>NZ_FMUJ01000009.1 GCF_900100965.1 Variovorax sp. EL159 | reverse complement strand
TGCGCGCGGCTTCGATACGATGACGACGCTCGACCACCAGCAACGCCAGATCGAGCGCTTTGCTGATCACCGTGGAGAACACGACGCCGCCAGCAACACCGACCGCGATGGCCGCGAAGATCAAGCGCCAGAGTTCGGACTCCGGCACCACGCAGCCGTTGATCAAGCACCCAAGCATCACGGCTTCGGCGGTTGCGGTTGAGCAGCCTTGCCAACGGGCGTCAGGCCCGTGAGCACCGCGCCGATCTTGCGATCCTTGGGCGAGGGCTTCAGCGAGAACTTCGCGCTGTAGGTGCCGACGCTGGGGGCGTTCTGGCCGCGCATCTTTTCGTCAAGGCGGAGCACGCCGACCGATTCAGGCGTGCCGTCGTCATTCATCAGGATGCACTCGGCCTCTTGCACCTGATACGAGCGGCCCTCGAACGTCTTGTCCTGCACCGGACCGACCTTGATGATTTGAATGAGAGACGTGTGGTTCATGGTTTCTTTCGTGCCGCTATTTCAGGCTTGAGGTTCTGGCGACGTGCCAGCTGGAAGCCCTGACCCGCAGGGCTACGAGCTAGCGGGTCACATGCGCCCCGTCAGCCAGTGCGGGTAGCGATGCCCTACAGAGCGCGCGTGATCGCCGATCTCCAAGCTGTAGTGACCACCAAGCGGTGTCTCATCAGGCGCATCCAATGCCGCGCCGACCTGCCAGTCGATGAACCACTCACCGCGCCACCCACCGGCGATGTCGGCGGTGCAAGGACGCGTATCGGGCGTAAGCACGCCATCGAAACGAAGGGTGGTGTCCACCCCCACCCCGGGCTCAGCGGGAGCCGCCAGACTCGGCACCGAGCCGTTAGCCGAAGCAGGTGGGGGAGGACAGACGGACGACTGCGCGAAGGCAGCGAAAGACACTTGGGCAAGGGACATGGCGGCTCCTAGAATTACCGGTGACTGATAGCAGTGCTACCAGTTTTCGGTATCGAATCTTACCAACCAGTACCAAATTAAGGTAGCAGTATGTCCCTAGTTTTTTCTATCGACTGCGCAGCGGAAATAGTCGGATCGCAAAACAAGCTGGCAGAGCAGCTCGGGATCAAGGGACCAAACCTCTCAGAAATGAGGACCGGGAAACGTGTCTGCCCCATGGGAATGCGCGCACAGATCGCCCACATCGCCGGACACGACACGACACGAGCGATCCTCGAAGGTCTCGCAGAAAAGCTTGATGCGGGGGACGAATGGGAAGGCCAAGCGCTAGCGACGCTGCAAGCCGTGATTGACGCGTTCCCGGAAGACGGAGAACAGAAGCGCCTAGAAACAAAAAAGCCCAGCAGCTCGAAAGCTACTGGGCCTGTTTGGCGGAACCGGAGGGATTCGAACCCTCGATGAGGCTCTACACCCCATACTCCCTTAGCAGGGGAGCACCTTCGGCCACTCGGTCACAGTTCCTGAAAGAAGCCGAGATTATGCCATCGTCAGACGCTCGGTTGGTCCAAATCGAAAGCTTTGTGCAGTGCGCGCACTGCCAATTCCATATATTTTTCGTCGATCACGACCGAAGTCTTGATTTCGCTGGTCGAGATCATCTGGATGTTGATGCCCTCTTCGCTCAAAACGCGGAACATCTTGCTCGCCACGCCGACGTGGCTGCGCATGCCGATACCGACGATGCTGACCTTGCAGATCTTGGTGTCGCCCACGACTTCGGTCGCGCCCAGTGAGGGCATGACCTTCGACTGCAGCAGGTCGATCGTCTTGGCGTACTCGTTGCGGTGAACGGTGAAGCTGAAGTCGGTCTTGCCGTCCTTGCTGAGGTTCTGGATGATCACGTCGACTTCGATGTTGGCGTCTGCCACAGCACCGAGGATGTGATACGCGATGCCCGGCTTGTCGGGCACGCCGAGCACCGAGATCTTGGCTTCGTCGCGGTTGAATGCGATGCCGGATACGACGGCTTGTTCCATGTTTTCGTCTTCCTCGAAAGTGATCAGCGTGCCGGACTTGGCCTCTTCATTGATGTCGATGTCCCACGGCGTGAAGCTCGAAAGCACGCGCAGCGGCACCTTGTACTTGCCGGCGAATTCCACCGAGCGGATTTGCAGCACCTTGGAGCCCAGGCTCGCCATCTCGAGCATCTCTTCGAAGCTCACGGTCGTCAGGCGGCGCGCATCGGGCTCGACGCGCGGGTCGGTCGTGTAGACACCGTCGACGTCGGTATAGATCAGGCATTCGTTCGCCTTCATTGCGGCGGCAATGGCCACCGCCGAAGTGTCGCTGCCGCCACGGCCGAGCGTCGTGATGTTGCCGGCGTCGTCCACACCCTGGAAGCCGGTGATGACCACCACCTTGCCGGCGTTCAGGTCGGCCATCACGCGGGCGTCGTCGATGCTCTCGATGCGGGCCTTGGTGTACGAGTTGTCGGTGCGCACCGAAACCTGCCAGCCCGCGTAGCTCACGGACTCCACGCCTTCGGCCTGCAGCGCAATGGCCAGCAGCGCCGACGACGCCTGCTCGCCCGTTGCGGCCAGCATGTCGAGTTCGCGGCCATGGGCCACGCCCGGTTTGCTCGGCGCCAGTTCCTTGGCCAGTCCGAGCAGGCGATTGGTTTCGCCGCTCATGGCACTCGGAACCACGATCATCTGGTGGCCGGCGCGTGCCCACTTGGCAACGCGCTTGGCGACATTCTTGATGCGCTCGGTCGAGCCCATCGACGTACCGCCGTATTTGTGAACGATCAATGCCATGGATGAAATCAGAGAAAGGAAAAGGGCCGCTTGAAGGGCGGCGCCCTGCAAGCTGTCAGAGCAAAGTCTTTGGCGAGGGCGGGGCATTGTACCAATGCAGGAAATCGCCCTTGCGCTCGGCAAAGCCCGCGCCCACCTTCAGGTGAATGCGATGGCCGCGCGTGGTGCAGGCGCGGACCTGGTCGAGCAGCTGGTCGAGCTGCGCCGCGCTCGGTGCACAGCCGTGTGCCTGCATCAGCCAGTGGCGCAGCACATTGGCCTGCCGGGCGCGCGACAGCGCCTGCAATGCCGCGATACGGGGCGAATCGCCCACCGTTTCCAGGTCTTGCGCCGCCAGTTCGCCGAGCAGTTGCTGCGCCTGGGCCGCGTGGCCGCTGCTGCGAGCGAAGGTGGCGCGGAACTGCGGGAAAACCTGCGCCAACGCAGGCAGCAACACGGCGCGAATTCGGTTGCGGGTGTAGCGCGCATCGCCATTGCTCGGGTCTTCGATCCAGGGCAGATCGCGCCCGGCCAGCCACGCGCGAATGTCTGCGGCTGGGACGGCTAGAAGCGGCCGATGAATGTCGAGCCCGTTGCGCTCGGCATGCGCCGGCATAGCGGCCAGGCCCGGAAGCCCGGCGCCGCGCGAAAGCGCCAGCAGCAGGGTTTCGACCTGGTCGTCGGCGTGATGCCCCAGCGCAATGGCTCTGACAGGCGCCCTGCCCGCGTCCATGCGCGCCATGTCGGCAAACGCCTCGTAGCGCGCACGGCGGGCCGCGTCCTCCGGACTGTCGCCTAGCGCATGCCGCGCATCGACCCGGTGAACGACCAGCGGTACGCCAAGCCGTTCGCACACGGCGCGGCAATGCTGCTCGAAATCGTCGGCCGCGGCCTGCAGGCCGTGATGCACGTGAAAGGCAATCACCTGCCCCGGCCAGCGCGAGGCGCATGCGGCCAGCAAGGCGGTGGAATCCGCGCCGCCACTGAAGCCCACCGCCAACGGCAGTTGCGCCGGCTCGAACGCGGCGATGGCGCGTTCGAAGGCTTCGCTCATGGCTTGCTTATCTGCCGGTGTCGGCCTTGGTGTCGTTGAACCGGCCGTAGCTTTGCAGGCGCTCGTAGCGGCGCTCCAGCAGTTCCTTCGGCTTCAGGTCGCTGACCTGGCGGAACGCGTCGTTGAGCGCGCGCTTGAGGAACGCCGCCATCTGGCGATGGTCGCGATGTGCACCACCCACGGGCTCGTTCACGATCTTGTCGACCAGGCCCAGCGCCTTGAGGCGGTGCGCGGTGATGCCGAGCGCATCCGCGGCCTCTTGTGCCTTGTCGCTGGTCTTCCAGAGAATCGAGGCGCAACCTTCGGGGCTGATGACCGAATAAATCGAGTACTGCAGCATCACCAACTGGTCGCCCACCGAAATGGCCAGCGCGCCACCCGAGCCACCTTCACCGATGATGGTGACGATGATCGGCACTTCGAGCTGCGCCATCTCGAAGATGTTGCGGCCGATGGCTTCGGACTGGCCACGCTCTTCGGCATCGATGCCCGGGTAGGCACCCGGCGTATCGACGAAGGTGAACACCGGCAGCTTGAACTTCTCGGCGGTCTTCATGAGCCGCAAGGCCTTGCGGTAGCCCTCGGGCTTGCTCATGCCGAAGTTGCGCGCAGTGCGCTCCTTCGTGTCGCGGCCCTTCTGGTGGCCAAGCACCATGCAGGGTACGCCATTGAAACGCGCAAGACCACCCACGATCGACAGGTCGTCGGCAAAGTGCCGGTCGCCGTGCAGTTCGACGAAATCGGTGAAGATTTCGTTGACGTAGTCGAGCGTGTAGGGGCGCTCCGGATGCCGGGCGATCTTGGTGATCTGCCAGGGTGTCAGGTCGCTGTAGATGTCCTTGGTGAGCTGCTGGCTTTTTTTGCCGAGCTGATCGATTTCTTCCGAGATGTCGACCGCGGATTCGGTCTGTACATAGCGCAGTTCTTCGATTTTTGTTTCGAGTTCAGCAATGGGCTGCTCGAAGTCGAGGAAGGTTCGTTTTGCCAACGTCTTCTCCTGTTGTTCAGTACGCGACCGGTACGGGGTCGAGAGACCGCCAAATATACCAAGTCGCCACGCTGCAATAAGGCGCCCAGGCCACGGCGACGTCGCGGGCATCGCTCCGGCTCACCGGGTCGCCCGAAAAGTAATTCACGCTGATGCCGTTGAGCAGGCCCAGGTCGTCGACCGGGAGCACGTTCGGGCGCATCAGGTGGAAGATGAGAAACATCTCGGCCGTCCAGCGGCCGATGCCACGGATGGCGACAAGCTCATCGATGATGAGCTCGTCGGCCATGTCTTTCCACGCATCGACGTGCACCATGCCCGAATCGAAATGCAGGGCGAGGTCGACGAGGTATTCGATCTTGCGCGCCGAGAGCCCTGCCCCGCGCATGTCGTCGACCTTGAGCTTGAGCACGTTGGCCGGCGTGAGTTTGCGCGGCAGTGCAGCAAATTTGTCCCAGACCGATTGCGCGGCCTTCACCGAAATCTGCTGGCCGACCACGCTGCGCGCCAGCGTCGTGAAGGCGTCACCGCGCGACTCGAGGCAGGCGTCGCCGAACTTCGGAATCAACCGCTTCATCACGCGGTCTTTTTTGGCGAGGTGCTTGCATGCATCTTCCCAATAGTCCGGCGTGAAGATCTGAACGCTGGTCTTTCGGGTGGCGGGCATGGGGTTCGTGGTTCCGTTCACTGCGCAGCCGCCCAGGTCGTGCCCGTGGGGGAATCCTTGAGCACGATGCCTTGCTCGAGCAACGCCTTGCGGATGCGATCGGCTTCGGCGAAATTCTTGGCGGCCTTGGCGGCAGCGCGCGCGTCGATCTGCGCCTGGATGGTGGCTTCGTCCAGCGTGGTGCCGGCGCGCAGGAAGCGCTTCGGATCGTCCTGCAGGATCTGCACGCACGCGCCCAGTGCCTTCAGCAAGCCAGCCTGCGTGGCCGATTGCGTGCGGTTGACCTCGCCCGCCAGATCGAACAGCACCGCCACGGCTTCGGGCGTTGCGAAGTCTTCGTCCATCGCGGCCTTGAAGCGCGCTGCATACGGGTCGGCCCAGTCGATCTTCACGTCGGCCGGCGCCACGAGGTCGAGCGCCGTGTAGAGCCGCTTGAGCGATGCGCGCGCATCGTCGAGATGCACGTCGCTGTAGTTGAGCGGACGGCGGTAGTGCGCGCGCAGCACGAAGAAACGGATGGTCTCGGCGTCGTACTTCTTGAGCACATCGCGGATCAGGAAGAAGTTGCCCAGGCTCTTGGACATCTTCTCGTTGTCGGTCACGATGAAGCCGTTGTGCATCCAGTAGTTGGCCAGCGGCTTGCCTGTCGCGCCTTCGCTTTGCGCGATCTCGTTCTCGTGGTGCGGGAACTGCAGGTCTTCGCCACCGCCGTGGATGTCGAGCGTTTCGCCGAGCAGCTCGCAAGCCATGGCCGAGCACTCGATGTGCCAGCCGGGACGTCCGGCGCCGAACTCGCTGGCCCACTTCACTTCATCGGGCTCACTGGCCTTGGCGCTCTTCCAGAGCACCGGGTCGAGCGGGTCGTCCTTGCCGTCGAGCACGGCCACGCGCTCGCCCGCGTGCAGCTCGTCGATCGACTTGCCACTGAGCTTGCCGTAGCCCGGAAACTTGCGCACCGCGTAGTTCACGTCGCCGTTGTCGGAGCGGTAGGCCAGGCCCTTCTTCTCGAGCGTGCCGATCATCGACAGCATCTGCGGGATGTAGTCGGTGGCGCGCGGCTCGTGCGTGGGGCGTTCGATGCCGAGTGCATCGGCATCTTCATGCAGCGCATCGATCATGCGGTCGGTCAGCGCGCGGATGGTCTCGCCGTTTTCCACGGCGCGGCGGATGATCTTGTCGTCGATGTCGGTGATGTTGCGCACATAGGTCACATCGAAGCCGCTCACCTTGAGCCAGCGCTGCACCACGTCGAAAGCAATCATCGAGCGCGCGTGGCCGAGATGGCAGTAGTCGTAGACCGTCATGCCGCAAACGTACATGCGCACCTGGCCAGGGTGCAATGGGGAGAATTCCTCCAATTCACGCGACAGCGTGTTGTAGATGCGCAGACTCATTAGATTCGGAAAACGTCGCTTCGCGCACGTGCGGCACGGGCGAACAACGGTGTTTTTCAGGGGTGACGGGGGCAGTGGTCGCGAGGGGTTCGACATGGCCCCTCGGCTACAATCGACCTAGTATAAACGGCACGTGCCAAGTATTTCCCGGGTGTTTCTCAGGCCCGGATTTCCCCACTCCTGCAGAGGCTTCATGAAGCACGCCGCGTTCTCCAGACTCTCCATTGCCTTCGCATTGCTGTTCAGCCTCTGGGGCTCGGCAGCGCATGCCAACGAGTACGACGATGTGAATCTTCTGCTGCGCCAGGGCAAGCCCAACGAGGCGCTCGCCAAGGCCGACACCTACATCGCCGGCAAGCCCCGCGATCCGCAGATGCGCTTCCTGCGCGGCGTGATCCTCACCGAGCAGAACAAGCAGGCCGAGGCCATCACCGCGTTCACGCAGCTCACGCAAGACTTCCCCGAACTGCCCGAGCCCTACAACAACCTGGCCGCGCTGTACGCATCGCAAAGCAAGTTCGACCAGGCCCGCAACGCGCTCGAAACGGCCCTGCGGCTCAACCCCAACTACGCGACGGCGCACGAGAACCTCGGCGACGTCTACGCCCGCCTTGCAGCACAAGAGTACGTGCGCGCGCAGCAATTCGCGAGCACCAATTCGAGCGTCGCACCCAAGCTGGCACTGATCCGCCAGATCTTCACGCCGAAGGCCGAAGCCGATGCGGCCGCACTGCCGACAGCGCCGCTGGTCATTCGCAAGCCGGTCGGCAAACCCAGCAAGTAAGTAACCGTCGCCTTCGACATCGGTGCCGGCACAACGGCGCCCGTTGCGCAGGCCATGCCCTCCCTCATTCGCACCCGGAGCATCACTTGACGATCCATGCCTTCACCCAGTTCAGCCGCCGCAGCGCGCTCGTGCTTGCCGCCGCACTGACCTTTGCCGCCACCGGCTACGCGCAAGCGGCCTCGCCGCGCGTCAAGCTCGCGACTTCGGCCGGCGACATCGTGGTCGAGCTCGACGCCGCCAAGGCGCCCAAGTCGGTCGAGAACTTCCTGCAGTACGTCAAGGACAAGCACTACGACGGCACGGTGTTCCATCGCGTGATCGACGGCTTCATGATCCAGGGCGGCGGCTTCACGGCCGACATGCAGCAAAAGCCCACGCGCGCGCCCATCCCGCTCGAAGCGAGCAACGGCCTGAAGAACGACAAGTACACGATCGCCATGGCCCGCACCGGCAACCCCGACTCGGCCACCTCGCAGTTCTTCATCAACGTGAAGAACAACGACTCGCTGAACGCGCCCAGCCCCGACGGCTACGGCTACACCGTGTTCGGCAAGGTCGTTGCCGGCACCGACGTGGTCGACAAGATCCGCACCGTGCAGACCGGCAACAAGGCCGGCATGCAGAACGTGCCCGTCGAACCCGTCACCATCAAGTCCGCCACGCTGCTGGCGAAGTAATCCGTTTTCCGAAGAAGGAGTCCCCTCATGAGCAACCCCCAAGTCGAACTGCACATCAAGAACTACGGCGTGATCACGCTCGAACTCGACGCCGAGAAGGCGCCGAAGTCGGCCGAGAACTTCGTCTCGTACGTCAAGCAGGGCCACTACGACAACACGGTGTTCCACCGCGTGATCCCCGGCTTCATGGTGCAAGGCGGCGGCTTCGAGCCCGGCATGAAGCAAAAGCCCACCGGCGCCGAGATCCAGAACGAAGCCAACAACGGCCTGAAGAACGACAACTACACCGTCGCCATGGCCCGCACCAGCGCGCCCCACTCGGCCACCGCGCAGTTCTTCATCAACGTGTCGGACAACGGCTTCCTGAACCACACCGCGCCTTCGGCCCAGGGCTGGGGCTACGCCGTGTTCGGCAAGGTGATCAACGGCACCGACGTGGTCTACAAGATCAAGGCCGTGAAGACGGGCCGCAAGTGCTTCCACGACGACGTGCCGCTCGAAGACGTGGTGATCGAAAAGGCTGTCGTCATCGCTGAATGACGAACAGGCGCGACGCGGCATGACCACTGTGGCGAACCCGGCTTTTACCGAGCTGGTGGCGCCGCCCGCGTGGCGCACCGTCGACCTGATCTCCGACCTGCACCTGCAGGCCGGCGAGCCCGCCACCTTCGAGGCCTGGCAGGGCTATCTGCAGACCACGCCGGCCGATGCGCTGATCATCCTCGGCGATTTGTTCGAGGTCTGGGTGGGCGACGATGCCGCCGTCCAGCCCGGCTTCGAGGCCCGCTGTGCCGAACTGCTGCACCGCACGGCGCAGCGGTTGCCGGTGTTCTTCATGCATGGCAACCGCGACTTTCTCGTCGGCGCCGCCCTCGCGGCGCAGTGCGGCTTCACGCTGCTCGACGACCCCACGGTCCTGGTGCTGCACGGCCAGCGCTGGCTGCTGAGCCACGGCGACATCCTCTGCCTCGAAGACACCGAGTACCTCAAGTTCCGCGCGCTGGTTCGCACGCCTGAATGGCAAGCCGCGTTTCTCGCCCGGCCGCTGGAAGAGCGCCGCGCGCTCGCACGTTCGATGCGCGTGCAGAGCGAAGACCGCAAGCGCGATCCCTCCATGGTCTGGGCCGATGTCGACACGGACGCCGCACGCCAGTGGCTGCGGCAGGCAGGCGCCCACGCGATAGTGCACGGCCACACGCACCGCCCCGCCGATCACGACCTCGGAGGCGGCCTGCGCCGCATCGTGCTCAGCGACTGGGACGCGGCCGCGCATCCACCGCGCGCGCAACTGCTTTGCCTGTCCACTGCCGGCGCGCAACGCGTCGACCTGCGCTAGCAGCGCCGCGCCGCCGATGTTCAAGTGGCTGCGCCGGCTGCGCGCCCTGCCCCCGATTCCCGAAGCTGCCTGGCAGTCCGCGCTCAAGCGCTACGCCTTCCTCGGCGACCGCCCCCCTGCCGAACAGCAGCGGCTGCGGCAACTGTGCGCCGAGTTCCTGCGCGACAAGGAATTCCACGGTGCCAAGGGCTTCACCATCACCAACGAAGTCGCACTGGCCATCGCGGCTCAGGCCGTGCTGCCCGTGCTGCACCTCAAGGGCGGCTTGAACTGGTACGACGATTTCGTCGGCATCGTCGTGCACCGCTCCGAGGTCGTCGCCCGGCGCAAGATCGTCGACGAGGCCCAGGTGGTGCACGAGTACAACGAAGTCGTGGCCGGCGAAGCCATGGACCGCGGCCCCGTGATGCTGAGCTGGGACGACGTGCTCGCGAGCAGCGTCACCAGCGAGCGCGGCTACAACGTCGTCATCCACGAGTTCGCCCACAAGATCGACATGCGCAACGGCGACGCCAATGGCTGCCCGCCCTTGCCACCCGGCTTTGCCGGCCGTCGCAACGCGCGCGAAGCCCGCGCTGCATGGCTGGCCGTGCTGAAACCCGCCTACGAGGACTTTCGCGAAAAGACCATCCTGGCCGACCGGTTCGGCGCCGAGCCGCCCTGGCTCGACGCCTACGGCGCAACGTCGCTCAGCGAGTTCTTCGCGGTGGCCTGCGAGGCCTACTTCGTGAACCGCGCGAATTTCGGCCGAGACTTCCCCGAAGTGCTCGCGCTTTTCGATGAATTCTTTCTGCCTAAAAGGCTCTGAGCGCACGCCCTTGCTGGATAGATTGCTACGCAATCGATAGCAATCCAACCCTTACCATTGACGGGTTATCAACTCGCCAAAAAAGGTAAACAACATGAGGGATTGGTTCTATCAACTGACAGGCAAAGCTTGGATTGCGCTGCTGTTCGGCATCGGCATCCTCGGCTGGGCCGCATACGCGCAATTCAAGGCCGGCGCCGACACGCATGGCACGGCCGTGGAAGACCTGGTTGCCAAGAGCGGCACGATCGTCAGCGGCAGCGAAATCACCGAGACCACCAAGCGCCGCCGCGGCGGCAGCACGACGCGCCACTACTTCGTGCTCGACGCCAAGCTGGCCGATGGCAGTACCGAGAAATGGCGCGTGGACTACGCGGTCGGCCGCAAGAAGCTCGAACCGCTGATCGACGAGGCCGTCGACGTGCGCGTCGATCCTTCGGACAACAACCTGGTGTACGAGGTCAAGCTCAAGGGCCAGCCGGTGCTCGCGCTGGCCGAGGTGCAGAAGATCATGGAAATCAAGGACAAGGCAGCCGCATCGAGTGCGACGGACAAGGGCACGCTGATCGTCGGTGCGGTTGCGCTGCTGCTGGGCATCGGCGGGCTGTTCGTCCGGCGGAAGATCGCCAGCGGGTACGCGGCAGAGCAAGCTGCCGCGGTCCAGACGCCGGTGATCGGCGAGAAGGTCTGACGCGGCCCGAAAGCCTGCGTATTCCCTAAAGAAAAGGCGCCCCGCGGGGCGCCTTTTTCATGGTTGTCGGCTGGCTCTGCCCTTACTTGCGCAGCAGCGCCTTCAGCGCGTTCTGCAAACGACGCGCGCTGGCCGCGTCATGCGCCGCAGCCAGCACCTTGCCGGCGTCCTGACCCCAGGTCTGCGCCGGCGCCGGATCGCCGCGCTTCGTCAGCAGCTTGAGCTGCAGCGCGCGGCGCGCATCGAGCTGCTCGGCGGGCGTCGGCACTTCAGCGGCCATTTCGAGGCGCAGCAGTGCTTCGGCGGCATCACCAGCGGCGGCCGTTGGCGCCGAACCCAGCGCCTGCGACCAGCCGGTGCGCACCGCAGGGGTGACCGCGCGGCCGAGTTCCTGCACGCTTGGCAGGCGGGCGGCATCGCGTTGCTCCCAGGCGCCGAGCACCTGGGTCAACGCCTCGCCATGCGCCTGGGCCGCGAGCTTGCGCAGCGCCATGTCCGCGCGCTCGAGCGCCTCGCGCTGGGCGCGGAAGGCGGCGTCGCCGAGACGAGGGCCACGGTCTTCGAAGCGCGGCGGACGGTCGCCGAAACGACCGCCGGGGCCGCCTGGGGCACCACGGTCACCGCGCGCGTCGGAGCGCGGTGCGCCGCGGTCGCCACCCGGGCGACCCGGGCCGCCCGCACCGGGCCGGCCACCATCGCGACGATCGCCGAAACGGCCACCGGCGCCACGGGCGACAGGTGCCGCCTCGTTCTTCTTGCTGCTCGGGCGGTCGTCGCCACGCATGGCCACGACAGGCTTGGGAGCCGGCTTGGGCGCAGCGGCGGGCGCCGGGCTTTCGGCTGCAGCGGCTTCGCCGGCGTCATGTGCCTGGCTGTCCGAGCGGGCCGATGCATCGGCGCCATCGGCAGGTGCCACCAGGTCGGCCGACGCTGCGGATGCGGCATCGGCGTGCGTGCCGGGCGAAGCCTGTGCGTCGCTCGGGCTCGGTGCCTGTCCGGCGCTTTCGCCGAATTCGGCAGCGGCCTGACCCGGTGCAACCACCTCGGTCGCGCCCACGGACGGACCGTCGCTCGCCTGCTCGGCCTTCGGTGCTGGCGGCGGCGCTTCGCCACGCAGCGCGCCTTCGAGGCGGGCGATGGCGGCACGAATCTTCTGCACGTCGCCGCCGGCATTGGCCGCGTCCAGCGCCTTGGAGGCCTCGAGCACATGGCGGTCGTGCTCGCTCATCGCGGACGACGCCTTTTCACGCTCGGCGGTCTTGCGGTTGAAGGCTTCGTCGATGGGCGCGCGGAAAGCGTCCCACATCTTCTGTTCATGGCGGCGGTCGAGCGGCACACCTTGCGCTTCGGCCTGCCAGCGCTGCTGCAGCGCCTTGACGGCGTCGATGCGCAGCACGGGCTGGGCACCCAGCTCGACAGCCTCGGCGATCATGGCCTGGCGGCGTTCGACGCTGGCCTTTTGCGCGGTCTCGAAGGGTGCGCGGGCGGCGCCGAAAGCTTCGTTCCACAGCGGCTGCAGTTCGGCAAACACCTTCTCGCCCACATGGCCGGCGTCGCGCCAGCGATCGGCGAACTGGTGCAGCGCGCGGTTGTGCGCCTTCAGGTCGGCGGCGTCGGCATGCGCGGCAGCCCAGGCCTTGACTTCTTCGATCAGCGCGACGCGATGCGCACGGTGCTCGGCAGCATCGGCGCGCACCTTTTCGAGCCAGGCCTCGACGACCTTGTGGGCCTCGTTGCAGGCTTCGTCGAAACGCTTCCAGAGCGCGTGGTTCGGCACGCCACCCTGGTCGGCCTGCTTCCACTGGTCGCGCAGCGCACGTAGGGTTTCCTGCATCTTGCGGCCACCGAGGGCCTGGCCTTCGGGGCGCTTGAGCAGGCCTTCGGCCTTCGCGACGAGGTCTTCGCGCACCTTGTCGGCGCTCCAACGTTGCCAGCCTTCGAGTTCACCGGCGGCGACCAGCGCGGCATGCACGCGGGCTTCGAGCGGTGCCTCGACCAGCTTGCCATGCTCCTTGAGCACGGCGCGCAGTGCGGCAGCCGCACCGGCGCTCGCCTTGCCATGGCCTTCGGCAGTTTCCTGTTCGAGCTTGGCAAGCGCGGCCTGCACGGCGTCTTGCGCGGCGGCGCGCACGGCCGGATCGACCTTGGGCGCGGCGGGCCGGGCGGGTGCGGCGGCCTTGGGCGCCACGACTTCGCCGCGCGCGGCGCGCAGTTCATCGGCCCACACGGGCACGGGCGGTAGCGGAGCCGCGGCATCGGCGGCAGCGGCAATCGCCAGGGCCAGTGCGCCGTGGAAAGCGTCGGACACCACCAGCAGTTGCGACTTCGACGATTCGAGCTGCGGCGCGAACTTGGCGTCCAGGCTGCTCCAGTTGACGTCGGAGGTGATCTCGGTTGCCTGTTGCTGCCAATGAGTGACGTCGGCGCGCAGCGATTCTTCAGCCGCCTGGGCGTCTTGCCAGCCCTTGGTGGAAAGCACTTCGAAACGCTGTGCCAGCAGCACGGCGGCTTCGCGGTGCACCTGGGCGCGATGCTGCAGGTCTTCGATGCCCTTGACGCGTTCGGCCAGCTTGAGCTTCAGCCCGGCCAGCGGCTCGCGCGACAGCGGCGCACCAGCCTTGGCGGCATCTCGCTGCCAGGCCAGGGCATCGGCGATGTTGAGCTTGGACTGGCCCAACAGCGCCTCGGCCTTCTGCGCCCATTCGGCGGCGATGGCCTCCTGGCCCTTGGCGCGCTTGAGCTCATCGAGTTTCTCGCGCAGCAGGCGCGCGGCGCCCTTGTCGCGACCGCTCAGCTCCTTGAAGACTTCCTGCATCTGCTCGGGCGCGGGGTTGCCCGCGAGCCAGTCGCGGATGCGCGCGGCGCGCTCGCCGGAGGTTGGCGCGGTGAAGGCGCCGCCGGTGAGCGTGTCGAGGGCCTGAAGGTCGTGTGGCTTGGAAGAAGTAGAGGTCACTGCGCGAAATCGTTGTCTTAGTAGAGAAAGCGAAGGCGCCGGCAAAGGCCGGCGCACATCGACATTTTCACCCACTTGCGGTTGGCCGCTGAAATCCGTTGCGGGACTGCGGCGAACGCGGGGCTGTGGGCGGGGAGATTAACGGACTACATATATAGCAAGCTGAAGGAAAAAACCAAGTCCCGGCCTCCTCACTTCATGGTCAGGCTGAGCTCCGCGCCCGGCTTCCAGTCGGCGCCGCTGGCGGTGGTGCGCACCGCGCCGAGGAACAGGCGTTCGCTCGGCAGCTTCTGCGCGAGCAGGTAGTCGCGCACGGCGGCGCCGCGCTCGACCGCGAGCTGCCGCATCGACTCTTCGTCGACCGGCACGCTCGCGAGCAGCAGGTTTTCCATTTCCTTCACGGGCAGGTCCTTGGCCAGGCCGACCATGTTGCGCGGCTTGGTGATGTCGGCGCGCTTGTAGACGGCGGTCAGCAGCTCGGGGTATTCGGCGTCGGTGACAGGCGGCACGTCGGTGCCGGTCTGGCCGCCGCGCACCGCGATGCGGCGCTTCTCGGCCAGGGTGAGCTGGCGCAGGCGCTGGCGCTGGTAGGCGTCGCGCTCCTTTTCGAGGCTGGAGGTGCCGATCACGGTCATCTGCAGCGAAGGCCGGTCGGTCAGGGCCTTCACGACCTTGCCCAGGCTCTCCTTGGCCGAGTCGCTGAGCGTCGAGCTGCCCGGCTCGAAGGTGATGGCGCTCGATTCGCCGCTGCCGCCGCCGAGCCCGCCCGTGAGCAGGCTGAACGGTGCCGTGATCGCCTTGCCGATCAGGTTGACCACGGCCTTCCAGATCAGCGGACCGACGCTGAACTGCGGGTCGTTGAGCGAACCGCTGAGCGGCAGGTCGACGTCGATCACGCCATTGCGGTCGGCCAGCAGGGCCACGGCCAGTTTCACGGGGAGGCTGGCGGGCGCGCCCGCCACCTCGTCGCCGAACTGCAGCTGGTTGAGCACCAGCTTGTTGGTGGCCGTCAGCTGGCCATCGGCCGCCACCTTGTAGTTGACGTCCATGCTCATCTTGCCGCGCTCGATGCCATGGCCCGCATAGCGAACCGAGTACGGCGATAGCGGCGCCAGGTCGAGGTCGCGCATCTTGGCGGTGATGTCCAGCTCGAGCGGCTTGGCCAGCGGATTGAGCTTGCCAGTGATTTCGAGCGCGGCGGTCTGCTGCGCCTTGCCGCGCAATTCGAGGTCGGCCAGCGCGGGCCGGCCGCCCTCGCCCTTCGGCGGGTTCGACGAGAACGAACTGAGCTTGCCGGTCAGCTCGCTGAGATCGGCCGAGTAGTTGGGCTTGACGAACAGGTCGGTGAAGTCGATCTTGCCGTTGACCAGGCTCATCGGCCCGAAGTTGATGACGGGTGCCAGGCCCGCGTCGGCCGCCTGCGCGGTGGCAACGGGCGCTGCGGCAGCCGCCGGCTTGGCCGGTTCGGGGGCTCCGCCGACCATGGCTTCGGCCGACACCGGCGCGCCGCCCGTCGCCTTCGGTGCCGGCGCAGCGCGGGTTGTGGTGGTGGTGCCACCCGGGCCCTTGCGGGTGCTGGCTTCGCCAGCCGCTGCTGCGGCGGCATTGGCTTCGGCCTCGCCCTTCTTCGTCAGGTTCAGCAGGTTGAGCCGGCCGGTCGGATCGACGATCACGCGGGCGAAGAAGTCGGTCAGCGTGGTTTCGCGCACGTCCACGGCCGGCGCGGTGTTGGGTGCCATGCTGACCTGCAGGCCGCGCAGGCTCAGGGTCTTCCAGCTCAGCAACTGGTTGTTGTTGCGGTCGAAGCCCGGCGACTGGGTCAGCGAAACGCTGTTGGCACGGAAGTCGTCGAGCGCGGTGTCGCCAGCCAGCTTGACGCTCATGCCCGCCGGAGTGGTCGTGTAGTGCACCGTGCCGCGGTAGCTTGCGAAGGCGCGGCGGATGTCGACGTTGAGCGCGTCGGCGTAATAGGCCTTGAAGGCATGCGCCGGGAAAGACGCGATCTCCAGTCGGCCTTCGGCCGCCAGCGGCTTCAGCACGAGGTTGCCCTTGTAGTCGAAGCGCCCCGGATCGGCCGAGCGGCCCGCGGACCCGATGCGCCCCGAGACCTGCAGCGGCGAGACGGTGTTGGTGTCCGGCGCGATCTTCTGGGCATTGAGCTTGAAGGCCGTGACCTCGACCGCCACTGGCGTGGCGCTTGCCTTGTCTGAATAAGAAAGGCTGCCGTTGTCGACCGCCACGGTGCCGATGGTCAGCGCCCACGGCTTGGTGTTGGCGCCGGGCTGCGGCGCTTGCGCGGCGGCGGGCTTCGGCGCGGCCACCTTGGCTTCGACCTCCTTGGTGCCGCCGCCGGCCGGCGTCTTGAGCCAGCGCTCGAACATCCAGCGCTTCTCGTTGTCGCGCTCGACGCGCACCTTGGGGTTGGTCGCGGTGAACGAGGCCACGTTCAAGGTGTGCTTCGTCATGTCGACCTCGGCATCGACCAGCTCGAAGCGACCGACGCTGGCCAACGCGGTCTTGGCCTGCGTCAGCGCCAGCCCGTCGGCGGACAGGCGGCGCGCCTTGAACTTCAGCTCGGGCTGGGCCCAGGCGATGTCGATCTGCCCGCTGAGCTTGCCGTCCAGCGTGGGCTCCAGGCTCTGCGCCAGATAAGGCGCGGCGAGCGACAGCGGCAGCGCATCGACCTCGGTCTGCACATCGGCCACCTTGTCGGTCGCGCTGCCCTTGAACTTGAGGCTGGCGCCGGCGATGGCGGTGCCGCCGTTGAACTCGGCCGGCTTTTCCATCGGCCAGGTGACGCCGGTGACGTCGATGCCGAGGTCGGTCAGGTCGACGGCGGCAGCGGGCTTGACGGTCTCGTCGCGCCAGCCGATACGGCCGCCGCTCAGCGCGACCTTGTCGACCTGCACCTTCAGTGCGGCTTTTTCAGCCGGCTTGCCCGCGGGAGCGCTGGCGGCCGCGGCGGGCAAAGGCGCCGCCTTCTCCGTTGCACCGGTGGCGGGGTCGGTGGCCAGCAGGTTGAGCTGACCGGCCGCGTCGCGCGCGACAGCCAACTGCGGATTGACCAGGGCGATCTCGCTCAGATGGAACACCGACTCCAGCGGCCGCACATCGGCAAGCGCCAGCTTGAGCGACTCGAAGCCCAGCAGGTCGCGGCCGCGCGCGTCGGCCACCTTGGCGGTGTGCGCCTCGACGGTGCCGGTGATCTTCAGGCCGGTCGTGGCGCCCTGCTCGAAGCCGATCTTCAGGTCGGCGTCCAGGCTGCCAGCCTGCAGGCGCACCGGCAGGCCGCCGGGGATGTAGCCGAGGTACGGCACCAGGTCGAGGCCCTTGAACTGCACGTGGGCGTCGGTCTTGCGGTTTTCGGAAAAAGGCGCGGTGAAGGCGGCCGAGTCGAACTTGCTGCCGTTCAGCGTGAAGGCGAGCTTGGGTTCGGTGTTGACGTCGCGCTTGGAGGCAAGGTTGCTCAGAAAAGGCACCTGGAGCACGAAGTCGCGCAGCTCGTGCTTGCGATGGACCGTCTGGTCGTCGAAATCGACCGAGCCGCCATTGATCGCGATGTTGTAGATGGCAAAGCGCGCCGGCTTGGCGTTCGGATCGGGCGGCGGGCCGGCCGAGAGCTTGGCCAGGATGTCGTCGATGTCGTATTTGCCGTCGGCCTGGTGCGTGAGCAGGATGGCGGGGCCATCCACCGTGACCGCATCGACCACCGGCGCGAGACGGAAGATCGACTGCAGCTCGCCGTCCGCGTAGATGCGCTGGATGGCCACTTGCGACTTGCTGCCGTCGGCGGTGGCAATGCGCAGGTCGCTCAGCGTGAGCTCCAGCGTCCAGGGCTTGAAATCGACCTTGCCGACCGTGACCTGCCGGCCGAGTTTCTCGCTCGCGATCTTCTGGATCTGGCTCTTGGCAATCGGAGGCACCGCCAGCCAGGCAATGACCCAGAAGGCCAGAAGAACCAGCACCGCGACGATCCCACGTCGCACCCATTTGTTTTGTTTGATCGAAGCTACGTTCATCGCGGAAGTGTTCCGCAAACGCGTGCGCAATCCCAGAAGCAAGAAAGCCCGGTGGCTCGACGGGATGTCTCGTCACCGGGCTTGATGGCGGGCACAAGACCCATGCCATCGATTCGCGCGACCGGAAGTCAATGGTTCCCGCCGTGCTGGCAGCAAGAGATTGCCACCGTGGATCCTCGGTCTTTCGAACCCTTGACTTGCACCTCGGGCTGCCGGACCTCGGAAAAACGCCTGAAACCTCAGGCCCGTTCAGATTAGGTGCCGCACCCTCGCATTGCAAATCGAATCTTCCGAGGGCTTTCCCTTAAGCCGAAACACCTCTAGCGCGGTCAATTTTTTAAACAACTATTAGCATAAGAAACCAATTTGTTATACTTGACCGTGTATTTAGCCACGCTAGAATCCGGCCTGCCCTGACTGCCGGACGCAGCGGGGCCTCCCTGAATCCGCTGCCGAACTACCCCCCCGGCTTGATCAGGTCACCGCGCTCCTAACCCCTCCTTCCATGCGCGGAACCTGATTCGTACCAATCCAAGCGCCGTTGCCCTCATCCCTCGCCTGCTCCAGGCGTTGCGGTTCGGGTGCCGCACAGAAAGGAAGAGCGATGAACAAGGCGTTTGATGCCACAGCCCGCGGGCTAAGGACCTTTGTGTCCGATGTGGCAGACGGCTTTTTTGAAATCACCCATAACGGGTTCGCACTGGTCGGTCTGGCCATCGTGTTCGCGGCCCTCGCCCTCGTGGCGCGGCCCGACCTGCGCAAGACCGGCGAAGAGCAATTGATGGGCTGGCTGCAGTCGCGCAAGCCCGCGCCTGAAGCCACCGACCTCGAGCCGACCGCCATCGAGCGCACCACGGCCGCGAGCCCCAGCGAGCTGCCCAAGCAGCAAGCCGCGGTGGCCTACTGGCTGAGCAAGAAGTACCGCGTGGCCGCCGAGCCGCTGAGCGTGCTGGTCGCCGAGGCCTATGGCATCGGCAAGCGCACGAAGATCGACCCGACGCTGATCCTTGCGATCATGGCCGTCGAGTCCAGCTTCAACCCCTTCGCCCAAAGCCAGGTGGGCGCACAGGGCCTCATGCAGGTCATGACCCGCGTGCACGGCGACAAGTACGAAAGCGCGGGCGGCACGCTCACCGCCTTCGACCCGGTGACGAACATGCGCGTCGGCGTGAAGGTCCTGCAGGAATGCATCGCCCGTGCTGGCTCGCTCGAAGGCGGCCTGCGCTACTACGTGGGCGCGGCCAATCTCGAAGACGACGGCGGCTACGCCAGCAAGGTGATGGCCGAGCACGAACGCCTGCTGCAGGTGGCCAACGGCCGCGCACCGTCGGTGCTGCCGCCGGCCGTGCGTTCGCAGCCGATCCCCGTGGTGGCGCCGGCCAAGCAGCCGGAAGAAGGCGCCGAGCCGGCCAAGGTCGCGCTGCTTTCCGCCGTTTCCTGAAGTGCTGGTGGCCGGGTGTGAGCTACACTCGGCCGGTACGCGACTGGCGATAGGCGCAGCACCCTGAAAAGGTGCCACGCGCTGACGTGGAATACCACTGGGAAGCGTGCCGCCTGACCACAACAGGCGTTCAGCCGTTCGCCTGGGCAGCCCTTGTTTGGTTGAACAAGGACCTCGTCTTCAAAGGACTGCCATGTACCAACGCAATATCCTGGTCGAACAGACCGACCCCGAAATCTGGGCCGCCATTCAAGCCGAAAACGCGCGCCAGGAACATCACATCGAGCTGATCGCCAGCGAGAACTACGCCTCGCCCGCCGTCATGGCCGCCCAAGGCTCGCAGCTCACCAACAAGTACGCCGAAGGCTACCCGGGCAAGCGCTACTACGGCGGCTGCGAGCACGTCGACGTGGCCGAGCAACTGGCCATCGACCGCATCAAGCAGATCTTCGGTGCCGACGCCGCCAACGTGCAGCCGCATTGCGGTGCCTCGGCCAACGAAGCCGTGATGCTCGCCTTCCTGAAGCCCGGCGACACCATCATGGGCATGAGCCTGGCCGAAGGCGGCCACCTGACCCACGGCATGCCGCTGAACATGAGCGGCAAGTGGTTCAACGTGGTGAGCTATGGCCTGGACGCCAACGAAGCCATCGACTACGACGCGATGGAGCGCAAGGCGCACGAGCACATGCCCAAGCTCATCATCGCGGGCGCCTCGGCCTACTCGCTGCA
Source organism: Variovorax sp. EL159 (assembly GCF_900100965.1). Taxonomy (GTDB): domain Bacteria; phylum Pseudomonadota; class Gammaproteobacteria; order Burkholderiales; family Burkholderiaceae_C; genus Variovorax. The sequence continues at coordinate 200,448 of NZ_FMUJ01000009.1, read as the reverse complement.
CATCGACTTCGAGCGCTTCGCCAAGGTGGCCAAGGACGTCGGCGCGATCTTCATGGTCGACATCGCCCACTACGCCGGCCTCGTGGCCGCGGGCGTGTACCCGAACCCGGTGCCGCACGCCGACATCGTCACATCGACCACGCACAAGAGCCTGCGCGGCCCGCGCGGCGGCATCATCCTGATGAAGTCGCAGCACGAAAAAGCCATCAACAGCGCGATCTTCCCGGGCCTGCAAGGCGGCCCGCTGATGCACGTGATCGCCGCCAAGGCCGTCGCGTTCAAGGAAGCCATGTCGCCCGAGTTCAAGGCCTACCAGCAACAGGTGGTCAAGAACGCCAAGATCGTGGCCGACACCCTCACCGAGCGGGGCCTGCGCATCGTGAGCGGCCGCACCGAAAGCCACCTGATGCTGGTCGACCTGCGCGCCAAGGGCATCACCGGCAAGGAAGCCGAAGCCGTGCTGGGCAGCGCCCACATGACGATCAACAAGAACGCGATCCCGAACGACCCCGAAAAGCCGATGGTCACCAGCGGCGTGCGCATCGGCACCCCGGCCATGACCACCCGCGGCTTCAAGGACGAAGAGGCCCGCATCACCGCGAACCTGATCGCCGACGTGCTCGAGAACCCGCGCGACGCGGCGAACATCGACGCGGTGCGCGCCAAGGTGCATGCACTGACGAGCCGGTTCCCGGTCTACCGCTGAACCCCGAAGCAGCGCCCGGCATCGTGATGGCCGCATGAAGTGCCCTTTTTGCGGTCATCTTGAAACGCAGGTCGTCGAGACCCGCGTGTCGGAAGACGCCGACTTCGTCCGCAGGCGCCGCCAGTGCAGCGCCTGCGACAAGCGCTTCACCACCTACGAGCGGCCCGACGTCAATTTCCCGGTCGTCGTCAAGAAGGACGGCAGCCGCGCCGACTTCGATTCGAGCAAGGTGCGCGCCTCGATGATGCTGGCGCTGCGCAAGCGGCCGGTGAGCATCGAGCAGATCGACAACGCCCTGCTGCGCATCGAGCAGAAGCTGCTGGCCAGCGGCCTGCGCGAAATCGACTCGACCAAGGTCGGCGAGCTGGTGATGCGCGAACTCAAGCGCATGGACAAGGTGGCTTACGTGCGCTTTGCCTCGGTGTATCGCAGCTTCGAAGACGTGGACGAGTTCCGGCAGCTGCTGCGGGACATCTGACATCCGTACCGTGAATGAACCTGCAGCGCGCCCCGGGCACGCTGCGGTTTCTTCACCCCCTGCCAGCCGGCCGCCTCATGCGCCACCCTCTTCCTCCTGTTTGCCTCCCCTGCCGCATGCCCCAGCGCCGCAGTCGCCGCGCCGGTCCGGATCGCAAACCCTCGCGCGGCCCGATCCTGAAACGATGATGGATGCCCTGCGGCCGGTGTCGGCCTTCAGGGTGAGGCATCCGGCACCGAAGGCGCCACTGGCTGCCCGGCGGGAAAAGCCATTGCTGTCGTAGCGCAGCCCCTGGACAAACCCGTCTCCAAGCGCAGCATCGACGCTTACCCCCTCCGGCAATTGCTCGAAACTTCGCAGGACCTGGCGCGGCGGGTCGGCCCCGGCCATCACGGACCAACCACTGCCCCAGTCGCCGCCACCCGAGCGCGCCAGCACCCTGACGCTCTCCGAACGCTGGATCGCCTCCATGCGTGCAAGACTCAGCGCGGCATTGAACCCCTGCGCAGCCGCCGCCAGCCGCTGATTGAGCAGCAGATCGCGAAAGCTCGGCACGGCGACCATTGCCAGCACCGCCACGATGGCCACGACCACCATCAACTCGACCAACGTGAAGCCACTGGCGGGCTTCACCCCGCAGCGCAACGCCTTCACTGCCAGCACCTCTCGCGCAGCAGGCCGTCGCACCCTTTGCCACCCATGCTGTCGATCCAGAACTTGCCGGCCATCGGATCGGAAAGACCAGCCTTCAGGGTTGCCGTCAGCCGGACACAGCGTTCGATGTTGCCGTGCCCTTCGCAGGTGCCGCTTTCAACGGCGTACTTGCCACCCGCCCCGCCATCGCCCGAGTCGCCCTCGTAGGGTCTGTAGCGGCCGACCTGGGTGAAGTGGCGTTCCTGCTGCTGCATCTGCTGCATCAGCGCGGACCGCGCTTCACTGCGCCAGCTCTTGCGCACGAAGTCCATGTACGACGGATAGGAGATGGCCGCCAGGATGGCCACGATGGCGAGCACGATCATCACCTCGATCAACGTGAACCCTCGAATCCTCGATGCTGCTGTCGCGCTCATTGCTTCTTCGCTCCCCGGTAATCGATGACCTGCCGCCAGTTCAGCCGCCCTGCCACCTGCGTCCCCTTGCCGCCCTCGGCAGGCCGGGCCGTCGAGACGCCGCCCCGGCCGCCCAGACCGATGACGGACAACCGCCGTGTGACGGACCGGCGCCCGAACGCATCGGTCGCGCTGTAGGTGGCCTCCCCCAGTTGCACCAGATGCGTCGTTCCTGGCAAGGCCGCCTCCAAAGGCTCGCAGGTGCCGGCCTTCGAGAGCCCGGTCATCGCATTCACCGCGCAGCTGCGTCCACCCGCATCGCCACCGCACGCGCTGGCCCGCGGAATCAGCGTGCTGAAGAACAACTGGCCATCGGCCAGCACCGGCCTGGACACCAGCCGCTCTCCCTGATCGGGTGACGCCGGCAGATCGAAGTACCAGCCGCGCCGGCTCGTCGTCTTGCGGTCGAAGGCGCCGTACACGAACGCATCGCCATCGATGGACGAAAGCGTCTGCCCCGCCACGACGGCCGGCTTGCGCGGTTGGAGCTGCGCTCGCGCGGCGCCGGCAGGAACGGCCGTGCCGTTGTCGTAGACGGCGTACATGGTCTGCAACCCATGGTTCGAGCGAGCCAGGTCTTCAGGGCTCACGAATTTCCCGGTGCCGAAAAGCACGATGGCGTCGCCGCCCGGCCCAACGCCGACCTCTGGTTGCACGGTGATCGGCTGGCGCCTGGCAGCCATGCCGCCCTCGGCCACCGTCGCGACCATCAGCGGCTCGCCCTTGAGCCCCAGCGCGTTGCCTTCGCTCCACGGTGCATTGCCGGTGAAGTCGAACTTCCACAGATTGCCCTGGGTGTCACCGGCATAGAGGAATCGCGTGGCGCCGTCGGCCGCCGCATAGTCGCCCGGCACGCTCAACGCGTTCACCATGGTGTTGTCGGCCGGGCGAGGCAGGACGATCTTGTGGAAGTTGACGCCCCGCGCCCAGGCCGCGCCCGCCGGCTTGTCGAGTGAAAGCAGGAACAGCGCGGCACGCTTCTCGGGATTGGCGTTGTTGAAGCCCGAAGGCACGACGGCAAACCAACGGTAGGTGGCTGCCCCCGCGCGGCCAGCCGCCGAGGTGCGGAACCTCAGCACGCGCGGCGCCTGCGTCAGGTGGCCCATGTCCGCGTCGTCCGCGGCGCCGAACTCCCACATCACCTTCGCGGCGGAGAACGCCGCGGGGTCGCTCACATCGAGGGCGAAGACACCGGTGGCCCCACCGCCGGCGCCGGAGACCAGCACCGTCCTGCGCACGCCATTGGCCATCGGCACTTCACCGATGACTGGCGAGCCGTCGACATGGCTCTGGTGAATGTAGTCCGGCGAGGTGTACGCCGCCAGCCTGGGGAAAATGCCGCGCGGCACATAGGCAAAGAGCTCTTCGCCTGTCTGCGCGGAAAAGGCGTGAAGCATGCCGTCGTTGGCGCCGACGTACACCGCCGCCTGCCGCCCCTGCCGTGCGCTCACGAACAAGGGAACGGAATGGGCCACGTCGCCCATGACCGAATCGCGCACCCGGAACACGCCGCCCGGCATCGACTGTTCCTTGCGCCGCTCCCCTCGCAGATAGGCCAGCCGCTCGGGGCCGAGATCATCCGATGCGGAGGGCTCAGCGTAGGGTGTGGCGTCCAGGTGGCCGCGAAGGGCTGAGTCGAGTGCGGTCCATTCGAACGGGATGCCGACACCGGCTGTCGACAGGCTGAAGATGCGCCTGCTCGACAGATCGCGTGCCGCCACTGGTGGCTGGGCTGCCGGGTGGCCGGTCAACAAGGCGCCCGCGTCCCAGTCGGGTCGATCGCCACGCTGCACCCTGCCAGTGCGGGCATCGAGCGCGAGCGGGTATGACAGCAGCGTGCCCGCCCACCGATGTCCGCCGGACTGCGCCAGGTAGAAATTTGCCCCTGCCTGCGCGAGCCGGTCCGACGACATCGCGCCGCCGGTCACACCGCGCGCCGATGGCGCGGCCGCCTGCTGGAAGACCTTGCGGATCGCCGACACCACCTGCCGTGGGTCGCTCGCCAGAAAGTAGTTCAAGGGCTTCGGCTGCCCATCCGCATCGAGGCCGTCGGCCCATTCGGTGTTGCTCGCCACATCCGGGCGCCCTGCGCCGTCGGACGCCCGGAACGGGTTGCCGTCCTCGTTGCTGTCCGTGAAACCGCCGTACTTGGCGGCGAGATAGAAAACACTGCCGCGCTGCTTCTGCCGGATCGCGCTGTCTTCGCCTTGCCCCAGGTCGATGGCGAAGGTCTGCACCCGCGCATCCGGCAGATCGCGGCGAAGCTGCTGCGTGCGCGCCCAGTACGCCAGCCCCGCCATGCCGAACGAGCCTTTGTCGGCACCGGTGTCGGCGGTCGCGATGTTGCTCGACGTGAGCCGCGCGCCGCCCTTGTAGTTGAAGGCGGGCAGACCGCCGTTGCCCGTGGTCACGAGGCCCGTCTTTGCGGAGGGGTGCGCGTAGGAAAGCACCTCCCTGTTCTCGAACGCGCCGACCAGGCTTGTCCAGTGGGCCGTGTCCGGTTCGTAGGCAGCGCCGTTGAAGCCGCGATGGAAATCCGCAAGCGAATCGCCTCTGGTGCTGCCGGGCAAGGAGCGGTCGTGGTCTGTTTCCAGATCGCCGATCGCGAGGATGTGCCGCCTCTGGCAACTGGCAACAGCTGATTGCGTTCGAGCCTGCGTGCCCACGCCCCAGTGATTGGTGCCGTTGTAGACGGGAAGGCCGCCCTTTCGAACATCGTCGCCCGGCGTCAGACCCGTCACGGCTTGCGGGCTCGGCGGCTTGCCCTGGAGATAGCGCAGCGACTCGTAGTAAAGCTCGCCTGCGGGATCGAAGCTGTTGTAGCTGCCCGGCCGCGCACCGCTGCGCCCGAAGCGGTTGATGGCGTTGACGACACCGCTGAACATTGCGGTGCCATCGTGGGCGCCAGCGGAAGACATGGGGTCGGCCTTGAAGACGCCGGTGTTGGCATCCCATTCCGCCTGCGTGTTGTCTACCCGATCGAACGCGGCGTCGATCTTTGTGGGGCCCGTGTGCGTCATGGGCGCGCGCAGCACGCCGCCGTAACGCGCAGGGTCGTCGTCCACCAAGTAGCCGAAGACGGAAAAACGCATTCGCTCCGAATGCGCCTGCAGGGCGCCGATGGGCTTGTAATGGCCGCTGGGGTACTTGAAGCAGAGATTGCGACGCGTTGCGGCCTCTTCAGGCGAGCAGACTTCCACGCGTGCAACGTAGGGCGCGCTGGCAAGACCCGGGCCGTGGTGCTGGTCGCGCCCGGGTTCGAGGCAAATCCCCGTGGCGGTCGGGCCGATGAACAAGCGGTCGAGGCAACTGTTGAAGTGGATCGTGTCCGTGGCACGCACACCATCGGCACCGCCCGTGACCAGCGGCGTGAGCTTGTCCAGGTTGCCCGTCAGGGCCTTGTCGGCGAAGTGGCTGCTGCGATAGAACGCTTCCGGCAGCACGGCGCGCTGCAACACGGTCCGGCCGGGCTCGTCCACCACGCGATCGCCGCCTGTCAATGCAAGGCGCACCGCATCGAGGGTGGAAGACGCCGCCCAGTTCAAGAGATTGCCGCTCCACTGGTGGCTGCAAACGATCTCTCCGCCGCGGTCCCTCGTTGCGTTGGACGTGCGCTTGAAAAGCACCTCGGAACTCGCATAGCGATAGCAACCCATCGGGTCCCAGTAGCCCGAATAGGTTTGCGTCCAGTCGAAACGTCCCCGGTAAGCTGCACCGGCATTCGCAACCTTCAAGGCAAGGTCAATCACCACGTGAGGATCAGCCTGCGCCGCCAGCGAGGCGAGCGGCTCGTCCGGCAGCACCGCATCGGGCGGCAGCGCCGGGCCGGCGGCTTGCGCACAACCGACGACGCAAAGAAGCAAGGCGGCAATGCCAGCAACAGGAAGACCACGCATGCAGGTCCTGCCTTTCATGAAGAGCAGCCGGGGCTGGCCGCCGGTTTGTACAAGCTGGTCTGCAGCACCACCTGCGTCTCCTCGCGCATGCCGTAGCCGATGGCGGTGACGCGAAAGATGTAGCGAGCGTCGCCGGCACCCGCGCTCTGGAGCTGGTCGGCCTGCCAGCCACCGCGATGGCGAAGCGCCTCCACGATGTAGCGCGGTGCTCGCGCAGACAGTGCGCCGGCAGGCGAGCCCCGCGCCGACTCGCCGCTGAGGTAGCGCTGCCCCGTGAAGGTGCCGTAGGCGACGGACTTGCCTGCATCGGCCGAGAAGTCGGCCGCCATCCAGGCCGGCTCGCTGCCGGATTCGCCCGGCGCGCACAGCCCCTGCTGCTCGCCTTCACCACCGCATCCGTTCACGAACGCCGTTGCGTCAGTGCTGCTGAAAAGGCACAGGCGTTGCCGCGCGCCGTCGTTGGGCCCGAGCACATCGCTCTCGGCATCGACCAGTGCGGCTTCGGCGGCCTGGAACGCCACTTCGGTGTCGCGGTCGTTGCGTGCGCTGCGTTCATTGACAAGCGACATCTGCGCCGCGCCAAGGCCGAGCACCGAGACGGCGATCAGCATGAGCATCACGACGATCAGCGAGAAGCCGCGCGACGAGGATCGGGTGGCCTGCCTCATGGCACCGGGTCTTTCACGACATTGCGCAACATGACCGTGAAGGTCGCGACGCGCCGCAGCCTGCCGTCGGGCTTGGGCTTGAAGCTCACGTCGAAGAACGTGGGGCCCAGCGGGTAGAGCAGTTCGCTCGCCTGCCGCGGTGCGCTGTTGTCGCGCGCGCTGCGCGCCACCATGCCGATGCGCAGCCCGACCACCTTGCGCCATTCGTCGGCGACCTTCGCGGCGGAGGTGGCCTGCGCTTCGATCTGCGCCGCATCGAGCCAGCGCTCGGGAACACCGTCGCCATTGCCGTCGTAGCCGTAGACGACCTTGAAGACCTCGATGCCACGCGCCAGCGGTTCGGCCCTGAACCTGCCGTCCTTTTCGCTGCGGTACTTGCAGTAGAGCTCGGGCTCGCCGTCCGCCGCCTGCGCGACGTAGAAGAAGCTCCATGCGCGGTCTGCGGATGCGGAGCGACCGGCCGTAGGTCCGGGCTGCGCAAAGCCCATGCAATCGACCATGGTGCCGTCCGGCTCGACACCGCCTCCGCTCGACCGGCTGCGGCCGAAGAAGCGCACGAGCAGCGAGTCGCTGCCGTTCACACCCCGGGTGTCGTGCGTGCCATAGCCATTGCCGACAGCGCTCACACGCGTATTGCGCGCACCGACGATGTTCAGGTCGAACGGGTCGGCCGACGACGCGAGCAAGGTCGCGTTGCTCCCTGTGGCCGACATGCCATCGGCGTCGATGTAGTCGGGCGCGTAGTCGGCATAGCCGGCCTGGCGCACGATGCCTCTGACGACGAAGCCGGCGAACCGCAACGAATCTTCGACCGCCTGGGCTTCCGTATGGGTCTGGAACAACTGGCGGCTGCCGACGAATGTGGCCGTGGCGGCAAGCACCAGTCCCAATGCGATGGCCACGGCGACCAGCAGCTCGACCAGCGTCACTCCGCGCTGCGGCGCGGGCCGCATCGATTCACGTCCCGCCATGGACATGGTCCACGTGCCCCGGGACCAGTTGCATCACCAGACGCGGTGCGGACAGGCGCGTTGTCTCGGCAGTACCGCGTGGCGTCCAGCCGAGCTTGACGACCACGTTGCGGCCCGTGTGGCTGCAGGGCCATGCGTACTCGGCCGCTGCATCGCTCCAGGGGGTTTCGTCGAAGCACACGCTGACGCGGGCTTCAGGCAATGCCTTGGCAATGCGCTGCAGCCACTCGCGCATGTCCCATGCCGCCAGTTGCGCTGCATCACAAGCGGCACCGGACGCCATGCACGTCCGGCCAGCGGAACCCGCATCGCTGCCGACGCCCACCGCTCGCTGCTCGACCAGGTACGCATTGGCCGTGCTGTTGCTTGTCGCAACGCCCTTGTTCATGCGCGCCTTCTCCGACAGTTCGCGCACAAGGTTGACCGCGGCAGTAAATGTTGCGGCTTCGTTGCTCGTGCGCACGGATGCCAGCAGCATGCGCACGGTGCCGAGCAAGCCCACGCTCAGCACGACGATGGAAACGAGTACCTCCACGAGCGAAAAGCCCGTGCCCCGATGCTTCGATGAAGCCATGTGTCGATGCCCTCCCTCTTGTGTTGCAACTCGAGTTGCTTGTTTGTTCCCGCCATCGAACTTCAAGCGTAAGGGGACCTTCGCGAAGGCTTGCGCACCGTTCATCCGCGATCGAATGCCGCTCGTATGATCCGGCGACGCCGCTGTTAATTTCTTCCACGAAACCCATGCCCTCTCACGAACAAGACGCGCAGCACATCGCCACTGCGTTGCGTCTCGCCACCTCGGCGCTGCTGCTGACCGATCCGAATCCGCGCGTGGGCTGTGTGCTGTGCGATGCCGATGGCCGCGTGCTGGGCCAGGGTCATACGCAAAAGGCGGGCGGCCCGCATGCCGAAGTGATGGCGCTGCGCGATGCCGCGGCGCAGGGCCATTCGGTCGCGGGCGCCACGGCGTACGTCACGCTCGAGCCGTGCTCGCACCATGGCCGCACCGGCCCCTGCTGCGACGCGCTGATCGCGGCGGGCGTGCGGCGGGTCGTGGCATCGCTTGCCGACCCCAATCCGTTGGTGGCGGGGCAAGGCTTCGAGCGCCTGCGCGCGGCGGGCGTCGACGTCGAGATCGGACCTGGTGCCGCTGAGTCGCGTGAACTCAACATCGGCTTCTTCAGCCGCATGGTGCGCAAGCAACCGTGGGTTCGCCTGAAGGTCGCGGCCTCGCTCGATGGCAAGACCGGGCTCGACAACGGCGTGAGCCAATGGATCACGTCGGAAGCAGCCCGCACCGACGGCCATGCCTGGCGGGCCCGGGCCAGCGCGGTGCTGACGGGCGTCGGCACGGTGCTCGAAGACAACCCGCGCCTGGACGTGCGGCTGGTCGATACCCCGCGCCAGCCGCACCTCGTGGTGGTGGACAGCCGGCTCCAGACGCCGGTCGACGCTCACATATTCATAGCAGGCCGCCCGGTATGGATCTACGCGGCCAGCCGCGACGAAGCCAAGGCCGCCGCATTGGAGGCACGCGGCGCCACGGTCACCTGCCTGCCGAATGCCGGCGGCAAGGTCGACCTGCCCGCCCTGCTGAAAGACCTGGCGGCGCGCGGCGTCAACGAGCTGCACGTCGAGTCGGGCCACAAACTCAACGGGTCGATGCTGCGCGAAGGTTGCGTCGACGAACTGCTGGTCTACATGGCGCCCAAGCTGATCGGCAGCGGGCTCGACATTGCCAGCCACATTCATGCGGAAGGTCCGCTGACCTCGCTGGCGGGTGTCCTGCCGCTGGAATTCCGGTCCGTGGACATGCTCGGCCCCGACCTGCGCATCGTGGCCCGGGTCGCTGGAAGGGACGCGTTCTAGAAGGCGAGGCAACGGCGGCCACCGCCGGGGCCACCCGCCCCAAGGCCAGCCGCGCCCCCTCCGGGGCGCGAATTACATGGCGCAAAGCGCCACGAAAAACCGGAGGGCTCCCGATGTCTGCGAAAATGTGCGAATGTTCACCGGAATCATCACCGGCGTGGGGCGCATCGCCGCCATCCACGACCTCGGCACCTCCTCCTCCTTTGGCAAAAGACTCAGCATTGCGGTGCCCGACGGGTACCTCGATGACGTGGGGCTTGGCGACAGCATCGCGCTCAACGGCGCCTGCATGACCGTCACCACGCTCCTGCCCGAGCGACAGCAGTTCACCATCGACATCTCCGCCGAATCGCTCGACAAGACCGCGGGCCTGACCGACGAAGGCAGCCGCATCAACCTCGAGAAGGCCTTGCGCGCCAGCGACCGGCTGGGCGGGCACATCGTGTCCGGCCACGTGGACGGCATCGGCGCGGTGAGCTTCTTCGAGCCGATCGGCGAAAGCTGGGAGCTGCGCGTGGTCGCACCGCCCGCCCTCGCCCGCTTCCTGGCCTACAAGGGCTCGATCACCGTCAACGGCGTGAGCCTCACGGTCAACAGCGTGAAAGACATCGAAGGCGGCGCCGAGATCAGCATCAACCTGATCCCGCACACCGTCGACAACACCTCCCTCGGCGGCCTGAAGGCCGGCTCGAAGGTCAACCTCGAAATCGATACCGTGGCGCGCTACGTGGAGCGCATGCTCCAGGCCGGCGTGCTGGTCCCGCCATCCAAGGACACCGCTTCATGAACGCCTCCGTCACGCCCATCGGCGCCCCCCGCGCCGCGCGCGCCCCCGCACCGATTGCCTCGGTCGAGGAAATCGTGGCCGAGCTCGCCGCCGGCCGCATGGTGATCCTGGTCGATGAGGAAGACCGCGAGAACGAAGGCGACATCGTCATCGCGGCCGACCACATCACGCCCGAAGCCATCAACTTCATGGCCCGCCATGCGCGCGGCCTGATCTGCCTGACGCTCTCGCGCGAGATGTGCGAGCGGCTGCAGCTGCCGCCGATGGTCCAGCGCAACGGTGCCAAGCACTCGACCGCGTTCACCGTCTCCATCGAGGCTGCCGAAGGCGTGACCACCGGCATTTCGGCCGCCGACCGTTCACGCACCGTGCAGGCCGCCGTCGCGCCCAACGCCGTGGCCGCCGACCTCGTGCAGCCCGGTCACATCTTCCCGCTGCAGGCGGTGGACGGCGGCGTGCTCATGCGTGCAGGCCACACTGAAGCCGGCTGCGACCTCGCCGCCATGGCCGGCTGCTCGCCCGCCTCGGTGATCTGCGAGGTGATGAATGAAGACGGCACGATGGCGCGCCTGCCCGACCTGCAGATCTTCGCGGCCGAGCACAACATCAAGATCGGCACCATCGCCGCGCTGATCGAGCACCGCAGCCGCACCGAATCGCTGGTCGAAAAAGTCGGCTGCCGCGAGATTCAAACGGCCTGGGGCGCCTTCACCGCCCACGCCTTCCTCGACAAGCCCAGCCGTGGCGTGCACCTGGCGCTGGTGCGCGGCAAGTGGGCGCCCGAGGACACGGTGTCGGTGCGCGTGCACGAGCCGCTGTCGGTGCTCGACGCGCTCGAAATCAACCGCTCGCTGCACTCGTGGAGCCTGGACGCCAGCCTCTCGCACATCGCGACCGAGGGCAAGGGCGTGGCCGTGCTGCTGAACTGCGGCGAATCGGCCAACGAGTTGCTGGCCCAGTTCGACGGCACCGCGCGCCCCGCGCAAGCCCCCGAGCGCGGCCGCATGGACCTGCGCAGCTACGGCATCGGCGCGCAGATCCTGCGCGAATGCGGCGTGCACAAGATGAACCTGCTGGGCACGCCGCGTCGCATGCCGAGCATGGCCGCGGGCTACGGCCTCGAGATTGCCGGCTACCTCACGAAAGACTGACCCACCATGCAAGGCGCAAACAAAGGCGAGAACACGCCGCTCAACGGAAAAGGCCTGCGCATCGGCATCGTGCAGGCGCGCTTCAATGCCGACATCACCGATGCGCTGGCCGCGGCCTGCCTCTCGGAGCTCGAATCGCTCGGCGTGGCGGCCTCCGACATTCATCACCTGCAAGTGCCCGGCGCGCTCGAAGTGCCCATCGCCCTGCAGGCGCTGGCCGAGCGCGGCGGTTATCACGCGCTCGTGGCGCTGGGCTGCATCATCCGCGGCGAGACCTACCACTTCGAACTGGTGGCCAACGAATCGGGCGCGAGCGTGAGCCGCGTTTCGCTCGACTACCGCCTTCCCATCGCCAACGCGATCATCACCACCGAAAACCTCGAGCAGGCCATCGCCCGGCAGACCGACAAGGGCCGCGACGCAGCCCGCGTGGCTGTCGAGATGGCGCAACTGCTGGCCACCCTTTCATGACCGAAGACACCTCCAAGCCCACTGGTACCAAGCCCCGTCAATCGCGCGTGGGCCTGACCAGCACCGGCGCGCGCAAGGCTTCGGCCAAGTCGAACCGCAGCCGCGCCCGCGAATTCGCGCTGCAGGCGCTCTACCAACACTTGGTGGGCCGTAACGACCCGACCGACATCGATCATTTCACGCGCGACCTCGCGGGCTTCCACAAGGCCGACGCGCTGCACTACGACGCGCTGCTGCACGGCTCGATCGAAGGCGCCGAACAACTCGACGCCCTGATCCGCCCGCTGCTCGATCGCAAGTTCGAAGAAATCTCGCCCATCGAGCACGCCGTGATGTGGATTGGCGTGTACGAATTCCAGAACTGCCTGGACGTGCCCTGGCGCGTGGTGCTCAACGAGTGCATCGAGCTGGCCAAGGAATTCGGCGGCACCGACGGCCACAAGTACGTGAACGCCGTGCTCAATGGCCTTGCGCCGAAGCTGCGCCCGCTGGAGGTGGAAGCTGACCGGGCTTCGGGGAAAGCGAAAACATGAGGATCTCGACGCGCGCACAGCGCATCGAGCCCTTCTATGTGATGGAAGTGGCGAAGGCCGCCGGCGTGCTGGCACGCGAAGTGGCCCACACCGACCGGCCGATGATCTTCCTGAACATCGGCGAGCCCGACTTCACCGCGCCGCCATTGGTGCAGGAAGCCGCCGCCCGCGCCGTGCGCGCCGGTGCCACGCAGTACACGCAGGCCACGGGCCTGGACCACCTGCGCGAACGCATCAGCGGCTGGTACAAGAGCCGCTTCAATGTCGACGTGCCGGCCCGCCGCATCGTGGTGACGGCGGGCGCCTCGGCCGCACTGCAGCTGGCCTGCCTCGCGCTGATCGAGTCCGGCGACGAGATCCTGCTGCCCGACCCCAGCTACCCCTGCAACCGCCACTTCGTGAGCGCGGCGGACGGCAAGGCCGTGTTGATCCCGACGACGGCCGAAGAGCGCTTCCAGCTCACCGCCGCCAAGGTCGAGGCCGCCTGGACCGACAAGACGCGCGGCGTGCTGCTCGCCTCGCCGTCCAACCCGACCGGCACCTCGATCGCGCCCGACGAACTGCGCCGCATCCACGAGGTGGTGTCGCAGCGCGGCGGCATCACCCTGATCGACGAGATCTACCTCGGCCTGTCGTACGACGATGCCTTCGGGCAAACGGCGCTGGCCATCGACGACAACGTCATCAGCATCAACAGCTTCAGCAAGTACTTCAACATGACCGGCTGGCGCCTGGGCTGGCTGGTGGTGCCCGAAGTGCTGGTGCCGGTGGTCGAGCGGCTCGCGCAAAACCTCTTCATCTGCGCGAGCACGGTGTCGCAGTACGCGGCCCTGGCCTGCTTCGAGGCCGAGAGCATCGCCGAGTACGAACGCCGCCGCGCCGAGTTCAAGGCACGCCGCGACTGGTTCATTCCGCAGCTGAACGCGCTCGGCCTGAATGTGCCCGTGGTGCCCGATGGCGCCTTTTATGCCTGGGCCGACTGCACCGGCGTCGCCGAAAAGCTCGGCATCTCGGGCAGCTGGGACTTCGCCTTCGAGACCATGAAACGGGCCCATGTCGCCGTCACGCCGGGCCGCGACTTCGGCACCGCCGAGACGGCGAAGTTCGTGCGCTTTTCCACGGCCAGCTCGATGGCGCACCTGCAGGAAGCTATCGCCCGCTTGCGGGCCATGACCGCGCAATGAGCGAGGCACTTCGGTGAGCTACGCGTTCCCGCTTCGCGTCTACTGGGAAGACACCGACGCCGGCGGCATCGTGTTCTATGCCAACTACCTGAAGTTCATGGAGCGCGGCCGCACCGAGTGGCTGCGCTCGCTCGGCGTGGAGCAGCGCAAGCTGCGCGAGGAAACCGGCGGCCAGTTCGTGGTGAGCGAAACGCAGCTCAAATACCATCGGCCGTCCCGGCTCGACGACGAACTGCTGGTTACCGCCGATCTTCAACAATTGGGCAGTGCGTCGTTGATAATCGGTCAGCGCGTGCTATCAAAAACAGAGCAAGAGCGAACAGGGGCCGAAGCGCCTGTCTTGCTGTGCGAAGGCACGATCCGTATCGGCTGGGTGGACGCCACCACATTGCGTCCTGCACGCATACCGAAACAAGTGACGGGAACCCTTGAGCGCTACAGCGGCTCCATGACTCAACCTTTCAAGCCATGAACCAAGACCTCTCCATCATCAATCTCCTGCTCCATGCGAGCTTCGTGGTGCAACTGGTCGTGCTGCTGCTCGTGATCGTCTCGATCGCCAGCTGGGCCGCGATCTTCCGCAAGTTCTTTGCCTTGAAGCGCATGCGTGCGCTGAACGACGACTTCGAGCGCGAGTTCTGGTCGGGCACCAGCCTGAACGAGCTGTTTGCCTCGGCTGCCCAGAATGCCAAGTTCGCCGGCCCCATGGAGCGCATCTTTGCCTCGGGCATGCGCGAATACCAGAAGCTGCGCGAGCGCCACGTCACCGACGCCGGCACGCTGCTCGACGGCGCCCGCCGCGCGATGCGCGCGAGCTTCCAGCGCGAGCTGGATGCGGCTGAACAAAACCTCTCGTTCCTGGCCACCGTCGGTTCGGTGTCGCCGTATGTGGGCCTGTTCGGCACGGTCTGGGGGATCATGCATGCCTTCACCGGCCTGGCCGCCCTCACGCAGGTGACGCTGGCCACCGTGGCCCCCGGCATTGCCGAAGCGCTGGTGGCCACCGCCATCGGCCTGTTCGCCGCCATTCCGGCGGTGGTCGGCTACAACCGCTTCGCCCGCGAGATCGACAAGATCGCCATCGCCCTCGAAACCTACATCGAGGAGTTCTCCAACATCCTGCAGCGCAACCTCTCGGCCAACCCGAACGCGGGCGGCTCTGCATCGTCGGTGGCTCCGGCCAACCGCTGAGCGGGAATAGAAGCGCATGCCCGCCGTTTCATCCCGGGGCCGAGGACGCCGCACGATCAACGAGATCAACATGGTCCCGTTCATCGACGTGATGCTGGTGCTGCTGATCATCTTCATGGTCACGGCGCCGCTCATCACGCCGAGCGTGATCAACCTGCCCACGGTCGACCGCGCCAACAAGCAGCCCGACAAGCCCATCGAGATCGTCATCAAGAGCGACGACGAAGTGCAGATCAAGAAAGATCCGTCCACCGGCACCGGCGGCACGTCGATCCCCATGACGCAGATCGGCTCGGCCGCCAAGACCGCCCAGGGCGGCGACGACCAGCGCCCGGTGGTCATCAGCGCCGACAAGTCGGTGAAGTACGAAACCGTCGTGAAGGCCATGAACCAGCTCAAGCGCAGCGGCATCGAGCGCGTGGGGCTGTCGGTCACGACCACGGGCAGCAAATAAGGCATGTCGCTCGCTCTGGACCGCCCCGAGTTCGCGCCACCGCCGCAGCGCGGCACGCCGCGCGCCGTGGTGCTCGCCCTTATTGCACATGCGCTGCTGATCGCGGCGCTGACCTGGGGCGTGCGCTGGAAAAGCGACCCCGACGAAGGCGCGGTCGATGCCGAGCTGTGGTCGTCCACGGTGCAGCAGGCCGCCCCGCGTCTGTCCGCGCCGCCGGCACCGGTGCCGACACCCGCACCGCCGCCTCCCGCGCCTGCGCCACCGCCCCCTGTCGCCAAGGAGCCCGAGCCGGCGCCCGCACCGCGCGCGCCCGACATCGCCCTGGAGCGCGAGAAGAAGCTCAAGGAGCAGAAGGAACAGAAAGAGCGCGAGCTCGAACAGCAGCAGCAACAGCAAAAGAAGAAAGAGCTGGAAGCCAAGCAGCGCGCGCAGGACGAGGCCGACCGCAAGAAGGAACAGCAGCAGAAGCTGGCCGAGCAGAAAAAGCAGCAGGAAGCCGACGCCAAGCAGGCCGAAGCGAAGAAGGCCGAGGCCGCCGCCAAGCAGGCCGCCGCCGACCGCGCCGCCATGCTCAAGCGCATGCAGGGCCTGGCTGGCGCCAGCGGCTCCGACGACTCGAAGGGCACGGCCACGCGCTCGTCCGGCCCGTCGAGCGGCTACGCCGGACGCATCGCCGCCGCGGTGCGCCCGAACATCACCTTCCCCGATGCCGACACCGTGAACGGCAATCCGGCGGCCGAGTTCGAAGTGAGCCTGGCGCCCGACGGCACCATCGTCGGCGTCAAGCTCAGCAAGTCGAGCGGCCTGCCGGGCTGGGACGACGCGGCGGAACGCGGCCTGCGCAAGACCGACAAGCTGCCGCGTGACACCGATGGACGCATCTTTCCGTCGCTGATCGTCTCGCTGCGACCGAAGCGCTGATTTATGCTCAGGTTCCGGGCGGCTTTCACGAACCGCCCGGAACTTGATCAACGTCGCGCTGTCTACACGCGAACAAAACAACAGCAGGGCCCCACGCCCGCAAAAGATGAACCCCAACGGTCACATCCGGTACGGCAGCAGTCCGCTTCTCGCCAGCAGGACGCCCGTATGGCGCAGCAAGTTCATCGTGGCCAGCATCGCCTTCGGCTTCGTGCTGCTGGCAGCCCGGGCGGCCTATGTACAGATCTTCAACAACGACTTCTTCCAGCACCAGGGTGAAGTGCGCTACCAGCGCACGCTTGAGCTGCCGGCCAACCGCGGCCGCATCCTCGACCGCAACGGGCTGATCCTCGCGTCCGACATCCCGGCCCCCAGCATCTGGGCCATTCCCGAAGACATCGAGCGTGACGACCCCGCCGTGCAGGGCAAGCTCAAGGAAGCGGCCAAGCTGCTCGGCATGCCGCAGAAAGAGCTCGACAAGAAGCTGGCGGACGAAGACAAGAGCTTCGTCTGGCTCAAGCGGCAGGTCGACCAGTCGGTGGCCAAGCAGGTCGCCGCGCTCAACATCAAGGGCATCTACCTGCGCCGCGACTACCGGCGCCAATACCCTGAAGGCGAGGCGGCCGCGCACCTTGCGGGCTTCACCAACGTCGAGGACATCGGCCAGGAAGGCATCGAGCTGGCCTTCGACAAGGACCTGGCCGGCAAGGCCGGCTCGCGCCACGTGCTGAAAGACCGGCTGGGCCACATCGTCGAAGACACCGAAGACCAGGTGCCGCCGACCGACGGCCACGACATCCAGCTGAGCATCGACGACCGCGTGCAGTTCGTGGCTTACGAGAAGATCCGCGACGCCGTGATCGCCAACAAGGCGCGCGCTGGCAGCGTGGTCGTGGTCGACACCGTGACGGGCGAGCTGCTCGCCATGGCCAACTACCCGAGCTACGACCCCAACGACCGCCACAACCTCACCGGCGAACAGCTGCGCAACCGCGCCATGACCGACGTCTTCGAGCCCGGCTCGACCATGAAGCCGATCACCGTCGCCACCGCGCTGCAGCTGGGCCGCGTGACGCCCAAGACCATCATCGACACCAACCCCGGCCGCATCACCGTGTCGGGCGCGACCATCCACGACGACGAGAACTTCGGCGTGCTGACGGTCGAGGGCGTGATCCAGAAGTCGAGCAATGTCGGCGCCACCAAGATCTCGCAGCGCATGTCGGCGCAGGAGATGTGGAACTCGCTCACTGCCGTGGGCCTGGGACAGAAGCCGCAGACGCCCTTCCCCGGCGCCGTGACCGGGCGGCTGCGGCCCTGGAAGTCGTGGCGGCCGATCGAGCAGGCCACCATGTCCTACGGCTACGGCCTGTCGGCCTCGCTGTTCCAGATCGCGCACGCGTACACCGCCTTTGCGCATGACGGCGAAGTCATCCCGGTGAGCCTGCTGAAGAACACCGGCACCGAGCCGGCCGGCGTGCGGGTGTTCTCGCCGACGGTCGCCAGCGAAGTGCGCCAGATGATGCATCTGGCGGCCGCGCCCGGCGGCACCGCGCCGCTCGCGCAGACCCAGGGCTACTCGGTCGGCGGCAAGACCGGCACGGCCCACAAGCAGGTCGGTAAGGGCTACGCGAGCAACAAGTACCGCGCCTGGTACACGGGCATGTCGCCCATCGACAAGCCGCGCATCATCGTCGCGGTGATGATCGACGAGCCGAGTGCGGGCAAATATTTCGGCGGCCTCGTGGCGGCGCCGGTGTTCAGCCAGGTGGTGCAGCAGACGCTGCGCATCATGAACGTGCTGCCCGACCTCGCGGTGACGCCGATGTCGCACTGACCGCCGCAGCGCATGCGGCAGCGGCGGCAGTGCCAGCCGACGCTCAGGGCGCCAGGCTCAGGCGCTTGACCTCGAGTTCGACCTTGTTGCCGACGAGGCTCTTGTCGAACTTGCCGGAAATCTCGACGCGCACCTTGTCGTCGATCTTCACGCCCGGCGGGAAATGCTTGGCGTCGATCTCCACCTTCATGCGGCCGCTGTCGTCGGCAAAGGTGTAGTCCTCGCCGCCATCGTGCGACACGATGAAGCCACGCAGCGTGGCGTGCTGGTCATCCTTGCCGGTGTCGAGCAGCTGCTTGACGGTCAGGGTCGGCACGGTGTTCGGGCCGGCGTACTGCGCGAAGGCGGCCGCCATCGACAGCGACATGCCGAGCGCGAGCGCGGCGTTCTTCAGGGTCTTGTTCTGGGCATGGGTCATGGCAATCGTTCCTCCTCGAACGGCCTGGTTGTGAAGAACCAGATGGACGCCCCACGCGTCCGAATGGTTCCACGACCCTTGTCAGCCCGGGGCCATTACTCGTAGACGACCAGCGCCTTGCCCGCCTCTGCCTGCGCCGTCCAGCTTGCGAGCGCCGCGTCGGTCGGGAAGAACTTGGCGCGCTCGCCCAACTGCAACTCGACCTGTGCGCCACCACGCGCCATCGACAGGCGCACCGGCAGGCCCTGCACCAGGTCGCCCACTTCGGTCTGCTCGGTGCGCGGCGGAAAGTCTTTCACCAGCCGAGCGATCTCGGGCACCTTGCCGTTGACCGCCACGCGCAGGAACTTGCCGAAGCGGCAGCGCGCCGTTGCCAGGTCCCACACCTGCTGCACCTGGAAGCGCGCCTCGAAGCCGCCGCGCGCAGGCTGCAGCCGGCCGCTGACGATGACCAGCTCGTCGTCTTTCAATGTGTTGCGGTTGGCGTTGATCAGCGCCTCGTCGGCCGTGGCGTCGATGGCGTCCGACTTGTCGTCGAGCTTGAAGATCGCAAGGCGGCCGCGCTGGCCGTTGATGACGCGGAAGTCGCTCACGATGCCCGCGATCACCTGCGGGTCGCGGCTGTCGAGCAGGTCGCCAATCTCGCGCTTGCAGAAGCGCCGCACCTCGTGCGAAACCTCGTCGAACAGGTGGCCCGACAGGTAGAAGCCGATGGCCGTCTTCTCGAGCGTCAGGCGCTCCTTCACGCCCCAGGGCGTGGCGTCGACCAGGTCGGGCTCGGCGGTGGCCGAGCCGTGGTCGCAGTCGCCGAAGATGTCGGCCTGCGAGGCATTGGCCGCCGTGGCGTTGGCGAATTCGAAGGCGCGATCGACCGAAGCGATCAGCGACGCGCGGTTCTGCTGGATCGCATCGAAGGCGCCCGCCTTGATGAGCGCTTCGACCGTGCGCTTGTTGATGCGCTGGCGGTCGATACGCACGCAGAAGTCGTACAGGCTCTTGAACGGCCCGCCCTCTTCGCGCGCCCGCACCACGGCCTCGACCGCGAGCTGGCCCGTGCCCTTGACCGCGCCGAGCCCGTAGCGGATCACCTTGTTGGTGACCGGCTCGAAGCGGTAGTTGCCGCGGTTCACGTCCGGCGGCTCGAAGGTGATGCCGAAGTTTTTCTGGGCGTCCTCGAACAGCAGCTTGAGCTTGTCCGTGTCGTCCATTTCCACGGTCATATTCGCGCAGAAGAACTCGGCCGTGTAGTGGACCTTGAGCCAGCCCGTGTGGTACGCCAGCAGCGAGTACGCAGCGGCGTGCGACTTGTTGAAGCCGTAGCCCGCGAACTTCTCCATCAAGTCGAAGATTTCGTCGGCCTTGTCCTGCGGAATGCCGTGCGTGGAAAGCGCGCCCGCGCGGAATTTCTCGCGGTGCTCGGCCATCTCCTCGAGCTTCTTCTTGCCCATCGCGCGGCGCAGCAAGTCGGCGCCGCCGAGCGAGTAGCCGCCCAGGATCTGCGCGGTCTGCATCACCTGCTCCTGGTAGACCATGATCCCGTAGGTCTCGGAGAGCATCTCGGCGACGGCCGGGTGCGGGTACTCCACTTCTTCGCGGCCGTGCTTGCGCGCCACGAAGCTGGGAATCAGGTCCATCGGGCCTGGACGGTACAACGCGTTCAGTGCGATCAGGTCTTCCAGCCGCGTCGGCCGCGCGTCTTTCAGCATGCCCTGCATGCCGCGCGATTCAAACTGGAACACGGCCTCGGTCTTGCCTTCGGAGAACAGCCGGTAGGTGGCCGCGTCGTTCAGCTTGATGTCCTCGAACGCGAAATTCTCCTGGCCCTTGTGGCGCTTGACGATGAACTCCTTGGCGATCTCCAGGATGGTGAGCGTTGCAAGGCCCAAGAAGTCGAACTTCACGAGGCCGATGGCTTCGACGTCGTCCTTGTCGTACTGGCTCACGGCCGAGTCGCTGCCGGGCTGCTGGTAGAGCGGGCAGAAGTCGGTGAGCTTGCCCGGCGCAATGAGCACGCCCCCGGCGTGCATGCCGATGTTTCGCGTCATGCCTTCGAGCTTTTGTGCGAGCTCGACCAGCATCTTGACTTCTTCTTCCTTCTCGATGCGCTGCGCGAGCTGCGGCTCCATCTCGATGGCGTAGTTGTTCTTGTCGCCCTCGATCTTTTTCTCGGGTGGGTACTGCAGCGTGACCGACATGCCCGGCTTGTTCGGGATCAGCTTGCTGATGCCGTCGCAGAACATGTAGCTCATGTCCAGCACGCGGCCCACGTCGCGGATGGCGGCGCGCGCGGCCATCGTGCCGAAGGTGGCGATCTGGCTCACGGCGTTGCGGCCGTACTTGTCCTTCACGTAGTCGATCACGCGGTCGCGGTTGCCCTGGCAGAAGTCGATGTCGAAGTCGGGCATCGAGACGCGTTCGGGGTTCAGGAAGCGTTCGAACAGCAGCTTGTATTCGAGCGGGTCGAGGTCGGTGATCTTCAGCGCATACGCCACCAGCGAGCCGGCACCCGAGCCCCGGCCCGGGCCCACCGGGCAGCCGTTGGCCTTGGCCCACTGAATGAAGTCGCCCACGATCAGGAAGTAACCGGGGAACCCCATGTTCAGGATCGTGTTGATCTCGAACTCCAGCCGCTCCACATAGCGCGGCCGCTCGGCATCGCGCTTGGCTTGGTCGGGGTAGAGATGCTTCAGCCGCACCTCCAGCCCGTCGAACGACTCCTGGCGGAAGAAGTCGTCGATCGGCATGCGCACGCCTTCGCTGACGAAGGGCGTCGGAAAGTCGGGCAGCTGCGGCTTGCCCAGCACCAGCGTCAGGTTGCAGCGCTTGGCGATCTCGACCGTGTTGGCCAGCGCACTCGGCACGTCGGCAAAGAGCGCCCGCATCTCGGCGGTCGACTTGAAGTACTGCTCTTCGGTGAATTTGCGCACGCGGCGCGGGTTGCCCAGGATCTCGCCTTCGGAAATGCAGACGCGCGCTTCGTGCGCCTCGTAGTCCTGGCGTTCCGCGAACTGCACCGGGTGCGTGGCCACCACCGGCAGGTTCAGACGCGCCGCGAGCTTGACGGCGGCAATGACGTGCGGCTCGTCTTCGGGTCGGCCGGCGCGCTGCAGTTCGATGTAGAAGCGGTGCGGAAACATCCCCGCCAGTTGCAGCGCCAGCTCGGCCGCGCGTTCTTCCTGGCCTTGCAGCAGCGGCGCGCCCAGTGGCCCGGCCTGCGCGCCCGACAGCGCGATCAGCCCGCCCTGCAGTTCCTCGACCCATTCGAGCTTGCAGGCCGCCTGCGACTGGCCGCGGCCCACGTTCTGCGTCCAAGCCCGCGCCAGCAGCTCGGACAGGTGCAGATAGCCTTCCATGTTCTGCACCAGCAGCACGATGCGGGTGAGCACGCCCGGCTCCTTGCCCAGCCCCTCGATGAAGATTTCAGCCCCGATGACGGGCTTGACGCCCTTGCCCCGGCCCTGCTTGTAGAACTTGATGGCCCCGAACAGGTTGTTCAGGTCGGTGATGGCGAGGGCTGGCTGCTTGTCGCCAGCAGCGGCCTTGATGGCTTCGTCGATCCGGTTGGTGCCGTCGACGACGGAAAATTCGGTGTGCAGGCGCAGGTGAACAAACATCCTTCCATTGTAGAAAGCGCGACTCCACGATGTGGGTTGGCAATCCCTACAATCGCCCCCCGTGCAAGAGATTCTGAATATCGCGGCCTACAAATTCGTGGGCATAGACGACAGCCCCGTGCTGCGTGAAGACCTGCGCGCCCGCGCGCAGGCCCTGGGCCTGATGGGCACCATCCTGCTGGCCCCGGAGGGCATCAACCTGTTCCTGGCGGGCACCGCCGACGCCATCCACGCCTTCGTGGCCCGTTTGCGTGCCGACGCGCGCTTTGCCGACCTCGAAACCAAGGAAAGCTGGTCCGCCACGCAGCCCTTCCGGCGCATGCTCGTGAAGCTCAAGCGCGAGATCATCCGCATGGACCACCCCGCCATCCAGCCCGCCGCCGGCCGGGCGCCGGGCGTGGATGCGCCCACGCTCAAGCGCTGGCTCGACCAGGGCCATGACGACGAAGGCCGCGAGATCGCCCTGCTCGACACCCGCAACGACTTCGAGGTCGATGAAGGCACCTTCGACGGCGCAATCGACTGGCGCATCACCAAGTTCACCGAATTCCCGCCCGCCCTGAAGGCGCACCGCGAAGAGTTCAAGGGCAAGACCGTCGTGAGCTTCTGCACCGGCGGCATCCGCTGCGAGAAGGCGGCCATCCTGATGCGCGAGGAAGGCATCGAGCACGTGCTGCAGCTCGAAGGCGGCATCCTCAAGTATTTCGAGCAGGTCGGCGGCGCGCACTACCACGGCGACTGCTTCGTATTCGACGGCCGCGAGGCGCTCGCGCCCGACCTGAGCGCACGCTCGGCACACGCCAGCGCACGGGCCTCCGAAGACCCGGACCTCGGCATCAAGCAATAAACCCACAAGACAACCACGGGCCTCCCATGCGCATCCTCCTGGTGGAAGACGAACTGGACATGGCCTCGTGGCTGATCCGGGCGCTGACCCAGAGCGGCTTCGTCGCCGATCACGCGCCCGACGCGCGCACCGCCGAAGCCTTCATCGCCGGTACCGAGTACGACGCCATCGTGCTCGACCTGCGCCTGCCCGACAAGCACGGCCTGAGCGTGCTGGCCGACATGCGCGATGCGGACGACCGCACACCGGTGCTGATCCTCACCGCGCAAGGCGCGCTGCAGGACCGGGTGCGCGGCCTCAACCTGGGCGCCGACGATTTCCTCACCAAGCCCTTTGAGCTGGTCGAGCTCGAGGCGCGCCTGTCGGCACTGGTACGGCGCAGCCGCGGCAAGCAGCATCCGCGGCTGCAGTGCGCCTCGCTCTCGTACGACAGCGAAAGCCACGCCTTCTCGCTGCGCGGCACGCTGCTGTCGCTCACGCCACGCGAGCAGGCCGCCCTCACGGCCCTGCTGATGCGCAGCGGCGCGCCGGTCGGCAAGTCGCAGCTTTTTGCCAAGGTGTTCACCAACGACAGCACCGCGGGCCCCGACGCCATCGAGGTGGTGCTGCACCGGCTGCGGCGCAAGCTCGCGGACAGCGATGTGCGCATCGTCACCGTGCGCGGCCTGGGCTACATGCTCGAGAGCATTGCCGATGGACCCACGCTCCCCGACGACGCCCCCGCCGACAACTGAGCCGCGCCGCTTCGGCATCCGCGCGCGCCTGCTCGCACTGCTGCTGCCGGGCATCATCGCGCTGCTGGCACTCGACAGCTGGAACGACTACCGCGCGCTCACCGATGCGCTGGTCGTGGCCTACGACCAGAGCCTGCTCGAACCCGTGCAGGCGCTGGCCAACGGCATCGTCGTGGCCAGCGACGGCAGCGTGCGCGTGCAGGAGCCCTTCTCGATCCAGTCGATGTTCGACTCGACCCACCTGCGCTACAAGTACCTGCACGTGGGCGTGCAGCGCATCGCCAAGGGCGAGCAGCTCGACGTCAACGCACCCGAGACCACGCTCATGGGCGTGCCCGGCCTGCCGCGCCCGGCGCAGCGCCCGCCGGATGGCACGCCGGTGTTCTACGACGCGGTGTACGAGAAGCATGCGGTGCGCGTGGCCGCCCTGCGCCAGACCGTGTACGACAACGTGCACCCCGGCTCCGCCTGGAGCGTGCTGATCCAGGCCGCCGAAGGCACCGGCCCGCGCGTACAGGCGCAATCGGAAACGCTGCGCCAGGAGCTGCTGCGCGACACGCGCATGGTGTTGGTGATGTCCATCCTCGTGTGGCTGGGCGTGGCCTGGACGCTGCGCCCGCTCGACCGGCTGCGGCGCTCGCTGCGCGAACGCTCGCGCGACGACCTCAAGCCGCTCGACGCCAGCGGCGTGCCGCAGGAAGTGGTGCCGCTGGTCGATGCGGTCAACCACCACATCGAAGGTCACCGGCGCATGGTGGCCGAGCATTCGCAGTTTCTGGCCGATGCCTCGCACCAGCTGCGCACGCCGTTGAGCATTCTCTCGATCCAGGCCGGCTACGCGGTGCGCGAGACCGACCCGGCCCGCATGCGCGAATCGCTGCACGCCATCGTCGCGCAGCTCGCGCGCACGCGCCGCCTGAGCGAGCAGCTGCTGGCCCTGGCCCATGCCACCACCGACGACGCCATCGCCGCCGTCGAGCCCGCCGTGGTCGACCTCAATGCCATCGCGCGCGCCGTGGTGCTGCAGTACCTGCCGCTGGCGCGCGAGAACGACCAGGACCTGGGCTGGGTCGATGCGCGCGGCGACGTCGCCACCGAAGGCATGGCCGGTGACGACGCCGACGGCACCGATGAAGCCGGCGAGGCCGACGACCCGCCGGTGCTGCCCGTCATGGCCAACGCCGCCGAGCTGCACGAGGTGCTCGCGAACCTCGTGCACAACGCCATCAAGTACACGCCGCGCGGCGGCAACATCACCGTGACCGTGCGGCGCGAAGGCTCGCAGGCGGTGGCCGAGGTGTGCGACAGCGGCCCCGGCATCGCGCCCGAACGGCGCGACAGCGTGTTCGAGCGTTTCCATCGCGATCCCGATGCCGGCACCGCCGGCGCGGCCCAGGGCGCGGGCCTCGGCCTGACCATCGCGCGCAGCTACGCGCGACGCAATGGCGCGGAGATCGAACTCGAAAGTGCCGGCATGCCCGAGAGCGCCACGGGCGGTGGCCTGCGCGCGATCTTGCGACTGCCGCTGCACGTCGCCTGAGGCCTGTTTTTGCAAGGGTTTCACCGGATACGCCGGTACGTGATTACACGTATTTTGAGCCTCCGCAGGTCGTTTGCGCCCTGTCCGAAAGCCGATTGAAAGCCTCGATTTCTAGACTGCGCTCCTTCTAAATCGAAGGAGACTTATGCAGCACCAGCTCGGTGAAGATCCGGCCTCGCACGCGCCTCGGCCCGCATCGAAATTCAAAAAAGACTACTACGGCGGAGCCCTGCTGATCGTCATCGGATTGGCCGCGGTGTATGCCGGCATCGGCTATCGCGTCGGCGAGCTGGCGCACATGGGACCGGGCTTCTTTCCCGTGGCGCTGGGCGCGCTGCTCGCGCTCACCGGGCTGCTGATCGCGGTCTCGGCGCGCGGCGACAAGCCGGCGTCCGATGAAGAAGCCGTGTCGCACGGACATCCGGGCGGCATGCCCGACATCCGCGGCGGCGTCTGCATCATCCTGGGCATTCTGGCGTTCCTGCTGTTCGGCGAGTACGGCGGCCTGCTGCCGGCGACCTTCGCCATCGTGTTCATCTCGGCGCTCGGCGACCGCGACAACACGCTGACCGAAGCGCTGCTTCTCTCGCTCGCGATGTCGTTCATCGCGGTGGTTGTCTTCTGGTGGGCGCTCAAGTTGCAGCTCCCCCTGTTCCAGTGGGGAGGCTGACACCATGATCGGTCAATCGCTACACGACCTGTGGTTCGGCTTCGGCGTGGCCTTCCAGGGCTCGAACCTGATGTGGTCCTTCTTCGG
This sequence comes from Variovorax sp. EL159, assembly GCF_900100965.1. Lineage (GTDB taxonomy): Bacteria > Pseudomonadota > Gammaproteobacteria > Burkholderiales > Burkholderiaceae_C > Variovorax. The sequence continues at coordinate 174,312 of NZ_FMUJ01000009.1, read as the reverse complement.
CGTGCTGGTGGGCAACCTGATCGGCGTGCTGCCGGGCATGGGCGCGCTGCAGGCCATCTCGATCCTGCTGCCGCTCACCTACGTGATGCACCCGGTGCCCGCCATCCTGATGCTGGCCGGTATCTTCTACGGTTCGCAGTACGGCGGTGCCATCGGCGCCATCCTGATGAACATGCCTTCGCACCCGCCGCATGCGGTGACCTGTCTGGACGGGTACCCCATGACCAAGCAGGGCAAGGGGGGCGTCGCGCTCGGGGTGACGATGATCGCCTCGTTCTTCGCGGCGTCCGTCGGCATCATCGTGATGATCTTCGCCTCGCCCCTGCTGGTGCAGATCGCGTTCAAGTTCGGCCCGACCGAGATCTTCTCGATCATGCTGCTGGGCCTGCTGGCTGGCTCCACCATGTCGCGCGGCTCGCCGCTCAAGGGCGTGGCCATGACGCTGTTCGGCCTGTTGTGCGGCGTGGTCGGCACCGACGTGAACAGCGGCAGCTTCCGCTTCGCGTTCGGCCTGCCTGAACTGAGCGACGGCCTCGAACTCGTGGCGATCTCGATGGGCCTGTTCGGCGTGGCCGACTTCCTGCTCAACGTGAACCGCATGAAGACCATCGGCGACACGGGCACCCTGAAGCTCAGCGACATGCGCCCGAGCAAGGAAGAGCTCAAGCGTGCGTTCCCGGCGATGCTGCGCGGCACGCTGGTGGGCACGGTGTTCGGCGCGATGCCCGGCACGGGCCCGACCATCACCACCTTCATCGCCTATGCGCTGGAGCGCAAGGTGTCGAAGACGCCGAACAAGTTCGGCACCGGCATGATCGAAGGTGTGGCAGGCCCCGAGGCTTCGGCCCACTCGAAGACGCAGGTCGACTTCATTCCGACGATGAGCCTGGGCATTCCGGGCGACGCGGTGATGGCGCTCATCCTGGGTGCGCTGCTGATCCAGGGCATCCAGCCCGGCCCGCAGCTCATCACCGAGCATCCGGACATCTTCTGGGGCCTGATCGCCTCGTTCTGGATCGGCAACGTGATCCTGGTGGTGCTGAACGTGCCGCTGATCGGCGTGTGGGTGAAGCTGCTGAAGGTGCCCTACAAGTACCTGTTCCCGGCTGCGATGTTCTTCATTGCGACCGGCGTGTACAGCACGCAGAACAGCCTGTTCCAGATCTGGGAAGTGCTGGTGTTCGGTATCGTCGGCGCGTTGCTGATGACGTTGGAGTTCTCGGTCGCGCCGATTCTGCTGGGCTTCGTGCTCGGGCCGATGGTCGAAGAAAACTTCCGCCGTGCGCTGCTGCTCTCGCGGGGCGACATGACGGTGTTCGTGACGCGTCCGATCAGCGGCACCTTCATCGGCCTGTGCGTGCTGCTGCTGCTGGGCGTGGGCTACTCGGCCTGGCGTGGCCGCGGCGGGCGCAACAAGATGGTCGAGCTGCCGAAGGCACCCGAAGGTGCACCGCCGGCCGAAGCCGTGTCGATCAGCGGCGAATAACGCCGACCGACCGCACAAGACAAAGGGCCCGCATGCGCGGGCCCTTTTTTCATTATTGGAGGTTCTTGACGAACGGGAGCATTCGCTCGCCGTCGGCATCGGTGAACACCATGGCCGGCGTCAGGCCCACGTAGCGCCCGCCCTCGTGCGGCCGCGCCTCCACCATCTGGAAGCTCACGAGCTTGCCGGACTTGACGTAGCGGGTCTCGATGTAGATGCCCGACTGGCCCTCCTTGTTGACGGGCAGTTGCGAGACCGCGGCGTAGTTGCCCTCCGTCAGCAGTTGCGCCAGCTGCTCCTTGCGGTTGAACTGATACCAGACACGGTCGAAGACCATCGACTCGCCGGTCTGCGCATGCTTGAGCATGAAGACCAGCTGCCGCTTGAAGAGCTTCAGTTCCTTCATGAGGAACTCGAAAAGATCGCCGTACTCGCCCGGTGCAACCTCGGGGGTCTGGAAAACTGCCATGTGCCTTGCTCCCTTTCTGGGATGTCGTTGGGACGGCGATCCCCTCGATCGCCGTTTGCGGGGCGCAGCTTACTACTCGCGGGTGTAGGCGAATCTCGCGAAATCACGCTGGTGCCAGCGCGCGAGGCGCACGTCGATCAGGACAAAACGGCAGCGCGCCCCGTGCACAAGGCAACGGGGCGCGCCGCGGCGAAATGAAGATGAAGGCTCAGGCCGGCTTGCCGCCGGTGTCGGGCTCGCGCACGTCGAAAGGCTTGCCGGGCAGCGGAATGAACTCGGTCTCGCCGGGCACGTGACCCATGCGTTGCGCGGCCCAGTCGGCGCCGGCTTCGAGGATGCGCTCGCGCCGGCTGGAGACGAAGTTCCAGGTGATGTAGCGCGGGCCGTCGAGCGTCTCGCCACCGATCACCATCACGCGCGCGGCGGTGTCGGCCGTCAGCACCGCGCCCTGCCCGTCGGGCAGCACGGCCATGGTGTGCGCGGGCACCGCCTCGCCATCGACGCTGACGTCGGCGTCGACCGCGTACACGGCCAGCTCGGGCGCCAGCGCGGACAGCTCGAAGCGGCCACCGGCCGGCAATGCGATGTCGAGATAGAGCGTTTGCGACAGCGTCTTGACGGGCGAGCGCGCGCCGAAGGCTTCGCCCACCAGCACCCGCACCGCCACGCCCTGCTCGGTGAGTTCGGGAATGGCTTCGGACGGCGTGTGCTCGAAGCTCGGCGCGACTTCTTCATGCGCCTGCGGCAGTGCGGCCCAGAGCTGCAGGCCATGGTTGACGTAGGTGTCGGCCATGAGGCGCTCGGGCTTGCGCTCGGAATGCACGATGCCGCGCCCCGCGGTCATCCAGTTGATGGCGCCCGGCAATATCTCCTGCACGCTGCCCAGGCTGTCGCGATGCATCATCGCGCCCTTGAAGAGATAGGTGACCGTCGACAGGCCGATGTGCGGATGCGGCCGCACGTCGTGCGCATTGCCAGGCTGCTCGGTGGCCGGCCCGAAATGGTCGAAGAACACGAAGGGGCCGACCGAGCGGCGCTGTGCCGCGGGCAGCAGGCGCCGCACGTTGAAGCCACCGCCCAGGTCCTTGTCGTGCGGTCGAAGCAGTTGGGTCAGCGGGGCGGCGTTGTCGGTCATCGTGGTCTCCGTGGGCGGCGGGTTGCTTGGCGTTACTTGGCAGTCGCGCGTGATCTTGCCACCTCGGCCACGCGTGCGCCAAATGCGCGGGCGGTCTCGAAGTCGCCCTTGTGCATCTCGGCCGGGCTGGCGTCGGACGGCGATTGCGTCAGCAGGCCGCTGTAGCCGCCCACGTAGTTCATCGAATCGCGCGTGGCCGCCTTGTTGTTGCTCGGCAGGATGCCCAGGCTGACCCAGATGCCGCTGTGCTGCATCGCGAGCGTCCACAGGTAGGTCAGTGTCGCGACCTTGTCGCCGTTCATGGTGGCGCTGTTGGTGAAGCCGGCGAAGAGCTTGTCTTTCCAGCCCTGCGTGTACCAGACCTTCGACGACGCATCGGCGAACTTCTTGAACTGCCAGCTCACGCCGCCCATGTAGGTCGGCGAGCCGAAGATGATGGCGTCGGCCGCGGCCAGCGTTTCCCAGCCGCCTTCGGGCAGGTTGCCGTCGGCATCGATGGCGAGCAGCTGCGCGCCTGCACTCTCGGCCACGGCCTGGGCCACGCGCTGGGTATGGCCGTAGCCGGAATGGAAGACGACGACGATGTCGGCCATGTTCATGTGCTCCTTGAGGAATGGAATCGATCGATCAACGCTTGTCGATGCTGAAGCGGCCGGGGCCGAAAGCAGCCAGCGCCAGCAGGCCACCGGCAATCGCGATGTTCTTGTTGAAGTTGATCTGCTGCATCATTTTCATGGCTTCGGGCGCCGACCAGTACTTGTGGAAGAACAGCGCGGTGACCACGGTGAAGATCGCCATCACGATGGCGGTCCAGCGGGTCTTGAAGCCCAGCAGCAGCGCGATGCCCAGGCCCAGCTCGATGACGATGGCAACCGCGGCCGCCACTTCGGGCAACGGCAGGCCGGCCGAGGTGATGTAGCCGACGGTGCCGCCGAAGCCCATGAGCTTGCCGATGCCGGCGGGAATGAACAGGAACGCGATCATGAGGCGGCCGATCAGGGCCAGCGTGTCTTGTGCGGCGTTGGGGGTGGGGGTTGTGGTTGCCATGGTTGAAAGCTCCTCGGTTGTTTGAAGTGGAAGAACAGGAAAAGGGGACAAGAAAAAAGCCGGGCGACAAGCGCCCGGCATCGATCACGCGACCAGGTCGAACACCAGCACTTCGGCGTCCTTGCCACCGGCCAGCGTCAGTTGCGATTCGCCTTCGAGCATCGCGGCGTCGCCGCCCGAGAGCTTCTGGCCGTTGACTTCGAGCTCGCCGCGCACCAGGTGCACGTAGCTCTTGCGCTTCGGGTCCAGCGCCAGGCTGGCCTTTTCGTCGCCGTCGAGCAGGCCTGCATACAGGCGCGCATCGGCATGCACCGTGACCGAGCCGTCGCTGCCATCGGGCGAAGCCACCAGGCGCAGCTTGCCGCGCTTCTCGGCGTCGCTGAACTTCTTCTGTTCGTAGCCGGGCGCGATGCCGCGCACGTTGGGCTCGATCCAGATCTGCAGGAAGTGCGTGGTCTCGTCGGCCTTGTGGTTGAACTCGCTGTGCATCACGCCGCGCCCCGCGCTCATGCGCTGCACGTCGCCGGGGGGAATGGACTCGATGTTCCCCATGCTGTCCTTGTGCGCCAGCTCGCCCGACAGCACGTAGCTGATGATCTCCATGTCCTTGTGGCCGTGGGTGCCGAAACCGGCACCGGCGGCCACGCGGTCTTCGTTGATCACGCGCAGGTTGCCGAAGCCCATGTGGGCCGGGTCGTAGTAGCCAGCGAAAGAAAAGCTGTGGAACGAGCGCAGCCAGCCATGGTCGGCATAACCGCGTTCCTGTGATTTACGGACTTGCAACATCGTCGAACTCCTTGTGGCCCTGCCCTGTGGGGACTGTTCGGGCCTTCTTCGTATGCCGCGCCGGATGCGCAGCGGATGTAAGGAACTTTAGGTCTGCGGCCCCTTGTGAAAGACGCCGCGGTTTGATGGCACCATTCAAATAATTTGATCGATGGAGCCGCCATGCCCAGCCCCCGAGATGTACTGACCCCCGACGCCCTCGCCATGCTCCAGACCGTGGCCAGCGCGGGCAGCTTTGCCGGTGCCGCCCGCGCGCTGAACCTCGTGCCCAGCGCGCTGAGCTACCGGGTGCGCCAGATCGAGGACGCGCTCGACGTGCTGCTGTTCGACCGCAGCGCGCGCCAGGCCCGACTGACCGAAGCCGGCGCCGAACTGCTGCGCGAAGCGACGCGGCTGCTGGGCGAGATCGATGCGGTGGCCAACCGCGTCAAACGCGTGGCCACCGGCTGGGAGCCGATGCTGACCATCGCGGTCGACAGCGTGATCGCGCGCGACCCGCTGCTCGACCTGTGCACCGCCTTCTTCGCGCTCGAGCCGCCCACGCGCCTGAAGCTGCGCGACGAGACGCTGTTCGGCACCATCGAGGCACTGACCAGCGGCGAGGCCGACCTTGCGATCGGCGCGGTGCTCGATGCGCCGAGCCTGGCCCTCACCGCCACGGGCCTGCGCAGCCGGCCGATCGGCGAGCTGCGCTTCGTCTACGCGGTGGCGCCGCATCACCCGCTGGCGCGCGTGCCCCAGCCCTTGAGCGATGCGGTCATGCGCCAGCACCGCGCGGTGGCCGCCGCCGATTCGGCACGCGGCGGATCGAGCATGACCGTCAACCTCATGGGCGGGCAAGACGTGCTCACCGTGCCGAGCATGCAGGCCAAGATCGCCGCGCAGCTGCACGGCCTGGGCGGCGGCTTTCTGCCCGAGCCGATGGCGCGGCCCTACATCGAGGCCGGGCACCTGGTCGAACTCGCGACCGAACGCCAGCCGCCGCTGGGCACCATGCATTGCGCGTGGCGCGTGCGCAGCGCGGGCAGACCGGGACGCGCGCTCGAATGGTGGCTCGCGCAGTTCGAGCACGAAGCCACGCGCCGCGCGCTGCTCGAGAGGCATCGCGGCCGCTGAGAACATGGCTGCCATGTTTGCAATCCGAGGGTGAGCCCTTAGCCGGCAGCCCCTGCAGACCGATGTAGAGTGCACACACATCCATCCGCATTCCATCCAGAAGAAAAGAGTCCGCCATGCCCAAAAGCGCAACTGCCAAGCCAGCCGACCGCCACCGAACGCCCGCCACCCCGCGCCACTACGCCGTCATCGGCGCCGGCATTGCCGGCGTGGCCTGTGCCCGCACGCTGCGGCAGGCGGGCCACAAGGTCACGCTGTTCGAGCGCAACGAGGTACCCGGCGGCCGCATGGCCAGTGCCGACACCGCCTTCGGCCGTTTCGACAGCGGTGCGCAGTACTTCACCGTGCGCGACCCGCGCTTTGCGCTGGCCCTCGAAGCCACACCCGGCCTGTGCAAGCGCTGGAGCGCCAACCTCGTGCGCGTGCTCGATGCCCACGGCCGCGTGGCTGAAGCCGCACTGCCCTCGCTCGAAGCGCACTGGGTGGCGCAACCCGGCATGGATGCACTGGTCGCGCACTGGGCCGCGCCGCTGGGCGACAGCCTCATCACCGGCACGCAGGTGACGCAGATCGAGCCCGATGCGCTCGATCCCCAACGCTGGCAATTGCGCACCGCGGGTGCCGACGATTCGCAGCACGTGTATTCGGGCTTCGACGCCGTGCTGCTCGCCGTGCCGCCTTCGCGCACGCGTGCGCTGCTGGGCGACGGCAAGCTCTCGGCCACGCTCAGCCGCAAGATCGAACCCGTGCGCATCGCGCCCTGCTGGACGCTGATGATCGCCTTCCCGCAGGCCAATCAGCCCACCATGTCGCACCTCGGCCCGCAATGGAATGCGGCACGCAGCACCCACCACCGCGTGGCGTGGCTGGCGCGTGAATCGTCCAAGCCCGGCCGCGACCCCATCGAGCGCTGGACGCTGCAAGCCAGCGCCGCATGGTCGCAAGAGCATCTGCGCGACACGCCTTCGCGCGTCGAAGCCAAGCTGCTTCGCGCCTTCGCCGAGATCACCGGCATCCATGCCACGCCCGCGCATGCCCAGGCCCTGTGCTGGAGCGAGGCCCAGACGCAAGTGCCGCTTGGCCAGACCCACCTGTGGGACGCCAAGGCCCGCATCGGCGTGGCCGGCGACTGGTGCACCGGCCATCGCGTGGAAGACGCGTTCCTCTCGGGCCTTTCGCTCGCGCTTGCGGTGATCTGATCCGGGGATGGGGGAGACCGGCCGTTTCGCGCCCTCGCCCACCGGGCCGCTGCATGCGGGCTCGCTGGTGGCCGCGCTCGCGAGCTGGCTCGACGTGCGCGCCCGCGGCCCGCAGGCACGCTGGCTGATCCGCATCGAAGACGCCGACACCGAGCGTTGCCTGCCCGGCATGGGCGAGCACATCCTCCAGCAACTGGCCGAGTGCAGCCTGCTGCCCGACGAGGCACCCGTGTGGCAAACGCAGCGCACCGCCCTTTACGAGGCGGCGCTGTCCACGCTGCAGGCACGGGGCCTGGCCTACCCCTGCGGCTGTTCGCGCAAGGACATCAACACCGCTTTGGCGCGCCTGGGCCAGCACCATGAACGCCATGGCGAGCGGGTCTACCCCGGCACTTGCCGCGACGGGCTGCATGGCAAGCCCGCACGGGCCTGGCGCTTTGCCACCGAGAAGTTCGAGGCCGACCGTCCGCCCACGCCCGGTGTGCCCTGGGACGAAAGCAGCGAATCCGAAGAAGCACGCAGCGAGCTCTGCTGGACCGACCGCCGCCTGGGCCTGCAATGCCAGAACGTCAGCCGCGAGGTCGGCGACTTCGTGCTGCGCCGCGCCGACGGCCCCTGGGCCTACCAGCTCGCGGTGGTGGTCGACGATGCCGAGCAAGGCGTGACCGACGTGGTGCGCGGCGAAGACCTCACCGACAACACCGCGCGCCAGATCCTGCTGCAGCGCGCGCTCGGCCTACCGACGCCCAGCTACCTGCACACGCCGCTGGTGCGCGGCGCCGACGGCGACAAGCTCTCCAAGCAGAACGGCGCTACCGCCATCGACACCGGCACGCCGCAAGCCGCGCTGGCCGCGCTCGACGCCGCCGCGCGCGTGCTCGGTTTGCGCCCCGCCACGGGTGCCACATGTGCCGCCGCGCTGGCCGGCTGGGTGCCCGAATGGCGCGCTCTCTACAATTCGCGGCCCACATGAACTTCCCCGACACCGTGCCCAACGACCTCCCGCGCAGCGACGACGCGCCCGCATCCGCCGATGGCAACAACGGCGACAACAGCGGCGATGACGCCGCCAAGCCGCATCCGCTGCACCGCCGGCTCAAGAGCTTCGTGAAACGTGCCGGCCGCACCACCGAAGGCCAGGCGCGCGCCTTCGCCGAGCTGGGCCCGCTGTTCCTTGTTCCCTACAAGCCCGAGCCGCTCGACCTGACGGAAGCCTTCGGCGGCCGTGCCGGCCCCACCGTGCTGGAGATCGGCTTCGGCATGGGCGAGGCCACGGCGCACATCGCGACCGTGCTGCCCGACACCAATTTCCTCTGCTGCGAAGTGCACGAGCCCGGCGTGGGCGCGCTGCTCAAGCGCATCGGCGAGCAGTCGCTGTCGAACATCCGCATCTGCGCGCACGACGCCGTCGACGTGCTCGACCACATGCTGCAGCCCGGCACGCTGGCCGGCGTGCATGTGTTCTTTCCCGACCCCTGGCACAAGAAGCGACACAACAAGCGCCGGCTGATCCAGCCCGAATTCGTGACCAAGCTGGCGCAGCACCTGCGCACCGGCGGCTACATCCATTGCGCCACCGACTGGCAACCCTACGCCGAGCAGATGCTCGAAGTGCTGGCCGCCGAACCGCTGCTGCGCAACACGGCCGAGGCCTATGCGCCCAAACCCGAATACCGGCCGCTGACCAAGTTCGAGAACCGCGGCATCAAGCTGGGCCACGGCGTGTGGGACCTGGTGTTCGAGCGCACTTCCGCCGCCTGATTCGCGCCACTGCGTTTGCGACGTAAGAGGAGCGGCACGCGCTCTTCTTTCGGCGGGCCTTCTTTCTCCTTCTGCCTTCTGCATCGGCATGCAGTGCGTGTCGGCGCAACGCTCACGCGCATCGCGGGCCCAGCGGATTTCCTCAGGGAATTCCGCCCCGCCGCCCGACTTCCCCCCTGGCCCCAATATTGCTACACTTTTTTACTACTGTTAAAAAAGGTGTCGCATGAACACATCTCGCAGGGAATGGCTGGGGAAGGCATACGGGGCATTGCTGCTGGGAAGTGGCATCGGCGGCATGGCCGGCCCCGCGATGGCGCAGTCTGCAAAGACGGCGCCCGCAGCCGCCGGCACGCCGCGCGTCGTGCTCCTCGGGCAGTCGGTGCCGCTCACGGGCAGCGCCAGTGAAATCGGCAACGCCTTCGCGGCCGGTAGCCGGCTCGCGGTGAGCGGCTTCAACGAACGCAATGCCGCCGCCGGCCTGCAGCTGAAGCTGCTGCAGCTCGACGACGGCTACGACGCGGCACGCGCCACTACCAACGCGCGCACGCTGCTCACGACCAACAAGGCCGACATGCTCTTCGGCTTCGTCGGCACCGCCAGCAGCGAGGCCGGCGCGAATGTCGCCACGCAGCAGGGCAGCCTGCTCTTCGCGCCCTTCGCCGCCTCCGACACCTTGCGCGGCGCCGACCATCCCAACGTGTTCCATGTGCGCCCCGGCATGATCGACGAAGCCCTCAAGATCGTGCGCCAGTGCGCCACCGTGGGGCAGACGCGCGTGGCCCTCGTGGGCGACGACGACGCCATGGGCCGCGCAGGCCTGGCGGCCGTGCAGCAGGCCATCACCGAGCTGAAGCTCACGCCGCTGGTCGCGACCGCGCTGGTGCCCGCCAGCGGCGACAAGCTCGACGCCGCCCTGAAGACGGTGCAGCAACAGTCGCCCCAAGCCATCGTGCTGGTGTCGCTCTCGGGCACCACGGCCAACGCCATCCGCAAGCTGCGCAAGAGCGGCTATGCGGGCAACTTCATGGCCTTCTCGATTGTCGGCATCGACCCGCTCTACGCCACGCTGGGCAAGGACATCGGCGGCATCGTGATCTCGCAGGTGGTGCCGTCGCCGCGGCCTTCGGCCATACCGATCGTCAAGGAATACCTGGCGGCCGTCGACAACTCCGACCAGACGGCGTCGTACGAAGGGCTCGAAGGCTTCATCGCGGCCAAGGCGGCCGGCGAGGCGGTGCGCCGCGCGGGCCGCGGCTTCACCACCGCCAGCCTGCAGCGCGTGATGACCGGCATGACCGACTACGACGTCGGCGGCTTCCGCATCAACCTGCGGCCCGGCCTGCGCGACAACGTGCGCAGCATCGACCTGATCAGCATTTCCGCCGACGGCCGTGTCCTGAGGTAAGGCGCGGCGCCGGCGCCCTCACGCGGGGGTGTCGCGCAGCAGTTCGGTGAAGCGCGTCTGCACGTACGTGGCCGTGGCGCCCAGCATGCGGCCCTGCAGCCAGAGCATGCGCACCGAGAGCCTGGGCAACGCGAGCGAGGGGCAAGGCACTTCCTGCAGGGCCTTGCGATAGCCCTCGTAGTGCGCGATGTTGACGGGCAGCACCGCCCACCCGAGCTTGTCGGCCACCATCTCGGCCGTGCTGTAGAAACTGTCGCAGCGCCACACGCGGGGGCTGTGCGCCACCTCGTGCACGTCGTCGGCATGCATCAGCAGTTGCCGGTGCTGCACCAGGTCTTTGCGGCGGACCGTGCGGCCGTCGGCCAGCGGATGGTCGATGGCCACGAACACGCCCTGCGGCACGCTGCCGATGCGCCGCATGTCGAAGCAGGGCCGCACCGGGCCGCGATCGAAATGAAAGGCGACGCTGGCGCGCTCCTGCTCCACGTAGTCGGCCACCTCGGTGGCGGTGCCATTGAGCACGGTGAGTTCGAGGTTGGGAAACTTCACCGAGATCTCGCGCATCAGCGTCCGGATGGCCGTGAACGGCAAGGCTTCGTCCAGGGCGATGGACAACGCGGCCTCGCTCCCCGCGTTCAGCGACCGGGCACGCTGGTCGAGCTGCTCGGCCTGGCGCAACAGCTCGCGTGCTTCGAGCAGCAGCACCTGCCCTGCCTCGGACAACTGCGCGTTCCGGCGCGAGCGGTCGAACAGCGCCACGCCCAGGTCGACCTCGAGCAGGCCGATGGCCGTGCTCACGGCCGATTGCGCCTTGCCCAGATGGCGTGCGGCTGCCGAGAACGAGCCGCAGTCGGCGGTCGTCACGAATTGGCGGAGTTGATCGACGGTCCATTCCATGCGAGCGACTCATCTATTTTTCAGATGGATTTCATCTTTATTCATCCATTTTAATGGCGCAACATGCGGCCATGACGATTTCTCGTACACACATGGCACCGTTCACGCTGAGCTGGCGCAGCGATCTTTCCCAGGCCGAGGCCATCGCCGCCCTGTTCCTGCGGCAGCTCAGCCCCCACTACATCTCGCACTCCGAGTTGCAGGAGCGCCGCGCCGTGGCCATCGGCGAATGGCGCAGCGACTTGCCCGAAGTCTTGCGGGCCCAGGTGCGCCAGGCCCTGGCGCAGCCCCTCGCGACGTCGAACACGCTGGTCGCGACCGCACACAGCGGCGACACGCTGGCCGGCATCGCGCTGGTGTCGATCGATGAGGCCAGGCTGGCGTCACGCGCCTTCGCCACCCTCGACGATCTGGTGGTCGATGCGCCCTTCCAGGGCTCCGGCCTGGGCTCGCTGATGTTCGACTGGCTCTGCGCCGAACTGCGGCAACAGCGCGGCATCGCGCGGCTCTTTCTCGAAAGCGGCATCGGCAACGAAGACGCGCACCGCTTCTTCAAGGCACGCGGATGCACGCCCGTGTCGGTCACGATGCTCAAGGAGCTGGAAGGCTGAGCCATGACCCACACCACAAAGAAATGGCTCACGCTGGCCATCGTCTCGATGGCGCTGCTGCTGATCGTGGTCGACATGACCGTGCTCTACACGGCCCTGCCCACGCTCACGCACGACCTGGCCGCCTCGACCTCCGCCAAGCTCTGGATCATCAACGCGTACACCGTCGTCGTCTCCGGCCTGCTGCTGGGCATGGGCGCGCTGGGCGACCGCGTGGGCTACCGGCGCATGTTCGTCGCGGGGCTGGCCGTCTTCGGCCTGGCCTCGCTGTGCGCGGCCTATGCGCCCACGTCGGGCGCGCTCATCGCGGCGCGCGCGCTGCTGGGCGTGGGCGCCTCGATGATGATGCCGGCCACGCTGGCCATCATCCGGCTGACCTTCACCGACGACCGCGAGCGCGCCGTGGCCATCGGCGTGTGGGCGTCGGTGGCATCGGGTGGCGCCGCGCTCGGACCGGTGATCGGCGGCGTCCTGCTCGAATACTTCTGGTGGGGCTCGGTCTTTCTCATCAACGTGCCGGTGGTGGTCCTGGCGCTGGTGCTGGGCCTGTGGCTGCTGCCGCGCCAGCGTGCCACCAGCCACAGGCCGTGGGACTTCATCGGCTCCGTGCAGGTGCTGGCCGCGCTGGTGTGCCTGGTGCTGACGATCAAGGAGTTCGCCAAGTACGCGCCATCGGCCACCACAGCCACGCTGACCGGAACGCTGGCCGCCGTTGCCATGTTCTTCTTCGTGCGGCGCCAACGGCGCAGCGCGGCGCCGTTGATCGACTTCCGCCTGTTCCGCAACCCGTACTTCTCGGGCGGCGTGATCGCGGCCGTCGTGGCGTCGGTGGCGTTGATCGGCGTCGAGCTGGTCTTCAGCCAGCGGCTGCAACTGGTGACTGGCCTGACGCCGCTGCAGGCGGGCCTTGCGATCCTGCCGCTTCCGCTGGCCGCCTTCGTGTCGGGCCCGGTCGCGGGCCTGATGCTGGCGCGCCTGGGTTCGCGCCGCATCATCCTGCTGGGCCTGCTCACCACGGCATTGGCGCTGTGCGGGCTGGCACTGTTCGCCGATGTGCAGGGCCCGGGCAAGCTGGGCGTGCTGGTCCTGCTGGGGCTGGGCATCGGCGCGACCATCACGGCCGCGTCCAACGCGATCATGAACAACGCACCGGTGGAGCATGCGGGCATGGCCGCATCGATCGAAGAAGTCTCGTACGAACTGGGTGGCGTGCTGGGCATCGCCCTGCTGGGCAGCGTGCTGTCGTCGAGCTACACGGCGGCGATGGTAGTCCCCGAGGGGCTGGCCGTGCCCTCGTCCGCCAGCGACGGCATCGATGCCGCGCTGCTCGCCGCAGAGACACTGCCGACGCAGGTGGCGTCGCAGCTCGTCACGCTCGCGCACACGGCGTTCGACCAGGCCTTCTTTGCGGTGATGGCCGTGGCCGTGCTGATCGTCGTCGCAGCCGCAGGCTCGGTCGCCGCGCTGGGCTGGTGGGCCGGGCCGCGGGCGACACGCATCGAAGGGCGCGCGTCCTGACGCGACGCCCTCCGGTAAAGGGCTGATCAGCCCTGTGCGGCTTCGTCGATCAGCGCGGCCACTTCGACCGGCTTCGACGCCAGCGATGCATGGCTGGCCGCCAGCGTGATGACCTTCTTCGCACCGAGCCGGGCCGACATGCGCTCCTGGTTGGCCGGCGCGATCATGCGGTCGTCGCTCGAGATCTGGTACCACGATGGCTTCTTCTTCCATGCCGGTGCCGTGATCGCATCGCCGAAGGTGCTGGCCAGTGGTGCCTTCTGCGTCACGCCCATTACGCGGCCTTCTTCGGCGCTCAGGTCTTGGCAGAAACTTTCGTGGAACTTCTCGGGCACCACCCACAGGTAGCCGTCGCTGTCGGGCGCCAGGTTGGCGGCTGCCACCGGCGGATGTTGCTGCGTGATGCCACCGGGGCTTTCGCCGGCATCGGGCGCAAAGGCCGCGATGTAGACCAGCCCGGTCACGTTGGGCAAATCGCCGGCCTGCGTGATCACCGCGCCGCCATACGAATGGCCGACCAGCAGCACCGGGCCCTGCTGCTGCACGACCATCTTGCGCAGGCGTTCAGCATCTTCGGCCAGCGAGGTCAGCGGCAGTTCGACCGCGTGCAGCGAGGTGTAGCCCTTGCGCAGAAGCTCGGCGATGACGCCGTTCCAATGCGCGGCACCGCCCCAGAAACCATGAACCAGAACGACGGTAGGTTTGTTGCTCATTTTTGAAATTACTCCCTGGTTGATTGATGAACCGGCCCGCCATGGCGGCGAACCGGCCGGCTTTTATACCCCTGCCGCCCCGCCAGCGCGATGACATGACTTCACCCCGTGCTCACCAACCCCTGAAGCGCATCGACCGACAGCAATTCGATGCGCCCGTAGCCCAGCGAGATCAGCCCCTCGCCCGCCAGCGCATTGAGTTCTTTCGACAGCGTCTGGCGCGTCACGCCAAGCATCATCGCCAGCGCTTCCTGCGACAGCATCAGCTTGCGCCGCAGGTGCACCGACTGCGTGGCGTCGCCGCGCGCCAGCACCAGCAGCCGGTGCGCCACGCGCGCGCGCAGGCTGCGCAGCGTGGCGTCTTCGGTCAGGCCGTAGAGCATTCGTACACGTGCCGCCAGCATGGCCGCGATGGCGTTGGCAAAGACACCGTCGCGCATCTGCTGCACGAAGGCCTCGGGCGGCACCACGAGCAGGTCGAGCGCTTCGAGCGCGGTGGCGTCGTGCGTGCGCGGCGAGCCGTCGATCAGCGTGATCTCGCCGAACCAGTTGCCCGGCTCCAGCACCGCGAGGATGGCCTCGCGCCCGTCCTGCCGCAGCGATGAAATCTTGATGGTGCCCGCCACCAGCCCATAGAAGCCCCCACCCGCCGCGTGGATCGGATCGCCCTGGCGAAACACCATCGTGCCGCGCCGCACGTGGATGAGTTCGGCCGCGCCCAGCAGGGCCTCGCGCTGCGCGCGCGGAATGCTGGTGAACCACGGGTTGCCTTCGAGCGCAGCGCGGTGCGGGGCGGAAAGTCGCGGCTTGGCAGAGGCAGGCATCAGGGGAAAAGCGTCCGGGGACAGGGGTTTACCAGCACCCCGCATTGTCAAATTCTTGACAGTTCAGCGTCAAGCACAGGTCTACAGTGACCGGCACCCCCACACAGACAACCACCGGCAACAACGGAGACGACACGATGAACGCACGCGCAAGTTTCAAGAGCATGCAGGAAAGCACGCGCGAAGACTGGCAACTGATCGGCGGCGAGTTCATGCAGTTCACGGGCGGCCTGCCCGCGCGCGTGATCAAGCACCTGCAGATTCTGGAAGGCGACTACGGCGGCTTTCCGGTCGACCGCTACACCCACTCGCTGCAGACCGCCACGCGCGCCCTGCGCGATGGCCGCGACGAGGAATACGTGGTGTGCGCGCTGCTGCACGACATCGGCGACACGCTCGGCAGCTTCAACCACCCCGACATCGCCGCGGCGATCCTCAAGCCCTTCGTGAGCGAAGCCAACCACTGGATGGTGCAGAACCACGGCATCTTCCAGGGCCACTACTTCTTTCACCACATCGGGCTGGACCGCAACATGCGCGACAACTTCAAGGGCCACCCGCACTACGAACGTACCGCCGAGTTCTGCGCGCTCTACGACAACCCGGCCTTCGACCCCAAGGCCGAGACCTTGCCGATCAGCGAATTCGAGCCCATGCTGCGCCGGGTGATGGCGCAGCCGAAGCAAAGCATCTACAAGGCCGCGCTGACCGAACCCGCGGCCGCCTGACCCACCCCGAGGAAACACCCCATGAACGCCTTTGCCCAACCCGAAATCCAGAAGCTCGTCTCCGCCGAAGAGTGGCAGCTTCGCGTCGACCTCGCCGCCTGCTACCGCCTCGTGGCGCTCTATGGCTGGAGCGACCTCGTGTTCACGCACATCAGCGCGCGCGTGCCCGGCCCCGAGCACCACTTCCTGATCAACCCCTACGGCCTGATGTTCGACGAGATCACCGCGTCGAGCCTGGTCAAGGTCGACCAGCAGTGCAACAAGATCATCGACTCGCCCTACCCCGTGAACCCGGCCGGCTTCGTGATCCACAGCGCGGTGCATGCCGCGCGCGAAGACATCCAGTGCGTGCTGCACACCCACACCAAGGCCGGCATCGCCGTGAGCGCGCAAAAGAATGGCGTGCTGCCCATCAGCCAGCAATCGACCTTCGTGCTGAATTCGCTGGCCTATCACGACTACGAAGGCGTGGCCTTCCGCGATGACGAGAAGCCGCGCCTGCAGGCCGACATGGGCCATGCCAACTTCCTGATGCTGCGCAACCACGGCCTCCTGACCTGCGGCAAGACCATTGCCGACGCCTTCCTTTCGATGTACACCTTCGAGAACACCTGCCAGATCCAGATTGCGGCGCAGTCGGGCGGCAGCGAACTCACGCACGTCAACCCGAAGATCATCGATGGCGTAGGCCAGGCGATGAAGGTGCAGAGCGGCGGCCTGGGCGGCCTGTTCGTCTGGCCTTCGCTGATCCGCAAGCTCGACCGCATCGACGACAGCTACAAACAATAAGACCCGTCGGTCCCCGGTTTCCACGGCTGCCAGCGCCTGCACGACAGGTGCCGGCAGCCATTTTTTTATAAGAACCCAAAGAGGAGACAAGCACCATGGACAGCACCGTCATCGTTACCCGCTTCCTGTTCGGCGCGCTCGCGCTCGTGATGTTCGGGCTCGGGCTTTCGCTTTCGCTCGCCGACTTCCGGCGCCTGTTCAGGCATCCGAAAGCCGTGGCCATCGCGCTGCTGCTGCAGGTCGTCGGGTTGCCGCTGGCCTGCTACGCCATCATCGTGGGCTTCGGCCTGTCGCCGGTGTTCGCCATCGGGCTGATGTTGCTGGCGGCCTCGCCGGGCGGCATTTCGGCCAACCTGTTCTCGCATCTGTTCGGCGGCAACGTGGCCATGAACATCTCGCTCACTGCGGTGAACACGCTGCTGTCGATCGTCACGCTGCCGCTCATCGCCAACTGGGCCATCGGCCATTTCGCGCAGAGCGGCCAGGTGGTGCCGCTGCAGACGCGCAAGCTGGTGGAGGTGATCGCCATCGTGCTCGTTCCGGTGGCCATTGGCATGTTCGTGGCCTCGCGCCGGCCCGGCTTTGCGGCGCGCATGGAAAAGCCGACCAAGATCTTCAGCGGCGTGGTGCTCGCGGTGGTGACCGTGCTGGCCATCGCGAACGAGTGGAAGACCATGACGGCCACCTTCGCCGAGATCGGCCTGCCCGTGCTGCTGTTCAACCTCGTGAGCCTGCTCGCGGGCTACTACCTGAGCCGCGCCGCCGGCCTCGACAAGCCGCTGGCCACCGCCATCAGCTACGAGATCGGCATCCACAACTCGACGCTGGCCATCTTCATCGCGGTGAGCGTGCTCGGCAGCTTTCCGCTGGCACTGCCGGCCGCCATCTATTCGGTGGTGATGTACGTCACCGCGCCGCTGTTCGGCTGGCTGCTGCTGCGCCGGCCGCAACCCATTGCGGTCCGGGCGCCAGGCCACTGAAGACCCAGTATCGAAAGGCATTCGAACGGGCCGCCTTCTTTTCGCCCGAGAATGGGCGGCCATGAGCGTTCGAAACCTTGGCGTCGCCAGCCTGCTCGGGCTGGCGTGCATCTCTTTCTCTTCCGCCGCAGAAAAACCCCCGACCGATCCGCCCGATGCAGGCCTTGCCCGCATCGAGGCGCTGATCGCGCGCATGACGCCGCAGGAAAAGGCCGGCCAGCTCAGCCTGTACGGCCCGGCCGACACCAACATCCCCAACAACCCGCAAGCCGGCTGGCGCAACGGGCAGCAGGAGACGGCCGACGTGCGCGCCGGGCGCATCACCGGCCTCTTCAACAACGCGGGCCTCGAAGGCAAGCTGCGGCTCCAGCAGATCGCGGTGCGCGAATCGCGGCTGGGCATTCCGCTGATCTTCGGCGCCGACGTGATCCACGGCTTTCGCACCATGTTCCCGATGCCGCTGGCCGAGGTGTCGAGCTGGGAGCCCGCGCTGGCCGAGCGCACCGCACGCGCGGCGGCGGTCGAGGCCACGGCCGACGGCTTTCGCTGGACCCTCGCGCCCATGGTCGACATCGCGCGCGACGCGCGCTGGGGCCGTGGCCTCGAAGGCGTAGGCGAAGACGTGTACCTTGCGCGCCAGTTCGCGGCCGCGCGGGTGCGCGGCTTCCAGGGCAGCCATCTGTCGAACGCCGATTCGATGCTCGCCACGCCCAAGCACTTCGCGGCCTACGGCGCGGCAGAAGGCGGGCTCGACTACAACCCCAGCGAGGTCTCGGAGCGCACGCTGCGCGAGGTCTACCTGCCGCCGTTTCGCGCGGCCATCGATGCCGGGGCGCTGTCGGTCATGAGCGCCTTCAACGAGATCGGCGGCATTCCCTCGACCGCCAATCCCGCGCTGCTGACCGGTGTGCTGCGCGACGAATGGAAGTTCAAGGGCTTCGTGGTGTCCGACTACACGGCCGACGAGGAACTGGTCGAGCACGGCTATGCCGCCAATCCGCGCGAAGCGGCAAAGCAGGCTTTCATGGCCGGCACCGACGTCAGCATGCAGAGCGGCCTGTACATGCGCTACCTGCCCGACCTCGTGGCCACCGGCGAAGTGCCGATGGCGCGGCTCGACGAGGCGGTGCGCCGCGTGCTGTGGGTCAAGTACAAGCTCGGGCTCTTCGACAATCCGTTGCGCGGCCTCGACGGCCCGCCCGCCGCGGCCCGCGCGGAGAACCCCGAGTTCATCGCACTGGCCCGCGAGAGCGCGCGCCGCTCCATCGTGATGCTGAAAAACGAGCGCATGCTGCTGCCGTTGCCCAAGGCCGGCACGAAGATCGCGCTGATCGGCCCTTTTGCCGAAGGCACCACCGATCTGCTGGGCGCCTGGAGCCTGTTCCCGGGCCAGACCGCACCGGTGGGCATCGACCAGGGGCTGCGCGCCGCACTGGGCACCCACTCGTCGCTGACCATCGTGCGCGGCTCGAACGTCGAGTCGCCTCTGCCCGGCGGCATCGACGCCGCCGTGGCTGCCGCGCGCGACGCCGACGTGGTGCTGCTGGCCATCGGCGAGAGCGAGAAGATGTCGGGCGAGGCACGCTCGCGCAGCGACATCGGCATGCCGCAGGCGCAGCAGGACCTGGCAGAAGCCGTGGCCGCCACCGGCAAGCCCGTGGTCGTGCTGCTGAGCAATGGCCGCGCGATGGCGCTCAAGGGCGCGGTGCGCAATGCGCGCGCCATCCTCGTGACCTGGTTCCTCGGCGTGCAGACCGGCAACGCGATTGCCGACGTGGTGTTCGGCGACTTCAATCCTTCAGGCCGCCTGCCTGTGAGCTTTCCGCAGACGGCGGGCCAGGTGCCCTACTACTACGCCCACAAGCGCACGGGGCGCCCCACGCCCGAAGGCGCACCGGGCACGCTCTTCAAGACGCGCTACCTGGACGCGACGAACGAAGCGCTCTACCCCTTCGGCTTCGGCATCGGCTATGCGCCGGTGCGCTACGACAACGTCGAACTGAGCCAGGACCGGATGACGCTGTCGGACACGCTGCGCGTGCGTGCGACCGTCACCAACACCGGCCAGCGCGAGGCCGAGGAAGTGGTGCAGCTCTACACCGCCCAACGCGCCGCCAGCGTGACGCGGCCGGTGCGCGAGCTCAAGGGATTTAAGAAGGTGCGCATCGCGCCCGGCGCATCGACCGTCGTCGAGTTCACGCTCACGGCCGCCGACCTGCAGTTCATCGGTCGCGACATGAAGCCCACGGTGGAACCGGGCGAGTTCGATCTGTGGGTGGCGCCTTCCGCCGCGAGCGGCATCCGCAGGCACTTCGTGCTCACCCGCGACTGAACCGGGCGGTGCATGCGCGGGGCATGCACCGCATGTTCGCGGCCTATTCGCCGCTCACTGTCGAAGGCGCCGACATGTGTGCCGATGCCACCGGCGGCAGCACCTGCGATTCGGGAATCTCGGTCGGGTGGATGCCGTTGTTGGCGCGCACCGCCTCGGCCTGAACCTGCGCACGGTCGGCACCGCCCATCAATGGAGCCACCTGCGATTCGGCGATCTCGGTCGCATGAATGCCCGTGTTGGCACGCACCGCATCCGCGGCCACTGCGTCGCGCGATTGGGTCGAGTGCGAGATCTGCGGATAGTCGGGGTCGGCACGCCCGCCCGCATGCGCGAACGAAGCCAGCACCAGTGCCGGCACGGCCGCGATGCACAAGGTAGCGATACGAACTTTCATGAAAGTCTCCATGAGTGATGACGCTTTCACTCTAGGACGCTGCACTTACCGGCCTGTGAGAACTCGCTTAGCACCGTGTGAGAAGGCCTTTGCACGTACGCCGAACCGGCCGGCACGCATACTGCCTCACCTTTGCTGCTTCGAGGCCTCGCACGCGAGGCCCCGCTCCTCTTCCGATGCCGGGCTACCAAATCAAGCTGGAACGCATCGCGATCGCGGGCGCGGACGACCTCGTCATCCGGTCGCTGCTCGACCGCCAGCAGTTCTCCGACCCACTCGGCACAGCCGCCGCACAGGGCATTTCTTCGGCCGCATGGCCCATGTTCGGGCTGCTGTGGCCCTCCGGTGCGCAATTGGCCGCGCGCATGGCCGTGCATCCGGTCGTGATCGGCGCACGCGTGCTCGAGATCGGCTGCGGCCTTGCGCTCGCGAGCCTCGTCGGCCATCGCCGCGGCAACGACATGACCGCCAGCGACTGCCATCCGCTCACCGCCGGTTTTCTGCTGGAGAACCTTCGACTCAATGCACTGCCGCCGATGAAGTACCGGCGCGGCCACTGGGGCATGCGCGAGACCGGCGCCGATGGCGACGTGCGTGGCGTGTACGACCTCATCATCGGCAGCGACCTGCTCTACGAGCGCGACGCAAAGGGACTGCTCGCCGCCTTCATCGCCCGCCACGCAAGCCCCGCCGCCGAGGTGTGGATCGTCGACCCCGACCGGGGCAACCGCGCGGCCTTCAATCGGCAGATGGCCGACGAAGGATTCGGCATGTGCGAAGAGCGGCTCGACCGGCTCGCGACCGCGGAAAACCTGGCCTATCGGGGACGATTGCTGACCTACAAGCGGATCGGCGGTTGAGGCTCTATATTCGGCCGTTTTCCGCTCGCGAAACGTACTGAGAAGAAGTGCTTCGTTGCGCATCAATGCAATGCCGATGAGCACTTTCACCTCAAGCCCCACCATCCGATGCACTCCATCATTCCCGCCGAATCGCGCCTGCAACTCGTCGCCGACAGCGACAGCGAAGTCGAGACCTACTGGTTCCAGTCGAATGGTTTCGTTCGCGCGATCACCGGTGTCAGCGACGGCCCCGTGTGCGCGCCGCTCTTTCGCTACCGGTTTCTTTCCGAAGACAGCATCGAACTGATCGGCCACGACGGCGTTGCCGGCACATGGACCGGCATGCGGATCGAAGGCGATCTGCTGCGCGCCGAGCGTGCGGGCAAACCCGTGGCCTTTCGCATCGAAGCCTGATCCGGATCGCCCACGAAAAAACGGGCCCGAGGGCCCGTTTGTTCTTTGTGCAGCCGACGTGTCGTGTCGGCTTGCGGACTTGGCTTACAGGCCAGCCTGGCGCGTGAACGACACGCTGGGCTTCTTGTAGGCGGCCGGCACTTCGTCGCGGTAGAACGCACGGCGGTCGAGGCTGGCGAGCGGGTCGTGAGCCTTGGCAACGGCTTCAGCCTGAACGACAGCGCGGTCGGCCGTCGAGGTGAAGGGTTGTGCGCCAGCGGTGGAGCCGTCACCGTAGACGTTGCCAGCGTGTGCGGCGACAACGGCTTGCGATGCGACATCGGCACGCGAGATCGTGGAGTTCACGGTGTGCACGCCGTCATAGGTTTCTGCATGTGCTCCGGCAGCAGCCAGGAGCGAGAGAGCAGCAGCAGCGAGGATCTTCGAGGCATTCATTTCAATCTCCTTCAGGGGTTGGTTGGTGAGATGAAGTGTGAGCCTGAAGCGCATCAAAAAACGCTTGCGAAATGAACCACGGCGTTCACAGGATTGAAACAATGCAGCCCTTGAAAAGCTGCGGGTCAATAGGGGTTGCCCGAACTTTCTCCTATGAAGCAGGTGGGGTTTACCAGCCTCCGTCAAAGAGGCGCCGCAACAAATACAAACACCTTCAACAACAATGAAACAACATGCGCGACAGCCCCCGAAGCGCGCACGTCATTCACCGGAAGGTGCTGCCGCCTCCCGGTTCCACCATCCTCCGCCCAGCGCCTGGAACAGCGCGGCAGTGTCTCCCAGCCGCGTGGCTTGCGCCTGTGCCAGCGCGAGCATGGCCTGGTGATGTGCCTGCTCCGCCGTGAGCAGCGCAAGGCGATCCACGTAGCCACGGCCCAGTTGCCGGCGGATCAGTTCCATCGACGTCTTCGTCGTGCGTTCCAGCTCGACAGTCGCCTGCAATGCCCTGGCGTCCGCATGGATCGCCTGCAGGGTGTCCGCCACGTTCTGGAAGGCGGTGATGACCGTCGCGCGGTACTGCGCGTCGGCTTGGCGCAGTTCTTCCTCGGCCGCGCGCTGGCGATGCCGCAGCACGCCGCCATCGAACAACGGCTGCGTGATGTTGCCGGCCAGGCTGAAGAAGCGGCCTGAGTCCAGGAACATCTGGCCGAAGCGGCTGGCAGCGCCGCCCCATGTCGCGTCGATGGAAAACTGCGGCAGCCGGTTCGCGATGGCTACGCCGACCTGCGCACTCGCCGCCTGCAACTGCGCCTCTGCGGCGCGCACGTCGGGGCGTTGCGCCACGAGCTGCGAAGGCAGGCTCAGCGGCAATTCGCGCGGCAGCGTCAACGACGCGAGGTCGAAGGACTCGGGCAACTCCACGTCCTGCACACCACCCGTGAGTGCACGCAACAGGTTGCGGGTCTGCTCGAACTGCTTCTCTAGCGGCGGCAGCAACTGGTTGGCCTGTGCAAGCGCGTTCTCCTGCACGGCAAGGTCCAGCCGCGAGGCGTACCCGGCCTTGAGTTGCCGCTGCAGCAGCGCGACCGATTGGGTGTTGACCTCGATGATCTCGCGCGTCGTTGCGATCTGCTGGCGCAGCGAGGCTTCTTGTATTGCCGCGGCTACCACGTTGACCGCCAGCGTGAGGTACGTCGCCTCCAGCTGCAGCTGCTGGTAGCTCGCCTGCGCCTGCAGCGCCTCGACCTGGCGCCGATTGCCGCCGAACACGTCGGGCGTGTAGCCCACGGTCAATTGCGCCGTGTGAAAGTTGTAGATCACCGGTGCATTGAAGGGCGCGGTGCCGCCGTCCTTGGCGGGGGTGTTCGCGGTGGTGCTGATCACCGTTCCATTGCCTTGCACACCGGGTGAATTGCCACCGAGATTGCCCGCGATCTTGGTGCGTGCCGGCGAATAGCTGGCCTGCACCGACGGAAAGAAAAAGCCCCGCTGCGCCCGCACGTTCTCTTGCGCGACGCGCAGCGCCGCCTGTGCGGACTCGATCGTCGGGTTGGCCGCAAAGGCCTTGCGCACCACCGCATCGAGCGGCTTCGATCCGAACAGCGTCCACCAGTCGGCCTGGATGTCACGCGTGGCATCAAAACGCTGCGCCTCGCCTGCAGGCACGGGCGCCGAAGCCGTCGCCTCGGGCAGCGGCTTCGGCGAGAAGCCATTCGACGCCGCCAGCGTCGGGCGCACGTAGTCCGGGCCCACGGCGCAGCCGGCCATCAGCATCGCGCTCGCCAGCGCCACGGTGTGCAGGAGGCCCGGCCTTGTCGATCGGTTCATCGGGATTGTTTGCATGGATGAGGTTGCTCCGCGTGCCATCGCATCAATGACCGGCAACGGGTTCGGGCGAAGGACCGGCCGGGGCGTTCTTCTTGTTTCGCGCCGCCTCTTCTTCTTCCGCCTCGTCGTAGAAATTGCCGAACATGCCGATGGCCAGCGGCAGCACCAGCAGCGTGAACAGCGTGCCGCTGACGATGCCGCCGACGATCACGCAGGCAAAGGGCCGTTGCGTTTCGCTGCCGATGCCGTGCGACAGCGCCGCCGGCAACAGGCCCAGCCCGGCCATCAGCGCGGTCATGAGGATCGGGCGCAGCCGCACGGCCGCGCCTTCCACGATGGCACGCGCCACGGCCGAGCCTTCGCGCACGCGCTGCGTCACCTCCTCAACCAGGATCACGCCGTTCTGCACCGAGATGCCCGCCACCGCGATGAAGCCCACCGCCGCCGACACCGACAGGTGCAGGTCGGCCAGCGCCAGCGCGGCCAACCCGCCCACCAGCGTGAACGGAATCATGCCCAGCACCAGCCCCGCGAGCCGCACCGAGCGGAAGGCCCAGAACAGCAGCGAGAAGATCAGCAGCGCCGTCAGCGGCACGATCACCATCAACCGCTTGGCCGCGCGCTGCGAGTTCTCGAACTGGCCGCCCCAGGTGAGTTCGTAGCCGGGCGGCAGCTTGACCTGATCGGCCACCGTGCGCTGCGCTTCCTCGACGAAGCTGCCCTGGTCGCGGCCCAGCAGGTTGACCTTGACGATCACCATGCGCGAACCCGACTCGCGGAAGATGCGCGACGCCCCCTGCCGCACCTCGACCGACGCCACGTCGCCCAGCGCGATCGTGCCCGGCCCGTTGCCGCTTTGCGTGCCCGGCACCGCCAGTTGCAGGCCGGCGATGGCATCGACATTGTTGCGGTTCTTCTCGCCCACGCGCACCACCACGTCGAAGCGCTTGTCGGCGTCGTAGTAGCCGGTCACCGAAGTGCCCGACATGGCCTGGTTCACCAGCGTGTTGACGTCGTTGATCGCCAGGCCATAGCGCGCCAGCCGCGCCCGGTCGGGCGTGATGACGACCTCGGTCTGCCCGCCGATGCGCGTCGCGTCGACGTCGGTCGCGCCGCGGATGCCCTTGATGACCGACGCCACTTCCGCGCCCTTGTCGTCGAGGATGTCCAGATTGTTGCCGATGATCTTGGCGACGATCTCGCCGCGAAAACCCGACAGCGCCTCTTCCACGTTGTCCTGGATCACCTGCGAGAAGTTGGCGCTGATGCCCGGGATCGCATCGAGCTTGTTCGACATGTGGGCCACCAGCGCTTCCTTGGAGCTGAAGCGCCATTCGCTGCGCGGCTTGAGATCGACCAATATCTCCAGGTTGTTCGGCCCCTTCGGGTCGGAGCCGTCATCGGGCCGGCCGACCTGCGCGATCACGCGTGCCACTTCGGGGTAGCCCAGCAGCTTGGCGCGCACCACGTGCTCCACTTCTTTCGTGGTCTCCAGCGCGGCCGAGGTGGGCAGCGTGATGGTCAGCCAGATGTTGCCCTCATCGAGCTTGGGCAAGAACTCGCTGCCCAGCCGGGGCGCCAGCAGCAGTGCCAGCACCACCGGCACCGCCGACAGCATCAGCGTGATGCGGCCGCGCCGCATGGTGAACATCACCAGACGGCGGTAGCGCATCTGCAGCCAGTCGAGCCACGGCTTGTGCTTCTCGGCCAGCGTGCGGCGCTGCAAGGCGTAAGACAGCAGCGTCGGCAGCAGCGTGAAGGTCAGCAGCACCGCGCCCAGCAGCGCAAAGCTCAGCGTGAGCGCCACGGGCGTGAAGATCTTTCCTTCGACCCGCTGGAACGTGAAGATCGGCACGAAGGCCAGGATGATGATGGCCTTGGAAAACAGCACCGGATGCGCCAGGTCCGACAAGGTGCGATGCAGCACGCCCATGCGCTGGTGCCGGGCCTCGGGCGATGCGATGTCGGTCGCGGCCTTGGCCGCCAGCCGCACCATCAGCGCCTCGACGATCACCACCGCGCTGTCGATGATGATGCCGAAGTCCACCGCGCCCAGCGAGATCAGGTTGGCCGACACGCCGCGCGCATTCATGAGGATGAACGCGAACAGCAGCGCCAGCGGAATCACGGTGGCCACGATCAGCGCCGCCCGCCAGCTCGACAGGAAGACGATCAGCACCGCCATCACCAAGAGCGCGCCGACCACCAGGTTCTCGGCCACGGTCGACACCGTGTGCCTGACCAGCTCGGTGCGGTCGTACACCGGCACGATCCGCACGCCCGTGGGCAGCTTGGCCTGCAGCTGCGCCACGCGCTCCTTGAGTTCGGCGTTGATCTTGGCGGGGTTGCCGCCCTTGGTCATCGAGACGATGCCCTCGACCACGCTGTCGCGCGCATCGACCGCCACGATGCCGAAGCGCGGCCGCTCGCCCGCGCGCACCTCCGCCACGTCGGCCACGGTGATGGCCCGCCCCTGCCGCGAGGCGATCACCACGTTGCGGATGTCGGCCAGGCTCGCGAACAGGCCGGCCGAACGCACCACCAGCGATGCATCGCCCTGCCGCATCAACCCGCCGCCGGCACTGCCGTTGCCATTGCCGATGGCCTGGTTGAGCTGGTCCAGCGTGACCTGGTACTTGCGCAGCGCGAGCGGATCGACCTCGATCTGGTATTCGCGGATGGCACCGCCGAAGCTCACCACGTCGGCCACGCCCGGCGTCATGCGCAGGAAGGGGCGCACCGTCCAGTCTTGCAGCGTGCGCACCTGCGCATCGGACAGGCCACCGCCCTCGATGGTGTAGCGATAGATCTCGCCCACCGCGGTGGACAGCGGCGCCAGCTGGGGCTGCACGCCGGTCGGCAGCGTCACGGTCGAGAGCTTCTCGGTGACCTGCTGGCGCGCGAAGTAGTCGTCGGTGCCGTCAGCGAAAGTGAGCGTGACGATCGACAGCCCCGTCATGGTGACGGAGCGCACGTTCGACAACCTGGGAATGCCCGACACCTCGCGCTCGATCGGCAGCGTGACGGTGCGCTCCATGTCCTCGGGTGCCTGCCCCGGCAGTTGCGAGATCACGCGCACCTGCACGTCCTGCACATCCGGGAAGGCCTCGATGGGCAGGTTCGACAACGCATAGGCGCCGAAGCCCATCAACGCCGCGACGAGCACCAGCACGAACACCCGCTGCGTGAGCGAGAACGCGATCAGCCGGTCGATCACGACTTGTCACCCGTGCGTGCGGTGAGTTCGGCGTCCAGCAGCAGCGCGCCCTTCACGACCACCTGCTCGCTGCCTTGCAGGCCTTCGCCCACGTAGCTGGCGTCACCGCCCTGCGTCAGCAGCGCGATCTTGCGGCGGCGGAATTCGCCGGGCGCCTCTTGCACGAAAAGGTAGGCGTACACGCCGTGGTTGACGATGGCGCTGTTGGGCACGCGCACGCCCATGCCGCCGGCCTGCAGCACGCGGGCACGCACGAACATCTCGGGCAGCAGCTCCTGCAGCGGGTTCGCGAGCACCGCGCGCACGGTGGCGCGACGCGTGTTGATGTCGACCACCTGGCCAAGCTGCACGACCTTCGCCATGAACTGCTGGTTGGGAAAGGCGTCGCTTTCCACGCTCACGTCGCTCTTGAGCTTGACGCGGCCCAGCAGCTTCTCGGGCAGGTCGATCATCAGCCACAGGCGCTTCGGGTCAGTGACCACGAAGAGCGGCGCGGCCAGGCCGGGGCTCACCTCCAGCGCGGGCGTGGCCGTGCGGTCGGTCACCACGCCATCGATCGGGCTGGTCAGCTTCACGCGCTGGCCGCTGATGGGCAGGCCGCGCGGGTTGAGGTTCTTCAGCCGCTGCTCGGCGCGCTGCGTCTCGGCATGCGCCTGCGCCAGGTCGGACTGCATCGACTCCCATTCCTTGACCGGAATCGCATCGCCCGAGACCAGGTCTCGCGCGCGCTCGACGGCCAGGCGCTTGCGCTCTTCGTCGGCCTTCGCCTTGTTCAGGTCGGCGGCGGCGGTGCCGAAGTCGGGCGAGTCGATCTCGGCGAGCACCTGTCCCGCCTTGACCGCATCGCCCGGCGACACCTTGATGTCGACGATGCGCCCCGAAACGCCGACGCCGATGCGCGCGGTCACGTCCTCGTCATAGGTCACGCGCGCGCTCAGCACGTCGCCCAGCGGCACGCGCGAAGGCGGTATCGCCTGCGTGCCGATCATCGTGAGCTGCGGCGCGCCCTCCGCGTAGCGCAGCGTCTCGGCGCCCAACTGGGTGGCGGGCTGCACCGGCCGTTCGGTGCTGGCGCGCGACTCCGTCGGGCTGCGTGCCCAGAGAAACCATGCGGTGCAGGAGACGACAAAAAGCCCCGACAAGGCCGGCACGGTCCATTTCTTGTTCATGCGGATTCCAGGCACCGCGACACGACACGGCACCGTTAAACTGATAGTGCTCATCAGCCTAGGTTTGCAAGCTTGCAAAAACCTATCAATGCCCGCGATGCAGCCCGAAGGCCAAGCCCCCTCTTTCCGTTTTTCTTCTTTCTTCTCTCTCTGCCTGAACTGCCGAAGCGATGCGCCTGCTACTGGTCGAAGACGATGCCGTCATTGCGCATGAACTGGTTCTTCGCTGGGAGCGCAACGCATGGGCGGTCGACGTGGCGGGCACCCTGCAGGCCGCCGATGCCGCGCTCGCCTTGCGCGCGGTCGACCTCGTGGTGCTCGACCTCGGCCTGCCCGACGGCGACGGCCTGCAATGGCTGGCCCGGCTGCGGCGCACCGACCGCACGACGCCGGTGCTGGTGCTGACCGCGCGCGACCGCGTGGCCGACCGCGTCGAGGGCCTGCGCACCGGTGCCGACGACTACCTGGTCAAGCCCTTCGCCGTCGAGGAACTGGATGCGCGCGTCGAAGTGCTCACGCGCCGCGCCCAGCGCTCCCGCGAAGACTTCGTGCAGTACGGCCAGCTCACCTGGTACGGCAACGAAGGCCGCGTCGACATCGCCGGCCAATCGCTC
This sequence comes from Variovorax sp. EL159, assembly GCF_900100965.1. Classification (GTDB taxonomy): domain Bacteria; phylum Pseudomonadota; class Gammaproteobacteria; order Burkholderiales; family Burkholderiaceae_C; genus Variovorax. The sequence goes on along the minus strand of NZ_FMUJ01000009.1, from coordinate 145,598 downwards.
GTGCTGTTCCCGCGCGAGTTCGAAGTGCTCGGCCTGCTGGTGCGCCGCGCGCCGAGGCTCGTGCCCAAGCGCGCACTGATCGACGCGCTGGCCGAGCGCAACCTGGAGGTCAGCGACAGCGCAGCCGAGGTGTACGTCTCGCGGCTGCGGCGCAAGCTGGCCGGCTCCGGGCTGGCGATCCGCACGCTGCGCGGCTTCGGCTACGTGCTGGAGGCTGAATCGTGAGCGGCACGCGCCGCGCCTGGTGGCTGCGCCGCGACCTGCTGATCTGGCTCATGCTGCCGCTGCTGGCCGTGGTGGCTGCCACCGGCGCGGTCGGCACCTTCACCGCGCAGCGCCTGACCGACAAGGCCTTCGACCGCTGGCTGCTGGACACCGCCCGCTCGGTGGCCTCGCAGGTGCGCTTCGTCGATGGCAAGGCGCGCATCGACCTGCCGGCCTCCACCGAAGCCGTGCTGGGCTACGACGAGATCGACCAGGTCTATTTCAGCGTGAGTGAGTCCGGCCAGCTGCTGGCCGGGCAGCACGGCATTCCCCACACCGGCACGCGGCTGGCCAGCTACCGCGCCGGCCAGGCCTTCGATGCCTTCTACGCCGGCCACCCCGTGCGCGTGGCGGCGGCACGGGTTCCGGGTGCGGGCGAAGACAACCACGTGCAGGTGCTGGTAGCCGAAACCACCCGCAAGCGGCAACGCGCGCAGAACGAGGTGCTGATGATGCTGGTGCCCGTGGGTGCCCTGCTGCTGGCCGCCGCCGCCGCCATCGGCTTCGCGGTGCGCCGCACGCTCAACCCGCTCGAAGCCATCGCTGCGCGCTGGAACGAGCGCTCGCACGCCTCGCTGCAGCCCATTGCCGCCGACGACATGCCACGCGAGCTGATGCCCTTCGCGACCGCGCTGAACGACCTGCTGGCGCGCATCCGGGCCATGCTGGCGCGCGAGCAGCAGTTCGCGGCCACCGTGGCGCACCAGCTGCGCACGCCACTCGCCGGCCTGCAACTGGGCGTGACGCGCGCAGCCGAAGCGGGCGACCTCGCCGGCAGCCGGCAGGTGCTGGGCGAGCTGGGCCACACGGTGCAGCGCACCGCGCGCCTCGTTCAACAGTTGCTGGCACTGGGCCGGCTCGACCCCGAAGTGCGCGGCAACCTGAGCTTCGTGCCCACCGACATCGTGGCGCTGGCGCATGACGTGGGCAGCACCTTTCTCGAATTCGCGGCCGCGCGGTCGGTCACGCTGGAACTCGATGCGCCGGCGCAACCGGTCGTGGTGCCGCTGCAGCCGGAGCTGTTCAGCGAAGCGCTCGGCAACCTGCTGGACAACGCCTTGCGCTACACGCCGCCGGGCGGACAGGTGCTGATCGAATTCGATGCCGCGCAACCGTCGCTGAGCGTGTCCGACAACGGGCCCGGCGTGCCCGACGACCGGCGCGAAGCCGTGTTCGAGCGCTTCGTGCGCGGCCAGCACGTGGAAGGCGAAGGCAGCGGCCTGGGGCTGGCGATCGTGCGCGACATTGCGGAGATCCACGATGCGACCGTTGTGCTGTCACGCAGCGCCTCGGGTGGCACCTGCGTGACGATCCGCTTCCCGGACAGCAACGAACGAGCGGCAGCCCTCGGCTAGTGGCTGATCATCCACGGCCGCCGCGAAGGCGCGGACTTGGCACCGTTGGGCGCCGTCACCGTCGCCCCGCGCTTGCTTGAGCTGCAGCAGCCACACCCTGCCGGGTGCTTGAAGCGCGCGTAGTCGCGCGAGCTGCCCGGCTCGTGCCGGGCGCGCTCGTTGGTTTCGATCGCGCGGCGCGTGCCCGAGGCCATCAGCGCCAGCCGCGGCGCGGCGGACAGCACGCGCGGCGAGGCGGTGCCGCAATCGGGGCACGCGGCCGGCTCGTCGCGCTGGACCGAAGGCCGCAGCGACTCGAAGCCGCCGCATTGCCCGCAGGCGTAGTCGTAGGTCGGCATGGTCGTTGGCTCCGTGCTTTCTTCTTCAGCGCAGGTCGTGCGACAGCGGCATGTCGACGCTGCCGTCGAGCATCTTCATCGGACCCAGCGCATTCGGGTTGATGTCGAAGTCGAAGATGCCGGTCGGCAGCCACAGCGTGGCACACGAGTTGGGCACATCGACCACGCCGCTGATGTGGCCCTGCACCGGCGCCGTGCCCAGGATCGAATAGGCCTGCGCGCCCGAATAGCCGAACTTCTTCAGGTACTCGATGGCGTTCAGGCAGGCCTGGCGGTAGGCCACGTTCACATCCAGGTAGTGCTGCTTGCCGCTCTCGTCGACCGAGATGCCCTCGAAGATCAGGTAGTCGTTGTACTGCGGCGTGATGGGGCTGGGCTTGAAGATCGGGTTCTTGATGCCGTACTTGGCCATGCCGCCCTTGATGAGCGTGACCTTCATGTGCACCCAGCCGGCCATTTCGATGGCGCCGCAGAAAGTGATTTCGCCGTCGCCCTGGCTGAAGTGCAGGTCGCCCACGCTGAGGCCTGCGCCATCGACGTACACGGGGAAGAACACCTTCGAACCGCGCGACAGGTCCTTGATGTCGCAGTTGCCGCCGTGTTCGCGCGGCGGCACGGTGCGCGCGCCTTCCGCTGCAGCCTTGGCGCGGGCTTCACCGGTCATCTTGCCCATGTGGGCGGTGCCGGCGAACGGCGGGTTGGCAAGGCCGGGCACGCGGTCGGGGTCGGTGGCAATGAGCGCCTTCTCGCGCTCGTTCCACATGTCGAGCATCGGCTTGTCGGGCAGGCAGCCGATGAGGCCGGGGTGGATGAGGCCTGCGAAGTTCACGCGCGGGATGTGGCGCGAGCTGGTGAACATGCCCTTGAAGTCCCAGATCGATTTCTGCGCTTCGGGAAAATGATCGGTCAGAAAGCCGCCGCCGTTCTGCTTCGAGAAGAAGCCGTTGAAGCCCCAGAGGCTGTCCTGCTTGGCGCCAATGTCGAGCAGGTCGACCACCAGCAGGTCGCCGGGCTCGGCGCCCTTCACGCCCACGGGGCCCGAGAGGTAGTGCACGGTGCTCAGGTCAATGTCGCGCACGTCGTCGGCGCTGTCGTTGTTCTTGATGAAGCCGCCGGTCCAGTCGAAGGTTTCGAGGATGAAGTCCTCGCCCGGGTTGACCCAGCAGGCCATCGGAATGTCCGGGTGCCAGCGGTTGTGGATGTTCTCGTTCTCGGTGGGCGACTTCGAGAGGTCAACCTTGATCAGCGTGTCCGTCATTTGCAATGGCTCCTTGGGTGGTGGTTGAACGGAAGAATCAAACGGAGAGATAGGCCTTGATGCGGTCCACATCGGTCTTGTCGCGCGCGGTCTCGTGCACGAGGCGCCCGCCTTCGATGACGAAGAGCCGGTCGGCCACGTCCATCGCGAAACTGAGCACCTGCTCGGAGACGACGATGGTGATGCCGCGCAGCTTGCGGATTTCGTTGAGCGCTTTCGCGATGTCCTTGATGATCGAAGGCTGGATACCTTCGGTGGGCTCGTCGAGCAGCAGCACCTTGGGGTCGGTGACGAGTGCGCGCGCAATGGCAAGCTGTTGTTGCTGGCCGCCGGAGAGGTTGCCGCCCTTGCGGCTCTTCATGTCCCACAGCACGGGGAACAGCGCATAGATTTCTTCGGGGATGCGGCGGGTCTTCGAGTTCTCCAAGCCGGTCTGGATGTTCTCTTCGACCGTGAGCGTCGGAAAGATCATGCGGCCCTGCGGCACGTACGCAATGCCCTTGGCCACCCGCCTGAAGCTCTCGTCGCGCGACACGTCGTTGCCCGCCACTTCGATGCGCCCGCTCTTCAGGGGCAGCACGCCCATGAGGCTCTTGAACAGCGTGGTCTTGCCCATGCCGTTGCGGCCCATGATGGCGATGGTTTCGTTGGCATGGCCCTCGAACGAGATGCCGTGCAGGGCCTCGCTCTGGCCGTAGGCGACGTACAGGTCTTCTACTTTCAACATGATGCTGCTCATCTCTGTGGCTCCGCTTTGTGTTTGCTTCGGGTGCTGTCGTTCGGGGCGTGTGCGCAGATCACCGGGTACTCCCCTCCGCGAATGTCCCCCGGGGCTGCGCCCCTCCTCCTTTATTTCGCTGCGGGGAGCACCCGGTGCTCTGCGCACCTGGGCACGCTGCCGGTTTGCGGCCAGTACACGACCGCTGTGAACAACGATCACGCTGGCGGGGTGCCTTGCGCAGCGAAATAAAGGAGGAGGCCGAAGGCCGGGGGACATTCGCGGAGCAAGGCACCCCGTCGGCGTGGTCGCGCCCTGAACGGCGCGAATCAAACAGAACGTGGCCAATGGAAAAGCGAGCAGCCATCTAGTGCCCCAGATAAACGTCGATGACCTTCGGATCGGCCTGCACCTTCTCCATCGGCCCTTCGGCGAGGATCTTTCCCTGGTGCATCACGGTGACCTTGTGCGCGATCTGCTTGACGAAGGCCATGTCGTGTTCGATGACGATCACCGCGCGGTTCTGGCAGATGCGCTTGAGCAAGTCGGCCGTGAGCTCGCGCTCGCGCGCACTCATGCCCGCAATGGGTTCGTCGAGCATCAGCAGCTCGGGCTCCTGCATCAGCAGCATGCCTATCTCCAACCACTGCTTCTGGCCGTGGCTCAGCAATCCTGCCTCGGTGTCGAGCTTGTTGGCAAGGCCAATGTCTTCGGCCACGGTCTGCACCTTCGCACGGACCTCTTCGTCGCACTTGAAAGCCAGCGCGCCGAACACCGAACGGCCCTTCGGAAATGAAACCTCGAGGTTCTGAAACACCGAAAGGTTCTCGTAGATCGAGGGCGTCTGGAACTTCCGTCCTATGCCCAGCCGCACGCGTTTGTGCTCGGCCATCTTCGTGAGTTCGGTGTTCCTGAACTTGATGCTGCCGGCGCTGGCGCGTGTCTTGCCGCAGATCAGGTCGAGCAGCGTGGTCTTGCCCGCGCCGTTCGGGCCGATGATGACGCGCAGCTCGTTCTTGTCGATGTAGAGCGTGAGGTCGTCGATGGCCTTGAAGCCGTCGAAGGACACGGTGAGGTCTTCCACCGCGAGCGCGAAGTCTGTGTTGCTCATGAGGGTGCTCCGGGTTCAGGCGCGCTGGCTGCCGATACCTTCGGGTAGATGGGGTTCGGGTGACGGCGATGCGGGCACGGCTGCCGGCGGCGTTGCGGCCTGCATCGGCGGTTGCACCGAAGCCTCGCGCAGGGCCTGGCGGCGGGCCTTCCACCATGGCCGGATCTTTTCCTCCCACACGCCGGCCAGCCCCATCGGGAAGGCCATCGTCACGCCGATGAAGAGCCCCGCCATCAGGAAGAGCCACAGGTCGGGGAAGCTCTCCGAGAACAGCGTCTTGCCCGCATTCACCAGCAGCGCGCCATACACCGCGCCCACCAGGCTCATGCGACCGCCGACCGCGCAGAAGATCACCATCTCGATGGACGGCACGATGCCCACGAAGCTCGGCGACATGAAGCCGACCTGCAGCGCGAACATGGCACCGCCGATGCCCGAGAGCCCGGCCGCGAGGCAGAAGATGAAGACCTTGAAGTTCGACACGTCGTAGCCCGAGAAGCGCACGCGGTCTTCCTTGTCGCGCATGGCCAGCAGCAGCGTGCCGAGCTTGCTGGTCTGGATCCAGCGGCACAGCAGGATGCTCGCCACCAGCAGGCCGACGCAGACGTAGTACAGGATGTACTTGGCGCTGTCGGTGCGCGTGTCCCAGCCCAGCATGGTCTTCAGGTCGGTCATGCCGTTGACGCCGCCCGTGTAGCCCTGCTGGCCGATGATGAGCACGGTGCAGATCAGCGCCACGGCCTGCGTGATGATCGCGAAGTACACACCGCCCACGCGGCGCTTGAACATCGCGAAGCTCACGAGCCAGGCCAGCGCCATCGGCGCGAGCACCACGAGCGCGAGGCTCAGCGGCAGGCTCTTGAACGGCAGCCACAACGTGGGCAATTCGGTGATCTGGTTCCAGTCCATGAAGTCCGGAATGCCGGGCGTGGTCTGGATCTTGGTCGACACCGGGTCGGAAGCTTCGAGCTTCAGGAACATCGCCATCGCATAGCCGCCAATGCCGAAGAACACGCCCTGCCCCAGGCTCAGCACGCCGCCGTAGCCCCACACCATGACAAGGCCCACGGCCACGAAGGCATAGGTGAGGTACTTGCCCACAAGGTTCAGGCGGAAGATGTCGAGCGACAGCGGCAGCACGACCGCCAGCAGCAGCACCAGGAGCAGCAGGCTGCCAAGCTGGTAGCGCTGGATCGAGGCCTTGATGAAATTCATCGGAACGTTCTCCTGCAAGGGAATCGGGTTCATCAGCGGCGCACTTTCACGGCGAACAAGCCTTGCGGTCGCATCATCAAAATCAGCACGATCAGCGACAGCGTCAGCACCTTGGCCATCGAGCCGGTCATGAAGAACTCGGAGATCGATTGCGTCTGCGCAATGCCGAAGGCCGAGACCACGGTGCCCAGCAGGCTTGCCGCGCCACCGAAAGTGACGACCAGGAAGGCATCGACGATGTAGAGCGAGCCCGAGGTCGGACCGGTCGAGCCGATGGTGGTGAAGGCCGCGCCCGCCACACCGGCAATGCCGCAGCCGATGGCGAAGGTCAGACGGTCGGTTTTCTTCGTGTCGATGCCAGTGGCATTGGCCATGACGCGGTTGGCCACGGTGGCGCGCACGCGCAGGCCCCAGCGGCTCTTGTGCAGCGCAACCAGCACGCCGCCCGTAACCAGCGCGGTGAGCGCCAGCACGAACAGGCCGTTGATCGGAATGTCCAGGCCCTCATGCGGCGTCCACGAGCCCATGAGCCACTCGGGCAGCGTCGGGCTCACTTCCTTTGGGCCGATGAAGGTGCGAAAGATCTGCTGCAGGCCCAGGCTCACGCCCCAGGTGGCGAGCAGCGTGTCGAGCGGCCGCTTGTAGAGGTGGCGGATCAGCACCCACTCCACGATCCAGCCGACGATGAAGGCGAACACGAAGGCCAGCGCGATGGCGATCGGGAAGTAGTACGGCATGAACGCGGGCGCCATCCGCTCCGTCACTTGCGCGGCCAGGTAAATCGAATAGGCGCCGATGGTCATGAACTCGCCATGCGCCATGTTGATGACGCCCATCTGCCCGAAGATGATCGCGAGCCCGAGGCCCATGAGCAGCAGCACCGCGAAGAGGCTCAGCCCCGCGAAGCCCTGCATCAGGCCGATGTTCATCATGTCCGACAGCGTCATGGCAATGGATTCCGGTGTTTGGGTGTTGGCCCCTTCCCCCTCTGGGGGAAGGTTGGGATGGGGGCACGGCGACGCTCGCAAGCGCAAGGCCTCATCAACGGCCGCTTGCCCCCACCCCTGCCCTCCCCTAAAGGGGGAAGGAGAAAGTCATCCGAGGCTTACTGGTAGCCCTTCGGGAACGGATCGGGCTTGATCAACTCGGCCGATTCGGCAACGACCTTGAACGTGCCGTCGAGCTGCCCCTGCCCGATCCGCGCCTTGCTCCACAGATGGTGGTTCGCGTCCAGCTTCACGTACCCCTCGGGCGCCGTCTTCAGCTCGATGCCCGGCGAACTGGCCACCACCTTGTCCACGTCGAAGCTGCCGGCCTTCTCCACTGCCGCCTTCCACAGCCAGGGCCCGAGGTAGCCCGCCTGGGTCACGTCGCCGATCACCGCGTCCTTGCCGTACTTGGCCTTGAAGGCGGCCACGAACTTCTTGTTGTTCTCGTTGTCGAGTGACTGGAAGTACTTCATCGACGAATAGAAGCCCGCGAAATTTTCGCCGCCCACGCCGGTCATTTCGTCCTCGGTCACGGCCAGCGTCAGCAGGAACTGCTTGTCGCCCGTGATGCCCGCGGCCTTGAGCTGCTTGTAGAAAGCCACGTTCGAGCCGCCCACCACGGCCGCGAAGATGCAGTCGGGCTTGGCCACCTTGATCTTGTTGATCAGCGAGTTGAAGTTGGTGTGGCCCAGCGGGTAGTACTCCTCGCCCTTGACCGAGCCCTTCTGGAAGTTCTCGATGTGCTTGCGCGCGATCTTCATCGAGGTGCGCGGCCAGATGTAGTCGGAGCCGACCAGGAAAAAGGTCTTGGCCTTCTTCTCCTTCGCGCCCCAGTCCAGGCCCCAGAGAATCTGCTGCGTGGCCTCTTGCCCGGTGTAGATCACGTTCTTGCTCTGCTCCAGGCCTTCGTAGAAGGTCGGGTAGTACAGGAGGCCGTTCTCTTTCTCGAACACCGGCAGCACGGCCTTGCGCGAGGCGCTGGTCCAGCAGCCGAACACCGCGGCGCAGTGGTCGTTGACCAGCAGCTTCTTCGACTTCTCGGCAAAGGTCGGCCAGTCGGAGGCGCCGTCTTCCTTGATGACCTTGATCTTGCGGCCCAGCACGCCGCCCATGGCGTTGATCTGGTCGATGGCGAGTTGCTCCGCCTGGATCGATCCGGTCTCCGAGATCGCCATGGTGCCGGTGGACGAATGCAGCTGGCCCACCGTGACTTCGGTGTCGGTCACCGCGAGCTTGGTGGTGTTGACCTTGGCCGTGGGGAACTGCCCCTGGCCGAAGCTCAGGCCACTAAGGCCCAGCATCGGCAAGGCAGCGGCGCCCTGCAGTAGGCGGCGACGGCGCAATGCCAGGGCATCGGGAGAAAGATCGGAATCACGCGACATCAGGAAACTCCAGCAGGTTGAAGAAAAGAGAGAGAGAAAGAAAAAGTGATGGGCCAGCCGCGCACCATCGAAGTGCATCGGACGGTGCCCCGAGCACCATGGCAGGTACTTTAGAAATCACTTGCCTGCCGGCGAATACGTCATTCAACGTAGCAGCGCCCCTCTGCCGAGCCCCCAGACTCGCGAGACAGACATCGGCAACAGGAGGCACAGGGAGCGCTTCTTGCTGTACCCGCCGCATGCCACCGCCGCCGCGAGAACCCGCCATGACATCCGTCTCCGGACAGAAGATCTTTCGCATCCGCCGCGACTACAACGCCTGGGTCGCGAACGAAACGCTGGAGGACTACGCGCTGCGCTACACGCCGCGCAGCTTTCGCAAGTGGTCGGCGTTCCGCGTGGCCAACACGGCCTTCGGCGCCACCTCGTTCCTGGCGCTGGAGGCCATCGGCGGCGCCATTGCGCTGAGCTACGGTTTTTCGAACGCGCTGTGGGCGATCCTGGTGGTGGGGCTCATCACCTTCCTCACGGGCCTGCCGATCTCGTACTACGCGGCCCGGCATGGCGTGGACATGGACCTGCTCACGCGCGGCGCGGGCTTCGGCTACCTGGGCTCCACGCTCACGTCGCTGATCTACGCGAGCTTCACCTTCATCTTCTTCGCGCTCGAAGCCGCCATCCTCGCGCTGGCGCTGCAGATGTACCTCGACTGGCCGCTGTGGCTGCTGTACGTGGTGTCGTCCATCGTCATCATTCCGCTGGTGGCGCGCGGCATCACGCTCATCTCGGGGCTGCAGCTGTGGACGCAGCCGATCTGGATCTTGCTGTTCATCTGCCCCTTCGCGGCCGTGCTGCTGAAAAAGCCCGAGCTGTTCGCCGACTTCACCAGCCTGCGCGGCCGCGTGTCCGACAGCAGCGGCTTCGACCCGCTCATGTTCGGCGCCGCCGCCACGGTGGCCTTCTCGCTGGTGGTGCAGATCGGCGAGCAGGTCGACTACCTGCGCTTTTTGCCTGAGAAAACCGCCGCCAACCGGCGCCGCTGGTGGACCGCCGTGCTGGTGGCCGGCCCCGGCTGGATCGTTCCGGGCATGCTGAAGATGATGGGCGGGGCCTTCCTCGCGTTCCTGGCGCTGCAGCACGAGATCCACCCCGACCACGCGATCGAGCCGACGCAGATGTACCTCACCGGCTTTGCCTACGCGCTGCACGACCCGGCCTGGGTGCTGGCCATCACCGTGCTGTTCGTGGTCGTCTCCCAGATGAAGATCAACCTGACCAATGCCTATGCGGGTTCGCTGGCGTGGTCGAACTTCTTCGCACGGCTCACGCACAGCCATCCGGGGCGCGTGGTGTGGCTGGTGTTCAACGTCGTCATCGCCGTGCTGCTGATGACGCTGGGCGTGTTCGGCGCGCTGGAGCGCGTGCTGGGCCTGTACAGCAACATCGCCATCGCCTGGGTCGGCGCGCTGGTGGCCGACCTGGTCATCAACAAGCCGATGGGCTGGAGCCCCAAGACCGTCGAGTTCAAGCGCGCGCACCTGTACGACATCAACCCGGTGGGCCTCGTTGCGATGCTGGTGGCGGCGGCGCTCGCCATGTTGGCGTATTCGGGCGTGCTGGGCCAATGGGCCAAGGCCTTCTCGCCTTTCGTCGCACTGGCCACGGCCATGCTCGTTTCGCCGCTGCTGGCCTGGAAGACACGCGGGCGCTACTACCTCGCGCGCACCGACATCGACCGCTGGGCGCCCGGCCAGAGCGTGAAGTGCTCGGTGTGCGACAACCGCTTCGAGTCCGAAGACATGGCGCACTGCCCGGCCTACAGCGCGCCGATCTGCTCGCTGTGCTGCACGCTCGAATCGCGCTGCCACGACCGCTGCAAGACCGACTCGCGCGCCGCCGAGCAGATGAGCGGCTGGCTGCAGGCGCTGCTGCCGCCCGCGCTGTCGGCGCGGCTGAACTTCCGCGTGGCGCACTACCTGTTGGTGGCTGCCTCGCTGATTGCCTTGCTGGCCACGGTGGTGGGCGTGGTCTACGCACAAGAAGCCCTGCTGGGGCCCGACAACACCGCCATGGGCACGGCCTTCCTGAAGGTGTTCGCGCTGCTGTCGGTGGTGGCCGCTGTGGCCGCGTGGTGGGTTGTGCTGGGCAGCGAGAGCCGGCAGATGGCGCAAGAAGAATCGATGCGCCACAACAATCTGCTGGCGCTGGAGATCGAGGCCCACCGCCGCACCGACGCCGCGCTGCAAACGGCCAAGGAAGTCGCCGAAGCCGCCAACCAGGCCAAGACCCGCTACGTGGCCGGCATGACGCACGAGCTGCGCTCGCCGCTCAACAGCATCCTCGGGTACTCGCAGATTCTTCTCAAGGGCGATGCAAGCGCCCCGCCGCGCGATGCGGTGCAGACCATCCACCGCAGCGGCGAGCACATGCTCAGCCTGATCGACGGCATGCTCGACCTGGCGCGCATCGAGGCCGGCCGCGTGCAGCTCGAACCCGCGCCGCTGGCGCTGCCGGCCTTTCTCGACCAGCTCGTGCACATGGTGCGGCCGCAGGCCGAGAACAAGGGCCTGGCCTTCGTGCACACGCACGCGGGCCGGCTGCCGCCGTGGGTGCATGCCGATGCCAAGTGGCTGCGCCAGATCCTCATCAACCTGCTGACCAACGCCGTGCGCTTCACCGACAGCGGCACCGTCACGCTGCATGTGGATGCGCGGCGCGAGGTGCTGCGCTTCGACGTGATCGACACCGGCATCGGCGTGGCGCCGCAAGACCGCCTGCGCATCTTCGAGCCCTTCGAACGCGGGGCCGCCGGGCGCCGGCGCGGCGACCCGGGCACCGGGCTGGGCCTGACGATCACCGGCCTGCTGACCTCGCTCATGGGTGGCGACCTGAAGCTGGCCGACACCTCACCGGCCGGCAGCACCTTCAGCGTGCGCGTGTACCTGCGCGAAGTCGCCGACCCCGGCCCGCAGGCGAACGGCGGTGCCGCGCGGCAGCCGGTGTCGGGCTACCTGGGCGCGCGCCGCACGCTGCTGGTGGTCGACGACCAGCCCGTGCAGCGCCAGATGCTCGCCGGCATGCTCATGCCGCTGGGCTTCGAGGTGCGCGAGGCCGCGAGCGGCACCGAGTGCCTGGACAGCCTGCGCGAAGAGCTGCCCTCGGCCATCCTGCTCGACCTGACGATGGACGACATGGACGGCTGGCAGACCGCCACCTCGGTGCGCGCCGCCGGCTTCAACGACATCCCGATCATCATCGTCTCGGCCAACATGTTCGAGAACCAGGCCGAGCGGCTGCGCGCCGCCGGCTGCCAGGCCTTCGTCGGCAAGCCGGTGATCGAGTCGGAACTGATCGCCACGCTGGAGCGGCACCTGGGCCTCGAATGGCTGGCGGCCAGCGACGCAAGGCCGCCCCCGGGCGAAGAAGAACTGGCGGTGCGCCCGCCGCAACTCGCGCTGTCGGAAGACGACCGCGCCGAACTCATGCGCCTCGTGCAGATGGGCCACGTGCGCGGCCTGCACACCGCGCTCGACCGGCTGGCGGCCGCATCGCCTTCGGCCGCAGCCACCTGCACCTGGCTGCGCGGCATGGTCGCGCGCTTCGAACTCGACAACCTCCGCAACGCACTGGCAGAAGATGCAGACACCCCACTCGCCTCGCCCTGAATCCGAACGCCCCGTGGTGCTGGTGGTGGACGACGCGCCCAGCAGCCTGGGCATGCTGTGCGACACGCTGGAGGCCAGCGGCTACACCGTGCTGGTGGCGGCCGACGGCGAGGCCGCGCTGCAGCGCCTCGAGCTGGTGGTGCCCGACGCGATATTGCTCGACGGCCTGATGCCCGGCCTTTCGGGCTTCGAGACCTGCCGGCGCATCAAGGCCAACCCGGCGCTCGCGCACATCCCGGTGCTGTTCATGACGGGGCTTTCGGAAACCGCGCACGTGGTCGAAGGTTTCGAGTGCGGCGGCGTCGACTACGTGGTCAAGCCGATCCGCGCGCAGGAAGTGCTGGCGCGGCTGCACACGCACGCGCGCAACGCCCGCATCACGCGCATGGCGCGCGATGCGGTCGACGTGGCCGGCATGGGCGTGGTGTTCGTCGACACGCGCGGGCGCATCGCCTGGCGCTCGCCGCAGGCCGCGCTGTGGCTGCATGCGCTCGAAGACCCGGTGGCACCGGGGCTGCTGCCGCATTCGCTCGAAGCGGCGCTGGCACCCGGTGCGGCCATCGTCGTCAATACGGCGACCGGCATGCGGCTGTCGGTGCGCAACCTCGGCGCGGCGGCGCTCGGCGAAACGATGCTGCTGTTTGCCATTCAGCGCGACGGCGCGGCGGGCGCCTCTTCGGCGCGGCTGGCCGAGGCGGCCCTCACGCCGCGCGAAACCGAAGTGCTGTCATGGCTCGCCAAAGGCAAGACCAACCGCGACATCGGCGAGATCCTGGGCACCAGCCCGCGCACGGTGAACAAGCACCTGGAGCACATCTTCGAGAAGCTGGGCGTCGAAACGCGGGCGGCGGCCGCCGCGCTGGCGAGCGGGCAGCTCGCCTGAAAGATCAGGGAATCAGGGAATCACGGCGCCAAGGTTCTGGTCGGCCACGTGCCGCTGCTCGGGCGTGAGCGCTTCATAAAGCTTCGACAACGCATCGCTCACGGCCTGCATGCGCCGGGCCCGGTCTTGCGCCTGTGCGGTGCGCTGCTGCACGAGCTGCAGCGCGGTCTGGTCGTCCGAAGGCGCCGCGCTCGCCATGCCGCTGCGGCCGGCCAGCTCCCACACCGCATCGGAGAAGTGGTCCCACGGCGCCGACTGCTCGGGCGTGATCATCAGTTGCAGGCGCAGGTCGTAGAGCTTGTCGCGGATCTTGCTCGCCGCCGTGGCGGGCGTGGAAAGGCTGTCGCTGCTGCGCGGGCTCGCCGTGCTGTCGGTGCGTGCGCCACGGCGCCCGCCACCGCCGCCCATGCCGCCGCCGCCGAACTGCGCAAAGCTGTAGCCGCTCACGGCGATCAGGGTCGCTGCGAGCGCGAACCTGCGAAGGGTGTCTTTCATCATCCTGGCTCCTGGGTCGTCAGGCCCTCGAAGGGCCATCGTGCATTTCAGGAGCCCCGGCTGTAGCGGGCGTTGCGAGGCCGTAAACCGCAGGTAAAGCCGGGCGTCTTTACCTGCGCTCGGGGGGCCTTCTGGGCAGGCGCCGCTTTTTGACAGTGGTGCGGTCAGACGGCGAAGAGCGAATCCAGGTCGGCGAAGGACTTCAGCTCGATGGCGTTGCCCGAGGGGTCGAGGAAGAACATCGTCGCCTGCTCGCCCGGCTCGCCCTTGAAGCGGACGTAGGGCTCGATCACGAATTGCGTCTGGCGCGCGATGAGCTTGTCGGCCATGGCCTGCCACTTGTCCATCGGCAGCACGGCGCCGAAGTGGCGCACCGGCACGTCGTGGCCATCCACGGCGCTCAGCGCCTTGTGGCCGCATTCGTCAGGTGCCAGGTGGGCCACGATCTGGTGACCGTAGAAGTTGAAGTCGACCCAGCTCGGGGCGCTGCGCCCTTCCGGGCATTCGAGCAACCCGCCGTAGAAGGCACGGGCTTCGGCGATGTCGCGAACAGGAAAAGCCAGGTGGAACGGAATGCGTGTCTCGGGAGCGCTCATGGATGTTGCCGCGAAATGGAGTTCAGGATGTCCGGACTTTAAGCAGCGGCTCGCATAACCGAAAACGATATATTTCGTGCCTGAGCCCCACCAATTTCGATGAGTCCGCCATGATCACTGAGCTTCGCACCTTCATCACCGTGTGCCGCCACGGCACCTTCGCCGCAGCGGGCGAGCGGATCGGCCTCACGCAATCGGCCGTCAGCAGCCAGATCAAGCGGCTCGAAGAGTCCCTCGGGTTCGCGCTGTTCGACCGCACGGGCCGGTCGGCCACCTTGAACGCGGCGGGCCAGACCACGCTGGGGCGGGCCGAAGAAATCTGCGCCCTCTATGCCAAGCTGGGCGAGCTGCCCGAAGACGCCACGCACTCGGGGCTCTTGCGGATCGGCGCCATTGCCTCCACCCAATCGACCTTGGTCGCGCGGGCACTCGAGGCATTGCGCAAGGGCTTCCCGCTGCTTCGCGTGCACGTGTCGCCCGGCGTGTCGATGCGGCTGATGGACGACCTCGATGCCGGCCAGATCGACGCGGCCGTCATCATCCGCCCGCCCTTCGGCATCCTTCCGGACCTCACCTGGCAAACGCTGGTGCACGAGCCCTACGTTCTCATCGCACCGGCAGACGCGCCCGGAAAAGATTGGCGCGCACTTCTGCAGGCGCAGCCGTTCCTGCGCTACGACCGTGCATCGTTCGGCGGCCGCATGGTCGAAAGATTCCTCCGGCGCGAAGGGCTCGCGGTGACGGACGCCATCGAGGTGGACGAGATCCCCGCGCTCATCCACATGGCCTCCCGGGGCCTGGGCGTTGCCCTCGTGCCGCTGGTGGAAGCGCACCTTCCGCTGCCGCCCGGCGTTCGCATGCTCTCGCTGGGCAAGTCCACGTTCCATCGCGAAGTCGGGCTCCTGCAGCGCAAGCCACGGGCCAGCCCGCCCGTCGTCGCACAGTTCGCGCAGTGCCTGCGGGAGGCCGTGAAGACGGAACGCAGAAAAAACAGGCCCGCGCCGCCTCGGTGATAACCACTAATTTCCTGAAGGCGGATTGACAGCCCCGCCCCCTACGATGACGGTGCAAGCGGCGACCACGCTGCTGCCCCTTGCACCCTTCGCACCAGGAGACATCGTTGAAGCCCCTTCTTTCCCTGACCCGCCGCGCGGCGCTCCCGCTGTTCGCGGCCCTCGCCCTTGCCGGCTGCGGCAGCCTCGACAACGCCGGCAAGCCCGCCGCCACCGGCGACATCCACGTCATGACCTCGGGCGGCTTCACCGCCGCCTACAACGACCTGCGCCCGGCGTTCGAGCGCAGCAGCGGCCGCACCGTGAAGACGGCCTACGGCGCGTCGATGGGCAACGCCGACGACTCCATCCCCAGCCGCCTGGCGCGCAACGAACCGGCCGACGTGGTGATCCTTGCGCGCCCCGCGCTCGATGCGCTGGTCGCGCAAGGCAAGGTGGTGCCGGGCAGCCAGGTCGACCTGGTGCGTTCGTCCATCGGCTTCGCGGTGCGCAAGGGCGCGCCACGGCCCGACATCGGCACGGTCGATGCGCTCAAGCGCACCCTGCTTGCCGCGCCGTCCATCGCCTACTCGGCCAGCGCCAGCGGCACCTACTACGAGACCGAGCTGCTCAAGAAGCTCGGCATCGAAGACCAGGTGAAACCCAAGAGCAGGCGCATCCTGAGCGAGCGCGTCGGCACGGTCGTGGCGCGCGGCGACGCGGCGCTGGGCCTGCAGCAGGTGAGCGAGCTACTGCCCATCGCGGGCATCGACTACATCGGCCCGCTGCCCGCCGAAGTGCAGCGCGTGACGGTGTTCTCGGCCGGCATCGCCACCGCGTCGAAGCAGCCCGAGGCCGCACGGCAGTTGATCCGCTACCTCAACTCGCCGGCCGCCGCGCCCACCATCGCCAAGACCGGGCTGGAGCCGCTGACGGCGCGTTGACGGTGCACCGACGCGGCTACAGCGTCCAGCCGTCGCGCCGGAAGAAATCGACCAGCGCGTCACCGACCTTGTCGGGTTGGTCGTAGGCCAGCGTGTGGCCCGCGCCGGGCAGCATCTCGACCTGCACGTGCGGCGCATGGGCCAGCACACGGGCACGGGCGCGCACCGGGTCGTAGAGCGCCTCGTCTTCGCCGAGCATCAGCAGCGTGTGCTTGGGCAGCACGCGCAGGTCGGCGTCGCTCATGCGGCCCGGCGGCCTCGGGCTGCCGCGCTGGCAGCGCCAGCGCACGAGCAGGTCGTCCATGGCCCAGCCGGGCGGCTCGGGCGCCATCGGCGAAGAAACCTGGGCCTGGAAACCGCGCACCAGTTTTTCGCTCGGGAACATCGCAGCCATGGCCGCGCGCGCGACGAAGGCCGGCCGCAGCGTGTCGAGGTTCGCGGGGGCCAGCAGCGCGAGCTTCGAAACACGGCGCGAGGTCTGGCGCAGGTACGCCGCCGCGAGCCACGCGCCGAAAGACGCACCGCACAGCCCCACCTTGGGCCGGCCCAGCCCGATCAGCACGTCTTCGAGCCAGTTGCAGTACGCGTCCTCGGACACGGGCCGGCGCCCTTCGGTGCGGCCCGCGTCGCCGATGATGTCGACCGCGTAGATCTGCAGCGCACCCGACAGCCTGGCGATGTTGTGAATCCAGGTGGTGGCGTTGCCGCCGCTGCCGTGCAGCAGCACCACCGGCGGCGCATAGGCGGGACCCGAGGCCAGCACGTGCGCGCGGCCGTAGCGCGTCTCGACATAGCGGCTCTCGTACGGCACCGGCCAGCGGGCCAGCACGCGGGCGTACGAATCCAGCAGCGAGGACCGGGCCTCCGGCGAACGGAAGTGCCGGGTGAAAAGACTGGCGTCGACGGAGTTCATCGGGGTCTGCGGGCCGCTCATTGCCGACGCGGGTCCTGGGGGTGACGATCCCAGTGGTCGGGCATGCCGTCGCCGTCGGCATCGCGGCTCGAATAGCGGTAGCCGTCGTAGCGCTCGAGGCTGTGGCGGCGCCAGCCGGTCGGGCTCATGCCGGCGGCCGCAGCGGTGCCCCACCCTGCGCCGGCTCCCGCGCCCCACGCCGCGCCCGCGTCGGCCCCTGCGACTGCCCTTGCGCGGGTCCGGCCCCCCGTCGTGCCCTTCTTGTCGCGAGGGGCCTCTTGCCGCTCGGTACGGTAGACCGGCCTGGAAGGCTGGAAGTCCTGCGGAAAGGGATCGGGCCGGTACGCGTTCGCCCCGGATGCCGCCAGGGACAGCAGGAGCATCGTGGCCGCGGTGTTGAGCTTGGAATGCATGGGCGTGGTCTTCTTCTTCGATGGACGGGATGAACGCCCTCGATGGTGATCTCCGCAAATGAAGGTCTCCTGAAAATTCGGCGCCTTGCGGGCCCGGGCGAACCCCCTTGTCTTTGGGATTCCTTCAGCTTCGGCAGTTAGATTCGCGCCCATGAAGATCCTCCTGGCCGAAGACGATTTCGACCTGGCCACCGGCATACGCGTCGCCCTGCAGACACAGGGAATGGAGGTGGTGTGGGTGCGCCGGATCGAAGAGGCGCTGCGCGTCCTCGACACGGAGGGGTGCGATCTGATCCTGCTCGACCTGGGCCTGCCCGACGGCGACGGCCTCTCGGTGCTCGAGCAATTGCGGCGCGACGGCGCGCGCCTGCCGGTGCTGATCCTGAGCGCGCGCGACGGACTCGACGACCGGCTGAAGGGCCTGGACACTGGCGCCGACGACTACATGGTCAAGCCTTTCGTGCTGGCCGAATTGCTGTCGCGCGTGCGTGCGCTCGCCCGCCGCAGCTACGGCGGCGACGGTGCCACCTTCGAGGTGCGCGGCCTCTGGCTGCACGAGCCGACCCAGCGCGTGCGTGTGCGCGAGATGCCCGTGTCGCTGTCGCGCAGCGAGTTCAAGCTGCTGTGCCTGCTGGTCAAGCGCGCCGACCGCGTCGTTGCGCGCCGCGCGCTCGAACAGCTCGTGCTGCCCAACGGGCAGAGCCAGAACAGCAACGTGCTCGACGTGCACATCTCGAACCTGCGCCGCAAGATCGGCGAAGGCTACATCCGCACGGTGCGCGGCATCGGCTATGTGATCTACCAGACGGCCCACACGCCGCCGGAGGCCGCATGAGCACCGGCGTGGCATCGCTCGCCATGGTGTCGGGGCGGTGGCTGCGCGAAGGCTGGCGCCGCGTGCGGCGGCCCTCGCTGGTGCGCCGGCTCATGCTGGCGCAGATGGTCACGATGACGCTGCTGTGGAGCGTGGTGACCGGGCTGGTGGCCAGCTCCGCGATGAACGACGACCTGTCGTCCATCGACGCTTCGCAGCGCAGCATCCTGCTGGTCGCGCAGACCCTGGTCGACCGGCCCACCAAGCAGTACGAGAGCCTGCGCGCGATGGACCTGGCGCTGCGCGATGCCTTCGGCAACGGCAACAGCGCCACGCTGTCACCCAGCGTCATCGTGTGGCAGAACGGCCGCCAGATCTACCGCTCCGACGGCGTGCCGTCGGACATCGCGAACACGCGGCCAGACGTCATCGAGTCCGTCGAGGCCGATGGAAAGTCATGGCGGGCGCGCACCATCGCGTCGCCTTCGGGCAAGACGAGCGTCACGCTCATCGCGCCGGGCGGCATGCAGATGTGGCTCACCTTCCAGTCGCGCGGCTACTACCTGCTGCCGCTGGTCATCAGCGTGCCCTTTCTGCTGTTTCCCGCGTGGCTGTCGATCCGGCTCGCGCTGCGACCCTGGCGCACCGTGGCGAACGAGATCGCATCGCGCGGCCCGCACGACCTGGCACCGGTGTCGGTGAAGCCGCGGCACGACGAGCTGCTGCCGCTGGTGCACAACTTCAACGCACTCATGGGAAGGCTGCGCGCGAGCATCGCGCGAGAGCAGAGCTTCATCGCCGATGCGGCGCACGAGCTGCGCACACCGATTGCCGCGATGCGCGTCAACGTCGAGGCATTGCAGGCGCTGCTCACGCAATACATCCCCACCGAGCGCCAGCATGAGCTGTTCGCGCGCGTGCTCAGCAGCAACGCGCGCGCGGAGCGGCTGGTCGGCCAGTTGCTGCGGCTCATGCGCAGCCACGCGAACGCCTCGGCACCGCGGCCGCTGCGGCTGGACGACCTTGTGCAAGAACGACTGGCCGCCCTGTCGACGCTGGCGCACGTGCGCGAGGTCGAGATCGAACTCGTGGCCGACGAGCCGGTCGAGATCGTCGGCGACCGCGACGGCCTTGTTTCGATGATCGACAACCTGATCGACAACGCGACCAAGTACAGCCCCGTGGGCTCGGTCGTGAGCGTGGGCATCCAGCGCGTGGTCGACGAAGCCGTGCTCACCGTGGCCGACCAGGGCCCCGGCATTGCGCCGGCGCTGCGCGAGCGCGTGTTCGACCGCTTCTTTCGCGACCCCAACCAGACCCAGACCGGCAGCGGCCTCGGGCTGGCCATCGTGCGCGCGGTGGTCGATGCGCACGGCGGCGCCATCGCGCTGAGCGACACGGGCACGGGCAAGGGCCTGCAGGTGACGGTGCGGATGCCGCTGGTGCTGCGGGTCTAGCAGGAGAAGAACGGGCAGAAGCGGCCGGCCCGTAAACTGGCGGCCATCGCCCCGCTTCTTCCCCCTCCTTCTCGACGAATGGACGCCATGACACAGCCCCTCCCTCCGATCACCCCCGCCCTCGTTGCCGCCTTCGCGCCCCAGGGCACTCTGCGCGCATCGATCAACCTCGGCAATCCGATCCTTGCCAACAAGGATGCGGCTACCGGCGAGCCGGTCGGCGTGTCGATCGACTTGGCACGCGCGTTCGCGCAACTGCTCGGCGTGGGCATCGAATTCGTGGTCTTCGAGAAGGCCGCCGCCTCGGTCGATGCAGTGAAGAACGAGAAGGCCGACATCGGCTTCTTCGCCATCGATCCGGCGCGCAGCGAAGGGCTTCGCTTCACAGCCCCCTATGTGCTGATCGAAGGCAGCTACCTCGTGCCCACAGCGTCGCCGCTGACCGACAACGCGCAGGTCGATGCCGAGGGCCATCGCATCTCGGTCGGCTCGGGCAGCGCCTACGACCTGTTCCTCACGCGCGAGATCCGACACGCCGAGATCGTCCGCCTCCAGGGCGCCGGGCCGGCACTCGCCGCCGTGCGTTCGGGCGAGGTCGAGGTGGCGGCCGGCATCCGCCAGCTGCTCGAAGGCGAGGCGGAGCGCGCACCCGGCGTGCGCGTGCTGCCGGGCCGCTTCATGGTGATCCAGCAGGCCATGGGCACGCCGGCCAGCCGCGGTGCCGATGCGCAAGCCCTGCTCGCCGCTTTCGTCGAGCACATGAAGGCCAGCGGCTTCGTGGCCGATGCGCTGAAGCGCCACCGCATCGAAGGCGCGATCGTCGCGCCTTCGGCCTGAGGGCTGCGGTGGCGGTGGCGGTGGCGGTGGCGGTGGCGTTCAGGCTCAAAGCTTGTACGCCTCCACCGGCCCTTGTGAATAGAACAGGAAGTAGCCGGTCTGCGTGCTGAAGTTGTTCTTCTTCCAGCCCGCCGGCACCTTGAAGATGCCAAGCTGGTCGCTCGCCACGCCGATGAAGGCGGTGTTCTCGCTGTCGGTGGTGATCTTGTTCCAGCGCTCGCGCGTCACCGGCTGCATCTGCATCTTGGCCTCGCTCCAGTCGGGTGTGCGCACCTTGTCGCGCATGACGTAGCGATCGCCCCGCCGCTCGATCTTGACCAGCTCCTTGAGCACGCCGTCCTGCTTGACGGCATAAACGCCGACCAGCGCGTCCTCGGGTCCGCTGCTTGCGCCGCAGGCGACCAGCAGCAGCAAGGCACAGGCGCCGGCTCCCAACCATTTCAATGCTCTGTTCATGATGATCCCGTGATGTAGGGCATGCGCCGCCGGCCGCGCCCGTCATGGCCCGGCCGGCGACGTCATGCATGGTGGTTCGAAGGCTCAGCGCTTGTCGTTGTCACGCAGCTTCAGGTTGCCCTGGAAGCGCAGCGCGTGCGGGTACTCCTCCGGTGCTCCGGCGTCCTGTGCCACCATCTTCTGCTGGCTCAGTTCCGTCTTCGCCAGGATCGGCGCCGGCAGGTTGACGATGTTCTTGATCTGGTCGTACTGCGCCTGCGTGATGCGCCCCACGCCCAGCAGGCGGAAGGCATCGCGCTCGATGTTCAGCAGCAGCGGCTTGTTGGCCCCGAAGTACTGCGCCTTGGCCAGCAGGTCGCTCCACGACTGCGCGCTGTAGTTGCTCACGTAGTAGTCCTGCCCGGTCGGCCCGGCCAGCACCGCGGTGCAGCCCGGCAGCTCGAGTTGCGTGCTGTTGGTCGACATCACGAAGGTCTTGCGCTGGTCCATCGCATCGCCGTACGCCAGCGTGACGGGAATGTTCCACGTCGAGGCCGGGTACAGGTTCTGGTTGGGGAAGGACTCCTGCGTGATGTTCACGTAGGTGCGGTCGCCGGCGCATTGCGCGTCCACCGTCAGCAGTGGAATGCCGGTCTGGCGGATGAAGCTGTCGCCGATCTCGCTCACCTTCTTGCCGCCGCTCGCCTTCTCCAGCGAAGTCCACAGGCGCGTGGGCGTGACGTTGCCATAGGCGTAGTCCTTCAGGTAGATCTGAAGGCCCTTCTGCATCGCCTCTTCGCCGATGTAGTTCTGGATGGTCTCCAGCACGTGGCTGCCCTTGTTGTAGACAAATATCGACGGGCTGATGAAGCCGAACGAACCCGCGTCGTTCAGGTTGCGCTGCACCGGCACCGCCGTGTTCTTCAAGTCGGCAACGATCACGCTGTGCTTGTCGAGCACGTAGTCCGAGAAGCTGTAGTACTCGGGGTGGAACTTGATCGTGGTGCGCCTTTCGAACCAGCGCGCGAACGATTCGTTCAGCCACACGTTGTCCCACCAGTCGAGCGTGACCAGGTCGCCGAACCACTGGTGCGCAATCTCATGCGTGACCACCGTCACCGAATACAGCGTGGGCTTGTCGCCCGGCTTGGTGAGCACCGCGTCGGCAAACTCGAAGATCGCGCCCCAGTTCTCCATGCCGCCGAAACCGGTGTTCGGCTTGTTGTTGTAGCTGTCGTTGGCCGCGATGGTGTCGAACTTCTTGATGGGCAACGGAATGCCGGTGTACTTGTAGTAGTAGTCCATGGCCACTTTGGTCCACTCCATCGGGAAGGTGGCCCAGGTCGAGCGGCCCGGCGGCGTGAACCAGCGCAGCGGAATGTCGGTGCCGTCCAGCGGGTTCTTGAAGGTGTCCGGCAAGATGTCGAACTTGCCGCCGCCGAAGAAGGTGAGGTACATCGGCATCGACGGTGTCTTCTCGAACGACACCTGCTGGTAGCCGTCGGGCAGCTTCACCGCCGACTTCTGCGCGCCGTTCGACACGGTCTTCCAGTCGCCCGGCACCTCGGCCGAAATCTCGAAGGTGTGGCGGAAGGCCGGCTCGTCCCAGCCCGGGAACCATTGCCGCGCGTAGTTGGTTTCGCCCTGCGTCACGATGGCATCGCTGCTCACGCCTTCGGGCGTCGACAGGCCCACCTTGAAGATGCCGGTGGCGGCCGAGCAGAACGGGTTGCGCTGTACTTCGGCGGGCGGGCAGTACTCCGCGTCCGAGAACTGGATCTTGCCGTCCCACTCCATGTGCAGCAGGTACTTGCCCTTGGCGATCTGGCCGTCGTTCAGGCGCAGTTGCACGAAGTCGCCCAGCGTCTGCGGCGTGGGGATCAGCGGTATCGCCACGCCGGGGTTCGACACCTTGCGCAGCGTGGTGCGGCCCTTGGCAAAGTTCAGGTTGTGCGCGGCGACCACGATCGCATCGACCGGCTTGAGCACTTCGATCTCCACGTCACCGCGGCCCACGAAGGTCTTGAGCGCCGCATCGGGCCGGAACCACAGCTTGTAGTTGCTGGGCCAGACGGTGTCGGGCAACTCCATCGGCTTGGCCGAACGGTCGACGGCCACCGCCGTGGCGTCGGCCGCCGCGGTGGGCACGCCGTCGTCGGGCGCGTTCTTCGCGGTATCCATGTTGTTGGCCACCGGAGTCGACGGGGCACCGAGGCCCACGCCTGCGCCGCCGAACGAAGAGCCACTGTCTCCACCGCCGCCGCATGCCGTCAGGGCGGCAAGGGTCACTGCGGTAATGGCAAGATGATTGACGAAGGGTTGGTTGAGTTTTTTCATGATCGCCTCTGGGTAAGGACATGCACCGCCCTGCAGGCATCGGCGGGTAGCCGGTACTGCGCGGGCACGCGCGGTGAGTGATGGAATGAAGAACAACGAATCGGGCAGGCAACAGCGAGCCCTTCCGGCGAACGAAACGTTCGTCAGAACAACACGAAGACGCCACGGTTTTTCATCGGCCCGGCACGGCACGGACGTGCCACGCCAGGCCGCGCCGCAATCGATGCGGGCGGCCCCAGGATGCGAGGGGTGATGTGTTCCATTCCCGTCGATGCGCGGGGTGGATGGGATGCGGGGGTGGCCTGGGGGCTGGTGATGCGCCTTCAGCGTCCACGCACCGGCGCGATTCGCTTCTGCGAGGCAGAAAGCGTACGTGCCGTGGTGGCAATGGCAAGATTCTTCGCGGCTCTTCTCGTTGGTGTCACGCGCATTCCCCCGTCCATTAGGTGCGCTCAGTTTTATCTGAACGAATGCGACGGCTCAACGACTTGCGGAACTTTTCTTTCTCAAAATGTTCGCGCGCGATAGACCGAATGGAGTCATGGCGTGCAACGCATCTCGTGCGATACGAAGATGGTTCAGCCGCTGCAACACATGCTCACGCAGATGACAGATTTCGAGCGTGATGGCTGTGACACCGCTGCCACAGTACGAAGGTTCGTGTGGCTGCCAGAGCTACGAAAGTTGTGAACCCGAAACTGCAACCGCGCTGCGCGAACGCTCGCGAAGCCACAGCAGGAGCCCGCATCCGAACACCACCAGCTGCGTTCCGATCAACAGTGCGAAGCCCGCGAAGAAGCCCGCTGCCGATGCGGCCGGCGATACCGCCGCACCTGCCGCGCCGGTGCCATGCGACACCGCGGTGATCACGCCGCCCATCAGCGCAGGCATGAAGCCCGCCACCAAACTGCCGGCGCCGTTGGTCACGCCGAACGCACTGGCCGTGTGCTCGGGCCGCGCGCAATGCTGCACCGTGCTCGGAATCGCCGGGCTCTGCAGCCCCCAGAAGAAATTGGCGGCCACGAGGCAAGAGGCTGCCACGTAGGGGTTGTGCGCGTTGATGGCCATCAGCACCGACAGCGCCACGCCCACGCTTGCGCCCATGAAGATGAACGGCACGCGCTCGCGCCCCAGCTTGTCGATGAGCAGGCCGCCCGCGAACACCGCGAGCACGGTGGCGTATTGCGGTGCCGAGGCCAGCCAGCCCATCTCGCGCATCGAGAAGCCACGCGCCTCGCGCAGGTAGGTGGGCAGCCAGTTGCTGCTGCCCCAGAGGTACGCCAACGCCGCCGAGGTCAGCAGCGTGATGAGGAACAGGTGTCGCGTCTGCAGCGCGCCGCGCACGATGTTGCCCACGCGCGCCATCGCATCGCCGAACGACGACGGCCGCACGCCGTCGGCATGCGCGGGCGGCATGCGCACGAAGGCCAGCACCAGCGGAATGCCGAGCGCGATGTTCAGCACGCCCAGCACGTGGAACGAGCTGTCCCATGCGAACTGCGTGAGCAGGTAGCCGACCAGCGGATAGCCGATGGCCAGGCCCAGCCCCGTGCCCATGTTGACGATGGCATTGGGCTTGCCGTTCTCGTGGCTCTGGAAGTGCGCCTTGATGTAGGACGAGGCCAGCGAGAACAGCGGCCCTTCGGACACGCCCAGCAGGATGCGCGAGGCCAGCAGCATGCCGTAGCTGTGGAACATGGGCGAGGCCCAGGTCACCACGCCCCACAGCACCAGCCCGTAGATCAGGCTGCGCCGCACGCCGAACAGCGTCGAGCAGAACGGCGTGAGCACGAAGGCCGACACGCCATAGCCCAGCATGAAGGCCGTCGCCAGGAAGCCCTGGCTCACGCGGTCGGTGGGCGCGATGCCCACGTGGTTCAGGAACGCGGGGTCGGTGATGAGCACCGCGATGTTGATGCGGTCCACATAGGAGATCGCGACGATCACGAACAGCGTGATGACGCCGTACCAACGAAAGTTCTTGCTCTGCATGGTTCTCCTGCCGCGGGTTGGGTGATGCGCGGATGCGCCTAGAACATGTGGCGCATGCCGAACTCGGCACCGCTGGAGGCGCGGTTCGGCAGCGTGGTGGCGCCCGACAGCGCCTGCGTGGCGCCGTTCCGGTTGCTGATGCGCGCGATGGTCGCGTACAGCGCGGTGCGCTTCGAGAGGTTGTGCACGTAGCCGATGGCCAGCTTCGACGACGTGGGGTTCAACAGCGCGCCGGCCGGCTGCAGCTTGTAGCGCGCATACGAGCCCTTGATCTCGCCGGGGCCGATGGGCAGGTGGAAGCCGATGAGCGCTCCCTTGCCATCGGTCGCGCCCTTCGACTCGGTGTACAGCTCGCTCGTGAGCTTGAGGTTCATGAGCGACGGTCCGAAGGTATAGGAGGCACCGAGGTTGGTCACGCGCAGGTCGCCGCTGGCGTAGCGCGTGCGGCCGGTGGCAATGGCCACGTTGAACCCGCCGCCCTGGTAGCCGAAGCGCAGGCCCGTGTGATCGCCGTCGTGCCGGTTTGACACCAGCGTGCCCGGCAGCACCGAGGTCGAGTCGTTCTCGCCCATCGCGTACATCACCTGCCCGTAAAAGCCGCCCAGCTCGGCCGGCAGCAGGTAGCCCACGCTGTTCGATGCGCGCGTGCCCGTGGGGGCCACGAGGCCACCCAGGCCCGAGAAGTAGATCTGGTTGGCGCCGATGCCGCTGCCCGTGCCGAAGGGATCGAAGATCGCCGTGTTCCAGAACGCCGGCACGTAGTCGCGGCCCAGGCGAACTTCGCCGAACGGGCCGGCCAGGCTCACCGTCGAGCGGCGGTTGAAGCTGAGCGAGCCGGCGGGGCCGTTGCCGCTGGCCTGGTTGTTCGAGTTCGACGGAAAGCCGGTGCCGGTGTCGTTCTGCAGCCCCATCTCGAGCCAGAAGTTGGCCGACAGCCCGCCACCCAGGTCTTCGGTGCCGCGAAAACCGAAGCGGCTGAACATGTTGCCGCTGTTGCTCAACTGCAGCTTGCTGCCCGAACCGGCACCGCTGCCGCGCGTGTAGGTGACGGCCGCATCGACCACGCCGAAGAGCGTGAGGGAAGACTGGGCCAGCGCTCCGCCAGCCGTGCTGGCCGCAGCCAGCGCGATCAAGTAACTTTTCATGGATGTCTCGGTTGGTTTTTTTTCTTGCCGTCGGGTGTGAAGGCCTCAGATGTCCAGCACCAGTCGCTCGCCCTTGCAGCGAGAGACGCAGATCATCATGGTCTTGTTGGACGCACGTTCGATCTTGGTGAGGATGCCGTCGTGGTGCTCGACTTCGCCTTCGAGAACCGCTGTTTCACAGGCGCCGCACACGCCTTCCTTGCAGCTGTGGTCGGGGTTGAGGCCCGCGTCGATCAGGCTGTCGAGAATCGACTTGCCGGCCGGCACCTCGACGCTCTTGCCGCTCTTGGCGCACTGCACGACACAGCCCTGCGTGGCGCTCGGCGCCTCGACGTGCACGGCGGCAAAGCGCTCGATGTGCGCGTTGGCATAACCGAGCTGCTCGCAGCTTTTCTCGAAGGCATCGAGCATCGGCGTCGGGCCGCAGCAGTAGTAGTGGCTGGCCGCGCCCTTGCCGGCCAGCAGCTTCGCGAGGTCGGGCGGCGCGCCCTTCTCGTCGTCGAAGTGCCAGGTGATCTGCACCGACTTTTCAGCGGCCAGCGCTTCGATGGCATCGCAGAAGGCTGCTTCTTTGCGGGTGCGTGCGCAGTAGAGAATTTCGACGGGCTTTCCGACCGCCACGAGCCGCTGCAGCATGCACCAGATGGGCGTCACGCCGATGCCGCCGGCCACGAGCACCGAGCGGTCGGCGCCCTCTTCCAGCTTGAAGTTATTGCGCGGCGCCGAGATCGGCAGCGTCATGCCCACGCGCAA
This sequence comes from Variovorax sp. EL159, assembly GCF_900100965.1. Lineage (GTDB taxonomy): Bacteria > Pseudomonadota > Gammaproteobacteria > Burkholderiales > Burkholderiaceae_C > Variovorax. The sequence continues at coordinate 118,297 of NZ_FMUJ01000009.1, read as the reverse complement.
CTGCTGGTGCACATAGCGCGAGCCGCCCCGGCTCTTGCGGTCGTTGAGCACGCCGACCACGTAGCGTTGACGGTCGCTGGCCGGGTTGCACAGCGAGTAGCTGCGCACCAACCCGTTGGGCAGGTGCAGGTCGATGTGGGAGCCGGCCTCGAAGGCCGGAAAGTCCACGGCGGGCGTGGCCGGCCGGAACTCGACGCTCACGATGCCGTCGGCCTCGTAGCGCATGGTGTGCACGAGGGCGTTGAGCGTGGGAGAAGACATGGCGATCGCTTCCCCGATCAGGCCGTGGCGGCCTCGGCTGCCTTGGACGCTTCGGCCAGCTGCGCCTGCGCCAGGTTGCGCATGTGGCGGCGCAGGCGAACGATGCCCAGGTCGTGCTGGTAGAGGTTCTCGTGCTGGTTGGCGTCGGCCTCCATCTCTTCGAGCATCACGCGGTCTTGCTCCAGCACATGCCAGTGGCGCGCCTCCAGGCGGTTCTTGTAGAGAAAGCGCCAGGTGTCGCGCTGCCAGCCCGGCTGCAGCTTGCGCACGCGCCAGAAGAAGGTGGCCGTCATGCCCTTCACGATGGGCGAGAAGGCGCCGATGATGATGAAGTTGCCGCCGGGGCCGCCCGTCTTCGGGTACGGAATCTCAAGCCGCATCCAGTGGATGCCGGTGTCGGCCCATTCGGTCCAGTCGAAGTTCACGTTGCGCTGGCCTTCCTTCTCGAACACGAAGCCGATGTCGGTCGCACGGATGCCGAACTTCGCGCTCGAGTCGCCCTCGGCCATCGAATGCGACTGCTTGTGCAGGTACGTGCCGTGCATCGGGTCCATCACGTTGTCGAGCACGTAGCGGTAGTCGCCCTTCCACTCGGTGTAGCAAAGGAAGCTGCTGTACTCGGCGTCGTCCGTCAGTTGCTCGGGCAGCACCAGCGGCGGCGCAACGTCCACCGGCTCCTTCGAGTTGTAGAGAAACACCGCACCCGCGCGCTCCTGCACATGGAAGTGCCGCGTGGCCTGCGAGCCTTCGAGCTTGCAACCCGGGCTGCCGGGCACGCGCGTGACGACGCCGTCATGCCGCACCTCGACGCCGTGGTACGGGCACGAGAGCCGGTCGCCCAGGATCACGCCCTGCGACAGCGGCGCACCGCGATGCGGGCAGCGGTCTTCCAGCGCATGCAGCACGCCTTCGCCGTCGCGCCACAGCGCCAGCTTGCGGCCCAGGCGGCGCAGGGAGACGGGGTTCTCCTTGATGAAGTGCGAGGGGCAGATGGGATACCAGAGGTCTTTCAGTCCGATCTCCAGAAGGTGATCGACCGGGTCTGCGGGAACGGGTTGGATGGCGATGGTCATGATGGATTCCTCTCAGGCGGCCAGCGCGGCCATCTCCTTGCGGTACAGCGCCTCGGTCCAGGGCTGGCCGCCGGGCGTGGCCAGGCCGCTGTCGTTCAGGCGTTGCACCAGGGCGGCCAGGTCGTGGATGCCATCGGCGAAGGCGCGTTCGATCACGTCGCCCAGCAGGTCTTCGTAGGTGGTCGCGGGGCGCTGGCGCGCCTGGTGCGGTTGGAGATAGCGGTCTTGTTGCATCGTGTGCCTCCGTGGGGTGAGGTGAAATGGAATCAGGCGGTAGCGGCGGTCGCCGTGGCGGGCGCGCCGAGCGGCACGGCCCAGGCGTCGTAGCCGTAGACCCAGTCGGCGTTGCCGCCTTCGCGCAGCCAGTTGTTGCCGCGCGAGCCGAGTTGCACCTGGCTCGCACGCTCGATGCGGGCCTGCTCGTAGCGCTGGAGTGCATCGGCGGCATCGGTCATTGCGACGCCTTCGAGATGGCGCGACAGCACGACCGCGTCTTCGATCGCCATGCCCGCGCCCTGCGCCATGAACGGCAGCATCGGGTGCGCGGCATCGCCCAGCAGCGCCATGCGGCCGGCGGCCCAGGCGGGCATCGGATCGCGCTCGTACAGCGCGGTCTTGAGCACCGTGTCGCAGGCGTCGAGCAGCGCGCGTGCCTCGGGGTGGTAGGCCACGTACTGCTCGCGCAGTTCGTCAACGCTGCCCGGCGCGGTCCACGACTCGAGGTGCCAGCTGTCTTGCGGCGTGGTGGCGAAGATGAAGATGTCCTTGCCGCGATTGAGTGGGAAGGTGACGATCTGGCTCTGCGGGTTCGGGCCCCACCACTTGGTGAAGGCGCCCAGGTTGGGCACGCCGGCCACGCGCTCGGCAGGCACCACGGCGCGGTAGGCCACGATGCCGGTGAAGCGCGGGCTCTCGGCGCCGAACATCGCGGTGCGCACGCACGAGTGGATGCCGTCGGCACCGAGCAGCACGCCGACGCGGGCGTGGGTGCCATCGGCGAACGAGAGGCTCACGCCCTTGTCGTCCGCCTCGATCTTCTCCGCGCGCTTGCCGAGCGCGACCTGCCCGGCCGGGAACATGTCGGCCAATGCAGCCAGCAGGTCGGCGCGGTGGATGGTGAGCTGCGGCGCGCCGTAGCGCTGCTCCGCCGAGTCGGCCATTTCGAGGCGCGAGGTTTCCTCGCCGGTGTCGTAGGTGCGGCTGATGCGGTGCGACGGGCGCGCCGCCGTCACGCGGGCCGCCTCGCCCACGCCGAGGCCGTCGAGCGCGCGCACGGCATTGGGCGTGAGGTTGATGTCGGCTCCGACGCGGGCGAACTGCTTCGCCTGCTCGAACACGACCACGTCGTGGCCCGCGCGCCGCAGCGCGATGGCAGCCACGAGGCCGCCGATGCCCGCGCCGACGATGCCGATGGTGGATTCGCTGGTCTTCATGGGTTGTCTCCTCCCTGTCGTGGTTGCCGGCGCTTACTCGGCGACGATGTTGCGGGCCTTGATGATCTTGGCCCACACGGCCGTCTCATCGTGGATGTAGGTGGTGAACTCGGCGGGCTTCATGGCCGCATCGGTCATGCCCTGCAGCTTGAGGCGTTCGCGCACGTCGGGCTGCGCGAGCATGTCGGCCGCGTCTTTCGCGAGCTGCTCGACCACGGCGGGCGGTGTGCCCTTCGGCGCCATCAGGCCGTACCACGAGGTCACGGTCACGCCCTGGATGCCCTGCTCCGCCAGCGTGGGAATGTCGGGCGCGGCGGCGCTGCGCTTGGCCTCGGTCACGCCGATGGCGACCAGCTTGCCCTGCTTGAGGAACGGCAGCGTCGCGGGCAGGTTGCTGAACATCAGCGGCACCGAGCCACCGAGCACGTCGTTCAGTGCGGGCGGCGTGCCCTTGTAGGGCACGTGCAGCATGTCGATGCCGGCCTGCTGCTTGAACAACTCGCCCGCCAGGTGCAGGCCGCTGCCCACGCCGGGCGAGGCATACGACAGCGTGTTCGGCTTGGCCTTGGCCTTCGCCACCAGGTCCTTCGCGTTCTTGATGCCCGACGCCGGCGAGGCCACCAGCACGTTGGGCGCCTTGGCCAGCATGGTGACGGGCACGAAGTCCTTGTCCATGTTGAACGGAAAGTTCGGCATCAGCGTCGGATTGATGGTCACGTTGCCCGCCGGGATCACCAGCAGCGTGTGGCCGTCGCCCTTGGCGCGCTTGACCTTCTCCATGCCGATGTTGCCGGCCGCGCCGACCTGGTTGTCGACCACGGCCGGCTGGCCGTAGCGCCGGGCCAGGCCGTCCGACAGGATGCGTGCCAGCGTGTCGACCGGCCCGCCGGGCGGGAACGGCGAAATGATGGTGAAGCGCTCGCTGGCCAGTTGCTTCTGGGCATCGCTTTGCTGCGCATGCGCGGTCGTGCCGAGCGTGAACGCCGCGAGCGCGGCAAACAGGAGAGAGAAAGAAAGACGTGGTTGCATGACGGATCGAGGGACTTATTTCTTTTCGGTAAGGAACGCGCCTTTCGGGCCTTCGGCGTTCTTCTGGCGGCGGGTGTTGCCGTCGAGGCCGCCATCGACGGCCCATTCGGCGAACACCGTCGGGCCGGGCTCGAACTCGCGCGGTTGCCAGTCGGCGGTGAGCTGGTCTTCGTCGGCGTAGTACTCGATGAGGCCGCCGGCCGGGTTCTTGAAATACCAGAAGTACGCCGACGACACCGGATGACGGCCCGGGCCGAGCTGCGTTTCCCAGCCACGGCGCGAGAAGTGCAGGCCACCGCCGAAGACTTCGTGGATGTCGCGCACGGTAAAGGCCACGTGGTTCAGCCCGCGCTTGCCCGAAGGAATCTGCAGCAGGAACAGGTCGTGGTGCCCGCCCTCGGCCGCGCAGCGCATGAAGGCGCCGCGGTTCGGGTAGCTGTCGGACGCGATGAAGCCGAAGCGCTCCGCATAGAAAGCACTGGTGCTTTTCACGTCGTTGACGAAGAACACCACATGGCCCACTTCGATGGGCGTCGCGTGGTCGTAGATCGGCGCGGCCTGGTTGATGCGAGGCTTGGCGTTCCAGGTGTTCATGGCGCCGCAATCGACGTCCACGGCGTGCTTGCGGCTGACCTGCAGACGCACGGCGAGGCCGTTGGGATCGATGCAGCCGATGCGGCGCGCGCCATCGACCGTGCTGTCGAAGAAGCCCGTGTCGTGTGCGATGGCGGCGGCGTAGCAGTCGAGGTCCGCATTGCTTTCGACGCCCCACACCACTTCGCGCAGCGTCGGGCCTTCTTCCATCGCGGGCGGCAGGCCCGGCTTGTCCCATGCCGCGACGACCACCTTGCAGCCATTGAGGCATTCGAAGACGAGTTCGTCGGCCGCTTCCGACTTCAGCGCGAGGCCCCAGTCTTCGAAGAAACGGCGGCAGGTGGGCAGGTCGTCTGCCCCGTAGGTGATCTGGTCGATGCCGAGAACGCTCATGGTGGTGTCCTGTTCAGTTCGCCCACGGGAGCGGTTGTTCATTCGTGCCCCAGTACATGCTCTTTTGCTCCATGTACTGGAAGATGCCCTCGCGGCCCTTCTCGCGGCCCAGGCCGCTGTCGCGCCAGCCGCCGAAGGGCGTGGAGACCGAGAACTGCTTGTAGGTGTTGACCCAGACCGTGCCGGCCTGCACCGCGCGGCCGAGCTTCCAGGCGCGCTTGAAGTCGCGGCTCCAGATGCCGGCGGCCAGCGCGTACACGCTGTCGTTGGCCTGCGCGATCAGCGAGGCTTCGTCGTCGAAAGGCATCGCGACCAGCACCGGGCCGAAAATCTCTTCCTGGCTGATGCGTGCGCTGTTGCCCAGGCCTTCGATGATGGTCGGCTTGTAGAAGTAGCCACGGTCATAGCCGTCGCCGCGCGGGCGTACGCCGCCCGTGCGAATCCGGCCGCCTTCGGACACGCCGAGGTCCACATAGCGCTCGATGCCCTCGCGGTGCTTGGCCGTGATGAGCGGGCCCATCTGCGTCTGCTCCGAAGCCGGGTCGCCCACGCGCAGTGCGTTGGCGCCTTCGGCCAGCCGCGTGAGGAACTCGTCGTAGATGCCGCGCGCCACGAACAGGCGCGAGCCCGCGATGCACGACTCGCCCGACGAACTGAAGATGCCGTAGAGCACGCCGTTCACCGCATGGTCGAGGTCGGCGTCGTCCAGCACCATGGTCGGCGACTTGCCGCCCAGCTCCAGCGACACCGGCATCATCTTGTCGGCCGCGATGTGGGCGATGTGCTTGCCGGTGGTGGTGCCACCGGTGAACGACACGCGCTTGACCAGCGGATGCTTGGTGATCGCGTCGCCGATCACCGAGCCCTTGCCCGGCAGCACGCTGACGATGCCCTTGGGCACGCCGGCCTTCTCGCAGATGCGCGCGAGTTCCAGCGCCATGAGCGGCGTGACCTCAGCGGGCTTGACGACCACTGCATTGCCGGCCGCCAGCGCGGGCGCGAGCTTTTGCGCTTCGCTCGCAATCGGTGAGTTCCACGGCGTGATGGCCGCGACCACGCCCATGGGCTCGTGCACGCTCATCGTGACGAACGCACCGCGCGACGGGGTGATGGTTTCTTCGAGCGTCTCCAGCGCAGCGGCGAAGAACTGGAAAGTGCCCGCAGCGCTCGCCACGAGGTTGCGCGTTTCGTTGATGGGCTTGCCGTTGTCCAGGCGCTGCTTCTGCGCGAGCGATTCGCTTTCTTCGCGGATCAGCTGCGCCACGCGATGCAGCACGGCCGCGCGTTCGTGCGGCAGGCGTTGCGCCCAGCCGCTGGTGCGGAAGGCGTGGTCGGCGCGCGTGATGGCTTCCTCGACATCGGCAAGGCTTGCTGCTTTCAGACGTGCGATGGGCTCGCCCGTGGCCGGGTACAGGCTTTCATACACATCGCCGCCGCCCAGGCGCCATTCGCCGGCAATGCAGATCGGAAGGAGTTCAGAAGAAATCATGGTAGTGAAGAAAGCAGCTCAGATGACCAGGGCCGCGGCCCGGTTGCGCAGAGCACGCACCGCGCTGTAGACGGTGAGCGCAGAGGTCTTGGGGTTGGCCGCGAGCGGCTTGTTGCGCATGGTCAGCGCGAAGCTGCCGAAGGCGCCTTCGGCTTCGACCGTGTGCACGTTCTCGGCGGTGGCGGGGTCGGCGATCAGGCGCACCAGCGTCTTGTCGAGCCCGAGACCCGCGAGCGACACGGTGGCCGCGACGTTCGCGTTCTTCGGGTACAGCAAGGCGGCTTCGCGCGCGCTGCCTTCGAAGATCACGGCTTCATGCGCCAGCGCATCGAGGTCGCGGCCCTGCTCGGCCGGCGTGCCCTTCCAGGCCTTCGGCGGCTTGCGGCCGGTGTAGCGCACGCTGCCCAGGCCGCCGATGCGGGCGGCGGCCAGCGCATCGATGCCGCCGATGGCGCCGGGGATCAGCTGCACCTGCGTGCGGCCCGCGACGGCGGCGGCTTCGAGCTTTTCGGCAAGCCCTGTGGCCGACAGCGCGCCGACCGAGGCAACCACGCAGGGCGTGCCGCGTGCGAGTGCCGGCAGCACGTGCTCTTCGATGGCCGCGTGGCCGGCCGTCTCGACCACGAGGTCGATGCCGGCAACGGGCACCGTGCTCAGGACCTGCGCGCCGGGCACGGCCTGCTGTGCCGCGGCGATGCCTTCGGCGGGCACGACGATGACCGTCACCCGAAGGGCCGGATCGCCCCGGAGCAGTTCGAGCACCGCGGTGCCGATGGCGCCGCAGCCGACGAGTGCGATGCGTGTGATGGCGGTCATGGAAGAGGCCTTGCGCGCTGTCACTTGGCCGTGCCGAGCGCGGGGATCTGCGTGACCGTGTTGGTCGGCGGGCCGGCGAAGCTGGTCTTGAAGCCACCGATGGAGAGCATGTCGATCTCCAGCAGGAACGGGCCGTCGGTGGACAGTGCCTCGCCCAGCCGCGTCGGCAGGTCGGCCAGGTCTTTCACGCAAGCGTGGGGCAGCGCGATCGACTTGCACAGCAGGTCGTAGTCGGGCGTGTGCAGCTCGGCGTAGCACTGGCGGCCGCCGTACTGCGCGTCCTGGATGTTCTTGATGACGCCATAGCTCTTGTCGTTCATCAGCACGATCACCATGGGCGCCTTCTCCTGCACCATGCAGGCCAGCTCGCCCAGGTTCAGGATGAAGCCGCCGTCGCCGGCCAGGCAGAAGGTCTTGCGGCCCGAGCCGGTGACCGCCGCGCCGATGGCCGCACCGATCGCCATCGGCATGCCCTGCCCGATGCCGCCGCCCGTGGCATGCACGCCGGCGCTGGGCTCGAAGATGCGCAGCTCGCGGTTGCCCCAGGTGCTGTTGGAGACGGTGACGTCGCGCACCCAGTTGAAATTGCGGCCCGCCGCCGACTGGATGCGGCGCACGAGTTCGGCGTACGGGCCGAGGCCGTCGCGCAGCGTTGCCACGGCCTGGTCGTGCGCGGCACGCAAGTCGACCAGCAGTTGCGCGTCGGCGCGGTAGCCCATTGCCTCGAGGCGATCGGCAAGGCCTTCGAGCGCGAGTGCCGAGTCGCCGCAGACGAACGCTTCGGAGGCGTAGCAGCGGCCTTCAACGGCAGCATCGGCGTCGATGCGATACAGCGGACGCGGCAGCTTCAGTTCGTACTTGAGCGTTTCGTTGCCGCGCAGGCGCGAGCCCACCACCAGCATCGCGTCGCAGGTCTGATAGAAGGCCTCGACCGGCTTCTGGATGTTGTAGGCGCCAAGCGAGCCCGCATCGTCTTCGGGCACGGTGCCGCGGCCCTGCGTGGTGGTGACCACGCCGAAGCCGAGCTTCTGCAGGCGCTGGATCGCACTGCGGGCGTGGCGTGCGCCGCCGCCGATCCACAACAGCGGGCGCTTGGCAGTCACCAGGCGCGCGGCGAGCGCGTCGAGCGCGGCGGCCGATGGCACGGGCCGCTCGATGAGCAGCGGCGACAGGTCGGCGGGCATCGTCATGAGCGCCGACTGGATGTCGATCGGAATCTCCACGCTCACCGGGCCCGTGGGGGCCGTCAGCGCGAGCTGCACCGCGCGCTTGAGCGTGCCGAGCGCCGTCTCCACGCTGCGCACGCGCAGCGCCGCCTTCGACACCGCCTTGAGCATCGTCAGCTGGTCGGGTGCCTCGTGGATGTACGACATGCCCTTGTCCAGGTACGGCGTCTCGATCTGTCCGGTGATGTGCAGCAGCGGTGCGCCGGCGGTCAAGGCCTCGACCAGGCTGCCCGCGATGTTGCCCGCCGCCGGGCCGGTGCTGGTGATGCACACGCCCAGGCTGGCGGTGGAGCGCGCATAGGCGTCGGCCATGTTGCCCGCGCCCGCCTCGCCGCGCGAGGAGATGAAGCGCACCATGCCGCGCTGCGCGAATGCATCGAGGATCGGCATGTTGTGGATCGAGATCACGCCGAACGCCGCCTTGACGCCGCACTGCTCGAGAAAGGCCGCGACGACCGCGCCGACCGTGACCGTGTTGTTGTTCGTGGGTTCATGCATGGCGCGACAGGCCTCCGGAGATATCGATGTGACTGCCCGTCGTGTAGGACGCGAGGGGCGAAGCGAGGAAAAGGATCGCGCGCGCGGCTTCGGTCGGAAGCCCCAGGCGACCCAGCGGGATGTGTTTGTTCTGCGCGAGCTGGCCGCTCCAGGCGGACCAGTCCTGCGACTTGTCTTCGCGCGCCTCGAAGCGGCGGCGCCACTGGCCCGACTCGACCAGCCCGATCAGGATGCCGTTGACGCGCACGCCCTGCGGCGCGAACTCGGTGGCCATCGAACGCACGAGGTTCAACAGGCCCGCGCGTGCGGCCGAGGTGGCGACCATGTGCGGCTCGGGCTGGCGCGCCAGCAGCGAGTTGGCGCAGACGATGGCGGCATCGCCCAGCGCCGCGCGTTGCGCCGCGAGCTGCGGCAGGAAGGCACGCGTGGGGTTGATGACGGAGAAGAACTTCAGGTTCAGCTCTTCGGTCCAGGCTGCGTCGTCGGTGTTGGCGAAGGTCGAGACGCGGCCCTGCCCTGCGTTGTTGACGAGCATCGAGGCCGGGCCGAGCGCGGCCTCGCTGGCGGCCGCGAAGGCCCTGACCGATGCGCCGTCGAGCACGTCGCAAGGCTGTGCGAAGAGCTTCGCACCGGGATGCCGCGCGCTCAGGTCCGACACGGCGTCGTCCAGCCGTTCGGCATTGCGGCCGCACAGTGCAACGGCAGCGCCGCAGCCGAGCAGCAGCTCGACGGTGGCCAGGCCAATGCCCGACGAACCGCCCGTGACCACGGCCACGCGGCCGGCCAGCGCGTCGGCGGCAAAGAAGGAAGAAGGTGCGTGCATCGTCATGACTTCAGGCGCTGCGAAGCGGCACCACCTTGCTGGCGCGTGCAGGCGAATAGTTCAGCAGGCCCGAGATTTCTTCGGCCGTGCTGCGCACGCGCAGCACCATCTCGTCCATGCGGTTTTCTTCGATGTGGCCCGAGGTGATGGTTGCGCCCAGTGCCGCCACGATGTGGCCGCTGTGGTCGCGCACCGGTGCTGCGATGCTGGAGATGTTCGACTCGAAGAAGCCTTCGCCCAGCACATAGCCACGCGAACGGTCGGCCTGCACCATGTCGAAGAGTTCGTTCACGGTCTTGGGCGTGCTCGGCGAGAAGGTCTCGAGCTTGTCTTCGGGGTAGAGCGCGCGCAGCTGCGGCAGCGTGAGGTCTTCGAGCAGCACGCGGCCCAGCACCGTAGCGTGGGCCGGCAGGCGCGTGCCCACGGTGACCGAGCTGGCGAACGGCGTGGGCGGTGCGACCTTGGCGACGTAGACGATCGAGCGGCCGTCGCGCACCACGAGATTGCAGGGCGTGCGCAGCTCGTCGCACAGGCGGTTGAGCAGCGGCGTACCGAGTTGCGTGAGTTCGAGCGACGCGAGGTACTCGAAGCCCAGGCGCAGCACCGCAAGGCCGAGCCGGTAGTCGCGGCCGCCTTCGGCGCGTTCCAGAAAGCCCATGTTCTCCAGCGTGGTGAGCAGGCGGAACACGGTCGAGCGCGGCAGGTCGAAGCGGCGCGCCAGCTCGGGCGCGGAGAGCGTGCGGCTTTCGCGGCTGAACTCGCACAGCACGCGCAGGCCGCGTTCGAGCGCGGGCACGTTGTAGCGGTCGGCGCCCTCTTCCATCACTTCGTTGTCGTTGGCCATGGTCGTTGGTTGTTGGTGTTGGTTGTTCCGGGTACCCGGTCAGGCGGCGAGCGTTTCGCGCAGCAGCGCGGCAACGGCCTGCGGCTGTTCCACGTAGCTGGCGTGACCCGCGCCTTCGATGGGTTCGAGCGCCACCCCGCAGCGTTGCGCGACCTGGGTGCAGGCCTCTGGCGTGGTGACGACATCGAGCGTGCCACAGGCCACGCGCACCGGCATGGCGGGCGGCAGGTCGGCCAGCAGGTCGCCGTTGCACAGCAGCTCGACGGCCTGGCGATAGCCGCCGTCGTTCAGGCGCGCCATGTTCCAGCGCACCCATTGGCGCGCGAGTTCGCTGGCGCCGTCGGACACGAGACGGCCCGAGCGCTTCGCGGCCATGCCGGCGATGCCCAGTTCGTCGAGCGTGGCAAGCCGCTCGGCATGCACCTTGGCGCGGGCTTCGGCGCGCGACGCGGCACCGTAGCCCGCGGCTGGGCTGATCAGCACGAGGCGGCGGATGCGCGAAGCCAAAGCCGAGCCTCTGCGCGCGACAGCGCCGGCGGTGAGCGCGCCGAGCGAATGGCCGACGAGCACGCACGATCGCACGTCGAGCGCATCGAGCAGGGCATGCAGCCGCCCGGCGTAGTCGGCCGCACTTGGCGTGGTGGACGCGAGCGGCGTCGATGCACCATAGCCCGGTGCATCCCACGCGATCAGGCGGGCCTGCGGTGCGAGCAGCAGCGCGACGTTGAGCCACGAGGCCGCGCCCGAGCCGATGCCGTGCAGGCACACGATGGCCGGGCCCGTGCCGCGCTCGCGCACCGACACCACGGCGCCGCCGCCGACCGGCACCGAGCGCGCCGGAAAGAGTGCGTCGAGCAATGCCAGCTCGGAAGCGGGCAGCGCCTGTGCGTCGGTGGCCATCGCGTCGCTCATGCCGTGCTCAGCGCTTGATCTTGGCGAGCGGGTGATCGGCCGGATAGGTCGGCGTCACCGGCTTCTTGGCGCCGAGCATCACGCACATCAGCGCGTCTTCGTCGCCGATGTTGATCTCTTCCCGGTACACGCCCGGCGGCACCGAGATGAGGTCGCGGTCGGTCATGATGGTTTCGAAGCGCTCGCCGTCTTTCTCGATCACGACCTTCAGCTTGCCGCGGATCAGGAAGAACACTTCTTCCACGTCGGTGTGCAAGTGCGGCGGGCCTTCGTGGCCGGCCGGGATCACCATGGTCGAGAAAGTGAAGTGCTCGGCGGGCACGGTGTTGACGTCTTTCGCCACGCCGGTGCCGCCGGTGCCCACGTAGCGCATCTGCGCGCGGCGGAACTTGGGGTCGAAGTCGGCCTGGAACTTCAGCGCGTCCCAGTCGTACTTGCGGGTTTCGTAGCGCGCGATGCGGGTGTTCATCCACTCGGCAAGGCTGCTGCCTTCGGGCTGCGCCAGCGTGGTGCCAGCCGCATCGTTGATCTTCTGCTGTTCGGACAAATCGCTCATGGGGGTCACTCCTTCGTCGGAAAAATTCGTTCAGTGCATGACAAAGCCGCCGTTGACGGCCAGCAGCTGGCCCGTCACGAAGCGTGCGAGGCCGGAAAGCAGGTACAGCGCAGCACCGCACACGTCGGCGGCCTGCTGCTCGCGCGGAATGGCGCGGCCTTCGAGGTATTTCTGGTGGCGCGCCATCGGCACGTACTCGGTGGCCTCGACCAGCGTGAGGCCCGGTGCCACGGCATTGACGGTGATGTGGTCGCCGCCCCATTCGCGCGCCAGCGAGCGCGTCATGGAAACGACGGCGCCCTTGCTCGACGCATAGGCCAGCAGGTTGGGCGCGCCCCACAGCGCGGTGTCGGAAGCGAGGTTGACGACCGCGCCACGGCCGCTTGCCGCAAGTGCCGGTCGGCAGGCGCGGCCCATGAGCCAGCTGCCGCGCACGTTGACGTTCATCACGCGGTCCCACGTGTCGATGTCGAGTTGGTGCGCATCGCGGCCGCCCGAGTTGGTGATGGCGGCGTTGTTGACGAGGCCATCGAGGCCGCCGAGCAGGCGGATCGCTTCGGCGGCGCAAGCGTCGATGGACGCGGGGTCCGCCAGGTCGACGGTCAGCGCATGCGCCTTGTGGCCGCCTTCGCGCAGCGCCTTGGCCTCGGTCTCGGCCAGCTCGCCGAGGATGTCGGCCAGCACCACGCTGGCGCCCGCCGCGGCGATGCACTGCGCGAACGCAAGGCCCAGGCCGCGCGCGCCACCGGTCACGAGGACGCGGCGGCCGGCCAGCAGGTTGGCGGGCAGTTCGGCGAGCAGCGACTGCAGGCTCGAAGGATCGGGAATGGCTTTGAGTTCGGACATGGGTGTTCAGTCTCAGTCGGCCTGGATGCCGAGTTCCTTGATGACCTTGCCGAAGCGCGTGAAGTCGGCGGCGTTGATCTTGCCGAGCACGTCGGCGTCGCCGCCCACGGGCGCGGTGCCGAGCACCGCCATGCGCGCGACGATCTCGGGCATCTTGAGGATTTCGTTGAAGTGGCCGTTGAGCGTCTTCACGATCTCGGGCGACAGGTGGCGCGGGCCCCAGAGGCCGTTCCAGGCCGTGACCTCGACGTCCTTGTAGCCCAGCTCGGCCAGCGTCGGCACCTTGGGCGCGAGCGGCGAACGCTCGCGCGAGGCCACGGCCAGCGGCAGCAGCTTGCCGTTGGCGAAGTAAGGCGCCACCGGGCCGAGCGTGATGAAGGTCACCGGCACATGACCGCCCAGCACGTCGTTGACGGCGGGCGCGACGCCCTTGTACGGCACGTGCGCGAGGTTGGTGCCCGAGGCGCGGGCGAACATCTCGCCCAGGATGTGCATCGGCGAGCCGCTGCCCGGGCTGGCATACGACAGCGACTTGCCTGCGCCCTTGCCGGCGGCGACGGCGTCCTTCAGGCTGGTGAAGCCGCTGCCGGCACTCGCCACCAGGAACAGCGGCTGGCTGCCCGTCTGCACGATCGGCGTGAAGCCGTTGAGCACGTCATAGGCCGAGGCGCCATTGGTCTTGAGCACCAGCTGCGCGATCGAGAAAGTGCTGGGCGCAAGCAGCAGCGTGTAGCCATCGGGCGCTGCCTTCGACACGTAGGCGCTGCCGATGATGCCGCTGGCGCCGGGTCGGTTGTCGACCACCACGGGCTGGCCCATGCGCGTCGCCAGCTTTTCGGCGAAGAGCCGCGCCAGCGCGTCGGTGTCGCCACCGGCCGGATAGGCGACGACCAGCGTGATCGGCTTGCTCGGATAGGCGTCGGCCCAGGCGAGTCCGGTGGCGCAAGCGGCCGCCATGGAAATGGCGGCGGCGATGGCATGGCGGCGGGTGTGTTTCATCGGGGTCCGTTGGGATCGGTTTTGTTTCACTAAAGAAACAACGATTTATTAATGGAACGCCACGAAGAATAACGAGGAAGACAACTTCATGACTAAGTGAAAACCCTGAGAGTTGCAACCCAACGAAAACAGGGCGGCCCTTTCGGGCCGCCCTGCTTGCAGACGCTGCTTTGAAGGGAAGAAGCTCAGCCGCCGTAGCGCGCCACGGTCAAGCCTTCCATGTCGATGCCGGGCGCCTTGCCGGCGATCAGGTCGGCCATCACGCGGCCGGTGCCGGCGGCCATGGTCCAGCCCAGCGTGCCGTGCCCGGTGCTCAGCATCAGGTTGGGGATGTGCGTGTTGCCGATCACCGGCGTGCCGTCGGGCGTCATGGGGCGCAGGCCGGTCCAGAAGGAGGCGTCGCGCACGTTGCCGCCCTTCGGAAAGAGATCGGTCACGACGTGTTCGAGCGTGTCGCGGCGGCCCGCATCGAGCTTCAGGTCGAAGCCCGAGAGCTGCGCGGTGCCGCCGACGCGGATGCGGTCGCCCAGGCGGGTGACGGCGACCTTGAAGGTCTCGTCCATCACGGTGGATTCGGGCGCGCCACGCGCATCGGTGATGGGCACGGTGATCGAGAAGCCCTTGACCGGATACACCGGCAGGCGGATGCCCAGCGGCCTGACCAGCGCGGGCGAGTAGCTGCCGAGTGCGACCACGTAGCGGTCTGCGGTGAAGTGGCCCGCATCGGTGCGCACGGCCGTCACGCCTTTGCCTGCGTCATGGTCGAGGGCCTGGATGTTCACGCCGAACCGGAACTTCACGCCGTGGGCCTCGGCCAGCCTGGCCAGGGCCTGCGTGAACTTGAAGCAGTCGCCGGTCTCGTCGCCCGGAAGGCGCAGGCCGCCGACGAATTTCTCCTTGACCGTGGCGAGCGCGGGCTCGTAGGGCACGCAGCCTTCGCGGTCGAGCACCTGGTAGGGCACGCCCGAGGCCTTGAGCACTTCGACGTCTTTTGCCGTGCCGTCGAGCTGCTGCTGCGTGCGGAACAGCTGCAGCGTGCCCTGCATGCGCTCGTCGTACCGAATGCCGGTGTCGGCGCGCAAGGCCTTCAGGCAATCGCGGCTGTATTCGGCCAGCCGCACCATGCGGCCCTTGTTGATCTCGTAGCGCGCCTGCGTGCAGTTGCGCAGCATCGACAGGCCCCAGCGCCACATGGCCGGATCAAGCATGGGCTTGATGACCAGCGGGCTGTGCTGCATCAGCATCCACTTGATCGCCTTGACTGGTACGCCGGGCCCGGCCCAGGGCGCCGAGTAGCCGGGAGAGACCTCGCCCGCGTTGCCGAAGCTGGTTTCGAGCGCGGGCGCCGCCTGGCGCTCCAGCACCGTCACCTCGTGCCCGGCGCGCGCCAGGTAGTAAGCCACCGAGGTGCCGATGACACCGCTGCCGAGAATCAGGACCTGCATGAGAACAACCCTTTGAAAGCCGCGACGCTCCCGAGGGTACAGGGCTTGGTACAGGACGGGCGCTACAGGCCCAGCGAATCCTGCAATTGGCGTGCCGGCCACGGCTTGGGCCGTTGCGGCCACGCGTCGAGCAAGGCGACCATGCGCGCGTTGCGTGGCGCGCTCAGGCCATGCTCTTGCGCAAGCCGCACCACCTCGCCGCTGAGCGCGTCGATCTCGGTGCGGCGGCCCAGCGCCAAGTCGTCGGCCATGCTGGAGCGGGCCTTGGCGTCGATGCGCAACATGCGCGCCGCGACGATGCGGAACAGCCAGTCGGGCAGCCGCAACAGGCCCGACAGGCGCTGCGCCGGAACGGCCGCGACCTGCGCTGGCGCAATGCCCGCGACGTGGAGCACGCCCAGTGCCTCGTCGATGAGCGCCGCGAAGCAGCGGCGGTAGCCGCGCTGCATCAGCTCCGCACGCAGCGGCAGGCCCGAAAGCGCATTGACGGGGTTGTTGAGGTTCAGCAGCAGCTTGCCCCACTGCACGGGCAGCAGGTCGGCGTGCAGGTCGAGCGGCACGCCGGCGCGCTCGAACACGGGCAGCCAGGGACGCAGCGCCGCGTCGTCGCCGGCGGCGAGCCGGCCGGGCGTGCCGCGGTGGAAGGCACCGTCGCCGATCTCGGCCACGTTGTACGGCACCATGCCGGGCAGCACATTGAGCGACGGGCCGGCCTGCGACGCGGCCACGCAATTGGAAATACCGTTCTGCAGCGAGACCACCGCGGTGCCGGCGGGCAGCGCAAAGGCCAGCTCGCTTGCCGCCTCGGCCGTGGCCCCGCTCTTCACGCAGAGCAGCACCAGGGCGGGCCGGGCACCCACGGGCACCTGTTCGCACAGGCGCAACGCGGAAGCCGGGAGCTTGCGGTTGCCGCCGTCGATGTCGCTGAGCGTCAGGCCGTTGCGCGCGAGCGTTTCCAGCACGCGCGGACGGCCGACGAAGGTCACGGGCACACCGGCCGCCGCGAGGCTGCCGCCGATGAAGCAACCGATGGTGCCGGCCCCCATCACAAGCACTTCACCGGGGATCGCGTCAGGCATGAAGTGCTTGCTTTGTGTGGAAGTTGACCGGCGGGCGGTTCGTCAGGCGCGTTCGGCAACCCAGGCCTGCACCGATTTCAGCGCGGCCGGAAGGCCAGCCGCATCGGTGCCGCCGGCCATGGCCATGTCGGCCTTGCCGCCGCCCTTGCCACCGACCTGCTGGGCCACGAAGTTGACCAGCTCGCCGGCCTTGACCTTGCCGGTGCTGTCGGCGGTGACGCCGGCCGCGATCTGCACCTTGTCGCCATCGGCGGCGGCCAACACGATCACGGCGGTCTTGAGCTTGTCCTTCAGCTTGTCCATGGTGTCGCGCAGCGTCTTGGCGTCGGCGCCGTCGAGCTTGGCGGCCAGCACCTTGATGCCGTTGACGTCGATGGCCTGCGCCAGCAGTTCGTCGCCCTTGGACGATGCGAGCTTGCCCTTGAGCGCGCCCACTTCGCGCTCCAGCGCCCTCACCTGCTCCAGCACCTGCGCAAGCCGGCCCTGCAGCTCGGCGGCCGGCGACTTGAGCGTGGCGGCCACGCTGTGCACGGTCGATTCGAGGTCTTGCAGGTACGACAGCGCGTTGGCACCGGTGACCGCTTCGATGCGGCGCACGCCGGCGGCCACGCCGCCTTCGCTGACGATCTTGAACAGGCCGATGTCGCCGGTGCGGCCGACGTGCGTGCCGCCGCACAGTTCGCGGCTGGTGCCGATGTCGAGCACACGCACGGTCTCGCCGTACTTCTCGCCGAACAGCATCATGGCGCCGGTCTTCTGGGCCGATTCCATGTCCATCACGCGCGCCTGCGTGGCGACGTTGGCGAGAATTTCAGCGTTCACGCGCTTCTCGATCTCGACGATCTGCTCGTGCGTGACGGGTGCGTTGTGCGCGAAGTCGAAGCGCGTCTTGTCGGCATCGACCAGCGAGCCCTTCTGCTGCACGTGGTCGCCGAGCACTTCGCGCAGGGCTTTGTGCATCAGGTGGGTGACCGAGTGGTTGCGCATGGTGGCGGCGCGGCGCGCGGTGTCGACCGCAGCCTTGACCGCATCGCCGACCTTGAGCGTGCCCTGCGTTTGCGTGCCGTGGTGGCCGAACACGTCGGCCTTGATCTTCAGCGTGTCTTCGACGCCGAACTGAACGCCTTCGGCGATCAGCACGCCCTGGTCGCCGACCTGGCCGCCGCTCTCGGCGTAGAACGGCGTGGTGTCGAGCACGACGATGCCGCTCTGGCCTTCTTTCAGCTCCTGCACGGCCGTGCCTTCGAGGTACAGCGCGACGACCTTCGCGTTTTCTTCGAGGTGGTCGTAGCCGGTGAAGATGTTGCCCGCGCCGGTGTATTCGACGTTGCGGTCCATCTTGAACTTGCCGCCCGCACGGCCTGCCGCCTTCTGCTTTTCCATGGCGACGTTGAAGCCGGCTTCATCGACGCTCACGCCGCGTTCGCGGCAGACGTCGGCCGACAGGTCGAGCGGGAAACCGTAGGTATCGTGCAGCTTGAAGGCGACTTCGCCCGGCAGCGTCTTGGCGCCGCCGGCCAGGGCCGCGTCGAGGATTTCCATGCCGTTGGCCAGCGTCTCGAAGAAGCGTTCTTCTTCTGCCTTCAGCGTTTCGGTGATGCGCTTTTCATCGGCCACGAGCTTGGGGTACGCGTCGCCCATCAGCTTGACGAGGTCGGGCACCAGCTTGTGGAAGAACGGCTTCTTCTGGCCCAGCTTGTAGCCATGGCGGATGGCGCGGCGAACGATGCGGCGCTGCACGTAGCCGCGGCCTTCGTTCGACGGGATGACGCCGTCGGCCACCAGGAACGAGGTGGCACGGATGTGGTCGGCGATCACGCGCAGCGAGTTGTTGCCCAGATCCTTCTCGCCGGTTTCGCGGGCGGCAGCCTTGATGAGCGCATCGAAGATGTCGATCTCGTAGTTGCTGTGCACGTGCTGCAGGATGGCCGCCAGGCGCTCCAGGCCCATGCCGGTGTCGACGCAAGGTGCGGGCAGTTTCTTGACCGAGCCGTCGGGCTGCATGTCGAACTGCATGAACACGTTGTTCCAGATCTCGATGTAGCGGTCGCCGTCTTCATCGGGCGAGCCGGGCGGGCCGCCGGGGATCTCGGGGCCGTGGTCGTAGAAGATCTCGGAGCACGGGCCGCACGGGCCGGTGTCGGCCATCATCCAGAAGTTGTCGGACATGTAGCGGCCGCCCTTGTTGTCGCCGATGCGCACGACGCGCTCGGGCGGCAGGCCGATCTCTTTGGTCCAGATGTCGTAGGCCTCGTCGTCCTCGATGTAGACGGTGGCCCAGAGTTTTTCGGCCGGCAGCTTGTAGACCTGGGTCAGCAGCTCGAAGGCCCAGGTGAGCGATTCGCGCTTGAAGTAGTCGCCAAAACTCCAGTTGCCCAGCATCTCGAAGAAGGTGTGGTGGCGCGCGGTGTAGCCCACGTTCTCGAGGTCGTTGTGCTTGCCGCCGGCGCGCAGGCACGCCTGGACCGAGGCGGCGCGCACGTAGGGGCGCTTGTCTTCACCGAGGAACACGTCCTTGAACTGGACCATGCCCGAGTTGGTGAACATGAGGGTCGGATCGTTGCCCGGCACCAGCGAGCTGGAGGGCACCACCGTGTGGCCCTTGGAGGCGAAGAAATCGAGAAAGGTCTTGCGGATGTCCGCGACCGTGAATGTGGGCTGGCTCATCTTTGGATTCGTCTTCTGTCGAGGGCGGCCCTGCGATGGCGACCTCTCGTCGAACCCACTGCGGCGAACCGGCCTAACTGCTTGATTTGCTTGAACAAACGATTATAGGTTTGGCTATGGCGCCCGGCCCCGACAGGGGCAAACTGCATGATCCGGGCGCCGCGGCTAATATGGCGCGCTGAAGCGACTCGGTCGAACCAAAGACGGTCGGCTTCGTCCTATTCATATGTACGACATGAATCAAGGAGCCCGAATGGCACGTCAAGAGGCCGAACACTGGAAGATCGAGGATCTCGATTTCTCGCGCATCGCGCTCGACGAGGTGCGTCCGGACGAGAATCTTTTCTACCTGGTGACTTCCGCCTCGTTCATCGAAAGCGGGTCGGACCTTTACACGCACAACCTGGTGGACTTCTTCCGGGGCGACGACGAGGTCACCGACTGGCTCTCGAACTACTGGGAAGCCGAAGAACTGCAGCACGGCAAGGCATTGCGCGCCTACGTGCGCCATGTGTGGCCGGAGTTCGAATGGGACAGGGCCTACAACGGCTTTCTCGAGGAGTACGCGACCTATTGCAAGGTCGAGCTGCTGGCCCCCACCCGCGCCCTCGAAATGACCGCGCGCTGCGTGGTCGAGACCGGCACCGCCACCTACTACCGCGCCATGGCCCGCAGCACCACCGAGCCGGTGCTGCGCGACCTCGCGACCCGCATCGCGACCGACGAGGTCAATCACTACAAGCACTTCTACCGCTTCTTCCGCCGCTACCGCGAGCAGGAGCGGCTCAGCCGCTTCCGCGTGTTCGGCACCATCGGGCGGCGCACGCTGGAACTCAAGAGCGAAGACGCCGACTGCGCGATCCGCCACGTGGTGAAGGCCCGCGCGCCGGCCCGTGCCGAAGACACGGCCTATGTGCAGCAGCTGAGTGCGCGCATGAACAGCACCATCCGAACCAATCTGAGCGCGGGCACGACGCTCAAGATGCTGATGCGCCCGCTGGAGCTTCCGGCGCGGGTGCAGACGGTGATCCAGTACCCGATCAAGCAGTTCATGCAGCATGTGTTTTTGCGCTGAGCGCGGCCGCCGCTTTCCAATCCCATGGCGGGGCTTCGGGATCTTCCTTTAACGAGCAGCGCACCACGCCCGCCGAATTGAGCGCCGCTCTTTTGCATTCGGATTCGATGTTCGACCACCACGACAGTCACGAGCAGCCCTACACCGTGCACCTCGACGGCACGAGCCTTTCGCTGCGGGATCTCATGGAAGTGCGCTTCACGTTCATCCGGGTGCTGGAGCAGCGCATCGGCGGGCCTGCCCAGGTGCTCAAGTGCTACCGGGCGTGGGCAAGCCAGATGGAGTCCGGCGCCCGGACCATGGCAGAGGCACAGATCGCCAGCGCGCGCGCCTGGCAGGAGGCCTGGGAGCACGCGAGCGAAGTGACCGTGCCGCTGCTCAGCCATCCGCAGACCACAGTGTTCCGCTTCGAGCTTTGCTGACTCGCCCCCGCGGTCGGGGCAAAAAAAACCCAGCGCAAGGCTGGGTTGAACCTCTTGAGTGCTGTCACACACAGAGAACTCGCACTTCGAAGCGAGTCCACAAAATCTAGGCCCTCGGACAACATCGCCGTGTCAGACAGGACCGACACTTCCGGCGCGCGGACCCGAGAAAGCACATGCCTGCATGCATAAGAACTGCCAAATTGTTCACGTTTTTAAGAGTGTCCTACGGCAACTGTCTATTTCTGACTGACATTGGCCGGGCCGCTCGCAGCCGACCATGGCGGTGCTGTCACGCAACAGGGCCGCATAGAAGAAGAGCTCTCTGTTCGTACTTAGAGTGCCCACCAGGGCTCCTCGAACCCGCTTCGGCGGGTATTTTTTTGCCCGCAGCATTCCCACCCCTGCCTTGCCGGGCCCCAGGTTCGCTTCAGCGCACCTTCAGTTCGCCTTCAGGCCGATGGCAAGCCCCGCGGATACCGTCAGGTCACGCATCCGGCAACGGTGCAAAGCCCGATTTTTCCCTGACGGAGCCCTTCTTGTTTTCACCCAGATTCCATTCCGAACAGCGCAGGCACCTGCTGCGCGCCGCGACCGCATTTCCGGCCGGACTTCTTCTTGCGAGCTGCGGCGGCGGCGGAGGCTCTGGCGACGGCGGCTTCGGCACGTTTCCACCAACCCCGCCCACGTCCACCACGGCCAAAGTCACCGATCGCCGCATCCTCGTGGCGCCCGACGTTTCGCTGCACGTGCGGGACTGGCAGTCGGACCGCCTTGGCGGCACCACGTTCGTGCTGCTGCCGGGCTTCGGCGCCACGGCCGCGCACTTCAACAGCCTTGCGCTGGCACTGGCGCAACGCGGGCGCGCAATCGCCATCAGCTGCCGCGGGTTCGGCCAGTCGGACAAGCCACTGCCCGACGCCACCCATCCCTACGACACCGACACGCTGGTCCACGACGTGCACGAGGTGCTCGAAGCCCTCGGCATCGGCCGCATCGTGCTTGCCGGCCATTCGATCGCGGGCAACCAGGTCACGCGCTTTGCCGGCCGCTATCCGGAACGCGTGCGCGGTTTGGTCTACCTGGACACCAACTTCGACTACACCACCGCCACGCCCGATGGCAGCAAGGAGGGCGAATCCGACAACCCCGCGCTGACGGAGCCCTCGCCCACCGATGCCGACAACGCCTCGGTGGCAGCGGCCATCGCCTTCAACAAGCGCATCAACCAGAGCTGGTCGGCGCCGATGGAGGCCGACCTGCTCGACAAACTCCAGGTGAACGCCGACGGCAGCGTCCAGAACAACACGCCCGCCGAGGTGATGGCGGCCATGTACAAGGCGGCCCGGCTGTTCTCGCCGGACTACCGCCCCCTGCGCACGCCCGCCCTGGCGCTGACGACGCTGCCGGGGGACCGGCAGCACATGTTTCCATGGCTACCGGCCCGGATCGATGCCGCGACGGAAAAAGACGCGAGCGACATGCTTCAGCTCTTCCAGGCCGCGCGCACGAAAGACGCCGCGCAGTTGCTCGCGGCGCTGCCGCCCGGCAGCCTGCAAAAGACTTTCCAGCCGGCCAACCACACCGATTTCTTCATTGCCCACGAAGCCGAGGTGCTGGGGCTGATCGACGCCATGGCCTGGCGGTAAGCCTGCCGGCACCAGGGGTTTGAATCCGGATGGCCGGCGGCTGCGTACGCAGTCCACAGGGAGGACATCAAGCAAACCATGAGGGGTGTCCACGAATGAGTTATGAGCACATTTGTGCGCGGTTCAACGTGCCGGCCAAGAAGGGAGCCCGGGTCCGGTTTCAGGATCACCTGGGCACCGTCACCACCGTGCGCGGGCTGATGGTCCGGGTCCGGCTCGACGGCATGAAATGGTCCCGGCCGTACTCGCCGAGCGATCTGCAATGGCTCGATGCGGAAACGGAGGGCCCTGCGGACCCCCAGCAACCGCTCCACAGCTAGCGCACCGGGTTACGGCGCGGAGGACGTCAGCCCCGGCTTGCGGCTTCCGTCCAGCGAATACAGCTGCGGCCGTTCGTCCGCAACGCTGTCCGCGGGGCCGTGTTCCGGGCCGCGCGGCTGCCGGTAGAGCTCGTTCTCCAGACGCCGCACGCGCTCGGCATACATCCGGGCCAGCGCACTGTGGTGCTCGGCCGCGGCCTGGTGCTCGATGCGCGCCATCTGTGCCTCTTCCAGCAATGCCGACGCACGCCGGAGGTACGCGGTATGGCTCGGGCGAAACAAGAAGTCGAACGTCATTTCACGCTCCTTCCCGCAACAGTGCGGTAAAGCGATATTCCTCCCGGATGGCACAGTACGTCTGTCGGCGGGCGCCCTACCTTTTCACTGCAGGCACGGTGCTTTTTGCCTAATAACACACGGTCGTGACGCGTTTTCCCTGGTTGATGGGGACAATGCTGTGGAAAACCGTGTGCGCATTGCGCGAAAGCCTTGCCTGGCGTGGCCTGCAACGCGGTGCCTGCGAAAGAGGCAGCCGCCGGATTTTTTTCGATGCCGGCAAGATTCAGGCCCGCACAGTGGTCTTTGCGCATCACTCCGGCCGCCCAACCAGCGCTTTCGGGGCGGCTCAGGGCTGGTTGTTCCCGGGCGCCGCGCCTCCGACGAGCAGCTTCTCGACCCAGCTTCGCAATGCCTCGACCTCGACCGGCTTGTGCAAGACCGGAATCGAGCGGGCCGCGGCTTCGATCAGGCGCGCCGGGTCGGTGTCGCCGCTGACCAGCAGCGCGGGAATGGCGTCGTCGTTGTATTCCTCGTGCACCCGGTCGATGGCTTCGATGCCGGTCTCGTGCTCGCGCAGGCGATAGTCGCTCACGATCAGGTTGGGCTTGCCGGGCACGTCGGCGATCAGCGCCACCAGCTCCGACACACCCGGTGCCGCAACCACGCGGTGCCCCCAGCTTTCGAGCAGCAGCTGCAGCCCTTCGCGGTTCTGCGCGTCGTCGTCGACCACCAGGATCAACTGGCCCTTGGCCGGCCTTGTGTCGAGCAGCGGCATCTCGCCCGCCGTCGCACCGAGGGCGCCTGCCGCCACGGGCGCTTCCACCACCGATGCCCGCTTCGACTCGACGCTCAACAGGAACGCCGTGCCACGCCCCTCGATCGAGCGCATCGCCAACGCGTGCCCCAGCAGCGCGGCCGTCCGGCGCACGATGGCCAGGCCCAGGCCGAGCCCTTTGCTGCGGTCGCGCTC
This sequence comes from Variovorax sp. EL159, assembly GCF_900100965.1. Lineage (GTDB taxonomy): Bacteria > Pseudomonadota > Gammaproteobacteria > Burkholderiales > Burkholderiaceae_C > Variovorax. The sequence goes on along the minus strand of NZ_FMUJ01000009.1, from coordinate 94,599 downwards.
GGGGTTCTGCAGCTGGTGGAACTCCCAGAAGATGCGCTCGTGCTCGTGCGGCGGAATGCCCGGCCCCGTGTCCCAGACCTCGATGCGGACGCACCCGCCACGCATGCGGCAACCGATCAGCACGCGCCCGCCGGGCGTGTGGGCGATCGCGTTGCTGATCAGGTTGCGCAGGATGCGCTCCAGCAGCATCGGGTCGGAGTAGACCCACGCCTTGCTGTGGCGCACCTTCAACGCCAGCCCCTTTTGCTGGGCCTGCGGCGTGTATTCGGTGCGGATCTGGTCAAGCAACCGGTCGAGCGGAAAGTTCTGAAGCCGCGGATGGATCACCCCCGCGTCCAGCCGCGAGATGTTGAGCAAGGCATCGAACAGATGCCCCATGGCGGCACTCGCCTTGGTGATGTTCTCGACCAGATAGCGCCCGTGCTCCGACAGCCGCTCGTTCGTGAGCAAACCCAGGAAGAGGCTCATCGCATGAACCGGCTGCCGGAGGTCGTGGCTCGCCGCCGCCAGAAAGCGCGACTTCTCGAGGTCGCTGCGCTCGGCGGCCTCCTTCTCGAGCCGTACCTGCTGCAGCAGCGCCAGGTTTTCATAGCTCAGCTGCAATGCATTCAGGTGCGTCCGGTTCATGCGGTGGATGAAAGCGACCGTCGCGACCAGGTAAGCGACGCCGCTCGCGACCAGCGCGAGATTGACCGCCGACGGCTGGGTCGCAAGCGCGATGAACGTCGGCGCGAAGGTCGGCACCAGGAACGCATAGACCGCCGACAGCACCATGTAGTTGGAATAGATGGCGCCCGTGCCCAGACCGAACAGGACCACGATGAAGAACAGCTGGTATTCGAGCGGGACGAAGAAAGTCCAGTAGGCAAACGGCAGCCCCCACAACACGCCCGACGCGACGTTGCCGGCCACCATCTGCCGCAGCCATCGCTCGCCCGCGCCGGGGCGTTGGCGCACCCGGTAGAAGTACAGCATGGCGACAAACCTGCAGGCCGCCACGAACACCGTGGCCGACAGCCAGACCGTGACCTGTGTCCTCGGGACCACGGCGAGCATCACATAGGCCACCACGCACGCCGACACCACCGAGCCGCCCAACGCGAACGGGAAGCTGCGCAGCAGCACGGAGATCTGCACCTCGAAGACGCGTTGGCTGTCGATGGTCCGGGAAAGGTTGGTCATGCGAGGTCCGGGGTTCTTGGGGGTACGGGGTGCGGTTGGGCGTCGTGTGCAGGCCAATCAGCGCGCTGCCTGCCGCATGGCTGCGAGATGTTCGGTTCGCTGAATCACACCGCAGGCAGCAAAAAGCCCGCATGAAGCGGGCTTTCGGTCACACGCCCGGACGCACGGGGCGCGGGAGGCAAATGAAGGCGTCGGGGCCCATGCCCGCTCGACGCGCCCCATCTGCTTACTGCGGCAAGAGCGACACCGTCGCGATGTACTTGTAGCGCGTATCGACAGGCTGGGCTTTCACTTCGATGGAGCCGCTCATGGAACCGGTCATCACCGTGCCGCTCACAAGCTTGTCGGTCTGCGTCGCGACGGCGAGCAACTTGGTCGTACCCGACGACGTCACGGTCCAGGTGACGGGAATGTTGGACTCCACCTGCACCACCGCGCCATCCAGCGCAACGAACTGCATCGTCTTGCCTGAACTCACGCTCGTCATGCCCCGGATGTCCTTGACTGGGGTGCCGTTCATCTTGGCCGTCAGGGTGACGTCGGCCGCGTACTCCAGCTTGTACGGAAATTCACCACCGGTGAGCTTGTACTCGGCCGCACAGGCCGGGTCCTTGCACAGCCTGAGCTGCAGCTTGCCGCTGTAGACGCCCGGCGCCATCCCCGCTTTGGGCGTCAGGTATCCGGAATAGGCACCGTCCGGGCCCTTCGTGACCGTGAAGCCTCCCCATTGGGTGCTCAGGACCTGCTGCGAATCGACGATGACCGGATACACGGTGCCGACCGGGTCGCGACTGAGCTTTGCCTTGATCAGCACCGGTGTGGGCTGGGGGTAGTTGCTGCTCGCGATGAAGAAGCCGTCCAACGAACCGTCGAACGTCACGGCAATCGCATCGTCTCCCGCTGAGGAGAGGTCCGATGGATTCGGTCCGCCCGTAGAGGTGGGAACCCCTGCGCCCGGACCGAGGCCGGCGACCGGGAAACCTCCTCCGCCGCCGCCACCACCACCACCGCCGCAGGCAGAAATGGACAGCACAAGACAAGCCAGGAGGGCCGACGGCCCTCCGCGATCAATCAGCATGTGAACTCCTCGATTTTCTTGTTTGAGCTTGCCGAGCAGCGCGGCAGGCCTTCCTTGGGATATGTCTCCCGGAATTAATCATCTCAGAAAATTGTGAAATCCCGGGTGCCTGCGGACGCGCCTTGGCCTGGGTTTTCCCCGCTGCAAGCTGCAAGCCGTTGGCTCCCGGCCCTGGTCGCGGTGCGTGTGGTGCTGGTGTCCCGTAAAGGCATCGGCCACCGCCGGCGTGGTCGGGTTGGCGCTCGTTGATGCTGCGGGTATTTCGGGGGATCGATGCCGACCGCGCTTGCGGCAGGTTCAGGTCATCGGTGGGATGCTGGAGCGGGTGAAGGGAATCGAACCCTCGTATGAAGCTTGGGAAGCTGCCGTTCTACCATTGAACTACACCCGCATTGTCCGACTCGCTGATCCTAGCGAGTCGTCGACCCAAGCGCCGGATTCTACAGAGGAAGAACGGCGCCGAATTTTCGAATCGCCAGGGCCACCGGAAGCAGCCCTGCCCTACAACTCCTGCACCGGAATAAACGGCGCCAACAAGCGCAGCCGCCAGCGCTGCCAGGCGCTGGTCTCGGGCGGCACGTCGTACACCGTCTGCTTGCCGTCGTCGCCAAGCTCCACCCATTCGACGTTCTGCCCGTTGGCGCTCAGGCGCAGCGTGTAGGAGCTGCCGGCGTCCGCAAAACTTTCGAGCTGCCGCGCCATTTCTTCGCTCTCGATGATCAGGCCCAGTTCGGTGTTGAGCACGGCCGAGCGTGGATCGAGGTTCATCGAGCCGAGAAAAACCTCCTTGCGGTCGAGGATCGCGTTCTTCATGTGCAGCGCGCCGGTCCGGTGGCCGAAGATGCCGAGCTTGTGGCGCTTCACGCTCAGCGAGGGGCTGATCTCGAAGATCTTCACGTCGGCCTTGAGCAGTTCCTTGATGTGGGCCCAGTAGCCCACGTAAACCCACGGCTCGTCGGTCGAGGCCAGCGAATTGGTCACCAGCTCTACGCTGATCCCGGCCTTGCGCGCGCCCACCAGGCTGTTGACCGAACCCTCGCTCGGCACGAAGTAAGGCGACACCATCTTGATGTCCTTGTCCGCCGTCCTGAGCCACTGAATCACACCTTCGGTGACGGTGCCCTTGATCGAGTTTTCTTTCTCGTTCAGGCCTTCCGTCTTCGTCAGCGGATCGAACAGGACGCGGGCCTTGGCCCACAACAGCGGGCTCAGTCGATGGTTGGCCAGCTCGAACGGCAGGTTGAGCATGGGCACGAGATCGGGCGCCACCGAAGTCGGCTCGCCCTCGCCCGGGTGCAGCGGCCTGCCGTCGGCGGGTATTTCGCTCGCCTCGGGCGGCTTCGCGCTCGCGGTCTGCTGCTCGAAGTTGCTCTGCAGTTGCGCGCGAGTCAGCCCGGTGTGCGCGATGCGCTGCAGGGGAAACACGACCTCGCTGTTCCAGTAGTGATCGAACTCGCTGGACAGGTCGCGCACCACGGGCCCGGCCACGAAGGTGTCCATGTCGATGAAGTTGGCGCCCTGCGCGTTCATGACGTATTCGTCGGCCATGTTGCGGCCACCGGCCACGGCGGCCACGTTGTCCGCGACGAAGAGCTTGTTGTGCATGCGCCGGTTCACGCGGCGAAACTCCAGGCCCGAGCTGATGAAGCGGGTGATCTCGCTGCCGCGACCGCCAGGAAACGGATTGAACAGACGCACTTCCATGTTCGGATAGCTGGCAAGCCCCAGCAGCAGATCGTCTTCGCCGGCCGTGTACAAATCATCGACCAGCAGGCGAACGCGAACGCCGCGCGCGGCGGCGTCCCGCAGTGCGCGCATCAAGGTGCGGCCGGTGTTGTCGCCTTGCAGCAGGTAGTACTGCACGTCGAGGCTGCGCGCTGCGAGCCGGGTCAGCTCGATGCGCGTCGCAAACGAATTGGGGCCGTAGGGTTGGAGCTGGAACCCCGAGCGGCCGTCCGTGGGCAATACCTTCTGCGTGATCGTGGCAAGGGGTGTCTGCGCATAGTCGGCAATGGCCGACGTGGGTGCGCTGGGAACCTGTGGCGGCAAGCTCGAGCAGGCCGCCAGCAAGAGAGCGAAGCCCAGTGCGAGCACCGGGCGGCAGATGGGTGCGAGGAGGTTCCGAAGCATCTTTTTCATCCCTGACCTTCCGTGGATTCGGACAGCCGGATCATGAAGCAGATCGCTCCGGTTCGGGCACCGTGGCCAGTGCGTTTACCTGGCCCGCATGCCCCTTCGCACGTTGCCATCGGATTCGCGATGGACGGGCATCGCCCTCCTGATGGATCTAACCCAGTGCGTCGTTCACCTGCTCGCGGAATTCGGTCAGGCTGACGGCTGTTCCGATCTCTCGCGGCAGCGCATCGCGCACCGAAAACACGCCGAGGATCTTCGTTCCGGCCACCAGCGGCAGATGGCGAAAACCTCGCTCGAGCATCAGCACCACGGCATCGGACACCAGCGTCTCCGGTGGCACGCAGATCGGGTTGGGTGTCATGACCTCGCGCACCGCCGTGTGATCGGGGTCGAGCCCCCGGGCCAGCACGCGGGTCATGAGGTCGCGCTCGGTCAGGATGCCCAGCAGCGTGTCGGGCAGTTCCATGACGAGCACGCTGCCGCAGTTGGCGCGCGTCATCACGCAGGCGGCATCGCGCACGCTGGCCTGCGGGCCCAGGCTGACCGCGTGCTTGCGCGAGATGGACTGAAAAACAGTGCGCTCGGCCATGGTGCGCCCTCCGAAGGAGACGTTATGGTGCGCCTGGCCTTGGCTCAGCGCAAGGAGTTGTTGAGCCGCTCCAGTGCCTGGGCACCGGGGCAGAGCTGGTCCGGCCCCAGCGAATTGAGCGGCCGGTCGCTGGTGTTGAGCGCCGTGTGCAAATCGGTGGCCAGCGGGTCGACGTAGAGCAGGCCCGTCACCACCTCGCCCATCTCGTGATGCCGCTGCATGTAGGCCATGGCGGCATAGCGGTCGCTGGGGTCGTAGTCGGGGTGCAGGCTGCGCAGGCGCAGCAGCGTGCCGTCGTGCTGGCGCACGTCGACCACTTCGCCCGCGCCCATGTCGACGGTGATTTCTTCGCGCCCGCTGATGAAGTCGATCCGGCTCACCGCCTCGTTGTGCTCGCGCACGTAGTCGTAGCTCTTGGTGCTGCCAGGATGGTTGTTGAAGGCAACGCAGGGGCTGATGACGTCGATGAACGCCGCGCCGCCATGGCTGATCGCCCCCTTGATCAACGGCACCAGCTGCGCCTTGTTGCCCGAAAAGCCGCGCCCCACGTAGCTGGCGCCCAGTTGCAGCGCCATGGCCACGAGGTCCACCGGGCTGTCGGTGTTGACGACGCCCTTCTTGCTCTTGGAGCCCTGGTCGGCCGTGGCCGAGAACTGGCCCTTGGTCAGGCCGTAGACGCCGTTGTTTTCCACGATATAGGCCATGCGCACGCCGCGCCGCATCGCATGGGCGAACTGGCCCAGGCCGATGGACGCCGAATCGCCGTCGCCCGACACGCCCAGGTACAGCAGATCGCGGTTGGCCAGGTTGGCGCCGGTCAGCACGCTGGGCATGCGGCCGTGCACGGTGTTGAAGCCGTGCGACGCGCCCAGAAAATAGTCCGGCGTCTTGGAGCTGCAACCGATGCCCGAGAGCTTGGCCACGCGATGCGGCTCGATGTCCAGCTCCCAGCAGGCTTCGATGATCGCGGCGGAAATCGAATCGTGGCCGCAGCCCGCGCACAGCGTCGAAATTTTTCCCTCGTAGTCGCGCCGCGTGTAGCCGACCTTGTTGGTGGCCAGCGTCGGGTGGCGCAACCGGGGCTTGGCAAGGTAGGTCATGCGGACTCCTTCGTATCGGTGGCACGCGGCGCCTGCATCTGCCGCACGTGCGTGCTGATCGCCTCGACGATGAAGCGCGCGGTGATGGGCGTGCCGTCGAAATGCAGAACCCGGATCAGCCGGGCCGGGTCGATCTCGAGTTCGTTGACCAGCAGGCTGCGCATCTGCGCATCGCGGTTCTGCTCGACCACGAACACCTGCGTGTGCTGCGCCAGGAACTCCACCACGCTCTCGGGGAAGGGAAACGCACGCAGCCGCATCGCGTCGAGGTGGATGCCGCGTTCTTCCAGTGCCTCCAGCGCCTCGTGCATCGACGGGCTGGTCGAGCCGAAATAGATCACCCCCAGTTCGGACTTCTGCGCCGCTGGCCGGAGCACCGGCTGCGGCACCATCGTGGCCGCGGTCGCGAACTTCTTCAGCAGCCGCTCCACGTTGTAGACGTAGTCCACGCCGCGCTCCGAATAACGGGCGTAGGCATCGCGTGTCGTGCCGCGGGTGAAGTAGCTGCCCTTGGTCGGGTGCGTGCCGGGCAGCGTGCGCCAGGGAATGCCGTCGCCGTCCACGTCCTTGTAGCGGCCGAAGTCGCGGCCCGCCTCCAGTTCCTCGGCACTCATCACCTTGCCGCGGTCGTAGGCCACGCTGTCGTCCCACTCGAAGGGTTCGCACAGGCGCTGGTTCATGCCGATGTCCAGGTCGGTCATCAAGAACACCGGCGTCTGCAGCCGGTCGGCCAGGTCGAGCGCCGCTGCCGCGTGCGCAAAGCACTCGTGCGGATCTTCGGGAAACAGCAGCACGTGCTTGGTGTCGCCATGCGAGGCATAGGCGCACGACAGGATGTCGGCCTGCTGCGTGCGCGTCGGCATGCCGGTGGACGGGCCACCGCGCTGCACGTTGATGAGCGTGATGGGGATCTCGGCAAAGTAGGCCAGCCCGATGAACTCGGTCATCAGCGAAATGCCCGGCCCCGAGGTCGGCGTGAAAGCCCGGGCGCCGTTCCATCCTGCCCCCACCACCATGCCGATCGACGCCAGTTCGTCTTCCGCCTGCACGATGGCAAAGCGGTGCTGGCCAGTGGCCGGATCGACGCGGAATTTGGTGCAGTACTTCTGGAAGGCCTCGGCCACCGAAGAAGACGGCGTGATCGGGTACCAGGCCGCCACCGTGGCACCGCCGTACACGCAGCCCAGCGCCGCGGCGCTGTTGCCATCCACGAAGATGCGGTTGCCCACCCGATCGGCGCGCCGCACCCGAAGCCCCAGCGGCTCGCGCAGGTTCTCGCGTGCGAAGTCGCAGCCCAGGTGCAGCGCCTGCACGTTGGAGGCGAGCAGTTTCTCTTTGCCCTTGTACTGCTCGCCGAACAGCTTCTCGACCACCTCGGGCTCGATGCCCAGCAGGATGGCCAGCGCGCCCACGTAGACGATGTTCTTGAACAACTGACGCTGGCGCGGGTCTTGATAGACCGCGTTGCAGATCTCGGTCAGCGGCATGCCGATCACGCGGATGTCGGTGCGGAATTTCGACGGTGGCAGCGGCCGCGTGCTGTCGTAGAAGAGATAGCCGCCGGGCTCCAGTTCGGCCAGGTCGGCGTCCCAGGTCTGCGGGTTCATCGCCACCATCATGTCGGTGCCGCCGCGCCGGCCCAGGTGGCCCTGCTCGGTCACGCGCACCTCGTACCAGGTCGGCAAGCCCTGGATGTTGCTGGGGAAGATGTTGCGCGGGCTCACCGGCACGCCCATGCGCAGGATGGCCTTGGCGAACAGCTCGTTGGCCGACGCCGAACCCGAGCCATTGACGTTGGCGAACTTGATGACGAAGTCGTTGACCGCCTCGATCTGCGGAACGGCGTTGACGCTCGCGCCTGCAGGCGGAAGCACGGCGCTCATTGCGCCACCTCCTGCCCTGCCTGCGTCATCTTCAGCAAGAACTTCTGCATGTCCCACGCACCTGTGGGACAGCGCTCGGCGCACAGGCCGCAGTGCAGGCAGACGTCTTCGTCCTTGACCATCACGCGGCCCGTCTTGAGCCCGCCCGACACGTACAGATCTTGCGCAAGGTTCAGCGCCGGCGCCTTGAGCCGAGGCCGCAGCTCGGCCTCTTCGGCGTTGTCGACGAAGCTGATGCAGTCCATCGGGCAGATGTCGACGCAGGCATCGCATTCGATGCAGGCAGTTTCGGTAAAGACGGTCTGCACATCGCAGTTCAGGCAGCGCTCGGCCTCCTTGAATGCGGTGGCGGCGTCGAAGCCCAACTCCACCTCGACACGGATGCTGGCCAGTGCCGTCTCGGCCTTGGCCCACGGCACCTTGTAGCGCAGGTCGTTGGAGGTGTCGTTGTCGTAGCTCCACTCGTGGATGCCCATCTTCTGCGACACCAGGTTGGTCATGGGCGCCGGGCGAACGTAGATCGGCTCGGCGCGCAGCAGCTTGTCGATCGACACGGCCGCCTCGTGGCCATGGGCCACGGCGGTGATGATGTTCTTGGGACCGAAGGCCGCATCGCCACCGAAGAACACGCGCGGCACCGTCGACTGGAAGGTGTCCTTGTCGAGCGTCGGCAAGCCCCACTTGTCGAAGCCGATGCCGCAGTCGCGCTCGATCCACGGGAAGGCGTTTTCCTGGCCCACCGCGACCAGCACTTCGTCGCATTCGAAGAAGGCGTCGGGCTCGCCCGTGGGCACCAGCGTGCGGTGGCCCTTGTCGTCGTATTCGGCGCGCACGACCTCGAACAGCATGCCCTTGAGCTTGCCCTCTTCATGCACGAAGGCCTTGGGCACGTGGAAGTTGATGATCGGAATGCCCTCGTGCTGGGCATCTTCCTTCTCCCAGGGCGAGGCCTTCATTTCGTCGAAGCCGCTGCGCACAATCACCTTCACGTCAGTGCCGCCCAGCCGGCGGGCCGAGCGGCAGCAATCCATCGCCGTGTTGCCACCACCCAGCACGATCACGCGCTTGCCGATGCTGCTGACGTGGCCGAACGAAACGGAGTTGAGCCAGTCGATGCCGATGTGGATGCTGGCCGCCGCTTCCTGGCGGCCGGGCACGTCGAGATCGCGTCCGCGCGGCGCACCGCAGCCGACGAAGATCGCGTCCCATCCCTGCGCCATCAGCGCCTTCATCGAATCGATGCGCTCGCCGCCGCGGAACTCCACGCCCAGGTCCAGCACGTAGCCGGTCTCTTCATCGATCACCGACTCCGGCAAGCGAAAGCGCGGGATCTGCGTGCGGATGAAGCCGCCGGCCTTGGCTTCGCCGTCGAACACCGTCACCTCGTAGCCCAGCGGCGCAAGGTCCCGCGCGACGGTGAGTGAAGCCGGCCCCGCGCCGATGCAGGCGATGCGCTTGCCGTTCTTCGGCGCCAGCGTCGGCATGCGCGCGTGCACGTCGTCCTTCATGTCGGCGGCCACGCGCTTGAGCCGGCAGATCGCCACCGGCTCAGGGTCTTTCGCGTTGCTTTCCTCCACCCGCCCACGCCGGCAGGCCGGCTCGCAAGGCCGGTCGCAGGTGCGACCGAGAATGCCGGGGAAAACGTTGGAGGCCCAGTTGATCATGTAGGCGTCGCTGTAGCGGCGCTGCGCGATCATGCGGATGTACTCGGGGACGGGGGTGTGCGCCGGGCAGGCGTACTGGCAATCGACGACCTTGTGGAAGTAGGCCGGATTTGCAATGTTGGTTCGCTGCAATGCGTGTCTCCTGGACGACCGCCCGGGACCCCGGAGGAGCCCGACATGTGGCTTGGCGCGAGTATGCGCCGCACCAGTGATCAGCAAGCCTCGGTGAAATCCCGCAACAACGAAAGTCTTCGCCTGATGCCGATGCCCGACTGCAGGCCGGCCGGTGCACCTGTCCGAATGAAGCGCCACGGCGCCGAAGCCACCTGCGCCGAGGTGGTTGTACGTGGCTGCACGTGCATCGCGAAATCCAGGCGCCCATAATGCCTCGCGGCCACCACGCCAGAGGCCGCCTTCATCCGCAGGCCTTCGCCCTGCCACACGGGCCCCGGCCGCATTTCTTCCTGGCGTTTACGGGACGACACCATGAGCGTATTGCACATGTTTCTACCGGCATGCGAACCCGCACGCAGCGAGGTGCTGGCGCAGTTCATCAAGACACATCACGTGCCCCGCCACCTCGTCAAAGGCATCGCACGCAGGAACCGGAGCGACCCCGAACCCACCGATTCGGCCGGCGCGTTGCAAGAGCAGCAACAGGCGCCATCGCAGGCAGCACAGGTAGCGGCTGCACCGGAATAACCGACGCGCTTCGGCGCCCGGGTGCCAAGGGGCACGAAAACCGGAGCGCCTTCTTTGCACGGACGACTTCTTCGGCCAGACAGGCCGGTGGGTTGCTGCGCGACGACGCAACAGCCAGCGAGTGAGTTCCGGCACCGATTCGAGTATCGGGCTCGGTGGATTTGCTGCTCCTGGCAGCAAGGTTCGCTCCTGTTGCGCCTCGAGGTATGACGGCTGCAAGCCTTGCGGCCCGCCATCTGCTGCACCTGCAGAAGCATTTCCGAATGGTTCAGCTCGATAGAAAGCTGTATATTTAAACAGTATTCTCAAGGAACCACCATGCCAAAGAGAACCGTGAAGCGCCGCCTCTCGTGGCTGCCTGCATTGACCCGCCCTTCGCAGCACTGACTGCCAGGCCCTGAAAGCGAGACCTCGATGAATCAAGCTCAACTTTTCAGCCCTCCAACGATCGAGCCGAAGCAGGCCCCGATCGTTTCCTGGACGGAACCCGAAGACGACGACGTTCCCTTCCGGTTCGAAGATGACGACGACGAACCGGCGCCCGGTGTCGCCTACACCGTGCGCCTTGCCGACTGTCCGTATCCCGACGCCAATGTCGTCAAGACGGCCGTGGAGCGCTTCCGGCGCGAACTGGATCGGCAGCTGGCCGGCGATGTGCTGCAGGTCATGCGCGCCTTCCAGAATGCCAGCGAGTCGGGCGAAAGCGACCTGTCGAAAGCCGAGATCGCACAAGCCAAGCGCTGGGCCAAGGCCTACGACGCAGCGCGGACCGCGGGCTTTCGCGACCTCGGCGATGTGGACGAAGCGTATTTCGAGGTCAAGCCGGCCTAGCGCATCCGGCGCAGCTTGCATCGCCAGTTCCTCCATGCCGCGGGTGATCAAGCCTCTCGCAATGACAGCGCTTTTTTGCCGGCAATCGGCGCTGCATACTGCAAGCCATGACCACCACCCGCCCGCGCGTCTACCTCGCCGGCCCGGATGTGTTTCGACCGGACGCCGTGCAGCACATGAAGGCGCTCGCCCACGCATGCGAAGCGCTCGGCATGCGCGCGCTCATTCCTTCCGATGACGGCGCGGCCGCGGCCGGCCTCGAAGGGCCAGCGCTGGCCCGTGCAATCTACAACGTGAACATGGGGCTGCTGAGCGAGGCGCAGGGCGTCATCGCCAATCTGGTTCCGTTTCGCGGTGCCGAGCCCGATTCGGGGACGGTGTTCGAGGTCGGCGTGGCCATCGCGCTGGGCCTGCCGGTGGTGGCCTACGGCGTCGATCAAACCAGCTACGCCGCGGGCATTCCGGCGCACCGGGACGCAGCGAAGGTACTTCGCGACGCAGCGGGAATGGCGGTCGAAGACTTCGGCCTTCCGCTGAACCTGATGCTGTCTTGCGCCGTCACCTTTGCTGGTTCTGCGGAAGAAGCGCTGCGGGCGTTGGCCGGCGTGCTGCTCGCACCTTCGAATGCGGACACCGGCTGATGCATGGCTCGTCTTTCGAGCCTTGCCGAGCTACAGCAACAGCTTAGCGATCGCGTCGGTGATGCGAAGCGATGACACTGGAGCGCCTCTTGAATCTTCCCGACCTGATCCGTGCCTCTTTGATGCCTCCCGCCACGCCGAATGGTTTTCTCGTGCCGGGCGTGGCCCTGTACGGCGACAGCATCATGGCGAATGGCATCGCGCCGCGCCTGCAGGCAGTGGGCGTCGCGGTCAATGACCTTTCGCAGTCCGGCGACTCGGCCGCCAATGCATGGCGCCGCTTCGCCTATGACCTTCGCACCATGCAGACCGTCGTACTTCAGCACGGCACGAACGACCTTTCAGCGGGCCGCGATCCGTTGCCGTACCTGCGACGCATGGCAACTCGTGCGATCACCGAAGGCCGTCGCGTGGTGCTCATCGGCATCACGCACCGCGAACTGCGCTGTGCCTACAGCTGGATCCGGGCGAACGACGACATCGGGCAACTGGCCACAGAGTTGAAGTGCACGCACGCCGGATGGAACGGTGTCGCCTACTCCTCCGACGACCTGATACACCCCGACGCGGCCATGGCCGACCGCCTCGTGGCCCGTCTCGTGGAGGCACTCTCTCAGGCATAGACGGTTCACCGACCGCGTGCTTAACAGCCGGCGAAACCTTTGAGATCGGCCAACTCATCCAGGATGGGGCACTCCGGGCGTTGGTCTCCTTCACAGCAATTGGCCAGGCGCTCCAGCAGGTGCTTCATTCGCGTGAGCTCCTCGATCCGCAGGGCAAGGTCGTCTGCCCGCGCGAGGGCGACGCGCTTCACGTCGAAGCTCGCGCGATGGCCGTCTTTCCACAGGGAGAACAGCTCGACGACTTCCTGGGTTTCGAAACCCAGGTCATGCGCCCTTCGCACGAAACGCAATGCCGATACAGCGCGCGCGTCATATCGTCGGCCGCTCGCATCGACGTACGTCATGCCGCCAAGCAACCCGAGAGACTCGCAATCGTGCAGCAGTTGCGCAGACGCGCCGGAGCGCGCAACGACTTCGGAAAGGGTCAAGCGCTGTGGAGCAGCAAGTGCAATGGGGTCGTCCATGGAGATCTCCTTCCAGTTAAAGAAAGTCGAACTCTCGGCCTTCACACGATGCGAAAGTCAAGGGGCACTGCGCGAACGCTCCCGAGCCAAACGCAGCCTTGCGACCCGGTGCTATTCTTCGCGCCGCCCTTCACTCCAGGTGTTCCAGATGCGGCTTCATCCCATGCTTGCACTCGTGCTTCTTCTTGCAAGCGCCGCATCCGCTGCCGAAGGCCCTGCAGCGACGACAACGACGCTCTACAAGTCGACGGGCCCCGATGGACGGACGATCTACAGCGACCGTCCGCAACCCCAGGCACAAATCTCGAAGACGTTGACATTCAAGAACCTGCCGGGCAGCCCCCTGTCCGCAGAGACCCTTGCGTATGTCGAACAGCTGCGCAAGTCGGCGGACGCCCGCGCATCCGCACCACCACCGCGCGACACGGTGCTTTTCTTTGCCAACTGGTGCGGTTACTGCAGGCAGGCCAGGGCCTATCTGGCAGCCAGGAACATCGGCTATCGCGGCATCGACATAGACACCGCCGAAGGCAAGCTGGCCTATGCCCAACTGGGAGGCAACAACGGTGTGCCGCAGCTGTACGTGAACGGGCAAGGCGTGACCGGCTTCACCGCTGATGCCTACGACGCGTTCTTCAAGTCGCGAAAGTAGTCGGGCCCTATCCACGATGCACTTCACGCGAAGACGCGTGGCTCTACTTGCTGCCGAATCTGGCGGAACTGGTCGTTGGCTGCGTCGCCCACGGACACAGCGGCCTGCGTGCTGGTCGTGGCCTTGATGGCTGCCTGCTGCTGTGCATTCGCGCTGCCTGGTATGTAGCCGGCGACGCCCGCTGCCGCGGCGGCCACCGAGTTCGCACCCAGCGCCACACCGCCGCTCTGCGTGACCACCGCGCCGAAGCCGATGGCCGTGCCCTGCGAGACGTTCTGCGCCTTGGCTAGACAAGTTGCCAGACAAACTGCATCGCGCGGGCACAAGGCAGCATCATGTCGATCCCGGTTCAGGTACCGCACTGATCACCAGAGCACGCGCCGACCGCTCTCGAAGGCCTGCACGTCCTGCGCGAGGCTATCCGGGAGCTCTACCGCCCGCAAGTTCAGCAGGTCTGGCGCTAGTCACTCGTGTCGAATTGCGGACCGCCTGAGTTCGATCCCAATCGACCGCTCTACAGCCAGAGCATGAACTGCGCCGCAGCATCGAATATGCAGTTGGCGGCTACCCACGCTTCGCTGATCGACTACGCTGCCGCGCAGCAAGTGCAGCGCAGTGAGCTTCGTTCGCCCAGCGGCCGAGTTCATCGGGGTCATCTACTACGTCGCAAGGTGCCTCGTAGTACGTCGCGACCGTTACCTTGTCAGTTCGTCCTGCATAGGTAAACGGCGCAGCGCCCAAGGCCTCGAAGTTCGGACGCGTCTTGTCATTCACGCGCAGATAAAGCGAGCCCTTCATGACGAACCCGAACTGGACACCAGCTACAACCAGGCCAGCACCGCCGAAGAAGCGCGAGACGCTGATGGCCCCCAGTGTCTTGATGCGCTCGGCGAAATCCAGAGCCAGTTCGCGGGCCGAAACGACGCTCATGCCGACGGCTCCTCGCTCGCAACATGGAAGAAGCCGCTGATCGCTTGAAGGCGCCCATCCTTGGCCAGCGCACCGAAACTGGTGCCCGTCTGCAGCACAGCGCCGCCGGGCCCTTGCAATACCCATTGCGCAAGCGAGCGATCATGGTGGTGCAGGACAGATCGGATGCTGAAGCACGCGCCCGGCACGCCGCGCTGGAACTCGCCCATATAGTCGGACAACGCCAAGCGCCCATGGATGAGACCGTTCGGATCGCAGTAGGTGACCTCTTCAGCAAGACAGGCGATCAGTTCCGAACCTCGCTTATCGGCGTCGAGGGACCAGATAGCGGCATAACGTTTCCATAGGGCATCAGGCGTCACGGCGAACCTCCAGGTTGTCAAACTCATCGAGAACGAGCCGCTCGAGCCCGGCCTTGTCGCAGCCCGCACGAATCAGCACCAGTATTCCTTGATAGAGCGCCAGGAGCTTGAGTGCGCCCCGCATAGGATCAACCTCACCACGCAACGAGCCATCCTGGCGAGCCGCGCTCAACCTTTCGGCAAAGGTCACGGCCAGGATGCGTATGCCTTCGTCGACACCAGCATGGGCGCCTTCCTCGCAGCCCAACTCCACAGCTGAATTTGTGATGAGACAACCATAGGACTCATCGTTCGGCTCGTGCAGCAGTGAAATAAACAGGGCGCGCAGACCGGGCAGGCCCGCGGTTGCAGGCGCGTGGCAGTCGAGTCGACGTCGCAGCACAGTGCGGTTGTAGTGCGCAAAGGCCGCATCGAAAACGCCGGCTTTGTCGCCGTAGCTGTTGTAGATGCTGCCTGCCTTCAGACCGGTCGCAGCCTCAAGATCCCGGATCGAGACGGCTTGATAGCCTTTGCGCCGGAAGGCTTGCATCGCGCTGCTGAGAACAGCGTCTTCATCGTAGGTTCGGAAGCGTCCCATGGGAATTTTTCTTTAGCAGTCTTTTTAATATAAGTGATCAAAAAATGTGCGTCAATCAGTTGGGCAACCCGAAAACCGAGTCGACCGGCAACGCCGTGAGCCCCGGGCCAAAGCGGCCACTTACCAGTTGCAAGACAGGATGGAGATCGGACGGGTGCTCACATGGCGTGCTTCGACCTTGATGAAGGTCTCGACTCTCTCGCTCGCCGGAAGCGCGCTCTCACCAACGAATGGACGCGAAACTACAAGCCGCCGTACGCAAGCGAGCGTTCAAGACACTCCGGGGCACTGTGGGGAAGAAGCTGTGCCTGGCGGCGCGAGAAAGCACATTTCGCGGTATGAGCGCAGAGGCCGCGTCGGATTCGGATTCCGACGTAGCTGCCCAGGAACTGCTTCACCACGAGGGCGTGAAGATCACGAAGAGGGTTTATCGCCGGAAGATACCGACCTCGACGCCGCTGCCATCGGCCATTGGTGGGCGGAGATGAGCGCCCCACGTACTGAAAGCCTACCGGCCGCAGAAGGCGCGTTTGGAACAGGGCGCCCGCATTTGGAACGCGCAAAGAAAAACGGGCTAGAGCTTGTGGCCCTAACCCGTTGTTCTATCTACTGATTTTGGTCGGTGTGAAAGGATTCGAACCTTCGACCCCTTGCACCCCATGCAAGTGCGCTACCAGGCTGCGCCACACACCGAAGCTCTCGATTATAGCGGGCGAAATTCAGCGTCCGACGGTCAGAAGCTCACGAATTTCAAAGAGTTCGCGCCGAAGGTGCAGCAATTGCGACAGGTCGGCCGTATTTGGAGGCGTCTGCTCGGGGCTGTCCTGCACTGCGGCGTCGAATTCTTCCTGGCCGATCTCGATCGCTTCCATGCCTTCGAGCGGCACTTCGCCGGCCTTGCGGCGATCGCGCTCGCCTTGAACGAGCTCCTGCAGTTTGTTTCTTGCACCGCTGATCGTGAAGCCCTGGTCGTAGAGCAGATCGCGGATGCGGCGGATCATCAGCACCTCGTGGTGCTGGTAGTAGCGACGGTTGCCGCGCCGCTTCATCGGGCGCAGTTGCGTGAACTCCTGCTCCCAGTAGCGCAGCACGTGCGGCTTGACGCCACAAAGTTCGCCGACCTCACCGATGGTGAAGTAGCGTTTGACAGGTATCGGCGGGAGCGTTTTTTCCCTTTAAATCAAGACGGTGCGCGGGAAAGCTCAGAGATTACTCTACGCAGCCGCGCAGCACCAAGCACTATTCGGCGCCCAGGCTCCACTCGACTTCGGAAGAGCTTCCTTGGTCGATGCTTCCGTGAATCTGTTCCTTGAGTTTCGCGCTCGCATGGAAGGTCGCGACACGGCGCTCGCCAATCGGAATGGCTTCGCCGGTGCGCGGATTGCGGCCCGGCCGAGGCGCCTTCACGCGGATCTGGAAGTTGCCGAAGCCCGAAATCTTGACGTCGGTGCCCTCGATGAGGCTGCTGGCCACGAGTTCGAAGAAGGCCTCGACCATGTCCTTCGACTCGCGCTTGTTCAGCCCGATCTGCTCGAACAGCAGGTCTGCCAGATGCGCCTTGGTGAGCGCTGGCGTTTCGAGGGCTTCGAGCGTGAATTCGGCAGCGTTCATCTTCATCCTCTCAAGCGGCCGCCCAGCTTGGCGCCCAATTGTTCGACGATTGCACGGACAGCAGGCTCGACCTGTTCATCGGTCAAGGTCGCGCTGTCGTCCTGGAAGCTCAGGCGAACCGCCATGCTCTTCTCACTCTGTGCCAGGGCACCGGGCGCAGCCACGGCACCGTCGCGCAGCGGCTGCGGACGGTAGATGTCGAACAGCGTCGCATCGCGCAGCAGTCCTTGTGCGGCCGAGGCGGCACGGATGGTCTGCATCAGTGCATCGTGCGAGACGGACTCGGCCACGACGACCGCGATGTCGCGCTCGACCGCCTGGTGCTTGGGCACAGGCTCAGCCACGGGCACAGGGCGCGCCGTGACCGCATCGAGGTCAAGTTCGAACAACACTGGCGCATGGGTGAAGTCCCACTTCTGGCGCCAGCGCGGATGCAGTTCACCAACGAAGCCGATGGCCTTGCCGTCGACCAGCACGCGTGCCGAACGGCCCGGGTGCAGCGCAGGATGCTCGGCCACCTCGAAGCTCGGCACCACCGGGGCGAGCAAGGCTTCCACATCGCCCTTCACGTCATAGAAATCGACGCGCTGCGCCTTGCCATCCCAGCGCGACTCGTCGGCGTCACCCCAGGCAAGCCCCGCCACGCGCATCGGCTGGTTGACACCGCGCACGGTGCTGTCGGTGGTTGCAACGCTGTCGTCGCGCATGAACACGCGACCGAGTTCGAACACGCGCACACGAGGTGCCTTGCGGTCGAGGTTGAACTTGAGCACCTGCAGCAGCGAACCGAGCAGCGACGAACGCATCACGCTCATCTGGCTGGCGATGGGGTTCAGCAGCTTGACGGGGTTCGCATTACCGGCGAGGTCTTGCTCCCAGTGCGCCTCCACGAAGCTGAAGTTGATCGTCTCCTGGTAGCCAAGCGCCGCGACGCTGCGGCGCACCGCGAAGCGGCTGCGTTGCGCTTCCGGCCGCACGCGTGCCGTGATGGGCGCGAGCGGCGCGGTGGTCGGCAGGTTGTTGAAGCCGATCAGGCGTGCAACTTCTTCGATCAGGTCTTCTTCGATCAGCAGATCGAATCGGTGCGGCGGCGGCGCGACTGTCAAGGTGCCATCGCCTTCGGTGATGGCGAACCCGAGGCGATGCAGCGCATCGGCGCATTGCGCCTGCGTCAGCGGCATGCCGATCACGCGAGCGGCACGCGCCACGCGCAGCGTGACGGGCTGCGCTTCGGGCACACGCAGCTTCTGGTCGTCCATGGCACCGGCCTGGCCACCGCAGATTTCGACGATCAGCTGCGTGATGCGCTCGATGATCTGCACCGTGCGGCTCGGGTCCACGCCACGCTCGTAGCGGTGACCCGCATCGGTCGAGAAATTGAAACGGCGCGAACGGCCCTGCACGGCCTCGGGCCACCAGAACGCAGCCTCGACGTAGATGTTGCGCGTGTCGTCGGACACCGAGGTCGCATCGCCACCCATGATGCCGGCGAGCGATTCGACTTCACGGTCGTCGGCGATCACGCCGACCTTCTCGTCGACGGTGATCGTCGTGCCGTTTAGCAACTTGAGCTGCTCGCCCGCCTTGCCCCAGCGCACCGTGAGGCCACCGTGGATCTTGTCGAGGTCGAAGATGTGGCTGGGCTGGCCGTACTCGAACATCACATAGTTCGAGATGTCGACCAGCGGCGTCACGCTGCGCTGGCCGCAACGCGCGAGGCGCTCGACCATCCAGGCCGGCGTGGCGACCTTGGTGTTCACGCCACGCACGATGCGGCCGGAAAAGCGACCGCAGAGTTCAGGCGCTTCGACCTTGACGGGCAGCACGTCGGTGAACGCCGTCGCAACCGGTGCGATCGCAGGCGTCTTGAGCGGCGCACCGGTAAGGGCTGCCAGTTCGCGTGCGACGCCATAGACACTAAGGCCGTGCGCCAGATTGGGCGTGAGCTTGAGCGTGAGCAGCGCATCGTCGAGCTTGAGTACATCACGCACGTCGGCACCGATGGGCGCATCGGCGTCGAGTTCGAGCAGGCCGCCATGGTCTTCGCTCAGGTGCAGCTCGCGTGCCGAGCACAGCATGCCCTGGCTCTCGACGCCACGCAGCTTGCCGAGCTTGATGAGGAAAGGTTTTCCGTCTTCACCCGGCGGCAGTTCGGCGCCGACCAGCGCGCACGGCACCTTGATGCCCACACGTGCATTGGGCGCACCGCACACGATATTGAGCAGGGCACCCTGCCCTGCATCGACCTGGCACACGCGCAGGCGATCGGCATTCGGGTGTTGAACAGCTTCCTTGACTTCACCGACCACGATGCGCGTGAAAGGCGGCGCCACCGGTCGGCGCTCTTCGACTTCGAAACCACCCATGGTGAGCGTTTCGGCCAGTGCGGCGCTGTCGAGGGGCGGGTTGCAGAACTCGCGCAGCCAGGATTCCGGGAATTGCATCTCTTCGATCTCGATCTGTTTTTTCTGGTGTGGAAAGGCGTGTCAGTGCGTCAGTGCATCACTGGAACTGCGAGAGAAAACGCAGGTCGCCGTCGAAGAAGAGGCGCAGGTCGTTCACGCCATAGCGCAGCATCGTGAGCCGATCGGGGCCCATGCCGAAAGCGAAACCGATGTAGCGCTCGGGGTCGAGCCCCATGTTGCGCACGACGTTCGGATGCACCTGGCCCGAACCCGACACCTCGAGCCAACGGCCGGCCAGCGGGCCGCTCGCGAACTGGATGTCGATTTCGGCGCTCGGCTCGGTGAACGGAAAAAAGCTCGGGCGAAAGCGCAGCACGAGGTCGTCGCGCTCGAAGAAGGTGCGACAGAAGTCGGTGAAGACGACCTTCAGGTCCTTGAAGCTCACGTTCTCGCCAAGCCACAGGCCTTCACACTGGTGGAACATGGGCGAGTGGGTGGCGTCGCTGTCGACGCGGTAGGTGCGGCCGGGTGCGATCACGCGGATCTCGGGCGCCTTGACGGTGCCGGTGGTGTCGGCTGCAGCAGCGGCGAACTCGGCCGCGTACTTCTTGATGTGCTGATGCGCATAGCGCACCTGCATCGGGCTGGTGTGCGGACGCAGGTTGTAGGGAATGCCGTCGTCGCCGTTCATGTCGACGTAGAAGGTGTCCTGCATCGAACGCGCAGGATGGTTCGGCGGGTTGTTGAGCGACGTGAAGCTGTGCCAGTCGCTCTCGATCTCGGGGCCGTCGGCCACGTCGAAGCCCATGCTCGAGAAGATTTCCTCGATGCGCTCCAGCGTGCGGCTCACGGGGTGCAGGCCGCCAGGAATGCGGCGGCGCCCGGGCAGGCTCACGTCCAACGCTTCGGCGCGCAGTTGCTGGGAAAGCTCTTCGTCCGCGAGTTGCTGGCGGCGCTCGGTCAAAGCGGCCTCGATGGCCTGCTTGCCCACGTTGATCGCGGCGCCGCGGGACTTCTTCTCTTCGACACTCAGCGCGGCCATGCCCTTCATCAGCTCGGTGATGCGGCCCGACTTGCCGAGGAACTGTGCCTTGGCGTTCTCGAGTTCGGCGGGCGTCTTCGCTTCGGCGAAGGCAGCGCGTGCGGTGGCTACCAGGGAGTCCAACTCGTTCATAGCAACAAAAATCTTCGAGGGAAATAAAAAAGAGCTGGAGCCTTTTCAAGCGCCAGCCCTTGAGCCGTGGGCGCAGGAAGCCGCCCGAAGACGGCACTCCTGCTGTGCAGAATCAAGCAGCCAGCTTGGCCTTGACCTGCTCCACGATGCCGGCAAAAGCGGCCTTGTCGTGCACGGCGATGTCCGCCAGCATCTTGCGGTCGATCTCGATACCGGCCTTGCGGATGCCGTTGGCGAACTGGCTGTAGGTCAGGCCCAGTTCACGCGAGGCGGCGTTGATACGCGCGATCCACAGCTGACGGAACACGCGCTTCTTGGTACGGCGGTCACGGTAGGCGTATTGGCCTGCCTTCATCACCGCCTGTTTGGCGATGCGGAAGACATTGCCGCGGCGACCGCGGAAACCCTTGGCGAGTGCGAGAACTTTCTTGTGGCGGGCGCGAGCCGTTACACCACGTTTGACGCGAGGCATGTGTGTACTCCTTGTTCGTCTGAGTTAAATGCCACGGCCGGGCAGCATGGCGGCGACAGAAACCATGTTGGTTTCATGCACTGCGACTGCACCACGCAGGTGACGCTTGTTCTTGGTGGTCTTCTTCGTCAAGATGTGACGCTTGAAGGCTTGACCGCGCTTGACGGTGCCACCGGGACGAACGCGGAAACGTTTTTTCGCGCTGCTCTTGGTCTTCATTTTGGGCATGTGAATGCTCCTTTAGTTTGTGCTCGTGAGGCGCCGTGAAAACTCCACGGACTTGTTGGCCCCGAGACACTTCTTTATCCCGCCCCTGCCTGCGCTTCTTTCAAAGCACTGGCAAAGGCGAAATCTCTTCGAACCCCTGCTACTGCAACCTTCGGCTTGCGCCTCAGGCCGTTGCGGGCGACGCTGCCGGAGCAGCTTCCGCCGCCGGCTTCGGTGCACCGCCGCCCGGCTTCTTGCGACCCGGAGCGATCATCATGATCATCTGCCGACCTTCGAGCTTCGGGAACTGCTCGACCATGATCAGGTCACCCAGTTCGTCGCGAATGCGCTGCAGCAAAGCCAACCCGAGCTCCTGGTGCGTGATCTCGCGGCCGCGAAAGCGCAGCGTGATCTTGCATTTGTCGCCGTCTTCAAGAAAGCGCTTGATGTTGCGCATCTTGATGTTGTAGTCGCCATCGTCGGTACCGGGCCGGAACTTGATTTCCTTGACCTCGATGACCTTCTGCTTCGACTTCGCCTCGGCCGCCTTCTTCTGCTCGTGGTACTTGAACTTGCCGTACTCGATCAGGCGACAAACCGGTGGGTTGGCCGCCGCGACGACCTCCACCAGATCCACATCGGCCTCGCCAGCAAGGCGCAAGGCCTCAGAGAGGCTCATAACACCCATTGGCTCGTTTTCCGGGCCTACAAGGCGGACTTCCGGGGCCATGATTTCCCGGTTCAGGCGGTGTTGGCGTTCCTCGCGGTGGCGGCGGTCGCGAAATGCAGTAGCGATGGTCAGAATCCTTCAAAATTTGCTACAAAATCTGTAGCGAACGCCGGTCAGTCCTCGCGGACAAGCGGCACGATTTGGCAGGGAAACATATGAGGTGTTTCAGAGACAAATCAACGCTTGTCAGCAACATCCTGGACGAGCCGTTGCACGAACGATTCGAGGGACATTGCACCGAGGTCTTGATTGCCCCGGGCGCGCACTGCGACGGCACCTGCTTCCTTCTCTTTGTCGCCTACGACAACGATATAAGGGAGCTTTTGCAACGAATGCTTCCGTATTTTATACGTAATCTTTTCGTTGTGCAGGTCAAGCTGAACCCTAAGCCCTTGATTTTGCAGCGTTTTCGCAACTTGCGCGGCGTAATCGGCCTGTCCTTCGCTGATATTGAGCACCGCCACCTGCACCGGAGCGAGCCATGCGGGCATGGCGCCAGAGTGGTGTTCGATCAGCATGCCGATGAAGCGCTCCAGGCTGCCCACGATGGCGCGATGCAGCATGACGGGGTGCGCGCGGCCGCTCGATTCCGTCACGTACTCGCCCCCCAGGCGCTCCGCCGTGTTGAAGTCGACCTGCATCGTGCCGCACTGCCATTGGCGCCCGATGGCGTCGCGCAGCGTGTACTCGATCTTGGGGCCATAGAAGGCACCGTCGCCGGGCGAGATGATGAAATCGACGCCTGAACGCCGCAGCGACTCCATCACGGCGTGCTCGGCCTTGTCCCACAGCTCGTCGGAGCCCACACGGTTCTCGGGCCGCGTCGCGACCTTGTAGAGGATGTCCGTGAAGCCGAAGTCGGCATAGACCTTCTGCAGCTGCGCCGTGTAGGCAATGCATTCGTCCAGGATCTGGTCTTCCGTGCAGAAGATGTGGCCGTCGTCCTGCGTGAAGCCGCGCACGCGCATGATCCCGTGCAGCGCGCCACTGGGCTCGTTGCGGTGGCACTGGCCGAACTCGCCGTAGCGCAGCGGCAGGTCGCGGTAGCTGCGCAGGTCGCTCTTGAAGATCAGCACATGGCCCGGGCAGTTCATCGGCTTGAGCGCGTACTCGCGCTTCTCCGACTCCGTCGTGAACATGTTGTCGCGGTAGTTCTGCCAGTGGCCCGTCTTCTCCCACAGGCTCTTGTCGAGGATCTGCGGGCCCTTCACTTCCCAGTAGCCCGTGTCGCGGTAGATGCCTCGCATGTACTGCTCGACCTGCTGCCAGATCGCCCAGCCCTTGGGATGCCAGAACACCACGCCCGGCGCCACTTCGTCGATGTGGAACAGGTCGAGTTCCTTGCCCAGCTTGCGGTGGTCGCGCTTTTCGGCCTCCTCGATACGCTGGATGTACTGGTCGAGCTGCTTCTTGTCGGCCCAGGCCGTGCCGTAGATGCGCTGCAGTTGCTCGTTCTTGGCATCGCCACGCCAGTAGGCCCCGGCCAGCTTCGTGAGCTTGAAAACCTTCAGGAAACGCGTGTTAGGCACGTGCGGGCCGCGGCACATGTCGACGTATTCCTGGTGGTAGTACAGGCCCATGGCCTGCTCGTCGGGCATGTCCTCGACGAGGCGCAGCTTGTAGTCTTCCCCGCGCGACTTGAAGACCTCGATGACCTCGGCGCGCGGCGTCATCTTCTTCACGACGTCGTAGTCCTGCGCGATCAGCTCGCGCATGCGCGCTTCGATCGCTGCCATGTCCTCGGGCGTGAAGGGCCGCTCGTACGCGATGTCGTAGTAGAAGCCTTCGTCGATCACGGGTCCGATCACCATCTTCGCCGTCGGATAGAGCTGCTTCACCGCATGGCCGACCAGGTGAGCCGTCGAGTGGCGAATGATCTCCAGGCCCTCGTCGTCCTTGGGCGTGATGATCTGGAGCTTCGCGTCGTGGTCGATGACGTCGCTGGCATCGACGAGCCGGCCATCGACCTTGCCGGCCACCGTCATCTTGGCGAGTCCGGGGCCGATGGACTGGGCGACCTGAGCCACCGAAACCGGGCCAGGGAACTCGCGGCGCGAGTTGTCGGGGAGCGTGATCTGAATCATGTGAAAACCTCGGAAGAGAAAAACAAAAAAGCGCGGTGATCGACCGCGCTTTGCTTGGTTTGAGAGCTGGCGAAAACCAGCGTGCGCGGGCTACCGGCCTTTTCCTTCGAAGAAGAAAAAGCCGCTGAATCCTTGCGGTGTAGTTCGCGGTGTCATAACCAAGGTGCCTTTCTCGCTCTTGTTGAGTGCAGAGGCACAGATTCTAGCTTCTGCCTGCTCAAGCCGTCGCCGCGACGTTCTTGAGACCCAGCACCTCGATGGGCTGGATCGAGGGCGGGCTGGCGAACAGCTCGGGCGCCTTCGCCATCAAGGCCTGTGCAATCGGGCCCGCAAGGTGCGCCTGGCGCCCTGCCTCGTCTTCGAAAGCATCGAAGACGCCGAAGGTGGTCGGCGACAGGCGCAGCGCAAACCAGATCGGCGTGGTCTTCTCGTCGCGCGCCATGGCCAGGCCGGCTTCGAGGAATTGCTGGACTTCGCCTTCCTTGCCTGGCTTGGCTTCGAGGCGGGCGAACAGTGCGAACTTGATCATGAGTGGTCTCCTGGGTGTGGACAACGGCGCGCGAGATTGCGCGGCGCTGGCATGAACTCTAGGCAGCCGCCTCCAATGGAGCTATTGGCATTTTTGACATCTTTGATATTGTTATTGCCATGAAACTCGACGTACTCGCACTCGATGGCGTGTTCGACACCGGCCTGTCCACGGTGCTCGACGTCTTCACCACCGCCAACGAACTCGCGGCCATGCTGCAACTCGACGTACCGCCGTTCCAGGCCACGGTGGTGGGCGTTCGCAAGCGGGTACGAACGGCGCAGGGCCTCGCCGTTCCGATTGCACGCGCAGTGGGAACCGCGCCCGCGGATTGGCTGGTCGTTCCCGCTCTGGGCTGCAAGATGCCCGAGACACTGGAACCCGCCCTCTCGCGCGCAGATGTGCGCGACGCCTGCACCGCCCTGCGGGCAAGCAGCGAAAGCGCCCGCCTGGCAGCGGCCTGCATCGGCACCTTCGTGCTCGCGGAAGCCGGCCTGCTCGATCACCACAAGGCCACCACCACCTGGTGGCTGGCCACGATGTTTCGCCAGCGCTATCCGGCGGTGCAGCTCGAAGACTCCCGCATGCTGGTCAGCTCGGGCCACCGCGTGACCGCGGGCGCGGCGCTGAGCCACGTCGACATGGCGCTCTGGCTGGTGCGTCAGGTGAGCCCCGAGTTGGCCACGCTGGTCGCGCGCTACCTCATCGTCGACTCGCGCCCTTCGCAGTCGGCCTATGTCATTTCCGATCACCTGTCGCATTCCGACCCGTTGGTCGAGCGCTTCGAGCGCTGGGCACGCGGCCGCCTGGCCGACGGCTTTTCACTCGACGAAGCCGCGCTGGCGGCAGGAGCCAGCAAGCGCACATTGGCCCGGCGCATGCAGCAGGTGCTCGGAAAGAGCCCGCTCTCGTACGTGCAGGATCTGCGCGTCGAACGCGCCGTGCACCTGCTAAAGACCAGCGACAAGAGCCTCGAACAGATCGCGGGCATGGTGGGCTACGCCGACGGCGTCACTTTGCGCACCCTGCTGCGCCAACGCCTTGGGCGCGGCGTGCGCGAGATGCGGCTCGAGGCCTGAAATGCTCTCCGGCTCCAGCGAGCGCCCATAAAAAAGCCCGGCGCATGGCCGGGCTGAAGGTGACAGCGAAATATCTGTCGACTATGCGTCCGTGAAGATCAGTGGAACTGTTCTTCTTCGGTCGAACCCGACAGCGCCTTCACGCTGGACGAGCCGCCCTGGATCACGGTCGTCACGTCGTCGAAGTAACCCGCGCCCACTTCCTGCTGGTGCGACACGAAGGTGTAGCCCTTGTCGCGTGCGGCGAACTCGGGTTCTTGCACCATGTTCACGTAGTGCTTCATGCCTTCGCCACGTGCATAGGCGTGGGCGAACTGGAAGGTGTTGAACCAGTTGACGTGGATACCGGCCAGCGTGATGAACTGGTACTTGTAGCCCAGGGCCGACAGGTCTTCCTGGAACGAGGCGATCTGCTTGTCGTCGAGGTTCTTCTTCCAGTTGAAGGAAGGCGAGCAGTTGTACGACAGCAGCTTGCCCGGGCAGGCGGCGTGCACGGCTTGCGCGAATTCGCGGGCGAAGCCGATGTCCGGCACACCGGTTTCGCACCACACCAGGTCGGCGTAGGGCGCGTAGGCCACGCCGCGGCTGATGGCTTGCTCCAGGCCGTTCTTGACGCGGTAGAAGCCTTCCTGCGTGCGCTCGCCGGTCAGGAACGGCTTGTCGTTGGCGTCGTGGTCGGACGTGATCAGGTTGGCCGCTTCCGCATCGGTGCGGGCCAGCACGATGGTCGACACGCCCATCACGTCGGCAGCGAAACGCGCCGAGATCAGCTTCTCGCAGGCTTCCTGCGTCGGCACGAGCACCTTGCCACCCATGTGGCCGCACTTCTTCACGGCAGCCAATTGGTCTTCGAAGTGCACGCCGGCAGCGCCCGAGGCGATCATGTTCTTCATCAGCTCGAAAGCGTTCAGCACGCCGCCGAAGCCGGCTTCCGCGTCGGCAACGATCGGCAGGAAGTAGTCGATGAACTCCTTGTCGCCCGGGTTGATGCCACGGCCCCACTGGATTTCGTCGGCACGGCGGAAGGTGTTGTTGATGCGACGGACCATCGTCGGCACCGAGTCGTAGGCGTACAGCGACTGGTCGGGGTACATGGTTTCAGACGTGTTGCCGTCGGCGGCGACTTGCCAGCCCGACAAGTACACGGCTTCCAGGCCTGCCTTGGCCTGCTGCATGGCCTGACCGGCGGAGATCGCGCCGAAGGCGTTCACGTAGCCCTTCTTGGCGCCACCGTTGATCTTGCTCCAGAGCTTCTCGGCGCCGCGCTTGGCCAGCGTGTGCTCGATGGGGAACGAACCGCGCAGGCGCACGACATCGGCTGCGCTGTAGCCGCGCTTGACGCCCTTCCAGCGCGGATCGGTCGCCCATTCCTTTTCGAGGGCGGCAATCTGTTGTTCGCGGCTCAGTTGTTCTGTGAGGGTCTGGGGCATGGTCACTCCGTGAGGTTGATTGAAGGTTGGGCGCTGCGGCCGTGGAGTTACTGTAATTCGATTGCAGACTCTTATGTCTTATAGAAGACATATTTTTCGATCAACAAAATCAACGGGTTACGCGTATATTTCTCAATGCAAAATTATTTTTCTCGTATCGAGAAAAAATATTGCGGCGCAGCAGCCGCTAATTTCGCAATACGCAATCACTCTTTCGGTGATGAAAACCGAGGCCCTTCACTCAAACCGCATGCGCGATCCAGTCGCCGGCGTCGATCACCCGGCAGCCCGCGATCCGCGTCGGATGGATCTCGTAGACAAGGCAATCGATCCACTGCGCACCAAGCGCCACACGCACATGGCGCTTGATGTATTCCCCGGAGTCGTCGTCGGCCACCTCTTCCAGCTGATCGAGCGCGGCCTCGACCTCGGGCTCGATGCGATAGATCTCGCCCTTCACCCACCCCGCCCCACCGAGCACGACGCCCGGATACGCGCCCAGGTCGTACAGCGTGCCGGCGATGCGCGCCTTGCCGACAAACACCGGCGCGGGCCGATAGCGGGCGATGTCGTTGCGCCCGTGGCGACGCAGCGTGCCGTAAACAAAAACGTGGGGCATCATCGAATGCGCTTCCTCTTTCGCAACAACAGAACTTCAGTCTATTGAACTCCGCTGCCCCCGCATCCGGTCGCCTCGTGGCCTATGGCTGCCTGGCCTTGAGCATGTCGCTCGTTGGCGGCTACGTCGCCCTCTCCAAGCCGCTGGTGGCTGCCTTTCCGGTGCTGCTGCTGGCGTGGCTGCGCTTCGGCATCGCGGCACTCGCCATGCCGCACTGGCTGAAGCCCGCGCCCGACGAGCCCCCGATGACGGGGCACACGCGCTGGCTGGTGTTCCTCGAATCCTTCCTCGGCAACTTCCTGTTTTCGATCTGCATGCTGTTCGGCGTGAGCCTCACGAGCGCGGTGTCGGCGGGCGTGATCATGGCGTCGATCCCCGCGTGCGTGGCCGTCGCAAGCTGGCTCTTCCTGCGCGAGCGCATCACCGTTCGCATCGGCATGGCCATCGCCTGCGCGGCACTGGGCATCGGGTTGCTCGCGCTCTCGCCCGCGCACGCATCCGCATCGCCCGGCGCAATGAAGTCATCGATACCCTGGCTCGGCAACCTGCTGGTGTTCTGCGCGGTGCTCTGCGAGACCGCCTATGCGGTGATCGGCAAGTCGCTCACGGGCCGGCTCGGGCCCAAGCGCATCGCGTCGCTCATCAACCTCTGGGGCTTCGTGCTCTCGATGCCCTTCGGCATCTGGTTCGCCTTGCAGTTCGACTTCACCGCGGTGCGCTTCGGCACGTGGGCACTGCTCGTGGCCTACGCACTCGCCGCAAGCATCTGGACAGTGTGGCTCTGGATGACCGGACTGCGCCATGTACCGGCTGCCCAAGCGGGTGTTTTCGCTGTGCTGCTGCCTGTGAGCGCGGCCCTTGTCGGTGTGCTTGTGCTGGGCGAAAACCTCTCTTCGCCACAGCTGCTTGCGTTCGTCATCGCACTCGTGGGCGTGGTGCTGGCGACATGGCCCGGCCGCCGAACGTGAAAAACAAGGCTTCTCCCCTCTGAAAAAACAACAGCTCCCAATGAAAAAAGCGCTTTTTCCCTTGGAAACGCGTTTTTTCTCATTTAGCATCCGCATTGCCACTGGAGACGCAAGTTTTTCATTGGTGAGTGTTCAACCAAAAAAGGAAATCAACCATGGCAACTGCAAAGAAGGCTCCGGCCAAGAAAGCTCCGGCAAAGAAGGCTGCGGCTCCCGCAAAGAAGGCAGCTCCTGCGAAGAAGGCTGCACCGGCCAAGAAGGCTGCTGCTCCTGCAAAGAAGGCTGCACCGGCGAAGAAGGCTGCTCCTGCAAAGAAGGCCGCTCCCGCAAAGAAGGCTGCTCCCGCCAAGAAGCGCACGCCCAACGCCGCGTTCATGAAGGCCCTGACCCCCAGCCCGGCACTGGCCGCTGTGGTCGGCTCGACGCCGCTGCCGCGTACCGCTGTCGTGAGCAAGCTGTGGGACTACATCAAGAAGAACAACCTGCAAGACAAGGCCAACAAGCGCAACATCAACGCCGACGCCAAGCTGAAGGAAATCTTCGGCAAGGCCCAGGTTTCGATGTTCGAACTGGCCGCGCTGATTGGCAAGCACGTCAAGTAAGCGCTCGGGAGCCTCGCGCTCCTGAATCAAAAAGCCGGCTTCATGCCGGCTTTTTTTTCGCCTGCGGCAAGGCCATTCCTTCGTCGAAGAAGCGTGCCGGCGTGCAGCCGAAGTGCTTGCGGAAGGCCTCGATGAAGGCGCTCACCGAGCTGTAGCCGACCGTCAACGCCACGGCCGTGACCGACTCCCCAAGGCTCAGCAGTTCCACCGCCTTCAGCAAGCGCGCCTGCTGGCGCCATTGCGCAAAGCTCAGGCCGGTCTCGATGGCGAAGCGGCGCGTGAGCGTCCTGCGTGCCATGCCGATGCGGTCGGCCCACTGGTCGATGGTGTCGGGCGATGCCGGGTCATTGGCCAGCGCCGAGGCCACTCCCATAAGCCGCTTGTCCTGCGGCATCGGCAGGTGCAGCGACGGCCTCGCACTCGCCGCAAGCTCGTCGAGCAGCACGCCGACAAGCCGTGCGCGACGCGCCTCACAAGCCATCGACGATGCTTCGAGCGAGGTCAGCCGATCGACCAGCCCCTGCATCAGCGGCGTCGTCGCAAACACGTGCGGTTCGGCCGGCAGGGCCTGCGCCATGGCCGGGTCGATGTGCAGGCTCCAGCCTGCTGTAGCACCAAAGCTGTGCGCCGCATGCGCGCAGCGCGGCGCGATCCAGCCGATCCAGCCCGGTGGTTGCACCCAACGCCCCGCCGGCGTCTCGATCACCTGCAGGCCTTCGCGCAGTGCGAACAACTGGCCGTCTTCGTGCGCGTGATAGCCCGTGACCCGTGGCGCCTCATAGGCGTTGATCCAGAGCTTGACCGGCGCTTCAGCAGCCATGCGCCCTGCCCTCCGGCGACGTGGCCCGCGCGCGGTATCGATTGGCCTCGCGCCGCAAGCCCCGGATCGCCCTGCTGCCTAGCATCGAGTCCATCTTCACAACGCCTTCAAAGGAACGCTCATGCAAGCTCAGGATGTATTGCCCGACGGGCAGGATTTCGTCGCCAGGAACGGCCTCACGCTGCGCAAGGGATCGGTGGGTGCCTTCCTCGCCAACGCACAGCTGCTGCAAGACCCGCTCGCCACGCCCGAAGCGCGGCAGGCCGCCGAGCGCGATCTGATCGCGCTGCTGCCCGCCCTCGAAGCGCTCGGCCTGTTCGATGTGTTCGAGCTGCGCTCGCCTGCCTTGCGCGACGAGGTGGCCCGTCATCGCGCAGCGCTCAGCCCTGCGCCTGCTGCTTCGCCGCGCGCGTGATCGACGCCAGCGTGCCGCGCGTGGTGATCACCTCGGGGTCGAGCGGAATCTCGATCAGCGTGCCGGTGTCGGCGGCCAGCGCGCGCAGAAGCGCGGCCTCGAACTGCGCCGTTTCGGTCACCCGCTCGGCCGCGTAGCCATAGGCACGCGCGAGCCCGCAGAAATCGGGGTTGCGCAGCGCGGTGCCGCTGGTGCGTTCGGGGTATTCGCGTTCCTGGTGCATGCGGATGGTGCCGAACATGCCATTGTTCAGCAGCACGATGATGCTCTTGCCACCGTGCTGCGACGCCGTCGCCAGCTCCTGCCCCGTCATCAGAAAATCGCCGTCGCCAGCGATGGTGAAGGCCACGCGCCCCGTCGCGAGGTTGGCCGCGATGCCCGCGGGCACCCCATAGCCCATCGCCCCGCTGGTCGGTGCCAGCTGCGTCTTGTGCCCCTTCGTCAGCCCGTGGTAGCGGAAGTAGCGATGCACCCAGCTCGCGAAGTTGCCGGCACCGTTGGCGATGGCCGCGTCGGGCGGCAGGTGCTTCTGCAGCAGCGCGACCACGGCTGCCATGTCGACCGCCCCGCGCGGCGTTTCCGCCGGCATGCCGGCAAGCGGCTGCGGCACGCAGTTGGCCTCGTAGTCCGCATGCGCCTGCTCGGTCCACTCTTCCCACGGCAGCACGGGCGGCGCGCTCAACACTTCGAGGCTGCGTGCGGCGGCGCTCATGCCGGCATTGATCGCCAGGTCGGCCTGGTAGACGCGGTTCAGTTCCTCGGCGCTTGCGTGGATGTGCACCAGCGTCTGCTTCGCCTTGGGGGCTTCGAGCAGCGTGTAGCCGCCGGTCGTCATCTCGCCCAGGCGCGGCCCGATGGCAAGGATCAGGTCTGCATCCTTCACGCGCTGCGCAAGCTTCGGGTTGATCGCGATGCCGACATCGCCCGCGTACTGCGGATGGTGGTTGTCGAAGGTGTCCTGATAGCGGAAGGCGTTGGTGACAGGCAGGCGCCAGTTCTCGGCAAAGCGCTGCAGCGCCTGCGCGGCCTGCGTCGTCCAGCCGCCACCGCCTGCAATCACCAGCGGGCGCTGCGATTTCAGCAGCAGTTCGCGCAAGGTACGCAATGCGCCGGGGTCGCTCCAGGGCTGCACCGGCTCGACGCGCGGCAACGGCCGCGCCGTGGTTTCGGTACGCAGCATGTCTTCGGGCAGCACCAGCACCACCGGCCCCGGCCGACCGTTCATCGCCGTGGCGAAGGCGCGCGCGACGTACTCCGGAATGCGGCTGGCATCGTCGATGCGCTCCACCCGCTTGGCAAAGCCCTTGGTGCTCGGGCCGAAGAAGCTGCCGTAGTCGACTTCCTGGAAGGCCTCGCGGTCGCGGAAGTCGCTGCCGACATCGCCCACGAACAGCACCATCGGCGTCGAATCCTGAAAGGCGTTGTGCACGCCGATCGATGCATTGGTCGCACCCGGCCCACGCGTCACGAAGCACACGCCCGGCCGCCCGGTGATCTTGCCGTGCGCCTCGGCCATGAAGGCCGCGCCGCCCTCCTGCCGGTTGACGATGAAACGCGCGCGATCGCGGTACGCATGAAAGCCGTCGAGCACTGCCAGGAAGCTCTCGCCCGGCACGCCGAACGCGATCTCCATGCCCTGCGCGACGAGGCACTCGACGATCAGGTGGCCCGCGGGTTGTGATGTACTCATGTGAAGTCGAACCTCAGCTGCAAATGTCTCTGGCAATTATCCGCGCCCACCTTCCACGCCTTGCGTTAATTCCCCAATTGGTTACATTCGCGCCATGAAGGCCCCGAAAGACTCCGCCACCGAAACGCTCGAACCGCGCTCGCGCGATGCCGACCGTTCGCAGCTCGCCATCCTCGCGTCGGCGCGCGACGAGTTCTCGGCCCGCGGGCTGGCCGGTGCGCGCATGGACAGCATCGCCGAGCGCGCGGGCCTGAACAAGCGCCTCATCTACTACTACTTCGGCAGCAAGGACGACCTGTTCCTGGCGGTGCTCGAGCGTACCTACGCCGACATCCGCGAAGCCGAGCAGCGGCTGCATCTCGACGAGATCGACCCGGTCGAGGCGATCCGCCAGCTGGTCTCGTTCACCTGGCACTACTACCTGGAGCACCCCGAGTTCATCACGCTGCTCAACAGCGAAAACCTGCACTGCGCCGCGCACCTCAAGCGCTCCGACCGCATCCAGGAAATGAACTCGCCGCTGGTGCAACTGCTCGACACCGTGCTGGAGCGCGGCAAGAAAGACAACCTCTTTCGCGCGGGCGTCGACCCGGTGCAGCTGTACATCTCCATCGCGTCGCTCTGCTACTTCTACCTCTCGAACAACCACACGCTCTCGGCCATCTTCGGCCGCGACCTGCGTGCGCCCAAGGCGATGGCGCAACGCCTCTCGCACATGACCGACCTGGTCCTGGGCTACGTGCTTCACTGAGCCGACAGGCTTCTTTACCACCCTCGGGTATCCACTAGGCAGCAGCGGTTGACGCTGCGGCGCGAGCCTTTCTAAAATCTTTAATTCACTTATTGGTGAATTGATCGACCCAAGAAGGCGGCCCGACCGCGCGGAGACAACCTTGAAGCAACTTGCACGCACCACCGCTGTCAGCGCGCTTTCGGCGCTGGCCTGCCTGGCCGCCCTGCTGCCGGGCCAGGCTTTCGCGCAGAACAACGGCTACCCCACCAAGCCGATCCGCGTGATCGTTCCGTTCGCGGCGGGCAGCACCACGGACATCATTGCCCGCGCCATCACCGACAAGATGGGCGCCAGCATGGGCCAGGCACTGGTGATCGACAACCGCGGCGGCGCCAGCGGCACCATTGGCCAGCAGGCGGTGGCCACGGCCGCGCCCGACGGCTACACGATCATGATTCACTCGTCTTCGCACACGGTGAGCCCGTCCACCTTCGCCAGGCTGCCGTTCGACACGGCGCGCGACTTCGCCGGCGTCACGCCCATCTCGTCGTTGCCCAACGCGCTGGTGATCTCGCCCTCGAAGAACATCAAGACGCTGCCGCAGTTGCTGGCCGCGGCCCGCGCCAAGCCGGGCAGCATGAACTTCGCGTCGGCCGGCCAGGGCAGCGCCACGCACCTGAACGCCGAGAAGTTCAAGATGGCCGCGAAGATCGACGCGACCAACATCCCCTTCAAGGGGTCGGGCGAGGCCGTGACCGAGGTGCTCTCGGGCCGCGTCGACTACTACTTCTCGCCCATCGCCCCGGTCATCGGCCAGATCAAGGAAGGCCAGTTGCTCGCGCTGGCCGTCGGCTCGCCCCGGCGCGCCGACGCCCTGCCCGACGTGCCCACCACCACCGAGGCCGGCGTGCCCGGCTCCGAATTCAACTTCTGGATCGGAATGATGGCGCCCGCCAAGACGCCGCGCGACGTGGTCGATCGACTGCACGCCGAGGTGACCAAGGCCCTGGCCACGCCCGAGGTGAAAGAGCGCTTTCTCAAGCTCGGCGCCGACGCCTGGACGCTCAAGCCCGCGCAGTTCGATGCCTACATCAAGGACGAGATCGCCAGCAACGCCGAACTCGTGAAGGCCGCCGGCCTTTCGGTCCAACAGTAAATCAGCCCCAAAGAAAGTCCCGGCCCCCGCCATGCTCCGCAAGCTCCTGCTCTCCCCGGCCCTGCGCCCTTTCATCCTGATCCTGTTGCTGCTGGTGCTCTGGGACCTGACGATCCGCCTCTTCAAGATTCCGGCCTACCTGATCCCAACGCCCTGGGACGTCGTGAAGCAGCTGGTGGCCGAATGGCCGCACCTGCTCGCCGAAAGCTGGAAGACCACGCTCGCCACGCTCGGCGGCTTCGGCCTGACCATCCTCATCGGCATTCCGATCGCGATGGTCATCGCCTACTCGCGCGTCGTCGAGTCGTACGTGTACCCGCTGCTGGTGTTCTCGCAGAGCATCCCCAAGGTGGCGATCGCGCCGCTGTTCGTGGTGTGGTTCGGCTTCGGCATCTTTCCGAAGGTGATCAGCGCCTTCCTGCTGGGCTTCTTCCCGGTGGTGGTGTCGACCGTGATGGGCTTCAAGTCGGTCGAGCCCGACATGCTCGACCTGTCGCGCTCGATGGGTGCCAGCCGCCTGCAGACCTTCTTCAAGATCAGCCTGCCGCAGGCGCTGCCGCAGATCTTCAGCGGCCTGAAGGTGTCGGTCACGCTCGCGGTGGTGGGCGCGGTGGTCGGTGAGTTCGTCGGCTCCAACTCGGGCATCGGCTACGTGCTGCAGGTGGCCAACGGCAACTTCGACCTGCCCCTGATGTTCGCTGCGCTGGTCGTGCTGTCGAGCATCGGCGTCATTCTTTTCGTCGCGGTCGACCTGATCGAGCGCGTGATGATTCCGTGGCACGCCTCGCAGCGCCACGCGCACTGAGTTCCCTCGCAAATCCAACAAATCCTGGAGACAAGACCATGAAGAAACTGCTTCCCTCGCTGCTCGCCGCCGCGGCGCTTGCCACCTTTGCCATCGCCCCCGCGCACGCACAGGGCGACAAGCCGAAGGACAAGGTCACGCTGATGCTCAACTGGTACCTGTACAGCGAGCACGCGCCCTTCTTCCTGGGCAAGGAGAAGGGCTTCTATGCCGACGAAGGCATCGACCTCGACATCCAGGAGGGCCGTGGCTCTGCCGTCACCGCGCAGGCCGTGGCGGCCAAGTCGGCCACCTTCGGCTACATCGACGTGACGACCATGATCAAGGCCGCCGCCAAGGGTGCGCCGCTGAAGTCGACCGGCGTGCTGTTCCAGGTGAGCCCGATGTCGGTCATGGGCTTCACCGAGAAGAACATCAAGACTCCGAAGGACATCATCGGCAAGACCGTGGCCGTGACGCCCGGCGATTCGATGTCGCAGATGTGGCCGCTGTTCCTCAAGGTCAACAACATCAAGCCCGACCAGGTGAAGATCGTCTCGGGCGACGGCCAGACCAAGCTCAATGCCGTGACCAACGGCCAGGCCGACCTGCTGCTGGGCTACGTGATGGACCAGGCCATCAAGCTGCAGGACGCCACCGGCAAGCCCGTGACGCCGATCCGCTTTGCCGACTCGGGCGTGAACCAGATCAGCTCCGGGATCATCACCAACAAGAACCTGCTGACCGAGAACCCCGACCTCGTGAAGCGCTTCATGCGCGCCTCGACCAAGGCCGCCGAAGCGGCCGAAAAGAGCCCCGAGGCCGCCGTCGACGCGATGCTCAAGGCCAACGCCAAGGCCGGCGTGCGCGACACGCTCATCGTCGGCATGAAGCAGAGCGTGGCGCTCTATCACACGAAGGAAACGGCCAACCAGCGCCCCTTCCGCGTGACCATGAAGAACGTCAGCGACTCGCTCGATCTGCTGGTGCAGTACGGCGGCATGGACGCGTCCACGCGCGGCAAGCCCGAAGACTACGTGACGCTCGACTTCCTGCCCTGACCGCCCGCCGCTCCTGAACCCGCGCGCCTTTTGCCGTTGCAACCTCTCACGCATTCCATGTCCCAAGTCAACCTGATCGAAGCGCGCGGCGTCTCGAAGATCTACCCAAGCAAGGACGGCCCGGTCGAGTCGCTCAGGCCCCTCGACTTCGCCATCAAGGAAGGCGAGTTCGTCTCCGTCGTCGGCCCCTCGGGCTGCGGCAAGAGCACGCTGCTGAAGATGGTGGCGGGCCTGCTGCCGATCAGCGGCGGCAGCCTCACGCTGGCCGGCAAGCCGATCAAGGGGCCGCAGAAAGACGTGGGCATCGTGTTCCAGAGCGCGGTGCTGCTGCCCTGGCGCTGCGTCGAAGACAACATCCTGCTGCAGGCCGAGATGCGCCATCTGCCCATGGACGCCGCCAGGGCGCGCGCCCGCGAGCTGATGGAAATG
This sequence comes from Variovorax sp. EL159, assembly GCF_900100965.1. Lineage (GTDB taxonomy): Bacteria > Pseudomonadota > Gammaproteobacteria > Burkholderiales > Burkholderiaceae_C > Variovorax. Next base: position 58,187 of record NZ_FMUJ01000009.1, on the reverse strand, counting down.
GCCGGCCTCAAGGGCTTCGAAGGCAAGTACCCCTGGCAGCTGTCGGGCGGCATGCAGCAACGCGCATCGATCTGCCGCGCGCTGCTGCACGACCCCTCGGTGCTGCTGATGGACGAGCCCTTCGGCGCGCTCGACGCGATGACGCGCGAGAAGATGAACCTGGAGCTGCAGCGCATCTGGATGGCCTCGAAGAAGACCGTGATGCTCATCACCCACAGCATTCCCGAGGCCATCTTCCTGTCGGACCGCGTGATCGTGATGAGCGAGCGGCCCGGCTCGATTGCCGCCGTGTACGACATCGACCTGCCGCGCGCCCGCACGCTGGACATGATGGCCTCGGCCGAGTTCGGCGCGTACACGAAGCTGGTGCGCGCGCATTTCTTCTCCCAGGGCATCCTGGACCACTGAGCGGCACCGATGGACGCGATCCGCTTTCACGTCGAAGAGATCCGCTTCGCCGAACGCAACGTGGCGCTGCGGCTGCCGTTCCGCTTCGGCGCGGCCACCGTCACCGCCTGCCCGCAGGTCTATGTGAAGGCCCGCATTCGCCTGCCGGACGGCCGCACGGCCGAGGGCTGCGCCGCCGAGATGATGGTGCCCAAGTGGTTCGACAAGAACCCGGCGCTGACCAACGAACAGAACTTCGAGCAGCTGCGCTTTGCGCTGCGCGATGCGCGCGAGGCCTACACCGGCGAGGCCGACGCACAGACGGCGTGGACGCATTTCGCCTCGAACTACGCCGCGCTGCAAGCGCGCGCCAGGGCCAAGGGCCTGCAGCCGCTGGTCGCAAGCTACGGCCCTGCGCTGATCGACCGTGCCCTGCTCGACGCGCTGTGCCTGCACAGCGGCCTGAGCTTTGCGACGGCGATGAGCCGCAACCTGAGCGGCATCGACATCGCCGGCAGCGGCCTGGCCGATGACCTCGCGGGCTTCGACATGCCCGGCTTCCTGGCGAAGCAATCGCCTCGCACGCGCATCGCGGCACGCCACACCGTGGGCCTGGCCGATGCCATCGACGACAGCGATGCGCTGCCCGACGCGCCCGCCGACGGCCTGCCCACGACGCTCGCGGCCGCCGTGCGCCGCTACGGGCTCACACACTTCAAGCTCAAGCTGTGCGGCAACACCGCGCAGGACATCGACCGGCTCGAGCGCATCGCCCGCGTGATCGACGGCCATGCGCAACTGGTCACGCTCGACGGCAACGAGCAGTACGCCGATGCCGATGTCTTTGCCGTCTTTCTCGACCGCATGCTGTCGACGCCCGTGCTGTGGAAGCTCGCGCAGAAGACGGTTTTCGTCGAGCAGCCGATCCGCCGCGATGCAGCGCTGCAACGCGACGTGTCGGCGCTGGGCAAGCGCATTCCGCTGCTGATCGACGAATCCGACGCCACGCTCGACGCCTTCGTGCAGGCCCGCGCGCTGGGCTACACCGGCGTGTCGAGCAAGAGCTGCAAGGGCTTCTACAAGTCGATCTTCAATGCAGCGCGCTGCGCGCACTGGAATGCGAATGCCGACAAGCCCCGCTACTTTCTCTCGGGCGAAGACCTGACCATGCAGGCCGGCATTGGCGTGCAGCAAGACCTGGCGCTGGTCGCGTGGCTCGGGCTCTCGCATGTGGAGCGCAACGGCCACCACTACGTCAACGGCCTTGCGGCCGCGCCCGAAGTCGAGCAGCAAGCCCTGCTGAAGCGGCTCCCCGGCCTTTACGAAGCAAGCGACGGCGCCGTGCGCCTCGCCATCCGCGACGGACAGCTCGACCTGTCCTCGCTCGCCACCGCGCCCGGCTTTGCCACCGGCCAACCCGGCGCCGGCATCTCGTGGGACGCCATGCGTTCCGTCTACTGAAGCACCCCTTCTCTCTCAGTCTCTCTCGCATCTCAAGGAAGAAAACGATGGCCACCCAACGTCTCGGAATCATCATGCACGGCGTCACCGGCCGCATGGGCATGAACCAGCATCTGATCCGCTCCATCTGCGCCATTCGTGCACAGGGCGGCGTCACGCTGTCGAACGGCGACAAGGTCATGCCCGACCCGATCCTCATCGGCCGCAACGCCGAGAAGATGGAAGCGCTCGCCAAGGCCCACAACATCGCACGCTGGGGCACCGACCTCGACAAGGCGCTGGAGAACAAGGACGACACCATCTTCTTCGACGCCGGCACCACGCAGATGCGCCCCGCGTTGCTGGCCAAGGCCATCCGCGCCGGCAAGCATGTGTACTGCGAGAAGCCGATCGCCACCAACCTGAACGAGGCCGTCGAGATCGCACGCCTGGCCGAAGGCTCGGGCCTGAAGCACGGCGCCGTGCAAGACAAGCTCTTTCTGCCCGGCCTGCGCAAGCTCGACATGCTGCGCCGCGCCGGCTTCTTCGGCCGCATGCTCAGCGTGCGCCTGGAGTTCGGCTACTGGGTGTTCGAAGGCGACTTGCAACCCATCCAGCGCCCGAGCTGGAACTACCGCAAGGAAGACGGCGGCGGCATGATCCTGGACATGATGTGCCACTGGCGCTACGTGCTGGACAACCTGTTCGGCGAAGTGAAGTCGGTGTCGTGCATCGGCGCCACCCACATCCCCAAGCGCTGGGACGAAGCCGGCAAGCCCTACGAAGCCACCGCCGACGACGCGGCCTACGCCACCTGCGAACTGACCGGCCACAACGGCGAGCCGGTCATCGCGCAGATCAACATGAGCTGGGTCACGCGCGTGCGCCGCGACGACCTCGTGACCTTCCACGTCGACGGCACCGATGGCTCCGCGGTGGCGGGCCTATCGAGCTGCCGCGCCCAGTCGCGCGTGGCCACGCCGCGCCCGGTGTGGAACCCCGACGAAAAGCAGACGATGAATTTCTTCGACCAGTGGCAGGAGATTCCGGACTCGCAGGTCTACGACAACGGCTTCAAGATCCAGTGGGAGCACTTCATTCGCCACGTGGTCGAGAACGAGCCCTACAAGTGGACGCTGCCCGAAGGCGCCAAGGGCGTGCAGCTGGTCGAGGCCGCGCTCGAATCGTGGAAAGACCGCCGCTGGGTCGGTGTGCCCGCGCTGAAGGTCTGAAGAAGCAGAACAAGCCATGGCTCTTTCGCTGACTCTTCCCACCGCGAGCGGATCGCTCGCGCCCTACGCGCTGCGCGGCACCACGCCGGCCAAGCCCGATGCGGGCGTGAAGTTCAACCGCATCGCATATTCGGCCGCGCACGTCGTCGCCGATCCGCTCGCGGCCATCGACCCATGGCTGCAGTGCGCGGTCGACTGGGACACCACCATCGCCTACCGCCGCCATCTGTTCTCGCTCGGCCTGGGCGTGGCCGAAGCCATGGACACCGCGCAGCGCGGCATGGGCCTGGACTGGCCGACCTCGCTCGAACTGATCCGCCGCTCGCTCGACGCCGCGAGGGACGTGCCCGGCGCGCTGGTGGCCTCGGGCTGCGGCACCGACCACCTGAACATCGACGACGTGAAGAGTGTCGACGACGTGATTCGCGGCTATGAAGAACAGATGGCTGCCATCGAGGCGCTCGGCGGCAAGCTGATCGTGATGGCCAGCCGCGCGCTGGCCCGCGTGGCAAAAAGCCCCGCCGACTACGAACGCGTGTACGACCGCATCCTGAGCCAGGCGAAGCAGCCGGTGGTGCTGCACTGGCTGGGCGACATGTTCGACCCGGCGCTCGCAGGCTACTGGGGCACGAAGGATGTCGATGCGGCCATGAACACCGCGCTCGGCATCATCGCCGCGCACCCCGACAAGGTCGATGGCATCAAGATCTCGCTGCTCGACAAGGACAAGGAAATCGCGATGCGCCGGCGCCTGCCGAGCGGCGTTCGCATGTACACCGGCGACGACTTCAACTACGCCGAGCTGATTGCCGGCGACGGCTTCGGCAGCGAACCAACGCACGGCAAGAGCGATGCGCTGCTGGGCATCTTCGATGCCATCGCGCCGGCAGCCAGCGCCGCGTTGGGCGCACTGGCGCGGGGCAACACCGAGAAGTTCCACGCGATCCTCGGGCCCACGGTGCCGCTGTCGCGCCACATCTTCGCGGCGCCCACACGCTTCTACAAGACAGGCGTGGTGTTCATGGCCTGGCTCAACGGCCACCAGAAGCACTTCACGATGGTGGGTGGCCAGCAGAGCACGCGCTCGCTGCAGCACTTTGCCGAGCTGTTCCGACTGGCCGACGCGGCCAACCTGCTGGAGCAACCCGAACTGGCGGTGCAGCGCATGAAGACCTTGCTCTCGCTGTACGGCGTGGAAAGCTGATCGACCCCATGCGCGACTTCTCGCAGAACCACGACTGGCTGTCGATCAACACTGCCACGGTGCGCAAGCAACGGGGCGCCGAGGTGCCGCTGGACCGCATCATCGACCAGTGCGCCGAACGCGGCATCCGCGCGATCAGCCCCTGGCGCGATCAGGTGGCCGCCGTCGGGCTCGACAAGGTAGCGAAGCAACTGAAGGCGCATGGCATGGGCCTCTCGGGCTACTGCCGTGGCGGCTTTTTCCCCGCCGCCGATGCGGCGGGCCTGAAGGCCGCGCTCGACGACAACCGCCGCGCCATCGATGAAGCGAAGACGCTCGACGCGCCCTGTCTCGTGCTGGTGGTCGGCGCCCTGCCCGGCGCGCTCGAAGGCAAGGCCGCGTACAAGGACATCGGCCGCGCGCGCGGTGAAGTGCGCGACGGCATCGCCGCCTCGCTCGAATACGCCCGCGAGGTCGGCATGCCGCTGGCCATCGAGCCGCTGCACCCCATGCAGGCGGCCGACCGTGCCTGCATCAACACGCTGGAACACGCACTCGACATCTGCGACGAACTCGACGCGGGCAAGAGCGGCATGCTGGGCGTGGCGCTCGACATCTATCACGTCTGGTGGGACCCGAAGCTGCAGCAGCAGATCGCCCGCGCCGGGCGCGAACGGCTGCTGGCGTATCACGTCTGCGATTGGCTCACGCCAACGCGCGACCTGCTTTCCGATCGCGGGATGATGGGGGACGGCGTGGTCGAGCTGAAAAAGATCCGCAGCTGGGTCGAAGACGCGGGCTTCGCGGGGTTCAGCGAGGTGGAGATCTTTTCCAATCTTGATTGGTGGCAGCGGGCTGGAAGCGAAACGCTCGATATGTGTATCGAGCGGCACAAGCAGGTCGTCTAGATTCATTCGGGGCGCGTGCACAGGACACCGGGTACTCCCCTCCGCGAATGTCCCCCGTCGGCGTGAGCGCACCCTGAAACACTCCGCGCCCCACACAACGCAAAAGCGAAAAACAGCCACCTGTGCTGCAATTCGCCCCATGGCTGACCCGACCCTCGACGACCTGCGCCGCTATGCGGTGGCGCGCACCCTCTTCAAGCCCACGACCCTGCCGGGTGCGATCCGGCAACTCGGTTTCGTGCAGGCCGACCCGATCCGTGCACCGGCGCGCGCGCAGGACCTGACGCTGCGCCACCGCGTGAAGGACTACCGCGCGGGCGATCTCGAAAGCCGCTACACCCGGCTTGCCATCGAGGAAGACTGCCTCGTCAACTACGGCTTTCTGCCGCGCGAGCACCTTGCGCTGATGCATCCGCGCGAAGCCAAGCGCGCATGGGACGCCGACACGCGCCGCAAGGCGGCCGAAGTGCTGGCCTATGTGCAGGAACATGGCCCGGTGCATCCGCGCCAGGTCGAACAGCACTTTGCCCACGGCAGCGTGAAGAACTACTGGGGCGGTTCGAGCAACGCGACCACGCGCCTGCTCGACGGGCTGCATTACCGGGGCCTGCTGCGCGTGGTGCGGCGCGACAGCGGCACGCGCGTCTATGAAGCGGTCACGCACGCGCCCGCCGACGACAGCCCCGCCGGCCGCGCACAACGCGCCGCCGCGTTGATCGCGCTGGTGGTGCGCAAGTACGCACCGCTCCCGGCCGCGAGCCTGACCTACCTCGTGCGCCTGCTGGGCTACGGCGCCCCGCATCTTTCGGCGCAGACGCAGGCCGCCTTGCGCCAGGCCCGCGAAGAACTCGCCAGTTGTCGCATCGACGGAACGACCTGGTACTGGCCCGCCGATGAAAACCCTGCCTCGCGGCGGCACGCGCCCGACGACGCCGTGCGCCTGCTCGCGCCCTTCGATCCGGTGGTGTGGGACCGCCGCCGTTTCGAGCTGCTGTGGGACTGGACATACAAGTTCGAGGCCTACACGCCCGCGCCGAAACGCCAGTTCGGCTACTACGCGCTGCCGATGCTGTGGCACGACCGCGTGATCGGCTGGGCCAACGTGACGGCGCCCGAGGGCCGCCTGCAACCGGCCTTCGGCTACGCAGACAAGAAGCCGCGCGACGCCGCGTTTCGCGCGGCGCTCGATGACGAACTGCAGCGCATGACGCAGTTTCTGGCCGGCCGCTGATGCGCCCCTGAGGCGCCCGCTTCTTCCTATAATCACGCCCCTCAGCCAGCCGCCCTGCAAGGGCCCGCCAGCCGTCTTCGAAGGAACGAAGACGACAGCCGCACAGGACCGACGCCATGCCGTCGCGACCGGTGGCTGACACCCCCGCGACGCCACAAGACCCACAACACCAGCCGCTTGCCCGCATCGGGCACGTGGCCGGCCGCGCGCGTCGCACCCACAACTTGATTCGAGAGAAGCCATGGCACGCGCCGCATGCGTGCCGCAGCCACTCCCCTACCCATCGCAGGACACAGGAGAAGCTGCACATGACATCCAGAAACCGCCAACGATTCCGCCTCTCGCACTGCCGCCGCGCCACGCTCGCCGCCACCGCACTGGCGCTGAGCGCCGCCGCGCCGGCCTATGCCGAAGACAAGGACGAAACCGGCGAGCCCCGCAGGGCGCTGCCCACCGTCACCGTGTCGGGCGACGCGGGCGAGACCGCCACCGGCCCGGTGACGGGCTTCGTCGCCAGGCGCGGCGGCAGCGCCACCAAGACCGACACGCCGCTGATCGAAACGCCGCAGGCCATCTCGGTCGTCACCCGCGACCAGATGGAAGCGCAGGGCGTGCTTACGCTGCGCGAAACCACCAACTACACGGCCGGCGTGGTGTCGAGCTACTTCGACAGCCGCGTCGATTCGTTCAAGGTGCGCGGCGGCGACGCGGTGCAATACCTCGACGGCCTGCAACGCGGCTATGGCATCTACAACACGACCAAGGCCGAGCCCTACACGCTGGAGCGCGTCGAGCTGCTGCGCGGCCCGTCGTCGGTGCTGTACGGCCAGGGCGGGGTCGGCGGCGTGCTCAACCTTGTCTCGAAGCGGCCGCAGGCCGAGACGCAGCGCGAGGTGCAACTGCAGCTCGGCAACTACAACCGCAAGCAGATCGCGGCCGACTTCACCGGTGCGCTCGACACCGAAGGCAAGTGGCTCTATCGCCTCGTGACCGTGGGGCGCGACAGCGGCACGCAGGTCGACCATGTGGCCGACGACCGCGTGGTGGTCGCGCCTTCGCTCACCTGGCGCCCGAACGCCGACACCTCGCTCACGCTGCAGGCACTCTACCAGAAGGACAAGAGCGGCTCGCTGATCGGCTTCTTCCCGTGGCAGGGCACGCTGCTGCCCTCGCTCTACGGGCCGATCCCGACATCGACCTTCACCGGCGAGCCGGGCTTCGACCGCTACGACTCGCGCAACAGCTCGCTCGGCTATCTGTTCAGCCACCGCCTGAACGACACCTGGACCTTCCGCCAGAACCTGCGCGCGACCGAAAGCAAGGTGATCTACAACACCTCGTACACCAGCTTCGCCGCCAACCGCCTCACGCGACGGCCCGCGCGGCCGGTGTTCAACGCCGACCAGCGCACCATCGAGCGCGACCTGAGCAGCGACATCAACGGCGGCACGATGCTGCTGCTCGACAACCAGGCCGAAGCCCATTTCAAGACCGGCGAGGCGGAGCACACGCTGCTGGTCGGCGCCGACTTCCAGCGCAACACCACGTCCAAGTGGTCGGGCCGCGGCCGCGCCGGGGCGCTCGATGTCTACGCGCCGCTCTACGGCAACTACACGCCGCCGACCAGCTACACGCGCTCGCCCGACGTGGTGCAAAAGCAGGTCGGGCTGTACCTGCAGGACCAGGTCAAGTACGGCCGCTGGATCGGCCTGCTGGGCCTGCGCCACGACAAGGCCACCACCCGTACCGAAGGCCGCACCGCCGCAACGGCCGACGACAAGGCCACCACCAAGCGCGCGGGCCTGATCTACCTGGCCGACGGTGGCTGGGCGCCCTACCTGAGCTATGCCGAATCGTTCCTGCCGCTCGGTGGCGTCGATCTGAACAACACGCCCTTCAAGCCGCAGCGCGGCAAGCAGTGGGAGGCCGGCATCAAGTGGGAGCCCGAAGGCCAGCGCACCTCGTTCATGGCCGCCGTGTACGACCTGCGCGACACCAACCGCAAGACGCCCGACCCGACGAAGCCGCTCAACAGCGTGCAGCTCGGCGAGGTGCACGTGAAGGGCCTGGAGCTGGAATACAAAGGCAGCATCGCGCGCGACTGGGACTGGATCGCCTCGTACGCCTACACCGATGCGCGCGTGTCGCGCAGCAATGGCTCGGACCTGGGCAAGCGCATCTCGGGCGTGCCCAAGCACACGGCGTCGGCCTGGGTCACGCGCCGCTTCTCCATCGGCGGCGTGCCTGGCTTCTCGGTGGGCGGCGGCGTGCGCTACCTGGGCGAATCGTGGGACGGCATGGACGGCGTGCGCACGCCTTCGGCCACGCTGTTCGACGCGATGCTCGCCTGGGACAACGGCCCGCTGCGCCTGTCGCTCAACATCGCCAACCTGGCCGACAAGGTGCAGCTCACGACCTGCCTGGCGCGCGGCGACTGCTTCTACGGCCAGCGCCGTACAGTGACTGCGAACGCAACGTATCGCTTCTGAAGAAAATCCCCGCACGGGCGAAGGTCTGGCGCGCTGGCGACATCCTGCGCGCGGGGCCGCTCCTAGAATCGCGCCGTTGTCCGGTTCGCCGGACGACAAGCGTTCTCAGGGCGGGGCGAAACTCCCCACCGGCGGTCATGGCGGCGAAAGCCGCACGAGCCCGCGAGCGCCTTCGGCCTGCGCCAGCAGGCCGAAGGGTCAGCAGATTTCGGTGCGATTCCGAAGCCGACGGTCACAGTCCGGATGAAAGAGAGCGCGAAATGCGGGTCGGCCCGCGCGCTTTTTCACAAGGCGTGCGAGTTGCCCTGTGGTTTCGTGCGCCCTGATTCAGGAAACCTGCTTTCAAGAGGCACACCATGAGTCAGATCAACGACCTTCCCCTCTCCGCCATTGCCGCATCGGATTCGCCGCGCGGCACGCGCATCGCATTCGTCGAGGCGCAGTGGCATTCCGACATCGTCCACCAGGCACGCAACGCCTTTCTCGAAGAGATGGCGCGGCTCGGCGTGGCGCGCGACCTCATCGACATCTTCGATGTGCCGGGCGCCTTCGAGATCCCGCTGCACGCCAAGCGGCTGGCCAACTCGGGCCGGTACGCGGCCATCATCGGCTGCGCGCTGGTGGTCGATGGCGGCATCTACCGCCACGAGTTCGTTGCGAACACCGTCGTCAGCACGCTGATGTCGCTGCAGCTCGAAACCGACGTGCCGATCTTCTCGGCCGTGCTCACGCCGCACCACTTCCACGAGCACGTGGAGCATCGCAAATACTTCCATCGCCACTTCGCGGTGAAGGGCACCGAAGTGGCCGAAGCCTGCTTCAAGACGCTCGAAGCGCTGAACAAGATCGACGCCCTGCTGGCCGCGTGACAACGGCCCCGCGGCTGCAGTAACCTGCGCGGATGCCCTCATCCGCATCCGCCTCTGCAGACCGCTACACCCTCTACGGCGCCCCCGGCTCGGGCGCCACGCCGATCCATGCCGCGCTGACGCTCATCGGCGCGCAGGTCGACACCGTCGACATCGCCACATGGGAGAGCGAGTCCGAGCGCGACCGCGTGGCGAGCATCAACCCGATGCGGCAGGTGCCTGCGCTCGTGCTGCCTTCGGGCGAAGTAATGACCGAGAGCGCGGCCATCCTGATCTGGCTCGGCGACCGCTACCCCGAGGCCGGCCTGTGTCCCGCGCCCGACCATCCCCTGCGTGCGCGCTATCTGCGCTGGATGGTCTACCTGCCGGCCGCCATCTACTCGCTGCTCTGGGTGCGCGACGACCCCGCCCGCCTCGTGCCCGACCCTTCGGCGCAGGCCGCGATGCTCGAACGCTCGGCCGAACGCATCGCGCATTGCTGGCACCTGATGGACACGCAGATCGACGAGCCCGCGCCCTACCTGCTGGGAGAAAAACTGAGCATGCTCGACCTGTACGTGACCGTGATGTCGCGCTGGACGCCGCAGCGCCGGCGCTTCTACCGCGTGGCGCCGCGCATGACACCGGTGGTGCGGCGCGTGGATGCCGATCCCCGGCTGGCCGACTTCTGGGCCGCACGCTTTCCGTTCACGGCGGACCACGGCGCCCAGCAGAACTGAACACCGCTCCTTTCATCATCGACACCATGACCGCACGCACCCCGACCACCGCCTACCCGATGACCATCTTCCACAAGCCCAACTGCAGCACCTCGCGCAACGTGCTGGGCCTGATCCGCGAAAGCGGCGTGGAACCCGAGATCGTCCTGTACCTGGAAACGCCGCCCTCGAAGAAGAAGCTGCGCGAGCTGGCCAAAGCCATGGGCCTGGGTGCGCGCGACCTGCTGCGCACGAAGGAAGCACCCTACGAAGAACTGGACCTGGCCGATCCGAAGTGGACCGACGACCAGCTCTTCGACTTCATCGTCTCGCACCCGATCCTGCTGCAGCGGCCGATCGTGGTGTCGCCGCGCGGCACGCTGATGTGCCGGCCGTGGGAGCGGGTGCGCGAGATCCTGCCGATCTAAAAAGACCGGAGGAGCATTCTGGTCTGATTGAGCCGACGACATTCGCCACGCGGGCGCGACCCCGGGACGTTTGCGATCAGTCTCTCGCGGCATCCGGCTCAGATAGGTATCTGTCAGTTAAGCGATCGCCGCCGGATGCCGTCTTGCAAAGAAAGTGAATGCAAGCGGCAATTCATCGTCCACCACCAAGACTGCAGTGCTTGTCTCGTGAAATATTCCGCGGATAACGCAACACTAGTGCAGTGGAAAACCCGCAATCTGGCGCAATTAACCAGCACTTGACAGTGTTAACTCCAAGCTCTTCCTAGACTCCGGCCGCTCGAAACTTTCACAAGGGAGACGGTTCATGAGGTCATGGAAAATTGCGCCGATGCTGTGCACGGCGTGGGTCGTAGTTGCATGCGGCGGCGGAGGAAACGGGGGAGGTTCAGGATTGCTCCCGATCTCTCTCAAACAGAGTTCAGCAGTGGTGGATAGCGAGGTGAAAGCACTCGATACCGTAGCGCAATTGCCCGCACGCGGAGCGGACAGTGCACCACCTACGGCGTCGGCAGGCAGAGGGTCGCTGATAGTCAGCCCACCCGCACTCCTGCAACGGCTCTCGGCCGATGAGTTCAGCCTTCGCCTTGAAGAACACCCGGCACTCAAGCAAGTGCTCATGGGCTTTCCTGCAATCACCGGTAAATCGGCCGTTGCGTGTGGCATCGATCTGCGTGAGCTGGAATACCGCACGGGCGACGAGAAAGGCGCGATCATCAATGCGAACGGCGTCGTCATGATTCCCACGGGCGCGAGCCCCATGTGTCAAGGCCCCCGCCCTATCGCGCTCTACGCTCACGGAACCTGGTTCACGCGCGACTACACCTTCACAAAGCTCACCGATCCAACGCAGCCGGCAGCGGCAGAGGGCATGCTGGTGGCAGCCGTCTTTGCGTCACGCGGCTATATCGTGGTGGCGCCTAACCTAGCCGGGTACGGCAAGTCGAATCTTCCATACCACCCGTACCTGAATGGCGACCAGCAAGGCAAAGATCTGGTCGACGCGCTCACCGCAGCACGAAAGGCATTGCCTGAAATCGGTGGAAAAGATTCCGGCAAGCTCTTGGTGACAGGCATTTCCCAAGGCGGCTACGTTGCAATGGCAGCGCATCGTGAATTGCAGGCTACAGGGCAGTCGATCACGGCATCGGCCCCCATCTCTGCGCCCTCAGCCATCAGCCTGCTGATCGATCACAACTTCCAGGGACTGACTTCCAATGGGGCAACGCCCTTCATCCCTCTCTTGACAACCTCTTGGCAAACGCAGTTTGGCAGTCTCTATGCCGACCCTGGAGAAATCTATGAAGCTCGATATGCCAGTGGCATTGAAGCCTTGATGCCGAGCAACCAACCAACGCTCAACGATGTGATCACTAGCGGCAAGCTTCCCGCCTATGAGTTCTTTCCGGAAAGCGACAAGCCGTCTGTTCCGAACCCGTGGTTCAAGCAGAGCGGTGACGCGAACTTGATCAAAGGCACGTACATCAGAGCCGTGCTGGAAGACATCAGATCCAACTCCTGCCCCGGCAATACGTTGGCCCCTTTGTCAGATCTACCCGAACTGGCGGAAACGTATGTGGACTACAGACTTTCTGGCGCAAAGGAAGTTGTTGATCGAATCCAGACCGCCACCGGCGTCGACCTGACGACTCTTGGATCGATTGCAGCAATCATGAGGTGGATTGAAAATCCACCTTGGCTAGTGGGGGTCGCCCTGAGCGCGGGCTTTGGGACCGATCTTCCGGCCATCAAGCGCACCATGGTCCAGTACGCCCCCCTCATCGAGAGCGCTGTTCTTCACATGAATGCGGGGAAAAAATTCAAGCTCCCAAGCGAAGAGGTGAATGGATCTGCAGCGAACCCTGGTGCCTCAACCCCGCTCCAATGCCAGCCGCGAAATGCAATGCGCAAGGCAGCACTTGCAAACGACCTTCGCGATTGGACGCCACAGCGCCCGGTCCTGATGTGCGGTGGTGGCCTGGACGCGACCGTGAGCTTTCGCAGCACCTTGGCGACCGCCGCTTACTTTCGTGCCAATGGAATGCCCGACGACAAACTGAAAGTCATTGACCTTGAGGCGACACCTGCTCCTGGCGACTCGTTCGCCTTTGCGCACACGGGATTTCGGCTTGCATCAGCTATCAACTGGAACATATTGAACCCAGTTACGGCGCGTGAAAAATCACAAAAGACTCTGGATGGATATCACTATCTGCTTGTGAGCCCCCCTTGCCTGCTTGCGGCTCGCAGTTTCTTCGAAAGCCACGCAGACACGAACTGAATGCAGGCGGGTATCAACCCGCCTTCCGCTGCAGCCGCGCGTGCGGGCCATTGCCAGCAGCGCGCGCTGCACTGAACAACATCGATCCGTTCTTTCAGTCTTCGTCTTAACGCGTCCCGTTCGGCGCGCCAAGCACCGCCGCACGGTGCAAGCGGTCGGGCACGTAGCGATCCGCCTGTATGTCGGGCGTCACGCCGTGCGTGAACACCTCGTCGGTGATCGGCAGAAAATTCTGGTCCCACGCAGCCCATTGCCGGCGCAGCCGCTCGAAGACCTCGGGCTCGCGCGCACGCAGGTTGGCCCGCTCGCGCTGGTCGACGGCCACGTCGAACAAAAACTCGTTGTCGTTGATCTTGAGGTACTTCCAGTCGCCGTCGCGCACCGCGCGCTGCGACTGCGACTTGTAGCGCCAATAGAGCTGCCTCGGATGCACGGGCGCGCTGCCCTCCAGCACCGGCAGGATGTTCTCGCCATCGCTAGGGTAGTCAGGATGCGCCGCCACGCCCGCGGCCGCGAGCAAGGTCGGCAGCCAGTCCATCGAGATGGTCACCTGCGGCTGAACCCGTGGCGCGAGCCGCTGGCGCCAGCGCAGCAGCGTCGGCACGCGCAGCCCGCCTTCGAGCAGTTCGGTCTTCTGGCCGGTGAAGGGCCAGTTCTTGGAGAAGCGCTCGCCGCCGTTGTCGCTGGTGAAGACGACGATCGTGTTGTCGCCCAGGCCGCCCCGGTCGAGCGCCGCCAGCACCTGCCCGACGGCCGCATCGAGCGCGCCCACGATCTTTCCGTAGGTCTCGAGGTTGCCGCCGTCGTAGTGAAAGAGGTCCTTGAGCCCGCGCGAAACGTGCTCGTCTTCCGGCCCTTCCCACGGCCAGTGCGGGGCCGTGAAGTGCAGCGACAAGAAGAAGGGCTTGTCGGGTGTTTCGGCGCGCTCGCGCACGTAGGCCACGGCTTCGTCGGCCAGTATCTGGGTGTAGTAGCCGGTGCGCTTGACCGGCACGTCGCCCTCGTAGAGATCGCGCGGCAGGTCGTCGCCGACGCCCGCCTTGTGCGTGAAGTAGTCGACGGCACCGCCAAGGTTGCCGAAGAATCGGTCGTAGCCGCTGCGCTGCGGGCCGTACTCGGGCGGGCGGCCCAGGTGCCACTTGCCGATCAGCGCGGTGTCGTAGCCCGCGGCCTTGAGCAGCGAAGGCAGCGTCGGGTGTTCGGGCGGCAGGCCGAGGCCCTTGCCATTGGTGGCGATCGGCTCCTCCAGCCCGCCTCGCAGCCGATACTGGTAGCGCCCGGTGATCAGCGCGAAGCGGGTCGCCGAGCAAACGGCCGAGTTCGCATAGGCCTGGGTGAAGCGCACGCCCTCTGCAGCCAGGCCGTCGAGGTGCGGGGTCGCAAAGCCGGTCTGGCCGTAGACACCGAGGTCCGCGTAGCCGAGGTCGTCCGCCAGGATGACGATGATGTTGGGGGTCTTGCTGCTGCTCATCGCCATCGACCTCACTGCCTTGCGGCCAGGCCTGCCGCGTTGGTGGGCGCCCAGAAATTCTCGAGCTGAAGCTCCTTGAGCGCACGCGCAAGGAAGCTCGGATCGGCCCAGGCCCTGGCATTGAAGGTCTGGCGGATGATGCCGACCTTTTTCGCGCCGTCGATCACATCGGTGTAGTGCGAGACATAGCCATCGTCCAGCAGCGGCGAGTAGCGCTCTTTCAGCGAGGCGCCTTCGAAGTCGCTGCTGAACAGCGCGACGGGCTGGCCGCTAATTTCGCCGAAGCGCGCGAACAGCGCATCGCGCTTGCTGTTGTCGGACGCCGACTGCGCCTGCTTCACGATCACCTTGATCAGCCGCGTGAGCGCTTCGGGGTGCTGCTTCGCGAAGGTGTCGGTCGCGATCACGCCCGAGTTGATGCCGTAGATCGGCCCCCTGCCGCGGGTGCTGACCGGGATCTCGGCCGTGCCCGCAAGCTTGAGCAATTGCAGGTCGGAGCCGCCGAAGGTCGCGTCGATGTCCTTGCTGACCAGCGCCGCCTTCGAGGTCGGCCAGTCGAGGTTGGTGAAGCGCACGTCCTTCTCGGTCAGGCCGGCATCTTCGAGCAGGCGGTTGAAAGACAGCTGGTAGGCCGTGCCGCGCAGCACTGCCACGCGCTTGCCCTTCAGGTCCTTGAAGCTCTGGATGTTGCTGCCCAGCGCGGTCGCCAGGTAGCTGTTGCTGTTGCGTCCGCCCGAGGCGACGAGCCGCGTCTTCAGGCCGTTGGCGCGGCCGATCACGCCGGCCAGGTCGCCCAGGAACACGACGTCGAGCTGGCCGGTGGCCAGTGCCTCGTTGATGGCCGGGCCCGCGCCCTTGAAGAACTTCCATTCGATCTTGACGCCGTCCTTCTCGAACTCGGCCTCCAGCGCCTTCTGGGCATAGACCAGCGACACCGGCCCGGCGCCGGCAAAAGACTTGCCCTGGCTGCCCTGCTCAGGCGCGGCCAGGCGGATCACCTTGGGCAGGTCGGCGGCCGATGCGAGGGTGGTACCGAACAGCCCGGCCAGCATGGCGAGGGCAACGAACGACCTGCGGCCGGCGGAAAGAGATGACGAAGAAGAAGTGCGCATGAAAGGCTTTCGATGGAAAAGATCAGATGGCGAACAGCACCGACCCGGCGCTGCGCGATGCGGGCACCAGCGCCGGGGCTTCGGCCGGCTGTCCCGAGAATTCGGCGAGCACGCTTTCCTTGATCTCGGCAAAAGCCTGGCTCGCCCGGTTGCGCGGATGCGCGAGCGGCACGGGAACGATGCGGCGGATGCGGCCCGGGCGAGGCTCCATCACGACCACCTTGTCGCCCAGGAACACGGCCTCTTCCACGTCGTGCGTGACCAGGATGGTCGTGATGCCTTCCGCCTGCCAGATGCGCAGCAGCTCCTGCTGCAGGTGCGCGCGCGTCATCGCGTCGAGCGCGCCGAAGGGCTCGTCGAGCAGCAGCACCTCGGGCCGGTTGACCAGGGCCCGCGCGATCGCCACGCGCTGCGACATCCCGCCCGAAAGCTGGTGCGGAAACGCCTTCTCGAAACCCTGCAGCCCCACCAGCTCGATGTGCTCGTGCACCTGCACGCGCTTCTGGGCTTCGGTCAGCGGTGCGTTGAGCAGGCTCAGCGCAATGTTGTCCTCGACGTTGAGCCAGGGAAACAGCCTGTGCTCCTGGAACACGATGCCGCGCTCCAGGCTGGTGCCGACGATGCGATGGCCGTCGAGCAGCAGCTCGCCCTGGTAGTCGCCCTCCAGGCCGACCACCAGCCGCAGCAGCGTCGACTTGCCGCACCCGCTGGTGCCGACGATGCTGACGAATTCGCCCGGCGCGATGCTCAGCGAGATGTCGCTGAGCACGGGCAACGGCGTGCCCTCTACCTCGTACTGCTTGTGGAGATGCCGGATGTCCAGCGTTCCTGCGTGAGCCACGGTCGTGTTCCTTGCGTTGTCAGAATTGGGCGACCAGCCGGCCGCGCCAGGCGAGCAGCCGGGTCTCGATGCGGGTGGCGATCCAGTTGAGCGTGAAGCCGGTGAGGCCGACCACGATCACGCCGAAGAGCACGAGGTCCATCTGGAAATGCTCGCGCCCGTCGATCATGGTGTTGCCGATGCCCTTGCCCGAGACCAGCAGGTACTCGGCGCCAAGCGTTGCAAGCCAGGCATAGATCAGCGCCAGGTGGATGCCCGCGAAGATCGAGGGCGAGGCACTGGGCAACACCACGCGCGTGAGCATCTGCCAGCGGCTGAACCTGAGCACCCGCGCGACCTCGATCAGTTCGCGCGGCACGCTGCGAATGCCTTCGTGCGTGTTGAGCACCACGGGGAAGAAAGCGGCCAGCGAAAGGAACGCCACCTTGGCCGCATCGCCCAGGCCGAACCAGACCGAGATCAGCGGAATCCATGCGAACAGCGAAATCTGCTTGAGCGTGTGGAAGCTCGGCCCCAACGCGCGTTCTGCCAGCCGCGACAGGCCGAGCACGCCACCGCCCAGCAGGCCCGCTGTCACGCCGATGGCGAAGCCGGCAAGGTCGCGCCACAGGCTCGAGCCCAGCGCCACCCACAGCTCGCCGCTCGCGGTGTAGTCGACCGCGCGCTGCCACACCGCTTCGGGCGATACCAGGAAGGCCGCATTGCCCCAGCCGAAGCGCGCGGCGCTCCACCACAGCGCGACAAGCAGCAGCGGAATGACCCAGCCGCGCAGGGCCTTGGGCACGGGGTGCGCGCGGCGGGCCGCGGTTGCGGGGGGCGTCAGTGCATTGGCTTCATTCATGCCGTCGTCCTCAGAAACCGGGGCGCTGCCAGCGCGTGAGGCGCTTTTCGATCAGCGCGAAGACCTTGTCGAGCGCGAAGCCGACGGCACCGACCACCACCACGGCCGCCAGCACCACGTCGAGCTGGAACAACTGCCGGCCATAGACGATCAGGAAGCCGATGCCCTCGCTGGAAGCCAGCAGCTCGACCACGACCAGCGCCAGCCATGCATGCGTGAAGCCGTAGCGCACGCCGTTCCAGATCGGCGCGAAGGCCGAGGGCAGCACCACCTTGCGCAGCAGTTGCCAGCGCGAGAACCGGAGCACGCGCGCCACCTCGATATAACGCGTCGGCACGCCCTGGATGCCCTTGTAGGTATTGAGCGCCACCGGCACCAGCGCGGCCTTGGCAATGAGCAGGACCTTGAGCGATTCGTCGATGCCGACCAGCAGCATCAGCAGCGGCAGCCACCCGAGCACGGGCACCTGGCTGAACGCCTTGAACAAGGGGTAGACGTAGTCCTTGAAAAGCGGCGACAGCCCCATGGTCACGCCCAGCGCGAACCCCGCGAACAGCCCCAGCGCGAAGCCAGCGAACACACGCGTCAGACTGATCTGCAAGTGGCCCCAGATCTCGCCTGTGCTGAACAGATCGACCAGCGTGTTCCAGACGATGGCCGGCGGCGGCAGCACCTGCGGCGCGATCCACTCGTAGTGCGCACCGAGCTGCCAGAGCAGCAGCACCAGCAGCGGAAAGGGCCAGCCGACCCAGCGCGACGAAGCAAGGTAGCGCGCCGATGCGCGCAGCCGTTGCGCCAGCGAAAGGGCGCGCGGTGCATTGCCTGCAGCAGCAAGCTCGATGAGAGGAAGTTCGGCGGAAGGTACAGCCATGGCGGTGCGATGGTTCTCGCGAACGGCATTCGCCTCCGCGTTGTCCATCAAGGAGAGAAAAAAGAATCGAAGACGGGCGGGCTGCGCCGCCGCATTCAAGGCGTGCTGTCGTCAGCCCAGACATCGACGCGCCGCACCCGCTGCCGATGGCAGGCGGGTAGGCAAACGCGGATGTTGAAGTTCTTGATGCATGGCGATGAAGGCCGCATTCTGATTTGCGGGCCACGCATCCGGAACGAATCAAATGTCAGTTGCATATAGCCGACTCAACTGATGCCGGCGCCGATGGGGCCTGGGGCGACCCGCTCGCGCATCGCACGCAGCTAGGCGACCGCTTCCTGCGCGAGCCCCCACGCGACATGCTCGCGCACAAGTTCGCTCGGATGCGCGGCGCGGGTCGCCAGCGCCTCCTGCGCGCCCGCTTCACCGGAGCGCACCGCATTGCCCAGCGCCACCGCGATGTTGCGCAGCCAGCGCTCGTGGCCGATGCGCCGGATCGGGCTGCCTTCGGTGCGGCGCAAAAAGTCTTCTTCGCTCCACGCGAACAGCTCGGCCAGCGTGCGCCCCGTGAGCCCTTCGCGCGCGTCGAAGTCGGGCAGCTCGCTCTTCTTGGCGAACTTGTTCCAGGGGCAGATGAGCTGGCAGTCGTCGCAACCGTAGATGCGGTTGCCCATCAGCGGTCGCAGCTCCAGCGGAATCGGGCCGCCGTGCTCGATGGTCAGGTAGGAGATGCAGCGCCGCGCGTCCAGCCGCTGCGGCGCGACGATGGCCTGCGTCGGGCACACGTCGATGCAGGCGCTGCAGCTGCCGCAGTGCGCGGTGACGGGCTCGCTCGGCGGCAGATCCATGTCGACATAGATCTCGCCCAGGAAGAACATCGAGCCCGCGTTGCGGTCGAGCACCAGCGTGTGCTTGCCGCGCCAGCCCTGCCCGCTGCGCGAGGCCAGCTCGGCTTCGAGCACGGGGGCCGAGTCGGTGAAGGCGCGGTGCCCGAAGGGGCCAACCTCTTCGGCGATGCGCTCGGCCAGCTTCGCGAGCCGGTTGCGCAGCACCTTGTGATAGTCGCGGCCCCGCGCATAGACCGACACGATGGCCTCGCCGGGCCGCGTGAGGCGGTCGAACTCGATGGCCTGCCAGTCGGGCGCGGTGCTGCGCGGCAGGTAGTCCATGCGCGCGGTGATCACGCTCACCGTGCCCGGCACCAGCTCGGCCGGACGCGCGCGGCGGGTGCCGTGCGTTGCCATGTATTGCATTTCGCCATGGAACCCATGGGCCAGCCATTGCATCAGACCGTCCTCGGCGCTCGATAAATCGACGCCCGCGATTCCGATTTGGGAGAATCCGAGTTCCCGGGCCAATGCCTGAATACGAACAACGAGTGGATGGCTGACGATCACTTGCCGATTGTAGAAACGCCCAAAGGCACCACACGCATCGTGCGCTGGTGCAGCGAAGCCGACACCGAAGCTTTCGCGCGATCGCTCGCCGCCGCGCCTGCGTTGCGCGATGCCTTCATCGCGCTGCATGGCGACCTCGGCGCCGGCAAGACCACTTTCGTACGACACCTGCTGCGCGCCCTCGGCATCGAAGGCCGCATCAAGAGCCCGACCTATGCCGTGGTCGAACCGCACGAAGCGCCCGACGGGCTCGCGATCTTCCATTTCGACTTCTACCGTTTCGCCGATCCGCGCGAATGGGACGACGCCGGTTTCCGCGACATCTTCGCGGGCCCCGGCCTCAAGTTGGCAGAGTGGCCAGAAAACGCCGCAGGGCGCACACCACCGGCCGACCTAGCTATTAAAATCGAAGCAATGACTGACGACACACGCAGCGTGACCCTCCTCGCGAACACCCCTCGCGGCAGCGATCTGCTGGCGCGCATCGCCGCATGAAGGCGGGCGGCATCAAACGGCGCGTGCTGCTGCAGGGCGGCAGCATCGCGCTGATGCTCGGCGTGCACCAGATCGCGCGCGGCGCCACCATCCTCGCCGTGCGGGTCTGGCCCGCGGCCGACTACACCCGCGTGACCATCGAGTCCGATGCCCGCCTCAACTCGCAGCAGCTCGTGGTGGGCAGCCCGCCGCGGCTGGCCGTCGACATCGAGGGCATCGACCTGAACCCCGAGCTGCGCGAGCTGGTCGGCAAGATCAAGCCCGGCGACCCGTACATCAACGGCCTGCGTGTCGGACAGAACGCGCCGAAGGTGGTGCGCATCGTGTTCGACCTGAAGCAGGCGGTGGTGCCGCAGGTGTTCTCGCTGGCGCCCGTGGCGGCCTACAAGCACCGGCTGGTGCTCGACCTGTACCCCGAGCAGGCCATCGACCCGATGGAAGCGCTGATCGCCGAGCGGCTGCGCGATGCGCCCAAGTCCAGCGGCGGTACCAGCAGCAACGGCACGGCCGTGGCGACCGCGCCCACTGCACCCGTCACGCCGGTGCGCCCCGCCACGCCGGCCGGCGACCCGCTGGGCGAGCTGATGGCGCAGCAGTCGATGCGCCCCGGCCCATCGACCACGGCACCACCGGTCATCGCAGGGAACGACCGCCCGACCGCATCACCCGTGATCGTCGCCCCGCCGCCGTCCGTGGCGGGCACGGCACCTATCAGGCCCATCCCGCCGCCACCACCCGCACCGCCACCGGTGGCCGTCGCGCGAGGCGGCGCCACCGCGAGCCGCACCGACCGCATCATCATCGTGGCGCTCGACCCCGGCCACGGCGGCGAAGACCCCGGCGCCATCGGCCCCAACGGCACGCGCGAGAAAGACATCGTGCTGCAGGTGGCGCACCGGCTGCGCGAACGCATCAACGCGGGCAGCGTCAACGGCAGCCCGATGCGCGCCTTTCTCACGCGCGACGCCGACTTCTTCGTGCCGCTGGGCGTGCGCGTGCAGAAGGCGCGGCGCGTGCAGGCCGACCTGTTCGTGAGCATCCATGCCGACGCCTTCACCACGCCCGCCGCGCGCGGCGCCAGCGTGTTCGCGCTGAGCCAGAGCGGCGCATCGAGCAGCGCGGCGCGCTGGCTCGCCAACAAGGAGAACGACGCCGACAAGGTCGGCGGCGTCAACGTCGGCAACCACGAGGCGCAGGTGCAGCGCGCGCTGCTCGACATGAGCACCACCGCGCAGATCAACGACAGCCTGAAGCTCGGCGGCGCGATGCTGGGCGAGATCAAGGGCATCGGTGCGCGGTTGCACAAGGGCCAGGTCGAGCAGGCCGGCTTTGCCGTGCTGAAGGCGCCCGACATTCCCAGCGTGCTGGTCGAAACCGCCTTCATCAGCAACCCCGAAGAAGAAGCCAACCTGCGCCGCGTGGAGTACCAGGAAAGCCTGGCCGATGCGCTCATGCGCGGCATCCAGCGCTACTTCGCGCAGAACCCGCCGCTGGCGCGCAGCCGGCAGCTGTAGCCGGGCCTTTGTAAAGCCGCCGCCCCCTCGTGTCCCACGTCGGGCGGCTTGCTGCACCGCACAGGCAGGCGCGGCAGGCTCCTACACCCGCGGCACCTTGCTTCTGGACATGATGGGACATCACTCCTCGAAAGGTGGACATCATGAACACACGTCTCTGGATCGCTGCAGCCGCAGCCGCTTCGGTCATGACGATTGCAGGTTGCGCCAGCGGTCCCAACCAGAACCTCGGTACTGGCGTGGGCGCGGTGGGCGGTGCACTGATCGGCAATGCGATCGGCAAGAACACCGGCGCGACGCTGGGTGGCGCTGCCATCGGCGGCATCATCGGCAACCAGGTGGGTCGTAACGCCGACGAACGCAACTATTACAACCAGCAGCGTTATCCGTCGGGCAGCGGCTACTACCCGGGCAACGGGCCGAACTACTGACCTGAGCTGAGCCGCCGCTGCGGCTCGGACCCGCCACAAGAAAAAAGCGCGCCTTCGGGCGCGCTTTTTGTTGATGGGAGCCCGATGGCGATCAGGCCTGCGGCACCTGCGCCGCGCGTGCCTTCTCGGCCTTCGAGGCGCGCCATGCGCCGTAGATCGCCAGCAGGCCCGGCACGAAGATCAGCGCCCAGATGATCTTGTCCAGGTGCTGCCGCACGAACGGCAGGTTGCCGAAGAAGTAGCCCGCCGTCGCGATGCCCAGCACCCAGATCAGCGCGCCCACCACGTTGAACATGGTGAACTTCGCGCGGCTCATTTCCGCCACGCCCGCCACGAACGGGGCAAAGGTGCGAATGAAGGGCATGAAGCGCGCCAGGATGATGGTGATGCCGCCATAGCGCTCGTAGAAGCTGTGGGCCTGGTCGAAGGCCTTGCGGTTGAAGAAGCGCGAACTCTCCCACTGGAAGACCTTCGGCCCGAAGTAGCGGCCGATCGAATAGTTGGTCTGGTCTCCGAGGATGGCCGCTGCAATCAGGATGCCGCAGGCCAGCGGAAAGTTCATGAGCCCCGCGCCGCACAGCGCGCCGACGATGAAGAGCAGCGAATCGCCCGGCAGGAACGGCATCACCACCGCCCCCGTCTCCACGAAGACGATCAGGAAGAGCAGTGCATAGACCCAGGGGCCATAGGCGATGACGAAGGCCTCGAGGTGTTTGTCGACATGAAGAATGAAGTCGACGAGAAAGCTGATGATTTCCATGGGCGCGGATTATCCTTGCTGAACCCGAACGCACCCTGAATCACCCCATGCTGCACATACGCGCCGCGCTCGACGCGGACTGGCCGGCCATCTGGGCCGTCCTTGAACCGACCTTTCGCCGCGGCGACACCTACACCTACGCGCCCGACATCACCGAAGAGCAGGCACGCCACTCGTGGACGAAGGTGCCCACCGCGACCTTCGTGGCCTGCAACGACGAGGGCACGGTGCTTGGCACCTACGTCATCCGGCCCAACCAGCCGGGCCAGGGCGCGCACGTGAGCAATTGCGGCTATGTGGTGTCCGACGCCGCGCGCGGCCTGGGCGTTGCCTCGGCGCTGTGCGAACACTCGCAGCAGGAGGCCGTTCGAATGGGCTTTCGCGCGATGCAGTTCAACTTCGTGGTGTCCACCAACGAAGGCGCGGTGCGGCTCTGGCGCAAGATGGGCTTCGACATCGTCGGCACCCTGCCCGGCGCCTTCAGGCATCCGCAGCACGGCTACGTGGACGCCTTCGTCATGTTCAAGCAGTTGTTGCAACCTCGATAAAACCACCCACCCGGAGAGACTCACGATGACAGGCCAATACATCCAGATGAAAGCTGCCGACGGCAGCGGCACCTTTCGCGGCTACCTCGCACTGCCCGAAGGCGGCACCGGCCCGGGCCTGGTGATCGCGCAAGAAATCTTCGGCATCAACCACACCATGCGCGAGGTGGCCGACTACTACGCCGAAGAAGGCTACGTGGCGCTGGTGCCCGACCTCTTCTGGCGCCAGGAGCCCAACGTCGAACTCGGCTACAGCGAAGCCGATTGGCAGCGCGCCTTTGCGCTCTACGGTGGCTTCGACGAAGCCAAGGGCATGCAAGACATGCAGACCGCCATCGACGCGCTGCGCGGCCGCGCCGAAGTGACCGACAAGAAGGTCGGCGTGCTCGGCTTCTGCCTGGGCGGCAAGCTGGCGTACCTCTCGGCCTGCCGCACCGACGCCGATGCGGTGGTCGGCTACTACGGCGTCGGCATCGACGCCGCGCTCGACGAAGCCGACAAGATCAAGTGCCCGCTGACGCTGCACGTCGCCGAGCTCGACAAGTTCTGCCCGCCCGAGGCACGCGACCGCATCGTGCAGACGCTCAAGGGCCGCCCCGGCGTGTCGCTGTACGTGTACCCCGGCATGGACCATGCCTTCGCGCGCGTGGGCGGCGAGCACTTCCACAAGCCGTCGGCGCTCATGGCACACGAGCGCAGCATCGCCACGCTGAAGGGCGCCATCGGCCCGCACTACGACCTCTCGGCGCTGTGGGACAAGCACTGCGAGTACGAGTTCGGCACCCGCAATGTCGACGACACCATGGCCACCATGGTGGCCGAGCCTTACGTGAACCACATCCCGACGATGACCGGTGGCGTGGGCTACAAGGCGCTGCACGCCTTCTATACGAACCACTTCGTCAACAGCAACCCGCCCGACACCGCGCTCACGTCGATCTCGCGCACCGTCGGCGCCACCCAGGTGGTCGACGAACTGCTCTTCAGCTTCACCCACACCACCGAGATCCCGTGGATGCTCCCGGGCGTCGCCCCCACCGGCAAGCGCGTCGAGGTGCCGCTGCTGGCCGTCATCAAGTTCCGTGGCAACAAGCTCTACCACGAGCACATCTACTGGGACCAGGCCAGCGTGCTGGTGCAGATGGGCCTGCTCGACGCGAAGCTGCTGCCGGTGGCGGGCATCGAGACGGCGCGCAAGCTGCTGGACGAGAAACTGCCGTCGAATACGTTGATGTCGCACTGAACAACACGGCGCCGCCGTCGTGCGCAGTCGAAGAATCTACGTCGCGCTCGCGCTGCTGGCATCGGGCGTGCTGGCGGTCGCAGGCGTGGGCGAACTGCTGAGCCATCCCGTCCATCGCTCAGCCGGTCAACCCACCGAATCGCTGCAAGCTGAAGCGGTCGAAATCCCCTACGGCACTGGCGAGCAGGTTTCAGGCTGGCGGGTTCGTGGCCGGGCGGGGGCTGGCGCAATCCTCTTGCTTCATGGGGTTCGCTCGGATCGCCGCCAGATGATGGCGCGGGCCGACTTTCTCCGTCGCCTCGGCCATTCGGTGCTGCTGATCGATCTTCCGGCGCACGGTGAAAGCAGCGGTGACCGAATCACCTTCGGCGTGCGCGAGGCCAAGGGCGTGGAGGCTGCATTGGCCTTCATGGAGCGCGAGATGCCCGATGAACCGATCGGTGTCATCGGCGTCTCCCTGGGCGCCGCTGCGTTCGTGCTTTCCGCCCCCGATTCTCATGTGCGCGCCGTGGTGCTCGAGTCGATGTATCCCACGATCGACGATGCCGTCGCCAACCGGGTGGTGCGCGTCCTGGGGCCGCCGGGTGGCCTGCTCGCGCCCCTGTTGTTGTGGCAGCTTCCCCTGCGCACCGGGATTTCGACAGGGCAACTGCGCCCCATCGAGCACGTCGGCGCGCTGCAGGCGCCCGTGCTCATCGCCGCCGGCGCGCAAGACCGGCATACCACGCCTGCGGAAACACGGCGAATCTTCGAGGCGGCCGGGAAGGCCGGGAAGGCCGGGGAGCCCCGGGAGCTCTGGATCGTGGAGGGTGCCGCCCATGTCGACCTGCACGCCTTCGCGCCGCAGGCCTATGAAAGCCGCGTGGGTGCCTTCCTGGATCGATACCTCCAGCCCAAGCCCCACTGAGTACCCAGTTTTCGCCCGCTTCTAGAATGCCCCGGTGAGCGCCCTTCCCACCCCCAACTCCCTCTCCGAACGCCGCCCGATCCGCGAGCTTCCCGACGAACTGATCAGCCAGATCGCCGCGGGCGAAGTGGTCGAGCGGCCCGCCTCGGTGGTGCGCGAGTTGCTGGACAACGCGCTCGACGCGGGCGCCCGGCAGATCACGGTGCGGCTGGCCTCGGGCGGTGTGCGGCTGATCTCGATCGAAGACGACGGCCTGGGCATTCCGCGCGAAGAACTCACGGTGGCGCTGCGCCGCCACGCCACCAGCAAGATCGCGAGCCTGAACGACCTCGAAACGGTCGGCACGATGGGCTTTCGCGGCGAGGCGCTGGCGGCGATCAATGCGATTGCCGAGCTCAGCATTCTTTCGCGCTTTGCCGGCGCCGACGGTGCGTTCTCGCTCGACGGACGCACCGGCGAGCTGCGTCCGGTGGCCCGCTCCACCGGCACCACGGTCGAAGTGCGCGAGCTGTTCTTCGCAACGCCCGCGCGCCGCAAGTTCCTGAAGACCGACGCCACCGAGCTGGCCCATTGCATTGAGGCCGTGCGCCGTCATGCGCTGGCGCGGCCCGAGGTGGGCTTTTCGATCTGGCACGACGGCAAGCTGGTCGAGCAATGGCGCGCCGCCACCACCCGCGAGCAGCGGCTGGCCGATGCCCTGAGCGACGATTTCGTGACGCAGAGCGTGGCAGTCGAGCGCGAAGGCGGACCGGTGCGCGTGGTCGGCCGCGCCGGCATTCCCGACGCGGCGCGCTCGCGCGGCGACCAGCAGTTCTTTTATGTCAACGGCCGCTTCGTGCGCGACAAGGTGCTGTCGCACGCCGTGCGCAGCGCCTACGAAGATGTGCTGCACGGCCATCGCCAGCCGATCTACGCGCTGTACCTCGAGATCGATCCGGCGCGGGTCGACGTGAACGTGCACCCGACCAAGATCGAAGTGCGCTTTCGCGATGGGCGCGAGGTGCACCAAGCGGTACGCCACGCCATCGAAGACGCGCTGGCCGCGCCGCGCGCCGGGGACGCCGTGGCGGCCTCCGGTACGCCGCAGCCCTTCTTCAAGCCGACGCCGCTTCCCTCGAACGCAAGCTGGGCACAGCCCTCCATGAATTTCGTGGCCCAGGAGCGCGGTGCCGGCGACTTCGAAGCCATGTGGCCACGACGCACCGTGGAGCAGGCCCACGAGCCGGAGTCCGCGCCTTCGCAATGGCCGCTGACCGGCGCGGCGCCGATGACCTTCCGTGCGCCCGTGGGGCTGCCTTCGGATACGGGCGCCGAAGCCGCCGCCACGCCGCCGCAGGCCACCAACGACGAAGCCTGGCCGCTCGGCCGCGCATTGGCGCAGTTGCAGGGCATCTACATCCTGGCCGAGAACAGCCAGGGCCTCGTGGTGGTCGACATGCACGCGGCGCACGAGCGCATCGTGTACGAGCGGCTGAAGACGCAGCTCGACGGCGCGTCCATCAGCAGCCAGCCGCTGCTGATTCCGGCCACCTTCGCGGCCACGCCGGAAGAAGTGGCGACGGCCGAGGCCTGCGCGGCGGTGCTGCCCACGCTGGGGCTGGAAATCACGCCTTTTTCGCCGCGCACGCTCGCGGTGCGCGCCGTGCCCGGAACGCTGGCGGATGGCGACCCGGTGGAGCTGGCGCGCAGTGTTCTGGCCGAGCTGGGCCAGCACGACGCCAGCACCGTGGTGCAGCGCGCGCAGAACGAACTGCTCTCGACCATGGCCTGCCATGGCGCCGTGCGGGCCAACCGCAAGCTCACCATCGACGAAATGAACGCCCTGTTACGTCAGATGGAAGCCACCGAGCGCTCGGACCAGTGCAACCACGGCCGGCCGACCTGGCGACAGCTGTCGATCCGCGAGCTCGACAACCTGTTCATGCGCGGTCGATAGCCGAATCAGCCCTTTTTGAGGGTTTTCGAGGGTTTTTGGCGGTCATCCGGGCGGCGGGCACGCACGTTGCATGGACTCGTGCAAAAAACGCCATCGAGCGTTGTTTCGGAGGGTTACCGGGGCGCAATGTCGGCGTGCCACGGTGAAAGCAAGTGAACTTTTCGGCCGACTTCGCTGTCCCTCAACCCCATGATGAAACGCTGGACCCTCCTCGCGTCAGTCTTTTCGCTTTGCGCCCTGCTGGCTGCCGGCTGCGCCACGCTTGACGAGCAGCAGCGCCAATGGATCTTCCAGCCCAGCGACCGCAGCTGGGGCAACACCGCCGCCATGAGCGAAGGCATGCAGGACGTCTGGATCGACTTCCAGTCGTCCATTACCGGCGAGCCCGCGCGCCTGCACGGCCTGTGGCTGGGCGGCGCACCCGAGACCACCGACACGCCCGTGCTGCTGTACCTGCACGGCGCGCGCTACAACGTGGCCGGCTCGGCGCCCCGCATCCAGCGCATGCACGAACTGGGCTTCTCGGTGCTGGCCATCGACTACCGCGGCTTTGGCAAAAGCTCCAAGGGCCTGCCCTCCGAAGAATCGGCCCGTGAAGACGCCCGCGCCGCCTGGACCTGGCTGGCCGCGCGCCACCCCAGGCAGCACCGCTACATCTTCGGCCACTCGCTCGGCGGCGCCATCGGCATCGACCTGGCGGCGCACGTGAACGACGAAAGCGGCGTGATCGTCGAAAGCACCTTCACCTCCATCGCCGACGTGGTGAGCGGCTTCAAGTGGGGCTGGCTGCCCTTCGGCCCTTTCATCACGCAGCGCTTCGAGGCGATCAACACGGTCAAGCAGATCGGCGCACCGCTGCTGGTGGTGCACGGCACGGCCGACAGCCTCATCAACCCCACGCTGGGCCGCAAGCTGTATGACGCGGCCACGGTGCCCAAGCTCTTCGTGCTGGTCGAGGGCGGCTCGCACCACGACACCAACTCGGTCGGCGAGGCGCAGTACCGCGCGGCACTGGCGCAGTTGTTCCGCATGAAGCCCGAGAGCACGGTGGCCGCCAACCGGCCGCCGCCCCGCCTTGCGCCGCCGCCGAGCGCGCCCGCCCCCCAGAACGTGCGCGGTGAAGCGCCGGCACCGGCGCCCGCCGCCATCTGAACCGAACCTGCCGCACGGCGACCAGCCGGCGCCGTGCGCGGCCGCAAGACCTGCGCGCCGGCGAGGCGCGCGCCATTTGCTACCCTCGGCGCACCATGTCTCCCAGCTTCGCTCCGGCCGCCGAGGCCGCTCCCCCGGCATCGCCAGGCGCCGCGCCTCCTGTTCCACCGCGCTACATCGCGCTTGCCGGCCCCACCGCCTCCGGCAAGACGGCCGCCGCCCTCGCCCTGGCGCGCACGCGGGCCGTCGAAATCGTCAGCGTCGATTCGGCCCTCGTGTACCGGGGCATGGACATCGGCACTGCCAAGCCCAGCCGCGCCGAGCAGGCGCAGGTGCCGCACCACCTGATCGACATCCTCGATCCGCGCGACAGCTACAGCGCCGCCGCCTTCGTGGCCGACGCCACGCGCCTCATCGACGAGATCCGCGCGCGCGGCGCGCTGCCGCTGCTGGTCGGCGGCACGATGCTCTATTTCAAGGCCCTGTTCGACGGCATCGATGCCATGCCTGCGGCCGATGCCGCCGTGCGCGCGAGCATCGACGCGGAAGCCGCCATCGTCGGCTGGCCCGCCATGCACGCGCGACTGGCCCAGGTCGACCCGGTCACGGCCGCGCGGCTCGCGCCGCAAGACAGCCAGCGCATCCAGCGTGCGCTCGAGGTGTGGGCCAGCAGCGGCCAGCCGTTGTCGAGCTTTCATGCGAGCGACAACAAGACCGCCAAGGCGGTCGAAGGGGGCCTGCTGATCTCGCTCGAACCCACCGACCGCGCCTGGCTGCATGCGCGCATCGCCGAGCGCTTCGACGCCATGCTCGCAGCCGGATTCATCGACGAAGTGAAGGCGCTGCGCGCGCGCGGCGATCTTTCGCCCGACCTGCCCTCGATGCGCTGCGTGGGCTACCGGCAGGCCTGGGAAATGCTCGACGCCTGCGGCACCGCGGCGCCCGACGCCAAGGCCCTGAATGACCTGCGCGAACGCGGCATCGCCGCCACGCGCCAGCTCGCCAAGCGTCAGATCACCTGGCTGCGCAGCATGCCGACGCGCACCGTGATCGCCTGCGACGCGCCCGACGCGGTGCAAGCCACCGTTCAACTCATCACATCGATCACAAGCCCCGGATGACGCTGCGCATTTCCAACCTCGGCAAGCACTACGGCAAGAACGGCGAAGTGCCTGTCTTCGAGAACGTGACGCTCGGCGTCGAGCCCGGCGAGTTCGTCGCCATCGTGGGCGAATCGGGTGTCGGCAAGTCGACGCTGCTCAACTGCATGGCCGGGCTCGACAGCTGGGACCAGGGCAGCGTGACGCACGACGGCATCGACATCGGCGCGCTCGACGGCGAAGCCTGCGCGCTCTGGCGCAGGCGCCGCGTGGGCTTCGTGTTCCAGGCCTTCCATGTGCTGCCGCACCTCGACGTGGCGCAGAACGTGTCGCTGCCGCTGATGCTGCTGGGCCAGCATCGCGATGAAGATCGCGTCGCCAGGATGCTCGACGCGGTCGGTTTGCCCGGCATGGGCGCCCGGCTGCCGCAGACGCTGTCGGGCGGCCAGTTGCAGCGCGTGGCCATTGCGCGTGCGCTGGTGCACCGCCCCTCACTGCTGCTGGCCGACGAGCCCACAGGCAATCTCGACCCGACCACCGCCGCGAAGGTGATGGAACTGCTGATCGGCCAGACCCGCGAGCACGGTGCTTCGCTGGTGCTGGTGACGCACTCCGAAAGCGCGGCCGCCCGCGCGGACCGCCTGCTGCACCTGACAGCAAACGGCATCCGCGCCTGACGATCTATCTGTCGTTTACTGCTGCGGCGCGAGGAAGCTCGCGTAGCGCGACAGGTCGACGTTGCCGCCGCTGATGACGATGCCCACGCGCTGGCCCGCAATCGCCTTGCCCGCAGCGATGGCGCCCGCGAAGGCCAGACACCCGGTCGGCTCGACCACCATCTTCATGCGCTCGGCGAAAAAGCGCATCGCGTCGACCAGCTGCGCGTCGGTCACGGTGAAGATGTCGTTCACGTCGCGCTTGATGATGCCGAAGGTGTACTCGCCCAGGTGCTGTGTCTGCGCGCCGTCGGCAATGGTCTTGGGCGTTTCGATGTGCACGATCTTCCCGGCACGGAACGACTGCTGGCCGTCGTTGCCCGCCTCGGGTTCCACACCGTAGATCTTGCAGTCGGGCGACAGTGCACGCGCCGACAGCGCCGAGCCCGACAGCAACCCGCCGCCGCCCAGGCACACGAAGAGGTGGTCGAGCGGGCCGGTTTCCTCGATCAATTCCTTCACCGCCGTGCCCTGCCCCGTCAGCACGTCCGGGTGGTCGTAGGGCGGAATCATCGTCATGCCGCGCTCTTGCGCGAGCCGCTTCGTCAACGCCTCGCGGTCTTCGGTGAAGCGGTCGTACAGCACGACTTCGGCGCCGTAGCCCTGCGTGGCGGCAACCTTGGCGGCCGGCGCGTCCTTCGGCATGACGATCACGGCCGGCATCGACAGCAGGCGCGCCGACAGCGCGATGGCCTGCGCGTGGTTGCCCGAAGAAAAGGCGATCACGCCGCCCTTGCGCTGTGCGGCGTCGAACTTCGACAGCGCGTTGAAGGCGCCGCGAAACTTGAACGCGCCCATGCGCTGGAAGTTCTCGCACTTGAAGAAGAACCTGGCGCCCCAGCGTTCATTGGCGGTGGTCGATTGCAGCACCGGCGTGCGGTGGGCATGGCCTTCGAGCCGCGCGGCCGCGGCGATGACGTCGTCGTAGGTAGGGAGTTGCATCACCCGAGCTTAGCGGGGCTCGCCGTTCTTTTGCACCCCCTGGTGGGTAAAAACCCGGGTGCACGTTCGCCTTGAAGTTCGTACTCTGTATACAGAGTTCAGAACCCGGAGCCCCTATGCCCGCCCAGCTCGTCAGCATCGAAGCCGCGCCCGACCTTGTCGACCAGGTCTACCGTGCCCTTCTGGGCGCCATCTGCGGCGGCACGCTGGCGCCGGGCGAGCGCATCACGCAGGAAGACATCGCGCAGCGGTTGTCGGTGTCGCGCCAGCCGGTGCTGCAGGCGCTGCGGCTGCTGAAGAAAGACGGCTTCGTGCTCGACGCACCCGGCCGCGGCGTGCTGGTGGCACCGCTCGATGCCGAAGGCATGCGCCAGATCTACCAGGTGCGCGGCGCGCTCGACGTGCTGGCCGCGCGGCTCGCGGCGCAGCAGCGCTTTCGCATCGACCCGAAGCTCATCGAACGCGGCCGCCGTGCGGCGCGCGGGCGCAATGTCGAAGCCATGATCGATGCCGACGTGGCCTTTCACCAGGCCATCTACGAAGCCTCGGGCAATCCACTGATCGGCCAGAGCGCCAACCCGCACTGGCGCCACCTGCGCCGCGCGATGGGCGCGGTGCTGCAGGCCGAGCCCCAGCGCGAATCGCTCTGGGACGAACACGAAGCCATTGCCGCGGCCATCGCCGCCGGCAACGCCGAGCGCGCGGCGCGCCTGAGCGAGCAGCACGTTGCCAAGGCCAGCGAGGCACTGGGCGAGCGGCTTGCCCGGCAGTTGCTCGCACACGCCGCATCCACACCCGCCACGCAAGGAGACAAGGCATGAAGTTGACCCCCGAGCAACGCGCGCAGTTCGAGCGCGAGGGCTACCTGTTCTTCCCCGGCCACTTCTCGGCCGAAGAGACGAAGGTGCTGACCGATGCGGTGCCCGCGCTGTACAGCCGGCGCGAGGCCTTCAACGTGCGCGAGAAAGGCTCCGATGCCGTGCGCACGAATTTCGCCGCGCACCTCATCAGCGAGCCCTTCGCACGGCTGGCGCGCCACCCGCGCATGGTCGGCCCGGTGACCGATCTCTTCGAGGAAGAGGTCTACATGCACCAGTTCAAGATCAACGGAAAGATGGCCTTCGAGGGCGACGTGTGGCAGTGGCACCAGGACTACGGCACCTGGCTCAATGACGACCTGATGCCCACCGAGCGCGCGATGAACGTGGCTATTTTTCTGGACGACGTGAACTAGCACAACGGCCCGCTGATTTTCATTCCGGGCAGCCACCGCAAGGGCGTGATGGATGCAAAGCATGACCTCACCACCACCAGCTACCCGCTCTGGACGGTGGACAACGACCTGATCGCGCAGCTCGTGGACCGCGCCGGCGGCAAGCACGGTGGCATCGTCTCGCTCAAGGGCCCGGCCGGTTCGATGATCCTGTTCCACAGCTGCCTCGTGCATGCCTCGGGCAGCAACCTCTCGCCCTTCAACCGCGTGGCCGTGTACCTGAGCCTGTGCGCCGTCAGCAACCACATCCGCCGCCACAAGCGGCCCGAGTACATCGCCCACCGGGACTTCACGCCCATCGAGATGCTGCCCGACGACTGCCTGCTGAAGCCCTACCCCGTCGATGTGCCCTGGAAGAAGGGCCTGCCCGAAAGCGCGCTGATGACATCGCTCGACCTGCTCGACACCGCGGAGGCCTGACCCATGAGCCTGCATGCCCGCCTGCAACAGCGCGCCGCCGAAGGCCGCCCCATCCGCATCGGCCTGATCGGCGCCGGCAAGTTCGGCGCGATGTACCTCGCGCAAGTGCCGCGCACACCCGGCGTTCAGCTGGTGGCGATTGCCGACCTGTCGCCCGATGCCGCCCGCGTCAACCTGGCGCGCGTGGGCTGGGAGCCAGCCCGCGCGTCGGCCGGCTCCGTGCAGGAGGCGCTGAAGCACGGCACCACCTGGATCACCGACGACTGGCAGGCGGTGACGCGCGAGCCCTCCATCGACATCGTGGTCGAGTGCACCGGCAACCCGATCGCGGCGGTCGACCACTGCCTCGATGCCTTTGCGCACGGCAAGCACGTGGTCAATGTGACGGTCGAGGCCGACGCCTTCTGCGGCCCGCTGCTCGCGCGCCGGGCGCAGCAGGCAGGCGTGATCTATTCGCTGGCCTTCGGCGACCAGCCCGCGCTGATCTGCGACCTGGTCGACTGGGCGCGCACCTGCGGCTTTCCGGTGGTGGCGGCCGGGCGCGGCCACAAGTGGCTGCCGCACTTCACCGAATCGACACCCGAGACGGTGTGGGGCAACTACGGCCTGACGCCGGAACAGGCGCAACGCGGCGGGCTCAATCCGAAGATGTTCAACAGCTTTCTCGATGGCTCCAAGCCGTCGATCGAAAGCTCGGCTGTCGCCAACGCCACCGGCCTCACGGTGCCATCGGACGGGCTGCTCTACCCGCCCGCGAGCGTGGAAGACATTCCCTTCGTCACGCGGCCGCGCAGCGAAGGCGGCGTGCTGGAGCGCAAGGGCATGGTCGAGGTTGTCTCCTCGCTCGAAGCCGATGGGCGAAAGATCCCCTACGACATCCGCATGGGCGTGTGGGTCACGGTCGAGGCCGAGACCGACTACATCAAGAACTGCTTCGAGGAATACAACGCCCACACCGACCCGAGCGGGCGCTACTTCACGCTGTACAAGCGCTGGCACCTGATCGGGCTCGAAGTCGGCATGTCGGTGGCCAGCGTGGCGCTGCGCGGCGAACCGACCGGCGTGGCCACCTGCTGGAACGCCGACGTGGTGGCCACCGCCAAGCGCGACCTCGCCGCGGGCGAGATGCTCGACGGCGAAGGCGGCTACACGGTGTGGGGCAAGCTCTTGCCGGCCGACCGCTCGCTGCGCCTGGGCGGCCTGCCGCTCGGGCTGGCGCACAACGTCAGGCTGGTGCGACCGGTCAAGAAGGGCCAGAGCCTCTGCTGGGCCGACGTGGCGATCAACACGACGACCGCCGCCTACAGGCTGCGCGCCGACATGGAGTCGATGTTCGCGCCGTCGCTGCAGGTCAGGTTTGCCTAGCTAAGGTGTTGTCCGGGCGCGGGGCCGCGCCCGGTGAACCGGGCTGGTGGATCAGCGCATTGCGCCAAACCGCAATCGCGTAAAAAATATTCGTCTCGGCACAGGGCTTCGTGTCGAAATGACCGGCAGCGGGCCGTCATTGGGGTGAGCGATGTTGCTCAAGCCAACTTTTCCATGACGGAGAGACACCATGCAATACATGTTGATGTTCTATCAGCCCGCGTCCGAATTCGAACAACGCGACGACGCGTCCTCGCAGGCCTACCGCGCCAGTTGGATCGCGTACGCCGACGCCGTGCGGCAGGCCGGCATCTCGCTCGGCGGGCACGGCCTGTTTCCGCCCATGACCGGCACCACGCTGCGCGTGCGCGGCGACAAGCGCCAGGTGCAGGACGGCCCCTTCGCGGACACCAAGGAGCAGCTCGGCGGCTACTTCGTGGTCGACGTGCCCGACCTCGATGCCGCGCTCGAATGGGCGGCACGCGCGCCTTGCGCCACCAGTGGCGGCGTGGAGGTTCGACCGGTCTTCGTGGCCACGGCCATGGCGGCGGCCACAGCGTGAACGACCCGGCGGCTCACCAGGCCGCCGAACGGGCGGCCCGCGCGTCGTACGGTCGACTGCTGGCCATCCTCTCGGCGCGCACGCACGACATCGCGGCGTCGGAAGACGCGCTGTCCGATGCCTTTGCGCGCGCGCTCGAGCGCTGGCCCGTGGACGGCATTCCCGACAAGCCCGACGCCTGGCTGCTGAGCGTGGCACGGCACCGCAAGCTCGATGCGTGGCGCCACACCCGCGTGCAGGACAAGGCCACGCAGACGCTGCTGCTGCTGGCCGGCGAGGCCGACATGGCCGATGCCGAAGGTGCGACCGTACCCGACGAGCGGCTGCGCCTGCTCTTCGTGTGCGCGCACCCTGCCATCGACGCACCAGCGCGCGCACCGCTCATGCTGCAGACCGTGCTCGGCCTCGACGCCGCTCGCATGGCGGGCGCCTTTCTCACTTCGCCTTCGACGCTCGGGCAGCGGCTGGTGCGCGCCAAGGCCCGCATCCGCGCGGCCGGCATTCCCTTCGAATACCCGCAGCCGCGCGACCTGCCGCAGCGGCTGCAGGACGTGCTCGACGGCATCTACGCCGCCTACGGCACCGGCTGGGAAGACGTCGATGGCGCCGACGCGCTGCCGCGCGGCCTGACCGCCGAGGCCATCGACCTGGGCCGCATCCTCTGCCACCTGATGCCCGACGAGCCCGAGCCGCTGGGCCTGCTGGCGCTGATGCTGTTCTGCGAAAGCCGCACCGCCGCGCGGCGCAGCGAAACCGGCGCCTACGTGCCACTCGACCAACAGGACATCACGCGCTGGAACCACGAACTGCTCGCGCAGGCCGAGCACCACCTGCGGCAAGCCTCCGGCATGCAATCGCTCGGTACCTACCAGCTGGAGGCCGCGATCCAGTCGGCGCACTGCGAACGCCGCGCCGGGGCACCGGTGCCACCCGAAACGCTGGTGGCGCTGTACGAGGGCCTGCTGGCGCTGCGCCCGAGCATCGGGGCGCAGGTCAGCCGCGCGTGCGCGCTGGCGAATGCGCGCGGGCCCGACATCGGCCTGCAGGCGCTCGACGCGATTCCCGCAGACCAGGTGACGAACTACCAGCCCTTCTGGGCGGCCCGCGCCCATCTGCTCGCAGCTGGCGGCGCGCGTGCCGCGGCCCGGCAGGCCTACGACCGCGCCATCGGGCTGAGTGCCAATGCGGCGGTGCGCAGCTAT
Organism: Variovorax sp. EL159; assembly: GCF_900100965.1. GTDB lineage: Bacteria > Pseudomonadota > Gammaproteobacteria > Burkholderiales > Burkholderiaceae_C > Variovorax. The sequence continues at coordinate 21,903 of NZ_FMUJ01000009.1, read as the reverse complement.
CTGGGTGCGATGGCGGCCCGGCTCTGACACTGCCGCAGGCGGCTCATCGCACAGCGTTCACTCAAGCGGCCGATCCGTCGAAGACGCGGAACCAGCTGAGGACGGTGCCAATCAAGCTGCCCACGCTGAACGACTCCCCGGGTGCCCCGACTTCCTTGAGCACCGGAAGGCTCGCAAGGCTCTCGGTACTCACGAGATTGTTCAGGAAGAAACCCACGTCGCCGTTGAACTCGGGTGCGATCCGCCCACCGTCGTCGCGCAGGTTCGATGCGCGCCAGATATCGGTGCCCGCGAACGTGAGCGCCGTCGTCACGTGACTGCCCAGGAGCACATACCGCGACCAGGGCATGTAGTACCCATAGTTGGGCAGCGGGCCGAGTTCGGCGCGCACCAGGTTCATCTCCTTGGTGAAGAGCTTCATCTTCGCCTCGCGAAAGGCATCGCCCGTCAGGCCAACGACTTCGGCGTTCTGGCCACCGACGAAGGCGAAGCTGGAGATGACCTGGTCCTGCTGGAAGCTGCCCAGGCCGAGACGGTCTTGGGCGTACCGCTTGGAGAGCACCTTGTTGAGGTTGCCGGTGTCGCCACCACGGCTCTTCAACAGCTCGACCTTCTCGCCCGTGGCCTTCTCCCAGCGCGCGACCAGCCCCTTGGCCTGCTCCGCGTATTCCGGATGGCCCGGCGTTTTCGCATCGGCAGCGGTGGGCTGCTGGAACCACCCCCAAGCATCGGTGACCTTCTGCCAGAACTTCACCGCGGGCGTCTTGTCGAGGTCGCTCGCCAGGATTTCTTCACGCTGCTTGTAGATCGGCGCCGGGAGAATGGGACCGGAATCATCGAACATCGCAACCCGCGTCTTGTCGCCTGCCAGGGCCTCGCGGATCATCGGGTAGTTGGCCAGCGACGAGTAGCCACCTGCGCTGGCGCCATAGACCAGCAATTGCTGGATCGACTTCCTGCTCGACAGGCTCTCTGCAAACTTGTTCTGGCGCAGGAACGCCATCGCAGCGCGCACGTTGTTCAGGCCGTTGAAGTTGGCCTTCTTGCTGTTCTGCGGATTGCTCGGATCTTCGAAGACCCTGAAGCTCGCGCCCGAGTTGACGTCACCGGTGCAGTACGGAAACACCAGCTTGGTCCATCGCTGCGTTTCCGGCTGCGACGTGAACTTCGGAAAATTCCACCAACTTCGGTTGTCCAGCGTGCCCGTGCCTCGGCCGAAGACGAAGTACGCAGCCGCATTGGTCAGGAAGGTGTTGCCGTCGAGCACCGGTGACGTAAGGGCGGTGGCGGTCTTGGTCAGGATGCCATCGCCCTGGATGTAGCCCGAGGCCAGGCCGTCGGGATTGGATGCGCCGAGCTTGGAGCCCGGCTTGCACGAATCGAAGTCCCAGCACGCGCCGCCGCCTTCGAAGTCGACCAGCACCTTGTCCCGCATGCTCGCCTCGGACGCGATCTTGTAATACATCCGGTAGGGCGTTCCATTCATGCACGATGCGCCCGAACTGGCCGGAAAGGTGTACTCCACCCAGGTGTCCAGATCGGCGGTCCACACGGGGCCGGCCGCGGGCACGATGGTCTGCCCCGGCTTGGAGCTGGACTTCAGCCCTGCGTTGTACCTGGCCGTCGACTCGTCGATGAATGCCTGCGCATCGGCCCTGCTCTTCTGGACCTGCGGGGTCGCGGCCGGCGCGGCGCCGGCCGTGGCCATCGAAAGCATGAAGGCCAGCGCGGCCGCCAACCTCCAGAGTGTTCTTGTTCGATGCATGGCTGTGTCTCTCCTGTGTTGTGAATGGAATGGAATCGAATCGATGGGATGGATCAGGATCAGTAGTGGCGCCGCCGTATCTCGAGCTCGCGCTGCGCCATCGCCGCTTGCCGCGCTTCAGGGTCCTGAATGGAGGACTGCACTTCGCTGACCATCCGATCGCGCTCCTGCGCATAGCTCTGGAAGCGCGATTCGGTGATGGGCTCGGGGCCCACGACCTGCTTGGCATACGCCTCCAGCGAAGCCGTCAACCGCTTCGTGAGTTCGCTGCGGACCACCGGGTCCGATTCGCCGATCTGAAGCAGCGCGGTGGTGGTCGCCAAGGCCTCGCGCGGAAGAATCTCGCCATTGGCCACGTGCTCGGGCAACTGCTGCAGGACTTCGTAAGACTCCTGTTGCCGCTCTTCGTCGCTCAGGCTCGGAAGCACTTCGGCAAGGACGTTCATGCGGTCGCGAAAGCGTGCGAGCTTGACCAGGCGATCGACCTCGTCTTCAACGTTCTTGCCGCTGCCTGCAAGGTCGCGCCTCAGTTGATCGACGTCCAGGCCGCGCTCCAGAGGGCCGGCCGACAGGAGATAAGGCGATGCGCCCGGAGCGAACGGCTTGTAGCCAGCGGCCCGCTGCGCCAGCACGACGCCGCCCTGCGTTGTCGTTTGTGTGCCTGTGGATGCAGAACTTTTGTTCTCTGCCTCAGAGGTCGCCTGTGCACTGCCCTGGTCGGCAAACAACAGCCAGAGCACCACGACAGCCACCACGACGCCAACGCCCATGATGAGCTTGCCGCCAGTCGGAAAGCGAAATTTCATGCGGATCCTCACCTGTCTCCAGTTGTTCTTGTGTGCCTCTCGGGGCACGCGTGGAGACTAGCCAGCAGGGTCCGCGCTGACTTGTACGAAGGTGCTGAATTGCAGCCCGGCCGATCACACCGAACCGCGCGGGAACGATGTCGACCCGCTAGGCCTTGCCGGCGAGCGAGCGCCAGGCATCGGGCGCATGCCCATCCGTCACGACCTTCACCTCTCGCACCACGAACGAAGGCTGCAGCCCGAATGAATCGCGGAATGTGCGGCTCATGTGTGCCGCATCCGAAAAGCCGCTGGCCAGCGCGATGTGCGTCAGCGGCTGGCCGTCGGCCAGCTGCACGCTGGAGCGCCGCAGCTTGCTCCACAACAGGTAGCGCTTGACCGACATTCCCATCTGTTCGCGGAACAGATGGCTCAACCGGCCGCGCGACAGGCACGCCATCAGCGACAGCTCTTCGCGCTGCAGCAGGCTCGGGTGCGTGCGGATCATCTGCAGCAGGCGTTCGATGCGTGGGTCCATCTGCGTCGACAACGCGGCCGACCCCGTCACCGCATCCACCATGCGCTGGCTGAGCGACCTCACGCGCGCATCGCAGAGCACGCCATGCAACGCCGGCTCGAAGCTGTCGCGCAAGCTGCCGAAGACACGTGCATCGAGCGGCATGATGCGGCGCCCGCCCATCCATGCCGACAGCATGCGGCAGGTGCTCGACGCGGGATCGAGGTTGATCGAGATCAGCCCGCCGCAATCGGCATCGAGCCGGCGCGGCACATCGGGCGCCACCACCGCGGCCGTGCAATGCGCGCGCGTGCCGTCACGCGCCTCCAGCATGAACGGATGCCCGCTGATCGATACCAGCAAGGTCAACGCAGGACGGGCGGTCAGCCCCGATCGGATGGCCGGCGTGATGTAGGCGAAGCCGTCGTCCCACAGGTGCAGCAGGGACTGCGCGCTCATCGCACGAACGCCTCGCCGCGAACCCGAAAAACGGAAGATCCCTCGCGACTGCAATGCATGGGCAAGCCCGCCTTTTCTTCTGCGTGTTGCGCCTGCCGTGCGGTGCCCGCGCGGCACCTCCTCCCAAACGCCCCGCAGTGTAGGCACCGCAAGGCCAGAGGGCGTCTAGGGTTAGTCTTTAAGCAGAAAGAGTCGCGCGGTGCGTTGCTTACACAGAGGAAATAGAGGCTTACAAACCGTCGTCGCTGGGTGCCTGCATCTGCTTCGTGCGGCCCCGAAACCTTCGATGGCCGCGACAGCTACCGGGCGTTGAATGTGCGAGGAAACAGCGCCGCCTGCGAGCGGTCGCGCAAGCGGTAGCTCATGGCCGGCCGGCCCAGGCTGCCGGTGACCATGCCGGCCTCTTCCATGAATTCGCCGTCGAGCATGCGCTTGCGGAAAGCGCTCTTGTCCATGTCGCGCCCCAGCACCACCTCGTAGGTGTGCTGCAGTGCCGGCAGCGTGAAGGGTTCTTCGATCAGGAAGGCTGGCAGCGAGGTGTACTCGACCTTGCTGCGAAGCCGGGCGATGGCGGCATCGAGCAGCTCGCCGTGGTCGAAGGCCAGCCGCTTGCGCGATGCGGCACCGACCTCGAACCACGCCACCTCCGCCGCGTTGGCACCGCTGCGCAACTGCATCGCCTGCGCCGGAATCAGCGCATAGAAGCAATGCGTGGCAGACCAGCCGCGCGGGTCGCGCTGCGCACCACCCCAACTGCCGAGCTGTTCGAGGTACGGCGCCTCGACGCCGGTTTTCTCGCGCAGCTTGCGCAAAGCGCAATCGAGCAGCGAAGCGTCTTCATCGATGTTCACGAAGCCGCCCGGCAACGCCCACTTGCCGGGAAACGGCTCGGCCGTATCGACGGGCCGCCGAACCAGCAAGACCTGCAAAGCGTCTTCGAGCACGGTGAACATCACGACGTCGACCGTGACCAACGGACGCGGAAAGGTCAACGGCGGAAATTTCGAGGCAGAGGTGTTCACGGGGATGGGTTGACTTCGTCTTTATTAGTTGTACTATACAACCCATAATTAGTTGCACAGAACAACTTACGAAATCAGCAAGAACAAGAACACGAGCAACACAAGATGAACAACGCTGTCACACCACTCCCCACCGAGCTGCACATCGCGCAGCGCGCACGCTGGCCGCAAAGTGGCCCGCACATCCTTGCGCACCATGACGCCGAGTCGGTCATCGTCTACCAGGCCTATCGCCCCGCCATTGGCGAGTACGCGATCCGGCACGGTCGGCTCGACGGCCCGGACTTCAGCCTTTCGCGCATGAGCTGGATCAAGCCAAACTTCCTCTGGATGATGTACCGCTCCGGCTGGGGCACCAAGCAAGGCCAGGAAGTGACGCTCGGGCTTCGGCTGCGCCGCGCCTTCTTCGAGCGCGTGGTGCGCGAGGCCGTGCCGTCGACCTTCGACCCCAGCTATCCGAGCCGCGAAGCGTGGCAGGCCGCCGTCGCCCGATCGGAGGTGCGCCTGCAATGGGACCCGGATCACGCGCCGAGCGGCAACAAGCTGGAGCGCCGGGCCATCCAGCTCGGGCTGCGTGGCCGCACGCTCGCGGCATTCGCGCACGAAGAACTGCTGGAGGTCATCGACATGCGCCCCTTCGTGGACGCCCAGCGCCCACTGGCGCAAAACGACAACCCCGAACTGCAATTGCCGGTCGAGCATCCGCTGGACATCGGCCCCTGACGAAAAGAAAAGAATGACGACGCATACATCGACAACACCGCGCGGCATCAAGGACCTGCCCGCCTACTTCGCGCAAGGGCATCGCACCGAATACCTTTTGTTCTGGGGTCATCAGGCCCCGAAGACCGGTGTGAACAAGAGCTGCTTCAGCCAGTGGTTCGAAGCCGCGTTCACCCTCGAAGGCATCAAGTACCGCACGGCGGAGCACTTCATGATGGCCGGCAAGGCGCGCCTGTTCGGCGATGCCCAGACCTGCGAACGGATCATCGCGGCGCGCACGCCCAGCGAAGCCAAGAAGCTCGGCCGCGAGATCCGCGACTTCGACGAAGCCGCGTGGGTGCAAGCGCGCCTGGACATCGTGACGCGCGGCAACATCGCCAAGTTCTCGCAGAACCCCGCACTGGGCGCCTTCCTTCTCGGCACGGGCCACCAGGTGCTGGTGGAGGCCAGCCCGGTCGATCCGATCTGGGGCATCGGCCGTGCCGCCACCGATTCGGCCGCGCAAGACCCTCGCGAATGGCGAGGCCTCAACCTGCTGGGCTTTGCGCTGATGGCCGCACGCGACGCATTGAGGCAAGCGCAATGAGCACCGACCGCTACCGGGGTTGCCTGCTCGGACTGGCATGCGGCGACGCGGTCGGCACCACGGTCGAGTTTTGCGCGCGCGGCACCTTCGAGCCCGTCACCGACATGCGGGGCGGCGGCCCCTTCGGCCTACTTCCCGGCGAATGGACCGACGACACCTCGATGGCCTTGTGCCTTGCGGCAAGCCTGATCCATTGCCAGGGCTTCAACGCCACCGACCAGATGAACCGCTACTGCAACTGGCGCAGCGTGGGCTACATGAGCAGCACGGGGAACTGCTTCGACATCGGCATCACGGTGTCGGGCGCCCTCACTCGCTACCTCGCATCGGGCGACCCGTTCGCGGGCGACCCCGACCCGCGCACCGCCGGCAACGGCGCATTGATGCGGCTCGCGCCCGTGGCGATGTTCTTCGCGCCGGGCATCGAAGCGACCTGGCGGCAGGCCGGCGACAGCACGCGCACCACGCATGGCGCGCTGGAAGCCATCGAATGCTCGCGGCTCTTCGCATTGCAATTGCGCGCGGCGTTGCAGGGAGAAAGCAAGGCGGCGATTCTTTCGACCGCGCCACTCGAGCCCTTGAGCGAGAAAGTCGCCGCACTGGCACGCGGCGACTACACGGCCAAGGCACGCGAACACATCAAGGGCTCAGGCTATTGCGTCGAGTCGCTCGAAGCGGCGCTCTGGTGCTTCGCGCACACGGACTCCTTCGAACAGGCCGTGCTTGCCGCGGCCAACCTCGGCGACGACGCCGACACCACCGCCGCAATCTGCGGCCAGTTGGCAGGCGCCTTCTACGGTGCGGGCGCCATTCCAACCGGTTGGCTCGAACAGCTCGTGATGCGCGCCGAGATCGAGCAGATGGCAGACCAGTTGCTCGCGCTCGCCCGCTGAAGGCAGCGGCGCGCCACCCTTACTCCTGCGGCACGGCGACCGGCTCGCCGACGCGCCGCGCGTCGAGCTGGCTGCCGCCTTGCGACAGCGAGACACCCGTCACCGCATTCCCATCACCGCGCCGAAAAACGAACTGCGCGCCGATGGACGCCACCACGAAGCGGTCGCTGCCCGTGGGCAGGAGCGCGCTGTAGCCGCGCCCCGTCTCGCGCACCAGCAGCTTGGCGCCGCGCACGGCGAAGGTCAGCGACATCGTCTTGTTGACGCGGAACTCGCCCTTGTAGTCATCGAGCCGCGCGGGATCGACCGGCACTTCGAGGGTCGACACCGGGTAGCGGCTCTTGCCGATCGCCAGGAACACCGACTGCATCGGCGCGCGCGTGTTGCTGCTGAGCACGATCATGGCTTCGCCGGTGTCGGGCGCGAGCAGCCAGAGCGTGCGGTAGCCCTCGGTCACGCCCGCGTGGTAGTAGGTGCGCCGCGCGCCTTCGGTGCCGCGCACCATCACGGCGTAGCCGATCTCCGCGCCTTCATAACGCGCCAGCGGCGTGAGCATGCGCACGGCCGCCGGGCCGAGCGGGCCAGCCGCGCCGGCCAGGATCGCGCGGCTGAAGGTCAGCATGTCGGCGGCGGTGGAACGCAGCGCGCTGGCCGGTGCATAGGCCAGCATGTCCAGCAGCTGCTGGCGCCGGTCGCCGGCGAAGGCCGGGGCCATGCGCGAGGCCTTGTCGCCGAGCGGGATCACGGTGTCGTTCATGCCCAGCGGTTCGGTGATGCGCGCGCGTACCAGTTCGCCCCACGAGGTGTTGTAGCGCTCGGCCAGCAGCTGCCCGAGCAGGGCCATGCCGAAGTTGCTGTAGTTGCCTTCGCAGGGCGCCGCGGGCGCGGTGAGCTTGATGCGCGTGAGCGCGGCCCAGAACATCGGCTTGTCGAAGGTGCGGAACTGCTCGGCCAGCGCCGGGCCACCGCCCACGCCATCGGCCATCACGGGCATGCAGCCGGTGTGCGTGACGAGCTGGCGCAGCGTCACCGCGGCCACGGGGGGCGACAGGCCCTCGACCTTGCCGGCCAGCAGCTTGCCGACGGTGTCGTCGAGCTTCAGGTCGCCGCGCTCCACCGCCTGCGCGAGCAGCAGGCCAGTGAAGACCTTGGTGACCGAGCCGATCTCGAACATCGGCTGCTCGGCGCTGTTGGGTTCGATGGGGCGCGGCGTCGAAGGCGGCTCGGGGTTGTAGGCCGCGCCGTAGGCGGCCTTGCCGTTGCGCAAGGTACCGACGACGAGCGTGCCGCGTTCGGCACCGAGCGCGGCCTTGGCCAGTGCCACCGGGTCGCTCGCCAACGTGAGGGGCAGCAACTGCGCGGCCGCGTTGCCGGCCAGCAGCGCCAGCAGCAGACAGGCCGCGAACCAGCGGTGGTACCGGGCAGAAAACAGGGGCCGCATCGTCAGGTTCCTCAGGCGTCATCGAAGAGGCGCCATCGTGCCACGGCAGATGTAACACCACGCGCGCCGCGACAATCGGGCCATGCGCGCACTGCTCACCACTTTCTCCTGGCAAGAACTCCGCCACCACCCCTGGCGCAATGCAGCGGCCGTGCTGGCCGTGATGCTGGGCGTGGCGCTCGCGTTCTCGGTGCAACTGATCAATGCCTCGGCGCTTGACGAGTTCGCCAGCGCGGTGCGCTCGGTCAACGGCCAGCCCGATCTCGAAGTGCGCGCCGTGCAGGGCGGCTTCGACGAAGCCGTGTTCGCCCGGCTGGCACAGCATCCGCAGGTGACGCTCGCGAGTCCGGTGCTCGAGTTCCAGGGCCTGGCACTGGCAAGCGGTGAACGCCAGGTGCCGATGCGCGTGATCGGCGTCGACGCGCTGGTGCTGCCCGCCATCGCGCCCGCGCTGATGCCGCAGCCCGCGGCCGGTGTCGACCGCTTCGCGTTGTTCGCGCCGGGCCATGTGTTCCTGAACGCCGCGGCGCGCAGCGCACTGGGTTTGCCGGCGCAAGCCGGTGCCGGCGTGACCGAGACGGTGCAGCTGCGCAGCGGCGACGCATGGCAGCGGCTCGACGTGGCCGGCCACGTGGCCGCAAGCGGCGCGGCGCTCGCGGTGATGGACATTGCAGCGGCGCAGGAGCTGTTCGGCCAGATCGGACAACTCAGCCGTGTCGACCTGCGGCTGGCGCCCGGCACCGACCGCGCGGCTTTCATCGCCTCACTGCAGCAGTCGCCGGGCTGGCCGGCGGGCGTGCAGTTCGCCGAGCCGGGCGATGCGGCCGAGCGCGTGAGCAACCTGTCGCGCGCCTACCGCGTCAACCTCACGGTGCTGGCGCTGGTCGCGCTGTTCACAGGCGCTTTCCTCGTCTTCTCGGTGCTCGCACTCAGCGTGGCCAAGCGCGCGCAGCAGTTCGCGCTGCTCGGCGTGCTGGGCCTGACGCCGCGCGAGCGGCTGCGGCTGGTGCTGGCCGAATCGCTGGTGCTGGGCCTGATCGGCAGCGCGGCGGGCCTTGCGCTCGGCACCGCGCTCGCGGCCTTCGCGCTGCGGGTGCTCGGCGGCGACCTGGGTGGCGGCTACTTCGAAGGCGTGGCGCCCAAGCTGCACTGGAGCAGCGGCGCGGCGCTGCTGTACGGCGGCCTCGGCGTGCTGGCCGCGCTCGTCGGCGGCTGGTGGCCCGCGCGCGCGGCACAGGCCTTGCCCGAAGCGCAAACGCTCAAGGGCCTGGGCGCCGCGCCCACGCAGGGCAACAGCCACTGGCTCGCGCTGGGGCTAATCGCCCTCGGCGCGGTGCTGGCGAACATCCCGGCCATCGGCGGCATTCCGGTGGCGGCCTACCTGTCGGTGGCCTGCCTGCTGGTGGGCGGCATCACCGCCCTGCCTTGGCTGATCGCGCTGCTGTACGACCGCGTGGCGCCGCTGTTCGCGCAGCGCGTGCTGCCGATGCTGGCCGTCGAGCGCGCGCGGCGCATGCGCGGCACGGCGGCCGTGGCGGTGAGCGGCGTGGTGGCGAGCCTGAGCCTTGCCGTCGCGCTCACCGTGATGGTCGCGAGCTTCCGCGACTCGGTCACGCACTGGCTCGACGTGGTGCTGCCGGCCGACCTGTACGTGCGCGCCACCTCCGGCGGCCGGGGCAGCAACACGGGCAACAGCAGCAGCACCGACACCGCGACCTTCTCGCCGGCCTTCGTGCAGGCGCTGGCGCAATTGCCCGGCGTGGGGCGCACGGGCACGCTGCGCACGCAGTCGCTGCAGCTCGACGCCTCCCGCCCGGCCGTGACGCTGATCGCGCGCAGCCTGGAAGGCAACGCATCGCAGTCGCTGCCGCTGGTGGGTACCGCGTTGCCGGTGCCCGAGGGGCAGATCGGCATCTACGTGAGCGAGCCGATGGTCGAGCTGTACGGCGCGAAGCCGGGGACCACGTTCGCGCCGCTGTCGGATGCGATGGCCACGGCCGTCACGTCGAAAACGCCGCCCGTGTTTTTCGTCGCGGGTGTGTGGCGCGACTACGCGCGGCAGTTCGGCGCGGTCACCGTGGATGCGCGCGACTTCGAGCGCATCACCGGCGAGCGCAACGTGAGCGACGTCGCGCTGTGGCTCGCCCCCGGCGCGTCGGAAGGCGCCGTGCAGACGGCCGTGCGCGAGCTGGCGGCACGGCAAGGCGGCGCGTCTTCCGAGTCGATCGAGATTGCGTCGGTGGGGCAGATCCGCGCGACTTCGCTGCGCATCTTCGACCGCAGCTTTGCCGTGACCTACTGGCTGCAGGCGGTGGCGATCGCCATCGGGCTCTTCGGCATCGCGGCGAGCTTCAGCGCGCAGGTGCTGGCGCGGCGCAAGGAGTTCGGTCTGCTCGCGCACCTGGGCTTCACGCGGCGGCAGGTGCTGGCGGTGGTGGCGGGCGAAGGCGCGGCTTGGACGGCCATCGGCGCCGTGGCGGGCCTGCTGCTCGGGCTGGCCGTGTCGGTGGTGCTGGTGAAGGTGGTGAACCCGCAGAGCTTCCACTGGAGCATGGACCTGCTGGTGCCCTGGACGCGGCTGCTGGTGCTTTGCGCGGCGGTGGTGGCGGCCGGCACGGTGACCGCGTGGATGGCGGGGCGGGCTGCGGCCGGCAAGGACGTGGTGTTGGCGGTCAAGGAAGACTGGTAGCTCCCTCTTTCACCGAAATCCAGATGTCGGGGCGTTGAATTCTTGCCAATCAGATTGAAATTGGCGCCGCGCCAATAGCTGAACCACATGGGCGCTCGACTCAGTCCACAAGCGCGCCGTTCAGGCGGCACCCAAGAGTAGAGCGCTGAACAAGACAGCTCTGGCGATCACGCATCGACTGTCCAGCGTGGTCAACACACACGAGATTTCGATGCCAGGGCCGAGCGCGGCGATCGGCGCAGCACGCATGCGGAATTGCCCGAGCAACAGGGGCACCATGCCTGGATCTGAATGCCCCAGAAAGTCGACGTCGAATGCGCGCGGATGCCGTTCATCCATCGCCCAAGGCGAGCGCAACTGATCCACCGACTATCACTCCCCCAATGCTCGGCCACCCTGTGAGCAGTGCAGAATGCATTGATCTCCGCAACCCCTTGGGCATTGGTTTGGTATGTGGTTGCAGGCCCCGTCACCTCTGGGGAGCATCAGCAGTTGTTTGCGCCTCATTTCCTGGAAGAAGATATCAATGGACCTCACCAATCTGTTCTCTCTCAAGGGCCGCACTGCGCTTGTCACCGGAGGTTCGCGCGGTATTGGACGAATGATCGCGCAGGCCTATTTGATCCAAGGCGCGCGGGTCTACATCTCGGCGCGTGGCGCGGAAGCTTGTGACCGGGCCGCGAAGGAGCTTTCGGAACTGGGCGCGTGTTTCTCGTTGCCCGCCGATGTTTCGACAATCGAGGGCGCGCAAGCGCTGTCGGATGCCTATTCGAAGAATGAGAGCGAGCTCGACATCCTCGTCAACAATGCCGGCTCTGCCTGGGGCGCGCCATACGACGAGTTCCCCGAGAGTGGCTGGGACAGGGTGATGGATCTGAATGTCAAGACACCGTTCTTCCTGACCCAGATCATGACTCCCTTGTTGCGCAAAGCGACGACCCACAGGCTCGCCAAGGTCATCAACATCGCATCGGTCGACGGCATCTCGGTCAGCCCAAGAGAGACCTACTCATACGCTGCCAGTAAAGCCGGCCTGATTCAGCTCACCCGGATGATGGCTCTGCGCCTCGCACCTGAGCGCATTGTCGTGAGCGCCATTGCACCAGGCGCCTTCGCCACGGACATGAACAAGACAGCGCGCGACCATGCCGACGAGGTCGCAGCCTTCATTCCGCTGGGTCGCATTGGCAACCCCGAAGATATCGCCGGCGCGGCCGTTTACCTTGCGTCGCGTGCAGGCGACTACGTGGTCGGCTCGACGTTGATCGTTGACGGCGGCGCGACGCACGCGCGCTGACATTTCGCCAGACGACATGCGATGTATCTGACATCGCAGCACTTTCAAGCTTGCCCCTGAGGGTGACAACGCAATGCCATGTCGCCATGGCGGATGCTCATGAGCATCTGCGCGAGATGGCGTACTCCAACAGTTTCGGCGCGCCGATGGGCCTTTCGTCCGGCGCTCCCTCAAGCGTCAAGCGAGACATTCAGCGCTCGTCCAATGAGACGCGGATTTAACTATTTTCGAGTCATTTTTATCAAAAATAATTCTAAAGGTTTATATATACTAAATATAGTAATTTAGAAATAAAAATCAACTGGCGTCGAATAGAAAAATACACAATAAGTATGCATTGTGCGACTTTCAACTTCGTGTTTGAATATTACTGTTTCTCGTAATGACTAGGCACTCTTGGATCTTTCGCCAGATTGGCGAAGTCTTTGAATTGCCACAATCCAATCTGAAGCAGAAGATCGCATGACCAATCCGTTTGAAAATAACGACGCCTCCTTTCTAGTGCTTGTCAACGACGAAAATCAGCATTCGATTTGGCCAGAGTTTATTGAAATCCCCAATGGATGGAAAAAAATAAATGGTCCAGCAAGCAAACCTGAATGCTTGAAATTCGTGGAAGAAAACTGGACCGACATGCGCCCCCGAAGCCTTTCGGAATCAATGGAAAAATAAAAACAAGATCGCCTGCCGCTTCCGGTCTCATTCGGAAACCCGGCCATCCAGCGCAAACTCCTTTCTCGCGCGTGGTGAATGCGCGCGCCGCTCAATTCATTGGTGTTCCACGCATCAAAAAAACAGGATCAGACCCCATGGTCTCGCCGCATAGCAACGATTGGCCCTTGTCTCTTGCGCAACTCGGGGTCTGGTTCGAACGGCAGTTCTACGCCAACAAGCCGTCTCACAATATTGGTGAATTGACCGAAATACACGGTGCTATTGACCCCAATTTATTCATGCGATGCCTGGCTCTGGCCGCGAAAGAAAGCCAGGCACTGTCCATCGCCATCGTGGCGCATGAATCCGGACCTCGGCAGACCATAGAAAAAGAAGGCCCTGACGTTCACTGCGAATTCCTGGATTTCAGTCGAGATGCAGACCCAGAGGCCTCCATGCAGGAAGCAATAGCCCGCAAGATGGGGCGTTCGATTTCTCCACTGGATTCCTCACTTTTTTCCTATGCTCTGATCAAGCTTTCGGAAACCCGCTTTGTCTGGCATCAGCTTTACCATCACATTATCATTGACGGGTATGGCTGGTCTGTAATTGCGCGCCGAATCGCTGAACTTTATACAGCAATTTCGGCTGGGCAAAAAGTCTCCGCGGCTTGGTTTGTACCGTTGACACGACTTCTGGACATCGAGGCTGATTACGTGGCCTCTGATGCATTCGTATCAGACCGTGAATTTTGGGAGTCCTATCTTTCCCGCCTTCCAGAACCCGCACGACTGGCCCATAACAACAAGAGCTTCTCGAGCGTGCCGGTTCGCAGCGCGTCAAGGGTTGAGGGCGCCACGGCTGCCGCCCTATCGACGCTTGCCCAGAAGGCCAGCATGTCGCTGGCCCGCTCTCTCATATCGGCGGTCGCGATCTATTTGTTCCGTGCAATTGGCGCGCGAGATTTTTCAACAGGACTTCCCGTATCAGGACGATCGGCGGAAACAGCGCTGATTCCCTGCATGATGTCCAACACCATTCCCCTGCGCATTTCGATCTCACCCGAAATGACAGTGATGCAAGTGATGGCACAGATTGACAAGGAAATAAAACTGGTCCTTCAGCATCGGCGCTATCCAGCATCCAGGCTGTATTTGGATGCCAAGAGAATTCGAGGTTACGGCAGTGATTTTGGGCCAATGATCAATGTACTGCCATTCAAGGAAGGGCTTGATTTTGGCGGAATACCATCAAAGTCCTACAACATTTCCGCACGGGCAATCTCCGATGTCTCATTTACTTTTTTCCTGAACAAGGATCAGAGCTTCGACATCAACTGCACTGCCAATCCAAATGCCTACTCAGCAGCCGACCTGGAAATGCATCAAAAGCATTTTCTCAATCTGCTGAAATCCATTGCCGCCAATTCCTCCACGCCCATCGGAAGAATTGAATTGATGGATTCGTCAGATCAACAATGCATTCTGAAAGAATGGGCGGGCGCTCCATCAACGGCCTCAAAGCTTACGCTGCCAGAGTTGTTCGAGCGTCAAGCAGCAAAGGCACCCAATAACATTGCAATCAGTTTCCAAGGCTCACAAATAAATTACACCGAATTGAATGAACGCGCCAACAGATTGGCGCACCATTTGATTTCTCGGGGAATTGGCCCAGAAAGTATTGTGGCGCTGGCCTTGCCCCGTTCACCACAACTTCTCGTGAGCTTGTTGGCAATTCTCAAAGCCGGGGCCGCTTATCTCCCACTGGATCTTGAATATCCCAGGGATCGCCTCGAGTTCATGTTGACCGATGCCGCACCCAACTGCATGGTGGCGAGCGTGGCCACGATTTCGCAGTTGACCTATGGTCAGTCGACGCCTTTATTGATTGACGATCCCTCGCTTGCAGTTGCATTGCAACAACTGCCAACGACCAACCCGACAAATGCAGACAGAACACAACCTCTCGATTTTCTGCATCCTGCTTATGTGCTTTACACATCGGGCTCCACCGGAAAACCTAAAGGTGTTGCAGGAACATGCCATGCATTGATCAATAGATTGCAATGGGATGTGAGCGCGGGAGATACCAATACCGTCTACGCCCAGAAAACCACGCACAACTTCATCGATTTCATTTGGGAAGCGCTGATGCCCCTTTTCAACGGGCATCGACTCTTGGTCATTCCGCCGAATCTGTCCAAGGATGTAGACGGGCTGATCACGTTATTGGCAGCGGAAAAAGTAACGCGGATCGTCGTGGTCCCCTCATTGCTGCAGGCCATGCTGGACGATGAACGCGATTTGGGTCATCGCCTTCCAGAACTGAAGTACTGGTCCTGCGGCGGCGAGGCGCTGACGCCGGACCTGGCGGGACGTTTCAGGAAAGCCCTGCCGCACGCATTGCTGATCAACCTATACGGCACTTCCGAGTTCTGGGATGCCGCCGGCTGGGTCAACGAAGACATCGCCGACCGTGGGCTTGGCAGCGTACCGATCGGTTCTCCCATCCCGGGCATGCGCGTCTACGTCCTGGACGCAATGCTCCGCGCGGTCCCTCCAGGAGCCGTCGGCGAGCTCTATGTTGCTGGTGCAGGACTCGCCCGCGGCTATCTGAACCGCCCCGGCTTGACTGCCGAGCGCTTCCTGGCCAATCCCTTCGGCGCATCGGGAGACCGCATGTACCGCACTGGAGACCTGGCACGCTGGAGCGTCGAAGGCGTGCTCGACTACCTCGGCCGCGCGGATCATCAGGTGAAACTGCGCGGCTTCCGAATCGAACCGGGCGAGATCGAGGCCGAACTCGTCAAGCACCCGCTGGTGAACCAGGCCTCGGTGATCGCGCGCGAGGACGGCGCTGGCGGCAAACGCCTGGTCGCATACCTCGTGGCGGACCCGGCAGCGATGCCTGATCGATCGCGTGCTCCCGAGTTTGGTCTTTTCTATTTCGCCGATGCCAATCAGGACCCGGACGGTGAGCTCTACCGGCTGTATGTCGAAGGCGCCAAGTTCGCGGACAAGAACGGTTTTTCGGCGGTTTGGACACCGGAGCGGCACTTCACGAAAGTCGCTGCAGCATTTCCCAATCCGTCGGTGCTGAGCGCAGCGCTGGCAATGGTCACTGAGCGCATTCAGCTGCGCGCGGGCAGCGTGGTACTGCCGTTGCATCATCCTTTGCGGGTTGCCGAGGAATGGTCGGTGGTCGATCACCTGTCGCGCGGCCGGGTCGGCATCGCTTTCGCTTCGGGCTGGGTGCCGGAAGACTTTGTCTTCGCTCCTGACAACTACGCCAACCGCTACCAGGTCATGCTGGACGGCGTGCAGCAGGTGCGCGAACTCTGGCGCGGCGGCACGATGAGCGCCCGCAACGGCGTCGGGCACGAGACGCAGTTGAAACTGCAGCCCAAGCCCGTCCAGCCCGAGCTACCGGTCTGGATCACCGCCACCCGCAGCCCGGCGACCTTCGAAGCTGCGGGCCGCATGGGCGCGAACGTGCTGACCGCGCTCTTGAGCCTCACGGTGCCGGAGCTCACCGAGAACATACGGATCTACCGCGAGGCGCTGCGTGCCAACGGCTTTGATCCCGACTCGCGCAAGGTGGTGCTCATGCTGCATACCTTCGTGGGCCCGGACGACGAAACGGCTCGCCAGCTGGCGCACGAGCCGATGCTTCAATACTTCCGCTCGCACACGGAGCTGCGCAAGAGCGTCTCGCAGGACCTGGGAGGAGACATTGCGAACAAGGCGATCGGAGACGTCGATGCCGAGCAACTGATCGAAGCCGCAGTCCGCCGGTACTTTAGTACCTCGTCCCTGATCGGCGGCCCCGAGACTTGCCTGAACCTGGTGCGGAAGCTCGAAAAGATCGGCGTCGACGAGTTCGCATGCCTGATCGATTTCGGCGTCGCCACGGACCAGGTGCTCGGCAACCTGCCGCATCTGGCGACAGTCATGAAGAAGTCGCGCACGGGTCCGGCGCCAGAGGCAGCGGAAATGCACGCTCATCTCGCGGCTTCGTTGCCCGAGCACATGGTGCCCTCGCACTACGTCTGGCTGGACGCGTTGCCCCTGATGCCGAACGGCAAGCTGGACCGCAAGGCCCTGCCGGCGCCTCATATCGCACCGCAGACCGGTCGCGCTCCAAGCACGCCGCAAGAAGAAACCCTGGCGCGGCTCTTCGCGGAGATTCTTGGGCTTCCACAGGTCGGCGCGGAAGAGAGCTTCTTCGACCTGGGCGGCCATTCGCTGTTGGCGACGCGGCTGATCAACCGCATCCGTACGACGATGGGTGTCGAGATCGGCATCCACACCCTGTTCGAGGCTTCGAGCGTGGCGAGGCTGGCCGGCAAATTGGCCACCGCGCCCAAGGCGCGGACGGCGTTGCGGCCAACGCGACAAAGCAACAAGCTCCCGCAGCCTTCGGTCCGGTACGACAACAGCCTCTGACGGCTGGCCTCGGGGGTATCTCGCAGCGTTGCCTCAAGCGCCGCTTGCCAGGGCCCCGTCCATCGGCACCCTCTGCCGGCACCACTCATCATTCAGTTCGGAACCTTTCATGATTCCCCTGTCCTTTGCGCAACGACGGCTGTGGTTCCTCTACCAGATTGACGGCCCCACCCCGACCTACAACGTCCCGACGGCCGTTCGTTTCGAAGGACGCATGGACGACACCGCGATGGCGGCCGCGCTGGCCGACCTGGTGGCACGCCATGAAAGCCTGCGCACCGTTTTCCTGGAAGGGGCGCAGGCGCCCGAGCAGCGCGTTCTTCCGCCCGAAGCGGCGCGCCCCGTGCTGCAAGTCGAAGATGCCTCGGAGGCCACGCTCGCCCAGCAGATCGAGCAGGCCTCGGCCTACGGTTTCAGGCTGGACGGCGAGATCCCGTTTCGCGCCTGGCTGTTCCATCTGGACAACGGGCAACACGTGCTGCTGCTGCTGTGCCACCACATCGCCTGCGACGGGTGGTCGTGGGCGCCAATGGCACGCGACCTCTCCGAAGCGTATGCCGCACGCTGCGAGGGCAATGCGCCGGCCTGGAATCCCCTGCCCGTGCAGTACGCCGACTACACCTTCTGGCAGCACGACCTGCTGGGCAGCGAGACCGATCCAGACAGCCTCATCGCAAGGCAACTGGGTTACTGGCAGCAGACACTTGCCGACCTGCCCGACCAACTGGAGTTGCCCACGGACAGGCCGCGCCCATCCGTCTCTTCGCATGCAAGCGGGACTGTCGCGTTCCAGCTCGACGCCGATCTTCACCGGCGACTGCTGGCGCTGGCGCGCGAAGGTCAGGCCAGCCTCTTCATGGTGCTGCAGGCTGCGCTCGCGGCGTTGTTCACCCGCATGGGTGCAGGCACCGACATTCCGCTGGGCAGCCCGATCGCAGGGCGCACCGACGAGGCCCTCGACAACCTCGTGGGCTTCTTCCTCAACACGCTGGTGTTGCGCACGGACACGTCCGGCAACCCGGACTTTCGCGAACTGCTGGCCCGGGTTCGAGCTGTCAACCTGGGGGCCTACGCGCATCAGGACCTGCCGTTCGAGCGGCTGGTGGAAGTGCTCAATCCCACGCGCTCGATGGCGCGTCACCCCCTTTTCCAGGTAGCGCTGGTGCTGCAGAACAATGCGCGTGCCAGCTTCACGCTCCCGGGACTCGTCACCATCGGTGCAAAGTCGATGGAATCGATCGCCGGTACGTACGATCTGTCGTTCGAGTTGCGGGAGCAGCGCGACAAGGAAAACGCGCCGAGCGGCATGGCGGGCCGCATCGGGTTCTCCACGGAGTTGTTTGACCCCGCCACGGTCGAGCAGCTCGCCGCACGGCTGCAGCGCGTGCTGCAGGCCATCGTGGCCGATCCCTCGCAGTCCATCGGCCGCATCGACATCCTGCAGCCCGAAGAGCGCACGCAAATCCTGCGCGGCTGGAACGACACCACGCGCTCCGTGCCGGAGGCTACGCTGCCCGCATTCTTCGAGCTGCAAGTCGCGCGCACGCCGGACGTGACCGCTCTCGTCTTCGAGAACATCGCGCTCAGCTATCGCGAGCTCAATGCACGCGCCAACCGGCTGGCTCATTGCCTGATCGCCCGGGGCGCGGGTCCAGGGAGCTTCGTCGCCCTGGCCTTGCCTCGCTCCATCGAAATGGTGTGCGGGCTGCTGGCCATACTCAAGGCAGGCGCCGCCTACGTGCCGCTGGACGTGTCCTATCCGAAGGAGCGCCTGGCCTTCATGCTGGAAGACGCCGCGGCGCTCTACATGGTCAGCGATACGGCCACCGCCAGCGGGCTACCCGAGAGCACACCCGCGCTATGCCTGGACGCCCCCGCGTTCGCCGCCGAGCTCGCGGCAGCACCAGACACCGATCCCGCTGACCGCCATCGCACGCGCCCGCTCAAGGCAACCAGCGCCGCCTACGTCGTCTACACCTCCGGCTCCACCGGCCGGCCCAAAGGCGTGACGGGCCCGCATGCCGGCGTGATCAATCGCCTGTGCTGGATGCACGAGACGCGCCCTTACGAACCGGGCAAGGCTTCCATCGCCAAGAGCTCCATCGCCTTCTTCGACGGCAGCACAGAGATGCTCGGGCCACTGCTGTTTGGCGCCCCGCTGGTCATGGCCGGCCCGCAGGCCGTCAAGACGCCAGACGACCTTGTCGACCTGATCGAGCACCACCGGATCGACCGCATCACGCTGGTTCCCAGCCTGCTGGCCCACTTGCTCGAGCACTACGATGCATCGCGGCTGGGAGGCTGCCGCCTCTGGATCGTGAGTGGCGAGGTGCTGACGAATGAGCTGGCAAGCCGTTTCGAGAAAGTCCTGCCGCAATCGCAGCTGCTGAACTTCTACGGCTTCTCGGAAGCCACTGGCGACAGCCTCTTCGCGCGCGTCGGCAAGAACGACGTGCCGATCGGACGCCCGATCTGGAACACCCAGGTGTACGTACTGGACGCGCTGCTGCAGCCCGTGCCCGTGGGTGTGGCGGGCGAACTGTACGTGGCGGGCGCAGGCCTGTCTTACGGTTACTTGCGGCGGCCGCACCTGAGTGCCGAGCGCTTCGTGGCCAACCCCTTCGGCCCGCCGGGCAGCCGCATGTACCGCCCCGGAGACCTGGCGCGCTGGCGCCCCGACGGTGTGCTCGACTTCCTCGGGCGCGCCGACCAGCAGGTCAAGATCCGGGGCTTTCGCATCGAGCCCGGCGAGGTCGAGGCGGCACTCACGCGCCTGCCCGGCGTGACCCAAGCCGCAGTCGTCGCACGAGAGGACAGACCCGGGCAGAAGCAACTTGTGGGCTATGTGGTCGCCGAGCAAACGCTGCCGCTGGATCCGCAACTCCTGCGTCGCACGCTGGCCTTGCAACTGCCCGATTACATGGTGCCTGCGGCGATCGTGGTGCTCGATCGCCTGCCGCTCAACCCCAACGGCAAGCTCGACCGCAGGGCCCTGCCCGCGCCGGACTTCACACCGCAGAGCATGCGTGCGCCGCGCACACCGCAGGAAGAGATCCTGGTGACGCTCTTCGCGGAGATCCTCGGCCTTGCACAAGTGGGCATCGACGACAACTTCTTCGACCTTGGCGGCCACTCGCTGCTGGCCACCAAGCTGGTGAGCCGCATCCGCTCGGTGCTGGGCGTCGAGCTCGCCATCCGGGCCCTCTTCGAGGTGCCGACAGTCGCGCAACTGACCCATCGGCTCCTCGGGGCACGCGCGGCCCGCGCGGTCTTGCGGCCGATGGCGCGGCCCGCATCCATTCCCCTGTCCTTCGCACAGCGGCGCCTCTGGCTCCTTCACCAGATCGATGGCCCCGCGCCCACCTACAACGTGATGCTGGCCCTGCGCCTGAAGGGCCGGATCGACGATGCGGCGCTGACGTTGGCACTGAGTGACCTGACCAACCGCCACGAGAGCCTGCGCACCGTCTTCGCGGGCACGGACGACGCCATGCCATCGCAGCGCATTCTGGCGCCCGCTGATGCCCATCCCGTGCTGCGTGTGCAGCAGGCAACCGAAGCAGAGCTCACACAACGGCTCGCCGAAGCAACCGCTCATTGCTTCCAGCTGGACAGCGAGATTCCGTTTCGCGCCTGGCTGTTCCATCTGGACGAGGAGCGGCTGGATACACAAGCGCACGTGCTGCTGCTGATGTGCCACCACATTGCCAGCGACGGCTGGTCGCTCGCGCCGCTGGCGCGCGATCTGTCGCAGGCCTACGCCTCGCGTGTACAGGGCCAGCCACCGGCCTGGGCACCGCTGCCGGTGCAGTACGCCGACTACACGCTCTGGCAGCACGCCTTGCTGGGCAGCGAGTGCGATACCGACAGCGTCATCGCCGGCCAGTTGGCCTATTGGCAGCGCGCGCTCGCCGGCCTGCCCGAGCAACTGGCACTGCCCACCGACAGGCCGCGGCCCGCCGTGGCCAGCTATCGCGGCGAACGGATCGCGTTTCAGATCGACGCCGACCTGCACAAGGGTCTGCTGGCACTCGCGCGCGAAGGGCAGGCCAGCCTGTTCATGGTGCTGCAAGCGGCACTGGCGACCTTGCTCACCCGCCTGGGTGCAGGCACCGATATCCCGTTGGGCAGCCCTATCGCCGGGCGCACCGACGAAGCGTTGAACGACCTCGTGGGCTTCTTTGTCAACACGCTGGTGCTGCGCACGGACACCTCGGGCGATCCCAGCTTCCATGCGTTGCTGGCGCGTGTACGCCAGACCAACCTGGGTGCCTATGCGCACCAGGACCTGCCGTTCGAGCGTTTGGTGGAGGTGCTCAACCCGTCGCGCTCGATGGCGCGGCATCCGCTGTTCCAGGTGTCACTGGTGCTGCAGAACCACACCCTCGCCAGCTTCACGCTGCCGGGGCTGGAAGCGACGGCCGAACCCATCGTGCTGAACACCGCCAAGTTCGACCTGTCGTTCGAGCTGTGGGAGCAGCGCAGCAAGGATGGCACACCGCAAGGCATCTCGGGACGGCTCGAATTCGCGACAGACCTGTTTGACCGCACGACAGTCGAGCAGTTGGTAGCCCGGCTGCAGCAGGTGCTCCAGGCGATCGCAGCCGATCCCTCGCAGCCCATCGGG
>NZ_FMUJ01000007.1:17689-372010 GCF_900100965.1 Variovorax sp. EL159 | reverse complement strand
CCGGCCCAGGCCGCCCAGAGGGATGTCGTCGATGCCGGCGCCGTAGTTGTCGCCGTCCTCCACCACCCATTTGTCCACGATGTGCACGTCCTGGATGCGGTGGTAGCGCTGGCCGGCCCACAGCGTGGCGCTGTTGCCGAAGATGCCGCTGAGCGAGAAGTAGGCCTGCGCCGTGCCGCTCTTGCCGTTGTAGATCGTGGGCATGTAGAACACGCCCCACTTGATGCCGCCGCCCAGGTCGAACTTCTTGCCGATGCCGAATTCCAGGTAGTTGTCGCCCTCGTTGCCCAGGCGGTACTTCTGCAGGTCGCCGCCCAGCGAGTAGCCGCCCTTGGGTGCACCCTTGGGCGCGCCGAAGAAGCCGCCGCGGCCATAGCCCCAGAACTCCAGGCCGGTGGCGTCGTTGACCTTCTTGATGAAGTCCTTGGTGGGGTCGGTCTTGACCTCGGCTTCGGGCGGGGCGTCCGTGGGCGTGTCCATCGACTGGGCATGGGCCAGTCCGTGGATGCCGGCGAGCAGCACGAGGGCTGCGGCAGTGGTGGCTGCGGTAGTTGCGAGTCGGTTCGGCTTTCTGAATTTCACGTCATGTCTCCTCTTGTGGGTTTCGGTTGGCGGTGGAAAAAAGAAGTGGCCTGGCTTCTCGAGGGCGCAGGCGTGCCCTGCGCCAGCGACGCGGGTCGCTGGACAGTTCGGAAAGCGGAAAGCGGAGAGAGGGGCCCTGAGGGACTGGCTAGGCTGCGGGCTGCAGCATCCACTCGTGGGCCGGGTCGTTCCTGAACACCCAGTAGCGGGTGGGGCCGGCCATCACGTTCAGGTAGTAGAGGTCGTAGCCGTGCGGCGCCACCACCGGGTGGTAGCCGCGCGGAACCATCACCGTGTCGTGGTTCTCCACCGCCATCGCCTCGTCGAGGCTGCGGTCATCGGTGTAGACGCGCTGGAAGGCAAAGCCTTGCGGCGGATTGAGGCGGTGGTAGTAGGTTTCTTCCAGCCGCGTTTCTTCGGGCAGCGCATCGCGCTCGTGCTTGTGCGGCGGGTAGCTCGACGAATGGCCGGCCGGCGTCAGCACTTCCACCACCAGCAGGTGCGCCGCGCGCGGGTCGGTGTGCGGCAGGATGTCGCAGACATGGCGCGTGTTGCTGCCCTTGCCACGCACCGAGCGCGTCATCGCCGCCGGGTCGATCACCGACACCGTGCGGGGCTCGGTGCCGGCCGGTGCGGTGCACAACGCCACTTCGGCGTTGCGCTGCGCGCGCACGGTGACGGTCTTGCCGCCGGGCACGTACACCGCCGCGGGCGACACGGGCTCGAACACGCTGTCGCGCGTGCCGAGCTGGTCGAAGCGCTGGCCGTCCACCTCCACGTCGACCGTGCCGGTCAGCACCACGAGGCACAACTCGCGCGCGCCGGTGTCGACCGATTCGCTCTCGCCTTCGGCCAGGCGCAGCACCTTGAAGCCGACGTGCGTCCAGCCGGCGCGCTCGGGTGTCACATCGACCACCGTGCGTCCTTGCGCGGACGCCTTCACAAGAAGCGGACTGAGCGGCATCAGCGGGCTCCTTGTTGCATTGCAATGGGCTGGGCATTGGCGGCGTCGATCCGGTCCACGATGCGGCGCAGCGTCTCGTAGCCCTTCTTCGCGTAGGCGTAGCTCGGCGCGACCGCCGGGTCTTGCTCAGCTTCGACCACCAGCCAGCCTTCGTAGCCGCTCGCATGCAGCGTGCCGAGCAGCGTGTCGTAGTCGAGCGCGCCATCGCCCGGCACCGTGAAGGTGCCGTTCAGCACGCCGTCGAGGAACGACCAGCCGTTGTTGCGCGCCTGCCGGATCACGTCGGCGCGGACGTCCTTGCAGTGCACGTGCGCCACGCGGCTCGCGTGCTTCTGCAGCAGCTCGACCGGGTTGCCGGCCCCGCCGAAGTAGGCATGCCCGGTGTCGAACAGAAGGGACACGCAATCGGGCGCGGTCAGGGCCATCAGCCGGTCGACGTCTTGCGGCGACTCGACATAGGCGCCCATGTGATGGTGGTACGCCAGCGTGATGCCGTATTGCGCCTTCAGGTGTTCGCCGAACGCGTTCAGCCGCTGTGCATACGCCTTCCACTGCGCGTCGTCGGCGAACCGCGGGCGCTTGGCCAGCGGCGTGTCCATGCGGCCCTGGATCGAGCCTGCGACCTCGCCGTAGACCACCACGCGGCAGCCGTTGAAGCGCAGCTTTTCCATGTGCGTGGCGCAGCGTTCGATCTCGTGGTCGACCGTGTCTTCGGCCAGTTGGCCCGAGTACCAGCCCGAGACGCAGGCCAGCCCGTACTGCGCCAGCTTGGCCTTCAGGGCCGCGGGCTCCTTCGGGAACTTGTTGCCCAGCTCGAAGCCGGCGTAGCCGATTTCCGCGCCTTCCTGCAGCGCGGTTTCGAGCGGCGTGTCGCCGCCCAGCGCGGGCAGGTCGTCGTTCATCCAGGACAGGGGGTTGATGCCGATGCGGACGTTCCAGGTGTTCATGGTGTGCTTCTCTCCCAGGGGCGATGTCATTCAGAGTCGTTGATGTTGTTTGGCGGCTTCGTAGCGGGCGCGGGCGTCGAGCACTTCGGTGCGCGCCGACACCTCGGGAATCGCCACCTCCCACCAGCAGCCGCCTTCGGCCGTGGTGCGTTCCGCCGTGGTGTCGATGACGATCACCTGCGTGCGGCTGGCAGCGCGCGCGGCCTGCATGGCCTCGCGCAGCGCGGCGATGCCGTCCACGTGCACCGCCTGTGCGCCCATGCTGCGCGCGTGCGCGGCGAAGTCGATGTCCGATGCGCTCCCGCCTTCGGGAATGCAGTCGTCCAGCATGTTGTTGAAGCACTCGCTGCCGCTGGCGCGCTGCAGCCGGTGGATGCAGCCGTAGCCGCGGTTGTCCAGCACCACCACGATCAGCTTGCGGCCGAGCAGCACCGAGGTGGCGATCTCGGCGTTGAGCATCATGTAGGAGCCGTCGCCCACCATGACGATCACTTCCTTGTCGGGCCGTGCGAGCTTGACGCCCAGGCCACCGGCGATCTCGTAGCCCATGGTGGAGTAGCCGTACTCCATGTGATAGCCGCCCGGCGCGCCGCTGCGCCAGAGCTTGTGCAGTTCGGCGGGCAGCGTGCCGGCTGCGCACACCACGATGTCGCGGGTCGGCGAATCGCTTGCGGAATCGCGCACGGCGCCGATCACTTCGGCGTCGTAAGGCAACTGGCCCTGCGGCGGCTGCGCGGTCGTGAGTTCGGTGACGCGCGCGACCCAGCCGGCTGCCAGCGTGCGGCTGCGCGCGGTCCACGCCGGCTCGGCCTGCCAGCCTTCCAGCACTTCGTCGAGTTGCTGCAGGCCGGTGCGCGCATCGCTCACCAGCGTGGCACCGCCCCGCTTGGCGGCGTCGAAAGCCTGGACGTTCAGGCTCAGCAGCGGCACATGGCCGAACAGGCTGTGCGAGCCGGTGGTGAAGTCCTGCAAACGCGTGCCCACCGCGAAGATCAGGTCGGCGTCTTGCGCAATGGCGTTCGCGGCCGGCGAGCCGGTGACGCCCACCGCGCCCAGGTTGAGCGGATGGTCCCAGGCCAGGCTGCCCTTGCCGGCCTGGCTCTCGGCCACCGGCACGCCGTAAGCTTCCGCGAAGCTGCGCAACGCATCCCACGCCTGGCTGTAGAGCACGCCGCCGCCCGCGACGATCAACGGCCTGCGCGACGAACGCAGCAGGGCGGCTGCATGCGCCAGTTCGCGGGGCTCGGGCTGCGGCCTGCGCCAGCGGATCACCTCCGGCTGCAGGAAGTGCGTCGGGCAATCGAAGGCCTCGGTCTGCACATCCTGCGGCAGCGCCAGACAGGCCGGGCCGCATTGGGCAGGGTCGGTCATGGTCTGGATCGCGCGGGGCAGGGCGGTAAGGATCTGCTCGGGCCGCATGATGCGGTCGAAGTAGCGCGTCACCGGCCGCAGGCAGTCGTTGACGCTCAGGTCGCCGTGCTGGAAGTCTTCGAGCTGCTGGAGCACCGGATCGGGCGCGCGCGAGGCGAACACATCGCCGGGCAACAGCAGCAGCGGCAGCCGGTTGACGTGCGCCATCGCCGCCGAGGTGACGAGGTTGGTGGCGCCCGGCCCGATCGAGGTCGTGACCGCCATCGCGCGCTGCCGGAAATGCGCCTTGGCAAATGCCGTCGCCGCGTTCGCCATGCCTTGTTCGTTGTGGGCGCGGTACACCGGCAGCGTCTCGCGCCGCGTCGCCAGCGCCTCGCCGAGGCCGGCCACGTTGCCGTGCCCGAAGATCGCGAACACGCCGCCCAGGTACGGCTGCACCGTGCCGTCGTCCATCTCGACGCGAAGCGCTGCAAGGTGCTGCACCAGGGCCTGCGCCATGGTGAGCCGTTGGGTGTCTTGTTTCATGCAGGGTTCCTTCAGGCAGCCGCGCGCAGCGGCTGGTGGGCGAGGTCCCAGGCTTCCACCAGCGCAGCGAAATTGCGCGCCACTTCCTGCACCAGCGTTTCGTCGTCGATGGCCTGCTGGAGCCAGCGCAGGCCCGGTTCGGCCCAGAGCGTGCGCCCGATCATGAAGCCCTTGACCACCGGATTGGTGGCGGCCGAGAAGCTGCGTGCCAGGTGCGCCAGCGGCTGGTTCAGCCCCAGGATCACCGCGCCCCGGCATTGCGGGTCGCGCGCGGCGATCAGCTCTGCGAGCCGGTCCCAGGCCTCTGGCGCCATCGGCGAGAGCTTCCACCATTCGGGCTTGAAGCCGAGGTTGTAGAGCCGCTCGATGGAGCGCAGCACCACGGCGTCGCGGGCTGCATCGGTGTCCGTCTTCGGCAGTATGCTGGCGGGCGGGATCAGCTCCAGCAGCAGCTCGTGGCCGCTGGCGCGCGTGGCTTCCCACAGCTCGCGGATGCGGGCTTCCTGCTCCAGCCGCAGCTCGACGGCGTCGTCGGGGTGGTAGTACACGAGGCACTTGACGGTCTGCTCCACCGGCCACTGCACGAGCTGCGAAGCCACCGACGAGGTGCCGTCGAAGCGCAGCGGGCGCGACAGCGGCAACTCCACCGGCCGGCCGACCCACCAGCCGCAGCCGGTGGCGGCCGCGAGCGCGTCGCTGCCGTAGCTGCCGTCGATCAGCACGCCCACGCGGCCCTGCAGCGAATGGCTTTGCGCCACGCGCGCGGCGGCGGACACCAGCAACTGCTTGAGCGCCGGCACCCGCGATTCGTCGCTGCCGGCCTGGCGTGCGAGGTCGGCGAACTGCGCGCGATGGTCGAAGGCCAGCACCGCCAGCGACGACCACGGCGTGCGTGCCGCGGTGGTGCGGTGCAGGTGCGCCAGTTGTGCGTCTGCGTCGACCTTGGGGTTGCGCTGGCCGCTGAACCAGTGCGCCAGTTCGGCCGGTGTCGGCATTGCGGCCGAGCAGGCATGGCGCGAGACGACGATGGCGCCGCATGCGTTGGCCAGTTGCGCGGCCTCTTCGAAAGGCTGGCCGCGCAGCAGGCCGGTCATGAGGCCGGCGGCGAAGGCATCGCCGGCGCCCAGCACGTTCAGCACTTCGACCCGCTCGCCCTGCACCGTCTGCGCGTCTTCGATGCGCTCGGGCACCGCGCCGGGAATGAAGCAGCAACCCGCTGCGCCCAGCTTCACCACCATGGCGGCTTGTGTCACGGCGCGCACCGCGCGCAGCGAGGCCATCAGGTCGCCCTGCACGCCTCCGGCGATGAGGAATTCTTCTTCCGTGCCGATCAGCAGGTCGAAGCGCGGCAGCAGCGTCTGCAGCCGCTGCGTGACCTGCGCATCGGGCACGAAGCGGTTGGCGCCTTCGCCGCGCTTGGTCAGGCCCCAGAGCACGGGGCGATAGTCGATGTCGAGCACACGCAGCACGCCATGCTTTTGCGCGTGGTCGAGCGCGGCGACCGAGGCCGCGCGCACGCCGGGGGCACTCAGGTGCGTGCCGGTGATCAGCAGCGCGCGGCATTGCGCGATGAAGGCCTCGTTGATGCCGTCGGCCTCCAGCGCCATGTCGGCGCAGTTCTCGCGATAGAAGAGCAGGGGGAAGGTGTCGCGGTCTTTCAGGCCGAGCAGCACCAGCGCCGTGAGGCGCTGCGGATCGACCTGCACCTGCGACACGTCGCAGCCCTCGCGCTGCAGCGTCTCGACGAGGAAGCGGCCCATCTGCTCGTCGCCCACGCGCGAGATCATGGCGGCCCGCAGGCCCAGCCGCGCGGCGCCGAAGGCGATGTTGGCGGAGCTGCCGCCCAGGTACTTGGAAAAGCTCGCGGCGTCTTCGAGCCGGCTGCCGATCTGCTGGGCGTACAGGTCGACGGCGAGCCGGCCCAGGCAGGCCAGGTCGTAGCGGCGTCCTTCGGGGAAATTCAACGTTTGCATGTTTCTCTCTGTGGCTCTTGGTCTTCTGTCGTTGTCTTGTCGGTCAGTCAGTCAGTGCTTGCCGCCGCGGCGCGATTTGGCATAGGTGTCGAAGGCCACCGCGATGACGATGATCACGCCGATCACCACCTGCTGGTAGTAGGCCGATACGTTCAGCATCACGAGGCCGTTGAGCAGCACGCCCAGCAGCAGCGAGCCGATGATGGTTCCGCCCACGCCGCCCAGGCCTCCGAAGAGGCTGGTGCCGCCGATCACCACCGCGGCGATCACGCGCAGCTCGTAGGAAATGCCGGCCACCGCCTCGGCGGAGCCCAGGCGCGCCGCGAGCAGGAAGCCGCTCAAGCCGGCCAGCAGGCCGACGAGCAGGTACACGCTCACCAGAATGCCCTTGACGTTCAGGCCCGACAGGCGCGCCGCTTCGGGGTTGCCGCCCACGGCGTAGATCGAGCGGCCGTAGCGGGTGTAGCGCAGCGTCACGTAGCCAGCGCCGGCCACCACCGCGAACACCAGCACCGGCACTGGAATGCCGAGCACGTCGCCGCGCCCCCACCAGCGAAAGCTTTCGTCGAAGCCGCTGATCGGGCCGCCGTCGTTCAGGATCAGCGTGGCGCCGCGCCAGATCGTCATGCCGCCCAGCGTGACGATGAACGGCGGCACGTTCAGCTTGGTGATGGTCTTGCCGTGCAGGTAGCCCGCCGCCATGCCGACGCCGCAGGCCACCAGCAGGGCGACCAGCCAGCTCAGCGGGAAGGTGCCGCCGAGCGCCATCACCACGGCCGCGGCGCACATGCCGGCGAAGGCCAGCAGCGAGCCGACCGCCAGGTCGACGCCGCCCGTGAGGATCACGCCGGTCATGCCGACCGCCATGATCCCGTAGATCGACACTTCGGTGAGGATGTTGAAGACGTTCCGCGTGGACAGGAAGCGCGGGTTCTGCGTGGCGAACAGCAGGATCAGCAGCACCAGGAACAGCAGCACGCCGTATTTTTCGAGGAAGCCCACGAGATCGAAGCTGCGCGGCTTGCGCGCCTCGACCGTGGCGGTGGTGGGGGTCATGGGTGTCTCCTTGCGGGGCGAATCGAGGGGTTCATCTCAGGCGGCGAGCGCGCTTGGCAGCGCAGCCTCTTGCGGCGCGTCCTCGCCGAGCGCCATCAGGCGCATGAGCTGCTCTTCGGTGGCTTCGCCGCCGGGCGTCGAGCCCGTGATCACGCCGTTCATGAAGGTCACGATGCGGTCGCTCACGGCCATCACCTCGGGCAGCTCCGAAGAGATGACGATCACCGCGACCCCCTGGGCCGCCATGTCGAACAGCACCTGGTGCACCTCGGCCTTGGCCCCCACGTCGATGCCCCGCGTGGGCTCGTCGACGATCAGCACCTTCGGGTTCAGCGCCATCGAGCGCGCCAGCAGCACCTTCTGCTGGTTGCCGCCCGACAGCGTGCCGATGGTCACCTTGTCGCTGGACATCTTGATCGACAGCTTGCGGCGGTACTCCTCGATCAGCCGCGTCTCGGCCGCTTCGTCGACGAACCAGCGCATCTTGCTCAGGCGCCCGAGGCTGGGCAGCGTCATGTTCTGGCGGATCGAGTGCGACAGGAAGCAGCCCTGCTGCTTGCGGTCTTCCGGCACCAGCACGATGCCGGCGTCGATGCCGTCGCGCGGCGAGCGCAGCGTCACCAGCGCATCGCGTAGCCGCACGGTGCCGCTGTCGCAGGGGTCGGCGCCGAAGATCACGCGGGCCATCTCGGTGCGGCCCGCGCCCACCAGGCCGGCAAAGCCGACGATCTCGCCGGCCCGCACGTGCACCGACATGTTCAGCAGCGACGTGGCACTGGTGCCCGAGACCGCCTTCAGGCGCGTCACGCCCTCGACCCGCAGCACCACCTCGCCCAGCGTGTTCGTGGCCTGGCGCTTCACGCCGACCACGTCGCGGCCCACCATCTGGCGCACCAGGTCGTTGACGCTGGCATCGGCCACCGTGCCCGTCGTCACGTAGCGGCCATCGCGGAACACCGTGTAGCGGTCGCAGATGGTCTTGACCTCGTTGAGCTTGTGCGACACGTAGATGATGCCGATGCCGCGCGAACGCAGGTCGCGGATGATGTCCAGCAACTGGCCCACCTCGCGCCCGCTCAGCGCGGCGGTCGGCTCGTCCATGATGATGAGCCGGGCCTGCACCGTCATCGCCTTCGCGATCTCGACCATCTGCTGCTTGGCCACGCTGAGCGTGCGCACCTCGGCGCGCGGATCGAGGTCGACCTTCAGGTCGGTCAGCACCTCCTGCGCGCGGGCGTACATGCGCGGCCAGTCGATCAGCCCGTGCCTGAGCGGCTCGCGGCCGATGTACATGTTCTCCGCCACCGACAGCGCGGGCAGCAGGTTGAACTCCTGGTAGATCGTGACGATGCCCATGCGCTGCCGCTGGATCGGCGTGTCGGTGGCGAGCAGGGCGCGGCCCTCGAAATGGAGCGTGCCTTCGTCGGCCGGCTGCGCGCCCGCGAGGATCTTGAGCAGCGTCGACTTGCCCGCGCCGTTCTCGCCGAGCAGCGCGTGCACTTCGCCCGGCGCGATGTCGAGATGGACGCCGTCGAGCGCCTTCACGCCCGGGAAGGATTTGCGAACGCCGCGAACCGATAGCAGTGCAGTGGTGGAGGACATGGCCGGTGCCTTACTTGAGCTCGCCGGCGCGCGCGGCCTCGGCGATGTTGGTGCGCGTGATCAGGATCGGCTCGATGGCGACGGTCTTGATCTCCGTCTTGTTGCGAATGTTGGCCACCAGCACCTGCAGCGCGGTGCGGATCTGCCGGCCGGGGCTTTGCTCCACCGTGGCGGCCATCTCGCCGTCGCGCACCTTCTTCAGCGCGTCGGGCGAGGCGTCGTAGCCCAGCACCTTGATGCCCTGCTTGCCGAGGCCGGCCGACTGGATCGCCTCGACGGCGCCGAGCGCCATGTCGTCGTTGGCGGAAATGATCACCTGCGGCGGGTTGCCGGTCAGCGAGGTCAGGATGTTCTGCGTGACAGTCAGCCCCTGGTCGCGCGCCCAGTTGGCGGTCTGCTCCGCGACGATCTTGTACTTGGGCCCGGCGGCGGCCAGCGCTTCGTGGATGCCCTTCGCGCGGTCGATGGCCGAGCTGCTGCCGGGCTGGCCCGTCAGGAAGACGATGCGCGCGCCCTCGGGAAAGTTCTGCACCACCCACTGCGCCATCTTCCGGCCGCCCGCCACGTTGTCGGCGCCGACATGCGGAATGGGCTTCTTCGCGCCGTCCACGCGCCGGTCGACGGTGACGACGGGGATGTTCTCGGAAAGGATCTCGTTGATGGCCGGCACCATCGCCTTGGCGTCGGTCGGCGCGATGACGATGCCGCTCACGCCCTGGGTCAACGCGTTGGACACATCGGCGCTTTGCTTGGGCGAACTCGCCTGGCCGTCGACCACGTTCACCTTGACCTTGAGCTTGCGGGCCTCGTCCAGCAGCTCGCGGTTCATGAACACGAAGAAGGGTTCGGCCATGTTGTGGAAGAGCACCGCGACGGGCTCGTTGTCGGCCAGCGCCGGCGAAGCCGGTAGGGCCAGGGTGGCGGCGATGGCCGCTGCGAACAGCACCCTGCGAAGAGGCCGTGTTGCGTTCTTCATTTCTATGTCTCCTGTGGCGTTGAGCGGTTTTGCCTGGGGCAAGCCGTGCTTTTTTGCGTGGTTTGTCGCCGGCCGGCCCGTCTGTGTGACGGTCACGCAAATTCTAGAAATGAAGAATCAAAATTGCAAAGAAATTTCTAAATAAATAGATAAGTGAAAACCCTGTTCCAAATCGGGAGGGGGTTTCGCAGAATCGCCATGGCCTTGCGCGGGAGGCGCCCGGCCGTTTTTTCTTCCCCCAACCCGCTTTCCAGCGAACTTCACCGACTCATGAAACAGGTAGCCGTCTTTGGCGCCGGCCGCATCGGCCGCATCCATGCAACCAACCTCGCGGCACTGCCGGGCGTGCGCTTGCGCTACATCAGCGATCCGGTGGGCGAGAGCGCGTCGTCGCTGGCCCATCGCCTGGGGGCCGAGGCCAGCTCCATCGAGGCGGCGCTGGCCGATCCGGCCATCGACGTGGTCGTCGTCACCTCGCCCACCACCACGCACAGCGACCTGATCCTGCGCGCCGCGCAGGCGGGCAAGCACATCTTCTGCGAGAAGCCTGTGGACTTGTCGGTGCCGCGCGCCGAGGCTTGCGCGGCGGCGGTGCGTGCCGCGGGCGTGGCCTGCATGATCGGCTTCCAGCGCCGCTTCGATCCGACCTTCAACGAGGTCAAGTCGCGCATCGAGCGCGGCGACATCGGCTCGCCCGAGATGCTGGTCATCACCAGCCGCGACCCGGGCGCACCGCCCGCCGAATACCTGCGGCAATCGGGCGGCATCTTTCGCGACATGCTGATCCACGATTTCGACGTGTTCCGCTGGATCCTCGGCCAAGGCGACGGCAGTGCCGGCCCCGACGAAGCCGTATGGCTCAGCGCCACCGGCGCCTGCCTGGTCGATCCGGCTATCGGCGCCGTCGGCGACATCGACAGCGCGGTGGTCAGCATCCGCACCCGGGCCGGCCGGCTGTGCCAGATCAACGCCTCGCGGCGCGCCGCCTACGGCTACGACCAGCGCTTCGAGGTGCTGGGTGCCAAGGGCCTGCTGGCCGCCGGCAACCACCGGCCGCACGA
The DNA here is from genome assembly GCF_900100965.1 of Variovorax sp. EL159. Classification (GTDB taxonomy): domain Bacteria; phylum Pseudomonadota; class Gammaproteobacteria; order Burkholderiales; family Burkholderiaceae_C; genus Variovorax. Next base: position 360,953 of record NZ_FMUJ01000007.1, on the reverse strand, counting down.
AGTCACGCAGATGGACGCGAGCGGCGTGCGCACCGACAACCCGGAGCCCTTCTTCCTCGAGCGCTACCGCGCGGCCTACCAATTGGAGATGGCGCACTTCTTCGAGCAACTGCAGTCGGGCGGCAGCTTCCGCTGCTCGGTTCATGACGGCGTGGCGGCACAGAAGCTGGCCGACGCGGCGGCACTCTCGTTCGAGACCGGACAGCCCGTCACCTTTTCCGAATGAGCATCGCCATGACCAACACCACCACCCGCAAACCTCCTCTGCGCATCGGCATCGCCGGCCTCGGCCGACTGGGCTGGCGCCATGCCGAGAACATCGCCCACCGCATCCGCGATGCGCGCCTCGTCTGGGCCTGCAGCCCGGTGCAGGCCGAGCTCGATGCCGCGCGCAGCGAACTCGGCGTCGAGCAACTGACCACCGATTTCGACCGCTTCATCCACGCGCCCGACATCGACGCCGTGGTGCTCGTCACGCCGACCGCCATGCACGCGGCGCAAACCATTGCGGCGCTCGAAGCCGGCAAGCATGTCTTCGTCGAAAAGCCGCTGGCGCTCGACCTCGCCGACTGCGAGCGCGTGGAGGCCGTCGCGTCACGGCATCCGGACCGCGTCGCGATGGTGGGCTTTGTGCGCCGCTTCGACCCGAGCTACCGCCGTGCCCATGAAGGCGTGGGGCGCGGCGACATCGGGCGGCCCTTTCTCGTGCGCTCGCAGACCTGCGACATGAACGACCCCTCGGGCTTCTTCGTGCAGTACGCGCCGCAGTCCGGCGGCATCTTCATGGACTGCAGCGTGCACGACATCGACCTGGCGCGCTGGATGCTCGGCAACCCGCGCGCGGAGCGCGTCTTCGCCACCGGCACCATCGCCATGCACCCGGGCCTTGCGCCGCACGGCGACGTCGACAACGGGCTGGCGCTGGTCGACTTCGAGGGCGGTGGCCGCGCGGTGTTCTATGCCTCGCGCACCTTCGCGCACGGCCACGAGACGCAGACCGAAGTCATCGGCACCGCCGGCAAGCTGCTGGTCGGCCACGACGCGGCGCGCGACCGGATCGTGACGAGCGACAGCGCGGGCGTGCGCTTCGCGTCCACCGGCGATTTCTTCGAGCGCTTCGGCGATGCCTTCCTGCACGAGATGAACGCCTTCGTCGCGGCCTGCCGTGGCGAGGCCGCGCTGGGGCTCACGCTGTCCGACGCGACGGAGGCCACGCGCATCGGGCTGGCCATCACGCGCTCGCTGCGCAGCGGACAGGCCGAGAAGGTCTGATCTCTTCGGCGTTTGGGGGCTGGCTGTTTGTGCGGCTGTTCAGGCCGCAAAACCGCCGGCCAGCACCTCCCGCAGCCACGCGACGAAGGCGCTCACCGCCTGCGGCACGTGCGTCGCATAGGGGCGAATCGCATAGAGCCGTTCACCGAAGGCGCCCACCGAGCGCCATTGCGGCAGCACCTCTACCAGCTTGCCCGACTGCAGCGCCGACTGCGCGCTGAAGTCGGGCACCAGCGCGATGCCCAGGCCGGTCAGCGCAGCATCGCGCAACGCCTCGCTGTTGTTGGCGACCAGCGGCCCCGACACCGGCACCGTGAGGCGCGGCGCCTTCGATTTCTGTGAGGCCGTGCGCGCCTCGAAATGCCAGGTCGGCGTGTCCTGCGCGCGCGGGTAATGCAGGCAGTCGTGCCCGGCCAGCGCCGTCGGTTCGCGCGGCGTGCCGCGCCGGCGCAGGTAGGCGCGGCTGGCCACCAGCACCGAGCGCGTGTCGCACAGCGTCCAGGCGACGTGCGTGTCGGGCGGCGAGGCCGTGTGCCGGATCGCGAGGTCGAAGCCTTCCATGGCGAGCGAACTGAGCCGGTCCGACAGGTCGAGCTCGATCCGCACCTCGGGCTGCGCGCGCAGGAAGTCGGCCAGCCGCGGCACCAGCTGCTGGCGCGCAAAGGCCACCGGTGCGGTGACACGCACCAGCCCGCGCGGCACGCCCGCCAGGTCGCGCACGCCGGCAAAGCTGTGGGCGATCTGCTCGAAGGGCGTGCGCATGTCTTCCACCAGCCGTTGCCCGGCTTCGGTCAGCCGCACGCTGCGCGTTGTGCGCTGCACCAATGGCGCGCCGGCCGCGCGCTCCAGCTCGGCGATGCGCTGGCTCATGGCCGCCTTGCTCACGCCCAGGCGCAGCGCGGCGGCCGTGAAGCTGCCCTGCTGCGCCAGCACCGTGAGCCAGTGCAGGTGCGTCCACAGCGACTCGATATTTTGAGGTTTCATGCATCCATTGTTCGCTATTTTGAACAATAAGTTCAAGTCTCGTGGCTATGCGCGTCGGCGGTCGCTGCCTAAACTGCCGCAACGCCCCCTTCTTCTTTCACGCGAAAGCCCCGACCCATGTCCACCGTTCACCTCGACCACTACATCGCCGGCAAGCCGGCCGCCAACACCTCCGGCCGCACGCAGGACGTGACCAACCCCGCCACCGGTGCCGTCACCGGCAAGGTGGGCCTGGCCGATGCCGCGCAGGTCTCGGCCGCCGTGGCGGCCGCGCAGGCCGCCTTTCCGGCCTGGGCCGACACGCCGCCGATCCGCCGCGCCCGCGTGATGTTCAAGTTCTTGCAGCTGCTCAACGAGCACAAGGACGAGCTGGCCCATCTCATCACCGCCGAGCACGGCAAGGTCTTCACCGACGCGCAGGGCGAGGTCTCTCGCGGCATCGACATCGTCGAGTTCGCCTGCGGCATTCCGCAACTGCTCAAGGGCGACTTCACCGACCAGGTCAGCACCGGCATCGACAACTGGACGCTGCGCCAGCCGCTGGGCGTGGTCGCCGGCATCACGCCTTTCAACTTCCCGGTGATGGTGCCGATGTGGATGTTCCCGGTGGCCATCGCCGCGGGCAACACCTTCGTGCTCAAGCCCAGCCCGACCGACCCGAGCGCCTCGCTGCGCATGGCCGAGCTGCTGAAGGAAGCCGGCCTGCCCGACGGCGTGTTCAACGTGGTGCAGGGCGACAAGGTCGCGGTCGATGCGCTGCTGGAGCACCCCGACGTCAAGGCCATCAGCTTCGTCGGCTCCACGCCCATCGCCAACTACATCTACGAAACCGGCGCACGCCACGGCAAGCGCGTGCAGGCGCTGGGCGGCGCCAAGAACCACATGGTGGTCATGCCCGACGCCGACATCGACCAGACCGTCGATGCGCTCATCGGCGCCGGCTACGGCTCGGCCGGCGAGCGCTGCATGGCGATCAGCGTCGCGGTGCTGGTGGGCGACGTGGCCGACAAGATCGTGCCCAAGCTCGTCGAGCGCGCCAAGACGCTCAAGGTGCTCAACGGCACCAACCTCGCGGCCGAGATGGGCCCGATCGTCACGCGCGCCGCGCACGAGCGCATCACCGGCTACATCGCGCAGGGCGAGAAGGAAGGCGCGAAGCTGCTGGTCGACGGCCGCCAGTTCGACGGCAAGGTGGCGGGCGACGGTTGCGGCGACGGCTTCTGGATGGGCGGCACGCTGTTCGACCACGTCACGCCCGAGATGCGCATCTACAAGGAAGAAATCTTCGGCCCGGTGCTCGGCTGCGTGCGCGTGGCCAACTTCAAGGACGCGATTGACCTCGTCAACGCGCACGAGTTCGGCAACGGCGTGAGCTGCTTCACCCGCGACGGCAACGTGGCGCGCGAATTCAGCCGCCGCATCCAGGTCGGCATGGTCGGAATCAACGTGCCGATCCCGGTGCCGATGGCCTGGCACGGCTTCGGCGGCTGGAAGAAGAGCCTGTTCGGCGACATGCACGCCTACGGCGAAGAGGGCGTGCGCTTCTACACCAAGCAGAAGTCGGTCATGCAGCGCTGGCCCGAGAGCATCGGCAAGGGGGCGGAGTTCGTGATGCCGACGGCCAAGTAACGCACGCCGCCGCTCCTTGCAACGGGCGCTACTGTGGTGGCTGTGGCTGTGGCTGTGGCTGTGGCTGTGACTGCAGGTACTGCTTCACGTCGTCGAAGGTCACCTTGCCGGTCTTGTGGGCGTCGATCTTCTCGAAGTTGTTGGCAACGTAGCCCAGGCCGCTCTGTTGGGCCTGCGCCTTGGTCACGGCGCCCGTCTTGCCGGTATCGGCCGCATCGAAGGTCGCCTTCAGGCGGCTCTCGGCCTGGGCCTGCAGCGCATCGCCGGTCGATGCCACCGGCCGGACCGCGGGCCGCGTGGCGGGGAAGAAGGGGCCTTCCACGCCGTGGCCCACCACGCCGCCCGGCCGGGCGGGCGTGGTGGTGGCCTCGGCGGCCAGGGTCATGGGGGCCGTGCCTGCGCAAAGGGCCAGCAGCATCCAGGAGAGAAGTGTGTTTTTCATGAGTGTTCCCATCTCTTTGACTTCATCGTCGAATCGCATGTGTTGGAGCCATCAGGACACTACGGCGTGCCGGGCGGGGCCATGTCGGACCACGGGGCCGGCAACTGCGAGAAGCGCATGGCATCTTCGATGGGCCAGCCGCGGTAGTAGTTCACCAGGTCGCGTTTCATCACGGGCCGCGAGGTGTCGTCCAGGTAAATCATGTGACCACCCGCGTAGTGCGTCACCTGGATGTCCGGCCGGATGCCGCGGACGCTCTTGAGCCGTCCCAAGTCCTTTTCAGTCATGAAGAACGGTGTGACCAGATCGTGATATCCATTGGCCGACAGCACCTTGATGCGGGGATTCAGCGTGAGCAGCGCCAGCAGATCCGGAATGGTGTCCGGCAATGCGAGTCCGCCGTGGCTGAAGTCCCAGTTGATGTTCGCGACGTCGCTCAATGGCACGTAGGTCGCATTGACGGCCGTGTACTTCAGGTAGTTCGGCATCTGCTGGGCCAGCACCACCGGGAACGGCTTGGCGATGAGTGCGTCCGAAGGATCGGAATCGCCGACCAGCATCGGGCTGTTGTTCGGTGCCGAAACGCGTCCGTCATAACCGCCGATGGTGGTGTTCGGAATCAACGAGGTGTTGTAGGGGTTCGATCCCATGTAGGCCTGCAGCGCATTCACGCTGAGATGGCTCTGGCTGGACAACTTGGCGTACACCGCATCGGTGGGAAACACCGGCGGGTTCGCCAACCCGAGGAAGGTGGGGCCGTAGGGCGTGAACTCGTCATAGCGCTGGGTCGAGAACTCGCGCATGCGGCGCGCAAAGCTTCGTTCGCTGCGCGGTGGCGGCGTGACCTGCCCGAAGTACGTCACGACCTCCGCATAGCCGGGCAGCAGCGACACCATGTAGTCGGTCGCGCGCTGCAGGTCGGTCTGCGCCGGGTACTGGTCGTTGTAGTCGAGGATGGACGACTGCAGGACGATGCCGCTCAGCCGCACGCCCGCCTGTTCGAGCATGACCGCCAGCACGTTGGTGCGCGGCGTGCCGTACGACTCGCCGTAGAGGTAGATCGGGCTCTGGGCGCGCTGGTTGACCGCGAGGTAACGCATGATGAAGTCGCGCATGACGCCCGCGTCCTGGTCCACGCCCCAGAAGCTCTGATTGGTGTTGGGCAGGATCGCTTCGGACAGGCCGGTGCCCGGCGGGTCGATGAACACCATGTCGGTGGTGTCGATCAGGCTTTCCTGGTTGTCGACCAGCGGGAAGTTCGGCCAGCCGGTGGTCAGCGGGTCGGGCGTTGCCACGCGGCTCGGCGCGAACGAACCCAGCCGCAGCCAGATCGACGAGGAGCCGGGTCCGCCGTTGTAGAAAAAGGTGACGGGCCGGGGGAACGGGCCGTTGGGCTTGGCCGTGTAGGCCACGTAGAACATCGTGGCCTCGGGCTTGCCGGGGGCCTTCGACGCGGTCAGGTGCCCGGCCGTCGTCGTGTATTCGACGCGCCTGCCGCTCGCGGTGTAGTTCAGCACGTGATGCGCGACGGCCGCTTTCTCCTGCACCACGGACGCCGCCAATCCATCGGCGGGGCCGAATGCATACGGCGTGTTGTCCACATAGGCCTGATCGGGCGGCAATGCCTGCGCCGATGCCTGAAGAATCGCGGCACCGAATCCGCAGGTCAGTGCCGACGCCACGATGGCGACGCGCATCGACCGTCGGACGATTCGCAGAGAAGTCCTGTCAATCCATTGAAGATCTGTTTTCATCTCTTTTTCTTCCTCGTGAATGGCGTGCTCCTGCACCCAGGGTTGTTCAAACGATTTGAGCTACCTTCGGCAAAAGAATCTTTCAATTTCCTTTCGTTGATCGAGGGGTTTGGCGGGAACGGAATGTCCACGCCGCGCATGGATCGGCGCGTGCGGGGGTGGGAGGTGTACGAGTATTTTTTCGAGGCGGCAAGATCATCAAAAGGCCACCTTCGTCCGGCGTGAGAACCTTTGGCCCCGAGCCACTTTCAAACATGACAACAAACAGCAGCAGCGATCGCTTCGACTTCATCATCATTGGCGCCGGCACCGCGGGTTCGCTCATGGCCAACCGGCTCAGCGCGGACAAGACAAAGCGCGTGCTGCTGATCGAGGCCGGCCGCAAGGACGACTACCACTGGATCCATATTCCGGTGGGCTACCTGTATTGCATCGGCAACCCGCGCACCGACTGGCTCTACACCACCGAGCCCGATGCGGGTCTGAACGGCCGCGTGCTGCGCTATCCGCGCGGCAAGACGCTGGGCGGTTCGTCGAGCATCAACGGCATGATCTACATGCGTGGCCAGTCGCGCGACTACGAGCAGTGGGCGCGGCTCACGGGCGACGAGTCGTGGCGCTGGCAGAACGTGCTGCCGGCCTTCAAGAAGCATGAAGACTTCTATCTCGGTGCCGACGAGATGCATGGCGCGGGCGGTGAGTGGCGCGTGGAAAAGCAGCGACTGCGCTGGGACATCCTCGACGCCTTCGCCGATGCCGCCGCGCAGGCCGACGTGCCGCACACCACCGACTTCAACCGTGGCAGCAACGAAGGCGTGGGCTACTTCCAGGTCAACCAGAAGAGCGGCTGGCGCTGGAACACCGCCAAGGCCTTCCTGCGGCCGACCTGCTATGGCAGGCCCAACTTCGAGCTGTGGACCGGCGCGCAGGTGTCGCGCCTGCTGTTCGAGACGCTGCCCGGCGGCACGCGCCGCTGCACCGGCGCCGAGGTGTGGAACGGCAGCGAGATGGTCACCGCGCACGCCACGCGCGAAGTGATCCTGAGCGCGGGTGCCATCGGCTCGCCGCAGATCCTGCAGCTCTCCGGCGTCGGCCCGGCCGAGCTGCTGCGCCAGCACGGCATCGACGTGGTGCTCGATGCGCCCGGCGTCGGCGCCAACCTGCAAGACCACCTGCAGATCCGCGCGGTCTACAAGATCAGCGGGGCGCCCACGCTCAACGTGCTGGCGTCGTCGATGGTCGGCAAGGCGAAGATCGGCCTCGAATACCTGCTCAAGCGCAGCGGGCCGATGAGCATGGCGCCCTCGCAGCTCGGCGCCTTCACGCGCAGCTCGCCCGACCACGAATGGCCGAACCTGCAGTACCACGTGCAGCCGCTGTCGCTCGATGCCTTCGGCGAGCCGCTGCACAGCTTCCCGGCCTTCACCGCGAGCGTGTGCAACCTGAACCCCACGAGCCGGGGCACGGTGCGCATCAAGAGCAGGCGCTTCGAAGACGCGCCCGCCATCGCGCCCAACTACCTGAGCACCGACGAAGACCGCAAGGTGGCGGCCGATTCATTGCGCGTGACGCGCCGCATCGCGTCGCAGCCCGCGCTGGCCAGGTACAAGCCCGAAGAATGGAAGCCCGGCGCGCAGTACCAGACCGACGAAGACCTCGCGCGGCTCGCGGGCGACATCGCCACCACCATCTTCCATCCGGTCGGCACCACGAAGATGGGCGCCGACAACGACCCGATGGCGGTGCTCGACGCCAGGCTGCGCGTGCGCGGCGTGCAGGGCCTGCGCGTGGTCGATGCGGGCGCGATGCCCACCATCACCAGCGGCAACACCAACAGCCCGACATTGATGATGGCCGAGAAGGCGGCGGGCTGGATTCTCGAAGACAGCGCGGGCCGCTGAGCCGGCGTCAGCGGCGCGGCGTCGGCTTGCCCAGTCCGGATTTGGGCTTGGGCTTTTTGTCGGCCACCAGCCGCGCCTTCGCGCCTTCGAGCATGAGATCCACGCCGACATCGAACATCGCATCGGGGCCGGCCTTGCGGTAGTTGGCGAAGGCCTCGGCCAGCAAGGGGCGCGACGCCGCGGCGGCATCGAGCGTCTGCTGCCGCACTTCCGCATCGGGCGGCGCCGCCTGTTCCTCGAGCACGCAGCCCACGGTGTAGCGGCCCAGTGCGATCAGCAGCGTCATGGCCTGCGTTGCCGGCATACCCAGGCGGACCACGGCCGCGAGCTGGGCTTCCACCATGTCGAGATCGTCCGGGTCGGGCTCGGAGCCGGCATGCAGGCGCGCGCCGTCGCGCCGTGCCAGCAGCGCGCGGCGGAAGCTGCGCGCGTTCTCGCGCAGGAAGGTCTCCCACGTTTCCTCGGGCAGCGGCAGCCGGCGATCGTGCGCACGCCGCAAGAGCTCGCGGTTCATCGCATCGAGCAGCGCGCGCTTGTTCTTGAAATGCCAGTACAGCGCGGGCTGCTGCACGCCGAGCCGCTCGGCCAGCAGCCGGGTGCTGAGTTTGTCCATGCCGACCTCGTCGAGCAACGCAAGCGCTGCTTCGAGGATCACTTCACTGTCCAGTTTCATGCCGATGTCCGTGCCCGTTTCCGGGCCGATGGGTGGGGTGCTTCACAACCTGGAATTTATCGCTGATAATTCCTTATCAATGATAAATTCCAACATTTCTTCCAACCCCTCAGTCGCGGGCAGCCGCCACGCGCATGCGGTGATCCTGGCGATCGTCACGCTCGATGCCGTCGGCATCAGCCTCGTCATGCCGATCGTGCCGGGCCTGTTGCGCGAGGTCGGCCACACCGGCGATCTCGGCTGGCGCTTCGGCGCCTTCCTGTCGCTGTATGCGCTGATGCAGTTCCTCTGCGCGCCCGTGCTCGGCGCGCTCAGCGACCGCTTCGGCCGCCGGCCGGTGCTGCTGGTGTCGGTGGCGGGCGCGGCAATCGATGCGCTCTTCATGGCCTTCGCGCCCTCGCTGTGGATGCTGTTCGTGGGCCGCGCGATCGCGGGCATGACGGGCGCGAACATGGCGGTGGCCTCTGCCGCCATCGCCGACCTCACGCCCGAGGACCAGCGCGCGCGCTGGTTCGGCCGCATGGGCGCCTGCTTCGGCCTGGGCTTCATCGCCGGGCCGGCCATCGGCGGTGTGCTCGGCGACCATGGCGTGCGGCTGCCCTTCATCGCGGCCGCGGTGCTCAACGGCGTGACCTTCCTCGTGGGCCTGCTGGTGCTGCGCGAGTCGCGCCCACCCGACCTCGCGACACGGCCTTTCGACCGCAGCGTGCTGCATCCGCTTGCGCCGCTGCGTTGGGCAGCGGGCTTTCCCGCGTTGCTGCCGATCCTCGGCGTGTTCCTGGTGCTCGTGCTGGTGGGCGAGGTCGCCGGCACGACCTGGGTGATCCACGGCGAAGACCGCTACGCCTGGAACGGCACCACGGTCGGCCTTTCGCTCGCGGGCTTCGGCCTGATCCACGCGGTGGTGCAAGGCTTCCTGGCGGGCCCGCTGGTCGAGCGCTGGGGCGAGCGTGTGGCGATCGCAGTCGGCACCCTGTCTGATTGCACGGCCTACGCGTTGATCGCGTTCGCCTCACAGGGCTGGATGGCGCTCGCGCTGCTGCCGTTGCTGTGCATGGGCGGCGTCGGTCAGCCCGCGTTGCAGGCGATGCTTTCGCGGCGCGTGGGCGAAGCCGACCAGGGGCGGCTGCAAGGCGTGCTCGCGAGCATCTCCAGCCTGGCCTCGGTGGTCGGGCCCTTGCTGATCAGCGCGCTGTACTTCGCGTACCGTGCGCGCTTCCCCGGCATCGTGTGGCTGGTCGGCGCCGCGCTTTATCTGCTGTGCCTGCCGGTGCTGCTGCGCAGGACCGCGCCTCAGGCGCCGGCCGCCGCCGCTGCTGCTGCGCGTCGCTGAAGAAACTGCCGCACGGCCGGATCGCGTTCGAGGCCGATCGCCAGCTGGTAGGCCTGTGCCGCCCCCGGCACGTCGCCGCAGCGGGCCAGCAGGTCGGCGCGCGCGGCCCAGTAGGGTTGGTAGTCCGCTAGCCGCGTGTCGCCGGCGAGGGCGTCGAGCGCCGACAGACCGGCCGCGGGCCCCATGGTCTGCGCCAGGGCCACCGCCCGATTGAGCGCCGCCACCGGCGAACCGGTGAGCGCGCACAGCGCGTCGTACAACTGGCCGACAGCCACCCAGTCGGCACGACCGGTGTGGCGGCGCACCGCGTGCGCGGACTGCACCGCTGCCTCCAGCTGATAGCGGCCGCCGTCGTCCTGGCAGCGGCTGGCGCGCGACAGCAGCGCTTCGGCTTCGTCGATCATCGCGGTGTCCCAGCGCCGCGTGTCCTGCTCGCCCAGCGGCACATAGGCGCCCGAGGCATCGCGCCGTGCCTCGCGGCGCGCGTGCGCATGCAGCATCAGCGACAGCAGGCCCAGCGCCTCGCCTTCGTCGGGCAGCAGCGACGCGACCAGCCGGCCCAGCCAGATGGCCTCTTCCGCGAGATTGCGGCGGCGCGCATCGGCGCCCTCGGGGTCCGACCAGCCCTCGGCGAAGGCCGCGTAGATGGCTTCGAGCACCGCGTCGAGCCGCTCGGCCAGCAGATGGCGCGGCGGCACTTCGAAGCCGATGCCGGCCTGACGGATCTTCGCCTTGGCACGGCTCAGCCGCTGGCCCATGGCGGCGGGCGCGATCAGGAAGGCCGAGGCAATCGCCGCGGCATCGAAACCGAGCACCACCTGCAGCATCAGCGGCGCGCGCACGCCGCGGTCGATGCCCGGATGCGCGCAGGCGAAGAGCAGGCCCAGCCGGCGATCGGGCATGCCGGACGGATCGTCCCGGCCCTCGTGTTCATCGGCCGTCAGCTCCGCCAGCCATTGCAGGTGGGCGGCCGCGTCTTCGTCGAGCACCCGCTGGCGCACCGCGTCGACCCGGCGCCGCCGCGCCACGGTCAGCAGCCAGGCCTCGGGCGCCCGAGGCACGCCCTGCACCGGCCAGTCGGCCAGCGCGGCGGCGAAGGCTTCGGACAGTGCGTCCTCGGCGCCCGCCACGTCGTGCGTGCGGGCCGAGAGAAAGGCGACCAGCTTGCCGTAGCTGTGCCGCGCGGCCGATTCGGCCGCGCGTGCCGCTGCACGGGCGTCGTCGGCCGTCATCGGGTCTCAGTAGTCGGTGGCGGGCCAGAGCGGCCGCACCTCGACCGCGCCGTGGCTCGCGCCAGGGCAGCGCGCGGCCCAGGACAGGGCCGCGTCGAGGTCCGACACGTCGATCAGGTAATAGCCTCCGAGCTGTTCGCGCGTGTCGGCGAAGGGGCCGTTGAGCACTTCGGTCTTGCCGGATTGCAGCCGCACGGTGGTGGCCGTGCTCGCCGGCCTCAGCCGGCTGCTGTGGCGCAACACGCCGGCCTTGCGCAGGGCTTCGCCGTAGGCGCCGTAGGCGGCCAGGGCTTCGCTTGTCTGCGCAGGGGTCAGGGCCGCGAACCCGGTGGGGTCCGAAAAGAGCAGCAGCATGTATTCCATGACGATCTTCCTTCTGGTGACGGCGCGGCACCATGCCTCGCCTGGACAATGTCGCGTGGCGCGGCGCGGTTTCGACATCGGATCACAAAAAAAGAAAAGGCCGCAAGAAAAACTTGCGGCCCTTGCGCCAGGAATGATGCAGCGGCTCAGCGCTCGATGGTCTTGTTCCAGCGCGCGTTCCAGGCCGGCCGGTTCGCGTTGATGCTCTCCCAGTCGATGGTGACGGCGGTCTTCATCCACTTGTTGATGTTCGCCACCTGGGTCGCGCTTTCACCCGTCACCGGGGCCTTGGCGTTGGTCGGGATCTGCGCGCCGTACTGCAGCACGTTGGCCTGAGCCACCGGGCTGAGCAGGAACTCGGCGAGCTTCTGCGACAGCTCGGGCTCGCTGTTGTTGGCGATCACGCACTGCGCCGTGACCAGCACCACCGCACCTTCCTTGGGCGGCGCGTACTCGACCGGAATGCCCTTGGACTTGAGCGAATCCACGATGGTCGGCGTCAGCGGAAAGATCGCCGCCTCGCCGGTCTGCACCATCTCCGACAGCTTGGCCGAACTCGGGATGTACTCCAGCACGTTCGGTCCGATGGTGGTGGGCCAGGCCTTGAAGCCCGGCTCCACGTTCTTGTCGTTGCCGCCCTGCAGGCGGTTGAACATCAGGAAGCCGTGCAGCCCGAAGGACGAGGACGACATCGACTGGAACACCACCTTGCCCTTGAACTTCGGATCGGCCAGGTCCATCCACGAGGTGGGTGCGGCCCAGCCCTTTTCCTTGAACATCTTCGCGTTGTAGGCCAGGCCCGTCATGCCCAGGCTCACGCCGCTGGCCATGTCGTCCTTGAAGCGCGCGGCCGGATAGATCTCGCTGAGCGACTGGCTGGGCTTCTGCTTCTGGCACAGGCCCATGCCGATGGCGCGCACCATGATGCCGTCGTCCAGGAACATCACGTGCATCTGCGGCTTGTCCTTGTTGGCCTGCGCCTTCGCAAGAATGTCGGACGATGTGCCGGGCACCACCACCACCTTGGCGCCGTAGGCCTTCTCGAAGGCCGGGAACACGTACTGCGTGTACGCCTTCTCCATGGTGCCGCCGTTCATGCCGATGTAGAGCGTCGGGACTGTCTGCGCGAGCGCGGCCCCGCTGCATGCGAGCGCGGCGGCGGCTGCGATCAGGGGGCGGCGTGCGAAGAAGGAGCAGGAGCGGGTGAGGCGAGGCATGGTTTTTCCTTTCAATGGGGACGGGCGTCGGAAGCGGTCGTGGATGCAGGTTGGGGTTCAGGTTCGGGAACGGGGTCGAAGCGCTCGATGGCAAAGGCGTCGATGGGCGTGCTGCTGCGCCCGTCGCGTGCCAGTTCGGCAAGCACCTCGCCGGCGGCCGGGCCGATCTGGAAGCCCGCGCCCGCGAAGCCGAAGCCGTGGAACAGGCCCGGCGTGGTGCGGCTCGGGCCCAGCACCGGTTCGCGGTCGGGCAGGTAGCCTTCGGTGCCGCTCCAGGTGCGGATGAAATGCGCATGGCGCAGCGTGGGCAGCAGCTCGACGGCCTGCACCGCGAGCGTGGCGATGGCGTCGCGGTCGACGCGCGCGCGGTCGGCATCGAGCGCAATGCCCGCGCCGCCGCCCAGCACGAGGTTGCCGCGCGCCACCTGCCGACAGTAGATGCCGCCGCCTTCGACGCCGAGGCTCCAGTCCATGAAGTGCGGCACCGGCTCCGTCACCGCCATCACCGGGTGGCCCGAACGCAGCGGCAGCGTCTCGCCGAACCGTTCGGCGATGGCGCCGGCCCATGCGCCCGCGCAGTTGAGCAGCACGGGCGCATGCACTTCGAGCGCATTGCCGGAGCGCACCATGAACAGCGCGCCGTCGTGCGCGACCTCGTCGACCTTGTGGCGCTCGAAGACCTGTGCGCCCGCGCGCTGCGCCGCAAGCGCGAAGGCCGGCGACACGAGGCGCGGGTTGGCCTGCCCGTCTTCCACGCACAGCGAGCCGCCCACGGCGCGCGTGCCGAGCCAGGGGCATTGCTCGCGCAGGCGCGCGGCGGAGATCAGTTCCAGGCCCAGGTCGAAGTCGCTGCTCATGGCGCGGTAGCGCTCCAGCGAGGCCATGTCCGATTCGCTGCGCGCGATCTTGAAATGGCCCGAGCGGATGTATTCGCCATCGATGCCGAGCAGCTCGGGCAGCCGGCCCCAGATGCGGTGCGCGCGCTGCGCCAGCGGCAACTGGCTCAGCGGACGGCCCTGCCGCCGCACGCCGCCGTAGTTCACGCCACTGGAGCGCGAACCGCAAAGGTCGCGCTCCAGCAGCGCCACGCCGAGGCCCATCTGCCGCAGCGCCAGTGCGGCAGAGGCGCCGACGATGCCGCCGCCGATGACGGCGACGTCGGTGCGCAAGGTGCGGATCGTCGTCATGCGTCGCCCTCCGTGCAGGGCACGAGCCGGATCGGGACCGGCTTGATCGGCGCCTGTCCGCGCAAGCGACCCACCTGCTGTACCGGCTGGTCGGCGGCATGCGCAAGGATCTCCGCCGCCGCCACGCCGCACATGCGGCCCTGGCAGCGTCCCATGCCCACGCGCGACAAGGCCTTGAGCCGGTTCATCTCGTCCGCGCCGTTGACGGCGACGGTCTGGCGCAGCGTGCCGGCCGTGACGTTCTCGCAGCGGCACACCACCAGATCGTCGGGTGCGTGCGCGGCCCAGTCTTGCGGCAACGGGAAGGCGCGCTCCAGGCCGCGGCGGAACGTGGTCAATCGGTCGAGCTTGTGTTCGAGCGCGGTGGCGCGCGCGGTGTGGATGGCCACGCCGTTGTCGGCCAGCAGCGCCAGCGCGGCCCGCTCGCCGGCCCACTCGGCCGCGTCCGCGCCCATGATGCCGGCGCCATCGCCCGCGAGGTACACGCCTTCGACGCTGGCGCGTCCCGCTGCATCGCGCACTGGCAGATGGGCGCGGTGCATCGGCGCGTAGTCGAAGCGGCAGCCGAGCAGGTCGGCCAGTTGCGTCTCCGAGCGCAGCGCGTAGCCGAAGCCGACGGCGTCACAGGCCAGCGTGCGTTCTTCGCGGCCGTCGTGCCATGCCACGCCGGTGACGCGGCTCTGCTGTTCGTCGCCGAGCACGCGCAGCGGACGTACGCCGCTGTGCAAGGCCACGCCCTGCGCGCGCAGCCAGCCCACGTAGTACACGCCTTTGGCGAACACGGCGGGCTGCGTCAGCATCGCGGGCGTCGCGGCAAGCTGGTCGGCAAGGCGCGCGGTGTCGAGCACCGCCGCCACCTTCACGCCGGCCTTCGCGTACTGGTACGCCACCAGGTACAGCAAGGGCCCCGTGCCCATGAACACCACGCGCTGTCCGATGGCGCAGCCCTGGAACTTGAGTGCCACCTGCGCACCGCCGAGCGTGTAGACGCCGGGCAGCGTCCAGCCCGGCACCGGCAGCACGCGGTCGGTGGCGCCTGTCGCCACGATGAGATGGCTGTAGGGCACACGGCGGGTGCTGCGCGTCGGGTTGTGCAGCACGTCGAGTTGTTGCGCTTGCGCATTCCACACCAGGCTGTCGGGGCGATGGTCGATGCGGCCCTGCAGCGCGTCGAAGGCTTCGTGCAGCGCATCGGCACGCTTCGACTCGAAGCCGTAGAGCGTTTGCGCGCTGCGTTGCGTCAAGCCCGTGGGCGGACGCCGGTAGATCTGCCCGCCGGCGCGCGGGGCTTCGTCGATCACCACGGGCCGCAGGCCATGTGCCACCAGCGTCTGTGCGGCGCGCACGCCGGCCGGCCCGGCGCCGACGATCACGGGCTGCAATGCGTTGGCCGTTGTTGCGGTCGCCGTCATGCGCCGTTCTTTCCCGTGACCAGCGCCATGCCTGGTGCGATGAAGGTCGAGCAGGCGCGCAGCCGCTCGCCCTCGTCGGTCGAGATCCAGCAGTCCTGGCAGGCGCCCATCATGCAGAAGCCGGCACGTGGCAGCCCGCTGAATTCATTGCGGCGCAGTTGATCGGATTGCGTGAGCACGGCGGTCAGCACCGTGTCGCCGGCCAGTGCGCGCGCGGGTGCGCCGTCGAGCGTGAAGGCCACGGCCTCGCGGCCGTTCTGCTCGGCCACGCGGTGCAGCAACGCGCGTGCGCCGGTTGTCGATGATGTGTTCGTGCTCATCTGCGTCCCACCAGCACGCGGTCCAGCCCGTAGATGCGGTCGAGCAGCACCATCGCGAAAGCCGTGACCGCCACCATCAGCGCCGACACCGCCGCCATCAGCGGATCGATCGACTCGGTCGCGTACATGTACATGCGCACCGGTAGCGTCACCGTGCTCGGCGCGGTGACGAAGATCGACATCGTCACTTCGTCAAAACTGTTGATGAAGGCCAGCATCCAGCCGCCTGTCACGCCCGGCAGGATCATCGGCAGGGTGATGCGGCGGAAAACCGTGGCCTGGCTCGCGCCCAGCGACAGCGCGGCCTGTTCGGCGCTGCGGTCGAAGCCCACCAGCGCGGCCACCACCAGCCGCAGCGTGTAGGGCGTGACGATGAGCGCATGCGCCATCACCAGCCAGCCGAAGCTGCCCGTGCCGCCGACCAGCGCGAACAGCCGCAGCAGCGCCACGCCCAGCACCAGGTGCGGCACGATCAGCGGCGACAGGAAGAGGCCATTGAGAAAGTCGCGCCCCGGAAATTCGTAGCGCGTGATCGCCATGCCGGCCGGCACCGCGAGCAGCGTCGCGATGGTGGCCGAACTGAGCGCGAGCCACAGGCTGTTCCAGAACGACTGCATGAAGTCGGGGTGCGCGAACACCGCCTTGAACCAGCGCAGCGAGAAGTGCGTGGTCGGAATGGTCAGCGTGTTCTCGGGCGTGAACGCGACGATGCACACCACCACCAGCGGTGCCAGCATGAAGACGATGACCAGCGCGTTGAAGGTGAGGGCGATGGGGCCGTTCTTGTTCATCGGGCCTCCCGCCGGGCCGCCCCAAGGGAGGCCTGCGCCCCCTTGGGGGGCAGCGAATACACGCAGTGATTGAGCGTGGGGGTCATGTCAGCCCAGCGCTTTCTTGTAGCGGCCTTCGACGAGGCGGTTGTAGCTGAGCATCACCACGAGGTTGGCCACCAGCAAGACGAGTGCAACAGCGGCACCGAGTGGCCAGTTCAGCTCGCTCAGGTATTCGTCGTAGACGATGGTCGCGACCATCTTCAGGCGGCGCCCACCCAGCAGGCCTGGAATGGCGAACGAACTCGCCGCCAGGCCGAACACGATCAGGCTGCCCGAGAGAATGCCCGGCATCACCTGCGGCAACACGATGCGCCGCAGCGTGGTGAAGGGCGTGGCGTTGAGCGAGAGCGCCGCGTTCTCGACACCGGGGTCCAGCTTCTGCAGCGAGGTCCACACCGGGATCACCATGAAGGGCAGCATCACATGCACCAGCGCGATGACCACGGCCGCGTTGGTGTAGAGGATCTTCACCGGCCCGATGCCGAGCAGGCCCAGCAGCCCGTTCACCGCGCCTTCGGGGCCAAGCAGCATGCTCCAGCCGAAGGCGCGCACCACCACCGACACCAGCAGCGGCGCCAACACCACCAGCAGCAGCACCGAGCGCCACGGGTTGCGCATGCGGCTGAGCACATAGGCCTCGGGCGCGCCGATCACGACGCAGATCAGCGTGACAAGGCCGGAGACCCAGAAGGTGCGCCAGAAGATGCCGAGGTAATAAGAGTCCGAGAACACCAGCGCGTAGTGCGCGAGCGTGAACTCGCCGGCCTTCGGCCCGGTGGCCGGGTCGTACACGTTGAACGACAGCACGGCCGTGAGCGCCAGCGGCACCAGCAGCAGCGCAGTGAACAGCAGCAGCGCCGGCCCCGACAACCACCACGGCGTGGCCTTGTTCTGCACGCTGCTCATGCCGCCACGGCCTCGTCGGCGGGCAGCAGCCGCATGCAGTGGGCGGGCCAGTCGATGCCGGTGCGGGCGCCTTCGTCGAGCGCGTCGCGGCCGTCGTTGGGGCTCAGCACCGTGAGGTCTCCAACCGGCGTGGCGATGCGGTAGAGCCACTGGCTGCCGAGAAAGAAGCGCTCCTGCACCTCGCCGTCGATGCGGCCCCGGCCCGGCGCCACGAGCTGCAGCTTCTCGGGGCGCACGCTCAGCAGCGCCGATGCGTCGACGCGGAAGCCCGTGTCGTCCACGTCGAGCGAGAGCGCGCCGACCTCGACGCAGGTGCGCGTGGCGCCGCTGTTCGACACGCGGCAGTTCAGCAGGTTGGCCTTGCCCACGAAGGTCGAGATGAAGCGCGTGCTCGGGTGCTCGTACACCCGCTGCGGATGGTCGATCTGCGTGGCGCATCCGCCTTCCATCACCACCACGCGGTCGCTGATGGACATGGCCTCGCTCTGGTCGTGCGTGACCATCACCGTGGTGGTGCCGACCTTGCGCTGGATCTGGCGCAGCTCGAACTGCATCTCTTCGCGCAGCTTGGCGTCGAGGTTGGACAGCGGCTCGTCCAGCAGCAGCACCGGCGGCTCGATCACCAGCGCGCGGGCCAGCGCCACGCGTTGCCGCTGGCCGCCCGAGAGCTCGCGTGGGTAGCGCGTGGCGTGCGCTTCCAGGTGCACCAGCGCCAGCGCCTGCTTCACGCGGTCGGCGCGCTCGGCCTTGGGCATCTTGCGCATCTCCAGGCCGAAGCTCACGTTGTCGGCCACCGTCATGTGCGGGAACAGGGCGTAGGTCTGGAACACGATGCCCAGCCCGCGCGTATTGGCCTTGGCGTGCGTGATGTCCTTGCCCGCCAGTTCGATGCGCCCGCTGCTCACCGCCTCGAAGCCCGCAATCATCTGCAGCGTCGTGGTCTTGCCGCAGCCCGAAGGGCCGAGCAGCGAGACGAACTCGCCCTTTTCCACCGTGAGGTTCATGGCCGACACCGCGCGAGTGGCGCCATAGAACTTGGTCACGTCGGTGAGCCGGAGGAATGACATGGAAGAGCCTTTCTGCGGTGCGAATAGATGGCGTGCGACACCTTGGTGCATGCCATGGACGACTTGCTGCTTTCAATTCACTCTATTGCAACGATTGCGCCAGATCGCCTCGGGTATTCCATTAAACAGAATCTTTATCCGATTTATTCCGTTCAATGAAATATGATGGCCAAACGCAGTCCAAGAAATTCCACAGGAGGAAGGTATGGAAACCCCAACGGCGGCCAGCGGCGGCGTGCCCCGCGTCTTCTCGGTGATCCGCGCGCTCGGCGCGGTGCAGGCCGAAGGCGGCCGCGTGACCCAGATCGCACGGTCCGTGGGCCTCACGCAGGCCACCACGCACCGTTTGCTGCAATCGCTCATGGCCGAAGGCATGGTCGAGCAGGACGAACGCAGCAAGCTCTACCGGCTCAGCATCGACTTCTTCGCGCTCGCCGCCAGCGCGGGCAACCCCGGCGACCTGCGCTCGATCTGCCGGCCGGTGCTGCTGCGGCTGTGCGCGAGCCTGGGCGACAGCATCTTCCTGTTGGCGCGCAGCGGTTTCGACGCGGTGTGCCTGGACCGCAGCGAAGGGCCGTTCCCGATCCGCTCCTTCACGGGCGACATCGGCGGGCGCATCGCGCTGGGCGTGGGGCAGGGCGCGCTGGCGATCCTGGCCTTTCTGCCCGAAGCCGAGCGCGAGGAGGTGATCCGCTTCAACCTGTCGCGCGTGCGCGAGTACGGCGTGTACGACGAGGTCTATTTGCGCACCGAGATCGAACGCGTGCGGCAGCAGGGCTATGCGGGGCGCAACACCGGCCTGCTCGAAGGCATGGCCGGCGTGGCGGTGCCGATCCTCGACCGTGAAGGGCGCGCCGTGGCCGCGCTGAGCGTGGGCACCATCGCCGACCGGCTCAACCCCGACCGCATGCCCACGGTGGTCGAGCTGCTGAAGCGCGAGGCGGCGGCCATCGGGCCGAAGATCAACCCCTTCGACGCGACGCTGAGGCGGCCGGCGCAGAGTCTGGCGGGGTCGCCGGCGGGGCAGCGCATCACGCTGCCCGAGGCGCCCGGGCCGGCGTAGGCTCGCGGCGGGCGCATCGGCCGTTCCGTCTTCCGTCCATCCATCCATTCATCGAACGACAACGTGGAGCCTTCTTCATGCACGACCCTTCGATCCTCTACCCCGTGTTCGCCCTGGCCGCATGGACGGGCTTCGTCCTGCTGCTGATTCCCATCGTCCGCATCCGCGCGGTGAATCGGCGCGAGGTGCGGGCCGCCGATTTCCGCCTGGGCGAATCGCCGGCCGTGCCCGATGCGGTGCGCGTGCCGAACCGCAACTACATGAACCTGCTGGAGCTGCCGGTCCTGTTCTATGTGGTGTGCCTGCTGTTCTACGTGGCGGCCATGCCGTCGCCCACGGTGATCTGGCTGGCCTGGGCGTACGTGGCCCTGCGCGTGCTGCACAGCGTGGTGCACCTGACCTACAACCACGTCGTCCAGCGGCTGGTGTTGTTCGCCGTGAGCAACGGGGTGCTGGTGATGCTCTGGGTATCGGCAGCGACCCGGTTGGTGCGCTAGCCGCACGCGAATGTCGCGAGTTCATTCCTGAAACGCATCAGGTCCTTCCATATTTTCGCTATGCAAGGGTGCGGGATTCGCTGATATTGCCCGGATGTCAGAAGCCCACACCCCCCTTCCCGTCGCCACCGAAGTCGAACAACTGCTGCAGCGCCTGGGCGTGCCGCACACCGCCTACACCGGCGGCGATCTGACGGTGCGCTCCCCGGTCACCGGCGAGGTGATCGCGCAGGTGCCGCAGACCACGCCGGTCGAGGCCACCGGCGCCATCGGCCGCGCGCACGAGGCCTTCAAGGCCTGGCGCAACGTGCCGGCGCCGCGCCGCGGCGAGCTGGTGCGCCTCCTGGGCGAAGAGCTGCGCGCCGCCAAGCGCGACCTGGGCCGCCTCGTCACGCTGGAGGCCGGCAAGATCCCGTCCGAAGGCGCGGGCGAGGTGCAGGAAATGATCGACATCTGCGACTTCGCGGTCGGCCTCTCTCGCCAGCTCTATGGCCTCACGCTGGCCACCGAGCGCGCCGAGCACCGGATGATGGAAACCTGGCATCCGCTGGGCGTGTGCGGCGTGATCTCGGCCTTCAACTTTCCGGTGGCCGTGTGGTCGTGGAACGCGGCGCTGGCGCTGGTGTGCGGCGACTCGGTGGTGTGGAAGCCGTCCGAGAAAACACCGTTGACCGCGCTGGCCACGCACGCCATCGCGCAGCGCGCCATCGAACGTTTCGGCGATGCGCCCGAAGGCCTGCTCGGCCTGCTGCTGGGCCAGCGCGACATCGGCGAAGTGCTGGTCGACGACCACCGCGTGCCGATTCTTTCGGCCACCGGCTCCACCGCGATGGGGCGGCAGGTCGGGCCCAAGCTGGCTGCGCGTTTTGCCCGCGCGATTCTTGAACTGGGTGGCAACAACGCCGCCATCGTCACGCCCTCGGCCGACCTCGACCTCACGCTGCGCGGCATCGCCTTCGCAGCCATGGGCACGGCCGGCCAGCGCTGCACCACGCTGCGCCGCCTGTTCGTGCACGACAGCGTGTACGACGCGCTGGTGCCCAAGCTCGCGAAGGTTTATGGCAACGTGCAGGTGGGCGATCCGCGCGAGGCGGGCACGCTGGTCGGTCCGCTGATCGACCGCGCCGCCTTCGACGGCATGCAGAAGGCGCTCGGCGAAAGCCGCGAAGCCGGCGCCACGGTGCACGGCGGCCAGCGGGTCGACGGCATTGGCACGCAAGACGCCTACTACGTGCGCCCCGCGCTCGTGGAGCTGAAGGCGCACGCCGGCCCGGTGCTGCGCGAAACCTTCGCGCCCATCCTGTATGTGGTGCGCTACAGCGAACTCGACGAAGCCATCGAATGGCACAACGCGGTGGGCGCGGGCCTGTCGTCGTCGATCTTCACGCTCAACGTGCGCGAGGCCGAGCGCTTCATGTCCAGCGCGGGCTCGGACTGCGGCATTGCCAACGTCAACATCGGCCCGAGCGGCGCCGAGATCGGTGGCGCCTTCGGTGGCGAGAAGGAAACCGGCGGCGGCCGCGAAGCCGGCTCCGACAGCTGGAAGGCGTACATGCGCCGCGCCACCAACACGATCAACTACTCGACGGCACTGCCCCTGGCCCAGGGCGTGACCTTCGACATCGGCGACTGATCGCCCCCCGGCCCGTTGTTCCCGCCGCGCAGCACTCGGCTGCAGCGGCAAGGAAGCGGCCGTGCCTTTCAAAGAAAAACTACCAGGAGACAGAGAAGATGAAGATGCAATTGAAGACCCTTGCCACCGCAGCGTTGCTCGCGGTCGCATTCGGCGGCGCCAGCGCGCAGACCGCCACCACCGGCACGCTCGACAAGATCAAGGCCAACGGCAAGGTCGTGCTCGGCGTGCGCGAAGCCTCGCCGCCGATGGCCTACATGCTCGGCGCGGGCGAGAAGTACGTGGGCTACCACGTCGAGCTGTGCGAGCGCGTGCTGAAAGACATCGCACCCAACGCCAAACTCGAATACATGGCCGTGACCGCGCAGAACACCATCCCGCTGGTGCAGAACGGCACGCTCGACATCGGCTGCGGCCCCACCACCAACAACACCGCGCGCCAGCAGCAGGTGGCCTTTGCGCTCACCACGTACGTGAGCGAAGTGCGCATGGCGACCAAGGTCGACTCGGGCATCACCACGCTCGACCAGCTCGCGGGCCGCAACGTGTCGGCATCGACCGGCACCACCGCCGTGCAGCTGCTGCGCAAGCGCGAGCGCGCGCAGAACGTCTCGTACAACACGATGCTCGGCAAGGACCACCTCGAAAGCTTCCTGCTGATGGAGTCGGGCCGCGCCGATGCCTTCGTGCTCGACGACAACCTGCTCGCCGGCATCATCGCGAACTCGAAGAGCCCGGCCTCCTACCGCATCGTGGGCGAGGCGCTGGGCTCCGAGCCCATCGCGCTGCTGTTCCGCAAGGACGACCCGGCCTTCAAGACCGCGGTGGACGATTCGCTGCGCAAGCTCATGAAGAGCGGCGAGCTGGAAAAGATCTACACCAAGTGGTTCGTGGCAGCCATTCCGCCGAAGAACACCAGCCTGAACCTGCCGATGAGCCCGGCGCTCAAGCAGCTGATGCTCGAACCCAACGACAAGCCACTGGAGACCTACACCAAGTGACCCCCGACACCGCCGTGTTCTCGCCGGCGCAGCGCGTGCGCGCCATCCATGTCTCGGAGATCCTGCGCATCACCGACCAGGCGAACGCGCTCAAGCGCGCGGGCCGGCCGGTGATCGTGCTGGGCGCGGGCGAGCCCGACTTCGACACGCCGCACAACATCCGCGAAGCGGCGATGCGCGCCATCGAAAAGGGCGACACGCGCTACACGGTGCTCGACGGCAGCCCGGCGATGAAGGCGGCGGTGCAGCTCAAGTTCAGGCGCGACAACGCGCTTGACTTCGCGCTCGACGAGATCAGCGTGAGCGCGGGCGCCAAGCAGGTGATCTTCAATGCGCTGATGGCGAGCCTCGACCCCGGCGACGAAGTGATCCTGCCCGCGCCGTACTGGACCTCTTACGCGGACATCGTGCAGATCTGCGGCGGCGTGCCGGTGCCGGTGGCCTGCAGCGAAGAGAACGGCTTTCGCCTGACGGCAGCGCAGCTCGAAGCGGCGATCACGCCGCGCACGCGCTGGCTCTTCTTGAACTCGCCGTCGAACCCGAGCGGTGCGGCTTACAGCGCGGCGCAGTTGCAGCCGCTGTGCGACGTGCTGCTGCGCCATCCACAGGTGTGGGTGCTGGCGGACGACATCTACGAACACATCCTCTACGACGGGCTGGCCTTTGCCACGCCCGTGGCGATCGAACCGCGCCTTCGCGAACGCACGCTGACGGTGAACGGCGTGTCGAAGGCCTACGCCATGACCGGCTGGCGCCTGGGCTACGGCGCGGGGCCGCGTGCGCTGATCGCGGCCATGGCGGTGGTGCAGAGCCAGTCGACCTCGTGCCCGTCGTCGATCACCCAGGCGGCGGCCATCGAGGCGCTGACCGGGCCGCAGGAGATCGTGGCCGAACGGTGCGCCGATTTCCAGGCGCGGCGCGACTTCGTGGTGGCCGCGCTGAACCGCATGCCTGGCCTGCATTGCCGCGTGCCCGAGGGCGCGTTCTATACCTTTGCGAGCTGCGCCGGCGTGCTCGGCAAGCGCACCCGTGGCGGCGCGCTGCTGCAGACCGACAGCGACTTCTGCCGCTATCTGCTGCAGGACTTCGAGGTGGCGGTGGTGCCGGGCAGCGTGTTCGGACTGGCGCCGTATTTCCGCATTTCATATGCGACGTCGATGGCGCAGTTGGAAGAGGCATGCACGCGCATCGCGGCTGCATGCGAAGCGCTCGAATGACTTTGAATTTCTCCCTCCCCCTTTGGGGGAGGGCAGGGGTGGGGGCAGGCGGCCTTGCAATTGCTGTCGGCCCATCGACCGCCGCTTGCCCCCATCCCAACCTTCCCCCAGAGGGGGAAGGGGCAAGACCCGCACCTCATACCTTCATCATCTCCTTGGACACCGCATGACTTCCTCCCGCACCGGCGGCCAGATCCTGGTCGACCAGCTCATCACCCATGGCGTGCAGCAGCTTTTCTGCGTGCCCGGCGAAAGTTTTCTCGCCGTGCTCGATGCGCTGCACGACGCTTCCATCGACGTGACCGTGTGCCGCCAGGAAGGCGGCGCCACCATGATGGCCGAGGCGCAGGGCAAGCTCACCGGCAAGCCCGGGGTCTGCTTCGTCACGCGCGGACCGGGCGCCACCAACGCGGCGGCCGGCGTGCACATCGCGCACCAGGACTCGACGCCGCTGCTGCTGTTCGTGGGCCAGGTCGCGCGCGATGCGCTGGGCCGCGAGGCCTTCCAGGAGCTGGACTACGGCGCGGTCTTCGGCACCATGGCCAAGTGGGTCGTGCAGATCGACGATCCGGCGCGCGTGCCCGAGCTGGTCTCTCGCGCCTTCCACGTCGCCACTTCGGGCCGCCCCGGCCCCGTGGTGATCGCGTTGCCCGAAGACATGCTGACCGAAGCCGCGACGGTGGCCGACGCGCTGCCCTATGCAGTGACGGAAACCTACCCCGGTGCGGCGCAACTGGCCGACCTGCA
The DNA here is from genome assembly GCF_900100965.1 of Variovorax sp. EL159. Taxonomy (GTDB): domain Bacteria; phylum Pseudomonadota; class Gammaproteobacteria; order Burkholderiales; family Burkholderiaceae_C; genus Variovorax. The sequence continues at coordinate 336,270 of NZ_FMUJ01000007.1, read as the reverse complement.
GCAGCGCTTGTCGCAGGCGCAACGGCCGGTCGTCATCCTCGGCGGCAGCCGCTGGTCGGAACAAGCCGCGCAGCAGTTCGCAGGTTTCGCCGAAGCCTTCTCGCTGCCCGTGTACTGCTCGTTCCGTCGCCAGATGCTGATGTCGGCCGAGCACCCTTGCTATGCCGGTGACCTGGGCCTTGGCGCGAACCCGCGCATGCTCGAACGCATCCGCAATTCAGACCTCGTGCTGCTGGTCGGCGGTCGGCTGTCGGAAGTGCCATCGCAAGGCTACGAGCTGCTGGCCATTCCGCAGCCTAAACAGGCGCTGGTGCATGTGCACGCCGATGCCGACGAACTCGGCAAGCTCTACCGCCCTGCACTGGGCATCCACGCCACGCCGCAGGCATTCGCCGAAGCGGTGAGCGCACTGCGCCCGGCTTCAACACCGACCTGGCAGGCCGAGACGAAGACCGCGCGCGAAGACTTCCTGCGCTGGAGCGACCCGGCCCCCATCCGTATTCCTGGCCCGCTGCAGATGGGCGAGGTCATGCAGCACCTGCGCGCGGTGCTGCCGGCCGACACCATCTTCTGCAACGGCGCGGGCAACTTCGCCACCTGGGTGCATCGCTTCTGGCCGTTCCGCGCGTTCGCCAGCCAGCTTGCGCCCACCAGCGGCTCGATGGGCTACGGCCTGCCGGCCGGCGTCGGCGCCAAGCGGCTGTGGCCGCAGCGCGAGGTGGTTGTCTTCGCGGGCGATGGCGATTTCATGATGCACGGCCAGGAGTTCGCGACCGCCGTGCAATACGGCCTGCCGATCATCGTGGTGCTGCTGGACAACGCCATGTACGGCACGATCCGCATGCACCAGGAAAAGCATTACCCCGGCCGCATCAGCGCGACCCAGTTGAAGAACCCGGACTTCCGCGGCTATGCCGAAGTGTTCGGTGGCCACGGCGAGCGCGTGACGAATACCGAAGAGTTCGGCCCCGCACTGGCGCGCGCCCGTGCCAGCGGCAAGCCCGCGATCCTGCATTGCCTGCTGGACCCGGAAGCCATCACGCCGGTCAGCACCCTGCAATCAATCCGCAAGGCGGCACTGGCTGCGAGTTGAATTGGCGACGGAGGGCGTGATCGTTCAGTGCCGTGGTTGATCGGCCAGCACAACGGCAGCGCCCACTGTGCGCAGGGCACCGGGTACTCCCCGCAGCGAAATAAAGGAGGAGGGGCGAAGCCCCGGGGGACATTCGCGGAGGGGAGTACCCGGTGTCCTGTGCACTCGCCCCGAAGGCTTCCGCGATCTCTCAACGCAAACCGCCCACATAGCGAGGCGGCGGCGTAGGCGGATTCCCATCCGGCTGCCGAGCCGCCAGCCGCGCAGCCCGCGCCAGCGGCTCCATCGCCTGTTCGAGGCGCGTCGCGAGCTGCTCCAGTTCTGCGTCCTGCGTGTCCGCCGCGTGCGCACGCGTCATGCGCACGATCTCGGCGGCGTACTCGGCATTGGTTGCCATCCACTCGGTGTCGGTCACGCGCCCATGCTTTCGCCGCAAGGCCACGTGCAGGCGGGCGGCGAGGGCGATGCGTTCGCTTTCGGACATGGATGGCATGGTTCCTCCGTCGGTGGATCAGCTCCCCAGGTGTTCACGATGCTGTGCAAGATCGAGGCCCAGTTGCTCGCTTTCCGGATCGACGCGCAATCCGACCAGCACATGCACCAGGAACAGCACGATCGCCGTTCCCGCCGCACTGTAGATCGCCACGCTGCCGACGGCGATGGCCTGCGTCAGCACATTGCCGGTCGCACCCGAGACGCGCACATCGGCGAACACACCCGTGAGCAGTGCCCCCACGATGCCGCCGATGCCGTGCACGCCGAACACGTCGAGCGAATCGTCCGCGCCCAGCAGGTGCTTCAGGCCCGTCGCGCCCCAATAACAGGCCAGTCCCGCGATGGCGCCGATGGCCAGCGCCGCCGGCGGCGTCACGAAGCCCGCCGCCGGCGTGATCGCGACCAGCCCCGCCACCAGCCCCGAGCACAGCCCCAGCAGCGACGGGCTGCGTCGCACGGTCCATTCGCCGACCATCCAGCTCATCGCCCCGGCCGCCGCCGCGATGTGCGTGACCAGCATCGCCAGGCCCGCGCGCCCGTCCGCCGCCACCGCCGAGCCCGCATTGAAGCCGAACCACCCCACCCACAGCAGGCCCGCGCCCACCATCGTGAAGGCCAGGCTGTACGGCTCGAAGGCCTCGCGCCCGTAGCCCTTGCGCGGCCCGAGCGCATAGGCGCAGACCAGCCCCGCGATGCCCGCGTTGACGTGCACCACCGAGCCGCCCGCGAAGTCGAGCGCGCCCATCTGCGCGAGCCAGCCGCCCGGCTCCCACACCCAATGCGCGATCGGTGCATAGACCAGCACGCTCCACAGCAGCGCGAACCAGAGCACCGCCGAAAAGCGCATGCGCTCGACAAAAGCGCCCAGCACCAGCGCGGTGGTGATGATCGCGAAGGTCAGCTGGAACATCGCGTAGACCGATTCGGGCACGTTGGGCGCGACGTGGCTCACCGCCACCTGGCCGGCCTCCTTCAGGTACTCGAAACCCGAGAACCAGAAGCGCCCGGTGCCGCCCAGCCAGGGCCAGCCCTCGGTGAACGCCAGCGAATAGCCCAGCGCGAACCAGGTCAGCGAAACCGCCGCGGCAATCGCCACGACCGCGGCCATGGTCGCCAGCACGTTCTTGCGGCGCACCATGCCCGCATAGAAGAGGGCGATGCCGGGCAGCGTCATCAGCAGCACCAGCGCGGTCGAGGTCATCATCCAGGCGGTGTCGGCCGCGTTGATGGAGGCTTGCGGGACCAGGGGCATGACGGTGCTCTTCTCCGGGTGGTGAACTGTGGTGTGCAGTGCACAAGTCATGCCACATCGTTAACTACCAGAAACACTTTGGTTTGCGAACAGGTCTTCGCAGGTAAGGCAAAGCGGGTAATTCCTAATGCACTGGCGCGGTGCACCCCCTAAAGTCTGCGCACTCGCGAACGGGCCCTGCTCGTGCTGCCGAGGGTCCGAGGAGACAATCCCCCGAACAAGAAAAATGCTTCCGAAGGCTCCGTACGAGATGCCATGTCTGACTTTGAAAGGCGCCGCTGGTCGGCGCCTTTTTTATGCCCGCCAGACTGTCGAGAGGCACGTTTTTCCTGGAAGCCAAACAACCCCGGTTCGCGCGCAGCGTGTGCGTATGCAGCTATCGTTTCGGTAGCAAACCGGTGAGACAATCCCGGCATGGAAATGCTGGTGGTGACGGGCGCCTCGATGCTCGCGGGTTTTGTCGATTCGATCGTGGGCGGAGGCGGGTTGATCCTGGTGCCGGCGCTGTTCGCCGTGTTCCCGGGGGCACCGCCGGCCACGTTGCTGGGCACCAACAAGAGCGCGTCCATTTGGGGCACGGCGGCCGCAGCCGCCCAATTCAGCCAGCGGGTGCAGATGCGCTGGGGCGCCTTGTGGCCGGCCGCGCTGCTCGGTTTCGTGGGTTCGATGCTGGGCGCATGGGGCGTCACGGTGTTCCCGGGCGACTTCCTGCGCCGGGCGCTACCGGTGATCCTGCTCGGCGTGCTGCTCTACACGCTGGCGCGCAAGGACATGGGCCGGCTGCACGCGCCGCGCTTCAGCGGCCGGGCCGAAACCCTGGCCGCCTGCACCATCGGCCTGTCGATCGGGCTGTACGACGGCTTCTTCGGGCCGGGCGCGGGCAGCTTCCTGGTGTTCCTGTTCGTGCGCTGGATGGGCTACGACTTTCTCAACGCCTCGGCCTCGGCCAAGCTCATCAACACCCTGACCAACGCCGCCGCGCTGATCTTGCTGGCCGCCAAGGGCCACGTCTGGTGGCACTACGGGCTGGTGATGGCGGTGGCGAACGTGGCGGGCAGCCTGCTGGGCACGCGCGTGGCGCTCAAGCACGGCGCGGGCTTCGTGCGGGTCGTGTTCATCGTCGTCGTGAGCGCGCTGATCCTGAAGACGGCCTACGACGCGTTCCTCAAATAAAAAAAGCTCGGGGTTCCGGGCCCGGGCTTTCTTCCAGAAACACCGCGGAACCGGCTTTGCCGGGCCGCAGGTGTTGCCCCCGGTAGGGGGTTGGCGCAGCGACACGAAGTGCGCGCAGCCTGGGGGCGAGCCTATTCCTCGACGAAAGCTTCCTCGCGCTTGGCCTTGATGGCCGGCAGCAGCACGATGCCCAGCAGCATCGCCGCGGCCACCAGCAGCCCCGCCGACAGCGGCCGCGTGACGAACACGCTCCACGCGCCGCGCGACAGCAGCAGGGCGCGCCGCAGGTTCTCTTCCATCATCGGTCCGAGGATGAAGCCCAGCAGCAGCGGCGCAGGCTCCGTGCGCAGCTTGATGAACAGGTAGCCGATGAAGCCGAAGGCCGCCACCATCCACACGTCGAAGGTGTTGTTGTTGGTCGAGTACACGCCGATCGCGCAGAACAGCACGATGGCGGGGAACAGGAACTTGTAGGGCACCGTCAGCAGCTTGATCCACATGCCGATCAGCGGCAGGTTCAGGATGATGAGCATCGCGTTGCCGATCCACATCGAGGCGATCAGGCCCCAGAACAGCTCGGGGTTGCTGGTCATCACCTGTGGGCCCGGCTGGATGTTGTGGATGGTCATCGCGCCCACCATCAGCGCCATCACCGCGTTGGGCGGAATGCCCAGCGTCAGCAGCGGAATGAAGGAGGTCTGCGCGCCGGCGTTGTTGGCCGATTCGGGCGAGGCCACGCCGCGGATGTTGCCCTTGCCGAACGGCACTTCGCCGGGCTTCATGCGGATCTTCTTTTCGAGCGCATACGACGCGAACGAGGCCAGCAGCGCACCGCCACCGGGCAGGATGCCCAGTGCAGAACCGAGCGCCGTGCCGCGCAGCACGGCCGGCATCATGCGTTTGAAGTCGTCCTTGGTGGGCCACAGGCCCTTGACCTTGTGCGTGAACACTTCGCGCTCGTCGTCGGGCTGCGAGAGGTTGCCGATGATTTCGCCGTAGCCGAACACGCCCATGGCGATCACCACGAAGCCGATGCCGTCGGTGAGTTCGGGAATGTCGAAGCTGTAGCGTGCCACGCCCGAGTTGACGTCGGTGCCCACGATGCCCAGCAGCAGGCCGAGCACGATCATGGCCACCGCCTTGATCAGCGAGCCCGAGGCCAGCACCACCGCGCCGATCAGGCCCAGCACCATCAGCGAGAAGTATTCGGCCGGGCCGAACTTGAAGGCCAGCTCGGTCAGCGGCGGCGCGAAGGCGGCCAGGATCAGCGTGCCCACGCAGCCGGCGAAGAACGAGCCCAGGCCCGCCGCCGCCAGCGCAGGGCCCGCGCGGCCCTGCCTTGCCATCTGGTAGCCATCGATGCAGGTGACCACCGAGGACGACTCCCCGGGCAGGTTCACCAGAATGGCCGTGGTCGAGCCGCCGTACTGCGCGCCGTAGTAGATGCCGGCCAGCATGATCAGCGCCGACACGGGCGGCAGCGCATACGTGGCGGGCAGCAGCATCGCGATGGTCGCGACCGGGCCGATGCCCGGCAGCACGCCGATCAGCGTGCCCAGGATGCAGCCGATCAGGCAGTACAGCAGGTTGGTGAAGGTGAACGCGACGCCGAAGCCGGTCGCCAGGTTGTGGATCAGGTCCATGGTGTTGTTCTCCCTCAGCCCGAAATGAATGTGGGCCAGACCTGGATCTGCAACTTGAGCGCCCAGATGAACGCCACGTAGCTGCCTGCCGCCAGGATGGTCGAGAGAACCAGCACGTCGCGCAGCTTGAAGTGCTCGCCCGCCATGCTCGAGATGATCGTGAGCGCGTAGATCGCGATGATCATGCCCATCGCCGGCAGCCCGATGCTGGGCAGTCCGCCCAGCAGCACGCCGAAGGCGAGGTTGGCGCCGAGCACGAAGGCCAGCGGCTTCCAGGCCCACTTGCCGATCGGATCGCCGTCGGTGGTTTCCACCACCAGCGCCTGGAACATGATGATGACCCCGAGGATGGCCAGCAGGATGCCCAGCATCAGCGGGAAGTAGCCGGGCCCCATGCGGGCTCCGTTGCCGACCGTGTAGGTGGTCGCGCCAATCGCGAAAGCGCCCCCCACGGTGGTGAACATGACTCCTGAAAAGAAGTCAGCCTGACTCTTTATTTTCATTGTCTCGACCCTCTTGTTTTGGAGGGATGAGGGTCGTTGTCGGCGGCTGACCGTTGGCTGACCGCCCCGGTACGGACAAATGCGTACCGCCGGGACAGGGTTCTCCCGCAGGGCCCGGCGCGCAGCGCTTCGCTTCTTGCCGGTGGGCATCGCGGGCCGTCGCAGCCCGCTTTCTGTCGCGCTTGAAAAGGACGGCGCAGAAACGAAAAAAGCTCCCGAAGGAGCTTTTTATTCATTCAGAGGGCCGAGGCCCTCATGAGTGTGGGTGAGGGCTTAGTAGCCGCCGCGACCACCGCCGCCGCCGCCGTAACCGCCGCCGCCACCACCACCGCTACGGCCACCGCCGCCGCCGTAACCGCCGCCGCCGCCACCACCGTAGCCGCCGCCACCACCGCCGCCGTAGCCGCCACCACCGCCGGTGCGGGGAGGACGAGCTTCCATCGGACGGGCTTCGTTCACCGTCAGGGCGCGGCCCTGGAGCGAATGGCCGTTCATGGCTTCGATGGCTGCGAGTGCTTCAGCGTCCGAACCCATTTCGACGAAGCCGAAGCCCTTCGAACGGCCGGTGTCGCGTTCCATCATGACCTTGGCGCTGACGATCGAGCCGAACTCGCCGAAAGCCTGTTCCAGGTCGTTGTCACGCACAGAGTAGGCGAGGTTGCCTACGTAGAGTTTCTTGCCCATGGAGGGACTCCTAATTCAAACCAACAAAACAAAGCGATGGAGTCCCAGAATCACAACAAACAAAATGCGCTGTGGCGCGAAACTGACCGATCACCGAATTACGTGCACGGGAGACAAAGCTCGCAGACACGTAGGCGGGATTATCCAGCCCCATTTCGGAAAAGAGTGGGGAAATCATGTGTTATTGAGAAACATCTCGACCCGACGGGCGGTTTCGCAACGGTTTGAGCAGGTCCGAGAGCCCGTTGTGGTCTATTTCATGCATCAAATGGAGCAGCCGCCCTATTTCTCCCGAGGGAAAACCCTCGCGTGCAAACCACGTCAGGTAATTTCCGGGCAAATCGGCAATCAGCGTGCCCTTGTGTTTGCCAAAAGGCATTTGGAGCGTCACCAGGCGCTGAAGGTCTTCGGGGTTCATCGCGCGCTCAGCCTCCGGCCCGCTTGACCGTGTGGCCCTGCTTGACCAGCGCGGCGATCACGGTTTCGCGGTGGTCGCCCTGGATTTCGATGACGCCGTCCTTCACCGTGCCCCCCGAGCCGCAAGCCGTCTTGAGCTGCTTGCCGAGTGCCGTGAGCGCCTCCGCATTCAGCGCGACACCCTTGATGACCGTCACGCCCTTGCCTTTGCGCCCCTTGGTCTCGTGCGATACACGCACAATGCCGTCAGTGGCCGGCACGCGCGCCTTGAGTTCCTTGCAACGGCACTGGGCCACGGGCTCGCCGCAGTCGGGGCACATGCGTCCACCGGCCTCGGTGGAATACACCAGGGCGCTGCCGGTCTGCTGACTGCGCTGTTTCATCGTCGACATTCGGTACGTCTCTTCTCTATCTATCTCGGGTTTTCTCTCTGTCTGCTCACATGCCATTCGACTCACTGGGCCTGGCCCCCGCGCTCGTGCAGGCTGCCGCCGAAAGCGGCTATGCCGCGCCGACCGCCATCCAGGCCGCGGCCATCCCCGCGATTCTGCAAGGTCGCGACGTGCGGGGCTCGGCACAGACCGGCTCCGGCAAGACCGCCGCATTTTCCCTGCCGCTGCTGCAGCGCCTGGTCGCCGAAGCCGCGCAGTCGCCGCGCCGCGTGCGCGCGCTGGTGCTCGTGCCTACGCGCGAACTCGCGGCCCAGGTCGGCGAGACCATGCGCAGCCTGGCGCAGCACCTGCCCCAGCGCCTGAAGATCGCCATCGCCTTCGGCGGCGTGTCGATCAATCCGCAGATGATGGGCCTGCGCGGCGGCGCCGACATCGTCGTCGCCACGCCCGGCCGTTTGCTCGACCTCGTGGACCACAACGCGCTCAAGCTCAACACCGTGTCGATGCTCGTGCTCGACGAGGCCGATCGCCTGTTCGACCTGGGCTTTGCCGACGAACTCAACCGCATCCTCGCGCTGCTGCCCGCACAGCGCCAGAACCTGCTGTTTTCCGCCACCTTCCCGCCCGCCATCCAGGCGCTGGCCGACGGCATGCTGCGCGAGCCCGCCGTCGTCGACGTGCAGGGCGAGCCGGGCACCGAACCGAACATCGTGCAGCGCGTGATCGAGGTCGACCCCGACCGCCGCACGCAGCTGCTGCGCCACCTGCTGAAAGAGAACGAGTGGGAGCGCGTGCTGGTCTTCGTCGCCACGCAGCATTCGGCGCAGATCGTGGCCGAGAAGCTCTACAAGAACGGCGTGTACGCCGTGCCTTTCCACGGCGACATCGCGCAGGGCACGCGCACCGACATCCTTGCGCAGTTCAAGCAGAGCCGCTGGGACGTGGTGATCGCCACCGACCTTGCGGCGCGCGGCATCGACATCGCGCAGCTTCCGGTGGTCATCAACTACGACCTGCCGCGCTCGCCTACCGACTACATCCATCGCATCGGCCGCACCGGCCGCGCAGGAGAAAGCGGCCTGGCGATCAGCTTCGTCAGCGCATCCACCGAAGCGCATTTCCGCCTCATCGAAAAGCGCCAGGGCCTGAGCCTGCCACGCGAGCGCATCGAAGGTTTCGAGCCGACCGAAGTGGCTGTGCCGATGGTCGATGCCACCGGCACCGGTGGCATCAAGGGCAAACGGCCCAGCAAGAAAGACAAGCTGCGCGCGGCGCAGGCCGCCGCACAGCAGCAACAACAACAAGCCAAGCCTGCCGAGAACGACGACTGAGGTGCGTGCCGGCGTTCAGCCGATGTGGGTGGCGAACCAGTCCAGCATCAGCTCGGGCTTTTCCGAGAAGTAGTTGTAGCCATCGAAGCGCCGGCTCGTGCCTTCGATCCAGAACAGCTTCTTGTCTTTCGCGGCAATGTTGTCGTAGATGGTTTGCACGTCCGAGGGTTTGGTGAGCACGTCGTCGTGCACCTGCACCACGAGCGTGGGCACGGTGACCGCCTTGGCGTGTTCGATCGGCGACAGCTCGTCGATGCCGAAACCGGTGCGCCGGCGGCTCGCCGCATCGAAGAGTTCGGGCCCGTTCGCAATGCCCGCATTCTCCGAAGCGCGCTCCACGAAAGGCCGCGCCGACACCGGCTGGTGTGCCAGCAGCGCCTGGATGTGCGTGAACTCCTCGGGGTGCCTGTTCATCGCCACCATCGTCGAATTGCATCCGAGGCACACGCTCAACAGCGCTGTCTTCATGTGGCCGCGCGTCTTCGCATAGCGCAGCGAACCGATCACGTCGCGGTACTCCAGCAGCCCGATGCCGACCAGGCCGCCATTGCCCGCGTCGCTGCGGCCGTGATTGCGCAGGTCGTAGGCCAGCACGTTGTAGCCTGCGTCGTGCAGCGCCTTGTACTGCGGCAAGAAGTTGACCTCGAAGCCGCCGAAACCGGTCCACGGTTCGAGGTGCCCGGGATAGCCGTAGCGGTTGCCCGGCATGAAGTGATTGCAGATCACGAGGCGGTCGGAGTCGGCGGGAATGAACCAGCCTTCGAGGGCCACGCCGTCGAGCGATGGAAAGAAGACATCCTCATAGGCCATGCCGTATTCGTCGGGCCGCCGGAGGATCGGCGTGCGCATCGAGTGCGCGAAGAAATCGGCCAGGCCATCGATGACCGGGTGGGTTGGCGGCTGTGTATTGCTCATGGTGTGGTTCCCTGTGTTTCCCTGTGTTTCCCTGTGTGAGGGCAGCACGGAGGTTGCCATAGGCACGTAGCCGGATTGTCAATTCGCCGCGCAGCGACCTGAACTTCCGCGCGAGCAATGGTGCGGCGGCGCGGCCCGCGCCTTTTCACCTCGCCAATCGCCGCTCGCTACGCATGCTTGCCAAGGAAACTCGTGATCAGGTCCACCGGCAAGGGAAACACGATGGTCGTGTTCTTGTCCGCACCGATCACCGTCAGCGTTTCGAGGTAGCGCAGCTGGATCGCCTGCGGTTCCTGCGCCAGCACATGGGCCGCCTGGAACAGCTTCTCGGACGCCTGCAGTTCGCCCTCGGCGTGGATCACCTTGGCGCGGCGTTCGCGTTCCGCCTCGGCCTGCCGCGCAATGGCGCGAACCATCGATTCAGTGAGGTCGATCTGCTTGATCTCGACGTTCGATACCTTGATGCCCCATGACGCCGTCTGCACGTCCAGCGACTCGCGCACATCCAGGTTGAGCTTCTCGCGCTCGGCCAGCATGTCGTCCAGCTGGTGCTTGCCCAGCACCGAGCGCAGCGTGGTCTGCGCCAGCTGGCTGGTGGCGTTGAAGAAGTCCTTGACCTCGATGATGGCTTTCTCTGCGTTGACGATGCGGAAGTAGACGACCGCGCTGACCTTCACCGACACGTTATCGCGCGAGATCACGTCCTGCGTCGGCACTTCGAGCACCACGGTGCGCAGGTCGACGCGCACCACCTGCTGGATGCCCGGGATCACGACCACCAGGCCGGGCCCCGTGACCTTCGAGAACCGTCCGAGGGTGAACACGATGCCGCGCTCGTACTCCCGGAAAATCCATATCGCCGAAAAGACCAGCACCACCAGCAGGATGAAGATGACGGAGCCGATGCCGTAAGTCAAAGAGAACATGGTGATCTCCCGCGGCCCCGACAGGAGCCGCTGGATCGTTGGACACGCGCATCGCGCAGGCGTTCCAGGATGGGCGCGAAGAAGGGCCCGCCCGGTGTAGGCGCGCGCCTACCAGCCCAGCTGCCGCGCCGCCAGTTCCTTCATGATTTCTTCTGCACCGCCGCCGATCATCATCACCTTGACCTCGCGGTAGATGCGCTCGCTCACCGTGCCGCGCATGAAGCCCATGCCGCCCAGGATCTGCACCGCCTGGTCGGCGCAGAACTGCATGGTTTGCGTCGCGTGGTTCTTGAGCATGCAGATCTGCGCCACCCACTCGGGCGCGTTGAAGCGACCGGCGGCTTCCTGCGCATCGCCCTCGGCCGATACGGCTTCGAGCCAGGCCTCGGTGGAGGCAATCCGCATCTGCATGTCCACCAGCTTGTGGCGCACCGCCTGATGTTCGATGAGCGAAGCGCCGAAGGCCTTGCGCTCGCGTGCCCAGGCCAGTGCCTCGTCGAGGCAGGCTTGCGAAAAGCCCAACGCCCCGGCCGCCAGCCCGATGCGCTCGCCGTTGAAGTTGCCCATGATCATGCGAAAGCCCGCGCCTTCATCGCCGAGCAGATAGCGCGCGGGCACGCGCACGTTGTCGAAGTGCAGCGTGGCCGTGTCGGAGCACAGCCAGCCCATCTTCGACAGGCGCGTGCGATTCAAGCCGACCGAATCGCCCGGCACCAGCAGCATCGAGATGCCACCCGCGCCACGCCCTTCGCCGGTGCGCACGGCCACCGTGATCCAGTCGGCGCGCATGCCGGAGGTAATGAAGGTCTTCTCGCCGTTCACCATGTAGTGATCGCCGTCGCGCCTGGCCGTCGTGCGCAGCGCCGCCACGTCCGAGCCGCCACCGGGTTCGGTGATCGCGAGCGCCGCGATCTTCTCGCCGCGCAACACCGGCGGCACCACCTCCTGGCGCACTGCATCGCTGCCATGCAGCACCACGGGCGGCAGGCCGATGTTGTGAGAGAACAGGCTGGCCAGCACACCGCCGCTCTTGCCGTGGCGCGCGAGCGCAATCCATGCGGGCAGCTTGAGCGCGTAAGAAGCGGGCGTGCCGCCCAGCGCCTCGGGATAGCTCAGGCCGAGCAGCCCCAGTTCCGCGGCGCGCATGTACAGCGCACGCGGAAACTCGCCCGCGTCGTCCCATGCCTGCACATGCGGCGCGATTTCGCTCTCGGCAAAGCGCCGCACCGTGTCGGCAAGTGCCGCGCGGTCGGCCTGCAGTTCGGCGTCCATGTTGCTGTGCATCAGCCGCGCTGCGGCGGCCGCTTGGCGATGCCCATGGTCTTCGCGAGGATGCCGAGCATCACTTCGTCGGCGCCGCCGCCGATCGAGCCCAGCCGGCCGTCGCGGTACAGGCGCGAGACGCGGTTCTCGAGCGTGAAGCCCATGCCACCCCAGAACTGCAGGCAGGTGTCGGCCACTTGCCGCGTGAGGCGCCCGGTCTTGAGCTTGGCCATCGACGCCAGTTCGAGCACGTCCTCGCCCTGCACATGCAGATCGCAGGCGCGGTAGGTGAGGGCGCGCAGCGCCTCCACCTCGGTCTTGAGTTCGGCCAGCTTGAACTGCACCCACTGCTGGTCGGCCAGCGTGCCGCCGAACATCTGGCGCTGCTGCGCCCATTCGATGGTCTGTGCGATGCAGTCTTCCATCGACTCGAGCGAGCTCGCGGCGGCCCACAGCCGCTCTTCCTGGAACTGCTGCATCTGGTAGATGAAGCCCTGGCCTTCTTCACCGATGCGGTAGCGCTGCGGCACGCGCACGTTGTCGAAATAGATCAGGCCCGTGTCGCTCGAATTCATGCCGATCTTGCGGATCTTCTTGGCCTTCTCGATGCCCGGAAGGTTCATCGGCACCATCACCAGCGACTTGTTGCGGTGCACGGGGCCATCGCTGGTGTTGACCAGCATGCACATCCAGTCGGCCTGCAGGCTGTTGGTGATCCACATCTTCTGGCCGCTGATGAGGTAGTCGTCGCCGTCCTTGCGCGCATGGCTCTTCAGGCCCGCCACGTCGCTGCCCGCGCCGGGCTCGCTCACGCCGATGCAGCCGACCATGTCGCCCGCGATGGCCGGTGCCAGGAACTCGCGGCGCAATTCATCGCTGCCGAAGCGCGCGAGTGCCGGCGTGCACATGTCGGTCTGCACGCCAATGGCCATCGGCACGCCGCCGCAACTGATGTGGCCCAGCGCCTCGGCCATGGCCATCGCATACGAATAGTCGAGCCCGGCGCCGCCGAAGGCCTCGGGCTTGTTCAGGCCCAGCAGGCCGAGGTTGCCGAGCTTCTTGAAAACCTCGTGCGCGGGAAAGATCTCGGCCGCTTCCCATTCGTCCACATGCGGGTTGATCTCTTCATCGATGAAGCGGCGCAGGGTCTTCTGGATCTCGAGGTGTTCGTGGGTGTACTGCATGTTGCTTGTCTCCTTGATCTGTTGTCGATGTGTCAGGGGGCGGCGCCTTCGAGGCGTGAGAGGCGAAAGAAGCCGTCCGGTTGCGCCGAGAGAAAGACGTGATCGATCGCGTGATGGCGCAACGGCTTCAGCGTGGCGTCGCGGTGCAGGCAGACGCCGTCGGCGATGTCCCAGACAGAGATGCCGAAGCGCTCGGAACACGCGAAGAGGTGCTGGTCGAAGACCAGCGCGCCGCCGGGGCGCGCGATGGCGGCGCGCCAGTCGGTGCCTTCCGCCGCGGCAGTTTCAGGTCCGGCAAACCGGCGCAATGCCTCGCCGCTGCGCACGTCGTAGAGCGTCACGGCTGGAATCATCCATTGGTCGTCCTCGCCATACCCCCATACGGCGAGCACGTGGGCGCCTGTCCAGCACATGGGATCGCTCCATCGGTAGGCTCGCCACGGCATGGATTGCAGCGATTGGCCGTCCTCGGATTCCCATGGGTTGCGGGTAACCCATTCGCGCAGACTCCAGGCCCGGGGATAGCCTGTGGGCGACCAGACCCAGCCGTCTTCTGCCACCCAGTGGCCGTCGGGCGATGCGAGCAGGCGACCATGAAAGTAGTCGAGGAAGTGAGCGTCGCCGTTGTTGGGCGAGATGCGCGGCGTCAGCAGTTCGCCGGTGGCCGGGTCGCTGATGTCGAGTCGGTTCCAGTCGGTGGGGTGCACGAGCAATGTGCGGCCTTCGTGGATGAAGAAGGCGATGCTGAACGGAGAGACGTCGCAGTGGTAGTCGCCGCGCGCCAGACGCATCGTGGCCGACGAAACTTCATCGTTGGCCAGATCGAACACGACACCGTGACTGCCGACGCACTGCACGATCGCAGCGAAGCGGCCGTCCGCCGACACATGAAGCTCAAGTGCTTCCACCGGACCGATGTCCTCGGGCCAGCGCGCGCGCAGCAAGGTCGCCTTCTGCTGGTGAAAGTCCGCGTGCCAGAGCTGCCCTCGGGTGTCCAGCGCCATCCAGCAGCCTGCTGTTGCGAGCGCTCGGATGTCGATCATTTCGTCGGCGCGCAAACCCGGCAGAGCAACCGCCGCGTGCGCGAAAGTAAGTCCGCTGGCACGCTCCATGACTTCGGGCTGGCCTTCGATGCCTTCCCAGCAGTCCTCGTTTTCAACCTTTTGCAAGCAGGCCGCGCAGGCATCGCGCCACGAGGGCGCTTCAGCCGTTCTGCATGTCATGCAGCACAGCCGGTGGTGCCATCCCTTGCCCGTGAAACAGCGGATGTATCCGCCTGCCGGTTGTGTCGGCAGGTGCTCGCAGGTTTCTCCCGCGGCAATGCCTTCATGACCGCAGCCCAGCGTCACGCCTTGCCCTCCGCGGGTGGAATGTCGTTGCGGAACACGCGCGGCGTCTGCGCCAGATGAAAGCCATCGAAGGGCCGCACCGCCGCGCGCTGCTGCGCCTGCGCATCGGGCAGCGCCATGGGCCAGCCCATGCGCACCTGCGGCCGCGCGCCGTCCACGCGCAGTACGCTGCCGCTGATGAAGCTGGCGGCCGGGCTCAGCAGGAAGGCGATGGCGGCGGAGGTCTCGGCTTCGTTGCCGAAGCGGCCCGCGGGCACGGTCTTGCGCATGGCGCGCAGCATGTCGCCGGCCTCGGGCGGGTAGTGGTCCATGCCGCTCGATGCGATGTAGCCCGGCGCCACCGCGTTCACGCGCACGCCGCTGGCGGCCCATTCGAGCGCTGCCGTTTCGGTGAAGCTCACCATGCCGGCGCGCGCGGCGCCGCTGTGGCCCATGTTCGGCATCGAGCCCCACATGTCGGCCACGATGTTGACGATGGCGCCGCCGTTCGCGCGCATGCTCTGCACGAAGCATTCGCGCGCCACGAGAAAGCCGCCGGTGAGGTTGGTGTGGATCACCGCTTCCCAGCCCTTGGCCGAGATGTCGGCCAGCGGCGTGATGTATTGGCCGCCGGCGTTGTTGACGAGGCCGTCGATGCGGCCATGCGCAGCGACGATGGCCGCGACCGCCGTGCGCACGGCTTCTTCCTGGCGGATGTCGAAGGCCTGGGTGCTGGCCTTGCCGCCGGCATCGACGATCTCGGTCTGCACGGTTGCGAGCTTCTCGGCATTGCGGCCGACCAGCACGACTTGCGCGCCGAGCGCCGCCAGTTCATGCGCGGTGCAGCGGCCGATGCCCGAGCCGCCGCCCGTGACGACGATGACCTGCCCGCCGAAAAGACCGGGCGCGAAGACGGAGCGGTAGCGGGAAGAGGGGGCGTTCATGCGAAAGACTTCCGGGGCATTGAAAGAAAGAAGCGAGAGGCGGGCGTCGTCATGCGTCGGCGATCTCGGCGACCACATGGCGCGCGGCCACCTGGGCGCCCACGGCCACATGCAGTGCGGCGACACGGCCGGCGCGTGGTGCGCAATGCACGTGCTCCATCTTCATGGCTTCCAGCGTGACGAGCGGTTGTCCGGCTGCGACCGCGTCGCCTTCGGCCACCAGCAAGGCGATGACGCGGCCGTTCATCGAGGCGCGCAGCAGGCCGTCGCCACCGGCGGCGTCGGCACGCGCTTCGGTGACATGCGTGAGGTCGCGCAACTCGAAAGACCGGCCGTGGAAGTGAATCCACAAATGGTCAGCAACTTCGCGCACGGCAAGTGCCTGATCCGCGATGCCTTGGCACGAGAAGCGCACGGTGCCATCGCCCGGCAAGGCCAGCAGGTCGACCCGCGTGGGTGCTTCTTTGTCCAGCGCCACATCGAAGCGGCCGGCACCGCGCGGCGTCACGCGGGCTGCATGCACCTTGCCGTCGAGCGCGAATCGCAGGGCGTTGGGGAGCGTGTGCGCGAGTGGTGAAGGCCAGCCGCGTTCACCCAACTGGAGCAGCAGCGCGGCGAGCAATGCAGCATGCATGTCGGTGGCCGCATCGGGCGCAAGCAGCGCATCGAGGTGATCGGCGATGAACGCCGTGGTCGCGCCGCCGCTTGCAAACACATCGTGCGAGAGCACGCGCTCCAGCAACTGCTGATTGGTTGCAAGGCCCAGTGCCACCGTGTCCTGCAGGCCCGTGACCAGCCGGTGCCTGGCTTCATCGCGCGTGCGGCCATGGGCGATGAGCTTGGCGATCATCGAGTCGTAGAAGGGCGGCACGACCGCACCGTCGCGCAGTGCGTGCTCGGTGCGCAGGGCCGCCGCCGGTCGCCATGCGGCGAGCGTGCCGCTCTGCGGCATGAAGCCCTGTTGCGGGTCTTCGGCGCACAGCCGCACCTCGATCGCATGGCCGGTGATGCGCACGTCTTGCTGGGCCAGCGGCAGGGGCTCGCCGGCCGCGACGCGCAGTTGCAGCTCGACCAGATCGAGCCCGGTCACCGCCTCGGTCACCGGGTGCTCCACCTGCAGGCGCGTGTTCATTTCCATGAACCAGTACTGGCCTTCGGCATCGAGCAGGAATTCGAGCGTGCCCGCGCCTTCGTACGCGATGGCCTTCGCGGCGGCGACGGCGGTGGCGCCCATGCGTTCGCGCAGCGCTTCGGACACGGCCGGCGAAGGCGCTTCTTCGACCACCTTCTGATGCCTGCGCTGCACAGAACAGTCGCGCTCGCCGAGGTGGATGGCGTTGCCGTGCCGGTCGGCGAACACCTGGATCTCGATGTGGCGCGGCGCGACGATGGCGCGCTCCAGGATCACCGTGGCGTCGCCGAAGGCATTGAGCGCTTCGGACTGCGCGCTCTGCAGCAACTCCCCAAACGATGCGGCCGAGGTCACGAGCCGCATGCCGCGCCCGCCGCCGCCGGCGGTGGCCTTGATCATCACGGGCCAGCCGATGCGCGCGGCTTCGGCGGCGAGCGTGGCGGCACTCTGGTCCTTGCCCTGGTAGCCGGGAATGCAGGGCACACCGGCCGCCTGCATCAGCCGCTTGGCGCCGGCCTTGTCGCCCATCGCGCGAATGGCCTCTGGCGAGGGACCGATGAAGACCAGCCCCGCGTCGCGGCAAGCCTGCGCGAACTCTGCGTTCTCGGCGAGAAAGCCGTAGCCGGGGTGCACCGCATCGGCACCGCTGGTGCGTGCGGCCTCGATGAGGGCGGCGATGTTCAGGTAGCTTTGCGCGGGGAGCGATTCGCCGATCCACACGGCCTGGTCGGCTTGCCGCACATGTTCGGCATCGGCGTCGGCACTCGAATACACCGCGACGGTGCGGTAGCCCATGGTGCGCGCGGTGCGCATCACGCGCACCGCGATTTCGCCGCGGTTGGCAATCAGGATCTTGTGGAATTTCTTCATGGCCGTGCCACCGAAAACTGCATGGCCTGCGGCGTGCGCGCATCGTCATCGCGGCACACGGAGAGCACTTCGGCCAGCACCGCGCGGGTGTCGCGCGGGTCGATCACGCCGTCGTCGAGCAGCAGCGCGCTGGTGGTGAACACGCTCATCTGCCGGTCGAAGCGCTCGATGATCTGCTGCTGCATCGCGTCGATCTTCGCGGTGTCGACCGCGCCCTTGCGCGCCATGCCGGCCTCCATGACGATGGCCATGGTCTTGGCGGCCTGCTCGCCGCCCATCACGGCGGTGCGCGCGTTGGGCCATGAGAAGCAGAAGCGCGGCGCAAAACCGCGCCCGCACATGCCGTAGTTGCCCGCGCCGTAAGAGGCGCCGCAGTACAGCGTGATCTGCGGCACGGTGGCGCTGGTCACGGCCTGGATCATCTTGGCGCCGTGCTTGATGATGCCGGCCTCTTCGTGCGCGCGGCCCACCATGTAGCCGGTGATGTTCTGCAGGTAGACGATGGGCGTGCGCGACTGGCAGCAGGCCTGGATGAAGTGCGTGGCCTTGGTCGCGCCATTGGAATCGATGGGGCCGTTGTTGGTGATGATGCCGACCGCATGGCCTTCGAGCCGGATGTGGCCGCAGACAGTGGCGCTGCCGTAGTGCTCGCTGAACTCCAGGAACTCCGAGCCATCGGCGATGCGCGCGATGACCTCGCGCATGTCCACCGGACGGCGCCCGTCGCTCGGCATGATGCCGAGCAGGTCTTCGGCGTCGTAGCGCGGCGGTGCGAACTTGCGCGGCGCTTCGTCGCGTGCCCAGTCGATGCCGCCAAGGATCGAGCGCGCGATGCGGATGGCGTCGCGGTCGTCTTCGGCCAGGTAGTCGCCCAGGCCCGAGATGTGGGTGTGCATCACGGCGCCGCCCAGTTCTTCTTCAGTCGCGATCTCGCCGGTGGCGGCCTTCAGCAAGGGCGGCCCCGCGAGAAAGGCCCGCGTGCGGTCGCGCACCATCACGATGTAGTCGGACAGGCCCGTCTGGTAGGCGCCGCCCGCGGTCGACGAGCCGTGCGTCACCGTCACCACCGGCAGCCCCGCGGCCGAGAGCCGCGAGAGGTTGCGAAAGATGTTGCCGCCGCGCACGAAGTCCTGCACGCGGTAGTGCATGAGGTTGGCGCCGGCGCTTTCCACCAGCTGCACGTAGGGCAGCTTGTTCTCGAGTGCGATCTCCTGCACGCGCAATTGCTTGTCCAGGCCCATGGGCTGCAGCGCGCCGGCGTCGATGCCGGAATCGGAGGCGTTGACCATGCAGCGCACGCCCGCCACCTGGCCGATGCCCGAGATCAGCCCGCCGCCGGGCACGCTCTTCGACAGGTCGGGGTTGTCATGGCCCAGCCCCGCGAGCGAGGCGAGCGGCAGGAAGGGCGCGCCGGTGTCCAGCAGCAGCGCGATGCGCTCGCGCGGCAGGAGCTGCCCGCGCTTGGCAAAGCGCTCGGCCGATGCGCCGGAGGCCGCCACGGCGCGGGCCTCGTGTGCACGCACCTGTTCGAGCAGGGCGAGCATGCCGGCGCGGTTGGCCTGGAAGGTGTCGCTGGCCGCGTGCAGCCGGGATTCGATGACGGGCATGAAGAGTCTGTGCAGATCGCTTGTTGAAGGTCTGCACAGACTGTAGGCCGCGGGCGCCGGGCCCGCTTGTGCCAACTAGCTGGTCAGCTGGTGCGTGCGCGGCGCTGCGTGGGCGCTGCGTCGAGGCTGCTGCCGGTGACCACCCAGTAGATGAAGATCAGCACCGCGCCGGCCGTGCCGAACACCGTGAGGCCCATGGAGCTGCCACCGATGGCCAGCGCGTCGGCGGGCGCCGCGGCGATGCAGACCATGCTGGCCGCGCTCATGCCCACGTAGTGCATGGTGCAGACCGCCACGCCCATCACGGCGGCGGCCGCGACCTTGTGCGTGAACTTGTTCAGGTTGAACGCCAGCCACAGGGCAGCGGCCGCAGCGGTGATGGCGATCAGCACCGACAGGCCGACCGTGGCGATGTTGAAGTCCATCGTGGCGCGCATGTTCATCGCGTACATGCCCATGTAGTGCATCACGCACACGCCGAGCCCGGCCAGCAGGCTGCCGGCCGCCCAGCCCGACCTGCTGAACTTGCGCCGGCCGCCGGCCATGTACAGGGCAATGCCCGAGATCAGGATGGCCGCCACCAGCGACACCACCGTGAGCGGCATGTTGTAGGAGATGCCGACCGGCAGGCGGTACGCCAGCATGCCGATGAAGTGCATCGACCAGATGCCGATGCCGCCCAGCGCCACCGCGGCGCAGGCCACGACGGCGAGGTTGGGTTTGCCGTCCGCGCCCACCATGCGCCCCGCGCAGATCAGCGCCACCAGCGAACCGGCGAATGAAATCAGGAAGGAGAGCGCTACCAGGCCCAGTGAGTATTCGGGCGATAGCAATTGGCCTACGACGAGCGGAGTCATGCGTTTGTCCCTTCAGGAAAGAACGCCTGGGCAACACCCCCGACAGCCGGATGCGATCAGGGCGCCACGAGACGTTCCGATCAGTTTGTAATATTTGTTTTTAAAAGTAAATGATAATTTACACTTATTGTTACGCTACCTTACAGCGCGGATTCGATAGATCGCATTGTTGCGATCGGCGGCCATGTAGATCGTGCCGTCGCTCCCCACGGCAACGCCCGTGACCACGTACGGCGGCGGCATTCCGGGGCTCGGCGCCAGGCCGATCGGCAGGTTTTCGGCCACGGTGCGGCGGCTGCCGTTGGCCGGGTCGATCTCCACCAGACGGCGGGCCGCGCTCTCGGCCACGATGAAACTGCCCCACGGCGCCTGCGCCACGCCTTCAGGCAGCGCCAGCCCGTCGGCCACGGTGCGCAGCGGCGCGCTGGCGTCCAGCGGAATGCGCAGCAGCTTGCCGGCCGCCTCGGTCACGTAGAGCGCGCCGTCGTGGCCGACGATCATTTGCACCGGGCCGCTCAGACCGCTAGCAAGCACCAACTTGTCAGTAAACTTCGGCCCGCTCGCGCGGGTGATGCTGCCAGCGGCCAGTTCGGCGTAGATCACGCTGCCGTCGGCCATGGGGATCGCGTCGAACGGCGCCTTCAGGCCGTGGATGGTGTCGACGGTCTTGAGCGTCTGGCGGTCGACCAGCTGCACCGTGCCGCCGAACCACGAACTGAGCGCGAAGAGCCTCGCCGACAGGCCGACCGCGAAGGGGTAGTCCAGGTCCGGATCGCGCTGCATGCGGAACACGTCGCGCACTTCGCCGGTGCGGACATCGACCTGGCGAAAGCCGAAGACATCGGCCACCCAGAGGTCGTTGCCGTCGATCTTCATGCCCGCCGGCACCGCCACCTTGCCGCTGGTGAGCGTGCGCAGCTCGCCCGTGGCCGGGTTGAAGGACTGCACCTCGTTGTTCGCCATGTTCGACACATAGATCATTCCGTCCGGTGCGATCGCGAGGTTGTCGAGCGACGGGCGCAGCTGCTTCGCCATCGTCTTGTGGCCCGTGGCGAGGTCCACGCGCACCAGCTCCCCGCTGCGCGCATCGACCACCCAGAGGTTGCCCTTGCCGTCGAGGTTGGCCGCGGCCGGGATCTTGAAGCCATCGGCGATCACGGCCATGGCGCCGTTCGCCGGGTCGATCTTCACGACCTGGCCCTTGAACCACAGCGGCCCGTAGAGCATGCCGTCGGGCCCGACCTCGAAGCCGTTGAAGCCGCCCATGTCCTTCTTGATGAGCCGGGGCGGCTTCTTGCCGTCGCGGTCGATTTCCCAGAGCGCGTCGCCCAGGAACACCTGCGAGGCGTAGAGCTTGCCGTTGCGGCGGTCGAAGTCGAGCGAGTTCAGGCCGGGCAGGTCCTTGGCCAGCACGCGCAGCGGCGCGCTGTCGCTCTCGCGGTAGCGCAGCATGCCCATGAGGTAGTTGGTCCATGCCAGCTCGCCCTTGGGGCCGACCGCGATGTCGTCGGCCTGGCCCTCGGGCGCGTCGATGAGCACGCGCGCCGCGCCGGTGGTACGGTCGACCTCCCACAGGGTGTTGCCCAGCACCGAGCCCGCGAGCAGGCGGCCCTTGGCGTCGATGGCCAGCCCGTGCACGCCGGCGAACGAGGAGGGCGCGACCAGCGCCTCGGGCGCCGCCCACGATGCGGGCCGCGTGGGTGGCGTCGTCGGCGATGCAGGTGCCGGCGACACGGCCGCCGGCACCGATGACGGCGGCGCGGACACTGGTGGCGTCACCGTGCTGCAGGCGCCCAGCAGGGCGGCGATGGCGGCCAGCGAAGCGCCGCGAAGGCTTGGACGGGGCATGCGTTCTTCTCCTCTTTTGATTGCGCGGAGCAGTCTAGGAGGCGGATGTGTCCGCGGGGTCGCTCCCGGGACAGGATGCGCACTTTCGTTCGCTGTGGATTACCCGCAGCCTTCAGATGCTCTTGAGCTTTCTCTTATTGGCTCAGCCGCGCAGCAGTTGCGTCACGGTGTGGATCAGCAGCCCCACCAGCCCGCCCACCAGCGTGCCGTTGATACGGATGAACTGCAGGTCGCGCCCGATGTTGCGTTCGAGTTCGAGCGTCATCTCCTCGGCGTTCCACTCGCCCACGCGCTCCTCGATGTAGTGGCGGATGTCCTCGCGGTAGCGCTCGATGGCCAGCGGCGCGGCGGCCTCGATCTGCTCGTTGATCCAGCGGCGGATCGGCTCGTCGGCCTGCAGCCGCGTGCCGAGCGCGCCGGCCATCGACGCGATGCGCTGGCGGATCGTCGAATCGCCACGGCCCAGGTCGTCGTGCAGCCACGCCAGCAGCTCGCCCCAGAGCCCGTGCAGGTAGTCGCCCAGGGCCGGGTGCGCGATCAGCTCGGCGCGGATCTGCTCGCCGCGCTGCTGGAATTCGGGGTCGAGCTTCAGGCGCACCACGAAGTCGTCGACGAAGTGGTCGAAACGCCTGCGCATCGGATGGTCGGGCTCGGCCGCGAGTTCGCCGATGGTGCGCGCCACCGCCGCCACGATCTTGCGCGTGGCCAGCTTGGCCGCCACCTGGTCGAGGCCCACGTAGCGCAGCGTCTTGATCTCGCGCGCAATCGCCTCGGTGATGTGCGCCTGCACCTCCTCGCCGTCGAGCAGCCCGGCCACCTGCTGCAGCACGTCGTCGAGCAGCGCCTGGTGACGCCCGCCCGCCGTGAGCGCGTCGAGTGCTTGGCCGGTCAGCCGCGACAGGTCGATTTTTGCGAGGCCTGCCGCGGCGGCGCGGCCCATGAAGTCGCGCACGCGTTCGTCGTCGAAGGCCGAGAGCCCGTAGCGCGTGGCGGCCACGCCCCATTCGCCGAGCTTCTGGCCGCTCGCGGGGCGTGCCAGCCAGTCGGCAATGCGGCCGGCCGCATCGAACTGGCGCAGCTTGGCGAGCACCTGTGCGGTGCTCAGGAAGTTGTTGCAGATGAAGCCTGCGAGCTTGGCGCCGATGCGGTCCTTGTTGCTCGGAATGATCGCGGTGTGCGGAATCGGCAGGCCCAGCGGCCGGCGGAACAGCGCCACCACCGCGAACCAGTCGGCAATGGCGCCGACCATGGCGGCCTCCGCGAAGGCCGCCACATAGCCCCAGGCCGGATGTTGCGCATGCAGCGCGCTCGCCGCCGCATACAACAACGCCGCCGCGCACAGCAGGCCGAGCGCGACGCGCTTCATGCGACGCAGCGCGTCGCTGCCCTCGGCTTCAGCCAATGGCAGGGGAGGTCGCGAGGCGCTCCATGAACAGCTCGCAGCGCGCGAGTTGTTCCAGGCTCACGAACTCGTCGGGCTGGTGCGCCTGCTCGATGCTGCCGGGGCCGCACACCACCGTGGGGATGCCGGCGTTCTTGAACAGGCCCGCTTCGGTGCCGAAGGCCACCAGCGTGGTGCGGTCTTCGCCCGCCAGGCGTTGCGCGAGCAGCGTGATCGGGTCGTTGGCTGCGCCCAGAAAGCTCGGGATCTCGCAGATGGTCTCGAACTTGAAGCCCGCATCGGGCGCCACCTTCTTCATCGCCGGCTCGATGCTGCCCGCGTAGGCCACCACGTCGGCCTGCATGCGTCGGGCGTCGGCCGTGGGCAGGTCGCGGAATTCATAGCGGAACTCGGCGTCGCGCGGCACCACGTTGTCGGCGATGCCACCGTGGAACTGGCCCACGCTCGCGGTGCTGAAGGGCACGTCGAAGCCCTCGTAGCGCGGCTCGTTGCGCTCGAAGTCTTCCGCCATGTCGCGCACCTTGCCGATCACGCGGGCCGCCATCTCGATGGCGTTGACCGACTTGGGCGTGAGCGACGAATGCGCTTCCTTGCCGCGCACGCAGCACTTGTAGCGGTACACGCCCTTGTGCGCGATGGCGGGCACCATGCTGGTGGGTTCGCCCACGATGCAGGCCAGTGGCTTGATGCCGGCGTCGCGCATGTCGGCGATGAGTTCCTTCACGCCGAAGCAGCCGATCTCTTCTTCGTAGCTGAAGGCGAAGTGCACCGCAAAGGGCGAGTCGCTTTCAAGGAAGCGATGGGCATTGGCCAACGCGATGGCAATGAAGCTCTTCATGTCGGCCGAGCCGCGGCCGTACAGGCGCTCGTTCTGCACGATGGCCGAGAGCGGATCGACGCTCCAGTCCTGCCCGTCCCAGGGCACCGTGTCGGTGTGGCCCGAGACGATCACGCCGGCCGGCTTGCCTTCGCCCAGCGTGGCGAACAGGTTCGCCTTGGTGCGTTCGGCGTTGTAGGTGATGCGGCTCTTGACGCCCAGGGCCGCGAGGTGGCTCTGCGCAAAGTCGATCAGTTCGAGGTTGCTGTTGGCGCTGATGGTGTTCATGCGCACCAGGGTCTGGGCCAGCAGGAGGCTTTGGGGGGAAAGCGTGTGGAGCATGCAACACATTCTCCCGGAAGTCGGCGCCCTGCGCCGGCCGTCATCGAAGCCGTCACGCGAAGCGGGTACCCTGCTTTTTTTGGACGGAGAAGCAAAGACCATGCGTACCCTTCAGATCGCCCTGACCGCGACCGCCGCCCTGTGCATCGCGGCCTGCAGCACCACCGGCCCCACCAACAAGCTGCTGACGCTCGACGGCAATCCGCCGCTGGTCATTGCCCACCGGGGTGCATCGGGCTACCTGCCGGAAGAAACGCTCGAAGCCTATTCGCGCGCCATCGAACTGGGCGCCGACGTGATCGAGATGGACCTCGTCTCCACCAAGGACGGCGTGCTCATTGCCCGCCACGACCCCAACCTCGCCATCAGCACCGACGTGGCCAAGCACCCCCGCTTCGCCTCGCGCAGGAAGACCATCAAGGTCGACGGCGAAACCCAGACCGGCTGGTTCAGCAACGACTTCACGCTGGCCGAGATCAAGACGTTGGGCGCCATTTCCACCGACGCCGAGCGGCCGCAGGAATTCAACGGCAAGTACAAGGTCGTGACCTTCCAGGAGATCATCGATTTCGCCAAGGCCAAGACGAAGGCGACCGGCCGCACCATCGCGATCTACCCCGAGTCCAAGAACCCGACCTACTTCCGCGAACTCGGCCTGCCGCTGGAAGACAAAATGGTCGCCGCCATCGTCGCTGCCGGCTGGAACAACAAGACCGCGCCGATCTACGTGCAGTCCTTCGAGCCCGGCAGCCTGAAGTACATGAAGAGCAAAGGCCTGAACACCAGGATCATCCAGCTGATCGACGGCGACAGCGTCGACCTGAAGACCGGCGCCGTGACCTTTGCCGTGCCCAGCGACCGCCCCTACGACTGGACCAAGGCCGGCGACAAGCGCAACTTCGACGCCATGGTCACGCCCGCGGGCCTGGCCGAGATCAAGACCTATGCCGACGGCATCGGCCCGTGGAAGCGCTACATCGTCAGCGTCAAGGGCACCATCGGCGCCGACGGCAAGCCGGTCGACGTGAACAAGGACGGCAAGATCGACGACGCCGACGCCACCTCGATGGCCCCGACCACGCTGATCGCCGACGCGCACAAGGCGGGCCTGTTCGTGCACCCCTTCACCTTCCGCAACGAGTCGCGCCGCCTCGCGTCCGACTACAACAAGGACGGCAAGAACGAGTACGGGGCGTACTACAAGCTCGGCGTGGATGGCGTGTTCACCGACTTCACCGACACCGCGCTCGCCGCGCGTGCGGACTACCTGAAGAGCATCGGCCGTTAAGGTCCGGCGGCTTTCAGAAGGTGGTCGGATGGCCGGCGCTGTCGGTCTCCGATACCTTGAAGCGCGCCAGCTCGGCGCGCAGCCAGGTGCCCGCCTTGCCCAGCGGGCGCGCCTTGTTCCAGAGCAGGTCGACGCCCAGCAGCCAGTCGGTGTGCGGGTAAGCGCCCAGCTGTAGCTCGACCAGCTCGCCGTCGGCCAGCTCGCGCTGCACCAGCCGCCTGGGCAAGGTGGCCCAGCCCAGGCCGGCGCGCGTCATCTCCAGCAGCGCCAGGTAGCTCTCGGCGCGCCAGCATCGCGTGGCGCCCAGGTACTCGGTGGTGGGCAGCCGCTCGCTGTGCGCGCTGAAGGCGAGCCGGCGATGCCGGTGCAGGTCGGTGAAGTTCACCGTGGGCATGGCCGCCAGCGGATGCCCGCGCGCTGCCACATGCGCCATCACCAGCTTGCCCATCTGCACGAAGTCGAGTTCGTGCGCGTAGCCCGGCTGCGCGAACCCGATGCCGATCTGCGCCTCGCCTTGCTTCACCAGCGCGCTGACATCGCCGTGCAGCGGGTGCCGCACTTCCAGATCGACATACGGGAACTGCTCGGCAAAGGCCGCGAACGCCGGCATCAGCACGTTGTAGGGAATCTCGATGGCCAACGTGAGGCCCGACTCGACCGACTCCGACAGGCTCTGCGCATGGCCTTCCAGCGCCAGGCAGCGATCGAGCACGCCATGCGCCTCGCGCAGCATGCGGTGGCCCGCCTCGGTGAGCGTGGGGATCTTGGTCGCGCGGTCGAACAGGGCCACGCCCAGGTCGACTTCGAGGTTGCCGATGGCCGCGCTCACCGTCGACTGGGTCTTGCCCAGCTGGCGCGCCGCCGCTGAAAAAGAACCGGCCCGCGCCACGGCGGCAAAGGTTTCGAGCTGCTCCAGCGAATAGCGCACGGCGTCCTTCTTCCATCGAAAAAAACGATGAATACTAACTTTGACTCCCGATGGAGGCCATCGATCATCCGCCCGTCTGGCCACAGAAGCCGGACCGGCAAAAAGACGAGAACCCACAACGCGGAGACTTTCGATGACGCTTTCTTCCGGTGTCCACCCCGTGGACGAAGTGCTGCCCTCGCGGCAGATGGCGACCTATGGCCTGCAGCACGTGCTGGTGCTCTATGCGGGCGCGGTGGCGGTGCCGCTGATCCTGGGCAGCGCGCTCGGGCTCACGCAGGCGCAGGTCGTGACGCTGATCAACGCCAACCTGCTGACCTCGGGCATCGCCACGCTGATCCAGACCCTGGGCTTCTGGAAGTTCGGCGCGCGGCTGCCGCTGGTGCAGGCCTGCTCGTTCATCGCGCTGGCACCGATGATCATGATCGGCAAGGAATACGGGCTGCCCTACGTGTTCGGCGCCGTCATCGCCGGTGGCGCGATCACGGTGTTGCTGGCACCGGCCATCAGCCGGCTGCTGCGCTTTTTTCCGCCGGTGGTGATCGGCAGCCTCATCACCGTGATCGGCATCTCGCTGATGCCGGCCGCCGCCATCTGGCTGGGCGGCGGCAACCCCGATGCGGCCGATTTCGGCAGCGTGCCGAACCTGCTGCTCGGCCTCGTCACCATCGCCATCACGCTGTTCGTGTATGCCCGCTTCAGCGGTTTCGTCGGCAACCTGGCGGTGCTGCTGGGGCTGGTGGCGGGCACGGCGATTGCAGCGGCGTTCGGGCTCACCGACTTCGTGCAGGTGGGCCATGCGGCGTGGTTCGAGGTGAGCGCGCCTTTCGCATTCGGCCTGCCCGCGTTCGGGCTGGCCCCGATCCTGATCATGACGCTCGCAATGCTGGTCATCATGGCCGAGACCACCGGCAACTGCCTGGCCATCGGCCAGATCGTCGGCCGCCCGTCGACCCAGTCGACGCTGGGCAACGCCTTTCGCGCGGACGGCCTCTCGACCATGATCGGCGGCGTCTTCAACAGCTTTCCGTACAACGCCTTCACGCAGAACACCGGGCTCATCGCGCTGTCGGGCATCAAGAGCCGCTACGTGGTGGCCTCGGCGGGCGCGATCATGGTGTTGATGGGGCTGTTTCCCAAGCTCGGCGCGTTGATCGCGTCGGTGCCGCGGCCGGTGCTCGGCGGCTGTGCGATCGTGATGTTCGGCATGACGACGGTGGCGGGCATCCAGGAGCTTTCGCGCGTCAGGTTCGAGGGCACGCGCAACGCGATCATCGTGGCGGTGTCGGTGAGCGTGGGCGTGCTGCCGATGTCGTTCCCCGCACTGTTCGCGCATGCCAGCGGGCCGCTCAAGCTGGTGCTTGAAAGCGGCATCTTCCTGGGGGCGATCACGGCGGTGCTGCTCAATCTGCTGCTGAACCGGGGCGCCGCGACGGTGACCGAAGAAGCGCCCGTTGCCGTGGCGCGTTGATCCAAACAAACTTTTTTCTCCTGACGAAGCTCTACCGACATGAACCACAGCCCGCACAACGCCACGCCCGCCAACCTGTCCGCGCGCGACCTCGAACTGCTGCGCATGACCATCGCGCTGTCCGAAGAATCGAAGGCCCGCGGCCGGCATCCCTTTGCCGCGCTGGTGGCCGACGAGCACGGCGAAGTCGTCGTGACGGCCGGCAACAACTCGATGCCGCCCGAAGGCGACCCCACGCAGCACGCCGAACTGGTGGCGGCCGCGCAGGCGGCGCGCCGGCTCACGCCGGAGCAGCTGGCACGCTGCACGCTGTTCACCAGCGCCGAGCCCTGCTGCATGTGCGCCGGCGCCATCTACTGGACCAACATCGGCCGCGTGGTCTATGCGCTTTCGGAACACGCGCTGCTCGGCCTGACCGGCGACCATCCGGAAAACCCGACCTTCTCGTTGCCGTGCCGCGAGGTGTTCGTGCGCGGCCAGCGGCGCGTCGAAGTGGTGGGTCCGCTGCTCGAAGACGAGGCCGCAGCGCCGCATCGCGGCTTCTGGACCGCGGGCCACTGACACGCCGACTGCGTGTTTTCCGCCGTGTCCTGAAATGCCGGAGTGGATAGACTGGCGTTTTGAGACCACGCCATGAAACTCATTGATTCCCTCGTCACGCAGGCGGCCGGCATTGCCGCCGTCCGACGTGACCTCCACGCTCATCCCGAACTCTGCTTCGAAGAAGTCCGCACCGCCGACGTGGTGGCAGGCAAGCTCACCGAATGGGGCATTCCCATCCACCGGGGGCTTGGCACCACGGGCGTGGTCGGCATCGTCAAGAACGGCACCAGCAACCGCGCCGTCGGCCTGCGCGCCGACATGGACGCGCTGCCCGTCACCGAGCTCAACACCTTCGCGCATGCCAGCAAGCACCACGGCAAGATGCACGCCTGCGGCCACGACGGCCACACGGCGATGCTGCTGGCGGCCGCGCAGCACCTCGCGAAGAACCGCAACTTCGACGGCACCGTCTACCTGATCTTCCAGCCGGCTGAAGAGGGCGGCGGCGGTGCCCGCGAGATGATCAAGGAAGGGCTGTTCGAGCAGTTCCCCATGGACGCCGTGTTCGGCATGCACAACTGGCCCGGCATGGCCGCCGGCCAGTTCGCCGTGAGCCCCGGGCCGGTGATGGCGTCGGGCAACAAGTTCTATCTCAATGTGATCGGCAAGGGCGGCCATGCCGCGCTGCCGCAGACGGGCGTCGACCCGGTGCCGATCGCCTGCGAGATCGTGCAGGCCTTCCAGACCATCCTTACGCGCAAGATGAAGCCGACCGACTCGGCCGTGATCTCGGTCACCACCATCCACGCGGGCGAAACCAACAACGTGATTCCCGACAACTGCGAGCTGTCGGGCACCGTGCGCACCTTCTCGATCGAAGTGCTCGACATGATCGAGGCGCGCATGAAACAGATCAGCGAACACATCTGCGCGGCGCACGACGCCACCTGCGAGTTCCGCTTCGAGCGCTACTACCCGCCGACCATCAACACCGAGGCCGAAGCCGACTTTGCGCGCCGCGTGATGGGCGGCATCGTCGGCCCCGAGAACGTGTTGAAGCAAGAGGCCGCCATGACCTCGGAAGACTTCGCCTTCATGCTGCAGGCCAAGCCCGGTGCCTATGCCTTCATCGGCAACGGCGACGGCGCGCATCGCGACGTGCACCACGGCGAAGGCCCGTGCACGCTGCACAACGCGAGCTACGACTTCAACGACGACCTGATCCCGCTCGGCGCCACCTGCTGGGTGCAGATCGCCGAGCAGTTTCTCAAGCCCGGCGGCGCTGCTGCCTGATCGCCTGATTCAACCGGAGGTCGAGCGTCACATGATCGGAATAGCCGAAGCCTTTTCGCCGCGCTACGCGCAGGCACGCCAGAAATTCCTGCAGGGCTGCGTGAGCGCCGGCCTCACGGTCGAACCGCATGCGCACCCACTGAAGGGCCGCGACGGCGAAGAGCTGTCGATGGACGTGGCGCTCGACGGCAATGCAGATGCCGAGCACCTGCTGATCGTCACCAGCGCCTGCCATGGCGTCGAAGGCCATTGCGGCAGCGGCGTGCAGGTGTTCGCGCTGCACGATGCCGAATGGCGCGAGAAGGCCAAGGCGCAGGGCGTGGCGGTGCTGTATGTGCATGCGCTGAATCCGCATGGTTTTTCGTACGGCCGGCGCGTCACGCACGAGAACGTCGACCTGAATCGCAATTTCCTCGACTTCTCCAAGCCGGTGCCGGTGAACGAGCCCTACGCCAAGCTGCACCCGCTCTTGTTGCCCGACACCTGGCCGCCCACGCCCGACAACCAGGCCGCGATTGCGAAGTGGATCGACAAGCACGGCGCCACCGCCTTCCAGGCGGCCGTGACCAGCGGCCAGTACCAGTTCGACGATGGCCTGTTCTTCGGCGGCAAGGCGCCGACCTGGAGCAACAAGACCATCCGCGAAGTGCTGCGTCGCCATGCGGGCCGCGCACGCCGCGTGGCCTGGATCGACCTGCACACGGGGCTCGGCCCCAACGGCCTGGGCGAACGCATCTTTGCCTGCCGCGACGACAACGTGGCCTATGCGCGTGCCAACGCCTGGTGGGGCACGCCCGCGGCGCCGGTCACGTCGATCTACGACGGCTCATCGACCTCGGCGCTGCTGCGCGGGCTGATGTGGGACGCCATGTACGAAGAGTGCCCGCAGGCCGAGTACACCGGCATCGCGCTCGAATACGGCACGTTGCCGATGCTCGAAGTCACGGGCGCGCTGCGCGCCGACCACTGGCTGCACAAGCACCCGGAAGCGCCGGCCGATCTGGCCGATGGCATTCGTGCGCGGATGGTCGAGGCCTTCTACACCGACACCGACGCGTGGCGTGGGCAGATCGTCAGCCAGGCGCGGCAGGCGATGTTCCAGGCCGTGGATGGGCTCGCTGGTTGAACAACTGACCGACCGGCCTGCGTCAGTACGAGCGCAGCGCACACGCCCCGAACAACGCTGACCGCTAAGTCCTGACCCGCCCATCCCCCGTCAGCATCGACAGCTCGACAAACTTCGAGCCCACATGGTTCTTCGGCGAGAACGACACCTCGAAGCCGCCGAACTGCTGGCGGTCGATGCTCTCCAGCCCCGCGACCAGCCCATCTCGCGTGGCCTTGCCCGGTGCCTTGCGCAGCCCCTCCGTCAGCACCTTCGCGGCCAGATAGCCTTCCATGCTCGAGAAGTTCGCGCTGGCACCGCCGCCCGCCTTGCGCACCGCCTCGGCGAATTCGCGCGTGATCGCGTTGGCCGGGTTGTAGGGCGAGGGCACCACCTGCGTCACCATCACGCCCGCTGCCTCCTTGCCCAGTTCATCGGCCAGCGCCTGCGTGCCGACAAAAGACAGGTTGATGAAGCTGCCGCCGTAGCCCGCCTTGCGCGCCTCGCGGATGAAGGCCGCGCACGCCTTGTAGGCGCCAACCTGGACCACTGCGTCGGGCCGCGCCGCCACCAGCGTCTTCACCGCCTGCGCCACGTCGGACGAGTTGCGCTCCACCGTGGCCAGCGCCACCGGCTTCAGCTCCTGCTGCGACAACGCCAGCGTCACGCCGTCGAGCCCGGCCTTGCCATAGGCGTCGTTCTGATAGAAGACCGCGATCTTCTTCAGGCCCAGGTGCGTGAGGTGCTTCACCATCAGCGCCGTTTCGTCGTTGTACGACGCGCGCAGGTGAAACACGTTCTTGTGAAAAGGCTCGCGCAGCGACATCGCGCCGGTGAACGGTGCGATGAACGGCACCTTGTCCTTCACCGCCAAGGGCAGCGCGGCCAGGCTGGTCGGCGTGCCGATGTAGCCGAACAGGGCGAACACGTCTTCCTCGATCAGCTTGCGGGTGTTGGCGGCGCAGCGGTCGGGCTCGTAGCCGTCGTCCAGGTTCTTGATGACCACATCGCGCTGGCCCGGCTGCGCGTTGTACTGGTCGAGGAACAGCTTGGCGCCCTGGTGGAACTGGATGCCCAGTTGCGCCGCCGGCCCGGTGAACGGCGCCGACTGGCCCAGCACCAGCGGTGCCTCGCTCTGCGCCTGTGCCATGCCGAAGCCGCCCAGCGTGGCGGCTGCCCCGACGGTCAAGGAAAAACGCCTGCGATTCAACATCGTGAAAACCTCCCTCCGCGCTCTGGCTTGCGCACAAATTAGACTCGGCCGATGGCCCACGCACCGGATACCTTGCTCGAAGAAGCACCCCAGCCCGTCACCTCCACCGTGCTGGGGGCCTGCCCTCATGACTGCCCGGACACCTGCGCGCTGGTGACCACCGTCAAGGACGGCGTCGCCGTGAAGTTGCAGGGCAATGCCGCCCACTCGCACACGGGCGGCGTGCTGTGCACCAAGGTGTCGCGCTACATCGAACGCAACGACCATGCCGAGCGGCTGGTGCAGCCCCTCAAGCGCGTCGGCCCCAAGGGCAGTGGCCAGTTCGAGCCGGTGTCGTGGGATGCCGCTCTGGACGACATCGCCGCGCATCTTCGGTCATTGCAGGGCGATCCTGAAGCAATTGTCCCCTACAGCTATGCGGGCACCATGGGCCTGGTGCAGGGCGAATCGATGGACCGGCGCTTCTTCCACAAGCTGGGCGCCACGCTGCTGGACCGCACGATCTGCTCGATGGCCGGTGGCGAGGCCATGGTCTACACGCTGGGTGCCAAGGTCGGCATGCGGATCGAGTTCTTCGCCGAGGCGAAGCTCATCCTCATCTGGGGCAGCAACTCCATCGCCAGCAACCTGCATTTCTGGCGCCATGCACAGGCCGCCAAGCGCGCTGGCGCGCGGCTGGTGTGCATCGACCCACGCAAGACCGAAACCGCCGACAAGTGCGACGAGCACATCGCGCTGCTGCCCGGCACCGACGCCGCGCTCGCGCTGGCGCTGATGCACGAGCTGATCGTGCACGACTGGCTCGACCACGACTACATCGCCAGCCACACGCTGGGCTGGGAGCAACTGCGCGAGCGCGCCCTTCAATGGCCGCCTTCGCGCGCGGCGCAAGTCTGCGGCGTACCCGAAGAGCAGATCGTGGCGCTGGCAAAGGCCTACGGCACCACCAAGCCCGCGGCCATTCGCCTGAACTACGGCATGCAGCGCGTGCGCGGCGGCGGCAACGCAGCCCGCGCCATCGCCTGCCTGCCCGCGCTGGTCGGTGCCTGGCGCGACCGCGCGGGCGGCCTGCTGCTGAGCAGTTCGGGCCACTACCCGGTCGATCGTGCCGCGCTGCAGCGGCCCGACCTGATGGCCGGCCGCCGGCCGCGCACCATCAACATGAGCACCATCGGCGACGCGCTGCTCGACACCGCCAAGCCGGTGAAGGCCATCGTGGTCTACAACAGCAACCCCGTGGCCGTGGCGCCCGAGTCGGCCAAGGTGGCAGCGGGCTTCGCGCGCGAAGACCTCTTCACCGTGGTGCTGGAGCAGTTCCGCACCGACACCGCCGACTACGCCGACTACCTGCTGCCCGCTACCACGCAGCTGGAGCACTGGGACATTCACTGCAGCTACGGCCATACCGACGTGTTGCTCAACCGCCCGGCCGTGGCGCCGCGCGGCGAGGCCCGCAGCAACGCCTGGGTGTTCCGCGAGCTGGCGCGCCGCATGGGTTTCGACGAGCCCTGCTTCTCGGAAAGCGACGAGTCGCTGTGCCGCACCGCCTTTGCCGAAGACAGCATCGACTTTTCGCAGTTGCTCGCGCAGGGCTTCACCAGCGTCAAGCTGCCCGAAGCGCCCTTTGCCGAAGGCAAGTTCCCCACGCCTTCGGGCCGCTGCGAATTCTTCAGCGGGCGCCTGCAGGCCATGGGCATGGACGGCCTGCCCGACCACGTGCCCAACTGGGAGCCGGCCGGCAGCTCGACCGAGTTCCCGCTCGCGATGATCTCGCCGCCCGCGCGCAACTTCCTCAACTCGACTTTCGTCAACGTGACGAGCCTGCGCGCCATCGAGGTCGAGCCGCTGCTCGAAATCCACGAGGCCGACGCCGCCGCGCGCGGCATCGAGGACGGCGCCATGGTGCGCGTGTTCAACAAGCGCGGCGAGCACCGTTGCCGCGCCGAGGTCTCGCGCCGTGCGCGGCAGGGCGTGGTGCATGGCATGGGCATCTGGTGGCGCAAGCTCGGCGTGGACGGCACCAACGTCAACGAACTCACCAGCCAGCGCCTGACCGACATCGGCCGCGGACCCACCTTCTACGACTGTCTGGTGCAAGTCGAAAAAGCATGAGGCCCCTGTTCGCCTTGACGCTGGCCGGTGCGGCGCTGCTGTCGCTCTCCGGCTGCGCCGACCTCGGCTACTACTGGCAATCGGCCAGCGGCCACATCGGCATCATGCGGGCCGCCAAGCCCGTGCCCGAGTGGTTGGCCGACCCGGCCGTGTCGGCGCAGCTCAAGGCCAAGCTCGAACTCACGCAGCGCATCCGCAGTTTTGCGGTGACCGAGCTGGGCTTGCCCGACAACCCCAGCTACAAGTCGTACGCCGACCTGCACCGCGCCGCCGCCGTGTGGAACGTGGTGGCCGCGCCGCCGTATTCGCTCACGCTCAAGAGCTGGTGCTTCCCGGTTGCAGGTTGCGTGGGCTATCGCGGCTACTACGACGAGGCCGCGGCCAAGGCCGAAGCCGAGGCGCAGAAAAAGCTCGACATGGAAGTGGCGGTGTACCCCGTGCCCGCGTACTCCACGCTGGGCTGGATGAACTGGGCCGGCGGCGATCCGCTGCTGTCCACCTTCATCGGCTACCCCGAGGGCGAGCTCGCGCGCATCGTGTTCCACGAGTTGGCGCATCAGGTGCTCTACGTGGCGGGCGACACGGTGTTCAACGAGTCGTACGCCACGGCGGTCGAGCGCATCGGCGGCGCGATGTGGCTGCAGCGCGAAGCCGGCGAGGCGGCCCGCCGCGAATACAGCCAGTTCGACGCGCAACGCCAGGACTTCCGGGCGCTTGCGCTCAACACCCGCCGCGCGCTGACGCAGGTTTATGAATCGCCGCAAGCCAAGGCCAAGGACTGGGCCGCGGTGGAAGTCATGAAGCAGGCCGCCATGGCGGACTTTCGCGCGCGCTACGCCAAGCTGCGCGAAGGCTGGCCCGGTCCGCGCCAGGGCGCTTACGACGGCTGGGTGGCGCGCGCCAACAACGCGGCCTTCGGTGCGCAGGGCGCCTACGACGACCTGGTGCCCAGCTTCGAGAAACTTTTCGAGCGCGAAGGCCATGACTGGCCGCGCTTCTACACTGAGGTCCGGCGCATTTCCAGATTGCCGACCGAGGAAGAACGCCGCAGCGCGCTGCAGGCGGCCACCGGTATCCTGCAAACCCACAGCGACCACAACGACAAAAACGGAGATCACGGTGCCTGACATCCATATCGAACGCAACCACACGCTGGGCATTGCCGGCGCACGCGAAGTCGCGCGCCAATGGGTGCAACAGGCCGAGCAGGAGTTCGGCCTCGAGTGCGCCTACACCGAAGGCAAGGACCGCGACACCGCGCAGTTCACCCGCGCCGGTATCGACGGCACGGTCGAGGTCACGGCCAGCACCTTCACGCTCGATGCCACGCTGGGCTTTCTGTTCAGCAGCTTCAGCGAACAGATCGAGCAGAAGATCACGCGCAACCTCGATGCGCTGCTCGACGCGCCGCAGGGCGGCAGCCGTTTCGCCTGAGCGGCTTTTCTTTCTTCTCTCTTCCTTCTTTTTCTTTCAGACGATGGTGTAGCCGCCGTCTACCGGCAGCGCCACGCCGCTCACCATCGACGCACCGTCGCTCAGCAGGAACAGGACGGGCGCGACCACTTCTTCCACCTGTGCGAAGCGGCCCAGCGGAATACCACGGATCGCCGCCGCGCTCTTGACCGGATCGGCCCAGGCCTGTTCGGCCATGGGCGTGAGGGTGACGGTCGGGTTCACACTGTTGACGCGAATGCCGTGCGGCCCGAATTCGAGGCACAGCGAGCGCGTGATCGCATCCATCGCGGCCTTCGACGCGCAGTAGCAAAGATGCGCGTCGAGCGCGACCAGCGCGGCCTGGCTCGACACGTTGACGATGCTGCCGCGCACACCGGCCGCGATCATGGCCTTGCCGCAGCGCGAGGCCACCAGAGCGGCGGCGCGCGCGTTGACGGCCATCACGGCGTCGAAGTTCTCGGCCTTCAGGTCGAGGGCCGATTCGAGCAGGGCGATGCCGGCGCAGTTCACCACGAGGTCGAAGGCTGGCAATGCGGCGAGGGCGCGTTCCAGTGCGGGGGCGTCGGCGACGTCGAGCACCAGCGGTATGCAGCCTGCTTCGGCCTGCAGCGCATTCAGTGCGGCTGCGTTGCGTCCTATGGCGGTGACCTGCGCGCCCGATTGCGCGAGCCGCACCGCTACCGCGCGGCCGATGCCGCTGCTCGCACCGGTGACGAGTGCGCGCTTGCCGGGGAAGTCGAAGGAGGTGGTCATGTCAGTGGGTCTGCTGGGTGTTGTGTTCAGGGCGCGTGCGAATGACATCGGGTACTCCCCTCCGCGAATGTCCCCCGCTTCGCTCCTCCTTTATTTCGCTGCGGGGAGCACCCGATGCCATTCGCACATGAGCGCTGCGGTTGTGCGGGCCGATCAACGGCCGCGTCCATCGATCACGTCGATGGTGTGTTCTGCGCAGCGAAATAAAGGAGGAGGGGCGCAGCCCCGGGGGACATTCGCGGAGCAGAGCACGCCGTCGGCGTGAGCGCGCCCTGAACGGCAGCGCCCCGAATCGAATGGACGGAGTTCATTTCAGCCGATGCATCGCATCCCGCAGCGCGGGGTAAAGCGACTTGTAGATCTCGAAGCGCTCGCGATACACCGCCTGCGCCGAAGGCTCCGGCCGCGCTCGCTCCACCAACGTGACCCAGCCGCGCTCGGCCGTTGCTGCATCGACCAGCCCTGCGCCCAGCGCAGCAAGCATTGCCGCACCCAGCGCCGCTTCGACCTCTTCCTCGATGGTGAACACCGGGTAGCCGGTGATGTTCGCCACGATCTGCATCCACAGGTCCGAATGCGCGGCGCCGCCGACCACGATGAGTCGGTCGTCCAGCGGCTGCCCGCTTTGGCGGCCGGCCTCGATGTTGTGCTGCAGCGCGAAGCTCACGCCTTCGAGCACCGCGCGATACAGATGCGCGCGGCTGTGCGCGAGCGACAGGCCGATGAAGGCACCCTTGGCCTGCGCGTCCCAGATCGGGCTGCGCTCGCCCATCAGGTAGGGCAGGAAGACCAGCCCTTCCGCGCCGGGCGGCACGTCGACGGCCTTGCGCTCGATCAGCGCGTGCGCATCTTCTCCGGTGCGCGCGGCCTCGGCGATCTCGGCCTGGCAGAAGGTGTCCTTGAACCAGGTGATGGCCGCACCCGCCGTGATCGCACCGCCGAACACATAGCTGCGGTCGGCGCCGCGGTACACATGGGGCATGGTGATGAGCTTGTGCCGCGCGTCGACCGTCGGGCTCACGAAGCCCCAGCACATGCTGGTGCCGATCATCGCCACGTGGTCGCCGCTGCCGGTGACGCCCGCGCAGAAAGTGGCCACGGCCGCATCGACGCCGCCCGCCATCAGCGGCATGCCTTCGGCAAGGCCGAGCTTCACGGCCCATTCCGCACTGAGGCCACCCACGATGTCACTCGACTCGACAAGGCGCGGCGGCATCATGCGTGCCGGAATGCCGAGCATGTCGAGCGCTTCGCTCGACCAGCGGCGCCGCGCCGCGTCGTACACGCCGCCGATGTTGCCGGCCGAACTGTGATCGACCGCAAGCTCGCCGGTCAGGCGCCAGTTGATGTAGCTGTTGGGCGGCAGGAAGTACGCGGTCCTGGCCCACACCTCGGGCAACTGGTCGCGAATCCACAGGATCTTGGTGAAGCCGTGGTAGCTGTCGACGCCGTTGCCGGTGATGGCTTCGAGGCGCGGCACATCGACGTTTGCGTTCACCCAGGCGACCTCGGCGGTGGCGCGCCGGTCCATCCAGATCAGGCAAGGGTGCAGCGGTTGCATGGCCGCATCCACCGGGATGCCCGCGCCACCGTAGAGGCTGCTCACGCACATCGCTGCAATGTCGGAAGGCGCGACGCCGCTTTGTGCGACGCAGATGCGAACGCTCTCGCACACCGCGTCGAACCACACCGCGCAATCTTGTTGCGCCCACAACGGCTTCGGCGTTTCGGGCTGGTAGGCCACGCTGTGTTGCGAATGCACCTTGCCGTCGATGCCGACCAGCAGGCACTTGGTGCTCTGCGTGCCGATGTCGATGCCGATCACGTATTTCATGGTTGGCTGTCTCTCGGTTTCTCAGGATCTGGGCTGCGGCTTGAGCAGCACCTTGATGGAATCCAGCGAGTTTGCCAGCGCAAAGGCGCGTTCCCATTCGGTCAGCGGAAAGTCGTGCGTCACGATGCCCTTCGAGGTGACGAGGCCGCGCGCCAGCAGGTCGATGGCGATGGGGTAGCAGTACGGCCCCAGGTGCGCGCCGCGCACGTCCAGCTCCTTGCGGTCGCCGATGATCGACCAGTCGGCGCTGGTCTCCGAGCCGAACACGCTGAACTCGACGAAGCGGCCGAGCTTGCGGATCATCTCCAGCCCCTGCGTCACGCCGATGGGCGCGCCGGTGGTCTCGATGTACACGTCGCAGCCGTAGCCTTCGGTCAGGCCCTTGACGATGGCGTCGGCGTTCTCGGTCTTGGGGTTGATGGTCACGTCGGCGCCGAACTGCTTGGCAAGTGCGAGGCGCTCGGGCACGAGGTCGATCACGACCAGCTTCTTCGGCGTCTTCAGGCGCGCGGCCTGCACCATCATCAGGCCCAGCGGGCCGGCGCCTGCGATCACCACCACGTCGTCGAGCTGGATGTCGCCGCGGTTCACCGTGTGGATCGCGCACGAGAGCGGTT
Source organism: Variovorax sp. EL159 (assembly GCF_900100965.1). Taxonomy (GTDB): domain Bacteria; phylum Pseudomonadota; class Gammaproteobacteria; order Burkholderiales; family Burkholderiaceae_C; genus Variovorax. The sequence goes on along the minus strand of NZ_FMUJ01000007.1, from coordinate 297,240 downwards.
CGATGATGGCCGCGTCTTCGAGCGAGATGCCGTCGGGGATCTTGTGCACGCGCGAGGTCGGCGGCAGCCGCATGTAGTCGGCCATGCCGCCATCGGCCACGATGCGCTGGAAGCCGAAGATGTTGTGCACCTCGCACATCCAGTATTTGCCCGAGGTGCAGAAGCGGCACTTGCCGCAGGGCACGATCTGCTCGGCGATCACGCGGTCGCCTTTCTGCACGCCGAAGTGTTCTGCCGCGCCTTTACCGAGTGCTTCGACGTACCCGAAGAACTCGTGGCCAGGAATGACTGGTGCCTTCACCCACGAAGGCTGTCCGTCGCCGCCCCAGAACATCTTCGCGCCCGAATGGCACTTGCAGTCCGAGGCGCAGATGCCGCAGGCGGCGATGGAGATCAGCAGTTCGTTCGCGCCGATGGTGGGCATGGCCACGGTTTCGAGGCGGTAGTCCTTGGGGCCGTGGCAGACGACGGCTTGCATGGCGGCGAGTTCGCCGATGGCGCCTGAGGCGTTGGGCTGGAGTTTTTGGTACGACATGGGGTCCTTGTGGTCGGAGGGTGTGTTGGGTTTTGGCTTTTGGTTTTTCTCCCTCTCCCTCTGGGGGAGGGCAGGGGTGGGGGCAAGCGGCGTCACTACTGGGCACGCTCTGGCTGCCCCCATCCCAGCCTTCCCCCAGAGGGGGAAGGAGCAAGACAGAAGGAAAGAGGGGTCAGCGCTTGGCTTCCCGGCTGATGAAGATCGCGAGCAAGACGATCCCGCCCTTGATGATCAATTGCAGATACGGCGACACACCGATCATGTTGAGACCGTTGTTCAGCACGCCGAGCAGCAGCGCACCGACCAGCGTGCCGACGATGGCGCCGCGCCCGCCGGCGATGGACGTGCCGCCCATCACCACCGCCGCGATCGCGTCGAGCTCGAAGCCCACGCCGACACCGGGTTGTCCGCTCGTGACGCGCGCCGCCTGCACGATGCCGGCGATGGCCGCTGTGAGGCCGCTCAGCGCATACACCAGCAGCTTGTAGCGCGACACGCGCACACCCGACAGCCGCGTGGCTTCCTCATTGCCTCCGATGGCATACACATAACGGCCGAACGGCGCCATGTTCAGCAGCACATACGCCACGAGGTACGTCGCCAGCATGATGAGGATCGGCACCTTGATGCCCGCCAGCACGCCGCCGCCGAGAAAGGCGAACGAGTCGGGCAGCCCGTCGATGGGGTAGCCGCCCGTGTAGATCAGCGCGATGCCGCGCGCAATGCCCATGGTGGCCAGCGTCACGATGATCGGCGGCATGCGCAGGTAGGCCACGCAGTAGCCGTTGAACAGGCCGATGACCACGCCGACCGCCAGCCCGAGTGGCACCGCGAGCATCGGCGGCAGTCCGAACTGCACCATCATTCCCGAGGCCAGCGTGCCCGAGAGCGCCACCACCGCACCGACTGAAAGATCGATGCCCCCGGTGAGGATCGCGGCCGTCATGCCCACCGCGATGATCGCGTTGATCGACGACTGCAGCGCGATGTTCTGCAGGTTGCCCCACGAGAGGAAGTTGTCGGTCGCGACGATCATGAAGACCGAGATCGCGACCAGCCCCACCAGCGGCAGGAAGGCCGTCGAGCGGCGCAGCTGGGTGAAGAACCCGCCGGCGGGCGCCGGTGGCGTGGGGTGAGTGGCGGTGGCATTCATTGCGGGCCCCCTGTCGTTGCGTGGCGCATGATGTCGCCGGAGTTGATGGAGTCGCCCTCGAGCGTGGCCACGATGGACCCGCCCGAGAACACGGCGACGCGGTCGCACATGCCGACGATCTCGGGCAGCTCGCTCGAGATCATCACGATGGCCTTGCCCTGCTGCGTCAGTTCACGCATGAGGCCGTAGATCTCTGCCTTGGCGCCCACGTCGATGCCGCGCGTCGGCTCGTCGAAGATCAGCACCTCGCAGGCGTGGCCGAGCCAGCGCGCGATCACCACCTTCTGCTGGTTGCCACCCGAGAGCGTGGCCACGCGGGTCTCGATGTCGGGCGCCTTCACGCCCACGCGCTTCGCAAGCTCGGCGGCCGACTGCTTCTCCGACTTCTGGCTCACCAGCCCGGCGCTCCGGTGCTTGCCGAGGTTGTTCATCGAGATGTTGAAGCGGATCGTGAAGTCGGTGATGAGCCCCTCGACCTTGCGGCTCTCGGGCAGCAGGCCGATGCCGTTTTCCAGCGCCTGCGTCGGGTCGTTCAATCGCACCGGCTTGCCGTTGCGCAGAACAGTTTTTCGATGCACGCGGTCGGCGCCCATCATTCCCAGTGCGAGTTCAGTGCGGCCCGAACCCACCAGCCCCGCGAAGCCGAGGATCTCGCCTTCGTGCAGGTCGAAGGCGTTGACCGGCCCGCCTTTGGTGAGCTGGATCTCCGGCACTTCGAGCACCTTGCGACCGCGCGGCGCGGGCTGCGGCTTGGGCGGAAAGTTGTGCTCGATGCGGCGGCCCACCATCATCTCGACCAGCGCATCCACGTTCGTTGCGCCCACGTCCGCATGCCCTGCATTGGCCCCGTCGCGCAGCACGCTGATGCGGTCGCACACCTCGAAGATCTCGTCCAGGTGATGCGAGATGAAGATCATCGCCACGCCCCTGGCGCGCAGCTCGCGCATGATCTTGAAGAGGTGCCCGGCCTCGTTCGGCGTGAGCGTGGCGGTCGGCTCGTCGAGCACCAGCAGCCGCGCCTTCAGCGACAGCGCCTTGCCGATCTCCACGAACTGCTGCTGCGCCACCGAGAGCCGGCAGATCGGCACGCCCAGGTCGATCTGCACGCCCAGCTCGTCGAAGAGCTGCTGGGCCGAACGCTTCATCGCCGCCTTGTCCATCAGCCCGAAGCGGTTCTTCAGGTAGCGGCCCAGGAAGATGTTCTCCACCGCGTTCAGGTACGGCACCAAGCTGAACTCCTGGAAGATGATGCCGATGCCCGCCGCGATCGCGTCGTTGTAGCCCGCGAACCTGCGCTCGCTGCCTTCGATGAAGATGCGGCCCTCGTCGGCCTGGTAGATGCCGCCGAGGATCTTCATCAGCGTCGACTTGCCCGCGCCGTTCTCGCCGAGCAGCGCATGCACCTCGCCCTTGCGGATCGAGAGGTCGATGCCCGCGAGCGCCTTCACGCCGGGGAAGCTCTTGGAGACGCCTTCGAGCCGCAGCATCTCGGCGTTGTCGTTCGTGGTCACGGGCTTGCCTGCCTGCTTGCTTGCTTGCTTGTTTGCGCGGCTTACCAGCTGAAGGTCTTGGCGCCTTCGGCGTCGATCAGCTTCACGTCGACCGGCACGGCGGCCGGCACGTTGGCGCCCCACTTCTTCGCCAGCGCAATGCCGATGGCCAGACGGATCTGGTCGCGCGGGTACTGCGCTGTGGTCGCGATGAACTTGGAGCCCGGCTTCTGCATGGCCTTGATGGCCTCGGGCGCGCCATCGACGCTGGTGAGCTTCACGTCCTTGCCGCTGGCCTCGATGGCGGCGAGCGCGCCCATCGAACCGCCGTCGTTCACGCTGAAGATGCCCTTCAGGTTGCCGTTGGCCTGCAGGATGTTCTCGGTCACGGTGAGCGCGGTGGCGCGCTCCTGCTTGCCGTTCTGCGTGCTCACCACCTTGATGCCGGGGTACTTGGCGAGCGCTTCGCGGCAGCCCTTCACGCGCTCAAGAATCGGCACGACCGGAATGCCGTCGAGGATCGCCACGTCGCCCTTCTCGCCGATGTTCTTGGCAAGGTACTCGCAGGCCAGGCGGCCCGCGTCGGTGTTCTTCGAGCCCACGAACGAATCGACCGGGCCCTGCGCATTCGCATCGACCGCCACCACGATCAGCCCCGCCTTCTTGGCCGAGCGCACGGCCGACTGCACGCCGGTGGAGTCGGTCGGGTTCAGCAGCAGGATGTCGACCTTCTTCTGGATCATGTCTTCCACGTCGCCGATCTGCTTGGCCACGTCGTGCCGCGCGTCGGTGGTGACCACGGTGGCGCCGATGCTGGCGGCGGCTTCTTCCAGCGCCTGCTTCATCGTCACGAAGTAGGGGTTGTTCAGTTCCTGGAAGGTCATGCCGATGCGCAGCGGCTGCTTCGGTGCCTGCGCCTGCACGGCGGATGCAGCGCACAGCAGTGCGGCGGTGAGGGCGGTGGCTTTGAGGATGTTCTTCATGGTGGCTGTCTCCTTGGGTTTGTGACTGGCTGGCTGATGGACTGATGAACTGACTGACGGTCGAAAAAACGCGGACAAAGGCTCGCCCCACGCGGCACCCGAAGGCGCCGCGCTGGTGACGACACGGGGAACACGGAAAGAGCCGGCTACGGCGGGCTGGCGGCACGCGAGGCCGCGGCCTGCATGCGATGGAAATTGCGGAACTTGGTCGGCGGCATGCGCTTGTGCAGGAGGAACTGCCGGTTGAAGTTCGACACGTTGTTGAAGCCCACGTCCATGCAGACGTCGAGCACCGGCTTCTCGCTGCTGGTGAGCAGCTCGCAGGCGCGGCTGATGCGCAGCCGGTTCACATAACGCACGAACGACTGGCCCGTGTGCTTGCGGAACGACCGCGAGAAAGCGCTCGGGCTCTGGCCCACCAGCTCGGCCAGCATCGGCTCGCGCAGGTCGTCGCCCAGGTTGGCGGCGATGTGCGCCAGCACGTTGTTGATCGCGTGCGACATGAAGGCCTTGGGGTCGGGCTTGAAGGCGGGGCTGGCGAGCCGCTGGCGGTCGCTGCTGTCGACCAGCAACTCGAGCAGCGACAGCAGCAGGATCACGCGGCGCAACCCGCGCGCCTCAAGCAGCGATTCCATGATCGGCTTGGCGGCGACGGCGGTCTCGGCGGAAAAGAGCACGCCCGCGCCCGACTCGGCCAGCAGCGGCACGATGCGCTGGAACTCCGGGAAGGCCGCGGCCATGTGATCGGGCAGCGTGGCCGGGAACTGGATCACGATGCCGCGCCGCTCGACGCTCTGGCCTGCGGGCACGTCGCTGATCCAGTTGTGCGGCAGGTCGGGGCCCATCAGTACGAGGTTGCCGGGCTCGAAGTGGCCGACGTGGTCGCCCACGAAGTACACGCCCTTGGTTTCCACGATCAGCTGGATTTCGTATTCGGGGTGGAAGTGCCAGCGCACCGTGCGATACGGATAGCCGTGCGCCCAGGCGGTGAACGACTCGTCACCGCGGACTTCGACGATTTCCAGATCGGGTTGCATGGCGTTCTTCTTTCCTTGTCTCTTTGTTGACTTGTTTGTCGTGCATGGCGACGTGTGACAGCGTGGGGCGGACTGTACGAATCGCCCAGGACGTCAACAACCAGAGATGGCGCTCCAGATTGATACTTTTTTGACCCGAGGGCAAGCCACGGAAGCTGTGCATTGCGTTGCAGCAAAGTGCTTTCTCCCCGGTGGGAGAAGGGCGCACCGGGGCGATTGCTGCACTGCAAAAGGCGCGGCAAATGCGGTGTCAAGAATTCATAGGTGTTTTCCCGCCCCGAGGCGGATGGCCGGCGGCACGGCACACTCTGGCGTCATGACGGAAACCGCTTCTTCCTCTTTCTCTTCCTCCTCTGCCGCAGCCCCGGCCAAAGGGCCGCTGGCCGGCCTCAAGGTCGTCGAACTCGGGCAACTCATTGCGGGGCCCTTCGCCGCGCGCACGCTGGCCGACTTCGGCGCGGAGGTCATCAAGATCGAGCCGCCCGGTGCGGGCGATCCGCTGCGCACCTGGCGGCTGCTGAAGGACGGCACCTCGGTCTGGTGGCAGGTGCAGTCGCGCAACAAGCGCTCGCTGGCGCTCGACCTGCGCGAGCCCGAGGCGCAGGCCATCGTGCGCCAGCTCGCGGCCGAGGCCGATGTGCTGATCGAGAACTTCCGCCCCGGCGCGATGGAAGGCTGGGGCCTGGGCCCCGATGCGCTGCTGGCCGCCAACCCCGCGCTCGTGATGCTGCGCATCAGCGGCTACGGACAGACCGGCCCCTACCGCGATCGCCCCGGCTTCGGCGTGGTGGCCGAGGCCATGGGCGGGCTGCGCCATCTCACGGGCGAACCGGGCCGCGTGCCGGTGCGCGTGGGCGTGTCGATCGGCGACACGCTGGCGTCATTGCACGGCGTGATCGGCGTGCTGATGGCGATGCAGCACCGGCATGCGACGGTGAGCGCCGAGCATCCGAAGGGCGTGGGGCAGGTGATCGACGTGGCGCTCTATGAGGCGGTCTTCAACTGCATGGAAAGCCTGCTGCCCGAGTACAGCGAATTCGGCGCAGTGCGCGAGGCGGCCGGCAGCGCCTTGCCCGGCATCGCGCCGACCAATGCGTACCGCTGCGCGGACGGCGGCTATGCGCTCGTCGCCGGCAACGGCGACAGCATCTTTCGCAGGCTCATGGAATGCATCGGCCGGCCCGATCTCGCGGCCGATCCGGCGCTGTCGGGCAATGCCGGGCGCGTGGCGCAGGTCGGAATGCTCGACGCCGCCATCGGCGACTGGACCGCGCAGCGCACGGTGGACGAAGTGCTGGCTGTGCTCGATGCGGCGCATGTGCCGGCCGGGCGCATCTACACCATCGCCGACATCGCGGCCGATGCGCACTACGCCGCGCGCGGCATGCTGCAGCAGGTGACCATGCCCGACGGCAGCGCGCTCGCGGTGCCCGGCTTCGTGCCCAAGCTGTCGCTCACGCCGGCCAGCCACCGGCACAACGCGCCGGCGCTGGGCGCGGACACCGATGCGGTGTTGAAGGAAATCGGCTTGAGCGCCGAGCAGATCGCCGCGCTGCATGCGCGCGGGATCGTTGGCTAGCCTTCGTGAAACACCGCGGAACCGGCTTTGCCGGGTCGTCGGTGTTGCCCCCGGAAGGGGGTTGGCGCAGCGACACGAAGTGCGCGCAGCCTGGGGGAGAGCCTAGCCTGCTCGGAGCGATTCGATGAGGTCGATGTATTTTTGTTTCGCCTCGTCGGCGCTCGCGCCCTTCTGGGCGGTCCAGGCGTCCCACTTGGCGCGCGCCACGATGTCGCTGAAGCTGGGCTTCTTGGCGGCGTTGTCGCCTTCGGTGGCCTGCTTGAACAGGCCGTAGATCTTGAGCAGGGTCGGGTTGTCGGGGCGCTCGGCGAGCAGCTTGGAGTTGGCCTGGGCGGCTTCGAACAGGGTGTTGAGATCGGACATGGCGGTCAAATTGGAATGCGGAAAACGCGCATCTTAAATGCCGCGGTACCCATGGGTACCAAAGTCAGTCGCGCAACCCCACGCGCGCCAGTTCCACGTCCAGCCGCTCCCGTGCATCCGCCGGCTTCAGCGCCGCGGCCTTCTCGAAAAGCCGCGTGGCTTCGCCCATGCGCGATTCGCCATGCAGCATCGCGAGCGCGCGGGCGTACTCCATCATTCCGGCGGCCGAATCGGGGTGCAGTTCGAGGCCGCGCTCGAACAGCTCGATCGATGTCTCGGCCCTCACGCCGTAGGTCATGCGCCCGACCAGCGCGCCGACCTTGTCGATCACCTCGGCATGGAAGGCCGCCAGCGCGAGGTGCGCGTCGGCGTGCCGGGGCTGCAGCGCGATCACGCGTTCCAGCGCGCCCTTGAGCTTGCTGCCCAGGCCCTGCGCCAGCGCGCGTGCCACGCTGATGCCCTGGCTGTAGCGGCCCAGCGCATAGGCCTGCCAGTAGAGGGCGTGGCAGTTCTCGGGCTCGGCCGCCACTTGTGCGCCGGCGCGCTCGATCACCTGGCGGAACATCGACAGGCGCATGGCCTCGCGCGGCTCCAGGTAGTTGGCGTAGATGGCCGTGGCCTGGTTGGCGAGCACCAAGCCGTCGCCGCCGTGCCGCAATCCGAGCGCGGCGGCGCGTTCGAACTCGCCGCTGTGGAACAGGGCCCAGCCTTCGGCGAGCGGCGAATCCTCGGCCGGCGGCGGCAGTCCGTTGCCGGCGTGCAGGCGCTGCCAGTGCGGCAGCACGCTGCGGGCGTCGTAGCGCGGCGCATCGGCGTAGGGCAGGGGCGTCCAGGGTTCCGCGTTGGCGGCAACCGGACTGGCGGACATCAGCGAGAGCGGTTTGAAGTCTGGGTGAGGCATGGTCTAGACCGCCATATCGACAGTGGGGGCCGAGGCGCTGCCGCCTTGGGCTGCATCTTCTCCGTTGTAGGCGTTGCTCAGTGCCAGCAGATGCCGCCGCTGTTCGCGCCCGAGGTAGGGCGCCAGCAGGTGCAGCGTGTGGTGGCCGCCGCGCAGCAGTGCGCCCTGTGCATGCGCGGGCTCCAGCGCCTCGCGCGGATTGCGCACGTACTCGTAGCTGAGCCAGTAGGTCAGCACCACGACCATGCTCTGCGCGAGCGTGTCGACCTCGTGCGCGTCGATCTCCAGGTGGCCGGCGCGGCTGAGGCCCGCGATCAGTTGGCGGATGGCGCGGGCCTTGTTCTTCAGCACCAGCTGGAACTGGGTCTCCAGGTGCCGGTTCTTGCTCAGCAGGTCGTTGAGGTCGCGATACAGAAAGCGGTAGCGCCAGATCAGCTCGAACAGGCTGTGCATGAAGAACCATGCGTCTTCCACGTCGTGCACGCCTTCGCTGGCGTGCAGCAGCTCGTTGAGCTCGGCCTCGTAGCCTTCGTAGAGCTTGTTGATCAGCTCTTCCTTGGCGGGGTAGTGGTAGTAGAGATTGCCCGGGCTGATGTTGAGCTCGCCCGCCACCAATGTGGTCGAGACGTTCGGTTCCCCGAAGCGGTTGAACAGGTCCAATGCGGCTTCGAGGATGCGTTGCGCTGTGCGGCGTGGCGCCTTCTTTGCCATGTCGGTGCCCCCGTGTGTCTCGTGGTCTCTTGGGGACACTCTAGCGTATGTGCACCGCACCATGAACGGTGCGGGCCATGTTTTGCGGCGCTGATTTTTTGTGCAGTGCCGCAATCTCGGCAGGCTCAGCCGGCGTTGCCGCTCTTGTTGCGGCGCACGGTTTTCTTGGCTGGGGCGACGGGCGCCTTGCGTGCCGCAGTCTTGCGCGCGGCGCGTGCCGTCTTGGCGGGCGTGGCGGTTTCGCTGCCGGCGCCACCGCGGTGCTTCAGCTGTGCTTCGAGGGTGTCGATACGGGCCTGCAGCGCGGCCACGTCGGCGGCCGAGGGTACGCCGAGTTTTTCGAGCGCGCGCGCCACGCGCTCCTCGAAGATGTTCTCCAGCTTGCCCCACTGGCCGGCAGCCTTGGTGCCGAACTCGCTGGCAAAGCCCGCCATGCGTTGCTGGGCCTGCGCCAGGGTTTCTTCAGCGGCCTGCTGGGTCTTCTTCTGCATGCCGGCGCCGTCCTTGACCAGCGCCTCGAAGGCCTTGCTGCCTTCTTGCTGCATCTTGGCGAAGGCGCCGAGGCCGGCCAGCCAGATCTGCTGGGCGGAATCCTTGATGCGGTCGGAGGCTTTGTTGCTGTCGTCGTCGGCGGTGGCCATGCGGATGTTCCTTGAAAGAGGCGTCGAATCGCAGGACTCTAGCCGCCCGCGGCCCCTGCCGTTAGAGCTTTCCGCCTAGCGGGGAAAGGTCAGGGCGTGGCACCGGCCGCGCGGCTGGCATCGAGGTGCGTCTTGGCGCGCTCGGCCAGGGCCATTTCGCCGGGCGTGCCGGGCACGAAGCTCTCGACCGGCAGCGGCCGTCCGTGCGAGTCGACCGAGACGAACACGATGAGGCATTCGGTGGTCTTTTCCATCGCGCCGCCCTTCATGTCGCCGCTGCGAACCTCGACCGAGATGTTCATGCTGGTCTTGCCTGTGTAGGCCAGGCGGGCTTCGACCTCGACGAGGTCGCCGATCATGATCGGCCGGTGAAAGCGGATGCTGCCGATGAACGCGGTGACGCAGTAGCGCTTGGCCCAACTGGTCGCGCAGGCGTAGCCGGCTTCGTCGATCCACTTCATGACCGTGCCGCCGTGGACCTTGCCGCCGAAGTTGACGGTGCTGGGTTCGGCGAGGAATCGCAGGGTGATGGAAGACATGGCGCGCCTTTTTGTGTGGGCTGTAGGGTGGGGAGCCGCGATTATGCGAGTGGCTGCCGTCTGCTTCGGCGCCGCTCGTCTCCCGTGCATGCTCGCCTGTCTGCAAGGCTTGTGCCAAGGGGCCTGTTCAGGGCGTGGGCGCACCCCGAACAGCAGCGCCCAAAAAATTCAGCCGTTGAACAACTGCGCCATCGTCCGCCGCAGCCACGCATTGCCAGGGTCCGCATGAAAGCGCTCGTGCCAGTGCTGCTTGACCGCGTAGTCCGCCAGCGTGAAGGGCGGCTCCAGCAGCTTCACCGGCTCCTGCGTGGCCAGCACCTTGCCCAGGATGCGCGGCACCACCACGATCAGCTCGGTGTGCGCCACGATGCGCGCCACGCTCAGAAAGCTCGACAGCCGCACCACCACGTCGCGCTTCAGCCCCAGCCGCGCGATGGTCGTGTCGACGATCGCGTGGCCCGTGCCCGACGTCGACACCACCGCGTGCGCTTCCGCCTCGAAGCGCTTGCGCGTGAGCCGGGCGCCGATGCGCGGATGGTTCTGCGCCGCCAGGCAGACGAAGTTCTGCATGAACAGCGTCTGCTGATAAAAGCCCGCGTCCAGCTGCGGCATGAAGCCCACGGCCAGGTCGACCTCGCCGTCCTGCAGCCGACGGCCGCTGATCGTGGAGATGATCTCGGTCTCGATGTGCACGCCCGGCGCCACATGCCGCAGATGGTCGAGCAGGCCCGGCAGCAGCACCACCTCGCTGATGTCGGTCATGCAGATGCGAAAGCGCCGCTGCGCCTGCGCCGGATCGAAGCTGCTGCGGTTGCCCTGGGCCTGCGCCAGTTGCGCCAATGCCTCGCGCAGGTTGGGGTAGATGCGCTCGGCATGCGGCGTGGGCTGCATGCCCTGCGCGGTGCGGGTGAACAGGCGGTCGTCGAAATGCGCGCGCAGCTTGTTGAGCGCCGTGCTCGCCGCCGCCTGCGCCATGCCCAGCCGCTCGGCCGCCTTCGAGACATTGCCGGTCTTGTAGACCTCGTCGAACACGGCGAGCCATTCGAGATCGAGCTTGGACATGAGGGGCTTTTCCGAATGCGAAAGACACCATTATCCGAATTTGCAATTCCGGGTATTGGCTATCGGTCTTGAGGAAATAGTGGTGCGGATCAACAATGCCGCCGCTGGCGTTCATCGCCGGCGCCCGGAGACAAAAAACCGCCATGAACCCCGCACCGCAAGACAAAGCCCCCGCGCCCGCCCCGGCCAACGCCGCCGAGCGCCGCGACTACTACGCGCGCATCCGCCCGCTGAACCTCTCGCCGCTGTGGGAGTCGCTGCACGCACTGGTGCCGCGCGAACCGCAGACGCCCTGCGTGCCCGCCCTGTGGCGCTACGACGAGATCCGCCCGCTGCTGATGGCATCGGCCGACCTCATCACCGCCGAGGAGGCCGTGCGCCGCGTGCTGGTGCTCGAAAACCCGGCGCTGCCCGGCAACGCGTCGATCACGCAGTCGATCTACGCGGGCCTGCAACTCATCATGCCGGGCGAGGTCGCGCCTTCGCACCGCCATGTGCAGTCGGCGCTGCGCTTCATCGTCGACGGCAAGGGCGCCTACACCACGGTGGGCGGCGAGCGCACCACCATGCACCCCGGCGACTTCATCATCACGCCCTCGTGGGCCTGGCATGACCACGGCAACGAAGGCATCGGCGGCGTGACCGAGCCGGTGGTGTGGCTCGACGGGCTCGACATTCCGATGCTGCGTTTCTTCGACGCCGGCTTCGCCGAGAACGACGATGCCAAGGTGCAGCACGTGTCGCGGCCCGAAGGCCACAGCCTGGCACGCTTCGGCCACAACATGGTGCCGGTGCGGCACGACCATGTATCGGCCACCTCTCCGATCTTCAACTACCCCTATGCGCGCAGCCGCGACGCATTGGCCCAGCTGCAGAAGCAGGAGGCGCCCGATGCATGGCTGGGCCACAAACTGCGCTACATCAACCCGCTGACGGGCGGCTCGCCGATGCCGACCATCTCGACCAACCTGCAGCTGTTGCCCAAGGGCTTCGCCGGCAAGACACACCGCGCGACCGATGGCACGGTGTACAGCGTGGTCGAAGGCCACGGTACCGCCGAGATTGCCGGCCAGCGCTTCGAGTTCGGCCCGCGCGACACCTTCGTCGTGCCGTCGTGGGCACCGCTGCGGCTGTTGTCACCGGCCGAAGACACGGTGCTCTTCAGCTTCTCCGACCGCCCCGTGCAGCAGGCCATGGGCATCCTGCGCGAAGCCTTCCTCGAAGACGCCTGAACACAGGCGCATCTCTTTTTCTTTTTCACTTGTTCGACCGTGTGCCGCCACGTGCGGCAGGAGCCCCCATGTCCTTCGTTTTCATGCCCCCTTCCATCGTCGGCCTGCCCATCGCCGGTTCCGACAAGCTGTTCCCCGTGCGCCGCGTCTACTGCGTCGGCCGCAACTACGCAGCGCATGCGCGCGAGATGGGGTTCGACCCCGACCGCGAACCGCCTTTCTTCTTCTGCAAGCCCAATGACGACGCCTCGGTGGTGCCCGTGGCCGAAGGCCAGACCGGCGCCATTCCGTACCCGCCGCTCACGAGCAACTACCACTACGAAGCCGAGCTGGTCGTCGCCATCGGCAAGGGCGGCAAGGACATCCCGGTCGAGCAGGCCGCCAGCCACATCCACAGCTACGCCGTGGGCCTGGACATGACGCGCCGCGACCTGCAGATGAAGATGCGCGAGCAGGGCCGCCCCTGGGAAATCGGCAAGGCCTTCGACTTCTCGGCGCCCATCGCACCGCTGCGCACGCTGGCCGACGTGGGCGAGATCAATGGCGGCGCCATCACGCTCGAAGTCGATGGACAGGTGCGCCAGAACAGCGACATCACCCACCTGATCTGGTCGGTGAACGAAGTCATCGCCAATCTCTCGACGCTCTTCACGCTGCAGCCCGGCGACCTGATCTTCACCGGCACGCCAGAAGGCGTGGGCGCGGTGAAGCCGGGCCAGACGATCAAGGTGAGCATCGAGCGGCTGCCTTCGCTCACCGTTCGCATCGACTGACACGACACGACAGCACTCGCCGGAACGCGAGCCGCCCGGGAACACAACGACAAGGAGACATCCACGTGCCAGCCGTCCCATCCACCATCGACGTCGCCAGCTTCATCGATCAGCGCAGGGTGTCGCCCTACCAGATCATGATCGTGGTCCTGTGCTTTCTGATCGTCGCCATCGACGGCTTCGACACGGCCGCGATCGGCTTCATCGCGCCGGCCATCCGGGCGCAGTGGCAGCTGGCGCCGGCTCAGCTCGCGCCGGTCTTCGGCGCTGGCCTGTTCGGGCTCATGGTGGGCGCGCTGACCATCGGGCCCTTTGCCGATCGCTTCGGCCGCCGGACGGTGCTGCTGCTCAGCGTCTTCTTCTTCGGCCTCATGAGCCTGGTGTCGGCCTGGTCGACGTCGCTCGACATGCTGATCGTGCTGCGCTTTCTCACGGGCCTCGGGCTCGGCGGCGCCATGCCCAATGCGATCACGCTGACGGCGGAGTACTGCCCCGAGAAGCGGCGCTCGCTGCTGGTCATGACGATGTTCTGCGGCTTCACAGTCGGCTCGGCGCTGGGCGGCCTGGCATCCGCCGGCCTTGTCGAAGCTTACGGCTGGCATTCGGTACTCGTCGTGGGCGGTGTGCTGCCGCTGTTGCTGCTGCCGGTGCTGTGGGTGTTGCTGCCCGAGTCGGCCCGTTACCTCGTCACCACCGGCAAGCGCCTAGATGAAGTCACGCGCACGCTGCGGCGCATTTCGCCCCACACCGATTTGCAAGGCGCCACCTACAGGCTGCCGCCGCGCCCGCCCGCTGGCTCGCCGGTGTCGCACCTCTTCAGGCCCGACCTGTTGCGCGGCACCTTGCTGATGTGGCTGGCCTTCTTCATGAGCATGCTCATCATCTATCTGCTGTCGAGCTGGTTGCCGACGCTGCTCAAGACCACCGGCGTCAGCCTCAAGACCGCGGCGCTGATCACCATGATGTTCCAGGTGGGCGGCACCCTGGGCGCGATCGCCCTGGGGTGGCTGATGGACCGGGCCAACCCGCACTACGTGCTGGCCGTGGCCTATGTGCTCGCCGCTCTTTTCATCGCCGCCATCGGCAGCTTCACCGCAACGCCGTGGCTGGTGGGAACGGTGGTGTTTCTGGCCGGCTTCTGCGTCTCGGGTGGGCAGGTCGGTGCCAACGCGCTGTCGGCGGCCTTCTACCCTACCGATTGCCGCGCGACCGGCGTGAGCTGGGCCAACGGCATCGGGCGCATCGGGTCGGTGGTCGGCTCGATGGGCGGCGGCGCGATGCTGGCCATGGGCCTCACGCTGCCCGCCCTGTTCGCGGTGGTCGGCATTCCGGCCATCGTCGCGGGGCTGACGCTGGCCATGCTGGGCGTTCATCGGGCGAGGACGCAGCGGCTTGCCTCCCATGCCGTGCGCGCCTAGAGGCGCCTGAACATCGAATGACCCGTTCCCCAGAGAAGAGATACGCAAGGAAACCATCAAGATGACGTCGACCCGAGTCAACCCCACCGTGCTGCTCGTCGGCGGCGGCATCGGCGGCATGGCCGCCGCGCTCGCGCTGGCCCGGCTGGGCGTGGCCATCGACCTGCTGGAGCAGAGCGCCGCCATCGGCGAGATCGGTGCCGGCCTGCAGCTCGGCCCCAATGCCTTCGCGGCGCTCGATGCGCTGGGCGTCGGCGAGGCGGTGCGCAAGGGCTCGGTGTTCACCGACCGGCTGGTGATGATGGACGCGGTCGATTGCAGCGAGGTGGCCTCGGTGCCGGTCGGCGAAGCCTTCCGCGCGCGCTTCAAGAATCCGTATGCGGTGAGCCACCGCGCCGACCTGCATGGCGCGATCCACGAGGCGGTGAAGCAGCATCCGCTGATCCGCTTCCACACCTCGGCGCAGGTCGAATCGCTCGACATCGGCGCGGGCGGCGTGACGGCCATCACGCGCGATAGCCGGCGCTTCAGCGCCGATGCCATCGTCGGCTGCGACGGCGTGAAGTCGGTGGTGCGCGCGAAGCTCATCGGCGATGCGCCGCGCGTCTCGGGCCATGTGGTGTATCGCGCGGTGGTGCCGGCGGCCGACATGCCGGCTGACCTGCGCTGGAACGCGCCCGTGGTCTGGGCCGGCCCCAACTGCCACCTGGTGCACTACCCGCTGCGTCATGGCGAGCAATACAACCTGGTCGTCACCTTCCACAGCCGCGACAAGGAAGAGTGGGGTGTGACCGACGGCAGCAAGGAAGAGGTGCTGTCGTACTTCGAGGGCGTGCATGCGCGCCCGCGCCAGTTGCTCGACCGGCCCACGTCGTGGCGCCGCTGGAGCACCGCCGACCGCGATCCGGTCGCGCGCTGGAGCGACGGCCCGGCCACGCTGCTGGGCGACGCGGCGCATCCCATGATGCAGTACCTCGCGCAGGGCGCGTGCATGGCGCTCGAAGACGCGGTGACGCTGGGCGAAGCCGTGAAGGCCTGCGACTTCGACATGGCCGCCGCGTTCAAGCTGTACGAGGCCGCGCGGGTGGCACGCACGGCGCGCGTGGTGCTGTCGGTGCGCGAGATGGGCCGCATCTATCACGCCAGCGGCGTGGAGCGGCTGGTGCGCAACAGCCTCTGGGTGGGGCGCACGCCCGAGCGCTTCTACGATGCCGTCGAGTGGCTGTACGACTGGCGGCCCGCGCATTGCCTGGACGACGCGCCGCGCTGAAACCCGTTCCCTTCATCATCACCATTCGAGGCCGAAGGCCCAGGAGACAAAGCATGAAATTTCCGCGCGCACTGCTGACCGGCATCCTTGCCCTGACCGCCACCACGGGCGCGTTGGCGCAGGCCGGCGACTTTCCGAACAAGCCGGTGACGCTGGTCACGCCCTTCGCGGCCGGCAGCGGGCCCGATGCGGTGCTGCGCCTGGTGTCCGACAAGCTCTCGCGGCTGTGGGGCCAGCGCGTGCTGATCGACAACAAGCCCGGTGGCGGCGGCTTCATCGCCATCGACCAGGCACGCCGCGCCGCGCCCGACGGCTACACGCTGCTGCAGCTCGACAGCGAGCACATCGCCGCGTTGCCGCACCTGTACAAGTCGAAGAACTTCGTGACGCTGCAACACTTCGACCCGGTGGCTTCGCTGTTTCGCACACCCTTCTTCGTGGCCGTGGCCAGCGATTCGAAGTGGAAGAACATGAGCGACCTGATCGCCGCCGCCAAGGCCGAGCCGGATGCGATGGTCTACGGCTCGTGGGGCGTCGGCAGCCCCGGCCACCTGGGCGCGCAGCAGCTCGAGGCACTCACCGGCATCCGCATGCGGCACGCGCCGTACCGCGAGGTGTCGCAGCTGTTCTCGAACGTGGGCGCCGGCGACGTGCCGTGGAGCTTTGCCAGCATTCCGTCGAGCCAGGGCATCTACAAGGCCGGCAAGCTGCGCTACCTCGCCATTGCCGCGCCCAGGCGCATTCCGCAGATGCCCGACGTGCCGACCATGGCCGAGGCCGGCGGCCCGGCGTCGCTGGAGGTCAATTCCTTCGTGTCGCTGCTCGCGCCCAAGGGCGTGCCGGCGGCCATCAAGTCGAAGATCAATGCCGACGTGGCGCAGGTCATCGCCGACCCCGAGATCCGCGCCCGCTTCGACACCTTCGCCTTTGAGCCGCTGGCGTGGTCGCCCGAGGAAATCGGGCGCAATGCCGAGGCCAAGTCGAAGGTGTATGGCGAGCTGGTGCGCAGGGGCAACATCAGCCTCGATTAGCAAGGGCGCGGCTTGCCCGCTGTCTTGCTCGACAGTTAAGCTGCCTCTCTTTTGGTTTTGACAACTTTTTCACACTTCTTTTCATGCAAGCTACCAAGAGAGCTCTTTTGATCGCCTGCGGCCTGGCCGCCGCTGCCGCGCTGCCGCTGACCGCCAGTGCCGACAACAACACCTGGCCAACCAAGCCGATCCGCCTGCTGGTGGGCTTCCCGGGCGGCTCCACGCCCGACATCGCCGCGCGCACCATCGCCGAGCCGCTGTCGAAGGTGCTGGGCCAGCCGATCGTGGTCGACAACAAGGCCGGCGCTTCGGGCAACATCGCGGCCGACCAGGTGGCCAAGGCCACCGACGACCACACGCTGGGCATCGTCATCAACGGCAACCTCACGTCGTCGAAGATGCTGTACGCCAAGCTGCCATACGACCCGGCCAAGGACTTCACCTACCTGTCGCTGATCGCGACCGCGCCGCTGGTGCTGGTGGCGCAGAACAACCTGCCTTCGGGCACCGCCTTCTTCGACGCGGGCCGCAAGGCCGGCGACAAGTGGAACTACGGCTCGGTGGGCATCGGCTCGGTCGGCCACCTGGGCATGGAACTGCTCAAGACCCGCGTGCCCGGCTTCAAGCCCGAGCACGTGCCCTACCAGGGCAACCCGCAGGTCATCACCGCCATGCTGGGCGACCAGGTGCAGATGGGCCTGATTCCGCCGGGCGTGGCCATGCCGCAGATCAAGGCCGGCAAGCTCAAGGCCATCGGCCTCACGGGTGGCCGCAGCGCGCTGGTGCCCGAGATTCCGCCGCTGTCGGACGCGGGCGTGAAGGACTTCAACCTCGAGGTGTGGGTGGCGCTGCTCGGCCCGGCCAACCTGTCGAAGACCGCGCAGGCGCGCATCAGCCAGGCACTCGAAGGCGTCATGAAAGACCCGGACGTGCGCCGCAAGCTCTTCGAGCAAGGCTGGCAGGCCGTGGGCACTTCGCCGGACGGCATGCGCACGCGCGTGAACGAAGAGGCGGCGATCATGACCAAGATCATTTCCGCACGCGGCATCAAGTTGCAGTAATGACCGCCCAGACCCTGCATGAGCCGGCACGCGAGCTGCCGGTCTTCGGTGAATACGACGTGGTGGTGGTCGGCGGCGGCCCCGCCGGCATCGCCGCCGCCGTGAGCGCCGCGCGCCACGGCGCCAACACGCTGCTGGTGGAGCGCTACGGCTTTCTCGGCGGCATGGGCACGGCCGGCGGCGTGACCAACTTCGCGGGCCTGTACGGCAAGCGCAAGGGCGAGATGACGCAGCTCGTGCACGGCGTGGTCGACGACCTGATCGACCGCATCGGCGCGCTCAACGGCATGAACGCGCCGCAGGACGGCATGGGCGGGCGCATCCGCGTGCGCTCGTACGACACCTCGGCCTACAAGCTGGCGGCCGACCAGTTGCTCGAAGCCGCTGGCGTCAAGCTGCTGTTCCATGCGTTCGCGGCGGCGGTCATTCACGACGGCAACCGCATGGCGGCACTGGTGGTCGAGACCAAGTCGGGCCGCCAGGCGATCCGTGCCAATGCCTTCATCGACGCCAGCGGCGACGCCGACGTGGCCGCCTTCGCGGGCGTGCCCTTCGAGGTGGGCGACGGCCACGGCAGCGGGCTGTTCCCGACCACGATGTTCCGCATCGGCCAGGTCGACGCACCGGCCGCGCTCGAAGCCGTGGGCGAGTTCAAGGCCATCAACGACGTCATGGCACGCGTGCAGGCGCAAAAGCCGGGCACCTACAAGTTTCCGCGCGAAGGCGCGATCCTGCGGCCCAACAAGGACCCGCGCGAATGGCGCGCCAACGTCACGCAGATCCGCAACGCGCAGGGCCATGCGATGAACGGCGTGGACGCGCGCGAACTCACCGAAGGCGAGCTCGAAGGCCGCAGGCAGATCAGCGAGTACTTCAAGTTCCTGAAGGCCGAGGTGCCGGGCTTCGCCGGGTCGGCCATCGTGGAGATCGCGCCGCAGGTCGGCATCCGCGAGACACGGCGCATCCAGGGCCTGTATGCGCTGCAGCGCGAAGACATCCTGGCGTCGGCGAAGTTCGACGACAACATCGGCCTGAATGCCTGGCCGATGGAAATGCATGCCGACGGCCGCATCGAGTGGGCTTTCCCGCGCGACGAAGCCAATGCCTACAACCACCTGCCATGGCGCATGCTGGTGCCGCGCACGCTGGACAACCTGCTGGTGGCCGGGCGCTGCGCCTCGATGACGCACGAAGGCCAGTCGGCCGCGCGCGCCAGCGGTGGCTGCTTCGTCATGGGGCAGGCCGCGGGCACGGCAGCGGCATCGCTGGGCCGCACGGCCTTTGCGGCGGTGGATGTGCCGGCGCTGCAAAAGAAGCTGGCCGCCGACGGCGTGGACCTGGACCGCTGAACGACGCGCCGTGCACGCCAGGCACGCGGATGGCGCTAGAGTCCGGGGCTTGATGAACTCGAACCCCGGACGAAAAGTGCACTTTCTTTCGTTGTCGACCACCGCGCGTCGCATCCTCCTCGCTCTTTCCTGCGCCGCCCTCGGCCTGATGCTGTCGGCTTGCGCCAGTACACCCGAAGGCCAGCCCGTGCACGGCAAGGACCGGATACTGAGCCTTGTCGCGGCCAAGGACGGCCGCAAGATCGCCATTGCCGGCGACACCTACCACTACGTGTTCGACGGCGACCCGTCCGTGGCGGCGCTGCTGCGCTGGGAAGGCCGCACCAAGATCACGCCCGCCCTGATCGGCGAGGTGAAAGTGGCGCGCAACCAGAGCTTCGAGGGCCAGTACATGCTGCTGGCCTTCGACGCCGACCTCACGCCCGAAGACCGGGTCTTCCTGATCCAGACCGGCTTTGCCAGGGCGGAGATGAAGTACGGCGACCGCACCGGATCGGCGCTGCGCTACTTCGGCACCATCTACGGCAAGCGCTATGCGGCGGCGCCGCTGAAGTCGGCCGACACGGTCGATTTTGCGAAGCGCTACTACGTCAATTTCGTCGAGCAGGAAACGCTCAGCGGCGCCTTCACCAAGGCCGCGCCCACGCCGCTGGTGTATGCCGACGACGGCTCGATGCTGCTGGGCGGCGTGCCCGTGCGCGTTGTTCAGGGCGGCACCGACTACAGCTGCCGCGCCGGCCTCATGGGCTTCTGCTTCTACAAGTAAGAGGCGCTCTCTGAACGGTCCGACGGCCTGACCGACCCGCGACAGCCCGCGGGCCCGGCCTTTGCTATGGTTGCGGGTTGCACTTTTTTTGCGTTGACCGCTCCCGCCCCGATGACCACCGATCCCGCCCCCGCTACCCGCCTCGTCGACGAACTCGTCGCCCTCATGCAGCTCGAGCCGCTCGGGGGCGACCGCTTCCTGGCGCAGAGCGAAGACATCGGCACGCCCGCCGTGTTCGGCGGGCAGGTGCTCGGCCAGTCGCTGATGGCCGCCAGCCTCACGGTCGGCGCCGAACGGCCGGTGCATTCGATGCACGCGTACTTCCTGCTGCCGGGCGAGCATGCCCCCATCGAATACAGCGTCGACCGCGTGCGCGACGGCCGCAGCTTCACCACCCGCCATGTGGTGGCGCGCCAGCAGGAGCGCATCATCTTCGAGATGTCGGCCTCGTTCCAGACGGTGGACGACGGCATCGAGCACCAGTCCGCCATTCCCCAGGTGGACGGCCCCGAAGGGCTGCCGAGCGAACTCGACCAGCGCATCGCCCTGGGCGACCGCCTGCCCGAGCGCTGGCGCGTCAAGGGGCTGGAGCCGCACGGCATCGAGTACCGCCGCGTCGAACCCGAAGACCTGCTGACGCCGGCCGTGCGCCCGTCCGAAAGCGCGATCTGGATGCGTGCCATCGCGCCGCTGCCCGACGATCCGATGGTGCACCGCGCGCTGCTGGCCTATGCCTCCGACCACGGCCTGCTGCGCGCCGCGATGCTGCCGCACGGCCTGAGCTTCATGAGCGGGCAGGTGCGCCCCGCGAGCCTGGACCACGCGATGTGGTTCCACCGCGATTTCCGCATGGACGACTGGCTGCTCTACGTGCTCGATTCGCCCAGCGCGAGCGGTGCGCGCGGGCTGTGCCGCGGCAGCCTCTTCACGCGCGACGGCCGGCTGGTGGCCTCCACCGCGCAAGAGGGCATGCTGCGCATCGTCAAGCCGCGCTGAGGTCTCCGAGATCGCCTGCCGCGAGCGGCGACGGCGCCGCGCCATCGCGGCTGCGCTCGTCCAGCAGCCGCTGGTAGTTGTCGCGCAGCAGGATGCCGGCGTAGTACACGTGCTCGCGCATCAGCTGCTCGGCGCGCGCCGCGTCGCCCGCGATCACCGCCTGCACGATGCGGTGGTGGTCGTCGTGCGAACGCAGGATCACGCCGTGGTCGTTCCACAGCATGATCCGGTCCGACGCGAAAGGCACCGCCTGCGCCTGCGCGCCGAAGCGCACGATCCACTGGTTGCCGGCGCCGTGCATCAGCGCGTTGTGCAGCTTCACGTTCATCTGCTGGTAGGGCGCCAGGTCTTCGACCAGCAGTTGCCCCTTCGCAAGTATTTCGTCGCCTTCGCGCAGGCACGCCTGCAATAGCGCGGCGGTCGGCTTGTCCACGCCCAGCGCCGCGAAGCGCCGGCAGGCCAGACCCTCCAGCACCGAGCGCACTTCGTAGGCCGCCAGGATGTCTTCGAGCGCGAACGAGCGCACCAGGTAGCCCTTCTTCGGCTGATGGTCGATCAGCCCTTCCATCGCCAGCGCGGCCAGCGCGGCGCGCACCGGCGTGCGCGACACCTTCAGGCTTTCGGCGATCGGCACTTCCTCGACCCGCATGCCGGGCGCAAGCCGCCCGTGAAGGATCCAGGTGCGCAGCGTCTCTGTGACTTGTTGGGAGAGTGTGTCCATGTCAGGTATACATGATGCCAGTGAATATAAGAATTAAGGCGTGATATTAGGGTTAACGAGGACTGTAAAAAGTATCCATGTATACACAATGCGGCCCTCGATCAACTTTCACGCCGCACCGACGCGGCACGGAGAACTCGCAGCCCATGGCGGAACATCATGCACAAGCACCCGGCCGGCTGGCCCTCGTGACCGGCGGCGGCCGCGGCATCGGCGAGGCCGTGTGCCGCCGCCTCGCGGCCAGCGGCTTTCGCGTCGTCGTGGCCGACATCGACGGCGACAACGCGCGCAACGTGGCGCAGTCGCTGGGTGAAGGCCATCACTTCCGCCAGTTCGACGTGAGCGACGAAGCCGCGGTCGAGGCCGCGTTCGACGGCATCGAAAGCCAGCTCGGCCCCGTCGCCGCGCTGGTCTGCGTGGCCGGCATCCTGCTGATGCCCGGCGGCGAGCGCTCGCTCATCAAGGACACCTCGCTCGACGACTGGGAACGCACCTTCGCCGTGAACGCGCGCAGCGTGTTCCTGTGCGGCCGCGCCTACCTGCGCCGGCGCGAGGCGCTGCCCGTGGCGCATGGCCGCATCGTCACCTTCGGCTCGGTAGCGGCGCAACTGGGCGGCTACCGCTCCAGCGCGACCTACATCGGCGCCAAGTCGGCGGTGCTGGGCCTGACCAAGGCAATGGCGCGCGAATCGGCGCACATGGGCATCACCGTCAACTCGGTGGCCCCCGGCCTGATCGACACCGACATGCTGCGCGGCACCGTGCAAAGCAGCGGCGCGCTGACCGCCGCCGCCGCCAACATCCCGCTCGGTCGCATCGGCACGGTGGACGACGTGGCCGGCGCGGTCGACTACCTGGTCTCGGAGCAGGCGGCGTACATCACGGGCAACGTGATCGACGTCAACGGCGGCTACCGCATGCAGTAAGCGGGCGGCGCCTTTCACTCACACATACCAACGGAGACAGCTCATGAAAAAGAACCCTCTGATTCCCGCCCTGGCACGCGTGGCACTGGTCGCCGCACTGTCCACCCTGACGGGCGTCGCCTTTGCGCAGGCCGAGCCAGGCGTGACCGACAAGACCATCAAGATCGGCATGTTCTCGCCGATGTCGGGCGCGTCGATGAACTACGGCTTCGACGTCATCAACGCCGCGAAGATGTACTACGACAAGATCAACAAGGAAGGCGGCGTGAACGGCCGCAAGATCGAACTCGTGGTCGAAGACGACCGCTGCAACGCCAACGACCTGCTGGCCGCGGTGAAGAAGCTCACCGAACAGGACCAGGTGTTCCTGCTCAACGGCGGCTCGTGCTCGGCGGCCGTGGTGGGCGCGCGCGAATACGTCGAGCGCGCGAAGATCCCGCTGGTGATGCTCAACGCCTCGGGCGACGGCGCGCTGTATCCGCCATCGAAGTACATCTATGGCGCGTTCTCGATCTCGCAGCACGCGGTGGGCGGCTCGATGGTGCAGTTCGCGAGCGAGCACCTCAAGGCCAAGAAGATCGGCTACATCAACCACGACGACGCCTACGGCGGCTGGAACCTCGAGTCGGCGCAGGCACAGGCCAAGGCGCTCGGCGGCATCGACCTGCAGGTGCAGTCGGTCAACCCGAACATCACCGACGTCACGGCGCCCATGCTGAAGATCAAGGCGGCCAACCCCGACGTGCTGCTGCTCACCACCTATGCGCGGCCCGTGAGCCTGATCGTCAAGCGCGCCTTCGAGCTGGGCTTCAACAAGCCCATCGTGCTGGCCGTGAACTCCACCGCCGACCTGAAGCAACTGGTCGAGAACGTGGGCAACAAGGACGCCTTCAAGAACGTCTACATCCAGGAAGTGCTGGCCGACATGCCCGGCGGCCCCAAGCTGAAGTGGGTGTACGACATGTACAAGGCCGCGTATCCCGAGCTGGCTTCCAAGCCTGGCCATCCGCAGGCCTACATGCCCTACGGCATTCCGCCCGCGATGGCCGTGGTCAACGCCCTGAAGGCGGCCGGCCCCAACCCCACGCGCGAGAAGGTGCTGACGGCGCTCTCGACCATGAAGTTCGACTCCGGCGTGATGGCCGGCCCGATCGAGTTCGGCCCTGACGACCGCGCGGCGCAGGAGTCGGCCATCTACATCAAGTTCGACGGCAGCAACATGGCCCTGGTGCCCGGCAGCTACAAGAGCGTGTGGAAGTACAAGCCCTGAGGGCCGGCGCGACATGAGCCTTTCCGACATCTGGCTGTTCGTCCAGCAGGGCGTGCTGTCCGGCATCGTCACCGGCAGCGTCTACGCGCTGCTCGCGGTGGCGATCGTCATGGTCTTCAAGACCACCGACGTGCCGAACTTCTCGCAGGGCGAGATCTTCATGGCCGGCGGCTACGCCGCGCTCTTTCCGCTGGTGGTGTGGGGCTGGCCCTACTGGGCCGCGGTGCTCGCGAGCATCGTGGTCACCGCCATGCTCGCCGCCGCGTTCCAGCGCGTGGTGATGCAGCGCGTGACCGCCTCGCGCGGCGTCGGCGTGCAGCTCGTGATTGCCACGCTCGGCTTTGCATACCTGCTCAAGGGCCTGGTGCGCAAGACCGGCCTGGGCGACACGCCGCGCTCGCTGCCTTCGCTGGTGCCGCAAGACCCGATCATGATCGGGCAGGCCTCGCTCACGCTGCTCGACCTGGCCATCTTCGGCTCGGCCGTGGTGGTGATGGTGCTGCTGTATTTGATGTTCACGCGCACCCGCACCGGCCAGGCCATGCGCGCGGTGGGCATGAACCCGCGCGGCGCGCAGATCGTGGGCGTGAAGCTCGGCACCATCCGCATGAAGATCTGGGCGCTCACGGGCGTCATCTCGGCCATTGCCGCGCTGCTCATCACGCCCAAGATCCTCATCACGCCCGACATCGGCCACATCGCGATCCTGGCCTACGCGGCCGCCATCGTCGGTGGCTTCACCAGCCTGCCGGGCGCGGTGGTCGGCGGCTTCGTCATCGGCATCGTCGAGAACCTGGTGGGGCTTTTCATTTCGTCCAACGCCATCGTGGTCGCGCCCTTCGTGGCGATCATGGTGGTGCTGCTGGTGCGTCCGCAAGGGCTGCTCGGCGGCAAGCCTCAGGTGAAGAAGGTATGAGCGCTTCGACAGTTTCGTCCCCGTGGTGGGACCGCGCGGTGCTGCTCGGCATGGCCGTGGTGCTCGCGGTCCTGCCCTTCACCACCAGCGGCTATGTGCTGTACGTGGTCAACCTGCTGATGGTGTTCTCGGTGCTCGCGCTGGGCATGCACCTGGTCATCGGAGAGACAGGCCAGTTCGCGCTGTCGCACGCGGCCTTCTTCGGCATCGGCATCTATACGGCAGGGCTCATCAACAACCAGTGGCAGCCGCCGTTCTTCGTGTCGATCCTTGCGGGCGCCGTGCTGTCGGCCGCGCTGGGCTGGGTGATCGGCCTGCTGGCGCTGCGCATGCGCGACATCTACCTGGCGTTGGCCACATTCGCCTTCGGCGAGGCGATGCAGTGGGTGTTCTTGAACTGGGAGTCGGTGACCAACGGCTCGAACGGCTTGCAGATGAAGCCGGCCTCGCTCGGCGGCTACCAGCTCATGAACGACCTGCAGGCTTACCCCTTCGTCATCGCCATCGCGGCGCTGATGCTGTGGCTGACCGTGGCGCTGTCGCGCTCGCGGCTGGGCTCGTCGTTCCGCGCGGTGCGCGAGAGCGATGTGGCGGCCGTGGCGATGGGCGTGAACACGCGCACGGTGAAGGTCACGGCCTTTGTGCTGTCGGCGGCGTTCGCGGGCGTGGCGGGCGGCATGTACACGCTGTTCACCTCGTTCATTCATCCCGAGAGCCTGGGCTTTCAGACCACCATCCTGATCCTCACGATGGTGGTTGTGGGCGGCCTCGGTTCGGTGCGCGGTGCGGTGGCCGGTGCCATCGTGTTCGGCCTGGCGTCGGAGCTGCTGCGGCAGGCCCCGTCGTACCAGGAAATCATCTACGGCGGCATCCTCATGCTCTTCATGATGTTCCTGCCCAAGGGCATGGCGTCGCTGTTCACGGCGCGTCGCAAGGCGCAGCGTGCGACTTCCGTGAATGCAACGGAGAAGCACGCATGAGCGCCACTGCATTCCTCGACGTGCGCGACATCAGCGTGGTGTTCGGCGGCCTCAAGGCGGTGAACGGGCTGTCGTTCCAGGTGGAGCAAGGCCGCATCCACGCGCTGATCGGGCCGAACGGCGCGGGCAAGTCGACCACCTTCAACTGCATCTCGCGCTTCTACACACCGAGCAGCGGCAGCGTGACCTTCGAAGGCCGCGAGCTGACGAGCGTGTCGCCGCACCGCATGGCCTCGCTCGGCATCGCGCGCACCTTCCAGAATCTGGAGCTGTTCGCCGAACTGTCGGTGCTCGAGAACGTATTGCTCGGCACGCACTCGCGCGGCGCCAGCACGCTGGGCCGGCTGCTGCGCCGCCCCGACCGCGAAACCGAAGACTTCGCGATGCACCTGCTGGAGCGCGTCGGCCTGGCCGACGAACGCCACCAGCCGGCACGCGACCTCGACTTCGGCCGCCAGAAGCTGCTGGAGCTGGCGCGCGCGCTGGCCATCAAGCCCAAGCTGCTGCTGCTCGATGAGCCGGCGGCCGGTTTGCGCAACCGAGAGATCGAAAGCCTCGACCGGTTGCTGAAAGAGCTGGTGGCACGCGACGGCATCACCGTGCTGCTGGTCGAGCACGTGATGCAACTGGTGATGTCGATCTCGGACCGCATCACCGTCATGGCCTTCGGCGAAAAGATCGCGGAAGGCACGCCCGCGGAAATCGGCAGCAATGCGCGCGTGATCGAAGCCTACCTGGGCAAGGGAAATGGAAAGGGAGCCGCGCATGGCTGAAGCATTGTTGTCCCTGCGCGCCATCTCGGCCGCCTATGGCCGCATCCAGGCGCTGTGCGATGTGTCGGTCGACGTGCCCGAGGGCGAGATCGTCGCACTGCTCGGCAGCAACGGCGCGGGCAAGACCACCACGCTCAATTGCATCTCGAACCTTGTGGACTGCACCGAGGGCGAAGTGCGGCTGGACGGTGAACGCATCGACCGGCTGGGCTCCGACGCACTCGTCAAGCGCGGCATCGTGCAGGTGCCCGAAGGCCGCCAGGTGTTTCGCGACATGAGCGTGCGCGAGAACCTCGACCTGGGCGCGTATCTGCGGCGCGACCGCGCGGGCATTCGCAACGACCTCGAATCGGTCTATGCGATGTTCCCGCGCCTGAAGGAGCGCCAGCACCAGATGGCCGCCACCCTGTCGGGCGGCGAGCAACAGATGCTGGCCATCGGCCGCGCGGTGATGGCGCGCCCGCGCGTGATGCTGTTCGACGAACCGTCGATGGGCCTGTCGCCGCTGCTGGTGGAGCAGATGTTCGAGATCATCGAGCGGCTGCACCGCGAACAGAAGATCACCATCCTGCTGGTCGAACAGAACGTGCAGCTTGCGCTGGCCGTGTCGAGCTACGGCTACATCCTCGAAAACGGCGAGATCTCCTTGCACGGCCCCGCCGCGCAACTCGCGAACGACGAGGCCGTGCGCCGCGCCTACCTCGGCGTCTGACGGCGCCACCCTGAAGGAAATTCCCATGCTCCTCAAAGACAAACTCTCGCTCGTCACCGGTGCCGCGCGCGGCCTGGGCGAAGCCATCGCGCGCCGCATGGCGGCCGAAGGCGCACACGTGCTCGTGGTCGACCGCGACCTGGCCGTGGCCCAACAGGTGGCTGCGTCGATCCGCGAAACCGGTGGCCGCGCCGATGCGGAGAGCGTCGACGTGAGCGATGCGATGGCGGTCGATGCACTCGCGGTGCGCGTCGCGGCGTCGCACGGCGACATCGACGTGCTGGTCAACAACGCCGGCATTTCGGCGCGCTCGAAGTTCGACGAACCCGGCGCGCGCGAAGCCTGGGACCGCGTGATGTCGGTCAACCTGCAGGGCGTGTTCAACGTCACGCAGGCCTTCGTGCCGGCGCTCAAGCGCACGCAGGGGAACATCGTGAACCTGTCGTCCATCGTCGCCTTCGGCGCGGGCATCTCGTCGGCCGGCTACGTGGTGGCCAAGGGCGGCGTGCGTTCGCTCACGCAGGTGCTGGCGCGCGACCTCGCACCGCACGGCGTGCGCGTGAACGCGGTGGCGCCGGGCCTGATGGTCACCGACATGACGGCTGGCCAGCGAGAGACCGAACACGGCACCGATTGGTACATGAGCCGCGTGCCCATCAAGCGCCACGGCGAGGCCGACGAGATTGCCGGGCCGGTCGTCTTTCTTGCGTCATCGATGGCCAGCTACGTCAATGGCGTGGTGCTGCCGGTCGATGGCGGCTACCTGGCGGTCTGAGCACCGCCGCACATCGGAACAACCATGAACAACAGCAGTACAGAGAAGCCGCTCGTCCTCGTGACAGGCGGCGCCAGCGGCATGGGCCGCGCCATCGTCGAGCGCATGGCGCGCGATGGCTGGCGCGTGGTGATGGCCGACTTCAACGGCGAGCTGGCCGAGCGCGAAACGCAGGTGCTGCGCGCCGCCGGCCTCGACGTGGAATGCCGCGCCATCGACCTCACCGACGAAGCGGCGGTGCGCGCGATGGTGCAGCAGCTGCCGCCGCTCGCGGCGCTGGTCAACAACGCCGGCATCTTCGACGAGCGGGCGTTTCTCGACGTGACTTCGGCGGACTTCCGCCGCATGTACGAAGTGAACCTGCTGGCCGTGGCCACGCTCACGCAGGAGGCCGCACACAAGATGGTGGACGGTGCGCGCATCGTCAACATCGCGTCGCGTGCCTACCTGGGTGCGAAGAACCACGCGCACTACGTGGCCTCGAAGGCCGCGCTGGTCGGCTACACGCGCGCCAGCGCGATGGAGCTGGCGCCGCGCGGCATCATGGTCAACGCCATCGCACCGGGGCTGATCGACACACCGCTGCTGCGCGCACTGTCGCCCGAACGCTTGGCCGCGCAGCTTGCGCTGCAGCCCACGGGTGCAGCCGGCCGGCCCGAAGACATCGCGCATGCGGTGGCCTTCTTTGCATCGCCCTCGACCTGCTTCGTCACGGGGCAGGTGTTGTTTGTCGATGGCGGCAAATCGCTGGGAGGCTCCGGGTCCTGATGGCACAACAACAGCAACAACAAGAAAAGACCGCGTACGACGTCGTCGTCATCGGCAGCGGCGCGGGTGGTCTTTCCGCCGCGCTCACCGCAAAGCTCGAAGGCCTCGACGTGCTCGTGGTCGAGAAGACCGACCGCATCGGTGGATCGACCGCCATCTCGGGCGGCGCCGTGTGGGTGCCGCTCAACGACCAGGCCGAGGCGGCCGGCCACCCCGACACGCGCGGCAAGGCCTGGACCTACCTGCAGAACACCGTGGGCGCGGCCGGCGACGAAGACCTGCGCCACGCATTCCTCGACGCAGGCCCGCTCGCATTGCGCTACCTGCGCGAACGCACCGACGTGCAACTGGCCGCGCGCACCTATTCGCCGGACTACTACCCCGACCGCGAAGGCGCCGCCATGGGCGGCCGTTCGCTCGACCCCATCGAGTTCGACGGCCGGCTGCTCGGTGCGCACTTCAAGACGCTGCGCGATCCGCTGCCCGAGTTCTGCGTGCTCGGCGGGATGATGGTCAACATGACCGACGTGAAGCACCTGCTCGGGGTCTGGCGCTCGCTCGCATCGTGGAAGCATGGCGTGAAGCTGGTGCTGCGCTACTTCGGCGACCGCCTGAGCGGCCATCACCGCGGCACGCGGCTGCTGCTGGGCAATGCGCTGGCGGCGCGGCTCTTTCACAGCGTGCTGAAGAAGGGCATTCCGTTCTGGCTGAACACGCCGGCGCTGGGGCTGGAGAAGGACGCCACGGGCGCCGTCACCGGCGTGCGCCTGCGCCGCGACGGCAAGGAGCTGACCGTGCACGCGCGGCGCGGCGTGGTCATCGCTACCGGCGGCTTTCCGTGGAACGCGGCCATGCGCGGCCAGCACTACCCGGCGCCCACCGGGCCGTATTCGATGTCGCCGCAAGACAATGCCGGCGAAGGCATCGCGATGGCGCGGCAGGCCGGCGGTGTGCTCGGCACCGGCCACACGGGCCCGGCGCTGTGGGCGCCCGTCTCGCTGCTCACGCGGCCCGACGGCAGCGTGCTGCGCTACCCGCATCTGGTGTGGGACCGCGCCAAGCCGGGGCTGATCGCGGTCGATGCGCGCGGCGAGCGCTTCGTCAATGAATCGACCTCGTACCACGAGTTCGTGCGCGGCATGTACCGCGCGAATGCCAATGCCACAGCCATTCCCGCGCTGCTGGTGTGCGACAGCGCCTTCATGGAGAAGTGGGGCCTGGGCCTTGCCTTGCCCGGTGGCCGTCCGCGCGAGCATCTGGTGCGCGCCGGTTATCTCTATCGCGCCGACACGCTCGAAGCACTCGCGCAGCAGGCGGGCGTGGACCCGTCCGGGCTGGCGCGCACCGTCGCCAAATTCAACCCGCTCGCCGCGCAAGGGCAGGACCCGGTGTTCGGCAAGGGCGGCGATGCCTACAACCGCTACCTCGGCGACCCGGACCATCAACCCAACGCCTGCCTTGCGCCAGTGAAGCAAGCGCCGTTCTATGCCGTGAAGGTGTACCCCGGCGACATCGGCACCGCGCTCGGCATTCGCGCCGACGGCAACGCCCGCGCGCTCGATGCGCAGGGCGAGCCCATCGCGGGCCTGTATGTGGCCGGCAACGACATGCACTCGGTCATGGGCGGCGAGTACCCTGCGCCGGGTATCACGCTCGGGCCCGCGCTAACCTTCGGCTGGGTGGCGGGCATGCACCTGGCACACGGCGCGGCAGAACACGGCTGAACAACATCACTTCTTCTTCACCATCATGAAAATCTTCTTCTCTCCCGCTTCCCCCTTCGTGCGCAAGTGCATGGTCGTGGCACACGAGCTGGGCATTGCCGACCGCATCGAGAAGCTGCCGAGCGCGGCCGGCCCGGTGAAGCGCGACGTCACCATCATTCCGAAGAACCCGCTGGGCCAGGTGCCGACCTTCCTGACCGACGACGGCCAGGTGCTGTTCGACAGCCGCGTGATCTGCGAGTACCTGAACGCCACGCAGTCGGGCAAGCTGTTTCCGGCCGAAGGCGCCGACCGCTGGGCACGCCTCACGGAACTGTCGCTGGCCGACGGCATGACCGGTGCCGCACTGCTCGCGCGCTACGAAAACGTGCTGCGCCCCGAGGAGCTTCGCTGGTCCGACTGGACCGACGGCCAACTCGCCAAGGTGAGCACCGGCCTTGAATGGCTCGAAGCCGCGGCGCCTTCTTTTGGCGATCGCGTCGACATCGGCACCATCGCTTTCGCCTGCGCGCTGGGCTACATGGACTTTCGCTTTCCCGCCGTCGACTGGCGCGCCGAGGCGCCGAACAGCGCGAAGTGGTTCAAGGTGTTCAACCAGCGCGCTTCGATGCAGGCGACGTTGCCTACGGCATAGGCCGGCTTCGGTTCGTTGCGTTGCGTTGCGTTGTGCGGTTGGTGGGTGAGCTGTGCTGTTCAGGGCGACGCCCACGCCGACGGCGTGCTCCCCTCCGCGAATGTCCCCCGCTTCGCTCCTCCTTTATTTCGCTGCGGGGAGCACACCGCCGGCGTGAGCGTGTTCAGAGCAGTCGTTGATCGGCGGCACACCAGCAGCGTGCCCTCGGGCGAATGGCACCGGGTGCTCCCTGCAGCGAAATAAAGGAGGAGGGGCGCAGCCCCGGGGGACATTCGCGGAGGGGAGTACCCGGTGTCATCCGCACGCCCCCCGAACAGCAGCAGCCCGAAACACAAACCCCGCCTGGCAGCAGACCCGAATCCTTGGCTAAATGCAGGCTTTGCATGAACCAAGGAACCCTGCATGTCTTCTGATGCACAGAAAAAAGTAGCCATCGTCACCGCCGGTGGCAGCGGCATGGGCGCGGCAGCGGCCCGCAAGCTCGCGGACGACGGCTTTCGCGTGGCCATTCTTTCGTCGTCGGGCAAGGGCGAAGCGCTCGCGGCCGAACTGGGCGGCATCGGCGTGACGGGCTCGAACCAATCGAACGACGACCTGAAACGGCTCGTGGACCGCGTCGCCAATGAGTGGGGCCGCGTCGACGTGCTGGTCAACAGCGCGGGCCACGGCCCTCGCGCGCCGATCCTGGAGATTACCGACGAAGACTGGCACCGCGGCATGGACGTCTACCTGCTGAGTGCCGTGCGCCCCAGCCGCCTCGTGGCGCCGCTGATGGTGGCGCAAGGCGGCGGCACGATCATCAACATCTCGACCTTCGCGGCCTTCGAGCCCGACCCGGTGTTCCCGACTTCGGGCGTGTTCCGCGCGGGCCTTGCGGCCTTCACCAAGTTGTTTGCCGACAAGTACGCCGCGCAGAACGTGCGCATGAACAACGTGCTGCCCGGCTTCATCGACAGCCTGCCCGAGAAGGCCGAGTTCCGTTCGCGCATTCCGATGGGCCGCTACGGCAAGAGCAGCGAGATCGCCGCCGTCATCGGCTTTCTCGCATCGGAAGGCGCGGGCTACATCACCGGGCAGAACCTGCGCGTGGACGGCGGGATCACGCGCTCGGTGTAAGGCCCGCGCTGTCGCGGCTCAACGTCCGGAAGCGCCCCGGGCTTTCGCCCACGGTGCGCTTGAAGGCCGCACTGAAAGCTGTTTCTGATTGGTAGCCGACGCGCTCTGCGATGCGTGCAATGGCTTCGTCGCCATGCCGCAGCGCATTGCGCGCCACCGTCATGCGCCAGCCGCCGAGGTAGTCGAGCGGCGTCGAGCCGGTCAACGTCTTGAAGCGCACCGCGAAGGCCGTGCGAGACATGCCGGCCGACTGGGCGAGGCGCTCCACGGTCCATGGCCGCGCGATGTCGCCATGCATCTGCGACAGCGCTTCGCCGATGCGCGCATCGGCCATCGCGCCGAGCCAGCCTTCGGGTTGCGGCGCATGGGCCAGGTACACGCGCAGGGCCTGCACCAGCACCAGCGCCGCGAGGTTGGTGCGCGCCAGCGATGCGCCCGGCCGCAGCTCGGCCGTTTCCCATGCGAGCAGGTCGAGCAGCCCCACCAGCGGCCGCGCGCCGGGATCGCTTGCGCGCAGGTGAATGAGCGGTGGCAGGTGGCGCAGCAGCAGTTCGCCGGCCTCGCCATGCAGGGTGAAGCGGCCACTGGCCATGACGGCCAGCGGGCCGCCTTCGGCGTTCTGGCCGTCGTAGCGCAGCACGCCATCGGGCCCGCGATGGTCGCGGCTGATCTGCACGCCGTCCTGCAGCGGACCGGGCGGATCGCTGGAGGCCGTGAAAGGCTGGCCGTTGGTCAGCAGGAAGAAGTCGCCCGCGTCCAGCACGACCGGCGCGCCGGCGCCCTCGACCTGCAGGCGGAACCGCCCTGCGAGCACCCCGCCCAGCTTGATGTGCGAGGCGTAGTGCGGATACCGAAAGGCCCACAGGCCGCGCGCCTCGAAGCGTGACGAGAGCGTGCTGCTCACCGTGAGCATCGACAGCACATCGGACAAGGGGTCCATGGTTTTGTACGGATGAATAGGAAATGCGGGCTGTTGATTATTCAATCATCCAAGCCGCAGCGCGACCATCGGCGCATGTCCTCATCGAACGCTCAACTTTCCCGCTACGCCATCGTGCTGGGCCTGCTCACCGCGATCGGACCGTCGGCCATCGACATGTACCTGCCCGCGCTGCCGGCCATCGGGCACGCGCTGGGGGCTGGCCCGCACGCGGTGCAGGCCAGCCTGATGGCCTTCTTCATCGCGACCGGCGTGGGCCAGCTCGTGGCCGGCCCGCTGTCGGACATGTTCGGGCGCAAGCGGCCGATGTACGTGGGCCTGGGCGTGTTCGTGGCCGCGAGCATCGGCTGTGCGCTGGCGCCGGGCATCGGCGTGCTGATCGCGTTCCGCTTCCTGCAGGGGCTCGGCGCCTGTGCCTGCATGGTGACGCCGCGCGCGGTGGTGCGCGACCTGCACACCGGTGCCGAGGCGGCGCGGCTCATGTCGCTGTTGATCCTGGTCTACAGCGTGTCGCCGATCCTTGCGCCGCTGGTGGGCAGCGTCGTGGCCGACGCGGGCAGTTGGCGCGCGGTGTTCTGGGTGATCG
Organism: Variovorax sp. EL159; assembly: GCF_900100965.1. Lineage (GTDB taxonomy): Bacteria > Pseudomonadota > Gammaproteobacteria > Burkholderiales > Burkholderiaceae_C > Variovorax. Next base: position 263,509 of record NZ_FMUJ01000007.1, on the reverse strand, counting down.
GCGCGCTTGCGGTGCTGGCCGTGGCCATGGTGGCGCTCCTGCTGCCCGAGACACGGCCGCCGGCGGCGCGGCTGCAGAGCAGCCTGCGCGGCGCGATGGCCGGCTACGGCGTGCTGCTGGGCGACCGGCATTTCATGGCCGTGGCCTTCATGGCCTCGCTCACGCTCTCGGGCTTCTTCATCTACGTCGCGAATTCGTCCTTCGTGATGAGCACGCATTTCGGCGTGTCGCCGCGCCTGTACGCCGTGCTGTTCGCGCTGAATGCGGTGTCGATGATCGCGGCGTCGCAGATGAATGGCTGGCTCGCGGCGCGCTTCGGCATCCGGCGCGTGCTGCGCACGGCGGTCATGGCGCATGCCGCCATCACCGCGCTGTTGCTGGTGCTCACGCTGGCGGGCGTCGACCGCATCGGCGGGCTGGTCGGCCTGCTGATGGCCGTGTACGGGCTCAATGGCGTGATCGTGCCGTCGACCTTCGTGGTCGCGATGGAAGGGCATGCCGCGCGGGCCGGCACCGCATCGGCGCTGCTGGGCACGATGAACTTCGCGGGCGGCGCGGTGGCCGTGGCGCTGGTCGCGCCGTTTGCCGACGGCACGCCGCTGCCGATGGTGGCGGGCATTGCGTGCTGCTCGGCCGTCGTCGGCGCGTTGGCCCTGCGCGTGCTGGGTCGTGGCGGCAGCCACAACGGGCAGCGGACGGAGGTCGCGGGCACCTGATCCCGCGCCGTCCCGGGGCGCGCCCTCTTACACTTTTGTTTACATCAAGATACCATTCGTATCCATTCTGAACATCGCCGCGGTGGCGCCTTTTTGTTCAGCTTGCCGGTGAAACAAAAACAATGAGGCGACGCGCGATGAGACAGTGGTGGGTTCGATGTGGTGTGGCCGCGACACTCGTGGCGGCGGCGCTGGGCGCGGGTGCGCAGGGCGAACGCTTCGACATCGTGCGCTTCGAGGTCGACGGCAACACCTTGCTCGGCCCCGCGGAAATCGACCGGCTGGTCGGCCCGCTGACGGGCCAGGGGCGCGCCTATGGCGACATCCAGCGCGCTGTCGATGCGCTGCAGCAGGCCTACGCGAAGGCCGGCTACACGATGGTGAAGGTCTCGGTGCCCGAGCAGGAGCTGACCGGCGGCATCGTCAGGCTCAAGGTCGTGCAGCCCGTGATCGGCGCGGTCGCCGTCACCGGCAACAACCGGTTCAGCACCGACAACATCCTCGCCAGCCTGCCGCAACTGCAGCCAGGGCGCGTGCCGGACCTGCGCGCCATTTCCGAGTCGGTGCAGCTGGCCAACGACAACCCGGCCAAGCACATCGGCGTGTCGCTCGCCGAGGGCGCAACGCCCGGCACCCTCGACGCCAAGGTGGCGGTGACCGACAACAACCCGCTGCGCATCATCGCCACGCTCGACAACACCGGCACGCCCGCGAGCGGCCGCTGGCGCACCGGCGTCGCGCTGCAGCATGCGAACCTGTTCGACCGCGACCAGGTGGGCACGCTGGCCTACACCACCTCGCCCGACAGCCCCTCGGGCATGCGCCTGGAGCTGTATTCGCTCGGCTACCGGATTCCGCTGTACCGCCTGGGCGACAGCATCGACTTCGTCTACGGCAAATCGAGCGCCAACTCGCCGGCCAGCTCGCCCACGCTCGGCGGCGTGCTGGGCTTCACCGGCAAGGGCGACATCTACGGCCTGCGCTGGAACCACTTCCTGGGCCGCAGCGGCGAGTACAGCGCCAAGCTCGTGCTCGGCATCGACCGCAAGCGCATCGACTCGCGCTGCAACATCGGCGGCGAAGACGTGAGCATTGCGCCGCCGACGCCGCCCATCGCTTCTTGTGTGCCCTACACCACGGCTCCGTTGAGCCTGACCTACATCGGCCAGCGCGAGGGCGTCGGCGAAACGCTGGGCTACAGCGTCGGCATCTCGCGCAACCTTGCCAGCGGCACGCGCTACACCAACGTCGACGGCCGCACCGACCGCTACTCGTACCTCACGCCCGGCAACCGCGACACGCACGACGGCTTCGTGGTGCTGCACGGCGCGGCCTCGTGGTTCAAGGGACTGGCGGGCGACTGGCAGGTGCGCCTGAACGGCAGCGCGCAGTACGCGCGCACGCCGCTGGTGTCGAGCGAGCAGTTCGGCCTGACCGGGCTGTCATTGGTGCGCGGCTTCCAGGAGCGCGCGGTGGTGGCGGACAGCGGCGCCATCGTCAATGCCGAGCTGTACACGCCCGAGCTGGCCGGCGGGGCCGGCATTCCGGGCCAGCTGCGCGCGCTGGTGTTCTATGACGCCGGCTACGGCGCCAACAGCCGCGTGGCGGGCACCGCGGTGCCGCGCCACGTCACCGTCTCGAGCATGGGCGTCGGCGCGCGCTACGCCTGGAGCCGCGACTTCAACCTGCGGCTGGACATCGCCCGCGTCAACGACGCCGGCAATTCGCTGACCGAGAAGCGCGGCGACTGGCGCGCGCACCTGAGCGCCATGTTGGCGTTCTGACCCTCTCCAAAAGGCAGACCCTCATGCGCTTGCACCTACGCCCCCGCTTCATTTCCCTGGCCATCGCCGCCGCGTGCGCCGTGATCGGCACGCCCCTGTGGGCACAGCTCGCACCGGGCGCGTTGCCGACCGGGTGGAACGTCACCTCGGGCAACGTCTCGATCGTGCGCAACGGCACGACGCTGAACATCAACCAGAGCACGCCGCAGGCGCTGGTCAACTTCGCGACCTTCAATGTGGGCGCGGACGCGCTGGTCGACATCCGCCAGCCCGGCAGCACCTCGGCGCTGCTCGCCCGCACCATCGGCGGCGACCCGTCGCTGATCTACGGGCAGATCAAGGCCAACGGCGCGCTGTGGCTCATCAATCCGGCCGGCATCATGGTCGGGCCGGGCGCGCGCATCGACGTCGGCAGCTTCATCGCGAGCACGCTCAACGTGAACGACAGCGACTTCCTGGCGGGCCGCCTGACCTTCATCAAGGCCGGCGCCACGGCCGGCGAGATCCGTAACGCGGGCACCATCACCACTGCCAGCGGCGGCAGCATCTACATGGTCGCGCCGAGCGTGACCAACACCGGCACGCTGACCGCGCCGAATGGCGAGATCCTGCTCGCGGCCGGCCAGAGCGTGCAGCTGATGGACACCGGCACGCCGGGCGTTTCGGTGGCCATCACCGGCACGGCCGGCGAGGTGAAGAACCTCGGGCGCATCGCCGCCGAAGCGGGCCGCATCGGCCTGGCGGCGGGGCTCGTGAGCAACGGCGGCAGCATCAACGCCGACAGCGTGGTGCGCGAGGGCGGCCGCGTGTTCCTGCGCGCATCGGGCGACCTCAAGACCACGGCCGCCTCCGACATCAGCGCCAACGGCACCACGGGCGGCAACGTGCAGCTCTACGCCGACGGCGCGGCTGCCATCGACGGGCGCGTGTCGGCCACCGGCAGCGCGGGACGCGGCGGCTATGTCGATACCTCGGGCCAACGCTCGCTCGATGTCGTCAACGTGCCCACGGTGGGCAAGGGCGGCGAGTGGCACATCGACCCCTACAGCATCGAGATCGTGGCCGGCGGCGGCAGCGGCGGCACCACCGGCAGCAACGCCATCAGCTCGAACGAGACCAGCGCGTACATCGGCGCCGACGTGGTCACGGCGCAGCTCGATGCGGGCGTGAACGTGAGCATCACGACCGGCCGCGGCAACCCGGCGACGGACATCGACCAGGGCAACATCACCGTCTCGTCGGCCATCGCCAAGCGCGGGGCCATCGATTCGGCGCTGACGCTGAACGCCAACAACATCGTCATCAACGCACCGATCACCAGCAGCGCCAGCGCGCTCACGCTGAACCTCAACAGCAACTACCAGGGCGACTATCCCGCCAGCCCCACCACCAACCATGCCGTGAAGCTCAACGCGGGCATGGACCTGCACGGCGGCGTGCTCACGGTGTCCGAGGGCGTGATACAGAACGGCAACGGCACGCTCGACATCGCGAGCGGAACGACCACGCTCGGCTTGCCAGGCTCGGCGATCAATGCGGCGACGGTCAATGTCGCATCGGGCGCCACGCTGGCGGTGGGCGTCGCGGGCTCGCCGGTCTCTCCGATCTCGGGCGTGCTCAACAACGCCGGCACGGTGTCGGTCAGCGGCGCGGGCATCGCGGTGTTCGGCCAGGGCGGCACGCACACCGGCACCTTCAACGTGGGCTCGGGCACCACGCTGTCGCTCTCGGGCGGGCATGCCTTCAATGCCGGCGCGGGCTTCACAGGTACCGGCACCGTCGAGTGGTCCGGCAACGTGACGCTCGGCACGGCGATGGTGTTCGGCGCCAGCGGCAACAACAACAGCCTGGTGCTGCACGCGAGCAACATCTACGGCAGCGCGGGCGGTTCGCTCTCGACCCAGGGCGCGCCCGTCGTGGTCGACGGCCAGGTCGTGCTGCAGGGCGCCACCGCATGGCACAACGGCGCGGGCATCGCCGTGGCCGGCGGCGGTGCGATCAATGCGCGCAGCGAAGGCGTCTACTTCGAGAACAACGGCAGCATCACCACCTCGGGCACGCAGTCCGACGTGCTCGCGGGCTCGGGCGCTTTCGTCAGCAACTTCGTCAACAACGGCACGCTCATCAAGAACAGCGCCAGCGACCAGCAATACACCGGCATGTCCAACAGCAACGGCAGCACGGTGCGCGTCGATGCGGGCGCGCTGACGCTGCAGGGCGTTTCGCTCGACGGGCAGGTGCTGGTCGCGGGCGGCACGCGCCTGACGCTCGACAGCGTGAACCTCAACAGCCACGTCGCCTTTGCCGGCGCGGGCACGATGGCCTGGAAGAACTACATCACGCTGCTCGGCGCGGTGGACATCGGTGCCTCGGCACCGCAGCTCGCCATCGGCGAGGCGGCCACGATCAACGGGCAGGGCTACGCGCTCACCACGCGCAACCTCGTGAGCGTGGACGCGGCCCAGCTCGACATCCTGGACCAGACCACCTGGAACAACTACGGCACCGTCAACCTCGGCGCGGCGTCGCCGGCCAGCCTGGTCTTCCATGGCAGCGGCGCCTTCAACAACAAGGCGGGCGCGGTGCTCGACCTCGCCGCGCAATCGCATGTGACGCTGGTTGCGGGCAGCACGATCACCAACGATGCCAACGCCACCGTGCGCATCGCGGCAAACGCTTCGGATGCCGCGCCGCTCTTCACCGCGGGCGACCTGGGGCGGCTCGCGAACAGCGGCACCGTCGTCAAGAGCGGCGCCGGCACGGCCTACGTGCCACTGGCCAACCTGGCCGGCGGCACGGTGCAGATCAACGAAGGCGAACTCGATGCGCGCCTGGGCGCCGACAACCCGAACAACGGCGCCATCGTGCTGCAGGCCGGCACCACGCTGGGCAGCGGCGGCACCCACCTGTACAACAACGGCAGCATCGCGGGCAGCGGCGCCATCGCGCTGGGCGGCGACGCCACGCTGTACAACAACGGCACCGTGTCGCCCGGCACGGCCGGCGCCACGGGCACGCTCGCCGTGCAGGGCAACTACACGCAGGGCAGCAGCGGCGTGCTGAACATCCGGCTCGGCAACGACGGCTTCGACCTGCTCGATGTGGGCGGATCGGTCAACCTCGGCGGGACGCTGAACCTCGGCGCGCTGGGCGGCTTCGTGCCCGCCAACGGCGCGACGGCCGACTTCGTGGTGACGCGCGGCGCCTACAACACCGGCGCCTTCGCCCAGGTCAACGCGCCGCCCTTGGCATCGAGCAGCAGCACCGCGACGCTCTTCGTCAGCTATCCGTCGAGCGGCGCGACCGTGGCGCGCGCCCTGGCCGTCACCGCGCCGACGCTGTCGGCGTGCACCGCCAACGCCGCGCTGCCGGGTTGCACCGCCGTGTTGCCGACGCTGGCCTCCTGCACCGTGAACGCTGCGCTGCCAGGCTGCTCGGCCGTGCTGCCGAGCGCGGCCATGTGCGCGGTGAGCCCGTCGCTGGCGGGTTGTTCCGCCGTGGCATCGACGCCCGCGGTGGTGCCTCCGCCGTCCGCCGACATCTGCACGATCGCGCCCAACTCGGCGCTCTGCCAGGTCCTGTCGCCGCCGACGGCGTCGTCGCCGGTCGCGCCTGTGCAGCAGGCGGCCAGCGAAGTCGTCAAGACCGTCGTCGCATCGCTGCCCACGAGCGACGCTTCGTCGACGTCCCCGGACCCGAAGTCGAAGGACAAGACCGCGACCGATGCCGACCTGGTGGCGAAGAGCGAGCCCAAGTCCGGCGCAACCCCGAAGAAGATGTACTGCAATTGAGGCCGGCCCACACCATGAAACCGTTTCAATCCATCGCCGGGCTGCTGGCCCTTGCCGCATCGCTCGCAGGGGCCACCGCCGCTCACGCACAGGCCGTCGGCACGGTGACCAACCTGTCGGGCGTGCTGGTCGTTCGCAGCGCCGAAGGCACCACCCGGCTGCTGGCCGTGGACTCGCAGATCCGCCGGGGCGACACGCTCATGACCGAGAGCCGCGCCTACGCCCAGTTGAAGTTCAACGACGGTGCCGAGCTGATCCTGCAGCCGCAGTCGATGCTGGTGGTGACGCGCTACGACTACGACGCCGGCAAGCCGCAGCAGGACAACATCGAGCTGGGCCTGGCACAGGGCGGCTTTCGCAGCATCGCCGGGGCCGTGGGCCAGCGCAGCAAGGACGCCACCGTCATCAACACGCCGATGGGCGCACTGAAGGGCAACGCCAGCATGGTCGTGTCCCTGCAGCAGCCTTGAGCCACCACCTTCGCGAGACACCGATGAAAAAAATCTTCTTCGCCCTGCTTGCCGCCGTGGTCGCGATGGCCGCGACACCCGCTTTTGCACAGAACAACGTGCCGCCGATACCCGGCGCCTCGCGGGCGCCCGGTCTTTACGTGCAGGTGCTCGATGGGCTGATCCATGTCACCAACCCGGCCGGTACGGCCAATTTCAGCGCGGGGCAGTTCGGCTTCACGCCCTCGTTCACCGTACCGCCTGTGGTCGTGCCCCAGAACCCGGGCATCCAGTTCACGCCGCCGCCCGTGTTCAATTCGGGCACGCCCGTCGCGGCGAACGGCAGCAGTTCACCCAAGTCGAATGCCGTCGACTGCGAAGTGCGATAGGCGCGAGCAAGAGGCCTAGACGCCCAGGTAGCGCGTCCACAACGAGCGGTCGGCGTCGAGCGCGGCCGAGTCGCCCTGCCACACCACGCGCCCGCGTTCGAGGATCACGTGGCGGTTGGCCAGCGGCAGCAGGCGCTGCACGTACTTGTCGACCACCAGGATCGCTTCGCCCTCGGCCTTGAGCGTGGCGATGCAATGCCAGATCTCTTCGCGGATCGCCGGTGCGAGGCCTTCGGTGGCTTCATCGAGGATCAACAGGCGAGGGTGCGTCGAGAGAGCGCGCGCAATTGCCAGCATCTGCTGCTCGCCGCCCGAGAGCTGGTTGCCCGCGTTGGCCTTGCGCTCCGACAGACGCGGGAACAGGCCGTAGAGCGCCTCCACCGTCCAGCGCGGCGCGCTGCCGGGGCGCGGCCGCGCGAAGGCGCGCAGGTGCTCGTCGACACTGAGATTCGGAAACACGTGCCGGCCCTCGGGCACGATGGCCACGCCGCGCCGCGCGATGGCATCCGGCCGCATCGACTTGTTCGGGCCGCCGATGGCCGCGCCGTCGAAATGCACGTCACCGCGCATCGGCGCGAGCGTGCCGGTCAGCACCTTCAGCAGCGTGCTCTTGCCCATGCCGTTGCGGCCGAGCAGCGCAAGCACTTCGCCGGGGCGGATGTCGAGGTCGATGCCGAACAGCACTTGGCTCGCGCCGTAGCCGGCCTCGATGGCCTTCGCTTCGAGCAATGTCGTTGTCATGAATGGCCTTCTGCTTCGGTGCCGAGGTAGACGGCCTGTACGTCGGGGTGGCCCCGCACTTCGTCGGCGGTACCGCTCATCAGCACCTTGCCCTGCACCAGCACCGTGAGCCGGTTGGCTAGGCGGAACACCGCGTCCATGTCGTGTTCGATCAAAAGGATGGCCATCGACGCGCGCAGCGATTCGATCAGCTCGACCATGCGCGCCGATTCGTCGGGGCCCATGCCGGCCATCGGCTCGTCGAGCAGCAGCAACTTGGGCTCGGCCGCGAGCGCCAGCGCCACGTCGAGCGCGCGCTGCGCACCGTGCGGCAAGGTGCCGGCGATGCGGTTGCGCTCGCTGCCCAGGCCCACGCGGTCGGCCAGCGCCACGGCGCGGTCGATCAGGTCGCGTTCGGTCGCGCGCGGCGCCATGAAGCGCAGGCTGCTGCCCGCATGGGCCTGCGCGGCGAGCATGAGGTTGTCGTGCACCGTCTCCTTGGCGAAGACGCGCGTGACCTGGAAGCAGCGCGACATGCCGGCGGCCACGCGCTGGTGGTCCTTGAGCTTCGTGATGTCGATCTCGTCGAGCAGGATGCGGCCCGCGTCGGCCTTCAGCAGCCCGGTGATGAGGTTCACCAGCGTGGTCTTGCCCGCGCCGTTCGGCCCGATCAGCGCATGCACTTCGCCGCGCTCCACGGTGAGGTTCACATGGTCGGTGGCCAGCAGTCCGCCGAAGCGCTTGACCAACCCTTCGATTCTGAAAAGGCTCATGGTGTTGCCTTGCTGCCTCGCCCCTCTGGGGAGAGAGCCGGGGTGACGGGCAGGCGGCGCTTGTAGAGAGCAGCAAGCCCTTTGGGTGCCCACAACGCGACAGCAATCAACAGCAGCCCGAGCGGCATGTGCCAATGCTCGGTGTGCTGCTTCAGCGCCTCTTCGAGCACCAGCCACACGACGGCGCCCACGGGCCCGCCCCAGCTGCGGCCCAGTCCGCCTATGACCACCATCACCAGCAGCGTCGCGGACTGCGTCCAGTGCATCGTGGCCGGGCTCACGAAGCCGTTGCCGCCGGCGAGCAGCGCACCCGCCAATCCGGCGATGGCCCCCGCGATGGTGAACGCCACCAGCTGCAGCCGGAACACCGGATAGCCCAGCGCCCGCATGCGCGTCTCGTTGTCGCGAATGCCCATCAGCGCATGGCCGAAGCGCGACTGCGTGGCGCGGTGCAGCCACCACAGCGCCAGCGCCACGATGGCCAGCACCACCCAGTAGAAGTTCGATTCGTTGCCCAGGTCGAGGCCGGGCAGCAGCGTGGGGCGCGACATCAGCGTGTAGCCGTCGTCGCCGCCATAGCGGCGCAGCGACACCACCACGAAGTACAGCATCTGCGCGAAGGCCAGCGTGGTCATGATGAAGTACACGCCGCGCGTGCGCAGCGCCACCGTGCCGATCAGCGCGGCAACGAGGCCGGCCACGAGCGCCGCCGCTGGCCACATGATCCAGGCCGACGTGACGCCCGCGTCGCTGAGCGCCACCAGCGTGTACGCGCCCATGCCGATGAAGCCCGCATGCCCCAGCGCCACCATGCCGCCGAAGCCGAGGATGAAATTGAGGCTCGCGGCGGCCAGCGCCACGATGAGCACGCGCCGCACGAAGCCGATGTAGAACTCGAGCCCGAACAGCGGCGCGACCAGCGGAAACGCCGCGAGCAGCACGAAGAGCAGCCCGAGGCCGATGTAGCGTGAAGATGAGGAAGAGGGCTTCATGCGCGCGCCGAGAAAAGCCCCGAGGGCCGGAAGATCAGGACGATCACCATCAGCGCGTACATCGCGACTTCGGCGAACAGCGGGCCCAGGTCGGCCGCCGTGGCGGGCGGCAGCGTGGCACGCAGCAGCATCGGCACGAAGGCGCGCCCGACGGTATCGACCACGCCCACCAGCAGTGCGGCCACGAAGGCGCCGCGCACCGAACCGATGCCGCCGATCACCAGCACCACCAGCGCCGGAATCAGGATGGCTTCGCCCATGCCGACCTGCACCGCGACGATCGGGCCCATCAGCGCGCCGGCCAGTGCGGCCAGCGCCGCACCGAGCAGGAACACGCCGTTGAAGATGCGGCCCACGCGCACGCCCATCAGCTCGGCCATCGGCCGGTCGGACGCGCCCGCGCGCACCCGCATGCCGATGCGCGTGTGGTTGACCAGCAGGTACAGCGCGAGCGCCACCAGCAGCCCGCCGACAAGGATCACGAGGCGGTAGGCCGGGTAGGGCAGGCCGTCCATGAGGTTGACCGGACCCGAAAGCGCAGCCGGCGTCGGTGCCATCACCGGCGACGGGCCCCAGGCCATCGTCACGATGTCGTCGGCCACCAGGATCACGCCGAAGGTGGCGAGCACCTGCGCGAGGTGATCGCGTGTGTAGAGCCGGCGCATCAGCAGCACTTCGAGCAGCAGCGCCACCACCACCGTGACCGCCACCGCGATGACGATGGCGGCCGTGAACGAGCCGGTGCGCGTGTGCGCCTCGGCCGCCACGTACGCGCCGGCCATGAACAGCGAGCCGTGCGCAAGGTTCAGCACGTCCATGATGCCGAACACCAGCGTGAGCCCGGCCGCCAGCAGGAACAGCATCAGCCCGTAGCCGAGGCCATTGAGCAGCTGCTCGAGAACAAGAATTCCACTCATACGATCATCAGGAGGGTTGCCCGCATTCATTCAGGAGACACCGAGGAACCGGCTTTGCCGGGCCTCAGGTGTCGCCCCCGGTAGGGGGTAGGAGGAGCGACACGAAGTGCGCGTAGCCTGGGGGCGAGCCTTATTTCAGCGGGCACTTGTCGGCGTACGAGTCGCCGTAGTTCGTGAGCACCGTATTGATCAGCTTGTTCGTGACCTTGCCCTGTGCGTCCTTGCCGATCACGCGCAGGTAGAAGTTCTCGACCGGATAGTGGTTGTTCGCATACTTGAAGTTGCCGCGCGTCGAGGCGTAGTTGGCCTTCTTCAGCGCGGCGATGACGGCTTCGCGGTTCTGCGCGTTGCCGCCCGACTGCTTCACGGCCGCGTCCATCGCGAGGATCGCGTCGTAGGCCTGCGCGGCGTACACCGACGGATAGCGGCCGTTGTATTCCTTGCGGAACGCGGCCACGAAAGACTTGTTGGCGGCGTTGTCCAGGTCGTGCGCCCAGTGCGAGGTGTTGAACAGGCCGAGCATCGGCTCGCCCACCGCGCCGATCACGTCTTCATCGGCCGAGAAGCCGCTGGTCACGAGCGTGATGTCTTTCGACAGGCCCGCGCCCACGAACTGCTTGATGAAGTTGATGCCCATCGCGCCGGGCAGGAAGAAGTAGATCGAGTCGGGCTTGGCCGCGCGCAGTTGCGCGAGTTCGGCGGCGTAGTCGATCTGGCCGAGCTTGGTGTACAGCTCGTCGGCCACCTGGCCCTTGAACTGGCGCTTGAAGCCGCCGAGCGCATCCTTGCCGGCCGGGTAGTTGGGCGCAATGAGCACGATCTTCTTGAAGGCGCGGTCTTGCGCGAACTTGCCAGCCGCTTCATGGAACTGGTCGTTCTGGTAGGCGGTGCCGAAGAAGTAGGCATTGCATTGCGCACCCGCGAACTGGCTCGGGCCGGCATTGGCCGACAGGTACGGCACCTTCGCGTTGAAGAGCGTCGGGCCCACGGCCAGCGCCACGTTGGAGCCGATGGGGCCGCTGAAGAGATCGATCTTGTCGCGCTGGATCATGCGGTCGACCAGCTGCTTGGCCTGGTCGGGGCTGCCGGCCATGTCGGCCTGGATGAACTCGACGTCCTGCCCGCCGAGCTTGCCGTTGAGCTGCTTGATGCCCAGCGCGAAACCGTCGCGCGCCTCGGCGCCCAATGCCGCAAAAGGCCCCGAGATGTCGAGGGCCAGGCCGACCTTGACGGGGGCGGCGGTGGCCGACACTGCAGCCCCGAGGGCGGCGCCGCACAGCAGCAGCGAGAGCAGGGTGCGCGGCAGCGCGGGCGACTTCAGGGGCAGGTGGCTCATCAGGTTCTCCGTCAAGGATGGGTGAAACGACGCGTCGGCACCACGTCATGCAGCACCGACGACATCGAACCGTTGATAGCTAAATACTTTAACTATAAACAATTCAATGTCAACGGTGCTAGCACGAATGGTGCCAGTGGGGCGTGTCACTTCCTGGTGCGCTGCCTGCTCGAGAACACCGCGGAACCGGCTTTGCCGGGCCGCAGGTGTTGCCCCCTGAAAGGGGGTTGGCGCAGCGACACGAAGTGCGCGAAGACTGGGGGTCAGCCAAACGGATTGGCCGTCGCAAACCACAGGCCGATGCCGGTGGCGATGATGAATGCGCCGTCTGTCACACCCGCGATCAGGAAGAACTTGGTCTGCAGCGTGTCGACCATTTCGGGCTGGCGTGCGCTGCTTTCCAGAAACTTCTGGCCGACCAGTCCGATGCCCAGGCACGAGCCGAGTGCGGCAATGCCGATCAGCAGCGCGACTGCGAGGGGAAGGATGTTGAAGCCGGTCATGGTGTTTTCTCCTGGTTGGTTGATCGATGGACGTACTTTCCCAGAGCGGGTGCGCACGGTCCATGACGTGGGAGGTCATGGGCGGCAAGAAAAAAGCCGGCCGCATGACGCGGCCGGCTTTGCTTTCAGGCGAGTGCCCGGGCTTCAGGGCAGCTGCGTCCAGCTCTGGTTGTTGCCGCCGTTGCAGGTCCAGGTGATCAGCGCCGTGTCTTGCGTCGTGGCGTTGTTCGGCACGTCGAGGCACGAACCCGAGGCGCGGTTCTTCAAGGCGCCGCCCACCTGGCTCCATTGCGTGGTGTCGCCGGCCGAGCAGGCCAGCTGCACCACCGCCGCGTTCGTCGTCGCGGTGCCGTTCTGCGCCAGGCACAGGCCGCTGTGCTCGGCCTTGAACTGCACGTAGCCGCCGGGCAGGCCCGTCACCGTGAACCTCTCGTTGCCCGCGTTGCCGCATGGCCACTGCACCACCGTCGTCCCGCTCGTCGTTGCAGCGCCCTTGACGTTCACGCACAGGTTGCTGTGGTTCGAACGGATGCGGGTGATGGTCGGCGTCGGGTCGGTGTCCTGCGAGCGCACGTACTCGCGGATCGCCACCACGTCGGCGGGCGGCAGGCTGCTGGCGTTGCCGTGACCGCTGGCGAGCACGTCCTGCAGCGTGGCCGCCTGGCCGTTGTGGAAGAACGCCGTCGTGTTCCAGGTGCCCAGCAGCGTCGGGGTGTCGAAGCCCACGCCCGCCAGCGGCTGGTTCATGCCCTTGCCCGACGAGGCCTGGATCGTGCCCACGTCATGCCGCACGCCGTCGCGGAAGGTGGCGCCGGTGTGGCAGGTCACGCACTGCGCCGAGGCGAACAGCGCCTGGCCCCGCGCCGCATCCACGCTGAGGCTGCCGTCGGCGTTGCGCGCCGGGCTGCGCATGTACTTGTTCAGCGAGGTCAGGTAGGCCGCCAGGTCGTCCAGCTGCGCGCTCTTGCCGGCCTTGGGCGCGCCCAGCGGGTCTTGCGTGGCCGCGAAGTCCGCATTCGTCAGGAAGCCGGTGCCGCCGAACTCGTTGCGGATGTCGTTCTCGAAGTCCTGCACCTCGTCGAAGTTGGCCGTCCAGTGCAGCTTGCCGTGGCCCAGGCCGCGCCGTCCCTGCAGGCTGATGGTGCGGCGCAGGCCCTCGCCGCGCTGGGTGAAGTCCCACACCATGCCGTCGTCGCCGGCATCCGCGTGGCAGCTCGCGCAGGAGATGTAGTTGTCCTTGCTCATGCGTCGGTCGGCCGCGTTGTAGAACACCTGCTTGCCGCGCAGCGCCGCGGGCGACATCGGCTCCTGCGCGACCGTCGAGACGTTCTGCAGGAAGACCGCCGCCGCCGATTCCGACGCCAGCACCGAGGCCACGTCGTGCACCGACACCGAGCGCGCCAGGAAGTTGTTGACGTACAGGCGCTTGCGCACCGCGTCCAGATACAGGCCGTGCGGCGCGCTGCTGGCGTTGATCTCGCCCCGCACCGAGCGGCTGTACGGATCGACGATGGCCACGCGGTTGCCTTCCATCTGCGCCACGAACAGGTAGTCGCCCGACGGCGAGAACAGCGCGGCGCGCGCCGGTGCGCGGTCGTCGAAGTCGATCTGCTCGGCGAACACTTCGGCCGCCGTCTGCAGGTTGACCTGCGAGAGGATGGATCGCACCGTCTGGTCGTGCACCAGGTTGTTGCCGTCCCTGAACTTGCCGCGCACGATGTTGTCCTTCTTCGAAGGCAGCACCGCCCGCGTGCCGTCCGGCGAGATGACGACCTGGCTCAGGTAGTTGGCCACGCCGCGTGCGCGGCTTTCGGTGTCGACCGTGGTGGTGTCCACCGGCAGCGCGATGGTCGTCATCGCGCTCATGGTCTGCAGGTTCACCTTGTGCAGCTGGCCGCCGGTCATCTTCGACTTGAAGCGCGTGACGTAGGCCACCTGCGCATCGGCGTTGACGGCAATGCCGCGCAGGTTGCCGTCGAGCGCGACCGCGCCGGTGGTGGCGCCGTTGCTCGGGTCGAAGCTCATCAGCACCGACTTGCTCTCCAGCGTCAGCAGGCCCTTGGCACCGTCGGGCGTGAAGGCCACGCCGTAGGGACCGCTGCCGTAGGCCAGCGGCACGGTGGCCGAGGTGCTGCCGTCGGCCGCGTTGAGCACCACCAGCTTGTCTTCGCCCTGCACCGCGACCCAGAGGCGGCCGTCGGGGCCCACGGCCAGCGTCTTCGGTTCTTCGCCCACGCGTACTTCCCAGCGCTTGGCCAGCGTCTGCGCATCGATGGCCGCGACCGTGCCGCTGTCGGGGTTGACCGAGTACACCGCGTTCGCGTCGCCCGCGATGTTGGTGGTGTGCGTGGGCGCCCGCGCCGTGACCGGAACGATCACCGTGAGGTTGTAGGTGTAGAAGGTCTCGCGGCCGTTGGCGTCCTTCACCGTCAGCGTCACCGTGAAGTGGCCGGGGCGCGTGTAGGTGTAGCTGTAGTTCGGCTGGTTCGAGTAGGCCGTCTGCGTGCCGTCGCCGAAGTTCCAGCGGAACTGCGCGCCGCCGCTGCCCAGCGTGGCCGGGTTGAACACCAGCTGGCCATTGACGATCTTCGGCCCGCCGCCAAGGCCCGGGTCGCCGATGATGGCCTGGCCGCGCAGCGTGTTCACCTCGGTGTCGTTGAGCACGCGGCCGTACACGCGCACTTCCGCCAGCGTGCCCTTGAACAGTGCCGTGTTGCCCTGGATCTGCCCCAGCACGCTGAACTTGTTCGACAGGCCTTTGTTGCCCGTGGGGCCGGTGGAGGTGGTCTTCACGCCATCGACGTACACCGCCTGCGCGCCCGAGGCCGCATCGCGCGTCAACACCACGTGGTGCCAGTTGCCGTCGTTCACGGCTGCCGTGGAGGCCGTGCCCGCGTCGTTGCCGATCGACAGCTTGATGCGGCCGCCGTTGTCGAGCCAGCCCCAGAACACGTCGTCCGCGCCGCCCGACTGGTCGCGCCCGAAGATGCCGGGCGCGGTCCACGAGTTGGGGCCGCCTGCCTGCGTGGTCTTCATGTAGAAGCTCAGCGATGCGGTGCCGCCGAGCACGGTGGCCACCGAATCGTTCTTCAGCGGCACACCGGCGGTGCGGTTCGCGAAGTTCATGCCGATGCTCTCGAACGCATCGCCCTGTGCCGGCGTGCCGCCGTTGTTGCCGACCGGGTCCGAGAGGTTGCCCGCCAGCGTCCAGTGGTGCATCAGGTTGATGTCGGTCGCGTTGCCGGTGTTGAAGGTCGATTTGTAGTCCGCACCGATGGCGTTGCCCGCATAGTCCTTCAGGCCGTTGGCCGGCAGGAACACTTCATAGCTCGTGCCCGGCTGCAGCGGCTGCTCGGGGTGGAAGTTGACGATGCCCAGCTGCACGCTGTAGGTGCCCGCCAGCGTGTTGCCGCCCACGGGGCGCACGATGAAGGTGTTGGAATTCACGCTCTCGGGCCGGATGTTGTCGGTCATGCCCAGGCCGATGCGCGAGGTCAGCGCCTGCTGCTTCGCGCCGTTGGCGGGCGAGACCTGCTTCACCTCAGGCTTGGTGGTGTCCGGGTCGACCGAGTGCACGATGAAGCCGCTGCCCGAGCCGTGGTCGTTGCCCACGAAGACGAGGTTGCCGAACATCGCGACCTGGCCGTTGTCCGAGTGCGAAAAGTTCGGGTCGTCCTCGCGCAGGATGCTGCCGCGGCCCACTTCGACATGGTTCAGCGGGTTGCTCACATCGACCTTGTGGATGCGCGTCTGCGCGCCCTGGATCACGTAGTTGTCCTGCGTGGCGCAGTAGAGCTGTTCGTCGATGACCAGCCGGTTGTCTTCGGCCACGAAGCGCGAGCGGTCGGAGAGGTCGTAGCTGTACATCTTGGCGCCGCTGTTGCGCGCGGAGGCATGCAGGTTCCGGCCGTCGAAGCAGGTTGCGTAATAGAACGGCGTGGTGCCCACGATCGAATCGAGCACCTTGGGGTTGAGCGGGTCGGAGATGTCCAGGCTCGCGAAGCCGCCGTTGCTTTCCATCGCGGTCAGCACCATGTGGTTGCCCATCGTGAAGATCGGGCCGATGCGAAAGCCGCCGAGTTCGCCCGTCGGCACCGGGTTCGGCTTGCCGGCGCCGCGGTTCGCGACCACCGCGTTCGCGGGGTCCGTGGCATCGACGATGAAGATGCCGCGGCCGGCAGACGCCACGTACAGGTAGGGCGCCTGCCACCAGAGCTGCCAGGCCACGTTCTCGTAGTCGCCGCCGTTCACGCCGGGCAGCGCCAGCTTCTTCACCTGCTTGATGTCGTTGATGTCGGTGAAGTCCCAGAACTCGACGCCGTTGATGCTGGGCAGCACCACGTAGGTCTTGCCGCCGATCTTCGCGGTGCCGAAGGAGTGCGTTTCGCGGAACTCCTTGGTGCGGGCCTCGGGCTCGTAGATCTTCTTGACGAGCTTGATCTGGCGCGGGTTCGACACGTCGTACAGCAGGAAGCCGCCCGGGCCCAGGCCGCTGTCCGGCGCGAAGGAGGTGAGGAAGTAGCCGTTGATCATGATGCCCGCGTTCATGCCGTAGTCCTTGCGGCCCGGGTAGGTGGCGGGCACCTCGCGCGACTCGTAGGCATCGCTGTGCGCCGGGTCGAGCGGGTGCGCCAGGCTCGTGATCATCGACACCGGCTTGAACAGCTCGGCCGAGGTGTAGGTGAGATTGCCCAGGCCCGGCCCCTGCAGCGGGAGCGGGTCGGCGACGGCTTCGGACACCGCCGCCGCCATGTTGCCCAGGGTCGTCATCGGACTGACCCCGGTGATCGCCGCATGCGTCAGCAAGGTGATGCATGGCAGCAGGAACGCCATCAAGTAATACCGGATTTTCATCGTCGCCTCCAGGTTGTTTGAAGTTCGCAGGGAACCCTCTTCCTCGATCAACTCCGTCGTTCACCAGCAAAGCGCGCGCGCAGGCGCACCCCCGGCGGGCAACGAAACCGTTGCCCGCCGTGCAGCCTCTCCCTCCTCCGTCAAGCGGGCGTCAGCGCATCACTTCGCGCCGCCCGATTCATAGATGTCCCATGCCTCCTTGGCGCTGGCGCCGCGGTGGATCATGGCCATCAGCGCATCGACCACCGCCGACGGGTTGGCGTGCTGGTAGACGTTGCGCCCGTACACCATGCCGACCGCACCCTCGTCCATCAGCACGCGCGAACGCGCGAAGACCTGCTGCAGGTCTTCGCGGCCGCCGCCGCGCACGAGCACGGGGCAGCGCGCGGCCTGCACCACGCGGTGGAAATCCTTCGGGTCGCTGGTCGGGTCGGCCTTGACGATGTCGGCGCCCATCTCGCGCGCCAGGCGCACCAGCGTGACGATCTTCTCGGCGTCGCCGTCGACCATGTAGCGGCTGCCCGGCGTGGGCGACTGCATCACCAGCGGCTCGATCATCAGCGGCATGCCGTAGCGGTCGCAGTCGGCGCGCACGCGCGCGATGTTCTGCACGCACTGGCGAAACAGGTCGGGCTCGTTCGGCAGCATGAACAGGTTGACCACCACGCAGGCCGCGTCGCGCTGCACGGCCGGCAGCACCGGGTCGTGCTCGTTCTGCAACTGGGCCCACATCACGCGGTGCAGCGTGGCGTTGTAGGGGTTGCCCATGTCGATGCGCATCACCAGCGCGGGCTTGTCGCGGCCGGGGCGGTCCTGCAGCAGGTCGGACTGGCCGTAGTTGAGCTGCAGCGCATCGGGCTTGGCGCCCACGAGCCTGTCGATGACCTGGGGCATGTCCTCCAGGCCGTCGAGGAACGAGGGCTCGTTGCACACGCCATGGTCGAGCGCGATGTCCAGGCAGCGGCCGTTGTTCAGCAGCCGGTTCAGGCGCGCGGTCTTGTCTTTCGACATACGAAGGGAATCCTTGTTCAGAGAAGTGAGGGGAATGAAGCGGCAGGCGTCAGGCCAGCGCGTTCAGGTGGCGGGCGGCTGCGGCGTCGATCAGCAGCAGCGCGTCGTCGCGCAGGGTGATCGCGCCGGCGGCCGCGTTCTCGATGGCCTGCTTCGGCACGCGCGCGCCGCACAGCGCCACCGAGACGCTGCCGCGTGCAAGCGTCCACGCGATCATCATCTGGCCGAACGAGCATTCGAGCTGCTTGCGCAGCGGCTCCAGTTCTTCGAAGAAGGCCTTGAGCTTCACGCGGTTCGCCGTGCTGAAGCGCGGGTTGGTGGCGCGCTGGTCATCGCCGGTGAACTGGCGCGCGGGGTCGATGGGGCCGGCCAGCAGGCCGAGCGCGAGCGACGAGTAGCCGAGCACCGCCACGTTGTGCTCGGTGCACAGCGGCACCAGCGTCTGCTCGATCTCGCGGTCGATCAGGCTGTAGCGCTCCTGCGCGGCATCGACCGGGCCGTATTGCAGGTACTCGGCCAGCGTCTCGGGGCTCACGTTGCTCACGCCGATGGCGCGGATCTTTCCCTGCTTCTTCAGCGAAAGCAGCGCGTCCATGGTCTCGGCCACGGGCGTGGTGCTGTCCTGCCAGTGCGTGATGTACAGGTCGATGTAGTCGGTCTGCAGGCGCTTCAGGCTCTCTTCGCATTCATGAAAGATCGACTCGCGCCCGAGGTAGCGGTACACCGGGTGGCCGTCTTCTTCAAAGAAGTGCGTTCCCTGTTGGGTGTGCCACACCAGCCCGCACTTGGTGGCAATCACCGCTTCCTGCCGGCGCCCCTTGAGCGCAGTTCCGACGATGCTCTCGGAGCGGCCCAGGCCGTAGGCCGGCGCGGTGTCGATCAGCGTCACGCCTGCGTCCAGCGAGGCCTGGATCGCCAGCACGGCGGCCGCGTTGTCGCCGCCGCCCCACATCCATCCGCCCATGGCCCAGGTGCCCAGGCCGATGGCCGAGCTTTCGATGCCCGAGGGGCCGAGGGTGGTCTTCTTCATCGTCGATGCAGTGGTGGAGCTCATCGCTTGGTCTTTCGGGTGTTCAGGATGTGGTCGATGGTCACGGCCGCGAGCAGGATCAGGCCCTTGATCACGTCCTGCCAGTAAGGCGACACGTCGAGCAGGATCAGCGAGCTGGTCACCACCGACAGCAGGGCCAGCCCGAGCACCGCGCCAAGCACCGTGCCCGAGCCGCCCTTGAGGCTGGCGCCGCCGATCACGGCAGCGGCGATCACGTTGAGTTCCATGCCCATGCCGAAGGTCGGCGTGGCGGCGCCGAAGCGTGCGGTGTAGATCACGCCGGCAAGACCGGCCGAAGCCGAGCACAGCACCGTGACCCAGAACTTCACGTGGCCCACGCGAATGCCCGAGTACAGCGCGGCCTTCTCATTGCTGCCGGTGTAGAACACGCGGCGCAGCAGCGTCGAGCGGCGCAGCACGAAGTCGCTCACCACCACGATCGCCAAAAAGATCAGGATCACCGCCGGAATGCCGAACAGCGTGCCCTGGCCGATGAACTTGAACTCCGCCGGCAGCGAGAACAGCGACTGCGGCGTGCCCTGCGTGAGCGCTAGGCACAGCCCGCGCACGATCACCATGAAGGCCAGCGAGGCGATGAAGTGGTTCAGCCCGATGCGCGTGACGCAGCCGCCGATCATGGCGCCGATCAACGCGCTCGCGCCGATGGCCACGAGGCCTGCCGTCCACGGGTCCAGCCCCATGAGGAACAGCTTGCCGGTGACCACCATCGCGAAGCACACCACCGAGCCCACCGACAGGTCGATGCCGCCGACGATCAGCAGGATCGTCATGCCAACCACCACGATGCCTTCGATGGAGAACGACAGCAGCATCGCGCGCACGTTGTCCCACGTGAGGAAGTAGGGCGAGGCGAAGCTCATGGCCACGCACAGCACCGCGATGATGAGCAACAGGCCCATCTCGCGCATGCTGGTGAGCTTGTTGGGCGGCTTCGCCGGGCCGCCCGGTGCCTGCCGTGGCGCCACGCCGGCGTCGAGTTGTGCGGGGTAGTTCATGCCATCTCCTGTTCGAGTCCCGAGGCCAGCCGCAGCAGCGCCTCTTCCGTCATTTCGTTGTCTTGCAGTTCACCGGCCAGCCGGCCGTCGCGGATCACCAGTGCGCGGTCGCACAGCCCGATGATTTCGGGCAGCTCCGACGAGATCACGACCACGCCCACGCCCTGGCCCGCCAGCTCGCGCAGGATGTGATGGATCTCCGACTTGGCGCCCACGTCCACGCCGCGCGTGGGCTCGTCCATCAGCAGCACCGACGGGTTGGTGGCCAGCAGCTTGGCGATGGCCACCTTCTGCTGGTTGCCGCCCGACAGGCTCGCCACGTCGATCGCCACGCCATCGGACTTCAGCTTGAGCTTGGCGCCCAGGTCGGTGGCCAGCTTGTGTTCGGCCGCGCGCTGCAAAAGGCCGAAGCGCGAGCTGACACGCTGCAGCGCCATCGATGCGATGTTCTGCGCAATGGGCAGGTCGAGGTACACGCCGGCCGCCTTGCGGTCTTCGCTGAGGTAGGCGATGCCTTCGCGCAGCGCGTCGCTGTACTTGCGCACCGTGAGCGTCTTGCCGCGCAGGCGCACCGTGCCGCGCGTGGCGGGGCGCAGGCCGCACACGGTCTCGGCGAGTTCGCTGCGGCCGGCGCCCATCAGGCCGGCAATGCCGAGGATCTCGCCGCGCCTGAGCGTGAACGAGATGCCATGCACGCGCTCGCCATCGGCGATGTCGCTCACTTCGAGCACGGGGTCGTTGGAGCTTCGGTCGTCCTGCTTGGGCGGGTAGTAGTTGCCCAGGTCGCGCCCGACCATGCGGCGCACCAGGTCGTCGGCATTGAGCTCGGCCAGCGGGCCGCAATGCACGTTGCGCCCGTCGCGCAGCACGGTCACGCGGTCGCCATGCGCAAAGATCTCGGCCATGCGGTGGCTGATGTAGATGATGCCGATGCCCTGCGCCTTCAGGTCGTGCAGCACCTTGAAGAGCGCCACCGATTCGTTGTCGGTCAGCGCGGCCGTCGGCTCGTCGAGGATCAGCACTTTGCAGTCGAGCGTGAGCGCCTTGGCGATCTCGATGAGCTGCTGGCTCGAAATGCTCAGCGTGCTCACCAGCGAGGCCGGGTCGATGTCCTGCCCGAGCCGCTGCAGCACCCTGGCGGCGCGTTCGTTGAGGCTCGCGTAGTTCATCCACGCGTGCTTGCCGGCGTTGATCTCGGGCATGAAGATGTTCTCGGCCACGGTGGCGTCGCCGCACAGGGCGATCTCCTGGTGCACCAGGCCGATGCCCAGGCGCATCGCATGCGCCGGGCCGTCGATGACCACCTTCTGGCCGTCGAGCGAGATCGTGCCCTCGTCCGGCTGGTGGATGCCATCGATGATGTTCATCAGCGTGGACTTGCCCGCGCCGTTCTCGCCGCACAGGGCGTGGATCTCGCCGGCGTGCAACGAGAAGTCCACGCCCGAGAGCGCGCGCGAAGCGCCGAAGCGCTTGCTGATGCCGCGCAACTCGAGCAGTGCGCCCACCGCGTTCTCCCGGCTCACTCGCCGATGCCCTTGGTGCCGCGGCGGGCGAGGTACTTGTCCCAGTAGAAGTCGTCGGCGTTGGCCTTGCTGACCACGGCCAGGCCGTTGTCCAGGAAGGGCACGGCCATCGGGTTGGTGCCGTTGCGCCTGGCGTCGTTCATCGGGTCGATGAGCGTCGGGTTTTTGGCAAGGAACAACATCATCATCCCCATGTAGCCCTGCATGCCCTGGTTCGGGTTGATGGAGCCGAACACGTCGCCCGACTTGATCATGTCGAGGATCTTCGCGTTCACGTCGCAGCACATCACCTTGATGTTCTTCTTGGTCTCGACCTTGGCCTGCGCCGCGCCCAGCGCCGAGTTGGCCTCGGGCATGAACAGCGCACCCAGGTTCGGGTTGGCCTGCGCCAGGCTCAGCACCGCCTGGTAGGCCTTGTTCGGGTCCTGATTGCTGGCAGCGCGGCCGACCAGCTTCATGCCCGGGTGCTTGGTCTTCATGCGGTTCACGAAGGCGGCGATGCGGCGGTCGTGGTTGTCCTGGCCGGGGTTTTCCAGCACGGCGTATTCGCCCTTGCCGTTGAGCGAGGCGGCAATCGCGTCGGCCGCCTGCGTGCCTTCGCGGTCGTTGTCCGAGGTGATGAACGAGGTGCGCTTGGAGTTCGGCGAATCGGCTGCGAAGGTGACGACCGGGATGCCCATCGCCGCCGCGCGGTTGATCGGCTCGATGAAGGGGTCGGGGTTCATCGGGTGCAGCAGGATGCCGGCCGGCTTGCGCGCCAGTTCCTGCTCGAACGAGGCCAACTGCTTGTTGACGTCGTACTCCGGCGTGCCGGTGTAGCGGGTGCGAACGCCCAGCGTGCGGCCGAGCTGCTTCATCATTTCGTAGACCGGAAACCAGTACTCCACGCCCGACACCATCACGTTCATCACGTAGACGTCGCTGGCGTTGCCGCGCAGGCCGGCACCCGCGGCGGGGGCTGCCGCTTGCTGCTGCGCAAGCGCGCTCGCACCGGCCAGGCCGATGCCGGCGGCCGCTGCGGACTTCAGGAAATTACGCCTCATTTTTTGTCTCCTCACGTTGGGTGGCACAGCTTGCTGATGCTGCTTTTGAAGGCAGCTCTCTGATCCTCGTTGTCACGACAGTTGTTATGACAGGCTAGAATGTACGCGCTGCCTGTTTACGGGGTTAACTAGGGGAAACGCTACTGGCAAGGTGCTTTTATTCCGCCGAAGCTGTTATGACATGAAGCCCAACATACTCATCGGCATCGACATGGGGTCGAGCAGCCTGAAAGCCCTGGCCCTCGAGGCCGGGAGCGGCCGGGCCGTCGCCCTGTCCCGAATGCCATTGCCGCACGACCGGCTGCCCGCGGGGGGATGCGAAGTGAGCGCGACCGCCATCCGCTCGGCCCTGACCCATGTGCTGCGCGATGTCGCCCACCAGCTCGGCGCCCGCGTGGCGGAAGTCCGCGCCATCGGCTGCACCGGCCATGGCGCGGGGCTCTACCCGCTCGATGCGCGCAACCAGCTCGTGGGCGGGCGGGCCGTGGCCTCGACCGACCAGCGCGCCGATGCGCGTGCGCGCGCACTGGCTGCCAGCCATGGCCCGCGCCTGTTCGCCGACGTCGGCTGCCAGCCCTGGCCGGGGCAGCCCACGGTGATCGCGGCCGAGCTGCTGGGCACCGACGCCGTGCAGCGCGGCGAGGTGCACCGCCTGCTGTTCGCGAAGGACTACCTCGGCTTTCTGCTGACCGGCGAGATCGCGACCGATGCCAGCGACGCCAGCACCGCCGGGCTGGTGTCGATTGCCACGGGCACGTGGTCGCAGGCGGCCTTCGATGCCTCGGGCATCGCGGACCTCGGCCCGCGTGCTTTCGGGCCTCTGCTGCCGAGCAGCACGGTGCTCGGGCAGCTGCAGCCATCGGAAGCGGCACTGTGCGGATTGCCCGCGGGCATTCCCGTCGCGATGGGCGCGATCGATCTGCTCGCCTCGATGACCGCGATCTGCGCCGAAGGGCGCGGGCGCGCGGTGTCGGTGTTCGGCACGTGGTGCGTGAACGCGGTCATCGGGCCGGTGATCGAGCCCAAGCCCGACGTTGCCGCCGTCGTGAACTTCGGCCGCGAGCAGCAGCGGCTCTACATGGAGAACAGCCCCTCGTCGATGGCCAACATCGCGTGGCTGGCCGGCGCGCTGGGCCTGCCCGATGCGCGTGCCGTGGTCGATCTGGCGATGTCGGTGCCGCTGGGCGCGGGGGGCTTGCGCTTCCTGCCTTTCGTGAATGGCGGAGGCGGCATCACCGCCGGCTTCGTCGGGCTCAAGAGCCATCACACGCGCGGCGACATGGCGCGCGCCGTGGTCGATGCCACGGCGGCCCTGCATGCGCGGCACACCGCGCGCCTTGCGGCATGCGGCCTGCCCGTGTCGGCCACGACCGTGCTCGGCGGCGGTGCCAGCGACGTGCGGCTGGTGCGCCTGCTCGCTGCATTTCTCGGCCGCCCGGTCGAACGCTGCGCCGACGACGAAACCGGCGCGCGCGGTGCCGCGATCTATGCCGCCATGTCGCAGGACATCGATCACGCCGCGCAGGGCAGTGCCTTGCTTGCGCCCTGCGGCATCGTCGAGCCCGATGCGCGCGACGCGCAGGCCCATGCCGATTTCAACGCCGGTTTCAACGAACTGATCGACACCATGTCTCCTGTGTTTTCTCATCTGGCGGGGGGCGCGATGAGCGCCGCCCGGCCGCCCGAAGGCGCTCGCACCGCAGCGCGAAGCGCGGAGGTTTCTCCATGAGCGCCTGGCAACTGCCCTTCGTGCGTCCTGCCTTGCTGGCGGACCGCCATTTTTCGACCGTGATCGTCGGCGCCGGCATCAACGGCGTCGGCGTGTTCCGCGACCTGTCGCTGCAGCGCGTCGACTGCCTCATCGTCGACAAGGGCGACTTCAGTGCCGGTGCGAGCAGTGCACCGTCGCGCATGATCCACGGCGGCCTGCGCTACCTGGAGAACGGCAGCTTCTCGCTGGTGGCCGAAGCCACGCGCGAGCGCAACCTGCTGCTGCGCAACGCGCCGCACCTGGTGCAGCCGCTCAAGACCGTGGTGCCGCTGTCGAGCTTCTTCGGCGGCCTCATGAGCAGCGCGCTCAAGTTCTTCGGCCGCACGCCGCCGCAACGCACGCGCGGCCTGCTGGCCGTGGCCGCGGGCCTTCGCCTGTACGACCTGCTGGGCCGCCGCCAGCGCGTGATGCCCAACCACCGCATCTGCCGCGTGCCGCCGTCCGCCCGCACCCTGTTCCGCGCGGCCGTGCGCTGGACCGCCACTTTCTTCGACGCATGGATCAGCCACCCCGAGTGGCTCATCCTGGAGTTGATCGGCGACGCCTGCCGCGACCAGCCGCGCTCGGCCGCCGCCAACTACTGTCGTGTGATGGGCTGCGCGGGCAACATCCTGACGCTGCGCGACGAGATCACCGGTGCGCTGGTGCGCGTGACGGCCGACACCGTGGTCAACGCAACGGGCGCGTGGCTCGACCGCAGCACCGCCGTGCTCGGCGGCGCGGGCTCGCGCGTGATGGGCACCAAGGGCTCGCACCTCGTGCTCGACCATCCCGTGCTGCGCGATGCGCTCGAAGGCCGCATGGCGTATTTCGAGGCGGTGGACGGGCGCGTGTGCATCGCCTACCCGTTCCTCGACCGCGTGCTGGTGGGCTCCACCGACATCCCGGTGGAAGACCCCGACAAGATCGCGACCGAGCCGGCCGAGGTCGACTACCTGCTCGACGTGCTGGGCGAAGTCTTTCCGAACATGGCCTTCGGCCGCGACAACGTGGTCTACACCTACGTCGGCGTGCGCCCGCTCGCACGTTCGGACGCCGACAAGCCGGGGCAGATTTCGCGCGACCACTCGGTGGTGGTCGACCTGCCCAATGCCACGCGCGACATTCCCATCGTCGGCCTCGTCGGCGGCAAGTGGACCACCTTCCGCGCGCTGGCCGAAGAAGCGACGAACGAAGTGCTGCAGCGGCTGGGCCGCCCGCGCACCGCATCGACCGAGGGCCTGCCCATCGGCGGTGGCGCCGAACTGCCGGCCGATGCGCAAGCCACCGAGCGCTTTCTCGACCGCATGGTCGCGGCCTCGGGCCTGGGCCGTGCGCGTGCGCAGGTGCTGCTGCGCCGCTACGGCTCGAAGGCGCTGCCGCTGGCGCAGCGCCTCGGGGCTTCGGGCGACGTGCCGCTGCTGCACGCGCCCGATTACTCGGTGGCCGAGCTTTCCTACCTGTGCCTCGAAACGGGCGTGGTGCACCTTGACGATCTGGTGATCCGCCGGACCCTGCTAGCGATCCGTGGCCTTGTCACCGACGCGGCGCTGGCTGAAATGGCGAGCGTTGCAGCCGAGGCGCTGGGGTGGGATGCAACCCTGGCGCACAAGGAACTGCAGGCCTGCAGCACCGCATTGCGTGAGCGCCATGGTGTGCGGCTCTCGCCGGTGGCGGCCGAGGTGGCACCTTCTTTCGATGCATCATTGATGGCCAGCTCGGCCTTTGGCCAGTCGTGAAATGAACCACTGGTCGATCAGCGATGCACCGGCGGCACTCACTGTGCGAATGGCATCGGGTGCTCTCCGCAGCGAAACAAAGGAGGAGGCTGCAGGCCGGGGGACATTCGCGGAGGGGCGTACCCGATGCGATTCGCACGCGCCCCGAACAGCAGCGCTCCCGAACCCGCAAAGCCGGTCCCATGAAAAATCCACGACTGCGTGGTGAACCACTGACATGAACTCTTCGACCGACACCCCGATCGTGCTCGACCGCGATTCCGAATCCCCCCTGTGGGCCCAGTTCCGCGACGCCATTCGCATGCAGATACTGCAGGGCGTGCTGCCCATCGGCACCAAGCTGCCTTCCGAGGCCGAGCTGGGCGAGCAGTTCGGCATCTCGCGCATCGTGGTGCGCGAAGCACTGGCCGACCTCGTGCGCAACAACCTCATCTACAAGATCAAGGGCCGTGGCGCCTTCGTGTCGGCGCGCGAGCGCGATGAAGATTTTGTCTCGACCGTGCTCGGCTTCTCCGACGAGATGGAGCGCAAGGGCCGCTCGGTGCGCACGCAGATCCTCACGCAGGAACTGCGCGCACCCACCGAGCAGGAGGCCGCGTCGCTGGGCCTCACCGACGACACCCAGGTCGTCGCGCTCAAGCGCCTGCGCAGCGTCGATGGCGAACTGCGCCTGCTGGTCGAAACCGTGGTGCCCGCCGACCTCGCGCCGGGCCTGCACCGCACCCGCCTGGACGACCGCTCGCTCTACGACGTGCTGCGCCGGCAATACGGCCTGCGCCTCGTGCGTGCCGAGCGCTGGATCGATGCGGTGCTGCCCGATGCCGCGACCTGCGAACTGCTGGCCCTGCCGCAGCCCGAGCCGCTGCTGCGCATCGAGTCGATTGCCTACGGCGCGAATGGCAGGCCACTGGAGCACTACCGCGCACTGCACCGCTGCAAGACCAGCCGCCTGCACGTGCAGACGACGACCTGAGGCCCCGAGGCGCGCGTCAGGCCTTGGCGGTGTCGCGCGAAGGCCAGAGCACCGACGCGATCGCGACCATCATCAGCGCGACCGCCACCCAGTCCTGCCAGTGCACGACCTCGCCCAGCCACACTGCGCCGCTGAACACGCCGAGCACGGGGATGAACATCACGCTCAGCGTCGACGCAATGGGCGGCAGGCCGCGCGCCAGATAGAACCACGCCGCATGCGCGAAGCCGAAGATCAGCACCGCGTTGTAGCCGATCGATCCCCACGTCACGCTGCCGGGCCAGCGCAACTGCTCGCGCTCGAAGAGCAATGACAGCACCGTCATCACCACCGCCGTGAGCGCCGTCATCCAGAACGACAGCGTGAGCGTCGGCAACCCGATGCGCGTGTGCCGCAGCAGCTGCGTGCCCAGCGCCCACGTGGCGGCCGCCACCAGCGCCAGCGCCACGTAGCCGGGCCGCCCCGCGAAGTCGGTGAGTTCGTGCCACAGCAGCAGGCCCACGCCGACCGCACAGGCACCCACGCCGAGCCATGCACGTCGCGTGAGCACGGCCGCGAACAGCACGGCCCCGATGACAGCGGAGAACACCGGCATCGTGTAGCCCAGGATCGCCGCGCGCCCGCCCGACAGTGCCTTCACCGCCAGGATGATGCAGGCGTGCCAGACGAACATGTTGGTGGCGCCCAGCCACAGCAGCTCGGGCCACGCGCTGCGCGGCACGCGAAACGGCACCTTCATCCACACCAGCGCAAGGCCCAGCACCGGCAGGCCCAGCCAGATCGAGATCGCGCGAAAGCCGAGCGGCGGATAGTCCGCCACGCCCAGCTTCATCACCGGCCAGTTGAAACCCCAGGCGAGGGTCAGGAGAACGAGAAGGACGAACTGGCGCGGTGTGAAGGAGGGCATGGGCTGCGATTGTGGCGCGGCCCGTGCGTCTGTGTGCAGAGGCCTACAGCAGCCGCTTGAGGTAGCGCCCTGTGTGGCTCGCCTCGTTCGCCGCGATGTCTTCCGGCGTGCCTTCGCCCACCACCGTGCCGCCGCCGGCGCCGCCTTCGGGGCCCATGTCGATCAGCCAGTCGGCGGTCTTGATGACGTCCAGGTTGTGCTCGATCACGACGATGGTGTTGCCCGCGTCGCGCAGTTGGTGCAGCACCTTCAGCAGCAACTCGATGTCGGCGAAGTGCAGGCCCGTGGTCGGCTCGTCGAGGATGTACAGCGTGCGGCCGGTGTCGCGCTTGCTCAGCTCCAGCGCGAGCTTGACGCGCTGCGCCTCGCCGCCCGACAGTGTGGTGGCCGACTGGCCCAGCTTGATGTAGCTCAGGCCCACGTCGAGCAGCGTGCGCAGCTTGCGCTCGATGGTCGGCACGGCCTTCAGGAACTCGTGCGCGGTCTCGACCGTCATCTCGAGGATCTGCGCGATGTTCTTGCCCTTGTAGAGCACCTCGAGCGTTTCGCGGTTGTAGCGCTGGCCGTGGCAGACCTCGCAGGGCACGTACACGTCGGGCAGGAAGTGCATCTCGACCTTCACCACGCCGTCGCCCTGGCAGGCCTCGCAGCGGCCGCCGGCCACGTTGAAGCTGAAGCGGCCGGGGCCGTAGCCGCGCTCGCGCGCGGTGTTGGTCTCGGCCATCAGCTCGCGGATGGGTGTGAACAGGCCGGTGTAGGTGGCAGGGTTGCTGCGCGGCGTGCGGCCGATGGGGCTCTGGTCGACGTTGATGACCTTGTCGAAATACTCGATGCCCTCGACCGACTCGTGCGCGGCGGGTTCTTCATGTGCGCGGTACAGGGTGCGCGCCACGGCGGTGTAGAGCGTGTCGTTCACCAGCGTCGATTTGCCCGAGCCCGAGACGCCCGTCACGCAGGTCAGCAGGCCGACCGGGAAGGCCACGCTCACGTTCTTCAGGTTGTTGCCGGTGGCGCCGACCACGCGGATCTCCTGCAGGTCGGTCTGCGTGGCAAGGTGGGCCGCTTCGCGCGCGGCACGCCGTTCGGCGGCGGGGCTTTGCGGAAAGCGCGAGGGCTTCTTGCCTTCGTTGAAGGCGGCCTTCTTCACGACCGGCAACCAGGCGGTGCGGTGCTTCGGCACTTCGATCTTGCGCACGCCCGAGAGGTACTGGCCCGTGAGCGATTCGGGGTTGGCCGACACCTCGGCATAAGTGCCCTGCGCCATCACGCGGCCGCCGTGCACACCGGCGCCGGGGCCCATGTCGATCACGTGGTCGGCGGCGTGGATCATGTCCTCGTCGTGCTCGACCACGATCACGCTGTTGCCGATGTCGCGCAGATGCTTGAGCGTGCCGATCAGGCGGTCGTTGTCGCGCTGGTGCAGGCCGATGCTGGGCTCGTCGAGCACATACATCACGCCCGTGAGGCCCGAGCCGATCTGCGACGCGAGGCGGATGCGCTGCGCCTCGCCGCCCGAGAGGGTTTCGGCGCTGCGGTCCAGGCTCAGGTAATTGAGGCCCACGTCGTTGAGGAATTTCAGGCGCAGGCCGATCTCGCGCACGACCTTGTCGGCGATGTCGGCCTTGGCGCCGCGCAGCTTGAGCGTCTGGAACCACGCGAGCGAATCGCGCAGCGTGAGATGGCTCAGCTCGAAGATCGCCATGCGCGGCGGTTCGCCGCCATCGGCCGGGCGCGCCGATTCATCGACCAGGAACACGTTGCGCGCCTCGCGCCGCAGCCGTGAGCCGCCGCAATCGGGGCAGGGCTGCAGGTTGCGAAAGCGCGCGAGGTCTTCGCGCACCATCACCGAATCGGTCTCGCGGTAGCGCCGCGCCATGTTCGGGATGATCCCTTCGAAGGGATGCTTCTTCGTGAGCTTCTTGCCCGCGAAGTTGCCCGACTCCATGGTGTAGTTGAACTTGATCTCTTCGGCTGCCGAGCCGTGCAGCAACACCTGCTGCACCGACGCGGGCAGCGACTCGAAGGCCGCGTCGACGTCGAACTTGTAGTGCTTGGCGACGCTCTCGATCATGCTGAAGTAGTAGCCGTTGCGGCGGTCCCAGCCCTTGATGGCGCCGCTGGCCAGCGACAGCGACGGGAAGGCGACCACGCGCGCCGGGTCGAACACCTCGCGGTGGCCCAGGCCATCGCAGCTCGGACAGGCGCCCACGGGCGAGTTGAACGAGAAGAGGCGCGGCTCCAGCTCCGACAGCGAGTAGTGGCAGATCGGGCAGGCGAACTTGGCGTTGAACAGGTGCTCCTTGTCGGCCACACCTTCGGCGCCCAGCTCCAGCGCAATGGCACGGCCTTCGGCCAGGCGCAGCGCGGCCTCGAAGCTCTCGGCCAGGCGCTGCTGCATGTCGGGGCGCGCGCGCAGGCGGTCGATGACGACGTCGATGTCGTGCTTCTCGGTTTTCTTGAGCTTGGGCAGGTCGTTGTATTCGTAGGTCTGCCCGTCGACGCGAAAGCGCACGTAGCCCGCGGCCTGCATCTCGGCGAAGAGTTCGAGGAACTCGCCTTTCTTCTCGCGCGCCACGGGCGCCAGGATCATCAGCCGGGGCTCGTCGGGCAGGGCCAGCGTGGCGTCGACCATCTGCGAGACGGTCTGCGCCTGCAGCGGCAGGTGATGATCGGGGCAGTAGGGCGTGCCGGCGCGGGCGTACAGCAGGCGCAGGTAGTCGTGGATCTCGGTCACCGTACCCACGGTGGAGCGCGGGTTGTGGCTGGTGGCCTTCTGCTCGATGCTGATGGCGGGCGACAGGCCCTCGATCACGTCGACATCGGGCTTGTCCATGAGCTGCAAAAACTGCCGCGCATAGGCCGACAGGCTCTCGACGTAGCGCCGCTGCCCTTCGGCATACAGCGTGTCGAAGGCCAGGCTCGACTTGCCCGAGCCCGACAGGCCGGTGATGACCACCAGCTTGTTGCGCGGAATGTCGAGATCGACGTTCTTCAGGTTGTGGGTGCGCGCGCCGCGGATGCTGATGCGCTGCTGCGCCAGCACCGCGCCGAGGTAGGTGTCGCGTTCGAGTTTCGCGTCGCGCGCGCGCTCCGCGAAGTCTTCAGTGGATGTTGAATTCAAGGGGGCGATCGTCCGAGGGCAACCGGACATGATAGACCGCCCGCGATTTCATGGCGAGCGGGCGGGTTCCGGCGGTTCGGCAGGGGGCGCTTCAGGCGGGGGCGGACGCACCGGTTCGGTGGTGCCGATGGCCCGGCCGACCATGTGCTCGGCCAGCGTGTCGTACAGCGGCCGGCTGATCATGCGAGACACCAGGCTGGCCAGCATGGCGGCGGCCATCAGGCTCAGCACCATCGAATGGCCGTCGACCATTTCCATCACGATGATGAAGGCCGTGAGCGGCGCCTGCGTCACCGCGGCCAGGAAGCCGGCCATGCCCATCGCGATGAGGGCCGGCCCCAGGTCGCCATTGGCCAGCCGCGCCACCGCGTCGCCGATGCCAGCGCCGATGGACAGCGAGGGCGCGAAGATCCCGCCCGGCACGCCGCACCAGGCCGTGAGCCAGGTGGCGACGAACTTGAGCACCGTGTAGAGCGGCGTCAGCTGGTCATGGCCCTGCAGCATCTGCTTGACCGCCTCCGAGCCGGCACCGAAGGTGACGCCGCCCGTGACCAGCCCGATCACCGCCACCGCCAGCCCGCCGACGGCCGCGAAGCGCACCGGAAAGCGCGCCCGCCAGCGGTTCAGGCGCCCGGGCGCCCCCGTCAGCGAGGCGATCAGCAGCCGTGCGAACAGCCCGCCGGCCGCGCCGCTGAGCAGCGTGACCAGCAGGCCGGGCCCGAGCGCGTCCCAGCCCAGCCGGGGCACGCGGATCACGCCGAAGTAGCTGGTGTTGCCAAAAGCTGAGACCGCCACCAGGCCCGCCAGCACGATGGCCGTGATGATCAGCCCGCTGGAGCGCGCCTCGAGCCGGCCCGACAGCTCCTCGATGGCGAACACCACGCCCGCCAGCGGCGCATTGAAGGCCGCCGCAATGCCGGCCGCGCCGCCCGCCACCAGCAGTGCGCGCCCGTCGATGGTGGTGTTGGGCGACAGCCAGCGCCGCGCGTGCTGCATCACGCCGGCCGCCACCTGCACCGAAGGGCCCTCGCGGCCGATCGACAGCCCGGCCGCGAACCCCGCCGCGCCGAGCCCGATCTTGGCGACCGTGAGCCGCAGCGAGGCGAACATGAAACGCCGCTCCTCGGGCAGCGCCGGGTGCAGCGCCGCCTTGATCTGCGGAATGCCCGAGCCGCCCGCACCGGGGAAAAAGCGCAGCGTGAACCAG
Source organism: Variovorax sp. EL159 (assembly GCF_900100965.1). GTDB lineage: Bacteria > Pseudomonadota > Gammaproteobacteria > Burkholderiales > Burkholderiaceae_C > Variovorax. The sequence continues at coordinate 230,944 of NZ_FMUJ01000007.1, read as the reverse complement.
ACGATGCCGGCGGTGATGAGCGGCGTGGTCAGCAGCACGGCCCAGGGCCATGCGCTGTAGAAACGGTGAAAGCCCGCGAAGATCCAGTCGCTGGCCAGCGTGAACCCCACCACGAACAGCCCGGCCGCGATGGCGTAGCCCAGCACGATGGCGCGGTCGAGCCAGACACGGCCGCCCGACAGCTCGGCGCGCAGGTGCTCGAAAAAGTCAGGTTCACGGTTCATCGGCAAGGCCCATTCTGGCACCTGACGGGGCTGCGGCCATCCCGCATCGGGCACAATCGAGGGTTCTCTTCCTCCTCCTTCATCTACTTATCAGGGGCAGTGCATATGGCATCGGTCAACAAAGTCATCGTCGTCGGCAATCTGGGTCGCGATCCTGAAATGCGAACCTTCCCGAGCGGCGACCAGGTCGCGAACGTCACAGTGGCCACCACCGATCGCTGGAAAGACAAGCAAAGCGGCGAAATGCGCGAAGCCACCGAATGGCACCGCATCGTCTTCAACGGCCGCCTGGCCGAAATCGCCGGCCAGTACCTGCGCAAGGGCTCGCAGGTCTATGTCGAAGGAAGCCTGCGCACGCGCAAGTGGACCGACAAGGACGGCATCGAAAAGTACACCACCGAGATCCGCGCCGACCAGATGCAGATGCTCGGCAGCCGTCAAGGCCAGGGCGGCCCATCGGGCGGTCCCGAGGACGACGGCGGTTATTCGCAAGGTGGCGGCGGTGGCGGCTACTCGCAGGGCGGCAATGGCGGCGGCGGTGGTGGCGGCTACGCTCCCCGTGCACCCGCAGCGGCACCGCGTGCTCCGGCACCGGCTCCGCGCCAGGCACCAGCCAAATCGTCGTCGGGCTTCGACGACATGGACGACGACATCCCGTTCTGAAGCCGAAACCGATCTTTCGGTTTTGTCGATCAAGGCCCGCTCTTCCGAGCGGGCCTTTTTTCATTCCTGAGCCCAGGTCGTCGTTGCGGGCGGCCGTGCTGGAACGGGTCGAGACGTCAGCACATTCCTAGCGCAGCACCAGCACGGGAATGTGCGAGTGCGTCAGCACATGCAGCGTCTCGCTGCCCATCAGCAAGCGCGCGAGGCTGCGCCGCCCGTGGGACGCCATCACGATCAGGTCGCACTGCTGGTTCTTGGCGGTGGTGATGAGGGCCTCGGCCACCTGGTTCGATGTCATGACGATGGCCTGGGCGCTCTTCACGCCCCTGCCAAGCGCCTTCGCCTTGACTGCATCGACCAGATGCTGGGCGTTCATTTCCACCTGTCGCTGGTTGGCTTCGATCTCCCGCTGGCCCAGCACCATCGAGCCCTCGAAATAACCATAAGGTTGCAGATGCGCCACGGTGACGCTGACCAGTTCTGCGCCGGTCAGCATGGCAAGGTCGATGGCTGCAACGACCGCCTGTTCCGACAGCGCGGAGCCATCGGTCGCAACAAGAATGCGCTTGTACATGGCAGGCTCCTTGGCCCCCGGCACCGCGGGTGCCACCCAATCAGTCTAGTGCGCAGGTTCCTGATGAACAAGGAACGAGGGTCGGCTGCAAACTCTAATTTCGCAGGCGAAAGGCGCGCAAAAGAGTCGCTTGCAGGGCCGGCATGGCGTCGCCGATAGGGTGTGGCCGCAATCGTGTTCACCTATCGGACAAACCCATGGTCTCGGAAGAGGGCCCCGCGAACAATCTGCATTCGTACAGCAGCGAACAGGTCGTCCCGTTTGTTGGAGCGCGGAATGGAACGCTTCACAAAGGCGCCGGTTCGTCGACCCGTCGAAAGCCCGACAGACGCCACCCGATTTCAAAGACCATGTTCTTCTACTTCCCTGAAAACTACCGCTGGTCTCTTGCCGTGCTTCGCGCCATCGCCGCGGGCGGGCTGTTCGGCGAGATCGACTGGGCGTGTTCCCGCCTGCGGGATGCGGCGCGCGTGCAGCCCTCGGGCGATGTCGAGGCCTGGCATCGAACGTGGGGAGAGCTGGGGCGCCAGCTGGAGCAATCAGCGGCCGATGCGCTTGCACGTGGGCACCGCGTCAGCGCCAGCGATTTTTCGTTGCGCGCCTCGGTCTATCACCAGTGGGCCGAAGGGCTGCTGGACCCGGACGACCCGCGCGCCGAGCAAGCCTATGCCAGGCACCTGTCGTGCTTCGCGACCTTCGCGCAGCACCGCGATCCCGCGATCGAACTGGTCGACATTCCCTTCGAAGGCAGCGTGATCCCGGCCTACTTCGTGCCCGCCGTCGGACCTCGCGGCCCGGGGCCGGTGGCGCTGCTGTCGGACGGCCTGGACGCGAACAAGGAAGAGATGTTCTACGTGGCGTTGAACCTTGCGCGGCGCGGCATCGCCACGCTGGCCTTCGACGGTCCGGGCCAGGGCTCGGCCCTGCGCGTGCATGGCCTTGTCGCGCGCCACGATTTCGAAAAACCGGTGACGGCCTGCGTCGACTGGCTGCTGCAGCGCCCGGAGGTGGACCCGGCACGCATCGGCCTGGTGGCCGCCAGCTGGGGCGGCTACTACGCACCGCGCGCCGTGGCCTTCGAAAAGCGGATCAAGGCCTGCGCGGTGATGGGCGCGGTCTTCGACACCCATGCGTGCATGGTGCGGCGCGTCGGCTACGTGCCGGGGCAGGGCGCCACGCAGTTGGGCAACAACGCGCCGCTCGGCACCACCGGCAAGCAGATCCTGCGAATACTCGGCGTGCCCGACTGGGAAAGCGCGTTCCGCAAGCTGGAAGATTTCCGCCTGGAAGGCGTGGCCGGCCGCATCGACTGCGACCTCTTCATCGTGCACGGCGCCAATGACCGCCATGCACCGCCTTCGGAAGCGCAGCGCCTGCTGGAGGCGGTGAGTTCGCGCCACAAGCAACTGCGCGTGTTCACCGAGGAAGAGGGCGGTGCCGCCCATGTGAACCTCGACCGGCCGGAGCCGGCACTGAGCCTGGTCTGCGACTGGATGGCCGAGCGCCTGCAGGAGAAAGCGCCATGAGCATTTCCGAAGAGTCTTCGTGGATCGGCCGTGAGGTACAGGGCGAGGTGGCCACCCTCCGGCTGCAGCGCTCGCAGGCAGGCAACCGGCTGACCAACGACATGGCCCTGGCATTGGCCGAGGCGCTGGATTCGGTGCGCGAGAGCCGCGTGATCGTGCTGGGCGCGGACGGCGCGGACTTCTGCCTCGGCCGCGACATGGCGCCGCCGCCGCCCGGTGCCGGGGTCAACGCGGCGGACGTGCTGCGCGACGACGCGAGCCCGATCCAGGTGCTCTACGAGGCCTTCGGACGCTGCCGCGCGCCCGTGCTCGGCCTGGTGGCGGGGCGGGCGTGGGGCATCGGCCTTGTGCTGGCCGCCCGGTGCGACCTCACGCTGTGCGAAGAGGGAAGCAGCTTCGCGCTGCGCGAGCTCGAACGCGGCATTCCGCCATGCATCGCCATGGCCCCGCTGCTCGACCGGATGCCGGCCAAGGCGCTGGCGCATCTGGTCTTTGCTGCGGAACCCATCGACGCCCGCGAGGCGCTGGCCGCGGGGATCGTGGGCCGGGTCGTCGAGAGCGGCCGGCTCCAGGCCGAAGGCGATGCGCTGGTGCAGCGGCTGCTGTCGTTCCCCGCGCCGGCGGTGCAGGCGGTCAAGCAGTTCCTGGCGACCGCGCCGCGCCACCACGAATCCAACGCCGTGCTTTACGGCGCGGGCCTGCTGGCCAACGTGCTGGGCTCGCGCTGAACGGCGGCGCCCGATGCGGCGCGCCCGGGAACATGACAAGGAGACATCGCCATGCGACTTTCATTTCTTGCGCGTTTTTTTGCGCCTCTGCTCGCACCTCTGGCGGCGGCCTTTGCGCTGGCGGGCGCCTGCACGCCCGCCACAGCCGCCACCTACCCCGACAAGCCGATCCGCATCATCGTCGGCTTCCCGGCCGGCAGCACCGGTGACCTGATCGTGCGCGTCCTCGGTCCGCGCATGACGCAGGGCCTCGGGCAGCCCGTGATCGTCGAGAACCGGCCGGGCGCGGGCAGCAGCATCGCGGCCGAAGCCGTGGCCCATGCCCCGCCCGACGGCTACACATTGCTGCTGAGCACCACCGCGAACGTCATCAACACCAGCCTGTATCCGAACCTCCGGTTCAGCTTCACGAAAGACCTGGCGCCAGTCACGCTGCTGGCCGAAGCCCCCGCGTTGCTGATCGCTCGCGCCGACCTGCCCAGCCGCACCGTCAAGGAACTGGTCGTCGCGGCATCGGATGCGCCCGGCAAGTTCAGCTACGGCTCGTCCGGCAACGGCACCTTCACGCACCTCTACGGCGAGCTGTTCAACCAGGTGGCCCAGGTGCGCCTGACCCACGTGCCCTACAAGGGCGGCGCGCAGGCGCTGACCGATGTCATGGCCGGCCGCGTGGACCTGGCCTTCACGCCGGCGGCGCCGGTGCTGGCGCAGGTCAATGCCGGGCGGGTCAAGGCGCTGGCGGTCATCGGCCGGCAGCGCATCGCCGCGTTGCCGCAGGTGCCGACCTTTGCCGAAGCGGGCATCGCAGACTTCAACTCGGCACTCTGGTTCGGCCTGCATGCGCCGGCAGGCACGCCGGGCGCCATCGTCGAACGGCTGTCTTCCGAACTGCAGAAAGTGCTGGCCGACCCCGAGGTTCGCCGGCAGCTGAACGACCAGACCGTCGAGGCCATCGCCGCCACGCCGTCGCAGTTTGCGAGCACCATCGCGAGCGAGTCGTCGAAATGGGCCCGGGTGATCGGCACCGCGGGCATCAAGATCGACTGACGCAGCGAACGCACGCACGCGCACACTCACAGGCACACGCACGCACGTACAGGCAAAGGAGAACGCACATGATTCTGGGCCACGAGATCAGGGGCAACGGGCCCCAGCGGGTGATGGTTCTGCACGGCTGGTTCGGCGACCACGGCATCTGGGCACCGATCTACCCGCTGCTGGACGAGGAAGGATTCACCTACGCCTTCCCAGACTACCGCGGCTACGGCGCTTCCCGTGCCTTCCGTGGCGCGCACACGATCGCGGAGATCGCCGCCGACATCTTCGGGCTGGCCGACCACCTGGGGTGGGAGCGCTTTGCCCTGTTGGGCCACTCCATGGGCGGCATGGTGGCGCAGCGGGTCGCGGTCGATGCGCCCGACCGCATCCAGGCGGCGGTGTGCGTGACGCCGGTGCCGGCCTCGGGCGTGCCGCTGCCCGAGGAGGTGTCGGCGATGTTCGCGTCCGCCACCCGGAGCGACCAGGCCGCGCTCGGCGTGATCGAGCCTTCGCTGGGTTCGCGTCTCACGCCTGCGTTGGCCCGGTGGGTCCTGGCGCACCAGCGTGCCACGGCCGCGCCCGACGCCTTCGAGGACTACTTCCACGCCTTCTCGAAAACAGACTTCTCCGACAAGGCCGCCGCGCTGCGTGCGCCGCTGCTGGTGCTGGTGGGCGAGCACGACGCGGGCGTGTCGCCCGACTTCGTGCAGGCCACCTTCCCCCGCATGTACCCGCATGCGCAGATCGAACTGCTGCCGAACAGCGGCCACTACCCCATGCTCGAAACGCCGCCTTACCTCGTGACGCGGGTCGAGGCGTTCCTGCGGCAACACGGCGGCGGTTGAAAGAACCGTTCCCTCAGGCCTTCCGCTTGCGCAGCAGGATCTCGACCGACTGCGTGGCGCCGCGCAGCATGTCGGCCACCTGGGCAATGCGCCGCTGGCTCAGGCGCTGCGACAGGGCGGCCACGCTCAGCGCACCCACGGCCTGCCCCATCGAATCCCTGAAGGGCACGCCCACCGCCTTGACGCCGAGGCTCACGCGGTTCTGGATCACCGCGGCACCCATCGCGCGTGCCTGCACGCAGGCTTCCGTCAAATCCTGCGTCGAGAGTTTCCCGAAGGCCGAGAGGCTCGGGCCGACGCGCTCGATGATGTCTGCGCGCTCTTCGTCGTCGATGGCCGAAAGAATCGCCAAGCCACCCGCGCCCACGCCCAACGGCCTTCGGCTGCCGACCTCCAGCACCAGCGCGCGGATGGGGAACGCACCCTCGCGGCGATGCATGCAGACCGCATCGAAACTGCTGCGCACGACCAGATAGACCGTGTCGCCGGTCTCTCGCGCCAGCACGTCCATCGCGGGTTCGCACAGGTCGCGGATGTCGTGCATGGTCGAGCTGGCCACGCCCAGCTCGAACGCCAGCGGACCAAGCTTGTAGCGCCGCAGCTCGTCGTTGAAAACCGCCAGCCGCTCCGCCGCGAGCTGGCCCAGGATGCGGTGCACCGACGGGTGCGGAATCTGCGACTTCTCCGACAACTCGGTCAGCGCCAGTCCGCGCGGGCCCGCGGTGGCCAGCAGCTTGAGGATCACCACGCCTCGTTTCAGCGAGCCTGCATCGGAGGGCGTTTTCATGTTCGATTGATGGACAAACGACTGGTTGGAAGCGATTCATTAGAAAACAATTCCTGCTGGAGCCATAGCGGTGCCCCGTCTATCGGACAGCACTCGTTCAAGGCAGCAAGGCACGCACATGGAACGCAACGACCAAGGGCATTCATGAAGAAACGAGCGCATCCCCGGAGGCTTCGATGAGCACGGCACCGGACCCCGCTTCCGCACTGGAAGGCAAGGTCGCCGTCGTCACCGGGGGAAGCAGCGGCATCGGCGCTGCCTGCGTGCGCGCACTGGCGCATGCCGGCGCGACGGTCGTCATTGGCTACAACGAAGGCGCGGCGCGTGCGCGGGCGTTGTGCGAAGAGTTGCCGGGCAATGGCCACGACACGCTGCGCATTCCGCTGACCGATGGCGCGGCGCATGCCGCCATGGCCGATGTGCTGCAGCGCAACTTCGGCCGCGTCGACGTGCTCGTGAACTCGGCCGGCTTCACGCAGCGCATCGCGCACGGCGACCTGGACGCGCTGGCGCCGGCGCTGTTCGACGAGATACTCGCCGCCAACGTGGGTGGCCCCTACGCCATCACGCGTGCGCTCATGCCGCTGCTGAAGGCGTCCACGGACGCGGCCGTGGTCAACGTGTCCTCCGTGTCCGCGTTCACCGGCCTGGGCAGCAACATCGCCTATTGCGCGGCCAAGGCCGCGCTCGACACGATGACCGTGTCGATGGCCAGGGCCTTCGGCCCCGTGCGCTTCGTCAGCGTGTCGCCCGCGGCGGTCGACACCGGCTTCGTGCAAGGACGCAACCGCGATGAACTGGCGAAGAAGGCCGCCACCACGCCGCTCGGGCGCATCGTCACGCCGCAGGACGTGGCGCTCGCGGTGCTGGCATGCGTGACGCATCTGCGCACGGCCACGGGCACGCGGATCGTCATCGACGGAGGCCACAGCCTGTGAGCACCGGGCGCGATGCCGCAACGGACCGAACCATGCTCGTCGAACAACGCACCTACACCACCCACCCCGGCCAGTGGCGGGCCTACCTGTCGCTGTACGAGGCCAAGGGGCTGGCCATCCAGCGGCGCATCCTTGGCCGCATGGTCGGCTACTACCGCACCGAAACCGGCCCGCTCAACCAGGTGATCCACATGTGGGCCTACGTGGACATGAACGAACGCGCCGAGCGGCGGGAGCTGCTGATGGCCGACCCCGGATGGAAAGCCTACGTGGCGGAAATGCTCCCGCTCCTGCAAAGCCAGGAATCGAAGATCCTGCTGCCAGCGGCCTTCTTCACGCCCCAGTGGCAAGAGTGACAGCAAGACTGATCGCAAGAAGAGCGGAAGGAGACCGCATGACAGCACACACCGCGCACGCCGACACGCCGCCCGGCTACCAGAGCGGCTTCGGCAACCAGTTCGCCAGCGAGGCGCTCCCCGGCGCGCTGCCCGTGGGCCGCAACTCGCCGCAGCAGGCGCCGCTGGGGCTCTACGCCGAGCTGCTGTCCGGCACCGCCTTCACGGCACCGCGCAATCACAACCTGCGCACCTGGATGTACAGGCGGCGCCCCAGCGCCATGCATGAGGCCTTCGCGCGCATCGACGACGGCGGCTGGCGCAGCGGTCCGTTCACCGACGCGGAGACGCCGGCCAACCGGCTGCGCTGGAACCCCTGGCCGATGCCGGACACGGCCACCGACTTCATCGACGGAATGCTGACCATCGCCGGCAATGGCGACCCGCATGCGCAGACCGGCGCGGCGGTGCACGTCTATCGCGCGAACCGGTCGATGGACTCGCGCTACCTCATGAACTCGGACGGCGAATTGCTCATCGTGCCGCAGGCCGGCGCGTTGCTGCTCCATACCGAGCTGGGGCGCCTGCACGTCGCGCCCGGCGAAATCGCGCTGGTGCCACGCGGCATGCGGTGGCGCGTCACGCTGCCCGAGGGCGAGGCCCGGGGCTACGTCTGCGAAAACTATGGCGTGCCCTTCCGCCTGCCGGAGCTGGGGCCGATCGGTTCGAACGGCCTGGCCAATGCGCGCGACTTCCTGGCCCCCGTCGCGGCCTTCGAGGAAGACGCCGGCCCCGTGCGCATCGTCAACAAGTTCATGGGCCATCTCTGGGAAGGCGGGCAGGCCCACACGCCGCTGGACGTGGTCGCGTGGCACGGCAACCTCGTGCCCTGCAAGTACGACCTGGCGCACTTCATGGCCATCGGCACCATCAGCTTCGACCACCCCGATCCGTCGATCTACACGGTGCTGACTTCGGGCAGCGACACGCCCGGCATTGCCAACTGCGACTTCGTGATCTTTCCGCCGCGCTGGCTTGTGGCGGAAGACACCTTTCGCCCGCCCTGGTTCCACCGCAACGTGATGAGCGAGCTGATGGGGCTGGTGCGCGGCGTCTACGACGCCAAGGCCGAAGGCTTCGTGCCGGGCGGCGTGAGCCTGCACAACTGCATGCTGCCGCACGGCCCCGACGCCGCCACCTTCGAGCGGGCCAGCACCGCCGAGCTGAAGCCGCATCGCATAGACAACACCCTGGCCTTCATGTTCGAGAGCCGGCACGTGTTTCGCCCCACGGCACAGGCGCTTGGCGCGGCCAACCTCCAGCCCGACTACGACGCGGCATGGCGTGGCTTCAAGGCCGGCAACACACAACGACCACAGGAGACAAGGCAACCATGACGACCTCAACCCGACGCAGCTTCGTCGAAGCAGCGGCAGCAACGGCAGCGATGCTCGCGCTGCTGCCTTCGGCGCGCGCGCAAGACGGCTACCCCAGCCGCCCGATCCAGCTGAACCACGGCTTCGGCGCGGGCGGCAATGCCGACGTCGTTTCGCGCCTGCTCGCACAGAAGATGCAGGAGAAGCTGAAGCAGCCCGTGGTCGTCGAGATCAAGAGCGGCGCGGGCGGCCTCATTGCCTCCGACTTCGTGGCCAAGGCCCGGCCCGATGGCTACAACATCGTCATGCTCACCGGCGCGCACACGGTGTCGGCCGTGCTGCGCAAGACGCTGCCCTACGCGCCGGTGAAAGACTTCGCGTTCATCTCGACCGTGACGAGCTTTCCCTTCGTCATCGCCGTGCGCGCGGACCATCCGGCGCGCAACCTTGCCGAGCTTCTGGCCACCGCGCGGCAGACGCCGGACCGGGTCACCTTCACCTCGGTGGGCGTGGGCTCGACGCAGCACATGGTGGGCGAACTGCTGGGCGTCAGCGCAGGCGTCAAGCTGCTGCACGTGCCCTATCGCGGCGGCGGTGCGCCGGTGCAGGCGGTGATCGCCGGCGACGTCGACGTTCTTGCGGACACCCTGACGGTGGCCGCGCCGCACATCCAGTCGGGCCGCCTGCGCGCGCTGGCGGTCACCAGCGCGCAGCCCTGGCCGTCGATGCCGCAGGTGCCTGCGGTGGCGAGCGTGCTCAAGGGCTTCGAGATCCGCTCGTGGCTGGGGCTCGCGGCGCCCCGCGGTACGTCGCCGCAGGTGGTGGAGCTGCTCGAGCGCAACGTGCGTGTGGCGCTTGACGATCCGGGCGTCAAGGCCACGCTGGCATCGCTCGGCAGCGAGCCTGCGCCGTCTTCTCCGGCCCGGATGACGGCGATGGTCGAAAGCGAAATCAGGCGCTGGAGCGAAGTCGTCGCCCAGGCCGGGATTGCCCAGCAATGAGCACCGACACCAACCCCAAGGCCGGCGCGGCCTCGCGCGCCATCGACGTTATCGGGCTCTGCGGCAGCCTGCGCAGCGCATCGCTCAACGGCATGGCGCTGAACCTGGCCGGCGACAGCATGCCGCCGGCCATGACGCTGGACGTGGTCGACTGGCGCGACATTCCGCCGTTCGACGCCGACGTGCTCGCGCATGCGATCCCCGCGCCCGTCGAGGCGCTGCGCGATCGCATCCGGCGCGCGGATGCGGTCCTCATTGCAACGCCGGAGTACAACTTCTCGATTCCGGGCATGTTGAAGAACATGCTCGACTGGGTGTCGCGCGGCATCGACCAGCCGCTGCGCCACAAGCCGGTCGCGATCCTGAGCGCGGCACCGGGGCCGGTCGGCGGCGCGCGCGTGCAGTACGAGCTGCGCAAGGTGCTGCTCTTCATGGACGCGATGGTCCTGTCGAAGCCCGAGGTCTTCATCGCCCACGCGGCGAGCAAGTTCGCACCGGACGGGACGTGCACCGACGAGACGACGCGCCGCTTCGTCGCCGAGCAGATGGCGGCATTCGAGCATTGGATCGATCAGGTCGGCCTGATGCACCAACAACAGCAGCGGTAGGTTCACCGTGGGCGTACAGAATGCGTGCGATCAAGGTCGCCATCTCGATGCTCTTCGACCGGAGCAATGAGCCGAACAGGAAACGCCCATGCAGACGCCCGGATTTTTCGCCACACGCGCCATGGCCATCGTGCTCGGCGTTGCCGCCCTGGCCGGACAGTGCCAGGCGGGCCCGGCCGTCGAAGCCACCGGCACCTGGGTCCAGAAGGCGCCGATGCCCACGCCGCGCGCCGAGCTGTCGCTGGCGCAGGTCGGCGGCAAGCTCTACGCCCTGGGCGGAATGATCGACGGCGCCTCGGTGGCGCGCAACGAGGCGTACGACATCGCCACCGACACCTGGCGCGTGCGCGAGCCCATGCCCCGCGCGCTCGACCATCTGGGCGTTGCGGTGGTCAACGGAAAGATCATCACCGTCGGCGGCTTCGTCGGCGCGGTGCACAAGGACGGCCAGGCGGCGGTGTTCGAGTACGACCCGGCCGCGAACACATGGCGAACGCTCGCGCCGATGAGCGCCGGGCGCGGCTCCGTGGGCGTGGCCGTGCTCGATGGCAAGGTGTATGCGATCGGCGGTCGCAACCCCGCCAACGCCACGGTCGCCACCAACGAGGTCTACGACCCGGCCACGAACACATGGACGGCCCTGGCCCCGTTGCCGAAGGCGCGGGACCATGCCGCGGTGATTGCGGCAGAAGGAAAGATCCACGTCATCGGTGGCCGGTTCACCGGGCCCGGCGACCGAACCGATCTCCACGACATCTACGACCCGGCCAGCAACACCTGGACTTCGGGCCCGCCGCTGCCCACCGCGCGCAGTGGCCTGGCCTATGCCCTCTACAAGGGGCTCGCCGTGGTGCTGGGCGGTGAGTTCCCGCAAGAGAAGCGGGCCTTCGCGGAGAACGAGGCGTTCGACCTGAAGACGAACACCTGGCGCACGCTGGCACCCATGCCACGAGGCCGCCATGCGGCGGGCGCCGCGAGCGATGGCAGGTTGCTCTATGTCGCCGGCGGCTTCTTCCTGCCCGGTGACATGGGCGGCGAGACGACCGGCGAACTCATGGCGTTCAGCCTGCCCTGAAGCGGCACCGAAGCGCCGAGCTACCTCTCTTCGGCCGCGAAGAGCGCCAGGTGGCCGTTGCGCAGCTGAAACTTCTGCACCTTGCCCGTCGGCGTCATCGGCAGCGCGCTGACGAAGCGGATCGACTTGGGCACTTCGAAGCGGCCCAGGCGTTCCTTGCAGAACGCGAGCAGTTCGTTCTCGCCGCACGCGCCATCGGCCTGTCGCAGCACCACGAAGGCCGCGACCGCCTCGCCCCAGTGCGGATGCGGCAGGCCCACCACGGCCGCGGCACCGACCGCAGGGTGCGCCAGCAGCACGGCCTCCAGCTTGATGCTCGAGACGTTCTCGCCGCCCGACTTGATCATGTCTTTCTTGCGGTCGAGAAACAGCATCTGCCCGTCGGCATCGAACATGCCGATGTCGCCCGTGTGGTGCCATCCGAAGCGGCGCGCCGCGGCCGTGGCCTCGGGGTCCTTGAGGTAGCCGAGAAAGACGTTGGGGCCGCGATGCACGATCTCGCCGACCTCGCCCGGCCCAAGCAGCCTGCCGTCGTCGTCCATGACGGCGGTCTCGACGCCCGCCACCGACACGCCCCAGCAGTTGCCGTCCTTGTCCGGATGCTCGCTCGCGCGGTAGACCATGGTCGGCGGGTACATCTCGGTCTGGCCGGTGCCCAGCCGCACGTCGGCGCACATCTCGCGCCGGATGTCCGCCAGCAGGTTCTTCGGCATCGGCGCCAGGCCGTACATGCACAGGCGCAGCGACGAGAGGTCGGTCTTTGGGCGCTGCGGGTGCTTCATCAGCGCGTCGAACATCATCGGCAGGCACGACAGCCAGGTGATGCGTTCGCGCTCGACCGCCGCCAGCATGGCCACGGGGTCGAAGCCGTTGGCCAGCCAGATCGTCGCGCCCGCCATCAGCGCGCCCATGCTGATGGTGTGCTGCGCGCAGTGGAAGAGCGGCAGCACCGAACCGGCGACGTCGCGCTCGGTGGCCTCGAAGCTCTGCGCGCAGGACAGCAGCGCACCGTGAATCGAGCGGTGCGAATGCATCACGCCCTTCTGCTTTCCGGTGGTGCCGCTGGTGTACATGATGAGCGCGAGATCGTCGTCGCCTCCGGGCGCCGCCAGCGGCTGCGCGGGCGGGCGCGACGCCAGCGCATCGAACGCCAGCGTGTCCGCGGCCGCCGGATGCGCACCGCCGATCACGACCGTCAGAAGGCCCAGGCGCTCGACCAGTTCGCGCAGCGGTGGCACGCCGAACAGCGCCGCATCGATGAAGACGCCGCTGACTTCGGCGTGGCTCAGCACGTGCTCGATCGAGGCCGCGTCCAGCTGCACATTGACCGGCACCCAGACGTTGCCCGACTTGTGGATGGCCTGGATGGCCGTCAGGTGCTCGATCGAGTTGACGCACATCGTCGCGATGCGGCGCTGGGTGTGCCCCTGGTCGCGCAGCGCCTCGCCGACGCGCTCGCTCGCCGCATCGAGCGCCGCGAAGCCGATCCGCCGGTCGCCCTGGATGACCGCTGTCTTGTCCGGGTTGCGCCGCGCGCTGCGCCGGACGATGTCCGCGAGGGAAATGCGGGCAATGCCCGTGCGTTCGATGTCTGCGGTATCTGCTGTCTGCATGCGATGGTCTCCTGGAGAGGCTGGCAACCCGGTCACGGTTCCACGAAGAAGTCGATCAACGGCTCGACGCCCGGCGTTACCAGGTACGGCGCGAAGTCGGTCACGCCGGCATCGCGCAGCACCTGTTCGTCGATCAGCAACTGGCCGGTGAGCTCGCGGCTCGGCCGGGTCAGGATGTGCCATGCGGCATCGGCCATGATGGCCGGCACGCGCGCCTGCCCCGCCACGTCGGGCGCGGCGATCCGCAGGGCGCTGGTGGCGATCACGGTGCGCGGCCACAGCGAGTTGCTCGCGATGCCGCGCCCGCGCAGCTCTTCGGCCAGGCCGCGGCTGAGCATGCTCATCGCGTACTTCGAGGTGGTGTAGGCCGCATGGCGCGCGAACCACTTGGGGTTCAGGTCCAGCGGCGGCGACAGGGTCAGGATGTGCGGGTTGGCCGCCTTTTCGAGATGCGGCAGGCAGGCCTGCGCGCACAGGTAGCTGCCCCGCGCGTTGATCTCGAACATCAGGTCGTAGCGCTTCATCGGCGTGTGCTCGACCGTCTCCAGGTGGATCGCGCTGGCGTTGTTGACCAGGATGTCGATGCCGCCGAAGCGCGCCACCGCGGCATCGATGGCGGCCCGCACCTGGGCTTCGTCGCGCACGTCGACCACCACCGCCAGCGCCTGTCCGCCGGCGGCGACGATCTCTTCGGCGGCGCTGTGGATGGTGCCCGGCAGGCGAGGGTCGGGCGTTGCCGTCTTCGCCGCGACCACGATGTTGGCGCCGTCGCGCGCGGCCCGCAGGGCAATGGCCTTGCCGATGCCGCGGCTGGCGCCGGTGATGAAGAGTGTTTTCGATTTCAAGGATGGCATGGGCGCTCCGCAATCGCGGTCCACCGACCGCATGAGCCCGTCAGGCTATCCGCCGGTGCGGCAAAAGACTTGCGTCGATTGGCTGCGCGTTCCAGCCAATCGACGCAAGGCACCGCGAGCGCGCGCGTGCAACGATCGGCGCCGCAACTCCCCTGGCGCCGAGCCCTTCATTCGATGATCACGCTCTACCACTGCCCGAATGCCCGCTCGTTCCGGGTCCTCTGGATGCTCGAAGAGCTCGGCGTTCCCTACCGGCTGGAGATGCTGGCGTTTCCGCCGCGCGTGCTGCACCGCGAGTACCTGAAGATCAATCCGCAGGGCACGGTGCCGCTGATGGTCGATGGCGAAACCCGCATGACCGAGTCGGTCGCCATCTGCCAGTACCTGGCCAGCCTGCATGCCCCGACGCCGCTGAACGTGGAGCGCGACGAGGCCGCCTACGGGGCGTACCTGAACTGGCTTCATTTCGGCGAGGCCTCGCTGACCTTTCCGCTGACGCTGGTGCTTCGCTATGCCCTGCTGGAGCCCAGGGAACGCCAACAGCCCCAGGCCGCGGACGACTACGCGCAGTTCTTTTCGGGGCGCTTGCGGACGCTCGAGAAGCTGCTGGAGGCGCAGGACTTCGCATGCGCCGGCCGCTTCACGGCGGCCGACATCTCGATCGGCTTCGCCTTGCTGTTGGCCAGGGTGCTGGGCCAGAAGGAGCGCCTGGGGCCGGCGGTGCAGCGCTACTGGCAGCGCCTGAGTTCGCGCGCGGGTTTCGAGCGCGCGATGTCGGTGCAGGACGCGGCCGCCGCTCGAGCTGGCATTCCGCTGTTGCCGCCACAGGGGATCGGCCTTGGGGCACGGCAGGCCGGGGCTGGCGGCGGCCGTGCCCGGCCCTGAGCTTTTGAGCCAACCGAGCGTGGCATCTGCTTCGCGCCGGGGATGTGTTCTTGGCGAGCTGCCGCAACCACTCAAGTCGACCGTCGCGGGCCCTGCGGAATCAGGCCTCGTGCCCCGCCCGTTCAGCCCTCGCGCTGCGGCCACCGATGCCGCGTGCCTCCGGAACGCCGGTCGGCCTTTTCCACGACGGCGCCTTGCGCGATTAACTCGCCGCCGCGCTGCTCCAGGTGCCGCAGGCAACGCAGGAAGACATCGAGCTCCGAAGGATCGATGCCCGCCAGCAGGTCGGTGTTGAGCGCCGCGATCCGCGGGAACAGCCTGGCGAAGAGTTGCTGGCCCGAAGGGCTCAGGCGCACGTGCACCTCGCGCCCGTCCTGTGCATCCTGGCGCCGCTCGACCAGCTTCTTGTCGACGAGGCTGCGCAGCCCGCGCGAGGTGCGCACGCGGTCGAGCTGCAGGTGCGCGGCGAGCGTCGACGACGTCAGCTCGCCTTCTTGCGCGAGCGTGCCGATCATTCCCCACTCGCGACGCGTGATGCCGAAGCCGCCTTCGACGAGGCGCGTCGCCATGCCGCTGCCGGCGCGCGCGGCGCGCGACAGCCGGTACAGCAACAGGTCGTCCAGGGATTGCGGCGCGCGCAACGCTGCCGCGTCGGGAAAGGATTGCATACGGATGGATTCAGAAGGGCCGGGAGTGTGGTCCGCTCGCCTCAGCGCACAGGTGATGGATTAGATCAACTGTTTGTGGCGTACGTATAACTCGGTAACAAGTTTCCACAAGCAGCAACAGGTTCGGCAGGCGATTTTCGCCGTGCAGGAATCGCGCCTGCCTGACTGCCTGCCTGCCTGCTCATCACCCCCGCCCCCCAGGAGATCCGATGGTTGCATTCCTTTCCCGGCGCAAGCTCATGGCATGGGGCATGGCCCTTGCCGCCTGCGCACCCGTGGCCCATGCCCAGGCACCCGCGCTGGACGCGCCGCTGAGCCTCGTGGTCGGCTACGCCCCCGGCGGCAGCACAGACCGCATCGCGCGCCTGATCGCGGAGCGGCTGACGCCCAAGCTCGGCGTGGCGGTGACTGTCGAAAACCGCCCTGGCGAAGGCGGCCGGCTGGCGGCCAAGGAGGTCAAGCGCGCACCCGCGGGGCAGAACGTGCTGATGCTCGGCAATCCCGCGGTGATGGTGGTGGCGCCGCTCGTGTTCAAGGACGCGGGCTACGACCCCGACAAGGACTTCGTGCCCGTCTCGCAGGTCAGCAGCTACGACTTCGCGCTCGCGGTGGGCAACAAGCTGCAGCTCGACCGCGCGATGTTTCTGGTCGGTCGGCTCTGGGCGCATCCCGAAGAAGCGGTCTTCGGCGTGCCGGCCACCGGCAGCCTGCCTCACTTCTTCGGCCTGATGGTGGGCGATGCGTTGAGCGTGCAGCCGCAGATCAAGGGCTACGGCGGCTCGGCGCCGCTGTCGGCCGACCTGATCGGCGGCAGCCTGCCGATTGCCATCGACACGCTCGACTCGGTCTACGCTCAGCACGTGGCCGGCAAGATCCGCATCCTGGCCGTGTCGGGCAAGAAGCGCGCGAGCTTCGCGCCGGGCATTCCGACCTTCCGCGAGGCCGGCATGAAGATCGATGCCGATGGCTGGAACACTTTTTTCGCGCCCAGCTCGATGGCGCCTGCGAAGGTGCAATTGCTGGCCAACGCGATCCACGACGTGATGAAAGACCCGGGGCTGCAGAAGGCGGCCGACGCGCTCTACATCACGCCCGTGGTCAGCACCGCCGCGGAGACCGCGCAGATGCTCAAGGCCTATCGCCAGCAGTGGGAACCGGTGGTGCGCCGCTCGGGCTTCCAGCCCTGAGCGTTCAACCGTTCATCCTTTCATTCAACTCGCGAGGGCGCGCATCTCGGCAATGAGATCCGCCTTGCCCTCGAAGCCGATGCCCGGCAGCGGTGGCAGCGTGACGTAGCCGTTGTCCACCTTCACGCCGTCGGGGAAGCCGCCGTAGGGCTGGAACAGGTCGGGGTAGCTCTCGTTACCGCCGAGCCCGAGGCCCGCCGCAATCGCCAGCGACATCTGATGGCCGCCATGCGGAATGCAGCGCGAGGGCGACCAGCCGTGCGCCTTCAGCATGTCGAGCGTGCGCAGGTACTCGACCAGGCCGTAGCTCAGCGCGCAGTCGAACTGCAGCCAGTCGCGGTCGGGCCGCATGCCGCCGTGGCGAATCAGGTTGCGTGCGTCCTGCATCGAGAACAGGTTCTCGCCCGTGGCCATGGGGCCGGCATACACCTCGCCCAGCTTCGCCTGCAGTTCGTAGTCGAGCGGATCGCCGGCCTCCTCGTACCAGAACAGTGGGTACTGCGACAGCGCGCGGCCGTAGTCGATGGCGGTGGGCAGGTCGAAGCGGCCGTTGGCGTCGACCGCCAGTTGCTGGCCGGGGGCGAGGAGTTCCAACACCGACTCGATGCGCTCGCAATCTTCCGCGAGCGAGGCGCCGCCGATCTTCATCTTCACCACCGAGTAGCCGCGCTCCAGGTAGCTGGTCATCTCGCGCTGCAGCCCTTCCAGTCCCTTGCCCGGGTGGTAGTAGCCGCCGGCTGCATAGACAAACACGCGCGGGTTCGGCGTGCCATTGCCGTAGCGTTCGGCCAGCAACTGGTAAAGCGGCTTGCCGGCGATCTTGGCGACCGCGTCCCACACGGCCATGTCGATGGTGCCGACGGCCACCGAGCGCTCGCCGTGGCCGCCGGGCTTCTCGTTGATCATCATGCGGGCCCAGATCTTGTGCGCATCGAGGTTGTCGCCCGTCTCGTCGATGAGCGATGCGGGATCGGCTTCGAGCAGGCGCGGCAGGAAGCGCTCGCGGATCAGGCCGCCTTGGCCGTAGCGGCCGTTGGAGTTGAAGCCGTAGCCGACCACGGGCTTGCCATCGCGGATCACGTCGGTGACCACCGCCACCAGGCTCAGGGTCATCTTCGAGAAGTCGATGTAGGCGTTGCGGATGTCCGACTTGATGGGGCGCGTGGACTCGCGGATGTCGACGATTTTCATGGTCTGTCTGTGGTGGAAAAGAAGAGGAAAAAAGAAAAGCTCAGCGGTGCAGCGATGCACCGCCGCAGATGGCGATGTCCTGCCCGGTGATGGCGGCGGCCGATGGAGACAGCAGGAAGCCGGCGAGCGCGGCGATTTCTTCGGGCTGGATCAGCCGGCCGATGGGCGGCAGGCGCGGCGCGCTGCCCGCGCGCGCAGGGTCCTGCAGCATCGAGGTCTGCGTCGCGCCGGGCGACACCACGTTGATCGTCACGCCCCGGTCGGCGACTTCCGCCGCCCAGCTTCGCGCGAGCGCGATCAGCGCGGCCTTGGTCCCGGCGTACTGTCCGCGCCCCGGCATGCCTTGCGCGACGCGGCTGCCGACGAACACCACGCGGCCACCGGTGCCGCGCGCGGCCATCGCGGGCACGAGGGCATCGGCCAGACGTGTGGCTGCATCGACATGCAGGCGCCACATCAGTTCGCCGCCCGCATGGTCGAGCCGGCCCAGCGGGCCCACGCGCAGCACGCCGGCCGCATGCACCAGCGCGTCGACGTCTCCGAGCGCGGCCGTGGCGCGCGCGATGTCTTCGGGTTGCGACAGGTCGACCGTCGCATGCGTGAAGCCCGGCTGCGACAGCAGTGTCGGCGCCGCGAGGTCGAGCCCGCTCACGCGCCAGCCCTGTGCCAGCAGGTGCGAGGCGATGGCGCGGCCGATGCCGCCGCTGCTGCCCGTCACCACGGCATGCGGTGCTGCGATGGCGTCATTCGACATGGATGCGGCCTTCCACAATGATCTTCTTCGAGCGCGCCATGTCGGCCGCCTGGAACCTGGCGAAGTCGTCGACGCTGCCCGGCGTGAGCAGCAGGCCCTGCGCGTTGAGCGTCTCGCGCATGTCGGTGCCCAGGGCCTTGTTGACCTCGGCATTCAGCCGTTGCGTGATGGCGGGCGGCAGCTTCGCCGGGCCCCAGAGGCCATACCAGCTGTAGAACTCGTAGCCCGGAATGCTCTCGGCCACCGTGGGCACGTTCGGCAGGCTCGTGGCGCGCGCGGCCGAGGTCACGGCAATCACCTTCACCATGCCGCTCTTTTGGTACTGCAGCGATCCGAGGATGGGGTCGATGAAGCCGTCGATCTGCCCGCCGATCAAATCCTGGAAGGCCGGCGCGGTGCCCTTGTACGGCACGATCAGGTAGTCGAGCCCGCCGCCCGCGCGCTTTAGCAGTTCGGTCGACAGGTGGCCCGCCGAGCCGATCGAGCCCACCGCGAAAGTCATCTTGCCCGGATGTGCCTTGGCATAGGCAATGAGCGACTTCACGTCCGTCACCGGCAGGTTCTTGTTGATGGCCACCGACAGCGGCGCCTTGGCGACCAGCGCCACCGGTGCGAAGTCTTTCACCACGTCGTAGGGCACGGACTTCATCGTCATTGGTGCGGTCGTGAAGGTCGAGGCGTTGAACAGCAGCGTGTAGCCATCCGCCGGTGCCTTGGACACCACGTCGGCGCCGATGATGCCGTTGCCGCCGGCCCGGTTCTCGACGATGAAGGTCTGTCCCGTCTGCTCGCCGAGCTTCTGCGCCAGCAGGCGGCCGATGGTGTCGAGCGTGCCGCCCGGCGGAAACGGGATCACCATGCGCACCGGCCGGCTCGGCCAGGTCTGCTGTTGAGCAAAGCCCGGAGCGGCTGCGGCCAGCGCGAGGGCCATGAGCGTGGCCTGCGCGGCGCGCAGGAAATGGTGGCGTTGCATGTCTCTTGTCTCCTTGTGTTTATGGGAAAGACCCGGCCGTGTCGGGCTGGCGCTCAGCGCCTGGACAGGCCGGCCTGCTGCACGGCTGCGTGCAGCGCTTGCATCTCGCGCGCGTTGGGCGCTTCGGTCGGCGGGCGCACCGTGGCGTTGTCGAGCACGCCGGCCAGGTACATGCCGCCCTTCATGCGCGCATGCGCCTCGCCGGTCGGCTCGCCGCCGCCGTACACCGCATCCTTCAGCGGCGTGATGAGCGCCTGCACCGCCATCGCCTTCTTCAGGTCGCCGGCCTTCACCGCATTCCACAGGTCGATGATGAGTTGCGGGATGAAGGTGGCGAAGCCGACCAGCGCGCCATCGACGCCTTGCACCATCGAGGCCAGCAGGTACTCGTCGTGGCAGGTGAGGATTGCCTTCGACGCATCGGCCTCGCGGATCGCCTGGATGTCGCGGGCGTACTTGTTCATGTCGCGCTGCCCGACCTTGAAGGCCTGCAGGTAGGGCAGGCGGGCCAGGTCGGCCAGCAGCTGCGACGAGTACGAGGCGCGCGTCCATGCAGGGTACACGTGGCAGACCAGGTCCAGCTCGGGCGCGGCGCGGTGGATGGCGTCGAAGTACTGCAGCGCATGTCCCGGCGTGAAACCGAAGCGCAGCCAATGGTGCGGCGGCATCACGTCGAGCGCCACGGCGCCGGCGGCCTGCGCGGCACGCGCATGCTCGGCGGCTTCGGCCAGCCCTTCGCACACGATGGACGAGATCACCGGCATGCGCCCGCGCAGCTCGTCGGCAACGATGCGGGTCACTTCGGCGCGCTCGGTGGGGGTCAGCGAAAACACTTCGCCGGTGTGGCCATTGGTCATGATCGCCACCACGCCGTCATGGCCCGCGAGCCACGAAGCGAGCTTGCGCAAGGCCGGCTCGTCGATGCGGTGGTCGGCGGTGAAGGGGCAGGAAATGGCGGGAATGATCCCGCGATAATTCGCGATGGAAGGCATGCTGTGTCTCCGTTGGGGTTCGAGGTGCAGGAATGCGTGCATCTTTTGCTGGCGGGGTGCGAACCGTCCAATACTCGAATCGCATACAACTATTCAAACCACCAGATCGCGCTGCGCATGGGCCCCGGCAACCGACCCCTCGACCTCGAATGGCTGGAAGATTTCCTGGCCCTGGCCGAGACCGGCAATTTCTCGCGCGCGGCGCAGGCACGCGCCATCGCCCAGCCCGCGTTCAGCCGCCACATCCGCGCGCTGGAGGAGTGGGTGGGCGTCGACCTGTTCGACCGCAGCGCGCACCCCACAGCGCTGACGGCAGCGGGCAAGCGCTTTCAGCCGTTGCTGCAGGAAGTGCTGGCCGGCCTTGAAGCCGCCCGCATCAAGGCAAAGGCCGCGCACGATCTGGCCGCGGCTAGCCTGAGCTTCGCGGCCACGCACGTGCTGTCGCTCACCTTCTTTCCGCGCTGGCTGGGCAGCATCGAAGCCCGGCTGACCCTGGGGCCGATCCAGACGATTTCAGACAGCTCCCTGGCCTGCGAAGACCTGATGCTGCAGCGCCGCGTGCAGTTCGTGCTGTGCCATGGCCATGCCGATGCGCCGGGCAGGCTCGACGATGCGCAGTACCCGATGCAACGCCTGAGCGACGACGTGCTGCTGCCGGTCGCGGCGCCCGATGCGAACGGTGCGCCGCTGCACGCGCTCGGCAGCGGACAGGCGCCGTCGGTGCTGGCGTACAGCGAGGCATCGGGCCTGGGGCGGATCATGCGGTCGATCCAGGGCAGCGAGTTCGGCAAGGACTTCGCTTCATCGCTGTCGGTGGTCTTCACCGCGCACCACGCCGCGCTGCTGCGCACGATGGCGCTCGAAGGGCGCGGCCTTGCGTGGTTGCCGATGAGCCTCGTGGCGGACGATCTGCGCAACGGAACGCTGGTGGATGCCGGCGCGGGCGCGTGGCGGGTGCCGGTGGACATCCGGCTGTACCGGCAGACCGCGCACATGGCGCCGGTGGCCGAGGCGCTGTGGCAGCTGGTCAATGACGGTGCGTCGCGCGGCTGAATTCTTCAGGCCATCGAAACGACGGTGCGCCCGACGCACCACCGGACCAGGCCTGTGGCGTCTTCACGCTCGACGTGAGCGAAGGCGCGGCCCGGCGAATCAATCGACCCGGATATTGCGCGCACGCACCAACGCGCTGACGCGGCCGGTTTCGTCCTGCACGAACTTCGAGAACGCCTCGGGCGTCGTGCCCGCGGGTTCCAGCCCGAGAGCAAGCAGCTTCTGCCGGACCTTGGGTTCGTTGACCGCTGCCTGCACTGCCTTGCCGAGCTTCTGCACGATATCGGGCGGCGTGCCCTTGGGCAGGAACACGCCGTTCCACTCGACGACGTTGTAGCCCGGCAGGCCCGACTCGGCGAGCGTCGGCGTGTCGGGCAAGGTGGGCACGCGCCGGGCCGAACTCACGGCCAGCGCGCGCAGCTTGCCCGACTGCACATAGCCGAGGGTCGATGCCGCGTTGCCGAAGTAGGCCGACACCTGCTCGCCCATCACGTCGGTCAGCGCGGGCGCGCCGCCCTTGTAGGGCACGTGCATCAGGTTGATCTTCGCCTGCTCGTTCAGCGCTTCGCCCGCCAGGTGCGAGCCGGTGCCGCCGCCCGCCGAGGCAAAGCTCAGCTTGCCGGGGTTCTTGCGCGCGAAGTCCAGGAACTCGGCGACCGTCTTGTACGGCGCGGTGGCGGGCACCACGAGGATCTGCGGCGCGGTGGCCACCAGCGACACCGGAATGAAGTCTTTCGCCGCGTCGAAAGGCAGCTTGCGCAGCGACGGATTGACCGAGAACGCCGACGCGTCGTACAGCACCGTGTAGCCGTCGCCGGGCGCCTTGGCCACGTTGTCGGCGCCGATCACGCCGCCCGCGCCGGGCTTGTTGTCGATGATGATCTGCTGGCCTAGCGCAACGCTCATCTGTTGCGCGACGATGCGCGCGGTGTTGTCGGCGCCACCGCCCGCGGCGTAGGGCACCACCATGCGGATCGGCTTGTCGGGCCATGCGGCGGCCCTGCCCAGCAGCGGCACGCAGGCGGCCAGCGCCGCGATCGATGCCAGTACGCGGCTTGTTCTTCTCTTCATTCGGATGTCTCGCTCGGTCTTTGTGGTTTCAGGAAAAGTCGTAGAGCCGCGCCGGGTTGTCGACCAGCACGCGGTGGCGCGTGGCTGCATCGGGCACCCACTCGCTGAGCAGGTCGAACAGCACCGCGTCGTCGGGCTTGGCGATGGGCTCGGTCGGGTGCGGCCAGTCGCTGCCCCACACCACGCGCTCGGGTGCCTGTTGCACCCAGGCCTGCGCGATGGCGGTCGTGTCGGCATAGCCGCCAGCGGCGCCCACCTTGGAGTCGAGGTAGGCGCCCGACAGCTTGATCCACGTGCGGCCGTTGTCGCGCAGCCGGCTGACGACGCCGAACGCGGGATGCGATGCGGCATCGGGCAAGGGCAGCCGAGCCAGATGGTCGAACACAATCGTGCAGGGCAGGCGCGCCAGCAAGGCCGCGTGCGCCGCGATCTGGTCGGCGCTCCAGTGCAGTTGCACATGCCAGCCCAGCGCGTGCACGCGTTGCGCCAGCGGCTCGACCATGGAGAAATCGGTCGCCGCATGCGTGGGCGTGTAGAGCGTGAAGCGGATGCCGCGAATGCCACCCGCGTGCAGGCGTTCGAGTTCGGCATCGCTCACGTCGGGCCGCAGCACCGCGATGCCTCGTGCATGCGCGGTGCCCAGCGAGCGGATGGCGGCCAGCGTCACGCTGTTGTCAGTGCCGTGCGCGCGCGGCTGCACGACGACCGTGCGCCGCGTGCCGATGCGTTGCTGCAGCTGGCGGTAGTCGTCGACGGTGGCGCCGTCGACCATGGCATCCGGCGCGCCGAAATGCGCGAAGCGGCGGTCGTAGATGTGCATGTGCGCGTCGCAGGCGCCTGTCGGTGCCACGCCGGCGGGCTTGTGCGTGCCGCTGCTGTGCGGGTATGCGGCGCTCGCGTTCATGGGGCCTTGCGCGTTGCCAGCACCGCGTCGGTGTGCTGCCCCAGCGTCGGCGCGGCAAAGGGCTCGGGGCCCGGCGTGCGGCCGAACTGCACCGGCCGTGTGAAGCCACGGTAGGTGCCGAGCGTGGGGTGCGCGAAGGTCGCGACCATGTCTTCGGCCAGCACCTGTTCGTTGTCGAACATGTCCTCGACCGTGCGCGCGGCGGAGCAGGGCACGTCTTCGCCGAACAGCGCTTCCCATTCGAGCGCGGTGCGCGTGGCCAGCGCGGTGCGCAGCTTCGGCACGATCTCCGCGAAGTGCTGCGCGCGCTTGCGCACCGAGTCATAACGTTCGTCGGCCGCGAGTTCGGGCAGGCCGACCTTGGCGCACAGCGCCTGCCAGAAATGCGGCGTGTTGGCCGAGATGTAGATGTAGCCCTCGTGCGTCGGGTGCAGGCCGGTGATGCCGCCCGAGCGCATGTCGCGCCCCACGTCTTTCGGCTCGCCCTCGGCCCACACCATGCGCGCCGACTGCATCGTGAGCGCCGAGCGCAGCAGCGACACGCCGACGTACTGGCCCTGGCCGCTTTTCTCGCGCTCGTACAGCGCCGAGGCCACGCCCGCGGCCACCAGCGCGGCGGCGTAGTAGTCGACCACCGAGCCATAAAGAATTTCGGGTGCTTCGCCGCGCTTGCCTTGCAGTGCACACATGCCGGTCATGGTCTGCAGCACCTGGTCGTAGCCCGCCTTCTCGCGCAGCGGACCGGTTTCGCCATAGCCGGTAACGCTGCAATAGATCAGGCGCGGGTTGACGGTCTTCAGTTGTTCGTACGCAATGCCCAGCCGGGGCGGCACGCTGGGCCGGAAGTTGTGCACCAGCACATCGGCCGTGCGCACCAGCGCCATCAGCGCGGCAAGGTCATCCGCATTCTTCAGGTCGAGCACCACGCCGAGCTTGCTGCGGTTGACGCCGATGAACGCGCGGCTTTCGGCTTCCAGCGTCGAGGGGTACTTGCGCAGGTTGTCGCCGGTGGGCGGCTCGATCTTGATGACTTCCGCGCCCTGGTCGGCCAGCAGCGAGCAGCCGTACGGGCCCGCGATGTAGGCGCTCAGATCGAGCACGCGCAGGCCGCTCAACGGCCCGGCCGGGCCGCCGCGCGCAGGCAGGCGTGTGTCGTCGTGGGGGGCGTCGAGGCTCATGGATCTTTCTTTCTCTTTGTCGTCTGTCTTCAATCGGCGGTGATGTTCTGTTGCCGCGCCAGCGTCTTCCAGCGCGCCACGTCGTCGGCGATGACCGTGCCGAACTGCGCCGGCGTGAGCGGCGTGGCGATGGCGCCTTCGCGCAGGAAGTTGGCCGCGATTGCCGGCTTGGCCAGGATGCGGTTGACGGCGCCGTTGAGCTTGGCGACCACATCGGGCGGTGTGCCGGCCGGTGCCAGCAGGCCCCACCAGAGTTCGAATTCGTAGCCCGGCACGGCCGTGGACATGGGCGTGAGTTCGGGCGCGACCGGGCTGGCCTTCAGGCTCGTGATGCCGACGGCACGCAGCTTGCCGGCACGCACCATCGGCAGCAGCGACGGGCCGCTGGAGATCAGCAGCTGCGTCTGGTTGCCGATCAGGTCGGTCACGGCCGGGCCCATGCCCTTGTAGGGGATGTGCGCGATCTGCAGGTCGCCCACCTTGGCCTTGAGCAGCTCGGTGCCGAACTGGTTGACGCTACCCGAGCCCGACGACGCGTAGTTGTACTGGCCCGGCTTCGCCTTGATGGCGGCGATCAGCTCGGCCGGCGTCTTTGCCGGAAAGTCGTTGTTGACCGCGACGATGAACGGTCCCTTGGCGAACATGGCCACGGGCGCCAGGCCCTTGACCGGATCGAAGGGGAGCTTCGATTGCACGGCCGCGTTGGTCGTCATGCTCGAAGACACCGCCACCAGCAGGTAGCCGTCGGGCGTGGCCTTGGCGACCTGCGCGGTGCCGGTGTTGCCGCTCGCGCCGGGGCGGTTGTCGATGATCACGGGCTGCTTGAGTTCGTCGCCCAGTTCCTTGGCCACCTGCCGCGCGAAGGTGTCGTTCGAGCCGCCGGCCGGATAGGGAACGACGATGGTGACGGGCTTGGCCGGGTACGCGGGCGGTTGTGCGAATGCGCAGGTGCCCGGCAGGCCAATGCCCGAAAGAAGGGCCATGGCAAGGCCAAGATCGCGCAGGCGAAGGGATGAGGGCATGTGTCTTGTCTCCGGTTTTTTTCTTGAAGCGAGAGGGTCAGCCCGGCAGCAGGCCGAGGCTGCGCGCGCTCGCCACGATGGCGCGCGCGCGGATCACGAAGGGGATGTCGATCATTTTTCCGTCCACCACATAGGCGCCCACGCCATTCGCATCGGCGTCGCGGGCGGCCTCGACCACCTTGCATGCGTGCGCGATTTCTTCGTCGGTGGGGCGGAACACCTCGTTGGCGATGGCGATCTGGCTCGGGTGGATGCAGGTCTTTCCGAGAAAGCCGAGGTTGCGCGACAGCATGGCCTCGGCGCGGAATCCTTCGGCGTCGCGGATGTCGGCGAAGGCACAGTCGTAGGCGTAGATGCCCGCTTCGCCGGCGGCCATGCGCACCGCGAACATCGCCTGCTGGATGGCCGCCGGCTCGCGCCGCGCAATGCCCAGCGGCTCGAACAGGTCGCCCAGGCCCAGCTGCAGGCCTACTACGCGCGGATGGGCCAGTGCGAGTTGCGATGCCGTGCGCAAGGCAGCGGGCGACTCGATGTTCAGCAGCAGGCCGACGGGCGTGCGCACGCCGTTGGCCTGTTCGGCGCGCTCGATCGCCTCGACCGCGGCGCGCACATGCGCGGGGCTTTCCGGCTTCGGCAGGTTGATGAGGTGCACGCCGGGTTGCACCGTCGCTGCCACGTCGTGCGCGAAGTGCGGCGTGTCCATGGCGTTGACGCGAACGATCAGCGTCTTGCCGGATGCGGTGGCCTCGCCGCCTTGCAGCAGCAGTTGCCGCACGGTGTCGCGCGCCTCGTCCTTGCGCGGTTCGGACACCGCGTCTTCCAGGTCGAGGCAGATGCCATCGGCCGCGCTGCCCAACGCCTTGGCGAACAACTCGGGGCGCGTGCCGGGAACGAACAGTTTGCTTCTCATGCACCG
Organism: Variovorax sp. EL159; assembly: GCF_900100965.1. GTDB lineage: Bacteria > Pseudomonadota > Gammaproteobacteria > Burkholderiales > Burkholderiaceae_C > Variovorax. The sequence continues at coordinate 203,965 of NZ_FMUJ01000007.1, read as the reverse complement.
CAGTGTGTGCAGTTCATGAGATTAGAAAAACATATGCTCTCTATGATCAGATGATAGGAAAATTATCTTCATGGAAACGGCCTACCTGCACAGCTTTCTCCTGGTGGTGGAATCGGGCTCGATGTCGGAGGCCGCGCGCCGCCTCGACCTGACGCCCGCGGCGGTGGCCCAGCAGATCCGCACGCTGGAGCGCGAACTCAATGCGCCGCTGCTGGCGCGCGCCGGCCGCACGGTGCAGCCCACCGAGGCGGGGCACCAGCTGGTGCAGAGGGCCCGCAACCTGCTGCGGGAGGTGGGCGACATCAAGGCGCTGCTGGGCAGCGACGCGGCGGGTGGCGAGCTGCTCATCGGCACTATCAACACGGCCATTCACAGCCTGCTGCCGGACATCCTCGCGCGCTTCGTGAAGACGCATCCGGGCGCCAAGGTCTTTTTGCAATCGGGCACGACGGCGACGCTCTACAAGGCGGTGCAGCAGGGCGAGCTCGACGCGGCCGTGTGCCTGTACCCGCCCTATGTGCTCGCCAAGACCTTCGACTGGTCGCTGCTGCGCGAAGAGCCGCTGGTGCTGCTGGCGCCGAGCCGCCTGGCGCGGCGCGATCCGCACGAACTGCTGAGAACCTCGCCGCTGATTCGCTACGACCGCAACCTCGGCGGCGGCAAGCAGGCCGACCGCTACCTGCGCGCGGCGGGCATCGTGCCGCAGGAGCGCTTCGAGCTCAGTTCGCTGCTGGCCATCGCGATGATGGTCGATCGGGGCCTGGGCGTTTCGCTGGTGCCCGACATCGCATCGCCGCTGCTGGAAGGCCAGCGCGTGACGAAGATCCCGTTGCCGCTGCCGTCGGAGCCGCGGCGCTTCGGCATCCTGTGGCAGCGTGCATCGCCGCGCCTGCGGCTGATCCAGGGCTTTGTCGAAAGCGCCGAGATCGTCGTCTCCGGCAAGGGGCCGGCGCGCGGGCCGGGCCGCCGCAGTCAACCCGCAGTTTGAGGGGATGGCAACGGAGTCCTATCGCCTGTCATCTCTTTTTCTTCCGGGCTTGGCATAATCGCGGCTCCTGTCATTGGGGAGTAGCTAACCTTTCGTTCTTCGAGAGGTGCTCACGTCAACAGTCTTGGAGTTCTGCGAATTCCATGGCGTGAGCTTCAACCGGAACCGTCTCGGTTTCCGGCTTGACCAGCGAGACCTTTGGCCACAGCGTGAACCGTCAGCCGGACGAGCCACGTTGCTGTGCCAATGGTTCACTGCTTGTCTGGCGCCCCACGTTCCATGCTTACTACATTGGTCTTGTTTGCCTTGTCCGCAGGCGCGATCTATTTCGCCTGCGAGTTCTTCGTCAATGGCGTGGAGTGGCTCGGCCACCGCCTGAACCTCAGCGCCACCGCCACCGGCACCGTGCTTGCGGCATTCGGCACCGCGTTGCCGGAAAGCGCCGTCACCTTCACTGCCGTGGTGATGGGCAGCACGCCGGCGCAGAAGGACATCGGTGTCGGCGCCGCCCTCGGCGGCCCGCTGGTCCTTGCCACCATTGCCTACGCGGTGGTCGGCTTTGCGCTGATCGCCAACCGGCGCAAGCAGCAGGGGCTGGCCAACCGGCACGAGGTTGCCGTCGACCAGCGCAGGCTGAGCCGCGACCAGGCCTGGTTCATGGCGATCTTCGTGGTGAAGGCGGGCCTGGGCCTGGTGGTCTTCAGCATCAAGCCGTGGCTCGGCGTGCTGTTCCTGGCGGCCTATGCGATCTACGTCTGGCGTGAGCTTCGGGGTGGAGAAAGCGAGGGCGCGGAAGATTTCGAGCCGCTCAAGATCCGCCCGAAGGACGCCAACCCGACCCTGTTCTGGGTGGCGCTGCAAACCATCGCGGCACTGGCGGTCGTCGCGGCGGCATCGCATGTCTTCGTCATCCAGCTCGAATCGCTCGGCATCGCGTTCGGCATGTCGCCGCACATGGTGGCGCTGCTGCTGAGCCCGGTGGCCACCGAGCTGCCGGAGACGATGAACGCGTTGATCTGGGTGCGCCAGGGCAAGGAGCGACTGGCGCTTGCCAACATCTCCGGCGCCATGATGATCCAGGCGACGATTCCCAGCGCCTTGGGCCTGTTCTTCACGCCGTGGCTGTTCGACGGGCCGCTCATGGCGGCGGCCGTGGTGACGATGGTGGCCGTGGCCTTCCTGTGGTCGCTGTTCCGGCGGGGCGTCATGGACACCCGGCTGCTGGCCAGCGCAGGCCTGCTGTACTTCGTCTTCGCGGGGTACGTCGTCTGGTATTTCAGCTGACGCACGGCCGCGTTCCATGGCGAGACTCGCGGCCCACGCGCTCTGCAGGGCGCTGCAGCGGCACTGGCATTGGGTTGCCGTGGCGGCGGTCGTGATGCTCTACCTGGGGTTCAACGTCTGCGAATGGATGGCGATCTGCCCGTAGCGCCGCTTCGCGACCGTGCCGGATGCCATCCGGCAACGGCGGCCCGTCCCAAGCCATGAGGTCTTTTGTATAATTGAGAACAGTTCTTATTAACTTCTGACCGCGGCTTGACCGGCTGCGTGGGAATGCCATGTCGGCCGCCGAGTTCGCGTTGCAGCATCAAGTGAAGGGGTTGTACAGCGACCATCACGGGTGGCTGCATGCGTGGCTGCGCAGAAAGCTGGGCTGCTCGCACAACGCCGCCGACCTTGCGCACGACACCTTCGTGCGCGTGCTGAGCAAGAAGGAGCCCGTGGCGGCGGCCGAGCCCCGCGCGTACCTGGCAACCATCGCGCATGGACTGGTGGTCGACTTCCACCGGCGCCGCGCGCTCGAGCGGGCCTACCTCGACACGCTGGCCGCGCTGCCCGAGCCGCAGATGCCGTCGCTCGAAGCGCGGGCCATCGTGCTCGAAGCCCTCACGGCCATTGACGCCATGCTCGACGGCATGAAGCCGGCGGTGCGGCAGGCCTTCATCCTTTCGCAGCTCGACGGGCTCACCTACGCCGAGATCGCCCGGCGCCTGGGCGTGACGGTGCGCACGGTCAACAACTACATGCTCAAGGCCATCGAGCATTGCTACCTGCTCGCACCGTGAGAACACCGCAACCCGAATCGACGGCCACGGTGCGTGGCGCCGGCGCACCGGCCCGCACCGAACTCGACGTGCGCAAGGAGGCGGTTGCCTGGTACGCGCGCCTGTGCTCGGGCGATGCGCTCGAGGCCGACGAGGCCGCGTGGCAGCGCTGGCGCCAGGCGCACCCCGATCACCAGCGGGCCTGGCAGCGGCTCGAGGCCATGCAGGCCACCTTGCGGCGCGTGCCGGGGCACATCGCCGCGTCCACCTTGCGCGCGGCGCAGCCCGACCGGCGCCGCGTGCTGCGCGGCATCGGCGTCGTGGCCTCGGGCGGTGCGCTGGCATACCTCTCGTGGCAGGCGGTTGATGCGCAAGGCGGCTGGCATGCGTGGCTGGCCGACCATCGCACGGGCACCGGCGAGCAGCAGTCCGTCGAGCTGGCCGATGGCTCGAAGCTCTTGCTGAACACGCGCACGTCCGTCGATGTGGCGATGAATGCTTCGCGCCGGGTCGTCCGGCTGCGGGAGGGCGAGATCCTGGTCGAGACCGCGAAGCATCGCGGCCTGCGCACCGCTGCGCAGGCTGATATGCGGCCCTTCATGGTCGAGACCGATCACGGCCGCATCGTCGCGCTCGGCACCCGCTTCACGGTTCGGCGCGATGGCGAGCGGACGGCCGTCACCGTGCTCGAAGACGCCGTAGAAATCCGCGCCTCCGAAGCGCCCGACCAGGCCGTCGTGCTGCGCGCCGGCCAGCAGGTCGGCTTCACGCGTGGCCGCATCGACACGCCCCAGCAGGCCGACCCCGCTTCCGCCGAATGGGCGCAGGGCAGCCTCGTGGTGAACGACTGGCGGCTGGGCGACGTGGTGGCCGAGCTGTCGCGCTATCGCCGCGGCCGGCTGGCCTGCGACCCGGCGGTGGAAGACCTCCGCGTGTCGGGCGCATTCCCGCTCCAGGACACCGACAAGGCACTGGCGGTGATCGCCCGTTCGCTCCCGGTGCGTGTGTCCGCGATGACTCGCTACTGGGTCACGCTGGGCCCGCTCTGAGCTCTCGGGCGCACCGCATCCGTTCGCCTTTTCAAAATTCTTTTCGTTCCGGCTTTCATCTTTTTCGATCTCGTTCGGCCTACCAGAGAAGACGCCCAACACCGAACCCTGTGCCGAAGGAGATCCGAATGTCCGAGAACCCGTCACGCCGCGACCGCGCGCGTGAGCCCCTTGCCCCCGCCGCGCTCTTGCCCGTCACGCATGCCGTGCACAAGGCCCTGCTGTGCCTGTTCGCCGCCGTGACGCTGCCCGCCGCGGCATGGGCCGCCGAGCCCGCTGCCGGCCAAGCGGCGGCGCGCACGCAGAACCAGTCGGCCAAGGCCTACCGCATCGACGCGGGTCCGTTGTCATCGGTGCTGGGTCGTTTCGCGGCGGCCGCCGGCGTGGCCTTGTCGTTCGACCCCGCCAGCACCCGCACCCTGAGTTCCAGCGGTATCCAGGGCAGCTACACGGTGCACGCGGGCTTTGCCGCTTTGCTGGCCGGCACCGGGCTCGAAGCCGTGGAAGGCGGCGTGGGCGAGTTCACCTTGCGCAAGGCGGCGCCCGAGCCGCAAGCGGCCGCATCCAGCAGCGAGCCCGACACCGACGCAGACGGCACGCTGCCCGCCGTGCGCGTGGTGGCCCGCGCGGCGCCCGCGCCCTCCGACGCGGACGACCGTTACCAGCCCACGCCCGACGCATCGACCCTGCGCACCACCGCGCCGGTGCTCGACATTCCGCAGGTGGTCAATGTGGTGCCGGCCCAGGTGATCCGCGACCAGCGCCCGCGCAACATCGACGATGCACTCAACAACGTCAGCGGCATCACGCAGGGCAACACCCTGGCCAGCACGCAGGACACCATCATGAAGCGCGGCTTCGGTGGCAACCGCGACGGATCGATCATGCACAACGGCATGCCGCTGGTGCAGGGCCGGGGCATGAACGCGGCGGCCGAAAGCGTCGAGGTGCTCAAGGGCCCGTCGTCGCTGCTGTACGGGATCATGGACCCGGGCGGCGTGATCAACGTGGTCAGCAAGAAGCCGCAACTGCGCCAGCGCACGGCCGTATCGCTGCTCGGATCGGGCTACGCCAACGGCCGCACCGGCACCGGCGCCACGCTCGACACCACCGGCCCCATCGGCGAGAACGGCCTGGCCTACCGGCTGATCGTCGATCACGTCGACGAAGACTACTGGCGCAACTTCGGCACGCACCGCGAGACCCTCGTTGCGCCATCGCTCGCCTGGTATGGCGACGACACGCAGGCCGTGCTCTGGTACGAGTACCGCAAGTACGTCACGCCCTTCGACCGTGGCACCGCGCTCGACCCGCGCACCCAGCGTCCGCTGAACCTGCCGAAGACGCAGCGGCTCGATGAACCCTTCAACGAGATGCGGGGCGAAACCCACCTGGGCCAGCTCTCGGTCGACCACCAGTTCGGCGGCGGCTGGGCCGGCCACCTGAACCTCAGCTACAACCGCGAGACCTACGACGCCAACCAGCTGCGCGTGAACGGCCTGAACGCCACGCGCGGCACGCTCACGCGCAGCAACGACGCAACGCACGGCGCGCTGAGCACCGACAGCTACGGCACCGCGTACGTCGACGGCAGCGTGCAGCTGGCGGGCATGCGGCACGACCTGCAGTTCGGCGTGGACGCCGAGTACCGCAAGATCTACCGCGCCGACCTGCTGCGCCAGGCCACCACGCGCACCTTCAGCTACCTGTTCCCGGTGTACGGCCTCGAGCTGCCTTCGAGCACCGTGTCGGCCAGCGACAGCGATCAGACCGACAAGCTCCACAACCAGTCGCTGTTCTTCCAGGACTCGATCCACCTGAACGACAAGTGGATCGCCGTCGCCGCCTTGCGCTACCAGGCATGGACGCAGACGGCAGGGCGCGGCCGGCCGTTCAAGGTCAACACCGACACCGACGGCTCCAAGGTGCTGCCGCGCGTGGGGCTGGTCTACAAGTGGAGCGACACCGTCTCGCTGTACGGCAGCTACACGCAGTCGCTCAAGCCCGCGTCGACCATCGCGCCGCTGTCGAGCGGCTTCGTCCTCGACTCGGCCGTGCAGCCGGAAACCGCCAAGTCGTGGGAGTTCGGCGCCAAGCTCGACATGCCGGGCGGCATCACCGGCACCGTGGCCCTGTTCGACATCCACAAAAAGAACGTGCTCGTGTCGCAGTTCAACGACGTGACCAAGCTGACCGACTGGCGCACCTCGGGCGCCGCGCGTTCGCGCGGCCTCGAGATCGACTTCGCGGGCCAGCTCGGCAAGCGCTGGAGCGCCATCGGCAGCTATGCCTTCGTCGATGCGAAGACCACGCAGGACCCGCTGTACGCGGGCAACCGGCTCTGGAACGTGGCGCGCCAGACGGCATCGATCTCGGCCGTGTACGACGCCGGCCCGGTGTTCGGCGGCGAAGGCCGGCTGCGCCTGGGCGCGGGCGCGCGCTACGTCGGCAAGCGCGCGGGCGACTCCGCCAACAGCTTCGAGCTGCCGGCCTACACCACGGTCGATGCTTTCGCCACGTACGACACGCGCATGTACGGGCGCAAGGTGAAGTTCCAGCTCAACGTGAAGAACCTGTTCGACAAGACCTACTACCCCTCGGCCGTCAACACCTACTTCATCTCGATGGGCGATGCGCGCCAGGTGTCGCTGCTGACCACCTTCGAGTTCTAGGATGAATCCGCTCATGCATCTCTCGCGCCGCGCCGCTTCTCTCCTCATCGCATGCGGGCTGCTGGCCGGCCTGCAGGCCGCGCAGGCGGCCGAACCTGCCGCCTCTGCAACTTCCACCGCTGCAGGCAACGGGCGCAAGGTCGTGCTGCTGGTGCAGCGCAGCGGCCCGAACCTGCCGGTCGATGAAAAGATCCGGCAGCACATCGAATCGCGCGGCTACGCCGTCACGCTGCAGGACCAGTCGGCCAGCCCCACGGTGGCGAACGGCTCGGACCTTGTCGTCATCTCGTCCACCGTCGCGGCCAAGGACGTGAGCGGCGCGTGGCGCCAGTTGCCCGTGCCCCTGCTCACCTGGGAGAACGACCTGCTGGACGACCTCGCGATGACCGGCAAGCGGCACGACGTCGACTTCGGCGAAGCGCCCAAGGAGCGCTACCTCTGGATCGTGAACGCACCACACCCGATGGCGGCGGGGCTCGCCGCCGGCGTGAACAACGTCTACGTGAAGCAGGCCGCCATGAGCTGGGGCAAGCCCGGCCTGGGCGCCACCACCATCGCCACGCTCTACGGCCAGCCCGAGAAGGCGGCGATCTTCGGCTACGAGAAGGGCGCGACGATGGACTACGAATCGCTCGCCCCGGCAAGGCGGGTGATGTTCTTCCTGGACAACGACACCTTCACCAACCTCGCGCCTTCGGGCCGGCAGCTGTTCGACGCGGCGATCGACTGGGCAGTGGGTGCGCGATAAATGAAACTCCCCGGACTGCGCCAGATCTGGTTCCAGCTGCATTGGCTGATCGGCATCACGGCCGGCACGGTGCTGGTCGTGATCGGCCTGAGCGGCGCGGTCCTTTCGTTTCATGAAGAGCTGCTGGACGCAATGAATCCGGGCGGGCGCGAAGTGCCCGCGCAGGCCGCACCGGCGCTCACGCCGCCGCAACTGCTCGGCGCCGTGCGGCAGGCCTTCGGCGAACGGCAGGTCGGCACGCTCACCGTGTACGCGGCACCGGGCGCAGCGGCCCGCGTCATCTTCGCGCCGCCCAAGGGCGAGCGGCGCGGCGAGACCGTCTACCTCGATCCGTATTCGGGCGCCGCACTGCCGCCGCTCGTGGGCGCCGATTTCTTCGAGTGGATCGAGGAACTGCATCGCTGGCTGCTGCTGCCGCGCGAGCAGGGCAAGACGACGGCCGGCGTGCTGGCCGGCGGCCTGTTGCTGCTGTCGCTCTCGGGCCTGTACCTGCGATGGCCGCGCCGGCCGCTCGACTGGCGCGCATGGTTCACCTTCGACACCGCCCTCAAGGGCCGTTCCTTCTTGTGGGGTCTGCATTCGGTGATGGGCACGTTCGCGCTGCTGATGTACATGGTGCTCACCACCACCGGCATGTACTGGGCCTTCGATGCATTGCGCGACACCGTCGACGTGATGGTGGGCGGTGCACGAACGGCCGCGCGGCCAGCGGCCGGTGCGGCGGCGGCACCGCGTGTGCGCAACATGGCGCGCGCGGACGCGGGCGCGGTCGACATCGCGCCGGCATGGGCCGCCTTCGAGCAACTCGCCAAGGACTCCAGTGGATGGAGCCAGGCGATCCTGCGCGTGCCTTCGGGTGCCACGCCCTCGGTGCTCTTCACCTGGCTGGACGCCGATCCGCCGCACGACCGTGCGCGCAACCGCACGACGGTCCGGCTGCCCGACGGCGAGGTCACGCAGGACGAGCGCTACGCTGCCAAGTCGCAGGGCGGACGCTTCCTGGCGGCGATCTACCCGCTTCACATGGGCACCTACTTCGGCTTGCCCGGACGCATCGCGATGCTGCTGGCGTCGCTGATGCTGCCGGTGTTCGCGGTCACGGGCTGGATGCTGTACCTCGACCGGCGGCGCAAGAAGCGCGCGGTTCGTGCCGAGCGCGCAGCGCTTGGCACGGTGCCCCGGCCCGACGACGGCGCGCTGCCCGAGCGCGTGCTGCTGGCCTTCGCCAGCCAGTCGGGCGTGGCCGAAGGCATCGCGTTGCGCAGTGCCGCCGCGCTGCAGGCTGCCGGCGTCGCCGTCACGCTCGCGTCGCTGGCGCGGCTCGATGCCGGGCAGTTGCGCGACCACCAGCGCGTGCTGATGGTCGTCAGCAGTTTTGGCGAAGGCGGGCCGCCCGATATGGCGCGGCGCTTTGCGCAGCAGCTGTCGCAGTTCGGCGATGCAGTGCTTTCGCATCTGCGCTACGGCCTGCTGGCCCTGGGCGACCGGAACTACCCGCGCTTTTGCGGCTTCGGCCACACGCTCGACCAGGCGCTGGTGGCGGCCGGTGCGCAATCGATGTTCCCGATGATCGAGGTGGACAACGGCGACCCGGGCGCGCTCGCGGCCTGGCGGCACAAGCTCGGCGTGCTGGCCGGTGCGGGCGATGACCGCAGCGCCGGTCTGCCGGTGCCAGAGGTCGACGAGGTGCCCTTTGCCAACTGGACGCTGTCGGCACGCCGCCTGCTCAATCCGGACAGCATCGGCACGCCGCTGTACGAGATCGAACTCACGCCGGCGCATGGCGAGCTGCCTTCATGGCAGCCGGGTGCGCTGGTCGAGCTGCTGCCGCGCTTGCACGACGCCCAGTCGCGTGCCGACAACCTGGCGCCATTGGCGCCCCGGCGCTACTCCATCGCCTCGGTGCCAGAGGAAGGGCGTGTGCGCCTGCTGGTGCGTCAGGCGCGCCATGCGTCGGGCCTCGGCATTGCGTCTGGCTGGCTCACCGCACTTGCGCCGCAAGGTGCGGACATCGCGCTGCGCCTGTTGCGCAATCCGGGCTTCGAACTTGTCGACGGCGACGTGCCCTGCATCTTCATCGGCAACGGCTCGGGCTATGCCGGGCTGCGCGGACACCTGCGCGAGCGCATCGCGCGCGGGCATCGGCGCAACTGGCTGCTGTTCGGCGAACGGCAACGCGCGCACGACGCCTTCTTCATGGACGAAGTGGCGCAATGGCGCACGCAAGGGGCTATCGAGCGTGTCGATCTGGCCTTTTCGCGCGACCAGCCCACGCGCATCTACGTGCAGGACCGGTTGCGCGAGGCGGCCGACACGTTGCGCCGCTGGATCGGTGACGGCGCGGTGGTCTATGTCTGCGGCAGCGTGGCCGGCATGGCCGCGGGTGTCGATGCGGTGCTCGAAGACGTGCTGGGGCGCGCCGCGCTCGACGACCTCATCGCCGAAGGCCGCTACCGCCGCGACGTGTACTGAATCTGACATCGGCCGCTATCCGCAGCGGCGCGGTATGGCATCCGGTTGAAGTTTTTCGTGCGGGGGCTGCATCGCCTAGCATCCGGCGATGGTCACGCCCCCCGCTTTCGCCGTGTCGTTCTTCGCAGGCCTCGCCGCATGACCGATCCACTTCCCCGTCTGCGGATCAGGCAATTGCGCACCCGAACCGGCGGGCTCATCGACCTGGACGTGGCGGCGGGCGAATGCATCTGCATCCTCGGCAAATCCGGCTCGGGCAAGAGCGTCTTCCTGCGCCTCATCGCTGACATGGACCCGGGGGAGGGGGCCGTCGCGCTCGACGGCGTCGACCGCAATGCCGGCTCGGGCCCCGAATGGCGCCGCCGCGTGATCTACCAGGCGGCGGAGCCCGCATGGTGGGCGCCCACGGCGGCCGGGCATTTTCCGGAAGGCGTCGACGGGCCGCTGGCCGGCTGGCTGGCGGACGTGGGCCTGTCGGGCGATCTGCTCGCCACGGAGATCGCGCGCCTGTCCACGGGCGAGCGCCAGCGCATGGCGCTCCTGCGCTCGCTGGCGCGCAAGCCGGCCGTGCTGCTGCTCGATGAACCGACCGCCTCGCTCGACGCCAAGACCACGCTCGAAGTCGAAGCGCTGCTGTCGCGGCAGCTCGAGGCGGGCTTGACGATTCTGATGGTGACCCACTCGCAGGAGCAGGCAGACCGCATGGGTCACCGGCGTTTCGAGATGGCGCAAGGCCAGCTGCAGGCCATCGCATGACCACCATCCATCTCGACGCCACCGACCTGGTGCTCGCCACGCTGCTGGTGCTGCTGAACGCGGGTGCCTCGCTGATGCTGCACCTGCAACTGCATCGCCAGGTGCTGTGGGCCGCAACGCGCATGGTGGTGCAGCTTCTGCTGGTGGGGCTGGTGCTGCGCTTCGTCTTCAGCGCGGCGTCGCCGGTGGCAACGCTCACCATCGTCGTCCTGATGATCCTGGCCGCCGCCCGTGAGGTGGCGGTGCGGCCCGCGTGGCGGCTGAAGGGCGGTGGCAACTTCCGCATCGGCGCGGCGGCGGTCGGCGTGTCGAGCGTGGCGACGGTGGTGCTGGCGCTGATGACGGCGATCCGCCCGCAACCCTGGTACGACCCGCGCTATGCCATTCCGCTCATGGGCATCGTGCTGGGCAGCGTGCTCAATTCGGCCAGCCTCGGGCTCGATAGTTTCTTCGAGGGCGTGACCAAGGGCCGCGCGGGCATCGAGGCCCAGCTGGCGCTGGGCTCGACCATCCACCAGTCGCTCGCGGAGCTGATCCGCTCGTCGATCCGCCGGGGGATGATCCCGATCATCAACCAGATGTCGGCGGCCGGCGTCATCACGCTGCCGGGCATCATGACCGGCCAGCTGCTGGCGGGCATGGACCCGATCGAGGCCGCGAAGTACCAGATCCTGCTGCTGTTCCTGCTCACTGGCGCGGGCGGGCTGGCGGCCGCCGGCGCGGTCTACATGGCGGCGCGGTCGATGACCGACGAGCGCCAGCGGCTGCGCTCGGACCGGCTGCGCTGAGCGTCCGCGCGAGGCTCGCGGTCCGATCGGCGCGGATTGGATCGTTGCCTGCGTATAACCATCTGCTTACAATGAGAACGATTCGCAATAAGTGCTGCGATCGCATTGCAAGCCTTCATGTCTTCCTCCGAAGCCTCCATTCGCCTCGTGAACACGCTCTACAGCGACCATCAACCGTGGTTGCTGGACATGTTGCGCCGCAAGCTGGGCAATGTGGACAACGCGGCTGACCTGGCGCAGGACACCTTCGCGCGCATTCTTTCCTCCAATGAATCGGGGCCGCTGCGCGAGCCGCGCGCCTACCTGACGACCGTGGCGAGCCGCATCGCCGCCCAGTATTTCCGTCGCCTTGCACTGGAGCGCACGTACCTGGACGCGATCGCGCATCTCCCGGAGGCCGTGAGCCCTTCGCCCGAGACCCGGCTGCTGGTGCTCGAAGCCCTGGCGGCGGTGAGCCGCGTGCTCGACGGCCTCAAGCCGCACGTGCGCGAGATCTTCCTGATGGCGCAGCTCGACGGCATGACCTATCCGCAGATCGCCCTGCAGCTCCAGGTGTCCGTCAACGTCGTGCAAAAGGCGATGGTGAAGGCGTACCGCCACTGCTACGACGCCGTCTATGGCGAGTGAGTCCGGCACCACCCGCTTCGAGCGGCTCGTGTTCCGGCCCTCGGCCGATGCGCTCCGCCCCATCGATCCCGCCATCGTCGACCAGGCGGTGGCCTGGCTGGTGAAGATCCAGTCCGGCGGCGCGTCGGCCAGCGAAAGCGATGCCTGCGACCGCTGGCGCCAGTCGCACCCCGACCACGAGCGCGCCTGGCTGCGCCTGTGCGGGCTGGGCCGCGACCTGCGCGAAGGCACCAGCGCCGTTACCCCGCAGATCGCCCGCTCGACCTTGCGCGGTGTCGATCGCCAGCAGCGCCGATGGGCGCTCAAGGCCGTGGCGGGCCTGGGTGTTAGCGCATGGGGCGCGTGGGGCGCATGGGCGATGCGGCACGATATCGCCGCGCTGAACGCCGACCACTGCACCGCCGCCGGCGAGCGGCGGCGCGTCGTGCTGGCCGATGGCACGCAGGTCATGCTGAACACGCGCACCGCGATCGACGTGCGCTTCGATGCGGCAACGCGCACGCTCCGGCTGCTGGGCGGCGAGATCATGGTGGCTACGGCCAAGGACGCCATGCGGCGCCCGTTCGTCGTGCTCGGCCGCGACGGGCGCATCGTGCCCATCGGCACGCGCTTCGTCGTGCGCGAGTTCGATGGCGACGGCGGCGAAAGAAGCGAGGTGACCGTGCTCGAAGGCGCCGTGGACGTGAGCGCGGGCGAGCGTTCCCAGGTGACCCGCGTGCCCGCCGGCAGCCGCGTGCGCTACAGCGCGGCGAGCGTCGGAGCCGTGGGCCATCTGGACGAAAGCGCCGCGGCCTGGGCCGACGGCAGCCTGGTGGTCGAGCGCATGCGGCTGGACGATTTCGTCGCCGAACTGGGCCGCTATCGCACCGGCGTGCTGCGCTGCGACCCCGCGGTGGCGAGCGTGCTGGTGAGCGGCTCCTTTCCGCTGGCCGACACCGATGCGGTGCTGGCCATGCTGGAAGAAACGCTGCCCGTCAGGCGCCAATCCCTGAGCCGCTACTGGGTGACGGTCGCGGCCCGGTAGGCCCGGTAAGGCGCCTCGAAAAAAACCCGCCGGAAAGTGGCAGGTTCCGGAATCTCGTGCATCAACGGAAAGAGGTGCCGCGAAAAGCAAGCGGTGCGGCTTCCATTTCCATCGATCACAGAGAGCTCTTCACATGGCATTCATCGCACGGCCCGAACGACGTTTCCGGCCCTCTCCACTGGCCGCGCTGGCCCGCGCCGGTTGCCTGTCCGCGGCACTGGGCGTGGCCGCCACGGGCGGGGCATCGGCCTGGGCGCAAGCCGCGCAGGCTGCAGGCCAGAGCCGGCCCTACGCCATCGCCGCCGGTTCGCTGGACAGCGTGCTGGGCCGCTTCGGCCGTGAAGCCAACGTGATGATCGCGATCGATCCGACGCTGACGAAGGGCCTGGACAGCCCGGGCCTGCAAGGCAGCTTCAGCGTGTCCGAGGGGCTTGATCGGCTGCTCGCGGGCAGTGGGCTCGAAGCGGTGCCGGGTGCGAGCGGTGGGTGGCGCCTGCGCAAGGCGGCGGGTGCGGCCGTGGTCGCACCGGCATCGGCGGCGTCGGGCAGCGAAGCGGGGGCTTCGGGTGCAACGCTGGCACCCGTCATCGTCAGCGCCCAGCGCGAGCGGCTCTACGACGTGCAGGACGTCAACGCCGGCGCGCTCGGTATCCGCTCGCTGCAGGACCTGCCGTTCGCCGTGGGTTCCTACACCGTGGACACCATCGAGGCCCAGCGTGCCCGCACCGCGCTGGACGTGCTGCGCAACGATCCGTCGGTCACACCGACCTCGGGCTTCTCGTCGTTCGACGGCGTGGCCGTGCGTGGCTTCTCGGCCAACTCCTTCAACAACGTGCGCCGCGACGGCCTGCTGGCCAACGTCTACAGCGACGTGCCGCTGGAGAACAAGGAGCGCGTCGATGTGCTCAAGGGCCTGTCGGGCTTTCTGTATGGCGTGGGCGAGCCCAGCGGCATCGTCAACTACGTGGTCAAGCGGCCGACGCGCGAGCGCTTTGCGAGCGTGACCGCCGAAGTGCGCAGCTACGGCGGGCGCTATGCGGCCGTCGATGCTGGCGGCCCGCTGGATGCCAACGGCACCGTCGGCTACCGCTTCAATGCCGCGACCGAGAAGGTCGGCGACTTCACCCACTTCGGCGACCTGAAGCGCGACTTCCTTAGTGGCGCGGTCGACATCAAGATCAACCGCGATGCGCTGCTTCAGCTCGACTTCGACTGGCAGCGCAAATCGCTGGCGGCCAGCGGCATGATCGGCCCGCGCAGCGACGGCACCGTGCTGGCCGCATCGCGCTTCAATCCGCGCACGCTGGTCGGCCAGCCCTGGGGCCAGTACAAGACCGACGCCTGGAACATCGGCGCGCGCCTCGACTATGCGCTGAACAGCAACTGGGACCTGACCGCGCAGCTGGGCTTCAGCCGCACCAAGCGCAATGCGCTGTTCTTCAATGCCTCGCAGATCGCGCCGAACGGCGATGTGCTCAAGGGCAACACGCGCTACGAGGCCGAGCCTTACCCCACCGCCGCCGGCCAGGTGTTCGCCACCGGCCGCTTCAAGACCGGCACGCTCGGGCACGAGACGGTCATCGGCTATTCGTACTCCAGCCTGCAATCGCCCGACGGGGACTACCAGCGCTTTCCGCAGCTCATCGGCAACGTCTTCCGGCCGCTGCCCTACCTGCAGCCCTACCTGGCTGATAACACCCACCTGCCCGCGAGCACCGCGCGGCAGAGCAGCGTGTTCGTGAGCGACACCATCAGCTTCACGCCGCAGTGGCAACTGCTGGTGGGCGCGCGCCACATCAGCTACAGCAGCGACATCGGCAGCAAGTACGACGGCACGCCCAAGTACACGACGCGCGTCACCGTGCCCACGCTGAGTGTGATGTTCAAGCCGTCGGAGCGCACCACCTTCTACGCCACTTATGGCGAAGGCTTCGAGCAGGGCGCCTACGCGCCGAGCTATGCCGAGAACGCGCTGCAGAAGCTCGGCCCCATCAAGAGCCGCCAGTACGAGATCGGCGTGAAGAGCCGGGTGCTCGACGGCCTGATGGTCACCGCCGCGGCCTTCGACATGGACAAGCCGCTGCAGGCCGTCACGCCCTCGGACAACATCTTTCGCCAGCAGGGGCGGCAGCGCCACCGGGGCGTCGAGCTCACGGCCAATGGCGAGATCACGCCGCAGCTGAGCGGCATTGCCGGCGCGTCCTGGCTCGATGCCGAGCAGCGCGAGACCGGCGATGCGGCGCTCGAAGGACGCCGCCCGAGCAACGTCGCGCGCTTCCAGGCCAACCTGTTCCTCGACTACCGGCTGACCTCGGTGCCGGGCCTGTCGTTCAACACGGGCATCTACCACGTGGGCAACCGCCCGCTCGACCGCGCCAACACGATGATCGTTCCGGCCTTCACGCGCTGGGACCTTGGCGCGGCCTACGTGACGAAGGTGCTGGGCAAGGCCTCGGTGGTCCGGCTGTCGATCGAGAACGTCACCAACAGGCGCTACTGGAGTTCCGTCAACTATGGCGGCGTGACGCAAGGCAACCCGCGCATCGTCCGCCTGGCGATGACGACGAATTTCTGAGGCGCGCGCAGCGATGAACACCTCTTCTTTTTCTTCCGTGCATCGCCGCCTCGCGCTGGCCGCGTGCCTTCTGTCGGCCGTGTTCTGCGTGCCCGCCGCCGCGCATGGCGTGTGGATCACGCAGCGCGCGGGCGAGCTGGCGCTGGTTCTTGGCGAAGGCGCCCTCGACGAAGCCTACGAGGCTCGGCAGGTTCACGAGGTGAAGGCTTTCACCGCGACTGGTGCGCCCACAGGCGTCAAGCTGCAGCCGCGCACCCGCAACGTGGTCGTCGAGCCCGATGCCGATGCGGCCGTGCTCTCGATGGCGGTCGAAGATGGCTTCTGGTCGCAGGGCGCCGACGGCAAATGGGTCAGCGGCTCGCGCCTGCAGGTGCCGGCCGCGCGCAAGGCGGGCTACTACATGAAGCTCGGCACCACCTTGCTCAAGCCGGTGCGGATGCCGTTCAAGCCGCTCGGCACTGCGCTGGAGATCGTGCCGTTGTCCGATCCGCTGAAGCTGCACCGGGGCGAGCGGCTGGCGGTCCGCGTCCTGTCGAACGGCCAGCCGGTGGCGGGCGCGGCGGTCATCGGCGACTTCATCGGCAACACCTCGGGGCCGCGCGTCAAGACCGACAGGGCGGGGCGGGCCACGCTCGTCGTCGGAAGCAGCGGCTTGAACGTGATCGCGGTTTCCCTCACGCGGCCGCGAAGCGACCGAAGCGAGGCGGATGAAGACGGGCTCGAAGCCACGCTGGCCTTCACGCTGCCGCGTGCCGGCGACTGATCGCCGCATGCGCATGGCAGGGCGGTGAGGGTGCGCCAACACTTCGTGCGGCTGCATCGGTGGGCGGGGCTCGTCACGGCCGCCTTCCTGCTGATGGCCGGGTTGACGGGCAGCCTGCTGGCTTTCGAGGACAGCCTCGAAGCCTGGTTGAACCCGGCGCTGTTCGTCGTCGATGCGCGGCCGGCGACATCGGCGCTCGACCCGTTCGTGTTGCGTGAAAGGGCACAGCTTGCCGCGCCGCCGCAGGCGCTGGTCGATACGGTGATCCTGAACCGGCATGACGGCCGTTCGCTGCGGTTCATTCTCTCGGCCCGCATCGACCCGAAGACCGGCCAGCCGTTCGCGCTCGATGTCGATGAGTTGTTCATGAACCCCTACAGCGCGGCGGTGCTCGGCACACGGTTGTGGGGCGCGTCGCTGTTCCGGCGCGAGACCGCCATCAGCTTCCTGTATCGGCTGCACTACTCCCTGGCGATGTCCGCGCCATGGAGCGCGCGTGTGCTGGGCGCGGTGGGACTGCTGTGGACGCTCAATTGCCTCATCGGCTTCGGCCTCACGCTGCCGCGCAGGGCGCCCGCTCGCAGTTCCACGGGCTCACTGCCAGGCTGGTGGCGGCGCTGGCGAAGCGCGTGGCGCGTGGCGCCATCCGGCAGCGTTGCGCGGCTGATGCTGGACCTTCATCGGGCGCCGGGCCTCTGGCTGTGGCCGGTGCTGCTGGTCTTCGCGTGGTCGAGCGTGATGCTGACTTTGCGCGACAGCGTCTACCGACCCGTCATGTCGCTGGGCGTCGTGTCGCAGGATCTCTGGGCGGGCGTGCCTTCGCGCCCGGTTCCGATGGCGCAACCCGTGCTCGATTGGCGAGCCGCGCATGCAGCCGGCAGGCAGGCGCTGTCGACGCTGGCCCGTGAAAAGAACTTCGTCGTCGAAGCAGAGCGCGACCTGCGCCTGGACCGCGCGCACGGCGTCTATGTGTACCGGGTCCGATCGAGCCTCGACATTCGGGACGCAGCCGGTGCGACCGCCGTGCTGATCGATGCCGACAGCGGCGCGTTGCGCGGATTTGCCGGCGGCGGCAAGGGCAATGTGCTGGAAGACTGGCTCGGTGCGCTGCACATGGCGCGCGTGTTCGGCACGCCCTACAAGCTTTTCGTCGCGTTGCTGGGGTTGGTCGTGGCGCTGTTGTCTGCCACGGGCGTGCTCATGTGGGTTCGCAGGACGCGTACACGCGCGGCTTCGTAGGTCGCAGGCTCGGTCAGTCCTCGGCCGGCGGAGCCACGTGCTCGTCGTACTGCGGCAGCGCGTCGGTGATCGTGAACCACGGCGCCTTCGAGCCCACGAAGATGTGCGCGCTCGGCCGGATCGCAGGGGCATCGACCAGCGTGCCCAGGGTGATGTGGGCGTACATGCCCTCGCGCACGATCGAATAGAGCAGCGAGCCGCAATGCCCGCAGTGCATGTCGCCCGCGTCCCGCTCGCCGAAGACCAGCAGCCTGTCTTCGCCCTGCGTGATCGCCAGCTTGCGGCGTTCGATGCCCGCGAAGGGCTTGAACGCCGAGCCCGTCGCGCGCCGGCAGTTGGCGCAGTGGCAGTTCAGCGCGTAGACGAATTCATCCGCGACCGCGTAGCGGACCGCGCCGCACAAGCACTGGCCGGTGAGCTGTCGCCGGGGCGCTTCTTCAGGAGCGGTCACAGGCCTTTCCTTTCTTGCCTCGGAGTGCAGACAGTGCGCTGCACCGGGCAACCTCAGCCCGCCAGGCCCACGAACACGTTCTGCACGTCGTCGTTCGCGTCGATGGCGGCCAGGAAGGTTTCGACTTCTTCCAGGTGCTCGGCGCTAAGGCTGGCCGGATCGACCGGGTTCTTGGGCTTGTAGCCCAGCTTGGCCGACAGCACGGTGAAGCCCTGGGCTGGCAGTGCGCGGCTCACGAGGTCGAGGTCGGTGGGGTCGGTCAGGAAGACGGTGGTGTTGCCTTCGCCGGCCGGCTCAAAGTCTTGCGCGCCGGCCTCGATGGCGGCCACTTCGGGGTCGGCGCCGGCGCCCGTGGGCTCGGCTTCGATCATGCCGACGTGGTCGAAGTCCCATGACACCGAGCCCGAGGTGCCCAGCTGGCCCTTGCGGAACAGCACGCGCATTTCGGGCGCGGTGCGGTTCACGTTGTCGGTCAGGCACTCGACCATCACCGGCACGCGGTGCGGCGCGAAGCCTTCATAGATGACGTGCTCGAAATGCACCGCCTCGCCCGTGAGGCCCGCGCCCTTCTTGATGGCGCGGTCCAGCGTGTCCTTGGGCATCGAGACCTTGCGGGCCTGTTCGACGACGAGCCGCAGGCGCGAGTTGGAGGCCGGGTCGGCGCCGTTGCGCGCGGCCATCATGATTTCCTTGGCGAGTTTGCCGAAGAGCCGGCCCTTGGCATTGGCGGCCAGATCCTTGTGTTTTGCTTTCCATTGCGCGCCCATGTCTGATTCCTTGAGGTGTGTGTTGCGGCCTTGTCTGGCTCTCGTCTGGTTCTCGGCAGAAGGGCTGGATGACCGGTTTGGGGCGACTACTGTAGCTGGAGCGCGGCCGGGAGGGAAACCGGGTGCGTGCCACCACTTGCCGGAGGCAGGAATCGGCCTTGTCGAGAGGCGTGCGCGCGTCATCCTCGATGTGCCGACAGCAGTTTTTTCCAAGTCGCGAAGGCGGATCGTGCCTACGCTGTGGCCATTCCTTCACCCCTCGGCATCGAACGACCACCATGCAGACCCACGACACGCGACAACAACGCCAGCAGACAGACATCTTTCATCGCCTGCACAGCGGCCCCGGCCCGCTGGTGCTGGTGAACGCATGGGACGCGGCCAGCGCGCGCATCGTCGAGCGCGCCGGTGCGCCGGCCATCGGCACGACCAGCGCCGGCATGGCGTGGTCATTGGGCCATGCGGACGGCGAGCGCATGCCGGCCGGCGAATTGCTCGCAGCCTGCGCGCGCATCTGCCGCGTGGTGAGCGTACCGGTGACGGTCGACATCGAACGCGGCTTTGGCGACAGCACGCAGGCGGTGTGCGACCTGGTGCGCGCGCTGATCGACATGGGCGTGGCCGGCATCAACATCGAAGACGGCGTGCTGCCGGGCATGCGCGAACTGGCACCGCCGGAGATCCTCTGCGAGCGCATCGGCGCACTGCGCCAGCTGGACGCGCGCTTTTTCATCAACGCGCGCACCGACACCCACTTCGTCGCCAACGACGACCCCGCCGCACGCTACCAGGACACGTTGCGCCGTGCGCAGCTTTACGCATCGGCGGGCGCCGACGGCATCTTCGTGCCGGGCATGGGCAGCCTCGAAGAAATCGCGGGCCTTGCGGATGCGGTGGCGCTGCCTGTGAATGTCTACGCCGGCCACACCAAGGCGCCGGCGGTCGATGTGCTCGCCAAGGCTGGTGCGCGGCGCATCAGCCTGGGGTGCGGCCCTTTGCAGGCGGCGCTCGGCCTGCTTGGCCGCATTGCCACCGAAGCATTCGACGACACGGCCCACGACGCCGGCTTTCGCACCATGGGCAGCGAGATGATCCCGGCCGGCGAGATCAACGCGCTGTTTCCGTCCACCCCTTGAGCATTCCATCGGCGCCAGCCGCCGCAGCCTGAAGCAGGGCGGGGGAAGGGCCGGCTGCAGGCGTTCGGGTACAGTGGCGGCCCCTTGCCGCAGCCGACATCCATCACCCCTTCTTCCCCGCACAGCATTCGCCTCGAGGCGGTCACGCTGGCGCGCGGCAACCAGCACGTCTTCGAGGGGCTGACGCTCCACCTGCAGGAGGCGCGCATCGGGCTGGTCGGCGACAACGGGGCGGGCAAGAGCAGCCTGTTCCGCCTCATCAGCGGGCTCGACCAGCCGCAGCAGGGGCGCGTCGTGGTGCATGGCTGCGACACGCAGACCGACCGGCGGCAGTTGTCGCAGCACGTGGGGCTGATGTTCCAGAATCCCGACGACCAGATCATCTTTCCGACCGTGGCCGAGGAGCTGGCTTTCAGCCTCACGGCACGCGGCGAGACGCGGCAGGCGGCGCGGCAGCGGGCGCGCGACTTCCTTGCGCAGCGCGGGCTCGACGCATGGGCCGGGCGCGCCATCGGCGAGCTGAGCCAGGGGCAGCGCCAGCAGGTGTGCCTGCTGGCATTGCAGATCAGCCAGCCCGCCACGCTGCTGCTGGACGAGCCCTTCGCCAGCCTCGACCTGCTGAGCCAGGCGCGGTTGGCGGCGCAGCTGGATGCCACCGACCAGCAGATCGTCTTGTCGACGCACCTGCTCGACCACGTGCACGACTTCGAGCGCGTGCTGTGGCTGGAGCAAGGCAAGGTGCGCGCCGACGGGCCGGGTCGCGAGGTCTGCGAGGCCTATGCCGCGAACGTGCGCGAGCGCGCCAGGGCGGAGCGGGGCACGTCGCATGCGTAGCCTCTATTCGGAAGAGCAGACGTGGATGCATGCGATTGCCGCGTGGATCAAGCTCGCGGTCTTGTCGGTGTGCGGCACGCTGCTGGTGCTGGTCGACAGGCCCGTGCATCTGGCCATTGCCTGCGCCGTGGTGC
This sequence comes from Variovorax sp. EL159, assembly GCF_900100965.1. Lineage (GTDB taxonomy): Bacteria > Pseudomonadota > Gammaproteobacteria > Burkholderiales > Burkholderiaceae_C > Variovorax. The sequence goes on along the minus strand of NZ_FMUJ01000007.1, from coordinate 182,897 downwards.
TGTTGATCTTCGCGTCGCTCGGGCGCCCCGCGTGGCGCCGCGTGCGCATGCTGGTCGGCGTGGCGATTGCCGGCGGCCTGATCGTCGGTTTTCACTGGGCGCTGGGCACGACGCCGCTGGGCGTGGCCAGTGCTTTGCGGCTGGCCAGCGCGGCCACGCTCGCGCTGATGCTGACGCTGACCACGCGCTTCAAAGACCTGCTGGCGGTGCTCGAAACCCTCATGCATCCGCTGCAGCGCCTTGGCGTGCCGACCGAGCGGATCGCGCTCGGCCTTGGCCTCATGCTGCGCTTCGCCGAAAATTTCTATGTGCAATGGCAGCGCCTGGACGATGCCTACCGCGCCCGTGCGGGGCACGGCGGCGGCCTGCGGCTGCTGGCGCCGTTGACCATCCGCACCCTGCAGACCGCGGAGCGCGTGGCCGATGCGCTGGCGGCGCGGCTGGGCCGCTGACTCCGAACCCTTTTTTCTGGACCGAGATTCCCATGACCACCACCGGCTCCCTCACTTCGTCCCGTTCCCTGTCGTACATCGCGCTGTTCGCGGCGCTGATGGCGGTGTTCGGGCTGATCCCCAAGATCGACCTGCCGTTCGGCGTGCCGATCACGCTGCAGTCGCTGGGCGTGATGCTGGCCGGCTGCCTGCTGGGGCCGCGGCGCGGGTTCCTGGCGATCGCGCTGTTCCTGCTTGCGGTGGCGCTGGGCTTGCCCCTGCTGCCGGGTGGGCGTGGGGGCCTGAGCGTGTTCGTGGCACCGGCCTCGGGCTTCCTGTTCGGCTGGATGTTCGGCGCCTTCACCTGCGGCCTGCTGATGCGCCGCATGGCGGGCGCCACAGGCACCGGGCTGCTGGCGGCGGCTTTTGTCGCGTCGGTGGTCGGCGGGATCGTGGTGGTCTATGCCTTCGGCATCGTGGGGCTCTCGTGGGTGGCCCACATGTCGTTGTCGCAGGCGGCGCTGGCGATGCTGGTCTTCATTCCAGGCGACCTGATCAAGTGCGGCATCTGCGCCATGCTCGTGCAGACGGTGATGCGCGGCATGCCGGGCTGGCGGCTCGACCGCGATTGATTTGCCCCCGGGCTATGCGCTGGGTCGCTTGAAGATGGTGGCCGACAGGTAGTCCTTGCGCGGGCCGTGCACCGTGTGCCGGATGACGAAGGTGCCGTCGCCCAGAAAGCGGTAGCTGCTGTCGTAGGTGTCGGGCGTGCACAGGTGCGTGGCCGATCCGGCGAGCGCGTCGCCGTCGCGCACGATGGCGATGCGATGAAAAAGGCGCGGCGGCTGCTCGGCGAAGAAAACTTCGAAGCCGCCCGGGGCGCGCTCGAAGAGGTATTCGCGGTGGCCGTCGAATTCCTTGCCGTCGGCCAACCGGATTCGGCCTTCCTCCCGGTACTTCAGCACCCCTGTGTCGAGCCGCGTGAACATGGCTGTGCCGGTCATGGAGGCCTGGCCTTCGATGGTCCGGTCGAGGTTCCAGGCGCCTTCCAGCCTGTCGAAGACAGCGTCCGGGCTGCCCCAGGGCGCAAAGGCCTCGGACGAAGGGGCGAAGGAAGGGGCTGGCGCGTTCATGCCGGCACTCTACGACAAGCCCTCATCTCCCTTTCTGACGGGTGATTGTTTCCAGCGTGTGAACACCGTGGTTCTGTTTGCTACGGGTTTCTACTTAGATATCGGCGCACAATTCATTCACAGACCGGCCCCCAAGCCGATCTGGATGAACAGGGCCCCGAGCGCGGTGGCCGCCCCCCAGAGGGACGGCAACCCACCCAAGACCGGTTCGAAATCATCCAAGTGCAAAAACAATTGAACTGAACTGAAGGAAATCCAAATGACCGCCTCGAAGCTCCTCTCCGCTGTTGCCGTTGCCCTGCTGGCTGCTGCCGGTTCCGCCCATGCCGAAACCTATGAAGGCGTGCATCAGCTGACCTCGGCCGCCAGCCGGGCCGATGTTTCCAGCCAGGCCGTGGTTGCCGCGCACAGCGCCAACCCCTACGCCACCGGTGCCAACTCCGGCCCGGCGCCAGTGTTCGTGTCGTCGACCAGCCGCGCTGCCGTGCGCAGTGAAGCCGTCGCCGCAGCACACAGCGCCGACCCGTACGCCGAAGGCGCATCGTCGGGCGTGGCCCCGATCGTTGCCAGCTCGGTGGACCGCGCTGCAGTGCGTGCCGCAGCCCGCGCTGCCGCCCACGGCGACGCAATGCCGCTGTAAGCAAGCCTCACAGCCGACGCCTCGCTCCGGCGGACGTTGTCTCAATAAGCCGGGCCATGCCAACGCATGGCCCGGCTTTTTTTGTGCGCCCGTCCCGCTCATGACGGGCTCACATTGCGTCCGTATCATGGGTCGGCATGGAACTTCTTGACCTGAACCCCCGCCAAACCGCCCTTATCTCCATCGATCTCCAGCGCAGCAACGTGGGGCGCCAGCTCGCGCCGCATGCCGCCGCCGACGTGGTGGAGCGAACCATTCACATCGCCGAGAAACTGCGCGCCGCGGGCGGCACCGTGGTCTGGGTGCGCGTCGACGTCTCGGCGCTGCTGAGCCTGCCGGCGGATGCATCCATCAGCCGGCCGCCCGGATCGCCCGTGCCGCCGCCCGAGTTTTCGGAACTGGTGCCCGAAGTGCAGGTGCAGCCTGGCGATGTGCGGATCACCAAGCGCCAGTGGGGCGCGTTCTACGGCACCGATCTCGACCAGCAACTGCGCCGGCGCGGCGTCAGGACACTGGTGATGAGCGGCATCGCGACCAACTTCGGCGTCGAGTCGACGGCGCGTGCGGCCTTCGACCGGGGCTACGAACTGGTGTTCGTGGAAGACGCGATGACGTCGCTGGCGGCCGAGCCGCACCATTTCGCGAACAGGGAGCTGTTCCCGCGCATGGGCCGGGTGCGTTCGACCGAGGCACTGCTGGCGGCCCTTGCGGCCGGCGGCACCGCGCGCTGATTCAGCGGGCGGGCAGCAGCCGCAGGCCGGCGACGAAGAAAGGCAGACCGTCGTCGGCCGCAGGGTCGTGCAGTTCGATGAACCACTGCGCTGCATCGCCGCCGAGCTCAGGGTTGGCGCAGAGCTCGCAGGCATAGACCAGCCGGTCGGCCCGCGCGTCGTCGCGATGCGCGACGGCCTCGTCGCAACAGGTATCGGACCGATCCGTCTCGCCGCCGAGCCCGTCGCCGGCGGCGCGCCGCATCAGGCGCATGACGATGCGCTCAGGCGCCACCGTGCGCTCGCCCGCCCGGGCCCGCGGCACCGTCGCGCGCAGGCGCAATTCGAGCGGCTCGCCGACGCGAAAGCCCTCGCCGCGCTCCAGCGACATGTTCTCCAGCGCCACGCGCACGCGGCGCCCTTCGCGCAGGCGCTTGACGACGAACATCACCGTCAGCACGGAAAAGGTCGCGAACACGGGCAGCCCGACCACCATCCAGAGCCACTGCCAGCCACCGGCCAGCGCCCAGGTCATCGCCTGGAAGCCGAAGACCGCGAAGAACGCCAGCACCGCGAGCGCGATCAGCCACGCCGCCCAGTCGGAGGCCGACTGCGGCACGCGCTCGATCGCCTGCGGCGCGTTGGACGTCCACTCGGTGGGCTCCCCGCCCGTGGGGGTGACGAGGTCGATGGAAGGAGGGTGGCGAGGCATGGGAAGGCGCCGAGCATAGCCATTCGCAAATAGCAGCCCCATCCCGGTGCGGTTCCCCGGCCAGAGCGGCTGTGAGCCCGCCGTGCGGCCAGGGCTTCCTTCGCCAAAAGGCGCATTGCCTTGCCCCCACGCATCCTTCATGATGGCAACGCGGAAGGAGGAGCCGCAAGGCTTCATGCTTTCGCATTACTGCGCCATCATGGTGCACACGGGCCAAAATACGAGGGCACTTTCGCCGAAAAAAAGAAAGCATGATCCGTCGCCGTTGACGCGGCAACCCCACACGCATGGCCCTTACTCTCGACCCCGAAGACACGCGCGGACGCATCCACGATCTGGTGTGGAGCGGCTTTTATCCCGACGCCGATGTCGAATGGATGATCACCGACGAGTACCTCGATCCCGACGAGATCACGGCCGAAGACCGCGCCTGGGTCAAGACCGAAGCCGAGCGTGCCTGCGCCGCCAAGCACGCCGCCGAGCGCGACTGGCCCGCGCAGACCGAGTACGACCGGCTCGACGCCGTCTTCGTGCAATTGCGCGATGAAAAGATCATCGCGTTGCACCGCGCCGGCAACTCGCTGGCCGACGGCCACGACGACGTGCGCGAGCAGTGGCGTGCCGCGGGGCGCCTGGCCTCGGGCATTCGCGGCTGCTGCTTCTATCACTCGCAAGACCTCGACACCGCGGTGCGCACCGGTCGCCTGTACCTGGCCTTCAGCGGCGGCATGATCCCCGAGATCACGCAGCGCGAGGCCAACACCGTCCTTGTCGGGAATCGCATCGTCGAGCTGCTGCGCGCAGCCGGCTTCGACGCGAAGTGGAGCGGCAACATCAACGAGCGCATCGAGGCCGACCTTGGCCAATGGCGCAAGCGAGGCCCCTCCGCGTGAGCGTGCAGGCCTGGCAGCCGCCGCGCCGCATCGACGCCATCGATTTCTGGCTGCGCTCGCGGCTGCTGGCCACGGCCCATGCGCTGCGCGAGACGCTGCGGCCTTCGGCCCGGCGATGGCGCGATGGCGATCACGCGCTGGCCGATGCGCCCGTGCTCGCGCAATACCGCACGCCCTTGTGGTCCGACGGGCGCGCGGACGAATTTCCTTTGGTCGCCGGCAAGGTGCAGAACCTGCGCGTGGCACGCCGTGCCTTCGATGCGATCGAGGTGCCGGCCGATGAGCTGCTGAGTTTCTGGCGCCAACTGGGCCGGCCGGGCGCATGGCGCGGCTTCGTCGTGGGCCGCGAATTGCGCGGCGGCTGCGTGGTGCCGACCCTGGCCGGGGGCCTCTGCCAGCTGTCGAATGCGCTCGCCACCGTGGCGGCGCGTGCCGGCTTCGAGCTGGTCGAGCGGCATGGGCACACGGCGCGCATCGAGCAGGCCGGGTCGGCCGACCACGATGCCGTCGATGCCACGGTGTTCTGGAACTACGTCGACCTCAAGCTGCGCGCAAAGCATGCGTGGCGGCTCGAAGTGGAGCTGACGGCCACCGAGCTGGTGCTGCGCATCCGAGCGCGTTCGCCGCTGGCGACGCCGGTTGCGGCCGTCGCGCTGCGGCGATCCGGTGAAGAGAGCGCTGCGCCGCAGGCACTGCCGCTCGCGCGCGGCTGCCTGAGCTGCGACCAGACGGCCTGCTTTCGCCATCGCCCTGCAGTCGACGTCGCGCCGCAAGGCCGCACCGGCGTTCTGGTCGATGCGTGGACGCCGGAGTTCGCGCGCTACCTGCAGGCGCATCACCCCGGCGCGGACCGCATGCAGCCGGTGCCCTTGCGGCTGGCGTTCTGGCGTGCACCCAGGCTCGGCTGGCATCGGGAGCCCGTGCCCGAAGGCGTTGCACCCGCGACATCGCCATGGGCCGCGAGCCTGCGCCGCGCGCTGTGGCAGCGGCTCTGGGCGCGGCACGCGGGCCGGCGCCAGGCCAGCCTGATCGATGGCCAACGCTGGATGGCGCAGGCTTTTGCCGCGCGCCTGAAGCCCGAGCACACGCAACTGGTGGTCGATCAGGCGTTGTTGCCGCATCTGCAGCGGACCGGCGCGCTCGACGGCCGCCGTGTCACCGTGCTGGCCAGTGCATTGCCCATGGCCGAGATCGAGCGCCGGCTCGATGCAGCTTCCGACCGCTGGCCCGGCGACGCCACGCTGCGCGACTTCCGTGTCGACCCTGCGCTCGTGCGGGCCGAGTCCATGGGGCTGGCTCGCGCCGCGGCCGTGGTCACGCCCCATGCGGAAGTCGCACGGCAACTTGCCAAGGCGGCGCCGCAGGCCGCGTTGTCGCGGCTCGACTGGGTGCTGCCCGGCACCAAGGCCCTCGCGGCGAGACGCGAAGATCTGCCACTCGTCGTGTTCGCGGCAAGCGCGCTGGCGCGTAAAGGCGCGCGCGAACTGGCCGCGGCACTGCAAGGCTGGCCATGCCGGTTGCGCGTGCTGGGCTCGCCGTCCGACGACGTGCGGCTCTGGCAGGGCATCGGCCATGTCGAGCACATGAACTGGCAAGGCGATGGACTGGCCGGTGCCAGCGTCGTCGCATTGCCCGCGCACATCGAGCACGCGCCGCGTGCGCTCTTGCGTGCCGTGGCGGCCGGCCTGCCCGTGGTGGCCTCGACCGCCTGCGGCCTGGCTGCATGGCCGGGCGTGCGCGAAGTGGCGGCTGGCGACGTGGAAGCCCTGCGCGCCGCACTGCAGACGGCCTGCAACACCTGACTGGAGAAAGACTTGGCATCGATCGAACAGGCCCGCGCGGCCCTGGCTCCGCACGGCGAGCTGGCGCCGCAACCGGCTGCGACGCATTGGCACGGCGACATTCCGCTGCCGCCCGCCATCGCAATGTTCTACGAACAGGTCGGCCCGCTCGGCGAGTGGGTCAACGACCGCGTGGGTTACGCGGGCCTCACGGTCCCGAACGTTGGCAATCCCTTCTGCATTCCGCCGCTCTCGCGCCTGTGGCATTTGCAGGCCGGCTACCGCTGGCACGGCATCACCGGCGAGCGCCTGGCCGACTGGCCCGACCATTGGCTGGTGGTGGCCGACCAGGGCGCGGACCCGTTCATCTTCGACCTGCGCACGGGTGCGATCCGGTTCGCGCGGCACGGCGCGGGCGCGTGGCAGGACGACGAGCCGATCTTTGCCGACATCCTGCAGATGGCCGCCTGCCTGGGCACCGTGGGCCAGTTCGTGGAAGAGGCCGGCGACGACCTGTTCCTGGACGACGACAGCGTCGACCCGGTGCAACGCGCGCACCTGGTAAAGCGGCTCGTGTCGCTGCTTGGCGACGCCGCCACGGCCGAAGCCATCGTGGATGAATTCGGCTGGTAGCAGGCGCATGACCGCGGCAGGCAACAGGGTGCAGGGAGAATCGCGGGCAGAACAAGAAAGCGGAAGCACTTCATGACCATCGATCTCCAGACGCTCAAGTGCGGCGAGTGCGGCAGCAGCGTGCTCAAGCGCACCGGGCTCAATGAGTACACCTGCGAGCACTGCGGCTCCGTCACGCTGGTCGAGGACAACGTGTCCGACCGGCTTGAACGCGTGCTCAACCAGGTCAAGAACGAGGCAGGCAGGCGACTGGCGGCAGAGGAAGCGCTCCGGCAGAAGCTGATGCTGCGCAAGATCGGCATCGGCGTGGTCGTCGTGCTGGGCATCTTGCTGGTGGGGAGCCTCGCTGACGTGTTCCTCGGGTCGCGCAACCAGCCCGGCTCGCAGCCGGTGGTGGCTGCCGTCATCGACCGCACCATCCCGACGGATGGCCTGAAGCTCGGCGAGCCCCGGCAGGTGCTGGTGGGCAGCGGCAGTTCGGCCGTGCCCAAGCTGCTGGTGGTGGTGCGCAACGAGACCGGCAAGCCCTTGTCGCGCGCGGGCATCCGGGCCACGTACTACGACGGCGAGACCCGTCTCGACGAGCGCAGCGAGATGGTGCCGATCTCGGTGCTCGAAGCGGGCGAGAGCACGCCCGCGCTGATCGACATGCCCAGCGGCAAGAACATCACGCGGCAGGAGCTGCAGGTGCAGAAGCTGGCCGAGCCCTACAACGCGGTCGAGGGGCCGCGCATGAGCTTCTCGCGCGTGCGGCTGGTGCAGCAGGGCGAGCGCGTGCGGCTGGTGGGGCGCGTCGCCAACACGCGCAAGGACGGCGCCATGCTCGGCGGCATCGAGGTACTGGCCACGCTGTACGACGACGCGGGGCAGGTGATCGGCTTCGGCCACGGCTACGGGCAAGCGAACGAACTCAAGGCGGGCGCGCAGACCTCGGTGGACCTGAGCATTGCGCGCTTCGGCCGCGCGGCGGCCATCGCGGCGTGGGACTACCGCATCGGCTACAGCACGGTCGAGGCCTCGGGCGCACGCACGGCGGTGCTGAGCGCCGATCGCGTGATCCGCACCACCGGTGCGCCGGAGCGCTTCAACCCCGACCTGCGCCTGGGCACCGAAGACCTGCTGGCCGACGACAGCGAGCGCTTCGATCCGAAGCAGCTCGAGCTGCTGCCGCTGATCGACGGGCGCAACAACATCCAGCAGCGGCTGTTCCTGACCGAACTCGTGAACCGCAGCACCGACGCGGTGGTCATCGCGCCGGGCGGCGTGATCTCGCGCTTCAGCGGCAGCAAGGCCGATGGCACGACCAACATCTCGGGGCTGGCGTACCTCTATCCGGGCGAGCGCTTTCCGATCTTCCTGGAGCCGGAAGACATGGAGCGCATCACCGACACCCGCATCGAGTGGAAGCCGATGCGCCGGGCCGCCATGCCGGGGCCGCGCATGCCGCTCGAGGTGAAGGTGACGGGCACCAAGGCCGAGACCGGCAGCGTGCTGCTCAACTTCAGCCAGCGCTTCACCTACAAGAGCGTCGAAGTCACGGGCACCGTGAAGAACCCGGGCGCGGGCATCGTCGGCAAGGTGCGGCTGTGGGTCAGCCTGCGCGACCGCAACGGACAGCTCACGGGCTTCAAGCTGGTGGAGAACCTGCCGGCCATCGCGCCGGGCGAGAGCGTGCCTTTCCAGGTGAACGTGGAGCAGAACGGCCGCGACTTCGCGAGCGTGACGACGCTATACCAAACCGAATAGCCCCTCGCCTGACGGCGTTGGGCGGTTCGCGCCATGATCGCGCCCATGATTCCGTTATCGATCCTCGACCTCTCCCCGATCATCGAAGGCAGCGACGCCGCGCAGTCGTTCCGCAACTCGCTCTCGCTCGCGCAGCACGGCGAGAAGCTGGGCTACACGCGCTACTGGCTGGCCGAGCACCACGGCATGCCGGGCATTGCGAGCGCGGCCACGGCAGTGCTGCTGTCGTACGTGGGGGCGGGCACGTCGACCATCCGCATCGGTGCCGGCGGCGTGATGCTGCCGAACCATTCGCCGCTGGTGATCGCCGAGCAGTTCGGCACGCTGGAGTCGCTGTACCCGGGTCGCATCGACCTGGGCCTGGGGCGTGCGCCCGGCTCCGACCAGCGCACCGCGCGGGCGCTGCGCCGCAACCTCGAATCGGATGCCGACCAGTTCCCGCAGGACGTGATCGAGCTGATGGACTTCATGTCGAAGACGCCGCAGCAGCCCGTGCGAGCCGTGCCCGGCGCGGGGCTCGAAGTGCCGGTGTGGATCCTCGGCTCCAGCACCTTCGGCGCGCAGCTCGCGGCGCACCTGGGCTTGCCCTATGCCTTTGCCTCGCACTTCGCGCCGCAGCAGATCATGCAGGCCATCCAGATCTACCGTGAGACCTTCAAGCCCTCGGCGCAGCTGCAGAAGCCGTACGTGATGCTGGGCTTCAATGTGTTCGCGGCCGACACCGACGAAGAGGCCGAGTTCCGCGCCACGTCGTGGCAGCAGGCCTTCGTCAACCTGCGCAGCGGCCGGCCCGGTCGCCTGCCGCCGCCGGTCGAGAACTACCGCCAGAAGGTCGGGCCGGCCGAGAACGCACTGCTCGACTCGGTGCTGTCGTGTTCCGCGGTCGGTTCGGTCGACACGGTCAAGAAGGGCGTGGAAGCGTTCGTGGCGCGCACCGGCGCCGACGAACTCATGATCACCTCGCAGGTGTTCGACCACGTTGCGCGGCTGCGCTCGTACGAACTCCTGGCCGAAGCCTTCGGCCAGAAGAAGTAGCCGCAACCGTCAGTCAGGCCCGCTTGCGGGCTTCCTCGTCGACGAGGTCCTTCTTCGAGAGCTTGCCCACGGCCGTCTTGGGTAGCTCCGCGCGCAGCTCCAGCGCGCCGATCATCTCGTGCTTGCCCAGGCGGTCTTTCAGGAACAGCTTGAGCGCATCGAGCGTGAGTTCGGGCGCGCCTTCCTTCAGCTTGATGAAGGCTTTTGGCGACTGGCCGCGGTAGTCGTCGGGCACGCCGATCACGCAGACCTCGGCCACCGAGGGATGCTCGTACACCGCTTCTTCGAGCACGCGCGGATAGACGTTGTAGCCGCCGCACAGCAGCATGTCCTTGGTGCGATCGACGATGTAGAAGTAGCCGTCGGCGTCCATCTTCGCGACGTCGCCGCTGCGGAAATAACCGTCGGGCGTCATCGACTCGGCCGTGGCCTTGGGGTTGTTCCAGTAGCCCTTCATCACGTTCGGGCCCTTGACGCACAGCTCGCCCGCTTCGCCGAACGCGGTCACGTCCTTCGTCGGATCGTCCAGGCTCACGAGCTTGATGCGCACCTGCGGCAACGGCATGCCGCACGAGCCCGCCTTGCGCACGCCGCGCGCGGGCGTGAAGGTGCCCACCGGCGAGGTCTCGGTCATGCCCCAGCCTTCGTTGAGGTGGCAGCCGGTGAGCGCGAAGAAGCGCTGCTCCACCTCCACCGGCAACGGTGCGCCGCCCGAGCCGCAGAACTTGAGCGAGCGCAGGTCCATCTCCTTGGCCTTGGGGTGCGACAGGATGGCCGTGTACATCGTCGGCACGCCGGGGAACACGCTGATCCTGCTGGCGGCCAGCTCGTTCATCACGGCATCGACATCGAAGCGCGTGTGCAGCACCAGCGCCGCGCCCAGGCGCACGCCGAGCAGCATCGCGGCACTCAGCGCGAAGATGTGGAACAGCGGCAGCACGACCAGAAAGCGCTCGCTGCCTTCGTCGAGGATGGGCGGCTCGCCGCGCGTCGACTCGTAGTACTGCGCGCTGGCCGACGTGAGGTTGGCGTGCGTGAGCATCGCGCCCTTGGGCAGGCCGGTGGTGCCGCCGGTGTACTGCAGCACCACGATCTCTTGCGCGAGATCGCCCAGCGGATAGGTGCGGTGCGCGCCTTCGCTTTTCAGCAGGGCGGTGAAGCGCACATGCCGGTCGTCGGTGGGCACGGCGGCGATCTGGCCCGCGGCCTGCAACTGGGCCTGCACCTTGTCGCCGGCCGCGCCGTAGTCGCCCAGGCTGCCGACCACCAGTTTCTGCAGGCGCGAGTTGTCGAGCAGCCGCGCCATCAGCGGGTAGAGATTGGCGAGGTCGAGCGTGATCAGGATGTTGGTGCGGCTGTCTTCGATCTTGTGGGCCAGCACGCGCTCGGCGTCGAGCGGCGAGTAGTTCACCACCGTGCCGCCGGCCTTGAGCACCGCGAAGAATGCGATCGGGTAGTGGGGCGTGTTCGGCAGGTACAGGCCGACGTGCACGCCGGGCTTCACGCCCAGGTCCTGCAGGCCCTTGGCGGCGCGGTCGACCGCGGCACCGAGTTCGCCATAGGTCATGACCTGGCCCATGAACTCGACGGCGGAGTGCCCGGGCCATCGCGCGACGGCTTCGTCGAGCATCTGCTGGACCGGCTTGACGGGCAACTCGGCGTCCCAGCGCATGCCGGGCGGGTACGCGCGCGTCCAGGGGGTGTTGTCGCCAGAGGGGGAAGGGATGGCCATGCGTTGTCTCCGCTGTGCTGTTGCAAATCGCGCGGGCGGGTCTGTGCCGCCCTTCGGAGGCACTGTAGCGCCCGGTCTTTCCACTGTGGCCCCCGGACTGACATGCAGGCGACACGGGTTTTCCCGATTTCCCACACGCGGGAAGCCCCTACCGCGAGGCTGGGACAATGGCGGGCTTATGGCAAAGCAACGGATCGTGGTGGGACTGAGCGGCGGGGTGGACTCCGCGGTCACGGCGCACCTGCTCAAGCAGCAGGGGCACGAGGTGGTCGGCATCTTCATGAAGAACTGGGAAGACGATGACGACAGCGAATACTGCTCGTCGAACATCGACTTCATCGACGCGGCCAGCGTGGCCGACGTGTTGGGCATCGAGATCGAGCACGTCAACTTCGCGGCCGACTACAAGGACCGCGTGTTCGCTGAGTTCCTGCGCGAATACAAGGCCGGCCGCACGCCCAACCCCGACGTGCTGTGCAACGCCGAGATCAAGTTCAAGGCCTTCCTCGATCACGCAATGCGGCTGGGCGCCGAGAAGATCGCCACCGGGCATTACGCGCGCGTGCGGCTGAACGAGGCCACTGGCAGGCACGAACTGCTGAAGGGGCTCGACGCGTCAAAAGACCAGAGCTACTTCCTGCATCGCCTGAACCAGGCGCAGCTGTCGAAGACGCTGTTCCCGGTCGGCGAGCTGCACAAGACCGAGGTGCGCCGCATCGCCGAACAGATCGGCCTGCCGAACGCGAAGAAGAAGGACTCGACCGGCATCTGCTTCATCGGCGAGCGGCCGTTCCGCGATTTCCTGAACCGCTACATCTCGAAGGAACCGGGCCCGATCAAGGACGACCGGGGCCGCAAGCTGGGCGAGCACCAGGGGCTGAGCTTCTACACGCTGGGCCAGCGGCAGGGGCTGGGCATCGGCGGCGTCAAGGAGAAGGGCGCGCAGCGTGGCTCGGGCGACCATTCGCCCTGGTTCGTGGCACGCAAGGACGTCGAGAAGAACACGCTCTGGGTGGTGCAGGGCCACGACCATCCGTGGCTGCTGTCGTCGGAACTGAAGGCCGACGATGCAAGCTGGGTGGCGGGCGAGGCGCCTGTGCCGGGCGCCTACGGATCGAAGGCGCGCTACCGGCAGGCCGATGCGGCCTGCGACATGGGAGCCGGCGAGACGGGTGGGGCCCAGGGGTTCAGCCTGCGCTTCGGCGAGCCGCAATGGGCGGTCACGCCGGGGCAGTCGGCCGTGCTCTACGACGGCGAGCGCTGCCTGGGGGGCGGCGTCATCGTTTGACCGCTGGCGGTGCCGAGCGCACCGACTCGTCGATGTGAACCATATCGAGCGAGTAGCGCTTGCCGGCCAGGTAGTCCTCGATGCATTGCAGCAGCAACGGACTGCGATGCCGCGCGACGCTGGCGCGAATCTCGGCGAGCGTCATCCATACGGTGCGCACGATGCCTTCGTCGAGTGCGCGGCCTTCTTCCAGCGCGCCGAGCGTGCCGGTGAAGGCGAAGCGCATGTAGGTCACGTCTTCGCCTTGTTCGGCTTGCGGCCGGGCACGGGCCATGTAGATGCCGATGAGCGCCGTGGGCGTGAAATGGTGGGCGGTTTCTTCAAGCGTCTCGCGCACGCAGCCCTCGGCGGGGGATTCGCCGGGGTCCAGGTGCCCGGCGGGCGTGTTGAGCCGAAGGCCGTCGGCGGCATGCTCCTCGACCAGCAGGAAACGTCCATCCCGTTCGATCACCGCAGCCACAGTGACATTGGGCTTCCAGCGCACGGCAGCCATTGCGGGGCTACCGCAGCACGTAGCCGCTGAAGCGCCAGACGCGGTCGCTGTCGAGGTGAAAGCTCACGAGTTCGCGCAGGGTGTTCTCGGGCTTGTTGGTGAAGCGGGTTTCGTATTCGACGCTGACGTACTGGCCGGCCGTGTCGCTGTCAGGGTCGGTCACCACCTGGCGATTGATGGCCACCCAGACGCGCTGCCGCGGTGCGCCGAGCGAGGCGCGGTTTCCGGTGACCTTGCTCATGAAGTCGGCGCGCGTCACGCGCTTGCGGGTGGCGGCGGTGGCGCCGTCCCAAAGTTCGCCGGCCCTGCCCTGGTCGATCATCTGGATCGCCTGCATGCCGCCTCGAACCATGTCGCTGGGCTCGACGTCCTGGGCGGCGGCAGGGCCGAACCAACTCCAAAGCAGCGCGGCGGCGAGCAGAAACCGGATCATTCGGGGCATTCGTCTTGTTCCTTGTGAGGGGAGGTCGCGGGGTGCCCGATGAGTGGTCTCCGGGCGGCAGAACCGTTGGAGACTTTAGCGCGCGGGAGATTCCCGCGAAGGCCGGGGCAGGCGGGAGGCTGTTGCGTGCCTCGGCAACGGGGTGCCTCGGTTACCGCGTACTGGTCTTGGGAAGCGCGTCCGACTCGATCGTTTCCAGCCGGTACCCCAGGCCATAGATGGCCAGCAGCAGAAAGCCGTTCGCAGGCCGCAGGTCGAGCTTGGTTCGCAGGCGCGAAATGTGGGTGTCGAGAGACCGCGACAGCGCCTCGATGCCCAGGCCCCAGACGGCCTCGTGCAGATGCTCGCGCGAAAGAAGCCGCCCGAGGTTCTGGAACAGGAAAAGCGCGAGTTCGTACTCCCGGTTCTTCAGTTCGACCGGCGCCCCACGGACCTTCAACACGCGCGAAGGCGGATAGAAGTGGTAAGGGCCGAAGATCAGTTCGGACTCGTGCTGCGCCGGGTAGGATCGGCGCAGCAAGGCCTTGATGCGTGCTTCGAGTTCGCCCGCGCGGATCGGCTTGGCCATGAAGTCGTCGGCGCCGGCATTGAGGCCCTCGACCATGTTCGCCTCGTCGCGCCGGTCGGTCACGAAAAGAATGGGAAGACGGCTCTTGAGCTCCTGCCGGATGGTCTTCACGACGTCCGGCCCGGCCATGTCGGGCAGGCTCCAGTCCAGGATGAGCAGGTCGAAGGTCTGCCGGCGCAACGCCTGCAGCAGTGTTCGTCCTTCGGTGTACAGGTGGCACTCGTGTCCGAGTCCCACCATGGTTTGATTGATCAGCTTGAGCTGATCCGGGCCAGCGTCCAGTACGGCAATTCGCATTCCATCCCCTTTTCCTCCCTGCGCCAGCCTCGTTGAGCCGACGATCTGCCTGAAGTGTATCTATCTGCGACTGGCGTAAGAAATGTGAATTGCAACTAATGCACGCTAATCCAGTTTTTCAAGGAAGTAGTGCGGACAATTGGCGTCAGTTGAATACAAATGAAGATTTTCTTGGGCAAGATTGAGCGAGGTGTCACCAACAATTGAGTGCTGGACAAGCGGTGCCACAGTCGATCTCACCAGGGCATCGTGAAGATCGCGATCCGCACCCGCATGAAGGGCGGCATCCTCGATTCGCTATGAATTAGATAGCTAAGACCACAGCATCCACCGGCGCTCCCGGGCAAGGGGTGCGGGGCATTTTGGCGACAGCAAGCGTCTGTAATCTTGCTGTAAGCTCTGCCCGCATTCCGTGTGCCCCCTTGCCCTGAGGAGATCTCTATGCTGATAGGCGTGCCTGCCGAGACACTGGCTGGCGAAACCCGAGTGGCCGTTACACCTGAAACGGTGAAGAAACTTTCGGCCTCAGGGCACACCGTTCGCGTGCAGTCGGGCGCCGGCGTCGCAGCCAGCGTCACCGATGCCGCCTACCAGGCCGCAGGGGCAGAGATCACCGACCAGGCGGGCGCCTTCGGTGCCGACATGGTCCTCAAGGTGCGCACGCCCACCGATGCGGAAGCCGCGCTGCTCAAGTCCGGCGCCGTCGTCATCGGCATGCTCAATCCTTTCGATGCCACCGGCCTGCAACGCCTGGCGTCGGCCGGCGTCGTCGGCTTCGCCCTCGAAGCCGCGCCGCGCACCACGCGCGCGCAGAGCATGGACGTGCTCTCTTCGCAAGCCAACATCGCCGGCTACAAGGCCGTGATGATCGCGGCCGACAGATACCAGCGTTTCTTCCCGATGCTCATGACGGCGGCCGGCACCGTGAAGGCCGCGCGCGTCGTCATCCTCGGCGTCGGTGTCGCCGGCCTGCAGGCCATCGCGACGGCCAAGCGGCTGGGCGCCGTCATCGAAGCTTCCGACGTGCGCCCCAGCGTCAAGGAACAGATCGAATCGCTCGGCGGCAAGTTCATCGAGGTGTCCTACGACACCGATGAAGAAAAAGAAGCCGCCGTCGGTGTCGGCGGCTATGCCAAGCCGATGCCCCCGAGCTGGCTCGCGCGCCAGCAGATCGAAGTCGCCAAGCGCGTGGCGCTGGCCGACATCGTGATCAGCACCGCGCTCATTCCCGGACGCGCCGCGCCGACGCTCATCACCGAAGACATGGTCAAGGCCATGAAGCCGGGTTCGGTGATCGTCGACATCGCCGCGGGCAAGGGCCCCGATGGCGTGGGCGGCAACTGCCCGCTGTCGGAAGCCGACAAGACCGTGGTCAAGCATGGCGTGACCATCGTGGGCGAGACCAATCTCGCGGCGCTCGTGGCGGCCGACGCGTCGGCGCTCTACGCGCGCAACGTGCTCGACTTTCTCAAGCTGATCGTCACCAAGGAGGGCGCGCTGAAGATCGACCTCGAGGACGACATCGTCGCTGCCTGCCGCGTCACGCAAGACGGCCAGGTCACCCGGAAATAAGCGAACAAGCGAAAACGCGAGGAGAACAAGCGCCATGGATCCCGTTTCCCATACCGTCATCAACCTGATCATCTTCGTGCTGGCGATCTACGTCGGCTACCACGTGGTCTGGACCGTCACCCCCGCGCTGCATACGCCGCTGATGGCGGTGACCAACGCGATCTCCGCCATCGTCATCGTGGGCGCCATGCTGGCGGCCGCACTCACCACCACGCCGCTGGGCAAGACCATGGGCGTGCTGGCCGTGGCGCTGGCGGCGGTGAACGTCTTCGGTGGCTTCCTGGTCACCCGCCGCATGCTGGAGATGTTCAAGAAGAAAGAGAAGAAGGCCGCACCAGGCGCCGCAAAGGCAGAAGAGGGAGCCGCCAAGTGAGCATGAACCTCGTCACGCTGCTGTATCTCATTGCCAGCGTCTGCTTCATCCAGGCCCTGAAGGGCCTGTCCCATCCCACCACCTCGATCCGCGGCAACATCTTCGGCATGACCGGCATGGCGATCGCCGTGCTGACGACCATCGCGCTGATCCACGGGTTGACGCGTTCGCTCAACGTCGACTTCGGTACCGGCATCGGCTATGTGCTGGCGGCCGTGGTCGTCGGCGGTGGCCTGGGCGCGTTCATGGCCAACAAGGTCGAGATGACCAAGATGCCCGAGCTGGTCGCATTCATGCACAGCATGATCGGCCTGGCTGCGGTCTTCATCGGTGTGGCTGCCGTGGCCGAGCCCTGGGCCTTCGGCATCACGGCCGCACCCGTGGCCGCGCTGATCGGTGCCGCCACGCCCGATGGCGCGCTCGTTCTCGACGGCTTCGTGCGCTACGGCATTCCCTACGGCAACCGGCTCGAACTGTTCCTGGGTGCGGCCATCGGTGCCATCACCTTCAGCGGCTCGGTCATCGCCTTCGGCAAGCTGTCGGGCAAGTACAAGTTCCGCCTGTTCCAGGGTGCGCCGGTGCAGTTCAAGGGCCAGCACATGCTGAACCTGGTGCTGGGCCTCCTGACCATCGCGCTGGGCCTGCTGTTCGTGGCCACCGAAAACTGGGGCGCGTTCTTCGCGATGCTGGCGCTGGCCTTCGTGATGGGCGTGCTCATCATCATCCCGATCGGCGGCGCCGACATGCCGGTGGTGGTGTCGATGCTCAACAGCTACTCGGGCTGGGCGGCGGCGGGCATCGGCTTCAGTCTGAACAACGCGATGCTGATCGTGGCCGGTTCGCTGGTGGGCTCCTCGGGTGCGATCCTGAGCTACATCATGTGCAAGGCCATGAACCGCTCGTTCTTCAACGTGATCCTGGGCGGCTTCGGTGGCGAGGCCGCCAGCGCCGGCGGTGCGGCGAAGGAACAGCGCCCGGTGAAGACCGGCAGCGCCGACGACGCGGCCTTCGTGCTCGGCAATGCAGAGACGGTCGTCATCGTGCCGGGCTATGGCCTTGCCGTGGCACGCGCGCAGCATGCGGTGAAGGAGCTGGCGCAAAAGCTCACCGACAAGGGCATCACCGTCAAGTACGCCATCCACCCGGTGGCGGGCCGCATGCCCGGCCACATGAACGTGCTGCTGGCTGAAGCCGAGGTGCCCTACGACCAGGTGTTCGAGATGGAAGACATCAACGGCGAGTTCGGCCAGGCCGACGTGGCGATCATCCTGGGCGCCAACGACGTGGTGAACCCGGCCGCCCACACCAAGGGCAGCCCGATCTACGGCATGCCCATTCTTGAGGCCTACAAGGCCAAGACCGTGATCGTGAACAAGCGCTCCATGGCCGCGGGTTATGCGGGCCTGGACAACGAGCTCTTCTACATGGACAAGACCATGATGGTTTTTGGCGATGCCAAGAAAGTAGTAGAAGATATGGGCAAGGCCATCGAATAGGCCGAAGGTCCGTGCCCGCGATGCGGGCGAGTTCCTGGCGGCGCCACTTCGTGCGCCGTTTTCGTTTTCAACTGTCCGACTCCCGGAGGAGACAAAACCAATGACCGACCGTCCCTGGCTCAGCAGCTACCCGCAGGGTGTGCCCGCCGATATCGATGCTTCGCAGTACCCCTCGCTGGTCGCGCTCATGGAAGAGAGCTTCACGAAGTACGCCGACCGCACGGCCTACAGCTTCATGGGCAAGGACATCAGCTACGCCGAGACCGACAAGCAGAGCCGCGCCTTCGCGGGCTATCTGCAGGGGCTCGGCCTGGTCAAGGGCGACCGCGTGGCCGCGATGATGCCCAACTGCCCGCAGTACCCGATCGCGGTCGCGGGCATCCTGCGCGCAGGCCTGATCCTGGTCAACGTGAACCCGCTGTACACGCCGCGCGAACTCGAGCACCAGCTCAAGGACTCGGGCGCCAAGACCATCATCATCATGGAGAACTTCGGCACCACGCTGCAGCAATGCATCGCGGCCACGCCGATCAAGCACATCGTGCTGGCCTCCATGGGCGACCGCCTGGGCTTCCTCAAGGGCGCGCTCGTCAACTACGTGGTGCGCAACGTCAAGAAGCTGGTGCCGCACTTCAGCCTGCCGGGCGCGGTGCGCTTCAACGATGCGCTCGACAAGGGCGCCAGCCGCGCGCCGCAACCCGTGGCCATCGGCCCCGACGACGTGGCCGTGCTGCAGTACACCGGCGGCACCACGGGCGTGTCGAAGGGCGCGGTGCTGCTGCATCGCAACGTGATCGCCAACGTGCTGCAGTCCGAGGCATGGAACGCGCCGGCCATGGAGAAGGTGCCCGCCAATGAACAGCCCACCAGCGTGTGCGCGCTGCCGCTGTATCACATCTTCGCGTTCACGGTCGGCATGATGCTGAACATGCGCACGGGCGGCAAGCTGATCCTGATCCCGAATCCGCGCGACATCGCGGGCGTGCTCAAGGAACTGTCGAAGCACACCATCCACAGCTTCCCGGCCGTCAACACGCTGTTCAACGGCCTGGCGAACCACCCCGACTTCAACACCGTCAACTGGAAGAACCTCAAGATCTCGGTCGGCGGCGGCATGGCCGTGCAGGCCGCGGTGGCCAAGCTCTGGCTCGAGAAAACCGGCTGCTCGATCTGCGAGGGCTACGGCCTGTCGGAGACCTCGCCGTCGACCACCTGCAACCCCACCAACAGCACCGCCTACACCGGCACCATCGGCCTGCCGCTGCCGAACACCTGGCTCAAGCTGCTCGACGACGAAGGCAACGAAGTGCCTGTGGGCGAGCGCGGCGAGATCGCGATCAAGGGCCCGCAGGTGATGGCCGGCTACTGGCAGCGCCCCGACGAGACCGCGAAGGTCATGACGCCCGATGGCTACTTCAAGAGCGGCGACATCGGCGTGGTCGACGAGCGCGGCTACTTCAAGGTGGTCGACCGCAAGAAGGACATGATCCTGGTGTCGGGCTTCAACGTGTACCCGAACGAGATCGAAGACGTGGTGGCACTGATTCCGGGCGTGCTCGAATGCGCGGCGGTCGGTGTGCCTGATGAGAAGACCGGCGAAGCCGTGAAGCTCGTGATCGTCAAGAAAGACCCTTCGCTCACAGAGGCCCAAGTGCGCGAATATTGCAGAGCAAACCTAACGGGTTACAAGCAGCCGCGAATCGTAGAGTTTCGTACGGACATGCCGAAGACACCGGTCGGCAAGATCCTTCGCCGCGAGTTGCGAGACGCGAAGAAGTAAGGGTTCGGCCCGGGTAGGGCCACGGCATCGATCTTGCATATTCGCGGGTCGATGTTTCGATTCATTCTTACCCGTGTGAGCCTGTTGGTGCCGACCTTCATCGGCATGACATTGCTCGCCTTCTTCCTCATCCGGCTCGTGCCGGGTGATCCCATAGAAACCATGGCCGGCGAGCGCGGGATCGATCCCGCGCGCCATGCCGAACTGCGCACCGCCTACGGCTTCGACAAGCCCGTGATCGTGCAGTACGGCATCTACATCGGCCGCGTGCTGCACGGTGACCTCGGCAAGTCGCTCATCACGCAAGACACGGTGATGAGCGAGTTCCTCGCGCTCTTCCCGGCCACGGTGGAGCTTGCGGTCTGCGCGATTCTTTTCGCGCTGCTGCTCGGCCTGCCGGCCGGCATCCTGGCGGCGGTGCGGCGCAATTCCATCTTCGATCATGGCGTCATGGCCACGTCGCTCACCGGCTACTCGATGCCGATCTTCTGGTGGGGCCTGCTGCTGATCCTGTTCTTCTCGGTGCAGCTCGGATGGACGCCCGTGTCGGGGCGCATCGCGGTGCAGTACTACATCGAGCCCGACACCGGCTTTTTGCTGATCGACTCGCTGCGCGCCGGCGACACCGATGCCTTCTGGTCGGCGCTGCATCACCTGATCTTGCCGGCCGTGGTGCTGGGCACCGTGCCGCTCGCCGTCATCGCGCGCATGACGCGCTCGGCCATGCTCGAGGTGCTCGGCGAAGACTACATCCGCACCGCGCGCGCCAAGGGCCTCTCGCGCTTTCGCGTGGTGGGGCTGCATGCGCTGCGCAATGCGCTGATCCCGGTCGTCACCGTCATCGGGCTGCAGGTGGGCGTGCTGTTCACCGGCGCGATCCTCACCGAGACCATCTTCTCCTGGCCCGGCGTCGGCAAGTGGCTCATCGAGGCCATCGGCCGGCGCGACTATCCGGTGCTGCAGGGCGGCATGCTGCTGCTCGGTGCCATCGTGATGATGGTCAACCTGCTCGTCGACGTGGCTTACGGCGTCATCAACCCCCGCATCCGGCGCTGAACGCATGGCGACCACACAAATCATTTCCCCCGGCGCAAGCCCCGCACCGCCCGGCCCCTGGCGCGAGTTCTGGACGGCCTTCTCGGCCAATCGTGGCGCGGTCATCGGGCTGGCCATCATCGTCCTGCTGCTGCTCGTCGCGCTGTTCGCGCCGTGGATCGCACCGCACGCGCCGAACGAAACCAACAGCGCCGTCTTCCTGCAGCCGCCGGCGTGGCAGCAGGGCGGCAGCGTCAGCTACCTGCTGGGCACCGACGCGATCGGGCGCGACATTCTTTCGCGCCTCATGCATGGCGCACGGCTCTCGCTGTCGATCGGTGTCGCGGTGGTCGCGCTGTCGGTGGTCGCGGGCGTGGTGCTCGGCCTCATCGCGGGGTTCTTTCGCGGCATGCTCGAGATCGCGATCATGCGGCTCATGGACATCGTGCTCACGCTGCCGAGCCTGCTGCTCGCCATCGTGATCGTCGCGATCCTCGGGCCGGGCCTGGTGAACGCGATGCTCGCGGTGGCGATCGTGGTGCTGCCGCACTACGTGCGCATCACGCGCGCCGCCGTCATCGCCGAGGTCTCGCGCGACTACGTGACCGCCGCGCGCGTCAGCGGCGCCGGCACGCTGCGCCTGATGTTCCGCGAGGTGCTGCCCAACTGCGCCGCGCCGCTGATCGTGCAGGCCTCGCTCGGCATCTCGACCGCCATCCTCGATGCGGCCGCGCTCGGCTTTCTCGGCCTCGGCGCGCAGCCACCGTCGCCCGAATGGGGAACGATGCTGGCCGATGCGCGCGAATTCGTGCTGCGCGCGTGGTGGGTCGTCACCTTCCCCGGCCTTGCGATTCTCATGGCCGTGCTGGCCTTCAACCTGCTGGGCGACGGGCTGCGCGACGCGCTCGACCCGAAGCTGAAACGATGAAAAGTATCGATTTCCTCATTCCAGGGATACCGCGGAACCGGCTTTGCCGGGCCGCCGGTATCGCCCCCTGCGAGGGGGTTGGCGTAGCGACACGAAGTGCGCGAAGACTGGGGGAGAGATGAGCCTTCTGGACATCAAGGATTTGCACGTCGAGTTCCCTACACAAGGCGGCGTGCTGCATGCCGTCGACGGCGTGAGCCTCAGGCTCGAAGAGGGCGAAGTGCTCGGCATCGTCGGCGAATCGGGCTCGGGCAAGAGCGTCACGATGATGGCGCTGATGGGCCTCGTCGGCTTTCCCGGCCGGGTGCGCGCGGACCACATGCGCTTCGCGGGCAAGGAGCTGCTCGGCATCTCCGACAAGGTGCGCCGCTCGCTGGTCGGCAAGGAGGTCGCGATGATCTTCCAGGAGCCGACCACGAGCCTCAACCCCTGCTTCACCATCGGCTTCCAGCTCATGGAAACGCTGCGGCTGCACCTGAAGCTCGACAAGCGCGATGCGAAGCGGCGCGCAACCGAGCTGCTCGAACAGGTCGGCATTCCGGCCGCGTCGTCGCGCCTGGGCAGCTATCCGCACCAGCTCTCGGGCGGCATGAACCAGCGCGTGATGATCGCCATGGCCATCGCCTGCAACCCGCGCCTGCTGATCGCCGACGAGCCGACCACCGCGCTCGACGTCACCATCCAGGCGCAGATCCTCGACCTGCTGCGTGACCTGCAGAAAGAGCGCGGCATGGCGCTCGTGCTCATCACGCACAACATGGGCGTGGTCAGCGAGATGGCGCAGCGCATTGCCGTGATGTACGCGGGGCAGCTGATGGAGCAGCAGCGCGTCGACCGCCTCTTCGCATCGCCGCAGCATCCCTACACCGAGGCGCTGCTCGCGGCGCTGCCCGAGCGGGCCGCGCCCGAGGGACGGCTCGCCACCATCAGCGGCATGGTGCCGGGCGTGCACGACCGGCCCGCCGGTTGCCTGTTCGCGCCGCGTTGCGCCTACGTCACCGAGCGCGCCTGCCATGTGCGGCCGGCGCTGCGCGAGTGGCAAGAGGCCGAGGTGCGTTGCCACTTCCCGCTCGGCGAGCTGGGGCGGCTGGCGGCCATCGAGAACGACAGGCCGCGCCAGTCGGTTGCCGAGGCCGTGCAATGAGCGAAGTGACGAGCAACGTCGTGGTGGAGGCACGCAACCTCCAGCGCACTTATGAAATCCGGCGCGGGTTGTTTCGCGCGCCTTCGCAGTTGCGTGCCGTGGGCGACATCTCCTTTCGCATCGAGCGCGGCCGCACGCTGGCCGTGGTCGGCGAGTCGGGGTGCGGCAAGTCGACGCTGGCGCGGATGATCGCGCTGATCGAGAAGCCGACGGCGGGGCAGCTCACGTTGGTCGGCGCCGACGCGGTGGATCAGGCGGCGGAGCAGAAGCGCGAGCTGCGCCAGGCCGTGCAACTGGTGTTCCAGAACCCCTACGGCTCGCTCAATCCACGCAAGAAGATCTCGGCGGTGCTCGAAGACCCGCTCGCGATCAACACCGCACTGGGCAAGCCGGAGCGCGCCGCGAAGGCCCGCGAGATGCTCGTGCGCGTGGGCCTGCGGCCCGAGTACGCCAACCGCTATCCGCACATGTTCTCGGGCGGCCAGCGCCAGCGCATCGCGATCGCGCGCGCGCTCATGTTGTCGCCGCGCCTGCTCGTGGCCGACGAGCCGGTGTCGGCGCTCGACGTGTCGATCCAGGCGCAGGTGCTGAACCTGCTGAGCGACCTGCAGGCCGAACTGGGCCTTGCGTACCTTTTCATTTCGCACGACCTCGGCGTGGTGCGCCACATCGCGCACGACGTGCTGGTGATGTACCTGGGCCACGCGGTGGAGCAGGGCCCCAAGTCGCGCATCTTCGCGCGGCCGCTGCATCCCTACACGCAGGCGTTGCTGGCATCGACGCCGGGCCTCAGCAACCAGCGCATCGTGCTCAAGGGCGAGCTGCCCTCGCCGCTGAATCCGCCTTCGGGCTGTGTCTTCAGCACGCGCTGCCCGCACGTGGCGCCGCGTTGCCGCGAAGAGCGTCCGCTGCCGCGCTTGCTCGACGAGCGGCTGGTGGCCTGCCACTTTTCGGAGAAGTTCCTCGACGGTGCGGCCCCGGTCCGCGCCGATGTTCCTTCGCCCGCCATCTCGATGGCGACGAATCCTTAGCAACCTGCTTTTTCAACCGTGTCCCAAGGAGTCCACATGAAGACCCAGCCCACCGTTTCGCGCCGCTCACGAAAGCTGGCGCTTCTGGCACCGACAGCGCTTGCGGCCCTTACCCTGGCCTGTGGCGTCGTGTCTGCCAAGACGCTGGTGTATTGCGCAGAAGGCAGCCCGGAGAATTTCTATCCGGGCATGAACACCACCGGCACTTCGTTCGACGTGACCACGCAGGTCTACAACACCATCGTCGAGTTCGAGCGCGGCGGCACCAAGGTCGTGCCGGGCCTGGCCGAAAAATGGGACATCTCGCCCGACGGCACGGTCTACACCTTCCACCTGCGCAAGGGCGTGAAGTGGCACACCACCAGCAAGAGCTTCAAGCCCACGCGCGACTTCAACGCCGACGACTTCATCTTCATGATCGAGCGGCAGTGGAAAGAGAGCGACCCGTACTTCAAGGTCACGAGCCAGAACCACTCGTACTTCAATGACATGGGCATGCCCAAGCTGCTGAAGTCGGTGGACCGCATCGACGACTACACCGTCAAGATCACGCTCAACCAGGCCGAGGCACCGTTCCTTGCGAACCTGGCGATGCAGTACGCGGGCATCCAGTCGAAGGAATACGCCATTGCCATGCTGAAGGCCGGCACGCCCGAGAAGGTCGACCAGGACCCGATCGGCACCGGCCCGTTCTACCTCGTGCAATACCAGAAGGACGCGATCATCCGCTTCAAGGCCTTCCCGCAGTACTGGGGCGGCAAGGCCAAGATCGACGACCTCGTGTTCGCGATCACACCCGATGCGTCGGTGCGCTGGGCCAAGCTGCAAAAGGGCGAATGCCACGTCATGCCGTACCCGAACCCGGCCGACCTCGACGCGATCCGCAAGGACCCGAACGTGCAGCTGCTGGAGCAGCCCGGCCTGAACGTGGGCTACCTGTCGTTCAACACCACGAAGAAGCCCTTCGACGACGTGCGCGTGCGCAAGGCCATCAGCATGGCGATCAACAAGAAGGCCATCATCGACGGCGTGTACCTGTCGACCGGCGTGGCCGCGAAGAACCCGATTCCGCCGAGCATGTGGTCCTACAACGACGCGGTGAAGGACGACCCGTACGACCCCGAAGCCGCCAAGAAGCTGCTGGCGCAGGCCGGCTTTCCCGATGGCTTCACGACCGACCTGTGGGCCATGCCCGTGCAGCGTCCATACAACCCGAACGCCAAGCGCATCGCCGAGCTGATGCAGGCCGACCTGGCCAAGATCAACGTGAAGGCCGAGATCAAGAGCTTCGAGTGGGGCGAGTACCGCAAGCGCCTGCAGGCCGGCGAACACCAGATGGGCATGATGGGCTGGACCGGCGACAACGGCGACCCGGACAACTTCCTCTACACGCTGCTGGGCTGCGCCTCGGCCAAGTCGGCCAGCGGCAGCAACGTGTCGAAGTTCTGCTACCAGCCGTATGAAGACCTCGTGGTGAAGGCCAAGAGCACGACCAAGCAGGCCGACCGCGACGCGCTCTACAAGAAGGCGCAAGTCATCTTCAAGGAGCAGGCGCCGTGGTTCACCATCGCGCATGCGGTGCAGCTGAAGCCGGTGCGCAAGGAAGTGGTCGACTTCAAGCTGAGCCCCTTCGGCCGCCACACCTTCTACGGCGTGGACATGAAGTGATGGACGTGGCCGCATGAGTGGCGTCGCACCGGTCGCCATCGTGGCGGCCATGCACGAGGAACTGAGCGCGCTGCTCGCGCAGATGCCTGACGAGCAGCGCGTCCGGGTTGCCGGGCGCGACTTCTGGGTGGGGCATCTGCAGGGCCAGCCGGTGGTGGCGGTGCTGTCGCGCATCGGCAAGGTTGCGGCGGCGGTCACCGCCACGGTGCTGCTCGAACGCTTCGGCGTGCGCGCGATCGTGTTCACCGGCGTGGCGGGCGGACTGGCGCCGGGCGTGAACGTCGGCGACGTGGTCGTTGCAACCGAGCTGCTGCAGCACGACATGGACGCCTCGCCGCTCTTTCCGAAGTACGAGGTTCCGCTGATGGGCATGGCGCGCTTTCCGGCCGACGCGGCCATCGGTAACGCGCTGTCGGCAGTGGCAGCCGATGTGCTGCGCGACCCGGTGGCCTTGGTCGGCCAGCAAGCCGCCGACGAATTCAGCCTTCGGCGGCCCAGGGTGCACCGCGGCCTGCTGGTGAGCGGTGACCGCTTCGTATCGACCACGGCGGAGAGCGCGGCCTTGCAGCGCGATTTGCCCGATGCGCTCGCGGTCGAGATGGAGGGCGCGGCAATGGCGCAGGTGTGCCACGACTACGGTGTGCCCTTCGCCGCGATGCGGACGATTTCGGATCGGGCCGACGATGCCGCGCATGGCGACTTCGCGCGCTTCGTGGCGGAGGTCGCGAGCCGCTACAGCCTTGCGCTGGTGGGCACGTGGCTTGCCACGGGCGGCACCGCCGCCTGAGAAGACGGCGTCAGTTTCGCCACTGCGCAAGCCGGCGCAGCGGAATGTCGCGAAGCAGCGGTGGGATCGACAGCGCCAGCAGCAAGGCCGCCAGCGGAACGACGCAGATGAAGCCGACGTACTTGAAGCCGAGCGCCCCCACGGCCCCGCCGAACACGAACATGCCGACCAGCCCTGCGGCCCTGCGCAGGCGACTGCGGTCGTGGCGAACCGCTGTCTGAGTCGATGCGGTTGCGCGCCGGTTCCAGTAGAGCATCTTGCCCAGCTCGATTCCCATGTCGGTGATGTTGCCGGTCATGTGGGTCGTGCGGATGCTGCCACCCGAGGTCTTCGACGCCACCGCGTTCTGCAGGCCCATGATGAACGACAGCAGCAGCACGGTGAGCGGCACCGCGAACGGCGTGGCCCAGGTCAAGGTGATGGCGCCCATGAGCCCGAACGGAAACATCAGCGCGGCTTCGAGCACGAGGGGCAGGGCGTAGACGCCGTGCAGGCGATGCTGCCGACCCCAGTTGACCAGTACGGCGCAGGCCGCAGCACCGGTCAGGAACGCGAGGATCGCGCCCAGCGCGTTCAGCAGCAGCGTGACGTTGCCCAGCACCATGCCGTCGGCCAGCTGCGAGGCGAAGCCGGTCATGTGCGAGGTGTACATGTGCAGCACGAGGAAGCCGCCCGCATTGACGGCGCCCGCATTGAACGCAAGCAGAAGGCCGAGCGCGCTGTTGGTGGACGGCGCGCGATGGCGGTTGGTGAGGAAGCGAAGTCTGCGCACGGGCTCTCCGGTGGCGCCGGCCGGCTGGCGCCTGCTGTGAGCGACTCTAGCACCCGGTATCCGGCCCCGGCACCGCGCGCGCTATGGCAGTGCGACAGTGCGGCAGCGCGGCAGCGCGGCAGCGCGGGCGTTGCGTTACTTCAGCCAGCCGCGCCGGCGGAAATACCACATCGGCACCAGCGCGCTGGCCGCCATCAGCACGATGGCATAGGGGTAGCCCATGGCCCAGTCCAGCTCGGGCATGAACTTGAAGTTCATGCCGTAGATGCTCGCGATCAGCGTGGGCGGCAGCAGCGCAACGCTGGCCACCGAGAAGATCTTGATGGTCTTGTTCTGGTTGATGTTGATGAAACCGACGGTCGCATCCATCAGGAAGTTGATCTTGTCGAAGAGGAACGCCGTGTGGTTGTCCAGCGATTCGATGTCGCGCAGGATCTGCCGCGCTTCTTCGAACTGCTCGGCGTTGAGCATCTTGCTGCGCATCATGAAGCTGACCGCGCGGCGCGTGTCCATCACGTTGCGGCGGATGCGGCCGTTCAAGTCTTCCTGCCGCGCGATGGCGCCGAGCACCTCGCCGGCCAGTTCGTCGCTGACGTTGCCCGACAGCACTTTCTTGCCGGCCACTTCGAGTTCGTCGTAGATGTTCTCCAGCGTGTCGGCCGAGTACTCGGCGTCGGCGTCGAACAGCTTGAGCATCACTTCCTTGGCGTCTTCGATCAGCCCCGGCGCGCGGCGCGCGCGCATGCGCAGCAGGCGAAACACGGGCACGTCTTCGTCGTGGATCGAGAACAGCACGCCGCGGCTGCGCAGGTCGGTGTTGTGCTGGTTGAGGATGAAGGCGACGCGCACCGTGCGCGGGTTCTCGTCGTCGTCGATCAGGAAGTCGGAGCGGATGTGCAGCTCGCCGTTGTCTTCTTCGTAGAAGCGGGCCGACTCCTCGATGTCCTCGTCCATCGCGTCTTCGGGGATCGAGAGGCCGTAGTACTGCTTGATCCAGCGCTTTTCTTCGAGCGTGGGCGATTCGAGGTCGACCCAGATCGGCCTGAACTTGGAGAGCTCTTCGAGGGCCTCGATCTCTTCCTGGACAAGGCGGCCGTTGGCGAGCGTAAAGATGTTGAGCATGGGCTCACTCCCGGGGATGACTGAACGATGGGCGAGGGAGGGGCGCTTTCAATTCCCGGGCCCGACGTGAGCGATCAGGCCGTCAGAAAGGGAGTTGAAAGCTGCCGAGACGGGGCGGTTTCCATGGGGGAGTCTCCATTTGCAGCGAGGCGCGATTATGTCACTGGCCATGGGGCTGCATCGAGGTCGGACTGGACGGGCATACAGTAAAGTCCTGCCCATGCAGACCGCTGCGCTTCCTGTTTTTTCCGCCGCCGCAACGAGCCAGTCCGAACGCCTGGCCGCGGCGCTGGCAACGCTCAACGAGGCGCAGCGCGCGGCGGTCGAGCACGGCGTGGGCGCGGCCGTGGGCGACGACCACCGTCCGCTGCTCGTGATTGCAGGCGCAGGCTCCGGCAAGACCAGCACGCTGGCACACCGGGTGGCGCACCTGATCGCAGGGGGCGTCGATCCGCAACGCCTGTTGCTGCTGACCTTCTCGCGCCGTGCCGCGCAGGAAATGGGGCGCCGCGCGGGCCAGGTGCTGACGCAGGTGCTGGGCTTGTCCTCGGCGGTGCCGCCTGCGTTGCCATGGGCCGGCACCTTCCACGGCATCGGCGCGCGGCTGCTGCGCGAGTACGCCGCGCAGATCGGCCTGGACGAAAACTTCACCATCCACGACCGGGGCGATGCCGAAGACCTGATGGGGCTGGTGCGGCACGAGCTGGGCCTCTCGGCAACGGTGAACCGCTTTCCGCGCAAGGGGACCTGCCTGTCGATCTACTCGCGCTGCGTCAACACCCGCGCGCCGCTGGCCGAGGTGCTGAAGACCTCCTTCCCCTGGTGCGACGAGTGGGAGGCCGAGCTCAAGAAATTGTTCGGCGCCTACGTGGAAGCCAAGCAGCAGCAGAACGTGCTCGACTACGACGACCTGCTGCTCTACTGGGCCGAGATGGCCGCCGAGCCCGCACTGGCCGCGCAGATCGGCGCGCGCTTCGACCACGTGCTGGTCGACGAGTACCAGGACACCAACCTGCTGCAGGCGTCGATCCTGCTGGCGCTCAAGCCCGACGGGCGCGGCGTGACGGTGGTGGGGGACGACGCGCAATCGATCTATTCGTTTCGCGGCGCGACGGTGCGCAACATCCTCGACTTTCCCTCGCAGTTCACGCAGGCCGCGCGCGTGGTCACGCTGGAGCGCAACTACCGCTCGACGCAGCCGATCCTCGACGCGTCGAACCGCGTGATCGCGCATGCGGCCGAGCGGCACGCCAAGACGCTCTGGACTGACAAGCCCTCGGCCGGCAAGCCCTTGCTGGTGCTCGTGCCCGACGAGGCCGGGCAGGCGCGCTGGGTGGCCGACAAGGTGCTGGCGCATCGCGAGGGCGGGCTGGCGCTCAAGTCGCAAGCGGTGCTGTTTCGCACCTCGACGCACAGCGCGGCACTCGAACTCGAACTGGCGCGGCGCAACATCCCGTTCGTGAAATTCGGCGGCCTCAAGTTCCTGGAGGCCTCGCATGTGAAAGACCTGCTCGCGGTGCTGCGCTTTGCCCAGAATCCGCGCGGACGCATGGCGGGCTTTCGCGTGACGCAGCTGATACCGGGCATCGGGCCGGCCACCGGCACGCGGCTGCTCGATGCGATGGACAAGGCGGCCGACCCCGCGGCGGCCGTGCGCGATTTCGTGCCGCCGTCCGCGGCGCGCGCGCAATGGAACGACTTCGCCAAGGCCTATGCCGCGCTGCGTGCGCCTTCGCTGACGTGGCCGGCCGATGTGGAACTGGCGATGGACTGGTACCTGCCGCACCTGGAGCGTCTCTATGAAGACACCTCCGGCGTGCGCCGTGCCGACATCGAGCAGCTCGCACGGCTCGCGGCGGGCTACGGCTCTCGCGAGAGCTTTCTCACCGAACTCACGCTTGATCCGCCCGAAGCCACGAGCGATCGCCCGGGGCCGCCGCTGCTCGACGAGGACTACCTGATCCTCTCGACCATCCATTCGGCGAAGGGACAGGAGTGGCGTTCGGTGCACGTGCTCAACGTCGTCGACGGTTGCATGCCGGCCGACGTGGTGCAGAGCGCGCAAGAACTGGAAGAAGAGCGCCGCCTGCTCTACGTGGCGATGACGCGGGCGCGCGACCATCTGCACCTGCTGGTGCCGCAGCGCTTCCACATCACGCAACAGGCCGTGCGCGGCGACCGGCACCTGTACGCCAACCGCACGCGCTTCATTCCGGATGCCGATCTCGCGGGCTTCGAGCAGCAGACCTGGCCGCCTGCGCCGGTGCTGCCCCCGGCGGTGCCGCCACCGGCCGCCGTGATCGACCTGCGCAACCGCATGCGCGCCGCCTGGCGCTGAAGCGGCTGGCCCTGCGGGCGGCAGGGTCACCGCGGCGCGCGGGTGAAAACACTTCCTTTCAAAGCGCCGCAGCGGCTGTCCCGCTGACGTTGTCCGCTATGGATTGAATAGCGGATCATGAGGCGTTTCGAGCGCCTCGCACCCCCGGGCAACTCGGGTATTGCAATACCGTGACAGCTTGGGCATAGTGAATCGACCTTCCCCTCTTTCCTCTTCTTTCCCCTCTCTTCTTCCCCCTCTTTCTCTTCCTCTCGATTCACCCCGATTCATTGGTTTCGCCGGCCACGCTTCATTCCGGAGCGGGGTCATTTCCCCCAACGTCAATTCCAGGAGGTCATTCATGAATCTGACGATCAGCGGTCATCACCTCGACGTCACGCCTGCCTTGCGCACTTACGTCACGAGCAAGCTGGACCGGATCACCCGACATTTCGACCAGGTCGTCGATGTCAAGGTGATCCTCACGGTGGAAAAGCAGAAGGAAAAGGAACGCCGCCAAAGGGCGGAATGCAACATCCACGTCAAGGGCAATGACATGTTCGCGGAATCGAGCCACGCTGATCTTTATGCCGCGGTCGATGAGCTGGTCGACAAGCTCGACCGCCAGGTGGTGCGCCACAAGGACCGCCTGCAGGACCATCATCATTCGGCACCCAAGCGCTTGATGTAAGCAAGACCCCAGGGTTCACGCCACAGGCCGCCTTCGGGCGGCCTTTTGTTTTCCGACTGTTGTGGTGGGGCTTTGCAAGTCCCTTCGAGGCGTACGAGGCCTCTGGGCAACATGTAGACAAAAAGTAAATAGGGGGACTGGGGGTTTTTACCAAGCGGGTGCATAATCGCCCCCGCTCTGCACCCACCATGAATCGCCTCGCGTCCATCCTGCCGCCCGCTCAAGTGCTCGTGAGCGTTGACGCCACCAGCAAAAAACGCGCTTTTGAAGAAGCCGGCCTGCTGTTCGAAAGCCTTCACGGTCTGGGCCGTGCCCTCATCACCGACAGCCTGTTTGCGCGCGAGCGCCTCGGCTCCACCGGTCTGGGCCATGGTGTCGCCATTCCGCATGGCCGCATCAAGGGCCTGAAGGCACCGATGGCCGCCGTGTTCCAGCTGGCCAACCCGATCGGCTTCGACGCCCCCGACGAACAGCCTGTGGCACTGCTGATCTTCCTGCTGGTGCCCGAAGCGGCCACGCAGAAGCACCTCGAAATCCTCTCTGAAATCGCCGAGCTGCTGAGCGATGCCAGCCTGCGCGAACAGATCAAGTCCAGCACCGATGCCGCCGCGCTCCACGGCCTCATCGCCGGCTGGCAATCCACCCAAGTCGCCTGAGCGCATGCGTTGGCACTCGCAGCTGCTGATAAGCTGCGCTGCTGCTGCCTTCGTCCATCACAAGAAAATGCCGGCGTGTGAGCGCCGCCTCCTGAACGCATGAAGCCGACCGTCATCAGCGCCGATGCCATGTTCGAGGAGTTCCGTGGGTCGCTCCGCTGGGAATGGCTCGCCGGGCTCGGTGCCTCGGAGCGCCAGTTCGACCCCGAAGTCATCAGCCGCGCCCAGTCGGCTGCCGACCTGGTCGGTTACCTCAACTACATCCACCCGTACCGCGTGCAGATCCTGGGCGCCCGCGAGGTGGCCTACCTGACGCGCGGCAGCCTCGAAGACTGCGCCCGCCGCATCGCCCGCATCGTCACGCTGGAGCCGCCGATGCTGGTGCTGGCCGACGGCCAGGCGGCGCCCGACGAGCTGCTGTCGATCTGCGAGCGCGCCCAACTGCCGCTGTTTGCCACGCGCGAATCGTCGGCCTTCGTGATCGACCTGCTGCGCGCCTACCTGTCCAAGCACTTCGCCGAACGCACCTCGATGCACGGCGTGTTCATGGACATCCTGGGCATGGGCGTGATGATCACGGGCGAATCGGGCCTGGGCAAGAGCGAGCTGGGCCTGGAGCTGATCTCGCGCGGCAACGGCCTCGTGGCCGACGACGCGGTCGACCTGTACCGCATCAACCAGAACACCATCGAAGGGCGCTGCCCCGACCTGCTGCTGAACCTGCTGGAAGTGCGCGGCATCGGCCTGCTGGACATCCGCGCGATCTTCGGCGAGACGGCGGTGCGCCGGAAGATGCGCCTGAAGCTCATCGTGCACCTCGTGCGGCGCGACAGCTTCGAGCGCGACTACGAGCGCATGCCTTCGGCGCCGCTCACCCAGGACGTGCTGGGCATTCCGGTGCGCAAGGTCATCATCCAGGTGGTGGCGGGGCGGAACATCGCCGTGCTGGTCGAGGCGGCCGTGCGCAACTCGATCCTGCAGCTGCGGGGCATCGACACCTATGCGGACTTCGTGGCGCGCCACCACAAGGCGATGGAAACCGGGCAGGACTGAGTACGGCCTGCCGGGAGCGCCGGAGCGCCCCCTGAATCAGCGCTTCTTTACACAGTCGCCGCAAAGGCCGTAGAGCGACATGGCGTGGTCCTGCAGGATCCAGCCCTTGTCCTTGGCGATCATCTGCTGGCGGCGTTCGATCTCGGCGTCGTAGAACTCCTCGACCTTGCCGCACGAGGTGCAGATCAGGTGGTCGTGGTGCGTGCCTTCGTTCAGTTCGTAGACCGCCTTGCCGCTCTCGAAATGGCTGCGCTCGAGGATGCCGGCCTGCTCGAACTGCGTCAGCACCCGGTACACCGTGGCCAGGCCGATGTCGGAATGCTCGTTCAGCAGCACGCGAAACACGTCTTCGGCCGTCATGTGCCGCTGGCTGCCGGTCTGGAAGATTTCAAGAATCTTCAGGCGTGGCAATGTGGCCTTCAGGCCGGTGTTCTTGAGTTCGTCGATATTGGCCATGTTGGTTCCTGCGCCCGGGGCTGCGGCAAAGGCCCTGAAAAGGGTCAGCCGCTACAATGGCCGATCATATCGCTACCCCCCTTTCCTCCCATGCCTGCCATTCTCCAACGCCGTCCCTGGCTGCTGGTTGCTGCCGTCACCGCGACGCTTCTCCTGGGTGCCTGCAGCAGTTTCAGCGATAGCACGCGTGGCGCACTGTCGGCCATCACCCCTTACAAAGTCGAAGTGGTGCAGGGCAATTTCGTGTCGAAGGAACAGGTCGCGGCGCTCAAGCCCGGCATGTCCCGCCAGCAGGTGCGTGAAGTTCTCGGCACTTCGCTGCTGAGCGACGTGTTCCATGCCAACCGCTGGGACTACGTCTTCACGATCCGCCGCCAGGGCGTCGACCCGCAAGAGCGCCACCTGACCGTGTTCTTCAACGGCGAACTGATGGACCGCTTCGAGGGCGACGAAATGCCCAGCGAAGAAGACTTCGTCGCCACGCTCGACACCCGCAAAAAAACCGGCAAGGTGCCGCCGCTCGAAGCCTCCGAAGACGCGCTGAAGAAATACGCGCCCGCCAAGGACGACAAGAGCGACAAGGCCGATGGCGCCGCTTCGGCCAACCTGCCGCCGCTGCCCGCAGCCTACCCCCCGCTCGAAGCCACGCGCTGAGCGCACCAGCAGCAGCGGGCGGCGCCCGCCGAGTCAGGCGGCGTCCGTCCCGTGTCCATGTATCCCAGTGGCCATTCTGAAGACTGAATCCGCGTGACTGAATCCATTTCCTCTTCCTTCTCTTCTTCCGCCCCCGCATCGCACCGCATCGCGATCGCCGGGGCTTCGGGCCGCATGGGCCACATGCTGATCGAGGCCGTGCGCAATGCGCCCGACTGCCGCCTCGCCGGCGCGCTCGACATCGCTGGCAACCCGGCCCTCGGCACCGATGCCGGCGCCTTCCTGGGCTTCGACAGCGGCGTGTCCATCGTCTCCGACCTGCGCACCGGCCTGAAAGACGCGCAGGTGCTGATCGACTTCACCCGCCCCGAAGGCACGCTGGCGCACCTGGCGGTCTGCCGCGAACTGGGCGTGCAGGCCGTGATCGGCACCACCGGCTTCAGCGACGCGCAAAAGGCCGAGATCGCCGAGATCGCCAAGGACGTCGCGATCATGATGGCGCCCAACATGAGCGTGGGTGTCAACGTCACCTTCAAGCTGCTCGAAATGGCGGCCAAGGCGATGGCCACCGGCTACGACATCGAGATCATCGAGGCGCACCATCGCCACAAGGTCGACGCGCCCTCGGGCACCGCGCTCAAGATGGGCGAAGTGATCGCCGACGCCCTGGGCCGCGACCTGAAGGAATGCGCCGTCTATGCCCGCGAAGGCATCACGGGCGAGCGCGACCCTTCGACCATCGGCTTCTCGGCCATCCGCGGTGGCGACATCGTGGGCGACCACACCGTGCTGTTCGCCGGCATCGGCGAGCGCATCGAGATCACCCACAAGTCGTCGAGCCGCGTCACCTATGCGCAGGGCGCCCTGCGCGCGGTGCGTTTCCTGGCGGGCCGGAAGTCGGGCCTGTTCGACATGTACGACGTGCTCGGCCTGCGCTGATCCGCGCAAAACGCCCGACAAAGGACCGCCGATGAGCGTTCTGGATCTCCTGGCCCACGGCGACGGCGTCAGCCGCGCGGTGGCCGCGCTGCTGCTGGCGATGTCGATCTCGAGCTGGGTCGTGATTCTCTGGAAGGCCTGGTTGCTGCGCGGCGGCACGCGCGACGTGCTGCGCAGCATCGCCGCGTTCTGGCAGTCGTCCACGCTCGCCGACGCCGAGCAGAAGCTCAAGGCCTTCGACCGCGCGACGCTGGTGTCGCCCGCCGTGTCGGCCATCCGGAGCGTGGCGGGCGGCGCACCCGACGGCACGCTGGGTGCCACGGTCGACCGCAACCAGCGGCTGACCCGCGTCCTGCGCGATGCGCTGCACGCCGCGCTGCGGCGCCTGCAGGCCGGCCAGATTCTTCTTGCCACGGTCGGCGCCACCGCCCCCTTCGTCGGGCTGCTGGGCACGGTCTGGGGCATCTATGGCGCGTTGTCGGGCATCGCGGGCCAGACCGGCGGCTTCACCATCGACAAGGTGGCGGGCCCGGTCGGCGAGGCGCTGGTCATGACGGCCTTCGGCCTGGCGGTCGCCATTCCGGCCGTGCTGGCCTACAACGTGTTTGGCCGCGTCATCGGCCGCATCGAGGCCGAGCTCGAAGGCTTCGCGCACGACCTGCTCGGCAGCTTCGGTGAAGCCCCGAAGCCGGCCGCGCCGCCGCCCGCGCGGCCGATGCCGGTCTGACCTGCCCCCGGCAAGACACAACAACCCACGCAGAACACCATGGCCTTCGGTCGCACTTCCCTGGGCAGCAGCGCTGGCGGCGGTGGGCGTGCGATGGGCGCGGGCGCGCAGCGGCCGCTGTCCGACATCAACGTGACGCCGCTGGTCGACGTGATGCTGGTGCTGCTGGTGATCTTCATCATCACGGCGCCGCTGATGGCCAGCTCGATCAAGCTCGACCTGCCGCAGACCGATGCGGGCCAGCCCAACGACGCGCCCAAGTTCGTGAGCCTTTCCGTCGATGCCTCGGGCAAGGTGTTTCTCAACGACCAGCCCGTGACCGACGAGGAACTGGCGACGCGGCTTGAGAAGGCTGCCGCCGACAGCAAGGACACCGAGGTGCAGTTGCGCGCGGACCAGACCGTGCCTTATGGCAAGGTGGTCACGCTGATGGGCATTGCGAACAAGGCGGGACTGAGCCGCATCGGATTCGTGACCGAGGCCGAAGCGGCGCCGCAGAAGCCGCGCTGACCCTGCCTTGTCTTGCTCCTTCCCCCTCTGGGGGAAGGTTGGGTTGGGGGCGGGCAGAGCGCCCTCAATGAGCGCCGCTTGCCCCCACCCCAGCCCTCCCCCGGGAGGG
The DNA here is from genome assembly GCF_900100965.1 of Variovorax sp. EL159. Classification (GTDB taxonomy): domain Bacteria; phylum Pseudomonadota; class Gammaproteobacteria; order Burkholderiales; family Burkholderiaceae_C; genus Variovorax. Next base: position 146,543 of record NZ_FMUJ01000007.1, on the reverse strand, counting down.
GAGGGAGAAATACCGCAGATTCAACCCAGCACCACCGGCTTGGTATGCCAGATCTCATGCGCGTACTGCGCAATCGTGCGGTCCGATGAAAACGCGCCCATCCCCGCCACGTTCAGCACAGCCATCCGCGTCCACGCATCCGAGTCGCGGTACAGCGCATCCACCTCGGCCTGCTTCGCCACGTAGCTCGCATAGTCCGCCAGCAGCAAATAGTGGTCGCCCCAGTTCACCAGCGCGTCGTAGATGCCCTGGTAGCGCGCGGGCTCGCCCGCCGAGAACGCGCCGTCGCGGATCGCATCGAGCACGCGCTTGAGCTCCGCGTTCTCTTCGTAGATGTCGCGCGGCTGGTAGCCCCGCGCACGGATGTCCGCCACCTCCGGCGTCGTGTTGCCGAAGATGAAGATGTTCTCCGGCCCCACGTTCTCGCGCATCTCCACATTGGCGCCGTCCAACGTGCCGATGGTGAGCGCGCCATTCAGCGCGAACTTCATGTTGCCGGTGCCCGAGGCCTCTGTGCCCGCGGTGGAAATCTGCTCCGACAGATCGGCCGCCGGCATGATGACCTCGGCCAGGCTCACGCTGTAGTTCGGCAAGAACACCACCTTCAGCAGCTTGCCCACGCGCGTGTCGGCGTTGATGGTGTCCGCCACGTCGTTGATGAGCCGGATCACCAGCTTGGCCATGGCGTAGGCCGAGGCCGCCTTGCCCGCGAACACCACCACGCGGGGCACGATGTCGATCGGCGTGCCAGCCGCGTGCGCATCGAGGATGCGGTGGTAGCGCGCCACCACGTGCAGCACGTTGAGCAGCTGCCGCTTGTATTCGTGGATGCGCTTGACCTGTACGTCGAACATCGCGTCCGTGTCGATGTCGACCTTCAGGTGCTGCTCGACCCAGTTGGCCAGCCGCAGCTTGTTCTCGCGCTTGGCATGGCGAAACGCGCGCACGAAGGCCGGCTGCGCGGCCATGGGCCTGAGCGCTTCGAGCTGCGACAGGTCGCGCCGCCAGCCCTTGCCGATGCGCTGGTCGAGCAGCGCGGCCAGCGGCGGGTTGGCCTGCGCCAGCCAGCGACGCGGCGTGACGCCGTTGGTCTTGTTGTTGAAGCGCTCGGGAAAGATCTTCGCGAAATCCGAGAAGATCGACTGCTTCATCAGCTCCGAATGCAGCCCCGACACGCCGTTGATCGAATGGCTCGCCAGCACCGCCACATAGGCCATGCGCACGCGCCGCTCGCCCGCTTCGTCAACCAGCGACAGCCGGCGCATCAGCTCGACGTCGTTGCCCAGCTTCTGCGTCACCGTGGCAAGAAACTTCGCGTTGATGTCGTAGATGATCTGCAGATGCCGCGGCAATATGCGGCCCAGCATCTCGACCGGCCAGGTCTCCAGCGCCTCGTGCATCAGCGTGTGGTTGGTGTAGCTGAACACCTTCTGCGTGTGCGCCCAGGCCACGTCCCACGCCAGGCCGTGCTCGTCGAGCAGCAGGCGCATCAGCTCGGGCACCGCGAGCACCGGGTGCGTGTCGTTCAGATGGATGCTGACCTTCTCGGAGAGCTGGTCGAAGGTCTTGTGGTTGCGCAGGTAGCGGCGCAGCAGGTCCTGCACGCTCGCGCTGCAGAAAAAATACTCCTGGTGCAGCCGCAGCTCGCGGCCCGAAGGCGTGGAGTCGTCGGGGTAGAGCACGCGCGAGACGTTCTCCGACTGGTTCTTGCTTTCCACCGCGCCCATGTAGTTGCCGCGGTTGAAGGCCGAGAGGTCGATCTCTTCGGTGGCACGCGCCGACCACAGCCGCAGCGTGTTGGTGGCCTGCGTGCCGTAGCCCGGAATGATGGTGTCGTAGGCCACGGCCAGCACATCGTGCGTGTCGACCCAGTCGGCCGCGCCGTAAGGTGCGTTGGTGCCCTCGCGCTTTTGTACATGGCCGCCGAAGCGCACGCGGTAGTTGACCTCGGGCCGCTGGAACTCCCACGGGTTGCCGCGCGTGAGCCAGTAGTCGGGTGTTTCCACCTGCTGGCCGTTGACGATGCGCTGGCGGAACATGCCGTATTCATAACGGATGCCGTAGCCCATGCCCGGCACGCCCAGCGTGGCCATCGAATCGAGAAAACAGGCCGCGAGCCGGCCCAGGCCGCCGTTGCCCAGCGCCGCGTCGGGCTCGCGCTCGGCCAGCGCCGACATGTCGACGCCGAAGTCGGCCAGCGCCTCGCGCACCGTGTCGTAGAGGTCGACCGCCAGCAGCGCGTTGGTGAAGGTGCGCCCGATCAAAAACTCCATCGAGAGGTAGTAGACGCGCTTCAGGTCCTGCGCGTAGTTGGCGCGCGTGGTCATCATCCAGCGCTCGACCAGTTGGTCGCGCACGGCCTGCGAGGTGGCATTGAGCCAGTCGTCCTGGCTGGCGGCGACCGGGTCCTTGCCGACCGCGTAGATCAGCTTGTTGGCCACCGCGCGCTTGAAGGCCGCGACGTCGCGGTCGGGGTGGTCGTAGGCGAAGTCTTTGATCGTCATGGTGGGCGCTCTGGTGTGAGTGATCAGGTTGGCAGTCGAGGGGGCTTCGCGGGAACACCGTGGAACCGGTTTTGCCGGGCCGTAGGTATTGCCCCCTGCAAGGGCGTTGGCGCAGCGACGCGAAGTGCGCGAAGGCCGGGGGTCATTTCATGCTCCGCCGGTAGACGTCGATGTATTGCGCCGCCGCCGTGCCCCAGTCGGCCGGCCGACGCATCGCGTTGCCGCGCACGCGGCGCCAGTCGGGCGCGCGGTCGTAGAGCGCGAAGGCGCGGCGCAGGGCGCGTGCGTAGTCGGCATCGTCGAAATGATCGAACACGAAACCGGTGGCCTCGCCGCTGGCCATGTCTTCGAGCGTGCTGTCGACCACCGTGTCGGCCAGCCCGCCCACGCGGCGCACCAGCGGCAGGCTGCCGTACTTCAGGCCGTACATCTGCGTGAGGCCGCAGGGCTCGAAGAGCGATGGCACGAGCGTCACGTCGCCGGCGCCGAAGAGCTGGTGCGCGAGCGTTTCGTTGTAGCCGATGGTGACGCTGATCGATTGCGGCGCGGCGGCCGCGCGCTGGCGGAATGCTTCTTCGAGCCAGGCCTCGCCGCTGCCCAGCAACGCCAGCTGGCCGCCCTGCGCGAGCAGCGCATCAAGGCCGCCAAGCACCAGGTGCAGGCCCTTCTGCTCGGTGAGCCGGCTCACGACGATGAACAGCGGCGCATCCGGCCGCTCGGCCAGGCCGAGCTGGTGCTGCAGCACGGACTTGCAGCGCGCCTTGCCCGCCATGTGGCGGCCTTCGGGCGTGTGATAGCCCTGCACCAGCGCGGCGTCGGTGGAGGGGTTCCAGACCTGGTCGTCGACCGCGTTGAGGATGCCGCTGAGCACGCCGCTGCGTTGGCGCAACAGGCCGTCGAGGCCGCAGCCCTGTTCGGCCGTCTGGATCTCCAGCGCGTAGGTCGGGCTCACCGTGGTCAGCCGGTCGGCGAAGTAGAGGCCGCCCTTCATGAACGACACCTGCCCGTGGTATTCGAGCCCGTTCATGTGGAATGCGGAGGCCGGCAGGCCCAGCTCGGCAAAGTGCCAGGGCGCGAACACGCCCTGGTAGGCCAGGTTGTGCACGGTGAACACGCTGCCCACGCGCGGCCCGCCTGCCTGCCGCGCAAAGGCCAGGTACGCGGGGGCCAGCGCCGCATGCCAGTCGTGCGCGTGCACCACCTCGGGCTGCCAGTGCGGGTCGAGCCCCTGTGCAAGCTGTGCCGCCGCCCAGCCGAGCAGGGCGAAGCGGCGGTGGTTGTCGCTGTAGGGCTGGCGTGTCGTGTCTTCGTAGGGATTGCCGGGCCGGTCGTAGAGTGCCGGCGCGTCGATCACGTAGGCCGGGATCGGGGGCGCGCCATCGATCGCGATGTGCCCCGCGCGCAGGCCGAAGCGTTCGCCCCACGGGGCCGTGAATTCGGCCAGCGGCACCAGGTCGCGCACGCCGGCCACGATGGCCGGAAAGCCCGGCAGCAGCACCCGTGCGTCTTGCCCCGCGGCCATGAGCGCGATGGGCAGGGCGCCGGCGATGTCCGCCAGGCCGCCGGTCTTGAGGAGGGGAAAGATTTCGGCGCTGACCTGGAGGATTCGCATCGTGGGTCGTCGCGGCCTCAGGCAGCCAGTCGTTTCAACATTTCGCGCGTGACCAGCACCACGCCGTTTTCGGTGCGCTCGAAGCGCGCGGCATCGGCCTCGGCGTCTTCGCCGATCACCATCTCGTCGGGGATCACGCAGGCGCGGTCGATCACCACGCGGTGAAGGCGGGCGCCACGGCCGACTTCCACGTCGGGCAGCAGCACGGCCTCGTTGATCTCGCAGAAGGAATGGATGCGCACGCCCGAGAACAGCACCGAGCTGCTGACCTTGGAGCCCGAGACGATGCAGCCGCCCGACACGATGGTGTTGACCGTCATGCCGTGCTTGCCCTCGCGGTCGAGCACGAACTTGGCCGGTGGCAGCTGCCGCTGGTAGGTCCAGATGGGCCAGTCGGTGTCATAGATGTCGAGCTCCGGGGTGATCGAGGCCAGGTCGAGGTTGGCTGCCCAGAATGCATCAATCGTGCCCACGTCCCGCCAGTAGGCCTTGGCGCCCGGCCCGCGAGAAGCCCGCGTGACGCATGACATCGTGAAGGGATGCGCCAGCGCGCGCCCCTGCGCCACGGCGCGCGGAATGATGTCCTTGCCGAAGTCGTGGCTCGAATCGGGGTTGACGCTGTCTTCTTCGAGCAGTTGGTAGAGGTATTCGGAGTCGAACACGTAGATGCCCATGCTCGCCAGCGCCAGGTCGGGGTGGCCGGGCATGGCGGGCGGGTCGGCCGGCTTTTCGAGAAAGGCCGTGATCTGCCGTCCGTCGTCGATCGCCATCACACCGAAGGCCGTGGCTTCCATGCGCGGCACCTCGATGCAGCCGACCGTGCAGCCCAAACCGCGCTCGGCATGGTCCTTGACCATGATCGAGTAGTCCATCTTGTAGATGTGGTCGCCGGCCAGCACCACCACGTAGTCGTGCCTCGTGGAGCGGGTCTGGATGATGTCCAGGTTCTGGAACACCGCGTCGGCCGTGCCGCGGTACCAGTGCTCGTCGCCCACGCGCTGCTGCGCGGGCAGCACGTCGACCATTTCGTTGAGCTCGGCCCGCAGGAAGCTCCAGCCGCGCTGCAGGTGGCGCATGAGCGAGTGCGACTTGTACTGCGTGACCACCGCCATGCGCCGGATGCCGGAGTTCAGGCAGTTCGACAGCGCGAAATCGATGATGCGGAACTTGCCGCCGAAGTACACGGCCGGCTTGGCGCGCCGGTCGGTCAGCTGCTTGAGGCGGGAGCCTCGGCCACCGGCCAGCACCAGGGCGATGGTGCGGCGGACCAGTTGATGAGCCTGCAGGGGTTCCTGCGTGGTGAGCTGCTTGTCCATCCTGTGTCTCCGTTCGTTCGTTGGAATCCGTCGTCAGAGTTTCTGCATCGAGACTAGCACCGCGGCGAGAGGCTGGCTTCTACGTTCTTGCAATCAGCAGGCTCGAAAAAGGCACTTGTGCCGTACCGTCGAGCGCCTGTGGCGCACCGCCCGCATCGCACTGCGGGTCGGTGGCGAGGCAGGCGTGCCAGGTGCCCTCGGGCAACTGGAACGACACCGTCTGCGCACCGGCGTTCAGCATCACCAGCCACGCGCCCTGTGTGTTGTTGTCGTTGTTGCCGTTCGTTGCCGCATGCCTGAAAAGGATTGCAAGGGCCGTGCCCAGCCGCCAGTCGTCCGGCGTCATCGGCGCGCCATCGGGGCGAAGCCAGCGGATGCCCGGTGTGGTTCCCTGCGGCGGCTCGGCGGGCCACCAATGCGTGCTGCGCAAGGCGGGCGCTTCGCGGCGCAGGGCCGCGAGCCGGGCCACGAAGGCGCTCATCTGCGCGGCGTCGCTGGCCGGGTCGGACGTGCCGATCCACGCCAGCCAGGTGGTCTCGTTGTCCTGGCAATAGGCGTTGTTGTTGCCTTGCTGGCTGTGGCCCAGTTCGTCGCCTGCCAGCAGCATCGGCGTGCCTTGCGAAAGCATCAGCGTCGCCAGCAACGCGCGCCGCAGGCGAAGGCGCAGCGCCAGCACCGTTGGGTCGTCGCTCGCGCCTTCGACGCCGCAGTTGTTGCTCAGGTTGTGGGCGTGGCCGTCGCGGTTGTTCTCGCCGTTGGCAAGGTTGTGGCGCTCTTCGAAACTCACGAGATCGCGCAGCGTGAAGCCGTCGTGCGCGGTGATGAAGTTGACGCTGGCGGTCGGCGCGCGGCCATGGTGCGCGAACTGCACGCTCGAGGCCGTGAAGCGGTACGCGAAGTCGCCGAGGCCCGCCGCGTCGCCGCGCCCCTGCCGCAGCCAGAAGCCGCGCTGCGTGTCGCGGTAACGGTCGTTCCATTCGAGCCAGCCTGGCGGGAATTCGCCGAGGCGATAACCGCCGGGGCCGATGTCCCACGGCTCCGCGATCAGCAGCGTGCGCGACAGCACCGGGTCCTGCGCGATCGCCGCGAAGAACGGCGCACGCGGATCGAAGCCCGTGGCCGCGTGGCGCCCCAGCACCGGCGCAAGGTCGAAGCGAAAGCCATCGACGCCCATCTCGCAGGCCCAGAAGCGCAGGCTGTCCATCACCAGTTGCAGCACGCGGGGCTCGCCCAGGTTCAGGCAGTTGCCGGTGCCCGCCCAGTTCTCGTAGAGCGCGCGGTCGTCTTCGCGCAGGTGGTAATACAGGGCGTTGTCGATGCCGCGCAGCGACAGCGTGGGGCCGAGCTCGTCGCTCTCGGCGCTGTGGTTGTAGACCACATCGATCACCAGCTCCATGCCGCGCGCATGCACCGCATCGGCCATCGCGCGGAACTCGCTCGCGGGCGTGGTGCCTGGGCGGCCGCTCCAGTAGCGCGCCTCAGGTGCGAACCAGCCGATGGTGTTGTAGCCCCAGTAGTTGGCGAGGCCCATCGCCAGCAGCCGTTGCTCGTCGGCGCGATGCTGCACCGGCATGAGGCTCAGCGTGGTGACGCCAAGGCGCTGCAGGTGGTCGAGCACCGCAGGCTCGGCCAGGCCGGCATAGGTGCCGCGCAGCGCGGCCGGCACGCCCGGATGCAACCGCGTCTGGCCGCGAACGTGCAGCTCGCAGAGCACGCGCTCGCCGGCTGCGATGCGCGCATGGCCTGGCGGCGTCGTCGTCGTGCTTGTGGCCGCCGTCACGCGTCCCTTGAGCGCAATGGCGCCGTTGTCCCGCGCATCCCGCTGGTCCGGCCGGACGGGGTCATGCCCCAGGAACAGCGCGCTTCCGTCGTAGCGCCCCACGATCTCCCGCGCATACGGATCGAGCAGCAGCTTCGCCGGATTGAAGCGTTGCCCTTCATGCGGCGCCCACGGGCCATGCACGCGATACCCGTAGACCAGCCCGGCCCGCCCGCTGGGCAGCAGCCCATGCCAGACCCCATCGGTGCACGCCGGCAGCCGAAGGCGTTGTTGTTCGTTCTGCCCCGCGCCATCGAAGAGGCAGAGCTCGACAGCCTCCGCATTGGGCGCAACCAGCGCGAAGTTGACGCCGCCCGAGGACAGCGACGCACCAAGAGGAAAGGGCGAGCCGCTACTCAGCATGATCCAAACGCGAAGGAACAGGACACCTGCGCGCCCACATCAAACGAGCACCCACATCACGGTTCCCAGCGGCGGCACGCTCACCGAAATCGAATCCGCCTTCCCATGCCAGGGCACGGCCGCGCTCTCGACGATCCCGTTGCCGACGCCGCTTCCGCCATACACGTCGCCATCCGTATTGATGATCTCGCGATAGGTCCCCGCCACGGGAACCCCCAGCCGGTACGAATGCCGGGGCAAAGGCGTGAAGTTGCACACGGCGATCACGAACGAACCATCGCGCGCACGCCGGACAAAGGCGAACACCGACTGGTCCGCATCGTCATGCACGATCCACTCGAACCCCGCGGCCTCGTTGTCCAGCTCGTGCAGCGCGGGAAAGTAGCGGTACACGTTGTTCAGGTCGCGCACCAGCCGCCGAACGCCTTGATGCGGCGCGTGCTCCAGCAGATGCCAGTCGAGGCTGCGGTCGGCATCCCATTCCGCGTACTGCGCGAACTCGCCCCCCATGAACAGCAGCTTCTTTCCCGGATACGCCCAGAGATAGCCGTACAGGTTGCGCAGCCCCGCGAATTTCTGCCACTCGTCGCCCGGCATCCGCCCGATCATCGAGCCCTTGCCGTGCACCACCTCGTCGTGCGAGAGCGGCAGCACGAAGTTCTCGCTGTGCGCGTACATCAGGCCGAAGGTGATCTGCTGGTGATGGTGCTTGCGATACACCGGGTCGGTGCCCGCATACGCCAGCGTGTCGTTCATCCAGCCCATGTTCCATTTGTAGTGAAAGCCCAGTCCGCCATCTTCGGGCGGCCGCGTCACGCCGGGGAAGCTCGTCGACTCTTCGGCCAGCGTCACCGCGCCCGGCCGCTCCGTGCCCACCACGCGGTTCATGCGGCGCAGGAAGTCGATGGCCTCCAGGTTCTCGCGCCCGCCGCTCGAATTCGGTATCCACTCGCCCGATTTGCGGCTGTAGTCGCGGTACAGCATCGAGGCCACCGCATCGACCCGCAGCCCATCGACGCCATAGCGCTCCAGCCAGTACAGCGCGTTGCCGACCAGGTAGTTGCGCACCTCCGTGCGCGCGTAGTTGAAGATCAGCGTCTGCCAGTCGTTGTGGAAGCCCTCGCGCGGGTCGGCGTACTCGTACAGCGCCGTGCCGTCGAAGCGGCCCAGGCCGTGCGCATCGGTGGGAAAGTGCGCGGGCACCCAGTCGAGGATCACGCCCAGCCCCGCGGCATGCGCCGCTTCGACGAAATGCCGGAAGTCGCCCGGCGTGCCAAAGCGCGATGTCGGCGCATACAGGCCGATCGGCTGGTAGCCCCACGACCCGTCGAAGGGGTGCTCGCTGACCGGCAGCAGCTCGATGTGCGTGAAGCCCATGTCGCGTGCGTAGGGCACCAGCGTGTCGGCCAGCTCGCGGTAGTCGAGCCATTCGTGGCCGTTCTTACGGCGCCATGAGCCCAGGTGCACTTCGTAGATGCTGATCGGCGCGTGGCGTTCGTTGGCCTGCGCGCGCCCTTCGGGCATGGCCACCGGCGCCGGCAGGGGCGCGACCACGCACGCGGTGCCGGGGCGCAGCTGCGACGAGAACGCGAAGGGATCGGCCTTGCGCAGCACCTCGCCGTGCGCCGAGAGAATCTCGAACTCGTAGGCGTCGCCGGTGGCCACGTGCGGTGCAAAGATCTCCCACACGCCGCACTCGCGGCGCAGCCGCATCATGTGGCGCCGGCCGTCCCAGTTGTTGAAGTCGCCCACCACCGACACCCGCCGCGCATTCGGCGCCCAGACCGCGAAGGCCACGCCCTTGACGCCGTCCATCTCGCGCAGGTGCGCGCCCAGTCGCTCCCAGGGCCGCAGGTGCGTGCCCTCGGCCAGCAGCCACACGTCGGTGTCGCCGAGCACGAACGCAAAGCGGTACGGGTCCTGCAGCCGCGAGCTGTGCGTGCCCCAGTCGACCTGGAACGAATAGCCCAGCCGGGCTTCGGCGGCCGGTACCAGTCCGCCGAACACGTCGGAGCCTTCTTGCCGGGTGAGCATCGCCAGCGGCCAGCCGGTGCGCGAATGCATCACCGCCACGCTTTGCGCGCCGGGCATCAGGGCGCGCACCACCAGGCCTTCGCGCGTCTCGTGGGGGCCCAGCACGGCGAAGGGATCGCCATGTTCGGCGCGCATCAGCGCGCGGACTTCGGATTCGGGCAACAGCAGCTTCGGGGGCATGGTGGTCAGACTTGTCCTTCGCCGGCAGGTTCACCGAGGAAGACGCCGTAGGGCGCCAGCACCAGCATGCGCTTTTCGCCCTGCGTCTGCACGGTGGCGGTCGATGCCAGCGGGTGGCCGGCCAGAGGCGCGAGCTCAGCGGACAGCGGCATCGACACCGGCACGTTCTTCAGATTGAAGATCGCCTGCATCGACCGGTTGCCGTCGCGCCGCTCGAACCGCAACACCTGTTCGGGCGCATCGAGGAACGCGATGCGCCCCGTGCGCAGCAGCGGCTGCGTGCGGCGCCAGTGCAGCAGCGCCCGGCTGAAGGCCAGCATCGAGGCCGCATCGCCGGCCTGTTGCTCGACCGCCAGCGGCAGGTGCGGGCCGTACACCGGCAGCCAGGGCGTGCCGGTGGTGAAGCCGCCGTGGGGCGCTTCCGCCGTCCAGGGCATGGGCGTGCGGCAACCGTCGCGGCCCTTGAACTCGGGCCAGAAGGCGCGGCCGTACGGGTCTTGCAGCAACTCGAAGGGCACTTCGGCTTCGGGCAGGCCCAGTTCTTCGCCCTGGTAGATGCTGGCGCTGCCGCGCAGCATCAGCAGCAGTGCGAGCCAAAGGCGGTCGCGCCGCGTGTCGGGTGGGCCGCCGTCGCTCCATCGCGTGGCGACGCGCGGCACGTCGTGGTTCGACAGCGCCCAGCAGCCCCAGCCGTCGGTGGCCGCCAGGGCATGGTCGAGCGCCTCGACCTGATGGCGCAGGTGCCTGGCGCTGTGATCGGCCGTCAGCAGGCTGAAGCTGTAGGCCAGGTGCAGGCGTTTGTCGCGCGCCGTGTACTGCGCCATGACGGGCGGCGCATTCTCGTCGCCGACCTCGCCCAGCGCCACTGCGCCGTAGCCGTCGAGCAAGCGGCGCAGGCGTTCGAGAAACAGCAGGTTCTCGGGCTGGCTCTTGTCATGCAGGTGCTGCTGCATCGCATAGGGGTTGTCGACGCGCACCGTGCTGACCTCGCCCTGCGATTCGACCGAGGCCGGCGGGTTGTCGCGCAGCAGCGCGTCATGGAACTGGTGGTTGCAGGCGTCGAAGCGAAAGCCGTCCACGCCGCGCTCGCACCAGAAGCGCACCTCGCCCAGCAGGGCGTCCTGCACGGCGGGGCAGTGGAAGTTGAGGTCGGGCTGCTCGGTGAGAAAGCTGTGCAGGTAGTACTGCCGCCGGCGCGAATCCCATTGCCAGGCCGAGCCGCCGAACACCGACAGCCAGTTGTTGGGCGGCGTGCCGTCGGGCCTGGGGTCGGCCCACACGTACCAGTCGGCCTTGGGGTTGTCGCGGCTCGCGCGGCTTTCGACGAACCACGCGTGCTGGTCGGAGGTGTGCGACAGCACCTGGTCGATGACGAGCTTGAGGCCCAGTGAATGCATGCGCGCCAGCATCGCGTCGAAGTCGGCCAGCGTGCCGAACATCGGGTCGACCGCGCGGTAGTCGGCCACGTCGTAGCCGAAGTCCTTCATGGGGGAGCGGAAAAAGGGCGAGACCCAGATCGCGTCGACCCCGAGGCTGGCCACGTGGTCGAGCCGGGCGGTGATGCCGGGCAGGTCGCCGATGCCGTCGCCATTGCTGTCCATGAAGCTGCGTGGATAGATCTGGTAGATCACCGCGCCACGCCACCATTCGCCGTTGCTGCTGCTCATGCTCATGCCTGCCCCTGTGGTCGGAATTCATTGTGGCATGCGAGATTCGGGCCAGTGGTACGGGCTTGCAGGCGCATGCGGCCTGGCGGCCCGCGAAGCTTTCTACACTGGGCGCCGTTTCCGCTTTTCAAAATGACATCAGATTCCGCTTCTTCCCTCGCCGCGCTCGAAGCGCGGCTCGCCCAGGACCTCGAATACCTCGGTTTTCCCGGCCGCCAATGGATGCCCGCCCGGCAGGTGGAAGGCGAGACGGCGCTCGACGTGGCGATCATCGGCGGCGGCCAGGCCGGCCTGGCCGCATCGGTGGCGCTGGCGCAGCAGGGCATTCGCGCCGTGGTGTTCGACCGTTCGCCCGCCGGCAACGAAGGCCCGTGGGCGACCACGGCGCGCATGGAGACGCTGCGCTCGCCCAAGGAGTTGACCGGTCCGGCGCTGGGCCTGCCCGCGCTGACCTTCCGCGCATGGTTCGAGGCCCAGTTCGGCCTCGAAGCCTGGACGGCCATGGACAAGATCCCGCGCCTGCAGTGGATGGACTACCTGGTCTGGTATCGCCGCGTGATGGGCGTGGACGTGCGCAACGACACGGCTGTTACCGGCATTCACCCGTTGCCCGATGCGACGTCCGTTCGCCTCGACCTGCGCACGCCGGAAGGTCCACGCAGCGTGCTGGCACGCCGTGTCGTCCTCGCCACCGGCCGCGACGGTCTTGGCGGGCCGGCCATTCCGGCTTTCGTGAATGCACTGCCGCGTTCGAAGTGGGCGCATTCATCGGACGAGATGGGCTACGGCCAGTTGCGCGGCCTGCGCGTGGGCGTGGTCGGCGCGGGCTCCTCGGCCATGGACAGCGCGGGCACCGCGCTGGAAGCTGGCGCGCACAGCGTCGAGCTGCTGATCCGCCGGCCCGACCTGCCGCGCGTCAACAAGGGCAAGGGTGCCGGCGTGCCGGGGCTCACGCAGGGCCACTACGACCTGCCCGATGAACTGAAGTGGCGCATCCGCCACTACATCAACGTGGCGAACGTGCCGCCGCCGCACGGCAGCACGCTGCGGGTGTCGGGGCATCCGAACGCCTTCTTCAACTTCGGCTGCCCGATCCTGTCGGTCGCGCCCGAGGGCGAGGCCATGCGCGTGTCGACGCCCAAGGGCGACTTCGTGTTCGACTTTTTGATCGTCTCGACCGGCTTCAAGGTCGACTGGGCCCATCGCCCCGAGTTCGACGGCATCGCCTCCCACGTGCGGACCTGGAGCGACCGCTTCGTGCCCGCCCCCGGCGACGAAGACCAGGAACTGGCCGACTCGCCCGACCTCGGGCCGGTCTTCGAATTCCAGCAGCGTGTGCCGGGTGAGTGCCCGGGGCTCGATCGCATCCATTGCTTCTGCTACCCGGCGGCGCTGTCGCACGGCACGGTGTCGGGCGACATTCCTGCCATCAGCGAAGGTGCCAAGCGGCTCGCCAGTGGCATCGCCAGCCTGTTCTACCGCGAAGACTTCGACCACCACTTCGCCAACCTCGAGGCCTACAGCGAGCCGGAACTGTTCGGCGACGAGTGGGTGCCGGCGCTGCCGCCCGGCGAGCGGGGTGCCGGGCAAGCCTCTTCAATTTCTTCCCCGTCTTCTTCCAAGGACCCCGCATGACGAACCCTGCCGTGCAGTTGCCGGCCATCGATGTGGTTGACCACGTCGTTCCCCTTTCCGCGAACCAACCGACCTGGGCATTGCGACAGCAGCGCGAGAAGGTCGTGTCCGCCACCCAGAGCAGCTATGACGCCATGTTCTCGCACAAGGTCGAGGGCCTCTCGCGCACCGAGCGCCTGCTGGTCGCGCTGCATGCCTGCCGCGTCTCGAAGGCGGCGAATCTTGCCGCGCACTACCGCGAGGAACTTGATGCCGAACGCGCGGATGCCGCCGTGGCCAACGCGGTGGAGCGTGGCGAGATCGCCTCGCTCGCCGATGCGCGATTGCGCGCGATGCTGCTCTTCACGGGCAAGCTGATCGAGCGGCCGATCGAAGGCGACCGCGCGGCCATCGACGCGCTGGCGGCGCATGGCCTGTCGACGCCAGCTCTCGTGGCGCTGAGCCAACTGATCGCCTTTCTCTCCTACCAGGTCCGCGTCGTTGCGGGACTGAAGGCGCTGGCCGCCGCGGAGGTGTCGGCATGACGCTCCCGATCCGCATCAAGGGCTTCACCACCGAGGTGTTGAGCTGGAAGCCGTGGCTCGACATGGTGAATGTCGGCACCGCCAGTGCGGGTCAGCTCGCGGCGTTGGACGAGATGAGCCCGCAGGCGCGCACCTCGCCGTATTTCCTGGTGCTCGCGCACCAGCCCGAGATCTTGCTGCAGCGCTCCATTGCCTTCAACGCGATCATGTTCGCGCCGGGCGGCATGCCGCGCGCCGAGCGCGAGCTGGGCGCCACGGTGGAATCGCGCGTCAACGGCTGCGTGTATTGCGCCTCGGTGCATGCGCAGCGCTTCGAGCAACTGGCCAAGCGCAACGATGTGATTTCGCAGGTGTTCGAGGAGCCGGCCTCCGCCGGCACCACGCCGCGCGAGAAGGCCATCGTCGCGTTCTCGGCCCGGCTGGGCACCGCGCCGGACCAGGTGTCGGCCGAAGACATCCGCGCACTGAAAGAGGTCGGGCTGAACGAGCTGGAAATTCTCGACCTGATCCACTCGGTGGCGCTGTTCGCCTGGGCCAACCGGCTGATGCTCAACCTCGGCGAGCCGGTCTTCCCGGCGGACGCCGCGGCGTAGGTCGCTACAGGCGGCCGAGCAGCCCGGCGACGGTTTCGTTGGCCAGGCCCAGCGGCGCCAGCAGGTCGTTCTCGCGCCGGAAGTCGATGCCGTTGACCAGCGAGGCGGCGTCGACGATGGTGCGCGTGGCGGGCGTCGGCACGCCGGCGATCGCGCCCAGCGCTTCGATGAACACGAGGCCGTAGGGCATGTCTTCGGTCACGTAGCGGGTGCCGGTATCGACCGGGCCGGGCGGGCCGCCGCGCTTGGCGTGCAGCTCGGCCGCGATGTCCTCGAGCCGCGTCGATGCGGTGCCGAAGGAGCGCGCGAAGTGCTCCTCGATGGGGCCGAGTTCGATGCCGAAGGCCCGCGCCACGGCGCGCCGCTCCAGGTCGAGCGCCTCGATCGCACGGGACACGCCCGGCGTCATGCAGTGGTACTGCGGCCAGTTCTCGGCGCGCTCGATGCGCGTCCAGTTGAAGACCGCGAGCGGGCCATGCGATTGCGGGTTGACGTTGGCCAGGGCGCTGGCCAACGTGCTCTCCTGCGCGAAGAAACCGTCGCCGAACAGCTCGGTACACAGCGCCACCGCCTGCCCGACGTGCGCGACCGGCAGGGCGGACACCCCGACGGCCTTGCGCCGCGTCATCACCTTGACCTGCGTGCCGGATGCGCGGCGCGCGGTCAGCACGGTCGTGCCGAAACTGGCGACGGTCACCCGCTTGCCGGCGCGCCGGGCGCTTTCGCAGAGATAGAGCGATGAAAGCGACGCCATCGAGCTGACGATGACCGTCTGGCCGTCGCGAATGAAGGGCAGCAGCGCATCCATCACGTGCCGGTGGCCGTTGACGGGCAGGGCGAGCAGCAGCACGTCGGACGCGTGGCACAGCTGCGCCGGGTCGTCGGCCACCTCGACCGTCACGCTGCAGGGCTGGACGCCGCTGGCTTCCAACTCTTGCGTGCGCAGGGCCTCGGCACCCTGGCCGCCCGGCGACCAGAGCGTGACGGCGTGGCCGGCGTGGCGCAGCCAGGCCGCACTGGCGAGCGCGATGGCGCCGGTGCCTGCGATGCCGACCCGGTGAATCTTCGTCGTGGTCTCAGTCAACTTTGATGCTGCCCTGTTTGATGACCTTGGCCCAGCGTTGGCTGTCCTCGGTGATCACCTTGCCCAGCGCCGCCGCATTGCCGCAGGTATTGACCGCGCCCAACTGCGCAAAGCGCTGCTTCGTTTCAGGCAGGTTGCACACCTCGACCAGCGCGGCTGAGAGTTTCTCGACACTCGCGGCGGGCATGCGCGCGGGGGCCATCACGCCGACCCAGACCGGCACTTCCATGCCCGGCAGGCCGGTCGCTTCGCCGACGGTCGGGGCCGTGCCCATGCTGGGCAGCGCCACGCGGGAGAAGGTGCCGAGCACGCGCGCCTTGTCGCTGACCACCATCGGCTCGATCGACGCCACGCTGGTGACGATCAGCGCCACCTGCCCGCCGAGCAGGTCGGTCAGCGCCGGCGCGGCGCCGCGGTAGGGCACGTGCAGCAGGTTCACGCCGCTCGCCTGGGCCAGCAGCGCGCCCGTCAGGTGAGAGACGGTGCCATTGCCGGTCGAGGCATAGGTCACCTGGCCGGGCTTGGCCTTGGCGTCGCGCAGCACGTCGGCCAGCGTCTTGTAGGGGCTTTCGGTGCGCACGGACACCGTCATGGGCGTGTCGCCGACCAGGGCCACCGGCACGAGGTCGTGCACCGGGTCATAGGGCAGCTTGGCCTGCAGATGGGGCGCGATGGTGATGGCGCCACCCGTGGCAAGCAGCACGGTGGCCCCGTCGGTCGCCTTGGCCACCGCGTCGGCGGCCACGATGCCGCCGGCGCCGGCCTTGTTGTCGATGATGACGGGCGCACCCAGCTTGTCGGTGAGCTTGGCGCCCAGGTAGCGGGCGATCACGTCCTGCGCGCCGCCGGAGGCGAAGGGCACGACGATGCGCAGGGGCTTGTCGTTGTGCTGGGCCCACAGGGGCGTGGCGGCGAGGCCGGCGGCGGCCGCAAGGCCCAGGGCGAGGTGTTTCAGGCGCAGTTTCATGGTGTTCTTTACGTCCGCATCACGGGAGAGTAAGCATGCATTTTTCGCGAAACACCGCGGAACCGGCTTTGCCGGGCCGCTGGTGTTGCCCCCGGTAGGGGGTGGAGAAGCGACACGAAGTGCGCGAAGCCTGGGGGCGAGTCTAGTCCGGCGCGATAATCCGCCTTCCCCGGCCACCCCGCGCCGGGCCTTGCCGAGCCGACATGAACCCCAGCTACAAACCCAGCGACGTCGAGTCCGCTGCCCAGGCGCAATGGAGCGCCGCCGATGCCTACCGCGTCACCGAAGACGCGAGTCGCAAGAAGTACTACGCCTGCTCGATGCTGCCGTACCCCAGCGGCAAGCTGCACATGGGCCATGTGCGCAACTACACGATCAACGACATGCTCACGCGCTACCTGCGCATGAGCGGCTACAACGTCCTGATGCCCATGGGCTGGGACGCCTTCGGCCTGCCGGCCGAGAACGCGGCGCTCAAGAACGGCGTGCCGCCGGCCAAGTGGACCTACGAGAACATCGCCTACATGAAGGGCCAACTCCAGGCCATGGGCCTGGCCATCGACTGGAGCCGCGAGATCGCCACCTGCGATCCGAGCTACTACAAGTGGAACCAGTGGCTGTTCCTGAAGATGCTCGAAAAGGGCATTGCCTACCGCAAGACCCAGGTCGTCAACTGGGACCCGGTCGACCAGACCGTGCTGGCCAACGAGCAGGTGATCGACGGCAAGGGCTGGCGCACCGGCGCCACGGTCGAGCGCCGCGAGATTCCGGGCTACTACCTGAAGATCAGCGACTACGCCGAAGAGCTGCTCGAATTCACGCAGCACAAGCTGCCGGGCTGGCCCGAGCGCGTCAAGCTGATGCAGGAGAACTGGATCGGCAAGAGCGAAGGCCTGCGCTTCGCCTTCACCCATGACATCAAGGACGCCAGCGGCAAGCTGATCCAGGACGGCCGCATGTACGTGTTCACCACGCGTGCCGACACCATCATGGGCGTGACCTTCTGCGCCGTGGCCCCCGAGCATCCGCTGGCCGCGCACGCCGCCACGCGCGACCCCAAGGTCGCGGCCTTCATCGAGGAATGCAAGAACGGCGGCACCACCGAGGCCGAGCTCGCCACGCAGGAAAAGAAGGGCGTGCCCACGGGCCTGACCGTCAAGCACCCGATCACCGAGGAGCAGGTGCCGGTGTGGGTCGGCAACTACGTGCTGATCGGCTACGGCGATGGCGCCGTGATGGGCGTGCCCGCGCACGACGAGCGCGACTTCGCCTTCGCCAACAAGTACGGCATCGAGATCATCCAGGTCGTGCTGGTCGACGATGAGCCGCACTTCGACTATCACAAGTGGCAGGACTGGTACGGCGACAAGCAGCGCGGCGTGACCATCAACTCCGACAACTTCAGCGGCATGGGCTACAAGGAGGCCGTGGCCGCCGTGGCGCATGCGCTGGGCCAGAAGGGCCTGGGCGAGCTGCAGACCACCTGGCGCCTGCGCGACTGGGGCGTGAGCCGCCAGCGCTACTGGGGCACGCCGATCCCGATCATCCATTGCGATGAACACGGCGCGGTGCCGGTCCCCGAGAAGGACCTGCCCGTGGTGCTGCCCACCGACTGCGTGCCCGATGGCTCGGGCAACCCGCTGAACAAGCACGAAGGCTTCCACGCCGGCGTGGTCTGCCCCGTCTGCGGCAAGCCCGCGCGGCGCGAGACCGACACCATGGACACCTTCGTGGATTCGTCGTGGTACTTCATGCGCTACTGCGACCCGAAGAACGACGACGCCATGGTGGCCGAGGGCGCCAACTACTGGATGCCGATGGACCAGTACATCGGCGGCATCGAGCATGCCATCCTGCATTTGCTCTATGCGCGCTTCTGGATCAAGGTGATGCGCGACATCGGCCTCGTGAAGGCCGACGAGCCCTTCGCCAAGCTGCTGACGCAGGGCATGGTGCTCAACCAGATCTTCTACAAGCGCAACGAGAAGGGCGGCAAGGACTACTTCCCGCCGTCCGAAGTCACGCCGGTGCTCGATGCGCAGGGCCGCATCACCGGCGGTACCACGGCCGACGGCACGCAGGTCGAGTACGGCGGTGTCGGCAAGATGGGCAAGAGCGAGCGCAACGGCGTCGACCCGCAAGACCTGATCGAGAAGTACGGCGCCGACACCGCGCGTCTGTACACGATGTTCACCGCGCCGCCCGAAGCCACGCTCGAATGGAACGACGCGGCCGTCGAAGGCAGCTACCGCTTCCTGCGCCGGGTGTGGAACTTCGGCGCTGCGCAGGCGGACGTGCAGCCGGTGGCGGCCAGCGGCCAGACCTTCGGCAAATCCGCCCAGGCGCTGCGCCGCGAAGTGCACACGGTGCTGCGCCAGGTCGACTACGACTACCAGCGCATGCAATACAACACGGTGGTGTCGGGTGCGATGAAGCTGCTCAATGCGCTCGAAGGCTTCAAGCCCGACGGCAGCGCGGGCGACGCGGCCGCGGTGCGCGAAGGCTTTGGCATCCTGCTGCGCTGCCTGTACCCCGCCACACCGCACATTGCCCAGCAACTCTGGAACGAACTCGGCTACGACAAGGACCTGGGCGGCCTGCTCGACGCGGCCTGGCCGACGGTCGACGTCAGCGCGCTGGTGCAGGACGAGATCGAGCTGATGCTGCAGGTCAACGGCAAGCTGCGCGGCAAGCTGCTCGTGCCCGCCGGCGCCTCCAAGGACGAGATCGAGAAGCTGGCGATCGCCTGCGACGACTTCGTCAACTTCGCCGAAGGCGCGCAGCCCAAGCGCGTGATCGTGGTTCCCGGCCGCCTGGTCAACGTGGTCCTTTGAACGACTCAAGCATGAACACACGCAATGTCTCGCTGCCGCGCCGCGGCTTTCTTCTCGGCCTCACGGCGGCGGGTGCTTCGCTGGGGCTGGCCGGTTGCGGTTTCGAGCTGCGCAAGGCGCCGGTCTTCGCGTTCAAGACGCTGTCGATATCGGGCAACACCGCGATGATCAACCAGCTGCGGCGCGAGATCCGGGCCACTGGCACCGTGACGCTGGTGCCTTCCGAGGAGTCGAAGACGGCCGATGCGGTGCTCGAAATCGTCGGTGAAGACCGCGACCGCTTGATCATCTCGACCAACTCGCAGGGCCAGCTGCGCGAGCTGCAACTGCGCCTGCGCGTTCGCTTCCGGCTGCACACGCCGGGCGGCAAGGACCTGCTGCCGGTCTCCGAGGTCTCGCAGACGCGCGACCTGAGCTACAACGAAACCAATGCGCTGGCCAAGGAAGGCGAAGCCGAGCTGCTGTTCCGCGACATGCAGTCCGACATCGCACAGCAGGTGATGCGCCGCCTAGCGGCTGTGAAAACGCTGTAGGCCAGGGCTCTCGCGATTCCATGCAACTTGCCAGCGCCCAACTCGGTGCCCACCTGCAGAAGGGCCTGAAGCCGCTCTACACGATCCACGGCGACGAGCCCCTGCTCGCGCAGGAAGCGGCCGATGCCATCCGCGCCGCCGCGCGCACGCAGGGCTACACCGAGCGCAGCTCGTACACCGTGGCCGGTGCGCATTTCGACTGGAGCGCGGTGCTCGCGGCCGGTGGCTCGCTCTCGCTGTTCGCCGACAAGCAGATCGTCGAGATCCGCATTCCCTCGGGCAAGCCCGGCAAGGACGGCAGCACCGCCCTGCAGCAACTGGCCGAAGGGGCGCCCGGCAACGACAGCACGCTCACGCTGGTGATGCTGCCGCGCCTGGACAAGGCCACGCGCACTGGCGCCTGGTTCTCGGCGCTCGAGAACAACGGCGTGAGCATCCAGGTCGATCCCATCGAACGCGCCGCGCTGCCGCAATGGATCGCGCAGCGCCTTGGGCTGCAGGGCCAGCGCGTGATGCCCGGCGACGAAGGCCAACGCACGCTGCAGTTCTTTGCCGACCGGGTCGAAGGCAACCTGCTGGCCGCGCACCAGGAAATCCAGAAGCTCGCGCTGCTCCATCCGGCCGGCGAGCTGAGCTGGGAGCAGGTCGAGGGTGCGGTCAACAACGTGGCGCGCTACGACGTCTTCAAGCTCTCCGAAGCCGTGCTGGCCGGCAATCCGCAGCGCGTGGCGCGCATGCTCGACGGCCTGCAGGCCGAGGGCGAGGCCGAGGTGTTGGTGCACTACACGCTGGCCGAAGACATCCGCGCCCTCAAGCGCGTGAAAGACGCCATGGCCTCCGGCCGGCCGCTGCCGATGGCGTTGCGCGAAAACCGCATCTGGGGCCCGCGCGAGCGCGCCTTCGAGCGGGTGTTGCCGCGCCTGGACGACCGCATGCTGACCCGGCTGTTGCGTTCGGCCCACGTGGTGGACGGCATCGTGAAGGGGCTGAAACAGCCCGACTGGCCGGCCAGCGGCTGGCAGGCCCTGCAGCGGCTGGCGCTGATGCTGTGCCGTGCTTGCAGCAGCAGCGCGGCCGCCGCTCCGCGTCGCGCCTGAGTCCGCGTGATGGCTTCAGGCGTCAAAAAACCTCTGTAAGCCGGGCCACAGGTCGGCGTGGGAAAATGCCGACATGAACGCGTTTAACGTCAGCGAGCACATGCAAACCCTGGGTTTGCAAGCAAAAGCCGCAGCATTCCTCATGGCCCGTGCGGATGCAGCTACCAAAAACATAGCATTGAAGGCACTGGCCCGCCGGCTGCGCGAAGCCGGCCCGGTGCTGGTGACGGCCAACCAGAAGGACCTGGAGCGCGCCACGGCCGCCGGCCTCTCGGCGCCCATGGTCGACCGCCTCAAACTCACGCCCAAGGTCATCGAGACCGTTGCCCTCGGCTGCGAGCAACTCGCCGGCATGGCCGACGTGATCGGCGAAATCATCGGCATGAAGCAGCAACCCAGCGGCATCCGCGTGGGCCAGATGCGCGTGCCGATCGGCGTGTTCGGCATGATCTACGAGAGCCGTCCCAACGTGACCATCGAGGCCGCGAGCCTGGCGATCAAGAGCGGCAATGCGGCCATCCTGCGCGGTGGCTCCGAAGCCATCGAATCGAACAAGGCGCTGGCGCTGCTGGTGTCCGAGGCGCTGGCCGAAGCGGGCCTGCCGGTCGAGGCCGTGCAACTGGTGCAGACCACCGACCGCGAGGCCGTGGGCCAGCTGATCGCCATGCCCGAGTTCGTCGACGTGATCATTCCGCGCGGCGGCAAGGGCCTGATCGAGCGCATCAGCCGCGATGCCAAGGTGCCGGTCATCAAGCACCTGGACGGCAACTGCCACGTGTACGTGGACGACACGGCCGAGTTCGACATGGCGCTGCGCATCGTCGACAACGCCAAGACCCAGAAGTACAGCCCCTGCAACGCGGCCGAAGGCCTGCTGGTGTCGGCCACGGTGGCGGAAGACTTCCTGCCTGAAATCGCCGCCATCTTCGCGGCCAAGGGTGTGGAAATGCGCTGCGACCCTGTGGCCGCACGCATCCTGCGGGCCGACGGCGCGGTCGGTGCCCAGGCAAAGATCGTCGACGCAGTCGAATCCGACTGGTCCGAGGAATACCTGGCCGCGGTGATCAGCATCAAGGTCGTGGCCGGTGTCGACGAGGCCATCGCGCACATCAACCGCTATTCGAGCCACCACACCGACGCCATCGTCACGCGCGACCACGTGCACGCACAGCGCTTCTTGCGCGAGGTCGATTCGGCCAGCGTCATGGTCAATGCGAGCACCCGCTTCGCGGATGGCTTCGAGTTTGGCCTGGGTGCTGAAATCGGCATCAGCACCGACAAGTTCCACGCGCGCGGGCCGGTCGGCATCGAGGGGCTGACCTCGCTGAAGTACGTGGTGCTCGGTCAAGGCGAAGTGCGGACCTGATGCACGCCCCGTCGGTCTTGTCATCGGGGCGGACATCCCCAAATCCTACAATTCCGCTCCACCTTTAAGCACAAAACCAACAAGGCCGCCGCATGGTTCCGCATCTCGTCACTGCCCTGACCGGCCCGATCAACGAACTGGAGCAGCGGGTACTCGACTCGATGCCCGCCATCGAGCGCTGGTTCCGGCTCGAATGGATGGAGCACACGCCGCCGTTCTACAGCGCCGTCGACATCCGCAATGCGGGCTTCAAGCTGGCGCCCGTGGACACCAACCTGTTTCCCGGTGGCTGGAACAACCTCACCAAGGAAATGCTGCCACTGGCAGTGCAGGCCGCGCAGGCGGCCATCGAGAAGATCTGTCCGGAAGCGCGCAACCTGCTCGTCATTCCGGAAAACCACTCGAAAAACACCTTTTATCTCGCCAACGTCGCGCAACTGGTGCGCATCTTCCATATGGCGGGGCTCAACGTGCGCATTGGCTCGATCGATCCGGCGATCAATTCGCCCAAGAAGATCGAGTTGCCGAACGGAGACACCGTGACGCTGGAGCCGGTGGTGCGCAGCAAGCGCCGCCTGGGGCTCAAGAACTTCGATCCCTGCACAATTCTTCTCAACAACGAGCTTTCTGCAGGAACGCCGGGCATCCTCGAAGACCTTCACGAGCAATATCTGCTGCCGCCGCTGCACGCTGGCTGGTCGGTGCGCCGCAAGAGCAACCACCTGCACAGCTACGAAGAGCTGTCCAAGCGCTTCGGCAAGCTGCTGGGCATCGACCCCTGGCTGATCAACCCGATCTATGCGCGCGCCGAAGGCGTCGACGTGGCCGAGGGCCGCGGCATCGACGTGCTGACCAGCCATGTCGACGCGGTGCTGACCAAGGTGCGCCGCAAGTACAAGGAATACGGCATCAACGAGAAGCCCTTCGTGGTCGTCAAGGGCGGCCACAGCGGCAGCGGCAGCCCGGGCGTGATCACCGTGCGCGACGCCAAGGATGTTGAGACGCTGATCGGCAAGTCGCGCACCAGCACCTCTTCGGCCGCCAAGACCAGCGCCGGCAGGGACCTGCGCGAACCCACCGAGCTGATCGTCCAGGAAGGCGTGCTGACCAACGAGCGCGTGCACAACGGCGTGGCCGAGCCGGTCGTCTACATGATGGACCGCTACGTGGTGGGCGGCTTCTACCGGGTGCACGCCGAGCAGGCGGCCGACGAAAACCTCAAGCTGCCGGGCGCGAGCTTCGTGCCGCTGGCTTTTTCCGAAAGTGCGCACTTGCCGCAGCCTGGTGCCAAGCCCGGCGCGAGCGCGCCGAACCGCTTCTACATGTATGGGGTGGTCGGCCGGCTGGCCATGGTGGCGGCCAGCTACGAGATGGAAGCAACCGATCCGGACGCCGAAATCTACGAATGATTGAAGGGGCGGGTTGCGGCAGCGGCGCGCAACGGCAAAATAGCGGCCCCACATCAACGGAAACAAAAGGGCGGAGGGGATGCGTGGCGGGCGAGAGCCTGCTGCCATGGGTCCCCGGTGTGTCTGACGCATCGATCAAGCTGCAAGCCCTTTTCCCATCGACTTCGTGTCAGCCCCCAAATCCCTCTCAGCCGGCCTGATCGTCGGCGCCATCGGCGTTGTCTATGGCGACATCGGCACCAGCGTGCTGTATGCGGTCAAGGAAGTGTTCGGCCACGGCCATGTGCCGTTCACCGTCGAGAACGTCTACGGCATCCTCTCGATGTTCTTCTGGACGCTGACCGTCATCGTCTCCATCAAGTACGTGGTGCTGGTGCTGCGGGCCGACAACGAAGGCGAGGGCGGGCTGGTCGCGATGCTCGCGCTGGCCTCGCGCGCGGTGGCCGATAACCCCAGGCTGCGCCACCTGCTCCTGGTGGTCGGCATCTTCGGAACCTCGCTCTTCTATGGCGACGGGGTCATCACCCCGGCCATCTCGGTGCTGTCGGCGGTCGAAGGCCTGGAGGTGGTGTCGCCGCACTTCACCCACTATGTGATCCCGATCACGCTGGTCGTGCTGTTCTGCCTGTTCGCGGTGCAAAAGCGCGGTACGGCGGGCATCGGCAAGTTCTTCGGGCCGATCACGCTGACGTGGTTCATCGCGATCGCGGTGCTGGGCGTGTGGCAGATCCTGCACCACCCTGAAATCATCAAGGCGCTGAACCCCTGGTATGCGCTGAGGTTCATCTGGAGCAACCCGGGAACGAGCTTCATCCTGCTCGGCGCCATGGTGCTGTGCGTGACCGGTGCCGAGGCGCTGTATGCCGACCTGGGCCACTTCGGCAAGCAGCCGATCCGCATCGCGTGGTTCTCGGTCGTCATGCCGGCGCTGACGCTCAACTACCTCGGCCAGGGCGCGCTGCTGCTGGAGAACCCCGAGGCCGTGAAGAACCCCTTCTTCATGATGGCGCCCGAATGGGCGCTCATCCCGCTGGTGATGCTGGCCACGGCGTCCACGGTGATCGCGTCGCAGGCGCTCATCACCGGGGCGTTCAGCGTCACGCGGCAGGTCATCCAGCTGGGCTACCTGCCGCGCCTGAACATCGAGCACACCAGCGTGCGCACGGCGGGGCAGATCTACATTCCGCTGGTCAACTGGGGCCTGTTCGTGGCCATCGTGCTGGCGGTCGTGATGTTCCGCACCTCGAGTAGCCTGGCCGCGGCCTACGGCATCGCGGTGACGACCGACATGCTGATCACCACGATCCTGACCTTCTTCGTGATCCGCTATGCGTGGAAGTTGCCGCTGGCGCTGTGCATCGCCTCGACCGCCGTCTTCTTCGTGGTCGACTTCCTGTTCTTCGCGTCGAACCTGCTCAAGCTGTTCGAGGGCGGCTGGTTCCCGCTGATGATCGGCGGCTTCGTCTTCACGCTGATGATCACCTGGAAGGAAGGCCGGCGCCTGATGGGCGAGGCACAGCACGCCGACGCGATCGACCTGAAGTCCTTCCTTGCCTCGGTGTTCGTGAGCCCGCCGGCGCGTGTCGACGGCACCGCGGTGTTTCTCACGGCCGAGCCGGGTGTCGTGCCCAATGCGCTGCTGCACAACCTGAAGCACAACAAGGTGCTGCACGAGCAGAACATGTTCGTCACCGTGCGCAATCACGAGGTGCCCTGGATTCCCATGGACAAGCGCATCGAGATCGAGGCGCTCGGCAACCATTGCTGGCAGGTGATCGTGCACTACGGCTTCAAGAACGACATCGACCTGCCGCGTGCGCTCGACAACGCACGCCTGCGCGGCTGCCAGCTGGAGCCGATGGCCACCAGCTACTTCCTGTCGCGTGACGTCGTGATCCCCACGCTCGGCAGCGGCATGGCGCCGTGGCGCGAGAAGCTCTTCGCGCAGATGCACCACAACGCGAGCGGTGCGGCCGCATTCCTGGGGTTGCCGAACAACGCGGTCGTTGAACTAGGGTCGAAGATCGAAATCTGAGGCCGGCGGCACAATCGCCCGATGTCGTTCTTCAAAGACCTGAGCCTCTCGGCTTTCACCGCGGGCTTCGTCGCCGTGCTCGTGGGTTTCACAAGTTCGGTGGCCATCGTGTTCCAGGCCGCGCAGGCCTTCGGCGCCACGCCGGAGATGGCGGCTTCGTGGATGTGGGCACTGGGCATTGGCATGGGGCTGGCCTCGGCGCTGCCCTCGCTCTGGTGGAAGAAGCCCGTGATGATTGCCTGGAGCACGCCCGGCGCGGCGGTGCTGGCCGTCGCCGGCATGGGCTACGGCATGGGCGAGGCGGTGGGCGCCTTCATCGTGTGCGCGGTGCTGATCGTGCTTGCAGGTGCCACCGGCTGGTTCGAGCGGGTGATGAACAAGATCCCGATGGCGATTGCTTCCGCTTTGCTCGCGGGCGTGCTGGCGCGCTTCGGCCTGTCGGCCTTCATTGCGGCGCAAACCGCGTTGCCCCTGGTGCTGCTGATGCTCGGCACGTACTTGGTCACCAAGCGGCTGCTGCCGCGCTACGCGGTGCCGCTGACCTTGCTCGTGGCCATCGTCTTCGTCGCGGCGCGCGGGCAACTGGCATGGTCTTCCGTGCACTTCGCGTTCACCTGGCCGGTGTTCACGATGCCGGTCTTCAGCTGGCAGGCCATCGTCAGCCTGTCGCTGCCGCTGTTCGTCGTGACGATGGCCTCGCAGAACCTGCCGGGCGTGGCTGCGATCCGCGCGAGCGGGTACAGCGACCTGCCGGTCAGCAAGCTCATCACCATCAGCGGCCTTGCGACGCTGGTGCTCGCGCCTTTCGGTGCGTTCGCGCTGAACCTGAGCGCGATCACGGCTGCCATGTGCATGGGCCGCGAGGCGCATGAAGACCCGGCGCGCCGCTACACGGCGGCCGTGAGTTGCGGTGCCATCTACGTGGTGATCGGGCTGTTCGGCGCGGCGGTCACTGGGCTGCTTACGGCCTTTCCGAAGGAGCTGGTGGCATGCATCGCGGGGCTGGCATTGCTGGGCACCATCGGCGGTGGGCTGGCTGCGGCGGTGCGCGACGAAGCGCATCGCGAGGCGGCACTGATCACCTTCCTGGTCACGC
Organism: Variovorax sp. EL159; assembly: GCF_900100965.1. GTDB lineage: Bacteria > Pseudomonadota > Gammaproteobacteria > Burkholderiales > Burkholderiaceae_C > Variovorax. The sequence continues at coordinate 119,875 of NZ_FMUJ01000007.1, read as the reverse complement.
TGTCCGGCGTCACGCTCGCGGGCATCGGCTCGGCGTTCTGGGGCGTGGTGGCCGGCGCCGTCGCGCTCGCCGTGCAGCAGATCGGACGCGCACCTTCAGCGGAAAAGGCCCCGGCCGGCAAGGACATCGCTGCTTCCGGCAACATCGCGCCAGACACCCCAGTGGCCGCCGCTCCCGGCGCCGGAAAGAACGCCTGATGAAAAACATCCTCTTCGTCGCCGACCCGCTCGATCATTTCAAGATCTACAAGGACACGACCTTCTCGATGATGCGCGAGGCGCAGCGCCGCGGCCACCGCATCGCGGCCTGCCTGCCGCAGGACATCCAGTGGAAGTCGGGCGGGCTGGTCACGGCCACGGTGCAGCAGATCACGCTGACCGGCGACAGCAAGGACTGGTACCGCATCGACATCACCGAGTCGAAGGCGCTGAAAGATTTCGACGCCGTGCTGATGCGCAAGGACCCGCCCTTCGACGCCGAGTACATCTACGCGACGCACCTGCTGCAGCAGGCCGAGCGCGAAGGCGCGCAGGTGGTCAATTCGCCGCGTGCGCTGCGCGACCACCCCGAGAAGCTCGCGATCATGGAGTTTCCGCAGTTCGTCACACCAACGCTGGTCACGCGCAGCGCGCAGGCCGTGCGCGACTTCCATGCGGAGCACGGCGACATCATCCTGAAGCCGCTCGACGGCATGGGCGGCATGGGCATCTTCCGCGTGAAGCAGGACGCGCTGAACCTGGGCTCCATCGTCGAGACGCTCAACAAGGACGGCGCCGAAACGATCATGGTGCAACGCTTCGTCCCCGAGGTCGTCCAGGGCGACAAGCGCATCCTGATCATCGCGGGCGAGCCGGCGCCCTTCGTGCTGGCGCGCATTCCGCAAGGCACCGAAGTGCGCGGCAACCTTGCCGCCGGTGGCAAGGGCGTGGCGCAGTCGCTGACCGCGCGCAACCGCGAGATCGCCGAGGCCGTGGGCCGGGCACTCGCGCCGCGTGGGCTGCTGCTGATCGGGCTCGACGTGATCGGCGATTCGGTCACCGAGATCAACGTGACCAGCCCGACCTGCTTCCAGGAGATCACCGAACAGACCGGCTTCGATGTGCCGGCCATGTTCATCGATGCGCTCGAAGCGCATCTGGTCGGCGCCGCGTAGCACCGGCCGGTTCGGGCCCGGTCAGAAGTCCATCGACGCCGACAGCGTGAAGGTGCGCGGCGTGCTCAGCACCAGGTAGCCCGAGCCGGGGTAGCCGCCGACCGAAGACCAGTAGCTGCGGTTGGCGAGGTTGTCGATGCGCGCACGCAGCGTCACCAGCTTGCCGGCCACTTCGGTCACATAGCGGGCACCGATGTCCAGGCGCGTCCAGCCCGGTACGCGCAAGGTGTTGGTGGCGTTCGCGTAGCTCGATCCGGTCGTCACCAGGCGGCCGTCGAGCGAGAGGCCGCGCACGCCCGGCACGTCCCATTCGACACCGATGCTGCCCTGCACCTTGGGCACGCCGATGACGCGCTTGCCGTTGGTCGTGCTGCTGCCGGTGTCCTTCTGCTTGGCGTCGAGCAGCGTCAGGCCGCCGAGCAGGCGCAGGCCCTTGGTGACCTGGCCGAACACGCTGAGCTCGGCGCCCTGATGGCGGTCCTTGCCGGCTGAAGAGAAGTAGTTGCCCTCGATGTAGGCGCGTGGCTTCTCGGTGGAGAACAGCGCGAGCGTTCCGCCCACCTGGCCGGCGTCGTACTTGATGCCGATTTCTTTCTGCTTGGACACGTAGGGGCTCAACTGTTGGCCGGCATTGAGCACCGGCTGGCCGCCGGACTGCGCGGGCGCGGTCTCGCCCTGCGAGAGGCCTTCGATGTAGTTCGCGTAGAGCGACAGTTCGTTGCTGGCCTTGAACACGATGCCCGCCATCGGGCTCGTGCGGCTCTGGTCGTATGCGGTGACGGTGCCGCCCGCGGCGGTCAGCTTGCCGCTGCTCACGACGCGGTAGCTGATGTCGCTGGTCTGCAGCGTCTGGTGGCGCGCACCGAGCGTCAGGCGCAGGCGGTCGTCCATGAAGGACAGCGTGTCGCCGATCGCCAGGCTCTTCAGCGTCGTCGTGCCGTTGAGCGCCGGGTTGGCGAGGTCGTTGCCCAGGTAGGTCAGCGCCGGCTGCAGGTAGCCGCGCGGGTAGTAGATGTTGCTGTTGAGCGTGCCGCCGGCGCCCAGCCCCATGCCATAGGCATTCTTCTTGTCGAGGTTGAAGTACGAGTAGCCGATCACCCATTCGTGGCCGATGTCGCCGGTGCGCAGCTTGCCGCGCAGGCCGATCTCGGCCGTCTTGACCCGGTCTTCGCGCGTGTTGTCGAAGCGGGTGGTGGTGGAGGCGCCCGTCCAGCCGTTGGAAACCGTCGGGCCCGCCAGCGAGTTGTTCTCGTAGCTGTTGCGCGCGCCGGCCGCGGCCCAGGCGGTGATGTCGGGCGTGATGTCGTATTCGCCGCGCACCGAGCCGAAGGTGTCGCGCTCGTAGGAGTAGGTCCAGGGCTGCGAGTAGTTCGTGCCGTTGTCGGGCGCCTTCGGCACCACGGTGACGCCACTGCCGAGCGTGACGTTGGGGCGCGCGTCGCGCAGGCGGTGTTCCTGGTGGCCGATGTCGGCGGAGATCCGCGCGTCGCGGCTGCGCCAGTCGAGGCCGACCGACAGCGTGTCGAGCTTGACGCCTTCGCCGTCCACGGCCGTTCCACCGTCGCGGTGCGCTGCATTCAGGCGCACGCCCAGGCTCTGGTCGGGGCCGAAGCGGCGCGCGATGTCGGTCGCAACATAGGTCTGCGAGCCGCTGGCGGTGCCGACCGTGACCTGCGTGAGCGGATCGTTCGGCGCGCGCTTGGGCAGCAGGTTGATGTTGCCGCCGATGCCGCCGCCCGTGGGCGTGGCGCCGTTCAGGAACGCGCTCGCGCCGCGGAACACTTCCACGCGCTCGAAGAGCTCGGACGAGATGTACTGGCGCGGCAGCAGGCCGTAGAGGCCGTTGTAGGCGATGTCGTCGGAATTGACGATGAAGCCGCGGATGAAATACGACTCCTGGAAGTTGCCGAAGCCGCGTGCCACGCGCACCGTCGGATCGTTCTGCAGCACGTCGGCCACGCTGCGGGCCTGCTGGTTCTGGATCAGCTCATTCGTGTAGCTGGTGCTCGAGAACGGCGTGCTCATCATGTCCTGGTTGCCCAGGATGCCGACCCGGCCACCGCGCGCCACCTGGCCGCCGGCGTAAGGCTTGGTCAGGCCCTCGGCCGAGGCGTCGGCGCTGGCTTCCACGGTGACGGTGGACAGCGTGCCGCTCGACGCCGCCGCAGGGGCAGGCGCCGCCTGCGAGGTTTCCGAGGTTCCCGAGGTTTGCGCCACGGCCGTCAGGGCGTTCAGTGCAAGCAGCGACGCGGCCACGGTGGGCCGGAGATGGAAGAAGGGGGCGGACATGGACGGTTCGAAATTTGCAAATGAGAACCATTATTGTTCTCTGTTTGCATCGAACCACTGATACTTTATTGCGCTGTTGCAAAAATGTATCAGTCAAAAATACTACTTTTCGCCCTCAGAGCGCGGACCGCTGCCCATCCACGAACACGTGCAATTCGCCCGGCGCGAAGGGCGTCCAGGTCTCGTTGGTCGTCAGCGGCGCGGTCACGACCACGGCCACGCGGTCGGTGGGCGTGGTGTGCTGCGCGAAGTCGATGGCAAGGTCTTCGTCCGACAGCTGCGCGGTCACGAAAGGGTGGCGGCGCTCCACGTACCAGAGGTTGGTCGAGGCATGCGCCCACAGCGCCTGTCCGTTGGACAGCATGAAGTTGAAGGTGCCGTGGCTCGCCAGCTGCGGCGCCAGCTCGCGCAGCGTGAGCGTCAATTCCTCGACGCTGGGCACGCCCGCATGCGACTTGGCCAGTTCCTGCATCAGCCAGCAGAAGGCATGCTCGCTGTCGGTGTTGCCCACCGGATGAAAGTTGCCGTGCAGCCGCGGCCGAAAGTCTTTCAGGTCGCCGTTGTGGGCAAACACCCAGTAGCGCCCCCACAGCTCGCGCACGAAGGGGTGGCAGTTCTGCAGGTTGACCTCGCCCTGCGTCGCCTTGCGGATGTGCGCAATGACGTTGCGACTCTGAATGGGGTAGCGACGGATCAACTCCGCCACCGGCGATTCGCATGCCGGCTGGTGATCGACGAAGTGGCGCAGCCCACGGTCTTCGAAGAACGCGATGCCCCAGCCATCGGCGTGATGGTCGGTGCGGCCGCCGCGTTGCGCGAACCCCGTGAAGCTGAAGGTCACGTCGGTCGGCGTGTTGCAGTTCATCCCTAGCAATTGGCACATGGCGTCGATTAGACCGCGATTTGCCAGGCGCCGCGGCGGCCGTGGCTCAGAGTCCGTGCAGCGCCGCCATCTCGTCGATCAGCCCGCGCTGGAACGCATCGAAGCGCGCCGAAGGCTGCTGCAGTCCGAAGAACTCGCTGAACGGGTCTTCCACCTCGGTCCGGTGCCCCGACAGCTCTTCCACCACCGCGAGTCCGCAGAACGGCACGCAGGCTTCCGAGTAGCCGCCTTCGTGCACCACCACCACGCGCCCGCCGCAGTGCTTCGCGGCCAGCGCGTTGACCCGCCGCATCATCTGGCGGAACGACTCGGGGTGCAGCTGCATGCGCGCCAGCGGGTCCACGCCGTTGGCATCCAGCCCGCTCGCCACCACGATCAGCTCGGGCCGGTAGCGGTCGACCGCCGGCGCCACGATGCGCTCGAAGGCGTGCATGTAGGCCGCGTGCCCGCCGCCGGGCTGCAGCGGGATGTTGACGTTGAAGCCCAGCCCCGCGCCCGTGCCGCGGTCTTCGGCGCCGCTGTAGCCGGGCGGGAAGCAGTTCTCTTGATGCAGCGAGAGCGTGAGCACGTCGGGGCGGTCGTAGAAAATTTCCTGCGTGCCGTTGCCGTGGTGCACGTCCCAGTCGATCACGGCCACGCGGCCCAGGCCGTGGCGTGCCTTCATGGTCTCGATGGCGACCGCGATGTTGTTGAACAGGCAAAAGCCCATGCTGTGCTCGCGCAGGCAGTGATGGCCCGGTGGGCGCGTGAGCGCGAAGGCATTGCGATGGCGGCCCTGCAGCACGCTGTCCATCGCAGCGATGGCTAGGCCGGTCGAGAGCTTCGCGATCTCGTAGCTGCCGGGGCCGAAGGGCGCGACCTCGCCCAGGTCGCCGCCGCCGGCGTCGCTGGCGGCCTTGAACTTCTGCAGGTAGCTCGCGGGATGCACGCGCTGCAGGTCGTCTTCGCTGGCCATGGGGGCGCTCAGTACGTCGAGCTGCGCGCTCAGGCCCGACACGTCCATCAGCGACTTGATGCGCCGCTTGGAGTCGGGCGACTCGGCCATGCCGCTGCCCGCCATCGGCTGGACCCAGCCGCCCACTGGCAGGAACAGGGCATGCAGTCCGCCGGGCACGTGCCAGAAGGTGCGTTCGTCGTGAAAGAAGGCGGTGGTCTTCATGCGGTGCGTCCTCGCGTGGATGAGGGTGTGGGTGAAGTGGGTGAAGGAAGGGAAGAAGACGGCGCCGCGGCAACGGCAGCGCCGCCTGGCGGATGGCGCTGCACGCTCAGGCCGCGCCAGCCCCAGCGCTCGCGCGCCAGGCCCCACAGCCCGCGCGGTGCCAGCAGCATGACGGCGATGGCGATGCAGCCCATGGCGATCAGGTACCAGCCGCCCGACATCGCGAACCAGGTGTTGAACAGCTCGCGCAGCCCGAAGTAGATGGCGGTGCCGATCAGCGGCCCCTCGATGGTGCCGATGCCGCCGATGATCACGATGAACATCGCTGTCACCACCCAGTTGATGTCGAAGGCCGAGTCGGGCGAGACGAACATCGTGCCCATGAAGTGCGCCGCGCCGGCCAGCCCGAAGCCCAGCCCCGACAGCACGAAGGCGATGAAGCGGTTGCGCCACACGTTCACGCCGATTCTGGTGGCGGCCAGTTCGTTGTCGCGCACCGCCATCAGCCCGAGGCCGAAGGGCGAGCGCATCAGCAGGTACACGCCGGCCACCGCCGCCAGCCCGATGGCGCCCGAGATCCAGAACGCGTTCTGCTGAAAGCTCTCGGGCTCCACCAGCCGCACCGCCTGCAGCGGCACGCCCGATTCGCCGCCGAACAGCGGGAACTTGGCGACCAGCAGGCGCACGATCTCGGCCAGCACCCACATGCCGATCGAGAAGTAGGCATCGCGCAGGCGGAACATCAGCGGCGCCACCACGGCGGCCAGCAGCGCGCCGCCCAGGCCCGCCACCGGCACCATCCAGTAGGGCGAGATGCCGAGCCGGTCGGAGGCCACGAACAGCAGGTAGGCGCCGATGCCGGCAAAGGCCTGGTGGCCCATCGACACCAGCCCGGTGTAGCCGGCCAGCAGGTTCCACATCTGGGCCATGGCCAGGGTGATCAGCACTTCGCTGAGCAGGCGCAGCAGGCCGCCGTCGGCCACGGTGGGCGCGAAGGCGATGGCCCCCGCCGCGGCGGCGAAACCGAGCCAGGGAGCAAGGGACGGGTTGCGCGTCGAAGTCATCTCGGTGCCTCAGGTGCGTGCGCCGGCGATGCCGTTGGGGCGCACCATCAACACGACGAAGAACAGCAGGTGGGCATACAGCGCGCCCGCATTGGAATCGAGCCGCTGGCCCGCGAGCTGCGCCACGCCCAGCGCGATGCCACCGACCAGCGCCCACCGGAACGAACCCATGCCGCCGATGATCACGACCTCGAAGGCGCCCAAGAGCCGCTCCACGCCCGAGAACGGCGTGAACGACGTGCGCAGCGCCAGCAGCAGCCCCGCCACCGAAGCGAAGGCCAGCGACAGCCCCATCACCACCGCATACACATGGCGCGGCCGCACGCCCATCGTGCGCACGATCTCGCGGTGGTCCGACGTGGCGCGCACGATCAGTCCGAAGCGCGAGTGCTGCAGCAGCCACTGCAGCGCACCGAAGGCCAGCACCGCGAGCACCAGCACCAGCACCGGGTACCAGCCGATGCGCAGCCCGCCGATGTCGAAGCCGGCCGTGGCCAGCGCGCCGCCCTCGAGCGCGCGCGGGTCGGCGCCGAACAGCTCGGCCATCAGGTTGCGCAGCACCACCGCGATGCCGAAGGTGACCAGCACCGGCGTGAGCGGATCGTCGGTGTCCACCGCGCGGTTCAGCAGCAGCCGCTGCAGCACGTAGCCGACGCCGAAGGCCGCCAGCGCCACCGGGCCGATGAAGAGCAGCGGCGACACATCGGGAAACTGCGCCGCCAGAAAGACCGCGAAGTACGCCGACAGCACCACGAACTCGCCATGCGCGAGGTTGACCATGCGCATCACGCCGAAGACCAGCGCCAGCCCGAGGCCGAAGAGCGCGTAGAGGCCGCCGAGCAGCACGCCGTTGATGAGAGTCTCGATCCAGGCCATGGGTGCGTTCAGTGTCCGAAGTAGGCGTTGGCGATCTGCGCGGCGCTGAAGTCCGTGGCGCGGCCCGCCAGCGTGACGCGCCCCTTGAGCAGGCAGTACACGCGCTGCGCGATGCGGCAGGCGCGCGTCACGTCCTGCTCCACCACCAGCAGCGCCGTGCCTTGCGCGCGGATGTCGCCGAAGGCGCGGTAGATCTGCTCGATCACCACCGGCGCAAGGCCCAGCGAGATCTCGTCGCACAGCATCAGGCGCGGGTTGGCCATCAGCGCGCGGCCGATGCTCACCATCTGCTGCTGCCCGCCCGACAGCTGCGTGGCCGGCCGGTGGCGAAACTCCTGCAGGATGGGGAACAGCGCATACACGGTGGACAGCGTCCAGTGGCCCGTGCGGCCGCACAGCGCGCCCATGCGCAGGTTCTCTTCGACGGTGAGCGAAGGGAACAGCATCCGTCCCTCGGGCACCAGCGCGATGCCGCGGCGCGCGATGCGCTCGGCCGTCTCGGCTTCGATGGCCTGGCCGTCGAAGCGGATGGTGCCGCGGCTGCGCTTCCCCAGCCCGGCGATGGCGCGGATCAGCGTCGACTTGCCGGCGCCGTTGGCGCCGATCAGCGCGGTGGCCTCGCCTTCCGCCACGTCGAGCGACAGGTCGAACAGCGCCTGCAGGTCGCCGTAGTGGCTGCACAGGTCGCGCACTTCAAGCAGCGGCATGTGCGTGCTCCTGCAGTGCGTCTTCATCGCCCACGCCCATGTAGACCTCGCGCACCTCGCGGCTGGCCATCGCGGCGGCGGGCGTGTCTTCCAGCAGCTTGCGGCCGAAGTTCAGCACCATGATGCGATCGGCCACGGCCATCAGCGCCTGCGCGATGTGCTCGATCCAGATCATCGCCACGTCCTGCTTTAGCTCGAGCACCAGCGCGACCAGCACCTGCACCTCGGCCTCGGTCAGGCCACCCGCGATTTCGTCGAGCAGCAGCAGGTGCGGCCGCGACGCCAGGCCCTTGGCCAGCTCCAGCCGCTTGCGGTCCAGCAGCGGCAGGCGGCCGGCCGGCACGTCGGCGCGGTCGGCCAGCCCGGTGCGTTCCAGCACGGCCCAGGCCTGGCGCTCGGCCTGCGCGCGCGGCAGCCGCGCGGCAAAGGTGGCGGCGGCCAGTGCGTTCTCATAAGCGGTCAGATGCGCGAACGGCTGCGGAATCTGGAAGGCGCGCGCCACGCCCAGGCGCGCGCGTGCATCGGCGCGCAGGCCGACCAGCTCGCGGCCTTCGAGGCGGATGCTGCCGCCGTCGGGCACGGCCACGCCGGTGATCAGGTTGAACAGCGAGCTCTTGCCGGCGCCGTTCGGCCCGACCACGCCCAGGCACTGGCCGCGCGCGAGCGAGAGCGACACCTGGTCAGCCACGACGATCTCGCCGTAGCGCTTGCACAGGCCGTCGATGACGAGGCAGTCGGTCATGCGGATGCGGTCGCGTTCATCGCGTTCAGGCCGGCTTCAGCTGCGACAGCAGCTTGAGCTCGTCTTCCACCGCGATCTGCTTGGCGGTGCTGTTGTGCGTGATGACCAGCTCGTACGGAAACTTGCTGCCTGCCTTGGTCTTGCGCCACTGGCCCGCCACCATCGGCGTGACGGCCACGCTCTTGATCGGGCTGCCCTTGAAGTCGATGCGCCCCACCACCGAGTCGAGCTGCAGGTTGGCCAGCGCGTCGCGCACGGCCTTCTTGTCCTTCGTGTTGCTCGCGTTCTTCAGTGCCGCGATGCCGACCTCGAACAGCGCGTGGCCGTAGCCGATGGGCTGCGTCCACTGCTTGCCGGTGGTGGCTTCCCAGTCGGCGGCCAGCGCCTTGGCGCTCTGGCCGGTCAATGAAGACTTGAACGGGAAGCTGGGCGTCCACCAGATCTCGGTCGACATGCCGTTGCCCGCCGCGCCCAGCGACTCCACCGCGCTCGGGAACAGGAACGACGCGGCCATCGTCACCACCTCGGGCCGGTAGCCCGCCTGCTGCGCCTGCTTCCAGAATGTGGCGAAGTGGTTGGCGTAGGCAAAGCCCGAAACGATGTTCGCGTGCGCCGCCTTGAAGCTGGAGACCTGGTTGCTGAAGTCGTCGGTCGCGATCTTGAAGAAGCCGCCGTTGGTCTCCTTGTAGCCGCGCTGCTTCGCGCCGTTCGGGATGCCCGTGGCCGGATCGGCGAAGGCATGGCCCGGGCCGTTGTCGATGTACAGCGTGCCCAGCGTGCGTTCCACCTTCAGCGGCTCCCACATGCCGAAGAAGTTCTTCAGCACGTCGTCGGCGCCCCAGAAGAAGTGGAAGGAAAACGGAAAGCCCTTCTGCGGCGTGGAGCCGCGCCCGAAGGTGATGGCCTGCCACGGCCCCATGGTCGAGACCATCGGCACGCCGTTGACGTCGCACAGCTGGCCGGCGGCCAGCGCGGCGTCGCTGTCCTGCACCAGCAGCAGGTCGACCTTCTCGCGCAGCAGCAGCTCGCTGGACATGGTGGCGCCGCGGTTCGCATCGGACTGGGTGTCGCGCACCACGATCTCGACCTTGTAGGTCGTGCCGCCGATGGTCAGGCCGTCCTTCAGCGTGGCGCGGATGCGCTCCAGGCTCCAGGGGTCGGCCTCGCCGAAGTTGGCGCGAATGCCCGACAGCGTGGTGAGGTAGCCGATCTTGATCGTCTTGGACTGCGCATTCGCCAGCGCGGGCACGCCGGCCAGCGCGGCCGCGCCGCCGCCAATGACGAGTTGGCGGCGCGTGAGCGCGCCGGAGGCTGCACGGAAAAGGTCGGCGGACATGATGGGGGTTCTCCTTGGCGGATGAAGGATGGACGGGTCTGCATCCTCTCTCCGGGCGCCATGGCGGCGTTATCGAAAACTGGCAAAACGCGGGCCGCCGGCCGTGGCTCGCGTTCGCATCGATGCGTCCATGCCTTCACTCGGGCCGCAGGTTCACCGACCTGGCGATCGCGCGGTAGCGCTCCACGTCGGCCAGGTAGCCGCGGCGCAGCTCGGCCAGCGACTGCTCGGGTGCCACCTTGCTGCCGCCGAGTTCGATGGAGCGGCGGATCTCGGGCTTCTGCATCATCTGGTTGAAGGCCGTGTGCAGCCGCTGCTGCGCTTCTTCCGGCACGCGCTGCGACACCTGCACGCCCGACCACAGGCTGTAGACGAAGTCCTCCAGCCCCTTGCTGCTGCGCATCAACGGAACGGCCGCAAAGCGCTCGTGCGGCGCCGAGGCCGCAATGCCCAGCGCCTTGACCTTGCCGGCCTCCAGCAGGTCGGGCACGTTGCCGGCCAGCGGCATGAAGACCAGGTCGATCTGCCCGCCCAGCAGGTCGTTGACCACCGGTGCCATGCCCTTGTAGGGCACGTGCAGCATCTTCGTGCCCGTCTGCTGCGTGAAGCGTTCGCCCAGCAGGTGGTAGAGCGAGCCGGGGCCGATGCTGCCGTAGCTCAGCTCTTTCGCGCCGGGGCGGCGCAGCAGCGCGATCAGCTCGTCGACGCTGCCGGCACCCAGGTCCTTGCGCGCCAGCAGCACCATCGAGGTGACGGACATCACGCCGATGGGCCGGAAGTCTTCCGCCTTGTAGCGCGCGCTGTTGAGCGTGAGCGGCGTGAGCATCAGCTCCATGGGCGAGCCCAGCAGCAGCGCCGAGCCGTCGGCGGGCGCGTTGGCCGCCCGCATCACGCCGAGCGAGCCGCTGGCGCCGGGCACGTTGTCGACGATGGCGGGCTGGCCCAGCAGCCGCGACAGCTCGGGCGCGGCCAGCCGCGCGTTGATGTCGGAGCCGCCGCCCGCGGGGTAGGGGACGATCAGGTTCAGCGTCTTGCCCGCGAGACCCTGGGCCATGGCGGACAAGCCGGGGACCAGGCCGGCAATCAGGCCGGCGCCGATGAGTGAACGTCTGCGCATGGGTTTTTTTCTCCTCGGGCGGTGATGTGTGTGGGTGCGGAATTCAGTGCGCCTGGCGCAGCAGCGGCGCCTGCACGTTCGCGAAGGGCACGGCCTGGTGCCAGCCGTGCGCCATGCGCAGCACGTCGAGGTCGGCACCGGGGCGGCCGATGAGCTGCAGGCCCATCGGCAAGCCGCGCGTGCCGTCGGCCTGCGAGAAGCCGGCCGGTATCGCCATCGCGGGCAGGCCGGCGAGCGAAGGGCCGATGGTCACTTCCATCCAGCGGTGGTAGGTGTCCATCGCGCGGCCGCCGACTTCGCGCGGCCAGTGCACGTCGACCGGCAGCGGGAACACCTGCGCGGCCGGCAGCACCAGGAAGTCGAAGCGCTCGAAGAGCTGCAGCAGCACGCCGTGCCACTGCGTGCGCGTGACGGCAGCCTGGTGCAGCGCGGTGGTGCTCAGGCGTTCGCCCTGTTCGATTTCCCAACGCGCCTCGGGCTTGAGCAGGGCGCGCGTGGCCGGGTCGGCATGCAGCCCGCGCAGCGCACCGGCGACGATGAAGCCGCGCAGGCCCAGCCAGGCGTTCCACAGCGCATGGAAGTCGAAGACGGGCAACGCGGGCTCGACGCTGCAGCCCAGCGTGTCGAAGTGCCGCAGCGCCGATTCGCACAGCGCCATCACGCCCGGGTCCATCGGCAGGTGGCCGCCGAGGTCGCCGAGCCACGCGATGCGCTTGCCGCGCAATTCCGAATCCAGCGGCTGCGCAAAGGCCTCGCCGTCGCCGGCCAGGCTCAACGGCGAGCGCGCGTCATGTCCCGCCTGCACCGACAGCAGCCAGGCCACGTCTTCGGGCGTGCGGCCCATCGGCCCTTCGCAGCCCAGTTGCTGGAAGAACAGCTCCGGCCCCGGCCCGGTGGGCACGCGGCCCAGCGAGGGGCGCAGGCCGTAGACGTGGTTCCAGGCCGCGGGGTTGCGCAGCGATCCCATCATGTCGCTGCCGTCGGCCACCGGCAGCATGTGCAGCGCGAGTGCCACCGCAGCGCCGCCGCTGCTGCCGCCGGCCGCGTGGTCGGGGCTCCATGCGTTGCGCGTGGTGCCGAACACCGTGTTGTAGGTGTGCGAGCCCAGGCCGAACTCGGGCGTGTTGCTGCGCCCCACGAAGAGGGCGCCGGCCCGGCGCAGGCGCTCGACCATGATCGCGTCGTGCGCCGTGACCTGCCGCGCGAACACCGGGCTGCCCATCGTGGTCGGCAGGCCGGCAGTGGCCACGAAGTCCTTCGGCGCCATCGGGAAGCCGTGCAGCCGGCCCACCGGCTCGCCGCGTGCGAGCCGCGCGTCGCAGGCATCGGCCTGGCGCAGCATCTCGTCGGGCGGCTGCAGCGAGACCAGTGCGTTGACTTGCGGATTGAAGCGGTCGATGCGTGCCAGGCAGGCCTGCATCAGCTCGCGGCACGAGAGCTCGCGGCGTTGCAGGGCGGCGGCGAGTGCGCGGGCACCCGGAAGGAGTGGAAGAGGCTGCAGAGTGGGCAGGGCGGCGGACATATGGCGGCCAACGATAGCGACCGCCTCTGCAAAGAGGTATCGAAAAACGGCAAAACTGGAGCACCGGAAACCGAGGGATTCCCCTCGGCCATTGCGCCGGAAAAGGGCTGGATCAGTGCCGTGTGAGCGCCGCGCCGCGCAGCGTTTGCGAGGGCAGTTCGCCGAACTGGCGCCGGTAGTCCGTCGCGAACTGGCTCAGGTGCCAGAAGCCCCAGTGCGCCGCGATGTCCTGCACCGAGCGCGACTCGGGCTGCTTGAGTGCGCGGCGCACGCCGTTCAGGCGCAGCGCCCGCAGGTAGCGCGCCGGGCTCAGGCCCAGCGTTTCCTGGAAGCAGTAGTTCAGCTTGCGCTGGCTCGCGCCGATGCGGCTGCACACCTGGAGCATCGACAGCGGTTCGTCGGGTCGCGACATCATCAGCTCGCAGGCACGGCGCACCACGCGGCGGTGCGCCTCGGTGGAACGCAGCTCCCGCAGATCGACGTCTTCGGGCAGCGCGTTCAGCCAGGCCAGCAGCACGTCGTCGCGCAACTGCTCCGTGGCGATGGGGTCGTCGAGCAGGCCGGGCAACGCGTCGAGCGCGGTGAAGGCGCCGCGCAGCGTGCCGCGCAGCGATTGCATGGTGGTGTCGTCGAAGTGCAGCACCACGCGCCGTTCGAGCCAGGCCGGCGGCTCGCGGTCGTTCAGGCGTTCGGTGAGCGACTGCAGCAGCGCGTTGTCGACCACGATGCCCGTCAGCTCGAAGCCCGGCGGGCTGCACAGGTCGAGCTCGTCGCAGCGCCCCACCATCACCGACCCGGTGTCCAGCCGCTGGCCCGAGAAGCGCGCCTCGCCGTCCTGCCGGCAGGTGAGCGCGAAGCCGCAGCAGTCGGGGTTCATCTCGCCGTGCTGGCGCAGCGCGCGGTTGGTGGTCTCGCGCACCAGCCGCAGGCCGGGCAATTGCACGTGGTCGAGAAAGCCGGCGAAGCTGCCGCCGGAGAGCATGTCGCACGCCAGGTGCCAGCCGTTCTGGCCGCTGGCATAGGCGTCGATGTCGTGCGTGGAGAGGGTCCAGCGCGTCGCAACGGTGGGGGCAGGGGCAGAAAGAACGGAGGCGGTCTGGCTATTCATGGCGGTCCGGCGAAGCGGCGGCAAGGGCGTGAAGACCCGTGCCGGAAGCAATCTCCAGACCAGATTGTTTCGTTGACAACGATCTCAAAGTGACAGGACAAACCCCTAAGCCACCCGATCGCTCTCTGTCTCCAGGTCTATTCGAGCTCGCCGCTGGGCTCGAAGCCGGTGGTGCTGTCGAACAGCTTCTGCACGATGGTCTGCAGCACGTGGCGCTCGTCCGCGGTGAGCTGCGCGAACAGGCGCTGCGCGGTGTCGTGGGCCAGCGGCACCATGTCGCGGTACAGCGCCAGTCCTTCTTCTTCGAGCGAGACGATGACCTTGCGGCGGTCGTCGGCCGAAGGGTGCATGTTGGCCAGGCCCAGGTCCACCAGCCGATGCTGCGCGCGGCTCACGCGGGCCTTGTCCATGCTCGTCTTCTGTGCAATTTCGAGCGCCGACAGCGCACCGTACTTGCCCAGCACCACGACGATGCGCCACTCCGGAATCTGCAGCGAGAAGCGGCTGGCGATCGACTGGCCCACCGTCTGGCTCACGCGGTTGGCGACCACCGAAAGCTGGAAGGGCAGGAAGGTCTCGAGGTCGAAGGCCTTCACGCCGGCGGCGCTGTTGCGTGCCTTGGCGTTGGCCTTGGCGGCCGGCCGGGAAGGAGTGCGTGAACGGGGCACGGTGAGGTCGTGGCGTGTGTGCGTCGTGAAAGAAGAAAGGGCGCGGACAGTATAGGAAGCCCATCGCATGCAGCGCACGAAGCCGCGCGAGGTTTGCCAGTTTTCGATAACGCGGCAAGGGGCTCGCTCCCTATCGTGCAGGTATGGACTACCCCGAACTCGCATTGCACATCGCCGGCCAATGGCGCACGCAGACCACCGGCGGCCACCGCGCGGTCGTCAACCCCGCCACCGAAGAAACGATCGCGCAGCTGCCGCTGGCCGGCCGCGACGAACTCGCGGAGGCGGCTGATGCCGCGCGCCGTGGCTTCGTGCAGTGGCGCGCCAGAAGCGCGCTCGAGCGCTGCAACATCCTTCGCACCGCCGCGCAGAAGATCCGCGAACAGGCCCAGACCATCGCGCACGTGCTCACGCTCGAACAGGGCAAGCCGCTCGCCGAATCGCTGCGCGAGGTCACGCTCTCGGCCGACATCGTCGACTTCCAGGCCGAAGAGGCCAAGCGCCTCTACGGCCGCCTCGTGCCGCCACGCGTCGAGGGCATTCTTTCGCAGTCGGTCATGCGCCAGCCGGTCGGGCCTGTGGCCGCCTTCACGCCGTGGAACTTTCCCGCCAACCTGCCGGCGCGCAAGCTCGCCAGTGCATTGGCCGCGGGCTGCAGCGTGGTCATCAAGCCGGCGGAAGAAACGCCGGGCACCTGCATGCTGCTGGTGCGCGCCTTTCTCGATGCCGGCGTGCCGCCCGATGCGTTGAACATGGTGTGCGGCGACCCGGCCGAGGTGTCGTCGTTCCTCATCGACCATCCGGCCATCGCCAAGGTGTCGTTCACCGGTTCGGTGGCCGTGGGCAAGCTGCTCGGCGAGCAGGCGGCGCGGCACGTGAAGCGCTTCACCGGCGAACTGGGCGGCCATGCGCCAGTGATCGTCTGCGACGACGCCGACTTTCCGTTCGCGCTCAAGCAGTCGCTGGCCGCCAAGTTCCGCAACGCGGGCCAGGTCTGCGCGTCGCCGATCCGCTTCTACGTGCCGCGCGCGCGCTTTGGTGAATGGAGCGAGGCCTTCGTGCAGGCCGCGCGTGCGCTGCGCCTGGGCGCCGGCACCGATGCGGCCACGCAGATGGGCCCGCTCGCGCACGCGCGCCGCATCGAGGACATGCAACGCTTCGTCGACGACGCCGTGGCGCGCGGCGCGCAGCTGCTGTGCGGCGGCCACCGCGTGCAGCGGCCCGGCTTCTTCTTCGAGCCGACCGTGATCGCCAACGCGCCCGCCGACAGCCGCGTGATGCGCCAGGAGCCCTTCGGCCCCATCGCCGTGCTGCAGCCCTACGACACGCTCGACGAAGCCGTCGCACAGGCCAATGCCTTGCCCTACGGCCTGGGCGCCTACGCCTTCACGCGCGACCTGCAGACCGCGCACCGCCTGGGCGATGCGCTCGAGGCCGGCATGGTCGGCATCAACCACTTCGGCGTCTCGCAGCCCGAGATGCCCTTCGGCGGCTGGAAGGAAAGCGGCATCGGCCAGGAGATGGGCGCCGAGGGCCTGCTGCACTACACCGAGGTCAAGACCCTCACCGTCGGCGTGCCGGCCTGAACACATCCATCGAATACTTCCGGAGACCCGCATGACAACGACCGATGCCGCCGCCGTGGCGGCGCTCAAGCAAGACAACGCCCAGTACCTGTGGCACCCCATGGCCCATCCGCAGGCGATGCTCAAGACCAGGCCCGACATCATTGCGCGCGGCCAGGGCTGCTGGATCTGGGACGTCGACGGCCACAAGATGCTCGACGGCGTCGGCGGCCTCTGGGCCGCGAACCTGGGCCACAGCAACAAGCCGGTGCGCGACGCCATCGTCGCGCAGCTCGACGAGCTGCCCTTCTACAACGTGTTCCGCGGCACCACGCACCCGCGCGCCATCGAGCTGTCGGCGCGCCTCGTGCAGACCATGGAACCCGACGGCGTGGCCGCGGTGTTCTTCAGCAACGGAGGCTCCGACGCGGTCGAAGGCGCGCTCAAGCTTGCGCGCCAGTACTGGAAGCTCAAGGGCCAGGCCGACCGCTTCAAGTTCATCGCGCTGCGGCAGGGCTACCACGGCGTGCACTTCGGCGGCATGAGCGTCAACGGCAACCTGAACTTTCGCCGCGCCTACGAGCCGCTGCTTCCCGGCTGCTTTCATGTCGACACGCCCTGGCTGTATCGCAACCCATACACGCAAGACCCGGAAGAACTCGGCGAGATCTGCGCCACGCTGCTGGAGCGCGAGATCCAGTTCCAGGGCCCCGACACCGTGGCCGCCTTCATCGCCGAGCCGATCCAGGGCGCGGGCGGCGTGATCGTGCCGCCGCCCAACTACTGGCCGCGCGTGCGCGAGATCTGCGACAGGTACGGCGTGCTGCTCATCGCCGACGAGGTCGTCACCGGCTTCGGCCGCGGCGGCGCGATGTTCGGCACGCGGCTGTGGAACGTGAAGGCCGACCTGTGGTGCCTGGCCAAGGGCATCTCGTCGGGCTACGTGCCGCTGGGTGCCACCGCCATCGGCGGCAAGGTGGCCGAGGTCTTCCTCAACGACGCCTCGGGGCAGGCCGCGGTGGGCCACGGCTACACCTACAGCGCTCACCCGGTGGCGGCCGCCGCCGCGCTGGCCACGCTGGATCAGATCGAGGCGCTCGACGTGCCCGGCAACGCCGCGCGCGTGGGCGCGCATTTCCAGGCGCGCGTGCGGCCCTTCGTTGACAGGTTCAGCTTCGTCGGTGACGTGCGCGGCATGGGCCTCATGCTGGGTATCGAGATGGTGGCCGACAAGGCCACGCGCACCACGCTGCCGCGCGGCAACCCGATCGCCGCGAAGGTGGCGCAGGCGGCCTACCGGCGCGGGCTGATGGTGCGCATCTCGGGGCCGAACCTCATCCTCTCGCCGCCGCTGGTCATCACGCGCGAAGAGGTCGACTTCATGGTCGATGCGCTCGAAGGCGCGTTCTCCGACGTGGAAGCGACGCTGTGAGCCGACCCCCGACCATCTTGCTGATCGGCACCGCCGACACCAAGAGCGCCGAGCTGCTGTTCATGCGCGCGTGCATCGAGGCCGGCGGCGGCCGCGTCGTCGTGATGGACGTGGGCGTGCTCGACGGCGCGCCCTTCGCGCCCGACATTCCCAACACCGAAGTGGCCGCGGCCGCCGGCAAGACCGTCGCCGAGGTGGCGCAAAGCGGCGACGAGAACAGCGCCATGACGCTGATGGCGCGCGGCGCCGCCAAGCTCGCCGCGCGCTGGCAGGCCGAGGGGCGCATCGACGGCCTGCTCGCGCTGGGCGGCACCATGGGTACCGACCTGGCGCTCGACGTGGCGCAGGCGCTGCCGCTGGGCGTGCCGAAGGTGCTGGTCTCGACCATCGCCTACTCGCACCTGCTGCCGCCCGAGCGCATTCCGCCCGACCTCATCATGGTGCTGTGGGCCGGTGGGCTCTACGGGCTCAACAGCCTGTGCCGCTCGGCATTGAGCCAGGCCGCGGGCGCGGTGCTCGGCGCCTGCCGCCAGGCCTGCGTGCCGGCCTTCGAGAAGCCGCTGGTGGGCATGACCTCGCTGGGCTCCAGCGCGCTCACCTACATGAAGACGCTCAAGCCCGCGCTCGAAGCGCGCGGCTACGAAGTCGCCGTGTTCCACACCACCGGCATGGGCGGGCGCGCCTTCGAGGCGCTGGCTGCCGAGGGCCGCTTCTGCGCGGTGATGGACTTCAGCCTGCAGGAGCTGGCCAACCAGCTCGGCGGCTCGTGCGTCACCGCGGGCCCCGACCGGCTGCTCGGCGCCGGCCGCGCGGGCACGCCGCAGATCGTCGCGCCCGGCGCCATCGACATGCTCGACTACCCGGCCTGGCAGCCCACGCCCGAGGGCCTTGAAGGCCGGCCCGCGCACATCCACAACCGGCTGCTGGCCTCGGCGCTCAGCGCACCGGCGTTCCGTCGCGGCGTGGCCACCGAGATCGCGCGCCGCCTCGCGCGCGCCGAGGGCGCCACCTGCGTGCTGATGCCCCTGCACGGCATCGAAGGCTGGGACCGTCCCGGCGAGCCGCTGCACGATCCGGAAGGCCTTGCGGCCTTCACCGAAGCGCTGCGCGGCAGCGTCGAGCCTGCGTGGCTGGTCGAGCTGGACGCGCACATCAACGACGCCGCCTTCTGCGACGCCGCGCTGCGCGTGTTCGACGCCTGGGTGGCCGACGGCACCGTGCCCGCCGGGAGGCCCGAATGACCCACGACACGCAAGCCCTCGTGCTCGACTTCGGCGGCGTCATCAGCCGCACCCTGTTCGAGACCCACGCACTGACCGAAGAGGCGCTGTCGCTGCCGCGCGGCACGCTCACCTGGCGCGGCCCCTTCGACCTCGCGAGCGATCCGCTGTGGCGCGACATGCAGGCCGACAAGCTCTCGGAGCGCGACTACTGGATGGCGCGCACCCGCGAAGTGGGCGCGCTGGTCGGCGAACGCTGGGACCGCATGGAGACCTTCGTGCAGCGCGCGCGCGGCGCCGACCCCGAGGCGGCGATCCGTCCCGAGGCCCTCGCGGCCATCGAGGCGGCGCGCCGCGCCGGCTGCCGGCTCGCCATCTTGTCGAACGAGCTCGACCTGTTCTACGGCACCGGCTTCCGCAAGCGGCTGCCCTTCATGAGCGCCTTCGACGTGGTGGTGGACGCCACGCACACCGGCATCCTCAAGCCCGATGCGCGCGCCTACCAGCAGTGCCTGGACCAGCTCGGCCTGCCTGCCGAAGCCTGCGTCTTCGTCGACGACCAGTTGCGCAACATCGTTGGCGCGCAGCGCGTGGGCCTGCGCACCGTGCACTTCGACGTGATGCACCCGGGCGCGAGCTACACGCAGGCCCTCGCGCTGCTGGGTGTTTCCCCTCCTTCCTCTTCTTCTTGTTCTTCCCTTTGACCGGGCTTGCCATGATGCCGACCTTCGAACCCACCGTGCCGCGCGAGCGCGTGCAGGCCCTGATGCAGGCCGAACAGGACCGCTATGCGCGCACCCACGCCCGCTCCGGCGAACTCTTTGCCCAGGGCCAGCAGGCCTGGCTCTATGGCGCGCCCTCGCACTGGATGCGCCGCTGGATCGGCGGCTGGCCGCTGTACGTGCAGGACGCACAGCTGCCCTACGGCGCGCGCTTCGTCGACGTGGACGGCAACGGCTACGCCGACTTCTGCCTCGGCGACACCGGCGGCATGTGCGGCCACGGCCACCCGGCGGTGGTCGAGGCGCTGACGCGGCAGGCGCGCGTCGGCAGCTCGCTGATGCTGCCCACCGACGACGCAGCCTGGGTCGGCGAGGAACTGTCGCGCCGCTTCGGGCTGCCGTACTGGAACCTCACGACCTCCGCCTCGGACGCCAACCGCGCCTGCATCCGGCTGGCGCGCATGGTCACCGGCCGGCCGCGCGTGCTGGTGTTCTCGGGCTGCTACCACGGCTCGGTGGAAGAGGCGCATGTCGAGCTGCGCGACGGCGCCGTCGCGATGCGCAACAACATCCACCCCAACGGCTTTCCGCACGACCAGCTGTCGGCCGTGGTCGAGTTCAACGACGTGCCCGCGCTGGAACGCGCGCTGCGCGCCGGCGACGTGGCCTGCGTGCTGGCCGAGCCGGCCATGACCAACTACGGAATGATCGCGCCCGAGCCCGGCTTCCACGACGCGCTGCGCCGCCTCACGCGCGAGACCGGCACGCTGCTCGTCATCGACGAGACGCACACCCTCTCCAGCGGGCCGGGCGGCTACACGCGAAAGCACGGGCTCGACCCCGACATGTTCGTGGTCGGCAAGGCGATTGCCGGCGGCATTCCCGCAGCTGCCTTCGGCCTGAGCGCCGAAACCGCCGAACGCGTCTGGCAAGTGCTGCCCAAGCTGCATCCCACCCAGCGTCAGTCGGCGCATGCAGGCTTCGGCGGCACGCTGGCGGGCAACGCGCTCACCGTCGCGGTGATGCGCGCGGTGCTCTCGCAGGTGCTCACGCCCGAGGCCTTCGAGCGCATGCTGGAGCTCGCGCAGCGCCTGGCCGATGGTGTGAACGCCAGCATCGCCGAGGCGGGCCTGCCGTGGCACGCGACGCAGGTCGGCGCGCGGGTCGAGACGCTGTTCTGCGCCGACGCGCCGCGCAACGCGAGCGACGTGCGCCGCACGCGCGACGGCGAGCTCGAAGCGCTGCTGCACCTGTACCTCATGAACCGCGGCGTGCTCATCACGCCCTTCCACAACATGATGCTGTGCTGCCCCGGCACCACCGCGCGCGAGGTGGACGAGCACAACGCGGCCTTTGCCGCGTTCGTGCGGGAGTGCAGGGGATGAGCACCGCCGATCCTTTCGGCCTGCAGGGCAAGGTCGCGCTGGTCACGGGCGGCGGGCGCGGCATCGGCGCGGCCATCGCGCAGGTGTTTGCACAGGCCGGTGCCTCGGTGCTGATCGCCAACCGCACCGGCAGTGCCGGCGAGGCCGTGGCGGCGGAGCTGCGGGCGCGCGGCTTCGCGGCGCATGCATTGGCCTGCGACATCGGCCGGCGCGACGAAGCCGAGCGCGCGGTGGCTCAGGCGGTGCGTGCCTTCGGCGCGCTCGACATCGTGGTCCACAACGCGGCCGTCAATCCCTGGGCCGCCATCGATGCGATGACCGACGAACAGCTGGAGCACACGCTGGCCGTCAACCTCAAGGCCTGCTTCTGGCTCGCACAGGCGGCAGTGCCGCACCTGCGTGCGCGCGGCGGTGGGCGGCTGCTCGTCACCTCGTCGGTGACCGGGCCGCGCGTGGCCATGCCGGGCAGCGCGCACTACGCGGCCAGCAAGGCGGGGGTGAACGGCTTCATCCGCACGGCCGCGCTGGAGTACGCGCGCGAGGGCATCACCGTCAACGGCGTGGAGCCGGGCTACATCGCCAAGCAGGGCGGCTCGCTGCTGTCCGATCCGGCCAAGGCCGCGCGCATCGCGCGCCACATCCCGGCCGGCGAACTGGGCCGGCCCGAGGACATCGCCTACGCGATGCGCTTCCTGGCAAGCCCGGCGGCGCGCTACATCACCGGGCAGACGATCGTGGTCGATGGCGGCTCGACGCTGCCCGAGAGCCCGTTCTTCGCGGAGCAGCTGGAATGAGCGCCGCGCCGGGCCGCCCCAAGCAAGCTCGCACCGCAGTGCGCAGCACGGAGGTTCTCCTGTGAGCACACGCCTGCATGGCAAGGCCTGCCTCGTGGTCGGTGCGGCGACCGGCATCGGTGCCGCCGTGGCCGCGCGCTTCGCGGCCGAGGGCGCACGTGTCGCGGTGGCCGGCTGGCCGCGTCCGCAGCCGGTGGGCGACGGCCCGGCCTTCGACTGCGACGTGACCGACGACGCGGCCGTGCGCGCCACCGTGGCCGCGGTCCAGGCTGCCTTCGGCCGCATCGACGTGCTGGTGAACTGCGCCGGAATCGTGCGCAACGACGACGCGGCCGACATCGACGACGGCGACTGGCAGCGGCTGCACGAAGTCAATCTCGGCGGCACCATGCGCTGCCAGCGCGCGGTGCTGCCCGGCATGGTGGCGCAGGGCGGCGGTGCCATCGTCAACATCGCATCGGTCGCGGCCTTCAATGCGGGGGCCGGCATGGCCAGCTATGCGGCCAGCAAGGCCGGCGTGGTCGCGCTCACGCGCTCCGCCGCGCAGGCCTACGGCCCGAAGGGCGTGCGCGTGAATGCGTTGTGCCCCGGTTGGGTCGACACGCCGATGAGCCGCCAGGAGATGCGCGACCTGGCCGCTGAACGCGGCATCGATGAAGACGCCGCGCGCGCCCAGACCGTGGCGCGCATCGCGCTGGGCCGCCTGGCCACGCCCGAGGAGATGGCCGCCGCCTGCCTGTTCCTGGCCAGCGACGAGGCGTCGTTCGTGACCGGTGCGGCGCTGGTGGCCGACGGCGGGGCGCGGGTGCCGGCGGCGGCGCGCGCGGCTTGAGCGCGGCGTGACCGCATTCGCCAGCGGCGGCTTGCGCTGCCGCGGCCTCGCCTAGCGCAGGAACTTGCCTTCCTTCGTCACGCGCACCATCTCGATGAAGCGCGAGCCCGTGTTGCTGGCCCCGGTGAAGTCGATCTCCATGTTGCCCACGCGCAGCTTCATGGTCTTGAGCGTGGCGTGCAGCTTCGCGCGCGTCAGCTCGCGGCCGGTGCGGCGCAGCGCCTCGATCATCACCAGCGCGTTGACGTAGCCCTCGTAGCTCAGGTAGCCCACGTCCACCTTGGCGCGCTCAGCCAGCTGCCGGTAGTCGCGTGCCACCGCATCGACCTCGCTCCACGGGTACGGAACGATCTGCGAGATGGCCAGCCCGCTGGTCTTGTCGCCCACCAGCTTCGCCGTGACGTCGCCCGGCACGATCGACATGCCGTAGAACATCTGGCGTCCGCCCGCCGTCCATGCGCTCTTCATCACCTCGCCGCCGATGCCGCCGCCGAGGTACATGATCACCGCCTGCGCCTTGCTGTCCGCGAGCGCCTTGCCGGCCGCTTCGTTGCCCGAGCCGTCGCCCTTGACGGCCACAGCGGCCGCCGGTTGCAGCTTTAACGCGTTCAACGCCGCCTCGACGAGCTTGGCCACTTCGGCACCGCCGGGGTTGTCGAGGTAGGCCACGCCGATGCGCGACACGCCGATGGTCGTCAGGTGCTGCACCAGCGCTTGCGCCTCGCGCGCGAAGGTGGCGCGCACGAAATACCCCGAGCCGTTGACCTTGTCGCGCGCCGAGTCCGACACCGCATAGCCGCCCACCATCGGCGCGCCGCTCTGGTTCAGCACCTTGGCCGCCGCGGCGGTGGTGCCCGAACCCACGCAGCCGAAGAAGGCAAACGCGTGGTGCTCGCCGAGCAGCTTCTCGTAGTTGGCAACGGCCTTCTCGGGCACGAGTTCGTCGTCGAGCGAGACCAGCTTGATCTTGCGGCCCGACAGCCCGCCTTGTGCGTTGACCGCGTCGAAGGCCAGCCCTGCGCCGGCCATCACGACCTTGATCGGCACCCCGAGCGGGCCGCTCAGGATGCCGGTGTGGCCGAGCACGATCTCGCCATCGCTCACGCCGCTCTCTGCGGTATTGGCGGCATGGGCTGGCGACAGGGGGCCGAGCGCGGCCATGGCCGCAGCCGAGGCGGCAAGAAAGCTTCTGCGATGCATGGGGAACCGTTTCGCGATTTAGATACAACTGATAACAATTGAATGCGAAAGCGGCGCTCCCCAGCGCCGGGGTTTACCCCGTGTTGCGTGCCGTCCTCCTGGCACCTTCGCGCAGCTGCCATGCGGCGCAAACGGCCAGCGCGCACAGCCCCGCGAGCATCGCGAACACCTCGTCGAAGGCCGCGAGCCGCGCCGGGCTGCTCATCGGGTTGGCAAGCGAATCGCCGTGCGCCGCAAGGCGCCACTCCAGCACGATGGCGCACAGGCTCACGCCGGCCGCGCCGCCCAGCATGCGCACGAAGTTGATGGCGCTCGCGCCCTGCGGAATCAGCGGCTTGGCCAGCGGCCGCATCGATCCGAGGTTGAGCGAAGGCAGGATGAAGCCTAGCCCGATGCGCCCGATGATCGCGAAGGCCACCAGCAGCCACAGCGCGCTGTCGAGCCGCAGCAGCATCATCAGCGCGAACGAGGTGGCCAGCAGCGCAAGGCCGATGCTCACCAGCACCCAGGTCGGGTGCCGGTCGGCCAGCCGGCCCACGCCCGCGATGGTCACCGCCAGCACGATGCCCGCCGGCAGCAGGATCGTGCCCACGTGCGAGGCCGACAGATGCAGCCCCACCTGCATGTACACCGGCAGCAGGTAGGTCGAGCCGAACAGCGCCGTGCCGTAGATGAACGCCACCACGCTGCCCATCGCGAACTGCCGGTACTGGAACAGCGCAAGGTTCATCAGCGGCGTGCCGCCCGAGGCCGCGAGCCGCCGCTGCCACCACACGAAGGCCGCGAAAGCCGCCAGCGCACCGGCCAGCAGCAGCGCTGCCTGCAGCGGCGAATCGCCGCGCAGTTCGACCAGCCCGTTCAGCAGGCACAGCGTGCCGACCGTGCCCAGCGCCAGCCCGCGCCCGTCGAGCCCGCCGCCGCGCACGGCCGCCACGCCACCGGGCGCGGTGGTCGGCACGAACTTGTAGGCCAGCCACAGCGACGCCAGGCAGAACGGCACCACCATGAAGAAGATCGAGCGCCAGCCGAACAGGTCGACCAGCACGCCGCCGATGCTCGGCCCGATGGCCGGCGCCAGCACCACGCCCATGCCGAAGATGCCGCTTGCGCGCCCCTGCTCGTGCGGCTCGAAGGCGCGCAGGATGATGATGGCCGGAATGGGCTGCACCACGCCCGCCGCCAGCCCTTCGGCCACGCGCGCGAACAGCACCAGCGAGAAGTTGTTGGCCAGTCCGCCCACGATGCCGCCGAGCAGCAGCAACAGCATCGTGCCCACGTAGGTGCGCCGGTAGCCGTAGCGCGACAGCAGCCACGGCGTGGTGAGCATCGACACCGTCATCGCCACCATGAAGCCCGAGCTCACCCACTGCGCGCGCTCCTGTCCGAGCGAGAAGTGATGGCTCATGCCGGGGATCGCCACGTTGACGATGGTCGAGGACATGATCGATGCCATCGTCCCCACCATCACCGACAGCAGCAGGTACCAGCGGTAGTGTTCGCCATAGCGCTGGCGCATCGTGCCGATGGAAGGCGGGGCCGGCGTGGTCGCGGCTTCGGATGTCTGTGGGGAGGTCATGGGGCGGCGGAATGTCTCGGGGTCCGTCGTCCTACAAGCATATCGGTGTTTGCGCGGCCAAGGGCGCGCCGGGCGGTCGCACAATGCAGCGGCTGTCCCCTTCGCGTCAAGCGCCGCACAACGACATGGACTCTCCACTGAACGAACAAGCCAACGGCCAGCCCGACGATGTCGCGGCCTTCGCCCCGGTCGAGCCCGGGGCCGTGCCCACGCTCGCGGCCGAGCTTGCCGCGCCGACCCTCAGCCGAGCCTACCGCTGCCAGTGCGGGCGCCCCGTGTTCCTGCGCAACAGCGAATGCCTGGCCTGCCACACGCCGCTCGGCTACGTCATCGACCGCCTGGGCGTCATGCCGCTCGCACCGGCCGTGGGGGGCGGTGCATTGCCCGACACCTTCACCGTCTTCGGCGACCCGCACGGCCCCACCTACCGGCGCTGCGCCAACCTCATGACGCCCGCCGCCTGCAACTGGATGGTGTCGGTGCCGCGCGAGGGCGAGACGCTTCCCGCCGACACGCACGGCCTGGCGCCCGGCTACTGCCTGGCGTGCAGCGTCACGCGCACCATTCCCGATCTCTCGGTGGAGGCCAACGGCGAACTCTGGCGCAAGCTCGAAACCGCCAAGCGCCGCTTGATCTCGCAACTGCTCGCGCTCGGCCTGCCGGTGGTGAGCCGCCATGCCGACGCGGTGCACGGCCTGGCCTTCGACTTCCTCAGCAACGTGCCGGGCGGCCCGCACGTGATGACGGGCCACGAGCACGGCGTGATCACCCTCAACGCGGAAGAGGCCGAAGACGCCGTGCGCGAACGCATCCGCGCCGAGATGCGCGAGCCCTACCGCACGCTGCTCGGCCACTTTCGCCACGAGATCGGCCACTACTACTGGGACCTGCTGGTATTGCCCACGCCGTGGATCGACGACTTCCGCGCGCTCTTCGGCGACGACCGCGCCGACTACGCGGTCGCACTGCAGACCCACTACGAACAGGGCCCGCCGCCCGACTGGGCCGACCGCTTCGTGAGCAGCTACGCCAGCACCCACCCGTGGGAAGACTGGGCCGAGACCTGGGCCCACTACCTGCACATGGCCGACACGGCGGACACCGCGATGAGCTTCGGCGTCGACGCCACCAACGTCGAACTGGCGAGCGACCTCTTCACCGTCGATGACCTCTGGCAGCCCGCGCATCCCGATGCCGCGAAGTTTCTCGACTTCATCAACGGCTGGGTGCTGCTCACCAACGTGCTGAACGAGCTGTCGCGCAGCATGGGCCAGCCCGACTACTACCCCTTCGTGCTGCCACGCGCGGCGGTGGGCAAGCTGCAGTTCATCCACGGCGTGATCACCGGGCAGCGGCATGGCTCGGCGCCGACGATGGTGATGGCCAGCGACGTGGCGGCGCCTGCGCCCGAGCCCATCATCGAGTTGCAGCCGGCACCCGAGCCGCAAGTGCAGGCCCAGTCACAGGCCCCGTCACAGACCCAGTCGCAAGCGCCCGGTCAGTCCTGAGCGGGCGCGTCACCCGCGGCGCAGCGGGCGCAGATGCACGACAGGCCCCGCATCGCTTCCGGCAGGTTCGTCAACGGCGCATGGCTGAAGTCGGCCTGCATGCACCAGCAGGGCGGTTGTGCCTGGCCGGTCTCGCGTTCGATCTCCATCGCGCAGCGATTCAACTCGCCGCACAGCGGGCAGCGCGTGGGGTCGATGACCGCTGTAGCTGTTGCCATCACGCGATCTCGAAGGGCGGCAGCTTCTTCGCCACCGCCACGTTCTGCAGCGTCACATAAACCGGCAGGCCGTCGCGGTAGGCCGGATAGTCCTCGCCCTCGATCAGCGGCAGCAGGTAGCGCCTGCACTTCTCGGTGATGCCGTAGCCGTCGTCCGAAATGAAATCGCGCGGCATCGGCTTCTCGACGTTCGCCACCGATTCGAGCGGCGCGCTGCCCAGGCGGTAGGCATACGGCACGTCGGAGATGCGCTCGATGGTCGGCATCACCGCGTTGCGGCCTTCAAGGGCCAGCTCCACCGCGCGCTGGCCCAGCTCGTAGGCCTGCTTCACGTCGGTCGCCGAGGCGATGTGCCGGGCCGCGCGCTGAAGGTAGTCGGCCACGGCCCAGTGGAACTTGTGGCCCAGCGCGTCCTTCACCATCTGCGCCACCACCGGCGCGGCGCCGCCGAGCTGCGCATGGCCGAAGGCATCGCGCGTGCCCTGCTCGGCCAGGAAGGTGCCGTCGGGGTGATGGCAGCCTTCGGACACCACCACCGAGCAGTAGCCGTGCTGCTTCACCAGTTCATCGACGCGCGCAAGAAAGCGCGGCTTGTCGAACTCGATCTCGGGGAACAGCACCACCACCGGAATGCCCTGGTCCGCGGCGAGCCCGCCCGCTGCGGCGATCCAGCCTGCGTGCCGTCCCATCACTTCGAGCACGAACACCTTGGTCGATGTCGCCGCCATCGAGCGCACGTCGAACGAGGCCTCCAGCGTCGACACCGCCACGTACTTCGCGACCGAGCCGAAGCCGGGGCAGCAGTCGGTCAGCGGCAGGTCGTTGTCGATGGTCTTGGGCACGTGGATCGCCTGCAGCGGATAGCCGAGCGACTGCGACAGCTGGCTCACCTTGAAGCAGGTGTCGGCCGAATCGCCGCCGCCGTTGTAGAAGAAATAGCCGATGCCGTGCGCCTTGAACACCTCGATCAGCCGCTCGTACTCGCGCCGGTTCTTCTCGAGCGACTTGAGCTTGTAGCGGCAGGAGCCGAACGCACCCGAGGGCGTGCTGCGCAGGGCCGCGATGGCCTCGGCCGGTTCGGCGCCGGTGTCGATCAGCTCTTCGGTCAGCGCGCCGATGATGCCGTTGCGCCCGGCGTAGAGCTTGCCGATGCGGTCCGGGTGCCGGCGCGCCGTTTCGATCACGCCGCAGGCCGACGCGTTGATGACCGAGGTGACGCCGCCCGACTGGGCGTAGAAGGCATTGAGGATGGCGGTGCTCATGGGGCAATCTCCGTGCTGTGACGCGACGGTCATCGCCCTGGGGGCGTCCAGGGCGCATGGCGGCAACGCTTCGCGGGAGGGCCATTCTGGCGCAATCGCCGGCCGCAGGCCAATGGCCGATCAACCGACATCTCGCGCGATTACAGTTCGTTTCCGCACGCCGCGCACGAGGGCGTGCGTACATGGCGCGCCACCGGGTCCGCGCCGTTCCCTGGGCAGCAGGCACACAACTTTTCAGGAGTCCGCGCGTGAGCATCTTTTCCCGCTTCTTCGGCCGCAAGGACGAGCCGGCCGATGCCGGTGCGCTGGTGGCCAACCCCGATGCCGGCGATACCGTCGCGCTGACGGTCGTGTTCGCCGATGCGCTGAACATCGATGTCGCCGCGCTCGCTGAGGCATTGCGCGCCTACCACCGCTCCACCGGCGATGCGCGCTGCGAGATCACGGAAGAGCCCGGCACTTTTCTGGCGCTGGCGGGCTGGAAGAAACACGTGGTCCGGATGGTCGGCTTCGACGCACCGATGCCAGGCGAATCGGTCGAGGCCTGCGTCGCGCCGGCGCACTACCCGCAGGAACTCAAGGCCCGGGTTCGCGCACACCGCAGCCACGTCATCCTCTACTACGCGGGCTACGAGGCCTCGGTGCTCGAGCAGTACGTGGCCCTCGCGACCGTGGCCGGCGCCATGGCCCGCCTGGGTGCGCTGGCGGTGCTGAACGAATCGGCCCGCACCTCGCTGCCGGCGGGCGTGTTCGATGCCGAAAACGAAGGCGACAGCATCGAGCTGCTGCGGCACCTCGACCTGCCGGCCCTGTACTGCGGCTTCGTCAAGTACGAGGTCGAAGGCGTGCAGGGCGTCTGGATGCGCACCTATGGCGCGCATCACTTCGGCCACCCCGATTTCGCGGCGCTGGCCGAAGGCCATCACGAAGGCCGGAAGTACTTCGACCTGTTCGGCAATGTCCTGCGCTACCTGATCGAGAGCGGGGCCGAGATGGGCGCGGGCCACACCATGCAGGTCGGCGAAGACAAGTTCCTGCGCCTGCGCGCGCCGCTCGAGACGGAATACTTTCTCGACGGCCCCGATGCCGTGCTGGTGGCCGAGATGATCGGCGCCGACGAGATCGAGGCGCGCCTGCACTGACGGGCCGCGCCGACTGAGCGGCCCCGCGTGGCGCTCAGCGCCCCTCGAAAACCGGTGGCCGCTTCTGCAGGAAGGCGCTCACGCCTTCGCGGAAGCTCGGGCGGTCGATGAGTTCGCGCTGGCGTTCGCTTTCGTAGTGCAGTTGCTCCTTCAGCGTGTGGTGCTCCGAGGCCTCGAAGGCTTCGCGTGCCTCCACCACCGCGTGCGCCGGCAGGCTGGCCAGGCGCTGCGCGATGCGGCGGGCTTCTTCGAGCAATTGCTCGTCGTCCACGCAGGCCCAGATCAGCCCCCACTGCACGGCGCGCCCGGCGCCCACGCGCTCGTCGAGCAATGCCATGCCCATGGCGCGCGCCCTGCCGGCACGGCGCGGAATGGCCCAGGTGCAGCCCAGGTCGGGCACGATGCCCAGCTTGGGCAGGAAGGGCAGGTAGAAGTAGGCGCTGCGCGCCGCGATGGTCACGTCGGCCGCGAGCGCGAGCCCCACGCCCGCGCCGGCCGCCGGGCCATTGACGGCCGCGACCACCGGAATCGGCAGCGTGCGCAGCGTCTCGATCAGCGGGTTGCTCAGCGACTGCATCCACTCCGCCGTCTGCGCGCCGAGCGACTTGCCCGCTTCATTGGGCGCCATCGCGCTCAGGTCGGCGCCCACGCAGAAGGCCTTGCCGGCGCCCGTCAGGATCACGGCGCGCACCGAGCGGTCGTCGCGGATGCGCTCCAGCGTTTCCTTCAGCTCGACCTGCAACCCGTGCGCGATCGGGTTGAGCTTGGCCGGCAGGTTCAGCGTGAGCGTCGCGATGCCGTCGGCCACTTCGCAAAGAATGAAGGAGGGTGCGGTCATCCGAGCTGCTCCGCCACCGTGTGTGCCTGTGCCATGTCCATGTCCTTTTCAAAAAAGAAAACAGCGTGAATCGTGCGCCCAAAACAAAAAGCCGCCCGTCGCGGCGGCGGCATTCGGTGCACTGGAAGTCCATGGCATCGAGGGTCGATGCCGGTGGCCATCAGGTCAAGCCGGGGACAACCCGTGGGACAGAAGTCGCCAAGGCGACCGCTGGCGCGCCGGCGTGGGCAGCGGCATTGCAGCCGGTTGCGCATCGGTCACCGTGATGCACGACGACTGCAGCGCCGACACCAGCATGCGCCGGTGCTCGGTGCCCTCGAAGCGCTCGCCCGGTGCGAGCACGATGTCGCGCGTATCGCGATCCAGCGTGACCCAGACCGAGCCGCTGCGGCATTCGATGCCGACGCCGGCGCCATCGGGCACCGAGAAAACCGCGCGATGCGGCAGGCTCACGTCGAAGCGCGAAGAGGGTGTGGAGGGGGCGGACGAAGAAGACGGGTAGGTGCTCATGGCTAACTCCATTGCATTCGGGATACGAATGAATATAGTGAGCCGATCTCCCTCTTACACGCGGTCATTCGGAACTCGTTGCATGCTTGCAGAGAATGCGAAAGCCCCTGGCGCCTTGAGCGGCGAGCTCCCGCCGCTCGAGTTGCTGCGCAGTTTCGAAGCCGCCGCGCGCCGGCTCAGCTTCACGCTGGCGGCCGGCGAGCTGTACCTCACCCAGTCGGCCGTGAGCCGGCAGATCCAGCAGCTCGAAGCCAGCCTGGGCGTGCTGCTCTTCGAGCGCCGCCATCGCGCGCTGGCGCTCACCGAGGCCGGCGGCGTGCTGCAGCGCGCCGTCACCGACAGCCTGGAGCGGCTGCGCGACGCCACCGCCCGCGTGCGCGCCAGCGCCGCGCCACGGCAGGTGGCGATCACCACCACGCCGGGCTTTGCGTCGCTTTGGCTCATTCCCAAGCTGGCGCGCTTCACCGGCACGCACCCGCAGGTCGATGTGCGCGTGTCGGCCACGCTCGATGCGCTCGACCTCGACGTCAGCCGGCTCGACCTGGCCGTGCGCTTCTCTCCCATCGATAGGGGCGTCGGCCCGGCGCTGTTCGAGGAGTCGATCATTCCGCTGTGCTCGCCGCAGCTGGCCGCGTCGCTGCGCGAGCTGTCGGACTTTGCGGGCGTCACGCTGCTGACCGTCGAGTACCCCGACCACAGCAAGGCCCCGACCGCCGAGTGGGAGCCGTGGCTCAAGGTGATGGGGCTCGAAGACCTGCGCATGAAGAGCACGCTGCGCTTCACGCAGTACGCCGACGCCGTGGCGGCCGCGGTGGCGGGGCAGGGCGTGGTGATCGGCCGCTTGCCGCTGCTGCGCGAACTGGTGCGCGATGGCCGGCTGGTGGCGCCGCTCGGCGAGGGCGCCGTGTCGCACCGCGGCTACTTCATCGAGATGTCGAAGCGCGCCGCGGGCAACCGCGACGCGCAGGACTTCGCGCAGTGGCTGCGCGACGAAGCGGAAGCGGCGCAGCGCACCTGACGAAGGCCCGCCGCGCCGTTGCCGCGTCGAAGAAGAAGGATCAACCCGGCAGCAGCACCTTGTTGATCACGTGGATCACGCCGTTCGACTGGTACACGTTGGCAATCGTCACCATCGCGGTGCCGCCCTTGGCATCGGTCACCCACACGTTGCCGCCGCTCATCGTCGCGGTCAGCGTGCCGCCGCTGGCGGTCTTCAGCACGGCCTTGCCGCCGCCTGCGTTGATCGCGCTCATCAGCGCCGGGCCGTCCATGCGGCCGGGCACCACGTGGTACGTCAGCACCTTGGTCAGCGTCGGCTTGTTCTCGGGCTTGAGCAGCGTGTCGACCGTGCCGGCCGGCAGTGCGGCGAAGGCTTCGTTGGTGGGCGCGAACACGGTGAACGGGCCGGGGCTCTTGAGCGTATCGACCAGGCCCGCGGCCTTCACGGCAGCGACCAGCGTGGTGTGGTCCTTCGAATTCACGGCGTTGTCGACGATGTCCTTCGTGGGGTACATCGCGGCGCCGCCGACCATCGGGTTCGACGACATGCCGCCACTGCCGCTCATGCCCATGCCGCCCGCGCAAGCGCCGAGCAGGACCGAAACGCCGACTGCAATCATGAGTTTTTTCATTGAAGGCTCCTGGAAAGAATGGTTCTTGAGGTGTCTGTGGAAACCGCCAACAGCTCGGGGGCGCGATGCGCTTGGATCGAATACGCCGCGTGCTCGCGTTTGGATTCGCACCCGTTCATCGATTTGTTGCGCGTCGGCTTTGCGCCACAGCAGCAGGCGGGGTGCTTGCGCATCGCATGCGCGCTCGCCACAATCCGCCCTTCGTTTTTCAGCCAACAGTTTTCTCTCCGCGCCTGGCGACGACCAACCTCCCGGGCGACAACACACATCAATGAACCGTTTTCTGAACACCTGACCCGCACACCGACCGCCCCGGCCGGATGTGCATCAATGCATCCGCCGAGGCCCATCGACAAAGGCCCCGCGCAGCCATTTGCCGGGGCCTTTTTGTTTTTGGAGTGTGCGCACATGAGTGCTCAACGAAAGGCCCGCGACGACGAGAAGCGTCTGGGCCGGTTTTATTTTTCGGTGCCGGCAACGGCACCGCGCAACCCCGTGGTGGCCGCGATGGCGCGCCGCGAAACGGGGCAGGGCGCGGGGCGCCATCTGCGCACGCACCGTGCGGAACGGCGGGCGCAGAAGGTGGCTTTGCAGAAGGCTGCGCGCAGCCTGGTGGGGAGGGGCGACGATGCGTGACGACATGGACAAGGTCATCGTCGAGCGGCCACGTCGCGGTGGTGGCGTGCAAGGCGATGGGCGCGCATGGCGCAACAGCAAGGAGCGTGGTTCGCACCTGGGCATGAAGCGCGGCTACGGTCGCACGAAGTGGCTCAACGAGAATCTCGCGCCGCTCAAGCGCTGGCTGCACAAGCAGGCGCATCGGCCGTGGGACAAGGTGTACGCCGAGCTGTGCAGTGGCATCGACCGCCGCAGCACGGTGCAGGCGCACATCTTCGAGCACATCGACGACTTTGTCGTGCGCGATGCGGTGATGCGCGATGGCGAAGTGCGGGTGCGCTCGCATCGCTGGGGCGGCAATCTGCATGTGCCGCTGCGCGATGCATTGCGCGTGGAGCTGTTCGTGCATCCGGTCACCGGCATCCTGCTTCCAAATCGGGCTCGGCTCAAGGCGCGGCAGAACCGGGCTGCGAACAAACCGAAGGCCGTGATCGCCCGTATCGCGATCGACGACGCCATCGAATGGCATCTGGTCGATGGCTGCTGGTTCGAAGTCCGGCTGGCGCCGTTCCCGGAAAGCAAGGGGGCCGGTGCGAAGGACGAGAAGCGTTATGACGTGCTGCGCGGCTGCCTGGTGACACGACGCGGCGTGTGCCACGCGCCGGCGGGCACGACATACCGTCAGGTCACGTACGCGCAGGACTTTGTCTACGCCGTGGCCAAGCGCCAGTTGAGTCGCCGTGAAGTACGGGCGCGTCTCGGCGACGGGGCCTGAGGCGGCGTGCGCTCGACCGTCAGGCGTGAACCCGCGTCGCCACCGGTGCGCGCGGCAGCACGAAGAACGCGAGCGTCCCCGCTGCCAGCATGCCCGCCACCGTGAGGAACACCGCACGGAACGGCTCCACGTCGTGGGCCACCGCCCACGACGCGGCCACGCCCGTCGTCCATTGCATCAGCGACACGCCCAGGAACATCGCCATGTTCATCAGCGCCATCGCACGCCCCGTCATGGCGGCCGGGTAGCCGTTCTTGGTGTATGCGTACTGCAGCACGCTGTAGCCCGAGAGAAGGCCATAGAGGATCGGCAGGCCGATGTCGATCGCGCGCGAATGCGTGAGCGCCATCGCCGTGAACATCAGCGCGCCGGCACAGGCGCAGCCCATCATCCAGAGAGGGCGCCGCGCGGCGCCCGGGTCGAGGCGGCCGAACAGCGCGGGGCTGATCATGCCGGTGACGGTCATCACCAGCGCGACATTGCCGCTCGCAACGAGCGACAGTCCGTGCCGCTCGTGCAGCACCGGCCCGAGCCACAGGCCGCGCAGCGTGATGAAGGCCGCATACGACACGCAGGCAAAACACAGCAGGCCGAGCGTGTGCGGCATCGCGAACAGCGGCAGCAACTCGCGCACGGCCTTGCGCAGCGACTGGCGTTCGGCCGGTGCCGACTGCGGCGCAAGGTCCACCGCGCGCGCCGGCTCGCGCACGCGCCAGAAGATGACGGCCCACGAGAGCACCGCGAACGCGGCCAGCACCGCGTAGCCGGCACGCCACGACGCGGCCTCGATCAGCAGGGCCAGCGGCGTGCCGGTGAACACGATGCCCAGGCCGGCCATGCTCATCACCAGCCCCGACATCGCCGTGAAGCGCGAGGCGTCGAAGTGCCGCGCGATGAATACGGTGCAGGCCAGGAATGCCGGCGCACAGCCGACGCCGATCAGCGCCTGCCCCAGCAGCAGCATGTGAAAGCTCGATGCCACCGCGCACAGCGCCGCGCCCGCGATGGCCAGCGGAAACGCGGTGAGCACCGTGCGCCGCACGCCGAACATGTCGATCGACACGCCCATCGCGAGCTGCATGATCCCGAACATGAAGTGAAAGGTGCCGGCCCACGTGCCGAGCTGCTGCGGCGACAGGCCGAAGTGGCTGCTGAGCGGCGTGGCCATCATGGCGCCGACGGTGCGGAAGGCCTGGCTCAGGGCGAAGGCACTGGCGAGTGCCACGAGCATGGCGGCCGCGGAGGTCGACCAGCGCGGCGGGGGCGGCGATGCCGCGTTCGTGTTCATCGGGAGGGGAGGGAGCTGAAAGAAGAAGGGAGCGGCACGAATGCTACTGGCATGCCGCCCTTCATGCAGAACGGCGCCCTCGGGCGCCGTTCGTTCGCTCAAGCCCGGCGCAGTGCCGGGAAGGTGCGGGTCAGGCTTCGCCCTTGACCTTCAGGCGCCATGCATGCAGCAGCGGCTCGGTGTAGCCGCTCGGCTGCTCGATGCCCTTGAACACCAGGTCTTGCGCGGCCTTGTACGCGGCCGAGGTCGCGAAGTGGCCCGCCATCGGCTGGTACAGCGGATCGCCCGCGTTCTGCTCGTCGACCACCTTGGCCATGCGCTGGAAGGTCTCGTCGACCTGCGCCTTGGTCACCACGCCGTGCAGCAGCCAGTTGGCGATGTGCTGGCTCGAGATGCGCAGCGTCGCGCGGTCTTCCATCAGGCCGACGTTGTGGATGTCGGGCACCTTGGAGCAGCCCACGCCCTGGTCGATCCAGCGCACCACGTAGCCCAGGATGCCCTGCACGTTGTTGTCGATTTCCTGCTGGCGCTCTTCGGCGGACCACTTGGCTTCGGCCGCGATCGGCACCTGCAGCAGCGCGTTGAGGATGTTGTCGCGCTCGGCATCGGCGTCGATCTTTTCCAGCTCCTGCTGCACCGCGGTCACGCTGACCTGGTGATAGTGCAGCGCGTGCAGCGTGGCGGCGGTGGGCGAGGGCACCCAGGCGGTGTTGGCGCCGGCCTTGGGGTGGCCGATCTTCTGCTCGAGCATCGCGGCCATCAGGTCGGGCATGGCCCACATGCCCTTGCCGATCTGCGCCTTGCCGCGCAGGCCGCACGAGAGGCCGACCAGCACGTTGTTCTTTTCGTAAGCGCCGATCCATGCGCTGGACTTCATGTCGCCCTTGCGGATCATCGGGCCGCCCTGCATGGCGGTGTGCATCTCGTCGCCGGTGCGGTCCAGGAAGCCGGTGTTGATGAAGGCCACGCGCGCTGCGGCCTCGGCGATGCAGGCCTTCAGGTTGACGCTGGTGCGGCGCTCTTCGTCCATGATGCCGAGCTTCACGGTGTTGGCGGGCAGGCCGAGCAGTTGCTCGACGCGGCCGAACAGCTCGCTCGCGAAGGCCACTTCGGCCGGGCCGTGCATCTTCGGCTTGACGATGTAGATGCTGCCGGTGCGCGAGTTGCCCTTGCGCTTCAGGTCGATGGTGGCGATGGTGGTGGTCACCACGGCATCGAGGATGCCTTCGGGGATCTCCTTGCCGCCTGCGTACAGGATGGCCGGGTTGGTCATCAGGTGGCCCACATTGCGCAGGAACATCAGCGAGCGGCCATGCAGCTTGACGGGCTGGCCGTTGGCGCCGGTGTATTCGCGGTCGGCGTTCAGGCCGCGCGTGAAGGTCTTGCCGCCCTTGGCGACTTCTTCGGTCAACGTGCCTTGCACGATGCCGAGCCAGTTCGAGTACGCGACCACCTTGTCGGCCGCATCGACCACGGCCACCGAGTCTTCGAGGTCGAGGATGGTCGAGAGCGCGGCTTCGAGCACCAGGTCGCTCACGCCGGCTGCATCGCTCTTGCCGATGGCGGTGCTGCGGTCGATGCGGATGTCCAGGTGGATGCCGTTGTGCTTGAGCAGCACCGACGACGGCGATGCGGCATCGCCCTGGTAGCCGATGAACTGCGAGGCATCGGCCAGGCCGGTGCTGCCGCCTTGCAGCGCGACGACCAGCTGGCCGTCTTTCACGCTGTAGCCGGTGGCGTTCTTGTGCGAGCCGTTGGCCAGCGGTGCGGCCTGGTCGAGCACGTTGCGTGCGAACTCGATGACCTTGGCGCCGCGCACCGGGTTGTAGCCCTTGCCCTTTTCGGCGCCGCCGGTTTCGGGAATGGCGTCGGTGCCGTAGAGCGCGTCGTACAACGAGCCCCAGCGTGCGTTGGCGGCGTTCAGCGCATAGCGTGCGTTGAGGATGGGCACCACCAGCTGCGGGCCGGCCTGCAGCGCGAGTTCGGAGTCGACGTTGGCGGTCGTGGCCTTCGTGCCCTTGGGCTGCGGCAGCAGGTAGCCGATCTTTTCGAGGAAGGCGCGGTAGGCCGGCATGTCGGCGATGGGGCCGGGGTGGGCCTTGTGCCAGGTGTCGAGTTCGGCCTGCAGGCGGTCGCGCTCGGCGAGCAGCGCGATGTTCTTCGGTGCGAGGTCGCTGACGATGGCGTCGAAGCCCTTCCAGAAAACGTCGCTGGCCACGCCGCTGGCGGGCAGGACCTTGTCTTCGATGAAACGGTAGAGCTCGGTCGCGACCTGGAGTCCGTGGGAGGGGGTGCGGGCAGTCATGTTTTTTCTCCTGGAGAACGCAATGCTGAAACTTGAAAACGGAGGATGGTTGAACTTTATTCGATACCTTACTGGAGAGTAAGAGCCGAAAGCGGGATTTATCAGTGACAAAAATGAAGGTAATTGGCGCAAAGACACCTGTGAGTTCAAAGGGTAGGCACTGATAGGGAGGCTTTCAACGCGGGATATATTTAACTTCTTAAATAAATCGACCTCCGCCGCAATGATCCTCCTGGCCTCCAACGAAAACCCCCTCGGCATGCCCGAATCGGCCCGCCGCGCGGCGGCTTCCGCGCTCGAAGGCGCGGGCAACTACCCCGACGCCAACGGCACCGCGCTCAAGAACGCGCTGGCCGCCAAGCTCTATGTGCCGGCCGAATGGCTCACGCTGGGCAGCGGGTCGAGCGAGATCCTCGAACTCGCGGCGCAGGTGAGCCTGAAGCCGGGCGAGGGCGTCGTCTATTCGCAGTACGGCTTCATCGTCTATGCGGCCGCCACGGCGCACGCCCATGCGCACGCCACCGTCGTGCCCTCGCGCGATTTCGGGCACGACCTGGACGCCATGCGCGCCGCCATCGGCGACGACACCAGGCTGGTGTTCGTCGCCAACCCCAACAACCCGACCGGCACCTTCATCGACGCTGCACCGCTGCTGGCCTTTCTGCAGTCGGTGCCCGCGCATGTGACGGTGCTGCTCGACGAGGCTTATACCGAGTACCTGTCGCCGGCGCAGCGCTACAACAGCGTCGAGTGGGTGCGGCGCCTGCCCAACCTGATCGTGACGCGCACCTTTTCCAAGGCCTTCGGGTTGGCGGGGCTGCGCATCGGCTATGGCGTGTCGCAGCCGGCGCTGACGGCGCGCATGAACGCGCAACGCCCACGTTTCAACGTGACGACGCCGGCCCAGGCCGCCGCCGTGGCCGCGCTGGGCGACGCCGAATTTCTTGCGCGCACTTATGAAGTCAACACCGCCGGGCGCGACCAGCTCGCGGCGGGCTTCACCGAACTGGGCCTGACGTACATCCCTTCGTCCGGCAACTTTCTGGCCGTGCAGGTCGGCGACGGCCAGGCGGTGCATGCGCGCCTGCTGGCCGCCGGCATCGAGGTCTCGCTGCTCGCCAACTACGGCCTGCCGCAATGGCTGCGCATCAGCATCGGCCTGCCGGAGCAGAACAAGGCCGTGCTGGCCGCGCTGCGCTGACCGACGCCTTCGCCGCTGTTGCCCGGCCCCCGAGCCCTGAGCCCCAAGCCCCCAAAGCCATTACCACCCGAGGAGACAAAGCCCATGAAACGCCGCCAGTTCGCAGCGCAGGCCGCTGCCGTCATCGCCACCGGGGCCATCGCGCCG
The DNA here is from genome assembly GCF_900100965.1 of Variovorax sp. EL159. Taxonomy (GTDB): domain Bacteria; phylum Pseudomonadota; class Gammaproteobacteria; order Burkholderiales; family Burkholderiaceae_C; genus Variovorax. The sequence continues at coordinate 81,082 of NZ_FMUJ01000007.1, read as the reverse complement.
ATGGCTTTCGCGCAGCAGGACCGCACGATCCGCATCCTGGTCGGCTTTCCGCCGGGCGGCTCGGCGGACGTGGTGGCGCGCGTGCTCGCCGACAAGATGCGCGTGTCGCTGGGGCAGAACGTCATCATCGACAACAAGCCGGGCGCGGCCGGTCGTCTTGCGCTCGGTGAGTTGCGGCGCGCGGCACCGGACGGCAACACGCTGGCCTTTTCGCCCAGCGGCGCGATGGTGATTCACCCGTGGCTGTACCCGAACCTCGGCTACGACCCGGCGAAGGACTTCACGCCGATCTCGCTCGGCGGCACCTTCGACTTCGCGGTGACAGCCGGGCCCGGTGCGCCGCCCGGCGACCTCAAGGCCGTGCTCGCCTGGATGAAGGCCAACCCCGCCAAGGCCAACTACGCGACCTCGGGTGCGGGCACGGTGCCGCACTTCGCGGGCCAGTTGATCGCGCAGGCGGCCGGCGTGCCGATGACGCACGTGGCTTATCGCGGCGGCGCGCCCGCCGCGCAGGACCTGATCGGCGGGCAGGTGCCGCTGATGGTCGACACCGCCTCCGAAACCATCGAGCACCACCGCGCCGGCAAGGTGCGCATCCTTGCGGTGACGGGCGACCAGCGCAATCGCGCGCTGCCCGATGTGCCGACGCTGAAGGAGGCGGGCCTCAATGTGACGGCCGATGCCTTCTTCGGCCTCTATGGCCCACCGGGCATGTCGCCCGCCCTGGTTGCGCGCATCGACAAGGCCGTAGCCGACGCGATGCGGATGCCCGATGTGCAGGAAAAGATCTACGCGCTGGGGCTGGTGCCCACGCATGCCGGGCCGGCTGAACTGGCAGCCACTCAGGCGGCGCATCTGAAGCGCTGGGAAATGCCGATCAAGAACTCGGGCTTCAAGGCGGACGCCTGAGATCTATTCGGACGCTGTTCAGGGCGGCGCCCACGCCGACGGGGTGCCTTGCTCCGCGAATGTCCCCCGGCCTGCGGCCTCCTCCTTTATTTCGCTGCGCAAGGCACCCCGCCAGCGTGGGCGTTGTTCAGAGTGGTCGTTGATCGGCGAGCACAACGGCAGCGCCTTTTGTGCGCAGGGCACCGGGTGCTCCCCGCAGCGAAATAAAGGAGGAGCGAAGCGGGGGACATTCGCGGAGGGGAGTACCCGGTGTCCTGTGCACACGCCCCGAATCGACTCCGCACCGCTCAAATCAAACCTGCCCGCTGAGTTCCGTCGCCGCAGCACGCACAGGCTCGATATAGCGCTCGTCATAGCGATGCGTCGGCATCGTCAACGTGACCGCCGCGGCAAGGCTGCCATCGGCACGAAACACCGGTGCAGAAATGCCCGCCAGTTCGGCCGTGCGGTCGCCCACCAGCGCGCAGTAGCCCTGCGCGCGAATGGTGTCGTACAGCTTTCGTTCCTTGGTGCCGCGCGGCCGCTCGGCCTCGGGCCCGAAGGCGATCAGCACGCGCGCGCCCGCGCCCCGGTCGTTGGGCAGCAGGTCGCCCGCGCGCACGTGGTCGCGCACCACATGCGATGAATCGACCCGGAACTGGCACAGGCGCACCCAGCTGTCGCCCTGGTCTTGCCGCACGTGGTACGCCGCGCTTTCGCCCGTTGCGGCAGCCAGCGAACGCAGCACGGGCAACACGATGCGGTCGAGCGACTGCGAGGCTGCATAGAGACCGTGCAGCCGCGCGATCTCGGTGCCGAGTGCGTAGCGCCCGTCGTCCTGCCGGCGGATGAGCCGTGCATGTTCGAGCGAGGCCAGCAGCCGCAGCGCCGTGCTCTTGTAGAGCTGCGTGCGCTCGGCGAACTGCGCGAGCGACAGCGCCTCGTCGCCCGGCTGGAAGGCCGAGAGCAGGCTCAACGCGCGGTCGACCGCAGCCGCGCCGCCGGGGGCGGCATTGAGGTCGGAAACCGATCCGGTCTGGGCTTTGCGGGGCATGGCTTGGGCTTGACAGGGAAAGTCGATCGGCGGTCTAATTCTGTTTAACGGAATTTAGTTCTGTAAGACAGAACTGTCAAGCGATCAACGCCAGATCGCTTCAAGGAGACAAAGTCGATGACACCCCCCGACGTCCTCATCAGCGAGGTCGGCCCGCGCGATGGCCTGCAATCGGTCAAGGCCACCATGCCCACGGCCGACAAACTGCGCTGGATCGACGCGCTCCACGCGGCCGGCGTGCGCGAGATCGAGGTCGCTTCCTTCGTGCCAGCGAAGCTGCTGCCGCAGATGGCCGATGCGGCCGAGGTGGTGCGCCACGCGATCACGCTTCCCGGCCTCATGGTGATGGCGCTGGTGCCCAACCGCAAGGGCGCACAGGCCGCGCTCGAAGCCGGCGTGCACAAGCTCACGATGCCGGTGTCGGCCAGCGTGGCGCATTCGCTGGCCAACGTGCGCAAGACGCCGACCGAGATGGTCGAGGAGGTGCGTGCCATCGCCGAACTGCGCCGCGCCATCGCGCCGCATGTGAAGCTTGAAGCCGGCATCTCCACCGCCTTCGGCTGCACGCTGCAGGGGCTGGTGCCGGAAGACGACGTGATCCGTCTTGCCGCGCAATGCATCGAGGCCGGTGCCGACGAGTCGGGCCTTTCCGACACCGTGGGCTATGCCAACCCCGCGCAGGTGCGCCGGCTCTTCAAGCGCCTGCGTGCGGAGATCGGCGTGCATGCCGGCGCGGCCCACATGCACAACACGCGCGGCCTCGGCCTGGCGAACTGCCTTGCGGCGTGGGACGAAGGCGTGCGCACTTTCGACGCTTCGCTCGGCGGGCTCGGCGGCTGCCCTTACGCGCCCGGCGCCTCGGGCAATGCCGTGACCGAAGACCTCGTCTTCATGTTCGAGGCCATGGGCGTGCGCACCGGCATCGACATCCAGAAACTCATCGCGGCGCGCGCGCCGCTCATGGCCGGCCTGCCCGGCGAACCGGTCTACGGCATGACGCCCGAAGCCGGCCTGCCCAAGGGTTTTGTCCAGGAACACAACGCACATGTCTGAAGCGAATCCTCTTCCCTACGCCGGCGTCCGCGTCGTCGAGTTCACCCACATGGTGATGGGCCCGACCTGCGGGCTGCTGCTGGCCGATCTCGGTGCCGAGGTCATCAAGGTCGAGCCCATCGAGGGCGACAACACGCGCCGGCTGCTCGGCTCGGGCTCGGGTTTTTTTCCGACCTTCAACCGCAACAAGAAGAGCATCGCGCTCGACCTGAAGAAGCCCGAAGGCGTGGAAGCGGCGCTGCGCCTGATCGCCACCGCCGACATCGTGAGCGAGAACTTCAAGCCCGGCACGATGAAGAAGCTGGGGCTCGACTACGACACGCTTTCCAAGCTCAACCCGCGCCTCGTCTACGTGAGCCACAAGGGCTTTCTGCCGGGGCCGTACGACCACCGCACCGCGCTCGACGAAGTGGTGCAGATGATGGGCGGCCTGGCCTACATGACCGGCCGCTCGGGCGACCCGCTGCGCGCGGGCACCAGCGTGAACGACATCATGGGCGGCATGTTCGGCGCCATCGGCGCGATGGCCGCGCTGCGCCAGCGCGACCTTACCGGCAAGGGCTGCGAGGTGCAGTCGGCGCTGTTCGAGAACAACGTGTTCCTCGTCGCGCAGCACATGATGCAGTTCGCCGCCACCGGCAAGGCGGCCGACCCGATGCCCAGCCGCATCTCGGCCTGGGCCGTGTACGACGTGTTCACCGTGAAGGACGGCGAGCAGATCTTCCTTGCCGCCGTGAGCGACAAGCAGTGGGCCATCTTCTGCAAGGCCTTCGGCCTCGAAGAGATGCTGGCCGATCCGCGCCTGAAGACCAACAACGACCGGGTGCTGGCGCGCGACTGGATGATGCCGATCCTGCGCTCGCACCTGGCGAACCGCAGCGCGGCCGAACTGGCCGCCGTGTTCGAGCAGAACGAGCTGCCCTTCGCGCCGATCACGCGGCCGCAGGAGCTGTTCGACGACCCGCACCTCAATGCCACCGGCGGCCTTGCGCCGGTGCGCATGAACGACGGCAGCACCGCCAAGGTGCCGCTCATGCCGTTCACGCTGGACGGCGAGCGACCCGGCATCCGGCTGCAGCCGCCGCACATCGGCGAACACAGCCGCGAGCTGCTGAAAGAAGTGGGCTACAGCGATGAAGAGATCGCCGCCCTCGAGACACACCACATCACCCTCGGAGACTGACCCCATGTTTTCAACCACACGGCGCGCCTTGCTGGCGTGCGCCGCGGCCGCCGCATGCCCGAACGCCGCCCCCGCCCTCGCCGACACCGCCTGGCCCGAGAAGCCGGTGCGCCTCGTCGTGCCCTACACGCCGGGCGGCGCCACCGACATCGTGGCGCGCCTGATCGCGCAGAAGCTCATCGACGACACCAAGTGGACCTTCATCGTCGACAACCGCGCGGGCGGCAACGGCAACATCGGCATGGATGTGGTGGCCAAGTCCAAGCCCGACGGCTACACGGTCGGCCTGGGGCAGACCGCCAACCTGGCGATCAACCCGACGCTGTTTCCCAAGATGCCGTACGACGCGCTGAAGGACCTGGTGGCGGTATCGATCGTTGCCTCGCAGCCCGTGGTGCTGGTGGTGCGCGCGGACGCGCCGTTCAAGTCGCTGGCCGACCTCGTCACGGCCGCCAAGGCCAAACCCGGCGAGATCAAGCAGGCGCTTGCCGGCACCGGCACGCTGGGTCACATGGCCGGCGAGGTGCTCGCCAAGCGCGCGGGCTTCAAGGTGCTCAACGTGCCGTACAAGGGCGCGGCGCCCGCCATCACCGACCTGCTCGGCGGCCAGACCGACTACATGTTCGCCACGCCGCAGGGCGCGCTGGCCATGGTCAAGGGTGGCAAGCTGCGCGCGCTGGCCGTCACCTCGGCCAAGCGGCTGCCGGTGATGCCCGAGGTGCCGACCGTGGCCGAAAGCTACAAGGGCTTCGAGGCGGTGGACTGGAAGGCCATCGTCGTGCCGGCCGGCACGCCCGCCGACATCGTGAAGAAGCTCAACGCCGCGATCGACAAGGCGCTGGCCAAGCCCGCCACCATCTCGCAACTGCTGGCCGAGGGCAGCACGCCCGGCGGCGGCAGCCCGGAGCAGGCGGCGCAGTACATCCGCTCGGAGCACGCGCGCTGGGGCGCGGCGGTGCGCGAGGCGGGCGTGCAGCCCGAATAAGAGCGGGCGCCGTTGCGGCGGGCGATATAGTTTCCGCCCCATGGACCGCCTGAAGCAACTCGAATCCTTCGTCTCGGTCGCGACCCGTGGCGGCCTGACCGCCGCGGCCAAGGCCGAGGGCGTGGCGCCCGCGATCATGGGCCGCCGCCTCGATGCGCTCGAAGAGCGGCTGGGCGTCAAGCTGCTGGTGCGCACCACGCGACGCATCACGCTCACGCACGAGGGCAGCGCCTTTCTCGAAGACTGCCAGCGCCTGCTGGCCGAGTTCGCGAATGCCGAAGCCAGCGTGAGCGCCGGCGGCATCAAGGCCAGCGGGCATCTGCGCGTGACGGCGCCGGCGGGCTTCGGCCGCCGTCATGTGGCGCCGCTGGTGCCGCGCTTTCATGCGTTGCATCCGGAAGTGACGATCTCGCTCAACCTCAGCGACCGCGTGGTCGACGTGACCGGCGAGAGCTTCGATTGCGCGGTGCGCGTGGGCGACCTGCCCGACTCGTCGCTGGTGAGCGTGCGGCTGGCCGACAACCGGCGGCGCTGCGTGGCGACGCCCGAATTCATCCGACGGCACGGCATGCCCAAGCATCCCGGCGAGCTCTCGCGCTTTGCCTGCCTGACGCTGTCGAGCGACGCTTCGCAGACGCGCGGCTGGGCCTTTCGCATTACCGCCGAGGGCGGCGCACAAGAGCTGATCCATCTGCGCCCGAGCGGCCCGCTCGACTGCTCCGACGGCCAGGTGCTGCACGACTGGTGCCTGGCCGGCCACGGCATCGCCTGGCGCAGCACCTGGGAGGTCGAGGCCGAGATCGACGCCGGCCTGCTGGTGCCGCTGCTCGACGACTTCGCCGCGCCGCCCAACGGCATCTACGCGGTGTTCGCAGGCGCCAAGCACCTGCCGCTGCGGGTGCGACTGTGGCTTGATTTCCTCAAGGAGCAGTACGGAAACCCGGAATTCTGGGGAGGCAGGGCGTAGGGCGTTCGAGCGGCGGCACAATCTGTTTGCATTTGCAACCCACTGAGAAGAAAGCCATCGATGACGCTCGAAGCCATCCTCGCCTACCTGCACTTGCTGGCCATCCTGACGATGGTCGTCTTCATCTCCAGCGAGGCGGCGCTGTGCCGGGTCCAGTGGCTGAATGCCGCGGTGGTGGAGCGGCTGGCCAAGATCGACATGGTCTACGGCATTGCCGCCATCGCCGTGCTGGTGACCGGCATCGCGCGCACCTGGTGGGGCGTGAAGGGCACGGCCTGGTACTGGACCAACCCGCTGCTGCACGTGAAGCTGGGGCTGTTCATCATCGTGGGCGTGCTGTCGATCTTCCCGACGCTCACGTATTTCCGCTGGCGCAAGACGCTGCGCGCCAGCGGCAAGCTGCCGGCCGAGGCCGAGATCAAGAAAACCCGCAAGCTGGTGATGGTGCAGGCGCACATCATTGCGGTGATCCCGCTGGTGGCGGTGTTCTTCGCGCGCGGCTTCGGCAAGTAGGCAGACGGCCCCATGAAAAAGGCCCGCACGCGGCGGGCCTTTTTCTTGCGCCAGCTTCAGCGCGGCGATGTATCAGCCCTTGGCTGCATCCGCTTCGCACTTCTTCATGAAGCTGTTCTTGGCGGCGCCGGCCAGGGCCTTGCCGTTCTTGTCGACCGCCTTGGTTGCGCAGGCGGGAGCTGCTGCAGCCTTGGCTTCTTTCTCGCACTTCTTGATCGAGCTGGCCTTGGCGGCACCGGCCAGGGCCTTGCCGTTCTTGTCGACCGCCTTGGCGTCGCAGCTTGCGCCAGCGGCGGGGGCGGCGGCCGCGGCAGGTGCTGCAGCTGGCGCGGCGGCCTTGTCTTGGGCCTGTGCGGCACCGAAGGAAAGGCATGCGCCCAGAACGACCAGGGAAAGGAGCTTCTTCATGATGGGATGTGTCCTTGCAAGGTTGGGTTGTGACAGGTGCCCCGCCCCGGGGCTGACCATCGTAACGGGCCAGGACAACGATCGGATGACGAACGTTAACGGTCCCCGGGTTTGCCCCCGGTAAAATTCGCAGATGCTATTGGTCAAACAGGAGCTGCTCGCGGCGCTCGCGAACACGCTCGAATCCCTCTCGCCCGGCGCTGGCTCCAAAGCCGCGTTCGAGTCGCCCAAGGTGGCAGCGCATGGCGATTTCGCCAGCACGGCCGCGATGCAGCTCGCCAAGCCGCTGGGGCGCAAGCCCCGCGAACTGGCCGAGCAATTGAGCGCTGCGCTGCTCGCCACCCCCGCTTTCGGCCAATGGGTCGAGGCAATCGAGATCGCCGGCCCCGGCTTTCTCAACATCCGCCTGAAGACGGCGGCCAAGCAGCAGATCGTGCGCGAGGTGCTGTCGGCCGGCGACACCTTCGGCCAGCAGCCCGCCACCGGCGAGAAGGTGCTGGTCGAGTTCGTCTCGGCCAACCCGACCGGCCCGCTGCACGTCGGCCACGGCCGCCAGGCTGCGCTGGGCGACGCCATCTGCAACCTGCGCGCCTCGCAGGGCGAGAGCGTGTGGCGCGAGTACTACTACAACGACGCCGGCGTGCAGATCCAGACGCTGGCCAACAGCACGCAGCTGCGCGCGCGCGGCTTCAAGCCCGGCGACGCCGAATGGCCGAGCGGCGAGAAGGCCCCGGCCTACAACGGTGACTACATCGCCGAGATCGCCGAAGACTTCAAGGCGAAGAAGACCGTCAAGTCGGAAGACCGCGAAGTCACCGCCACCGGCGACATCGAGGACATCGACGCGATCCGCGAGTTCGCCGTGGCCTACCTGCGCCGCGAGCAAGACCTTGATCTGCAGGCCTTCCGCGTGCACTTCGACCAGTACTACCTGGAGTCGAGCCTCTATACCAGCGGCCGTGTCGAGGCCGCCGTGCAAAAGCTCGTGGCCGCCGGCAAGACCTACGAACAAGACGGCGCGCTGTGGCTGAAGTCGACCGACTACGGCGACGACAAAGACCGCGTGATGAAGAAGCAGGACGGCACGTACACCTACTTCGTACCCGACGTGGCGTACCACATCGCCAAGTGGGAGCGGGGCTTTCACAAGGTCATCAACATCCAGGGCACCGACCACCACGGCACCATCGCGCGCGTGCGCGCCGGCCTGCAGGCGGCGGGCGAGGGCATCCCCGAGGGCTACCCCGACTACGTGCTGCACACCATGGTGCGCGTGATGAAGGGTGGCGAAGAGGTCAAGATCAGCAAGCGCGCCGGCAGCTACGTCACGCTGCGCGACCTGATCGAGTGGACCAGCACCGACGCCATCCGCTTCTTCCTGCTCAGCCGCAAGCCCGACACCGAATACACCTTCGACGTCGACCTTGCCGTGACGAAGAACAACGACAACCCGGTGTACTACGTGCAGTACGCGCATGCGCGCATCTGCTCGGTGCTGGCCGGCTGGGGCGGCGACCGCGCCACGCTGGCGGGCGTCGACCTGTCGCCGCTCGAAAGCCCGGCGGCCCAGGCGCTGATGCTGCTGCTGGCCAAGTACCCGGCCATGCTCACCGCCGCGGCCAAGGATTTCGCACCCCACGACGTCACCTTCTACCTGCGCGAACTGGCCGCCTGCTACCACAGTTATTACGACGCCGAGCGCATTCTGGTCGACGACGAAGCGGTCAAGCTGGCCCGGCTGGCGCTGGTCGCCGCGACCGCGCAGGTGCTGCACAATGGCCTCGCGATTCTTGGCGTCAGTGCGCCGAGCAAGATGTAAACCTCACCATGAAGAAGACAACCAGACAACGCGGCAACATCGTCATCGGCCTGATCATCGGGCTGGTGCTCGGCCTGGGCGTCGCGCTGGGCATCGCGGTCTACGTGACCAAGGTGCCGATCCCGTTCGTGACCAAGACGCAGAAGGGCGGCGCCGAGCAGGACGAAGCCGAGGCCCGCAAGAACCGCGACTGGGACCCGAATGCGCCGCTGGCCGGCAAGGCCGGGGCGCCCAAGCCCGCGCCTGCCGCCACCGGCCCGGTCAACCCCGTCACCGGCGAGCCGGCGACGACCGCCGTGGCCCCGGCCACCATCCCGCCCACGACGACCGCGCCGCCGGTGCCCGTGGTGGTGGCGCCCACCAAGCCGCCGCGCACCGCCCCCGTGCCGGCCGAAGCCAACGCGCTGCCGCCGTCGAACGACCCGCTGGGCGACCTCGCCCGTGCGCGTTCGGGTGGCGGTTCGGGCAGCAGCACGACCACGGCCTCGGCCGCCCCGAGCAGCCGCGCCAACAGCGCCGGCAGCACCGCGGCTTCGCCGGCGCCGGCCTCGGGCGCCGATCCGTTCATGTACTTCGTGCAGGCCGGTGCCTTCCGCACCACCGACGACGCCGAAGCCCAGCGCGCCAAGCTGTCGCTGATGGGCGTCGAAGCCAAGGTCACCGAGCGCGAGCAGGCGGGCCGCACGGTCTACCGCGTGCGCGCGGGCCCGTTCAACAAGAAGGACGACGCCGACCGGCTCAAGGAACGGCTCGACGGCGGCGGCCTGGAATCGGCCCTGGTCCGCGTCCAACGCTGACCTCGGACCTTCTCGGCGGCAGGGCGTTGCAACAAATAGCCCTTAAGCTTCGCCGCGCGGCGTTTGCCGCCACCATCCATGGCCTTGGGCGCGCCGGGAGCGGGGGAACTCCCCGCCGCGCGCCGGCTCAGTCTGCCGTACCAACAGGAGAACCCTTTCAATGAAACGTCGTGACTTTTCGCTGGCCGCCACTTCGCTCGGGCTGCTGTCCCTGGCCGCCAACCCGGCCCACGCCCAGGCGCGCGCGCCCAAGGCCGGCTCCGAGTACCTGGTGCTCGACAAGCGCGTGCCGGTCGATGCGCCGGCCGGCAAGATCGAGGTGGTCGAGTTCTTCTCGTACAACTGCCCGCATTGCAACGATTTCGAGCCGTCGCTCGAAGCCTGGATCAAGACCGTGCCGAAGGAAGTGGCCTTCCGCCGCATCCCGGTGCCTTTCGTGGGCAACGACGTCGAAGCCAAGCAGCGCCTGTACTACGCGCTCGAAGCCATGGGCAAGGTCGACGAATACCAGCCGAAGGTATTCAATGCGATCCACGCGCAGCGCCAGAACGTGAACGGCGACGCCAACATCATTGCCTGGGCAGCGGCCAACGGCCTCGACGGCGCCAAGTTCAAGGAAGTCTTCACCTCGTTCGGCGTGGCCAGCAAGGCCAAGCGCGCCTCGCAGATGACCGACGCCTACAAGGTGGCCGGCGTGCCGGCGATGGCCGTGGCCGGCCGTTGGTACGTGGATGGCGAAACCGCCGGCAACATGACCAAGGTGCTGCAGGTCGTCAACTACCTGATCGGCGAAGCAAAGAAGGGCTGAGCCTTGCTCACCTCGGGCTGCGCGCACTTTGCGGCGCAGCGCCGAGCCCCTCGAAGGGGCAACACCTGCAGCCCGGCGAGCCGGTTCCGCGGTGTTCCTGGAGACGATCCAGGAAGGAAAGTCAAGCCCGCTTCGGCGGGCTTTTTCATCTGAGCGTGCGGGGCTGACGCAATCAGCCGCATACAATGCCGAGCAAGTTTCGTGCCTCTATGACATTGCACTCTTACCCCACCACCCCCTTCCTTCTCCGTCGCATCGGCCGCCTGGCCATCGGCGCGCTGTTGCTGGCCGGCCTCGCCTCGGGCGTGCAGGCCGAGACCGCCGACCGCTCCAAGCCGATGAACATCGAGTCCGACTCGATGCGCTACGACGACCTGAAGCAGACCAGCGTGTTTACCGGCAACGTGCTGGTAACAAAGGGCACCATCATCATCCGCGGCGCGCGTCTCGATGTGCGCCAGGACCCGGAGGGTTACCAGTACGGCGTGGTCACGGCAGCTCCGGGCAAGCGTGCTTATTACAAGCAGAAGCGCAATGCGCCCGACGAGTGGATCGAGGGCGAGTCCGAAGTCATCGAGTACGACAGCCGCGCCGACAACGTCAAGTTCATCCGCAATGCCGAGATGCGCCGCCTGCTCGGCTCGACGCCGAACGACGAGAGCCACGGCGCCCTGATCGTCTACGACCAGAGCAACGACACCTACACGGTCAACGGCTCCACCGTGCCGCCGAACACGGCGGTCAACGCGTCGTCCCCGACCGGCCGCGTCAAGACCATCCTCACCCCCAAGGCCGCCCCGGCGCCCGCGGCCGGCGCCTCCGCCCCAGCTGGCGCGAAGCCCGCGGCTCCGGCGCCCACCCCGGCACCGGGCAAGGGCCTGCGTTCGACCACCACGCTCGGTGGCGAGGGAGAAACCCGCAAGTGATCGAAACCGCTGGAACACAGGACGCCAACGGCACGCCGGGCAGCCGCCTGGTCGCGCGCGGCCTGAAGAAGACCTACGGCAGCCGCACGGTGGTCAAGGACGTCTCGCTCGACGTGCAGAAGGGCGAAGTCGTTGGGCTGCTGGGGCCGAACGGTGCCGGCAAGACCACCTCGTTCTACATGATCGTGGGCCTGGTGCGTGCCGACGCCGGCGACATCACGATCGACGGCGAGCCGATCGCCCACATGCCGATCCACCGCCGCGCCCGCATGGGCCTGAGCTACCTGCCGCAGGAAGCCTCGATCTTCCGCAAGCTCACGGTCGAGGAAAACGTGCGCGCCGTGCTGGAGCTTCAGAGTGAGCCCGATGAAAACGGCAAGCTCGTGTCGCTGTCGAAGGCGCACATCGAAGAGCGCCTGTCCGAACTGCTGGCCGACCTGCGGGTCGACCACCTGCGCGATTCGCCGGCGCTGGCGCTGTCGGGCGGCGAGCGCCGACGCGTCGAGATCGCGCGTGCGCTGGCGACCCAGCCGCGCTTCATCCTGCTGGACGAGCCCTTCGCCGGTATCGACCCGATCGCGGTCATCGAGATCCAGCGGATCATCAGCTTCCTGAAGGAACGCGGCATCGGCGTGCTCATCACCGACCACAACGTGCGTGAAACGCTGGGCATCTGCGATCACGCGTTCATCATCAGCGACGGGCATGTGCTGGCACAAGGCACACCCTCGGAGATCGTCGACAACGCCGAAGTACGCAGGGTGTACCTGGGCGAACACTTCCGGATGTGATCGTGCGGCGAGGGTCAAGGATGAACGTGGCCGTCATCCGAGCGGAGCTCCTGCGCGGAGGGTGCCGCGCACGGCCGCCTGAAGCGGCCGGCCCGCTCCCGGCAGGGGGTTGGCATGGCGCAAAGCGCGCAGCGTGGGGGGGAGCCGTTTCCTCATGAAGCAAGGGCTGTCCCTTCGCGTCTCGCAGCATCTCGCGCTCACGCCCCAGTTGCAGCAGTCGATCCGGCTGCTGCAGCTCTCCACGCTCGAACTGAGCCAGGAGGTGGAGCAGATGCTCGACGAGAACCCGTTCCTCGAACGCACCGCGGAAGAAGCGGCGCGAGAGGAATTCGGGCTCGACGCCGTCGACACACCGCTCCCGCGCGATGAAGCGGGCGAGGCCGGCGAAGGCGACTTCTCCTCGGCACCCAGCGCCAGCGCAACGACCGCGTCCACCGACACCGCCTCCACGGCCGACACCGACGGCCCCGCCGCCGAGATCGCCGAGCGCGAGCCCGACTGGGAGGGCGACGGCACTGTCGACATGGCACCGGACGACAGCGAGTGGGGCAGCGACGCACCCGCGCGCCAGAACAACCTGGGCGACGACGAACGCGCCGACGCCACCGAGCTCGCGCGCAGCCAGGAGTCGCTGCAGTCGTTCCTGCACCGCCAGGCCCTGAGCCTGCGCCTGGGCGAGAACGACAGCGCCGCGCTGCGCTTCCTGATCGAATCGCTCAACGACGACGGCTACCTCGAAGACTCGCTGCCGGCCCTGGCTTCGGGCCTGGCGGGCGACGACAACGACCAGTTCGACGACCTGGTGCACCACTTCCAGGTGGCGCTCGGCCTGCTGCAGAGCCTGGAGCCCGTGGGCGTGGGCGCGCGCGACCTGGGCGAGTGCCTGTGCATCCAGCTGCGCGCGCTGGCCGCCGAAGACGCGGGCGAAGACGAAGAACTGGCGCAGGTCTACAAGATCGCCGTTGCCATCTGCAAGCAGCCGATGGAGCTGCTCGCGCGGCGCGACTTCAAGCGCCTGGCCACGCTCACCCGCAGCAGCGAAGAGCTGGTGCGCTCGGCGCTGCAGGTCATTGCGCGGCTCGAACCCAAGCCGGGGCGCCGCTTCGTCGACGTCGAGCGCAACATCGTCATTCCCGACGTGATCGTCACCAAGACCGGGCGCGGCACCAACGTCAAGTTCCGCGTCATGCTGAACCCCGAGGTCATGCCGCGCCTGCGGGTGCACGACATCTACGCCGGCGCGCTGAAGTCGCACAAGGGCGAAGGCAGCCAGGCGCTGTCGCAGCGGCTGCAGGAGGCGCGCTGGTTCATCAAGAACATCCAGCAGCGCTTCGACACCATCCTGCGCGTGAGCAACGCCATCGTCGAGCGGCAAAAAAGCTACTTCGTGCACGGCGAGCTGGCCATGCGGCCGCTGGTGCTGCGCGAGATCGCCGACGAGCTGGGCCTGCACGAGTCGACCATCTCGCGCGTGACCACGGCCAAGTACATGGCCACGCCCTTCGGCACAGTCGAGCTCAAGTACTTCTTCGGTTCGGCGCTCGGCACCGAGACCGGCGGCAATGCGTCGAGCACCGCGGTGCGCGCGCTCATCAAGCAGTTCGTGAGCTCCGAGAGCATCAAGAAGCCGCTGTCGGACAGCCAGATCTCCGAGATGCTGAAAGAGCAGGGCATCGAATGCGCGCGGCGCACGGTGGCCAAGTACCGCGAGGCGCTGCGCATCGCGCCCGCGAACCTGCGCAAGGCCCTGTAGAAAGCCGCCGATGGCTCGTCGCCTGCTGTCGCGTTGTGGGCACTGGGTTTTCGCCATGGCGGCCGTGCTCCTGTTTGCTGGCTGCGCCACCTTGCCCGACGAGGCGCCGCGCCCGCCCACCAAGGCCATGCCCGTCTCGGCCGACACCGCGCTCGGCAAGATCGCGCTGGCGTCGCAGCCCGACCCCGACCTGAGCGGCTTTCGCCTGATGCCCGGCGGCGACTTCGCCTTCGACACGCGCATCCAGCTCGCGCGCCGCGCCCAGCGCTCGCTCGACGTGCAGTACTACCAGATCGAGAACGACGAGACCGGCCGCTACCTGCTGCGCACCCTGCGCGATGCGGCCCAGCGCGGCGTGCGCGTGCGCCTGCTGATGGATGATCTCTACACATCGGGCGAAGACGAGCTGCTGCTCGGCCTGGCCGCCACGCCCAATGTGGAGCTGCGCCTGTTCAACCCGTTCCCGGCCGGGCGCGGCAGCCTGCTCAAGCGCTTCACCGCCTCGCTGTTCGACTTCGAGCGGGTCAACCGCCGCATGCACAACAAGCTGTTCATCGCCGACGGCGCGATGGCGGTGGCGGGTGGCCGCAACATCGGCAACCAGTACTTCACGCGGACCTCGGGCGAGAACTTTCTCGACCTCGACACCTTCGTCACCGGTGCGCTGATTCCGCGCCTTGGCGTGCTCTTCGACCAGTACTGGAACAGCGTCTATGTGCGGCCGATCCAGTCGGTGGTGACCAGCGGGCTGTCGCGCGAAGAACTGCAGAAGCGCTTCGACGCCGCCACCGGCCCCGGCACCACGCCGCCGCCGCCCAAGCCCGCGCCCAACGACGTGCTCGGCTACAGCCCGATGGTCGAAGACCTCGACGCCGGCAAGCTTGGCCTGATCTGGACCACCGCCGAGGCCTACGCCGATTCGCCCGACCGTGTGATCGGCAAGACCGCGTCGTACGGCGGCGTGCCGCTGCTGGACGTCGACAGCGTGCGCTACAACGTGGTCGAGCAGATGCGCCGCGCGCGCTCCGAGGTGACCATCGTCTCGCCCTACCTGATCCCCGGCGCCACGGGGCTGGAGGTGATGCGCGAGATCCGGGGGCGCAACGTGAAGATCAGCGTCGTCACCAATTCGCTGGCCGCAACCGACGAGCCGCTGGTCCACACCGCCTACCGGCGCTACCGGCCGGACATGCTCCGGCTGGGCGCCGATCTTTATGAACTGAGTTCGACGCGCACGCGCCGCAGCGTGCGGCTGGGGCTGTTTGGCACCTCGGTCGGGCGGCTGCATGCCAAGTCGGCGGTGATCGACCAGCGCATCCTGTTCGTCGGCTCGATGAATTTCGACCCGCGCTCCGAGTCGCACAACACCGAGATCGGGCTGTTCATCCGCAGCCCCGAGATGGCGCAGCAGACGCTCAAGCTCATCGACGTGCTCAAGCAGCAGGGCGCCTACCGGCTGCGCTTTGCCGAAGGCAGCGACGGCTCGCGCATCGAGTGGGTCAGCGAAGAGGCCGGCAAGACCACCGTGCTGCATGAGGAGCCCGATTCCGGCTTCTGGGACCGCACGATGCTCGAACTGCTGGCGCCGCTCACGCCCGAGAGCCTGCTGTAGCCGCGCGGGCGCCACCGGGGCGGCTTCTTTTCAGTTGCCGCCGCGCACGGCCGACCACACCAGCCGCAGGCCCAAAAGGCCCATCACGCCGCCGGCGGCCCGGTCGATCCAGGCCTTGTAGCGCAGGTAGGCGGAGCGCGGCGCCGCCGATGAGAGCGTCAGCGCGACGATGGTGTACCAGCCCGTCTCGATGCAGAAGATGACCGCGGGCACCGACAGCGCCAGCACCAGCGGCACCTCGCGCGGCAGGAAGGCCGCGAAGATGCTGGCGTACACCACCGCCGTCTTCGGGTTGCTGACCTGCGTTGCCAAGCCCAGCAGGAAGGTGCGTCCGCCCCGGCGGTGCTGGCGCGGAGAGTCGCCGGCGTCTGCCGCCACGTTCAGCGGTTGCCGTGCCCCGCGCCAGATCCGGATGCCCAGGTAGATCAGGTAGGCGCCGCCGAAACCCTTGATCGCCAGGTAAAGGCCGGGCACCGCCAGGAACGCGGCCTGCAGGCCGGCCAGCGCGGCGATCGCGAAGACCAGGCCGCCGGCGCCCATGCCCAGCGCCGCCGCCAGCCCGTCACCGCGCGAGGCCACGGCCGTGCGCGCCACCATCACGAAACTGGGGCCGGGGCTCATCGCGCCCACGGCCATCGCGCCGGCGATACCTAGCAGGGAAAGGGTGTTGTCCATGGGTTCTGGCTCCTGGAAGTGCTTTGAAATGCGAGAACAACGTGCAGAAATGCACGCTCATCGAGGCATGAAAAGTAAACTGTAAGTAGTACTTTGGTTTCTTTTCATTTACATTTTCTCCATCGGACCCCGCGATGCGCAAAATGAAAAACCTTCTACTTCTCGCCGTCTGGGCCGTGGTCCTGTCGTTTCTGCTCGGCTTTTTCTACTGGAGCGACGCGCCGGTTTCCGAGCAACTGATCTTCGGCGCGGTGATGACCCTCGTCACGGGTGCCTGGATGCTCGCGCTGCTCAACCTCCCGCGTGCCGCCGCCGCTGTTCGCCAGCGCTTGAAGTCGTCCAGGGCTTCGGGCGGCCGCCTGGGGCAGAACGCCCGCAAGAGCGTCGCGAGGTAAGACGCCGCCGGGTGCGCCGCACGGGCCGGCCTACGGCTGGACGTTGACCGCCTCCACCTGCACCAGCAGCTTCACCTTGTTCTCGAAGCCGAAATTCAGGCCCCAGGTGATGCCCCAGTCGCTGCGCTCCACCGTGGTCTCGAAATCGCCGCCGCACACCTGGCGATTGATCAGCGGGCTCAGGTAGCAGTTGAAACGCACGGCCTTCAGCGTCACGGGCCGCGTCTGGCCCATCAGGGTGAGCGTGCCCGGCACGTCGACCACCTTGTCGCCGCTGAAGTCGATGCGGTCGGCCACGAAGCGGCCGGTCGGAAATTCCGCGACGTTGAAGAAGTCCTTGCTCTGCACGTGCCGGTTGAGCAGGTCGACACCGGTGTTGATGGAGCTGATGTCCATCGTGATGTCCACCTTGCCGCTGGTGCCGGTGTCGTCGATCCGCACCGAGCCGTCCTTGGTGCTGAAGCGCCCCCGGTTGGTGGTGGTGCCGTAGTGGCCCATCTCGTACATCACGAAGGTGTGCGTGGGGTCGATCACGTAGTTGGCGTTCTTCACCGGCCCGCCCGAGGGCTTGGCGGCCACCGCCGGCGCGGTGTATTCCTGTGCCGTCGCCAGCGTGGCGGCCGTGGCCGACAACGCGGCGGCAAGGAGGATGAGCTTTTTCATGGCGGTGGATGTGAGTGTCATGAAAGTGTTCTGCTGAATGAAAGGGGGCGACCCGTCGGCGCGGCGCTTCACAGCGGCCCCAGGCCGGCGAGCGTGAACTTGAAGCGCACCAGCACCTCGTTGGCGACCACCGAGGTGTCGGTCCATTCGCCGTCGCCCACCCTGTAGTCGAGCCGCTGGATCGTAAAGCTTCCGGTGGCCACCGCGTAGTTGCCGCCGGCCGCCACGATGCCGACCGGCACCGTCACGGCGCGCGCCACGCCCTTGATGGTGAGCTTGCCCGTCATCTCGAACTTGCCGTCGCCCAGCGCGTGGATGGCGCTCGACTGGAAGCTCGCCTGCGGAAAGTGCGCGGCATCGAACCACGGCTGCTTGGGCAGTTCGGCATCGCTCATGGGCACGCCGAAGCCGGCGCTGGCCGTGTCGATCTGCAGCGCAACGCTGCCGCCTTCGGGCTTCTTCGGATCGAAGGCGACCTGCGCATCGAACTTCTTGAAGCTGCCTTCCACCGGCACGCCCATCTGCTTGCTGACGAAGGTGATCTGGCTTTTGTCGGTCACCAGCCGCGTGGCCGCGGGTTCGGCGCCGGCGGGCGTGGCCGCGGCACATGCGAATGCGAGCGCCACGAAGGGCGGGAGATGGAAGAGGCGCTTCATCCGGCGGATTCCTTGCGTGGCGCGGGCCACATGCGTTTCAACAGACCGTCGCGGTCGATCCAGTGGTGCTTGAGGGCCGCGGCCACGTGCAGCAGCGTGATGCCGGCCAGCGTGAACGCGCTGCCTTTGTGCAGCGGCTTGAGCACGGCCTCGGCGAAATCCTTGTCGAGCGGCACGAAGTCGGGCAACGGCAGCACGCCGAACCACACGACCGGCACGCCGAGCGCCGAGGTGTAGGCCCAGCCGAGCAGCGGCACCGCGAAGAACAGCAGGTACATCAGCACATGGCTGGCCCGGTGGCCCGCAACCTGCCAGCCCGGCATGGCCGCCGCCACGGGCGCGGGCAAGGCCGGCGGCCGATGGCCCAGCCGCCACAGCAGCCGCAGCGCCGACAGCAGCAGGATGGCGATGCCGGCCCATTTGTGCCAGCTGTAGAGCTTCAGCCTGAGTGGCGAAAACGGCAGGTCCGTCATGTAGATCCCCACGCCGAGCGAGCCCACGATCATGGCCGCCAGCAGCCAGTGCAGCACGATCGCGACCATGCCATAGCGTTGGCCGGGCGCATCGGCGGCGGGGAGTGGGGCGGGTGTGTCGACGGACATCGGGGGCAGGGCGGGCGGCCTGTGCGCGGAGCATATCCCGGAAGTTTCGACGCCATCGCACGGCTGCGCCATCGCCGCGTCTTGGGCATGCGGCCGTTCGTGCCCGGTCAGCCCCGCAGCTGGGCCTTCAGCAGCACGCCACGCAACTCGTCCGGCTGTACCGGCTTGCGCAGCGCGTGCCAGCCGCGCTCGGTGGCCAGGCGCAGGGTCGATTCGTTGATGTCGGCCGAAATCAGCGCGATGGTCAGCGAGGGCTTTTGCCGCTGCAGCTTCTCGGCCAGCGCGATGCCGTCGAGCACGCCCGGCAGCCGGATGTCGCACAGCGCCGCATCGAGCGCGTGCAGGTCGGCCAGTGCCAGCGCCTCGGCGGCGCTGGTGTAGACGCGCGGCACCACCTCCCACTGGCGCAGCAGCGCCGACAGGCTGTCGGCCACCACCGCGTTGTCTTCCACCACCAGCACGGCGAGACCAGGGCGCAGCGCGGGGGGCGCGTCGGCGTCAGCGTGCGGCAGGGCGGCGGGCCGCGCGGGCACCACCGCATCGTCCGCCGCCGCCGGCAGCTCGAAGCTGAAGACCGAGCCGCGTCCCGGCGCTGAGCGCAACCCGACCTCGATGCCCAGTTGCGCCGCCAGCCGCCGCACGATCGCCAGGCCCAGCCCGTGGCCGTGCTGCAGGTTGCGCTCGACATTGCCGATCTGCTCGAAGTCGTTGAACACCCGCTGCTGCGCATCCGCCGCGATGCCGATGCCGCTGTCGCGCACCTCGATGCGCCAGGCCCGCTGGCCGCCGCGCCGGCGCGCCCGCACCGCCAGCAGCACGCGGCCGCGCGGCGTGAACTTGACGGCGTTGTCGACCAGGTTGGCGAGCACGCGGCGCAGCGACACCGCGTCGCTCCAGACGACGGCGTCCGCCGGGCAGCGCACCACCACCCGACCGTCGCCGGCCTGGCGCGCCAGTTCGTGCAGCAGCGGCGCCAGCGCCACCGCCACCGGCCGCAGCGGATCGACGGCGGCCTCGATGCGGCCGATTTCGAGCAGCTGGTTGGTCAGGCCTTCCAGCGCCTGCTGCGCCCGCGCGAGCGAGGCGACCGTGTACTGCACGGCCGGCATGTCCGCGCCGTTGTCCAACTGCTGGCGCAGCACCTCGGCCTGCAGGCCGATGGCCATGACCGGCTGGCGCAGGTCGTGGTTGGCGGCGGAGAAGAAGCGCAGCCGCTCGGCCTGCGCCTGCTCCGAGGCGCGCAGGCCGGCCAGCGCCTGCTCGCGCAGCGTGCGCTCGTTGAGCCGCAGGCCGATGTTTTCCTCGAGCTGACGCGAGCGTTCGGCCACCAGCTTCCACATCATCGCGGTGAGGCCGATGCCGATCACCGCGACCGCCATCATGGTCGGCGCGCCCATCCAGAGCCCGGTGACGATCACCGGCGCCAGCAGCAGCGTGATCGCCAGCTGCGTGGCCGGCGTGTAGAAAGACACCGAGAACGCCGACGACAGCGTCATGCCCATCAGGATCAGGCCGAGCAGCAACTGCTGGTCGGCGCGCTCGGGGTTGAACAGCAGCACACCCGCCAGCCCGTGCGCCAGCTCCCAGATGCCGGTGCGCAGCGTGTGGGTGCGCTGCGCCGCGCGCAGGTTTTCAGGTGTGAAAGGGTCGGGCAGCCGCTGCGGAAAGAACCCCCGCAGCACCGTCACCATGGTGATCAGCGCGATCCACACCAGTGCATAGGCCAGCGAGTACTGCCAGGCAAAGAGCGCCGCCACGCTGCAGTTGAGCAGGTACTGCACCAGCAGCACCGGCCCGATGGGCCGCACGGACAGCCGCAGCACCTCGCACTGGATCGCAAAGCCATCGCTGCCGGAAGCAGCCGGGGCAACCATGGGCGCGGGGGTGGGATTCATGGGCGAATCGACTATATAGAGAAGCGCCGTGACGCGGCGACAATGGAGACCCCTAGTCGGGCTTCCCGATGGTCAACTTTCCGTGAACGATCTTTCCTTTTTCCTGCCTTGCGCCGCCGGCGTCGAGGAATTCCTCGCTCAAGAGGTGCACGCCCTGACCGGCCGCGTCGGGCAAGACCTGCTCACCTTGCGCGGCGGCGTGCGGGTGCGCGCCGACTGGCGCGACGCCCTCAAGCTCAACCTGCACAGCCGCCTGGCGCAGCGCGTGCTGGTCGAGCTGGCCCATGCGCCCTACCGCAACGAGAACGACCTCTACGCCATCGCCAGCGGCGTGGCCTGGGAGATCTGGTTCACCCCGAAGCAGACCTTCAAGATCGAGACCACCGCCCAGCACAGCCCGCTGCGGAGCCTGAATTTCGCCACCCTGCGCATCAAGGACGCCATTGCCGACCGCTTTCGCGCCAAGGCCCACGGCGTGCGCCCCAGCATCGAGACCCAGTGGCCCGATTGCCGCGTGTTCGCCCACCTGACCACCGACAGCTGCACGCTCTACATCGACACCTCGGGCGAGCCGCTGTTCAAGCGCGGCTGGCGCCAGGACAAGGGCGATGCCCCGCTGAAGGAAACCCTGGCCGCCGCCATGCTGGCCGCCAGCGGCTGGTGGAACCCCGAGACCGGCGCCGTGGCCGCGCAGCCGCTGTACGACCCCTGCTGCGGCAGCGGCACCATCGCCATCGAGGCGGCACAGATCGCGCGCGGCATCGCGGCCGGCTCGCTGCGGCAGTTCGGCTTCGAGAAGCTGCTGCCGTTCCAGGCGCATGTCTGGTCCGCCATCAGGAAAGAAGCCGAATCACAGGTGACCACGGGCGACGTCGCCATCTTCGGATCGGACGTGTCGCACCGCATGGTCGACTTTTCCGAGCGCAACGCCGAGCGTGCCGGCGTGGCCGAGGCCATCGAATTCCGCGGTGGCGACGCATTGCAGCGCATGCCGCCGGCCGAAGGCGGCGTGATCATGCTCAACCCGCCGTACGGCGAGCGGATCGAGGTCGGTGGGGTGGCCCGTTTCGGCGCCCGCGAAGCCGCCCAGACTTCCGGCGACGCGCCGGAGGGCGACGGCGGCGACTTCTTCCCGCAGCTCGCCACGCACTGGAAGAAGAACTACGCCGGCTGGACCGCCTGGGTGCTCACGCCCGACCTGAAGCTGCCCAAGCACATGCGGCTGAAGGAATCGCGCCGCGTGCCGATGTGGAACGGGCCCATCGAATGCCGCCTGTTCCGCTTCGAGCTGGTGCGGGGCTCCAACCGCGCGCCGCAGGACAACGCGGCCGGGCAGGCCTGAGCAGTCACTGCGCGGTGGTGCGGCCGCCGACGCTGCACGCCGCATTGACCGTGCGGGTGGCCAGCTCGCCCGGTGCGCCCGCGAACGTCATCGGGCGCACGTCGTCTTCCTCGAAGGTCTTCACCGCAACAGGCTCGCCGACGAAGTTCGGGTGGCCGAAGTAGGTGGCGCTCACGTAGCGTGCGCTGCGGGCTTCGCAATCGACGTTCGCGCGGGCCACGAAGGAGCGGAACCGCACGCCGTCCTTGCTGGTGCGGTCTTCCGCAAGGCTCATGCGCAGCGTCACGTTGCGGTGCGAGCCGTCGACCTCGACGCTGGTCGGATCGACCTGCACATAGCTGTTGCCAGCGTCGCCCGGCGAGCCGTTCAGCGTCAGCCATTCCGCTCGGACACCCGCGCCGGCGAGCAGGACAAGGCAAAGCAGCGGAAGTCGTTTCATGAAAGAAGAAGGGCGTGTTGGAAGGAGCAGCACGGTGCGCAATGCGCGAACGGCGCCGCGCGCATTGTGGGGCGTCGAACCCACTCGGGGCTGACGCCGGCCCCGCATGGTGCAACATCGGCGATAGTCCGCACGCACCCATGACTTCCACCGCCGCACCCGACCCCGTCGTCATCGACACCAACATCGCGCTCGACCTGCTGGTCTTCGAAGACCCGTCATGGGAGCCGCTGACCGAAAGGCTCGCGGCAGGCGCGCTGCGCTGGATCGTGACCGACGCGATGCGCACCGAGCTTGCGCGCGTGCTCGGCTACCCGCTCATCGCCCGGCGCATGGCGCAGCGGGGGCTCGAAGTGCCCGCCGTGCTGGCCGACTTCGATGCGCGCGTGCAGATGCTGGCCGGCACGCCGCCGCGCGCGCCCTGCGTCTGCAGCGACCCCGATGACCAGGTCTTCATCGACCTGGCCGTGGCGCACGGCGCGCTCCTGCTGAGCAAGGATCGGGCGGTGCTGTCGATGAAGAAGCGGCTGGCGCTGCGCGGCGTGGCGGTGCAGGACGCCTTCGCGCCCTGACGGACTGACCGGCTAACTAGCTAACTGGCAGGCGTGTGGGTGGGCGGCACGCCGTGCCACCGCCCCAGCAGCCGCGCCACCGCCCGCACGCGCTGCGTGTCGCGTCCCCAGCGCCGGCTGGCCGGCAGCTTCTGCGCCCACTTCATGCGCCGCGCCGCGTTGGCGATGCGCTCGCGCACCTCTTCGTTCACGCCCGCCAGCGCCGCGTGCCAGTGCTGCCCCGCGGCTTGCGGGGCGGCGGCTTCCAGCATCATGGCCGTCGAATGCAGGTAGCTGAGCCAGTCGCGCGCCTGGCACTCGGCCAGCGTCATGACCTCGGCGGGGTCGTCCTCGAAGTCGATGTAGCCGATCACGCCATCGGGGCATTGCACGAGGTTGCGGTCGAAGGCCTGGCTCAGGTGCTGGCCGCGCACATGCACGGCCGCGATGGCCACGAGGCCTTCGCGCCACACCGCGAGCAGGGCGGCGGGGCCGGCGGCGGCGGCCTGGTCGAGCCGCTCCTGCAGCACGACGGTGGCACGGCCGCTTTCGCCGAGGTCGGAGATCAGCAGGCCGTCCGCCTGCTGCGCCAGCACCGTGGGCACGCGCAGGCCGGCGGCCGCCAGTTGCTTCAGGCGCCGCGCCTCGGTGGCAATGGCCGCTTCGCCGCCCGGGTTGGGCACGGGCTTGATGATGTCCAGCCGCGCCATCCGCGCGACCGCCGCCATCACGCGGTAGCCCCACTTGCCGTGGCGCGGGCCGGCCTTCTTGAGCCACACGCGCTCGCTGCCGAAGCGGTGGCTGGCCACGTTCTTCTCCTGGCGCGGCAGGGTGGCGCGCAGGAATTCCGCGTAGTCGCCGGGCGCCGGCGGATTCGGCAGGGCATCAAGGGGCACGGGCGCCGAAGCTGCGCCCTTGCGCGCCTGCAGGCGCGTCGGGGCGCCTCGTCTCAGTGGATTCATCAGGTCAATACGTTCGCGCTTCGCGCCGCGTTCATGCGGCCATGGCGAGGCCCGTTGCCATCAACCCTTGCGGGCCCTTCGTCACGGGCTGGAAGCTCTCTGCGCTGGCCAGAGGCCAGTAGGTTCTGAAAACATTGTGCTGCTCATCGAGCGCGCCGAGCAGGGCGCCCGGCTGCACCTGCATCACCAGGTTGCTCAACAGGCGCACTTCGGTGTCGGAGATGCGGCGCACGATGTGGTGCGCGGTGATCTGCTGCGGATGGTCGAGGCCGGCGGCCTGCACCAGCTCCTGCAGCGCATGCAGTGTGCTGCGGTGGAAGTTGCGCACGCGGTCGGCCTTGGTCGGCACCACCAGCGCCTGCTGGCGCACGGGGTCCTGCGTGGTCACGCCGGTGGGGCAGTGGCCGGTATGGCAGCTCTGTGCCTGGATGCAGCCCAGCGCCATCATGAAACCGCGCGCCGCGTTGCACCAGTCGGCACCCAGCGCCATCATGCGGGCCACGTCGAAGGCGGTGATCACCTTGGCGGCGCAGCCGATCTTGATGCGGTGCCGCAAATTGACGCCGACCAGCGTGTTGTGCACCAGCAGCAGGCCTTCCTGCAGCGGCGCGCCCACGTGGTCGCTGAACTCGACCGGCGCCGCGCCCGTGCCGCCCTCGGCGCCATCGACCACGATGAAGTCGGGCGTGATGCCGGTGGCCTGCATCGCCTTGACGATGCCGAACCATTCCCACGGATGGCCCAGGCAGAACTTGAAGCCCGTCGGCTTGCCGCCCGACAGCTCGCGCAGCCTGGCGACGAAATGCATCATCTCGGTCGGGTTGGAGAACGCGCTGTGCGACGAGGGCGAGATGCAGTCCACGCCCACCGGCACGCCGCGCGCGGCGGCGATCTCGGGCGTGACCTTCGGCGCCGGCAGCACGCCGCCGTGGCCGGGCTTGGCGCCCTGGCTCAGCTTGATCTCGATCATCTTCACCTGCGGGTCGCGCGCGTTGGCGGTGAAGCGTTCTTCGCTGAACGTGCCGTCGTCGTTGCGGCAGCCGAAGTAGCCCGAGCCGATTTCCCAGATCAGGTCGCCGCCGTGCACCCGGTGGTGCTGCGAGATCGAGCCTTCGCCGGTGTCGTGCGCAAAGCCGCCCATCTTGGCGCCCTGGTTGAGCGCCAGGATCGCGTTGGCCGACAGCGCACCGAAGCTCATGGCCGAGATGTTGAACACGCTGGCGCTGTACGGCTGCGTGCAGACCTGTGCCGGGTTGGCATCGGCCGGCTGCGGCGTGCCGCCGATCACGATGCGGAAATCGTGGTTCTCGAGCTTGGTCGGCTGCATCGAGTGGTTGATCCACTCGTAGCCCGCGATGGTCACGTTGAGCTGCGTGCCGAAGGGCCGGTTGTCGGGGTCGCCCTTGGCGCGCTGGTAGACCAGCGAGCGCTGCGCGCGCGAGAAGGGCGCGGCCTCGGAGTCGCTCTCGATGAAGTACTGCCGCATCTCGGGGCGGATGTACTCCAGCAGAAAGCGGATATGGCCGATCACCGGGTAATTGCGCAGGATGGCATGTCGGGTCTGGCGCAGGTCGTGCACGCCGGTGCCGCTGAGCACCGCGAAAACGACCACGCCGATCCAAGCCAGCCAGAGGTGCGGCGACACCAGAACAAAGGCGAGGCAGGCGACCAGGCCGACCACGCACAGGGCAAAGGCGCTGTAACGCGTTGGAAACGGAATAATCGTGGGCATAGAAATGAGATGACTGCCAGAGCCTGCTGCATCATAGAGGGCTGCCCGGAACTTGCCATGACGACCTCCCCCGATACCCCCCAGACCCCTTCGCCCGCCCAGGAACCCCTCGGCCCCGACGATTTCGACGCCCTCGACCATGCACTCGACGCCATGCGCGAGCACGACGAGGAAATTCCCCAGTGGGAGTTCTGCGAAGGCTTCATGGCCGCGCTGATCTGCACCCGCCGGCCGATTCCGCCCGCCGAATACTGGCCGGTGCTGCTGGGCGACAGCTTTTCGCCCGCGCAGCAGATGGAGTTCGTCTGGAACTGGAAGCGCCGCTGGCGCGAGATCGAAGAGGGCCTGGACGCCCCCGTCGAGACGCTGGACGACGAACGCAGCTGGCAGCCCGAGGTGCTCGACACCCGCGGCGCCATCGCCTCGCTGCCCGAGGAAGAACGTGCCGAAGTGGCCGGCGAAGAGATCCCTTCGTTCGCGCAGGTCTGGGCGCTGGGCTTCATGTACGCGGTCGAGAACTGGCCCGAGGAGTGGGCCGCGCCGCGCGACAAGGAAGCCGCCCAGATGCTCGACGACGCGCTCGACAACATCGTGGCCCTGACCGAGGACGACACCGCCAAGCCCACCGTCTCGATGTACAGCGACGATGGCCCACCCAGCGTGAGCCAGCAGCGGCTCGACGACTTCGGCGCCGCCATCTGGGCGGTGTACGACCTGCGCCAGCTCTGGAAGAGCCTCGGGCCGAAGGTCGAGACGATCCGCAAGGAAGCCACGCCTGGCCGCAACGATCCGTGCCCCTGCGGCAGCGGCAAGAAGTACAAGAAGTGCCACGGCGAGTGACCGGGCTCGCCCCCAGGCTTTGCGCACGCCGTGCCGTGCGTGCCTTCCCCCTTGCAAGGGGGAAGGCCTCGGTTCCGCTGCATTCCTGAAATGAGCTCCATCCCGGCGCAGCGCCTTGCCGCAGAACCCCTGACGCCTCGCGCGGCCTGGGTCATGGTGCTGGCGCTGTGCGCCGGGGTTGCGTTGAGCCAGGCTTTCCGCACGGTCGGCGCCATCATGGCGAGCCCGCTGCAGGCCGACTTCAAGCTGTCAGCCCAGGCCCTCGGGATCTTCTCGGGGGCTTTTCATTTCGCGTTCGGCGCCATGCAGCTCTTCATGGGCATCGGCATCGACCTGCACGGCGTGCGGCGCACGGTGCTGGTGGCCTTTCCCATCGCCATCGCGGGCGCACTGCTGTCGGCCGTGTCGTCCAGCTACCTCGTGCTGGTGGCGGGGCAGGCGCTGATCGGCGTCGGCTGCGCGCCGGCGTTCCTCGTGTGCACCGTGTTCATCGCGCGGCACTTTCCGGCGGCGCGCTTCGCCACCGTCTCGGGCATGGTGCTGGCCATCGGCGGCCTGGGCATGCTGGCCACGGGCACGCCGCTGGCGTGGCTGGTGCAGGCCTATTCATGGCGCGCGGGCTTCCTGGTGCTGGCCGTGGCCGCCGCGCTGGCCTGGCTCGCGATCTGGCGCTGGGTGCACGAACCCGCATCGGCTGTGCCGCAGGTGAAGGAGTCGATCCCCGAGGCGATCCGCCAGTTCGGCGCGCTGTTCGCGATGCCGCACACGCTCGGCATCATCGTGCTCGGCGCGGTGACCTATGCGGCCTTCATCTCGTTGCGCGGGCTCTGGCTGGGGCCGCTCATGATGCAGCGCCACGGCTATTCGCTGGTGCAGAGCGGCAACGTGGCGCTGGTGGTGTCGGTGATCTCGCTGTTCGGCGCGCCCCTGTTCGGCAAGCTCGACCGCGACGGTGCCGCCGCGCGCCGTCGCTGGATCGTGGCCTGCGGGTTGGTCTACGCGGTGCTGTTCGCGCTCATCGCTTTCCTGCATTCGGCGTGGCTCGACGTCGGCGGCATGGTGCTGATCGGCGTGCTCTCGGGCTTCATCGTCTGGCAGTACGCCGACGTGCGCGGCGCCTACCCGGCCGCGCTGACGGGGCGCGCAATGGCCGTCTTCACGATGGCGATGTTCCTCGGCGTGGCGTTCATGCAGTGGGGAACGGGCGTGGCCGCCTCGGTGGCCTCGGCGCATGGCGCCGACCCGCTGACGGCCGTGCTGGCGACCATTGCCGCGCTGCTGGTGCTGGGCATCGTGGCCTTCGCGTGGCTGCCCGCGCCGAAGGCCGGCCCGCTCAGATCTTGAAGGCGCGTTGAATGTCCGGTCGCACGAGGTCGGCGTATTCGCGGTGCTTGCGGATGTAGCCCGCGATGAACTGGCACACCGGAATCACATGCAGCCCCTTCGCGCGCGCCTCGTCGAGCACGTGCCGCGCAATGCCCGAACCCACGCCCTTGCCTTCGTGCTCGGGCAGCACTTCGGTGTGGGTGAACATGATCGCGTCGGTCAGCAGGTTGTACTCGGCATAGGCCGCGAGCTTGCCGTCGAGCGCGGCCTCGTAGCGGTGCAGGGCTTCGTTGTTGGTGAAGGCGAGGTCGGTGGTGCTCATTCAAAAATCTCCGTGCGCCGCACTGCGGTGCGAGCTGGTTGGGGGTGGCCCGGCGTGGCGCTCAGGGTTGGCGTGCCAGGAAGGCGGCGAGATTGGTGGCGGCGGTGGCGCGCACCTTCTTGCGCAGCATCGGTGTCCAGCCGAGCAGCAGGCCCGGCATGCCCAGGGCCTGGCGCGACCATGTCCAGAACGGAAAGCTGTCGCGGTGCGTGGCGATCAGTCCCTCGGGCGTGAAGGTGAAGCGCGCGTCGATGCTGTTGTCGACCAGCCGGCCGGTGGCGCTGAAGCGGTAGTGCGCATCCCAGTGGGCGCTGCCCGTGGTCTCGTCGGCCTGCACGTCGCGCCATTTCAGGCGCCACACGTCGGCCCCCTTGGCGCGCGTGGCCAGGGCCAGCATGCGCCACATGCCGCCGACCTCGCGGCGGCCACGCAGCGAAAACGCCTCGTCGTCGAACTCCGCGTCGGGCGCATAGCAGGCGGCCATGGTGGCGGCGTCGAGTTTCTCGAACGCGCTGTAGAAGCGCTCGATGGTTTGGGCATTGGTGGCTGCGGTCATGGGGCCTTTGGGTTGGGGGCGGGTCGCGTCACCGGAGGATGGCGCGCGAGGAAATCATAGATCGCGTGGATGCAACGAACGGCCCGTCGGCGGTTTCATGAACGCCCGGGCCCCGGCAAGGCGCGCGCCGCTGCGCCGATGCCCGCCGTTACCGCGCGAGCAGCTCGACCATCGTCTGCAGCGCGTAGTGCACCGTGGCCGCGCGCACAGTGGCGCGGTCGCCGTCGAAGCGGCGGCGCTCGGTGCGCACTTCGCCATCGACCGACCAGCCGAACCACACGGTGCCCACCGGCTTGTCGGGCGTGCCGCCGGTCGGGCCCGCCACGCCGGTGACGGCCAGCGCCGCGCGCGACGGCGGCGAGTGCGCGATCGCGCCCGTGACCATGGCGCGCACCACCGGCTCGCTGACGGCGCCGTTCGCCTCGATGACCGCGGCGTCCACGCCCAGCAGCTCGGTCTTGGCGCCGTTCGAATACGTGATGAAGCCGCGCTCGAACCATGCGCTCGAGCCCGCAAGCTCGGTGCAGGCGGCGGCGATCAGCCCGCCCGTGCAGCTCTCGGCGGTGGCCAGCATCCAGCCCTTTTTCTGCAGCAGCCCGGCCACGGCCACGACCAGCGCGGGCGTGTCCTGGTCGGCGAGCGTCGGCTGCGCGGGCAGCGTCGAAGAAGAATCCATCATCGGTCTTGCCACCATGCGCGCCAGAGCGCAATGACCAGCAGCGTACAGAAAGCCGCCACCAGGTCGTCGAGGATGATGCCGAAGCCCGCGCCCCACCAGCGCACCTGCGCCGCATCGCGCTGCTTGAACAGCGCGTCGGCCCAGGCCACCGGTCCGGGCTTGGCGGCATCGAAGTAACGGAACAGCGCAAACGCAACGGCCTGCGCGAGCAGCCCGGCCGGCGTGACCAGCCAGAGCACGATCCAGAAGGCGACCACCTCGTCCCACACCACGGCGCCGGGGTCGGCAATGTTCATGTCGCGCGCCGTCACCGTGCAGGCCCACCAGCCGATGGGCAGCGACGCCAGGATGATCCAGCCGATGGTGGCCGGCGCAAACCACAGCTGCATCACCGAGAAGGCGACCCAGGCCCACAGCGTGCCCACGGTGCCGGGCGCCAGGCGCGGCAGCCCCGAACCGAAACCCAGCGCGATGGCATGCGCGGGGTGCGAGAACAGGAAGCGGACGGTGGGGCGGGGCAGCGTGGGCGTCGGCATGGGGCCGGTGGCGTCGGGGATGTCGCGGGTGTCGAAGGAAGAAACGGCTTGCATCAGGGGCAGAAGTGTCGCGCATCTGCGCCCTGGCCCGCGCGCCGAAGTTTCTATTTATCAAAGCAATAGCTTGTTTAATTAAGCGGGCGCACCTAGTATTCGGGCCTTCTTTCCGCTCTTCGTGTCTGCCATGTCGTCTTCTTCTTCCGCCGATTCCGCCGCCCTGCAAGCCCCGTCTCCCACCGCGGCATGGAGCGAGCTGTTCACCGGTCGCAACGGCTGGCGCGCGCTTGCCCTTACCGGCGGCGTCGCGCTGCATGCCATCAACGTGCACATCGTGACCACCGTGCTGCCGTCGGTGGTGCGCGAGATCGGCGGGCTCGACTGGTACGCCTGGAGCACCACGCTGTTCGTGGTCGGCTCGATCCTCGGTGCCACGCTGTCGGTGCGGCTGCTCGCGGTGCTCGGGCCGCGCGGCGCCTGCCTGACCGCGCTGGCGGTCTTCACCGCCGGTTCGATGGGCTGCGCGCTGGCGTCGGCCATGCCATGGATGCTTGCGGGCCGCACGGTGCAGGGGCTCGGCGGCGGCATGCTCGCCGCGCTGAGCTACGGGCTGATCCAGCTGGTGTTCGCGCCGCGGCTCTGGCCGCGCGCGGTGGCGCTGGTGTCGGGCATGTGGGGCGTCGCCACGCTGTGCGGGCCGGCCGTGGGCGGGCTGTTCGCGCAGGCCGGGCACTGGCGCTGGGCCTTCTGGTTCCTGCTGCCGGTGGCGGCGGCGCAGGCACTGCTGGTGCTGGTGCAACTGCGGCCCTCGGCCGGCGTGAAGCATGAACGACCCGCAACCCTGCCGCGCGTGCCGGCCCTGCAGATCGGCCTGCTCGCGGCCTCGGTGCTGGTGATCGCGGCAAGCGGCTTCCTGTCCGACCTGCCCTGGCAGGCGGCCGGCGTGGTGCTCGGGCTGGCCATCGGCTTCGCCGCCACGCGCATCGACCGCAGCGCCAGCGTGCGCGTGCTGCCCACCGGCGCCTATGCCGTGCGCACGCCGCTCGGCGCCATCTACGCCAGCGTGGCGCTGCTGCTGATCGGCACCACCACCGAAATCTTCGTGCCGTACTTCCTGCAGTTGCTGCACGGCCATTCGCCGCTCATGGCGGGCTACCTCACGGCGGCGATGGCGGGTGGCTGGAGCGCGGGCTCGCTGCTGTCGTCGGGCCGCAGCGGTGCCGGAGCCGATCGCATCCTGCGCACCGGGCCGGTGGTCTGCACGCTGGGCCTGGTTGCGCTGGTTGTGTTGCTGCCGGCACCGGGCCTGCTCGGCGCGGGCTTCGAGACGGTGCTGGTGGCCATCGCGCTCGCGGCGGTCGGCCTGGGCGTGGGCATCGGCTGGCCGCACCTGGTGACGCGGGTGATGTCGCTGGCCCCCAAGGGCGAGGAAGGCCGGGCCTCGGCCTCGATCACCACAGTGCAGCTCTACGGCATGGCCGTGGGCGCGGCCGTGGCAGGACTGGTCGCCAATGCGGCGGGCCTGACCGTGCCGGGCGGCATCGAAGGCGGCCGCTCGGCGGCCATCTGGCTGTTCGCGAGCTTTGCGCTGGCCCCCGCGCTGGCGGCGTGGCTGGCGTATCGCACCGTGGCGCGGAGAGCCTGGTGAACGGGCCCCGCCAGGCTCAGGCGACCACGCCTTCCCAGGCCAGCGCCCGCTTGCGTGCCAGCACGCGCCTGGCTTCGCCGCGCAGCATCGCCACCAGGTCGTAGACCTCGGCCGGCAGGTGCGCACCACGCCAGGCCACGTGCTGGTCGGCGCGGCACAGCACCAGGCGGTGCGCGTAGGCCTTGGGCACGTCTTCGGTCTCGATGTCGAGCACCGTGAGCGGCATCCTGTAGGCACGTGCCGCATGCTCGATCGGCTTCACGTCCACGCTGCGGTCGAAGCGCAGCAGCGTGTAGCCGGGGCCGAAGGCGTCGTAGAGCGAGCGGCCATCGGCCAGCCAGAAATGCGGCGCGCGGCAGCCGGGCACGGTGGAGGGCGTGAAGTCGCCCATCGAATAGGACGGCGCCGTGTGTTCGCCGTCCGCAATGATGATCGGCGAGCCGCTGTAGAAGTAGCCGAAGTTCAGGCCGCCGCAGCAGAACTGCTGCACGTTGAGCTCGTAGGCCTCGTGCCCGATCTCGGCCCGCAGCGCGTCGCCCGCGGGGCCGGGCTCTTCGATGTTCGGCGGCACCGCGCGGCGCGCGCGGATCATCTTCTGCGCATGGTCCATCGCGAAGTTCGATACCTGCTCGGTGATCGGCTGGCGCTCGGCCTCGTAGGCATCGAGCATGGCCTCGTCGCCCCAGCCCTGCACCACCGCGCCCAGCAGCCACGAAAGATTGAGCGCATCGGCAATGCCCGCGTTCATGCCGTAGCCCGCATAGGGCACCCACAGGTGCGCCGCGTCGCCCGCCAGGAACACGCGGCCTTCGCGGAAGCGGTTGGCCACGAGGCGGCGGCCGACCCAGTCTTCCTTGCTGATGACCTCGTATTCGAAGTCCGCCCCCACGCCGAGGATGTCGCGCAGCGACTGGTCGCGGTCGACCGAATCGAACTCGGGTTCTTCGGCGTTCAGATGGTTGTGCACCAGCCAGGTCTCGTGGCCGTCGATGGCGAACATCGTGCCGCAGCGGCGCGGGTTCATCGCGTAGTAAGACCACGCCGGCTTGCCCGGGATCATGGCGCGCAATTCCGGCGCGCGGATGAAGGTCGACTGCACGCGCTGAATGACGGCCGTGCCCTCGAGCTTGGCGCCGATCTGCTTGCGCACGGCGGAGCTGCCGCCGTCGCAGCCCACCATGTAGCGGCATCGGATGCTGCGCGTCACGCCGCTGTCCATGTCGGTGGCAATGGCGGTCACGCCTTCGTCGTCCTGCGTGAAGCCCGCGAACTGCGTGCGGTTGAGCAGCTGCACGCCCGGCAGCGCGGCCGTGTGCTTCAGCAAAATCGGCTCCAGGTAGATCTGGTTGATGCGATGCGGCGGCTCCGGCGTGGGCCACCACGCGTCGGGGCCCTCGGTCTCGGTGTAGCGGTCGCGCCGGCAGGGGATGGGAATGCGCGTGAGCTCGGTGCCCGTCACGCTGGTGCGGAACACCACGTCGTTCGGATGGTCCGCGGGCAGCCCCGCATCGCGCAGCTTCTGCGCCACGCCCAGGCGGCGGAACTGCTCCATGGTGCGCGAGGCCACGTGGTTGCACTTCACGTTCGGCGGCTCGGCGAAATGGCGCGTTTCGCAAATGATCACCGTGACGCCGCGCGAGGCAAGGTCCATCGCCAGCGTGAGTCCCACGGGGCCTGCGCCGACGATCATCACGTCGGCGGTCAGTGCGGTGTTGTCTGTCATGTCTTGCAAGAGATAAGAGATCCTGTCGGTTCGTGTCAGTCGAGCCGGATGTTGGCGGCCTGGATGACCTTCGCCCACTTCTTCGTTTCGGAGCGGATGTAGGCCTCGAAGGCTTCGCTCGAACCCGGCGCCGGCTCCGCGCCGAGGTTGCGTATCGAGGCCTTGATCTGTTCGTCGCCGAGCGCGGCATTGATCTCCGCGTTCAGCCGCATCACGATGGGCGCGGGCGTGCCGGCCGGCGCCACCACGCCGAACCAGCCCGTCGAGTCATAGCCCGGCAGCCCGGCCTCGGCCACCGTGGGCACGTCGGGCAGCATCGGCACGCGCTGCGCGCTGGTGACCGAAAAGGCGATCAGCTTGCCGGCCCGGATCTGCTGCAGCGAGGCCGGCAGGTCGACCAGCGCAAGCGGGATCTGCCCCGCCATGGCGTCGAGCGCCGCCGGGCCCGAGCCGCGATAGGGCACTTCGACCAGCTTCACATCGGCCATCTGCGCGAACAGCGCCGCCGACAGGTGCATTGCCGTGCCGTTGCCGCCATGGCCGATCGACAGGCCGCCCGGCTTCGACTTCGCGAGCGCGATCAGCTCGCGCTGCGTGCGCGCCGCGATCGAGGGATGGCCGACGATCACGAAGGGCGTGGCCGCGACCATGCCCACCGGCTTGAAGTCCTTCACCGGATCGAAGGGCATCTGCGGATACAGGCTCACGTTGGCGGTCAGCGCGCCCGCCGCGCCCAGGCCCAGTGTGTAGCCGTCGGCCGGCGTCTTGGCCACCAGCGAAAGCCCGACGTTGCCGCCGGCACCGGGCCGGTTGTCCACCACCACCGGCTGGCCCAGCTTCTCGTTGAGCCGCGGCACCAGCATGCGCACCACCGCGTCGGCGCTGCCGCCCGGCGGAAACGTCACGACCATGCGGATGGGTTTGTTCGGAAAGTCGCCGGCTGGAGCCTGCGCGAACGCCGCGCCGCCGAAGACGGTGCAAGCCGTCGCCAGCATCAGCTGCCGACGCCGTGCGCTTGTCCCGCGGGCGAGGGGAACCGTCATCGAGACTCCTTGAATATGGGTATGGTCCGAATGCGCATTGAACGATGGCCGGATTCATTCGTAAATCAAGAAATTCCGAATCAAATATCATCTTTCCTGATGAATGCGAACTTCAGTCCTACGATCCGCCAGCTGCGCGCTTTCCTGGCCGTTTACCAGCTGCGCAAGCTCAGCACGGCGGCGCAAAGGCTGTTCGTCACGCAGTCGGCGGTGAGCATGCTGATCCGCCAGCTCGAAGAGGGGCTCGACACGCGCCTGTTCGACCGCACCACCCGTTCGCTCAAACCCACGGCTGCAGCCGAACAGATGATGGTGACGGTCGAGCGCATCCTGCGCGACGTCGATTCGCTGTCGAACGATTTCCGAGAACTGGCCACGCTGGAGCGCGGCCGCGTCACGCTGGCCATCACGCCCACGCTCGCGGCCTTCCTGCTGCCCGATGCCATGCGCGCCTTCAGCGAGCAGCATCCCAAGGTGCGCGTGCTGGTGAACGACTGCGCGCCCGACCAGTTCATCTCGCGCATCATCGGCGAGCATGTGGACTTCGGCATCGGCACGCCCGAGCGCCCCGGCGCCGAGGTCGAGGTGCAGCGGCTGATGCGCGATCACCTCGCGCTGGTGTGCCGCAGCGACCATCCGCTGGCCAAGGCGCGCGTCGTGCGCTGGAGCGACCTGGGCCGCCACCCCGTCATCACCGTGCGGCCCGGCTACGGCGTGCGCCCGCTCATCGACGGCACCGCGGCCGAGGCCGGCGTGACGCTCGACGTGGTGAACGAAGTCTCTTTTCTCTCCACCGCGATCTGGATGACCGCGGCCGGCATGGGCGCGTCGATCATGCCCTCGGCCTTTGCGCGGGCCGAGGCCGATCCGTCGCTGGTCGTCAAGGTGCTCAGCGCGCCGCGCGTGGCGCGCGACATCTCGGTCGTCATCAAGCGCGGCCATTCGCTCTCGGCCGCGGCGCGCGCCTTCATCGAAGCGCTGAAGCGCTCCCTATAATTTTTTGCATCCGCAGCAACCACGGGAGGGCCTGGCCCATGAGAACCTTCGTCCAACGTCTCGGAGCCCTGTCGCTCCTGCTGGCCTTCAGCGTCGTGCTGGTGGCCTGTGGCAACAAGGAGGCCGACCAGCGCGTCGCCTTCATCGCCTTCCTGCAGACCCGCGTGCTCGACAAGCCGGGCCTGCGCGTGCCGACCCCGACCGCCGAAGAAAAGGCCTCGTTCGGCGACTACGCGCAGCACTACGCGGTGATCACCGACTTCAACGAAGGCATGAACCAGTCGGTCAGCAAGCCGATGAACGAGGTCATGGCCAAGGGCGCACCGCGCTCGATCACCGACCTGGCCTCGCGCCACGACGACCTCAAGGCCGCCAAGGAAGGCCTGGGCGGCCTGCGCACTGCCCTCGATCAGCAGGTGGCCAAGGCCGATGCCGCGCACGCGCAGCTCAAGCAGCCTGACGACCTGAAGCAGGTCTACGACAAGGCCTACGAAAAGACGGTGACGGCGCCCGCCACCACGTTCAAGGAAGTGTTCCCCGCGCTCGACACCGTGTTCGCCAGCGCGCTGTCCATCGGCGACTTTCTGCAGCAGAACAAATCGAAGATCCAGGTCTCCGGCAGCTCGGTCACCGTGTCCGATCCGGCCGTGCAGGCCGAACTCAACAAGATGCTGCAGCAGCTGAACAGCCAGTCGGCCGCCATCAATGCGGCTCAACAAAAGATGCAGGCGATGGTGCGTGGAGGCTGATCAGACGAAGTGATCGAACGAGCCGAAGCGCTGCGCCACCGGCGCACCACTCGCATCGACGATGCGCAGGCCGGCTTCGGCATCGATGCGGCCGATGCGCGTGACGCACGTTGAACTGTCCTGGCCGGCCTGTTCGACCGCACCGCGTGCCGACGGCGGTGCAGTGAAGACCAACTCGTAGTCATCGCCACCCGACAGCGCGCAGGTGCGCAGGATTTCCTTGCCGAGGCCGGGCGCCTCGACCGAAATCAGCGCCGTCGCTGCATCAGCATCGAGCGTGGCGCCCACACCGCTCGATCCGAGGATGTGGCCCAGGTCGCCGATCAGCCCGTCGCTCACATCCACCGCCGACGTGGCCGTGCCGCGCAACGCCTGCCCCAGCGCCACGCGCGGCGTCGGCTGTTCCATGCGCGCGCGTGCCGACTCGAAGGCATCGGCCGACAGCGCGACCGTGCCGCGAAACACCTCCAGCGCCAGCCGCGCATCGCCCAGCGTGCCGCTGACCCAGATGTCGTCGCCGGCCCGCGCGCCCGAACGCAGCAGCGCCGCGCCGGCCGGCACTTCGCCGAACACCGTGATGCAGATGTTGAGCGGCCCGCGCGTGGTGTCGCCGCCCACCAGTTCGCAGCCATGCGCATCGGCCAGCGCGAAGAGGCCGCGCGAGAAGCCTTCGAGCCAGCCTTCGTCCACGCCCGGCAACGCCAGCGCGAGGGTAAAGGCCAGCGGCTTCGCGCCGCAGGCCGCAAGGTCGCTGAGGTTCACCGCCAGCGCCTTGTGGCCGAGGCGCGCCGGATCGACGGTCGAGAGAAAGTGCCGGCCCTCGACCAGCATGTCGGAAGAAACCGCGAGCTGCATGCCTGCGGCCGGCGCGAGCAAGGCGCAGTCGTCGCCCACGCCGAGCGGGGAGCGCGTGGCGGGGCGCTTGAAGTAGCGTGTGATCAGGTCGAATTCACCCATCGCACGAGCATAAGCGCTCGCGGCCAGGGTGGCGCGCGTGCCTGCGCATCCTCGAAACACAGGATGGCGCTCCGCGCCGCGAAGCTCCAGAATCCGCCGGATTCACAAATGCACACGCCTCGGGGGAGAGCGCCATGCACCTGTCCAACAGAACCACGCCCGCCGCAACCGCAGGCTTGGGCGCTCATGCCCGGCGTCGCGCCTTCCTTGCAGCGTGCGCTGCATGTGTGCTGACAGGGTGCGGGACCTATGTTCCCGACCATGCCTGGCAGCGTGTGAGCTGCAAGACGCCCCGCCAATGCACGGACGAGGAATACGCCGGTGCCGTGAAGTCGACGCCCGTCTTCGTTCGGCGCGACGGATGGTGGACCTACCGCCAGGCGCTTCCGGCGGACACGGACCCCGCCAGATACATCGAACGGCGCGTGCCCAAGGCCTACCTGGAGTTCAATGCCGAAGGCTGGCCCCACGATGTCAATCAGTGGAATGCCGTCGAGCGCTACCTCAAGAACACGCACAAGCCCTTGTTCGTGCTCGTCTATGTGCACGGCTGGCATCAGAACGCGAGCACCGTCGCTTCGGACGAGAGCGAGAACGCCGTCAAGTTCGATGACCTGCTCGCGCGCACGAAGGATTCGCTGGTGCGCAAGTTTCCCGATGGGCGCGTGCCGGATGTCCTGGGCATCTATGTGGGCTGGCAGGGCGAGGTCTACGACGGTGGCTACAGATGGTTTCGCTCCGTAGGGTCGCGCGCCGGGGTGGCCAATGCCATTGCCGCCAACCGGTCGCCGGACGGTGTTCGTGGCACCCTGGACGCGGTGGCCAAAGCGATGCGCGAGACCCATCCTGAAAGCCGCATGGTCGTGATGGGGCATTCGTTCGGCGGCCGCCTGTTGAGCAGGGCCTTCGTGCCGGACTTTATCGAGGGCCGTTCGCAGCCTCTTGGCGAGCGGGTGCTGGTGAACACGGTCAATGCGGCGATCGGCGCGGACTATTTCTCGCCGCTTTATGCAAAAGGCTTTGCGCGGGCCGAAGCGCTGCGCCCGAGCTGGATCAACATGACCTCGAAAGAAGACTGGGCCACTGGCTGGATCTACCCGAAGGCGTTCTCGCTGGGCTGGCTCAAACCAGAGTGGAGCGAGAAGGAAAAGGAGATGGAGAAAGACAGGGAGGTTGTCAGGGAAGAGGAGAAGGCCTCGGGCACGACCATCGGCCATTTCCCCGCCTACATCACGCACGTGCTGGACGTCATGCGCTGCAGCGGGAGCGATTGCAGGAAGGTCGAAGACCACGTGGACGCAAATGCATGGGAACAGGACGCGGGCAAGGGGTTCGAATACAACCAGTTCGTGCAGCGATACGCCTGGTTGCCCCCGGTGAGCGACGTGCCCGTTGACTACTGCGGCGTGCTGGTGCGGCGTCCGATGCTGTCGATGCAGCAGCGGGAGGAACTCAGGAGCAAGGCTGTCTGCAACGTTGCCGACGTGAACTTCGACTATCTCCAGTCGAAAGGCAGCAGAGACGGCTTTCCGCCGTCCGAACGCCGTGTGCCCGCACAGGGGCGCATGTGGAACATCGAGACCAGCGAGAGCATGCTCAACTTCCGGGTGCCGAGCCTCGGCGGCGTTTCCGTCCACAACGGCTATGTCTCGACCGCGTGGACCCGCATGCTGGTCGACCTGATCTACGAGCCCGACTATCTGCAGATATGGCCCCCAGCCCCATCGGCCGGCGTGGTCACCGGGCAGAAGAACTAGGAAGCGGAGTCATCGGCATGCCATCGTCGATATCGCTCACCCAGGCGCCCGCGCGCCACGATGCCATCGTTTCATTGCTCTACGACGGAGTCACCTGTTCCGGCGACTGGTACGACGCGCTGGACACCCTGCGCGCCGCTCTGGGCGCGGCCTGCTTCCACAACTTCACGGTGCGCCGCGACACCGGCATGGTGGTCGGGGAGGGCCTTGGCAACCTCGAGACGCCCACTGAAAAGCTGCGCGAGTACGAGCTTCACCACTGCCGCCACGACCGGCGCATGGACATGACCATGACGGCACCTGTCGGCGTGGTGGTCGCCGATCACGAATACCTGGGCGAGCGCGCGATGTCGCGCAGCCAGATCTATGCCGACTGGCTGCGCAAGGCCGGCCTGCGCTACACGCTGGCGATGTCGCTGCGCGCCGACGAGGAAACCCGCGAAGTCCTTGGCATCGTTCGTGCCCATGGCGACGCGCATTTCGAGGCGGGCAGCCTGGCCTTCTCGCGGCGCGTCGCTCCGCACCTGGCGCGTGCCAGCGAACTGCGCGCGCGCATGCACAAGCTGGCCAGCCACGCGGCCATCGGCTTGTCGGCCCTCGACGGTCTGCCGCAGGGCATTGCCGTGCTCGAAGCGACGGGGCAGCTGCAGTACTTCAATCGCCAGGCCGAGAGCCACACCTCGGCGGGCGGTCCCTGCGAAGTGGTGCACGGCCGCCTGCTGTTTCGCACGGGCCAATACCAGAGCGGCTTTCTGGCGCTTTTGCACAAGGCCTGCGGCCAGTCGGGCCCGGCGACGGGAGGCGCGATGCGGGTGCCCAGGGCAAGCGGCACGCCGCTCGATGTCAGTGTGCTGCCACTGAAGGCCAGCCATCCGTTGGCCTCGTTCCGCCAGCAGCATCTGGCGCTGGTGGTGTTCACCAGCCGCGACACCGACGCCGTCACCACCACCGACCCGCGCGCGTTGGCCCAACTGCTGGGCCTCACGCCGGCCGAGTCCCGCCTGGCCCTGCTGCTGGCGGCCGGAAAGACCGTGAAGGACTTCGCCCTCGTGCAGCAGTGTGCCGAGCACACGGCCCGCTACCACCTGAAGAACCTGCTGCGCAAGAGCGGATGCCATCGCCAGGTGGAGCTGGTGCGACTGGTTCAGTCGATGCGGCTGGGCTGAGCGAGGCCGCGTCGCCTCACTGGCACTGCCATTGCACGCGGTAGGGCAGGGCGGGCGCGTTGGACGGCCCCTCGCCCAGGAACACCGGCCGTGCCGGCGCAGCGCAGGCCATGAAGACCCGGCTCTCGCCCAGCGGCCCGTACAGCACCTCGTACTTGTGCGCGGACGCCCCGGGCTCCGCCGAACCGCTCGTCTGCTCCCTGCTGCATCCGCTGTGCTGCGGTCCGGTGGTGCCGGCCTGCCAGATGCAGCTCACGTAGTTCACGGGAAAGCTGCAGGTGTTGAAGAACTCCGAGTTCTCGATCAGCTGCGTGTTCGAGATCGCCTGCCCGGTGGAGCCGGTGTAGCGCGACACCATGCATTCCGGATGGTCGCGCGTTGGCGATTGGCCGCCGACGGTGTTCCCGGTGCTCAACAGCCACGACTGAAAGTAGGTCTTGCTGCCGATGGTGACCTGGTAGGTCGCAAGGCCGCCGGGCAGGTCGGTGGAGATCCATCGGGCCTGCATGTTCTTGACGTCGTTCAGTGCGGCCTGTCCCTCGGGCCCGAAGAAGCTGGCGATCAGGCTCAGCGCCGCAGATGGGTCCCGTGCATCCAGCTGTCGCACGATCTCCTTGGCCAGTGCGTCCGGGAAACTCAACGCGACGAGCATCTGGCGCATGAGGTCCTGCAGCGTGTCGATCGAGGGCTCGGGGCGTTGCGCCTCGGTCTGCAGCAGGTCCAGCACGCGGCTGAGTTCGGCCTGGTCGATCTTGGCCGGATCGAACTTGGCGGCGCCTTCGCGATAGCCGTTGTAGGACGCGTCGATGCTCGCCTGCACCGGGCCGAGCGCGACCGGCGGATGCGAGGTGCCGAGCTGCAGCGCCGGAATCGTCCCGGCCGTCGACAGCCACGACGACCGCAGGTTCGGCGAGC
The DNA here is from genome assembly GCF_900100965.1 of Variovorax sp. EL159. Taxonomy (GTDB): domain Bacteria; phylum Pseudomonadota; class Gammaproteobacteria; order Burkholderiales; family Burkholderiaceae_C; genus Variovorax. The sequence continues at coordinate 40,403 of NZ_FMUJ01000007.1, read as the reverse complement.
TGGCCGAGGCGAGCGAATACAGGGTGCCGCCCGTGAACGCGATCGCCTCCGTGCGCAGGTTGTCGAGCAGGGCGTCGATGCCCGTGCCGTCTGCCTGGAAGCCCGTGTCGGCGAAGTCCGCGCCGTCGGGCAGCTTCAAGGCAGCTGCCAGTGGGGCCAGGGCGTCCTTGAGCCGCTGGTGGATGCCGGCGTAGCCCGCCTGGATGCGCGCCGCGCGATCGTCGTTCGACAGTGCCCAGAGCTTTGCCGCATCGCCGTCCGGCGACAGGCCCGACACAGCCAGGTGCGTCAGCGGGCTGATGTTGGCGGTGACGGTCGTGCCGCCGGGCGGCAATGCGACGCGCACCGCATAGAGCAAAGCGCCGCCTGGCAGCTTGCCGCGCAGGACATAGGGCGCGTCGAGCCCCTCGACGCTGAATTCGAAATGGCCCGTCGCATCGGCGTCGACCGAGAGCGTCGCGCCGTTGGCCGCCAGGATGTCGATGGTGCCGCTGACGGCCTTGCCGGTCGCGAAGGTGCCCGCGATTTTCCCGGCGGGGACGGGTGCGGGAGGCGGGTCTCCCACCGCAGCGGGCGGCACCATCGGCAGGGCGCCGCCACTCCCACCTCCGCCGCCTCCGCAGGCGCTCAACCCCAGCAGCGCGCCCACGGCCAGCACGGTGGCGGTCTGTCGAATTCTCTTTGCCATTGCAACTTCTCCTCGTTGGTTCAGAACGAGAAAAAGTCTAGGAGCCCGGGTGCGCCGCGGGGCCCCCTCAACTGGGGGATGCCACGGCACAAGCGCGCAACCGCAGGCGCTGCGACGCGCGAAGAAAACGCTCAGGCCGCGCCGCGAAACCTCAACGCCGCCTGCCGCACCACCTCGGCCAGCAGCCGCTCTTTCCCCTGCTTCTCCCGCAGCCAGCGCGCATCGTTGCGGTTGGCCTCGACGCTGGTGCGCAGCTCGCCCAGCGCCTGCGTGGCGTTGAGCGCCTCGCTGTGCCATTCGAGCTGCGTCATCGTCATCAGGATGTGGTCGCGCAGCGGCATGTGCTGGCCGGTGGCCGGGTCGACATACACCGCGTCGAGGCCGAAGCGGCAGGCCTGAAAACGGTTGTAGGTGTAGACGAGGTAGTCGTCTTCGGTCGGCTCGAAGGGCTGCTCCTGCAGGAACCAGGCGGCCAGCGATTGCACGTAGCCCGCGAGCGCGGCGTCGCGCTCGACGGTGAGCGGTGTGTCGAACACGCGGATCTCGATGGTGCCGAACTCGGGCTTGGGGCGGATGTCCCAGTAGAAGTCCTTCATGCTGCGCACGACGCCGGTGCGGGTCATGCGTTCGAAGTACGCCTCGAATTCTTTCCAGCTCAGCGTGAAGGGCGCACGGCCCGACAGCGGAAATGCGAACACCGAGTTGAGCCGGGCCGAGTCGAACTGCGTGTCCTGCCCCTGCACGAAGGGCGACGACGCCGACAGCGCGATGAAGTGCGGGATGTAGCGCGACATGCGATGCAGCATCAACAGCGCCGCATCGGCATCGGGGCAGCCGATGTGCACGTGCTGGCCGAAGATGGTGAACTGCTTGCTCAGGTAGCCGTACAGCTCCGACAGTTCGCGAAAGCGCGGCTTGTCGTAGATGCGACGCTCGTGCCACTGCTGGAAGGCATGCGTGCCGCCGCCGACCACCGCGATGTTGAGCTTGTCGGCATTGCGTATCAGCGCCTCGCGAATGGGCGAGAGCTGCGTGATCACGTCCTGCGCCGAGTGGCAGATGTCGGTCGAGATCTCGATCATGCTCGAGGTCATCTCGGGCACCACGCTGCCGGGCAGCGGCGTCTGTGCCATCAGCCGCAGCATGTCTTCGGCATACGGCGCGAGGTCGTAGTCGTGCGTGTTGACGAGCTGCAATTCCAGCTCGACGCCGAGCGACAGCGCTTCCGACTTGTTGAACGGCTCCAGCTTGACCGCGCGGCTCGCGGGGTCGGCCGGCAATGGGGCCGAGCGCACGTCGTCGCTGTCCGGATCGATGGGGGTGACCGTGGTGGTGCTCATCGCTGCGTGTCCTCTGTGGTGCTGAAGGCCTGGGGTGCCCAGGGCACCGAGCTTTCGCCCACCGCATGAATGGCGACGGTGGCAAGCACCGCGCCCACCACCTCCATCAAGAGAATCGAAGGCAGGGCGACCTGTGTGATCATGGTGCCGAGCAAGGGCGAGGCGCTGGCGAAGTTCGAGGCGATCAGCAAGGCGATCGACGACAGCGGCGACATCGCGCAGCCGACCCAGAAGGCTTGCTTCCAGCTGGCGCCGCTGCCGGGGTTGGCAATGGCCACGCCGGCGATCTTGGTGACCAGGCGCACGCCGATCACGGCGAGCACCACGCTGGCCACGGGCAATGTCCAGTCGGCCTGCGCCGCCACGATGGACACCAGCACGAACATCAGCATGGTCAGCAGCGATGCCGCCGTGCCCAGTTGCCGTTGCCAGGCCCAGGGCTTGGGGTTGAGTGTTTTCAGCAGCACGCCGCCGATCAGCGCCGCCAGCGGTGCCGAGCCGCCGACGTGCGCCGTGAGCGCGGCGCCCGCGGCGATGAGCGCGAGCAGCAGGATCGATGTGTTCTCGCTGGTCGGGCTCATCACCCGCAGGGCAGAGCGCAGGGCCAGCGCCATGATCGCGCCGACCACGAACGACAGCCCCAGCACCACCGCCACCGGGTAGAGCTTTTGCAGCAGCGTCTGCGGCGCGCGTTCGATCAGGCCGGCCTGCGCATAGCCGAGCGCCAGTGCATAGAAGGTGTTGAGCGTGGCCAGCGTCATCGCGCGCTCGGTCACCGGGCCGGCGGCGCGGGTGTCGATGATCACGCGGCTCAGCACGGCCGGCGAGGCGACGATGGCCATCAGCGCGATCGGGTTGGCCACCGGCTCGGGCAGGCCCAGCAGCATCAGCACCCAGAACACGCCGAAGTAGGTGAGCGTGGCTTCGAGCAGGCTCTGCACCAGCACCATCGGGTTGTGGCGGAACCAGCGCAGCGGCAGCCGCCCGCCGGCCTCGAACAGCACGATGGCCACGCCCAGCTCCAGCAAGAAGAGGCTGATGCCGCGCAGCGGCCAGATCGCGCCTTCGAAGCCCGCAAAGCCCACCACTGCGCCCACCAGCGAATAGCCGATCACCTTGGGCAGGCCCAGGTAGCGGCGCACCAGGTGGCCCGAGACCGCGGCCGCGGCCAGCAAGAGTGACCACAGCACGGTGGGCAGGCCGGCCGAGGGGCGCACCCACTCGGACCAGAAACCCAGCAGATCGTTGATGAAGCTCGTCAAATTCATGCAGGTAGGAAGAAGCTGATGGGCCGGCTGCGCCAGCGGGCCCAGATCGCACTGCGGATGCGTGCGCGGTCTCCCAGGCTCACGCTGTGTGCGCGCAGTGCCAGCCGGAAGGCGAAATAGAAACTCACGCTCACGTTGAGCGCGCCGATGACCGGAATCGCCGCCACCGCCCACCACAGCGCAGGCTGCTGCAGCACCGAAAGCCCCGTGGACGCGGCGGCCGCGGCGATCTGCCCGGCCGAGAGCGTCACATGGCGCACGTCCAGCCCGAGCCCGAAGAAACCCGCGAACGCGGGCAGCAGTCCGAGCATGAGGCCGAGCGAGATGTTGGAGGCAAAGCCTGAGATGTGTGTGCGCATGAAGGTGGCCCAGCGGCGGGCCCGTGCGGCGCCCAGAAAAGCACCGATGCGTGGGTTGTAACGCATGGCGGAGTCCATGCGATGCAGGACAAAGGCGTTTTCTGTCCATCCGGCGATGATGCTGGCCGAAAACAGCAGGATGCCGGTGATTGCCGCGTAAAGCGCGGTCGGCCCGGCCAGCGACAGCGAATGCAGCGTGGCCGCGGCATGCGCCGCGTCGAGCAGCGGCCGGCCCAGTGCGTATTGCACCAAGAGCGCCAGCGCGAGCATGGCCGGCACCACCACCAGCACATTGCCCAGCACGGCCGCCACCTGCGAGCGCACGAGGTTGGCCACCTCGTCGACGAAGTCGTCGACGGCGGCATCCGACTTGATGTCGCGCAGCCGTGCCGCCAGCGCAGGCGCCGTCATCGCGGGCTGCTTGGTGGCCAGCGTCAGGTGCAGCAATTGAATCGCGACGAAGCTCGCCGCATACATCAGGCCCGAGCTCAGGCCGGCCCAGAAAGCCGACAGGCCCAGCGCATAGATGCTGAACTTCAGCAGCACGGTGATGGCCGTGAGCGCGCCGCCACCGGCGGCCTTCTTCACCATCTGCGCATAGCTGGCGCGGTCGCGGGTGATGTAGTGCTCGCCGGTCTCGGCGCTGCGCTCGGTCACCTTGGCCGCGAGCATCGACGAGTTCGATGCGATCAGCGCGCGGATGCTGTTGCGCTCGCCGCCCGCCAGCACCAGCCGGCCCATCAGCCGCGCCACGCTGGGCGCGGGATTGGGCGACATCAGGCAATCGAGCAGCTCGCGGATGCGCAGCACGCGCTCGCGCAGCTGGCGCAGCCGGAACACGAGGCCGACCGAGATGCCGTTGTCTTCGAGGTGCGTGTAGACCGAGGAGGCGCCGGCGCGGCAGGCGTCGAGCCGGTCGCGGAACGCCACGAAGGCGGCCTGCAGCGCTGCTTCGCTTTCTTCTCCGGGCGGCTGTCCGAACATCTGTTCGCGCAGTGCGTCCAGGTCGGCCATCAATGCGTGGAAGGGGCGCGACGCGGCCTGCTCGGTGCTCATGCGCAGCCGCAGCTCGGGCGAGAAGCCCGCCGCGACGACCTGGCTGGCGCAGTAGGTGACGGCGTCCATCACCGTGTGGCGCCAGCGCGGCGCGCCGTCTGCATCGAGCGCGGCATCGGCCAGCAGCGCGCCGATGCGCCCGAGCTGGGTTTCGTCGAGCAGCGCGATCCAGCCCGCATCGAACACGCCGGGCAGCACCATGCGGAACAGGTCCGACGCGTCAGTGGTCTCGGGCGTGCCGGGCAGGATCTTGCGGCGCAGCCGTTCGCCCAGCTCGCTGGCGAAGGCAGTGCGCGGCGCGAAGCCGTAGTCGGCCAGCAGTGTCGTCAGGTCGACCGTCTGCGTGAATGCGCGCCACCACGCGCGCAGACGTTCGCGCAGCTCGGGCCGCGCTTCGATGGCGTCGAGCAGCAGCTGCACGCGGCCCATGGCCGCCTGCGGCGAGGCGCGGTCACCGCGCAGCCAGTCGAAGAGATTGATGAGCCAGATGTGGCGCTGCGCCACATCGGCCGTGGGGTCGAGGCCGGCAAGCAGCCCCTGCAAGTCGCGAGATGCAGCAGCCATGAAAGTAGGGCTCCAGTGCGGGGAACACCGCGGAACCGGCTTTGCCGAGCCGCTGGTGTTGCCCCCGACGAGGGGGAAGGAGAAGCGACACGAAGTGCGCGCAGCCTGGGGGAGTACCTAGTGAAGGACGCGTGAAACCGGGGTGCCGCCAATGTCGGCTTCGAGCACGAACATGGGCACCGGCACGTCGAAGCGCTCGCCTTCTTCCGTCACCACGAAGAAGCTGCCGTGCATCGTGCCGCTCGCGGCCTGCAGGCGGCAGCCGCTGGTGTAGCGGAAGGATTCGCCGGGCGCCAGCAGCGGCTGCTGGCCGATCACGCCGAGGCCCTTGACCTCCTGCGGGTGGCCCGAGGCGTCGTTGATGAGCCAGTGCCGGGCGATGAGCTGCGCGGCCACCGAACCCGTGTTCGTGACGGTGATCGTGTACGAAAAGGTATAGATGTTGTCCTTGGGGGAGGACTGGTCGGCCAGGTAGCGTGGTTCGACTTGTACGCTGAAGGGGCTGTGTGACATGGGCGCGATGGTAACTGCAGGCCCCGGTACCCCTACGGGGCTCAGATGGTTTCGCCCTTCGGCGTGGCCTCGGGGGCGGCGGTCGGAACGGTCTGGAACAACTGGTCGCGCAACGCCGCGGTGGCGGCCGTGTCCGGGTCGCGGTCCGACGTGCCCACCACCACCATCCGCCAGACCTGGCCGCCGCTTTTGAGCAGCGTGGCATCGACGTGCCGCGAGGCATCGGAGGTCATGGCGCCCTTCATCTGCAGGCCGAAGCGCCCCTTGACGCTGATCGGGCGGGCGCGCGAGTCCAGTTCCATCGCCGCCCGCACCGCGTGCACCCACACCCGCTGGTACTCGTCGAGGCTCACGTGGTCCAGGCCGCTTTCCACGGCGAAGACCGCGACCACGCTGTCGGACACGAAGGTATGAACCACGTCCCCCGAAGTGTTGGACTGCTCGCGGTATTGCCAGCCGCGCGGGATGTCCGCGCGCAGCTTCGTGACCGGGTTCGTCCATGCAAAGCCGGCGTAGTAGCGGATGCTTCTTTCCGTCTCGCGGTGATGGATGAAGACCACGCCGGCCACCAGGCCCACCAGCGCGGTCGTGGCGATGCCCGTGCGCAGCACGCCGGTTCCCGTTGCGTGCACCAAATAGCGCTTCTGGTCGTAGGAGGCCGGGCGGCCCTCCTTCACCTCGAAGAACTGGCGGCCCATGGTGATCAGCGTGACGAAGGGAATGCCCAGCCCGAGCCCGGACAGGTAGACCCACGCCACGCGCCCCAGGTACTGCACGAAGGTCGGCCGCCCGCCGTCGTGCAGCGTGACGCGGATGCCGAACAGCAGCTTGCCCAGCGTGGTGCCGAACAGGCCGAAGACGATGGCCTCGAAGAACAGCGCCACCGGCACGATGATGAGCCCCAGCGCGGGTGTGGACGACGGGTTCTCCATCCACAAGCCGAACGCCGGCCAGATGCGGCCGACGACCGCGCCCAGGAAAAACCCGGCGGGCACACACAACGTCCAGACGTCGAAGATGCGCGCGAAGAAGCGCCGCCACGGGCCGGCCGGCGGCAGACCGGGCGCGCGCATTCGCGGTGCCGGCGCCTCCACGGGGCCGTCGGACAGCCAGGGCTCCGGCTCTGCGTCGGCGCGGGCGAACTGCGGCGTGGGCGTTGGGTCGGACGCCGATGGCTCGGGCAGGGGCGGCGTCTCGCGCAGGGCGGCGGATTCGAATTCCGGCAGCAGCACGGGCTCCATGCGCATGCCGGGCAGCACCAGTTCCTCGACCTGGTGCAGGGGCTTCCAGGCCAGCCGCCCCGGACGCCACACCAGCGTCTGTGCGCCGATGGCCCCGGTGCGGATGCGCTCATGGATCTGCGCGACCGACAGCGGACCCTGCCTGTCTTCGCCCTCTGCGTACCACCAGCCCTCGTCCATAGGACCCCCCATTTGTTGTACCCGCGCGCCTGCGGCAGGCCAAATGTATCGGGAAGTATGCAAGCCTCCAAGGACAACGGCTAGGGGCTGAAGCGACAATCGGGGGCATGAGCACCCCGTTCCGCATTGCGCCTTCCATCCTGTCCGCCGACTTCGCGCACCTCGGCCAAGAACTGACCGACGTGATCGCGGCCGGTGCCGACTGGATCCATTTCGACGTGATGGACAACCATTACGTGCCGAACCTGACCTTCGGGCCGATGATCTGCCAGGCACTCAAGCCCTACGCCAAGAAGGCGGACGGCACGCCGGTGCCGGTCGATGTGCACCTGATGATCCAGCCAGTCGACGCATTGGCGGCCTCGTTCGCGCAAGCAGGCGCTGACTACATCAGCTTCCACCCCGACGCATCGCCGCACACGCACCGCAGCATCCAGGCCATCAAGCACGCTGGCTGCAAGGCCGGGCTGGTGTTCAACCCCGGCCTCGGGCTCGAGGCGCTGGACTGGGCCATCGACGACATCGACCTGATCCTCATCATGAGCGTCAACCCCGGCTTCGGCGGCCAGAGCTTCATCGACTCGGCCCTGCGCAAGATCGAACTCGCGCGCAAGCGCATCGAGCAGAGCGGGCGCGACATCCGCCTCGAAGTCGATGGCGGCATCAAGGCCGACAACATCGCGCGCGTGGCCTCGGCCGGCGCCGACACCTTCGTGGCGGGCAGCGCGATCTTCAATGCCAAGGACTACGGCGCCGTGATCGCCGACATGCGCAAGCAGCTGGCCGGCATCAGCGCCTAGGTTCGGGCGCTGCCTGGGGCGGGGCGTGTGCATTCGCCCCCTGACGAGAGGCCTTCGTTGCGGCCCGTCCCTTTTTGCCCGCTGCCGGGCCAATGGCGTCTTTGCGCGCAGGGAGAGGGCTCCGCAATAATCCCCGCATGTCCTCCGATCCTTTTGCCGGCGCGGCCACCGACAGCCTGCGCATCCACACCTTCGCCTCGCTGAACCCCGGCCCGCGCCTGCTCGTGATCGGCGGCGTACACGGCGACGAAACCTGCGGCACCGAAGGCATCGCGCGCATCCTGGCCGAGTTCGATGCCGGCACGCTGCAACTGCAACGCGGCGAACTGACGCTGGTGCCCATCGCCAACCCGCTTGCACGCCGGCGCCTGCAGCGCGAGGGCGAACGCAACCTCAATCGCCTGTTTCGCCCGAGCGACGACCCCGCCGACTACGAAGCCCGCGTCACCAACCGCCTGGCCCCGGTGATCGCGCGCCACGAAGTGCTGCTCGACCTGCACTCCTTCCAGAGCGAGGGCGAGGCCTTCGCGATGATCGGCCCGCGCGACAACACCGGCACGCTGGAGCCCTTTGCCCGTTCGTATGAAGAAGGCCAGCTCGCGCTGCACATCGGCACGCCCATCGTGGTGGAAGGCTGGCTCGACATCTACGCAGCCGGCCTCGCGCAGCGCGCGGGCGGTGCGCCGGCCGACGAGGCGGCGATCGACTTCGGCCGCGGCACCAACGAATACATCCGCAGCTGCGGCGGCTACGGCGTCACGCTCGAATGCGGCCAGCACCAGGACCCCGAGGCGCCCGAGGTCGCGTGGCGCGCCATCCGCCGCACGCTCGCGCTGCTCGGCATGGCCCCGCTGCCACCGGGCCTGGCGGGCGCGCCGGCCCAGCCGCCCAAGCTGCTGCGCCTGGCCAGCGTGACCGATCGGCTGCACGAAGACGATAGCTTCGTGCGCGACTGGGCCACCTTCGACGAAGTGCTGCGCGGCGAGCCCATCGGCATGCGCCACGACGGCACGATGCTGAACGCGCCGGACGACGGCTTCATCGTGTTCCCGAACGCGATGGCGCTGCCGGGTGCCGAGTGGTTCTACTTCGCGCATCCGAGCGAGCGCGAGCTGGGGCCGGTGGCTGGCGCGGCCTGAAGCCGGGCCACTGCAACGCAACAAGCAAACATCGGCCCGTATCGCTCCCTCCCCCGCTGGGGGAGGGTTGGGGTGGGGGCACGACGGCTTCCATAAAAAGCGCGGCGTCTGATCGAAGGCCTGCCCCCATCCCAGCCTTCCCCCAGCGGGGGAAGGAGAAACTCCCGCTACTGCAGCACTTCTTCCGTCGTCACGTCAAAACGCTGCAGCGTGTTCGCACCGAACACCATCGTGATCGGCACGTCGGCCGCGTCGCGGCCGCGCGCCAGCACCACGCGGCCGATGCGTGGCGTGTTGTGGCGTGCATCGAAGGTGTGCCAGCGGTTGCCCAGGTACACCTCGAACCACGCGCTGAAGTCCATCGGATAGCGCACCGGCGGAATGCCGATGTCGCCGAGGTAGCCGGTCACGTAGCGCGCCGGGATGTTCATGCAGCGGCACAGCGTGATCGCCAGGTGCGCGAAGTCGCGGCACACGCCCGTGCCCTCGCGAAAGCCTTCGAGTGCCGTGCGCGTGGCGCGTGCCTTCTGGTAGTCGAAGCGCAGGTGCCGGTGCACGAAGTCGCAGATCGCCTGCACGCGCGGCCAGCCCGGCGTCACGTTTGAAAAGTTCGCCCAGGCGAACTGCAGCAACTCGCTGTCGACCTCGCAATAGCGGCTGGGCAGCACGAAGGGCAAGGTCGATGCCGGCAGGTCGGCCGCCGCGTGCTCGATGGCGCCCAGGTCCACGGGGTCGGGCCAGCCGGTGTCGTACACCACCGCATGGTTGCGCAGCCGCACGCTGCTCACGCCCGCGGGCACGTGCACGCGGGCGCACTGGTTGTCGAAGGCGTCCTTGTAGTGGTCGGTCACCAGCGGCGGGCTGATGGTGATGTGCTCGCCGCCCTGCAGGTCGGCGGTGCGCGACGGATGCACCTGCAGCATGTAGATCAACGCCGTGGGGGCGGTGACGCCGAGCTCGATATCGAAGCCGATCCTGATCTGCATTGCGTTCTTTCTTTCTTTGTTCCCTGGGGGGCGTCCGGGTGATTGCGCCCGGTGCGCGAGACACGGTGAAGACAGCAAGCACGATTGGTGCCGTGTGTCGCCCCGTGCCATCTTGCGGCCCATGCTATGCGCGTGCCCGGTGCCACCGGCGCGGCCAGGATGCCCGAAGCCGCGTAGGCCGCCGCGATGCGCTGTCGGCGCGTTCCTACCGCGCGCCCGCTTGTTCTCCCACGCAGGGGGGAGGGCGGCCACTACGGATGGCGGCCCGCGCGAAACATAACCTTGCATTTCGCTTGCGACCTTGCACCCACCCTGCACCCGCGAGCGAAACCCGAGACATCGCGACACCCGCGACAGCCCATCTGCCTGCTTGCCTGCCCGTCTGTCTGCTTCCTAGGAGGGAACCATGGAGATTTCATCGCTTTTCGACTCGCTCACCACCGCATGGGGCGACGAGATCCTCGTCTGGGCCGTTGCCGCCGTCGCGGGTTGCATCTGCCTGATCGCGCTGGTGAATGTGCTCGACCTGTTCCTCGACGGCAACGAAGCGGGCTGAGTGCCCACCCCATGAAAGATTCCAGGTCCACGATGACGCCACAGAACAAGGCCGCCGCAGGCCGCCGCGCCGGCACCAAGGCGGGCGACGGCAGCAACGCCAAGCAGCAGCAGCTCGAAGGCTTCACCGTCGAGCATCCGCCGACCCTGACCACCAACCAGGGCCTGCAGATACCGGACAACCACAACTCGCTGAAGGCCGGCGTGCGCGGGCCCACGCTGCTCGAAGACTTCATCCTGCGCGAGAAGATCACGCACTTCGACCACGAGCGCATTCCCGAGCGCGCCGTGCATGCGCGCGGCTCGGCGGCGCATGGCTACTTCCATGTCTACAAGTCGATGTCGCAGTTCACCTGCGCCGACTTTCTTCAGGACCCGGACGCGAAGACGCCCGTTTTCGTGCGCTTCTCGACCGTGGCCGGCTCGCGCGGATCGGCCGACACGGTGCGCGACGTGCGCGGCTTCGCCGTCAAGTTCTACACGCGCGAAGGCAACTACGACCTCGTGGGCAACAACATCCCGGTGTTCTTCATCCAGGACGCGATGAAGTTCCCCGACCTCATCCACGCCGTCAAGCCCGAGCCGCACCACGAGATGCCGCAGGCCGCGAGCGCGCACGACACCTTCTGGGACTTCGCCTCGCTCATGCCCGAGAGCACCCACATGCTGATGTGGGCCATGAGCGACCGCGCCATTCCGCGCAGCCTTCGCATGATGGAAGGCTTCGGCGTGCACACCTTCCGCTTCATCAACAGCCGTGGCGAAAGCCACTTCGTGAAGTTCCACTGGAAGCCCAAGCTCGGCGTCCACGGCCTGCTGTGGGACGAAGCACAGAAGATCGCCGGCAAGGACGCCGACTTTCATCGCCGCGACCTGTGGGAAGCCATCGAGAACGGCGACTTCCCTGAATGGGAGCTCGGCGTGCAGATCGTTCCGCAAGACAAGGAGCATTCGCTCGGCTTCGACCTGCTCGACCCCACCAAGCTCATTCCCGAAGAAATGGTGCCCGTGCAGAAGATCGGCAAGCTGGTGCTCAACCGCAACCCCGACAACTTCTTCGCCGAGACCGAGCAGGTGGCCTTTCATCCGGGCCACGTGGTGCCCGGCATCGACTTCAGCAACGACCCGCTGCTGCAGGGGCGCCTGTTCTCGTACACCGACACGCAGATCTCGCGCCTGGGCGGTGCCAACTTTCACGAGCTGCCGATCAACAAGGCCGTGTGCCCGTTCCACAACATGCAGCGCGACGGCATGCACCGCCAGACCATCGCGCGCGGCCAGGTGGCTTACGAGCCCAACACGCTGGGCAGCGGCGGTGCGGAGTTCCGTGTCGATGGCGGCAGCAACGGCTTCCAGTCGTTCCCCGAAGAGATCGATCCACCGAAGGTGCGCAGGCGCAGCCCGTCCTTCGACGATCACTTCACGCAGGCGCGCCTGTTCTTCAACAGCCAGAGCGCGGCCGAGAAGGAGCACATCGTCGCGGCCTTCCGCTTCGAGTTGTCGAAGCTCGAGGTGCCGGCCATTCGCCAGCGCATGGTCGACAACCTCGCGCACGTCGACGAGAAGCTCGCGCGCCGCGTGGCCGAGCCGCTCGGCATCGGCGAGCCCGATGCCAAGGCGGCAGCCGGCCGCGCGGGCTTTCGCGACCATCGCATCGCGCTGCCGATCGACGAGTCGCCAGCGCTGAGCATGGCCGACACCGGCGACGGCTCCATCCGCACACGCAAGATCGCGATCCTCGTGGCCGATGGCGTCGACTCGGCCTCGCTCAAGCCGATCCGCGATGCGCTCGAACAGGCCGGCGCGCAATGCAAGGTGGTGGGCCCCAGGCTCGGCACCGTGGCCAGCGCGTCCAGGCGGCAGATCGATGTCGACATGACCTTCGCCAACACGCCCTCGGTGATGTTCGACGCGGTGCTCGTGCCGGCCGGCACCGACAGCGCCGCCGCGCTCGCGGCCATCGGCGACGCGGTGCACTTCGTGCTGGAGGCCTACAAGCACTGCAAGGCGATCTGCACGGTGGGCGAGGGCGTGCAGTTGTTGTCCACGCTGGGCATCGTGGCGGATTCCGATGCGCCCGCGGGCGTCGTCGTCGCGGCCACGCCGGTGACCAACCTGGGCGATGCAACCGCGGCAACGCAGATCGCGCACGACTTCATCGCGGCGATCGCAAAGCACCGCCATTGGGACCGCGCCAACATCGATGCGGTGCCGGCGTAAGCACGGGCGCAAGGGCTCCACCGGAACCCGGTAGTCCTTTTGCGCTAGACCGTATTGCGAATAGGCGCGGCCAGAGCCCGCTCCTAGACTTTCCCCACGAGGCCTGAACGGCGCGCACTTTCGACGCGCCGGCCGCCCGCTTCCGGCGGGCGCACGGGCCGCGCGCGGGGGTCCAATGGCGTGGTTATCGAGATGGGGATGGGAACGCCCTGCGCGTGATCGTGCGGGGGTCGCAAGAGCTCTCGGTCTTGCAGGCATTCTTCTCCTGGGCTTCGGCCCTTCGGCAATGGCACAGCCGCAGCAGGGGACGAGCGCCGAGGCCGCCGCCGACCGCATGGAGCAGGCGCGGCTGGCCGACATCGACACCTTGCTGGCACTGACCAGCGAGGGCGCCGTGCTCTATGGGCAGGACGCGGTCAAGCTCTCGGGCTACCAGTACTGCAGCCAGGCCGTCGCACTGGCCGAGGCCGGCGAGTTTCGCCAGAGCGTGCGTGCCGCCAGCAAGGCGCTGCACCTGGCCAACGCCACCAACGATCCGAACCTGATGGCGATGGCCAATCGCGACCTCGCCATCGTCTACAGCTACTCGGGCCAGCTCGAGAAGGCGGAAGAATTCGCACGCGAAGCGCTCAAGCATCCGGCACGCGACCCCAAGCTGGTCGTCGGCCCGGTGCAGAAGGTGATCGGCGACGTGCGCACGCGGCGCGGCGATTTCTCGGGTGCCGTGCTCAGCTATGACGAGGCGCTGGCCAACAGCTCGCCGCGCTATGCGCCGCTGGTGCAGGCCTCGCTGGTCAATGCGCTGATCGAATCGGGCGATGCGGTGCGCGCACGTGAAGTGCTCGGCACCATGGCACCGCCCAAGGACGCACCGCTCACCGCGCAGCTCGACCGCACCCGCGCGCGCCTGCTGCTGGCCGAGAACAAGCCGGCCGAGGCACGCGATGCCTACCGCGCGCTCACCGCGCGGCAGGTCGGCGTCGACACCGAGTACTACCGCCTCTGGGCCTGGGACGGCGTGGCGCGCAGCGAACTCGCGCTTGGCGAGAAGCAGGCCGCGGCCGAAGCCGTGGGCCGTGCGCTCGGCGACGTGGACCACGTGCGCGCCAAGTTCCGCAGCGAAGAATTCAAGATGGGCCTGTTCTCGGACCTGCAGACCGTGTTCGAGCGCGGCGTGTCGATCTACAGCGACGCGGGCGATGCGCGGCAGGCCTTCGAGGTCAGCGAGCACAGCCGCTCGCGCGCGCTGCTCGATGCGGTGCGCGGCCGCGCGAAGATCAACGACCAGGCCGCCAACACCGTCGACCTCGCCACGCTGCAGCGCACGCTGGCGCCCGACGAGCGCGTGGTGCAGTTCCATTCGCTGCCCGACCGGCTGGTGGTGTGGGTCGTGAGCGCGGGTGACATCACCGAGAAGACGGTGGCGGTGAAGCGCGACGACCTCAACGAGCTGGTCGAGACTTTCCGCAACTCCATCGTGCGCGGCCGCCGCACGGCCATCACCAACGCCGACAAGCTGGGCGCCGCGCTGCTCGGGCCGCTCGGGCTGGCGCCGGGGCAGCGGCTGATCGTCGTGCCGCACGGGCCGCTGCACTACCTGCCGTTCCAGGCGCTGCGCCTGGATGGCCGCTACGTGATCGAGACGCACCCGGTGTCGGTGGCGCCTTCGATCAGCATCGCCGTGCAGCTGGCGCAGCGCACGCCGCGCGTGAACGCATCGCTGGTGGCCTTCGGCAATCCGCGCATCGAAGACAAGTACGACCTGCCCGGCGCCGAGTCCGAGGTGAAGCAGCTCGCGCAGATCTTTCCGCGCAACAGCGTGTACATGGGCGCGGCCGCCACCAAGACGCAGTTCCGCGACGTGGCCTCGCGCTCTCCGCTGATGCACGTCGCGGCGCATGCGGAGGCCGATGCGGTCGACCCGCTCTACTCGCGCATCCTGCTGGCCAACGAGGGCGGCAAGCAGAACTTCCTGGAGGCGCACGAGATCCTCGGGCTGCCGATGGACGGCACCGCACTCGTGACCTTGTCGGCCTGTGAATCGGGGCTGGGGCGCATCGCGCAGGGGGACGAGGTGCTGGGCTTCACGCGCTCCTTCCTGTCGGCCGGCAGCTCCAGCCTGATCGCCTCGCTGTGGCCGGTGTCGGACGACGCAACGGCCGTGCTGATGAGCACGCTCTATGGCGAGCTGGCCAAGGGCCGCGACATCCAGAAGGCCATGCAGGCCGGGCAACTCGCCGTGTTGAAGGACCCCAAGATGTCCCACCCCTTCTTCTGGGCGCCGTTCAACCTGATCGGCAACTGGCGTCTCACGGTGGGTGGCTGACATGCAAGTCCGCCAACGCCCCACGCCGATCGCCTTTGCGGTCACCGCACTGGTCGGTGCAGCCTTGTTCGTCGCAGCCCAACGCACGCACGCGGGCGAGGCTGAAGCCGGTGCCACTGCGCTCCTGCCGACCGCCGACCCCTGCGGCACCTGCGACCGGCCGCTGGCGCAGGCCACCGGCACCGTCGCGCCGCAGAGCCTGCCCGCACCGCCGCAACCCGCTGCCGCGGCCGCCGGCTCCTTCAAGCTCAACGACCTGCGCCTCAATGGCGTCAAGGCACTGAGCAACGAGGAACTGCAGGCGATCACCACGCCCTACATCGGCCGCAACGTCACGCTCGGCGACCTCGAAGAACTCGCCAAGGCCATCACCGCCCGCTACAAGGAGCGCGGCTACTTCCTCGCGCAAGCCGTGGTGCCGGTGCAGACCGTGCGCGACGGCATCGTCGAGATCAGCGTCATCGAAGGTCGCCTCGGCAAGGTCGACGTGGTGGTCGCGCCCGATGCGCCCATCAGCGAGGCGCGCGTGCGCGGCTTTCTCGCACCACTGCAGCCCGGCGAAGCCGTGAGCGCGCCCGACTACGAACGCGCGATGCTGCTGCTGTCGGACCAGCCCGGTGTCAAGGTGTCGTCGGGCCTGCAGGAAGGCACGCAGGCCGGCACCACCGACCTGTCGGTCGAAGTGGCCGCCGCGCCGCGCTGGGCCTTCACGGCCGAAGCCGACAACCACGGCACCAAGGAATCGGGGCGCTACCGCGCAGGCGGCACGGCGCGTTGGCTCAGCCCCTTCGGCATCGGCGACAACCTCGACATGCGCCTGATGGTGTCCAACGGCAATGCGCTGCAGTTCGGCCGCGTTTCGTACGAGGCGCCGATTGGCACCAGCGGGCTGCGCGCGGGCATCGGCCTGTCGCGCGTGAGCTATGAGCTTGGCGGCCAGTTCTCCGAACTCGATGCACGCGGCCGCGCCAACGTGCTCGACTTTTCGCTCAACTACCCGCTGATCCGGCAGCGGCAGCAGAACCTGTTCCTGCGCCTGGGCATCGACGTGAAAGACCTGACCGACGAACTGCGCGCGGTCGACTTCACCTCGAAGAAGCGCGTGAACGGCCTGAGCCTGGGCTGGACGTGGGAACGCCGCGACGAACTGCTGGGCGGCGGCTACTGGGCCAGCTCGGGCACGCTGTACCACGGCAACCTCTCGATCAAGGACGGCGAGAGCCGCGAGTTCGACCAGAGCATCACGGGCCACCACACCGCGGGCGGCTTCACCAAGCTCAGCTTCCAGCTCTCGCGCCTGCAGGCCATCGTGCCGCGCCATTCGCTCTACCTCTCGCTCGGCGGCCAGTGGGCCAGCAAGAACCTCGACGCGTCGGAAAAATTGGCGCTCGGCGGTGCGCGCGCCGTGCGTGCCTACCCTTCGGGCGAACTGCTGGTCGACCAGGGCCTGATCGGCACGGTCGAATGGCGTTGGTCGGTCAACGACGAACTCACGCCCTTCCTGTTCTACGACGCGGCGCGCGGAAAGATCGTGCGCAACCCCACGCCCTTCGATGGCGTCAACAGCCACAGCCTGCGCGGCTATGGCATCGGCCTGAGCTGGTCACGGCCGGGCAATTTCTCGATCAACGCGACGCTCGCCTGGCGCGCCGGCACGCCGGCCGCGCAGACCGATGGCGGCGGCCGCAACCCGAGGCTGTACGTGCAGCTCGTCAAGGCGTTCTGACCATGAAGCAACGCAACAAGCTCCTGCCGCTGCGCCCCCTGGCGCTGTCGTTGATCTGCGCGGGCCTGGCACCGGCCATGGCCCAGGTGCTGCCGGTCATTTCTCCGTTCCCCGGCGCCATCCTGGGCAACGTGACGGTCATGCAGAACGGCGGGGTGATGACCATCAACCAGCCGCTGCAACGCGGCATCGTCAACTGGCAGACCTTTTCCATCGGCCCCGGCGGCGTGGTCAACATCGCGCAGCCGAGCACCGCGGCCGTGCTGCTCAACCGGGTGGTGGGCGATGGCTTGAGCATCCAGGCGTCCCGCATCGACGGCACGCTGCGGACCTACCTTGCGAGCAACCCGAACCTGCCGGGCGGCAGCGTGTTCCTCATCAACCCGAGCGGCATCGTGTTCGGCAATGGCGCGTCGGTGAACGTGGGCGGGCTGGTGGCGTCGACCCTGAAGATCACCGACGACAACTTCATGCCCGCCGGATCGGAGAACAAGGCCTTCGGCAAGAACGACCAGCTGATCTTCGTGAGCGACACGGCGAACAGCGTCGCGCAGGTGAAGCTGGAGGCCGGTGCGACGATCACCGCCTCGCCGGGCGGCACCGTGGCGCTGCTCGGCGGCTCGGTGCGCAACGAGGGCAACATCAACGTTGCGCGTGGCTCGGTGGGCCTGGTGTCGGCCAGCAAGGTCACGATGAACCTGGACTTCGACGGCGACGGGCTCACGACCTTCAAGGTGCCGGTGGACGGGCAGACCACCTTCAAGCTCGCCGACCTGCAGGCCAGCGACCCGACGGCAACGGCGCAGCTCATGAACGTCGGGAGCACCGACAAGAGCAACAAGCAGTGGGGCGTCGTCTCGGCCGATGGCGGCCGCGTGGTGCTGATGGCCGCGGCGGCGGACACCGACGCGCGGCAACTGGTCGTGAGCCAGACCGGCGTGGTCCGCGCACGTTCGCTGTCCACGCGCAACGGCGAGATCGTGCTCGACGCGGGCCAGTCGAAGGTGGGCTCCAACGAGATGCTGCTCGGCGGAACGCTGGATGCCAGCGGCACCGACGCAGGCGTGGCCGGCGGCAGCATCACCGCGCAGGCCGACTATGTGCGCCTGACCGGCACCGCCGATGCCGGCGGCAGCCAGGGAGGCAAGATCCAGGTGACGGGTGTCAACGCGGTGAGCATGTCGCCCGACGCCCTGTGGAGCGCGAACGCGACGGGCGCGAATGGTGCCGGCGGCACGGTCGGGTTCAGTGCCGACTTCGTGCACGTCTCGGGCCAGGTCCAGGCGCGCGGCGTGGGCAGCGGCGCCGGCGGCACCGTCACCACGAGTGCCCGGCAGCTGGAGATCAGCGACCAGGCGAAGATCGACGCGGCAGGCGGCGCCACGGGCGCCAACGGCGTCTGGGTCGCCAATTCCAACAGCACGCTCAACGTGGACAGCACCACGCCGGCCTACGACCCGTCGAGCTACGCGCAGAACACGGCGGACACGCGCGTGAGCACCAGTGCCATCGGCTACACGCTGGGCCGCTCGACCGACGTCACCTTGCGCAACAGCGCCAGCGCCATCGAAGGCAGCGCGCCCGACGTGATCTTCGTGGGCGGCACCAGCATCGTGAAGTCCGAAGGGCGCGACGCGCGGCTGACGGTCGATTCGCAGCGCAACATCGAGATGTTCTCGGGATCGTCGATCCAGTCGAATTTCGGCGCGCTGCATGTGGACTTCGACGCCAACGCGGACAAGGGCACGTCGGGTGGCGCGATCGTTCTTTCGGGTGCCAACATCGCCACCAACGGCGGCAACATCCGCTTCTACGGGCAGCGCGATCCGGTTGCGGGGTATGCGGTCGGCGGCACGGCGGATTCAGACGGCGGCCCGCACGTCGCGCTGGCGGGCGTCACGCTGTCCGACAGCCAGCTCTCGACCTGCGCGATGGCATCGGGCACCTGCGGCGGCGCGGGCGCCATCAGCCTGCGCGGGCAGGGCACCAGCAACTCTGCTGGCGGCGACCCCAACTACTACGTGAGCGCGGGCGGCGTGCTCATGGCGGGCGGCAGCCTGACCACGGGCGCCGGCAACATCGCCATCGTGGGGCAGGGCGCCATCGGCGCGGCCGGCGTGGAAATGCGCGTCACCGACGGCGGCAGCCCAGTGCTGCGCACGGGCACGGGCGACGTGTCGATAGTCGGCAGCTCGCGCAGCTGGACGGCGGCCGATCCGGCCGTGGTCTACGCCAGTGAAATCACCCCCAACGACAGCAGCGGCGCGCCCACCGTGGTGACGGGGCTCAACACCGGCGTGTCGCTGAGCGGCACGGTCATCGTGGCGGGCGGGCGTGTGGGCATCGACGGCACGGGCGGCAACCTGCAGGATCTTTCCGCCGACCCCGGCTTCGTTCGCGCGGCGAGCGTCGCCAACAACGGCAACGGCGTGAGCTACGGCTCGGGCGACGGGGTGGCCATCTCGGGCGGCAGCATCGTGGCCGGCAAGGGCCAGCAGGTGTCGGTCGCGGGCACGGCGGGCGGCAAGAGCTTCCAGGTCGATGGCCAGGGCGCCGTGACGATGGGCTCCGACCCCAGCGCCGTGACGATCAGCGTCGGGGGCAGCGGAGGCATCTTTGCCGAAGGCGGCCGGATCGCCATCGACGGCCGTGGCGGCGACGTGTCCGTGACGCGCGGTTTCGGCAACAGCGACTTTCCGCTGCCGGTGAGCACCGCGATGCTCGACGTATCGAGCAGTACCGGGGCAGGCGGCACGGTCGCGATCACCGGGCGCAACGTGCTGGTCGACGACGTCTATACCGTTCCCACCATCGACGCGAGCGGCGCGGGCAAGGCCGGCAGCATCGACATCGAGGCCACCAACGTGATCGCCATCGGCGCCAAGGCAGGCCTGGCCGCCAATGCCAGTTCGGCGACGGGCGACGGCGGCTCGGTGCGCGTGATTGCCGGCGACACGCTGCGCGCCTACGGCAGCCTCGCGGCGCGCGGGGGCAGCGCGGGCGGCAATGGCGGCACCGTCGAAACCTCGGCGCCGCACTTCGACCTGTCGGGTGTGCGCGTCGATGCATCGGCGCCGGTGGGCACCGCGGGCACCTGGCTGATCGACCCCTTCGACGTCACCATCGCGCATGGCAACGGGCCGGGTTCGTTACCCACCAACCCCTTTGTTCCGGTGATGAACTCGACCATCCAGGACGGCGACATCAACGCGGCGCTCGACAAGGGCACCAGCGTGACCATCACCACCGGCACCGCGGGCACGAGCCCGGGCAACATCAACTTCGACAGCGGCGTCGTGGTCGAGCGCACCGCCGGCACCACGCCGATCACGTTCCGGCTCGATGCCAACAACGGCATCGGCCAGAACCCGCCGCCGTGCCCCAGCTTCCCCTGCAGCCCGTTCGTGCCGACGGTCATCCGGTCGACCACCGGGCCGCTCGACGTGGTCTTCAACGCCAAGGGCGTCGGCGGTGGCTTCAGCAACGGCATCGTGTACAGCGGGCAGATCCTGACCGACGGCGGCAACGTCACGATGAATGCCGACGCCACCAGCACGGGCAACCGCGCCATCCAGCTGAACAACACGACGATCGACACGCGCATCACGGCGCTGGGCGATGCGGGCCCCGGCGGCTTCGTGCAGATCACCGGCAAGCGCGAGGCGCCCACCTTCTCGACCACCGGCGCGACGGTCGAGTTCAACGGCGTCAACATCCAGAGCAGCACGGGCAACGTGGCCATCTCGGGCATCGGCGTGCAGGGCGCGGGCGTGCGCATTGCCGACGGCACGGCACCGAGCCAGATCCTCACGACCAGCGGCGACATCCAGATCGTCGGCGTCGGCAGTGCGCCGACGACCAGCTTCGGCACGACGACCGTGCAGAGCGTGGAGCTGAACGACGCGCTGGTGCGCAGCGTCGACGGCAACATCGCCATTCGCGGGCTGGCAACGGCCGGCCCCGCCGGCGACACCTCGGGCGGCGTGCTGATCGCCAACAACGCATTGGTCACGACGCTCGGCGTGGGCAACATCGACATCGCCGGCGAATCGCAGTCGGGCGGCGCGGGCCTCACCATCGCGCCGACGGGGCGTGTCGACGGCAACCGCAATGTGGTGCTGCGCGCGAGCAATGGCGGTGCAGTCGATGCGCTGGTGATCGGCGGCACGGTGCGCGCGGGCAACGTGCTCGACCTGCGCCCCGGCGGCGTGGATGCCACGGGCAATGCGGTGGACCGCACGGCGAACCCCATCACGCTGGGCGGCACGGCGGCCACGGGCTTCGCGGTGTCGGCGGACGAGTTCACGCGGCTCAATGCGCCCACCATCGTGGCCGGCAGCAACGCGCACGCGGCGGACATCAACGTGGTCGGGCCGTTGTCGCTGTCTTCGGCGCTCACATTGGAGAACGGTGGCGGCGGCAACATCCACCTGGGCGGCGCGGTCACGGTACCGACGCTCGGGTTGCTGTCGCGCGGCGACATCACGCAGGCCGCCAACGCACCCATTACCGCCACCACGCTGATGGCGCGCTCGACCGGTGGCAACGTGCTGCTCGACCAGGCGCCGAACAACGTCAGCGCGGCCACGGTCGGTGGCGGCGCGGCGGGGGCCTTCCGCTATGTCGATGTCGACACGGTGCAACTGGGGTCGGTCTCGGTCGTCGGATTCGATGCGGCCGGCAATGCGCCGCAGGTCGAGGCGGCCACTTCGATGGCGGCCGACACGGTGTTCGTGCGCACGCTGACGGGCGACCTGCTGCTGGGCACCAACGTGAGCAGCACGAACGGCACCGACCTTGTGGCGGGTTCACGGTTCCAGAACCTCGGTGCGTACACGATCGGCGGTGCGCCATGGCGCGTGTGGGCCGACACGTGGGTCGGCGAAACGCGCGGCGGGCTGCTGGGCTCGGGGCTGTACCCGAACCTGTACCACTGCGCGTACCTGGGGCTGTGCTCGGTGAACATTCCCGCGGGCGCCAACCACTTCATCTATGCGCAGCAGCCAACGGCCACGGTGCTGATCGGCAGCGTGAGCCGGCCGTTCGGTTATCCGAACCCACTGTTCAGCTACACCATCGGCGGGTTGATCCTTGGCGACACGGGGGCGGGCTTCGCGGGTGTCGTCGGTTCGCCTGCGGTGCCGTCGAGCCCGCTGGGCGCGTACCCGATCAACGGCACCTTCACCTCGGCCGAAGGCTATGCGGTCAACGTGGTGCCGGGCACGCTGCTGGTTTCGGGGCTGCCGAACCTGCCGCGCCCCGATGTGCTGCGCGACCTGCCGAGCACCTGGCTGTACGACCGCAACATCGGGCCGGCGCCGATCTGCTACGCAACCGGGCCGCTGGAAGGCGACCGCGCGGCGCAAGGAGGCGATGTGTTGGCGCGCGAGTGGTCGCGTGTGCGGTCTCGGCCCAATCTTTCGAGTTGCGTGGATACGGAGAAGCGGAACGGGTGTTCGGACTTCTGAGGAAGTTTGCTGTTTGTCTTGAGCTTTGTTCGGGGCGCGTGCACAGGGCATCGGGTACTCCCCTCCGCGAATGTCCCCCGGGGCTGCGCCCCTCCTCCTTTATTTCGCTGCGGGGAGCACCCGATGCCCTGTGCACAAGAGACGCTGCCGTTGTGCTCGCCGATCAATGACCACTCTGAACGACGCCCACGCTGGCGGGGTGCCTTGCGCAGCGAAATAAAGGAGGAGGCCGCAGGCCGGGGGACATTCGCGGAGCAAGGCACCCCGTCGGCGTGAGCGCCGCCC
>NZ_FMUJ01000007.1:0-17679 GCF_900100965.1 Variovorax sp. EL159 | reverse complement strand
CGGGGGTTCGCGCTTCTTGCGAAGGGCAGAGGCCGGGTCTCGCCCCGGCGGGCGACCTACTTTTCTTTGCTTCGCCAAAGAAACGTAGGCAAAAGAAAGGCGACCCCACTGTCTGCGACCCCTGCGCTTCGCTACGGGGCAACCTGCGGTGCTCACGTTTCGCGGGGTCTCGCCCAAACTCGCTTCGCTCAAACAAGGGCGAGCCCTGATCCGCGAAACGCTCCGCTCCTCGGCGCAGCCAGAGGGGCTTGGATACCGAACGCGCCATCGCTTCGCTCGGCTTGGGGCCGGGCCTTTGCTTCGCTCGACTTGGGCTCTGGCTCTGACTCCCTCTCCCCTTGAGGAGAGGGTTGGGGTGAGGGTCGACGGCGCAGGAACACCGCCTCGCCTGGATGAAAGCCGATACCCTCCCCCCCGCCCTCTCCCCAAGGAGAGAGGGCGCAACACCCAAGGCCGAGCGAAGCGAAGGCCCGAACGAAACCAAAGGCCGAGCGTAGCGATGGCCCGAAGGCGTCCCCTCCCCTCTGGCTGCGCCGAGGAGCGGAGCGTTTCGCGGATCAGGGCCGCAGCTGTTTGAGCGAAGCGAGTTCTGCGGACCCCGCGAAACGCGAGCACCGCAGGTTGCCCCGTAGCGCAGCGAAGGGGTCGCAGACAGCGGGGTCGCCTTTTCTTTGCTTACTTTCTTTTGGCGAAGCAAAAGAAAGTGAGTCGCCCGCCGGGGCGAGACCCGGCCTCGGGAAAGAAAACGAATAGCGCGTTTCATCCCTCGCCCCCAAGAAGAAACAGCCCCTCGAACTCCCCATCCCGAGGCAACCCGGCAACCGCCATCCGAACTCCGCCTTCAACAGCCGGGTCCCCCATCCACAACGAAATCCCTTCCCCTGGAAGTTCGAGCGATGCAACGCCACCAGTCGCAGCAACAGCAGAAGCAACAAACAACCGCTCCAGCACAGCATCAAACCGCAGCGCATCCAGATCCCCATCGAGCCCTTCCAACGCAGCCTGCGTCCCCAGCCCCCACCACCGCAACGCAACACCCAACGCATCCCCTTCCAGCCGATCCGCCAACCCGTCATCCAGCTCCACAGCCAGCGTGAACGGAAAGTACCGCCCCACCCCATCCACAGAAGGCATCAACACCCCAATCCACCGCCGCTCCCCCGCCACCCGCGCCCCCAGCGCAAAGCACCAGATCGGCGCCTCAAGGTAATGCGAGGTCCAGTCCGCATGCCGATCGCGCAAGCGCGCCAACCCACGCTGCAACCACGGGTCCCACACCGCGCGAAACGATTCAGGCAACCGCCGGTGCGCAAAGTCCCCCATGCCCGGCAACTTGCCGAACCACCCCGGCAACTCGGCCGATGCAAAGACGGAAGGTGTCGCGACGTTCACAACCCCTCCGGGCAGGAAAACTCCCGCAGCTCGCGCAGCCGGATCGGATGCTGCACGCTGTTCGTCGTCACTTCAAAACGCGTCTTGCGCCCGCCGACCTGGAAGGTCATGAAGAACTTCTCGGGTGCATCGCCCGCTTCGAGTTGCCCATCGTCGAGCGCACGGAACAGTGCCCACGGCCCATCGACCGCCGAGCCCGAGCTGCCGGTGGTCGAAGGCGGGCTCACCTGGATGCGCACCTGGTTGCTGCCCTTCGGTCCCGGCCACTGCACGGCCATCGGCACCACGGGGCCGTGCGCGTACTTCACGAGCTGGCCGTCGACGTCGAGGATGAACTGGGTGATGCTCGCGTCCATCTCCACCGGCTTGAAGTCCATCCGCATCGACGGGCTGCGACCACCTGCGCGAAAGAAGATGTCCTTGATGCGCGCGGCGCGCTCGAACTGCGCCAGGGCCTGCGTGGTGATGGCGCCGCGTTCGGCCACGGGCTTGTAGCGCCACGGCCGCGTGCTGGTGTCGACCAGCGCGGCCAGCCGCTTCTGGAAGAAGTCGTCCATCAGGCCGCCGGGGCCGAACATCTGGCCGAAGTCCTCGGGCAGCACGTCGCGCTTGCTGCTTGGCACGAAGGGGTAGCGGCCCGCAATGGCGCGCGCGCAGAACTCGGCCACCGGGCGCAGATCCTGGCTCAGGTTGCCGCGCTCGGCCACCTGGGCCTGCGCCGCACCCGACTGGCTGAGGTTCTCGACCATGGTGCGAACGGGCTCCGGTAGGCGGCCCGCGTCGGACTTGAGCTTGCCCGCCACGTCGCCCGGCGGCGGCGAGGTGCGGCCCTTGACCGCCGTGTCGACGGCGTTGAGGTACACGTACACCTCGTTGAAGAGCTTCAGTGCATCGTCGATGGGCGCGGGCTGGTTGGGGCCACCGGCAGTCACGAGGCGGCGCAGCGGCTCGAAGCGGTCGTCGACGATGCTCTCGATGCGCTTGCCCGGCGCCACCTGCTTGCCGGGGTCGCCGCCGAACAGGTCTTCCAGGCCCTTGCGCGTGTTGCGCACGGTCTCGGTGGCCTTGCTGACCACGTCCTTGCCGGTATCGCCTTGCGGGATCAGCGTGGTCTCTTTCACCACGGCGCGCAAAAAGTTGGCCAGCGGCGAATCGACGCCCGAGAGGATGCGCGCGGTCTCGATGTTCTTCTCCAGCCCATTGGCGCGGATGAGGCGCACGTCGGCGAGCAGTGCCTCCCACTGCTTGACGTACTCCTCCAGGTAGAGGCGGCGCACGCGGTCGGTCAGCGCGCCGAGCGCGGCCACGTCGCGCAGGCGGTCGGCGGTGCCCTTGTCCTGACCGAGCACCCACGGGTCTTCCGCCGCGAGCAGGCCGGTGAGCACGGTCACCTCGCTCTGGAAGCGCTTGTGATAGCCGTCGTAGGTGAACATGCCGGGCACGCCGTCGGTCAGCGGCTTGCCGCTGATGCGCTCGAACACCAGCGGCCCCGAAGGCCCGGTGGCGGTGGCGACGCTGAAGGCCGGAATGTCCTTGGTGGCGCGCTGGCGCTTGAGGCGGCTGAACACGCGCTGCTCCAGCGGATAGCTCGCGAGCACGGCGCGCACGCTGCGCACCAGGTTCTCGTCCATCTTGAGCGGCGAGTGCGGCGGCCCTTGCGCGATGAGCACGTCGAGCTGGTCTTCGAGTGCCTTGCGCTGGTCTTCGGGAATGCCGCGGTCCAGGCTGCGGGCCCAGTCGAGCGTGACCCAGGCCTTGAACGCCTCGGCATCGAAGTGCTCGGGCTGGTAGAGCATGAGGTAGCTCTTGAGCGCCTCGTAGGTGTACTCCAGGTTGTCTTTCTGCGCGGTGCGCAGCTGGTCTTCGATGCGCTTGGCGATCTGCGGCAGGAAGGCGTCGTTCAGCGCGCGCTGGTGCGTGAGCCTGGCGGCCGCATCGAGCTTGTCGCCCTGGTAGAGCCCCAGCGTCATCGACAGCGGCTCGTCGCCCTGGTGGTTGTCGGGCGTCTTCCAGATGTCGCGCAGGCCCTGCAGCACGGGCGCGACCTCGACCAGGTTCTGCACGCTCGCCGGCAACGCAGCCAGCGTCTGCTGCGCGGGCGCGACGCGGGCCTCGACCGACTTCAGGTAGTTCATGTTCTGCAGCGTGCTGTAGCCCCAGGCCGCGAGCAGGCCGACGGTGACGAGCGTCATCGCGGTGACGCCGATCACGCGCAGCGTGTGGCGGCGGCGCTCCAGCTTCACGTCGGCACCGGCAAGACGCTGCTCGGGGAACACCACGTCGCGCAGCAGCGAGGTCAGGAAGTAGCTGCGACCGCTGCTCTTTAGCGGCGCGAGCATCGCGCGCTCGATGCCGAAGCTGCGCGACAGGCTGCCCATCACGCGGTCGATCGGGCTGCCTTCCTGCGTGCCGCTGGTGAAGTACACGCCGCGCACCCACGGCGGCTGCGCGAAGCGCGAGCCGGTGAACACCTGGTCGAGCAGGTCGGACAGCAGCGAGCCGATGGAGCCGAACTGCGCCGGAAAACCGAAGATCGCCGCGCGGCGCGTGCCATCGGTCTCGCGCTGCATGCGCGCGATGAGCCCGTCGTTCACGCGGTTGTGCAGCAGCGCGAACTCGCGCTGGAAGGCCGCCGACAGGCCCTTCTCGTCGACCTGCACGCCTTCTTCGGGCGGCAGCGTGAAGCCGAAGACCTGCGCGCGCTGCTCCTTGCCAAGGTCGTCGAAGTAATCGGTGAAGCCATACAACAGGTCGCTCTTGGTGACGAGCACGTACACCGGCAGGCGCGTGGTGAGCTTGTTGTCGAGTTCGAGCAGGCGCGCGCGGATCGAGGCCGCGAGCTGCGTGCGCGCCTCGGGGCCCTGGCTCAGCAGGTCGGCCACGCTGACCGTGAGGAACACGCCGTTGAGGGGACGGCGCGGGCGCGCCTTCTTCAGCAGGCCGAGGAAGCCTTCCCACGCGCTCTTGTCTTCCGATTGGTGGCTGTCCTGCGTGGTGTAGCGGCCGGCGGTGTCGATGAGCACGGCCTCGTCGGTGAACCACCAGTCGCAGTTGCGCGTGCCGCCCACGCCGCGAATGGCACCTGGGCCGAACTTCTCGGCCAGCGGAAAGCTCAGGCCCGAGTTGACCAGCGCCGTGGTCTTGCCCGCGCCCGGCGCGCCGATGAACACGTACCACGGCAGGTCGTACAGGTAGCTGCCGCCCGAGATCGACATCCAGTCGCGCCAGCCCGGCTTCTTGCCGGCGGCATGCAGGCGCATCTGCTTGAGCGTGGCGACGGCTTCGCTGAAGCGGGTGTCGAGGATCTTCTGTTCCCCGTTGACCGGCGCATCGCTCTTGGCGGCGGGCGCCTTCATGAGCCCGTCGGTCAGGTGCTGGCTCGCACGGCGCGCGCGCCAGCGGCGGTACAGCGCGCGCAGCACCACGATCAGCACGATCACGCCGATGACGATGGCGCGCGTGGTCTCGCTTTCGAGCGGTGCCAATGTGCCGATCTTCACCAGCGGGCCGATCCACCAGATCAGCAGCGCGACGACGAGCAGCGCCAGCAGGGTCAGCAGCAGCGGGCTGAACAGGAAGCCGAAGATTTTCTTGATCATTTCGTTGCTCCGGGGACGGGAGCAGCCGGGGATGGCGGCGACGACGAAGCCGCTGCAGCGGTGCGGTCGGGTTCGGTCAGCAGCACGATGTCGACGCGGCGGTTGCGCGCGCGGTTGGCCGGCGTGTCGTTGGGCGCCACCGGCTCGGCGTCGGCCTTGCCGTCGGAGCGCATGCGCGCCGGGTCGACCAGCGTGGTCAACGCGCCTTTTACCGCGTCGGCACGCGCGGCCGACAGGTGCCAGTTCGACGGATAGCGCAGCGAGCGGATCGGCTGGTTGTCTGAGTGGCCGGTGATGAGCACGTCGCCCTTCACCTCGGCCAGTGCCTGGCCGATGCGGCGCAGCACCGGCAATGAAGACGCCATCGGCTCGGCGCTGCCGGAGCCGAAGAAGGAATCGCCGCGCAGGCGCACCACGCTGCGGTCGGCCTCGTCGGTCACCGTCACCAGGCCCTGCTTGATCTCGGGTTCGAGAAAACGCGCGAGCCGCGGCGACTTGGCCGGCGCGGCCGGTGGCGCGATCTGCAGGTTGGGCACGCGCAGGCCGGACACCGCCGAGTAGGTGGTGTCGGAGCGGTAGTTGAGCGTGAGCCGCAGGCCGAACCACGCAAGCGCGAGCAGCAGCGCAAAGCCCGCCGCGAACACCCACAGCGGCAGCGACTCGCGCAGCCGCACCGTGCCGGCGCCCTGCCCGCGCCAGTGCGGCGAGAGTTCGGCTTCGAGCGGTGGACGGTCCTTGGCGATCAGGTCGGCCAGGCGCTGGCGCACCGAGTCGAGCTGCGCGCGGCCGTTGTCGACCACGCGGTAGCGGCCCTCGAAGCCGAGCGCGAGCACGCTGTAGATCAGCTCCAGCAACTGGCGGTGCGTGGGCACGTCCTGCGCGAGCTTGGCCAGCAGCTGGAACACTTTCTCGCCGCCCCAGGTCTCGTTGTGGAACTGCACCAGCAGGCTCTGCTTGTTCCAGCCGGCCTGCACGCCCCAGGGCGTGTTGGCCACCGCTTCGTCGAGCGCGGTGCACAGCACGTAGCGCGCGGCGAGCACCGACTCGTTGCTCACGCCCGCGCGGCGCGCGCCGGCATCGAACTGGTTGACGGCGTCGGCGGTGGACGCGCGCAGCGCCGGTACGTTCGGCGGCTGCGCAAGGTTGCGCAGCTTGCCGATCAGTACCAGCAGCTTGCCGGCGGCCGACACGAGCGGATTGAGCAGGCCCAGCTCGCCGACCTCGGCGGCCGGTGTCGGATCGGGGCCGCCAAAGAACGGCGCAGGCGCAGGCGCGGGTGGCGTGCCTCCCGGCGTGCGCGGCTTGGGCTTGATGACCGTGCGCTCCGACTCGAAGGCGGCAAAGGGGTCCGGAGGTGTGCTGCTCATGATGGTGTTCCGTTTCCGTCAGCCCATGGGGCTAGGAACGAATGGCCCAGAACGCAAGGTCGAGGCCCGGGAAGTCGCCGGCGATGTGCATCGCGATGCCGCCCGACTGTTCGAGCTGCCGCCACAGGTCGCTGTTGCGCGTTTCGAGTTCGAAGTAGTTGGCGCCCGCGTGGAAGGGAATCTGCCGCGGCGCGACCGGCATCGGCGTCAGCGTGACGCCGGGCAGCGCGAGGTTCACGAGGTCGCGGATGCGCTCGACCGGGCCGATCTTCACCTGCGTGGGGAAGCGCGCGCGCAGCGCCTCGCTCGGCATGTGCGCATTCACCGCCAGCACGAAGGTCGCGTTGCGCTGCAGCTCCACGTCGGCCACCACCGCCACGCGCACGCCGTGCTTGCGGTCGTGCAGTTCGATGCGGATGGCCGACTGCTCGAACACCATCGACAGGCTGCGGCGCAGGTCGTCCATGACCGGACGGAAGCTCAGCGCCAGGTCGTCGTGGATGTAGGGGCCGAAGCGCGCGACTCGGCGCGAATCGCGAAAGCTCGCCAGGTCGCCGGCCAGCCCGAGCGCGTGCTCGAAGAAGTGCTGCGGATGCAGCAGCGCGGTCTTGGCCAGGTGCGCAAAGATGGCCTCGTTGCGGTTGACCGCCTGCAGCAGCATGAAGTCGGCGATCTCGGCCACGCCGCCAGTGCCACCCTGCGTCATGCGCCCCGCGAGCGCTTCGCCGCGCTGGCGCAGCAGGCCCAGCAGTTCGTCGAGCCACGCGCGGATGACGGCGTGCCCCGCCACATCGAGCAGCGGCGGCAGCATGCCGCGTTCGAGCTGCACCTGGTTGTCGACACGGCGTTCGACCACGCGCGCCACGCCCAGCGTGGTCCAGGCGTCGGTGGCTTCGCTGGCGCGCATCAGGCGCGTATGGAGCTGGCCCAGCTGCAGCATCGCCGTGCGCTCGCCGGCGGTGTTGGAGTCGGGCACTTCGGATTCGAGCACGCGGTGCCGCACCAGCTTTTCGTAGTCTTCCGCATCGGCTTCGCGCGCACCGGCGCGGCGCAGCGGCAGTGCCAGCACCACGGCCTCGTCGCGCATGGTGGAAGGAATGTCGACGGGCTCGGGCAGCGGATCGACCGCCGGCATGTCGAACACCGTGCCGTCGCCGAACACGCCGACCGCGCGCACCAGCGCGAGCTTGCCCAGCGTGAGCGCGGCCGCGTCGATTTCCAGCTCGGCAAAACCCCAGGCGTAGGGGGTGGTCGTGCGCAGCAGCACATGCCGGGCATGGTCGGCATGGCGCTCGCTTTGCTGCAGGTGCTGAGGCTGCAACAGCATCCCCTCGCTCCAGACCACTTTTGTTCGCCAACTCATCCGCACTCCGTCAACGGCAAGGGTGCCTGAAAGAAACACGAAGTTTCCGGCGCGGACGACGGATGGCAAATCCGCCTAATGGTCTAGACGGAGGGGTTTGGAGGTACGGCGAAGGGAGTAGACGGGATCGCTCAGCGCGCGGCGCCCGACGAAGCGCGCAAGGTCTCGACCTGCTGCGCGTAGGTCTTCTCGATGCGCTGCAGCCGCTGCTCGCGCGCCGCCTCGTTGACCCACGACGCGGCCATGGCGCGCTGCTTGCCGAGCTGGTATTCGAGCTTCGCCTCGGGCAGCAGGGCGCTGTCGTCGGCCACGGCATAGCCGTAGGCGGCGCGCAAGGTTTCCAGCACCTTGCGTTCGGCGTCCGCGCGCGCGCCCTTGCCTTTGCCGTAGCCGGTCAGGAAGCCTTGCAGGCGCGCCTGGAACTCGGGCGGGTAGTCGCGGCGCACGACCATCGGGGCGCCAGGGGGCGGCTCGGACTCCCACACCACCTGCAGCCGCTCGGCCTCGATCGGAAACTGCTGCCTGAAGCGCTCGAAGTCGGTGGTGTTGTTGGTTGCCACATCGGCATCGCCGTTGGCAACGGCGAGTGCGGTGGCCTGGTGGGTGCCGACGAACTCGCTGCGAAAGCGCGTTTCCATCTCGATGCTGTGCGGCAGGAAGAGCTGGCTCTGCGGCACGATGAAGCCTGTCACGGAGCGGCTATCGCCGCGCGCGAGGCGCCAGTGCTCGGGCTGGGCGAGCATGGCGTCGAGGGTGTTGAAGGGGGCGGCCTTGCGCATCAGCAGCACGGCGCGGTGCTCGGGCATGCCGGGGCGCCGCGCGATCTGCGCCACCACTTTCATGCGCCGCTGCATCACGGCGTCGAGCGCCATCTTGGCGGAGAGAAAGGCCATGTCGATCTCGTCGCGGCCGATGGCGCGATCCAGCTCTTCGTACGAAGGCACGGAGTACGCATCAACCGGCATGCCGATGGCACGGCTCATGTCGGCCATGAGCGGCGTCCACAGGGCACGCGATTCGACGGTGCCACCTAACGGGAGCACGCCGAAGCGGATCGACTTGATGGCTGCGGGGGGTGTGCTCTTCTCCGGCGCTGCGGCATTGACGGCTTGCGCAAGGGCAAGGGAAGGCAGGGCCGTCGCGGCGATGAAGCTGCTAAAGACCAGTACCGCTGTCAGAAGCTGGGGTCGGAGGGGCATGTCAGGTGCCTTGCCGCTTTTTTGTGAGGGGTCGTTCAGGGCGCGTGCACAGGACACCGGGTACTCCCCTCCGCGAATGTCCCCCGGGGCTGCGCCCCTCCTCCTTTATTTCGCTGCGGGGAGCACCCGATGCCCTGTGCACAAGAGACGCTGCCGTTGTGCTCGCCGATCAATGACCACTCTGAACGACGCCCACGCTGGCGGGGTGCCTTGCGCAGCGAAATAAAGGAGGAGGCCGCAGGCCGGGGGACATTCGCGGAGCAAGGCACCCCGTCGGCGTGAGCGCCGCCCTGAACAACGCGCCCCCGAAAAACTCAAATCCCCCGGGCACGCCGGTTGGACATCACCACGTTGTCCTTCGCAATGACCTGCCCTTCCTGCATCGCCGCGATCCAGGCAGCAGTCGAAGTCACTGCCGCGAAATTGCTGTGGAACACGACGCTGAAGACGCGATGGATTTCTTCCGCAGTGACTTTGCCCGCCGCATTCTCGTAAGGCAGCGCGCCGCTGGCGTCCGCCAGGAACTCCACGCTCAGGCCACGGTGCATCGCCTCGTAGACGGTGGAGGCGTCGCAGTTCTGCGTCATGTAGCCGGCCACGCTCAGCGTGTCGATCTTGTTCGTGGCGATCCACTCGGCGAAGTCGGTGCCGGTGAACACGCTCGGGAAAGTCTTGGTGACCAAGTGGTCGTGCGGACGCTTCGCGATCTCGGGATGCAACTGCCCGTTGTGCGTGTCGGCCTGGAACACCGGCGCGCCCTTGGGTGCGTGGTGGCGCACCACCACCACCGGCGTGCCGGCGGCGCGTGCCGCGTCCATGGCGCGCGTCACGTTGGGCAGCGTGTCTTCGATGGGCGGGTATTCGATCGGCAGGCCACCGCCTTCGAAGTATTCGTTCTGCACGTCGATCACGACGAGGGCGCGGCGCGGTGCGGTGTTGCTCATGAAGATGCTCCTTCTTGTGTGTGGATGGGATGGCCTGATTCTTCGCGTTGATGCCCTTTTCTGAAAGTGGCCCGAAAGCCATTCATCGATAAGATCGGGCCATGACCCGTACTGCCGTCGAAACCATCGCCGTCGTTGCCTTCGACGGCATCAGCCCCTTTCACCTGTCCGTGCCCTGCATGGTCTTCGGCGAAGACCGCACCGAAGACGGCGCGCCGCGCTTTCGCATGCGCGTGTGCGCGCCCGAGCCGGGGCCGCTGCAGACCAACGCGGGCTTCACGCTCGGCGTGACGCACGGGCTGGAGGCCATTCGCCGCGCGCAGATCGTGGTGGTGCCTTCATGGCGCGACGACGGCAGTGCCGCGTCGCCCGCGCTCATTCGTGCGCTGCAGGCGGCGCACCGCCGGGGCGCCACCGTGGTGGGGCTGTGCCTGGGTGCCTTCGTGCTGGCCGAGGCAGGCCTGCTCGACGGCCGCCCGGCCACCACGCACTGGAAGCTGGCGCCGGCTTTCGCAAAGCAATATCCGAAGGTGCAGCTGCAACCCGAGGTGCTGTACGTGGACGACGGCAACGTGCTCACGTCGGCCGGCACCGCCGCGGGCATCGATTGCTGCCTGCATCTGCTGCGCGTGCGCTACGGCGCCGAAACGGCGAACCGCGCCGCGCGGCGCATGGTGGTCGCGCCGCACCGGCAGGGCGGGCAGGCGCAGTACATCCAGCAGCCCATGCCCGCCACCGGTGAGCGCGATCGCCTCGCGCCGCTGCTGGAGTGGCTCGGCAGGCACCTCGATGTGCCGCACGCGCTGGACGACCTGGCCCGGCGCGCGCTGATGAGCCGCCGCACCTTCACGCGGCGCTTTCGCGAATCCACCGGCACCACCGTCGGCCAGTGGGTGCAGAACCAGCGGCTGGCACTGGCGCAGCGGCTGCTGGAGACGACGGACCATCCGGTCGAGCAGGTGGCGACCGGCGCCGGCTTCGGGTCGGCGGTGTCGTTGCGCAAGCATTTCCTGTCGGCGTTCAAGGTGTCGCCGACGGTGTACCGCCGGCAGTTCTCGCGGGCCGAAGCGATGGCCTGAGCAGGCGGGCCGCAGGGTTCAGGCCGCGTGCGCGTGGCGCCGTGTCGTCAGCAGCGCGCGCAGCTTGGCCGGCGCGACCGGCTTGGTCAGCAGCATCACGCCGCCGTGGCGCAGGCGTTGCAGCACCTCGGGTCCGGTGGCGCCCGACACCAGCACCGCGAGCGCGTCGGGCTGCAGGTGCTTGGCGGCGTCGATCACGTCCACGCCGTCGCCGTCGCCGGCCAGTTGCAGGTCGCACAGCACGGCGTCGTAGTGGATGTCGCCGGTGCCCAGCCGCGCGATGGCCTCGGGGCCGGTGGTCACGCACTCGACCTGGCAGCCCCATTGCTCCAGCAGCGTGCGGCTGCCGTCGAGGATGGCCGGGTCGTCGTCCACCACCAGGCAGCGCAGGCCGGCCAGGGGCGCGGGTGCGAGCGGCGGCGGTTCGGCCGGCACGGCATCGGTGATGCGCGCCGCGGGCAGGGTGAAGGCGAAGGTGCTGCCGGCCTGCAGCGCGGAGCGCACGGTGATGCGGGTGCCCAGCAGCGTGGCGATGCGCGCGCAGATCGCCAGCCCCAGCCCGAAGCCGCGGCGCCGGTCGCGCTCGGTGTTGGCCACCTGGTAGAACTCTTCGAAGATGCGGCCCTGGTGGATCGGCGCGATGCCCACGCCGTTGTCGCGCACCTCGATGCGCACGCCGGCCGGGCTGCGCCGCGCGGCCACCAGCACCGTGCCGCCATCGGGCGCATGGCGCAGCGCATTGGTGACCAGGTTGCCGACGATGCGCTGCAGCATCGCCGCGTCGGTGCGCACCGCCAGGCCGCGGTCGCTCCAGCGCAGGCGGATGTGCCCTTCGACGGCGGTGGCGGCGTGCTGCGCATCGAGCTGGTCGAACAGCGCGGCGAGCGAGACCTTGGTGATCGCCGGCGTCAGCACCTGCGCATCGAGCCGCGAGATTTCGAGCAGGTCGTCGAGCAGCACGCCCATGAACTCGGTGCTCTCCTGCAGCCGCATCACGGCCGGGCGTTGCGTGGGCGAGGCGCCCGGCAGCAGCCCGTCGATGAACAGGCCCATGGCATGCAGCGGCTGGCGCAGGTCGTGGCTCGCAGCCGCCAGAAAGCGCGCGCGCGACAGCGCGGCCTGCTCGGCCTCGGCCATGCGCTGCAAGGCCACGGCGGTGGCTTCGCGCACGCGCTCTTCGCTGATCTGGCGGTTGCGCTGCAGGCGTTCGGCCAACCGGTCGATGTCGTGCGCCAGCACCGCCAGCTCGTGCGTGCCGCGCGTGCCGCCTTCGACCACGTCGCAGCGCATCTCGAAATGGCCGGCCTCCAGCGCGGCCACCGTGCGCGACACGCGCCGCAGCGGCCGTGCCACGGTGCGGGCCATGTGGCGCACCGAGGCCCATGCCGCCAGCAGCGCGACCAGCGCGATGCCGATGCCGGCGATCAGCGAGCGGCTGCGCTCGCGCGTGTAGGCCGTGGTGTCGCGGAAGGTCTGCACCAGCCCGATGGGCGCATCGCCCACCGCGGTCGACCCGGCGGGCGCGAAGGCGCTGGCGCGCGAAGCCTCGCGCAGCGTGACCGGCGAGGTGAACATGCGCAGCTGCGCGAGCGACGCGGTCTTGGGCCCGGCCGTGACGTACACGCCGGCGCTGTTGCTGATCTCGACGCGCGTCACCTGGCCGCCGCGCAGTGCCGCGTTGGCCACGTTCTGCAGCGCGGGCACGTCGCCCGCGTAAAGGCTCAGGTCGGACATGGCCGCCACCTGGCGCGCGACGGCCTGGCCTTCGGCGTCGAAGGCGGCTTCGAGCGTCTGCAGCCGGTTGTGCGTGAACCAGCCAGTGAGCGCGAGCGCCACTGCCGCGCAGGGCACCACGCCAAGGCGGAACAGGTCGCGCTGCAGGTTGCCGCGCACCACCAGCGTGTTCGCTGAAGCGTGGTGCACCGATGCCGCATCGGCCGGCGCGTGTTCGTCCGCCGCGCCGGTGGGCACCGAGCCTTCGGGCAGGCGTTCGGTGCTCATCGCGGCGCCGCGAGCCGTTCGGTCAGTTCCCGTTCCTCCGGCAGACGCAGGCCGAGTCCGCGTGCCACGGTGGCGTTGACGCGCACGGTGGCCGGCGTTGCCGCTTCCACCCACGGTGCGTTGCTGTTGTTGCTGCTGCTGCCGGCGCTGCTTGCACTGGCGACTTTCTGGCCCAGCAGGCGGGCCTGTTGCGCAAGCTGCGAGGGCGTCGACACCGCGGCGGCCAGGCCGCCCGAGCGCACCAGGCCTTCGCTCGCGCCGAACACCGGCAGGCCCGCGCTGGCACCGGCGCGCAGCACCGTGAGCGTGGCCGCCTGGTTGTCGCCGATGAGGTCGGGCAGCACCATGAGCGCGTCGCTCTGCGGCACCACGACGCGCAGCGCGGCGGCCAGCGAGCGGGCATCGGGCGCGTACTCGACGTGCAGGTCCCACGCCGGGTTGGCACCTTGCGCCGCGCGCTGCAGTTCGCGCACCAGCGGTTCGGACTCGGGCGTGGCGACCACGCCCACGCGGTGCTTCTGCGGCAGCACGGCGTTGATGAGCGCGAGCTGGTCGGCCATGGCCGGGTCGCGCAGCAGCACGCCCACGCGTCGGTCGCCGCGCTTCAAGGCCGGGTTGCTGGCCTTGAGGGCTTCGTAGTCGAGCCGGCTCAGCATGGTCAGCACCAGCGGCTCCTGGCCCGGGCGCTCGATGGCGGCGCGGGCCGCGGCCGGGCCGACTGCCATGGTCAGGGGCGTGTCGGCGGCGGCGGGGCGCAGGCTGCGCGTGCGCACGCCGGCGTTGGCCGCGCGCTCGGGCTCTGCGCCGGCGCCGGCGGTATCGGCGGCCAGTTGCGGATCGACGCCGCCGGGCGCCAGGCGCACCAGCTCGAAGCGGCCGCCAGGTTCCTGGTCCGCGCGAAGCTGCTGCACGAATTCGGACGCCGCCGCGCTGTCGTCGCCCATCAGCACCGTGAGGCTGGTGGCCGAGGCGGCGCCACCGGCCAGCGCCACACCCAGGGCCAGCAGGGCGCGGACGGCGGGGCGCGCGCATCCGGCGACGCGCAAGAAAAGAGGATTCACGGCAACAAACATGGACTGCTTCCGCAGCAAGGGGCAATGATCCAATGTAAGGACGGCCCCCCCTTTGCGCGATAAGGCGGAGGGCTTATGTCAGCCCTCGCAAGGGCCTGCCCGCGTGACGAAATACACAGCCCGGCGGCCGCTCGGCCTATGTCCGATGGACTACCTACGCACCTACCTCGGCCGCCGTCTGCAATGCTGCGGCGCGCTGTGTCTGGATGGCCTGGCGCAGCACGCGCGGCGACACCGGCTTGTAAAGCACGGTGATGCCCGCGCTGGCCACTTCGCGCAGGCGGTCGGGCTTGGTCTCGCCGGTCACCAGCAGGCGCGCGGTGCCGGGGCCGATGCCGCGCGGATGTCGCTCCAGCGCGGTGATCACATCGAGGCCGTTGTCGCCGCCCTGCAGCAGCAGGTCGCTCACCACCACGTCGGGCGGCTGCTCCCAGGTGTCGGCCAGCGCCAGCGCCTCGGCGCGGGTCTGCGCGGCCAGCACCTCGGCGCCCCAGTTGGCGAGCACCACCGTCAGGCCTTCGAGGATGGTGCGCTCGTCGTCGATCACCAGGATGCGCACGTTCGCAAGGCTGGCTTCGTCCTCCAGGCCGGTGACCAGGGGCGAGCTGGCCGGGGGCGGCAGCGCGGCCGGCACCGAGCGCACCAGCACCCGCACGCAGGTGCCCTTGTGCAGCCTGGAGCTGAGGTCGACGCGCGTGTTCAGCAGCTCGGCCAGCCGCTGCACCGTGGCCAGGCCCAGCCCCATGCCCCGCGCGCCGCGTGCCGCCTGCCGGCCGGTGGGCTCCACCTGGTAGAACTCTTCGAACACCCGCGCCTGATGCTGCAGCGCAATGCCCACGCCGGTGTCGAGCACGTCGATGCGCACGCCCTTGCCGCGCCGTCGCGCGCCAATGAGTACGCCGCCCTCGATGGTGTGGCGCAGCGAGTTCGACACCAGGTTGTTGAGGATGCGCGAGAGCATCACGTAGTCGCAGCGCACCCACGCATCGGTCTTGCGCACCACCAGCCGCAGGCCCTGCTGCTCGGCCACCGGGCGGAAGTTGCGGCTGATCTCGTCGAACAGCCGGTCGAGCGGAAAGTCGGTCCACTGCGGCTGCAGCACGCCGGCGTCGAGCTGCGACAGGTTGAGCAGCTCCGAGAACAGCCGGTCGAGCGAATCCACGCACTCGCGGATGTGGCCGATTCGCTGCAGCTTCACCGGATCGGTCTCGCCGTTGGCCAGCCCGTCGGAGAACAGCGTGAGCGCGTGCAGCGGCTGGCGCAGGTCGTGGCTGGCGGCGGCCAGCAGGCGTGTCTTGGCCTGGCTCGCCACTTCGAGCTGTGCGTTCTTGCGCGCCAGCTCGGCCGTGGCTTCGGCGATGCGGCTTTGCAGCAGGCGGTGGCTTTCGGCGAGCGCGCGCGCCGCCTGGTTGAAGCCGTGCTGCAGGTGCCGCACCTCGGACGTGCCCTCGATCGCCACGCTCGCGTCTTCGCCCGCGCCGAGGCGGTCGACCGCCTTGCCGAGCGCGCGGATCGGCTCGCTGATGCGCCGCGCCGCCCACCAGCCCGCCAGCCCCACGCCCAGCAGGCTGATCGCCAGCACCAGCGCCACGTTGAGCCAGACCGAGCGCCGCGCGCTCTGCACCGCGCCCAGGCTGATCTCGACCATCACCTTGCCGTTGTGGTGGCCGTCCTCGCCGACGATGGGCACCAC
The DNA here is from genome assembly GCF_900100965.1 of Variovorax sp. EL159. Classification (GTDB taxonomy): domain Bacteria; phylum Pseudomonadota; class Gammaproteobacteria; order Burkholderiales; family Burkholderiaceae_C; genus Variovorax. The sequence goes on along the minus strand of NZ_FMUJ01000007.1, from coordinate 1,969 downwards.
CACCTGCAGGCCCTGGCCGCGCGCGCGGTCGACGGTTTCGGAGTTGGCGACGATCTCGCCGTCTTCCGTCCAGATCTGCACCTGCTGCACGTGCGGCTGGTAGGTGCCCGACTGCGCGCTGCGCTGCAGCGCGCGCCGGTCCATGCGCGCCAGCGGTGCCTGCGCCACCGTGGCCACCTGCATCGCCACCGTCTGCGCATTGGCGCGCATCAGCTCGGTGAGGTTGCCCAGGTGCTGCCGCGTCAGCACGGCAATGGCCGCCAGCGTGGCCAGCGTGGCCGGCACCAGCGCCAGCAGGATCAGCTGCTGCGCGAAAGTCATGCGCGCAAGCCCACGGAGGACGCGGAAGTTCCAGTTCATGGCGACGGTGGGCGCATGGAGGCCGAGCTTATGAGCCCCGCCCCGAACATGGAAGACAGGAAAAACATCACAAAGAATGTCTGCATTTGCTATTTAATGGCGTCCGCGTAGCCCATGTTAGACCCGCTGGTCCGCAGCGGCCCTATGTCTTCCGGTCCAAAAATGCAGGTTTTCTTGCGTCGATTCGCCGGTGTTCCGGGCGCCCTTCGTGCGGCGGCGCTGGGCTTGCTCATGGCGCTGCCGGGGGTGGCTGCGGCCCAGGCCACCAGCAGCAGCCCGTCGTCGCAGGCGCCGGTGCGCTTCGGCATCCTGCCGCTCGGCGGTGCCTTCGAGTCGCGCAGCGACTGGGACCCGCTGCTGGCCGAACTCAGCCGCGCCATCAACCGGCCGGTGAGCGTGCTGTCGGTCAACTCGTATGAGGCGCTGGAGCAGGCGATCCAGCGCGACGAGGTCGACATGGCCTTCCTCTCGGGAAAGATGGCGCTCGACGCCGTGACCCAGCGCCGCATGAAGGTGGTGGCGCAGGTCGTGCGGCACGATGGCCTGCCCGGCTATCGCGCGCTGCTGCTGTCGCGCAAGACACCGCCCTTCAACACGCTGAAAGACCTGCTGGAGCAGCCCGAGCGCTGGCGCATCGCGCGCGGCGAAAAGCAATCGGTGTCGGGCTTCATCGTGCCGCAGCTGCAGTTCTTCTTGCCGAACCACATCGCGATGGAAACGCGCTTTTTGAGCGAGATCGTCGGCACCCACCAGACAAACGCATTGGCCGTGGCCAACAACGAGGCGGACGTGGCCACCAACAACTCGGCCGACTTCGAGCGCTTCAAGCTGCGCTTTCCGGCCGAGACGCAGCGGCTGCAGGTGCTGTGGGAGTCGGACCTCATTCCGCACGCGCAGATCGTGGTGCGGCGCGAGTACCCGCCCGAGCTGCGCACGCGCGTGCAGACCTTCCTGGTCAACTACGGCCGTGCCAAGGGACCACGCGGCGATGCCGAGCGGCTGGTGCTCAAGTCGCTGCACGACCTGGCCGGTTTCGTGGCGGCCGACAACAGCTCGCTGCAGCCCGCGGCCAAGCTGGCCTACCAGCTCGCCAGGCAGAACGCCATGACGGCGCAGTGGGTGAACGACGCCGCGCGCGAGGCGCGCCTGCAGCGCATCGACAGCAGCTATGCCGAGCAGGTCGGTGTGCTGAAAGATGTGTCGCCTTGATGAGATGAAACGCGGTTTTTTTGTTCGTTGCGCGGTGTCTGGAATACGTTCTTGGGGGCGTTGTTTCGAGCGCTGTCGTTCGGGGTGCGCTCACGCCGACGGGGTGCCTTGCTCCGCGAATGTCCCCCGGCCTGCGGCCTCCTCCTTTATTTCGCTGCGCAAGGCACCCCGCCAGCGTGGGCGTCGTTCAGAGTGGTCATTGATCGGCGAGCACAACGGCAGCGTCTCTTGTGCACAGGGCATCGGGTGCTCCCCGCAGCGAAATAAAGGAGGAGGGGCGCAGCCCCGGGGGACATTCGCGGAGGGGAGTACCCGGTGTCCTGTGCACGCGCCCTGAACGACCCCTCACAAAAAAGCGGCAAGGCACCTGACATGCCCCTCCGACCCCAGCTTCTGACAG
>NZ_FMUJ01000006.1:325625-411954 GCF_900100965.1 Variovorax sp. EL159 | reverse complement strand
CCCGTCGACAAGCTGCCGATGCCGCTGGTCGCTGTACTCAAGCCAGTAGACGTCGAGGTCGACAAGCTGGCAACGGCGCTGTTGGTCGTGCTCAGACCGGTCGAAAGGCTACCGATGCCACTGGTCGCAGTACTCAGGCCCGTCGACAAGCTTCCGATGCTGCTGGTGGCAGTGCTCAGACCGGTCGAGGTTGATGTCGACAGGCTGGCCACAGAGCTGTTGGTCGTGCTCAAGCCCGTCGACAGGCTGCCGATGTTGCTGGTTGCGGTGCTCAGGCCCGTAGATGTCGAAGTCGACAAGCTAGCAACCGCACTGTTGGTGGTACTCAGACCCGTCGACAAGCTGCCGATACTGCTGGTCGCCGTACTCAAACCGGTCGATGTCGAGGTCGACAGGCTGGAAACGGCGCTGTTGGTCGTGCTCAGGCCCGTCGACAGACTGCCGATGCTGCTGGTCGCGGTGCTCAAGCCTGTAGATGTCGAAGTCGACAAGCTGGCCACAGAGCTGTTGGTCGTGCTCAGACCCGTCGACAGACTGCCGATGCTGCTCGTGGCGGTGCTCAAGCCCGTAGATGTCGAAGTCGACAAGCTGGCCACAGAGCTGTTGGTCGTGCTCAGGCCTGTCGATAGGCTGCCGATGCCGCTGGTGGCTGTGCTCAGGCCAGTCGATGTCGAGGTCGACAGGCTGGCAACAGAGCTGTTAGTTGTGCTCAGGCCAGTCGACAGGCTACCGATGCTGCTGGTCGCCGTGCTCAATCCGGTGGATGTCGAGGTCGACAGACTTGCAACAGAACTGTTGGTCGTGCTCAAGCCAGTCGACAGGCTGCCGATGCTGCTGGTCGCAGTGCTCAAGCCAGTGGACGTCGATGTCGAAAGACTGCTGATGCTGCTAGTAGCAGTGCTGAGACCAGTCGAAGTCGATGTCGACAAACTGCTGGTGCTGCTGGTCGCTGTGCTCAGACCCGTCGAGGTCGAAGTCGACAGACTTGCAACAGCGCTGTTGGTCGTGCTCAGTCCAGTCGACAGGCTACCGATACTGCTGGTCGCAGTGCTCAAGCCGGTGGACGTCGATGTCGAGAGGCTGTTGATGCTGCTAGTAGCAGTGCTGAGACCTGTCGAAGTCGATGTCGACAAACTGCTGGTGCTGCTCGTCGCTGTGCTCAGACCGGTCGATGTCGACGTCGACAGACTCGCAACAGAACTGTTGGTCGTGCTCAGGCCAGTCGACAGGCTACCGATGCTGCTGGTCGCGGTGCTCAAGCCGGTGGACGTCGATGTCGAAAGACTGCTGATGCTGCTAGTAGCAGTGCTGAGACCTGTCGAGGTCGATGTCGACAGGCTTGCAACAGAACTGTTGGTCGTGCTCAGGCCAGTCGACAAGCTGCCGATGCTACTGGTCGCGGTGCTCAACCCGGTGGACGTCGATGTCGACAGGCTGCTGACGCTGCTCGTCGCCGTACTCAGGCCCGTCGAGGTCGATGTGGACAGACTTGCAACCGCGCTGTTGGTCGTACTCAGTCCAGTCGACAGGCTACCGATACTGCTGGTCGCAGTGCTCAAGCCAGTGGAGGTCGATGTCGACAGACTGCTGGTGCTGCTGGTCGCCGTGCTCAAACCCGTCGAGGTCGAGGTCGACAAGCTGGCGACGTTGCTGTTCGTCGTACTCAAGCCAGTGGACAGGCTGGTGATTCCACTCGCCGACGTGCTCAAACCGGTCGAAAGACTGCTGACGGTGCTGTTGGTCGTGCTCAGCCCCGTCGAAAGACTGCCGATGCTGCTTGTTGCAGTGCTCAGACCAGTAGACGTCGAGGTCGACAGGCTACCGATGCTGCTGGTTGCAGTGCTCAGACCGGTGGACGTTGAGGTCGACAGGCTGCTGATGCTGCTCGTTGCCGTGCTCAAGCCGGTCGAGGTGGACGTCGACAAGCTCCTGATGCTGCTCGTCGCGGTGCTCAGGCCAGTAGACGTCGAAGTCGACAGGCTGCCGATCCCGGTGGAGGTCGAAGTCGACAAGCTGCCGATGCTGCTCGTCGCGGTGCTCAGGCCCGTAGACGTCGAGGTCGACAGGCTGCTGATCCCCGTGGAAGTCGAGGTCGACAAGCTGCTGATGCTGCTCGTCGCCGTGCTCAGGCCCGTCGATGTCGAAGTCGACAGGCTGCCGATGCTGCTGGTCGCTGTACTCAGACCGGTCGAGGTCGAAGTCGACAGGCTCCTGATGCTGCTGGTCGCGGTGCTCAGGCCCGTAGACGTCGAGGTCGACAGGCTGCTGATCCCGGTGGAAGTCGAGGTCGACAAACTGCTGATGCTGCTCGTCGTCGTGCTCGCCACGGAGTACAGCTGGCTGCCGTTGATCGCGTCGGTGCTGCTGGCACCAACCAGGCCGGCGGCGACGTTCTGAACGCGGCGCTCCGCACCCGGGCCGCCGACACTCACCACCCCTGCGGACGAGCTGGCGCCTGCAAAGCCGCCGAACGTCGTGCCACCGATGGTTGCGCTGCTGACAGACGTGGTGCCGCCGGTGGCAGCCGTGGCGGCGCCGGTGGTTGTCGCGCCCTGCCCAAGGGCAACCGATCCGGCGACGCTGGCATTGGACCCAAGACCGATCGCAACACCCGAAGTGGCACCCGAAGTGACCACGGATTGCCCGCCAATCGCGATGGCGTCGCTTGCAGCCGCCGAAGCACCGCCGTTGCTGTTCGTACCGATTGCCGTGGCGCCATTGCCGCTGGCGGTTGCCGTCCGGCCCAGAGCAGAAGAAAAATCACCGGCCGCGGTGGCTCCGGAGCCGATGGCCACCGAGCGATTTCCGTTCGCGACTGCGGCCGTGCCGAGTGCCAGGGCATTCGCGGCGCCAGCCTGCGCAGCGTAGCCAAATGCCGCGGAAGTCTTTCCTGCGGCGTTGGAGAGGGTGCCGAATGCCGTAGAACCACCACCGCTGGCATTTGCAAGGTTGCCGAAGGCCGTTGAAGGTGCTAAGCCACTTGGATCACCAACCGCCGTTGCGCCGGTGCCGAAGGCCATGTCATTGCTGAAGGCAGCGTTGGCGTTGTTGCCGAACGCTGTTGCGCCTCCGCCATTTGCCCGGGCGCCGCTGCCGACCGCGGTGGTATTTGCGCCGTTGGCAAAGGCGTTCAAGCCCGTGGCGATTGCACCGCTTGACGCAGCGTTCGCGCCGGTGCCGATCGCAATCGCGTCATCGCCGGCGGCCGTCGTTGCCGTTGTGCCGCCACCGATGGCCAGCGCACGCTGACCGGAAGAAGCGGCCAAGGTCGAGCTGCTGCCGATGCGCATGGAACCGTTGTTGGACGTGCCGCCGCCCAAGCCCAGGTTGCCGCTGTTCACGTACAGCTCTCCGCCCAGCGTCAGCGAATTCGATCCGGTGGCACTGGACGGGTTGTAGAAAAGCGCCCGGTTCGTTTGGGTTGCCTTGTCTGTCGGGGCACACATCGACGAAGGGGAACCCAGTTGGGCGAGGGTGGGGACTGGCGTGCCCGATCCCAATCCCCCGAGAGACATCGAATTGGCGCCTGTCGGCGTGGGATTGCTGCCGCCATAGTTGCCCATGACGGACACGCCCGCGGTATCGAACGTCCAGGTACAGGCGGTGTCCGAACCGTCGTTGATGAAGATGCCGTAACCGGCGACTGCGGGCAGGCTCGCCCATCCGAGGCATACCGCGACGACGGCGCCGCTGACGCTCGCCACCCGGAATCGCTTCCGACCCTGGCTGTTGCCGCTCTGCTGGCTGGCACTCGGCTTGCCACGCGCGCTGAAGATTTCTGCGACAGCCACCCAGGCGCCAAGCGATTCGTTCCAGATGGAGCGGTAAGTTTTATTCATAGCCAGTTCTCTTTGAGTAATTTCCAACTCGCATCTGCTCGATGCCGGATTCGCCTGTCCCGCTCTCCATCGCGCGCCGGTTCGATGACATGCCATCGCCAGTTGTGGGCTCGACCTTCAGCAACCCCCGTGGCTTCAATCGATTGATGCCCGCAAACGGCTGAAATCGTCTCGATCCAGCTCGCGTCGTCGTGTTAACTTTTGTTATCTATTTTTTGAAAAGCGCGAGTCTAAAAGCCCTTGATTGCTTATGGGTGTTAACTATTTCTCAAGGTCTTCAGCGACTTTTGACAACTGCCCTGGTTTGTTAAATGACGGGTTGTTTGTGTGCGATTTGTCGCGCTCGGCGAACCGGGTCAATCGTCAGCTTCCACTCAGGATTCGCTGAATTTCTGTATGCGGAGCGATGGGTCTCGCTCCCTCGATGCGGCCAAAGTTTTCGGCGATCGGCGGATTTATCTCGCCCGTTACATCCAACCCAATGAGTTCCGCCGCGTTCTGAAACGATGTACTGAAAAAGGGCTCGTCAATTTGGACGCCGCCGGTTCAGATTGATGACATATGTGAACAATTTCCCAAGATGGCGGGCACGCCGGCGCATGCGCACGAGTGCAATCCCGGCGTCTGTCCGGGCCGCGATGGGGGCTTGAGCAATGACATTCATTGACATTCGTCCAGGCCCTGCCAAGGACCTCGCGGTTGGCAATCGAAGGCACCGCTTTCACATTCCGCAGGGTTGCGGTATTTCGACGGCAGTTCGCTGAGACCCATGTGGGGCGCGCTGGCGATCGCCACTCTGGCGATAACAAATTCGGTTAGAAGTCGATTCGCCCCGCATCACTTCGGCCACACCATGCGCACGCCAGATCCCTTGAAAGAAACGACGCTTCCACGGCCCGGACAGCCCGAGCGCGACCCGCTTTCAGACCTGTTGGACCTTGTCCGTATCCGCGGCGAGATGGCGCTCACCTGCACGCCCGAGGCTCCTTTCGCGCTGTCGTTTCCCGCCAATACCGCCTGCATGCATGCCGTGACGCGTGGCACGGTGACCGTGCATGTCGAAGGCGTGGAGGCGCCCATCGAATTGAATCCCGGTGAACTGGTCCTGCTGCCGCATGGCACGGCGCACGTCATGAAGGCCGGCCACGCGCGAACGATCGTCGGAATCGACGAGGCACTGCGAGCGAGCTTCGACCGCCGCCGCGTCGTGTTCGGCGATGGCACCTCGACGACATGGTTCTGGGGCAGCTTCACTTTCGACGACGCCATGTCGCGGCGCCTGCTCGACACGCTGCCCATCGCGATCACCCTGCGCGACCTCAACGAACGGCCCCTCGAGTGGTTTCAGTTGTGCTGGGAAATCATGGCCGACGAATCAAGACGTCGGCTGCCCGGCGGCAGCGTGATGGTGTCGCGGTTGCTCGACATCGTGTTCGTGAAGATCATTCGCCGCTGGGCCGAGCAGGATGCCGCTGCACCGCACTGGTTGACGGCGGCGCTCGATCCGCGAATCGCGAAGGTGCTGTCCGCCATTCACGCCGCGCCTGCACGTCCCTGGCAGGTCGCCGATCTCGCGGAGATCGCGGGGATGTCCAGGTCGTCGTTCGCTGCTCACTTCGAGTCGCTGCTCGAACAGTCGCCCGGCGCGTATCTGACCGCGTGGCGGCTCGACAAGGCGTCCGAGCGCCTTGGCAACACGTCCAAGCCGATCCGGTGGATCGCGGAGGACGTGGGGTACGAATCGGATGCGGCCTTCAGCCGCGCGTTCCGGGAGCGCTTCGGCCTGTCGCCGTCACAGTGGCGCAAGCAGGCGTCGGCAACCAAGCTCTGAGCGCGCCGCCAGAGGCCGCCGGCCCGTTGGCGTTTGTGCAAATTTCTTTGGAGCCTGAATCATTTCAGCCCGAACCCGGCCTCCAATAATGGCCGCTCTCTGACCTGGCTTCATGTGCCGGCAGGCCGGGTCGCGCAGTTGTTGCCGGTGCGCAATTTCAATCAAGGAGAGCCATATCGTGAGCAAGACAACGAGCGTTATTCTGGTCCACGGTTTCTGGGGCGGCGCGGCACATTGGAACGGCGTCATCGCCGAACTTCTGCGCAAGGGCTACACCTCGCTGCACGCGGTCGAGCTGCCGCTGACTTCGCTGGCCGACGATGCAGAGCGCCTGCGCAAGATGGTCGTGCAGCAGCAGGGGCCAGTGCTGCTGGTCGGCCACTCGTATGGCGGCGCGGTGATCACGCAAGCCGGCGACCTGCCCAACGTGACCGGGCTGGTCTACATCGCGGCCTTCGCGCCCGATGCCGGCGAAAGCCCCGGCGGCATCACGCAGCAACATCCGCCGGTAGCGGCCGCCAACCTCGCACCCGACAGCGATGGCTACCTGTGGGTGGTGCCCGAGAAGTTCCACGAGAGCTTCTGCCAGGACCTGAGCGCCGAAGAAGGCCGCGTGATGGGCGTGACGCAGAAGGCACCGCTGGCCAGCACCTTCGGCGATGCGATCACGGCACCGGCATGGAAGAAGAAGCCGTCGTGGTACCAGATCTCGAGCGAAGACCGCATGATCGCGCCGGCCAACCAGGAGCGCATGTCGGCCCGGCTCGGTGCGAAGAAGGTCATCACGTTGGCGGCCAGCCATGCGTCGCTGGCGTCTAAGCCTGTTGAAGTGGCCGCGCTGATCGACGAGGCTGCAAGCAGCTAGGTGCCACCGGAGCCTTGCGAAAGGCTCCGAACTCTTGCTGCGTTTTCAATGCAGTCGAGTCCGATGGACCACCGGCGAGCGGTAAAGCGGGCAGACCATCTGCCGCGGGCGAACGGTCGGACCTGCTCATGCTCGCGCGCTGGTTCGGCCGCTCGCTGGTGATGCGCGCGTCGGTTGTTGCTGCTACTGCCGCACGAATCAGCGCGGCTGTTGCTGCGTCGTGCAGTGAATGCCACCGCCGCCCGCGGCAATGGCATCGATATCGATCTGCACCACTTCGCGTTTCGGAAACAGGTCGCGCAGCAGTGCACGAGCATTGGCATCAGCGCGCGCATCACCGAATTGCGGGCCGATGACGGCGCCGTTGCAGACGTAGAAGTTGATGTAGCCGGCCGCGAACTCGTCCGTCTCGAGTGCTTCGCGCACCGTCTCCGGTCCCGCGAGCACTTCCACGCGCAGGCGTTGCCCGCGCGCGTCGGTGGCCTGCCGCAAGATATCCAGGTGGCGGCGCGTCACCGCGTAGTCGTAGGAGTCGGGGTCTTCATCGAGGCCCGCGACCACCACTCCTGGAGCGGCAAAGCGCGCATAGAAGTCGGTGTGCCCATCGGTGATGTCGCGGCCCGCGATGCCGGGCAGCCAGATGATCTTGCTCAGGCCCAGCAAGCGCTTGAGCTCCGCCTCGCAGGCGTCCTTGCGCAAGCCGGGGTTGCGGTTGGCGTTGAGCACGCAGCTCTCGGTGATGATCGCCGTGCCTTGCCCGTCGACCTCGATGCCGCCGCCCTCCAGCACGAGCCTGGTGGCCAGGGGCTGCGCCTTGGTGGCGCCGGTAACGTACCCGGCCACCTCGGCGTCGCGCGCATGGGCCTGCTTGCCGCCCCAGCCGTTGAAGTTGAAATCCACGCCCGCCCATCGGCCCTCGGCATTGCGCACGAACACCGGCCCGGTGTCGCGCATCCAGAGGTCGTCGACCGGCTGCACTTCGAGCTGCACGCGGTTGCCGCACAGCCGGGCGGCGATGTCGTACTCCTGCTCGCGCACGAGCATGTGCACGGGCTCGAAGGCCGCGATGGTGCGGGCGATGTTGGCCAGGTTCTCGCGCGCGGGCTTCAGCAGGCGCCGGCCCCAGACTTTTTCGCTGGGCCCGAAGGACATCCAGGTGGCGCGGTGCGGCTCGCCCTCATCGGGCATGCGCCAGGTCTCGGGTGCGGCAGCCAGCGAAGGCGTGGTCCAGTTCATGGTCAGAGGGGCGAGGCTCAGTCCGCGCAGCAGATGGCGTCGGGTCAGGGAAAGGGGCATGTCGGTCTCCGGAAGAGGCGCCGGATCAAACCGGCTCCTGTTGTGTCGTGCAGTGGATGCCGCCACCGCCCGCGGCGATGGCGTCGATGTTCAGCTGCACGATCTGATGGCTCGGCAACTGCGCCGCCAGCGCCGCGCGGGCGGCCTGGTCGGCTGCGGCATCGCCGAATTCGGGCAGGAACAGCGCCTTGTCGGTGATCAGGAAATTCACATAGCCGGCGGCGAAATCCTTGCGCGCATAGGTCGGCCGAACCTGGGTCGGCGTTTCCAGCGTGACGATCTGCAATGCGCGGCCGCGCGCATCGGTGGCCGTTCGCAGCAGTTCCAGATGGCGCCGCGTCACGTCGTAGTCGGGGGTGTTGTTGTTCTCGAGGGCCGCGACGATCACGCCGGGCTTGAGGAAGCGCGCATAGAAGTCGGTGTGGCCGTCCGTGATGTCGCCGGGCTGCACGATGCCCGGCAGCCAGATGATCTTCTCGATGCCCAGCAGCCGCTGGAGTTCAGCCTCTACCTCGGCCTTGCCGACGCCCGGGTTGCGGTTCTTGTTGAGCACGCAGCTCTCGGTGATGATCGCCGTGCCTTGCCCATCGACCTCGATGCCGCCGCCCTCCAGCACGAGGCGGCTGCGCAGCAGGGGCACGCCGGCCAGTTCGGCCATGCGGGCCGCCACCGTGGCATCGCGCGCATGCGGCTGCTTGTTGCCCCAACCGTTGAAGTTGAAGCTCACGGCGGCTCGCGCGCCGCGGGCATCGCGCACGAAGACACAGCCGGTGTCGCGCGCCCAGAGGTCGTCGATGGCGTGTTCGATGAGTTGCACGTTGGAGCCGCAAAGCTGGCGGGCCGTGGCGAGGTCTTCGGCATTGACCAGCATCTTGACCGGCTCATAGACGCTGATGGCATTGGCGATGCGGGCCAGTGCCTGTTGCACGGGCTGGCGCATTTCGCTGGTCCAGATGGACTCGCGCGCCGCGAAGGCCATCCAGATTGCGCGATGGGCACCGCCTTCGTCGGGCATCCGCCAGGAAGCGTTGGGTGCGCTCGTGGGTGCGGGCGCGGGGGAAGGGGCAGGGGAGGGAGCCGGGGTCGGCATGGGCGGAAGGCCCAGTGCGCCGCTGCCACCGCCACCTCCGCCGCAGGCGCTCAGGAGGCCGCCCATCAGTCCGAGGCCGCTCAGGCCCAGGAGGGTACGTCGAGTTGTCATGAGAAATAAGGGTTACTACCAGGAGTCCCGAATTCTGGCGAGCTTCACCTATTTGCATAACTGATGTTTCTTGCCTCGATCAATCAATCTGACTCATGACAGGCGTGTCGGTCTGCGAAAAATGCAGCAGGCTGTCGAACACGTTGCGCACCAGCGGCAGGCGCGACGGGCCCTCGGTGCGCGATATCCACACCGTCCCCAGGCTCAGTCTCGGGCTGGCCGACAGGTGCTGGAGGTTGCCAGTGCGCAAGGCATCGTCGGCCAGCAGGCTCGACATCAGCGCGATGCCCCGGCCCCGCAGCGCTGCGTCGAGCAGGAGGCGCGGATCGTCGTAGATGGCGACCTTGCGCAGGTGGGCGAAGTGCGCCCGGATGAACGGGCCGACCCGATCGCTCGTGAGGTCCCCTTCGAGGCACAGCAGCCCGGTGCCGGGCTGCTCGGCCAGCCCGGGGACGCAAACGGCCACCAGTTCGTCGACCAGCAGCGGCACCTCGAACACACCCTGCTGCCGGAGCGGTTCGCGCGTGATCGCGATGTCCACGTCCAGTTCGTCGATGTAGCGGGCGGTCTCGTCGATCGAAATGATCGGACACAGCGCGGGGTACGCCTGCAGCAGCCGCTCCACGCGGGGCTGCAGCCAGCCGCTGGCGACGGGAGCCGGGCAGACCAGCGTGACGAGGTTGTCGTCCATGTAGGTCTCGATGCGGTTGAGCCCGTTGCGAATCTGCTCGAGCGACTTGCTCACGCTGTCCAGCAGCAGGCGCCCCGCCACCGTCAGCTCCACGCCGCGCCCCCGGCGCCGGAACAGCGGCTGGCCGACCTGTTGTTCCAGCTGCGCGATCTGGTGGCTGACGGCCGATTGCGAGATGAAAAGCTCGTCCGCCGCGCGCGAGTAATTGCCCAGGCGCGCGGCCGCTTCGAAGCCGATCAGGAATTTGAAGGACGGCAGTCTGGCGTTCGACATATGAATTTCTTGGATGGGTAGACACAAGAAATGTCGCTTTTTTATTAACTGGCTTCAAGTCAAAGTCGTCGTTCCTGAAACACCTTCCAAAAGGACACCTTGATCTCGAACGATTTCGACGCCCGCCGTGCCGGGCTGCGCATGCCCGCCGAATGGGAGCCGATGGCCGCCACCTGGCTGGGCTGGCCCGTGTTGGACAACCGCGAAGAACTCTGGGGCGCGCACTACGACGAGGTCTGCCGCGCGTTCGGGCTGCTGGCCCGCACGATCGCCCGCTACCAGCGCTGCATCGTGGCGGCGCACGCGCCGCTGGCGGCCATGGCCCGTGAAATCTGCGGCCCGCAGGTCACCGTCGTGCCCATGGCGGTCGAGGACAACTGGCTGCGCGACTGCGGCCCCGTGTTCCTCGTGGACGAAAACCGCCTCACCCAGACGGCGGTGGGCTTTCGCTTCAATGCATGGGGCGAGAAGTACCACCCCCACGACGGTTGCCAGCGCGCCGCCGCGGACATTACGGCGCTGGCCCAGGTGCCGCTGGTGCAGTCGGACATGGTGCTCGAAGGCGGTGCTTTCTACGTGGACGGGCAGGGCACGCTGCTGACCACCGAAAGCTGCCTGCTGCACGACAACCGCAACCCTGGCATGCGCAAGGCGGACATCGAGGCCGAGCTGCGGCGCATGCTCGGCGTGCAGAAGATCGTCTGGTTGCCGGGCAATCCGGCCGAAGTCGAGACCGACGGCCACGTGGACGGCATCGCCTCCTTCATCGCGCCGGGCAGGGTTCTCTTCAATGCGGCCGACCCTGACCAGGGCGATTACTACCGCGCGATGCAGGAAAACCGCCGCGCTCTCGAACTGGCCACCGACGTGCAGGGCCGCCGTTTCGAGATCCTCGATCTGCCCGTGCCGCGCGGGGCGCAGAACCACGGCAGCGCGCGTTTCTGCGACATCTATGCGAACTACATCCTCGTGAATGGCGCGGTGATTTCCACCGCCTTCGACGTGCCCCAGGACGAGCAGGCGCGCGAGGTGTTCGCCCGCGCCTTCCCGGACCGCCGGATCGAGCTGTTGCCGATCAGCGCGATCTCGCTGGGCGGCGGCGCCACGCATTGCGCTACGCAGCAGCAGCCGATGCTGGGGAGCCGGTTGGCTGTTTGCGAGCTGGCGGCGGCGTCACGCGCCTGATGTTGAGCGGGCCGCCGCGTCGCCGCGCCGCCCGCTCACTTACTCATTGCTCACAACTGGTCGGTAGGAACGAACCAGGAAAAGAGCAGCAGCTGCAGCCGGGTCAGCATGCTCGAATCGGGCTCGCTGTCGAGCACCTCGTTGTTGACGTCGCCGGTGCCGATCCACTGCACGTTCTGGCCATCGGGCTTGAGCACGACGCGGTAGACGCCCTCGATGTCGTCCAGCTGGTAGGCGAACAGCAGCGCCTGTGCAAGGTCGAAGCTGCGCACGCGCACGCCGAACTCGGTGTTCAGCCGGGCCGAGCGCGGGTCGAGGTTCATGGAGCCGAGCAGCACCCACTGGCGGTCGATCAGTGCCAGCTTGGCGTGCAGCCGGCCGCGCGCCTTCTTGAGCAGGTCGCGGAATTGCCCGCTGCGCTTGAGCTGCTGGGTGCTCACCTCGTACAGGTTCACGCCCAGCTTGAGCATGTCGACGCGGTAGCGGTTGTAGTTGATGTTGACCAGCGGCTCGTCGCTGTCGGCCAGCGAGTTGGTGATCACGGTGATGTTCACGCCGTGCTCGCGCCCCATGCGGATGCGCTCCATGCCCTCGTCGCCCGGAATGAAGTAGGGCGAGATCACCACCACGTTCGACTGCGCGGTGGCCGTCATCTCATGGAAGCGCTGCGCCAGCGATTCGGTGGGGTGCGTCATGACGCCCAGCGCCTTGTTGGGGCTGTCGGCGGTGGCATGTGCTTCGGCGCGCATCCACTTCACCTCGTCGATGTTCGCGAGCTGCGCGCCCAGGGGCAGGTCGCCCAGCAGGTCGGTGATGGGGAGCGGGTCGGGGGCCGGCGCGTGGGCGGGGGAGGTGGCGCTGTCGAAGTCGGCCTTGAGCCGCTCCGGCGTCAGGTTGGTGCTGGCCACCCGTTGCAGGGGGTAGACCACGTCGCTGTTCCAGTAGGTGTCGAAGATGGCTGCCGCCTCGGGAACCACCGGGCCGGCCATGAGCAGTTCGAAGTCGATGAAGTTCGCGCTTTCGCTGCGCAGGAAATACTCGTCGGCCAGGTTGCGTCCGCCTGCGATGACCATCGCGCCATCGGCCACGAACAGCTTGTTGTGCATGCGGTGGTTGAGCCGGCGGAAGTCGCCGAAGAATTCAAGCCAGCGTCCGGACGAGTGATCGCGCGCATTGACGAAGGGATTGAACAGGCGGACTTCGGCATTGGGCTCCGCTGCCAGGCCGAGCAGCAGGCGGTCCATGCCCGCCGTATAGAAATCGTCGAGCAGCAGCCGCACGCGCACGCCGCGCCGGGCGGCATTGCGCAGCTCGCGCAGGATCAGGCGGCCGGTCTTGTCGTTGCCGAGCTGGTAGGTCTGGACGTCGAGCGACGACTGGGCGCGGCGCATCAGTTCCAGCCGCGCATCGAGCGCGTAGGACGCCTCGATCAACGGCCGCATGCTGGTCAGCCCGTCGGGCGGCGAGTTCAGGCTTTCTGCCGCGTGGCCGAGTGCCGTGGTGGGCGATGCCGCGATCGCCAGCGACGGTGGCTCGGGCGTTCGGGGCGGAAGGCCGGCGCAGCCCACCAATGCGAGGGCAATCAGCAGCAGAGCCGGACCGCGCAGCGCGGGAAATAGAAAGGCAATGAGCTTGTGCATGAGGGCTGTCGATGCACGGAGAAGCCCGTGCGGGCGGCATCGTAGCCGCTTCGCCCGCGATCGAGGACGCAATTTCGCAACGCAACGCCCCGCGCCAAAGGTGGAATTGGCCGGATTGAGACTTTGTGGCTACTAAAATGAGAATGGTTCTTAATTGTGTTGTTGGGGTGGCGCAGAACCGCTTCTTCGCGCGCCAGTGCGAAAGCGCCCGGGAAGGCCGGGCCTTCGACACCCTCGACATCTGCCGCCTTGTATCGGGGCACGTCGACCTGCCCGAGTGCATCGCCCGCCCGCCCCGACGTTTTCAATATTCATCCGCCAAGCACAGTCACGACATGAACAGCCGAAAGATCAAGACCTGGGCCTGGGTGCACAAGTGGAGCAGCCTCGTCTGCACGCTGTTCATGCTGCTGCTGTGCATCACGGGGCTGCCGCTGATCTTCACCCACGAGATCCGCCACCTGCTGGGCACCGAAGTCGAGGCACCCAAGATGGCGCCGGGCACACCGCACATCAGCCTGGACCGCGTGCTCGAGATCGCGAAGGCCAGGCACCCCGACCGCGTGGTGCAGTTCGCCTCGCAGGCCGATGACAACGACAACCTGTGGTTCGTCACGCTCACGCACACGCCCGAGCCGACCGACGACTTCAAGTCGGTGGCGGTCGACGCGCGCACGGGCGTCGTGCTGGCGCAGCCGAAGTTCGACGAGGGTTTCATGTACGTGATGTACAAGCTGCACGTCGACCTCTTTGCCGGGCTGCCCGGCAAGCTCTTCCTGGGCTTCATGGGCCTGCTGTTGCTGGTCGCCATCGTTTCGGGCGTGGTGCTGTACTCGCCCTTCATGCGCAAGCTCGACTTCGGGACCGTGCGCCGCGACAAGCGGCCCCGCCTGAAGTGGCTCGACCTGCACAACCTGCTGGGCGTCGTCACGCTGGTGTGGCTCTTCGTGGTGGGCTCCACCGGCATGATCAACACGTGGGCCGACCTGCTCATCAAGTACTGGCAGCACGACCAGCTCAGTGCGCTGCTCGCGCCCTACAAGGGCGAGCCGACGGTGCCGGTGGCCGAGCGCGGCTCGGTGCAGCGTTCGATGGAAGCCGCCATGCAGCGCGCGCCCGACACCAAGCTGTCGTTCATCGCCTTCCCGGGCACCTCGTTCTCGAGCCCGCACCACACCACCTTCTTCCTGCGCGGCAACGAGCCCTTCACCTCGAAGCTCTACCAGCCGGTGCTGGTCGATGCGAAAACGGCCGAGGTCACCGCGGCGCCCAAGCTGCCCTGGTACCTCACGGCGCTGCTCGTGTCGCAGCCGCTGCACTTCGGCGACTACGGCGGCATGCCGATGCAGATCATCTGGGCGCTGCTCGACATCGCGACCATCATCGTGCTGGGCAGCGGGTTGTATCTCTGGCTCAAGCGGGGCAACCCCGTGCCTGCTTCCCCCAAGGCGGCAGCACATGAAAAGCCCGCGCCCGACGCGTCGTCGCAACCCGAGCCCGCACCGGCGATGAAGGCACAGGCATGAAACAGCATCAGAGCTTCTGGCGCATGTGGCGCTGGCCGATCGTGCTCGGCCTGCTCACGACCTTCGGCCTGATCTCCGCGCTCTTCAGCGATGGCGGGCTGGGCGACATCCTGGCGTGGTTCGCTCTGGGCATTCCCGTGGTCGTGTGTGCGTGGTATGGCTGGCGCCGTCCTTCGCGCTAGCTAGCTAGCTAGCTAGCTGGCGGGGCGTTTCCCGCCACTGAGCGGGTTCTCGCTAGGCAGGCCGCCCGGCGCACCGAAGCAGAATCGGTGCAATGAATGTTGCCTTCGCCACCGCTGCCCGGCTGTTGATGCTGGGCGTTCCATTCGCCGCGCAGGCACAGCAGCAACCGCAGACCGATGCGGCGGCGGCCCGGCTGCGCGAAGTGACCGTCTCTACCCCGCGCGGCGAAGTCACGCCCTTCAACGTGCCCGGCTCGGTGGACCGCGTCGATGGCGATGAAATGCGCGACAGCCGCCTGCAGGTCAACCTCTCCGAAGGCCTGGGTGCCGTGCCGGGGCTGCAGGTGCAGAACCGGCTGAACTACGCGCAAGACCTGCAGCTGTCCATTCGCGGCTTCGGTGCGCGCTCCACCTTTGGCGTGCGCGGTGTGCGCCTGTATGTCGATGGCATTCCCGCCACCTTGCCCGACGGCCAGGGCCAGACCTCGAACATCGACATCGGTTCGGTCGATCGCATCGAGGTGCTGCGCGGGCCGTTCTCCGCGCTCTATGGCAATTCTTCCGGCGGCGTGGTGCAGGCGTTCACCGCTTCGGGCGAGGGCGCGCCGCGCCTTTCGTATTCGCTCGCAGGCGGCAGCTTCGGCACTTGGCGGCAGTCGCTGCAACTTAGCGGCTCGCAAGGCGCTGTCGACTACCTGCTCGATGCGAGCCGCTTCCACACCGATGGCTGGCGCGAGCACAGTGCCGCGCGGCGCGACATCGCCAACGGCAAGCTCGGCATCGCGCTGGACAACGGCGACAAGCTCACGCTGATCCTCAACAGCGTGCGCATCGACGCGCAAGACCCGCTCGGCCTGACCGCCGACCAATACGCACTGGCGCCGCGCAACGCGCCGCTTGCCAACCAGTACAACACCCGCAAGACGGTCGAGCAGACGCAGGTCGGCCTGCTCTACGAGCGGCGCATCGACACCACCCAGGCGCTGCGCCTCATGGTCTACGGCGGCGAGCGCAAGACCACGCAGTACCAGTCGATTCCGGTGTCCGCCCAGCAGAACCCGCTGCATGCGGGCGGCGTGATCGATCTTTCGCGGCAGTACGGCGGCATCGACCTGCGCTGGAGCGCCGCATTGCAACTGGCCGACCGACCGCTCGACGTGGTCGCAGGCCTGGGTTACGACAGCCTGCGCGAGCAGCGCCGCGGCTACGAGAACTACCTGGGGCCCGTCGCGGCACCGCTGCTCGGTGTGCAAGGGCGACTGCGCCGCAACGAGCGCAACACCGTCTGGAACCTCGACCCGTACGCGCAAGCCACGTGGCGCTTTACCGACCGATGGACGCTCGAGGCCGGCGTGCGCCGCAGCAGCGTGCACTTCGACTCGCAGGACTATTACATCGTCGGCACCAACCGCGACGACAGCGGCAACGCGCGCTACAGCCGCACGCTGCCCGTGGCGTCGCTGCGCTACCAGGCCACACCGGATCTGGCGCTGTACGGTTCCATCGGGCGAGGCTTCGAGACACCGACGCTCAACGAGCTCTCCTACCGCGCGAACGGCGCCAGTGGCCTGAACTTCGCGCTGCGGCCCTCGGTCAACGACAGCATCGAGGTCGGCGCGAAGGCCCGCCTTGCGGGCGGCTTGCTGACCGCCGCGTTGTTCCAGACCCGCACGCGCGACGAGATCGTGACCGACACCAACATCGGTGGCCGCGCCACGTTCCAGAATGCCGGGCGCACGCGGCGCAACGGCTTCGAGCTGGGCTGGCAGCACGAGACGGCCAACCATTGGCGAACGCAGCTGGCCTACACGTGGCTGGACGCGACCTACCGCGACGCCTTCTGCTCGCCATCGCCTTGCGGCACCGCGAACACCGTGGCCGCAGGCAACCGCATTCCAGGCATCGCGCGCCAGTCGCTGTTCGCATCGCTGGGCTGGGTGCCGCCCGAAGGTTGGCGCACGGGTGTGGAGATGCGCGCGCTGGGCCGTATCCAGGCCAATGACGTCAACACCGCCGTCGCGGCGGGCTATGCGGTGGTGGCTGCCTATGCGGGCTATCTGAAGAAGTGGGAGCGCTGGGAGTTCAACGCCTTCGCGCGTATCGACAACCTGTTCGACCGGCGCTATGTGGGCTCGGTGATCGTCAATGAAGGCAACGGTCGGTACTACGAGCCGGCACCGGGGCGCAACTGGACTGTGGGGTTGAGTGGCGCCTACCGGTTCTGAACCGGTGTGTTGTGTGGCGTGTCGTCGTTCAGGGCGGCGCTCACGCCGACGGGGTACCTTGCTTCGCGAATGTCCCCCGGCCTGCGGCCTCCTCCTTTATTTCGCTGCGCAAGGCACCCCGCCAGCGTGAGCGTTATCCGGAGTGGTCGTTGATCGGCCAGCACAACGACAGCGCTTCTTGTGCGCAGGGCATCGGGTGCTCCCCGCAGCGAAATAAAGGAGGAGGGGCGAAGCCCCGGGGGACATTCGCGGAGGGGAGTACCCGGTGTCCTGCGCACACACCCGCGAACCGCGGCCCCAAAAGAAAAACGGCGGGTAATACCCGCCGTTCGTCAGTCATCTCAACGCGTCGTCTTCAGAACGCGGCAGGCCGCCACTTCAACAGCCGCTTCTCAAGCGAACTCAGCAAGAAGTCCGCAGCAAGCGCAACCACCGCAAGAACGATCATCGCCGCGAACACGCCGCTTGCATTGAACGCGCCTTGTGCCGTCGAGATCAGCAGGCCGATGCCTTCCTTGGCGCCGAGAAACTCGCCGACCACCGCACCGACCAGCGCAAAGCCGAAGCTCACGTGCAGGCTGGCAAGAATCCACGACATGGCCGACGGGATCACCACCGACATCGTCACCTGGCGCGGTGAGGCGCCCAGAATCTGCGCGTTCGCGATCATGTACTTGTCGGCTTCGCGCACGCCCTGGAAGGCATTGCCGAAGACCACGAAGAACACCATCACCACGGCCAGCGCCACCTTCGACGCCATGCCCAGGCCCAGCGCGATCACGAAGATCGAACCCAGCACCACGCGCGGGATCGAGTTGGCGATCTGGATGTAGAGGCTGAACACGTCCGACAGCAGCTTGTTGCGGCCCAGGATGATGCCGCACAGCACGCCGGCCACCGAGCCGATCAGGAAGCCGATCACGGTTTCCTCGAGCGTCACCGCGACCTGCATCCACAGCGAGCCTTGCGACGTGCCGTCGCGCATCCACTCCACGAGCTGGTCGTAGATCATCGAGGGCATCGAATAGAAGAAGGGGTCGATCCACTTCAGGCGCGCCGCGATTTCCCAGCCGCCGAGCGCGACCACCAGCACGATCAGCCGCAGCGCGATGATCATGCGGCGACGGCCGCGAATGGCCGCCTGCGCGATTTCGGACTCTCGTGCCAGCGCGGCGTCGCTGAGCGAAGAGGGCAGCACGGCGGCCGCGGGGGTAGTGGAGGGCGTCATGGTCTTCGTTGTTGTCGTGATGGTTGCGGTGTTCATTGAATGACCACCTCCTCGCGCAGGTCGTCCCAGATGTGCTTCGAGAGTTCGATGAACTGCTTGTCGTAGCGCACCTCCGACATGACGCGCGGGCGCGGCAGGTCGATCTCGTACACCCGCTTGAGCGTGGCGGGGCGCGCCGACAGCACGAACACGCGGTCGGCCAGCGCAATGGCTTCTTCCAGGTCGTGCGTCACGAACACCACACTGCCGCCGTTGCCCGACCACAGCTGCAGCAGCTCGTCCTGCATCAGCGTGCGCGTCTGCATGTCGAGCGCCGAGAAGGGCTCGTCCATCAGCAGGATCTCGGGGTTGTTGATGAAGGTCTGCGCCAGCGCCACGCGCTTGCGCATGCCGCCCGAGAGCTGATGCGGATAGTGCTTGCCGAACTTGGAAAGCCCCACGCGGTGGATCCACTCCTGCGCCAGTTCCATCGCTTCCTTCTTCGGCTTGCCGCGGAACACCGGGCCGGCGGCCACGTTGTCTTCCACGCTGCGCCACGGGAACACCGCGTCGGCCTGGAACACAAAGCCGATGCGCGGATCGACGCCGTTCACCGGCTGGCCCATCACCTTCACGTCGCCCACGGTGGGCTTGAGCAGGCCGGTGATCATGTTCAGCGTGGTCGACTTGCCGCAGCCCGTGGGGCCGACGATGGCGACGAACTCGCCGCGCGCCACCGACATGCTGAAGTTGCGCAGCGCCACGGTGGCGTTGCCGTCCTGCGAGATGAAGCGCAGCGACACGTCGTTGAAGTCGATGGCCGAGGTCACGGCGGTGCTGCTGCTGTTGCTGGAGGGGGTTCCGTTGCGCATGGTCACTTTGCCGCCGCTGCTGCCAGGTAGGCGTTGCTGTAGGTCTTCGACAGGTCGATGTTCTTGCTCTTGACCAGCGGCTTGTAGGTGGCGAGCACCTTCAGCACGTTCTCGGGGCCGCCGGCCGGCATCTTCGCGTCGGTCGTGAACATCGGCAGCGAAGCCTTCAGTGCCTCGATGTACAGCGCCTTGTCGTTGCCGTAGTAGTCGCGCGGCATTTTCTCGGCGATTTCTTCGGCGCTGTGGGTGCTGATGTATTGCATGGTGCGCGCGAAGGCGCGGGCCAGCTTGGCGGCCTCGGCCTTGTGCGACTCGGCCCAGGTGTTCTGCACGTACAGGCTGGCCGCGGGGTAGAGGCCGCCCAGGGCCTTGACGGTGTCGGGCTCGGTGCGCAGGTCGACCAGAATCTTGGCGTCGCCGGTCTTGAGCATCTGCGACACGGTGGGCTCGGTGGTCATGCCGGCCTGGATGCGGTCCTGCTTCATGGCCGCGATGAAGGTGTTGCCGGCGCCCACGGGCAGCAGCGAGTATTCCTTCGAGGCCACGCCAGCGCGGTCGGCCAGGTAGCGGGTGAGGAAGTCGGTCGACGAGCCCAGGCCCGTCACGCCCAGCGTCTTGCCGCCCTTGGCGTCGGCCATGCTCTTGAAGCCAGCGGCCGCAGCCTTGGTCGAGACCAGTTCCACTTCGCCCGGCACCTTGCAGAACACGGCGATGGCCTGGATCTCCTTGCCCTTGCTCTGCAGGTCGATGGTGTGGTCGTAGAAGCCCACCACGCCCTGCACGGCGCCGGCGATCAGCTGGTTCTCGGCGTCGACGCCGGCCGGCTGCGACTGCAGCTCGACGTTCAGGCCCTCGTCCTTGAAGTGGCCCAGCACCTCGGTGAGCTTGGCCGGCAGGTAGATGATCTTGTTGATGCCGCCCACCATGATGGTGATCGGTGCGTCGGCGGCCTGCGCGAGCGGCGCGGCGGCGGCGAGGGCGGTGCACAGGGCGGCAGCCAGCAGGGTGCGGCGGGTGGCGAACGTCGACAGGGACATGGTGTCTCTCCGTGTTGGTATTGAATTGGAAGTCGGTCCGCGCACATCTGCCGCAGGACGGGGCCAGTCTAGAAAACGGCATCCTTCGGCCAGCTTTCGGCGGCCCGCATGATTTGTCATGGTTATCCCTAGGGCCGCGCGATGCTTCCTAGAATCCACCGCCACCACCCCGCCCCTAATGAAGCTGCTGCTCATCGAAGACAACCCGCAACTCGCGCACTGGCTCGCGAGCCTGCTGCGCGAGCAGGACTTCGTGGTCGACCACGTGGACAACGGCGACGCGGCCGACCGCCTGCTGCTGCAGACGGCCTACGACGTGGTGCTGCTGGACCTGAACATCCCGCAGCTCTCGGGCAAGGCGGTGTTGCGGCGGCTGCGCGAGCGGGGTGATGCGGTGCCGGTGATCATCCTCACGGCCACGGCATCGCTCGACCAGAAGGTGCTGTGCCTGGAGATCGGCGCCGACGACTACCTCGTGAAGCCCTTCGAGATCCGCGAGCTGGTCGCGCGCATCAAGGTGCTGGTGCGCCGCCAGATGCCGGGCAAGACCAACGACATCGCCTGCGGCGACCTGCAGTACGACCTGCGCACGCGGCAGTTCACCCTGGCGGGCGAAGAGCTGGCGCTGCCGCCGCGCGAGCGCACGCTGCTCGAAACGCTCATGCTCAAGGCGGGAAGCACCGTCTCCAAGCAGGCGCTGATCGACGCGATCTTCGGGCTGGACGACGAGCCGAGTGCCGATGCGGTCGACATCTACATCCACCGCCTGCGCAAGAAGCTTGAAGCCAGCCAGGCGACCATCATCACCTTGCGCGGCGTGGGCTACCTGCTGCGCACGCGCCAGGAAGACTGAGGGCGCACGGATGAAGCGCGCCAGCCTGCGCCTGCGTCTTGCGCTGTGGCTGCTGCTGCCGATGTCGGTGTTCGTCGCGATCTGCGGCTGGCTCAACTGGCGCAATGCCGCGGAGGTGGCCGACTACGTGCAGGACCACGACCTGCTGTCGTCCGCCAAGGTGCTGTCGGACCGGCTGATCTGGGAAGACGACGACATCAAGGCCAGCGTGCCGCCTTCGGCGCTGAGCCTGTTCGTGTCGTCCGACCGCGACCACGTGTTCCTCAGCGTGATGGGGTCCGACGGCGAGGTGCTGGCCGGCTCGGCCAACTTTCCGCTGCCCAAGGTGCGCAAGCCCGAGGGCACCGACCGCGCGCAGTGGTACGACACGCACTTCGCCGGCTGGCCGCTGCGCGCGGTGGTCACCACGCGCTCGATGTACGAGGCCGGCGGCGCGCGCGACATCACCATCGCCGTGGGCAAGACCGAGCGCAGCCGCGACCACATGCTGCGCACCTTGTGGTGGCCTTCGATGCAGTACCTGCTGATCGCGCTGGTGCTCGCCATCGCGCTGGCCGTGGCCGCGCTGACGCTGGAGCTGCGCCCGATCGTGCGGCTGAGCCAGCAGCTCGCGCAGCGCGATCCCCTGCACCTCGACCTGACGGTGGACCCGCAGGCACTGCACACCGAACTGCGGCCGGTGGCCGACACCATCAACCGCTTCGTGGGCCAGCTCAAGGCGCACTCCGAGGCGCAGCGCCGCTTCATCGCCGACGCGGCGCATCAGTTGCGCACACCGCTGGCGATGCAGGCCTCGCAGATCGAGTTCGCGCGCTACACGCGGCAGCATCGCGGCGAATGGGACACGCGCCGCGCCGACATGGACGCGATGTGGCTGGCGATGCAGACCAGCAACCGCCGGCTGGTCGACGTGACCAACAAGCTCCTGCTGCTGGCGCAGGCCGAGCACGGCGACGCGCACACGCGGCTGGAGCGGGTCGATCTGGCGGCGGTGGCGTTGCGCTGCGTCGAGCAACTGGCCGCGCTGGCCGACCGGCGCGGCATTGACCTG
Organism: Variovorax sp. EL159; assembly: GCF_900100965.1. GTDB lineage: Bacteria > Pseudomonadota > Gammaproteobacteria > Burkholderiales > Burkholderiaceae_C > Variovorax. The sequence continues at coordinate 390,180 of NZ_FMUJ01000006.1, read as the reverse complement.
GGGCTGGAGGCGGATGTGGGGCCGCAAGGCGCGTTCGTGCGGGCGCAGCCCGCGCTGCTCGATGCGCTGGTGACGAACCTGCTCGACAACGCGCTGCGTTATACGCAAGAGGGCGGTCGCGTGACCGTCGGCGTGCGGCAGGCGGAAGGTGCTGTGGTGGTCTTGACGGTGGAAGACAACGGCCCCGGCATTCCCGCCGAGGTGCGCGAACGCGTGTTCGAGCGCTTCTACCGGGTGTCGCAGGACACTGAGGGAACGGGGTTGGGGCTGGCCATCGTGCGCGAGATTGCGCGGGCCTTCGATGCGAATGTGGACCTGGCAGCCAACCCGCGCGAGGCGCAGGGGCTGCTGGTCACGGTGCAGTTTCCGCCGGTCGTCGCCTGAGACGGCAACCGGGGATCAACCTTCTCAGGTCAGAGGCCGGCGGCTGCGCGCAGTGCGGCGGCCTGGTTCGTCGCTTCCCAGGTGAACTCGGGCTCTTCGCGGCCGAAGTGGCCGTAGGCGGCGGTCTTCTGATAGATCGGACGCAGCAGGTCGAGCATCTGGATGATGCCCTTCGGACGCAGGTCGAAGTGCTCGCGCACGAGGGCTGCGATCTTCTCGTCGGGGATCAGGCCCGTGCCTTCGGTGTAGACCGTGATGTTCATCGGCTCGGCCACGCCGATCGCGTAGGCCACCTGGATCTGGCACTGGCGCGCGATGCCGGCAGCCACGATGTTCTTGGCCACGTAGCGTGCGGCGTAGGCGGCCGAGCGGTCGACCTTCGACGGGTCCTTGCCCGAGAACGCGCCGCCACCGTGCGGGCAGGCGCCGCCGTAGGTGTCGACGATGATCTTGCGGCCGGTCAGGCCGCAGTCGCCTTGCGGGCCGCCGATGACGAAGCGGCCGGTCGGGTTGATCAGGTAGCGCGTTTCCTTGAGCCACTCCTTGGGCAGCACCGGCTTGATGATCTCTTCGATGATGGCTTCGTTGAACGAGGCCTTCATCTTGGTCGAGGTTTCGCTCTGGTCGGGGCTGTGCTGCGTCGAGAGCACCACGGTGTCGATGCTGTGCGGCTTGCCGTCCACGTAGCGCATCGTGACCTGGCTCTTGGCGTCCGGGCGCAGGAAGGGCAGGCGGCCGTCCTTGCGCAGCTGGGCCTGGCGCTCCACGAGGCGGTGCGCGTAGTAGATCGGCGCGGGCATCAGCTCGGGCGTTTCGTCGCAGGCGTAGCCGAACATCAGGCCCTGGTCGCCGGCGCCGGTGTTCAGGTGGTCATCCGACGCGTGGTCCACGCCCTGGGCGATGTCGTTGGACTGCTTGTCGTAGCAGACCATCACGGCGCAACCCTTGTAGTCGATGCCGTAGTCGGTGTTGTCGTAGCCGATGCGCTTGATGGTGTCGCGTGCGACCTGGATGTAGTCGACGTGCGCGTTGGTCGTGATCTCGCCGGCGAGCACCACGAGGCCGGTGTTGGTCAGCGTCTCGGCGGCCACGCGGCTGCGGGGGTCCTGCTCGAAGATCGCGTCCAGGATGGCATCCGAGATCTGGTCGGCGACCTTGTCGGGGTGGCCTTCGGAAACCGATTCGGAAGTGAAGAGGAAGTCGTTCGCCATTTGTTCAATGCTCCTGTAAGTGACTTGGCGCGTTGCCAACTCTGCGGAGCCCTGGCGAACGCTTTAGCAGAATGCCGATGAATCGGCGGGGCACAATCGCTTTGCGCTTGTGTTTGTCGCCCTGCAAGTTGTTCCGTAACTCGGCGACAATTTGCATTCTATTCGAGCCGCGCAATACCATGCGCGCGCGTCCGCTTTTTGACCCCTCCCGTTTTCAATGATCACCCTGTTCCGCCTGCTTGCCCGCGTGCCGATGCCGTTGATGCATCGCCTCGGCGCCATGCTGGGCTGGCTGGTCTGGTGGTGCGCGCCCGACTATCGCCGCCGCTTCAAGGCCCACGCCGAGCGTGCGGGCTTCGCACCCGACCAATACCGTCCCGCCATCGCCGCCGCCGGCAAGATGGCTTCTGAGTTGCCCTGGCTGTGGTTGCGCCCGCAGGGCGAGACCGTGCTGCCGCGCGTGGTGCGCTGGGAGGGCGTCGAAGCCTTCGAAACCGCCATGCAGGCAAAGAAGGGCGTGATCCTGGTGGCGCCGCACCTGGGCAGCTGGGAAATGTGCGGCCAGGCCATCGGCGAGCGTTTCCTGGCGGCCTATGGCCCGATCACGGCGCTGTTCCGCCCGGCACGCAAGAAATGGATGGCCGACCTGATCGCCGCGGGCTCGCGCGACCGGCCCGGCCTGCAGACATTGCCGACCAACAACAGCGGCGTGCGCGGCCTGATCCGCACGCTGCGCGGTGGCGGCTACACCGGCATTCTTCCTGACCAGGTGCCGCCGCTGGGGCAGGGCGTCTGGGCGCCGTTCCTGGGGCGGCCGGCCTACACCATGACCTTGCTTCCGCGCCTGGCGCAACAAACCGGCGCCGCCTGCTTCCTGAGCGTGTGCGAGCGCCTGCCACGCGGCGCGGGCTACGTGATCCGCTTCGAGCCGATCGTCGGCACCGCGTTGACCGATCCCAAGGCCTCCATCGAGGAAGCCGCCGCTGCGATGAACGACGCCATCGGACGACTGATCCACAGCCTGCCCGGCCAGTACGTGTGGGACTACGCGCGCTACAAGGAGCCGCGCGCCGAACGCGTGGCGGCCGCCACCGCCGGGGAGACGCCATGAGCCTCGGTTCCCAACTCGGCATCGGCTTCATGCGGGCGATCGCGCCGCTGCCCTTGCCGCTTGTACGTGGCTTCGGCGCGTTCCTCGGCCGTATCCTGCACACCGTCGCGGTGCCCCGCCGGCGTGTGGTCGACACCAACCTGGCCGTCTGCTTTCCCGAGAAGTCGGAAGCCGAGCGCCGCGCCATCGCGCGCGAGACCTTCGTCTTCGTCGCGCAGTCGTGGCTGGACCGCAGCTGGCTCTGGCATGCGCCCGAGAAGGTGGTGGCGAGCCGGCTCAAGGTGATCGGCGCCGCGTCGGAGATCCACGAGATCGCCGAAGGCGATGCGCCCATGATCCTGTTCGCGCCGCACTTCTACGGCCTGGACGCTGCGGCCACCGCGTTGACCATGCACACGGCCCGGCCCTCGGCCACCATCTACACGACCCAGCGCGATCCGATGGTCGACGCCTGGATTCGCGAGGGCCGCACGCGCTTCGGCGACGTGGCGGCGCTGAATCGGGTGGACGGCATCAAGCCGGTGCTGTCGGGCCTGCGCAAGGGCGGCCTGCTGTACCTGTTGCCCGACATGGATTTCGGCCGCGACCAGACCATCTTCGTGCCGTTCTACGGCGTGCAGGCCGCGACCGTGCCCTCGCTCTCGCGCTTCGCACGGCTGGGCAAGGCCAAGGTGGTGCCGATCGTGTCGAAGCTCACGCCGGGCGGCTACGAGATCCAAGTGCTGCCGACCTGGCAGAACTTCCCGACCGACAACGTCGAGGCCGACACCGCGCTCATGAACGAGCGCCTGCAGGGCTACATCGACACGATGCCTTCCCAGTACTACTGGGTGCACCGCCGCTTCAAGACCCGCCCCGAAGGCGAGCCGCCCATTTACTGAGTGCGCTGCAGGAAGGCCTCGATCTCGCGGGCCACCAGCTGCGGTTGCTCGTGCACGATCCAGTGGGTCGCGTTGGGCACCTTCTTGATCTCGAGCCGGGGCACGTAGTCGTCGAGCCCTTCGAGCAAGCCGGGCAGCAGCGCCGCATCGTCGAGCGCCCAGAACACGAAGGTCGGCACGTTCACCGTGAGCCGTTCGCGCGGCAGCACCGGGATGCCGTCGATGCTCTGGCCCGGCAGCGGCGGCTTCATCGGCGTCACGCGGTACAGGTTGCAGGCGCCCGTGAGGCCCGCGCCCCAGACGTCGCGGTACTTCTGCTTCACTTCTTCGGTGAGCCAGCCGTAGCCATCGGGGCCGGCCTTCATCAGCAGGAAGAAGGGCCACATGCGCTTGAAGTCGTCGGCCGCGAGCAGCGCCTCGGCGTCGGGGCGCGCGAGGAAATTCATGTATGCGCTGGCCTGCTGCTGCGCCGGGCTGTTGCGCAGTTCGCGCGTGAAGGTGCCCGGATGCGGCGAATTGATGATGACCAGCTTGCCGACCTGCGCCGGAAACGCATTGGCATAGCCCCAGCCGAAGGCGCCACCCCAGTCGTGGGCGACCAGCGCGGCCATGGTGCCGTCGGCGCTTTCGGTGGCAACGAGCTGCTGGATGTCCTGGATCAGCAGGTGCGGCTTGTAGGCCGCCACGTCGGTCGGCGCGCTCGATTTCTCGAAGCCGCGCAGGTTGGGCGCGACGCAGCGGTAGCCGCCGTGTGCAGGGTCCGAGAAGTGGTCGAGCAGCTCGTCCCAGATGAACGCGGCTTCGGGAAAGCCGTGCAGGAACACCATCAGCGGCTGCCCCGGCTTGCCGGCGGCGCGGCAGCTCAGGGTGGTGCCGTTGGGCAGGCTGCGTTGGAAGGTCTCGATCATGCTTTTTTGTCTCCTTGGGTTGACTGTCGCTATTTTTTTGATAGTGAGCTTCGCAGATGGGACGGTCGATGCAGCCTGTGGGGTGTCAGGCCTCTTCCGGTTCCGCCGGGGGCTCCGGTGGCGCCGCCGGTGCGGCCGCTCCGTCGGGATGCACCCAGCGCCACAGCAGTTCGGCGGCCTCGCCGACGCCCTGTTTCTTCAAAGCCGAGAACAGTTTCACCTCGCCGCCGCCGGCGTTCAGTCGCGTAATCGACAGCACCTTGGCGGCCTCGCTGCGGGTGAGCTTGTCGGACTTGGTCAGCAGCACGAGGAATTTGAGCCCTTGCTCCACCCGCGGGCGGATCACGTCGAGCAGGATCTCGTCGAGCTCGGTCAGGCCGTGCCGCGGGTCGCACATCAGCACCACGCCGCGCAGGCTTTCGCGCGTCATCAGGTAGTTGCCCATCACGCGCTGCCAGCGCAGCTTGGCCTCTTTCGGCACGGCCGCGTAGCCGTAGCCGGGAAGGTCGGCCAGCACGGCGTCGTCGACCTTCTGCTTGCCGATGCCGAACAGGTTGATGTGCTGCGTGCGGCCCGGCGTCTTCGAGGCGAAGGCCAGACGGGTCTGCTGCGTGAGGGTGTTGATGGCGGTCGATTTGCCCGCGTTGGAGCGGCCCACGAAAGCGATCTCGGGCAGGTCGACGGGGGGCAAATGCTCCAGCTGGGGAGCGCTGGTCAGGAAGTGGGCGGTGTGCAACCAACCCAGTGCCACGCGTTCGCGCTCGGCGACCTGGGGGTCCGCGGCAGGCGCCGCGCGGGGAGGATAGGCAGCAGGCTTGGCGCGCGGGGAGGGCATCTACGGACTTTCGAAACTAGACCCACATTGTAGAATCGTGAGGTTTTGCGCCATAAATTCGAAGCCCCCGATATGAAGTTGTTTGCCAATATTCTGCTTGCAGCCCTCGTGGGCATCGCATCCAGCGTGAGTTTTGCAGCCGATGAGCATGCAGCGGCCTCGGCCGCCGCAGAGCCCGCGAAGCCGGCCAAGCCCGACCCCGCCAAGGGCGATGCGGTGTTCAATGCAACGCCGGCGAACAGCCAGAGCTGCGCTTCGTGCCACAACGCAGACGGCAATTCGGCCATCGCGGCGAATCCGAAATTGGCGCAACAGCATCCCGAATACATCCTCAAGCAGCTTCAGGACTTCAAGTCCGGCAAGCGCAAGAGCGCGATCATGAAGCCGCTGGCCTCGGCGCTGTCCGACGAAGACATGCGCAACATCGCATGGTTCGTGGGCTCGAAGAAGGTCAAGCCGGGCTTCTCGAAAGACAAGGACACCGTCGCCCTGGGCGAGAAGATCTACCGCGGCGGCATCGGCGAGCGCCAGATCCCGGCCTGCGCCGGCTGCCACAGCCCCAACGGCGCTGGCATTCCGGCCCAGTACCCGCGCCTGGGTGGCCAGAACGCCGACTACACCGTGGCCCAGCTGACTGCCTTCCGCGACAACGTGCGGCTGAACAGCCTGCCCATGACCGGCGTCGCCGCCAAGCTGAACGACCGCGAAATCAAGGCTGTGGCCGACTACATCGCCGGCCTGCGCTGAAGATGGCGCGCTTTCGAGCGTGATGAACTAACCGCCGATAACAACCCCAAACAAAGGGCGGGCCGATCCAGGAGGATGGCCCGCCCTTTTGTTTTTTCCTCCATTCCTCTTCTTTTCCCATCCGATGTCAGTTTCCACCCATGGCCTTCGCGTTCATCGCGGCCCGCAGGTGCTTCGCGCCACGGTGGAGCTGTTTTCGTCGATGCGCTTCGCGATCGCGCTGCTCACCATCATCTGCATCGCCTCGATCATCGGCACGGTGATCAAGCAGCATGAGCCGATCAACAACTACATCAACCAGTTCGGCCCGTTCTGGGCAGAGCTCTTCAGGGCAGCCCGGCTCGACTCGATTTACAGCGCCTGGTGGTTCCTGCTGATCCTGCTGTTCCTCGTGATCAGCACCACGCTGTGCATCGTGCGCAACACGCCGCGCATCCTGGTCGACCTCAAGACCTTCAAGGAAGACATCCGTGCGCAGAGCCTCAAGGCCTTCGGCCAGCGCGCTGAGGCCCGGCTCGATGAAGCGCCCGACGCGGCGGCCAACCGCATCGGCCAATTGCTGGTGAGCGGCGGCTGGAAGGTCAAGTTGCAGCAGCGCGAAGCCACGGGCGACGGCAAGTCCGCCAGCGGCTGGATGGTTGCGGCGCGTGCCGGCGGCGCCCACAAGCTGGGCTACATCGCGGCCCACAGCGCGATCGTGCTGGTGTGCATCGGCGGCCTGCTCGACGGCGACCTCGTGGTGCGCGCCCAGACCTGGTTCAACGGCAAGAGCGTGTTCACCGGCGGCGGCATGATCGCCGACGTGGCGCCCGAGCATCGCCTGTCGGCCAGCAACCCGACCTTCCGCGGCAACATCCTCGTGCCCGAAGGCGGGCAGGGCAGCGTGGCCATCCTGAACCAGGCCGATGGCGTGCTGCTGCAGGAGCTGCCGTTCTCCATCGAGCTGAAGAAATTCATCGTCGACTACTACTCGACCGGCATGCCCAAGCTCTTCGCGAGCGAGGTGGTGCTGCATGACCGCGAGACCGGCGAGCAGGTGCCCGCGCGCATCGAGGTCAACCATCCGGCCAGCTACAAGGGCGTGGAGATCTACCAGTCGAGCTTCGACGACGGCGGCTCCAGGGTGAAGCTCAAGGCGGTGCCGATGGCGGCCGCGGCCAAGCCCTTCGAGGTCGAAGGCATCATCGGCGGCCCGAGCACCGAGATCACCAACGGCAAGGAAAAGCTCACGCTCGAATACGCCGCGCTGCGCGTGATCAACGTCGAGAACTTCGCCGATGCCGGCGCCATGAGCAGCGGCGCCGACGTGCGCAAGGTCGATCTGCGGCACGATATCGAATCGCGCCTGGGTGCAGCCAACAAGGTCAACAAGCCCAAGGTGCTGCGCAACATCGGCCCCAGCATCGGCTACAAGCTGCGCGACGCCGCAGGCCAGGCGCGGGAGTACCAGAACTACATGGTGCCGGTCGACACGGGCGACGGCCAGCCCGTCTTCCTGCTCGGCATGCGCGAGAAGCCCGAAGACCCGTTCCGCTATCTGCGCGTGCCGGCCGACGAGCAGGGCTCGATGGACGGTTTCGTGCGCATGCGCGCCGCGCTCGGCGATGCCGACACCCGCGCGCGCGCCATCGAGCGCTACATCGCCAAGGCGACCGACCCCAAGCGTCCCGAGATGGCCGAGCAGCTGCGCGTGTCGGCCACGCGGGCACTCGCGCTGTTCGCGGGCAGCGAGCGCGCCAAGGCTGATGCCACCACCGCGGGCGGCTGGCAGGCGATTGCCGAGTTCATGGAAGTCAACGTGCCCGAGGCCGAGCGCGAGCGGGCCGGCGGCGTGCTGGTGCGCATCCTCAACGACGTGCTGTTCGAAGTGCTCAACCTGAGCCGCGAAGGCGCCGGCCTGCCCGCGCTGCCGAACGACGAAAAATCGCAGGCCTACCTGACGCAGGCCGTGCTGGCGATCAGCGACGCACACTTCTATCCGGCCCCCGTCGCGATGATGATGACCGACTTCACCCAGGTGCAGGCCAGCGTGTTCCAGGTGGCGCGTGCCCCTGGCAAGAGCGTCGTCTATCTGGGCTGCCTGTTGCTGATCGTCGGGATTTTTGCCATGCTGTACGTCCGCGAGCGCCGGTTGTGGGTGTGGCTGACACCCCAGGGCGCCGGTTCCGCAGACAACGAAAACAACAGCGCGACGGCCGCCACGATGGCGTTCTCGGTCAACCGCAAGACGATCGACAGCGATCGCGAATTCGAGCATCTCAAGCACAAGCTGCTCGCACTGAACAAAGAAGACCCGGCGACAAAATGAACACCACGACCCTCACGCTCAATGAAAGCTGGCTCTCGCGCCGCAACCTGTTCGACTGGGTGTTCGCGGCGCTGGTGCTGGCGGGCGGCATGTTCGCCTTCGCGCGCTATGCGGGGTCGATGGACTACTACGAGAAGCCGATCCTGGCCGCGGCGGTGATCGCGATGATCTCCATCGGCTGGTTCTGGCGTCCGCTGCGCGTGCTGGCCATCGTGGTGGCCGCGGCGTCGCTGCTGGCCATCAGCTCGTACCAGGGCGACCTGGCGCGTGCCGACTCGGTGTTCTGGCTCAAGTACTTCCTGTCGAGCCAGTCGGCCATTCTCTGGATGAGCGTGCTGTTCTTCATGAGCACGCTGTTCTACTGGCTCGGCTTCTTTGGCGGCAAGCAGTCCGACACCTTCGACGTGATCGGCTCACGCCTGGCCTGGGCCGCCGTCACGATGGCGCTGATCGGCACCATGGTGCGCTGGTACGAAAGCCACCAGCTCGGCCCGGACATCGGCCACATCCCGGTCAGCAACCTGTACGAAGTGTTCGTGCTGTTCTGCTGGCTGACGGCTGCGTTCTATCTGTACTTCGAAGAGCGCTACAACACGCGCGCGCTCGGCGCCTTCGTGATGCTGGTGGTCAGCGCAGCGGTCGGCTTCCTGCTCTGGTACACGATCGTGCGCGAGGCGCACGAGATCCAGCCGCTGGTGCCGGCGCTGCAGAGCTGGTGGATGAAGCTGCATGTGCCGGCCAACTTCATCGGCTATGGCACCTTCTCGCTCGCGGCGATGGTGGCCTTTGCCTACCTCATCAAGGAGCAGGCCAACGAAACGCGCTGGTACAAGCTCACGCCGATCTGGTTGCTGGGTGTGGCGCTGTGCTTCGTGCCGGTGGCCTTCCGCCAGCGCGTGCAAGAGGCTGGTGGCAGCTACTGGGTTGTCTATGCGGGCATTTCCGCGCTCATCGCGGCGGGCATTCTGCTCGGGCGCAAGCGCATCGCGGCTCGCCTGCCGGCCAACGAGGTGCTCGACGACGTGATGTACAAGTCGATCACGGTCGGCTTCGCCTTCTTCACGATCGCCACCGTGCTCGGCGCCCTGTGGGCCGCCGATGCCTGGGGCGGCTACTGGAGCTGGGACCCGAAGGAAACCTGGGCGCTGATCGTCTGGCTCAACTACGCGGCATGGCTGCACATGCGGCTCGTGAAGGGGCTGCGGGGCACCGTGGCGGCCTGGTGGGCACTGGGTGGGTTGGCGGTGACGACCTTCGCCTTCCTCGGCGTCAACATGTTCCTGAGCGGCCTGCACAGCTACGGTACCTTGTAGGCGCGGGCTCCGGGCTTTCGGCTTTTTGCGAAGAATTGAAACCGCGCGCTGCGATGGCGCGTAACCAAATCGGGGTGTGTCACGAACTACCCTGAGCACAACGATTCACGCGAAAGGCCTGTCATGTCGTTCCATTCCCGTCCGCAACGTCGTTCCCCGGACAGCGGCTTCATCCATCCGCTGTCGAGCGAGATCACATCGCGCGCCGTGTACGAGAGTCGCCGCGACCTGCTCAAGCTGATGGCCGGTGGCGCGGCGGGCGCTGCACTGGCGGGTTTTGCATCGCGCGAGGCGCACGCCCAGACGGCGCGGCCCAACAAGCTCGCGCCGTTGCCGGGCGCCAAGTCGGCCGTGCCGGGCGCGATGTCGATGGACAAGCTCAGCGACTACAAGGACGCGACGAGCTACAACAATTTCTACGAGTTCGGCACCGACAAGGCCGACCCGGCCAAGAACGCCGGTACGCTGAAGACGCGGCCATGGACCGTGGAAGTCGAAGGGCTGGTGAAGAAGCCGGGCAAGTACGGCATCGAAGACCTGCTCAAGCTCAGCGCGCAAGAAGAACGCATCTACCGCCTGCGCTGCGTCGAAGGCTGGTCGATGGTCATTCCGTGGGTGGGCTATTCGCTGGCCGAACTGATCAAGAAGGTCGAGCCGCAGGGCAATGCCAAGTTCATCGAGTTCGTGACGCTGGCTGACCCCAAGACGATGCCCTTCGTGGGCTCGCACGTGCTCGACTGGCCCTACACCGAAGGCCTGCGCATGGACGAGGCGATGCATCCGCTGACGCTGTTGGCCTTCGGCATGTACGGCGAGGTGCTGCCCAACCAGAACGGCGCGCCGGTGCGTCTCGTGGTGCCATGGAAGTACGGCTTCAAGTCGGCCAAGTCGATCGTCAAGATCCGCTTCGTCGAGAAGGAACCGAGCACGGCATGGAACAAGGCGGCGGCCAATGAATACGGCTTCTATTCGAACGTGAATCCGAACGTCGACCATCCGCGCTGGAGCCAGGCCACCGAGCGCCGCATCGGCGACGGCGGCGGCCTGTTCGCCAAGCGTCGCAAGACCGAGATGTTCAATGGCTACGAAGCCCAGGTCGGCCAGCTCTATGCGGGCATGGACCTGAAGAAGAACTACTGAGCCGGCCCCTTCGTCACACGGCCATCGCCCCATGAACAAGCTGCTCATGCACCCGGCGACCAAGCCGGTCATCTTCCTGCTGTGCCTGCTGCCGTTTGCGCGGCTGGGCTACGGCGCCTTCACGGACGGGCTCGGCGCCAATCCTGCCGAGTTCCTGATCCGTGCGACCGGCGACTGGACGCTGCGCTTCATCTGCATCGTGCTGGCGATGACGCCGCTGCGCGTCATCGGCAAGTGGAACGCGCTGGCACGCTATCGCCGCATGCTGGGGCTGTTCGCGTACTTCTACGTGGTGCTGCACCTGCTGTGCTACAGCTGGTTCGACATGGGCTTCGAGTGGGGCGACATCGCCAAGGACATCGCGAAGCGGCCGTTCATCCTGGTGGGCTTTTCGGCCTTCGTGCTGCTGACGCCGCTGGCCGCCACCTCGTTCAATCGCGCGATCAAGGCGATGGGCGCCAAGCGTTGGCAGATGCTGCACAAGCTGGTTTATGTGATCGCGGGGCTCGGGCTGCTGCACTTCTTCTGGATGCGCGCGGGCAAGAACAACTTTGCCGAGGTGTTCATCTACGTCGCGATCATCGCGGTACTGCTCGGCTGGCGCGTGTGGAATTTCGCGAGCAAGCGAAAGGCGAAGCAACCGGTGGGTGCGGCGCGTAGCGGCGAAAAGCCGCTGCGCAGCACCACGACCGGCTGAGCCTGTCCAGGCCGGCAGTTCAGCCGTCGACCTGCTCGTTGCGCAGCTGGTCTTCCATCGTCTCGCGACGGCGGATCAGCTTGGCGCTGGCACCGCTCACCAACACCTCGGCGGCACGGGCACGCGTGTTGTAGTTGCTGGCCATGCTCATGCAGTACGCGCCTGCCGACAGCACAGCCAGCAGGTCGCCGGCCATCACGTTGAGCGCGCGGTCGCGGCCGATCCAGTCGCCGCTTTCGCAGACCGGGCCGACCACGTCGTAGGCCGGTGCGTCGCCGGCACGGATGCGCAGCGGCACGATGTTGTGGAAGGCCTGGTACATCGCTGGACGCGGCAGGTCGTTCATGGCCGCATCGACGATGCAGAAATTCTTGTCTTCGCCGGGCTTGGTGTAGAGCACCTCGGTCACGCATACGCCTGCGTTGCCGACCAGCGAGCGGCCCGGCTCGATGACGAGCTTGCGCTGGCCGAAGCCGCGGGCATCGAGCCGCGCGAGCAACTGCTGCCAGAGCGCATCGGCCTTGGGCGGGGTTTCGCCGTTGTAGTCAATGCCCAGGCCGCCACCGAAGTCGAGATGGTGGATCGGCACGCCCGCGGCCTCGAGAGCTTCGACCACATCGAGCACGCGCTCGCAGGCGTCGAGATAGGGCGAGGCTTCCGTGATCTGCGAGCCGATGTGGCAGTCGATACCGACCACCTGGAGACCCGGCAGCCGTGCGGCGTGCAGATAGGCCTCGACCGCGCGGTCATGGGCGATGCCGAACTTGTTGCCCTTCAGGCCGGTGGAAATGTAGGGGTGCGTCTTCGGATCGACGTTGGGATTGATCCGGATGCTGATGGGCGCGCGGCGGCCTTCGGCCATCGCCACTTCGTTGAGCACGTCGAGTTCCGCTTCGCTCTCGACGTTGAAGCAGGCGATGTTGGCCGCGAGGGCTTGCCGCATTTCCGCGCGGGTCTTGCCCACGCCCGAGAAGATGATCTTCTGCGGATCGGCGCCCACGGCCAGCACGCGCGCCAGTTCGCCGCCCGACACGATGTCGAAGCCGCAGCCGGCTTCGGCGAACACGCGCAGTACGCCCAGCGACGAGTTGGCCTTCATCGCGTAGCAGATCAGGGTCTGGCGACCCTCGAAACCACGCTGGTAAGCCGCGAGTGCGTCCAGCATCCATTGCTTCGAGTAGACGAAGAGAGGAGTGCCATGCTCGCGGGCCAGCGCGTCGAGTGCGAGGCCTTCGATGTGAAGTGCGCCGTCGCGCTCTGCGATATGCGGGTGGCCTGGCAGGACGGTGGGAGATGCGTTGTTCGCCATCACTTGCGCGCTCCGTTGTCGGTGGTGGCCGCAGCGGGAGCGCTGCTGGCTGCGGCCGGTGCTGGAGCCGCTTCGGTCGAGGAGGGGGTTGAGTTCAACAAGCCGCCCGGTGTCAGGAGCTGCGGCAGGGTGGCGCGCTGAGCGGCCGCCGGATCGTTCGGCAGGTACAAGGCACCCTTCTGGCCGCAGGCGGCCAAAGTGGCTGCCCCGACGACGAGGCAGACCATGAACGCAGTGCGGGCGCGAGCGCTCACTAGAATTTGGCGGAGATTCAACATGACGAAATTGTAATGACCGACACCGAGTACATGGACCGCGCCGAAGCCGCACTTGCCGCCATCGAGCGGGGCTGCGATCGCATCAACGACGCGACCGACGCAGACATCGACAACCAGAGGGTGGGCGGGATGATCACGATTTCATTCCCGAATGGCAGCCAGCTGATCGTGAACCTGCAGAAACCCCTGCAGGAGATCTGGCTTGCCGCGCGCTCGGGCGGCTACCACTACAGGCACGACGGCCGGGCCTGGATCGACACCAAGACCGGCGAGGAGTTCTTTGGCAACCTGTCGCGCGAGGCGACCCTGCAGGCAGGACAGCCGCTGTCGTTCGCGGCTGCCTGATCGCCATCGTCAGTTCCTGAAGAGATCGAGGATGCGGTTGCGCTCCTCGGGCGGCGCGGGCGGGCTCACTGGTGCGCCGACGGAGGACTCGGCAGGCGCGGCAGGTGTCGATTCGACGCCCAGGCTCGCCACGCCGCGGCCCGGTGCATAGTCGTCGTAGTACCACTCGCCGCCCACATTCACGATGCCTGAAGGCGGCGTGGCAGACAGTTCCGTCACTGGCACGCCCTTGATGGCAGTCTCCATGTAGTTGATCCAGATCGGCAGGCTCAGGCCGCCGCCGGTTTCGCGGTCGCCCAGGTTGCGCGGTGTGTCATAGCCGATCCACGAGATGGCTGTCATCGTCGGCTGGAAGCCCGCGAACCAGGCGTCGAGCGAGTCGTTGGTGGTGCCGGTCTTGCCGTAGAGATCGGGCCGCTTGAGCATCGCCTGCGCCTTGGCGGCAGTGCCGGCGCGCGCCACGGAATTGAGCAGCGTGTCCATGATGAAGGCGTTGCGCTGGGGGATCACGCGGTTGGCGTCGTTCAGCAGCGGTGGCTGCTTGTCGACCAGCACCTTGTCCTTGTGGTCGGTGATGCGGGTCACGAGGTAAGGGCTGACGCGATAGCCGCCATTGGCGAATACCGAGTAGCCCACCGCCATCTGCATCGGCGTGACCGAGCCCGCACCGAGCGCCATCGGCAGGTAGGCCGGGTGCTTGTCCTTGTCGAAGCCGAAGTTGGTGATCCAGTCTTGCGCGTAGTGCGTGCCGATGGACTGCAGGATGCGGATCGACACCAGGTTCTTCGACTTCATCAGCGCGGTGCGCATCGACATCGGGCCGTCGTAGCCGCCGCCGTAGTTCTTCGGTTCCCAGGGTTGGCCGCCGGTGGTGCCGGCATCGAAGAAGAGCGGGCCGTCGTTGATGACGGTGGCGGGGGTGAAGCCCTTTTCGAGGGCCGCCGAGTAGATGAAGGGCTTGAAGCTCGAGCCCGGCTGGCGCCACGCCTGCGTGACGTGGTTGAACTTGTTCTTGCCGAAATCGAAGCCGCCGACCAAGGCCTTGATGGCGCCGTCGCGCGGGTCCATGGCAACGAAGGCGCCTTCGACTTCGGGCAACTGCGTGATTTCCCAGGTGTTCTTGGGCGTCTTCACCACGCGGATCACCGCGCCGCGGCGGATCTTGATGTTGGGTGGCGCCTTGTCGGACAGGCCGGACTGTGCGGGCTTGAGGCCTTCGCCGGTGATCTGCACCGGATCGCCGTTGCCACGCACGGCATCGATCTGCTTGGGCGTGGCCTTCAGCACCACCGCCGCCATCACATCGCCGTTGTCGGGGTGGTCGCTGAGCGCGTCGTCCACCGCTTCGTCGAGTTCCTTGGGGTCGTTGGGCAGGTCGACGAACTTCTCGGGGCCACGGTAGATCTGGCGGCGCTCGTAATCCATGATGCCCTTGCGCAGTGCCTTGTAGGCGGCAGCCTGGTCGGCCGCAACCAGCGAGGTGTAGACCTTGAGGCCGCGCGTGTAGGTGCTGTCGCCGTACTGTGCGTACATCAGCTGCCGCACGGTTTCGGCGACGTACTCGGCGTGCAGGCGGTTCGGATCGGCGGCATCGCGCAGGTGCAGCTCTTCCTTCTTGGCTTCGGCGGCCTGCTCGGCGGTGATGAAGCCGGCCTCTTGCATGCGGTCGATCACATAGAACTGGCGGCCGCGCGCGCGTTGCGGGTTGTTGACCGGGTTGTTGGCGCCCGGCGCCTTCGGCAGGCCGGCCAGCATGGCGGCTTGCGCGATCGTGAGTTCCTGCAGGGGCTTGCCGAAGTACGCTTCGGATGCCGCGGCAAAACCGTAGGCGCGGTTGCCCAGGTAGATCTGGTTCAGGTAGATCTCGAAGATCTGGTCCTTGCTGAGCAGGTGCTCCAGCTTGAAGGTCAGCAACACTTCGTAGATCTTGCGGGTCAGCGTCTTTTCCGAACTCAGGTAGACGTTGCGCGCCACCTGCATGGTGATCGTCGAGGCACCCTGGCTCTTCACGCGGTTCAGGTTGGCCAGGCCGGCGCGGACCATGCCCTTGTAGTCGACCCCACCGTGATCGTAGAAGCGGGCGTCTTCGGCTGCGAGCACCGCGTCTTTCACCACCTTGGGGATCGCTGCGATCGGCGTGAGGTTGCGGCGCTCTTCACCGAATTCGCCGATCAGCGTGCCCTCGGCCGAGAAGACCCGCAGCGGCAGTTTGGGCCGGTAGTCGGAAAGCTCGGTGATGTCCGGCAGGTTGGGGTAGGCCACCGCGAGCGCCACGGCGACCACGCAAAGGACAGACAACACACCGGCCGCGGCAATGCCGAACCCCCAGAAAAAGAAGCGCAGCAGCCATCTCAGCCAGGCTGGGCGTGTGGGAGGAGGGGTCTTGGCTGGCCCTTTGGGGCTTGAAGTTTCTTGCATGGAGGGCCGGAGAGTCACCGGACATTATAAAAAGCCGCCCTCTTCGCACGATCCGATCTTTGCTGCCGTTGCGACGCCCTAATCCAAAAGTTACAGAATGCGGCTTTGACGTCAGGTTTTGACAACGATTGGCAGTTTTGCCCCCCAGCGCTGCTTGGTCGGCGCTACGCCTGCTGCTAGCATGCAACCGAACGCAATTTTTTCCATTGGTTACAAATACAGGGGAAGAGGAACCTAGCTTGGCTGCTCTTGGATCATTGTTTCGTCGTCAGAATGCTCCCCTGCTGGGACTGGATGTCAGCTCGTCCAGCGTGAAGCTGGTCGAGCTCGGCCGCGAGGCCAGCGGCAAGCTGGTTCTGGAGCGCTGCGCCATCGAACCCCTGGAACGTGGCTGGATCACTGACGGCAACGTCGAGAAGTTCGACGAAGTCGCGGAAGCCGTCCGGCGCGTCATCCGCAAGAGCGGCACGCGCACGCGCAATGTCGCGCTGGCGCTGCCGCCATCGGCCGTCATCACCAAGAAGATCATTCTTCCGGGCGGAATGAGCGAGCAGGAACTCGAGATTCAGGTCGAGTCCGAAGCCAATCAGTACATTCCTTTCTCGCTGGACGAAGTCAGCCTTGACTTCTGCGTCACCGGGCCGAGCACCACGTCCGCCGGCGACGTCGAGGTCCTGATTGCCGCTTCCCGCAAGGAAAAGGTGCAGGACCGCGAAGGCCTGGCGGAGGCCGCCGGCCTGAAGGCCATGATCCTCGACGTCGAGTCCTATGCGTCCCGTCTTGCAACGGCCCGCCTGATTGAGCAATTGCCCGGCAAGGGCGTGGATTCGATCGTGGCGCTTTTTGAAGTCGGCGCTTTCACGACCAGCATGCAGGTGCTGCGCAACCAGGAAGTGCTGTACGACCGCGACCAGGCCTTCGGCGGCGCGCAACTGACCCAGTTGATCGTGCGCCAGTACGGTTTTTCGGCCGAAGAAGCCGAAGCCAAGAAGCGCAGCGGCGACCTGCCGGACGACTACGGTTCCGGCGTGCTCAAGCCCTTCGTGGAAAGCATTGCCCAGGAAATCGCGCGCGCACTGCAGTTCTTCTTCACCAGCACGCCGCACAACCGTGTGGACTACGTGCTGCTGGCCGGCGGCTCGTCGTCGCTGCCAGGACTGACCAATGCCGTGACGCGCCAGACCTCGTTCGCCTGCTCGCTCGTGAATCCTTTCGACGGCATGGACTTCGGCCCCAACATCCGCGAGAAGAAGGTCCGGCGCGAAGCGCCTTCCTATCTGACCTCGTGCGGCCTGGCCATGCGGAGGTTTCTGCAGTGATCCTGATCAATCTGCTTCCGCACCGCGAAGCTGCGCGCAAGCGCCGGCGAGAGGCTTTCTATGGAACGCTGGGCGCAGCGGCAGTCCTGGGCGTGCTGATCGCCGGTCTGGGCTACCTCTGGTTCGAGGCCCAGATTTCCTCGCAGCAATCCAAGAACAGCTTTCTCCAGGCCGAGATCAAGAAGCTCGAGGTCGAGATCAAGGAGATCTCGACGCTGCAGGAAGAAATCGCGGCACTGCGTGCACGCCAGCAGGCTGTCGAAGACCTGCAGGGCGACCGCAACCTGCCGGTGCATCTGCTCAATGAACTCGTGCGGCAATTGCCCGACGGCGTGTACCTGACCAGCATGAAGCAGGACAACCAGACCGTCACGCTGCAGGGCATGGCGCAATCGAACGAGCGCGTGTCGGAACTGCTGCGCAACCTGGGCAACAACAGTCCCTGGCTGGTGAAGCCGGAGCTCGTCGAAATCACGTCTACAACGGTCAGCCTGAGCCAGCGCGATCAACGTCGCGTGGCGAACTTCACGATGCGCATTGGCCTGAAACGCCCCACCGACGCCCAGAAGGACGCCGCCGACAAGGCGCTGGCCGCAACGGCGCAATCCAAGGGGTAACCGATCATGGCAAGCAATCGCCCCTCTCAAAAAATCGATGTCGCCGCTCTGCTGCAGAGCTTCGGCGAGCAGTTCCGTGGCTTGAATCCGAACGACCCGTCCGTCTGGCCGGCGGTGCCGCGCTATGCACTGTGCCTGGCGGTCACGGCCCTGGTGCTGGTCGCCCTGTGGTTTGTCTGGCTGACCAACTCGAACGACGAGCTCGAAGGCGAGCGTTCCAAGGAAGTCACGCTCAAGGAAGACTACAAGAAGAAGGTGGCGCAG
This sequence comes from Variovorax sp. EL159, assembly GCF_900100965.1. Lineage (GTDB taxonomy): Bacteria > Pseudomonadota > Gammaproteobacteria > Burkholderiales > Burkholderiaceae_C > Variovorax. The sequence goes on along the minus strand of NZ_FMUJ01000006.1, from coordinate 372,095 downwards.
GCTGCCAACCTCGAGTTGCTCAAGAAGCAGCGCGAGCAGGTGCAGCAGTACGTGACCGTGCTCGAAAAGCAATTGCCCAGCAAGGCTGAAATGGATGCCCTGCTTTCTGACATCAACCAGGCGGGGCTTGGCCGCAGCCTGCAGTTCGAGCTGTTCCGTCCGGGACAGGTGTCGGTGAAGGACTATTACGCCGAGCTTCCGATCGCCGTGCGCGTCACGGGCCGGTATCACGACATGGGTGCCTTCGCGGCCGATGTCGCGGGGCTCTCGCGCATCGTGACACTCAACAACATGACCGTCACGCCGCAAAAGGACAAGGACGTGCTGACGATGGACGCCACCGCGCGCACCTTCCGCTATCTCGATGAAGACGAGCGGGCCGCCCAGAAACGCGCCGCGGCGCCGAAGGCGAAGAAATGAAGGCCGTCGCCAAAGTCCTGTGGCTGACGCTGGCCACGCTGGGCCTGAGCGCCTGCGACTCCGACCAGGAAGACCTGCAGCGCTGGATGGCCGAGCAACGCGCCCAGGTGAAGCCCTCGGTGCCGCCGATCACGGAGCCCAAGAAGTTCACGCCGCAGGTCTACACCGAGGCCTCGTCCTTCGAGCCCTTCAACATGCTGAAGCTGACGCAGGCGCTGCGCCGCGAATCGAATCAGCCCAGCACGTCGGAGCTGATCGCTCCGGAGCTGGCGCGCCGCAAGGAAGCGCTCGAGGCGTTCCCGCTCGACTCGATGGCCATGGTGGGCAGCATGAACCGCAACGGCCAGCCGGTGGCGCTGGTCCGTGTCGACAAGCTGCTCTACAAGGTGCGCGTCGGCGAATACCTGGGACTCAACTACGGGCGCATTACCCGTATCAACGAAACCGAAGTCGCCTTGCGTGAAATCGTGCAAGACGCCGCCGGTGAATGGATCGAACGCGTGGCAACGCTGCAGCTGCAAGAGAGTGCGAAATGAACCAAAAAAAATCAACGATGGCACAGTGGCTGCGCGCTGCGGGGCTGGGTCTGCTGGCGTTCGGTGCGTTGGCCGTGGCCCATGCACAGAACGCGATCGAAGCCGTGACCAGTTCGACGCAGTCTGGCGCCGAGGTGATCCGGATCGACCTCGCACAACCGCTTGCCGCCGTGCCGGCAGGTTTTGTCGTGCAGAACCCGGCGCGTATCGCCCTTGATTTCCCGGGCGTCACGAACGCGATCGGGCGTTCGGCGATTGAAGTGAACCAGGGCAATCTGCGTTCGGTCAACGTCGTCCAGGCGGGCGAGCGCAGCCGGGTGGTGCTGAACCTGAAGCAGTCCACCGCGTACAAGGCCGAAATCCAGGGCAAGTCGCTGCTGGTCATTCTTGAACCGGCGGCTGGCACTGCACTGTTGACGTCCGCTGCCACCACTTTTGCGGAGAACCGCAACCGCGACACGCTGCCTTTGCGGGATGTCGATTTCCGTCTGGGGGCTGACAGCACTGGCCGCGTCATCGTGGACCTGCCGAACAACCAGGTCGGCGTCGACGTCAAGCAGCAAGGCAAGAACCTCGTGGTGGAGTTCACCAAGTCGACTCTGCCCGAAGGCCTGCGCCGCCGGCTCGATGTGGCCGACTTCGGCACCCCGGTCCAGTTGATCACCTCGCAACAGTCTGGCGACCGCGTGCGCATGACGATCGAGGCCAAGGGCGACTGGGAACACAGCGCCTACCAGAGCGAAAACCAGTTCGTGGTGGAAGTCCGTGCCCGCAAGGTCGATCCGACCAAGCTGACGCAGGGCGTCGGCTACAACGGCGAGAAGCTCTCGCTCAATTTCCAGAACATCGAGATCCGCTCGCTGCTGCAGGTGATCGCCGATTTCACGAACTTCAACATCGTGACATCGGATTCGGTGACTGGCGCACTGACGCTGCGGCTGAAGGACGTGCCCTGGGATCAGGCGCTCGACATCATCATGCAGGCGAAGAACCTGGGCATGCGCAAGAACGGCAGTGTGTTGTGGATCGCGCCTAAGGACGAAATCAACGCCAAGGAAAAGCTCGAGTTCGAGGCCAAGGCCACCATTGAGAATCTGGAGCCGCTGCGGACCCAGTCGTTCCAGCTCAACTACACCAAGGCGATTGCCATTGCGCAGGGCCTGACTGGCACGGGTGCATCATCTGGCGGTGGTGGTGGCGGAGGTACGACCACCCGAATTCTGAGCCCTCGCGGCAGCGTGATCGCCGAGTCGCGTACCAACCAGCTGTTCGTGTCCGACATCCCGTCGCGCCTGGCGCAAATAACCGAACTGATCCAGAAGCTGGACATCCCAGTGCGCCAAGTGTTGATCGAGGCCCGGATCGTCGAAGCCTCCGACACCTTCGGCAAGTCACTCGGCGTGAAGCTGGGGGGCGGTGTGATCAATCGGAACAACTCGCTGGGAACGTGGCCTTCGGTCACTGGCGGTGGCACGACTTCCACACAGACCTCGACCGGTGGTACCTCGACATCGACGTCGACCACGACCAGCCCGACCGTCAGCTTCGGCTCGCCGACCAGCAGCAACTTCATCAATCTGCCCGCTGGCGACGCAGGCGGCACGGGTAATGCGGCTGGCTCGTTCGCGCTGTCGCTGTTCAACTCCAGCTTCTCGCGGATGCTGAATCTCGAAATCTCCGCGCTGGAAGCCGATGGCAAGGGCAAGCTGGTGTCCAGCCCCCGCGTCATCACGGCCGACCAGACCAAGGCGCTGATCGAGCAGGGCGAGGAAATCCCTTACCAGCAGGCAACGTCCAGCGGTGCCACCTCCATCTCGTTCCGCAAGGCAGTGCTGAAGCTCGAGGTCACGCCGCAGATCACACCGGAAGGCAACATCATCCTGACCCTGGACGTGAGCAAGGACGCCCGCGGCGTCAACACCTCGGCGGGCCCGGCCATCAACACCAAGCACGTGCAGACCGAGGTGCTGGTCGAGAACGGTGGCACGGTCGTCATCGGTGGTATCTTCGAGCTCACCGAAACCAATGACGAATCGCGCATACCGGTGCTGGGTGAAGTGCCCTACGTGGGAGCACTGTTCCGTAAGCGCGAACGCGTTGCCAACAAGACCGAAATGCTCGTCTTTATCACCCCGAAGATGATTACCGACCGCAACGCCGCGCGCTGACGCGCGGGCGTAGCAGCCACCGCGTGGCGGTCGCACTCGTCGGTTTGCCCGGCGCCGGAAAATCCGCAGTGGGCCGGCGCCTGGGCACTCGGCTGGATCTTCCATTCATCGACACCGATCACGTGATCGAGCAGCGCATCGGCTGCTCGATCCGCGATTATTTCGAGCGCGAAGGTGAAACGGCCTTCCGGGATCTCGAGCAATCCGTGATCGCCGACCTCGCGGCAAATGCCCAGGGCGTGCTGGCCACCGGCGGCGGCGCCGTATTGCGGGAGGCCAACCGCAGCCAGCTGCGCGAGCACTTCCATGTGATCTACCTGCGCTCCTCGCCCGAAGACCTGTTCCGGCGCCTGCGCCATGACGTCAAGCGGCCTTTGCTGCAGGTTGCAGACCCGCTGGGGCGGCTGCGCGAGCTGCACGACGCACGCGATCCGTTCTACCGGGAAACGGCCCATGACGTGGTCGACACCGGCCGTCCCTCGATCGCCATGCTGGTGAACATCATCGTGATGCAGCTCGAACTGGCCGGCATCGTCGAGCCCGGCGCCCACCCGGAAGAGCCCTCCGCCTGAACTGTCCGGGCGGCAGCGCCTAAACTCGCGGCCATGTCCTTGCCCGTACTTTCCGCCTCGCCAGAACGCGTCGACATCCAGCTCGGCGACCGCAGCTACCCGATCCTGATCGGCACCGGCCTGCTGGACGACCCGCAGAGCTTTGCCGCCACGCCCGCGGCCGCTTCCGCACTGATCGTCAGCAACACCACGGTGGCGCCGCTCTATGCCAAGGCCCTGCGCAGCGCCCTGGCGGGCCGATTTCGCACCGTGCACCTGCTCGAATTGCCCGACGGCGAGGTGCACAAGAACCTGCAGACACTGAACCTGATCTTCGATGCCCTGCTCGGCCATGGCAGCGACCGCAAGACCGTGCTCTTCGCCCTGGGCGGCGGCGTGGTGGGCGACATGACCGGCTTTGCCGCCGCGAGCTACATGCGCGGCGTGCCTTTCGTGCAGGTGCCGACCACGCTGCTGGCGCAAGTCGATTCCTCGGTGGGCGGCAAGACGGCCATCAACCATCCGTTGGGCAAGAACATGATCGGCGCGTTCTACCAGCCACAGCTGGTGCTCTGCGACCTGAACACCCTGCAGACCCTGCCGCCGCGCGAGCTCAGTGCCGGCCTGGCCGAGGTCATCAAGTACGGCCCGATCTACGACATGGCCTTCTTCGACTGGATCGAAGCCAACGTCGACGCGCTGACGACGCGCGACCCCGCCGCCCTGGCCCATGCCGTCAAGCGCAGCTGCGAGATCAAGGCGCTGGTGGTCGGGCAGGACGAACGCGAGACGGGCTTGCGCGCCATCCTCAATTTCGGCCACACCTTCGGCCATGCCATCGAATCGGGCCTCGGCTATGGCGAATGGCTGCATGGCGAAGCAGTCGGTTGCGGCATGGTCATGGCGGCGCACCTGTCGCAACGGCTTGGTGGCGTCGACGCCGCTTTTGTCGAGCGCCTCACGCGCCTGATCGAGCGTGCAGGCCTGCCCATCGTCGGACCGGCACTTGGCGCGGAGCGCTACCTGGAGCTGATGCGCGTCGACAAGAAATCGGAAGCCGGCGAGATCCGCTTCGTGGTGATCGACAAGCCCGGCTCGGCCGTGGTTCGCAGCGCACCCGATGCGCTTGTGCGCGAAGTGCTCGCGCAGTGCTGCGCGGGATGAGCGCCGCGCCGGTCTGCCCCAGGCAAGCTCGCTCCTGCTTGGCGGGAAGGCGCGCAGCGCCAAGGGTGCACCAATGAGCCTGGCGGTCTATGCCTGCCACCCCGCGCAGTCGCGCGGGAGGCGCCATGCCGAACCGCCCGCGCCCACGCGCGATGCCTTCCAGCGCGACCGCGATCGCATCGTTCATTCCACCGCCTTCCGCCGGCTGGTCTACAAGACCCAGGTTTTCCTGAACCACGAGGGCGACCTGTTCCGCACGCGGCTGACGCATTCGCTCGAAGTCGCCCAACTGGGCCGTTCGATCGCACGCGCCTTGCGCATCAACGAAGACCTGGTCGAGGCCATCGCGCTGGCGCATGACCTGGGCCACACGCCATTCGGCCATGCCGGGCAGGACGCGCTCAACGCCTGCATGACCGGGCACGGCGGCTTCGAGCACAACCTGCAGAGCCTGCGCGTGGTCGATGCGCTCGAGCACCGCTATCCGCAGTACGACGGCCTGAATCTCAGTTTCGAGACCCGCGAGGGCATTCTCAAGCACTGCTCGCGCGCCAACGCCGAGCGCATCGAGGCGACTGAGCCGCAAGGCGTGGCGCGTCGCTTTCTGGACCGCACGCAGCCGGCGCTCGAAGCGCAGCTGTGCAACCTGGCCGACGCCATTGCCTACAACGCCCACGACATCGACGACGGCGTGCGCTCGGGCCTCATCAGCGTCGAGCAACTGGCCGAGGTGGAACTGTTCGAGCGCTACCGCCGCGAAGCGCTGGCCGAGCATCCGCAGTTGCAGGACCGGCGCGTGCTCTACGAAACCATCCGGCGCATGCTGAGTGCACAGGTCTACGACGTGATCGACGCGACGCGCGCGGCGCTCGAAACGCTTGCGCCGGTCGACGCCGATGCGGTGCGCAAGGCCCCGCCTGTCGTCGCTTTCAGCGCGACCATGCAGGCTCAGTCGGACGAGCTCAAGCGTTTCCTGTTCCGCAATCTCTACCGGCATCCGCAGGTCACCCAGACCACCGACCAGGCGCAGCAGGTGGTGCGCGAACTGTTCGAGGCCTACCTGGAACGCGGTGACGAGATGCCGGCCTCCTATGGCGACCGCCATGACCGGCACCGTGCAGTGGCCGACTACATCGCCGGCATGACCGATCGCTTTGCCATGCGCGAGCACGAGCGGCTCACCGGCCGCCGGGGGATCGCATGAGCACAGCCACCAAGGCAAGCGTGCCCGCTGCCGTTTTCGCGGTGCTGCTGGGTGGGGTCAGCGGTGCCCTGCACCTCGGCAAGTTGCCACCCGCCGTGCCGGCGTTGCAGGCTTCGCTCGGCATCAGCCTCGTGGAGGCCGGTTTCCTGCTGTCGCTGGTGCAGGTGGCCAGCATGACCCTGGGGCTGATCGCCGGTCTTGCCGCCGACACCATCGGATTGCGTCGCAGCATGCTGACCGGGCTGGTGGTGTTGACGGTTGCCAGCCTGCTGGGCGGCGCGGTTGGCGCGGGGCTTGTGGGCGGTGCCCATGCAGTGCAGTGGCTGCTGGTTCTTCGTGCCGTCGAGGGCATCGGCTTTCTGCTGTCGGTCATGCCGGGGCCGGGCCTGATCCGTGCGCTCACGCCGCCGGGCGCGGACAAGGCCGCGCTGGGGCTGTGGGGTGCCTACATGCCGCTCGGCGTCGCGCTTGCGCTGCTGCTCGGGCCGGCTTTGATCGCGTGGGGCGGGTGGGCCGACTGGTGGTGGCTGTTGTCGATGGTCTCGGCCGTGGCAGCAATCTGGGTCTGGATGGCCGTGCCTGCGGACCGCCTTCGCCCGGCCGCAGCGGGCAGTGTTTCCACGGGCTGGGCGCCGCGCCTGCGCGCCACCGTCGGCGCTCGTGCGCCCTGGCTGATCGCATTGACATTCGCCGTGTACTCGGCGCAGTGGATGGCGGTGATCGGCTTCCTGCCGGCCATCTATGCTGGCGCGGGCGTGCCGGCCGGGTGGAACGCCGTGCTCACGGCGCTCGCGGCCGCCATGAACATCGTCGGCAACATCGCCGGTGGGCGTTGGCTGCAGCGCGGCATAGCGCCCGAGCGCCTTTTGCAATGGGGCTTCCTGGCGATGGCGCTGGGGGGCGTGGCGGCATTCGCGCAAGTGGGGCAGGGCGCCGATGCGATGGGCCTGCCGCCGGCGCTTCGCTACATCGCGGTCTGTGTCTTCTCCCTGGGCGGCGGCATGGTGCCGGCAACGCTGTTCCTGCTCGGCGTGCGGCTGGCGCCCAGTCCGAACACCGTGTCCACGACGGTCGGGCTGATGCAGCAGGCGTCCTCGCTCGGCCAGTTCCTGGCGCCGCCGGCGGTCGCATGGGTGGCGAACCGTGTCGGCGGCTGGCACTGGACCTGGACCGCGACGCTGGCCTGCTCGCTGGCCGGCATGCTGCTCGCGCGGCGGCTGGGACGGATTCACCCTGCGGCGGAGGCGGCATGAGCGGTCCGACGACAATCACTGCCGCTCAGGCCGAAGCCGACACGCGGCGCTGGCTCGAGCGCGCGGTGATCGGCCTCAACCTGTGCCCGTTCGCAAAGGCGGTGCACGTGAAGGCGCAGATCCATTACGCCACCTACTTGCCCACCGAGGAGGCCGACCTGATGGATGCGCTCCTTTCCGAAGCCCGCGAGCTCGCAGCCCTCGACGCCTCCGTGCGCGACACCACCCTTTTGATGGCACCCAACACCTTGGCGGATTTTCTGGACTTCAACGATTTCACGGCGCGCGCCGAGCGCCGCCTGGCACGCGCGGGCTTCGATGGCATGCTCCAGCTGGCGAGCTTTCATCCGCAGTTCCAGTTCGGCGGCACAGAGCCCGACGACATCGGCAACGCCACCAACCGTGCGCCTTACCCGACGCTGCACCTGCTGCGCGAAGACAGCGTGAGCCGTGCGGTCGAGGCCTTTCCCGAGGCAGAGGCGATCTTCGAGCGCAACATCGACACGCTCGAGGCGCTGGGCGCGGCGGGCTGGGCCGCGCTCGACGTGGGTGCCGGGAGTGCAAAGCCATGAATGCCACCAAAGCCGCAGCGCACCCCGTGAAAACCAACAAGGCCGTCAAGGCCGACGCGGAGCTGGCCGAAGTCCTGCGTCCGGGTCAATCCATCGAGCTGCTGAAAGAGCTGCACATCCTCACGCGCGAGGGTCGGCTCAACCAGGATTCGCGGCGCAAGCTCAAACAGGTCTATCACCTGTTCCAGTTCATCGAGCAATTGCTGCGTGAGCTGCCGGAAGAGGGCGCCGGCGCCACGCTGGCCGACCATGGCGCGGGCAAGTCGTACCTGGGCTTCATCATCTACGACCTGTTCTTCCGGGCACGCCAGGGCGGTCACGTCTACGGCATCGAGACGCGTGGCGAACTGGTCGAGAAATCCCGGGCGCTTGCACAGCGGCTGGGTTTCAGGCGCATGTCGTTCCTGAACCTGACGGTCGCCGAATCGGCCCAAGCCCGCGAACTGCCTGCGCAGATCGATGTGGTGACTGCGCTGCACGCCTGCGACACCGCCACTGACGACGCCATCGCCTTCGGTCTGGCCAAGAAGGCGCGCTGCATGGTGCTGGTGCCCTGCTGCCAGGCCGAAGTGGCCGCCTGCCTGCGCGAGACCAAGGCACTGGCACTGTCGCGCACGCCGCTGGCCGAGCTGTGGCGACATCCGCTGCACACACGCGAGATCGGCAGTCAGCTTACCAACGTGCTGCGCTGCCTGTACCTGGAAGCCAACGGCTACAGCGTGACGGTCACCGAACTGGTCGGCTGGGAGCACAGCATGAAGAACGAACTGATCCTGGCGCGCTACACCGGCCAGCGCAAGGCGAGTGCGGCGACGCGGCTTGGCGAGCTGCTGTCGCAGTTCGGGCTCGATACGCTCGGCGACACGCGCTTCCGGCTCGGCTGAGCCGGCTTCTCCTGGTGTTACGCGGGGCGGGGCGCTGCGCCGCGTGACGCCAGCAGCTCTTCCAGTGCGTCGCGAGGTGGCCAGGCCACCACCTTCCAAGGGCTGAGTTCGTCTTCGAGCAGCTTTTCCGACACCGAGCCAAGGAGCTTGCGTCCGAGGACGTTGCTGCCGGGCGCATTCCGCTCGCCTGCCAGGAAGCTCTGCGCGTAGTTGGGCCAGCTGTCAAAGTGCTCGACCGCCAGCACCACGGCGGGCTCCAGCCAGTCGAGCGCCGCGCTGGCGCTGATGTAGCCCACGGCGGCGGCGGCCGTTGACAGATGGGCTGCGCGGCCGATCCAGAGCGCCAGGTCGTCGTTGGAGGGTTGGGAAGGAAGGCTGTCGACGATTTCCGTTACCACTGATTCCGCTTCGTTCGCATTCGTGACCGAGAAGTCGCGCGCCAGCAACTTCTTCCAGGCCTCGACTTCATCGGGTGCGATGTCGACGCACAACAGGTGCACCGCGCTGCGCTGTGCTTCGCGCGCTTCTTTCAAGTCGGGTCCGAAGGTCTGGCGATACACGGCGGCCAGCGCGACCGTGAAGTTCTCGTAGCGCGAAGAAGCGGCGAGGCGTGCCTTCAGCGCGGCATTGCCCTCTTGCAGCGAGGCCTGGCGGGCCGCCTCTTCCTCGGCGAGTTCGGCCTTTCCCTCCGCGATGCCCTCCTTGACCGAATCGAGCATTTCCTTGAAGAACTTGAACATCGATGGCTCCCCCGTCACGTTGGTGAATGGCCGCTTAGGATACAAGCCCTGCGCCACAACCCATCCCATGGCCCGTCTCCCCCGTCTCACGCTGGCCGACATGCCGCACCACGTGATCCAGCGCGGTAACAACCGCCAGCCGATCTTTGTCGATCGTGCGGACCACGAAAAGCTGCTCGGCCTGATGGCCGAGAACGCCACGCGTTTCGGCATCGCGCTGCATGCCTATGTGCTGATGGACAACCACTTCCACCTGCTGGCCACGCCGAACAACACCACCGGCCTGCCGCAGTTCATGCAGTCGGTGGGGCGCAGCTACGTGCGCTACTTCAATGACCGCCACGGCCGCAGCGGCACCTTGTGGGAAGGGCGCTACCGATCGACCCTGATCCAGACCGATCGCTACCTGCTGACCTGCATGGCCTACATCGACCTCAACCCGGTGCGGGCGGGCATGGTGGCCGATGCGCGTGACTTTCCCTGGTCCAGCCACGGCCACTACGCCGGATTGCGGCATGACCGGCTGCTCACGCCCCATCCGCTGTATTGGGAATTGGGCAACACGCCCTTCGCACGCGAGGCGGCCTACGTCGACTTGGTGCGCAGCGGGGTGCGCACGGCGGACCAGACCGCGCTGACCGAAGCCACTTTGCGGGGCTGGGCGGCGGGGGACGGCGATTTTCTCGACTCGCTGCAAAAGGCCACGGACCGCCGCGTGATCAAAGCGAAGGCTGGTCGGCCGCCTTCGAAACCGTCTCCTGAGTAATCAAATGGCCTGGAGCCGTTGCAGCAGCTGGATTTTTTGCTCCTGTTTTTAATATGTCCCTAATTTAATTCTGACTAGAAAACTCAAGATTTAATAAGAATCTGACCCCTATTAAAGTGTTTGGCATTCTTTGTGCATCGCAATATGCTCCCTTTCCCTGCGAAAACTGAAGGAGCGCGCCATGACGACGGCTGCCGAGATCGAACATCTCCAAAAAAACGGTCTGTATTCCGGTGCTGATGAGCACGATGCCTGCGGCGTCGGCTTCGTGGCCCACATCAAGGGCGAGAAAAGCCACGCCATCGTGCTGCAGGGCTTGAAGATTCTTGAAAACCTCGACCATCGCGGCGCAGTGGGCGCTGACAAGCTGATGGGCGACGGCGCCGGCATCCTGATCCAGCTGCCCGACCACCTGTATCGCGAAGAAATGGCCAAGCAGGGCGTCACGCTGCCCCCGCCCGGCGAATACGGCGTCGGCATGATCTTCCTGCCGAAGGAGCACGCCTCGCGCGAAGCCTGCGAACAAGAGATGGAACGCGCCATCAAGGCCGAAGGCCAGGTGCTGCTCGGTTGGCGCGACGTGCCGGTCAACCGCGACATGCCCATGTCGCCCACCGTGCGCGCCAAGGAGCCGCTGCTGCGCCAGGTCTTCATCGGCCGCGGCAACGACGTGATCGTGCAGGACGCCCTCGAGCGCAAGCTGTATGTGATCCGCAAGACCGCCAGCGCCAACATCCAGCGCCTGAAGCTCAAGCACAGCAAGGAATACTACGTTCCGAGCATGTCGAGCCGCACCGTGGTCTACAAGGGCCTGCTGCTCGCCGACCAGGTCGGTACCTACTACCTCGACCTGCAGGACAAGCGCTGCGTCTCGGCCCTGGGCCTCGTGCATCAGCGCTTCTCGACCAACACCTTCCCCGAATGGCCGCTGGCCCACCCGTACCGCTACGTCGCCCACAACGGCGAAATCAACACGGTCAAGGGCAACTACAACTGGATGAAGGCGCGCGAAGGCGTGATGTCGTCGCCCGTGCTCGGCGCCGACCTGCAGAAGCTCTACCCGATCAGCTTCGCCAACCAGTCCGACACTGCCACCTTCGACAACTGCCTCGAGCTGCTGACGATGGCCGGCTACCCGATCAGCCAGGCCGTGATGATGATGATCCCGGAGCCCTGGGAACAGCACGCCACCATGGACCCGCGCCGCCGCGCGTTCTACGAGTACCACGCCGCGATGCTCGAGCCGTGGGACGGCCCCGCCTCCATCGTGTTCACCGACGGCCGCCAGATCGGCGCCACGCTCGACCGCAACGGCCTGCGCCCCTCGCGCTACTGCGTGACCGACGACGACCTGGTCATCATGGCTTCCGAATCGGGCGTGCTGCCCGTGCCCGAGCAGAAGATCGTTCGCAAGTGGCGCCTGCAGCCCGGCAAGATGTTCCTGATCGATCTGGAGCAGGGCCGCATGATCGACGACGAGGAGGTCAAGGCCACCCTCGCCAACAGCAAGCCCTACAAGCAGTGGATCGAAAACCTGCGCATCAAGCTCGACAGCGTGAAGGCCGAACCGGTCTCCGCGCCGCTCAGCCAGGTCGCGCTGCTCGACCGCCAACAGGCCTTCGGCTACACCCAGGAAGACATCAAGTTCCTGATGAGCCCGATGGCGCAGGCTGGTGAAGAAGGCATCGGCTCCATGGGCAACGACAGCCCGCTGGCCGTGCTCTCGAACAAGAACAAGCCGCTCTACAACTACTTCAAGCAGCTGTTCGCGCAGGTGACGAACCCGCCGATCGACCCGATCCGCGAAGCGATCGTGATGTCGCTGGTGTCCTTCATCGGCCCCAAGCCCAACCTGCTGGACATCAACCAGGTCAACCCGCCGATGCGGCTCGAAGTGAGCCAGCCGATCCTCGACTTCGCCGACATGGCGAAGCTACGCGACATCGGCAAGTACACGCAGGGCAAGTTCAAGAGCTATGTGCTCGACATCACCTACCCGCTCGCCTGGGGCGACGAAGGCGTCGAGGCCAAGCTGGCCTCGCTGTGCGCCGAAGCGGTGGACGCCATCAAGGGCGGCCACAACATCCTGATCGTGAGCGACCGCGGCGTGAGCCCGACGCAAGTGGCGATTCCGGCGGTGCTCGCACTGTCGGCCGTCCATCAGTACCTGGTCCGTGAAGGCCTGCGCACCACCGCCGGCCTCGTCGTTGAGACCGGTTCGGCGCGCGAAGTGCATCACTTCGGCGTGCTCGCCGGCTACGGCGCGGAAGCCGTGCACCCGTACCTCGCGATGGAAACGCTGGCGGCCATGCACGCCGACCTGCCGGGCGACCTGAGCGCCGACAAGGCGGTCTACAACTACGTGAAGGCCATCGGCAAGGGTCTGTCGAAGATCATGTCGAAGATGGGTGTCAGCACCTACATGAGCTACTGCGGCGCGCAGCTGTTCGAAGCCATCGGCCTGAACAGCGAGACCGTCAACAAGTACTTCACCGGCACCGCCAGCCGCGTCGAGGGCATCGGCGTCTTCGAGATCGCCGAAGAAGGCATCCGCATGCACAAGGCCGCCTTCGGCGACGACCCGGTGCTCGCCAACATGCTCGACGCCGGCGGCGAATACGCCTGGCGCACGCGTGGCGAAGAGCACATGTGGACGCCCGACGCCATCGCCAAGCTGCAGCACAGCACGCGTGCCAACAACTGGAACACGTACAAGGAATACGCGCAGCTCATCAACGACCAGAACCGTCGCCACCTCACGCTGCGCGGCCTGTTCGAGTTCAAGATCGATCCGGCCAAGGCCATTCCGGTGGACGAGGTCGAAGCGGCCGCCGAAATCGTCAAGCGCTTCGCCACCGGCGCGATGTCGCTCGGCTCGATCAGCACTGAGGCGCACGCCACGCTTGCCATTGCCATGAACCGCATCGGCGGCAAGAGCAACACGGGCGAAGGCGGTGAAGACCCGGCGCGCTACCGCAACGAACTCAAGGGCATCCCGATCAAGCAGGGCGATACGCTCAAGAGCGTGATCGGCGCGGCCAACGTCGAAGTCGACCTGCCCCTCGCCGATGGCGACTCGCTGCGTTCGCGCATCAAGCAAGTTGCGTCGGGCCGCTTCGGCGTCACCGCCGAGTACCTGCACTCGGCCGACCAGATCCAGATCAAGATGGCGCAAGGTGCCAAGCCGGGCGAGGGCGGCCAGCTCCCGGGCGGCAAGGTCACCGAGTACATCGGCAAGCAGCGCTACGCCGTGCCGGGCGTGGGCCTGATCTCGCCGCCGCCGCACCACGACATCTACTCGATCGAAGACCTCGCGCAGCTCATCCACGACCTGAAGAACACCGCGCCGCACGCGAGCATCAGCGTGAAGCTGGTGAGCGAGATCGGCGTCGGCACCATCGCGGCGGGCGTGGCCAAGTGCAAGAGTGACCACGTCGTGATCGCCGGCCATGACGGCGGCACGGGCGCATCGCCCTGGTCGTCGATCAAGCATGCGGGCAGCCCGTGGGAAATCGGCCTGGCCGAAACACAGCAGACGCTGGTGCTCAACCGCCTGCGCAGCCGCATCCGCGTGCAGGCCGACGGCCAGATGAAGACCGGCCGCGACGTCGCCATCGGCGCGCTGCTGGGCGCCGACGAATTCGGCTTCGCCACCGCGCCGCTGGTGGTCGAGGGCTGCATCATGATGCGCAAGTGCCACCTGAACACCTGCCCGGTGGGCGTGGCCACGCAAGACCCGATCCTGCGCAAGAAGTTCTCGGGCAAGCCCGAGCACGTCGTCAACTACTTCTTCTTCGTTGCCGAAGAAGTGCGCCAGATCATGGCCCAGTTGGGCATCCGCAAGTTCGACGACCTGATCGGCCGCGCCGACCTGCTCGACATGCGCAAGGGCATCGAGCACTGGAAGGCTTCGGGCCTGGACTTCAGCCGCCTGTTCGCGCTGCCGAACGTGCCGGCCGAGGTGCCGCGCTTCCACGTCGAGAACCAGGACCATGGCCTCGAACGTGCACTCGACGTCAAGCTCATCGAGAAGTCGCGTCCCGCCATCGAAAAGGGCGAGAAGGTGCAGTTCATCGAAGTGGCACGCAACGTCAACCGCTCGGTGGGCGCGATGCTCTCCGGTGCTCTGACCAAGGTGCATCCGCAGGGCCTGCCCGACGATTCGATCCGCATCCAGCTCGAAGGCACGGGTGGCCAGTCGTTTGGCGCGTTCCTGGCACGCGGCATCACGCTGTACCTGATCGGCGACGCCAACGACTACACCGGCAAGGGCCTCTCGGGCGGCCGCGTGGTGGTGCGACCCAGCCTCGACTTCCGCGGTGAGGCCGTGCGCAACACCATCGTCGGCAACACCGCGCTGTATGGCGCGACCACCGGCGAGGCCTACCTCTGCGGCGTGGCCGGCGAACGTTTCGCGGTGCGCCTGTCGGGCGCCACGGCGGTCATCGAAGGCACCGGCGACCACGGCTGCGAATACATGACTGGCGGCACGGTGGCCGTGCTCGGCAAGACGGGCCGCAACTTCGCGGCCGGCATGAGCGGCGGCGTGGCTTTCGTCTACGACGAAGACGGCCAGTTCGCCTCGCGCTGCAACCTCTCGATGGTCTCGCTCGACAAGGTGCTGACCTCGGCCGAGCAAACGGCGAGCGTGCATCGCAAGATCTGGCATGGCGGCGAGACCGACGAAGCCCAGCTCAAGAAGCTGCTCGAAGAGCACCACCGCTGGACCGGCAGCAAGCGCGCACGCGAGCTGCTCGACACCTGGGCCGTGTCGCGCACGAAGTTCGTCAAGGTGTTCCCGAACGAATACAAGCGCGCGCTTGCCGAGTTGCACGACCGCAAGGTCGAGCTGACCAGCAGCGGCAACAACGCGCACGTGGGCCTGGAGCCGCACGCACTGGCCGCACCCGCTGCCACGGCCGCCGTCTGAGCGCGGCACAGCTACGAAGAACAGAGGACATCACGATGGGAAAGATCACCGGCTTCATGGAGCATGAGCGCATCGAAGAGGGCTACAAGCCTGTCGACGAGCGCGTCAAGCACTACAAGGAATTCGTCGTCGGCCTGAATACCGAGCAGGCCAAGGTACAGGGCGCGCGCTGCATGGACTGCGGCACGCCGTTCTGCAACAGCGGCTGCCCGGTCAACAACATCATTCCGGACTTCAACGACCTCGTGTACCGCAACGACTGGCAGAACGCCTTCGCGGTGCTCGACTCGACCAACAACTTCCCCGAGTTCACCGGCCGCATCTGCCCCGCGCCCTGCGAGGCAGCCTGCGTGCTCAATGTGAACGACGACGCGGTTGGCATCAAGTCGCTGGAGCACGCGATCATCGACCGCGCCTGGGACGAAGGCTGGGTCGCGCCGCGCGTGGCCAAGCACAAGACCGGCAAGAAGGTCGCCGTGGTCGGGGCGGGCCCCGCCGGCATGGCCGCTGCGCAGCAGCTGGCGCGCGTCGGCCATGACGTGACGCTGTTCGAGAAGAACGACCGCATCGGCGGCCTGCTGCGCTACGGCATTCCCGACTTCAAGATGGAGAAGACCCACATCGATCGCCGCGTCGAGCAGATGAAGGCCGAGGGCGTGATCTTCCGCACCGGCGTCATGGTCGGCGCTGCGAAAGATCCGCTGGGCAAGGGCTCCAAGGTCACCAACCTGGCCAAGGAAACCATCACGCCCGAACAGCTGCAGAAAGAGTTCGACGCCGTGCTGCTCACCGGCGGTGCCGAGCAGTCGCGTGACCTGCCGGTGCCCGGCCGCGATCTCGACGGCATTCACTTCGCAATGGAGTTCCTGCCGCAGCAGAACCGCGTCAACGCAGGCGACAAGGTCAAGGGCCAGTTGCGCGCCGACGGCAAGCACGTGATCGTCATCGGCGGTGGCGACACCGGCTCCGACTGCGTGGGCACCAGCAACCGCCATGGCGCGGTCAGCGTCACGCAGTTCGAACTGATGCCGCAGCCGCCCGAGGAAGAAAATCGACCGCTGACCTGGCCCTACTGGCCGATCAAGCTGCGTACGAGCTCCAGCCATGAAGAGGGTTGCGAGCGTGAGTTCGCCATCTCCACCAAGGAATTCATCGGCGAGAAGGGCAAGGTCACGGGCCTGAAGACCGTTCGCGTCGAATGGAAGGACGGCAAGATGCAGGAAGTGGCCGGCAGCGAGCAAGTGCTCAAGGCCGACCTCGTGCTGCTCGCCATGGGCTTCATCAGCCCCGTGGCCACCGTGCTCGATGCCTTCGGTGTCGAGAAGGATGCACGCGGCAACGCCCGGGCCACGGTCGACTTCATCGGCGGCTATGCCACGAACGTGCCCAAGGTGTTTGCCGCCGGCGACATTCGCCGCGGCCAGTCGCTGGTTGTGTGGGCCATTCGCGAAGGCCGTCAAGCCGCGCGTTCGGTGGATGAATTTCTGATGGGTTTCAGCGACTTACCTCGCTGATTTTTGTTTCAATTTCGCGGCCGCGCTCGCGGCCCCGTTATCATCCGCTGGAAAACCGCGCGCCGGGATGCTTGAAAAAGCGCCCGGCTTTTTTATTGAGATGGACCCAGCCACCACGCCACATCCCTTCGTAGAGTTTCGAGACGTCACGTTCGGCTACGGCGCGCGCGCGATCCTCGATGGCGTTTCGTTCAGCGTGCCGCGCGGCAAGGTGACGGCGCTGATGGGAGCCTCGGGCGGCGGCAAGACCACGGTCTTGCGATTGATCGGCGGACAGCAACGCGCGCAGCGCGGCGAGGTCCTGTTCGACGGTCAGGATGTCGTCAGGTTCGACGCCAAGGCGCTCTATGCGGCGCGGCGCCGCATGGGCATGCTGTTCCAGTTCGGCGCGCTGTTCACCGACATGAGCGTGTTCGACAACGTGGCGTTCCCACTGCGCGAGCACACGCAACTGTCCGAAGCGCTGGTACGCGACATCGTGCTCATGAAGCTCGATGCGGTCGGCCTGCGCGGCGCGCGCGACCTGATGCCCAGCGAAGTGTCGGGCGGCATGGCGCGTCGCGTGGCGCTGGCGCGTGCGATTGCGCTCGACCCCGATCTCGTGATGTACGACGAACCCTTCGCGGGCCTCGATCCGATTTCGCTCGGCACGGCCGCGCGGTTGATCCGTCAGCTCAACGACACGCTGGGGCTGACCAGCATCATCGTGTCGCACGACCTCGAAGAAACATTCCGCATCGCCGACCACGTGATCATCCTGGCCAACGGCGGCATCGCCGCGCAGGGCACGCCCGACGACGTGCGCCAGAGCAACGACCCGCTGGTGCACCAGTTTGTGAATGCCTTGCCCGACGGGCCTGTGCGGTTCCATTACCCGGGCGTCAGCATCGAAGACGATTTCGGCAACGTCGAAGGAGGGCGCTCATGAGCTGGTGGAAGCCCGCCGATATCGGCTTTGCTGTGCGCAGCCATCTGGCGAATCTTGGCTACGGCGCCAAGCTCTTCATGCGGCTCGTCGGCCCGGGCGCGCAGATCATGCGTCGCTTCGGACTCGTGCGCGACCAGATCCATTTTCTTGGCAACTACTCGCTCGCGATCATCGGCGTGTCGGGGCTGTTCGTCGGCTTCGTGCTGGGCCTGCAGATGTACTACGCACTGCAGCGCTACGGGTCGTCCGAGGCGCTGGGGTTGCTGGTCACCCTGAGTCTCGTGCGCGAACTCGGGCCCGTGGTGGCCGCCTTGTTGTTCACTGGGCGCGCGGGCACTTCGCTCACCGCCGAGATCGGTCTCATGAAGGCCGACGAGCAATTGAGCGCCATGGAAATGATGGCGGTCGATCCGGTGCAACGCATCCTTGCGCCGCGCTTCTGGGCGGGCGTCATCACGATGCCGCTGCTGGCAGCGGTGTTCAGCGCGGTCGGCATCATGGGCGGCTACGTGGTGGGCGTGCTGATGCTGGGCGTGGACCCGGGCGCGTTCTGGGGCCAGATGCAGGGCGGCGTCGATGTGTGGCGCGACGTGGGCAACGGCGTCATCAAGAGCATCGTCTTCGGCTTCACCGTGACCTTCATCGCATTGCTGCAGGGCTACGAAGCGCAGCCCACGCCTGAAGGCGTGTCGCGCGCAACCACGCGGACCGTGGTCAGTGCATCTTTGGCGGTGCTGGGTCTGGACTTCCTCCTGACCGCCATGATGTTCAGTATCTAAAGGGGCCTGGCCTCCATCGTTCTAGAGAGTGCAAACCATGCAACGTTCCAACAATGACATCTGGGTCGGCCTGTTCGTGCTGATCGGCGGGGCCGCATTGCTGTTCCTCGCGCTGCAGTCGGCCAACCTGCTGAGCCTGAACTTCCAGAAGACCTACGCGGTCACTGCGCGCTTCGACAACATTGGCGGCCTCAAGCCGCAGACCGCGGTCAAGAGCGCGGGCGTGGTGGTCGGCCGTGTGGAATCAATCTCCTTCGACGACAAGACCTTTCAGGCCAGCGTGACGCTGGCATTGCAAAACCGCTACAGTTTTCCCAAGGACAGTTCGCTCAAGATCCTGACCAGTGGCTTGCTTGGAGAGCAGTACATCGGAATCGAGGCGGGCGCCGAAGAGAAGAACTTGCAAGCCGGCGACACCATCACCGCGACCCAGTCGGCCGTGGTGCTGGAAAACCTGATCAGCCAGTTCCTGTACAGCAAGGCAGCCGAGGGAAATACGGCGCCTGGATCAGCCAATAAAAAATGAAAACACGATCGAATCTGTCATTTGCTATGAAAAATATAGCTCCATACGCCCGTTGGACGGGCGCTGTAGCCGCCTTTGCGCTCTTGGCCGGCTGCGCCACGGGCCCCAATGCCAATCCGGCCGACCCGTTCGAGCCCATGAACCGTGGCGTTTCGCGCTTCAATGAAACCGTCGACGACGCGGTGCTGGTCCCCGTGGCCACCGCTTACCAGCGGGCCTTGCCCTCGATGGTGCGTTCGGGCGTGAACAACTTCTTCAACAACATCGGCGACGTCTGGAGCCTGGCGAACAACGTGGCCCAGCTCAAGCTGCAGGGCAGTGCCGAGACCTTCATGCGCCTCAACGTCAACACCTTCTTCGGACTCGGCGGCCTGCTCGACGTCGCAAGCGATGCAGGCATCTCGCGCCACGAAGAAGATTTCGGCCAGACGCTCGGCTATTGGGGCGTGGGCCCTGGTCCTTACGTGGTGCTGCCGCTGCTGGGCCCGTCGACCCTGCGCGATACCGTGGCGAAGCCGCTGGACTACTACGGCGATCCGCTGGCCCACATGGAAGACGTCCGCTGGCGCAATTCGCTGACCGCCCTGCGAGTGGTCGACACGCGCTCGCAGTACCTGCGTGCGGGCCGACTGCTCGGCGACGCGGCGCTCGACAAGTATTCGTTCACGCGCGATGCGTTCCTGCAGCGCCGCCGCAGCCAGGTCTACGACGGCAATCCTCCGGACGACGGCGCCGGAAAATAAACAGGAGCGCGCCGAAGGCTAGCCATGAAGCCGCTTGCATCCGGTTGCAAGGCTTCACCTGCGAGACAGGAACCCGGTCGGCCCCGCGCCGCTCGAATCCGTTTCTGTCTCAGTACTTCGCTTCCTGCGTGTACTTCGTAGATTTTCAAACTTGATTGAGGGACTCACCATGAACAACAAGACCTTGCAACGACGCGATCTCGGCCGCCTGGTGCTGGCCGGTGCCTTGCTGTTCGGCGCCGCCGTCGCCTTCGTGCAGCCCGCGCACGCGGCCGACGAAGCGCCCGATGCGCTCGTCAAGCGCCTGTCGACCGACGTGCTGGACACGATCAAGGCCGACTCGTCCATCAAGGCGGGCGACGTCAACAAGATCATGCTGCTGGTCGACAGCAAGATCATGCCCAACGTCAACTTCCAGCGCATGACGGCTTCCGCCGTCGGCCCGGCCTGGCGCCAGGCCACGCCCGAGCAGCAAAAGCGGCTGCAGGAAGAGTTCAAGACGCTGCTCGTGCGCACCTACGCTGGCGCGCTCGACCAGGTGACCGACCAGACCGTCACGATCCGTCCCTTCCGCGGTTCGCCCACCGACACCGACGTGCTGGTGCGCACCGAAGTCAAGGGCCGTGGCGACCCGGTGCAGCTCGACTACCGCCTCGAGAAGACGCCCGGCCAGGGCGCCGGCTGGAAGGTCTACAACCTGAATGTGCTGGGCGTATGGCTGGTCGACACCTACCGCACCCAGTTTGCGCAGGAAATCAACAAGAGCGGCATCGACGGCCTGATCGCCGCGCTGGCTGTGCGCAACAAGGGCAACAGCAAGGGCTGACGGGGCAAACGCCATGCTGGTCCTGCCCACCAAGCTCACCCACGACGAGGCCCCCGCCTGCATGCGCATGCTGCAGCAGGGGCTGAAAGGCCAGACCGACTCGTCGTCGACCGTGGTCGATGCCACAGCGTTGGCGCAGTTCGATTCGTCGGCACTGGCAGTGCTGCTTGAATGCCGGCGCGAGTCGAGCGCGCTGGGTCGGGGGTTCGCGGTCAAGGGCCTCTCGCCGCGGCTGCGAGAACTGGCGACCCTTTATGGGATCGCGGGCCTTTTGCCCGCCGCGCCCTGAAAAAGTAACAGCCCCGTAAAATCACGGGCTCCCATGCCCGCGATCTCATTCCAATCGGTCTCCAAGACCTATCCCCCCTCCAAGCAGCAGCGGGCCCAAGGCAAACAGGGGCTGCGCGCGGTCGACGAGGTCAGCTTCCAGATCGAGCCGGGCGAGTTCTTCGGCCTGCTCGGCCCCAACGGCGCAGGCAAGACCACCCTGATCAGCATGCTCGCGGGGCTGGCGCGCCCCACGTCCGGTGCCATCAGCGTGCACGGCTTCGACGTCCAGCGCGACTACGCCGAGGCGCGGCGCCAACTGGGCATCGTGCCGCAGGAGCTGGTGTTCGATCCCTTCTTCAATGTGCGCGAGTCACTGCGCATCCAGTCGGGCTACTTCGGCATCAAGAACAACGACGACTGGATCGACGAGCTGCTGCACAGCCTGGGCCTGGCCGACAAGGCCACAGCCAACATGCGGCAGCTTTCCGGCGGCATGAAGCGTCGCGTGCTGGTGGCGCAGGCGCTCGTGCACAAGCCGCCGGTGATCGTGCTCGACGAGCCCACGGCCGGTGTCGACGTCGAGCTGCGCCAGACGCTCTGGCAGTTCGTCGCCAAGCTCAACAAGCAGGGCAGTACCGTGCTGCTGACCACCCACTATCTAGAAGAAGCCGAGGCGCTGTGCAGCCGCATCGCGATGCTCAAGCTGGGCCGCGTGATCGCGCTGGACCGCACCAGCGAGCTGCTGAAGTCGGCCGCCAGCAACGTGCTGCGCTTCAAGACCGACGCCATGCTGCCCTGGGCCATCGCCCAGCACGCGCGCATCACCGGGCGCATCGTGCAGCTCCCGGCGCAGAACGCGCATGAAGTCGAACAACTGCTGGCCGCGATCCGCGAAGCCGGTGTCGCGGTGGAAGATGTGGAAATGCGCAAGGCCGACCTGGAAGACGTGTTCATCGACCTGATGGCGGGCGAACAGACGCCGCTGGAGGTCGCGCGATGATGGCGGTCACTGGCTGGCGCGCGCTGCTCTACAAAGAGACATTGCGCTTCTGGAAGGTCGGCTTCCAGACCGTGGGCGCACCAGTGCTCACCGCGCTGCTGTACCTCATGGTCTTCGGCCATGTGCTCGAAGGCCGCGTCACGGTCTACGGCACCGTCGGCTACACGGCCTTCCTGGTGCCGGGCCTCGTGATGATGAGCGTGCTGCAGAACGCCTTTGCCAACAGCTCGTCGTCGATCATCCAGAGCAAGATCATGGGCAACCTGGTCTTCGTGCTGCTCACGCCGCTGTCGCACTGGGGCTGGTTCTTCGCCTACGTGGGCTCGTCGATCATTCGCGGGCTGGCCGTGGGGCTGGGCGTGTTCGCCGTCACCGTCTTCTTCGCGGTGCCGAGCTTTGTGGCGCCGGTCTGTATCCTGGTGTTCGCGTTGCTGGGCTCGGCCATGCTCGGCACCCTGGGCCTGATCGCCGGCCTCTGGGCCGAGAAGTTCGACCAGATGGCCGTGTTCCAGAACTTCCTGATCATGCCCATGACCTTCCTGTCGGGCGTGTTCTATTCGATCGGCTCGCTGCCCCCGTTCTGGCAGAAGGTGAGCCACCTGAACCCGTTCTTCTACATGATCGACGGCTTCCGCTACGGTTTCTTCGGCGTGAGCGACGCCTCGCCCTGGCTCAGCCTGGGCATCGTCGGCATCGCCTGGCTGGCGGTGAGCGCCATCGCCGTTCACTTGCTGCGCATCGGCTACAAAATCCGAGGCTGAGTCATGGCTCTTCCCCAGTCTTCGCGCACTTCGTGTCGCTTTGCCAACCTCCTTCCGGGGGCAACAGCAGCGGCCCGGCAAAGCCGTTTTCGCGGCGTTTCCCGATAAATACCCATCCCCATGACCGCCGAACAACTCCAGGCCCTGATCCAGTCCCACCTCCCTTGCGAGCACATCACGCTCGAAGGCGACGGCCGACATTGGTACGCCACCATCGTCTCGGCCGAATTCGAGGGCAAGCGCGCCATCCAGCGCCACCAGCGGGTCTACGCCACCCTCGGTGCGAAAATGCACACCGACGAGGTGCATGCGCTTTCGATGAAGACCTACACGCCGGCCGAATGGGCGGCAGTGGAAAAATGACTTTCCGGCCCCTGCGGGCCCCCTGATTTCGCTGGAACTTCGATGGACAAACTTCTGATTCGCGGCGGGCGCCAGCTTCGCGGCGAAGTACTCATTTCCGGCGCCAAGAACGCCGCGCTGCCCGAGCTGTGCGCGGCGCTGCTGACCGACGAACCCGTGACGCTGCACAACGTGCCGCGCCTGCAGGACGTGTCGACCATGTTGAAGCTGGTGCGCAACATGGGCGTGACCGCCGAGCGCGACGACAACGGCACGGTGAGCCTGAATGCCGGCGACCTGACCAACCCCGAGGCGCCCTACGAACTGGTGAAGACCATGCGCGCCTCCGTGCTGGCCCTCGGCCCGCTGCTGGCGCGCTTCGGCCATGCCAAGGTGTCGCTGCCCGGTGGCTGCGCCATCGGCTCGCGGCCGGTCGACCAGCACATCAAGGGCCTGCAGGCGATGGGCGCCGAGATCGTGGTGGAGCACGGCTACATGGTCGCGCGCCTGCCCGAGGGCCGCACCCGCCTGAAGGGCGCGCGCATCCTGACCGACATGGTCACCGTCACCGGCACCGAGAACTTCCTGATGGCCGCCGCGCTGGCCGAGGGCGAGACGCTGCTCGAAAACGCCGCGCAGGAGCCCGAGATCGTCGACCTGGCCGAGATGCTGATCCGCATGGGCGCCAAGATCCAGGGCCACGGCACCAGCCACATCCGCGTGCAGGGTGTCGAAAAGCTGCATGGCTGCACGCATGCCGTGGTGGCCGACCGCATTGAGGCCGGCACCTTCCTGTGCGCCGTTGCGGCCACGGGTGGCGAGGCCTTCCTGCGCCACGCCCGCGGCGACCACCTCGACGCGGTGATCGACAAGCTGCGCGACGCAGGCTGCCAGGTCGCCACCGAACCCGATGGCGTGCGCATCAGCTCGAAAGGCCCGGCCTACGAGCACCTCAAGGCGCAGAGCTTCAGCACCACCGAATACCCGGGCTTCCCGACCGACATGCAGGCCCAGTTCATGGCCCTGAACGTGATCGCGCGCGGCGCCTCGATGGTCACCGAGACCATCTTCGAGAACCGCTTCATGCACGTGAACGAGATGGTGCGCCTGGGCGCCAACATCCACGTCGAAGGCAAGGTCGCGATGGTCGAGGGCGTGCAGCAGCTCTCGGGCGCCACCGTGATGGCCACCGACCTGCGCGCCTCCGCCAGCCTCGTCATCGCCGGCCTCGTGGCCGAAGGCGAGACGCTGGTCGACCGCATCTATCACCTCGACCGGGGCTACGACCGCATGGAATCGAAACTGCGCGGCCTCGGTGCCGACATTGAACGCGTGACGGGAGCCGCCGCATGATCACCCTGGCGCTTTCCAAAGGCCGCATCTTCGAAGAGACGATGCCCCTGCTGGCCGCCGCCGGCATCGAGGTCACCGAAGACCCCGAGAAGTCGCGCAAGCTCATTCTCGAGACCACCCGGCCCGACGTGCGCGTGGTGCTGGTGCGTGCGTCCGACGTGCCCACCTACGTGCAGTACGGCGGTGCCGATCTCGGCGTGACCGGCCTCGACGTGCTGCTCGAAAACGGCAACCAGGGCATGTACCAGCCACTCGACCTGCGCATCGCAGCCTGCCGCCTGAGCGTGGCCGTGCGCGCCGACTACGACTACGCCTCGGCCGTGCGCCAGGGCTCGCGCCTGCGCGTGGCGACCAAGTACGTCGGCCTGTCGCGCGACTTCTTTGCCAGCAAGGGCGTGCACGTCGACCTGATCAAGCTCTACGGCAGCATGGAGCTGGCACCGCTCACGGGCCTTGCCGACGCCATCGTCGACCTGGTCTCGACCGGCAACACCCTCAAGGCCAATCACCTGGTCGAGGTCGAGCGCATCATGGACATCAGCGCCCGCCTCGTGGTCAACCAGGCCGCGCTCAAGCTCAAGCGCGAGCCCATCCGCCGCATCATCGACGCGTTTGCGTCGGCCATTCCTTCCGCCTGACTTCCTCCTCTTCCATCCGAACCTCATGACTCTGAAAGCAGCCCCCGCCCGTCTGTCCACGACTTCAGCCAGCTTCGACGCTGAATTCAAGGCGCGGCTGCATTGGTCTGCGGATGCGGACGCTGCGATCGAGAAGGTGGTGGCCGACATCCTGGCCGACGTGCAGAAGCGCGGCGACGAGGCGGTGCTGGAGTACACGAACCGTTTCGACAAGCTCGGCGCCGCCACGTTGCCCGGGCTCGAACTCACGCAGGCCGAACTGAAGGCCGCATTCGAGTCGCTGCCCGCCGCGCAGCGCGATGCGCTCGAAGCCGCCGCGCGCCGCGTGCGCAGTTATCACGAAGCCCAGAAGAAGGCCAGCGGCGAAAGCTGGAGCTACCGCGACGCCGACGGCACGCTGCTCGGCCAGAAGGTCACACCGCTCGACCGCGTCGGCATCTACGTGCCGGGCGGCAAGGCGGCCTATCCGTCGAGCGTGCTGATGAACGCCATTCCCGCGCACGTCGCGGGCGTCGGCGAAATCATCATGGTCGTACCGACGCCGAAGGGCGAGAAGAATCAACTGGTGCTCGCCGCAGCCTATGTGGCCGGCGTGACGCGCGGTTTCACCATTGGTGGCGCGCAAGCTGTGGCCGCGCTCGCCTACGGCACCGCCACCATCCCCGCGGTCGACAAGATCACCGGCCCCGGCAACGCCTATGTGGCCGCCGCCAAGCGCCGCGTGTTCGGCACCGTGGGCATCGACATGATCGCGGGCCCGAGCGAGATCCTCGTGCTGGCCGACGGCACCACGCCGCCCGAGTGGGTGGCGATGGACCTCTTCAGCCAGGCCGAGCACGACGAGCTGGCGCAGAGCATCCTGCTGTGCCCCGACGCCGCCTACATCGACCGCGTGCAGGCCGAGATCGATCGCCTGCTGCCCGCCATGCCGCGCGCGGAAATCATCGCCGCCTCGCTCAACGGCCGCGGCGCGCTGATCCACACGAAGAACATGGAAGAGGCCTGCGAGATCAGCAACCGCATCGCCCCCGAGCACCTTGAAGTGAGCAGCAGCGAGCCGAACCGCTGGGAGCCGTTGCTGCGCCACGCCGGCGCGATCTTCCTCGGCGCCTTCACCAGCGAGAGCCTGGGCGACTACTGCGCCGGCCCCAACCACGTGCTGCCGACCAGCGGCACGGCGCGCTTTTCGAGCCCGTTGGGCGTGTACGACTTTCAGAAGCGCTCCAGCCTCATCGAAGTCAGCGAGGCCGGTGCCCAGGTGCTCGGCCCCATCGCCGTCACGCTGGCCGAGGGCGAGGGCCTGCAGGCGCACGCGGAAGCTGCCCGCATGCGCCTGCGTAAGATCTGAGGCTCCATAACTCGCTTCGGGAGGAGCAAAGATGATTCATCGTTTCTATCGCTCGCGCCTTTTCAAGTTCGCCACGGGTCTTGTCGCGGGCGCGGCCCTGCTGGCCGCCTGCAGCCAGCAACCGCTGGCATTGCGCGACACGGCAAGCACCTCCACGACCAGCGCAGCAGCACCCGCGCCGCAACTCGGCACGCAATGGGGCGAGGGCCTCGAATCGAAGACCCGCACGGTCGCGATCAAGCGCCTCTCCGAAACGCCGGATGACGTGGCCTCGCTGGGCTACAACGAAGCGAGTGCGGTGCGCCGCACGGTCGGCAACGATCCCGAGCGGCGCCTGAACCTGCAACTGGCGCAGGGCGACATCGAATGGTCGGTGCTCGAGGAAAACGGCCGCCCGCTGCCGCTGCAGCGCGCACGCCGTGCAGAGGACATGTTCCGGCTGGCCGGTGTCGAAGGCTCGCGCTACACGCTGCGCTTTCGCAACCTCAGCGACCGCAGCTACGAGGTGATCGCCACGGTCGACGGCCTCGACGTGCTGAACGGCAAGCCCGGCAGCCTGCGCAACGGCGGCTACGTGCTGCGCGGGCAGGAGTCGCTCACCATCGAGGGCTTCCGCAAGAGCCAGAACGAGGTCGCCGCTTTCCGCTTTGCAGCGCCGGGCCGTGCCTATGCAGCCAACACCGAGGCAGGCGACGTGCGCAACATCGGCGTGATCGGCGCCGCGGTGTTCGAGCTCGAAGAGCCCAATGTGCCGCGCCGCGCCCGTCGCGATACGATGTCTTCGCAGCCGAACGCCTTCCCGGCCGACGGCTCGTACGCGCCGCCGCCGCGCTACCGCAAGTAGCCGTCGAAGCCCATGAAGCGCACCGCCGTCCTGCTGCTGCCGCGCCTGTCGGTGCTGTTGCTCGCACTGGCGGCCGGTGCCGGCGCACAGGCCATGAGCATCCGTGAACTGCGCACGCTCGAAGCCACCGAGAAGGAGGGCAAGGCCTACGCCAGCTACTACCTCGTCGGCGTGCTCGAAGGTCTGCGCGAAGGCGTCGAATCGTCGCAGCGCAATGGCCAGAAGCCCTTGTTCTGCGTCGAGGGCCGCCGCCTCGAACCCTCCATGGCCCGCTCGCTCTACCAGACCGAGCTGAGCCGCAACGCCGACAGTTATGAAGCCGACATGCCCGTGCAACTGGTCATGTCCGGCGCCCTCCGCAACAGCTACCGCTGCACCCGATGACCGCTCCTGATACCGCCCGCTCCCTTCAACGCATCCGCGCCGACGTGCAGTCCATGCATGCCTATGCGGTGCAGGACGCGCGCGGCTTCATCAAGCTCGACGCGATGGAAAACCCCTTCGGCCTGCCGCCAGCGCTGCAGGCCGAACTGGGCGCGCGGCTCGGCGCGCTGGCACTGAACCGTTACCCGGGCGACCGTGGCGCCGACTTGCAGCGCGCACTGGCCGCGCATGCGCAGATGCCCGAAGGCTTCAGCCTGATGCTGGGCAACGGCTCCGATGAATTGATCTCGCTGCTGGCCATTGCCTGCGACCTGCCCGGCGCCACCGTGCTGGCGCCGGTGCCCGGTTTCGTGATGTACGCCATGAGCGCGCAGCTGCAGGGCCTGCGCTTCCTCGGCGTGCCGCTCACGGCCGACTTCGAGCTCGACGAGGCCGCCATGCTGGCCGCCATCGCGCGCGAGAAGCCCGCCATCGTCTACCTGGCCTACCCGAACAACCCGACCGCCAACCTCTGGGACGACGCCGCCATCGAGAAGATCGTGCAGGCCCAGGGCGCGCAAGGCGGCCTGGTGGTGATCGACGAGGCCTACCAGCCCTTCGCTGCCCGCAGCTACATCGACCGGCTCGCCGGGCACGGCCACGTGCTGCTGATGCGCACGCTCAGCAAGTTCGGCCTGGCCGGCATCCGGCTGGGCTACCTCATGGGGCCGGCCGCGCTGATCGCCGAGATCGACAAGGTGCGCCCGCCCTACAACATCAGCGTGCTCAACTGCGAGTGCGCTTTGTTCGCGCTGGAGCATGCCGAAGTGTTCGAGGCCCAGGCTGCGCAGATCCGCGAGGAGCGCGAGCGCCTGATGACGGGCCTTGGCCGGCTGCCGGGCGTCAAGACCTGGCCCAGCGACGCCAACATGGTGCTTTTGCGCGTGCCCGATGCCGCCAAGACCTTCGAAGGCATGAAGGCACACGGGGTTCTGGTGAAGAACGTTTCTAAAATGCACGAACTGCTGGCAAATTGCCTGCGCCTCACCGTCGGAACGGCCGACGAGAATGCGCGGATGCTCGCGGCACTCGAAGCCTCACTATGACCACCCCCACCACTCCGGGCAACGCCGATCGCACAGCGACGGTCACCCGCAACACCGCCGAGACGAAGATCACCGTCAGCGTCAACCTCGACGGCACCGGCAAGGCCAAGCTTTCCACCGGCATCGGCTTCTTCGACCACATGCTCGACCAGATCGCCCGCCATGGCCTGATCGACCTCGACATCGACTGCCAGGGCGACCTGCACATCGACGGCCACCACACGGTGGAAGACGTCGGCATCACCCTCGGCCAGGCCGTGGCCCAGGCCATCGGCGACAAGAAGGGCATTCGCCGCTACGGCCATGCCTATGTGCCGCTCGACGAAGCACTGAGCCGCGTGGTCATCGACTTCTCGGGCCGCCCCGGCCTCGTGATGCACGTGCCCTTCACCAGCGGCATGATCGGCACCTTCGACAGCCAGCTCACCTACGAGTTCTTCCAGGGCTTCGTCAACCACGCCTTCGTCACGCTGCACATCGACAACCTCAAGGGCGTGAACGCGCATCACCAGTGCGAGACCGTGTTCAAGGCTTTTGCCCGTGCCATGCGCGGCGCGCTGGAACTCGATCCGCGTTCCGTCGGCGTCATTCCTTCGACCAAGGGTTCGCTCTGAAACTCTCCAGCGAACAGCCATGAAATCTGCAGACAACACCGTCGCTGTCGTCGACTACGGCATGGGCAACCTGCACTCCGTCTCGCAGGCCGTGCGGCATGCGGCCGATCAGGTCGGCGTGCAGGTCTTCGTCACCTCCGACCCGGACGTGGTGCGCAAGGCCACCCGCGTGGTGCTGCCGGGGCAGGGCGCCATGCCCGACTGCATGCGCGAGCTGCGCGACTCCGGCCTGCAGGAGTCGGTGCTCGAGGCGGCGGCCAGCAAGCCGCTGTTCGGCGTGTGCGTCGGCATGCAGATGCTGCTGTCGCACAGCGACGAAGGGCCGACCGACGGCCTGGGCCTCATTCCGGGCGATGTCCTCAAGTTCGAGCTGGCCGGGCGCCTGCAGTCCGACGGCAGCCGCTTCAAGGTGCCGCAGATGGGCTGGAACCAGGTGCGCCAGGCCCAGCCGCACGCGGTGTGGGCGGGCATTCCCGACCAGAGCTATTTCTACTTCGTGCACAGCTTCTACGCCCGGCCGACCGACGCCCGGCACAGCGTGGGCGAGGCGGACTACGGTGCCCGCTTTACCGCGGCCATCGCACGCGATAACATTTTTGCAACCCAGTTCCACCCGGAGAAGAGTGCGGACCAAGGGTTGCAGCTCTATCGAAATTTCCTCCACTGGAATCCCTGATCATCCATTTCCGACCGGGCCGAACCTTTTGCAGCCCGGATTTCGCATACTCGCGCCACTTCCATGCTCCTCATTCCCGCCATTGATCTCAAAGACGGCCATTGCGTTCGCCTCAAACAGGGCGACATGGACCAGTCCACCATCTTCAGCGAAGACCCCGCCGCCATGGCCCGCAAGTGGGTCGATGCCGGCGCACGGCGGCTGCACCTGGTCGATCTGAATGGCGCCTTCGCCGGCAAGCCGCAGAACCACGCGGCCATCAAGGCGATCCTGAAAGAAGTCGGCGACGACATCCCGGTGCAGCTCGGCGGCGGCATCCGCGACCTCGACACCATCGAGCGCTACATCGACGACGGCCTGCGCTACGTGATCATCGGCACCGCCGCGGTCAAGAACCCGGGCTTCCTGAAGGACGCCTGCAGCGCCTTCGGCGGCCACATCATCGTGGGCCTCGACGCCAAGGACGGCAAGGTCGCCACCGATGGCTGGAGCAAGCTCACGGGCCACGAGGTGGCCGACCTGGGCAAGAAGTTCGAGGACTACGGCGTCGAGTCGATCATCTACACCGACATCGGCCGCGACGGCATGCTCTCGGGCATCAACATCGAAGCCACCGTCAAGCTCGCGCAGGCACTGACCATTCCGGTGATCGCCTCGGGCGGCCTCTCGAACATGGCCGACATCGACCAGCTCTGCGCGGTCGAATCCGATGGCGTCGAGGGCGTGATCTGCGGACGCGCCATCTACTCGGGCGACCTCGATTTCGCCGCCGCCCAGGCGCGCGCGGACGAGCTGGCCGGCGCCTGACGCCTTCTTCCAGCCCGTACTTCCTGTAGCGCGTGCTCTCCGCGCTCGCCATCGCCAACTACCGTTCGCTGCGACAGCTGACGGTGCCGCTCGGCCGGCTCACGGTCGTGACGGGCGCCAACGGCAGCGGCAAGTCGAGCGTGTACCGCGCGATGCGGCTGCTGGCCGACATCGCCAACGGCGGCGTGATCCGTTCGCTGGTGCGCGAGGGCGGGCTTTCTTCCACGCTCTGGGCGGGGCCAGAGCGCTTCTCGGCGGCAATGCGGCGGGGCGAGTTGCCGGTGCAAGGTACGAGACGCAACGAGCCCGTTGCTCTAAAGCTCGGGTTTGCCGGCAGCGAATCCGACGAGTTCGGCTACGCCATCGATATTGGTCTACCCCCGCCGTCGCCGCCGATGCCGCCAACGGCCTTCTCGCACGATCCTGAAATCAAGCACGAAGCCATCTGGAGCGGTCCATTGCTTCGGCCCGCGGCGCAACTGGTCGATCGCAAAGGCGCCGCGTTGCGCCTGCGCGAGGGCAAGAGCTGGCAGGCCGTCGGCCGCCCCATCCCCGCCTTCGCCAGCATGATGACCGAGTACGCCGACCCGCACGCGGCCCCCGAGATGCTCACGCTGCGCGAGCAGATGCGCTCGTGGCGCTTCTACGATCACTTCCGCTCCGACGCCGACGCGCCCGCGCGCCAGCCGCAACTGGGCACCTACACGCCGGTGCTCGCCAACGACGGCGCCGACCTGGCCGCGGCCTTGCAGACCATCCGCGAGATCGGCGACGACGAGGCGCTCGACCGTGCCGTCGACGATGCCTTCCCCGGCGCCCGCATCGAGATCCGTGTGGCCGAGGACCGCTTCGAGACCCTGATGCACCAGCACGGCCTGCTGCGCCCGCTGACCGCTGCCGAGCTGTCGGACGGCACGCTGCGCTACCTGCTTTGGATCGCCGCGCTGCTCACGCCTCGGCCGCCGTCGCTGTTGGTGCTCAACGAGCCCGAAACCAGCCTGCACCCCGACCTGCTGCCCGCGCTCGGGCGCCTCATCGCCCAGGCGGCACGCGGGTCGCAGGTGATCGTGGTGTCGCACGCCGCCCGGCTGATCGCGGCGCTCGAAGACAGCGAAGACCTGCAATCGGTGGTGCTCGAAAAGCAGTTCGGCGAAACCCGCATCGCGAACCTCGACATGAGCGAGATTCCGCGCTGGGAGTGGCCGGCGCGCTAGGGCGGCGTCGGCCTGTTCGACGTTATCCGGCCCTATTCGGCCTTCACCTTCATCGTCTGGATGATCGTCTCGAGCTGCGCGCTCATCGGCAGGTTGAGGCTCTCGCCCGAAGGCAGCTTGCGCAGGAACCAGCGCTTGTACTGCCGGTCGATCTCACCGTCTTCTGCCAGCACCTGGAAGGTGTCGATGACGAGCTTGTTCAGTTGCGCGTCGCCCTTGCGGTACATGATCCCGTAGGGGTCATAGGAGAGGAAGTCGCCGACCACCTCGTAGTCGGCCTTGGCGGTATCTTGCGCGATCAGGCCGTAGAGCAGTACGTCGTCGGTGGCGAAGGCATCGGCCTGGCCGCTCTTCACGAGGCCGAATGATTCGGCGTGGTCGCGCGCCACCTGCAGCTGGATGCCGAGCTTGAATTTCTCGGACAGGTCGCGCAGCGTTTTTTCGTTGGTGGTGCCGGCCGTCACGGCCACCTTCTTGCCGGCCAGATCGCGGAAGGACTTGATCGGCGAGCCCTTCTTGACCAGCACCTTGGTGCCCGAGACGAACATCGTCGGCGAGAAGCTCACGCGCTTCTGGCGTTCGAGGTTGTTGGTGGTCGAGCCGCATTCCAGGTCGACCTTGCCGCTCGCAACCGCATCGATGCGGGAGTCGGAAGTCACGGGCTCCCACTTGATCGTGAGGCTCTTGTTCACCGCGTCCTCGATGGCCGTCACCAGTGAGCGGCAGAGCTCGATCGAATAGCCGATGGGCTCCTTGCGCGCATTGAGGTACGAGAAGGGCACCGACGACTCGCGGTAGCCGATGGTGATGGCGCCGGTTTCGCGCGCCTTGGCCAGGGTGCCGGTCAGTGCGGCGAGGCCCTGGTCTTGCGCCTGCGCCGCCGTCCCCGCGGCAAGGGCCGTGGCCGCCAGCAGCAGAGTGGCCAGGAAACGCGGCAGCGACAACGGGCCTTGGCGCTTCATGGCGTGGCTCATGCGTGGGCCGGGTGGGCGAGGGTGGCTTCGCTTTCCGCGTCCAGCGCCCGGGCGTTGACCTCGGCATCGCTCTCGGAGAGCAGCTCGCCCTCCCACTTGGCGACCACCGCGGTGGCAATGGAGTTGCCCACCGCGTTGGTGGCCGAGCGGCCCATGTCGAGGAAGGTGTCGACGCCCAGGATCAGCAGCAGGCCGGCCTCGGGGATGTCGAAGTGGTTCAGCGTGGCGGCGATCACCACCAGCGAGGCGCGTGGCACGCCGGCCATGCCCTTCGAGGTGAGCATCAGGATCAGCAGCATGGTGACCTGCGTGCTGATCGGCATGTGGATGTTGTAGGCCTGCGCGATGAACAGCACGGCGAAGGTGCAGTACATCATCGAGCCGTCGAGGTTGAACGAGTACCCCATCGGCATCACGAAGCTCGAGATCTTGCGCTTGACGCCGAAGCGGTCGAGCGCCTGCAGGATCTTGGGGTAGGCGGCCTCGGAGCTTGCAGTGGCAAAGGACAGCAGGAAGGCCTCCTTGATGAGCACCAGCAGCTTGAACACGCGCGGCCCGAGGAACACGAAGCCCGCCAGCACCAGCACGCCCCACAGCACGAAGAGGCCCAGGTAGAAGTCGCCCATGAACACGGCGAACTTGATCAGGATGCCCAGGCCATTCACCGCCACGGTGGCGGCCATGGCGGCCATCACGGCCAGCGGCGCGAGCTTCATCACGTAGCCCGTGATCTTGAGCATGGCGTGCGAGAGTTCTTCGATGGCCGCCACCAGCGTCTTGGCCTTGTCGCCGAGCGAGGCGAGGGCGACGCCGAAGAACATCGAGAACACCACGATCTGCAGGATCTCGTTGTTGGCCAGCGCCTCGATGAAGGAGCGCGGCACCGCGTGATAGACGAAATCCCGGAAGGTGAACTTCGAGGTGGCCAGGTTGGTCGAGGCCCCGATGTCCGGCAGCGGCAGCCCGAGGTTTTCGCCGGGCTTGAGCAGGTTGGCCATGACCAGGCCGATGATCAGCGAGATCAGCGATGCGGTGATGAACCAGCCCAGCGACTTGCCGAACACGCGGCCCACCGACTTGGCATCGCCCATGTGCGCGATGCCCACCACCAGCGTGGAAAACACCAGCGGCCCGATCAGCATCTTGATGAGGCGCAGGAACACGTCCGAGATGATGGAGACGTAGTCTGCGATTTCCTTGACGGAGCTCTTGTTCGGAAAGCTCGTGAAGATCATGTAGCCGATGAAGATGCCAAGCACCATGGCAATCAGGATCCAGGCGGCCATCGGCAGCTTTTTCTTCATGCGTATCCCCTTTTGTTGTGTCGGAGTGATTTTCTCGTATGCACGGGACCGACTTGCACGTTTGTCTCCTGATGCAAGCAGTCACAGGGTATCCAAGAAGGCCCCGTGCACGCAATGGCCTGATGCCAAATCCATGCCATGAAGCGCCCGCTGCCTACAATTCCTCACATGGAAATCAGCTCGATCGAGTTTCGCGGCCAGCCCGCATTGCGTGCCACAGGTGCCGACGGAAGCCACCTCACAGTGGCTCTGCACGGTGCGCAAGTGTTGTCCTGGACCACGGCCGACACAGTGGAAAGGCTCTATTTGAGCCCGCGCGCCGTGTTCGATGGGCAGGCCGCCATCCGCGGCGGCGTGCCCATTTGCTGCCCTCAGTTCAACCAGCGCGGCATGTTGCCCAAGCATGGGTTCATGCGCAATTTGCCTTGGGTGCAAGAGGCCGCGGGCACGTCCGATACGCTGCGACTGATGTTGCGCGACAGCGAAGCCACCCGAAAGATCTGGCCGCACGCTTTTGAGGCACGGCTCGACGTCACGCTGTCCGCAGGCCAGCTGCGCACGGCGCTCACCCTGACCAACATCGACCGCGCGCCCTGGACCTTCGCCGCGGCGCTGCACACCTATCTGCGTGTCGACGACATCGCCACGGTTCGCCTCTAAGGCCTGCAGGGTGCCAACCGATGGGATTCGCTGCGGGACGACCGCCATGTGGAAACCGCGTCGGCGCTGCACTTCGATGCCGAATTCGACAGCGTCTATGGCGCGCCGGCCACGCCGCTGCGGCTGGTGCAGCCCGGCGGTACCCTCGAGATCGCACAAAGCACGAGCTGCAGCGAAACCGTGGTCTGGAACCCGGGCGCGCTGCTCGGTGCGAAACTCGCCGACATGCCCGAAGACGGCTATCGCCACATGCTGTGCGTCGAAGCGGCGCGCATCGACGAGCCGGTGCTGCTGGCACCCGGCGCCCAATGGCAGGGCTGGCAACAGCTTCGCGTTCTCTGACTTCTTACCGGTTCATTCCCATGCTTGCCAAACGCATCATTCCCTGCCTCGACGTCACCGGTGGTCGTGTCGTCAAGGGTGTCAACTTCCTTGAGCTGCGCGATGCCGGCGACCCGGTGGAAATCGCCGCGCGCTACAACGCGCAAGGCGCCGACGAGCTCACCTTTCTCGACATCACCGCCACCAGCGATGGCCGCGACCTGATCCTGCCGATCATCGAGGCGGTGGCTTCGCAGGTCTTCATTCCGCTGACCGTGGGCGGCGGCGTGCGCACCGTGGCGGACGTGCGGCGCCTGCTCAATGCGGGGGCCGACAAGACCAGCTTCAACTCGGCCGCAATCGCCGACCCGCGGGTGATCAACGACGCCTCGCAGAAGTACGGTGCGCAATGCATCGTGGTGGCCATCGATGCCAAGCGCCGCAGCCCCGAAGATGCGGCCACGCGCGGCGCGGGGTGGGACGTGTACAGCCATGGTGGCCGCAAGAACACCGGCCTCGATGCCGTCGAATGGGCCACCGAGATGGTTCGCCGGGGCGCGGGCGAGATCCTGCTGACCAGCATGGACCGCGACGGCACCAAGAGCGGCTTCGACCTGGCGCTGACCCGCGCGGTGAGCGACGCGGTCGACGTGCCGGTGATTGCATCGGGCGGGGTCGGCAACCTCGACGACCTGGCCGACGGCATCCAGATCGGCGGCGCCGATGCGGTGCTGGCCGCCAGCATCTTTCACTACGGCGAATACACGGTCGGGCAAGCCAAGGCCCGCATGGCCGAGCGCGGTATCCCTGTGCGCAGCTGAGCTTCAAGGGTCTTTTTCTATCCCCGACAATATGCCGATGAATTGGCTCGATGAAGTGAAATGGGACGCGAACGGGCTGGTGCCCGTGATCGCGCAGGAACAAGGCAGCAACGACGTGCTGATGTTCGCCTGGATGAACCGCGAGGCGCTCGAAAAGACCGCCGAGCTGGGCCGTGCGGTGTATTTCAGCCGCTCGCGCAACAAGCTGTGGTTCAAGGGCGAGGAATCGGGCCACGTGCAGACCGTGCACGAGATCCGCCTCGATTGCGACAATGACGTGGTGCTGCTCAAGGTCACCCAGCTGGGCCACGAGCCCGGCATCGCCTGCCACACCGGCCGCCACAGCTGCTTTTTCAGCAAGTACGAAAAGGGCCAGTGGACCGTGGTCGAGCCGGTCTTGAAAGACCCGGAGTCGATCTACAAATGACGGCCGCCGTGAACACCTCCGACGCCCTCGCACGCCTGGCCGCGGTCATCGAGACCCGGTTGCCCGCGCGCGGCGGCGACCCCGAGAAGAGCTACGTCGCGCGCCTGCTGCACAAGGGCCCCGATGCCTTCCTCAAGAAGATCGGCGAGGAAGCCACCGAGGTCGTGATGGCCGCGAAAGACGCCGACCACGGCGGCGACCGCTCGAAAATAGTGAACGAAGTGGCCGACCTGTGGTTCCACACCATGGTGGCGCTCGCGCACTACGGCTTCTCGCCGGCCGATGTCGTCGCGGAGCTCGAGCGCCGCGAAGGCACCAGCGGCATCGAGGAAAAGGCCTTGCGCAAGGTGCACGCCCGCGAGGCTGGCAACGACTGAAAGGACGACATCCCATGGCCAACGACATCGTGAACGTGGAACCCGACGACTCCCTCAAGACCTGGGGCTGGGTGAGCTACATCCTGCACCTGATCGTGGCCATCGGCGCGGTGCTGCCCGGGGCGCAGGCCTCGGTGCTGCTGCTCCTGGTGGCGCTGGTCATCGACTTCGTGAAGCGCGAGGACGCGGCCGGCACCTGGCAGGCCTCGCACTTCAGCTGGCGCATCCGCTCGGTGCTGTGGGCCGGCCTGGCCTACCTTCTGACCGCATGGCTCTGGCTGCTGCTCTTCGTGCCCGGCTGGATCGCCTGGAGCCTGATTTCGCTGTGGTTCCTCTACCGGATCGTGAAAGGCATGATCCGCATGAACGACGGCCGCCCCATGGAACCCAAAGATGTCATCTGATCCGAACTGCGTTTTCTGCAAAATCATCGAGGGCAAGATCCCCTCGCGCAAGGTCTACGAAGACGACGACCTGTTCGGCTTTCACGACATCGCCCCCTGGGCGCCGGTGCATTTCATGCTGGTGCCCAAGAAGCACATCGCCTCGATGGCCCAGCTGACACCCGACGACGCGGCGCTGATGGGCAAGATCATGACCCTGGCGCCCAAGCTGGCGCTGGAGCAGGGCTGCCGGCCGTATCCCGACGGCGGCTACCGGGTCGTCGTCAACACGGGTGCCGAGGGCGGACAGGAGGTTCACCATCTCCATGTCCATGTCATGGGCGGTCCCCGGCCGTGGCTTCGCGGCTGAGCGGCATTAAGCCAAACTGTCACATTCCGCCCGACTAAAATCGGACACATTCTTAGGAGTCTTCCATGGGTTCTTTTTCTATCTGGCACTGGCTGATCGTGCTGCTCGTCGTGGTCATGATCTTCGGCACCAAGAAGCTGCGGAACATGGGTTCGGACCTTGGTGGCGCCGTCAAGGGCTTCAAGGACGGCATGAAGGACGGTGCCTCGTCCGATGCCCCCGCCGCCTCGTCGGCCCCCGCCCAGCAAGTGACCGGCCAGCCGGCCAACGGCGACAAGTCGGCGATCGACGTCGAAGCGCGTCAGAAGTCCTGAGCGCGGACCGCACGTGCTCGACCTCGGCATTGAGAAGCTGGCGCTGATCGGCGTCGTGGCGCTGATCGTCATCGGTCCGGAGAAGCTGCCGCGCGTGGCGCGCACCGTCGGCACCTTGCTCGGCAAGGCCCAGCGCTACGTGAACGACGTCAAGGCCGAAGTCAATCGTTCGATGGAGCTCGACGAGCTGCGCAAGATGAAGACCACGGTCGAGGATGCCGCGCGCGACGTCGAGCACAGCATCCACGCCGGTGCGAGCGAATTCGAGAAGCAGTTTTCCGGCTCGGGCGAAACGCTTTCGGCGCTGGCCGAGCCCGAGCCTTCGGTGCCCGAATACAGGCACCCCCGCAAGAACTGGCGCCTGAAGCAGGGCGCCACGCCGCAGTGGTACAAGGCGCGCAACGGCGTGCGCACCAAGGCGCTGTCGGGTGCGGCGCGGGTTGCCCGTTTCCGCCCCCACAAGATCAACTAGCGCACCCCCACCACCGCGTTGTTCGTGCGCCGCACGCCGGCCGACGTCACGCTTTCTTCTTTTCCAATGGCCGATTCCGACAACAAGAACAAAGACAAAGAAGACGAGCTGGCGGGCACCGAACAGCCGTTCGTGGCGCACCTGGTCGAGCTTCGCGACCGCCTGCTGTATTGCGTCTATGGCCTCGTGGTCGCGGGCATCCTGCTGGCCATCTGGCCCGGCCCGGGCGGGCTGATCGACCTGATCGCCATGCCGATCAAGGCCCACATGCCGCACGACGCGAAGCTGATCGCGATCGGCGTGTTCTCGCCCTTTTTCGTGCCGCTCAAGGTATTGATGATGGCGGCCGTGCTGCTGGCATTGCCCTGGCTCATGTACCAGGCGTGGATGTTCGTGGCGCCGGGCCTCTACAGCCACGAAAAGAAGTTCGCGCTGCCGCTGATCTTCTTCGGCAGCCTGCTGGCGTATGCGGGCATCGCC
Organism: Variovorax sp. EL159; assembly: GCF_900100965.1. Classification (GTDB taxonomy): domain Bacteria; phylum Pseudomonadota; class Gammaproteobacteria; order Burkholderiales; family Burkholderiaceae_C; genus Variovorax. Next base: position 333,352 of record NZ_FMUJ01000006.1, on the reverse strand, counting down.
TTCGTGCAGCTCTTCGTGCTGGACAAGATGTTCAGCTTCATCCAGCGTTTTGCGCCCGCCGCCGTGCAGGCGACGCCGGACATCTCCTCGTACGTCGAGGCCATCCTCTCGCTCTACATTGCCTTTGGTGTCGCCTTCCAGGTGCCCATCGTGGTGATGCTGCTGGTGCGTTTCGAGATGGTGACCATCGAGAAGCTGAAGTCCTTCCGCGGCTACTTCATCGTGGTGGCCTTCGTGGTGGCTGCGGTGCTCACGCCGCCCGACGTGGTGTCGCAGCTTGCGCTGGCGGTGCCGATGTGCCTGCTGTACGAGGTGGGCATCATCGGTGCCCGCTACTTCGCGAGCACGGGCAAGAAGCCCGAAGACGAAGAAAGCGCCGATTCGGCTTCCAGCTGAATCAGAGGGCAGGGCGCGTAACGGGGCACATCACATGCCCCGTCTGCTTGCCGCCCTGGCCCTGAAGTAGTTCCAGCCCCGGCCCCCAAAGCTATTCCAGAAACACCGAGGAACCGGCTTTGCCGGGCCTCAGGTGTTGCCTCCGGTAGGGGGAAGGAGACGCGACACGAAGTGCGTGAAGCCTGGGGGCGAGCCCGTTCTTCGAGCCTATTCCTGCTGGTTGGGAACTTGGCGAACCGGGCTCTTGGGCCGCAGGCCCGGTGTCACATCCAGTTCCATCTTGTCGCTGCCGCGCTGAAGCGCGAACCGCGAGGTGCTGCCGGGCTTCAGGCCTGCCACCGCGGTCAGCAGGGCCTGCACGTTGTCAGTCTTCTTCTCGCCCACCGAGGTGATCACGTCGCCCGGGCGAATGCCGGCCTTGGCGGCGGGGCCGTTCTGCAGCACGCCGGTGATGATGACGCCCGCGTCCGCCTTCACGCCGAAGGTCTCGGCCAGTTCGGGCGACAGCTCGTTCGGCTCGACACCGATCCAGCCGCGGCGCACCTGGCCTTCCTTGACGATCCCTTCGAGCACGATCTTGGCCATCGACACCGGAATGGCAAAGCCGATGCCCATGCTGCCGCCCGAGCGCGAATAGATCGCCGTGTTGATGCCCTGCAGGTTGCCGTTGACGTCGATCAGCGCACCGCCCGAGTTGCCGGGGTTGATGGCCGCATCGGTCTGGATGAAGTTCTCGAAGTTGTTGATGCCCAGCTGGTTGCGGCCCAGCGCCGAGACGATGCCGCTGGTCACGGTCTGGCCCACGCCGAAGGGGTTGCCGATGGCCAGCACCTGGTCGCCCACCTGCAGTTCGTCGGAGTTGCCCAGGACGATCACAGGCAGCTTGTCGAGCTCGATCTTGAGCACGGCCAGGTCAGTGTCGGGGTCGGTGCCGATCACCTTGCCGCGCGCGTGGCGGCTGTCGTTCAGCGTGACCTCGATCTCGTCGGCGCCCTCGACCACGTGGTTGTTGGTGAGGATGTAGCCGTCGGGGCTCACGATCACGCCGCTGCCCAGGCCCACTTGCGGCTGGTCGTCCTGGTCACCGAAGAAGAAGCGGAACCACGGGTCGTTGCTGCGTGGATGGCGCTGCGCGGCCTTGCTTGTGTTGATGCTCACGACCGCTGGCGAGGCCTTCTTGGCCGGCACGCTCAGGCTGCCGGGCGTCGGAATGGCCGGGTTGCCGGTGGGCGCCTCGACGATCGACACCACGCCGCCCAGCGAGGTCGCGCGCTTGTTGAGCCATTCGGGCTTGAGCGTCGCGACGACGAAGTAGGCCGCCAGCAGGACGGTCACGGCTTGGGCAAAGAGCAGCCAGGTGCGTTTCATGAAACTTGAATGAAAAAGGCAGTGGAAAGCGCCATCCGGCGCGGTACTGCATGCGATTGTCCCTCAATGACGCGGCCTGGAAACGCCACCGCCCGGCCGGGATTGGGGCCGCGCGACAATGTCGCGATGAGCACCACCCGACATGAACTGCTGCACGCATTCGACCTGCTGTTGGCCCCCGGGCGTTTCAAGGACTACGGCCCCAACGGCCTGCAGGTCGAGGGGCGCACCGTGGTGCGCAAGATCGTCTCGGGCGTGACCGCCAGCCGCGCGCTGATCGAGGCCGCGATCCGTGCGGAAGCCGACGCCATCTTCGTGCACCACGGCCTGTTCTGGCGCGGCCAGGACGGCTGCGTCACCGGCTGGATGAAGCAGCGCCTGAGCCTGCTGCTGGGGAATGACGTCAATCTGTTTGCCTACCACCTGCCGCTGGATGCGCACCCCGAGCTGGGCAACAACGCGCAACTCGGCCTGCAACTGGGGCTCGTGGCCGATGCAGGTTCGGCCGGGCGCTTCGGCGAGCAGGAGCTGGGTTTTCTCGGCGCGCGCAACAACGGCGAGAGCTTCGCCAGCGCCAAGACGCTCGCTGCGCATGTGGAAGGCGTGTTGAACCGGCCCGTAACGCTTGTAGATACGGCGAATCGCGCTATTAAAAAGATAGCTTGGTGCACGGGCGGCGCCCAAGGCTACTTCGAAGCGGCCATTGCAGCAGGCGCCGATGCCTTCATCACCGGCGAGATCTCGGAGCCCCAGGCCCATTACGCGCGCGAGATGGGCGTCGCCTTTCTCGCCTGCGGCCACCATGCGACCGAGCGTTACGGCGCGCCGGCGGTGGCCGGGCACGTGGCGGCACAGCTTGGCCTGGCGCACGAATTCATCGACATCGACAACCCGGCATGAGCGCCACACAGCCTTCCCATGCCAGCGCGTACCGCAGCCATGCGGCGCACGAGGGCCATCCAGTGAGCGAAGCCATCGCCATCACGCTGGGCGATCCCGCGGGCATCGGCCCGGAGATCATCGTCAAGGCGTTTCGCGATGCGCCTGATGCGACGCATGGCACTTTCGTCGCGGGTGATGTCGGCACCTTGCGTCGGGCATCGCAAGCCTTGGCCTCGCCGGGGCAACTGGCGTGGCCGGTGCTGGAGATCGAATCCGTCGCCGAGGCGGCGACGGTACCGCCCGGCTGCATCCCGGTCTTGCAGGTGATCGCTCCGCCCACTCATATCGAATTGGGGCACATCAGCGCCGAGGCCGGGCGCGTGGCGGGCGAATGCGTGGTCTGGGCCGCGCGGGCCGCGCTGCGCGGTGAAATCGCGGCCATCGTGACCGCGCCGCTGCACAAGGAGGCGCTGTCGGCCGCCGGCTTTCCGTACCCGGGCCACACCGAGTTGCTGCAGGCCGAAGCAGCCGCGCACCTGGGACGCAGCGTGGCCGACGTGCCTGTGCGCATGATGCTGGCCAACGACGAGTTGCGCACCGTGCTCGTCAGCATCCACATGTCGCTGCGCCATGCCATCGAGGCGGTGCGCTTCGAAGGCGTGCTCGAGACGCTGCGCATCACGCACCGTGCGTTGAGCCATGCGCTGGGCCGCGCGCCGCGCATCGGCGTCGCGGGCCTGAACCCGCATGCGGGCGAGGGCGGCCTCTTCGGGTCGGAAGAGCGCGAGATCATCCTGCCGGCCATCGAGGCCGCGCGCGCCGAAGGCATCGACGCCAACGGCCCGCATGCGCCCGACACGGTGTTCATGCGCGCGCGCGCCAAGGCCGGCGTGCCGTCCAGCGGCGAGTTCGATGTGGTGATCGCGATGTACCACGACCAGGGTTTGATCCCGGTCAAGTACCTTGGCGTGGAGAAGGGCGTGAACGTGACGCTGGGGCTTCCGCTGGTGCGGACCAGCCCCGATCACGGCACCGCGTTCGATATCGCGGGCACCGGCCTTGCCGATGCGTCGAGCCTCGTCGAGGCACTGCGCATGGCGCGCAAGCTTTCAGCCAGCAGTTCTTGAGGTAACGCGGAACCGGCGCATGGCCGGTCGGTTGATTCCCCTCGTCGAGGCGAAGGGAGTGAGAGGGCAACGCGACACGAAGTGCGCGTCACCCGGCTCACCCAAAGATCGGCAACAGTTATCGCTTGAGGCTGTCGCGGATTTCGCGCAGAAGCGTGATGTCTTCCGGCGTGGCGGCCGGTGCGGCGGGCGCCTCGGCTTCGGTCTTCCTCAGCCTGTTGATCTGCTTGACCATCATGAAGATGATGAAGGCGAGGATCACGAAGTTGACCGCGATGGTGATGAAGTTGCCATAGGCCAGCACCGGAACGCCAGCCTTCTTGAGGTCTGCCAGCGTGTTGGCCACGCCGGCCGGTGCAGTGCCCAGCACCACGTAGAGGTTCGAGAAGTCGAGCTTGCCGAACACCACGCCGACCAGCGGCATGATGATGTCGGCCACGAGCGAGTCGACGATCTTGCCGAACGCGGCACCGATGATCACACCGACCGCGAGGTCGATGACATTGCCCTTGACGGCAAATTCCTTGAATTCACTGAGGATGCTCATGATTCAAAAGGCTGCTGGAGCTCTGCTGTTGAAGGAGTGCCGAGTATGCCCGCGATTGCTCACTTCTCCTGAGGACGCAGCGCAACGCTGACGTGATCCGCCGGCAGCCCTTCACGACTGCGCGTGGCAATTTGCCTGTAGCCGTCCTCGAGATGACGCACGAAGCGCGGCGTGTCGAAGTAGCCGCTGCGTGCATCCTTGGCCGCGACGAGCCGTGCGCGCAGTGCGGCCAGTTCGTCGGGATGCGTGGCGTAGTGGATGGCCTTGTGCACATATTCGTCGTGGTTCGTGGCCACCAGTTCCGGCAGCCCGATGGCGCCCAGCAGGCTGCCCGCCATGCGCGACACCATCGTCGTGCCCGTGAGCGCCAGCAGCGGCACGCCCGACCACAGCACGTCGTTCGCGGTGGCGCCGCTGCTGTAGGGGAAGGTGTCGATGAACAGGTCGGCCAGGCCGATGCGCGCCAGATGCTGGTCGACCGGCATGCGCGGCGACACGATCAGCCGCTCGGCCGCGAGGCCGGCCTTCTCCCAGTGCGCGCGCAGGTTGTGCTCGAAGCCGTTGGGCCCTTGCGCCAGCCACAGCACCGAGTTCGGGATGCCCTGCACGATGCGTACCCACGCCTCGAAGGTCTCGGGCTGGATCTTGAAGGACTGCGAGAAGTTGCACAGCACGAAGGCGTCTTCGGGCAGGCCGTGCTCGGCGCGCGTGGGCTTGTGCGGGTTGGTGGGACGCTTGGTGTCGATCACCTGGAAGGTCTCGGGCAGGCGCAGCAGCTTTTCGGAGTAGCAGTCTTCCGTGCCCGGTGGCGAGAGGTAGTTGTCGGACACCAGGTAGTCGTAGTTCGGCGTACCGCTGGTGCCCATGTAGCCCAGCCACATGAGCTGCGCGGGCGCCGCGTGGTAGGCCAGCACCTGCGGCTTGGCGCCGCGCGTGTCGCCCGAGAGGTCCACCAGGATGTCGATCTCGTCTTCGCGGATGCGCTCGGCCATCTGCTGGATCGACTGGCCCTGCAGGTCGACGAAATGCTCGACGGACGCCGCGATGCGTGCCCGCGCGGGATGGCCGTCGTCCGGGCCATAGGAGTAGATGAAGACTTCGAAGTCCTGGCGGTCGTGCTGGCCGTAGAGCTCGGCCGTCAGGTGCGCGACCGGGTGGTTGCGGAAGTCGAACGAGTAGTAGCCCACGCGGATGCGCGGCGAGGTGCGGCGGGCGCCCGCGCCGGCAAAAGGCCTGATGGCCGCGTTGCGGTCGGCCAGCAGGGCGGAGCGCTGCGTCCAGTTCATGAGGCGGCGCGCGTCGTCGTAGTTCGACATCAGGATGAACGACGACACCGTGTGGTCGTTGCCCGGGTTGTCGAGCAGCGCCGCGATCCGCTCGCGCAGCGCGGGCACGCCGTTCCAGTCGGCGATGTGCGCCTTCTCGCCCAGCATCCACACCATGGCCGGCATGAAGTCCGGGTCGTCGCGCAGGCACTGCTCGAACTCGGCGATGGCGGCCTCGGACTGGCCGGCCATCACGTAGGTCACGCCCAGGTTGCAGCGTGCGAGTACCTGGCGCGGATGCACTTCGAGTGCCTTCTTCAGCACTTCGATGGCTGTGTCGAAATGGCCCAGCCGGAAATTGACCGTGCCCAGGTTGTTCAGCAGCAGTTCGTGCTCGGGCAGGCTTTCGAGCGCGAGCTTGTAGAGCTCGGCCGATTCGGCGAAACGCATCGACACGCCCTCGAGCGCACCGCACACGCCGTACAGCGCGGCCACGCCCTCGGGGTCGGCCAGCGCCTTGTGGCGCTCCTCGGCCGGCCAGTTGCGCATGGCGCGCTGCATGGGTTCGATCGCTTCTTCGGTGCGGCCGCAGGCCTGCAGCGCGCGCGAGAGCATGAATGCGGCCTCGCAATCCTGCGGATCGGCGGCGGCATGCGCGTACGAGTCGAGCGCGGCGGCCCAGTCCTTCTGGTGCGCGCGGATCTTGCCGATGTTCTTGTGCGCGGCGGCGTAGTTCGGATCGAGCCCCAGCGCCTGGCGGAACTGCACGATGGCTTCGTCGAAGCGGTCCTGCTCCATGTCGATCGCCCCGGCGTTGTTCCATGCCGCGGGCGCTTGCGGCGCGAGCCGCGTGGCTTCGGCCGCGGCCTCGCGCGCCTGGCGGAACTTCTTCTGCTGGCGGTAGACCGCCGACAGGTTCACGTAGGCCTCGGGGTAGTTCGGCAGCGCCTTGATGGCGCGGCGAAGGTCTTGCTGCGCCTCGGCCGCCAGGCCCATGTGCATGAAGATCGTCGCGCGGGTGTTGAAGTAGAAGGGGTGCTGCGACTGGGCGATGGCGCGGTTCACGTAGTTCAGCGCCAGCTTCGGGCGGCCTTGCCGGTACAGTGCCTCGCCCGTCAGGTGCAGCGCATCGGCGTGCTCCGGAAAGCGCGACAGCAGTGCCTCGTAGACCTGCAGGGCTTCGGCGAAACGACCTACCCGGTGCAGCGTCAGTCCCTGTTCCAGAAGACTGCCGGCGTCTTCGGCCGGTGTGGAAGGAGCGGGGGCGAGAGAAGGTAAGTTCATGAAGCCGTGTGATGGACGGGTCAGAGGAGAGCGGCCGCTTGGATGCCGGCCTCCGCACAAGTGAAAAAGCCGGTCACCCAGTATAGGGTCCGGCCTTTCGTTTTCATCCGCTGGCATTCCCGCGGCGCGTGGGCGCCACGGGAGTGCCACAGCCGGATTACCAGGACCAGGAGGCGCCGATACCGCCGCCGACCTTGCCGCTGCTGCCGCTGCCGAGGTTCACCTTGATCTGCGCACCTTCGCCGATGCGGAAGCTGGCGGCCGCGGCGATGGCCGAGCGGCCGTCGTAGGAGCCCACGCCCACCCCGATGCCGAAGCTCTTGCCCGCTTCGAGCGCCGGCACCGAGGCCGCGGCCAGCGCGATGGCCGCGCCGGTGCTGCTGGTCTTGCGCATGTCCTGCACTTCGTTGCGGACCTGGTTCAACTGCGACATGTTCGCGGCGTCCGTCGGCAGCACGCCAGGAGCCACGTTCTGCACGCGGCCGTTGGCAACCACGCCGTTGCCCGCCGTGATGGTGCCGCCCGCCGTCACGTTGCCTGTGACGTTGACCGTGCCCGCGTTCAGCGTCGTGACGTTGCCGGTCACGGCGTTGATCGTGGTGATGTTGCCGGTCTGCGTGTTCAGCACCGTGATGTTGCCGTTGGCGGCCGTGATCGTCTGGAAGTTGCCGGTGGTGGCATTCACCGTGCTGGCGTTCACCGTGTTCGCGTTCACCGTCGTCGCGCTGACCGTGTTGGCGGTCAGTGCGTTGATGGTGGCGCTGGCGGCCGACAGGTTGGTGGTGCTGACGTTGGTCGCGCTCAGCGTGTTGATCGTGCCGCGGCTCGCCGTCAGATTGGTGGTGCTGACGTTGGTGG
>NZ_FMUJ01000006.1:324374-325078 GCF_900100965.1 Variovorax sp. EL159 | reverse complement strand
TTGGTCGCGCTCAGCGTGTTGATGGTGCCGTTCGATGCCGTCAGGTTGGTGGTGCTGACGTTGGTCGAGCTCAACGTGTTGATCGTGCCGTTGCTGGCCGTCAGGTTCGTCGCGCTGACGTTGGTGGCGCTCAGTGTGTTGATCGTGCCAGTGTTGGCCGTCAGGTTCGTCGCGCTGACGTTGGTCGAGCTCAACGTATTGATCGTGCCGTTGCTGGCCGTCACGTTGGTGGTGCTGACGTTGGTGGACGTGAGCGTGGAGATGCTGCCGGTATTCGACGTCAGGTTGGTCGTGACGACGCTGGTGGCATCGACGTTGGTCGCCTGCACATTGGTCGCGGTGACGCCGGTCGCCGCGATGTTGACCGACGTCAGCGACTGGATCGTGCCGTTGCCCGACGAGAGGTTGCCAGTGGTCACGTTGCCCGCGCTCACCGTGTTTGCGGTGATGCTGGTCGAACTCAGCGTGTTGATCGTGGCGTTGGCGGCAGTGATGCTGGTCGTGGCCAGGTTGTTGATCGTGCCGTTGGTGGCCGAGACGTTCGTGGCGCTGACGCTGCCTGCCGACACGGTACCTGCGGTGAGAGAGGTCGTGCTGATGCTGGTGGAGGTCAGGCTGCCGGCCGTGGCCGATGTCGCGCTCAGGCTGGTGGCAGTCACGCCGCCGGCGCTGACGGTGCCCGAAGTAATGCTGCTTGCAGACAC
>NZ_FMUJ01000006.1:0-323680 GCF_900100965.1 Variovorax sp. EL159 | reverse complement strand
GCCCGCGCTGACGCTGCCTGCCGACACAGTACCTGCGGTGAGAGAGGTCGTGCTGATGCTGGTGGAGGTCAGGCTGCCGGCCGTGGCCGACGTCGTACTGAGGCTGGTGGTGGTCACGCGCGTTGCGGTGATGCTGCCTGCCGAGACCGTGCCGGAGGTGATGCTGCTCGCGGTCAGGGTCGACGTGGATATACCGTCGGGTGCATCGAGCGGGCCGCCGATGTTGGGTGTGGTGTTGTTTCCAGGCCCATTCCCCACTCTGACTGCCACCCCGTTGATCGTCACCTGCGCCTGCGCAACAGGCAGAGTCATCACATATCCGGCACTGAGAAGCACCGAAGCGAGAAGTCGACCGACGCCCGGACGTTGAATGATGAAAGAGCGAACAGTGGAGCGCTTGGATGTAGTCATTTGGACCTTTTTCCTAGATGAATCAGTTGCCAGATCTGGTCTTCCAAGCGCCCTTGTCGCGTGGAAGCAGGGTTGGGTTTCATTGCGTTACCCAATGCAACTGATGCTAGGAATGGGGTGCCTTGCTGAACATCACCGGTATCCGTAGTTCTTGAGGTTCTCGATGCATTCGATGCGTCATCGAAAAAACGGTGAGAGGCTCGCGAAGCCAACGTACATGCGGCTTCGCGGGCATCGAACAAAACATCGAACGAGCGCGCGACATGCAATGCGGCGCGTGCTTCGCGTGGCGCGGTGCTACGTAACACGCGCGGTAACCCGCCCGTAACAACGACGTAAAAACGGCCCTCCGAAGGCCCGTTCAGGGCCGCGCGGCGAGGCCCTTTTTTCGCAATTTCTTCAACGAAATCAAAGTAGTACACGCAACTGCGTGGCTGTTTGGCCCGGCTCGTTTTCGTGTGGGCATCGTTCCTGCGACATCTGAAACGAAAGTCAACATTTCGAAGCTACCCATGGGTAGCCAAAGAGTCAGAGGGACGTCGCATGGTCAATTTGTTTTTGAGCATTGCCAATGCATCCGCGGGTACGGTCCGCCGGGCCATTGAGGGAGAGCGGTCATGGACATGAGCATCCATTGCGCCGCGCCGCAGCCGGCACTGTCGGCGTCGCAGTTGTATGGGGGTGTCTTCCATGCCGCGCTGATCGTTGCGGACGATCTCGCGGTGGCCGAACGGATGCGACGCATCCTTGCCGAGCTCGGGCCGCGTCGACGCATCGTGATCGCATCCAGCCGCGCCGAAGCCTGCAGCCTGCTGGCTTCGCTGCCTTACGACCTGGTGCTGGTCGACATGCGCCTGCCAAGCCGCGACGGTGTCTCGCTGCTGATGCACGTGCGCCAGACCTACCCGCGCATCGAAAGCATCGGGATGTCGGCCACGGACGACCACGAACTGGTGAGCGCCGCGATCTCCGCCGGCGCCATCGGCTACCTGCTGACCGAAGCGGACGAGATCGAACTTGCCTATCTGCTGCGCTCGATCGAGCGCGGCGGCGCGCCGATGGATTCGCGCATTGCTAGGCGCATCCTCTCTTCGATCGCCGCGTCGGCGAAGGCGCGGACCATCGAACCCATCCGCGTGCAGGCACCGGCTGCCAATGCGCAGGCGGATGCAAAGACGCCGCAGGGCCTACTGTCGCCACGCGAACTCAAGGTGCTGCGTTTGATCGCGCAAGGCTGGAGCAACAGGCAGATCGCCGAAGCGGTCTACCTGTCGGTCAACACCATCGAGTTTCACGCCAAGAGCATCTACCGCAAGCTGTCCGTGAAGTCGCGGACGCAGGCGGTGCATGAGGCGATGCAGCACGGTCTTCTGAACTGAAGACCAGGGCGGCGACGGCTCTCGTCGCCGGTGCGCGACCGCGTCCTGCCGCACGGCCGGACGCAGGTCTGGCACATTGCGCCCGTTGAATTCTCCCCCACCGCCCCGCTACAATCGCGGGTTGACCCTGTTCAAGCCTAGGGTTGACCCTGCTCCAGCGAAGAAGACAAAGAGGATCCCCATGAGTGACATGACCTCCGGCTCGCCCCGGATCGACACAGGCAAACGGACGTGGTTGATCGCATCCAGCTGTGCCGGCGTAGTGGGCGGCGTGGCCACCGCCATCCCTTTCGTGAGCACATTTCAGCCCTCGGAGAAGGCCAAGGCCGCCGGCGCAGCGGTTGAAGTCGACATCTCGGCCCTCAAGGTCGGCGAGAAAATGACCGTCGAGTGGCGCGGCAAGCCGGTCTGGATCCTCAAGCGCACCCCCGAACAGGTCGCCGAACTCCCCAAGCTGGACGGCCAACTGGCCGATCCGCTGTCCAAGCGTCACCCTGACGAATTCACCCCCAAGTACGCGCAGAACGAGCACCGCTCGATCAAGCCCGAAGTGCTGGTCGTGGTCGGCATCTGCACCCACCTGGGCTGCTCGCCGAGCGACCGCTTCCAGGCCGGCCCGCAGCCCTCGCTGCCCGCCGACTGGGAAGGCGGCTTCCTCTGCCCCTGCCACGGCTCCACCTTCGACCTGGCCGGCCGCGTCTTCAAGAACAAGCCCGCGCCCGACAACCTCCCGGTGCCTCCGCACATGTACCTGTCTGATACCCGCCTGCTCATCGGCGAAGACAGCAAGAAGGCCTGAGGGAGTCGAAGAACATGGCTGAATTCCACGAAGTTTCCCCCAACGCCCCCGCCAGCGAAAAGCTGCTGAATTGGGTCGACAACCGTTTCCCGCTGAGCAAGCTCTGGAACGACCAGTGGGGCAAGTACTACGCACCGAAGAATTTCAACTTCTGGTACATCTTCGGTTCACTGGCGATGCTGGTCCTGGTGATCCAGATCGTCACCGGCATCTTCCTGGTGATGCACTACAAGCCCGATGCGGCCCAGGCGTTCGCCTCGGTCGAGTACATCATGCGCGACGTGCCATGGGGCTGGCTGATCCGCTACATCCACTCGACGGGCGCCTCGGCGTTCTTCATCGTGGTGTACCTGCACATGTTCCGCGGCCTCATGTACGGCAGCTACCGCAAGCCGCGCGAGCTGATCTGGGTGTTCGGCTGCGCGATCTTCCTGTGCCTGATGGCCGAAGCCTTCATGGGCTACCTGCTGCCTTGGGGCCAGATGTCGTACTGGGGCGCGCAGGTGATCGTGAACCTGTTCGCCGCCATCCCGTTCATCGGTCCTGACCTGGCCCTGCTGATCCGCGGCGACTACGTGGTGAGCGACGCCACGCTGAACCGCTTCTTCAGCTTCCACGTGATCGCCGTGCCGCTGGTGCTGCTCGGCCTGGTGGTGGCCCACCTGATCGCGCTGCACGAAGTGGGTTCGAACAACCCCGACGGCATCGAGATCAAGGCCAAGCGCGGTCCCGACGGCCATCCGCTCGACGGCATTCCGTCGCATCCGTACTACACGGTGCACGACATCTTCGGCGTGGTGGTGTTCCTCACGATCTTCTCGGCGGTGATCTTCTTCGCGCCTGAAGCCGGTGGGTACTTCCTCGAGTACAACAACTTCATTCCGGCCGACTCGCTGAAGACGCCGAACCACATCGCCCCGGTCTGGTACTTCACGCCGTTCTATTCGATGCTGCGCGCAACCACCGACGACATGGTCAACGTGTTCTCGCTGATCATCGCGGCCGCCGCCATCTGGAACTTCGTCAAGGGCAAGTCGGGCACGGCGCTCAAGGTTGCGATCGTGGTCGTGGCCGCCGTCGCGATCTTCCTGCTCAAGTCCTTCGACGCCAAGTTCTGGGGCGTGGTCATCATGGGCGGCTCGGTCATCATCCTGTTCTTCCTGCCGTGGCTCGACCACAGCGAAGTCAAGTCGATCCGCTACCGTCCGAGCTGGCACAAGTATGTGTATGGCCTCTTCGTCTTCTTCTTCCTGATCCTGGGCTACCTGGGCATCCAGCCGCCGGGCGTCTGGGGCGAACTGGCCATCGGTTCGTTCAAGCTGGACATCGCGCAGACCATCTCGCAGATCGGCACGCTGGTGTATTTCGGCTTCTTCCTGCTGATGCCCTGGTGGAGCCGCAAGGGCGAGTTCAAGACCGTGCCCGAGCGCGTGGTCTTCGCCGCCCATTGAGTAGCGCCAAGAGCTGAGAGAAACACGATGAAGAAAAGAATTTCCGGCTGGCTCGCGGTCCTGGGTCTCGCGTTGGGCCTGACCTTCTCCGCAACGGCATCCGCCGAGTCCGAGGGCATTGCCTGGGACAAGGCGAATCCCAAGACCAACGACGTGGTCGCCCTGCAAAACGGCGCCAAGCTGTTCGTCAACTACTGCCTGAACTGCCACTCGGCAGCCTTCATGCGCTACAACCGCCTGCAGGACATCGGCATCACCGAGCAGCAGATCAAGGACAACCTTCTGTTCACGACCGACAAGGTCGGTGAGACCATGAAGGCCAACATCGACCCGCGCCAGGCCAAGGACTGGTTCGGCACGACGCCACCCGACCTGACGCTGGTCGCGCGTTCGCGCGCCGGCCACGGCGGCACCGGCGCAGACTATCTCTACACGTATCTCCGCACGTATTACCGCGACGACACCAAGGCCACCGGCTGGAACAACCTCGCGTTCCCGAGCGTCGCCATGCCGAACCCCCTGTGGGAATTGCAGGGCGAACGCCGGCCGGTCTACACCAAGGTCGAACAGCACGGTCACGAAACCGAAGTGTTCAAGGGCTGGGAGCAAGTCACTCCCGGCACCCTGACACCCGTGCAGTACGACAATGCGGTGGGCGACCTGGTGAGCTACCTGCAATGGATGGCCGAGCCCGCGCAGAACACCCGTATTCGCATCGGCGTCTGGGTGCTGCTGTTCCTGGCCATGTCCGTGGTTTTCGTGTGGCGACTGAACGCCTCGTACTGGAAAGACGTCAAGTAGTTCCGTCCACCCCGACCGGGCGCCTCGTGCATCCGGTCCCACAGAGTGGGTTGCCAACGCGACCCACTCTTTTTGATTTTTAGGAGTCTTTCGCCATGATGGTCTTGTATTCAGGAACGACCTGCCCGTTTTCCCACCGCTGCCGCTTCGTCTTGTTCGAAAAGGGCATGGACTTCGAGATCCGCGACGTCGATCTCTACAACAAGCCCGAAGACATCAGCGTGATGAACCCGTACGGCCAGGTGCCGATCCTGGTCGAGCGCGACCTGATCCTGTACGAGTCGAACATCATCAACGAGTACATCGACGAGCGCTTCCCGCATCCGCAGCTGATGCCCGGCGACCCGGTCGACCGCGCCCGCGTGCGCCTGTTCCTGCTCAACTTCGAGAAGGAACTCTTCGTGCACGTCTCGACGCTCGAGAACCGCACCGCCAAGGGCAACGACAAGGCGCTCGAAAAGGCCCGCTCGCACATCCGCGACCGCCTCACGCAGCTGGCCCCGGTGTTCCTCAAGAACAAGTACATGCTGGGTGACAACTTCTCGATGCTCGACGTGGCCATTGCGCCGCTGCTTTGGCGCCTCGACTACTACGGCATTGACCTCAGCAAGAACGCGGCGCCGCTTCTGAAGTACGCTGAGCGCATCTTCTCGCGTCCGGCCTACATCGAAGCGCTCACGCCCTCCGAAAAGGTCATGCGCAAGTAAATAGGCTCGCCCCCAGGCTTCGCGCACTTCGTGTCGCTTCGCCAACCCCCTTGCGGGGGCAGCACCTGCGGTCCGGCAGAGCCGGTTCCGCGGTGTTTCGCGAAAAGTCCGGGTTGGCGATTGATTGCACGGTAGAAAATTTTCATGATCAACGCGCTCGAGTCGTCTTCCACCCGCCCGTACCTCATTCGGGCGCTGTACGAATGGTGCACCGACAACGGGTTCACGCCCTATGTCGCGGTGCAGGTCGACGACACCGTCCAGGTGCCGCGCGAATACGTGAAGAACGGCGAGATCGTGCTCAACATCAGCTTCGACGCGACCAGTTCGCTCAAGCTCGGCAACGATTTCATCGAGTTCAAGGCCCGTTTCGCGGGCAGCGCGCGTGAAATCAGCGTGCCGGTGGGGCGCGTGATCGCGATCTATGCGCGCGAGAACGGTCAGGGCATGGCGTTTCCCGCGCCTGCGCCTGCCGCAGCGGACGCTGGCAACAACAACGGCGATGCGCAGCCCACCGTACCGGCACACACCGGACCGGCGCGCATGCCATTGCGCGATGCGTCGCGCGGCACCGAAGGCGATGCAGGCAAGATCGTCCACTTGGTGACGGGCGAGGACGCCGACGAGACGGTCGAGGCCAGCCCGGCCGACCCGGTCGACGAACCACCGCGCCCGCCGGTTGGCGGCGGTTCCAGGCCGTCGCTCAAGCGCGTCAAGTAGACGCCAGCACCGGTGCCCCGGGTGGGGCACCGTGGCGCGGCTAGAATCCCGCAGAGAAAAATACGCCGCTTTAGCTCAATTGGTAGAGCACCCGCCTTGTAAGCGGAAGGTCGTCAGTTCGATTCCGACAAGCGGCACCATCACACAGCCCTGGATCACTCAGGGCATCCAAATCCCCAGGATTTCCAGAAAATTCGGGGATTTTTCATTGAGCGCCACTTTTCAGTGAAGCCCGCCGAATGCGCGAACAAAAAGAAGTTCCGGACCACGATGTCTACCTGAAGACCAACTACTTTCCCGCCCTGGATGGGCTGCGGGCGATCTCGGTCTTTCTGGTTTTCGCGGTTCATTTCGGGGGGGAAATGTCGGGCACGCGGACCGGCTGGCTGGGTGTCTACGTGTTCTTCGTGCTCTCCGGCTTTCTCATCACCACGCTGCTGCTGCGCGAACGGGATGCCACCGGCTTCGTATCGCTGAAGGCGTTCTATATCCGGCGCAGCACGCGGCTGATGCCCGTCTATTTTCTTGTGTACCTGGCGGTCATGGTCCTGAGCTATTTCTCGGGAGGGCAGGCCTGGAGCGAAATGAAGGCAGCAACGCCTTACATGTTGACCTTCCTGAACGAGTTCGCCGGATCGTCGCCGTTGGCCATCACCTGGTCGCTGGGCGTGGAGTGGAAGTACTACCTGGTGTGGCCGCTGCTGTTCGCCCTGTTCGGACGCACGCCGGCCTCCAGCCTTGCCCTGGCGCTGCTCTGTCTCGCGATGACGAGCATTCTCCTGATCGGCAACCTCTATCCCGCCTGGTTCACCCCCTGGTTCTATTTCGGGTTGATCCTGGGGGCGCTCATTGCCGTTGCCATGCATTCGCGCACCTTGTTCAACAGGCTGCGCGGCCTCATGACCAACAAGGCCGCGTTCATCATCACCTTCGTGCTGTTCGTCTGGTACCGGCGAGGCGATCTCATCGAGGCACGCCTCGGTCATGCGACGTTGATCGTCGTGTTCAGCCTGCTGGTCGGGCTGCTGATGCCTTCGCTTATTGTCAACAGCACCTACGTGAGCCGTGCGCTGGCATGGCGGCCGTTCGTCTTTATCGGTCAGCGCTCGTATGCGATGTACCTGGTCCAGGTGATGGCGGTGCAGGCCGTGATCTTCGTGTTTCCTGGCACGCTCTTCGGGCCCTTCCTGCTGTTCAGCGGCCTTGCCGTCGCACTGCTGGTGGCTGATGTCCTCTATCGGTGGTTCGAGCGGCCGATTGCGCAGTGGGGTCACCGGTGGGCCAAGACGATCAAGATGAAGCAGGGTGCCGGCGGCATCCAACCTGCGCCGGACGCAAGGCTCAGCTAGCGCCGCGCGCTTTCCCCGCCCGACTGCGCAACACCCTGCATCAACAGCCCCAGCATCGCCAGTTGCGCCACCAGCGCCGGCCGCTGCGCGGACCGCATGTTCTCCAGCACGGCGCCCAGCAAGCTCGCGCCATGCCCCAGCCCTGACTGCTTCAAGCGCAGCACCTGCGCCTCGGCCCGCGACAACGCGCCGCCGCCCTGGTGCCGCAGCCCCTGGCGCAGCCACAGCGCGAGCAGCTCGAGCGTGTCGGCGGCCAGTGCATTCAACTCGGGCGTTTCCTCCGCATCGCTCTGCAGGGCCAGCGGCTGCGGTGCCACTGCTTCGGCCTGCAGCACCACGGCGCGCTGTGCCGTCAGCAGGCTCAATGGCTGCATGACGGCGCGGCCGCCCTGCAGGTGCACCGTGCCCGCCACCGCGCGCAGAGCGCCCCATTCGCCCGCGAGCGCGCGCGCCAGCGCATCGACGGCACCGGGCGACACGGCGCGATGCGGCAACGCCAGGTGCAGCAGTTCAGCGTCGCCGCGCTCATCCGCGTCTTGTGTCTCATCGGCCGCCGCCTGGCCCAGCCTCGCGTGCAGCACCTGCGCCGCCGCATCCCAGTGGCAGGACGCGACCTCCACGCGTTCGAAGCCGACCACGTGCAGTTGCCCCGACGCACCGGCCGATGCGCCGCTCGCGGCCTGTCGCGGCCGCAGGAAATCCGGTGGCGCGTCGCGCAGGTGCGCCACCAGCGCGGCGATGCTGTCTTGCCGCAGCGGCGCGACGAGGTCGTCCCACGACTTCGGCGACAGCGGCAGCACGCCGGTCTGGCGCGCGCCCGCCGTGATGTCGACCAACCCGTTGGCGCGCCGCGTCGCGGTCTTGGTGATGACCTGCCCGCTCGCCAGTTGTCGCAGTGGAAAGCCCGCGACGCGGCGGCCCAGCAGGTTGGGCGCGGTCCCGCCGGCGGCGATGTCCGCCGCCCGCGTCCACTGGCGCTCCAGCACCGTCACGTTCTGCGTGTCGGGGTCGGCAAAGAGAATGCTCGCGCCTTCGCCTGTTTCGTCGGACCAGAGTTCAGCACCGAGCGACACCAGCCGCAGGTGGTCGAGCGCGACTTCGCCCTTCACGCCGATGCCCAGTATCTGGCTGGCCAGCAGCGCGGGCCGCGTCTGCTGCGGGCGCTCGGCATGGGCGGCCGCCTGCAGCCGCGCCCACAGCTCGGCCAGCACGCGCACCAGCCGCAGGGGCTCGAAGCGGCTGCTGCGTGCCTGCTGCGCCTGCAGCAGTTGCCAGAGTTCGTCGAGCGCGTCGTCGATCCAGTTCCAGGCCAGCGCGCGTGCCTGGTCGCGCACGGCCTCGAAGCGCGCCGCCAGCGCCATCAGCGGCTGGCTCGATCCGTCGAGCCAGAGCGACAGCAGCAGGGCGTCGATCTGCGTGCGCAGCGTTTGGGCGGCCGCGCCTTGCATCGGCTGTGGTGCGCTGCTGCCGGTGTCCGCGCCGTTCGAGGCCGGCGACTGCACTTCGACCATGACTTCGGCCGAGCCCGGCTGCAGCGCTCCTGCCTGCCGGAAGGCCCAGAGCGCGATCACCACGTGCGCGCAGCCGCTGCCCTGCTTGCAGTCGCAGCGTGCGTGCACGAGCGAGCTGCGCGAGAAGAAGCGCACGCTGCACATCGGCAGCCGCGCCACCGGCGGCGCACTGGCGCTGCGCCACGCCTGCACGCCGACCACGGGCCGTGCCAGGGCGAGCTTGTGCGCCTGTTCGAGCACGGAAGGCGCGAGGCTGGCCGCCAGCGCGGCATCGTCGAATTCGGCGGGGCTCCATGCGCCGCCGGCTTCCGTGGGCGCTTCGGCGTTGTCGTGGGTCGGCGTGGCTTCGGCCTGCTGCGTGGCCGCAGCCGAAGCCGCCTGCGCCTGATAAGCCAGCACCAGCATCACCCGGTGCCTGCACATGCCGCTGGCGGGGCAGCTGCATTGCGCGTCGCGCAGCGTGCGCCCGGTCGGCAGGCTGGTGCGCACGCCATCGTCGAAGTGGGCCTGGACCACGCCGTCCGCGCCGATCTCCAGCCGTGGCAGCAGGCCGGCCGCCACGTCTTTCTGCGCCCGCTTGACGAAGCCGGCATTGGCCAGCGCCGTCAGCGCTTCGGGCGTGAGTTCGAGCAGGTCGGTGCGCAATCCGGGGGGAGTCATTGCGCTCATCCCTGCACCTTCTCGGCCAGCCAGCCCGCGAGCTGGCCCGGCGTCATCGCGCCGATCTGCGCGCCCTCGCGCACCAGCCGTGCGGCCATCTCGCGGTCGAAGGCCGGCTCGGCCTGCGCGTCGAGCGCGGCCAGCCCGAGCACCTTCGCACCCGACTCGACCAGCGCCTTCACGCGGCGCACCAGTTCGTGCTCGCTGCCGCCTTCATAAAAGTCGCTCACCAGCACCACGATGCTCTTGCGCGGATTGGCGATCAGCGACTGCGCATAGGCCACCGCCTTCGCGATGTCGGTGCCGCCGCCCAGCTGCACCTTCATCAGCAGCTCGACCGGGTCCGACACATCGGAGGTGAGGTCGACCACCGCCGTGTCGAAGGCCACCAGCCGCGTGCGCATGCCGGGCAGTTGCCACAGGCAGGCGGCCATCACCGCGCTGTGGATCACCGAATCGACCATCGAGCCGCTCTGGTCGATCAGCAGGATGATGTCCCACAGCTCCGTGTGCCGCTTGGTGCGGCTGATGAACACCGGCCGCTCCACATAGAGCTTGCGGCGTTCCGGGTCGTAGCGGTGCAGGTTGGCGGCCAGCGTCTGCTTGAAGTCGAAGTTGCGCGCGATCTTCATGCGCGAGCGGCGGCGCCGGTCGCGGCTGCCGCTGAAGGCCTGCCGCACTTCGGTGGCGAGCTTTTCCATGATGCGGCGAACCACCTCGGCCACGAGCTTGCGCGCGGCCGCGAGCACCTGCGGGTTCATCAGGTGCTTGGTGTGCAGCACCGCGCGCAGCAGCGATTCGGAAGGCTCGATGCGCTCCAGCACTTCAAGATTCGTGACCACCTCGTCGATGCCGTAGCGCTCGACCGCGTCCTGCTCCAGCCGCTCGATCACTTCCTTCGGAAAGAGCGTGTGAATGGTGTTGATCCAGTCGGGCGTGCTGAGCGCCGAGGGGCCGAGGCCCGCGCTGCGTTCGCCGCGGCTGGCGCGATCGCCGTCGCGGCCGTAGAGCCAGTCGAGTGCGGCGTCGGCGGCCTGCGCCTCGGCGCCAAGGCTGCCGCAGGACGCTTCGGCCGGGTCACCCAGCAGCAGGCGCCAGCGTTGCAGCGGATCGGGAATGTCCAGGCTCATGGGCGGGGGCTCCCGTCGAAATCCTTGTCGTCGTTGTCGAGCGTGACGCCCCAGGCCGCAAGGCGTGCGAGCACGGCGTCTTCGACCATGCGCGCCTGGGCCAGTGCTTCGGGCGCGACTTCGCCGGCGTGCGGTGCGGTGAGCGCGCGGCGCGACAGGTGCTTGGCGTCGTGCAACGTCAGCACTTGTTCGGCCAGCAGGCCGCGCTCTTGTGGCGGCAGCCAGGAGAAGGCGGCGCGCAGGCTGGGCATGGCGCGCACGAAGTCGGCGTTGTCCAGCGCCTGCACCGTGCGGTCCATGCCGCGGACGAAGGCCGGTTCGGACGACAGCGTTTCGCGCGCCAGCGCCAGCAGGCCGGTGAGCGCATCGCCGAGCACCGGTGCGGGCAGCGAATGCAGCAGCTGCATCGCCTCGTTCACGCCTGCGCCTGCATCGTCGTGCGGCGTCTGCGTGCCGGCCGTGCGGCCCGCCAGGCTCAGCGTGGCGCCCAGCGCGGCGCCGCGGCTCACCGGCGCGCCGCTGGCGTCGGCGGCCTTGCGTTGCCAGACCGCGAGAGCGCGCGCCGGCTCCACGTCGAGCAGGGCCGGTGCGTGTGCGTCGTGCGATGTGTCGGCCGCATGGGCCAGCACGTCGGCCACGATCTGGCGCAATGCCAGATGCGCCTGCAGATGCGCCTGCATGTCGGCCGGCATGACGGCGGCGGGCGGCTCCAGCAGCCACAGCGCGCGGTCGAAGCCCGACTCGATCACCACGCGCAGCACCGGCGCATCGGCCATGCCCAGCATCTGGCCGTGGCGCAGCAGCATGTGCAGCACCGACAGAGCCGGGCCCAGCGCCTCGAAGCGCGGCTCGTTGGCGATGGCGCCCTGCAGCTCGCGCAGCAGCGAATCGCTGAGTGCCGACAGCCCCGCCCACGCGGCCCGGTTGAGCCCATCGGCCAGCGGCCCGATGCGGCCTTGTGCCCGCCGCAGATCGTCTTCGAGCCGGGCGCGTGCCGCGTCATGCAGGCTCGCACCCCAGGCGCCGGCCTCGATCAGCGCGGCCTGCTGCTCCAGCGGCTCGGACAGCGCCCAGATTTCGGTGCGTTCGCCCGACATGGCCAGCGCCGGCCCCTGCGTACGGCGCACGCCGGGCAGCCGAAGGATCGACAGGCGATGCAGCACGCGGCTCTTCGCGCGGTCGGCGTCGGCCAGCAGGTCGATCTTGAGCTGGCCGCGCAGCACGATGTCGTGCGCCGCCAGCTCGGCCGCCACCGCTGCCACCAGCGGCGGCTGCGGCGTGCCGGGCGCGAGGCGGCCGACGGTGTCGCCGGCCAGCACGTCCATGGCCTGCACCAGCACCGGGTCGGTGCCGGGGCGGATCGCGCCGCGATAGGTCCAGGGCAAGGGCGCATCGAGCGCGTCTTTCACCAGCGCGCCGGCCAGCGCGTCGAGCCAATCGGAGCGCAACGGCTTCTCGTGGCCACGCAGCCGTGCAAGGCCCTGCGCGCGCAGGTGCACGGCCATCAGGTCGGCGGTGGAGGCGGGCAGCTTCTTGTCGCGCAGCCGCTGCATCACATGCTGCAGCGCGCGGTGCGCGGCACCCTCGGGGCCATGCTCCCAGACCCACTGGTAGTAGGCCGGGGAGGGCATGCCCGAGGCATAGCCGGCGAAGGCATCGAGGCGCTTGAAGGTATAGGGCACGAGGTAGGAGCCGAAGCGCAGCGGGGCATCGGCTCCGGCACTGCGGCCTGCTTCATCGGAGGCTTCGAGCGAGGGCGCCGGCGTTGCGGGCAGGTCGGCCGGCTCTTTTCGCCAGAGCCGTGCCAGCGCGGGCGCGTGGTAGCCGCCGCACACCACCAGCGCCTGCGTGCGGCCCGGCTCGGCCGGCTGCGCCATCGCCCAGGCGATCCAGCGCGCCATCATCTGTTCGCGCGCCTGGTTGCCCAGCGAGCCAGGGTCTTCGCCGCGCAGATGCTCGAAGTAGGTGGCCAGGCGCTGCGCCAGTTCGGCGGCGTCGCAGCCGTCTTCGAACAGGTGGTCCCACAGCGCGTCGCGCCCTTGCACCGAGAGCTTCTCGGTCAGCGCGCGTTCGTAGGCTTCGGCGCGCTCTTCATGCTGCGCATCGGCCACGTCGGCATAGCGGTTCTCCATGCGCGAGAAGGCGTCGTGCCACGCCGGCAGGTCGATGAAGCGCACCTGCGCGCCCGTTTCGCGCGCCACCTGCAGCGCCTGCCACTCGGGCGAGTGCTCGGCAAAGGGCGACCACGAGCCGCGATGCGTTTCGTCGCCCGAGAGGTAGCTGTAGATCGCCACCGGCAACCGGTGCGGCAGGTACAGCTCGTCGAGTCGTTCGTTGAAATCGGCCGGCCCTTCGATCAGCACGTACGACGGGCGCAAGGTGCGGATGCGCTCGGCCACCAGCCGCGCGCAAGCGGGGCTGTGGTGGCGCACACCGACGATGTGGGGCTGTGTCATGGCCGCACGCTCAGGGAAGACGATGCCGCGCCTCGTAGTACGCGCGCCAGTGCGCGCCGTTGCGCTTGGCGGCTTTCTGCTCGAAGTAGCGGCGCAGCTTCGCGCGGTCGTCCGCGCTGTCTTTCACCACCGTGCCCGCGATGCAGTCGACGAGGTCGGCCGGCGAGCCTTCGCGCTGTTCGAGGAACCACGCGCGAACACCCACCGCATGCGCCACGTTCACGGCCTCGGCGGTGGACATCACGGCCGTGAGGCGGTCCATCGCTGCGTCGCCGCCATTGCTGTTGTTGCCATTGCCGCCTTCCTTGGCCGGCGCGCCGCGCAGGTCGCGGAAGGTGGACACCAGCAGTTCCAGCACCGGCGCGGGAATGGTCTTGGGGATGCCGCTCTGTGCCAGCAGGCGCGTCGACGACTCCTGCACCAGCGCCAGTTCGCGGTCGAAGTCGAGGATGGGGAACACGGTTTCGAAGTCGAAGCGGCGCTTGAGCGCCGCGCTCATCTCGTTCACGCCGCGGTCGCGCGTGTTGGCGGTGGCGATGATGTTGAAGCCCTCGCGCGCGTAGAGCATGCCGTGCTCGCCCGACAGCTCGGGCACCGCCATCACGCGGTCCGACAGCATGCCGAGCAGGCAGTCCTGCACCTCGAGCGGTGCGCGCGTGATTTCCTCGAAGCGCACCACCTGGCCTTTCTGCATGCCCAGATACAGCGGTGCCGGCACCATCGCACGCGGGCTCGGCCCTTCGTTGATGAGCAGCGCGTAGTTCCAGCCGTACTTGATCTGGTCTTCGGTGATCGAGGCACCGCCCTGGATGGTGAGTGTCGAAATGCCCGAGATGGCCGTGGCCAGCAGCTCCGACAGCATCGACTTCGCCGTGCCCGGCTCGCCCACCAGCATCAACCCGCGGCCGGTGGCCAGCGTCACCAGCATGCGTTCGATGCTGGCCACGGGCGCGACGATCTTGGGCGCGATGTCGAGCGACGCATCGCCCAGGATGAAGGCGCGCGCGGCCTTCAGGCCCAGCGCCCAGCCGGGCGGACGCGGGTCTTTGTCCTGCGCCTGCAGCCGTGCGAGTTGCGCGGCGTACTGGATCTCGGCCGGCGGGCGCTGCAGTTGCGTTGGCGTTTGCGGTGCACCGGTGTCTTTGGAGCTTTTGCTGGATGTGGCCATGGTGGGTGCTGATGAAACTAGAGGAGCTTGTACTGGCCGGGCTTGCCGGTCTCGATGGTGATGTCCGAGCTTTCGTGCGAATAGGTGTGGGTGGCACGCAGCCGGATGCGCCCGTCCTGGAAGGTCTCGCGCCGGTTGCCGACGTCGATGACGTTCATGCCGTTCGACAGCTCCTTCACCAGCACGCGCGCCACCCGCCGTGGCGTGCCGCGTTCGCCGACCGCCAGCCATTCGATCCACAGCCGAGAGTGCACGTGTTCGAAGCCCTGGTGAACGATCACGATGCGCAGCACCCCGCTGTCGCGGGCCGAGCGCCATTCGCCGCCGGCGGCCACGGTGTCGACCTGCGGCGGCACCTCGGGTGCCGCCACACGGGCGGTCGCGGGAGCCATGGCCCCGAGCAACCCCGCGGCCAGCAGCCAGGGGCGCAGCCGCGTGATTGCGGCATTCATGCCCGCAGGCCTTCCATGTCGCGGATCAGTTCACTTGCAGAGATCGGATCGAGCAGGTTCAGCGTTTCGGCGTCGCGCATGTCGCCCCAGCCCGAGGGCTTGCCGACCTGCACCTGGCCCAGCGTCTGCTCGGGGTACTCGTCCACCATGCCGACGATGATGCCGGGGTCGAGGCTCAGCTCGATCACGCGGTTCGTGCCCAGCGGCTTGCTGAAGTACCAGATGCAGCCCGCGTCCTGCGCCTGGCCGCGGCGCCAGCCCTTGTTGACCAGGCCCAGCACGCGGCCGGTGGGCACCTTGACGTCTTTCCAGCGTTCGAGCTTCAGGCTCTTCTTTTCTTCGTCGGTCAGGGTGTAGACGTCGCGGCCGATCTGCGCGAAGGGCTGCAGCAGCTCGTAGTCGGCGAACACCTGGCCGAAGGCGCCGGCGTCGGCGGCCGACAGGTCCAGCGCATGCGGCACGCCGATGCGGATGTTCTCGCCTTCGGGAAGATCGAAGGCGTCGTCTTCGGCCGTGGTGTAGCTGCCGTCTTCCGCCACGCGGAAACACGCCTGCAGCGTGCCGCCGTAGTTGCCGCCGCCTTCCACCACATACACGCCCCAGATCAGCCGCTGCACGATGTGGCGCACCAGCGGATGCTCGACCAGGAAGGTGCGGAACACCTCGGGCGTCCAGCGCCGGCGCGCGCACATCGCCACTTCGAGGCGCAGCAGCTGCTGGCTCGCGATGGTGCGCACGTCTTTCTTGAGCAGCTTGAAGCGCTCGACGGCTTCCTTGCCCAGCTCGGCGTCGTCGGTCTTCTTGGGCTTGGGCAGGTCGGGCAGCCGTGCGCCGTCGACACTGCCATTCGCACCGCCGGTGCTTTCGCGCACATAGGGCTTGAGCGCTTCGTCGAAGCCGACCTTGAAGGCGCGCGGGCCGAAGTCGAGCAGCATCGTGCCCTGCTCGTCGAGGCCGAGGTCGGGCGCGAGCCGGTCTTCGAGTTCCTCGGTGCTCAGGCCGCGCGCCTCGGCGATGGTGTCGATCTTTTCGCGCGCCTTGTCCTGCAGGCCCTTGAACTTGACCTTCTGCGCGATGCCGTTGAGCAGCATCAGCGCGACGTCGCTGCCGATGGTGGCCAGCACGTCCAGGCCGGTCACGGCGCGGGCATGCGCCGCTTCGCCGGGCCACGCGCGAATGAAGGGCGTGAGCTTGCGTGCCGTCTCGTCGTTGCCGAACAGGCCCAGCGCGGTGAGCGCCCAGCCTTCCTTGCTCGGGCCGCTGGCGTCGAGCCAGGCGCTGAACGCGTCCCACGCGAACTCGGCCAGCGAGTCGGCGTCGCAGGCTTCCTTCACCATGGCGATGCCGCCGTAGATTTCCTCGTTGGTCGGAAAGGTCAGCATCTGGCCGAGATGGTCGAGCGCCTCGTCGGGCAGGGCCTTGCCATTCCTGAGCGTCGGCCGGCGCCAGCCGCGCGGCTGCCAGAACTCGGGCAGCTTGGCGCGCTTGGTGGGAAAGCGGTCGAGCGGGCTTTCGTCGAGCACGGCGCGCAGCGCCTGCACCACCTCGGGCTGGCCGTAGCGGCCGGCCACGTCGAGCAGCAGCGCCTCGTGGCCATTGGCTTGCAAGAGGCGCAGCGCCGAGCCCGCGCAGTCGCGTGCCTCGCCGGCCTTGCCCAGCGCCGGCGCGATCAGGCCGCAGGCCGCGTGCTCGGGAAACTTCAGCAGCCATTCGCGGCCGGTGGCACGCAGGGTCTTGAGCTTGGCGAAGGCGCGCGCGGCCGGCGCCGCCAGTCCGGGGGCGCCGTAGTTGAGCGCATACGACAGGTTTTCGGTCGGCTTCGAGCGCACCATCGAGGTCAGCCCCGGCAGCACCGCCAGGCCGTGGGTGGCCAGCATCATCCCGATGTCGTCGCTTTCCGTCTCACCGGCCACCGCGTTCCAGAAGGGCACGCCGATGGCGGCCGGCAGCAGCGCGGCATAGCTCGAGTTGAAGGTGAACCAGTAGTAGCGCTCCTTCTTGCGCTCGGCCACCATCGCGCGCCAGTTGTCGATCAGGGCGCCGGCATCGCCGGCCCGGATGGCGGCCGCGGCAGCTTCGCCGAGCGGGGCGATCGTCTTCTGCTTTTTCTTGTCGAAGCCCAGCTCGTCGAGCAGCACCTCCACGTTCTGCCGTGCCGATGCATGGCGGTTCACCTGCCATGAGTTCAGGCGCAGCGCGGACTCGCGTTCGCCTTCGTTCCATTGCTCCACCGCGGGCAGTGGCAGCGGCTCCAGCACCAGCGTGCCGGCGGCCTTCTTCTGCACCTTGGCAAGCCATGGCGGCGCGGCCAGCACGGGCGGCAATTCATCGGCACCAGCCACTTCGGCGGGACCGGACAGCAGCGCGAGCTGCTTGTCGATGACGGCCTGCGCGCCGGCGTCCAGCCAGGGCCGCAGCGCGGGCAGGGCGGCGCCATGGGCGCGCAGCAGGCGCGTGAGGCTGGGCGTGACGAGGTTGGCGTCCTTGCCACCAGTGGCCACCAGGCGCGACAGCGCAGCGATGGCGGCCATCGGCCAGCGGTCGACCGAGAGCGCAAGGCGCGCCAGCGCGCCCTTCGAATTGCTCGCCACGCGGGCCAGCGCCTGCACGGCCTCGGGCGTGCCGATGCAGGCGAGCGCATCGCCCGCGTCGTCGTTGGCGGCGCCGCGCTCGAGCACGGGCACGGCCTCGGTGCCGCGCTCTTGCACCAGCGTGCTGGTCATGTGGCTGTCGCCCCAGAAGCCGCTCGAATAGCTGAGGCGGACCTTGGCGGCCAGCGCGATGGCGGCCGGGTCGGTGGCCGTCAGCAGCAGCCAATGCATGGTTTCGGGCGTGTCCTTTTCGGCCGCGAGCGAATGCACAAGCGCATTCGAGATTTCGGGAGCGTCGGGCAGCATCAGGGCCAGCGTGGGCTGGCGGCTGGGGTGGATGCCGGGCAGCGCGGCTTCGATCCGGTCGCGGCAGTCTTGCCAGACATCAGGGGCAGCGCCGGCAAGGTGCGCGCGCAATGCCTGCTCGCCCTGTCCGAGCGGCCCGTGGTAGCTGTTGCCCATGGCGCGGCTCACCGCGCTGCCGAAGCTGCTGCGGCGGGCCTGGGCCTGCCGGTCGTAGTCGGTCTGCACCTGGATCTTCTGTGCAGCGAGCAGGAGGTCGATGGCACCGGGCAGGCCGTATTGCGCCACCAGGTAGTTCGCCACCACCTCGCCGGGCTCGTTTTCCCCGTAGTAGCCGCCGGTGCTCAGCGCCAGCGCCAGCAGCACGGTGTCGGATTCGGCATCGGCCGGCGGTTCGGGCAGCGCCACGCGATCGAGCATGCGTTGCACCGCGGGCTGCAGGGCCGCATCGCTGTTGCTCACATCGACCTTCGGGTCGAGCTTGCGGCGCACCAGCAGCCAGGTGGCGGCCACGCTCGTGGTGGCGGCCGGCTTGGATGGGAAGCGGCGCGAGGGGAAGGCCTGGCGCAGCATCTCGGGCGAGAGCCGCACGGGCGTGCCGCCGGCCAGCCAGGGCGGTGTGTCGGCATCGACGGGCAGCTCCGCGACCGATGGCGCGGCAGGTGCCTGCGCAGCGGCCTGCGATGCGGCCGCACCGAGTTGCCTGGCGATCGCCTGCGCGTCCTTGGCGGGCGTGCAACTGGTGCCCCAGCCATCCAGCAGGCCCTCGGCCTTGAGCCGCTTGAACGCCAGCGCCGCGCCTTGCTCGCTCACGCCATGCTGGCGCTTGAGCGTGCCGGGGGACAAGGTGTCCGTGCTCGTGAGTTCGCCCGCTTCCATCTTGGCGCGCACGGCTTCGAACACGCGGTCGGCCTGGCTGTCGATGCTTTCGCTGGCAGGGGCTGCGGCTTCTTCTTGCACAGGTGCGCTGGCGGTGTTGTCGCCGGCCGTTGCCGCAGGCTTCGCTGCTGCGGGTGCGCGTGCGGGCGCGGCTGCTTTTTCTTCGGAGGCGGTTTCGGGCTTCGGCCTGGCTTCGGTCTTGCCGATGGCCGCGTTCGCGGCCACGCCGACTTCGCTGTAGCCCTTGCCGGTTTTTTCGGCCACCAGCTTGGTCAGTTGTGCGGCTGCCTTGGTGGCGTCGGCGAAAGACTTGGTCTGGCTCTGGCCTGCGGTGCCGATGCGGCCCCATCGGATGTTGAGGTCGGTGTCGGCCTGCTCCACTTCCCAGAATTTGCTGGCGGTTCCTTCGATCAGTTCAAAACGGCGCATGGAAAAAACGTCCTCCTGTGAATCGACGATGCGCCCTGTCGGCGCTGCATGTGGCGAATGGATCGGCGCAACAACGGTGCCTGGGCATGGGGCGTGAGGGCCCGCGCGATGCGTCCCGCCCGCGTGCCCCAGCACGCTGTGTCACCTTGCGAGGATAAAGGCCCGATGTGAAAGCCCGACCTGTCAGAAACGTGACAGCCGGGCCTTCGGTGGTGCGCAAGAAACGGGCGATGGGAATGAAGGAAATCTCATGCCCGAATGATGCACGGCGCCCCGCGTGCCGAGGGGTACGAAAAATTCATTCATGAGGCCACCTCGTTCGCGAACGCATAGGCCGGGCCCATCCGTTGCTGCTCGCAATGGCGCAGCGCGCGTTCGGCCGCCTGCACGATGCTTTCGAGCGTGTCGCCATCGGCGGGGTGGCTGGCGATGCCGAAGTTCAGCTCGCCGCCCGCGAGCAGCCGGCCGTCGTGCTCGACCGGCCGCGCGCCGGCCGTCAGCATGCGGATGGCCATTTCCGCGAGCTTCTGCCGCGCCGGTGTGCCGACCAGCAGGATCGCGAACTCGTCGCCGCCGAGCCGGGCCACCATGTCGTCCGCACGCACCTGCTGGCGCAGGCGCCGGGCCATGGCGGCCAGCACGGCATCGCCGCCCGCGCGGCCGTGCCGTTCGTTCACGCGCCTGAAGCCGTTCAGGTCGGCCAGCATCAACGAGAAGGGGCGGCCCTCGCGCAGCCAGTCCTTGCCGCGGCTCTCGAAGCCGGCGCGGCTGGTGGCGCCGGTCAATGCGTCGGTGCCCAGGTCTTCGACCTTGCGCTGCACGCGCGTTTCGAGCGCCTGTTCGGTCCGCAGGCGCACGCCCATGGCGGCGGCGAACACCAGCAGTTCCGCGATCACGGCGGCCTGCGCGAAATTCATCCGGCGGGGCACCCAGGCCGGATCGAGCCAGATCGACATCGGCGTGGCCGAGATGCCGCCGAGCAGCAGCACCATGCCGGCCAGGAACAGCGCCGACGGCCAGGGCAGGCGGCGCAGCGCCATCACCGCGCCGACCGCAAGAAGCACCGTCGAGGCCACCACCAGTGCCTGCACCACGCGCAGCGTCCACACGAGCTGCGTTTCGACGGCCGCGTAAAGCGCGGCGACTGCGAAGATGGCCAGCGTGGCCTGCGCAACCCGGTCAAGGCGTGGCGCGAAGTCTTTGAGCCGCAGCAACTGCCGCCCGAACTGCAGGCGGCAGACCGTCCACAACACCAGCGCCACCG
Source organism: Variovorax sp. EL159 (assembly GCF_900100965.1). Classification (GTDB taxonomy): domain Bacteria; phylum Pseudomonadota; class Gammaproteobacteria; order Burkholderiales; family Burkholderiaceae_C; genus Variovorax. Next base: position 303,220 of record NZ_FMUJ01000006.1, on the reverse strand, counting down.
CCGGCCAATGGGCGGACGACGCGGGCGGCGTGCGCAACGCGAGGCCGTTCAGGCCGGCAAAGGCGACCAGCGCACAGGCGCAGGCCAGCGCGTAGTAGCTATGGACCGTCGCGCGAAACGCCAGCAGCAGGACGAGGCCGCACACCATGAGGCCTGCCAGCAGGCCGTAGCTCACGCCGTCGATCATGGCCGCGGGCCGGTGGAAGAGAGGGGGACATGGCAGGAAGGCATCCGGGCGTCTCGAAGTTCTTCTTGTGGAATACGAAAGTAACCGATCGTATCTCCGAAGCCCGGATGCGGGCGTCCCCTGTGACCCCTATGTCACCGGCCTGGGGCCCGGCTGAAAGGCTAGAACTCCGCGCCTTCGACCAGGAAGCGCAGGCGCCGCACGCCCTGCCACTCGTCCGCATCGAGCCGGAACGCCAGCTTGACCTTCGGCGGCAGCGGCTCGGTATGGCTGAACCAGATCGCATCGATCGGCTGGCCCTGGTGCTTGAGCTTGAGCGCCAGGTGCTTCTCGCCCACCAGCCGCTGCGACACCACTTCGACTTCTTCGCTGAAGGTCGGCGGCGCAAAGCCCTGGCCCCACACCTCCTTGTGCAGCGTGTCGACGAGGTCGATGCGCATGTACTCGCGTGCGATGGGCCCGTCGGTTTCGATCTGCCGCGTGAGCGCGGCGGCGGCCAGCCATTCGCCGGCCACCTGCGCGAGCCCTTGTTCGAAGGTCTTGAAGTGCTCGCGCGCCACGGTGCAGCCGGCCGCCATTGCATGCCCGCCGAAGCGCAGCAGCACGCCGGGGTGGCGCTTGGCGACGAGGTCGAGCGCGTCGCGCAGATGAAAGCCGGGGATCGAGCGGCCTGAGCCTTTCAGCTCCTGTTCCTTGCCCGGCGCGCCGCTGGCCGCGAAGACGAAGGTCGGCCGGTGAAAGCGGTCCTTGATGCGCGAGGCCACGATGCCGACCACGCCTTCGTGGAAGTTCGCGTCGAACACGCTGATGGCCGGCGGTGGGGCTTCGATGCCTTCACCGTCGGCGGCAAAGAGCGATTCGGCCAGCAGCAGCGCCTGGTCGCGCATGCCGCCTTCGATGTCGCGCCGCTCGCGGTTGATGCCGTCGAGCATGCGCGCGAGTTCTTCGGCGCGGCCCGCGTCGTCGGTCAGCAGGCATTCGATGCCCAGCGTCATGTCGGCCAGCCGGCCGGCCGCGTTGATGCGGGGGCCCAGGGCAAAGCCGAAATCGAAGGTGGTGGCGACCGAGGCGTTGCGGCCCGCGGCCTTGAAGAGCGCCGCCACGCCCGCAGGCATCGCGCCCGCGCGGATGCGGCGCAGGCCTTGCGCCACCAGCCGGCGGTTGTTGGCGTCGAGCTTCACCACGTCGGCCACGGTGCCGAGCGCGACCAGCGGCAGCAGTGCATCGAGCTTGGGCTGCGTTGCCACGTCGAACACGCCGCGCGCGCGCAACTCGGAGCGCAGCGCCAACAGCACATAGAACATGACGCCGACACCGGCGATGCTCTTGCTCTCGAATTCGCAGCCCGGTTGGTTCGGGTTGACCAGCACGTCGGCCACCGGCAGCTCGGGCCCGGGCAAGTGGTGGTCGGTCACCAGCACCTGCAGGCCGCGCGCCTTGGCGGCAAAAACGCCTTCGACGCTGGCGATGCCGTTGTCGACGGTGATCAGCATGTCGGCGCCGCTGTCGGCCACGCGCTCGGCAATCGGCGGCGTGAGGCCGTAGCCATCGACCACGCGGTCGGGCACGAGGTAGCTCACGTTCTTCGCGCCCAGCAGGCGCAGGCCGCGCACGCCGACCGCGCAGGCGGTGGCGCCGTCGCAGTCGTAGTCGGCCACGATGCACAGGCGTTTGTCTTGCGCCATCGCGTCGGCGAGCAGCACGGCGGCTTCGCGCGTGCCGCGCAGCGTGTCGGGCGGCAGCAGGCGGACCAGGCCGTCGTCGAGTTCTTCCTTGGCGCGCACGCCACGTGCCGCGAAAAGGCGCGCCAGCAGCGGATGCACACCGGCCTGTTCCAGCGCCCAGACGGTGCGCGGCGGGATCTCACGGGCGACGATCTTCATAGCGACTCCAGCACGCTCGATGCGCGCGTGCGATCGAACAGGCTCTTGGCCCAGCGGGCCAGTCCGCGCTGCTGCACGGTGTAGCGCTGCGCCGCGCGGTCGCCGCAGAGCGTGAGCGTCACGTCGGCGCCACGCGTGTAGTCGCTCAGCAGGTCGGCGATGGCACCGGCGTCCAGCGCCTGCCAGGCGGCGGCCCAGGCCGCGCCGTCGTCGCGCAGGGCGGCGATGCGCAGGGCATCGTCGACCTCGGGCGTTGCCGCGGGTCGCGCTGCCTCGTTCTTCAGCGCGCCGGTGCCGCTGAGCCAGAACGAGTTGATGGGCGGCACGCCGCGCGCGGCGCGGTCGTCGTTCACGCGTTGCGTGTAGAGCAGCATCTGCATTTCGTTCTGCAGGCGGCGCAAAGGGCGCGCTGAATCACCCAGCGGTGACCACTGCGAGATCGGGAAGCCCACTGCACGGTCGATGGAAGCGGTGGCCAGCCCGTCGAAGATGGGCGCGCATGCGAGCCAGCGGCCCGGCGTGTCGGAGGGGTAGAGCGCAATGCCGTCTTCTTCGAAGAACGGGCCCGCGACAGCCAGCAGGGCCATCGATTCGGCGGCGTCGATCTCGATGGCGGACGGATCGCCCAGCGCCACGTCGTCGATGCCGACCTGCCAGTTGCACAGCGTCACGAGGCCCCAGCCTTCGTGGTCGCCGGGCGCGGCCAGGCCGGTTTTTCGGGCTTCGAGCGCGGCCCAGGGAATGCAGCCATCGGCGGCGGAGATGCCCAGCGCCTGCGCGAGCGCGCGTTCATGCGGAGGCGAGCGCGTGCTTTCGTCCTGCGAGTCGGTGTCGGCCAGGGTCAGTCGCAGCAGCAGGGTTTCGAGGTTCGGCAGCCGCAGGGTGGGCAGGGCGGCGCGGCAAGCAGGGGAACCGCGGCCGGCAAAGGGGATCAACAGGTGACGTGGGGAGGTTTCGGCCATTCCCCTATTGTCCGGGAAGCCCCAAGGGAATCCGGGATGCCACAATTCCGACGTATGACCTACCCCCTCGCTCCTCACTTCGTGTGTTCGCTGCCCCCCGAGGGCGGGCAAATTTCCCTTGAGGCGGCTCGGCGGGAAATTTGATGCGACTCCCCTATGAACTGCAGCTCGGCTGGCGCTACACGCGCGCAGGCCGGGCGACGCGGCGCAACGGCTTCATCTCCTTCATCTCCGGTGTCTCGATGCTCGGCATCGCGCTGGGCGTGGCGGCGCTGATCATTGTGCTCAGTGTGATGAACGGCTTCCAGAAAGAGGTGCGCGACCGCATGCTCGGCGTGGTGTCGCACATCGAGATCCTTTCGCGCGACGGCCAGGCGCTGCAGGACATCGACCAGATCATGGCGGCGGCGCGCAAGAACCCCGAGGTGGTCGGCGCGGCGCCCTTCATCAACACGCAGGCGCTGATCGCGCGCGGTGAAGACATGAAGGGCGCGATCATTCGCGGCATCGACCCCAAGCTCGAGCCCGAAGTCACCGACACCAACGGCATTGCCGCGGGCGGCACCTTCGACAAGCTGGTGCCGGGCCAGTTCGGCATCGTGCTGGGCATCGAGCTGGCGCGCTCGATGTTCGTGCAGCCGGGCGACCAGGTCACGCTGGTGGCACCGGGCGGGCAGGTCACGCCGGCCGGCGTGGTGCCCAGGCTCAAGCAGTTCACCGTGGTCGGCACCTTCGATTCGGGCCACTACGAGTACGACTCGGCGCTGGCCATGATCCACGAGGAAGACGCGGCCAAGGTGTTCCGCCTCGAAGGCCCGACCGGCATCCGCCTCAAGCTGAAAGACCTGAACGAGGCCCGCGACATCGCCGACCAGCTGGCCGTGACCTTGCCGGGCCAGTTCCTGATCCGCGACTGGACGCGCCAGAACAAGACCTGGTTCGCGGCCGTGCAGGTCGAGAAACGCATGATGTTCATCATCCTCACGCTGATCGTGGCGGTGGCGGCCTTCAACCTCGTCTCGACGCTGGTGATGACCGTGACCGACAAGCGCGCCGACATCGCCATCCTGCGCACGCTGGGCAGCTCGCCGCGCAGCATCATGGGCATCTTCGTGGTGCAGGGCGCGATGGTGGGCGTGATCGGCACCGGCATCGGCCTGCTGCTGGGGCTGGGCATCGCCTACAACATCGACGTGATCGTGCCCTTCCTCGAGCGGCTCTTCCACGCCAGCTTCTTGCCGAAGGACATCTACCTGATCAGCAAGATGCCGAGCGATCCGCAGCGCAGCGACATCATGCCGATTGCCATCATTTCCCTTGTCCTGTCGTTCCTGGCCACGCTGTACCCGAGCTGGCGCGCCAGCCGCGTGAACCCCGCCGAGGCCCTGCGCTATGAGTGACGTTGTATTGAAGGCCCGCGGCCTGACCAAGCGCTTCCACGAAGGCCGGCTCGACCTGACGGTGCTGCACGGCGTCGACCTCGACGTGCATGCCGGCGAAACGCTGGCCATCGTCGGCGCCTCGGGCTCCGGCAAGAGCACGCTGCTGCACCTGATGGGCGGGCTCGATGCGCCCACGTCCGGCAAGGTCGAACTGCTGGGCAAGGACATCGCGCATGCCGATGCCGCCGAGCAAGGGCGCCTGCGCAACCAGCACCTGGGCTTCGTCTACCAGTTCCATCATTTGTTGCCCGAGTTCAGCGCGCTCGACAACGTGGCGATGCCGCTGAAGATCCGCCGCGTGGAGCCGGCGCAGGCTGTGCAGTCGGCTACGAAGATTCTGTCGAGCGTGGGCTTGGCCGAGCGCTTGCACCATCGGCCGGCAGAGTTGTCGGGCGGCGAGCGCCAGCGCGTGGCGATCGCGCGGGCGCTGGTCACGCAGCCTGCCTGCGTGCTGGCCGACGAGCCGACGGGCAACCTCGACCGCAGCACTGCCGATACGGTATTCGCGCTGATGCTTGATCTGGCGCATCGGCATGGCACGGCCTTTGTGATGGTCACGCATGACCAGGATCTGGCGAAGCGTTGCGATCGGGTGTTGCAACTCGTGGCTGGGCGGCTGGCGGGCTGATCCCGTCTTTCTCCCTCCCCTTCCGGGGGAGGGCAGGGGTGGGGGCATGCGGCCTTCGATGCCGCGCAGTCTTTGAGGCCGCGCGGCCCCCATCCCAACCTTCCCCCAGAGGGGGAAGGGGCTAATGCGAAGAGAGGGCCTCTTCTTCCATTGGCCGCGCATCCAGCGGCAGTACGCACAACACCTTTCCACCCAGCGTCAGCACAAGGCCGATCCGCCCACCGATCTGCATGACCTGGCAGACCGCGCGCGGCGCACCACTGGCAGTGGCGGCCATCGAGGCCGACGCCCCAAAGGCCCGCGTGGGCGGTTGCCGCAGCATCGCGAACAGCAGCTTCGCATCGCAGTCATGCAGCGCCTGCCGGTACACATGAAAGTGCGCGTCCGATCCGGTGTCGTTGTCGCGGCCTTCGTCCGCGCGACTGTCCTGCCGCAGCCGCAGCAGCGCACGATGCAGCTGCTGCCTGCAGGCCGACTCGGTCTTGCCACTGGCCTCCGCGATCTCCTTGAAGCTGGCCTCGAAGACCTCGCGCAGCAGCACAGCGGCTGCATCCGCCGGTGACAGCCGCGTGGCCAGCAGGCGCAGCGCCTGCGCCGTGGATTCGGCCAGCGCCGCGTCGTCCTGTGCCGAAGGCGCCTCGTGCGCGGTGCCTTGCGCCTCGGCGCCGGCATCCTGAAGCCACGCCTGCATCCAGTTGCGCCGCCGCAGCCGGTCGATGGCCAGGTGCTGCATCACCGTGGTCAGCCAGGCCTGCGCCGCGTCGAGTTCGCGGGCGTTGCCCTGGCCTGTTTCCAGTGCGCGCAGGTAGGTGTCCTGCACCACGTCCTCAGCCTCGGCCTTGCCGCCGAGCAGGCGCATGGCGGCACGAACCAGCCGGCCGCGATGCACCGGGAATTGCGACAGATAGCGTTCATCGAGCATCGGCGCAGCTTGCCACAGCAGCGGTAATGTCACGAAACTGTGGGCTTGTTCGTCAAGACAGTTCAACCACAGGAGCTTTCTTCATGCAGCCCATGTTCTCAATGGAAACCGACGACGACACCAAGCCCGCGGCCACCGCCGAGCCGCGCAACTCCTACCTGGAGGAGAAGGCATTCAAATCGCGCACGCTCCTGATCTTCGGCACCATCACCGACGCCGTGGCCGCCGACGTGACGCGCCGGCTCATCGCGCTCGACGCGGACAACCAGCAACCCATCGACATCCTCGTGAGTTCGCCGGGCGGCCACCTGGAGTCGGGCGATGCCATCCATGACATCGTGCGTTTCATCAGTGCACCGGTGAACATGATCGGCACCGGCTGGGTTGGCAGCGCGGCCACCCACCTGTTCCTGTCGGCACCGCGCGAGCGCCGCGTGTGCCTGCCCAACACCCGCTTCCTGATTCACCAGCCCAGCGGCGGCGCGGGCGGCCAGGCGACCGACATCGCCATCCAGGCGCAAGAGATCATCAAGGCCCGCCAGCGCATCGCGCACGAGATCGCGCGGGAAACCGGCAAGCCGATCGACGTGGTGCTGGCCGACATCGAGCGCGACCGCTGGCTGTCGGCCGACGAGGCGGTCGAATACGGGCTGGTCTCGCGCATCATCCAGCGCAAGACCGAGCTGCAGCAGGCCTGATCAGGCCTTGGGCTTGTAGGCCACCACGTCGATCTCGACCTTCGCATCGACCATCAGCCGAGCCTCGGTGGTCGAGCGGGCGGGCTTGTTCTCGCCGAAGTAGCTCATGTAGATGCGGTTGAAGGCACCAAAGTCGCGCGCGTCCTGCAGCCAGACGGTGCTCTTGCACACGTCGTCGAGCGTGGCGCCGGCCAGGGCGAGCACGGTCTTGAGGTTTTCCATCACCTGGCGCGTCTGCGCCTCGATGCCGCCCACCACGATCTCGCCGTCCTTGTTGGCGGGCACCTGGCCCGACACATAGACGAAGTCGCCGGCGCGCACGGCCGGGGAGAAGGGGCGGACCTGGCGGTCGGAAGCAAGGGGCGGGGCGCCGAGGTATTCGAGAGGCATGGGAGGGCTCCTGGGGTTGTGAAGTGAACGATGGAAGGGGATGTGCGAGTATCCATCCAATCTGAAAATCTATTTCAGAAAAACCCTCTATCGAGGGTTAACACGGATGATTTGGCGTGAATACTGCTTCAAAGTCCGGGCCGAAAAGAAAATTTCTTTCACAAACTTGCCCGCCCCCCATGAAGGAGTTCCCCATGCCCCACGTCGGTCTTGTCCAGCGCCTGCCCCTGCTGTCGAAGCGCAGCCTGTTGGGCGCCTCCCTGCTCGCGATGCTCTGCGCCGCGCTGCCCCATCAGCAAGCGCATGCACAAGGCCCGCGCAACTTCGCCACGCTGGCGATGGTGGCCGAGCCGCAGACGCTCGACCCGATGGCATCGACCGCCGACCTGGTCGGAACCATCATGCAGCACGTGTACGAAACGCTCTACACCTTCGACGCCAAGTGGAACGTGGTGCCGATGCTGGCCGAGGGCATGCCGAAGATCTCGGCCGACGGCAAGACCTACGCCATCACCCTGCGCAAGGGCGTGATGCTGCACAACGGCCGTGAACTCACGGCCGACGACGTGGTGGCCAGCCTGCAGCGCTGGATGGACCAGTCGCCGCGCGGCAAGGCCGTGGGCAAGGAAATCGACAGCCTCAAGGCCAAGGGCCCGCTGGCCGTCGACATCGTGCTGAAGGAGCCCTACGCGCCGCTGCTGTCGCAACTGGCGCTGCCCAGCGGCATGGCGGCCATCATGGCGAAGGACTCGATCGCTTCGCCGCTGAAGGAATTCATTGGCACCGGCCCCTACAAGTTCAAGGAGCGCCGCCCCGACCAGTTCGTGCTGCTCACGCGCTTCGACAAGTACTCGGCGCGCAAGGAGCCGGCCAGCGGCTACGGCGGCAAGCGCGAGGCGGCCATCGAAGAGCTGCGCTTCGTGCCCGTGCCCAACGCCAGCACGCGCGTCGAAGGCGCGCTGGCCGGCCAGTACGACTTTGCCGACCTGCTGCCGGTCGAGGCCCTGCCGCGCCTGGAGGCCGCGGGCGGCAAGACGCTGCCGATCATGACGCCGTCGTTCGGCTTCCCGTACCTCGTGCTCAACACCAAGGAAGGCGTGGCCGCCAACCCGGCCGTGCGCCAGGCGATCCAGACCGCATTGGGCGAAGGCGAGATGCTCGCGGCCGGCTTCGGCGACACGCGCTTCTTCGTGGCCGAGGGCAACCACTTCCCGAAGGGCTCGCCGTTCTATTCGGCCTCGGGCGTCAACCAGTACAACCAGCGCAACGCCCCCAAGGCCAAGGAACTCGCGGCCAAGGCCGGCTACAAGGGCGAGCCGATCCGCGTGCTCACCAGCCGCCAGTACGACTTCCACTACAACATGGCGCTGCTGATGGCCGAGCAGCTCAAGCGCGCCGGCTTCAAGGTCGACCTCAACGTGGTCGACTGGGCCACGCTGGTGCAGCGCCGCAACGACTCCAAGCTGTGGGACGTCTACGTCACCCACTCGGGCCAGTTCCCCGAGCCGATGCTCTCGCCGCCGCAGCTCGGCGACGGTGCGCCCGGCTGGTGGGACACGCCCGCCAAGAAGGCGGCGCTGAATGCCTTCAACACCGAAAGCGATCCGGCCAAGCGCGGCGCGCTGTGGGGCAAGGTGCAGCAGGTCGTCTATGACGAAGTGCCCTACATCAACGTCGGCAAGTTCAACGGCCTCTCGGCCAAGAGCCCGGCGCTGGACAACTACCAGCCCGCGACCTGGCCGTTCTTCTGGAACGCGAAGATCAAGTAAGGCACGGGGAACACAGCCATGCCATCGCGTCGCCAACTTCTGCAAGCCAGCGCACTGGCCTCCGGCCTCGGAGCCCTTGGCCTCACGGCCTCTACCGTCCAGGCCGCAACGTCCGGCCCGGTCTACGCCTACGTGGGCACCTACTCGGACGGCGGCAAGCCGTGGCGCGGCGGGCGTGGCCTGGGCGTGCACCAGTTCGTGCTCGACAGCGCCACCGGCGCGCTCAAGCCCATTCCCGGCGCGCCACCCGCTGTGGCCAGCACGGGCGAGGGCGCGAAGCTGCGCAACCCCGCATCGCTCGCGCGCCATCCGAAGCTGCCGATGCTCTATGCGGCGAACGAGTTCGAGGCCGGCTCGGTCTCGGCCTTTCGCATCGGCGCGAACGGCGCGCTGTCGTTCGTGTCGGAAACGCCCTGCGGCGGCAAGGACCCGGCCTACATCAGCGTGCACCCTGATGGGCGCTTTCTCTTTACCGCCAACTACGCGAGCGGCGACGTCAGCGTGATTGCCCTGCGCGCCGACGGCACGCCCGACGCCAGCGTTCCCGCCGTCGTCTACAAGGACGTCGAGGCCTGCGGCGCATCCACGCCGTGCAAGCCCGGCGCCGACGTGGTGCCTGAAGCCGCGCGCTCGCACGAAGGTTTCGCCACCAGCGACCACGACGGCCCGCACGCCCACATGGTGCATGCCGACCCGAAGGGCAACTTCGTTCTGGTAGCCGACCTGGGGCTCGACCGCGTCATCTCGTACCGCTTCGACCGCATCACCGGCGTGCTGAGTCAGCCGAGCACCGTGGCCGTGTCCGAGAGTTCGGGCGCGCGCCATTTCATCTTTCATCCGAACGGCAAGTGGTTCTACCTGGTGAATGAAGAGGCCTCGACCATCGCCTTCATGCGCTATGACAACGCCACCGGCGTGCTCACGCTCGTGAGCGAAACCTCGGCGCTGCCGAAGGGCTTCAAAGGCACCAGCTACGCATCGGGCATCCGCATGCTGCCCGACGGCCAGCACTTCGTGTCGCTCAACCGCCTGCACGATTCGATCTCGCTCTTCAGGATCAATGCGCGCACCGGCGCGCCCACGCTGGTGCGTGAGGAATGGACGCGCGGCAACTACCCGCGCAGCTGCACGCTCGACCCGAGCGGCCGCTTCCTCTACGTGTGCCACAACAAGCAGGGCGACAACGTGACGGTCTTCCGCGTGCAGGGCGGCGACGTGAAGTTCACCGGCCAGTACGTGGCGGTGGGCAGCGCGGCGGCCATCGAGTTTTCGGCGTGATGAAAAAGTCTTTGCTTCGCTACATCGCCTCGCGGGCCGGCGGCATGCTCGTCGTGCTCGCCATCGTGGCGGTGCTCGTCTTCGTGCTCACGCGCGCGGCCTCGGGCGATCCGGTCTCGGTGCTGCTGGGCGACCAGGCCACCGCCGCCGACATCGCCCGCGTGCAGAAGGAATACGGCCTCGACAAACCATTGCCCGTGCAGTTCGGCTACTGGCTGCGCGAAGTGCTGCAGGGCAACCTGGGCACCTCGATCTTTCTGCAGCGGCCTGTGACGCAGGCACTGTGGGAGCGCGCCGAGCCCACCACGCTGCTCGCGCTGATGGCCGTGGCCATCGCGGCGCTGATCGGCGTGCCTTGCGGCATCGTCTCGGCCGTGTTCCGCGGGCGCGTGGTCGACCAGCTCTTCACCGGCATCGCGATGCTGGGCGCCAGCATTCCGAGCTTCTGGCTCGGCATCGTGCTCATCCAGATCTTTGCCGTGTCCTTCGGCTGGTTCCCGGTCTCGGGCTACGGCGCGCCCGATGCGGCACTGGCCGAGCGGCTGCATTCGCTGGTGCTGCCGGCTGCGGTGCTGGGGCTCTTGAACTCGGCGCTCATCATCCGCTTCACGCGCGCCTCGATGCTCGACGTGCTGGGCGAAGACTACGTGCGCACCGCACGCTCCAAGGGCCTGAGCGAAAGCGTCGTCGTGCTGAAGCACGCGCTGCGCAATGCGCTGGTGCCCATCGTCACGGTGATCGGCCTCACGGTCGCGCTGATGATCGGCGGCGCCGTCATCACCGAGACCGTGTTCGGCCTGCCCGGCGTGGGCAACCTCGTGGTGAGCGCGGTGCTGCGCCGCGACTACCCCGTCATTCAGGGCGCGCTGCTGGTGATCGCGGCGATCTACGTGCTGATCAATTTCTCCATCGACCTGCTGTACGCGGTGGTCGACCCGCGCGTGAAGGTCTGAAGAGAAACACCATGCAAATGCCAAGAATGCTCCGCCAGCTGATGCACCGTCGCATCGTGATGGTCTCCGCGCTGGTGCTGCTGGTCATCGCCATCCTGGCGATCGGCGCGCCGCTGTTCGCTTCGGCCGACCCCAACGACACGGCCGTGCTGCAACGCCTGAAGGCGCCGAGCGCCGAGCACCTGCTGGGCACCGACGAACTCGGGCGCGACATGTACTCGCGCATCGTGCACGGCGCGCGCTACTCGCTGGCGATTGCCGCGCTCACCGCATTGGGCTCGGTCATCGCCGGCACCGTGCTGGGCCTGATGGCCGGCTTCTTCCGCCGGCTCGACACGCCGCTGATGCGCGTGGTCGACGCGATGATGTCCTTCCCCGACATCCTGCTGGCCATCGCGCTGGTGGCCATCCTCGGGCCCTCGCTGGTCAACACCGTGCTGGCGCTGGTGCTGGTCTACACGCCGCGCGTGGCGCGGGTGGTGCGGGCCTCGACGCTGGTGGTGCGCGAACTGCTGTTCGTGGAAGCGGTGCGCGCACTGGGCGTGCGCACCTCGCGCATCCTGTGGCGGCACATATTGCCGAACCTGATGTCGCCGATCCTCGTGCAGGTGTCGTTCATCTTCGCTTACGCCATCCTGGCCGAAGCGGGCCTGTCGTTCCTCGGCGTCGGCGTGCCGCCCGAGATCCCGACCTGGGGCACCATGGTCGCGGGCAGCCAGCAGTACGCGCACCAGGCTTTCTGGGTGGTGCTGTTCCCGGGGCTCGCGATCATCTTCACGGCACTGTCGCTGCAACTGCTGGGTGACGGCGTGCGCGACCTGTTGGACCCCAAGCTCAAGAAGACCTCGTGATGACGAACGCCTCCCACAACACACCGCGTCTCACGGTCAACAACCTGAGCACGAGCTTCCCCACCGAAGACGGCCTCGTGCGTTCGGTGGCCGACGTGAGCTTCTCGATCCAGCCCGGCAAGACCACCGCGCTGGTGGGCGAGTCGGGCTCGGGCAAGTCGGTCACCAGCCTCACGCTGATGCGCCTGTTGCCCAAGACCGCGAACGCGCAGGTCAGCGGCACCGCGTCGTTCGTGACGCGCGAAGGCAAGTCGCTCGACCTGCTGCAGATCGGCGAACGCGAGATGCGCTCGCTGCGCGGCAACCAGCTGTCGATGATCTTCCAGGAGCCGATGACCAGCCTGAACCCGGTCTTCACCATCGGCGAGCAGATCGCCGAGAGCGTGCGCCTGCACAAGGGGCTGGACCGCAAGTCGGCGCTGGCCCATGCGTTGCGCATGCTGGAGCTGGTCGAGATTCCGGCTGCCGCGCAACGCATCCACGAGTACCCGCACCAGCTTTCGGGCGGCATGCGCCAGCGCGTGATGATCGCGCTGGCCATGGCCTGCGACCCGACGCTGCTGATCGCCGACGAGCCCACGACCGCGCTCGACGTGACCATCCAGGCGCAGATCCTCGAACTCATGCGCCGGCTGCAGGCCGAGACGGGCATGAGCATCCTCTTCATCACCCACAACCTCGGCGTGGTCGCGCACCATGCGGACGACGTGGTGGTGCTGTATGCGGGCCGCGTGGTCGAGAGCGCGCCTGTGCGGCCGCTGTTCGCGCAGCCCGAGCATCCGTACACGCAGGGCCTGTTGGCCTGCCTGCCGGGCAAGGCGCGGTTGCCGGGGCAGCCCAAGCCCAAGCGGCTCTTTGCGATTCGCGGGCAGGTGTCGAGCCCGCTTGCGCCGCCGCCGGGCTGTGCCTTCGAGCCGCGTTGCGACCAGGCGTTGGCGGGTTGCAAGGATGCGATGCCGCCGCTGATCGACATCCGGCAAGACCGCCAGGCGCGCTGCATTCGCGTGCAGCCGCAAGCAGCGTTGGCGAGGGCTGCATGACCCGCGCATCGCTCCCGTCTTGCTCCTTCCCCTCCCGGGGGAAGGCCGGGATGGGGGCAGGCGGCGTTCGTTCGGCGCAGTGCTTCATCAAGTGCCGTCGTGCCCCCACCCCAACCCTCCCCCGGAAGGGGAGGGAGCCAAACCCCAAAAGCCCACGACCCAATAGCCCACGATGACCACCGCCGCTCCCCTCATCGAAGTCCGCGGACTCAAGAAATACTTCGGCAGCAGCGACCGCCCCGTGCGCGCGGTCGACGACGTGTCGTTCGCCATCCAGCCCGGCGAAACGCTGGGCCTCGTCGGCGAATCCGGCTCGGGCAAGAGCACCATCGGCCGCACCGTGCTGCGGCTGCTCGAGCGCACCGAAGGTCAGGTGCTCTACCGGGGCGACGACATCGGTGCGCTCTCGGGCGAGCGCATGCGCAAGCTGCGCAGCAAGCTGCAGATCATCTTTCAGGACCCGTACGCCAGCCTCAACCCGAAGATGCGCATCAGCGCCATCCTGGGCGAGGCGCTGTCCACGCACGGCCTGCACAAGGGCGCGGCGGCACGCGACAAGCGCATCGCCGAGCTGCTCGAAACCGTCGGCCTGCGCGCCGAGCATGCGAGCCGCTTTCCGCACGAGTTCTCGGGCGGCCAGCGCCAGCGCATCGGTGTGGCGCGCGCACTGGCGGTCGAGCCCGAGTTCATCGTGGCCGACGAGCCGCTGTCGGCGCTCGACGTGTCGATCCAGTCGCAGGTCATCAACTTGCTGGCCGACCTGCGCGAGCGCCTGGGCCTGACGATGCTCTTCATCTCGCACGACCTCGACGTGGTCGAGTACCTGTGCGACCGCGTGGTGGTGCTCTACCTGGGCAAGGTGATGGAAGTGGCCACCACCGACGAGCTGTTCGCGCGCCCCTCGCACCCCTACACCCAGGCGCTGCTGGCCGCGAGCCCGAAGCCCGATCCCGAGATGGCCACCGAGCGCATCGCGCTCAAGGGCGACATTCCCAGCCCCATTTCGCCACCCTCGGGCTGCGTGTTTCGCACCCGCTGCCCGCATGCCATCGACATCTGCGCGCAGACTGTGCCCGCGCTCGAAGAAATTTCGGCGGGACACTATCGCGCCTGCCTCCGCAAAGACCTGCTCTCCAACATTGCCGCATGACCATGACCACCACCGACGCCGCCGCCAAGGACTTCCAGGACCCGCTGCTGGGCAGCAACTTCAAGGGCTACCCGCGCACTCAGCCGCCACGCCGCCGCAGCGAGATCGGCCAGGCAGGCTGGAACGTGCTGGCCGGCGACCTGCCGCTGCCGCTGGCCATGCTCAAGCGCGAGGCGCTCGAACACAACCTGGCGTGGATGCAGGCACGTGTGCGCGAATGGGGCATCGACCTCGCACCGCACGGCAAGACGACGATGTCGCCGCAACTCTTCAAACGCCAACTCGACGCGGGCGCCTGGGGCCTGACCTTCGCCACCGTCACGCAACTGGCCGTGGGCGTGGCCGCCGGTGCGCGCCGCGCGCTCATCGCCAACCAGGTGGTGAGCGACGAAGACCTGGCCGGCATCCAGATGCTGCTGCGCGCGCATGCCGACCTGCGCATCGTGTTCCTGGTCGATTCGCTCGCGCAACTGGCGCTGATCGAAGACTGGACGAAGCGTGAGCCCGCCAGCGTGCCCTTCGACGTGATGATCGAGATCGGTGTCGATGGCGGCCGCACCGGCTGCCGCACGCATGAGGAAGCCATCGCGCTCGCGACCCGCCTGCGCGCCAGCGACGCGGTCAAGCTCGTGGGCATCGAGACCTACGAAGGGCAGGGCGCCACCGGTGCCAGCGAACCCGACACGGCCTACGCCAACACGCTGATGGACCGCGTGGAAGCCGTGGCGCGCCACTGCGACACGAACAAGCTGTTCGAGACCGACGAGGTGCTGGTCTCGGCCGGCGGCTCGGCCATCTTCGACCTCGTGGCCGGGCGCTTGAAGCCTGCATTGGGTGCGCCGGTGCGCGGCCTGCTGCGCTCGGGCTGCTACGTCACGCACGACCACGGCTTCTACAAGCGCATGGTGAACGCGGTGGACGAGCGCCTGGGCTGCGGCTGCGGCGAGGGCCTGACACCGGCCATGGAAGTCTGGGCCACCGTGCAATCGCGGCCCGAACCCGGCCTGGCGATTCTTGCCGTGGGCAAGCGCGACATCTCCTTCGACCTGTCGATGCCCGTGCCCATCGCACGCGCGGCACGCGGCGCGCTGCAAGCGCAGGCCGTGCCCGCCGGCTGGAAGATCACCGCGCTGAACGACCAGCACGCCTACCTGCGCTGGGATGCCGCCGAAGAGGCGCAGGCCCCGGCCGTGGGCGACCGCGTCGGCCTCGGCATTTCGCACCCCTGCACCACCTTCGACAAATGGCACTGGATGCCTGTGGTCGAACAGGATTACCGCGTGAGCGACGCCGTCGCCATGCACTTCTGAACCCGGACCCGATGACTCCTTCACTGCTTCAGAAAATCGCGGAAACCCGCAGCGGCGCCCCGGCGACGCGGCGCGCGATTCTCGACCTGATCCTCGAAGACCCGGACCGCGTGCTCGAAGAAAGCTTCGAGCAACTGGCCGAGCGTTCGCGCAGCTCGGTGCCGACCATCATGCGCACCTGCCGCGACCTCGGCTTTGCCGGGCTGCGCGAGTTCAAGCTCGCACTCGCGCAGGAACTGGCGCTGGGCGGTTCGCCCCTGCACCGCCGCGTCAACATCGAGGACGCGGCCGACGAAGTGGTCAGCAAGATCGCGCGTAGCGCGGCCGCCTCGGTCTCGGGCGTGCGCGGCCAGCTCGACATGCAGGTGCTCGACGGCGCCGTGGCGGCCATTGCCGCCGCGCCGCACGTGGACCTGTACGGCGCGGGCGCGACCTCGTGGTTCATGGCCAACGACCTGCAGGCGCGCCTGTTCCGCCTCGGCATCTCGGCCAACGCCTGGGCCGACTACCACCTGCAGCAGGTGGCCGGCGCAGCGCAGCGGCCCGGCGGCGTGGTGATCGCCATCTCGCACGTGGGCGGCATGCCCTCGCTGCTCGACGCGGTGGACATCGCGCGCGGGCAGGGCGCCAAGGTGGTCGCGCTCACGCGGCCCGGCACGGCGCTCGCGGCCAAGGCCGACTTTCTGTTGGGCCTCTCGGTGCCCGACGACGCGGTGATGCACGTGGGCATCGATGCCTATTTGACGCACCTCACCGCCATTGAAATCCTGACCGTGCTGGTGGCCCAGCGCCGCGGCGAGCCCGCGGTGCAGCGCCTGCAGCGCGCACGCGAAGCCTTCCAGCGCCACGGCATCGATGCCACCACGCATCCGCTGCAAAGCTGGGACGGCGGCGGCATCAACGAAGGAGGACGCGCATCGTGAGCGACCCCAACAAAGCCATCCTGCTCGAAGCCGGCCTCGTGGTCGACGGTTCGGGCGGACCCTCGTGGCCCGGCGACGTGCTGCTGCAGGGCGACCGCATCCTGGCGCTGGGCGAAGGCCTGCGCGCGCGATTGCCCGAAGGGCTCGCGCTGGCCGACGTCGAGGTTGTCGATTGCCGTGCCAAGGTGATCGCGCCCGGTTTCATCGACGCGCACACGCACGACGACGCGATCGTGCTGCGCGACCCGCTGTGCCTGCCCAAGGTGTCGCAGGGCATCACCACCGTGGTGACGGGCAACTGCGGCATCTCGCTGGCGCCGTACCGCACGCCGCAGTCGAAGCCGCCGCTCACGCTGTTGGGCGCGGAATCGTTCAAACACGCGACCATGGCCGAGTACCGCGCGGCCGTCGATGCGACGCAGCCGGCGTTGAATGTGGCTGCGCTGGTCGGCCACACCACGCTGCGCTTCGCGACCATGGAAGCGCTCGAACGGCCGGCGAGCGGCGATGAACTGGCGCGCATGGAAGCGCTGCTCGACAGCTGCATGGCCGATGGCGCGCATGGCATGTCCTCGGGCCTGTTCTATGAAGAAGCCTTTGCCGCACCGGCCGAAGAAGTGACGGCGCTCGCACGCGTCGTGGCGCGGCACGGCGGCGTGTACGCGACCCATCTGCGCAGCGAGATGCAACAGATCATCGAGGCGCTGCACGAAGCGGGCGACTCGGCCTTCAACGCCGGCGTGCCGCTCGTCATCTCGCACCACAAGTGCGCCGGCCCCGCCAACTGGGGCCGCACCAAGGAAACGCTGCCGCTCATCGAAGCCCTGGCCAGGCGCCAGAAGATCGCGATGGACGTGTACCCCTACGTGGCCGGCTCCACCGTGCTGCGCGAAGACCTGGTCGATGGCGTCATCGACGTGCTGCTGACCTGGTCCGACCCGCACCCCGAGATGACGGGCCGCCTGATCTCCGACATCGCGCGCGAGTGGGGCACCACCGAGCAAGAGGCCTGCCTGCGCCTGAAGCCCGGCGGCGCCTGCTACTTCCAGATGCAGGAAGAAGACGTGGAGCGCGTCATTGCGCACCCCTTCACCATGATCGGCAGCGACGGCCTGCCGCACGACCGCCATCCGCATCCGCGCCTGTGGGGCGCGTTCCCGCGCGTGTTTGCGCGCTACTGGCGCCAGCGCAAGCTGTTCACGCTGGAGCAGGCGGTGTACAAGATGACCGGCATGACCGCGCGCAACCTGCGCATCGCCGACCGTGGCCTGCTGCGCGCGGGCAGCATGGCCGACGTGGTGGTGTTCGACCCCGAGACCATCGCCGACACCGCCACCTACGACAAGCCGCACGGCGTGAGCCTGGGCGTGGAGCACGTGTTCGTGAACGGCGTGCTGGCCTATCGCGGCGGCGAGGGCGAAGCCCGCGTGCTTGCGCGCGCAGGGCGGATGCTCACGCGCGGGAGCTAGCTAAGCCCTGCTGCGCATCAGGCAAACACCAGGCACACCGGTGTCGGCACTTGCGCGACCTGCACCGGCTGGTCGAGCTTGCCGTTCGCGGGGTCGATGCGCAGGCGCAGGATGGTGTCGCCTTTCTGGCTGAGCGCGTAGAGGTGGCTGCCACCGGGCGCCATCGCCAGTGCGCGCGGAAAGCGCAGGCCCTCGTTCCAGTGCTGCAGCGGTGTCAGCGTGCCGCTGTTCGCATCGACGCGGAAGGCGGCAACGCTGTCGGCCATCGGGTGGTCCGATTTCAACCGGCGGTTGCTGGCGTAGAGGAATTGGCCCGAGGGGTGCATGACCAGCGCCGCCGCGTTCTTCTGGCCGCTGAAGCCATCGGGCACGGTCGCGATGCGCTGGCGTTGCTCTCCGACCTTGCCGCTTGCCGCGTCGTAGCCGAAGCAGGCGACCGTGGCGTCGAGTTCACTCACGAGGTACAGGAAGCGTTGCGAAGGGTGCAGCGCAAGGTGGCGCGGGCCGCCGCCGGGCTGCGTGGCCGTGCGGCCGAGCAAGGCGAGCTTGCCGTCGGCGAGCGTGAAGGCATTGATGCGGTCGCTGCCGAGATCGGTGCCAAGCACGCGCTGGCCCGAGGCATCGAACAGCACCATGTGCGGATGCGGCGACTCCTGGCGCTCGGCATCGGGGCCGGAGCCGGTTTCTTTCTCGATGCCAGAGACCTTGCCGACCTTGCCGTCCGCATCGATCGGCAGCACGTTGTAGGCACCGCCGCCATACAGGGCCACGGCCAGCGCGCGGCCATCAGGCGATACGGCCAGGTGCGCCGGGATCACGCCCGACAGCGACAGCGGCTGGCGGTTGAGCAAGGTCAGGCGGCCACTGCGCTCGTCGATGGCATAGGCCTCGGCCGTGCCGGTGGGCAGGCCCTGGTAGGTGTCGATCTCGTTGATCGCGTACAGGAAGCGCTGGCTGGGGTGCACGGCAAGAAACGAAGGGTTCGCGCTTGCGACCGTTTGCACTTGCGTCCAGCCGCCGTCGTTGACGGCGAGCACGTAGATGCCCTTCGATGCCGGTCCGCCGGCCGTGCCGCCCGGCGCATCGCTGGTGTAGGTGCCGACGTAGGCAAAGCGCGGGGGCAGCGCATGCGTTGCGGCCGGGCTGTTGCGGCTTGCGGCGTCGGGTGTCTGCGCACCGGCGGGAACCAACGGCGTCAATGCGCCAAGGGCGGATGCGCCGCCGATCCACTGCATGACGGTGCGGCGATTCTTGCCGGGGTTGCTGGCGTTGTGGGTCATGGGGTTCCTCTCGTCCTCTGGCTCAGGGCCGCACCGACATGGCGTGGTGAAAGATGTTGTTCGGGTCGTACCGGCGCTTCACTTTCTGCAGGAAGCCATAGAGCCCCCGGTCTCCGTAGTAGAGCTGCGACCAGAACGGGTAGGCCAGCATGTCGTTGTCGGGGTAGTTGATGTAGCAGCCTTCGTAGCGCTCGCCGGGGTAGGGCGTGCCGGCGTAGCGCTCGGGCACATCGGGCGTGCCGTACACGTCGCGGTAGAAGTCGCTGATCCAGCGCAGGTGGCCGGCATCGTCGGCGGCGCTGCGCCAGTAGGTCTGGTACTGCAGCTTCATGATCGACGCGCGCTGCGGCACCGCCGTGTCGTTGATGCGCTCGGGCTTGTTGATGGCGCCGCCATACGAGTCCACCTGCACCAGCGACTGGCTCAGATCGACACCGGGCATGACGCGCGTCAGGTGCGTGTAGATGCGCTGCGCCTCGCGGGCGCTGAAGTTCTGCTTCATGTAGGACGACTTGTACTTGCCGCGCTGGTTGTCGCCCGAGCCGTTCAGGTACTGCGTGGCCGTGAGCCAGTCGTAGCGCGTCACGGTGTGCGGCTTGGAGCACAGCAACTGCCCCGCATCGCGCTGCGGGGCCGGGCCCACGCCGGGCGCGCGGCCCTTGGCAGGCACCGGCGCGCAGGCCTTGAAGCGGTCGAGGAATTCGTTGAGCACCGTCAGGTCGTTGCAGGTGCCGTCGGGGTTGCAGAACTGCGTGAGCATCACGATCTGGCCCGACGAGCGGTGCGTGAGCTTGAGCAGCGAGAACATGCCCCAGGTGTCCGGTGACTTGCCGCGCGTTGCCCAGTACTCGCCATAGGTGGTGAGCAATGCGGTGAAGCGCTCGGGCGTCATGGTGGCCCAGTCGAATGCGACCACCGCAAGCGCCACTTCGCGTGGCGCCTGCGGCAAGGTGTCGAACACATAGCTGGTGATCGCGCCGAAGTTGCCGCCACCCGCGCCGCGGCAGGCGCGAAACAGCTCGGGCTCGTGGCTCGCGTCCACGGTGCGCGGCACGACCTTGCCGCGGCTGTCGACTGTCAGGATGTCCACCGCGGAGAGCCAGTCGACCGTCAGGCCCTGCAGGCGCGACAAGAGGCCGTAGCCGCCGCCGCAGATGTGTCCGCCCGCGCCCACCGAGTAGCAGGAGCCGCCGGGCAGCGTGACGTTGCTGCGCTTGTACAGCTCGAGGTATTCGTTCCAGTTCTGCATGCCGGGGCCGATGCGGAAGCGCCCGTCGGTCCTGGCGGTATCGGCGCTGGCCTGGGTGAGCAGGCTCAGGTCGAGGATCGCGCCGTCGGGGTTGTTCGAGACGAAGTCTTCATAGCAATGGCCGCCGCTGCGCAGCGTGGGCCGAAGGCCCGCATCGACGATGCGCTGCAACGCGGTGGCGGCATCGCCGGCGCTTTCGGCCAACTCGATGCGCGAAGCCGCATCCGATTCCGTCGCAGGCCATCGCAGGTTGAAGCCCTTTTTCAAGGTGTTGTAGCGGGCATCCTGGCGTGTCACGGTGATGGTCATGTGCACTTTCTGATGGACGTCTTGCGACGGTGGGAACCGGAGGAAGAGGGCGCCTGTGGCGCCTCTGGCGGTGGATTGGCGGCGCGGGGCAGGGCGCGTTTTTCGCGGGAAAGGAGCCACCCGCGCGGAAGACCTGAAATGAAATGTTTTTTCTTAATCTCCTTGGATTTGGTCTGAAATCACGGAATTTCGCCAATATTGACGCAAATTCGGCAATTGTTGAAATGTATTTTCACCAAGGTGGCGCGATGCCGATGACCCTCGATGCCGAGGTGCGCGGGCCCTTATCCATGGACGCGCGGCACCCGGCAAACCTAAAGTTCTCACGCTCGTGCGAAAAATCAGTCAAACTGCCGAACGCAGGGCGGAGGACACGGAGACAGGAGCGCAGATGGACAAGGACGCCGACGGTCTGGGCGCTGATTTCGAGCTGTGGCAACAGCTCACCGACGACTACGAAAAAGCGCTGGCCGCCCTGGCCCGCGGGGAGCCCGGTGCGCGCGACCTCGCCATGAAGCTCTCGCTGGCGCTGCGCCGGCTGCACCCCGAAACGCCCCGCCTCGGCAGCCCCGACTGAAGCCCCCTCCTTGCAGGAAGAACGACCGCAAGCCTTGGCACAGATAGTGCGACGGTGCTGCGTCGGTTGCGAGGGAGGAGTTCATCAGCAGACGGGCAGGCCATCGAGCCGCAGCCCGCGGTAACGCACAACTCCCGGACATCCAGACACTCGCAGGAGCGCGACGGTTGCTACGTGAACGGCGCGCTCTCGTTGTGCATCGAGAGAGTCAGGGAGAGAAAAATGAATGTCAGATGCGCGAAGCGCATGCCGAAGGCGTGCGCGTTCTTTCTGGTGTTGGCCTTGTTGGGCGGATGTGGTGGCGGCGGTGGCGGGGGCGGCGCCCTGCCCATTGCCGCGATGCCCCCGGCACCTTCGCCACCACCTGCCAGCGCGGCCGAAGCCGCAGCGCCACCCGCAGAGCCCGAACCGACGGCACCGGTCACGGTCATGCCGAACCCGACCGACCCTTCCGAGATCACCCGGTATTCGTCCACCGTGCCCTTCGGTGAAAAGGGCAGCTTCGTGGCTTCCGAGCAGGTGGTCTACCGGCTCGGCACCACCGCGGTGTCCGATGCGCTGAACAAGGACGTGATCTACACCGTGCCGCTGCGTGGCACGGTGAGATACCCGACAGGCGACGCCGCTGCGCCGGGCCTGTCGAAGGTGCGGGTCTCGCCATCGGGCGGCTTCCCGGTGATCGTGTTCCTGCATGGCATGCACGATGCGACGGAACTCAACAACGCCAAGGGCTACGACTACCTGCAGAAGAGCTTGGCCGAGCACGGCTACGTGGCGCTGTCCATCGATGCCGGAAAGATCAACGGGCTCAACAACGGCAACGCCTCCGACGCCGGTGCGTTGGCGCGCGGCCAGTTGCTGATGACCACGCTCGACCTGCTGCGCGCCGGCAATGCCACGGGCGTCTTCAATGGCATCGAACTGGCGGGGCTCAAGGGCAAGCTGGACCTCGATCGCGTGGGCATCCTCGGGCACTCGCGTGGTGCGGAAGCGGTGGCCTATGCGGTGGAGCTGAACAAGCAGCGCATCGGCATCAGCTACGAGAACGTCGAGACGGCGCGCGAGCTTCGCATGGCGGTCGCATTGGCCACGGCCGAGCAGGCGGCGGCCCAGAAGCGCGTGGATGCGGCCACGGCTGCCTTCAACGCGGCAGCCGCGGAACTGGCGAAGGCAAAGAGCGCACTGGCCGCGTTGCCGGCGGACTCGCCTTCCATCGCGGCCTTCACCCAGACCGTGGCGCAGCGCCAGGCTGAATCGCAGCAGGCAAAGGCAACGCTCGATGCCGAGAAGGCCGAACTGGACAAGGCCAGGATCAAGCTCAGGCAGGCTCAAGCGATCCCGCTGAAGAGCATCAACGCAGACAGCACGAAATGGCTGGAGCTGACGACCTCGCCGGATGCGCTTGCATCGTCCGGCATCGTGTTGCCGTCCAGCACCGAAGCGCCACACAAGCTCCGCGCGGTTTTCTCGTTGGCGCCGATCAATGCCAGGCAACTGTCGCGCGTGACCCATGTGCCGTTCGCGACCTTGTTGCCCACCTGCGATGGCGACGTCTACAACATGCCGGGCGCGCAGATCTTCGACGACAGCCGCTACACCGCGCAGGACGAGAGCGCACCGAAGTTCCAGGTGGTCGTGCGGGGCGCGAACCACAATTTCTACAACAGCTATTGGTCCGAGAGCGACGATTCGGCCGGGAGCGCGCCTCTCTATTGCCGCCAGCCCGGACGGATCGAAACGCTGCGCCTGACCGCAACCGACCAGCGGCGCAATGGCGCCTTCCTGATCGAATCGTTCATGCGCTACTTCGTCGGCGATGAAGTCCAGTTCGCGTCCTACTGGAAAGGGCAGGCGCCCACACCCGTCGCGGGATGCCCCGTGGGCGAGGCCACTTGCGACGAACGCGTGGTGTTGACCATTCATCAGCCGGCGGCGCAGCGCAAGCTGCTCCAGGGCTTTCGCACTGCCGACAGCATGGCGAAGAACCCCAGCGGGTTGCCGACCGTGCTCGAGAAATTCAACCGGATGGTGCAATGCCAGTTTCTGGGAATCCGGGGCTCGCAGATCACACCGACAAGGCCTGTGGCATGCACCGATCCCGTGACCAACATCTCCGTTGCGTCCCTGTTCGGGGAAGGTGAGAAGTACAACTGGCGCAGCTACGACCCGAAGACCTTGCTGATCTGGTCGGTGACGGACCAGGCGCAACTGCAGTGGGATGCGCCCGGCCCGACCATGGCCGTCAACACTGGCGACCTTTCGGCCAAGGGCTTCGACACCCTCAGCTTCCGCGTCGCCGTCGCGGCGCCGGTCGGGCAGGAGGTCGAGGTCTCCATCATCGACACGCAGGACCGCACGGTGGCATTGAAGGGCAGCGATTTCAGCGACGCGCTCTATGGCGTTGCACGCAAGCCCAACGGCTCGATCCCCTTGGTCGATGCGCCAGAAGACGCGATCTACGCAGACACCGGCACCACGCGCCCGCTGCTGAACATGGTGGCCGTGCCGCTCAAGGCCTTCGCGGTGCATGCGGTGGATCTCGAACACATCAAGCAGGTGAAGTTCCGGTTTCCGAAGGCCTCGGGCAGCGTGGCCGTCACCGACGTCCAGTTGCAGCGCATGGACTGACGAGCTGCGAATGAACTCGCTGCGTGCCCATCCTGGTTCCGCTCCTGCGAACCTCGATACAGTCTCTGGGCGCCCACTGCGATTTCATAACACTGCACAAGTCGTCACACGAATGTCACCTTAAGTTCACAGAATCGGGCCGCTTCCGGCGGTTGCGGGCCAAGCCTGCGCTGGCGTGTGTTCAGCCCCTTTCTGTGGACCTTCATGACGAACTCTCATTGGACCCGCGCGCGCATGGCGGGATTGGTCGGCCTCGCGGCCCTGTCGCTCGCAGCCTGTGGTGGCGGTGGTGGTGGCGGTGGTTTCTTTCCGATCGCCGGACCTGTCGCCGGTAACCCCGGAACCCCAGCCAACCCCGACACGCCGCCCGTGGCGCTCCAGCCGCTGGCGGGCGGTTCGCAGTACGCGGGCACGGCCAGCTTTGGCGACACCGTTTCCATCACCCTCGACCAGCCGGCCGCCGGCCAGCTCACGCTGCGCTTCGTGGACTCGCGCTTCGGCCTGGCCGGTGCATTGAGCGCCAGCTACGCCACGCAGCCCGATGGTTCGCTGCTCGCCACGAAGTTCGCGGCCGTCGCGGGCACGGGCGTGCCCGATGCGCTCACCGCCGCACTGCCCAAGCTCAGCCTGCGCTTCCATGTCGACGGCGCACTGCTCAGCGGTTCGCTGGCCCAGGTGCCCAACCTCAAGGCCGCCGACGGTTCGCTGCTGCAGGGCGAGGTGGCGGCGTCGAACCAGGGCGCGGCCGACGTGGCGCGGCTCGCCGGTGTCTACAGCTTCATCAAGCGCACGACGGCCTACAACGCCAAAGGCGTGGCGCAGGGGGCTGCTGCGGCGGAGTTCGGCCAGCTGAACATCAAGGCCGACGGCAGCGTGCGCGCCTGCGTGGGCCAGGCCTATGCCGACAACTGCAGCGCCGGCCAGCCTGGCAAGCTCGCCGCCGAAGCCGACCAGAAGACCTACCCCGGTGCCCTGGCCCTGACCATCGACGGCCAGCGCATCGGCCGCGTCATGGTCAACGCGCAATCGGGCGCGGCCATGCTGCTCGCCGACGAATTCACCAGTGCCGCCGACGGCAGCTTCCGCACCGGCACCTGGGTGCTGCAGAGCGCGGCGGTGGCACTGCCCGCCACGGCACTCGATGGCGAATGGCTGTGCAGCCAACCCGAACTCGACGCCAAGACTGGCGCCGCCACCGGCCGCACGCAGCGCAACTTCGTCTCGGTGGGCACCGGCCTGCTGCAGACCGACACCATCGACACCGACGTCAAGCTCAGCGCCAACGCCGGCATAGGCGGCGCGTCGACCTCCGCCGTCAGCGGCATGAATGGCCTCGTCGCCGGCCAGTGGAGCGACAGCCAGAAGGCCGGACGCGTGCTGCTGCCCGTGGGCAAGCAGACGGCGTACTACATCGGCACCGGCGCCAGCACGGGTGCTGCTGCGGGCAGCAACATCTCGGGCGTGTGCCGTGCGTTGCCGGTGCAGCCGGTAATCAACACCTATGCGGCGGCGGCTTTCAACGTTCCCATGGCCATTCGCATCGGCGACGCCCGCCCGACGCAGCCGGCCATCGGCTATGACCAGGTCTATTACAAGCAGGCGCGCTATCGCAACACCGCCGTAGCGAAGGAATGGATGAAGGAGTTCGCCGACTTTTGCGAGGCAGCGGGCCTGAGCGACGTCGACAACAACACGGTCAGCTCGAACAGCGTGTTGAACAACCCCGCCACCTTCACCTGCACCGGCAACGTCAACGCCCTCGACATCACTGCCATGAAGTCGGCGGTGGTCGGTCCGCGCGGCGTGCTGTACCTCACGGACGGTCACCATACCCTCACCAGCTTCTGGGAAGCGCCGAACGGTGGTGGTGCCGACGTCAAGGTGCCAGTGGTGATGAAGGGCAACTTCATGAGCCAGAACAACGCGACCTTCTGGCGCGGCATGCGCGCGAACAAGACGGTGTGGCTCAAGCAGCCCGACGGTCGTGCCATCACGCCGGCCGAGCTGCCGCAGCAATTGGGTCTGAGCAACGGTCTGCAGGACGATCCGTACCGCGCGCTGCTCTACTTCACGCGCGATGTCGGCTACAAGCAGCCCGCCGACAGCACCGAGTTCCTGGAGTTCTACTGGTCCGAATGGCTGCAGGCGGCGCCGCAGAACCTCAAGCTCTCGGCCTACACGTTGACCAATGCGAGCAGCTATCTGCAAGCTATCACGGACGCATCGAACCTGATGATCGCGACGCCCGGTGACACGATCATCGGATCGTCTGGGAAGACGGCGTTGCAGATGGGCAAGCTTGCAAGCTTCAGCACGAAGGACTTCAAGGCGCTCAGCGTGCCGGTGACGGATGCCAAGCCCGGCAAGCTGGCATACGCCCTGTACTACCGCGCCTTGCTGGCCGCAAAGTAAACGCCGCATTTCGCGCCACGCGACGCACAACGGCCGGGCTGATGCCCGGCCGTTTTCATTGGTGCACCGCAAGAACAGGCGTCAGTAGGATGTGGCACCGCCGATTGCTGTATTTCTTCTCGCCCCCCAAAAAAGGACAGACCATGCCTTCCCGAAGAAGCTTCGTTGTCGCAAGCACCGGTGCGCTGCTGGGCGCACCAGTGACCGGCTTTGCAACTTCAAGCGCCGACTGGCAGACCGCCAGCCCTGAGAGCCAGGGCATCGCGAGCGAAGGTCTTCAGAAGGCGCTGGACGCCGGTGGCAACGTGCCTGCACTGCGTAGCATCGTCGTCGTGCGCAACGGCCTGCTGGTGGGCGAGCGTTACTACGCGGGGGCATCGACCAACGATTTGCGCGCGATCAACTCGGCGACCAAGAGCGTCTGCTCGGTGCTGGTCGGCCAGGCACTGCAGCAGGGAAAGATCGGCAGCCTTTCGCAGACCGTGGGTGAGTTGCTGCCCGACCTGGTGTCCAAGGTACCGACCTCTCCAGCCTTGCGCGTCACGTTGCGCCAGATCCTTACGGGCACCACTGGACTCGCCTACGACTGGCGCACGCAGTTCACGCCTCTGTTCGCGGCGCCCGACCCGGTCGCTTATGCAATGGACCTGAAGACGGATGCCAAGGCGCCGGGCAGTTGGTCCTACAACGATGCCGCCGTGTTCCTCGTGACGCCGATCCTCGAGCGGGCGCACGGCATGCCGCTGGCCGACATCGCCAAGCGCGATCTGTGCGTGCCGCTGGGCATCGATCACGTTTCGTGGCAGCGTGACAAGGCCGGCAACTGGCCGGCCTATGCGGGCATCAGCCTGCGCACACGCGACCTTGCCAAGCTGGCCTGGCTCATGGTCGATGGTGGCCGATGGAACGGTGCGCAGTGTGTGCCGGCCGATTGGGTGGCGGACAGCATCCGGCGCCACGGGCCTGCGACATGGCGCAATCCGCCAGTCGCAGACATCGGCTACGGCTACCTGTGGTTCACCGGAACGCTCGCGGGCAGGCCGGCGACGTGGGCCTGGGGCTACGGTGGGCAGTTTTCCTTGCTGGTTCCGTCGCTTCGGCTCGCCGTGGCTACGGCGGCGACCAATCCACCACCCCAGGATGTGGGCGCGCAGACCGCCGCCGTGGCGCAGGTCGTTGCGCAGATCGTCGAACTGGCAGCGACATCGACTTAGCCTCGTTCTTCACCGCTCAGCCCTTCACCACCTCTTCCTCCCCCTGCGCCTGAAACATCCGCGTGAAGTCGCAGCACTCCTGCGCCAGCATCACGATGGAAGAGGTGAGGGCGCTGCGGTGCTCGCCCTTGTGCATCGCCACGTAGTTCACCACCGGCAGCGCGGGCGTCACGTCGATTACCGCGAGCATGCCCGCTGCGACCAGCGGCGACAGGCACTCGCGCGGCAGGTAGCTCACGCCCAGTCCCGACACAGTGAGGCCGGTCAGCGCCACGAGGTTGCTCACCACGATCACGTTGGCGGGCTGCACGCCTTGCTCTTTCATCCAGGCGTCGTAGGCGCGGCCGGTGCCCGAGTTGTTGCCCTGCACCAGCATGCGGTGCCGCGCCAGCTCGTGCAGCCGCACGGCGCCAGCACCGGCGGTGGCAGGCACCACGCCGGGCTTGCACATCCATGCGCTCTGCACCTGGCCGATGGCCTTGCTCGGCAGGCGCGAGTCGGCAAAGGTGTCGGGCACGATGACAAGGTCGAGTTCGTCGGCCAGCAGCTTGTCGCGCAGTTGCAGGCTGTCGTCCACGTCGGGTTCGAGGATCACCTTCGGGTAGTGCTGCTGGATCAGTCCGACCAGCCGGGGCAGCCATGTCATGGCCGTGAGCTCGGTCACGCCGATGCGGATGCGGCGTTCCACCACGCCGGGCTTGCCGAACTGCTCGACGGCTGCATCGCGCTGCTCCAGCAGCCGCTTGGCGAGCACGAACATCTCTTCGCCCTTCTCGGTCAGGCGCGCGGTGCGCTGGCTGCGGTCGAACAGCTCGGTGTCGAACAGCAGTTCCAGTTCATGCACGCGCTTGGACACGGCCGACTGCGAGGTGTGCAACTGGTTCGCTGCCTGTGCGAAGCCGCCGAGCCGGCCGATCCAGTACAGGGCTTCGAGCTGCTTGAAGGTCATCACGGTGGGCGGTCCTTGGTCGAAAGAATGCTTTTATTCATGTAATTCGATCACAAAAAATCGCTTTTAGAAATTCATCGAGGCGCTGAAGATCCGGGCCAGGCCACCGTCATTGCAAACCAAGGAATACACACACCATGGACTTCAAACTGCCTCTCGCATTCGGATTCGCCCTTGCCCTCACGTGCGCCGCCGCCAGCGCCCAGGACGGCGGCACCCTGCAGAAGATCAAGGAGAGCGGCACGGTCCAGATCGGCGCGCGCGACAGCCAGATCCCGTTCTCGTACAAACTCAGCGCCGACAGTGCGCCCATCGGCTTCACCAACGACATCTGCCTGAAGATCGTCGATGCCATCAAGGCCAAGCTGGGCCTGCCCAAGATCGAGGTGCGCTACACCATGCTCAACTCGACCAATCGCATTCCGCTGCTGCAGAACGGCACGGTCGACCTCGACTGCGCGACCACCACCAACACCACGCAGCGCCAGGCGCAGGTCGACTTCGCGCCCAGCCACTTCGTGACCAACATCACCGCCGCGGTGCGCAAGAACTCCGGCATCAACACCTTCGCCGACCTCAACGGCAAGAACGTGGCGACCGTCTCGGGCAGCACCTCGATCCAGCTGCTGCGCGGCGCGCGCAAGAACGGCACCATCGAAGTGAACGAGATCGCCGGCAAGGACACCTCCGACGGCTTCCTGCTGCTGTCCACCGGCCGTGCCGACGCCTACGTGCTCGATGACGTGCAGCTCGCCGGCATGATCGCCAGCGCGACCAACCCGGGCGACTACAAGATCCTGAAGGAGTCGCTGCGCCAGGAGCCCTACGGGATCATGCTGCGCAAGGACGACCCGCAGTTCAAGGCGCTGGTCGACCAGACCGTGGCCGGGCTCATGAAGTCGGGCGCCATCGAGCAGCTCTACACCAAGTGGTTCATGTCGCCGATTCCGCCGAAGAACGCGAACTTGAACTTCCCGATGTCGGACGCGGTGCGCGAGATCTACAAGAACCCCAACAACAAGGGCGTCTGAGCGATGGTTTCCAAGCTGATGAACCGTACCCGTGGCGAGGCCTTTTCGAGCGTGCTGATGCGCGAGGTCAAGCAGCGCTTTCTGCTGGTCGACCATGACCATCACGGCCGCGAGCGGCTGTACTTCGACAACGCCGGCGGCTCGTTCCGCCTGAAGGCGGCGGTCGAGCGCTTCGCGCAGGTCGATGCCATTCCCGACAACGCCGAGCGCATCCACGCCACCGCCGTCGAGCTGCAGGACATCCAGGCCAAGGGCTGCGCCGACCTGCGCACCATCCTCAATGCGCAGGGCGGCAGCGTGTACGCCTCGCTCACCGCATCGGGCGCCATGTTCGACATGGTGCGCGCCATCGCCGAGAACGTGCCGGGCACGAACATGGTCACGACCGTGCTGGAGCACCCGTCGGCCTTCGACGCGATGAGCCTCTATGCCGAACGGCTCGGCCGCGAGCTGCGCGTGGCGCCGAGCAACCCCGTGACCGGCGGCGTCGATGTCGATGCCATCGTTGCGCTGGTCGATCAGGGCACCTGCCTGCTCAACGTGATCTACGCCTCGAACATCTCCGGCGCCAAGCTCGACATCGAAGAGGTCGTGCGCCGCGCGCGCGCCGTCAAGCCCGACCTGTACATCGTGGTGGACGCGGTGCAGCACGCACCGCACGGCCTGATCGACCTGCAGAAGACGCCGGTGGACGGCATCAACATCGCACCCTACAAGTTCTTCGGCTGCCGGGGCTCGGGCCTGACGTGGGTGTCCGACCGCGCGGCCGTGCTGCCGCACCACAAGCTGGCGGGCAAGAAGCCCGACTACTGGGACCTGGGCAGCGCCGCGCCGTGGCAGTTCGCCGTGCTCACCGAGATCGTCGACTACGTGTGTTGGCTGGGTGGGCACTTCACTGACGCCACCGACCGCCGCGCATTGTTCGTGGCCGGCATCACGCACATCGAGCTGCACGAACGCGCGCTGCTCGCCACGCTGCTGGACGGCACCGCCAACGCCACCGGCCTGCGCGAGATGAAAGGCGTGAACGTCTTCCTCGACCATGAAGACCTGAGCAAGCGCGACCTGATCCTGGGCATCGGCTTCGACCGCATCGACTGCACGCAGGCGGTGGTCGAGTACGGCAAGCGCGGCGTGACGGTCTACGAGCGCGTGGCGACCAGCATCTACTCGAAGCGCATGCTCGAATCCTTCGGCCTGGCGGGCACCGTGCGCGTGTCGCCGCTGCACTGCAACTCGGTGGCCGACATGGAGAAATTCCTGCGCATCACCGCCGAGATCGCGGCTGACATCGGCGTGTCATAAACCGTCATATTCGGTCGGTAGGATGTTTCTCGCCTCCCGCTCACAGGGAGGTGAGGAGCATGAGATTTGGAAATTCGAAAGCTGATCGCGCCGGTGCTGGCCGTGGTGCTGCTGGCGGCGGTCGCGTCCGGTGTCTGGTATTCCAACACCCGCCTGCACGATGAATCGGCCACCGCTGCCGCCGCGCGGATCGAGCAGGACAAACAGGTCACGCTGCGTGGCCTGATCGGCTCCGAAAAAGAGACCTTCTTTGCCGACCCGCGCGTGCAGAAGGCGCTGGCCGCGCAGGGCATCACCGTCATCGTCGAGAAGGCCGGCTCGCGCGCCATTGCCAGCCGCTACGACGCCAGCAAGTTCGACTTCGTCTTTCCCTCGGGCGCGCCCGCCGCCGCGCAACTGAAGACGCTGGCCAAGGCGCCGAACGTCTTCAACCCGTTCTACACGCCGATCGTGCTGGCCAGCTGGCGGCCCATCGCCGAAATTCTCGTGGCCAACGGCATGGCGCAGAAGCAGGGCGACTTCTACTACGTGGTCGACCTGCCGGGCCTGATGGCCATGATCGAGAAGGGCACGCGCTGGAAGGAGCTGAAGGCCAGCAGCGCCTTTTCCACCAGCAAGTCGCTGCTCATCAACTCGACCGACGTGCGCACCTCCAACTCGGCCGCGATGTACCTCGCGCTCGCAAGCTACCTGGCCAACAGCCAGCAGATCGTGCAGAGCCAGGAAGACGTGGACCGCGTCATGCCGGTGGTCGCGCCGCTGTTCCTGCGGCAGGGCTTCCAGGAGCAGTCGTCGGCCGGCCCGTTCGAGGACTACCTGGCGCTCGGCATGGGCAAGGCGCCGCTGCTGGTGGCCTACGAATCGCAGATGGTCGAGTTCTGGCTGAAGAACCCCGACCGCCTCAAGAGCGACATGGTGCTGCTCTACCCCAAGCCCACCGTCTTCTCCAAGCACGTGCTGGTGCCCTACACGCCGGGCGGCGCGCGGCTCGGCGCGGCGCTCGAGAACGACCCGGCGCTGCGCGAGCTGGCGCACGAATACGGCTACCGCACCGGCGGCGACACCAAGGGCCCCGAGACCTGGGCCGCGCGCGGCGTGAAGGTGCCCGACGTGCTGGTCGACGTGATCGACCCGCCCAGCTTCGAGTGGCTGGAACGAATGACCACGGGCATCGAAGCCCGCTTCAAGTAATGAATCAAGGAACCCTCATGAACGCGCCCGTCACTGCAACGAACACCACCACCACGGCCCCCGCGCCGGTCGAACTCCAGCCGCCGCAGGCCTTCACGCTCGAGCCGCCGGCCGCCGTCGCGGTGGTGCCGGTGGAATCGGCCAGCGGCAAGGTGCGCCTGAAGCCCGAGGACGTGGCCGAGCTCGACGCGCAGGTGGCGCGCTTCATCGAAGACATCACGCAGCACGACAGCCAGCATCCGCAGTTCAAGGAAGCGGTGGAGCGCATCCATTCGATGGGCACCAAGGACATCGAGGCTTCGGCCTCGGTCTCCAACCGCATGCTCGACCGGCCCGTGGGCTCGCTGCGCAACGGCCTGTTCGACAAGGGCGCGCAGATCGGCCAGTCGCTCATCGACCTGCGCCACCAGGTCGAAGACCTCGACCCCTCGAAGCAGGGCGACCTGTTCTCGGCGCGCAAGCTGCTGGGCCTCATTCCGCTGGTCAACAAGCTTATCGCGTACTTCGAGCGCTACCAGTCGTCGCAGACGCACCTGAACGCGATCATCGAATCGCTCAAGCGCGGCAAGGACGAACTGCTGCGCGACAACACCGCCATCGAGCAGGAAAAGGTCAACCTCTGGACGCTGATGGAGCGGCTCGAAAAATACGTGCACATCGGCAAGGCGCTCGACAGCCAGCTCGATGCCAAGGCGCGCGAGCTGGAGGCGAGCGACCCCGAGAAGGCCCGCGTGGTGCGCGAAGAAATGCTGTTCTATTCGCGCCAGAAGGTCACCGACCTGCTGACCCAACTGGCGGTGAACATCCAGGGCTACCTGGCGCTGGACATGATCCGCAAGAACAACCTGGAGCTGATGAAGGGCGTGGACCGCGCCACCACCACCACCGTGGCCGCGCTGCGCACCGCCGTGATCGTGGCGCAGGCGCTGTCGAACCAGAAGCTGGTGCTCGACCAGATCAGCGCGCTCAACGCCACCACCGGCAACCTGATCGCCAGCACCAGCGAGATGCTGCGCGACCAGAGCAGCGCCATCCACCAGCAGGCGGCCTCCAGCACTATCGAGATCGCCAAGCTGCAGCAGGCCTTTGCCAACATCTACCAGACCATGGACACGATCGCCGACTTCAAGAGCCGCGCGCTCGATTCGATGCAGACCACGGTGGACACGCTGACCAACGAAGTTGCCAAGAGCCGCACCTACCTGGACCGCGTGCGCCGCCAGGAAGGCGCGCAGGCGCTGCAGCAGCCGCGCGGCGAGGTCGCGCTGTGAGCCTGGCGCGCATGCGCTGGCTGTTCGCGATCGCGCTGCTGGCGATGGGCCTCGCGGCCTGCGAGCCGCAGCAGGACGCGCAGGCCACCAACGGCGCACCGGTGGTGGCGTCGGGCGCCGCCTTCACCATCCTCGCGGGCTCGGAACTGAAGGATCTCGAAGGGCCCATCGTGGCAGCCGCGAAGGCGGCGGGCGTGGAGGTGAAGCTCTCGTATGCCGGCACGCTGGACATCGTCGAGCGCATCAACGCCGGCGAGCGCTTTGACGCGATCCTGCCGCCCAACGGCGCCTATCCCGCGCTCGCACTGCAGACCAAGCCGCTGGCGCGCGACAAGCTCTTCTATTCGCGCATTGCCCTCGGCGTGAAGAACGCCAAGGCCGCGCAGCTCGGATGGAACAAGCGCCCGCCCGGCTGGGCCGAGATCGCCAAGGCCGCGAGCAGCGGCCAGCTGCGCTACGGCATGACCAATGCCACCAGCTCCAACACCGGCATGAGTGCGCTGTTCGCGGTGGCGTCCGCGCTGGCGGGCAAGACCGAAGACCTGAGCGCGCAGGACGTGGACGGCAAGACGCTCAAGGCCTTTCTCTCGGGCCAGAAGCTCACCGCCGGCAGCTCCGGCTGGCTGGCCGAGGCCTACATCAAGGACCCCTCGGCCATCGACGCGATGGTGAACTACGAGGCCGTGATCCTGCGCGCCAACGAGAAGCTGCCCGCCGCCGACCAGCTCACGCTGATCTACCCGCGCGACGGCATGATCTCGGCCGACTACCCGCTGATGCTGCTCAACGCCGACAAGCGCGAGGCCTACACCCAACTGGTGGCCACGCTCAAGGCCGCGCCGTTCCAGCGCGATGCGCTCTCGGCCGCCTTCCTGCGCCCCGCCAACCCCGAAGTGGCCACCGCCAGTGCCTTGCCCACGGCGGCCGTGGCCGAGCTGAGCTTTCCCAACCGGCTGGAGGTGATCGACGCGGTGCTCGGCACCTACCAGTCGCAATGGCGCAAGCCCGCCACCTCGATCTTCGTGCTCGACCTCAGTGGCTCGATGGCGGGCCAGCGCCTGGCGTCGATGCGCGAGGCGCTCAAGCTGCTCTCGGGCGCCGATGCGGGCACCGCCAGCACGCGCTACAGCGCCTTCCAGAGCCGCGAGCGCGTGGTGCTGATTCCCTTCGCCACGCAGGTGTCGGAGCCCGTGTGGGTGCGCTTCGATGCCGACCAGATCGATGCCGCGCGCACCGAACTGCGCCGCCAGGCCGATGCGATGCGGGCCGATGGCGGCACCGCGATCTACTCCGCGCTCGCCGCCGCCGAAGACCTGGCGCGGCAGGAGCAGCAGCGCGAGCCCGACCGCTTCGTCAGCATCGTGCTGCTGACCGATGGCGAGAACAACTCGGGCCTGAAGCTGCACGAGTTCCGCGAGCGCTATGCGCGCGGCCTGCCAGCGCGCATCTTCCCGATCCTGTTCGGCGAGGGCAACGTGTCCGAGATGCAGCAGATCGCACAGCTCTCGGGCGGGCGCGAGTTCGACGGCCGCAAGCTGCAGCTGGGCCAGGTGTTCAAGGAAATCCGGGGCTACCAGTGATGCCGGAGCGTTCGCTGAAGCTGCGGGCGCTGCTGTTTTTGTACGGCAACGCCAATATCCTGGGCTGCGCGCTGGCGCTGCTCGGGCCGGCCCTGCTGTTCGCCGGCGTCATCGACCGCGGGTGGCTGCTGATCACGGCCGGCCTGTACGTGGCCGGCTGGCTGCTGGGCCGCAAGGCGCCCGAACTGGAGCGCCGCATCGAAGACAGCCTGAGCGTCGAGCAGACGCTGGAGCGCCTGGACCGCGTGGTGGCGCAGGCACAGCCGCACCTGACCGAAGACATGCGCAAGAGCCTGGACAGCGTGCGCGGCTCGGTGGGCGAGGTGCTGCCGCGCCTGGTGGGGGCCGGCTCGCACGGCGACGACCTGTTCACCGTGCGCGAGACCGTGCTGCGCTACCTGCCCGAGACGCTGGCCAACTACGTCGCGCTGCCGCCCGCCTTTCGCATCACCCATGCCGTGAAAGACGGTAAGACCGCGCGCCAGCTGCTCGGCGAACAGCTGGGCCTGCTCGACGGCAAGCTGCGCGAGATCGTGGCCAACGTGGCCTCCAGCGACGCGGCCGCGCTGGTGGCCAATGGGCAGTTCCTGGAGAAGAAATTCAACCAGCCGGACTTCCTGGCGGGTTGAGGCTTACGGGGCGAGCAATCAGAACGGATAGTGGCGCGGCGTCGTCTGCACCGTGATCCAGCGCAGCTCCGTGAAGGCTTCCACGCCGGCCCGTCCGCCGAAGCGCCCATAGCCCGAGGCCTTGACGCCGCCGAAGGGCATCTGCGCCTCGTCGTGCACCGTGGGGCCGTTCACATGGCAGATGCCGGCTTCGATGCGCTGCGCCACGTTCCATGCGCGTGCCACGTCGCGGCCGAACACGGCCGACGACAGGCCGAACTCGTTGTCGTTGGCAATGGCCACGGCTTCTTCCACGCCGCTGACGCGCACCACGGCCTTGACCGGGCCGAAGGATTCCTCGCGGTAGATCTCCATGGCCGGCGTCACGTGGTCGAGCACGGTGGCGGGCATCAGCGTGTGGGTCGCCTTGCCGCCGCACACCAGCCTGGCGCCCTTGGCCAGCGCGTCGTCGATGAGCGCGTTGCAGCGTTTCACCGTGCTCATGTCGACCACCGAGCCGAGCACCACCGGGCCTTCGCGCGGGTCGCCCAGCGGCAGGGCCTGCGCGCGGGCCGCGAACTTCGAAACGAATTCATCGGCGATGGCGTTGTCGACCACGATGCGTTCGGTCGACATGCAGATCTGGCCGGAGTTGGCGAAGGAACCGAAGATCGCCGCGTTCACCGCCGCGTCGATGTCGGCATCGTCCAGCACCACGAAGGGCGCCTTGCCGCCGAGTTCGAGCACGGCGGGCTTCAGGTACTTGGCGCAGGTCTGCGCGATCAGCTTGCCGACGCGCGTCGACCCGGTGAAGTTGACGCGGCGCACGGCCGGGTGCGCCACCATGGCCTCGACCACGGCACCGGCATCGGCGGGCGCGTTGGTGACGAAGTTCACCGTGCCCTTGGGCAAGCCGGCTTCGGCCAGTGCTTCGATGATGAGCGCATGCGTCTCGGGGCACAGCTCCGAGCCCTTGAGCACCACGGTGTTGCCGCAGGCCAGCGGCGTCGCGATGGCGCGCGTGGCCAGGATCACCGGTGCGTTCCACGGCGCGATGCCGATCACCACGCCGGCCGCCTGCCGCACGCCCATGGCCAGGCTGCCCGGCACGTCGGACGGGATCACCTCGCCGGCGATCTGCGTGGTGAGCGAGGCGGCCTCGGTGAGGATGCCGGCCGCCAGGTGCACGTTGAAACCGGCCCACAGCGCCGAGGCGCCGGTCTCGCGCGCCATCGCCTGGACAAAGGCATCGGCGCGCGATTCGAGCGCATGCGCGGCCTTGAGCAACAGCGCACGGCGCGCGCCGGGGCCGGTCTGCGACCAGCTGGCGAAGGCGCGGTGCGCGGCCTCGACAGCGGCGACCGCATCGGCCGGCGTGGCGGCGGGCGCGCGCGTGGCGATGCCGCCGTCCAGCGGGTTGCGGCGCTCGAAGCTGGTGCCGCCGGTGGCTGCGCGATGTTCGCCGTCGATGAACATGGAGATGTCGGTCATGGGTGTGTGTCCTTCAGGAAAAAGGGGAATGAATGGATCAGGCGACGCCCAGGTAGGCCTGGCGCACCACGTCGGAATGCAGCAGCGCCTGCGCCTCGCCCGAGGCGACGACGCGGCCGCGTTCGAGCACATAGCCACGGTCCGCGGCCTGCAGCGCCTTGCGCACGTTCTGCTCGACCATCAGCACGGTCACGCCCTGCGACGCGATGCGGCGCACGATGGCCAGCAGCTCGTCGACCATGCGCGGCGCAAGGCCGAGCGAAGGCTCGTCGAGCATCAGCAGGCGTGGCCCGCTCATCATGGCGCGCGCCACCGCCACCATCTGCTGCTCGCCGCCGCTCATGGTGCCGGCCAGTTGCGTGGCGCGTTCCTTCAAACGCGGAAAGTCGTCGAAGGCACGCGCGAGGCGCTCGGTGCGCAGCCGCGCGGGAATGAGCCAGCCGCCGAGTTCGAGGTTCTCGGTGACGGTCATCTGCGGAAAGAGCTGACGGCCTTCGGCCACCAGTGCAAGGCCGCGCCGCACGCAGGCCGTGGCCTCGCCGGAAGGCAGCGCGGCGCCGTCGAGCAATGCATCACCCGTGCGCGGCAGCAGCCCGGCCAGCGCCTTCAGCAGCGTGGTCTTGCCCGCGCCGTTGGGCCCGAGCACGACGGTGACGCCGGGCGACACATCGAGGTCCATGCCTTGAATCACTTGAAAGCCGTGGTAGCCGGCGGAGAGGCCGCGCACGGTGAGTTGTGCGGCGCTCATGCGGTGGCCTCCATCTCGTCGCCCAGATAGGCCTCGACCACCTCGGCATTGCGTACGACTTCTGCCGGCGTGCCGTCGGCGATCTTGCGGCCCTGGTGCAGCACCAGCACGCGCTCGACGTACTTCAGCAGCGTGGCGACCGCATGCTCGATCCACACGACCGTGAGGCCGTGCTCGTCGCGCAGCCGGCGGATGCGCCGCGCCATGGCATCGACCTCGGCTTCGGTGAGCCCCGCCGCCACTTCGTCGAGCAGCAGCACGCGCGGCCGGGTGCCCAGTGCCATGCCGATCTCCAGCAGGCGTTGCTGCGAAGGAGTCACGTCGGCAGCGATGTTCTTTGCGAGGCCGCCGAGGCCCAGCATGTCGAGAATCTCGCCCGTGCTGCCCAGCCCCGCGATGGGCGCGCGATGCCGCCCCGCGAACTGCATGCCGAAGCGCACGTTGTCTTCGAGCGTCATGTCGGCCATGACGCGCGGCGTCTGGAAGGTGCGCGCGATGCCGTGCGCCGCATAAAGATGCGGGCCGCGCCGCGTGAGGTCGACGTTGCCTTCCACCAGCAGTTGGCCCGAAGTGGGCATGACCACGCCAGAGATTGCGTTGAAGAAGGTCGTCTTGCCCGCGCCGTTGGGCCCGATGATGCCGACCAGCTCGCCCGCATGCAGCGTGGCGCTGACCGCGTCCACCGCCGTGAGTCCGCCGAAGCGCACGGTGAGTTCGCGGGCTTCGAGAAGAAGAGGGCGCTCATTCATGGCCATGCCTCCGCAGCGCCGCCACCTTGCGCTGCCACAGCGACGCGAGGCCGTTGGGCAGGTACATCACGCACAGGATCAGCAGCAGGCCCAGCACCATCATGTAGCCGTAGGGCAGTTGCAGCCGCAGCGTTTCCGACAGCAGGCTGAACACGATGGCCGCGGCCACCGGACCGCCGATGCTGGCCGCACCACCGATCATCGCGATCAACACCGTCTGGAAGCCGATGAAGGGGCTGAACACGGCCGGCGGATCGATGTACGTCCAGCGCACCGCCATCGCCGCGCCGACCGCACCGGCGAAGGCGGCGGTGAGCGCGAAGCCCATCACCTTCACGCGACGTGTGTCGACGCCGAGCGTCTGCGCACGCTGCTCGTCGGCGCCGATGCCGGCCAGCGCCAGGCCGAAGCGGCTGCGCTTGACCAGCAGCGCCGTCGCAATGGCCGCACCCGCGATCGCCAGCACCGTGAGGTACACCGTCTCGTTCGACGGCACCACGGTCAGCACGCGGCCGACAGTGCCCGACACCTGCTTCTCGACGAAGGTCACGGCGTGGCGGATCAGCTCCGTCATGCCGAAGGTCAGCACCGCGAAGTAGGTGCCGCGCAGGTGCAGCACCGCCGCGCCCATCAGCACCGCCACCGCGCTCGCGATGGCCGCGCCGCACAGGATGACCAGCGGCCACGGCAGCACGTCGAGCAGCGTGGCGCTGGCATAGGCGCCCAGCCCGAAGAAGGCCGAAGTGGCGAGCGACAGGTAGCGCGTGGCACCGCAGAACAGCGACCAGCTCGTGGCCAGCGCGATGTACATCAGGCAGCCGAGCGCCACCGAGGCCACGAACTCCGAGGCGATCCACGGCACGGCGGCCGCCAGCGCGAGGCCGATGGCCAGCACCCACCACGGCTTGTTTTGAAAGAGGGAAATCATCTGCGGGAGAACAGTCCGTTGGGCCGCCAGATCAGCACGCCGATGAACACGGCATACGACAGCAGCATCTTGAGCGAGGGGCTCGTGTAGTACATGCCCAGCGCTTCCACCACGCCCAGCAGCAGGCCGCCGACGAGGCTGCCCGCGATGCTGCCGAAGCCGCCGAGGGTGATGACGATCAGCGCCGTCACCGTGTAGGGCTCGCCCATCGACGGCGAGATTTCATAGGTCATCGACAGCAGCGCGCCGGCCACGCCCGACAGGCCCAGGCCGATGCCGAACATCAGCGGATGCAGCCGCTTCGTGTTGATGCCCACGAGCTGCGCGCCGGTGGGCGACTGCATCAGCGCGCGCACCGCCTTGCCCAGCAGCGTGAGCTTGAGCAGCGCGATGAGCCCGAGGCTCAGTGCCAGCGCCACGCCGAACAGCACCAGCTTGTTGGCGGTGAAGCGCATCTCGCCGAACTGCACCGGCTCGGCCAGGTAGTCGTAGCCGCGCAGGTCGCCGCCCCAGATCAGCAGCGCGGTGTTCTGCACCAGGAACATCAGGCCGAAGCCCACCATCAGGCTGCGCGCCTCGAACACATCGACGTTGGGCGCGCGCGCCGCCACCTGCCGGAAGCACAGCCAGTGCACCGCCATGCCCAGCGCCATCAGCACCGCGAAGGCCACCGGCATGAAGACCAGCGGCGAGACGCCGAAGGCCGTGTGCGCCCACCACGTGAGAAAGGCGCCCAGCATCAGGAACTCGCCGTGCGAGATGTTCATGATGCGCATCAGCCCGTACTGCAGGTTCAGCCCGATGGCGACCAGCGCATAGATGCCGCCCGTGATCAATCCGCCGGCCAGGAGCTCGGCCCATCCAGTGAATGACACGTCGTTATTTCCAGGCCGGCTTGGGGCTGAGTTGCGCGGTGGCGCGGTCCTTGGGCCAGACCACTTCGAAGTCGCTGCCCTGCCACTGCGCGACGGTGCCGGGAATGGACGCGTTCTCGCTGCCCTCGAAGCGGATCGGGCCGAGGATGGTCTTGAACTCGTTCTTCGCGATCTGGTCGCGCAACGCCTTGCGGTCCAGGCCCACCTTTTCCACCGCCTGCTGAAGAATCTGCAGGCCGGCCCATGCGTGGCCGCTGGCCCAGCGGTCGGGTTCCTTGCCGAACTTCTTCGTGTGTGCGTCGAAGTAAGCCTTGGCCTCGGGGCTGGTCTTGCCGTTCCACGAGCCCATGCCGATCACGCCTTCGGTGTTGGCCGCCATCACGTTCTTGTAGAGCTGGAAGGCGGTGCCGACCGAGGCGTAGAAGTACTTGGGGTTGAAGCCCACCTCGCGCGACTGCCGGCTCGCCAGGATGGTGTCCGGCGGGTAGGTGATGCCGATGAAGGCGTCGGGGTTCAGGTCCTTCATGGTGCGCAGCACCGGCGCGAGGTCTTTCACGCCCAGCGGGTAGCTCTTGCGGTCGAGCACCTGGATGCTGGTCTTCTTCAGCGCAGCGTTGAGTGCGGCGAAGTTCTCCAGCCCGAACAGGTCGTCCATGTAGACGATGGCGATGGTCTTCACGTTGTTCGCCACCAGCATGTCGACCAGCGCGCCCATCATCTTGTCGGGCTGCTGCAGCAGCGAGAAGAAGAAGGGCAGGTGCATGTCGATCAGCTTGCGCGACAGCGCCGTGGGCGCCAGCAGCGGATAGCCGAAGCGGTTGGCCAGCGGTGCCACCGCGAAGTTGGCGCCCGAACCCCAGGGCGGCAGCACCAGGTCGACCTTGTCGCTGCCCATGAGCTTTTCGAAGGTGCGCACGCAGGTCTCGGTCTCGCTGCGGTCGTCGTAGCCGATCAGCTCGATGGGGCGCTTGGTGCCCTTCACCGACAGGCCGCCCGCCGCGTTGACCTGCTCGGCCCACAGCAGGTAGTTGGGTTCCTGGCTCACTTGCGCGCCCGCGGCCCAGGGGCCGGTGCGCGCGATGGCGTAGCCGATGCGCACGGGGCCACTCTGAGCAAACAGTTGCGGCGCGACGGCGGCCGCGCCCAGCGCGGTGGCGGTGCCCTTGATCCAGTGGCGGCGGTTGGGGTGAAGCATGAAAGTCTCCTGTGGGCGTCGACATGCGCCCGCTGCCCGGAATCGTAGAAACGGGGGCTTTCGGGTGCTGTGCCCGCCGCGCACAAAGCACTTGACGCAGCGTGCATGCGCCTAGTGGTTAACCCGAAATCCCTTGGGGCTTGAAGGCGCTTCACAATGCGCGGCACCCCGGCTCCGTGTTGAAATCTTTCGTTCTCGCCGTCCCCGCCTGCATGACCGCTTCGCTGCTCCTGTCCACCGACCAGATCCCGCCGAAGGAGCGCGGGCCGCTGTGGTGCGAATGGGTGTGGCGCCACTTCGGCGGCCTGGGTTCCGACCTGTACGACGACAGCGAATTCGATGGCCACCTCGCGGCCTCGCATGCGGGCGACGTGATCCTCACGCGGCTCGAAGCCAACCGGCACCGCGTGCTGCGCACCACGCAGATGGCGCGCCTGAGCGAAACGCCTTATCTGAAGATCGTCGCGCCCTGGCAGGGCTCGGCCGAGGTCACGCAGCGTGGCCGCGCGGCGGCGGTGCGTTCAGGCGGATGGACGCTCTACGACACCACCGCCGACTACACCGTGGCCAACCCCGAGCGCAGCGACCACCTGATCGTGATGCTGCCGAAAGACCAGCTCGCCACGCCCGCATTGCCGCTCAACGACCTCGTGGCGCGCCGCATCGGCGGGGGCAGCGGCATCTCGCGCGTGGCGCTGGAGACCATGCGCAGCACCTATCTCGAACTGCCCTTCATGAGCGAGGCCGCCGCACGCGGCGCGGGCGAGCTGCTGATCCATCTGGTGCGGCTGTCGCTGATGGAACTCGCGGGGCAGGAAACACCGCAGACCCAGCGCGAGGCGCTGAAGGACCGCATCCGCCGCCACGTCGCGCAGAACCTGCGCGACCCGGCCCTGTCGATCGACAGCATGGCGCTGGCCCTGCGCTGCAGCAAGCGCCTGCTGCACAGCGCCTTCGCGGGCGACGACGAAACGCTGACCGGCTACATCCAGCACCAGCGGCTGGCGGCCAGCATCCGCGAGTTGCTCGACCCGGCGAACGCGGCGCGCTCGATCACCGACATCGCGCTGGCCGCCGGCTTCGGCAACCTGTCGCACTTCAGCCGCGTGTTCCGCGAGCACACGGGCGGCAGCCCGAGCGAGTTCAGGCGGCAGGCGGCGCAGCGCTGACGGCGGGTGCCGGCGTGCCGCCACCCGTGTTCTGCGATACCTCCACCGCGTCGTCCACGCTCCACGGTGCATAGACCTCGGCCTTGAGGTCGGGCGAATCGACCTTGGCGAGCAGGTCGCGCACGTTGTCCTTCACGCGCGCCAGCGACAGGCGCGCGCCGCGCACGCGCACGTAGGCTGCAAAGTCGCACATCGCCTCGATGCTGGTGGCGTCGAGGTCCGGCGATTCTTCCAGGCTCAGCACCATGCGCTGCAGCGCCGGCGTGGCGTCGATGCGGGCGCGGATCGACACGAACACCGCATCCGCATTGCCGAAGAACAGCGGCACCTCAGGCCGTGCGATCAGCACGCCCGGCGGCACCACGGCCTCGGGGTGGCGGGCGGTGTCGACGTAGTCATGGCTCTGGCCCAGCCGGCCGAGCCAGCTCACCGTGGTGCGCGAGAAGCCGCGCAGCAGCATCAGCAGGCTCACGCCGATGGCCGCCAGCAGGCCGTCGAGTACGCCCAGCAGCAGCACGGCGGCAACGGCCACCAATGCCACCAGCCGGTCGCGCCGCCAATGGAAATACGGCCGCAGCGACGAAGGGTTCAGCGAATGGCTCACCGCGTTGATCACGATGGCGGCCAGCAGCGGCTCGGGCGTGTGCGCGATCCACGGCAGCAGCGTGAGCACGGCCACCAGCACCACCAGCCCCGCCACGATGCCCGCCGCGCGGCTCTGCGCGCCCGCCGATTCGTTGGCCGAGGTGGCCGAGTAGCCCGCGCCCACCGGCATGCCCTGGAACAGCGCCGACAGCAGGTTCGCGCCGCCCAGCGCGAGCAGGTCGCGGTTGGCCGACACGTTGTCGCCGTGGCGCATCGCGAAGGTGCGGATCG
Source organism: Variovorax sp. EL159 (assembly GCF_900100965.1). GTDB lineage: Bacteria > Pseudomonadota > Gammaproteobacteria > Burkholderiales > Burkholderiaceae_C > Variovorax. Next base: position 259,730 of record NZ_FMUJ01000006.1, on the reverse strand, counting down.
AGCCATAGGACTCGGCATAGAGGATCAGCGCCATGGCAAAGGCCAGCTCGCCCAGCCCCAGCCATTGCGCGCGGTCGAGCGAAGGCACGCCGGGGTGCGAGAAGTCGAGCGAGATCGGCCCCACCGCCGCCACGCCCCAGGCATGGCACAGCCCGCTGATGTCGAGCGCGATGCCGCACACGATCACCAGCAGCGCCGCCGGCACGGCGCGCCATCGTGCGAGGCCACGCAGCAGCAGCAGCGCGGCCAGCGCCATTGCCGCACCGGCCAGGTTCCAGTGCCGCCATTCGGACACCAGGCCCGCGATGAGCCGGAAGAAATCGCTGTGCGCCGGCTGCACCGCCAGCACCTTCGGCAACTGCTTGATGACGATGGTCAGCGCCAGCCCGAGCGCGAAGCCGCGCAGCACCGGCTTGGCGATCAGGCTCGACACCGCGCCCAGCTTGGCGATGCCCGCAATGACGAAGAAGACCCCGGCCAGCAGCACGATGCCCGCGCCCAGCGCCAGCCGCGTGGCAGTGTCGACACCGGGAATCGAGGTGGTGGCCGCGAACAGCACCGCGGCCGACGACGAGGTGGCCGAGACGATCGCGAAGCGGCTGCTGCCGAAGATGCCGTAGACCAGCAGCCCCGCGAAGAGCGCGATCACGCCGGCTTGCGGCGGCAGCCCCGCGATGCCCGAATAGGCCACCGCCTCGGGCAGCAGCAGCCCCGCGATGGACACGCCCGCCACCAGGTCGGCGATGCCGGGCCGGCGCGACGTGGTGCTCACGGTGCGGGCTTGTGGTTGGCGTCGGCCGGTGCCATCACCGCAGCGGGCGTGGCGTTGGTCACGCCGGTCCAGCCCGGCAGGTAGCGTGCGGCGGCGGCGCGCGCGAGCGCCACGGCCTTGTCGATGGAGGCCTGCGGCATCGGCTCGGTGGCCGAAGGCTGGAGCTTCTTGGCGGGCAGCAGCGGCCGGAAATGATCGGCCCACAGAAACTCGGCATACGGCGCCGCATCCTTCGCGTAGCCGCCGGCCTTGCGCACGAAGCCGGCGAGGGCGCGGTACGGGTCGTCGCGCATCTTCGCCACGCTGGAGGGAATCGCGCCGTACTCGCGCCGCTTGCCCTTTTCGTCGAACGGGTGCGCCCAGCGGTGGAACTCCATGAGCCGCCAGAACTGCTCGCCCTTGACCTCGGAGAGATCGTCGAGCTGCATCACCCACACCTTGTCGACCGACTCCTGGTGCAGCGCGCACCCGAGGTGATGGTGATCGACGATGTAGTAGCGCCCGGCCGGCCCACGCACGGCCGGGAACCAGTGCGCAGCCAGTGTGCGCTCGCGGTCCTTGCGCTTGAGCTGGCTCCACTGCGCGCGCTTGGTCGCCACCTCGGCCCCGCCGACGGTGATCTGGGTCGGGTGGAGTTCGTCGAGGGCGACGGAGATCAGGTTGGGTTTTGCGGTCATGACAGGGCCTCTTGTTGTGGTTGTGGAAACCGGTGGCAGCGCGTCGGCGCCATCATCGCCATCGGCAAGCCGCGCCACAAGTGGCCCGCACGCTAGCAGTCTCAGACGGACGGGAACCTGACGGCGTGCGCGATGTGGGCGGCCCCCGCGGGCTTGAAGCCATTGGCGCCCGCGGCGTCATAGCGCGCCAGGGCCTGGTGGCCGTCCAGGTCTTCTTTCAGGGCAAAGCCGGTCTCCAGCAGCAGCGCCTTCAGCTCGGCCGGGGCAAAGCCGCAAAGGAAAGCCTCGCCCACCGCCGACACCTCGCTCTGCAGCTTGCGGAAGGCCTCTGCGTTCAGGTGGCCGGGGCGCAGGGCCGCCTCGTCGATGTAGGTGAAGACCAGTTCACTGCCGGCCGGCGCGCAGGCGGCGATGGCGTGCAGGGCTGCAAGGTTGGCCTGCCGCGTGAGGTAGACGGTGACGCCGAGCCACGAGAAGAAGCTCGGCTTCGCGGCCTGGAAGGGCGATCGCGCGAGTGCGCTGCCGAGGTCTTCGACCGACAGGTCGGCTTCGATGAAATGCACCGAGGGCGATTCGGCAACGCCGCAGTCGCGCAGGCGCTGGCGCTTCAATTGCTGCGTGGCCGGGTGATCGACTTCGTAGATGGTCAGGCCCTCGGCCCACGCGGGGCGGCGGCAGACGAAGCTGTCGAAGCCCGCGCCGACGATCACGTACTGCCCGACGCCGCGGGCCACGGCGTCTTTCAAAGCATCTTCCGTGTAGCGCGAGCGCAGGATCACTTCGGGGTACGCCGCGTTGGCGTGCAGCGCGGCATCGAGCACCTGCCCGGGCGTTGCAGCGGCGCCATGCGATGCATCGTGCTGCGCCAGTGCCCGCTCGCGAAAGACCGCGCGCACGGCCTCGGGAACGAGGCGGTCGCCCCACGGGTCGTCCAGCAGCGGAGCGGGGTCGCTGCGCGTGTGGAGGGCGCGCATGAGCGAAGTGGCAAGGGCGGTGCGGCTGGCGTGCGATGGATTCACTGAAGAAGCTCCGGCGTTGAGAGGGCGCGAAGTTTCGGCCCGCGCGACGAATCTGTACAGGGCCTTGTGCGGGGCGATGCGATGTTCGTTGTGCGCTGATGGTGTGCCTGTGGTGCGTCGGTGGCGGCCGCGCGCTTGTCGCCCACTTGTCCCGCACGCGTCATGAATGCTTAAGCAGCGGTTGTGTCGAAGTAAGCGCCAAACTTAAATCTTCCTAATTAGCAGCTTCTTCGGCGCACGTTTTTCATTCGCAAAATGAGTCACCGGACGACACGCCGGGCCTCATGCATGACGCATCGCGCTGGTATGGTCGTGCGCGCAGTTCTTTCCTTCTTCACGCCATCACGCCCGCTGTCGACGCATTGGGCCATTCACATGCCCATTCGTCACGCCCGAGTCTTTCCGCGCTACGCGTTCTACTGCGTGCTGGGCGGCCTTGCCGCGATCTATGTCTTCTGCGCCATGATGCTGGTGCCCGCGAAGATCTACATCCTTCCCTATCTCGTCACGGCGGACTTCGTTCGCTACAAGAGCGCCTTCTTCGTGCTGGTGCTCGCGATTCCGGCGGCGATCTACCTGATCTTCTGGAAGGGCAGCGACTTCCTTGCATGGTGGCGCACGCCGAAGGTGATGACGGTGGGCGCGCACGGCCTGCAGGTCGGCGGCACCATCGTGGCCTTCAAGGACGTGACGCGCCTGCGCCAGCGCCACAACCGCAACCACCTGCTGCTCACCACGCGCAACGGCAAGACGCTGCGGCTGCGCCTCGACCTGTGGGACGACGCGCCCGCGCTGCTCGCCGAAATCGAGGAAGCCGTCGGCGAAGTGCTGCGGCACGACGTCGAGCGGCGCCTGCATGCGGGCGACACCGTGCCCTTCGGCGCGCTCGGCCTGAATGCGGAAGGGCTGGTGCACAAGGGGCAGCTCATCGCGTGGTCGAGCATCGACACCATCCGTACGCAGTCCGATGAAGAGGGCATGGACGTGGACGAGCAGCTCGTGATCGTCGCCAATGGCAAGGCCCGCAAGATCGACCGCTCGAAGATCGACAACGAGCCCGTGCTGATGGCCTGCCTGATGCAGCGCCTTCCCGCTGCCTGAGCCCTTCCTTTCTTCTTTTCCTCTTCTTTTTTTCTCTTCTTTTCTCTCTCGCCCTTCCTTCCTTCAACCACTCCAACAAAGCAAAGCGAATCAGGAAAATGGAAATCTACAGCTCCACCAGCCAGCGCGAACAGACCCGCCAGGACCGCCCGGTCTTCTACTCCCGTCCGCGCCTGATCGCCGGTGCCGCCCTCTGGGTGGTGGTGGCGTGCGTGCTGGCCGTTGTCTGCATCCGCGCGCAGGACAAGAACATCGGCATCCTCATCGCCGCAGCGTTCGGCCTGCTGGCCGCATGGCTGGCGTTCAAGTGCATCCGGCAGCTGGGCAACATCGCGACGCCCGCGTTCGTCGTGGGCCACCAGGGCCTGACTTTCGAGAACGGCCTGCTGATTCCATGGCAGAACATCGTCGAGAACATCTGGGTCAACCAGAGCTACATGGGCATTCCCATCGGCCGGCAGATCCAGATCAAGACCGACCTGCCCAAGCCCAAGGCCCGCGTGCTTCGCCGCGCGACCGCGCTGCAGATTTCAGGCGACGAATACCTCGCGCTGTGCGACGCCTACCGCTGATCCACAGAGGCCTAAAACCCCTTGGCGGCGAACCGTCAAAAAAGGGTTCGATAAACTGCGGGGGTGAAATCTTCTTCAGAGCCTCCCAGTAGGTCGCTGGCCTGCGCCAGCTTCAGCCTGCATCGCTGCGTTGCGAACGACGCCTTCGCAGCGCGCATCCTCCCCGTCTTTTCCCTGTTGCCCGACATGGCCCGCGCCATGCCGGGCCGCACCCGCTTGCACGCACGCACCCCATGATTGAACTCCTCACCGACCCCGCCGCCTGGATCGGCCTCCTGACGCTGGTCGTCCTGGAGATCGTGCTGGGCATCGACAACCTGATCTTCATCGCGATCCTTGCGGAGAAGCTGCCACCGCACCAGCGCGACCGGGCGCGGCTCATCGGCCTGAGCCTGGCGCTCTTCATGCGGCTGGCGCTGCTGTCGATCGTCTCGTGGCTGGTCACGCTGACCACGCCGCTGTTCAGCGTGTTCGGCCAGGGTTTCTCGGGCCGCGACCTGATCCTGCTGCTGGGCGGCCTGTTCCTGCTGTTCAAGGCCACCTCCGAGTTGCACGAGCGACTGGAAGGCGTGACGCACACGGCCAGCGGCTCGACGGTCTATGCGGGCTTCGGGCTGGTGGTCACGCAGATCGTGGTGCTCGACGCCGTGTTCTCGCTCGATGCGGTGATCACCGCCGTGGGCATGGTGGAGCACCTGCCGGTGATGATGGCGGCCGTCGTCATTTCCATCGGCATCATGCTGTGGGCATCGAAGCCGCTCACGCGTTTCGTCAACGCGCACCCGACCGTGGTGGTGCTGTGCCTGAGCTTCCTGCTGATGATCGGCCTGAGCCTGGTGGCCGAGGGCCTGGGCTTCCACATTCCGAAGGGCTACCTGTACGGCGCGATCGGCTTCTCCGTGATGATCGAGACGCTGAACCAGTGGGCCAAGCGCAATGCGCTGCGGCACGAGGCACGCCGACCGCTGCGCGACCGCACGGCCGAATCCATCATCCGGCTGCTCGGCGGCCGCGGGCCCGGCGAGCCGGTGCCGGCGGGCGGCGTGCCCGGTGCGGCGCTCGCGGCGGAGCCCGCCTTCGCGGTGGAAGAGCGCAACATGGTCAGCGGCGTGCTGTCGCTGGCCGATCGCAACGTGCGCTCGGTGATGACGCCGCGCACCGACATCTCGTGGGTCGACCTGAACGACGACCCCGACGCGGTGCGCGAGCAACTGCTCGACACGCCGCACGGCATCTTCCCCGTGTGCCGGGGCTCGCTCGACGACGTGGTCGGCGTGGCGCGCGCGAAGGACCTGCTGGGCCACCTGCTGCGCGACGGAAAGATCGACGAGCGCGGCGGCCTGCGCACGCCGATCTACGTGCCCGAATCGACCACCGTGATCAAGCTCATCGACACGCTGCGCGGTGCGCGCGGGCAGCTCGCGCTGGTCAACGATGAGCACGGCACGCTGACCGGCGTGGTCACGCCCATCGACGTGCTGGAGGCGATTGCCGGCGAGTTCCCCGACGAGGACGAGACCCTGGAGATCCTGCAGACCGCATCCGATGCGTGGACCGTGTCGGGCAGTGCCGACCTGCACCTGCTCGAGCAGGCGCTGCAGACCCATGGCCTCGTGAGCGACGACGACAGCTACACCTCGGTCGCGGGCTTCCTGCTGGCCCGCTTCGGCGGGCTGCCACCCGCGAAGGCGACGTGGGTGCACGACGGGTACGAGTTCGTGGTGACTGATGTCGATGCACAGCGCATCCGGACCGTGGCCGTGCGCCGTCTGCCGCTGCCGGAAGCCGAGGCCTGAACACGACGACCGGGAGCGGCGACCGGGCGCGATGATCGAGTGCGACGTGGGGCCGGCCGATTTGTTAGGCTGGCACCCCGTCGTTGCAACCTTCATTCCACGCGCATGAACGCCTCTCACCGCCGGCCGGTTCCGTTGGCCAAGGCCTACCGTCTGCTGAACCACGGCCCCACTGTCCTCGTGAGCGCCGCGCACGGCGGCCAGCGCAACATCATGGCCGCGGCCTGGGCCATGCCGCTCGACTTCGATCCGCCCAAGGTGGCCGTGGTGCTCGACAAGAGCACCTGGACGCGCGTGCTGCTCGAAGGCGCGGGCAGCTTTGCGCTGCAGGTGCCGACGCGCGCGCAGCTCGATTTGACCGAGGCACTGGGCAACAGCTCGGGCCGCGAGATCGTCGAGCGCGCGGGGCACGACAAGTTCACGGCCTACGGGCTGCGGACCTTTGCGGGCGTCGCCACCGACGCGCCGCTGCTCGAAGACTGCGTGGCCTGGCTCGAATGCCGGCTGCTGCCGGAGCCGCCGATCCAGCAGCGCTACGACCTGTTCCTCGGCGAGGTGATCGCGGCGCAGGCCGACGCCCGCGTGTTCGCCGATGGGCGCTGGAACTTCTCCGGCCACGACGACCTGCGCACGCTGCACCATGTGGCGGGTGGGCACTTCATCGTCGATGGTGAGCAGGTGAATGCGCGGGCACTGCCGCCTGTGCTTCCCTCGTAGCGCTTCGGTTGACCTGGGCGCGAATCAACAAGCCTTGGCAAGCCTCAGGAAGTGGCCCGCGGCACCAGCACGGCCCGCAAGGCGAGCAAGCCGCACACGGCGGCAGCCGATGCGGCCACGATGGCCCACACCAGGCGCGACGGCGGGGCCACGCCGAGCCGGTCGCCCAGCAGCAGGGTCGTGCCGTTGTAGGTGGCGTGCAGGGCAATGCACGGAATGAGCGAGTGCGTGCGTTCGTACAGCCACGCCAGCACCATGCCCAGCACGAAGCCGACCACGAACTGGTAGATGTTCAGGTGCGCCGCGCCGAACAGCAGCGCCGACATGACCATGGCCTGCGAGCGCGAATAGCGCCGAAGGAACCCGCGCAGCACGATGCCGCGGAACAGCATCTCTTCGAGCACCGGTGCCACGACGCACACCGCCAGCATGGCGGCGATGCTGCCGTCGGCCAGACGGCTGAACAGCGACTCTTCCCAGGCCGATGGCGGAACGACCCGCACCATCAGGTTCACGACGGCCGTGATCGTCAGCAGCAGCGCCGGCACCAGCAGCAAGGTCGGCGGCACCACGAACATCAGCGTGGCCCTGGCGGAGTTCCGCGAGCGATGGAACAGCCTGCGGTAGGTGAGCTTCTGGAAGTTCATCACCACCACGAACACGAAGCCGTTGCCCATCACCGTGGAGAGCACGCCGATCTGCAGGTCGTCGAGGCCGAGCAGTCCGTTGGCATCGCGCAGCGCGGCGCCGGCGATGAATTCGCAAAGGAGCAGGGCGGCGAACAGCAGCACGGCCTGCATGGCCGACGGAAAGGCCGTGCGTTTCAGGAAAGGCATGGGTCTGGTGGGGTCGCGAAGGAGCGGCGCGCAAGTTGACCCGCCGGGGATTGCATCAACCTTGCGATGAGAGCCATGCGCGGAAGAAGTTGAACGGCGGGTCGGCCGGTGCCCGCGTCAGCGAAAGCAGAAGGACGGTTGCGCAGGCAAGGCCGCGACGAACGACGGCCTACTACGCATAGGCCAGTTCGCCGCGCTGCACGAGCTGGGACAAGGGCGCGAGCGCGACCTCGCCAAGACGTCCCTGCACCGGGAACGCCAGGCGCTGCAGCGCCGCGTATTCGCGCAGCCTGGCCGCGCCGTGCGGATCGCTCGGCAGGTTGGCGCCGGCGGAGGGGTGGCACATCAGCACGTCGCCGGTGCGGCATTCGGACAGCCACTCGGACAGCCGCGCCGCATAGCCCTGCGTGTCGCCCGAAAAATCGTAGACACCCAGCAAGCGGCGGCTCACGGGAATCCCGTGCTTGCGGGCGAGCGCGGCCAGCCGCGCGCCGCCCAGCGCGTGGATGACCTGGGCTTTCAGCCGCTCGGGGCCGCCACGCCAGACCGGCGCGGTGTAGCGCACCCAGGGCGGCGACGTGGGGTAGCGCCGCGTGATCTCGTCGACCAGCAGATCCCGCACGACCGGAAACTGATGCACGTGCCGGTGCCCGTCGATGAAGGCGGGCGCGCGGCCCATGGCGTCTTCGAAGCGGCTCAGCTGGTCGCGGATGTCGGCATGGAGCGCGGGCGAGAACACCGTGCGCGAGTAGGTCCGCGCAAGCAGGCCGAGCAGGCCAGGCTCGAAGCCGTCGGGCGTGTCGGGGCGCGTGAGGTCCAGGTGCAGGCCGACGTCGAGCCGCGCGGTATCGACCTGCCGGAGCGTCTTCGCGCCTTCGAGCCATGCACTGCGGCGCACCATGCCGCTGGTCGCCGAAATCTTTCCCTGCGCGGCAAGGTCGAGCACGGCCGCGTTGATGCCGGTGCTCATGCCGAAGTCGTCCGCGCAGATGCAGAGGTAGCGCGTGGTCGGCGCCGGGGCGCCGGAAGTCTCAGTCATCGCCATTCGTTGCGGTTCCATTGGCCGGCAGGGGCGCAGAAGAAGAGGAAGAAGGTGCGGGCGTGGAGGCCGCCGCGACATCCAGGCAGTGCGCGTCGCTCGTGGCGCTGCCCGCGAAGCGCCAGGCCGCGACGCTCTGGTGCGCCGAGACCAGCTGCGCGCGGGCCAGCCACGGGTGCGCGATCTGCGCGTTGCTCGGCCCCACCAGCCAGGTCGTGCGGGGCACGCAGAGCGTGGCCGCGAGCTGCGTGCGGTCGACCAGCGTGCGGGCGGCGCGCTCGGGCTCGAAGCGGGCGGCGTCCACGACTTCCTTGCGCCAGTTGTCGCGGGTGTCGGTGACGGCGGCCTTCCAGTCGTCCGAGATCAGCACCGTCTGGTGCAGGTTCCAGTAGAACGGGACTTCGTAGAAGTAGTTGTCGAGCATCAGCACCTGGTCGCCGGCGGCCACGGCCTGGCCTTCGGGCAGGCGCAGCCGGGTGCCGTGCGGCACGGCGTAGATCGCTATCGCGGCCACGCAGGCTACGCACAGGGTGGCGGCCGCCAGCGTCATCGCGCGCGCCTTGGGCCACAGCGCTTCCATCGACCGGCCGGCCAGCACGTGCTTTGCGATCAGGTAGGCCAACGGCGGCAGTGCCGGCAGCACATAGCCCACGAGCTTGGAGCGCGGCAGCGAGAAGAAGACCACGATCACCGCGAGCCAGATCCACATCAGCCAGTCGACGTCGGACAGCCGGGGCCGTGCGTCTTCGTCCTTGCGCCGCGGCACCAGCGCCCAGGCGAACCAGGCAAACCATGGCAGCGTGAAGGCTGCCAGCACCGGCAGGTAGAACCAGATGCCGTGCTCGTTGTTGAAGCCCGAGGACGCAAAACGCCGGAAGTGCTGCGTGATGACGAAGTAGTCGAAGAACTCCGGGTACTTCATCTGCATCGCCACGAACCACGGGCCGGCCACCGCCAGCAGGATGGCCCAGCCGGGCAGCCAGACCGACAACCGCAGCACCGCGGCCCTGCGTGTGACCACGCACCAGATCAGCAGCACCCCCACGGGCAGCACCACGCCGATCAGCCCCTTGGCCAGCAGCCCGGCCGCGGCGAACAGGTAGGCACCCGCCAGCAGCGCCCGCCAGGGCTCGGCGCGTTCGCGGGCCAGCGCGGCGGCGGCGGCCAGCAGCACGGTGGCCGAGATGCAGCCGGCCACCAGCATGTCGAGGTTCGCGAACTGCGCGCCCAAGAAGAAGAAGGGCGTGGTGACGAGCACCATGGTGGACAGCAGCGCCTGCCGCACCGTCGACCAGCGCCGCAGGAAGAGGAACAGCGCCGAAGCCGCCGCGCCCGCGCCCAGGATGGAGGGCAGGCGCGCCGCCCATTCCACCGGCCCGGTCACCGACATGGCAGCTGCGCCGATCCAGTAGAACAGCGGCGGTTTGTGGAAGAAGGGCAGGCCGTCCAGCCGTGGCACCAGCCAGTCGCCCGAATGCAGCATCGACAGCGCGACGCCGGCGTAGCGGCCTTCGTCGGGCGCCATCAAGGGGCGCACCCAGGCCGTTACCAGCAGCCAGGCGAAGATCGCGGCGATGAGCCACAGGGGCTGGGGCGAGGTCCACCAGGCATTGCCATTGCCGGGTCGCTTCATGTCTCTTCGGCCTCGCTCGCGATCCCGCTGCCGTGCTCGTCGCGCACCACGTACAGCGGCCGGCCCTTGACCTCTTCGTAGATGCGCGCGATGTACTCGCCGACGATGCCGGTGGAGATCATCTGGATGCCGATGAAGAACATCAGGCTCACGACGATGGTGGTCCAGCCCGAGACGGAGTTGCCGAACAGCAGGTGGTCCACCGCCACGTAGGCGCCATAGGCGAAGGCCGGCACGGCGAGCATCAGGCCCGCCACGCTGACCAGGCGCAGCGGCCAGGTGGTGAAGGCGGTGAGCCCGTCAATGGCCAGGTTCAGCAGTCGCCGTGCGTTGAACGTGGTGGTGCCTTCGGCGCGCGGCGCCGGCGTGTAGGGCAATGCCACGGCACGGAAGCCCACCCACGCGTACAGGCCCTTCATGAAGCGGCTGCGCTCGGGCAGGCTCATCAGCGCATCGACCACCTTGCGGTCCATCAGGCGGAAGTCGCCCGCGTCCTTCGGCACCTCGAAGCGGTCGGAGGAATTGACGAACTTGTAGAAGAGCTTGCTGCCGATCTGCTTGAAGCGGCTTTCGTCGCTGCGCTCCTGGCGCACCGCGTACACCACCTCGGCGCCGGCCATCCACTGCGCGATCATGGCGTGGATGAGTTCGGGCGAATGCTGCAGGTCGCCGTCGAGCAGCACCACGGCGTCGCCCTTGGCGGCGGCAAGGCCGGCGGTGAGCGCGGCTTCCTTGCCGAAGTTGCGCGACAGCGAGATGCAGCGAAAGCCCGACAGCTCGCACCACGCCTGCGCGACGGCGGCGGTGTCGTCGGTGCTGCCGTCGTCCACCACGATGATTTCCCAGCGCAGCCGCGTGGCCCAGAGGATGTCTTCGAGCAGCGGCAGCAGGTGGCGCAGGTTGGCCGCCTCGTTGTAGCAGGGGATCACGCAGGAGATGCTGCGCGTGTGCGTCTCCGCCGCCGTCGGCATGGCGGCCTGGGGCGCCGTGTCCTGGCCGGCTTGCGACGGGATGGCGCCGATGCCGGCGCGCGAATGCCTCGCGGTGGTCGAAGAGGTCATGAGGGTCTCCAGAGCGAGCGGTCGGCGGGGCCTTGGCCCGACGCGCGGCCGGCCCGCAGCGCGAAAAAATGAAAGATCCGGAAGGCGAGGGCGAGCGCGCAGGCCATCGCGCTGCCGAGCACGAAGCCCGCGGCGATGTCGATCGGAAAGTGCACGCCCACGTAGATGCGTGCCCAGCCGGTGGCGGCAGCCAGCGCCAGCAGCACCACGCCGAGGGCACGCAGGCCGGGGCGCAGCAGGAAGGCCAGCGCCACCATCGACATCACGGCCGCGTGCGTGCTGGGCAGCGAGCCGCTCGCGGCATGCGTGATGTAGGCCGGGGACAGCCCTTGCACGAAGGGGCGTGGCACGTTCAGCAGCATCGCGATGCCGTGCGACACAAGCGAGGTCACGCCGGCCGTTGCCGCCACGGCGAACAGGTAGGCGCGTTCACCACGGCGGCGCCACAGGGCGAGGGCGAGGATGCCGGCGGACAGCCAGGCGGCCCAGAGGGCAAAACCCCTTGCGACCACCAGCACCCCCTGGGTGGGTTGGTTGCCGGCATTGATCCAATGAAAGAGAGCGAGATTCAGCGCGTTCACGATGCGACCCTCGCGAGAGGGTTGAAGAAAGAAAAAGAGATGGGCGCACGGTGGCGCCAATTGCTGCGCACGCACCAGAAAAAAAGGGTCATGGGTCACGACCTTTCGGCGAGGAAGAGAGCCCGCACGCCACAGCGCAGCGGGAACATGCGGCGCGCGCGGCGTCGCTTCTCAGGTCCCGGAAGGCGGAGCAGCAGTGGGCGGCAGTCGCCGCCAGGGCCGTGGAAGAGGCGGCGCGCCACCATGCGGCGGCACGTGTTCCGGTGCTTCGCGTTCGACCGGCGTGACCAGCCGGGTCATCACCAGCGCCAGCGGCAGCATGGCCAGGACCATCGCCATGAAGCCGGCCAGCGCCGAGGCCAGCGCGTCGGGGTGGTCGATGCTCGCCGGCGTCTGGGCGAACACCGTGGTTTCGTGATCGCGCGGGTGGTCGGCGCGGTCGTCGGCCTCGAACTGCGTGGTGTCGCCGAGGCTGCGCACCCGCAGCATCGGTTCGTCTTCGAGCCCGTCGCAGCGGAAATGGACCGCGATGAAGGGCTGCAGAAGGATCAGGAAGACGCCCGCGACGCACCACATCCTGTGGTGCGCTTGCGCAAAATTGCGGACGCGTGCGAGCAACATGCGCGGATGCTAGACCGCTCTCGTGAATGGAACCTGATCGTCAGCGTCAGCTTCCCGCAAGGTAATGTCACGGGGTGCGTGTATAAGGCCCGCGCCCGCGCCGGGGCGTACTAAAGCACGAACGGAATGAAGCGCCGCGTGCCCCGCATGTACGCGCGGTAGGCATCGCCGAAATGCGCGATGCACTCCTTCTCGTCGCGCAGCGCCGTCAGCACCAGCAGCAGCGTGGCCGCGAGCACCAGCGCCAGCGTGAGCCAGGTGAACTGCTTGAGGAAGGCGCCCCATGCCAGCAGCATGAGCGCCGTGTACATCGGATGGCGGATGTAGCGGAAGGCGCCGCTGGTCACCAGCGACGAGGTTTTTTCGAAACCATAGAGGGCCGGGTCGTCATTGCGCGCATCGCTCGGCTTGCCCTGCGCCTTGAGCAGCCGCACCGCATGGATCGGCAGCCAGATCGACAGCGCCAGGAACACGCACGACAGCAACTGCGTCGCCGAGAGTGGGTCGACATGCCACACCGGCAGGTTCACGAGGATCAGCACCAGCATGCATTCCCACGCGAAGAAACGGTAGAAGCCGTGCGAGCCGGGCTGCCGCAGCGGCCCGCGCGAGACATACAGCAGCGCGGCCGTGCCGGCGATGAAAACGAGGATCTGGAACCAGAGGAGCATGGCGGCCGAATCTACACGCGCCGCGCGCCTCAGCCGGAGATCGAAAACCCGCCGTCGACCGGAATGGCGGTGCCCGTCACGTAGTCCGACGCGGGGCTCGCCAGAAACACGGCCGTGCCCGCGATGTCGGCCGGCTGGCCCCAGCGGCCGGCGGCGGCGCGTGCCACCACGCGGTCGTACAGGCCCGGGATCTGGCTGCGCGCGCCGTCGGTGAGTTCGGTCTCGAACCAGCCCGGCAGGATCGCGTTGACCTGGATGTTGTCTGCGGCCCACGACAGCGCCGTCGACTTGGTGAGCTGCACGATGCCCGCCTTGCTCGCGGCATAGGCCGGGGCGTAGGGCGCGCCGAAGATCGACATCATCGAGCCGATGTTGATGATCTTGCCGCCGCCCGCCGCCTTCAGGTGCGGATGCGCGGCGCGGCTGCACAAAAAGGCGCTGGTGAGGTTGGTGCCCAGCACCTTGTTCCACTCGTCCAGCGAGAGCTGGTCGGCCGGCTTGCGCACTGTGGTGCCCGCGTTGTTGATGAGGATGTCGAGCCGCCCGCAGCGCGCGGCGGCGTCGTCGAACAGCTTCTGCACCGAGGCCTCGTCGCTCACGTCGGCTTCGAGCGCGAAGCTGTCGCTGCCCAGCGCCTTCAGCGCCTCGACCGCGGCGGCCGACTTCTGCGCGTTGCGCGCGGCGACGATGACGCGGGCGCCGCCCCTGGCCAGCCCCTGCGCCATGCCCAGGCCGATGCCGCCATTGCCGCCGGTGACGAGCGCTGTTTTGCCGGTGAGATCGAACATCAGGAGGCCTCGGGCTTCTTGGAAACGAGGGTCAGGATGTCGTAGCTGGCGACCAGCTCGCCATCCTGGTTCGTCACTTCCACGTCCCATGCCACGACGCCCTGGCCCTGGCCGCTCGCGTCCTTCTTGTTGCGGTCGATCTTGCGCTTGCAGGTCAGGCGCGCGCGGATGGTGTCGCCGATGCCCACCGGCTTGACGAAGCGCAGCGTGTCCAGCCCGTAGTTGGCCAGCACCGGGCCGGGCGCGGGCGACACGAACAGCCCCGCCGCCGCCGACAGCACGAAGTAGCCGTGCGCGATGCGCTTGCCGAAGGGCGATTCCTTGGCCGCCACGTCGTCGAAGTGCATGTAGAAATAGTCGCCCGAGATGCCGCCGAAGGCCACGATGTCGGCTTCGCCGACGGTGCGGCGGTGCGTGAGCAGCGAGTCACCGATCTGCAGGTCTTCGAAGTAGCGGCGGAACGGATGGATGTCGCTCTCGCGCACGGCCGCGCCGCGCACATGCTCGCGCGTGATCGCGGCCAGCATGGTGGGCGAGCCCTGCACCGCGGCGCGTTGCAGGTAGTGCTTCACGGCGCGCAGGCCGCCAAGTTCTTCGCCGCCACCCGCGCGGCCGGGGCCGCCGTGCTTGAGCTGCGGCAGCGGCGAGCCGTGGCCGGTCGATTCGGCGGCGGCTTCGCGGTCGAGCACCAGCAGGCGGCCGTGCCATGCGGCGGCCACCGGAATCGCCTTGGCCGCGATGGCCGGGTCGCGCGTGACCAGCGTGCCGACCAGGCTGCCCCGGCCGCGCGCGGCCAGTGCCAGCGCTTCGTCGATGCCGTCGTAGGGCATGAGCGTGCTGACGGGGCCGAAGGCCTCGACGTCGTGCGCCGCATCGTGTTCGAGCGGCTTGCGGCTCAGCAGCAGCGTGGGCGCGAAGAAGGCGCCTTCGTTCACGCCGTCGCCCACGGGCGAGAAGCCGTCGCGCTCGCCGTACACCAGCTCGGCGCCCTGCAGCAGCGTGGCGACGCGCTCGGCCACGTCGGCCTGCTGCGCATGCGAGGCGAGGGCGCCCATGCGCACTTCTTCGCGCGACGGGTCACCGATGACGGTCTTGGCGAGCCGCGCGCGCAGGCGCTCGGCCACGGCATCGAGGTGCTGGCGCGGCACGATGGCGCGGCGGATCGCCGTGCACTTCTGGCCGGCCTTGATGGTCATCTCGCGCGCCACCTCTTTCACGAAGAGATCGAACTCCTCGTCGTCGGGCGTCACGTCGGGCGCGAGGATCGCGCAGTTCAGCGAATCGGCCTCGGCATTGAACGGGATCGACTGGCGCACCAGGTTCGCGTTCACGCGCAGCCGGGCTGCCGTGTCGGCCGAGCCGGTGAAGGTGACCACGTCGGCGCCTTCGAGCCGGTCGAGCAGGTCGCCCGTGCCGCCGATCACCAGTTGCAGGCTGCCTTCGGGCAGGATGCCCGACTGCACGATGAGCCGCACCAGCGCTTCGGTGAGGTAGCTGGTGGCCGTGGCCGGCTTTCCGATGCACGGCATGCCCGCCAGGAAGCTGGGCGCGAACTTCTCGAGCAGGCCCCACACCGGAAAGTTGAAGGCGTTGATGTGCACCGCCACGCCGCCGCGCGGCACCAGGATGTGCGTGCCCGCGAAGCCGCCCTTCTTGCCGAGCGGGAAGGCCGGGCCTTCGTGCACGAGGTTGCCCGAAGGCAGCTCGTTGGTGCCGATGCCGGCGTAGGCGCTGAGCGTGCCGGCGCCGCCTTCGATGTCGATCCAGCTGTCGGCGCGCGTGGCACCGGTGTGGGCCGAGATCGCGTAGAGCGTTTCCTTGTTCGCGGCCAGGAACTTGGCCAGCGCCTTCAGCCGCTCGGAGCGCTGCTGGAAGTCGAGCGCCATCAGCGTGGGCAGGCCGACGCGGCGCGCGTGGTTCAGCGCTTCGGCGAAGTCGATGGCTTCGGCGTGCGTGCTGGCCACGGCGGTGCCGTTGATGGCGCTGCGCAGTTGCTGCGAGGCTTCCTTGCCGATCCAGCGGCCGGCGATGTAGCTTTGGAGGGTGGTCATGAGGGTGTCCTTTCGTCAGTGACGGATGAGACCGTCCGGGTCTTGCTCCTTCCCCCCTCTGGGGGAAGGCTGGGGTGGGGGCATGGCTCGTTCGGCGCAGTGCTTCATCAAGTGCCGCCTGCCCCCACCCCGACCCTCCCCCGAAAGGGGAGGGAGAAAGACCGGGGGCGAGGCAGCGGGTCAGTGCTTGTTGCCGATGCCCAGGTACGTGTCGATGATTCTTTGGTCATGCAGCAGGTCGCGTGCGTTGCCTTCGAGCGCCACGTCGCCCATCTCCAACACATAGGCGCGGTCGGCCACCTGCAGCGCGGCGCGCGCGTTCTGTTCCACCAGCAGCACCGAGACGCCATGGCTGCGCAGTTGCGCGACCACGCGCAGCACTTCGCGCACCACCAGCGGCGCGAGGCCCAGCGAGGGTTCATCGAGCATCAGCAGCCGGGGCCGTGCCATCAGCGCACGGCCGATGGCCAGCATCTGGCGTTCGCCGCCCGACAGCGTCGAGGCCATCTGCGGCCGGCGTTCGCGCAGGCGCGGAAAGATCTCGAAGACTTCTTCCATGCGCGCGCGCTGGTCGCGCTTGCCCTTGCGCCACTGGTAGAAGCCGCCGAGCAGCAGGTTGTCTTCGACCGACATCTCGCCGAACAGCTCGCGCCGCTCGGGCACCAGGGCCACGCCGCGCGCCACCATGGTCTCGACGCCGGGGCGGGCGATGCGCTCGCCGTTCAGCAACAGGCTGCCGGTGGAGGGCAGCAGGCCCATCGCCGCGCACAGCAGCGTGGTCTTGCCGGCGCCGTTGGGGCCGATCACGGTGACGATCTCGCCTTCGTTCACATGCAGGTGCACGCTGTGCACCGCCTCGACGGTGCGGTAGGCGACGCAGAAGCCGTCGAGTTGAAGCAGGGGGTGGCTCATCGTGCGTCTTCCAGCAGTTCGTCGTCGGCGCCGCCCAGATAGGCTTCGAGCACGCGCGGGTTGGCCTGCACTTCGGCGGGCGTGCCGGTGGCAATGACGGTGCCGAACTCCAGCACCGTGATGCGGTCGGCGAGGTTCATCACGAACTCCATGTCGTGTTCCACCACGAGGATGCCCAGGCCCTCGGCGCGCAGCTGGCTCAGCAGCTCCGAGAGGGCGCGCTTTTCCAGGTGGCGCAGGCCGGCGGCGGGTTCGTCGAGCAGCAGCACCGACGGCTGGCCGGCCAGTGCGCGCGCGATTTCAACCACGCGTTGCTGGCCGAGCGAGAGCGACGCGGCCGGCGTGTCGGCATGCGCGCCGAGGCCGCAGCGTTCGATCTGGCGGCGCGCTTCGGCCATCAACGCGGCTTCTTCCGCGCGGTCGAGCCGCAGCATCGCCGAGAGCCAGCCGCGCCTGGCGCGCAGGTGGGCACCGAGCGCGACGTTCTCGACCACGCTGCGCTGGCCGAGCAGGCGCACGTGCTGGAAGGTGCGGCCCAGGCCGAGCGCGGCGAAGGCGCGCGACGGCTTGGTGGCCATCGACTGGCCCGCGAGCCGCACTTCGCCGGAGCTGGGGTCGTCCACGCCCGAGATCATGTTGAAGAAGGTGCTCTTGCCGGCGCCGTTCGGGCCGATCAGCGCATGGATCTCGCCGGCCTTCAGCGTCATCGAGATCTCGTTGTTGGCAACGAGGCCGCCGAAGCGCTTGCTGACGTTGTCGGCCTGCAGCAGCAGTTCGCCGCTGGCCGGCAGCGTGCGCTGCGCGAGTTGCGCGGGGACCACCTTCGATGCCGTTGCCGAAGAAGCTGCGGCGGGCTTCGCCTCGTTGCGCACCCAGCGGCTGGTGAGCCGCGACAGCGTGGGCCAGAGGCCGTCCGCGAAGCGCTGCAGCACGAACAGCATCAGCAAGCCGAACACGATCACCTCGAAGTTGCCGCTGGTGCCCAGCAGCGAGGGCAGCACGTCCTGCAGCTTTTCCTTCAGCAGCGTGATGAGCGCCGCGCCGAGCACGGCGCCCCACAGGTGGCCCGCGCCGCCGACCACCGCCATGAACAGCAGCTCGATGCCGATGTTCAGGTTGAAGGGCGTCGGGTTCACGAAGCGCTGCAGGTGTGCGTAGAGCCAGCCCGAGATCGCCGCGAGCAGCGCAGCCAGCACGAACAGCTTGATGCGGTGGCGTGCCGTGTCCACGCCCATCGACTCGGCCATCAGCCGTCCGCCCTTGAGCGCGCGGATCGCGCGGCCCTCGCGCGAGTCGAGCAGGTTGTGCAGTGCCCACAGCGCGAGCAGCAGCACGGCCCAGATCACGACGCCCAGCGCGCGCGGCGTGGCCAGCGAGACACCCGCGACCACCAGCGGCGGAACGCCCGTGATGCCGGTCTGCCCGCCCAGGAACTCCATGTTGCCGAACAGGTAGTACAGGCTCAGGCCCCAGGCGATGGTGCACAGCGGCAGGTAGTGGCCCTGCAGCTTGAGCGTGACCGCGCCCAGCGCCCATGCGAGCGCGAAGGTGAAGACCAGGCCCAGCAGCAGGCCGGCCCACGGCAGCAACGCGGGGCTGACCGCGCCGCCCATCCACGCGGCGGCGGTGGGCGAGGTGCAGATCCACGCGGTGGCATAGGCGCCCATGCCGACGAACGCGGCCTGGCCGAAGGAGGTCATGCCGCCCACGCCGGTCAGCATGACCAGCCCGGCCGCGACCAATGCATAGAGGCCGATGTTGCTGAGCACCGAGACGGTGAACTCGGGCAGGAAGCCCCAGGCCAGCGCCAGCAGGACCACGAGGACCAGCGTGAGCTGGCGCGGCGTGACCAGCGGCTTGCCCATGGGGCGCGCGTTGTCGACGGCAGCGATGTTGTTCGAAGACGGGTTCATTCCTCGTCCTCCACGTGATGGCTGCGCAGCGAACGCCACCACAGCACCGGAATGATCAAGGTGAAGACCAGCACTTCCTTGAAGGGGCTGGCCCAGAAAGAGGCGAAGGCTTCGAGCTGGCCGACCAGCAGCGCGCCGGCCAGCGCGAGCGGATAGCTGGCGAGCCCGCCGACGATGGCGGCCACGAAGCCCTTCAGGCCGATGAGGAAGCCGGTGTCGTAGTACACGGTGGTCAGCGGCGCGATCAGCAGGCCCGACACCGCGCCGATGAGCGCCGCGAGCGCGAAGCTCAGGTCACCCGACAGCTCGGTCGGAATGCCCGACAGCCGTGCGCCGACGCGGTTGATGGCGGTGGCGCGCAAGGCCTTGCCGACCATCGAGCGGCCGAAGAACAGGAACATGGCGATCACCAGCAGCAGCGTGACGCCGACCACCACCAGCGACTGCCCGCTGACCGGAATGCCGCCGATGTCGAAGCGCGCCTCGGAAAAAGCGGTGGTGCGCGAGCCTTCGGCACCGAAGAACAACAGGCCCAGCCCGACCAGCACGCCGTGCAGCGCGACCGAGACGATCAGCAGCATCAGCACGTTGGCATCCGCCAGCGGCCGGTAGGCCAGGCGATAGAGCAGCGGCCCAAGCGGCGTGATGAGAACCAGCGTGGTGAGCGTCTGCCCCGCCATCGAGGTGGGCTTGAGCAGCAGCACCAGTGCTGCGGCGGCCAGCGGCAGCACCACGCACCACACGAGCGCCGAGGCCCAGTCGACCACCGCGCCGCGCTTCCAGCGCCAGGCCTCGACCACCAGCACCATCACCGCCAGCGCCAGCAGCAGCCACAGCGTGGCAGGCACGCGGCCGGCCTGCAGCATCGCCATCGAGAGCGCCCCGAAGGCGACGAACTCGCCCTGGGGAATGAAGATGACGCGCGTGACTGAAAACACCAGCACCAGCGCGAGCGCCATCAAGCCGTAGACGGCACCGTTGACGATGCCGTCCTGCCCCAGGAGCAGGGCAATCTGCGAATCCATAAAAAAACCTTTGGGCTCGGCCCGTGTGTCGAATCAGTGTCTGCGGCAGCGCCTTCAGCCGCACTGCTCTGTGTTGCTCCTTCCCCCTCTGTGGGAAGGTTGGGATGGGGGCGTGGCGCGTTCGGCGCAGTGCTTCATCACGTGCCGCCTGCCCCCACCCCGGCCCTCCCCCAGTGGGGGAGGGAGCAAGGCAGACGCGATCAGGGCTGGTATTTCCAGGCGCCGTTTTCGATCTTCACCATCACGCGTGCGCGCTGGTCGAGGCCCAGGTGGTCTTTTTCGGTCATGTTGAACACGCCGTGCGCACCCGACACTTCCTTGGTCTGCTCCAGCGCATCGCGCAGCGCGGCGCGGAACTCCGGCGTGCCCGGCTGTGCCTTCTTCAGCGCGACCGGCACGGCCGAGCTCATCAGCAGGCCGGCGTCCCAGGCGTGCGCGCCGAAGGTCGACACCGAGCCCTTGCCGTAGGCCGCTTCATAGGCCGCGACGTAAGCCAGCGCGGACTTCTTCACGGGGTTGCTGGCCGGCAGCTGTTCGGCCACGAGCACCGGGCCCGCGGGCAGGAAGGTGCCTTCGACGTCCTTGCCGCCCACGCGCAGGAAGTCGGCATTGGCCACGCCGTGCGTCTGGTACATCTTGCCGGTGTAGCCGCGCTCCTTGAGCGTCTTCTGCGGCAGCGCGGCCGGGGTGCCCGAGCCCGCCACCAGCACGGCGTCGGCCTTGCTGGCCATGATCTTCAGCGCCTGGCCCGTCACCGAGGTGTCGGTGCGCGAGTAGCGCTCGTTGGCGACCACGGTGATCTTCTTCAGCGCGGCGGCTTTCGCGAATTCTTCCGACCAGCCTTCGCCGTACGCGTCCGAGAAGCCGATGAAGGCCACCGTCTTCACACCGTTGGCGGCCATGTGCTCGGCGATGGCGAGCGACATCATGATGTCGTTCTGCGGCGTCTTGAACACCCACTTCTTCTTGGCGTCCATCGGCTCGATGATGCGGGCCGAGGCGGCCACCGAGATCATCGGCGTCTTGGCTTCGCTGGCCACGTCGATCATGGCGAGCGAGTTGGGCGTGGTGGTCGAGCCCAGGATGATGTCGACCTTGTTCTCGGCGATGAGCTTGCGCGTGTTGGCCACGGCGGCCGTGGTGTCCGAGGCGTCGTCCAGCACGATGTAGTTGATCTTCTGGCCCGCGATGGTCTTGGGCATCAGCGAGATGGTGTTCTTCTCGGGAATGCCGAGCGAGGCGGCCGGGCCGGTGGCCGAGACCGTCACGCCGACATTGACGTCGGCCCAGGCCGCGGCGGCGGTGGCGCACAGCGCGGCGATCAGCAAGGGCTTGAAGAATTTCATTTGGACTTGTCTCCGGGTTGAAAAATGGTTGAGGCCTGAAGTATCTTCGATCACCGCTCGTCGAAAGAGAGCGTGACGCGTTCGGTGAGGGGGTGAGCCTGGCAGGTCAATATGAAACCCGCGGCGACCTCATTCTTGTCGAGCGCGAAGTTCCGTTCCATTCGGACTTCCCCGTCCACGCACTTGGCACGGCAGGTGCCGCACACGCCGGAAGTGCAGGAGAACGGCACTTCGAGGCCGGCCGCCGACGCCGCATCGAGAATGCTCGGCTGGCCTTCGGTGTAGGTGATCTCGCGCTGCAGGCCGTCGCGCACGATGGTGATGCGCGCCTGCTTGGCATCGCCCGGCAGCGCCTCGTGCACCACCGCGCCGACCTGGTTGGCCGAGGTGGCCGAGGGCAGCGCGACGCCGAAGCGCTCGATGTGGATGCGCTCTTCGGGCACGCCGGCCGCCAGCAGCGCGGCCTCGGCCTCGTCGTTCATCTGGAACGGGCCGCAGACGTACACGTGGTCGATGTTCTTCGCCGGCACCACCGACGCCAGGAACTCGCCGATCTTCTCGCGGTTCATCACGCCGAAGCCCAGTGGCGAATCGGTGTGCTCGTCGGAGAACACGTGCTGCAGAACCAGCCGCGTCATGTAGCGGTTCTTCAGGTCCTCGATCTCTTCCTTGAACATCGTGGACTGCAGCTGCCGGTTGCCGTAGATCAGCGTGAAGCGGCTGTGCGGCTCGCGCGCCAGCACGGTCTTCATGATCGACAGGATCGGCGTGATGCCGCTGCCACCCGCAATGCCCACGTGGTGCCGCGCCGAGGCCGGCTCGATCGGCACGAAGAAGCGGCCCTGCGGCGCCATCACCTGCAGGGTGTCGCCGGGCTGCAGGCTGGCGTTGATCCAGTTGGAGAACACGCCGCCGCGCACCTTGCGCACGCCGACGCGCAGCTCGCCGTCGTCCAGGCCGGCGCAGATCGAGTACGAGCGGCGCAGGTCCTGGCCGTCGACGGCGTGGCGCAGGGTGAGGTACTGGCCCTGCGTGAAGCCGAAGACTTCGCGCAGGTCGCCCGGCACTTCGAACGAGACGATGACGGCCTCGGCCGTGTCGGGCTCGATGGCCTTCACGCGCAAGGGATGGAAAAGGGTGCTCATCGTGGGGACCGTCTCAGATTGGCTTGAAGTGTTCGAAAGGCTCGCGGCAGGCCATGCAGCGGTACAGGGCCTTGCAGGCGGTGGAGCCGAAGGCCGACAGGCGCTCGGTGCGCTCGCTCGCGCAGCGCGGGCAGGCGATGCGTTCGCCGGCGATGCGGCCGAAGAGCTTGATCGGCATGGCGGTGTTGGCCGCGGCTTCGGGCGTGAGGTGGGCCGGCGGCGCGATGCCGTAGGCCTTGAGCTTGGCGCGGCCCTCGTCGCTGATCCAGTCACTGCTCCATGCGGGCGCGCGGCGCAGCGTGGCGCGGGCATGGCCCAGGCCGGCTTGTTCGATGGCGGCCAGCACGTCGTGCTCGATGGCTTCGGTCGCGGGGCAGCCGGAGTAGGTCGGCGTGAGCACGATCTCCAGCCCGTCGTCGTGTTCGATCACCTCGCGCACGATGCCCAGGTCGCAGACCGACACGGCCGGCACCTCGGGATCGAGCACGGTGTGCAGCACGGCCCACGCCGCATCGACGCGCGACGCAACCATGCTCGTCACCACACGCCTCCGGGAAAGCTGCGTTGCAGGTGCTGCATCTCGGTGAGGATGTAGCCCATGTGCTCGCTGTGCACGCCGTGCTTGCCGGTGCTGCGGAACGCGGCTTCGGCAGGCATCGCGAGGCCGGCCGCGTCGAGCACCTGCTGCATCTCGGCGAGCCAGGGTTCGCGCAGTTCGCTCCATGCGGGGCCGAGGCCGCTGGCGCTGGCTGCTTCGTCCACCGCGTCGCTCTCGAACAGCTCGGGCACGTAAAGCCAGAGCTGCTTCAGCGCTTTCTCGGTGCGGCGGCGCGATTCGTCGGTGCCGTCGCCCAGGCGCACGACCCAGTCGCCCGAGTGCTGCTGGTGGTAGCGCGCTTCCTTCACGGCCTTGCCGGCGATGGCGGCCACTTCGGCATCGCTCGATGCGGCCAGGCGTTGCCACAGCAGCTTGAGCAGCGTGGCGACCATGGTGTTGCGCAGCACGGCAAAGGCGAAGTCGCCGCGCGGCAGCTCGACCAGCGTGAGGTTGAAGTAGTCGCGCTCCTCGCGCAGGTAGGCGAGCTGGTCTTCGTCGTGCTCGCGGCCTTCGCCTTCGAGCTTGCCGGCATGCGTGAGCAGCCCGCGTGCCTGGCCGACGAGGTCGAGCGCGATGTTGGCCATCGCGATGTCTTCTTCGAGCACGGGCGCGTGGCCGCACCACTCGCCCAGGCGCTGCGCGAGCACGAGGCAGGTGTCGCCGATGCGCAGCAGGTATTGCACGGCCGGCGTGCGGTTCAGTTCGATCGATGCTTGCATGGCGTGCCGCTCGCTCACATGTGGTCCACGGACTTGGGCAGCGCGTAGAAGGTCGGGTGGCGATACACCTTGTCTTCCGCCGGATCGAAGTACATGTCCTTCTCGCCCGGGTCGCTCGCCACGATCTGCTCGGAGCGCACCACCCAGATGCTGCTGCCTTCCTGGCGGCGCGTGTACACGTCGCGCGCCATCTGGATCGCCATCTTCGAATCGGCCGCGTGCAGGCTGCCGCAGTGCTTGTGGTCCAGGCCCGCCTTGCTGCGCACGAACACTTCCCACAGGGGCCACTCTTGTTTGCTGGTATCGGCGCTCATGCGGCCTCCTTCATCGGTTGTTTGTTGGCGTGGGCCATCGCGGCTTCGCGCACCCATGCGCCGTCTTCCCAGGCGTCGACGCGGGCCTGCAGGCGCTCGCGGTTGCAGGGGCCGTCGCCGCCCACCACGCGCCAGAACTCGCTCCAGTCGATGGCGCCGAAGTCGTGTGCCTGGCGCTCTTCGTTCCACTTCAGGTCGGGGTCGGGCAGCGTCACGCCGAGGATGTGGGCCTGCTCGACGGCGGCGTCGATGAACTTCTGGCGCAGCTCGTCGTTGCTGAAGCGCTTGATGCCCCAGCGCATCGATTGCGCACTGTTGGGCGACTGGTCGTCGGGCGGGCCGAACATCATGATCGAGGGCCACCACCAGCGGTTGACCGCGTCCTGCACCATGGCCTTCTGCGCGTCGGTCCCGTGGGTCATCATCGTCAGCAGGGCCTCGTAGCCCTGGCGCTGGTGAAAGCTTTCCTCGCGGCAGATGCGGATCATGGCGCGCGCATACGGTGCGTACGAGCAGCGGCAGATCGGCACCTGGTTCATGATGGCCGCGCCATCGACCAGCCAGCCGATGGTGCCCATGTCGGCCCAGGTGAGCGTGGGGTAGTTGAAGATCGAGCTGTACTTGGCCTTGCCGCTGTGCAGCGCGTCGAACATCTGGTCGCGCGAGGTGCCCAGCGTTTCGGCGGCGGCGTACAGGTAAAGGCCGTGGCCGCCTTCGTCCTGCACCTTGGCCAGCAGGATGGCCTTGCGCTTGAGCGTGGGGGCGCGGCTGATCCAGTTGCCTTCGGGCAGCATGCCGACGATTTCGGAATGCGCGTGCTGACTGATCTGCCGCACCAGCGTCTTGCGGTAGTGCTCGGGCATCCAGTCCTTCGCCTCGATGAAGTCGCCGGCGTCGATGTGCGCGTCGAAGCGCTCCTCGAGCCGCATCTCCTCGGCGGAGCGAACGGCCTTCTGCTTGCCGTCGCCTGCGTCCTTGCCCATGGTGTCCATGGCCTGGGTGTACATGTGCGTGTCCTTTCGGTGGGGTGATGCGCGCGCTGTGCGTTCAGCGCGGGCGGGTGTCGATCACGCGGCGGGCCTTGCCGGTCTGGGTGCGTTCCATCTCGTTGGGCGAGTGGACGACCACGCGCGTGGAGATGCCGATGAGCGTCTTCACGCGGTGCTGCACCCATTCGCCGATGGCGGTGCGGTCCGCCGAGGCGGCCTCGGCGGGGTTGAGCTCGCAGTGCACCTCGACCTGGTCGAGCTTGTCGGCGCGGCTCACGTGCACCTGGTAGAGGCCCGAGAGCGACTTGTGCGCGAGCACGATCTCCTCGACCTGCGTGGGGAAGACATTGACGCCGCGGATGATCATCATGTCGTCGCTGCGCCCGACGATCTTGCCCATGCGGCGGAACGAACGCGAGGTGGGCGGCAGCAGGCGCGTGAGGTCGCGCGTGCGGTAGCGAACGATCGGCATGGCCTCTTTGCTGAGCGAGGTGAAGACCAGTTCGCCTTCTTCGCCGTCGGCCTTCAGCTCGCCGGTCTCGGGGTCGATGATCTCGGGATAGAAGTGGTCTTCCCAGATCACGGGGCCGTCCTTGCTTTCGACGCATTCGCTCGCGACGCCGGGGCCCATCACTTCGGAGAGGCCGTAGATGTCGACCGCATCGATGCCGGCCTTGGCCTCGATGTCGCGGCGCATCGCCTCGGTCCAGGGCTCGGCGCCGAAGATGCCGATCTTGAGCGAGCTGTCTTTCGCATCGAGGCCCTGGCGCTCGAACTGCTCGATGATCACCTGCATGTAGCTGGGCGTGACCATGATGATGTCGGGCTTGAAGTCCTGGATGATCTGCACCTGCTTCTCGGTCTGGCCGCCCGACATCGGGATGACGGTGCAGCCCGCGCGCTCGGCGCCGTAGTGCGCACCGAGGCCGCCGGTGAAGAGGCCGTAGCCGTACGACACGTGCACCATGTCGCCGGGCCGTCCGCCCGCCGCGCGGATGGAGCGGGCGACGAGGCTGGCCCAGGTGTCGATGTCCTTCAGCGTGTAGCCGACCACCGTCGGCTTGCCGGTGGTGCCCGACGACGCATGGATGCGCGCGACCTGTTCGCGCGGCACCGCGAACATGCCGAAGGGGTAGTTGTCGCGCAGGTCGCTCTTCACCGT
Source organism: Variovorax sp. EL159 (assembly GCF_900100965.1). Classification (GTDB taxonomy): domain Bacteria; phylum Pseudomonadota; class Gammaproteobacteria; order Burkholderiales; family Burkholderiaceae_C; genus Variovorax. The sequence goes on along the minus strand of NZ_FMUJ01000006.1, from coordinate 233,672 downwards.
GAACGGAAACTTCGACAGGTCGGCGAGCGACTTCAGGTCGTTCGGATGCACGCCCTTGGCATCGAAGGCCTTTCGGTAGTGCGGCACGTTGTCATACGCGCGCTGCAGCGTGGCGCGCAGGCGGGTGAGCTGCAGCGCGGCGATCTCGTCGCGGCTCGCGGTTTCGATGGGGTCGAGTTCGCCGGGGGCGGGGTGTCGGGCGGTCATGGTGGCTTGTCTCTTCTTCAGGCGGGGACGGCGGGGCGGCCTTTGGCGGTGTACGAGCGGCCGCGGAACATCGCGATGCGCTCGCCGCGCTGGTTGGTGATTTCGGTGTCGTACACGCCGGTGCGGCCGGCCTTCGACACTTCGTGGCAGCGCGCGGTGAGCAGGTCGCCTTCGCGCGCCGGTGCAATGAAGTCGATCGAGAAGCCCGAGGCCACGGTCAGCTCGTTGTACGAGTTGCAGGCGAAGGCGAAGGTGGAGTCGGCCAGCGTGGCCATGAAGCCGCCATGGCAGGTGGCGTGGCCGTTGAGCATGTCGGGGCGCACCCGCATTTCGAGGGTGGCCTGGCCGGGGCCGACCTCGACGATGCGCATGCCGAGGCCCTTGGTGGCGTTGTCGTTCGCGAACATGCCGTCGCGGACGTACTCGGCCGTTTGCTGGGGCGTGCGGTTGGTTTCGGTCATGGCTTGTCAGCGGTCCTTGAATTGCGGCGCGCGCTTGGCGCGGAAGGCTTCGACGCCTTCGCGGTAGTCGTTGGCATTGCCCATCTCGCGCTGGATGCGGGCTTCTTCGGCGAGTGCCGTGTCCAGGTCGGTGTTCTGCGCGGCGGCCATGGCGTGGCGGGTGGCGACGAGCGCGCGGGTCGGCATGGCGGCCAACCTCGAGGCGAGCGAGGCGACGGTGTCGGCCAGTGCCGCGTCGTCCACGCACTGCCAGATCAGGCCGATGCGCGCGGCTTCTTCGGCGGGCAGCTTGTCGCCGAGCATCGCGATGCCGAGCGCGCGCGCCGGGCCCACGAGGCGCGGCAGCAGCCAGGTGCCGCCGGTGTCGGGCACGAGGCCGATCTTGGTGAAGGCCTGGATGAAGCTGGCCGAGCGCCCCGCGACCACGAGGTCGCAGCACAGCGCGAGGTTGGCACCCGCTCCGGCCGCAACGCCGTTGACGGCGGCGATCACCGGCACCGGCATCGAGCGGAGCATGTCGACCAGCGGGGCGTAGTAGGTGGAGATGACGTGGCCCAGGTCCTTGGGGGCCGCGCCGGGCGTGGGGTCGGGCGCGACCGACGGATCGGCCAGGTCCTGCCCGGCGCAGAAGGCGCGCCCGGCGCCGGTGAGCACCACGCAGCGCACGGTGTCGTCCGTGGCGGCTTGCGACAACGCCGCCAGCAGCTCGGCGTGCAGTTCCGTCGTGAAGCTGTTCAGCGCCGCGGGGCGATTCAGGCTCAGCGTGCGCACCGCGCCGGCGTTGCTGGTGAGTACCAAAGATTCACTCATGGCTTGTGTCTCTCATCCTGTGTGGGGGACGTATCGGCGTGCAAACACTATTGACCGACCGTTCGGTTGATTTTAGGATCGACCATGATTCCAGCACAAGCGGGTTGATTTCAGGGCAAACCCTGAGCCCCGCAAAAAAGGAGACGGACCCAATGCCCAGCTATTCCATCGACGGCGTGATCCCGGTCGTCGACCCGAGCGCGTATGTGCACCCCACGGCCGTGCTGATCGGCGACGTGATCGTCGGCCCCCGTTGCTATGTGGGCCCCTGTGCCAGCCTGCGCGGCGACTTCGGCCGCATCGTGCTGCAGGAGGGCTCGAACGTGCAGGACCACTGCTGCGTGCACGGCTTTCCCGACAACGACACGGTGATCGAGGTCAACGGCCACATCGGGCACGGCGCCATCCTGCACAGCTGCATCGTGCGGCGCGATGCGCTGGTCGGCATGAACGCGGTGGTGATGGACGAGGCCGAGATCGGCGAGCAGGCCATCGTTGCGGCCTGTGCCTTCGTACCGGCCGGCATGAAGGTGCCGGCGCGCTCGCTGGTGGCCGGCATCCCGGCCAAGGTACGGCGCGAGCTGAGCGCGGAAGAAATCGCCTGGAAGCTCGAAGGCACGCACACCTACCAGGCGCTCACGGTGCGCAGCCTGGCCAGCCTGCGCGAGGTGGCGCCGCTCGCCGAGGTGGAACAGGACCGGCCGCGCCTGCCGGCCACCGACGTGCGCTCGCTCATTGCCACGAAGCGCAACTGACGGCAGCCGACGACGCCATTCGCGCTTCGTGCAAGATCGCGCGTTGCCCCCAACCGCTCACTCCAGGAACCAGACCCGATGCCGCGTGGAAGATCCGCCACCTACGACGACCAGCGTGAACTGATCCTTGCGCAGGCGGCCCAGCTGTTCGCGCGCCGGGGCTATCCCGCCACGTCCATGAACCAGGTGGCCGAGGCCTGCAATCTCTCGAAGGCCACGCTCTATCACTATTACAAGGACAAGAGCAGCCTCCTGATCAGCATCGCCGAGACGCACGTCTCGAAGCTGGCGGCGCTGGTGGCCGAGGAAGAGGCCTCGCCGCATACCGACGAGCAGCGGCTGCGCCGCTTCATCTACCGCATCGTCGAGGAATACGCCGGCGCGCAGGACGCGCACCGCGTGCTGACCGACGACGTGCGCTTTCTGGAAGAGGCCGACCGCGAGCGCGTGCTCGACAAGGAGCGCGAGGTGGTCGCGGGCTTTGCGCGCGCCGTCTCCGCGCTGCGGCCCGGCGCGCCGAGCGACGACCTGGCCAAGCCGCTGACCATGCTGCTGTTCGGCATGATCAACTGGATGTTCACCTGGATGAAGCCCGGTGGAAAACTCGACCACGCGGCGATCGCGCCGATCGTGGCCGACTTGTTCCTGGGCGGTGTCGGCGCGGTCCAGTCGCCGGACTACGCCGCGATCGCGGCCAAGATGGCCGAGGCTCAGGCGGCCGCCGCCGCCGCCAGGTAGCGCGCTGCCGGCTTGCCGGTCTGCGAGGCGGTGAACAGCCGTGCGCTTGCGTCGGTGAAGCTGGCCAGCAGCGCGGCTTCGTTCACCGAAGGCAGGGTGATCGGCTCGCCCAGGTCGAGCCCGGCCAGCGCGGCGTCCACGCAGTCTTCGGCGGCCATGAGCGTGCCCTCGGCCAGGGTCGACTTTGGCACGCCCGACAGCTCCCAGATGTCGGTGGCCGTGGCGGCGGGCAACACCAGCTGCACCTTCACGCCGGTGCCCGCGACTTCGGCCTGCAGGCCGCGCGTGAAGGCCACCACGAAGGCCTTGGTGCCGCTGTAGATGCTGCTGACCGGCAGCGTGTGGAAGCCCAGCACCGAGCCCACGTTGACCAGCGTGCCGCGGTTGCGCGCCTTGAAAGCCGGCAACACCGCATGGCTCAGGCGGGCGAGGGCGTGGATGTTCACGCCGAGCATCTGCTGCATCTGCGTGGTCGAGGTCTGCGCGACCGGTGCCAGCGTCGAGGTGCCGGCGTTGTTGACGAGCAGCGTGATGGCGGGGTCGGCGGCAACCACGGCCGCCACGCGTTCCAGGTCGTCGGCCGCGCCCAGGTCGGCCACCAGCGTCTGCACCTTCACGCCGTATGCGGCGCGCAGGGCCTGGGCCACTTCTTCGAGACGGTCGCCGCGCCGGGCCATCAGCAGCAGGTCGTGGCCGCGCCGGGCGAGGCGGTCCGCATAGATCTTGCCAAGGCCGGCCGAGGCGCCGGTGATGACGGCGGTGCCGGGGTTTGCGTGTTCGCTCATGTCGATTCCATTCAGGAAAGAGGGTGGGTCGGTTTCAAACATGATGGTCGTCATGTTTGAGGTGGCGAAGCATGATGGCTATCATGCTTAACGTCAAGCACGCGCTTGACGCAGCCCGGAACAGGAAGAGGTCGCATGCGATACCCCCCAGCAGAAACCGCCGAAAAGCACCAGAAGATCCTTGCCGAAGCCTCGCGCCTGTTCAAGGAACGCGGCTTCGGCGGCGTGAGCGTGGCCGAGATCATGAAGGCCACGGGCCTCACGCACGGGCCGTTCTACAACCACTTCGCCTCGAAGGAGGCATTGATGGCCGAGTGCATCGACCATGCCTCGGCCGCCGCGCTGGACCAGATCGACAGCGTGGCCGAAAAGCCGGAAGGCCTGCTGGCCTACATGCGCGCCTACCTGAGCGCGGACCACCGCGACGACCGCAGTCAGGGCTGCCTGATGGCGGCATTCGCGGAGCAGACGGGGCGCGAGCAGGGCCTGAGTGCGTCGCTGACGGCGCACTTCAAGGCCACCATCGAGCGCTTCACGAAACACTTTCCGTGGCGCACGAAGAAGGCCGCGCGCGCCGACGCGATCCTGATGCTGGCCGCCATGCTCGGCGGCGTGGTGATCGCCCGCGCGGTGAACGACGAAGCCCTGTCGAACGAGGTGCTGGACGAAGTGCGCACCGGCCTCGAACGACTGGCGTCGAAGTCGGCCACGGGCGCCTGAAAGCGGCCTAGAGAATCCGGTTGAACCAGAGCAGCGACAACCCCGCCGACAGCAGCGCAAGCAGCGCCGCGCCGAGCGCGAAGAGCCCCGAGATTTCGGTTTCTTTCTTCTCCACGGTGAGCCTGGAACTCAGCGTCTGGTAGACCTTCTTCAGGTCGTTCGCGGTGCCGGCGTAGAAGTAGTCGGCCTGCGTCTTCTGGGCGATGGCCTTGAGCGTGTCTTCGTCGAGCCGCACGCGCATCGACCAGCCCTCGAAGCCGATGGTTTCGCCATCGACCGTGCCCACGCCCACTGTGTAGATGCGCACGCCGCGGTCGGCCGCGGCCTTGGCCGCATCGAGCGGATCGACGCCGGTGGTGCGCTGGCCATCGGTCAGCATGATGATCGCGGCCGAGGTGTACGAGCCGGGCGCGACGGGCGTGAAGTCCTTGAGCTTTTTCTCCGTCTGGTCGAGCGGCATGCCGCGCTGGCGGCTCGGCGCGCTGAACTGCTCGACGTCGATGCCGGCGTCGGGGAACAGCGTGGCCAGCGACACCACGATGGCGTTGCCCGTGGCCGTGGCGCGCTGCAGCTGGAAGCTGTCGATGGCGGTGACCAGGTCGTCGTGGTTGGTGGTGGGCAACTGCGCCACCTGCGCGCTGCCCGCGAAGGCGACGATACCCACCTTCACGCTGCGCGGCAGGTCCTTGATGAAGCTCTTGGCCGCTTCCTGCGCCGCCACCAGCCGGTTGGGCAGCACGTCGGCCGCGCGCATGCTGCCCGACACGTCCATCGCGAGGATGATGGTCTGCTGGTTCGACGGCAGCACCACCACCGCCAGCGGCCGCGCGGCGGCCACCAGCATCGCGGCCATGGCCAGCAGAAAGAGCAGGGGCGGAATGTGGCGCCGCACGCTCTGGCCCGTGCCGATGGCCTCGCGCACGATCGACAGGCTGGCATAGCGCACTGCCAGCTTCTTCTTGCGGCGGATCAGCCAGAGGTAGAGCAACACCAGCAGCGGCAACGCCGCCAGCAGCCAGAGGAATTGAGGCCAGACAAAGTTCATGCTGCCACCGCCTTCAGGCCCGCCAGGCCGATGCGCGCGCGGCGCTTGCGCATGTCGGCAAAACGAACGATGGCTTCCACCAGGTCGTCGTTGGTCGAGAGTTCGAGCGCATCGACGCCCGCCTTGGCGAGCGCCGCGCGCAGCGTGGCTTCGCGCTCGGACGCCAGCCGCGCGAAGCGCTTGCGAAAGCCGGCGTCGTGGGTGTCGACCCAGAGCTGCTCGCCGGTTTCCGCATCGCGCAGCGGCACCAGGCCCAGGTCGGGCAGCTCCAGTTCGAGCGGATCGAACAGGCGCACGGCGATCACTTCATGGCGCTGCACCAGCTGGCCCAGCGGACGCTCCCAGCCGGGCTCGCTCAGGAAGTCGGACACCACGAACACGGTGGAGCGGCGCGGCATCAGCGCAGCGGCCGACTTCAGCAGTTCGTCGAGACGGGTCATGCCCTTCTGCGCGGGCGCCGCATCGGCCTTGTCGGCGCGGCGCTCCATCGCATGCAGCAGGTGCAGCACGTGGCGGCGGCCGGTGCGCGGGGGAATCACCGCTTCGAGGTCCTTGCCGTAGACCAGCGCGCCGACCCGGTTGCCGTGTCGCGTGAGCAGGCGTGCCAGCACGCCGACGAAGCCGGCGGAGATCTCGCGCTTGGCCTTCAGGCCCGAGCCGAAATCGACCGAGCGGCTCAGGTCGAGCACGAACCAGGCGGCCATCTCGCGGTCTTCGGTGAACACGCGCACATGCGGCACCTGCAGCCGCGCGGTGACGTTCCAGTCGATGTGGCGCACGTCGTCGTGGTGCTGGTATTCGCGCAGGTCGGCCAGGTCGAGGCCGACGCCGCGCATCAGCGTGCGGTAGTCGCCCTGCAGCAGGCCGTCGAGGCGGCGGATGACGGTCCATTCGAGCCGGCGCAACGCGCGCTCCGCCCCACCGGCCTGCGCGGCAAGCCGTTCGTCGTTCGCGGCCGCGGGGGCCTTACGCCACCAGCTTTTCATGTTCCAACGGTTTCGCGGGAGCGGGGACTGCACGCATGATCTTTTCCACCAGCCCGTCGGGCGTCAGGCCTTCGGACAGGCCCTCGTAGGACAGCGTCACGCGATGGCGCAGCACGTCGGGTACCAGCGCGGTCATGTCTTCGGGCAGCGCATAGCTGCGGCCGCGCAGCAGCGCCAATGCGCGCGCGCCTTCGGTCAGGCTGATGCTGGCGCGCGGGCTGGCGCCGAAGGTGATGAAGCGGCGCAGGTCTTTCAGGCCGTGCTTCTCGGGCGTGCGCGTGGCCGAGACCAGCTTGACGGCGTACTGGATCAGCGAAGGGTCGACATACACGCGCCGCGCCTCGGCCTGCAGCGCGGCGAGCTGGTCGGTGGTGGCGACCGCGTTGACCTGCACCTGCGGGCCGATCACGCGCTGCACGATCACGAACTCTTCTTCGTCGCTCGGGTAGTCGACCATCACCTTCATCATGAAGCGGTCGACCTGGGCCTCGGGCAGCGGGTAGGTGCCTTCGGTCTCGATGGGGTTCTGCGTGGCCATCACGAGGAAGGGGCGCGGCACCTTGTGCGTTTCACCGGCAATGGTGACCTGCCGCTCCTGCATCACTTCGAGCAGCGCGCTCTGCACCTTGGCCGGCGCGCGGTTGATTTCGTCGGCCAGCAGCAGGTTGGCGAACACCGGGCCGAGCGAGGTGCTGAACTCGCCCGTCTTCTGGTTGTAGATGCGCGTGCCCACCAGGTCGGCCGGCACCAGGTCGGGCGTGAACTGGATGCGCTTGAACTGGCCGCGCACGGTGTCGGCCAGCGTCTTCACGGTGAGCGTCTTCGCCAGGCCCGGCACGCCCTCGACCAGCAGGTGGCCGCCTGCGAGCATCGCGACCATCACGCGCTCGAGAAAGCGGTCCTGGCCCACGACCACGCGCTTGACCTCGTAAAGGATCTGCTCCATCAGCTCGGCGGTGGCGGGCGCGGTGGCGAAGGTGGAGGGGATCGGGTTCTCTGTGCTCATGCGAAGGGCTTTCTTTCGAAGAAATCAGAAAGGCGGCGAACCTGCCGCAGAGGCCGCGTTCTCGATGGGCACCGCGAAGCCGATGCCGATGAAGGTGCGCTGCTGCGTCGGGTTGAGGATGGCGGTGACGATGCCGAGCACCTCGCCGTCCATGTTGATCAGCGGGCCGCCCGAATTGCCGGGGTTGGCGGCGGCATCGAACTGGATCAGGTTGCCCAGCTCCTGCTTGCCCTCTGGCGAGCGGAAGGAGCGGTTGAGGCCCGACACCACGCCGGCCGACACCGACGGCCCGATGCCGAACGGAAAGCCCACCGCGGCCACCTGGTCGCCGGGGCGCAGGTCGGCGGTCGAGCGCATGGTGGCCGGGATCAGGTCGTCGGGCACCTTCTGCGCCTGCAGCACGGCAAGGTCGTTCTCGGGCTGCACGCCGGTGATGGTGGCCACGGCTTCGAGGCCGTCGAAGAAGGTGACCTTGATCTTGTCGGCGCCTGCGATCACGTGCAGGTTGGTAAGGATCACGCCCTTGTCGACGATCACCACGCCCGTGCCCACGCCGCGCTCGACTTCGCCGGGCGGCGAGGCGGCGTCCGGCGGCTTGCCTTTGGCGAGGTTGCGGCCGCGCTTCTGCAGCCGGGCCTCGGGGGTGTTCTTTTCTTCGCCGTAGCTCACGACCCGCACCACCGAGGGCCGGATGATGTCGGCCGCCTTGGCCGCGGGCGAGGGCAGGGTGTTGGTCTGCAGCGTGCGAAGCACGGCCGCGTCGATGTCCTTTTGCGTGAGGACCTTGCTTCCGGGGCGCGGCGCCCAGAGCGCGGCACCGGTGACCAGCGCGGCGCTCAGCACGATCAGCAGCGCGAAGCTGCGGCGGCCCGGTTGCCAGCCGGTGCGTGTCGAGGTATTGGGCGCGGCACTGGCTGCCGCATCAGGCGACGCCGGCGCATCTGCCTCGTCGGCCGCCTGTTCTGCGGCCGGCGGCAGCGTGCGGGGCGAACGGCTGTAGAAAGCGGGCCTGCGCATCGGAGAACCTCCGGCAAAAAAATCGCGTGAAGGAGTTCACAGTAGCACGCTTTCCGCGCCTGCGCATCCCTTCGGGCATCATCGCGCGATGGCTGCATTTGTCGATACCCACTGCCACCTGGATGCGCCCGAATTCGGTGCGGAGATGCCCGCGATCCGCGCCCGCGCCGCCAGGCTGGGGGTGGCGATGTGCGTGATTCCGGCGGTCGCCGTCTTCAACTTCGCCACGGTGCGCGAACTGGCCCACGCGCAGGGCGACGCCTACGCGCTGGGCATCCACCCGCTGTGCACCGGCGACGCGAAAGACGCCGACCTGGACGCGCTCGACGCCGAGCTGACCGCGCGCCGCGACGACCCCCGGCTGGTGGCGGTCGGCGAGATCGGGCTCGACTATTTCGTCGAGGGCCTGGACGGCGACAAACAGGAGCGCTTCTTTCACACTCAGTTGCAACTGGCACGCAAGCACGGGTTACCCATCCTCATCCACGTGCGGCGTTCGGTCGACAAGGTGCTCAAGCATCTGCGGCAAACGGCGGGCGGCCAACCGTGGCGCGGCATCGCGCATGCCTTCAACGGCAGCGAGCAGCAGGCCCAGGCCTGCATCGCGCTCGGGCTCCGGCTGGGCTTCGGCGGGGCCGTGACCTTCGAGCGCGCGCTGCAGTTGCGGCGGCTGGCCAGCACGCTGCCGCTCGAATCGATCGTGATGGAAACCGATGCGCCCGACATCCAGCCGCACTGGCTCTACCGCACGCAAGAACAACGCGCCGCCGGCGAGCCGCAGGGCCGCAACGAGCCCGGCGAGCTGCCGCGCATCGCTGAAGTGGTGGCCGGCCTGCGGGGCATCGGCATCGACGAGCTGGCCCGGGCCACCACGCGCAATGCGGTCGAAACGCTGCCGAAGCTCGAAAGTCTGATGGCCTTGTCGGAACGCCCGCCGCAGGCCGCGTAGGTCAATGCCCCGTTCTGCGCCCGTGTGTGCAGATGCTGCAGATTTGCTGTCATCCTTGGGGTTCGCAAGTTCGTTGCTAGTCCAGTGGCAAGCACGTCACTTCAAAAACTTCATCCAACATCCAGGAGCTTTTTCATGACCACGTCTTTCATTCGCACCGTGCCCGTTGTCCTCGCCCTGGCACTCGCCTCCATCGGCGTGTCGGCCGTGGCGCAGACCACCGCTCCCGCTGCGACGCCTGCTACGGCCGAACCCAGCACCACCGAAAAGGTGAAGGAAGCCGGCAAGGACGCAGTCGACGCGACCAAGCGCACCACCAAGAAGGCCGTTGCCGCCACCGAACGCGGCACCAAGAAGGCATGGGACGCCACCAAGCGCACCACCAAGAAGGCCACCAAGGCCACCAAGCACGCTGCCGCCAAGACCGGCGAAGCCGTTGAAAACGCCGGCCACAAGACGGCCGACGGCATGCGCAGCACCGGCAAGGCCATCGGCGAGAAGATTCCCGGCACCGCCGAGAACGAAGCCGCCAAGAAGTAAATTGGCAGCACAGGCTTCGGCCTGAACGAAAGAACCCGCTGCGGCGGGTTTTTTTGTGGGCGCTCGCTGGCGGTGCCAAGATACCGCCCATGAATCCATCCGCCGCACCCGCCGCCGTGAGCACCTTGCTCACGGGGCTCGCGCCCATCGTTTCGCCGTCCACGGTCGTGCTGATCCTCGGCAGTTTCCCCGGGGTCAAGTCGCTTGCGCAGCAGCAGTACTATGCACACCCCCAAAACCAGTTCTGGAAGATCTTGCAAGCCGTCTGGCCCGAAAAACCTCTCCCGTCGGGCGCAGACAGCTACGGCAAGCGCTGCGGCTGGCTGCTCGATCGCGGCCTGGGCGTGTGGGACGTGTACGGCGCCTGCGAGCGCGAGGGCAGCCTCGATTCGGCCATCCGCGCGCCGGTGGCGAACGACATCGCCGGCCTTCACCTGCCCCGGCTCGCGGCCATTGCGCACAACGGCGGCGAGAGCTTCAAGCACGCGCGCCACACGCGCACCCTGGGCGTACCGGTCTACCAGTTGCCTTCCACCAGTCCCGCCAACGCGTCGTGGAGCTTCGAGCGCAAGCTCGCGGCTTGGCGCGAGGTCTTCGTCGCCCACCACCTTCTCTGATGGCATCGAGCAAAACACCCGCCAAAGCCCTCGTTCTCCCCGAAGTCAATTTTTCCGACTGGGGCGACATCCGCTACCTGCACCTGGGCACCGAATGGGTCCAGGGCTCGATGAAGCTCGACGCGCCGTTCGAGATCGAACTCGAATACGTGCAACGCATGATGGCGTGGCTGCTGTTCGTCGACGGCAAGACCGTGGCCAGCCGCCACGCGATGCAGCTTGGCCTGGGCGCGGCCACGCTCACCAAGTTCAGCCGCAAGACGCTGCGCATGCGCACCACCGCCGTCGAGCTGAATCCGCAGGTGGTGTCGGCCTGCCGCGGCTGGTTCAAGCTGCCGGCCGACGACCCGAAGCTGCGCGTGGTGATCGCCGATGCGGCGGTCGAGATCCGCAAGCCCGAATGGCAGGGCACGGTCGATGCGCTGCAGGTCGACCTGTACGACCACGAGGCCGCCGCGCCGGTGCTCGACAGCGAAGACTTCTATGCCGACTGCCGCGCGCTGCTCACCGAAGATGGCTGCATGACGGTCAACCTCTTCGGCCGTTCGTCGAGCTATGAACGCAGCCTCGAAAAAATCGTGGCCGCCTTCGGTGCCGATGCCGTCTGGGCCTTCAAGCCGACGCGCGAAGGCAACACGGTGGTGCTGGCGCAGCGCACGCCCAGCCGACCGAAGCGCGAGGTGCTTGCCGAGCGCGCGCAAACGATCCAGACTCGCTGGGGTTTGCCCGCGCCGAAGTGGTTGCGGGTGTTCAAGCCCCTGAATATTTCAATCACCCGACCTTCCGGCTCATGAGCGCTGTTCCTGCTGCTTCCGCCCCTGTTCCCCTGGCTGGCCGCCACGAAGGCCCGCTCGACCTGCGCCGCCTGATCGAATGGCTGGCCACCGATGGCGTCATTTCTCCGGTCGAGGCCAAGCGCACCATCGCGCGCTGCGCGCAGGCCGAGAGCCGGCAGGCACCGCTGGTGCGCCTGGCCAACGTGGCGATGACCCGCGAGAGCGACAGCAAGCCGCTCGATCTCGAAATGCTCACGCAGTGGCTGGCGGGCCGCGCCGGCCTGACCTACCTGCGCATCGACCCGCTCAAGGTCGACGTGGGCAAGGTGGCCGACACCATGAGCGCGGCCTATGCCGAACGCCACAAGGTGCTGCCGGTGCAGGTGCTGCCGAACGAGGTGGTGGTGGCCACGGCCGAGCCCTTTCTTACCGACTGGATCGCCGAGGTCGAGCGCCAGTCCAAGCGCACGGTGCGGCGCGTGGTGGCCAACCCGGCCGACATCCAGCGCTACACGGCCGAGTTCTTCGCGCTTGCGAAGTCGGTGCGCGCCGCGCAGAAGGCCGGCGGCAACACCGGCGGCGCGAGCTTCGAGCAACTGGTGGAGCTGGGCAAGAGCAACAAGCAGCTCGACGCCAACGACCAGAGCGTGGTGCAGGTGGTCGACTGGCTCTGGCAATACGCCTTCGACCAGCGCGCCAGCGACATCCACCTGGAGCCGCGCCGCGAGCAGGGCGTGATCCGCTTTCGCATCGACGGCATCCTGCACCCGGCGTATCAAATGCCGATGGGCGTGATGAACGCGATGGTCGCGCGCATCAAGCTGCTGGGCCGCATGGACGTGGTCGAAAAACGCCGTCCGCTCGACGGCCGCATCAAGACCCGCAACATGCGCGGCGACGAAATCGAAATGCGCCTGTCGACCTTGCCGACCGCGTTCGGCGAGAAGATGGTGATGCGGATCTTCGACCCCGACACGGCAGTGAAAGACCTCGACGCGCTGGGCTTCGCGCAGCACGACGCGCACCGCTGGGAGCAGCTCGTGACGCGGCCCAACGGCATCATCCTGGTGACCGGGCCCACAGGTTCGGGCAAGACCACCACGCTGTACTCCACGCTCAAGCGCGTGGCGACCGAAGAGGTCAACGTGAGCACGGTCGAAGACCCGATCGAAATGATCGAGCCCTCGTTCAACCAGACGCAGGTGCAGCCGCAGCTCGACTTCGGCTTCATCGAAGGCCTGCGCGCGCTGATGCGCCAGGACCCGGACATCATCATGGTCGGCGAAATCCGCGACCTCGCCACCGCCGAGATGGCGGTGCAGGCGGCGCTCACCGGCCACCTCGTGTTCAGCACGCTGCACACCAACGACGCGCCGAGCGCCATCACACGGATGATGGAACTGGGCGTGCCCTCGTACCTCATCACGGCCGTGATGCTGGGCGTGCTCGCGCAGCGGCTGGTGCGCACGCTGTGCCCGCATTGCAAGCAGCCCGACGACACGGTCACGCGCGAAAGCCTCGAGACCATCGTCAAGCCGTGGCAGATCACCGGCTCGGTGCGGGCCTACAAGCCGGTAGGTTGCGTCGACTGCCGCATGACCGGCTACATGGGCCGCATGGGCCTGTACGAACTGCTGAGCGTGACCGAGCCCTTCAAGGACCAGGTCACCAAGGAGCCGAACCTGACGGGCCTGCGGCGCCAGGCGGTGATCGACGGCATGCGGCCGCTGCGCCTGGCCGGTGCGTTGCGCGTGGCCGAAGGCGTGACGACCATCGAAGAAGTGCTGAGCGCGACGCCTCCGCTCGAATAAGCTCTGGCCCTCCGCGAAAGAGGGCGTGTGGTCTTTCGGGTTATCCCTAGGTCTTTCGTTAGTGGAATCCACATCAACCTGACCAGTGCCTGACTGGACAATCCCGCATCGAAATTGTTCGAGGAGACTGTTCGTGAAGATCAAAAGTCAGAAAGACTTTTTCTCGGGTCTGATGTTCACCATCGTGGGCGTCGGATTCGCATGGGGTGCCACCACCTACAGCGTGGGCAGCGGTGCCCGCATGGGGCCCGGTTACTTTCCGTTGATGCTCGGCATCCTGATGGCCCTCATTGGCCTCGGGATCATGTTCAGCGGGCTCACCGTTGAAACCACCGACGGCGAAAAGATCGGCAAATGGGCCTGGAAGCAGGTGGTGTTCATCCTGGGCGCCAACCTCGCCTTCGGCGTGCTGCTCGGCGGCCTGCCGAGCGTGGGCGTGCCGGCCATGGGCATGATCATTGCCATCTACGCGCTGGTGATCATCTCCAGCCTCGCAGGCAGCGAGTTCGATCTGAAGAAAGTACTGGCCCTCGCGACCGTACTGGCCGTCGGCAGCTATGTCGCATTCATCTGGGCGCTGAAGCTCCAGATCCAGGTCTGGCCGACCTTCATCACCGGCTGAGAAGAAAGCTGCTCACATCATGGAATTGGTTGAACACCTCTCGATGGGTTTTGGCGTTGCCTTTACCTTCACCAACCTGCTGTACTGCCTGGTCGGCTGCATCCTGGGCACGCTGATCGGCGTGCTCCCCGGCATCGGCCCGGTCGCGACCATCGCGATGCTGCTGCCCGCCACGTACGCACTGCCGCCCGTGTCGGCGCTGATCATGCTGGCCGGTATTTACTACGGCGCGCAATACGGCGGCTCCACCACCGCGATTCTGGTCAACCTGCCGGGCGAATCGTCGTCGGTGGTGACCGTGATCGACGGCTACCAGATGGCGCGCAAGGGCCGTGCGGGTCCGGCACTCGCGGCAGCGGGCCTGGGCTCGTTCTTCGCGGGTTGCGTGGGCACGCTGATCCTGGCCGCGTTCGCGCCGCCGCTGACCGAGTTGGCCTTCAAGTTCGGCCCGGCCGAGTACTTCTCGCTGATGATCCTGGGCCTGATCGGCGCCGTGGTGCTGGCTTCGGGCTCGCTGCTCAAGGCCATCGCGATGATCGTGCTGGGCCTGCTGCTGGGTCTGGTCGGTACCGACGTGAACTCGGGCGTCGCACGCTACAGCTTCGACATTCCCGAACTCACCGACGGCATCGGCTTCGTGGCCATCGCCATGGGCGTGTTCGGCTACGGCGAAATCATTGCCAACCTCTCGCGCCCCGACGACGAGCGCGAAGTGTTCACCGCCAAGGTCTCGGGTCTGTTCCCGACCAAGGAAGACTTCAAGCGCATGACGCCCGCGGTTCTGCGCGGCACGGCGCTGGGTTCTGCACTGGGCATCCTGCCCGGCGGCGGTGCGCTGCTGGCGGCTTTCGCGGCCTACACCATCGAGAAGAAGACCAAGCTGAAGCCGGGCGAAGTGCCCTTCGGCAAGGGCAACATCCGCGGTGTGGCGGCGCCTGAATCGGCCAACAACGCCGGTGCGCAGACCTCCTTCATTCCGCTCTTGACGCTGGGCATTCCGCCCAACGCCGTGATGGCGCTGATGGTGGGCGCGATGACCATCCACAACATCCAGCCGGGCCCGCAGGTGATGACCAGCAACCCCGAGCTGTTCTGGGGCCTGATCGCCTCGATGTGGATCGGCAATGCGATGCTCATCATCCTGAACCTGCCGCTGATCGGCATGTGGATCAAGCTGCTGTCGGTGCCGTACAAGTACCTGTTCCCGGCGATCGTGCTGTTTTGCGCCATCGGCGTGTACTCGACCAACAACAACACCTTCGACGTGTGGATGGTCGGCATCTTCGGCCTGGTGGGCTACATGTTCTTCAAGCTGGGTTGCGAGCCTGCACCGCTGCTGCTGGGCTTCATCCTCGGGCCGATGATGGAAGAAAACCTGCGCCGCTCGCTGCTGCTGTCGCGTGGCGACTGGAGCGTGTTCGTCACGCGCCCGATCTCCGCCAGCCTGCTGGCCGCCGCCGCGCTGCTGCTGATCATCGTGCTGCTGCCGGCCGTGAAGTCGAAGCGCGAAGAGGCCTTCGTCGAAGACTGACCCCGGTCTTTGCTGCAAACAAGAATGGCGCCCTCGGGCGCCATTTTTCATGGAGAAGCAGCCGGTGCTACATCGGCGCCAGCTGCGCCTTCTTCATCATGGTTTCGGTCAACGCGATCTCTTGCGCGAAGCCCTTGGCGTAGTCCTGCGGACTCGACGGACTGACGACGCCACCCGAAGCCTCGATCACCGTGCGCACGGCCGGTTGCCGGATGGCCTGCTCGAACGCCGCGTGGATCTTCGAGACGATCGCATCGGGCGTGCGCGCCGGCACCGAGATGCCGCCCCACGAGGTGAGCGACACGCCCGGCACACCCGCTTCGGCCAGCGTCGGCACATCGGGCAGCGTGGCATTGCGCTGGTTGCCCGCAATCGCCAGCGCCTTGAGCCGACCCGCCTGCACATGCGGAAAGGCCACGCTGAAGATCGGCATCGCAAAGAAGACCTGCTTGCCGAGCACCGCATTGACCATTTCCGATGCGCCCTTGTAAGGCACGTGCGTGGCCTGCACGCCGGCGGCGCTCAGGAACAGCTCGACCCCCAGGTGCGAAGGCGTGCCCACGCCGCCGGAGGCGTAGTCCAGCTTGCCCGGATTGGCACGCGCACGCTCGACCAGTTCGCGCACGCTCTGGATGCCCGAGGACGGGTGGACGATCAGCAGGATGTCCGAGGTCGTCAGCCGCATGATGTGGCGGAAGTCTTTCACCGCGTCGTAGCCCGGGTTGGCGTACATGCGCATGTTGGCCGCCATCGGCGCGGCGGAATAGATCCACGTGTAGCCGTCGGCGGGCGCGTGCGCGACCATCCGGGCGCCGATGTTGCCGGCGGCGCCGGCGCGGTTCTCGATCACGACGGGCTGCCCGAGCAGCGGGCTCACGGCCTCTGCCAGCGTGCGTGCCGTGATGTCCGGGCCGGTGCCCGCAAGGTAGGGCAGTACCCACTTGATGGGCCGGCTCGGCCAGTCGCTGTCGGCCGCCAGCGCGGGCCATGCGGCGGGCAGCAGCGACACGGCCAGCGCCTGGCAAAGCAGGCGCCGCGAGGCGATGCAATCGGGGTTCATGGTGCTTGTCTCTCGGTCTGGTTGTTGTGGTGAAGGGCGGCGGTGCGGCGGTATCAGGGGGCCGGGTCGCCCAGCAGTTCGCGCGCGATGGTGTTGCGCTGGATCTCGCTGGTGCCGGTGAGCACGCGGTACATGCGCAGCATGCGGAACAGAAACTCCACGCGCCGGCCCTGCACGATGCCTTCGCCGCCATGGATCTGCACCGCCGAATCTGCGATGCGGAAGGCCGACTCGGAGCAGAACAGCTTGGCCATCGAGGCCTCGGCGCGCGCCTCGCCGCCGGCATCGATCTGCCGTGCGGTGGCGATCATCAGCCCGCGCGCGGCGGCGAGGTCTGTCGCCATGTTGGCCAGCATGTGCTGGATGGCCTGGAACTGCGCGATGGCGCGGCCGAACTGGCGGCGGCCCTTTGCGTAGGCGATGGCATCGTCGAGCGCCACGCGCGCCAGGCCCACCATCGCCGGGCAATGCAGCAGCCGGTTCACCGTGATGCGCCCGAGCGCCAGTGCCAGGCCCCGGCCCGGTTCGCCGATCATGTTGCGCGCGGGAACGCGGCAGCCTTCGAGCACGATGTCGCCCGTGTGCGACTGGCCGGCCATGGTCTTGTAGCCTGATTCCACGCGCGCACCCGGCAGGCCCAGGTCGACGAAGAAGGCCGAGACCTCGCGCTGGGCGGGGTCCTGGGCGGTCGAGGCCATCACCAGCGCGAAGTCGGCGAAGGGCGAGCCCGAGATAAAGCGCTTGCGGCCGGTGAGCACGTAGTCGTCGCCCTGCCGCTCGGCCCGTGTCTGGACCGCGCCGGCATCGGAGCCGGCCTCGGCCTCGGTCAGCGCGAAGCAGATGGCCTTGTTCGCATTCGCCACCGGCACGATGAACTGTTCGAGCTGCCAGGGCGTGGCCTGCCGCGCGAGCGCGCCCACCCGGGGCGGGCCGCTGAGTTCGCCGAACACGTGCGGCGCCAGCGGCGAACCGCTGGCGTAGATGGCCTCCTTGATCAGCACGTGGTCGAGCACCGACAGGCCCAGCCCGCCCATCGCCTTCGGCAGCGTGATGCCGTAGAAGCCGAGTTCGTTGGAGCGTCGCCAGATGCGCCGCAGCGTCTCGCGGTCGGGGCTGTGCTCATGGTCGATGCCGTGCTCGGCAACGATGGCGGCCAGCTCGCCGTGAATGAAATCGCGGATGCGCCCGATCAGTTCCGCGGCCTGCGCCGAGCCTTCGAAGTGCGTGCCTGCGGCAAGTGCGTCGTTCATGTGTGTTCCTTCCTGTCCGTTCAATTGACGCGCCGCGCGCGGTCGGCCCAGTAGGGCGCCTGGATGACCTTGCGTGCGACCTTGCCGTTCGGGTTCTTGGGCAGCGCGTTCACGAACTCGATGGTTCGCGGCCGCTTGTAGCCGCCAAGCCGGCTGGCGCAGAAGGCGTCGAGCGCGGCGCTGTCGGGCACCTCGCCGGGCTTGAGCACGATGTGCGCGGCCACGGCCTCGCCCCACTTGTCGTCGGGCACCGCGAACACGCAGGCATCGGCAACGGCCGCGTGCTGGTAGAGCACGGCCTCGACCTCCGACGGGTAGACGTTGAAGCCGCCGGTGATCACCATGTCTTTCTTGCGATCGACGATGTAGATGTAGCCGTCGTCGTCGGCACGCGCGAGGTCGCCTGTGTGATAGCTGCCGTTCTTCAGCACCTCGGCCGTGAGTTCGGGCGCACGCCAGTAGCCCGCGAAGACGTCGGGGCCGCTGACCACGATCTCGCCGATCTCGCCGACCGCCACGGGCCTCCCTTCGTCGTCGACGATTTCCACGCGCGATTCCAGGAAGGGTCGTCCGCAGGAGGCCAGGCGCTCGGGCATGGCGGCGCGTGCAAACAGGTGGTCTTCGACCGAGAGCCCGCACACGCCGGAAGTGGTTTCACCGGCGCCGTAGCCCTGCGAGAGGATCGGCCCGAACACATCCATCGCCTGCATGATGCGCGCGGGTGCCATCGGCGCCGCGCCGTAGCCGAGCCGCTTCAGGTCGGGCAGCGGCAGGTATTTGCCCTGCAGTTGCGCGAGCAGCATGTTGATCATGGTCGGCACCATGAAGGTGTGGGCCACGCGGTCGGCGCGCATCTCCGCCAGGAAGCGGTCGGGCTCGAAGCCGTCGAACAGCCGGATGGTCGCGCCGCTGCACAGCGCTGGCACGAGCTGCATGCCCGAGGCATGCGTGATCGGCCCGACCAGGCCCAGCAGTTCGCCGGGCCGCATGCCGTCGGGTCGCATGAGGAACTTGCGCAGCTGCGCCAGGCGGTTGCCGAAGGTCTGCATCGCCGCCTTCAGCACGCCGCTCGATCCCGAGGTGTAGTGCAGCACGGCCAGCTCGCCGGACTGCACGCGCGCGGCGTCGAAGGTGTCGCTGGCGGCGGCCAGCGCGGCTTCGTAGCTGTGCGCGCCGCCTTCGGGCGGGTCGATCAGCAGCAGTTGCGGCGGGGCGGTCTGCAAAAGGGGCAGGAAGGCCTCGGCACGTGCGGCCGTGGTCACGATCAGCTCGGCCTCGCTGTTGGCGATCATTCCGGCCACCTCGACCGGCGAGAGCCGCGCGTTGATCGGCGCCTTCACCAGCGCGGCCTTGTAGCAGGCCAGTTCGAGCTCGACCACTTCGATGCAGTTCGGCAGGCACACGCCGACCCGCGCGCCGCGCGCCAGGCCGTGCGCGAGCAGCGCGTTGGCCAGGCGGTTGGAACGCCTGTCGAGTTCTTCGTAGGTGATCGAGCGTGCCGGGCTCTTGATCGCGACCTGCCGGGCGAATGCGCGGGATGCGCGCGAGACGAGGGCGCCGACGTTGGCGACCTCGAAGGATGGGGAATTCAAAAGGCTATCTCCTGTGCGCCACTTCCATGTGCGAGTGGACTGGCGCGACTATCGCGGCGCAGGGCGCCAGGGAGGAAATACCGTTTGCTGATGCGCGGCCATCACTATTTCTGATGGCCGACCACGATCGCTGCGATGCCCGCGTTGGCGGGCCGGGGTCAGGGCAGGTCGGCGTCCCAGAGGCCCTGGCCGACCATGCGGGCGATTTCTTCGCGCAGCACGTCGATCACCGCCTGCACGACCGGGTCGGCCGGGCGGTTCGCGAGCGTGGCCAGCGTGTAGCTGCGCGGCAATTGCGGCTGCGTCACGCGCGCGCAGATCCAGCGTTCGTCCGCGAGGGCCGAGTCGTCGAGCGCGCAGGCCGGCGTGAAGGTGAAGCCGGCACCGGCCTGGTAGAGCGAGCGCAGCACGCGCGCCGAGTCATGTTCGTAGGCGACGTTCAGCTCGATGCCCAGTTCCGATGCCGCCTGCTCGACCGCCTGCCGGATGCTGAAGCGGCGCGACTGCAGCACGAGCGGCAATTGCGCCGCGCGCGCGAAGGTGATTTCGTCGCGGCCGCGGCGGGTCGCCGTCTTGCGGACGGCGCGCCGGCGCTTGAGCAAGGGCGCGGCGATGCCGTTCACGTCGAAGCCGCACAGGAAGATCGATTCGTTCGCCAGCGGTTCGCACACCAGGCCTTCGAGCGCCGGCGTGTCGACCATGATGCCGACGTCGGCCCGGCGGTCGAGCATGGTCTTCTTCACCATCAGGCTCAGGTCGTCCAGCACGAAGACGCGCACGAAGGGGTGGCGCAGCTTGAGCTGCTTGAGCACCGGGCCCATCAGCAGGGACGACAGCAGCGACGGGACCGCGAGGGTGACCGAGCCTTCCAGGCCCTGCGTGGGGCGCTGGAAGCGCTCCCGCAACGCGGCCGCGTCGGACAGCAGCCGCCGCGCATCGTGGTAGAGCTGCATGCCGGCGGGCGTCGGCGTGACGCCCGCGTGCGAGCGCTCGAAGAGCTGGGTGCCGAGTTCGCTTTCAAGCTTCTTGATCTGCGCCGTGAGCGCCGGCTGGGCCACGTACAACAGGGCGGCCGCCCGCGAGAGGCTGCCGGCCTCGAGCACGGTGATGAAGTAGCGGAGCGCGCGAAGGTCCACGGTGTTGTCGTTGCGGTTGGGAGGTGAGCGGCCGGATGCCGGGCAATGCGGAACGGGGCATTGTCGGCAGGAAAGCACCGGCGTGTCGCGGCCCCGGGTGGCCGTGGGCGCAATTAATGCATTCGACTCATATATCTATCCGATAAATCCATTTCCATTTTCAATGCCGCAGGCGTCCAATCCTTCGGCCACGCCGGGTCGCGGCGCACCGATACAAAGACAAAGACCTCGGAGAAAATCATCACCATGAAACGAACAGGCTTCGTGCTTGCTGCCGCAATGATGCTGGCCGCGACTTCCGCCCTGGCTCAGAACTACCCGAACAAACCGATCCGGCTGATCGTGCCGTTCCCCGCGGCGGGAGCCACCGACCTCTTTGCCCGCACGCTGGGCCAGAAGATGGGCGAGAAGCTCGGCACCACGCTCGTCATCGACAACAAGCCCGGTGCCGGCGGCGCCATCGGCTCCGACCAGGCCGCCAAGGCCGCGCCCGACGGCTACACGCTGCTGCTGGCGACCACCAGCACGCACGCCATCGGCCCGGCCATCAACAAGCTGCCCTACGACACGGTGCGCGACTTCACGCCCATCGCACATGTGGGCGACGCGGCCAGCATCATGCTGGTGCCCGTGAACTCGCCGGCCAAGACGGTGCGCGAGTGGATCGACTACGCCAAGAAGAACCCCGGCAAGCTCAACTACGCGTCGAGCGGCAACGGCACCATCGTGCAGCTCACGGCCGAGCTGTTCAAGTCGCAGGCCAACATCTTCGTCACGCACATTCCGTACAAGGGCACGGCGCTCGCCATTCCCGACCTGATCAGCGGCAAGGTCGACGTGCTGTTCGACTCGCTGCCCACCGGCATGCCGCACGTGCGCGACGGCCGCCTGCGCGCACTGGGCGTGACCTCGCTCAAGCGCAGCCCGCTCGCACCCGACCTGCCGCCCATCGCCGATACGCTGCCCGGCTACGAGTCGAATACGTGGTTCGGCTTCTATGGCCCGAAGAACCTGCCGGCCGACATCGTCGCGAAGGTCAACAAGGCCGCCAACGAGGCGCTGGCCGACCCCGATGTGAAAGAGAAGCTCGCACGCCTGGGCATCGAGCCCGCGACGCCGGGCACGCCCGACCAGTTCGCCAAGCTGGTGGCCACCGATGCCGCCAAGTGGAAAAAGATCGTGGTCGAACGCAAGATCACCAACGAATAAGGCAAGGCAGACCGACATGAACTTCGACTTCAACAACCCTTACCTCTCCACCCGCATCCCGATCTTTGCGCGCAACGTGGTGTCGACCTCGCACCCACTGGCCTCGCAGGCCGGGCTGCGCATCCTGCAGCAGGGCGGCAACGCGGTCGATGCGGCCATTGCCACCGCGGCGGTGATGACGCTGGTCGAGCCCGTGAGCAACGGCCTGGGCAGCGACGCCTTCTGCATCCTGTGGGACGGCAAGGAACTGCACGGCCTGAACGCCTCGGGCCCGGCGCCCAAGGCCTGGACGCCCGAGTACTTCAAGGCCAAGTACGGCGCCGATGCCGCCACGCCGCCGATGCGCGGCATCGATTCGGTCACGGTGCCGGGCGCGGTGCGCGGCTGGGTCGCGATGAGCGAGCGCTTCGGCAAGCTGCCCTTCGCCGACCTGCTGGCCCCGGCCATCGACATCGCCGAGCGCGGCTACCTCGTGCCGCCGGTGGTGCAGGGCAAGTGGGCCGCGGCCACGCCGGTGCTGCAGTCGCAGCCGGGCTTTGCGCAGACCTTCCTGCCCTGGGGCCGCGCGCCCGAGGTGGGCGACATGTTCCGCTTCACCGCCGCGGCACGCGCGCTCAAGGCCATCGCCCGGACCAAGGGCGAGGCCTACTACAACGGCGAGATCGCCGAGGCGCTCGCGAAGTTCTCGAAAGAGCAGGGCGGCGCGCTCACGGTGGCCGACCTCGCGGCCTACCAGCCCGAGTGGGTCCAACCGATCTCGCGCGATTACCGTGGCCACACGCTGCACGAAATTCCGCCGAACGGGCAGGGCATCGCGGCGCTGATCGCGCTGGGCATCCTGGAGAAGTTCGACATCGCCTCGCTGCCGGTCGATTCGGTCCAGTCGCAGCATCTGCAGATCGAAGCGATGAAGCTGGCCTTTGCCGACGTGTACCGCTACGTGTCGGAGCGCAAGACCATGGAAGTGACGACCGAGCAGATGCTCGACGACGCCTACCTCGCCTCGCGCGCCCGCCTCATCGACGTGAAGAAGGCGCAGGACTTCAAGGCCGGCAACCCGGTCAAGGGCGGCACCATCTACCTCACGGCCGCCGACGAGAGCGGCATGATGGTGAGCTTCATCCAGAGCAACTACATGGGCTTCGGCTCGGGTTGCGTGGAGCCCGAGTTCGGCATCAGCCTGCAGAACCGCGGCCATGGCTTCAGCCTGAAGGCCGAAAGCCCGAACGTGGTGGCACCGGGCAAGCGCCCGTTCCACACGATCATTCCGGCCTTTCTCACCAAGGACGGCCAGCCGGTCATGAGCTTCGGCGTGATGGGCGGCAACATGCAGCCGCAGGGCCACATGCAGACGCTGGTGCGCATGCTCGACTACAAGCAGAACCCGCAGGCTGCCTGCGATGCGCCGCGCTGGCGCTTCAACGCGGGGCTCGAGATCAACGTCGAGGCCGCGATGAACCCCAACACCCTGCAGGGCCTGCGCGATCTGGGCCATCACCTCGAAGTGATCAACGACTCGTACCAGGACTTCGGTGCCGGCCAGTTCATCTGGCGCGCGGGCGAGCCGTCGGTCGAAGGCTACGTGGCTGCCAGCGACCCGCGCCGCGACGGCGTGGCGGCAGGGTACTGAGCAAGGTCCCGGGGTTGCCGCGATGATCGGGGGATGAACAAGACAGCCGCATCGCTCGGCATTCCCCCTCACGACGGCGCAAAAAAAGGCTATGCGACCGGCCTGATCCTTGCCACGCTGGGCGCCATCGCGTTCAGCGGCAAGGCCATCATCGTCAAGCTGGCGTACCGCTACGGCGTGGACGCTATCACGCTCATCATGCTGCGCATGCTGTTCGCGCTGCCGCTCTTTGCCGTCATGGCGTGGTGGGCGGGGCGCGGCAAGCCGAAGCTCACCTCGCGCGACTGGTTCGGCGTGATCGGGCTGGGCTTCTCGGGCTATTACCTTGCGAGCTTTCTCGACTTTGCGGGGCTCGCCTACATCTCGGCCAGCTTCGAGCGGCTCATTCTTTATCTCAACCCCACGCTGGTGCTGCTGTTCGGCTGGCTCATGTACCGGCGGCGCGCCACGCGCCAGCAGGTGCTGGGCATGGTCGTGAGCTATGCCGGCGTGCTGCTGGTGTTCGGCCACGAACTGTGGACCGGCGGCAGCGGCAAGGGTGGCGGCGCGGCGGCCTGGGGCGCGTTCCTCGTGTTCCTGAGCGCGGTGAGCTATGCGGGCTATCTCGTGTACAGCGGCGAGTTCGTCAAGCGCCTGGGCTCGTTGCGGCTGGTGGGCCTGGCCACCACCGTCGCCTGCGTGCTGTGCATCCTGCAGTTCGTGCTGACGCGGCCGATGGGCGTGGCCTTCGGGCTCGCGCCCGAGGTCATCTGGCTGTCGGTGCTCAACGCCACGCTGTGCACGGCGGTGCCCGTCCTCATGGTGATGATGGCCATCGAGCGCATCGGCCCCGCGGTGGCTGCGCAAACCGGCATGATCGGGCCGCTGTCGACCATCCTCATGGGGGTGGTGATACTCGGCGAGCCGTTCACACCGTGGATCGCCGCCGGCACGGTGCTCGTCATCGCGGGCATCTTCGTTTTCACACGCAAGGGGCGGCAAGCCCCTGCACGATAGGAGCAAACAACATGGATCTGGGTATTGCAGGCAAGACCGCGCTGGTGTGCGGCGCGAGCAAAGGGCTGGGCTACGGCTGTGCCGAGGCACTGGTGCGCGAAGGCGTCAATGTGGTGATCGTGGCGCGCGGCGCCGAGGCGCTGGACGCCGCTGCGAAGAAGCTGGCCGAGGCCGCAGGTGCATCGGGTCCGTTCGTCAAGCACGTGGCGGCCGACATCACGACCGAAGCCGGCCGTGCGGCGGTGTTCGCGCTGGGCCATGACTTCGACATCGTCGTCACCAACGCCGGCGGCCCGCCGCCCGGCGACTTCCGCAACTGGGACCGTGAGGCGTGGATCAAGGCGGTCGATGCCAACATGCTCACGCCCATCGAGCTGATCAAGGCCACGGTCGACGGCATGGCCAAGCGCGGCTTCGGGCGCATCGTGAATATCACGTCGAGTTCGGTGAAGTCGCCCATCGACATCCTGGGCCTGTCGAACGGCGCGCGCAGTGGCCTGACCGGCTTCGTGGCCGGCGTGGCGCGCACGCCCATCGCGGCGCAGGGCGTGACCATCAACAACCTGCTGCCGGGCTCCTTCGACACCGACCGCCTCAAGGGCACGATGGCCGGCACGGCACAGAAGACCGGGCAGGACTTCGACACCGTGTGGGAAGCCCGCAAGAAGAACATCCCGGCCCGGCGCTTCGGCACGCCGGCCGAGTTCGGCGCCATCTGCGCCTTTCTCTGCAGCATGCAGGCCGGCTACATGACCGGCCAGAACGTGCTGGCCGACGGCGGCGCCTACCCCGGCACCTACTGACGCCACCGCGGAGCGCGTGCGCAAATGAGCGGGGAGGTTTTCGAGCAGATCACCCTGGTGTCGGTCACCGGCCTGCCCGATGCGCGCGGCGCGGCCATGGCCCTGCAACTGAGCCAGTCGCAGATGCCCGGTACGCGCGCCCTGCTGTGCAGCCCGCAGGCGCCCGACAACCTGGCGCCGGGCATCGGGCATGTGGCGATCGCGCCGATGAACTACCACGAGTACGGCTGGTTCATGATGTTCGCGCTCTGGCGTGTGGTGCAGACCGAGTGCGCGCTGGTGGTGCAGGACGACGGCTGGGTCGTCAATGCCGCCAACTGGAACGACGCGTTTTTGAACTGCGACTACATCGGTGCGCCGATCCATCTGGCGAAGATCGATTCGCCGCAGGGCACGTTCTGGCGCAACAGCTTCGACTGGGCGCAGGAGCTGCAGAAGCCCGACCACGTCGTCACGCCGATCCAGAACGGCGGCTTCAGCCTGCGCAGCCGGCGCTTCATGCGGGCGCTGATCGACCATCCGCACATCCGCGTCGAGATTCCGCCGCCCGACGTGGTGGCGGGCGATCCGCTCAGGATGCACTGGCAGCACAACGCGCTGCTCGAAGACGTGCAACTGAGCGGTGTGCTGCGTCCGGCGCTGGAGGCTGTCGGCATGCGCTTCGCACCCTTGGAGCTGGCGCGCAGCTTCGCCATCGAGCATGCGGGGCCGCAGCTGCACCACGGCTATGACGCGATGCAGCTGTTCGGCCACCATGCCAAGGTGCGGCAACTGGTGAGCCTGGCGCCGCTCACCTTGCGTTCGCTGATTCCGCTGTCGCAACTCGACGGCTGGTATGGCGAGCGCGAGATCCTGCAGATGTTCGAGCGCAGCGGCTACCGCATCGAGTTCGCGCCCGAACTGCCACAAAACCCGGCCTGAGGCCAGGCCGCGCCCGCATGGGCGCCGACGTGCCGGGGCAATGTCCCGCGGCGTCGCGCAAACGCCAAACGTGGCACGATGCGCCTCTTCTTTTTCCGCCTGTGGAGACTGCAACGATGTTGAGCAAAGCCGTCCGTATCGACCGCCATGGCGGTCCCGAAGAACTGAAGATCGTCGAGGTCGAAGTCGGTGAACCCGGCCCCGGCGAGATCCGCATCCGCCACAAGGCCGTGGGCCTGAACTTCATCGACACCTACCAGCGCAGCGGTCTCTATCCGTTCGCGATGCCGCTGCAGTTGGGCATGGAAGCTTCGGGCGTGGTCGAGGCGGTGGGCGAGGGCGTCACGCACCTGAAGGCCGGCGACCGCGCCGCCTACGCCAGCCCGCCGCCCGGCGCCTACTGCGAGCTGCGCGTGATGCCGGCCAAGAATGTCTGCAAGCTGCCCGACGACATCTCCTTCGAGACCGGCGCGGCCATGATGCTCAAGGGCCTCACCACCCAGTACCTGCTGAAGAAGACCTTGCCTGCGGAAGGCCTGCAGCCTGGCGACTTCATCCTGTTCCATGCGGCTGCCGGCGGCGTCGGCCTCATCGCCTGCCAGTGGGCCAAGGCGCTGGGCCTGCAGCTGATCGGCACGGCAGGCAGCGACGCCAAGTGCAAGCTCGCGCTCGAACATGGCGCGGCGCATGCCATCAACTACAGCACCGAGAACTTCGCGGCCCGCGTGAAAGAGATCACCGGCGGCAAGGGCGTGAAGGTGGTGTACGACTCGGTGGGCAAGGACACCTTCGAGGGTTCCATCGATTGCCTGCGCCCCTTCGGCCTGCTGGCGATCTTCGGCAACGGCTCGGGCCCGGTGCCGCCGATCAACCTCGGCACGCTCGCATCGAAGGGTTCGCTCTACGTCACGCGGCCCACGCTGTTCACGCACATGGCCACGCGCGAAAGCACGCAGGCCATGGCCGACGACCTGTTCGCGGTGGTGCGCAGCGGCGCGGTGAAGATCCCGATCGACCAGCGCTATGCACTGGCCGACGTGCAGCAGGCGCACCGCGACCTGGAAGCGCGCAAGACCACGGGCTGCACGATCCTGACGCTGTAAGCCTGCGCGAAAGGGAGGGATGGGCGTCGCCAGCCTTGTCCTACCCGCGTGGGGGTGTCATGCCTTCGACTTGTGCCGGGCGCACTTTGTAGCCTGTGGCAAAAGCTACGAGGCAAGCGTCATGAACACCGTCCGCACCTTCATCGTCGAAGACAACCCCACCATCCGCGAGAACCTCGTGGGCACCTTGCGGGAGGTGGCGCGCTGCGATCCTGTCGGCCAGGCCGAATCGGAAGCCGAGGGCTCGCGCTGGCTGACGGACAACCCCTCGCAGTGGGACCTGGCCATCGTCGATCTGTTTTTGAAAGACGGCACCGGCTTCAGCGTGCTGGAAGCCTGCCGCAACCGCGACCCGATGCAGAAGATGGTGGTGCTGAGCAACCACGCCACGCCGGCCATGCGCCGCAAATGCGCACTGCTCGGCGCCGACGCGGTGTTCGACAAGGCCACCGAGGTCGAAGACCTGATCGACTTCTGCCTGCGCCACCGGCAGGAGCGGCTCAGGCGGCCGTCTTCCTTGCCGGCGTCGTCGCGCCAGACTCCGTTGTCGCACTGAGCGCGGCGGTGTCGCGCACGATGCCCCACACCTGCTGCGCGAGCGGCGACAGCGCCCGGTTGCGCCGGCGGATCAGCATGATCGCGCGCTGCACGCGCGGCACCAGCGGGCGCACGACCAGCTGAGCCAGCCCTTCGGGCGGCAGCGACATCCCCGGCATCACGCTGATGCCGATGCCCGCCTCGACCATGCGAAAGACGGTGGTCGGATGGCCGAGCTGCTGCTTCACCTCGCACTGCGCGCCGTGGCGCTCCAGTGCCTGGTCGATCAGGCGGCGGCTGCCCGAGGCGTGGTCGAGCAGCACCAGCGGCTGTCCGTCGAGCGCCGTCCAGCGTACCGAGGCCTTCTGGGCCAGCCGGTGCGCGGGCGGCACGACCAGCACGAAGGGGTCGTTCAGGATCGGCTCGCAATGCAGGTCGTCGGCTTCCGACGGTTCGATCACCACGCCGAAATCGACCTCGCCGCTGCGCACGCTGTCCAGCACGTCCTGCTGGATGCGGTCGAGCAGCAGGAACTGGATGCCCGGCGCCTTGTCGGCGCAGACCGCGATGCAGCCAGGCATCAGGTTGGCCGACAGCGTGGGGCTGCTGGCCACCCGCACCTTGCCGCCGCGCGCGCTGGCCAAGCCGGCCACGTCCTGCAGCGTCTGGTCGAGGTCGTCGAGCACGCGGTCGAGCCGGGCCGCGAGCGATTGGCCGGCTTCGGTCAGCATCACCTCGCGCGTGGTGCGGTCGAGCAGCTTGAGGCCGAGCTGCGATTCAAGCTCCAGGATCGAGCGGCTGACGGCCGGCTGGCTCAGGCCCACCTGGTCGCCGGCGCGGCTGAAATTGCGCCCCTCGGCCACCGAGCGGAAGACGCGGAGCTGGCGAAGCGTGACGTTCATGCGTTGGAATCATATATCCATCCGATAAATCCATTTCTCTTTTGAATGCCAAAGCGCTCCAATGCATGCCATGGCCCGTTCACGCTTTCTCCCCGACAACTTCACGCTCGCGCTCGTCACGGTCGTGACCTTCGCCAGCCTGCTGCCCGCGAGCGGGCGCATCGCACATTTCTTCGAGGGTCTGACGACCGTTGCCATCGGCCTGCTGTTCTTCCTGCACGGCGCCAAGCTGTCGCGCGAGGCGATCATGGCGGGCATCACGCACTGGCGGCTGCACCTGCTGGTGTTCGCAAGCACCTTCGTGCTGTTCCCGTTGCTCGGGCTGGCGCTGCGGCCGGTGCTGTCGCCGCTGGTGACGCCCGAGCTCTACACCGGCGTGCTGTTCCTTTGCGTGCTGCCGGCCACCGTGCAGTCCGCGATCGCATTCACGGCCATGGCGCGCGGCAACATGCCCGCGGCCATCTGCAGTGCCTCGGCCTCGACCTTGCTGGGCGTGTTCATCACGCCGGTGCTGGTGAACCTGATCGTGCTGCCGAACGGCGGTGGCATCACCTCGTCGTCGTCGCTCGATTCGATCGGCCGCATCCTGCTGCAACTGATGGTGCCCTTCGTCGCGGGCCACCTGCTGCGCCCGGTGATCGGCAAGTGGATCCAGAAGCGCGCGGCCGTGCTGAAGTTCGTCGACCAGGGCTCGATCCTGCTGGTGGTCTACACCGCGTTCAGCGCGGCCGTGATCGAAGGGCTCTGGAAGCAGATTCCCGTGAGTGCGCTGCTGGGCCTGCTGCTGGTGTGCGCCGTGCTGCTGGCCCTGGCCCTGGGTCTCACCACGCTGATGGCGCGCAAGTTCGGCTTCGATATCGCCGACGAGATCACCATCGTCTTCTGCGGATCGAAGAAGAGCCTGGCCAGCGGGATTCCGATGGCGAAGGTCTTGTTCGCCTCGCATGCGGTGGGCGCGATTGTGTTGCCGCTGATGCTGTTCCATCAGATGCAGCTGATGGTCTGCGCTGTGCTGGCGCAGCGTTATGCGCGGCGGGAGATCGAGCCCACCGAGGCTGGCGGGCTCGCCAAGGCCAAGTAGCTTTCATGGGGCCCGGCGAATCTTCGCCGGGCCCCAGTTGCTTGGGCTTCAGCGGTTGCTGTTCAGCGGCCCCGGGTCGCTCATGCTGGCCTTGCCGGTTTCGACGTGTCCCGCAAAGCGGCGCAGGAACGGCGCGTTGGATGACGACCCGGCGTCCGAGGTGACCGACAGGTCGTACCAGCCCGAACTCGCACCCAGAACCCAGAGGTCTTGCAGCGTGGCTCCAGCGGCCAGGTTGTGGGTGCGTGCGGCTTCCTTGCTGTAGGCATTGCTCACCGTCACCGAGCACGCCACCGATCCGCTGTTGGTCAGCGTCAGGGCGACGTTGCCGTTGGTGACGTCGTAGCAGACCTTCGCTTCGGGGCTGGCCGTGCCTTGGGACACCGCGGAGGCATTGCCCTTGTACTGGCACAGGTAGCCGTTCGGCCCGTAGGCGGCGAAGTCGTAGGCGCCCTTGGTGTCCGACAGGAGCCAGTAGTCCGACAGCACATCGCCCGGCGAGACGGTGTAGCGGCGCGGGTTGTCGTTGGGCTTCAGGCGGTTGTACACACAGAATGCGGCGCCCACGCTGCCCGTGTTGGAAAAGTCGAGCCAGAGCTGCACGTTGCGCGTATCGACGCGGCTGTGAACGAAGTGCTCGTAGGGCAGGGGCCGTGCCTTGCGCGTGCCGGGCTCCTGGGAGGGCATCAGCTGCGGGTTCGGTACGTAGTCGGTCCGTGTGCCGACGGTGATCGATGCGACCGGCGCGATCTTCGGAACCGACGTGTCCTGGTTGCCCGAAAAGTCGAAGGCCGACGTCAGGTTTCCGCAAACGGCCCGGCGCCATTGCGAGATGTTGGTTTCGGCAACACCGAACCGCGCTTCCAGGAATTGCAGGACCGAGGTGTGGTCGAAGGTCTGCGAACAGACCCATCCTCCGGCGCTCCATGGCGACACGACCAGCATGGGCACGCGCGAACCCAGGCCGACGGGCTGCAGTCCACCGGGGTCGCCACTCGGCACCAGCGATCCCTTTTCGTAAGGGAAGCGGTCCAGGTCGAGAAACTCATCCTTGAGGCTGTCGATCAGGCCCTTGGAGACAAGGCCGCTGTCGTTGGCGTTGCCCGCCACGGCTTGCAGTGGCGGCATCGGCGGAACGACGTGGTCGAACAGGCCGTCGTTCTCGTCGTAGTTGATCAGAAAGACCGTCTTGCTCCAGACCTCGGGGTTCGACGTCAGCGCGCTCAGGATGGCCTCGATGTACAGCGCGCCATTGACGCTCGTGGCGCTCGAGTGTTCGCAGAATTTCTGCGGCGCGACGATCCAGCTGACCTGCGGCAGGTTGTTCTTGCTGACGTCGCTGGCGAATTCCACCAGGGTGTGTCTGGAGGCGCCCTTGTCCCGAAGGACGCCGCTCGTCTGGTAGGCCGCGAAGTGCTCCAGCGAGTTGTCGGTGAAGTTGTCGGCCTCCTTGGTCAGGTTGTTGTAGCCCTCCGAGCCGCCCTGGTAGAGCTTCCAGCGGATTCCCTTGGCCTCCAGCCGCTCCGGGTAGGTCGTCCATGTGTAGCCGTTCGATCCGTTGCGCTCCTGCAATCCGGGGCCGTTGGGCTGGGTGCCCATGACGTTGCGCGGATCGATGGTTCCCGTCCACAGGTGCACGCGGTTCGGCACCGTGTCGGCGGGGACGGAGGCATGGTACGCATCGCAGATGGTGAACGCGTCGGCCAGCGCGTAGTGGAATGCGAGGTCCCTGCGGCGCAGGTATCCCATCGTCATCACGTCCTGCTTCTGGTTCAGCCACTGGTTGTTCTTGCCGTTGTTCAAGGCGCCGTGGCCGTCGCTCCATCCGTGCTGCGTGCCCGCATGTCCCTTGGTCGTGCGTGGGTCGATGTAGAACGGCAGCACGTAGGTCGCGTCGCTGGCCAGGCCGCGCGCGTTGTAGACCCGCTTCGGGTCGACCGGGCTTTCGTTCGGCGTGGGTTGGTACCAGACCGGCCGGCCGTCCGGCAGGACGTGCGGGCGCGGGTCGTTGAATCCACGCACGCCCTGGAGGGTTCCGAAGTAGTGATCGAAGGAGCGGTTCTCCTGCGTGAGGATCACCACGTGCTCGACGTCCTCGATGGTGCCTTTCACGTTGTTCGGTGGAATGGCCAGCGCGCGCTGGATCGAGGGCGGCAGCATCGTGAGTGCGGCGGCTGCACCGGCGGTGGTGGCCGAGCTGCGCAGGAAGCGGCGGCGGCCGGGGTTGGAAGCGGTCATGGTGTGGGTGTCGGCAAAGAGGCGATGAAGGTGGGGCGTGCCCTCAGGGCGCGCAGTGGAAGACGGCCTTGGTGCCGGTGTCCGGCGCGGGCGGATCGGGCGTGACGGCGACGGGCGGCGGTGGCTGCGGCACGAACGACGTGCCCCCGCCGCTTCCGCCGCAGGCCGCGAGCGCGGCGATCAGGGCTGCGCCCGATACGGTGCGCACCATCCGTTGTTTCTGTCGATTGCTCATCATGTGGCTCTCCCCTTGGAAGTAAGAGTGATTGCCCTTGGGCAGGCGTTCGGAGCACGACGCCGTGCAGTCGAAGGGCAGCGTGAAACGGCTTGAAGCCGGGCGCGATAAATCTCGTTCGCGCAAATCTGTTAATTACACAAATTCACCCAAAAGCAATTTATGCCTCGAATGCTAGGCAGGCTTCATGACATCGGAACGACAGGTGTCCGCGCGTCTTTTTTCTCGAGACGTCGGGTCGTTCAATGCGATGGATGGCGCTTGCCGGCCGTCCTGCCAAGGACGCGGCAAAGCGCAGATGACGCGGCCGGCATGCGTGCCGGCCACGACGCAGCCGGCGCGTTTCAGCGCGGTGCGTCTCAGGCTTTTTGGGGGAGGCACGGGCAGCCGAATGCTGCCCGCGGGAACACTACCCTTCGATCTTGCCCAGGCGGGACTCTCTCAACCGGCTCGGCGCCAACGCCCCGGCCGATTCGAGGATCGGGTACGCAATCGAGCAGATGTGCGAGTTGATCCGCTTCAGGTCGCTGATCAGGTCGATGTGCAGCGAGCTGGTCTCGATGCTCAGCGTGGTCTGGTCCGACAGGCGGTCCAGATGGGTCGTCGCGTAGGCCCGCTCCAGATCCCGGAAGCGCGCCTTTTCTTCGAGCAGCTTCTGTGCGTCGCGCACATTGCCGTTCAGGAACACGCTCATGCTCAGGCGCAGGTTGGCAACGAGCCGCCCGTGCAGCTCGACGATCTCGGCCATGCCTGCTTCCGAGAAGTTGCGCTGCGGCTTGATCTTCTTGTCTTCGATGTCGATGATCACGCGCTCGATGATGTCGCCGATCTGCTCCATGTTGATGGTGAAGCTGATGATGTCGGTCCAGCGCCGGCTTTCTTCTTCGCCCAGCGCCTCGCGCGAGATGCGGGTCATGTAGTACTTGATGGCCGAGTACAGCTCGTCCACCGTGTCGTCGAGCTGCCTCAGTTCCTGGGCCAGCCGCAGGTCGTTGTGGCGGATCACGTCCAATGTGCCGATCAGCATGGTCTCGACGATGTCGGCCTGGTGCAGTGCTTCGCGCGCCGCGTTCGAGATGGCCAGCGAAGGCGTCGACAGCGCCGACGGATCGAGGTGATGCGGCCGGGTGGTGCCGGCCGGTTGTTGCGGCACCGGCAGCATTCGCGTGACCAGCTTGGCCACCCATTGCGTGAGGCCGATGAAGCCGACGCTGATGACGATGTTGAAGGCCAGGTGGAACAGCACCACGCCATGCGTCTGGTTCGGTAGCTCGGGCTGCACGTAGCGAATCCACAGCCCGATGAAGGGCGCGACGACGGCCACGCCCAGCGCCTTGAACAGCAGGTTGCCCACCGTCACCTGCCGCACTGCCACCGCTGACTTGGCTGTCGTCAACACCGCCAGCAGCCCGCTGCCGAGGTTGGCGCCGAGCACGAGGCCGAGCGCCACGTCCAGCGGCACCACGTTCGACGTAGCCATGGCCGCCACCAGCAGCACCACCGCCAGGCTCGAATAGGCCACGATGGCCAGCACCGAGCCGATGGTGATTTCAAGCAGCACGTCGCTGTTGAGTGAGGCGAGCAGGGCGCGCACGGCGGGTGAGGAGAAGAGCGGCTCGGTGGCCTCGACCACCAGCTGCAGCGCGAGCAGCATCAGCCCGAGGCCGATCAGCACGCGCCCCACGCGCCCCGCCACGCTGGCCGAGCGTGTGATGAACAGCACCACGCCCACGAAGATGAACATGGGCGAGAGCCACGACAGGTCGGCCGAGAACAGCACCGAGATCAGCGCCGTGCCCACGTCGGCGCCGCGCATCACCGCCAGCGCCGCAGGCAGCGTGACGAGGCCCTGTCCGACGAAGGACGAGGTCATGAGCGAAGTGGCGGTGCTCGACTGCACCAGCGCCGTGACGCCGATGCCCGAGAGGGCGGCCGTGAAACGGTTGCGCATGCTCTGCACAAGGATCTTGCGCAGGTTGGCGCCGAACACGCGCAGCACGCCGGTACGAACGAGGTGCGTACCCCACACCAGCAATGCGACTGCCGCCAGCAGATTCAGAAGGTGCTTCATGGAGGTCGGGTTCTGGCCTTTCTCTTGTTTTCGTTTTGCTTCGTTTTGACCCCATTTTCCACAAGTACGCGCTTCAGTCGATCAGGGCTCCGTTGTCGTGGAAGGGATAGGGGCCTTCGAAGCTGCCGGAGGCCGCCAGGTGGGTGACCAGCCGGCCGCCCCGCACCGACCACGCGTGCACCCGAAAAGCCGGCGGTTCGAGCGTCCAGGCCGAAGGGGCGTCGGGCGCAAGGTCGAGGCAGACCTGGTGGGCCTGCGCCGGCGAGGTCGAGGCGATGGTGCCACCGAAGCGCACGTCGATGGCGCGGTGCAGGTGGCCGCAGATCACGCGTTCGACGTTCGGATAACGGGCGATCAGCGCTTCGAGCGCATCTGCGCCTTGCAGCAGGCCGATCTCGTCCATGTGGCCGATCAGCGTTTCGAAGGGCGGGTGGTGCATGGCGACGACCACGGGCTCGTCGC
This sequence comes from Variovorax sp. EL159, assembly GCF_900100965.1. GTDB lineage: Bacteria > Pseudomonadota > Gammaproteobacteria > Burkholderiales > Burkholderiaceae_C > Variovorax. Next base: position 199,070 of record NZ_FMUJ01000006.1, on the reverse strand, counting down.
GGCAGGCGTCGAGCCGGGCTTCGAGCCAGGCCAGGCGCTTCTCGCACAGCGAACCGTGGCTCGCGCCCGGCACGCAGGTGTCGAGCGTGAGCAGCCGCAGCGCGCCGACGCGCACCGAGTACTGGATGAAGCCGTCGGTGTCGTCACCGGTGCCGAGGTAGGTGTGGTCGGGAAAGCTGCGGCGCAGCTGGTCGCGGTCGTCGTGGTTGCCGGGCATGAGATAGACCGGCATGGTCAGCGGCGCCAACAGGCGGGCCAGGTGCTCGTACTCGGCGGCGCGGCCGAAGTCGGTCAGGTCGCCGGTGATCACGACCGCATCGGGCGGCTGCCGTAGGGCCAGCACCGACTGCACCGCGCGCTGCAGGTAGGGCGCGGTGTCGATGCGGCCATAGGCCAGCCGGCCAGGCTCGCGGATGTGCAGGTCGGTCAGCTGGACCAGGAAGGTGTTGTCGGAATGCGTGGTCGTCATGCGGTGGTTTCCTGCGACGTCATCAGGCGATCGGGGTGGATGCGAAGACCGACCGCGTCGCCCGGACCGAAGGGGTTGTCGCGTCCCACGTCGGCCACCAGCACGGGCTGGTCTTGCGTGCGCAGGTGCAGCTGCACGCGGTCGCCGAGGAAGGTGCGGCGCTCGACGGTGGCGTTGCCCCAGTCGGGCTGGGGCGCGCCGACCTCGATGTCTTCGGGCCGTGCCAGCAGCATCGCATGGCTCTGCCATGCGGTGGGGCAGGGCACGGTGCAACCCCCGAGTCGGACAACGCCTTGTGCGATGGCCTCGGCCGCGCGTTCCAGCCGGTTGACCCGGCCCAGGAACTCGGCCACGAAGGGATGCGAAGGCGCGCGGTACAGGTCTTCGCCGCGGCCCACCTGCACGATGCGACCGGCGCGCATCACCGCGAGCCGGTCGGCAATGGCGAGCGCCTCCTGCTGGTCGTGCGTCACGTGGATGGCCGTGATGTGCAGGCTGCGCAGCAGCTCGGCCAGCTCGTCGCGCAGCGATTCCTTGAGCTTGGCGTCAAGCGCGGCCAGCGGCTCGTCGAGCAGCAGCACGCGCGGGCGAACGGCCACGGCGCGCGCCAGGGCCACGCGCTGGCGTTGGCCGCCCGAGAGTTCGGCGGGGCGCTTGTTCTCGAGGCCACCGAGCCGCACGAGGTCGACCAGTTCGCCGACCCGGCGGTTTTCTTCATCGGGCGCAATGCCGCGGATGCGCAGGCCATAGCCGATGTTGGCCGCCACCGTCATTTGCGGAAAGAGCGCGTAGCTCTGGAACACCATGCCCACGCCGCGATGCTCGACCGGGCGCTGCGTCACGTCCTGGTCGCCGAACACGATGCGGCTGCCGGCGTCGGGCGCCTCCAGCCCCGCGATCAGCCGCAGCAGCGTGGTCTTGCCGCAGCCCGAGGGGCCGAGCAGTGCGAGCACCTCGCCGGCCTCGACCTTCAGGTCGGTGGGCTGCAGGCCGCGCGTGCCGTCGGCGTAGGTCTTCGCGCAGTTCGCGATGTCGACGGGGATGCGTTCAAGTTCCATGGCGTTTCTGCATCAGGTTGGCAAGGTACTGCAGGCCCCACAGCACCGGAAGAATGACGGCGAAAAAGATCAGCGTGTAGGCCGATCCGATCTCGATGCGCATCGAGGCATAGCTGTCGGCCAGGCCCACGGGCAGGGTGCGCGTGAGCGGCGTATGCAGCATCCAGGTGAGGTTGAACTCGCCCACCGAGAGCGTGAACACCATCAGGCTGCCGGCCACGATGGCCGGGAACACGGCGGGCACGAGAATGCCCAGGAAGCGCTGGCGGAAGTTCGCGCCCAGCGAGCGCGCGGCCTCTTCGAGCGCGAGCAGGTCGTCGCGCTCGAAGGCCGAGCCGACGGTGCGCACCATGAAGGGCAGCGTGAAGATCATGTGGCCCACGAGGATGAAGGCGAAGCTCTGGCGAAAGGCAGTGAGCTGGCCGTAGGCCAGGATCAGCGCCAGCGCCGTGGCCAGCCCCGGCACCGCGACGGGCAGCGTCAGCAGCTCTTCAAAAATGCGCGCGGCACGCGAGCGGCTGCGCGCCAGCGCATAGGCGCAGGGCACGCCGATCAGCACGGTGCCCACGACGCAGGCCGCGGCGAGTGCAAGCGACCAGCCGACGGTGCCGCCATAGTTCTCCCACACCTCGCCGAGCCAGCGCAGCGTGAGGCCGCTCTTCAGCCCTGCGCTGTAGTTGTTGACGAGGCCCGCCATGACCGACAGCAGCATCGGCGCGATCATGAAGAGGCTCACGATGACCGTGATGGCGAGCAGGAAGGGCGCCTTGGCCTGTGTGTTCTTTCGCATGGGTTGCATGCCTCAACGTGCGACGGGGTTCGCGCCGAAGCGCCGCGCCACGAACAGCACCAGCCAGGTCACGATGCCCAGCGAGATCGACAGCGACGCGGCGAGCGCGAAGTTGGCGTAGTTGGTGAACTCGTTGTAGATGGTGATGGGAATGACCTCGAACTTGCTGGCCAGCGTGAAGGCCGTGCCGAAGGCGCCCATCGAGGTCGCGAACAGGATGGCGCCGCAGGCCAGCGTGGTGGGCGCAAGCTCCGGCATCCACACGTCGCGCGCCACGCGCAGCCGCGAGGCACCGAGCGACCGGGCCGCTTCTTCGAGCTGCGTGTTCATCGACTCGGCGGCCGCCGCGTAAGTGGCAATGGCGCGCGGCAGCGAGAAATACAGGTACGCCAGGAACAGCCCGAGCAGGCCGTAGGCGAAAGTGATGCGTTCGCCGAACAGGCTGTCGCCGAGGTCGGCCACCACGCCCTGCCGCCCGCCCAGCAGGATCACGAAAAAGCCGATGATCACGCCCGGAAACGACAGCGGCAGCGTGAGCAGCGACAGCAGCACGCGCTTGCCCACGAAGGCGTGGCGCGCAAGGTAGATGCCCACCGCCGCGCCCAGCACCAGTGTGGCCAGCGTGACGGTGATCGAGAGCACGACTGTGTTGGCCATGCTCTGCAGGTAACGGGCGTCGGTCAGCACCGCGAAGTAGGTGGCCCAGCCCTTGTCGGCCGGCAGCGTGAGCAGGCGCACCACCGGCAGCAGCCAGAAGGCCGCGAAGAAGGCGGCCGCCGGTGCCGCGCAGGCGAGCAGCCGCCAGCGCGGGTTCCAGGCGTTGGAGGTGGTGGCTTGCGTCATCTCATGCCGTGCGGGTCAGCGCACTTCCTTCAGGTACTCATCGGAAAAGGCGCGCTGCGCGGCGGCCATGCGGCCGTAGTCCACGCTCTTGGCGCGGGCGTATTCGCTCGCGGGCAGGAACTGCGCCTCGATGTCCTTGGGCATCGCGCTGGCGCGCACCGGGCGCAGGTACGCCTTGGCCCAGATCGCCTGGCCCTCGTCGGACAGCGTGAAGTCGAGCACCTTCTTCGCGTCGGCCGCGTGCGGGGCCTTGGCGACCAGGCTCATCACGTAGGGCACGGCCAGCGTGCCTTCGCTCGGGATCACGAAGGCGACGTTGGCCTTGTCCTTGTACTTGGCGCGGTAGGCATTGAAGTCGTAGTCGAGCAGGATCGCGATTTCGCCCGAGAGCACGCGCGCATACGAGGTCTGCTTCGGCACGATAGGCTTGTTCTTCTGCAGGGCCTTGAAGTAGTCGATGGCGGGCTTGAAGTTGTCGAGCGTGCCGCCGCGCGCCTGGTTCACGGCCACGGCGCCGACATAGCCGACGAAGGCCGAGGCGGGGTCGAGGTAGCCGATCAGGCCTTTGTATTCGGGCTTGAGCAGGTCGGCCCACGACTTGGGCACCGGCTTGCCCTTGAGCGCATCGACGTTGACCATGAAGCCGAGCGTGCCCGAGTGGATGGTGAACCAGTTGCCGGCGGGGTCCTTCAGGCCATCGGGAATGTCTTTCCATGCGGCCGGCTTGTAGGGCTCGACCAGGCCGTCCTTGGCGGCTTGCACCGCGAAGGTCACGCCAAGGTAGGTGACGTCGGCCACGGGGCTGGCCTTCTCGGCCGCCATCTGCGCGAGCGACTGGCCTGAGTTTTTGTTGTCGGGCGGCACGGTGATGCCGGTCTTGGCCTTGATGGCCTTCAACTGGGTGCCCCAGTCGGCCCATTCGGTCGGGCAGTTGTAGCAAATGGCGGTCTGCGCCATGGCGCTGCCGGCTGCGGCAACGAGCGCGGCGGCCAGCACGCCGAGGCGGGCCATGCGATGGAAACGGAAAGACATGGAAGAGCTCCTTGGATGGATGGGGGCGGAGAACGGGGAGAGGGAAACGGGTCGGTCAGGAAGCAGCGGCGTGTGGTTCGTGCTCGCGCGCGGATGCGCACGACTCGCCGTCGCGGAAGGCATGGGGAAGCAGCAGGCTCGCGTCGGCTTGCAGCGTGGTGCCGCCGGCCATCGCCTGGATCAGCAGTTCGACGCTGTGGCGGCCGATGTCGCTGTTGGGTTGCGCGATGGTCGTCAGGGCCGGCGTGAGGTCTTCGCCGAGCGCGATGCCGTCGAAGCCGACCACGCTCAGGTCGTCGGGCACGTGCAGGCCGCTCAGGTGCGCGGCGCGGATGCTGCGGATGGCGAGCAGGTCGTTCGAGCAGATCAGCGCGGTGGGGCGGTTGCGGGTCGCCTGCAGCTGGTGCGAGAGCGCATCGACGGCGGTTTCGACGAAGGGCACTTCGATCAGCGGCGGGGCATCGAGCCCGGCGTCGGCCATGCCTTTCAGGTAGCCGCGATAGCGCTGTTGCGCGCGGTCCGATGCGGCGAGCGTGCCGCTGACCATGGCGATGCGGCGATGGCCCAGCAGCACGAGGCGCGTGACCGCATCGGCCACGGCGCCTTCGCTGTCGACGGAGACGCAGGGGTGGTCGGCGTGCCGGTTGTAGGCCAGTACGTAGGGCACGCCGGCCGTTCGCAGCCCGGGAAGGGCGGTCGAGGTCGAGGGGTTCGACACGACGAGGATGAGCCCATCGACGTTGCCGGCCAGCAGCAGGTGCACCGCGCGCTCTTCTTCGTCGAGCTGGTAGCCGGTGGTGACGGGAATGATCGCGTAGCCTCCCGCGACCGCCGCGCGCGCGATGCCCTGCAGGCATTCGGCGAAGGTCGGGTTCAGCAGCGTGGGCAGCACCACGCCGAGCACACGGCTGCGCTGGGTGCGCAAGGTGCGGGCGCTGGCATTCGGCAGGTAGTTGAGCTCGCGCGCCACCCGCTCGACCAGCTCCCGCGTGGCGGGGGTCACCTTGTCGGGAAAGTTGAAGGCCCGCGACACGGTGGCCACGGAGACTCCGGCTTTGGCTGCAACGGCTTGAATGCTCATCGTGCGGTGTTCATGTAATCGATTACATTGAACCGCCGCAGTATGACCCCGCTATGACAGGCCTTGGAAGCGGGGAGAAACCCTTTAGATTTTGTTTGTCAGGGGTGCCGTTGCCATGCCCCCGTCTTCGAGGGCGCGTCCCCGTATTACTCCCTCTCCCTGCGGGAGAGGGTTGGGGTGAGGGCAGACGGCATCAACGCCACGACAAGCGCCCGGTAGGCGGTGCGGCGTGGTCGGCCCCTCTGGGCCGCCGAGGAGCGCAGCGTTTCGCGGATCAGGGCTCGCAGCTGTTTGAGCGTAGCGAGTTCTGCGAGACCCCGCGAAACGCGAGCACCGCAGGGAAGCCGCGAAGCGGCCGGCACAGCGGGGCTGGCCGCGCCGTACCGCCTACCGGGCGCCGCCCAAAAAGAAGACTACTTGCCGCGCCGAACGCGACGAATCTCGTCAACGATCAAACAGATCGCGCCCAACGTGATCGCACTGTCCGCAGCATTGAACGCCGGGAAGTACCAGTTCCCCAGATGGAAGCTCAAAAAGTCCACCACGTACCCATGCATCATCCGGTCGACCACGTTGCCGATGGCCCCGCCCAGGATGCAAGCCATGGAGAAGGAGAACAGCTTCTGCCCCGCGTGCGACCTCAGCATCCAGACGATGAATATCGCAGCGCCCACGCCGATGGCCGTGAAGAACCAGCGCTGCCACCCCGAGTGATCCGCCAGGAATGAGAAGGCTGCCCCCGTGTTGTGCGCCCGCACGACATTGAAGAAGCTCGTGACGTAGGTCCAGTCACCGACCTTGTAGTAGCCCAGGATCAGCGTCTTGGTGAACTGGTCGATCATCACGATGATCAGCGCCAGCCCCAGCCAGGGCCAGATGCCCAGGCTGCCACCGCGCGAACGCGATGCCGATGCGGAGCGCGCGGCCGCCATCAGGCAAAGCTCCGTGATTCGCCCGCGCCGAACAGGTTGCTCGTGCAGCGCCCGCAAATCGTCGGATGGGCCGGATCGTGGCCCACGTCGTCGCGGTAGTGCCAGCAGCGGTCGCACTTCTGTGCGGTGCTCGGCATCACCACCGTCGACAGCGCTTCGCCAGCGGCCAGCTCGATCGCGGAGGTGATGAAGACGAACTTCAGGTCGTCGCCCAGCGAGCCCAGCAGCGCGAAGTCGTCGGCCGGTGCCGTCAGCTGCAGGTTGGCCTGCAGCGACGATCCGACCTTGCCTTCGGCGCGCACCGCTTCGATGTTCTTGTTCACCGCATCGCGGATCTCGCGGACGCGGCTCCACTTGGCGAGCAGGGCTTCGTCGGGTGCCGCGAACTGGCTGTACGTCTGCGCAAAGATCGATTCGCCCGGCTTGCCGGTGCCCACGAACTTCCACGCCTCTTCGGCCGTGAAGCTCAGGAACGGGGCCATCCAGCGCAGCATGGCTTGCGAGATGTGCCACAGCGCCGTCTGCGCACTGCGGCGCGCGAGCGAGCCCGGGGCCGTCGTGTAGAGACGGTCCTTCAGGATGTCGAGGTAGAAGCCGCCCAGGTCTTCCGAGCAGTAGATCTGCAGCTTGGCCACCACCGGATGGAACTCGTACACCTTGTAGTGCGCAAGGATCTCGGTCTGGAACTGCGCCGCGCGCGCCAGCGCGTAGCGGTCGATCTCGAACAGCTGGTCGAGCGGCACCGCGTCCTTCGTGATGTCGAAGTCGCTGGTGTTCGCCATCAGGAAGCGCAGCGTGTTGCGGATGCGGCGGTAGGCATCGACGACGCGCGCAAGGATCTTGTCGTCGCCCGCGATGTCGCCCGAGTAGTCGCTCGCAGCCACCCACAGGCGGATGATTTCCGCGCCCAGCTTGCTGCTGATCTCTTGCGGGTCGATGCCGTTCTTGAGCGACTTGCTCATCTTGATGCCCTTGGCATCCACCGTGAAGCCGTGCGTGAGCAGGCCCTTGTACGGCGCGCGGTCTTCCAGCGCGCAGGCGATCAGCAGCGACGAATGGAACCAGCCGCGATGCTGGTCGTGGCCTTCGAGGTACAGGTCGGCTTCGGGGCCGGTCTCGTGGTGCACCGTGGGGTGCGTGCCGCGCAGCACGTGATAGAAGGTCGAGCCCGAGTCGAACCACACCTCGAGGATGTCGGTGCTCTTGGTGTAGTGCGGTGCGTCTTCGGCGCCGAGGATCTCTTCGACGGTCACACGGCTCCAGGCCTCGATGCCGCCCTTCTCGACGATGTCGGCCGCCTGGTCGAGGATTTCCATCGTGCGCGGATGCAGCTCGCCCGAATCCTTGTGCAGGAAGAACGGGATCGGCACGCCCCAGCTGCGCTGGCGGCTGATGCACCAGTCGGGACGGCCGGCGATCATGTCGTGCAGGCGCGCCTTGCCGTTCTCGGGGTAGAAACTGGTCTGCTCGATGGCGTCGAGCGCGGTCTGGCGCAGCGTCTTGGGGGCCTTGTCCTTGGTGAACACGCCTTCGCCCTCGTCCATGCGCACGAACCACTGCGCGGCCGCGCGGTAGATCACCGGCGTCTTGTGGCGCCAGCAGTGCGGGTAGCTGTGGGTGATGGTCTCGGTGGTCATCAGCCGGTTGGCGTCGCGCAGCGCGGCGATGATGACCGGCACGGCCTTCCAGATGTTCTGGCCGCCGAACAGCGGGAAGTCGGGCGCGTAGCTGCCGTTGCCCTGCACCGGGTTCAGGATGTCGTCGTACGCCACGCCGTGCGCGATGCAGGAGTTGAAGTCGTCCACGCCGTAGGCAGGCGAGGAGTGGACCAGGCCGGTGCCGTCGGTGGCGGTGGCGTAGTCGGCCAGGTACACGGGCGACAGGCGTTTGTAGCCGGCGTCGACGTCGTACAGCGGGTGTTCGAACTCGAGGCCGCCGAGCTTCTCGCCCTTGACCGTGGCAACCACCTTGCCGTCGAGCGCATAGCGGTTCATGCACATCTCGACCAGCGAGTTGGCCAGGATCAGCAGGCCGCGCTCGGTGTCGACCAGCGAATATTCAAGCTCGGGGTTGAGGTTGATCGCCTGGTTGGCGGGGATGGTCCACGCGGTGGTGGTCCAGATCACGGCGAAGATGTCGCCCAGCAGCAGGTGGTCGGCCTCGAAGGCCTTGAGCACCTTTTCGCGGTCGTGCGCCTTGAAGGCCACGTCGATGGTCTGGCTCTTCTTGTCGGCGTATTCGATCTCGAATTCGGCCAGCGACGAGCCGCAGTCGAAGCACCAGTACACGGGCTTCAGACCGCGATACACAAAGCCGCGCTCGATCACGCGCTTGAACGCGCGCAATTCGCCGGCTTCATTGGCGAAGTCCATCGTCTTGTAGGGGTGATCCCACTCGCCCAGCACGCCCAGGCGCTGGAAGTCGGCCATCTGCTGGGCGATCTGCTCGGTGGCGTAGGCGCGGCTCTTGGCCTGCATCTCGTCGCGGCTCAGGTTGCGGCCGTACTGCTTTTCGATGGCGTTCTCGATCGGCAGGCCATGGCAGTCCCAGCCGGGCACGTACAGCGCGTCGTAGCCTTCGAGCTGGCGCGCCTTGGTGATCATGTCCTTGAGGATCTTGTTCACCGCGTGGCCCATGTGGATCTGGCCGTTGGCATACGGCGGGCCGTCGTGCAGGATGAACTTGGGCGCGCCGTGGCGGGCGTCGCGCAGGCGGTGGTAGCGGCCTTCGTCGTTCCATTCCTTCACCCAGCCCGGCTCGCGCTTGGGCAGGTCGCCGCGCATCGGGAAGGGGGTGTCGGGCAGGTTCAGCGTGGAACGGTAATCGGTGGGGGGAGCAGCGTCAGACATGTTGGGGTGCGAAACAGGGGGCTTCGACAGGCTCAGCCCGAACTGCATTGAGCGGTCGGTGCGGAAGAAAAGCCGTTCGCCCTGAGCTTGTCGAAGGGCGGCAGCACGGTGCGTGCAGGGCTAAATTCGGTCGCGCGTGGTCTGGCGGTGGGTTTCGGCGTGGGTCGATGCAAAGAACGCACGTGCGTCGCGGCCATCCTTCGCGATGCCCGCTGTGAGGGCTTCGAGGCTGGTGTAGCGCAATTCGTCGTGCAATTTGTGCAGGAGTTCCACGCGGACGATTTTACCGTAGGCCCCTTCGGACCCCAGATGCGAGGGCCACTCCAGGCAGTGCGTCTCCAGCAGAACCCGGCCGCCGTTGACGTCGTTGGCATCGAGCGAAGGGCGCACGCCGAGGTTCGCCACGCCGGGCAGCGGCTTGTCGGCCAGGCCATGCACCAGCACCGCGAAGATGCCGCTGGCGGCCGGTTTCCAGTGCTTGAAGCGCAGGTTGAGGGTGCGAAAGCCGTCGTCCTGGCCCGGTGCCGAGGCGCCCAGCGCGCGGCCGAGCTTGCGGCCGTGGACCACATGGCCCGAAATTGTGTAGGGCCGGCCGAGCAGCGTCTGGGCGTCGGCCATGCGGCCTTCGGCCAGCGCCTCGCGCACCGCCGAGCTGGAAACCCGCAGGCCATGCACCTCGTAGCTGTTCATGCGCGCCACGTCGAAGCCGCGGGCGTCGCCGGCCGCGTCGAGCATGGCGTAGTCGCCGGCCCGCTTGGCGCCGAAGCGGAAGTCGTCGCCCACCAGCACGTAGCGCGCGCCCAGGCCGTCGACCAGCACGTTCTGGATGAATTCTTCGGGTGACTGCGAGGCCAGCCGGGCATCGAAGGGCAGCACGATGGTCTGGGCCACGCCGCAGGCCGCGAGCTCGCTGAGCTTGTCGCGCAGCGTGCCGATGCGCGCGGGCGCCAGGTCGGGTTTTTTGGTGAGGGCCGCGAAATAGTCGCGCGGATGGGGCTCGAAGGTCATGACGCAGCTCGGCAGCCCGCGCTGGCGGGCCTCGGTCTGCAAAAGCGCGAGCATGGCCTGGTGGCCACGGTGCACGCCGTCGAAATTACCAATCGTGAGGGCGCAGGCCGGAGCTACGCCCGGGTGCCGGAAGCCGCGGAAAACCTGCATCGGTGAGTATCTTTTTGATAGCGCCTTTCGCCCGTCAAATGGGCGAGTCAGGCCGTTTTGTCACAAAGCCGGTATATTGTGACGCAGTGCGTTGATTGGCGTGGGTCTCCGATGCGCTCCGTGTCCCTGGTCTTTCCGTGTTCTCTCCCTTTCTTGAGGAGGCGTGTGTGAAGGTCTTGAAGCTGTCGGCCCAAGGGCTGCCCCAGTCATGGATTTCGCTGGAACAGGCGGTGATCCACTATGCGGCGGACGAAGTTCGCTGGGAAGTGGGCGCGCAGGTCGCGGTGTTTCGTGGCGGCCACAACGCGATCACGGGCGAGCAGTCGCAGATCGCGATCAACAGCATCATCGGCACCAAGGGCGTGCCGCGCATCAATCCCTTCACCCAGCGTCCAGGCCTGACCAACAGCAAGCTGTTCTCGCGCGACCGCAATGTCTGCGCCTATTGCGGCGGGCATTTCCATGAAGACGAGCTCACGCGCGAGCACATCATTCCGTTCGCCCAGAAGGGCATCGACACCTGGATGAACGTGGTCACGGCCTGCAAGCCGTGCAACCATCGCAAGAGCAGCCGCACGCCCGAGCAGGCGAACATGCCGCTGCTGTATGCGCCCTACGTGCCCAGCCTCTGGGAAGACTTCATCCTGCGCAACCGCCGCATCCTGGCGGACCAGATGGAGTTCTTGATGGCGCACCTGCCGCAAAGCTCGCGGCTGCACGACACCTAGCTTCTTCAGCGCTTCCAGTCCGGCGGGCGCTTTTCGATGAAGGCCTGAACGCCTTCGAGCGCACTCTCGTCCATCATGTTGCAGGCCATGGTCTGGCTGGCGTCGGCCAGTGCGGCTTCGATGCCGGTTTCGAGCTGGCGGTAGAACAAGGCCTTGCCGAGCGCGAGCGCCTGGCGCGGCTTGGCGACGATGCTGGCCACCAGCGATTCGACCGCGGCATCGAGCTCGGCAGGCGCTGCCACCCGGTTGACCAGGCCCTTTTCGCGGGCCTCCTGCGCGCTGATGAATTCGCCCGTCACCAGCATTTCGAAGGCTTCCTTGCGCCCCAGGTTGCGCGACAGCGTGACGCTCGGCGTGGCGCAGAACAGCCCCACGTTCACGCCGCTGACCGCAAAGCGCGCGTCACTCGACGCCACCGCCAGATCGCAGACCGCGACCAGTTGGCAGCCCGCCGCCGTCGCGATGCCATGCACGCGCGCGATCACCGGCACAGGCAGCCGCTGGATCGACAACATCATCGCGCCGCAGCGCTCGAAGAGCTGCTGGTAGTAGCCCAGCGAAGGCTCGGCGCGCATTTCCTTCAGGTCGTGGCCCGCGCAGAAGGCCTTGCCCGCCGCCGCGATGACGACGGCGCGCACGGTGTCGTCGGCCGCGATCTCGCCGATGGCCTGTTCGAGCGCGCCTAGCATGCCTTCGGAGAGCGCATTGAACGAAGCCGGGCGGTTCAGCGTCAACGTGACCACGCCGCGCGCATCGCGCGTGGCCAGCACGAAAGGGGCGGAGGCGTCGGACACGGTGGCGCGCCTCGCTCAGTAAGTCAGCTCGAGCACCGTGGTGTGCTCCTTGGCGGCGGGCCACGTCAGCCCGGTGATGCGCTCACCGTTGAACTCGCCCGTCACCGCGCGCTGTGGTCCGCTGGCGGCAATGCGCAGCCGCGAAGTCGCCACCCCCGCGCCCTTCGGTGGCACGCCCGCTGGCGGGCTCTGGCCGTCGAAGCGCATGGTGTCGCGCTGTGCGTCGAAGTAGCCGCGCGGCCGGGTGAAGACGACGACGGCATTGGCGCCGTCATCGGCCGGCACGATGCGCTCGGGGCGCAGATGCACGACGCTGCTGCTGCGCGGGAACGGGCTGCGGTAGATGTGCGTGGTGCCATAGCCCGGTGCACTGAGGACGAACTCGTAGGCCGTGTCGCCGCGCGCACTGAACGGGCCCCAGCGCCCATCCGCACCGATGTTCTTGGTATGCACCGCGTCGCCGCGCCGAACGCCCGTGGCCGGGTCGACGGCAAACACCGTCACCTGCCCGCCGTTCAACGAAAGGTTTTCGGCGCCGATCGCGCGGCCATCGAGCACGACATTCGCCTCGGCCACCACCGCCGTGGTGCGCGGCGCCTCGCCGGTCAGGAACTGCCACGTCGCTGCAAATGCGGCGGGCGAGAACGAGGTCTCGCGATGGTCGACGCGCGGCAGCACGATGTTGGTCGCGCCCTTGAGCGCCGGGCCGTCGAAGCCGATGTTGGTCGGCTTGCCGGGCGCGCCGATCCACACGCCGTCGGGTTGGGCGTATTTGTCGTTGTTGTCCGAGCGCAGCGTCAGCCATTTCACGCCGGGCGTGACTTCTTCGCCGTTCGGCCCCTTCGGTGCATTGAGCTGCTGCATGAAGCCCGACAACGCCGAGAACTCGTTGTTCTCGCGGAAGCCCTTCACCGCCCAGATGCCGTGCGCCGGATTGCCGCCCAGCACCACGTGGCTCACCACCGCCGCGCCGCCGCCGTTCTGTACGTAGTTGCGGATGGTGTTGCCGCCGCGTGAATTGCCGATCAGCACCACCTTGCTGGCGCCGGTGGCCTTCAGCACCTTGTCGACCTGGGCCTTGAGGAAGACGGCCGACTCGCCGGTCGAACTGCGGCCCGGCTGCGCCACGGCGTCGTCGTCGCGCGCGAGGGGATTGGGCTGGTCGACCGCAAACAGCCGGTCGCGCGGCCAGCCGTTCGACTCGAAGCGCCAGATCGTCGTTTGCCACAGCGCCGCCGAATCGCCGTTGCCGTGCATGAACACGATCGGCGGACGTTCGGTGAACGAAGGCGAGGGCGCGGTGGCGCAAGCGGTCAGCATGGCGGTGGTCGATGCGGTCCCGAGGAGGGCGAGGGCAAGGAGGGTGCGGCGTGATGGCATGTTTCGATCCTGGGCTGGGTTCCAAGTTAAAACGCCCACCGGCGCAAGGCGGGTGGGCGTTGGATGCTAGGGGAAAAAGGCCGTCAGGCGAAGACGCCGGCGGTGTCCTGCATGCGGGCCGACACTTCGCCCAGGTGGTGCAGGGTGTCGCCGAAGGTCAGTTCGAGCTGCGTGAGCTTGCGGAAGTAGTGGCTGCCGATGTATTCGTCGGTCACCCCGATGCCGCCGTGCAGCTGCACCGAGTTGGCCGCCACGAAGCGCATCGACACGCCGAGCTGGTACTTGGCGCGCGCCAGCGCCTGGCGGCGCTCTTCGGCCGGGGCGTTGAGCTTGAGCGTGGCGTAGTAGCTCATCGAGCGTGCCAGTTCGAGCTGCATCTTCATGTCGGCGACACGATGGCGCAGCGCCTGGAAGCTGGAGATGACCACGCCGAACTGCTTGCGCTGGTTCATGTACTCGATGGTCACGGCAACCGTCTTGTCCATCACGCCGACGGCTTCGGCGCAGGTGGCGGCAATGCCGACGTCGACCGCGTATTCAAGGGCGGCGAGGCCGTCGAGCGTGATCAGCGTCGCGTCGGCCTTGTCGAACACGACTTCGGCCGCGCGGCCGCCGTCTTGCGTGCCGTAGCCGCGCGCCTCGACACCGCTGGCGCTGCGCTCGACCAGGAAGAGGGCGATCTTGCCGTCGACCTTGGCGGGCACGAGGTAGGCGTCGGCTTCGTCGCCCACGGGCACCACGCTCTTGGCGCCGTTCAGCGACCAGCCGGTGCCGGTCTTGGCGGCGTGGGCGTCGCACACGTCGAGGCGGTAGCGTGCCTTGCGCTCCTGGTAGGCCAGCACCACGATGGCCTGGCCGCCGGCGATGCGCGGCAGCCAGCCTTCCTTGGTGCCTGCGTCGGCGTAGCCGCTGAGCACTGCGCCGGCGATCAGCGTCTGCGCGAAGGGCTCCAGCACGATGCCGCGGCCCAGTTCTTCCATGACGACCATGCCGGCCACCGGGCCCATGCCCAGGCCACCGTCGTCTTCGCTGATGTACAGGCCGCCCAGGCCGAGTTCGGCCAGTTCGTCCCAGGCCTCGCGCGAGAAGCCGCCCTTGGCTTCGATGCCGCGACGGCGTTCGAAGTCATAGCCTTTGTCGACCCACTTGCGAACGGCGTCGCGCAGTTGTTCCTGGTCGTCGGTGAAATTGAAATCCATGTGCGTGTCTCCTCAGCCCAGAACCGTCTGCGCGACGATGTTGCGTTGCACTTCGTTCGAACCGCCGTAGATGGTGGTCTTGCGCATGTTGAAGAAGGTCGACGTCAGCGGCGCGATGGCCGGATTGCCGCCCGGGAAGTTGCCTTGCCAGCCGGCTTCCATCGCTTCGCGGATCAGCGGCAGCGAATACGGGCCGCCGGCCAGCATCATCAGTTCGCTGTAGCGCTGCTGGATCTCGCTGCCGCGGATCTTGAGCAGGCCTGCCACGTCGAGCGAGTTCTTGCCCGAGGTCGCGGCCGAGAGCACGCGCAGCACCATCATTTCGAGGGCGACGATGTCGACTTCGAGCTTGGCGATCTCGTCGCGGAAGCGCTGGTCGTCGTAGACGCCTTCGCTCTTGGCGATGCGCTTGAGGCGTTCGAGTTCGCGCTTGGCGCGGTTCACGTCGGCGATGTTGGTGCGCTCGTGCGAGAGCAGGTGCTTGGCGTAGGTCCAGCCCTTGTTCTCTTCGCCGATCAGGTTCTCGGCGGGCACTTCGACGTTGTCGAAGAACACTTCGTTCACTTCATGGCCGCCATCGAGCAGCTTAATCGGGCGCACGGTGACGCCGGGCGACTTCATGTCGAGCAGCAGGAAGCTGATGCCGGTCTGCGGCTTGCCTTCGTTGCTGGTGCGCACGAGGTTGAACATCCAGTCGCCGTACTGGCCGAGCGTGGTCCAGGTCTTCTGGCCGTTGACGATGTACTTGTCGCCCTTGCGCTCGGCCTTGGTCTTGACCGAAGCCAGGTCGGAGCCCGAGCCGGGTTCGCTGTAGCCCTGGCTCCACCAGACTTCGCCGCTGGCGATGCCGGGGAGAAAGCGCTTTTGCTGCTCGGCGTTGCCGAAGGCCATGATCACCGGGGCCACCATGACGGGGCCGAACGGGATGATGCGCGGCGCGCCGGCCAGTGCGGTTTCCTCTTCGAACAGGTGGCGCTGGATGGCGGTCCAGCCGGGGCCGCCGAATTCCTTGGGCCAGCCGTAGCCGAGCCAGCCCTTCTTGCCAAGAATCTTGGCCCAGTTCTGCAGATCGTCGCGCGTCAGTTCGAGCGCGTTGTGCACCTTGTGCGAAATCTCTTTGGGAAGGTTTTCTTTGACCCAGGCGCGAACCTCTTCGCGGAACTTCTGTTCTTCGGGTGTGAAGCTCAAATCCATGCGTGCCTCGCTGTGTTGATCGGTTCACCGCAGACGCGGTGTGTCTCCGGAACCACGAGTTTTAGCACGGTCGTGCTGTGAAACGGTGTCCGCGCGGCGACAAGCCGTGACAACGATGCCTTGGCCGGGGCGGAATCGGGGGCACGGATAATCCCGCCTCCCATGAAGAACATCGTGATCCTGATTTCCGGCGGCGGCTCCAACATGGCGGCCATCGTGCGCGCCGCCGAGCGCGACCGCTGGGCCGACCGATTCGGCGCGCGCATCGCGGCGGTCGTGAGCAACAAGGCCGAGGCGGGCGGACTGGCACTGGCCAGGTCGCACGGCATCGACACCGCCGTCGTCCCCCACAAGGACTTCGCCACCCGCGAGGCCTTCGACGAGGCGCTGGCGAAGGTCGTCGACGGCTACACGCCGACGCTGGTGGTGCTCGCGGGGTTCATGCGCATCCTGACGCCGGGCTTCGTCGGGCGTTATGCCGGCCGGCTGGTGAACATTCATCCTTCGTTGCTCCCGGCATTTCCGGGGCTCCATACGCATCAGCGCGCCATCGAGGCCGGCTGCAAGGTGGCTGGCGTGACCGTCCACCAGGTGACCACCGAACTCGACCACGGGCCGATCCTGGCGCAGGCCGTGGTGCCCGTGCTGCCAAGCGACACGGCGGCCACGCTGGCGGGCCGGGTGCTGGCGCAGGAACACCTGTTGTATCCACGTGCCATCGCCGGATGGCTGGCAGATACATCGGGTCACATTCGCTAATTTTGTTTATATTCGCGGGTTTTCCGGGAGTTTGAAGTGAAAACCCAATCGCTGCTGCTGACCGTTGCCGGTGCCGCCCTGTTGGCGGCCTGTGCCGCTCCGGCGCCCGCACCCGCCCCGGCGCCCGCGCCGCCGCCAGAACCGGTCTACCAGTGCAACGCGGACGGCGCCCGGTTCGCCGTCGGCCAGCCATTGACACCTCAACTCGAAGCCGCCGCCCGTGTGCGTGCCGGTGCCGGCGTTGTGCGCGTGCTGAAGCCGGACGAAGCGGCCACGACGGAATTGAATGGCGGGCGACTCAATCTCGATGTCGACGCGCGCAACCGCGTCACCGACGTCCGCTGCGGTTGATGGAAACGGTTGCTATTGAAAATATAGCAACCAACAAAGGCAGGGCGCCCGCAACAGGCCTGCCGGACTAGATCGGGGTGAACCTTCGCCGCAGCGTGCCGTCGATCTCGACGGTTTCGCCAAACATCGCGGCAGGTCGGACCCAGAGTCCATGGGCACCATACAAGGCGCGGTACAGCGTCATCGGCTCCAGGGTTTCGCTGTGGCGCACGGTGCCGATCACCTCGTATTCGCCGCCTTTGTAGTGGCGATAGCGGCCGGGAGGTGTTTCGATCAGGGGTGGCAGGTCGTCGTCGTTCAACGGGGGCTTCTTTCTTCAAAAACTGTCGGGTCTTGATTTGACGGAGGCGGATGGATCGCGCTGATTTTGTTCACCTGGTTCGGCTGAGCGAGCATGCCAGTGCGGACGACAGCGCGCGCTATCGCCGTGGCGTCGCGGCCTTTGCCGCGCTCGGCTACCTGTGGGTGCTGGGTTGCCTCGGGCTCGCGGTGGGCATCATTGTCTGGGTGATTTCGTCGTTCGATCGCGAGCGCTTCGGTTTGATGCGGGGCTGGCTCCTGCTGTTTGCCGCTGGCCTGCTGTGGGCCACGGTGCGGGCGCTCTGGGTGCGCTTCGAGGAGCCCGAGGGGCAGGAGCTTTCCCGCGAAGACGCGCCAGCACTCTTCGAGGCACTGGACCGCATCCGCACCAGGATCAAGGGGCCGCCGGTTCACCATGTCTACCTGGACGACGAATTCAACGCCAGCATCCGGCAGGTGCCGCGTTTCGGGCTGTTCGGCGGCGCGGTCAATTCGCTGAGCATCGGCCTGCCGCTCTTGATGATGCTGGACCGACGGCGGCTGCTGTCGGTCCTGGCGCATGAATACGGCCACCTGCGCGGCAACCACGGCAAGCTGAGCGCCTGGATCTATCGCACGCGGCTGTCGTGGCTCAAGCTCGACGCCAACCTGCAACGCGACGAAGGCGTGATGGCGCTGTTCTCGCAGGCCTTCTTCCGCTGGTATTTCCCGCGCTTTGCCGCCAAGACCTTCGCGCTCGCGCGGCAGGACGAGTACGAGGCCGACCGCATTTCAGGCCGGCTGCTAGGCGCGCCGGTGGCCGCCGCCGCGCTGACCGAGATCGCGATCAAGGGCAACTGGTACGCCAACGAGTTCTGGCCCTGGCACTGGGCGCGCGCCGAGCACGAGCCGCAGCCGCCAGGGCCGTTCGCCGCCTTGCGCAAGCGCGTCCGCACGCCGCCGAGCGACGAATTCGCGCGCCAGGCACTGCGCGACGCAATGCGCCGCGTCAGCGACCTGGACGACACCCATCCGGTCTTGCGCGACCGGCTGGAGGCGCTGGACCAGAAAGCCGTCTTGCCCGAATGGTCGGTGCGGCCGGCGCTGGAACTGCTGGCCGATCGCAAGAAGTGGATCGAGTATTTCGACAACCAGTGGCGCCGCGCGCATGCCTCCGACTGGAAGCAGCACCACGCGCACAGGTCGCGCATACGCGAGCGCATCGCCGTGCTCGCGGCGCGCGGCGAGCACAACACGCCCGATGAAATGGTCGAGTGGGCCGATTCCGAGCGGCGCCTCGACCCGTCGGCGCCGGTGCGAACCCGCTATGAAAACGCCTTGAGGATCGCGCCGGAACACCCAGGCGCGCTGCGCGGGCTGGTTCAGATGCTGCCGGCCAGCGATCGCGCCACACGTCTTGCGGTGCTGGAGCGGCTGCACCAGTCCGGCGCCGCCAGTCGCTGGTGGGCGGCGAAGAGCGCCGTGGCCTCGCTCGAAGACCCTGATGCCGGCGTGCACGATGAAGAAGCGCTCAAGCTCTGGCGCGGCCGGCTGAAGGACGCCGAAGAGGCCGAGGCGCGTGCCTGGGAAGAAATTACCGGCACGCCCTTTTTCAGCCAGATTTCGCGGCACGACCTGAACGACTACGAGTTGGGGGAACTGCGGGCCGACCTCGTGCGCTGCCTGCCCGCGTCGCGGGCCTGGCTGGTGCGCAAGAACCTGCGCGAATTTCCGTGGCGGCGCGCCTACATCGTGTTCATCGAACTGCCGGGTCTGGACGACGACGACCGCTGGCAACTGTGCCGCCAGCTGGAGCACACCCTGACCTTGCCGGGTGCTGCGCTGGTGCTGTGGGTCGGCCATTCGCCCACCCTGGAAGACATCGAGCGGCAGGCTTTCGGAACGCTCTGGACACGCCAGGCGTAGCGCTTCGGGCCGTGGGGCCGGCTGGCTGAGACAATCGGGGGATGCACCCCAAAGCCCTGTTGGAGGCCACCGCCGATCTGGTGGGCCTTGTCCTGAAATTCGATCACCCCGCCGACCAGGTCGTTTCGCGCTTTTTCCGCGACCACCGCGAGTTCGGCCCACGCGAGCGCGCGACGCTCGCCGAGACTGTCTACACCGTGCTTCGCAAGAAGCTGCTGTTCGATCACCTCTCGCCTTCGGGCAGCGGCTCGAAGGAGCGCCGCATGGCGATCCTGGGCTTTTACGGCCCGCGCGATTTTCTGAAGAGCGCCCTCAACGACACCGAGAAGCGCTGGCTCGACAACTGCGACGCCGTCAAGCCGGAAGACCTTCTCGAACGCCATCGCCACAACCTGCCCGAGTGGCTGGTGGCACCGCTCAAGGCCCAACTGGGCGACGGTTTCTGGCCGCTGGTCGAAAGCCTGCAGCAGCCGGCGCCGCTCGATCTGCGCGTCAACGTGCTGACCGACAAACGGGCCGATGTGAAGGCGGAGCTTGCGAAGGCTGCTATCAAATCGGAAGCGACGCCGTTTTCGCCGTGGGGCTTGCGCATCGACGGCAAGCCGGCGCTGACCAAGCTGGATGCTTTTGCCCGCGGCGCTGTCGAGGTGCAGGACGAAGGCTCGCAACTGTTGGCGCTCGTGCTGGATGCCAAGCGCGGCGAAATGGTGGTCGACTTTTGCGCCGGAGCTGGCGGCAAGACGCTGGCCATCGGCGCGACGATGCGCAATACCGGCCGTCTCTATGCGTTCGACACGTCGGCGCATCGGCTCGATGCGCTCAAGCCGCGGCTGGCGCGCAGCAAGCTCTCGAACGTTCATCCGGCCGCGATCGCCCATGAGCGCGACGACCGCGTCAAGCGGCTGGCCGGCAAGATCGACCGTGTGCTGGTCGACGCGCCTTGCTCGGGGCTGGGTACGCTGCGGCGCAATCCGGACCTGAAATGGCGTCAGTCGCTCAAATCGGTCGAGGAATTGACGGTCAAGCAGACGGCGATTCTCCAAAGCGCGGCACGGCTCGTGAAATCGGGCGGCCGGCTGGTTTACGCCACCTGCAGCGTGCTGCCGGAGGAAAACGAGGCCATCGCCGAGGCCTTTGGTGCCGCCAACCCCGATTTCGAGCCCATAGACGCCGCGGAACTGCTTCAGGGGCTCAAAGTGGAGGGTTTCGAGGCGCTTTGCGCTGGCGGAGCGGATGGCCGGCGCTACCTGCGGCTGTGGCCGCATCGCCATGCCACCGACGGTTTCTTCGCCGCGGTGTGGAACCGCAAATAGGCAGGGGACTCCAATCTAGGGTTAATCAGTGCTTTTCTGGAAGGGTAAAAGGCCTCGTTTTGGCCCTCCCGTCTTAAAATCGCCGGTTATCTAAAGGCTGCACCTTCGTGTGGCCATGGAGTACCTGACTCAATGTTGCTTCCTGACTCTGCCGTTCTGAATGCGGCCATCGAATGGCTCGGACACGGCTTGTGGGATCTCACATGGTGGCAAATCGTGTTGTACACGCTCGTCACCACGCACATCACCATCGCGGCGGTCACGATTTTTCTGCACCGCACGCAGACGCACCGGGCCATGGATCTGGGCCCGATCCCCTCGCATTTCTTCCGCTTCTGGCTGTGGCTTGGCACCGGCATGGTGACCAAGGAATGGGTTGCCATTCATCGCAAGCACCACGCCAAGTGCGAAACCGTCGACGATCCGCACAGCCCGCAAGTCAAGGGCATCGACGAAGTGCTCTGGCGCGGCGCTGAACTGTATCGCGCCGAGTCGAAGAACAAGGAAACGATGGAGCGCTACGGTCACGGCACGCCCGATGACTGGATCGAGCGCAACCTCTACACGCGCTACAGCTGGCAAGGTGTCGGCCTCATGCTGGTCATCAACCTGGCGCTGTTCGGCACGCTCGGCATGGCCGTGTGGGCTGTGCAGATGCTCTGGATTCCGATCACTGCCGCCGGCATCATCAACGGCATTGGCCACTATTGGGGCTACCGCAACTTCGAGGCGCCCGATGCCAGCCGCAACATCATGCCCTGGGGCCTGATCATCGGTGGCGAAGAGCTGCACAACAACCACCACACCTACCCGACCTCGGCCAAGTTCTCGGTCAAGAAGTACGAGTTCGACATCGGCTGGATTTACATCCAGATGATGCAAAAGATCGGCTGGGCCAAGGTCAAGAAGGTGCCGCCGAAAATGCAGATGGGCGATATCCAGCCTGTTGCCAACGAAAAGACGCTCGAGGCCGTCATTGCCAACCGCTATGAAGTCATGGCTGGCTATGCCCGCGAGATGCGCCGTGCCACGAGCCAGGAGCTGGAGGCGCTGAAGACCAAGGGTGCCGACCTGTCGGTGCTCAAGGCGGCCAAGCGCTGGCTGCATCGGGATGACGACAAGGTGCCTGCATCGGCGCGCTCGCATGTCGTGCAAGCCCGCGCCGCTCACCCCGTGCTCGACAAGATGGTCACGATGCGCGAAGAGCTGCGCCAGCTCTGGCTGAACACCTCACAGTCGCGCGAGCAACTGGCGGCCGATCTGGCGGCCTGGTGCCATCGGGCGGAAGCCAGCGGTATTGCCGGGCTGCGCGACTTCTCGACCCGCCTGCGCGCTGCACGCGCTTGACACCGAGCGGGCTCACGCCCCCCTGCTCAATTGAAAGCCGACCTGGGGGTCGGTTTTTTCATGCCCGCCGTATTCGACTGTCTTGGAGGCGGGGTGGTGCAGGAAATGACGGGCAACAAAAAACCCGCTGGGTAAACAGCGGGTTTTTTTGTTTGGGAAAACCGAGGCTGAATTACTTCAGCTTGATTTCCTTGTATTCGACGTGCTTGCGCGCCTTGGGGTCGAACTTCATGATCGACATCTTTTCAGGCATCGTCTTCTTGTTCTTGCTGGTCGTGTAGAAGTGGCCGGTACCCGCGGTGGATTCCAGCTTGATCTTTTCGCGTCCGCCTTTGCTCGTTGCCATGATTCAGCTCCTTAAGCTTGGCCGCGTGCACGCAGGTCTGCGAGCACGGCGTCGATACCGTTCTTGTCGATCAGGCGCAGTGCAGCGCTCGAAACGCGCAGGCGAACCCAGCGGTTTTCAGTCTCGACCCAGAAACGGCGGTATTGCAGGTTCGGCAGGAACCGGCGCTTGGTTTTGTTGTTGGCGTGGGAAACGTTGTTTCCGACCATCGGGCCTTTGCCCGTTACGTCGCATACGCGTGCCATGTGGACACTCTTTCTTGAACAGCTGGCACCGGCGCAATCGTGGCGATTGCAGGGTGTTTTGCAGCTTGACCTCGCCAGAAACGGGTGGCGGTACCCCGGTTTTGCCGCAATCCGACCCCGGTAGGAGGTGGACCCTGTTTCGGCAAAGCCTCGGATTATAGCTCTTTTGCCGCTTGCGCGATCCTGGGGCTGGGGCACTGCGTTCCAGCTCCGCTGGAACGCAGGTTTCACAGAAAGGGAAAAGTGACGCCGGAGGCGGCGCGCAGCGTGGGCCGCGTTGACTTACTGCTCTTCGAGGAAGCGCTGTGCGTCGAGTGCCGCCATGCAACCCGTACCGGCGCTTGTAATGGCTTGGCGATAGATGTTGTCTTGCACATCGCCGGCCGCGAACACGCCGTGCACGCTGGTCATGGTCGCGAAGCCTTTCAGGCCCGAGCGCGTCACGATGTAGTTGTCCTTCATCTCCAGTTGGCCCTGGAAGATGTCGGTGTTCGGGTGATGCCCGATGGCGATGAAGCAACCCTTGAGATCGATCTGCTCGGTCGCGCCGGTTTGCGTGTTCTTGATACGGATGCCCGTCACGCCCGTACCGTCGCCCAGCACTTCGTCGAGTTGGTTGTGCAGCTTCAGCACGATCTTGCCTTCGGCCACTTTTTCCGTGACCTTGTCGATCAGGATCGGTTCGGCGCGGAACTTGTCGCGGCGATGAACCAGCGTGACCTTGTTGGCGATGTTGGAGAGGTAAAGCGCTTCTTCCACAGCCGTGTTGCCGCCGCCGATCACGCAGACTTCCTGCTCGCGATAGAAGAAGCCGTCGCAGGTCGCGCACGCGGAAACGCCGCGGCCCATGAACTTCTCTTCCGAATCGAGGCCCAGATATTTGGCGGAGGCACCGGTGGCGATGATCAACGAGTCGCAGGTGTAGGTGCCGCTGTCGCCGGTGAGGGTGAAGGGGCGCTTGCTCAGGTCGACCTTGTTGATGTGGTCGAACACGATCTGCGTCTTGAAGCGCTCCGCGTGCTCCAGGAAGCGTTGCATCAGCTCCGGGCCTTGCACGCCGTGCACGTCGGCCGGCCAGTTGTCGACTTCGGTGGTCGTCATCAGTTGACCGCCCTGTGCGATGCCGGTAATGAGCAAAGGCTGAAGATTTGCGCGGGCTGCGTAGACAGCGGCGGTATATCCGGCCGGGCCGGAGCCGAGAATTAAAACCTTGGCGTGTTGGGGAGCAGACATGAGTAGAAAACCTAGGATATACGCTGCTTCAGCGTGTACATTTTCAGGGTGGTAGCGATATATGTGGAGTATCACCGCTCGGTTCAACACCGGGTGCACGGTGTTTTCAATGCGCGCGATTGTAGTAATCCATTGGCTTGTCTTTTGGATCGCTCCGCGCGCTGTAGCAGGGATTGATAAATGTCGATGCTGTCCAACCTTGAATTGCTTCGGCGCGTTCCTTTGTTCGCGTCGCTGACTGCCACGCAGTCCGCAAGCATCGCGGACGCGATCATCAAGAAGCGTTTCAAGCGTGCTGAAGTTGTCGTGGAGCAGGGCAAGAAGTCCGATGCGCTCTACATCATCCTGACTGGTCGCGCTCGCGTCACCAGCGCCGACAGTCGCGGCCGGGAAGTGATCCTGGCCACGCTGCATCCCGGCGATTACCTGGGCGAAATGAGCCTGATCGACGACGAGCCGCATTCGGCCACCGTCCGCACCGAAATCCAGTGCGACGTGCTCATGCTGGGCCGCGACGCCTTTGCGCGCTGCCTGCCCGAGAACTCCTCGATGGCTTACAACATCATGCGCGGCCTGGTGCAGCGCCTGCGTCATGCCGACCGCAAGATCGAGTCGCTGGCGCTGATGGATGTCTACGGCCGTGTCGCGCGCTCGCTGCTCGAATTCGCTGTCGAGGACGGCGCGGGCAACCTCAAGGTCCGCGACAAGATCTCCCGCCAGGATCTGGCCAAGATGGTCGGCGCCTCACGCGAAATGGTGAGCCGTGTGATGAAAGACCTCGAAGAGCGTGGCTTCGTGCAGACCCAGGATGACGGCTCCATGATCGTCAAGGAACGGCTCCTGTCTCTCGCCTGAGCCTCCGGGGCCGGGCCGGCTTCGGGCGGCCGGGCCTTTTGTTGTAGTGTTCGTGCGTCCGGCTCCCGATTTTTGGGTCGGGCGCCGTGTTTTTCATGACCTATTCGCTCAATACGCTTCAATCTTCTTCTGCTGCCGAAGGGCAACCCGTGCGCGTGCGCGCCATGCGCTTCGCCCACGAAATCACGCTGATTGCAGGGTTTGCAGCGCTGTTGTTCTGGCTGCTCGCGATGCTGAGCTTCACGCCCTCCGATGCCGCGTGGTCAACCTCGGGCACGGGTGGCGACATCAAGAATTGGGGGGGGCGCATCGGCGCGTGGCTGGCTGATGGCAGCTATTTCCTGGCGGGCTATTCCGTCTGGTGGTGCCTTGCCGCGGGCTTGCGCGCGTGGCTCTCGTCACTGGCGAGCTGGCTGCGTGGCGGCGAAGCGGCCCCGGCCGAACAGCCTGTGAAGGGGCGCTTCAACCGCAGCCGCATCGCATTCTGGTTCGGCCTCATCCTGTTGCTGTGCGCGAGCACGATGCTCGAGTGGTCGCGCCTGTACCGCCTCGAATCCCATCTGCCCGGCTCTGGCGGCGGTGCTTTGGGCTACTTGGTGGGGCCGTCGAGTGTCCGCTGGATGGGCTTCACGGGCTCCGCGCTGGTGGCCATCGCCCTCGGCGTGGTCGGCTCTGCGCTGGTGTTCCGCTTCTCATGGAGCCTGATTGCCGAGCGCATCGGCGCGCGCGTCTATTCGCTGTTTGAGTCGCGTCGAGAAAAGCGCGAAATGGCGGCCGATATCGCCATGGGCAAACAGGCCGCTCGCGAGCGTGCCGAGGCCGACGAACCGGTCTTCACGCGCGGCGACTCGGGCAAGGGCAGCGAACCGTCATCCACGAATTTCGAGTCGCCTGTGTTCGGCGACGACGAGGACGACATCCACATCGAGCCGCGGCCCAAGCGCCGCGTCGCATCGCCGCCCGTACAGATCGAGCCCGCGATGACCGAAGTGCCCAAGAGCGATCGCGTCGTCAAGGAGCGCCAGAAGCCGCTCTTCAAGGAACTGCCCGACAGCAAGCTGCCGCAGGTCGATCTGCTCGATGCCGCGCTGGTGCGCCAGGAAACGGTGTCGCCCGACACGCTCGAGATGACCTCGCGCATGATCGAGAAAAAGCTGAAGGATTTCGGCGTC
This sequence comes from Variovorax sp. EL159, assembly GCF_900100965.1. Lineage (GTDB taxonomy): Bacteria > Pseudomonadota > Gammaproteobacteria > Burkholderiales > Burkholderiaceae_C > Variovorax. The sequence continues at coordinate 173,737 of NZ_FMUJ01000006.1, read as the reverse complement.
GAAGTGCGGGTGGTGCTGGCCTCGCCCGGCCCGGTCATCACGCGCTACGAAATCGAGCCCGCCACCGGCGTCAAGGGCTCGCAGATCGTCAACCTCGCGAAAGACCTCGCGCGTTCGCTCTCGCTGGTGTCGATCCGCGTGGTCGAAACCATTCCTGGCAAGAACTACATGGCGCTCGAACTCCCGAACGCCAAGCGCCAGTCGATCAAGCTCAGCGAAATCCTGGGCTCGCAGGTTTACAACGAAGGCAAGTCGATGCTCACGATGGGCCTCGGCAAGGACATCATCGGCAACCCCGTGGTGGCCGACCTCGCGAAGATGCCGCACGTGCTGGTGGCCGGTACCACCGGTTCGGGCAAGTCGGTGGGTATCAACGCCATGATCCTGTCGCTGCTCTACAAGGCCGAGGCACGCGATGTTCGCTTGCTGATGATCGACCCGAAGATGCTCGAAATGTCGGTCTACGAAGGCATCCCGCACCTGCTGGCGCCCGTGGTCACCGACATGCGACAGGCTGCGCACGGCCTGAACTGGTGCGTGGCCGAGATGGAGCGCCGCTACAAGCTCATGAGCAAGCTCGGCGTGCGCAACCTGGCCGGCTACAACACCAAGATCGACGAAGCCAAGGCGCGCGAGGAGTTCATCTACAACCCCTTCAGCCTCACGCCCGACGATCCGGAACCGTTGCGCCGCGAGCCGCACATCGTCGTCGTGATCGACGAGCTGGCCGACCTGATGATGGTCGTCGGCAAGAAGATCGAAGAACTCATTGCCCGCCTCGCGCAGAAGGCGCGCGCCGCCGGCATCCACCTGATCCTGGCCACGCAGCGCCCCAGCGTCGACGTGATCACCGGCCTGATCAAGGCCAACATCCCGACCCGCATCGCCTTCCAGGTGTCGAGCAAGATCGACAGCCGCACCATCCTCGACCAGATGGGCGCCGAAGCACTGCTCGGCATGGGCGACATGCTCTACATGCCCAGCGGCACCGGCTTGCCGGTGCGCGTGCACGGCGCCTTCGTGAGCGACGAAGAAGTGCACCGCGTGGTTGCCTACCTGAAGAGCCAGGGCGAGCCTGACTACATCGAAGGCGTGCTCGAAGGCGGCACGGTCGATGGCGACGGTGACGGTGACATGCTGGGTGGTGGCGGCGACGCCGAGAAAGACCCGATGTACGACCAGGCGGTCGAGGTCGTGCTCAAGAATCGCAAGGCCAGCATCTCGCTGGTGCAGCGCCATCTGAAGATCGGCTACAACCGCGCCGCGCGCCTTGTCGAAGACATGGAAAAGGCCGGCCTGGTCAGCGCCATGAGCGGCAGCGGCCAGCGCGAAATCCTGGTGCCCGCGCGCACGGAGTAATTCGCGAGGCGGGTTATCGGTATTCAGGTTACTTGCTGAAAAGCAATTTGCAAAAACACGCAAGAGGCGTCGCAAATCTTCATGAAGACCTGCACCGGCCTCAATTGGCTGCGTGTAGGGTCGATGCCAGGCATCACAGCTTTTCCGAGGAATTCAAATTGAAATTGCGTCATTGGCTATTGATCGGCCTTCTTTGTTCCGCCAACGCTTGGGCCGGCGGACTTGAAAGCCTCGAGACCTTCGTGAAGACGGTCAAATCGGGCCGCGCCGATTTCACCCAGACCGTGACGGCACCCGCGCGCGAAGGGCAACCGGGCCGCGTCAAGACATCGACCGGCACCTTCGAATTCCAGCGCCCCGGCAAATTCAAGTTCGACTACCAGAAGCCCTTTGCGCAAACCATCGTGGCCGACGGCAAGACGCTCTGGCTCTACGACGCCGACCTGAACCAGGTCACGCAGCGGGCCCAGGCCCAGGCGCTGGGCTCCACCCCCGCGGCATTGATTGCCGCCGCGCCCGATCTGCGTGCGCTGCAGGCCGATTTCGCGCTGGAAGCCGCGCCCGAGCGCGATGGCCTGCAGTGGATCAAGGCCACGCCGAAGAACAAGGATGGCCAGCTGCAAAGCGTGCAGGTCGGCTTTCAGGGCGATGCCCTGGCGGCGCTTGAAATTCTCGACAGCTTCGGCCAGCGCTCGGTGCTGAAGTTCAGCAAGGTCGAGGTGAATCCGTCGCTGCCCGCGAGTGTGTTCGACTTCAAGGCGCCTGCCGGCGCGGATGTCGTCAAGCAATAAGAAACCAGAAACAAGAGAAGTACAGCAGGCTTGGCCACCGCGCACCAACCCCTTGCCGAGCGCCTGCGTCCGAAGACGCTGGGCGAAGTGATTGGCCAGCAGCATCTGCTGGGGCCGGGCATGTCCCTGCGCATTGCCTTCGAGTCGGGCCAGCCGCACTCGTGCATCCTCTGGGGGCCGCCGGGCACCGGCAAGACCACGATCGCGCGGCTCATGGCCGATGCCTTCGATGCGCAGTTCCTGAGCATCAGTGCGGTGCTCGGCGGCGTGAAGGACATCCGCGAAGCGGTGGAGCGTGCAACGGCAGCGCGCGATGGTTTGGAGCAGCAGCGCACCATCGTCTTCGTCGATGAAGTGCATCGCTTCAACAAGAGCCAGCAGGATGCCTTCCTGCCGCATGTGGAGTCGGGCCTCTTCACCTTCATCGGCGCCACCACCGAGAACCCTTCGTTCGAGGTCAACTCGGCGCTGCTGTCGCGGGCGGCCGTCTACGTGCTGCAGTCGCTCAACGAAGACGACCTCAAGCAGATCGTCATGCGCGCCCAGGCGATACAGGCCGTGCCGGCCATCGACGATGCGGCGGTCGGCCGTTTGGTGGCTTATGCAGACGGCGATGCGCGCCGGCTGCTCAACACGCTGGAGACACTGGCCATTGCGGCCCGTGCCGAGAAGCTGGGCCACATCACCGACGAATGGCTCCTGCGTGTGCTCGGCGAGCGCATGCGCCGCTACGACAAGGGCGGCGAGCAGTTCTACGACACCATCAGCGCGTTGCACAAGTCGGTGCGTGGCAGCGACCCGGATGCCGCGCTCTACTGGTTCGTGCGCATGCTCGATGGCGGTGCCGATCCGCGCTACATGGCACGCCGGCTGGTGCGCATGGCGAGCGAAGACATCGGCCTGGCCGATCCGCGTGCGTTGCGGCTGGCGCTCGACGCGGCTGAGGTCTACGAACGCCTGGGCACGCCCGAAGGCGAACTGGCACTGGCCGAATGCGTGGTCTACCTTGCGATCGCGCCCAAGTCGAACGCGGTCTACAAGGCCTACAACGAAGTGCGCGCCCTTATCAAGAAAGACAGCACCCGCCCGGTGCCGATGCACCTGCGCAACGCGCCGACCAAGCTCATGAAGGAGCTCGACTACGGTAAGGGTTACCGCTATGCGCACGACGAAGAGGGCGGTTTCGCAGCCGGCGAGCGTTACCTTCCCGAGGGGTTGGAAGGTCAGGTTTTCTATGAACCGGTCGAGCGCGGACTCGAGATCCGCATCGGCGAAAAGCTGCGCGAACTGCGCCGCCTGAACGCCGAGCGAGACGACTGATACTGTCTTGCAACATGCGCTCAGGCGGCGCATGACCTCACGCGCATACAGCATGAGGTGAGCGGGTAAACCCCGGTCAACACGCACCAAATCAGCGCTGGTGCGTGACTACAATCCCGCCCACAAATCCGCCAGCGACACATGTTGGCTGGTTTTTTGCTTGTCAAGCCAAGGGCGCCAAACCGGTGCCTCGGTGGGTGAATGGCACCCCGCATCGGTGCAACACATAGGGAATCGCGTTATGGAAATATTGCTGCAGCAGATCATCAACGGTCTGGTCCTGGGCAGCATGTATGCCTTGATAGCCTTGGGCTACACCATGGTGTACGGCATCATCAATCTGATCAACTTTGCGCACGGGGAAGTGCTGATGGTGGGGGCACTCACCAGTTGGACCATCATCGGACTCATGCAGGACGCAATGCCCGGAACGCCCGGCTGGCTGATCCTCTTCATCGCGCTGATCATTGCCTGCATCGTCGCGGCAACCCTCAATTTCGTGATCGAGAAAGTGGCCTACAGGCCGCTGCGCAACAGCCCCAAGCTTGCTCCGCTCATCACCGCCATCGGCATGTCGATCCTGCTGCAGACGCTGGCAATGATCATCTGGAAGCCGACCAACAAGGCCTACCCCAACCTCTTGCCGACCGACCCGATCCACTTGGGCGGCGCAGTCATCTCTCCCACGCAGGTCATGATTCTCAGCGTCACGGCGTTCTCGCTCGTGGTGCTGATGTGGGTGGTCAACTACACCAAGCTCGGCCGCGCGATGCGCGCCACCGCCGAGAACCCGCGCGTTGCGGCGCTCATGGGCATTCGCCCCGACATGGTCATCTCGGCCACCTTCATCATCGGCGCCATCCTCGCGGCCATCGCCGGTGTGATGTATGCCTCCAACTACGGCATCGCACAGCACGCGATGGGCTTCCTGCCCGGCCTGAAGGCCTTCACCGCGGCGGTGTTCGGCGGCATCGGCAACCTCGCGGGCGCGGTGGTCGGCGGCATCCTGCTGGGCCTCATCGAAGCCATCGGCTCCGGCTACATCGGCACCCTCACGGGTGGTGTGCTGGGCAGCAACTACAGCGACATCTTCGCGTTCATCGTGCTGATCGTCATGCTCACGCTGCGGCCCTCGGGCCTGCTCGGCGAGCGCGTGGCGGACCGTGCCTGAGGAGCGACGCATCATGAAGAACAGCAAGAACCTCGCTCTCTACATCATCGGCGCCATCGCCGTGCTTGCCCTGCCGCTGCTGCTGCAGATGCAAGGCAACGCCTGGGTGCGCATCGCCGACATCGCATTGCTCTACGTGCTGCTCGCACTGGGCCTGAACATCGTGGTCGGCTACGCCGGCCTGCTCGACCTGGGCTACGTTGCCTTCTTCGCGGTGGGCGCTTATCTCTTCGCGCTGATGGGCTCGTCGCACCTGACCGAAACCTTCCCGTGGTTCGCGCAGATGTTCCCGAACGGCATGCACACCTCGCTGCTGATCGTGGTGCCGCTGGCGCTGGTGGTGGCCGGTTGTCTTGGCGTGCTGCTCGGCGCGCCCACGCTCAAGCTGCGCGGCGACTACCTGGCCATCGTCACGCTCGGCTTCGGTGAAATCATCCGCGTGTTCCTGAACAACCTCGACCAGCCGGTGAACATCACCAACGGTCCGAAGGGCATCACCGCCATCGACTCCATCAAGTTCTGGGGCCTCGACCTCGGCAAGGCCTGGAAGTTCGATGGCTTCTCGATCTCGTCGGTGTCGCTCTACTACTACCTGTTCCTTGCACTGGTGGTTGCCACGGTGATCATTTCGCATCGCCTGCAGATCTCGCGCATCGGCCGTGCCTGGATGGCGATCCGCGAAGACGAAATCGCCGCCAAGGCCATGGGTATCAACACCCGCAACATGAAGCTGCTGGCTTTCGGCATGGGCGCCAGCTTCGGTGGCGTGTCGGGCGCGATGTTCGCGGCCTTCCAGGGCTTCGTGTCGCCCGAGTCCTTCAGCCTGATGGAGTCGGTGATGATCGTCGCGATGGTCGTGCTCGGCGGCATCGGGCACTTGCCCGGCGTCATCCTCGGCGCCGTGCTGCTGGCTGCGTTGCCCGAAGTGCTGCGCTACGTGGCAGGCCCGTTGCAGTCGATGACCGACGGCCGCCTCGACGCATCGATCCTGCGCCAGCTCTTCATTGCGCTGGCCATGATCATCATCATGCTGCTGCGTCCGCGCGGCCTCTGGCCTTCGCCGGAGCATGGCAAGACGCTGACCAAGAAGGGTGGCGTGCCCGTCGATCCGGCCCATGCGGCCGTGGCACCGGGGTCGCTGCAAACCCACGCGCCGGGCATCGACACGCCGGCCGATGAATTACCGGGCCCGGCTTCACGTCCCATGTCCATCAATCCGTGAGCGCAGGAGACACAGACATGACGACAGACACCATCCTCGACGTTCGCGGCATCTCCAAACGCTTCGGCGGGCTGCAGGCCCTCTCGGACGTGGGCATCACCATCAAGCGCGGCCAGGTCTACGGACTCATTGGCCCCAATGGCGCGGGCAAGACGACCTTCTTCAACGTGATCACCGGGCTCTACACGCCCGACAGCGGTACCTTCGAGCTGGCCGGCAAGCCCTACCAGCCGACGGCCGTGCACGAAGTGGCCAAGGCCGGCATTGCACGCACCTTCCAGAACATCCGCCTCTTCGCCGAAATGACGGCGCTGGAGAACGTGATGGTCGGCCGCCACATCCGCACGAAATCGGGCGTGTTCGGCGCTATGCTGCGCACCGGCAGCTTCAAGGCCGAAGAGGCCGCCATCGCCAAGCGCGCGCAAGAGTTGCTCGACTACGTGGGCATCGGCAAGTTTGCCGACTACAAGGCCCGCACGCTGTCGTACGGCGACCAGCGCCGCCTGGAGATCGCCCGCGCGCTGGCCACCGACCCGCAGCTCATCGCTCTGGACGAACCCGCCGCCGGCATGAACTCGACCGAGAAGGTCCTGCTGCGCGAGCTGATCGACCGCATCCGCAAGGACGACCGCACGATCCTGATCATCGAACACGACGTCAAGCTCATCATGGGCCTGTGCGACCGCGTCACCGTGCTGGACTACGGCAAGCAGATTGCCGAAGGCACCCCGGTCGACGTGCAGAAGAACGAGAAGGTGATCGAGGCTTACCTCGGCACCGGAGGACATTGAGATGACGACGATGACGAGCGAAGCAGAAACCCTGGCCACGGCCGCGCAGGCCAAGGCCACCGGCAAGACGCTGCTGAAGGTCAACGGCCTGAAGGTGGGTTACGGCGGCATCCAGGCCGTCAAGGGCGTGGACTTCGAGGTTCGCGAAGGCGAGCTGGTGTCGCTGATCGGCTCCAACGGCGCCGGCAAGACGACCACCATGAAGGCCATCACCGGCACGCTGCCCGCGGGCGCGGGCCACATCGAATTTTTGGGCCGCAGCATCAAGGGGCGCGGCGCCTGGGACCTGGTGGAAGAAGGGCTCGTGATGGTGCCGGAAGGCCGTGGCGTGTTCACGCGCATGACCATCACCGAGAACCTGCAGATCGGTGCCTACATCCGCAAGGACAAGGCGGCCATTGCCAGCGACATGGAGCGCGTGTTCGTCACCTTCCCGCGCCTGCGCGAGCGCAAGGACCAACTGGCCGGCACCATGTCGGGCGGCGAACAACAGATGCTGGCCATGGGCCGTGCGCTGATGGCGCGCCCCAAGGTGCTGCTGCTCGACGAGCCCACGATGGGCTTGTCGCCCATCATGTGCGACAAGATCTTCGAGGTGGTGCAGACCGTGGCCTCGCAAGGCGTCACGATCCTGCTGGTGGAGCAGAACGCCAACCGCGCATTGCAACTGGCCGACCGTGGCTATGTGATGGAGTCGGGCCTCATCACAATGAATGGTGACGCCAAGGAACTGCTGCGCGACCCGCGCGTGCGTGCTGCGTACCTCGGGGAGTAAGCGAATGAAGGGCCGCGCGGCCCTTCACTGAGTGGCACGGCCATCGTTCGGCCCCCAAAAGTTGAGGGCCTTGAGGCCGCCGTGCAGCGGCTTCCTTGTCAATCGACCTTTGCGCCCGTGGCCTTCACGACCTTCTCGTACTTGGCCAGTTCGCTCTTCATGAAGGCGCCGAACTGCTCAGGAGAACTGCCCACGGGCTCGGCCAGCAGCGAGGCGAAGCGGGTCTTCGTTTCCGGCGCATTCAGCGCGGCGACAAAGGCCTGATTGAGCTTGACGATCACGTCGTGCGGCGTGCCCGCCGGCGCCACCAAGCCCCACCAGGTATCGATCGAGAAGCCCTTGAGCGTATCGGCCACAGGCGGCACCTCGGGCAGCGAACTGCTGCGCTGCAAGGTCGTCACCGCAATCGCTTTCAGCTTGCCCGAGCGGATGTTCGGCGCCGCGGTCGCCAGGTTGTCGAAGTTGAAATCGACCTGCCCGGAAATCAGTGCCAGCTGCGCCGGGCTGCCGCCGTTGTACGGAATGTGCACCGCGAAGATGCCGGCTTCCTTCTTGAACAACTCGCCCGCCAGATGGCCGGCGCTGCCGTTGCCGCCGCTGCCGTAGTTGAGCTTGGCGGGGTTGGCCTTGGCGTAGCGGATCAGGTCGGCCACGGTGTTGATGTTCAGGCGCCTGGCGGTGTCGGCGTTCATCACCAGCACGTTGGGCACGCGGACCATCTGCGTGATCGGCGCGAAGTCGGTCGCGGCGTTGAACGGGATCTTGTTGTACAGCCACGGGTTGACCGCATTGGTGGCGGTGGCCGCGATGCCGATCGTCAGGCCGTCGGCGGGCGCCTTCGCCACGGCGTCGGCGCCGATGTTGCCGCCCGCACCCGGCTTGTTGTCGATGATGACCGGGCCCAGCGTGTCCTTGACGCGTTCGGCCAGGATGCGCGCCGTGTTGTCGATCGGGCCGCCCGCGGCGTACGGAACCACAAGGCGGATCGGGCGTTGCTGCTGGGCGTTGGCGTGGCCGGCGCCCAGCAGGGCGGTGGCGCTGGCAAGCAGGGTCAGGAGGAAGTTTCGCGTTTTCATTTTTTCTCGGATCTCAACATCTCATGGGCGCAGGAACACTGCGGAGCGGGCCTCTGCGGGCCGTCGGTGTTGTCCCTTGTCAGGCGTTGCGGCGCGACCTGCGCGTCGCTGGTCAGGGGATGGCCTTGTCGGCCTCCGTGGTGAAGGCGTCGGCAAAGAACTCTTCTTCGGGCAGGCCCGCCAGCGCCACGTAGTCGCGCTTGGCCGAGTCGACCACGATGGGCGCGCCGCAGGCATAGACCTGATGGCCCGAGAGGTCCGCAAAGTCTTCCAGCACCGCCTGGTGAACGAAGCCGGTGCGGCCCGTCCAGTTGTCTTCGGGCGTGGCGTTCGAAATCACCGGCACGTAGCGCAGGTTCGGCATCTCGGTCAGCTGGTCGCGCACCCATGCGTCCATGTAGAGGTCTTCGGGCCGGCGGCCGCCCCAGTAGAGCGTGGCAGGCCGTTCGATGGCCTTGAATTTCATGTGCTCCAGCAGCGCCTTGATCGGCGCGAAGCCCGTGCCCGAAGCCAGCAGGATCAGCGGCTTGTCGGAGTCCTCGCGCAGGAAGAAGCTGCCGAAGGGGCCTTCGATGCGCAGGATTTCCTTTTCCTTCATGGCGCCGAACACATGGTCGGTGAACTTGCCACCGGGCAGATGCCGCAGGTGCAGCTCGATGCCCGTGCCCGGCTGGCTCAGCGTGTGTGGCGCATTGGCCATCGAGTAGCTGCGGCGCGCACCGTCGCGCAGGATGAACTCCACGTACTGGCCCGCATGGAACTGCAGCGGTTCGCCTGCCGGCAACTGCAGGCGCAGCATGATCACGTCGTGCGACTGGCGGGTGAGGGCCTGCACCCGCACCGGCATCTTGCGGATCGGGAGTGCCCCGACCTCGGTCACCTGGCGCGATTCGAGGACCACGTCGCTCTTGGCATGGGCGCAGCAGGTCAGCACGAAGCCCGCGAGCTGTTCCTCGGCGCTCAGGGCCTTGCTTTGATGCGGGCCGAGGACGACCTCGCCCGAGAGCTTCTTGCACTTGCAGGAGCCGCAGGCGCCGTCCTTGCAGCCATAGGGCAGGCCGATGCCTTGCCGGATGCCGGCCGCGAGGATGGTCTCGTCGCCCTGCACCACGAAATGGCGCCCGCTGGGCTCGACGGTGATGGAAAAGCCCGCTTCATGCGGTGCTGCAGCAGTCATCGGTATTCTTCGGCTTGTTTTCAGCCTGGGTCTGAAAGAGAAAGGAAACGGGATTTTGCCTTCAATCAATAGTCCCTCCGGCGCGCTGCCGGCGAGGTTCCGGCGCGAGCGCCTCCTGATCGTCGGTTGCGGCGACGTGGGCCAGCGCGTCGCGCGCGATCTGCGGGGGCGCATGCAACTGGTGGCGCTCACTTCGTCGACCGACCGGGTGACCGCCTTGCGCGCGGCAGGAGTCCGGCCGCTGGTGGGCAATCTGGATGACGCGAAGACGCTGCGCCGCCTGGCCGGCATCGCCACGCGCGTGCTGCACCTGGCGCCGCCCGCACGAGACGGCGGCACCGCCTGGTGGCGCGACCAGCGCACCACGGCACTGGCGCGTGCGTTACGGCTGCGTTCGGCACCGGCCGTTTTCGTGTACGGCTCGACCAGTGGCGTGTATGGCGACTGCGGCGGCGCGCGCGTGAGCGAAACGCGCGCCGTGCGGCCCGATACGCCGCGTTCCCACCGGCGCGTCGACGCCGAACGTGCCGTCCGCTGGCTCGGCCGCAGCGCTGGCGTGCGCGCGAGCATCCTGCGCATTCCTGGCATCTACGCGCCAGACCGCGAGAACGGCACGCCGCGCGGGCGCCTGCAGCGCGGCACACCCGTGCTGCGGCGCGAGGACGATGTCTACACCAGCCATATCCACGCCGACGACCTGGCGCATGCCTGCGAGGCCGCGTTGTTCCGAGGCCGGCCGCAGCGCATCGTGCATGCGTCGGACGACACCGAACTGCGCATGGGCGACTACATGGACCTGGCCGCCGATCTGTACGGCCTGCAGCGCCCGCCGCGCGTGGCCCGCGATGAGGCCGAGCGGCAGTTGCCGCTGCAGCTGCTGAGCTTCATGGGGGAATCGCGCCGGCTCGACAACGCACGGCTCAAGAAGGAGCTGCGCGTGCGGCTTGCGCACCCGACCGTGCACACCGGCCTGATTTGACGAAGAGAGACGAGGCAGCCAATGAGCGAGCGCATCACCCGTGTTCCTGACGGCCATCCCGAATTCGGGTCGACGGCCGTCTTCGACGCTTTCAAATACGCCGCAGGCGTCAAGGCCGGCGGCCTGCTGTTCGTTGCGGGCCAGATCGGCCTTCGGCCGGATGGCAGCGTGCCCGAGACGGCTGCAGAGCAGGCGGACTGGGCCTTCAGGCGGCTGGGTGTGGTGCTCGAGGCCGAAGGGCTGGGGTTTCGCGACCTCGTGGAGATCGTCACGTACCACGTGAACATCGACAGCCAACTGGCCGACTTTCGCGAAGTGAAAGACCGCTATATCCAGCAGGACTATCCGGCCTGGACGATCCTGGGTGTGGCCGCCTTGGCGCGGGCTTCGTTGCTGGTGGAGATACGGGCCGTGGCAGCCCTGAGGGCCTGATGCCGATGGATGCGAACCAGAGCGGTTGTCGCTTGGGTTGCAGAACAAGACGCGGTGCTGGGCCGGAATTGCAGATGGGGCTGCAGGCCGCACGAACACTGGAGCACGCGGTTCTGTAGGTGTCACCTGCGGACACCAGGTCGAATCCGGCAAGGCCTGAGCCATTGGCGTCGCAAGGCTGAGCTCCATTCAACGGCGAACCGAACAGTCAAGACAGCGCACAAGCCATCAGAAAAAGACGCGGATCACGCAGCATCAGAAGTGTGAACAAAACGTCACATGTCAGTCATCTGCGCCGACTAGTCTCGCCCGCACGCTCACCCGGGCCGCACAGCGGACGGCCGCTTTCCTGCCTTTTCGTTGCTGCTGCTGTTGATCTCCCGTCACATGATCCGTACTTCCGCATCGGGCGGTGCCCTGACACTGTCCTGGTGCCTGGTCATGGCGCTGGTAATGTGCGCCGCCCACGCTGCAGCAGCAGCCGACGACGTGGCGACCGACGCGGCATCTCTGCATTTCGACCTGTCGGCGCAGCCGCTGGCGCGCTCCCTTGCCGTCTTCGGCCAACTCACCGGTCACTCGGTGCTCGTCACCAGTCGCCTCACCGATGGCCGCGAGGCGTCGCCGGTGCAGGGCGACTTCACGCCGCGCGAGGCGCTGCAACGCATGCTTGTCGGCACCGGGCTGGTGGCCCGCTACACAGGCGCCAGCGCGTTCACGCTCGTGCCGGTACAGGCGGCGACCGGTGTTCAGGGCGAGCGCGCGCCGACGGGTGCTGCCACGGCCGGCAATGCGCATGCCTTGCAGGCCTATGCGGCCGTCCTGCAGGGGGCGGTCACGCGCGTGCTGTGCATCGCGCAGCCCGACGCCTTCGGCCGCTACCGGCTCGCGATCCAGTTGTGGATCGACCCGGCAGGCGCCGTCGCCGATGCCCGCCTGCTCGAGGGCAGCGGCGTGCAGGCGCGCGACGCCACGGTGCTCGCGAGCCTGCGCGCGCTCGGCCTGGATGCGCCGCCGCCGGCCGCGCTGCCGCAGCCCTTCACCCTCTTGCTGACCCCGCGTCCCGACCCGGCGCGCGACTGCCGGCCTTATCTGGATGCGCGCAGCGGGCGCGCCACGGGCTGAGGCGTCGGCGCGATGTCCGAGTCGATCAAGGCCTCGCTGCGCGCGCTGTTCCTGGCGCGCTATGCGCAGTTCCGCAAGCACCTGCACCATCGCCTCGGTTCGGAAGATCTCGCCAACGACGCGCTGCAGGAGGCCTACCTGCGCGTGGAGAACTCCACCGTGCGAAGCGCCGTGCGCTACCCCTCGGCCTATCTGTTCCGCATTGCGCTCAACGTCGCGGAAGACCAGCGCAAGAGCAACTCGCGGCTGCTGAGCGTGGGCGAGGTCGAGGCGCTGTACGACATGGCCGACGAGGCCGCCGATCCGGCGCGCGGCGCCGAGGCGCGCAACGAACTGGAGGCGCTCGAGCGCGCACTGGCCGAGTTGCCGCGCCGCCGCCGCGCCATCGTGCTGGCCGCGCGCGTCGACGAGATGCCGCACAAGGACATCGCGACGCGCTACGGCGTGTCGGCACGCACCGTCGAGAAGGAGTTGCGTGCCGGCCTGGAGCATTGCTGCGAGCGGCTCGGCAGAGATTTCATCCAACGCTTCGGTCCCGGCGCCGGAAAACAGTCTTCCCATGATGACAGCTGAAGAACCCGGAGCGACCGAGGCCATGAAGACCCTGCAACGCGAAGCGCAGGCCTGGGTGGTGCGGCTCGGCTCGCAGCAGGTAACCGAAGCCGACGGCCAGGCCTTCCGGCACTGGTGCGCGCGCAGCCGCGACCATGCGCAGGCCTTCGTGCAGGCGCGGCAGGTGTGGCAGGCCATGGCGCCGGCCGCGCAGCGCGTGCAGCAGCAAGAACAGCAAGCGCGCGAGGCGACCCGCCGCCTGCCCGTGCCCATGCCTGGGCGCCGCGCCTTCCTGGGTGGCGCGGTGGCGGCGTCGGCCGCCTACCTTGCGGTGTCGCCGCCGCTGGCGCTGTGGCCGTCGGTTGTCGAGTGGGGTGACGATTACCACACCGCCACCGGCGAACAGCGCGAGGTCGCCATGGGCGACGGCGTGGTGCTGCAGATGAACACGCAGACGCGCATCAACCTGCACCGCGGTGCGGCGCAGGAACGTGCAGGCGAGGCCATCGAACTGGTGTCCGGCGAGGCCGAGGTGCTGGCCGATGGTTTGGCATCGGCGCGCGTCACGGTGGCAGCGGGTGGCGGCGTGGTGTCGGCGACGCGCGCGCGCTTCAACATCCGCCACCTCGACGGCGAGGTCTGCGTGACCTGCCTTGCGGGACAGGTCGACGTGGCGCAAGGCACGCAGCATGCGCAGCTCGACGAGGGCCGGCAGCTGCGCTACGGCCCCGCCGGGCTCGGCGTCGTCACGGGTGTGGACACCGGTCCCGTCATCGCGTGGCGTCGCCGCCAGCTCGTGTTCGACCAGGTGCCGCTGTCGCAGGTGGTGGCCGAGGTCAATCGCTACCGCCGCGGCCGGCTCATCCTCACGAGCGAGGCGCTGGGCCGCAGCCGCGTGCAGGCCAGTTTCTCCATCGACCGGCTGGACGACGTGGCTTTTCTCGTGCGCGATGTCTACGGCGCCGAACTCACGCAGTTGCCCGGCGGCATCGTGCTGCTGGGCGCTGCGAACGCCTGAGACGTACTGGTGTGCGCCTTCGTGAAGATTTCGTGACATGGTGCAGTCGCGCCGGACCTTCGCTGTCATAGCTCGGTAGTCCACGGGCCCTTTCGCTTCGTGGCCTCGATCGACGAGCAACGAAACACGAACCCATGGAAGTCCGCATGCAACGCAGCAGCCGCCGCACGGTGTCCCGGCGCAATCCGCCGAACGCGTCCTCTTCTTCGTCCCCCGCATTCGCGCAGGTCCGGCTCACGCCGCTGGTGCGTGCCATCGCGCTGCTGCTGGCCGGGGGCGCTGTATTCGACGGCGCGCAGGCGCAGCAGGCGTTCAGCGGTGCCTGGATGGCGCAGAAGAACATGGCGCAGAACACCGCACTGGCCACGGGCCGCCTGCCCAACGGCATGCCCGCGGCGCTGCTCGCCGGACCGCAGGCGCAGCAGCAGCGCGCGAACGAGCAGCTGCAGCAATCCATCGGCAACCTGAACCTGGCGGCGCGCGCCATCGCGGCGCAGCAGTCGGCCCAGGCCGCGGCCCGCGCGGCTGCGCAGAACAATCCGTCGGTGCCCGACGGCCTGGCCGAAGGCGGCCTGAAGGTCGACACGAATTCGCTCACCGCCGGCTGGCACAACGCGCGCCCGCTGACGGGCGATTCGCAGAAGAACGTCGATGGCCGCACCGTGGTCACGGTCGCGCAGACGGCCGACAAGGCGATCCTCAACTGGGAGACCTTCAACGTCGGCCGTAATACCACCGTGAAGTTCGACCAGCAGGCCAGCTGGTCGGTGCTCAACCGCGTGAACGACCCGAAGGCGCGGCCCTCGCAGATCCAGGGCCAGATCCAGGCCGACGGCACGGTGATGGTCGTGAACCGCAACGGCATCGTGTTCAGCGGCAGCAGCCAGGTCGACACGCGCAACCTCGTGGCCGCGGCCGTGGGCATGAGCGACGCGCAGTTCAGGAAGGGCCTGTACAGCGAAACGCGCGGCAGCAGCCAGGTGCCGGTGCTGGCCAACGACCTCGTGCTCAACGCCACCGGCGCCACGCACGGCGCGGCCACCGCCGACGTGGTGGTGGAGCCCGGCGCGCGCATCGCCACGCGCCGGCCTACCAGCGTGACCGAGGGCGGCGGCTACGTGCTGCTGGCCGGCCGCGAGGCGCACAACCACGGCAGCATCACCACCCCCGGCGGCCAGGCCGTGCTGGCGGCGGGCGATGCCTTCGTGATCCGCAAGGGCATGAGCACCGACGGCAACAGCGATTCGAGCACCCGCGGCAACGAGGTCGATCCGCTGCGCCTGGCCGGCAGCGCCGCCGGCCGCGTGCGCAACACCGGCCTGATCGCCGCCTCGACGGGCGACGTGACCCTGGTCGGCAAGACGGTGGAGCAGCAGGGCGTGCTGCTGTCCAGCACCTCGGTCAACACGCGCGGCACCATCCACCTGAAGGCGCAGGGCGATGCCGCCGAGGCGCGCGTCACGCTGGCGCCGCAGAGCGTCAGCGCGATCGTGCTGGAGAACGACGGCGCGACCGCGCTCGACGTGCAACGCGACACCCTGCTGAAGGACTCGATGCGCCCGAGCGACGGCGGCTATAACCGCCGCGACCAGTCGCTGGTGAAGATCGACTCGGCCGGCGACATCGACTTCGAGGGCGATTCGCTCACCCTGGCCACCGGCGGCCAGGTGCAGGCGCGCGCCGAGCACCGCACCCGCCTGGCGCGCGGCGCCACCATCGACGTGGCCGGCGCGGTCGGCGTCAGCGTGGCGATGGCGTCCAACAACGTCAAGATCAAGGTGCAGGGCAACGAGCAGCGCGATGCGCCGCTCAACCGCGACGGCAAGCGCCTCAACAGCATCGACATGTGGATCGACCGGCGCGACCTGGTGCGCGTGGCCCCCGGCGTGAACGGCTACGCCGGCGAGCGCTGGTACACCGGCGGCGGGCTGCTGGAAGTCGGCGGCTACCTGAACACCGACGGCCACACCATCGGCGAATGGGCCTCGGTGGGCGGCACGGTGGGCTTCGCTGGCGGCGAACTGGTCACGCAGCGCGGCTCGGCCATCAACGTGGCTGGCGGCACGCTCAACGTGCAGACAGGCATGCTGCAGCAGAGCTGGCTCAAGGACGCCGACGGGCGCCTGTACAACCTCTCGAACGCGCCGGCCGACATCGCCTACGCCGGCCTGTACCGCGGCTTCGAGGACGAGCACGCGCGCTGGGGCAAGAACACCACCGCCTACTTCTACAACCCGCTGATCGGGCCGCGTCAGCGGCTGGAGAGCGGCTACACCGTCGGCCGCGATGCCGGCCAGGTGCTGGTCGGCACCCGCGCCGCGGTGCTCGACGGCGACATCGACGCCACCGTGTTCCAGGGCGAGCGCCAGCAGCGCAAGCGCGACGCGGGGCTCGACGGCTACCGCCAGCTGCAGACGGCCGCCCCGCTGGCCGGGCGCCTGCTCATCGGCGGCATCGCGCCGATCTACGACACCGCCACCGGTCTTCTGCGCGACAACCCCACGGCGCAGGTCGACCGCGTGACGATCGCCGACGCGCCCAGCACGCTGGCCGATGCGCTGGCCGCCGGCGACGCGCTGCCGAAGGACCTGCGGGGCCACCTGCGGATCGACAGCGGCTGGCTGCAGCGCCAGGGCCTGGGCGGCTTCACCGCCTACGCCAACGACACCGTGGCGGTGAAGTCCGCCATCACCGTCGCCCCGGGTGGCGTCATCGCCCTGCATGCGCCCACGGTGGCGGTGGATGCGGACCTGGTCGCGCGCGGCGGCAGCATCGTTCTGGGCGACCTGGTCAGCCGCTTCACCAGCGCCAGCGGCGGCAGCTGGGTCGAGCTCTCCATCGCCGACATGCTGCCGGCCGGCTACCGGCCGCGCGTGGCGGTGGCCGAGGGCGTGCGCCTGGATGCACGCGGGCTGTGGAGCAACATCGCGCAATCGCCCGAGCGCATCGAGGGCCTGCCCTACGTGGACGGCGGACAGGTGACGGTGCGCGGCACCGGTGACATCACGCTCGGCGCGCGCAGCCTGATCGACGTGTCGGGCGGTGCCGCCCTGATGGCCGGCAACGAACTGCGCGGCGGCCGCGGCGGCGACGTGACGCTGATGTCGGCCCAGCCCGGCAAGGACGGCGTGAGCGCGGGCGCGCTGCACATGGACGGCGAGCTGCGCGGCTACGGCGTGAAGGGCGGCGGCAAGCTGACGCTGGCCAACGGCACGGCGATCAGCATTGGCGAATTGCCCGCCGGCGGCAACGGCGTGCTGGCCGCCGGCCGCAGCAGCAGCGTGCTCCTGCGGCTGGCCGGCGACTACGTGATCGCGGCCGGCAGCATGATTCCGATGGATTTCTCCGTCACGGTGTCGCGCGCGCTCCCGGGCGTGGCGCTCAAGGAGACGGTGATGCCCGACGTCTCCAGCACGCGCACCGTCGTCACCGCCGCCGACTGGGTGTTGCCGGCCAACACCATGGTGCAACTGGCCAACGAGACCATCTACGAGCCGGGCGACAAGGTGCCGGCCGGCAGCGTGCTGGTGGCCATCACCGAACTGAGCAAGGGCTACGTGATTCCCAGGGATGTGTTCCCCGAGGGCGTGCCGGTCCCGGCCAAGACCACCTCGTACAAGGGCGGCACCGTGGCCGCGGCCGAGACGGTGATGCCGGCCGGCACGCCGATCGCCGCCGGCAAGTCGCTGCCGCGCGAGGTCGCGGTGCAGCCGATGCTGACCCTGGACCCTGGCCTGTTCCGCAGCGGCTTCGCGCAGTACACCGTGCGCGGCCAGGACGGCCTGACCGTGGCCGACGGCATGCAGGTGAACGTGCACATGCCGGTGCAGCGCTTCGATCCCACCGTCGGCAGGCTGTTGCCCACCGGGGCCGACCCGTCGGCCGCGCTGCAGCTGTGGACACCGCCGCTCTACCAGGACGACCCGGTCAAGCAGAAGCTCACGCAGCGTGCCGGCGCCGACCTGACGCTGGAAGGCGGCACGCTCTACCAGCGCGCGCCGCTGACGGTGGGCGAGGGCGCCCAGGTCGTGCTCGACCCGGGCCGCACGCTCACGCTGCGCGGCAACGACCAGATCACGCTCGAGGGCACGCTCTCGGCCTGGAGTGGGCGCGTCTCGCTGCTGCCGGGCGACTACCGCTCGGGCAGCGACACCAACCTGCCCGACGGCATGCCCAATGCGCGCTCGTTCTGGATCGGCGGGCAGGCGCTGATCGACGTCGCGGCTCGCCCGGTGGTCGCCACGGATGTGCTGGGTCGCCGCTACGGGCAACTGACCAACGGGGGCACCATCGAGATCGGCGGGCGCCATGTGCTCGATGCCACGCAGGTGGACGCGGCCGATGCCTTCGTGGTGCTGCGCCCGGGCGCGCGGCTGGATGCCTCGGGCACTTCGGCCACGCTGGACCTGCCGGGCCGCGGCGCGACCGAGGCCGCCAGCCACGGCGGCACCATCGCGCTCAGTTCCTACCGTGGCCTGTTCCTCGACGGCAGCATGCGCGCCGCCGCGGGCGGTGCCGGTGCGGCCGGCGGCACGCTGGCGGTGAACCTGGACACGCCCGCCTACGGCCCGGTGGAGCGCTACAGCCTGAAGGGCGCCAAGGTCGACGACGCTGTGCGCGTGCCGCGCGAGCTGCTGCTGGCGCAGGTGCAGGGCAGGAGCGGGGTGGGCGAGGCCGCCGACCTGCGCCCGGGCGAAGAACACCGCGCGCTGTCCTACGGCACGGCCCGCATCGGCGTCGACCGCATCCACGACGGCGGCTTCGACAACCTCTCGCTGCTGGCCCACGGCATGCTGTCCTTCGACGGCAACGTGGACCTGTCGCTGGGCCAGAGCCTGCGCCTGACCACCACCGCGCTGGCGCTGGCGGACAAGACCCCGCCCGACGTGCGCGTGGCCCTGGCCGCGCCCTACATCCGTGTGGCCGGCAGCACGCGCAAGCAGCCCGATGACTACATCGTGCCCAACCCGGTGCTGGGCTCGCGCAACAGCGGGGACGGCGCCGGCACGCTGGGCGTGCCGCTGGTGTCAGGCGGCAGTTCGCTGCGCATGGACGCGCAGCTGATCGACCTGTCGGGCATGGTGCAGATGGGCGTGCGCGGCACCATCGTGCGCAACGTGCCGAAAGACCTGGAGGTCGAGCGCTACGCCTTCGACCAGTCGGTGCTGCGCAGCAGCGGCGACCTGCGCTTTTCCGACAACGCCAAGTTCCATGTGCCCGGCGACCTCACGCTGGCGGCGGCGCAAATCTACCCGGCCACCGGCGACAGCGGACTGGTGCAGGTGGGCATGCACAACTACATCGACAAATGGGGCGCGCGCCAGTCCGAGATGGACATGACCCGGCGGCTGGTGATCGAGCGCGTGGGCGATACGCCGGCGATGCCGCAGTCGGTCTTCGGCACCATGACCTTCCGGGCCGCCAACATCGACCAGCGCGGCGTGCTGCGCGCGCCGCTGGGCAGCATCACGCTGGGCGACACCCGCGGTAATACCGCCGCCACCTCGGTGCAGCTGCATTCGGGCAGCCTGACCTCGGTCAGCGCCGACGGGCTGCGGATACCCTATGGCGGCACGCAGGACGGGCTGAGCTATCTGTTCAACGGCAAGGACGTGGTCTACGGTGGCGTCGGCGAGGGTCCCAGCATCAGGCTGGCTGCCCACTCGATGGACGTGCATGAGGGCGCGGTGCTCGACATGTCGGGCGGCGGCACGCTGACCGGGGCCGCCTTCCTGGCCGGCCGTGGCGGCTCCACCGATGCGCGCATGTTCCCGTTGATGCAGGTGGGCGCGCAGCGCAAGGGCTTCGCGCTGCCGGGCCTGGCGACCAACCCGGTCTATGCCATCGTGCCGGGCGTGCAGCCGCTGGCGGCACCGCTCAAGGGCGAGAAGGGCGCGAGCGATGCCGCGATCGGCCGCCAGATCACCATCGGCACCGGCGTGCCCGGCCTGCCGCCGGGCACCTACACGCTGATGCCCTCCACCTACGCGCTGATGCCCGGTGCCTTCCGCGTCGAGCTCAACGGGCTGGCCGCGCAGGTCGGCGCCCCTGGCAGCGCCACGGCCATGCGCAACGGCTCCTACACCGCGCCCGCGCAACTGGGCGTGGCCGGCACCGGCATCCGCGACGCGTTGCCGCTGCAGGCGGTGTTCACGCCGGGCGACGTGCTGCGCACCTACTCGCAGTACAACGAGACCAGCTACGCCGACTTCGCCGTGGCGCAGGCGATGCGCGACGGCCTGCCGCGCCCGGTGCTGGAGCGCGACGCCAAGGCGCTGCGCTTCGAGTTCGGCGAAAGGGGCACGCCGGGCTCGGTGCCCGGCGCGCGGGCGCTTCGCTTTGCCGGCACCACGCGCTACGGCACGCAAGGCGATGGCATGGGCGGCACGGCGGTGGTGCTCGGCGGCTGGCGACGCTCCGTCGAGGTGCTGCCCGAGGGCGCCGCGCCCACGCCGGGTTTCGAGGGCGCTTCGCTGTACGACCGCGACCTCAATGCCATCGGCGCCGCGCAGCTGGGCATCGGCGGCGTGCCGATGGGCAAGCTCACGCTCGGCTTCAGCGCCGCCGCCCCGGGCATCGTGCTGCGCAGCGGCGCGGTGCTGCGCGCGGGCGAGGTGTTCCTGGTCACCGACCGCCGCGACAACGGCATCACCATCGAAGCCGGCGCCGGCATCGACGCGCTGGGCCGCGGCCCGGCGGCCTGGGATTCGCGCCGCGGCTACATCTACGACCCGGGCACGCGCAGCGTGCTGGCGGTGTCCAACGGCTGGATCGAGATCCTGCCGCCGGGCGTCTCTGCTGGCGGCGAGAGCGGCCCCGGCCGCATCGACATCGGCGTGTGCCCCGGCACCGGCAGCTGCAGCGCCGGCGCGCGGCTGTATTCCGAGGGCACCATCACCGCCGCCACCGACCAGTCCTTCACGCTGGGCGAGAACTCGCGCTACGGCACCCGCAACCTGGTGCTGGCGCTGGGCGGCATCAACATCGGCAGCGAACGCACGCTGGCCGATGCCGCGGCGCGCGGCGCGCTGACGCCGGGCCTGACGTTGAACCAGCAGGTGCTCGATCGCCTGCTGCGCGGCGACACCAGCACCGGCGCGCCGGCGCTGGAGAACCTGATGTTCACCGTGCGCGACGCGGTCAACTTCCACGGCACGGCGCAGCTGTCGACCATCGACCCCGCGACCGGCAAGTCGCCGATCGAGCGCCTGGTGCTGACCACGCCCGCCATCTACGGCTGGGGCGGTGCCGATGACGTGGCGCGCATCCAGACCGACGTGCTGGTGTGGGGCGGCACCATCACGCCGCCCGGCGTGGTGGCTGCCAATGGCGCAGGCACCGGTAGCGGCCGGCTGCAGATCGACGCCCGGCGCATCGAGCTGGGCGAGGCCAACGGCAAGCGCGGCGACACCGTGCACGACATGGACCGGCTGGCACTGGGCTTCGGCGAAGTGCGGCTCAACGCCAGCGAGCAGGTCAGCGCGCGCAGCAAGGGATCGCTGTCGGTCTACCAGTCCCAGGGGGCCTGGGACGAGTCCGCCAAGGGCTACGTGCGCACCGGCGGCACGCTGCGCATCGACACGCCGCTGTTGACCGGCGAGGCCGGCTCGGTGATGCGCTACAAGGCCGGCGGCGACGTGCGGGTGACCGCGCCCGAGGGCACGAAGCCCGGCACCCTGGGCGATGCCGAGGCGAAACGCGCGCTCGGCGCCGAGATCGCCATCGACGGCCGCAGCGTGACGCTCGACACCGCCGTGGTGTTGCCCAGCGGCAAGCTGACGCTGCGCGCGGACGGCGACGTGCAGCTGCAGGACGGCGCGCGGCTGGACCTGGCCGGCCGGCGGCTGAACTTCTTCGACGTCGACAAGTACAGCTGGGGGGGCGACGTGGCGCTGGAAAGCCGCAAGGGCAACGTGCGCGTGGCGGAAGGCGCGCGGATCGACTTCTCGGCGCAGAACAACCGCGCCGGCCGGCTGGCCGTCACCGCGCTCGATGCCGGTGCCGGCGGCGTCGAGCTGCTGGGCCGCCTGCGTGGCGGCAGCAGCGGCGAGTACGACGCCGGCGGCACGCTGGTGCCCTACGCGGGCGGGCGCATCGATGTGCGCGCGCAGCGCATCGCCGACTTCACCGGCCTGAACCACCGCCTCACCGACGCCGGCGTGCTGGGCGAGCGCAGCTTCCAGATCAAGCAGGGCGATCTGGTGGTGGGCGACGAGCTGAAGGCGCGCGAGATCAACCTCTCGGTCGATGGTGGCCACCTCACCGTGGCAGGCAAGGTGGACGCCGGCGGCGTGCAGGTCGGCAGCATCCGGCTGGCGGCGCGCGACGGCGTGACCATCGCGGGCGGCGCGCTGCTCGACGCGCACGGCTCGCGCCTGCGGGTGGACAGCTACGGCCAGGCCATCGAGGCGCCCAACCGCGCCACCATCGAGATCGACAGCGGCACGGGTCGGCTGGTGCTGGAGGACGGCGCGCGCATGGACCTGCGCGCCGGCACCGACGGCACGCCGCGCGCCTTCGGCACGGTGGAGCTGAACGCGCCGCGACTGGGCGGCAGGCGCGGCGGCGACATCGACATCGACGCCAGCGGCACGCAGCGCATCGCGGGCGCGCGCACGATCAATGTCAACGGCTTCTTCCAGTACGACGACGCGCCCCAGGGCACCGACCTCGACGTCAGCGGCCGGCCCTACCAGCGCATCGACCAGGCCTACTTGAACGCCAAGCACGACGACAGCGTGGCCTTCATGCGCAACGTGCTGGCCAACGGCGACCTGGTCAACCGGCGCCTGGGCGGCCTGCGCGCCTACGCCGACGCCTTCCACCTGCGCCCCGGCGTGCAGATCATCAGCAGGACGCCCGACGGCGACCTGCAGATCGAGGGCGACCTCGACCTCTCGGGCTTCCGCTACGACAGCCTCAATGCGCGCACGCAGCGCACCGCCGTCTACGGCTCGGGCGAGGCCGGCGCGCTGGCGGTGCGCGCGGGCGGCAACCTGAAGATCTACGGCAGCGTCAACGACGGCTTCGACACCTCGGCGTTGCCGGCGACCCGCGACGACGATGGCTGGGTGCTGCTCAAGGGCCGCGTGCCCTTCGGCGGCGACGTGGTGGTGCCGCGCGGCGGTGCCGTCGCGCTGGCCGAGGACACCTTCCTGCAGCCCGGGCGCGCGCTCAACTTCGATGCGCCGCTCAAGCCCATGAGCCTGGCCGCCGGCACCGTGCTGGCGGTGCGCGCGGTACTGACCGGGGACTACACGCTGCCCGCGGGCACCGTGCTCGGCGGTGCGGTGCGCGACGCCGCCGGCAACGTGATCCAGCCGGCCGGCAGCGTGCTGGCCCAGCCGCTCAAGCTCAGCGCCAGGATGCAGCTCGATGCGGGCATGCGCCTGCCGGGCGCGGCCAAGGTCGGCCAGATGCTGTGGCCCGCCGGCGTGCCGCTGCCCTTCCCCGACGGCGCCGTGATGGACATCAACCAGCCGCCCTTCTACCGCTACAACGGCCCGGTGCTGGCGCGCGAGGTGCCGCTGCAGCGCGGCGCCATCATCCCGGCCGAGACCATCGTCAAGCTGCCCGGCGGCGTGGCGTCGGTCAAGCTGCGCCTGGCCGATGCCGACGGCAACCAGGGCCGCAACTTCGCCATCGCGCCGATGCTGGCCGAGGGCTCGCAGTCGTGGTCGATGCGCCTGGTGGCCGGCGCCGACACACAGGCCGCCGACAGCCGCGCGCTGCAGCCGCGCGGGCCGCAGCGCGATCTGCGGCTGGCCGACACGCACTACGGCAACGCCTTCACGAAGGAGCTGGTTTCCGGCGGCAAGGTCTGGGCCTGGAACCAGTTGGCCGAGGACGAAGGCTATGGCGGGAAGGGCGTGATCCTCACGCCGGGCGAAGTGTCCTGGGGCATGTGCGACTACGGCTACTGCGACCTGGTCTCCGAGACGCCCGAGGTCTGGAACTACAAGTCCTACCCGGTGCGCCAGCCGCTGTTCAGCGTGCTGCGCACCGGCACCGGCGACCTCGATCTGCTGGCCGGCAACGACTTCACGCAGAACTCGCCCTACGGCATCTACACCGCCGGCACGCGCGCCGCGGCACGCGCCGACGACGCCGACTTCAACCGCCCACGCGCCAAGGGGAGCGACGGGAACAACGTGCTCAACGGCGCCTACGAGGTCTTCGAGAAGTTCGTCGACAGCGACAGCCTGTACCGCGCCTGGTACCCCGACCACGGCGGCAACCTGCGAGTGCGCGTGCAGGGCGATGCGCGCGGCGACACCATCGGTGCTCGGGGCAGCCTGCGTCGCACCACCGACGAACTGGGTGTGTTCCGCGTGCAGTACCCCAGCGCGATGCTGGGCAACTGGGTCTGGCGCCAGGGCACCGGCAGCGTGGTGCCGGGCCCCGAGGGCGTGCCCACCGCCTGGTGGATCAATTTCGGCAGCTACGTCGCGGGCAGCGACACCTCGATGTACGACCTCGGCGGCCAATGGCCCTTCCTGGTCGGCTTCGTCGGCATCGGCACGCTGGGCGGCGGCAACCTGGTGTTCGAGACCGGCGGCAACGCCGGGATGATGGAGCAGATGGGCGACTTCAGCGGCACCTACGTGGCGCGCAGCCAGGGCCTGCACCTGGCGGTGGGCAGCACCGGCCGCGTGACGCGCTCGGGCGAGCTGCTGCTGACCGGCGGCGGCGACCTGGACGTGCGCATCGGCGGCACCCTGAACCCGTCGCCCGAGGTGCGCGGACTGCCTTCCAGCACCACGTGGCAGGCCAACAACCCGTTGAGCCATCACCGCACGATGATGGACCTCAACGGCGTCTTCGCCAACCTGCGCGGCGCGCTGCGGCTGGAAAGCGGCGCGGTGGGCGGCATCAAGCTGGGCTACGAGGTCGCCAACCTGAACAACGCGTGGGCGACCGACTCCTACATCGCCACCTCGGGCCTCGCCACTGGCGGGCCGGTGCTGATTCCCGGTGATGCGGGCGTGCGGCTCGACGCGCGCGGCGACCTGGTGCTCGGCGGCGTGGCCGATCCGGGGCGCGTGCCCACGCTCACCGGCGGCACGCCCTTCAGTGCCAACGGCAAGCAGTACCAGGGCGACGGCTGGACCTGGTTCTCGCTGTGGACGCCATCCACCGCGATCGACCTTGCCAGCGCCGGCGGCAACCTCACGCCCACGCTGGGCTGGGCCGACCCGAGCTACCGCACCAACCACCAGGCCACCGACGGCCGCTTCGTCTACCCGGCGGTGCTGCGCGCCCTGGCGGCCAGCGGCAGCCTGTACTACGGCGACGCGAGCCGGGGCTGGATGGACAGCAGCGGCGGCCCCTCGGGCTGGAGCCTGACGCTGGCGCCGTCGCCGACCGGACCGCAGTACGCGGTGCAGCGCACCGCGCAGCTCGAGCTGCTGGCGCGCGACTCGATCTACGGCGGGGGCTACACCATCACGCCCTCGGGCGCCGACCCGTCGCGGCTGGTGGATCCGTTCCAGCCCGGCTTCATCGCGCTGGGCAACCCGATCTGGTACGGCCGAGAGATCATCCACAACTCGGCCGCCGACGCGCTGCTGGCCTCCGTCACCGTGGGCGGACAGAACTCGTCGCTGCGTTTTCCGCTGTTCACGCTCACCTCGCCCAGCGCGGCCGACGTGGCGCCGATGGGTCAGCCGCCGTCGCGCTTCTACGCGGTGGACGGCGACATCGTGGGCCTGCGCACCGGCTCCATGATCTACCGCGGCGGCGGCACCGGCGCGCCGACCTCGTTCGGCATCTGGTACGAGGGCGGCGGCCCGGTGGCGATCCGCGCCGGGCGCGACATCGTCGATGCCGGCACCGCGCTGGGCCAGGTCGACAACGTGCCGGCCGAAGCCACGGGCTGGCATGGACGCACCGTCAACGGCAAGCCGGAGTGGGCACCTGAGCCGCAGCAGTTGCTCGGCGGCTCGGCGCGCGGCAACCTGATCGTGCACCGCCATGCCGACGATGTGTCGGTGGTGGAGGCCGGCCGCGACATCCGCACCAGCAGCTTCCACATCGCAGGCCCCGGCGAGTTGGCACTCAGCGCCGGGCGCGACCTGTACATGGCCGACAAGGGCGAGCTCAAGAGCCTGGGCGCCATCGTCAACGTGAAGCCGGGCGACCGCAGCAGCGGCGCTGGCATCTCGGTGGCGGTGGGCGTGGGCCGCGACGGGCCGGACTGGGACGGCTTCGCCGCGCGCTACCTCGATCCCAAGCGCCGCGCCGAAAGCGGCCGCCCCTTCGCGGACCAGCCCGGCACGGCGCTGTACAGCTACGGCGGCGAGCTGACGCTGGCAGGCTGGCTGTCGCAGCAGTTCGGCTACGGCGGCGAGGAGGCCGGCGCCGATGCCTACCTGAAGCGCAAGCAAGCCGAGATCGATGGCCAACGCAGCGAAGGCGGCGGCAACCAGCGCCGCGACCTGGCACGCGAGTTCGGCCTGGCCAAGGGCCTGCACCTGGTGAACTGGCTGCGCGAGCGCTTCAGCGGCAGCAACAGCCAGGGCCGGCATTTCGATGCCGCGACCATGGACGCGCGCACCTTCTTCGCTGGACTGCCGCCCGAGCAGCAGCAGGTCTACCTGCGCAACGTGTACTACGCCGAACTGCGGGCCGGTGGACGCGAGTACAACGACGAGGGCGGCCCGCGCCGGGGCAGCTACCTGCGCGGCCGCGAGGCCATCGCCACGCTGTTCCCCACGCACGGTGCCGACGGCAGCGCGCGCCACCATCAGGGCGACCTGACCATGTTCAGCAGCGCCAACTACTACCTGAGCAGTTCGGACTCGTTCACCAAGCGGCCGCAAGCCGGCAAGAGCTACCTGCGGCGCGACGCCTGGATCGCCGCCGGCCGGCCCAGCGACATCGGCGTGTACGACGCGCTCGATGCCGGTATCCACACCAACTTCGGCGGCGATGTGAACATCCTCGTGCCCGGCGGGCGCACGCTGGTCGGGGTGGACGGGGGCTTCGTGCCGGGCGAGGGCTCGGGCGTGCTCACGCAGGGCGCGGGCGAGGTGCAGATCTATTCGCTGGGCAGCATCCTGCTGGGCCAGAGCCGCATCTTCACCACCTTCGGCGGCGGCATCCTGGCCTGGTCGGCGCAGGGCGACATCAATGCCGGCCGCGGCGCGAGATCGACCGTGGTCTACACGCCGCAGCGGCGCGTGTATGACGACGCCGGCAACGTCAGCCTGTCGCCGACCACGCCCAACACCGGCGCGGGTATTGCCACGCTGAACCCGATTCCCGAAGTGCCGCCGGGCGACATCGACCTGATCGCGCCGCTGGGCACCATCGATGCGGGCGAAGCGGGCATCCGCGTGTCGGGCAACGTGAATCTGGCGGCGCTGCGCGTGCTCAACGCCGACAACATCCAGGTGCAGGGCAAGTCGACCGGCGTTCCGGTGGTGGCGGCGGTGAACGTGGGCGCGCTGACCAACGCCAGCGCGGCCGCATCGCAGGCCGCGACCGCCGCGCAGGACGCGGTGCAACGCGAGCGCGCGGCGCAGCGCCAGGCGCTGCCCTCGGTGTTCACCGTGCGCGTACTCGGCTTCGGCAATGAGCCTGCGGGCGGGGAGGGCGGCGCCGGTGCAGGCCGCGAGCGCAGCGGCGGCGCCTACGACCCCAAGGGCGTGGTGCAGGTGCTCGGCGCGGGCGCGCTCACCACCGCGCAGATGCAGTCGCTCACGCCGGGCGAGCAGCGGGGGCTGAAACAGTGAGCTGTTGAACTTTCGCGCGAATTTGCGTGCAGGCCCCGGTGCGAAGGCGCCGGGGCAGTTCCGCACGCGATTTCTCGCGCTGCTGGCGAGCCTGGGTCATGGGGCTTCCAGGGCAGACGCCGAGTGCCGGGTACGGAGGCACTGACAAAGTGCCGGCATGGGATGCCAGGGGCCGAGACGGCTTGAGGCAAAGAAAAACCCGCTGCGCCTGGGAGGCGAGCGGGTTTTTTTGATGTGGGGTGAGACGGTGTCTCGTGGTGCCCGGGGCCGGAATCGAACCGGCACACCTTTCGGTGGGGGATTTTGAGTCCCCTGCGTCTACCAATTTCACCACCCGGGCACATCCGGAAGGAAGCCCAAAATTATGGCACAGTGGCTGGCATGAATTATCCGACGATCGAAGATGCCATCGGCAAAACCCCCCTGGTGGCGCTGCAGCGCATCGATGCGGCAGAGAACGCCAAGCGTGGCAACGTGATTCTCGGCAAGCTCGAAGGCAACAATCCCGCGGGTTCGGTGAAAGACCGGCCCGCGCTTTCGATGATCAAACGGGCGGAAGAGCGGGGCGAGATCAAGCCCGGCGACACCCTGATCGAGGCCACGTCCGGCAACACCGGCATCGCGCTGGCGATGGCTGCGGCCGTCAAGGGCTACCGCATGGTGCTGATCATGCCGGAGGACCTTTCCGTCGAGCGCGCCCAGACCATGAAGGCCTTCGGCGCCGAACTCGTGCTCACGCCCAAGAGCGGCGGCATGGAATACGCCCGCGACCTGGCCGAGCAGATGGTGGCGCAGGGCAAGGGCCGGGTGCTCGACCAGTTCGCCAACCCCGACAACCCGCGCATCCACTACGAAACCACCGGCCCCGAGATCTGGGCCGATACCAAGGGCAAGATCACGCATTTCGTGAGCGCCATGGGCACCACGGGCACCATCACCGGCGTCTCGCGCTTCCTGAAGGAAAAGAACCCGGCGGTGCGCATCATCGGCGCGCAGCCGGCCGAAGGCTCGCGCATTCCCGGCATCCGCAAGTGGCCGGCCGAGTACCTGCCCAAGATCTACGACCCGAGCCGCGTCGACGAAGAAATCAGCGTGAGCCAGGACAACGCCGAAGAAATGTGCCGTCGCCTGGCGCGCGAAGAAGGCATCTTCGGTGGCATTTCGGCCGCCGGTGCGCTGTGGGCCGCGCTCGAAGTGGCGAAAAAGGTCGAGAACGCAACCATCGTCTTCGTGGTGTGCGACCGCGGCGACCGGTACTTGTCGACCGGCGTGTTCCCCGCGTGATCCGCTGACAACAAAACCCGCTGCGGCGCCCTCCCATGGGCGCTGCAAGCCCCCAGAAAAAGAACAGAGACCCCACATGCCCCATCCCAAGTTTTGCCAGGTCTGTGCCACGCCGCTGGAGTGGATCGCGTTGATGGAAGACGGCGGCCCCAAGGAGCGCCTGCGCTGCCCGAACTGTGGCCACACCCACTGGAACAACCCGACGCCGGTGCTGGCCGGCATCGTCGAGTACCGCGGCCAGGTGCTGCTGGCCCGCAATGCCGCCTGGCCCGGCAAGATGTACGCGCTGATCACCGGCTTCATGGAAGCCGGCGAGACGCCCGAAGAGGGCATTGCGCGCGAGGTGAAGGAAGAAACGAACCTCGAGGTCAGTGCCACGAAGCTCGTCGGTGCCTACGATTTCCAGCGCATGAACCAGATCATCATCGCCTACCACGTGGTGGCCGATGGCGATGTGAAGCTGTCACCCGAGCTGGTCGACTACCGCCTCTACGACCTGCCGGACCTGCGCTGCTGGCCTGCGGGCACCGGCTATGCGCTGGCCGACTGGCTGCGCACGCGCGGACACGAGCCCGTGTTCTTCACCGCCGCCGAGAACGAAGAGCGCCGCCGGGGCCTCAATCTGCCGCCCGAGGAGCCGAAGCGTGGAAGTTGATCGCGAAATCGACACGCGAGGGCTGAACTGCCCGCTGCCCATCCTCAAGGCGAAGAAGTCGCTCAACGACATGGCGAGCGGACAGCTGCTGAAGGTGGTGTCGACCGATCCGGGGTCGGTGCGCGACTTTCAGGCCTTTGCGCGCCAGACGGGCAATGAGCTGATGGCGCAGGAGACGGTGGGGAGCGACTTCGTTCATGTGCTGAAGAGGCGCTGAATTTCCGGGGTGGATGGTGAGGCCGCTGGCCCCCATCCCTGCCTTCCCCCAGAGGGGGAAGGAGAAAGACCAAGACCGAGGCCGTTACAGCTTCAGGCTCTTGAGATATTCGCGGAACTCGCTGCCCACTTCGGGGTGCGCCAGCGCCAGTTCCACGGTGGCCTGCAGAAAGCCTTCCTTGCTGCCGCAGTCGTAGCGGATGCCCTTGTAGGCATAGGCATAGACCGATTCCTTCTTCATCAGCGCCGCGATGCCGTCGGTCAGCTGGATCTCGCCGCCCGCGCCCTTGGGCTGGTTGCGGATCTCGTCGAACACGCCTGGCGTGAGGATGTAGCGGCCCGCCACGCCCAGGCGCGATGGCGCTTCTTCGGGCTTGGGCTTCTCGACCATGCGGTTGACCTTCACCAGGCCGTCTTCGACCGTCTCGCCGGCCACGATGCCGTAGCGCTTGACGTGCGCTTGCGGCACTTCCTGCACGGCCAGCAGCGATGCGCCAAGGCGCGCGAAAGCAGCCGTCATTTGCGCAAGCACCGGCTCGCCGCCATCGGGGCCGACCATCAGGTCGTCCGCCAGCAGCACGGCGAAGGGCTCGTTGCCCACCAGATGCTCGGCGCACAGCACCGCATGGCCCAGGCCCAGCATGCGCGGCTGGCGCACGTAAGAGCAGGTCATGTCGTCGGGCATCACCGAGCGTGCGATATTGAGCAATGCGCTCTTGCCGCTGGCTTCGAGCTGGCTTTCGAGCTCGTAGGCGGTGTCGTAGTGGTCTTCGATGGCGCGCTTGTTGCGGCCGGTCACGAAGATCATGTCGCGGATGCCGGCGGCGTACGCCTCTTCGACAGCGTACTGGATCAGCGGCTTGTCGACCACCGGCAGCATTTCCTTGGGCTGTGCCTTGGTGGCGGGCAAGAAGCGGGTGCCAAAGCCTGCAACCGGAAATACAGCCTTGCGGATACGTGTCGATGGTGTGGTGGACATGGGCAGTTCAGCGTCGGTTCGTTGAAAGTTGGGAGGTTGAATCAGAAAGCTGGAGCGGCAAGCAAGTGCCGAACCAGCATCCTAAACGCCCGATATTCGCCGCGTCTGTCAGCCGAGGCGCACAAGCTGGTCGCGCAGGCGCTCCAGCGTGGCGGTGAAGTCGGCCAGGCGCTTGCGCTCCTGCTCGATCACGGCCGGCGGTGCCTTGGCCACGAAGGCTTCGTTGCCGAGCTTGCCGTGCACCTTGGCGATCTCGCCCTCGATGCGCGCGATTTCCTTGCCGATGCGGGCACGCTCGGCCACCTTGTCGATTTCCATGTGCAGGCACAGGCGCGCCGCGCCCACCACCGCCACGGGCGCCGCTTCTGCAGCCGCTTGCCACGAGGCCTCGTCGTCGAAGACCTTCACTTCCTTCAGCTTGGCCAGTGCCTGCAGCACAGGCGCCGATTCGCGCAGGAAGGCCGCGCCTTCGGCATCGTCGGCCACCGCATAGAGCGGCAGGCGCACGGCGGGCGACACGTTCATCTCGCCGCGCAAGGTACGGCACGCATCGACCAGCGCCTTCAGCCGCGCCACATGCGCCTCGGCCGCTTCATCGATCTTCTCGGGCTGGCTCTTCGGATAGGCCGCGATCATGATCGACTCGCCTTCGCGGCCCGCGACCTTCGACACCTTCTGCCACAGCTCTTCCGTGATGAACGGGATCACCGGATGCGCCAGGCGCAGCAGCGTCTCGAGCACGCGGATCAGCGTGCGGCGCGTGGCGCGCTTTTGCGCATCGTCGCCGGTCTGGATCTGCACCTTGGCGATTTCCAGGTACCAGTCGCAGAACTCGTCCCAGGCGAACTGGTAGATCGCGTTGGCCACGTTGTCGAGGCGGTACTCCTCGAAGCCCTTGGCCACGTCGGCCTCGACGCGCTGCAGCTGCGACACGATCCAGTAGTCGGCACGGCTGAACTTCAGGTAGCCATGCGCCGGGCCGCCGACCTTGCATTCTTCCTTCGTGTGCTCCAGCAGGCCGCAGTCCTGCCCTTCGCAGTTCATCAGCACGAAGCGCGTGGCGTTCCACAGCTTGTTGCAGAAGTTGCGATAGCCCTCGCAGCGCTTCGAATCGAAGTTGATGCCGCGGCCCAGCGAGGCCAGCGACGCGAAGGTGAAACGCAGCGCGTCGGCGCCGAAGGCCGGAATGCCGTCCGGGAATTCCTTCTGCGTGTTCTTGCGCACCGTCGGCGCGGTCTCGGGCTTGCGCAGGCCCTGCACGCGCTTCTCGAGCAGTTCGGGCAGCTGGATGCCGTCGATCAGGTCGACCGGGTCCAGCACGTTGCCTTCGGACTTGCTCATCTTCTTGCCCTGCGCATCGCGCACCAGGCCGTGCATGTAGATGTCCTTGAACGGCACCTTGCCGGTGAAGTGCTTGGTCATCATGATCATCCGGGCGACCCAGAAGAAGATGATGTCGTAGCCCGTCACGAGCACTTGCGAGGGCAGGTACAGCTCGAGATCCTTCGTCTTTTCGGGCCAGCCCAGCGTGGAGAAGGGGAAGAGCGATGCCGAATACCAGGTGTCGAGCACGTCCTCGTCGCGCGTGAGCTTCTTGCCCGGTGCCTTGGCCTGCGCCGCGGCCTCGTCCTCGGCCACGTACACATTGCCTTCTTCGTCGTACCAGGCCGGGATCTGGTGGCCCCACCAGAGCTGGCGCGAGATGGTCCAGTCCTGGATGTTCTCCATCCAGTGGTTGTAGGTGTTGACCCAGTTCTCGGGCACGAAGCGCACCTCGCCCGACTTCACCACGTCGATGGCCTTCTGCGCGATCGACTGGCCGTCGGCACCGGGGCGCGTCATGGCCACGTACCACTGGTCGGTCAGCATCGGCTCGACGATGGCGCCCGAGCGCGCGCAGCGCGGCACCATCAGCCTGTGCTTCTTCACCTCGACCAGCAGGCCCAGCGCATCGAGGTCGGCCACGATGGCCTTGCGTGCCACGAAGCGGTCCATGCCGCGGTACTTCTCGGGCGCGTTGTCGTTGATGGTCGCGTCGAGCGTCAGGATGCCGATCACCTCGAGCTTGTGGCGCTGGCCGACCGCGTAGTCGTTGTAGTCGTGCGCGGGCGTGACCTTGACCACGCCGGTGCCGAAGGCCTTGTCGACGTACTCGTCCGCAATGATCGGGATCAGCCGGTCGACCAGCGGCAGCTTCACGCGCTGGCCGATCAGGTGCTTGTAGCGGTCGTCTTCGGGGTGGACCATCACGGCCGTGTCGCCGAGCATGGTCTCGGGCCGGGTGGTGGCCACGGTCAGCGTGCCGCTGCCGTCTTCCAGCGGGTAGGCGATGTGCCAGAGCGAGCCGTCTTCTTCCTCGCTCTCGACCTCGAGGTCGCTCACCGAGGTCTTGAGCACCGGGTCCCAGTTGCCCAGGCGCTTGCCGCGGTAGATCAGGCCTTCTTCATAGAGCTTCACGAAGGTGTGCATCACGACCTTGGAGAGGTCGTCGTCCATCGTGAAGTACTCGCGGCTCCAGTCCACCGTGTCGCCCATGCGGCGCATCTGGCGGGTGATGGTGTTGCCCGACTTCTCTTTCCACTCCCAGACGCGTTCCACGAAGTTCTTGCGGCCCAGGTCGTGGCGGCTGATCTTCTGCTCCTGCAGCTGGCGCTCCACCACGATCTGCGTCGCGATGCCCGCATGGTCGGTGCCCGGCAGCCACAGCGTGTTGTCGCCCTTCATGCGGTGGTAGCGCGTGAGGCTGTCCATGATCGTCTGGTTGAACGCATGGCCCATGTGCAGCGTGCCCGTCACGTTGGGGGGCGGCAGCTGGATCGCGAACGAATCGGCGCCTTCCTTGGGCTGCTGCGTGCCGCGGAAGCCCGCCTTGGCATAGCCGCGCTTCTCCCATTCCGGGCCCCAGTGCGCCTCGATGGCGGCGGGTTCGAACGATTTCGACAGGCTGTCGAGACCAGGTTGTGCGGGAGGGGTAGTGGGTTCGCTCATGGGGAATGCAAAACGGCACCCTCGGGTGCCGTTGGTGACAGAGGTGGGATTGCCGGGGATTTTACCGGCGCGGCTTTCGGGTACGGCTGCCACTGATAATTCTGGGATGCTCTTCCTGCTTTCCCCTGCAAAGTCACTCGACTACGACACCCCGGTTTCCTCCGAAATCCCCGCCACCCAACCCCACTTCGAAGCCCCGCGCGGCCCCTCGGCCGAACTGATCAAGCTGCTGCGCGAAAAGTCGCCCCAGCAGATCTCCGAACTGATGCACCTGTCGGACAAGCTTTCGGCGCTCAACGTGGCACGCTACGAAGCCTGGTCCAGCAAGAGCACCGAAAAGAACGCGCGCCAGGCGGCCTTCGCCTTCGACGGCGACGTTTACGGCGGCCTCGATGCCCGCACGCTCACCAAGGCGCAGCTCGACTGGGCGCAAGACCACGTCTGCATCCTCAGCGGCCTGTACGGCATCCTGCGTCCGCTCGACCGCCTGCAGCCCTACCGGCTCGAGATGGGCACCGCGCTGCCCAACCGCCACGGCAAGGACCTGTACGCCTTCTGGGGCTCGCGCATCGCCGAGCACCTCAACGAGCGCCTGGCGGCCGACCGCACGCCGGTCGTCATCAATGTCGCCTCGCAGGAATACTTCAAGTCGGTCGACCAGAAGGTGCTCAAGGCCCGCGTGGTCGAATGCGTGTTCCAGGAGTGGAAGGGCGACAAGTACAAGATCGTGAGCTTCTTCGCCAAGCGCGCCCGCGGCCTGCTGGCGCGCTGGGCCGTGCAGCACAAGGCGGCCACGCCCAAGGCACTGGAAAAATTCGACCTCGAAGGTTATGGTTTCGACGCTCAGGTGTCGACAGCCGAAAGGCTGGTGTTCAGGAGAAAAATCTGATGTCTCAACCGATCAGTCCGGAGTTGCGCGAATGGCTGGTTGCCCAGTTGGCGGCCGGTCATTCGGTGCCCGCACTGCGCGCGTCGATGCGCGCGGCCGGCTGGCACGATTCGGCCACTGACGTGGCGCTGGCCCAGCTCGAGGCCGGCTTTCCCGATGTCGAGGCGGCACTGGCCCCCGCGCGCACCGAGATGCCCGGCCCCGACCTCGACGGCGCGCCGCTCTACCTCGATGCCGGCGACCGCCGCGTGCAGGTGCTGCACACCCTGCGGCATCCGCGCGTGATCGTCTTCGGCAACCTGCTGTCGAGCGAGGAATGCGAAGGGCTGATCGCTGCCGCGCGCGTGCGCCTGGCGCGCTCGCTCACCGTCGAAACACGCACCGGCGGCGAGGTGCTCAACGTCGACCGCACCAGCGACGGCATGTTCTTCGAGCGCGGCGAAAACGAGATCGTCGCCCGCGTCGAGCAGCGCATCGCCATGCTGCTGCGCTGGCCGCTGGCCTACGGCGAGGGCCTGCAGATCCTGCGTTATGCGCCCGGTGCGCAGTACCGCCCGCACTACGACTACTTCGATCCCCACGAGCCCGGCACGCCCACCATCCTCAAGCGTGGCGGCCAGCGCGTGGCCACGCTCGTGATGTACCTGCAGGAGCCCGAGCAGGGCGGGGCCACCACCTTCCCCGACGTCGGCCTCGAAGTCGCGCCCGTGCGCGGCACCGGCGTGTTCTTCAGCTACGACCGCCCCGACCCCGTCACCCGCACCCTGCACGGCGGCGCGCCGGTGCTGGCGGGCGAGAAGTGGGTCGCCACCAAGTGGCTGCGCGAGCGCGAATTCAAGTAAGAAAAGAAGCCGCAGCACAACAACAAGGACCCGATGAAACTCACCGCCAACGGCCTGCAGATCGAAGTCGACGATACCGGTGGCGGCAGCGCAGACGGGCGCCCTGTCATCCTGCTCATCATGGGCCTGGGCATGCAGTTGATCGCCTGGCCCACCGCCTTCGTGCAGCAACTGGTCGACGCCGGCTTTCGCGTGGTGCGCCACGACAACCGCGACATCGGCCTGAGCCAGGGCTTCGACCATGCCGGCACCGGCAACTTCATCTGGGAAACCATCCGCCACCGGCTCGGCCTCAAGGTGCGCTCGGCCTACACCCTGCAGGACATGACGCGCGATTCGATCGGCGTGCTCGACGCGCTCGGCATCGCCAAGGCCCACATCGTCGGTGCCTCGATGGGCGGCATGATCGCGCAGCGCCTGGCCGCCACCGCGCCGCATCGCGCCGCGAGCCTCGTGAGCATCATGAGTTCGAGCGGCGCGCGCGGCCTGCCCGGCCCGCGCCGCGAAGTCGCGGCCATGCTCATGCGCCGGCCTCTTGGCAAGAGCGAAGCCGAGCTTGTGGCGCACAGCATCAGGCTGCTGCGGCTCATCCAGAGCCCGGCCTATCCGCAGACCGACGAAGAACTGGCCGAGCGCCTCACCTTCAGCATGCGCCGCGCCTATCACCCGGCCGGCATGCTGCGGCAGATGCTCGCCATCGGCGCCGACGACGAGCGCCCGAAGGTGCTGCCGCGCATCCAGAGCCCGACGCTGGTGCTGCACGGCGACGCCGATGCCCTCGTGCCCATCGCGTGCGGGGAAGACTCGGCCAGGCGCATTCCCGGCGCGCAGTTCGTCGCCGTTCCCGGCATGGGCCACGACCTGCCGCCCGAGGTCTGCACCATCCTCGCCAACCACATCGCCCCGTTCGCCCATGCAGCGGACGCCAAGGACAAGACATGAGCACCGACAACCAACCCCACGACCCGAACGTTCCGAACGTTCACGACACCCCCGAGCAATCGCAGCTGGGCCGCGCCTCGGCGTATGCCGACAGGTACGACCCCTCGCTGCTGTTCCCCATCGCCCGCGCCACCCAGCGCGAAGCCATGGGCATCCGGGCCGGCGCCTTGCCCTTCTTCGGCGCCGACCTCTGGACCGCCTTCGAAGTGAGCTGGCTCAACCCGCGCGGCAAGCCGCAGCTGGCCATCGCGCACTTCACCATCCCGTGCGAAACGCCGAACATCATCGAGAGCAAGTCGTTCAAGCTCTACCTGAACAGCTTCAACAACAGCACCTTCGCAAGCGTCGATGCCGTGCGCGAGCACCTGCGCACCGACCTCGCCGAAGCCGCTTGGCGCGGCAGCGACCAGACCGGTGGCATCGGCGTGAAGCTGCTCACGCCCGAGCTGTTCGACCGCGAGCCGGTGCATGAAATCGACGGCCTCGACCTCGACCGGCTCGACATCGAGTGCACCCGCTACCAGCCCGCGCCCGAGCTGCTGAGCAGCGACGCCACGCAGGTGCACGTGAACGAGACCCTGACCAGCCGCCTGCTCAAGAGCAACTGCCTCGTCACCGGCCAGCCCGACTGGGGCAGCGTGCAGATCCGCTACAGCGGCCCGCCCATCGACCAGGCCGGGCTGCTCGCGTACATCGTGAGCTTTCGCAACCACAACGAATTCCACGAGCCCTGCGCCGAGCGCATGTTCACCGACATCTGGCGCCAGTGCCAGCCCACCAAGCTCGCGGTGTATGCGCGCTACACGCGGCGCGGCGGGCTGGACATCAACCCGTTCCGCACGAGCTGGCCGCAGGCGCTGCCGGCGAACATTCGCACGGCGCGGCAGTAAACAGCCGGGGCGCCGCCGAAGACCCTCTTCGGAAACCCGAAAGCCGCTCCTGCCACTCCTGTGGCATTCTGGATTTGCCCGTCAATCGCGCGGGCAAACATCCGGAGCAGAGACAAAAATGGTTGAAGGAAAAGTGGTCGTCGTCACCGGCGCGGGCGGCGGCATCGGGCGCGACATCGCACTGGCCATGGCCCGCAACGGCGCCAAGGTGGTGGTCAACGACATCGGCGCCGCGCTCGACGGCGCCGGCGGCAGCACCGGCCCGGCGCAGCAGGTGGTCGATGAGATCCGCGCCGCCGGCGGCCAGGCCGTGCCCAACACCGACAGCGTGGCCGATGCCGCCAGCGCGGCGCGCATCGTCGAATGCGCCGTCGAAAGCTTCGGCCGCATCGATGCGGTGGTCAACAACGCCGGCATCCTGCGCGACCGCTTCTTCCACAAGATGTCGGTCGACGAATGGGACGCCGTGCTCAAGGTGCACCTGTACGGCGCCTACTACGTGAGCCGCGCGGCCGCCACGCACTTCAAGGAGCAGAACGCCGGCGCGATGGTGCACATGACCTCGACCTCGGGCCTCATCGGCAACTTCGGCCAGGCCAACTACGCGGCGGCCAAGCTCGGCATCGTGGCGCTGTCGAAGTCCATCGCGCTCGACATGCTCAAGTTCAACGTGCGCTCCAACTGCATCGCGCCCTTTGCCTGGAGCCGCATGATCGGCGCCATTCCCACCGACACCGACGAGCAGCGCGCCCGCGTCGACAAGATCAAGCAGATGACGCCGGCCAAGGTCGCACCGCTCGCCGTGTACCTGGCGAGCGATGCGGCGAGTGCGGTCAATGGGCAGATTTTTTCGGTGCGCAACAACGAAATTTCGCTCATCAGCCAGCCGCGCCCGGTGCGCTCCGTGCACCGCTCCGAAGGCTGGACGCCGCAGAGCATCGCCGAGCACGCCATGCCCGCGATGCGCGCCAGCTTCTATCCGCTGGACCGCTCGGCCGACGTGTTCAGCTGGGACCCGGTCTGAGGTCAAACCCGCACAAGGGCGCACACCGGGGCGCGCATCGCATCATTCGCCGGACAATGCGCGTTCCTTTTCTCCTTCGTGCGGCTGCCCGGTGAACCTGCATTTCGACCTGTTCGACCTGAAACTGTTCGTCTACGTGGCGGACGCGCGCAGCCTCACGCGCGGCGCCGAAAAAGCCTGCATCTCGCTGGCTGCCGCCTCCACCCGCATCAAGCAGATGGAAGAGGCCGTGGGCGGCAAGCTGCTGCATCGCAGCGCGCAGGGCGTGACGCTCACCGCCGCCGGGCAGGCCGTGCTGTACCACGCCAAGCGCGTGATGCAGCAGATGGAGCACCTGCGCTGCGACATGCAGGACTTCGGCAAGGGCATCAAGGGCCACGTGCGGGTGTTCGCCAACACCACCTCCATCACCGAATACCTGCCGCAAAAGCTCGCAGGCTTTCTCACGCAGCATCCGGCCGTACAGGTGGACCTGCGCGAATACCTGAGCGAAGAAATCGTGCGCGCGGTGGCCGATGGCGAGGCCGACATCGGCATCCTGGCCGGCGATGTGCACACCGGCGAATTCGACGCGCGCGCCTTCGGGCGCAACCACCTCGTGCTGGTCGTGCCGGCCACGCACCACCTTGCGGGCGCGCCCTCGGTGGCCTTTGCCGACACGCTCGACGAGCAGCACGTCGGCCTGCACCACGGCAGCGCCATCCATCGCTTTCTGCAGCGCCGCGCGGAGCTGGCGGGCCGGGGCTTCAACCCGCGCATCCAGGTCAGCAGCTTCGAAGCCATCTGCCTGATGATCGAAGCCGGCGTGGGCGTCGGCGTGCTGCCGGCGTCGTCGGCGCAGCGGCTGTCGATGGCGATGCGCATCGCCACGGTTCCATTGAGCGATGCGTGGGCCGAACGCGAACTCAAGCTCATCGCGCGCGACCGCGAGCAACTGCCGGCTTCGGCGCGCGAACTGTTCGACCACCTCGTTGCCCCCTGAAGGCGCGCGCCGCATGTCAGCCGACCTGAAATCGCTGCGTCTTTTCGTGACCGTGGCCGACCACGGCAGCATCAGCGAAGGTGCCAAGCGCTGCCACATCGCGCTGGCGGCCGCGAGCAAGCGCATCTCCGACCTCGAAGCCCGCGCGCGGCTGCCGCTGCTGGTGCGCCATGCGCGCGGCGTCACGCTCACGTCGGCGGGCCACGGCCTGCTGCTGCATGCGCGCGCCGTGCTGTCGGCCATGGACCGGCTGGGCGCCGAGCTCGACGACTTCCAGAACGGCGTGGCGGGCGTGGTCAGCATCACGGCCAATGCATCGACCATTGCGCAGTTCCTGCCGGCGCAGATCGGCTCCTTCCTGCGGCTGCATCCGGTGCTCAAGATCGACCTGCAGGAGCGCGCCAGCACCGAGGTAGTGAAGGCGGTGCAGGCCGGCCTGGCCGACATCGGCGTGATCGAGGGCAACACGCCCGCCGAGAACCTCGAATGCCTGCCGTACCGCACCGACGAGCTGGCCGTGATCGTCGCGCGCGAGCATCCGCTGGCCCGCCGCAAGCGCATCGACGTGGACGAGGTGCTGCGGCACGACCATATCGTGGTGCGCGAAGGCACGGCGCTGCACCGCGTGCTGCTGAGCGCGGCGCTGGAGGCGCAGGTGCCGCTCAAGGTGCGCATGCAGGTCGGCAGCTTCGACATGGTGTGCCGCATGGTGGAGCAGAACGTCGGCATCGGCGTGCTGCCCTATGCGGCCGTGCTGTCGCAGCTGCAGATATTGCGGTTGCGCTGCCTGAAGCTCGATGCGCCGTGGGCGGTGCGCCGGCACCTCTTGTGCGTGCGCCGGCAACAAGACCTGACCGTGGCCGCGCGCTCGGTGCTCGAGCACCTCGGCCGGCCCGACTGAGGCGAGCGGGCCCTGAGCCCGAGCCTTCGCGCGCCGCGAAGCCTCGCGCCCGCCAAAAACGAATTGTTCTCCGGCGTCCACCGCGCAAAGATCGCCCCTGCCAGATCGCAAGATCACCAGGCGGCCACCCAGCAAAGGAGACATTCTTGAAGATCATCCGCGTCAGCGCCACGCCGCTGAACATCCCGGTCACCATCGACGTGGTGGGCCTGAACAAGCAGACATCGCTGTCCCTGTGCCTGACCGAGATCGAGACCGACACCGGCCTCGTCGGCCACGGCATGACCGCCATCACCGAAGAAGAAATCATCGCCGCCGCCGTGCGCGAAGTGGCCGGCCCCGCGCTCATCGGCGAAGACCCGATGGCCACCGAGCGCCTGTGGGACAAGCTCTACTGGCTGCTGTCGCCACGCGGCCAGACCGGCTACGCCAGCCACACCATCGCCGCGCTCGACATCGCGCTGTGGGACATCAAGGCCAAGGCACTCGGCCAGCCGCTGTGGCGCCTGCTCGGCGGTGCACGCGCCAAGGTGCCGGTGTACGCCACCTTCGGCTTCGGGTTCTTCGAGCGCGACCAGCTCGCGGCCGCCGCCAAGCTGTGGGTGTCGCAGGGCTTCCAGCGCCTGAAGATGACCGTCGGCAACCACGCGCTGGCGCGCCGCGACGAACCGCGGCCGCTCGACGAAGTCATCGCCGAAGACGTGCGCCGCGTCGCCGCCGTGCGCGAAGCCGTCGGCCCCGACGTGAAGCTGTACGTCGACGCCAACTGCGGCCTCGACCTGTTTCATGCGACCGAACTGGCGCAGCGCATCGAGCCCTACGGCATCAGCTTCTTCGAGGAGCCGCTCACGCAGAACGACGTGCGCCAGATGGCCCAGCTGCGCGCGCGCACCCGCATCCCGCTGGCCTGCGGCCAGAACGAAGGCCTGGCCTTCCGTTTCCGCGACCTGCTGGTGAACCAGGCGGCCGACGTGCTGCAGCCCAACGTGACCATCTCGGGCGGCTATTCGCAGTGCCTGAAGATCGCCGGCATGGCGCAGGCCTTCAATGTGCCCATCGACAACGGCGGCGCCTGGCCCTTCCACAACATGCACCTGCATGCGGGCGTGTCGAACGGCGGTCTGGTCGAGTACCACTACGTCGCCGTGCAGATGCTCAAGCAGATCTTCGATGGCCTGCCAGTGCCCGACCAGGGCTGGCTCACGCTGCCCGAGACGCCGGGGCTCGGCTTTGCGCCCAATGCCGAGCGCGTGCGCGAGCTGGCGAAACTACCGACCTCGCACGGAAAGGGCAAGGCCTGAGCCGAGGCGCGAGCGACGCACGCACGCACGCAGCAAGACAATTTCCGAACATGACCAGGCCGCGCAGACGGCCGGCGATGACCCCAGAACAACGGAGACATGATGAAAGCCAGACAAGCGAATCGACCGCCGGCGCGCCGGCATGCATTGCGGGCCGTGGTGGCCCTGGGCCTGATGGGGGCGCTGGCCGCGCCCGCCGCATGGGCCCAGCAGAAGTACCCCGACAAGCCCATCCGCCTCGTGGTGGGCTACTCGGCCGGCGGCGGGGTCGACGCGGTGGCGCGCCTGCTCGGCGTGCGCCTGTCGGCCGTGCTGGGCCAGCAGGTGCTGGTCGAAAACCGCACCGGCGCCACCGGGCTCATCGCGGCCGACCTCGTGGCGAAGGCGCCGCCCGATGGCTACACGCTGATGATGGGCGACAGCGCTTTGCTCATTGCCAAGCTGCTGCAGCCGAAGATGGGCATCGACCCGCTGACCAGCTTCAAGCCGGTGGCGGGCGCCTTCATCTCGCCGCTGATGATCGTCACCGGCAACGACTTTCCGGCGAAGACGCCGGCCGAACTGGTGACGCTGCTCAAGGCGCATCCGGCCCGCTATTCGTTTGCCACCTCGGGTGTCGGCACCGTGCAGCACCTGGGCTTCGAGATGCTCAAGCAGTCCACCGGCACTTTCGTCGTGCATGTGCCATACCGTGGCGCTGCGCAGATCGTGCCCGACGTGATCGGCGGGCAGGTGCCGATCGGCGTGGTCAGCGCCACGGCCGCGATGGCGCAGGCCAAGGCGGGCAAGCTGCGGGCGCTGGCGTTGATGAACACCGCTAAGCTCGAAGGCGCGGAGGGCGTCGCGCCGCTGGCCGATGCATTGCCGGGCTTCGACGTGGCGCCGCGCATCTTCGTGCTGGCGCCGGCCGGTACGCCGAACGAGATCGTGCAGAAGCTCTCCACTGCGGTGAAGACGGTGCTCGATACGCCTGAAGCTGGGGCTGCTGCTGCCGCACAGGGCACATTGCGGGCCTATGCGACGCCGGCTCAATTGGGCAAGGACATGGCGGATGAGACCGCGCGGTGGAAACGCATCATTGCGGAGCAGCACATCGTGGCTGAAGGGAACTAGGTTTTTGTGTGGGGGGTGCGTCGTTCAGGGCGACGCTCACGCCGACGGGGTGCCTTGCTCCGCGAATGTCCCTCGCCCCTCC
Organism: Variovorax sp. EL159; assembly: GCF_900100965.1. Taxonomy (GTDB): domain Bacteria; phylum Pseudomonadota; class Gammaproteobacteria; order Burkholderiales; family Burkholderiaceae_C; genus Variovorax. The sequence continues at coordinate 131,125 of NZ_FMUJ01000006.1, read as the reverse complement.
TCCTTTATTTCGCTGCGCAAGGCACCCCGCCAGCGTGAGCGTTGAGCAGTGCGGTTGTTGATCGGCGAGCACAACGACAGCGCCTCTTGTGCGCAGGGCATCGGGTGCTCCCCGCAGCGAAATAAAGGAGGAGGCCGCAGGCCGGGGGACATTCGCGAAGGGGAGTACCCGATGTCCTGTGCACGCGCCCCGAACAAACGACACAAGAACACAAGCAACAAGCAGAGGAACCACTGAATGCAACAACCCCATCTAGGCCTGATCGTCCCACCCGCCGCCGGCGCAGTCCCCGTAGACGGCCCGCTGCTCTACGGCGACCGAATCCGCTTCAGCGCCCGCGGGCTCGGCCTTGGCGAAATCTCCACGCGCGGCTACACGGAGGTGATCGACTCGGTCATCGACAAGGCCCTCGAACTCAAGGCCGATGGCGTGAGCGCCGTGTCGCTTATGGGCACTTCACTGAGCTTCTTTCGCGGCGCCGCATTCAACCGGCAGCTTGAAGTGGAAATGGCCAGTGCCACCGGCCTGCCGTGTTCCACCATGAGCAACGCCATCGTCAACGGGCTGCGCAGCCTGGGCATCCGGCGCGTGGCGGTGGCCACGGCCTACATCGACGAAGTGAACACGCAGCTGCGGCTCTATCTGGCGCAGAGCGACTTCGAGCCGCTGGCGCTCGAAGGGCTCTCGATCTCCGATGTGCAGAAGGTCGGCGAGGTGCCGACGCAGGTGCTGGTCGATCTTTGCGTGAAAGTCTTCGAGGCCCAACCGGGTGCCGATGGAATCCTCATCTCGTGCGGCGGGCTGGTCACGCTCGATGCGGTGCGCGAGGTCGAGGCGCGGCTTCAGGTGCCGGTGGTCTCCAGCTCGCCGGCGGGCTTCTGGGACCTGGTGCGCACGGCCGGACTCGATGCACGCTCGCCCGGCCAGGGACGCCTTTTCGCCTGAAGACGCCTAGGCGAGCAGACGCTCGACCTTTGGCGCGTCGGCCAACTGCCAGATGCGCTGGCACAAGGCCTTTGCTTCTTGCGCCGTCGCTCCTTCGCCGTAGTGCGTCAGGCGCTGCATCTTGTCTTCGATCTCTGCCCGGCTCAGGCTGTTGCCCGGATCGCCCTTGGGCTCGTCCACGCGGCCCTGCAGCGTGCGGCCATCGGCGGTGTGCACGCTGACCTTGCCGATCCAGCGCGCGGGGTAGGCCGTATCGACTTCGGTGTCGAGTTGCATCGTCACCTTGTCGCGAAAGGCCGCAACCTCTGGCGCAAGAAAGTCGCGGTCGAACTCGCCCAGGCCCGCGCGGCCGTGCACCGCGATCAGGCCCAGCACGGTGCCCATCGAGAACTTGCCCTGGTGCACGGTCGCCGGCACGGTCACGCGGCCCAGCACGTCGATGGCGCCCTGGTGCACGTGCGTGGTCACGTGCGAAACGTCTTTCGGCTTGAGCTTGTTCTGCGTCATCACCTGCAGCAGCGCATCGGCTGCCGTATGCGTGTGGCGGCAAGAAGCGTGGTACTTGAAGGAGGTTTCGGCCAGCGCCCAGCGCGTGCCGAGCCGGTCGGTGAGCTTCGCAGGATCGGCATCGCTCGACATGCCCACGCCAAGGCCCTGCGCGCCTTCGAGGATTCTTGCGGCACCCGTGAAGCCGTCTTGCGCAAGGTAAGCCGACATCAACCCGCTGGCTGCGGCATGCGCGCAATGCAGTTGCTTGGAATCGGCGGCATCGCGCAAGAACTCCCACACACCGGCAGATTGCGTGCCGGCCGAGCCGAAGGCATGCAGCATCTGTTGCGGCGTGAGGTCGAGCAGGCGGCCCACTGCGGCGGCGGCCGCGAGCGTGCCCGCCGTCGCAGTGGTGTGGAAGGTCTTGTAGTGCGAGCGGCCGAGGAACTCACCGACGCGGATGCCGACTTCATAACCCGCGACCACGGCCGTCAGTAACTGCGCGCCGCTGGCACCGATGCTTTGTGCCACCGCGAGTGCGGGCGCAATCACCACGGCAGCCGGGTGAAACACCGAGCCGTTGTGCACATCGTCCTGCTCCACGAAGTGCGAGGCGGCGGCATTGACCAGCGCCGCGAACACGGGCGAGCTGGTGCGGCGCGACGTCAGTATTTCACTCGGCCCGTCGGCGGGGCCCATCATCTGCGCGAAGCGCTCGATGCTGCGCACCGGGCGCGACGTGCGGGCCGCGAGCACCGAGCCGAGCCAGTCGAGCATCAGGTCTTCGGTGCGGCGCAAGACAGGGGCAGGGATGTCCGCGAACTTCAGTTCGGCGGCGAAGGTGGCGAGCACTTTGCTCGGATGATTCGAATCGGTCATGGGTGCGGTCCCTTCAGAACGAGCGGGGCAGGCCGAGCATGTGCTCCGCAACGTAGCTCAGGATGAGATTGGTCGAGATCGGCGCGACCTGGTACAGCCGCGTTTCCCTGAACTTGCGCTCGATGTCGTATTCGCAGGCAAAGCCGAAGCCGCCGTGGAACTGCAGGCAGGCATTGGCCGCTTCCCAGCTTGCCTTGGCCGCGAGGTACTTCGCCATGTTGGCCTGCGCGCCGCAGGGCTGGTGCGCGTCGAACAGGCGACAGGCCTCGTAGCGCATCAGGTTGGCGGCTTCGATCTCGATGAAGGCTTCGGCAATCGGAAACTGCACGCCCTGGTTCTGGCCGATGGGGCGGCCGAACACCACGCGCTCCTTGGTGTAGGCCGTCACCTTGTCGATGAACCAGTAGCCGTCGCCGATGCACTCGGCCGCGATCAGCGTGCGCTCGGCGTTCAGGCCGTCGAGGATGTACTTGAAGCCCTGGCCTTCCTCGCCGATCAGGTTCTCGGCCGGAATCTCCAGGTTCTCGAAGAACAGCTCGTTGGTCTCGTGGTTCACCATGTTCAGGATGGGCCGCACCGTCATGCCTTTGCCGATGGCTTCGCGCAGGTCGACGATGAAGATCGACATGCCTTCGGACTTCTTCTTCACGTCCGCCAGCGGCGTGGTGCGTGCCAGCAGGATCATCAGGTCTGAATGCTGGATGCGCGAGATCCACACCTTCTGCCCGTTGATGACGTAGCGGTCGCCCTTCTTCACGGCCGTGGTCTTGATCTTGGTGGTGTCGGTGCCGGTGCTGGGCTCGGTCACGCCCATCGACTGCAGGCGCAGCTCGCCGGTGGCGATGCGTGGGAGGTACTCGCGCTTTTGCGCTTCGCTGCCATGGCGCAGCAGCGTGCCCATGTTGTACATCTGGCCGTGGCAGGCGCCGGAGTTGCCGCCGCAGCGGTTGATCTCTTCCATGATGACCGAGGCTTCGGTCAGGCCCAGGCCCGAGCCACCGTATTCCTGCGGAATCAGCGCGGCCATCCAGCCGGCCTTGGTGAGCGCATCGACAAACTCGGCGGGGTAGCCACGGGCCTCGTCGATCTTGCGGAAATACTCGTTGGGAAACTGCGCGCACAGGTCGCGCACCGCATCGCGGATGTCGGGAAAGCTCTTGTCGTTGGCGTTGTTCATCGTCGTTTGCTGTTCGCTCGTTCGCTCGCTCAGTCCTGGCGCGGGCCGCCGGCTTCCTTTTCCACACGCTGCCAGATCTCGATGGCCATCGGGTCGTCGATCTCTTCGAGGATGTGGCCCACCAGGCCGATGGCGCGCGCCATCACGCCGAAGCCGCGAATGATCTTCCACGGAAAGCCGAACTCGGCGGCAATCGCGCCGATGGCGCCGGTGGCGTTGATCGGCAGCGACTTGCCCGACACGCGCTCGGCTTCTTCCTGCACCGCCTGCATCAGTGCGACGTAGTGGCTCGACAGGCCGTTCTCGGCCGCGATCTGAAAGAGGCGCGGCGTGCGCGGATCGATCGGCTTGTGCAGCGGATGGCCCAGGCCCGGCACGATCTGCTTGCGCGCACGGTAATCGGCCACGATGTCTTTCGCCATGTCGGCGAGCGGGCGCGTCGGCTTCTCGCCGAACGGAATCGCCTCGTACAGCATCTTGGCCGCGCCTTCGGTGCTGCCCACGAACACCGTGCCCAGGCCGCACAGGCCGGCGGCCACTGCGGCCTGCAGTGCCTCGGGGGCGCCTGCGTAAGTGAGGCGCGCAGCCAGCGCGCTGGGCGTGACGCCATGCTCGACCAACGTGACAACGATGGCGTTGAAGGTCACCGACTCCTGCGGCGTCGGGATGCGCCCGGTCAGCTCCAGGAAGGCCATGTCGCCCAGGTTCAGGTGGCCGAGGATCTCGGACGGCAGATCGCGCCCGCGAACGGTGATCTTGTCGGGCGTGCTGTGGCCGAGTTCGGTGTGCAGGGATTTCTTGATCTTGGTCATGGGGCGAATTTATGCCTCTGTACGCAAGGCTGCTCTTTGATTGCGAAACCCTCCCTTCGGCAAATGCAAATGCCCTGCGGCGGGGTCTTCAGGCACGCTGCGATCCGTCTTTGCAACGGAACGAGGCAGGCAAACTGGATGGACACCGAATCACTCGCGGCAGTGCGCGAAGCGGCGCTGGACTACTTCGTGCGAAGCCGCGCCATCGGCAGGCGGCGCACCCGCACCGAACAACCGGACGGCGACGAAGCACAAAGCTGGAAGGACATCGTGGCCCTCGGCTGGCCCGGCATGCTGGCACCTGAATCGGCGGGCGGCCTGGCGCTGGGGCTCGACGGTGCGGCAGAAATCCTGCGCGCCGCGGGCGAGCATGTTGCGCCCGAACCGCTGCTCGCAGTGGCCGGCCTCAGCGCATTGCTGCTGGCGCGGCTGGACACGCCGGGCGCACATGCCTTGCTGCGCGAACTGGTCGAAGGCCGCAGCCTGCCCGCACTGGCCTGGCAGGAAAGCGCGGGCGACCTGAGCGCGGTGCCGCTGGCCTGCGGCTGCGAGGTGCATGGCGCACAGGCGGGCGGCGTGCTGCTCCAAGGCGAAAAGCTCATGGTGCTGCCCGGCGCTGCCGCCAGCGGCTGGCTGGTGTCGGCGCGCGGTGACGACGATGCGGTGCTGCTGTGGGTGCCGCGCGGCACCGAAGGCGTGAGCGAAACGCTGGTGCCGCTGGTCGATGGCAGCCAGGCCGCCAACCTGCGTTTCGAGCAGGTCGTGTTGCCGCCCGGCGCCGTGCTGGCCGAAGGCGTCGCCGCGCAAGACGCGCTGCGCTACGCACTCGCGGCTGGCCAGATCCTGCAGGCGGCCGAGTTATTGGGCGCGGGGCAGGCGATGCTGGCGCAGACGCTGGTGTACCTGCGCACGCGTTCGCAGTTCGGCAAGCCCATCGGCAGCTTCCAGGCGCTGCAGCACCGCTGCGTCGATATGTTCATTCACCTCGAAGTGGCGCAGGCCACATTGAACGAAGTGCTCGCGCTGGCGGCGCAAGGCCTGTCGTGCAACCGGCTCGAAGCCGAGGCCAGCCGCGCGAATGCGCGCTGCACCGCCGCCGCGCTGCAGGCCTCGCGCGCGGCCGTGCAGCTGCATGGCGCCATCGGCTACACGCAGGAATGCGACCTGAGCCTGTTCTACAAGCGCGCGCTGTGCCTTTCGGCATGGCTGGGTAACGTCACGGCACATCAGCGCCGCCATGCCGCGCTGACGGAAGAGGCCGGCAGTACCTCGGGCACGACGGAAGCCTGGACCGGCGAGTTCCCGCGCCAGGCCGACTGGGCCGCGATGCCCGAGCCCGATTTCCGCCGCATGGTGCGCGGCTTTCTGCAGCAGCGCTATCCGCAAGAACTGCGCTACCTGTCGCACCGCGCACGCTGGAGCGAGATGCGCGAGTGGTACCTCACGCTGTCGGGGCAGGGCTGGATCGCACCGGCGTGGCCGCAGGCGCATGGCGGCATGGGCCTGCCGGCCGACAAGCTCATCGCCTGGATCGAGGAACTGGAGCAGTACGGCGTGGCACGCGCGCCCGACCAGGGCATCGTGATGATCGGGCCGCTGCTGATCCAGCACGGAACGCCCGAGCAGCAGCAGCGCTTTCTGCCGCGCATCCTGAGCGGCGAGCATGTGTGGTGCCAGGGCTATTCGGAGCCCAACGCCGGCTCCGACCTTGCGGGTCTGCGCACCGAGGCCTTGCCCGCGCGCGATGCGCAGGGCGATCACTTCGTCGTCAATGGCCAGAAGATCTGGACCACGCTCGCGCAGGACGCCAACCACATCTTCATGCTTGTGCGCACCGACAAGGATGCGCGCAAGCAGGAGGGCATCAGCTTCCTGCTGTGCGACCTGCGCACGCCGGGCATCACCGTGCGGCCGATCCACACGCTGGCGGGCGAGCCGGAGTTCTGCGAGGTGTTCTTCGACAACGTGCGCGTGCCGGCCGAGAACCTCGTGGGCAAGCTGCACGGCGGCTGGACGATCGCGAAGGCGTTGCTGGGTTTCGAGCGCATCTTTCTCGGCAGCCCCAAGCAGTCGCAGTACGCGCTGGGCCAGCTCGCGCGGCTGGCGCAGGCGCGGCGCCTGTTCGCCGACCCGGTGTTTGCGCAGCGCTTCGTCGCGTTGCGGCTCGACGTGGCCGACCTGACCGCCGCCTACACGAGCTTTGCCGACATCGTGCGGGCCGGCAAGCCGCTGCCCGCGTCGGTGTCGCTGCTGAAGATCTGGGCCAGCGAGACTTTCCACCGCATCGGCGCGCTGCTGGTCGAGGCCGGGGAAGAGCAGGGCGCTGTTGCCGGCGACCAGGTGCTCGATGGGCAGACCTTCAACGTGCTGTCGCCGCTTATCGGCTCCACCGCCGCAATGATCTACGGCGGCACCAACGAGATACAGCGCAACATCCTCGCGCGGCAAGTTTTGGACTTGCCGGCCTGAGCGATGTGAGCCGCCGAAGAAATACACAACAGGAGACAACGCCCATGACACCCATCGACTTCTCGCGCCGCCACCTCATGGCCGCGCTGGCGGGCAGCGCAGCGCTCGCCACGCTGCCCTTGCCTTCTCGCGTTCTTGCGCAGCAGCCCTTGCCATCGCTCATCAAGCTCGTGGTCGGCTATTCGGCCGGTGGCCCGGTCGATGGCGCGGCGCGGCTGCTCGCGCCCGCGCTGAGCCAGGAGCTGGGCACGCAGGTCATCGTCGACAACCGGCCCGGCGCCAGCGGTTCGCTCGGCGGCGACGCGGTCGCCAAGGCCGCGCCCGACGGCACCGTGCTGTTCTTCGGCGCGAGCCCGACCATCACCATCAACCCGAACGTGCAGCGCCACATGGCCTTCGATCCGATGAAGGACCTGACGCCCATCGCGCCGCTGGTGGACTACACCAACGTGCTGGTGGTCAACAACGAGCTGCCCGTGCGCAACGTGGGCGAGCTGCTGGCCTATGCGAAGGCGCGGCCCGGCAAGGTGTTCTACGGCTCGGCGGGCGTGGGCGCGTCCAACCACCTGAGCGGCGCATTGCTGGAGAAGATGACCGGCGTGCAGATGACGCATGTGCCCTACAAGGGCAGCGCGCCCGCATTGGCCGACGTGATGGGCGGCACCGTGACGATGATGTTCGACATCATCGCCACCTCGAAGCCCTTCATCCAGTCGGGCAAGGTGCGCGCGCTGGCCGTGACCTCGCGCCAGCGCAACCGCATGCTGCCCGAGGTGCCGACCATGATCGAGTCGGGCGTGCCCGGCTACGACGTGGGCGGCTGGTTCGGCCTCTACGGCCCGGCGCGCATGGACCCGGCGCTGGTTGCGCGCGTGAATGCCGCTGCGCAGAAGATGCTGGCGCGCGAAGACATTGCGCGCCGGTTGCGCGAACAGGGCTATGACGTGTGGTCGGGGGCGCCGGACCTGCTGGCGACCAAAGGCGTGTCCGACCGCAGGCTCTGGGCGAGCGCGTCCAAGGGCATCGAGGCGGAATAGACGATGCAGCGCATTCACGAATTGCTGGAGGCGCGTGCGGCCCGCACGCCCGATGCCGTCTTTCTGTTCGGGCCCACGGGCGCCACGACCTACGCGGCCTTGCAGGCGATGGTCGACGTGGCCGCGCAAGACCTGCAGGATGCCGGCGTGCGGCCGACCGACCGCGTGGTGCTGGTGGCCGAGAACTGCGCCGCGCACATCGCGCTGCTCATGGCCTGCAGCCGCATCGGTGCGTGGTCGTGCGGCGTCAATGCGCGCATGTCGCCGGGCGAGATCGCGGCCATCGCCGAGCGGGCCGATGCGCGGCTGTGCTGCTTCACGGCCGAGGCTTCCGAATCGGCGGATCGGCATGCGCAGCGCGCCGGTGCGGTGCCGATGGCATTGCCGGGCGTGATGCGCTCGGCGGTGCGCGCCGAGGCACGTGTGGAGCCCGATGCGGCATTGGCCGACACGGCCGCCATCATCTTCACGTCGGGCACCTCGGGCACCCCCAAGGGCGTGATGGTGTCGCATCGCGGCCTGCTGCACTTCGGGCGCGTGTCGGCCACCGTGCGCGCGCTGAACGAGCGCGACCGTGCCTACGCCTTCCTGCCCATGACGCACATCTTCGGCATCGGCACGGTGCTGATGGCGGCGCTGACGGGTGGTGCATCTCTGGTGCTGCGCAGTGCCTTCTCGCCGGTCGACGTGCTGCAGGCACTGGCCGGCGAGCAGGTGTCGAACCTGCTCGGCCCGCCGACCATGTACGCGCGCCTGCTGGCCCACATCGATGCGGAGCACGTGGTGCCGCGCTTTCCGCATCTGCGCTACGTGTACACCGGCTCGGCGCCGCTCGACCCGGCGCTCAAGCAGCGCGTGGAGCGGTTGTTCGGTCAGCCGCTGCACTATGGCTACGGCCTGTCGGAGTACGCGGGCTCGGTGTTTCTCACACGCACCGAATCGCCGCGCACCGACACGGCCGCTGGCCATGCGGTGGAAGGCGGCGAGGCGCGCATCGTCACCCTCGACGGGCAGGACGCGGCACAAGGCGACACCGGCGAAATCTGGCTGCGCGGCCCGGGCCTGATGCTGGGCTACTTCCGCGATGCGGCCGCCACCGCGCAGGTGATGCGCCCCGGCGGCTGGTATGCGTCGGGCGACCTCGGGCGCTTCGGCGAAGACGGCGCGCTGTTCGTGGTCGGTCGGCTGAAGGAAATGATCATCCGCTCAGGTTTCAACGTGTACCCGGCCGAGATCGAGGCGGTGATCGGCCGCTTCGACGGCGTGCACCTGTGCGCGGTCGTCGGCGTGCCGGAGGCCGATGGCAACGAGCAGATCGTCGCCTTCGTCGAGATGAAGCCGGGCGCCGTGCTCGATGAAGCGGCCTTGCGCGTGCAACTGGTGGAGCACCTGTCGCCGTACAAGCGGCCGGCCCGCATCGAGGTGATCGACGCGATGCCGACCACGGCCAACGGCAAGCTGCTCAAGCGGGAACTGCAGGCACGGGCCCGGCAGCCCTGAGGTCCGATGGCAGGTCGCCGATGACGCTGCCGCGGCCCTTCTGCGTGTCCATGTACTCGCGCACCCGGGCGATGCGGCCTTCGCGCAGTTCGAGGATGAGGCAGTAGTCGTTGTCGTAGTGCCGGCCGCTGGGGAGCGTGGCCTGCAGGCGCATCTCGAGCATCACCGTGTCGCCCTCGCAGAGCATGGGGTGGGTGAACTGCACCGACACATCGGCCACGAACAGTTTCGGAAATTCCTCGGCCAGGAAGCGCACGATCGTGTCGGGTCCGATCATGTGATCGGTGAAGCCGAGCGCCACGCCGGTGGCGTTGTCTTTCGGCGCGAGCCATTCGGCGTCGTCGGTGAAGGCGGCCCGGATGCGCTGCGGGTCGCGGCTGGCAAAGGCCTTCCATGCCTCGGAGACGGCGCGCTTGTTCTGTTCGGGTGTCATGCGGTGTGGTGCAAGGGGAGTGAAGGAGCGGCTGAAGATAGGCATGCGGCCCGGTGCCGGCGCGCTGCTTCCGGACATCTCCAACCGGCGATGGCGATGCGGCCGGCGCTGCGCGGGGCCGGCCGTCGTAGGCTCGTTCCTACGTCCGGCGCGGGGGACGGGCCCGATACTCGTGGCCTTGCTTTCCGTTTCAGGACGTATCCCGTGACCGTGTCTCCCGTCGCTCCTCACCCCGCAGGCCACGCCCGTGCACCGGCATCCTTCACGTCGGGCCCGATGACCCTGCCGACTGGAGGTGCCGCGCGATGAAGTCGTCTCCCGGAGCGCGCAGCTGGATCGCCGCCGGCGTGCGCCATGAACTGCTCACGCGCGCCCTGCCGGCATTGCGGCACGACATGGCCGCGCCGGTGTCGGTGATCCGCATGGCGCTGCTGATGCTCAAGCGGCAGGTGGGGGCCGCCACCATCGATGCAGCCGCCTGCGAAGAGCGCGTGGCGCTGATCGACAACCAGGTGTCGGAGCTGGTCCACGCCATCCGCTCGCTGCGCGACTGGGAACTGGCGACGACCGACGACGGCATCACCCGCAGCGCGCTGGTGGCGCAGTGCGTGAGCCTGATGCGTTCGGCCTTCGACCTGCACGGCGTGGCGCTCGATGCCACCGATTCCGTTGCCGCTCAGGAGGACGAGCCGCGCTGGCCCGCGGGCGCCGCGCTGCGCTATCTCTTCCTGGGTGCGCTCGGCTACCTGCATGACGGCGTGGTCGAGGCCGTCACGATCCGCATCGAGGCCGACGGCGCCGATGCTCTGCGCCTGAGCGCCTTGCCGCGCGAACCCGGCGCCACGCAGGCCGTGCTCGACGCGCACCGTGCGCCGCGCGCGCTGGCCATCGATGCGGTCGCGCTGCAGAACCTGGCCGAAGACCTCGGCTACGCCATCGCGCTGGAGCGCGACAGCGTGCGCTTCAGCCTCGCCGCCAGCGGCGGCTGAGCCGACAATCGCGGGTGGCGGGCAGGGCGCCGCGCACGTTGCCGGCGCGCCGGGCGCGTTTGTTGCTGCTGTCCGGCGTCCTTTTTCCTTTACCGAGTTCCAGAATGTTCCCTCGTTGGTCTTCCCTTGGCACGCGCCTCTTGGCGCTGTGCGGCGTTGCGCTGCTTGCCACCGCCTGTGCTTCCACCTCGAACCCGTCATCCGCAACGGGCGCGACCACGGCGGCCGCTGCGCCCATCAGGGTCAAGGTGTTCGTTGCCGCCATGTTCGAGATCGGCAAGAACACCGGCGACCGCGCCGGCGAGTTCCAGCACTGGTATGAGCGCTACTGGATGAACGCCAAGCCGATCACCGTGCCCGGCGCGTTGCAGCCCGTGTACTGCAACGCCGACGGCGTGTGCGGCGCGGTGCTCGGCATGGGCAAGGTCAACTCGTCGTCGTCGATGCAGGCCATCCTGCTGAACCCGCAGTTCGACTTCTCGCAGGCCTACTACGTGATCTCCGGCGTGGCCGGCACGCCGCCGTCGCGCGGCACCATCGGCGAAGTCAGCTGGGCCACCTGGCTCGTGGACTACGACCTGGGCCACCGCTGGGCGCCCGAAGAGAACAAGGCCGGCGAGCCGACCTTTATGCCGCGCAAGGGCTACGAGGAATACCGCCGCTTCAGGATCAACCCCGACCTCGTGAGCTGGGCCATGAAGCTCTCGGCCGACACGCCGCTGAAAGACTCGGAATCGGCGCGCAAGTACCGCCTGCGCTACCCCGACGCCGCAGCGCGTCGCGCGCCTTTCGTGGGCACCGGCACGCACATGACCGGCGACACCTTCTTCCACGGCCCCGGCATGTCGAAGCAGGCGCAGTACATCGCCAAGCTCTACGGCGCCGACGACTACGTCATCACCGAAATGGAAGCCGCCGCCATCACCCTCGTGATCAAGCGCACGCACGGCACCGATCGCGTGATGAGCCTGCGCGGCGCGGTCAACTTCGACCAGGGCAGCCCGAAGGAAACCACGCTGCAGCACCTGGACCCGGCACCGGGCGAAACGGCCGGCGGCTTTGCCGAGACGGTGGAAAACATCGAGCTGGTGGGCAGCCGCGTGGTCGATCACATCGTGGCGAACTGGCCGCAGTGGCAGGGCGGCGTGCCCAAGCCCTGAGGGCGTTGTGGCGGCTGGGCAGCCGCCTCATCTAAAAATATACGCAAGGCGTAAATTTTCACGAGAAATTCTTACGCATGGCGTATATTTGCGGCCCATGAGCCAGCAACAAGACATCCTGCGCGACGCCATGCGCCGCCTCAATCTCACCCGCGATGCGTTCTCCGAGCGCCTGGGTGTTCGCCGCCGGGCACTCGACACCTGGCTGCTGCCAGCCGACTCCGGCGAGTCGCGGGCCATGCCCGAGATGGTCGGCAAGTTCGTCGCCGAGATCCTGCAGCGCGAGGCGCAGGCCAGCGCCGGTGCCGACGATCGCCCGCTCGGCCAGCGCATCGCCGCCGAAGGCCGGCCGCACCTGCTGTCGGTGGCGCAGTTCGAGCGCGAGAGCCTCGAAGACCTGTTCCAGGTTGCCGATGTCATGCAGCCTATCGCGCGTCGCCAGAAGGTCACGCGCATCCTCGAAGGCGCGGTGCTCGGCAGCCTCTTCTTCGAGGCCAGCACCCGCACCCGCGTGAGCTTCGGCGCGGCGTTCTGCCGGCTGGGCGGCACGGTGTGCGACACCACCGGCTTCACCTTCTCGTCTATGGCCAAGGGCGAGTCGATCTACGACACCAGCCGCGTGATGAGCGGCTACGTCGATGCGCTGGTGGTGCGCCACCCCGAGCAGGGCTCGGTGGCCGAGTTCGCGCGCGCCACCAACATCCCGGTCATCAATGCGGGCGACGGTCCGGGCGAGCACCCGAGCCAGGCCATCCTCGACCTGTACACCATCCAGCGCGAGTTCTCGCGCATGGGCAAGCTGGTCGACGGCACGCATGTGGCGATCGTGGGCGACCTGAAGTACGGCCGCACGGTGCATTCGCTGATCCGGCTGCTGGCGCTGTACCGCGGGCTGAAGTTCACGCTGATCGCGCCGCCGTCGCTGGAAATGCCGGCCTACCTGCTCGACCTGGTGTCGCGCAACGGCCATGTGATCGAGCAGACGCAATCGCTCGAAGAAGGCCTGCGCGGTGCCGACGTGGTCTATGCCACCCGCATCCAGAAGGAGCGCTTCGCGGGTGAGGAAATCGAGGGCTACACGCCGGAGTTCCAGGTGCGCAAGGCGCTGGTCGATGCGGTCTGCAAGCCCGACACCATCCTCATGCACCCGCTGCCGCGCGACGGCCGCCCCGGTGCGAACGACCTGAGCATCGACCTCAACCACGACCCGCGGCTGGCGATCTTCCGCCAGACCGACAACGGCATTCCCGTGCGCATGGCGCTGTTCGCGGTGTTGATGGGCGTGGAGCACCAGGTGGCCCGCTCGATGCGCGATGCCGGCTGGCGCTCGCCCCCGCACATCGGGCCGGACGACGCGGACTTCGACGGGCTGGACTGATATGCAACGCGTAACCCGCAACGCTCAGTGCGTTGCGGGTTGCAGATGCCACGTCACCGTGAAGTCGAAGGGCGTCCAGCGGCTGACCGTGACGCCCGCCTGCCGCAACCCACGCCCGATCCAGGTGTTGCAGGTCTCGAAGAGGTTGTAGCCGCCTTCGGCTTCGTAGAAGGCATCCTGCCTGTCGTAGTGCGCGCCCGCGATGGGCGTCGCGCGGCCCGATGGCAAGGTGCGTTGCACGTACCCGACCAGTTGCGCGTACTGGGTCTGCGAGAGCGGCAGGTTGAACGCACCGCGCCCCAGTTGCCCGCGCTGCAGGTAGCTCACATGCATCAGTGAGCGGTTGCCGCCCGACAGCGCACCGAAGGCGCGCGAGGCCGTCAGATCGCCCCAGGTGGGCGTGTTCAGGTAGAACTCGCGGTCGCCCCAGCCGATGGCGATGAACTCGGCATCCGGCGGCACCGCACGGAAGTCCGCCAGTGGAAAGAGCTGTTGCCAGTCGATGGCGGCCGAGCGGATCGGGAACACGTAGTCGGTGTGCACGCCGTTGCTCAACACCCAGGCCTGCACCTCGGGCGCATTCGTGGCCGCCACGGCGTCCGGTGGCCTGGCGTTGGCGGGCCACAGCACCAGCGCGCAGGCCGTGGCCACATAGAGCCCGACCAGCGCCACCAATCCCAGCAGCGTGAATGCGATGCGCTTGAGCCAGCGTCTGATGAACATGGTGTCGACGCTCAGAAAAGCGATGCGGTGGTCGACACCGGCTCCGCCGCCGGGCGATGCCCGCCCGCACCGGCCGGTGCCAGCGCCTCGGGGCTGCCGGCCTTGGCGAGTGCTCCCACGCGCACGCCCAACAGGCGCAGGGGCCGCTCCAGCGGCACGCGCTTGAGGCATTGGCCGCCGATCTGGCGGATGGTCTTGCCGTCGTCGGTGAAGCGGTCGATGGTCTGGTCGCGCGTGGCGATCTTGAAGTCGTCGTAGCGCAGCTTGATGCCGATGGTCTTGCCCACGTAGCCCTTGCGCTGCAGGTCTCCGGCGAGCCGCTCGCACAGGTCGGTGAAGATCGCACCCAGCGCGGCGCGGTCGCGCACCGCATGCAGGTCGCGGTCGAAGGTGGTCTCGCGGCTCATCGAGACGGGTTCGCTTTCGGTCACGACCGTCCGGTTGTCGCGGCCCCATGACACCTCGTGCATCCACGCGCCGGTGGCCTTGCCGAAGGTGGCAACGAGCCAGTCGCGATCGCGCGCCGCCAGTTGGCCCACGGTCTCGATGCCGAAGCGCTTGAGCTTTTCGTCGGCCTTGGGGCCGATGCCGTTCACCTTGCGGCAGGGCAGCGGCCAGATGCGCGTTTCGAGGTCGTCCTCGTACACCACCGAGATGCCGTTGGGCTTGTTGAACTCGCTCGCCATCTTGGCGATGAGCTTGTTGGGCGCCACGCCGATGGAGCAGGTCAGGCCCGTGGCGTCGAAGATCGATTTCTGGATCAACCGCGCGAGCACGCGGCCGCCTTCGCGCTGGCCCCCGGGCACGTCGGTGAAGTCGATGTACACCTCGTCCACGCCACGGTCTTCCATCAGCGGCGCGATGTCGAGAATGACTTTCTTGAAGGCACGCGAGAAGCGGCGGTATTCGTCGAAATCGACCGGCAGGATCAACGCCTGCGGACAGAGCTTGGCGGCCTTCATGAGCCCCATGGCCGAGCCGATGCCGAACTGGCGCGCGGGGTAGGTCGCCGTGGTGATCACGCCGCGGCCGGTGTAGTCCTTCAGGCGCGGGAACGACTCGACCGGAATGTCGGCGAGCGTGCCGCCTTCGGGCAGGTTGCGGATGGCCTCGTCCACGCTGCGCCGCCCGCCGCCGATCACCACGGGCAGGCCCTTGAGTTGCGGATAGCGCAACAGCTCGACCGACGCGTAGAAGGCGTCCATGTCGAGGTGGGCGATGCGGCGGATCGGCGGGGCTGACGGGGGGTGGGGACTCACGGCAACAATTGTCTCGCGGGTGGGGCGGTTGTGCCTATCGAGGGGACAGGCTGATTGTCTGTTTGGTGCTGCTGTTCGGGGTGCGTGCACAGGACACCGGGTACTCCCCTCCGCGAATGTCCCCCGGGGCTTCGCCCCTCCTCCTTTATTTCGCTGCGGGGAGTACCCGGTGCCCTGCGCACAAGAGGCGCTGTCGTTGTGCTCGCTGATCAACCACCGCCCTGAACGAACACCAGCAGGCAGAAAACTCCTCAGCGAGTCTCGACAGTCATGAGCAATGGCGACTCGAACATCGCCACAGGCGAGATCACCGGTTCGTCCATCGGCACCTTGTCGCCATAGCGCTCGCGCATCTTGGCGCGCACCGCCGGGTCCGTCAGGTTGAATTCGCGGATCTTCTGCAGCTCGCCGATGCGGATGCCCAGTGCGCGTTGGTAGAGCTTCCACACGAGTTCCGAACAGTAGATGCGCTGGTCCGACCACTCGAAGGTCAGGTCGTACGGACGGCCCGCAAAGTCCGAGGTGCGCGCACGCAGGCGCGCCACGGCTGCGGGCGTCAGCAGCTTGTCGGCATCGCGCAGGCGCTTGACCACGTAGTGGCCGCCGTTGCCGCGCGCCGTCCATTGCGCGAGTGGCGTGTAGCGCACCGTCGACACCGCCTCGAACACATAGGGCTTGCCACCTTGAAACAGCACGATGCCCATGTGGCTGTAGCGCGAACCGGTGGCGCGCTGCACCGCCACGCTCTGCGCCGAGCGCGAGGTGTGGAAGATGATGTCGCCGTCTTTCAGCGTGGTTGCGGCGTGGCCGGCGCTGCAGAAAAGAACGGACAGGAGCAGCGCGAGCGCCGCGAAAAGCTGGGTCATGGTGCCGCGCATTGTCCGGCAGTCCGATGCGTGCGGGCCCTCAGTTTTCTTCGGGCGGCGTGCTGCTGTCGCTCGTGTCGGGCGGTGGCGCCATCTCGCGCATGAGCCGGTCGACCGCTTCCTCGTTCATCGGCTGGGCCGGTGCCAGCGCGGTCGGCGAGGTGCGCAGCCAGCGCGTGGTTTGCGGCAGGGCCATCACGCCGGCGGTCACCACGGCAAGCACGGCCAGGTAGGGAACGAGCGCGCGCGCGATGGCGGCCACCGGAGGGCGCGGCGCAACCTGGCCGCGCGCGAGCACCAATGCATAGCCGAAGGGCGGCAGCAGAAAGCCGGCCTGCAGCACCAGCAGCGTGAGCGTGGCGATCCATGCCGCGTCGTCGAGCTGCGCCAGCACCGGCGGCATCACGATGGGCACGATCAGGAAGATCAGCTCGAAGGCATCGAGCACGAAAGCGCAGGCCAGCAGCACGGCCAGCACCGCCATGAGCCCGAGCATCGGATGGCCCTGCAGCGACAGCATGAGCCGCGCGATCAGCCCGTCGGTGCCGAAGCCGCGCAGCAGCAGCGAGAAGGTGGTGGCCGCCGCGAGCAGTGCGTAGAGCGCGCCGGTGAGCGCCATCGCATCGTCGAGCACCTGCCCCAGCACCGGGCGCGTGAGCTGGCGCGACACGAGGCCCCAGCCCAGCAGCATCACGCAGGCGGCGGCCGCGCCTTCGACCGCGCGCACCTTGCCCATGGTCACCAGCACCAGCAGCGCGCCGATCAGCAAAGGCACGAGCAGCAGCGTCCAGCCTTCGCGGCGGTCGATCGGTTCGCGTGGCGCGCTCGGCACCGGCTTGCGTCGTGCGCCGAACCACGCGACGGCGAGCCAGCCGAGCAGCAGTGCCGCCGCGGGCACCAGCGCGGCCTGCAGGATGTCCTGCGTGTTGACGATGCGGTTGGCGGCTCCGGCGGCGGCCGTGGGCAGCGAGAGTTCGCGCGCCATGTTCATGCCCTCGGTGTGCGCGCGCAGCATCGCGTCGCCGAGCAACAGCAGCACCAGCGAGGGCGGCACGATCACGCCCAGCGTGCTGGTCACGGCAACGAGCGCGGTGCGCTGCTCGGCGGGCAAGCCTTCGCGCGCCCAGCCCTTGCCGGCGGTGCGCGCCAGCGTGAGCAGGCTGGCGCCGACCGAGCCGTTCATCGGCGCGAGCATCAGGCCCAGCACCATGCCGGCCAGCTCCGATGCGGCGCGCGGCACGACAAAAGCCAGCAGCTTGCGCAGGCCGTTGTACAGGTGCTCGGCCAATGCCAGCCGGTTGAGCAGCGCGCCGACCAGCGCGTAGAGCGCGAGGGCTTGCAGCAAGTCGTGCTCCAGCAGGCCGACGATGCGCCACGGCAGGTTCTGCAGCAGCGCGACGTCGAAGGCACCCAGCGCCAGCCCCGCCACCGCGCCCAGCGTGCACACGCCGAGCAGCACGGCGTAGGTCGGCCAGCCGGTGGTCATCATCAGCGCCAGGGCCAGCGCGAGAAGGGCGAGTCCGAACCAGGCCATCTGTGCTTACGCGGGCCTGCGTTCGTGCCAGAGGTTGAGCGCGCTCTGCACCGCCAGCAGCAAGGCGAGCAGCAGCAGCGCGACCTTGATCATGAAATAGCCGGGGTTGAAGGTGTCGGGGAACAGCTCCATCGCCATCACCGCGCGCACCACCGGCACGGTGGCCGTCACGATCAGGAACAGCGCCCACGGCAGCACGCACAGCGCCGCGCCGATGCGGCGCAGCCGCGCGAAGCGGCCGGTGGTGTCGGCGGCCAGGTCGGGCCGGGCCACGAGGTGCGCCCCGCGCCGTCCCGCATGCCGCAACGCCACCGCCACATAAAGCGCGAACAGCCACTGTGCAAGATCGTTCGCCTGCGTCGGGCCGTTGCCAGAGCCCGCGAGGTCGCGCAGCGGCCATTGCAGGAAGAGCAGCACCGCGATGGCAAGGGCGAGCGGCATCGCGGCGCGGTCGATCAGGTCGAGCACGCGGGGCGCGGGCGGCGCGGGCCGTGGGGGAGGCGCTTCGCGCGGATCGCTCGGCTCGGTGTGGGTGGGCGGCAACATGCGCCGCCGACGCTAGCGCCCGAACCTGACTGCCACCTGCGAAGACGAAGGGGCAAGGCTTGCGCACCGCAGCACGCCGGTCCATCATCCGCGCCATGCAAACCGTCGCCTCCATTCTCTGGCGCAGGCTCGATGCACCGGGCCACGACGCCTGCCGCCTCGAACGCAATGCCTCGGCCTGGCAACTCGATGGCGGTGCCGTGTTCCGAATGGAAGACGGCCGCATCGGCCAGCTGCACTACCGCGTGCGCTGCGACCTGCTCTGGCACACCCAATGGGGCACCGTGCGCGGCTGGCTCGGCGACTCGGCCATCGACCTGTCGATCACCCGCGATGCGCGCGGCCACTGGAAGCTCAATGACGAAGCGGTGTCCGACATGTCGCACTGCGTCGATCTCGACCTGGGCTTCACGCCCGCCACCAACCTGCTGCAGTTGCGCCGGCTCAATCTTGCGAAAGGCGAGAGCGCCGATGCGCCGGCGGCATGGGTCGACCTGGACGGCGGCGGCGTGCTGAGCGAACTCATGCAACGCTACGAGCGGCGCAGCGAGAGCGAGTACGCCTACGAGGCGAAGCGCTTCGACTACGCGGCGGTGCTGGGCGTCACGCCCGACGGCTTCGTGAAGGACTACCCGCGCCTCTGGACGGCAGGCAACTGACCGGCCAGGCAGGCCCTAGTCGAACTGCGAGCGGTCTCCCGACACCAGCTCGCGGTTGCGTCGCCGGTCGAGCGTGATCTCGTGCGCGAAGTCTTCGATGCCGCCGCCGGCCGGCAGGTTGTAGGCGCCGCGCAAACGCGCGAGCACGGCGTCGCCGCGCAGCACGCGGTTGATCTCGATGTTCAGGCGCTGCACCACCGATGTGGGCGTGTGGGCCGGCGCGAAGATGCCGAACAGCGAGTCGCGATTCGCTTTTTCAAAACCGAGTTCCGCCAGTGTCGGCACCGCGGGCAGCGCCTCGATGCGCGCGGGCGCGCCGACCGCCAGTGCCTGGAAGCGCCCGCCCTCGATGTACTGCAGCTGCTGCGCCGCGACGTTGGTCGACAGCACCTCGAACTGCCCGCCGAGCGCATCGTTGAGCTGCGGACCGCCGCCCTGGTAGGGGATGTGCGTGATGTCGGTGCGGCTTTGCCTGCGCACCTGCGCAAGCACCATGTGGCCGATGGTCGCCACGCCCGACGTGGCCCAGCGCACCGCGCCGGGCCGGCCGCGCGCCTGCGCGATCAGCTCGCCGAAGCCGCGACCGGTGAAGGCCTGCGTACCCACCACCAGCACCGGCGTGCGCATCACGCTGGCCACGGGTGCGAAGGCGCGCAGCGGGTCATACGGCACACGCGCGATCAGCGGGTGCAGCGTGAGCGGGCTGATGGCTGAAAAGGCCAGCGTGCAGCCATCGGGCGTGGCACGCGCGAGCGCATCCATGCCGAGGCTGCCGCCGGCGCCGGGGCGGTTCTCGATCAGCACCGGCACGCCGAGCGACTGCGAGAGCGGATCGGCCAGCACGCGCGCCATGCCGTCGCTCACGCCGCCGGGCGGGTAGACCACGATCAGCCGCACCGGGCGATGCGGCCACGGCGGCGACGCTGCGTACGACAGGCGCGTCAGCGCACACACGGCCGCGAGCCCGGTGCCCACGCGGCGCATGAAGTGGCGGCGTTGCAGCGGTGGCACGGTCATGACCCCGGATTCTTGGCCGCGAGCTTGCGCAGCAGCGCCGCGAAATGCTGCGCGGGCAGGTTGTCTTCTTCGGTGCGCGACACCAGCGTGAGCGGCGCGTCGAGCTGGCCGCCATCGGCCAGCCGCGTGTAGGCGATGGCGTGCGCGTGCACGCCGGTCATCGAGGCCGGCACCACCGACAGGCCGACGCCTGCCGCCACGAGGTTCAGGTTGGTCATCATGCGATCGACTTCGGCCACCACGCGCGGGCGCAGGCCCTTGGCATGGCACAGCGCGAGCAGCTCGGCATAGAGGCCGGGCGCGCCCGGACGGCGCACGAGGATGATGCCTTCCTCGCACAGCTTCGACAGCGGCAACGGCCGCGAAGACTTCTTGCCGGCCGCCACGGCGAAGCGATGGTCGCTCGGCATCGCGACCAGCACGGGCTCGCGCAGCAGCGTTTCGAACAGCAAGCCCTCGGGGCGCGCCACCGGCACGCGCAGCAGGCCGCAGTGCAGCCGGCCCGCGGCCAGTGCCTCGGTCACCTCGGCCGCGTTGTCTTCGCGCAGTTGCAGTTCCACGTCGGGGTGCGCGCGGCGAAAGGCGCGCAGTGCCTCGGGCATGAAGCGGTGCGCGGCCGCCGAACTGGTGAAGCCGACCGCGAGCGTGCCGGCCTGCCCGTTGGCCACGCGCGCCATGCGCTGCTTCATGGCGTCCATGTCCTGCAGCATGCGCAGCGCCTCGACCTGGAACAGCCGGCCCGCATCGGTGAGCGCCACGCCACGCGGATGGCGCTTGAACAGCAGCACGCCCAGCTCGCGTTCGAGTGCCTTGATCTGCTGGCTCAGCGGTGGCTGCTGAATGCCCAGTTGCTCGGCGGCGCGCGTCATGTGGCCGGTGCCCGCGACGGCCACGAAGTACCTCAGTGCCCGGATGTCCATATGTTTTTCATATCGAGAGTGCCTCTTTATTTTATTTGACCCGAAGTCACTCGTGAATCTATCGTCCGGCCGCCCATTCAAAAAGCAGCCCAGCGAGGCTGCATGCCGGAGACAAGACCATGCGCTCACCGCGCCCCGCATCGATGATTCATCGCGCCCTTCGTGCGTGCCGTTCGTTCGGCCCGGCGATCGGTATTTCGCTCGTGCTCGCCGCCTGCGGTGGTGGGGGAGGAGGGGGCTCGGGCTTCTTCCCGAGCCTGCCCGCGAACCCTCCCGCGAGCGGCAACAACCCACCCGCCGACCCGCCTGCCAACCCGCCGGGCAATCCGCCCGACAACCCACCCGGCAACCCGCCGCCGCCCGTGCAGCCGTTGCTGTCGTGCGCGGACCTGGCCGGCAAGAGCCTGCCCGCCGCGCTGATCAGCCTGCCCACGCAGGGTGCCACCGTCACCAGCGCCACGCCGGTGGCGGCGGGCGATGCCGGCAACGTGCTGGGCGACTACTGCCGCGTGCGCGGCACCATCCAGCCCGTCGATGCGAGCGCGGGCGCGATCAACTTCGCGGTCAACCTGCCCGAGAAGTGGAACCAGAAGACCATCCACTTCGGCGGTGGCGGCTTCGACGGCGTGCTCATCGACGGCACCGAGGTCATCCGCTTCGGCCCGGCGGGCAAGCCCGCGCCGCTGGCGCTCGGCTACGCCACCTATGGCGACGACTCGGGCCACCAGTCGAGCAGCATCACCGACGGGCGCTTCGCGGCCAACGACGAACAGCTCGCGAACTACGGCGGCCAGTCGCTCAAGAAGACGCGCGACGTGGCGCAGGCACTGGTGCTCGCGCGCTACGGCGTCGCGCCGAAGCACGCCTACTTCCTCGGCACCTCGACCGGTGGGCGCGATGCGCTCAGCTACATCCAGCGCTGGCCGCTGGACTACGACGGCGTGATCGCCAACGAGCCCGCGCTCAACTACACCGGCACGCGGCTGTCGAACGTGGCGGTGGGCCGCGCGCTGTACAACAACGGCGGTGCCGGCTGGATGAGCGTGGCCAAGACGCTGATGGTGCAGAAGGCCGCGATGCAGGCCTGCGACAAGCTCGACGGCGCGGTCGACAACATCGTGAGCAACGTCGAAAGCTGCAGGCAGCTGAACACGCAGATACTGGCTTCGCTGCGCTGCCCCGGCGGCGCGGACACGGGCAGCACCTGCCTGTCGGACGCGCAGATCGCCACCGTGCAGGCCATCGAGTCGCCGCTCGACTTCACGACCTATTCGCTGGCCAATGGCGTCAAGCGTGCGGGCGGCTACAACCTGCTCGAAGGTGCGCTGGTGGCGGGGCCCTTCACCACGCGCAACCTCGGCTCGTCGAAGGTGCCGAACAACCCGGCCACCTCGACCGACGCCAACATGTACGTCACCGGCGACCAGTGGGTGAAGTACTTCGTCACGCGCATCGCAACGTTCGACACGCTGACCTTCGATCCGCAGAACCCCGGCAGCTATGCCGCGCGGGTGACCGAGGTATCGAATCTCACCGACGCGACCAACCCGAACCTGGCGCCGTTCTTCGCGCACGGCGGCCGGCTCATCATGCTGCACGGCCTGGCCGACGAAGTGATCAGCCCGAACTCGACCATCGACTACTACAAGCAGCTCATTGCCACCGTGGGCCAGGCGGCCGTCGACCAGAGCGTGCGCTTCTACACCGTGCCCGGCATGGGCCACGGCACGGGCAGCTTCATTCCCAACTGGGATTCGCTCGCCGCGCTCGAAGGTTGGGTCGAGGCCGGGCTGGCGCCCGCCACCGGCGTGGCCGTGGATGCGGTGGCCGGCACCTACGGCCGCACGCGGCCGCTGTGCCTGTTTCCGTCGTGGCCCAAGTACCGCGGCAGCGGCAGCCTCGATGCGGCCGTCAACTACAGCTGCGTGACCGAGGTGGGCGACCCGCTGGCCTGCCCGAACCTGCCCGCGTCCGTCGCCACCTACAAGGGCGGCAACAGCTTCGGTGAAGAACTGCGCGTGCAGGTCAACCCGGCCACCATGGCCTACACCGTGACCATCGACGCGAGCGCGCAGGGCCGCACCGGCATCCAGCGCAACGGCACGCTGGTGTCGCAGGGCAGTTGCAGCTATTCGAGCGGTACCAACGGCCCGGTCTTCAGTTTCGGGGCTGGCGGTGTGCTGTCGGGCGGCGTGGATGCGCCAGCGGGCGGTGGCTTCGCGCCGCTGCTGGCCTTTCAGAACACCTACGACAGCACGGGCGCCAGCGACTTCAAGGCCATCGCCGCCACCTTCAACGCGGCGGGCGTGGTGCAGGACAAGGACGGTGTCTCTGCCTACGGCGCGGCGATGAAGCTGCGCGCCGAAGGCAGCTTCCAGTACTGCCGCGACACGACGTCGAAGAGCTTCATGCTCTACGTTGCCAACTGCGCCGGCACAGAGAAGGGCTACATCGCCTACAACGCGAGCCATGGCGCGTTCGACGTCTTCACCACACCGCCGGGCGACCCGGCCGCCACGAGCGGCGGCACGCTCAGCGGCTCGATGGTGGTCGGGCTGGTCAACGGTGCCACGGTGCCGCTGCACCTGGTGCGCGAATCGGCCACCAGCGTGGGCCTGCGTGTTCTTGCGCGGGCGCAGAGCCTTGCGTCTGGCGCGGCCGATGGGAGCTACGCGATGCTGAGCGTGAAGGGGGAGAACCATGATGCGACCGTGACGGGCAGCGGGTTCAATCTCGGTGGCGCGGCCGCGGCCCTGAGCTACGACGCGCCGGTGCCCGGCGTGGCGCAGGCCGATGCGGGCCGGCCCGGCAATTTCATCTTCAACAGCGGCGTCCTGGCATTCGTTTCCGCCCAGGGATCGAATGCGGCGCTGGAACTCGGAGTACGCCATTGAAAAAACAACTGTCCCGCCTGGCCGCATTCGCCTTGCTCGGCGCGGCACCGCTGCTGTCCGCGCAGGCCGTGAAAGCCGCGCCGATGGCACCCAGGGCGGCCGCCTGTCCGGCACCGGTGCCCGACACCGCGCGCTGCTACACGGGTGAAGACGGCACCGGTGCGCTTTACTGGATCGCGATTCCGGGCGGATGGGCGAAGAACGCGAACCGCGTGCTCGTCATGCACGCCCACGGCGGCCCCGAGACCGGCCCGCCCCAACTGGCGCGCAGCGAGGAAGACCTCAAGCGCTGGGCCGTCACCGTGAAGGCGGGCTACGCCTGGGCCGGTTCGACCTACCGGCGCGGCGGCTACGGCGTGACGATGGCGGCCGAAGACACCGAGCGCCTGCGCCAGATCTTCGTGCGCCACTTCGGCCAGCCGCATCGCACGCTGCTGCACGGACAAAGCTACGGCGGCGGCGTGGCCGCCAAGGCGGCCGAGCTGTACGCACCCGCGGGCGATGCAGCGATGCCGAAGAGCTCTTACGACGGCCTGCTGCTCACGAGCGGCGTGATCGGCGGGGGCAACAACAACTACGACTTCCGACTCGACTTGCGCGTGGTCTACCAGTACGTCTGCCGCAACCACCCCAGGCCCGATGAGCCGCAGTACCCGCTGTGGATGGGCCTGCCGATGGATTCGAAGCTCACGCGCGCCGACCTCGCCGCGCGCGTGAAGGCGTGCACCGGCGTCGGCCTGCCGGCGGCGCAGCGCACGCCTGAGCAGGTGGCGCGGCTCAAGACCATCCTCTCGGTCGTGAAGATTCCGGAGCGCTCGCTGGTCGGCCACCTGTCGTGGGCGACATGGTTGTTCCAGGACCTGGTGCAAAAGCGCCTGGGCGGCCGCAACCCCTTCGGCAACATCGGCGTGGTCTACCAGGGCTCGGCCGACGATGCGGCGCTGAATGCCGGCGTGCTGCGCTATGCGGCCGACCCGCAGGCCAAGGGCGCACTGGCGGCCGACAGCCAGCCCACCGGCCGCACCTCGCTGCCCACGGTCGGGCTGCATGCCATGGACGACCCGACCGCGTTCGTCGAACTCGAGAACGCGTACCGCCGCATCCGCGACGCGGCCGGCACCGGCGACCGTCTGGTGCAGAGCTTCAGCGACGAGCACGAGCACAGCTACCTGAGCGATTCGGAATATCCCGCGCTGTTCGGCGCGCTGCTCGACTGGATCGACAAGGGCGAGAAGCCCACGCCCGAAGGCCTCGTGCAGCGTTGCAAGGCATTGATGCCGCGCTACGACATCGACGGCAAGAACGGCTGCCGCATCCAGCCTGCGTGGCAAGCGCCCGCGCTCGAAAGCCGCGTGCCTTCGCGCGCGCCCTGATTTCCCTTTATCTATCCCAACCCGACGGAGACTCCATGAAGAAACTGTTCGCCCTCGCGGCGATCGCCCTTGCTGCCGGCGCCCACGCGCAAGACTTTCCGGCCGGCAAGTCCGTGACCATCGTCGTGCCCTTCGCGGCCGGCGGCCCCACCGACCGCGTGGCGCGCGACCTCGCCGAGGCACTGCGCAAGCCGCTGGGCGGCGGCACCGTCATCATCGACAACGTGCCCGGCGCGGGCAGCTCCATCGGCGCGGCCAAGGTGGCGCGCGCCACGCCCGACGGCTACACGCTGCTGCTCAACCACATCGCGATGGCGACCGTGCCGAGCCTGGTGCGCAACCTGCCGTTCAAGGTCGAGAGCGATTTCGAATACCTGGGCATCGTCAACGACGTGCCGATGACGCTGATCTCCAAGCCCAGCATTCCCGCGGCCAACTACAAGGAACTGACGAGCTGGATCGCGGCCAACAAGGGCAAGATCAACATCGGCAATGCCGGCGTGGGTTCGGCCTCGCACCTGTGCGGGCTGCTGTACCAGAGCGCGACCAAGACCGAGATGACGGCCGTTCCGTACAAGGGCACGGCGCCGGCCATCACTGACCTGATCGGCGGCCAGATCGACCTGCTGTGCGACCAGACCACCAACACCACGCCGCAGATCCAGGCCGGCAAGGTGAAGGCCTTCGCGGTGACCACGCCCAAGCGGCTCGCGCTGCCGATGCTGAAAGACCTGCCCACGCTCGACGAGGCGGGCCTGAAGAATTTCCAGGTCACGATCTGGCACGGCCTGTACGCGCCCAAGGGCACGCCCGCGCCGGTGTTGAAGAAGCTCAACGATGCGCTGAAGGTGGCGCTGAAAGACCCGGACTTCATTCACCGCGAAGAGCTGCTGGGTGCCGTGGTCGCGACCGATGGCCGCATCGAACCGGCAGGCCACAAGAAGTTCGTGATCGACGAAATCGCCAAGTGGACGCCCATCATCAAGGCGGCCGGCGTCTACGCGGACTAGCCGCGCTGCAATGACGCAAGGGCGCAATGATGGGGAACGGCGCCCCGTCAGGGGGACGGCGCGGGCGCTTCCCCCGTCCAGCGCGCATGCGATGCGCTCAGGTGATGCAGCATCGCCGCCACGGCGGCCTGCGGGTCGCGTGCCTCCAGCGCGCGATAGATCGCCTCGTGCTCGACGAACGCGGCCTTCCAGGCTTGCGAGTCTTCCGTGCGTGCACTCATGCGCGACGAGATCGGGCTGTGCCGCCCATCGAAGAGTTCGCCGACCAGCCTGACCAGCACGGAGTTGCCCGTCATCTCCGCGATGGTGAGGTGAAAGCGCCGGTCGTTCTCGATCTGCGTGCGGCCGTGCAGGCCATCCTGGCGCATGTCTTCCAGGCAACTCTTCACGCGGTCCAAGTGGTGTGAAGTGACGCGGGCCGAGGCCAGCGTGACCACCGCGCCTTCGAGCATCGCGCGGGCCTGCATCATTTCCGAAGGGCTCTCGCCGACCGCCGGCGTTGCGTGCTCGGACGCGTCCTGCGTTGCGCACACATAGACGCCCGAACCCATCCGTATCTCGATGCGCCCGTCGATCTCCAGGGCGATCAGCGCTTCGCGCAGTGAAGGGCGGGACACGCCCAGCTGCAAGGCCAGTTCGCGTTCCGGGGGCAGCCGCGCGCCCGAGGGCAGGTTGCCATTGCGGATGAAGGCCCGGATCTGGTCCGCGATCTGTTGGTAGAGCCTTCGGGTGTCGGCGGGTTTGGCGGGGGGATGCATGGGGGTCGGCTAAAGAGCGAAGCTGGCGATCTGGTCATGCCAGTTTGACACCACCGGCGCGGCGAACTTGCGCGCTATACGCCTTCTTTCTTGCGAGGAAACCCGGAGAGGGTTTGTTCTGGTAAGGCCAATTCTTCATCGTGGCAAAGTGGTCATACCAAAATTGGTAAGGCCAAAAGCTGTCACACACCAGGGCCCACCTCTGGTCGCCGATTCCTGTTTCAGGACCCATGAAGGAGACGAGAAGATGAATGTCCGATCCATCGCCATGGCTGCGGGTGTCGCGTGCACCTGCCTTGGCATCGGCGCGACGAGCGCCCAGGCCCAAAGCAGCGTGACGCTCTACGGTCGCGTGGTGGCAGGCCTCGATTACCAGAACAACATCGCCAACGACGCGGGCAAGGGCGGCGGCACCTTGTGGCGCCACGCCGGCAACCAGTGGGGCACCAGCATGCTGGGCATCAAGGGCACCGAAGACCTGGGCGGCGGCATGGCCGCGCTGTTCGTGCTCGAAGGCGGCTTCGACCTGCCCGCCGCCAAGCCCAACGGCGCCGACCTGCTGCTCAACCGGCGCGCGTACGTCGGCCTGCAGGACTACTGGGGCAAGCTGGTGCTGGGCAAGAACCTGGCGATCGCCAACGACGTCTGGTACATCGACCCCACGGGCCAGCAGTTCATCGGCACCGCCACGCTGGTGCGCGGGCGCAACTGGCAGGGCAACGACAACGGCATCGAATACACGACGCCGACCTGGGGCGGCTTCAGCGCCACCGTGCAGACGGGCCTTGGC
Organism: Variovorax sp. EL159; assembly: GCF_900100965.1. Taxonomy (GTDB): domain Bacteria; phylum Pseudomonadota; class Gammaproteobacteria; order Burkholderiales; family Burkholderiaceae_C; genus Variovorax. The sequence goes on along the minus strand of NZ_FMUJ01000006.1, from coordinate 103,508 downwards.
GAGCAGACCGACGGCTTCACCAAGCTGCGCAAGGACGGCATCTCGCTGGTCTATGCCGCGTCTTCGTACGAGGTGCGCGCCATCTACGACGTGGCGCGCGACAAGAACGGCAAGTACTCCGACCTGTTCAACACGTCCAAGGAGTTCACGCTCGGCGGCACCGCCACCTTCGACGACCTGAAGATGTTCGCCGGCTACCAGCGCCTGTCGGCACCCGACGCGCCGCTCAACGCGCCGAGCAAGGCCACGCACTACTGGGTCGGTGCCAACTACAAGGTCACGCCCTGGCTGACCCTGATCGGCTCCATGTTCCGCGTCACGCAGAACCGCAATGCGGGCAGCGCCAACCTGTTCATGCTGGGGGCCAACTACGCACTGTCCAAGCGCACCTTGCTCTATGCGTCGGTGGGCAAGGTCTACAACAGCGCGACCGCCAATTTCTCGGTGGAAGCCACCAACAACAACCCGCCCGCAGGCGGCAGGCAAACGGGAACGTACTTCGGGATGAGCCACTCGTTCTGACGCCGGCCGGTAGGCGTCACCGCAATCACCAGGGGAGTCTAAAAAAATGATGACTGGATGTGCTGTGCTCGCGCCTGCAACGCGCAAGAAGGAATGGCGCTGGCCTTCCTTCATCGGCGCTGCAGTGGCTGCGATGGTTCTGATGTTCGGGCTGCAGGGGTGCGGCGGCGGAAGCGGCGGTGGCGGCTTCTTTCCGCCGCCTGTTGCTGGAGGAGGTGGCGGCAGTGGTGGCGATGGCAGTGGCGGCGGCGACCCCGCGGCCCCGGTCGATCCAGCCACGCCGGTGGACATGACGAACCTTTATGTCTCTCCCACCGGCAACGATCAAAACCCCGGCACGCAAGCCAAGCCCTTCGCCACGCTGAAGCAGGCGGTGTCGAAGGCCACCAGCGATGCACAGGCCGGTGCCGGCGGCCTGGCGCCCGCGGGGCGCACGATCTTCCTGGACGAAGGCACGCACCACCTGGCGTCGACCATCGTGCTGGGCCCCGAGCTTTCGGGGGCACCGGGCAAGCCCTTCACCATCACCGCGGTGCCCGGCAAGAAGGCGGTCGTCAGCGGGGCGAGAAATCTGGGCGTGCTGGCATGGACGGGGCCGGATGGCAGCGGCCGCTGGACCGCCACCACCGACGGCACCGATTTCGACGACCTCTATGTCAACGGCGAACGCCAGATTCGGGCGCGCTTTCCCAACTTCCAGCCGCGCGACCTGTCCAGCACGACAAAGCACTTCTTCAACGGCAGCGGCGCCGCGACGGCGCAGGCGCGGGTCGCGAAATGGCGCAACCCCAAGGGCGGGTATGCGCACGTCATGCTGAACGCCGAATGGGGCGACATTCACTACCGGATCAATGGCAAGAATGCCGACAACACGCTCAACCTGAGCGAGGGGACCGGCAACAACCGCATGGAGCAGGGTCCGAACTGGAGCGTCAGCTTCGTCGAGAACATCTTCGAGGAGCTCGATGCGCCGCAGGAGTGGTTCCATGACGTCGCGGCGAAAAAGCTCTACTTCATTCCCAAGGCAGGCTTCGATCCGACGGGCGCGAAGGTCGAGGTGAGCGGTGGCGCCGACCAGGGTCTGGTCGAGCAACTGATCGTGCTGAAAGGGTCCGAGGCGATGCCGATCCATGACGTGGCCATCAAGGGCCTGACGCTGACGCAGACCGGCAACACCTTCATGAAGACCACCGAGCCCTTGCTGCGCAGCGACTGGAAGGTCTTTCGCGGCGGTGCCATCTACATCGAAGGCGGCAAGGATCTGGAAATCGCAGGCAACGACATGTATTCCATGGGCGGCAACGCCGTGTTCGTCAGCGGCTACAACCGCGGCGTGGCGGTGCGCGGCAACGAGATCTCGGACATCGGCGCGAGCGCGATTCTCTTCGTCGGTTCGCCCGATGCGGTGCGCTCGCCCGGTTTTCAATATGCCGACAGGACGTCCTATGCGGACATGGACAAGACGCCCGGCCCGAAGACCAATGCGTATCCGGCCCAGTCCATTGCAGAAAACAACCTGATCCACGACATCGGCACCCGGGAGAAGCAGGCGACCGGCGTGGAGATCTCGATGTCTTCCCACATCACGGTGCGCAGCAACAGCATCTACGGCACGCCGCGCGCGGGCATCAACATCGGCGACGGCACCTGGGGCGGCCATGTGCTCGAGTTCAACGACGTGTTCGACACGGTGCTGGAGACCGGCGACCACGGCGCTTTCAACTCATGGGGCCGCGACCGGTACTGGGGCCAGCTGCCACCGGGCAATTCGGGCAACGCCAACGCCGACCTCACCGCGCACCCCGAGATGCCCTACCTGGACGCGATGGACCCCACCACGATCCGCAACAACCGCTTTCGCGGTTTCGCCGGAAGCTGGGACATCGACCTGGACGACGGCTCGAGCAACTACGTGATCGAAAACAACGTGCTGCTCCAGGGCGGGCTGAAGAACCGCGAAGGCTTCAAGCGCATCAACCGCAACAACATCCTGGTGAACAACACCTTCCATGCGCACGTGTGGTTTGCCAACAGCCTGGACCACTTCGAGAAGAACATCGTGATGGGAGCCTACCAGCCGATCGGCATCGGCACCGGCAACAACGGCGAGCGGGTCGACAACAACCTGCTGCCGACCACCGCCGCGCTGAAGGCCGCACAGGCATTGGGCTGGGACGCCAACTCCAAGGTCTCGGGCGATCCGATGTTTGCCGACGCCCAGAACGGCGACTTCACCGTCGCGGCCAGCTCGCCGGCCCTGGCGGTCGGCTTCCAGAACTTCGCGATGGACAAGTTCGGCGTGCAGGACCCACGGCTCAAGCCCAAGGCGCTGAAGCCGATCTTCGACCCGGCGAACATCCAGGTGGTGGTGCTGGAAACGCCGTCGGATTTCCTGGGCGCCAAGGTCAAGTCGGTGGAGACCGAGGGCGAGCGCTCCGCGGCCGGCCTGCCGAGCGTGGCGGGCGTGCTGGTGCAATCTGTGCTGGCAGGCTCGGACGCGGCGAACAGCGGCGTGCTCGCCAACGATGTCTTTCTGCAGGCCACGGTGGCCGGCCAGGTGAAGGACATCGTGGACAGCAACGACCTGAACGCCGCCCTTGGCGCAGAGGCCGCGAACGGCAAGTTGCATGTGAAGGTCCGGCGGAACAACGTGATGATCGAGTTCGACCTGCTCTTCCCGTCGCTGGCTGTGCACAACGACGATTGGACGGGCATCGTCTACACGAGCAGCTGGGGCCGCTCGACCGGGCGCAACCCCGCGTCGGGCGACTTCAACTTCGACGTTCACTACACCCAGGCAAACGGCGACGCGATGAGCGTCACCTTCAACGGGACCGGCATCCGCGTGCTCGCGCCCGTCGATACGGCGGCGGTGCAATTCTCGAGCGCGCTCGACGGCGCAGCGGCGCAGGCCATGACGATCCCCGCCGTTGCCGTCTACAAGGGCCAGAGAACGATCTACAGCGTGTCGGGCCTGCCGGCGGGTTCGCATACCTTGGTGCTCAAGAAGGTGTCGGGTGCGTACTTTCAGATTGATCGCGTCGACCTGACGCAATAGGCGGGCCCATGACATCTAGCTTCAACACGACCGCATCGCAACGCTGTTCGCATCGATTGACGACGCCCTCGCGATCTGAATGAATGCCTTGCCATGGACCCACGCTTCGCTGCCGATGACCTGAACCGCATGGCCACACGCATCGACTCGCACCAGCACTTCTGGCGGCCCGCGCGCGGCGACTACACGTGGCTGCGCGCCGACGTGCCGGCGCTGGCGCCGCTGGTGCGCGACTTCATGCCGCAAGACCTGATGCCGCTGCTGAAGGCGCACGACGTCGTGCAGACGGTGCTGGTGCAGGCGGCCGACTCGGAAGCAGAAACCGGCTTCATGCTCGAACTCGCGGCCACGCACGAAGCCATCGGCGGCGTGGTCGGCTGGGTCGACCTGGCCAAGCCCGACGCCGCCGCTTCGTTGGCGCGCATGGCACGGCACCCGAAGTTCAAGGGCGTGCGGCCGATGCTGCAAGACCTGCCCGACGACGACTGGATCGCACGCATGCCGCATCGCGATGCGGTGCAGGCACTCGTTCAGCTCGGCCTGCGCTTCGATGCACTCGTGAAGCCGAGGCACCTGGTGCCATTGCTGCGCTTCCTGAAAGACTGGCCGCAGTTGCCGGTGGTGATCGACCATGCCGCCAAGCCCCCCGTGGGTGCGCACGACAGCGAGGCCTTTGCGCAGTGGCGCAACGACATCGCCGCACTCGCCGCGCTGCCGCAGGTGTGTTGCAAGTTCTCGGGGCTCTGGGGCGAAGCGCCGCCATCCACGCACGGTCGTATCGATGCGGCCGTGAGCGCGGTGCGCCCGGTGTGGGAGCACCTCGTCGAATGCTTCGGCCCGGCCCGCCTCATGTGGGGCAGCGACTGGCCCGTGCTCACGCTGGCCGGCGACTACGCGGGCTGGATCGCCGTGAGCCAGGCCTTCATCACGCAGCTGTCGGCCGGCGAGCAGGCGCAAGTCTGGCGCGGCACCGCGCAGCGCTTCTACGACCTTCAGACCGCTTGAGCACCGCATGCAGCAACCCATCGTCACCATCCGCGACCTGTGCAAATCTTTTGCCGGTGTGCGCGCGCTCGACAAGGCGCAGTTCGATCTGCTGCCCGGCGAGGTGCACGCCCTCATGGGCGAGAACGGCGCCGGTAAGTCCACGCTGATGAAGGTGCTCGCGGGCGTCTACCGCAAGGACTCCGGCGAGGTGCTGTTTGGCGGCCAGCCCGTGGACATCGCGAGCCCACGCGCCGCGCAGGCGCTGGGCATCGGGATCATCCATCAGGAGCTGAACCTGATGAACCACCTGAGCGCGGCGCAGAACATCTTCATCGGCCGCGAGCCGCGCGGGCGCCTGGGCTTGTTCATCGACGAAGACGCCATGCGCGCCGAGACGCAGCGCATCTTTGCGCGCATGAACCTGCGGCTCGATCCGCAGACGCCCGTGGGCGAACTCACGGTGGCCAAGCAGCAGATGGTGGAGATCGCCAAGGCGCTCTCGTTCGATTCGCGCGTGCTCATCATGGACGAGCCTACCGCCGCGCTGAACAACGAAGAGGTGGCCGACCTGTTCCGCATCATCGGACAGCTCAAGTCGCAGGGCGTGGCCGTGGTCTACATCTCGCACAAGATGGATGAATTGAAGCGCATCGCCGACCGCGTGACCGTGATGCGCGACGGCCAGTACATCGCCACCGTGCCGATGGCCGACACGCCGATGGACTCGCTCATCGCCATGATGGTCGGGCGCCAGCTCACCGAGGTCGAGAACGATTTCCCCGACACCTCGGGCAACGAAATCGTGCTCGAGGCCCGCGGCATCACGCGCGGCGCGATGGTGCGCAACGCGAGCTTCGTGCTGCGCAAGGGCGAGATCCTGGGCTTTGCCGGGCTCATGGGCGCGGGCCGCACCGAGCTGGCGCGGGCCGTGTTCGGCGCCGATGCCATCGACGCGGGCGAAGTCCATGTGCGCGGCCAGAAGGTGTCGATCAAGTCGCCGCAAGACGCGGTGTCGCACGGCATCGGCTACCTCTCGGAAGACCGCAAGCATTTCGGCCTGGCCACCGGCATGGACGTCGAAACCAACATCGTGCTGCCGAGCATGAAGAAGTTCGTGTCGATGGGCGTCTTTCTCGATCAGGCCGCCATCGAGGCCGCCGGCCATCGCTACGTGAAGCAGCTCAGCATCAAGACGCCTTCGGTGCACCAGCAGGTGCGGCTGCTCTCGGGCGGCAACCAGCAGAAGATCGTGATTGCCAAGTGGCTGCTGCGCGACTGCAGCGTGCTCTTTTTCGATGAGCCCACGCGCGGCATCGACGTGGGCGCCAAGGCCGAGATCTACCGCCTGCTCAATGCGCTGGCCGAGCAGGGCAAGGCCATCGTGATCATCTCGTCGGAGTTGCCCGAGATCTTGCGCGTGAGCCACCGCGTGCTGGTGATGTGCGAAGGCCGCATCACCGGCGAGCTGTCGGGGCGCGAGGCCTCGCAAGAAAAGATCATGCAGCTCGCCACCCGCCGCGAAGCCGCTCCCGCCATCGCCCATTGATTGAATACGACAGGAGACACTTCTTGACGACCCCCACCGCCACCACCGCCGCCACGCCGGGCTTTTCGTTGAAGGCGCGGCTCTTTCGCCCGGCCACGCGGCAGAAGATGCTGGCCTTTGCCAGCCTGATCGTGCTGATGGTGTTCTTCAGCGTCGCGTCGCCGCAGTTCCTGCAGGCCGACAACCTCGTGAGCATTCTTCAGTCGACCGCGGTGAACGGTGTGCTCGCCATTGCCTGCACCTTCGTCATCATCACGGCGGGCATCGACCTGTCGGTGGGCACGCTGATGACCTTCTGCGCCGTCATGGCCGGCGTGGTGCTCACCTACATGGGCATGCCGCTGGCGCTCGGCATTGCGGCCGCCATCTTCTTCGGCGCGCTGGCCGGCTTCGTCTCGGGCGTGCTGATCGCCAAGCTGAAGATCCCGCCCTTCATTGCCACGCTCGGCATGATGATGCTGCTCAAGGGCCTGTCGCTGGTGATCTCGGGCACCAAGCCGATCTACTTCAACGACACGCCCAACTTCTCGGCCATCTCGCAAGACTCGCTGATCGGCTACTTCATCCCGTCGCTGCCGATTCCGAATGCGGTGCTCATCCTGTTTCTGGTGGCGATTGCAGCGAGCATCGTGCTCAACAAGACCATCCTCGGGCGCTACACCTTCGCGCTCGGCAGCAACGAAGAAGCGGTGCGCCTGTCGGGCGTCAACACCGACTTCTGGAAGGTGATTGTCTACACGGTGAGCGGTGGCATCTGCGGCATTGCGGGCCTGCTGATTGCCTCGCGCCTGAACTCGGCGCAGCCCGCGTTGGGGCAGGGCTACGAACTCGATGCGATCGCGGCGGTGGTCATCGGCGGTACCTCGCTCAGCGGCGGCACCGGCACCATCGTCGGCACGATCATCGGCGCCTTCATCATGAGCGTGCTGACCAACGGGCTGCGCATTCTTTCGGTCGCGCAGGAGTGGCAGACGGTGGTCACCGGCGTGATCATCATTCTGGCCGTGTACGCCGACATCTTGCGCCGCCGAAGCGGCAGCAAGCAGTGAGCTGATTTCTACAACCACAGGAGACTTTGCATGATCCAGAGAAGAGCAGTGGCGACCACGTTGGGTGCAGCCCTCATCGGCCTGTCGGGCTTCGCGGCGCACGCGCAGCAGGCGCAAGAGATCTACATACCGCTCGTGTCCAAGGGCTTCCAGCACCAGTTCTGGCAGGCCGTGAAGTCGGGTGCTGAGCAGGCCGCGAAAGACTTCAAGGTCAAGGTCACCTTCGAAGGCCCCGAGACAGAGGCGATGGTCGACAAGCAGATCGACATGCTCTCCGCCGCGTTGGCCAAGAAGCCGCAGGCCATCGGCTTTGCCGCGCTCGACAGCCAGGCCGCCATTCCGCTGCTGAAGAAGGCGCAGGCCGCGAAGATTCCCGTGGTGGCCTTCGACTCGGGCGTGGACAGCGACATTCCCGTCACCACCACGACGACCGACAACAAGGCAGCCGCCGCACTGGCCGCCGACAAGATGGCCGAGCTGATCGGCAAGAGCGGTGAAGTCGCACTGGTGGTGCACGACCAGACCAGCCGCACCGGCGTGGACCGGCGCGACGGCTTCGTGAACCGCATCAAGTCGACCTACCCGAACATCAAGATCGTGAGCGTGCAGTACGGCGGCGGCGACCAGCTCAAGTCGACCGAGATCACCAAGTCGATCCTGCAGGCCTCGCCCAACCTCAAGGGCATCTTCGGCGCCAACGAAGGCTCGGCCATCGGTGTGGTCAACGGCGTGCGTGAGATGAAGCGCAACGGCAAGGTCGTCATCATCGGCTACGACTCCGGCAAGCAGCAGAAGAACGCCATCATCGACGGCAGCATGGCCGGCGCCATCACGCAGAACCCCGTGGGCATGGGCTACAAGACCGTCGAGATGGCCGTGAAGGCGATCAAGGGCGAGAAGCTGCCCAAGGTCGTCGACACCGGGTTCTTCTGGTACGACAAGACCAACATCGCAGACCCGAAGATCGCCGCGGTGCTGTACGACTGATTCTTTCAGGAAGGCCGGAAGACCTCATGACCATCGTTCGATCGATGCGCGTCCTCGACGTGCGCTTTCCCACCTCGCAGCAGCTCGACGGCTCCGACGCGATGAACCCCGACCCGGATTACTCCGCGGCGTATGTCGTGCTCGAAACCGACCAGCCCGGCCTCGAAGGGCATGGCCTGACCTTCACCATCGGCCGTGGCAACGAGATCTGCTGCGCGGCCATCGAGGCCATGCGCCATCTGGTCGTGGGGCTCGATCTGCAGTGGGTGGCGCAGGACATGGGGCGCTTCTGGCGGCACATCACCTCCGACAGCCAGTTGCGATGGATCGGCCCCGACAAGGGCGCGATCCACCTGGCCACCGGTGCGGTCGTCAATGCGATGTGGGACCTGTGGGCCAAGTCCGAAGGCAAGCCCGTGTGGCAACTGGTGGCCGACATGAGCCCCGAGGAACTGGTGCGCTGCATCGACTTTCGCTACATCACCGACTGCATCACGCCCGAAGAAGCGCTTGCGTTGCTGCGCGATGCCGCTGTCGGCAAGGCCGAACGCGTTGCCACCCTGCAGGCCGAGGGCTACCCCTGCTACACCACCTCGGCCGGCTGGCTCGGCTACTCCGACGAGAAGCTGCGGCGGCTGGCGCAAGAGGCCGTCGACGCGGGCTTCAACCACATCAAGCTCAAGGTGGGGCGCGACCTGCAGGACGACATTCGCCGCCTGACCGTGGCGCGCAAAGTGCTCGGTCCCGACCGCCATTTGATGATCGACGCCAACCAGGTCTGGGAGGTCGACCAGGCCATCGACTGGGTGCGTCAACTGGCCTTTGCCAAGCCCTGGTTCATCGAAGAGCCGACCAGCCCCGACGACGTGGAAGGCCACCGCAAGATCCGCGAAGGCATTGCGCCCGTGGTGAAGGTGGCCACCGGCGAGATGTGCCAGAACCGCATCATGTTCAAGCAGTTCATCATGCGCGGCGCCATCGACGTGGTGCAGATCGACGCGTGCCGGCTCGGTGGCGTGAATGAGATCCTGGCGGTGATGCTCATGGCCGCCAAGTACAAGCTGCCCGTGTGCCCGCATGCCGGCGGCGTGGGCCTGTGCGAGTACGTGCAGCACCTGTCGATGATCGATTACCTCTGTATATCGGGCACGCGCGAGGGCCGGGTGATCGAGTACGTCGACCATCTGCACGAACACTTCGTCGAGCCCTGCGAGATTCGCGGCGCGGCGTACATGCCGCCGAAGGGCGCGGGCTTCTCCATCACCATGAAGCCCGAATCGCTCGAGCGCTACCGCTTTCGCGGATGAACGGAATATAGAAAAAGGCACCGCACAACCATGGACCTGCATCTGAAAGACAAGGTGGTGATCGTGACCGGCGGCGGCAGCGGCATCGGCGCGGCCATCTCGCTCACGCTGGCGCGCGAAGGGGCGATGCCGGTGATCTTCGGCAAGAACCCGCTCGATGCGCCTTTTGAAGAAGAGCTGCGCGCACTGCAGCCGCGCGCGCTGTTCATCCAGTTCGAGCTGATGGAAGAGGCCGCTTGCGCCAAGGCCATCGAAAGCACCGTCGCCGAGTTCGGCCGCATCGACGGGCTCGTCAACAACGCGGGCGTGAACGACAGCGTGGGCCTCGAAGCAGGGCGCGAGGCTTTCGTCGCGTCGCTCGAACGCAACCTCGTGCATTGCTATGTGATGGCGCATTTCTGCCTGCCGCACCTGAAGGCAAGCCGGGGTGCCATCGTCAACATCTCGTCGAAGACCGCGGTGACGGGGCAGGGCAATACCAGCGGCTACACGGCGGCCAAGGGGGCGCAACTGTCGCTGACGCGCGAGTGGGCTGCGTCGCTGCTGGAGGATGGCGTGCGCGTCAACGCGGTGATTCCGGCCGAGGTGATGACGCCGCTGTACCAGCGCTGGATCTCGGCTTTCGACGAACCCGACCGCAAGCTCGCCACCATCACCGACAAGATTCCGCTGGGGCGGCGGATGACCACGCCGCAGGAGATTGCGAACACGGTTGTGTTTCTGCTGTCGGAGCAGGCCTCGCATACGACGGGGCAGTGGGTGTTTGTCGATGGCGGGTATACGCATCTGGATCGGGCGTTGACCTGATCTTTTCTTTTCACTGGAACGAACGAGCTGCCCATGCGCCACTGCCTTGCCCTGGACCTGAAGGATGACCCGAAGCTGATTGCGGAATACGAGGCGTATCACCGCAGCATCTGGCCCGAAGTGCGCGCGCATCTGCATGCGCATGGGGTGACGGGTATGGAGATCTATCGGCTTGGTACGCGGATGGTGATGCTGATGGAGACGGATGACGCGCGGTATGACGCGGAGGCGATGGCGCTTGCGTCACAGAGCGATCCGAAGATCCGGGAGTGGGAAGAGTTGATGTGGAAATTTCAGGCGCCTACGCCTTGGACGCCTGAAGGGGGGAAGTGGGTGGGGATGGGGCGGATATTTGAGTTGTAGGCGTTGGTGGTTTTGATGGCCGGCTCACGGCTGGCTGTGCGCGCTGGTCTGCATGAAATGCGGAGCTTGGCTCGGTCGAGTCTCGTCTCGACAACGAACACGTGGATGGATCGCGTACTTCCCTACTCAACTGCTTGATGAAGTCTCTTTCGTCATCGATCTGGCGTTGTCTGCCTGCGGCCTTTCGGCTAACCTGAAACAACTTGTACGGAGTGCGCTGCGTGGCAGTGCGCGTCACCTGAGGGGGTGATGACCGTTCGAGAAATGATGATGGTCACGAGTTGGTCGCCTTGGCTGCTCAGACTCGTAAACAAGAAAGCATGAGGGAGCGCGCGATGAGAAGGTGGAAGGCGTTTTGGTGTATTCGACTTTCGTCGGGCGGTCGTGGACATCGGATGTCCGGGTGGCTGTATAGGGTAGTAGCGATCCTTCTCCTCCCTTTTTTTTGCGTGTGGTCGTCCGTTGCCTCGGCTTATGTGCCTTACGTGACTGGATACAAGCTCGATATCTGGGCGTGGCACCCGGTGTCGAAATCGCCAGAGCAGGCCTGCGAAGTTGGGTCGAAAGCTTGGGTAGGAGATCCTTCTCGCTATGTGTCATCGAGTATTGATCGCGATGGACGGTGTTCGATCCGCTACATCATGGCCAATGGCATTGAGAACACGGCGCTCTTTGTCATTTATGCGGTTTCCACTGGGCAGTGCCCTAACGACAGCCTAGAGGTACAGGCTACCAGCGGCGGGACAGCATGCCAATGTAGACCCGGATTTCTGGAAAACGCCACGCAAACGTCTTGCATAAGAGGAGCCCCCGAGCCCTCAAACCTGTTCTGCAAGAATCCTGCAGCGTCTATCGATGGCCTGCTGAAAGGCAGACCAATCATCCCCGCCACAGCCGAGAAATATCGATCTGAAACCGACTGGTCCGACTCCGGCGCCGGCCCTTTATCTTTCACCCGCACCTACCGCAGCAATTGGGCCGGTGATCCAACACGGGTCGAGAACCCACTCGGTCAAGTTTGGTCGCACAACTTCGCGACGAAGCTGGCCACCACGCCTTCCACGGCCCCTTTGGCCGTAGATATCATCACCGGCGAAGGGTACGTGCGCAGCTTTGGCAAGGCAGCAGGCGCTACCACCTGGATCGCCAACAACAGCGCCGACACTCTGACGCAACTCCCCTCTGGTGCCTGGATCTATCACCGCGCCGATGACGACACCACGCTCAACTTCAACGGCTCCGGGAAGCTACAGACCACCGTGGATCGCAACGGCTGGGCCACCGCCTATATCTACAACGGTGATGGCCAACTGGCCACCGTCACGAACGGCTTCGGCCGCACCCTCGTGTTTGCGTACAACAGCGCTGGTCAGTTGGCTTCTGTCACGACACCCGATGCGCGCGTCATCGCTTACGGCTACGACAGCACGGGCCGCCTGTCCTCTGTTCTGTACCCCGACGGAAAGTCCCGGAGTTTTGTCTACGAAAACACTTCGTTCCCCCAAGGGCTGACCGGCATCTTGGACGAAGCTGGTGTGCGCTGGGGCACGTTCGCCTATGACAGCACAGGCCGTGCAATCAGCACCCAGCTCGCGGGCTCCGTGGACAGCTATCAGGTCAGCTACCCGTCGGCGGGTGCTGCCACGGTAGTTGATCCGTTGGGCACGAGCCGCAACTACAGCTACGGCACCACGTTGGGCAAGCTCGCCGTCACTGGAGGCTCATTGCCTTCGGGCGAAGGCAAGAGCGATGCCGCCAGCCGTGTGCAGGATGCCAATGGCCTGATCACCAAGGAGACCGATTTCAAGGGGGCGGTCACCACAACGACATGGGATGTCGCTCGCCGCCTGCCCACGACTGTGGTCTACGCCTCGGGTACACCCGAGGCTCAGACGGTGACTACCCAATGGCATGCGACCTTTGCGTTGCCCGTGCTCGTAACGGAAGCCGGGCGAACCACCGCTTACACCTACGACACGCTGGGCAACACGCTGTCGAAGACCGTCACGGACACAGCCACCAACAAGGCCCAGCTCTGGCAGTGGACCTACACCCCCCAAGGCTTGGTGAGCACCCAGGCGGAGCCCAACGGTGCAGTCACCAGCTACACCTATGACCTCCTCGGCAACGTCCTGACGTCCACCAATGCTCTGGGCCACGTCACCAGCTACACCTACGACAGTGCCAACCGCGTCGTCAGCACCACTGCCCCCAATGGCCTCGTGACGGGCTACACCTACGATGCCCGTGATCGCCTGCTAACCCAGACCGTCGGCGGCCAGACCACCACGCTGACCTACAAGGCCTACGGCACGGTCGAGACGATCACGCTGCCCACCGGCCTCGTCCTGACCTACACCTACGACGCCGCCCATCGCCTGATCGGCTGGAGCAACAACCGGGGCGAGTCCGGCACCTATACCCTTGACGGTATGGGCAACCGCACCGCCGAGCAGATCAAGGACAGCGCAGGCACCGTGGCGTGGAACACCGCCCGCACCATCAACAACATCAACCGCCTGAGCGCCAAGACCGAAGGCCCGAACCAGACCAGTTCCTTCGGCTACGACGCCAACGGCGAGTTGACCCGCACCACCAACGGCCAGAACCAGAGCACCCAGTACGGCCTCGACAACCTGCGCCGCGTCAAGGCCGTGACCGATGCAGCCAACGCAACAGCCACGCTGAAATACAACGCCCTGGACGCCGTCACCGAAGCCAAGGACTTCAAGGGCGTAGCCACCGCCTACACCCGCGACGTCCAAGGCAACGCCACCACCGAAGCCAGCGCCGATGTGGGCAGCGCCAGCACCCAGTACGACAACCTGGGCTTGCCCAGCCAGATCACCGACGCCCTGGGCCAGGCCACGACCATCACTCGCGATGCACTGGGCCGCCCCACAAGCCTCGTCTTCGCCGACGGAAAGACCACCACCCTGCGCTACGACCTCACGGCCAACAGCAAGGGGTATCTGTCCGAGATCGTGGACCGCAGCGGCACCACCGAGTACACCCGCGATGCCTTCGGCCGCGTCACCCTCAAGAAGCAGACCCTGATCAACGGCAGCGTGCAGCAGGTCAGCTACGGCTACAACGCCAACGGCACGCTGGCGAGCATCGGCTACCCCAACGGCGCCACGCTCACTCACGTCTACGACGCCACCGGCCGCCTTGCGGGCCTGAACTGGAACGGCAACCCTCTCGTCACCGGCATCGCCTGGAACCCGCTGGGCCAGCCCACCGCCTGGACCTGGGCTTTTGCGAACCCCGCCGTGGCCGCCAGCCGGGTCTATGACACCGCAGGCCGCCTGACCACCACCGAATTCAGCAGCTACGTCTACGACGCCGCAGGCCGCATCACGAGCCTGACGCAGAACCTGTACCAGCCCGGCGACACCGATCCCACGCACAACACCATCTCGCTGGCGCCGCAGACGTGGACCGTGGGCTACAACAACGTCGGACGCATCACCAGCTTCAATGCCACGGGCAACACCGCAGGCTTCGGTTACGACGCCAACGGCAATCGCAGCAGCAGCACCCGGGCCGTCAACGGCGTGAGCACCAGCCGCACCTACACGGTCGGCGCATCGAGCAACCAGCTGACGGGCTTCACCCAGAGCATCAACGGCGCGAGCAACACCAGCGTCACCTACGGCTACAACGCCAACGGCGACCTCGTGAGCGATGGCCTGCGCAGCTACGTCTACGACGCCGAAGGGCGCCTCGGTGCATCGACCACTGGCGCCACCGATGCCAGCCCGACCACGCGCTACGCGCACAACGCGCTGGGGCAGCGGGTGTTCAAGACCGAGCCGCTGTATCCGCCGAGCCAGGGCAATGCGGCCGACCCGGGGTTCATGCAGAGCCTGATTGCGTTCTTCACGAAGCTGTGGAGCCCAGCCAACAACCAAGCCGAGCAGCTGGGCTATGCGTATGTCTACGACGAGCAGGGCACGCTGATCGCGGAGGTGGGCAGTGGGGGCACGAACAGTGCGGGGCAGAGCCAGTACATCTACCTGCCCACGGCCAATGGGCCGATGCCGATTGCGGCCATCGTCAATGGCAGCACGTTCGCAGTGCACAGCGATCACCTGAACACGCCGCGCAAGCTCACGAACGCGGACGGGCAAGCGGTCTGGCAGTGGGGCTACAGCGCGTTCGGGGAGGACAAGCCGACGCTGGCGAGGAACCGGTTCGCCAATCTGGAGACAACACCGAACCCGGGCAGCACGAACCTCTCCGAGGTGAAGTTCAACCTGAGGTATCCGGGGCAGTATGCGGATGAGGAGTCGGGGCTTTTCTACAACTACTTCCGCAGCTACGACAGTAGGACGGGGAGGTACAGCCAGCCGGATCCGATTGGGCTTGATGGAGGGTGGAATCGGCTCGGCTATGTGGATGGCGATCCACTCGGTTTCATTGATCCTGAGGGCCTGGCAGGCGGTCCTCCGCGTTCGACTCCGAGAGTTCCTGTTCCTGGGGGAGGAGTTGGGTCGGGCGGGATCGTATCCGCCATAGCTGAGGCAATGAAAGCCTCCCAAGCGAGTGCAGCAGGGGCGCAGGCGAGGGCACTGGCTGGTGCTGGGCGAGGGTTCATCAGCCCACCGTGCCCCCCCATGAGGACGATAGTTGAGGTTCCAGATGCGCTAAAAAAGGCGGACGCATTGACTGGACGAAAAGCACAGTCCTACGAGAGCATCAAGGACACGCTTGCGCGGGACTTACCCGGTGGAAATCAACATGAGCTACGAGGCGATTTGGCGGGAAAATCTGCAATTGACCTTGGTGGTAGCGGCAAAGGACGCGGTGCAGAACGCGTCATATTTAGCGTTAAAGACGGTGTGGTGACCATCCATGACATCGTCGATTACCACAAGTGAAGATATATGACTTGGGAATATCGAGTAATGAGCCGAGACGGCGAGGTCGCTATCTACGAGGTTTACTACTATGAAGACGGTAGGGTGCAGGGGCACAGCGCAGAACCAGCGGTTCCTGGGGGCGAAACCGTTGAAGAGCTACGAGTCAACTGCGACTTGTACCTTGCTGCACTCGGGAAGCCAGTTCTCGAATACAGCAGTTAGCGGGGGGCAAGGTCAGGTCTTGCTCGTTGCCCCTGATCTTCTTTCGTAGCTATGGCGCGAGGACGGGGCGATACAGCCAGCCTGATCCGATTGGGTTGCAGGGTGGGTGGAATCGGTTTGGGTATGTGGATGCCAACCCCCTCGGCTATGTTGATCCTCTAGGCTTAGATTTTATGGATCGCATGGCAGATCGTGCAGCAGGAATCCCAGAGGGACGGGCCGGAAATCAATACGACCTGGGAACCATCACAATCAATAGACGAGGTGTTTGCACCGGAAATCCAGATCCGATGTGCTCGGCGGGCATGCGGGCGGCGGGCCTACCTGGACCGTACACTGATCAAACCAAAACCTTCAGCGTATCCTGTCTCGCTACGATGGGCATCGTAGTAAAAGGCGGTGGAGCTGTCGGTGGAAATGCCATCGTTAATCAGGCCCCAAGAGCTGCTAGGTACGTAGGTGTTGGGGCAAAAGCCACAACGATTGTCGAGCAAGGCGTAGCACTTTTTACCAGCCCCTACCTAACCATCTTGTCTCTCGTAGGCGGTGGGGTTGCCGTGCTGGAACACTGCGAGGTCAAGCGACCTCCAATCTGTCGAGCCGACGAAAGATAAATGGACATGAAACTACTCAAGACAGTGCTTCTCGCCCTGTTGTGCACACTACTGATTGGGTACAAAGTGGCGATGCCTTTTACCCCTGCTTGGGTGGACATAGCACTGCTCTGTTTATCCATTTTGGTCCTGCTTCTGATTTACGCGCTCCCCAACTCCGCAAAGAATTCGATGCCGCCATCCGAAAGCGATGGAAGCGGTCCATAGAGGCACGGAAATGCACTTGGCCTCTGGCCTCCACCGTCCCCGCAGCCTCCGAACAATCGACGGCTCGAGTAGCTCAGTCAGGAACGGATGGCGCTCGACCGGTTTCTTGCTCTGTGCAAACGCGCTGGAATCCTCGACGGTCTGCGCAGCGTTGTCGATGCTGTCGATCAACGGCCGGTGACAGTTATCCTCGCGCTCCATCTGTAGCGTCTGAAGCTTCGTGGTCGCCTCGATGCTCTGCCTAATCGACCACTCGGTCTCCATCTCGATCTTGGCCTGCGTCTCGACCATGTCTGCGAATTCGGGGGACCTCACCCTTTGCCCAAACCAACGCGCAACGCTTGAATCGTGGCGTCGGCTATTTCGATGCGACGCTGCAGTTCCTCATTGACCAGCCGTACCAGTGCGCCGAGTTCGGTGCGGGTCGGGAAGACCTCTTCGGTGTCGTTCACGTGTTGCGGAGCGATGAGCTTTTCGAGGCACGCGTATGCACGCCGCACAACGTGAAGGCCGTCGATGTCATCGCATGCCTGCAGCGCGAGCGATTCAGCGCTGGTGGCTTCAGAAGATTCGGGGAGCGAGGGGACGTGCGCGGGCGCGCGAGCGGCTTTGGTCATGAATGACCTCCAAGGGTTTCGGTTTGCTGAAACCGCCGCACCCAACGCCAATTGAGGGCGGCAGCTCGACGGGTTGGCGTACCGGGAAACCACTTGCGTGAAACCGGCCGGGCTCGCGCCCGCCCATCGAGCCGCCAAAAAATGGTGGCACGAACGACAAAGCCGCAGACCCTGCGGGGTGGCTGCGGCTTGCGTCGCAGTGATTTCAACGGGACGCCAATCCCGATCACGCTTTGGCGTGACCGGCGCAGTATAGCCACGCGGATACCTGCGGTTCAAGCAGGCACGAGCACCATCGCCCCCAATGATCGTGATGCAAGCAACTCGCCTGCTGCGGCAGCCGCAAGCTCACCAGGAACGCATCGCGATCATTTTTGATGCGCTGCAAATGCCGAGCATCTTCGCGTTGTGAGTCAGATCCCGTAGATCAAAACCGTGACCCAGAAGGCACTCCAGAGCGCGGCAATTCCAAGCAGGAGCGCCACCGTCAGATAGATGGCGAGATACGCAAGGCGCACCGCGATGCTGGAGGTGCTCGGCACACAACGCCAATAGATCACCCCCAACCAAAGAACGAGCGCGCCGGCAACGATCGAAACAGAAAGGCCGGAGGTCGTCAGCATCTGGTGTCGCTCCAGACCGGTGAAGAGCAGATTGAGAACCGGAATGAAGACCGCCCACGCCAGCAGGTTCAGCACCAGACGCAAGCGAATGCTCATCGAATGGCCTCGCCCTTGAAGAAGTGGCTGGGCATCGGGCTCTCCCATCCCGGCGCCTGGAATCCGGGCGCGGAGATCGTCGGAACATGGCCCATCACACTCTGCAGCAATCCGGCAACGTACGAGCCGCTGTTGTATTCGCCAGCACGCATTCGTGATCCACGAATGTTCTGGGGCAGGGCGTACGGTGCGACGTAGCTCACGAACTTCTGCGAGTTGATGACGAGTCGGTGCGCAAACTCTTGCCGACTCATGCCTTGCGGTGGTTGCAGGGCAATCTTGACCACCGCGCCCCCAGGGAGCGCGTTGTCGTACCTGTTGGTCTTGATCAGAGCCATGTTGCGAATGCCCGCTTCCATGCCCGTTGGTTGACCATCGAGAACGATGATGCCGCTGTAGGCGTCGTCGATGACGATCGAGAAGTGCAAGCTTGGCGGGTCGGGCCAACTGATATAGCCGAGCAGATCGGCAGCAATCCGTCCGTACAGCGTGACGGTGGGCTCCGAGTGCTGCGCTTGTGATGCCGAAGGCGGGGCCGAACTTGCCGGACCGGCGCGCATTCCTCTTGCAGCGCCCGGCTCGGTGGCGAGGTTTTGAACTGTCATGTGGACTCTCCCTGTTGGGCCGTTGTGGCCTCGTTGAAATCATAGGAAGAGCCGCCCCGTTTCTCTGGCCGGGCCGTGCCAGAAATCTTCAATGATCGTGATGCAAGTAACTCGCCTGCCTCGGCAGCCGCAAGCTCACCAGGAACGCAATCACCATCATCCCGCTCACGTACCAGAAGAACACCGACTCGTGCCCCAGTGACTTGAGCCCCAGCGCCACGTATTCCGCCGAGCCCCCGAAGATTGCGTTGGCGACGGCGTACGCAAGGCCCACGCCCAGCGCGCGCACTTCGGGCGGGAACATCTCGGCCTTCACGATGCCGCTGATCGATGTGTAGAAGCTCACGATGGCCAGCGCGACGATGATGAGAACGAAGGCCATCACCGGGCTGGTCGTGTACTGCAGCGCCGTCAAGATCGGCACGGTGGTGAGGGCGCCGAGCCCACCGAACAGCAGCATGTTGTTGCGCCGCCCGATGCGGTCCGACAGCGCACCGAAGACCGGCTGCATGCACATGTAGACGAACAGCGCGCCGGTCATCACGTAGCTCGCGGTCTTGATCGGCAGGTGCACCGTGTTCACCAGGTACTTCTGCATGTAGGTGGTGAAGGTGTAGAAGATGAGCGAGCCGCCGGCGGTGTAGCCGAGCACCGTCAGAAAGGCGGGCGTGTGGTGCTTGAAGAGGCCGGCCATGCTGCCAGCTTCCTTGTTGGCCTTGGCTTCGGCGCTTTGGGTTTCATGCAGCGTGCGGCGCAGCAGCAGTGCGACCACGGCGGCGATGGCGCCGATCACGAAGGGAATGCGCCAGCCCCAGGCCTTGAGTTCGGCCTCGGTGAGCAGCTGTTCGAGCGCCACGATGACGAGCACCGCGAGCAGTTGTCCGCCGATGAGCGTGACGTACTGGAACGACGAGAAGAAGCCGCGTTGCCCCCTCAGTGCCACCTCGCTCATGTAGGTGGCGGTGGTGCCGTATTCGCCACCGACCGACAGCCCCTGGAAGAGCCGGGACACGAGCAGCAGGAAGGGCGCCCACGCACCGATCTGCGCGTAGGTCGGCAGGCAGGCGATGACGAGGGAGCCGCCGCACATCATGGTGACGGAGATCAGCATCGAGGTCTTGCGCCCGAGCCGGTCGGCCACGCGGCCGAAGAGCCAGCCGCCGATGGGCCGCATGAGAAAGCCGGCCGCAAACACGCCGGCGGTGTTGAGCAGCTGCGCGGTGGGGTCCGACTTGGGGAAGAACGCCGGGGCGAAGTACAGCGCCGAGAAGGCATACACGTAGAAGTCGAACCACTCGACCAGGTTGCCTGAAGAGGCCGCCATGATCGCGAAGACACGGTGGCGCTTTTCTTCGGCCGTGTAGTGCGGTGGGGACGAAGAAGAGGAAGCCGTCTGGCCTCCATGGGTAGGCGTGACTGCGCTCATGGTGCCTTTGCCGCCGTGCAGGCGATGTTGTTGTTGCCAAAACATTCTGCGCCTGCACGTGGCCGCGCCGTGTCAGCCGGCGCCGCATCAGCCTACCCCCGAAGGGGCCTTGTCCGCCTGTGCCCGTTGGCTTAGAAGGTGCCCGGCAGCAGGATGCTCGAATCGACGTTGTCGATGTTCGTGTGGCCGCAAAAGGCCATCGTGATATCGAGCTCTTTGTGGATGAGCTGCAGCGCGCGCGTCACGCCTTCTTGGCCGTAGGCGCCCAGGCCGTAGAGAAAGCTGCGGCCGATCAGGGTGCCGCGGGCGCCCAGCGCGCGGGCCTTGAGCACGTCTTGTCCGCTGCGGATGCCGCCGTCCATCCACACTTCGATCTCGCTGCCGACGGCTTCTGCGATGGCGGGCAGCGCGGCGATGGAAGAGGGCGCGCCGTCGAGCTGACGGCCGCCATGGTTCGACACGATGAGCGCGTCGGCGCCGCTGGACGCGGCCAGGCGCGCGTCTTCCACGTCCATGATGCCCTTGAGGATGAGCTTGCCGCCCCAGAGCTTCTTGATCCACTCCACGTCGGCCCAGCTCAGGGCCGGGTCGAACTGCTCGGCCGTCCACGACGACAGCGACGACAGGTCTTTCACGCCCTTGGCATGGCCCGCGATGTTGCCGAAGGTGCGACGCTTGGTGCCCAGCATGCCCATGCACCAGCGCGGCTTGGTCGCCAGGTTGATGAGGTTCTTGAGGGTGGGCTTGGGCGGCGCGGTCAGGCCGTTCTTGATGTCCTTGTGGCGCTGGCCGAGGATCTGCAGGTCGAGCGTGAGCTGCAGCGCCGTCACGTTGGCGGCCTTGGCGCGTTCGATCAGGCGCTCGATGAAGTCGCGGTCCTTCATCACGTAGAGCTGGAACCAGAAGGGGTGCCGATCGGTGTTCTCGGCGATGTCTTCGAGCGAGCAGATGCTCATGGTCGAGAGCGTGAACGGAATGCCGAAGGCCTTGGCTGCGCGGGCGCCGAGGATCTCGCCGTCGGCGTGCTGCATGCCGGTCAGGCCCGTGGGCGCGATGGCCACGGGCATGGCGGTCTGCTGGCCGACCATGGTGGTGCGGGTGGTGCGGCCTTCCATGTTCACGGCCACGCGCTGGCGCAGCTTGATCTTCTGGAAGTCGCTCTCGTTGGCGCGGTAGGTGCCCTCGGTCCAGGCGCCGGAGTCGGCGTAGTCGTAGAACATCTTCGGCACACGCCGCTTGGCGATCACCCGCAGGTCTTCGATGCTGGTGATCTTGGAAAGGTCGGACACGGGGAGTCTCCTTGGTTGTCTTTGTGGGCCGGCAGGGGGCAACCGGCCATTATCCGCAGGCACTTCGGGGTGGCATCTGAAAAGACCTGCGCCCGCATCTGAAAAAAATTCAGCCCGGGCGCGTGTGCGACGCCCGGCTCAGTCGCGCAGGGCCTGCCGCAGCCACTCGACAAAAGTGGCGCACTCCCAGCGCTCCATCGCGCCCGGTCGCCAGCACAGGAAGTAGGCGTTGGGCGACGGCACGCTGCGCGACGACAGCCGCACCAGCCGGCCGTTGTCCAGCCACGCGCTGCCCAGCCGCAGGTGCATCAGCACGACGCCGAAGTCTTCGGCGGCTGCGTCGAGCGCCAGCCCCAGGTCGTTGAACTGGTGGCCGGTGGCCGGCTCGGGCAGGCCGAGCCCGCAGGCCTTGAACCAGGTGCGCCAGGCTTCGAGCGGCGTGCGCAGCAGCTGCGCGCGTGCCACTTCGGCGTCGGTGGCAAAGCCGTCGAAGGGGCCGTGCCGGTCGCGGTAGGCGGGGCTGCAGACCGGGGACACATCGTCGGCCAGCAACTGCACGAATTCGCGGTCGTGAAAGGGGCCGGTGCCAAAGCGCAGTTCGAGGTCGGCTTCTTCCACGGTCATGTTGCGCACGGGCGTGGTCACCTGCAGCATCAGCTCGATGTTCGGGTAGGCATCGCGAAAGCGGGCCAGCCGGGGCAGCAGCATCTGGCGCGAAAAGGTGGGCGTGACGGCCACGCGCAGCCGCCGCACCTGCGATTCGGGCTCGCGGCCGGGCACTTGCTGCAATGCCGCAATGGCCTCGCGCACGCGGGCCAGGTAGGCCATGCCGTCGGTGCTCAGGCTGAAATCGCTGCCCGTGAAGAACTTCAGCGCCAGCTGCGATTCGAGCTGGCGGATGCGGTGGCTGACCGCGCTGGGCGTCACGTTCAGCTCTTCGGCCGCCAGGTTCACGCTGCGCAGCCGAGCGACCGCCTCGAAGGCCTGCAGGCCCTGTGTCGAGGGGAGACGCGGAGAAACCATCTTCTGTTGGTGAAAGTAGCGGGTTAGGATGGTATCGAACGCTCTCGGTCGCTCGTGGCGGAATCCGGATTGCCTCGCGCTGCCGACTCAAAAAAAGATTCCAACGACGAGGAGACAGCGCATGGTCTGGCAACAGGTTTACAACCCGTTCGGCAACATGGTGGTATCGACGGCGCTGGCCGCGATACCGGTGGTGGTGATGCTGACGTGTCTGGGGCTCTTTCACGTCAAGGCCCATTACGCGGCAGGGCTGGGCCTTCTGAGCGCCATCGTCATCGCCGTGTTCGCCTTCGGCATGCCGGCCGACATGGCGGGCAAGGCGGCCTTTCTCGGGGGCATCACGGGGCTGCTGCCGATCGGCTGGATCGTGCTGAACATCATCTTCCTGCAGCAACTCACGCAGCAGAACGGCAGCTTCCAGATATTGCAGGACTCCATTGCCGGCATCACCGAAGACCGGCGCCTGCAGCTGCTGTTGATCGCCTTTGCCTTCGGCGCCTTCTTCGAGGGCGCGGCGGGCTTCGGTACACCGGTGGCGGTGACGGCCACGATCCTGATCGGGCTGGGCTTTTCGCCGCTGGCGGCTTCGGGGCTCTCGCTCATCGCCAACACCGCGCCGGTGGCCTTCGGCGCGCTGGGCACGCCGGTGATCACGCTGGCGAAGGTGCATGGCTACGACCTGATGGCGGTCACCGCGATGATCGGGCGGCAGTTGCCGTTCTTCTCGCTGCTGGTGCCGTTCTGGCTCATCTGGGCCTTTGCCGGGCGCAAGGGAATGATGGAGGTGTGGCCGGCCATCCTGGTGACGGGCGTGTCTTTCGCGATTCCGCAGTTCCTGGTGTCGAACTACATCGGGCCCGAACTGGTGGACATCATCGCGGCCATCGTCTCGATGGTGTGCCTGGTGCTGTTCATGCGCGTTTGGCGGCCGAAGAACATCTGGACCTCGGTCTCGCTCAAGGGCCACGAGACGGATGGCGGCAATGCCGGCCCGGCCACCGCGCCCACGAAGCACCCGACCGCCGCCGTCATCCGCGCCTGGACGCCGTGGCTCATCCTCACGGTGTTCGTGTTCATCTGGGGCCTGCCGCAGTTCAAGACCTGGCTGAACGGCATCTTTGCGCCCAACTTCCCGATCGACGGGCTGCACAACATGATCGAGAAGGTGGCGCCGGTGGTGCCCAAGCCGACGAAGGAGGGCGCGGTGTACCAGTTGCTGCTGCTCTCGGCCACGGGCACCGGCATTCTGGTGTCGGCCATCGTCGGCGGGCTGGTGATGAAGTACAACCCGATCCAGCTCGTGGCAGCCTATGGTCGCACGCTGTGGCTGGTCAAGTTCTCGCTGCTCACGATCATGCTGATGCTCGCGCTCGGCACGCTCACGCGCTACTCGGGCCTGGACACCACGCTGGGCCTGGCCTTTGCCAACACCGGCATGTTCTACCCCTTCTTCGGCACGCTGATGGGCTGGCTGGGCGTGGCGCTCACGGGGTCGGACACCGCATCGAACGTGCTGTTCGGCGGCATGCAGAAGGTGGCGGCCGACCAGCTCGGCCTGAGCCCGAACCTGATGGGCGCGGCCAACAGCTCGGGCGGCGTGATGGGAAAGATGATCGATGCGCAGTCGATCGTGGTGGCTTCCACGGCCACGCGCTGGTTCAACCACGAGGGCGAGATCCTGCGCTACGTGTTCTTCCACTCGATCGCGCTGGCCTGCCTCGTGGGCCTGTATGTGACGCTGCAGGCCTATGTGTGGCCGTTCACGCTGATGGTCGTGAAGTGACGATGCTGGTGCCGAGTGCCTGAAGCAGCCGGCGCAGGTCGTCGACGGCTTCGCGTGCCAGCGCGGCATCACCTTCATCACCTGCATCACCTGCATTGCCCGCGCCCGTCTGCGCCTTGACGATGGCGCCATCGACGCCGAGTGCTGCGGCCTGTGCCAGCGCCATGCGTGCGGGTGCGTCGGCTGGCAGCAGGCCTGCGATGACCTCCACCATTTCGCGCTTGTGCGCGCGTGCACGCTGTGCCGCACCTTCGACGCTGGCGCCGATTTCGGCCGTCGAGTTGATGAACGCGCAGCCGCGGAATGCCGGGTCGGCGAACCACTCGGCCATCACGTCGGCCAGCAGCAGCAGGGCGCTTGCATCGCCCGCGCGCTCGTGTGCGCCGCGACGGCCCAGTGCATCGACGAACCATGCCATCCACACACCGTGCCGGTGGTCGAGGAACGCACGTACGAGGTCGTCCTTCGAGGGGAAATGCCGGTAGAAGGTGACCTTGGTGACGCCCGATGCGGCGATCACGCGGTCGATGCCGGTGGCGCGGATGCCGTCGGCATAGAAGAGGTCGTGCGCGGTGAGCAGGATGCGCTCGCGCGCGGGCAGGGCGGAGATGTCCATGCGGCGATTGTAGGCATGTAGACAGGTCTGTCTACTCGTGGCACATTGCGGGCCTTCATCGCTTCGCTACTTCATCTCTTGCAGAAAGACCGCCATGGAATCCCGCCCGCCGCTGCCGCCCTTTACCCTTGAATCCGCCACGAAGAAAGTCCAGGCTGCCGAAGACGCCTGGAACACGCGCGACCCGGTGCGCGTGAGCATGGCCTACACGCCCGATACTGAATGGCGCAACCGCGCGGACTTCGTCAACGGCCGCGAGCAGGTGGTGGCGTTTCTTGCGCGCAAGTGGGAGCGCGAGCACGACTACCGCTTGAAGAAGCAGCTGTGGGCCTTCATGGGCAACCGCATCGCGGTGCGCTTCGAGTACGAGTGGCACGACGCGACAGGGCAGTGGTTTCGCAGCCATGGCAACGAGAACTGGGAGTTTGCGGAGAACGGGCTGATGCAGAAGCGTTTTGCGAGCATCAATGACCAGCCGATTGAAGAGGCGGATCGCAAGTTTCGTTGGGAGCGCTGACCCGGTCTTGCTCCTTCCCCCTCTGGGGGAAGGCAGGGATGGGGGCACGCGGCCTTTGCAACGCCGCTGCGGTTGATGCGCCGTCGGCCCCCACCCCAGCCCTCCCCCAGAGGGGGAGGGAGCAAGACAACGGGCATGCCTGTTGCTTGCCCGTCTGCGTCCATTCATCTCAAGGAATCCGCCGCATGAACCGCAACGACATCACCGAAAAGATCATCACCGCGAAGGTGTCCAAGGGCATCCAGTGGGCCGACGTGGCCAAGAAAGTCGGCCTCTCGAAAGAGTGGACCACCGCTGCCTGCCTCGGCCAGATGACGCTCGACGCGAAGCAGGCCAAAGTCATCGGCAAGATCTTCGGCCTCACGCCGGAAGAGCAGAAGTGGCTGCAGGTCGTGCCCTACAAGGGATCGCTGCCCACGCCGGTGCCGACCGATCCGCTCATCTACCGCTGGTACGAGGTGGTGAGCGTGTACGGCACCACCATCAAGGAACTGATCCACGAAGAGTTCGGCGACGGCATCATGAGCGCCATCGACTTCAGCATGGACATCCAGCGCCAGCCCGACCCGAAGGGCGACCGCGTCAACGTGGTGCTGTCGGGCAAGTTCCTGCCCTACAAGAGCTACTGACGCGGCCGGCCGATTCAGGTGAGCTAGG
Source organism: Variovorax sp. EL159 (assembly GCF_900100965.1). GTDB lineage: Bacteria > Pseudomonadota > Gammaproteobacteria > Burkholderiales > Burkholderiaceae_C > Variovorax. The sequence continues at coordinate 77,722 of NZ_FMUJ01000006.1, read as the reverse complement.
CTCGGGCCAAGCGACCCATCACCACGCGTGCGCAGCCGGCCTCGGCCTTGCGGAAGGGCGCCGCGTCATCCCCGCGATGCCGTAGCCCTCAATGGCTCCAGCGATCGAACGTGCGACAGCCTCGGCAGGCTCCACGAGGCGCCGCCGCGTGCGCATGCGTTCCATGGTGTAGCTGGCCGCGATGCGCTCGGCCAGTGGGTCGCCGGCACCGGCCACGTCGGGGTTCACCAGCGTGACGTGCAGGCGCCCTTCGTGCTCTTGCCGCAGCCCTTCCGAGATCGCGTTCACCGCGTACTGCGTGCCGTGGTACACGGCCGAGTCCGCCGACAGGCCTTGCGCAGCCACCGGCGCCACATTGACGATGTGGCCCCAGCCCTGTTCCTGCATCGTCGGCAGCACAGCCGCAATGCCGAGCAGCACGCCGCGCAGGTTCACGTCGATCATGAGTTCCCACTCTTCGATCTTGCGGTTCCACAGCGGCGACAGCGGCATCACGCCCGCGGCGTTGACCAGCACGTCGATGTGCTCGTGCGTCTCGAGGGCGAACTCGGCGAAGGCTTCCATGTCGGGCCGGTGCGTGACGTCGAGCCGCTGAAAGCTCGCCGTGCCACCCGTGGCATTGATTTCGGCTGCGAGTGCTTCGAGCCGGTCGGTGCGTCGCGCACCGAGCACCACGCTGGCGCCGCGCCGCGCCAGCAGCCGCGCGGTGGCCTCGCCGATGCCGCTGCTCGCGCCGGTGATGAGGACGACTTTTTCCTGGATTGCGCTCATACAAAACTCCTCGTGCAGGTCGGTGAACCATGGCGCAATGGACGCGCCGGGCATGGAGAGAAGTCTCGGGCCGAAGGGGCCTGGGGCGGTATCCGGATCGCACACGGTTCTTGCCTGATCCTGCGAAAAAGATCTTTCCTAACCTTTTGCGGCGACAGCTGTCCGGGCGCAATCAGAAAGACCGTAGCGGGGTTCGTTGTGGGAGTTCATCGCTCCAGGAGGGCGGCATAAACTGCCGCGATGGCCCAACCCGACATCGATCCGAACGCCCATTTCAACGACCCTCTGTCGGTGTCCGCGTACGCCGACAAGACACGCAGGCTGGTCCCGGGCTGGTCCGACTTGCAGAAGATGGTGGCCTTGCTGGTCGCCGAGCGGGCACCGGCGAACGCGAATGTGCTGGTCGTCGGCGCAGGCGGCGGTGTCGAGCTGAAGGTCTTTGCGCAGATGCACGCGCAATGGCGCTTCGTCGGTGTCGATCCGGCGAAGTCGATGCTCGAGCTGGCAGAAGCAGAACTCGGCCCGCTGATTGCGCGCGCCGAACTTCACCACGGTTATGTCGACACCGCGCCGGAGGGGCCTTTCGATGCCGCGACCTGCCTGCTGACGATGCACTTCATTGCCATCGACGAACGCGGGCGCACGTTGAAGGAAATCCGGCGCCGCCTGAAGCCTGGCGCGCCGTTCGTCATGGCTCACATGAGTTTTCCGCAAGCGCCGGCGGAGCGGGCGTTGTGGCTCTCGCGTTACGTTGCGTTCGCTGTCGCCTCGGGCGTCGATCCTGAAAGTGCGCGCAACGCGGCATCGGCGATCGGCTCGAAGCTGCCGCTGTTGGGCCCCGACGAAGAAGAGGCCATGCTCGCCGAGGCCGGCTTCACGGGCGCACAGCTGTTCTACGCGGGACTGGCATTCCGCGGTTGGGTGGCGTACGCCTGAACAGGGGGAGAGAGAGGGGCGAGAGGGCATGCGGTGCCGCCACCTCGCTCGCTATTTCTTGCAGTCGCCGCCGACGGACACCGTACCGTCCCGGCACTCGGTAAGGATCGGCTCGCCCGCCGGTTGCGGTGCGGCAGACGGCGCCGCGGTCGCCGGGCCTTGCCCGGCATCGCGCTCGTACATCACCTTCCTGGTACCGAGTTCGCAACTGCCCACCATCTGCCCGTTCGCCGACGCGTTGGCATCGACGACGGTCACGGTGAAGCGCGCCACGCCTGCCGCGGCGATCTTCGCTTCGATCCGGGTGCGCAGGTCTTCGCAGTTCTCGGCACTGTGAGCGGCCGCGCCGGCGAGAGCCAGCGCGACAGCGATCAGCCAGGGTTTCATGAGGACCTGCCTTTCCCTTTCATGAGACGGCGGGGCTGCCTGCGCAGCCCCTTTTTGCATCAACCCTGCGCCGAAGCCAGCGCGGCGTTCAGCGTCGCGCTCGGGCGCATCACCGCCTCGAATTTCTTCGGATCAGCCAGGTAGTAGCCACCGATGTCCACCGGCTTGCCCTGCACGGCCGCGAGTTCGTCGACGATCTTCTGCTCGTTGCTGGCAAGCGTCTCGGCCAGCTTCTTGAACTTGGCTTGCAGTTCCTTGTCGTCGGTCTGCGCGGCCAGTTCCTGGGCCCAGTACATGGCCAGGTAGAACTGGCTGCCGCGGTTGTCGAGCTGGCCGGTCTTGGGCGACGGGTTCTTGTTGTTGTCGAGCAGCTTGCCGGTGGCGGTGTCCAGCGTCTTCGCCAGGATGGTCGCCTGCTTGTTGTTCGTCTTCAGGCCCAGGTCTTCCAGGCTCACGGCCAGCGCGAGGAATTCGCCCAGCGAATCCCAGCGCAGGTGGTTTTCTTCCACCAGTTGCTGCACGTGCTTGGGGGCCGAGCCGCCCGCGCCGGTTTCATAGAGGCCGCCGCCGGCCATCAGCGGCACGATCGACAGCATCTTGGCCGAGGTGCCCAGTTCCATGATGGGGAACAGGTCGGTCAGGTAGTCGCGCAGGATGTTGCCGGTGGCGCTGATGGTGTCCAGGCCGCGCACGACGCGCTCCAGCGTGTAACGCATGGCGCGCACCTGGCTCATGATCTGGATGTCCAGGCCCGAGGTGTCGTGCTCGTGCAGGTACATCTTGACCTTGGTGATCAGCTGCGCTTCGTGCGGGCGGTAGGCGTCGAGCCAGAACACCACCGGCATGCCGGAGTTGCGCGCGCGCGTGACGGCCAGCTTGACCCAGTCGCGGATCGCGGCGTCCTTGACCTGGCACATGCGCCAGATGTCGCCTTGCTCCACGTCTTCGCTCATCAGCACTTCGCCGGTGTCCAGGTCGGTGATGTTGGCGACGCCGTCTTCGGGGATCTCGAAGGTCTTGTCGTGCGAGCCGTACTCTTCGGCCTTCTGGGCCATCAGGCCGACGTTGGGCACGGTGCCCATGGTCTTGGGGTCGAAGGCGCCGTGCCACTTGCAGAAGTTGATGATCTCCTGGTAGATGCGGGCGAAGGTCGATTCGGGCATCACGGCCTTCACGTCCTTCAGGCGGCCGTCGGCGCCCCACATCTTGCCGCCGTTACGGATCATCGCGGGCATCGATGCGTCCACGATCACGTCATTGGGCGAATGGAAGTTGGTGATGCCCTTGGCCGAGTCGACCATGGCCAGCTCGGGGCGGTGCTCGTGGCAGGCGTGCAGGTCGCGCTTGATCTCGTCCTGCGTACTTTGCGGCAGCGTGGCGATCTTGTTGTACAGGTCGACCATGCCGTTGTTGACGTTGATGCCCAGTTCGTCGAACAGCTTGCCGTGTTTCTCGAAGGCTTCCTTGTAGAAGATCTTCACGCAGTGGCCGAACACGATGGGGTGCGAGACCTTCATCATCGTGGCCTTCACGTGCAGCGAGAACATCACGCCGGTCTTGTGCGCGTCTTCGATCTCTTTTTCATAAAAGGCCAGCAGGGCCTTCTTGCTCATGAACATCGAGTCGATGACTTCGCGGTCCAGCAGCGCGACCTTGGGCTTGAGCACGATGGTCTTGCCGCTCTTGGTCAGCAGTTCCATCTTGACGTTGCGCGCGCGGTCCAGGGTCATGGACTTTTCGCCGTGATAGAAGTCGCCGCCATGCATGTGCGAGACGTGCGAGCGCGAGGCCTGGCTCCAGTCGGCCATGCTGTGCGGGTTCTTGCGGGCGTATTCCTTGACGGCCTTGGGCGCGCGGCGGTCGGAGTTGCCTTCGCGCAGCACGGGGTTCACGGCGCTGCCGGTGCACTTGTTGTAGCGCGCGCGGATGTCCTTGTCTTCGTCCGAGGTCGGGTTCTCGGGGTAGTCGGGAATCTTGTAGCCCTTGCCTTGCAGTTCCTTGATGGCCGACTTGAGCTGGGCCACCGAGGCGCTGATGTTGGGCAGCTTGATGATGTTGGCTTCAGGCTTGAGCGTCAGCTTGCCCAGTTCGGCCAGGTTGTCGGGCACCTTCTGGCCGTCGCCCAGGAATTCAGGGAACTCGCCCAGGATGCGGGCCGCCACCGAGATGTCGCTGGTGGTCACGTCGATGCCGGCCGGGCTGGTGAACGCGCGGATGATGGGCAAAAACGCGTAGGTCGCCAGCAGGGGCGCCTCGTCGGTCAGGGTGTAGACGATGGTGGGTTGCTTCGTGCTCATGCGCTTGCTTCCGTAATGCAGTGTTGTCGGGTGGCAGGGAGTTCAGGCGGGATCTGGCCGCCGGAACCGCCGATTGTCGCCGGGCGCGCGGGCGGGGCGGCATTTCGCGGCCGGATCACCCCGCGGCGGCCTGTGTCAATGCAGCGGCAGGTCGATGGTGGCCGCGAGCGGGACGGTGTCGATCCGCGCGGCACTGGCGACGATGACGGCCTGCGCCGACTGCCCGGCAAAGCCGGCGAGCGCGCCCCACAGGCAGCGGATCGAGGCGGCATCGAGCCCGGCCGTGGGCTCGTCCAGCAGGAGCAGCGGGCGCCCCGAGGCCAGCCCGGCCGCCATCCAGACCTTGCGCTTCGAACCCGTCGAAAGCATGAACATCTTCTTGTCCAGATGCGGGCCCAGGGCGAAGCCTTCGACCAGCGCCTGCCACTTTTCTTCGCTGAAATGCGGGTTTCCCTTGTTCAGGGTGGCCGTGCATTCGCGGGGCGTGACGTCGTTGAAGCGCTCCGTCGCCGGGTCGACGAAAAACACGTTCTGGCGATAGGCCTCGGGTGCGCTGTCCAGGCGCGCGCCGGCTGCCGTCAGACGGCCGGTGGCGGGCAGTGCCCCCGCGATCACCTGGAGCAGCGCCGACTTGCCGGTGCCGGTGTCGCCATACAGCAGGGTGACGCCCGGGCCGATGGCGGCGTTCCAGCCGGCGGCGAGTACGGGTTGACCCGGATATGCGAAGCCAAGGTCCTGGATCTGTAGAAGGGGGCGGGGAAGGGGAGGGGCGGTCGTGTTCACGCGCCGGTTTTACCCCATCGGGCGGCAGCGGCTGGCTACCATTCGCGCATGAAAAAACTCCTCATCCTCGGTGCCGGCGCATGGCTCGCCGCCATGGGGCTCGCGGGCGCCGCCGTGGCCGCGCCCTCGGCGCAGATCTTCCTCGCGGTCAAGGCGCCGGAATCCGTCGATGTCGACTGGCGCACCCACCTGTGCGCCTTGCTGCCCCAGCCTTGCGATGCCCAGGCCCTGAAGCTGCACCAGCCGCGCGACGGCAAGGCCGATGACTACCTGGTCATTTCCGAGAAGCCACTCGCGATGGCGCTCCTGAAGCGCAACGCCGCCGCCAACGCCTGGCAACTCGAACGCCTGCACGACTTCTCGGCATATGCCCGCTCGCTGCAGCAAGACCGCCAGAGCGGCGACCCCAAGGTGTCTCTCGCGCTTGCACCGGCGCTTTATCCGCTGGCTGAAGGCCGCTGGGCCGTGGCCGTGACGCAGAGCGAATCCGAGAGTTATTCGGGCGGTGGCGCGTCGTCCGTCACGGCCGATTTCGTGCCGCTCGACACGCCGGCCGGGCAGCCGGCCAAGGCCGTGCGCGAAGGCATTCCGTTCTGGTGCTCGCGGATGATCCGCGCCTGCTTCACCGAGAAGGAATACAAGACCTCGAAGCACTGCCACGACGAAAGCCGGGGCAACCTGCGCATTGCCTACGGCGAGCCCGCCAAGGCCGGCGACCCCTACGTGTGGCGCTATACGTGGCTGCAAAGCGACTGGCCCGCGCACACCGGCCCCAGTGCCGACAAGCGCACGAGCGTCAACTTCACCGACAAGACGATCGAAAAGGCCGACTTCTGCGGCGGCGGGCTGAACTAGTTTTTTCCGGCGTGCCATCCGGCCCGGGTGGTCCGAGTGGCACGCAAACTGCTTGGAGAGATTGATCCAGGAGAAATGCCGGCTCGATGCTTCGAGTTAGTGCATTACCGAAGGCGATAGCCCAGAACGCTCAGGTCCCAAGACTGGATTTTTTCTAACGCTGGAGAGCGTTGCCCGGCACCGTCAAGGTGCCGAGGGCAGCCGCCGAAGGGGCAAGCCATGCGCGATGCGCGCGCATGGTGAATCTCTCAGGCCAAAGGACAGCAGGGGCACGCCGCGCCAACGCGCGGCGTGTCCTTGTTCGCTTCCGGAGCCTGTGTCCATGACTTCCATCCGAGCGCCTCGCGCGTCCGCGCCAACGGCTTTGCCGTGGCGACAGCCTGCGCGTGGCCGAAGCCTTTTCACGGCCACACCTTCCTCTTTCTTTCAACCGGAGAACTGAACCATGCTGTCGAAGAAATCCCTGATGAAAACCATCCTTGCAGGCGCGATGTTCGCGGCCGCCGCCGCGAGCAGCTTCGCGCAGGACGCGGGCAAGGTGCTGCGCCTGGTGCCGCAGTCCGACCTGAAGATCCTCGATCCGATCTGGACCACCGCCTTCGTCACGCGCAACCACGGCTACATGGTCTACGACACGCTCTTCGGCGTGGACGAACGGGGCAAGGTGCTGCCGCAGATGGTCGACAAGTACACGACCAGCGCCGACGGCAAGACCTGGAACTTCACGCTGCGCAAGGGCCTGGCCTTCCATGACGGCAAGCCGGTCACCTCCGACGACGTGCTCGCCTCGCTCAAGCGATGGGGCCAGCGCGACGGCCTGGGCCAGAAGATGTTCGTCGCCATGGACAAGACCGAGGCGGTCGATGCCAACAGCTTCAGGTTCGTCTTCAAGGAGCCGTTCGGCATGGTGCTCGACGCGCTGAGCAAGCCGTCGTCGAACCCGCCCTTCATCATGCCCGCGCGCGTGGCCGCCACGCCGGCCGACAAGCAGATCGACGACGCCACCGGCTCCGGCCCCTACATCTTCAAGAAGGACGAATACCGCCCCGGCGAAAAGATCGTCTACCTGAAGAACACCAAATACGTGCCACGTGCCGAAGCGCCTTCCGGCACGGCCGGCGGCAAGAACGTGTACGTCGACCGCATGGAGTGGATCGTGCTGAAGGACGCGCAGACCCAGGCCAATGCGCTGGCCAACGGCGAGGTCGACATGATCGAGTGGGTGCCGTCCGAGCAGTACACCGCGCTCAAGAACAACCCCGCCATCACGCTGGACAGCCCCGTGTCGAAGGGCTCGTTCGCGCTGCACCTGAACCACCTGATCCCGCCTTTCGACAACCCGAAGATCGCGCAGGCCGCCTTCATGGCCATCAACCAGGAGGCGCTGATGCGCGCCCAGCTGGTGCACAAGGAGCTGTACAACAGCTGCGCTTCCATCTACCCCTGCGGCTCGGCCTTCGCGTCCGACAAGACCGGCTACTTCACCGGCAAGCCGCAGTTCGAAAAAGCCAAGGCGCTGCTCAAGGAGGCAGGCTATGACGGCAAGCCCGTGGTGCTGATGTACCCGGCCGATTTCGCGGTGCTCAACAAGTTTCCGCCGGTGATGGCGCAACTGCTCAAGCAGGCCGGCTTCAACGTCGACATGCAGTCGATGGACTGGCCCACGCTGGTCACGCGCCGCGCCAAGAAAGACCCGGTGGCCAATGGCGGCTGGAACCTCTTCATCACCGGCTGGGGCATTGCCGACAACATGAACCCGATGTTCTTCGCGCCGCTCACGGGCAATGGCGAGAAGGGCTGGTTCGGCTGGGCCACCGACGACAAGCTGGAGCAGCTCAAGTCCGACTTCCTCGCCAGCAGCGAGGAACCCAAGCGCAAGGAACTGGCCACCGCCATCCAGCAGCGCGTGTACGACACCGGCATCTACGCGCCCATCGGCGAATACAAGCCGCTCACGGCCTACCGCAAGGGCGTGGTGAGCGGCGTGGTGCGCTCGCCGGTGGCCGTGTTCTGGAACCTGAAGAAGAACTGAGACAGCTGGAATCAGGGAGTCACCCATGCTGCTCTTTCTTGCACGCCGCATTCTCTCGACCGTGCCGGTGCTCGTCATCGTCGCGCTCATCGTGTTCCTGATGCTGCGGCTCGCGCCCGGCGACCCGGCCGCCGCCATCGTGGGCGACAGCGGCACCAGCGAAAACATCGCCCGCGTGCGCGAGCAGCTGGGGCTCAACCAGTCGCTGCCGGTGCAGTTCTTTCACTGGAGTGCACAACTGCTGCAGGGCAACCTGGGCGAGTCGTACTTCATGAAGAAGACGGTGGTGGAACTGATCGGCCAGCGCATCGAGGCCACGGTGTCGCTCGCGGCCGTGACGCTGGTGGCGACCATCCTCATCGCGGTGCCGCTCGGCGTGATCGCCGCATGGCGCCACGGCGGCTGGCTCGACCGCATGCTCATGGGCTTCTCGGTCATGGGGTTTTCGATACCGGCCTTCGTGATCGGCTACGTGCTCATCTGGATCTTCGCGCTGCACCTGCAGTGGCTGCCGGTGCAGGGCTACCAGCGACTGAGCCAGGGGCCCTGGCTGTGGATCAAGCACCTGATCCTGCCGTCGGTCACGCTGTCGATCATCTACGTGGCGCTGATCGCGCGCGTCACGCGCGCGGCCGTGGCCGAGGCGATGACCGAGGACTACATCCGCACCGCGCGCGCCAAGGGCATCTCCGAGACGCGGCTGCTGATGCGCCACGCGCTCGCCAACGCGGCGATTCCCATCGTCACGGTCATCGGCATCGGCATCGCGCTCCTGATCGGCGGCGTGGTGGTCACCGAAACGGTGTTCGCCATTCCGGGGCTCGGGCAGCTCACGGTCGACGCGGTGCTGTCGCGCGACTTTCCGCTGATCCAGGGCATCACGCTGTTCTTTTCCGTCATCTATGTGCTCATCAATCTGCTGATCGATCTGAGCTACCTGGTGTTCGACCCCCGCATCCGCTACTGAACGAAGTGAACGGAAACACCATGACCGATTCGACCCTTCCCCTGGCCGCAGCGCCAGACATCGCCATCGAAGCGCTGGCACCGCCGAAGCGGCGCTCGCTGCTCAAACGCATCCTGGCCGACTGGTCGGTGCGCGCGGGCGGCGGCGTGTTGCTGCTGCTCGTGCTGATGTCGCTGGCCGCGCCATGGCTCGGCACCATCGACCCGACCGCCATCGACCCCGGCAGCGGCAACCTCATGCCCGGCACGCGCGGCGAGTTCAACAGCCTGGCCGGCGACACCTTCGAGCACCTGTTCGTGATGGGCACCGACAGCCTCGGGCGCGACATCTGGAGCCGCACGCTGTACGGCGCGCGCGTGTCGCTCACGGTGGGCATCGCGGTGGCCGCGCTCGCCGTGGTGTTCGGCATGCTCGTGGGCCTGCTGGGTGGCTACTTCCGGCGCATCGACGGCGCGATCATGCGGCTGATGGACGGCGTCATGGCCATCCCCGGCATCCTGTTCGCGATCAGCCTCGTGGCGCTGTTCGGCGGCACGCTGCTCACCGTGGTGGTGGCCATCGCGGTGCCCGAGATCCCGCGCGTGGCGCGGCTGGTGCGCTCGGTGGTGCTCACCGTGCGCGAAGAGCCGTATGTGGAGGCGGCGATTGCGCTCGACACGCCGACCTGGAAGATCCTTGCGAGGCACATCCTGCCGAATGCGATTGCGCCGCTGATCATCCAGGCGACTTACGTGTGCGCCTCGGCGATCCTGGTGGAGGCCATCCTGTCCTTCCTCGGCGTGGGCCTGCCGGCGGACATGGCGACCTGGGGGAACATCATGGCGGAGGGCCGCGCGCAGTTCAACCAGTACCCGCACAACGTGCTGTTCCCGGGCATCTTCCTGGCGCTCACGGTGCTGGCCGTGAACATCCTGGGCGACGGGCTGCGCGACACGCTCGACCCGAAGTTCAACAAGCGCGGAGGCTGAGCCATGACGCAACAAGCCCCCGTGCTTTCCGTGCGCGACCTCGCCATCGCATTGCCGCGCGGCGGCGACCGGCCGCATGCGGTCGACAAGGTTTCCTTCGACGTGCCACCCGGCAAGATCGTCTGCCTGCTCGGCGAATCGGGCTCGGGCAAGTCGGTCATTGCCAATGCGGTGATGGGCCTGCTGCCTTCGGGCCTTGTGCCGGTGCGAGGTGCCATCGAATTGCAGGGCGAGAACCTGCTCGCCGCGCCGGCCTCGCGCCTGCGCCAGTTGCGCGGCCCGTCGATGGCGATGGTGTTCCAGGAGCCGATGACCGCGCTCAACCCCGTCATGACCTGCGGCGCGCAGATCGACGAAATGCTGGCGCAGCACGTGCGCATGGGCGCGGCCGAACGGCGGCAGAAGATCCTGGCGATCATGGCGCGCGTGCGGTTGCCGGAGCCCGAGCGCATCTTTGCCTCGTACCCGCACCAGCTCTCGGGCGGGCAGCGCCAGCGCATCGTGATCGCGATGGCGTTGATCCTCAAGCCCGCGCTGCTGATCTGCGACGAGCCGACCACTGCGCTCGACGTGACGACGCAGGCCGAGATCCTCAAGCTCATCCTCGAGCTGCAGACCGAGAACGGCACGGCCGTGCTCTTCATCACGCACGACTTCGGCGTGGTGGCCGAGATTGCCGACGAGGTGGTGGTGCTGCAACTGGGCGCCATGATCGAGAAGGGCGACAAGATGGCGGTGCTCACGGCGCCGCGCGAGCCCTACACGCGGATGCTGCTCGACGCGGTGCCCGAGCTTTCCGCGCACAAGCGCCCGCCGGTCGCGGACGCCTACCCGTTGCTCAATGCCGTGAACATCTGCAAGACCTACGTCACGGGCGCATGGCCCGGCAAGCGCCGCACGGTGAAGGCGGCACGCGACGTGTCGCTGGCGGTGCGGCCCGGCGAAACCGTGGGCATCGTGGGCGAATCGGGCTCGGGCAAGTCGACGGTGGCGCGCTGCATCGCGCGGCTGATCGACCCGACCTCGGGCGACATCTTTGCCGATGGCCGTTCGGTGGCGCATGCCAGGGGGCGCGCACTGTCGCCGTTTCGCCGCACGGTGCAGGTGATCTTCCAGGACCCGTACCGCTCGCTCAATCCACGCCAGACCGTGGGCGCATCGATCGTCGAAGGGCCGGTCAACTTCGGCATGCCGCACGACAAGGCCTGGGCGCGCGCCGAAGAACTGATGCGTCTGGTGCGGCTGTCGCCCGACGCGCTGCGCCGCTACCCGAGCGAGTTCTCGGGCGGGCAGCGCCAGCGCATCTCGATTGCGCGCGCACTGGCCTGCGACCCGCAGGTGCTGATCGCCGACGAGGCGGTGTCGGCACTCGACGTGTCGGTGCAGGCGCAGATCCTGCGGCTGCTCGACGAGATCCAGCAGCGGCTGAAGATCGGCATTCTCTTCATCACCCACGACCTGCGCGTGGCCAGTCAGATCTGCGACAGCGTGATCGTGATGAGCCAGGGTGAAATCGTGGAGCGCGGCGAAGTGAAGGACGTGTTCTTCGCACCGCAACACGAATACACGCGCAAACTGCTGGCTGCCGCGCCCGGCCGCGACTTCGCCTTTGCGCGCAGCTGAAATTCCTTCGTTCCCACGCCAATGAAAAAAAGGATGCCATGAAAGTCTTCATCGCCGGTTTCCAGCACGAGACCAACACCTTCGCGCCCAGCAAGGCCGACTGGGCCGCGTTCAACGCGGGCTCGAGCTTTCCGCCGTACCGGCGCGGCGCCGCCATCGTCGAAGCCTACGCGGGCAGGAACATTCCCGTTGGCGGCTTCATCGACGCGGCGCGCGAGAAGGGCTGGTCGCTGGTGCCCTCGGCCTGGGCCGGTGCCACGCCCTCGGCGCACGTGACCGAAGACGCTTTCGAGCGCATCTCCGCCGCCATCGCCGAGGACCTGAGTGCCGCGCTGGCCGACGGCGGCATCGACGCGGTCTACCTCGACCTGCACGGCGCGGCCGTGACCGAGCACCTGGAAGACCCCGAGGGCGAGCTGATCTCACGCATTCGCATGCTTGTCGGGCCCGACGTGCCCATCGTCGCGAGCCTGGACCTGCACGGCAACATCACCGCGCAGATGCTGGCCGAGGCCGACGCGCTGGCCACCTACCGCACCTACCCGCACGTCGACATGGCCGACACCGGCCGGCTGGCCGCGACGCTGCTGGAGCGCCGCGTGGCGCGCGGTTCACGCGAGCCGCTGCATGCGCGGCGGCTCAGCTTTTTGCTGCCGCTGAACGTGCAGTCGACCATGATCGAGCCGGCCGCGTCGGTGTACCAACTGCTCAAGGAACTCGACGTGCAGCACGGCGCGGTGCTGAGTTTTGCCACCGGCTTTCCGGCGGCCGACATCGCCGAGTGCGGCCCGGTGGTGTGGGGCTATGGCGATGACGCCGGCGCGGCGGTGGCCACGCTGTACGAACGCATCGACCAGCCGCGCTCGCAATGGCGGCTCGACGTGCTCGCGCCGCGCGTGGCCGTGGCACGGGCGTTGGAACTGGCGGAAGGCGCGAGCCGCCCGGTCGTCATCGCCGACACGCAGGACAACCCCGGCGCGGGCGCCGACAGCAACACCACCGGCATGCTGCATGCGCTGCTGGCCGAAGGCGCGGGCAAGCGCTTTCCGGGGAAGGTGGCGCTGGGGCTGATGTTCGACCCGGCCGCTGCAGCCGCCGCGCATGAAGCCGGCGTGGGCGCGCAGATCCGCGTCGCGCTCGGCACCTCGGTGCCCACGTGGGGCGGCCAGTTCAGCGATGCGCTGGTCGAAGGCCTGTTCACCGTGACCGCGCTCAGCGACGGGCAGGTGCAGGGCAAGGGGCCGATGTCGCGCGGCGGCGTGGTGTCGCTTGGCCCGAGCGCCTGCCTGGAGATCGACGGTGTGCGGATCGCCGTGGCCAGCGGCAAGAGCCAGATGCTCGACCGCGAGTACTTCCGGTACCTGGGCATCGAGCCCGAGGCGATGAAGCTGCTGGTCAACAAAAGCTCGGTGCACTTTCGCGCCGACTTCGCGCCCATTGCCAGCACCATCCTCGTGGCCAAGGCGCCGGGCCCGATGGCTGCCGACCCGGCCGATCTGCCGTGGACGCGGCTGCCGTCCACGATGGCGTTGCAACCCTGAGCCGCCGACGAATTCTTTCCTTCCAACCTTTGAGAAGACGATGCCGCAGAACGCACAGCACTACCTTGAGTACATGAGAAAGAACGCCGCCGAGTTCGTCACGGTGCGCCAGCAGATCCACCAGAACCCCGAACTCGGTTTTGAAGAGTTCGGCACCAGCGACCTGGTGGCCGAGCGCCTTGCGGCCTGGGGCTACGAAGTCGAGCGCGGGCTCGGCGTGACGGGGCTCGTCGGTCGCCTGAAGCGCGGCAGTGGAACGCGCGCCATCGGCATCCGTGCCGACATGGACGCGCTGCCCATCGAGGAGAAAACCGGCCTGGCCTACCGCAGCGGAAGGCCCGGCATCATGCACGCCTGCGGCCACGACGGCCACACGGCGATGCTGCTCGGCGCTGCCAAGTACCTTGCGCAGCACGGCGAGTTTTCGGGCACGCTCAACCTGATCTTCCAGCCGGCCGAGGAAGGCATGGGCGGCGCCGTGAAGATGATGGAAGACGGCCTGTTCGAGAAGTACCCCTGCGACGCGGTCTACGCCATGCACAACTCGCCGGGCCGGCGGCAGGGCGACCTTATGTTCCGCGAGGGCGCGGCCATGGCCTCGTCGGACTACGCCACCGTCACGCTCACCGGCGTGGGCGGGCACGGCGCCATGCCGCACCGCTCGGCCGACCCGATCGTGGCCGCATCGAGCATCGTGATGGCGCTGCAGACCATCGTCTCGCGCAACGCAGATCCGCAGGAGATGGCCATCGTCACCGTCGGCGCGATCCACGCCGGCAAGGCGAACAACGTGATTCCCGAGACCTGCGTGCTGGAGATCAGCGTGCGTTCGCTCAATCGCGAGATGCGCGAGCTGCTCGAAAAACGCCTGAAGGCCATCGTGAACGCGCAGGCCGAGAGCTTCGGCGTGAAGGCGCACATCGATTACCGCAAGGGCTATGCAGTGCTGGTGAACACGCCCGAGGAAACCGAGTTCGCGCGGCGCGTCGGCCGCGAGCTGGTGGGCGCCGAGCATGTGGAGCCGCAGGGGCCCGCCGTGACGGGCAGCGAAGACTTCGCGTTCATGCTGGAAAAAAGGCCCGGCTGTTATCTCTTCATCGGCAACGGCGCACCGGGCCAGCACGGCGGTTGCATGGTGCACAACCCCGGCTACGACTTCAACGACAGCAACCTGCCGATCGGCGCGGCCTACTGGGCGTTGCTCGCGGAAAGCTACCTGCAGTAAGCGAGCTGCGGTGGCGCGCTCAGTGCCTGGGCACCGTCACCGCGCCCACATGCCGCGTGCGCCCCGCGCCGAGGCCCGCGATCACCAGCGCGATGCCCAGCCCGACGAAGAGCCAGGCCGATGCGCGGAAGCTGCCCGTCCATCCGTGCAGCAGCCCGGCCACCAGCGGGCCGAAGGCCGCCACCATGTAGCCCACGCCCTGCGCCATACCCGACAGGTGCGCGGCCACATGCGAATCGGGTGAGCGCAGCACGATCATCGTGAGCGCCAGCGCGAAGGTGCCGCCCTGCGCAATGCCGAGCATCACGGCCCAGAACCACACGCCGCCCAGCGGCGCGAACAGCATCGCCAGCATGGCCGTGACGGTGAGCAGGGCCAGCGCCACGCCCAGGCCGCGCTGGTTGCGCAGCTTCACGGCAAGCGCCGGCACCACGAGGCAGGTCACCACCTGCGTCATGACCGACAGCGACACCACGTAGCCGGCCGTCTCGCTGCCGAGCCCGCGCTCGCGCAGGATCGGCGCGAGCCAGCCCATCACGATGTAGGCCAGAGCCGATTGCAGTCCCATGAACAGCGTGACCTGCCACGCCAGCTTGTCGCGCCAGAGCCCGCGCACGGTAAAGCCCGACTCGCTCGCCACCGGCTTGAGCGGCAGTGCCTGCGGCGCCCAGATCAGTGTGACCAGCGCGGCCGGCAACGCCCACATCGCAAGCGCCATCGTCCAGCCGCCGCCCAATGCATGTTCGATCGGCACCGTCAGGCCCGCGGCGCTGGCGGCACCGCCGCACACGGCCATGGTGTACAGGCCCATCATCAGCGCCGCCTGCTTGGCGAAGTCGCGCTTGACCAGCCCTGACAACAGCACGTTCGACACCGCGATGCCGCTGCCCGCGATGGCCGAAGCCAGGAACAGCAGAGGGATGTTGCCGGTGCCGCGCAGCACCGTGCCCAGAAGAATCAGCACCATGCAGCCGAGCAGCGTGCGCTCGGTGCCGAAGCGGCGGCCCAGCCACGGCGCGAGCGGCGCGAACACGCCCAGGCAGACGATTGGCAACGTGGTCAGCAGGCTCGCGGCCGTGGCCGAGAGGCCCGTGGCCTTGATGATTTCGGGCAGCACCACCGACAGGCTGGCGAACACCGGCCGCAGGTTGAACGCGATCAGCACCACGCTCGCGCCGAGCAGGATGCGGCGGCCGGTGCTGGGTGCAGGCGTGGGGCGCGGCGCGGGCTGGCTGTCGACCTCGGCGTCGATCAGCAGTTCCTCGGTGGTTCCGGGTGACGTGGGGGACGCAGGCTGGGTGCGCCGCATCGGGGTGGCGCCGGGCGTGAAGGCGGCCGAGCTCATGCCGTGCCCAGCGACAACGCGTTGATCATCGGCGCCATGAAGGCGCGCACCGCGGCGGCGGCGATGTCGGGGTCGCGGCTGGCGATGCCTTCGACGATGGACCGGTGCGCTTCCTCGTCAGGCTCGGGCAGGCTGCTGCCCATCGTGCTGGCGATGGTTTCCTTGATGTAGCCGGTGATGAAGCGGCAGGTTTCGGCCAGCGCCAGGTTGCCCGAGACATCGACGATGGCCAGGTGAAAGGCCAGGTCGCGTTCGATGAAGCCCGCGCCGTTGTCGCTTGCATCGGGCACGCCGCGCTTGTCGAGCAGGGTGTTCAGGCGGCGCAGGTCTTTGGCGGTATGGCGCACGGCGGCCAGCCGGGCGGCCTCGACTTCGAGTGCGCGGCGCACCTCGAACTGGTCGCGCAGGCTCGCGCGCCGCATCTTCTGAAGGCTGGACGAAGGATCGAAACCCGAGCGCACATAGGTGCCCGAACCTTGGCGCACTTCGAGCAGGCCGCGCGACACCAGCGTCTTGACGGCTTCGCGCACCGTGCCGCGGCTCACGCCGAGCAACTGCGCGAGCTGCGGCTCGATCGGAATGCGGCTGCCGACGGCCCAGCGGCCCGTGGAGATTTCGGTGCGAATGCTGTTGGCGGCGGTGTCCGCCAGAGAGGTGCGAGGCGCTTGGGCAAGCATCGGTTGAGCCTATTCATTCAATGATTGGACGAATTTTGACGCCAAAGCAAAGGCCGCGATGCGCGCGCGGTGGTTGTCCGTCTCTTGCTTTTCGATGATTTCAGCTTCTGGTTTGCGGGATTCCGCAAGCACGCTCTGCAAATTTATCGAGAAATAGTGAACTTTTCCCGCCATTTAGGAAACGTTCCATCAAATGTTACCAATCATCAACTTGATGGCTGAAAATGAAACTAAAGGTCACTTGTGGATCAGCAAGTGACCTCGATTCTGCATCGTGGCCCCCGTGTCGCAGCCTGCAGGAGCGTTCAGGGAGAAAACAAAAACGGATCTCGCCGGGCTGAAATGAAGGACTTTTCTTTGTCGGACGTGCGGCTCTTCACGAAAGCCGCACAGCTTGGAGGACTGACTCCAGCCGCCGACGTACTCAACGTACCCAAGGCCTCCGCGTCGCGACAGCTCCAGAGGCTGGAAGCCACGGTGGGGCACCTGCTGTTGCATCGCGGTTCCACCCGCTTCGCGCTGACGGAGGAGGGCCGCGAGTTTCTGGTGGCGGCGCAGCACGTGCTGACCATCCTCGACGACGTCATGCTGAACCTGTCGTCCGGCGGCGGTGCCGTGAACGGCCGGCTGCGCATCGCCGTGCCGCATTACTACGGCCGGGAATTGTTGACGAACCATCTGCCGGCCTTCATGACCGCCTATCCGCAACTGGAAGTGGTGGTCGAGACCGGCAAGGACCGCGCGGACCTGTTCCGCGACGAGGCCGACCTTGCCATCCGGCGCGGCCGCGAGGGCTGCGACGAACTGGTCGCTCGCCACCTGAAGCACGAGCCGCTGATGCTGTGCGCCGCGCCGGCCTACCTGTCGCCGTTTCCGCGCATCGAGAGCCTGTCGGACCTGGCGTCGCACTTCTTCCTGACCACCGATGCCGAGGGGCGCAAGCGCGAGATCAACCTCGCGACCGCTGAAAAGACCCATCGGGTGCGGGTGGAAAGCGTATTCCAGTCGGACGACCTGGAATTGATCCTGCAATTGGCCCTTTCGGCCCGGGGTATTGCATTGCTTCCAGTATCGCTGGCCAGTCCGCAGATAGGCCAGGGGCTTTTAGTGCCGGTGTTGCCGTCGCTGAACCTGAAGCCCCAGGAAATCAATCTGGTCTATTTGCCGTCGCGCCGGAATTCTCCAAAGATAAAGACCTTTGTCGATTACGTACTGAGTATTTTCAGATCGTCCTGATTGCGCCAATGGCCGCCAGCCGATGGCGGCCGGGCAGCGCGGTCTTTTCACTTTCTTCCTGATTTCGCTGCGGTATTGCAGCGGGATTGCCCCTGCGCGGCTCGCTTTCAACGTGGTGCGACAGAGGGGAAAAGTGTTCTCGAAGGCCTCCGGTTGTCGAAACTGGAACCTTAATTCCGAATTGTGGGTTGTCGGAGTTGAGGGGTGCAAAACAGCGCCTTCGAATATACAGTCCGTCACTCAAAAAATAAAAGTTAACAAATGTTGACGGAAGCTGACTGCGGCAGAGAAATCGCAGCGGACCGGCAACCGGCGCCTGCGTCGATTCAATTCGAGCGCGGGCGACTGTAGTTCTCCCCAATGCCAGCCCATGCAAGGCCGGCATTCCCCAATTGCGGCCCGAGCCGCTTATTTCACGCCCGGTATTCATCGGGGGTGGACTCCTGTGTGTCTTGAATCCGGAGCAACCATGTCCATTAAAAAATCGACTCAATTCGCCCGCCGTCGCGGCATCTCCCATTTCGCTGCCCGCGTGAGTGCCGGCGCGCTCGTCGCCGCCTGCCTGTGCGGCCTGGCCGGCACTGCCATGGCGCAGTCCACCGCCGCCGAGGCCGCGCAGAAGGCGCAGGCCAAGGCCGTGGCCGTCGTCCTCACCCAGCACAAGGTGGTGAAGGACGCGCAGGGCAAGGAGCAACTGCTCGATGCCGCATCGGTGAAGCCCGGCGACGTCGTCGAGTACCAGGCCACCTACACCAACCACACCGGCAAGCCGGTCACTGGGCTGGTGGCCGACCTGCCCATTCCCGAAGGCCTGGCCTACCTGCCGCGCAGCGCCAAGCCGGGCGCCACGCTCGTGCAGGCCGCAACGAAGGACGCCGTGTTCGGCCCCGAGCCGCTGATGCGCAAGGCCGCCGGCAACAAGAGCGAGCCCGTGCCCTATGCCGACTACCGCGCGCTGCGCTGGAGCCTGGGCCAGCTGCCGGCCAACGGCAGCACCGCCGTGAGCGCACGCGCCCGGGTCGAGACCGTCGTGCAGCCCGCGCCTCCGGCCGCGGTGCAGGCTGCGGCCGGCGCATCGCGCTGAGCCCTCCGATTTTTCATGTTCCCGTTCTTTGACAACCGAGGAGAAATCACGTGATTCCCACCCTGCCAACCCGGCGCAGCAGCGGCTTCAGGCCGGTTGCGTCGTGGGCCGGCGCCGCCGCATTGACGCTGGGCTTCCTGTTCGGAAGCCCGGCCTCTCTTGCTGCCGCACCGCCCGCCAACACCGTCATCGGCAACCAGGCCTCCGCCACGTATTCGGATGCGGCGGGCACCACGCAACTGGCCACGTCCAACCTGGTCCAGACCACGGTGCAGCAGGTGGGTTCGTTCACGCTCGACTCGGTCAGCAGCGTCACCACCACCGTCATCAACACCAAGATCGGCGCCGTCGGCTCCACGGTCTATGCACCGCACACGCTGACCAACACCGGCAACGGCAACGACACCTTCACGATCAAGGTGGACGCCGACAACGACAGGTTCTCCAAGGTCGAGGTCTACGTGGACGCCAACGGTGACGGCGTGCCCGACAACACCACCAGCCTGTGCAGCGCCACGGGCGCGGGAACCTGCGACGTGCCGGCGCAATCGGTGGCCGGCAACAACGGCGTGTTCCGCTTCGTCGTGGCCTACACGATTCCCGGAACCGCCAGCGGCGCGGGCTCTGCCCCCGCCACCTTCGACACGGCGACCCTCACCGCCATTCCGGGCACGCCGGCGCTGTACACCGCGCCGAACACCGCCGCGGCCGTCAAGGACGACATCCAGCTGACAACGGCTGCAGCCTTCAACGTCACCAAGACGATCGGCGCACCCTCCGTGTCGGCGCCTGGTGGCGGCGCGTGGCCCACGGCCGCCAACGGCGGCCAGCGCTCGTCTTCGGCGAGCTGCGCGACCACGTGGTCGGCCGGCCTGGCTTCCAGCGCGAGCTGCCAGTACACCGTCTACACGCTCACCTTCAACAACACGGGCGGCTCGCCCGGCAGGTTCGCGATGTCCGACACGCTGCCCAGCGGCATGACCTATGTGGCGGGTTCCGCGGTGTGGAGCAGCGCGCCCGGTACCGCGCTGGGCGACGGCCCCGCAGGCGATCCGAGCGGCATCGACTTCCAGGTCAGCGGCAACACGCTGAACACCGTGGTCGCCTTGCTCGGCCAGAACGTCACGCAGACCGTGAGCTTCGTGGTGCTGGTGAACACCAGCGCCGCCATCGGCACCTCGACCACCACCAACGTGGCGAAGTTCGAGCCGGCCACGGTTCCGCTGACGACCACCGCGGCGTCCATCGGCACGCCGGGCTCCAGCACCAATCCGTCGGCGTACACGGTCCTTGCCAACTACGGCATCGTCGTCGGTGCCAACGGCTCGACCGCTGCCAACGCCGTCGACACCACGCCCGGCACGCCCAACGGCACCGCGAACGACCTGACCACGCGTGCGTCGGTCGTGGCCGGTGGCAGCGTGAAGTTCGGCCAGACCGTGTTCAACGCCGGCACCGGCACCGACACCGTGAACCTCACGGTGTCGTCGAACACCTTCCCGGCCGGCACGACCTTCCTGTTCTTCGCGGCCGACGGCTTCACGCCGCTGCTGGACACCTCCGGCGACGGCGTGCCGGACACCGGTCCGATCGCGGCCGGCGGCAGCGTCAACATCGTGCTGCAGGCCAACGTGCCTTCCGCCACCGCTGTTGGCGCGGGCCCGTTCTCGGCCACGGTCACGGGCCGTTCCGCGGGCGACGCCACGAAGATCGACGCCACGCTCGACACCGTCACCATCGTGGTGGGTTCGCTGGTCGACCTGACCAACACCGCGGCCGGCACCGGCACGGGCACGGTCGGCAGCGGCGACCTGGGCCCAGGCCCGAGTCCCAACCCGACCACCACCAACTCGACCGCGGCCGGCACCGGCACGGTGTTCGCGCTGTTCGTCAAGAACAACGACACCAAGAACAACACCTACACGCTGGCAGCCAGCCAGTCGACCAGCTTCCCCGGCTCTCTGCCGGCTGGCTGGACGGTGAAGTTCGTGGCCTCGGGCGGCACCTGCGCATCCGCGGCAATCACCACCGTGGCCGCCAATGCCGGCGCCCAGGCGCAGGTTGCTGCCTGCGTGACGCCGCCCGCGACGCAGGCACCGGTGACCGCGCAGAAGATCTACTTCCAGGTGCAGTCCACCGCCACCGCATCGACCGGCGTGATCGTTTCCGACACCAAGACCGACGCCGTGACCGTCACCGTTCCGGTGACCTACAGCGCCACGCTCTCGCCGAACAACAGCGGCCAGGTCGCACCGGGCGGCACCGTGGTGTACCCGCACACGCTGAGCAGCACCGGCAGCCAGAGCTGCGGCGCGTACACGCTGACGGCGACCGTGCCGTCGGCCGACGCATCGCTGGGCTGGACCACCGCGATCTACCTCGACGTGAACGGTGACGGCCAGATCGACGCCAACGACACGCTGGTGACCCCCTCGACCCCGCTGACGCTGGCCGCGAACGGTTCGCAGAAGCTGCTGGTGCGCGTGTTCGCACCGGGCGGCGCAACCGCCGGCGCCACCGACACGGTGAGCGTGACCGCGACCTTCACGGCCAACTGCGGCACGCCGACGGCCACCGACATCAGCACGGTGATCACCGGCCAGATCCGCGTCCTCAAGACGCAGGCCCCCAGTGCTGCGTGCAACGGCGTGGCCGACACCGCGTTCGCTGCAACGCCGCTGACGCTGAAGCCCGGCCAGTGCATCGTCTACAAGGTGGTCGCCACCAACGAAGGCACGGCACCGGTCACCAACATCGCCATCAACGATGCGGTGCCCGCGTACACCTCGCTGAGCGCGACGCAGCCTGCCACGGCAACGCAATGCACCTCGACCGGCGTGAGCGGCACGGCACTGGCCTATGCGCAGACCGCCACCGCCGTGAGCTGCGGCAGCGCAGCCAACACCGTGGCCCCGAGCGGCATGGCCACGCTGCTCTTCTCCGTGAAGATCAATCAGTGACGACAAGGGTTTGAGTCGCCGGCGGGCCTCGGGGTCCGCTGGCTTTAGCGGGGCGTTGCCATGGCTGCGCCTCGCCTTTTTCCCTTGCCGCTTCCGCGCGGCAGCAGCCCACGTTGTTGCTGCAGCAGCTGCACGCGAGCGCGCCTGTTCCGCAGGCGGCAGAGGAAAGAGTTCTTTCTTTCATTCATTCAAGTTGTGATGACGGTCCAGCCGCTGCGCGCGCGTGGACCGGCGGAAGGTGTGTCGCTTGCAATTTCCAGTTGAGTCCCCGAGCACGCGCTCGCACCGGTGGCGAGGCGGCATGGCCGTCGCCACCGTGGCGGCGCTGCTCCTGGGCTTCGTCTGGAGCGGCACCCGCGCGCATGCCGCGCCGGCCCCCGGCGGCACCGTCATCCGCAACGTGGCCACCGCCACCTACGTGCCGGCCGGCCTGCTGCAGACCGAGACGTCGAGCTCCAACGGCGTCAGCGCCAACGTGCTGGCGGTCGAGTCGCTGCTGCTCACGCAGGACCAGACGGTCAGCCGGCCGCCGGCCAGCATCGTCGCGCTGAGCCACGTGCTCACCAACACCGGCAACGTGCCGTCGAGCTACACGCTCGGCCTGGCGAACAACGGCGCGGGCTGCCCGGCCGATACGCTCGACCTGTCGTCGCTGCGCGTGGTGCGCGACGGCAACAACAACGGCGTGGTCGATGCCGCCGACGCGGAGGTGCAACTCGGCGTGGGCGGTGCGGTGGTGCTGCAGCCGGGGCAGAGCGTGGCGCTGCTGGTGCAAGGCACCATTCCGGCCGTTGCAACCGGCAGTGCCTGCGTGGCGCTGACCGCCACCACCGCGCTGCAAAACCTCAGCGCGGTCAACCGCGACATCGTCAACGTCGGCGACCTCGCGGTGCTGGCGCTGACCAAGTCGGCGAGCTATCCGGGCGTCGTCGAGCCAGGCAGCACGCGCATCGACTTCAGCGTGTCGGGCACCAACATCGGCGCCCGCGACGCACGGCCCGGCAACACCGCCGCACCGGCCGGCACGCCGCTGCTGGTGAACGGCACACCCACCGCCTTGCTGCTGCTGCGCGACGCGGTGCCCACCGGCACGCGCTACATCGCGGGCACGCTGCAAAGCGCGGCGGCCGGCGCGGTGCGGCTCTTTCGCCTGCCGGGCGATGCCGACTTCAGCTACCGCACGGCGGAAGACGCCTCGGCCATTGAAGTGGCGGTCGGCGTACCGGCACCGCTCGCGCGCAATGCATCGATCGCCATGCAGTTCGGCGTGCAGGTCAGGGCCGACCAGAGCGGCGAGATCCGCAACACCGCACAGGGCCTCTACAACGATGGCGCGGCGCCGGCGGTGGCACCGTCGAACACCGTGCTCATCACCACGAGCCTGAGCCGCATCGGCGTGGCCAAGGCCGCGTCCGCACCGCTGGTGAACCGCGGCAGCGACGGCCAGCCCGACGGCACGGCCACCGTGCGCTTCGAGGTCAACGTGCGCAACTACGGCAGCGCGTGGCTCTACGGCGTGCAAGTGCCCGACGTGATGGAAGGCAGCGGAGCCACCCAGTTCGGCAGCTACACCACGGCGCTGGTGCCGGGCGCGAACCAGTACGCCGTCGTGCCCGGCTCGCTGGCCATTGCCGGCAGCCAGGGCAACGGCACCGCGGCGGCCGTCAACAACGGCTTCAACGGCACGGCCGCCGTGCCGAACCTGCTGGCGCCGGGAGCCGTGCTGCCGGCGGGCGGGCAGTTCACCGTGCAATTCGACGTGCGCTTCAACGTGTCCGGGCGTGCCGCCACGCTCTACAACAGCGTGCGCGCGCAGGCCGCGCTCGCGGTGGGCGCGCCGCCGACGGTGTTCGATGATTCGGTCAACGGCAACAACCCCGATGCCGACGGCGACGGCAACCCGAACAACGATGCCTCGCCCACGCCGGTGTCCACGCAACTGCCCACGCTCTTGCTGGTCAAGACGGTGTCGCCGCCGCGCCGCATCGCGCAGGGCGTGTTCGAGCTCGACTACGTGCTCAAGGTCAGCAACACCGGCGTGGCCCCGGCACCGAACGTGCGGTTGATCGACAACCTCAACTGCACCTTCGACATGGACAAGCCCGACACCCATGTCGCCGTCTGGGAGCTCACCGGGCCGCCCAAGGCGCGCAACGGCCTGCTCGACGTGGCGGGCGGCTTCACCGGCCGCGCCGCCTGCAACCGCGAGACGCTGACGAGCAGCGACCCCTTCAAGCTGCCGACCGAAGCCGCGCTCAGCCTCACCGACGGCGCGCGCGCGCTCGCGCCGGGGCAGAACGAAGAGCTGTCGTTCACCGTGCGCATCACGCAGAAGGCCGACGCCATCGGCAGCCGCCTTGCGCTCACCAACAAGGCGTGGGCGGCCGCCTTCGACCAGAACACCGTGAACGTCACGCCGGCGATGCTGGTGGTGGCGAGCGCCAGCACGGCGCAGTCGCTCGTGGCCGACCCGGAAGGCACGGTCTACAACTCGGTCACGCGCGAGCCCGTGGCCGGCGCGGTCGTCACCTTCGCGCGGCAGTCGTGCCGCAGCGGGCCCGTCACGCCGGTCACGCCGGACGACCTCTTCGGCGGCGCCTCGGGTGTCTACACCTTCCATGCCGACGGCAGCGTGTCGATGACCACCGGCGCCGATGGCGGCTACCAGTTCTTCCTGCAGTCGCCGCCCGTCACCGGCTCGTGCACCTACACGCTGGACGTGACGCCGCCGGCCGCCAGCGGCTATTCGTTTCCCTCGCAGCTCATCACGGCGACGCCCGGAACCTTCGACCGCTGCGGCGCCATCGTGCCGAGCGGAAGCCCGCCGCGCGGCTCCGACCCGACCACCCATTACTTCTCGCTGAACGCCGGCTTCGATGCCTCGGGCGCAGCCTGCGACGTGGTGCACAACCACATTCCGCTCGACCGGGGCAACGTGCTCGGGCTGGTTCTGCGCAAGGAAGGCAGCAAGCGCGAGGTCGAGCTGGGCGACTTCATGGACTACGCGCTGGTCGTCACCAACAAGACCGGCTTTCCGTTCACTGGCGTGAACCTGGCCGACAACCTGCCGCCGGGCTTTGCCTATGTGGCCAACAGCGCGCGGCTGAACGGCGCGGTCACGGCCAACCCGGTCGGCGGCGCGGGGCCTCAGCTGCTGTTCAGCTTTCCGTCGCTGACGCTGGGCGCCGACCAGTCGATGGTGCTGCGCTACCGCGTGCGCATCGGCGTGGGCGCGCCCACCAACGGCGACGCCATCAACCGCGCCCGCGCCACCTCGGGCCGGCTGCAGTCGAACCTGGCGAGCTGGACCACGCGCGTGACCGGCGGCGTGTTCTCCGACGACGCCTTCCTGTTCGGCAAGGTCTACATGGACTGCAAACGCGACGGCCGGCAAGAGGGCTCCGACGAGATCGGCGTGCCCGGCGTGCGCCTGTACATGGAAGACGGCACGCACGTCATCACCGACGTCGAAGGCAAGTGGAGCCTGTATGGCCTGAAACCCGTCACGCACGTGCTGCGCGTGGACCAGACGACCTTGCCCGTGGGGGCGCGGCTCGAGTTGCTCGACAACCGCAATGCCGGCCGCCCTGAGAGCCGCTTCGTCGATTTGAAGAAGGGCGAGTTCCACAAGGCCAACTTCATCGTCGGCAACTGCGATGCACCCGAGGTGATGAACGACGTGATCGCGCGGCGCGCGGCCATCGCCGCCATTCCCGACACCGAAGCCGAGGCGCAGGTGCGCATGCGCCTGGACCCCGAAGGCCGCATCGTGCCGGTGGGCGATGCGCGCTCGCTGCCCGCCAGCGGCCAGGCCCTGGCCACGGGCAGCACCGGCGGCAACACGCTCGCCAGTTCGGCCCCGCTGATCGCGCTGCCTTCGGCGCCCGCCAATGCGAGCGGCTTCGTCAACGGCGCGTCGGGCACCATGGGCGGCACGCTCGGCGCCAGCGCCGCGCCGCCCGCACCCACGCCCGCCGGCAGCCTGTTCGCCGCACTGAACGGCCTGCCCACCAGCGCGCAGAGCGCATCGGCCACCGGCGGCGGCGCGACCGGCGTGGGCGCCTTCGCGAGCCGCCCCGTCAACACCAGCACCCAGATGCTGGAGCCGCGCGCCAACCCGCTGCTGCCGCAGGCCGTGCCCAGCCCCATCGAGCTCGAAGCGCTGCTGCCGCGGATCGAGAACAACGCCCTCGGCTTCGTCGACCTGAAGAACGGCGACACGCTGCCCGGCGTGCTGGTCAACGTGCGCGTCAAGGGCGAGGACGGCCTGGCACTGCGCCTGACCGTCAACGGCAAGGCCATCGAGGAGCGCCGCGTCGGCAAGAAGACGCAGCTGCCCGCCAAGAAGCTCGGCGCCTGGGAATACATCGGCGTGGTGCTGCAGCCCGGCAGCAACCAATTGCGGCTCGAAGGCGTGGACCCGTTCGGCAACGTGCGCGGTACCGCGCAGCAGATCGAGCTGATCGCGCCCGACAAGCTCGGCGCCATCCAGGTCGAGCTGCCCGCATCGGCGCAGGCCGATTTGCGCACGCCCGTCATCGTGAAGGTGCGCCTGACCGACGCGGCCGGCGTGCCCGTGACCGCGCGCACCCAGCTCACGCTGGAAACCGACCGCGGCCGCTGGCTCGACGAAGACCTGAACCCCGCCGAGCCCGGCACGCAGGTCTTCATGGACGGCGGCGTGGCCGAGTTCCGCCTGCTGCCGCCCGGAGAGCCGGGCGACGCGCGCATCCGCGTGAGCGCCGGCAGCTTCGTGAAGGAAGCACGGCTGGCCTTCCTGCCCGAGATGCGCCCGATGATCGGCGTGGGCATCGTCGAAGGCGTGCTCGACTTCACCAAGCGCGGCGGCGTGCCGCTGGGTGCCATGCCCGCCGGCGCGGCCTTCGAGGCCGAGCTCACCGGGCTGGCTGACGAGAGCGACAAGAACCGCCGTGCCTCGGCCCGCGCCGCCTTCTTCCTGAAGGGCACCGTCAAGGGCGAGTACCTGCTGACGGCCGCCTACGACTCGAACAAGACGCGCAACGACCGCCTGTTCCGCGACATCCGTCCCGACGAGTTCTACCCCGTGTACGGCGACTCGTCGGTCAAGGGCTTCGACGCACAGAGCACGCAGAAGCTCTACGTGCGCATCGACAAGAACCGCTCCTACCTGCTGTACGGCGACTTCACCACCGCCAGCAGCACCGAGGTGCGCAACCTGAGCCAGAGCAACCGTTCGCTCACGGGCCTCAAGCACGTCTACGACGACGGCAACGTGCGCGCCACCAGCTTCTTCTCGCGCACCGCGCAGACGCAGCAGGTCGAAGAGTTCCGCGCTGTCGGCACTTCGGGTCCGTACTACCTGAGCGCCAAGGGCGGGGAGTTCGTCGACAACAGCGAGCAGGTCGAGATCGTGGTGCGCGACCGCAACCAGCCGAACCTTGTGCTGCAGCGCACGACGGTGGCGCGCTTCATCGACTACACCATCGAGCCGCTCACACGCCGCCTGCTGTTCACGCACGCCATCGCTTCGGCCGATGCGAACCTCAATCCGCAATCGATCCGCGTGACCTACGAGGTGGACGCGGGCGGCCCCAAGTTCAACGTGGCCGGCACCGACGTGCAGGTGAAGGTCACCGACAACCTGCAGCTCGGCGTGGTGGCCAGCACCGACGAGAACCCCGAGAATCGCCGCAAGCTCGGCGCCGTCACCGCCGTGGCGCGCGTGGGCGACAACACCACCATGGCCGGCGAGTGGGTGCGCACCGAGTCCGACAAGAACGGCAAGGGCAGCGGCGGGCGCATCGAGCTGCGCCACCAGACCGCCGACCTCGCCGTGGTCGCGCTCGCGAGCAAGACCAGCACCGGCTTCGACAACCCCGGCGCAAGCTTCTCGGCCGGCCGCACCGAGGCCTCGGCGCGCGCCGAATACCGGCTCGACCCCACCACCGCGCTGCGCGGCGAAGCCATCTACAGCCAGGACGCGCTGCTCGCAGGCAGCCGCCGTGGCTTTACCGCCAGCGTGCAGAAGAAGTTCGGCGAACAACTGGTGGGCGAGCTGGGCCTGCGCCACGGCCAGAGCGGCGCGGGGTTGGGCAGCAGCTCGGGTTTCGACTACGGCCAGATCTCGACCTACAGCGGCAACCTGGGCAGCGGTGTCGGCGCGGGCAACGTCACCGCGCTGGGCGCGGCCGCCAATGCCAACGCGCATGCCGAGGACCTGACCACCATCCGCGCGCGCCTCTCGGCCCAGGTGCCGGGGCTGCCGCAGGCCAACGTGTTCGTCGAAGGCGAGCAGGACATCCACAAGTCCGACCGCCACGTGCTGGCCGTGGGCGGCAACTACGCGGTGACCGACAAGACTCGCATCTACGGCCGCTACGAGCTGGTGTCCAGCCTCTACGGCAAGGACGAACTGACGTCGAGCACGTCGAACAACGTCGGCATCCTCGGCGTGGAGAGCAGCTACATGGAGGGCGGCCGCGTGTACAGCGAATACCGCCTGGCCGACAGCCTCGACGGCCGCACGGCGCAGGCGGCCACCGGCGTTCGCAACACCTTCAAGCTGGGCGAAGGCCTGAGCGTGACTGGCGGCATCGAGCACACGCGGCAGCTCGGCGGCTACCGCAACAGCGGCAACAACGGCACCGGCTACTCGGGCGGGTTGGGCCAGTCGACGGCCATCACCGGCGGACTGGAATACATCACCGAGCGCATGAAGACCAGCGGCGTGCTCGAGGCACGGCGCGGCGACGACGCCCACACGCGCCTGTTCAGCGCCGGCTTCGGCTACAAGCTCGACCGGTCATGGAGCCTGCTCGCGCGCAGCGTGATGAGCGACAGCGAAGGGCAGGGCAGCAACGCCGGCAACGAGCGCCACCTGTCGCGCCACCAGATCGGCCTGGCCTACCGCCCGGTGGACACCGACAGCTGGAACGCGCTGATGCGCTACGAGCGCCGCAGCGAGCGCGTGGTGGGCGCGGGCAGCTCGACCGGTGCGCTCGACGGCTCCAGCGTGTTCGGCTCGGGCTACGGTAACGCCAGCCTGCCGGGCACCACCAGCGCCGACATCGTGTCGGCGCACTTCAACTACAACCCGCGCCCCGGCACCGTCATCAACGGACGCTATGCGGCCAAGTGGTCGCGCGCCGACGACGGTCTGCTCAAGAGCACCTACTGGGCGCACCTGCTGCAGGCGCGCTACACGCAGGACATCGACAAGGACTGGGACTTCGGCGTGCAGGCCGGCCTGCTCTACGGCAAGGATGGCGCGCTGCAGAAGACGCTGGGCGTGGAGGTGGGCTACCAGGTCATGAAGGACCTGTGGGTGTCCGCCGGCTACAACTTCGTGGGCCTGAAGGACCGCGAGCTCACGGCCAACGAATACACCAGCAAGGGCGCCTACATCCGCCTGCGCTTCAAGTTCGACGAGACGGGGCTCGGCTTTCCCTCGGCCGGCGCATCGCGCACGGCGAAGGACCGGGCCGCCGAAGCGGCGCCGGTGACTGCAGATGACAAGAAATGATTCGGCCTTCAAGGCGGAACAGATGACTCAAATTTCAACTTCGGTCCGGGGCTTGCGGGGGCGTCGCCTTCGCTGGCTGTGGGCCGGTGCGCTGGCATTGCCGGCGTTGCTCCTGTCGGCTCCCGCGACGGCCGCCCTGGTGGCCTGTACGCCGGAGCCGGGCTACAACACCTGCACGCAGGTCACCTATTCCGGCGGCAACCAGACCTTCACCGTGCCCACCGGCGTGAGCGCCGTGTTCATCAAGGCCTGGGGCGCGGGCGGCGGCGGGCCGAACACCAGCTACTACACGGCGCAGCGGGGCGGTGGCGGTGGCGGCTTTGCCTCCGGCACGCTGACGGTGACGGCGGGTTCGTCGCTGGGCATCCGCGTCGGGCAGGGCGGGAGGGTCAACGACACCGGCAATCCCTACGGCGGCGGCGGTGCGGGCGGCAATGGCGCAAGCATCAGCCGCGGCGCGAGCGGCGGCGGCCTGTCGGGGGTGTTCACCAGCACGACGAGCTTCACGCAGGGCACGGCCCGACTCATCGCCGGTGCCGGTGGCGGTTCGTCCCCGGGGGCGGACGTGGGCACGCCGAGCGGTGCCGGTGGCGGCGGCCTTGTCGGCGGCAGCGACGGCACCACCGCCAGCGGCAAGGGCGGTACGCAGTCCGCCGGCGGCGCGGCGGGCAGCGGCGGCTCCTGCAATGTGGCCAGCGCGACGGCGGGCAGCGCACTGCAGGGCGGCCGGGGCGCCTCGACCAACCAGAACCAGAACGAAGGCGGCGGCGGTGGCGGCGCGGGCTACTACGGCGGCGGTGGCGGCATCTGCCAGGGCACCGACCCCAACGGCATGGGTGGCGGCGGCTCCAGCTACCTGGCGTCGGCGCTGTCCGGCGCGGGCACCGAGAGCGGGTCGAACTCGCCGGCCGACAACACCGGTGGCGCGGCGGCCAACACCGACGACCCGCAATACGTTGCCGGCATCGCCGTCGGCGGCGGTGGCGATGCCAGCGGCGGCAACGGGCTCGTGGTGCTGCAGTACAACGTGCCCGCGCCGGTGCTCGCGCTGAGCAAGACGGCGCAGGCGACGGTGACGCCGGGAGGCGCCATCACCTATACCCTGAGCCTGACCAACAACGGCACGGCCGCCACCGGCACCACGGTGATCGTTCGCGACCAGTTGCCGCCCGGCGTGATCGCCACGGCGGCCACGCGCGGCACGAACGTCTCGGCCGTGTCCTGCGGCACGCTGCCCAGCGCGGCCGGCGCCTTGCTCACCTGCACGATGACGCTGCCCGCTGGTGGCATTCCCGTCGGCGCGACGCGCACCTTCACGCTCACGGCTACCGCGCCCACGCTTGCCGGCACCCTGGTCACCAACTACGCGAGCAGCAACACGAACGGCAGTGGAACGCCCGCCACCAACCCCGGCACGGGCTGCACGTCGAATGCCACAGTCAGTTGCGACAGCGCCGACACCACCGTGGTGGCCGGCCCCGCCACCGCCGCGCAGTCGGGCCTGCGCGTGGTCACCGACAACCAGCCGGCCAACGGCACCGCGCAGGACGTGCTCGAAGTCTTCGTGCGCGACGCCAGCGGCAACCCCGTGGGCGCCGGTGCGGTCGTGAACTTCGGTGCCACGCCCAACGTGGCCTTCAACGGTGGCGCGGTGGGCGCCGCGGGCAGTTGCACCACCACCGCCGCGAGCCTGTGCCAGACCACGGCCACCAGCACCGTGGCCACCACCTACGCAACCACCGCGGTCACGCTGGGCGGCACGGCGCTGGGCGGCAACTTCACGGCCGGCGGCAATGCCTACCTGCCCAGCCCGCGGCCCTACAAGTTCGCGCCCCTGCCGACGACGCTGACGATCAGCAAGGTCTCGCTCAACAACACGGGCGCCTTCGGCTTCACGGGCAGCAATGGCGTCGCGACGCAGACGCTGACCACGGTCACCGCCGGCACTGCCGTCACGGGCACCACCCAGACGCTCACCGCGTCGGGCGTGGCCACCACCATCACCGAATCCGTGCCACCGGCCAACTACGCGCTCACCGGCGTGAGCTGCACGGGCCTGGGCGCGGGCGGCACCGCCACGCCCGACCTGCCCAACCGCAAGGTCACGCTCGATGCGGCGGCCACTGCAGCGGGCAGCAACATCGCCTGCACCTTCACCAACACCTACACGCCGCCGTACCCCAAGGTGCGGATCGTGAAGACCACGACCAGCGGCAGCGGCACCAACGTGTTCGCCTTTGCGCTCAGCGGGCTCTCGGCGTCGACCGACAGCATCACCGTCACCGGCGTGGGCAGCGCCAACGGTGCCGCCAACCTCACGGGCACCGCCGGCCTGGAAGCATCGATCAGTGAAAGCGCGCCGGCCGGCTGGCCCGCCAACCCGATCAGCGCCAGCTGCGTCGATGCGGCCAGTGCCAACCCCAACGCGCCCTTCGGCACGTTGGTGGGCAACCGGCTCACGCTGCCCGCGGCCAACATGGTGGCCGGTGCCGACATCCGCTGCACCTTCGTGAACGGCTTCGGCTACAGCGTGTCGGGGCGCGTGTTCCTGGACAACGGCGCCGGTGCGGGCACGGCGAACGACGGGCTCGTCAACGGCGGCGAGGCCGGCATTGCAGGCGCGCCCGTGCGGTTGACCAATTGCGGCGCCACGGTGATCTCGACCGCCACCACCGATGGCAGCGGCAGCTACGCGCTCGACGTGCCTTTCGGCACCGCCACCAACGCGCCGCTGTGCGTGGAGCAGACCAACGCCGCATCGCGCGTGTCGACCGGCGCCTCGTTCGGCAGCGTCAGGCTGCCTTCGGGCTCGGCCGTGACCAACGGCGGTACCACCTACACCTACACGCGCGCCGGCACGCCCGACCGCATCGCCTTCACCTGGAACGGCAGCGGCCACTCGGGCCTGAACTTCGGCGACGTGGAGCGCAACACGCTGGCCGCCGATGGCGCAAAGAGCGGCCCGCCGGGCAGCACCGTCAGCTACGCACACACCTTCGTCGCGCGCACCGGCGGCAGCGTGAGCTTCAGCATTTCGGATTCGGTGGACACGCCGGCCATCGGTGGCTGGAGCGGCAAGATCTTTGCCGACACCGGCTGCACCGGCGCGTTGCAACCGGGGGCCGCGCTGCTCTATCCGCCCTCGGCGCCGGTCACCGTGGTGGCGGGGCAGAGCGTGTGCCTGGTGATGCAGGAGTTCATTCCGACCACTGCGGGCAACGGCAACAACAACCGCAGCACCGTGCAGGCCAGCTTCAACTTCACCAACGCCGGCCCCGCGCTGAGCGCGAGCTACACCGTGCTCGACATCACGACGGTGTCGAACAGCGCGCTGGAGCTGAAGAAGGAAGTGCGCAACGTCACGCAGGGCGGTAGCTTCGGCGTCAACAACCAGGCCAAGTCGGGCGAGACGCTGGAGTACCGGGTGACCTACACCAACAACGGCATGACGCCGATCAGCGGCATGACGGTGAACGACACGACGCCGCAATACACCAGCTTCGTTGCCGCGCAGGCCGGCACCACGCCGGCGTCGCTGACAGGCTGCAGCAAGAACACGCCGGCCAATGCGGTGCCCGCGCCGGCGGTGGCCTGTGCCACCGCGCAGACGGCGGGCGGTACGGGCGGGTTGCGCTGGGCATTCGGCGGCTCACTGTCACCTGGTGGCACGGGCGAAGTGCTGTTCAGCGTGAAGGTCGACTGACGGTGTGAAGCGCGGCAAAGGCGCTGCTACCAACTGCCCGACGCACCCCCGCCACTGCTGGAACCCCCACCACCCGACGACGATGACGAGCTGTCCGACGAGCTGCTGCTACTGCTGCTCGACGAACTGCTGCTGCTCCACCCGCTGTCGCGGTCGTCATCGTCGTGGCCACGGCCCCGGCGCCCGCGCCGGCCATCGGTGGGGAAGAAGCCGAACACCAGCGCGATGAAAGTCACCAGCGCCATGCCGATCCAGGTTTCGTCGGGCTCCGGGCCCGGTGCCAGCTTGACGAGCGCGAAGCCGATGACGCCGGTCACGAGCGCGAGCCGCACCATGAACCCAAGCACGCTGCGCTGCCAGTGGCGGCGCACGCCGACCACGACCACCGCGACGCCGATGCCGACGAAGCAGGCGACGAACAGGCCCGCGATCACCCACGGCAGCTTGTCGGCGCCCAGGTAGAACCCGAGGCCGATGAGCGCCGCGATCGCCAGCGCGATGCAGGCGAACACGTAGCGAGCCGTCCTGGAGCGGCCCGCCAGGTAGCCCACGCCGTACATGAAGGTGACCGGCATGAAGAGGACGAGCACCATCGCGAAGTCCATCAGCGCCAGCGCCGCGGCGGCCGGGCCGGCGGCGAGCAGGCCCAGCACCAGCGGCCAGCGTCGCGGCTTGCGCGGCGGCGGTTCGGTCTTCAGGTCGGCCCACAGCGCGCCATCGCGCTGCGCTGCGTGTTCGGCCAGGCGCCGCCCCTTGCGGCCCCGCTTGCCCGTGCCGTACGACACCACGCGCGGCTCCGGAGGCGGGCGCGGCCGGGTTCCGTGCCAGGCACCCACGCCGAGGGTCCAGAGCACCACGGCGAGCGAGGCCAGATTCATCTGCGACTGGCTGGTGTCCGTCGAGAACATGTCGATCAGATGGCGCAGCAGCGACGGCTTGCGTTCTTCCGGCGCGGGCGTTTCTTCGTCCACGGCACCCGCCTCCGGCTGCGGCGATACCAGCCTGAACAGCGACTGCACCGCGACCCGCACGCCGCCGGCGATGTCGCCGTCGCGAAAGCGCGGCTTCATCTCGTTGTCGATGATGCGCGCGGCCTGGATGTCGGTGATCTTGCCTTCCAGCCCCGTGCCCACCTCGATGCGCATGCGGCGGTCTTTCAGCGCGACCAGCAGCAGCACGCCGTCGTCTTCGCCCTTGCGGCCGAGCTTCCATTGCGCAAAGACGCGCGTGGCGAACTGCTCGATGGATTCTTCGCCCGTGGTCGGCACGATCAGCACCGCGAACTGCGCCTGCGTGGTCTGCTCGACCTCGGCGATGTCGTGGCGCAGCGCGCTGGCATCGTCCGCGTTCAGCGTCTTCGCAAGATCGACCACGCGCGAGCTCATCGCGGGCACGGCAACGGGCTTGGCCTGCGCGGGTGCGCAGAGCACGCCCATCGCCATGGCCAACGCGACGAGCCAAAGCCAGGCCCCGGCCCGGATAGCCATCGGTCTTGCGCGAGATTCCATCGGGTTCGTTCCTCCTGTGACGGGGCGGGGTGCGAAGCCCTTCGCCCTCATTTGCGTGCGCTCTTGGTCACCACGCCAGCGCCGCGCACTTCGAGTCTGCGCTGGTCGACCACCTTGCCGCTGGCGTCCACCAGCTCGATCACGTGGCGTCCGGGCCAGGGCAGCCATTGCGCGCTGTTGCCGCGCGCGAAATGCTTGCCGTCGATGCGCCACTGCACGCCACGGCCTTCGGACTCGAAGCGCACGCGCTGGCGCAGCGGCGGGATGTCAGGGTCGAGCGCGATGATGGTGCCGTCGGCCGGCGCGGTGATGCGCGCCGAAGGGCCGTCCGTCGATGTGCCCACGCCGGTGTCGAGCGCGAACAGCGGCTGCTCGGTGCCCTGCAGGAACCATTCGCTGCGTGCCGCTTCGAGCGGGTTGCCATCGGCGCCGGGGCCGAACTCCACGCGTGCCTCGACCAGTCCGGCGGGCGGCACGGGGGCGCGGCTGGGCTCGCGCGTGTGCAGGAAGCGCATCACCTCGGCCCACACCGGCGCGGCGCCGCTGGTGCCGCTCACGTCCCACATCGACGCGCCGCTGGCGTTGCCGACCCACACGCCGACCGTGTAGCGCTGCGACCAGCCCACCGCCCAGTTGTCGCGCATGTCCTTGCTGGTGCCGGTCTTCACGCCCGTCCAGAAACGGGTCGAAAGGATGCTGTCCAGGCCGAAGGTGCGCGTGCGCGCGTTCGGGTCGGAGAGGATGTCGCCGACGATGAAGGCCGCGCGCGGGTCCAGCAGCGGCGGCGTGGCCGCTGCCTTGGTCTTGTCGGCGGCCGGAACGGGTGGCCGCGCGGTGAGCGTGGTGGTGCCGTAGCGACCGCCGTTGGCCAGCATGCGGTAGGCATTGGTGAGCGACAGCAGCGACACCTCGGCGCTGCCCAGTGCCAGGCTGTAGCCGTAGTAGTCGCCGCTCTCGCGCAAGGGCAGGCCGGCGGCGCGCAGCTCGCGTGCGAAGGATTCGGGCGACACCATCACCAGCGTGCGCACGGCCGGCACGTTGAGCGAGGCAGCCAGCGCGGTGCGCGCCGACACCGGGCCCTTGAACTGGCGGTCGTAGTTCTGCGGAATGTAGAGGCCGTTCGCGGTGTTGATCTGCGCCGACGAGTCGTCGATGAGCGATGCGGCGGTGAGCCGCTTCTCGGCAATCGCCTGGCCATAGAGCAGCGGCTTGAGCGTGGAGCCTGGCTGGCGCAGCGCGGTCACGCCGTCGACTTCGGCCGCCTGGCTCAGCGGGCCGGAAGAACCGACCCAGGCCAGCACTTCGCCGGTCGCGTTGTCGAGCACCACGAGCGCGCCGTCTTCGACATGGCGGCCACGCAGCTCGCGCAGGTGGCGCTGCAGCGTGTCGAGCGCAAAGCGTTGCAGCGGTGCGCGCAAGGTGGTGCGCACGCTCGCCTCCTTGTCTTTCCCTTTCTGGGGAAGAGCCGGGGTGGGGGCTGTCCCCGCATTCGCATCCCGAATCTCGCGCAGCACGCGACGCGCCGCATGCGGCGCAATGCCTTCATTGGCGTCGAAGGCACGCCGCTGCACCGCCGCGCTGGTGAACATGTCGAGCGCTTCGCAATCGACCTTCTGGCCGGCGTCCATCACGCGCAGCACTTCGCAGGCGCGCTGCGCGACCACGGCCGGCCTGGCGTTGGGCGCGCGCACCAGCGCGGCGGCCACGGCGGCCTCGCGCGCATCGAGTCCGCTCGGTGCCTTGCTGAAGAGCGTGCGCGAGAGCGCGTCGATGCCCACGATCTCGCCGCGAAACGGCACGGTGTTCAGGTAGGCCTCGAGGATCTGGTCCTTGCGCCAGCTGCGCTCCAGCTGCGCGGCGGCCACCGTCTGGCCGATCTTCTGCGTGAAGCTGCGCCCGCCCGCGGCGCGGCGCAGGTCGTCGTCGAGCAGGCCCGACAGCTGCATCGTGATGGTCGATGCGCCGCGCGTGCGCGTGTTCCAGAGATTGCCCCAGGCGGCGGCCGATACGGCGCGCCAGTCGATGCCGCTGTGTTCGTAGAAGCGCTTGTCCTCGCTCAGCACCATGGCCGTGCGCAAGGCGGGCGACACGTCGGCCAGCGCGGTCCACTGGCCACGCCGCACGGTGGGGTCGGTGCGCACGCGCTGCAGCAGCTCGCCGTTGCGATCGAGCACGGCGGTGTCGGACGAGCGGAAGTCGCGCTTGACCTCCTCGAAGCTGACCAGGGCCCAGGCCGGGTGCGCGCAGGCCACCAGCAAGGCTGCGGTGGCAAGGGCCTTGCGGCGGAAGCGAAAAGACGTGGGCTGCTGCTGCATGAAGGACACGGAAGATCTCGAGAGGCGACCTTCGGCATTCTCTGCGATGCGAAGCGCGCCCCGGCCCGCCTTGAGGAGGACGGGAAATGCACCTACTCCAGCACGCGGTCGCGGCCTCCGTGGCGCCGCAAGAAAGAAGAACGGCCGCGAAGCATTGCGCTTGGCGGCCGTTTGTTCGTGGGCGTTTCAGATGCCCGGGTGGCTTACCCCGGCCGGCGCGCCATCAGCGCCCAGATGCCCGCCGCGCTCAGCAGCGAGCCGCCTGCGAGGTTGAAGCGCCGCTGCGCGCGCGGCGAAGCAAGCAGCTTGCGCGCCGAGCCCGCGAACACCGCATAGAGCGTGGCATTGGTCGCGGCCAGCGCCACGAAGGTGACGGCGAGCACCCAGAGCTGGTGCGTCACGTTGGCCGCGGGGCTGATGAACTGCGGCAGGAAAGCCACGAAGAACACGATGCCCTTGGGGTTCAGCGCCGTCACGAGGTAGGTGTTGGCGAACAGGCGCCAGCGCGAGGCGGGCGCGGCCGGCGCGGCGATCTCGGTGGACGTGATGCCGGCGCGCAGCAGCTTGATACCCAGGTACAGCAGGTACAGCCCGCCCACCCACTTGACCACCGTGAACCAGAAGGCCGAGGTGGCAAGCAGCGCGCCCAGCCCCAGCAGCGAGACCATCAGCGCGGTCGAGTCGCCGAGCGCCACCGCTGCCACCAGCGGCACGTTCGCGCGGCGGCCGTGCGACATGGAGTAGCTGATCACCGTGAGGATGGTCGGCCCCGGAATGACCAGCATGAGGGCCGAAGCGGCAACGAAGGCGAGCCAGAGTTCGATGGGCATGGCGAGTTTGTCTCCAGGGGATGTTGTTGTGTCGATGGAAAGCGCTGCCTCTTCGTCAGCTGCCGATGGCCGTGCGCGCGACGTGCCAGGTGCCGCGGTGCCCGTCCACGTAGCGGATCG
The DNA here is from genome assembly GCF_900100965.1 of Variovorax sp. EL159. Classification (GTDB taxonomy): domain Bacteria; phylum Pseudomonadota; class Gammaproteobacteria; order Burkholderiales; family Burkholderiaceae_C; genus Variovorax. The sequence goes on along the minus strand of NZ_FMUJ01000006.1, from coordinate 40,055 downwards.
GCGAGTTGGCGAGGTCGTCCAGTTCCACGTCGTCCAGGCAGGTCACATTCACGCCGTAGGCGCTGGCGCCGGTCTCGGGCGAATGGCCCACGCCGAAGGAGCGCACGCGGCAGTGCCTGCAGACGATGTAGTGGCTGTTGCGGGTGTCGAGCATCTGCTCGCTGAGTTCGGATTCGCCTTCGAGCAGGCGGAAGGCATCGGTTGCGACGATGGCCGGCCAGAAGCGCGTCTGCGTGCAGATGGCGCAGTTGCACCGCAGCGTGCCCAGGCTCAGGTCGATGTCGGCTTCGAATCGCACGGCGCCGCAATGGCAGCCGCCGGTGTAAGTCTTTTTCATGTGCTTGTTGGCTGCTCCCGAGTCGATTGGGCAGCTGGCAAACACCATATCAAATGCCGTGCCGGCGGGCACCGGCGGGGTTTTTCATCCGTGGGGCACGGTGCCGAAGCGGGCGGCCGACCGGGCCCTGGCGCGCTCGGCCTCGATCGCGCGGTCTTTGGGCTCGGCCGTCGTGACCATCGATTCGATCAGCCGCGCAGCGGTTGCGGCCACCTCGTCGACCGCGCGCCCGAAGGCCTCTTCGTTCGCTTTCGACGGCACGCTGAAGCCGCTGAGCTTGCGCACGAACTGCAGCGCGGCGGCGCGAATCTCCTGCTCGGTGGCGGGGGGCTCGAAGTTGTAGAGGGTCTTGATGCTGCGGCACATGGGCGCTCTCCAGTCAGCGGATGGGGTGGGCGATCGCGCTGGGTCGAACAAACGAAGATCAGGATTTTTGCATCTGCTGCTGGAAACTGAGCTCGATGAACTCGGCCGGGCGGCTGAGCGCGACCAGCACAGTCACCCGCATGACGCCTTCGAGGATGTCGTCGGCCGTCATGGTTTCGCCCAGGCCGACGAAGACGTTGAACGCATCGGCGGGCGTGGCGCCGGCCAGGCCGCCGCGCTTCCAGATGCCGGTCAGGAAGTTGCTCGCCATGCTCTTGATGGTGATCCAGGTCGTGGCGACGTTGGGCTCGAACACATACGCCTTGGTCGCCAGGCTCAGCGATTCTTCGATCATGAGGACGGTGCGGCGCACGTTGATGTAGCGCCAGTCCAGGCTGTTGCCATCCAGCGTGCGCGCGCCCCACACCAGCACGCCTTCGCCGAGGAAGCTGCGGATCGCGTTGACCGACTTGCCGGTCGAAGGGGTGTTCAGGTCTTCCTGCACATCCTGCGTGATGGCGACCGCTGGCGACACCACCGAGTTGAGGCTGATGTTCGCCGGCGCTTTCCACACGCCGCGCGTGTTGTCGACCATGGTGTAGAGCCCGGCCATTGCAGCCGCCGGTGGCAACAGGTTCAGCTTGCGCTGGATGGCCTGCAGGATGCTGGCGTAGGTCGGGCTGACCGAAAGCAAAGCCTTGTGCAGTTCGGCGTCCGACGGGCCGGTCTTTCCCTTCGGATCGCGCGCGGCATTGCCGATCTGCGCCAGGATGTCCTGCAGTGCCTTGGGTGCAGCGCTGCCACCGGCTTCAGCCAGCAGCAACGCCTTGAGCTCGGCCACGTCGACGAAGCTGGCAAGGCCGAGGTCGGTGTCTTGCACGATCGAGGTGTTCAGCCACGGATAGTAGGCAGCCGAATAGTCGAGAAAGTCGGTGCCCAGGCCGTCGCGGAAGGCGGCAACGCAATCGCCCTGCGGATCGGTGCGCTCGCGGTAGCCGTCGCTGACGTCGAGGATCGCGAGGCGGTTCTTCATCTGCGAGCCGCAATGCCGAAGGGCGTGCTGCTGCAGCGGGATGCAGTCCGCTTGCGGCAGTGCCATGGCATCCGGAATCACCACCAGGGTCGGCTCGCGCTCGGTGAGCAGCAGGTCGATGCCGTCTTGCAGCGGCTTCACCTGCGCGCCCGCGTCGGTGTAGTTGCCGACCGAGACGACGTAGCACACGCCGCCGCCGTTCTGGAAGAACAGCAGCATGCAGTGATGGAGGTAGTAGCGGAAGGTGTCGGGCTGGCCGTTCTTGCGCCGGAGCACATAGCCACTGCCGGCACTTTTGAAGTCGCTCGGTGTGGTGGCATCGGCGTTCTTGACGAACTCGAACCTGTCTTCCGGCGGCCCGCCGTAGCAGCTGACGAACTCCTGCATCGACGTGATGCGCCAGGGCTTGCCGGCCAGCGAGCTGCCCTTGTTGTCGGCGGCCTCGGTGTAGCCGATGAACGCCGGAACCGCGGTCGCGACTTCGACCACCGAGTTCGGAAACGCATTCTTCTCGTCGATATAGACACCGGGGGTTTTGTAGGCGCCAGCCATGCGTTTTCTTTCTTTGAAAGTTACCGAAGCAAGGCCATCGCGTGGGCATCGTGGTAGACGCCGTCGATCAGGCTGGCGCGGCGCACCATGCCTTCGTGTTCGAAGCCGAGCCGCTCGTACAGCGCCTTGGCGTTCAGGTTGTCCGTGCGCACGGACAGTTCGATGCGCGTCAGCCCGCGCGACCACGCCTTGTCGATGGCCGCCTGCAGGAGCCGGCCCCCGAGCCCCTGGCCGCGTGCTTCGGGCAGGAGGGCGATGCCCAGCACGCCGATGTGCACGCGCGAATGTCCGAAGACCGGCGACATGTCGCACCAGCCGATCACCTTGTCGCCGTCCACCGCCACGAAATGCGGAAAGCCGCTGGCGATCACGCTGCGGTAGAAGGCGATCGATTGCGCCAGCGGCGGGGCTTCGGTCAGGGCCGGGTACTTCTGCTCGCGCGCGACGATGTCGAGCGCACGGTGCAGGCTTTCGAAATGCGATTCGGCCGTGGGCACGACGACGATGGCATTCATGACCCGGGCTCCTGCGATGCACGAAGCCGCTCCTCCAGCCGCGCCTTCACTTCCGGCCACTCGTCGTCGATGATGCTGAAGCGCACCGAGTTGCGCTTGCGGCCGTCCGGCATGATCCGCTCGTTCCGCACGATGCCTTCCTGCTTCGCGCCCAGCCGCAGGATGGCCGCGCGCGATTTCGCATTGATCTCGTCGGTGGTGAGCTGCACGCGCACGCAGGCCATGTCTTCGAAGGCGTGCCGCAACATCAGGTACTTGGCCTCGGTGTTGACGAAGGTCTTCTGCCACGAGGCCGCAATCCACGTGCTGCCGATTTCGAGCTTGCGGTTGTTGCGGTCGATCTTCCAGAAGCGCGTGGAGCCGATCACGCGGCCCGTGTCGCGGATCACGGTCGCGAAGGGCATCACGGTGCCCACGGCGCGGCCGTCGAGGGCGGTGCGCAGGTAGGCATCGACCGTGGCGGCGGAAGGCACGACGGTGAAGGGCAGGTTCCAGAGTTCGCCGTCGGCGGCGGCATCGACAAGGGCGGGTGCGTCGGATGCGAGCAGCGGGCGAAGAAGAATCCGGGGGCCGGCAAGGGTGGGCTGTTGGCGCGACATGCGCCAGACGATAGCCGAATGCGAGGCCGCACCACCAGCGCGGTGGTGCGCATGGTGATGCGGTGCGGTCTCGTTTGATCCGGGCGCGCTCAGTCGAAGCGCAATGCCGATTCCACAGCCAGTGCCACGGCCGCCAGCCGCGCATCGTCACCGCGCACCGACGACAGCATCAGCCCCACCGGCAGTTCGCCCGGCGCATGGCACGGCAGGCTGAAGGCGCAGCCGTCGAGCAGGTTGATGGCGAAGGTGTTGCGCAGCAGCAGGCCGTTGGCCTTGAAGAAGGTCGCGTCTTCGGCGAGTGCCTCGATAGGCGGCGCGACGATGGGCACGGTCGGGCAGAGCAGCGCGTCGAAGCCTTCGAGCGCGTGTTCGACGCGGCCGATCCAGTCACGCCGGCGGTCCTGCATGGCGATGTAGTCGGCGGCGCGCACTTCGGTTCCGAGCGCGATGCGTGCGGCCACGCGGGTGTCGAAGCCGTCGCGGCGCGCGGCGAAGCGTTCGCGGTGCACGGCCGCCGCCTCGATGGGCGAGAAGCCGCCGGGTGCGTTGACGGTCGCGATCTCGCCGAGTTCGGCGAGCGGAATGTCGACGATCTGCGCGCCCGCCTTCGACAGCGCATGCAAGGCACGCTCGAAGGCCCGTGCCACCGCGGGCTCGATGGCGTCGAACATCAGCGTGGCCGGCACCGCCAGGCGCAGGCCTTGCAGCGGGCGCCTGCGCACGGCCAGCGGTGCGTCGGCAATGGCTGCGTCCACGGTCAGGCAGTCTTCCACCGAGCGCGCCATCGCGCAGACGGTGTCGAGCGAGCGTGCCAGCTCGAAGGCACCGGTGCGCGGCACGCGCGACTGCGTGCTCTTGAAACCCACGAGCCCGCACAGCGCGGCCGGAATGCGGATCGAACCACCCGTGTCCGACCCGAGGCCGGCCACCGCCAGACCGAGCGCCACCGACACCGCTGCGCCCGACGAAGAGCCGCCCGGAATGCGCGGCGTGGCCGCATCGGCCGGGTTGCGCGGCGTGCCGTGGTGCGGGTTGATGCCCACGCCGGAGAACGCGAACTCGGTCATGTTGGTCTTGCCGACGATGGCCGCGCCCTGCGTGCGCAGCCGCGACACGGCCACCGCATCGCACTCCGCCGGCGGCTCGCCTTCGCAGACGGCGGAACCGGCCATGGTGGTTTCGCCGGCGACGTCGTAGAGGTCCTTGATCGACATGGGCAGGCCGGCGAGCGGGCCGAGCTGCACGCCGGCCTTGTGCGCTGCATCGGCATGCCGGGCCGCGGCACGCGCGGCGTCGCCGTACAGGCGCGTGAACACGTGTTGCGCGGCGGGCAGCGTCGCTGCCTCGAGCACCTGCTCGATCAGCGCTTCATGGGACAGCGAGCCTTGCGCGATGCGCTCGCGCGCGGCGGCGATAGTGAGGTGGTCGTTCGCCATCACGCCACCACCGGCAGTGCATTGACCGCATAGCGATGCACGATGCGCCGCTGCAGGCGCGCATCGTGCAGTTCGATTTCCATTTGCGCGGCGGGGCGGATGCCTTCGCCTTTCGCGTTGGGCAGCGCGCCCAGCGTGCCGCAGGTCATGAACAGGCCTTCGGGCGCCGCAGCGGCGCCGGGCATGCCGTCGCGCAATGCGGCCAGCGGTCGGATCGATGCGAGCGTGCCGCGCTGGTAGTCGACCCAGCGGCCGTCCTCGAAGATGCGCGAGTGCAGTTCGATCTCGTCCTGATGGGCCTGCAGGTCGCGCCAGCGCCATGCGACCTCGGCCACGGGCTTGGCGCACATCTGCTTGGAGACGGCGACCGAGTAGCTCTCTACATGGCGGTCGGTGTGGTCCGAGGCCACGCTCAGCCACCACTCGCCCTGCGAGAAGAAGAACACGGGCTCGGCCTCGCCGGAGCTCTGGTCGCCCAGCGCCTCGATGGCCGGCGACTGGGTCAGCAACTGGGCTGCGACGCGGTAGTACAGCGGCACGCTCGACGGGCGCGGCACGCCGAGCGCGGCCAGTTCCTCGATGTGGTGCTCGATGGCCGCGGTGTCGCGGCCGGTCCATCCCGCCACCACCAGCGCGGTGGGTTCGATGGAACGCAGTTCGATGGACCGTGCGCCGTCGGCGCTCACGGTTTCGCAGGCAAAACGCAATGGCATGGCGGTCTCAGGCTTCCAGCGGTTTCTTGGCGGTTTCGCGCGCCACGAAGAGCGCGACCAGCGTGACGCACAGGGCGGCCGCCACATACAGCGACACGGCCACCGTGCTGCCCCACGACTTGAACAGGCTGGCGATGATGAGCGGCGCGAAGCCGCCGCCCAGGATGCCCGCCAGCGTGTAGGCCAGCGACGAGCCGGCATAGCGCACGCGGCCCGGGAACTGCTCGGTCACGAAGGCGGCCTGCGGGCCGTACATCATCGCGTGGATGATCAGGCCGACCACCACCGCCGCGCAGATGGCCACGGGGTGCGCGCTGTTCATCAGCACGAAGAACACGAAGGCCCAGACGATGCCCAGCAGGGCGCCCGCGATGTACACCGGCCGGCGGCCGATGCGGTCCGAGAGGCTGCCGAACCACGGCACCGCGATCGCGTTGCAGGCTGCGCCGATCATCGTGGCGGTGAGCGCCAGCGGCCGCGACAGGTGCAGCACCGTCGTCACGTAGGTCAGCGTGAACACCACGACCAGCGCGTACAGCACGTCGGAGCCGATGCGCGAGCCGCCGGCCACCAGCAGGCGGCGCCAGTGCTGCGTGACGACTTCCTTGATGGGCGTCTTGGCGGTGGTCTTCTTTTCTTCCATCTCGCGGAAGACCGGCGTTTCGTCGACGCCGCGGCGCAGCCACAGGCCGAAGATCACCAACGCCACGCTGGAGACGAACGGAATGCGCCAGCCCCAGCTCTGGAAGTCTTCCGGGCTCAGCCAGGCCGACACGATGGCGATGAAGCCGGTGCCGATCAGCGTGCCGCACGACGGGCCGACCTGCGTGAACGAGGCGTTGCGGCCGCGTTCGTCGGGCTTGCCGTGTTCCATCGACAGCAGCACCGCGCCGGCCCATTCGCCGCCGAGCGCCACGCCCTGCACGAAACGCAGCGCGACCAGCGCCACCGGCGCCCAGATGCCCCAGGTGGCATAGGTCGGCAGCAGGCCCATGAGGCCGGTCGACACACCCATGATGACCAGCGTGGCCACCAGCACGAAGCGCCGGCCGAGCCGGTCGCCCAGGTGGCCGAACACCACGCCGCCCAGCGGGCGCGAGATGTAGCCGACCGCGTAGGTCGAGAAGGCGAGGATGGTGCCCGTCAGCGGATCGAACGACGGGAAGAACACCGCGTTGAAGACCAGCGCGGCCATGATGTTGTAGACGGTGAAGTCGTACCACTCCAGCGTGGTGCCGATGGAGCTGGCCATGGCCAGCCGGCCCATTCTGGGCGGGGCGCTGGCGGGGACGGCCCCCGCGGCGGAAAGCACGTGTTCGGTCATGGAAGTACCTTGTTCGGAGAAGACATCGGGATCGATCGGGTCAGGTCAGCGCAGCTCGGCCGCCGTCAGCTTCCAGCCGAGGGCGAGCAGCCAGCCGGTGGCGGGGTCGGCATCGAAGGCCGTGGCGGCGAAGGTGCGTGCGCTGCGCGCGGCATCGGCGCTGCTGGTTTCCACCACAAGCATCGGCTGCAGCACGCGGCCTTCGGTGGCCTCGCGCGGCAGCGGCGTGCTCAGGGCGGTGTCGGGCATCAGCAGGTACGACTGCACGAAGCCTGCCTGCTCCGACAGTTGCTGCCCGACGCTGGCGGCCTGCGCCACCAGCGCCTGCGCATCGGCGGCCACGGGCAGCGGCAACACGACCACGTGGCTGCCACTGCCAAAGCCGGTGACCGCGCGCACGGCGCACACGCGGCGGATCGGCTGGCGCATGCGGTCGAGGTTGGCGATGGACCACGGCGTCTGCTTCTCGAACGCAGCGCGGTAGCCGGGCGAGCCGAACACGGCCAGCGATTCGGTGCGGTAAAGGCCGAGGTACTTGCGGCCGCCTTCGAGCGAGAAGTAGCGCGCGCCCGACAGGAATCCGGGGATGCGCGCGCGCTCTTCGACGTGCTCCTTGTCGTACCAGCGGTTGAAGTCGGCGTCGTCGGCGGCATCGACGTCGGAGGCGACGAACAGCAGTCCGTTCGCGTTCGCCACGGCGGTGTCAGGGAAAGATGAAGAAGCGGAAGTGGTCATGGCGGCGGAAGAGCGGGCGGGCCTTCGAAAAATGAAGGCGCGATCTTCCGTCGCAGGGTCGTGCTGTCACAAACGAGTTTTTTTGGGCGACAGCCACAAGAATTACTGGCCCCTTTGTGGGGCCCGAATGCGCCATTTCGAGGGTTATCCCTCTGCTGCGCCGCTCCAGGTTGGTGCCATGGCAGAGGCCGTGAACTGGTCGGACGCGCGGCAGGCCAGCTCGGCCACGAGGCGGATCGCGTCGGAGTCGGCCGCCTCCAGGTGGCTCACCACGATGCGCTGCGGCGAGATGAGCGCGTCGCACTCGATGATCCGCACGTCGCCGCTGGCCACGTATTCATAGCAGGGCGGCAGCGGCACCAGCGCGTTGCCGAAGCCCGCCTTCACCAGCCGCGCCAGCGCCGAGATCGAGCTGACGCAGTGCACCTTGCCCAATGGAATGCCAGCCGCGCGGTACAGGTTCTTGAGCGCCTCGTGCGGCTGCGAGCTGGGGCTCATGGTCAGCACGGGCTGGCGCAGCAACTGTTCGACGGTCTGCGTGCCCTCGGCGCCGACCGGGCCGACCCAGCCCATCGGCATCGGAAGGCAGGGCGTGCTGACGATGCCCGCGCCGGCGATGTGGTCGGTCTGCAGGGCGATGTCGAGCGCGCCTTCGCGCAGGCCGCGATGCAATGCGCGCGTGGTCTCGGACGTGAGCTGTACCTCGATGCCGGGGTAGGTGGAGCGCAGGTTGGTGAGAAAGCCCAGCAGCCAGGTGTGGACCACCGTCTCGATGGCGCCGATGCGCACCAGGCCCAGGATGTCGCCGCGCGGGCGGCCCAGCGAGACGATCTCGCGGCGCAGCTCCAGCAGGCGCTCGCCGTAGTCCATCAGCCGCACGCCCACCGGCGTGAGCCGCAGCTCGCGCGCATCGCGCTCGAAGAGGCGCGCGCCGATGTCTTCTTCGAGCGAGGCGACGCGGTTGGACACGGCCGCCTGCGTGATGTGGAGCCGGTCGCTCGCCGCGCGGAAGCTGCCGAGCCGCGCGGCCCACAGGAAGGCTTCGACAAATCTTGTATTCATGAGGGCACCTGCGCGGCATTTTGCCGGTATTCGCCGGCGCAGGGCCCGCGCGGTTACTTGCGCTTGCGCACGGCGGCGGGCGCCACGGTGATGTCGTCCACCATCCGCGCGGCAGCGGCCGATGCATTGCTGGCCACCATCACCGCAGCATCTTGCGTGGCCGGATCGAACACCAGCAGCGCGCGGTAGCCGCCGGTCTGGCCGGTGTGGAAGTAGGTGCGGTGATCCGCCGGCCCGCGCATGCGCACGGCATAGCCCAGTTCGTAGGTGCCGTCATGGCCCAGCGGCGTGAGTGCGCGTTCGGCCGCCGCGCCCAGCGGGCCCTTGCGCCCCGCCATGAGTGCGCGCGCGAACACCAGCAGGTCGGCCGCCGTCGAGCGCAACGCACCGGCGCCTGCGAGCGCGCCGAAGTCCCAGGGCGTGCGTGGCGACTTGTCTTCGTAGCCGGGGGCGAGCCGCTGGGCATCGGGGCCCAGGTACTGCACCGTGTCCCTCATGCCCAGCGGCGCGGCGATGTTCTCGTGCACCAGCATGTCCCAGGGCTTGCCGTAGCGGTCGGCGAGCAGCTGGCCGAGCAGGCCCAGCCCGAGGCTGCTGTAGGGCCCGTTGCAGGGCGGCTTGCGGTCGAGCTTCAGCGTCGACAGGCCGGTGAGCAATTGCGCGCGGTCGGGGTGCACGAACGGATTGCCATCGGCCATCGGCGACGCGCCCGGCAGCATGCCGGGCAGGCAGGCGCCGTGCGTGACCAGCTGGCGCAACGTGATGGCCGCGATGTCCGGCGGCAGCGTGACCTGGCCGGCCAGCAGCTGGCCCACCGTGTCGTCGAGCGACAGGTCGCCGCGCTCCACGGCCTGTGCGAGCAGCACGCCGGTGAAGAGCTTGCTGATGGAGCCCACCTCGAAGATGGGCTGCCCGTCGGTTGCGATCTCCTGCACCGGCCCGGGCTGCGCCACGCCGTTGCGTTGCATCGCGAACTGCGTATGGCCCTGGCGCGAGACGCCGACCACGATGCTGCCCGGTGCGTTGTTCATCACGCGCGCCGCGATCTCGGCTGGCGGCGTGGCAAAGCCCAGCGGGCCGGCGTGCGCCATGGGCGCCGCGAGCAGGAGCGCCGCCAGCATCCATGCCGCCGCGCGCGGCGATGCATTCGCGCGGTGCTGCTTCACGAACCCGCCTTGGCTGCTTCGGCCGGAAGAATGTTCATCTGCGCGAGCAGCGCACGGCCCAGCGGAATGCGCTTGGCGACATCGGCCTCGCCGTGCATGTCGATGTTCAGCGCAAAGCTCTTCACGCTGCCGTCCGCCAGCGCCACCCAGCCCACCCACCAGCCGATCGACAGGCTCGGCGTTTCGTACCAGCCGGTCTTTGCATGCAGGTCGTAGGCGGGCGTCTGCTCGATCCGCGTGATCTCTTGCACCATGTCCTGGCTGCGCGCGGACATCGGCAGCGTGCGCTGCGCGAGCCGCATCAGAAAGCGCACCTGCTCCACGGCCGAGATCTGCAGCGAGTTGTTGACCCAGAAGCGGTCGACCTGCGTGCCCAGCGTCTCGTTGCCGTAGTGCAGCTTCGTGATCCATTCGTTCATGCGCGCGAGGCCGATGCGGCGCGCCACCTGGCGGTAGAGCGGAAAGTTGGAGACGCGGATCGCTTCGCGCAGGTTCATGTCCCGCTCCCACTCCTTGCGGGGCAGCGGCTTGCCGTCGTAGGGAAAGATCTCGTCGATGTCTTTCACCGCGCCGGTTTCCAGCCCGATCAGGCTGTTGGGAATCTTGTAGGTCGATGCCGGGCTGTAGCGGCGCTCGGCGCGCTGGCGGTCGACCACCGTGAGCTTCGAGGTGGCACTGTCGAGCACCGCCCATGTGCCCAGGACGCCGGCTTGCTTGAAGTATCTGGCGAGGTCCGCGCGTTCTTCGACATGGGCGAGGGGCGCGGCGGGCGTGGCTGCATCGGCGAAGCGGGTGCCGAGCAGCGCGGCCAGCAGGCCGCTGCTGCCTTGTGCGAGAAAACTGCGGCGGCGTTGGGGGTGAATCATTCGATCTCCTGGGTTGTTGCGGGGCCCGATGCAGGCATGGGCATGAGCGTGGACATGCAAGGGCGACGGCCGGAATCATCCGAGGCACGCGGCGTGGCAACAAGCAAGGCGGCCGATGGCTTCGTCACCGCCGTAACCGCCGTAACGTGACGCTCGTTACGCAAGAGACGCATGCGGGGCGTGCGTTGCGTCTCTACGATGCGCGCCGTCGTCTTGTCTTGCTCGATCGAGCGTTCATTCACCGGTTCATTTCCATGTCCCTGATTTCATTCACTCGCCGCGCGGGCATCGCGTCTTGCTGCGTGGCCGCGATCACCTTCTTCATCGGCACCGCCGCGCAGGCGGACACACGGCCCGCAGGCATGCAGACCTTGCAGGTGGGCGTCGCGTCGCGCAGCTACCTGCTGTCCGACGACGGCAGGCCGCGCCAGCCGCGCCCGCTGATCGTCGCCCTGCACGGTGGCGGCTCGAACGCGGACCTGCTCATCGCGGCCACGGGCCTGTCGGAGGCCGCGCGCAAGGCCGGCTTTCTCGTGGCCTACCCGAACGGCAGCGGGGCCAATGCGGATGCCTACACATGGAACTCCGGCGCCTGCTGCGGCTACGCGAAGGCGAACAACGTGGACGACGTGGCCTGGCTGCAGGCACTGGTCGCGCGCCTGGTCAAGGAGGGGCGGGCCGATCCGAAGCGCGTGTTTGCGGTCGGCTTTTCCAACGGCGGGATGATGGCCTACCGGTGGGCGGTGGAGGCCCCCGGCAGCCTGCGCGCGGTGGCGGCCGTATCGGCCACGCTCGACATCGCTCCGACGCTGGTGCGCCAAGGGCTGCCCGTGCTGCACATCCATGGCACGGACGACCCCTACGTGCCCTATGCCGGCGGCATCGGCCGCAAGGCGACGACCGGCGCGCCGCGCCTGCCGGTCGAGAAGACCATCGAGCGCTGGGCCATTGCGATGAATGCCCGTGCGCAGCCTGCGGAACAGCTTCGTCCGTCAGCCGGCGACGACGGAACCTCGGTCACGCGCGTGCGCCATGCCACGGCAGCCGATCCGCAAGCCGTGGTGCTGTACCGCATCGAGGGTGGCGGCCACACATGGCCCGGCAGTGCGCTGGCGTCGATGCCGGACAACCGCGTGTCGCGTCAGCTCGATGCGAGCGAGACCATCGTGGCCTTCTTCAAGGCGCACGCGAAGCCTTGACGGCCGGTGTGAGGGTGAGGGTGAGGTGCCGGACTACTGCCGCAAGAAATTCCCGGCAGGCCGCTTCGGGGCTCCTGTTGCCAAGGATGTCCCTGACCTGCTGCGTCGGATGCGCAAGTTCCAGTTCGATCTCTTCGATGAACAGGGCCAGCGCTTCAGGCGTGCGGCCTTGGCGCAGCGCGTCGGCGATGCGTTGCGCCTCGGTGAGCGGCTCCGTCGTGAACAGCACGCCGTAGAGCGCCAGGCTGATCGGGTGGCCCCATCGGTACGTCAGCGGGCCACCGGCCTTTTGCGCGTAGTGGCGCAGGCAGGCCGGGCATTGCAGGAACGCGATGGTCTGCGTGGGTTCGCCGGGAAGGAGGCGCAGCGCCGTCGAGGGGCAGCGCAGGCAGTTGGTCTGTTCGCTGCTGCCGCTGCACTGCGGCGATCCTTGCTTGCGAGGCTCAGGCGCCACCGGAATAGAAGAACTCTTCGCGCACGATCTTGCCGTCCTTGACCGTGTAGAGGCCCATCTCTTCCATGGTGAAGCGCTGCCCGGTGAGCTTCATCGTCACGTCGACGCGGAAGCCGACGATGAAGCGGTCGTCATGCGGCCACGGGCCGGCGACCTGCATCGAGTGGACTTCATGGTTGGCGCTCCACCATTCGCCCTTGGCCTGGATGGCGGCCAGGCCCACCGCTTCGCGCTGCCCGCCGGGCGGGGCGCTGGCTTCGACGCTCACTGCCTCGGGCGCATAGAGCACCTGGGCATCCTGAAACTTCCCTTGCTTGCACAACGCCACAAGTTTGCTGGCGATTTCCGTCGTGTTCATGCGTTTTCTCCTGAAGAAGAAAGTGGGGGATGGGCCGGAGGGCGAGTGTAGGCCGGGCGCGGCTCCCGGCGTGCGTCAGTGTGTGTCTGGTGCGCCCTGCGGGGCGTTGAGCGTTCGCATGCCGTCGACGGCTTCGCGCGAGACCCACAGCAGCGTGTTCAGGTAAGTCTCGATGCGATCGACCAGCGCGCTGCGCGGGCCCTCGCGCCATTCGGCCGAACCGTAGAAGGCGCCTTGCTCGGCCTCCAGCGCCTCGCGGCTCTCGTAGGCGCGCACGAGGTGGTAGGTTTCTTCCTCGTGATCGCAGCGGCCGTAGGTGACGACGTCCATGCCCTTGCTGCGCAGCATCGGCACGGCGCGCGTGTGCATGGCTTCATGAAAGGCGGGCAGGGTGCCGGGCTTGAGCCTGTAGGTTCGGACTTCGATGAGACGCTTCATGAATGGATCTCCCGATGAAAGAGAAGGGCCTGCGGTGCTGCAGCCGAGGTTGCGAGCTTACGAATAGAACGCGCCGGCCACCATGAAATAGATCATCAGCAGGATCGCCATGATGCCCTTGGCGTTCTTCATGGCGAAGCTGACATAGCCCGCGATGGCCTCGTCGCTCAGCCGCGATTGCAGTGCGTGCTCTCGCAGCAGGATGGTGCGCAACAGGCAGCTGCCGAAGAAGACGGCGCCCACAAGGACGACCATGAACAGCACGGGAAGCAGGATCTGCATGCGGGGCGAAGCGATGGGTGTTGCCGGGCGCCGCGTGGCTCTGGCAGGCCGTGAAAAGACTTACGCGGGAATTCGCGGCGCTTGCACGTCGTGCAGGTGCGCCGCGAAGTCGTACTTGTATTCATAGTCGCCGGTGTAGGCAAGCGCGATCTTGCCGGTCCATGCAATGCTGAACCGGTCGGTGCCCGCGATGCGGTCGAAGCGGATGCGGTGGTGAGCTGCCGCGTCGTGGCCCAGCAGGTAGATGTGGAAGGCGTTGTCTTCCGTGTCTTCGGGCGGCGGTTCGTCCACGCGGACTTCGAGGCCGTCGATCCGCGCCGGGCTGAAGTCGGACACCGGGCACACCGCGAAGCCGTTGCCGTCGCCCCAGTTCGTCGATGACAGCGTGCAGCGGTGGTAGTTGTTCCAGACGTTGGGCGCTTCCCAGTCCGAGGGGTAGTCGATCTCTTCGTCTTCGGGCTCGTCGATCTCCCGCTCGGCGTCGTAGTCCGCGCTGCGCAGGTGGAGGTCGAACCACACCATGCCGTCCCTGACGGAGGCCGTCCAGCGGAACTCCGCAATGGGGTGGCCTTCGGGCCAGGGGTTGCCGGTGAAATGAATGCGGTCTTGAAGCGTCATGGTGTGGCTCCTGGCAGCGGCTGACGTTTCACCGCGCGCGTCGCGAGAAAGGTCGGCATGAACCGGTCGACCACGAAGCGTGGATGGGGCTGCGTGTTTTCGAGGAAGCCGTCGATGGAAAAGCCGGCCGCGATCTGCCCGCCGATCAGGTCGGCCAGCGAATGGCCGAACACCATGGCTTCGCCGTTCTGCCGTTTCTTTTCCAGCGCTTCGGGCGGCATGTCGTTCAGGTCGGAGTACGGCAGCTTGTACAGCGGGCGCACCAACCCTTGCGCCAGCAGCGCCGGATCGCGGTCGCCGATGAAGACCACGGGGTTGTAGAAGCTCGCGAGCAGGGCGCCGCCGGCCTTCAACACGCGATGGCATTCGCGCCACACAGGGCGCACGTCCGGCACGTAGAGGTTGGAGATCGGGTGAAAGACCATGTCGAACTGCGCGTCGGCGAACACGCCCAGGTCGCGCATGTCGCCTTGCACCGTCGCGAGGTCGAGGCCGTCGCGTTCAGCGACCCGGCGGTCCTGCATGAGTTGCTCGTCGGACAGGTCGAACACCGTGACCTGCGCACCGGCGGCCGCGAGCACGGGCGCCTGCTGGCCGCCGGCCGAAGCGAGGCAAAGAATGCGCTGGCCCCGCACGTCGCCCAGCCAGTCGGCCGGCAGCGGCTGCGGCGTGAGGTGCACGCGCCAGTCGCCATGGCGGGCCGCGGCAATCAGCTCGCTGCTGACGGGACGCGACCACTCGCGTTCTTCGGTGGCCTGGCGGTCCCAGGCGGCGCGGTTGTGGGAGAGAAAGTCGATGCTGTCGTTGCTGCTCATGCGTCGCTCGGTTGCAGAAGGTCCCACCGGTTGCCGCAAAGGTCGAGAAAGACGGCGACCGTGCCATGCGGCTCGTGGCGAGGTGCTTCGAGAAAGCGCACGCCGTGGGATGCCATGTGTTGGTAGTCGGACTGGAAGTCCGCGGTGTGGAGGAACAGGAACACGCGACCGCCGGCCTGCTTGCCGATGCTGGCCGCCTGTTCGTCGGTCACGGCCTTGGCCAACAACAGCGTGGCGCCGGCGTTCCGACCGGGCGACACCACCACCCAGCGCTTGCCCGGCCCGCGCGGCGTGTCTTCGACCAGCTCGAAGCGAAGCGCCTCGGTGAAGAAGCGGATGGCTTCGTCGTAGTCGTGGACGAGAAGGGTGACGGTGGCGAGGTGGCGGGGCATGGGTGCAGAGTTTGCCGTGATCTTGTGTTCGCCGGACCTGGAATGCGCGCTGTCATCCGCGATGGCGACGCAGCGGTCCAGCAGGGCAGCGGCGCGCACCTGCTCCGAGGTGTCCACCCAGAACACGTTCTTTCGGCAATCGCTGCAGTACCGGACGCCGGGTGTCGCCGTTTCTTCGAGCGTGTCCCACGGCTTGGTGCACGACAGGGCCTCTTCGCAGGGCGTCTTCGGCGTGGTGTCCGGATGAAGGGGAGCGCGGCCAATGCGGATGGATTTCTTCATCGTCATGGCCTGCGTATCCGGCAGTCGAAAAGGCGGACCGCTCTCAGTTGAAAACGATGGCCATCTTGTGCGCGATGCTCAGCCGGGCCGCTTCGTAGAGCAGCAGCCACGAGGCGTATTCGCGATGAAGGCCTTCGTCGACGTCGACCAGGCCGTTGATTCGTTTGGCTTCCTCGTCCGACAGCTGGCCGTCGACAAGGGTGATGCCCAGCGCGGGCGCCACCAGCACCAGCTCGTCGCGCAGGCGGTAGGACGAGCCGAGCATGCCGCCGACCACTTCCTTTTCGTCGTCGGGGTCGGAATACAGGACCTCTTCGAAATCGACAGGCACGTAGAACCCGTCTGCATCCGAGTGGCGGATCAGGTGGCTTTCCGAGTCGAAGAGGGCGTCTTCGACCACCGGATCGTCCGTGGGATCGACACCGTCCGGCAATGGCGTCGCCATCCAGTCGGGTGACTGTGCGCGGTACGCGTAGGCCAGGCGCAGGTAGTGGATGTACGAGTACGGGAAGCTGCGCAGCGACGCACGCGAGTGCAGCGGCGGCAGCTCCCGGGGCTCGGCATGCGGCGGAAGGTCCGCCGATGCCAGCAGCTTGTTGGCCACCGCCAGTTCTTCCTGGCGCCACTCGGCGCCTTCGGTGTCGTTCTCCAGCAAGTAAGCCAGCGTACCGACGCTGATGGCGAGGCCCATGGTGTTTCTCCCTTTTTTTCGTCAATCAGTCAGTCGGCCAGTCGATCGATCGATCGCTGGCCCGTCGCGCCGCGATGCGGCCTGGCTTACTTCGCTGCCTCCACCTTCACCCGCGCATTCGGCGACTCGCCGAACATCTCGGGCGCGTACATCGCCTCGACGCGGCTCGGCGGCAGCGCGAAGTCGCCGACGTTGTTCAGGCGCACGGTGTATTCCATCTTCACCACGCCCTTGGGCAGGTACTCGTAGTAACTGCGGAAGGCCTCGAAGCTGCGTTCTTCGAAAGCCGCCCAGCCGGAGCCGGACTTCTTCTCGCCCTGCGTGGCGATCTGCGAGTCACGGCCCAGGCCGCCGCCCAGGATGGTGGCGCCACCCGGGATCGGGTCGCTGATGACGACCCAGGTCATGTCGGCACTGGCGTTCACTTCGAGGGTGACGCGCAGCACGTCGCCGCGGGTGTACTTGCCCGCGGTGGCCTGCTCGACCGGGGTGATGGTCTTCTTGATCGCGTAGCCGGCGGCGAACGGTGCCTTCAACTGCACGGCGGCAATCGACTGCAGCGTGAGCCACGGCTTGCCGGTGCCTTGCTGGGTGACCAGCAGCGTGTCGCGCACCGGTGCACCGGAAGGCGATGCGGCCCAGGGCAGGAACATCGTGTTGTTCTTCAGGTTGCCCGGCGAGGCGGGTGCGCCGAAGAAGGTGGTCTGGTTCGGTGCGCCGGCGGCGTCGGTGGTCTTGACGCGATCGACCTTGCTCCAGTCGACCTGCGCCTTGACGGCACCCAGCGTGGCGGCGGTCACGCCCGACACCGGGGTGCTCTCGAACACCTTGCTGAACTTCTCCAGCGCCAGTCCGCCCCACAGGTTGGCGGTGGTGGTGTGCCATGCGCCGTTCTGCTGGCGGCCGATGAAGCCGTTGGCGAGCTTGCCGATGTCGTCCTTCCAGGCCGGGTCGTCCATCACGCTGAGCAGCAGGCGGGCGGTGTTGACGTCGCCGTTGGTCATCAGCCACCACCAGTAGTCGTCCTGCTCGGTGCTGAAGATGAGCTTGGTGCCCTGGTAAGACAAACGAGCCTTGAGCACGTTGTTGGCTTCGTCCAGGCGCTGCTGGCGCTGCGGCACGTCGTTCACGCGCTTCAGGATGTTGAGCCAGTCGATCACCGCGCTGGTGGGCCACTGGTTCGGCGCGATGGTGATGCTGCCGAGCATGCTGCCCTTGGCCTTGCCGTAGCGCGAGAGCGCTTCGAGCGCGGCGAGCTTGCGCACGTCGAGGTCCTTGCGCGGGCTCCAGAACTCGCGCGTGATGCGGCCCTCGACAAAGGCGATCAGGCCCGATTCCATCGGCGCGCGCACGTCATCGGCCAGTGCGAAGGCCGGGTTGAGCTGCGCGGCCTCGTTCGTCGCTGCGAGCAGGTACGAGGTGAGGATGTCGCTGCCGCGGTTGGCTTCGCCGTCGCGCGGCGGGAAGTAGTTGGCCAGGCCGTCGCTGTCGAGGTAGGTCGGCAGCGTGGCCAGCACGCCCTGCCACATCTTCGCGTCGCGCAGGCCGACCGATTTGCTGGTCTTCTGTTCGAGGCAGATGAAGGGGTAGTTGGCGAACCAGTCGCGCACGCCCGGCAGGCCTTCGGCGAGCTTGGGTTGCAAGGCCAGCTTGAGGCCGCCACGGCCGGGGAGGGCGTCGGCGGGTGGGGCCACGTCGAGCGTGAACGGCCCGTCGAGCTGCACCAGCGTCGCCTGCTGCACCGTGAGCGGCACCGAAGGCACGATGCGCTGGCGCACCTTGAGCGCGTCGCGCGCGCCGCCGATGGTGTCCTTGGCTTCGATCTCCCACAGGATGGCTTCGGCGCGCGTCTGCGCGAGCTGCGCGGGCGCGGTCACGGTCCATGCGACCTCGCGCGCTTCGCCGGCCGGAATGTCCACGGTCTGCGGCTCCAGCGTGAGCAGGGTGGCGCGCGGCGTGGCCTCGACCTTCATCGGCTTTTGCGTGGTGTTGCGCAGCGTGATCTGGGCGCGGAACTGGTCGTCCTCGCGCACCAGCGGCGGCAGGCCGCTGATGATCTGCAGGTCTTGCGTGGCCTGGATGCTCATCTGGCCGGTGCCGAACAGGCTGGTGCCCGCATCGGCCACGGCCACGATCTTGAAGGTGGTGAGCGCATCGTTGAGCGGCACCGTCACCACGGCCTGGCCGTTGGCGTCGAGCACGACCTTCGGGTTCCACACCAGCAGGGTGTCGAGCAGTTCGCGCGTCTGGCCCTTGCCGCCGCCGCCGCCCGCGGGCACGGCCTTGCGCCCGTAGTGGCGCCGGCCGACGATTTCCATTTGCGCGGTGGAGGTGCTCACGCCCCAGCTGCGTCGCTGCAGCATCGCGTTGAGCAGGTTCCAGCTGTCGTTGGGCATCAGCTCCAGCAGGGCCTGGTCGACCGCGGCCAGTGCCACTTCGGCGCCGGCGGCCGGCTTGCCATCGGGCAGCTTGGCGGAGATGGTGATCTGCGCCTTGCTGCGGATCGGGTAGCTGGGCTTGTCGCTGGTGACGGTCACGTCGAGCTGGTGGGCACGCGTGCCGACGCGGATCTCGGCCATGCCCAGGCGATAGGCGGGCTTGCTCAGGTCGACCATCGCGGTGGGCGCGACGTATTCCTTGCCTTCGTACCAGAAGGCGGTCCACCACTCACGTGGTGCCTTGAAGCCCCAGGTGAAGAAGCTGTACCACGGCACTTCGCGCAGGCGCCCGCGCAATGCGAGCACGCTGATGTAGGCGTTCGGGCCCCATTCGGGCTTGACCTCCAGGGTGACCGTCGGGTCCTTGCCGTCGAGCTGCACCACGTGCGTCTCGATGATGCCTTCGCGTTCCACGGCGACCAGCGCGGTGGCAAAGCGGAACGGGCTGCGCACCTGGAACTTGGCGATCTCGCCGGGCTGGTAGCTCTTCTTCTCGGGCAGCACGTCGATGCGGTCGTTGTCTTCGCCGCCGAACCAGAGCTCGCCCTGCTTGGTGACGTAGACCGAGCTCACGGCCTTGGCGTCGCGGCCGTCGCTGTCGGTGGCGCTGGCCACGAGTTCGACTTCGCCGGCTTCCTTCAGCTCCGACTCGCACAGCAGCAGGCCGCGCGCGTCGCTCTTGCCGCTGCAGACGGTGCCGATGTCCTTGGTCTCGGTCTTGTTGTCGTAGGTGTAGAAGCCGCCCACCATGCGCTTGCGGCTGGTGGTGGTGATGCGGGCCACGGCGCGCACGTTGAGCGTCACGCCGGCCTGGGGCTTGCCCGTGAGGTCGAGCGCGAGCGCCTGGAACTTCAGCTTCTGGGCGGTGGAAACCCAGCCTTCGGTCTTGATGCCGGCGATGACGGCGGCCGGCCACAGCGTCTGCGTGCTGCGGATGGTCTGCACTTCGCCGTTCGGGTCGGCGTAGGTGGCTTCGAGCAGCAGCTCGCGCGGCGACTTGACCTTGGGCACCTTGTCGATGGTGACCTTGCCCGCGCCGTCCTTGTTGAGCGTGACGGGCAGTTTGTCGGCGATCACGCGGGTGTCGCTGCTGCTGTTGCTGTCTTCTTCGCCCGAATCGGTGTCGGCGCTGCTGGTGGACTGCGTGCCGGCGGCCTGTTCGGTGCGCGGCGGGTTGAAGCTGAAGGCGTCGTAGTCGGGGAAGCTCAGGCTCTTGCCGCGCACCATGGCCGACACGCGCACCGGCAGGTTGGCGGCGCCGCCGCCGGCCACGTAGTTGATCTGCACGTCGGTCGGCACGCTCGTCGCGGCTACCAGCGGCTTCTTGTCGGTGGGCGCGATGCGGCCCTCGAGCACGGGCAGGCGGAACTCTTCGACGCGGAACATGCCGGTGCTGAAGCTGCGGCTGCCGCCGCCGCCGCCTTCGTCGTCGTCGCTCTCACCGTCGCCGTTGGCGTCCTTGCCGCCGCCGCTGCGCAGCACGACCTCGTACACGCCGAGCTTGGCTGCGGGTGGAATGGGGAAGGTGTTTTCGGCGCTCAGGCCGCCGGTGGCGGTCTTGCGCCAGTTCAGCGGCTGCGTGAAGCGCTGGCCGCTGCCCACGTGGGTGATGACCAGCGTGTCGGGCCGGCTTTCGGGCAGGCCGAAACCCTTGCTGGTCTGGGTGCGGATCAGGCTCTTCATCGACACCGTTTCGCCGGCGCGCAGCAGCGTGCGGTCGAAGATGGTGTGGGCCACGCGGTCGGCCTCGGGCTGCAGGCTGGTGGGCACGTTGAAGCGCCAGGGCTCGATGCCGCGCTGCCAGTCGCTCCAGGTGAAGGCGAGGTCTTCGACGCCCTTGTCGTCCTTGGCGCGGGCGCTCACGAACCACGCGCTGCTGTCGTATTCGTTGGCACCGTTGCAGCTCGGCGCCTGCGGCGAGATGCCGCTGAGCATGACCACGCCGTTCGCGTCGGTGGTGCCGGTGGCCACGGCCTTGCCGTCGCAACTGGACACGCGCACTTCGGCGCCTGCCACGACCTTGCCCTTGTCGAGCGTGGTGACCCAGGCCATCGAGTTTTCGCGGCCCAGCTTGAAGTGCACGGCCAGGTTGGTGGCCAGCGCGGTGGTGCGCACGTACATCGTGCGGCCGGCGTTGTAGCGTTCGTCGAGCAGCGCTTCACCGAGCTTCTGCGAAGCGATCTCGAGCACGTGGAAGCCCGGCGTGAGCGGGATGCCGATGACTTCGAAAGGACGCGGATCGCCCGCATCCGACTTGGGCATGTCGAGCGCCTTCACGCCCGGCTGGCCCGCCAGCAGCGACAGCATGCGGGTCTGCAGGGAGGTGCGGTCGTCCTTGTCGATGACGGGGGGCAGCGGGCCCTTGACGTCCTTGCGCGCCTGTTCGCGCGTGACGCTGTAGCTGTCGTAGCGGCGCACCTTGCGGAACCACGCGATGATTTCCGCGTCGGTCTTCGGGTTCATGTCGCTCACCTTGCCGGGCGTGAGGGCGTTCACCATCAGCTGCGGCTCCACGCGGCGCACGGTGACCGGCATCATGGCCGGGGTGTCGGGCTCGGCCAGGCGCTCGACCACGCCGAAGGGCGAGGCGGCGAACTTGGCCAGCGGCGGCATGGCACCCGTGGCGACCTTCATCGGGAAGTTGCCGGGCGTGGCCAGCGGGCGCCCCGAGGCGTCCTCGAACTTGGAGGGCAGCTCGATGCTGTATTGGGCGCTCTCGGTCAGCGGCGGCTCGAAGCTCACGCCGTTGACCACATCGTCGTCGCTCTGCGTGCCGCCGTCGTTGTCGAGCTTGGCCTTGACGGTCTTGTCGCCCTTGAGCTGGATCTGCGAGGCCAGCTTGCGCGTGACCGGCGCGTTGAACTGCAGCTGCATCGGGCGCAGCGGCAGGCAGGCGGCCTGTGCGTTCTCGCGCTCGCAGGTGAAGGACACGGCGAAGGGCTCGCGGACCTGGTAGTCGAAGCGGCGCTCGACGTTGTTGGCAATGCCCGAGGGCGTGGCCACGCCCTTGCCGTAGACGATCTGTACCTTGCTGCCGGGCGTCAGCGTGCGGTTGCACTGCATCGTGATGAAGCGCAGCGGGTCTTTGGCGGCTTCTTTCTCGCGGCCGAAGGCCTTGAGCAGGCCGGTGCGCTGGTCGCCGTCGAGCAGCTTGGCAGGAATGCGCTCGCCCACGCCGTCGGCCGAGCACCAGACGTTCTGCCGAACGCTCTCGAGCGTGGCCGCGCCGTTCAGCTCGAGCATGAACATCTGCTGTTCGTCGATGCGCGAGTAGGTGCCGGGCATGTAGTTGCGCACGAACGGGCCGCCGGTGTTGAACTGGTAGCGCTCGGGGCCCGTCAGCTCGCCGCTGGCGGGCTTGAAGGTGGGGATGCGGGTGACCGTGCAGCGCACGCCGGGCGGCAGGTCGTTCTCGAAGTCGTAGACCCAGGCCTTGGCGTCGGTCCAGCGGCCGGTGCCCTTGCCGGCCTGCGCGTCGGTGCAGCTCACCGAGAGCGGCGCGGGGGCCTTGGGGTCGCCGAAGTTGACGGCCGCCTGGTCGAACTTGGCGACGATCTGGCGCACGCGCGCGACCTCGCCTTGCGGCGACAGACTGGTGATCTGGAGGGCAAAGCCCGGGCCGGCCATGAGGGCGCCGCCGGCCAGGAGCAATGTTGGAAAGAAACGGTTCACTTATATCTCCACCTAGAGGCAGCGCGCAGCGTAGCCGATTTGCGAGGCAGTTCGGCAGTGCCAACGGTCATATGTCTTTCGTGTCGCCGGTGCGCGTACGCCGCTCTTCTTACAATCCGTACCGTCTTGCGTGCGCCGCGCAGGCCGCCACCAAGACCTCGCCGCCGACCGATGAAACGCTACTGGGAAATAGACGCCTTGCGCGGGCTGATGCTCGTGCTGATGACCGTCACCCACCTTCCCACGCGCCTGACCGATCCGCTGGGTCAGCCTTTTGGTTTCGTTTCGGCCGCCGAAGGCTTCGTGCTGCTGTCGGCCTTCGTGGCCGGGCTGGTCTACAGCCGCATCGGCTACGCGCGCGGGGTGGACTCGATGCGCCAGGCGTTCTGGCGGCGCGTGGTCAAGGTCTACCTGTGCCAGGCGGCGATTCTTCTGTTCTTGTTCACGGTGATCGCCGCGCTGGGGCTGCACATCGACCAGCCGGCGGTGAAGAACCTGGTGTCTTACTACCTGGCCGAGCCGCGCGATGGTTTCCTGTACGGGCTGCTGCTGATCTACGAGCCCGCGCTGCTCGACATCCTGCCCATGTACATCTTCTTCATGCTGATGAGCCCGTGGGTGCTGGCCTTTGCGATGCGCCACGGCTGGACGCTGGTGATGGTGGTGAGCGTCAGCGTGTGGGTGGCGGCGCAGTTCGGCCTGAGCGAGTGGGTCTACGGGCTGGCCGTGCGCTACCTGGGCGTGCCGGTGCCGTTCCACGAGATGGGCGCCTTCAACACCTATGCCTGGCAGTTCCTGTGGTTCGCGGGGCTGTGCATCGGTGCCACCCGCAGCGGCCCCGCCGCGCGGCCGCTGCGCTTTCCGGCATGGCTGCTGGTGCTGGCGGCGGGCATCGCGCTGTACGGCCTTTATTGGCGCCACACCGGCATCAACGGCCAGGCGCCATTCGGCGGCGATGTGGAGCTGAACCTGCTGTTCGACAAATGGCAGCTCGGGCCGCTGCGGCTGGTCAACCTCGTGGCGCTGGGCATCCTGGCGGTGCGCTTCGGGCCCTGGCTGATGCGCCGGATTCCGCGGATGCGCTGGCTGGAGGCGATGGGTTCGGCCTCGCTGCCGGTGTTCTGCGCGCACCTCGTGGCGGTGCTGCTGGTGCTGGCCTTCTATGGCGACAGCCAGACTGCGCGGCCGTGGTGGGGCGACGGGTTGCTGCTGTTGGCGGTGTTCGCGGGGATGTACTTCGTGGCGCGCTTCACGCGCGGCGCGGACGTTCCACCGCCGGCGGATGACGTGCCGTCGGGCCCCGCGCCGGCCTGAGCCGCGCGGCCCGATTCACGGGTCGGGGGTCAGGGCCGCGAGGTCGCGACCGGCGCCGGCGGAACGCTCGGCAGGTGCGGCGCGATCACCGAGTGCCACAGCCGGTAGCCTTCGTCCGTCATGTGCAGCTTGTCGCCGCGGAACAGCTCGGGGCGCGGCCGGCCATCGACACCGATCATCGGCGTGTAGATGTCGATGTATTCGCTGTTGGGCAGCAGGTTGAGGTAGGCCGAGATCACGTGGTTGGTCTCGCGGATCTGCGGCATGAGCTGCTCGCGCGAGGGGCTGGGCTTGACCGAGATGAAGCTGATGCGGGTGTTGGGCAGCTCGGCGCGCACCGCGTTGGCAAAGCGCGCGAAGCTGTCGAGCACCTGCAGCGGCGTGCGGCCTTCGGCCAGGTCGTTGTCGCCGGCATAGACCATCACCTGCCGGGGCTTGTAGCGCACCACGAGGTCGCGCGCGAACAGGCTGCAGTCGAACAGCGTTGAGCCGCCGAAGCCGCGGTTGACGATGCCGCCGGGCACCTGGGCAAAGTCCTGCTGCATGCGGGTCCACATGCGCACCGTGGAGCTGCCGACGAACACCACCCCGCCGGGCGCGGGAAAGTGCTCCTGGTCGGCGCGGGCGAAGGCGGCCAGCTCGTTGTGCCAGCGTTCCTTGGCGGCCAGGTAGTCGCGGGCGGACGCGGCCTCGGCGGCGGCCGTCTCGGATTCCTGGGGGAAGAAGGCAGGCTGGGCCTGCGCGGCGAGCGCAGCCGTCAGCAGCGCGGCCGCGGCCAGCGCGGTTTTCATCGAAGACATTGGAAAGGCAGGCAGGAAGCAGGTCAGATGGTTTTTTCGATGAGCGCGCCCTTGAAGACCACGGGCCCCTTGGGTCCGCTGCCTGGCGGGACGCCGCCCTTGGCTTCCAAGGTAACGGCCAAGGTCGGCACGGCGTGGACATCGGATTCCGATGCCGCCAGCCGCAAACCCGGTGCATTGTCGAGCACGCCGAGCGAGCGCGGCGCGCCGCCGGGCGGCAAAGCCCACAGTTGCAGCGACTTGTCGCCAGCTTCGGTGTAGTTGCCTACGCGTTGCAGCACCAGCTGCTTTTTCTTCGGATCGAAGGTCACCAGCATCGAGGCGGTGGACTGGTCGTCGGACAGCACGGCCACGTACTGCACAGCCGGGGCGTTGTTCAACTGGTCGCGCAGGTTGAGCCCGACCACCACGGCCAGCACGGTGGCCAGCGCGCCGGCCGCCGTGGCGCCGCGCCAGAGCGCGAGGCTGCGCAGCCAGCCACCGGGCTGCGGCCTGGCGCTCGCGGCGGCGTTGGCCGCGTCGCGCTGTTGCGCCATGGCCTGCTGGGCCTTCTCGGCGTCGATCATGTTGCGGATGCGGGTCCACACGGCCGCATCGGGAACGATCGGGCTTTGCAGCTCGGTCATGCTCGCGAGCCGGCCTTGCCAGACCAGCGCGGCGGCGCGCACTGGCGCCTGCTCGCGGGCCATGGCCTCGAAGCGGCGGCGGGCGCCGCCGCGCAGGGTGCCCAGGGCGTGGCTCGCGGCCAGCAATTCGAGCAGTTCGGGGTGTGCGATGAGATTCATGGGGTCACCTTCTTCGTCATCGCCTTCATGCAAAACGCCCCATGCAGACGCGCAGCTTTTCGAGCCCGCGCCGGATCCATGTCTTGACCGTGCCGAGCGGCAGCTTGAGTTGCTCGGCCAGCTCGCCGTGGCTCATCTCCCGCAGGTAGGCCAGGCTGACCACCTCGCGCTGGCGGCCTTCCAGCTGGTCCAGGCACTGGTGCAGCGCCCAGGCCTGTTCGCTCGCGTCGGCGGTGTCCGCCGGGTTCGGCGCGTCCGATTCGAGGGTGTCGGCCATCAGCTCGTCGAATTCCTGGGTGAGCTGGGCGCGGTCGGCGGTGCGGCGCCGCAGCAGGTCGAGCGCCCGGCTGCGAACGATCAGCCCCAGCCACGCCAGCGGAGGACTGAGCGACGAGCGGTAGTCGCCGGCGACCCGCCAGACGGTCAGGAAGGCCTCTTGCAGGACGTCTTCCGCCCACTCGCGCTGTCGCACGACGCGCATCGCCAAGCCCATCAGCTTGGGCGAGGTGCGGTCGTAGAGCTGCCGCAGGGCGGCTTCGTCGCGATGGCCGATGCGATCGATCAAGGCCATCAATTCGGCGTCCGGGCTGGGTGCTGTCATTCGCGGATTGTCGGACATCGGTGCGCATGCCTGATATACGCCCTGCGAGGCCGCCCGGATTCAGCCCGGGAAACCCTCCCGCGAGATGGGTTCGGCGGCCATCGGCGACGACCCCGGACACCCGCGATTCGGCCGCCAAATGGAAACATTTGTTAACGTATACTGCCCCGAAAAATCGAATGAGGCCGTGTGAATGAGGCCGATCGGAGCGCCAAGGCCGCGTGCATGCGGGCGGGGGGAAGAATGAAGCAAATAGCGATCGTGATCGCGCTCTGCATCGGGGCGTGGTACTTCTTTATCGGCGGCCGCAAGCTCGACGAGAACATGGTGCGCGACTACTACCACCAGGAAGCGCGCGCCATCTCCGCCAACGATGCCGACAAGCTGTGCAAGCAGCTCAGCCGCAAGGCCGTGATCGAAAGCAAGACCACGATGATGGGCAAGACGGTCGAGACCACCCACGACCGCGACGAGGCCTGCGAGGCCACCCGCAAGACCTTCGAGAAGATCCGCGCCATCAGCGACCAGGTCGGCAGCATCCTCGCCATCGAGTACGACTACCACATCGACACCATCGAGGTAGCCACCGACCGCCGCAGCGCGACCGTTCAAGGCACCAGCGTGCTCAAGATGGGCGAGTCGATCCTGCAGTTCAAGACCAGCTTCACGCAGCGCCTGGAGCGCGAACTGGGCCAGATGCGCCTCGTGCATGCCGACGAGGCCACGGTGGTGCGCGTCGGCGGCCGGGGCGCCATGAGCCAGAGCGAGTTCTTCCGCAAGTAAGCAAGCCGCAAAAAGCAGCAAGACCCGAACAGAAAGCAGGCCCTCGTCATGATCGTCGTCAAGGATTCGTTGCCGCCTCCGCCGCCGTTCTGGCACCGGCTCAACAGCTTCTTCGCCTTTCCGTTCCAGATGCGGCCGCTGGCCTATGGCCTGCTGCTGTCGTTCTGCAGCCTTTTCTTCGAGGCGATCTTCTTCCTGCCCGATGTGCTGGCCTTCGTGCTCATCGAGATCGGCATCATGCTGGCGGCCAGCCGCTACGGCTTCAAGATCATCGCGCTCGGTGCGCGCGGCATCCGCGATTCGGCCGACTTCGGCCGCGAGTCCAGCGACGATTGGACCTACCTGCCGTGGAAGCTGTTCGCCATTTCGGTGGTGCAGGCCTTCCTGATTGGCTGGCTGGCCTGGTATGCGCCAGTGCTGGGCACGGTCGCGCTGTTCGTCATGTCCTTCACCTTTCCGGCGGCGGTGATCGTGCTGGTGCAGTCCGGCAGCTTCTTCCAGGCAATGAACCCGGGCCATGTCATGGACGCGATGCGCACCATCGGTTGGCCTTACGCGCTGCTGTGCTTCTTCCTGTTCCTCTTGAGTTCGGGCGCGCAGGTGGCCATTTCGATGGTGGTGCCGATGTTCGACGGCCGCATCATCCTGCCGATCGTCAACTTCGCCTTCATCTACTTCGGCTGGGTCATGGCGAGCCTGCTGGGCTACGTGATGTTCCAGCACCACGATGCGTTCGGCATCGACGCCGTGCCCGGGAGCGAACTCGGCGATGGCGCACCGGTGGACCGCCGCACGCCCGAGCAGATCGCCGCGCAGCGCACCGATGCCGAAGTGGCGCAACTCATCACCGACGGCGACCTCGCCGCCGCGCTCGGCACGGCCTACGAAGCGCAGCGCACGGCCGCGTCGGACGACCTCGCGGCGCAGCGCCGCTACCACCGCGTGCTGGCGATGCTGCCCGACAAGCAGGCCACGATGCTCGATCAGGCGCGGCGCTTCATCCCGCTGCTGATGCGTCGCGACATGGCGTCCGAAGCGCTGAAGGTCTTCAAGCTTTGCCGCGAGCGCGACAAGACCTTTGCGCTCGACGACCCGTCGATGGTGATCGCGATGGCGCGCGCCGAATGGCGCAACGGCGACGCGCACGCCACGCTGGCGTTGCTGTCGGGCTTCGATCGCCGCTTTCGCGGCAATGAGGCGATCCCGCAGGCCTATGAATTGGCAGCCCGCGCGTTGGTGCAGGGGCTGGGGCGCACGGACATGGCACAGCCGATTCTGACGACGCTGGAGTCGCGTTATCCGGACAGCGAGCAGACGCAGGAAGTGCGTTGGTTGCTGCGGCCGGCGCCGGCTGTCTAGAACCTCCTAGAGCCCTTTAGAGGCGCTCTTCGCAGGCTTGCGGCCTGCCTGATCGTTGGCCGGTCAAGCATGCCGGCGATCTGGGGCGCGCTTTTTCGCCGCCTTGCTATTGCGCAAATACCACGGATCACGGATGGATGTAGTTCATATGAATTACATGCAACGAAGTCTTTTGCGTGCAGTTTGGTTTTGTGAATAAGTGCCTCGTATGCAAAGGTTTCAGCTCTGCATAATCGCCTCCCGTTTGGAGCGTCTCGTCACAGATGCGTAGCAGACGAACAACTATCAGGGAGCGCCAAGAACATGAATCGCCATCTGCACCGCATCGTCTTCAACGCCGCGCGGGGCATGCGCATGGTGGTTCAGGAAACGGCCACGAGCACAGGCAAGGGCGCGTCCAAAGCAACGGGTGGAGGCAAGACGGCGTCGTCGGTGTCGGCAGCGGTCCTTTCGCCGGTGGCTGCGGCCGTGCTCTTCGGGCTCTTGGCGGTGATGCCCAGCCAGGCCCAGATCGTCGGAGCCCCCAACGTCCCCGGCAACCTTCGTCCGACTGTGCTGGTCGCACCCAACGGTGTGCCGTTGATCAACGTGCAGACACCGTCCGCTGCGGGCGTTTCGCGCAACGTCTACAACCAGTTCAGTGTCGGCCCCAACGGGGCAATCCTCAACAACAGCAGAACGAATGTTCAGACCCAGTTGGGTGGCTGGACGCAAGGCAATCCCAATCTGGCTGGCGGTTCGGCACGCATCATCCTCAACGAAGTCAACGGCGGCATTCCAAGCCAGCTGCGCGGCTACATCGAGGTCGGTGGGCAACGCGCGGAAGTGATCATCGCGAATCCGGCAGGCATCAGTGTCGATGGCGGGGGCTTCATCAACGCGAGCCGAGCCACGCTGACCACCGGCACGCCGCAGTTCAGCCCAGCAGGCAGCCTCGACAGTTTTCTGGTGCGCGGCGGCACGATCAGCATCGATGGCGCAGGCCTCGATGTCAGCAAGACCGACTACGCGGCGATTCTTGCCCGTGCCGTGCAGGCCAATGCGGGCATCTGGGCAAGTGAACTGAAGGTTGTGACCGGGGCCAACCAGGTGTCGGCGGATCACAGCCAAGTGACACCTGTTGCGGGGACTGGGCAAGCACCCACCTTCGCACTCGACGTGGCTGCGCTGGGTGGCATGTATGCCGGCAAGATCACGCTCATTGGGACGGAAGCCGGCTTGGGCGTGCGCAACGCCGGGAGCATCGGAGCAAGCAACGGCAATCTCATCGTGACATCAGCCGGCAGGCTGGAGAACACAGGCACGCTGGAAGGCCAAAGCGTGCAGCTTACGAGCACCGGCAGCGACATCATCAACCGGGGGACGATCCGCCAGACCAGCATGGCGCCGCTGGCGTTTACGGCTCCCACGATCAGCAACACCAACGGCGGATGGATCGGCAGCGAACCTGTATCTGCTTCGACAGCCGGTACTGGCAGCAGCACTGGCACAGGTACTGCGCCGAGCTCAGGCTCAAGCGGCTCGACGAGCAGTCCCGCATCGACCGGTGGAGTGACAACCGGTGGCACTGCCGCATCTGCCGCGGCACCGATTGAGGCGGGCGCCATCGTCGCCGCAGGCACGATACAGAACGACGGCGGGAAGGTCTACGCTGGCGGCCCGATCACCGTGCAGACGGCGAACCTCGTGAACAATGGGGGAACCCTTTCTGTCGCGAGCATGTCGCTGAACCAGCCGAGCTTCCAGAATGCGGGGGGCACGCTGAACATCTCTGGCGCTTTCACTGCGAACCTCGGCACTTTCAGCAATGCGACGGGGACTCTTCATGCCGGCAGCCTGGACATCACGGCGACGGGCGACCTGAACAACCAGGACGGCGTGCTGACCAGCGACAGCAATGCAAACCTCACGGTCGGTGGTAACGCCAACAACACACGAGGCACGATCTCGGCCACTGGCGCACTGACAGCCAACGTCGCTGGCGCGATCCAGAACACCTCGGGTAGGTTGACCTCGAATCAGAGTCTCAGTGTCTCGGCCCAATCCCTGAACAACAGCCAAGGGACCATGTCTTCGGCTGGCGGCAATGTCCAGCTTACCGTCGGGCAGCAACTCCTGAACACCGACGGCCATATCGCCAGCGGCGGGACTCTTGCGATCCAGGCCGGCAGCCTTGACGGCAGCAAGGGCAGCCTTCAAAGCACCGGCGACATGAACGTCACGGCCGCGCAGGCCCTGACTTCGACCGGCACCAACGTCGCAGGCGGCAATGCCACGCTCAAGGGCGCTTCCATCGATGTCTCCGGCAGCCAGACCGGCGCTGCGAACATTGCACTCACGGCCACACAGGGGAATGCGACCACCAGCGGCGCCACAGTCGCCACCCCTGGCACGCTCGCCATCACGGCCAACGCACAGCCCGCCCAAACGCTGGTGAACAACGCCGGCCAGCTCAACGCCGGCCAGTTGCAGATCAACGCGTCGAACATCGCTAACACCAGCGGTGGCAAGATCATCCAGACCGGCACCGGCGCAACCGTGCTTGCCGTCAGCGGCAGCATCGACAACTCGAACAGCCAGATCGCGACCAACGGTCAGGACCTGACACTCCAGGCCGCGTCCATCACGAACACGAACGGCAAGATCGACCATGCCGGCACCGGCACCCTGAGCATTGCGGGCGGTAGCTATAGCGGTGCGAATGGCGAGATCACCGGCAACGGCGCGCTGGCCGTCAATGTGACGGGTGCGTTCAATCAGGACGGTGGCAGCACCTCCGCCCAGCAGATCGACCTGTCGGCCGGTTCCCTGAGCAACCAGAACGGCGGCAGCATCGTGCAGGCCGGCACCGGCACTACGATGCTCAATGTCGGTGGAGCTCTCTTGAATAGCGGGGGCACCATTGCGAGCAACGGCGCCATCACCGCCAGCGCAGGCTCCATGGCCAACCAGGGCGGCAAGCTGCAAGCCGCAGGCACGTCCGATCTGAACCTCACCGTTGCCAGCCAACTCGACAACTCTGCGGACGGCAAGATCCTTGCTGGCGGCAACGTTACTGCCCAAGCGGGCAGCCTCAAGAACGACGCGGGCACCCTGACGGCCGTCGGCAACCTCAATGCAACCGTCTCGGGTGCAGCTACGAACGTGGGCGGGATGCTCGCGGCCAACGGCAACACCACGATCACCGCCGCCAGCCTGAACAACAGCGCCGGGACCACGGCGGCTGTCACCGGCAATCTGGCGGTCGCAACCAGCGGCACGACTACCAACAACGCTGGCACCTTGCAAGCCGGTGGCACTACCACCTTGAGTAATGGTGGCCTGGTCAATCAAGGTGGCAAGGTCTTTGGCAACAGCCTCTCGGTCGACACGCACGGCAATACCCTGGACAACAGCGCCAAAGGGACCATCGCGGCCACAACCACCGTAGATATCAAATCCGGTGCTCTGCAGAACGACAGCGGCCTCGTGCAAAGCGGTGGCGCGATGACCATCGACACACATGGCCAGGCACTCACGAATACCAACGCGGCCGGCTACGCGAACGGCCAAGGCGGCATCACGAGCGCCGACACCCTCACGCTCAACGCAGGCGCTGTGAACAGCAGCGCGGGATTCGTGGGCGCCAAAGGAGCTCTCACGGCCAACACGCAGAGCTTCTCGAACACCGCGGGCGGACAGGTCATCGGGCAGGCTGCGGTCGCGGTCAATACGAACGGCACGACCTACGACAACAGCGGCGGCCAAACTCAGGCGGTCGGTGCGCTGACGGTCACTTCCGGCAATCTCCAGAACGTAGGCGGCCTGCTGAGGTCCAGCGACACCACCACGCTGAACGCGGCCGGCGTCAACAACGCCAACACCAGTGGTACGAATCAAGGCATCGAAGGCACGAACGTTGCGATCAATGCCGCCAACCTCGGAAACCAGACCGGCGCCGTTCGCGCCTCGCAGAACCTCACGGTCACCAGTGGGGGCACGGTTGACAATTCCGCAGGTGGCCTGCTTTCGGCGGGGGACACACTCAAGCTCGTCGATCCAAACGCCGCCAACCCAAGCGCCAAGACCCTCAACGTCGTGAACACTGGCGGATCGATGGTGGCCAGCAACAGCCTCCAGATCGACGCGGCCAGCTTCAGCAACGATGGAAGCTTCACCAGCGGACGCGACATGTCCGTGGCGCTGACGCAGGACATCGTCAACAACCATGACGTCAGCGTGAGCGGAAATCTGACCTATGGCACCACCGGCCATCTGACCAACAACGCCAAGCTGCTTGCGGGCAATACCTTGACGGTCAATGGCAACGTGGTCGACAACACCGTCACGGGCGAAATGTCAGGGATGGACACCATCATCAATGCCGGCACGTTGAATAACCGCGGCCTGGTCGACAGCCAAGGCAGCACCCAGGTCAATACGAGTGCGCTGAACAACATCGGCACGGGCCGCATCTATGGCGATGCCATCTCGATCAGCACTGGGACCCTGCTCAACGACACTGAGACCGTTGGCGGCACGACGACCGCCGCGACCATTGCTTCTCGCGGAGACCTGGACATCGGCGCGACCAACATCACGAACCGGGAGCACGCGCTGGTCTTCAGCAGCGGCAACATGGCCATCGGTGGCGCGCTCGATGCGAGCCGCAAGGCCATCGGCCAAGGTAGCACGCTCGACAACCTGAGCGCGGACATCCAGTCGCTGGGCAACATGTCCCTCTCGATGGCCAACGTCAACAACCGCGACGTGCACATTCAGCTCGGGACACCCACATCAACGCAGAGCGTCATGGTCGGCGTGGCCCCCGTTACGCCGGTGGGCAGCGGCGTTGGCCGGACAACCCAGTACACACTTGCCGAAGTCAATCTCGATCCGATCAACGGCCTGATCTATCGCAAGGACACCGGCGAGCTCGTAGGCATCGGCGGCTACGGCCTTTGGACCAACAGCATCACAACAGTCACGGACACCGCCGTCAACGCCGATCCGGCGCACCTGATCGCAGGCGGCAACATGACAGTCAATGGTCACCTGTACAACCAGGACAGCCAAGTGCTCGCGGGAGGAACGATCACTGCCAACGACTACCAGTCCAGCCAGTTGACTGGCTTGGTCAAAGTGTCGGGACTGGCGAGCGTGATCAACAACCAGGGCCAGGTGGAGGCTACCAACATTCCCATCGTGCTCGCGCCGCTGAGCATCCCTTTGGGCGCCTACAAGTACCAGGAGAACATCAACGCCACAGCAGGCTATAGCGCCGGCAGCGCGACTACAGGGTCCGGTAGTGCGGGTGGCGGCGGAGCCAGCAGTGCCAACGGTAGCTCGCGCGCTGGAACCATCGTAGAAGTGGCTGCCAATGTCGGGACAGTTATCGGTACAGCTGGCACTGGCGCCGGAACCTCCGGCGGTAGCAGTGCAGGCGGTGGCCAGACCATCCCGGTGGTGGTGCGCACCAGCACGCCGAACTTGAGCCTGCCCCAGGCGAGCCTGTTTCGCACGCAGGCGAGTGGCAATTTTCTGATCGAGACGGACCCGAGGTTTGCGAACTACCGCAATTGGCTCAGCAGCGACTACCTGCTCAGCAACCTCGGACTTGATCCGAACAACATGCTCAAGCGCCTGGGCGATGGCTTCTATGAGCAGCAGCTTATCCGTGAGCAGGTCGCTCAACTGACGGGCTATCGATACCTGGGCGGATTCAATAACGACGACGACCAGTACGCCGCGCTGATGAATGCGGGCGCGACCTTCGCGAAGCAGTACGGGCTTCGCCCAGGCGTAGCACTGACCGCTGCGCAGATGGCGCAGTTGACAAGCGACATCGTGTGGCTCGTTCAGCAGACCGTCACACTCCCGGATGGCTCGACCCAACAAGTGCTTGTGCCGCAGGTGTATGTACGGGTGCGGCCGGGTGACATCGACGGCTCGGGAGCGCTTCTTAGCGCGGACGCGACGATCATCAAGAGCACGGGCGATGTGACGAACAAGGGCACCATCGCTGGCCGGTCCCTGGTGTCGATTACTGCCGACAACGTCAACAATCTCGATGGCGGTCGGATTGCCGGCGGAGTCGTTGGCGTGACCGCTCGCACCGATCTCAACAACATCGGCGGAAGTATCACGGCACAGGACGCTGCAGTCCTTGCTGCCGGACGCGATATCAACATAAGAACCACGACCTCGAACGCGGGGACCACGACCGGTATCGACCGTGTAGCAGGTGTCTATGTGACCAACCCCGGAGGAGTATTGGTCGCCTCGGCTGGTCGAGACGCCAATATCGTTGGTGCAGCCTTGATGAGTGTTGGCTCAGCGACCGTGGGCGCGAATCGCAACATCAACCTTGGCACCGTCTCCGAGGGATACACCATCTCGTTCGCCAATAAGAACATTGCAGGTATCTCGTCGCAGAGCCGGGAAGTGGGTTCGATCATCCAGGCGCAGGATGGCGTGGGCCTCGTTGCAGGCAATGACGTGAATATCCGCGCCGGTGCTGTAGGCAGTACAGAAGGCGCGCTGATTGTCACGGCGAAAAACAATATCAATCTGACGGCCGGCCAGGAAGTGACAAGTGTTGCCTCAGCTACGCAGAGGTCGTCCAAATCCCTGTTCCGGAGCAACAGCTCCAGCACCTTGGACAGCACTAGCACCGTGGATGTGCTGTCCAGCAGCCTGAGTGGGAAGACTGTAACCCTGGTCGCCGGCAACGACATCAATGCCCAGGCGGCACAACTCAGCTCGCAAGAGGCGATGAGCCTGTCGGCCAAACGCGACATCAACCTCACAACTGCCAATCGGACGACTCAGGATCTGCACGCGAGCCAGCAGCGCAGCAGCAGCACAGGATTGTCCAAGGCATGGGCTGTTGCCTCCGATGCTGGAGGTCCGGTCGGCGGCTATGGCAATCGCCAGTTCTCGGGTAACAGCACCAGCGCCGATATCAAGACCCAGGCGGTCGGCACCACCATCTCTGCCGGCAGCCTGCAGACCATCAGTGGGCGTGACACCACCTTGCAAGCGGCCACCGTCGTGACCGACGGGAACATCACGATGCTGGCTGGGCGCAACCTCACCATCGAGAGTGCCCAGAACACTGAACTCAGCAGCAGTTCTTCGGCCAACGGCAAGAGCGGGTTCATTGGTTCCTGGTCGTCACCGGGATTGGGCAACATCAAGGATTTCGGAGCCAAGGCAACCGTCAGCACCACCCAGCAATCCAGCCAGGTGGCCAGTCTCTCGGGCAACGTGACATTGGTGGCAGGCAACGAATACCGCCAGACCGCCAGCAGTGTTCTGGCTGCGGGGCAAGCAGGCCCACAGGTGGGCGGGGACATCAACATCCTCGCGAAAAACGTCACTATCAACGAGGCGTACAACACCGAGCAGAGCGTGAGTATGCAGCGCAGTTCCAGCAGCAAGCTTGGCGGTAGCGCCAGCTTCATGGGGGTGAGCACTGATAGCTTGCGCAATGCCAGAAGCACCGTGCGAGCGATGGGAGATACCAGCGGCAATGGCCGGATGCAGGTCTTGGGCGCGCTGAATCTGGCAATGGCGGGCCAGCAAGCCTACGGCGCGGGCAGCACGCTCGCCGGCGCCTTGAGCGGCAGCGGCCCTAGCCTGACTGACCTGAGCAACATAGGGCAACTGAGTTACGGCGTCAGCGTGAGCGCGAGCCGCAACACCAGCCAGGGCACCAGCGTCACGGCCAGCACTACCGCCGTGGGCTCCAGCGTCACGGGGGCGAACAACGTGAACATCGTGGCAACGGGCGCAGGCGCTGACTCCAACATCCACGCCGTGGGCTCCACCATCGCAGCGGGCAACACCGTCAACATGGCGGCAGACAACGACATCCTCCTGGAGGCCAGCAAGAACACAAGCGTGACTGTGGGCCAAAACTCCAGCCGTGGCGCCAGCGTAGGGGTCACGCTTGGGGCGGGCGCGCAGAACGGCGTGAGCATCCAGTTGGGTGTGCAAAACGGTAAGGGCAGCGATAACCAGAACGAGACAACCTACAACGCTACCCAGGTCTCTGGCGGCAACGCAGTAAATGCCTCCAGTGGTCGCAACCTCACGCTCAATGGGGCGACCATCGAAGGCAATCGCGTAAAGGCAGATGTGGGGGGCGACCTGAAAATCACCACCTTGCAAGATGTGAGCGTGGGACAGAGTCGGCAGTCCAGCGGCGGCTTCGGGGTGAGCGTGTGCGTCCCACCGATCTGCTACGGGGTGGTGGCCACTGTCAGCGGCAATGCGGCGAGTGCCAAGGCCAATGGGGTTTTCATCAGTCCGAATACCCAGGCGGGCATCAAGGCTGGGGACAGCGGCTTCGATGTGAAGGTCAAAGGCAACACGAACCTGACGGGTGCTGTGATCGAAAGCACCCAAGCGGCCATCGACAACAGCAAGAACAGTTTCTCCACGGGCGGCGCGCTCACGACGAGCGATCTTCAGAACTTGAGCCGGTCAAGTGGCAGCAGCTATTCGGTTGGTGCCAACGTGAGTCTGGGCTACACAACACCCAACGACCCGAATCCGACGTGGGATCCCAAGAAGGGACAAGCGCCTGTACCGCCAAGTCGCGGTGCAGGCATCGGCGGCTATTCCGGGAACAGTCAAGACAGCACCACCAAATCAGGCATCAGTGGCATCGCAGGCGATCAGAGTGTGAGGACCGGCGACGCGAGCAGCGCCGGCACTCTGATCAAGGACTGGAATACCCAGGACATCATCAAGAATGTGCAGGCTCAAGCCGCGATAA
The DNA here is from genome assembly GCF_900100965.1 of Variovorax sp. EL159. Lineage (GTDB taxonomy): Bacteria > Pseudomonadota > Gammaproteobacteria > Burkholderiales > Burkholderiaceae_C > Variovorax. The sequence continues at coordinate 3,306 of NZ_FMUJ01000006.1, read as the reverse complement.
CTCAGGAGTTCAATGCTTCTGCCGCCAAGGCGGTAGGGGCATATGCCGACCAGCAAACGCGCAGGTACGAATTTGCCAGCGATCAGGCCGGGATAGCTCAACAAGTCCTGAACGACCCAAATGCAACGCCGGAGCAACGGCAACAGGCGCAGCAGGTTCTGGATGGTGCCAACAGCATCATGAGTACCGAGCAAGGAAACTATGACACCTGGAAGGAAGGTGGTGTAGGTCGCATGGTCGCGCACACCATCGTTGGCGCATTGGGGGGCGGCGTTGATGGCGCGTTGGGCGCCGCTACAACGGCGCTGGCGGCGCCAATGATCGATGCGTATACAGGGAATCTGCCGCCAGGTGTCAAGAACGCCGTAGGTGCCGCAGTCGCAGCAGGAATTGGAGCAGCCGCGGGAGGTGCCGCAGGTGCAGCAAGTGGGTATTCGCAGGACGTGAACAACAGGCAAGCAAATGCTGCTCAGAGAGCAGCGTTAGCCGGGCTGCAGGAAGGCGCAACAGCGGATAAACAAAGGAGACTCGCGGATGCGCAATGTGCAATCCTTAAATGTGCGGCGGGGGTAAATCCGACCACTCCCGGATATGACGACTTAATTTCTTCGCAAAACCGAGGGACTCAGAATGCCGAGGAAATTGCCGCACTCATGAAGACCGGCGCATATCACGTTTATGGTGCAGCAGACGTCGCTATTGATTTGGGGAACTGGGCAAAGGAAAGCGTTGCAAATGGTGCCAAGAACCTCGGGATTGCAGTAGTCGACGAGTTTCGTGCCGCGGTATCGGCGGCTAATCCACCGCAGGTGCCGCCAGACATAGACGGCGGGAGTGGCCCCAGCACTGGAGGCAGTACCGTTGCAGCGGGGGTGGTTGTCTTGCCTTGCATCACACCTCCAGTTTGTGTCCCATACGCGGCACCGATTCCACTCACAGGCCTTGGCTATTCGCCCGGTAATGTGACCTTGTCTTCTTCAAATGAGGGAAGTGACTCCTCAAATCAAAGTAACGGCGCTTCGGCAAATCAAGTTGGGCAAGCGCGCGAAAATCGGGTTGCGGGAATTTCTGGAGGGCAGGTCTCCAACGAAAAGATAATTACAAGCCGTGGTAATACGGACATCGATGTTGTTGGTCCAAATGGACAATTGATTGGAGTGGGCGGACCTGCCAAGGCAAATAATCTGGGAAATTTGGGAAATGAAATCGCAAAACTACAAGAGGTTGCTGCTCAGCGTGGCGTCATCGTTCAATACTACATCACAGATTCCACACCACCTTCAGTCTATAATTTTCTGACGAAAAGACTGGGAGTGGAAAACGTTTTTATTTTTAAGGAGCCGTGATGACAATTGGCACGCTTCGGGTTGCTATGCCGCAGCCTTTTGATAACGTGGTAAATTCTCTTAAAGAGATTTCATCTCTATTTGAAATGAATCCAGTCAATCCTTCTTTCGGAAAGATTCTTGCCTGGTCGTATGAAGGGGATGAAATTGAATTGAGTGATTGGTCGGCCGGCGAGTTGATGAAAAAGAAAATTCAATCAATGACTTTTTGGGATGTCAATGGATTGGATTTATTGATTTCCTGGCAAGTGGTGGATGGCGGATGGAGTGTCGGATTTGCGGAGGCGAGAGGTGCATACTCCATTTTGGAGAAAATATTTGGATATTTTGCGCGAAAAATGGCGATCCAAGATTTGGGCCGAGTGAGTGACGTGCCTGTTATTGTTTTTGGTTTCGAGTAAATATTGGGTGTACCTGCTTTGGGTTACTTCAGCATTGATGTTGAAAGCCGATGTGATTTTTGGGAATAAAAATGAAACTTATCAAGTTATCGAAGGCTGACTTTCATCGCATATTCTTGAGCTTGGTGACGGTGCTATCGCTGAATTCGTTGCTCGCTGGCTGCGCCGCCAAACTCGCCCAGCCCATCACCGGCTATACCTGCTGCAATCTGCGCCCCGACTACGGCTGGGTTTCCAGCACGAATATGCTGGGCGGCGCCATCGTGCCCGCCGGCGAGCCCGTCGTGATCGATACCCTGAAGCGCGATCGCTATGCCTATGGGACCATCGGAGGCGACTACATCTCGCTGCGCGACGACACAGCCCACAGCAGAGAAGACATGCTGCGCTGGACGAATCAGATCGTTGTTCCCACAGACCCCAAGCTGACGCTCGCCACTTGGAGTCCCGAGGTGCAGAAGGCTGCCTACTCGGCCAAGGTCGTGATCGGCATGACGCGACCTCAAGTGCTGATGTCGCTCAGCTATCCGTCGCGCAACGACACCAAGGACTTGAACGGCAATACTTGGCGGTACTGGACGACCCAGGAAGATGAGCCGGTGGATATCCTCTTTGGCGCTGATGGTGCTGTGAGCGGCTTTTCCGGTAAGCCGTCCGCTGTCCGCATAGTCGAGTTCAGGCGCTGATCATGATCTGCCCCGTTGGCGTGCATCGACGCACGCGCATGGCCGTGGCCGCAGCCCTTGTCGCATCACCGCTGGTGGCACTGGCCCAGCAATCCCCAACAACCCCGCAGCCCTTCGTCGAGCAGCAACGCCAGCAAGAGCGTGAGCGAGCACTGCGCGAGCAGAACGAGCGCACCGTCGACCAGCGCCCACAAGCGGCGCCCCCAGCGCCAAACCAGCGCATCCCCGAGTCCGAGTCCCCGTGCTTTCGCATCGACCGCGTACTCCTAGTTGGTGAGCAGTCCGAATCCTTCCAATGGGCCGTCGCCGATCTGTCCGGCCCCGATGGCAACGATTCCCCCATCGGCCGCTGCCTCGGCACCGCCGGCGTCAACGTAGTCCTCGCACGCGCCCAGCAAGCCGCCATCGCTCGCGGCTACGTCACGACCCGCGTTCTTGCCGCGCCGCAGGATCTGTCGTCCGGCACCTTGACGCTGTCCCTCGTCCCAGGCCGCATCGCCGCCATCCGCACGACCGCAGACTCCTCATCGACCTTGCTCGGCAGCTCAGCCTTGCTTGCCACCGCCATCCCCGCACGCCCCGGTGACCTGCTGAACCTGCGCGACATCGAGCAAGGCCTGGAAAACCTCAAGCGTTCCCCCACCGCCGAAGCCGACATCCAGATCGAGCCCTCGACAGCCGCAGACGCCAAGCCCGGCGACAGCGACCTTGTCGTCAAGTACGTCCAATCCAAGAAGTGGCGCGTCAACCTGAGCCTGGACGACAGCGGCACCAAAGCCACGGGCCGCTACCAATCCGGCGCCACCGTCTCGCTGGACAACCCCTTCGGCCTGAACGACCTGCTCTACGTCAGCGCCAACCACAGCATCAACG
>NZ_FMUJ01000013.1 GCF_900100965.1 Variovorax sp. EL159 | reverse complement strand
GGGCAGCGCCGGTAATCATGTTCTTCACATAGTCGGCGTGGCCAGGGCAGTCCACGTGAGCGTAGTGGCGGTTGGCCGTTTCGTACTCGACGTGCGCGGTGTTGATCGTGATGCCGCGAGCCTTTTCTTCGGGCGCTGCGTCGATCTGGTCGTAAGCCTTGGCTTCGCCGCCGAACTTGGCCGACAGAACGGTTGCGATCGCAGCCGTCAGCGTCGTCTTGCCGTGGTCAACGTGACCGATCGTGCCCACGTTCACGTGCGGCTTGGTGCGGGTGAATTTACCTTTTGCCATTTTTCGACTCCGAAAAAAACGATTTCAACGTATGCAGATGGGTTGCAAAGCTGCCGTTGCAACCCCCAAAAACTGGTGCCCTTTGCGGGAATCGGACCCGCGACCTCTCCCTTACCAAGGGAGTGCTCTACCACTGAGCCAAAAGGGCTTTATCTAACCAAATCGCTTTCCGGCGCCGAACCGGGTCTCTGGAGCGGGAGACGGGAATCGAACCCGCGTCATCAGCTTGGAAGGCTGGGGTTCTACCATTGAACTACTCCCGCATCGGGGGCACTTCAAGGCACCCAAAGCGCTAGATCCAATCGCTCTTAGAAACCAAATTCATCGCTGGTGGAGAGGGCTGGATTCGAACCAGCGTACTCGTAAGAGGGCAGATTTACAGTCTGCTGCCATTAACCACTCGGCCACCTCTCCGGCGAACCTCGAAATATAGCACGATTTTGTGACTACTCAGAAATCCCAGCATCAAGAAGATGCGGAAGAACTGCCCGAGGCGTGAGCCCACGATTATCGCCCAAGTTCACCCCTGCGCCCGCTGTGCCTCCCGCCACGCGCGCGCTTCGCCGAAATGTCCGCAGCCGATGAACGGCACGGGCGGGCGCAACGCAGAAAGTGGCGACGGATGATTCGACATCAGCACCTTATGGCGCTTAACGTCGATCAACGCCCGCTTACTCTGCGCGTGCGAGCCCCATAGCATAAAAACAACAGACTTCTCGCCGCCTGAAACATGACGGATGACGGCATCTGTCAGCACTTCCCAACCACGGCCGGCATGGCTGGCCGGCTGCGCCTCTTCGACCGTCAGGCAGGTGTTGAGCAGCAGGACGCCATGCGTCGCCCACTTCACCAGGCTGCCTCCCGGATTCGGAAATGGCGGCGGGGCCGTGCCGAGGTCACGCTGCAGCTCCTTGAAGATGTTGCGCAGCGACGGCGGCAGCGCCACGCCGGGCGCCACCGAGAACGCCAGCCCTTCGGCCTGTCCGCGTCCGTGGTACGGGTCCTGGCCCAGGATCACCACGCGCACGTCTTCAGGCGGTGTCAGTTCCAGCGCCCGCAGCGGCTGCGGCGGAAAGATCACCGCGCCGGCATCGAGGCGCTCGCGCAGGAAGCCCTTCAACTTCTGCCCAACGGCACCCGCGAAGAATTCATCGACCAGCGGCTGCCAGCCCGACGCCACCGGCCAGTCGGCAGGATCGCTGCTCGACAGCTGATCGGGCCGGCTCATTTGAACAACGCAGCGAGGGCCTCGCCGGGTTCCTTGGCGCGCATGAATGCCTCGCCGACCAGGAAGGCGTTGACGCCGGCCGCGCGCAGCGTGGCGACGTCCTGGCGCGTGGCGATGCCCGATTCGGTCACCGGCAGGCGATCGGCCGGCAGCCTGGGCAGCAAGTCGATGGTGGCCTGGATCGACACCTCGAAATTGCGCAGGTTGCGGTTGTTGACGCCGACCAGTGCCGTCTTCAGCTTCAGCGCGCGATCGAGCTCGGCGGCGTCGTGCACCTCGACCAGCACCGCCATGCCCAACCCGCGCGCGATGGCTTCGTAGTCTTTCATCTGCGCATCGTCGAGGCACGCGGCAATCAGCAGGATGGCATCGGCGCCCATCGCACGCGATTCGTACACTTGGTAGGCATCGACGATGAAGTCCTTGCGCAGCACCGGCAGGTCGCACGATGCGCGCGCCTGCTTGAGATAGTCGACACCGCCCTGAAAGAACTGCTTGTCGGTCAACACCGAGAGGCAGGCCGCGCTGACCTCACCATCGCCTTCGGCATAGCTTTGCGCGATGTCGGCCGGAATGAAGTCTTCACGCAGCACGCCCTTGCTCGGGCTGGCCTTCTTGACCTCCGCAATCACGGCGGCGTGCCCGGCGGCGATCTTTGCGCGCAGCGCGGCCTCGAAGTCGCGCGTGAGCACGCGGCTTTCGGCGTCGAAGCGCACCGCTTCGAGCGGCGCACGCTTCTGCGCGGCCGCGATCTCCTGGCGCTTGACGGCAACGATCTTGTCGAGGATGTCTGACATGGCTTGTTCTGCTTTCGGTTTCTCTGCGGGGCTCAAACGGTCGCGGAGGCCCGGACCAGCTCTGCCAGCTTGGCTTTTGCCGCGCCGGAGGCAATGGCTGCACGCGAGCGATCCACGCCGGCCGCCACCGAATCGACCACGTTCGCCGCATACAGCGCTGCACCGGCGTTGAGCAGCACGATGTCGAGCGCGGGGCCGGCCTGATTGTCGAGCACCCCCAGCAGCATCGCCTTCGACTGCTCGGGCGTCTCCACGCGCAGCGCGCGGTTGCTCGACATGGCGAAGCCGAAGTCTTCGGGATGCAGTTCGTATTCGCGGATCTCGCCGTCCTTCAGTTCACCCACCATCGTGGCCGCGCCGAGCGAGATTTCGTCCATGCCGTCGCGCCCGTAAACCACCATCGCGTGCTCGGTGCCCAGGCGTTGCAGCGCACGCACCTGGATACCGACGAGGTCGGGGTGGAACACGCCCATCAGGATGTTCGGTGCGCCAGCCGGATTGGTCAGCGGCCCGAGGATGTTGAAGATCGTCTTGATGCCCAGTTCCTTTCGAACCGGCGCGACGTTCTTCATCGCCGGATGGTGGTTCGGCGCGAACATGAAGCCGATGCCCACCTGCTCGATGGAGCGCGCGATCTGCTCGGGCTTCAGGTTGATGTTGACGCCCAGCGACTCCAGCACGTCGGCACTGCCCGACTTGCTCGACACGCTGCGTCCACCGTGCTTGCTGACCTTCGCGCCCGCCGCGGCCGCGACGAACATCGAGCAGGTCGAGATGTTGAAGGTGTGCGAGCCATCGCCGCCGGTGCCGACGATGTCCACGAGGTTCGTGGTGTCGGTGACGGGCACCTTGGTCGACACCTCGCGCATCACCTGCGCGGCGGCGGTGATCTCGCCGATGGTTTCCTTCTTCACGCGCAGGCCGGTGATCAGCGCGGCCATCATCACGGGCGAGCACTCGCCGCTCATGATGAGCCGCACGATGTGCAGCATCTCGTCGTGGAAGACTTCGCGGTGCTCGATGGTGCGCTGCAGCGCTTCCTGGGGGGTGATCATGATGAGTCTCCTCGGTAGGTGTCAGTGGCCGATGCGAACGGCCGGCGCGTCGGTGAACGCGAGCTTGAGGCCGAAGCCGATGAACAGGACGCCGGCGACGCGGTCGAGCCAGTGCATGCCCTTCTGCACTGCGCCGCGATGCGCCATCCAGCCCGCTGCCAGAGCCCATCCCACGTTGACCGGGATCGCGTTGAGGTTGAACAGCACGCCCAGCAGCACGAAGTACAGCGCCTTGTTGTCGGCACCGGGGGCAATGAACTGCGGCACGAAGGCCAGGAAGAACAACGCCACCTTCGGGTTGAGCACGTTGGTCCAGAAGCCGCCGAGAAAGATCGCCTTGAGGCTGCGCTCCCCGCTCACCGCTGCCGCCGCCGCATCGAGATCGGCGGGTGGCTTGGCACGCGAAAGCACCATGCGCACGCCAAGATAGAGCAGGTAGGCGGCGCCGATGTACTTGAGCACGGTGAAGGCCGTCGCGGAAGTCGCCATCAACGTACCGACACCCACGGCTGCGGCAAAGATGTGAACGAAGCAACCCGCGGTAATGCCGAGCCCGGCCACGATGCCGGCACGCACGCCAGAGCGCAGCGAGTTCGTCACGACGTAGAGAACGTCAGGCCCCGGCGTCAGGTTCAGCAGCCAGCCGGCGGCGATGAAAGCGAGCAGATGCGGAAGATCGGGCATCGCGGCTCCTTCGGTTTCAGGCGTTGAAGAAGCCCCGGATCGCGGCAACGGCGCGGTCGACGCCGGCCGCATCCACGTCGAGGTGCGTCACGAAGCGCAGGCGATACAGCCCCGTTGCAAGAATGCCCTGCTGGTTGAGGCTCGCGATCAGCTCCGACGAGCGTGCCTGCGCCGCACCCGTGAGGTCGGCGAACACGATGTTCGTGTGCGGCGCCTCGACCGTCAGGCCCTCGATGCCTTCGAGCCCCTGCGCCAGGCGTTGCGCCAGCGCGTGGTCGTCGGCCAGCCGGTCGATGTGGTGATCGAGCGCATGCGAAGCCGCCGCCGCCAGCAGGCCCGCCTGGCGCATGCCGCCACCGGCCATCTTGCGGATGCGGTGCGCCCGCGCAATGAACTCGCGCGAGCCGACCAGCGCCGAGCCGATGGGCGCGCCCAGGCCCTTGCTGAAGCAGACCGAGACGCTGTCGAAGCACTGCGCGATGCGGCGGGCTTCCGCGCGGATGTCGCTGCGCTTGTTCTGCGCGGCCTGTGCGGTCGCGGCGTTGAAAAGACGCGCGCCGTCGAGGTGCCGCTGCAGGCCCTTGCTCCTGGCCAGGTCAGTCGCAGCCTGCACGTAGTCGAACGGCAGCAGCTTGCCGCCCAGCGTGTTCTCCAGCGCCAGCAGCTTCGTGCGCGCGAAGTGCGCGTCGTCGGGCTTGATGGCCGCTTCGATCTGCGCGAGCGGCAACGTGCCGTCGGGCGCGTGGTCGAGCGGCTGCGGCTGCACGCTGCCGAACACCGCCGCGCCGCCGCCTTCCCAGCGGTAGCAATGCGCCTGCTGGCCGACGATGTATTCGTCGCCACGGCCGCAATGCGAGAGGATCGCGCAGAGGTTGCTCTGCGTGCCGGTCGGCACGAACAGCGCGGCCTCGAAGCCCAGCAGCGCAGCGATCTTTTCCTGCAGCGCGTTGACGCTCGGGTCGGTGCCGAAGACGTCGTCGCCCAGCGGCGCCGCCATCATGGCCTCGCGCATCGCGGGCGTGGGTTGCGTGACGGTGTCGCTGCGCAGGTCGACGATGGTGGTGCGGTCTGTCATGGTGGCTTAGTCCAGGAAGTTCTTGAGCATGGCGTGGCCATGTTCCGTGAGGATCGATTCAGGGTGGAACTGCACGCCTTCGATGCGCACGTCATGCGCAAAGCCGGTGTGCCGCACCCCCATGATCTCGCCGTCGTCGGTCCACGCGGTGACAGCCAGTGCCTTCGGGCAGCTCTCGCGCTCGATCGACAGCGAGTGGTACCGGTTGACGATGAACTTCTCGGGCAGCCCCGCGAACACGCCTTCTTGCGTGGTCGTGATCTCGCTGGTCTTGCCATGCATCAGTTGCTGTGCGCGAACGATCTTGCCGCCGAAGGCCGCGCCGATGGCCTGGTGGCCCAGGCACACGCCAAGAATGGGCAGCTTGCCCGCGAAGGCCTCGATGGCCGCCACCGACACGCCCGCCTCCGCCGGCGAGCAAGGCCCCGGCGACACCACGAGCCGCGTGACGCCCGAGGCGATCAGCTCGCCGATCTGCGCCACGGTGATCTCGTCGTTGCGGTGCACTTGCACGTCTGCACCCAGTTCGCCGAAGTACTGGACGATGTTGTAGGTGAAGCTGTCGTAGTTGTCGATCATCAGCAGTTTCATGGCTTGCTCACAATCCGGTGCACGCCCTTCACCACGGGAAAGACGTTGAAGTTGATCAGAAGGCCCAGCTTGAGGCCCGACAGCCGCAGCGCGGCCAGCACCTGCGAACGATGCAGGTCGGTCAGCACATCGACCGCCTTGAGCTCGACGATGACCGACTGCTCGATCACGAAGCCCGCACGGTACACCTCGCCCAGCGAGCGGCCCTTGTAGGTGGCCGACAGCGCCACGTCGCGCGTGAAGCCGATCTCGCGTTCGGCCAGCTCGATGGCCAGCGCGGCGGCATAGGCGCCCTCGTCGAGCCCCGTGCCGAGCACACGCTGCACTTCGACGGCGGCGCCGATGATCTCGTGCGAAAAGTCGTTCTGAATTTCGGGTGCTGCGCTCATTCCAGGCCTTCCTCGACCAGTTCGGCCGCGCGCAGGAGTGCGCGCGCCTTGGCCTCTGTTTCTTTCCACTCCAGCTCGGGCACCGAATCGGCGACCACGCCGGCCGCGGCCTGCACGTGCAGCATCTGGTCTTTCACGATGCCGGTGCGGATCGCGATGGCCACGTCCATGTCGCCCGCGTAGCTGATGTAGCCGCAGGCGCCACCGTACAGGCCGCGCTTGGTGGGCTCCAGCTGGTCGATGAGTTCCATCGCATGCACCTTGGGCGCGCCGGTCAGCGTGCCGGCCGGGAAGGTGGCCTTGAGCACGTCGATGGCGGTCATGCCGTCCTTCAGCGTGCCTTCGACGTTGCTCACGATGTGCATGACGTGGCTGTAGCGCTCGACCGCGAAGGCCTCGGTCACCTTCACGGTGCCGGTCTTGGCGATGCGCCCGATGTCGTTGCGTGCGAGGTCGATCAGCATGACGTGCTCGGCGCGCTCCTTCGGGTCGTTGATGAGCTCCACCTCGGCGGCCTTGTCGAGTTCGAGCGAGGCACCGCGCGGACGCGTGCCGGCCAGCGGGCGAATGGTGATCTTCTGTTCGCCCTCGCCTGTGTTCTCCTGGCGCACCAGGATCTCGGGCGACGCGCCCACCACATGGAAGTCGCCCAGGTTGTAGTAGTACATGTAGGGCGAGGGGTTCAGCGAACGCAGCGCACGGTACAGCGACAGCGGCGACTCGGTGTAGCGCTTGCTGATGCGCTGGCCCACCTGCACCTGCATGAAGTCGCCGGCGGCGATCATTTCCTTGGCACGCTCGACGGCCGCGATGTAGTCGGCCTTGGCAAAGCTGCGCTCGGGCGGATGCGGCTGCGTGGGCTTCACGACGGGCGCACTCACCGAGTACTTGAGCTTTTCCTTCAGCTCGCGCAGGCGACGCTTGCCCACGGCATAGGCCTCGGGCTGCTTCGGATCGGCATAGACGATCAGGTAGAGCTTGCCCGAGAGGTTGTCGATGACGGCCAGCTCTTCGCACTGCAGCAGCAGGATGTCGGGGCAGCCCAGCGCATCGGGCGGGCAGCTCTTTTCGAGCTTGCGCTCGATGTGGCGCACGGTGTCGTAGCCGAAGTAGCCGGCAAGGCCACCGCAGAAACGCGGCAGGCCGGGCCGCAGCGCGACCTTGAAGCGCTTCTGGTAGGCCGCGACGAAGTCGAGCGGATTGCCGGAGGCGGTCTCGACCACCTGGCCATCTGTCACCACCTCGGTCCTGGCGTCGGCACCGAAGCCGGTGGCGCGCAGCAGCGTGCGGGCGGGCAGGCCGATGAAGCTGTAGCGGCCGAAGCGCTCGCCGCCCACCACTGATTCGAGCAGAAAGCTGTGCTTGCCGCCGCCCTGCGAATGGGCCAGCTTGAGGTAAAGGGAAAGGGGGGTCTCGAGGTCGGCAAAGGCCTCGGCCATCAGCGGAATACGGTTGTAGCCCTGGGCGCTGAGGCTCTTGAATTCAAGTTCGGTGATCACGGATTCGTTCTCCAGTTGCCGCCCGGCGCTCCTTTGGCCGGTGACAAGGTCATTCACGGGTGGTCCGGCGTCGTGGTGTGCGTCGACTCGGAACCGCGGGCGCACGGCGTGCGCCGTGCAATCAAACAGTCAGCGATGTATGGCGACGCCAGGGCCAGGCTCCCCGGCTGCCTTCACCTGTTTGATTGATGTGATGAACGAACATGGAAAGCCGAGTTTAGCCCACGAAAACGCGCCAGCGTGCAAGAGAACCATCTTGCATCACCTTCAGGGTTCCCCCGAAGGCCGCGTCGTAAAACAAAAAGATACATTCGCACGACCGTTCGCAAATTCCAGGAGGCTCACTTGCTCGCACCTTCGCTCCCGACCGTGTTCACCCTGTTTTCCCAGTGCGCTCGCTGGGCCGTGCTGGCCTGTCTTGCCACGGCACTCGGCGCCTCGGCCGCGCAGGTCGACGTGGCCGGCGTCAAGCTCGAAGACCGCATGGATCTGCGCGGCAGCCCCTTGCAGCTGAACGGTGCGGGCATTCGCTACAAGGCCATCTTCAAGGTCTACACAGCTGGCCTCTATGTGGGCAAGAAGGTGTCGACGCCCGAAGAAGCGCTGGCCGCGCCGGGCCCCAAGCGCGTGGCCATCACGATGCTGCGCGACATCGACGCCAACGAACTCGGCAAGCTCTTCACCAAGGGCGTGGAAGAGAACTCGCCCAAGAGCGAAATGGTCAACCTGATCCCGGGCCTGCTGCGCATGGGCCAGATGTTCGCGGACCAGAAGCAGCTGAAAACCGGCGACACCTTCACCATCGACTGGCTGCCGGGCACCGGCACCGTCATCACCGTGCGCGGCGTACCGCAGCCCGATCCGGTGAAGGAGCCCGCCTTCTTCAATGCGCTGCTGCGCATCTGGCTGGGCCCGAACCCGGCCGACTGGAAGCTGAAGGACGCACTGCTGGGCAAGCAGTAGCCCTGCGCCCAGATCCCCCTGTCTCTACGCGGCCGTGGCCGCAAGCTCGGCCAGCGAATCCACGAAGCCGTCGGCATCCACGCCGCGCACCGGCTCGCCGTGGTTGTAGCCATAGCTCACGAGCACCACCGGGCAGCCCGCGGCGCGTGCGGCACGCGCGTCGTTGCTCGAATCGCCGACCATCAGCGTGCGTGCCGGCACCGTGCCCAGCGCCTCGCAGGTCTTGAGCAGCGGCAGCGGATCGGGCTTCTTGCGCTCGAACGCATCGCCACCGAACACCCACTCGAAGAAGCCGTCGAGCCCTTTCGCGGCCAGCAGTGGCTTGGCGAACGAGGTCGGTTTGTTGGTCAGGCAAGCCAGCCGAAGGCCGCGCGCACGCAGCGCCTTCAGCCCTTCGATCACGCCCGGGTACACCGCCGAATGCTGGCCGTTGATGGCCAGGTAGTGGTGTTGGTAGCGCGCCCACGCACGGTCGAACAGCCCCTCGGCCTTCGCCTTCAGCGCGCCCGCTTCGGCAGCCGAGGGCGTGGTGCCGGCAGGCGTCATCACGTGTACCAACGCGGAAAGAATCAGGTGCTCCGAGCCTTTGCCCACCATCACTTCGATGGCAGCCGGGGCCACGTGAGGCAACGAGAGATCGCCGAGCATGCCATTCAGAGACGCGGCGAAATCGCCGAGCGTGTCGACCATGGTGCCATCGAGGTCGACGATGGCGGCGTCGAAGCGGGAGAGGTCTGGGGAAAAAGCGTCCAAGGCAGTCTGACCGGCTGAAGAGAGAAGAAGAAAGGGAAGGGGCGAATTCTGCCTCCCCGGTTTTTTGCGCTCCCCTTTGCGGGTTTCGGCGACCTCGTTCGGCAACAGGATGAATTCACCTGCCACCGACAGAGGACCTCATCCGCCATGTGCCCAGAAATCCCCTCGCATGCCCGCCTCGTGCCGCCTGACGGGCGCCCCGCGCGCCACATCGCCCTGTTCGCGCTGCCCCCGGTGTTCTGGATCGCGCTCACGCTCGCCACGCCGATCGCGGGCCTCGTCGGCTTGCACTTCTTCGGGCACGGCGACTTCGGCAACAACCCCGGCAACTGGGCGATGGACGCTCTCGAGCGCTGGCTGATGGGGGCTTCCGCCGCGCTGGTTCTGCTGCTGCATGTCGTGATGCTGGTGATGCTGCTTGCAGAGCCGAAGCAGCCGCCGGACGCCGCGAAGCCCACGAACCCCTGACGCATTTTTTTTGCCCACGCCATTACGGGTTTCGGCACGCCCGTTCGGCATACGGATGCATTGACCTGAAACCCAAGAGGAGCCACCTCGCCATGCTTCAGAAAAATTTCCTCGCCACCGCCCGCACCAAGGCTGCAGCCCGATGAGCGCCGGCACCACCGGCCTTGCCCGGCCGTCGCTTCTCGCCCTCGGCGCCGCCTGGCTGACGGGCAAGGCGTTCGGCCTGCGCACCCTTTCGCCATCGCGCGCACCCGACCCGCATTTCCACCGGCAAGAGCCCGCCGCCGACCGCGAGCCCATCGACCTGCGGCAGCCGCTGCGCGCAATGCCGCAGACCCACGGACCGATGCTGGCGCGCCGGGGCATCCACCTCGACCTCTTCCTGCCGGACGAGGCGCTGACCGTCGCCGTCGTCCCGGGCGACCTGCCCCGCTTCATCGCCCACATCCTCGACGTGGCGGCCGGCACGCTGCAGCAAGGCACCACGCTGCACGTGCTGGCCCGCGCCGAAGGGCAGCACGCGGTCATCAACTGGCGCGACGCCAGCGCGGGCGCAACGCGCCTCTCGCACGCCTTTGCCACGGCCGACCACGCCACGGCCGCGCGCGTGCTGGCCTGCCAGACGATCGCGGCGCGGTACGGCGCGCGCATCTACGCCGCGCCCTCGCCACTGGGCGATGGCTGCCTCACGGTGCGGTTTCCGCTGCACGGCCAGCGCGAGGCGCATGCATCGGCAACGGACCTCTGATGTCGACCCGAGGCATGACCATGACGCTGCGATGCATCTCTTCGCCTCCATCGACCGCCACTGGCGACGACGCGGCCGGCCGGCCCACCGCGTCCCGCCTCTCGCGCCTGCGGGACTGGTGCTGCATCGGCGCAGCGGCCATTGGCCTCATCGCCTCTCTCAACCTCGGCACCTGCGAGCCCGACAGGCGCCCCGTGAACCGCTTCGCGCCACCGGCCAGTACCAGTCTTTCCACGCTCGCGCCGATCATGCAGACCAGTCCACGCAAGGGCGGCGAAGGCACGCCGCGCCAGGGCCTGCGCTGCCCCGCACCCAAGGCCGCACGCGTGGCCGTGCGGATGGCCTCCTTGCCCAAGGCGGACGGGTTCGCTGTTTAAATATGTCAACCCAGTGAGATAGATTCATGCTCGCGACCCTCGCTGCGTTCCCGAACGACTTGCATCCCCCCTTCATGCCGGACCGCCCCACCGACCGCGACGTAGAGACGCTCTACGGCGACCACCATGGCTGGCTGGTGGGCTGGTTGCGCCGCAAGCTCGGCCACGCGGGCGATGCCGCCGACCTCGCACAAGACACCTTCCTGCGCGTGCTCGGTCGCCCCCGCGAGGCCACCGAGGCGCGCGAGCCCCGCGCCTGGCTCACCACCATCGCGCACGGCCTCGCGGTCGACCACATCCGGCGCCGCACGCTCGAGCGCGCCTGCCTCGAAGCCATCGCCAGCCTGCCCGAGCCGCAGGCGCCATCGCCCGAAACGCAGCTGCTGCTGGTCGAGGCGCTCATGCGCATCGACGCCATGCTCGACGGGCTGGCGCCCAAGGCGCGCAGTGCCTTCCTGCTGTCGCGGCTCGACGGCCTGAGCTACCCGGAGATCGCGCAACGCCTGGGCGTGAGCCTGAGCTCGGTCGAAAAGTACATGGCAGGCGCGATCCGCCACTGCCTCTCGCTGCGATGAAACCCGCATTCCCCTCCTCCTCCGCGCCCAACGGCGAAAGCCCGCACGAACTGCTCGACCAGGCCATTGCCTGGGCAGTGCGCCTCGGCTCGGGCAGCGCCGACAGCCAGGTGCACGAAGCCTGCAACGCCTGGCGCGCCGCCCACCCCACGCACGAGCAGGCCTGGCAGCGGGTGCAGTCCGTCGAAGACGCCTTCCGCCAGGTGCCGCCCGCCAATGGCGCGCTGGCCCACGGCGCGCTGCAGGCCGCCACCCGCATGCGCGCCGCGCAGGGCCGGCGCCGCGCACTCGGTGTGATGAGCGTATTGGGCCTTGCCGTCACCGGCGGCGCGCTCGGCCTTGCCGTCTGGCGCGAGGCGCCCTGGGTGCAGCGCGCCGACTACGCCACCGCCATCGGCGAGCGCAAGCGCGTGATGCTGGCCGACGGCACCGAGCTGAACCTCAACACCGGCTCCGAGGTGCAGGTGGTGTTCTCGCCGCGCCGGCGCCTGATCGTGCTGCGCCGTGGCGAGCTGTTCGTGCGCACCGGCGCCGACACCGGCGCGATGATCGGCCACCGCGCCTTCTGGGTCGAGGCGCCGCATGCGCGCTTCGAAGCGCTCGGCACGCGCTTCGGCGTGCGCCAGGAAGAAAGCGAAACGCGGCTGTCCATGACCGAAGGCCGCGTGGCCATCCACGCCGGCGATGCACCCGCCGTGATCGCGCAGGCCGGCGACGGCTACATCATCCGCGCCAACACCGCCGAGCCCCAGCGCATCGTCGACCGCAGCTTCGAGAGCGATGCCTGGACCGACGGCGCGCTGGTGGCCAAGCAGATGCGCCTCGATGCCTTCGTGGCCGAACTGGCCCGCTACCGTGGCGCGCCGCTGCTGTGCGATGCCGACGTGGCATCGCTGCGGGTGTCGGGCGTCTTCCAGCTCAACGGCCCCGATCCGGTGGGCCGCGCACTCGAAGCACTGGTACGGACGCTGCCCGTCCGGCTCCAACACGGCACGGGGGACACGTTGACTGTTTCCAGGCGTTGAGACGACCTCTTCAAGGCCGCCCTCCCGGGTTCTGGCGGTCCCTTGCGGCAAGGCCCATCCTGCTTCCCGCGATGCTGCTCGGCATCGCGGCGGGATGGGCCGCGCCTGCCCGACACGCTTGCGCGCAGGCGGGCGATGCCGCGCGCGCCGCTTTCGAGGTGCCCGCGGGCCCGCTCGAAGACGCACTCAACCGGTTCGCGCGGCAGGCCGGCATCACGCTGTCCTTCGACCCCGCGCTGGTGCGCGGCAAGCAGGCCGATGCGCTCACGGGCCACCGCACCGTGCCCGAGGGCCTGGCCGCGCTGCTGTCGGCCCACCGGCTGGCCGCCGTGCGCGGCGACGGCGGCGCCTACACGGTGCAACCTGCGCCGGCCGCCACAGCCGAAGCCACGGGCAGCGCCGCATTGCCCACGCTCACCGTGACCGCCGAGACCGAGCATGCGGACGGCCCCGTCCACGGCTACGTCGCGCAGCGCAGCGCCACCGCCATGCGCACCGACACCCCGTTGATCGAAACGCCGCGCGCCGTCACCGTCGTCACGCGCGAGCAGATGGACGACCAGGCCGTGCACACCGTCGAGCAGTCGCTGCGCTACTCGGCCGGCGTGCTGACCGAGGTGAAGGGCTACGACCCGCGCCTGTCGTCGCTGACGGTACGCGGCTTTGCACCGGCGGAGTTTCTCGACGGCTTCAAGCTCTACACCTCGAACGCCTACTCCGGCTGGCTGATCGAGCCGCAAGGGCTGGAGCGCGTCGAACTGCTGAAAGGGCCGGGCACGGTGTACGACCCGGCCGCACCGGGCGGCGTGATCAACATGGTGTCCAAGCGCCCTTCGGCGGAAGCGGTGCGCGAGGTGGGGCTGTCGATCGGCAACAACAACCGCTACCAGGGCAGCTTCGACCTGGGCGGCGCGCTGAACGACGACGGCAGCCTGCTGTTCCGGCTCAACGGCCTCTTCCGCAGCAGCAGCGGGCAAACCGACTTCTCGCGCGACGACCGCAACTTCCTGGCGCCGGCCCTGACGTGGAAGCCTTCGGCGCGCACCAAGGTCACGCTGCTGGCCGAGGTCACGCGCGACCGCATGACGCCCGAGAGCGCATGGCCGGTGGGTGCGCTCATCACGCCCAACCCCTACGGCCGCATCTCCAGGAGCCGCTTCATCGGGGAGCCGGGCGTGGACCACTACAACCGCAATGCGTCCTCGGTCACCTACCTGTTCGAGCACCAGCTCAGCGACAACTGGACCCTGCGCCAGAACGCGCGCTACGCCAAGCTGGACATCGACTACCAGCAGGTCTACGGCCTGGCTTTCCAGAGCGACCAGCGCACGCTCGATCGCGGCATCCGGCGCCTGGTCGACAAGAGCCGCACGTCCGCGTTCGACATTCAGGTCGAGGGCCGCCTTCGCACCGGCCGCGTCGCACACACGCTGCTCATCGGCATGGACTACCAGCGCTATGTGAGCGACAAGAAAATCGGTGCGGGCCCCGCGTCGTCCATCGATGCCTTCGTGCCGGTCTACGGAGCGCCGGTGGCCGTGCCGACCGTCGGGCCCGTGTTCGGCTCGGCCATCGCAAGCGACGGGCTGAGGCAGCACGGCATCTATGTGCAGGACCAGATGCGCTCGGGCCCGTGGTCGCTGGGGCTGGCCGTGCGCCGGGACCAGTCCCGCAACTCCTACACCGGCGGCGTGCTGACGGCGCAGGGGCCGGACACCAAGACCACCTACAACGCGGGCCTGCTGTACCTTGCGCCCAACGGGCTGGCGCCCTACTTCAGCTACTCGACCTCCTTCACGCCGCTGCCCGGAGCCCTGGCGAACGGAAGCCTCTTCAAGCCCGAACTCGGGCGGCAGCTGGAGGCCGGACTGAAATACCGGCCGCCGGGCATGGACGCGCTGTTCACGGTCTCGGTCTTCGACCTGCGCAGGAACAACGTCGCGACCATCAACCCGTACCTGTTCACCCCCTCCGCGCAGATCGGCGAAGTGCGCTCGCGCGGGCCCGAGTTCGAAGCCCGGACCGCGCTGACGAAACAGCTCAAGCTGGTGGCCAGCTACACCTTTCTCGATGCCAAGGTCACCCGCAGCCTGAACCTCGCCGAAGTGGGCAAGCAGCCGGTGCAGACCGCGCGCAATACCGCGTCGCTGTGGCTCGACTACCGGCTCGGCGGCCCCGAGTGGCGCGGCTGGAGCGTCGGCGGCGGCGTGCGCTATGTCGGCAAGGTGCCGGCCAGCGCGGACAACAGCTTCTACAACCCGGCCTACACGCTGGTCGATGCGGCCTTGCGCTACGAGCGCGGCCCCTACACCTTTGCGCTGAACGCGACCAACCTCTTCAACAGGACCTATGTCGCGGGCAACGGCCAGTATTTCGGCCAGGGCCGCGCGCTGCAGGCCAAGGCCACCTTCCGCTGGTAGCCGAAGGGCTCAGGCCTGCTGCGCCTCGGTCAGCGCCTGCGCCGCCACCACCGCCTCGGTGCGGTTGCGCACGTTCAGCGCGCGAAAGATCGCGGCCAGGTGGATCTTGACCGTGCCTTCGCTGATGCCCAGGCTGCGCCCGATCAGCTTGTTCGGCTTGCCCTGCGACAGCAGTTGCAGCACCTCGACCTGGCGCTCGGTCAGCACGCTGCGCAGGTGCTCCAACGTCTGGTTGCTGCCGCCGCCACGCGCCATGGCTTCGGCGCCGGGCTGCGGCGCCACGCCCGCGACGATGCCGGGCGGCAGCGCCGTCAGCATCATCGGCGGCACGTACACGCCACCGGCCAGCACGAGGCGCACCGCCGACAGCATGACCTCGGGCGAGTAGGCCTTGGGTATGAACCCGAGCACGCCGCGTTCGAGGGCACTGCGCATGATGGCGGGGTCTTCGTAGCCAGACAGCACGATCACCGGAACCGCCGGATGGCGATGCCGGATTTCGTCGATGTGGGCCTGGCCGTCGGCGCCAGGCATGTTCAGGTCGATCAGGGCCAGGTCGAGGTCATCGGTGGCCCCGGCAAGCAATTCGTCGACGCTCATCGCCAGGACGAATTCGATACCGGGTGCCAGCTCCGACAACTTGGCTTTGACCGCCTCGATGACGAGCCGGTGGTCGTCGGCGATCAGGATTTTCATGGCTTTTCCCCGTGTCCCAGCATGC
The DNA here is from genome assembly GCF_900100965.1 of Variovorax sp. EL159. Classification (GTDB taxonomy): domain Bacteria; phylum Pseudomonadota; class Gammaproteobacteria; order Burkholderiales; family Burkholderiaceae_C; genus Variovorax. The sequence goes on along the minus strand of NZ_FMUJ01000013.1, from coordinate 34,166 downwards.
ATTCAGCTGGCGGATGCCGAAGATAACGGCGATTGCCCCGCGCAGCAAGGCCGCGGGCCCCACCCAACGGCATAGACCCCAAGCGGTATGGCGCCTGCCGCGACCCCTTTGAAAGAATGAACACCCACTCGAAGGAACCGGGGACATGGGCATGTGCCATCGCTGCAGACGCCGGTGCAAGGCATCCTTCGCATTTGCCACGCACGACTGAGCGGGCGCAGTCATGGCCCGTCTGTTCGACTGCTTCTCGGCATTCATCGCATTCGGTCTTGCGCTCGATGCCGCGCTGGCAGGCGGCCGCCCCGCCCCACCGCACGACGCGGCGCAGCAACAGGCGCGCCGTCTGCTCGACGCCGCGCGCGCCGAGGCCGAGGCATCGGGCACGCCCGCGACGCAGATCGAATCGGCCGCCTTCGCGATGGTCGCGTGGATCGACGAGATCCTCGCGCGCCATCCCGGCGCGGCCAGCGGCGCACCGCCGCTGCAGGCGCAGCTCTTCAACTCCAGCAACGCGCACAGCGAGTTCTTCCACCACCTCTCGGCACTGACGGCGCAGGACGACGAGGTGCGCGAGGTCTACTGGCACGCGCTGGCGCTCGGCTTCAAGGGCCAGTACTACTTCGAGGACGGCGACCAGGGCGAGCTCGGCAAGCTCAAGGACCTGCACGGCCACCAGCTGCGCACGCCGCCGCTGGCCACCGGCAGCCTGGCGCAGGACCACATCACGCCGCAGCCCTACGGCGTGCCCGATCCGCGCGGCCCCTACGACACCCACCGGCGCGACCGCGCATTGCTGCGCAGCGGCGCGGCCCTTGCCCTGCTGCTGCCGCTGCTCTACCTGCTGTGGCTCTGGTCCACCGGGCCACCGGCGGCGGACACCGCGCTCACGCAGCGCATCGAGCAGCACCTGCAGAGCTTTGCCTGCGCGGACCTCACGGCGACCACCGACAAGGAGGGCCGCACGCACGTGAGCGGCTTCGTCTCGCTGCCCGCCGACCTGCCGCGGGTCGAGCGCGACGTGCGCGCGATGCCCGGCGTCAAGGCGCCGCGCTTCGACGTCGGCCTGCGCGTGTGGCCGCACTGCGAGGTGTTCTCCATCCTCAAGCCCTACCAGGCGCGCAACCACGAGAAGGCCTACGGGCTCGACGTGAGCGCGCCGTCGGCCCGCGACGGCAAGCTGCGCGAAGGCGACAACGTGCGCGTGCAGATCGTGGCGCCGCGCCACGACAGCTACATCTGGGTCGACTACTACACCGCCGACGGCTCGGTCATGCACCTCAATACCGGGCAGGCGCCCACGCAGCTGCGCGCCGGCCAGACGCTGGAGCTGGGCCGCGACATCCCGTCGAGCTGGCTCGTGAGCCCGCCCTTCGGCAACGTACTCATCACGGTGCTGTCGGCGCCGATGCCGTTCAGCGAAACCTCCGACCGGCCGCCCTACGAGCTGGCCTCCGACTACCTGCTGCGGCTGCGCGAGGTGCTCGCGGCCAGCAAGAACGGCGACCGGCTGATCGCCGACTTCGTGTTCCTTGAAACGGTCGCGCGATGAACGCCCTGCTGTCGCCCACCCATCGCTTCTGGCTCCTGCTGGCGCTGTGCGCGATCGGCTTCGCGCTGCTGTATGCCGTGGTGCACGACGCGGGCCGCGGTGCGCGCCGCCGTGCGCTGCGCCGCCGCATCGAGGCATTGGGCGCACCGGCCGACGACACCGGCGAGGCCGCCCTCGACGCCCTCAAGGAAGACATGGCGCAGACGCAGCAAGCCACGCGCCGCACGCCATGGCGACGAACCGCCGCGCCCGTGCCGTGGTTTCTTTTCTTCGGCGATGCCGCCGCCAACCTGCTGGGCCTCTTTGCGACCGCGCATGGCGAACGTGCGCACCCACACGAACATGCGCCCGAACATCCACATGCCCCCGACAGCGAATCCACCAGCGAGGGCTGGTGGTGGCGCTGGTGGCTGACCGGCGCCACCGTGGCCATCGAGGTCCATCCCGACGCAGTAGGCGACGCGGCCGCCACGCCCACGCAGCGCAGCCTGTGGCTGCAATCGCTGCTCGCGCTGGCGCAGCGGCGCGAGCGCCTGCCGCTGAACGGCCTCGTGGCCTGTGTCGGCGCCAGCGAGCTGCTGCACGCGGACGCCACCGAACTGATGCCCCTGGCCGCCCGGATGCGCCGCGCGCTCGACGAAGCAAGCGACACCCTGCGCCTGCAGCTGCCCACCTACCTCGTCGTGACCGGCCTCGAACAGCTCGCGGGCTACGCCACGCTGCGCGGCGCCCTGCCGCCCGAGGTGCTCGCACAGGTGCTGGGCCATCGCCTGACCGATCCGTCCCCCGTCATCGACACGCCGGCCGCCGAGCGCTTCGATGCCGTGTTCGATCCCATCGCCCGGCAACTGCATGGCCTGCGCATGGCGCTGCTGCGCGAGCAGGCCGGTCCCTCGGGCCGGTTGGCGATCCATGAATTCGTGGAAGCGGTGCGTGCACTGCAGCCCGCGTTGCGCGCGTTCGCGCAGGTGCTCTTCGAGGGCCACGGCAAGAGCAGGCGCGCGCCGCGCTGGCGGGGCCTCTACCTCACCGCGTCGGCATCGCAAGCCACCGGCGGTGCGTTCGTCGGCGACCTGTTCGAGCGCTTCCTGCCGGTCGACCAGCCACTGGTGCGGCCGGGGCGCCCAGCATCGAACACCACGGCGGGCGCACCGTGAAAACCGGCGCGCCGCGCCTACTTCGCGTCGATGCGGATCTGGCGCGCGCCGAAGGTCACGTTGAGCGTTTGCGGCTTGCCCGGCTCCACCGCGCGCACCTCGCGCCAGCGTGCGCGGTCGAGGTCGCGAAACGCCGCCATCACGCCGATGGCCTTGGCGTCCGCCGGCAGCGTGAGGTCGAGCTTCTTGCTTTCGCCGGGCCGCAGCAGCGCTTCTTCGCGTTGCACGAGTTCGGCGCCGAGCGTGGCCTGGTCCTTCTCGAACAGCGAGAAGAAGTCGGCGCTTTCGAAGGGCCCCGACGACTTGAGTGCATACACGCGCACCGTGAGCGGCGATGCGCGTCCGCGTGCATCGGGGTTGGCATCGGCGCCGGCCGCCAGCGTGATCGACACCGGCGTGACCACCGGCTTGCTCGCGCAGCCCGCAATCAAAAGACCCGCTGCAGCAAGGCCAAAGGCTGCGATGCGTCGCCGCGAAGCAGCGGCCAGAAAGCCTCCATAGGACGAATGGTGTGTACCGAGCGTGCGCATGCTATTCCCTTCGTTGCATTGACCGGTCCTGACGCATCTTTGATTATCACCAGCGAACTCCAACAGGCAACATGCTGACTCACGAACTTGTCGAAGCACTGCTCGCGCCCATCGGCGAGGCCTCGCCATGCGGCGACGACCTGGAGTACGACCCGGACTTCATCGCGCTCGTGGCCGCCGCGCAAGGCAAGCCCGAGCAGCAGTTCGGCGACACCGTGATCCCCGCGGTCGAGCCCGAGTGGCGCGCGGTGGCCGAACAGTGCGACGCGATCCTGCGCCGCAGCAAGGACGTGCGCGTTGCCGTGCTGCTGCTGCGCGCCGCCACGCACATGCAGGGCGTGGCCGGCTTCGTCGCCGGGCTCCAGTTGCTGAACGGCCTGCTCGACACCTTCTGGGAAGGCATACATCCAAAGCTGGATGCCGACGACGACAACGACCCGACGATGCGCCTGAACGCATTGGCGCCCTTCTGCGACGAAGGCCAGACGATGCTGCGCGAGCTGTACGACGCGCAGGTGGGCATGGCGCCCGGCGTGGGGCCGATCCGCGTGCGCGACATTGCCGTGGCCCACAACATCCTGGACGCGGTGGGCGGCGAAGCCACCTACTCGGCCTCGCAGGTGCAGGGCGGCATCGAGGCCATCCAGGCATCGAGCCCCGAACTGCTGCAGGCCGCGACGAACGTGCTCGCGCTGCTCGACAGGCTGCAGGCCTTGCTGGTCGAGCGCACCGGCCGCTCCGATGCGATCGACCTGACACCGCTTCGCACCGTGGGACGCGTGCTGAAGAAGGCCTGCGGTGTCGGCGCCGGTGCCGCGGGCGATGCAGCCACCGATGCCAACGCCGGAGCCGACGGGTCGCAGGCAGCCGGCACCACGGCCCGCCCCGCCGCCCCGAGCGGCGAGATCCAGAACCGGCAGGACGCGGTGCAGATGCTCGACCGCGTGATCCGCTACCTCGAGCAGTCCGAGCCCGGCAACCCCGCGCCGCTGCTGATCGAGCGCGCCAAGAAGCTCATCGGCGTGAGCTTTCTCGAAATCATGGCCAACCTCGCGCCCAACGCGATGGACACCATCGAAACCGTGACGGGCAGGCGCCCTTCCGAGTAACCGAGTAACCGCGACAGCACCCGACCCGCACCCCATTCACACCCGCAAGGAGCATCTCCATGGCCAAGAGCAGTCAGAAATTCATCGCCCGCAACCGGGCGCCACGGGTCCAGATCGAATACGACGTGGAGCTGTACGGCGCCGAGAAGAAGATCCAGCTGCCCTTCGTGATGGGCGTGCTCGCCGATCTCTCGGGCAAGCCGGCCGACCCGCTCGCGCCCGTGGCCGACCGCAAGTTCCTGGAGATCGACGTCGACAACTTCGACGCGCGCATGAAGGCCATGAAGCCGCGCGCCGCGTTCGCTGTCGAGAACTCGCTCACCGGCGAAGGCGACCTGAAGGTCGAGCTCACCTTCGAGAACATGGACGACTTCTCGCCCGCCGCCGTGGCACGCAAGGTCGGTGCGCTCAACAAGCTGCTGGAGGCGCGCACGCAGCTGTCGAACCTCGTGACCTACATGGACGGCAAGGGCGGCGCCGAAGACCTGCTGGCCAAGGTGCTCGAAGACCCGGCCCTGCTGCAGACCCTGGCCGCGAGCAAGAAACCCGAAGACGGCACCACCCCGGCCGCCTGAATCCCATTTGAGCAACGAGGAGTAGATCACCATGGCCGAAGCACTCGAACAGAGCGCGCTGAAAGATGTCGCGTACGCGGGCAGCGACTTTTCGTCGCTGCTGCAAAAGGAATTCAAGCCGCGCAGCGACGAAGCCAAGAGCGCCGTCGAAGCCGCCGTGCTCACGCTCGCGCAGCAGGCGCTGGCGAACAGCACCGTCATCGGCAAGGACGTGACCAAGTCGATCCAGGCCATGATCGCCGCGATCGACGCCAAGCTCACCGACCAGGTGAACCGGATCATTCACCACCCCGACTACCAGAAGCTCGAGAGTGCGTGGCGCGGCCTGCACTACATGGTGAACAACACCGAGACCGATGAGCACCTGAAGATCCGGGTGATGGACATCTCGAAGACCGAGCTGGCCAAGAACCTCAAGAAGTTCAAGGGCGCGGCCTGGGACCAGAGCCCGATGTTCAAGAAGATCTACGAGCAGGAGTACGGCCAGTTCGGCGGCGAGCCCTTCGGCGCGATCGTCGGCGACTACCACTTCGACCAGAGCCCGCCCGACGTCGAGCTGCTCGGCGAGATGGCCAAGATCGCGGCTTCGGCGCACGCGCCCTTCATCACCGGCGCCAGCCCCAACCTGATGCAGATGGAGTCGTGGCAGGAGCTGGCCAACCCGCGCGACCTGACCAAGATCTTCCTCACGCCCGAGTACGCCGGCTGGCGCAGCCTGCGCGAGTCGGACGACTCCAAGTACCTGGGCATGTGCATGCCGCGCTTCCTGGCGCGCACGCCCTACGGCGCCAACACCAACCCGGTGGAAGAGTTCGACTTCGAGGAAGACACGGCCGGCGCCGACCACAGCAAGTACGCATGGGCCAACGCGGCCTATGCCATGGCGACCAACATCAACCGCTCGTACAAGCTCTACGGCTGGGGCTCGCGCATCCGCGGCATCGAGTCGGGCGGCGCGGTGGAAAACCTGCCGCTGCACACCTTCCCGAGCGACGACGGCGGCGTCGACCAGAAGTGCCCCACCGAGATCGCCATCAGCGACCGGCGCGAGGCCGAGTTGTCGAAGGCCGGGCTGCTCTCGCTGATCCACCGCAAGAACTCCGACTTCGCGGCCTTCATCGGCGCTCAGTCGCTGAACAAGCCCGCCGAGTACGACGACCCCGACGCCACGGCCAACGCCAACCTGGCCGCGCGCCTGCCCTACCTCTTTGCCTGCAACCGCTTTGCGCACTACCTGAAGTGCATCGTGCGCGACAAGGTCGGCAGCTTCAAGGAGCGCGAGGACATGCAGCGCTGGCTCAACAAATGGATCATGAATTACGTCGACGGCGACCCCGCCAACTCGTCGGAGGAAACCAAGTCGCGCAAGCCGCTGGCCGCCGCCGAAGTGGTGGTGGAAGAGGTCGAGGGCAACCCCGGCTACTACACCTCCAAGTTCTTCCTGCGCCCGCACTACCAGCTCGAGGGCCTCACGGTCTCGCTGCGGCTGGTGTCCAAGCTGCCCTCGGCCAAGGGCGCCAAGTAAGCCGGAAAAGAGCGCCTGTTTTTACGGGCCGGTGCTTCAAACCGGCGCCCCCTTTTTCGTTCTCCATGTAGCTCCCGCAACGCAGCTTCGGCGAACGGACCGGGGGCAGTCACATCAGAGTCGATCAACCACCCGCCCGCAACCCATGGGCATCATCAAGGAGCATTGAAATGGCAGCTTCAGACTTTTACGTCAAGCCCAAAGGCGTCGAAGGCGAGTCCGGCAAGGAAAACCACGAAAAAGAAATCGAGATCACGAGCTGGACGTGGGCCGTGAGCAACCACAGCAGCGCCCAGAGCGGCGGCGGCTCCGGCAGCGGCAAGGCCGAACCGGCCGACCTGACCTTCACCGCCCACTACGGCAAGCAGTCGCCCAACCTGGCGCAACGTTGCGCCTCGGGCACGCACCTGGACGAGCTCAAGCTCACCGGCCGCAAGGCCGGCGGCAAGCAGGAGGACTACATCATCATCACGCTGGAGCACGTCTTCATCACCAGCGTGCAGGTCAGCGGCATCCAGAACGGCGAGGTGTCGGAATCGGTCTCCTGCTCCTACAAGAAGATCAAGTTCGAATACAAGGTTCAGGACAGCACGGGCAAGCTCAGCGCAGGTCCGGAGTTCAAGTGGGACACCGAAAAGGGCAAGGCGGAAAACTGAAGCCACCCATCGGGCAGCGCGCCGGCCTGGCCGCTGCCCGGGTGCCTGCCAGCCCGACGCAAGGAGCGATCCCATGTCCAACTACTCATGCACCAGTTGGCTGTTCTATGGCGACCAGCGCCTGAACGCCGCCGCCAACCACAACTCCGCCCACATCCTGCCGAACTACAACGGCAAGGGCCCGCACGTGCGCAAGATCCACGAGCTTCTCAAGGACTACTTCAGCGGCACCTTCGGCGGCGAGAAACTGCCCTACGGAGACGCCCTGACGGGCGACGTGTACAACCAGGACACGTCCGTCGCCGTGTGGTTCTACAAGTACCAGCAGGACAAGAACGGCGAAGACCTGAAGAACTACGCCGGCAAGATCGATTCGATCTGCGGCATCAAGACGGTTCGCTCGATGGACGCGTGGCATCGCGCCCAGAACCCCTTCAATCCCTGATTGCTTCGTGCAGGGCGTTGCCTGCGGCGTGCTTCTTTGCGGGGCACGCTTCAGGCAACTTCGCCGTTTGCGCGGCTATGGTGCCGGTGCCGGCATCGTCTCGCCCTCTTCATCCACGCTCGCCGGCAGCAGCTGCGTGACGTCATCGCCGTCGTCCTCGATCACCCACAGGGTCAGTGCCGTGTAGTTGTCGTGGCCCGGCTTGGCATGGGCCTTGATCTGCGCGTCGAGCAGCTCGGTCCACTGGCTCGGCGTGCGCGCGGCGTGCAGCGTGTCGACCAGCAGCTCGTCGCCCAGCGGCTCCCACACGCCGTCGCTGCACAGCAGCAACACGTCGCCGGGCAAAAGGCGCATGCGGTCCGACACCGCGATGTCGGGCGCCTCCTCGATCGAGCCCAGTGCCGACAGCAGCATGTTGCGCTGCGGATGCAGCCGCGCGCCTTCTTCGTCGAGCATGCCGCCGGCCACCATCTGCTGCACCAGGCTGTGGTCGGTGGTGCGCGCCACGATGGCGCCGCCTCGGAACAGGTAGGCGCGGCTGTCGCCGCTGTGCACCCAGGCCAGCGCCTGGCTTTCGAGATCGATGGCCGCGAAGACGATGGTCGAGCGCATGCCCGCGAGCTTGCCGCCCTCGGCCTGGCGCGCCACCACGTCGCGGTTGGCCTGCTCGACCAGCCCGCGCAGCACCGCTTCGTCGAGGCCGGGCGCGGCCGAGAAGCCGCCCAGCACGCTGCTGCGCGCCGTGGCCGCCGCCACGTCGCCACCGCCATGGCCGCCCGCGCCATCGGCCACCAGGCACGCGACATAGCGCTCGTCGTGCCAGTGGCCGAACACGTCTTCGTTGTAGCTGCGGCCGCCCTGCCGGGAGAGCGTGACGATTTCGATTTCCAAGCGGGGTGCCTCGCGTGTGCTGTTGTTGTCGTTGTCGTGGCCGTGCGTCGTGGTCTTCTTCTCAGGTGTCCGACTTCAGGCGCGCCATCTGCTCTTCGTAGGCTTCGAGAAAAGCTTTGCCGAAGAGGCTGTGGAAGTCGTCTTCCGCCTCGCTCGCGATGCCGCCGTAGAGCGCCACGAACTGGTCCCACAGCTTGGCCTTGCGGTTGGCGCTGAAGAGCGCGTCGAGCGCCGACTTTGCGCTGATCTTCTTTTCCAGCTCGGCCGGCTCGAAGCGCGCGATGACGTGCGCCAGCGCCGCGCGCATACCCACCATCACGCCGAACTGGTGGGCGCGCAGGTCGTTGAAGGCGTCGCGCATCGCGGCCTCGGGCGGCATGAAGCCGCGCACGCCGGGGCCCAGCAGATGGGCCAGCGCCACCTCGACCGTGGGCGAGAACTTGAGCGGGTTGTTGGCCTGCGCCGCGATCATCGTGACTTCGGCCCGCACCTCGCGCTTGAACTCCTGGCGCGTGAGCAGCAGCTGCAGCGTGCCTTCGGTGGCGCTGCGCAGCATCGACCCGATACGCTCCATCAGGCCGGGCGTGAGCATCTCGGGCGGCTGGTGCGTGCTGGCCAGGCCACGCAGGAAGGCGGCGAGCAGTTCGTCGTCGGACGCGGCGCGTTCGGCGCGCGGTGCGGCTGGCGATGCAATCGGCGCGGGGGAATGCTGCACGGGCATCGGTGCCAGCGCTGGTGCGGGCACAGGCATCGGCGGCAACGCCGGCGCCTCGGCAAGCTTGCCCGTGGGCTCCGGCCCGCTGATGCGGATCGGCAACCCCGTCATGTCGTCGAACCGGGGCAGCTCTTCCGCAGGCAATGGCGTGGGCTGCACAGGTGGCGCGGGCGGCACCGGCGGTGCAACGGCCTTCGGCGGGGTGAAGCCGAAGCGGTCGATCGGCAGGTGGTCCGATCGCGGTGTCGGCGTGGGCGGCGCGGTGCGTTGCAGCGCGGCCAACGGATCTGCCGACGAGGCCGTGTTGGGCTGCAGCAAAGGGTCGGCCAACGGCGACAGCGCGAGCGGATCACCGCCGATGCCGCCACCGCTGTCCATGCCGCCGAACAGCGCATCGATGCCCGCCGCCTTGCCGTGCGCGGGTGGCGCGCCAAGATCGGAGAAGTCATCGAGCGCACCCAGGCCGGCGGCAGGTGCCGATGCGGGCGTGGGCCCCAGCAGGTTCGCGAAGGGGTCGACCTGCGCCGCATGCGCGTTGCGCGAGCCGCTTTCCATCGGGTCGGGGAACAGCATCGCATCGGCCGATGGCGCAGACGCCGCAGGCGCAACAGGCTTGGCCACGGCCGGCGAACCGAGGCCGGCGAGCAGGTCGGCAAAGGGATCGTCGCCCGATGGCACGGCGACTGTCTGCGGTATCGCCTCGACGGCCGGCGCCGCGCCGGCACCGGCGCCAGCGGCTACCGCGCGCACGCCCAGTTCGAAGCTGCCGATGACCAGGTGCGCGCCGTCCGTCAGCGCGGCCTCGTTGCCGGCCCCCAGCGACTGCCCGTTGCATTGCATCGGGTTGCTGCCCCGGTCGATGATGAAGTAGTGGCCGTCGCGGCACAGCACCTGCGCATGCACGCGCGACACGGTGCGGTCGGGGTCGTCGAGCACCAGCGTGTTGGTGTCGGCGCGTCCGATGGTGCCGCCCTGCGGTCCGAACTCGGCAACCATGGGCTGCCCCGCGGGCGTGCCTTGCCGGGTGATAACAGCGATTTGGATCATGAACCGGCCCCCGGGCGACGCCCATACACCCTTCGCACACGCGAACGAAAAGACTCACAGGGAGTATTCATTCCGGGGGACACGTTGGCAATCTCGCCGTAAGAGGTATGCCTTGCGCCATTGCATGCCGCGTGCCGCGCCCGCTCACGGCGAGAGCAGCAGCAGCAGGGCCTGGCTCGGCACCACGCGCACGCCGGGACAGTTGGTGCTGTTCTGTATCGACACGCTGGTCAGCCGCGTGGCCGGCATGCCCTGCAGCAGCACGGTGAAGGCGGCGGTGACGTGGCGGCTCGGCCCCATGACGGTGCCCGACGCCACGCCCAGCATCACGCCCGCGTTGTCGCCGTTGGTCATCGGGATGACGGTGCCCAGGTTGTGCGCCGGCGCGCCCATCACCAGGATGGTCGGGCAGTTGGGAATGGCCATCGGCCCCATGGCGATGTTGGGGTACGGCACCGGAATCGGCGAGGGCGCGGCCGGTGTGATGCACACATCGGGAAAGCCCATGTCGGTGCCCATCAGCTGGCAGTTGGCGAACACGATGCGCTCCTAGCCGAAATGGATCTGGCCGCCGCGCGTCTTGACCAGCTTCTCGCCGTTCACCAGCGTGTGCTCGCCGGACAGGCGCAGCAGTTGCCGCGCCTCGCACTCGACGTGCGTGGCGGCCACGCGGTCGGTGCCGTCGGTGGTGCGCACGTAGTGCCTGCTGTAGTGGCTCACGCGGTCCATCACCGTCGAGAGCACCGAACCCACCAGCTTGACCACGCTGCCCACCACGCGCAGGTGGCGGCCGACGAGTTCGACCGACTCCACCGCCATGCGCCCTTCACGCGCGCGCACTTCGAGCTGGTCGCCATGCAGCGCGAGCCGCGGCGCCGCGAAGGTAAGCGCGCCGTCGTCGACCTGCACGCGCGTGTCGCCGGACAGCCGCAGCACGTGGGCCTGGCCGCCTTCGCGCTGCAGCACCGCAAGAATCCACAGTTCCTTGGGCGCCACTTCCATGCAGGCGACGCTGTCGCCCACGCGCGGCTCCAGCAGGCAGCTCGCGGCGCGGCGGCCGTTGCGCTGCAGCGTGCCGCTCAGCACGGCGAAGCCCTCGGGCCCGCAGGCGCTGACGGTGCCCACGCACCAGCCGGCGGCAATCGCCTGCGGCTGTTGAGGCTGCTGCGCCTGTTGCGGCTGGGGCTGCGGCGACGTGACCGTTCGGGCCTTGCGGCGGCCGCGTGCGGGCGATGACGAAAGGGTGGCGTTCGATGGTGAGGTCATGAGGTCTGCTCCATGGGTTGCCAGCGTTCGGCGGCGGCCAGGTCGGGGTCTTCTTCGATGGCGCGGGCGCGATCGGTCATGCGCGCCTCTTGCGTGTTCGCGCCGTGCAGCACGGTGCGGAACATCGCGGCTTCGCGCAGGTCGGCACCCGACAGGTCGGCATGGCTGAAGTCGGCGTAGGTGAGTTCGGCCGAGGCCAGTTGCGCGCGCGGCAACCGGGCACCGGCGAAGTGCGTCTGGTAGAGGTCGGCGCCGGTGAAGTTGGCACCGGGCAGGCGCGCCCCGGTAAAGAGCGCCTGGCGCAGTTGCGCGCCGGCAAAGTCCGTCTTCTCGCCCTGCACTTCGCAGAACAGCGCGCCCGCGGCCCGCACCCTGGCGAAGCAGGCGCCGTCGAGCGTCGCGCCCTGGAAGTTGCATTGGCGCATGCCGGCTTCGGAAAAATCGGCGCGCGCGAGTTGCGAATTCAGGAACTGGCAGCCCTCGACCTGCAACCGCGCGAACGACTTGCCCTGCAGGTCGGTGCCGATGAAGGCCACGCGCTGCAGCGTGGCGCCGGCCCAGGTCAGCAGCGTGAGGTCGCAGGCCGACACGGTGGTCTGGCGCCAGTGGGCACCGTCGGCGCACACGTCGAGCAGGCCCGTGGCGTCGAGCAGCGCCGAGTCGAGGTTCGCGCCGCGCAGCACGGCGTGGTCGAGCCGCGAGCGGGTCAGCGTCGCCATGCTCAGTTGCGCGTCGGCCAGTTGCACATGCGGCGCCTGGCATTCGGTCCACAGCGCGGCATGCAGGTTGGCGCCGCGCAGGTCGGCATGGTCGAGCGTGCAGTGGTCGAACACCGCGCGCCGCAGGTTGGCGCCCGCCAGCAGCACGCCGCGCAGGTCGCACTGCTCGAACACGGCTTCGCGCAGGTCGGCACCGCGCAGGTCGGCTTCGGCCAGCCGGGTGCGCGAGAACACGGCACCGCCGAGCGCGGCGCGCGCATAGGCGCCCTTGCCCAGGTCCATGCCGACGACCGGTTCACCGATGGCGACGGCCATCGACAGCAGTTCGGGGCTCATCATGGCGCGGCCTGTTCTTCCGGCGTCAGGCGCGGCCAGGTGCGGGCGCGCTTGAGCATGGCGTCTTCAAAACGCACGTCGCCATCGAGCCGCACGCGCGACAGGTCGGCACCGAAGAGATTGCTGCGGCGCAGGTCGGCACCGCGCAGGTCGGCGTGGTGCATCACGGCGTTCGACAGGTTCATGCCCGCCATCACGGCCTGCCGCAGCACGGCCTTGCGCAGCATGGCGCCCGCCGCGCTGGCCAGTCGCAGGTCGCAGCGCGCGAAGCGGGCGCCGGTGAGGTTCGCGCCATCGAGCCGCGCCTGCACGAGCCGTGCGCCTTCGAGCTGGGTCTCGCCGAAATTGCAGCGCATCAGTTGTGCACCGCTCAGGTCGGCACCGGCGAGGCTGCAGCCCTGCACGAACACCGCGCCTTCGGCCTGCACGCCGGCCAGCCGCGCGCCGTCGAGCTTGCAGCCGACGAAGTTGCCGCGCTGCAGCCGAGCGGCACGCAGATCGCAGCCGCTCAGGTTGCACTCGATGAAGCTGCAGTCACTGAGTTCGGCCTCGGCCAGCACCAGGCCCTGGAGGTCGAGCTTGTAGAACACCTGGCGTGCCGCCTGCACGCCGCTCCAGTCGGCCGCGCCCCATTTCGTGTCGAGCAGTTGGGCGCCGGCCAGCTGTGCGCGACGCAGTTGGGTGTCGGCGAGCAGGCAGCCGCTCAGCACCGCGCCGCGCAGGTCGGCTTCATCGAACACCGCGCCGGCCAGTTGCGCGCCGCCGAGGTTGGCCTCGGCGAACTTCGCGCCCACGCCAACGGCACCGCGCAGGTCGGCATGCGCGAGCACCGCACCCGAGAAGTCGGCGCCCGACAGATTGGACTTCGACAGATTGGCGCTCTCCAGCCACGCGCCCGCGAAGCTCACGCCGCGCAGATCGAGGCCCGAGAGGTCGGCGCCCGTGAGGTCCATGTTCTCGAAGTAGCGCATGCCGCTGGCCGCGGCCCGCGCGATCTCGCCGCGCAGCGTTTGCGCCTCGGCCGCCGGCATGGGGTCGGCCGGTGCCTGCGCATGCGCCGATTGCCGGTAGGCCAGCCGCTCGGCGGCCTCCTGCTGCACGAGCGCGGGGTAGACGGCGGCGGCGTTCACCGCCTTGCCCTGCGCCGCGAGGTCGGCGCGCATCGCGTCGAACCGCCCCTCGGCGCTGAAGCGCGGCGGCCCGCGATGCTGCAGCGCGGCCAGCGGCAGCTTGTGCTCGGCCGCGAAGGCCAGCGCCTTTTCTGCCTGCGTCACGGCGTCTTCGAGCGCGGCCCACTGCTGGCGCTCGGCCTCCTTCATCTGGCGTTCCACGTAGGGCGCGAGTTCCGCGCCGGTGGGCACCTTCTCGCGCACCGGCATCTTGATGCCGAGGGCATCGGGGTCGCGCCCCTGGCCGCGGACCTCTTCGCGTGCCAGGGCCACGTCGGTCTCGGCGCGCAGGAACTGCGCCTCGCCCTGCAGGCCGTCCATGGCGAAGGCCGCGCGCGCGGCTTCGACAGCGGGATCGAAGATGTCGAGCCCATCGGGCAGCAGGTCGCCGTCGTGCAGCATGTGGACGCTGCCCGTGCGCGGATCGGCGCGCCGCGCGATCGCGTCCGCATAGTGCGCGTCGCTTCGGCGTTCGCCGAGCCGCTCGACCGCGCCCATCAGCGACACGACATCGGCGCCGTCGTCGGTGGCGACTTCGGCCAGACCCTGGAACAGCAGGATGGCGCGTTCCGCATGCGGGAAGAACCACGCGGTGGTCAGCCGCAGCGGCACCTCGCGCAGTTTGGGCTCGCTGCCCTCGCCCGTGCGGTAGCCCGCGAACACGCGCGCGCAAAGGCCCGGCAGGCGGCCTTCGATGTGCGCCTGCGCCGCATGCATGTGATCGAAGGCAAAGGGCTCGTCGCCACGCAGCGGCTGGTCGAACCACTGGTCCGGCGGCGCGAGGTTGAAGTGGCGCCAGTCCAGGTCGGGCGGAAACCCGGGCGCATGGGCCTGCAGGTAGCCGGCGTCGTAGGTGCCCCGGTACTGCGCGCGCTGCGGATGCATGGGCTCGAGCGCGCCGAATCCCGCGGGCGGCACGGCGTGATCGGGCCGCAGCAGGCGGGCGTCGGGCCGCTCGATGTTGGGCAACCACTGCGCCCCGCCCTGCACCGCGCGGCCCTTGCCCGCGGGGTTGAGCGCGAAGTCCGTGCCGCCGTAGGCATGCGCCCAGTCGATCGGCATCTGCGCGAAGGGCTCGGGCGCGGTGGCCTGTGCACCGTCCCACCGGCGCTCGCCGAAGACCAGCAAGGTTTTTTCTCGCGTGCCCAGCCGCGCGCGCACGGCGCAGGCGGCGGGCTGCCCCGGTTGCGGAAAGGCGCGGCCATGCACCAGGAACTCGGCCGTGAGCTTGGCCACGCCTTCATCGATCAGCGGCACCGCCATCTCTTGCGACAGGAAGTCCCACATCGACTGCTCGCTCCACAGCGCGCCGCGCTCGCCCTGCGCAAAGGGCACGTGCAGGCAGGCGGTGACGCACAGGCCGAAGCGCTTCCGGTACTCCACCGGCCGGGTCGACAGGCCGAGCGCCTGGGGCTTGGTCACTTGCATGCGCGAACGGCTTCAGGAGCCGCCATGGGGTGGCGTGTAGGGCGGCGGAAGCGGGGGCATGTCCGGCACGGCCGGGATGACCGGCGCGGGCGGCGCGGCGGGGCGAGCGCCCGCCGAGGACTCGTCCGTTTTCAGGGCATCGGCGGTGCTGCTGGCATTGGTGCCGCCGAGAAACTGATCGTCGAACCCCATCGCCAAGCCGCCGACGATGGGAATCATGGCCAGCCCGCCTTCAGTCCCTCGCCGGTCTGCGACGGCGGCCAGCCGCGTCAGCCGGCTCGCCAGATTCGTCAAGCCCTGGTCGCGTGCCTCCTGCGCGGCCGTTTCGAGGTCGGTCTTGGCCTTCTGGTACTGGTCGAAGGTGGCCTTGACGTCGAAGAGCCCCCTGATCAGCGCAGCGCCGCCGATCACGAAACCCGCGACCATGCCCGCCGTGCCACCGCTGGCCGCAGCGCCGCCACCACCTCCGCCCGAGATGATCTTCATCGTCTGCAGGTCGAGGTCTATGCCGTTCTGGCTCAGGTTGACCGTCGCCACGTTGCTGAGCCGGATGGCCGCCGTGTTCTCGATCTGCACACCCGCGAAGTTCGCGATGTCCACCGCCAGCGCATTGCTCATGCTCAGCCCCATGAAGGTCGAGCGCGTGACGCCCAGGTTGGCCTCGCTGTTCGATCCGATGTAGCCGCTCGAGTTGGAGCCCAGCACGGTGGTGTTGGAGCCAATGGAGGTCGAGTTGATGTCACCCACCGCCATGATGTCGACCGAGGTGTTGCTCACCAGCTTGATCTGGTTGGCCATGATGGCGTGCTTGCCGCCCGTGACGTCGTTGCGCACGCCGCCGCTTTGCATCTTGGTGTTGCCGGTGACGAGGTAGGCCATGTCGGCTCCCACCGAGGTGGTCTGGAAGCCGACCACGCCCACGTCCTGGTTCGCGCCCACCACCGTGCCCTGGAAGCCGCCGATGGCCACGTTCTGGTTGGCCGTCACCGTGAGCGCCTGGAAGCCCACCACCGAAGTCTTCTGGCTCGCATGGAAGATGTTTTCCTGGAAGCCCTTCACCTGCGTCTTCTGGCCGCCCGCGCCGATGGTGTTGCTCTGCGAGATACCCACCACGTTGGTCTGTATCTCCGCCACCGTGTTCTTCTCGTTGCGCTTGACCAGCGCGGTGCGGTCGCGGTCCACCGTTTCGCTCTGGTCTCGCCCGACCGAGAGCGAGTCGTCCACTTCCACCGAGGTCGACATGTTCCGCTCGGCATGAACGTTGACCAGCTCCTGCCCCTTCTTGTCCTCGAACATGATCTCGTTGTAGTTCGAGGGCCCGCCGCCCGGCGTGGAGCGTGTCTTGAAGCCGCTCTGGGTGGGCGACTTGTAGGGAATCGGCTGGTCGTCGTTGTAGACCCGCCCGACGATGATCGGCCGGTCGGGGTCGCCGTTCATGAAGTCGACGATCACCTCCTGCTTGATGCGCGGCATGAAGTAGCCGCCCCACGCCTTGCCGGCCCAGGGCTGCGACACGCGGATCCAGCAGGTCGACTTCTCGCCGTGTTCCTCGCGGTCGTCGTAGCGGTCCCAGTGAAAGTGCACCTTGACGCGCCCCATCTCGTCCACGTCCAGTTCCTTGCCCTTGGCACCGACGACGATCGCGCTCTGCGGGCCGGGCATGGTCACGCGCGGCGTGAGGCGCGGCGGGCGGAAGGCCTGCTTGGCCGACAGCGCGGTGATCAAAAAGGTGCTGGTGCCGCGCGTGCTGTCGCTGAGCGCGGGCGTGGTGTCGATCATGGCGAGAAAGGCGTCGAGGCAGCCGGAGTTGACGGCGTCGTCGAGCAACGCTTCCTGCAATACGCGGCGGATCGGCTGCACGGCGATCTCGGGGCCCAGGCCTTCGTAGCCGGGGTGCGTGGCCGCGAAGGTGCAACCGGCAATGATGTAGTCGTCGTCGCGCGCGCCGTCGGGGTCGCCGCTGAAGGTGAAGCTGTGGCCCACCGCCACGTCGGGCCAGTGCGTCACGGCCCAGTGCGGTTCGTGGCGCGTGTCCAGTTCGTCGGCGCGCACCGCCAGCACGGCTTCGGCGTCGTCCGAGTTGAAGTAGCCGCCCGGGTACTCGAAGACCTCGAAGTCGGCCAGCTCGTGGTTGTCGGCCACGTCGGCGCCGGTGCTCAGCAGCCGCTTGATGGCCTTGTAGTCCACGTCGCGCGAGGCGTACTTGCCCGACTGCAGCTGGCGCGCCGTGGTCCAGCGCTCGATCTGGTTGAAGCGCGCCTCGCTCGCGCCGGCCGTCACGAACTCGAGCACGCCCTTCACCGGCAGGCCGCCGTGCGCCATGTCGGTCACATCCGCGAGCATCATGGTGCCGGGCGCGGTATGCGCGTCGAACCAGTAGTAGATGCCTTCGTCTTCGAGGATGCGCGAGAGAAAGCGGTAGTCGCTCTCCTGGTATTGCACGCAGTAGCGGCGCAGCGCGTGCGGGCCGGTCACGCCGTCGGTCTTGATCTTCTTGACGGCCTTGATCGGGCTGTCTTCGAACACGGCGTCGAGCACTTCGAGCACCGGCTTCTCTTGCAGGATGCGCGAGTTGGTGCGCTTGGTGAGCAGCCAGAACCATGAGCGCAGGCTGATGCGGTATTCAAAGAAGCGGCCGATCTGCGCGCCGCGCGCGAACCGCACCGCATGGCCCTGGGCATGGCGCTCGTGCTTGCCTTCGTCGGCATCCAGGAACTCGATCACCACATCGAACGCACGCCCGAGAATCGCCCGCGGGTCGATGGCGCGGTTCGTCGACAGCACCGTGAGTTCGTAGCTCGACGGCCGCGAGAACGCCTCGTGGCCCACGATGCGCCAGAACATCAGGTCCTTGTTGGCGGGCGAATCGCTTTCGATGCGGAACTCGTGGTCGGCCATGTCGGTGTCTCTTGCGGGATTGGAGTGCGCCTAGTCGAAGGCGTAGGTGAAGTCGGCGTCTTTCACGTCGAGCGCGACGCGGCGGATCTCGCCGCCCGACGCCAGACGCTGCAGGTACTCGACCGAGATCGTGGGCAGCACGGTGTTGGTCAGGATCGCGTCGATCACGCGGCCGCCCGACTCCGGGTCCTGGCAGCGCGCGACCACCTGCTCGACCACCGCCTCGCTGTACTCGAAGGGCACGCCGTGGTTGGTCTCGACGCGCTTCTTGATGCGGCCCAGCTGCAGCCGCACGATCTTCTTCATCATGTCGGGCGACAGCGGGTAGTAGGGAATGGTGACGATGCGGCCCAGCAGCGCGGGCGGGAACACCTTCATGAGCGGCGCCTTGAGTGCATCGGCCAGTGCATTGGAGTCGGGCAGCAGCTCGGGGTCGCGGCACATGCTCATCACCAGCTCGCTGCCGGCGTTGGTGGTCAGCAGGATGATCGTGTTCTTGAAGTCGATCATGCGGCCCTCGCCGTCTTCCATCCAGCCCTTGTCGAAGACCTGGAAGAAGATCTCGTGCACGTCGGGGTGGGCCTTCTCCACTTCGTCGAGCAGCACCACGCTGTAGGGCCGGCGGCGCACGGCCTCGGTCAGGATGCCGCCTTCGCCATAGCCCACGTAGCCCGGAGGCGCGCCCTTGAGCGTGGAGACGGTGTGTGCCTCCTGGAACTCGCTCATGTTGATGGTGATGATGTTCTGCTCGCCGCCATACAGCGCCTCGGCCAGTGCGAGCGCGGTCTCGGTCTTGCCGACGCCGGAGGTGCCGCAGAGCATGAAGACGCCGATGGGCTTCTGCGGGTTGTCCAGACGCGCACGCGAGGTCTGGATGCGCCGCGCGATCATCTCCAGCCCGTGCTTCTGGCCGATCACGCGCATGTTCAGCGTGTCGGCAAGCTTGAGCACCGCCTCCACTTCGTTCTTGACCATGCGGCCGACGGGAATGCCGGTCCAGTCGGCGACGACGGAGGCCACGGCCTGTTCATCGACGGAGGGCAGGATCAGTGGCGACTCGCCCTGCACCGCATGAATCTTCGCTTGCAGCTCATGCAGCTCCGCCAGCAGCACCGCCCGGTCTTCGCTCCCTCCCCCGCTGGGGGAGGGTTGGGGTGGGGGCACGTCGGCCTTCGCACCACCATCAGCATTCGATGCGCCGCTGCCCCCACCCTTGCCCTCCCCCGGAAGAGGAGGGAGTGAAGCAGCATCCACCGGCTTGTTCCCCGCCCGCAGCTTCGCGCGCAGCTCAAGCAGCCGATCGACCAGCCCCTTCTCTTCCTGCCAGCGCGCATTCAACGCATCGAGCTGCACCTTCGATTCAGCCAGCAGCGCGGCCACCTGCGCCGCGCGCTTGGTCACGTCGATGCCGATGGCCTCTTCGCGCCCGATGATCTCCTGCTCGACCGTGAGCCCTTCGATGCGGCGCATGCAGTCTTCCACCTCGGGCGGCGTCGCATGCTGCGACACGGCCACGCGCGCGCACGCGGTGTCGAGCAGGCTCACTGCCTTGTCGGGCAGCTGCCGCGCGGGAATGTAGCGGTGGCTCAGCTTCACGGCCGCCTCGATGGCCTCGTCGAGCAGCTGCACGCGGTGGTGCTTCTCCAGCACGCTGGCCACGCCGCGCAGCATCAGGATCGCTTTCGTCTCGTCGGGCTCGGGCACCTGCACGACCTGGAAGCGCCGCGTGAGCGCCGGGTCTTTCTCGATGTACTTCTTGTACTCGGCCCAGGTGGTCGCGCCGATGGTGCGCAGGTTGCCGCGCGCCAGTGCGGGCTTGAGCAGATTGGCTGCATCGCCAGTGCCTGCCGCGCCGCCCGCGCCCACCAGCGTGTGGATCTCGTCGATGAAAAGAATGATGGGCGTGGGCGAGCTTTGCACCTCGTCGATCACCTGGCGCAGGCGTTGCTCGAACTCGCCCTTCATGCTCGCGCCGGCCTGCAAGAGGCCGATGTCGAGCGTGAGCAGCTTCACGTCTTTCAGTTGCGGCGGCACGTCGCCGCGCGCCAGCCGCTGCGCGAAGCCTTCGACCACCGCCGTCTTGCCGACACCGGCCTCGCCGGTGAGCAGCGGGTTGTTCTGCCGGCGGCGCATGAGGATGTCGACGATCTGGCGGATCTCTTCGTCGCGCCCGGTCACCGGGTCCATCTCGCCCTTCTTGGCCTTCTCGGTGAGATCGACCGCGAACTTCTTCAGCGCATCGCCCTTGCCCATGGCGGCCGGCGCCATCGCGCCCGAGTCTTCGCCCGGCGCGCCGCTGCCCATGCCGGTGCCGTCCTGTGCGCGCATCTGCGATTCGGGCGAGGCGTCGCAGATTTTTGCGAAGTTGTCGGCGAGGTCTTCGACCTTCACCTTCTCGAACTGCTTCGACAAACCGAACAGCGGGTTGCGCAGGCTCTGCGTCTTCAGCATGCCGACCAGGATGTAGCCGGTGCGCACCTGCGCCTCGCCGAACTGCAGGGTGGCGTAGGTCCACGCGCGTTCGATGGCGTTCTCGATGTGGGGCGAAAAGTCGCTGATGGCGGTGGCGCCGCGCGGCAGGCGGTCGAGCGCGGCCGTCATGTCCTTGGCGATCACCGACACATCGAGGCCGTAGTGCTGGATCACGCGGTGCAGGTCGGAGTCCTGCACCTGCAGCAGCTGGGCGAACCAGTGCTCCAGCTCCACGTACGGATTGCCCCGCATCTTGCAGAACACGGTCGCGCCTTCGATGGCCTTGTAGGCCAGCGAATTGAGTTTGCCGAAAAGGGCGGTGCGGCTGATTTCACTCATGAAGGACTCCGTATCTCGTCTAGACGAATGAAGCTGGAAGGATTGAAAGGCGAAGAAAGGTGGACTCGCATCAATGCGCTCCCGCCAGTTGACGGCCGATGCGCACGTCCGCCGCGTCGCGGCTGCGCGTGCGCTCGCCGAGCCACGAGACCCAGCCCAGGCGCGGCGCATTGCCCTTGGCATGGCCCAGGCGCGTGACGGGCACCTGTGCTTTTTCGAGCACCAGCTCGGCGTCCCATTCGAGTTCGTCGCCCAGCAGTTGCAGCATCCAGCGCTGCAGCACGGGCTGCGCATTGCCGACCTCGCGCGTGGGCAGGAACATGCGGTACTGGTCCAGCGTGAGCGGGCCCAGGTGCAGGCGCACGCGGTGCTGCCGGTCCCACGCGCGCGTGCCGAGCATCGCGCCCATGCCCATCGAACGCGAACTCTCGCCCTGCCCCAGCCGCGTCAGCTCGCCGGCCGGCAGGCTCATCCAGTGGCCGACCCAACGCTCCAGCGTCACGGGCACGCCGAAGTAGCAGCACAGCACCGACGCCACGCTCTCGGCGTTGTGCACGCGGCGCGCAAGCCAGCCCGAAAAATGCAGGCGCGCGTCGTCGTGCACCTCGTCGCGCTCGATGCGCCCCGGCGCGCCGATGCCGACCAGCGCGCCGATCTGCAACCGAAACCGGTCTTCGTCCGGCCGGTCGAGCGCCACCGCCGGACGCGCCTGCGCCCAGGCCCGGTAGAAGTGCAGCGAGAAGCGATGCAGGAAGGTGTCGAGAAAGGCCAGCCAGGTCGGGTCGCCATGGTTCAGGCTGCGCTCGCGGATGAAGTCGCTCAGGTGCACCGGCAACGGACCGTTGGGGCCGATGTAGCTGAAGAAATGCTGGCGCAGCCGCGGCGGCGAATACGTGCTCGCCGCCTCGAAGCGGCTGAAGCTGGCCGGCGCGAACGACAGCGAAGGCTCCTGCCCCACGCGCAGCGGCTCGGCGCTCGGCAGCAGCGCGCGGCCCCAGCGCGGCGTGGTCCTTGCCACCGACTCCAGCCGGCGCAGCGCCGCGAAGTAGTCGAAGGACCACGGCTCGGCCGACCATGCGTGCACCGCGCCGGCAACGCGCGACGCCGCAGTGCCAGCAGGCGCTGCCGCAGCCGTTGCTGGTGCGGCGGCTACAGGATCTGGCGCGTCCCGCACAGCGGTCTCCAGCGCATGGTCTCGCCCTTGCCCGCGATGCGAAGCACGGTCTCGACGAAATGATTGACCTCGACGTGGCGCGCCAGATAGCGCGCCAGCACGGCACCGAACAGGAACACGCTGTGGCCGTGAAAGGCGTCCTTGTCGACTTCGAGCGTCACTTCGAGCCCGCGCCCGAATGCGATCGGCCCCTTCATCGGCAGGCGGCGCGCCACTGGCTTGCTCTTGACCGACAGCAGCCCGCGCACCTGGCCCTGGCGCATTTCGTCGGCATGCACCGCGTAGAGCATCAAGGTTTCGCGCAGCGCCGCGGCGCCCTGCTGCGGCGTGCTGTCGGACAGCGAAAGGTAGTTGAGCGCGAGGTGATCGAGCACGCGCCAGCCCAGCCCCTGGCTCACCACCGGCGACACCGGCCGCGACGGGCCGCGCACCATGCGCACGCGCTGCACGGGGAAGGAGTCGACGCAGTCGAAGTCGTTGTCGCGGCCCACGGGCAGCAGCAGCGGCAGGTCGCGGTTGGTGCACAGCGCCGTCACGGCCAGCTGCCGCAGCGTGGCCGCATACGGCGCCTGCTGCGGATCGACGATCTGCATGTAGACCTCGGAGCCGATGTGGCTGCTGCGATGGCCTTCGGTGCGCTGGCGCACCGAGAGCATGCGCGGCTCGCGCGTGGTCGTGAAGTAGGCCGGGTGGCTGTGTCGCGTGCCGTGGAAGGCCGAATAGAACGGCCGGAAGACCTGCTCGACGGCGGCCGTGTCCGTGCCCGGCGCGCCATGGCCGATGGCCTCGGTGACGGTGTGCACCTCGAAGTCCTGCGGCCGCGTGCGGTCGGGCAGCAGGTGGAACTGGCTCACGCCTTCGGTCAGCGGCACGCGGTCCAGGCGCCGACTGAACAGGTTGATGGCCGGCACGCAATGCAGCTGCACGTTGTCGGCGCTCACCAGCTTCTCGAGCGCGGCATCGCCACGCGAAAAGAGCAGCACGATCTCGACCTCGGTCACGGGCATGTCCGCCAGCAGCGGCTGCAGGCCGGCAATGCGCGCGAACTGGAAGCGCTGCGGAAAGGCAAAGTACTCCTGCAGCAGGCGAAAGCCCGAGAAGCCCGTGGCGGTCACGGGCAACAGCGCCTCGTCGTCCTCGAAGCCCACGGCGCGGATCGCATCGGGCGGCAGGTGGCGCACCTCGCCCTGCAAGGCGCCCGAGGGCGACAGCGGCCGCACCATCACGCCGATGGGCTGGCCCAGCGTGCATTCGTGCAGTTGCCAGGCCACGTCTTCGCCGCCGCTGAAATGCAGCACGAGGTCGTCGAGCGCGATCTGGCTGAAGTCGAGGCCGGCGGTGGTGTGCAGCGCGATGCGCAGGCCGCCGCGAATGCTGCGCGCCTGCGGGTGCGTGTTCAGCGGCAGGTCGGGCGCATAGGTGAAGTACTGGGCGCGCTGGATCTCCAGCGGCCACACGCGCAGCGCGGCGGCGGTACGGAATTCGCAATGCGTGTTCTGGCCCACGGCCTGCCGCGCGCGCAGGCCGCTGCCGCGCGGCAGCGCCGGGCCGGTGGCCAGGTTGGCGTCTTCCGGGTCGGGCGCGAAAGACACCACCGCC
This sequence comes from Variovorax sp. EL159, assembly GCF_900100965.1. Classification (GTDB taxonomy): domain Bacteria; phylum Pseudomonadota; class Gammaproteobacteria; order Burkholderiales; family Burkholderiaceae_C; genus Variovorax. The sequence continues at coordinate 10,567 of NZ_FMUJ01000013.1, read as the reverse complement.
ATCGACGGCGTGGGCGCTAGGAAGTGCGGATAGACGACGTCGAGCAGGTGCCCGGTGAAGCGCGGGTACTCGGCATCGAGCTTGAGGTTGACGCGCGCCGACAGGAAGGCCGTGGCCTCGATCAGGCGCTCGACATACGGGTCGGCGACCTCCTGGCCTTCGATGCCCAGGCGATGCGCGATCTTCGGAAAGGCGCGCGCGAATTCCGACGCGCTTTCGCGGAAGTAGCGCAGCTCCTGCTCGTACAGGGTCAGCAGCCGGGGGTCCATGGCATGGGGCTCATGGTTTTTGCGTCGTGTCCTGGATCTCGATGCGCCCCTCTTCCAGGTCGACGCGGCTGCGCATCAAGAACTCCAGCGGCACGGGCTGCGCCCAGAGCATGCCGCGTATCTGCAGGCCGATGCTGTTGTGGGAGTCCAGGGCGGAGCCTTCCATGATGAGTTCCACTTCGAGAGTGCGGGACAGGATGCGCGGCTCGAACTGCAGGATCGCGTTCTTCAAAGCCTGTTCCATGCTGACACGCTGCACCGACGAGGTGAACTGGCCAGACAGCATAGGCAATCCGTAGTTGACGACCGAGCGCGCCGCGTTCGGAAACTGCCGGTCGTCCATCGCGAGGCCATAGCCGGTGGCGTTGAAGAGCCAGCCCAGGTCGCGCAGCACGGCCGCGCGCAAGGCCTGGCGGGTCAGCGTGCGTTTCTCGTCGCTCTCGCGCTTCTCGCTGGGGGCGTTGTCGACGAGGCGGTCGAGCAGCGAAGGCTGCAGGCGCTCCTGGGCCGCGGCAACGTCAACCATGGCCGGCCTCGTTCGCATCGTGCGCGCCGTCCGTAGCGCCAGACGCGTGCGTGAACAGGATCTCGCGCACGTCCATGAGCGCATATTCGCCCGCGTCGCTGCCGAGCACGCGCTGCCCGTAGCCGGCCCAGACCTCGGGCCGCAGCTCGCGCCACTCGGTCTTGCGCGCGAGCCGCAGCTCGCCGTCTTCCATCTTCTCGGTGCCTTCGTAGCGCGTGGGAATCAGCGCAAGCGTTTCGCCGCCGTTCTCGAACTGCAGGTGCGCGGGCATCCACACGCAGTCGCGCAGGTCTTCGGGCGGCTCGATCTTGATGTGCGCCAGGCGCGCGTACGGGATCCAGTAGTACTTGCCGTTGACGAAAGCTTCGAGCACCGGGCCCAGCCGCATGTCGGCATCGGCCAGCCATTCGAAGGGCGCGCCGTCGATGGTGCCGCCGATGGCGGGCGCACCATCGAAGGCACGCTGGCGCAGGTCTTCGGCCAGTGCCGCTTCGCCGCGCCCCTGGCGCAGCAGCGATTCGATGAGCAGCGCCAGCCATTCGTCGGGCTGTCCGAAGATCATGGGCGTGCGCGTGCCCGCGAACACTTCGGCGCGCAGGCCTTCGCAGCGCACGGCGTCGCCGTACACCTGCTTCATCGGCACGGCGAGCGCGTCGAGTTCGGCCGCGACGGTGAGCTGGTTGAGCGCGCGCTCCCACTGCCCCAGCACGCACAGCAGCTGCGCCATGAAGACGCGGTACTTGCTGTCGGCGGGCCTGGCGCGCACCTCGTCGCTCAGTGCCTTGAGGGCGCCGACCGGATCGGCGGACTTGATGAGTTCGGCAGCGGTCATGGCGTGGCTTTCCTGATCGGGCTCAGTGGTTGACGAGCTTGGCGGCGCGCACCGCGCCGCGGATGCCGCTGACCAGCTGCGGCGCGCTCTTGATCTCGATGGCGCGGTAGCTGAACACGACGATCTCGCAAGGCCGCTTGGGCACGCCGCCCGTCAGGATCGCGTGCTGGCTGACGCGGCCGCCGGTGAGTTCGATCTCGAAGAAGGGCTGCCGGTCGGCGTTGTCGCCGCCGGCCTTGAAGACCAGGATGTTGACGATCAGGTCGCTGTCCTGGCTGTACAGCAGGCTGGCGATCGAGGCGGTGGCGGCATCGCAATCGCGCACCACCGCCAGCGGCAGCCCCCGCGCGACGCCCTTGCCGGAACCAGGCGCGGACGCGACCTCCGCCACGTAGGAGTAGCCGCCAATTTCCAGCACCTCCATGTTGTCCGAGAAGAGGGTCTGGATCTCGCCCGCGACCTTCTTGCCCTTGCTCTCGACCGACATGTAGAAGTCGCTGCCCGATGCCTGCGACAGCAGGTCGAGCATGCGCAGCGCGTCGTCGGTCTCCAGGTACCCGCCGTTGTTGAATGACATTGCCATCTCCTGAAAAAACTACCGTGCGGGCGAGGCATCGCCCGCCCACCGGACCACCGCGGCAAAGGCCTGCCGCTCGCTGTCGGGCTGCAATGCCCCGCGCACCCGCACGTCGGGCGCCGTGTTGATGGCCACCGCGCCGGTGCCGAACAATCGCGGCGCGCTGTACGGCGCGGCCGGCGTGGCCAGCACGAGCAGCCGGCTGCCTTCGGCGTTGAACCACGGCAGCTCGAAGCGCTTGGCGGCGGGCGACTCACGCGTGCCGCGCTTGAAGCGGTTGGTCTCGCCCGGGTCTTCGGGGTAGACCTGTCGCGCACCGCCCTGCGGGTCGATGCCGACGATGACGAGGTCCACCGAGCGCGCGCTGGTGTTGCGCACGTTGAGCACGGCGCGCTCGCCGTTGCGCAGCGGCAGGAGCTTCGCGTCGATCTGCTGCGCGGAGCCGCTGCGCACCAGGCGATCGCCGTTCCAGACTTCGAACACCGCGTCGAAGCCGTCGAACTGCGCGTCCTTGGCGATGGTGTAGAGCTGGTTGAGCCACTTGAGGCGGGCCAGCACTTCAAGGCGCCGGCGCGCCACAGCCGCGTCGGCGGGCACCGGCTTCGCACCCGCGCCCGCGCCGAGCTGCGGCGAGAGCACTTCGAGCCGGCCGGCGGACCAGCGGACGTCGGCGCCGTCCGCGTCGTTCACGGTAACGACGGAGGCCGGGTATTCAAGGCTCAGCCCGGTCGGCAGGCCCTGCTCCGCACGCACGCGCAGCGCGACCGCGGCCGGCTCGCCCAGCGGCGTGATGTTCCAGAGCACGGCGCCGGTGAGCTCGCGCAACGCGGGCGGCACCGCCATCCGCGCCTTGTCGGTGAAGGCCTGCGCGAGCGTGCCCTCGGCGCTGCGCACGGTGCCGTCGTCCATGGTGGCCAGCACGCGCAGCGGCTGCTGCGCCACCAGGCCGTCGAGCTGACCGGCCTGCAGCGTGAGCGTGTCGCCGGAGCGCTGCGCGCGCCAGACCGGGCGGGTCGAGACGGCGGGCGCGCGGTTGGCGAACAGCGGCGCGTCGAGGTTGCCCTCGGCCACGGGCGACGGCAGCTCGCGCGTGGGAAAGCGCTGCGCGAGTTCGTCGATGACTGGCGGGTAGAGCGCGAGCACGCCGTCGAACAGGTCGCGCCAGGTGGCGGGCTTGCGCGACAGGGCCTCGACCACGGCCCAGGTCAGCAGGCCCTGCGGCCGGGCACTTCGGCTCTTGCGCGGCAACCGCAGCTCGGGCGTGATCTGGTGGCTCTCGGAGGCGAAGAGCGCGACGTAGCGGGCACGCGGCACGGTCTCTGCCGGCACGGGCGGGGTCACCGCGCGCGCGGTCGTGGATGGGTCCGGTGCATTGCCTCCACCGCCACTGGCCAGTTGCACCGCACGCAGGCCGCGCCAGCGCACTTCGTCGTCGGCCGGGCCTTCGGCGGTGGCCGGCGCATCGACGGTGCCACGCGTCATGGAGTTGGCGGAGCAGGTGTCGAACACCGAGGCGACGAAGACGTTGCGGGCAAGAAAGGCCTGGATCCAGCCGTCGAAATCGACATCGCGCAGGTCGCCCGTCAGCACGTTGTCGCTGCCGAGCGTGCCGCGCACGTCGCGCGCAAGGAAGTTCTCCGACAGGCCATCGGGCTCCTGGTAGCGCTTGGCGGTGTCGCGCAAACGGGTGCCGTGGCCGGAGAAATAGAGCAGCACGAAGTCGCCGCTTTTCGACTGCGCGAGCAGCCGCGCCAGCGCCTCGTGGATGGCCTGCGCATCGGGCAGCGCGGCGCCGCTCACGCCGTCGGCGAGCAGCACGATGTCGGAGGTTGCGAAGCCTTGCTTGAGCAGCGCGTCGCGCATGAGCATCACGTCGTTGCGCGGGGCCTGCAGCCAGAGGGCCTGCGGCTGGTTGACGAGTTCGGAGACGCCGACGAGCAAGGCGCGCTGGGTGGCGAAGGCGCTGCCTGAAATGAACAGCAGGCACACCAGCAGCAGCCGCATTGCTCCTTCCCCCTTTGGGGGAAGGCTGGGATGGGGGCAGGCAGAGCGCCCGATGGATACGCCGCGTGCCCCCACCCCCGCCCTCCCCCAGAGGGGGAGGGAGAAAGGCGAACGCGCAGCCGCTCTCATGGCCGCTCCGACGCCGGCCCCACCGACTCGACCAGCGGCGACGCCGCCAGCACCGACAGGCCTTCGACCGGGTCCGGCACGCGCAGGCGCCACGTACCGCCGGCGCCTGGCCCGCCCACCACTTCCGCCGAGACCGACTGCAGCAGCCGGTCGGCCTCGTCCATGCGCACGCCGTCCTTCCATCGCACGAACAGATCGGCGCGCACCGGTACGGGCGCGGTCGGCACGGTGCGGTAGCGCACCTCGTCGTCTTCCGTGCCACCACCGCCGCCGCCGAGCAGGCCGATGTTCTGCACCACCACGCACAGGGCCAGCACCGCGAAGGCCGGGCGCACCCAGCCGTCGGCGCCGAACCAGCGCCGGATGCTGCCCCACCAGCCGTCTTCGGGCTTGGGCAATGGCGTGGCGCGCGCGGGCGGCACGGGCGCCGCGTTCGGTGACGGCACGGACGATGGCACCGGCGACGGCGCCGCGCCCAGTCGCAGGCCCACGTCGCGGTACAGCGCCTGGTAGTCGGCGCGCGGGTCCTGCGGGCCGAGCGGCGTGCCGGTGAGCACCGAGAACGCACCGCCCACGCTGCGCAAGGCGATGCGTCCGGGCTCGGGCGCAATGGCCAGTGCGGCCCGTGCGGCCCATTCGTCGTGCACCGCGCGAACCGCCGCGAGCCGCGTGGCCGAGATTTCGCCCTGCACGCGCGCGCACAGCTGCGGACTGGCTTCGAGCGTGAGCAGGTTCCAGGTCTGGACCACGCCGAACATCGGCTCGAAGGGCTCGTCGTCGGGCTCCAGCAGCACGTCGAAGGCGCTGGCCCAGTCGGCCTCGGCGGCGGCCATCCAGCCTTGCCACAAGTCGTCGTGGATGCAGCGGTCGAGCAGCACGCCCAGCAGCCGCCCTTCATGCACGACGCTGACGAGGCGGCCCGGCATCCACCGCGCGGTGAAGGCGCGCCGGGCGACGGCCTCGCGGCGCCGGGCCAGTTCGGCGAGCGGCAGGAGCAGGTCCGACAGCGCGGGAGCGGGCGCGGGCGAAGGTTCGGACCCCGTTCCGGGCGTCGTCGAACCCGGCATGGCCACCGTGGCCACGGCGGGTATCGCCTCGCCGGGCGCGGGTGCGGCGGTCTCGAACGCGTTGCGGATCACACTGAGCGGGGGCCAGAGTTCGGTGTTCATGGCGTCTGTTCCTGAATGGCTATGTCTTCAGGCGTAAGACGCTTCAGCGCCGAGGATTTTGAAAACCTGCAGGATCGCCGCCATGTTCTCGGCCTCGATGGCGATGCCCAGCGTCTGCTGGAGCCAGCCGCCGAGCCGGGTCTTGGCGTAGTCCGCCGTGAGCCCCTCGCGCTTGTGCACGAGGCCCAGCCGGCCCGCGCGGTAGTGGTACGAGGCGATGGCATGGCGCGAGGCGATACCCGACAGGCCGCCCTCGGCCTCCTTGCCGAAGCCCTCGCACAGCAGCAGGCGCTCGGGCTCGGGCAGCTCGGCGATGAAGGCGCGCGCGGCCAGTTGCACGGCCTGCGCGCTCAGGCCGTGTTCGGCCAGGCAGCCTTCGAGGTCTTCGCCGGCGCCGATCTCGTCTTCGAGCTGGGCCTCGGTGATCTGCTCGCCGATCGAGAGCTTGCGGCGAAACGCGCTGGCGCGCGTGCAGTCGATCAGGTAGCGCCGGAAGTACGCGCACAACGCGAACGCGGTCGACGGCGCGCTGTGGCCCGCGCGCTCTTCCGACTCGTCGGGGTCGGCGTCGAGCCGCAGCACCTTGACGTAGATGAACTGCGCCACCAGCTCCTGCCGCCCTTCGCCCAGCACCTGCAGCTCGGGCGGATTGCAGGCCACCAGCGCATTGCCGACGATGCGGTACATGGTGCCCATGTCGTTCGGGGACAGCGTCTGCCGCCGCCGCCAGAGGCGGACGAGTTCAGTGCTTTCCGCGGACGACAGGGTTTCTTGCATGGCGTCAGCGGCCGCCGCCGGGCCGCCCCAAGGCGGGCCGCGCCTCCCCCTCGGGGGGTGGAGTTACACGAGCGCAGCGAGTGAAAAGCCGGGGGGCAAACATGATGTCAGTCGTCCACGCACACGCCTTCGGTGGGCACCAGGCACTGCGGCAGGTTGGCGCCCACGGGCCCGCCACGCGTGCGGATGGCCGACGACGCCGCGGCCTGCGCCACGGCCAGGCCGCGCGGCAGAAGAATCCACAGCTGGCCGCGCTCCTTCATACGGCGCGCATTGGTCGCGGCCTGCTGGCCGTTGCCGAAGAAGTAGTCGGCCCGCACCGCGCCGCGGATGGCACCGCCGGTGTCTTGCGCGATGGTCAGGCGCTGCATGGGCGCGCCGCTGCCGGGCGTGCGGGTCGAGACGAACACCGGGTAGCCCAGCGGCGTGCTGCGCGGATCGACCGCGATCGAACGCCCCGCCGACAGCGGCACGCCGAAGGCGCCCACCGGCCCGCCGACCGGCGACGCGGCTTCCTTGAAGAACACATAGCTCGGGTCCTTGATGCCCGAGCCCGACACAGCGCCCGCCGCGTGCCGCCCCGGCACCACGACCGCGCCACTGCTCGCCGGCCGCACCAGCGTGAAGCCGCGCGTGCGGATGGTGCCGGGCGCGACGGCGCCGGTGTCGTCGTCGTCATCGCCATCGTCCAGCTGCAGCTCAATCGACGAGCCGCGCACCTTGACCGCGCTGCGCGGCTTGCCGTTGGCGGCCTGCGCGAGCGTGGGGCGGAAGGGCTGGCCGTTCTGCTCGGCGTAGGCCACGCGGATGATCTCGCCGCTGGCCAGCTTGATGCGGCCCGAGCCCTGGATCTGCATTTCGTACAGCGCGGTGGCGCTGCTCACGAAGGCCAGCACCTTGGCGTTGGGCGCGCCCTTGGTCTCGATCTCTTCGCGCGTGTAGTACGGCAGCAGCTGCTTGCCCTCGACCCGCAGGCGCACCTTGCGGTCGATGGTGTCGCGCGAGATGCCCGAGAGGTCGAGCGCATACAGGCCCGGCGCGCCCATGTCGCGCGTGCTCAGGCCGGTCTGCACCACCACGTTGCGCCCTTCGACCCGGGCCGCCACCGTGCCGTTGCCCGCGGGCAGCTTGCGCGCATCAGCGAACAGCATGTCGTCGGGCTGGCCGTACACCGGATAGATGAACGGCGCGGCGTACTGCCGGCTGCCCGCGATCTCGGGCTCGAAGTAGCCGGTGACCACGCCGTCGGGCCGACGGTCGTCGTCGCGGATCTGGTAGGCCGAGAAGCCGTTCTCGAAGAAGCCGCGGATCGCGGTGTTGTTCTTGCCGTCGACCTTCTGGGCCCTGTCGCACACCTCCTTCCATTCGGCGCCGCGCGCGGTCAGCACCTTGCAGCTGCCGAGAAAGGCGGGCCAGCTTTCGGAGAAATCGTCGCGCGACCAGCCCGGCACCGCGTCGAAGCTGACCGAGGTATAGGTGGCCAGCTGCGTCGAGAAGGTGCGCGCCTGCCCCGCCACGCTGGCCCCCGTGGGCGGCGGCCGCGAGGCGGCCGATGTGTCGGGGGCGGTGGCGCCGGTGTCGGGCGTCGTCGATGCCGGCGGTGGCGCGGCGCAACCCGCCAGCGAAGCGACGGCCGCGGCAACGGCCCAGCGAAGCAGTGCGGGTGTGAAGCGCGTCGACTGTGAGGTGGTGTGCATGAAGGTCTCCTTGTCCGAGAAGCGGCGGCCCGCGGGGCCAACGCTCTACAGACGATTACTTCTCGACGATTTTGAAATTCGCGACGCCATAGACGTCGTTGCATGGCGCACCGCCGGTCGGGCACACCGGCTTGCCCAGCAACGGCGACGGCCCGTTGCCGCGCGTGGCTTCGAGTGCGGCCAGCACCGGCAGCGGAAACACCGGGAACACGCCGTCGTTCTGCACGCCCGCCGCGCTGAAGTCGCGCTCGTGCTCGCTCACGAGCACCGCGAACTGGTCGGTGCCCGCGGGCCCGCCCGCGTCCATCGGCCACGACGCACGCGGCAGCGAGAGCGTGCCGCCGGCGGTGATCTTGTTGTACTTGTCGAGCAGGTTCGGGAACAGCAGGAACATCTCGCCGCCGCTGGACAGCAGGAACACATAGACGAAGCCTTCGCGCTTGCTGCGGACCTCGAAGGCGAGCCTGTCCTTGCCGATGGCGACCTCGGCCTTCTTCGGCGCGGCCGAAACGTCGAAGCCTGCCGCCGCGCCGGCCGCGAGCGATTGCAGCGAATCGGTGGGCGTGCGCGGTGCGGGTGGGGGCGGTGGTGGCGCAGGCGGTGCGGGGGGCGGTGCCGGAGGGGCTTCGGCGACCTTGACGTCGGGGGTGGGTGGTGGCGTGGGCGTCGTGCTCTGCTTGCCGCTGCCACCACCACTGTTGCTGCTCACGTCGCCAGCCGGTGTGCGGCCCTGCAGCCACCACCAGCCGCCACCCGCCACGACTGCGGCGATGGCGACCGAGGCGAGTGCGATCACGGTCTTGCTCTTGCCTGTGCCGTTGTTGTTCTTGCCGTCTTCAGAAATGGGCGCCGGTGGCGATGCCTTGCCGCTGCCGGTCTTGTTCTTGTTGCCAGTGCCGCCGCTGGCGATGACCGTGGCCGCATCGGCATTGTTGTTGCCGGCGTTGCCGCTGCGCGCCCCCGAAGGCGGCTGCGTGCGCGGCGTGGGCGCGATGCTGTGGCCCACGTCGAGGTCGAGCGCCGCACGCAGCTCGGCCATCGACTGCGGCCGCTGCTCGGGCCGCACGCCCAGGCCCGCGTCGATCGCCTGCAGCAGCCGCAGGCTGTAGCGCTGGCGCAGGATGTCGTTGCCCGCCAGCGGCACATAGCTATCGGACAGCAGCCGCGCCACCGACGGCGGCGGCGCGCGGCCGCACACCGCCACGTGCATCACGGCCGCGAGCGCGTACACGTCGGTCCACGCGCCCTGGGACATGTCGGGCATCTCGGCGTACTGCTCGATGGGCGCGTAGCCCGGCTTGAGGATGACGGTGATCGCCTGCGTCTTGTCGGTGATCACGCGCCGCGCCGCGCCGAAGTCGAGCACCACCGGACGGCCCGAGCCTTCGAGCAGGATGATGTTGTCGGGCGCGATGTCGCGGTGGTAGCAATGGGCGTGATGCATCACGGCCAGCGCCTGCGTGACGCCATCCATGATGCGGATGAGCCAGGCCTCGTCGACACCTGCCGGAATGGCCACCAGCGCCTCTCTCAGCGTGTCGCCCTTGTAGAAGGGCATGACCATGTAGGTGGTGCCCTTTTCCTGCCAGAAGCGGTAGACCTTGAGCAGCGACGGGTGGTCGAACTGGGCGAGCAGGCGGGCTTCGTTGATGAAGCTGCGCATGCCGAGGTCGAAGGTTTCCCTGTGGCGCTCGGACAGGGGGACTACGGTGCCGTCCTGCTGTCTTGTCGACAGGGACGTTGGCAGGTACTCCTTGATGGCGACCACGCGTTCGAGGGTGTGGTCCCAGGCTTCGTAGACGACGCCGAAGCCGCCCTGGCCTATGACTCTGGTGATTTCGAATTCTGCGAGGCGGCTGCCTACGGGGAGGAGGCCGGCTTCGTGGCTGCCTGTGGCTGGGTTTGTGACTGGTACTGCGGGGCCTGTTCCGGACGGGCTGGTGGTGGAGCCGGCTGTGATGACGGTTGCTGATGAGTCGCCGCTGGCTGTTGGTGGCTGGGCGGGTCTTGAGACGACGCGTGTGCGGTCGTCTTCTGGTGGCGGGGTTTGGGGGGAGTCGGTCATTGACTGGCTCCTGGTTGTTGAATGCCTTCGGGGTTGTTTTTGCTGAGGCTGAGGGGTTGCTTCGCGAGGCCGGGGGTTCGCGCTTCTTGCGAAGGGCAGAGGCCGGGTCTCGCCCCGGCGGGCGACCTACTTTTCTTTGCTTCGCCAAAGAAACGTAGGCAAAAGAAAGGCGACCCCACTGTCTGCGACCCCTGCGCTTCGCTACGGGGCAACCTGCGGTGCTCACGTTTCGCGGGGTCTCGCCCAAACTCGCTTCGCTCAAACAAGGGCGAGCCCTGATCCGCGAAACGCTCCGCTCCTCGGCGCAGCCAGAGGGGCTTGGATACCGAACGCGCCATCGCTTCGCTCGGCTTGGGGCCGGGCCTTTGCTTCGCTCGACTTGGGCTCTGGCTCTGACTCCCTCTCCCCTTGAGGAGAGGGTTGGGGTGAGGGTCGACGGCGCAGGAACACCGCCTCGCCTGGATGAAAGCCGATACCCTCCCCCCCGCCCTCTCCCCAAGGAGAGAGGGCGCAACACCCAAG
>NZ_FMUJ01000008.1 GCF_900100965.1 Variovorax sp. EL159 | reverse complement strand
CGTAGTCCTGGTTCAAGCCGGCCACGCTCTGGCGGTACTGGCTGTTGGAGGCGGTGAAGCCCAGGAGCCAGTAGCCGTAAGGCAGCGAGTAGTGAATGGTCTGGCCTTCGGTGCCCTTGCCCGGATCGCCGAACAGGTGACCGTTGATGCTGTGGTTGGCGCTGACGTAGAGCAGGTCGTTCAGGCCGAAGGGGTTGTCCAGCGAGACGGTGGCGCCGGATTGGTAGCGGCCCGTGGCCTTGGTGCCGCTGTCGTCCAGGCTCAGGTTGACGCGCCACTTCTTGGATTGGACGTACTTGACGACAAGGTCGCTGTCGCCGGGCTTGGCGTCTGCGGCTGTCGAGGGTTCGATCTGGATGTCGGCTTCGGCGGTGGGGGAACGCTTGAGGTTTTCCAGGCCCTGTTCGATGTCGCGCAGGTTCAGCAGGTCACCGGGGCGGGCGGGGATGGCGGTGGCAAGCAAGGCTGAGCTGCCGAGCAAGGTCGATGAGGAGTCTGCGGTCGTGCGGATGGCTGCGATGCGGCCTGGCACGAGGGACAGCGTCAAGGTGCCGGTCGACAGATCCTGCGGCGCAGCGAGAACGCGGGTCGTGACGTAACCGCGAGCGATGGCGGCTTGCTGGGCACGGGCGAGGACTACGTTGACGCCGGCGGTGCCGAGGCAGCGACCGATGGGGGAATCGTGCCCATCGGGGCCGGAGAGATCGGCGACGGCCCATTGGAAGGACTCGGATTTCTCACCGACCAGCAGCACTCGGTCGATACGAAAACACGGCGACTCGGCCTCAGGGATACGCTGGTTTGGCGCTGGTGGCGCTGCCTGCGGACGCTGGTCGACGGTGCGCTCGTTCTGCTCGCGCAACGCGCGTTCGCGCTCTTGCTGGCGTTGCTGCTCGACGAAGGGCTGCGGCGTGGTAGGTGATTGCTGGGCCACGGCCAGTAGCGGGCCGACTGCCATGACAGCAGCCAGCAAGTTGAGCTTCAAATCAGACCCCCTTCTTTATTTTTTTCGACGACGTCGGTCAAAACTTGCACCGTCAACGAACTGCGCTCGCAGCCTCCTATGCCGACCCAGTCTCCCGTCCGAATAGGGTGACGATCCTGCCACTAAGGCACCTATCTCAACCACGTAACCCGGCACAACCTACTGCGAATAGCCGCACAACCCACTAAAGCTCAACCAGTAGCGACGATGCATCCGCCGAAACGCTGCTCAGCGTCTCTACGCTCGAATCATCACGGGATGAATACGACGGGTACGCGGCTACCTCAATGCACGGCACGCAGTCCAGCAAAGAATCTGAAAATATGTGCTGCCCTCGTTGATGTAAATGCCTCTTATTTGGCGTGATTGAAAAGATCGTACAAAGCAAAATCATTCGCAAGTATTTGCGAATTTTTGCAAGTTAAATTTCTCAATTAACCGCAAGGCTTTATCCCTCAGCATTGAATCGCCTTCGCTTTGCTTCAAAAGTTCCAGGTATAGATTTTGCGCAAATTCACCATACGCATAAAGCCCCGCCTCACCGGGATTAAAAAGCAGGTCACTAATAACCACAAAATCAATAGGTGCGCCTTCAATGCCACTTGCATGGGGCAAAAAATAAAACTCCACCTCATCTTCATACCCCAATCCTCGATGCTTGTACAGGAGATCAAGACTTGATGTCATCCCCGGCATATCTAATCTATCAAGATTGCTTTGAACTATTCCCGTCAATGCATAGTTCAACAACGCACCCAGTTTTTCATTAGTTTGTGCAAATTTGAAATTTTTTAAGGCCAAGATGCGGCTCCTATTGGATAGGCGGTTTTGACATCTGGAACTCCACTGGAACCGGGGCCAACGCCCACCCTCCATTGAAGTCCTCCGACGCGAACAATAATGGTAGCCTGTCCAGCAGCACCCGATGTCACATATTGATTAATCGCCGATTGGCTGGCAGATTGCGCCATTTTCGCCATATCAGCAGGAGAGTAGACCGCTGGATCAAAAACTGTTTTTGTAGCAACATTTTTGCCAGGCAATTGGTATTGCACTTCATATATTCCGTCAGTTCCTGCAACTTTTGTTGAACTTACGACGATGCCCCCGTTTACATTCAGTGCAATGTTAAACGCACTTTGATCATGCGTTCCATAGAGATTTTTCCCCGACCCTGAGTATGCATTTGTGCCCTCATCTATTAAGTGAATATCCAAGGACGAGTTGCCGGCACGCACCGTACCTACGGCATTGGGCGTTGAACTTGTTGGCGGCGTATAGCCATCAAAGCCGATACCTGACCCATTTGGTGGGCGTGGGCCACTTCCAATCGGCGGATCTGGCAGCAATATAGTTGGAAAATTTTCCGTTTCGCCTGGAGTTTTGATTGGGCCCAGTGTCGGGAGACGCGGGGCTGTCGCGCCACTCCCGAGCGAACCAGCACTACCGTTCGGCACGACCTCGCCCGTGACAGGGTCGATATCACCAATGACTGGCCCCTTGCCCCCAGAGCCGCGACTGAATCCCGGCGGAAGGTCGTCACCGGTTGAACCTGCGCTCCCGGTCGGACGAGCAGTCGTCCGACCGCTGCCACCGCCCGAGCCAGTCACTGCACCAGCCAGATGCAGGCCAGCACCTGCAATATCCGCAGGCTGGACTTCGCTCCACATCTTCGCGTACTCCGGCGACATGCCCCGTGCAGCCAAATCCTGGAGCACCTTTTCTCTGGGCACAGACGCCGCACGCCCACCCGCCGTGAACGCGTCGTTGGAGTCCGTCCGCGCAAGCGACTGTGTGAACGTGATGCAGGTGGGCTCTCCCTGACACAGATCGGCGGTCTGCTTCTGCGTGAAGCCGGTACCGGTCCACGCCTCCCTGGCGACCGTCGCACACACTCTCCCGGTGATGCAGTTCTCCGCATCGGCCGTTTGCTGGCGGTCCACCACCTGCCATTTCGCGGTCTCCGCCCGAACACAGGTCGTGTCCCCTGGTGCACAAGCCGCCAGCGCCTTCTTGAAGGCATCTTCCTGCGGATGACTCAGGTAGTTGTTCTCGGCCGCGTTTCCGCCCGCCTGGGCGCCGATGCTGGCGCCGCTGCCATCGGGGTTACCGACCACAGCTCCCGCGATTCCACCCATCAGATTCGCGATGGCAATGGTCTGCGTCGCCAGGCTTTGATCGTTGTTCGGATTGAACGCACCCGCCACGAGGTGCCCAACCACCGCTCCCAGGGCCCCTGCACTGCATCCGTCGCTGCCGCTGCCGCCAGAAACACCCGCTCTGGCCGCGCCCGCGACACAACCCGCAATCGCATGAGCAACATTCGCTGCAAATGCATTGAGCGTCGGACTGTCGCTCAACGATGGCATCAACGCCCCGATCTGGCCGGCTGCAAGGGCGGCCCCTGTGTTAATGAAGCCGGTCTTGATCGCCGCCTCCAGGCTGTCCCCCAGGCTCCCACCATAGACGGCGTTATTCACCACTGCGCCAGCCACGGCCTGGCTCACATAGCGGCCCAACAACTGAGTAGGAGATGACCCTGCCGCAATGCTCGCGTTAGCCACGCCTTCAGGCAGGAGGGTGCCGACACCTTGAATAGCGCCGGCTGTCAGCATGCCTGACAGGATACTTTTGATCGATGCACTCGATCCCAGCTCCTTGAGCACCTTGCCGATGTTGCCGTCGTTTTCCACCAAGGACACACTGGCCGTGCTGATCATGGACACCAGACCGGCCTCCATCACAGTGCCCATGGAAGAGATGCCCAGCGAATTCGCCAGAACCTGCCCCAGACTGCTGGTGGCCGCGCCTGTCCCGGCCACGGCTGTACCAGTGGTCCCCGAGGTCGCCGTCAACCCGGTCCCACCAGTGGCGACCGTTACGACCAGGGCCACGATCACCTTGGAGGCCGGTCCCAGCGTCACATAGGTGTTGTCCCACTGCTCGTGAACCTCTTTCACGCGCTGCCAGTCGACCTTGCTTGCAAGGCTCGGATCGTTCTGCAACTGGCCGATCCAGGCCATGCCAGGCTGCTGCGCCAATGCACCGGGGGTATCGAGGCCGCCGAGCTGCGCATTGATGCTGCCAGCGCTCAGGTTGACGTTCTTCGCATTGAACTGGTTGTAGCGCGTGACGTCATTCTTCTGCCCCGAGTCCCCACCCGTCACGAACCACGCATCGTTGTCGATGCCGCTCTGGCTCACGCTCACGTTGTCCTTGGCGGTGAGCAGGTTCAACTGCCCCGGCGTGGTCACGTTCAGCGTGTTCGCATTGACCTCGGTCGCCTGGCTGTTGATGTCTCCCTTGGCCTGGATGTTGACGGTGCCGCCGCTGAGCTGCGTACCGTTCGACACGGTCGCGCTCGCATCCCGCTTGGCATTGCGGCTGCTGCCGTCCTCGTTCTTGTTGTTGACCGACAGCTCGTTTTGGCTGGCCAGCAGGTTGATGTCGCCGCCCGCATCCAGCGTGAGCGTGCCGCGCGTCGGCATGGAAGGCCCGGCGATGTTCGAGTTGTCGTGGTTCAGGCGCGGCGTACCTCCATCGCCCATGGCCACGACGCTGCCGGTCCCGCTGCGTCGGGTGTCCACAGGCTGGGTCGCGTCGTTGATGGCCTGCTGTGTCTTCGCGTCTGCTCCGGCCGCAAGCACACCGCCCTCGACGGTCAAGTCGCGGCCCGAGCGCAGCGTGACGTCGCCTGCCCCCATCACCACACTGGACTGGGCATTGCCCATCTGGATCTGGTTCTTGATGTAGTACTGGCTCTTGTCGTCACCCAACTGGTTGTCGAACGCGGTCTGCTGGCTGCCCGAGACGATGGTGAGATCGCGCTTGGCCTCCAGAACAACGTTGCCCTGGCTGCTGGAGATATGCACGGCTTGCGCGCTCAGGTCGCGCCCGGCCTGCAATCCGATGTCGCCCACGGCCGTGATCTGCGTACCCACCTGCTGTTGGCGAGACTCGTTGCGGCTGTAGCCGGCGACCTGCACGCTCTCACTGCTGGCAGTGGTCACGGTGCCCAGCAAGATGTCGCGACCGGCCTGCAAGGTGGTACCGGCTTTCTCGCCCCCCGTGCTTGTTCCTTGGTTGGAGACGATGGCGCCCGCAAGCACAAGGTCGCGCCCCGCATCGATCGACAGCTTTGCGCCGGGCTGGCCTGCGTTGCCAACGTAGACGCCGGCCACGCGGTCGAGCACGGTGTCGCTGCGGCCGCTTTCAGCGTTGGTGCTGGTGCGGGTGGTGCTGGCAATGGTGATGTCGCGCTTGGCCTGCAGATCGACGGCACTTTGCCCATCGATCATGCCGCCGATGTTCATCAGATCGGTGTTGGCCTTGGCGCTTACGCTGTCGCCGGTGATGCGCCCGCCCAGATTGGCGATGTTGTCGGCGCTCAGGCTCACGGCCTGGCGACCGGCGATGGTGCCGCTGATGTTGAGCAGGTCGCCGCTGATGTTCAGGTCGATGCTCTTGCCCGCGAGCAGGGCACCCGAGCCATCGATGTCGCCGGGGCGCGCACGCACGTAGACCTGGGGCACGAGCACTTGCTGCGTGCTGCCGTCAGGCAGCGTGACAGTCTGCTTCACCAGCCAGACGATGTCGCTGGTCAACTGCGCCATCTGCGCGTCCGTCAGGGCAACGCCGACCGTCAGGTTGTACTTCTGGGCGAAGGTCGCGCCCGAGTTCATCAGCGCCGTGTATTGGGTCTGGTCGTCCCCGAAGCCATCGAGGTAACGCGAGCCAGTGAGCTTGGCAACCTGCTGGTCGATCAGTTGCTGCTCATAAAAGCCATCGCCCAGGCGCTTGAGCGTGTTGTTCGGGTCTTGCCCCAGGTTGTTCAACAGGTAGTCGCTGCTGAGCCAGGAGCGGTATTGCGCAAAGGCTGGATCGGTGGCGATCAGGTAGCGGCTGCCCGCATCGGGTTGCGTGCGAAACAAGCTCGCGCTGGGCACGCCGAGGTTCGGTGTGGTGGTGCGCACCACGGTGGGGGTGGCTCCACTGGCAGTACCTGTGCCGCTGGCGCCATTGGCGGCGCCAGCGGCATTGGCTTGGGTGCCCGTGGCATTCCCCGAGCCTGTCACGGCCAGGGGCACTTGCACGATGGGCGAGACGCGCGTGTTGGCGTTGAGAGCACCGCTGCCTTGAGCCACGACACCGGAATTACCACCGGCGTTCAGGCCCCCGATGGACGTGCCATTGGCGCCCACCGCCGTGTTGCCCTGCTGCACGCCTGTGGCCAGCACCACTGTGGTGTTGATGGTCTGGTTGTACGGCGTGATCACCGGCCGGGCGTTGTCACCCGCGCCGACCATCGTGCCGGTGGTGCCGATCTGCTTCAACTGAGCGTCGGCGGTCAAGCCTTGGTTGACGATGTTGCCACCGTGCACATTAAGCGCACCACCGGCCACGATCTGGCTCATGTCGTTCAAGCCACTGGCGACATTGAGGTTCATCGCGCCGCCCGAGAGGATCTTGCCCGGCGCGGAGCTTTGCAGCACGGGAGTGCTGCCGGTCTCGGTGTAGTCCCAGTAGGTGTAGGCGTTGGTCAGCCCCCCGGGGCCGGGCGAGTACTGGATATTCATGGACGGCGGCTTGCCGACAATGGCGGCCATGAATTTCGAGGTCTGGGCATCCAGGGCCTCGTGCGCCGCATTGAAGCCGGGCAAGGCGTCGTATTCAGCCTGGGTAAGCGGATGATCGAACTTGACGGTCCCGTCCGCCAGGAAGTGGCTTTCCATGTTGCCCACCGTGACCTGGTCCTGTGTGAGCCCATGCAGATAGGCAGGCAGTTCGACGGACGGCGGCGCGACACCGAACGCCGCCCAGATGGGATCGGTGGCAGGGTAAAAGTACCCCGGATCGCCGCCGCGCTCTGCACTGTGACGGGGTGGGTTCAGGTAGTAGGCACCGAACTTGTCGATGGGATACCCCGTCAATTTCGGGATGATGATGTTGCGGTACGGGGTCGAACCCAACTCACTGCCCGAGACAGCCTTCCAGGACGGCCATACCTCGGGGTTCTGTCCATAGGAGTTTTTCTGGTTGCAGAACGCAAGCCCGGCACAGGGGTTGTCGACGACGCCCAGGAACACATCTGCCGCGTCATAGCGTTGCAGCGGGGAAGTCTGCAGTGCGAACTGCACGACGTGCGTGCTGGTGCCGCTGTCCACCATTGTGTAGGTCACGCCACCGTTGGTGTTGGCCAAGGTGTTCGTGTTGATGTTCACCTGGCCCTGAGCCTGGATGGTCGCGGCGTGGTTGTTGATGGCGCTTGCCCGGCCGCTGGCTTGGCTGTTTGCGTCCAAGGTGCCGGCGATGTTCACATCGCCCAGGCTCAAGATCAGGGCACCATCGCTGTTGTTCAGCGTGCCGACGCCCAGATCCAGACGCTTGCGAGCTGCGATGGTGGCCGCAGTGGTAGTACCGTCGGCCGTCTCGGCGATGTTGTTGAGGGTGCCGGCCTGGATCGACAACTGGTCGCCGTAGATGCGGCCAGTTCCGATGTTGGTGACGGTGTTGCTGCCCATCACGAGCGTTGTGGTTCCGTCGATGAGGCCGCGGTTGGTCAGTGTGTCGTGAGCAATCGCGGTGGTGGTGCCCAGCGAGGTGATCTGCCCGGTGGCGGCGATGTCCAGGTTGTTGGCCTCCACCCAGGTCGACTTACCAGAGGTGATCTTGCCGGCGTTGGAGATGTTTCCGCTACTGGTCAGGGTCAGGTTGCCGATGGCCGCCAGGGCGCCGTCCTGAGCGACAGTGATGTTCTTGCTGGCGTTGATGGTGAGGTCGGCGCCCGACTGAATCTTGCCGCCCAGGGTGCCCTGGTCCAGCCGCAGTTCGACGCCCTTGTTGGCGACCAGCGTGCCGCCAGTGTTCAGGAGATTGAGCGTCCTGGGGGCTGTCGCTGGACTTGCTGCATTGGGATCAACAATGCGCAGCGTACCCATGGCCGAGACAAATCCGTTGGTGTTGTCCGCCGTGCCGCCGCTCGTGATGGTGACATCCTGGTCACCTCGAATGGAGCCCTTGCTGTTGTTCAGGCCGCCGACATTGAGGCCGACATTCTTGCCCTCGATGCCTTGATCCTGGGCTTGGGTGTTTGCGTTAGTGACCGAGGCGGCGTTCAGGGTGGTCGTGCCAAGCGAACGGATCAGGGCGCCGGTGTTGTCGACGGTGCCGCCGCCCGTCGCGATGGTGAGATCGCCCACGGCCTGGGTTTGGCCACCGCCGCTGTTGTCATAGTTGGCGCCGTTGGCATTGAGGGTGACCGTGGATTGGCCGAGAACGACGCCATTGCCCGTGTTCGTGAATGCCTGCGTGCTCGCATTCAGCGCGTTCTTGGCGCCGATGTAGCCGCTCCCATTGTTCACCGCGCCTGCGGTGAGCGTCAGTGTGTCCGCACTGGTGATGCCGCCCAAGCCCGTCGCGAAGCCGGCCGCGTTCGAGTTGATGAGTGCCTGGCCGTGGGTGTCGATGGTCATCGCACCACCGCTCTGAATCAGGCCTGCGTCATTGGACAATGCGCCGGCTTGCAGGTTGGCGGTGGTCGTTGCAGCCAGCACGCCGGTGTTGTTCACGAGCTGCTGGCCGTTGGTGTTCACCGACAGGGCCGTGCCCGAGACGGTGCCGCCAGTGTTTGTCAGGCCGCCATTGATCAGCG
Organism: Variovorax sp. EL159; assembly: GCF_900100965.1. Classification (GTDB taxonomy): domain Bacteria; phylum Pseudomonadota; class Gammaproteobacteria; order Burkholderiales; family Burkholderiaceae_C; genus Variovorax. Next base: position 337,565 of record NZ_FMUJ01000008.1, on the reverse strand, counting down.
TGGTATTGCCGCCCGCCGTCATCAAGCCCTTGGCATTGACGCTCGTGCCGAAGGTCGTGATGGCAAGGTTCGCCTTCACCGAGGCAATCGTGCCTTGGGTGTTGTCCAGACTTTCCGCCGTGAGCGTGCTACTGCCATTGGCGGCGATGGAGCCCCTCGCGTTGGTGGCGGCGCCGGCGACGGTCACCGCAAGGTCTCCGACGGCCGTAATGCTTCCTGCATCGTTGGTGAGGGCCCCGGCCTTCACGACTCCATTGCCGCCAGCGGTGATCACGCCCTTGGCGCCGTTGTCCAAAGCCGCCGTTGCAGTCACCGACAAGTCTGCCTTGTTGGCCGTGCGCAGTACGCCGTTCTGGTTCGCCAGGCTGCCTGCGGCGACGGTGATGGCGCCGTTGCTGACGATCCCACCGCCGTTGTTCTCAAGTGCCCCCGCGACAGTGAGGGCGGTGGCATTGGTGCCAGTCTGAAGAATCTGGCCGCCGTTGTTGCTCAAGGACGCGGCGGCGATGGTGATCTGCTCGACGTCGATGACGCCACCATCCTGGACGAAGCCGCCTGACATCGCAACGTTGAGTACACCATTGCCGATGATCCGGCCGTTAGCACCGCTGTAGCTACCACCCGCAATGCTCAACGTGCCCGCCCCAGCATGCTCAACCTTGCCCGCCGAATTCGTGATCGCATTCGCCTGAAGCGCCAGGTCTTGCCCATTGCTGGCAATGCGTCCGCCGTCGTTGTTCAAGGTGCCAGAAGTGGCAATGGTGGTCGCACCAGTGCCGGTCTGCACGATCTCGCCGCCATTCGTGTTGGCGATGTTCGAAGCGCTCAGCTTCAGTTGCCCGGCATTGAGCTGACCGGCGTCGTTCACCAAAGTCTGGCCGGGCTGGGCGTTGGCCGTGACGCTCAATGTGCCGGGTGTCACGACCGTGGCCTTGCTGCCGGTGACCACGTTGCCCTGGGTCGCGGTGATCGCGATGTTGGCTGCGCTGGTCTGGCCGGCCGAAAGATCGACGCTCGCGCCTTGCAACGTGGCGTTGCCGGCTGCGAGGTTCGCCCCGTTGGCAGTCAGCGCGCCGGAAGCCGTGACGCGCAGATCGCCCACGCCACCGAGCTTGCCGTCGCCCTGCACGCCAGCACCGAGCACGCCGGTGCTGCTGCCTTGCAGGCTGCCTGTCGTGACCGTCGTGTTTCGGCCGGCGGTGATGCTGCTGCTGTTGGCGAGCGCACCGGAGACGTTGAGCGTCGTATCGTTGGTGCCGCGAATGGTGCCGCTGTTGCTCAGCGAGCCGGCCTGGACATTCAGGTCCGTGGCCGCACCGATGCTGCCACCGCTGCCATTGATCAACGGGCCGCTCGTCGCAACCTGCACGCCGGCCTGTGCCGACTGGATGCTGCCCTTGCTGTTGTCCAGCGATGCGGCCGTGAGCGCGACATTGTTGTTGGCGATCAGGGTGCCCGACGTGTTGTTCACCGCCCCCGCAACGCTCGCGGTCAGCGCACCCGTGGCCGAGATCACGCCGCGCGTGTTGTCGGCCTTGCCGCCGACCGTGAGGTTCGCATCGGTGCCGCTGGTCAGCGTGCCGTCGACATTGATCAGGTCGCCACTCGTGACGATGTTCAGGTTGCCTGCATTCAGCTTGCCGCCGCTGTTGTCCAACTGGCCCACATTGGCGCTGAAGCTGTTGCTGGCGCTCAAGGTCCCGCCCGCGTTGCTGAAGCCCGGACCCGAGACGGCCATGCTTGCCACCGACAGCGTGCCGCCTGCGTTGTTAACCTGCGGCGTGTTCAGCGTGATGGGGCCGCCTGCGTAGATGCGTCCACCGTCGTTGGAGAGGGTGCCCCCCGCGGTGATGACGCCGGGCGCGGGTGGGGTGTACGTGGCGGGCGTGAATGTGCCGCCCGTACCGGCGCTGCTGCCGTCCGTGGCAGATGGCGTCGTCGTGCCGCCACCGCTGGTTGGCGTCGTGCCTCCCGGGTTCGTCGCACCACTGCTGCCGCCAGTGCCCGAGCTGCCTGTCGCGGCGCTCGCAGGTTCGGCACCGATCACGCCGCCTTGGGTATTGCTCAAGACCGGCGCGGTGATGGTCAGGCCGGCCGTGCTGGTCTGACGAATCGTGCCGCCGCGGTTGTCGATGTCTCCGGGGGTGGTCAACTCGACGCGCTGGCCCTCCAGGGTGCCGATGTTCTCGAGACGACCGGCGGCCGTGACCACAAGCCCACCGACACCGGCGCCGATGTTGCCGGCGTTGCGTACGCCCAGGCCGGCCTCCGTGCCGATCAAGTTGATCTTGTTCGCATACATGCCGCCCAACGCGGCGACGTCGAGCGCAAAGGTCGGCGCGGCACCGGTGCCCGATGTGGGCGTGATCTGGCCGTGGTCGGCGCTGATCTGGTTCGCACCGGTCACCACCTTGAGCTCACTCGCCCAGATGCCGGCATTGGCCTGCACGGCCCGCGCCAGGATGGCCGCGTAATCGGTCGTGCGGGCATCGAGGCCCGCGCCGTCGATGGTGACGGTGCCGCCGCGCACCAGGAAGCTGTCGAGCCCCCCGATCGCATTGAACTGCGGCGTGCCTGTGGTCAGCGTAGCGCGCGAGGCATTGATGAAGCCGCCGCCGTCCACGCTGATGCCGGCCGGATTCGCGATGATCACTTCCGCGCGCTGCCCACCCACCTCGATGTAGCCGCGAAGCTGGCTCGGCGAGCCGCCATTGACCTCGTTCAGGATGATCCGGGCCGGGCCCGTGGCCAGGAACGGATTGCCCTGCACATACCCGCCCAGTTGCGTCTGGACGTTCGCGCGGCTGTTGTTGAGGATCGCTCCGTTGGGCGCGACGTTGAACTGGTTGTAGACGTTGCGCGAGACACCCGCCGCGCTCGGCGTCGCGATGTTGATCAGCGGCACACCGTTGGGCGCCACCAGCACGGTGGGACGCAGGCCGGGCGATACGTTGGGCGCTCCGACGATCTGCGCATGCACCGATGTCGGCGTCAGCATTCCGGCCAGTACCGCCCCCGCCAGCATGGGCGCCAGCGCCGCGGCGCCGGCCAGCAGCGCACCACCCACCGCCGTCGTCGTCGCCCTGTTCGCCCCTTTGCCCGTGCTCGTGGCCGTTTCCTGAACCACCATGCGCATGCCTCTGGCGGCATTGAAGACGATGCGATGCAAATGGCGATTCATGCCCTGAACTCCCTGAGAATTTTTTTACTACGTGCGACGGTTCTGTATCAAAACGCGTCGGGGTCAAGATTGTCAGGGAACGTGGCGTCTGAATTAAGGGGTGCCTGATGTCAGCCTGCGCACAAGGTCACAAATATGCGGCAGCGGCAAAAGTTATTAACTCCCTCATTAATGCTTTGGTACTGGAGTTCGATCAGCCTCAAGTCCCGCGATCGAAGCTTGCCCTGCCCGAGAAAGAGCATCGGGTCATCGAGGCATCGACTCTCGACGGGCTCATGCGCAAACGCATCGCCAACGACCCGCCCCATAAAATCAAGCGCCCGCGAACGTCGGGGTGCGGCGGTTCACCCCAACGTCGGCACGACAGAAGAAAAGCCCCGGAGACATCACCATGGACCGCTGGACCGAAATCGCACTGCTGGTGCAGATCGCCGATGCCGGCAGCCTGAGCCGTGCGGCCGAGGCGCTGGGGCTGTCGAACGCGGCCGCGAGCCGCCACCTGAGCGCGCTCGAAGCCCGACTGGGCGCGCGGCTGGTCGAGCGCAACACGCGCCGCCTGTACCTGACCGACACCGGCCGCGAGTTCTGCGGCCGCGCGCGCACCATCCTGGCCGACCTGTCCGATGCCGAATCGACGGTGAACGCGACCGCGCTCAACCCCACGGGCACGCTGCGCATCACGGCGTCGCTGTCGTTCTCGATCCACCACATCGCGCCGCTGCTGCGCGAGTACACGCAGCGCTACCCGGGCGTGACGGTGCACGTGGAGGCGGCCAACCGCTACTTCGACCTGATCGACAACAACATCGACGTGGCGATCCGCACGCGCGAGTTCGAGCCCGATTCAAACGTCACGATCCGCCGGCTGGGCGAGACGCGGCGCATTCTCGCGGCCTCGCCGCGCTACTTCGCGCAGCACGGCTTTCCGAAGACGCTCGACGAGCTGAAGCAACACAAGCTGCTGATCTACACCCACGCCAACAACCCGAACGAGCTGCGCTTCAGCCGCAAGGGCGAGACCCACACGGTGTCGGTCAGCGGCCTGCTCGAATCGAACGACGGCCAGGTGCTGCGCGCCGCCGCGCTCGACGGCATGGGCATCCTGGTGCAGCCGACCTACATCGTCTATGAAGACATCGTGGCCGGCCGGCTGGTGCCCACGCTGGACGACTGGGACCTGCCGCACCTGACGATCAACCTGGCCTACCCGAGCCGCAAGCACCTGTCGGCCAAGGTGCGCAGCTTCATCGACTTCATGGCGGCGCATTTCCAGAAGATGGACTACGAGCGCAAGTGGACCGGCCACTTCGGCACGCACTGACCGACAGGCCGACCGGGCCTTTCGCTGAAAAAGGTGCGTAAACGCACATCCCGGATTTCGGCAGCTCCGCACACTGGAACCGCAACCGCTGCATTTCGCGGCGGCCCAGTGTTGTCAATCAAGTTTCCAAGGATCTGCCATGAACACCCAGGCCGTAGCCGCCAACACCGCGCGTGCGCCGATCGCCTCGCCGCTGTCCACCCTCTCCCCGGCCAACACCGACGACGCGGGCAAGCTGCTGCTTCGCGTGAGCGTCGGCTTCCTGGTGCTGCTGCACGGCGTCTTCAAGCTGTCGGCCGGCGTGGGCTTCATCGGCGGCATGCTGGCCAAGGCGGGGCTTCCGAGCGGGCTGGCCTACCTGGTGTTCGTCGGCGAGATCATCGCCCCGCTGCTGATGATGGCGGGCCTGTTCACCCGCGCGGCCGCCGGCGTGGTGGTCATCAACATGATCGTGGCCCTGGGCCTCGTGCACATGGCCGACCTGTTCGCGCTGACCAAGCAAGGCGGCTGGGCGCTCGAACTGCAGGGCCTGTACCTGTTCGGCGCGTTGACGGTGGTGCTGCTGGGCGCTGGCCGCTTCAGCATCGGCGGGCGCAACGGCCGCTGGAACTGATCCCGGCCTTCCGGCTCAGCCGGCGTCGCCCCGCACCTGCGAGACCATCCGCTCCAGGCGGCCGACGTCGGCCACCAGCAGGGCCTTGCCGTCCTTGCGCAGCACGCCGCTGCGCACCAGCACATTCAGCTCGCGCGTGACCTGCTCGCGGTTGGTGCTGATCTGGCTGGCCAGCGCCGCATGCTTGGGCGCCGGCTCCAGCCGGGCCTGGTTGCCTTCGCCGCCGGCGGTGCGCGCCAAGCGCAGCAGTTCGGCATGCAGCCGGTTCTGCACGCCCAGGGTGCTGAGGTCGATCACGCGCTCGGAGAGCTGCCGCACCAGCGATGCCAGGCGCTGCATCACGCGCTCGGCCACCAGCGGTTCGTCGCGCAGCAGCGCCATGAAGGCGGGCCGGTCGAGGCTGGCGACCACGCTGGATTCAAGCGTGACCACGTCGGCGGAACGCGGGCCGCCGTCGATGGCAGCGATGTCGCCGAAATGCTCGCCAGCTTCGGAATCGCGGAAGGTGACCTGCCGGCCGTTGGCCGAATAGGTCGTCACCCGCACGCGGCCCGAGACCAGCAGGAACACCTCGCCCTGCTGCTCGGCGCGCAGCAGCAGCGGCTTGCCGGCCTCCACGCTGTGCCACAGGCATTGCCGGGCCAACAGGTCGAGGCGCTGGTCGGAGAGGCCTTCGAGCAGCGCGATCTGGCGCAGCGCGAGGCTGGAGCGGGGAGAGTCTGGAGGTGGGGCCATGCCGGTCGGTAGGGGCGCGCGCATTATGCTCGGGTGCCGTTTCGAACCCGTTCATGGACAGACGTTCCCCCCTTCCGCCTTCTTTTCCGCTGAGAGCGCCGACACGGCGCAACCTGCGCTGGGCGAGCGGGCTGGTGCTCATGGCCTATGTGACGGCCCACCTGCTGAACCATTCGCTCGGCATCTATTCCTTTGCCGCGGCCGAAACCGTGCTGCGGGGCGTGCAGATGTTCTGGCACAGCCTGCCGGGCACCCTGCTGCTGTACGGCGCCGCGGCCACGCACCTCGCCCTGGCCGTGATCGCGCTGTGGGAACGCCGCACCCTGCGCATGCCGCCGCTGGAGGCACTGCGCGTGCTGCTGGGCTTTGCGTTGCCGCTGCTGCTGGCCAAGCACCTGACGGCCATGCGCGGCGCGTACCTGGCCTACGGCATCGACGGCTCGTATGTGCGCGTCGTCTGGGGCCTGTGGGACTGGCCGGGCGCCACGGCGCAATTGGGGATGATGCTCGCGGCCTGGACGCATGGCTGCCTGGGCCTGCACTTCGCGCTGCGCGCACAGCCGGCCTACCGGCGCTTTTCTTATGTGCTGCTGGCCGTGGCCGTGCTGCTGCCGGTGACGGCCGCGATGGGCTTCGTTTCGATGGGCCGCGAGTTCCAGTGGACCGGCGTGCCGCAGGTGACCGTGCCGACAGCCGCGCAAGGCAAGTCGCTCGGCGCGGTGGAAGACGGCATCAAGTGGTTCTACGGGCTGGCGCTGTTCACCCTGCTGACGGCCCGATGGGGCCGGAACTGGTTTGCGCGCCTGTCGCGCCAACCCTCGGTGGCCCTGCGCTACCCGGACCGCACGGTGCACGTGCCGCTCGGCTGGAGCGTGCTGGAAGCAAGCCGATCGCATGGCATCGACCATGTGTCGATCTGCGGCGGACGGGCGCGCTGCTCGACCTGCCGCGTGCGCGTGGTCGGCCCCGCGGATCACATCGGCATGCCGGGCCGCGACGAGCAGCGCACGCTCGAACGCGTGCGCGCACCGGACGACGTGCGGCTGGCCTGCCAGCTGCGCCCGCGCGGCGACATCGAGGTCACGCCGCTGTTCGCGCCGCTGCCCAACGAAGGCCGGCCCGCACCGGTCGGCAGCTTCGGGCGCGAGCGCGACGTGGCGATTCTGTTCGTCGACCTGCGCCGCTGGTCGGGCCTCTCTGAGCGGCAGTGGCCCTTCGACCTGGCCTATGTGCTCGACCGCTACTTCGCCACGGTCGGCGCGGCCGTGCGCGAGAGTGGCGGCGTGCCGAACCAGTTCATCGGCGATAGCGTGATGGCGATCTTCGGACTGGAAACCGACCTCCCCACCGCATGCAAGCAGGCATTGCACGCCACCACGCTCATCGCCCGGCGCATGGACGCATGGAGCGAAGGCTTCGAGGCCCAGTTCGGCCAGCGACTGGACTTCGGCATGGGCCTGCATGCAGGCCGCGCGGCAGTGGGCGAAGTGGGCTACATGGAGACCACCACCTTCACCGCCATCGGCGAAGTGGTCAACACCGCGAGCCGCCTGCAGGACCATTCGAAGACGGCCGCGTCGCGCCTTGTGGTCTCGCTGTTCGCGGCCGAACAGGCGGGCATGGCGGACACGATGGGCCACGCCGAGACACTCACCGTGCGCGGACGTTCCGAGCCCCTGCAAGTGCTGTATCCGCAGCCTGCGACCCTTCCCGCGTAATCGACGAAAGCGGTGCGCAAACGCACATCGCCGATTGCGCTGCGGTTTCACACTGCATGCGTGGCAACGACGAATGTCCGCCGACCACACCGTCATTCGAAGGGACTTTCATCATGAACACCAAGCAACTCATCGCCCTGTCCGCAGCCGCATTCGCCATGCTGGGCGCAGCAGGTGCCGCACACGCCGAAACCTACGAAGGCGTGCAATCGATCACCTCGCAGGCCAGCCGCGCCGACGTGCGCGCCCAGGCCGTGGCGGCCGCACGCAGCGACAACCCCTATGCAGAGGGCGCCAACGCCGGCCCGGCCCCGACCCTCGTTTCGTCCACGAGCCGCGCCGCGGTCCGCGCCGAAGCTGTGGCCGCCGCGCACAGCGACAACCCCTACGCCGAAGCCGCTTCGTCGGGCGTCGCGCCCGTGGTGGCCAGCACCATCGACCGCGCCACGGTGCGTGCCGCCGCCCGCGCTGCCGCCCGTGGCGACGCACTGCCGCTGTAATCGGTTCGCGGCGCCCATCCCGCTTCGGCGGGTCCGCACACCGAAGCCGGCCCTTGTGAAAGCGGGGCCGGCTTTTTTTTGCGCGCGCCGGGCAGTGGCCTTCGCCCGCCGGCCGGGCACCGGGAAGCAGCGGCTCAGGGCCGCACGCCCTCCCAGGCGTTCTGCAGCAAGGCACGAATCGCATCGCGCGCCAGTGGACGCGGATTGGGGTACTGGTTCGTGAGCGCATGCGCGCAGGCCAGGTCGAGGTCCGACTCTTTCATGCCGATGTCGCGCAACGCGACCGGTGCGCCGTTGTCGCGCGCCAGGTCGAACACCGCCTGCGCCGCGTTGCCCGCGCCCAGCGCCTTCGCGATGCGCGCCATCGCCTCGGGCGCGGCGGCTGCGTTGTAGGCCAGCGCGTGCGGCAGCACGATGGTGTGGGTCTCGGCATGCGGCAGGTTGAAGCTGCCGCCCAGCGTGTGGCACAGCTTGTGGTGCAGCGCCATGCCGACATTGCCGAGCACGGTGCCGCAGAGCCAGGCGCCATAGAGCGCATCGCTGCGCGCGCCCGGGTCCTTGGCCGATGCACGGATCGCCGGCAGGGCGCGGCCCAGCGCGGCAATGCCCTCTTGCGCCATCAGGTCCATGATCGGATTCGCGTCGGTGGCATAGAGCCCTTCGGCCGCATGCGCGATGGCGTTGATGCCGCTGGTCACGCTCATGCCCACGGGCAGGCTGGCCGACAGCTCGGGGTCGTAGATCACGGTGCGCGGCAGCACCCTGAAGTCTTTGCCTGTCTTCTTCATGCCGGCTTCGGTGATGCCGTAGATCGGCGTCATCTCGGAGCCCGCGTAGGTGGTCGGAATCGCAAGGATCGGCAGGCCCGAGTCGAGCGCGATGGCCTTGCCCAGCCCGGTGGTCGAGCCACCGCCGATGGCCACGGCGCAATCGGCGCCCAGGCGTTGCGCCACCTCGCGCGCTTCGCGTGCGGTCTCGATCGGCACGTGCATCACGGCCCGGTCGAACACACCGGCCGCGTGCGCGCCCAGCATGTCGGCGATGCGCTCGGCCTGTGGCCGCTGCTCGGGCGTGGACAGCACCAGCGCACGCCTGGCGCCCAGCGCATCGATCTCGCGCGCCAGGTGCTGCAGCGAACCCGCACCGAAAACCACCCGCTGGGGCACGCTGCTGTAGACGAAGGGTTGGACGGACATCGCTTGATCTTTCCTCAGGGACTCGCAGCCAGGGAACGCCTGCGCCGCAGGATACGACGGGCGCGAGTGTCCCAGCGGCCCGCCGGCCGTTCAACAACACCAGCGGAAAGGAGTTTTCCGCTGTCAGGCCGGAGCGACCCGCACCGTCGAGGCCTGGCGGCTTTCGGCGATCGTGAAGCGCACCGGCAGAAAACGCTCGATCACCGCGCAGTTGGTGCGCGTGTGCTCCGTCACTTCGCTGCAGGTGAAGGCACCGGCCTTCTTGCCTTGCCACGCCGCGAGCGCCAGCAGCAACGCGAGCTGATCGGCCAGATGCGGGCCGACGGCGGCCTCGCTCTTCTGGAACTCCCGCACCTCCTTCACCAAGCCGTGCGCCACCTGCTCGGCGCTGAGCGACTTCTCGCCGAAGGCCGTGAAGACCTCGGTGACGTGCTCATACGCCAGCGTGGCAAGCAGCGCATTGCCCGGGCCTTCGTTCTGGCGCACGGCCCCCAAGCGAAGCTGCTCGCCCGACCAGCCCATCGCCCCGCCGAGCGTTTCGAGTTCGCGCGTCGGCACGTGGCGCGGCAGGCCCGGTGCCAGACACTCCGCATAGGCCGACTGCTGCGCGCCCCGCGCCATCAGGTCGAAGGTCTGCAGCGCGCCCACCGCCGGGACGATGGTCGCTTCGACCTCACCACCGCCGGCCGGGTAGAAGCCGCATCGGCGCAGCGACAGTTGCAGGTCGGCGCCCAGCCGGTGCACGAGCGGCACGAACGCCCGCTCCAGGAAATGGAAAGGCGGCGCCATCGGGTTGTGCGTGCCGCCGCTCAGATGCACGCGGCTCTGCGCACCGGCCAGCAGCAGCGGCGGCAGCACGGTCTGCAGCACCAGCATGCAGCTGCCCGCACCGGCAATCGCGAGGCGGTAGTCGCCCGAGCGCACAGGCCCCGGCGCGAAGCGCAGCGATTGCGAGCCCAGTTCGGCACCGTCGACCTGCGCACCGCTGATCTCCGTGGCCGCCTTCACGCACGCCAGGTGCTGGCGCATCAGGCCCGGCTTGGCCCGGCCCGCGCGAATCTTCTCGATGGACAGGGGCTGGCCCGTGACCACCGACAGCGCAAGGCTGGTGCGCAGGATCTGGCCGCCGCCCTCGCCTTGCGAGCCGTCGAGTTCGATCATGCGTGGCCTCCTTCCTGGGCGTGCGATGCCCCCGCGTCGAAGCGCAGCACCGTCTCGCAAAGAAAGGCATCGAGCTCCGCGCCTTCGGTTTGCGGCAGCGGCGTGATCGGATCGGCCGCGTTGGCCGCCAGCTCGGCTTCGATGAATGCGTGGATGCCGGGCCAGCGCGGGCTGGTCGCGGCTTCGCCGGCACGCATCTTCACTTCGAGCAGCGCGTTGATCTCTTCGATGAGCGCCACGTCGCGCACGGCATCGAGCGTGTGCTGCGCCAGGCTGGCGAAGCGCATCGGCGGCACGCCAGGCTGCGTGCGGATCCAGCGCGCGGCCAGCAGCGGGCGCAGCACGTAGAGGTACTTCTTGTAGCGCACCTCGTCGGCCTGCAGGTGCTCGCGGAAGTTCTTCTTTGCCATCGAGGTGTAGTGATGCCACGCGCGCGCGTTGGAGAACACCGCCTCCGACAGCGCACGAAAACGCGGCATGGCCACGGCATCGTCGCGGTACACGATGGGCGAGCGCAGCCATTCGAGCAGCGTCGGGTTCGACTCGCGCATCAGGCCGAGTGCCTTGCGCAGGTCCCAGCCGTTGACGTCGAGGTCGCCGCTGATCGGCAGCTCGATCACGTCGCGGCGCGGCGCGACCGTGAGGTACCACGGCAGGCGGTTCACGTAGACGAAGCGCACGTCGTAGTCGCTGTCGGGCGAGGCAAAGCCCCAGCCGCGGCTGCCGGATTCGCAGGCGAACAGCACGGTCACGTCGTGCGTTGCTTCGATGTCGCGCAGGGCCTCCATGATCTGCGCGCGCATGGCGGGCTCGATGGGATGGGCGGAGCGCAGGAGTTCCTGGGTGCTCATGAAAATCTCTTCTTCCTCATTGTTTTTCTACCGCCTGATCTTCTTCTTTCATGCGATCAGGCGCGGGTGACGGTCACATGGCCTGCACTGTCGAGCTCGAACACGTCGAGGTCATTGGCCAGGAAGGCGTTGCCGCGGTAGTGAGCCTGGGTCTCGGCCATCAGTTGCGCCATGCCTTCTTCGTTCTGGTGGCGCGCGCTGAAGTGCGTCAACACAAGGTTGGGTATTTCCACGGACTGCGCGAACTCGGCCAGCAGGCGCGCCGAGCTGTGCATCGGGCCGGGGCCGACCTTGTCGAGCACATCCTGCGTGTAGGTGGCTTCGTGCACCAGCAACTGCGCACCCTGGCAGGCGTCGCGCAGCAGCGCGGGCTCGGCGTTGTCACCGCCCATCACCGCACTCGCCGTGTCGATCTGCGTTTCCGCGAAATCGGCACTGCGCAGCACCGCGCCGTTGAAGGGCACGTCTTCGCCGGTCTGCAGCGCGCGCCATGCCGGACCGGGCGGCAGGCCGGTGGCCTTGAGTGCCTCGGTCTTGAGCCGCGTGCGCCGGGTTTGCACCTGCACGCGATAGGCATGGCTGGGCACGCGATGGCGCAGCACATGGCGCTCGATGCGCAGGCCCGGTGCCTCGTACACCAGCGGCTGCGTTTCGACATCCACGTGCTCGACCTCGTAGGGCAGGTGCAAGTCGGTCAACTGGCGCGTGGCCTGGAACCATTCCCACACCGGCAGCGGCGCGACCAGCTTCAGCGGCTTCGTGCGCTTGCCCATGCCCGCGCTCGCGAGCAGGCCGGGCAGCCCATAGCAATGGTCACCGTGCACATGCGTGATGCAGACGGCGGCCAAGGCGTGCAGCGACAGCGGCGTCTGCAGCAGGCGATGCTGCGTGCCTTCGCCGCAGTCGACCAGGAACCAGTCGGCGTTGAGCACCGTCTGCACGGCGAGGCCGGAGACGTTGCGCTGGCGCGTGGGGGTGCCTGAAGAGGTTCCCAGAAAAGTCAGTTTCATCATCACTTCGATCACTCCCTGCGGATCAACGCGCACATCGCGGCATCGGCAGCAACGCGCTCCCAGCTCCAGTATCGACGCCCATCCGCCGGGCGCGCCGCCACCATCGCCTTGAGTCTTTCGACCTGTTCAGCGTCACCCCAACGGGCCATCGTCTGGATCGCGACCACGCGCAGGCTCCACCATTTGCTTTGCAACGCGGCCTCGACTTCGGCCACGGCCTTCTCGTTCGGCCTGGCTCGACCCAGCGCCCGAAGACGGTTCGTTTGCTCACCCAGAAGGTTCGCGCCCGGCCCGACCGACCGCAACCGCTCCCGACGCGCCCGACGGCATGCCAGGCAACGCACGGCCCTGCTATCGATATGGCCGTGAGCAACTTCGTACCACCACTTCTGCTGCTTGGCGGTCCAGATCTCTTCCGCGCCGCAGTCGCGGCATGTGAACGGCCGAGCGAAGTAGAACTCGGGCGGCGGCACGCAGGTGTTGTTGTAGCGGCCCAGCACGTCCAGGTCGGCCCGCTCGATACCAAGCACGCTCAGGCACACGCCGGATTGCCGGTTGGACACGCGCGGTTGCGCCTCGACACGCGCTGCGCGCGCCAGGCGATGTGCCTTGATCTCGGCACGGCGTTGCTTGTTGCTCTTCATTTTTTTCAACCTTCGTAATGCGTTGCTACGAAGGCGGGCCGGATCTTCCGATGGCCTTCTATAGCTATAGCTCTTCCACTGTCACGACACCTTCGCTCGCGGCGAGTTGAACGATGCTGCCAAGCACCTGTCGCGCAAAGCTGCTGTTCGCAAGCAGGCAGACCACAAAGCCATCGGCATCGATGCTGACCGAGGCCTGCGCCCATTCCGAAGGCGTCGATGGCGGCGCCGGATAGAAATCCGCACGCTCGCCCTGGACGTTCAGATGGCCGCCGATGCCGGCCTTCCTGCAGATGCCTTGCGCGACATCGCGCGACGGCAAGGCGACCTTGACGCGGTACTCGACGCCCATCGCGTCAACCCTTCACACAGACAACCTGCTTGAGCGTGTAGACCACTTCCACCAGGTCCTTCTGCGCATCCATCACCGCGTCGATGTCCTTGTAGGCCATCGGGATCTCGTCGATCACGTCGGCGTCTTTTCGGCATTCGACGCCTTCGGTCGCCGCGATCTGGTCGGCGATGGTGAACAGCTTCTTCGCCTTGGTACGGCTCATCTTTCGACCGGCGCCGTGGCTGCAGCTCATGAAGCTCTCGGGGTTGCCCTTTCCGCGCACGATGTAGCTCTTGGCCCCCATGCTGCCGGGGATGATCCCCAGCTCGCCGGCTTTGGCGCTCACCGCGCCCTTGCGGGTCACGAGCACGTCTTCGCCGAAGTGCGTCTCGCGGCTCACGTAGTTGTGGTGGCAGTTCACCGCTTCCACATGCGCCTCGAAAGGCTTGGTGATGACCTTGCGCGCGGCCGCGACCACGCGCTGCATCATCACTTCGCGGTTGGCACGCGCGAACTTCTGGGCCCAGCCCACCGCACGCACGTAGTCGCCGAAGTACTTGGCGCCTTCTTCGAAGTACGCCAGGTCCTGATCGGGCAGGTTGCGCTGGTGCAGCTCGGCGTCTTTCTTCGCGAGTTCGATGAAGTGCGTACCGATGGCATTGCCCACGCCACGCGAACCCGAGTGCAGCATGAACCACACGGCGCCCGCTTCGTCGAGGCACACTTCGATGAAGTGGTTGCCCGTACCCAGCGTTCCCAGGTGCTTGTGGTTGTTCGTGTTCTTCAGGCGCGGGTAGTCCTCGCAGATCGCATCGAATTCATCCACCAGCGCGGACCAGGCCACGTCGGTTTCGTTCGGCGGCGTTTCCCACGAACCCTTGTCGCGGCCCATGCGCTTGGGGTTGCTTCCGTGCGGCACGGCCTTTTCGATCGCGGAACGCAGCGGGCCCAGGTTATCGGGCAGGTCGCGCGCGTTGAGCGTGGTCTTGCACGCCATCATTCCGCAGCCGATGTCCACGCCCACCGCAGCGGGAATGATCGCCTTGAAGGTCGGGATCACCGAACCCACGGTCGCACCGATGCCGTAGTGCACGTCGGGCATGGCCGCGATGTGCTTGAACACGATGGGCAGGCGCGCAGCGTTCTCGAGCTGCTTCTGCGCTTCGTCTTCGACGGGCACGCCGTTCGTCCACATCTTCACGGGGACGCCGTTGGCCACTTCATGGAGCTTGTAGTTCGTCATTTTTCTTTCCTTCTCTCTGTCTCTCTGTTCAATCTCTGCTTACTTGCAAGAGGCCCAAGAGGCCCAGGAGGCCCAGGGCCACTTCTTGAATGCCGCGATGAGTCCTTCGTACGTACGGAGCGGAAAATCGTGCTCCACCCAAAGCTCGCGGTACTTCGCGAGCCCCACGTCCACATAGATGCGCTCCAGGATCGCGTGGATGTTGCGCACCAGGTCCACGCGCCGGATGGTGCCGTGGTCCAAAACCTCGAAGTCGTCCATGGCGGTGATGCCCCAGCTTGCCCAATCGCGGTAGCGGCGCAGCTCGAAAGCCAGGTCTTCCTTGTCGCCCGTCACCACGAGGTGAACTTCTCCGGGCTCGTCCATGAAGACCGCCGAGGCTTGCTGTGCACCCTTCACCAGATCGAGCCCCATGCGCGCCAGGTCACCCAGCGAATCGTGCAGGTACGACACGGCAAAGTCCATCGGCCCGGCATCGGCGCGAAAGCTCAGCGTGGCCCAGCCGGTACCGCTCAGTACGTAGGCGATCCGTTCGTGGGCTCGATCTTCTTCCAACATATCTTCTTTCTTCCGTTCAACGACAACAACGTTCGTTCATTGATTGATTGATTCATTCATTCGCAGATGGTGGACACGGCGGGATTCGAACCCGCATCAATACGGCGACCATGGTTCTTGAGTCCGATGGCCCAGTCGACGATTGGAAACGCGCGCCAGTGACAGACCCGTCATCGGAGCCAGCACCTGCATCCTCAACCTTGCTCGTCAACCGACTTTCCCGCCGTACCTGGTCTTACCCAGGCTGCCGGCAATTTCAAACATTTTTGGCAGTGGCGCTCCCTTCTGTGCCTGCGTGCCCGAAACAAAAAAGCGGCGACAAAAATCGACGAAACAGTCGTGCTCTAACCACTGAGCTACGGTCTTTCGACCGGCGGGATTCGAACCCGCGACCCCGAGCGTTGGAGGCTGTAGTTCCGCCAGCATTCGCTGCAAAAAACAGTGCGACAAGGATGACAAGACGTAGACCACGCCGGAGAACCGGCGCCGGGATTCGAACCCTGGTCAAACCAAGATGTAGTCCTGCCTGCATTCGCACAAAAACCTTCATCCCCGTTCAGCGACAAACGGTCGGTGTGACTTCAGATTGGTGATGTAGTCACACCTGCATTCGCCGAACGACGACGTTCAAATTCTTCGGATCGGGCACCGCGGGCCAAGGCCCACGGCACCCTCTCTCTTTTCTCTCAGATCGAAGTCTCTTCGATCACACCCACCCAGTGGTCGGCGCCCAGGCCACCCGCGGCATACACCGCCAGCAGCTTGAACACTTCGTCGCTGAAGCCGCCGATGTTCAGCACATCGTCACGCTCCTGCGCCTGGGTGGTCGCATAGGGCTGGATGTCGATGCACACCAGCCGCGCCTTCGGGTTGCGCTTCTTGAACGCCTCCCACTCTTGCATGGTCGCGGTACCACGGCCACGGGCACGGTCGGCCCACGATTCGTTGTCCGACACCAGCACCACAAGATCGGCTTGCGCCTTCTCATGGTTCAGCAATGCCAGCGGCGCGTTGCACGAGGTACCGCCACCGCCCACCGCCGCCAGCTTGGCCGCGTTGGTCATCACCGAATCACGCGGATTCAGCTTCAACGGCACCACCTTCGTCTCGAAGGGCAACACACGCGCATCCGCATTGCGGCGCAGCACGGCAGCAGCCACCAGCGCAGCCACGTCGATGCAACGCACCGCAGTAGTTGCCGTACCGCGGTGACCCGTCACGGGCGAGCTCATCGAGCCCGACACGTCGGGGCACACCACCACGCGGCCCTCGAACTGCGGCACATTGGCCAGCGCGAGTTCCATCGCGTCCTGCAGCGCTTCCTTCACCACGTGCGGCACGTCGGCGCCGGTTGCGGTGTAGGCCGCCATCACTTGGTACGGCAGCACACGGGCCTTGGCCACGGCCTGCGGGTCACGCAGCTTGGCGGCCACCGCATGCGCAAGGCCCGGCAGTGCGAACACGCCATGGCGCGCAAAGGTGTTCAGGTTCTGACGCACCATCTGCCACGAACCACGCTGCGCGATCTGCGCCCAGGCCCGCGTATCCAGCTCCAGCGCGGTCAGCATCTGGAACGGCACATCGGGCACTTCGAGCGAACGGTCCTGCTTGAAGCGTTCGAACGCCTGCGTCAGCGGAGGCAGTGCCTCCAGCGCATACGGACGACCGATCAGCCATGCGAACCACGCGGCGCGCCATGCTTCGGCAGGCTTCGGGTGAACCATCTTCACCACGTCGGCCAGCGAAGGCGTGTTGCCCACCGAGGCGTTCAGCAGTTGCGCTTCGGTCGCTTCGAGCAGCCATTGCTGCACGAGCTTCTTCGGACGCGTACCGAGCGACTTGCGGCCCACGGCACCCGAACGCAGCATCTGCACGAAGTTGCGCAGCATCTTGCCGTTGTCGATCACGCGGCCGAACACCTGGGCGAGCAGCGCCACGTCGCGCTTGGCGAGCGTCGCGGCCAGCAGCGCCGGCATGTCCTTCATGTGGCCGGCGCGGCGTGCGTACACGGCCGTCTTGGCAACGAACAGCGGATCGACTTCATGGGCCAGGGCCATCACGGCATCGAGCTGGTCCTGCGCTTGTGCGTAGAACGTGTTGTTCAGGCAACCGGTCGCGGCGAGTTGCGCCAGTTGGTGCTTCGGCGACAGGGCATAGGCCGCGCCACCCGCTTCGTTGCGGGCATCCGTCGCGGGCATCAGGACACCGCGCAGGGTTTGAAAGAGTTGAAGGTTGGCCATCGTGACTTCTCCTTGTGGGTTGTTTTCTTGTGTCTAATTTCTTGAATGTGTGATCCTTATTGCAACGGGTGTGCCAGGTTTCCATCGCGCTGATCGACCAACTAATAACTCATTGATTTGATTGAGTTTTCTTCTTCAAAGAAACTTTTGACTCGTTCTTCATCTTGAGATTTATCCAGATTTCTTATAATTTTGGATATCTATTTATCTAGAGATATGAAGAAACCCATCGTCGTCATCGGCTTCCTCGGCACCCAGCTCGATGCCGGCCAGGGCGCGGGCCGCTGGAACAAGTGGCGTCCCACGGTTTCGCTGGCCCAGCACGAGGACATGGTCGTCTCGCGCATGGAGCTGCTCTACACCTTGCGGCACAAGGCGCTGGCCGAAGTGGTCAAGGCCGACATCGTTTCCGTCTCGCCCGAGACCACCGTCAACCTCGTGCCGCTCGACCTTGCCGACCCGTGGGATTTCGGCGAGGTCTACACGCGCCTGTACGACTGGGCGCGTGCCTACACCTTCGACACCGAGCGCGAGCAGTACTGGACGCACATCACCACCGGCACGCACGTCGCGCAGATCTGCATGTTCCTGTTGTCCGAATCGCGTGTGGTGCCCGGCGTGCTGGCGCAGACCTCGCCGCCCAAGCGGCAGCGCGAAGGCGAGGCCGGCAAGTGCACGCTGATCGACCTCGACCTGTCGCGCTACGACGTGATCGCGCGGCGCTTCGGTGCCGAGCAGCGCGATGCGGTCGCCTTCCTCAAGAGCGGCATCGCCACGCGCAACGCGCGCTTCAACGCGCTGATCGACGAGATCGAACGCGTGGCCGTGCGCTCGCGTGCGCCGATCCTGCTGGTCGGGCCGACGGGTGCGGGCAAGTCGTTCCTGGCGCGGCGCATGTTCGAGCTGAAGCAGGCGCGGCACCAGATGACCGGGCCGTTCGTCGAGGTGAACTGCGCCACGCTGCGCGGTGACGGCGCCGCGTCCACGCTGTTCGGGCACAAGAAGGGCTCTTTCACCGGCGCGGCGAGCGACCGACCCGGGCTGCTTCGCACCGCGCACCAGGGCGCGCTGTTCCTCGACGAAATCGGCGAGCTGGGTCTCGACGAGCAGGCCATGCTGCTCAAGGCCATCGAAGAAAAGCGCTTCTTCCCCGTGGGCGCGGACAGGGAAGTGGAAAGCGACTTCCAGCTCATCGCCGGCACCAACCGCGATCTGCGCAGCGATGTGGCGCAAGGCCGCTTTCGCGAAGACCTGTTCGCGCGCATCAACCTCTGGACCTATGACCTGCCCGGCCTCGCACAGCGGCCCGAAGACATCGAGCCCAACATCGACCACCTGCTGGCCATTCACGCCACCGAGAACCACCGCGTGGTGCGCTTCAACGCCGAGGCGCGCGCGGCCTACCTGCGCTTTGCGCAAAGCAGCGAAGCGGTCTGGAGCGGCAACTTCCGCGACCTCTCGGCCAGCGTGACGCGGCTGGCCACGCTGGCGGATGGCGGGCGCATTCCGGTGGCGCTGGTCGATGCGGAGATCGCGCGGCTGCGGTGGCTGTGGAAGCACGCGGGGCCGGCGGTGGCCGCGAGCCATGGCGACATCATCGACCTCGACGCCTTGCTGGGCGACGAGCGCTCGGCTGCGCTCGATCTCTTCGACAGGCTGCAACTCGAAGCCGTGGTGCGCGTGTGCCGGCAATCACGCAGCCTGTCGGATGCGGGCCGGCAACTCTTCCAGGCCTCACGTGCGCAGCGCAGCGTGGTGAACGATGCGGACCGCCTTCGCAAGTACCTGGCGAAGTTCGGCGTCGAGTGGAGCCGCATCGCCGACGCCTGAGCTATCCTCCGCGCCGATGGCCATCTCCGCATTCGCAGTCAAGGTCCCGGCGGCCGAAGCGCTCGTGGGAGACCTGCGCCGCAGGTACGACGCCACCGTGGCGCTCGGCGTGCCGGCACACATCACCGTGCTCGTTCCGTTCATGGACCCGGGGCAGATCACACCGGACGTGCTGGCGCTCGCACAGCGTGTGCTGAACCGCACGCCTTCGTTCGCGTTTTCATTGAGCGAAGTCGGCCGCTTTCCGGAAACGGCCTACCTTGCACCGAAGCCGGCCGAACCGTTCGTCGCGATGACCTTGGCGCTGGCAGATGCCTTCCCCGGTTTCCCGCCTTACGAAGGTGCGTTCGAAGGCGTGATCCCGCATTTGTCCGTGGCGCATGGCAACGCGCTCGATGCGGATGCGGCGGCCATCGAATTGAATGCAAGGCTTCTTGCGTCGGGCCCTGTGCATGCGACGTGCACAGAGGTCACGCTGATCGAAAACTCTTCCGGCCGCTGGCAAGACCTGCACGTCTTCCAGCTTCCTCCTGCGGGAGCCCGAGCGATGCGCAACGTTCTCTTCATCTGCAGCCGCAACCAGTGGCGCAGCCCGACGGCCGAGCAGCTCTGGCGCCGGCATCCGCTGATCTCGGCCCGCTCGGCCGGCACCAGCCCGAATGCGCGGCACCGCGTGTCCATCGACGACATCGAATGGGCCGACCTGATCCTCGTGATGGAAGAAAAGCACAAGTCGCGGCTGGTGGCCGAGTTCAAACGGACACTGGAACACAAGCCGATCCACGTGCTCGACATACCCGACGAATACAAATACATGGACCCGGCGCTGATCGAGGAACTCGAACGCTCGGTGCCATCGATTCTTGGAATCGACTGACAACATCAACAACACATGACAGAAACCTACATCAGCACAGACGTCGAATCCGACGGCCCGATCCCCGGGCCGCACTCGATGCTGAGCTTCGGCTCGGCCGCCTACACGGCGGACAAGCAACTCCTTTCCACGTTCAGCGCCAACCTGCACACCTTGCCCGGCGCCGAAGCCGACCCCAGAACCGCCGCATGGTGGAAGACGCAACCCGAGGCATGGGCCGCCTGCCGCTCGGACCTGCAAGACCCGGCGCACGCCATGAAGAACTACGTGAGCTGGCTCAAGGGCCTGCCCGGCCGGCCGGTGTTCGTGGCCTACCCTGCGGGCTTCGACTTCATGTTCGTCTACTGGTACCTCATCCGCTTCGCGGGCGAGAGCCCGTTCAGCCATTCGGCGCTCGACATGAAGACGTTCGCGATGGCGATGCTGAAGATCGGCTACCGCGACAGCACCAAGCGCGCGATGCCGCGGCGCTGGTTCGACAAGCTGCCGCACACGCATGTGGCGCTCGACGACGCCATCGAGCAAGGTGCGCTCTTTTGCAACATGCTCGCGGAAAACCACGCGGCGAAGGCGCAGCAGCCATGAGCATCGGCCACGCCGTTCGCCGCTGGTACAGGCTCGCGCTGTGCGCGGTGCCGTTCATGCTGGCCGGCTGCGTGCAGTCGATGTTTTATTACCCCGACAGCGTGCGCTACGAAACGCCCGATGTGCTGGGCCTGCGCTACGAGCCCGTGCAATTCAACAGCGCCGACGGCACCCGCCTGAGCGGCTGGTTTCTTCCGGCGGCGGATCGCAAGAGCCCGAAGGAGGCCAAGGGCACGGTGGTTCACTTCCACGGCAACGCGCAGAACATGAGCACGCACTGGCGCTTCGTGGCCTGGCTGCCGAAGCAGGACTACAACGTCTTCGTTTTCGACTACCGCGGCTACGGCGAATCGGCGGGCAAGCCGGAGCCCAAGGGCGTGTTCGAAGATTCCAATGCCGCGCTGAACTACGTGCGCTCGCGCAGCGATGTCGACCCCGAGCGGCTGTTCGTCTTCGGGCAAAGCCTGGGCGGCACCAACGCGATCGCGGTGGTGGGCTCGGGCAACCGCGCGGGCGTGAAGGCCGTGGCCATCGAGTCGACCTTCTATTCGTATTCGGCGATTGCCAACGACAAGCTGTCGGGCGCGGGCCTGCTGGTCAGCGACACCTACGCGGCGTCGAAGTTCGTCGCGGCGATCTCGCCGATTCCGCTGCTGCTGATCCACGGCACGGCGGACCATGTGATTCCGTCCGCGCATTCGCAGCGCCTGCTGGCCGATGCGCGCGAGCCCAGGCGCCTGATCGAAGTGCCGGGCGCCGGCCACCTCGAACCGATGACGGCACTGAGGTTCGGCCACACCTACCGACAAGCACTGACCGATTTCTTCGAGGCCTCGATGCAGCCGGCCTCGCAACAATGACGGCAACGACGCCGATGAAGCACTTCGATGAAGCCGCGACCCGCGCACCGCTGGACTTCAGGCGGCTGGTGCCCGCATTGCGCGAGGCCTTCGCGGCCGAGGCACAGGTGCCGCCACGCCACGTGCACAGCATCGAGACGGCGGGCGCCGACCCGGGCGGCAAGGGCACCGTGCTCATCATGCCGGCGTGGAGCGACGCGGGCTTTCTCGGTATCAAGACCATCAACATCTTTCCCGGCAACAGCGCGCGCGGCCTGCCTGGGCTGCATGCGACCTATGTGCTGTACGACGCGCGCACCGGTGTGCCGCTGGCGATGATGGACGGCAACGAGATCACCGCGCGCCGCACGGCGGCCGCATCGGCGCTCGGCGCGTCGTTTCTTGCACGCCAGGATGCGCGCCGCCTGCTGGTGCTGGGCACCGGCCGCATCGCGCGCATGTTGCCCGCCGCGCATGCGAGCGTGCGGCCCATCGACGAGGTGTGGGTGTGGAACCACCGCACCGAAGGCGCCGAGGCGCTGGCCGCGCAATGGCGCGCCGAAGGCTGGAATGCGCGGGCTGCTCCGAATCTCGAAGCAGCTGTGCGCGAGCACGCCGACATCGTGAGCTGCGCCACGCTGGCCACCGCGCCTTTGGTGCGCGGCGAATGGCTCGCGCCGGGCTCGCACCTCGACCTGATCGGCAGCTTCACGCCCGCGATGCGCGAAGCCGATGCGCAGTGCTTCGTTGGCGCACGCACCTATGTCGACACGAACGAGGCCCTGCAGAAATCGGGCGACCTGCTCGACGCGATGGCAGCCGGCACGCTGCACGCGCAAGACGTCCAGGGCACGCTGGCCGAGCTGTGCCGCGGCCAACGCGCAGGCCGCGCGGACGATGAAGAACGCACCGTGTTCAAGGCGGTGGGCAGCGCGCTCGAAGACCTGACGGCCGCCACGCTGGTGTGGAAAAACGCGGGCCCGACCTGAGCGTGGCCGGTGCCGCCTGTGCACTTCTTGAGGGTTAGTCCCAATCGTTGTTTCACCTAGGCAGCCCGATTTACGGACCATGCACAGGGGAAACTCGACGCATGGCGCCCGCCACCGAAGAGCGGCCCTGGTTTGTTCATGGCACGGAACTTGAAAGCCACGAACCAGGAACCGACTTCAGGCAAGGGGCGCATACGTCATACGGCGGATAGCGCTGCTCCCCCGACTGCCAGTAACCTGCAAACGCGATGAATACCGAGGGCCAGCCGCATGCTCACCATCCTTCAAAAAGCCAGCATCCTCAGCAAG
This sequence comes from Variovorax sp. EL159, assembly GCF_900100965.1. GTDB lineage: Bacteria > Pseudomonadota > Gammaproteobacteria > Burkholderiales > Burkholderiaceae_C > Variovorax. The sequence continues at coordinate 314,828 of NZ_FMUJ01000008.1, read as the reverse complement.
GTGGGATTCGACGTACCGGCCCGTCCGGACGACGATCTCTCGACCAATGCCGTCATCGGCTCTTCCGTGAAACCCGAGGGCATTTCCCAGAAGGCGCATGACTGGGCCAAGGCCATCGAGACCCTGTACGTGGCCTACGTCGCGACCCGCGCCGCCAAGAGCCTGCGAGACGCCGAGGAAGTACGACAAACCGCCATGCTGCAGCGGCTTTCGTCCCAGGCCTACGCCGCCTGAGCCCTGCTTTGCCGTGGCCGCCCTTCGGCGGCGAGTGGGCTCGGCGCTACCGGCTCGCGCTCACCAGCAGCATCATCGGCCGCTCGCGCTCTTCGGCCAGCGACGGCACCGCCGCAACCTGCGCGTCGGTCGGGCCCCACTCCTGCACGTGATCGATGTGAAAGCCCGCGCGCAACAGCGTGTTCAGCAAGGTGCCCATGGTGCGGTGCTGCTTGATGACGCCTTCGGCCAGCCAGTTCGTGGTGCGTGGCCCTTCCATCTGGTAGCTGTCGAGCGGCCATGACTTGCGCCCCTGGGCGTCGGTGTGCCAGCCCGGGTTGCGGGGTGCCATGAAGATCGGGTGCTCGATCGAAAACACCAGCCGGCTTCCGGGCACCAGCGCGGCATGCACCGTGTCCAGCAATGTGCCGAGGTCTTCGATGTAGTGAAAGGCGAGCGAGCTGTAGGCGAAGTCGATCGACTGCGGTGGCAGCGCCAACGCATCGAGATCTGCACGCACATAGGAAATGGCGCTGTCCGCGCCGAAGGCCTGGGCTTTTTCGAGCATGCGCTGCGACACGTCGAGCCCGAGCACCGAGGCCGCCCCTTGCGTGCGCGCCCATCGGCAGAACCAGCCGAGGCCACAGCCCAGGTCGACCACCCGCAGGCCTTGCAGGCGCGGCACCAGCGCACGCAGCGCAGGCCATTCGGGCGCGCCGTCGAGCCCGTGCACCGAACGCGGCAGTTGCTGGTAGCCCTCGAAGAAAGCGGGCGTGTCGTAGATGTTCTGGGCCATGGGGAGTCCTTGCTGTGCAGCAGCTCCATTATTTCCCTGGCCCGGGCGACGACGCGCCCTTCTCAGCACCGGGAGAGCGACCTGCACGGCCGCTCATGCCTCGGTGTTGATTTGCTTGCTTACTTGCCTTGGGCGGCGGTCAGCGCCGGGTTCTGCATGGTCGAGATCACCTTGCTGTTCACGCGCGAGCCGCTGGTCACGTTCTGGTCGGGTGCGGCGGCGGTGGCCACGGCTTCCTGGTAGACCTGTGCCGGATCGCGGCTGGACGTGAACGGATCGGCACCGCGCGAGCCGCGCGTCACGTTCTGGTTGGGTGCGTGCGCCGTTTCCACGGCCTGCTTGTAGACGGCTTCCGGATCGGCCGTGGAGGTGAACGGATCGGCACCGCGCGAGCCGCGGGTGACGTTCTGGTTCGGTGCGTGGGCAGCGGCAACGGCTTCGGCCTGGACGGCTTCGCGGGTGCGGCCGACGGACTGCTGGGCCTGGGCGGAAGCGACGGCCAGAACGGCGAATGCGGCGGCGAGGGCGAGCTTGGAGGTCTTCATGTTCGTGTCTTTGAGAGTTGTCTGGAGGGTTCGTCCGAGAATGCGGGAAAACCCTTAGCGAGGTTAGTGACCGCAAAAGGCAGTTCTGTGACGGCCCTCGGCGGCACTGGGCTGCCGCTGCATGTATCAACGCCCCGCATCCGCTTCTGTTAGGGCGACCAGGCGCCCGTCTCTCCCGTCTCTCAAAAGTCCGCGCGCGCGGCTCCGGGGCTCAGGCCTTGGCCGCGGCCGGGGTCACGCGAAACGAGATCCCGAACCGGTTGAAGGCATTCATCAGGCCGATGGCATAGGTGAGATCGGCAAGCTCCTTGTCGCCGAACTCGGCGGTGGCCGCCGCGTAGTCGGCGTCGGGAACGCCCGTTTCCGCCACACGGGTGACGGTTTCGGCCCAGGCAAGCGCGGCGCGTTCGCGGCGGTTGAAGACTTCGCCAGCCTCGCGCCACACGGGCACCAGCACGAGCTTGTCCACCGCGAGGCCGGCCTTGAGCAGATCGCGCGAATGCATGTCGATGCAATAGGCGCAGCCATTGATCTGCGAAACCCGCAGGTATACGAGATCGACCAGCTGCTTGGGAAGGCCGCTTTTCTGGAGGGCGACGTACACCCCGCCGAAAGCCTTGTAGACCTCGGGAGACGCCTGGGTGTAGTCGATGCGATGGCTCATGAAAAATCCTTTTTCTACGTGGAGCGTGCCGATTGGAAAGGACCTCATCGTGCGGGATCGTGGCTCCGTTCGGAAGAGCCAAGATCGTTGTTTTGCTCTGGGCCATGTTCTTCCAATTTCCCCGGTGAACAGCGGGCCAACGGTGTACCGGTACTCAACAGCCCACAGTCACAGCCGGCTGCTACCCACTGCATGACCGCGCTTCGAATAATGCAAACACGGTCGGCGCATGCCTCGACGCACCCTCAATCGCGCACGAACCGGCTTTCAACTTCACACCGAAGGAGACAAACGAAATGGCTCGCAAGATCCTGATGCTCTGCGGCGACTATGGCGAAGACTACGAAACCATGGTGCCCTTTCAAACCCTGCTCGCCGTGGGCCACACGGTGCACGCCGTGGCACCCGACAAGAAGGCCGGCGACTGGGTGCACACCGCCATCCACGACTTCGAAGGTGCGCAGACCTACAGCGAGAAGCCGGGCCACCGCTTCACGCTGAACGCCAACTTCGCCGACGTGCGCCCCGAGGCTTATGACGCGCTCGTCATTCCCGGCGGACGTGCACCCGAGTACCTGCGCATGCACAGCCGCGTGGTCGAGATCACGCGGCACTTTCTCTCGGCCGACAAGCCGGTGGCGGCGGTCTGCCATGGCGCGCAACTGCTTGCGGCCACGGGGCTGCTCAAGGGCCGCAAGGTCTCTGCATATCCGGCCTGCCAGGTCGAGGTCGAGTTGGCGGGTGCCGAGTACATGGGCATTCCGGTCGACCAGGCCGTGACCGATCGCAACCTCGTCACCGCGCCGGCATGGCCTGCGCATCCGGCGTGGCTCGCGCAGTTCCTGGTGGTGCTGGGCACGCGCATCGAGCACTGACCGAGTCCCACGGCTCGACGGGCGGCGCTACAGTGCGTGCGTCGCCCATCTCACCCCGAAAGAAGGAGGCCGCCCATGTGCGAAGTCTTCATCAGTGCCGATCCGCAAAGCTACGACGCGCGCACGCGCTCGGTGCGGCTGCACGGCGTGGTCACCAGCATCCGGCTCGAGAACCTGTTCTGGCAGGTGCTGGAAGAAATCGCGCAGCGCGACGGCATGGTCGTGGTGCAGCTCATCGAGCGGCTCTACGACGAGCTGGTCGCGGCGCGCGGCGAGGTCGGCAACTTCGCGTCGTTCCTGCGGGTCTGCGCCTTGCGCTACGAGGCGATGGTGGCGCAGGGGCGGATTCCGGCCGATACGTCGGTGGCGATCCGCTCGCTGGATGCGAAGGCGGTGCTGCATGAATTGCCGCAGGGGTGGGGGCGGTCAACACACGAGCGGCAACAGCCATCAAGCGAGACGCGGGTGCGCACACTCCACGTCGCCGCACGACGGCACGCATAAGGCGCTCTGAAAGACAAGCGTCCGGATCAATTCGCTTTGCGTGCCACAAATGCATTGATCCGGATTCGTGAGCGGCTAGCTCACTTAGAGACGACCAGTTCTCGAATGTGCTCGACAGCGCGTCGGCTCGTGATTTATCCGTGCACTCCTCTCCCAAGGGAGCCACTCAGCAGACTCCCTACCGTTCGAAAACTCGCTCCGCTGCGTGCATCACGAAACAGGCCAAGTCCCTCAAGACGTATCGCTGTAGCGGATCTCGACACCCCGTAGCGAGCCATCAAATGATTCGTGACGAACTCATAGTTTTGACGGTTGCACGGTTGATCATCAACATAGAGCAGTCCATGACCGCGATCCGGCAGATTCATGCCGTGAAGGATCCGGCGAAAGTCCTCCTCAAAGCTGACTCTTGGCATCAGTAGGCTCGCCGCAAAGTAGTCCGCTTGAAATTCCATACGTGAAATTTCTGGCGCTTCAATTGCTTCCTTTCGAAACAACAGGAAATCAACCTCCTCGCATGCTTCGCCGGCCATGAATCTGGAGTGCCCAAGAAGATGATGAGCGAGTTCATGCGCAAGGGTAAATCGCTCTCGCCCCTTGTTGGGTCGAGCATGTGCAAATACTTTGATTTCCAGGGGATCGAATGAGATGCGCCCGAGGATCGAGCCGCGAAAATCATCGCCCTCTGCTGGTTCAACATCAAGTTGAACACTGAGATTGCAGCGCTCCCTCTCAAGGGCGCAAAGATCATCAAGTGACACCAGCCCCCTCTCATGTCCGATCTTTTTGAGGATGCCAGCGGCATGCTCTTCGATTCGATCTTTGCTTTGAAATGGCACCTTCTGACCAAGATTACTTTTGGGATTGACCAGCTTCCTTCGCTCACTCAGGCTCATCGGAATTTGGACTACAAAATCCTCCACAAAGCTCCAGAGGGAATTTGTATCTCTTACGGGCGACTGCAAATACAGGTCAAAGGCCGTACTGACGAAGCTCTCCTTTGAAAGCCCGGCATCCAACTCGATTGCATCCTGCAGGCTTGACTCAAAAATTGAGGCCGACGGCGAACGCATGAGTTCCCACTTGAAATTTGACGGATCAAAGTACCGGAGAAGTCCCATTCCCTTGGATTTCGCAAACGCTCTGGCGCCTCTCTGATAGGAGGCGGTACTGGCGATCACCGCTTTCACGTTGGCAGCCGCCACCTGCTGAACCTTACTAAAGAACTCCTCCGTGTCATCCACCGGGACTGCGTGCGTGTAGTTCTTGCATTCGACAAGAAAGAGCATGGAGTACTCCGTTGCTCCCGGCATGAATATCTCAATCGAAACATCAAACACGATCTCTGAACCTCGGTCCTTAGAGAAGTAGCCTTTTTTTGGTATATCTTGCAATTCGATTTCTTGACGAAAAATCGTCCACCCGCTATCTCAGACTTGAGCAACTTGTAGATCGCATCCTCAAGCAGATCACCGACCTTTGTAGTACTCATTTCAGAAGCCTCTCAGTTGAAATTCGGATTCCTTCATCCATGAGCATACGCAAAGAAATCGATATCCCATGACGCGTAGACAATGGGCGCCCTGCTTTTGGAGGCGGGTCTACGGAGCTCTTGAACGCGCTGAAATGGTCACAATCGTCCCGACACCGAAAGTGCATCCCGTAGGTTTCGACACCTATTTAGTCTGCGCATGACCTTGTCGGTGATCCCACTCAGCGTCGGGTTCATCTTCAAGAATGAATCCATCGGGCAGATCTACGGTGGGTTGTCGTCGAGATGCTGCCGACTCTCGTTGCCGCCGGTGAAAACCCCGCCGGAGTCGTGTGCGTTGTTCGGCCGCACGCAATAGGCGAAGCACACCGGTACCGGTTCAGCCCCATAACTTCGTCAGGGGTGAGAGCGAGCAGCGCGAGGGCGGTGAGCTTGTCCCTCCGCGGTTCGTTCTTCTTTTTGCTTAACGCCCACATTGGCGTCCTCCGCAAAAAAATGGCACCCTCCCGGGTGCCGTATTTGCCTTGTAGGCGCGATGTTTGCAAGCTGCAGCGTGCGTAGCCGCAACGCCGCAATTGCATGCAATCAATCCAGCGAAACGTTCGCCTTGCGGATCACATCCGTGAACCGCGTCGTCTCGCTCGCCACGAACTGGTCGAACTGCGGGCGCGTGGTCGGGAACGGTTCGTAGCCAAAGCTCTTGAACTTCTCCAGCACGTCGGGCTCCGCCAGGCCCTTCTCGATGTCGCGCTTGATCTTCTCGGTGACCGATGCGGGCAGGCCGTTCGGCACGGCGATGGCGTTCCAGCCGATCACCTCGAAGCCCTTCGGGCCACCCGATTCGCCGACGGTCGGCACGTCGGGGAATGCGGCCACGCGCTGCGGTGCCGCGGCTGCCAGGAAGCGCAGCTTGTTCGCGCGCTGCAGCGGGCCGGCCGTGGCGCTGGTGCCCAGTGCAAAGGCCAGCTCGCCGGTTGCGACCGAGGTGTAGAGCTGCGTGGTTTCCTTGTAGACGATGTGTTCCATCTGCGTGCCGGTGGCCGACTCGAAAAGCTCCGAGCCCAGGTGCACCGGGTTGCCGACCGACCATGAGCCGTAGTCAAGCTTGCCCGGGTTGGCCTTGGCATCGGCGATCAGGTCGCCGATGGTCTTGTACTTGCTGTTCGTGGCAACGGTGAAGAAGAAGTAGGTCTTGAAGAGCGGCAGCAGCGCGTCGAAGTCCTTGCCGGTGTCGTAGGGCAGCTTCTTGAACAGCGCGGGGTAGGCGGCCAGGTGCACGTTGTCGAGCACGATGATGTCGTGGCCGTCTTTCGCGCCGCGCTTGAAGGCATCGATGGCGATGAAGCCGTTGCCACCCGGGCGGTTCTCGACCACCACGGGCTGGCCCCACGCGCGCGAGAGCTTGTCGGCCACGAGGCGGGCCACGCCATCAGGGCCGCCACCCACCGGGAACGGCGTGATGATGCGCACCGGCTTGGTAGGAAAGGCTTGTTGCGCCGATGCGGTGGCAGGCACCAGCGCAGCGGCGGCAAGCGCCAGCGCGGCCAGGCCGACACCGCGGCGCGTTGTCTTGGTCTTCTTCATTCTCTGATCCTCTTCTTTCGATCCTCTTGTTTGAAAAAAAGCCATCGGGCCGCTGTATGCGCGGCTTCCGATGGCTTGTTTACTGGCTTCTTTTTGTTGTTGTGTGTGGGTGCTGCGGCGTCAGACGCGTTCGAGAATCACCGCGATGCCTTGGCCCACGCCGATGCACATGGTGCACAGCGCATAGCGGCCGCCACCCTTGTGCAGCTGGTTGACGGCCGTGGTGGCCAGGCGGGCACCGCTGGCGCCGAGCGGGTGGCCCAGCGCGATGGCGCCGCCGTTGATGTTCACGCGCGCGTCGTTGTCCTTCAGGCCCAGCAGGCGCAGCACGGCAAGGCCTTGCGCCGCGAAGGCTTCGTTGAGTTCGATGACGTCGATCTGGTCGATGGTGAGGCCGGTGAGCGCCAGCACCTTCTGCGTGGCGGGCGCGGGGCCGATGCCCATGATGCGCGGCGCAACGCCGGCGGTGGCCATGCCGACCACGCGGGCGCGCGGCGTGAGGCCATGCTTGGCGGCACTGGCTTCGTCGGCCAAGAGCAGCGCGCAGGCGCCGTCGTTCACGCCGCTGGCATTGCCGGCCGTCACGGTGCCGTCGGGGCGCACCACGCCCTTGAGCTTGGCGAGCGACTCCATGCTCGTCTCGCGCGGATGCTCGTCCTTGTTGACGATGATCGCGTCGCCCTTCTTCTGCGGCACGCTCACGGGCACGATCTCGGCGTCGAAGAAGCCCGACTTCTGCGAGGCCACGGCGCGCAGTTGCGAGTTCAGTGCCATCAGGTCTTGCGCTTCGCGCTCGATCTTGTAGTCGGTGGCGACGTTCTCGGCCGTCTCGGGCATGGAGTCGACGCCGTACTGCGCCTTCATGAGCTTGTTGACGAAGCGCCAGCCGATGGTGGTGTCGTACACCGCGTTGTTGCGGCTGAAGGCGCTCTCGGCCTTGGGCATGACGAAGGGTGCGCGGCTCATGCTCTCGACACCGCCGGCGATCATCAGGCCCGCTTCACCGGCGCGAATCGCGCGTGCCGCCGTGCCGACCGCGTCGAGGCCCGAGCCGCACAGGCGGTTGATGGTGGCGCCGCCGAGCTCGATCGGCAGGCCCGCCAGCAGCGCCGACATGCGCGCGACGTTGCGGTTGTCTTCGCCGGCCTGGTTGGCGCAGCCGTAGAGCACGTCGCCCACGGCCTGCCAGTCGACGTTCTTGTTGCGTTCCATCAGCGCGCGCAGGGGCACGGCGCCGAGGTCGTCGGTGCGCACGCTGCTGAGCGAACCGCCGTAGCGGCCGAAGGGAGTGCGAACGGCGTCGCAGATGAAGGCTTGCTTGGTCATGGTGTGTCTCTTCTTGGTGGTTTGGATGGAATCAGGCGGCGATGGGCAGGCCGACGAGCTTTTCGAGTTCTTCGCGGGTCAGGCCCTCGACGAGGTCGACCAGCTTCAGGCCCTGCGGCGTGCATTCGAGCGTGGCGAGGTCGGAGTACACGCGCTTGACGCAGCCGATGCCGGTCAGCGGATAGGTACATTCCTGCACCAGCTTGCTGGCGCCCTGCTTGGTCAGCAGATCCATCATCACCCAGGTCTGCTTGGCGCCGATGGCCAGGTCCATCGCACCGCCGACGGCGGGAATGGCGTCTTTCTCGCCGGTGTGCCAGTTGGCGAGGTCGCCGGTGGCCGACACCTGGAAGGCGCCGAGCACGCAGATGTCGAGGTGGCCGCCGCGCATCATCGCGAAGCTGTCGGCGTGGTGAAAGAACGCGCCGCCCGGCAGCAGCGTGACGGGCTGCTTGCCGGCGTTGATGAGGTCGTAGTCTTCTTCGCCGGCCTCGGGCGCGGGGCCCATGCCGAGAATGCCGTTCTCGCTTTGCAGGATGACCTCGCGGCCCTGCGGCAGGTGGTTGGCCACCAGCGTGGGCTGGCCGATGCCGAGGTTGACGACAGCGCCGTCGAAGATGTCCTGCGCCACGCGGGCGGCCAATTGGTCCTTGGTGCGACGTGTGTATGCCATGGTCATGCTGCCTTCTTGAAACCGCCGGCTTGCGTCGCCACGCGTTCGATGCGCACCACCTGGTGCACGAAGATGCCCGGGGTCACGATGGTCTCGGGGTCGAGGGTGCCGAGTTCGGCGATGTCGTGCACGGTGGCGACGGTCTTCTTCGCGGCCATGGCCATCACCGGGCCGAAGTTGCGCGCGGCCTTGCGGTAGACCAGGTTGCCCCAGCGGTCGCCGCGCTCGGCCTTGATGAGCGCCACGTCGCCGTGGATGGGGTACTCGAGCACGTACTGCTTGCCGTCGATCTCGCGGGTTTCGCGGTTGCCCGCGAGCTGCGTGCCGTAGCCCGTGGGGCAGAAGAAGGCACCGATGCCGGCGCCGGCGGCGCGGATGCGTTCTGCCAGGTTGCCCTGGGGCACGAGTTCGAGTTCGATCTTGCCGCTGCGATAGAGCCCGTCGAACACCTGGCTGTCGGCCTGGCGCGGAAAGCTGCAGATGATCTTGCGCACGCGGCCGGCCTTGAGCAGCGCCGCAAGGCCGGTCTCGCCGTTGCCCGCGTTGTTGTTGACGACAGTGAGGTCTTTGGCGCCCTGCTCGACGAGGCCGTCGATGAGTTCGCCGGGAATGCCGGCGGTGCCGAAACCGCCGATGAGAACCGTGGCGCCGTCCTGGATGCCTGCGAGGGCATCGGCGACCGAGCGCGCGATCTTGTTGATCATGAAGCTTGTCTCCGGAAGTGAAGAAAGAAACCGAACTGTCGAGCCACCCGATTGCCTGTGGCACGCGTGAGCAAACGGTCTGTCTGTCCGAGCCATCGGGTCGATTCTGCGAATCGCCAAATTGTTCGTCTAAAGAACATTTGTTCGTATAATGAATTTTAAAGAGGATCGCTCACCATGGCAACCCAGACGACATCACCCGACGCACCCGCCCCCGGCGACAGCTACGTGCAGTCCTTTGCACGGGGGTTGCAGGTGATCCGTTCGTTCAGCGCGAACGCGCCGCGCCAGACGTTGAGCGAAGTGGCGGCCGGCAGCGGGCTCACGCGGGCGGGCGCGCGGCGCATCCTGCTCACGCTGCAGACGCTGGGCTACGTGGTGACCGACGGCAAGCTCTTCACGCTCACGCCGCGCATCCTCGACCTGGGCTTTGCCTACCTGTCGTCGATGCCCATCTGGAACCGCGCCGAGCCCGTGATGGAAGCGCTGGTGCAGCAGGTGCAGGAGTCGTGCTCGGCGGCCGTGCTCGACGCGACCGACATCGTCTACGTGCTGCGCGTGCCGACGCAGAAGATCATGCGCATCAGCCTGGGCGTGGGCTCGCGCCTGCCGGCCTACTGCACCTCGCTCGGGCGACTGCTGCTGGCCGACCTGGAAGACGACGAAGTGCGCGCGCGGCTCGAAGCCTCGAACATCGAGGCGCTGACCAAGCACACGGTGACCGACATCGATGCGTTGATGGCCAAGGTGGCCCAGGCGCGCAAGCAGCAGTGGTGCCTGGTGAACCAGGAACTCGAAGAGGGGCTGATCTCGGTGGCCGCGCCGATCGTCAATGGCCAGGGGCGCATGGTGGCCGCGCTCAACATCAGCGGGCAGGCCAATCGCACGAATGCGAAGGTGATGCAGGAGACGATGCTGCCGGCGCTGATCGATGCGGCCAGGCAGGTGTCGCGGCTGCTTTAAACCATCTTGTCAGGCCTCCGAGTGAATGCCCTTCATGATGATCACGCCACCCAGGCGCGTCGTGTCGGCGCGCATGCGCCTGGCGAGCGCGTCGGGCGATCCCGGCTGTGCCTGCCAGCCGGTCTTCAGCAGGGCCTCGGCCACTTCCGGTGAACTGATCACCTCGACCAGTGCGCCATTGAGCCGCGCCACCGCGGCCGGCTTCATGCTTGCGGGCGCGGCCAATGCGGTCCATATCTCGAGGTCGGCACCGCGCACGTCGGCGTCGCGGATGGTGGCCAGTTCGCCGGCCAGCGGGCTGCGCTCGGGCGAGGTCACGCCGATGGCCTTGAGCTTGCCCGACTTGAGGTGCGGCAGCGCCAGGCCGGGCGGCAGCAGCGCGAGCTGGATCTCACCCGCCAGGAGGCCCGCGATCACCTGCGGGTTGCCCGTGTAGGGCTTGTGCTGCGCGGTGATGGCCGCGCGGCTCTTGATGAGCTCCATGCCCAGGTGACCCACCGTGCCCACGCCCGGCGTGCCGTACCTGGCACCGCTGCCGAGGTTGCGCACCCACAGCAGCAGGTCGGCCGCACTCTTGCCTTCAGCGTTGCCCGCCACCGCGAGCACCAGCGGCGCGGTGCCGATGAGGCCGACCGGCGCGAAGTCTTTTTCGGGGTCGAAGGGAATGGCGGGGTTGAGCAGCTTGGCAATCGTGAGGTTGCCGTTGATCAGCGCGCCGATGGTGTGGTCGTCGGTGGCCTTGGCGACCTGGTCGGCCACGAGGTTGCCGCTGGCACCGGGCTTGTTCTCGACCGTCACCGGCTGCCGCAGGATCTTCGAGAGCGGCTCGGCGATGGCGCGGGCCGCGAGGTCGGGCGATGCCCCGGCGGGAAAGCCCACCAGGATGCGAACGGGCTTGGTCGGCCATGCGGCGTCGCCACCGGTGCGCTGCGCCCATGAGGCCTTTGCAAACAGCGAAGCGGCAACGGCTGCCGCGCCGCCTTCGAGCAAGCGGCGTTTGGTGATCGTCAAGATGACTCCAGGGAGGATGAAGAACTAGGGAAATCGCTTACCCATAGCTTACACAACGTTACAGGAGGACGCTGTATCAGGCAAGCACGAAGGGCCGCCGTGCAAGGGCTTTGGCATGCGCCGCGAAGGCGCATCGATCCCGATGCCTCCATCCCGCTCCCAAGGGAAAGCGTGCGCCGACGGGCGCGGTTTCTACCTCGAGGACCGCACGAAGATCGCGTACGGCTCAGCCTCGTGAAGAAGCCGCAGCAGCCCCGGCCTGCGCGTGCAACAGCTTGCGCTGCGTGGGAAACAGCGACCAGCCCCAGCGCTGCTGCGCATAACCCCACAGCCCCTGCTTGAAGAACAGCGTGACCAGGATCGCGAGCAGCCCAAGGCCCAGCAGGTACCACGTGCCGTAGTCGCTCAGGAACTTGTTGAGCGCCCAGAAGATGAGCGCGCCCACCAGCGGCCCTTCGATGCGCCCGATGCCGCCGATCACCACCATGAAGATCGCGAAGGCGGTCCAGTTGACGCTGAAGGCCGCATCGGGGCTGATGCGCAGGTTGCCCACGAAGTACAGCGCGCCCGCCAGCCCCGCACCGAAGGCCGCGACCACATACACCGCGAGCTTCATGCGCGCCACCGGAATGCCCTGCGACTCGGCCGCCACTTCGTTGTCGCGAATGGCCAGCAGCGCCAGGCCGCGCTTGCTGCGCAGGAACAGGTAGACCAGCGCGATCGCCGCGACCACGCAGGCCAGCGCCATCCAATAGGTGGTGCTTTCGCGCGTGGCCTTCTCGATGCCGCGCAGCGCCGTCAGCGTGGTGCCCGAGCCGCCACCGACCGCCGACACATTCGCGAAGCTCAGGCGGAACACCTCGGCGATGACCCAGGTGCCGATGGCGAAGTAGCCGCCCGACAGGCGGAACGCAACGAAAGACACCGGGATGGCAACGAGCCCCGCGGCCAGCGCGCCCAGCGGTATCGCCACGAAGGGGTTGATGCCCGCGAAGTTGCCCAGCATCAGCATCGCGTAGCCACCGAAGCCGAAGAAGGCCTGCTGCCCAATGCTCACCATGCCGCCGTAGCCGGCGAGCAGGTTCCACATCATCGCGAAGATGAAGTAGCAGGCGATCTCGACGAACTCGCGCATCCAGCTCGACTCGCCCCAGAACGGCAGGCTCGCCGCGAGCAGCACGAGGGCGATGGCAACGACGAGTGCGATGCGGCTCGCAGCGGTTGCACGCTCGACGGCAAAGGCTTGTTCGGAAGGCATGGTTCTGTTCATCCGCGTGTCTTGGGAAAGAGCCCCTGCGGCCGCAGCACCAGTACGACCAGGAACACGATGTGCCCGGCCCAGATGCCCCAGCCCGGGTCGAGCCGAAAGCCGATCTGCTGCGTGATGCCCAGGATCATTGCGCCGGCCAGCGTGCCCCAGAAGGAACCCATGCCGCCGATGATGACGGCCTCGAAAGCGAAGAGCAGCAGCAATGGCCCATCCGATGGCGACACCGTCGTGCGCATGCCTTGCAGCGCGCCCGCGATGGCGATCAGCACGAAGGCGATGGCGGTTGCGAAGGCATAGACCTTCTTCGCGTTCAGCCCCATCAGCTCGGCGATCTCGCGGTCGTCCGACACGGCACGGAACGAGCGGCCCAGCGCTGTGCGCGCGAACAGCCATTGCAGTGCGCCGGTCGCCGCGACCGCCAGGGCCAGCACGACCAGCGGCAGCACGCCGAGCGACAGCGAATCGCCCAACGCCACGCCCTGCGTGTTGAGCCCGCCGGTTTCGATGGAACGCGGATCGGCCGAGAACAGTTCGAGCAACAGGTTCTGGATGACGATCGACAGGCCGAAGGTGACGACCAGCGAAGGCAGCGGGTCTTTGCCCAGCGTGCCGTTGAGCACGTAGCGCTGCAGCGCATAGCCGAAGGTGAAGGCCACGGGCAGCACCGCGAGCGCGATCACCGCCACCAGCCAGGGCGCGGCTGCATCGCCACCGGACACCGAAACGCCCGCGATGACCGCGAACGCGCCGAGGATGATGAAGTCGCCCTGCGCCGTGTTGGTGAGCCGCATCACGCCGAACATCAGCGACTGGCCGAGCGCGAACAGCGTGTAGAGGCCGCCGAGCAGCACGCCTTGAACAATCGTCTCAAGCATGAGCCGCCTCCCCGATGCCGAAGTAGGCCTGCGAGATCTGCTCGCGCGTGAGGTCGCACGACCTTCCTTCGAGCGACACGCGGCCTTCCTGCAGGCAGTAGATGCGCTGCGACACCTGGCGCGCCATCGTCACGTCCTGCTCGACGATGACGACGGTCATGCCCTCGCCGGTGATGGTGGGCATGGCGGCATAGATCTCGCGGATGACGATGGGCGCCAGGCCCAGCGAGAGTTCATCGCACAGCAGCAGCTCGGGGTTGCTCATGAGCGCGCGGCCCAGCGCCACAATCTGCTGCTGGCCGCCCGAGAGCGAGGTGCCGGGCTGCTGGCGCTTCTCGGCAAGGATGGGGAACAGCGCGTACAAGCGCTGCAGGTCCCAGGGGCCCTTGCGGCCGGCGGTGGCGCCCATCAGCAGGTTCTCTTCGACGCTGAGGCTGGGGAAGAGGCGGCGGCCTTCGGGGACCATCGCAAGGCCGCGCCGCACGATCTCGCCGGGTGGCAGCCCGCCGATGGGCTCGCCCTTGAAATGGATCGCTTCGCGTGGGGCGCGGACGAGGCCGGTGAGACTTTTGAGGAATGTCGATTTGCCTGCGCCGTTGGCGCCGATGATGGCGACGAGTTCGCCTTGGGCAAGGGAGAAGTCGATGCCGAAGAGGGCCTGGGCGTCGCCGTAGAAGGCCTTGAGGCCTTGGGTTTCGAGCAGAGCGGTCATAGGTTTTTCTCCCTCCCCTTCCGGGGGAGGGCTGGGGTGGGGGCAAGCGGCGTTCGATAGAGCACCCCGACGAAACCAGTCCCGTCGTGCCCCCATCCCAACCTTCCCCCAAAGGGGGAAGGAGCAATGCGCAGACTTGGCGCGCTCATGCTTCCATCCCCATGTACACCCGCCGCACCTCCGCATCATTCATCACCACCCGCGGCTCTCCTTCCGCCAGCTTCTGCCCGAAATTGATGACGAACAACCGGTCCGCCAACGAAAGCAGCGCATGCACCACATGCTCGATCCAGATCATCGTCACGCCGCGCGCCTTGATGCGCTTGAGTTCACCGACCAGCACCGCGGCCTCGGGCTCCGTCAACCCGCCGGCGATCTCGTCGAGCAGCAGCAGTTGCGGTTTCGTCGCCAACGCGCGCGCCAGTTCGAGCCGCTTGCGGTCGAGCAGCGTGAGGCCACCGGCCGGCTTGTTCGCATGCGGCATCAGCCCCGTCTGCGCCAGCACCTCGTGCGCGGTCTGCCATGCCTCGCGCTCGGTCTGCTGGCCTCCGAAGCAGGCGGCGGTCACGAGGTTCTCGAACACGCTCATGTTGCCGAAGGGCTGTGGCACCTGGTAGCTGCGACCGATGCCCGCATGACAGCGCTGGTGCGGGCGCAGCCGCGTCACGTCGCGGCCCGCGTATTCGACGCGACCCGCATCCACGCGCACGTCGCCCGAAATGAGGTTGAACAGCGTGGTCTTCCCCGCGCCATTCGGCCCGAGGATGCCCAGCGTCTCGCCCTCGGCCACCGACAGCGTGATGTCGTCGGTGACCTTGAGCGCGCCGTAGGACTTGCTCACGGCATGCAGTGCCAGCAGTGCCATGTCAGAGCAGCCGCAGCGTGCCGCCGGTCGGAATGCTCTTGGCCGCCTCGTTGTTCACGATGGTCAGCTCGACCTTGTACTTCTTGCCCTTGCCCCATTGGCCGAGCACCAGCGGCGTCTTGCTGACGTTCTTGAACGGGCCCTGCCCGCCCCACTTCACGGGGCCGACCACCGAGTTGATCGAGGTCGATGCGACGGCGTCGCGCACGTCGCCCGCCTTCAGCGACCTGGAACGCGACAGTGCATTCGCCGCCACTTCGAACAGCGCATGCGCAAACCCGATGGGCTGCGTCCATTGCTTCTTCGCACCGGCTTCGTAGGCATCGGCCAGTGCCTTCGCGCTCTGCTGCGTGAGGCTCGACGTGAACGGATGCGAAGGGCTCCACCACACCTCGGTCGACAGGCCATCGCCCAGATCACCCAGCGCCTCGATCGCGCCGGGGAACAACAGCGCCTTGCCCAGCGTGATGACCTTGGGCTTGAAGCCCTGCTGCCGCGCCTGCGTGAGGAAGGTCTTGGCATCGGGCGGGATCACCACGCCGGTGACGATCTCCACGCCCGCGCTCTTGAAGGCCGCGATCTGCGCGCTGAAGTCCTGCGTGCCGTTCTGGAAGCGGCCGGGGTCGGTGAGCGTGAAGCCCATCTGCGCGAGCGGCTTGGGAAAGCCCAGCTCCTTGTCGCCCCATGCGTTGCCGTCGCCGTCGTTCGGGAACAGCCCGCCGACCTTCTTGTTGGTGGCCACCGTCTTCCAGCCGTTGGTGAAATTGGCGATGACGTCCTCGAGGCCCCAGAACAGGTGGTACGTCCAGTTGAAGCCTTTCGCCGGATCGCCCTTGCGGCCGAAGAACCACGGCTGCCACGGCACCACGCTGGAGACGCAGGGCACCTCGTTGAGCTCGCACGCATCGCTCACCGGGTTCGCGGTTTCGGGTGTGCCCGCAGTGAGCACCAGCGCGACCTTGTCCTTCAGGATCAGGTCGTTCGCCACCTCGCCCGCGCGGTTGGGGTTCGACTGGCTGTCCTTCAGAACGATCTGCACCGCGTACTTCTTGCCGCCGACGCTGATGCCGTCCTTGAAGGCCGCCTTCATCTGCTCGATCACCCATTTGTCGGCCTCGCCGAAGGGCGCGAGCGGGCCGGTCTGTGGCGACACGTAGCCGATCTTGAGCGTGTCGGCCGCGAACACCAGCGGTGCCGCGCCCGAGGCCACGAGTGCGGCCGTGGCCTGCGTGAACTGTCTGCGATTGAATGTCATGGTTGTCTCCGTCTTTTATGTTTGCTTTGCCGCGGTGGCCGGGGTCAGCGCGCGAAGTGCGGCGGTATCTGCGCGTCGACGTTCACCCACACGCTTTTGACCTGCGTGTATTCGCGCATCGCGTCGAAACCCATCTCGCGGCCGTAGCCACTCTGGCCGACGCCGCCGAAGGGCGAGCCGGGGTTCACGCGCTTGTAGCTGTTGATCCAGACCATGCCGGCGTGCAGGTCGCGCGCCACCTTGTGGGCGCGCTGCAGGTTGTTGGTCCACAGGCCGCTGCCCAGGCCGTAGTCGGTGCCGTTGGCGATCTGCATCGCCTCTTCGTCGTTCTTGAAGGTGAGCACGGTGACGAAGGGGCCGAACACTTCTTCCTGCGCAACGCGGTCCTTGTAGGACTTCGCCCGCATCACGGTGGGCTCGACATAGCAGCCCTTGGCCAGGTCGCCGCCGGGCGACTTGCCACCCGCGAGCAGTTCACCGCCCTCGCCTTGCGCCACATCGACATAGCTCAGCACACGTTCGCGATGCTGCGCGCTGGTGAGCGGGCCCATCTCGGTGTTCTCGTCGAGCGGGTTGCCCAAGCGGATCGATTGCGCCAACGGAATGAACTGTTCGAGGAACGCATCGGCGATCTTCTCGTGCAGCATCAGCCGCGAGCCCGCAATACAGGCCTGGCCCTGGTTGTGGAAGATGGCCCACGCACTGCCGTTGACGGCGGCCTGCAGGTTCGCGTCTTCGAACACGATGTTCGGCCCCTTGCCGCCGAGTTCGAGCTGCACCTTCTTCAGGTTGCCCGCGCTGGCCTGCACGATGCGCCGGCCCGTGGCAGTGCTGCCGGTGAAGGCGATCTTCGCGATCTCCGGATGCTCGGCGATGTACTGGCCCGCCACGCTGCCCAGGCCCGGCAGCATGTTGACCACGCCGGGCGGCAAGCCCGCCTCGGCCATCAGCTCGGCGATGCGCAGCGACGACAGCGGTGTGATCTCGGCCGGCTTCATCACGATGCAATTGCCGGCCGCGAGCGCGGGCGCCATCTTCCAGCTCGTGAACATCAGCGGGAAGTTCCACGGCACGACCTGCCCGACGATGCCGACGGGCTCGCGCAGCGTGTAGTTGAGAAATCCTTCTTCGACCGGAATGGTCTCGCCCTGGAACTTGTCAGCCATGCCGCCGAAGTAGCGAAAGCACGCGGCGGTGCGCGGCACGTCGAGCCGGCGCGAATCGCGGATAGGGTGGCCGGTGTCGAGCGATTCGAGGCGCGCGAGTTCTTCGCCGTTGGCTTCGATCAGGTCGGCGAGCTTGAGCAGGATGCGGCCGCGGTCGGCGGCGGCCATGCGGCTCCACTTCGGGAACGCGCGCTTGGCGGCGGCCACGGCCTTGTCGACGTCGGCCTTGCCAGCGAGCGCGACATTGACGATGGGCGTGTTGTCGTGCGGGTTCAGCGTGGCGAGGGTCTCGCCGGATTCGGCGTCGACGAAGCGGCCGTCGATGAAGAGTTGGTGGCGGATGGACAGAGACATGGTCGTTCCTCTCCCTTCCCCGTTGGGGGCGGGTTGCGGTGGGGCTTCTTCAAGGAGGGCGCGGGCTTGGAGAGCCCCCACCCCTGCCCTCCCCCGGAGGGGGAGGGAGCAATGCATCAGAACTGCACGGGGATCTCGGGCGACTCGCCCTTCTGGATCTCGTAGACCAGGCTCGGCGAGCCGTTCTCCCACACCAGCAGCATCGAGCGCTTGGGGCTGAAGCCCTGGTGCCGGCAGTAGGCAGGCATGGCAGCCATGTCGCCTGCCTTCATGATCACGCGGGCCATGGGCCTGCCGGTGTTCTTGTCGCCGCAGTCCCAGTGGATCTCGTCGGTCATCTGGAAGAACCATTCGACGCGGTCGTTGCCGTGGATGATCGGCAGGATGTGCTCTTCGGTCGTCGGGCACATGTAGCTGTGCTTCACCACCGAGGTGAAGCTCGGGTTCCACGTCACCTGCGAGCGGCTGAGGAAGCCTAAGATATTGAAGGCGTGCACATCGTTCTCGAAACCGGGCTCGGGGTGCAGCTCGGGCTGGCCCTGCGGCACGTCGGCGAAGGCGCGGTTGACCGGCGCACCGCGTTCGTCGCTGCGCAGGTCGAGGTCGCCCTTCAGGCCCACGCAGCGCTTGGCGAGTTCGCGCGCCCTCGTGATCTTGGCGGTGTTGTTGCCCTTCTTGCGGCCGTAGGGCGAGCCGGTTTCCTGCGGCGCGGCGAAGGGGTCGAAGGCCTCGTTGGTCCAGTCGTCGAGCATGGCCTCGAAGGTGGCGCGGATCTGCGCGGTCGGGAAGTTCTCGAGCAGATCGATACCGGCGTCTTTCATGGTGCCGTTGAAGCTGCCGGCGTAGAGGTCGACCGACTCGTAGTGGTTGACGGTGCCGAACACGTCGTCGAAGTTGACCCAGCCGTAGAAGAAGCCCCAGGCCACGTCGCGCATCAGCGCGCGCAGGTAGCTGCCGGCGTCCATGGTGTGGCTCATGGGGCGGCCGTCGCGGGTCTTCCAGCCGATGTGAACGAAGTATTCGTCGCGGCGGAAGCTGAAGCTGCCGAGCGAAAAGTTCTTGTAGCCGAGCGTGGCGTCGGGCTGCGACGCGATCACCTTGGCGAGTTCTGCGGGTGCGTTCATGGTGTGTGGCTCCTGGGTGTTCGATGCAATCGGTGCAATCAATGGGACTGGCAGATGTCGGCCCACTTTTCGACCGAGAGATCGCCCTTGCAGCTCTGCAGGACGATCACACCCGGCTCGCCGGCGGTGCGGAACTGGTAGGCGGTGTTCTTGGGCAGCAGGCCCTGGTGGCCGCGCGAGAGCTTCATCCAGCCCATCTTCTTGCCCTGGGGTTCGCCCTTGACGAGCACGGCACCGTTCTTCTCCTTGTCGGCCACGGTCTGCGCGGCGTCGAGCTGCACGAGGTGCACTTCGACATCGCCGTCCATCACCAGCGCGAACTCGTCGTGCGCGCAGGTGTACCAAGGCGAGGTGCCTTCGGCGCGCAGCGTCTCCAGCACGTAGATCTGGTTCTGGCCGAACACCACCTTCTCGTAGGGTTGGCTGATGCTCGCGATTTCGAAGCAGTTGGAAAACGCGTAATGGCGAACGTCGTCGTCGATCGGCTCGACGTGGCCCTTCTCGAAGTGCTTGAGGGAACCGAAGCGGGTCTGGTAGGCGGTCGAAGTGGTGGCTGTCATGGCTTGTCTCCTTGGATGAGCGAACTCTAGGAGTCAACCGCCACGCGCGGTAGGGACCAGATTGGAAGAGGATTATTCGGAGACTCCGAACAATCGCAGGGGTTTACCCCGGTTCGGGCGCTACCCGCTCGAACGACTGAACTCGATGAGTTCCGCAGGGATCATTCCGCGCTCGATCAGCGTGGCGTCCCAGGGCGGCACGCGGGTGAAGCGCGTGGCGATGTGCTCGATGAACAGGCGCAGCTTGAGCGCGTTGCGCGAGGTGCCCGCATACACCGCGCTCAGCGAGAACGACGACAGCTGGTGCTCGGCCAGCACCACGCGCAGGTCGCCGCGCGCAATGGCATCGCCCGCCACCAGTGTGGGCAGGCAGACGATGCCCGCGTGCTCCAGCGCGTATTCGCGCAGCAGGTGCACGCTGTTGGTCAGCAGCGCGGCAGACAGATAGATGGTGGTCTGCTCGCCGTTGTGATGAAAGGTCCAGCGGTCGCGCGTGGGGTAGCCCGAGTACAGGCCGAGCTTGTGGCGGTGCAGGTCGCGCGGCGCGGCCGGCGTGCCATGCGCCTCCAGGTAGGCCGGCGTGGCGCACAGCAGCCGCCGCACCGGGAAGAGCGGACGCGACACGAGCTCCTGCGACGCGGCGGGGAAGATCTGCAGCGCGCAATCGACACCGGCCTTGACCGGATCGGCCACCGCGTCGCTCACGATCAGTTCGAGGTGGATGTCGGGGTAGGTGGTCTGGAACTCGCGCAGCAGCGAGGCGAAGCGGCCCAGCACCATGCCCGTCAGCGCGTGCACGCGCAAGGTGCCGGAAGGCGTGCCGCGCGCATCGCGCATCTGGTCAACGATGCTGTCGGCGCGCACGACCAGCTCGGTGCAGTCGCGCAGGAAGGCCTGGCCCATGTCGCTGAGCCGTACCACGCGCGTGCTGCGATGGAACAGCGGCGCGCCAAGAAACTCCTCGAGCTGCTTGACGCGCGTGGTGACCACCGAATTGGCCACGCGCAACTGGCGCGCGGCCTCCGCGAAGCTCTGGGTCTGCGCGACACGAACGAAAGTTTCAATGCTCTGGAGGCGGTCCACGGCGGCACTGTACTGCGCAGGCTCGTTTTGCGCGCCCCGCCGGCACGGGCCCCACGCCCGATGCGGGAAAGCCCGGGGCCCTTGCGTTGCGGGCAAGACGAAAGACCGTCATCCCTGTATCGGGGGGTTACCAGCCCCACTTACAATCCCTGCCGCATCACCCACCCCCACACGAGGTCTTGTCCGCAATGCCCAAGAGCCGCCAGCCGCGCACCCGTTTCAGCTTCTCCCCCACCGTGCGTGCCCTGTTCCTGGCCGCTGCGGCCTGTGGCGTGGCGCTTCCCGCACTGGCCGCCATCGAGCATGAAGAGGTCGACAAGCTCATGCAGGCCGGCAAGCTCGACGAAGCCATGACCAAGGCCGATGCCTTCCTCAAGGACAAGCCGCGCGACCCGCAGATGCGCTTTCTCAAAGGGGTGATCCAGCTCGACACCGGCAAGCGCGCCGAGGCCATCGCCGCCTTCACGCAGCTGACACAAGACTCCCCCGAGCTGCCCGAGCCCTACAACAACCTGGCCGTGATCTACGCGGGCCAGAACCAGTTCGACAAGGCACGCAGCGCGCTCGAAAGCGCGATCCGCACCAACCCCAGCTATGCCACGGCCCAGGAAAACCTCGGCGACGTGTATGCACGGCTGGCCAGCCAGGCCTACAGCAAGGCCCTGCAGCTCGACCAGAACAACACCGCCGTGCAGCCCAAGCTGGCGGTGATCCGCACGCTCTTCACGCCGACGCCACCGGGCGGCAAGCCGACGGTGGTCGCGGCGGCATCGCCCGCACCGGCTCCTGCCGCCAAGGCACCGGCGCCCGCGCCCGTCGCCGCGCCGGCCCCTGCACCCGCCGCACCGGCGAAGGTTGCGGCGGCCCCCGCGCCCGTGGCTGCGCCGGCCAAGGCTCCCGAGGCTGCGCCAGCCCCGGCACCCGCACCGGCAGCAGCCTCCGCGTCCAACGCCGAAGTGGAATCGGCCGTGCGCGCCTGGGCTTCGGCATGGGCCAGCCAGGACATGGACCGCTACCTCGCGGCCTACGGCAGCGACTTCACTCCCGCCGGCGGACAGGGCCGCAAGGCCTGGGAAGAAGACCGCCGCGCCCGCATCGTCGGCAAGTCGCGCATCAGCGTGAACATCGAGAACCTCGTCATCAAGGTCGACGGCGCGTCCGCGACCGCCAAGTTCCGGCAGATCTATCGCGCCGACAACCTCAACGTCTCGAGCCGGAAAACGCTGGAAATGCAGCGCGCCGGCAATCAGTGGCACATTCGCAAGGAAAGCGTCGGCGGCTAGTGGCAGACATCGTCCGGCACGGCCGGCTTCAGAATCCTCCGTTCCGTTTGCGCAGCGGGAACCTGCTCGCAGCACTGATGACCGCATCGGCACTGATGCTCGCGGCACCCGGTGCCGCGCTGGCATCGAACAACAAGCCGGGCACCACCAAGAGCAGCAACGCCAAGGCCGCAAGCGGCAGCAGCAGCCGCTCCGCCGCGCATGGCGCCGGCACCCGCGTTTCCGCAAGAGAAGCCCGGGAAACCAAGGGCGGCAAGGCGCAGGCCAAAGGCAAGAAAACCTCTGTCGCGGAAAACAGAAAAACCGCCGCCTCGGAAGCCCGGACCGCCTCGGCCGCCAAGCCTGCGCGCCGGTCCGCGCCTGCAGCCGCCTCCATCCAGGAGGCCAGCAACGCCGAAGCCCGGCTGATCGCGGTCTATGAGATGTTCGGCCGCGGACAGGCCCGCCCTGCGCTGGCCAAGGCACGCGACCTCGTGCGCGACTATCCGAACTTCCAGCTCGCGCAGCTCGTCTACGGCGACCTGCTCGCGGCGCAGGTACCTCCGTCGAATGCACTGCCCGACACCGCCAGCATCGCGAAGATGCGCGGCAACCCGGCCATGGCCGACCTGCACGAGGAATCGCGCCGGCGCCTGCAGGCCCTGCGTGAAAGACCGCCCGCGGGCACCGTGCCCTCGCAGTTCCTGACGCTCTCGACCCGCAGCCGCTACGCCATTGCCGTCGATGCCTCGCGCTCGCGCCTGTACCTGTTCGAGAACTCCGACAAGGGCCTGAAGCTTGCGGCCGACTACTACATCTCGGTCGGCAAGTCGGGCACCGACAAGGCCACCGAGGGCGACGCCCGCACCCCGCTGGGCGTGTACTACATCACCAGCAGCCTCGACCCGAAATCGCTCAAGGACTTCTACGGCGCCGGCGCCCTGCCCATCAACTACCCCAACCCGTACGACGTGCGGCGCGGCAAGACCGGTGGCGGCATCTGGCTGCACGGCACCCCGCCCCAGCAGTTCGCGCGGGCCCCGCTGGCAAGCGACGGCTGCGTGGTCATGGCCAACCCCGACCTGAAGCAGCTTTTGCGAAAAGTGCAAATTGGCGCCACCCCGGTGGTCACCGCGCGCAGCCTGCAATGGATTTCGCCGCCGCAGGCTGAAAAAGAGGCTCAATCATTTACCAGCGCAATTACGGCCTGGAAAGATGCAAGGGCCAGCGGCAATGAAGCGCAATTGAAGAAATTCTATTTGCCGGACTTCCAGCGCAACAATAAAAAGACCACCGAGGGAATTTCCGCCCTCCACGACGAGGTGGAATACGCCCAGGGCAAGCGTGTCCAGTTCAAGGACATGTCGTACCTGCACTGGCGCGACGGCGACGACACCATGGTCGCCACCTTCGGCGAAGTGTTCGAAGGCGAGAAGAGCGGGCGCACCCGGCGCCAATACTGGCTGCGCCAAGGCAGCGAGTGGAAGCTCTTCCACGAAGAAATCCTGGGCTGAGGCCCTGTCGGCGGCGGGGTCACCCCCACAACTCGTGACTTTTTGCTCACGCGTTTAGGCTATTTTCAGTGTTACATCTGCCCCTTTGGGGCCCCGTGCTACGTAACGCGTAACGCCTTTGTTCCCGTAACACCCCCATTCCGCGCGTTCCCGGCGCCGTAACGTCCCATCCCCTCTTCATGGGAGGCGGCATGGCGTTCACAGAGGGAAAAATAGGTTTCCAAAATGTTAACGAGCCCGCCGACCTCTATCCGGCCAGGCTGACGGGAAGCTGGCCGCCATCCTGCTTTACACCTTTCGGCTAGCACACCTAGGGCTGAAGTCTTGCGGGTTTCTCTTGTTGATACACGGAGTTACGCTGTATAACATCCACCTCGCCAGCTTTTGTTAACACTTCCTGAAAGGGTAAATCATGCTTAGCTCAATTACTCGTTTTCTGCGCGACGAAGAAGGCGCAACCGCAATTGAATATGGAATTATTGCGGGGATGATGGCGGCGGTTCTGGTCGCCGTATTCAGCCCAACTGGGACACTGTCCACCGCAATTACCAATTTATTTGGTCGAATCGTTACAGCACTGAATGGCGCAGGGGCCTGAAGAACACTCGCTTCGAGTTGAAATCAGAATTCGCACTGCTGATCTGGCTGCTTTTCGTCCTCGTCTATGACCTCCGAGAGCGCCGCGTCCCCAATTGGCTCGTGCTTTCTGGCGCCGTACTGGCCCTGGCAGCCCTCGCCTTCGGGTCGCAGCCTTTCGGGATCGGATGGGCGACAGCGCTGGTGGGTGCAACCGTCGGCTTCGGATTTCTGCTGCTGTTCTATGCCACCGGACTCATGGGAGCAGGTGACGTGAAATTCGCCGGCGCACTGGGACTGTGGGTAGGCCTGCAATCGCTGGCTGCCATCTGGGTCATCGCAAGCCTTCTGGCTGGAACCCACGCAGTGCTTTGGCTCATCCTTCGACGCTGGCCGTGGTTTCCGCGGCTCGCGCAATTGCTGTCCGCCGGACAGCGACCCGTCGCCAGCGACGGCGGCGACTCGCGCCAGAAGGCGCGCTTCATTCCCTATGCGGCCTACCTCGCATTGGCGACCGCGGTGTGGATGGTTTGGGGGCGACAGGGGTAGCGCACTGCCCCTGTTTCCACGGGCTGTTCATCGTCGAAACCCTTGATCGCTTGCCCCTCTCCCTCTGCACACCGCACATGATCAACCTTACGAAAATCATCGCCGCCATCCTCGTCCTCCTGGCCATCGCGCTCGGAGGCTACGCCTGGATGCTCGGCCGTCAAACATCGCCGCCCCCTGTCGCCACAGGTGCCGCACCGAATGCCGCGCCCGCAAAAGCCCAGGAAGCTGTCACGTACCCGGTGGTGGTGGCTGCCAGGACGTTGCCCGCAGGCGAGGCCATTCCCGCCGACGCGTTGCGCGTCGAACGCCTGACCATCAACCCCGCGGGCGCGTTCCAGGACACGGCCGTCGTGGCGGGTCGCGTGCCGGTGCTCGATCTCGGCGAAGGCACGCCGCTGCTCGAAGGCCAGATGGCATCGGGCCTGGCACTCAAGGTCCTCGAGGGCGAACGTGCCGTCGCGATCAAGGCCGACGAGGTCATGGGCGTAGGCAACAAGATCCAGCCCGGTGACTTCGTGGATGTCTTCGTCATGCTCAAGTCGGACAACAAGGACATCGACCGCACACAGGCGCGGCTGCTGCTCTCCCGCAAGCGCGTTCTGGCCTTCGGCAGCGCCTCCGTTGACGGCCTGGCCTCGAAGGCAGGCGACAAGGCGGGTTCGAATCCGCAGCAATTCCAGCGCAACGATCCCGCACGCACCGCCGTGCTTGCCATTCCAGTGGAGGACGTCAACCGGTTGACGCTCGCGGATTCGAGCGGCCGGCTCTTGCTGGCGCTGCGCAACCCGGGCGACACATCGCAACCCGATCCGAAGCTCTTCGCGGAACTGCCGACAGCACTCCAGCCCGTGCGCTCCGCCAAACCGGGTGACGTGCTCCGCGTGCCCCTCGAAGGGCTGGACCGCGCACAGGCCGGCCTCACAGCGATAGATCTCTCCACAGGCGGCCAGTCTGTCCCCAACCGTCCTGCAACGGGGGTGCGGCCCACTGTTCCGGGGCCTCGCGTCGCGGGTCGCAGCGGCGGCCTGCAGGTCGAAGTGATCCGCGGTGAGAAAAGCGAAACCCTGCAGTACTGATCGTTCACCCCAGCCGACTAGCGCCTTTTGCCTCTCAGAAAGAAACACATGCCGCACACGCTCCGAACGAAGCAGATCAGCGCCATCCGCCATGCCGCAGGTGCGCACGCTCGTCTGCTTCGCCCGTCCCTGTTGATGCTGTGTCTTCTGGCGCCAGGTATCTGGCCGTTGGCCTCTTCAGCCGCCGATGCTGCTGCACCGGAACAGGCGTCGCAGATCCCGTTGACTGTCGGCGTCGGCACGCAGCGGGAACTGTTGATCGAGAAGGGCATCGACCGCATGGCCCTTGCCGACGAGACCGTGGCAGGCGTGACCCTGACCCGCAAATCGCCAGGCGCCCCGGCGGCGCGGCTGATCATCACGGGCAAGGCAGCGGGCCGAACGACGCTCATGGTCTGGGAAAAGGGGCGCTCGACCGCAACGACCTACTCCCTGGAAGTGCGGCGGAACGCCACCAGGCTCTCCGGCACCCTGGACAGCATGAACGCGCATCAGCAGGCGCGGGACGCTGCCCTGTCCAGCGTTCCCGAAAAGGGCGTGCTGATCGACCGTTCGATCGTGAACGTGCGCAGCAACACGGTGCAGGTTGAAGTGAAGGTGGTCGAGTTCAACCGCAATGTGCTCAAGCAAGCCGGCCTCAACATCTTCAGCACCCGCCCCAACTCCAGCGGATTCGGCTTCGGCGTCTTCTCTCCGTCCTCACTCTCTTCGTCTACGTTTGCTTCGAACGGCGGCATCAGCGGCCAGTACAACAATCCCCTCACGCAAGCCTTCAGCCTGCTCATGAACTTCGGCAAGGCCGGCATCGGCCTGAATGTCGGTTTTCTGGAAGGCAACGGCATGGCCCGCGTCCTGGCAGAACCGACATTGGTGGCCATGTCGGGCCAGAGTGCCAGTTTCCTCGCCGGCGGCGAGTTGCCGATTCCGGTGCCGCAAGGCCTGGGCACCGTCAGCATCGAATACAAGCCCTTCGGCATCGGCCTTACCCTGACGCCCACGGTGCTGTCGAACGAGCGCATCGTGCTGAAGGTCGCGCCTGAAGCCAGCGACCTGGACTACACCAACGCGGTGAACATCGATGGCGTCGCCGTTCCGGCGATCACCACGCGACGCGCCGACACCACGGTCGAGCTCGGCGACGGCGAGAGCTTCATCATCGGCGGCCTTGTGAGCCGCACCACGACATCCAACGCCAACAAGGTGCCCCTTCTCGGCGACCTGCCCATCCTCGGCGCGTTCTTCAAGCAGAACCAGTACCAGATGAACGAGAAGGAACTCGTGATCGTGGTCACGCCGCACCTGGTGAAGCCGATTGCGCGCAACACCGACCTGGCGCCCTACCTGCCCGGCGGCGCCGAGCAACGCGATGGGCCTGTCTGGCGTGCCAATTTCCTGGGGGCCGCGTCCGGCACGACGGTCCCCGGCTTTTCGCGCTGATGGCCATGCAGCCCAACGGCAGGTCGTCCCCATGAACGCTCCCCGCGACAGCATTCCCGAAACAGGCGCAGAAACCTACCTGTTCGCTTCGAGCAACGGCGGCCACATCACGTGGCTGACCGATGCGCTCGGCCGGCTGGGTTCCGTCGTGGTGCTCGCGCCCGACACCAAGTCGATCGACGAGCGCATCGCCCTTCTCGGCCCCGTGGCGGTCTTTCTCGATTTCTCGCCCGACCAGAGCGACAGCGCCACCCAGTTGCACCAGCGCCTCAAGCGCGACTGGCCTGCCCTCCCCGTGCTCGCGACGGGTGTATCCGCAGAGCCCAGGGCCATGCTCGCCGCGCTGCGTGCCGGTGTCGACGATTTCATCGACATGGCCGCGCCGGCCACGGACGCTGTCAATACGCTGCGCACCTTGCTCGAACGGCGAAGCACCCTGCAAGGGGGCACACGCGGCACCACCCTCGCACTGCTCGGTGCGCGCGCCGGGCTCGGCGTGACCACGCTCGCCGCCAGCCTCGCCCTGACGCTGAACGATCAGCTGGCGCAGGCACCCGCGCGACCGCAGAGCCGCACGGCACGGCACGGTGTGGCGCTGCTCGACCTGGGCCTGCCGGCGCGCGACGGCCTGCTGTACCTCGACACGCAGAGCGGCTTCAGCTTCGTCGACGGCGTGCGCAATCTGCGGCGGCTCGACCAGACCTTGTTGCACACCGCATTGGCGCATCACACCAGCGGCGTTGCCGTGCTGCCGCTGCCCGCCAGCCTCACGCAGGTACGCGAAATCTCGCATGCCGACTCGGTGGCGCTCATCAAGCGCCTGACTGATTTCTTCGACTTCCAGATCGCCGACCTGGGTGGCTTCTCGACGGTCGACTTCATCGCGCAGACGGTGCGCGAGGCCCAGCACACATGGGTCGTGTGCGACCAGAGCATCGGCGCCATCGTCTCCACCGCCAACCTGCTCAAGGAACTGCGTACACGCGGCGTCGAGATCGAGCGGCTCGCGCTGGTGGTCAACAAGTTCGATAACCACGTGGGCCTTTCGGCCAGGGATATCGCCGAACGCCTGGAACTGCCGTTGCACCATGTGCTGCCCGCGCGCAGCGCACCGCTGCTGGCCGCCGCGAGCCGCGGCGAAATGCTGGTGCGCACCGCGCGCAACGACCCCTACTCGCAGGCAGTCACAGGCCTGGCCCGCAGCCTGCACCAGGAATACATGACCGCCTCGGGCCAGCCGCCGGCCAAGGACGCACGGTGGGTTGCGCTCATGTCGCAAGTGACCGGACTCTGGAAAAGTTCGAACGAAAGCTGACCCATGTCCACTGATATCGAATTTGCCGACGACGACCAGGCATTCATCAACTCGCAGCAGTTCCAGGACATCAAGAGCTGGACGCACGATCACCTGCTCAGCCGTATCGAAGAACTCGGTGCGGAGTTCGGCCGCTGGTCGCGCGCGTCCATCCAGCAGTTCGTCGAACTCGAAGTCGACAGCTTCGTGCGCCTTCGCCGCGTGCCGATCAACGACCGTGAGATGCAGCTCATCGCCGATGCGCTGACCAAGGAGCTTGCGGGCTTCGGGCCGCTCGAAGACCTGCTCAACGACCCGGCCGTCGAAGACATCCTGATCAACGGCCACACGAACGTGTACGTGTCGCGCAACGGCATCCTGGAGCGCGAGACCCTGCGCTTCGCCGACACCGAGCACGTGATGCGCATCGTGCGGCGCATCCTCGCGCCGCTGGGTCGCCGGCTCGACGAAGCCAATCCGATGGTCGATGCACGCCTGCCCGATGGCGGCCGCATCAACGTCATCATCGAACCGCTGGCCATCGACGGCCTCTCGGTGTCGATTCGAAAGTTTCGCAAGGAGCCGCTCACGCCGGCCGACCTGGTCAAGCTCGGCACTTTCGACGCGGGCATGGCTCAGCTGCTCGAGATCGCCGTGCGCGCGCGCTGCAACATCCTGGTCAGCGGCGGTACGAGCTCGGGCAAGACATCGCTGCTCAACGCGCTCGCCAGCTTCATTCCGCATGCCGAGCGCGTGATCACCATCGAAGACACCGCCGAACTGTCGCTCGGCCACACGCACGTGGTGCGACTGGAAAGCCGGCCCGGCGGCTTCGACGGCCAGGGGGTGGTGTCGATCCGCGACCTGCTGCGCAACAGCCTGCGCATGCGGCCCGACCGCATCATCGTCGGCGAAGTGCGCGGTGCCGAGGTCATCGAGATGATGCAGGCCATGAACACGGGCCATGAAGGCTCCATGGGCACCATCCACGCAAGCTCGCCGCGCGAGTGCCTGTATCGCCTTGAGATGCTGGCGGGTTTCGCGGGCTACCAGGGCAGCGAGACCAGCCTGCGCCGGCAGATCGCGAACGCGATCGACTTCATCGTGCAGATCGGCCGCCTGTCGGGCGGACAGCGGCGCATTCTGTCTCTGAGCGAAGTCACGGGCGTCAACGACAACGTGGTCGCCATGCAGGAGCTGTACCGCTACGAACCCGTGGTGTCGCCCGACGGCGAGGAACGCGATCGCTGGGTGTCGCTCGGCATTGCGCCGCACTCGCCGAAGATCACGCGCTTCCGTCAGACCCTTGCACGTCCTTCGGGAGATCGCCGTGCGTGAAGGGCTGCTCGTCATCGCCTGTGTCGCGCTGCTGATGGCCGCCGCGGGATTGATGCTGTGGCAATGGGCCAAGGGACGGCAAGGACGTCAAGCCACCGAGCGCCACCTGGCGCAGCGCATCCAGGCCAGCCTCGTGCCGGAAGTGCCGGTCCTGATGCCGTTGCGGGACGCCCCGCCGGCAGGGCTCACCTCCGACCCCTGGCTCGAAACAGGTGCCGATACCGCCGGCCTTCCCCACAAGAACCGTCTCGACGCCCTTCTGCCGAGTTGGCTGGATGGTGTCATCAAGGTGCGTACTGCCGCCCTTGTCATCGCCTTCATCCTGCTGATTTCCGCGCTGACGGGTGCTTTCGCGGGATGGCTTGCGGCAGCAGCTGTCCTGTTCCTTCTGGCGTTGGCGGCGTGCTTTGCACTGTGGCTGCGCCTTCAGCGTTTTCGCCGCGAGCTGGTCGGCCAGTTGCCTGCGTACATCGACGCCATGGTGCGCCTGATCACGATCGGCAACTCCACGCAAGCGGCCTTTCAACTCGCCATCGCGAGTTGCCAGGCGCCGCTTCGCGGTTATCTGGAGCGCGCGGCCAGCCTGGTACGTGCCGGTGTGGACCTCGACCGCGCCCTGCACCAGACGGCGAACAGCGTGCGCGTCGAAGAGATGTACCTGCTGGCCTCGATCCTGGGGCTGGGCGTGCGGTATGGCGGCCGGGCCGACCTGTTGCTGGAGCGGGTCGCCAACTTCATGCGGGACCGGGATCAGGCCGAGCACGAACTGATGGCGATGTCTGCCGAGACGCGCATGTCGGCCTGGATCCTTGGATTGCTTCCACTGGGCGTGGGCGCCTTTCTCGTCGTGATGAACCCCACCTACTTCGTGGGCATGTGGGGCGACAGCACCGGTCGCATGCTGATCTTCTCTTCACTCGGTCTGCAGCTGGTGGGTGCCGCGCTGCTGTATCGGTTGGCCAGATTCGCATGACACTCACATCCCAAAATCTGGTCATCGCCAGCCTGGCGCTTCTGGCCCTGGGCCTGGTTCTCGCGGCCAGCGCATTGATCGCAGCCGAGCTGCGTCGTGCGCGCAGTGGCCAGGCCATCGGCCGTGCCATCCGCCGTGGCGCGGAAGCCCAGGTCGAACAGGCGGCGACAGCCAAGCCTGCCATCGACGAGCCACCGCGCACCGACATCGACTTGCCCTTCCACTGGCTCGATACACGCCTCGGCCGCGCGCTGGTGGCTGACGAAGACCGACGGCTCATCGACCAATGCGGCCTTCCGTCGCAGCGAGCCCAACTGGTCTTCCTGGTCACGCGCATCTCCTTGGCACTGCTCTTGCCGCTGCTGGCCTATGTCTTCTGGGGTGAAGGACACACGCAGCGCACGGTGATCTCCGGCCTGGCTGCCGCCTTCGTGCTGGGTTTCATGACGCCGAAATGGGTGCTCGGGCGTTTTGCCGCAGGTCGGCGTGAACAGGTGGCGCAGGAGCTGCCTCTCTTCATCGACCTGCTGCGCCTGCTGCAGGGTGTGGGCCTGAGCCTGGACCAAAGCCTGCAGATCATGGCAAGCGACTTCTCGCATGTGCTTCGCGTGCTCGGCTACGAACTGGCCTTCGCGAACCGCCAGTACAGCCAGGGGCGCACCCGGGAACACTCGCTCCAGCGTCTTGCAACCCTGCACAAGAACGAGAACCTCAACGGGCTTGTCTCGCTGCTCGTGCAGGTCGACCGCCATGGCGGTGCGGTGCAGGAGCCGTTGCGCATCTTCAGTGACCGGTTGCGCGAACGCCGCCGTTCGGAGATGAAAGAGCGCATCGGGAAGATCACCGTGAAGATGACCGGGATCATGGTCACCACCTTGCTGCCGGCCCTGATCATCGTGACCGCGGGACCTGGCTTCATATCGGTCTTCCACTCGTTGGGGAGCATGAGCAAATGAGCACCACCCGCCTGACTCCATTTCTTGTCACCAAGCCCAGCCGGCTCGCAACCTGCGTCGCCGCGACCTTGCTGGCATTCGCAGTCGTTGGCTGCTCCAGCCTGAAGGGCCAGTACGCGGCCAACTCCGACGCGCAGCAGCGTCAGGCCTTCGAAGCCGCGGCCGACGCCAAGGCCGGAACCACCATCGACACACAGGCGACCTATCTCAAGGTGGTCGAGCAGATGCAGCAGGAGGGCCTGTGGTTCGCATCGCTGGCGCACATCGATGCGCTGGAGCAGCGCTGGGGTGTCTCGCCGGAATCCACACGCATGCGCGGCGATGCATTGCGGCAGACCGGCCAGGCGGCGCTGAGCGAAGACGCCTATAAGCGTCTCATGGGAACCCCCAGCGAAGGCGCCGGGTACCGCGGCCTGGGCTTGCTGGCCGGCGCGCGCGGCAACTTTCCAGAAGCCATCCGGATGTTCAGGATGGCCCAGTCCCGCACACCGACCGATGCGCTGCTGCTGAGCGACCTGGGCTATGCCAGCCTGCGCGCAGGATTGATCACCGACGCCCGCCTCCCCTTGATGCAGGCGATGCAACTCAAGCCCGACAGCCAGCAGGTGCTGGCCAACCTGGCGCTCTACCTCGAAGCCGACGGACAACGCGAGCAGGCGACCGCATTGATGGACGCCCACCGCATGCCCGAAGCCACCCGTGCAAGCATTCGCGAAGCCGCGCGCCAGCTGCGCACGGACCAGCCCCTGGCGGCCTTGCCCCCCTCCGCCGGCGACGCGACGCCGAAGGCTCCGATGAGCGCTGTCGGCCTCCCGCCGGCAGACGATGCAGCGGCCGTTCCCCTGGCGCTCAAAGCTTCACGCTGGACTGCCATGGGCGGGGCACGGGCGCAACTCACACCATCCTTGGCCGACTCCACGACGCTTCAGTCATCCAACCCGACTTCACGAGGCACGCAATGAAGCACACACACACGCATCGCATCATGGCCTTGTCCACACTGGGACTCGCGTTCCTTCTGGCTTCGGCCGCGCACGCGGCGACGGCGCAAGAAACAGCCTCCAATCCCGCCGCACCCGCCGCGCGCGCAATACCGGTCGAAACGACGCCCGCGCAGAATGAACCGCGGCCCCAAACCGCTCCGCCGGCCGAATATGAGCCCGTGCGGCTGCAGGTGGGCGATGCAACACAGAGCCTGTTCGCATGGCAGCGCAGCGGCGAGCTTGCGTCCACCACGCCGCGCCCCATTCCCGGTGACGTGGCGAACAGGAGCTATGAGCGCTACCTGAAAAGTTTCGAGTTCCCCATTCCCGAGCGGATGACTTCGACCGTGAAGTCCAGCAACAGCAACAGCAACAGCAGCGTGACCAAGTAGCCGCGGCCATCCAGCGACCTGCTCTCTTCTTGTGGCACATCTCATGAACGCACCTCGCCCTCGGTCCACCGCGCGTGGTCAGCGCGGTGTATACGCGATCGAGTTCGCGATGGTGTTCCTCATCTTCTTCGTGCTCATTTATGCCGCGATCTGCTACGGCCTCATTTTCACGCTCCGCTTCGGCCTGCAGAACGCGGCCGAAGATGGCGCACGTGCCGCGCTGCGCTATCAGATCGACCTCCCCACCCGCGC
Source organism: Variovorax sp. EL159 (assembly GCF_900100965.1). Classification (GTDB taxonomy): domain Bacteria; phylum Pseudomonadota; class Gammaproteobacteria; order Burkholderiales; family Burkholderiaceae_C; genus Variovorax. The sequence goes on along the minus strand of NZ_FMUJ01000008.1, from coordinate 281,609 downwards.
CGCACAAGCCCAGACAGTCGCCACGGCGAGCGCCAGCTGGTTGCCCGCTGCAGTGACACTCAACGCGACCGCGACGGTGTGCCAGGTCGCCACCAACAACTGCACTGCGGCCGTCATCAGCGCCTGCGGCATCACATGGGCCACGCGCTGCCAGATGGTCGTCACCGTCACGGCCAGCAACATGGGGCGGCTACTCCCTCCCTTGCCGAGTTTCGCGACGCCAACCCAGTTGACGGGGCAAGCCAGCATGCTGCTCGACACGAGGACACCATGACCGCCACCAGCCGCCGTCATCAGAAGGGTGTGGCCGCGATCGAATTCGCGTTGGTCTTTACGGTGCTCTTCCTGGTGATCTACGGAATAGCCACTTTCGGTGCTGTCCTGTACGCACAACAGGCAATTTCTCGGTCCGCGGAAGATGGTGCTCGGGCCGTGGCATTGCTGAATTCGGTGCCCACAGCCAACGACTCGCGAATCCAGAACGTCGTCTACGACTCGCTGGCCAGCTCGCTGATTGTTCCCGCTGCATCGAACACCAGCCTGGCGACTCGACGCAGCTGGATCGCGGCACAAGTCACCGTGGTCGTTACGACCACGGGCACCAACCCCAACATAAACACGGTGGTGACGGTGACCTATCCGTACAGCGCCAATCGACTGCTGCCTTCGCTGCCCCTGCTGAACACAAGCCTCTGGATGCCGGACCGGTTGAGCGGTCGCTCCACCGCAGCGATTCAGCCCACATGAAAGGGCTCGGCATGAACACAAGCGCAAACAGCCAACGCCTCCAAGCTCTCGCCACCTCGACGCGACGCAGAAGGACCGCAGGTTCGATCCTCGTCAACGTTGCCATCGCGATGAGCCTGATCGTCATCACGTTGATCGGCACCGAACTGGGCTACTTGTTCTATGTGAAGCGGGAGTTGCAGAAAACCGCGGACTTGGCCGCCCTGGCGGGTGCCCAGGGACTGGGAGTGAACAACTGCGCGACGGCAACAAGCGCAGCGATCACCAACGCGGCGCAGAACATGCCAGCCGGAATCGCGCCCCTGGCGGCCAACAACATCGTATGCGGCCGATGGGACCCGGCAGCGTGGCCTACCGCTCCGCACTTCGGCGCGCCCGGCGCTGGCCAGAAGTTCAATGCGGTACGGGTCACCATCAGCCGAACTCCCGCGGTTCTGATGCCCGGGATTTTCGGAAACCAGCCAAGAACGATCACCGTGGGCGCCTTGGCGGCCCAGCAATACCCTCGCGCGAATCTGACCATTCGCTCCACGCTGGTGACCATCGACTCGACACAGTCGCCATTGCTCAATGCGGTGTTCGGTGGCCTGCTGGGAGGCAGCCTCAACGTCAGCCTCGCGGGCTGGAATGGCCTCCTCAATACGAAGCTGCAGTTGCTGACCTATATCGACCAGTTGGGAATCAACCTGGGCATCGGCGTTGGCAAGTACGACCAGGTGCTGAGCACCAGCGTGTCCGTCGGCACCTTGATTCAGGCCATGATCGATGCCTTGCAGCAGAGCGGCAACACGGCGCAGATCGTGCTCGATGCGCTCAACCTGATCAAGCTCACCGCCAACGCGGCGGCGGCGCAACCGCTGCTGAAGCTCGGCGACCTGCTCGGCATACAGACCGGCACCGATGCCGCTGGACTGCAAACTGACGTGCAGCTTCTTCAATTGCTCCAGGGCTTGGTGCAGGCTGCAAATGGCAAGAGCGGCGTGGTGGCGACCGTCGCGCTTCCGCTCCCGGGCTTGGCCACGGTCACGACGAACGTGAAGGTCATCGAGCCGCCGCAGGTGTCGGCCACGGGCAACCCCATATTGGCCAAGCTCAACCCTACCGGTCCCGACCAGATCTACGTGCGCACCGCACAAGTCCGCGCGTTGATTTCAATCGACCTCCCGGCGCTGAATGGCATCACCGACCTTCTCAACGCGTTGACGACAGCCCTCTCGCCCGTCACGGATCTGCTGAACAATCTCTTGAGCCTGAATCTCGCCGCGAGTGTGAAAAACCTCTTGGACTGCCTCTTCGCATGCACGCGCAACGTCACCGACATCCGGATACTTCCTGCGCCCGTACGGCTGGACATCAGTTTGGACGCAGGTGGCGGTGCATCGCGCGTCACAGACTACAGCTGCGCCGCGAATGCGACCTCTCTCACCGCGCAAACGACGACTTCAGCGGCAACGCTGCGCATTGGAAGCCTGGGCGCCACTGCGGCCATCGCGAAGGCGAATGCGTTTTCTTCGAGCGCACCGCCAACCGTCAGTCCTGTTCCTATCATCGACATCGGATCCCAAACCTGCCATGTTGTATTGCTCGGGATCTCAACGAGTTGTGACCCCAGCACACGACAGGCCTATTACGGCGGGGGCCTCGGTCTGCAGGCCGATGTTCCCGTGGGGGCGACCACGCAGTCGCAATTCTTCGCGAATCCCCCCACCCTGGATCAACAACCTGCCTACCTCGCCATTGCGACACAAAACATCGTCAACAGCCTGACAAACACGCTGAATGCTCTCAATCTTCTGATTGCGATTCCTCCTACAGCGCCGGGTGGCGGCCTGTCCAATGTCCTCACGGGCCTGACCAACACGCTGAGTGCCGTCATCAACCTCCTGATCGGGATCATCAAGGGCGTGCTGTCGCCGCTGATCGACCCCTTGCTCAACACCTTGCTGAGCAACGTGCTCGGCGCGAACGTCGCCCAGACGGAAGTGGGTGGCCGGCTGACCTGCGCGAGCGGTGCCGTGCTCGTTTATTGATTTCCGCATTGCCTACATGAGTTCCCCCTCCAACTTCGACGAACTCGACCTCTTTGTCTGGGAAGGCAAAGCCGACATCCTCGACCGCATCGCGCGGTGCATGGCGAGCTTCGACGTGGAAGTGATCCGGGCCGATGGCCTGCCGCCTCCGCAGTCGGACCGCGGCGCAGCGCTGCGTCCTTCCGTCGCGATCATCAGCGTCACCGTCATCGACAGTGGCGGCCTGGCACACGCCACCGAGCTGCTGCAGGGCATGCCGGTGATCTGGGTTGCCGCGGGTTCGCGCGAGCGCGATTCGCGCACGTATCCACCCGAGTACCTGCACGTGCTGCCCTACGACTTCACCTGCGCCGAGTTGCGCACGATGGTCGCGAAGCTGGTGCGGCAGCTGCGTGCGCGCGACGTGGCGCCGCAGGCGCCCGATGTGCTGGTGGCGCATTCGGAAGCGATGAAGGCGCTGCTGGCCGAGGTAGGCGCATTCGCCGATTGCAACCACAGCGTGCTGGTGCGCGGCGAGACGGGTGTCGGCAAGGAGCGCATCGCGCAGCAGCTGCACCTGGGGCACCAGACGTACGGCAAGGGCGCCTTCGTGGCGGTGAACTGCGGCGCAATTCCCGACGGGCTGTTCGAGTCGCTGTTCTTCGGCCACACCAAGGGTTCGTTCACGGGCGCGGTGCATGCGCATCGCGGCTACTTCGAGCAGGCCACGGGCGGCACGCTGTTCCTCGATGAAATCGGTGACCTGCCGCGCTACCAGCAAGTCAAGTTGCTGCGGGTGCTCGAAGACAACACGGTCACGCGGCTGGGTGCAACGTCGCCGGTGCGGGTCGACTTTCGCCTGGTGGCGGCGACGAACCGCAACCTGCGCGAGATGGTGGCAAGCGGCGAATTTCGCGCCGACCTGTTCTACCGGCTCGCGGTGATCGAGCTGCACGTGCCCAGTCTCGAAGAACGTGGCGAGGTCGACAAGATCGCGATCTTCAAGGCGCTGTTGAGCAATGTGCTGGGCGACGAGCTGGAAGCACTCGGCGAAACGCCGCACTGGCTGAGCGATGCGGTGGCCGAAACCTATTTTCCCGGCAACGTGCGGCAGTTGCGCAACCTCGCGGAGCGCGTGGGCGTGATCGCGCGGCAGTTGCACGGCTGGGACCAGAACCTGATCCAGCGCGCGATCGCACTCACGCGCGGCACGCCGGCACCGGCGATGTCGGCCGACCGCAATGGCGGAAACGGCGGTGGCGTGGCGCTCGACAGCAATGGCGACCGCAAGGGCTGGAACAGCAGCGAGCGCAACCGCATCATCGCGGCGCTGGAGATCAACGACTGGAAGCGCCAGGACACGGCGCAGCACCTGGGCATCAGCCGCAAGGTGCTGTGGGAGAAGATGCGCAAGTACCAGATCCTCGATGGCGAGCCCGGCATTCCGGAAGATGCCTGAATAAGGCTCGCCCCCAGGCTTCGCACACTTCGTGTCGCTGCTCCTACCCCCTACCGGGGGCAACACCTGAGGCCCGGCGAAGCCGGTTCCTCGGTGTTTCCCGAACTCACGGGGCTTTGCTTCGCTCGCCCCTCTTTTTCTTCTTCAAGGGGTTGAGAGTCGGGGGGCTTTGCGCAGCGACGGGTTGGCGCCTGCCGCACCTGCGGTGCGCTCCACGACCGGTTCACTCGCGCAGGCTGTATTGCTCGAAATGCACAGCGCGCCGAGCAAGCCGTCTTCAGTCAGAACGGGGCGGCCGGGTGCGCCGAAGAGGCTGTCGATCCACGTGTTGGGCATGGTCGGGTCGATGCGCAGTTCGCCCGTGGTGCGCGCAAGGCGCAGTTCGGAAATGCGCAGGTCGAACACGCCGTCGATGTAGTCGAACAGCAGCGTGTAGTAGTCGAGCTGCGCATCGAGCACCTTGGGCAAGGTCTCGCGGCCGAACTCCATCAGGCGGCGGCGGCCGCGGAAGGCCTGGCCGGAAGTGCTGACGGCTTCCATCAATTGCTTCTCGCGCTCGCGTCCCGAGACGGTGCGGGCCCATGACGCGGAGGTGAGCTCGAACAGGTTGAGCCGCACGCCTTCGAGCTTGGCCTCCTGGTTGGCGACTTCGGCAAGCGCCGACTTCAGGCGCAGTTGCCGGTCGAAGCCGTTGCCGAAGTTCCAGTTGAGTTCCAGGCCCGCGCGCGTCGGGTTCTGCGTCACGTCGTTCGGGTCCTTGGTCTTGACGACGACGGCATCGATCGTCGGGTAGAGGCTCGCGTCCTGCTGGTCGGCCAGCGCCTTGGCACGATCGATGCGGCCCTGGGCTTCGGCGATCTCGGTGCTTCGCGCCTCGGCACGGCGCAGCGCCTCTTCCTGCGAGCCGATGCGCCACTGCAGCGGCGCGGCGAGCACGGGCAGCGAATCGGTGTTGGGCGAGAACTTGAAGTAGTTGCGAAACTTGGCAAGCGCTTCGTCGCGCTGGGCTTCGAAGTCGGATTCGCGCGCGGCCACCAGGGCCCGGCGCGACGCCGCCATGTTGAGGTCGTTGTCGCCGGTGACGCCGAGCGCCACGCGGCGGGCCTCGGCCTTCGAGAGTTCGGCCACCACCTCGGTGGCCCGGTGCGCGATCTGCTTCTTGAGGTCGAAGCGCTGCACCTGCAGGTAGGCGGTGAGCGCGTCCAGCACCACCTTCTGCGAGGTGGTGACGACGGCCTCGTCGTCGGCCAGGTTGGCCGCCTCGGCGGCGCGTTGCGCGGCGCTCATCGCACCGCCGTCGAGCAGGCTCATGCGCACCTGGGCGCTGAGCACCGTGTAGTTCTGCGTCTTGGCCTTGGCCACGCCGCTGTTGTAGCTGCCGGACGATGTGCTGAAGTTCAGGCGCGGATAGCGCGCCTGCTTGGCGGCATCCACGCCGTAGCTGCTGGTGTTGGCGGCGGCCTGGGCCGTCTGCACCTCGGGGTACTCCTGCGACAGCGCGATCAGGGCCTGCTTGACCTGCTGCGTGTAGTTCGCGGCACCGAGCGACGGCGCGGAAAGCCGGCGCGCGAGCAGCAACCCCGGGATCGCTTCCTGCCCCTCGGGTTGCGGCGCCTCCTGCGCAAGGGCCACCGGCGGCAGCGTGAAGCTCACGCACAGCGCTGCGCAGACAACACCGGGGCCCATGCGGCGCCGGCCAGCCGAAGTTCTGTCCATCATGGTTCGCGGAAGGCTTCGCGCCGCAGCTTGAGCACAGGTCGGAGGATGTACCAGATGAACGGGTCGGTGCCGACACGCAGGTCCACTTCGGACTCCATGCCGGCGGTGATGCGGTTCTCGTCGCGCCCCACGTGCGACTGCGACATGCTGATGAGCAGCCGGTAGTACGGCGCGCCGTTGGAGATGGCCGGATCGCGGTCGGCATCGGCCGCAACCAGCTTCACCTTGCCGTCGACGGCGCCGTAGCGCAGGTAGTCGTACGCGGTGATCTTCACGCGCGCGGTCTGCCCCACTTCGATGAAGCCGCGGTCATTGGGGTTGAGCCGCGCCTCGACCATGATCTCGTCCTGGTCGGGCACGATTTCCATGATGGCTTCGCCGGGCTTCACGACCCAGCCGGGACTGGAGTTGCGCAGGCCCTTCACGATGCCTTCCGATGGCGCCTTCACCACCGTGCGCGAGCGCTGCGTGCGGGCGCGCGCGAGGTCTTCGCTCAGGCTCGCGAACTGGCGCTCGACGGTGGCCAGCTCGTCCGATGCGCGGCGGCGAAAGCTCCCTTCGGCCTGGGCCATCTTGGCCTGCGCCTCGGTGATGGCGGCATCGGCGGAGATCACGCCCTGGCGTGCCACCGCGAGTTCGCTGCGCACGCTTTCGGCCTGTCGGCGCTTTTCGAGCACCTCGACCTGCCCGACCAGTTTCTCGCTGAGCAATTGCTCGGAAATCTCGAGCTCTTTCTGCATCAACTCGAGCCGATCGCTCAGGCCCTTGACCTTGGCCTGCTGCTCCAGCTTCTTGCTGCGCGCCTGCTCCAGGCCCGACACGGCGCCGGCCATCACGCCGCGCTGTTCGAGCGCGCGCGCCTGGTAGGCACCGGTCTCACCCTCGAACACGCCTTCATCGATGTCGGCCGCAAAGGATTCGCGCTTGAGCGGCTGGCCACGGCTCTCGGCCATGAGCCGCACGCGGGTGGCCTGCGTGGCCGCATAGCGGGCCGTGAGTTCTTCGAGGTTGAGGCCGCTGCCGCCCAGGTCGATCTCGACCAGCGACTGGCCCTGCTTGACCTTGTCGCCTTCCTTCACCAGCACGGCGCTGACGATGCCGCCTTCCAGATGCTGGATCGACTTCACGCGGTCGGAGGGGATCACGCGGCCGGGTGCCACGACGACGGTTTCCATCGGAAATCCGAGGCCGATCAGCGCCAGCACCGCAACGGCACCACCGATGATCCACTGTCGCCGTCGCCCTTCCGGCGAGGTCTGCGCCGCCCGCCTGTCGTTCTCATCCTGCAATACCTGCGGCAGATCAGATTTCAAGATGAGCTCTCCCCCAGGCTTCGCGCACTTCGTGTCGCTTCTCCACCCCCCTCACCGGGGGCAACGCCAGCGGCCCGGCAAAGCCGGTTCCGCGACGTTCCTCGACTTGACACCTTCGATTGCGTGATTCGTGAATAGCTCATCAGTTCGGTTCTTAGGCCATGGAGCGGGAGGCCTCGGCCCCCGCGCCGTTGTCTTCCGCGTTGCCGACGGCCACCAGCGGCGTCCTGACGCCGAACAGCTTCGGCACCATCACCGCGGCGGTGCCCTGCTCGACGTTGCCCTGCCCGGTCACGTGGTAGACCACGCTGGCCGCCGAGACGATGCGCAGCGAATGCGTGACCACCACCACGGTGCGCACCTTGGCGACCGCGAGCATGGTGGCGAGCAGGTTGCGCTCGCTCTGGAAATCGAGGTCGTTGCTGGGCTCGTCGAGCACCAGCACCGAGGGCTTGCGCAGGAAGCTCATGGCCAGCGCGAGCTTGCGCCGCTCGCCCACCGAAAAGCCCGTGCCGCCTTCGCCGACCACGGTGCGGTAGCCATCGGGCAGGCGCGAGATGAAGTCGTGCGCGCCCGAGAGCCTGCAGGCCGCGACGATCTGCTCGTCGCTCTGGCCCGGGGCGCCGCGCCGCATCACGTCGACCAGCGCACCGCCGAACCAGTAGACCTCTTGCGACAGGTAGCTGATCCAGCGCGAGAGTTCTTCGCGGCCGAATTGCGAGAGGTCGTACTCGCCGATGTTGACGGTGCCACGCGTGGGCGTGTACAGGCCCGAGATGAGCTTGACCAGCGTGGACTTGCCCGCGCCGTTGCGCCCGACGATCACGTGCAGACCGCCGGGGCCGATGTCGAGGTCGACGTTTTCCAGCACCGGCTTCTGCGCGGATTCGGTGAAGCTGAAGCTCACGTCCTTCAGCGTGACGCGGCCCAGCGGCTGCGGCAGCGTCATGCCGGTGGAGGGCTTTTCGACCGGTTCGCGCAGCACGGTCTCGAGCCGCTTGGCCGCTTCCTTCGCGGTGGCCAGCGAGCGCCAGTTCGACACCAGCCCGGCCACCGGCTGCAGCGCCTTCAGCGCGAGCATGTTCGAGGCGACGAGGCCGCCGACCGTCATCCATTGCTCCATCACCGAGATGGCGCCGACGGTGACGACGATGACCGAGAACACGGTGAGCAGCACCGTGGTGCCGTCGCGCGCGGTTTCGATCTGGCCGTTCTTGGTGAAGCTTTCGGTGAGCCAGGCGTTGTAGGTCTGGCGCCACATCTCGATGGTGGGGCCGTCGTTGGCCTGCGTCTTCAGGGTCTCACGCGCATGGCAGATCTCGGAGGTGATGCGGTCCAGCCCGCGGCCGCGCTGCACTTCCTCCACGCGCCCTGCGCGCACTTCGTCGGCCCACCACCACGCAAGGAAAGACATGATCGCGAGAAAGAGCGCCACCACCGGCAGCACGGGCAACGCGACGATGCCGATGACCACGAGTGCGAAGACCGCCATCGGCAGATCGAAGACCGATTGCGCGAGCCCGCCGGTGACGGTGCCGCGCACCGAACCGACGTCGCGAAAGTACAGCTGCCACGACGACGCGGGCCGCGCTTCGAGCGCGCGCAACGGGCGCGCCAGCATCGAGTTGAGCAAGGCCCCCGACACGCCGTGGTCGATGATCGCGCCCGCATTGCGCAAGAGGCGCGAGCGCCGCGTGCGCAACCAGAACTCGATGCAGAGAAAGAAGAAGATGCCGCTTACGAGTGCGGCGAGCGTCGATGTGCCGCTGCGCGACAGCACGCGGTCGTACACCTGCAGCAGGAAGATGGAAGGCAGCAGCCCGAACAGGCTGATGGGCAGCGAGCGCCACGCCGCGCCCTTGACCAGCGGATAGGCCTCGCGGAAGGCTTCATGCATCGCCCCCGCAAAAGGACTGGCACCCGGCTCGTCTGTCGTGTCGGCAACCAACTGACTGGGCAAGAGGAACTTGATCATGGAGAAAAGCCGATCCGTCGTGCAATGACGCCTGTGTCATTATCAACTGTTACCCGGCTGTTACAAGGCAAAAATTCACTCTCCGTGCAGGTCAGCACGGAAGCATTCGCCTCTTCATCGGATCGGCTTGCGCGTCATGAATCGAAGCCCCCGTGCCGGACCGCGTGGCCGTTCCTTCGACCATGCAGCCGACCGGTTTTCCCACGGTCATTTCCTTTGCCTCTTGGGGCAAACCCTGTGCGAGTACCAATGCGATGTTGGCGCACAGCAGCATGCACAGCACCCACGCGCACAGCAGCTGAAGCCAGCCCAGCCACCAGCGTCGTTGCGGCGGCGGTGCCTCGCGTTCGAAGGGCGAGTGCAGGAGGGCGTTCCATCTCATGGTCATGGCAGTGCTTTCAAAACCCGGGCCAGCCGGGACAGGCCGACGCCCGCTGAACTTTTTGCCAGCACCCAGTCACCTGGTTGCAGCAATCCGCCCAGCGCGGTCGACAGGTCCGACACATCGACGAACCAATGCGAGCGAACCTTTGTACGAATGCGCGCATGCAAGGCGCGCATCAGCGGACCGCACAACAGCACGCGATCCGGTTGAGAGGCCAGCAGCTCCGCCTCGAGATCGAGGTGGTGCCGCTGGGCGGCGGGCCCCAGTTCCTGCATATCGCCAAGAATGGCGACGCGCCGCGCGGGTTCGCAGGGGGCCTGTGACAGCAATTCGAGCGCCGCCCGCATCGAGCTGGGGTTGGCGTCATAGGTTTCATCGATCAGCTTGAAGCTTCCGCCGCCGATGTGAATGGTGTGCAGCGCACCGCGTCCGCCCGGCGGCTCGAAGTGCGCGAAGGGTTCGACCGCCGCGGCCAGCGGCAGGCGCAGCGCCTGCAGCGCCGCGAGCGCGGCGATGGCGCTCGCGCCCATGTGGCGGCCCGGTGCATTCAGGCGCAGCTGGAAGGGCTCGCCCGCCACCATCGCCTGCACCTCGCCGTGGTCGAAGGCGAGCAGGCGCACGTCGGCGTCCTTGTGCTCGCCGCAGGTCACGATCTGCAGTTGCTGCGCCATCGCGGCTTCGGCGAAGGTCGCGAACTCGGGCATGTCGCGGTTCAGCACCACGCTGTCGCCGGGCGCCATGCCCTGGAACATGCGGCTGTCGAGCCGCGCGGCGGCTTCCGAAGGGCCACGGTGTTTCTGCGATGCGGCCGAGAGCCCCGTCACCACCACCAGCGAAGGCCGCACGAGCTGCGCCGAGGCCGGCATGTGCGAGCTGCCCATCTCCATCACCCAGTAGGCCGCGTGGCGCGGCATGCAGGTCATGTTCCAGGCGATGCCCGAGGGCAGGCTGATGTTGCCTTCGGGCTGGCCGACCTCGCCCCACACGGTCAGCGCGCCGGCCAGCATCGCGGCCACCGTGCTGCTACCCGCGCCGCTGCCGAGCACGCCGCATACGCGGCCCGTGAATTCGGTGCGCGCATGGTCGCCCAGTTGCAGCACGGCCTGCAGCACGTTCTGCACCTGGAGCACGGGCACGCGCTTGTCCAGGTGCGGCTTGGGGTCGGTGCACAGCACGGCGGCGGCCGGCTGCAGCACGCCCTTGAGCGTGACGGCCGCGAGCGGCGTCTTCGACGGCCGCGTCTGGTGATCGAACACGACGCGGCCCTTGCGCATGAAAGAGCGCTGCGTCACGCCGCTGGCGCGCCAGCCGTCTTCGGGCTTGACGACCCATTCGCCGCCGGTCACGCGGGCCATTTCGCTCGCGGTCCACGCGGGGCCGTCGTCCCTCGGCGCGGTGCCGCCCGAGCCGCCACCGGCAGCGGACAGGGCACGGCGTTCCAGCAGGTAGCGGTGGTAGGCGGCAAAGCCCGACACGTACTGCTCGACGTCGTCGATGCGCACGCGGAACGAGTGATGGCGGATGAAGAACGAACCGACGACGGTCGAAGGCCGCCGGAAGTACATCGCCATCTCGGGCCAGAAGAAGCCGTTGAGCAAGTAGTGCGCGCGGTAGTCGAGCGCGCGGTAGAACTTCTCGGTGTCCAGCTCGTCGAGCAGGTGCCGCATCGCGGGCATGCCTTCGAGCCGCTGCAGCATCTGCTGCGCGGCCAGCATGAGTTCGAGCAGCGTCGGAAAGGTGGTCTTGCGGTCGAGCACGAAGTCCAGATAGCCCGCCACGTTCTGCAGCCCGAAGCGAAAGTACTTCTCCTGCGGGCTCCAGTGCGTGAGCTCGTTCACGCAGCAGCTCAGCCAGTGGTCGTGCGCCTGCCAGTGCTGGCTGGCGATGAAATGGTCGAAGGCCTTCTCGACCACAGCCAGCCACTGCGGATCGCGCGTCAGGCCATACAGGCGCATGAGGCCGTAGGCCGCTTCGCCGTCGTAGTAAATGATGCGCGAGGCCTGCTTGAGCGTGAGGTCGGTCGCATGCAGCACGTGGTTGAAGCGGCCGCTGGCCGGGTCCTGCAGCGACACGATGCCCAGTGCGAGCTTCTCCAGCAGCGGCAGCCAGCGGCGCGTGTCCATCAGCTCGCAGTACTTCACCAGCGCGAGCACGCAGGCCGCGTTGCCGCCGAGCTTGATCTCACCGCCGGTGTCGACCAGGAACGCGACCTCGCGCCCGTCGGGCAGCGTGTAGTCGCGGATCAGCCAGGTGGTGAGGTGGTCGAGCGCGCGGTCGATGGCCGAGCGCAGGGTTTCGTCGCGTGTGAGCTCCCATGCTTCGAGCATGGCGTAGACCGCGCTCGCATGGCGCATGGCGTCGTAGGTCGGGATGCGGCGATCGAAGCACGGGAAGTAGCCGTAGACGAAGAGCCCGTCGGCCTGCACCTGCCGCGCCAGGTAAGACGAGCCGCTGCGCACCAGCTCCAGCACCGACTGCGGGTTCAGCGCCGGCATCTGCCGACGGCCCGCATCGAGCCCCGTGCCGACGAGCTTGTGCACCACGCCGTCGGGCTGGCAGAACACGCCCACCATGGCCAGCAGGTACACCGGCTGGTCGGTCGGCATGTCCAGCGATGGCGTGCGTTCGAAGCGGGCCTGCGCATAGACCTCGAAGTTGCGCTGGTTCACCACCGAGTGCGCGATGGTCGAATCGCCGCAGAGCATCGCGTTGGCGTTCAGCTCCTGCTCGGTGAAGGCGATCTCGAAGTCCTGGTCGAAAGCCAGGCCAAGGCGGAAGTAGTTGCGCTTGACGGCCGTGAGCTGCGTCTTGAACTGCACCCAGTCCATCGGGCTCGCGCCCTCGACCCAGTCAATGCGCAGCCACGGCGAGACGATGCCGCGCTCGCGCACCCAGCGCTCGACGATGCCGGCGCCTTCGCGCCATGCCGTCTCGAAGTCGGCGGCCCGCGCATGCACGACGTGCGCGCGCTGCGAACCGTCGCTGACCGAGAAGAACAGCGTGAAGGCCGGATAGGGGGCAGGCAACGCCGCGCACACCGACACCAGGCGTTCGTGGCAGGCGTGGAGTTGGTCTGGGAAGGACATCATTCGGCCCCGATCGAATGCGGGAGACCGGTCGCGTCCGTCATCAGCTTTCGCCTCGATGTGAACGTTGACCGGAGACTGCCGTCGAAGTCATCGCGGTGATCCGGCTTCAGCGGTAGCTGAATTCGGCTCGGCGATTGAGCTGATAGCCCTCCTCTGTGGTTTCGAGAGACGCGGGCTTCTCCGTGCCCCAGCTGATGGCTTCGATGCGTTCGGCCGGCACGCCCAGTTGCGTGAGCGCGCGTTGCGCGGCGTCGGCGCGGCGCTGGCCCAGTGCCAGGTTGTATTCGCGGCCGCCGCGCTGGTCGGTGTTGCCTTCGATCACGACCCGGCTCGACGGCCGGTTGCGCATGAAGCTCGCATGGGCCTCGACGATGTTGCGGTCGCCGGGCCGGATGTTGTATTTGTCGAAGTCGAAGTAGACGATCTTCGACACGCCCGCCGGGCCGTTCTGCACCGGCGGCGGCGGTGGCGGTTCCACCTTCGCCACGGCGCTCGCGCCCTTGTTCGAGTAGTAGTAGGTCGCATCGTCGCGGCCGGTCTTGGGTGGGACGCAGGCCGCAAGGCTTGCGCTGAGCGCGACGAAGGCGAGTATCCGGAAATTCTTTTTCATATCGATCCTTTCGAGGGACAGGCCGGTGGTGGCCTGTCCCTGGTGCTGCAGCAGCTCCCTCACCCTCTCCTTGCGTTGTTCTTGTTCAACCCAGCAGGCCGTGCAGGATGTTCGTCACGGGAGACAGCGCGGTGCCGGCAGGCGAGTGCTCGACCAGGCTGGTGATCGGGGTCAGCACGTCGTTCACCAGCGGGGTGACCGCATGCTCGACACCGTTCACCACGCTGCTGACCGCATCGGTCACCGGTGCCGTGGCGTGGCCCGCGCCGGCCAGGATGTCGGTCACCGGCGCCGTGGCGCTCGATGCCGCGCTGGTCACGGTGGAGACCACCGGGGCCACTGCGCTCGTCGCGTGGCTCACCACGTCGGTCACCGGCTGCAGGATGTTGGCGGCCGGGCCGCTGCCACCCAGCAAGCCGCCGAGCAGGCCACCCACCAGACCGTCGTTGCCGAGCAGGCCGCCGACCAGGCCGTGATCGCCCAGCACGCCGTTGAGGATGCCGCCGGCGGTGCCACCTGTGGTGCCGCCAGTCACGCCACCGAGCAAGCCACCCACGAGGCCGTCGCTGCCGAGCAGGCCGCCGACCAGGCCGTGGTCGCCCAGCACGCCGTCGAGGATGCCGCCGGTGGTGCCACCCGTGGTACCGCCGGTCACGCCGCCGAGCAAGCCGCCGACGAGGCCATCGCTGCCGAGCAGGCCACCGACCAGACCATGGTCGCCGAGCACGCCATTGAGGATGCCGCCGGCGGTACCGCCTGTGGTGCCACCGGTCACACCGCCGAGCAAGCCGCCCACGAGGCCGTCGCTGCCGAGCAGGCCACCGACCAGACCGTGATCGCCCAGCACGCCGTCGAGCAGGCCGCCCGTGGTGCCGCCGGTCACGCCGCCAAGCAGGCCGCCCACAAGGCCGTCGCTACCGAGCAGGCCGCCGACCAGACCGTGGTCGCCCAGCACGCCGTCGAGGATGCCGCCAGTGGTGCCGCCAGTCACGCCGCCGAGCAAGCCACCCACGAGGCCATCGCTGCCGAGCAGGCCGCCGACCAGACCGTGGTCGCCCAGCACACCGTCGAGGATGCCGCCGGTGGTGCCGCCCGTCACGCCGCCGAGCAAGCCACCCACGAGGCCGTCGCTGCCGAGCAGGCCGCCGACCAGACCATGGTCGCCAAGCACGCCGTCGAGGATGCCGCCGGTGGTGCCGCCAGTCACGCCGCCGAGCAGACCGCCAACCAGGCCGTGCTCACCGAGCACGCCATCCAGCAGGCCACCAGTGGTGCCGCCAGTCACGCCGCCGAGCAAGCCGCCAACCAGACCGTGCTCGCCGAGCACGCCATCGAGCAGGCCGCCGGTGGTGCCGCCAGTCACGCCGCCGAGCAAGCCGCCAACGAGGCCGTGTTCGCCGAGCACGCCATCGAGCAGGCCGCCAGTGGTGCCGCCAGTCACGCCGCCAAGCAAGCCGCCCACAAGGCCATCGCTACCGAGCAGGCCGCCGACCAGGCCATGGTCGCCCAGCACGCCGTCGAGCAGGCCACCGGTGGTACCACCCGTCACGCCGCCGAGCAGACCGCCAACCAGGCCGTGCTCACCGAGCACGCCATCGAGCAGGCCGCCGGTGGTGCCACCGGTCACACCGCCGAGCACGCCACCAAGCAGACCATGCTCACCGAGCACGCCATCCAGCAGGCCGCCGGTGGTGCCACCAGTCACACCGCCGAGCACGCCACCAAGCAGACCATGCTCACCGAGCACGCCATCCAGCAGGCCGCCGGTGGCGCCGCCAGTCACGCCGCCAAGCAAGCCACCCACGAGGCCGTCGCTACCGAGCAGGCCGCCGACCAGACCGTGATCTCCCAGCACGCCATCGAGCAGGCCACCCGTGGTACCGCCAGTCACGCCGCCGAGCAAGCCGCCCACGAGGCCGTCGCTGCCAAGCAGGCCACCGACCAGACCGTGATCGCCCAGCACGCCGTCGAGCAGACCGCCAGAGGTACCGCCACCCAGCACGCCCCCGAGCGCGCCACCCAGCAGGCCGCCGTTCAACACGTGCGCCACGCCGTCGGTGAGGAAGTCGACTTGCGTGTCGACTGCGTTCAGCAGGGCGTGCGTCGTGCCGGTGCCCAGCAGTTGATCGGTCAGCGGGCTCAGCAGGCCGCTCACGCCGTCCGTCACGTTCTTCACCACGCTGTCGACCGGGTCGAGGATGTTGGGGCTGTTCGGCGTGAAGGTGGTGCCGAGGATCGGGCCCAGCAGGCCGTCGACCGTGTGGGTCACGCTGTCGGTGAGGCCGACCACCGGGGTCAGCACGTTGCCCAGGCCGAGGCCTCCGAGCACACCGTGGTTCAGGCCGTTGGCCACGCCGCTGACGATGCTGTCGACCGGGTCGAGCAGCGCCGTGCCGGGTGCGCCCGTGCCCCCGCCGCCGATGCCGCCCAGCACACCGCCGAGCACACCACCCAGCAGGCCGTCGTTGCCCAGGAGGCCGCCGACCAGGCCATGGTCGCCCAGCAGGCCGCCCACGACGCCGTTCGGTCCGAGCAGGCCGCCGCCGATGCCGGTCACGCCGCCCAGCAGGCCGTCGCTGCCCAGGAGGCCGCCGACGAGGCCATGGTCGCCGAGCAGGCCACCCACCAGGCCGTCGCTGCCGAGCAGGCCGCCGACCAGGCCGTGGTCACCCAGCAGGCCACCGACCAGGCCATCGTTGCCCAGCAGGCCACCCACCAGGCCGTCGTTGCCCAGCACACCGCCGAGCAGGCCGTCGCCACCCAGCAGGCCGCCGACGATGCCGTTGTCGCCCAGCAGACCGCCAAGCAGGCCGTCGTTGCTGACCAGGCCGCCCAGCAGGCCGTGGTCACCCAGCAGGCCGCCAACCAGGCCGTCGTTGCCGAGCAGGCCACCGAGCGTGCCGCCCACAAGGCCGCCGACCAGACCGTGATCGCCGAGCAGGCCGCCCAGCGGGCTGTCGGTGATCAGGCCGGAGACCACGCCGTGCTCGCCGAGCAGGCTGTCGACCAGGCCACCGTGGCCCAGCAGTCCGTCGGTGAGGCCGCCGACGCCGAGCAGGTCCGACAGGCCGCCGTTGAAGCCGAGCAGGCCGCCGACCACGCCGTCGTCGCCGAGCAGGCCACCGAGGGCGCTGCCTTCGCCGAGCAGGCCACCGAGCAGGCCGTGTTCACCCAGGAGGCCGCCGGTCAGGCCGCCCACCGCGCCATTGCTGCCGAGCAGGCCACCGATCAGGCCGTCATGGCCGAGCACGTTGCCCAGCAGGCCGCCGACCGCGCCGTCTTCGCCCAGCAGGCCACCCACGAGGCCATCGCTGCCGAGCAGGCCGCCGACCAGACCGTGGTCGCTCAGCAGGCCGCTCACGAGGCTGTTCGGGCCGAGCACGGTGCCCAGCACGTTGCCGACCACGCCGTGGGTGCCCAGGAGCTGGTCGGTGACGCCACCGAGGCCGAGCGCGCCGGTCACGCCACTCAGGATGCCGTGGTCGCCGATCAGGTTCTGCAGGCCGTTGTGCACCGCATCGGTCAGGTAGTCGACCTGGCCCACCACCGTGCCGAGGATCGCGTTGGTGGCGCCGGCGCCCAGCAGGCCGTCGAGCGCGGGGCTCAGCGAGCCACCCAGCAGGTGGGTCACCTGGCCGACGGTGTTGTCGACCGGATCGAACTCGTTCGGGTTGTTCGGCGTGAAGGTGGAGCCGAGCAGCGGGGCCAGCACGTTGTCGACCACGCCGGTGACACCGTCGACCACATGGGTGACCGGGGTGAGCGCAGTACCGAGTCCGAGTGCGCCGCTCAGGCCATCGACCACGTGATGAACGAGGCTATCGCCCGGATCGAGGAGGTGGTCGCCATCGGCGTCGGAGTCTGCGTCGGCATCCGCGTCGGAGTCCGCATCGGCGTCGGCGTCAGAGTCGGCATCAGCATCGGCGTCTGCGTCTGAATCGGCGTCGGCGTCGGCGTCGGCGTCGGCGTCGGCGTCAGCGTCGGCGTCAGCGTCAGCGTCGGCATCGGCATCGGCATCCGCGTCAGCGTCAGCGTCGGCATCGGCATCGGCATCGGCATCTGCATCCGCATCCGCATCCGCGTCCGCATCTGCGTCCGCATCAGCATCAGCATCAGCATCAGCATCAGCATCTCCATCAGCATCCGCGTCCGCATCGGCGTCCGCATCGGCATCCGCGTCGGAGCCATTGGGGTTGGTCGGTGTCGTGGGGTTGCCCGAGGACACGAGGAGTGGAATGCCGGTATCGCCGCCACCGCCACCACCGCTGAGCGCTGCGCCCAGTGCCGCGGCACCCAGCGCGCCCAGTGCGAATTCACCCAGGCCGATGCCGCTGCCGGCTGCGAGCTTCTTGGTCACGGCCAAGGCGGCTGCGTCGGCATCGCTGTCGGGCGGGGTCACTTGCAGGTCGCCCGAGGCGACATCCACATTCACTTGTTCGAGGCCGCCCGGCAGCTTGGTCGAGCCGATGGTCGCATCGGTGCCGCCGGTGAAGACGCCGGCCAGCGGCGCCTTGTTGGTGGCCGAGCCGGGGAAGAGCACGTTGGCGTGGCCGTCCTGCGGAACGATCACGCGGTCACCGGCAACCAGCGTCTGATTGCCATCGACGGGAATGCGGACACCGTCGCGCATCACCGCGACGCCGGGCGTCGCATTCGATAATGTGCCGATGCTGGCGGGGCCAGCTGCGGCAGCGGGTGCCGCCGAACTCATCGCGGCGGGAGCGCCGAGCGGAGTGACGGTGGCCTGGGCGATGACCACTGGAGCAGCGCCGGCGGCGGCAAGTCCTTCGGTCGAATTGGTCGATGCTTGTTGAGCGGTCATGGCAGCCTCTGTGACAAAAGATGCCTCTACAGGGGCAACTTGCGTGCCGCTTTTTCCGCGCTCCGTGCCAGATGGGTTGCAGGCCATGCAACCTGTTGATTCGTATGAATATTTTTCTCAAAATCGACTTACCGACGGCGTGTAGAAACAGCTCGTAAGAAGGTCATTTCGCGATTCGTTACGTTACGAGGTAACGCGATGTACCCGGAACGCCGGGCACATCCACCCCCCTAAGAAGCGGCCTTTTCTCCTCATCTTTCCCATCTCTTTTTCTGCCCTCTATCTATATATGTTCAATCCCTCCCAGGAAGATGTGCGCCGCTTCTTCTGCGACGTGTACGCCAAGCACCGGCAGGGCCTGCCGATGGAAGCGCTCGAAACCATTGCCGCCGGCTGGATCGACGAACACCCCGAATACCACGAGGACCTGGCCGATGCGGATGCCGCGGTCGCGCGGGTCTATGACGGATCGAACGGCCGCGAGAACCCGTTCCTGCATCTGTCGATGCACCTGTCGATCAGCGAGCAATGCTCGATCGACCAGCCGCGCGGCATTCGCCAGGCGGTGGAGTTGCTGGCCGCGCGCCGCGGCTCGCTGCTGCATGCGCATCACGAGGCGATGGATTGCCTGGGCCAGATGATGTGGGAGAGCCAGCGCGCGGGCCGCCCGCCGGACGGCGAAGGCTACGTGGCCTGCGTGCAGCGCCGGGCAACCAAAGACTAGGGACGGCTTCGGGTTTTTCTTTTGGGCGGCGGCAGCGCGCCCTGCTGCTTCGCGGCCTCGCGCAGCAGCGCGGCCATGGCGCCGCGCAAGGCCGACGGCTCGGCATCGCTGCGCTGCAGCAGGCCGACCGGCTCTTCGGTGCCGGCCGTGTCGATGCGCAGCCGCACCAGCCGGCCGTCCGACAGTTCGCCGCGCGCGGCACCGAGCGGCGTGATCCACACCGCATCGGACACCGCCACCAACGCGCGCGCCACGGCCACGTCGAGCGTCTGCAGCGCGTTGGTCGGCAACACGAGGCCGCGCGCCGACAGAAAGCTTTCGGTGTTGTGGCGCGGGATCGTGCCCTCGCCGTACACCACGAGCGGGTAGGCCAGCACCGCCTGTACCGTCGCCGCCTTCAGCGCGGCCAGCGCGAGCGGATGGCCAGCGCGCATGGCAAATACCAGCGGCTCGGTGTGCAGCAACTCGAAGCTCAGGCCGCCCATCAGGCGCGGATCGCTCATCCGGCCCACCACGAGGTCGAGCTCGCCGGCGCGCAGCTCGTCGAGCAGCACGGCGTTGGCGGCGCTCTTGACCGTGATCTGCACGGACGGCCAGCCGTCGCGCAGCCGCGCCAGTGCCGCCGGCAGCAGGGCCGGCGCGACGCTCGGCAGCGCGCCGATGCGCAGGCGCTCGACGCGCTCACCCGACGCCGGCGCCACCGCCTGCGCGCTGGCATCGAGCGCCTCGAGCACGCGCAGCGCATGCGTGAGCAACTGCTCGCCGGCGGGGGTCAGCCCCTGCACGCCACGGCGGCCGGCCTTGCTGCGTTCGACCAGGCGCGTGCCCACGATCGACTCCAGCTCCGAGAGCGTCTTCGACACCGCGGGCTGGCTCAGTGCCAGCCGCCCGGCCGCGCGCGCCAGGTGGCGCTCCTGCGCCACGGCGACGAGGCAGCGCAGATGGCGCAACTGCACGTTGCGCAAGAAATCCTGGCGAAGTTCGGTAGGGTTTTTCAATGCCTTCTGTTTATTGAAACTTGATCAATCTTCAATTTACATCATCGAATGGCACTTCTAAAGTCTGGGCTTCCGGATTCGTCCCACGACAGGAGACAACGCACATGTTGACCAAGACCAAGGCCCCGCAGGGCCCGCACGCCACCCTCACCCCGCGCGACTGGGAAGCCCACCCCAGCTACGTCTACCCCGGCTACAAGTCCACCGCCAAGCGCGGCCCGCTGAAGCCGCTGATTCCGTTGAAGGCCTCGCTCGGCGAGCTGCAGCAGCCGGTGTACGGCCACGACAGCATCGGCGAGCTCGACCACGACCTCACGCGCAACGCGCGCAAGAACGGCGAGCCGCTGGGCGAACGCATGATCCTTACCGGCCAGGTGCTCGACGAACACCGCCGCCCGGTGGCCAACACGCTGGTCGAGCTGTGGCAGGCCAACGCCTCGGGCCGCTACGTGCACAAGGTCGACCAGCACGACGCGCCGCTCGACCCCAACTTCCTCGGCGCGGGCCGCTGCCTGACCGACAGCGAAGGCCGCTACCGCTTCCTCACCATCAAGCCGGGCGCCTACCCCTGGGGCAATCACCCGAACGCATGGCGTCCGCAGCACATCCACCTGTCGCTGTTCGGCCAGAGCTTTGCCAGCCGACTGGTCACGCAGATGTACTTCCCCGGCGACCCGCTGCTGCAGTACGACCCGATGGTCACCGGCACGCCCGAGCGCTATCGCAACCGGCTGGTTGCCGACTTCAGCCTCGACATCACCGAAGAAGGCTACGCACTGGGCTACCAGTTCGACATGGTGCTGCGCGGCGCCGATGAAACGCCGTTCGAGAACCGCTGAACCGAAGGAGACACACACCATGTTGATGAGCGCACAGGAAGCCGACTTCGGCCAGACCCCTTCCCAGACCGTGGGTCCCTACTTCGCCTATGGCCTCACCGCCACGCAGTACGGCTACTACTTCAACCAGCCCTTCGATGCCGTCGTGGCGCTGGACAACGCCACCGGTGAACGCATCCGCCTCGAAGGCCGCGTGATCGACGGCGACGGCAACCCGATCAACGACGCACTGGTCGAGATCAGCCAGCCCGACGGCGAAGGCCGCTATCCGCAGACGCCCGACGAGGCACGCGCCATGGGCTTCCGGGCCTTCGGCCGCGTCGGCACCGGCACCGCCGAGGGCAACCGCTTCGTGTTCCACACCGTGAAGCCCGGCGCCGAAGCACCCGGCGAGGCACCGCACATCAACGTGATCGTGCTGATGCGCGGCCTGCTGCTGCATGCGTTCACGCGCGTGTACTTCAGCGACGAGGCCGAGGCCAACGCGAAGGACACGGTGCTTGGCAGCGTGCCCGCGGACCGCCGCCACACGCTGATCGCAGAGCGCGTGGAACACGGCGGCGCGGTGACCTACCGCTTCGACATCCGCATGCAGGGTGCGGACGAGACGGCCTTCTTCGACATCTGACCGCCATGTAGAGCGGCCCGATCGCCGGACTCTTTTTTCTTTCTCTTTCCGCGAAGCGCGGCAGCCAGGGGGCTGCCGCGCTTTTTCTTCATCGCGCCACTCAAAAAACCATTCCTACATCGGAGCAACGCATGCAACAGACAACCAGCTCGCTGGATGTCCAGGCCTTCCTGGACCGGCACCCTTTCTCGGCTTTCCAGTGGCGCATCTTCGCGCTGACCTTTCTCGTGGTGCTGCTCGACGGCTTCGACACCTCGGCCATCGGCTACATCGCACCGTCGCTGGCCGGCGAATGGGGCGCCAGCAAGATGGCGCTCGCGCCGGTGCTGAGCGCGGCGCTGTTCGGCCTTGCGTTCGGCGCGCTGGCGGCCGGTCCGCTGGCCGACCGGCTGGGCCGCAAGCGCGTGCTGGTGGGCGCGGTACTGGTGTTCGGCCTGGGCTGCCTGGCCTCGGCCTTCTCGGGCAGCCTGTCGGAGCTGGTGGGCCTGCGCTTCGTGACCGGCCTCGGCCTGGGCGCGGCCATGCCCAACGCCGT
Source organism: Variovorax sp. EL159 (assembly GCF_900100965.1). GTDB lineage: Bacteria > Pseudomonadota > Gammaproteobacteria > Burkholderiales > Burkholderiaceae_C > Variovorax. The sequence continues at coordinate 259,757 of NZ_FMUJ01000008.1, read as the reverse complement.
GACGCTGACCAGCGAGTACTGCCCCGAGCATCGCCGCGCGACCATCACCAACACCATGTTCTGCGGCTTCCCGCTGGGCGCGGCCTGCGGCGGCTTCCTCGCCGCCTGGATGATCCCGCACCTGGGCTGGCGCAGCGTGCTGGTGCTGGGCGGCGTCGCCCCGCTGGTGCTGGTGGCGCTCATGCTGTGGCTGCTGCCGGAGTCGGTGCGCTACATGGTCGCGAAGAAATTCAGCCCCGAGCGCATCCGCGCGGTGCTGGTCCGCATCGCCGACGGCGCATCGCGGGCCACCGCGTTCACCATGACCGAGAAGAACCAGGCAGGCCCCGCGCCGCTGGCCACCAGCGGCATCGGCGTGGTGCTGTCGCCCGCGTACATCGTGGGCTCGCTGATGCTGTGGATCGCCTACTTCATGGGGCTGGTGATCTTCTACGCGATGATCAACTGGATGCCGATCCTGTTCCGCGAGGCCAACGTGCCGCCGCAGACGGCCACCGTCATCTCGGCCCTGTTCTCGCTGGGCGGCGTGGGCGCCATCGCCTTCGGCTGGCTCATGGACCGCTACAACGCCAACAAGATCATCGCGACCGGCTACGCGCTGACGGCCGTCACCGTGTATTTCATCGGCCAGTCGCTGGGCAACGTGGGCGCGCTGGTGGTCACGGTGTTCCTGGGCGGCACGCTGATGAACACGGCCCAGTCGTCGATGCCCGCGCTGGCCGCGGCCTTCTACCCGACGCAAGGCCGCGCGACCGGCATCGCCTGGATGCTCGGCCTGGGCCGCTTCGGCGGCATCGCGGGTTCTTACCTCGTTGCCGAGCTGGCGACCCGGCACCTGGGCTTCGGCCAGATCTTCGCGGTGCTGGCGGTGCCGGCGCTCATTGCGGCGGTGGCGCTGGTGGTCAAGCAGATGGTGCATCCGCACAGCGGGCAGGCCGTGGTTCGCGGCGGGGTGACGAGCCACTGAGGCCGGCCAGTCAGTCGGTCGTTCGATCGGCTGCGCCAAAGAAAAAGCCCGCATGCGCGGGCTTTTTCTTTAAGGGTATGCAGGGCTTGCTTTATTCAGCGCCGTGGTGAATGCGGGACTCCGGCACCGTCTTCAGTTCGCCGGGCAGCGAGCTGATGTAGGTGGCGAGCGTCTTGAGTTCTGCATTGGTGAACTTCTTCGGCTCGACCTGCTGGCCCATCACCGCGTTGGAGCGGCCCAGGTGCGGGTTGTTCTTGACGCGGTACGACTTGAGCGCGACGAAGAGGTAGTCGGCATGCTGGCCGGCCAGCTTGGGCACGGTGCCGTCGTTCGGCGTGTTGAAGTTGGCGCCGTGGCACTTGGTGCAGCTGTTGTCCTTGTCCTTCGTGACCAGGGCCAGGATGTTGTCGGGCGTGGCCTGGGCGAGGGCGGCCGGCGGTGCGTCGCCTTCCTTCAGGCCGAGCTGGCTGTAGTAGGCGGCGAGATCAGCGATGTCCTGCTCGGTGAGCGTGTCGGCGATGGCGCGCATGGTGGGGTGCTTGCGGTCACCGCCCTTGTAGGCCGTGAGGGCCGACGTGATGTACGCCGCGCTCTGCCCCGCGATCTTGGGCACCTTGTGGATCTCTGGGAAGCTGGCCTGGTAGCCGATGATGCCGTGGCAGCCCACGCACATCGCAACCTTCTTGGCGCCGTCCTGGGCCTTGCCAGTGACTTGCTGGGCCTGTGCCGAGAGCGTCACGCAAGCGACAGCAAGGGCAAACATCGTGGTCAACAACTTGTTCATTTTGCGCGCACAATCTCGTGGAGAGTACAGTTTTTCGAATCAACATTCGATTATATGCAGGGGTCTTCCAGATCCCTGTGCAGGCCAACCCTGAGGCTGCACAACGCGTGTCGAGTGTGTTCTTTTCTCCACCCCCAGCCTCCGTCTCATTCATGAAATTCCAGGGCTCAGACAACTACGTCGCCACACAGGACCTGATGCTCGCGGTCAATGCCGCGATCACCCTCAAGCGCCCGCTGCTCGTCAAGGGCGAGCCCGGCACCGGCAAGACCATGCTGGCCGAGGAAGTGGCGCAATCGCTCGGGCTGCCGCTGCTGCAGTGGCACATCAAGTCGACCACCAAGGCGCAGCAGGGCCTGTATGAATACGACGCCGTGAGCCGCCTGCGCGACTCGCAGCTCAAGGACCTGGACGGCGGCGAGCGCGTCAGCGACATCAACAACTACATCGTCAAGGGCGTGCTCTGGCAGGCCTTCACGGCCGACCAGCCGGTGGCGCTGCTGATCGACGAGATCGACAAGGCCGACATCGAATTCCCGAACGACCTGCTGCGCGAAATCGACCGCATGGAGTTCTACTGCTACGAGACGCGCGAGCTCATCCGCGCCAAGCACCGGCCGGTGGTTTTCATCACCTCCAACAACGAGAAGGAACTGCCCGACGCCTTCCTGCGCCGCTGCTTCTTCCACTACATCAAGTTCCCCGATGCCGAGACGATGAAGCACATCGTTGCCGTGCACTTCCCCGGCCTCAAGCAGGAGCTGCTCACGGCCGCGATGAAGACCTTCTACGACGTGCGCAACCTGCCGGGCCTGAAGAAGAAGCCCTCGACCTCCGAGCTGCTCGACTGGCTCAAGCTGCTGGTGGCCGAAGACATTCCGCTCGAGGCGCTGCAGAGCAAGGACGACAAGGTCGCCGTGCCGCCGCTGGTGGGCGCGCTCCTGAAGAACGAACAAGACGTGACGCTCTTCGAGAAGCTCGTCTTCATGCAACGCAACAACCGCTGAGTCCATGAGCCGGCAACCCCACTCCACCAAGCAGCTCATGAAGCTGGGCATTGCCCAGGCCGTTCTGTTCGTGGTGGGCGCGATGCTCGGCCGCGGGCTCGGGCTGCTGCTGGGCCTCGACGCGTTCGGCGGCAGCGAATACGGCAAGCGCGAGATCTTCGGCATCGCGCTGGTCGGCCTGGGTGGTGGCGCCGGAGCACAGGCGGCGCGCGCCTGGTACGTGCACAAGTACGGCGACCCGCGCGGCTGAAGCCCACACCACAAGCTCGAAGAGAGTCGGAGAAAAAATGGCGTTCGTCGAACCCGTCACGCTGAAGGCCCGCGACATCGCGCTGGTGCCGCTGTCGCTCGACCATGAAGAAGGCCTGCGCGCCGCGGCCGCCGATGGCGAGCTGTGGAAGCTGCGCGTCACCTCGGTGCCCGAGCCGGAGAACACCCGCACCTACATCGAGACCGCGCAGAATACCGCCGACCGCTTCGCCTTCGCCGTCACCAATGCAGCCACGGGCACCGTGCTCGGCAGCACCAGCTTCCACGACATCCTGCCGGCCGTGAAGCGCGTGGAGATCGGCTACACGTGGTACGCCGCGCACTGCCATCGCACGCACGTCAACACCACCTGCAAGCTGCTGATGCTCAGCCACGCCTTCGACACGCTCGGCTGCAACGTGGTGGGCTGGCGCACCGACAACTTCAACTTCACCTCGCAGCGCGCCATCGAGCGCCTGGGCGCCAAGAAAGACGGCGTGATCCGCGGGAACGTCATGCGCCGCGACGGCACCATCCGCGACACCGTCATGTACAGCCTGCGCGCGGGCGAATGGCCCGAAGTGAAGGCACAGCTGCTGTACCTGCTCGACAAGCCGCGCGGCTGACGCAAACACAAGGAGCGCAACGCATGCTCATCGACTTCTTCTACACCCTGCGTTCGGCCAAGCTGCCGGTGTCGGTCAAGGAATACCTCACGCTGCTCGAGGCCCTGCAGGCCGACGTGGTGGGCCCCAACTCCGACGGCGCCTACGGCATCGACGACTTCTACTACCTCTCGCGCACCGCGCTGGTGAAGGACGAGAAGCACTACGACAAGTTCGACCGCGCCTTCGCCGCCTACTTCAAGGGCGTCGAGATGCTCACCGACTTCACGAAAGAAGTGCCGCTCGACTGGCTCAAGAAGACGCTCGAGCGCGAATTCACCGCCGAAGAAAAAGCCAAGATCGAGAAGATGGGCTGGGACGAGCTCATGGAAACGCTCAAGAAGCGCTTCGAGGAGCAGAAGGAACGCCACGAGGGCGGCAGCAAGTGGATCGGCACCGGCGGCACCTCGCCCTTCGGCAACGGCGGCTACAACCCGCAGGGCATCCGCATCGGCGGCGCGGGCAAGAACAAGAGCGCCGTGAAGGTGTGGGACCAGCGCGCCTACAAGGACTACGACGATACGCAGGAGCTGGGCACGCGCAACATCAAGGTCGCGCTGCGCCGGCTGCGCAAGTTCGCGCGCGAAGGCCACGACGAAGAGCTGGACCTGGACGACACCATCCACTCGACCGCCGCCAACGCCGGCTTCCTCGACATCAAGATGCGGCCCGAGCGCCACAACAACGTCAAGGTGCTGCTGCTGATGGACGTGGGCGGCACGATGGACGAGCACATCCAGCGCGTCGAAGAACTGTTCTCGGCCGTCAAGACCGAGTTCAAGCACCTGGAGTTCTTCTACTTCCACAACTGCGTGTACGACTTCATGTGGAAGAACAACAAGCGCCGCTTCTCCGAGAAGTTCGCGACCTGGGACATCCTGCGCAAGTACAACAAGGACTACAAGCTCATCTTCGTCGGCGACGCGACCATGAGCCCCTACGAGATCCTTCAGCCCGGCGGCAGCGTCGAGTACAACAACGAAGAGGCCGGCGCCGAGTGGATCCAGCGGCTCACGCACACCTTCCCCAAGTTCGCGTGGATCAACCCCGAGCCCCAGGGCGTGTGGCAATACCGCCAGAGCATCGCGGTGATGCAGCAGCTGATGTCCAACCGCATGTACCCCCTGACCCTGCGGGGTCTTGAAGAAGCGATGCGCATGCTGTCCAAGTAGGACGGGGGCGAAGCCGGCGATGCGGCCCGGGCCTTCAGGAAGCGGCCGGGCTTGCTGTCAGAATCCGCCCATGGTCAGGGTGGTTTCCGTTTTTGCGCCGGCGTGGTTGCCGGCTTTGCTTTTTTCAGGCGTCCTGCTTTTGCAAGGCTGCAGCTTGCTGCCGAAAAAAGACGACACCGAAGGCAAGCCCGTGGCCGGACTCGTGCGCGCCGGCGATGCCGACAACACGGCCAAGGATGGCAAGGGCAACAAAGACGGCAAGGACGACGACAAGGCCAAGGCCGAGCGCCGCGATGCCTTCACCGTCGATGTGCGCGGCCCGCAGGACGTGCGCGACTACCTCGCGCTGCACCTGGAAATCCAGCGCTACCGCGAACTCGACGACCTGGGCGCCACCGAAATCTCGCGCCTCATGGTGGCCGCCGAAGCCAACGCCCGCGAGCTGCTCGGCACCCTCGGCTACTTCACGCCCACGCTGACGCTGGAACTCAACGAGACGCCCGACAGCACCAAGGCCCCACGCGAGATCGTCATCACGGTCGCGCCCGGCGAGATCACCAAGGTGAGCAACGTGCAGATCAGCTACGCCGGCGCGATTGCCGACGATGCCGCCGCCGAGTCCCAGCGCGACTCGATCCGCACCGGCTGGGCGTTGCGCGCCGGACAGCCCTTCACCCAGCAGGCCTGGGACGAGGCCAAGACCACCGCGCTGCGCAGTCTCACGGCCAAGCGCTTCCCCACGGGCAACATCGAGATCAGCCGCGCCGAGGTCGATGCCGACCGCCATGAAGCCCGCCTGAACGTCACCTACCAGTCGGGGCCCGCCTACAAGTTCGGCCCGCTGGTGCTGCGCGGCCTGCAGCGCTACGACCCCGACGGCGCGCGCCGCATCGCCCGCCTGCCCACCGGCGCCGACTACGACCAGCAGAAGCTGCTCGACGCGCAGCAGCGGCTGGCCAGCAGCGGCTACTACGACTCGGTGTTCCTCACGCTCGACACCGAAAGCGGCAACCCGCAGTTCGCGCCCGTCATCGCGCAATTGCGCGAGGCGCCGCTGCAGAAGGTGGTGCTGGGCGCCGGCTTCACCACCGACAACGGCCCGCGCCTGTCGATCGACCACATCCACAACCAGATCCCGTGGCTCGGCTGGCGCGCCGTCTCGCGGCTGTCGGTCGACCGCGACATCAAGTCGCTCGGCACCGAGTGGAACGCGATCCCCAACGACGACGGCTGGCGCTGGTTCGCCGGCAGCGAGATCAAGCGCGAAGAATCGGGCAGCTACATCGTCGACAGCGGCCGGCTGCGCGGCGGGCGCAACAAGTCGAGCGACCACATCGACCGCAGCTACTTCCTGCAGTACGACTACGCCCAGAACCGCGGCACCAACGCGCCGCCCTCGGCCTCGGCCGTGACCGCCAACTGGGGCTGGACCGGGCGCTATTTCGACAGCAACTCGGCGCCCTCGCGCGGCTACGGCCTGGCGCTGGAACTGGCCGCGGGCTACACGCTGACCGGCCAGCGCACGCCCTTCACGCGCACCTACGTGCGCTGGCTCGGCGTGCTGCCGCTGGGCTCGGCCGACGACAAGGAAACGCGCGCCCGCCGCAGCCGCCTGCAACTGCGCGCCGAGGCCGGCGCCGTGTCGGCGAAAGACAGCGCGCAGATCCCTTCGACGCTGATGTTCCTGACCGGCGGCGACACCACGGTGCGCGGCTATAGCTACAAGCAGATCGGCACCGTGCGCTCCGATGGCCAGACCGTCGCCGGCCGCTACCTGGGCGTGCTCAGTGCCGAATGGCAGCGCCCCTTCGTCTACAAGGACAAGCTCACCGATTGGGAGAGCGTCGTGTTCGTCGATGCCGGCGCCGTGGCCGACAAGCCCGGCGATCTCAAGCCCAAGGTGGGCGTGGGCGTCGGCGCGCGATGGCGCAGCCCGGTCGGGCCGGTGCAGGCCGACCTGGCCTACGGCGTGGACTCGAAGAAGTTCCGCCTGCACCTGCGCCTCGGCTTCACCTTCTGACCCGGCGCCTTTGCGATGACGACCGAATCCGATCCTTCCGCCACGCCGTCCGTCGCCAGGCGCTCGCGCACGCGCCGGGTGCTGCGCGGGCTGGCCTGGACTGTGCTCGGCCTGTTCGTGGCGCTGCTGTTGCTGGTGGCAGGCGCGTGGTGGTGGCTGGGCTCGAACCAGTCGCTGGCCTTCGCGCTGGCGCAGGCCGCGCAACGGCTGCCTGCCGGCCAATCGCTCGAAAGCCGCGACGTGACCGGCTCGCTGCGCACCGGCGGGCACATCGGCTGGCTCAAGTACCAGAGCGAAAGCATCGCCGTCGAGGTCGATGACGCCACCATCGGCTGGCAGCTCGCGCCGCTCCTCAAGCGCAAGGTGCAACTGGGCGAGGTGCACGCGAAGCAGGTGCTGATCGAGCGCCGCGGCCCGCCGAGCGACAAGCCCACCGAGCCGCTCGAACAGATCACGCTGCCCGTCGAGGTGGAACTGCCCTTTCGCATCGACACGCTGCGCTGGGCCGGCCCGCCCGCGCTGCAGGCCACCAACCTTGCGGGCAGCTACAGCTACAAGGCCGCCGAGCACGCGCTCGAAGTCAAGGGCGTGGACATTGCCGACGGCCACTACAGCGCGCGCGTCAAGCTCCAGGGCCCCGCGCCGATGACGATCGATGCCGCGCTCGACGGCCGCGTAAAAGCGCCGCTGGCCGAAGACCAGAGCATCGAGGTGCTGGCCGAAGCCACGGTCAAGGGCACGCTGTCCGGCAAGGCCGCGCGCCTGCAGGTTGCGGCCGAACTCAAGCCCGCCGAAGAAAACGCCGATGCGCCGATGGAAGCCAGGCTGCAGGCGCAGATCGCGCCCTGGCTGCCGCAACCGGTGATCGATGCCAAGGCCGACCTGCGCAACGTCGATGCCTCCAGCCTGTGGCCCGGCGCGCCGGAAACGCGGCTGACCGGCACCGTCGCGCTCGAACCCGATGCAGACACCGGCCCGGCCGCGTGGAAGGCATCGGCCGACATCCGCAACGCCGTGTCCGGCCCGTGGGACCAGGAGAAGTTGCCGGTCGAACAAGTGCAGGCGCGCGTCGGCTTCGACGGCACGAACTGGACCATTCCCGAAGCCACCGTGCGCGCCGGTGGCGGCCGCATCGATGCCGCGGGCAGCTGGAGCCCGGCGCCCGCGCCCTGGAAGGCACAGGCCACGGTGCGCGGCGTGCGGCCCGCCGCGCTGTACAGCGAACTCTCGGGCGCGCCCGTCAGCGGCCAGCTCAAGGCTGAACAAGGTGAACGGGGCGAAGACACCATCACCTTCGACGCCGCCCTGCGCGCCGAAGGCGGCGGTGCCGGCAGCAAGGCATTGCCGGGCTTCGCGCTCGACCGTGCGCTGGCCCAGGGCCAGTGGAAAGACCAGGTGCTCGACCTGCGCACGCTGCGCATCGAAGCCCAGCGCGCCAGCCTCGACGGCAAGCTGCAGGTGCGCGTGGCCGAGCAGGCCGGCAGCGGCAAGCTGAACCTCACGCTGCCGGGTGGCGGCGCGCAGCTCGAAGGCCGCATCGCGCCGACCACGGGCGGCGGCGAGATCAAGGCCAGCATCGACGATGCAGACACCCTGCAGCGCTGGGTGCAAGGCCTGCCGGGGCTTTCAGGCGTGTTCGCCAACGCCAGTGCCAAGGGCTCCGCGAAGCTCGATGCCAGCTGGCAAGGCGGCTGGCAGACCATCCAGCGCCGGCTGCAGAACGCGAACGCACCGGCACAGCGCGGCATCACCGAACCCACGCTCAAGGCCGCGCTCGGCGTGCCCCGCCTCGAACTGCACCTGCCTGCCACGGCGCCCGGTGGCACCGCCACCACGGTGCAACTGCGCGAGTTGCGCGCCGACCTCGCGGGCAGCCTGGCGCAAGCCGCGCTCACGCTGCAGGGCGAGGCCACCACCGGCACGCAGAAGTTCACCATCGACACACGCGCCAGCGGCGGCATCGCCGGCAACGACCAGTGGCGCGCGGCGCTGGCCAGCCTGCGCCTGCAGGCGCAAGACAGCGCCCGCCCCGGCAATCCGTGGGTGGTCGAGCTGAGCCACGAAGTCACTGCCACCATCCGCACCGGCAGCGGCTCGAACGCGGGCCGCCTCGACGTCGAAGCCTCCGCCGCGGCCGCCACGCTGCGCGGCCCGATACCGGGCACCGTGCGCATCGACTGGCAGCCGCTGCGCTTCAGTCAGAGCGGCGCGGCACCCAACCGTGTGTTCCGCCTGCAGTCCAAGGGCCAGATGCAAGGCCTGCCGATGGCCTGGGCCGGCGCACTGGGCGCCAGCTCGACACTGAGCGACCTGGGCATCAGCGGCGACCTGATGTTCGACGGCGACTGGGACATCGACGCCGGCGACACGCTGCGCGCCAAGGCAAGGCTCGCACGCCAGAGCGGCGACATCCGCGTGCAGGCCGGCGAGGCCGCGCTGGTCACCCGCATCACGAGCACCGGCACGGGCACCGCGAGCGAACGCACGATGAATTCCGCCACGGCCCCCAACGGCGCTGAAGCACCCAGCACCCCCGCAGGCCTGCGCAAGGCCGAGCTGCAGCTCGACGCACAGGGCGACGCGGTGCACGCCACCCTCGCCTGGGACAGCGAACGCGCCGGCCAGATCAATGCCGACATCAACACCCGCGTGCAGCAGCGCGCGGGCGGCTGGCAATGGGCCGTCGACGCGCCACTGGGCGGCACCATCAAGGCGACGCTACCAAACCTCGGCGTGTGGTCGATGCTCGCGCCGCCGGGCTGGCGCATCGCCGGCACGCTCGACGCCAGCGCCGCGCTCTCGGGCAGCCGCACGGCGCCGCGCTGGAACGGCACCCTCGGCGCCGACAAGCTCGCGCTGCGCGCGCCGGTCGAAGGGCTCGACCTGCGCGACGGACGCCTGCGCGCCACGCTGACCGGCGAACGCATCGAGATCACCGAGTTCACCCTCAAGGGCGGCGCCGGCAGTTCGGCGCGCATCGGCGGCCAGAGCGGCAACCGCAGCACCGCGGCCAGCGAGGCCCGCACCGATGGCGGCTCGCTTTCGGCCAGCGGCGAGCTGAGCTGGGGCCCCACGAGCGGCGCCGCCTCGGGCATCCGCATGGCGCTGCAAGGCCAGTTGCGCGCACTGCGCGTGCTGGTGCGCACCGACCGGCAGGTCACGCTCTCGGGCGACCTGCAGGCCAAGCTCGACGGCGGCCAGTTCACCGTGCGCGGCAAGCTCAAGACCGACCGCGCCGTCATCATCCTGCCCGACGAGACCGCGCCCAGCCTGGGCAGCGACGTGGTCGTGCGCTCGGCCGCCAAGGACCGCGAGGCCGCGGAAGAAGCCAAGCGCGAGTCCGCCCGCGCCGACGCCCAGGCCGCCAAGCCGCAGACCGCCAAGCCCCCGGACATCGTCGTCAACTTCGACCTGGGCGACGACTTCGCTGTGCAGGGCCGCGGCATCACCACGCGGCTCGAAGGCGACCTGGAGATCCGCAGCACCAAGCTGAATGCGCCGCCGCGCATCACCGGCGAAGTCAAGACCGTGAAGGGCCAGTACCGCGCCTATGGCCAGCAGCTCGACGTGGAAACCGGCGTGGCCCGCTTCAACGGCCCCTACGACAACCCGGCGCTCGACATCCTCGCGATCCGGCCCAACATCTCGCAGCGCGCCGGCGTGCAGATCAGCGGCAGCGCGCAGTCACCGCGCGTCAAGCTGTATTCAGAGCCCGCGCTGTCCGACGCCGAAACCCTGTCCTGGGTGATCCTGGGCCGCGCCTCGGCCACCAGCGGCGGCGAGTCGGCCCTGCTGCAGCAGGCCGCGCTGTCGCTGCTGGGCAAGATCGGCGGCAGCGGCTCCGGCGGCAGCCTCGCCAGCCGCTTCGGCCTGGACGAACTCGGCTTCAAGGGCCCCGGCAGCGGCGGCGACCTGCGCGAGTCGGCCGTGACCCTGGGCAAGCGGCTGTCGAAGGACTTCTACGTCACCTACGAACGCAGCCTGGGCGGCACCTTCGGCACCATCTTCATCTTCTACGACCTGACGACGAAGCTCACGCTGCGCGGGCAGGCGGGGCAAACCAGCGGGCTGGACCTGATCTACACGGTGAAGTACGACTGACAGAACCGAACTGGTAAAGTCTCGCCCTGCCTTCGGTCCTCGTAGTTCAATGGATAGAACGGGGTCCTCCTAAGACTCAGATACAGGTTCGATTCCTGTCGAGGGCACCAACAACCCACGATGACACTCCCCGCACAAGGCAAGATCGCCTTCGCCAACCAGCTGCGCGGACTGGCCGTTCTGCTGGTCATCGTCAGCCACTACGCCGGAACCTACTGGAACGCGCGCGAGCTCGTTTCGCTGTTCATCTTCGCGCCACCGATCGAGGGGCCCGCATCGATGGTGAGCCGGTTCATCACGCCGCCCACCGTCAACTACGGTCCGTTCGGCGTTGCCATCTTCTTTCTCATCAGCGGCTTCGTGATTCCGTTCTCGCTGGAGAAATTGGGCGCCGCGCGATTTCTTGCGGCGCGCCTGTTGCGCATCTACCCGACGTATTGGGCTGCCAGTGCCGCCGTGATCTTCGTCGCGTGGCTCTCCAGCAAATACTGGGGGCAGGCATTCCACATCGAAACAGGCCGGCTGATCGCGAACATGCTGCTGGTCCAGATCCAGACGGGCCAGCTATCGACCGATCTCGTCAACTGGACGCTCGCGGTCGAGGTCAAGTTCTACCTCGTCGCGATGCTGCTGTGGCCGTTGATCCGGCGTCGGCCGGTGCTGACCATCGTGAGTTTCTCGCTGGCGCTGCTGGCGTACATGAGCTGCATCCCCAGGGGCTGGAACATCGTGGCGATGGGAACCCTTCAGGTCGGCCTCACCTCGACCAACACCGAGCTGCTGTTTCTTCCGTTCCTTTTCATCGGCACCCTTTTCCATCTCGAGCTGACGAAGAAGATTTCGCCGAAGGTGCTCGTCGGCTCGGCGCTGGTGGTGCTGGCCATCTTCCTGTCGATGTGGAAGAAGACGCCCTGGTACGCGCAGTCCGCCAGTGCCGCCGCGAACTACAGCTATGCGCTCGCGCTCTTCGCGATCTGCTATGCGTTCCGGGGCCGGTTCCGGGCGAACCGCTTCCTCGATTTCTTCGCCGACATCAGCTACCCGCTGTACATCGTGCATTCGCTCATCGGGTATGCGTGCATGCGCGTGCTGATGGCGAACGGCGCGGGCTTCGTGCCGGCGGCGCTGCTCGCGCTCGGCGTCGCCATCGCGGTGGCCTACCTGATCCACCGCACCGTGGAATTGCCCACGGTGGCGCTGGGCAAGCGATTGAGGCGACCGGCATCCACGCCTGCACGCCCGATGGCAACCGATGGAATGAAGGCCGGGGCCTGAGGGTCGGTCATCTGTCGAACCTCTGCATGCGTACCCGGCGCGGGCAGCGCAATCATCTCTGTCGAAACAGTCAATGAGCGGTAACAAGGCGCCGGTCTAATCCAGCGCGGGAAACCTCCCCTGCCCTCATCGTCCCGCGCCGATCCCGGCACGGGCACCTGCCCGTGACCACCGACCTGCGCGCTCCCGGCCCTCGCACCACCAACGTTCTTGGCCGACGCCTCCTGGCCACCTTCAGCGTCGTGCTGCTGCTGACCCTTGCGGGTTCGGGCATCGGCATCTGGTCGCTTGCGAAGGTGAACGAGGCCACGCACGAAGCCATCCAGCAGCACGGCGTGTCGGAGCGCCTGGTGGTGGACGCCTACCGCCACCAGGCCATCAATGCCGAGCGCTACAAGGCGATGGCGTTGAGCTCCGAGCCTGAAGTGGGCGAGATCCTGGCCGCGGACATCCAGGCGACCGAAAGCCGGTACAGCGAGTTGCTGCAGCAGGTGTCGGAGCGACTTCACACAGCATCCGACCGCGCATTGCTGGCGCAAACACAAGCCACTGGCGAAGACTTCAAGAAGGCCGTGAAGGAGCTGATCGCCGCGCGCGACTCGGGCCTGACCGAGCGCATCCGCAACGTCTACGCGCAGCGCTTCCAGCCCGGCGCCGCCGCGCTGCTGGAGTCCCTCGGCAAGCTCGCGCAATCGCAACGCGAGGCCATCGATGCGGCCGGTGTTCGCATCGAAGACCTGAGCGCATCGGCCCGGATGGCATTGGTGCTATTCAGTGCAACAGCGCTGCTGTTGGGCATCGTGCTCGCGCAGTGGCTGGTGCGCAGCATCAGCCGGCCGATCCGCGTGGCGGGCGAAACGGCCGGGCGCGTGGCCAGCCTCGACCTGCGCCAGGACATCGAAGGCCATGCGCGCGATGAAGCCGGCCAGATGCTGCTGGCGTTGGGTGCGATGCAGGGCGCGCTGCGCGAACTGGTGCTGCGCGTGCGAGAGTCGGTGCAAAGCGTACATGTGGCGGCCGGAGAAATCGCCCATGGCAATTCGGACCTGTCGACGCGCACCGAGAACGCCGCATCCAGCCTGCAGCAGACGGCTGCGGCGCTCGAGCAGGTGATGCGCAACGTGCAGCAGTCGAGCGAAGCCGCGGGCAAGGCCGAGCAGATGGCCGGCGGCGCAGCCGCGGTGGCGGCGCAGGGCGGCGAGGTGGTGTCGCAGGTGGTCGGCACCATGCAGGACATTCATCGCGCCTCGCACAAGATGGCCGACATCATCGGCGTGATCGACGGCATCGCCTTCCAGACCAACATCCTCGCGCTCAATGCCGCCGTCGAAGCGGCGCGCGCCGGTGAGTCGGGCCGGGGCTTCGCGGTGGTCGCGGCGGAAGTGCGGCAACTCGCCACGCGATCGGCCGCGGCCGCGCGCGAGATCAAGGGCCTGATCGAAAACTCGGTGCACCGCATCGAGGCCGGCACGACGCTGGCCGACAGCGCGGGGCAGACCATGGGCCGCATCATGGATTCGATCCGCCAGGTGGCCGACACCGTGAGCGCGATCACCGCCGCAACGCATGCGCAGACGCAAGACATCGGGCAGATCAACACCGCCGTCTCGCATCTGGACCGCATGACGCAGCAGAACTCCGCACTGGTGGAAGAGTCGGCCGCGGCATCGGAAGGCCTGCGCGACCAGGCACGTCATCTCGATGCGCTCATCAGCCAGTTCGTGCTGCCGGGCGATGGCGAAGCGGCGCCACAGGACGTGGAGTGGACGCCGGCCCAGCCGGTGCGGCTGGCTGCGGCGCCGAAAGATCGCCTGCTGCCGGCCTGAGCGCGGCCCGTCGTTCGCGCGCCGTTCGCCCGCCGTTCGGTTCGCCTCAGCGAATCAGGTCCATCGGCACAACTTCCGATGAGACCTTGGCCTCGGTTGCGGTCAGCAACTGGCCGTTCAATTCCTTCCAGCAGATGATGCGGGTCATGCCCGAGCCCGCCGGGCCCGGGGCCTGGATCGACACCGCCTTCCATCCCTTTCACGCGCCGCCCACGGTGGTGGGCCGGTCGAGAAACACATAGTCGGTGCCGGCGTCGATGTGCAGCACGCCGACCACGCCGGGCGGCAACGGCTTGCGCGCCTGCGCGAGTGCCGTGCACGCGACGGTGGCCATGACGATGCCCACGAAGAAGATGCGCGTCATGCCTGCTGCTCCGGTATTGCCGAGGGCCGATCTTACTTTTGCGCTTGCGGCCACGAGTACCGCCACGGCGGCGTCGCGCGACGGCAGCGTCAATCGCGCAAACGGACTACACGCCACGCGCCTTTCTACCCAGTTTCGGTGATGGCCCGAAGACATCGAAGCCGCTTCAATCGGCGCCTCACGGCCGCCATCGGCGCGCCGCTTTGGAACTGTCTTCAGAAGAATCACGAGGAGATCGATCATGGACCGGAGAAGGTTTGCGCTCAGCGCGGTGGGCATCGCGGTGTTGAGCGGGTGCGGTGGTGGCGGGGGCGGTGGTGGGTTCGCCTTTCCACCGGTCGGCGTGCCGCCGGCACCCGCCCCGGGCGAGCCTCCTGCGCCGATGCCACCGGCGCCGCAACCGCCTGTACCGCCCGTACCGCCGGCACCGCCCGCACCCAATCCACCGGCACCGCCTGCCAGCCCCGAGCTTGCAACGCCGACCTTGCTGCCTGCATCGACGATCCTTGCGCAGAGCATCGTCAACCACGACAACGACCTCTACCCCAGCGTCGGCCCCGGCCAGGCGAACTTCTGGGACTTGACGCCCGACTTTTCCATCGGAAACGGGTGGAACGACCAGTTCGCGGGTTCGGGTGTGGGCATAGGTTCGGGCGCGCTCGCATTGAGCGTGAAAGTGGGCAACCGCTCGAAAGGCTTCGACAGCGATCAGACCTTCAAGGATCTGACGCCGCTGGGCCCCGAGATGACGGCAGCCGACGGCATGAAAGTCGTGTCGATCACGACCGACCCGCAGTTCCAGTCGAACGGCACTGCCGCGTTCCTGCATCCGGTGCCCGATGCGCGGCTGCAGCAGACCCTGGACCTGAGGAAGGCCGTCGGCCGCGTGAACCTCGGATGGAGCGGCAAGCCCGGCGTGCTGCGCGGCAACTTCAATGACGAGCCGGCCTTCATGCAGGTGGTGCTGCGCGACACCAGCGGCAGACTGCTCAATACGCTCTACAAGACCGACAGCAGCGGCCCGTCGGGCACGTGGGGGTTCGCGTGGCTCACGGCCTATGTCGGCCAGGTGGTCGTGCTGTCGTTCGAGCAGTGCAATCGCGGCCAGGGCACGTCGATCGAGATGGTGTCGGTGGACGACAGCGCGCCCCGCTCCCAGAGCTTCATCGTCAACGGCGACTTCAGCGCAGGCCTGTCGGGCTGGACCGTGTCGCAGACACGGGGCGTCCAGAACATCCGCTCCGCCACCAGGACGCTGAACGACCTCGACGTGCAGCGCACCTTCTACGCGCAACCCAACCAGTCGTGGGGACGCATGACCGACACCTTCCACAACCCCACGGCATCGTCCATCACGGCGAAGGTGACCTACACCAGCATCCTCGGCTCCTACGGCGCGGGCGTGATCTACGCACCGGTGGGCGCACCGCAGAAGGCGCTGACGGTGTGGGACGGCCTGGGCAAGGGCCGCGACACGGGCTTCGTCTTCGGCGCGGCGGACCACGTCTCCTACACCTCCACTTCAGCGCTCAACGCATCGGACGGCAACAACATCGTGACGATGGACTTCGACATCACGGTGCCGGCCGGCGGCACGGTCACGCTGGTGAATTTCCTGATCCTGACGGGCACGAACACCTGGATCGGTGCCACGAGCACTGCTGCGCGCGCCACAGAGGTGGACACGCAGGCCGCAGCGATCGCCGCGAACTTCCGCACCGACGTGCTGTACCAGCGCGGCCTGACACAGCTGCAGATCGACACCTTGAAGAACTTCTGAGCGCGACGCGATGCGAGTGCGCCCAGAGCACTCACACCACCCGATGCTCTTCCACCACGAAGGCCGTGATCTCCGCCAGGAAGGTGAGCGCATGCGCCATCGTCACCTGCCCTTGCGGCGATGCGAAGGCGGCGTTCAGCGTGTCGGTGTTCTCGAACCACAACTCGACGATGCCGTCGATCGGCAGCTCGGGGTAGCCGCAGGGCGTGCCCTTCACGAACTCGCGCGCGGTCACCACGTTCTGGCGGTAGCCGCTCACGCCGGGCATGCGGCGCACGTGGTCGGCGTGCACTCGCCATTCGCGGCGAAAGTCTTCTTCGGACTGCGCGGCTGGCCGGCGCAGCAGCGAGATGCGCTTGAGCAGGCCCTCGGGCTTCGGCGGCAACGCGATGACTTCAGTCTGCGCGACGGTCACGATGTGCAGCCCGCCAAGAAAGTGCCGTTCGTCCGCGCGGATGGCCGAAGCGAGATCGCCGTGCATGAAGGCCTCATTCGCCCGCTCCGCTTCATCGAAGCGCAGCTGCGAAAAACCGTCGAAGTCCCAAGGCCCGCGCGCAAAGTCGATGCCGCGTTGCAGCCGATCGACCACGAGGTTCTGCCGATAGGCGCGCAACGCGGGCAGTTGCGCCACCAGTGGGCCGTGCTTGTCGCGCCAGTGGGTGCGGAAGGCTTCGTCGGTCCAATCCGGCTTCTTGCGGATCAGGCCCATGCGCAGGGTGGTGGTGTTCGTCGACGGTTCGGTCATTGCGTGCTTGTCTCCTGGTTGTCGGATGCCGCCGCCGCTTCGGCGCGCGCACGCGCCAGGCCCGGTGCGCGCTTGGCGAGCCACACGCCGTGGCGCACGGGCCAGCGTTGGTAGCCCGGGTCGGCGCCCAGCGTGGCGGCCGCGTGATGCGGCCAGTAAGGATCGAACAGCGCCTCGCGGCCGAGCGCGATCAGGTCGGCTTCACCGGCGGCGAGCACCGCCTCGGCCTGCTGCGCATCGACGATCATGCCGACCGCCTGCGTCACGACTTGCGCATCGCGCCGGATGCGCTCGGAGAACGGCACCTGGAAGCCCAGGCCGCGCGGCACGGGCAAGGCGCGTGTCTCTTCGGTCAAGCCGCCCGATGAGCAATCGATCACGTCGACGCCGCAGCGCTTGAGTTCGCGCGCCAGGACCACCGAGTCATCAAGGTTCCAGCCATCGAGCGTGCCGTCGACTGCCGAGAGCCGGCAGAACAGCGGCTTGCCCGCGGGCCACACCGCGCGCACGCGCTGGGCGATCTCCAGCGCGAGCCACATGCGGTTCTCGCGGCTGCCGCCGAGCGCATCGCCGCGATGGTTGGCATTGGGCGACAGAAAACTCGCCACCAGATAGCCATGGCCGAAGTGCAGCTCGACCACATCGAAACCGGCCTTGTCGGCCCGCACCGTCGCATCGACAAAATGCTTCACGACCGAGGCGACGCCGTTCGCATCGAGCGCACGCGGCGCCGACCAACCGGGGCCCGCCGCGAGCGCGCTCGGGCCGAGGCGCTCCCATGGCTCTTCGTCGGCGGCCATGCGTTCGGCACTCAGCGCCGCGCCGCCTTCCCACAGCGGCTCGCTGCCGGCCTTGCGCCCCGCATGCGCGAGCTGCACGCCGATGGCGCTGCCTTGCGCGTGCACGAAATCGACCACCGCTTTCAGCGGCGCGATCTGGCTGTCTTTCCACAAGCCGAGGTCGGCGGTGCCGATGCGCCCGCGCGGATCGACCGCCGTGCTTTCGGTCAGGATCAGGCCCGCACCGCCGAGCGCGAACTTGCCCAGGTGCACCATGTGCCAGGGCGTGGCATGGCCGCGGTCGGCCGCATGCTGGCACATCGGCGAAATGACGACGCGGTTGGCCAGCGTGAGGTCACGCAGCTTCAGCGGCTGGAACAGCAAGGGAGAAGAATCGGACATGGACAACAGCAAAGAAAAGGCGCTCAGAGCGCACGAGGAGGCGGCACCACCGCGACAGCGGGCCGCGTGCCGAGATACGTTCCGCCCATCACCGCGGCAAAGCCAATCAGGTGCCACCAGGTGAGCACCTCGCCGAGCAACAGCGCCGCAAACGCAACGCCGAACACCGGCACCCAATAGAGAAAGACGGCCGTGCGCGCCATGCCGATGATCGAGATGGCGCGGTTCCAGATCAGGTTGCCGGCCGCAGTGGCCGCCACGCCGGAGAACAGCACCAGCATCCAAGGCCACACGCCCGGGAACAACTGGGCAGCGCCCGGCCGCGACGGACCGAGCACGGTGTGCACGACCAGCATGCCGGTGCCGATCATGTAGATGACCCAGCTGATCGACAGCGGATCGATCTGCCGCGCGAGGCGCTGTACGCCCGCGCCGCCGACCGCGAAACTCACCACGGCCAGCGCGAGCATCAGGTCGCCGATGCCGGCGCTCGAAAGCCCCGCGCCGGGGTGGCTCAGCACCACCGCGGCCACACCGGCAAAGCCCAGTGCCACGCCGAGCATGCGCCGTGGCGTGAAGCGCTCGCTGAACACCAGCGCGGCCGTCAGCGCCGAGACCAGCGGGCTCAGCGCCATGATGAGCGCGCCGTTGGTGGCGGTGGAACGCAGCAGCCCCTGCGCGAACAGGATCTGGTTGGCATAGACCATGAGGAACGCGCAGCCCGTCATGCCCGCGAGCTGCCTGGCGCCCAGCACGGGCAGCCCACCGCGCCGCCACAGCACGATGGCCGTGAGCGCCACGCAGGCCATCACCATGCGCAGTGCCGCGAGCGGCAGCGACTCGAAGGACGTGGTGAGCGCCTTCACGGCGGACACGTTCACGCCCCACAACAGCATGGCCAGCAGCATCCAGCCTTGCACCGATGCGGGCGCGGCCGTCTTCATCTCAGGTTCTCCACCGCGCTTCGCACGGCCCGCGATGCATGAAACTGGCGCGGCCAAGGCCAGGAACACCGCGGAACCGGCTTTGCCGGGCCGCTGGTGTTGCCCCCGGCGAGGGGGTTGGAGAAGCGACACGAAGTGCGCGGAGCCTGGGGGAGAGCTTCATCCTAGCCTTCGAGGGCGTTCCACATTTCGATGTCGCGCTCCGCCGTCCAGATGCGCGGGTGCACGTATCCGGTGGCCTCGTCGTAGGCGCGAGTCACGTCGAAGGGCATGCAGTGGTCGAAGATCACCCAGTGGCCATAGGTCGGGCGCAGCGCAGCCACGGTTTCCTTGTAGATGACGTTGAGCGACTTGCCCAGCGCCACGCCGTTGTTGACCAGCGTGTACACGTCGGAGATGAAGGCGCGCGTGGAGGCGATGGCCTTGCGCACGTCGGCCCCGTTCTCCAGCGCGGCGCCACGGCCGGGCACCAGCTTCTCGAAGCCGAAGCCCGCGAGGCGGTCCAGCGTGGTGGGCCAGTCGCGGAAGTAGCAGTCGCCCGCGTAGGCGGTGCTCTGGTACTCGACGAGGTCGCCGGCAAAGCAGATCTTCTGGTCTTCGAGGTAGGCGATGGTGTCGCCCTTGGTGTGGCCGCGGCCCACTTGCGCGATCTTCACTTCGAGCTTCTTGCCCAGCCACACGCTCATGGTGCCGTCGAAGGTCATGGTGGGCCAGGTCAGGCCCGGCGGCACCGACTCGACGTTGCGGAACAGGCGCGGAAAGCGGCCGATCTCGCTGGCCTTGTCCTGCTCGCCGCGCTCGACGATCAGGTCGTAGGTGTCGCGGCTGGCAATGATCTGCTCGGCGCCTTCCTTGAAGTACGCCGACGCGCCCAGCACGCGCACCGCGTGGTAGTGGCTCAGCAGCACGTACTTGATGGGCAGCGGCGTGACTTCGCGGATGCGACGGATCACGTCCTGTGCCATCGCGGGCGTGGCCTGCGTGTCGACCACCATCACGGCTTCGTCGCCGATGAAGATGCCGGTGTTCGGGTCGCCTTCGGCGGTGTAGGCGTAGGCGTTCTCCGAGAGGCGGGTGAACGAGACCTTCTTTTCTTCGAGGTCGGCCTGGCTGGCGAAGACTTTGGTGGGTGCGGTCATGAGGATTCCTTCGTCTGTTTCAGTGATGAATGCATGGGAGTGAAGAGGCCAGTGCGCTCAGTGCGAGCCGAGGTACGCCGACTTCACCTTGGGGTTGTCGAGCAGCTCGCGCCCGGACCCTTCGAGCGTGATGCAGCCGGTTTCCAGCACATAGGCACGGTCGGCCACGCCCAGCGCCTGCTTGGCCATCTGCTCGACCAGCAGGATCGTCAGGCCCGAGCTGCGCAGCTGGCGGATGGCATCGAAGATGTCCTTGATGATGAGCGGCGCCAGGCCCAGCGAGGGCTCGTCCAGCAGCAGCAGGCGCGGCTCGCTCATCAGCGCGCGCGCAATGGCCAGCATCTGCTGCTCGCCGCCGGAGAGCGTGCCCGAGGGCTGGTCCTGCCGCTCCTTCAGGCGCGGGAAGCGCGCGAACTCGCGTGCCAGGGCGGCCTCGATGAAGGCCTTGTCGTTGCGCCGCGAGTAGGCGCCCAGCAGCAGGTTCTCGCGCACCGTCTGGTCGGGGAACACGCCGCGGCCTTCGGGCGACAGTGCCACGCCCAGGCCGACGCGCTTGTGCGCGGGCACGTGCGTGCAGTCATTGCCGTCGATCAGCACGCGGCCCTCGGCCACGGGTTCCAGCCCGACGATGCTCTTCAGCAGCGTGCTCTTGCCCGCGCCGTTGGCGCCGATGATGGTGACCACCTCGCCCGCGCGCACTTCCAGGCTCACGCCCTTGACGGCTTCGATGGCGCCGTACGAGACCTTCACCGATTCGATTTTCAACATGATGGGTCCGGTCCTTCTGCTCAGGCGGGCATGGCCGTGGCCAGTGCCGCTTCTTCTTCGTCGTCGACGCCCAGGTAGGCCTCGACCACGCGCGGGTTGGCCTGCACCTCGGCGGGCTTGCCCTCGGCGATCTTGATGCCGTAGTCGAGCACGATCACGTGGTCCGAGATCGACATCACCAGGTCCATGTGGTGCTCCACCATGAGGATCGACACGCCGCACTTGCCGATGCGCAGCAGCAGCTCGCCGAGCTCGGCCGTCTCCTGCGGGTTGAGGCCGGCGGCGGGCTCGTCGAGCAACAGCAGTTGCGGCTCGGTGGCCAGCGCGCGCGCCAATTCCACGCGGCGCTGCAGGCCATAAGGCAGGCTGCCCGCGGGCCAGTGCGCGAGGTGGCCCAGGTCCACCAGGTCGAGCAATTGCAATGCGCGGTCGCGCGTCGCCTGCTCCTGCTTGCCGGCTGCCGGCCATGCGACCAGCGACGACAGGAAGCCGTTGCTCATGCGGCTGTGCCGGCCCAGCATCACGTTGTCGAGCACCGAGAGGTCCGCGAACAGCCGCAGGTTCTGGAAGGTGCGGCCCATGCCCAGGCAGCAGATGGTGTGCGCCGGCTGGCCCACGATGTTCTGGCCCAGGAAGCGGATCGATCCGGCATCGGGCTCGATCACGCCGGTGAGCATGTTGATCATGGTGCTCTTGCCCGCGCCGTTCGGCCCGATCAGCGCATGGATGTGGCCGCGCTGCAGGCGGAACGACACGTCCTGCGCGGGCTTCACGCCGCCATACGACTTGGTCACGCCCTGCACCACCAGCAGTTCGCCTTCGCCGCCGGGGCCGATCTGCCCGGGCACGCCGCTGTCGCCCGTGCCTTCGCCACGATGGCGCGGCTTCATGAACCACTTGTTGAACAGGCCCACCACGCCGCCCGGCATGACGTACAGCGCGAACAGCAGCAGGAAGCCGTACAGGAAGTGCTGCGCCGAGGGCCAGCGCGCCAGCAGCGCGTCGGTCAGCGTGAGCAGCACCGCACCCACCAGCGGGCCGTACATCGAGCCCGCGCCGCCGAACAGCACCAGCAGCAGGATGAAGATCGACAGGTGGAAGGTGATGAAGTCGGAGTTGATGTACTGGTTCTGCTGCGCGACCAGTGCACCCGCGATGCCGCAGGTGACGGCCGCGACCACGAAGGCCATGACCTTCGCGCGGTACACACGCACGCCCACGGAAGACGATGCGATCTCGTCCGCCTGCAGCGACAGCAGCGCGCGGCCGAAGCGCCCGTTCAACAGGTTGCGCAGCAGCAGGTGCAATGCGGCGCACAGCACGATGCCGAGAATCACCCACTGCGTGGTGTCCAACGGCGCGCCCTTCCAGGTGAGCGGGCGAATGCCGTAGATGCCTTGCGCGCCACCGAACACGTCGGTCCATTCGCCCACGAGCTTCTCGACCACGATGCCGAAGGCCAGCGTGACCATCGCCAGGTACGGGCCCTTCACGCGCAGCGACGGCAGCGCGATGAGCACGCCGCACAGGCCCGAGATGACGGCGGCCAGCGCGAGCGCGAGCCACGGGTCCATGTCGGTGCGCGAGGTCAGCAGCGCGACGCCATAGGCACCGGCCGCGAACAGCCCGGCCTGCCCGAGCGATTTCTGCCCCGCGTAGCCGACCAGCACATTCATGCCGGCCGCGCACAGGTAGTAGACGCACATCATGAAAGCGATGCGCAGGTAGTAGTCGTTGCCGAGCATCGAGACGATGCCGATCAGGACGGCCGCCGCCAGCACCACGCCGGCGGGATGGGCGAAGCGCTTCATACCTTCTCCACCGTCTTGCGGCCGAACAGGCCGGTGGGCCGGAAGGCCAGCACCAGGATCACGAGCGCGAACACCGCCACCTCGCGCCACTGCGCCTGCCAGAGATTGACCATCGACTCCAGCACGCCGAGCAGGAAGCCGCCGATCACGCAGCCGCGCGGATTGCTCAGGCCACCGATCATCGCGCCCGAAAAACCCTTGAGCCCCACGGTCAGCCCCATAAAGAGCGAGGCCTGCGCGATGGGCGCGAGCAGAAAGCCCGAGAGCCCGGCCAGCGCCGAGCTGACGACGAAGGCGCCGATCATCATGGCGTTGGTGTTGATGCCCATGAGGCTCGCCACGTTGCCGTTCTGCGCCACCGCGCGCATGGCCTTGCCGACCATGGTGCGGTTCATCACGCGGTCGAAGCCGAACATCACGACCACGGCCACGCCCAGCGTCAGCAGTTCCTGCGGGCGCACGCCCACGCCGAACATGCGGATCACGGTGTCGCCCACGGGTGCGGGCACCACCACCGGCTTCGGGCCCCAGATGGCCAGCCCCACGCTCTGCAGGATCACGCCGAAGCCCAGCGTGCTCATCACCCAGGCCATGCCGGGGCGGCCCGCGAACGGACGCACGCCCAGCACATAGAGCAGCCAGCCCAGCAACCCCATCACGCCGAGCGCGGCCACGAGCGCGAAGAGCTGCGCACCCGCGCCGGGAATGGCGTCGCCGAAGGTCGTGGAATCGAAAGGCTTGCCCAGCACCAGGAACAGCGCGCTCATGCCGATGAAGGCACCGGCCGAGACGAACTCGCCGTGCGAGAAGTTCAGCGTCTTGGTGGTGGTGAACGTGATGCTGAATCCGAGTGCCACCAGCGCATAGGCGCCGCCGACGGCGAGCCCGCTGATGAGCGCCTGCAGGAGGGCTTCAACCATGGTGTGTATCTCCGTTGCGGGACGGGGCGGGGCCGCGCGAAGGCAGCCCTGCCCTGTCTCCTTTTTCTTTTCTTACTGCTTGAAGTCGGCCGGCTTGAGCGTGCCGATCAGCGCGTCGCTGTAGGGCAGCAGCTTGCCGTCCTTCCAGCGGATCCAGACCAGGTCCTTGGCGGTCAGGGCTTCGTGGTTGGTCTTGCTGAAGGGCTTGTCGTAGGTCTTGAGCACGCCCTGCACCGGCGTCTTCAGGTCTTCGAGCGCGGCACGCACGGCGGCGCCGTCGGTGCTGTTGGCCTGCTTCATCGCCTGCGCCAGCAGTTGCATCGAGTCATAGCCATGCAGCGCGAACGAGAACGAGCCCGGTGCCTTCAGCTTGGTGCCGATGCGGTCGAACAGCTTCTGCTGCGCGGGTGTGCGGGTTTCGCTCACTGTGCGCATGAAGATCGGCTTCTCGGCCAGCGCCTTGCCGGCCGCGTCGTAGAAGGTGATGTTGTCGGCGGCCCACGAGGTGAGCGTCAGCGGGAAGTAGTTGATCTTCTCCATGCTGCGCACAAGCTGCGCGATGGGCGTGCCCTGCGCCCACACCACCACGGTGTCGACGTTCGCGGCCTTCATCTTGCTCAGCTGCGAGGTCATGTCGGTGTCGCCGACGCCGAAGCGCTCGGTGGCCGCGATCTTGATGTCCTGCAGCTTGGCGATTTCTTCCATGTCCTTCAGGCCGCCCTGGCCGTAGCCGGTGGTCTCGGCCATCAGGCCCACGACCTTGGAGCCGGCGGTGTTTTTCTTCACGTAGGCCATGAGCGCGGCCACCTGCTCGCGGTCGACCATCGAGACGCGGAACATGTAGTTGTCGGCGCCGGGGCTCATCGGCTTGGTGATGTCGGTGCCCGAGCCCACGTTGCCCAGCACGGGGATCTTCTTCTGGTTGGCGATGTGCTTCCACGCCATCGCGTTGCCCGAGTTGGTGGGGCCGAACACCGCGACGACCTTCTCGTTGTCGATCAGGTCGCTCATGTTCTGGATCGACTTGGGCGGTGCCGACACGTCATCGCGCGTGACCAGCGCGAGCTTCTTGCCGAGCACGCCACCGGCGGCGTTGATGTCGGCAATGGCCGCCTCCATGCCGAGCACCGCGGCCTGTCCGCTCTGCGCCGAGGGCGAGGCCGAGAGGTCGCCGTTGTAGCCGAGCTTGATGTCCTGCGCCGATGCGGTGGCGGCGAAGGCCGCGAACGCGGCGGTCGCGAGCAAGGTCTTGTACAGACGGATGGTTTTCATTTTTGTCTCCTGATGGATGTGACGGACGAGGAAGCGGAAAGGAAAAGCGGAAGCGGGAACGGCTCAGACGGCGAGGAAGCCGCCGTCCACCGGCAGCGTGATGCCGGTGACGTAGCGCGACATGTCGCTGGCCAGGAAGATCACCGGGCCCACGAGGTCTTCGGTCTGGCCGACGCGGCCCATGGGGATGCGCGTCATGAACGATTCGAGGCGGCCCGGGTTGTCGCGCGTGGCGGCGGTCATCGGCGTTTCGATCACGCCCGGTGCGAGCGCATTCACGCGCACGCCGGCCGGTGCCAGCTCCTGCGCCAGCGACTGCGTGAGCATCTTGATGGCGCCCTTGGAAGGCGAGTAGCCCAGGCTCGCGCCCTGCCCCGCATACGCGGCGATCGAGGCGATGTTGATGATCGAGCCCTTGGTCTGCTTGATCGCGGGAATGAAGGCCAGCGTCGTGTTGAAGGTGCCGTGCACGTTCACGTCGATGGTCTTCTTCCAGTTGGCCGCTGCGTGGGGGCTGGCGGTGGTTTCGCGAATGATGATGCCGGCGTTGTTGACCAGCAGGTCGATCGTGCCGACCTCTTCACCGACCTTCGCAGCCAGCGCGTTGCAGGCCTCGGGCGACGTGACGTCGAGCACGAAGGACCACGCCTGCCCGCCTTCGTCGCGCACCAGCTGCGCGGTCTCGCGCACGGTGGCGTCGTTCATGTCGGTCACGATCACGCGGGCACCGGCTTGCGCCAGGCCGAGTGCGAGCGCGCGGCCGTTGCCCTGGCCCGCGCCGGTGATGAAGGCCAGGCGGCCTTCGAGCAGGCGCGGGGCGACGTTGGAGGGAAAGGCCATCGGTGTCTCCTTCTTCTATGAACGGAATGCGGATGCGTTGACTGGAAAGAAAAGCTCAGGCCTTGCGGCTCACGGGCACGGCTTCGCGCTGCTCGACCTTCAGCGGCACGGCCGCGGTGGCCTCGGCCTGCGCGAGCTGCAGGCCCGCCACGTAGCCGAATGTCAGTGCCGGGCCGAGCGTGATGCCCGCGCCGGGGTAGTTGCCGCCCATCACGCTGGCCGCGTCGTTGCCGACCGCATAGAGCCCCTTGATGGGTTGGCGGTTGGCGTCGAGCACGCGGGTCTTCTCGTCGGTGACGAGGCCGGCGAAGGTGCCGATGTCGCCGATCACCAGGCGGATGGCGTAGTACGGGCCGTTTTCCAGCGGCGCGACGCAGGGGTTGGGCGTGACGTTGGCGTCGCCCTGGTAGCGGTTGTAGGCCTTGCTGCCCTTGCCGAAGGCGGGGTCGTCGCCGGTGCGCGCGCCCTTGTTGAACTCCTGCACGGTGGCCTCGAGCGTGGCCGGCGCAATGCCGATTTCTTTCGCCAGCTCGCCGATGCTCGCGCCGCGCTTGAGGTAGCCGCTCTTCAGGTGACGGCCGATGGGCAGCGGCGACGGTGCGACGCAACCCAGGCCGTAGTTGCGCAGTGCCTTGTGGTCGCACAGCAGCCAGGCCGAGACCTCGGGCTCGCCTTCACAGGCCTTGACCATCGCCTGCACGAAGTCGTGGTACGAGTTGCCTTCGTTGGCAAAGCGCTTGCCCTTGGGCGTGACCGCGATCACGCCGGGCTTGGCGCGGTCGATGAAGTGGGGCATCACGCCCTTGGTGCCGTCGGGGCGCGTGGTGACCGATGCGGGCACCCAGGCCGCCGCATGCGGAATGGTGCCGTCCACGCGGCCGCCCACGGCTTCGGCCAGGCGCAGGCCGTCGCCGGTGTTGGTGGAAGGCGATGGCGAGTAGTGCTCCTTGCCGGTGGGCGCATGCGGAAACAGCTGCTTGCGGCGCTCGACATCAAAGGGAAAACCACCGCAGGCCAGCACCACGCCGCGCTTGGCCACCACGCGCACGCTCTTGCCTTCGTGCTGCACGACCGCGCCCGAAACGCCGTCGTACTCGACCACGAGCTTCTTCACGGGCGACGACAGCCACACGGGAATGTCCAGGTCCATCGCGGCCTTGGCGAGGCGGCCGGCCAGTGCGTTGCCGTTGGTCAGCGTCATGCCGCGCCCATGGCCCAGCACGTCGAGGAAGTGACGGGTCAGCCGCTTGGTCACGTACCAGAACGAGGTCGGCGACTTGAAGGCCCGCATGAAGTGTTTGATCTCGGGGCCCGAGCCCAACATCATCCCGAACACGGTGAGTTCGGGCAGCGGCGGCGCCAGCAGCTTCACGCGCTTGCCGAGTTCGCGGCCATCGAACGGCCGCGTGACCATCGAGCGGCCGCCCTGCTGGCCGCCGGGCGCTTCGGCGTGGTAGTCGGGAAACACCGCCGGCATGTCGAACTGCACGCAGGTCTTGCGCGTGAAGAAGTCGATGGCCTTGGGGCCCATGTCCAGGAAAGCACCGACGCGCGCCGCGTCGAAGTGGGTGGTGGTCTCGTGCCGCATGTAGGCGAGCGCGGCGCCTTTGGGTTCGTGGATGCCCTGCTCGGTGGCCAGGCGCGTGCCCGGAATCCACAGCCAGCCGCCCGAGCGCGCGGTGGTGCCGCCAAAGCGCGGCTCCTTGTCGACCACCAGCACCTTCAACCCCTGCGAAGCCGCCGTGATGGCGGTGGACATGCCCGAGGCGCCGCTGCCGACGACCAGCACATCGCATTCAAAAGTGTTCTGTTCCATCTCTGCCTGTCTTGCCTCTGTGTGTACGACTTAAGTTGCGGCGGAGTTTAGGCAGCGACATTGATATGGTCAAGTCGTTTAGTTACTATCAGATGATCAATCATTGTCGATTGATCATGACAATATCAGTGAAAACCCTGATGGCTATACTCGCCCCCACTCTCAACCCCCACGCCGGGCGCCCCATGGAAAAGCCAAGACGTGGCATTCAGTCAGTCGAAATCGGAACGCAGCTGCTGGTCGCGCTCGGCCGGCATGTCGCGCCCATGGCGCTGCGCGATCTCGGCAAGTCGGCGGGCGTTCCTGTCGGCAAGGCGCACCCTTACCTCGTCAGTTTTCTGAAGGTCGGCTTCGTCGTGCAGGACAGCGCGGGCCGTTACGAGCTGGGCCCGCTGGCCCTGCAGCTGGGCCTGGCCAAGCTGCAGCGGCTGGACCCGATCAAGGAGGCCTCGCCGCTGATCGAGGCGCTCGCGTCCGAGACCGAGCAAAGCATCGCGGTGGCCGTGTGGGGCAACTTCGGGCCCACCGTCGTGCGGCTCGAAGAGCCCATCCATCCGCTGCACGTGAACCTGCGCACCGGCACCGTGATGTCGCTGGCCTACACGGCCACGGGCCGGCTGTTCGCGGCCTACCTGCCGCCCAAGGTGGTCGAGAAGATGATGCTGGAAGACCTGGCGCGCACGCGCCCGGCGGACGGGCGCGGCGCCACGACCGAACTCTCGCGGGCGCAGATCGAGGCCCTGCTGGTCGAGACGCGGCTGCACGGCATGTCGCGCACGCTGGGCCAGCCGATCCCGGGCATCGACGCCTTCTGCGCGCCGGTGTTCGACTCGACCAACAACCTGGTGCTGGGCATCACGGCGATGGGCCCCGAGGCCACCTTCGACCGCGACTGGGAAGGCCGCGTCGCGGTGCCGCTGAGGGCCTGCGCGCTGGAAATTTCGCGCCGCCTGGGCTTCGTGCCCGCGGACGAGCAAGCCTGAAGCGCCGGGGTGTAGGCACGCGCTCACGCGCGTGACTAGCTTTCTCCCGCAAGTGGCGCGCAGGGGCGCCGGCACTGTAGAGGCCTACTTACCTCCCGGAGACCCCGCTCATGAAAAGCATCATCCTTTGGCTCTGCGGCGTGCCGCTCATCGTAATCATCGGCCTGAAGGTCTTCGGCATTCTCTGAACGCGAGCGCCACGAACCCGGCTTCCCCCTGCGGCGCGTCCGCGCCGTTCAGCGCCCCTTGCACGGGCGCTCTTTTTTTTGGCGGCTCAGTAGGTCTCGCGGCGCAACTGCTGCACGTCTTCGTGCAGCGACTGCGCCCAGGCACGGCGCTCGCGGCCGTGCGAATCCTGCGGCTCGCCGAAGCGCACGATGGCCAGCAGCGGCGGCGCGCGCAACGTGTTCCAGAGCGACGCCACGAGGTTGTCGTCGTCGATGTAGCGCGGGGCCTGGCTGGTCTCGCCGGTGGCCGCATCGGCAAAGCGCAGGGCCACGGGCAGCACCGGCGCGCCCGACGATATGGCCGCCTGCAGCAGGTTGGCATGGAACGGCAGCAGCCCGCGCCCGTCGCTCGTGGTGCCTTCGGGGAACACGCCGATCAGGTCGCCGTTGCGCAGTGCCTCGGTCATGTGGTGCACCACGCGCAGCGCGTCGCGGCGGCGTTCGCGCTCGATGTAGAGCGAGCCCGCGCCGGTCGACAGCCGGCCGATCAGCGGCCAGTGCTTCACGCCCGACTTCGACACGAAGCGCACGTGGCGCGCCGCATGGATGGTGGTGATGTCGAGCCACGAGAGGTGGTTGCTGATCAGCAGCACCGGCCCTTCGGCGGGCGGCGTGCCCTGCACCCTGAGCGTGATGCCCATGATCTCGAGCATGCGCCTGGACCAGGCCTGCACGCGCGCATTGCGCTCGGCCTGCGACAGGCTCGGAAAGGTGAA
Source organism: Variovorax sp. EL159 (assembly GCF_900100965.1). GTDB lineage: Bacteria > Pseudomonadota > Gammaproteobacteria > Burkholderiales > Burkholderiaceae_C > Variovorax. Next base: position 230,185 of record NZ_FMUJ01000008.1, on the reverse strand, counting down.
GCGGATCGTCCACCAGCCGACCAGCGCATGCCCCACCGCATGCAGCAGGCGCCAGCAGGCCTTCAGAGAATGGAGCATCTGGACGGGGGTCCTCTTTTTCTTTGTCCTGTTGCCGCGGCGTGTCAGCCGTGCACGACGCGGCCGGCCACCAGCGTGTGGCGTGCGCGGCCCACGAGCGGGTAGCCCGAGAACGGCGTGTGCTTGCCCTGGCTCTTGAGCGCGTCGGGCTTCACCTGCCATTCGAGCGACGGCTCGAAGATGCACAGGTCGGCCACGCCGCCTTCAATGAGGCGGCCGATGCCGGTGTCCGCATCGGCGGCGGCCAGCAGGCGCGCCGGCGCCGAGGTGACGACTTCGATGGCGCGCGCCATGCCCACGCCGCTGCGCTCGCCCCACTGCAGCGCGAGCGGCAGCAGCAGTTCGAGCCCGGTGGCGCCCGGCTCGGCTTCCGCGAAGGGCAGCGTCTTGGCGTCGGCTTCGACCGGCGTGTGGTCGGACACCAGCGCGTCGATGGTGCCGTCGGCCAGCGCAGCCGACAGCGCCTCGCGGTCGCCCTGCTGGCGCAGCGGCGGGTTCAGGCGCGCGCGGCTGTCGAAGTAACCGATGTCGACATCGGCCAGGTGCAGCGAGTTGATGCTGACGTCGCACGTGAGCGGCAGGCCCTGCGCCTTGGCCTCGCGCACCAGCGCCACGCCGCGTGCGCTGGAGATGCGGCACAGGTGCACGCGCGCGCCGGTGCTCTTCATCAGTTCGACGATGGTGAAGATGGCGATCGTCTCGGCCGACACGGGCACGCCCGCAAGGCCGAGCCGCGTGGCGAGCGGGCCGCTGGCCGCGACGCCCTTGCCGAGGTCGCGGTCTTGCGGACGCAGCCACACGGTGTAGCCGAAGGTGCTGGCGTACAGCAGCGCGCGTTGCAGCACCTGCGTGTCGGCCAGCGGCACATCGGCCTGGCTGAAGCCGATGCAGCCGGCCTCGGTGAGTTCGGCCATCTCGGTCAGCACGCCGCCGGCGAGGTTGCGCGTGAGCGCGCCGAGCGGGAACAGGCGCGCGCACTGCAGCTTCTCGGCACGGAACTTGAGCATCTCGACCAGGCCGGGCTCGTCGAGCACCGGGTCGGTGTCGGGCGGGCACACGAGGCTGGTGACGCCACCGGCAATGGCCGCGGCCATTTCGCTCTCGAGCATGCCTTCGTGTTCGTAGCCCGGTTCACGCAGGCGCGCGGCCAGGTCGACGAGGCCCGGCGCGACCACGCAATCCGTCGCGTCGATGGTGCGGTCGGGCTTGAAGCCGACGGGCGTGTTGCCGATGGCAACGATCTTGCCGTCGGCGATGGCGATGTCGATCTTCTTGTCGATGCCCGATGCGGGGTCGATGACGCGGCCGTGGGTGATCAGTGTCGTTTTCATGCTTCGTTGCCCGCGACGATGCTCATGACGGCCATGCGAACCGCGATGCCGAAAGTGACCTGCGGAAGGATCACGCTCTGCCTTCCGTCGACCACGGCGGAGTCGATCTCCACGCCGCGATTGATCGGCCCCGGGTGCATCACGATGGCATCGGGCTTGGCCAGCTGCAGCTTCTCGGGCGTGAGGCCGTAGGTCTTGAAGAACTCCTGCGACGAAGGCAGCAGCGCGCCGCTCATGCGCTCGTTCTGCAGCCGCAGCATGATGATGACGTCGCAGTCCTTGATGCCTTCTTCGAGCGTGTGGCACACGCGCACGCCCATGCCGGCCATGTCGCCGGGCACGAGCGTCTTCGGGCCGACCACGCGCACTTCGGCGCAGCCGAGCGTGGTCAGCGCATGGATGTCGGAGCGCGCCACGCGCGAATGCAGCACGTCGCCGACGATCGCGACCGTGAGGTTCGCGAAGTCTTTCTTGTAGTGACGGATCGTGTACATGTCGAGCAGCCCCTGCGTCGGGTGCGCATGGCGGCCGTCGCCGGCGTTCACCACGTGCACGTGCGGCGCGACGTGCTGCGCGATCAGGTACGGCGCGCCCGACTCGCTGTGTCGCACCACGAACAGGTCGGCTGCCATCGCGCTCAGGTTGGCGATGGTGTCGAGCAGCGACTCGCCCTTGGTGGCCGAAGAACGCGCGATGTCGAGGTTGATGACGTCGGCGCTCAGGCGCTTGGCCGCGATCTCGAAGGTGGTGCGCGTGCGCGTGCTGTTCTCGAAGAACAGGTTGAACACGCTCTTGCCGCGCAGCAGCGGCACCTTCTTCACCTCGCGGTCGCTCACGCTCGTGAAGTTGGCGGCGGTATCGAGGATGTGCGTGAGGATGGCCTTGGGCAGGCCCTCGATCGACAACAGGTGGATCAGCTCGCCGTTCTTGTTGAGCTGGGGGTTTCGCTTGTAGAGCATTACTTGCTTTCCTCCACCTTGAGGCTGAACGCGCCGTCGGCAGCGCGTGCAAGGGCCAGCAACTGCGTGTCGGGCAGCGTGAGCGTGGTGGCCGCGAAGTCGGCCGCGACCGGCAGCTCGCGCCCGCCGCGATCGACCAGCACGGCGAGCCGCACGCAGGCCGGACGGCCGAAGTCGAACAGCTCGTTGAGCACCGCGCGGATGGTGCGGCCGGTGTAGAGCACGTCGTCGAGCAGCAGCACGTCGGTGCCGTTGACGTCGAAGGGCAGCGCGGTCTGCGCGCTGGCCGACAGGCCACGGCGCGCGAAGTCGTCGCGGTGCATGGCCGACGAAATGATGCCGGGCGTACCGGGCAGGCCCAGGTCTTTCTGCAGCCGCTCCACCAGCCAGGCACCGCCGGAGGTGATGCCGACCAACCGGGTCTCGGGGCGCATCAGCGTCTTCACGCCGGCCAGCAGCTTCGTGTAGAGCGCTTCGGCGTCGGGGATGGAGTTCACTGGACTCACGAAAGGCTCCTCAGGAATTGCTCCAGGATGATGCAGGCCGACGCGGCATCGGCGTCGCGCGCGCCCGACGACAGGGCCTCGGTGGTGCTGTAGCGCTCATCGACCTCGAACACCTGAAGGTTGAAACGCCCGCGCAACTGGCGCGCGAACTTCTGCGCGCGGCGGGTGTTCTCGTGCGGAGCGCCATCGGGGTGGTACGGCACGCCGATCACCAGTGCGTCGGGCTGCCATTCCTTGATGCGCGCCTCGACCTGCGCGAAGCGGGCGTCGCCCTCAGCCTTGATGGTGGGCTGCGGGGTGGCGGTGGCCAGCAGGCGGTTGCCGCTGGCGACGCCGGTGCGCTTCAGGCCGAAATCGAAGGCCAGGAAAGTCTGGAAATGGGCAGGAACGACGACGGGAGCAGAGGAAGACGGAGCACTGTCGGACATCGTCGGTTCAATCACAGGGGGCCGCCGCGCCCGGCCGCCCGAAGCGGCCGGCCCGCCCCCGGCAGGGGGTTGGCGAAGCGACACGAAGTGCGCGAAGACTGGGGGCGAGCCAAGGTCATCAAGCGTGTCCTGCTTCGGGGGAGAGCTTCCAGGCTTCGAGCCCCAGCAGCATCAGCGCCTTGTCGTAGCGCTGCTCGACCGGCGTATCGAAGATCACGGCCGGGTCGGCGCCGACGGTGAGCCAGCTGTTCTCGGCCAGTTCGGACTCGAGCTGGCCCTCGCCCCAGGCCGAATAGCCCAGCGAGACCAGCACCTTGCGCGGACCGGCACCGGTGGCCAGGGCCTCCAGCACGTCTTTCGAGGTGGTCATTTCGAGCCCGCCGGGGATGGTCATGGTCGAGGCGTAGACCGATTCCTCGGGCTTCTCGGCATGGGTGAAGACCGGCTCGTGCAGCACGAAGCCGCGCTCGGTCTGAACCGGGCCGCCCTGGAAAACGGGGGCCTCGCCCAGTTCGGGGCGGGCCAGGTGCAGCTCGATCTTCTCGAAAAGCACCTTGAGGTTGATGTCGCTGGGTTTGTTGATCACCAGGCCGAGCGCACCGCGCTCGCTGTGTTCGCAGAGGTACACGACGCTGCGGTTGAAAGTTTTGTCTTCCATCCCGGGCATCGCTATCAAAAAGTGATGCGTGAGGTTCATCGGGGCAGAATCGGCGGCCATATGCCCCCGATTTTACTGGCCGTCGACAAGACCTATCCCAAAGGGCTCATGTGGTTCCGCCGCGACCTTCGCGTGGACGACAACGCGGCCCTCTACCGGGCGTTGCGGGCCTGCCGGCAGGTGGTCTGCGTTTTCGTGTTCGACAAGGCCATCCTGGACACGCTGCCCACCGTCGACCGGCGGGTGGAATTCATCCGGGAATCGCTGGTCGAGCTCGAAGCCGAGCTGCGCGCGCTGGGCGGCGGGCTGATCGTGCGGCATGCCATGGCGGTCCAGGAGATTCCCGCGCTGGCACGCGAGCTGGGCGTGCAGGCCGTCTTTGCCAACCGCGACGACGAGCCCGATGCGCTGGCGCGCGACGCCAAGGTGTTCGGCGCGCTAGCCAATGCGGGCGTCACCTTCCACACCTACAAGGACTCGACCGTCTTCGACCGCGACGAGGTCATGACCCAGGCCGGCCAGCCCTACACGGTGTTCACGCCCTACAAGCGGGCCTGGCTGGCCAAGGTCGACGCCTTCTTCCTCAAGTCGTACCCGGTGCGCGGCCATGCCGACGCGCTGGCGCCACTGCCCGAGGCCTTGCGGGCACCGGTTCCGTCGCTGGCGGACATCGGCTTTGCCAAAAGCAACCTCGGGGCGCTGGAGATCCCCACCGGCACGCGCGGTGCCGGCGCGCTGTTCGAAGACTTCTTCGAGCGCATCGACCGCTACGACGCCGCGCGCAACTTCCCGGCCGTGCGCGGCCCCAGCTACATGGGCGTGCACCTGCGCTTCGGCACGGTGTCGATCCGGCAGATGGCCGGTGTGGCGCACCAGCTGTCGCTGCAGGGCAATGCCGGCGCCTCGACCTGGCTGAGCGAGCTGATCTGGCGCGACTTCTACTTCCAGATCCTGGCGCACTTTCCGCACGTGCACGCCAACGGCGAGTCGAAGAGCTTCCGGCCCGAGTACGACAAGATCCAGTGGCACCACGGCAAGCATGCCGACCAGCTCTTCAGCGCCTGGTGCGAGGGCCGCACGGGCTACCCGCTGGTCGATGCCGCCATGCTGCAAATCAACCAGAGCGGCTACATGCACAACCGCCTGCGCATGGTGGTGGCCAGCTTTCTTTGCAAGGACCTGGGCCTGGACTGGCGGCGCGGCGAGCGCTACTTCGCGCTGCACCTGAACGACTTCGAGCTGGCCTCCAACAACGGCGGCTGGCAGTGGGCCAGCTCCAGCGGCTGCGACGCCCAGCCCTACTTCCGCATCTTCAATCCGGTGACGCAAAGCGAGCGCTTCGACCCCGAGGGCAAGTTCATTCGCCGCTACCTGCCGCAACTGGCGGGGCTGTCGAACGCCGCGATCCATGCGCCGTGGACGGCATCGCCGGTGGAGCTGGAGGCGGCGGGCATCAAGCTCGGCGAGACCTACCCGCTGCCGGTGGTGGACCATGCCGAAGCGCGCGAGAAAACGCTGCAGCGTTATGGCGTGGCGCGGGCCAAGGCAGTGGCGCAAAAATAAAAAGGGCCCGAAGGCCCCTTTTGTTTTTCAACGCACGCCTGCTGAACTTCAGGCCGCTGCCGCCAAAGCCGGCTCGCTCGTGTACGCACGCACCAAGCGCAGCAGTTCCTCTTCCGAGTACGGCTTGCCCAGGTAGTGGTTCACGCCCAGCGTGCGCGCGTAGTCGCGGTGCTTCTCGGCGATGCGCGAGGTGATCATGATGATCGGCAGCTCGGCCAGCGCGGCGTCGGCGCGGATGTTGCGCGCCAGGTCGAAACCGTCCATGCGCGGCATCTCGATGTCCGACAGCACCACGGCCGGGCGCTCTTGTTGCAGGCGTTCGAGCGCCTGCAGGCCGTCGGCCGCGAGCGACACGCGATAGCCTTCGCGCTGCAGCAGGCGCTGCGTGACGCGGCGCACGGTGATGGAGTCGTCGACCACCAGCACCAGCGGCACTTGCGGTGCAACCGGGGCCAGCACCGGCAACGGCTCCTGCGGCGCGCCATGGTCGGCCACGGCAGCGGCGGCATGCGCCGACACCGCCAGCGCGGCAGCCTGGCGCTCGCGCGCCTGCTCGCCATGCACCGAGGCCAGCGCCACCGGGTTGTAGATCAGCGCCACCGCGCCCGAAGCCAGCACCGAGATGCCGGCCAGGCCGGGCAGCCGCGCCAGTTGCGGGCCGAGGTTCTTCACCACGACTTCCTGGTTGCCCAGCACTTCGTCCACGTGCAGCGCAACGCGCTGTGCCGCGCTTCGCACGATCACGATGGTGTTGTTCTTGGCCGTCGCGTGTTCGCTGCGGGTCGAGGCCTGCAGCAGCGCGCCGGCCCAGTAGAACGGCACCTGCTCGCTGCCGAAGGGATGGCTGCTGTGCAGGTAGGCCGCTTCGAGGTCGGTCCCGCTCACGCGCTGCACCAGTTCCACCAGGTTCGACGGCACGCCGATCGACACCTCGCCCGCGCGCAGCATCACCACGTGCGTCACGGCGGTGGTCAGCGGCAGCACCAGCTTGAAGGTCGTGCCCTGGCCGGACGCGCTGTGCGTTTCGATGCGGCCGCCGAGCGCCGCGATCTGCGCGCGCACCACGTCCATGCCGATGCCGCGGCCGGCCAGCTCGGAGACCTGCCCGGCCGTCGAGAAGCCGGGCTTGAAGATCAGCTCGGTGGCTTCATCGGCCGACAGTTGCTGGTCGTGCCCGAGCAGGCCGAGTGCGCGGGCGCGCTCGGCGATACGCTTGTGGTCGAGGCCGGCGCCGTCATCGCGGAAGCTCACCGAGACGTCGTTGCCTTCGTGGTGCAGGTCGATGACGATCAGGCCGCTGGCGTCCTTGCCGGCCTTCTCGCGCACGGCCGAGTCTTCGATGCCGTGCGCCACGCAATTGCGCAGCAGATGCTCGAAGGCGGGCGTCATGCGGTCGAGCACGCCACGGTCCATTTCGATGGAGCCGCCGACGATGTCCAAGCGCACCTGCTTGCCGGTGTCCTTCGAGGCCTGGCGCACCACGCGGTAGAGGCGGTCGGAGATGCCTTCGAACTCCACCATGCGCGTGCGCAGCAGGCCGCGCTGCAGTTCGCGCGTCTGGCGTGCCTGCACGCTCAGGTCGTCTTCCGTGGCCTGCACCGTCTTTTGCAGCGTGCGCTGCACGGTGGCCACGTCGTTGACCGACTCGGCCATCATGCGCGTCAGTTCCTGCACGCGGGTGAAGCGGTCGAACTCGAGCGGGTCGAAGCTCTGCTGCGAATCCTTGGCTTGCGCCAGTCGCGACTGCATCTGGCTTTCGGCCTGCACTTCGATGTCGCGCAGCTGCTGGCGCAAGCGGTCCAGGTTGCCCGTGAGGTCGGAGAGCGAACCACGCAGTTGGCCCAGTTCGGCTTCGAGCCGCGAGCGCGTGATGATGACCTCGCCGGTCTGCGCGACCAGGCGGTCGAGCAGCTGGGTGCGGATGCGCACCGCCTGGCCCGATGCGGCACGCAGCGGCGCGAGCAGCGCAGGCGCCGGGCGCGGTTGCAGCATGGCCGTAGACGGCTCGTCGGCTTCGGACAGGTCTTCATCGCTGGTCACCGGCGCGGCCTTGGCGTCGTTCGCCGGCACGCCGGCATCCGGTGCCGTGACCTGCAGCAGCGAAGCGGCGACCGGTGCGGAAGCCGTGGCGGCCGCGACCAGTTGGGCCATCTCGACCTGCGTGGCATCGTCCGCGGCGCGCAGGGCGTCGAAGGTGGCTTGCAGCGTGTCCAGGCGCGTGAGCAGCTTCTCGATGTCGGAGCGCTCGGCGCCTTGGGAGCCCAGGACTTCGATCTCGGACTCCATGCGGTGCGCGCGCTCGCCCAGGCGCATGGCGCCGGCCAGCCGCGCGCTGCCCTTGAGCGTGTGCAGCGTGCGCAGCACCGAGGCGCGCGGCGCGCTGTCGTCGGGGTGGTGCGCCCACTGGCGCAGTGCCTCGCCCAGTTGCGGCAGCAACTCGGCGGCCTCTTCCTCGAAGATCGGGAACAGGTCGACGTCGACCGCATCGGCCAGGTCGATGGCGTCTTCGGAATCGTCCAGCGCCACGTCGGCCAGGTTGTTGCCGACCACGACCTGTTGCAGCGGACGCGCGGCTTCGGCGCGCATGGCCACTTCGGTGGGCATCGGCGCCGCGGCGATGTCGCGCAGCGCCTGCAGCGTGCCTTCGGCGGGGTCGCGCAGGAAGCCGACGGCGAACTGGTGCAGCAGGCGACGCAGTTCGTCGGCCGCGGCCACCAGCACCATGCCCTGCTCGCGCGAGCCGCTGCCCTGCATCTGCAGATGCTGCAGCGCTGCTTCGAGCAGGCGGGCCATCCCCGACAGGCTGTGGAAGCCGACGGTGGCCGAGCTGCCGGCCAGCGAATGGGCCAGCGCGATGGTGGAATCGGGCAGGCGTTCGTGCGATTCGAGCGCCCACTCGCCGACGTCGGTCGCCAGCTGGCGGGACCACTCGTCGGCTTCGTTGAGGTAGACGTTGTAGAGCGCGATGCCGATGCGCAGCGGGCCGATCACCTTGACCTGGTCTTCGGCGCTGGCTACGGCGGCGGCTTCTTCGGCGGCTGCCGCTACGGCTGCGGCTTCCGCGTGCTGTGCCGCCGTTTCCGGGGCTTCTTCGGTGGCGACGGGCGCAGCAGGGGTAACCAGGGCAGCGAGCGGCTCGGCATGTGCATGGACTGGCGCCTCATGCACTTCGACCGGTGCAACCGCTTCGGCGACAGCCGGCACGGGTTCTTGCACGGCCGCCGGTTCCGGCTCGGACGCCAGTTGCAGTTCCGGCACCGGTTCAGCAACCAGCTCTTCATGCGGCGGCTGTGCAGCTTCGATGACTTCGGGCTCGCCAGCCTCGACGGGCAGCGGCTCGGGCACCCATTCCAGATCGGGCAGGCCGGTGGCGGTCGGCACCGAGGCTTCGATGGCGGGCTCGGGTTCCGGAATGGATTCGGGCTCCGGCTGGGCAACGACGGGCTCTGCACGCGCAGCCGTCTTCGGCGGCGCCAGGAAGTCGAACTCGTCGCCGCTGGGCAGCGCCTGCAAGGCACCGGGCTCGGTGACCTGCTTGGCCTCGAAGTCGATGAAGTCGGTCGATGCGAAATCGTCGTCGGTCTCTGGCGCGGCCTGCTTCTCGGGCTCCTGCCATGCCAGCGTTTCGATGGCGGCTGCGGGTGCAGCGGCCGCCGGGGCGGGCGCTTCGAGGAACGACAGGTCGGGCAGGTCCGGCAGTTCCGACGGCGGCACTGGCGCGGCGACGGGTGCGGGCACTTCGGCAGCGATGTGGCGCGCGGCGACTGCCAGGGCCTCCGGGTCGGACAGGCGCACCGGCGCGGGCACCGGCTCGCCGGCCAGCAGTGCATGGGCCACGCGGCTGAACGGCGCGGCGTGCCACGAGTGCGGCTCGCCCGACGCGATGGCCTCGACCCACTGGCCGAATTCGCGCAGCGTTCTTTCGGTGCCGGACAGCAGTTCGGGCGTGGCGTTGCGCTGGTCGGCCAGCCATGTGTTGAGCACCTGTTCGAGCGACCAGGCCGCATCGCCGAAATCGGTCAGGCCGACCATGCGCGAGCTGCCCTTGAGCGTGTGGAACGCGCGGCGCAGGATGGTGAGTTCTTCGGTGTCGTCGGGATGGCTGCCGAGCTCGGTGATGGCGGCCAGGCCGTTGTGCACCACTTCGCGGGCTTCGTCCAGGAAGATGTTCTGCAGGTCGTCTTCTTCGAGCTCGGTCACCTCGGTGTCGTGCAGCGCGCCCGGGCCGGTGATCTTCGAGGTCCAGCTTTCGGTCTTGCGGCTGAACTCCTCGATCGGCGACAGCTTGGCCTTGCGGTTGGGCGTGGCAAGCGCGGCGAGCTTCGAGGCGATCTGCGCATCGACTTCCTCGATGCTGAGCACGACCTCGGCCGCCGGCGCCGGGCTCGGCGTGGCGCCATCGGCGGCGCCGCTGTCGACGGCCTGGCGGCCCATGAGCGGCTTCAGTTCGCCGGCTTCGGCGTCGAACACGAACAGGCGCTTGGCCAGCGCGGGCTGGTAGCCCAGCATGTCGATCAGGAAGCCGAGCGCGCCCAGGTTGTTGCCCAGCGCATCGAAGCCGGCCATTTCCTCGGCGGGCGAGGTGCTGACCAGCATGGCCTCGACGTCGTCGCGCATGCGCTGCACGGTGTGCGCGGCCTGGTCGAGCCCGAGCACGGAGAACACGCCGCGCATTTGCATCAGTTGCGTCGGCACGGTGCGCAGCAGGCCCTTTTCGGCGGGGCGGCGGAAGTACTGGTCGAGCGACTTTTCAAGTTCGCTCAGGTGGCTGCGCAGCTCGTCGACCACGGTGCCCATGGTCTGGCGATCGCTCACGCGGCGATACAGGTCTTCCATCCACGGCTCGAGCGGCTCGGAATGGCCGCCCGCGCGCACGCGTTCGATGCGGCCGGCCAGCTGCAGGGTGCGGGCGGTGAGCTGCGGATCGCTCGGGTCGAGGTCTTCGAGCGCGGCTTCCAGATACAGCACCGAGGTGGCGACTTCCATCGCGAGCTCGGTGTCGGGCGCGTGGCCGGAACGCACGGACGCTTCGACCGCATGGGTCAGCGCCTGCACCATCGGCAGGCTCGGCGGATGCAGCTTCTGCAGCGACTCGCCCAGCTGCGCGAAGGTGTCGGCCACCTGGCGCGTGCGGGTGATGTCGCCGCCCGAGAGCGCCGACCACATTTCCTTGGCGGTCTCGATGCGCTTGCGCGCCTGCGCGAGCACCAGCGGATCGAAGCGGCCGAACTGCTCGACGGTGTAGTCGATGTACTGCTCGCCGGCGATGCCCCAGGCGCTGCGCACCGTGCGCAGCGTGGCGGCGTCGTCTTGCGCGGCGGGCACGGCCTGCGCGCAGAAGAACAGCAGGTCTTGCCCGAGCCGGTCGGACACCACGCTGTCGCCGCGCGCCAGCGTGGCGTACTGCAGCAGCACGCGCGTGGCGGCGCGCTTGACGTAGGCGTCAGCCGGAATGCGGTTCAGCGCGAGGGCTTCGAAGAAGCCCGCGGCCAGGGTCCAGAAGCTGGCCACGCGGGGCAGCAGCGCACCGCGTCCGAGCCCCAGGCACAGCGCATGCAGCCGTCGTGCGGCCTGCGCGTCGCCGCTCTTGATCAGTTGCAGCACTTCGCGGTCGAGCCGCGAACGCACGGCCGGGTCGTAGGCCACGGCCGCCTGCGTGAGGGCCGGCTTGATCTCGACCCAGCGCCAGGTGGTGCTCCAGAGGTCGGCCGGGTGCACGCGCTCGTTGCCGACCAGTTCCAGCACGTCGCGGTACTGCGGAAACAGCGCCACCGACGACACGGGCTTGCCGGCCAGCAGGGCGTTGAGGAAATCGGTGACGGCAAAGCCGGCACGCTCGATCTTGTGGACTGCGCTGTCGGTGCAGCGCTGCGGATCGGCAATGAAGCCCTGCACCGCGAACTCGATGGCACCGAGCACCAGCGCCGGCGAGGTATGCCCCACCATCTGCAGCGCACCGACGGCCTGGTGCAGTTGCTGGCGGGCCATCTGCAGCGGGCCGCTTTCGGGCTCCGCCGCCGAGCCCACGTCGCGCACGAAGCGCCGCAACGACTTGCCCACACCGTCGAGGGATTTCTGGATTTCTCCCAGCACCCAGGCCAGCGGCCCGAGGTCTTCGGTGGCCGGCACATTGCCGGCGAGGGGGGCCGTGGCAGGGGTTTGAATCGACACGTTGGTTGCTCGCCGTTCTTATCTTTTGTCAGGCAATCTTGAAACGGGCGACCGAGCGGCGCAGTTCCTCGGCCATCTGCGACAGTTCGCGCACCTGCTGGGCGGTGGTGCGCGTACCTTCTCCGGTCTGCTCCGTCACCGCAAAAATGTGCTGGATGTTCGCGGCCACCACGTTGGCCGAATCGGCTTCGCGGGAGGCGGACTGCGAAATCTGCTCGATGAGGTCAGCGAGTCGGCGCGACACGCGGTCAATCTCGGTCAGCGCAGTACCTGCGTTGTCGGACAGCTTGGCCCCTTCGACCACACCCTGCGTGGAACGCTCCATGGCGCCCACCGCGTCTTGCGTGTCGGTCTGAATGGCCTTCACCAGCGCCGAAATCTGGCGCGTGGCGTCTGCGGAGCGTTCAGCAAGGCGCTGCACTTCTTCCGCCACCACCGAGAAGCCTCGGCCGGCTTCACCGGCGGATGCTGCCTGAATGGCGGCGTTAAGAGCCAGCACGTTCGTCTGTTCGGTAATGTCCGAGATCAGCTCGGTGATTTCGCCAATCTCTTGCGACGATTCGCCCAGGCGCTTGATCCGCTTGGAGGTTTCCTGGATCTGGTCGCGGATGGAGTTCATACCGCCGATGGCGTTCTGCACGGCCTGCAGACCCGACGATGCGGCTTGCAGCGACTGGCGCGCCACCGTGGCGGACTCTTGCGCTTGCGAGGACACCCCGTTGATTCGCTCGGCCATGGTCAGCACCGACTGGCCGGTTTCGCGAATTTCGCGCAGCTGTTCGGTCGAGGCGGCGAGCAGTTCGGTCGAGGTGCTTTCCACCTGCGACGTCGTCTGCGCCACGCGCGTTGCCGTGTTCTGCACGTTGCCCACCAGCAGTCGCAGTTCTTCCACCGTGTAGTTCACCGAGTCGGCGATGGCGCCGGTGATGTCTTCGGTCACGGTCGCTTCTTGCGTCAGGTCGCCTTCGGCCACTGTCTGCAGTTCGTTCATCAGCCGAAGAATGGCGGCCTGGTTGGCGTTGTTGATGCGGCCCGCTTCTTCGGAAGACTGCTCGGCAGCCAGACGTTCGCGTTCGGCGTTGGCGGCACGCTCGCGGCCTTCGCGCACCTGCACGAAACCGATGGCGCCGGCCAGTGCCAGGGCAGCCAGCGACAGCACGAACAGCAGCACGATGGTGCCGGCGCCCAGGCCGGTGCGTGCCGAGAGCTTGTCTTGCAGGTCGCCCAGCGACTTACGCAGCGGCTCGCTGTCGGTCAGGATGGAAGCCTGCGCTTCGCGCGCGGCCACCAGACCTTGCAGGTTGCCCAGAATGGCGGAAGCCTGCGTGCGCATCTGCTCGTAGGTCTTCAGGATGGCTTCGAGCTGCTGGCGGGTCTGCGGGTCTTTCGAACCGGGGAAGCGCTGCTGCGCATTGCCGTCGAGCAGGCCACGGGTGGTTTCCTGGAAGGTGTTCAAGTCCTTGCCGAGCAGGAACACGGCGTCGGGGTTCACACCCTCGACCGTGAAGAACTCGTTGGTCGACTTGCCGATACGCTGCGTCAGCATCACGAGCTGGCCGGCGGCGGAAATTTCAGGCAGCGTGGCGTTCTGCTGCATCTTCAGCGACGCGACGGTTTCCGTCATTTCGAGCAGCGTGGACGACTGCTGGTTGATGTCGCGCAAGGCGGCACCCACCTGGGTCAGGATCTGGCGCTGGGCCAGCACGGCCTTGGCGCTGGCGTCGGCGCGTGCGACGAGAGGATTGATCTTGTTCATCTCCTCGTCGTACTGGTTGCCCACGCGTTCGAGGCGCAAGGCATCGTCGCCGTTGGTGAGGCCCGACACGCGGCGCGAGAGGTCGTCGGCGCTGTCCTTCACTTCGACGAACGCCGAGGCGCTGCCGACGAGGGCCTGCGAGATCGACTTGGCCAGACGCTGCGACTGCATCAGCGACTGGCCGGTGGCTGCCACCTGTTGCGCGAGGCGTTCCGCGCGAAGAATGGCGGAACCGGCCACCAGCAGCAGCAGCAACACCACGACGGCCAGCATGATCGCCAGGATGCGCTGCTGCCGCGCGGGGTTCGCGCCGATGCGGCCGCCCCCGGCGTCTTGAGGCGCGGCGTCGGGCGCCATGGCGCCCGGCTCGTTGGCGGCATCGCCACCGCCGGGCAGGGCTGCATCGCCGAAGCCGGTGTCGAGCGACGTGGCGGCGGAAGCGCTTGCGCCCTTCTTGGCCAGCCGCACGGTTTTTTCGTCCGGAACCTGAACCGTATCGACATCGTCGAGCGATATCGAACCGGAGCCGTCGACGCGGGCCTTGTCGTTCCCGTTGCTCACGGGCAGTAATTTCTTGAACTTGTCGGCGATCGAGCTCACGGTCGGTCCTTCAGGTGGTTGCCGGTACGGCGTGCCGGAGCACTACGCACCAATACTCAAAAACTGGGGTTGCTGCGAAAGCGCCTGCAGGTTGACTTCCTGCCAGCGCTCCCCTGCCGCGTCGGTGTACAGATGCCCGTGCCAGGCAGGTGCTTCTGCGCCCGGAGCCTCGGAAGCCGTGAAGGCCTCCGCGCCCCGCAACCCCGCCAGTCGATCGACCAGCAATGCGCAGTTGACTTCGAGCAGCTCGTTGAAGGCAACGAGCCGCGACTGGATGCGCGCCGCCTCGGTGGCGGCCGCTGCGCCGCCCGAAGCACCTGCGGCACCCGCGGCGAACGCCGACAGCTGCACCACGCCATAGAGGCCGCCGCGCAGGTTGGCAACGCCGAGGAACCAGGGCTCCGTGTAGGGCACGGGCTGTGGCGGCGTCCAGGGAAAGATTTCGCCGGCATGCCCCAGCGGAAAGAGGTACTTGCCCTCGCCCGCCTCGACCGCCAGCCAGGTCGCGGCCACGCCGGTCGTGCGAGCAGCCTGCAGGCGGCTCGCCAGCCGGGACTGGAAGGCTCTCAGAGCATCGCGATTCGCCATGGACTCGGCAGGCTCTCGCTCAGGCCAGCGCGCTGATCTTGGACATCAGGTCCGCGGCGTTGACCGGCTTGACGATGTAGTCGCGCGCCCCCTGGCGCATGCCCCAGACGCGATCGGTTTCCTGGTTCTTGCTGGTGCACAGGATGATCGGGATCGCCGCGTACTTCGGGTCGCGGGCGATGGCGCGCGTGAGCTGGAAGCCGTTCTGGCCGGGCATCACGACGTCCATGAGGATCAGGTCGGGATGCTCTTCCTCGAGGCGGCGCATCGCGTCGTCGGCGTTTTCGGCGGTCTTGACGGCAAAGCCGTTTTTCTGGAGGAGGTCGGTCAAGAACACCAATTCAGTCTTGGAGTCGTCGACGACGAGGATTTTTCGAATAGGCATTACTGCACTTCCTGTTGAACGATGCCAAACTGCTCCACGGCCTGAAGCAGTTGGTCTTTGGTGAAAGGCTTGGTCAGGTAGTCCTGGGAGCCGACCATGCGGCCGCGCGCCTTGTCGAATACACCGTCTTTCGACGACAGCATGACGACCGGAACGTTGGAAAAATGGGCATTGCGCTTGATGATGGCGCAGGTCTGATAGCCGTCGAGACGCGGCATCAGGATGTCGCAGAAAATCAGATGCGGCTTGTGGTCGTTAACCTTGGAAAGTGCGTCGAAGCCGTCTTCCGCCAGAAGAACCTCGTGCCCACCCTGCTTCAGAAAAATCTCGGCACTGCGCCGGATGGTGTTGCTGTCGTCGATGACGAGCACCTTGTAACCTGATCCATTCGGGCCCATTGCAAACGCTCCTGCTCATGAGACTTGGAAGCCCGCCGCGCCGAACACCGACGCAGACCGCGTAGCTCTATCTATGCCATGCTTTCAGATTTCAACCATTTCGAAGTCTTCCTTGCGCGCACCGCACTCAGGACAGGTCCAGTTCATCGGCACATCGGCCCAGGCCGTGCCTGCCGCGATGCCGTCTTCCGGTACACCAACCGCTTCGTCATAGATCCACCCACAAATCAGGCACATCCAAGTTTTCGTATTCATCGGAGCTTAAAGTCCTTGTTCATTAAATGCAACGAGTGTATCTATGCGTATCTCACTGGCCGACCGTAAACGTCGCGCCTATGCCACCATCCAGGGGATTCCGCCCGGCGTATGACCATCTACTTACTTCCAGCAGGTAACGCTCGCAAACCGGGCGATCTTAACGACCCCTCGCCAGACGACGAGGAGGTGGCCGAGCGCGACCTGAATCCCCCCTGCGTGCTGGTGTTCAATGCCAGCGACCCGAGCGGGGCCGGGGGCCTGGGTGCCGACGCCCTGGCCATGGCGTCGGTGGGCGCACACGTTCTGCCCGTGGTCACGGGGGCCTATGCCCGCGACACCGCCGAGGTGTTCGATCATTTCGCCTTCGACGAGGAGGCCATCGCCGAGCAGGCGCGCTCCATCCTGGAAGACGTCGAAGTCCAGTTGATCAAGGTGGGCTTTGTGGGTACCCCCGAAGCCCTGAGCACCATCGCCGAGACCGCCTCCGACTACCCCGAGGTGCCGCTGGTGGCCTACATGCCCAACCTGTCGTGGTGGGACGAAAACCTGATCGAGGGCTACCTCGACGCCTTCCGCGAACTGGTCCTGCCTCAGACGACGGTGTTGGTTGGCAACCACAGCACCCTGTGGCGCTGGCTGCTTCCCGACTGGAGCGGCGAGCGCCCGCCCGGCGCGCGCGACATCGCCAAGGCCGCCGGCGAGTTCGGCGTGCCCTACACGCTGGTGACCGGCATGGTGCTGCCCGACCAGTTCATCGACAACGTGCTGGCCTCGCCGCAGTCGGTGCTCACCAGCGAGAAGTACGAGCGGCTCGAAGCCGTGTTCGCCGGTGCCGGCGACACCCTGTCGGCCGCCCTGGCCGCGCTGCTCGCGAGCGGCACCGACCTCGTGGCCGCGACCACCGAAGCCCTGGCCTACATGGACCGTTGCCTCGATGCGGGCTTTCGCCCCGGCATGGGCCACGTGCTGCCCGACCGCCTGTTCTGGGCCGAGCCCGAGGACGACGAAGACGATGAAGACCCGGACGCCGCGCCCGACTTCGCCCTCCCCCCTCACGACACCCGACACTGATGACTGATCGCAACGACATTCTTTTCGAACGCGCCCGCGCCGTGATTCCCGGCGGCGTGAACTCGCCCGTGCGCGCCTTCAAGGCCGTCGGCGGCACGCCCCGCTTCATCCAGCGCGCGCAGGGCGCCTACTTCTGGGACGCCAACGACAAGCGCTACATCGACTACATCGGCTCCTGGGGTCCGATGATCCTGGGCCACGGCCACCCTGCCGTGGTCGAGGCGGTACAGAAGGCCGTGCTCGAAGGCTTCTCGTACGGCGCGCCCACCGAGCGCGAGATCGAACTGGCCGAAGCCATCCTCGCGCTCGTGCCATCGATGGAGATGGTGCGGCTCGTGAGCTCCGGCACCGAAGCCGCCATGAGCGCATTGCGCCTGGCGCGCGGCGCCACCGGCCGCAAGAGCATCATCAAGTTCGAGGGTTGCTACCACGGCCACGCCGATGCGCTGCTGGTGAAGGCCGGCTCCGGCCTTGCCACCTTCGGCAACCCGACCTCGGCCGGTGTGCCGCCCGAGGTGGTGCAGCACACGATCGTGCTCGAGTACAACAACCTGCAGCAGCTCGACGAAGCCTTCGCGCTGCACGGCAACGACATCGCCTGCCTGATGATCGAAGCCATCGCCGGCAACATGAACTTCGTGCGCGCCACGCCCGAGTTCGCGAAGCGCTGCCGCGAGCTGTGCACGAAGCACGGCGCGCTCCTGATCTTCGACGAGGTGATGACCGGCTTTCGCGTCGGCCTGCATGGCGCGCAAGGCGTGCTGGGCATCAAGCCCGACCTTACGGTGCTCGGCAAGGTCATCGGCGGCGGCATGCCGCTGGCGGCATTCGGCGGCCCGCGCGCCATCATGGAACAGCTCGCGCCGCTCGGTCCGGTCTATCAGGCCGGCACGCTCTCGGGCAACCCGGTGGCCACTGCCTGCGGCCTTGCCACGCTGAAGGAAATTGCCAAGCCCGGTTTCTACGAAGCACTGGGCAAGAAAACCCGCTCGCTGGTCGAAGGCCTGAAGGCCGCCGCGGCGGCGGAAGGACAGCCCTTCAACGGCGACAGCGAAGGCGGCATGTTCGGCTTCTTCCTCATGAAAGACCTGCCGCAAAACTATGCCACCGTGATGACAACCGACAACGCAAAATTCAATGCGTTGTTCCATGGTTTGCTCGATCGCGGCGTGTATATTGCCCCCGCGCTTTACGAAGCAGGCTTCGTGAGCGCCGCCCACAGCGACGAAGACATCGCTGCCACCATCGAAGCTGCAAGACAGATCTTCAGAACGCCTTAGCCCACCATGAATCCCCTGCGCATGCTGCCGGTGTCGAGTGCTCTCCTTGCTCTTCTCTTACCCGGCCTGGCAGTTGCGCAGTCCTTCGACCCGAAGAACATCTGGGTCAATCCGGGCTTCTATTCGGCGCACTTCGACAGCGGCAAGGGCCTGGAAAACGTCAACCCGGGGCTGGGCTTCGAGTACCCGCTGAGCGACACCTACCGCATCACGGCCGGCACCTTCCACAACAGCGACCGCCGGCAATCGAAGTACGTCGGCTTGTATGTGCTGCCCTTCGAGTTCTACGGCGTGAAGTTCGGCGCGGTGGTGGGCGGCTTCGACGGCTACCCGAACTACCGCAACGGCAACTGGTTCCCCGCCATCATTCCGACGGCGGCCATCGAAGGCAAGAACTGGGGCCTGAACATCGCGTACGTGCCGACGATCAAGAACCGCCTCTACGGCGCGCTCACCTTCCAGGTGAAGTACCGGTTCGGCAACCACGAGTAGGCAGGCAGCGCCAGGAACACCGCGGAACCGGCTTTGCCGGACCGCTGGTGTTGCCCCCGACAGGGGGAAGGAGCCGCGCGACACGAAGTGCGCGAAGCCCCAAGGGGCAATCTCAGTGCCGGAAGTGGCGCACGCCCGACAGCACCATCACCACGCCGCGCTCGTCGGCTGCATCGATCACTTCCTGATCGCGCATCGAGCCACCCGGCTGGATGACACAGCTCGCGCCCGCATCGACCACCACATCAAGGCCGTCGCGGAACGGGAAGAAGGCGTCGCTCGCCACCGCGGTGTTCTTCAGCGACAGGCCCGCGTGCTCTGCCTTGATGCTCGCAATGCGCGCCGAATCGAGGCGGCTCATCTGGCCCGCGCCCACGCCCATCGTCATGCCATCGGCGCAGAACACGATGGCGTTGCTCTTCACGTACTTCGCGACCTTCCATGCGAACAGCAGGTCTTGCAGCTGTTGCGGCGTGGGTTGCTTCTTGCTGACCACCTTGAGGTCGCTGGCCGCGAGCTCGTGGTTGTCGGCGGTCTGGATCAGCAGGCCGGAGCCGACGCGCTTGACGTCCATCGCATTGCGGCCGTTGTCCCAGTCGGTCGTACCGCCCTTGGGCAGTGAGATCTCGAGCACGCGCACATTGAGCTTGGCCTTGGTGGCCTGGAACACTTCGAGCGCTTCGGGCGTGTAGCCCGGTGCCATCAGCACTTCGACGAACTGCTTGGCGATCTCTTGCGCGGTCGCGCCGTCGACCGGGCGGTTGAAGGCGATGATGCCGCCGAAGGCCGAGGTCGGGTCGGTCTTGAAGGCCTTGCCGTAGGCTTCGGCCGCATCCTTGCCGATGGCCACGCCGCAGGGGTTGGCGTGCTTCACGATCACGCAGGCCGGCACATCGAAGCTCTTCACGCATTCCCATGCCGCATCGGCATCGGCGATGTTGTTGTAGCTCAGCTCCTTGCCCTGCAGCTGCTTGGCCGACACCAGCGAGCCGGGGGCCGGATGCAGGTCGCGATAGAACGCGGCCTGCTGGTGCGGGTTCTCGCCGTAGCGCAGGTCCTGCACCTTCACGAAGCGGCCGTTGCTTTGCGCGGGGAACAGCGAGCGCTTGGGCGCGGGCTGGCCGATGCTGGCGTCGAAGTCGATGGCCGAGAGGTAGTCGCTGATGGCGCCGTCGTAGTCGGCGATGCGGTTGAACGCGGCCACCGAGAACGCGAACTTGGTCTTGTCGCTGAGCTTGCCGTCGGCCTTCAGCTCGGCGAGCGCCACGGCGTATTGCGAGGCGTCGGTCAGCACGCCCACGTCTTTCCAGTTCTTGGCCGCGCTGCGCACCATGGCCGGGCCGCCGATGTCGATGTTCTCGATCGCGTCTTCGAGCGTGCAGCCGGGCTTGGCCACGGTCGCTTCGAACGGATAGAGATTGACGATCAGCAGGTCGATGGTGTCGATGCCATGTTCCTTGATGGCTGCCACGTGCGCGGGCAGGTCGCGGCGCGCGAGCAGGCCGCCGTGGATCTTCGGGTGCAGCGTCTTCACGCGGCCATCGAGCATTTCAGGAAAGCCGGTGTGGTCGGCGACTTCGGTCACGGGCAGACCGGCGTCGGCCAGCAGCTTGGCGGTGCCGCCGGTGGACAGCAGCTTGATGCCCAGCGCGTGCAGCGCCTGGGCGAATTCAAGGATGCCGGTTTTGTCGGAGACGGAGATGAGTGCAGTCTGGGCCATGGGATATGCCGTGGAGTTATTTCAAAAGTTTGTGCTCGACCAGCTTCTTGCGAAGGGTGTTGCGATTCAGGCCCAACCATTGCGCGGCTTTGGATTGGTTGCCCTCCGCGCGCGTCATGACGACGTCGAGCAGAGGTTTCTCGACCACGCGCACGAGCATCTCGTACATGCCGTCGGGTTCGGTGCCGCGCAGATCGCGAAAGTAGCTGTCAAGACTGGTGCGCACGCAGTCCTCGATGTGTTTCTTGCTCATTGCTTCTTCTCTTTTTTTCAACCGACGGCGCAGGCCGTCTCCTCTTCACCTGGCAACGCCTCTTCGTCCACCAGGTGCTGCACGGGCATGCGATCCATGCGGTCCGCCAGCCCGTCGAAATAGTCGCCGACCGCACGCAGTTGCTCGGCACAGTCCTCGATGAGATTCATGCACGCGCGGAACGCTTCGCCGTCGGGCAGCGTACGCACGTACCAGCCGATGTGCTTGCGCGCGGTGCGCACGCCGCTGTAGTCGCCGTACAGCGCATAGTGCTCCACCAGATGGTCGAGCAGCAAGCGGCGCACTTCCGCCACCAGTGGCGGCGCGCGGTGCTCGCCGGTTTCCAGGAAGTGGGCGATCTCGCGAAAGATCCAGGGCCGGCCTTGCGCGGCGCGGCCGACCATCACCGCGTCGGCGCCGGTGGCCGCGAGCACGTCGCGCGCCTTCTCGGGCGAGCGGATGTCGCCGTTGGCCACCACCGGCACGCGCACGGCGGCCTTGACGGCGGCAATGGTGTCGTACTCGGCGAAGCCCTTGTAGCCTTGCTCGCGCGTGCGGCCGTGCACGGTGAGCATCTGCACGCCGGCCGATTCGAAATCGCGCGCGAGCTTCACTGCGTTACGGTGTTCTTCGCTCCAGCCGGTGCGCATCTTGAGCGTGACCGGCACGTTGTACGGCTGCGCGGCGTCGACCACGGCCTGCACGATTTCAAGCGCCAGCGGCTCGTCGCGCATCAGCGCCGAACCGGCCCACTTGTTGCAGACCTTCTTGGCAGGGCAACCCATGTTGATGTCGATGATCTGCGCGCCACGCTCGATGTTGTAGACCGTGGCCTCGGCCATCATGGCCGCGTCGGTGCCGGCGATCTGCACCGCGATGGGGCCAGGCTCGCCATCGTGGTTGGCGCGGCGCGAGGTCTTGAGCGTGCCCCACAGTTCCTTGCGCGAGGTGACCATCTCGCTGACCGCATAACCCGCGCCGAGTGCACGGCACAGCATGCGGAAGGGCCGGTCCGTCACGCCGGCCATGGGCGCGACGAACAGGCGGTTTTCCAGCGTGTGGGTGCCGATCTGCAGGGTCATTTGGAAGGGAGCTGTGCGAGTTCGGCTGCTGAAAAATGAGGCACGATTGTAGCCACGTGGCATTTCAGCGACTGAAACGATTTGCGCCTTCGGCACAGGCGTAAACACCGTTGCTTCGCGGGGACTTCTCCCACGTGGCCGCGACGTGAGCGCTGCCTATACTCCGCCGACCTTATGGAAGCCTGGCTCAATTCCCTCATGGCGCTGCTGGCGCTGCCGCAGTACGGTCTCTCGACCCTGTTCGTCGCCGCATTCGTCTCCGCGACATTGGTGCCGGTGGGCTCCGAACCCATTCTGTTCGGCCTGCTCAAGCTCAACCCCGACCTGTTCTGGCAAGCCATCGTGGTGGCGACCGTGGGCAACACGCTGGGGGGTGCGGTCGACTGGTGGATGGGCTACGCCGCCCACAAGGTGGCCGACAAGTACGCGCACTCGAAGCACCACGTGCGCGTGCTCGGCTGGCTCGAACGCCTGGGGCCGAAGGCCTGCCTGCTGAGCTGGCTGCCCATCGTGGGCGATCCGCTGTGCGCGGTGGCGGGCTGGCTCAAGCTGCCGTTCTGGCCCTGCGTGGCCTACATGGCGATCGGAAAATTCCTGCGCTATGTGACCATGACGGTCGGGTTGCTCTACATCTTTCCGTCTTGAGATGAGACACGCGCCGAAGCGTCAGCTCAACAGGCCGTAAGGGCCGCCGCGTTCCAGCGCGCGCTTGTAGGCAGGACGCGCGTGGATGCGCTCCAGGTACGCCATCAGCTTCGGCCGCTTCGAATCGAGCCCGCCACGCGCCTGCGAGGCCTCGACCGGAAAGCTCATCTGGATGTCCGCGCCGGTGAAGGCATCGCCCGCAAACCACTCGCTCTTGCCAAGCTCTGCTTCCATGAAGTTCAGATGGCTCGCGATGTTCGGGAGGATGAACGCCGACTTGGCCTTCGCCGCGATCGCCTTGGCCACAGGCTTCGCGAAGAACGGCATCTTGCTCGTTTCGATGCGGTCGAACACCAGCTTCAGCAGCAGCGGCGACATGGCCGTGCCTTCGGCGAAGTGCAGCCAGTAGCGGTAGCGGATCGCTTCCGGCGTGCCGGCCGCGGGCGCCAGGCGGCCGTTGCCGTAGCGCTCGATCAGCGTCTCGACGATCGCACCCGATTCCGCGAGCGTGATGCCGTCATCTGTCGTAACCACCGGTGACTTGCCCAACGGATGCACGGCCCGCAGAGAAGCGGGTGCCAACATGGTCTGCGGATCGCGCTGGTAGTGAACGATCTCGTAGGGCAACTCGAGTTCTTCAAGCAGCCAGAGCACACGCTGCGAGCGCGAGTTGTTCAGATGGTGGACGGTGAGCATGGGTGGCAGGCCTTGTGGAGAAATCGGAGCGCGCGCAGTCTAACAACAGGCCCACGGGGCTTTGACACCCAGTGACACAGCGCCCCCGCCTACGGGGAACCCGCGCACCTGCTTCCTACACTCACGCGAATGAAAAAATCCATCCGGCACTGCAAACCCCTGGCAGCCGGCCTCTGGCTCGGCGCCCTCGCCTGTCATGCGTGGGCGCTCTCGCCCGAGGATGTTTTTCGCAAGGCGTCGCCCGCGGTCTGGACCGTCAAGGGCGACCAGGGCACCGACAAGACCAGCATCGGCAGCGCGGTGGCCGTGACGCCTGCGGCACTGGTCACGGCCTGCCATGTGGTGAACGAGGCGGTGTCGGCCACCGTGACCCAGGGCCAGACGACCATCAAGATCAAGAGCGTCCTGCGCGACCCCGATCCATCGCGCGACCTGTGCGTGCTGTTGACCGAGACACCGCTGCAATTGCCGGCCGTGCAGATCGCACCGGCCGAAGGCCTGCGTGTCGGCCAGCGCGTGTTCGCCATCGGCAGCCCGCACGGGCTCGAGCTCACATTGACCGAAGGCCTCATCTCCGCCTTGCGGCCGCGGGCACAGGGCCAGTTGCCGATCATCCAGACCTCCGCGCCGGTGTCTTCGGGTTCGAGCGGCGGCGGGCTCTTCGATGAAGAAGGCCGTCTGGTCGGCGTCACCGACAGCGTGGCGCCCGGCGGCGCGAACCTCGGCTTTGCCTATCCGGCGCAGTGGGTGATGGAACTGCCGCCGCGCGTGATCGCGGAGATGGCGAAGTGGCGCGACCTGCTGAAGAACGTCGGCGTGGTGCTCGATGCCAACGGAGAGCCCACGCCTTCGGGCCATGCCGATCTGGCCGATGAAGCCGGCCTGCCGGCCGTTGGTGCAGACCCCGCGCAGATACGCATCGCGTACCGCCAGTTCCTGCTGCAGGCACGGCCGCGCGCGTTCCTGATCACCAGCGACAACAAGTTCGGCACCGCCACCAACTCGGCCGCGCTGACCGAGCACCTCAAGGGCTGCGCGGAACGCAAGGTGGTGTGTGCCGCCTATGCGGTGGACAACACGGTGGTGTGGGGCAAGCAGCAGGCGGCCAAGTAGCCGCGCTGCGAATCAACTCAGGAACTGAACAGGAAGTTCATCACGTCGCCATCCTTCACGACGTATTCCTTGCCTTCCGAACGCATCTTCCCCGCGTCCTTCGCGCCCTGCTCGCCCTTGAACGCGATGTAGTCTTCGAAGGCGATGGTCTGGGCGCGGATGTAGCCCTTCTCGAAGTCGCCGTGGATCACGCCGGCCGCTTGCGGGCCGGTGTCGCCGATGTGGATGGTCCAGGCGCGCACTTCCTTCACGCCGGCGGTGAAATACGTCTGCAGGCCCAGCAGCTTGAAGGCCGCGCGGATCAGGCGGTTCAGGCCCGGCTCTTCCTGGCCGATTTCGGCCAGGAACATCTTCTTGTCTTCTTCGTCCATCTCGGCCAGGTCGGCTTCGATCTTGGCGCAGATGGCGACCACGGGCGCGCCCTGCTTGGCGGCGTACTCGCGCAGGCGATCGAGGTACGGGTTGTTTTCAAAACCGTCCTCGGCCACGTTGCCGACGAACATCGCGGGCTTGGCGGTGATGAGCGTGAACGACTTGACCAGCGGCAGCTCTTCCTTCGTGAACTCGAGCGCGCGCACCGGCGTGTTTTCGTTCAGCGCGGCCTGGCAGCGCTCGAGCAGGCCGACCAGCTTTTGCGCGTCCTTGTCGCCCGAGCGGGCCACCTTGGTGTGGCGGTGCAGCGCCTTCTCGACCGTGGCGAGGTCGGCCAGGCAAAGCTCGGTCTGGATCACTTCGATGTCGGAGATCGGGTCGACCTTGCCGGCCACGTGGATCACGTTCTCGTCGTCGAAGCAGCGCACCACGTTGACGGTGGCGTCGGTCTCGCGGATGTGGGCCAGGAACTTGTTGCCCAGGCCTTCGCCGGTGCTGGCACCGGCCACGAGGCCGGCGATGTCGACAAATTCGACGATGGCGGGCACCACGCGCTCGGGGTTGACGATCTCGCTCAGTTGCGCGAGCCGGGGGTCGGGCACTTCCACCACGCCCACGTTGGGCTCGATGGTGCAGAACGGATAGTTTTCCGCCGCGATGCCGGCCTTGGTCAACGCATTGAAAAGGGTGGATTTACCGACGTTGGGCAGGCCGACGATGCCGCATTGCAAACTCATGGGGGGTCCTCTTGGGTAACCGGCGATTTTAGGCGAGCAAGGTTTCAGGCCCGCCCGGCAGGTCTTCGGGCCGCTTTTCAGGGCCCTGGAATCTCAGGGTTAGCCCCGATTAGCAAACGTTTGCGCAAACGTTTCCGGTGGTTAACATCGGAGCCCCGGCCAGAGACCGGCGTACCGCTCAACCACCTCAGGAGACACACACCATGAAGTTCACCCGCCGTACCCTGCAAAGCGCTGCCGCACTGACGCTGCTGGGCGCCATCGCCGCATCGCCCGCCTTCGCCCAGGACAAGCCGAAGGTCGCGCTGGTCATGAAGTCGCTGGCCAATGAATTCTTCCGCACCATGGAAGACGGCGCCAAGGCGCACCAGAAGGCCAACGCCTCGCAGTACACGCTGGTGGCCAACGGCATCAAGGACGAGACCGACACCTCCGCCCAGATCAAGATGGTCGAGCAGATGATGGCGCAGAAGATCAACGCGCTGGTCATCGCGCCCGCCGATTCGAAGGCGCTGGTGCCGGTAATCAAGGCGGCCATCGACAAGGGCATCCTCGTCGTCAACATCGACAACCAGTTCGACGCCGCCGCCCTCAAGGAAAAGGGCATCCAGGTGCCCTTCGTCGGCCCAGACAACCGTGCCGGCGCCAAGCTGGTGGGCGACGCGCTCGCCAAGGAGCTGAAGGCCGGCGACAAGGTCGGCATCATCGAAGGCGTGTCGACCACCTTCAATGCGCAGCAGCGCACGCTGGGCTATCAAGACGCGATGAAGGCCGCCGGCGTGACGGTGGTGGGCGTGCAGTCGGGCCAGTGGGAAATCGACAAGGGCAACACCGTGGCCGCCGGCATGCTGCGCGAGCACCCCGACCTCAAGGCGCTGCTGGCCGGCAACGACAGCATGGCACTGGGCGCGGTCGCCGCGGTCAAGGCCGCCGGCAAGACCGGCAAGGTGCTGGTGGTGGGCTACGACAACATCGGCGCCATCAAGCCGATGCTGGCCGATGGCCGCGTGCTCGCCACGGCCGACCAGTTCGCGGCCAAGCAGGCCGTGTTCGGCATCGAGACCGCGCTGAAGGCCATCGCCGACAAGAAGAAGCAATCGGAGATGCCCGCCGAAGTGAAGACCGACGTGGTGCTGGTCACCAAGTCGTCGAAGTAAATGTTGCTCGCCCCCAGGCTTCGCGCACTTCGTGTCGCTTCGCCAACCCCTACCGGGGGCAACATCAACGGCCCGGCGAAGCCGGTTCCGTGGTGTTTCTGGAATGAATGAGGTTGCCCATCGATGGCTGATAACGATCGCAGCGCGCCCGTGCTCTCGCTGAGTGCGCTCGGCAAGGACTACGCGGCGCCGGTGCTGGACGACGTCTCGCTCGTGCTCAACGCCGGTGAAGTGCTTGCGCTCACGGGCGAGAACGGCGCCGGCAAGAGCACGCTGTCGAAGATCGTCTGCGGCCTGGTGCAACCCACGCGCGGCCAGATGCTGCTCGACGGCAAGCCGTTCCATCCTGGCTCGCGCCGCGACGCCGAGCGTCAGGGCGTGCGCATGGTCATGCAGGAGCTGGGGCTGGTCACCACGCTGTCGGTGGCCGAGAACCTGCTGCTCGACCGCCTGCCCAACAAGACCGGCTGGATACGCAAGGCCAGGCTGCATGAGCTGGCCGCGCGCCAGCTCGCCAAGATCGGCATGGAAAACATCGACCCGGCCACGCCCGTGGCGCGGCTGGGCATCGGCCAGCAGCAGATGGTCGAGATCGCGCGCAACCTGCAGGACGACACGCGCGTGCTGATGCTCGACGAGCCCACCGCCATGCTCACGCCGCGCGAGACCTCGCACCTGTTCGAGCAGATCGAACTGCTGAAGGCGCGCGGCGTGGCCATCGTCTATGTGTCGCACCGCCTCGAAGAGCTGCAGCGCATCGCCGACCGCGTGGCGGTGCTGCGCGACGGCAAGCTGGTCGACGTGCGCGCGATGGCCGGCGTGCGCGAATCCGAGCTGGTGCAGCGCATGGTGGGCCGCGCGGTGCACGAGCACGAAGGCCGCGACCGCCGCGTCGCCGGGCCGGTGCTGCTGAGCGCGCGCGGCCTGGGCCGGGCACAGGTGGTGCGCGATGTCGACATCGACTTGCGTGCCGGCGAGGTCATGGGCCTGGCCGGGCTGGTCGGCTCGGGCCGGACCGAGCTGGTGCGGCTGCTGTTCGGTGCCGATCGCGCCGATCGCGGTGAAATTTCCCTCTATGACGCGAAGACCGGTGCAGAGCCCGTGCAGCGCGTGCGCAAGGGCTGGCGCTCGCCGATGCAGGCCATCCGCGCCGGCATCGGGCTGGTCACCGAAGACCGCAAGTCGCAAGGCCTCTTGCTCACCCAGTCGATCCGTGTCAACGCGACGCTGAGCGACCTGGGCGCGATCTCGCATGCCGGCTGGCTGCTGCGCGCCAAGGAGCGCGGCATCGCGCAGCGGCTGGTGGAACTGCTGCGCATCCGCTCGCGCAGCATCGAGCAACCGGTTGCCACCCTGAGCGGCGGCAACCAGCAGAAGGTGGTGTTCGCACGCTGGCTGCACCGCGAATGCAAGGTCCTGCTGCTCGACGAGCCCACGCGCGGCGTGGACGTCGGCGCGCGCGCCGACCTGTACGCAGAACTCGACCGCATGACCGACGCCGGCAAGGCGCTCTTGATGGTGTCGAGCGACCTGCGCGAGCTGATGGCCATGTGCGACCGCATCGGCGTCATGAGCGCCGGCCGGCTGGTGGCGGTGTTCGAGCGCGGCGAATGGAGCGAACAATCGCTGCTGGCCGCCGCTTTCAGCGACGCGACAGGGCATACCGCAACCACCTCGCCAACCTCGCCACGCCCAGCCTCCACCGCCCCCGATTCGACCCCGGCCACCGCAGACACACCATGACCGCACCCGCTTCGACATCCACCGCGCCGTCCGCGCTCAAGGGCCAGCTGGGCACCTACCTCGGCCTGACCGTCGTGCTGGTCGGCATGATCGCGCTCTTCGGCTCGATGAGCGAATACTTCCTGACGCGCGAGACCTTCGTCTCGATCGCCAATGAAATCCCCGCGCTGGCCGTGATGGCGGTCGGCATGACCTTCGTACTGATCATCGCGGGCATCGACCTGTCGGTCGGCTCCGTGCTTGCGCTCAGCGCCGCCGTGACGGCGGCCGCGATTCTCGAATGGAAGCTCTCGGTGCCGCTGGCTGCCGCGCTCGGCCTGGCCACCGGCCTGGTGTGCGGCACGGTGACGGGCGCGGTGTCGGTCGCATGGCGGCTGCCGAGCTTCATCGTCTCGCTGGGCATGCTCGAAGCGGTACGCGGCGGCGCCTACCTTGTCACCGACTCGCGCACGCAGTATGTGGGCGACGCCATCTCGGGGCTGGCCGCGCCGTGGATCGGCGGCATCTCGGCCGCCTTCGTGCTGGCCGTGGTGCTGGTGGTCGTGGGGCAGATGGTGCTCACGCGCACGGTGTTCGGCCGGCATGTCGTGGGCATCGGCACCAATGAGGAAGCCATGCGCCTGGCGGGCGTGGACCCACGCCCCATCCGCATCATCGTGTTCGCCGTCACCGGCCTGCTGGCGGGCCTTGCGGGGCTGATGCAGTCGGCACGGCTCGAAGCAGCCGACCCGAATGCCGGCGTCGGCATCGAGCTGCAGGTGATCGCGGCCGTGGTCATCGGCGGCACCAGCCTCATGGGCGGACGCGGCTCGGTGGTCAACACCTTCTTCGGTGTGCTCATCATCGCGGTGCTCGAAGCCGGGCTGGCCCAGGTGGGCGCGAGCGAGCCGAGCAAACGCATCATCACCGGCGCCGTGATCGTGGTGGCCGTCATCATCGACACCCTGCGCCAGCGCCGGGCCGACCGTCGCCTGGCCTGACACCCCACCGCATCAGGAACGGACAAGCACCATGGCCACCATCAAGGACGTCGCACTCAAGGCGGACGTTTCCGTCACCACCGTGTCGCACGTGGTCAACGACACGCGCCACGTGAGCGCCAAGGTGCGCGAGCGCGTGGAGCTTGCCATCCGCGAGCTGGGCTACGTGCCCAACGCGATGGCGCGCAGCCTGAAGAGCAACACCACGTCGACGCTGGGCATGCTGATTCCGAACAGCTCCAACCCCTACTTCGCCGAGATCGTGCGCATCGTGGAAGACCGCTGCTTCGGCGCCGGCTATACGCTGGTGCTGTGCAACACCGACGACGAGCCGCATCGCCAGAGCGTGTACCTGCAGGTGCTGGCCGAGCGCCGCATCGACGGGCTGATCGTGGTGTCGACCGGTGCCGGCACCGACCACAGCGACTCGCTGGCCAAGCAACTGCACGGCCTGCGCGTGCCGACCGTGCTGGTCGACCGCGAGATCGCCGACCCGGCCTGCGACCTGGTGGAAACCGCGCACATGCAGGGCGGCCTGCTCGCTGTGCGGCACCTGCTGTCGCTGGGCCACAAGCGCATCGCCTGCATCGGCGGACCGGTGGGCGTGATGCCGAGCGAACAACGCATCGAAGGCTGGCGCATGGCGCTGGCCGAAACCGGCGCGACACCCGATATCGCGAACGCCGACGCGTTGCTGTGGCGCGGCGGCTTCACCAGCCAGGGCGGCTACGAGGCCATGCACGCCATTCTGCGCACCGAAGAAAAGCCGTCGGCCGTGTTCGTCTGCAACGACCTGATGGCCATCGGCGCGCTGCGCGCTGCGCATGAAAGCGGCGTGCACGTGCCCGACGAACTTTCCATCGTCGGCTTCGACGACATCGAACTGTCGGCCTACACCAGCCCGCCGCTGACCACCGTGGCACAGCCCAAGGAGCGCATCGGCGCGCTGGCGGTCGACATGCTGCTGGAGCGCGTGGGCGGCAAGCGCCGCGATGCGCGCAAGGTGGTGCTGCAGCCCGAGCTGCGCGTGCGTGCCTCGACGGCACGGCACGCCAGTTTTCGCGAAGCGGCCGCACCTGCTTCTTCTGCGGCGCCCTCGGCCGCCACGCCTTCAACGGAAACCCGAAAGTCCCGCACCCCGTGAGTCCGCAGTCTTCTTCCAGCCGCAGCAGCAACGCCACCACGGGCAGCCAGCCACCACGCATCGTGGTGCTGGGCAGCCTCAACATGGACCTGGTGCTGCGCGTGCCGCACGCACCGGCCGCGGGTGAAACCCTGCTGGGCCATTCGATCGCCAACATCCCCGGCGGCAAGGGCGCCAACCAGGCCGTGAGCTGCGCGCGCGAAGGCGGGCAGGTGCAAATGATCGGCTGCGTCGGCGACGACGCGCACGGTGCCGCGCTGCGCGATGCGCTCGAGCGTGACGGCATCGACACCGCCGCGCTGCGCACCGTGGCTGGTGAGCCCACCGGCACGGCGCTGATCCTGGTCGAGGACAGCGGGCAGAACCGCATCGTGATGATTCCCGGCGCCAACGCGAAGGTCGAGATCGACGAGGCCGCGCTTCGCCGGCAGGTGCAGGGCGCGGCCTTCCTCGTGATGCAGTTCGAGACGCCGATGGATCAGACGGCGCGCGCCATCGCCGTGGCACATGGCGCGGGCTGCAAGGTGCTGCTCAACCCGTCGCCGGTGCAGGCCATCGCCGAGCCGCTGTGGCCGCAGATCGACACGCTGGTGGTGAACGAGATCGAGGCCCAGACGCTGTGCGGCCAGTCGGCCGACAGCCCGCAGGAAGCAGCCGTCGCCGGCCAGGCGCTGCGCGCCAAGGGCATCGCGCGCGTGGTCGTCACGCTCGGTGCGCGCGGCGCCGTGGCGGTCGATGCCGACGGCGCGCGCCACCATCCCGCGCCGAAGGTGCAGGCGGTCGACACCACCGCCGCCGGCGACACCTTCCTGGGCGCGCTGGCCGTGGCGCTGGGCGAGGGCCAGTCCTTCGACGAGGCCGTGCGCCTGGGCATCCGCGCCGCCGCGCTGTGCATCCAGCAGCCCGGTGCCCAACCCTCCATTCCGCAGCGCGACGCCGTGCTGCGCAGCCCCATGCCACCCGACTGGATCATGCTGTGAAACGCTCCCCGCTGCTGCACGCCGAACTCTCCCAGGTGATCGCCGCCATGGGCCATGGCGACATGCTCGTGATCGGCGACGCGGGTCTGCCGATCCCCGATGGGCCACGGCGCATCGACCTTGCGCTCATGCGCGGCGTGCCGCTGGTCACCGACGTGCTGAAGGCCGTGCTGTCCGAGATGCAGGTGGAAGGCATCGTGGTCGCGGACGAGGCGCTGGGCGATGCGAAAAAGCTGCCGGACTGGTACCCGCAGTCGCTCGGCATCGCGCCGCAGACCGTGTCGCATGAAGAGTTCAAGCGCCGCACGGCCAAGGCGCGCGCGATGGTGCGCACGGGCGAATGCACGCCCTACGCCAACATCATCCTGGTCGCCGGCGTGAGTTTCTGAGGCCGGGGCGCGCGGCGGGCGCCTTCCTCCTTATTTATTCGAACCGGTAGTTCGCGCCCACGGCCTGCCCCACCTTGAGCATGTGTTCCACGCCCTGGATGACGATGCAGTTCATGCCGAAGGTGATGCCGCCATCGACACGCGCATCCGCGCGGTAGGTGCGCAACGTGTCGCCGACCTCGGGGCTGCTCAGGGCCGTGGCCGGGTCGATGTCGGGGATCGGGCAGCGCGTGCAGGGCTTGACGGGGCGCAGCTCGGCCTCGCCTTCGCCGGTGGTGACGTGCAGCGCGTCGACCCGGTCTTCGTCATGCGACTCGATGCCGGCCAGCACGATGTTGGGCCGAAAGCGCTCGATGCCCACGGCGCCATGGCCTTGCGCCGCGAGCCGCTCGTTCAGCTCGGCCAGCGAGCCTTCGCTGGCCACCAGCACCGGATAACCGTCGGCGAACTGGTTCTGCGCCTCGACGCCATCGGTCCACTTCATGCTCGACAGGCGCTTTTGCTCCGGGTCGAAGCGCACGAGGCGCAGGGTCTGCGGCTTGCCCGGCTCGGAGAGAAAGTCGCTGAACCACTGGGCGGCGATGTCGCCCATGTCGTAGGCCGCCACGTCGTCGTTCCATACGCGCACGCGCACCGGCTTTTCGACGCGGTCGAAGGCCAGGTGCAGCGCCAGCATGCCGGGTGCGCGCAGCACCACTTCCATGTGCTTCATCTGCGGCCGGATCAGCGCCATGCGCGGCAACTGGCGTTGCGTGACGAACTCGCCCTGGGCGTCGACCACCATCCAGGCGCGGTCGAATTCGAGGCCGGTCTCGGTCAACAGCATTTCGGGCAGCTCGACGCCGGCGCAGGACTTGACCGGGTAGATGAACAGGCGCGCAATGGTGGCTTCGAGGTCGAAAGCGGGCTGGGACACGGTGGGGGTTCCTTGGAAATCGGCTGCGATTGTCCCGCATCGGCCCTGAAACCTCCGTGGCCAGCCCCACGGGCGGATACCGCGGGACCGGCTTTGCCGGGCCGCTGGCATTACCCCCTCGAAGGGAGTGGCGAAGCGACACGAAGTGCGTAAAGCCTGGGGCGGCCATGTTCTTACAATTGAGAAATGGCCCTCCCCCCAGAAGTTTGCATTCGCGGCGCCGGCATCGTCGGCCGCACGCTGGCCCTGCTGCTCGCGCGCGAGCGTGTGCGCGTCGCACTGGTGGTGCCGCCGGCCGCGCAGGGCAAGGAAGACATCCGCGCCTATGCGCTCAACGCTGCCTCGCGCACGCTGCTCGAATCGCTGCGCGCCTGGCCCGATGCGGCCCATGCCACGCCGGTGCGCGAGATGCTGGTGCATGGCGACGAGGGCGGCCGCGTGCAGTTCAGCGCCGCGCGCCAGAAGGTCGATGCGCTCGCCTGGATCGTCGACGTGCCCGCGCTCGAACAGCAACTGGCCGACGCGGTGCGCTTCCAGCCGCTGATCGAGGTCGTGGCCGAGCCCGTGCCCGCGCCGCTGACGGTCGTGTGCGAAGGCAAGGCCAGCGCCACCCGCGCGGCGCTCGGTGTGAGCTACGAGGTCACGCGCTATCCGCAACATGCGGTGGCGGCCCGCCTCGACGCCGATCAATCGCATGACGGCATCGCCCGCCAGTGGTTCAACGACAAGGGCGAAGTGCTCGCGCTGCTGCCGCTCGGCGGCACGCACGGCAAGTCGCTCGCGCTGGTGTGGTCGGTCGACCAGTTGCGCGCGCCCGCCCTGTTGGCGCAAGGCAATGACGAATTCAACACCGCCGTGAGCGAGGCCAGCCATGGCGCCCTCGGCGCGCTGCGGCTCACGAGTGAGCGCGCGGCCTGGCCGCTGCAACGCGCGATCGCCGACCGCTGGACCGGCGCGATGCCGGGGCAACCGACGCGGTCGTGGGCGCTTGCGGGCGATGCTGCGCACACGGTGCACCCGCTCGCGGGCCAGGGCCTGAACCTCGGCCTGGCCGATGCGGCCGAACTGGCCGACGTGATCCGCAACCGCGACTACTGGCGCAGCGTGGGCGATGCCCGCCTGCTGCGCCGCTACGAACGCGCCCGCCGCGCCGACGTGCTGCAGATGAGCCTTGCGACCGACGGGTTGCAGCAACTTTTCTCGCACAACGTGGGTCCACTCCCTGCATTGCGCAACTGGGGCATGCGCGGTTTCGACCGCACGCGCCTCATCAAGCACTGGATCGCCACCCAGGCCATGGGCCTGAAGGCATGACGCCCAACCCTTCAACGGATCTCCCGATGACACTCGTACGCAACCTTCTTCTTGCCGCCTGCACACTGGGCGCGGTCGTGACCGCCACCGCCGGCGAAGCCGAGATCCGCAAGAACCTGCCCGCGCGCATTCCGCAGTTCCCGGCCATCGACGAAGTCTCGAAGTCGCCGCTGCCGGGCCTCTACGAGGTGCGCGTGAACGGCTCGCAGATCTTCTACACCGACGAGCAGGGCAACTACCTGCTGCAGGGCAACCTGATCGACGTGAAGACCCGCAGGAACCTGACCGAAGAGCGCGTGGACAAGCTCACCGCGGTTGCCTTCGACCAGCTGCCGCTGAAGGACTCGATCAAGATCGTGCGCGGCAACGGCAAGCGCAAGCTTGCGGTGTTCGAAGACCCGAACTGCGGCTACTGCAAGCGCTTCGAGAAAGACATGAAGACGGTCGACAACGTCACCGTCTACCTGTTCCTCTACCCGGTGCTCGGACCCGATTCGACCGTCAAGTCGCGTGACATCTGGTGCAGCAAGGACAAGGGCAAGGCCTGGGGCGACTGGATGGAAACCAGCGCCAAGCCCGCCACCGCGCCCAGCAGCTGCGACGTGACGGCACTGCAACGCAACGTCGAGTTCGGCCGCAAGTACAACATCACCGGCACGCCCACGCTGATCTTCAGCGACGGCACGCGCACGCCGGGTGCCATTCCCGCGGAGCAGGTCGAGAAGCAACTCGCCGCGTCGTCCAGCTGATGGCGACGAAGACCCACGCGCGGCGCACCGCCCATGCCCGACAACACCTCGCGCCCGTGGCGGGCGTGCGCTACCGCGTCGAATGCGCGGACCCGCATGCGCATCTTTTTGCCGTCACGCTGACCATCGACGCACCTGCCGCGCAGCAACGCCTGACGCTGCCGGTGTGGATTCCGGGCAGCTACCTGGTGCGCGAGTTCGCCAAGAACCTGCAGGGCCTGCGCGCCACGCAGGGCCGCCGCAAGACGGTGCTGACGCAGCTCGACAAGTGCAGCTGGCTGGTCGAATGCACGCCAGACCAGCCGCTGATGCTGCAGTACCAGGTCTGCGCATACGACAACTCGGTGCGCACCGCATGGCTCGATGCCGAGCGCGGCTTCTTCAACGGCACGAGCGTGTGCCTGCGGGTCGAAGGCCAGACCGATGCGCCGCATGCGATCGACATCGTTGCACCAGCACTGTCCGAAAAAGAAGAAGGCGCGCGCTGGTCGTGCGCCACCGCCCTCGTCCCCTCGAAGATCGACAAGCACGGCTTCGGCAGCTATCAGGCCTCGGGCTATGACGAGCTGGCCGACAGCCCGGTCGAGATGGGTGCCTTCTGGAGCGCCGAATTCGAAGCCTGCGGCGTGCCGCACCGCTTCGTGATCGCGGGTGCCGCGGCATCGTTCGACGGCGAGCGGCTGATCGCCGACACCAAGGCCATCTGCGAGGCCGAGATGCGCTTCTGGCATGGCGACAAGGTCGGCAAGCGCGGCGGGCCGAAGCCGCCGATCGACCGCTATGTCTTCATGCTCAACGCGGTCGATGACGGCTACGGCGGGCTGGAGCATCGCCATTCCACGGCGCTGATCTGCAACCGCCGCGACCTGCCGCAGCGCGGCGAAAAGAAGAAGCAGCCCGAGGGCTACACCACGCTGCAGGGCCTCATCAGCCACGAGTACTTCCACACCTGGAACGTCAAGCGGATGCGGCCGGCGGAGTTCGCGCACTACAACTACAGCCGCGAGAACTACACGCAACTGCTGTGGTTCTTCGAGGGCTTCACCAGCTACTACGACGACCTGCTGCTGCGCCGCGCCGGCCGCATCGACGATGCGGCCTACCTGCGCCTGCTGAACAAGACCATCAACCAGGTCATGCAGACGCCGGGCCGCCTCGTGCAGCCGGTGGCCGATGCGAGCTTCGATGCCTGGGTCAAGTACTACCGCCAGGACGAGCAGACGCCCAACAGCACGGTGAGCTACTACACCAAGGGCGCGCTGGTGGCGCTGTGCTTCGACCTCACGCTGCGCCACGAAGGCAAGGGCACGCTCGATGACGTGATGCGCCACCTGTGGACGCACAGCGGCGGCGGGCCGATCAGCGAAGCAGATGTGGCCGCGGCGCTCGAGGCCGTGAGCGGCCGTTCGTATGCGGCGGAACTCGCCCGCTGGGTGCACTCGACCGAAGAGTTGCCACTGGCGCAACTGCTGCGCGCGCACGGCGTGGCCACGCTGGAAGACCCTTCGCAACAGGCACAGGCGCTCGGCCTGCGCGTGGCCGAAGCCAATGGCAGCGTGCAGGTAAAAGTGGTGCTGCGCGGCGGGGCGGCCGAGAAGGCGGGCTTTTCCGCGAATGACGAATGGATCGGCATCGAGCTGCCTGCCTCTGGCAAGAAGGGCCAGCAGCGCGCGGCGCAGGCCTGGCGCATCACCAAGCTCGACGACCTGGCGCTGTACCTGGGCGATGCGACGAAGTGCACGGCCATCGTCGCGCGCGATCGCAAGCTGATCAGGCTGCCGCTGGTGTTGCCGACTGGCGTGACCACCTGGCGGCTGTTCTCGCACGATGCGGCGAAGGTGACGGGCTGGCTGGCCGGCTAGGTTTACTCCTGCGGCTTCGCGCACTTCGCATCTGTTGCTGCGCGCACTCGCTGATGGCAATACCCGCGGTCCGGCGACGCCGGATCTGCGGTGCTCCATGAAGAAGCTAACTCAGCTCGCGGCTTCTGTCGTCGCAGCCGGGCTTCGCACGAACATCATCGGCTGCGGCTCGCCCACGAGCACACACGGCTTGCCGGTGCGGCGGCAATGGTCCTGCACGCGCCAGTAGGCACCGTGGCTCACGCAGCCGGTCTGGCAGATCACGAGGTCGGCGGCACGCAGGCCGGCTTCGAGCGCGGGGTCGTCGGCGTCGTCACCGCCGTCATGGTGCAGATAGCGGCCACCCGCGATCTCGACCAGCTGCCGCGCGAGCAGCGGCGCTTCTTCTTCGCGGCCGATGCAGAGCACGGCTTTCTCTCGAAGATCGGCGGGCACCTCTTGCACCGGCGGCATGACATGGCGGCGGCTGCCCGGCGACAGCAACGCATGCAGCCGCTTCGGCAACGGACCACCGGCGGCGGCGCGGGCCGCAAGCTCTTCACGCACGATGGCAATCGCCGAGTCGCGGGCCACCAGCGCGCCGCGCAGGCGCACGATCTGCGCTTCGAGCCTTTCGACGAGCGCGGCCTGCTCGACCAGCAGGCGCGAGCAGCGCTCCTGCACGCGGGCATAGGCCCGCAGCAACACGGCATGTTCTTGCATCGGGAACTCCATGGCGGGCATTCTAGTTGAGAATAATTCTCAACTGAAGCGCGTTTTGCTGGCGCTCAGTGGGCGACGGACTTCGAGAAAACGTTCACCACCACCACGCCCGCAATGATCAGCCCGAGGCCCGCGATCGCCGGCCCGTCGAGCTTTTGCCCGAACCACAACCAGCTGACCAGCGAAATCAGCACGATGCCGACACCCGACCAGATCGCATACGCGATGCCGGTCGGAATGGTCCGCAAGGTCAGCGACAGGAAGAAGAAGGCGATCACATAGCCGACCACCGACGCTGCGGTGGGCCAAAGTCTGGTGAAGCCGTCGGAGCCCTTGAGGAAGCTGGTGGCAATCACCTCGGCAACGATGGCAACGAACAGGTAGGCGTAGTTGGAGGTCATTGACGCCCACTCTATGGAAACTCGCCGCCCCATGCCACCCGTACAGCCGGAGTCCCTGCATCGGCCTCGGTCCATCGCCCGCAAATTTGACGGCACGGAAGGCCTGTGCGCAAAGCCTGCGGTCCGTGGCCATGCTGGGTATAGTGAAGCGCGTTTTATCCCCTTCCCCGGAGACACCATGAGCTACGAAAACATCGAAGTGCGGACCGAAGCAGGCAAGGTCGGCATCATCACCCTCAACCGCCCGAAGGCGCTCAATGCGTTGAACGACGCGCTGATGACCGAACTGGGCCAGGCCCTCAAGGCCTTCGACGCCGACGATGCCATCGGCTGCATCATCCTCACGGGCAGCGAGCGCGCCTTCGCTGCCGGCGCCGACATCGCCGCGATGGCCAAGTACAGCTTCATCGACACCTACAAGGGCGACTACATCACGCGCAACTGGGAAACCATCCGCTCGATCCGCAAGCCGGTGATCGCTGCGGTGAGCGGCTTCGCACTGGGCGGCGGCTGCGAGCTGGCGATGATGTGCGACTTCATCATCGCGGCCGACAACGCGAAGTTCGGCCAGCCCGAAATCAAGATCGGCGTGATCCCCGGTGCCGGCGGCACGCAGCGCCTGCCGCGCGCGGTGGGCAAGAGCAAGGCGATGGACATGGCGCTCACCGCCCGCATGATGGACGCCGCCGAAGCCGAGCGCGCGGGCCTCGTGAGCCGCGTGGTGCCCTTTGAAAAGCTGGCCGACGAAGCACTCGGCGCCGCGCTGATCATCGCGGGCTACTCGCAGATCGCGGTGATGGCGGCCAAGGAATCGGTCAACCGCGCCTTCGAGAGCGGCCTGAGCGACGGGGTGATGTTCGAGCGCCGGCTGTTCCACGCGCTGTTCGCCACGGTCGACCAGAAGGAAGGCATGGACGCCTTCCTCAACAAGCGCCAGCCGGATTTCAAGAACGCCTGATCGCGGGCGGCAACGCGATGTGATGCTGCGATGCGCGGCGGCCGCTCTCGGCCGTCAGCGCGTCAGCAGGGAACGCAACGCGGCGAGCGCCTGGGCCGGCGGCGTTCCGACCGTCGCGGTGCCGCCGGGCTGCGGCGTC
Organism: Variovorax sp. EL159; assembly: GCF_900100965.1. GTDB lineage: Bacteria > Pseudomonadota > Gammaproteobacteria > Burkholderiales > Burkholderiaceae_C > Variovorax. The sequence goes on along the minus strand of NZ_FMUJ01000008.1, from coordinate 191,611 downwards.
CAGCGCACTTGATCGCCGGCGATCTCCAGCACGGCGATGAGCGCATCGCCTCGGTGGAGCGTCAATCGTAAGTCGACTGGCGCAGTCAACGGTTCGTCGGGGGACACAGCCGAACGGGCCACGGTGTTCACTAGCGCGGCCAGTCCTTCGATGTCACCCCGCGTGTGACGCACAGCGGGACCTGAACGCGCGAAGTCGAATGAAGTCCACTGGTCGAGCGCCGCGAAGGACGGGCTGCCCGACGGTTTTGCGATCTTGGATGCAGCGCGCTGTGCACCCTGGCGCAACGCGCCGGAAGCTTCCGCATCTGCGCGGCCGCCGGCCGACGATGCATTGCTGTCCTGCGTTTCCCTGCGCGCTGTGATTGCCGGAGGCGCGGCCGCTGGCGATGGCAATGGGCTCCTTTGGAGTTCGAAGGTTGGCAGTGGGGCGACGGATGCTGCTGGAGCTGCTGGAGCTGCTGGAGCTGCTGGAGCTGCTGGAGCTGCCACCGTACGCACGGCGGCGCTCGCTGTCGACATCCCTTTCGAGCCGCTCGTCGCGCATCGGAGTCGCTTGCTCGGCAGCGCTCAAGGGAGACGGCGCAGCCGCGACAGGTGCAGGTGCAGGTGCAGGTGCAGGTGCAGCTTGCATCGGCGCGGCGGCCACTGCTGGGGCCTCGACCGACTTCTTGTCACTCTCGGATGCGGCGCGAGGGGCCTGCTTGGCGTACGACTGCGCTGAGCCCGCCCCACGGACTACATCCGCCGCATTGGCATTGGCCGCCTCTTTCAAGCGCGCGTTGTCGCGCTGCGCCTCATCGCGTGCTGGCGCCGCCGGTGCTGCCGCCGCTGGCTGCGTGGCGAGTGAAGGTGGCGCCGGTTCGGGCGCTGCCGCAGTTGCGGCCTGATCGAGTTGCGGCGCGGCTTCGGCAGGTGGTTGTTGAATCGGTGCCTGAGCAGGCGCCGGCGTGCCTGCGGTGACCCGCGCTTCGCCGTCGAGCTGCGCATCCGGAATCGGCTCGCGATGCCACAGCACGGTCACGAAAGTGGCAACGAGCACCGTCGCAAAAGCGGCATTCCACGGCATGCGCGAACGCGGCTCACCACCGCCGAGCAGGCGACGCCACCATGGCGCGGCGCTCGCGCTGTTGGCGGCAGCAGAGGCGGCTGTCGACACGGACGCCGCGGCAAGGTTGTGAGCCATCTTCCGAATGGCGTCGCGCGTGCGAGGGTCGGGCGTCGCCTCGCTGTCGGGCGCATGGTCGAGCGCGCGGCGCAGCGCGGGGTCGCGCAGATCGTCGTCGCCGTTGAAGCCGGTGGTGGTGGTGCCGTTGCCGCTCATGCGCGCTGCTCCAGCACCGACAAATAGCGCTCCATGCAGCCGCGCAGCTTCTGCAGGCCGTAGCGAAGACGACTCTTCACGGTTTCGAAACCGATCTCCAGGCTCGTTGCCAGCGCTTCGACGGTCAGGCCGTCTTCGTGGTGCAGCAAGAAGGCCGCGCGCTGTTCGGCCGGCAGTTCGTCAAGGCAGGTGAGCAAGCGACGGCCGGCGGCGCGCCAGAACGCCAGTTCCTCGGCCGAAGGGTGCGCGGCGGCATCGACCGCGCCATGAACGCCTCGGTCGAGCGTGGGCAGCGCGTCGCTGTCGTCGTCCGCGTGCGCATCGAGCGCCACTTCGCGCCCGCTCACGCGCAGCCGGTCCATCGCAAGGTTGTGGGCGATGGTGAATGCCCAGGTCCGCCAGGTCGCCCCTTGCGGAGAAAAGCTCTCGCGCGCCGAGATGATCCGCACCCAGGTGTCCTGGAACACCTCGTCGGCTTGCGCCACGAGCCGCGCACCCAGCAAGCGCTTGACGAAGCGGAACAGCCCGCCCTCGTGGCGCGCATAGAGCACGTCGAACGCGGCGGCATCGCCGTGCGCGTAGGCCAGCATCAACTGGTCATCGGGCATGGCGTCTCGCTCGGGAGCGTTCTTGGCGGAAGAGTCGCGGGGAAGCGCGGACATCGAAGGATTTTCACCTCAGCTTGTACGGGCGACGGGAGGCATCGGGGTTGATGCCAGCAAAAAATAGCGCGGCGCACAGCCGGTTCACGGTGTTGCCTCTGCACTGCCCAGATGCCGCAAGCACGGGGGCGACGGAAAGATTGGGCCGATTTTTTGCGGGTAGTTGAACCATGCCCGCAGCCTGGGCTATAATTTTGGGCTCGGTGCAAAACTGCCCCGAACGGCTCTTTAGCTCAGTCGGTTAGAGCGATGGAATCATAATCCACAGGTCCGCGGTTCGAATCCGTGAAGAGCCACCAAGAATCAAAAAGCCTTGCAGGTCAACGACTTGCAAGGCTTTTTCATTGCCGCGTGGCGCTGCGGGCCTGACCTCTTCATGAATTTCCATGCGCTCGCCTGCTTATGTCTGCCGTCGCATGCCCCCATGAAACTGGCTGAGGCCTGGCGGCTGCGCATCGCAGGAACGACAGCCGCGTAGAGTTTTTCAAACAAAGTGCGGCAACGCGCTGCGCTTGAACGTTGCGGCGAGATGGTCAACGGGGCTCCGCCTCCGCGCACAGAAAAGCGGACTCGATTCAAAGCCGTGCTTGCGCACTGCCCTGTGCATGCGGTGCAAGCGCATTGAGTTCGTAGCCGCGCCTGTAGATCGACCTCAAGAGAAAGCTGCCATCGGGTCCCAGCTCGAGTTTCCTGCGGACATTGGAAACACAGACGTCGAGCTTTCTGGATTTCGGGGCATTGGGCGCGTCACCCCACAACACCGCATAGAGCCTCTCCCGCGTCACCATGAAATTCATGTGCTTGAAGAGTTCCACCGCGAGCTTGAATTCCAGCGGTTTCAGCGACACCCTTCGCTCGTTGAACCACGCAATCCGCCTTCTTGTTTCAAAGCGATAGGGGCCCCACGTCAGTTCATCGCCTGTCATCTGGCCTGCCGGTTTTCGCTGCATCAGCAATTGCAGGCGCCATTCCATTTCACGGTCGCCACAAGACAACGGCACCACGTCGACGCTGCCGGAGCCCAGGAGCAACCTGCCGATATCGGAGAGCGCTGCAAGGTTTTCGTCGAGCGAGACAAGCAGCAAAGGAGCGCGAGACACGTTCAAGACGGTTTCGAGTTGCGAAAGAAGTGCATCGTCCTGCAATGCAACCATCACACAGCCAAACTGCCGGCCCGCTCGCAGCGCAGCGAGCAGGTCTTTCGGTGAATCGAAAGCCAGAGAGGCATGACCCAAGGCATCGAGCCGCTGGCGCAAACCATTGCGCCGGGCCGCATCGCCATCGACCAGTGCCATGAGAAACGGCTCTTCTTGTTTGGCGTACTGCGACTGCGCAGACTGATGCAGCGCATTCACTGAAGCGGCTCCACCAACTTGCGCATAGCTCTGCGGCCTGGGCGCAAGGCGGGGCGGGGGCGCAGAGGGGTTCACGCCTGCATCGGGCCGTGCGGCAAATCCGGCCCCTTCATCGCCGTCCCGTTTTTCCAGGGTCACGGTAATTTCGGATGCCTTCACCCACGTGTCGCGCGAGTCATCTCCGGTATTGCGATGGAACATTTCATTTACTTCAAGAAAGGTGCACGCGCTTTGAGTTGCGGCGTGCAACGGGCAAAGGTTCGGAAAGAAATCTCTCCATTCCCCAAGAGGTCGATCAACTGTTTGAGCGTTGGTTTACGCAATGCTTTTTTTGTTGACCGATGGGAAATGAATGTACTTTTCCACTCTCGAAAGCATTTTTTGAAATGTCGAAAAAGCGACTTTTTTTGGAGAGGAACCCTCTTTAAATGTGAACGAGTTTTGAATTGGCACGCTTCAACGCAGCGAGCCTCGACATGAGGCTCGCTGCGTAGACGCGGTTACGGTTTCGCCGTCGACTCGGCGCTCAGTGCGTCACCACTCATAGCCCACTCCGACGCCAATATTCAACCTCTGGCCCGCATAGGCGCCGTTGACCTTGTAGATCCACTTCCCGTCTTCGGAGCGTGCCGAATAGCCGAAGGCAACCGCTGCGTAGCCCGCGTAGTTCCCGGTCCCGATGGAGACCAGGCTCTTTCCAGGTGTCATCGCCTGCGGCAGGCTGCTCATTGCCGTGGCCATCGCAATGCCCGAATAGGCGATGCGCGCGACATCGGCCACCTGGCTGCGAACCTGGTTGAGCTGCCCGACATTGACCGCGTCGGTCGGCAGGATGCCCGGTGCCACATTGCCGATGCGCGTACCACCCGGCGCCTGGCCATTGCCCAGCGTGATCTGGCTGTAGTCGATCGACCCATCCGGGTTCGTCGCGTACTGCACGCTGCTGGCCGCCGATGCGCTCGATGCGGCCCTCAATTGCGCCACGTTGGTCGCGTCGCTGTCGGCCGAACCCGCTGCCACACCCGTGATCTGGCGCAGTTGGCCATTGGCGGCGTCGCCCACCGACACTGCGGCTTGCGTGCTGGTGGTTGCCTTGATGGCAGCCTCCTGCTGCGCGTTGGCGCCAACAGGCACGTAGCCGGCCACGCCCGCAGCCCTGGAAGCCACCGAGCCAGAGCCCAGCGCCACGCCACCGCTTTGCTGGACCACCGCACCGAAGCCGATGGCCGTGCCCCTGGACACGTTCTGCGCCTGGCTCAGCGCCGTACCGCCGGCATCGGCGTTGTTGCCCAGCGCCACACCACCGTCACCGGCGCGGGAGTTTTCGCCAATGGCCTGCGAGCCGGCGGCAAGAGCACCCGTGCCGATCGCGATAGCGTTGACCCCTGTGGCCTGTGCACCGAAACCGATCGCCACCGCGCCGTTGGCCGTGGCCTTCGCGCCGTCGCCGGCAGCAAAGGAGTGGTCGCCGCTGGCCACCGATTGCGGACCGATCGCCACCGAATGCTGACCGCTGGCCACGGAATCATCGGCTGTCGAGCTGGCGTGGAAGTACTTCGCGCCCTTGGTGTTGATGTCGTTGACCGCCGTGCTCAGGCTGCTGACGTTGCTGGTGGCCGTGCTCAGGCCGGTGGACAGGCTGCCGATGCTGCTCGTCGCCGTGCTCAGACCCGTCGAAGTTGACGTCGACAGACTACTGATCCCAGTGGAAGTCGAGGTCGATAGGCTTTCGATGCTGCTCGCCGCCGTGCTCAGGCCCGTCGACGTTGACGTCGACAGACTGCTGATCCCGGTGGACGTTGAAGTTGACAGGCTTTGGATGCTGCTTGTCGCGGTGCTCAAACCCGTCGAGGTCGAAGTCGACAGGCTGCTGATCCCCGTGGAGGTCGATGTCGACAGGCTTTCGATGCTGCTCGCCGCCGTGCTCAGGCCCGTCGACGTTGACGTCGACAGACTGCTGATCCCGGTGGACGTTGAAGTTGACAGGCTTTGGATGCTGCTTGTCGCGGTGCTCAAACCCGTCGAGGTCGAAGTCGACAGGCTGCTGATCCCCGTGGAGGTCGATGTCGACAGGCTTTGAATACTGCTCGTTGCCGTGCTCAATCCCGTCGACGTTGACGTCGACAGGCTGCTGATTCCAGTGGAGGTCGAAGTCGACAAGCTTTCGATGCTGCTCGCCGCCGTGCTCAAGCCAGTGGATGTTGACGTTGACAGACTGCCAATCCCAGTCGAAGCCGAGGTCGACAGGCTTTGAATACCGCTCGTTGCCGTGCTCAGACCCGTCGAGGTTGAAGTCGATAGGCTTTCGATGCTGCTCGTCGCCGTGCTCAAACCCGTCGATGTTGAGGTCGAAAGACTGCTGATCCCGGTCGAGGTCGAAGTCGACAGGCTTCCGATGCTGCTGGTCGCAGTGCTCAGGCCCGTCGAGGTCGACGCCGACAGGCTGCCCAGATTGCTGTTCGTGGTACTCAGGCCAGTGGACGTCGACGTCGACAAACTGCTGATGCCGCTGGTCGCCGTGCTCAAACCCGTCGACGTTGAGGTTGAAAGACTGCTGATCCCGGTCGAGGTCGAAGTCGAAAGGCTTTCGATGCTGCTTGTAGCAGTGCTTAGTCCGGTAGACGTCGAAGTCGACAGGCTTTGGATACCGCTCGTTGCCGTGCTCAAACCCGTCGACGTCGAGGTCGACAAACTGCTGATCCCAGTGGAGGCCGAAGTCGACAAGCTTTGAATGCTGCTCGTCGCCGTGCTGAGGCCGGTCGAGGTTGACGTCGACAGACTACTGATCCCCGTGGAGGCCGAGGTCGACAGGCTTTGAATACCGCTCGTTGCCGTACTCAGCCCCGTCGAAGTTGAAGTCGACAGGCTGCTGATCCCCGTGGAAGTCGAGGTCGATAGGCTTTGGATGCTGCTCGCTGCCGTGCTCAAGCCAGTTGACGTTGAAGTCGACAAGCTGCTAATCCCGGTAGACGTCGAGGTCGACAGGCTCTCGATGTTGCTCGTCGCCGTGCTCAGGCCGGTCGAGGTTGACGTGGACAAGCTGCTGATCCCCGTGGAAGTCGAAGTCGACAAACTTCCGATGCTGCTGGTCGCGGTACTCAAACCTGTCGACGTTGATGTCGATAGGCTACTGATCCCAGTAGAAGCCGAGGTCGACAGGCTTTGGATGCTGCTCGTCGCCGTGCTCAATCCCGTCGACGTTGAAGTCGACAGACTGCTGATCCCGGTGGAGGTCGAGGTCGACAGGCTTTCGATGCTGCTCGTCGCGGTGCTCAGCCCCGTCGAGGTCGAAGTCGACAGACTTCCCACGTTGCTGTTCGTCGTGCTCAGCCCAGTGGACAGGCTCGCGATCCCACTGGAGACCGTGGTCGACAGCGAGGTCAGCTGACTGAAGTTCACCGCATCGGTCGGATTCACGCCTGCAGCCACATTGGTGAGGACCACCGGCTCTTTCGCGCCGACACCGCCCAAGGTCACTTGCTTGTGGGTTGCGTCGTCGTACTGCACCGCGTTGGCAAGTCCGGTCGACAAGCTACCGATGCTGCTGTTCGCCGTACTCAGGCCTGTCGACAAGCTGTTGATCCCGGTGGAGGCGGAGGTCGACAGACTGCTGATGCTGCTGGCTGCGGTACTCAGACCCGTCGAGGCCGACGTCGACAAGCTGGCGACATTGCTGTTCGTCGTGCTCAGGCCAGTAGATGTCGAAGTCGACAGGCTGCTGATCCCGGTAGAGGCCGAGCTCGACAGACTGCTGATACTGCTGGCTGCAGTGCTCAGACCGGTCGAGGTCGATGTCGACAAGCTGGCGACATTGCTATTCGTCGTGCTCAGGCCTGTCGACAAGCTACCGATGCTGCTCGTGGCCGTGCTCAGACCAGTCGAGGTCGACGCCGACAAACTGGCGACGCTGCTGCTCGTCGTGCTCAGGCCAGTGGACGTCGACGTCGACAGGCTGCTGATCCCTGTGGAAGCGGAGGTCGACAAACTGCTGATGCTGCTCGTCGCGGTGCTCAGACCGGTTGAGGTCGACGCCGACAAACTGGCGACGTTGCTGTTGGTCGTGCTCAGCCCGGTGGAAAGGCTGCCGATGCCGCTCGTCGCAGTGCTCAGGCCAGTTGAAGTCGACGTCGACAGGCTGGCAACACTGCTGGTCGCCGTGCTCAACCCCGTCGAGGTTGACGTCGACAAGCTGCCGATCCCGGTGGATGTCGAGGCCGACAAGCTGGCAACGACGCTATTGGTTGTGCTCAGGCCAGTCGAAAGGCTGCCAATGCCACTGGTCGCAGTACTCAGGCCCGTCGATGTCGAAGCCGACAAGCTTGAGAGGCTGCTGGTCGCGGTACTCAACCCAGTAGACGTCGAGGTCGAAAGGTTCGTCAAGCTGCTGTTCGTCGTGCTCAAACCCGTGGACAGGCTGCCGATGCCGCTCGCCGACGTGCTCAAGCCCGTCGAAAGACTGCTGATGGTGCTGTTGGTGGTGCTCAGACCGATAGATGTCGAACTCGACAGGCTGGCAACGCTGCTGTTCGTCGTGCTCAAGCCCGTCGACGTTGAGGTCGACAGGCTGCTGATCCCAGTAGAGGCCGAGGTCGACAGGCTGCTGATGCTGCTCGTGGCAGTGCTCAGACCGGTCGACGTCGACGTCGACGTCGACAGGCTACTCATATTGCTGTTCGTGGTGCTTAGCCCGGTAGACGTCGAGGTCGACAGACGGCCGATGCTGCTAGTCGTCGTACTCAGCGTGGAAAAAAGCTGGCTGCCATTGATCACATCGGTCGAATCGACCGCCACTCGGCCCGCAGCCACATTGGTGACTTGACGCTCGGCACCTGCCGTGCCCATGCTGACAACGCCTACAGGTGCGGCGCCTGCGAAACCGCCGTAGGTAATGCCTCCTACCGTGGCGCTGGAGACGTTGATTGCTGCTGCGGTAGAAGCCCCATCACCCAGCGCCACGCTGCGCGCAGTGCTCGAGACTGCGCCGCGGCCGATGGCTACGCCGGAGGTGGCCGCCGCAGCCACGGAAGACTGGCCGCCAATGGCGATGCCATCGGCCGCCGCAGCTTGTGCTCCTTTGGTGTCGTTGACGCCGATTGCAATGGCGCCGTTCCCGGATGCAGTGGTTGAATTTGCCGCGCTGAGCGTTGAAGCGCCCCCGCCCCCTATGGAGACGGAGCTACTGCCGGACGCGATGCTCCCCGTGCCGAATGCCGAACTCGCCACGCCGATGGCGGTCGACTCCGTGCCCACCGCAGTGGCAAAGTTGGCGGCAGCATTCGCTTGGTTGCCAATCGCAGTCACACCAATGAAACCGCCCCCATTGGCAAAGGACCCCAACACCGTATAACCCAAGCCGCCCCCGCTCGCCATGCAGCCCGAGACCCAACCATATGTTCCAACTGCGTTGTTGGCAGTGGGCGCCAGTCCAGAAGTTGGATTTGCATTCAAGGTGGTGCCGGGATTGGTTCTATACACAACGCTATTCGCGCCGCCAACGCAAATGTCCGCCGGGATGTTCACTGCCGCTGCATTTGCGTCGGGTGATGCAGAGAATGCGAACACAAACACAGCCGCCGCCACGGCAGTGAAGACGAGCGTTGGGCGCCCGCGCCGTTCCCGGTGAGTTCCGCCATCGGGTCGGGCGGCAACGCACGAGCTGTTGCGTTTTCCTCGTACCGCGGCTACCTCGGAAGCGGCGACCCATGCGCCGAGCGCGTCGTTCCATACCGTTTGAAAAGTCTTGTTCATAAAAATCGAAAATCAATCCAAAAGACAAACGGCATGCGCCGCGGCTGCATCGATCGCAGTCATCAAGAAGAGTGATTGCCAAGAGCGCAAACGGAGCCAGCCGTTTGGCCGCGCAGGCGCTCAAGAAAGCGCATGCATGGCTCTGTTTCGGAGGGAGTGCCCGCAACGGATGCGAGACCAAGGCCTGCTTCAACCACTCGACCTGCTGATGAAAACCACGGGAGCCGTGGAAGCGATCGAAGCGGGCAAATCTAAATTTGGGCGCTTGAAAAGTTTTTTGCGAATGTCTATAAAACGACTTTCACAAAGATCGAGTCTCTTCAAACGTGAACGATTTTTGGAACTGCATTCGTGGACAGGCATCAGAAAGCAGTACTTGTGATTTATTCGTGAGTTGAAATACCGCCCGCCTCACAGAAAAATTCCAGCACGCCTTTTCAGTTGCGAAAAATCGGAGAACGGTTTTTTGCCGGGGTTCAAGAGGTCGCAAGCCAGGAAAAAATGCGCCGCCCGCACGCCTTCCTGGCGATCAGAAAGAAATCAATGACCGATACCGAGCCCCGCCTGAGCGACAAGGAACTGATGGAGCGCACGCTGCGCGAAATGCCAGCCTTTGCCGCATGGCCGTCCGTGGCCATGAGCCGGCTTTTGGCGTTCTCCAGGCTGCAATGGCACACACGGGGAAAGCTGCTGTCCGACGAGGCCACGGAGCCTGAAATGCTCACGCTCGTGAGTGGGAGCGTGCTGCATACAAGGCCCTCCGACAGCAACGCCGGTTTGACCTGGACGCTTCTCGGCCCGGGCGTTCTTCTTGGCTTTGCGCACATGCTCGAACTCGAAGAACGCCCCTTCGAATACATCGCCAGCGACGACGCCGTGGCCATCCACATCCCCGGCCATCAACTCTTTGCGCTGCTCGACAGCGAGCCCGCGCGATGGGCCGACATAGGCCACATGCTCATATCGCAAGACGTGGAGCAGGGCCAACTGACGACCAGCCAGATGGCCGGCAAACTCTCACGGCGGGTGGCCGAGACCATTGAAAAGCTGGCCGAGTACTACGGCACCCGCGGCAGCGAAGACGGCGCTGTTCACCTGCGACTCGCCCAGCACGACATGGCCTCCATGCTGCGCGTCAGCCGTCAATCCGCGCACAAGGAACTGGCGGCCCTGGCGGCCTCCGGCGTGATCAAGCTGAAGTACAACGCCGTCGCAATCCTCGATCCGGTTGCATTGCAGAACATTGCCCGTCCTGCCCTGGCATCGCACGCACCCAATGCGGTTGCCCGCGTGAGCTGGGGCAAGAACTCGCTGGCGGACAACGCGTTCATGGAAAGAGAATTGCGTGTCAAACAGGCCTTCATGCCCTGGTCTTTCACGGCCATGACGCGGCTCCTGCTTTCGTCGCGCGTGGGCCGGCATCCGCGCGGGTCTGTGGTTTGGACCGAACTGAGCGGCGTTTCCGAATACGTGCTCTTCATCTCGGGCCACATATCGATCGGCCGCGTGTCGCCCGAGGGCGATCGCTTCTCCCTGCTGCTTTGGGGGCCGGGTGATTTCTCATACCTCAAGCCAGTGCTCGAAGAGGCATTGCCCACGCTCAACCATGGGCACTACGACTTCGTCGCGACCACCGATGTCGTCGCGATCCACATGCCCATGGCCCTGCTGCTGGAGATTCTCGACAGCGAACCGATGCTGTGGAAAGAAGCGCTGCTGATGTCCGAACGCCAGCACGTGTCTTACACCCACACGGTGCACGGCCAGGTCGCGGGCTCGCTGCAGCAACGCGTGGCGTCCACTGTGCAGCGGCTCGCTGCGCTTCACGGAACGCATGCGAATGGCGAAGACGTCGTGCGCCTGCAGGTGTCGCAAGCGAGCCTCGCGATGATGCTGCAGGCCAATCGGCAAGCGGTGAACAAGGAACTCAAGGCGCTGGCGGCCTCTGGTGTGCTTGGCCTTGAGTACAACGCCATGACGGTGCTGGATGCGAAAGCATTGGGGCTTATTGCAGCCTCGCCGCAGTGAGATTTGCGGCGAGCGTGGCCGGAGCCGGCTTCACGCTCGACTGCAAGAAGTAGCAGTCATCGCATCGGTGGTGCGCCAGCCGCTTGGTGGCCGATAATTCGCGCCGATGCCCTCCTCCGCCCTCTTCCCACGATTCAAGCCCGTTGCACGCACGGGCATGCGTCGTCCGGGCGTGGGCCTTGTCCGCTGGGTGCTGCTGTGGTTTGTGCTCTCCATCGGCGTGGCCGTGGCTTCGCCGGTCGTGCATCCGCAGACCGTGGAACTCGTCTGTGCAAGTGCCGGTTCGGTCAAGGCGATCGTGCACACCGACGACGGTGTGCAGGAGCTGGGCGCCGGCCACATGGACTGCCCGCTGTGCGTGCTGTCGGGCGCACCGCCCGCCGTGCCGCCGGCGCTGTCTCTCCCCGTGCTCGTGCCGCTGGCGCATGCGGGCCGGCCGATGCCGTCCGCGCACGTCGCCAAGGCCACCGCCGCACCGATGCCGGCGCGCGGGCCTCCCGCGCTCTCCTGACTCTTCTTTCGCACGCCCGCACGTAGCACACGACTGCCACTTCGGCAGATGTCGCGTCGCGCCGCGTCCCGCAATGAGCCAATGCCCGCACAGGGCATCGGAGAGACAGAGAGAGTTTTTTCATGAACCAGACCAACCATCCGCCGCCCGCATCGCGTGCGGCATCGCCATCGGCGCGTGCGCCCTTGCACCGCCGCGCCCTGTTGCTGGCCGGCGGCAACCTCGCGGCGCTGTTGCTCGTGGGCTGCGACAAGGCGCTGCCCACCAGCTTCAACGGCGTCGACATCACCGGCGCCAACTACGCGCAGGACTTTCGCCTGACCGACCCCGATGGCCGCGAGCGCACACTGGCCGACTACAAGGGCAAGGCCGTGATGATCTTCTTCGGCTTCACGCAGTGCCCCGACGTCTGCCCCACCGCACTGGTGCGCGCCGCGGAAATCCGCAGGCTGCTGGGCACCGATGGCGAGCGCCTGCAGGTGATCTTCGTCACCGTCGATCCGGAACGCGATTCGCCCGTGGTGCTCAAGGCCTACACGCAGGCCTTCGACCCGAGCTTCATCGGCCTCTATGGCGACCTGCAGAAGACCAGCGAGACCGCGAAGGACTTCAAGGTCTTCTACAAGAAAGTGCCCACCGGCTCCTCCTACACGATGGACCACTCGGCCTTCAGCTACGTGTTCGATCCGAAGGGAAAGATCCGGCTGGTGCTTCGCCACGAACAGAGCGCCGAAGAGTGCGCGCAAGACCTGCGGCAGATCCTCAAGACATCCGCCTGAGCTTCAACAACCCCGACACGCATACACATTCAAGGAGATTTTTCATGACACCCATTGCACGCATCCTCGCCCTCTCGGCCGCCTCGTTCCTCGTGGCCACCGCGCATGCGCAAGTCACCGTCAAGGAGGCCTGGGTCCGCGCCACCGTGCCGCAGCAGAAGGCCACCGGCGCCTTCATGCAGCTCAGCGCCGCAAAAGACACGAAGCTGGTCTCGGCCAGCTCGCCCGTCACGCCGGTCGTCGAAGTCCACGAGATGGCGATGCAGGACAACGTGATGCGCATGCGGCAGATTCCGGCCCTCGACCTGCCCGCCGGCAAGACGGTTGAACTCAAGCCCGGCGGCTACCACGTGATGCTGCTCGACCTCAAGCAGCAAGTGAAAGAAGGCGACACCGTGCCGCTCACGCTGGTGTTCGAGGACAAGGACGGCAAGCGTGAATCGATCGAGGTGAAGGCACCGGTGCGGGCGTTGAATGCGTCGGCGCAGCCTGCCGGTGCTGCGACGCATGGGGGTCACAAGCACTGATCGAACGCACCGCCCCGCATCGCGAGCAGGCCGCTACCAGCAGCCGGTCGGGCCCAGGGTTCCGGTGCTGCCCTGGGTGCCGAGCTGGTCGATGGAGTAGGTGCCACACAGCGTGTCGTTGGCCTGCAGGTTCACCGGCGTGGCAGTCGCGGCGAAGCCCGTGGCCAACGCCGCTGGCGTGGAGGCCGTGACCGAGAGTTGATAGAAGACCGTGCCGCTGGTTTGTACGTCGATCGGAAAGGTGCCGGGGTACCCCAATTGCGCGGCCGTGCCGGCATAGGTGTTGTTGATGCTGAAGAAGCGCTCCTGCCGCGTTGCCAGGTCCAGCAACGCCGTCTTGGCATCGGTGCGGCGCGCCTTCTGCACATGGCTCAGGTACGCCGGATAGGCAATGGCGGCGAGGATGGCCACGACGGCCACCACGATCATCATCTCGATCAGGGTGAAGCCCGCGCCGTTGCGCCGGTTGTCCATGGGGCGTTGAAGCGTCTTCATGAGGGTCAGCGCAGTTTGATCCACGTCAAGCGGCCACCTTTGCCGTTGGCCGCGGGGTTGATCTTGGTAACGACACCCGTGCCACCGGTGGTCTGCTGCACCAGGTAAGGCCACTTGTTCGCAGTGACGATGGATGGCGTGCCGGTCGCGCTGAGGCCAATGCCACTCACAATGCCGCCGTTGTAGGCCACGAAGTTGCCATTCTGGTCACCGAAGAACGACGCGTTGGGCGCGCCGCCGGTATCGAGCGACACTGCCATCGTGTAGCCCGCCGCCGGCTGCGTGTTGCAGGTCAATGCCTGCGATACCGCAGGGATGGTCGTGTTGACGAGGAACATGCCATACGCCGTGGTCGGGTTGTAGATCACCTGTTCGTTGCCGGTGCTTGGCAGCGGCAGCGTCCATCCGAACTGCGTGTTGGCGCTGGCACCGCCGCTGCAGCTGCTCGAACCCTTCCAGCAGACCTTGTTGGCGCTAAGCGTGCGATAGCCGGAGATCGTGCCGCTGCCGGGTGCAGTCGCCGTGATGCTCTGCGCGCGCAAGGTGGTGGTGTCGACTGCCTGCGGTGCAACGAGCGAGGCGTACTGGGCCGACGCACCGCCGATGGCGTTCCATTTGCTCATGTCCCAGTCCCACACGCCGTACAGGGCCTGCGCAGCCGACGCATAGGTAGTGCCATTGATCTGCGTCTGCGGAAACTGCTGACCGGTACCGAAGCTCAGAACCACGCCCGATTGACCGGCAGGGCCAATGCCCTGCACCGAGGAAACCGTCACGCGGGTCGTGATCGGTTGACCGGCGGCGGTCTTGAAAATGGGCTTGGCAGACACGGCCCACTTGGCCGGATCGACGTCGGTCAGGTCGAAACGCCAGAGGTTGCCCAATGCATCGCCGCCATAGACGTAGTCAGTGACGTGGTCACCGTCCAGATCGGCCGAGGCTACGTAGGCCATGCCGTTGCGGGCGGTGATGGTCGTCCCGCTCATGGTCGGGCCGGCTCCGGTGTCGATGAAGCGGAAGGTGATGGCTCCCGTGGCGGGATCGACCAGCATGATGAACAGCCCTGCCGTACCGGTGCTGCTGTTCAAGCCGTTACCGAACAGCGCCGCCCATTGCCCGTTGTGCAGGCGACGGATGATGGGTGTGCCGTAGGTACTGCCCAGGTTGTTGCCGCAGTTGGTGTTTCCGATGCAGGTGATGGCGCTCGTCCCCGTTCCCGAGGTCCATTCGCCGCGCACCAGCGAACTGGCGTTCGCTTCGGAGAACTGCGTCGGGTCGGTGATGTCCAGCGCGTAGATAACTCCGTTCGCGACACTGGTCTTGTCGCCGATCGGGCCGGTTGCATTGCCTCCGGGGCCGACGCCGCTCACCAGCCACGTGTGCCAAGCGCCGTTGTAATACAGGTCGCCTGTAGCCGGCGTGGCGTCGGCATAGAGGTTGTGCGAATACTGCGTCGAACTGAAATCCAGCGCGGGCGTGGTGGAGTGGATGATATTCAGGAGCGCCGCAGGGATGTACGCCAGTACTTCGGTGCCGTCGTTCGTCGTGTTGACGAACGCGCCGCTCGCGTCATAGGTGCCGCTGCGAAAGCCATGCAGAAAGCCGTCGTTGGCGCCGATGTAGACCACGTTCTGGCGACCGCCCTGCGCCGTGGCGCCAGTGGTTCCAGCGAAGGCGGCATAGCTGCCTGTCACTTCGGGCGCCTTGCTGGTCGGATGCAGCGCATCTATCCATGGTCCCTTGTACGGTAGCGACGGCCCGCCGACCCAGGTAGGACTCGAATCGACGATGTCGCCCAGCACGCCGGTTCGCGTGCGCAAGGTTCCACCCGGGTTGGCCACCTCGTTACTCCTGTCGCCGCGCAGGTAGCGCAGGCGGATGTCGGTCTGGCTGGCGTCGCCCACGGTGAGTGCGGTCTTTTGCGCGGTGGTGAGCTGGCTCCACTGGAACGGAATGCCCGCGGTCCCGTTCCAGCTCAGCATGCTGCGGCTGCCTGATGCCTGTGCGGTGTTGCGTCCGTTCGTGGCCTGGCAAGCGCCGCCTGTCAGCACACAACTGGCGTCCCAGTTGGCCACCGGGTTGATCGAGACGATGCCGGTGGTGGGGTCGCTCACCAGATCCTGAGCCGTCAGTTCGCCCCACCTGTTGGTCGAGTGGAAGTAGGACAGGTATACCTGCGTGCCGGCCTCGACGCGCCCCGACTGCTGCACGTTGGTGCCGGCAGAGCTGCTCGACTGGTTGACCGGCGCGGCTTTGAAGCAAGTGATCTCATGCACGTTGCTCGACCCGCCGGTGCCGGCCGAGAAGCCGAAGCGGAACCTGTCCGGCAGCGGGCCATTCGTTGCCGTAATCGACTGATTGTTGATCACCGTCTGCGCCGCGCCGCCATTGACGCTGTACGACAGGCTCAGCAGGCCATCCTGGGTGATCTGCAACCCGTAGGTGATAGGCGTGGCGTTGCCACGCAACGGCATGTTCACACCTTGCTGGTTGGAGATCGAAACGCCCGAAGGCAGGTCGCTGTAGGCGGTGCCATTGAGAAGCAGGGGGTAGTCCAACAACGAGGTTGCGGTGGCGTTGCCGGTCGGTCCCGTGGTGGTCGTGGTGCACTTGCTGTTCTTGCAGGTCGTCGTGGTCGTGATGCTGTAGTCCATCACCTTGCCGCTCTTGCAAGTGGCCTTGACTGCGGCGGTCTGCTGAGTCGGCGAGAGCGACGACGGATAGTGAACCGGGTCGAGCGCGTTCAGCGCGGCCCAGTTGATGTTGCCAGCGCCTCGCACGCTGATGCGGCCGGCCTTGAAGCCGGGACCGGTGGCCGTGTTATCGCCCGGGTTCGAGAAGTTGCCGTACTCGTCGATGCCGATGCCAAGGTATCCGCCCACGACGCCTTCGTACCGGTCGTTCACATTCGAGCAGCTGTACCCCAGGCTGCCACCCAGGCCGCCGACCGAAGGCCCCTGCGCATAGTCCGCCAGAAAGAAACTGATGCCGTCGGCACCGGTACCGTTGTTTCCATCGCCACCATAGGTGACGGTGGTGAACGTCACCTGCAGCCCCTGGTTGGTGTAGAAAGGATTGTTCGACACCACGGCGCCAGTCTGGTTGTCGCCATTCGATCCACCGTTCTGCGTGTCGCCATTGGTCAAGCGAAGCGCGCCGGAGCCCACGGCGTCAGGCAGACGGCCAGTGGTCCCACCCACGAGCAGCGAATTCTTGTCGGTGTAATAGGTCAACCGCTTCCCAATGCACGCCGGGATGCTGCCCGTGTCGTTCCCTGCCGTCAGGCACGCGCCGTTGAGTGCGGTCCAGTCATAGGAGGACGAGGCTCCCGTCAACGTGTCGCTGATGATCAGTTGTGCGTGGGCCAACCAGGGCACGCCGGCCACCATGCCAATCAGGCAGGCGAGGAGTATCCGCAAGCGATTCATTCGGGTCTTCCTTCAAGGTTGGTCGAGCGGCTTGTTGCCACCCGTGACCTGGTAGGTGCTCTGCACCACGGCAGCCGCCGTCGTGCTGCCGCCATAGCCGAAGGCCGACACCTGGTACAGCAGCGATTTGCCGTCGGGCGACAGCCCCAAGTAGCCGATGCTCAGACCCGGCTTGGCGTTGTAGTTGATGTCTCCGCTGGCCGCGATGCCACCACCCGTGGCCACTTTCATGCTGGGAGGCAGGTAGTCGGCACGGTTGGCCCAGGGCAGGGCCGTCGGCTTCGCGATCATGTTGGAGCACACCTGCATCTGCGACAGCGTGTTGGCATCGAGCTGCCCCGCGCACACGTTGCCGGTGCTGCCGTTGCCCTGGCTCAGCCACCATTCACCGTACTGCAATGCGCTTTCCGCGGCCTCGAGTGCGCGCTCCTTCTCGCGTGTGTTGCCGGCAATCCGCTCCTGCAGGTTGAAGCTGCGGAACATGCCGACGGACAGCACCGTCAGGATGACAAGGAACAACATGCCGACGATCAGCGCGAAGCCACGCTCTCGCAACCGGGCAGGACTTGGTGACAGGCGCGCGCGCATGCTCATGACTTGTTCATCAGGTTGACGATCTGGGTCCAGTCGATGCCGGCCGGTTGTCCCGCCTGACTCGCAAAGGGATTGGCCATGGTGATGGTGATCTGCGCCGTGTGCACCTGTGGCCACCACGCATGGCTCGTCACCGTCGCCGCATCCAGGTATTGCAGAGCCTTGCCATCACCGGCGGTGTCGGTGGCGTAAAGGACCTTCAGCGACGTGACGCCGCTCACCAGTGGCGTGGTCGTCGTTCCGCCATCTGTGGAGCACAGCAGTTCGTGGGCCGCGCTCACCGTGAAGGTGTTCATCACCAGTTTGTTCGCGCCCGAGGTGATCGGGTTCACATTGCCCAAGCAGTCCATGATGCCGTCGCCGCTCGCGGTCATGTAGCGCGATGTGATAGTGTCGCTCGCGCCCGCGGTCCCGCTCAGCCCCACCACCCCCTGCCCCGCGAGGAAGCTGCCATAGCCTGCGCCGGTCGCGGCCGGCAGGTCAGTGGCCGCCGTGTTCACCAGCGGATCAGGGAAGTAGCCCGACGCCTGCACCGTGGTGGTCAACACCGTGAGCGCCAGCCGCTCGCTGTCCTGCAGCTGTGCCAGTTGATCCTGCGAGGTAAAGGCCTGCTTCATGTTCAGGAACACCGAGCCCATGACCAGCAGCAGGAACAGGCCGATGATGAGCGCGACCATCAGCTCGACCAGCCCCAGGCCACGCTGGCGGCACTGACCTCTGGGCAGACTGCGTGCTGTGCGGTTCATGGTTCGACGTAAAGGCTGTATTGCATCGAAGATGCGGACGCGGTCTGTGTCGCACCGGCGGCAGCGGCCGTGCCGCGATTGATCGCGACGTACTTCTCGGCCCAGCCCAGGCTGATCACGCAACTGATCGGCTGGCCGACCACGGTGGTGCATTGAATGGCCGCCGTGTACAAGGGGAAGCGGGTGTTCATGCGGCCCGCCCATGTCTGCAGGTCGTAGGCCGCCAGTTGCGCGGACGTGCAGGTTGCGCCGCTGCAATCCGCCGCGGTGCTCAGCACCCCCGAGGCATCGGTCACCGTGGTTCCGGTCACGGTCACGCTGGATGGCGCCGTGCCACCCGCGGCCCAGAAGCCCCGGTTGCCATGCATGGCCTCGGCCAGGCTGGCGGCCTGCAGCGCGATCAGCGCCCGCACGCGCGAGGTCTGCGTGTTCGACAACGCCGCGGCCTGCATCTTGGACAGGCCGAACAGCCCCAGCGAAACGATCAGCACTGCCACCAGCATCTCCAGCAGGAAGAACCCCTGGACGCGGCGTTGGGCCGGGGCCTTCATGCACAGGCTCCCGTGCCACCTGGCACCACGGTCTGATGCCCGACCCTGTTGATCGAAACGCAGCGCGTGGCGCTGGCATTCACCGGTGCCGTGTGCAACGCGAGCACGATCGATGCACCCGTGGCGGCGACTGGCAGGTTGGCGAACCCGTCCCGGCTGTAGGTGACGGCCGAGATCGAAGGCGCTGCAGCAAAGGTGTCGCCGCCGACCCAGGCGGGGCGTTTGCGCAGCACCGTGTCACCGGCATTGACCGTCCCCGAGCCGTCCAGGTCGACAAAGACGATCCAGCCGCTTTGCCATGTGTTGGTCCCCAGACAGGTGAGTCCGTCGGAAGAGGCGCACACACTGACCGGCACCCCCTGCTTGATGGCTTCGGAACGCGCGTACTGCAAATCGCCGACGAACGAGTTGACCTCCGCGGTCACGCGATTGCTCTGGATCAACCCGACAAGCGATGGCGTGGCGACCGCAACAAGAATCGCGACAAGTGCGACAACGACCATCAGCTCGACGAGCGAGAACGCGGTCTGGCGACGATGCGACAAGGTCATGGGCTTTCGCTTGCATGGAGCCTCGGACACCACGGCGGGCGGTGCACGGAGGCGGGATTCAGGCGTAACAATTGTTAAAAATGTGTACTGACCAGTTACTGACTGAATCGAGCCCTTCGCCGACGAGCGGTTGTGCCGGCTGGTTGAGCGGTTGTTGTCAACGCCGATGGCGCGGGTTTTCCGTTGCACGCGCCGCGTGTCGATGCGCGATGGCGTCGGCGGCAACGAGTGGGCACGCAAAGGGAATATTCAGCGCCGTTTGTCCGGCGCGTTCATGCAGCGCATGTGCGCGTTGGTCCACGCGGAGAATCGAGGCGAACATCCATCGTCATCTCACACTCGACGCCCATGTCGAAACGCCAGGGACGAAATGAGCGAAGGAAAATTTCGCGAACTTGATGGCGATGGCGCTGCGGGCCGCACACCGGCACCCGCGCGACCTCCTCCATCCTCTATCACGCTTTCCTGAATACCTTCAGGGCAGGCAAAGCTCTTTTTTCCCCAACTGGCAGCCCTGCCTATTCAACAGGCAACGTGGTGGGAACCCCCGTCAATCCTCGCTCTGCCGCTTTGCCTCCCCCGGGAACCCACAGAGTTGTCCACAGAAAAATCGAACAAGTCATCAAACTGACTTCGCCGCGACATATCCCTTGAACTGTTCGCGCAGCTTGGTCTTGAGCAGCTTGCCGGTGGCTGTATGCGGCAGGCTGTCGACGAAAGCCACGTCGTCGGGCAACCACCACTTCACGACACGCTCCGAAAGGAAAGTGAGCAGTTCCTCGCCGGTGACCTGCGCACCGGGGCGCTTGACCACGATGAGCAGCGGGCGCTCTTGCCACTTCGGGTGGGCGATGCCGATCACCGCCGCCTCGGCCACGGCCGGGTGCGCGCTCGCGGCGTTCTCCAGGTCGATGGACGAAATCCATTCGCCGCCCGACTTGATGACGTCCTTGGCGCGGTCGACCAGCTGCACATAGCCGTCTTCGTCGATGTTGGCAACGTCGCCCGTCGGAAAGAAGCCCTCGGCGTCGAGCACCGGCCCGCCTTCGCTCTTGAAGTAACCGCTCGCGATCCACGGACCGCGCACGTGCAGGTGACCGAAGGCTTTTCCGTCGTGCGGCAAACGTTGGCCGTCTTCGCCGACGATCTTCAGCTCCACACCCCACACGCCGCGGCCCTGCCGCATCTTCACGCGCATCTGCTCTTCTTTCGGCATCGCGTAGTGCTTGGGCAGCAGGTTGCCGATCACGCCGATGGGGCTGGTCTCGGTCATGCCCCAGCCCTGCACGAAGTCGGCGCCGAAGTCGCGCTCGAAGCGTTCGATCATGGTGCGCGGCGTGGCGGCACCGCCGACGCCGATGCGCTTGAGGCCAAGGGCGCGCGTGTCGATCTCGGGGTGCGCATCGAAGTACTGGAACAGCATCAGCCAGATGGTCGGCACGGCCTGCGAGAAGCCGACCTTTTCATCGCGCATCAGCTCGTACAGGCTCTGGCCGTCCACGTGCGGGCCGGGCATCACGAGCTTCATGCCGGTCATGGCGGCCGCGTAGGGCATGCCCCAGGCGTTGGCGTGGAACATGGGCACGGCGAGCAGCAAGGTCATCTGCGAGTTGACGCCGAAGGTGTCGGGTGCGCATTCCATCAGCGAATGCAGCACGGTGGAGCGGTGCGAATACAGCACGCCCTTGGGGTTGCCGGTGGTGCCCGAGGTGTAGCAAAGCGACGAGGCGGTGCGCTCGTCGAACTCGGGCCAGGTGTAGTCCTCGCTCTGTGCGCCGATCAGCTCGTCGTAGCACAGCAGGTTGGGCACGTCGATGGTGGGCATGTGCGCGCGGTCGGTCATGGCGATGAAGGCGCGCACCGACTTCAGGCCGGGCGCGAGCTTCTCGACCAGCGGCGCGAAGTTGGCGTCGAAGAACAGCACCTTGTCTTCGGCATGGTTGACGATGTAGTCGATCTGCTCCGGAAAGAGCCGCGGGTTCACCGTGTGCAGCACGGCGCCCGCGCCCGAGACGCCGAAGTACAGCGCCAGGTGGCGATAGGTGTTCCATGCCAGCGTGCCGACGCGGTCGCCAGGTTCGATGCCGAGCGCCGCCATCGCATTGGCCACCTGCTTGGAGCGGCGCTGCAGCTCCGCGTAGTTGGTGCGGTGCACCGGCCCCTCCACGGTGCGTCCGACGATCTCCGCGTGCGGATGGAAGGTGGCTGCGTGGTCGATCAGCGACGAGATCAGCAGCGGGCGGTCTTGCATCAATCCGAGCATGTGTATGTCTCCTGTGCGCGAGGAATGGTAGGCAGCCACCACCCCGCGCCCCATCGTCGGAACGGACGATTGAGGGCACCCGAGGGTTGCCCCTAACATGGCTGCGCCATGCCGGACGAGCCCCCTGCTCCGAGGCATCACCAGGACCTTTTTTCATGAACGTTCAGGACGCCGTGGCCACCCGCCGCTCGGTGCGAGATTTTCTAGACACGCCGGTGCCGGGCGACGTCATCCGCCGCGTGATCGAACAGGCCTTGCGCGCGCCTTCGGGCGGCAACCTGCAGCCCTGGCACCTGCACGTGGTGGGCGG
Organism: Variovorax sp. EL159; assembly: GCF_900100965.1. Classification (GTDB taxonomy): domain Bacteria; phylum Pseudomonadota; class Gammaproteobacteria; order Burkholderiales; family Burkholderiaceae_C; genus Variovorax. The sequence continues at coordinate 169,740 of NZ_FMUJ01000008.1, read as the reverse complement.
CGAGCGGCTGGCCGAGCTCAAGGCGATCATGCGCAGCCGCGTGCAGGAAGCCCCGGCCGGCGAAGGCAGCGAATACGACATCTACCCGCGCGAGTTGGTCGCGCCGTATCGCGACCGCCGCTTCGCCGTCGGCGAGGCCATGTACGCGCGCCTGGGCATTCCGCGCGAAGACAAGGCCGCGCGCCGCGAATGGTTTGCGCGCAACTACCAGTTCTTCGGCGCGCCGCTCGCGCTGTTCTGCAGCGTCGACCGCCGCATGGGGCCGCCGCAGTGGTCCGACCTGGGAATGATGCTGCAGAACGTCATGCTGCTGCTGCGCGCCGAAAGCCTCGACAGCTGCCCGCAGGAATGCTGGGCGATCTACCCGCAGACCATCGGCCAGTTCATCTCGCTGCCGCCCGAGCGCATGCTGTTCACCGGCATGGCCATCGGCTACGCCGACCGCAGCAGGCCGCTGGATGCACTGGTGACCGAGCGCGCGCCGCTGGCCGAAGTGGCGGAGTTCGTCGGCATCTGAACAAAGCTGCGCGCCAAGGAGAAAGAAACAAAGAAAGAAGGAACGGAACCTGCTTGACGACGAGGAAACCACGAGGCCTCGCCCCATGCTCATCGCGCAGATTTCCGATCCCCACGTCCGACCCGCCGGGCAGCTCTACCAGGGTGTTGTCGACTCGAACCGCATGTTCGACGAGGCCATCGACCACTTGCACGGGCTGGACCGCCGGCCCGACCTCGTGTTGCTGACAGGCGACCTCGTCGATGAAGGCCGGCCGGAGGAATACGCCGAAGTGCGTACCCGGCTCGCGAGGCTGGAGATGCCATGCCTCGTCATCCCCGGCAACCACGACCACCGCGAGAACTTCCGCACCGCCTTCGCGGACCACGCCTACCTGCCACGCACCGGCGCGCTGCACTATTGCATCGACGACCATCCGGTGCGCATCGTCGCGCTCGACGTCTGCATTCCGGGCCTGCATCACGGCGGCGTCGATGCGGAAGGCCTTGCGTGGCTGCAGCGCACGCTGGAGGCCGACCGCCAGAAGCCCACGCTGCTGATGCTGCATCACCCGCCATTCATGAGCGGCATTCCGTACATGGATGCGTACCGCTGCATGGACACTGCGCCGCTCGAAGCCATCGTTCGCGCATTCGACAACATCGAGCGCGTGCTGTGTGGCCACGTGCACCGCACGATGTTCAGGCGCTGGGCAGGCACGGTGGTGTGTGCGTGTCCGAGCAGCACGACGGAGATCGCGCTGCGTCTGGCCGCCGACGCGGCACCGGCCTCGTACCTGGGCCGGCCGGGCTGCATGCTGCACCTGTGGGACGAGGGGCATGGCATGGTGAGCCATGTGAGCCACATCGGGGCGATGGAGGGGCCGTACCCGTTTGCGTGATGGCAGTGCGGCGATATGGATGGGCAGAGTGCGACTGAAAAATCACTACGGGGCACATGAAAAAGCACGTCCTTCCAGCAACCGCATTCCGTCGGGCGCAGTGAACCGCAAGACGCGCGATGCCCCTCACACCGATTGCCCCCGCCCCGCATCCCCGCTAACCTCTCCCCATGCACACCCCGGCCCTCTCGCTCCTTCTCTCCATCCTCGCGATGGCGTCGAGCGCGCATGCGGACGTGGTTCGTTGCACCGACGCCAACGGCGCCGTCTCGTACACCGACGGTGCCTGTCCGGCGGGCAACCGGCAGTCGCGGCAGGTGCCGATCCTCGAATCGCCACCGCCGGCGCCGCGCGCGCCATCCGAGGAGTGGCGCCGGCCGGACTACACACCGCCATCGCCACTGGCACAGACCACGCCTTCGGGCCCGGCCATCATCCCGCGCAACCCCGATGCCCGCCCCACGCAGGAACCCGCGCAAGACCCCGGTGTCGTCATCCTGGGCCCGGACCCGTACTACGACGGCTGGCGTCCCCCGCGGCGGCGGCCGCCACCGCATGCGCACGACCCCGGGCCGCCGCCGGGCCAGCGGCCCTGCAACCTCGCGGGCATCAAGCGCAACAACTGCTGAACAGGCAGGCGGGTAAAGCGAGCGAACCAGCAAACGAACGAATGAGCGAGAGCCTTCCGTGGGTCGTCTACTGCGACGGCAGCGCCATGCCGAACCCGGGCCGCATGGGCATCGGTGCGGTCATCACCGCGCCTGACGGCAGCCGCCGCACGCTGTCGCAGGCCACGCACACCACGGGCTGCAACAACGAAGCCGAATTGCGGGCGCTCACGCTGGCCTTGCAGGAACTGCGCGCCCAGGGCGCCACGGCGGTGCTTGCGTACAGCGACAACAGCATCCTGGTCGAACAGCTCGGCGCGACGCAGGCCCGGCCGATCGCACGCATGGCCGCGCTGTTCGACGATGCCCGCGCGCTGCTCGATTCCTTCGACCAGGCCAGCATCCGCTGGATTCCGCGCCATCGCAACGGCGAGGCCGACGCACTGGCACGTGCCGCGCTGGGCTTTGCGCCCAAGCCGGCCGCCAAGGCCACGAAAAAGAAGAAACGGCGATGACGCGGCGGGGCGGCCAAGGCGGCCGGCCGCCAGGTCCTATCATCGGGCGCCATGACAGCAGCCACTCCCCTCCCACCCCTTCCCGACCACCTGTCCTCCGACGCGCGCAGCCCGTTCCACGTCGCGGCCGTCTTCGAACACGATATCGGCATCCGGTTCAACGGCAAGGAACGCCTCGACGTCGAGGAATACTGCATCAGCGAAGGCTGGATCAAAGTCCCCGCGGGCAAGACCGTGGACCGCAAGGGCTACCCGTTGCTGCTCAAGCTGAAGGGCAAGGTCGAAGCGTTCTACCGATAGACAGAGACAGCCTTCGCGGCAACGCAGTGGCCGTTCAGCGCCACTGCAGCAGCAGCGTCCAGGGCTGGCGGCTCATGTGCCGGTCGATACAGCTGGCCGCGCTGCTCACCGCGCACCCTTCGGGCAGGTAGCTCGGGTCCAGCAGGTTCGTGCCGCGCGCAAAGTCGAGGCGGCGCAGGGTGACCGACTGGGCCACGTTGCCGCCCACGGTGTCGAAGCCCGTGGCATCGACGGCCACGACCACATCGCAGTGCATCGGCAGGGCATCGCCGCCGGTGGGCCGGGTCGCCAGCACCTCGCCGATCTTCTCGAAGGTGTCGAGCCCGGCACCATCGCCCCGCGCCTGGCAAACCAGGTCGCCCACGCGCGGCGGCGTGCGCATCAGGTCGCAGGCGCGCATTGCCGAGCGTGTGGGCTGTCCCAGCGATTCGGCCACGCCGGCCTGCCACGCGGCGCCGGCATAGTCGACATGCGCTTCCGAAAAAACGAACTCCTCGTCGCTGAGCCCGGCACGGCGCGCAAGCCAGCTGATGAACGCGGCAGACCAGGGCGAGTCGATCACCGCCACCCGGTTCACCGCAACTTCGGCGGCGTGCAGGCCAGTGGCATCGAGCCCCTGGTCGGGTCCGGTGCCAAGGTTCTGCGCGGAAGCGGCGGCCGACTGGCTCAACGCCTGCGTCAGCAGCCGCCGGTCCGCCGGGCGCGCGCCGCCGAAGCGCACGATCGACGGCAGCCTGCTGTCCTGCGGATCGATGGCTCGCCAGTAGCCGAGCACGCGCTGCCAGGGTGGCATCGCATTCGCTGTGCGGCGCGTGTCTTCGGCCTCGTAGTCGCCCACTTCGGTCAGGCGCCCCTCGGCATCCATGGTCTGGCCGCCGAAGGCCTGGTGCTCCAGCAGCGCCGCGTCGGCCATGGCCAGCGCACGCGGCGGCGACGGCACCTGCACGGCGGTGTCGAGGCAGCCCGACATGGCGGATGCAGGGCCGGCAAAGGCCAGCACGAGCGCAAGAACGCCCGCTGCCGGCAACGAAGAAAAAGAAAGATCGATGGACGACGGCATGTGGCCGCGAGCATAGCCCGCGCCACGCGCCCGTTCAGAGCCGCTCGACGATGGTCACGTTGGCCATGCCGCCGCCTTCACACATGGTCTGCAGGCCGTAGCGCTTGCCGCGCTGGCCGAGCGCATGGACCAGCGTGGTCATCAGCTTGGTGCCCGAGGCGCCCAGCGGATGGCCCAGCGCGATCGCGCCGCCGTTCACGTTCAGCCGCGCCGGGTCGGCGCCCAGCGTCCGCAGCCAGGCCAGCGGCACCGGCGCGAAGGCTTCGTTGACTTCGTACAGGTCGATGTCGTCGATCTTCATGCCGGCCTTTTGCAGGGCGCGCTGCGTGGCGGGAATGGGTGCCTCCAGCATGATGACCGGGTCGTGCCCCATCACGCTCATGTGATGGATGCGCGCCAGCGGCTTCACGCCCAGCGTTTTCAGGCCGCGCTCGTTGACCACCATCAGGCCGCTCGCGCCGTCGCAGATCTGGCTGGCCGTGGCCGCCGTGCAGCGCCCGCCTTCGGCGATCAGCTTGACGGCGGCGATGCTCTCCAGCGTGGCGTCGTAGCGGATGCCTTCATCGGTGGTGTGCATCTCGCCCGGCTCGGTGCCGTCGGCCATGCGCACCGACACCGGCACGACCTCGCGCTCGAAGCGCCCGGCCTTGGTGGCCTCGATGGCGAGGCGGTGGCTGTGCAGCGCATAGGCGTCGAGTTCCGCCTTCTCGATGCCGTAGTTCTTCGCGATCATCTCGGCGCCGGTGAACTGGCTGAACTGGATGTCGGGGTAGCGCTTCTGCATGAGCGGGCTCACGTAGAAGCCCAGGCCGTTCTTCAGCGGCAAGGTGGTGGGCAGGCCCATCGGCACGCGGGTCATGCTTTCGACGCCGGCGGCGATCACGATGTCCATGCTGCCCGACATCACGGCCTGCGCCGCGAAGTGCAGCGCCTGCTGCGACGAGCCGCATTGCCGGTCGACCGAGGTGGCCGGCACCGACTCGGGCAGGCGCGAGGCCAGCACCGCATTGCGCGCGATGTTGGACGCCTGCTCGCCGGCCTGGCCGACGCAGCCCATGATGACGTCTTCGATCAGCGCAGGGTCGGCGTCGGTGCGCTCCACCAGGGCATTGAGCACCTGCGCGGCGAGGTCGGCCGGGTGCCATCCGGCAAGGCGGCCGTTGCGGCGGCCGCCGGCGGTGCGCGCGGCGGCGACGATATAGGCTTCGGGCATGGGTTTTCTCCGTGACTTCAAGGGGTTCGGAGAATTGTTGGCGCCGCGCCAATGCACAGCGTCGTCGGAACGGACGATTTTGGGGAGCGCCCCGCCCGAGGGGAAGGCGCTCCCGATGCGTCAGCGGGCAATGCCGATGATCGGCAGCGACAGCTGGCTCATCCGGGGCTGCAGTCCTTTGGCACTGTCCCTGCGCGCTATGGCACCGGAAACTGCCTCTTTCACGACGGCGGTAGTCGACACGGCGTCACCCGCGGCAGCGCTTGCCGGACTGGCGATCTTTGGGTCCGCCTTGTTCTTCTCCGCGGAGACCACCGCGGCATCGGCCAGGCCCTTCGCCTCGTCGGCCAAGCCCTTGGCCTTCTCCAGATCGCCCCCCTTCAACACCTCGTTGATTGCCTGCTGCAATTTCTGCGTGACCACCGAGGTCTGCCCCGCAACCTCGATTGCGCCCGCCGCTTTCGCTGCATCGCTTTTGGCTTCTGTCGCCTTGATCGCGGCGTTGGCAGAGCTGGTCAGCTCCTGCTGCTGCGGCGGCGTGTTCACCGGAGGCGTTGCGCCATTCAGTACCGCTCTCCACCGCTCTCCCACCTTGGAACTCTTCAATCCCAGGGGAAGGAATATGTTGGAAAGGCTTGCGATCTGGACCTTGTTCAGTTCCGTTCCACTCGCGAGCTTCAGGCTTCCATCCGCCGGCTTCAGGACACGTGCGTAGAGCACGAGTGCATCGCTCTCTGAAATGGGCTCGCCCAACGCGCGCGACAGTTGCGCGAGCACACCCATGACTTCCAGGTCGGCCCCGTTGTTGGGCACGATTTCCGCCACGACCTGGGCCTTGCTGATGGCGTCGTTGACGAGCGCACGGATCTTGGCCGGCCGGCAGATCGACTGATAGCCCAGCAGGATGTGCACGGCATTCGTATGGTTGAGCGCCGCGCCCTGCAGGCTCTTGTCGACCTCGTTCATGAAGAGTTCTTGCGAGGAATGAACGAGCTTGATGATCGAGGTTCCCGCATCGGCGAACAGATAGGCCGTCGAGTACGCATCCATGCTCGCGCCCGCGAAGCTGAAGGCCGACGCCACGCCCGCAATCTCCTTGGCGGAACTGCCGGTGACGCCCATCAACGCCGACGACAGTCCGCCGACAAGGTTGGTCTGCTGGCGCAGGTTGCCCGCAGCCTGGGTGCTCTGGCCAATGGCGTCCAGGTATTCCTCGCAGCGAAGCTCGATCAGGACGCGCCCCGCATTGAGCAAGGCCTGGGCGTTCTGCGGGCTGGCCGTGGTGGCGTCGGCACTGGCCTTGTACCGGACGTAGAAGTCGTCCACGGCACGCGCAAGAACCGTCTTGTCTTCCATCGAGACCTGCGCAAAGGTCGGCTCGGGCACGGGTGCCTTCAGCGACGAACACCCTCCCAACGCCGCAGCCACGAAGACGGCCGGCACGCAGCGCGCCCACACGGAACCCCCACCGCTTGTTGTTCTCATGGCATTCCTTGAAGCTGCGATCCCCCGATCGCTGGGCGATCGTAGTAACAGCCAGGAAGCCGAGGCATCCCATATTCAAGGGACGCCGTCTGTCGTTTCGCGGGCTATGCGCGCCCGCACGCGGCACTCGCTTATCTCGGCGCCATGCGGATCGCGCCGTCGAGCCGCACGCTCTCGCCGTTGAAATAGCCGTTGGTGATCATCAGCTCGGCCAGCGTCGCGTACTCCGCCGGATTGCCCAGCCGCTTGGGGAACGGCACCGACGCGGCCAGCGCCGCCTTCACGTTGTCGGGCGCGCCCTGCAGCAGCGGCGTGTCGAAGATGCCCGGCAGGATGGTGTTGACGCGGATGCCCTCGCCCATCAGGTCGCGCGCAATCGGCAGCGTCATGCCGACGATGCCGGCCTTCGACGCGGTGTAGGCGGCCTGGCCCATCTGCCCGTCCTGCGCCGCCACCGAGGCGGTGTTGACGATGGCGCCGCGCTCGCCGTCCTGCAGCATGTCGAGCGTCAACATGCCGGCCGCCGACTTGGCGATGCAACGGAAGGTGCCGACCAGGTTGATCTGGATGATGCGGTCGAAGTTGGCGAGCGGAAAGTGCTTGATCTCGCCCGTGGCCTTGTCGCGGCTCGCGGTCTTCACCGCGTTGCCGGTGCCGGCGCAGTTGACCAGCACGCGCTCTTGCCCATGCGCGGCGCGGGCCTTGGCAAAGGCCGCATCGACCTGCTCTTCGGAGGTCACGTCGACCTTGCAGAACACGCCGCCGAGTTCCTTGGCCAGCGCTTCGCCCTGTTCCGCGTTGAGGTCGAACAGCGCGACCTTCACGCCGTGGCTGGCCAGGCGGCGCGCGGTGGCGGCGCCCAGGCCCGAAGCGCCGCCCGTGACGACGGCGGCAATGCTGGAATCGAGTTGCATCAGGGGTCCTTGCGGGGTGAGGTTGGCAGTGAAGCGATCGTTTGTCGCCAGCCAGTTTAGGAAGCAGAATCGGCGGCGGCATCGTCGGAAACGACGGAAATCCGGGTCGCTTCGGCCCCTGCGCCGCCCCTGTTCTTTTCCGTTCGCGATGTCGCCTTCCACCGCCAGGATTCTCGAAACCAAGCTCAACCCGCCGGCCTCCACCGCCACGCAGGTGCCGCGCACCGCGATCCGCGAGGAGATCGCCGCGGCGGCCACCGTCAAGCTGGTGCTGGTGCGCGCGCCGGCCGGCTTCGGCAAGACCACGGCGATGGCGCAGATCCGCGAGCGCATGGAGGCGCAGGGCATCGCCACCGCATGGCTCACGCTCGACCGCGCCGACAACGACGTCTCGCGCTTCCTGAACTGCCTGGCCGAAGCCGCGCTGCGCCTGGGCGTGGAAGAGCCGCACCCCAACGGCCCCTTCGACGCGGTGGCGGCGCTGGCCGCGCACGACGCGCCGTTCACCCTCTTTCTGGACGACTTCGAGGTGGTGCAGGAGCCCGCGGTGCTGGGCCTCGTGCGCGAGATCGTCGAGCACCTGCCGCGCCGCGGCCAGATCGTGATCGGCTCGCGCGGCCTGCCCGACCTGGGCATGGGGCGGCTGCGTGCGCGCGGGCAGCTCATCGAGATCGACACCGACCGCCTGCGCTTCAGCCTGGAAGAAACCAGCGCCTTCTTCGGCCTGCGCACGGCCCCGGCCATGCAGGCGCTGCCCGCCGACATGCTGTCGCAACTGCACCGCAAGACCGAAGGCTGGGTGGCCGCCATCTGGCTCGCATCGATGGCGCTGGAGCGGCACGGCACCGAGACCGGTTTTGTCGAGCGCTTCTCGGGCTCCGACCGCGCGGTGGCCGAGTACCTGGCCGAAGACGTGCTCGCGCACCAGCCGAAAGAGATCCGCGACTTTCTGCTGCGCACCAGCATCCTGCGCCAGCTCGATGCCTCGGTGTGCCAGGCGCTGAACCCGCGCATGGACTGCGCCGCCATCCTCGAGCAGCTCGCGGCGTCCAACCTTTTTCTCACGCCCGTGGGTGGCGATGGCGACGCCCTTGCGTGGCGCTATCACAGCCTGTTCGCCGACTTCCTGCGCGCGCAACTGGCGCGCGAGCAGCCCGACGAGATCGAGCGGCTGCACCTTGCGGCCTCGGGCTGGTACGAATCGCACGACCGCCCGGTGCCCGCCATCGACCATGCCATCGAAGGTGGCGACCATCCGTATGCGCTGACCCTGCTCGACAGCTATGCGGCGCAGTTCCTCGAACAGGGCCGCATGCGCATGCTCGCGCGCTGGTTCTCGGCCATTCCCGAACACCAGCTGCGCGAGCACCCCTTCCTGCAGCCCATCGCGCTGTGGGCCACCTGCTTCACGCACGGCCCGTGGGACGCGATGCGCATGCTCGAACAATCGGGCTGCCTCGACAGCCCCATTCCCGAAGTGCGGGCGAGCGCGCACACGCTCGTGCCGCTGCTGCTGGCCATGCAGGACCGGCACGACGAGGCCTACGACATCGGCCGCCAGAGCCTGGCGCGCCTGCCCACCGGCCTGGCCTTTGCCGACAGCGTGCTGCTCAATGCCATGGCCCACATCCTGGCCGTGCGCGGCGACCAGCACGAGGCGCGGCGCATGCTCGAAGCCGCGCGCGAGCAGGGCAACAGCACCTTCAACCGCATGTACACCGAGTCGCTGGCCGGCCTGTTCGACCTGCAGGAAGGCCGGCTGCGGCAGGCCACCGCGCGCCTGCGCATGGCCGTCGATTCGACCCATGCGGTGTCGTACAACCACAGCCACGGCAACGCCTGGGCCGGCGTGCTGTATGCGGGCGCCGTGTACGAGACCCACCAGCTCGTGCAGGCCGAGCACCTGCTGAACGTGTACCTGCCGCTGGCACGCGACGTGGGCCTGCCCGACCACATGATCCTGAGCCACGTGATGCGCTCGCGCATCGCGTTCCATGCCGGTGACATCGACGCGGCCTTCCAGGCGCTGACCGAACTCGAATACCTGGGCCACCACCGGCAACTGCCGCGCGTGGTGGCCAGTGCCAAGCTGGAGCGCTCGCGCATGCTGCTCTTGCAGGGCAACGGCCCCGCGTCGCGCGACGAACTGCTGCGCGCCGACGACCCTGCGCTGTGGCAGCGCGAACGCCGCCAGCGCCTGCCCGCGCATGACCTCGACTACCTGGCGCTGGCCACCGCGCGCTGGGACATCGCGTTCGGCGACCCGCGCGCGGCGCTGGCCGTGCTCGACGCCGAGATCCATGCCGCGCGCGCCTCGGCGCACAACCGCCGCGCACTCAAGCTCAAGGTGCTGCGCGCGATGGCGCTGCAGCGCGCCGGCGACATGGCCGCCGCCATCGAAGAAATCGGCGAGGTGCTGCAGACGGCAAGCCAGGAAGGATTCGTGCGGCTGATCCTCGATGAGGGCTCGGCCGTGGGCACGTTGATCCATCGCTACGCCATCGCGATGCAGGAAGCGCCCGCATCGCGCGGCGGCCCCAACACCGACCCGATCCTGGCGGACTACCTGCAACGGCTGCTGCAACTCATCGGGCCGCTGCCCGCGCCGGCCGATGCCGAAACACCGGCCGGCGACGCCATGAAGGAGCCGCTCACGCGCAAGGAGATCCGCGTGCTGCAGCTGCTGGCCGAGGGGTACTCGAACAACGCGATGGCCGAAAAGCTGTTCGTGTCCGACAGCACGGTGCGCACGCACCTGCGCAACATCAACATGAAGCTGGACGCGAAGAGCCGGACGCAGGCGGTGGCGATCGCGCGAAAGCTGGGCGTGATCCGCTAGCTGGCGGCTGGCCAAGGGCCGTCCGCCCTTCACGACTACGGATTCCGGTGATACCGCCGCCCCTGCGCAATCCCTAGCATTCCCCGGAAGGCCCACCCCTTTCCTCCGCAACGGCATTCCCGCGCGGCAAGGGAAGGGTTCGGCCGTGAACCCGGACATCGCTCCGGTCAGTTGTCCACGTCGAGAGCGCAGCAAGGCCCGAAGCCACCATGCCCAGAGGAATCCCCAACCCGGCCGCCATGTACGGCATCTCTCCGCGCGCCTGGGGTTTCGAGGTGTCGATCGTGCGCAACGGCACGCGCTACTACAAGCAGTTCGGGCGGGCCAGCTACGGCAGCGTCGAGCAGGCGCTGCTCCAGGCGCAGGACTGGCGCGACGAAGTCGTGCGCAGCGTGCCGCCGCTGCCGCGCCGCACGCGGGCCGAAAAGCTCCGCGCCAACAACACGACCGGCGTGTCGGGCGTCTTCTGCCAGGTAAGCGCCGGTGGCAAGGTCCGGGCATGGGTGGCCAAGACCTACCTCGGGCAAGACGAAATACTTCGCACCGACTTTCCCGTCGGCGCAGCGGGCCAGGCGGCGCAGACGCTGGCCATCGAGGAACGGGCGCGGCAGCTGGAGCGCATGGCGGGCCTGTCCAGGCTGCACCCGGCCGAGGAGGCGATCCGCACCGGCCCCGCGGTGCACTCCGCCGAGCCACGCTTGCCCAAGCGCTCGAAGTCGGAAATCAGGCGCTGCACCAACTCCAGCGGCGTGAGCGGGGTGCATTTCAAGTCGCCCAACATCGGGCACCCCGGCTACTGGCTCGCCATCACCTACACGGCGGGCAAGGGCAGCGTGAGCAAGGCGTTCTCGATCAAGGAACACGGTGCCGACGAGGCCAAGCGTCTGGCCATCGAGGAGCGCGAACGGCAGCTCGAACAGAAGCTGAGCGCCACCGGCGCACCCACGCCTTCGCCCCGGCAGGAAACCCACCGGCGGCGCACGGGCGCCTCGAAAGCAAGGCAGACCCCGTGAAGCTTCCGGGCCGCGCAGCCACCCCCTTGTGCACGGGCAGCCGCGCGGACCTCCGCCACATTTCCGGTTTGTTCCACACGGGACATCGCGCCGCCGAACTGTCATCCCGCTTCAGCCAAAATACCGGCGAAACACGCGCGCCCATGAGCGCCACGCGGTCCGGGGAGCTCATGAGAAGCAGCAAGGTTGAAAAGTTCAACGCGTCGAGAATGCCTAAAGGAATTCCCAATCCGGCCGCCATGTATGGCATTTACCCCAGGTCCTGGGGCTTCGAGGTTTCACTGGTTCGCAACGGTGTTCGTCACCACAAGTTGTTCGGCAAGGCCAGCTACGGCAGCCTCGAACAGGCACTGCTCCATGCGCAGGACTGGCGCGATTTCATCGTCAGGAGCGTGCCGCCGGTCGCGCGGCGCGCACGGGCCGAAAAGCCCAGGGTCAACAACACCACCGGCATGCCAGGCGTTTTTCATCACCTGGCGCCCAACGGCAAGGTGCGCGGCTGGATGGCCAAGACCTACATCGCGCCCGGCGAGATTCTTCGCACCGACTTTCCGGTCGATGGCCTGGGCGACGCGGCGTACGCGCTGGCCGTCAGGGAACGCGAGCGGCAGCTCAAGCACATGACCGGGCTGGCGCGGCCGCACCCGGCCGAGGAAGCGATCCGCATGGGGCTGTCGGCGCACGCGCACGGCCCGCGCGCGCCCAAGCGCTCCAAGTCCGAGATCACCCGGCGCAACAACACCAGCGGCGTGAGCGGCGTTCATTTCAAGACGCCGCACGCGGCGCATCCGGGCTACTGGCTGGCCATCACGTACACGGCGGGCAAGGGCACCGTGAGCAAGGCGTTCGCGGTGAAGGTGCACGGCCCCGAGACGGCCAAGGGCCTGGCGATCGCCGAGCGCGCCAAGCAGCTCGCGGAAAAGATGGGCGGCGAGGCATCGCCCGCCGCCACCGCCGGCCAGCAGCAGCAACATCAACAGCAACCCACACCTCGACAAGAGAAAAAGCGCGGCCGCATGGCCTCTGGCGCAACACAGGACAACTGATGGATCGACACGAACCCGGCTTCGCAGGCAACGCAGCGAAGCCCGACAGCCCACGCGCACCCGCCACGGCTGCCACCCGACAACCCGCGATCCGCCCATGAAACTCAAGCAACTCCACCACCTGCTGCGGGTCGCTTCGCATCTTCTGGACCAGGCGGCGGCGGATGTCCGCACGGCGGACCTGCCACCGGTTTCGGACAACATCGAAGGCATCGGCCGCGCGCTGATCGAGCTGATCGAAGTGCAGCGGCGCATCTACGCCCTGCAGCCCGAGCTGCAGCCGAAGTCGCTGGCCGCGTCGCCAAGGGAAGAGGACGCCAACCGGCTCTTCACCCAGTTCACCATCGAGGCGCTGGAGCTGGAAGACGCCGGCAACACGGCGGCGGCGCGCGAGAAGTACTCGACCTTCATCGGCCTCTCGCCCTCGTACCCGCACCGCGAGATCGCGCGGGCGGAGCTGCGCCGGCTGTCCTGAACGAGCCGGCGACGGGCGCGGCCTGCGCCGCGCCTTCGTTACTGCTGCTTCACAGCGCCCGCGAGATCACCTCTTTCATGATCTCGTTGGTGCCGCCGTAGATGCGCTGCACGCGCGCGTCGGCGTACATGCGCGCGACCATGTATTCGTTCATGAAGCCGTAGCCGCCGAAGAGCTGCAGGCATTCGTCGATCACGCGGCCCTGCGTCTCGGAGCCCCAGAGCTTGGCCATCGATGCGGTGGCGGTGTCGAGCGTGCCGGCCACCAGGTCTTCGACGCAGCGGTCGATGAAGGCGCGGCCCACCTTGATCTGCGTGGCGATCTCGGCCAGCTTGAACTTGGTGTTCTGGAACTCGGCGATCGGCTTGCCGAAGGCCTTGCGGTCGCGCACGTAGTCGAGCGTGGCCTGGTAGGCGCCTTCCATGGCCGCGAGCGCGCTCACGCCGATGATGGTGCGCTCGTACGGCAGGTCGCTCATGAGCTGGAAGAAGCCCTGCCCCTCTTGCCCGCCCAGCAGCGCATCGGCCGGCACGCGCACGTCGTCGAAGAAAAGCTCGGAGGTGTCCTGCGCCTTCATGCCGATCTTGTCGAGCACGCGGCCCACGCGAAAGCCCTTGCAGCCCTCGGTCTCGACGATGAGGATCGACGTGCCCTTGGCGCCCTGCGCCGGGTCGGTCTTGGCCACCACCAGCACCACGCCGGCCAGGAAGCCGTTGGTGATGAAGGTCTTCGAGCCGTTGATGAGGTAGCCGCCATCGGGTGTTTTCTCGGCGCGCGTGCGCACGCCCTGCAGGTCGGAGCCCGCGCCGGGCTCGGTCATGGCGATGGCGCCGACCAGTTCGCCGCGCGCCATGCGCAGCAGGTAGTGGCGCTTCTGCGCCTCGGTGCCGTGGTTCAAAAAGTAGTGCGCCACGATGGCGTGCACCGACGTCGCCATGCCGCTGAGGGCGCGGCGCGACATCTCCTCGTACACCACGGCCTCGTGGCGGAAATCGCCGCCGGCGCCGCCGTACTCTTCGGGAATGTCGGCGCACAGCAGACCGAGCGCGCCGGCCTTGCGCCAGACCTCGTGGCCCACGTGGCCGCGCTTGCGCGCTTCTTCGTCATGCGGCAGCACTTCGGTTTCGACGAAGCGCGCCACGTTGTCGCGGTACAGATCCAGGTCTTCGTCGCTCCAGGAGCGGCGGAAGTCGATGGGCATGGTGGTTTCCTTGGGTTGTGTTCTTGTTCCGGTGCCGGTGTGTCGGCGCGTCAGCCGACGCGGCGTGCCTTGCCGGCCCAGAAGGGTTCGCGCAATTGAAATTTCTGCAGCTTGCCGGCCGCCGACAGCGGCAGCGCATCGCGAAACTCCACGCTGCGCGGGCATTTGTAGCTCGCGATCTGGTCGCGGCAGTGCGCGATGACGGCCTCGGCATCGAGCGCCATGCCTTCGCGCCGCACGATCACCGCATGCACGCGCTCGCCCCACTTGTCGTCGGGCACGCCGATCACGGCGGACATCAGCACCTGCGGCAGCTGGGCGATGGCGTTCTCGACTTCGGCCGAATACACGTTCTCGCCGCCGCTCACGATCATGTCCTTCATGCGGTCGACCACGAAGACGTAGCCTTCTTCGTCCATGTAGCCGCCGTCGCCGGTGTGCATCCAGCCGCCGCGCAATGCGGCTTCGGTTTCCTTCGGCTTGTTCCAGTAGCCCTTCATGACCATCGGCCCGCGCGCGACGATCTCGCCGACCTGGCCGAAGGGCAGCTCGTTGTCTTCGCCATCGACGATGCGGACTTCGGCGATGGTGATGGGCATGCCGGCCGAGCGCAGCAAACGCTCGCGGTTCGGGCCGGGCTGGTGGCAGTACGGCGGCAGCGCAGTGACTACGGGCGACAGCTCCGTCATGCCGTAGACCTGCGCGAACGCGGTACCCGGAAAGGCGCGCATGGCCTGGTCGAGCAGCGCTGCGTCGATGGGCGCCGCGCCATACGACAGCAGGCGCAGCGCCGACAGGTCGAACTCCGCGAAGCGCGGATGCTCGATCACGCGCTTGATCATGGTCGGCACCAAAAACATTTCGGTGACGCGCGCCGACTGCAGCGTCTGCAGCACCGCCAGCTCGTCGAACATCGGCACCACGTGCACGGGCACCAGACGCAGCAGGCTCTGCAGCGCGATGCCGCAACCGGCCACATGGAACATGGGCGCGGCAACGATGGCCACCGCGTCCTGCGTGTCGCGCGGCAATGCGGCCACCGTGCCCAGCGCGTTGATGCACAGGCTGCCGTGCGAGAGCATCACGCCCTTGGGCTGGCCGGTGGTGCCGCCGGTGTACATCACGGCCGCCAGCTCGTCGCTGCTGTGCGGTGCGTCGTCGACGGGCACGGCATCGGCCAGCAGCGCCTCGTAGCCGACCATGCCTTCGGGCACGGTGCCATCGCCGCAATAGACCACGGTGCGCAGCGAGGCCGAGAGCCTGCGCAGCTCGCCGGCCATCGGCGCGAAGACGTCGTCCACCAGCAGGATGCGGGTGTCGCAGTCGTCCAGCGAGTAGGCGACCTCTTTCGGGTTCCAGCGGATGTTGACGGGGTTGATGACACCGCCGCCCCACCAGGTGCCGAAGAAGTATTCGACGAAGCGGTGCGAGTTGAGGCTCATCATGCCGACGCGGTCGCCCGGCTGCATGCCGAGCTGCCTGAGCACGGCACCGAGCCGCGCCACGCGGTCGGCAAACTCGCCATAGCTCAGCCGCTGCTTGCCGCAGACCACGGCGGTGGCCTTGCCCTTTTCGCGGCGGCCCTTGTGCACGGGTTGGGTGAGGAACATGGGGTTTGCCTCCGCTCTTCTCGTTCGTTCAGCTTGTTCGTTCAGGCAGCGCCCAGGGGCGCGATGGCGTCGGCCGCCACGCCCCAGCGGCGCAGCAGGGCCGGGCCGTCGTCGTGCGCGCGGGCCGGCGGCACCACCGGCGCGGTGCGGCTGAAGCGCGGCGCGGGCGCGGGCTGCACCACGCCGCCCACGTTGGCGAAGGTGCCGCGCGCCACGTTGTGCGGATGCTCGGGCGCTTCGTCCCAATCGAGCACGGGGGCGAAGCAGGCGTCGCTGCCTTCGAGCAGCACGCACCATTCGTCGCGCGTGCGGGTGCGGAACACGTCGGCCATGCGCAGCTTGAGCAGCGGCCAGCGCGCGGCGTCCATCTGCGCGTCGAAGGCCGGGTCGTCGGCGATGCCGCAGCGCTCGCGCATGAGCGCGTAGAACTGCGGCTCGATGGCGCCCACGGCCACGTACTTGCCGTCGGCGCAGGCATAGGTGTCGTAGAAGTGCGCGCCGCCGTCGAGCATGTTCTCGCCGCGCTGGTTGCTCCACTGGCCGGCCGACTTGAAGCCGTACATCATCGAAGACAGCAGCGCCGCGCCGTCGGTCATGGCGGCATCGACCACCTGGCCCTGCCCCGAGCCCTTGGCCTCGTGCAGCGCGGCCAGGATGCCGAAAGCCAGCAGCATCGCGCCGCCGCCGAAGTCGCCCACGTAGTTGAGCGGCGGCACGGGCGGCTCGCCGGAGCGGCCGATGGCATGCAGCGCGCCGCTGATGGCGATGTAGTTGATGTCGTGGCCCGCCGCATGCGCCAGCGGCCCGTGCTGGCCCCAGCCGGTCATGCGGCCGTACACGAGGCGCGGGTTGCGCGCATGGCACTCGGCAGGGCCCAGGCCCAGCCGCTCCATGACGCCGGGGCGAAAGCCTTCGATGAGCACATCGGCCTTGGCGATGGCGTCGAGCACCGATTGCGCCGCGCCCTCCGCACGCAGGTCGACCTGCAGCGTGCTGCGCCCGCGCGCGAGGATGTCGTGCGGCGCGGTGCGCGTGCCGGGGCGCTCGATGCGGATCACCTCCGCGCCCATGTCGGCGAACAGCATCGCGCAGAACGGCCCGGGGCCGATGCCCGCCATCTCGATCACCCGAAGTCCCTGCAATGGACCTGCCATGGTTTGTCTCCTGTTGCGTGGAGCGATCTTGGCGCGGGGGCGATGGCGCTGCATCGTCGAAAGCGACGAATGCGGCGCGCGGGTTGTGGCTACCGCGCGTCGTTCATGTCGTTCGTGGCGCGAAGCCGCGCCACGCGGCGCAGGTGCCACGAAGCCGGGCCGAACTGGCCTTCGATGAGGATGGCGCGGCGCACATAGTGGCCGACCGCCAGCTCTTCGGTCATGCCCATGCCGCCGTGCAGTTGCACCGCGCCCTGGCCCACGGCCTTGCATGCCTTGGCGACGGCCACCTTGGCGGACGACACGGCGCGGGCGCGCTCGTGTGCCGCCGCGGTGTCGATGGTTTCACCCACGCTCGCGGTGAGCGCGGCCGCCTGCTCCAGCGCCATGTGCATGTCGGCAATGCGGTGCTGCAGCACCTGGAAGCTGGAGATCGGCACGCCGAACTGCTTGCGCTGGCGCACGTAGTCGAGCGTGTCGCGCATCAGCCTGCGCATGACGCCGATGGATTCGGCGCAGATGGCGAGCGTGGCTTCGTCGAGCGCCTGCTCGATCTGCGGCAGCGCCGCGCCTTCAATGCCGAGCAAGGCATCGGCGGGCAAGCGCACGTTGTCGAAGGCGATGTCCGCGGCACGACCGCCATCGCGTGTCGGGTAGGCGCGCATGCGCAGGCCCGGCGCGTCCTTCGGCACGACGACCAGCGAAAGGCCATCCGCATCGCGGGGGCCGCCTTTGCTGCGCGCCGTGACGATCAGGTGGCTGGCCCACGGCGCGACCTGCACGACCGCCTTGTGGCCGTCGAGCCGGAAACCATCGCCTTCGCGCACAAGGCGCGCCTGCACATCGGCACGGTCATGGCGGCTTTGCGGCTCGCCGTGCGCAAAGGCCAGCACGGCCTGCCCCGCGACGACGCGCGCGAGCAATGCATCGGCCTGCGCGCCGGGATAACGCTGCAGCAGGCCCGCGCCGATCACAACGGTCGACAGGTACGGCTCGGCCGCAAGCGCGCCGCCCAGCGTTTCCATCAACGCGAGGTGCGCGGCCATGCCGAAACCCATGCCGCCGTGCGATTCAGGCAAGGCCGCGCCCAGCAGGTCCAGCTCGCGCGACAGGCCTTGCCAGAACGGCGGCGGTGCATCGTCGGCGCGGGCCAGTGCATGCAGGCGCTGCTCGAAGCCGTGGTGGTTGTCGAGGTAGCGCGCGAGGCTGTCGCGCAGCATCGCGAGGGTGTCGTCCTGTTCGGTGCTTGTTGTGTTCATGGCGATGGCATCAGCGGGCGAGCAGGTGGGCGGCGACGATGTTGCGCTGCACCTCGTTGGAGCCGGCATAGATGGAGGCGGCGCGGTCGTTGAGGTAGGCCGACATCGAGAACACGGCCTCTTCGGGAATCGGCAGCTCGCCTTGCAGTCCGTCGTCCAGCGGCAGGTTGGCGGCGGCGTAGTGGCCAGCGATTTCGACGCCGAGCTCGGTCAGCCGCTGGCGCAGCTCTGAGCCGAGCACCTTGCCCATCGACGGGCGGATGCCGTGCGGCTCACCGCGTGCCTGCGCGCGCAGCGACTGCAGCTCGGTCGCTTCGAGGGCGTCGATGGCGCAGTCCATCTCGGCCAGGCGCAGGGCCATGTCATCGGCCTCGTCACCGTCGCGGCCGGAAGTCGCGAACGCCGCATCGGCCGCCGCGCTGAGGCGGCGCAGGCGTGCGCGCAGCATGGGCGCCCACGCACCGCCGCGTTCGTGCTGCAGCAGGTATTTGGCGATGGTCCAGCCCTGGTTCTCTTCGCCGATCAGCCCTTCGGCGGGCACGCGCACGTCGTCGAAGAACACCTGGTTGAGTTCGTGGTCGCCCGAGATGCTGATGATCGGCCGGATGGTGATGCCCGGCGCGGGAATGTCGAAGCACAGGAAGCTGATGCCCTGCTGCGGCTTGCCGCCCGAGGTGGTGCGCACCAGGCAGAACATGCGGTTGGCGTACTGCGCGTGCGTGGTCCAGATCTTGGTGCCGTTGATGACGTAGTGGTCGCCATCGCGCACGGCCTTGCATTGCAGCGAGGCGAGGTCGGAGCCCGATTGCGGCTCCGAGTAGCCCTGGCACCAGTAGTCCTCGCCCGAGCGGATGCCGGGCAGCCATGCGCGCTTTTGCGCCTCGGTGCCGAAGGCGATGATGACCGGCGCGACCATGCCAGGGCCCATGGGCGCGCGCGGCGGTGCGTCGGCTGCCGCCAGCTCGCTGGCGAAGAGGTAGTGCTGCATCGGCGTCCAGCCGGTGCCGCCGTGTTCGACGGGCCAGTGCGGCACGCTCCAGCCGCGCCTGGCCAGGATGCGGTGCCAGCGGTTGCCGTATTCGTAGTCGGTGAAGATGCCGGAGCATCGGCGGCCCGCCGCACGCAGCTCGGGCGTCAGTTCGCGCGCGAGAAAGTCGCGCACCTCGTCTCGGAATGCGGTCTCCGCCGCGCTGAGGGTCCAGGCCATGGTGTCGTCCCGTTGGAATGCACCGGACAGTGTGCGCCCGGAACCCGCGCGCGGCATCGTCGGATCGGACGAAGAAGCGCCTGCTCAAGCGCTGGACTGGGCCTCGCTGCGGAGCAGCATGGCCGTCTCTTGCAGCCATTCGACAGGGTCGACGCTGTGATACGGCCACTCCGCCGGCTCGATGCGGTCGAGGAAACGCTGGTAGATCACCGCTTGCCGGGCTGCGGCGACCGGCGCGAGCAAGGCCGCGGCGCGCTCGGGGTCGCTGCCCGGAACAGCCTGCCGCCACTGCTGCAGCCAGTGCGCGCGCACGGTGCCGAGGGCATCGCCCGCCACGCGGCTCAGAAAGGCCGGCTGGTCGAGCAGCGGATGCCCGACACCGCTGTCGCCCCAGTCGAGCAAGGTGATCGCCTGCGGCGTACCGCGCACATTGCCGGGGTGAAAGTCGCCGTGCACCAGCGTGTCGCCAAGGCCGCAGGTGGCGACCTCGGCGAAGCGGCGGGGCAAGTCGCCCAGAAAATCGGCAAGCACCGAGCGGTCCTGCGCAGAGAGCGCACTCGCCGTGCGATCGACCACCGAAGTGATCGCCGCCGTGAGCGCGGGAGCGCGCCAGTCCGGCAACCCGAGCGCAAGCAGTTCATCGCCCCGCCCCAGCCACGCGTGCTGCAGGCCGACCAGCAGCGTCACCATGTCCAGCAGCACGGGCAGCTCGGCCCCGTGCAGGTCTTCCCCCGGGATTTCGGCCAGGAGAATGCGGCCGCCGTCGTGCCCGAGCAAACGCGGCACGGGCTGGTCCGCCAGCCGCGCCAGCAGCCGCCCTTCGTGCGCGAAGAAAGGCGGCACGACCTTCAGCCACACCTGCTGGCCCTCGACCGGAATGCGCCAGAGGCTGGAGAGATTCCAGGTCCGGATCTGGACCGGCGCGCCCACGGGATGCATGCCGTGCCCGGCCAGCACCTTCAGCGCCCATGCCAGGTCGGCGGCCGGGCCACCGGGCCGTGCGTAGGGGTGCCGCAGCGGTTGTTCGTCGAGCGTTCCGTGCCACGGCTCGGCGGGCACCGGCTGCGCGACTTCGGCGAGATAGGTCACCGGCCCGCCATGGGGCCGCTCGCCCTGCGCCGCCAGCAGCCGCAGGATCGTGACTTCGATGCCGTGCCGTTCGCGAACCGCGCTGACGACCGGCTCGGCCTCTTGCCACCAAGGGGTCGAGACGGTGACCGGCGGCAGGCTGCCGACCACAGCGCCGTCGGGCGTCACCAGGACGAGCCGCGCCGTTCGTGGCTTCGGCGTGGGAAGGGGGACAACGGATGTCATGCAAGGCCTTGTGGGGGAAGGCCTGGCGCCAAACAACGTATCGATCTGCGCGGCCTCGGCAGATTATGGTCAGCCTCCGAAGAGGCCGTGGTGGAGCCTTGCCTTGTCAGGCCGCGACCGCTTCGCGCGGCGCCGGCACCTTCGACGGCACCGGCATGTGCTGCGCCCAGTCGATGATCTCCAGCGTGCCGTCCGCATGCTCGGCCAGCGCGGTGAGGCTTTCGACCCAGTCGCCGTCGTTGCAGTAGAGGATGCCGTCGATGTCGCGCATCTCGGCATGGTGGATGTGACCGCAGACCACGCCCTGCGCGCCGCGCTTGCGGGCCTCGCGCGCCACGGCGTTCTCGAAGTCGCCCACGTAGCTCACGGCGCGCTTGACCTTGCCCTTGAGGTATTTGGACAGCGACCAGTACGGCAGCCCCATGCGCGCGCGCAGCGAGTTCAGGTGGCGGTTGAGCTTGAGCGTGAATTCGTAGAGCGAATCGCCCACATAGGCGAGCCACTTGGCGCACTGGATCACGCCGTCGAACAGGTCGCCGTGAATGATCCACAGCTTGCGGCCGTCGGCCGTCTCGTGGATCCATTCCTCGGCCACGTCGATGCCGCCGAAGTTGTGGTGCAGGTACTTGCGCGCGAACTCGTCGTGGTTGCCCGGAATGAAGATCACGCGCGTGCCCTTGCGCGCCTTGCGCAGCAGCTTCTGGATCACGTCGTTGTGTGCCTGCGGCCAGTACCAGTGGCGCTTGAGCTGCCAGCCGTCGATGATGTCGCCGA
Source organism: Variovorax sp. EL159 (assembly GCF_900100965.1). Lineage (GTDB taxonomy): Bacteria > Pseudomonadota > Gammaproteobacteria > Burkholderiales > Burkholderiaceae_C > Variovorax. The sequence goes on along the minus strand of NZ_FMUJ01000008.1, from coordinate 148,356 downwards.
CCAGGAACAGCGTCTCGCACTCGGTGTGCTTGAGGAAGTCGAGCAGCGCGCGGGCCTGGCAGCCGGGCGTGCCCAGGTGCAGGTCGGAGATCCACAGCGTGCGAAAGTGCAGCGGCGGGCGTACGCGGTCTTCGTCCTCCGGGTCGGGGGCCCGGGTCGCGGTGTCGCGCCATGCGCGAAGGAAAGCGTCGTCGCGTTGCATGGACGGGTAGGCTCCCACTGCCACGTGACCGGACGATGGCGCCCCCGTGACATCCCGGTGACGTGTGGCCCGGCGGCAACGCCACAATCGCGCGATGCGCCCTGGCCAGATCATCGTTTTCGCGACCCCCGTTTTCTTCCTCCTGATCGCGATCGAGTTCGCGGTCGGCCGCGTGCGTGCACGCCGTGGCACGGGGCACGACACCTACCGCCTGGCCGACGCGGTCAACAGCATCGGGCTGGGCATGCTGAGCCAGATCAGCGCGGTGCTCACCGGCCTCTTGCGCATCGGCATCTACACCGCCGTGTATTCGGCGGTGGCGCTGTTCCCCGACAGCGATTTCTGGACCACCTGGTACGGCTGGCTGCTGGCGCTGGTGTTCTACGACTTCTGCTACTACTGGCTGCACCGCATGGGCCACGAGTCGGCCGTGCTGTGGGCGGCGCACGTGGTGCATCACCAGAGCCAGCACTACAACCTGTCGACCGCGCTGCGGCAGACATCGAGCGGCGCATTGCTCGGCTGGATCTTCTATATGCCGATGGCGGTGGCGGGCGTGCCGCCGGTGGTGTTCGCCATCGTGTCGCTCATCGACCTGCTCTACCAGTTCTGGGTGCACACCGAGCAGGTCGGCAAGCTCGGCTGGTTCGACCGCTGGTTCTGCTCGCCGTCGAACCACCGCGTGCACCACGCCGTGAACGACAACTACCTGGACCGCAACTACGGCGGCATCCTGATCGTGTGGGACCGCATGTTCGGCACCTTCCGCGAGGAAGACGAACGCTGCGTCTACGGCACGCGCGGCGAGCTGCGCAGCTGGGACCCGCTGTGGGCCAACGCCGAGGTGTACTGGGCGCTGGCCAAGGATTCATGGCATGCGAAGAGCTGGGCCGACAAGCTGCGCGTGTGGCTCAAGCCACCGGGCTGGCGGCCGGCCGACGTGGCCGCGCGCTTTCCCAAGCCGGCCTTCGACATCACTAAGGTGACGCGCTACGAACCGCCGGTGAGCCTCGGCGTGAAATGGTTTGCCGGCCTGCAGTTCCTGCTGTTGCTGGTGGGCGTGGCGGTCTTCCTCTGGTTTTCCGACGAGATGCCGTTGCAGCAGTCGGCCGTCTGGCTGGCCGCGCTGACAGCGAGCCTGTGGGCCATCGGCGGCGTGCTGCAGGGGCGCCTGTCGATCACCGAGGTGCTGCTGGTGGAAGCCGCCGCCTTCGCCACCGCCAGCGCGGCGCTGGACATCGCGTGGCTGCACTACATCTTCAAGCCGCTGGCGCTGTCGATCGCCATCTTCTTCGCGGCGCGGCGGGCGATGAAGGCGGGTGGGGTGGGTCGCTTCGACGCGCTGCTGCTCGCGGGCCTGGTCGGCTCGCTGGCGGGCGACGTGCTGCTGATGGGGCCGGCCAGCCTGTTCGTGCCCGGCCTCGTGGGCTTTCTGCTCGCGCACCTGGCGTACATCGCGCTCTTTCGCATCGGCGTCGGCATGTTCCCGCGCCGCGGCGTGCTGGCGGCGACGCTGCTGATCGGTGCGGCGATGTATACGTTTCTCTGGCACGGCGGATTGCCACCGGCCTTGCGCATCCCGGTCGGCGTCTATGTGATGGTGATCGCCTGCATGGCCGCGCAGGCCATCGGCCGGGCCGCGGTGCTGCACGACACCGATCCGTCGGCGCGGTGGGTGGCGGTGGGCGCATGCTTCTTCATGCTGAGCGATTCGCTGCTGGCGACGAACCGGTTCGTGGTGCCGCTGCCGCTGGCGTCGCTGTGGGTGCTGGCGACGTATTACGTGGCGCAGGTGTTGATCGTGCGGCACGCAAGGCCTGCTGCCTGACTTTGACTTTCTCCCTCCCCCGCTGGGGGAGGGCCGGGGTGGGGGCAAGCGGCGTACCCACTTGGCGCTCTGCCCGCCCCCATCCCAACCTTCCCCCAGAGGGGGAAGGGGCAAGACCTTAAACCCAGTCCGCGCGGCGGACTTTCCAGTCTCAGGCTCCGAAAAGGTCCTGGCCGTCCGCGCGGCCGGAAGGCGGGGCCACGCCGAGGTGGCGGTAGGCCGCCAGCGTGGCGATGCGCCCGCGCGGCGTGCGCTGCAGGTAGCCCTGCTGGATGAGGTAAGGCTCGATCACGTCCTCGATGGTGTCGCGCTCTTCGCCGATGCTGGCCGCCACGTTGTCCAGCCCGACCGGGCCGCCGTCGAAACGGTGGATCACGGCTTCGAGCAGCTTCCTGTCCATCAGGTCGAAGCCCTGCGGATCGACGTCGAGCATGGCCAGCGCCCTGTGCGCGATGTCTTCGGTGATGCGGCCGTTGCCCTTCACTTCGGCGTAGTCGCGCACGCGGCGCAGCAGCCGGTTGGCAATGCGGGGCGTGCCGCGCGAGCGGCGAGCGATCTCGAAGCCGCCGGCGGCGTCGGTCTCGACCTTGAGCAGCCCCGCGCTGCGGGTCACGATCAGCGCCAGCTCTTCGGGCGTGTAGAACTCCAGCCGCGCGACGATGCCGAAGCGGTCGCGCAGCGGGTTGGTCAGCATGCCGGCGCGGGTGGTGGCACCCACCAGCGTGAAGGGCTGCAGGTCGAGCTTGATGCTGCGCGCCGCGGGGCCCTCGCCGATCATGATGTCGATCTGGTAGTCCTCCAGCGCGGGGTACAAAATTTCTTCGACGACCGGGCTCAGGCGGTGGATCTCGTCGATGAAGAGCACGTCGTTGGGCTCGAGGTTGGTCAAGAGCGCCGCCAGGTCCTTGGGCTTCTCGAGCACGGGGCCCGAGGTCTGGCGCAGGTTGACGCCCAGCTCGGCCGCGATGATGTGCGACAGCGTGGTCTTGCCCAGGCCCGGCGGGCCAAACAGCAGCACGTGGTCGAGCGCTTCCTTGCGCTTGCGCGCGGCGCCGATGAAGATTTCAAGCTGCTCGCGCACTTTGGCCTGGCCGACGTATTCGTCGAGCAGCTTGGGGCGCAAGGCCCGCTCGATGGCCTCTTCGTTGGGCGAAGCGGGGGCTGCGGACACCACGCGTTGGGGGGCGGGTGCGAAATCGTCGGTCTGGATCGTCATGGGCGGGGTTCTTCGGCTGCGAGTTTAGTGCCGAGCGCCGCGCCGGGCCGCCCCAAGCAAGCGAGCGGCCCCCTCGGGGGGCAGCGAGGACACGAAGTGCCGAGCGTGGGGGCCATTCTTCACTGGCAGAATGCTTCGGCCATATAACTAACGAGGGGAAGCCAGCACGTGTCGATCTACGAACTGAAGCCGCGTTTCCAGGCCCTGCTGCGGCCGCTGGTGGTCCGCCTGCATGCGATGGGTGTCACCGCCAACCAGGTCACGCTGGCGGCATGCGTCGTATCGGTGGTGCTCGGGCTCTGGCTCTTCTTCGCGGCACCCTCGCTGGCGGCCTTCGGGCTCATCCCCGCATGGATGTTCCTGCGCATGGCCTTCAACGCCATCGACGGCATGCTGGCGCGCGAGCACAACCAGCAAAGCAGGCTGGGCGCCTTCCTCAACGAACTGACCGACGTGGTCTCCGATGCCGCGCTCTACCTTCCCTTCGCGCTGGTGCTGCCGTTCAGCCCGTTCTGGGTCGGCACGGTGATCGTGCTGGCCGGGCTGAGCGAATTCGCCGGCGCGCTGGGCCCCACGGTGGGCGCCTCGCGCCGCTACGACGGCCCGCTGGGCAAGAGCGACCGGGCCTTCGTGTTCGGCGCGCTCGGCCTCTACGTGGCGCTGGGCTGGCCGCTGCCGGGATGGACGGCATGGCTGATGCCGCTGGTGGCCGCGCTCGTGGCCTGGACCACCGTCAACCGCATCCGCCGCGCGCTGGCCGAAGCCGATGCCGCCGCAGCAGGCCCAGCAAGCCCGGCCGGCCGCAACTGAACAACAAAACAAGACAAGAAAGACTCACAGGGACTCAATGACTGCAACGACCCCACGCGTTCCGAACGAACTTCATTTCCAGACGCACGACGGCGAATCGCTGTTCTACCGCCACTGGCCCGCCACGGGCGCCACGCGGCGCGGTGCCATCGTGCTGTTCCATCGCGGCCACGAGCACGGCGCGCGCATGGCGCACCTGGTCGACGAGCTCGACCTGCCCGACTTCGACTTCTTCGCCTGGGACGCGCGCGGCCACGGCCGCTCGCCCGGCCAGCGCGGCTACAGCCCAAGCTTCGGCACCTCGGTGCGCGACGTGCAGACCTTCGTGCAGCACATCGGCAGCGCGCACGGCGTGCCCGAGCAGGACATCCACGTCGTCGCGCAGAGCGTGGGCGCGGTGCTGATCGCCACCTGGGCCCACGACTACGCGCCCAAGGTGCGCGGCCTCACGCTGGCCTCGCCGGCCTTCAAGGTCAAGCTCTACGTGCCGTTCGCGCGGCCCGGCCTGGCGCTGATGCACAAGCTGCGCGGCCTGTTCTTCGTCAACAGCTACGTGAAGGCGAAGTTCCTCACGCACGACCCCGCGCGCATCGCCAGCTACGAAAGCGACCCGCTGATCTCGCGGCCCATCGCGGTCAACATCCTGCTGGACCTGTACGAAGCGGCCGACCGCGTGGTGGCCGATGCCAACGCGATCACGCTGCCGGTGCAGCTGCTGATCTCGGGCGCCGACTGGGTGGTGCACCACAAGCCGCAGCACCAGTTCTTCGAGCGGCTGGGCAGCGCGGTCAAGACCAAGACCGAACTGCCGGGCTTCTTCCACGACACGCTGGGCGAAAAAGACCGTGCGCCCGCCGTGGCACAGATCCGCGAATTCATCCTGCAGCGCTTCGACGAACCGGCCGAGCCGGTCGACCGCCGCGAGGCGCACCTGAGCGGCGAGACGGCCGACGAATCGCGCGCGCTGGCCGAACCGCTCGCACCGCTGTCTCCGCGCGGCCTCTACTGGGCCATGACGCGCAGCGGCCTGCGCATCGGCGGCGCGCTGTCCAGCGGCATCGCGCTCGGCCACGCGACCGGCTTCGACTCGGGCAGCACGCTCGACTACGTCTACCGCAACCACCCCGAAGGCAAGGGCGCGCTGGGCCGTTCCATCGACAACACCTATCTGAACTCCATCGGCTGGCGCGGCATCCGCCAGCGCAAGATCCACGTCGAGGAGCTGCTGCGCATCGCGATGGAGCGGCTGGCCGAAATGCACCGCGAGGTGCGCGTGATGGACATCGCGGCCGGCCATGGCCGCTACGTGCTCGACGCGGTGCAGGCAAGCCCCGTCAAGGCGGCGTCGATCCTGCTGCGCGACTACAGCGACATCAACGTGCGCGACGGCCGCGCGCTCATCGCCGAGAAGGGCCTGGAAGACGTCGCGCAGTTCGTGCAGGCCGATGCCTTCGACCGCATGAGCCTTGCGAGCGTCACGCCGCGCCCCACGCTGGCCGTGGTGTCAGGCCTGTACGAGCTGTTCCCCGACAACGAGATGGTCAAGCGCTCGCTCGCGGGCGTGGGCGACGCGGTGGAAGACCGCGGCTACCTCGTCTACACCGGCCAGCCATGGCATCCGCAGCTCGAGATGATCGCCCGCGCACTCACCAGCCACCGCCAGGGCGAGGCCTGGGTGATGCGCCGCCGCACGCAGGTCGAGATGGATCAGCTGGTCGAGGAAGCGGGCTTCCGCAAGATCGACCAGCGGGTCGATGAGTGGGGCATCTTCACTGTGTCGCTGGCGGTGCGTACCGGCAGATGAGCGCCGCGCCGGGCCGCCCCAAGCAAGCTCGCGCCGCAGTGCGCAGCACGGAGGCTTTCCGATGACCGCCTGGCTGGCACAGCGTCCGTGGAAGCGCGCAGCCGCATGGCTGGTGTTTTTGGGGCCGCTGTTCTATGCGACCTACGGCTTCGCCAACTGGTGGGCGACCACGCGCGCGAACGTGCCGTCGATGGCCTTCGACTGGGAGCGGCACGTGCCGTTCTGGCCCTGGACGATCTTTCCGTACTGGACGATCAACGTCTTCTATGCGCTGTCGCTGTTCCTCGCGCGCAGCAAACACACGCTGGACCGGCATGCGCTGCGGCTCGTCACCGCGACGCTGATCGCCTGTACCTGCTTCATCGTGTGGCCGCTGCACTTCAGCTTCGGGCAGCCGCCGGTAGAGGGTGCGCCGGCCTTTCTGTTCAACGCGCTACGCGGCTTCGACCAGCCCTTCAACCAGGCGCCGTCGCTGCACATCGCGCTGGCGGTGATCCTGTGGGACTGGTACCGGCAGTTCCTGCGCGCGCCGCGCCTGCGCTGGGCGCGCGTGGTGCTGCATGTGTGGGCCTTCGCGATTTGTGCATCGGTGCTCACGACGTGGCAGCACCACTTCATCGACATTCCAACCGGCGCACTGCTCGGGCTGGTGTGCGTGTGGCTGTGGCCGCTGGAGCGCGTGATGTCGATGCCGCGCGCATGGCAGGTCGCGCGCGATGCGCAGCGCTGGAAGCTCGCCGGTTTCTATGCCGTGGGTGCGGTGGTCTTTCTTGCCGCCGCGTTGCATGGCGGCGGTGTGTGGTTGTGGCTCGCATGGCCGGCGGCATCGCTGGCCCTCGTGGCACTCAACTACATCGGCCTGGGCGCGCGCGGCTTCCAGATGAACGGACAAGGCCGCATGGGCTGGGCCGCGCGCTGGCTGTTCGCGCCCTACCGGCTGGGCGCGGCGCTCAATGCGTGGCTCTGGACGCGCAAGCTGCCGGCCTCGGTCGAGGTGGTGCCGGGCCTGCGCCTGGGCCGCCGACCGACGCATGCCGAATGGCTCGCTGCTGGCCAGCCCCGGCTGGTGAGCCTGTGCGCCGAGCTGCAGATGCCGGCCGGCGTGCCGCATGCGCGCTGCGTGCCCCTGCTCGACCTCGTGGTGCCGCCGACGGTGCGGCTGCAACGCGCGGCGGCGGTCATCGAAGGCCAGCGCCGGAACGCGGACGGTGCGACAGTGTGGGTCTGCTGCGCGCTCGGCTTCTCGCGCAGCGCCGCGGCGGTGATCGCCTGGCTGGGCCGCTACGGGCCGGCCGCCGGCCCCGCCGAGGCCGAAGACACGGTGTGCCGCGCTCGGCCGCAGATCGTGCTGCGGGGCGCGTGGCGGGTGTCGCTGGAGCCGTTCAAGCCTTTGCCGGAGGTACCGCCCCATGACCGATGACACCGAACGCACCACCTGCGCCGCGCTGGCGGGCCTGCTGCGCGCCACCGCGCTGCTGGCCCTCTGGGGCTTCGCGCTCACCTGCATCTCGGCGCTGGTGCTCGCGCTGACGATGCGCTCGCTCTCGACCACGGCCACCATGGGCTTCGGCGCGGTCGTGATCCTCGGCGCGCTGGAGCGCTACTTCGCGTTCCGGCTGCGCTTCGACGAGGCGCTGTTCGACGGCCTCGCGCGCAACACCGTCGCCTCGCTCGACGCACTCGACAAGGCGCTCTCGGCCCTCGGGCTGCGCGAGCCACCGCCATCGCCACACGCCGCGCGCCCGCTGGACGACCGCGTGCGCGGCACGCGGCAGCTCATGCAGCGCCACGCCATCGTGATCGCCTGCCAGAGCGCGATGTTCCTCCTTGCCTTGATGACACAGGACCTCTCTTGAACGAAGAAGACAACAACAAAAAGAACGACGCCGCGCCCGAAAAGGCACCCGAGAAGGCGCCCGACAAGGCGGCCGAAAGCACCGTGCTGCGGCGCGGCCTGGCCATCGTCGCGGGCAAGCTGATCATCGGCGTGGCCGGCCTGCTGACCGGCGTGCGCGCGATCTGGTCGGGAACCACGCCCAAGGCCGAGCAGACGCTGTACTTCGCCAACCACACGAGCCACGGCGACTTCGTGCTGCTCTGGGCCACGCTGCCACCCGACCTGCGCGCGCTCACGCGGCCCGTGGCCGGGCAGGACTACTGGGAGGCCTCGAAGCTGCGCAACTTCATCGGCAAGGACGTGTTCAATGCGCTGATGATCCGGCGCGACGGCTCGGGCCAGGGCGGCAACCCGGTCGACCAGATGAAGGAGGCGCTGGAAGGCGGCGACTCGCTCATCATGTTCCCCGAGGGCACGCGCAACACGGGCGACGACATCCTGCTGCCGCTGAAAAGCGGGCTCTTCCACCTGGCGCGCGCCTGCCCCAACGTGCGGCTGGTGCCGGTGTGGATCGAGAACCTCAAGCGCGTGCTGCCCAAGGGCACGCTGGTGCCGATTCCGCTGGCCTGCACGGTGCGCTTCGGCACACCGATCGTGCTGGCCGAAGGCGAAGACAAGGTGTCTTTCCTGGCCCGCGCGCGCCAGGCCATGCTCGACCTGCGGCCCGAATACGACCGGGTGGAACAGAACGGCAACAACGCAGGAGCCGCATCGTGATCGAGCTTTCTCCCTTCGCCTGGACCACGCTCAAGCTCTTCGGCGGCGTCTTCGGCGTGCTGGTGCTGGCCTCGGCCATCGGCGCGCTGCTCAAGTGGCGCGTGGCGCATGGCCAGCCGCATTCGGTGATCGACAACCTCAACTCGCGCGTCAATGCGTGGTGGGTGATGGTGGCGGTGATCGGCCTGGCCTTCGCCTTCGGCAAGGGCGGCGTGATCGTGCTGTTCTACCTGATCTCGTTCTATGCGCTGCGCGAGTTCATCAGCCTGGCCTACACGCGGCGCGGCGACCACGGCGCGATCGCGCTGGCGTTCTTCGTGGCGCTGCCGGGCCAGTACTTCCTGATCTGGATCGACTGGTACGGGCTCTATTCGATCTACATCCCGGTCTACGCCTTCCTGCTCCTGCCCATCCTGGCGGCGCTGGGCGGCGACACGCAGCGCTTCCTGGAGCGCACCACCAAGATCCAGTGGGGCCTGATGGTGTGCGTGTTCTGCATCAGCCACGTGCCCGCGCTGCTCACGCTGCAGATTCCGGGCTTCGAGGGCCGCAACCTGCTGCTGATCGCCTTCCTCGTGATCGTGGTGCAGGGCAGCGACGTGCTGCAGTACGTGTGGGGCAAGCTGTTCGGCAAGCGCAAGGTGGCGCCCGAGCTGTCGCCTTCCAAGACCTGGGAAGGCCTGATCGGCGGCGTGGCAAGCGCCACCGCGCTGGGCGCCGCACTCTACTGGGCCACGCCGTTCAACCCGTGGCAGGCCGCACTGATGGCGCTCACCATCTGCCTCATGGGCTTCTTCGGCGGGCTGGTCATGTCGGCCATCAAGCGCGACCGTGGCGTGAAGGACTGGGGTTCGATGATCGAAGGCCACGGCGGCATGCTCGACCGGCTCGACTCGGTGATCTTCGCCGCGCCGATCTACTTCCACGCGCTGCGCTACTGGTGGGTGCCATGAGCACGACGGGCACGAAGAGCACAAAGAGCACGACACCCGCCAAGGCAGTGAAGGCCGCAGCAGCGGCCGCGCCCGAGCGGGTGGTGCACGACACGCCGGTCGACTGCCCCACGGTGGCCGGCTGGGAGCGCTGGCTCAAGCGCCACCACGCGACCGCCGCCGGCGTGTGGCTGCGCATGGCGAAGAAGGGCAGCGGCTTTCCGACCGTGGCCTACGTCGAGGTGCTCGAAGTCGCGCTGTGCCACGGCTGGATCGACGGCCAGCGCAAGAGCGACGACGCGCATTACTTTCTGCAGCGCTTCACCCCGCGCACCAAACGCAGCATCTGGTCGCAGATCAACCGCGCCAAGGCACTCAGGCTCATCGAAGAGGGCCGCATGCAACCGGCCGGCCTGGCCGAAGTGGAACGTGCCAAGGCCGACGGGCGCTGGGAGGCTGCCTACGAGGCATCGAGCACCGCCACCGTACCGCCCGACCTGCAGGCGGCGCTGGACGCCAACAAGAAGGCCGCCGCGTTCTTCGCCAAGCTGGATGCGCGCAACCGCTTCGCGATCCTGTTCAGGACACAGGGCGCGAAGAAGCCCGAGACGCGGGCCCGCCGTATCGCGCAGTTCGTCGAGATGCTCGCCAAGGGCGAGAAGATCCACCCCTGAGTTCGCTCAGGTGCCCGCGGCAATGCGCGCAAGCCGCTCGGCATCCACGATCCGGATGCGCTTGTAGCTCATGTCGATCGCGCCCTCTTCCACCAGCCGGCCCAGCTCCTTGTTGATGGTCTGACGCGACAGCCCGAGCATCGCCGCCAGGTCGTTCTGCGAGAGGCGCACGAGCGGCGTCGCATCGCCATCCCCCTGTCCGCTGTAGAAGTGGATCAGGCTCATCAGCGTCGCGGCCACGCGCCCGCGGATGGAATTCAGCATCTGGTTCTGCAGCAGCACGATGCTCAGCCGCTGGCGCTGCAGGCCCAGCTTGGCCACGTCGCGCCAGAGGATCGGCTCGGCATCGAGCACCGCGATCACGGCGTCGCAAGGCAGATGGACGATCACCGAATCTTCGTGCGCGTGGTAGTCGTAGGCCAGCGGCACGTCGTCGAGAAGGCGCACCAGCGGCGCCACCTGCCCGGGGCCGAGCAGGGCGTTGACGTACTTGCGCCCATGGGTGCTCATGCTGCTGATCTCCAGGCAACCCGACACCACCACCAGCAGCTCGCGCCGGTGGCGGTCGTGCGCCAGCACCTGCGTGCGCCGGCTGTAGCGCTCCAGGCGCGCCGACTTCATCAGGTCGGCGCGGCGCGCATCGGGCCAGCGCGAGAACAGCTCGTTCCAGCGCAGCGCGCGCTCCAGCAACGCCGCGTTTTCTTCGGCGTCTCTCGCGATGGATGAGGGGGGCTTGGTCGATCGGGCCAGCGGGTTCTCCCTGCCGTGATGTTCACGAATCTGTCAAAGCGTTGACAGATTCGGGGCGCTGTCGTTTCTATCGTAAGCACCGGGCATCGACAAGCACACAAGCGGCACCGGCATGCATCCGCAACGGCAAGCCACACCGGAGACAACACCACATGAAGAAGACAAGCACCGCCGGCCTTGCGCTGGCGGCCTCCTCGCTCGCACTGGCGCAGAGCAGCGTGACGGTCTACGGCACCGTCGACCTCTACATGGCACAGGCCAAGTCGGGGAACGCCTCGTCGGTGCGGCTCGAAGACGGCGGCCAGACGGCGTCGCGCATCGGCTTTCGCGGCACCGAAGACCTCGGCGGCGGGCTGGGCGTGCACTTCACGCTCGAAGGCGGCTTTGCGCCCGACACAGGCGCCGGCACGCTGCCCGGGCCGGCCATTTCGTTCAGCCGCCAATCCTTCGTGGGTTTGTCGGCGCCGTGGGGGCAGATCGACGCGGGCCGCATGTACACGCCGATGTTCTACGCGCTGTTCAAGGCCGACCCGTACGGCATCAACTCGGTGTTCTCGCCGATCAACCTGGTGGCCGCCACCGACGCGCAGCCAGGACTCACGCCCTTCGCCGCGCGCGCCAGCAACATGGTGCGCTACCGCACGCCGGCCAGCAGCGACTTCTTCGCGGACATCGCCTACGCACCCGGCGAATCGAGCGCGCCGAGCCACCAGAGCGGCAACTTCTACGGCGGCAGCGTGGGCTGGGCGAGCAAGCCGTACTACATCGCCTATGCGTTCCAGCGCGCGCGTTCCGGCTCGGCCGCGGCGCCCGTGGCCTCGCCGGCCACCACCACTTACCAGTCCTTGAGCGGCGCGTACGAGCTGCCGGCCATCGGGCTGCAGTTGTATGCCAACTACGTGCGCAACACCTCGAGCCTGCCCGGCGTCGGCGCGGCCAAGCTGGCGAGCCTGGGCACCACCTACAACGTGACGCCTTCGTCGAACCTGATGTTCGAGGCCATGCAGCGCAAGGTGGCCGGCACCGACCGCTCGCAGTTGGCCTGGACGCTGGGCTACGACTACTACCTGAGCAAGCGCACGGTGCTCTATGCGCGCTGGCTGCGCCTGCTCAACCGGCACGGCGCCTCGGCCTCGCTCGCGACCATCGCGGTCGCCCCCAACAGCGGCAACGGCGTGCGCGTGCTTGCCGCCGGCATCCGCCACAACTTCTGAAACGCCCTCTTCGACCCGCTCCATGGACTTCTTCACTTCCCAGGCCGAATCGCTGTCGGCCCTGTTCGCACCGCGCGCCATTGCGGTGGTCGGCGCCTCGTCCAACCCGCAGAAGATCGGCGGCATTCCGGTCGACTACCAGCGCCGCTTCGGCTTCGACGGCGCGCTCTACCCCGTCAACCCCAACGCCGACCGCATCCAGGACATGCAGGCCTGGCCCAGCCTGCGCGCCATCGGCCAGCCGGTGGACCTGGCCATCCTCGCCGTGCCCGCCGCGCTGGTCGACGGCGCGCTCGACGACGCCATCGCCGCGAAGGTGAAAGGCGTGGTGCTGTTCTCATCGGGCTTTGCCGAGATCGGCGCCGAAGGCACGGCCGCGCAGGCACGGCTCGGCGACAAGGCCCGCGCGGCCGGCGTGCGCCTCATCGGGCCCAACTGCCTGGGCTTCATGAACATCGCGCGCAACGTCTACGCGACCTTCTCGCCCGCACCCGGCGTGGGCCGCGTGGCGGCGGGGCGCATCGGGCTGGTAAGCCAGTCGGGCGCGTTCGGCGCGTATGCGTATTCGATGGCGCGGGCGCGCGGCGTCGGCCTGTCGTTGTGGGCCACCACCGGCAACGAGGCCGACGTGCAGTTCGCCGATTGCCTGGCCTGGCTCGCGCAAGACCCGGCCACCGACGTGATCATGGGCTACATGGAGGGCTGCCGCGACGGCCCCCGGCTGCGCGCGGCACTGGCGCTCGCGCAGGCGCATGGCAAGCCGGTGGTGATGGTCAAGGTCGGCAGCACGGCGCTGGGCGCGCAGGCGGCGGCCTCGCACACGGCCGCACTGGCGGGCGACGACGCGGTGTACGACGCGGTTTTCCGCCAGTACGGCGTGCTGCGCGCGCGCAACCTCACCGAGTTCTTCGACCTGGCGCACAGCGCGGCCGTGGCCGGTCGCCCGCGCGACCGCTCGATCGGCCTGTTCACGCTGTCGGGCGGCGTGGGCGCGCTGATGGCCGACGAAGCCTCGGCACAGGGCCTCGACGTGCAGCCGCTGAGCGACGCCGCGCAGGACACGCTGCGCAGTTGGGTTCCCTTCGCGGCGCCGCGCAACCCGGTCGACATCACCGGGCAGGTCACCAACGACATGAGCCTGCTGGAGCGCAGCGCCCGCGTGATGCTCGACGACCGTGGCTTCGCATCGTGGATGGGCTTCCTGGCTGCGGCGGGCGCATCGGATGCATTCTGGCCCGTGCTGCGCGGGCTTGTGAATTCGCTGCGCGAGGCCTATCCCGACACGCTGCTCGCGATCAGCACGCTGCTGGCGCCGGAACGCCGCGCCGAACTGGAGGCGATGCGCTGCCTGGTGTTCGCCGATCCGTCGGACGGCATCCGCACGATTGCCGCGCTGGCAGGGCTGAAGACAGGCGCGGCGCCTTCGTCGGCTTCGGCACCTCCATCGAATCCGCTCAAGCTCGCACCCGGCACGATGTCCGAACCCGACGCACTGGCGCTGCTTGCCGAAGCCGGCGTGCCCGTGGTCGCCCACCGCGTGGTGCACAGCGCCGACGAGGCCGCAGCGGCCGCCGAAGCCATCGGCGATGCGGTGGTGGTGAAGATCGTCAGCGCGGACATCCCGCACAAGTCGGACGTCGGTGGCGTGGCGCTCGGCCTGCACGGCGCGGCGCAGGCACGCTCGGCCTTCGAGCGCACACGCGACCATGCCCTCACCGCGCGGCCCGATGCGCGGCTCGACGGTGCGCTGGTGGCGCGCATGCTGAGCGGCGGTGTCGAATGCATCGCGGGTGTGCACCGCGACCCGGTGTTCGGCCCGGTGCTGATGTTCGGCCTGGGCGGCATCCACGTCGAGACGCTGCGCGACGTGTCGCTGCGCGCACTGCCGATCACGCGCGACGACGCACTGGCGATGGTGCGCGGGCTGCGTGCCTTCGCGATCCTCGACGGCGCACGCGGCCGTTCGCCGGTCGACCTCGGCTCGATTGCCGATGCGCTGTGCGCGCTGGCCGACTTCGCGCTGCGCGCCGGCGACTCGCTCGACAGCGCCGAGATCAACCCGCTGATCGCACGGCCGCTGGCCGATGGCGGCTGCGTGGCGGTCGATGCGCTGGTCGTCGGGCGCGGTACATGAACGAACAACCACCGGAGACAGATCGCATGACGACATCGAAGAAGCAACGCTCGACGGCCGCCACACTTGTGCGCATGCTCGGCATCGGCGCCGCGATGGCCCTTGCCGCGGGCAGCGCCCTGGCGGAGAGCGCCTTTCCGTCGAAGCCGCTGCGCATCATCGTGCAGTACCAGGCGGGCGGCTCCACCGACATCCTTGCGCGCATCGTGGCGGAAGGCCTGTCGAAGCGGCTGGGCCAGCCGGTGGTGGTCGAGAACCGCAGCGGCGCGGGCGGGATCATCGGCACCGACTACGTCGCCAAGAGCGCGCCCGACGGCTACACGCTGCTGCTGACGGTGCCCGGCCCCGTCACCGCGAACATGGTGCTCTACAGCAAGCTGCCGTACGACCCGCGCACCGACCTGCGCATGGTCTCGGACATCGCCACCACGCGCACCGTGCTGGCGGTGCACCCTTCGGTGCCGGCCAAGGACTTCAAGAGCCTGATCGCCACGGTGAAGGCCGCGCCCGGCAAGTACACGATGGGCTCGTGGGGGCCGGGCACGCAGCCGCACCAGATCCAGGTCTACATGGACAAGACCTACGGCCTGCAGACGCTGCACGTGCCCTACAAGGGCGAGAGCCCGATGGCGGTCGACCTGATCGGCGGCGTCATCAACATGACCGTGGGCTCGATCACCACGCTGCAGCCGTACATCGCGGCCGGCAAGCTGCGCGCGCTGGCAGTGGTCGGCCCGCGCCGCGCCAAGGCGCTGCCCGAGGTGCCGACCTTCGCCGAGCAGGGCTACACCGACGAGGTCTATGCGCTCACCGGACCGACCTCGCTGATGGCGCCGGCGAAGACGCCCGACGCGGTGGTCGAACGGCTCGGACGCGAAGTCAGCGCGGTGATCCGCCAGCCCGAGGTCAGCCGGCGCATCGAAGAACTGGGCGCCGAGCCGGTCGGCAACCTGCCGGCCGAGGCCACCGCTGCCTACAAGGCCTTTCTTCCCGTGACGCTGCGGCTCACGCAGGCCACGGGCGTGAAGCTCGACTGAACGCCATCCCTCCGCATTCCCATGAACTCCAGCAAAGAGACCTTCGACATGAACGCTCCCGAACCCCAACTCGCCGTCGCCCTCGCGCGCAAGGCACTCGCCCGCTCGATCGGCCTGGCCGCCTTCGTCTACGGCTACCCGCTCACCGAGACCTACCGCACCTGCGCGATGCAGACCGCGCCGCAGGGCGAGCGCCGTGCCGGGGCCTCGCACGGCTCGGACGTGCGCGCGCCGCTGAACACGCTGCACCACGCGCCGCGCCCTTCCACCGACGAAGACCGCGACGTGGTGACGCCCGCCAACGACCTGCTCTACACCATCGCGTGGGTGCACCTGGCCCACGGGCCGATGCTGCTGACGGTGCCCGCGTCGGCGCGCCATCCGGGGCGCTACTTCGTGCTGCCGCTGTACGACGCCTACACCGAGAACTTCGAGAACCTGGGGCCGCGCAACTGCAACCCCGAGGGCGAGACCGTGGTGCTCGTCGGCCCCGGTGGCACGGTGCCGCAATCGCTCGCCGGCCACCGCGTGGTGCGCTGCCCGACCGATCTCGTCTGGCTGATCGGCCGCATCCTGGTCGGTGATGAGAGCGACTGGCCGGCCGCGCGCGCGCTGCAGTCCGAGATCAAGCTGGCGCCCGCCCCCGGCACGATGCTGCAGGGACGCCCGGCCGCCGTCGAGCACTGGGCCGGCCCGCCCGTGGACGCCATGGCCGCCGCCTTCGAGCACGACGAACCGGCCGCGCAGGTGGCGCCGCGCTTCTTCACCAACATGTGCCGGGAACTCGTCGAGGCACCGGGCCGTGTGGAAGACCGCGCACTGGTGGCGTGGTTCGGCCAGGTCGGCCTGCGGCCGGACGCCGCGTTCTCATGGGACACGCTGGACGAACCGGCGCGCGAGGGCCTGATCGAAGGTTTTGCCGAAGGCGTGCAACTGGTCGGTGCCGCAGGCCGCAACCGCCGCCCCAAGCCATGGTCGATGACGCCTTCCACCGGACGCTATGGCCACGAGTTCCTCGGCCGCGCCCGCACCGCCTACCTGGGCCTGGGCGCGCTGGCCACCAGCGAGGCGGTGTACGCCGCGGCGCACCACGACGCGAAGCAGGAGCCGCTGGACGGCCAGCGCAGCTATGCGATGCGCTTCGAAGCCGACGACCTGCCGCCGGCGGATGCCTTCTGGTCGGTGACGCTCTACGACGCTGATCGTTTTCTCTACCCCAATGAGATCAGGCGCCACGCCATCGGCGACCGTACGCCGGGCCTGAAGCACGGCGCGGACGGCAGCCTGGAGATCACCCTGAGCCACGCGCGCCCGAGCGATACCGCCAACTGGCTGCCCGCGCCGGCCGGCCGCTTCTACCTGATCCTGCGCATGTACTACCCGCGCGAAGGCGTGCAGAGCTGGCGCGTTCCTGCGCTGCAGGCACAACAGGGCTGAGCCATGCAAGCGAACACCGATACCGGCCCCCTGCACACGCTGGCCGAAGAAGCCGTCGTCTATGCCTTTCCGCTCTACGAGATGAGCCGCATGCGCGCGGCCACCTCGCCGCAGCGCACCGACATCGCCGGCGAGGCGCCCAAGCCCCAGCGCTGGTGCAACGTGTTCACGCACGCACGTCAGTTGCTGGGCGCGGGCAAGAGCCGCGTGGTGACGCCGAACAACGACACGCTCTACACCAACGCATGGCTCGACCTGGGCGATGGGCCGCTCGTGATCGACGTGCCCGACACGGCCGGGCGCTACTACGTGCTGGGCCTGCTCGACTTCTACACGAACCCCTTCGCGCACATCGGCCAGCGGCTCACGGGCACGGGCGCGCGCTCGTTCCTCGTCACGCCGCCGGGCTGGCGCGGCGAACTGCCTGCCGCATTCCGCGAGCCCGGCGCGCACATCGAGGCGCCCACGCGCTGGCTGTGGATCATCGGTCGCATCCTGGTCGACGGGCCGCAGGACGTGCCTGCGGTCAATGCGCTGCAGGATGATTTTCTTGTTCGCACGCTCGGCGACTGGCAGGCCGGCAAGCCGTCAAAGCCGAAGCCATTCGATCCGGCCTGCGATCCGAAAGCGCCGTTGACCGCCGAGCACTTCGCGACGCAGGTGAACCGCGCGTTGCGCGAGAACCCGCCACCCGCGCGCGATGCCGGCTTGCTCGCCCGCTTCGCCGCGCTCGGCCTCGGGCCCGATGCCGGCGCGCTCGACGAAGCGCAGCGCGCCGTGCTGCAAGACGCGCTCGATGCCGTGCTGCCACGGCTGCGCAACGCGCAGTCCGGCGCCACGTCTTCGACCGGCTGGGTGCAGATGCCGCTGGTCGAAGGCAGCTTCGGCGACGACCACCTGGCGCGTGCGCTGGTGGCGCTCAAGTACATCGGCATGCTCGAAAGCCGCGAAGCGACCTACCCGCTGGCATGGCACGACGCCTCGGGCCGCAAGCTGCACGGAAGCGGCCGCTACACGCTGCGGTTCGCGCCCGATGCGCTGCCGCCGGTCGAAGCCTTCTGGTCGCTCACGATGTACAACAGCCGCGACTACATGCTGGTCGACAACCCCATCGACCGCTACGCCATCGGCGACCGCACGCCCGCGCTGCGCCGCGATGCCGACGGCGGGCTCACGCTGCACATCCAGCATGCGCGGCCCGATGGCGAAGCCGCGCGGGCGAACTGGCTGCCCGCGCCCGAAGGCGATTTCTACCTGTGCCTGCGCGCCTATGTACCGCGCGCCGAAATGCTGGATGGCCGCTATGCGCTGCCAGCGCTGGTCCGCATCGGGGAGGCCGCATGAGCACGAACACTGCGGAGCAAGAAAAGCCCTTCCTCATCGTCGGCACAGGCACCGAGACGGTGGCCCCGGGCCTGCACATCCTGCGCGGACAGGGGCAGTCGTTCGTGGCCGAGACCGACCTCGGCCTCGTGGTGATCGACGCCGGCCCCGGCGGCCCGGTGACGCAGGGAATGATCGATGCGGTGCGCCAGCTCAGCAATGCGCCGCTGCACGCGCTGTGCTACAGCCACGGGCACGTGGGCTACAACTCGGGCGTACCGATGTGGCTGGCGCATGCCGCGCAGCGGGGCGATGCGCCACCGCGCGTCATCGCGCACCGCAACGTGCCGCGGCGCTATGCGCGCTATCGCGAGACCCAGGCGCTGCAGCACCGCATGGCCGAGATCCAGTTCAACCGGCCGGCAGGCTTCTTCGACCATCGGCTCACCATGCACGCGCCGACCGAAACCTTCGACGACCGCCTGCAGATCGGCCACGGCGAGCGCAGCGTCGAGCTGCGCTGGGCACCGTCGGAAACCGACGACGCGATTGCGCTGTGGAGCCCGTCGCAGCGCGTGCTCTACGGCGGCGCGGCGCTGATCGATTCGATTCCCAACATCGGCACGCCCTTTCGCACCATGCGCGACACGGTGCGCTGGGCCGACACGCTCGATGCGCTGGCCGCGTTCGGCGCCCGCAAGGCGGTGCGCGAGTTCGGCGCCACGCTCGAAGGCGAAGAGCAGGTGCGGCACGTGCTCACGCACACCGCCCGCGCGCTGCGCTGGCTGCGTGCCGAGGTCGTGCGGCTGATGAACGAAGGGCTCAACGAGCGCGGCATCCTGGCGCGCATCCGCTTTCCCGATGAACTGTTCGGCGTCGAGTGGATGAAGCCCACCTACGGCGACCCCGGCTACATCGTGCGCGACATCTACCGTTCGGAGAACGGCTGGTGGGACCGCAACCCGACATCGCTGCACCCCGAGGCGCCCGAAGCCATCGGCCGGGCCGTGGCCGACGCCATCACCGACAAGCTCGGCGTGATCGCGCACGCACTCGCCTTGGCACAAGGCGGCAACTGGCAGCTCGCGCTCCACGTGATCGACCTGCTGGCCACCGCCGAGAGCGACGCGCCCGAGATCGTGGAAGCGCGCTCGCTCAAGGCCGAATGGCTGCGCGAGCGTGCGCGGCAGGTGCCCAGTTACGTGTCGCGCAACCTGTACCGCGTCGGCGCGGACATGATCGAGCAGGGAACGCAGGCGCGCTTCGGCATTCACTGACGCTCATCCCAGGAGACAACAAAACATGACAACCACATTCCTCCGACTCCGTCTGCGCACGCTGGCCTGCTTCGCGCTCGCCGCATGGATGGCGACAGCCGGCCACGCGCAGGGCGCCGATGCCTACCCCGACAAGCCGGTGACGCTGGTCGTTCCCACGTCGGCGGCCGGCGGCACCGACACCATCGCGCGGCTGATCGCGGACGCGCTCGGCAAGACGATGAAGCAGACCTTCATCATCGACAACCGGCCCGGTGCCAACGGCATCCTGGGCACCGACCTCGTGGCGCGCGGCGCACCCGACGGCTACCGGTTGCTGTTCACCTACGCCGCGGCGATGGTGGTGAACCCCAGCCTCTACAAGAAGCTGCCCTACGACCCGCTGAAAGACTTCGCGCCGGTGGCGCAGATCGGGCGCGGCGGCAACCTGCTGCTGGTGCGCCAGGACCTGCCGGTGAAGACGCTCAAGGAATTCGTCGCCTATGCCAAGGCGCGGCCCGACAAGCTCAGCTACTGCTCGTGGGGCAACGGCTCCGGCGGCCACCTCGCGATGGAAAGCCTCAAGAAGCAGGCCGGGCTGGCGTTGATGCACGTGCCCTACAAGGGCAGCGGCCCTTGCGTGCAGGACCTGATGGGCGGCCAGGTCGATGCGGCCTTTGCCGACATGTCGTCCACGGTGGAGCTGGTGCGCGCAGGGCGCCTGAAGGCGCTGGCCAACAGCGGCCCCTCGCGCATTCCGATGCTGCCCGACGTGCCGACGATGACCGAGGCCGGCTACCCCTTCACGAACTACTCGTGGTACGGCCTGCTGGCCCCCGCGAAGACGCCGCCGGCCATCGTGAAGAAGCTCAACGTGGCGGTGAACCAGGTGCTGAAAGAACCGGCCGTGGTGCAGCGCCTGCGCGAGCTGAACTTCACCGACCTGCCGCAGAACACGCCCGAGCAGTTCGCTGCGACGATGCAGAAAGACCTGCACGACTGGAGCGTGCTGATCAAGGAGATCGGGCTGACGCTCGAATAGGCGAATAGGCGGCCGGGCCGCGCGCCGGGCTCGCGCAGGCTTACTTGGCCAAAGCCTTCAGCGCGAGCTTGATGCCTTCGCTCACCGTCGCTTCCTTCGGCAGCGCCTTGAGGGCGAGCGCGGCCTCCTTGTCGCTGTAGCCCAGTGCGATCAGCGCCTGCAGGATGTCGGTCTGCGCGTCGGAGGCCGCGTGCGCGGGCATGCCGATGTCGGCGCCCAGCTTGCCTTTGAGCTCCAGCAGCAGCCGCTCGGCGGTCTTCTTGCCGATGCCGGGAATCTTCACGAGCCGGCCCAGCTCCTGCGTGGTGATCGCCTGCGCCAGCTCGCCCACGCTCATGCCCGAGAGCAGGCCGAGCGCGGTGCGCGGGCCCACGCCGGTGATCTTGATGAGCTGGCGGAAAGCCCCGCGCTCCTCGGCGGTGCCGAAGCCGTAGAGAATCTGCGCGTCCTCGCGCACGACGAAGTGCGTGAGCAGCGACACCTTCGCGCCGACGTTCGGCAGGTTGTAGAACGTGCTCATTGGCACATCGACCTCGTAACCGACGCCATTGCAGTCCACCACCACCTGCGGTGGATTGCGTTCGGCCAGCGTGCCGGTGAGTTTGCCTATCATGGGTGCCCTTTTTCCTTGAAATGTCCGGCGTGATTCTGCGACACACCTTTACCCCACTGAACAATTCGCGCCTCGGTCACCTGTGCGGCCCTCTGGACGCACATCTGCGCCGCATCGAGGAAGCCCTGGGGGTGAAGATCGCGCACCGCCACGAGCAGTTCAAGGTCGACGGCCCGAAGGCCAGCGCGCAGCGCGCCATGGACGTGCTGCAGGCGCTCTACGAGATCGCCCAGCGCACGATCGATCCGGCCGTGGTGCAGCTCACGCTGGCCGGCGACGGCTCGATGATCGACGGGGACGACGACGCGGCCATGCTCGTCACCCGCCGCACCGACCTGCGCGCGCGCACGCCCACGCAGGCGCTGTACCTGGACAACATCGCCAAGCACGACATCACCTTCGGCATCGGCCCGGCCGGCACCGGCAAGACCTACCTGGCGGTGGCCTGCGCGGTCGATGCGCTGGAGCGTGCGGCGGTGCAGCGCATCGTGCTCACGCGGCCGGCCGTGGAAGCGGGCGAGCGGCTCGGCTTTCTGCCGGGCGACCTGACGCAGAAGGTCGACCCGTACCTGCGTCCGCTGTATGACGCGCTGTACGACCTGATGGGCTACGAGAAGGTGCAGAAGGCCTTCGAGCGCAACGCGCTCGAGATTGCGCCGCTGGCCTTCATGCGCGGGCGCACGCTGAACAACGCCTTCGTGATCCTCGACGAAGCGCAGAACACGACGGTCGAGCAGATGAAGATGTTCCTTACGCGCATCGGCTTCGGCGCCAAGGCCGTGGTGACAGGCGACGTGAGCCAGATCGACCTGCCCAAGCAGCAACTGAGCGGCCTGATCGATGCGGAGCGCGTGCTCAAGCGCGTGAGCGGCATCGCCACCACGCACTTCACGAGCGCGGACGTGGTGCGGCACCCGCTGGTGGCCAAGATCGTGGACGCCTACGACGGACAGCGCAAGCGCACGGGAGCGCACTGAGATGGCGCTTCCTGCTCTGTCCCTGTCGTTGCAGTTCGGCCGCTTCAAGGGCGTCGAGCGGCACCGCGCCGCATTGCCGCGCCACAGCGTGACGCGCTGGATTCGCCATGCGCTCGACATCGATGGCGAGATCACCGTGCGCATCGTCGATGCCGACGAAGGCCAGCGCCTGAACCGCGAGTTTCGCGGCAAGGACTACGCCACCAACGTGCTGACCTTCGACTATGCGAACAACCCGCTGGTGATGGCCGACCTGGTGCTGTGCGCGCCGGTGGTCGCGCGCGAAGCAAAAGAAAACCGCAAGACGCTGGCCGATCACTACGCGCACCTGCTGGTGCACGGCACGCTGCACGCGCAGGGCTGGGACCACGAGACGAGCGAAGCCGACGCCGACGAAATGGAAGCGTACGAAATCGAGATTCTTGCGGGCCTGGGCATTCGCAATCCCTACGGCAAGTGATGACGGTGGCGGCCGGCGCGCATGGCGATCCCTGGCTGGCGCGGTGGCTGCCCCTGCTGGCGGAGCGGGCAGGCAAAGACCCGGTGCTCGAGCTGGGCTGCGCGGCGGGCCGCGACACCGCCACGCTGGTCGATGCGGGGCTGCATGTCGTGGCGATCGAGCTGTCGCCGGACGCGGTTGCGCAGGCGCGTGTGCGGGTGCCGGCCGGTGCGCAGTTTCACTGCCAGGATTTTCGCGATCCCTTTCCGCTGCCGGCCGATGCGACTGTGGGCGTGGTGCTGGCCAGCCTGTCGCTGCATTACTTCGAATGGGACGCAACGCTGGAGCTGGTGCGGCGCATCCATCGCGTGCTGCGCCCGAACGGCGTACTGCTGTGCCGCCTGAATTCGGTCAACGACCTGCACTACGGTGGGCGCGGCCCGTTGTCGGTGACGGGCCGCGATGAAGACTGCTTCTACCTGTTCGACGGCTTCCCCAAGCGCTTCTTCGACCGTGCGGCGGTGGAGCGGCTGTTTGCCGATGGCTGGCACATGCGCCATCTCGAGGAAGTGACGATCGACCGCTACGAGCACCCGAAGGTGGCGTGGGAAGTGGTGCTGGAGCCCCGGCCGCTGCCTTACTGAGCAGTCTGAGCACTCATCTGCAACGGGATCGTGACCGGTCCGTCGTTGAGCAGGTGCACCTGCATGTCGCCGCCGAACTCGCCGGTCGCCACCACCGGATGCGCAGCGCGTGCCAGCGCCACGAAGTGGTCGTAGAGCCTGCGGCCTTCATCAGGGGCCGCGGCCTGGGTGAAGCTGGGGCGGTTGCCGCCGCTCACGTCGGCCGCCAGCGTGAACTGGCTCACGACCAGGAGGCCGCCGCCGATGTCCTGCACGCTGCGGTTCATCTTGCCGGCGTCGTCGGAAAAGATGCGCAGCTTGAGGATCTTCGCGAGCATGCGGTCGGCCAGCGCATCGTTGTCGCCGCGCTCGGCGCACAGCAGCACGAGCAGGCCGGCGTCGATGGCGCCGACGGTGCGGCCCGCGATGTCGACACGGGCGTGGGCCACGCGCTGGAGCACGGCTTTCATGGGTGGTGTTCCTCGAGTTGGGTGGCGCGCGCTTCCATGGTCAGCGGCAGCAGCTGGATGGTCACGCGCAGGCCGGGCACGGCGTCCATGAGGGCCTGTTCCAGTTCGTCGCGCATGTTCGCGGCGCGCTGCAGGGTCCAGTCGCCGGGCACGTGCATGTGCAGGTCGGCAAAGCGGCGCTGGGCGGCGCCGCGCGTCACCATGTCGTCGAAGCGCAGCCGGTCGCCCTCGGGCTGGCGCGCGGCGAATGCGTCGAGCGTGGCGCGCACGGTGGCGATCGTCTCGGGGTCGAGGGCTTCGTCCATCAGCCCTTGCGACGAACGCCACACGAGCTTGAAACCCTCGCGCACGATGTTGAGCGCAACCCCGATGGCGAGCACCGGGTCGAGCCAGAGCCAGCCGCTGAGCTGCACGCCGATGATGCCGACCACCACGGCGGCCGAGGTCCAGACGTCGGTCATCAGGTGGCGGCCGTCGGCCTCCAGCGCGATCGAACGGTGCGTGCGCGCCGCGCGGAAGAGCACGAAGGCCAGCGCCGCATTGAAGCCCGAGCTGATGACCGACAGCGCCAGGCCCCAGCCCAGTTGCTCAAGAGGCTGGGGAGACAGCAACCGCTGGACGGAAACCCACAGGATCGCGATGGCGGCACCCACGATCAGGATGCCTTCGAAGCCCGAGGAGAAATATTCGGCCTTGTGGTGGCCGTAGGGGTGGTCGTCGTCGGCCGGGCGCTCGGCGATGGTCACCATGGCCAGCGCGAACATGGCGCTGGCGAGGTTGACGAAGGACTCCATCGCGTCCGAGATCAGACCCATGGAATTCGTCATGTAGCCGGCCAGTCCCTTGAGCACGATGGTGATCAAGGCCACGGCAACTGACACACGAAGCAGCGTTTTAGGGGTCAACGTCATGCAAATTTGGTCGAAATATCGGTAAAAGGACACACGAAAAGCGGTAAAAGGCCGCAGGAATCGACTGAATTATCGACCGCGTGTCGATATGTAACGCCTTCGCATTAACATTTGAAACTTTCGCGAAAATATTTCAATTGCAGAGAGCCAGACGATGAAAAACCTCTTGATCGCCCTGGGCGGTCTTGCCATTGTGGGCTCGGCCGCACTGGTTCACGCGCAGACACCGCCACCCGCACCCGTTGCGCCCGCGGCGCCTGCGGTCGCCGCACCTGCCGCCGTGCCTGCTGTTGCCGCACCCGCCGCTGCGCCTGCTGCCGCTGCCGATCTCCACGCGGGCTTCGTGAAGTCCGTGCGCGGCAATGTGCAGTTGCTCGGCGCGACCGGCACCGCCCGTCCGGCCAAACCGGGCGATGCGCTGGGCGCGGTGGACCGGGTCGTGACCGGCCCCGACTCCTCCGCCGCCGTGGTGCTGCGCGACGACACGACCCTGGTGGTCGGGCCCTCGTCGCGGCTGGACCTGAAGGAATTCCATTTCGATGGCACCACGCACGAGGGCGGCATGCTGGTCTCGCTGCTGCGCGGTTCGATGCGGATGATCACCGGCCTGATCGGCAAGACGAACCCTGATGCGGTGCGGGTCGAGACACAGACCGCCACCATCGGCATTCGCGGCACCGACTTCATCGTGCAGGCGGACGGCCAGCCATGAAGATGACCGCTGCACCGCGCTACGCCTCCTTCCTGGCCACGGCCCTGGTGGCCCTGCTGCTCGCGGCCTGCTCGACGCCGGGCACGCGCGTGGTGCTGCTGCCCCAGGCCGACGGCAAACCCTCCGCCGTGGTGGTGCGTGCCAAGGACGGGGAAGAGGTTCTTTCGCAGCCCTACCAGCGCGCCACGGCAGCGGTGGGCGCCAAGGGCGCGCCGGTGGTCGACCAGGCTGACGCGGCCAAGGTGCAGGCAGAAAACAAGCCGCTGTTCGACATGCGCCCGCCTTTGCCGCAGCGCTACACGGTGTACTTCGAGCTGGGCGGCACCACGCTCACGCCCGCTTCGCAGCAGATCATGACCGAGGCACTGGCCGCGGCGCTGTCGCGCAGCGGCGGCGACATCGTCGTGACGGGCCACACCGACACCAAGGGCACCGTCGAGCAGAACGACGAGCTCTCGCGCCGCCGGGCGCAGGAAGTGGCTCAGCTGTTCGTGGAGCGCCAGTTCCCGGCGAACCGCATCGAGGCGGTGGGCCGCGGCGAGCGCGAACTGGCGGTGCCCACAGCCGACGACGTGGACGAGCCGCGCAACCGGCGCGTCACCATCGAAGTGCGCTGATGGCCGGCCCCGAGAAAGGGGCCTTCATCCATCGTCAGCTCAGGGTCACGCGCGCGAACTTGCGCTTGCCGACCTGCACCACGTAGCTGCCCGCGGGCAGCTTCAGCCCCTTGTCGCTGACGACCGCCGAGTCGACCCGCACACCGCCACCGTCGATCAGGCGGTTGCCTTCCCCGGCCGAAGTCGCCAGGTTCGCCTGCTTGAGCAACTGCCCGATGCCCAGCGGGGCGCCCGTCAGCGACACCTCGGGGATCTCGTCCGGCACGCCGCCCTTGCTGCGGTTGATGAAATCCTGCTCGGCCGTCTCGGCGGCGGCCGCGCTGTGGAAGCGCGTGGTGATTTCCTTGGCCAGCGCGACCTTCGCGTCCTTGGGGTTGCGGCCGCCCGCGATCTCGGCCTTCAGCGCCGCGATCTGTTCCAGCGACTGGAAGCTCAGCAGCGTGTACCAGCGCCACATCAGGTCGTCGGAAATCGACAGCACCTTGGCAAACATGGTGTTGGCGTCTTCGCTGATGCCGATGTAGTTGTTCTTGCTCTTGGACATCTTCTCGACGCCATCGAGCCCTTCCAGCAGCGGCATAGTGAGGATGCACTGCGGCTCTTGCCCGTATTCCTGCTGGAGATGCCGGCCGACGAGCAGGTTGAACTTCTGGTCGGTGCCACCCAGTTCGAGGTCGCTCTTGAGCGCGACCGAGTCGTAGCCCTGCATCAGCGGGTAGAGGAATTCGTGCACCGAGATCGACTGGCCGGCCTTGAAGCGCTTGTTGAAGTCGTCGCGCTCCATCATCCGGGCGACCGTGTACTTGGCCGCGAGCTGGATCATGCCGCGGGCGCCCAGCGGGTCGCTCCATTCGGAGTTGTAGCGAATCTCGGTCTTTTCAGGGTCCAGCACCAGGCTGGCCTGCTTGTAGTAAGTCTGGGCGTTGGCCTCGATCTGCTCGCGGGTGAGCGGCGGCCGGGTGTTGTTGCGCCCCGAGGGGTCGCCGATGGTGCTGGTGAAGTCGCCGATCAGGAAGATCACCCGGTGGCCCAGGTCCTGGAGCTGGCGCATCTTGTTCAGCACCACGGTGTGGCCGATGTGGATGTCCGGAGCGGTCGGATCGAGCCCGAGCTTGATGCGCAGGGGGGTTCCGGTGGCCTCGGAGCGCTGGAGCTTGCGCACCCACTCATCCTGGGGGAGAAGCTCGTCAGCCCCACGGAGGGATATTTCGAGCGCGCGTCCTACACTATTTGAGAGGGCCATGGATGTAACAGATTCGGCCTTTACAGGCTTTTTTAGCTGACTTTTGGGGTGCCGAAGCTATACTCGGCCCGACTTTTCAAGCGCCGAATTCTAAGCGGCGCTTTTTCCGCACCGTCTGCTGCCGCCCTGAACGTACTGGGCCTTGCAGCACGGATTTGCAGAACCTGAGCTGGAATTCAAAGTTTGATCAACGGCATTCTTGCCGCCGAGGAGCTTCTCGCTTCTCGCGTGGCCTATACGTTCCGGACCTACCCCAAGCAGATCACCGCGGTCATCGCGGCGGCCCTGCTGAGCGCCGGCACCCTCGCGGTGGCCTCGCTCGGTCCTGACGCTTCCGACCTTCCCGTCCACCAGATCCTCGAAGCGACGGCCCCCGTGTCTTTCGCGGACCAGACCGCGTCGCTCGAAAACTTCAGCTTCACGCTGTTTCGCACCGACGTCACGCGCTCCAGCGACACGGCCGAGGCCCTGCTGAAGCGCCTGGGCATTTCGGACCCCGCGGCCACCGCGTTCGTGCGCAGCAGCCCCGAAGCCCGCAACGCGCTGTTCGCGCGCGCCGGCCGCACCGTGACGGCCGAAGCCACCCAGGAAAACCAGCTCCAGAAGCTCAGCGCCCGCTGGATTCCCGACGGCGACGGCGGCTTCAAGCGCTTCGTCATCGAGCGCACGCCGACCGGCTTTGCCGGCGTCACCGAGCGCGACGTGCTGACACCGGGCACGCGCCTGGCCAGCGGCACCATCCGCACCTCGCTGTTCGCAGCCACCGACGATTCGCGCATTCCCGATGCGGTGGCGAGCCAGCTGGCAGACATCTTCGCGGGCGACGTCGACGTGCGCGCGCTGCGCAAGGGCGACCGCTTCGCCGTGGTCTACGAAACCCTCGAGGCCGATGGGCAGGCGCTGCGCAGCGGTCGCGTGCTGTCGGCCGAGTTCGAGAACAACGGCAAGGTGCACCAGGCCGTCTGGTTCCAGCCCCCGGGCGCCAACCAGAAGGGCAGCTACTACCGCCCGAACGGCGACAGCCTGCGCAAGGCCTACCTGGCCACGCCGGTCGAGTTCTCGCGCGTGTCGAGCGGCTTCGCGATGCGCATGCACCCGATCCTGAACAGCTGGCGCCAGCACAACGGCATCGACTACGCGGCGCCCACGGGCACCTCGGTGCGCACCGTGGGCGACGGCACGGTCGATTTCGCGGGCACGCAGAACGGCTACGGCAACATCATCATCATCAACCACCGCAACAACCAGCAGACGGCGTATGCGCACCTGAGCCGCATCGACGTCAAGGCCGGCCAGAGCGTGACACAGGGCCAGGCCATCGGCGCGGTGGGCTCGACGGGCTGGGCCACCGGCCCGCACCTGCACTTCGAATTCCGCGTGGGCGGCGTCTATCAAGACCCGGCCTCCATCGCGCAAGAAGGCGGCGCGCCGATCACCGCGGCGCTGCGCCCGGCCTTCGAGCGGATCGCCATTGGCGCCCGCACCGAGCTGGCGGCTGCGTTCTCGGTCATCCAGGCCAGCGCGGACTGAACCTCGCCGCCGCGCGGCTTTCCGAGCCCTCCCTAGAAACACCATGGCCGCCGAGCTTTTCATCGGCCTGATGTCGGGCACGTCGCTCGACGGCGTCGATGGCGTGCTGGCCGATTTTTCCAACGGCCGCATCGCGGTGCAGGCTTACGCGACGGCGCAGTTTCCCGTGTCGCTGCGGGCCGAACTGCTGGCGCTGAACACACCGGGCGACAACGAGCTGCATCGCGCGGCGCTGGCCGGCAACGGCCTGGCCCGGGCTTATGCCGGCGTGGTGCATCAGCTCCTGGCGGACAGCGGCACGGCCGCCGAGGCCGTCACCGCCATCGGCGCCCACGGGCAAACGGTGCGCCACCGGCCGATCGAATTCGACGAGGTCGGCTACACGCTGCAGATCAACAACCCCTCGCTGCTGGCCGAACTGACGGACATCGACGTGGTCGGCGACTTCCGGAGCCGCGACCTGGCCGCCGGCGGCCAGGGCGCGCCGCTGGTGCCGGCCTTTCACCGCGCCCTGTTCGCGCGCGCCGACGAGACCGTCGCGGTGCTGAACATCGGCGGCATCTCCAACCTGAGCCTGCTGCCGGCCACCAACGCACCGGACGGCGCCATCGTGCGCGGCTTCGACTGCGGCCCCGGCAACGCGCTGATGGACCACTGGTGTCAGACCTACCTCGGCCAGCCCTTCGATCGCGGCGGCCAATGGGCGGCCAGCGGGCAGGTGCTGCCCGATCTGCTCGCGCGGCTGCTGGCCGATCCCTACTTCGCCAAGGCGCCGCCCAAGAGCACGGGGCGCGACCTGTTCAATCCGACCTGGCTGGCCGCGCAGCTCGGCACCGCGACGATGGCGCCGGCCGACGTGCAGGCCACGCTGACCGAACTGACCGCTCACGCTTGTGCGGCGGACGTGCACCGCTACGGAAAAGATAGCAAATTGTTGATCGTCTGCGGTGGTGGCGCGCTGAACGACCACTTGCTCGAACGCCTGCGCGCGCTGCTGCCCGGCGTCGAAGTGGCCGCCTCGAACGATCATGGCCTGCCGCCCCAGCAGGTCGAAGCGGCCGCCTTCGCCTGGCTGGCCCGCGCCACCGTGCGGCGCGAGCCCGGCAACCTGGCGAGCGTGACCGGCGCGCGCGGCGCCCGGGTGCTGGGCGCGATCTACCCGGCCTGAACGCCCGCTGGCTGCGGCCTCAGCCCTGGCCGGAAACCTCCGGCTGCGCCGGATGCGCGGCGCGCACTTCACCCGGCAGATGCCAGAAGATCATTGCGGAAGCGATCGTGATGAGCCCCATACTCGCAAAAGTGGCCTGAAAGGCGTCGAGCGTGTGCGCCGCGGTTTCGGTGCCGAAAATGCCGTTGTAGCCCGCCAGTACGGCGCCAGCCGCCGCCACGCCCAGGCTCATCGCCAGCATCTGCACCATCGACAGCAGGCTGTTGCCGCTGCTCGCCATGCTGCCGTCCAGGTCCTTCAGGGTGATGGTGTTCATGGCAGTGAACTGCAGCGAATTGACCGCACCGAAAGCCAGCAGCTGCAGCACGTGCAGCGCCATCGGCTGGCCCGGTGCCGTCAGGCCGAAGCTGGCCATCGTGAGCCCCACCAGCACGGTATTGACCACCAGCACCTTGCGGTAGCCGTGGCGCGTGATCAGCGGCGTGGCAAAGCGCTTCATGGCCATGCCGGCCAGCGCGATCGGCAGCATCATCAGCCCGGCGCGCACCGGCGAGTAGCCCATCGACACCTGCAGCAACAACGGCACCAGAAAGGGCATGCAACTGCTGCCCAGGCGCGAGAACAGATTGCCGATCAGCCCGATGCTGAGCGTCGGCACGCCGAAGAGGGACGGCGCGAACAACGGTTCGGGTGTGCGCGCCGCGCGCAGCCAATAGGCCACCACGCTCGCGAAGCCGAAGATCAGCACGACCATCACGCCGCCCTGCCGCAAGCCCAGCTCGGAAACGCCATCGAGCGCGAGCGAAATCGCCACCATGCCGAAGGCCAGCATCGCGTAGCCGACGCTGTCGAAGCGCTTCTGCACGACGCCGCGCAGGTCGGGCATGTACTTGAGCGTGGCGATGCAGCCCGCCAGCCCCACTGGCACATTGATCAGGAAGATCCAGTGCCAGGACGCGTACTGGACCAGCCACCCGCCTAGCGTAGGCCCCAGCAAGGGCCCTATGAGCCCCGGGATGGCCACAAAACTCATCGCCTGGAGGAACTCCCCACGCGGCACCGTGCGCAGCAGCGACAGCCGCCCCACGGGCAGCAGCAGCGCCCCGCCAAGCCCCTGCACCACGCGCGCCGCCACCAGTTGCCCCAGGCTGTGCGACAGCGCGCAAAGCACCGAGCCGAGCGCGAACAGCACGATCGCCGAGAAAAAGATGCGCCGCGTGCCGAAGCGGTCGGCGATCCAGCCCGAGGCAGGGATCAGCATCGCCATCGTAAGCGCATAGGACACCACCACCGACTGCATGCGCAGCGGGCTTTCGCCGAGGCTCGCAGCCATGGCCGGCAGCGCCGTATTGATGATGGTGGCGTCGAGCGTCTGCATGAAGAAGCCGACGGCCACGAGCCACAGCAGGCTCTTGCGGGCGGGATCGACGGGAGCGGCTGCCTCGGAGGTCATGAGGAAAGAAGAGAAGAAGTGAAAAGACGACGGGCAGCAAAAAGCCGCCCGGAGGCGGCTTCTTGAGAAGGCTGGATCAGCGGCATCCAGGCATCAGGCCGAGAAGCTCGATCCGCAGCCGCAGGTGCTGGTGGCGTTCGGGTTCTTGATCACGAACTGGGCGCCTTGTAGGTCTTCCTTGTAGTCGATCTCGGCGCCGACCAGGTACTGGTAGCTCATGGCATCGATCAGCAGCGACACGCCATTCTTGGTCATGGTGGTGTCGTCTTCGTTGGTGATCTCGTCGAAGGTGAAGCCGTACTGGAAGCCGGAGCAGCCGCCACCCTGCACGAACACGCGCAGCTTCAGGTCGGGATTGCCTTCTTCGGCGATCAGGTCAGCCACCTTGGCTGCCGCGCTGTCGGTAAAGACAATCGGCTCGGGCATCTGGGTCTGGATGTTTTCTGCTACGGCGCTCATGGGGTGGTTACTCCTGGGGGGCCGGACATGCGGCCAATGGAACGAATGCTACTGCAATGCCGCAATTTCGGCAGGGGCACTGCGGTGTGCACCCCGATGCAAGTGGGGTCGGATGCCTCGCGCACCAAGTGCTGGCAACGAAAAAGCCGCCCGAAGGCGGCTTTTGTGTTCGCAAGGAACAGGATCAGCGCTTGCTGAACTGCTTGCGACGACGGGCGGAGTGCAGACCGACCTTCTTACGTTCGACTTCACGTGCGTCACGCGTCACGAAGCCGGCTTGGCTCAGGACGGGCTTGAGCGCTGCGTCGTAGTCGATCAGGGCACGGGTGATGCCGTGGCGCGTGGCGCCGGCTTGACCCGATTCGCCGCCACCGTTCACGTTGACCATCACGTCGAAAGCTTCGAGGTTGTTGGTCAGCACGAGGGGCTGCTTGGCAATCATGATCGAGGTTTCGCGGCCGAAGAACTCTTGGATGTCCTTGCCGTTGACCGTGATCTTGCCGGTGCCTTTTTTCAGAAACACGCGGGCGACGCTCGATTTGCGACGGCCGGTGCCATTGTTCCATTCACCAATCATTCTCAAGGCTCCTTACAGTTCCAGCACTTTGGGCTGTTGGGCGGTATGCGGGTGCTCGGCACCACCGTACACCTTGAGTTTCTTGATCATCGCGTAACCAAGCGGGCCCTTGGGCAGCATGCCCTTGACAGCCTTTTCCAGGGCGCGGCCCGGGTGCTTGTTCTGCATGTCGCGGAAGTTGGTCGCCGTGATACCGCCGGGATAGCCCGAATGACGGTAGTACACCTTGTCGATCGACTTGGCGCCGGTGACGCGCAGTTGCGCGGCGTTGATGATGACGATGAAGTCACCGGTATCGACGTGAGGCGTGTAAATGGCCTTGTGTTTGCCGCGCAAACGGAGAGCAACTTCGCTGGCTACTCGTCCGAGGACCTTGTCGGTCGCGTCAATCACAAACCACTCGTGCGTCACGTCAGCGGGCTTGGCGCTGAACGTTTTGGTCATGAGTTTTTCTCTTTGAAGAGGGTTTGTCGGGCCCTTTTCCACGGTCGGCGTTCCTCTGATGGGAATCTCTTAGGTGGGTTTTGCATGCCCGCAGAACGGGTAAATGCTCTTCGCCGCGGGGCCACAAAAACGCTGCGAAGCCCGCGATTATATAAAGAATGGCCTTGTGCTGGCAAATTTGCATATGCACGGCCCAACACCGTTACCATCCTCCCCCTATGTTCAGTTACCGCCACGCCTTCCATGCCGGCAACCACGCCGACGTGCTCAAGCACACGGTGCTGATTGCCACGCTCGACCATCTGCTTGAAAAAGAGGCAGCGCTGACCGTCGTCGACACCCACGCGGGTGCCGGCCTGTACCGGCTCGACGGCGACTACGCCGGCACGAGCGGCGAGGCGGCCGACGGCATCCTGCGCCTGCTTTCCGGCAAGAAAGAGCCCGCCACGCCTGCTCCCGCAGCAAAGCCCGCTACCAAAAAGGTAGCACCCGAGGCCGAAGCGCCGCTGGCCGACGCAATTGCGCGCTACCTCAGCGTGATCCACGACTTCAACCCCAAGGGCGGCGCACGCATCTACCCGGGCTCGCCATTCATCGTGCAGCACCTCCTGCGCGACCACGACAAGCTCAAGCTGTTCGAGCTGCATCCGACCGACGCGCGCACGCTCGACGCCAACATCGCCCAGCTCGAAGCCGGCCGCCAGATCGCCGTGTTGCGCGACGACGGCTTCGGCAGCGCCACCAAGTTTTTGCCGCCGCCCTCGCGCCGCGCGCTGGTGCTGATGGACCCGAGCTACGAGATCAAGAGCGACTACGGCCGCGTGCTCGACTTCGCAGCCGAGGCGCTCAAGCGCTTTGCTACCGGCACCTATGCCGTCTGGTATCCGATCATTCCGCGCCCCGAGGCGCACGACCTGCCGCGCCGCCTGAAGACGATGGCGACCAAGGCCGGCAAGCCGTGGCTGCACGCCACGCTGACGGTCAAGTCCAGCAAGATCACGACGGACGCCTCGGGCGAAACGCACCGGCCGGGCCTGCCGGCCAGCGGCATGTTCCTGATCAATCCACCGTACACGCTGAAGCCGCTGCTTGCGGCCGCGCTGCCGCAACTGGCGGAGCGCCTGGCGCAAGACCGGCACGCCACCTTCTCGCTTGATTCGGGCGGCTGAGGCCGGGCTTCTTTTCTTTCTTCTCAGCGCCGGCGGCGAGGCGGCACGGCCACCTTGCGCCGCGCAGGTACCGGCGCCTTGGCGCGTTCAGCCACCGCGGCGGGTGCCTGTGCATCGCCAGGCTCCACCGGCAAGCCGCCGCAGCGCATGCCCTCCCGGTCGACGACGGTCAGTGCGACCTGCTTGATGCCAAGCCCCGTCAAACCGATACGGTCTGCAGCCGCGCGGCTCAGGTCGATCACGCGGCCCAGCGCGTAAGGGCCGCGGTCGTTGATGCGCACCAGCACTTCGCTGCCGTTCACGAGGCTGCGCACGCACACGCGCGTGTTGAAAGGCAGGGTCTTGTGTGCCGCCGTCATAGCGGTCATGTCGAAGCGCTCGCCGCTGGCGGTCTTGCGCTGGTGAAACTGGATGCCGTACCAGGAAGCACCGCCGCGCTCGAAGATGTCGCGCGGGCCGTCGTCGCCCGGCACGCCATCGTCGGGCGTCAGTTCACCGGTGCCCGACACGGCCAGGTCGTAGCGCACCGAAGGCACGTCGGAGCGCGCCGGCACGCCCGGCGGCACGGCGAGTGCGCGTGCCAGGGGCTTCAACTGGCCGTCGGCCGTCGCCTCGGTGGCTGGCGGCATGGCGCAGCCCGCGAGAACGCAGGTCGCTGCGACGAAGGCCACCCGAAGCCCCGTGCGCAGCGCTCCCGCCGCTCCGGCCGCGCGCCCCTTCAATCGAGGCGCTCCAGCAAAGCCAGCGTCGCCGCCGACTGGTTCATCGTGTAGAAGTGCAGCGCCGGTGCGCCACCGTCGCGCAGGCGCGCGCACAGGTCGGTGACCACGTCGAGGCCAAAGGACTTGATCGATTCCGTGTCGTCGCCGAAGGCCTGCAGCCGCAGGCGAATCCAGCGCGGGATCTCGGCGCCGCAGGCATCCGAAAAACGCATCAGCTGCGTCGAGCTGGTGATCGGCATGATGCCCGGCACGATCGGCGTGTCGAGCCCCAGCTTGCGCACGTCGTCGACGAAGCGGAAGTAGGCCTCGGGGCTGAAAAAGTACTGCGTGATGGCCGAATCGGCCCCCGCCTTCACCTTCGCGGCGAAGGCCTGCAGATCGGCTTCGGGCGAGCGCGCCTGCGGATGGATCTCGGGGTAGCAGGCCACCTCGATATGGAAGTCGCGGCCGGTCTCTTCGCGGATGAAGGCCACGAGGTCGCTCGCATAGAGAAACTCGCCCCCCATGCCGTAGCCGCTCGGCAGGTCGCCGCGCAATGCCACCAGGCGCTTGACGCCCATGGCCTTCAGCTCGGCGAGCTGCTCGCGCACCGTGGCGCGCGTGGCACCGATGCACGAGAAGTGGCTCGCGGCGTCGACGCCTTCGGACAGGATCTCCTGCACCGCGCCAAAAGTGCCCTGGTGCGTGGAGCCGCCCGCGCCGTAGGTGACCGAGCAGAACTGCGGCTTGCGCACATACAGCTGCTGGCGCGCGGCGCGCAGCTTGACCGCGCCTTCGGGCGTCTTGGTCGGAAAGAATTCGAAGCTCAGCGGAAGGCGCACCTGCGTCTCCTTAAGAGCCGTTCGCAGAATCCGCGCGAACGGCGTGAATGAAAAACTCGCGGTTGCCGTCGCCGCCGGCGATCGGGCTGTCGAACCACTGCAACACGCGCAGGTCGAGCGCCTCGCAGGCGTCGCGCAGCCGCTTTTCGACCACCGCATACATCGACTCGTCGCGCACGATACCGCCTTTGCCCACCTGGCCGGGCTGCAGTTCGAACTGCGGCTTGACCAGCATGAGCAGGCGGCCGTCATCGGTCAGGAACTCGACCACGGCCGGCAGCACCAGCGTGAGCGAGATGAACGAAAGGTCGCCCACGATCAGGTCGAAGCGCAGCTCGCCTTCTGAGCCCTCTTCTTCCAGGTCGCCCTGCGAGAGCGCCCGCGCATTGACGCCTTCGATCGGCACCACGCGCACGTCCTCGCGCAACTTCGCGTGCAACTGCCCGTGGCCGACATCGACGCCCACCACTTTCGCGGCACCGCGCTGCAGCAGGCAGTCGGTGAAGCCGCCGGTCGACTGGCCCACGTCGAGGCACAGCTTGCCGGCAGGATCGACCCCGCTGACGGCGAGCGCACCTTCGAGCTTGAGCCCGCCACGCGAGACATAGCGCGCCTCGGCTGCATCGTCGAGTTCGAGCTCGGCCGACTCGGGCACTTCGTCCTTGTTCTTGACGACCGAGCGCCACGCGTCGCTCGTGCCCGCATCGCGCCACCGCATGCCGCCGGCAATGAGCCGCACGGCCTGCGAACGCGACGCGGCAAGGCCGCGCTCCACCAACAATTGATCAGCGCGCATGCAGCCGATCAGTAGCGGTACGTGTCCGGCTTGTAGGGGCCGTTCTTGCTCACGCCGATGTAGGCAGCCTGTGCGTCGGTCAGCTCGGTCAGCATGGCGCCGACCTTCTTCAGGTGCAGGCGCGCGACCTTTTCGTCCAGGTGCTTGGGCAGCACGTAGACCTTGCCGGCCTGGTAGGCGTCGGGCTTGGTGAACAGCTCGATCTGGGCGATGGTCTGGTTCGCGAACGACGACGACATCACGAAGCTCGGGTGGCCCGTGCCGCAGCCCAGATTCACGAGGCGGCCCTTGGCCAGCAGGATGATCTTCTTGCCGTCCGGGAAGGTGATGTGGTCAACCTGCGGCTTGATTTCTTCCCACTCGTACTTCTCGATCGAAGCGACGTCGATCTCGTTGTCGAAGTGGCCGATGTTGCAGACGATGGCCTGGTCCTTCATCTTGGCCATCGTGTCGTGCGTGATGACGTCCTTGTTGCCGGTGGTCGTCACGAAGATGTCGGCCTTGTCGGCGGCGTATTCCATCGTCACGACCTTGTAGCCTTCCATCGCGGCCTGCAGGGCGTTGATGGGGTCGATCTCGGTGACCCACACTTGGGCCGACAGTGCACGCAGTGCCTGTGCCGAGCCCTTGCCCACGTCGCCGTAGCCGGCCACGCAAGCCACCTTGCCGGCGATCATCACGTCGGTTGCGCGCTTGATGCCGTCGACCAGCGATTCACGGCAGCCATACAGGTTGTCGAACTTGCTCTTGGTGACCGAGTCGTTCACGTTGATGGCGCGGAACAGCAGCGTGCCCTTGGCGCTCATCTCGTTCAGGCGGTGCACGCCGGTGGTGGTTTCTTCGGTCACGCCGATGATCTCGGCGGACTTGCGGGTGTACCAGGTGCTGTCGACAGCCAGCTTGGCCTTGATCGCTGCGTACAGGATGCGTTCTTCTTCGCTGGTCGGGTTGGCCAGCACGCTCTGGTCCTTCTCGGCGCGTTGGCCCAGGTGCATCAGCAGCGTGGCGTCGCCGCCGTCGTCCAGGATCATGTTCGGGCCTTCGCCCTTCGAGCCCTTGGGGCCGAAGTCGAAGATGCTGTGGGTGTAGCCCCAGTAGTCTTCGAGCGACTCGCCCTTGATCGCGAACACCGGCGTGCCCGAAGCGGCAATGGCCGCGGCGGCGTGGTCCTGCGTCGAGAAGATGTTGCACGAGGCCCAGCGCACGGTGGCGCCCAGGGCTTGCAGCGTCTCGATCAGCACGGCCGTCTGAATGGTCATGTGCAGCGAGCCCGTGATGCGCGCGCCCTTCAGCGGCTGCGCCTTCGAGAACTCTTCGCGGATGGCCATCAGGCCGGGCATTTCGGTTTCCGCAATGCGGATTTCCTTGCGCCCCCAGGCGGCAAGGGACAGGTCGGCGATCGCCTGGTCGGCGGTCGAAACGGGGGTCGGCTTGAGAACAGCGCTCATGAGAACTCCAAAACTGGTTTGAAAGATGCCACTGCGTACGGGGAAAAGACTCACCGCGAGAACAGCGGGTGAGCGTGGTTGCGATGTGGTCCGAGCCTCACGCCTGATGGCGCTGCAACGCTCCTCGGAACGGCGGATTGTAGACGGGGCGCAAGGCTGAGCCAATCCGGGGGATTTGGGCCGGCATTTGTCAGCCTCAGCGTTGAAGACACCTCTTTTTACGATTTCCCCCGGTTCGGTTCAGGAGCCAGCCGGCTCGCTGCCGAGCCCATCAGACGACAAGAAGAGGGCTCAACATGAGGATGACGAGATATCTCGCGGGTTGTGGACTGGCCGCCTTGCTGGCGGCCTGCGGAGGCGGTGGTGGCGGCGCAGCGGGCGGCGGGTTGCCGCTGGCCAACGGCGCCGTCCAGCCGGAAGCCAAGGTCGCGGTTGCAGCCGCAACCACCAAGACACTGGACAGCGCCGACGCGCGCAGCGGCACGTACCGCGTGTATGCGGCCAACGGCACGCAGCAGACGCTGTCGGTCGACTTCGACGCCGGCAGCTACACGATGACAGACAACCTCGGCGCGGCGGAATCGGGCACTTTCAGCGAGGACTTCACCGAACCGGGCACTTACGTCTTTGCCAGCAGCCGCGTTACGGCGGTGGTGAACACGGCGCGCTTTCGAGTGACGACCGACGCCATCGTCGGGGCCTTCCCTTTTTCGGTAACTTTTTCGAACCCGCTCGCTTACGCGGTGCAACCCTTCATTGCCGCGCGCAACTTCGTGGTCGACCCCGCGCTGCTCGACAGCGACTACAACCGCCTGGGCATCTCGCACAACGGCCCCGGCAGCTCCGAGTCGCAGATGCTGGCCCTGCGCGTTTCGGGCGGCGGCACGGCACTCGAAGTCTGTCTCGACAACGTGATCTACCGGATCGCCCTTTGCCCCGCCACGTCGAAGCGAACCTTCACGATCGCCGCGGACACCGACAGCGCCTGGATTGCCACCAACATCGCCGATGCCACCGACATCGTGAGGTTCCGGATGGCGCGCATCGGCGGCCAGAACGTCTACCTGGCGGCGGGCCCCAGCGCGACGACGCCAACCACCCTGCTCCTAAGGATCGCCCTGGCCAACTCTTCGAACTGGCCTGCCACCCGCGGTGTCGGCGCGTCGACGGAAGGCAGTTGGGGCAGCAACCTCATCGACACCGCCAACGCGGTGCGCACCAGCACCAGCGCCGATGGCACCTACGGCAGCCTGAGCCTGCCAGTGGGCGGCATCTTCTCGCAGATGCCGGAAGGCATTCGCAGCATCAACGGCAACGGGACGCGCAAGTACTACGGGATGCAGAACGGTCAGCTCTCGGTGATCGTCGGCATGCGTAATCCCGAGACGAAGGGATACATCCAGATCAACCTGATCGACACCGGCACCGCACCCGACGCACGCAACGGCCGCTACAAGGTCTACGCGACCAACGGCTCGCGGCAGACGCTGGCGCTCAACCTCGACAGCAAGCGCTATGAGATGACCGATGCCGCCGGCACCGTCGCCTCGGGCAGCTTCGCCGAAGACACGGCAGCGGCCGGCAGCTTCACCTTCGACAGCAACCGTATCACCAGCCCGGTGAATACGGCGCGCTTCCGCTTCGCGACAGACACGGTGGTCGGGTCGTTCCCCTTCGCAGCCGCGCAGGTCAGTCCGGTGAGCTATGCCGTGCAGCCCTTTGTGGCTTCGCGCGCTCTGGTGAAGACACAGGCCGATCTCGATGGTGTCTACAACCGCCTGGGCATCAACCTGACGGCCACCACCGGAGATTCGTCGATCACGCAGATCCAGGTCGCCAACGGCGGCACCGTGCTCTACCTGTGCAACGACAACGTGATCTACCGTATCGACAACTGCCCTGCGGCTTCCGTGCGGACGTACACCGTATCCGCCGGCCCGACCGTGGACACCTGGCACATCGTGAACGTTGCCAATCCGTCGGACAGCGGCAACTTCGGGATCGCGCGCGTCGGCGGCGAGAACGTGTTTCTGGCGGCCGGCGTCAGCGCCTCGACACCCACGATCTCGCAGTTTCGCATCGGCCTGCCCGAGCGCACGACCTGGCCCACCATCGTCACGCGCGGCGGTGCAACCAACGGCAGCTGGGGCAGCACCGCCATCGACGCCACCAGCTACGCGCGCACCCAAGCGCTCCCCGATGGCACCACGGCCACGCTCAACGCGACGCTGGGCTCGATGGGCGCCATCGGCCCGATCAACCTGCGCGCGGCAACGTTCAGCGGACCCGCTTACCACTTCGCCAGCCAGAGCAACAAGCTCTTCGCGATGGTCGGTTCACGCAACCCGGCCACCGCAGGCGCGCTCGAGATCGGCCTGATCGACTGACCGACCGACGCGCCGAGCCCTTCGCGGAAAGGGCCGCAGGCTGCATGCCGCATCGCGCGGCATGCAGCCTTTTTTCTTCCTCATTCAGGGCTAAGTCTGCGGCCTGCACGTTTCGCAAGCGGGACGTACATTGGCCTCCCCCATCGTCCGAAAGCCACCATGCTGCCTTTTCAGCCCCTTGCATCCAGAGCCCTGCTCGCCACCGCCCTCGGCCTGAGCGCCGCCATCTTGCCGCTCGCCGCGTCGGCCCAGAACGCTGAAACCGTCCGCATCCGCGGCACCCTCGTGCGCGTCGATGCCAGCACGCTCGTCGTGCAGGATCGCGGCGGCGAAGTCGTCTCGCTGGCACGCCCGGCCGACATGGCGGTGTCGGAGGTCTATCGCATCAAGCTGTCCGACATCAAGCGCGGCAGCTTCATCGGCACCGCCGCCATGCCGCAGGCCGATGGCACACAGAAGGCGCTCGAAGTGGTGGTGTTCCCCGAGGCCGCGCGCGGCACCGGCGAAGGCCATCGCCCATGGGACCTGCTGCCGCAGAGCACCATGACCAACGCCACCGTGGCCGACCTTGCCGCCGCGCCGAAATCGGTGCGCGGCGGACAGCAACTGCGGCTGACCTACAAGGGCGGCGAGAAGACAGTGATCGTGCCGCCCGACGTGCCCGTGGTCACCTTCCGCCCCGGCACCGAGGCCCTGCTGGTGCCCGGTGCCAAGGTGCTGGTGAACGCACAGGAAAAGAACGGCACGCCCACGGCACTGCGCGTGACGGCCGGCCGCAACGGCTTCGCGCCGCCGATGTGATCGGCCATCCAAGGGAAATCCCGCAGGCATTTTTTTCGCTGCGGTGAGCTTGGCCGTGCCGGTGCGGCGTATCGTGGCGAGGGACTTTTGCCGTCCGGCTGGTCCTTGCCATCCACCCGTTCACCCGCACAGGAGATACCGCACCATGGCCACTGCCAAGAAAGCCGCCGCCAAGAAGACCACTGCCAGCAGCAGTGGCAGCAGCAAGGCGGCAGCCCCCAGCGCCGCCGACATGCTCAACCCGCTGAAGAACCTCAAGGGCATGACCGACCGCCTGCAGGAACTCAACCTGACCGGCGGTGCGGGCAAGCTGCTCGAAAGCGGCCGCAAGGACCTGCAGGCACTGATGCAGGCCAACGAGAAGTCCTATCAGGGCCTGCAGACCGTGGTGCAGCGGCAGACGGAAATGATCAAGAGCGCCATCACCGAATGGCAGGCAGCGGCCAAGGAAATGCCCGGCAAGGACGCCAAGGCCAATCTCGCCAAGCTCGACGAACTCGGCCGCCAGTCGTTCCAGCGCGCCATCGACGACATCAAGGAGCTGGCCAACCTTGCCGCCAAGTCGCAGGCCGATGCCTTCGACGTGGTGCGCCAGCGCATCCAATCCAACGTGGACGAAGTGACCAAGCTGCTGCAGCGCAAATAAGCAAGCAAGCCGGCAGCGCCATGACCGCCGTCCCGCAC
Source organism: Variovorax sp. EL159 (assembly GCF_900100965.1). Classification (GTDB taxonomy): domain Bacteria; phylum Pseudomonadota; class Gammaproteobacteria; order Burkholderiales; family Burkholderiaceae_C; genus Variovorax. Next base: position 107,019 of record NZ_FMUJ01000008.1, on the reverse strand, counting down.
AACATCGAACACCGCACGCCCGTCAACGGCGTTTCGCTCGCGTGGGACAGCTTCGGCGACCCTGGCGCGCCACCGCTGGTCCTCATCATGGGCCTCGGCGCCCAGATGGTTGCGTGGGACGACGCGTTCTGCACCCGCCTCGCGCAGGCGGGCGGGCACCGGGTGATCCGCTTCGACAACCGCGACATCGGCCACTCGACGCACCTTTCGCACCTCGGCGTGCCCGACATCCAGGCGCTGATGCTGCAGGCCATGGCGGGCAAGCCGCTGCAGGCGCCCTACACGCTGCGCGACATGGCCAACGACTGCGTCGGCCTGCTCGACGCGCTGAAGATCGAGCGCGCGCACATCGTCGGCGCCTCGATGGGCGGTGCCATCGGGCAGGAGCTGGCGATCCATCATCCGCACCGGATGCATTCGTTCACCAGCATCATGTCGACCACCGGCAGCCCGGGCCTGCCGCCGCCCACACCCGAGGCGATGGCGGTGCTGTTCACGCCCTCGCCCACCACCTTCGAGGCCTACCTGCCGCATTACGCCAAGGTGTGGCGCGTGCTGCGCGGCCCCGGCGCCTTTCCGCTCGACGAGGCACGCGATGCCGAACGCGCGCAGCTCACCTTCCTGCGCGGGCTCAACCCGGCCGGCGTGGCGCGCCAGCTGGCGGCGATCTTCGCGTCGGGCAACCGCAAGCCGGCGCTGCGCGACGTGCGCGTGCCCACGCTGGTGATCCACGGCGACGCCGATCCGCTGGTGCCGGTGGAATGCGGCGTCGACGTGGCCGATGCCATTTCCGGCGCGCGGCTGCTGCGCATTCCGCGCATGGGCCACGCGCTGCCGATCTCGATGTGGCCACAGATCATCGACGCCATCGCCGCGCACACGGCGCAGCGCCGCGATCACTGACGACGGGGCTTTCAGCCATGACCCAGTTCTCGTCCCTCGACCCCATGGCCATCTGGCGCGAGCTCACGGCCCAGTGGGAGAAAAACACCAACGAGTTCGCCAACGAAACCATGGCCTCGGACCCGTTCCGGCAGGGCATGCATGGCGGCATGAACGCCTCGCTGACGGCGCAGAAGACGCTGGGTGAGCTGATGGCGCGCTACCTCACGCTGCTGAACCTGCCGACGCGCGCCGACATCCAGGCGCTGGGCGAGCAGTTGCAGCGCATCGACGATCACCTGGCGGACATCCGCCGCGCGATGGAAGGCGGCCGCAGCCCGGCAGCCAGTGCAACGGCCACCGCGCCGCCCATCAAACCGCGCCGCACGAAACAGCCGCCGGCCCCGCCACAGCCCACTGCGGCGGCGAAAGCGCCAGCCCGGAAGCGCCCCGCCGGAAAGCGCACGCGATGAGCTCCCTCGCCGATCTCGCCCTGCCCGACATCGGCGCAGAAATCGAGCGTGCGATCCAGCGCAACATCAAGGGCCTCGACTTCCTCACGTCCACCGCACCGGCCGTCGGCCAGACGCCGAAAGATGAAATCCATCGCCGCGGCACCCTGAGCCTGTACCACTACCGCCCGCTGGTCGACGAGATCTACCGCGTGCCGGTGCTGATGGTGATGGCCACCACCAACCGCGCCTATATCTTCGACCTCGCACCGGGCCAGAGCATGGTCGAGTACCTGCTTCTCAAGGGCTACGACGTCTACGTGATGGACTGGAACGCGCCGCGCCCCGACGAGAAGCGCCTGCGCATCGAAGACTACGTGCTCGACTTCATTCCCGATTCCATTCGCCGCGTGCAGGAAGACTCGGGCGAGGAAGACGTGACCATCGCCGGCTATTGCATGGGCGGCGTGCTCTCGACCCTGTATGCGGCGCTGCACCCCGGCGGCCCGATGAAGAACCTTGCGCTCTTCACCACGCCCATCGACTTCAGCCGCATGAAGCTCTTTCACGCGTGGTCCGACCGGCGTTACTTCGACGTCGACCGCCTGATCGACACCGTGGGCAACGTGCCGCCCGAGATGCTGTTCGCCTCCTTCGACATGCTGCGCCCTGCGGGCCGCAGCGCGGGCGTGGTGCAGCTCTGGGACAACATGGCCAACGACGAGTTCGTCAAGTCGTACCGCATGTTCGACCGCTGGGGCACCGAAATGCTGCCGCTGGCCGGCGAGTACTTCCGCCAGACCGTGAAAGAGCTGATGTGGGACAACAAGCTCTACAAGAACGAACTGGTACTGGGCGGCCGCAAGGTGCTGCTGAAGAACATCAAGGTGCCCGTGCTGCATGCGCTCGCGCAGCACGACCACATCGTGCCGTACGAGGCCGGCCAGCCGCTCATTGCCAACATCGGCTCGGCCGACAAGGAAGAGGTGGTGCTCAAGGGCGGCCACGTCAGCCTGGCCGCGGGCACCAACGCCGTGCGCCGGCTGTGGCCCAAACTCGACGAATGGCTTGGAGTGCGATCGACATGACCATCACCGCCGTTTCCGACACTTTCTCGCGCACCTATCCGCGCAGCGTGGTGACCAGCGAAGGCAACATCGTCCTGCGCCTGATGGCCGCCGACGACGCGCCCGCCGTGCTGGCCTTTGCGCAGGCCCTGCCCGCGCACGACCTGCTCTTCCTGCCGCGCGACATCACGCAGCCCAAGGTGATGAACGCCTGGGTGCGTGCCGTCGAACGCGGCGACATCGACAGCCTGCTGGCCGTGCGCGGCGATGCGGTGCTCGCCTGTGCGGCGGTGATCCGCGATCCGCACTCGTGGTCCAGCCACGTGGCCGAGCTGCGCGTGCTGGCCGCGCCCGAGTTGCGCGGCAGCGGCATGGGCCACCGGCTCGCGCGGGAAGTCTGCGCGCTGGCCATCGAACGCGGCGCCGAAAAACTCGTCGCGCGCATGACCGTCGACCAACGCAGCGCCATCGCCGTCTTCCAGGCCCTGGGCTTTCGCCCCGAGGCGCTGTTGAGCAAGCACGTGAAAGACCGGCAGGGCGTGACGCACGACCTCGTGGTGCTGAGCCACGACGTGGCTCGGTTCGAGGCGCAGATGCGGGCGTATGGGATGACGGAGGCGTTTTAGGCCTTCGGGCGGGCCGGTTCCGGGCGGCCTTCTAAAATCGCGGCATTCCCCCGCCAGATTGCCCATCTTGTCTTTTGTTGCAGAAACCCGCCGCCGTCGCACCTTCGCGATCATTTCCCACCCTGACGCCGGCAAGACCACGCTGACCGAAAAGCTGCTGCTTTTCTCCGGCGCGATCCAGATCGCCGGCTCGGTCAAGGCGCGCAAGGCCTCGCGCCATGCCACGTCCGACTGGATGGAAATCGAAAAGCAGCGCGGCATCTCGGTGGCCTCGTCGGTCATGCAGATGCTGTACCGCGACCACGTCATCAACCTGCTCGACACGCCTGGCCACAAGGACTTCTCGGAAGACACCTACCGCGTGCTCACCGCCGTCGACTCGGCCCTGATGGTGATCGATGCCGCGAACGGCGTGGAAGCGCAGACGCGGCGCCTCATCGAGGTCTGCCGCCAGCGCGACACGCCCATCATCACTTTCGTCAACAAGATGGACCGCGAGGTGCGCGAGCCGCTCGACATCCTCGACGAAGTGGAGCGCGAACTCGGCATGCCCTGCGTGCCGATGACCTGGCCCGTGGGCCAGGGCAAGACTTTCCGCGGGATCATGAACCTGCGCACGCAGACGATGACGGTGTTCGAGTCGGGCAGCGAGCGACTGCCTCAAGACTTCGAGACCATTCCGCTGTCGGACCGCGAAACGCTGGTCAAGCGCTTCGGCGCCGACTTCGAGACCGCCATGGACAGCATGGAACTCGCCACCGGCGCATCGCCCACCTGGGACCGCGAAGCCTTCCTCGCCGGCAAGCAGACGCCGGTGTTCTTCGGCTCGGGCGTGAACAACTTCGGTGTGATGGAAGTGCTCGATGCGCTGGTCGACCTGGCGCCCTCGCCGCAGTCGCGCACCAGCACCACGCTGGTCAACCGCCAGCCGGTGGTCAAGGAGATCCAGCCCGAGGACAAGGACTTCGCGGGCGTGGTCTTCAAGGTGCAGGCCAACATGGACGCCAACCACCGGGACCGCATCGCCTTCGTGCGCATGGCCTCGGGCAAGTACACGCCGGGCATGAAGCTGAAGGTGCAGCGCACATCGAAAGAACTGCGCCCCACCAGCGTCGTGACCTTCATGAGCCAGCGCCGCGAAGCCGTCGAAGAGGCCTATGCGGGCGACATCGTGGGCTTTACCACCCACGGCGGTGTGCAGCTGGGCGACACCATCACCGACGGCGCGAGCCTGCAGTTCACCGGACTGCCGTTCTTCGCGCCCGAGCTGTTCATGACGGTGATTTTGAAGAACCCGCTGCGCACCAAGCAGCTGCAGCAGGGCCTGGCCCAATTGGGCGAGGAAGGCGCGATCCAGGTGTTCCGCCCCGAAGTCGGTGGGCCGATGCTGTTGGGCGCGGTCGGCCAGCTGCAGTTCGAAGTGGTGCAGCACCGCCTGAAAGCCGAGTACGACGCCGACGTGCGGCTCGAAGGCTGCCAGTACACGGGCGCGCGCTGGATCACGGCCGATACCCCGGCCGAGCTGCGCGAGTTCGTCAACGCGTATCCGGTGCGCATGGCCAAGGATGCGGCCGACACGCTGGCCTTCCTGTGCACCTCGCCGTACGACGTGCGGCTGGCGCAGGAGCGCTTTCCGAAGATCCACTTTCATCCGCTGCGCGAGCATGCCGGGTTGGCTCTGCAGAGCGCGGGATAACCAGGCAATCATCAAGCCATGGAAACCTACATCCAGGTGTCTGGCGAAAGCCAGTTGGTCGAGACGGTCTTCGAACACCGGGCGGCGCTGACGCTCACCGTCAAGGCATCGAAGGCCGAGGTGGCGCTGTCGGAGGCGACCAGCCTGCGCAATGCCACGATCCGCACGCTGAAGGATGCAGGTTTGAAACCCGAAGAGATCAGCGAGGGCGGGCGCGAAGCATGGCAGCCGTGGTACCGCAAGCGCAACACGGGGCAGGAAGCCTCGCACCGCGTGCTGATCGCCTGCCGCGAAACGCGCCGCCTCTATCTGGCGCTCGATGCGCTCCAGTCGCTGTTCGACAACGCCCGCCACACGCTCGAAGTCAACATGCAGCGGCCGCGCTTCGAGGCACCGGAAGGTGCGGAAGCGGCGGCGCAGGTGGCGGCCATGCAGCAGGCGCGGCACAAGGCCGAAGCCATCGCCCGTGAAGCCGGCGTCACGCTGGGCGCGGTCGCACAGATCGAAGAACTCGGATCGCAGGCCGAAAACTCCGGCGCCTATGGCGACCACACCTGGGCACTGGCCGCCGCGGCACCGATGTCGGCAGGCGGCGGTGCCGACGATTTCGAGGAACTGAGTGGCGCCACGCGCAAGCGCACGCTGCGCTACCGGGTTCGCTTCCTGATCGGCTGATCAACAGATCGATGGAAGGAAGACGGGAGCAGCTCAGCTGCCCGTCGACGCATAGCGCCGCAGCCCCAGCCGCCACACACCGAAGGCGGCTGCCAGAAACACGAAGCCCGCGAGCGGCGACACCACGCCCACCCACTCCGGCGCGCCGAGCGGATCGGTCTTGCCGAGGATGGCCAGCGCGGGGTAATAGGCGACGCAGGCCAGCGGCACCACGAAAGTCAGCACGCGGCGGAACCAGTTCGCGTACAGCGCCAGCGGGTACTGCGCCGCCTGCACGCCGCCATAAGTCAGCACGTTGGCAATCTCCAGGCTCTCGACGGTCCAGAACGCCAGCGTGCCCTGCAGCACCAGGATGCCGAGGAAGAGCGCGATGCCACCGGCCAGCGCGAACAGCGCCACCGCCACCGTGGCCGGCGTCCACGCGATGTGCGCCTGGAACGTGGCAAACACCAGCACGCCCACGCCCTGCAGCAGCCGGCCCATGCGGCTGATGCGAAAGTCGTGCCCCATCAGTTGCAGCGCGAGCGGCCGCGGGCGCAGCAGCAGGCGGTCGAAGGCGCCGGTGCGCAGGAATTCGGTGCCGAGCACGTCGAAGCCGCGCCCCAATGCATCGGCGATGGCGAACATGCAGTTCACCAGCCCGTAGAAAAGCGCCACCTCGCCGATGCCCCAGCCCTGCACCTCGCCGAAGCGATGGAACAGCGCCCAGACGGCGACCACCTCGATGCCGGAGCCCAGGAACTGGCCGAGGGTCAGCAGCAGCGCGGAGGCGGGATAGCGCGCCTGGCCGCCAACGGAAGCCCCCACGAGCCGGAAGAAAAGAGGCAACGCGCCCATGTCAGCGGCTCCGCCTTGTGGGGTGCCGCGCGCCCGGCCCCGCTCGAAAAGCGCAGGGAGCAGAAAGAGAAATGCAGGCGTCCACCCTAGCCTCCCTGGATCTGAAGACTGCGCATCGTGCGGCCCATCGTGAAACGGCCCAGCGCGACCAGCACGACGATCCAGAAGCACTGCAGCCCCAGCCCGCCCACCGCATGCCAGCCGCTCAGCTGCCCGAAGTACAGCCGCGCCGGAATGTCCATCAGGCCGGCCAACGGCTGGATCAACAGCGCGGTCTGCCAGCCGTCCGGCAGCAGCGCGAGCGGCAGCAGGTTGCCCGAGAACACGATGACCACGGGCGTCGCCACCGCACTGATGCCGCGCTCGTTGAGCGCCGCGGTGGCGGCCACGTTGAGCAGCATCACCATCGCCGTCGAGAGCAGCAGCGCCAGCACCATCGAGAGCAGGAAGGCAACGCCGGCCCCCGCGCTCGCCGGCAGTTGCCAGGCCCAGTCGCCCAGGCCCATCAGCGGCAACACAACCGCGGCAAAGGCGGCCATGAGCGCCACGCGCGGCAGCAACCGCGCGGCGATCCAGCCGGCACTGCGCGCGAACCACAGCGCGTAGGCGTCCACGGGTCGCAGGCGGTCATAAGCGACCGCGCCGGTGCGCACGGCCTGCCCCACTTCCGGATCGCCGAGCCATGGCAGCAGCACCAGCAGGCCTTGCGCGAGCCAGGTGTAGGTGATGGCCTGCGCAAGCGACATCTGCGAACCGGCGCCCGCGATGGCGGTCCCGCCATAGAACGCGGCGAACACCATCACCTTGATGCCGCCCCACCAGCACTGCGTGGCGAAGCCCGCGAGCGCGGCCGTGCGGTACTGCAGCATCTGCAGGAAGCGCGAGGCAAAGGCCGCGATGTAGGGGCGCGCCACGTCGCGCGAGTGGCTCACCGCATGGCCTCCATGCTTCGCGCCTGCGTATGCGCCGCGCTCATGCCTCGGCCGCTCCGTGCATGGCGTAGAAGCGCGCGATCACGGCCTCGATGGCCATGCCTTCGAGGCGAAGGTCTTCCACCGGATGCTCGACCGCAATGCGTGCGATCAGGGCCGGTGCCGTGGTCACGGCGGGGTCGAAGTCGAGCACCAATGTCTGGCCGTCTCGCGATTGCACGGTGGCCCCCGGCACCTGCGCGGGCAGCGTGGCGCCCGGCGCAAAATCGACCACCAGCCGGCGCTCGGCCATCACTTGCGCGCGCAGCGCCTCGACCGGGCTGTCGGCCAGCACGCGGCCGTGGCCGATGACGATCACGCGCCGCGCGAGCGCCTCGATGTCGTGCATGTCGTGCGTGGTCAGCAGCACGGTGGTGCCGCGCTCGCGGTTGGCGCGCCGCACGAAGTCGCGCACCGCCAGCTTCGAGGGCGCATCAAGGCCGATGGTCGGCTCGTCGAGAAAAAGAATGTCGGGCTCGTGCAGCAGCGCGGCCGCGATTTCTGCGCGCATGCGCTGGCCCAGCGACAGCTGCCGCACCGGCTGGTCGAGCACGCGCTCCAGGTTCAGCAGCGCGACCAGTTCGTCGCGCGTGCGGCGGTAGCGTTGCGGGTCGACGCGGTAGATGTCGCGCAGCAGGTCGAAGCCGTCGCCCACGGGCAGGTCCCACCACAGTTGCGTGCGCTGGCCGAACACCACGCCGATGCGCCCGACGTGCCGCTCCCGGTCCTTGAAGGGGTCGTGGCCGTCGATCTCCACGCGGCCGCCATCGGGCCGCAGGATGCCCGAAAGGATCTTGATGGTGGTGGACTTGCCCGCGCCGTTCGGCCCGATAAAGCCCAGCAGTTCGCCGCGTTCGAGCGAAAAAGACACGCCCGACAGCGCCTCCACCGTGCGATGGCGGCGCTGCACGAGCCCGCGCAGCGCGCCCATCACGCCGGGGTCGCGCTCGGAGATGCGGTAGGTCTTGCGGAGTTGGTCGACGAGGATGTGAGGCATGGCGTGCGCCGCGCCGGCCTTCTTGAATGAATGTGGAATGCGCGGCGGGGGCGGGATGCTACACGAAACGACAAAAGCCGCCCGGTACGATCACGGCCCCTTCAGAGATTCCTTGCCATGCCCGCGTCGTCCCCCTTGCCTTCCTCGCCGAACCACCTGCTGCCGCTGACCCGATGGGCCGCGCCGGCACGCAGTGCGCTCATCGGCGTGTTCACCGACATCGACGACACGCTGACCACCGACGGCGCGATCACGCCCGATGCGCTGCAGGCGCTGGCCGATCTGAAAACGACGGGCCTGGCCGTGGTGGCCATCACGGGCAGGCCGGTCGGCTGGAGCCTGCCGTTCGTGAACACCTGGCCAGTCGATGCCATCGTGGCCGAAAACGGCGCGGTCGCGCTGCTACCCACGGCCGGCGGACAGGTCGAGAAGCGCTACCAGCAAGACGCCGCCACCCGCGCCACCAATTTCGCGCGCATGCAGGCCGTGCTGGCGCGCATCGAGCATGAGGTTCCCGCCGCCGCGCGCGCCACCGACTCGCCCGGCCGCGAGACCGACATCGCCATCGACCACAGCGAGTTCGTGCAGCTCAGTGAAGAAACCATCGCGCAGGTCGTGGCGCTGATGCGCAGCGAAGGCATGCACGCCACCGTGAGCAGCATCCACATCAACGGCTGGTACGGCGACAACGACAAGCTCGAAGGCGCGCGCTGGATCGTGCGCGAGCTCTGGGGCCGCACGCTCGACGACGAGATGGACCGCTGGGCCTACGTGGGCGACTCCACCAATGACCAACTGATGTTCCGCAGCTTCGCCAGCAGCATCGGCGTGGCGAACGTCGCGCGCTTCGTGCCGCACCTGGAACACCTGCCGCGCTACGTGACGGCGGGCGAGCGCGGCGCAGGCTTTGCCGAAGTGGCGCGCGCGATCCTCTCGGCCCGCCCTAGCCGTTGACCGGCAGGCGATTGCGCCGCAGCACGGCCCACTGGCCCCACGCACCCACGACGGCAATCACGATCAGCACGGCCGCATAGCCTTCCACCGTCGCCAGCAGGCCGAGCGGCTTGACCAGGAAGCCCGCCAGCATCGCCGGCAGGCTGAACGCGAGATAGCTCACCACGAAGATCGCCGCGAACAGCTCGCCGCGCTCGTGCGATTGCGCCAGGGGCGCGAGCGTTTGCACCAGCGCCGAGAACGCACCGCCGAAGCCGATGCCCGCCACCGCGGTGCCGACGAAGAACAGCGCGAGCGAACGCGTGGCCAGCGACACCAGCAGCAGCGCAATGCCCAGCGCGATGCTCGCCATGCCGACGATGGCCGGCCGGGGTGCCGCAAGGCGGCCGAGCAGCGTGGGCGCGATCGCGCCCACGCCCGAGAGCACCGCCACAGTGAGGCCGTTGACCACGCCGTTGTCGATATCGAACACGTGCAGCATCAGCGAAGGCGCGAGCGACAGAAACAGCCCGCCCAGCGCCCACACCACCACGAACACCGGCAACCCGCGCGCGAACTCGGCACGCGCCTTCACAGGAATCGACACGCGCGGCACCAGCGAAGCCAGCGCGCCGGCACGCGGCGTGACGGTCTCGGGCATCCACGACACCACCACTGCGCCGGCCGCAAACACGGCCACCAGCACGCCGAACACCAGCACCACCGGCAGGCCCGTGAACTTGACAGCCATGCCCGTCAGCAAGGCGCCGACCGCGAGCCCGGCCAGCGGCGAGACGCTGGTGATCAGCGCGCCCAAACGCTTGCGCGAGGCCGGCGCGGCCTCGACCACGGCCGCGCTCAACGCGCCGCTCGCCACGCCCGTGGCAATGCCCTGCACGACGCGCGCAACGATCAGCCCGCCGATGTCGTGCGCCCACAGAAAGAGCCCCATCGCGACCGCCTGCAGCACCAGCGCGGCCAGCACCACGGGCCGCCGGCCGATGTGGTCCGACAGCGAGCCCGCCACCAAAAGCGAGATCAGCAGCGCAATCGCGTAGACCGCAAAGGCCACCGTGAGCATCGACGACGAAAAGCCCCAGGCATGCTGGAACACCACGAACAACGGCGACGGCGCGGCGGCCGCGAAGAAGAACGCGAAGAGCACCGCGGCCAGCAACGGAAAGGCCACGCCCGCCGGCAGGCGCCGGGGCTTGGCGCGGGCGGCAGCCGCAGCGGTGGCAACAGCCAGTTCAGGGCAATTGGATGACATCACAGATCCTTAACGCAACTTTTTTGGCTTTTGCGATTCTAGACCTGCATCCCTTCTAAAGCAAATATCTTTGCGTTAAAGTCCGAACATGAACGACGTTGCCCTTCCCAACAAGCGCCCTGGCGGCCGCAGTGCGCAGGTTCAGACGCTGGTGCGCACCGCCCTCGAGGAGCTGGTGGCCGAACAGGGGCGCGAGCGCGTCACCGTGCCGGCCGTGGCCGAGCGCGCGGGTGTGAGCGCGTCCAGCATCTACCGTCGTTGGGGCGATCTGGCGGGGCTGCTGGCCGAAACGGCCACGCACAAGCTGGACCCGAACCGGCCGCTGCCCGACACCGGCGCGCTGCGCAAAGACCTCGAGACCTGGGCACGAGAACTCATCACGCACCTCTCGCACCCGTGCAACACCTCGCTGCTGAAAGCCGCGGCCGCGCTGGCCAACGGCGGCTCGGACACCGACTGCCTGCGCAACCGCCGCAAGGAGGCGCTCGCGCTGGTCGAACAGGCGCGTGCTCGCGGAGAACGCGCGCCAGCGCCTGAGCAGGTGATCGACCACCTGATCGCGCCCATCGTTTTTCGTCTGGTGTTCGGCGGCGATCCGGTGAAGCCGGCGCTGGCGAGGCGGCTGGTGGACGAACTGTTCGCGATCAGTTCGTCTTGACTTCCTTCGCCAGCCCGAGCGTCTCGATCACGGCCTTCTCGCGCACCACCGTGTCCTGCGCGAACTTGGTGTACGTCGCCGAGCTCATGTAGTTCGGCAGCATGTCGTAGCGGCCCAGCGAGGCCACGTAGCTCGGCTCTTCCATCGCCTGCTTGAAGGCGTCGTGCAGCTTCTTCACCACCTCGGGCGGCGTGCCCTTGGGTGCGCCGATGCCGAAGGGCGAGTTCTGCACCACGTCGTAGCCCAGTTCCTTCAACGTGGGCGCATCGGGGAACTTGGCCAGGCGCTTGTCGCCCCAGGTGTTCAGCACGCGCAGCTTGCCGGCCTCGACCTGCGGCGCGAAGCCGGTGCTGTCGGCCGCGGCCATCAACTGGCCGCTGACCACCGCGAGCATCAGGTCGGCGCTGCCCTTGTAGGGCACGTGCTGCAGTTCGATGCCGGCCTTCTGCGCCACGATCTCGGTCGTCAGGTGCGGGCTGGTCAGCGTGCCGGTGGAGCCGTAGGTGAGCTTGCCGGGGTTGGCCTTGGCGTAGGCGACGAAGTCGGCCCAGGTCTTGAACGGGCTGTTGGCCGGCACCACGATGCCGAAGGCGTAGCCCGTCACGTTCAGCACGTAGGTGATGTCCTTGAGCGGGTCCCAGTTGATCTTGGTGGTGTAGCCCAGGCGGAACACGCCGAGCGGGATCTGCGCGACGGTGTAGCCGTCGGGCTGCGAGGTCTGCAGCGCCTGTGCGGGCAGCGTGCCGCCGGCGCCGGGCTTGTTGTCGATGATGACCGGCTGGCCGAGGATCTTGCTTGCGTTGTCGGCAAGCTGGCGCATCGTGATGTCGGTCGGGCCGCCCGCCGGGAAGGCGATGACCAACTTGATGGGCTTGGCAGGAAAGCCCTGCGCGAATGCCGCCATTGAAGAAGCGAAACCGCACGCGGCGAGCGTGGCGGCACGAAGGAATGATGAGCGGCGGAGCATGGCTGACTGGATCCTGACTTTGGGAAGCGCCGATTGGGCCCCGCCCGGTGGGCGAAGGCAATCGGGGCTCCCCTGATTTCCTGGGGAAATCAGGGCCATTCGGGCCGCCGGCGTCGCGCTTGCGTCAGCGCGAACCGTGGCTACGCCTGCTCGAACCCCTGGAGCACGTTGCCCGCGTTGATGCCGACCTCTTCCACCGCGTAGCCGCCCTCGAAGACGAACACCGTCGGCAGGCCGGCGCGCGCCAGGTCTTCGCCCATGCGCAGGTAGTCGTCGCTCTTGAGTTTGAAGCCGGAGATCGGGTCGCCCTCGAAGGTGTCGACGCCGAGCGAGACCACGAGCGCGCCCGCCTTCACCTCGGCGATGCGGTCGAGCGCGGTCTTCAGCGCGACGCGCCAGGCCGTGAAATCGGTGCCGCGCGGCAGCGGCAGGTTGTGGTTGAAGCCTTCGCCTTTTCCGGCACCGCGCTCGTCGGCATGGCCGAGGTAGTACGGGTAGTCGGTCAGCGGATCGCCGTGCAGGCTGGCGAAGTGCACGTCGCTGCGGTCGTAGAAGATAGCCTGTGTGCCATTGCCGTGGTGGTAGTCCACGTCGAGCACGGCCACGCGCGCCACGCCCGCATCGCGCAGCGCCTGCGCTGCGACGGCCGCGTTGTTGACGAAGCAGTAGCCGCCGAAAAAGTCGGCGCCCGCATGGTGGCCCGGCGGCCGCGTGAGCGCAAAGGCCGCGCGTTCGCCGCCGATGACGCGTTGCGCCGCCGTCCACGCACAGGCCGCACCGTGGCGCGCGGCCGCCCAGCTGCCGGCCATCAACGGCGTGCCCGCATCGAAAGAGAACAACCCCAGGCGCGCCGGAAAGCTCTTCGGCAACACGTCGCTGCGCATGCCGCGCGTGGGCCAGTACGAGGGCAAGGCATCGCGCGACACGTTGGCCGGATCGAGCGCCACCCATTCCTCCCAGGCGTGCGCGACAAAGTCCAAGTAGCGCGGCGCATGCACCTTGGCGAGCAGCGCGTCATCGAAGGCATCGGGCGCCTGCAGCACGCCGAGCTTGCGGCGCTCCAGCTCCTGCCTCACGTGGTCGACGCGCGCGGGCACCTCGAAGCACGGCACGAGTTCGCCGCGGAACATTTCGACTTTGCCCTGGTGAAGCGAATGCCGGTCGTTGTAGATGGTGAGCATGAAGAAGAAAGGCGTGATCGACGATGCCGCAGATCATGCCGCACGCCGCAGCACCGCCCGGCGCCGGCCCGAGGCCGTGAGGCCGAACAGGTCCTTCGGGTCGTCCAGCTCGGGCACCAGCGCGATCTGCTGGCCGATGCCACGTTCGCTGGCAATGCGCTGGATGTAGCGCAGCGCGGTGTAGTCCTCGAGCGCGAAGCCGACCGAGTCGAACAACGTGACCTGCCCCGCGCTCTCGCGGCCCGGCACCTCGCCGAGCAGCACGCGCCACAGCTCGTGCACCGGGAAGTCGGCCGGCAGCTGCTGGATCTCGCCTTCGACGCGGGTCTGCGGCTCGTACTCGACGAACACGCGCGCCCGGCGCAGCACATCGGGATGCAGCTCGGTCTTGTCCGGCGAGTCGCCGCCCACGGCGTTGATGTGCATGCCCGGCTCGATCATGTCGGGTGTGAGCACGGTCGCGCGGCCCTGGTAGGCGGTGATGGTGGTGACGATGTCGGCCCCGCGCACCGCCTCGGCCACGGAGCGCGCGCGCACGATCTCCAGCGGCGTGCAGGCCGACAGGTGGCGCACCAGCTTGTCGGTGGCGTGCGGGTCGGTGTCGAACACGCGCACTTCCTCGATGCCCAGCAACGCATGGAAGGCCAGTGCCTGGAACTCGCTCTGCGAGCCGTTGCCGATCAGCGCCAGGCTGCGCGAATCGGGCCGGGCCAGCGCCTGCGCCGCCATGGCCGAGGTGGCCGCGGTGCGCAAGGCGGTGGTGAGCGTGAGCTCCGACAGCAGCACGGGGTAGCCGGTATCGACCTCGGCCAGCACGCCGAAGGCCATGACGGTCGGCAGCCCGACCTGGGTGTTGTGCGGGTGCCCGTTGACGTACTTGAAGGCGTAGGCGCCATCGTCGGCCACCGGCATCAGCTCGATCACGCCCAGGTGCGAATGGCTGGCCACGCGCGCCTTCTTGTCGAACTCTCGCCAGCGCATGAAGTCGTCGCGCAATGCGTCGGCCAGGGCTTCCAGGAATTGGGGAACGCCGGTCTCGTCCACCAGGCGGACCAGGCTGTGAACATCGATGAAGCGGGTCATGGCATGGCTCCTTGCGTAGCCCCGACGCGGCGCTTCATCCCATCGCATGTTCACTCCACCATGGCTGATTCAGGATGCGCCTGCGCCAAGGGTTGGAGCCATTGTGCGCCGGTTTCCACAACCTTGGCGAGCCCCTCGAAAGGCCTATGCGTTCAGGTGAAAAGGCGCGTTGGCGAAGAGCTGCACGCCGTGCAGCAGCGCGTCTTCGTCGAAGTCGAAATGCGGGTGGTGATGCGGATGCACGATGCCCTTGGCACTGCTGCGCGCGCCCACGAAGACATAGGCGCCCGGCGCATGCTTGAGGAAGGCGCTGAAGTCTTCGCTGTTCGGCAACGGCTTGATCGCATGGAGCGCCGCCGTGGCAATGCCCTGCTGCACCACCTCGCGCATGCGCCCGGCCACCGCCGCATCGTTGACCACCGGGCTGTAGCCCCGGATGTATTCGAGCGTGCACTGCGCGCCGTGCGCCGCCGCCACGCCATTGGCGATGCGCTCGACCAGCGCGGGCACCTGTTCGCGCACCTGCTCGCTGAAGCAACGCACCGAGCCCCAGAGCTCGACCGCATCGGGAATCACGTTGAAGGCGCTGCCACCGTCGAAACGCGTGACCGAGAGAATCAGCGCCTCGTGCGGATCGGTGTTGCGCGAGACGATCGACTGCAGGTTGCCGACGATCTGCGCGCCGATCATGATCGGATCGATGCAGCGGTCGGGGTTGGCCGCATGGCCGCCACGGCCGCGCAGGCGCAGCACGAAGCGGTCGGAGCTGGCCAGCGCCGGGCCGTCGAGCACGGCGATGTGGCCGGTGTCGAGCGTCGACATCACATGGGCCGAGATGATCTGGTCGACGCCCTGCATCACGCCCGCGTTCACCATTTCCTGGGCACCGCCGGGGTGCTGTTCTTCAGCGTGCTGGAAGAAGAAGCGAACCTCGCCCGGCACCTGCGCGCGCAGGCCGGCCAGCAGGCGGGCGGCGCCCAGCAGCATCGCCGCGTGGCCATCGTGGCCGCAGGCGTGCATGACGTTGGCATTGCGCGAGGCGTAGTCGCAGCTTTTCTGGTCCTGCAGTGGCAGCGCGTCGATGTCCGCGCGCATGGCCAGCGTGCGCCCTGCCCGGCCGCCGGCCAGGCGCGCCACGAGGCTTGTCGATGTGGGGCGCGTGACCTCGAGCCCTTCGATGGCCGCGAGTTCGCGTTCGAGGAAATCGGCGGTGTCCACCTCCTTGAACGACAGCTCCGGATGCCGATGCAGGTGGCGCCGCCATGCGACGACCTCGGCGTGCTGGCGCTGCGATTGCGCATCGATGATTTCGGCGACGCCGGCGTGGGACATATCGGTTTCTTGGGTTGCGGTCATGGCGTTACTCATTCGGGGCTGATGCCGGCGGCTTGCACGATGCGGCGGTTGCGCGCCAGCCCGCTTTCGATCTGCGCACGGAACGCCTCGGGCGAACTGCCGACGGCCTCCACGCCCAGTTCCTTCATGCGCGCCAGCAGCGCCGGGTCGCGCAGCGCCGCCACAGCCGCGTCGTGCAGCTTCTTCTGGATGGCGGGCGGCGTCTTCGCGGGTGCCACGAGGCCGAACCACGTCATGGCGAGTTCGTTGAGGTCGGGCTGGCCCAGCTCCTTGAGCGTAGGCACCGAAGGCAATGCATCCAGCCGCCGCTGGGCACCCACGGCGAAGGGCAGCAGCTTGCCGCTCTTGATGTACGAGGCCGACGAGGGGTATTGGTCGCTGGAGACCTGCGTCTCGCCCGCGAGCGCCGCCGTCAGCGCGGGCCCCATGCCGCGGTAGGGAATGTGGCGCAGCTTGAACTTGAGATCGGTGTTCATCGCCTCGATCAGCAGGTGGCTGATCGAGCCCGGACCCGACGAGCCCATGTTGTAGTTGTCGGGCTTGGCACGCACCTCGGCCACGACCTGTTGGAAGCTGCGCCCCGGAAACGACGGATGCACCATGAACACGGCCGGCACGGTGGCCAGCACGGTGATCGGCGCCAGGTCCTTGAGCGGATCGACGCGGTTCGCCTTGAGCATGACCGGGTTCACCGTCAGCGTGCTCACGGTGCCGATGCCGATGGTGTAGCCGTCGGCATCGGCCCGGCTCACGGCCTCGGAGCCGATCATGCCGCCGCCACCGGCCCGGTTGTCCACGATCACCGGCTGCCCCAGCGTGGCCTGCATCCTGTCGGCCACGAGGCGGGCCACCAGGTCGGTGGAGCCGCCGGGCGCGAACGGAACGACCAGCTTGATGGGGCGCTGCGGATAGCTGTCCTGCGCGAAGACCGGCGCACCGGCCGAGAACGCGAGAAGCCCCAGGAGGGATGAAAAGGCCGCAAGCCGACGTCGCGAAAACTGCATGGCGTTTCTCTGTGGGAGCGAAAAGTGGGTCGGATTATGTTGACGGCATCGATAGGCATCCAATAGATTCATTGCCAAATCCATAAGCAGAACCAATACCTCTCGATGCCCACGGTCACGCCCGCTTCGTCCGTTCTCTACGCCCGCCTGCTCGCCAAGGGACGGCTGCGGCACCTGCAGTTGCTGGTATCGATCGCAGACTCGGGCGGCGTCCGGCGCGCGGCCGAGCAGATCGGCATGAGCCAGCCGGCGGCAACGCAGGCGCTCGGCGACATCGAGGAACTGCTTGGCACGCCGCTCTTCGAGCGCCATGTGCGCGGCATGCGGCTCACCTCCGCCGGCCGCGCGGTGGTTCCCATGGCCCGCAACACGCTGAGCGCACTGCGCGCCTCCGCCGACACCGTGCACGCGCTGCAGGCGGGCGCGAGCGGCGTGCTGCGCGTGGGTGCCATTCCCGCCGCCGCGTCGGGCCTGCTGTGCCGCATGCTGCCCGCGTTCGGCGCGCGCCATCCGGACCTGCGCATCGAAGTGCTGGAGGCGCCCGGCGAGCAGTTGCAGGCGGACGTGATGTCGGGCCGCGTCGACCTGGCGCTGTGCCGGCGTCCCGCTGAAACGCCCGTGGCCCCCTTCGCGTTCGCGCCGCTCGCACCCGACGTGCCGTGGATCGTCGCGGGCCGGCGCCATCCGCTGGTGCGCAAGCCACGGCCCACGCTCGACGACCTGCGCGCCGCGCGCTGGACGCTGCCGATTCAGGGACTGGGCGTGCGCGATGTGTTCGATGCGCTGTTCGCTCCCGGCGCGCCGGCACCCGCGCTGCATCCGATCTCGACCACCTCGCTGCCGCTGGTGCTGGAGATCCTGCGCCGCGAGCGCGTGCTGTCATTGATACCGCGCAGCCTGATCGAGCCCTTCGTGCAGTGGGGGTTGATCGCGCGCGTCGCCTTCGAGCTGCACAGCGAGTTCGAGGGCATCGGCGTGCTGCAGGGCCCGCAGAGCGACAGCCCCGCCGTGGCGGCCTGCCTCGAAGCGCTGCACGAAGCGGTCCAGGCGCCCGTCGCCTGAACCGCGTGCCCGGCCTTCAGGGCCAACAGCAGGTCAGCGCGCGAGCACAGGCGCCAGTGCCACGCCGGTGTGCGTGCCCAGCCGCACCACCTCTTCGGGCGGTGCCGCCGCCACGATGCGCCCGCCGGCGTTGCCGCCTTCGGGCCCGAGGTCGATGATCCAGTCGGCCTCTGCGATCACGTCGAGGTCGTGCTCGATCACGACCACGCTGTGGCCGCCGTTCACCAGCCGGTGCAGCACGTGGATGAGCTTCTCGACGTCGGCCATGTGCAGGCCCACGGTCGGCTCGTCGAGCACGTAGAGCGTGTGCGGCGCCTTCTGGCCACGGCGCGTGATGTCGTCGCGCACCTTGCTCAGTTCGGTCACCAGCTTGATGCGCTGCGCCTCGCCGCCCGAGAGCGTGGGCGAGGGCTGGCCGAGCGTGAGGTAGCCCAGCCCCACGTCCTTCAGCAGCTGCAGCGGATGGCTGATGTTGGGCATGCTCGCGAAGAACTCGACGGCTTCGTCGACTTCCATCTTCAGCACGTCGCCGATGCTCTTGCCGCGCCAGCTCACGGCCAGCGTCTCGGGGTTGAAGCGTGCACCGTGGCAGACCTCGCAAGGCACCTTCACGTCGGGCAAAAAGCTCATCTCGATGGTGCGAACGCCGGCGCCTTCGCAACCCGGGCAACGGCCCTCGCCGGTGTTGAAGCTGAAGCGCGCCGGGCCGTAGCCGCGCGCCTTGGCTTCGAGCGTGTCGGCGAACAGCTTGCGGATGGTGTCCCAGAAGCCGATGTAGGTCGCGGGGCAACTGCGCGGCGTCTTGCCGATGGGGGTCTGGTCGACTTCGAGCACGCGGTCGATGACCTCGTAACCATCGACGCCGCTGCAGCCCGCCCAGGCCGGTCGCTTGCCGGCGGCATCCGCATCGCGGCCCGCCTTGGTCATGCGCTGCACGACGATGCCCTGCACGTTGGCCAGCAGCACGTCGCGCGCGAGCGTGGACTTGCCCGAGCCGCTGACGCCGGTGACCACCACGAGGCGGTGCAACGGCAGCGTGGCGGTGATGTCCTGCAGGTTGTGCAGGTCGGCGCCGTGCACGGTGAGCCATGCGTTGGCGTTTGCCTCCTGACTTGCTCCCTCCCCCGCTGGGGGAGGGTTGGGGTGGGGGCTCGCGGCGTTCGCACGTCCGGCAGCCTTCTTGGAGGCCGTCGCGCCCCCTCCCCGGCCCTCCAGAGAAACCAGACGCCGCGTCTGCAACGGATGCCTGATCGCATCGCGCAGATACCGCCCCGTCTGCGAATCGCCCGCCTTCTCGATGTCCGCCACCGAGCCTTCAGCCACCAGCCGCCCGCCGCGCTTGCCCGCGCTCGGACCGATGTCGATGATGTGATCGGCGCGGCGAATGGTGTCTTCGTCGTGCTCCACCACCACCAGCGTGTTGCCCTTGTCACCCAGCTTGTGCAGCGCGTTCAGCAGGATCTGGTTGTCGCGCGCATGCAGGCCGATGGTCGGCTCGTCGAGCACGTAGCACACGCCCTGCAGGTTGCTGCCGAGTTGCGCCGCCAGGCGGATGCGCTGGGCCTCGCCGCCGCTCAGCGTGGGCGCGCCACGGTCGAGCGTGAGGTAGCCCAGGCCCACCTCTTCGAGAAATTCGAGGCGGCTCTTGATCTCGGGCACCAGGTCGCGCGCGATCTCCGCTTCGCGGCCCTTGAGGTCCAGCCCCTCGAACCACTGCCGCACCTCGGTCACGCTCATGCGCGCCAGCTCGGTGATGCCGATGCCGCCGCTGCCGTCCGCCGGCGAAGCGCCGAAGCTCACCGCGCGTGCCGTGGCATTGAGCCGCGTGCCTTCGCAGGTCGGGCACACCACGTCGGCCAGGTCCTCGACCTCGGGTTCGGCAAACGTCTGTTCGCGGCCCTTGTTGTCGTCGTCGCGGATGGAGTCGTCAAAGACCTTGCGCTGGTCCTTGCTGAGCTTGACGCCAGTGCCCACGCAGTCGGGGCACCAGCCGTGCTTGCTGTTGTAGCTGAACAGGCGCGGATCGAGCTCGGCATAGCTGGTGCTGCACACCGGGCAGGCGCGCAGCGTCGAGAACACCTGCACGCGGCCGATGCCCGCGGCCGACACGCCGGCCATCATCGCGGCGCGCAGGCCGTCGAGATCGCTCAGCACATGCACCACGCCCTTGCCGTGTTCGAGCGCCCGGGTCAGCGCCTCGCGCAGCTCGGTCTCCTTCGAGGGCAGCACGTCGAGGCTGGCCACCGGCAGCTCGATGCTGTGTTCCTTGAAGCGGTCGATGCGCGGAAAGCCCGTGGTCGGCAGGAAGTCGCCATCGACGCGCAGGTGCGTGAAGCCGCGCGGCCGCGCCCAGTCGGCCAGCTCGGTGTACACGCCCTTGCGGTTGCTCACCAGCGGCGCGAGCAGGCCGATGTGCTGGCCCTTGAAGTTGCGCATGAGCTGCGCCGCGATGCTGTCGGGTGTCTGCGGCTGCACGGCCGCGCCGTCGTGGATGCAATGCTGGATGCCCAGCTTCACGTACAGCAGGCGCAGGAAGTGCCACACCTCGGTGGTGGTGCCCACCGTGCTCTTGCGGCCACCGCGCGACAGGCGCTGCTCGATGGCCACGGTCGGCGGAATGCCGTAGACCGCATCGACCTCGGGCCGCCCCGCCGGCTGCACGATGCTGCGCGCATAGGCGTTGAGCGATTCGAGGTACCGGCGCTGGCCTTCGTTGAAAAGAATGTCGAACGCGAGCGTCGACTTGCCCGAGCCGCTCACGCCCGTGACCACGCTGAACTTGCCGCGTGGAATGTCGACGCTGAGGTTCTTCAGGTTGTGCTCGCGCGCATTCACGATCTCGATCGCGGTGCCGCCCGGCGCGGTCTTGGCGTTGGCCACGTAGCGCCGTGCCGCGCGCTCGGCCACCTTGTAGGCCTCGGGGCCGATGGCGAGTTCGTAGTCGGCCAGCGCGGCGCCGGTGAGCGACGCGCGGTTCTCGCGCAGTTGCTCGGGCGTGCCCTCGGCCACCACCAGGCCACCGCCCTCGCCGCCTTCGGGGCCGAGGTCGATGCACCAGTCGCTGGCGCGGATCACGTCGAGGTTGTGCTCGATCACCACCAGCGAATGGCCGGCGTCGAGCAGCTTGCGCAGCGCACGCATCAGGCGCGCGATGTCGTCGAAGTGCAGACCGGTGGTCGGCTCGTCGAACAGGAACAGCGTGCCCTTGCGCGCCACCGACTGCTTGCTCGCGGTCGCACCCTTGGCCGCTTCGGCCAGAAAGCCCGCGAGCTTCAGGCGCTGCGCCTCGCCGCCCGAGAGCGTGGGCACAGGCTGACCGAGCTTGACGTAGTCCAGGCCCACGTCGGAGATGGGTTGCAGCACGCGCAGCACGTCGCGGTCGGCCTCGAACACGGCGGCCGCTTCGGCCACGGTGAGGTCGAGCACGTCGGCCACGTTGTAGCTCTTGCCCTTGCGCTCCACGTGCACTTCGAGGATCTCGGGGCGGTAGCGCTTGCCGTCGCAATCGGGGCAGCGCAGGTACACGTCGGACAGGAACTGCATCTCGACGTGCTCGAAGCCCGAGCCGCCGCAGGTCGGGCAGCGCCCGTCGCCGGAGTTGAAGCTGAACTTGCTCGCGGTGTAGCCGCGCTGGCGCGACAGTGCGGCGGTGGCGAAGATTTCGCGGATGGCGTCCCACGCGCCCACGTAGCTCGCGGGGTTGGAGCGCGCGGTCTTGCCGATGGGCGACTGGTCGACGAAGACCACGTCGCCCAGGTGATCGGCGCCGAGCAGGCGGTCGTGCGCGCCCGGCGTTTCGGTCGCCTTGCCGAAGTGGCGCATGAGCGCGGGGGCCAGCACGTCCTGAATGAGCGTGGACTTGCCCGAGCCGCTCACGCCGGTCACGCACACGAGGCGCGCGAGCGGAAACTCGACGGTGATGTTCCGCAGGTTGTGCTCGCGCACGCCTTCCAGGATGAGCCGGTGCGTGTTCTCGCTCACCAGCCGCTTGAAGCCCATGCCGATCTTCTTGCGCCCGCCCAGGTACTGGCCGGTGAGCGTGTCGGCATCGCGCAGCAGGTCGGTGGTGCCGTCGAACACGATCTGTCCGCCGCGAATGCCGGGGCCGGGGCCCATGTCGATCACGCGGTCGGCCGCGAGCATCACGGCCGGGTCGTGCTCGACCACCACCAGCGTGTTGCCCGCATCGCGCAGGCGCAGCATGGCCTCGGTGATGCGGTTCATGTCGCGCGGGTGCAGGCCGATGCTGGGCTCGTCGAGCACGAACAGCGTGTTGACGAGCGAGGTGCCGAGCGCGGTCGTGAGGTTGATGCGCTGCACTTCGCCGCCCGAGAGCGTGCGGCTCTGGCGGTCGAGCGTGAGGTAGCCGATGCCGACGTCGTGCAGGTAGCGCAGGCGGGTGGTGATTTCTTCGAACAGCAGCTTGAGCGCCTGCGCTTCGCCCTGTCTTGCACCTTCCCCCTCTGGGGGAAGGTGGGGATGGGGGCTCTCGGCCTCGGCAGAAGCGGCCGGGCTTGCAAGCGCCGCCTGCCCCCACCCCTGCCCTCCCCCAGCGGGGGAGGGAGCCATGCCCTGGCCCATGCGGTCGAAGAACTTTCGCAGCCGCTCGATCGGCAACAGCATCAGGTCGTGCAGGCACAACCCCGGCAGCGCCTCGAGCTGCGCGCGCGTCCACTTCACGCCCGTCGGCATGAAGCGCTTCTCGGGCGGCAGCACCGCATCCGCGTCTTCCTTGCTGCCGATGCGCCAGATCAGGCTGTCGAGCTTCAGGCGCGCGCCGCTGCAGGTCGGGCACTGCGTGTAGCTGCGGTACTTCGACAAGAGCACGCGGATGTGCATCTTGTAGGCCTTGCTTTCCAGGTACGCGAAGAAGCGGCGCACGCCGTACCACTGCTTGTTCCAGTTGCCTTCCTTGTAGTTGGGCGTGCCCTCGATCACCCAGTGCTTCTGTTCTTCGGTGAGCTTGTTCCAGGGCGTGTCGCGCGGAACGCCAGCCGCTTCGGCGTGGCGCATCAGGTCGTCCTGCGCTTCTTTCCAGGCGGGCGTCTGGATGGTCTTGATCGCGCCGGCGCGCAGCGTGAGCTTGTCGTTCGGAATCACGAGGCCCAGGTCGACGCCGATCACGCGGCCAAAGCCGCGGCAGGTGTCGCAGGCGCCGACGGCCGAGTTGAACGAGAACATCGACGGGATCGGGTCGGTGTAGCGGATGTCGCTCTCTGGGCAATGCAGCCCGGTGGAGAACTTCCACACATCGGGCGGCGTCGCCTCGTCGGCCGCTAGTGCGTGCACCGTGACTCGGCCGCTGCCGCGCTTGAGCGCCACCTCGATGGCCTCGACCACGCGGGCCCGCTCGCCGCTCGACGCGCGGAAACGGTCGGCCACCACGTCGAGCACCTTGCGCGGCCCGGTGGGCGTGGCCACCTCGCGCTCGGACTGCACGCGCGTGAAGCCGCTGGCCGACAGCCATTGCGTGACTTCATCGGCCGTGGTGCTGGCCGGCAGCTCGACCGGAAAGGTGACCACCAGCCGCGGATCGCCCGCCGCGGCCGCGCGCTCGACGATCTGCGCATAGATGCTGTCGGGCGAATCGTGGCGCACCGGCAGCGCGGTCTCGCGGTCGAACAGGTTGGCCGCGCGCGCAAAGAGCAGCTTCAGGTGGTCGTTCAGCTCGGTCATCGTGCCGACCGTGGAGCGCGAGGAGCGCACCGGGTTGGTCTGGTCGATGGCGATGGCAGGCGGCACGCCTTCGACCTTGTCGACGGCCGGCTTGTCCATGCGGTCCAGGAACTGGCGCGCATAGGCGGAGAAGGTCTCCACATAGCGCCGCTGGCCTTCGGCATAGAGGGTGTCGAACACGAGACTCGATTTGCCCGAGCCGCTGGGCCCGGTCACCACGGTCATCTCGCCGGTGCGGATGTCGAGGTCGAGGTTCTGGAGGTTGTGCTGGCGCGCGCCGCGAATCCGGATGGAGCCCTGTGTCATGAATGCCTTGGGGGGTGGGGCAAACATTCTAGGGAGTGGTCGGTGACGTCTTCGTGCACTCCGTCACATGGTCGGTGGCTGCGCAGGGGTTTGTCTGGATGGCATTTTGGACACTTTCAGAAACAAATACGACGTTTGTTTGCACATGTTTGCGCCGCCTCCTGCGGCCCTTCCTGAAAGGTTTCCATGACGAAGACGCGCACGCTTTGCGCCGCCGCCCTGCTGGCCTTGATGGCCATGGGCGCATCGGCCCAGCTCCTGATCGGCCAGACCGCCGGCATGACCGGTTCGGTGGCCGCGAGCGTGAACGAAACCATCGGCGGCGCGCAGCTGGTGATCGACGCGGCCAATGCCCAGGGCGGTATTCACGGCGAGAAGATCGAGGTGCTGCGCATGGACGACGGCTTCGACGTCAAGCGCGCCAGCGAGAACGCACGCATGCTGATCGAGGACAAGAAAGTGCTGGCGCTCTTCATGAGCCGGGGCACGCCGCATTCGCAGGCCATCATTCCGTGGCTCGACAAGTACGACGTGGCGCTCATCGGCCCGTCGACCGGCGCGATGGTGCTGCACAAGCCGCTGCAAAAGCATGTGTTCAACGTGCGCGCCACCTACCAGCGCGAGGCCGAGAAGGCGGTGCAGCACCTGCTGACCATCGGCCTCACGCGCATCGCCGTGGTCTACGTGACCGACTCGTTCGGGCAGGACGCGCTCGAAGGCGCGATGACCGGCTTCACCAAGGGCAAGGCCAAGCCCATCGCCACGGTGCCGGCCGACCGCGACAAGCCCGACTACAAGACCATCGTGCCGGCCATCAAGGAAGCCAACGCACAGGCCGTGCTGTGGATCGGTTCGGGCGTCGCGGTGGTCGACGGCATCAAGGCGCTGCGCGCCTCAGGCTCGGCGGCGCAGGTGGTCACGCTGTCGAACAACGCGTCGTCGGGCTTCATCAAGCAGCTTGGTGATGCGAGCAAGGGCGTGATCGTGACGCAGGTGTTCCCGAGCGAACGCTCGCTCGGCCAGCCGATGGTGAAGGAGGCGCTCACCCTTGCGCAGGCCAAGGGCCAGAAGGAACTGTCGCCGGCTGCGCTCGAAGGCTTCGCCTCTGCCAAGGTGCTGGTCGAGGCGCTGCGCCGCGCGGGCCCCAAGCCCACGCGCGCCAAGGTGGTGGCCGCGCTCGAAAGCATCCGGGGCTACGACCTGGGCGGCGGGCTGGAGGTGAGCTATTCGCCCACGGACCACAGCGGGATCGACTTCGCGGACCTGGCCATCATCAGCGACGGGCGCTTCAAGCGCTGAGTTCCGCTCCGCCTCCGCACCCTGCACACGGCCCGCCGGTCACTCGGCGGGCCGTTGCTTTTGGAGCACCCAATCCGGGCGCTGGAAACAATGGTTTGACAGGGTTTCCGCGAGCTAGTGAATGTCACTTCCAGCAACACATTACACACCTGCTGACAGAGGCCCTCGCCTCTCGGAAAGGCTTTGCTCGATGAAGAAGACGTTCACGTCCTGCGCCGTTGCGCTTCTCCTGGCGGCGGTGGTTCCAGGCGCATCGGCCCAGATCCTGATCGGCCAGTCGGCCGACCTGTCGGGCCCGGTGGCGGCCAGCGTGAAGGAGACGATCATGGGCTCGCAGCTGGTCATCGACCAGGTGAACGCCCAGGGCGGCATCCATGGCGAGCAGATCGAGATGATCCGCATGGACGACGGGCTCGACGCCAAGCGCTCGCTCGAAAACTCGCGCGTGCTCATCGAGGACAAGAAGGTCGTGGCGCTGCTGCTGAACCGGGGCACGCCCAACACGCTCGCGATCATTCCGCTGCTCGACAAGTACGGCGTGGCGCTGGTCGGCCCGTCGACCGGCGCGATGGCGCTGCACAAGCCGCTGCAGAAGAACATCTTCAACGTGCGCTCGACCTACCAGCGCGAAGCCGAGAAGGCCGTGCAGCACCTGCAGACCACCGGCATCCAGCGCATTGCCGTGGTGCAGGCCGACGACTCCTTCGGCAAGGACGCGATGGAAGGCGCCAACAAGGGCTTCGAGAAGGCGAACCTGAAGCCCGCCGTGGTGGCGCTGGCCGACCGCAACAAGCCCGACTACAGCGCGATCATTCCGCAGCTGACCAAGGCCAACGCGCAGGCGGTGCTGTGGATCGGCTCGGGCACCGCGGTGACCGAAGGCATCAAGGCGCTGCGGGCCACGGGCTCGGCGGCGCAGATCATCACGCTGTCGAACAACGCGGCCTCGGGCTTCATCAAGGAACTGGGCTCGGCCAGCGCGGGCGTGATCATCACGCAGGTGCTGCCCTACGAGCGTTCGTTCGGCCATCCGCTCATCAAGGAGGCGCTGGCGCTCGCCAAGGCCAAGGGCCAGAACGACCTGTCGCCCGCACTGCTGGAAGGCTTCGTCGCCACCAAGGTGCTGGTCGAGGCGCTGCGCCGCACGGGCCCCAAGCCCACGCGCGCGAAGCTGATCGCCACGCTCAACAACTTCCAGTACGACGTGGGCGGCGGGCTTGACGTGAGCTATTCGCCGACCGATCACACGGGCATCGACTACGTCGACCTCTCCATCGTGAGTGACGGCCGCTTCAAAAGGTAGCTCGCCCCCAGGCTACGCGCACTTCGTGTCGCTTCTCCAACCCCCTACCGGGGGCAACACCTGCGGCCCGGCAAAGCCGGTTCCGCGGTGTTCGCGCATGAAACTCCAGGCTTACTTCGGCGCCGCTGCCGGCGCGGGCTCGTGCGTGGTGGTGTCGCCGCCGTGCTTCTCGCCCGACATGTCGACCTTGTCACCGGCCTTCGAGATCACGAACAAGGCGATGGCGGCAAAGATGACGAAGCCGACTGCAATCTTCCACATGGGGGTTGTCTCCTGGGTTGCTGATGATGCTGATGCGTTCAAGAAAAAGGCCTCATGCCCTGTGCGGCATGAAGCCTCTTTGTCGAACGGAGGGCTGTAGGAGCCCTCCTCCCGGTCGGCCGGAGATCAGTCGTTGGCGTAGATGTCCACGTCCTTCGTCTCGCGGATGAACAGCGTGCCCACCACCAGCGTGATGGCCGCGATGATGATCGGGTACCAGAGGCCGTTGTACATGTTGCCGGTCGAGGCCACGATGGCGAAGGCGGTGGTCGGCAGCAGGCCACCGAACCAGCCGTTGCCGATGTGGTACGGCAGGCTCATCGAGGTGTAGCGGATGCGCGTGGGGAACAGCTCGACCAGCATCGCGGCGATCGGGCCGTAGACCATCGTCACCAGCAGCACCAGCCAGAACAGCAGCAGCACCGTCATGACCTTGTTCATCTTCGCGGGGTCGGCCTTCGACGGATAGCCCGCGACCTTCAGGTCTTCGGCCACGCCCTTCTTGAAGGCGGCGATTTCCTTGGCGGAGTTCTCGTCGAACTTGAGGTTGACGACGTTGCCGATGGGTGCCTCGACGCTCTTGTCGCCGATCTTCACGACCGCCTTCGAGCCCGGCGCGCCGGCCACGTTTTCATAGCTCACCGAGTTCTGCACGAGGTAGCGCTTGGCGATGTCGCACGAGCTCTTGAAGTCGATCTCGCGGGCCACCGGGTTGCCCTGGAACGAACAGGTCGCCGGGTCGGCCGTGACCGTGACGCCGGCCGTGGCCTGCGCGCGCGCCAAGTCGGGGTTGGCGGCTTCGGTCAGCATCTTGAAGACCGGGAAGTACGTGACCACCGCCAGCAGGCAGCCGGCCATGATGATCGGCTTGCGGCCGATCTTGTCGGACAGCGTGCCGAACACCACGAAGAAGGGCGTGCCCAACAGCAGCGCGGCGGCAATCATCAGGTTGGCCGTGGTCGCATCGACCTTCAGCTGTGCCGTGAGGAAGAACAGCGCGTAGAACTGGCCCGAGTACCAGACCACCGCCTGGCCCGCCGTGAGGCCGACCAGCGCAAGAATGACGATCTTCAGGTTCTTCCACTCGCCGAAGGACTCGGACAGCGGTGCCTTCGAGGTCTTGCCCTCGGCCTTCATCTTCTGGAAGGCCGGCGACTCCGACAGCGTCAGGCGAATCCACACCGAGATGCCCAGCAGCAGGATCGACACCAGGAACGGCACGCGCCAGCCCCAGTCGTTGAACACCGCTTCGCCCAGGCCTTCGCGCACGCCCAAGATGACCAGCAGGCTCAGGAACAGGCCGAGCGTGGCCGTCGTCTGGATCCACGAGGTGTACGCACCGCGCTTGCCGTGCGGCGAGTGCTCGGCCACGTAGGTGGCGGCACCGCCGTACTCGCCGCCGAGCGCCAGGCCCTGCAGCATGCGCAGCGCGATCAGGATCACCGGCGCCGCGACGCCGATGGTCGCGTAGCTGGGCAGCAGGCCGACGATGAAGGTCGACAGGCCCATGATCAGGATCGTCACCAGGAAGGTGTACTTGCGACCGATCATGTCGCCCAGCCGGCCGAACACGATGGCGCCGAACGGACGCACCAGGAAGCCCGCCGCAAAGGCCAGCAGCGCAAAGATGAAGGCGGCGCCCGCATCCAGGCCACTGAAGAACTGCTTGGCGATGATCGCGGCCAGCGAGCCGTAGAGGTAGAAGTCGTACCACTCGAACACGGTGCCGAGCGAGGAGGCGAAGATGACCTTCTTCTCCTCCGAGGACATGGGCCGGGGGGCCGGATGCGGCACTCCCCTCGAATCTAGTGTGGCTGCCATTGGTCGTCTCCTGGTTGTATGCGTTCATGCGGTTCCCCGATTCCGGAGACCGTGACGCATTCTTGGAGCCGCGACTGACCCGAGCCTTTCGCGAAACTGAATCGGCGCTTACGGATTAGGGTGAAACCCGTGCGGCGCGTTTCAGCCTGTAAGAAATCAGGCTGTTCCCGGGGCTTGCCCGGGTTTCTACTCAGCCCTGTTTGCTGCTGCGCAGCACGGACGGACGCTGGTCCGCGGCCGTCCATTGCGGGCCGTCAAACCACGCATCGCCGGCGAGGTAGGCACGCAGCATCGCGAGGCCGTCGAAGCCCCAGAACAGGCGGCCGTCGACCACATAACTGGGCGTGCCGAACACGCCGAGCGCCAGCGCTTCGTCGGTGTTGCGCTTGAGCAGCGCCTTGCTCTCGTCGCTGCCCGCGTCGCGCTTCGGGTTCAGTTGTGCGGCCAGTGCGGCAAGCCGCGCGGCATCGCCGGCTTCTTCGCCGCCGCGCCACACGTTGCGCAGGATGGTCTCGGCCACGAGGCGGTTGATGCTGCCGTCGTCGCCGGTCGACACCGCAAGGCGCAGGTGCGGCAGCGGGTTGTAAGGGTGCGTGGCCGGCATCTCGATGGGAATGCCGTGGGCCTGACCCAGCCACAGCACGTGGCGGTAGGTCCAGCTGCGCTTCGAAGGAATCTCCGCCGGGCCGAGCTGGCCATGCTGCTTGAGCAGTGCGCCGAGCAGCACCGGCTTGTAGGCCACGCTGTAGCTCAGCCCTTCGAGCGCCTCGGGCAGGTGCTCGAACGCGAGGTGCGCGTAAGGAGAGATGAAGTCGAGATAGAAATCGATGTGCTTCATGCGTGGGTGTCTCCGGATTCTTCGGGGATGCGCCAGATGCCGGCCCGGGCCCGCAACTCTATCGCGCGCCATACATGGCGCCGCGCATCGTCGTCCATCTTGCTCCAGCCCGCGATCTCGGGAATGGTGCGCAAGCACCCTTCGCACAAGCCGCTCAGGCGGTCCATGCGGCAGACCGAAGAGCAAGGCGAAGGCACGTCTTCGGGCAGGTCGCGCACGGCCACCGCGCGATCGGCCAGCGTCTCGGCTTCCGCGAAATTCACACCACGTCCGCCACCGGTGCGCCGGTGAGCGTTTCGAGGTCTTGCGGCTTCAGCTGGAACACCGCGTGCGGATGGCCTGCAGCAGCCCAGATTTCTTCGAAGCGGAACAGCTCGCGGTCGATCAGCACCACGGGCTTGGTCACATGCCCCACCGGCGACACGCCGCCGATGGTGAAGCCGGTGCGCGCCTTCACGAAGTCGGCATCGGCGCGGCCGGTCTTGCCGACCAGCGCATCTACTTTTTTCTCATCGACACGCTTGTCGCCCGAGGTGATGACCAGCACCGCCACCTCGTCGCTCTTGCGGCGGAAGATGATGCTCTTGGCGATCTGCCCAACGGAAATGCCGAGCGCATCGGCCGCCTGCTGCGCGGTGCGGCAGGCGTCGTCGAGCATGCGTGGCGAATGGGGATGGCCGGCGTCCTGCAGCACGCGGGAGACGCGCTGGACGCCTTCGGGGAGGGAGTGGAGTTCAGAGCCGCACATGGGTTGTGAATCTATCAGCGTGCGCCACCGCCGTCAGGCGCTGCGCTTGAACATGAACAGGAACGCGCCCATCGCCATCAGCACGCCGCCGAAGACACGGTTCTGTGCGCGCCGGGCGCGCACGCTGCGCAGCATGCCCTGCAGCCGCGCGGCCAGCCAGGCGTAGCCGTGCATCACGGTCACGTCGACCATCACCGTCGTGGCCAGCAGCACCAGCAGTTGAAGCCACAGCGGGCGCGTGGGCTGGATGAACTGCGGCAGCACGGCGGCCATGAAGACGATGCCCTTCGGGTTCGTCACGTTGGTCAGGAAGCCGCGCAGCACGCGCTGCGGCGCCGTGAGGTCGGGCTCGCGCGCCGATTCGGCCGCATCGCCATCTGCTGTCGCCACGGCCGCGACCGGCGCGCGCCATTGGCGCCAGCCCAGCCACAGCAGGTAGCACGCGCCGACCACCTTGATGACCGTGAACGCGGTGGCCGAAGCGGTAAGCACCGCGCCCACGCCAAGCCCCGCCACAAGCAGGATCACCGCCAGCCCCAACTGCAGGCCGACGATGGTCGCGGTGGTGCGCCGCACGCCATAGCTGAGCCCGTGGCTCATGCTGAGCACCGCGCCCGAACCGGGCGACACCGCGATGACGCAACTGGCCACCAGAAACGCAAGCCAGACATGCAGGTCCACGAAAACTCCTGTGCGTGTGTGTTGTTGCGGGCTCAGCCGGCCCGCTTGGTGCGGATGGCCTTCGACGCGCGCGAGTTCGGCTCGCGGCCCAGCGCCTCGCTGATGTACACGCCCGCGTCGATCAGCTTGTCGAGGTCGATGCCGGTCGCGATGCCCATGCCATGCAGCATGTAGACCACGTCTTCGGTCGCCACGTTGCCCGTCGCGCCCTTGGCATAGGGGCAGCCGCCGAGGCCGGCCGATGACGACTGGAAGTTCCACACGCCCAGCTCGAGCGCCGCCAGCGTGTTGACCAGCGCCTGCCCGTAGGTGTCATGAAAGTGGCCCGAGATGGCGTCGACATCGAAGTGCGCCAGCGTGGCCTCCATCGCCGCCTGCACCTTGCGCGGCGTGCCCACGCCGATGGTGTCGGCCACGTCCACGCGCTGCACGCCAATGCCCTTCATCAGCTGCGCGAGGTAGCCGACCTTGGCCGGCGCGATCTCGCCTTCATAGGGGCAACCCACCGTGCACGACATCGCGCCACGCACGCGGATGCCCTTCTCGAGTGCCGCGGCCACCACGGGCGCAAAGCGCTCGATGCTTTCGGCAATCGAGCAGTTGATGTTCTTCTGGCTGAAGGCTTCGCTCGCGGCGCCGAACACCACGATCTCGTCGGGCCACTCTTCGCGCGGCGCGGCGATGGCGGCCTCGAAGCCCTTCATGTTGGGCGTGAGCACCGAGTAGCGCACGCCGGGCTTGCGCACGATGCCGTGCATCACCTCGGCGTTGTCGGCCATCTGCGGCACCCACTTGGGCGAGACGAAGCTGGTGACCTCGATCTCCATGAGCCCGGCGTCCTGCAGGCGGTGCACGAGGCCGATCTTGATGTCGGCGGAAACGGGCTGCTTTTCGTTCTGCAGGCCGTCGCGCGGGCCGACGTCGACAAGCTTGACTTGGCTGGGGAGTTTCATGGGATGTCTCTTGTGTCGCGGGAGGATGAGAAACCGCCGCCCATTGTCCGACACATGGAAATGCCCTGCTTGGTACACAACTCACGGAAGGTAGCAATGCGCGCCTGTGTGGTTGCAAATGGTGCCAGCCGCGCGCCGGCGGGTGCGCAGCGGCTGTGGCAAGGGATCAGTACGACTTCGGCAACCCCAGCGCCTTCTCGGCGATGAAGTTCAGGATCATCTGCGGGCTGACCGGTGCGATGCGCGGGATGTAGCTCTCGCGCAGCAGGCGTTCGACGTGGTATTCCTTCGCGTAGCCCATGCCGCCGAGCGTGAGGATCGCGTTCTGGCAGGCGTCGTGCGCCGCCTCGGCCGCGAGGTACTTGGCGGCGTTGGCCTCGATGCCGCAGGGCTCGCCCGCGTCGTACAGCGTGGCCGCCTTGAAGACCATCAGGTCGGCCGCTTCCAGGTTGGCCCAGGCGCGCGCCAGCGGATGCGCCACGCCCTGGTTCTGGCCGATGGGCCGGCCGAACACAATGCGCTCCTGTGCGTACTGCGAGGCGATGCGCAACGCGGCGCGGCCGATGCCGATGGCCTCGGCGGCGATCAATATGCGCTCGGGGTTGAGGCCGTGCAGGATGTACTCAAAGCCGCGCCCTTCTTCGCCGATGCGGTCTTCTTCCGGCACTTCGAGGCCGTCGATGAAGAGCATGTTGGAGTCCACCGCCGCACGCCCGAGCTTGTGGATCTCGCGCACCTCGACCTTGCTGCGGTCCAGCGGCGTGTAGAACAGCGTGAGGCCCTGCGTGGGCTTCTTCACCTGGTCGAGCGGCGTGGTGCGCGTGAGGATCAGCATGCGGTCGGCCACCTGTGCGGTCGATATCCAGATCTTGCGGCCGTGCAGCAGGTAGCCGCCATGCGGCTGGCGCACCGCCTGCGTCTTGAGGCTGGTGGTGTCGAGCCCCGCATCGGGCTCGGTCACGGCAAAGCAGGCCTTCTCGGTGCCGGCGATCAACGGCGGCAGGAAGCGCTGGCGTTGTTCTTCGGTGCCGAACACCACCACCGGGTTGAGTCCGAAGATGTTCATGTGCACCGACGACGCACCCGACATGCCCGCACCCGACGCGCTGATGGCGCGCATCATCAGCGCCGCCTCGGTGATGCCGAGCCCCGCGCCGCCTTGTGCCTCGGGCATCGCGATGCCGAGCCAGCCGCTTGCGGCCACGGCGCGGTGGAACTCGTGCGGGAACACGACGCGGTCGTCATGGTCGCGCCAGTAGTCGGCGGGGAAGTCTTCGCACAGCCGTTCGATGGCTGCGACCAGCGAGCGCTGGTCTTCGTCGAGGGAGAAATTCATTCGCTGTTGTCCTTGGGTGGGTTCGGCTGCGCGGTGATGCCGCGTGCAAGCATCCGGTCGATCTCGTCGTTCGCGTAGCCCGCTTCGCGCAACAGCTCGACGCTCTGCTCGCCGATGCGCGGCGTGGGGCGACGGATGGCGGCAGGGGTGGCGCTGTAGCGGCCGACCGGCGCGAGGGTGCGGATGCGGCCTTCGGTCGGGTGATCGAACTCGGGGTAGAAATCGACGGCGCGCAGGTGCGGATCGTCGAGCAGGCTTTCGGTGGTGTGCAGGCGCGCGACCGGAATGTCGGCGGCCTCCAGCGCGGCCATCCATTCATCGCTGCTGCGCGTGGCCATCACTTCGGCCACGAAGGCATAGACCGCGGCGATGTTGGCGGCGCGCGCCGTGTGCGTGCCGAACATCGACGAGCTGCGCAGCTCGGGCCGGCCGATCACGTCGAAGAAGGCCTGCCAGTGCTTGTCGTTGTAGATGAGCACGCCCAGGTAGCCGTCGGCCGTGGCGTAGGGCTTGCGGTGTTCCGCCAGCAGGCGCGCATAGCCGGTGGGGCCGAGCGGCGGCTCGAAGCTGTGGCCGCCGAGGTGGTCGCCCATCACGAACTGCGAGAGCGCCTCGAACATCGGCACTTCGACCGACTGGCCCTGCCCGGTGCGCTGCGCATGCAGCACGGCAGCCAGCAACGCGATGGCCGCCTGCAGCCCCACGGCGCGGTCGGCCAGCGTGACGGGCGCATAGCGCGGCGCACCGCCGCTTTGCTGCGCGAACAGCGAGGCGACACCGGCGGCGCCCTGGATCAGGTCGTCGTACGCGGGCTTGCCGGCGTAGGGGCCTTCTTCGCCGTAGCCGAAGGCACCGAGGTAGACGATCTTCGGGTTCACCGCGGCCACGGCCTCGTAGCCAAGCCCGAGCCGCGCCATCGCCTGCGGGCGCGTGTTGTAGATGAGCGCATCGCACCCGGCTGCCAGCCGCAGGCAGGCCTCGAGGCCCTCGGGCTGCTTGAGGTCGAGCACGATCGAGCGCTTGTTGCGGTTCAGGTGCATCGCCATCGCACCCATGCCGGGGTGGCGCATCGGCCCGACCGCGCGCAGGTTGTCGCCGGCGGGCGGCTCGACCTTGACGATGTCGGCGCCGAGATCGCCGAGTGTCTGCGTGGCGTAAGGGCCCATCACCACGGCGGTGAGGTCGAGGATGCGGATACCTTGGAGAGGTCCGGAGGTGTTCATGTCTTGGTCTTCGCTCCTTCCCCCTTTGGGGGAAGGTTGGGATGGGGGCAGGCAGGGCGTTCGATAGGTACGCCGCTTGCCCCCACCCCTGCCCTCCCCCAACGGGGGAGGGAGAAATTCAAATGCGAATTCAAATTCGGCAACGCGCTCATTCGGGTTGAATGCCCGCCGCCTGAATCAGCTTCTTCCACTTCGCCAGCTCCGACACCGTGAACGCCCCCAGCTCTTCCGGCGTGCTGCCGAAGGCATCGAAGCCCAGCTTTGCCACGCGCTCGCGAAACGCCGCGCCGTTCGCCATGCCCGAGAGCGCCTTGTTGAGCTTCAGCACGATGTCGCGCGGCGTCCCGGCCGGTGCGAACACGCCGTTCCACGACGTGATGTCGAAGCCCTTCAGCTCCGGCGTGTCGGCCAGCGGCGGCAGTTCGGGAAAGAGCTTGGTGCGCTCCTGCGTGGTGACGGCAATCGCGCGCATCTTGCCGGCCTTCACCGTGGCCAGCCCGGCGGCCAGGTCGACCACCATCATCGACACCTGCCCGCCGATCAGGTCGGCAATCGCGGGTGGCGTGCTCTTGTACGGCACGTGCAGCATCGGCACGCCGCTCATGCGCGAGAGCGTCGCGCCGCACACGATGCCGGTGCTGTTGCCGCTCGCGTAGGTCAGCTTGCCGGGGTGCGCGCGGCCCCAGGCCAGCAGCTCGGCCACGCTCTTCACGGGCAGGTCGTTGTTGACCACCAGCATGAACGGCAGGTTGCCCATGCGGCTGACGGGCGCGAAGTCTTTCACCGGGTCGTAGGGCAGCGACTTCATCAAACTCGGGTTGGCCGAGTGCGTGGTGTTGGTCGTCATGAAGAGCGTGTAGCCATCGGGCGGTGCCTTGGCCACCGCCTCCGCGCCGATCACGCCGTTGGCGCCCGCCTTGTTGTCGACGATGACCGAGCCCTTCAGCGCCTCGCCCAGCATCTGCCCGGTGATGCGCGCCACCGCATCGGTGCCGCTGCCGGCCGCGAAGGGCACGACGATGCGGATCGGTTGCTTGGGGTAGCCGCTGTCCTGCGCAAAGGCCCAGGGCGCCGCACTGACGAGGCCCGTGGCGGCACCGATGGAAATGAAACGGCGGCGGCTTGCCACCGCGACCGATGGCTCGGTCGCGTTCTTCGTTGTCTGCATGGTTTTTGTCTCCGGGGGTTGTTGTCGTCGTTCAGGGTCGGATCACGCGCTCCGGCGATTCCTCGTACGGCGGGCTGTAGATCACCAGCACGCGCACCGGCTCGTCGCTCACCACCGTGAAGGTGTGCATGGCGTCGGCCGGAAAAAAGCAGCTGTCGCCAGGGTGCAGCTCCTGCCGCTGCCCGCCCACTTCGGCGACGGCGCGGCCTTCGAGCATGTAGCAGACCTGCTCGATGCCCGGGTGCGCATGCGGCAGCGCGCCCTTGCCCTTCTGGATGTGGCCCACCAGCACTTCGAGCTGCTTCGCGCCCACGGTCTCGGGGCCGATCAGCCGCTTGTTCAGCGTGCCGGTGTGGTTGGCCGGGTGGTAGCCGGCGATGTCGGCTTCTCGAACGAAGTAGCGGGGCGTTGTGGCGGTGGTGGTCATCGGGGGTTCTCTGTCTTGGGTTCGATCGCGAGGCAGGCGGAGCGCAGCATCGCGGCAATGTCTTCGATGCGCGCTTCCATGCGGTAGCGCGGGCCGGCGACCGAAATCGCATAGGCCTCGCCGCCGATGCGCAGCGGCCATGCCAGGCCGATCAGGTCGGGAATGCTTTCGCCGAGGTTGCCGTACCAGCCGCGTGCCGCACCGCGCTGCAGTTCGGCCTCGATGGCGTCGGCGGTGGTGAGCGTGGCGTCGGTCAGCGGCGCCAGCGTCATGCCATCGAGCAGCTTGCGGCGCGCATCGGGTGCGAGGGTGGACAGCAGCGCGCGGCCCAGCGAGTTGGCATAGGCCGGACGCGTCTCGCCCGACTCGGCGGAATAGCGGATGGCCTGCGGTGCGTTCAACACCTCCAGGTAGACCACCTGGCCTGCGTCGCGGAATTTTCCGAACACCACGGTCTCGCGCGCCGCATCGCGCAGTTCTTCGAGCGTGGCCTTGACGCGGTCGAGCACCGGGTCGTGCGCGGCGATGACCTGCGCCATCGCGAGCAGCCTGCCGGTCGGGTAGTAGCCCTGGCGGCGGCCGGTTTCGTACATGTAGCCCTGCTCTTCGAGCGTACGGATGAGGCCGAGGCAGCTCGACACGGGCATGTCGAGCAGGCGCGCCATTTCAGACAGCGCCAGGGGCTGCTTCTCCTTGGCGAAGAGTTCGACAATCTCGATAACGCGAAACGCTGTTTTCACAACCATGAATTTATTTTCATGTTTGCGAAAAACAAAAGCTTCAGGGTTTGCCCTGCCCTTTGGTTTTTGTTCGAGGTGCTGCTGCTGTTGCTTCGGGGGCGCGTGCGAATGACACCGGGTGCTCCCCTCCGCGAATGTCCCCCGCTTTGCTCCTCCTTTATTTCGCTGCGGGGAGCACCCGGTGCCATTCGCACGAGGACACGCTGCGGGTGTATCGCCGATCAACGACTGCTCTGAAAACGCTCACGCCGACGGCGTACTCCCCGCAGCGAAATAAAGGAGGAGGGGCGCAGCCCCGGGGGACATTCGCGGAGGGGAGTACGCCGTCGACGTGAGCGCTGCCCTGAACAGCAGCGCCCCCTCGCAAGGCAAACACCAAGCAACCGCCCCAACGGCGGCCAGTAACGCAATACGCGTCAGTACCCGCGCTCCGGATCGACCACGCCGCTCACAGGCAGCCCCTGCTCCATCGCGCGGATCTTCCCGGCGATCTGCGTGATGGACTCCTCGCGCAGCGTGCGCGCCGAGCCGTGCGGCGTCACCGTAATCTTCGGATGCCGCCAGAAGGCATGCTCGGCCGGCAGCGGCTCGACCTGGAACACATCAAGCGTCGCGCCCGCGAGTTCGCCTGCGTCCAGCATCGGGATCAGTTCCTCTTCCACCAGATGGCCGCCACGCGCAATGCTGATGAGATACCCCTCGGGCTTGAGTTTGCCCAGCGTCTTGCGGTTCAGGATGCCGCGCGTTGCTTCGGTCAGCGGCAGCAGGTTGACCAGCACGCGCGTGGACGACAGGAACTCGTCGAACTGCGCCTCGCCGCTGAACACCTGAACGCCATCGATCGCCTTGGCCGACCGGCTCCAGCCCAGCACCGAAAACTCGAACTGCGCCACCGCCTTGGCCACGCGCTCGCCGAGCACGCCCAGGCCCATGATGCCGACGGGAAAATCGCGCCGCAGCTTCGGCTTGCGATAACTCCAGCGGCCCTCGCGCGCGTCGGCCTCGTAGGCATCGAACTCGCGGAAATGGCGGATCAGCGTGTGGCAGACATATTCGGCCATCTGCACCGACATGCCGGCATCGTCGAGCCGCACGATGCGCGTGTGCGCCGGCACCTTCAGCTTGAGCAACGCATCGACGCCCGCGCCGATGTTGAAGAGGCCGCGCAGCTTCGGCTGCTCGTCGAGGAATTGCTGCGGCGGCGCCCAGACCACGCCATGGTCGGCCTGGGCCGCACCGGGCTTCCAGGCTTCGATGACGGCATCGGGGAGTTCGGCCTGCAGGCCTTCGATCCAGGGGTCTGGGCGGTTGTCGGTGAGGTAGACGGAAATTCGCATGGCCCGAATCTTAGGCGGCGCCGGCTTGTTGCGCCGCAAGCCATCTCCTATGCTCGAACGCCAGCCATCATCCAACCCCGTACCCCAGGAGTCCGACAACCATGATCAAGTTCAGCGTGATGTATCCCTACGCTGCCGACGCCCGCTTCGACCACGATTACTACCGCGACAAGCACATGCCGCTGATCAAGGCGCTCATGGGCGACGCCTGCCTCTCGTACACCATCGACAAGGGCCTGGGCGGCGGCGCGCCGGGCACCCCACCCGCCTACATCGCCATGTGCCACGTGTTCAGCGAATCCCTCGACGCCTTCCAGAAGGCGTTCGGGCCGCACAGGGAAGAGATCAGGGCCGACGTGAAGAACTACACCGACATCGTGCCGGTGGTGCAGATCAGTGAAGTGATGGTGGGCTGACGCCAGGTCAGAGCGGCGGCCGCACTTGCCGCACCCATCGCTGAACGGAGGGCCGCTGCCACTGCCGGCCCGCGTACGACGCCAGCCTTGGCGGCACGGCATCGCCGTTCAGCACCAGCCGGCTGAGCATCAGCGCCAGGTCCACATCCGCGATGGACCATGCGCCGAACAGGTTCTCCGCATCGGCGGGGAGCAGGGCCTCCGCAAAGTCGAAGAGCGTCTTCGCCGATGCCTGCGCAGCAGCGGACAGCGGCGCGCTCGAAGGCCGGTAGAACACCACCTCGGTCGCACGCTCCTGCCGGATCGGCATCAGGTCGCTGCGAAGCCAGGCCTGCAGCTGGCGCGCCCTTGCCCTGCTTCGCGGCTCCGACGGATACAGGGCCGTGCCCGGAAAGACTTCATCGATGTACTCGGCGATCGCGGACGACTCCGACAGCGCGAAGTCGCCATGCAGCAACGTCGGCACGCGCTGCGTCAGCGACAGGTCTGAGAATCCGGCCGCCCGGTGTTCGAGCGCCCCGAGATCGACGGTCGACATCTCGAACGGCAACCCCTTTTCATGCAGCGCCACGAACACCGACATGGCATAGGGGCTCGCGAACTGGGCGTCCACATAAAGGCGAAGCGGGTCCATCAAGACAATCTCCTGCAAGGTAGTGACGGACCCGGTTGCGATCCTCAGGCGATCTTGGAACGGCGACGGCGCCACAGCACCCGCACCAGCCAGCCGAACGGCAGCACCACCAGCAACAGCCACGGCAACACCGCCGCCAGGAAGGTGATGAGCGCGCCCACGCTCTCGGCCAGCACCGAACCCGCCTGGCGCAGCGCACGCATCATCGGGTTGTAGCTCTGGCCACCCTGCGCCAGCACGCGGGTGGTCGTGAACTGGATCTGGATGTGCTGCTTGCTGGTCTGCTGCTCCAGCACCTTGCGCTGCGTCGCGCTGCTGTCCAGTTCGGCCTGCGTGTCGGCCAGCGTGCGCTGTATTTCGAGAAGGTCGGACATGTCGCGCTTGGTCGTCTTGTCGCGCAGCATCAGGCGCAGGCTGTCGCGAAACTCGGTGCGGTTCTTGATGCGCGCCTCGACGTCGATCACCTCCGAGGTCTTGTCTTCGCTGGTGGTGTTCTGCGACACCACCTTGGCCACGCCGGCCAGGCCGTTGAGCAGCTTGTCGACGTCGGCCGGCTCCACGCGCATTTCGAGCATGGCCTTGCCGACCTGCTGCGGGGTCTCGCGCAAGAGGGACGACGACAGCAGCTCGCACTTCAGCGTGTCGCACAGGTCGCGCACCTTGCCCCATGCGTCGGGCAGTTGCTCCGACGGCACCTCGACGTTCAGCTCCTGCCGGACGGCAAGGTAGCGCTGGAACGGCGTCTGCTGCGCCTGGTCGGCACTCGCAGCCACGGGTGCGGGTGCGCGCGCGGATTCGGCCTGCGGCGACGCGGCTCGCGCACGGCTCTCCTTCATCGCCATGCCGCCGCCGTAGTTCGCAGTCGCCTGCATGGGGGCCGGCGGCGGAGGCGCCTCGGAGGATGACCCGGCATCCCTCTTCTGGCCGCAGCCGGCCATGGAGAGCGCGGCCGCCAGGGCCAGCAGGACGATGCCCGTGCGGTGACGGGCGAATCGGGACGAAACGAGAGGCTTGCGATGCGGCATGAAAATCCCTTTGAAAGAATGACTACCGCAGCTGATACGGGCCAGGACCCGCAACGGGGTTAAGCCGTTGCCGCGGCCATTCGCAACAATTCGTCGCCTTCGGCCACCTGCTCGCCAGGAGCGAACATGAGTTCTTCCACGGTGCCGTCTGCGGGCGCTGCGATGGTGTGCTCCATTTTCATCGCCTCCATCACCGCCAGCGGCTGGCCGCGGCTGACCTTGTCGCCGGCCTTGACCGCAAACGACACGACCTTGCCCGGCATCGGCGCCGTGAGCCGCCCGCCTTCGGCATGCGTGTCGCCCGCGTGGGCGAGGCGGTCGATGGCGGTGATCTTCGTCGCGCCCTTCGATGCGAACACATGGGCCATGGCGCCGTCCAGGTGCACGTCGAGCGTCTGGCGGTTGCCCGCGAACTCGACCTCGAACTCGCCCGAGGGGAACTGGCCGATGACCAGCGGGCCTTCCGCGCCACCCGCTTCGAGCCAGAGGCTGCCGTCGCGCTTGTAGGTCAGCAGGGCGATCTGCTCGGCGCCGCGAAACTCGAAGTCGAAACGGCGCAGGTACTCGCCGAGCGAACGCCAGCCGTCGCGGCGCGCAAAGGGGTCGGGCATCTTCGCGGGCCATTCGGTGATCAGCGTGCGCGCGATGGCCGCCGCCGCCGCCAGCGGCAGACCCAGCGTGTCGCGGTCGAACAGCACGGCACGCTCGCGCTCGATGAGGGCGGTGTCGAGGTTGGCCTTCGAGAACGACGCCGTCGCGAGAATGCCGCGCAAGAATTGAACGTTGGTCGACACGCCCACGATCTGCACCTGCGCCAACGCGGCGTCGAGACGGGCCAGCGCTTCTTCGCGCGTGCTGCCGTGCACGATCAGCTTGGCGATCATCGAATCGTAGAAGGGCGAGATCTCGCCGCCCTCGCGCACGCCGTCGTCGATGCGCACACGGCTGCGCTGGAAGGCCGTCGCCTGCGGCTTGCGGTACACGCGCAGCGTGCCGGTGGCGGGCAGAAAGTTGTTGTCGGGGTTCTCGGCGCAGATGCGTGCTTCGATGGCGTGGCCGTGGATTTTCAGGTCGGCCTGCTTGGTAGGCAGCGGCTCGCCCGAGGCCACGCGCAGTTGCCATTCGACAAGGTCGAGGCCCGTGATGGCTTCGGTCACCGGGTGTTCCACCTGCAGGCGCGTGTTCATCTCCATGAAGAAGAAGTTCATCTCGCCGCCTTCGCGCTGCTCGACGATGAACTCGACCGTGCCCGCGCCCACGTAGTTCACGGCGCGTGCCGCGGCCACGGCGGCATCGCCCATCTGCTTGCGCATGGCTTCGGTCATGCCGGGCGCGGGCGCTTCTTCGAGCACCTTCTGATGGCGCCGCTGCACCGAGCAGTCGCGCTCGAACAGATAGACGTAGTTGCCTTGCGTGTCGCCGAACACCTGGATCTCGATGTGGCGCGGGCGTTGCACGTATTTTTCGATCAGGACCGCGTCGTCGCCGAAGCTGTTGATGGCTTCGCGCTTGCACGAGGCGAGCGCGGCAGCGAAGTCTTCGGCCTTGTCGACCGCGCGCATGCCCTTGCCGCCACCGCCGGCGCTGGCCTTGATGAGCACCGGATAGCCGATGCGGTCGGCCTCGCGCTGCAGCAGTGCCGGGTCCTGGTCGTGGCCGTGGTAGCCGGGCACCAGCGGCACGCCGGCCTTTTCCATCAGCTGCTTCGACTCGGCCTTCAGGCCCATGGCCTTGATGGCCGAAGGCGGCGGGCCGATGAAGACGAGGCCCGCCTGCGCGCAGGCCTGGGCGAACTCTTCGTTCTCGCTCAGAAAGCCGTAGCCCGGGTGCACCGCTTCCGCGCCCGTGGCCTTGGCGGCTTCGAGGATCTTTTCCCAGCGCAGGTAGCTGTCCT
The DNA here is from genome assembly GCF_900100965.1 of Variovorax sp. EL159. GTDB lineage: Bacteria > Pseudomonadota > Gammaproteobacteria > Burkholderiales > Burkholderiaceae_C > Variovorax. Next base: position 65,216 of record NZ_FMUJ01000008.1, on the reverse strand, counting down.
TGGGCGCGCTGCCGCCGATGTGCACCGACTCGTCGCAAGCCCGCACGTGGTTGGCATGCGCGTCGGCATCGGAGTACACGGCCACCGTGCGGATTGCCATGCGTCGCGCGGTTGCAGCGACACGGCAAGCGATTTCACCGCGATTGGCGATCAGGATCTTCTTAAACATTCGGAGTGTCTCCCGGAGGATTCTTTTTCAGTTGAAACGCGGGCACCACGCCCGGATCGGGTCGGCCGCTGAAGATGCGGGCCACGCGGCCGAACAGCGCCTTGAGGAAACGCCAGCTCTTGCGGATGAGCCACACGCTCGCCACAAGCACCAGCACGAACAGCACGAGAAAGACGAAGGGGTGCGCCACCGCGAGCCACAGCCCCGCGGGCACCATCGTGTCTTCGACCAGCGAAGCGCCCACGTTGGAGAAAGGCTCGGGCGAGGTGTTGATGGCCGCGCGCGTGGTGGCCTTGGCGGCATGCGCCGTGGCCGCGAAGCCGCCGCCCACCAGCGCCGCCACGATGGCCATCACGCCATGGTCGGCGCCGAAGACGCTGGCCGCCAGCGCGGCGCCGGCCGGGATGCGGATCGCCGTGTGCACCACGTCCCACAGCGAATCGAGGCCGGGGATCTTGTCGGCGAAGAATTCGATGAACACCATGAAGCCGCTCGCCGCGATCACCACCGGATGCGCCAGCAACTGCAGCCCGCTGGGCAGCGGCACCCAGCCGAAGTAGCCGACGATGCCAGTCAGCAGCACGACCAGGTAAAGGCGCACGCCGCTGGCCCAGCCGATGGCGGCGGCCAGTGCGATGAGCTGGGGCATGTCGAGGCTGGTGTTCATGAGTGATGAGCCCTCAGGAAATCTCGAGCGTTCCGGCTTCCATGGAAGCCACGAGGTCCGCGAGCCAGGCCTGCACCGAGGCGTGCTCGACCGGCCGGTCTTCGTCAGCCTTCCAGAAGGCGATCAACTGGCCCGGCTGGCCACCGCCCTCTGCATCGATATCGACGCACAGGTAGCTGCCGCCGCCGTTCGACAAGAATGGCACCCAGCCGCGCCGCCAGGTGGCGGGGTCTTCGAAGTCGAAGCCGATCATGCCGTCGAGCATCTCCTTGGTGTCGGCGATGTCTTCGAGCGACGAGAACATGCGGTTGTCCTGGAAGCTGTCGAAGCTGCTGTCCGGCTGGCCGTTGCGCCAGCGGTAGAGCGCGCGAAAGGCCTCGGGCAGCTTCAGCGAGAACTTCGCCTCGAAGGCATCGAGCTCGCTGTCGCTCACGCCCGGTTGAAGCGCGGCGCGATAGTCGGCGCGGTTCGCGGCCAGCCAGGCATCCATGCGTTCGATCAGCGGGCGGTGCGGCATGGCGTCAGGCCTTCGCTTCCAGCCACGATGGCTTGCGCTTCTGCAAAAAGGCCTGCACGCCCTCGCGGCCCTCTTCGCTCGAACGGATGTCGGCGATGCCTTCGACGGTCCTGGCGATCAGCGCGCTGTCGATCTCGCGGCCGGCCACGTCGGCGATCAGTTGCTTGCAGGTGCGCACGGCGGCCGGGCTCGCGCCGGTCAACGCCTTCAGCAGTTCGCCGACCTTGGCATCGAGCGCGTCGGCCGCCACCACTTCATGCACGAAGCCGATGCGGTGCGCCTCGGCGGCGGTGAAGCGCTCTGCCGTGAGGAAGTAGCGCTGCGAGGCCCGCGTGCCCATCGCGCGCAGCACATACGGGCTGATGGTCGCGGGCACGAGGCCGATCTTGACTTCGCTCAGGCAGTACCAGGCGGTGTCGACGCTCACGGCCATGTCGCATGCGGCCACGAGGCCCATGCCACCGGCGTACACATCGCCCTGCACGCGCGCGATGGTCGGCTTGGGGCACTCGGCGATGACGCGGAGCATCTCGGCCAGCTTGCCCGCGTCGGCGATGTTCTCGTCGCGCGTGTAGTCGGCCATGCGGCGCATCCAGTTGAGGTTGGCGCCAGCGCAGAAGGCCGGGCCGTTCGCGCCGAGCACGATGGCTTTCACCTGCGGCGCGGCACCGGCTTCGGTGAAGGCGCGTGTCAGCTCGGCGATCACGATGTCGTCGAAGGCGTTGCGTGCGTCGGGCTGGTCGAGCCAGATGCGGGCGATGGCGCCTTCGATCGTCAGTTGCAGCGTGGTGTAGGGGTCGCTCATGTGTGTTGTCTTGTCGTCATTGAAGGCGCTGTGGCAGCCCCAGCTTCGCGATGAACTCATCGACCATCGGCACCCAGATCGCCGCGTTGTCGCGCCCTTCGAAGAAGCCGTGGCCATCGTTGCCATAGGGCGGTACGCCCTCGAAGCGCACGTCCACGCCCTTGGCCTTGTAGGCCGCCAGCAATCGGCCGGCCAATGCGGGGCCGAAGAAATGGTCGTTCTCCGAATAGACCCACAGCATCGGCACCTTCGTGGTCGAGGCATAGCGGCCGAAGGCATCGACGAGGCTGGCTTCGTTGCACACGTCGTCGGGTCCGCGCGAGCCGCGTCCGCCCGCGAAATTGATGGTGCCGATCACGCCGGCCGGGTTCAGGCTCGACAGCGCCAGCACGCCGAAGCCGCCGGCCGACTTGCCCAGCAGCACGATGTGCTGCGCGTCGGCATAAGGCAGCGCGCGGGCGTAGTCGAGCGCGGCGCCGATGTCCTTGGCGCTTTCGAGGCCGGCCTGCACGTAGTCGGGCTTGCTGCAGCTGAAGTAGTTCTCGGCCCACGGCCCGTCGGACTTGCCGTAGCCGCGGCGCAGCGGGTTGATGACCAGGAAGCCGTGACGCGCGAACAGCTCGGCCTGCCGCGCATAGCGGTCCTGCATCTTCGCGAAGTCGGAAGGCGAACGCGGCGTGCCGTGGTTGATCACCAGCACCGGGAACGGCCCGTCGCCCTCAGGCTTGTATTCGGTGGCCGCGAGCTTCACGTGCGATTCGCCGAAGAAGCCCTTGACCGCCATCGGAATCTCGATGTCGCGGCGCGCCAGGCTCTGGGCCTGCGCGCCGATCGCGCAGCACAGCAGTGCGGCGGCAATGAACGTGAGCTTGCGCAACGTCATGAAGGACTCCTTCGATGCGTCCTACATCCGGAAGATGCCGAACTTCGGCTCGGGCACCGGCGCATTGCGCGCGGCCGCCAGGCCCAGCGCCAGCACGCGGCGCGTGTCGGCCGGATCGATGATGCCGTCGTCCCACAGCCGCGCAGTGGCGTAGTAGGGGTGGCCCTGGTCTTCGTACTGCTGGCGGATGGGGGCCTTGAAGGCTTCTTCCTCTTCCTTGCTCCAGCTGCCGCCCTTCAGCTCGATGCCGTCGCGCTTGACGGTAGCCAGCACGCTCGCGGCCTGCTCGCCGCCCATGACGCTGATGCGCGCGTTGGGCCACATCCAGAGAAAGCGCGGGCTGTACGCACGGCCGCACATTCCGTAATTGCCGGCGCCGAAGCTGCCGCCGATGATGACGGTGAACTTGGGCACGTTGGCGGTGGCCACGGCCGTCACCATCTTCGCGCCATGGCGCGCGATGCCTTCGTTCTCGTACTTGCGGCCCACCATGAAGCCAGTGATGTTCTGCAAGAACACCAGCGGGATCTTGCGATGGCAGCACAGCTCGATGAAGTGCGCGCCCTTCTGCGCCGACTCGCTGAACAGGATGCCGTTGTTGGCGATGATGCCCACCGGCATGCCTTCGATCTCGGCGAAGCCGCAGACCAGCGTGGCGCCAAAGCGGGCCTTGAACTCGTGGAACTCGCTGCCGTCGACGATGCGCGCGATGATCTCGCGCACGTCGAAGGGCTTGCGCGTGTCGGTCGGGATCACGCCGTACAGCTCTTCGCGCGGGAACTCGGGCGCGCGCGCCGTCGAGGCCGCGGCGGGCTCGTTCGATGCCGCCTTGGCATTGAGGTTCGCCACCGCCGTGCGCGCGAGCGCCAGTGCGTGCAGGTCGTTCTGCGCCAGGTGATCGACCACGCCCGACAGGCGCGTGTGCACATCGCCACCGCCCAGGTCTTCGGCCGTCACCACTTCGCCGGTGGCCGCCTTCACGAGCGGCGGCCCGCCCAGGAAGATGGTGCCCTGGTTCTTCACGATGATCGATTCATCACTCATCGCCGGCACATACGCACCGCCCGCCGTGCACGAGCCCATGACCACCGCGATCTGCGGGATGCCCTGGGCGCTCATGTTGGCCTGGTTGTAGAAGATGCGGCCGAAGTGGTCGCGATCAGGGAACACCTCGTCCTGGTTCGGCAGGTTGGCGCCGCCCGAGTCCACGAGGTAGATGCAGGGCAGGCGGTTCTGCTCGGCGATCTCTTGTGCGCGCAGGTGCTTCTTGACGGTCAGCGGGTAGTAGGTGCCGCCCTTCACCGTCGCGTCGTTGCAGACGATCATGCAATCGACACCGTTCACGCGGCCGATGCCGGTGATGATGCCGGCGCCCGGCGCCGACTCCACGCCCTTGCCGTCAAGGTACATCGCATGCGCGGCCAGCGGCGCGATCTCGAGGAACGGCGTGCCCGGGTCGAGCAGCTCGGCCACGCGGTCGCGCGGCAGCAGTTTGCCGCGCGCGGTGTGCTTGGCGCGCGCAGCCTCGCCGCCGCCCTGCTCCACTTTCGCGAACTGCCTGTGCAGGTCGTCAACCAGCGCGCGCATGGCTGCCGCATTGGCCTGGAAGTCCGCCGAGCGGGCATTCAATTTCGTTTCGATTTTGCTCATGCTGTCTTTTCTTGCTTGAGGCCGAGTTGCTCGGTCATGGCATCGCGGATCTTGAATTTCTGGATCTTGCCGGTCACGGTCATCGGGAATTCGGTGACGAACTGGATGTACTTCGGCACCTTGTAGTGCGCGATCTGGCCCTTGCAGAAGTCGCGGATCTCGGTGTCGGTCGCGCTCTGGCCGGGCTTGACGATGATCCAGGCGCACAGCTCTTCACCGTACTTCTTGTCGGGCAGGCCGACCACCTGCACGTCCTGCACCTTCGGGTGGCGGTACAGGAATTCTTCGATCTCGCGCGGGTAGATGTTCTCGCCGCCGCGGATCACCAGGTCCTTGATGCGGCCCACGATGTTGACGTAGCCCTCGGCGTCCATGGTGGCCAGGTCGCCGGTGTGCATCCAGTGCTCGGTGTCGATGGCTTCGCGCGTGCGCGGCTCGTCGTCCCAGTAGCCGTGCATCACCGAATAGCCGCGCGTGCAGAGCTCGCCCGACTGGCCGGGCGGCATGATCGCGCCGGTCTCGGGGTCGATGATCTTCACCTCCAGGTGCGGCTGCACGGTGCCCACGGTCGACACGCGGCGGTCCAGCGGCGTGTCGGTGCTGCTCTGGCAGCTCACGGGGCTGGTCTCGGTCATGCCGTAGGCAATGGTGATCTCGCTCAGGTGCATCTCGCTGACCACGCGCTTCATCACTTCGATGGGGCACGGCGAGCCGGCCATGATGCCGGTGCGCAAGGTCGAGAGGTCGAACTCCTTGAAGCGCGGATGGTCGAGCTCGGCGATGAACATCGTGGGCACGCCATGCAGGCCCGTGCATTTCTCGGCCTGCACCGTCTCAAGCACGGTGAGCGGATCGAACCCGTCGTTCGGGTACACGATGGCCGAGCCGTGCGTGAGGCACGCCAGGTTGCCCAGCACCATGCCGAAGCAGTGGTACAGCGGCACCGGAATGCACAGCTTGTCGATGGGCGACAGCTTCATGCATTCGCCGATGAAGAAGCCGTTGTTCAGGATGTTGCGGTGCGTGAGCGTCGCGCCCTTGGGAAAGCCCGTGGTGCCGCTGGTGAACTGGATGTTGATCGGGTCGGTGGCCTTCAGCGTCTTCTGGATCTGCGCGATGCGCGCGTCGCCCGCATCGCCGCTCGCGAGCAGCTGGCTGAAACGCTGCATGCCCGGCTCCTGCACATCCGCGGCCGCCTTGCCGTCGATCCAGAAGGTGTGCTGCAGCAGCGGCAGGCGCTTGGGGCCCAGTTCGCGCAGCATGCCGAGGTAGTCGCTGGTCTTGAACTGCGCCATCGTCACCAGCGCCTTGCAGCCGACCTTGTTGAGCGCGTACTCCAGCTCGGAGGTGCGGTAGGCGGGGTTGATGTTGACGAGGATCAGGCCGACCTTGGCGGTGGCGATCTGCATCAGCACCCACGGCACGTTGTTGTGCGACCAGATGCCGACGCGGTCGCCGGGCACGAGACCGAGGTTCAGCAGCGCGCTGGCGAGCTTGTTGGATTCGGCCTGCAGTTCGCGGTAGGTGAAGCGCTGGCCTTCGTGGCGGCTGATGAGCGCTTCGCGGTCGGGTTGCCTGGCAACCATGTCGTCGAAGAAGTCGCCGATGGGTTGCTCGATGAGGGGGACGTCGGTGGCGCCCTTGCCGTAGCTCTCGGTCAGTGCAGCAGTCATGCTCATGTTCCTTGTCTCCTTGTCTTGCTCCTTCCCCTTCCGGGGGAAGGTTGGGATGGGGGCAAGCGGCGTCTGTCTGGTGCAATGCCTCATCGAACGCCGCGAGCCCCCACCCCTGCCCTCCCCCAGCGGGGAAGGGAGAAAAACAGCTTAGGCCGTTTCAGCGAAAAGCTCGCGACCGATCAGCATTCGCCGGATCTCGCTCGTGCCCGCGCCGATCTCGTACAGCTTGGCGTCGCGCCACAGCCGCTCGACCGGGAACTCCTTCGTGTAGCCCACGCCGCCCAGCGCCTGGATGGCTTCGCCGGCCATCCACGTCGCCTTCTCGGCCGAATACAGAATCGCGCCGGCCGCGTCCTTGCGGAAGGTGCGCGCATGGTCGTTGCGGTCGCAGGCCTTGCCCACGGCGTACACATAAGCGCGCGTGGCCTGCCAGGTCGAATACATGTCCGCCAGCTTGCCCTGCATGAGCTGGAACTCTCCGATGCTCTGGCCGAACTGCTTGCGCTCGTGGATGAAGGGCAGCACCGCGTCCATGCACGCGGCCATGATGCCCAGCGGGCCGCCCGAGAGCACCGCGCGTTCGTAGTCGAGGCCGCTCATCAGCACCTTGGCGCCCATGCCTTCGCCGCCGAGCACGTTCTCTTCGGGCACTTCGCAGTTGTCGAAGAACAGCGGGAAGGTGTTGGAGCCGCGCATGCCGAGCTTGTCGAGCTTGGTGCCGGCGGAGAAGCCCTTGAAGTTCTTCTCGACGATGAAGGCGGTCATGCCGCGCGCGCCCATCTCGGGTTCGGTCTTGGCGTAGATGACCAGCGTGTCGGCGTCGCCGCCGTTGGTGATCCACATCTTGCTGCCGTTGAGCACGTAGTAGCCGTTCTTCTTCTCGGCCTTGAGCTTCATGCTCACCACGTCGGAGCCGGCGTTGGGCTCGCTCATGGCCAGCGCGCCGACGTGTTCGCCGCTCACCAGCTTGGGCAGGTACTTCTTCTTTTGCGCATCGCTGCCGTTGCGATGGATCTGGTTCACGCACAGGTTGGAGTGCGCGCCGTACGACAGGCCCACCGAGGCCGAGGCGCGCGAGACTTCTTCCATGGCCACGATGTGCGCCAGGTAACCCAGCTCGGTGCCGCCGAACTCTTCCTTCACCGTCATGCCGTGCAGGCCGAGTTCGCCCAGCTTTTGCCAGAGGTCGTGCGGGAACAGGTTGTCGCGATCGATGTCGGCCGCGCGGGGGGCGATCTCGTTCGCGGCGAAGTCCTGGATCGCGCTGCGCAGCGAGTCGATGGTGTCGCCCAGGTCGAAGTTCAGGCCGGGATCGTGCATGGGGGTTGTCTCCTCTGAAGGGGTCGGCGCGCAGTGCTACCCGCGCTGGATGGCGCTAGAAAGATCGCAGCTTACGCCTCGTGGCGCCGCAATTGGCGCCACAATGGTTGCAAATTGCGCCACGCCTGAATCACCCAGCCATGTCTTCCCCATCGTTCCTGCGGCCTGCCCGCGCCGTCACGCCGATGGCCTTCGTGCGAGCCATCGTGCAGGGCTATGCGCGCTACGGAATCGATCCGGCCGAGGCCCTGCAGGCGGCACAGATCGCGCCGCGCGAGCTGGCCCGGCCGGGCGCGCGGGTCACGGCCGCGCAGTTCGAGGCGCTGTCGGAACACGCCATGCAGGAGCTGGACGACGAAGCCCTCGGCTGGTTCTCGCGGCGGCTGCCCTGGGGCAGCTACGGCATGCTGTGCCGCGCCTCGCTGACCTCGCCCGACCTGGGCGTGGCCATCAAGCGCTGGTGCCGCCACCACCGCCTGCTGACCGAAGACATCGGCCTGGCGCTCGAAGTGGCGGGCGGCGTGGCCACCCTGCGCATCACCGAGAACCGCGCGCTGGACGACGCCTTCCGCGAGTTCTGCCTGGTGACCAGCCTGCGCTTCATGCACGGCTACATGTGCTGGGCCATCGACTCGCGCATCTCGCTGCGCCACGCGACCTTCCCGTTCGCAACGCCGCTGCACAGCGACGCCTATGCGCCGATGTTCACGCCCGAGGTGCGCTTCGATGCGCCGCAGGCCAGCATCAGCTTCGACGAGCGCTACCTCGCCCTGCCGCTGCAGCGCGACGAACGCGCATTGCGCACCATGCTCAAGCGCGCGCTGCCGCTGACCATCCTGCAGTACCGGCGCGACCGCCTGCTGGGGCAGCGCGTGCGCGAGCTGCTGCGATCGCGCGCGAGCGAGGCGACCACGGCCGAGGCGCTGGCGGGGCTGCTCAACGTGTCGGGCCGCACGCTGCACCGGCAGCTGCACGAGGAAGGCACTTCGCTGCAGACGCTGAAGAACGAAGTGCGCCACGAGCTGGCGGTGGAACAGCTGCGGCGCACCACCCGGCCGATCAAGCAGGTGGCGCTGGCGGTGGGGTTTCGCAACGAGAAGAGCTTTTCGCGCGCGTTCCTGCAGTGGACGGGGCACGCGCCGCGCGACTTCCGGCAGCAGGGGCTGTAGCGCGCGGGATGTGACGGAGTGCGGCGGGATGCGGTTTCAGGCCTGCTGCTCGGCCGCCACGGCCTGCGCCACCAGCCGCCGGAACTGGATCAGCGCCGAGTCCATCGCCAGCGGCAGCATCGGCGCGGCAGGGTCGCGTTCGATGTTGCGCGCCTGCGCGGTGATCATGTCGCGGTCTTCATTGAAGGCAACGATCAGGCTGTCGTGGATGGTGCGCGTGAGCCGCTCGCCGCCAAGCTCGGGACGGTGCGACTGCTGAAAGAAGTAGTGCGTGGTGGTCTCGGTTTCGGGCGTCAGCGTCTGGCAGCTGTGAAGCTCGACCGCGCGGCGCATGTCGCCCTCGGCATCGCCCACCGGGCGGCCACCCGACTGCATGAGCAAGGTGCCCGGCAACACGAAGTCGTAGATGAACCAGCGGTCGAAGCGCGGGTTGTCGCCGAAGTCGCGCGCACCGGCCCAGTGGGCGGGCGGGGGCACATTGCCGACCTTGCGCGTCACGCGCAGGCCGCGCTCGATCTTCTCGATGACGGGCCGCGCCTGCGCGATGGCGGTGGAGCCGCCGAGCGTCTTCTCGTGCACATAGCTCAGGTGGGAGAAGTCGAGCAGGTTGTCGCAGATCAGCAGGTAGGGCGTGTCGTAGTGCAGATAGCCCGGAATGTTCAGCCATTGCGGGTCGTCGCAGGAGTGGTTGTCGGGCAGCAGCGCCGTGTCGGCCTGCACCGGCTCGCCCATCCACACGAACACCCAGCGGTTGCGCACGACGACCGGGTAGCTGCGCACGCGCGCCTTGGCCGGCACGGTGTCCATGCCCGGTGCCTCGACGCAGACGCCCTGTGCGTCGAACTTGAGGCCGTGGTAGCCGCAGCGCACGCAGTCGCCTTCGCGCCGGCCCTTGGAGAGCGGCGCGAGCCTGTGGCAGCACCGGTCTTCGAGCGCCACGATCCCGCCGCCGGAAGGGCGAAACAGCAACAGCGGCTCGCCGATCACCGTGCGGTTGAACAGGCCCTCGGCGGGAATCTCGTGGTCCCAGGCGACCACATACCAGCAGTTGCGGATGAACATGACGCGCTCGTCTCCATCGGTTCTCGGATGCCGATGGTGCGGCCATGGCGTCGCAATGCCTGTCCCCCGTGGAGGGGACAAGGGGCCGCGTCTCCGTACCCGTGCCTGTGCCCGTTCAGCCGGCCAGGCGCACCAGCGCCGCGCGGTCGTTGATGGCGAGCTTCGCGTAGGCGCGCTTGCGCAGCGTGTGAACGCTCGACGGCGCAATGCCGAGATCGGCCGCAATGCCGTCCGCGGTGATGCCGCAGGCGATGCGCGCGCAGACGTCGCGCTCGCGGCCGCTCAGCGGCGCGGCATCGAGCCGGGCCCGCGCCAGCGCGATGCGCGTGTCCATGTCCAGGCCGCCCGCCCCGGTGCCCAGCGCATGGCGGTGCACCTGCCGCAGCAGCGGCGCCACGGCGAGCACGCGTTCGATCTCCTGCGGGCCGAAGCGCCCCATCGACTCGCTGCGGTAGAGGTTGATCGAGAACGCGCTCCCGCGCGGCATGGGCGTGTAGAGCAGCGCGAGCCGGTCGCTCAGGTGTTCGCGCTGGTAGATCTGGTGGCGCCAGCCGGGGTCGGGGATATCGTCCGCGTGGAGCTGTAGCGCCATCAGCTCATTGCTGTCGCCGGGTGCGGCGCCCATGTGCGCGGCGATGTGCGTGGCGTCGTCGAAGCTGTAGAAGTGGCGCCGGTACTGCGCAAAGCAGTCGTGCGTGACGTTGCGCACGCCGCAGCCGTAGGCATGGCCCTCGAGCTGCATCGGCGCCTCGGGCGCGTGGCGCACCAGCGAGATGTACGCCACCGGCAGCAGCGCATTGAGAAAGTGCAGCATGGCGCGCGCCGGCGCTACGTCGCGCGGCACATCGAGCAGCAGCGACACCGCCTGCAGATCGAGCACCTGCTGGCTGGCGACGGCGGGAACGCGCCACATGGCTTGCATGCGGAAATTGTCCTCCCGCGGAAGGCCGCGCGCAGCGCGGACGGGTCGGGATTAACCCGGGCCGAGGCCTCAGGCCTTCGCCTCGGCCATCGCCATCTCGCGCAGTTGCGAGACCTGCCAAGCGAACTCTTCCGCGAACGCATCGGGGTCCGCCAGGGCATAGGCGCCATACGCATAGACCGTGGCGTATGCGGCGTACTCAGCTGCCTCGAGCGCGTGCCCCGTCACAGCATGGAACACGGCATAGGTCGCGGACACGGCCGCATGCGCCGACGCATCGATGGAGCCCGAGCCCGGGTGGCTGCGCGCGACGGTTGCCATGCGTTCCTGCACACGCGCGAGCGTCGGTGCATCGCACCGGCCTTCGAGGAAAGCGCCGAGGGTGTCCAGTGCATCGACGGCTTCCGGTGCTTCCAGCAGGTGCCGCACGCGCCGCACGCACGCAAAGCCGAAACGCAGGCGCAAGGGCATCTGGCGCTCCGACTGGAGATCGACCTCCGCCGCGAGCCGCTGCAGCGCAGTGTTCATGACCCCGCGACGCTCCGCATGTGGCCCAGCACGTCCGGGTTGACCACGTTGATCGGCTGGCCTTCGGCGAAGGCCGTGATCTGGTCGAAGACATCGGAGAACTGCAGGTCGTATTCCTCGCGCGTCACGTAGCCGATGTGAGGCGTGCACACCACGTTGGGCAGGGAGATCAACGGATCGGCCGGATCGGTGAGGGGTTCGGTTTCGTAGACATCCACGGCCGCCATGCCGGGGCGCCCCGCCTGCAGGGCCTGGACCAGTGCACCGGGCTCGATCAGCCCCGCACGGCTGGTGTTCACGAGGATCGCGCCAGGCTTCATGAGCGCCAGGTCTTCGCGTCGCACGATGCCTCGCGTAGCGGGCACCAGCCGCATGTGCAGCGAGATGGCATCGCATTCGCGGAAGAAAGTGTCGCGGTCCGGTGCCGGCTGGCGCCCGTCGGCCAGGGCGCGCTGCAGCGAATCCGGCCGCGCCCACACCAGCACCTTCATGCCGAAGGCTTCGCCATAGCCCGCGACGGTGGCGCCGATGCGTCCGTAGCCGTAGATGCCCAGCGTCTTGCCACGCAGCGTGGAGCCCACGCCGGTCTGCCAATTGCCCCGCTGCAGCGACGCCATCTGCTGGGGAAGCTGCCGGGCGACGGACAGCAGCAGGGCCCAGGTCAGCTCGGCCGCCGCATACGACGGGGTGCCCGGATGCTGGTCCGACGACACCACGATGCCGAGCCGCGTGCAGGCGTCGATGTCGATGTGGGGGTACACGCTGCGCTGGCTGATCAGCCGCAATCGGGGCAGGCGCTCCAGCAGTGCGGCCCTGAGCGCGGTGCGCTCGCGGATCAGCACCACAGCGTCGGCATCGGCGAGCCTGCGCGCGAGCACGTCGAGGTCATCGACGTGGTCGTTCCAGACCGTGACCTTGTGGCCGTCCAGCTTGCGAAAGCAAGGCAGGGTGCGCAGGGTGTCGAAGTAGTCGTCCAGTACCGCGATGTTCATCATGAACGCGGATTCTGGACGCGTCGGGCGCCCGCGAGAAATGAATTTATCTGAGCAATTGCTTCCAGATTTTCATGAAAGCAGGCGCTGCAATGAGCAATGCGTCAGGCCGGCTGCGCGATCGACGCGAGCGCGTCGGCGATGGACTGGCTGTCTTCAGGACGCACCAGCTTCGCAACCTGCTGGCCATCGCGCATGAACACCAGCGTGGGCCACAACCGCACGTTGAACGAACGGCCCAGCGGGCGCCCGCTGCCGTCTTCGACCTTGATGCGCGGGATGTCCGGGTACTTGGCAAAGGCCTCGGCAATGTTCGGCTGCGCCGCCTTGCAGATGCCGCACCAGTTGGTGCCGAACTCCACGACGGCGGGGCCCTTGAGGGCGTCGATCTCGCTGCGGTCGGGTTGCTCGGTCTTGTATTCGGACGTCATGGGGCGGGCTCCTGGTTCGGGTCTGTCGTCGGCGCGGCCGTCGGTCGCGCCATTGCACCAGAAACTCAGGCCGCCTGCAGGCGGTAGCCCGAAAGCAGCGCCGGCAATTCGGCCATGTCGCTGAAGACCTGCACCGCGCCCGCGGCCAGCAGCGGCCCGGGGCCGCTGTGGCCGGAATCGCCGGTGCTGTAGCCGAACACCGTGGCACCCGCTGCCACGCCGGCCATGGCGCCGGTCACCGTGTCTTCGACGATGGCGCAACGGCGCGGGTCCACGCCGAGGGCTTCGGCGGCGGCCAGGTACACATCGGGGTGCGGCTTGGAGCGGGGCATTTCATGGCCGCTGAAGATACGGCCCTGGAAGCAGTCGAGCAGGCCGATCTTGGCCAGCTGCAGCTCGACCTTGTGGCGGTCGGCGCCCGATGCGCAGGCAATGCGGCCCTTGAGCTTCGCGTGGATCTCGCGGATGGCGGCGGGCGCGTGGGGAATGGCGACGAGGTCGCGCTCCAGGGCTTCGTTGCGGCGCGCGCGGAACGTCTTGAGCCACTCGGGCGTGATGGCGAAACCGGTCTTCGATTCGATGAGCGCGGCCTCGTCCTTCACGGCCTTGCCGGTGAAGGTGTTCATCGACTCTTCGGTGGTGATGTGCCAGCCCAGCTCGCCCAGCATCTCGGCCAGGACGCGGTTGGTGATGGGTTCGGAATCGACGAGGACGCCGTCGCAGTCGAACAGGACTGCGGCGAAAGGAAATGGGGTCATTGCACGGAGAGGGTTCGAAGGAGTCGCCCATGGTAGCAATGACCCCGGGGTGGGGCTTCGAAGGGGCCGGGAACGAACCCGGCCCCTGGGAGAGCGCCGGAGCGCCGCTCAGGAAACCGAACGGATCGGGATGTACATCTCGCCGCCGCCGGCCATGAATTCCTTCGACTTTTCTTCCATGCCCGCCGCCACGGCCGCGGCCTCGGCCACGCCCTTCTGGGCCGCGTACTCGCGCACTTCCTGCGTGATCTTCATGGAGCAGAACTTGGGGCCGCACATCGAACAGAAGTGCGCCACCTTGCTCGAATCCTTGGGCAGCGTCTCGTCGTGGAATTCACGCGCGGTGTCGGGGTCGAGGCCCAGGTTGAACTGGTCCTGCCAGCGGAACTCGAAGCGCGCCTTACTCAAGGCGTCGTCACGCGAGCGCGCACCCGGGTGCCCCTTGGCCACGTCGGCCGCGTGCGCGGCGATCTTGTAGGCAATGATCCCCTGCTTCACGTCGTCGCGATCGGGCAGGCCCAGGTGTTCCTTGGGCGTCACGTAGCACAGCATCGCGGTGCCGGCCCAGCCGATCATCGCGGCGCCGATGGCGCTGGAGATGTGGTCGTAGCCCGGCGCGATGTCGATGGTCAGCGGCCCGAGCGTGTAGAACGGCGCCTCGTGGCAGTGCTTGATCTGCTCGTCCATGTTGGCCTGGATCATGTGCATCGGCACGTGGCCCGGGCCTTCGATCATGGTCTGCACGTCGTGCTTCCACGCGATCTGGGTCAGCTCGCCCAGCGTGCGCAGTTCGGCGAACTGCGCTTCGTCGTTGGCGTCGGCGCCCGAGCCGGGGCGCAGGCCGTCGCCGAGCGAGAAGCTCACGTCGTACGCCTTCATGATGTCGCAGATGTCTTCGAAGCGTTCGTAGAGAAAGCTCTCCTTGTGGTGTGCGATGCACCACTTGGCCATGATCGAGCCGCCGCGCGAGACGATGCCCGTCATGCGGTCGGCCGTCAGGTGAATGAACGGCAGGCGCACGCCGGCGTGGATGGTGAAGTAGTCGATGCCCTGCTCGGCCTGCTCGATCAGCGTGTCGCGGAAGATTTCCCAGGTCAGGTCTTCGGCCACGCCGCCCACCTTTTCGAGCGCCTGGTAGATGGGCACGGTGCCGATGGGCACGGGCGAGTTGCGCACGATCCAGTCGCGCGTGGTGTGGATGTTCTTGCCGGTCGACAGGTCCATCACGTTGTCGGCGCCCCAGCGGATCGCCCACACGAGCTTTTCGACCTCTTCCTCGATGCTGGAAGTAACGGCCGAGTTACCGATGTTGGCGTTGATCTTCACCTTGAAGTTGCGGCCGATGGCCATCGGCTCGACTTCGGGGTGGTTGATGTTGGCCGGAATGATCGCGCGGCCGCGTGCCACTTCATCGCGCACGAACTCGGGCGTGATGATGCGCGGAATGCTGGCGCCCATCGGGTTGCCGGCCACGCGCCTGGCGCGCTCCTCGTTGGCCAGGTACTCGGCCATCCACTCGCGCTTGCCGTTTTCGCGCAGCGCCACGTATTCCATTTCGGGTGTGACGATGCCGCGGCGTGCGTAGTGCATCTGCGTGACGTTGGCGCCCGACTTGGCGCGGCGCGGCGTGCGCTGCAGGGCCGCTGCACCGGCGCGCAGTTCGGCCAGGCGCTGGGCGTCATGGTCGTGGGCGTGCTTCAGGCCTTCGTCCAGCGCCTGGTGCGAGCGGCCTTCGTAACTTTCGGTGTCATTGCGCTCGAGCACCCAGGCGCCGCGCACGTCGGGCAGGCCACGGCGCACGTCGATGTCGACCTTGGCGTCGGTGTAGGGGCCCGAGGTGTCGTAGAGCGACACCGTTTCGCCGTTGGTGAGCAGCACGTCGCGCACCGGCACGTTCAGGTCGGGCCGGCTGCCCGGGATCAGGCACTTGTGGGACGCGGGAAAGGGCTCGCGCGTGAGCGAGAGCAAAGAGGTGAACTTGTCGGGGGCATTCATCGGGGCACTCCTTGTTGAGGGAAAGGGTGCTCCGCAATCGCTCGGTGGGCCTTCGGGCCGTCACGGAAGGTGGGTGACGGACGGACCGAAGTCAGGGAGTGCAGCTCTTCTTACGCCGGTATGACCCGGATCAAGTTCGCGGGTCGGCAGCTTTGCCATCTCAGCACACCACATGTGTGCACCCCGGAGCGAGGCCGATTGTGCGAGCCTCGGGCCGGTGCGTCAACCCAGGGGCTGCTGCAGATCACCTTCGAGGTAGTACCAGCGCTCGTCTTCGCGCACGAAGCGGCTGCGCTCGTGCAGGCGCGTGGCGGCACCGGTGGCCGCGCTGCGCTGGCGCGCGACGAACTCGACCTCGGCATGGTCGGCGTCGAGCACGGAGCGCGACCGGATGTCGAGGCCCAGCCACTTGACGCCCGGCTCGAACTCGATCGAGGCCGGCCGTTTCGACGCATGCCAGGTGGCGAGCAGGTATTCGGCCCGCTCCAGCACGAAAGCCGAATAGCGCGAACGCATCAGCGATTCGGCGTCGGGGGCGGGTGTGTTCTCGAAGTCGTCGAGATAGCGGCCACAGCACAGGGCGTAGCCGATGGGCTTGTCGCGGCGGTCGGTGCGGCCGCAGGGACAAGGTCCGGTGGTGGGATCGATGGCGCTCATGAAGACCGCTATTGGAACACCTCGCGGCCCGGGCGCCGATGGGGCAAGCCCGCCCCTATGCCGGACGGCTGCCGGCAATGGCTTCCTGCAGGGCCTGGGCCTGCGCCGGCTTGTAGATCAGCGCGTAGCCGGCGCGCTCGACTTCGGCCCGCGTCGCGTGGGCGGTTTCGCCGGTGAGGATGACCACGCTGCGCACCTTGCCGACCGCCTGCAGGGCCTGCGCGGCGGCCAGCCCCGACAGGCCGCTGCCCAGTCGCAGGTCGCTCAGCATGAGGTCGAACACGCCGCCGTGCTGCAGGGCTTCGCGCGGGTTGGCGGCCAGCGCCACTTCGTGGCCCCAGCCGCACAGCAGCGAACGCATCGCTTCGCGCACGGGCTGCTCGTCGTCGAGCACGAGGATGCGCACGGGGGGCAGCGGCACGTCTGCCGCGGGCTCGGCGGGCACGCCGCTTGCGGCGTCCGGTTCCTCTGGCGGTGCGGGCGCTTCTTCGAGCACCAGCGAGAAGGTGCTGCCACGGCCCGGCGCGGTGCGCACCTCGATGCGCGAGCCCATGACCTGCGCCATGCTCGCCACCAGCGACAGGCCCAGCCCGAGGCCCTGGCTGCGGTCGCGCCCCGGGTTGTCGACCTGGAAGAACTCCTCGAACACCTGCTCCTGGTGCTGCGCCTCGATGCCCACGCCCGAGTCGCGCACCTCGATGCGCCAGGCCGGCACGCCATTGCGCGGCCGCTGCAGCCGCCGCGCGAAGACGAAGACCGTGCCCGCCGGGGTGTACTTGATCGCGTTGTCGATCAGGTTGCCCAGCACGCGCGCGAGCATGCGGGCATCGGCCCGCACCACGGCCTCGGTGGGGCGCACGCGCAGGGCCAGCCCCTTGGCGTCTGCCAGAGCCCCGAAACGCCCTTGCAGCGACTCGAAGATAGTGTCCAGATACAGCGGCTCCAGCCGCACCGGCGCGACACCGCCGTCGAGCTGCGCAATGTCGAGCAGCGCGTCGATGGAGCCACGCAGCGCATCGACGCTGTCGCGCATGAAGCGCAGGTTGTCGGCGCTGGGCGCGGTGCGGGTGTTGAGCGCGTCGACAAAGATCGCCAATGCATGCATGGGCTGGCGCAGGTCGTGGTTGGCCGCCGCGAAGATGCGCGCGCGCTGCGCCGCCAGCTGCGCGACATGGTCGAGCTGGCGCGCGAGCGCATCGGCCAGCCGCGCCTTTTCAAAGCCCGCCTCGATGGCGCCCACGATCAGCCGGTTCTGCTTGCGCGCGTAGTAGAGCGCCGCGAACATCTGCGAGACCACCAGGCAGCCCATGATGAGCTGCACGCTGCCCGGCTCGACCACCAGCCGCAGCGCCATGCCCATGAACATCGGCACGCTGAAGCACACGGCCGCCAGCCACCACTGCGCCAGCGCCGCGATGACGACACTCGAAACACCGCTGATGAAGAAGTACATCAGCAGGATCAGCGCGAGGTTGTCGTGCGGAAAGAAAAGCCACGGCGCCAGTGCCCAGATCAACCCCGGCACCAGCATGCGCAGCTCCAGCCGCCGGCGCGTCTGCACGGCCGTGGCGACGTCGATGCTGGCCGGGTCCACGCGGCGCAGGTGGCGGTGCCGATGCCACTGCGAGGTGTGCACCAGCACGCCCCACACGATCGTTCCCGGGTTGCCGGTGAGTACGAGAAAAGTGATCCAGAAGATGGCGGCGACGGTGGCGGCCATCAGCGGCGTGTCGAAGGTATCGACCACGAAGGCCCGCGCCAGGCTCTGGTCGACCAACGGATTGGCATTGGGCGACTCCACCCAGTAGTCGCGTATGCGCCGCAGCACCAACCCCGGGAAGGGCTTGCGGACGGGGCTGGAAGGAGATGGGCGCATGAGCAGCAGAAGCCGGCCCGTGATTTTGCGCGTATTGCGCCGCGCCGCGATACCTCCCCGGACATCCACCATTGGCGCGGTGCTTGCTAAACGTTAGCCTTACTTCTGCCCACGACGAGGGCTAGCGAAAGAGCGAGGCGGCGATGTACCTGACAGGCCCTGAACAGCACGCGCTGCGCGGCGTTTTCACGCTGCTGGCGCAAGACCGCGACGAACGCGAGATTCGCGAGCGCCTGGGCTGGGCGCTGCTCGACCTGCTGCACGCCGACCAGTTCGCCTCTTTCGTGTGGGACGCGGACAGCGGCAGCTTCGGCGCGCGCGTGGCGCTCAACATGGACCCGGCCAACCTCGACCGCTATGCGCAGTGGCACCAGCACCACGACCCGATCACCTTCGTGCTGCAGTCGCACCGCCGCGCCACGCGCGTGACCGACGTGATGCCGCAGCGCGCGCTGATGCGCACCCCGTTCTTTACCGACTTCCTCTCGCGCGACGGGCTGCACTGGGGCATGAACCTGCATGCCTTCGAGGGCGACCGCGCGCTGGGCGACCTGCGCATCTGGCGCCGCAAGGGACGCGGCGATTTCGGCGATCACGAGAAGGCGCTGCTCGACCTGATCGAGCCGGCCTTTGCAGGGGCACTTCAGCGTGCGCAGCGCGTGGCGGCGCTTGCATCGCCCGCCCCGCGTGCAGGCAACGACGAAACCGCCTGGACCTTGCTGAGCGCGCGCGAGCAGGAGGTGGCCCGCTGCGTGCGCGAAGGGCTGACCGACAAGGAGATCGCGCGGCGCATGGCGGTGGGCGTGCCCACCGTACGCACCTACCTGCGGCGCATCTTCGACAAGCTCGGCATCGAGCGCCGTTCGGCGCTGGCCGGCTGGGGCATGCCGGCGCGCTGACCGGGCATCACTTCGGGGCCGGCAGACGGCCGAGCACGCCTTCGACGGCAAGGCCCACGGCCAGCAGCCGGCGGTCGCTGCCCGCGGGGCCGTCCAGCTCCAGCCCCACGGGCAGGCCGCTGGTCGCGCCCAGGCCCGAGGGCAACTGCACGCCGGGAATGCCGGCGTTGCTGCCGGGGTCGGTGTTCTGGATCAGCGCGCCGAAGTTCTCGGGGCTGCTGGCTTCGGGCCCAGCCGCCAGCGCCACGCGCGGCACCGTGGGGAACACCAGCGCGTCGAGCCTGTTCTTCGTGAAGGTGTCGCGGTAGAGCTTCTGCAGGGCCGGCCGGGCGACGCGCATCGCGTGCTCGTAAACCGGCTTCGCATCGACCACGCCATTCGGCGCGGGCAGCTTGCGAGGGATCACGAAGGTGTCGAAGGTGCCCTTGACGTCGGGGCTGGCGATGCCGGCCGCCAGCTGCGCGATGTCGATGCCGGTGCGGTACTTCGCGAGGTACGCCGCCATGTCGTCGTTCGCCTCGTAGAGCGCGAGCGGAAAGCCGATGGCGCTGTTCAGTTCCATCAGCTTCGGCATTTCCACATCCACCAGCGTGACACCCGCCGCGCGCAGCTTCGCGAGCGCGGCGTCGGTGGCGGCGCGCGTGTCCGCGTCGAGGTTCGCGTAGAAGGCCGGCACCACGCCAAGCCGCACGCGCTTCAGGTTGGCGGACTTGAGCGGCGTGCCACCGGCGATCACGCGATCGAGCAGCGCCACGTCGGCCATCGACTGCGCCATCGGCCCCGCCGTGTCGCGCGTGTGCGAGATCGGTGCGATGCCCTGCTGCGAATAGCGGCCCATGCTGGGCCGCAGCGACGCGCAGCCGTTGAAGGCACAGGGGATGCGCACCGAGCCGCCCGTGTCGGTGCCGAGCGCCGCCGGCGCCATGCGCGCACCGAGCGCCGAACCGTTGCCCGACGACGATCCGCCCGCGATGCGGCTCGCGTCGTAGGCGTTGCGCACGCCGACCTCGGGCCCCGTCTGGAACGCGGGGTTGTAGCCCGTGACGCCGAAGGCCAGCTCATGCATGTTCGTCTTGCCGAGGATGACGGCGCCGGCCGCGCGCAGCTTCGCGACCACCGGCGCATCGGCCGCGGGCACGAAGCCCTTGAGCGCGGGCGTGCCGGCCGTGGCGGGCAGGCCCTGCACCTGGATGTTGTCCTTGATGGCCACCGGCAGCCCCGCCAAGGGCTTGCAGGCGCCGCCGCGCTTGCGCTGCGCGTCGGCCGCGCGCGCCGCCTTCAGCGCGCCCGCTTCATCGAGCGTGACGAAGGCATTGAGATTCGCCTTGGCCTTGGCTTGCGCGAGGTAGGCCGTCACCAGTTGCTCGCTCGTCACCGTGCCGGCGCAAAGCTGCTGCACGGCCTGGCTCGCGGTCAGCGTGGCGATGTCCGGTGCGGCGGGTTGCGCTTGCGCGGATGCGCCGATGCACAGCAAGGCCACGGCGAATGAAACGGGTTTGGAAATGGACATGGCGAAGACCTCCGACAAAGAGATCGCCATGCTGCGCCGCGAGTGAGGTCCTGTCTGTCATCGAAACCGATGACATGGCAGAACATGCGATCAGGGGCGCTTGAGTTCCGGATAGATCGTCATCAGCTGCACGGCCACGCCGTTGGTCCAGCCGAAGCCGTCCTGCAAGACGTACTCGCCGCCGCCGGCCTCGCCGCTGTTGTCGATCACGTTGTACTTCTCGACCAGCTTGCCGCTGCTGCCGTAGACCTGCTGCACCTTGCCCATCCATCGCGTTGCGATGTCGCGTGCGAGCGCATGCTGCCCATAGCGCCGGAGGCCATCGACCGCGATCCATTGCAATGGGGCCCAGCCGTTGGGCGCATCCCATTGCTGGTCGGTTGCGACGGGCGTGGTCACCACGCCATAGGGCTTCAGCAGTTGCCTGCCCGTCCAGTCGGCCACGCGCGCTGCCTGCGCCGGCTCCGCGATGCCGACGAACAGCGGGTACAGCGTGGCAGCGCCAGGGCGGCCGGTCGGCTGCCGCTTGATCCACTGGTAGTCCACGTAGTGGCCACCGGCTTCGTTCCACAGGTACTTCTGCACCGCCGCGCGGCGACGTTCGGCGCGTTGCGTGAAGTCGCTGCTGCAGGCCACGTCCTGCACGCGCTCGCAGCCCAGGCGGATCGCGCTTTCCAGCCCGTACAGCAGGCTGTTCAGGTCCACGGGCACGATGGCGGTGGTCTCGATGGTGGCGAGCGTCTTGCCGTCGGCGAACCAGCGGCTGCTGAAGTCCCATCCGCTCTCCGCGGCCGCGCGCAGGTCGCGATAGACCTCAGCTGCGGGCCGACCGCTCTTCTTCGCCAGCGCCACGTCTTCCGCATACGACTCGTCGCGCGGCACGGCGCGGTCGTCGTAATAGCGGTTCAGCACGCTGCCGTCGGCCAACGCCACCACGCGGCGGTGCGCGGTGCCGGGCTTGAGCTTGTCCGCGCCTTCCATCCAGAACGCGTATTCGCGCCGCAGCTGCGGCAGGTAGCGCGCGTAGGCGGCGGCTTCGTCCTGGGTGGACAGCAGGCCCACCATCTTGAAATAGAACGGCGGCTGCGAACGGCTCAGGTAGTAGCTGCGATTGCCGTTCGGGATGTGGCCGTAGCGGTCGATCAGGCTCGCGAAGTTGCCGACCATGTCGCGCAGCGAATCGGGCTTGCCGTTCTGCAACAGGCCCAGCATGGTGAAGTACGAGTCCCAGTAGTACACCTCGCGAAAGCGCCCACCCGGCACCACGTAGGGGCCCGGCAGCGGCAGCAGCGAGGAGCCCGCGCCTTGCTTCTGCGGTTGCTGCGTCAGGCGCGGCCAGAGGCTTGCGATGTGCTGCGCGAGCGACTGCGAACGGTCGCTGACGTAGGTGTCGGCGCTGTCCCGTGGCAGTTCGAAGTGCCGCTGCACGAAGCCGGAGAGATCGAAACCGGGGCGGTCTTTCTCGCGCCTGTACTGCGCGGCGATGGTGGCGGGCGAAGTCCGGGGTACGGCGTCGACGAAGGTCTTGCCGTCCTTGAACACCTGCCCCAGTTGGACTGCGGCAAACAGCTCCGGGTACAGCTCGGAAGGCGGTGCCGGGTAGGCGACTGCGGGCCTGGTGGCAACGAGTACTTCCGCATGCACAGGCGCGTTGAACGCACCGAACAGCATGCCGGCCGCCACTGTGGCGGCCCCAACCATCGGAAATCTCGAGCGACGGTGCAGCGTCGCCGTCGTGGATGCCTGGGTCATGTCGGTCTCCCCTTGATCGGTTCGCGGAGACTCTACACGGCCGATGGCATCCGGCCTCCTGCGTCACCCTGCCGTGCGGCGGGGCTTCAGGACGTCAGGCCAGGGCGCGTTGGATCAGCAACTTCTGGATGTCCGACGTGCCTTCGTAGATCTGGCACACGCGCACGTCGCGGTAGATGCGCTCCAGCGGAAAGTCGTTCACGTAGCCATAGCCGCCCAGCGTCTGGATGGCGGCGCTGCACACGCGCTCGGCCATCTCGCTCGCGAAGAGCTTGGCCATGGCCGCTTCCTTCAGGCAGGGCCGGCCGGCATCGCGCAGGCTCGCTGCGTGCCAGATCAACTGGCGTGCGGCTTCGAGCTGCGTCGCGCATTCGGCCAGGCGAAAGCCCACGGCCTGCTGGTCGAAGATCGCGCCGCCGAAAGCCTGCCGCTCCTTGGCATAGGCCAGCGCCACGTCGAAGGCGCTGCGCGCCATGCCGACGCTCTGCGCCGCAATGCCGATGCGGCCCCCTTCGAGCGCGCCGAGCGCGATCTTGTAGCCCTCGCCTTCGGCGCCGATAAGGTTTTCCACCGGGATGCGGCAGCCGTCGAAGTTGATTTGTGCGGTGTCGCTGCTGTGCTGGCCCAGCTTGTCTTCGAGGCGCGCCACGTGGTAGCCCGGTGCATCGGTCGGCACGATGAACGCGCTCATGCCGCGCTTGCCCGCGCCCTTGTCGGTGACCGCGATGACGATGGCCACCTGCCCGTTCTTGCCGCTGGTGATGAACTGCTTCACACCGTCGATCACGTAGGCATCGCCATCCTTGCGCGCGGTGGTGCGCAGGCTCGATGCATCGCTGCCGGCCTGCGGCTCGGTGAGGCAGAAGGCGCCGAGCATCTGGCCCTGCGCCAGCGGCTCGAGCCACTTCTTTTTCTGCTGCGCATTGCCGTAACGCATGAGGATCGCGTTGACCGGGCAGTTGGTCACGCTGATCGCGGTGCTGGTGCCGCCGTCGCCGGCCGCGATTTCTTCGAGCACCAGCGCCAGCGTGAGGTAGTCCAGGCCCGCGCCGCCATGCTCCTCCGGCACGCAGATGCCATAGGCACCCAGCGCCGCGAGGCCTTGATGGGCCTCCTTCGGAAAGCTGTGCTCACGGTCCCACTTCGGGGCGTTGGGCCAGAGTTCGGCTTGCGAGAAATCGCGCACCGCGTCGCGGATGGCTTCCTGGTCGGCGCTGAGCAGCATGGCGTGTCTCCTGTCTTTTCTTCTTGTGCGGGCTTACTTGCCTGAGCCCAGGTCCATGATCAGGCGAGCGGCCATGTACAGGCGACGCGGAATGGCGCTGATGTCCACATACTCGGCCTTGTCGCTGTGGTAGCCGAAGCCCGGCAGGCCGAGGCTTTCGATCACGGGCTTGCCCGAGAGCGCCGCGTAGGCCGCGTCGGTGCCGCCGCCGGTGCGTTCTTCCACGCCGAGGTTGCCGCCCGCTTCCCTGTAGTAGCCCACGGCCTTGTCGACCAGCTTCTTGCCGCCTTCGCCGGCATTGAACGCCGGGCGCCCGCGCGTGACGATCACCTTGACGTCGGCCTCGGGCAGCTTCTTTTGCTGCGCGCGCTCTTCCAGCGTCTTCATGGCGGCGTCGAAGTCTTCGTTGCGCGCATAGCGCACGTCGGCATTCAGCGTGGCGCTGGCGGGGATGATGTTCGACACATTGCCGGCCTTGGCGATGGTCCAGTTGAAGCGCAGGTTCTTCGACTTGTCGTCGATGTTCATGGTGCGCAGCACGAGGTCGGAGGCCTCGACCAGCGCGTTCACGCCCAGTTCGGGCGCAGCGCCCGCATGCGAGGCCTTGCCGGTGATGTTGACCTGCACGTAGGCAATGCCCGAAGTGCCGAGCGAGAGCTTTTCGTCGCCTGCGCTGGTGGGCTCGAACGAGAGTACGTAGTCGGCCAGCTTGGCTTCTTCCTGGATCAGGTCGCGCGAGCCGAAGGAGCCCTTCTCTTCGTCGGTGTTGAACAGCACGGTGATGGTGCCGTAGTCGCGCACGCCGTAGTCCTTGAGCAGCTTGAGCGTGTGCAGGATGACGGCATTGCCGCCCTTGTCGTCGGCGATGCCGGGGCCGTAGGCCTTGTCGCCTTCGACGCGGAACGGCGCCTTGGCCAGGATGCCCTTCAGGTACACGGTGTCCATGTGCGAGAGCAGCAGCAGGTTCTTGCCGCCGCGGCCCTTGATCTTGCCCACGATGTTGTCGCCCACCACGATGCCGGCCGACTTGCTGCGCGTGACGGTGAAGCCCAGGTTCTTGAGCTCGCCCTCGAGGTAGTTGCCGGCGGCGGCGATGCCTTCGGCGTCACCGGTGCCGGTTTCGATGTTGACGAGCTTCTCGAGCGTCTTGATCACCGCGGGCTGCTCGTCGGTGGCGGCCTGGAACAGCACGTTGTCGCGCTTCTGGGCCCAGCTGGCGGCGGGTGCCAGGAAGGCGGTGGCCAGCAAGGCGGCAAGGGCGGTACGGTGGATGGATGGGCGCATGAAATCTCCTGCTCTACGCATTTATTGGAATTGGATGTCTGGATGAAAAAGCCGGCAGGCGCCCTTGCGTGGGCACCTCCAGCCCTGCTCTTATAGCAATTCGAGTGCCACGGCGGTGCCTTCGCCGCCGCCGATGCACAGCGTGGCCACGCCGCGCTTCTTGCCGCGCGCCTTCAGCGCATGAATGAGCGTGACCATGATGCGCGCGCCACTCGCGCCGATCGGATGGCCCAGCGCGCAGGCGCCGCCGTTCACGTTGACGATGTCGTGCGACACGTCGAGTTCGTGCATGAGCGCCATCGGCACCACGGCGAAGGCTTCGTTCACCTCCCACAGGTCGACGTCCTTCACGGTCCAGCCGGTCTTCTTGAACAGCTTGGCGACGGCGCCGACGGGCGCGGTGGAGAACCACTCGGGCTGCTGTGCGTGCGTGGCATGGCCGACGATGCGGGCGATGGGCTTGGCGCCGATCTTCTTCGCATGCGACTCGGTCATCATGACCAGCGCGGCCGCGCCGTCGTTGATCGACGAGCTCGATGCGGCGGTGATGGTGCCGTTTTCTTTCTTGAACGCGGGCTTGAGCGTCGGGATCTTGTCGAGTTTGACCTTGCCCGGGCCTTCGTCGACCGAGATCACGGTGTCGCCGCTGCGGCCCTTCACGGTGACGGGCACGATCTCTTCCTTGAAAGCACCCGATTCGGTCGCGGCCTTGGCGCGCTGCACGCTGGCGATGGCAAAGGCGTCCTGCTGCTCGCGGGTGAAGTTGTACTTGGCCGCGCAGTCTTCGCCGAAGGTGCCCATGGAGCGGCCCGGTTGGTAGGCGTCTTCGAGGCCGTCCAGCATCATGTGGTCGAAGATGCGGTCGTGGCCCATGCGGTAGCCGCCGCGGCCCTTGAGCATGAGGTAAGGCGCGTTGGTCATGCTTTCCATGCCGCCCGCCACGATCACGTCGTGCGTGCCGGCCAGCAGCAGGTCGTGCGCGAGCATCGCGGCCTTCATGGCCGAGCCGCACATCTTGCTGAGCGTGACAGCGCCGGCGCTGTCGGGCAGGCCGCCCTTGTAGGCCGCCTGGCGTGCAGGCGCCTGGCCCTGGCCGGCCATCAGGCAGTTGCCGAACAGCACTTCGCCCACGCTCTCGGGCGCGATGCCCGCGCGCTCGACGGCGGCCTTGATGGCGGCACCGCCGAGGTCGTGCGCGGAGAGGGAAGAAAAGTCGCCCTGGAAGCCCCCCATGGGGGTGCGGGCGGCGCCGACGATGACGATGGATTCGGACATGGGAGGTCTCCTTCTGGAATGTGAAAGCAAAAAGCGGACGTTGAAGCAGTCGGCCGCGGCGCGCGGCGCGGCCAGTGGTGTCAGAAATGCGTCGCGTGCCCCTCGTGCTGGAAGCGCTGCGACTCTTCGTACGGGAACACATCGAGCATCTGGCCGGCCTGGATGCGTTCCTTGTGGTGCTGCCAGAAGGCGGCGTCGAGCAGGTCGGCGTGGTGCGCCATGAAGGCTTCGCGCACGTCCTTGTTGCCCAGCAGGAAGGGCTCGAAGGTCTCGGGGAACACGTCCTTCGGGCCGACCGAATACCAGACCTCGCCGCTCATCTCGTCTTCTTCGTTGCGCGGCGTGGGCACCTTGCGGAACTTGCAGTCGGTGACGTATTCGATCTCGTCGTAGTCATAGAACACGACCTTGCCGCCGCGCGTGACGCCGAAGTTCTTCCACAGCATGTCGCCCGGAAAGATGTTGGCGGCCACCATGTCCTTGATGGCGTTGCCGTACTCGATCACCGCATGCTCGAGCTGGTCTTTCGCGCGCCTGGCCTGGGCCGGGCTCTCGGGGTGCGCCAGTGTGTCGAAGGCTTCCTGCAGGTAGATGTTGAGCGGGATCATGCGGCGCTCGATGTAGACGTGCTTGACCACCAGCTCCATCTCCCCGTTGCCGTCGCGGTCGCCGATCTCGAGCTGGCTGGGCGCGAACTTGCGGATCTCCTCGATCAGCTCGGGCTCGAAGCGGTCGAGCGGAAAACCCACGTCGCTGTACTCCAGCGTGTCGGCCATGCGGCCCACGCGGTCGTGCTGCTTCACGAGCATGTACTTGCCCTTGATCTGCTCGCGCGTGGTGTCCTTCTGCGGCGGATAGAAGTCCTTGATGACCTTGAACACGAACGGGAACGACGGCAGGTCGAACACCAGCATGACCATGCCCTTGATGCCGGGCGCGATGCGAAAGCGGTCGCTCGAGTAGTTCAGGTGCGACAGAAAGTCGCGGTAGAAGAGCGTCTTGCCCTGCTTGGCCAGGCCCAGCGCGTTGTAGATCTCGGCGCGCGGCTTGCGCGGCATGAGCGAGCGCAAAAACTGCACGCAGGCCGAGGGCACTTCCATGTCGACCATGAAGTAGGCGCGCGCAAAGCTGAACAGCATCTGCAGGTCGTCTTCGCCGAACAGCGCGGCGTCGATGTAGAACTTGCCGCGGCTGTCGTGCAGGATCGGCAGCGAAAACGGGATCTCGGTGAAGCCGTTCAGGATGCGGCCGACCACATAGGCGCCCTTGTTGCGAAAGAACAGGCCCGAGAGCACCTGCAGCTGGAAGTTGGCGCGCAGCTTGACCTGGTGGAAGCGGTTCAGGATGACGTGCGCCACGCGCTCGGCATCGCGCCGCTTGTTGGCATAGCTGCCCTGCAGCGCGAAGTCGTCGAGCATCTGCTCGATGGTGTCGGCCAGCGTGTCGTGCGCGGGGTAGTACGGGCGGTAGGTGGGCGCGCCGCGCGGCTCGATGTACTCGGTGCTGATGGCCGGCCGAACGAAGATGAAGTCGTTCTGAAAGTACGCGCGGTGCAGGATCTTGGTGGTGACCGAGTTGAAGAAACTCTCGGCCAGCTCGGGCTGGTGGTGGTCCACCAGCAAGCCGATGAAGTGCAGCTTGACCTGGTGCCACACCTCCATCGGCTGGTCGCCGGCCTTGAACTCTTTTTCGAGCCGGGCCACGGCCTCGTTCACGCGCAGGTCGTAGAACTCGATGCGCTCGCGCTGCGCGCGCTGCTGGCCATGCCAGTCGGCGGTCTCGAAACGGTGCTTGGCGCGCGCCGATTCGGCGCGAAACAACCGGTAGTGCCGATTGAATCCGTCGATCATCGCCTTGGCGATGTCGTAGGCCAGCGGCGAATCGAGACGCTGCGGGAACATGGACTCAACCGGTCTTGTCTTCGCTGCCTTCGGTTCCGTCGGCCCCGGCCAGTGCGCTGGGCGACAGGCCCTGCGGCTTGCTCCACTTGTAGCGGATGCGCTGCACCGCGGCCTTGTAGATGGCGTCGAGTGGCTTGTCGCCGTCGACGCTCAAGCCCAGGTCTTGCAGCAGGCCGTCGTGCACGCCGAAGGTCCAGCCGTGGATGCGGACCTTCTGGCCACGCGCCCAGCCATCGACCATGACGGTACTGACGGCCACGTTGACCACCTGCTCGGCCACGTTGAGCTCGCACAGGGCATCGGCGCGCACGTCTTCGGGCAGGGTTTCGAGCATCACGGCGTGACGGTCGCGCACGTCCTGGATGTGGCGGATCCAGTTGTCGGCCAGGCCAATGCGCTTGCCGCTGAGGGCCGCCTTGACGCCGGCACAGCCGTAGTGGCCAACCACCATGATGTGCTCGACCTTCAGGTGTTCGACCGCGAACTGGATCGCCGACAGCGCATTCAGGTCGGAATGGACCACGATGTTGGCGACGTTGCGGTGAACGAACACCTCGCCTGGTTCCAGGCCGGTGATCTGGTTGGCGGGCACGCGGCTGTCGGAACAGCCGATCCACATGTAGCGTGGCGTCTGCTGCTCCACCAGGCCGGTGAAGAAGCCGGGCCTGTCGCGTTCCATCTGTGCTGACCAGGCACGGTTGTGGGCAAAGAGGTCGTCGAGGTTGTCGGACATAGGAACCTATTGTCGGTGAGTCGTGTTTCCGGCCGGGATGTCAGGCCGCCCTGGCTGCCTTCTGCGCGCGTGCCAGCGTGGCCCGGCCCTTTTTTTCGTGAGCACGCACTTCCGCGATATTGGCCTGCAGCTCTGCCAGTTGCGCTTCGAGCTGCGCCCGGTGCGCGCCCAGCACGCCCAGGAACTTCTGCAGCTGCGGCACCGTATCTTGCGGGCTGTCGTACATGTCGAGGATGTCCTTGGCCTCCGTCAGGCTCAGGCCGAGGCGCTTGGCGCGCAGCGTGAGCGTGAGCCGGGCCCGGTCGCGCGCGCTGTAGATGCGCTGCAGGCCGGCCCGCTCGGGCATGAGCAGGCCCATGTCCTCGTAGAAGCGGATGGCCCGCGTCGTGAGGTCGAACTCCTTCGCGAGCTGGCTGATGGTGAAGGTTTGCGCGGGCATGGAGGCGGTGCGTTTCGAAAGCGCCAGGAGGGACGTTACGAGGGCGACAGCAGCTTCTTGCCGCGCTCCCTACAATGATGCCATCCACACATGACGTTTACGTAAACGTCAATCTTACATGAACCTCCTCGAACGCGAACTCCACTACCCGATGGGCGACACCCTGCCCGAGCCCGGCACCGCACTGGAGGTGGCACCCGGCGTACGCTGGATCCGCATGCGGCTGCCCTTTGCGCTGGACCACATCAACCTCTGGCTGCTGCGCGACACCCTCGACGGCGTCGAGGGCTGGACGGTGGTCGACTGCTGCATCGCACGCGACGAAGCGCGCGCGCAGTGGGAACAGGTGTTCGAGACGCAACTGCAGGGCATGCCGATCCTGCGCGTGATCGTCACCCACATGCACCCCGACCACATCGGTCTGGCCGACTGGCTGTGCACGCGCTGGAACGCGCCGCTGTGGATCAGCTCGACCGACTACCACGTGGCGCGCGTGCTGACCACCGCCGGCGACAGCGCGGCGGGCGGCGAGCACGCCGCGAAGTTCTTCGCCTCGCATGGCCTGACCGACCCCGAGGCCGTCGCCAAGATCCGCGCGCGCACCAATTACTACGCGGGCATGGTGCCTTCGGTGCCCGACAACTTCACGCGCATGCTCGATGGCGACACCGTCATGATCGGCGGCCACGCCTGGCGCTGCATCAGCGGCTACGGCCACGCGCCGGAGCACATCTCGCTGTACTGCGACGAACTGAAGCTGCTGCTGGGCGGCGACATGATGCTGCCGCGCATCTCCACCAACGTGAGCGTGCATGCGGGCGAGCCCGAGGCCAACTCGCTGCGGCTCTTTCTCGACAGCATCGACAAGTTCAAGGCGCTGCCGGCCGACACGCTCGGCCTGCCCTCGCACGGCAAGCCGTTCACCGGCATCCACCGCCGCGTCGACCAGCTGCAGGAACACCACCGCGACCGGTTGGCCGAACTGCTCGAAGCCTGCACCGCACGCCCGCTGACCGCCGCCGAGGGCCTGCCGATCCTGTTCAAGCGCGAACTCGACCTGCACCAGATGACCTTCGCCATGGGCGAGACGGTGGCCCACCTGCACCTGCTGTGGTTCTCGGGCCAGGTCAAGCGCGAGCTGGGGAAAGACGGCATCTACCGCTTCGGCGCCCAAAGCACCACAGCCTAGGGTGAGGCCCTGGCGATTTAGACTCGCCGGATGGACGACACGCTGGCTCAGCTGCGCGCGGGCCGGCTGGCAGGCGCAAAACGAATCGATCTCTCGTGCGGGCTCACCGAGTTCCCGCGCGAGCTTTTCGACCTTTCCGATTCACTCGAAACACTGAACCTCTCGGGCAATGCGCTGAGCGCGCTGCCCGACGACCTGGGCCGGCTGCACCGGCTGCGCGTGCTGTTCTGCTCGGACAACCGCTTCACCGAGCTGCCTGCATCCATAGGCCAGTGCCGCGAACTCGACATCGTCGGCTTCAAGGCCAACCGCATCCGCAGCGTGCCGGCCGAAGCACTGCCGGCTTCGCTGCGCTGGCTGATCCTCACCGACAACCAGATCGAGGAACTGCCCGACACGCTCGGCCAGTGCACGCGGATGCAGAAGCTGATGCTGGCGGGCAACCGCCTGCGCGCACTGCCGGAATCGGTGGCCGCCTGCCGGCAGCTCGAACTGCTGCGCATTTCGGCCAACCGTTTCGAGGCGCTGCCCGACTGGCTGCTCTCGCTGCCGCGCCTGTCGTGGCTCGCTGCGGCGGGCAACCCCTTCGACACGCAGGCGGAAGACGCGGCGATCACCGCGCAGTCGGTGCCGCACGTCGACTGGCGCGAACTGACGCTTGGCAAGAAGCTCGGCGAAGGCGCCTCGGGCGTGATCCATCAGGCGACGCTGGGTGCGGCCCAACAGCCGGTGGCGGTCAAGCTGTTCAAGGGCGCGGTCACCAGCGACGGCTGGCCGCACAGCGAAATGGCCGCCTGCATCGCGGCCGGCGAGCACCCCACGCTGATTGCGGCGCAGAGCCGCATCGACGGCCATCCCGATGGCACCCAAGGCCTGGTGATGGCGCTGGTGGACCCGTCGTTCATCACGCTCGCGGGACCGCCGAGCCTGGCGTCGTGCACGCGCGATGTCTATGCAGGCGATGCGCGCTGGTCTTCCGACGTGGCGCTGCGCATCGCACACGACATCGCCTCGGCCATGCAGCACCTGCATGCGCAAGGCATCCTGCACGGCGACCTCTACGCACACAACATCCTGTGGAACGCACAAGGCGGCGGCCGGCTCGGCGACTTCGGCGCGGCCTGGATGACCCGCTCGCTCGATGTCGAACAGGCTCTGGCATTGCAACGCCTGGAGATGCGCGCCTTCGGCTGCCTGCTGGAAGAACTGCTCGAACGCTGCAGCGATGCGCCACCGCAAGCCGTGGTGGCGTTGAAAGACCGCTGCATGCACCCCGACGTGGCAGCGCGCCCCTCGTTCGCTGAAGCCCTGTCGGTGGTGCAGCGAGAACTCGCGCAATGACGAACCGCCGGCTGCCGCTGCCCACGCGCGACGGCGTCGGCCCGAGCTGCGTAGGCTTGCCGCACGGCCCCTGGCCCACCATCGCCGAATTCCTGATCGAGCGCTTTCCCGCCATCACGCGCGAGGCCTGGCTCGAACGCATTGCGGCCGGCGACGTGATCGACGAACACCATGTGCCGGTGACCACCGAGCGCCGCTATCAATCGCCGCTGCGCGTTTACTACTACCGCACGCTCGATGGCGAGGTGACCATCCCGTTCGAGGAGCAGGTGCTGTTCCAGGACGACCAGCTCGTGGTCGCGGACAAGCCCCCTTTCCTGCCCGTCACGCCCACCGGCAAGTACCTGCAGCAAAGCCTGCTGGTGCGGCTCAAGCGCAAGCTGAAGATCGACGACCTCGTGCCGCTGCACCGCATCGACCGCAGCACTTCGGGGCTGGTGCTGTTCTCGGTGCGCCCCGAAACGCGCGGCGCCTACCAGGCGATGTTTCCCGAGCGCCGCATCGCCAAGCACTATGAGGCGGTGGTGCCGTGGCACGACGGCGTGTCGTCGGTGCCCGAGGTCTACCGCAGCCGGCTGGTCGACGACGAACACTTCATGCGTGTGAAAGAAGAACCGGGCGAGCCCAACTCCGAGACCCGCATCGTGCTGCAAGAGGCGCGCAACGGCCAGGCACGGCTGAAGCTCTCGCCGGTCACGGGCCGCAAGCACCAGTTGCGCGTGCACTGCATGGCGCTGGGCATGCCGATCGTGAACGACCCGATCTACCCCACGCTGCTGCCCGAGAACACCGACGACTTCGACAAGCCCCTGCAGTTGCTGGCCAAGTCGGTGGCCTTTCTCGACCCGGTCACCGGCGACCTGCGCAGTTTCACGAGCCCCCGCAGCCTGTCGCTGGCACCAAGGTGACGCGGCGCGGACGCGCCGCGCACTAAGCTCGTTTCCTGAAACCCCTCTTTCTCATTCAGGAGACACCTGCACCATGGACACCACCCAACTCTTCTCGCTGAAGGGCCGCAGCGCCTTGATCACCGGCGGCTCGCGCGGCATCGGCCGCATGATCGCCGAAGGCTTCCTGGCGCAGGGCGCGCGTGTGTACATCTCGGCGCGCAAGGCGGCGGCCTGCGACCAGACCGCGAAGGAGCTGTCGGCTTTCGGCCACTGCGTGTCGCTGCCAGCCGACGTGTCGACGGTGGAAGGCGCGCAGGCGCTGGTCGATGCCTACGCCAAACATGAAGGCTCGCTCGACATCCTCGTCAACAACGCCGGTGCCGCCTGGGGCGCGCCGTACGAGGAGTTTCCGGAAAGCGGCTGGGACAAGGTGGTCGACCTGAACCTGAAGACCCCCTTCTTCCTCACGAAGGCGCTGACGCCGATGCTCAAGAAGGCCGCGACCGATCATCTGGCCAAGGTCATCAACATCGCGTCGATCGACGGCATCTCGATCAACCCGCAGGAAACGTACTCCTACGCGGCCAGCAAGGCCGGTCTGATCCAGCTCACGCGGCGCATGGCGCTGCGCCTTGCGCAAGACCGCATCGTGGTGAGCGCGATCGCACCCGGTGCGTTTGCGTCGGACATGAACAAGGTGGCGCGCGACCACGCGGACGAGGTCAAGGAACGCATTCCGGCCGGGCGCATCGGCGTGCCCGAAGACATGGCCGGCGCCGCCATCTACCTGGCGTCGCGCGCCGGCGACTACGTGATGGGCTCGACGCTGGTGGTCGACGGCGGCGTCACGCACGCCCGCTGAGGCTTTCTTTTTTCTTCTACGACCAGCGAGGGACGGCTTCGTCCTTCAGCTTCTGCCGCAGGACGTCGTAGTCGGGTACCACGCTCTCGACCGTTTCCCAAAAGCGGTGCGAGTGGTCCATCACCCGCAGGTGGGCCAGCTCGTGCGCGACCACGTAGTCGATCACCGGCAGCCCGAAATGGATCAACCGCCAGTTGAGGCGGATCGATCCGTCTGCGCTCGCGCTGCCCCAACGCGTTGCCGCATTCGACAGCGACAGCTTCTGCCAGCTCACCCCGAGCCGGGGCGCGAAGTGATCGAGCCGCTCGATGAACAGGCGCCGCGCCTGCCGCATGAGCCAGGCCTGCGCCGCATCGCGGATCTGCGAGGGCTCGGCGTTCTGCGCCACCGCCAGCCGCAACGTGCGGGGGCCGTCGCCCTCGGCCGCGTCGAGCGTGCCTCCGACGCTCGCAAAGCCGTGCTTCGGGTCGAGCTGGATCACCACCGGCTCGCCCATGAAGGGAAATTCGGCGCCGTCTTTCCAGTCGATGCGCGTGGCCTCGACCCGCGCATGGCGCTGCTGCGTCTCGGTGAGCTTGCGCAGGATCCAGTCGGCCTTCTCGCGGATCGCGGCATCGACATCGCGCAATGCCACCCAGCGCGGCGCGCGCACCGACAGGCCTTCGGCGCCCACCAGGAAGCCGATGGTCTTGCGCTTGCCGCGCTTGAACTCATACGCCACGCGCGCCGAGCCCAGCACCACTTCACGCGTGGCCTGCGGGTGCACGAAGTTCGCAAGGGTCAGCGTGTCCGACAACGGAACCGCGGGCGGTGCGTCCCGGTCTTCCTGCGTCAGGGGTGACGGTGGCGTCGACGGGGCCACGGCAGCGGGCGGCAGCATCGGCGGCTTGGGCTTCTTTGCCCGCTTGGGCGGCGCGGGCGGCTGCGGCGCGAACTCGCTCCCCAGCCCCTCGAACAGGTCCATCGTGAACTGCAGCAGCCCCCGCATATCGGATGCCTTGTTCAGCGTGCGTCCGATGGCGACGACGGCAGGGGTTGCGGCTGCTGCGGGCTGTCGACGTAGGCCTCGGGGTCGAGGCGGCGCATCTCGGCCTCGATCCAGGCTTCGACCTCGCGCATCAGTTCGTCGGGCTTGCGGCCCACGCTCGGGATCGCTGGGCCGATGGACACATCGACCACGCCCGGACGCTTGATGAAGGCCTTGCGCGGCCAGACCTTGGCCGAGGTGACGGCAATCGGGATCACCGGCACGCCCGTCTCGCAGGCCAGCCGCGTGCCGCCGCTCTTGTAGGTGCCTTTCTGGCCGCGCGGAATGCGCGTGCCTTCGGGGAACATGATGATCCAGATGCCCTGCGCCAGCAGCTTGCGGCCCTGGTTGACCACCTTGTTGAAGGCCTGCGCGCGCTGGCTGCGATCGATGTGGATCATGTCCAGCCGCGCCATCGCCCAGCCGAAGAACGGCACGTAGATCAGCTCTTTCTTGAACACGTAGGCCAGCGGGTGCGGCATCAGCGTGGGCATGAGGAAGGTTTCGAGCGTGGACTGGTGCTTGACCAGCAGCACCGCGCCCGCGAGCTTGTCGGTCGGCAGGTTCTCCATGCCGCTCACGCGCGTCTTGATGCCCAGCAGCACCCGTGCGCCGCCGATGGCCCACCCGAGCCACCGCGCCGCCATCCAGTAGAGCGGAATCCCGCGCTTCCAGAGCGAGCTGACGCACATGATGATGCCCCAGGGCACGACGGTGACGAGCATCCACAGGGCGTGGAGAACGGAACGGAAAAACGCCATCAGACAGCTACCTGCAGTGCAGCCTGTGCTTCGCGCACAAGCAGAAAGTCGACAAAGGCGGCGAGGCTCTCGTGAACCATCGTGTTCGCCGGATATTCGGGCGGCAGCGGATCGACGCCGATGCAGGCCGCGCCCATGCCCGTGAGCAGCAGGTGCGGCTCGCAGCCGGCGGCGGCGCCGGCTTGCAAATCGCGCAGGCTGTCGCCGGCCGTCGGCACGCCCTTCAGATCGATGCCGTAGCGGTCGCCGATCTGCAGGAACAGGCCCGGCTTCGGCTTGCGGCACTCGCAGTCTTCGTCGGGGCTGTGCGGGCAATAGAACACCGCATCGACCTTGCCGCCCACCGCCGCGAGCATCTTGTGCATCTTGGCGTGCATGGCATTGAGTGAAGCCATGTCGAACAGGCCGCGCCCCAGGCCCGACTGGTTGGACGCGATCACCACGTGCCAGCCCGCATGGTTGAGCCGCGCCACCGCCTCCAGCGCGCCGGGCAACGGCGTCCACTCGATGTCGCTCTTGACGAAATCTTCGCGGTGCACGTTGATCGTGCCGTTGCGGTCGAGGATGACGAGTTTCATGGCGGTGCCACCCATGGTGAGGTTGCCTGGAAAATCGGACTCAGACGGCCAGCCGCTCGAGCTGCGCCACGCGGTTCATCGCGGCGTGCAGCGACATCAGCAGGCCCAGGCGGTTCAGGCGCAGGTCAGCCTGCTCGGCGTTGACCATCACGCCGTCGAAGAAGGCATCGACCGGCTCGCGCAGCGCGGCCAGCGTCTGCAATGAGGCGGTGTAGTCGCCGGCGTCGAACTGCGCGTTGGCGGCGGGCACGACCTGCGCCATGGCCGCGTGCAGCGCTTTCTCGGCGGGCTCCTGCAGCAGCAGCTCGCTCACGTGTGCGTCGGCCTCGGGTGCCTTCTTGAGGATGTTGCCGATGCGCTTGTTGGCAGCGGCCAGCGCAGGCGCCTCAGGCAGCGCAGCGAAAGAGCGGACGGCCAAGAGTCTCTGGTCAATTTCGCCAAGTCGGCTCGGCCGCAACGCCAAAACTGCATCGACCTGCTGCGTACTGAAAATCGAACCACGATAACTACTGGCGATACGCTCGTAGAAAAAGTCGAGCAGCTCTGCCAAGGGGTCCGAAATGCGCTCCCCGAAAACCGGAATAGCCAGCTTCAGCAGGACGTCCAGTGAGGGCGCTGGAAAAAGAGGGGACTCTTCATCAGCCAAGATACGAATCACGCCGAGGGCGTGGCGGCGCAACGCAAACGGATCTTTATCGCCGGTTGGCAAGTTACCAATGCCAAACATACCGACCAAGGTTTCGAGCTTGTCGGCCAAGGCTACAACTGCACCTACTTCGTTGCGAGGCAAGTCGTCTCCGGAGAATCGCGGCTTGTAGTGGTCCTCGATTGCATTGGCCACCAAGATATCAAGCCCATCATGCAGCGCGTAGTAGCGCCCCATGGTGCCTTGCAGCTCGGGAAACTCTCCGACCATGTCTGTTACGAGGTCGGCCTTGGCGAGTTGGGCGGCTTGTGTTGCCAGCGCGGCGAGCGTGGTGTCACCGATCTTTTCGGCAATGCCGCGCGCGATGTGCATCACGCGCTGCACGCGCTCGCCCTGCGTGCCGAGCTTGTTGTGATAGACCACCTTGCCCAGCGACTCGACGCGCGAGGCCAGCGACTTCTTGCGGTCCTGGTCGAAGAAGAACTTGGCATCGGCCAAGCGCGGGCGCACCACGCGCTCGTTGCCGCCGATCACCGCGCTCGCATCGTCGGGGCTGATGTTGCTGACCACCAGGAACTGGTTCGTGAGCTTGTTCGACGCGTCGAGCAACGGAAAGTACTTCTGGTTGGCCTTCATCGTGAGGATCAGGCATTCCTGCGGCACTTCGAGGAACTCGCGCTCGAAGCTGCAGACCAGCACGTTGGGGCGTTCGACCAGCGCGGTCACTTCATCGAGCAGCGCGTCGTCGTGGATGGGCACCGAGCCTCCGCCGACCTTCACCGCGGCGGCTGCCAGCTGGCGTGCGATTTCGGCGCGGCGCGCCTCGAAGCTCGCGATGACCGCGCCGTCTTCCTGCAGTTGCAGTGCATAGCCGTTGGCATCGCGCAGCACGACCGGATCGACCGCCGCCTCGAAGCGGTGGCCGTGCGTTTCGCGGCCGGCCTGGAGGCCCAGCGCCTCGACGGGCACGACGGCATCGCCATGCAGCGCGACGAGGCCGTGCGCGGGACGCACGAAGCTCACGCTGGTCCAGCCCGGCAGCTCACAGCCGCTTTCGAGCTGGTAGCTCATGACCTTCGGAATCGGCAGCTTGGCAATGGCTTCGGCCAGCGCCTTCTGCAGGCCCTCGGCCAGCGTCGCGCCCTTGGCGGTGCTTTCGTAGAACAGTGCTTCGGCCTTGCCGTCCATCGCGCGCTTGAGGCCGGGCACGGCCGAGGCGTCGGCGCCGAGCGCACCCAGGCGCTTGAGCAGCGCCGGCGTGGGCTGGCCCGATGCATCGAGGCCCACGGCCACGGGCATGAGCTTTTGCGACACGGCCTTGTCGGCGGCGCGCTCGGCCACGTGCGTGATGTGCGCGGCCAGGCGGCGCGGCGAGGCGTAGGCGGTCAGCACCGCACCCGCTTCGGCAAGCCCCTGCGCCACCAGCTGGTCGCGCAGCACGCCGGCAAAGGCGTCACCGAGCTTCTTCAACGCCTTGGGTGGCAATTCCTCGACAAACAGTTCGACAAGAAGGCTGGCAGACGACATGGCTCAGAGGGATAGGACGAAAACTGCGCCGCAAGCGGCGCCGGTCACGGGCACGCAGCAATGCGGCACCGTGGAAGGGAAAGAGAAAGAGAAACGGTTCATGCGGCGACGGCGCCGTCGCGCCGCTCCACGCTGCGGCGCGCCACGAGCGCAAGCACCGCCACCACCAGCAGCGGTGCCCAGACGGTGAACATCTCATTGAGCAGCACCTGCGCGCCGCGCGGCGAGAAGAAACGCTTGAGCGCGATCGGCGACACCTCGATGGGCCGCCACGGGCTGAAGTAGCGCACGTCGCTGAACGGCCAGAAGAAGGCGATGCCGATGCCGCCGTTGGTCAGCATGTCCAGCAGCGGATGCGACACGGTGCACAGCGCGATCCACGCCCAGCCCGTCGCGCGGCGCATGCCCCAGCGCGGCGCGAGCCACCAGCCGACGAGGCCGAACACCAGCGCGAACAGCAGGGTGTGCGTGAAGCCGCGGTGGCCGCCCATGCCGCCATAGGCGATGCCGAGCTTGAAGGCGAGGCCGTCGAAGTCCGGCACGATGGCCGCGAGCATGCCCACGAGCAACGCCGCCACCGGCACGCGCCGCTTGCCCAGCGCAATGGCTGCGCAGACGGGGACGGCGACGTGGGTGAAGATCGTTGGCATGGCGGGTTGATGGGCGGTGGGGTCAGGCGGGTTTCTTCGGCGGCATCTGCGCGACCCATTCGCGCGGCGCCATCGGGAAGCCCAGCCGCTCGCGGCTGTCGTAGTAGCTCTGCGCCACGCTGCGCGCCAGGTTGCGGATGCGGCCGATGTAGGCCGCGCGTTCGGTCACGCTGATCGCGCCGCGCGCGTCGAGCAGGTTGAAGCTGTGCGCGGCTTTCAGCACCTGCTCGTAGGCCGGCAGCGCGAGCTGCTCGGTCATGAGGTGCTTGGCCTGCTTCTCGTGCGCGGCGAAGGCGGTGAAAAGGAACTCGGCGTCGCTGTGCTCGAAGTTGTAGGCCGACTGTTCGACCTCGTTCTGCTTGAACACGTCGCCATAGGTGAGCTTGTTGCCGCCATGGCCTTCGGTCCACACCAGGTCGTACATGTTCTCCACGCCCTGCAGGTACATGGCCAGCCGTTCGAGGCCGTAGGTGATCTCGCCGGTGATGGGCTTGCAGTCGAGGCCGCCGACCTGCTGGAAGTAGGTGAACTGCGTCACTTCCATGCCATTGAGCCAGACCTCCCAGCCCAAGCCCCAGGCGCCGAGCGTGGGGTTCTCCCAGTCGTCTTCCACAAAGCGGATGTCGTTCTTCTTCAGGTCGAAGCCCAGTGCTTCGAGGCTGCCGAGGTACAGCTCGAGGATGTTCGACGGCGCGGGCTTCAGCACGACCTGGTACTGGTAGTAGTGCTGGCCGCGGTTCGGGTTCTCGCCATAGCGGCCGTCCTTGGGGCGGCGGCTGGGCTGCACGTAGGCGGCCTTCCAGGGTTCCGGGCCGAGGGCGCGCAGGAAGGTGGCGGTGTGCGAGGTGCCCGCGCCCACTTCCATGTCGTACGGTTGCAGCAGCGCACAGCCTTGGTCGGCCCAGTACGACTGCAGTTTGAGAATGATTTGTTGGAAGGTCAGCATGGCTCTGCGTGAAGGCGGCCGCCCGGTGGGAGAACCCCGCGGCGCAACGAACCGGCTATTTTACGAGGCAGCGGGCGGTCGGGAGCGGGCGGCTATGCTCGATCTCCCCCTTTTGGAACCGACGCCATACATCGTGATTCGCCTGCCCTCGCCGTCCGCGCCCTCCGACCATGCCCGTTGATCACACCGCATTGACCGCCCTGGGCGAGCGCATCGGCGCCCAGGCCTGGCCCGGCTTCCTGGTGTTGCTGGCCGTGCTGACCGCCGGTGCCGGCCTCGCGGCCTGGGGCTTCGAGCACCTTCGGCGCCGGCATGCTGCGCAGCCCGAACCGGGGGCGCGCCTGCTGTTCGGTGGGCTGGCCGTCGGCCTTGTCGCGGTGCTCGGGCTGGCGCATGCGTTCGCCGAGGTGGCCGAAGGGCTGGGCAACGGCCGGCCGATGGGGCTGCTGGACGAGTCGATCAGCAACGCCGTCGGCGCCCACACGCCGGTGGCCGTGCGGGACATGTTCATGTGGCTCACCCACCTGGGCGACCCGTGGTTCATGGGGTCGCTCTGCGTGCTGGTGGCGGCCTTGCTGTGGCTGCGCGGGCATCGCGGCTTTGCCGCCGGGTGGCTGGCGGCCAGTATCGGCAACGCGGTGCTGAACCACGTGCTCAAGCACATCTTCGAGCGTGCACGGCCGATTCACGAGGAAGGCTTCGCGCTGGTCTCGGGCTTCAGCTTTCCGAGCGGCCACAGCTCCGGCTCGATGGTGCTCTACGGCATGCTGGGCTACCTGGGGCTGCGCATGCTGCCGCCGCGCTGGCGCGTGGCGTCGGTGATGGCGGCCACGGCCGTGGTCATCACCGTGGCCTGCAGCCGCATCTTCGTTCGGGCGCACTTCCCGACCGACGTGCTCGCGGGGCTGTGCTCGGGCGGGGCGTGGCTGGCGATCTGCATCGCGAGCATCGAGTACGCGCGGCACCATCGCGGGACGCGGTAGCCGGGCCTTCGCCCGGCAAAAAGGCCGCGGAGGCTGATGCCCCCGCGGCCCGGTTCAGGTCACTGGAATCAATCGACCGGCGGATCGATCAGTACTCCCAGAAGATGCGCTGCAGTTCCTTGGTGTTGCTGGTCTTCGTCAATGCGACCATGGCCAGGATGCGTGCCTTCTGCGGGCGCAGGTCGTGTGCCACCACCCAGTCGTACTTGTCGTCGGGCTGCTCGGCATTGCGGATCACGAAGCCATCGGGCACGCGCGAGCTGCGAATGACGATCACGCCGTCGGCGCGCGCCTTCTGCAGGTTCGGAACGATGCGGTCGGCCACCGAGCCATTGCCCGTGCCGCCATGGATCAACGCCTTGGCACCGCTCTTGGCGATCGCGTCGATGGCGATGGACGACACGCCTTCGTAGCCCATGGCGATCTCGACCGGCGGCAGCGCGGTGATGCTGTCGATGTCGAACTCCGAGTTCATGGTGTGGCGCTTGACCGGTGCGCGGAACCAGTAGTTCTTGCCCTCGACGATCATGCCGAGCGGGCCCCACTGGCTGGAGAAGGCGTTGGTCTTGATGTTGACGTTCTTGCTCACGTCGCGGCCGCTGTCGATGTTGTCGTTCATCGTCACCAGCACGCCCTTGCCCATCGCGTCCTTGCTGCCCGCCACGTTCACGGCGTCATACAGGTTGAGCGCGCCGTCGGCCGACAGCGCCGTGCCCGGACGCATCGAGCCGACCACCACGATCGGCTTGTTGGTGTGCACGGTCAGCGTGAGGAAGTAGGCGGTTTCTTCCAGCGTGTCGGTGCCGTGCGTGATGACGATGCCATCCACGTCCGACTGCTTGGACAGCGCCGAGACGCGCTTGGCCAGCGTCAGCAGGTTGTCGTTGGTGAGGCTTTCGGATGCGACCTGGAACACCTGCTCGCCGCGCACGTTGGCAACCTTGGAAAGCTCCGGCAGGCCAGCGATCAGCTTCTCGACACCGACCTTGGCGGCCGCGTAGGTCGCGCTGTTGACGGCCGAGGCGCCAGCGCCGGCGATGGTGCCGCCGGTGGCAAGAATCACCACATTGGGCAGCGCCTGCTGGGCCTGCGCCAGAGCGCTGGCCGCGAGCAGTGCGGCACCGGCCGCGAAGGCACGGAAACGGGGAGAAAGGTACATGAAAGGC
Source organism: Variovorax sp. EL159 (assembly GCF_900100965.1). Taxonomy (GTDB): domain Bacteria; phylum Pseudomonadota; class Gammaproteobacteria; order Burkholderiales; family Burkholderiaceae_C; genus Variovorax. Next base: position 23,555 of record NZ_FMUJ01000008.1, on the reverse strand, counting down.
TCCTTGGTTTGAGGATAATTTTTCGAGGCGGCGAGGAAGATACATGAACCGTGCCCGCATGCACGGCATCGCCATGCGGGCAAGGCATGCGGTCATGCGCCGGGGTGAACCGGCCTGCAAACGGGCCGCATCGAAGGCCGATTCACCTAGGGATTACCATCAGCCGGGCGCACCCGCCCCACCGCCATGAACGTCGATCCCGCCACCCTCACCCCCTCGACAGCCCAGGAAATGCCCGCCCCCGACGGTCCTCTGTCGCGCGCGCGCCCGGGACGCGAACGCATCATGGCCGCGATCCGCACCGCGGCGGTGACCGAGTTCAGCCTGCACGGCCTGAAGGGCACCTCGACCCAGGCCATCGCGGCGCGCGCCGGGCTCACCAAGCCCCAGCTTCATTACTACATCGCGGGCAAGGAAGAGCTGTACGAAGAGCTGCTGATGCAGGTACTGCACGACTGGAAGGTGGTGTTCTCGTTCGAGGACGCCAGCGATCCGGCCACGGTGCTCGGCGACTACATCCGCAAGAAGCTGGACCACGCCTTCGACAACCCCGAGATCTCGCGCATCTTCACGCGCGAGGTGCTCGACGGCGGCCGCAACCTCGACCGCTACTGGCCCAACGCCAGGGCATGGACGCAGAAGAAGGTGGACGTCATCAACGGCTGGATCGCACGCGGCCTGATGCGTCCGCTCGACGCCCGCATCCTGCTGATGCACATCTGGGCCATGACCCAGAGCTATGCCGACTACGCGATCCAGACGCGCGTGATGCTCGGCCTGCCGCGCGATGCACCGATCGAGCGCGAACCCATCGCGCGCGAGCTGGTGGCGTTCGTGTTGAACGGGTGCGGGATCAAGGCCTGATCGGTCGGTCTTTCTTTCTTGCGAAGGACAACGGCGGCTACAGCCCGTGAACCATCCACACCTGGTCGGGCGATGTCCGCAGGCGCAGCGTGGTCTCGCCGATCCGGTCGAACCGGTATTCGCGCCCGCCGAAGACGACCGACCGCATGTTGGTCCACACACGGTAGTCATAGCCCTCGCTGGTCGGCGTGACCTGCAGCACGCGGAACACGGGCGGCACGATCACCGTGATGCGCAACTGGCTGGTCGCGGAGCTGGCGCCGTGCATGGACTCGGCAACGCACAGCATCGGCGCCAGGCACAGCGCGACCGCAAAGCCCCGCAAACCGCGACGGTGCGCGCCGCGGCCCGGTTGAAGCCAAGTTCCCGTCATAAGGCCCGATCCGTAAGAACATGAGGTTCAGGCGCGGCATGGGCGCCCGATCTCCGGATATCGGCAGCGAGGCGGAAAAGTGTAGGGCGCCGGACCTCCGAGGGCCAGCGCCCGCTTCAGCGGTCTTTCTGGACCGGGAAGTCGGCCACGGCCGTGCCGCGCACGCGAATATCGACGCGCTGGGTGGGCGAGCCGGGGCTGCTCCACGGCAAGGGCAGGTTGTCCTGGACCAGCTCGACCTCGTGGCTGCCGCCGGCCACCGACGGAAAGCTGTAGAAGCCCTGGGCATCGGTCTGGGTGACGTAGCGGCGGTCGATGCGCACCGTGACGCCGGCGACGCCGCCCTCGTTCGCCTCGCGCCGGCCGTTGTTGTTCTGGTCGAAGAACACATGGCCTTCGAGCCGGCCATCGCCCACGCCCGGCGCGCCGCCGATGGGGGCACTGGCAGAACCCGCGCGGCCTTCGTAGCGCAGCACCAGCATGAACGAGCGCGTCGATGGCACGACCAGCGTCGGCTGCAGCGTGGCGGTCGTAAGGGCCGACACCACCGTCGGGTCGAGCGCCTCCTGCCCGCGCGAGGCGGTGATCTGCGTGATGAACGACCAGCCGCTGCCCAGCGGCCACGCCAGCCGTGCATTGGCACTGAGAAAGCGCGTGCCATTGCCGCCGATGCCATTGCTGCCGCGCAGGCTCAGGTCGAGCCGCGCACCGGCCACAAGCGGCGTGGTGCCGAGCAGGCCCCAGTACACGGCGCGCAGGCTCGTGCCCGAACGGCTCGACTGCTCGATGGCCAGCGAGGTCGAGAGCGTCTGCGCTTCGCCGACGCGCCAGGCGTGGTCGACGCCGGTGCGCAGCACGCGCAGGTCGACGCCATGAGCCACCTCGGTGCGCCACTGCGTGTAGCCCCAGTCGGACTGGTGCTCCCACGTCACCTGGGCCGATTGCGCGGCGTAGCTGCCGCTGCGCGCGGCCACATTGCCCGAGATCGCGTCGCGCGAATCGAAGCGGTAGCGGCCGAAGGCGTTGGCATAGAGCGAGCGCTGCGAGGCCCCGCTCACGCTGTCGCTCAGCTCGACGCTGCCACCCAGTTGCCATTGCCGGGTCGAGATGTCGCCGCGCCACGAAGCGCCGCGCAGGTTGTTGGGCAGCGTGTCCGAGCCCCAGCGCAGCGAAGGCTGGAAATAGAACACAGAGGCGTTCTGCTGCAGCCAGTCGGTGCGCCATGCGGCATCGACCCAGCCGCCGGTGGCCGAGTCGGAGGCTGCTTGCGAGGTCGCGTCCGATGGCCGCCCCGCGCTGTGCACGAGGTTGGCCTGCACGCGCATGCCGCCGACGCGGTCGCCGATACCGCCGGTGCCGCTGCCGAGCGCATCGGCCCAGGGCGCGAGCCCCTGCCACGAGACGGCGCCCCACAGCGTGCGGGTGTCGCGCGCGTAGCCGGTCACGCCGTTGGTGCTGACGTTGCGCGCCTCGACGAACTGCACCGCGGCATCGGTGCGGCCCAGCGCCAGGGGGCCGTCGCCGCCGGCGATCTGCGTCTGCGCGCCGACGCTGGCCGCCGTGCCACGGCCAGCCGAAAAACCCTGGAAGGCGAGCCCGTCGAAGTAGCCCAGGCGGCCGGCCGAGGCATTGAACTGCGTGCGGCCCGGCTGCTCGATGCTCACCGACGCGCCTTCGATCGGCAGGCTGGGCAGGAACACCCGGCCGACGCCCCGCGCGAGCGGCGTGTTGGCCATGTTGATGTTGCCGATGGCGCTGTTGCCGAACCAGCCACCGTCGAAGGGCATCGCGCGCTGGTCGATGCGCCAGGTGCTGTTGTTGCTCGCGGTGAAGGGCAGGACGCTGTAGGACGAGCCGCTGCTGCCGAACACGCCGTAGCCGTACACCGGCGCGGGGTTGCGGTTCAGGTTGAGGTTGGCGGAGAAGGCGCCGTAGTTGGGCGTGTCGAGAAAGCCCGAGAAATTCAGCGTCTGGCTCTGCGTCTTGACGCTGCCGCTGCGCTGCTGGCTGGCCTGCAGCTCGGTGCTCCAGCCACGCGGCCAGCCGGTGCTGGGCTCTTCGGTCTGCGCGGGGGCTTCGGGCACCACGGGGCCCTCTTCGAGCACGCGGTCGACGTAGGCGGCGGTCGCGGCCGGCGCGGCGCCTGCTGGCGCCGGCACCTGGGCCCAGGCGCCGGCCAGGGCCGTGCCTGCGCTGCAGAGTCCGAGCGCGGTACGCAGGGCCCGCTTCTTCATTGAGCGAAGCGTTCGTTGACTTTGAAGGAGCCGCTCTTGCCCCATTCGAGCGAGCCGGTCACCGTGACCGGAAAGCGCACCGCGACGGCCGTGTCCGTGTCGCCGGGCTTGGTCGCCGTGAGCGCGATGTCGCGCGTCTCGCCCGCCATGATGGGCGTGGTGGCGGGCTGGAACTCGAGCCGCGCGCCGCTGGCATCGGTGCCGCTCAGGAAGCCCGCGAGCCGGCCGTGCGCCGTGCCGGTATTGCGGATGCGCAGCACCGGCTGGGCCTGGCCGTTCACCGTCTTCACGGTGGTGCCGGCAATGTCGAGCACAGGCTGCACGTCGCCGATCGCCACATAGGCGATGACGCCGATGCGCGCGGCCATCGCCATCGGGGTGCCGGGCGCGGTGGTGTGCTCCTTGCCCTCGATCAGCACGGCAAAGCGGCACTCCATCGGCGGCGTGCCGGGCGGAGGCGTCACCTCGAAGCGGTAGCGGTAGGGCTTGCCGGCGGCGATGCTGAGCTCGCGGCGCTCGATGGCCACCCAGGGCCGGCAGCTGCCCGGCACCAGCTCGTCGCTGAAGTCGACCGAACCATCGGGCTTGAGCGTCCAGTCGGCGGTCTTGAAGGTGTACTCGCCCTGGCGCGCGTCCGAGTGGGTGAGTTCGATCACGTCGCGCACGCGCTCGCCGGGCTTGCCGGTCAGTTCCAGCCGCGGGGGCGAGACGGCCAGCGCGAACTGAGCCTGTGCGCTGGTGCCCGCGAGGGCCGCCCATGCGGGAATAGCCATCAGCGCCAGTGCGCGCAGAAGGCGGGAAGAAAGAAGAAGTCCGATCGCGCGCGTCATGGCGTCATCTCGATCTCGAAGTTGAATTGCAGCGACTGGGCGCGCTCGAGCGCGCGGCCGTCGGCAGTGAGGTTCAGCAGGATGGTTTCCTGCAGGAAGGGTTCGCGCACCACGCCCTCGTAGACCAGCACGCGGTCGCCGCCGCGCATGGTCCCCGGCAGCAGCCGGCCCTGGGTGCGCCAGGTGGCAACCAGCCGCTCGTTCTCGGTCGGGGCCAGCAGCATGTAGATGCGGGCCTGGCGCATCACCCACTGCGACAGGTTCAGGCGCAGCGCCACCGAGACCTGCCCGTCGACGGTGTTGTCCGCGACGCGGCCGGGCACGGGCTGGCGCCAGCGCATCGGCGTGACCGGCTGGCCGACCACGGTGCCGGTGTCGTCCACGCGGTAGGTGGCCGCATTCGCCTGCGCCGCGAGCAGGGCCAGCAGTGCGGCGGCGGCGAACGCGCGGCAAGCGTTTTTTGTCATGGGGCCGTCAGCGTGTAGGTGGCCGTGCCGGTGAAGGTGCCGGCGGGCACGATGCCCGGATTGGAGTAGGTGAACAGCAGGCAGCTTTCCGACCAGGTGTTGCGGGCGACGGTGGCCAGCGTGAGCAAGGTGCTGCTGAACGAGCCGGCCGCGATCTCCGAGTTGTACGGCGCGGTACCGGGGCTGGTCCACGCGATGGTGCTGAACGGAATGGTCGCGTTGGCACTGGACAGCGACACCGGCGTGCTCACGGTCAGCGTGGCGCTGCCGGCGGCACCGGTGGAGCGGAAGAAGCTGCCGATATAGACCTTCCCCGCGGGCGTGCAGTAGGCCGCGCCGTCGATCGGGCTGGCCGTGACGTTGCTGTCGGTGCTCATCGTCTGCGCGCCGCCGGTGAACAGCGCCGCAGCGGGCACCGTCACGGTCACGTTGTTTTGCGTCGCGTTGTTGCCGGCGGTGTTGACGTTGCCGGTCGTCATGTTGCCGACGCCGACCTGCAGGTACAGCGAACGCGATGCGGAGCTGATGCTGACGGTGTACGCGTGCGCGGGCACGAGCGCGCACAGGGCGGCCGCGAGGCACGCCACAGGGCGCAGCTGTTCGAACGATGGACGACGCGATTTCAAGGGGGCTTCTCCCACGGCGGAAAAAAGGCGGCGCCGGGCCGCCTTCTTTCCTAGGCGATGGCGCAGGGTCAGGGCGAGGTGAGCGTGTAGGTCACGACACCGTTGTTGGCCACCGTCGAGCCGTAGGTACCTGGCGCGTAGACGCCGGTGTTGTCGTACGCGAAGGTCCACTTGCTTTCCTGGCGCACGACCGTGTTCACGGCGGTGAAGGCCGTGGCGGTCGGGCCCGCGCCGGTGGTGGTGCTGAAGGCCGGATGGGTGATGGCCGCGTTGGTGAAGCCTGCGGTCGTGCCCGTGGTGAGCGGCGCCGCCGTCACGGTGATGGCGCTCCAGGGAATGGTGTTGGTGCCGTTGCTCAGCTGGCCGGTCACGCCGGAATTGAGCGACAGGTTGCCGGCGTTGCCCAGCACGCGGACCGTGACTGCGCCACCGGTCAGGTCACCGCCCGTACCGGCGATGGTGCCGCCCGCGCCGACCGATGCACCCGGCACCGTGAAGGCCAGGGCGTCGACCGTGCCGACGGTGCTGAAGTTGGTGCCGGTGCCGACCTGGAGGTACATCACGCGCGGGATGGTCACCGTGAAGTTGAGGCGCGCGGTGGCGCTCAACTGTCCCGAGGCCGCGCTCGTGAAATTGGACTCTGCTTGCGCAGCGAAAGGGAGGGCGCCTGCGATGGCTGCAATCAAAAGTAGTTTTTTCAAGAGGAACTCTCGGTGTTTCGGATGAGTTGACGGGCCAAAGTAGATCCAAAGTACACAAACTTTGGAAATGTTAATTTTAGTCAACAGTCTTTAGAAACGTACCTTTATGTAACGAATTGGTTATGTAAAGGCATGCATGCATGTTGTGCCTGCACGACTGCCTCCAATCCGGTGCATCAAGACTGGCACGTCGCTTGCATAACCTGACCACTTGCTCTGATTAAGCGGTCAAACACACCATGCGCGTGCTCGTCGTCTACTGCCATCCGGTCGAAACCAGCTTCCATGCCGCCCTGCACCAGGAGGTGCTGAAGAACCTGCGCGCCGCAGGGCACGAGGTGGACGACTGCGACCTCTACGCCGAGGGCTTCAACCCGGTGCTGTCGCGCGAGGAGCGGCTGGGCTACCACGAGGTACCGGCCAATCAGCTGCCGCTGAAGCCTTACGTGGAGCGGCTGCAGTGGGCCGAAGGCATCGTGTTCTGCTTTCCGACGTGGTGCTTCGGCCTGCCGGCAATGCTCAAGGGCTACTTCGACCGGCTCTTCATGCCGGGCGTGGCCTTCGACATCAGCGACCCGGCGAATGTGAAGCCGATGCTCACGCACATCCAGCGCATCAGCGCCGTGGTCACCTATGGCCGGCCGCGCTGGATGGCCTGGTACATGGGCGATCCGCCGCGCAAGATCGTCACGCGCTACATGAAGCGCCTCACCGGCCAGCGCGCCCGGGTGGACTATCACGCCCACTACCACATGAACGTGGCGACCGAGCCCCAGCTCAAGCACTTCATGGCGCGGGTCGGGCAAGCAATGGCGCGCTTCGCATGAGCGCCGCGCCGGGCCACCCCAGGCAAGCTCGCGCCGCGGTGCGCAGCACGAAGGCACGCCAATGAGCGCGCCTGCGTTGCTCGACAACGCGCGTTTGCCGCGCTGGCTGCTGCCGAGCGACTGGCCACAACGCGATGGCGTGCCGGTGTTGGCATGCATCGCCGTCGAAGCCGGCCGCGTGGCATCGGTGCGCCCTGCATCCGATCACGCTGAACGCCCCACCGCCGGTTGGGACTTGGCCGGCACGCTGGTGCTGCCCGGCTTCGTCGATGCGCACACGCACCTCGACAAGGCCTTCACGCTGCCGCGCATGAAGCAGGTGCAGCCCGGCCTGCTCGGCGCCATCGACGCGATGCTGAACGACCGCGTGCACTGGAGCTCCGCCGACGTGCACGAGCGCGCGTCGCGCGGCCTGCAGTGGGCCTGGGAATGCGGCACCGCGCATGTGCGCACGCACGTCGACTGGTGGGAGCCCGACGCGGTGCCGCTGGCCTGGCCAGTGATGGCCGAGCTGGCGCAGGAATGGGCCGGCAAGGTGAAGCTGGAGCAGGTCAGCCTGATCAAGCTGCCGCTGTTCGAAGACGCGGCGCAAGCGATGCGCCTTGCAAAGCAGGTGAAGGCCACGGGGCCGCATGCGCTGCTCGGCGGCTTCGTGCACTCCACCAACTGGAGCGAGAACGCACTGCGCAACCTGCTGCTGTCGGCACAGGCCTGTGACCTCGATATCGACCTGCACGTCGATGAAGAACTCAACGCCTCGGCGGTCGGCCTGCAGACCACGGCCCGCATCCTGTGCGAGATCGGCTACGAAGGCCGCGTGGTCTGCGGCCACATCTGCGCGCTCGCGGCCCAGCCCGAGGCACAGGCCTTCGCCACGCTCGATGCGGTGGCGCGCGCGCCGATCACCGTGGTGTCGCTGCCAGCCACCAACCTGCTGCTGCAGGACGCCGTCACCGGCCGCACGCCGCGCCTGCGCGGCATCACGCTGGTGAAGGAAGCGCGCGAGCGCGGCATTCCGCTGCTGTTCGCGAGCGACAACGTGCAAGACCCCTTCTGCCGGCTCGGCAGTTTCGATCCGGTCGAGGCGCTGGGCACGGCCGCGCTGGTGGCGCAACTCGACGAACCCTTCGACAACTGGTCAGAGGCGCTGTGCCGTGGCGACTGGCTGCAGCGCGCTCCGGCCCCCGCCACGCCCACGCTGGTCGGCGGCCCTGCCGATCTCGTGCTCTTCACCGAGGCCGACCGTCACGGCTGGCCTTCGCGCACAGCCGCCCGCGTGGTGCTGCGCGAAGGCCGCATCACACGCGGTGCCGTGCCCTCGGCCTGGCTGCGGCGCACCGAAGACGTGCCCTCTCTTTCGTGATCCACGCAACGCACCACCACCACCGACAACCGACAAGGACGCCCATGCTCCACGGCTACATCCCCCCCCACCGCTTCCTGCCCTACCTGAGCTGGACCGAAATCGCTGCGCTGCCCGACCGCGAGAACACGGTCATCGTGCTGCCCTGCGGCGCCATCGAGCAGCACGGGCCGCACCTGCCCTGCTCGGTCGACAGCGTGATCGCCTCGGGCGTGATGGGCAAGGCGCTCGAGAAGCTGCCACCCGAGGTGCGCGCCTTCGCGCTGCCGACCATCACCTATGGCAAGTCGGAAGAGCACCTGCACTTCCCCGGCACGATGACGCTCACCGGCACCACGCTGCTGTCGACCGTGACCGAGATCGGCGAGTCGGTCTACCGCGCGGGCTTTCGCAAGCTGCTGTTCGCCAATGGCCACGGCGGACAGCCGCAGGTGCTGGAGATGGCCGCGCGCGAACTGCGGCTGCGGCACGGCGATTTCGTGGTGGTGCCGCATGGCGTGTCGCGCCTGCCGAACGCGTCGAGCAAGCAGATCGGCGAACAGGAGAAGCGCCTGTCGATGCACGCTGGCCATTCCGAAACCGCGCTGATGCTCGCACTCGCGCCCGACACGGTGCACATGGAGCGCGCGGCGGCCAACTTTCCGCCGCCCTTCCCCATCAAGCTGCTGTCGGCCGACGGCCGCCCGGCTTGCGCCTGGACCGCGCGCGACTTCGGCCCCAGCGGCGTGATCGGCGACCCCACCAGCGCGACGCGCGAACAGGGCGACGAGATCCTCGACACGCTGTCCGACAGCTGGGTGCAGGCGCTGACCGAGCTGCATGCGCTGCGCTGGGTCGTTCGCGAGGAAGCCACCTGGGAGCGTGGGCACCAGCAGGGCTTCATCCAGCCATCGTTCGTGCCCGCTTGAAGAGGGTTCGGCCCGCTCCTTGCATCGAATCGCTCACCCCTTTCCTTTTTCAATCCAGCCCTTCGAGAGGTCCACCCCATGCGCTCTTTCGCCCTGTCCATGGTCGGCGCCGCCGCCATTGCCTTCCTCACCGCTGCCGCGCCCGCGCAGGCTGAGGACAAGTTCACCTACATGACCAACTGGTACGCGCAGGCCGAACACGGCGGCTTCTACCAGGCCGTGGCGCAAGGCATCTACAAGAAGTACGGGCTGGACGTGACCATCAAGATGGGTGGCCCGCAGGTCAACATCACGCAGATGATGGCCGCCGGCCAGGCCGACTGCATCATGGGTTCGAGCGACATCCAGATGATGCAGGTGCGCGAAGGCGGTGTGCCGGTGGTCAACGTGGCGGCCTTCTTCCAGAAAGACCCGCAGGTGCTGATCGCGCACGACGACGTGAAGAAGTTCGAGGACCTGAAGGGCAAGACGCTGCTGATCGGCGCGCAGGCCAACCGCGGCTACTGGCCGTGGCTCAAGGCCAAGTTCGGCTTCACCGATGAGCAGACGCGGCCCTACACCTTCAACATCCAGCCCTTCGTGGCGGACAAGAACACCGCGCAGCAGGGCTACCTGACCTCGGAGCCCTACGCCATTCAAAAGGCCGGCGTGAAGAGCACGGTGCTGATGTTCAGCGACCACGGCTTCCCGGCGTATGCGACCACGGTGTCGTGCATGGAGAAGACGCTCAAGGACCGCAGCAAGCAGGTGGCCGCTTTCGTGAAGGCCTCGGCCGAAGGCTGGAAGAGCTACCTGGCCGACCCGGCGCCCGCCAATGCGCTGATCAAGAAAGACAACCCCAACATGACCGACGACCAGTTGGCCTACAGCGTGGCCAAGCTCAAGGAGATGGGCATGGTCACCGGCGGCGACGCGGCCAAGCTGGGTATCGGCGTGATGACCGACGCGCGCTCCAAGGCGAGCTACGACTTCCTCGTGAGCGCGAAGCTGCTCGACCCGTCGAAGGTGGAGCTCGCAAAGACCTACACGACCGAGTTCGTGAAAGACGCCAAGGTCTTGCCTTGACACCCCTGCGCCCTGAAACCAGGCGGCCGCGTGTTGCGGCTGTTCTCGAAAGGCATCACGCATGAATCGCATCGAACCCCACACCCTGGCCCCACCGCCCGAGCTTGCGCCTTCGGTACCCGCCGTCGAAGTGCTCTCGGCCGAGAAGACTTATACCAACGGCACGCAGGCGCTTCTGCCGGTGGACCTGTCGATTGCAGAAGGCGAGTTCGTCACGCTGTTGGGCCCGTCGGGCTGCGGCAAGAGCACGCTGCTCAAGATGGTGGCCGGCATGCTGGAGCCGAGCGACGGCCGGCTGCTGGTGTGGCGCAAGCCGGTGGCGCAGTTGCACGACTGCCCGCACAAGCTGTCCTTCGTGTTCCAGTCGCCCACGCTGATGCCCTGGGCCAGCGTGCAGACCAACGTGCGGCTGCCGCTCGACCTGGGCGGCGTGCCGCGCAAGGAGGCCGACGCGCGCGTGATGGAATCGCTCGCGCTGGTGGGCCTTGAAAAGTTCGCGGACGCGCTGCCGCGTGCGCTGTCAGGTGGCATGCAGATGCGCGTGTCGATCGCGCGCGGGCTCGTCACGCAGCCCGACCTGCTGCTGATGGATGAGCCCTTCGGCGCACTCGACGAGATCACGCGCCACAAGCTCGACGCCGATCTGCTGGAGCTGTGGCGCAAGAAGAAGCTCACGGTGATCTTCGTGACGCACTCGATCCACGAGGCGGTGTTCCTGTCGAGCCGCGTGGTGATGATGGCCGCACGGCCGGGCCGCGTGGTCGAGCAGTTCCACATCGACGAGCCCTATCCACGCAGTGCCGACTTCATGGTGACACCCGAGTTCGCTCGCCATGCCAAGCGGCTGCAAGACAGCCTGCTGCGCGCCAGCAGCCATGCCGACGAGGAGGCCACGCGATGAAACGCACGCCCTTGCTCAACCAGCCGCGCGTGCAGCGCGTGCTGTACCCGGTGCTGATCGGCGTGGTGTTGGTCGCGCTGTGGCAATGGCTGGTGGTGGCGATGGAGCTGCCGCCGTACCTGGTGCCCTCGCCCTTCCTCATGATGCAGACGCTGGTGACCGACTGGGCGCCGCTGGGCAGCGCGCTGCTGGTCACGCTCAAGATCACGGTGTTGTCGTTTGCGCTCGCCACGGTGGCGGGCGTGCTGATCTCGTTCCTGTTCGTGCAGAGCAAGCGCATCGAGACCGCGCTCTTTCCGTATGCCGTGCTGCTGCAGGTGACGCCCATCGTGGCGGTGGCGCCGCTCATCATCATCTGGGTGAAAAACCCGGTGGCCGCGATGACGGTGTGCGCCGCGCTGGTGGCGCTGTTCCCGATCATCAGCAACACCACGCTGGGCCTGCGCAGCATCGACCCCGACCTGCAGAGCTACTTCAAGCTGAACCGCGCAACGCGCTGGCAGCAGCTGGTGCGGCTGCGCATTCCGAGCGCGCTGCCTTACTTCTTCGGCGGACTGCGCATCTCCAGCGGCCTTGCGCTGATCGGCGCGGTGGTGGCGGAGTTCGTCGCGGGCACGGGCGGCTCAGGCGCGGGTCTGGCCTACCAGATCCTGCAAGCGGGCTTCCAGCTGAACATTCCGCGCATGTTCGCCGCGCTGCTGCTGATTTCATTGACCGGTGTTGCGCTCTTCGTGCTGATGGCGTGGCTGACCAAGGTGGCGCTCGGCTCGTGGCATGCGAGCGAACTTTCCCAGGATTGAACTTGACCATGAACGCTCCCGTTTCTTCCATCGAGCAGTTGCTGCTCGAATTGCCCGACCTCGACTGGATCACCGACGAAGGCCGCGTGACGCGGCTGTCGCAAGACTTCTCGTGGTTCAGCCCCGTGCTCAACCGCCAGTTGAAGGACAAGCGCGCCGACGTGGTCGTGCGCCCGCGCACCGAAGACGAGATACGCGCGGTGGTCGGCGCCTGCGCGCGCCGCAACGTGCCGATCACGATCCGCGGCAGCGGCACCGGCAACTACGGCCAGACCACGCCGCTGGCCGGCGGCGTGGTGCTCGACATGACGGGCTACAACGCCTTCCTGTGGGTGCAGCCCGGCGTGGCGCGCGCGCAGGCCGGCATTCGCCTGGGCGAACTCGAAAAGCAGACGAAACCCACGGGGCAGGAAATGCGCTGCGTGCCCTCCACCTACCGCAGCGCCACGCTGGGCGGCCTGTTCGGCGGCGGCTTCGGCGGCGTGGGCTCGATCAACTACGGGCCGCTCGGCGCGCCGGGCAATGTGCTCGGCATCCGCGCGATGACCATCGAGGCCGAACCCCAGGTGATCGAGCTGCGCGGTGCCGAGGCGATGCGCATGCATCACCTGTGGGGCACCAACGGCCTCGTGCTGGAGCTCGAGATTGCGTTGGCGCCCGCGCACCCGTGGCTCGAAACGCTGGTGACCTTCGACAGCTTCACCGATGCGCTGCACTTCGCGGACAAGCTCGCGAACGCGCCGGGCATCGTGAAGCGCGAGATCTCGTTCTTTGCCGCGCCCATCGCGGACCATCTGGCGCAGTTGGCCGCGCACCTGCCCAAGGGCTGCCACACGGTGCTGTCGCTGGTGGCCGAATCGTGCGAGCCGGCGCTGCTGCAGCTGGTCGAGGCGCATGGCGGCACGGTGGGCTACCGCAAGACGGCGGCCGAAGTGCAGAAGAGCAACCGCACGCTGATGGAGTTCACCTGGAACCACACGACGCTGCATGCGCTGAAGATCGACCCTTCGCTGACCTACCTGCAAAGCGGCTTCATCCCCGGCAAGCATGTGGAGCAGATCATCGAGATGGAACAGCTGCTCGGCGGCGAGGTGATGATGCACATCGAGTTCATCCGCAACGTGGCGGGCCTGATGACCTGCAGCGGGCTTCAGCTGGTGCGCTTCAGCACGGAAGAGCGGCTCGCCGAGATCATCGACATCCACCGTGCGCACCAGGTGCACATCAACAACCCGCACGTGAACATCGTCGAAGACGGCAAGGCCGGCGGGCCGCTGCCGCCGGAGGTCATCGAGGTCAAGAAGCGATTCGATCCGCTGGGGCTGCTGAACCCGGGCAAGTTGCGCGACTGGCCCGTGAAGGCCGAGCCGGCAACCGCTTGACGACGACAGCCGCTGCGTGCGGCTTCAGCCTTGGCGACGGCGCAGCAGGAACGCGGCTGCGACGATAGCGAGCGCCCCGATCCACAGCGGCCACAAGCCGAAGGGCGCGACCCAGCGCGCGTAGGGCGTGAGGCCGCGACGGCCTTCGACGCTCGCTTCGAGCACGCCGCGTGTAAGGCGCGGCAGTTCGTGCGTCACGCGGCCCTCGGCATCGATGACGACGGTCGCGCCGGTGTTGGTGGAGCGCACCATCGGCCGGGCGAATTCGAGCGCGCGCATGCGCGAGATCGACAGGTGCTCGTCGATGGCGACCGAGTCGCCGAACCACGCGATGTTGCTCACGTTGAGCAGGACGGTCGGCGCCGTCGCCTCGTCGCGGAAGTTCGCGCCGATCTCGTCGCCGAACAAGTCTTCGTAGCAGATGTTCGGTGCGATGCGCTGGCCCTGCCAGAGGAAGGGCGCCTGCGCGAGCCCGCCGCGCTCGAAGTCGCCGAGCGGGATGTTCATCATCTGGATGAACCAGCGAAAGCCCGTGGGGATGAATTCGCCGAAAGGCACCAGGTGGTGCTTGCTGTACTGGTAGACCCGCGATGCGCCGGGCTGGAAGCCGAGCACCGAGTTGCTGTACGTGCCCTGGTTTCCCATCGGCAGGCCGACGATGGCGGCCTGCGTGCCCTGGCTGTAGCGCGCCTGGATCGCTTCGAGGTAACCCGCCGGCAACTGCTGCGGCAGCAGGGGCAGCGCGGTTTCGGGTGTCACCACGAGCGAGGCCTTGGCATCGCGCAGCTGCTCGCCGTACCAGCGCAATGCGGTTTCGATACCACCGCCGGGCACGAACTTCTCGTCCTGCGGAATGTTGCCTTGCAGCAGCGCGATCTGCAGGTTGCCGGTCGACCCCTTGGCGCCTTGCACGTCGGCGCGAAGTGGCGCAACAAGCTGCGGCGCGCCGAACACCAGCGCGATCAGGACCGCTGCCAGTGCGATCTCGCCGGTACGAATGGGCCGGTGCAATGCGACCAGCGCAACGACCAGCGCGGCGGCGGCGCCGATGCCATAGACGCCAACCCACGGCGCGAGCGCAGCCAGCGGACCTTCGACATGCGCGTAGCCACCGGCGCCCCACGGGAAGCCTGTGAACCAGCTGCCGCGCACGAGTTCGGCCAGCGTCCAGAGTGCTGCGAAGACGAGCGCGCCCGTCACCCTGCCCTTCGGGCCGCGCACGACGAACCACGCACTGGCGGCCGCGTAGTACAGCCCGAGCGCCGCGGCCAGCGCCAGCACGGCGATGGCGGCCAGCGGCGCAGGCAGCCCGCCGTAGGTGTGCATCGAAATGAAGAGCCACCAGAAGCTGCCGGTAAGCCAGGCGGTCGAGAAGAGCCAGCCATGCAGCCCGGCGCGGCGCCAGCCCGCGCCTTGGACGCGCAGGCTGTCGAGCAGCCAGACGAGCGCACCGAGCGACAGCAACTGAAGCCACCACAAGGGCTTGCCGCTCACAGGCGACGCCATGGAAACTGCCTGCGCCAGGCCGGCAACGCCGAAGCCCAGCAGGCGAAGCAGATTGGCGGAAGAGAAAGGCTAAACGCGTTGCGTCGCCGCTGCGGGCAGCGGCATCAATCGGCCGCGTCGCCGCCGCGTGCCGGCGACACCTTGAACCAGCGCACCGCGCCGCCCTTGGTGTGCAGCACCACGAAGTCGAAGCCGCCCATCGCATGGTGCTCGCCGCGCTTGGGCACGTGGCCCATCTCGTGGGCGATCAGGCCGCCGATGGTGTCGAAGTCTTCGCTCAGCTGCTCTTCGTCGAAGACGATGCCGAAGGCTTCGGCCACGCGCTCGATGGGCGTGTCGCCCGAGACGCGGTAGGTGTGGTCGGCCAGACCGAAGATGTCGCCTTCGTCTTCGGCGATGTCGAACTCGTCTTCGATCTCGCCGACGATCTGCTCGAGCACGTCCTCGATGGTGATGAGGCCGGCCACGCGGCCGAACTCGTCGATGACGATGGCCAGGTGGTTGCGGTTGCCACGGAACTCGCGCAGCAGGTCGTTCAGGCCCTTGCTCTCGGGCACGAAGGTCGCGGGCCGCAGCAGCGCACGGATGTTCAGGCCCGGCGCGCGCTGCAGCTTGAGCAGGTCCTTCGCGAGCAGGATGCCGATGATGTTTTCTTTTTCGCCCTCGTACACCGGAAAGCGCGAGTGCGCGGTGTCGATGATGAGGTGAAGCAGCGCATCGAACGGCGCGTCGATGTTGATGACGTCCATGCGCGGCGCCGCGACCATCACGTCGCCGGCCGTCATGTCGGCCATGCGCAGCACGCCTTCGAGCATCACGCGCGACTCGGCGCCGATCACCTCGTTGTCCTCGGCATCCGCCAGGGTTTCGATCAGCTCGTCGCGCGAGTCAGGACCGGGGTGAATGAATTCGGCGAGCTTCTGGAGAAAGCCGCGCTTGTCTTCCCGTTCTACGGGTGCGCGTTCAGGGTGAGGGTCGGCCACTGCGGGAGGGCGGAGTTGAGGAAGGGCAAGGATACCGGATTGCGTGTGACAGGCTCCACCACGGCTTTTCCAGGGGAAAGAACACCGGCGGCCAACGCCGGGCCGCCCCAAGGCGAGCCGCGCCTCCCCCTCGGAGGGTGGCGAGTTACAGGCAGCGAAGCGAAGTGAAAAGCCTGGAGGCCAACGGTCAGGAGGCGGATTTTTTCCGGGCGTCGCGCATGCCGCTGCGCACTTCCTGCAGGCTCGCCAGGAAGGCCCAGAACTGCTTGGCGCGGCTCTTGAGCGCGAAGTCGACCGCGGCGTAGTGCTCCAGCGCGATCTCACTCATGCGGCTGTCGAAGGTGGCGCTGGGCAGCTCGAGGTGTGCTTCGGCTTCGGAGCCGCTGCGCACCACGGTGGCGCCGGCATTGCGGGCGATCTTCAGCATGGCGGCGTTTTCGCTCAGCGCATGGATGAAGAGCATGCCGACGCCTTCGTTGCGGGCGACGACCACGGCGCGCTCGAACAGGCGGGCGCCGTAGCCGCGGCCACGGGCATGCGCCGAGACCGAAACGCCGAATTCGGCGCAATCGCTGTGCTGGTCGCTGGGCGCAAAGGCCAGGTGCGCCATCGCGATCAGGTCGAGGCGACGGTTGTAGATGCCGAACAGTTCGTCGCGGTCGAAGTCGAGGCCGTCGACGTAGCGCTGGATCTGCTCGTCGGCCGCCGCATAGCCGAAGCGCAGGTAGCGGTCGTGCGGGGTCAGCGCCAGCAGGTGGGCGGCGATGCGGTCGCGTTCACGGGGGCCGATCGAGCGGATCGGCACCATGACGGGCTGGGGCGCAGGCGTAGCGCGTGGTTGGGTCTCAACCATCGGCGCTTTCAGGAAAGAGCCAAGGCCGAGAGACGCCTTGAGAAGGGTCTTGGCGGTAAGCATGGCTCAAATGTAAGGGTTTTCCCTTAATCAACAACCCAGCAGGGACACTTCCAAGACACATTCGTGACCCATTACCAGAGCCCGTGGCGCCCGCGCAACCCGTTTGTGGCTAAACGGGCACAGCTGTTGTGGCTTTGACACGGTCCAGCACGAAGCTGGTCTTGCAGTCTTCCACGCTGGGGTGCTTGAGCAGGGTGTCCATGATGAAGCGGCTGTAGTGGGCCATGTCGGCCACCACGACGCGCAGCAGGTAGTCCATGTCGCCGGTGAGCGCGGCGCATTCGACCACCTCGGGCCAGGTCTGCACGCTGGCGCGGAACAGGTCCATCGGGTTGCGCTTGTGGCTCTCGGTGTGCTTTTCGAGCCGCACGTTGAGATAGGCGGTCAGCCCCAGGCCGATGGCTTCGGGCTGGACCAGGGCGACGTAGCGGTCGATCACCCGGCTTTCTTCGAGCCGCTTGACCCGCCGCAGCACGGCACTGGGCGACAGGCTGACCTGTTCGGCGAGCTGGTCGTAGGTGGCGCGTCCATCTGCTTGCAGCGTGCGCAGAATGAGCCTATCAATCTTGTCCAGTGCTTCCATTCCTCTATTTTTGCAGTTTTACTGCGCAAGAGCCACTGCCAGCGCCCAGAAACGCTGAAAACCTGAGAGCCATCCACCCTACATTGCAGCACCGGCCGATTTCGCGCCCTATTCATTGAAATTCCCCACCCTTTCCGGAGACCGCACATGAGCCACGCCGACGCCCCCGCCTTCACGCCCTGGGAGAACCCCATGGGTACCGATGGCTTCGAATTCATCGAATACGCGGCACCGGACCCGGTCGCCATGGGCAAGGTGTTCGAGCGCATGGGCTTCAAGGCCGTGGCCAAGCACCGCCACAAGAACGTGCTGCTGTACCGCCAGGGCACCATCAACTTCATCCTGAATGCCGAGCCCGACTCCTTCGCGCAGAAATTCGCGCGCGAGCACGGCCCGAGCGTGTGCGCCATCGCCTTCCGCGTGCAGGACGCCAAGCAGGCCTACGAGCGCGCCACGTCGCTCGGCGCCTGGGGCTTTGCCGACAAGGCCGGCCCTGGCGAACTGAACATTCCCGCCATCAAGGGCATCGGCGACAGCCTGATCTATCTGGTGGACCGCTGGCCCGGCAAGAACGGGGCGAAGCCCGGCGACATCGGCAACATCGGCTTCTACGACGTCGACTTCGAGGCCCTGCCCGGCGTTGCACCGGAGCAGGCGCTGTCGCCGTTCGGCAATGGCCTGACCTACATCGACCACCTGACGCACAACGTGTACCGCGGCCGCATGAACGTGTGGGCCGGCTTCTACGAGAAGCTCTTCAACTTCCGCGAGATCAAGTACTTCGACATCGAAGGCCAGGTGACGGGCGTGAAGAGCAAGGCCATGACCAGCCCCTGCGGCAAGATCCGCATCCCGATCAACGAAGAAGGCAAGGAACAGGCCGGCCAGATCCAGGAGTACCTGGACATGTACAAGGGCGAGGGCATCCAGCACATCGCCATGGGCTCGGACGACCTGTACAAGACGGTCGACGCGCTGCGCACCAACGGCGTGACGCTGCTCGACACCATCGACACGTATTACGAACTGGTGGACAAGCGCATTCCGGAGCACGGCGAGAGCGTTGCCGAATTGCAGAAGCGCAAGATCCTGATCGACGGCAAGAAGGACGCCCTTCTGCTGCAGATCTTCAGCGAGAACCAGCTGGGTCCGATCTTCTTCGAGTTCATTCAGCGCAAGGGCGACGACGGCTTTGGCAACGGCAACTTCAAGGCGCTGTTCGAGAGCATCGAGCTCGACCAGATGCGCCGTGGCGTGTTGAGCGCCGCAAAATAAGGGCTTCTTCACTGCCCCAGGAGCCCGGCATGCGCAGCACGTCTTCGATCGGACTGACCTTCATCGCGGCGGCTGCCGCCGTTCTTTCAGGTTGCGCCATGGCCCCTGCGGCAACGCCGGTGGCCGGTTCGCACCTGGACACGGTGCAGAAGGCCGCGGTGCTGCGCATCTGCACGCCGGGCGACTACAAGCCCTTCAGCTTCCAGAAGACCGACGCGTCCTTCGAGGGCATCGACGTCGACCTCATGACCGGCTTCAGCGCCAGCCTTGGCGCCAAGTCGGAGTGGATCAAGACCACCTGGGCCAACCTGCTGCCCGACCTTGCCGCCGGCAAGTGCGACATCGCGGTGGGTGGCGTGTCGGTCACCACCGACCGGCAAAAACGCGCCTTCTTCAGCGCCCCCTACATGGTCAACGGCAAGACGCCCATTGCGCGCTGCGCCGACGTGGCCAAGTACCAGAGCGTGGCCGCCATCGACAAGCCTTCGACCCGCGTGATCTTCAATCCGGGCGGCAGCAACGAGCGCTTTGCGCGCACCAATTTCAAACAGGCCAAGCTCACGCTGCACGGCGAGAACGTGACGATCTTCGACGAGATCCTTGCCAATCGCGCCGACGTGTTCGTGACCGAGGCGGCCGAGGCCATCACGCAGCAGAAGCTCAAGCCGGGCCTGTGCGCGATCAACCCCGACAAGCCGCTGCAGTACGGCGAAATGGCCTGGATGCTGCCGCGCGACGACGTGGCCTTCAAGTCGTACGTCGACCAATGGCTGCACCTGCAGCAAGCCGGCGGCGACTTCCAGCGCGTGATGGACCGCTGGCTCAAATAACCCGAGAAATTCCCCATGGACACCCCTGCCGCCGCTGTTGTCACCCCCGCCGTCTACGGCGCTTCGGACCGCCCGCCCCGCGGCGATTACTCGCGCGGCGGCACGGTGCTGGCCGACTACACCTGCCCGCAGGACTGGGCCAGCTACACGGCGGCCGACCACGACACCTACAAGCGGCTCTACGAACGCCAGGCCGCGCAGTTGTCGGGCTTGGCCTGCGACGCCTTCATCAGGGCGCTGCCGTCCCTGGGCGTGAAGGACCGCATCCCGCGCTTCGACGAGATCAACGACCGGCTGCATCGCGCGACGGGCTGGGAGATCGTTGCGGTGCCGGGGCTGATTCCGGAATTGCCTTTCTTCACGCTGCTGGCGAATCGCAAGTTTCCGGTGACGGATTGGATCCGCAAGCCGGAAGAGTTCGACTACATCGTCGAGCCGGATGTGTTCCACGACCTGTTCGGCCATGTGCCGATGCTGTTCGACCCGACCTTCGCCGACTATGTGCAGCGCTATGGCGCCGGCGGCATCAAGGCGCATGAACTGGGTGCCGGCGAGAAGCTGTCGCGGCTGTACTGGTACACGGTCGAGTTCGGCCTGATTCGCCAGCCGGACGGCCTGCGCGCCTATGGCGCCGGCATCCTGAGCTCGGTGGGCGAGCTGAAGCATGCCGTGCTCAGCGACGAGCCGCGCCGGCTGCCGCTGGACCTGCTGCGCGCCATGCGCACGCGCTACAAGATCGACACCTACCAGAGCAACTACTTCGTGATCGACAGCTTTGCGCAGCTCTTCGATCTCACGGCGCCCGATTTCACCCCGCTGTACGAGTCGCTGAAGGTCGCGAACGACATCGAGGCAGGGGTGTTGCTGCCGGGCGAGACCGGCAAGGTCTGAGCCCTTTCGCTTCGATGGATCGCGCCGCGCGGCTATCGCCCGCGCGACAGCGCATGCCCGCCCCCTAGGACAAGCCCGCTGGCGGCGGAGGCACTCTGCCTCCCACAATCCGCGCCAAAGGAGCTTGCATGCAGACATCCGCGCGACAGAACTATCCGGCCGGCGTACCGCACGAGATTCATCCCGAGCAGTACCGGTCCCTGCCTCACATGTTCGAGGAGGCCTTCGGCCGCTACAAGGACCGGCCCTTCTCGGTATGCATGGAACGCTGGATGTCTTACGGCGAGCTCGACACGCTGTCGAAAGCCCTGGGCGCGTGGCTGCAGTCGCTCGGGCTCGAGCCCGGCGCGCGCGTGGCGATCATGCTGCCGAACATTCCGCAGTTCGCGGTCACCATGTGTGGCGTGCTGCGCGCGGGCTACACCTGCGTCAACGTCAACCCGCTCTACACGGCGCGCGAGCTGGAGCACCAGCTCAAGGACTCGGGCGCAACGGCCATCGTCATCCTCGAGAACTTCGCGGCAACGCTGGAGCAGGTCATCGAGCGCACGCCCGTGAAGCATGTGGTCATGACCTCGATGGGCGACCTGCTGGGTGGCCTGTATGGCGCCTGGATCACGCTGGCCGTGCGCCACCTGGCCAAGATCGTGCCGGCCTACAAGCTGCCATTGAACGATGGCCGCACGGTCACGCCGTTCACCCAGGTCATTGCCCAAGGGCGCGGGCGCACGCTCGGGCCCGACCGGAGCACGCTCGATTCGATCGCATTCCTGCAGTACACGGGCGGCACGACGGGCCTGTCGAAAGGGGCGGTGCTGACCCATCGCAACATCGTGGCTGCGACGCTGCAGGCCGAAGCCTGGTTCACGCCGGCACTGGCGCGCGCTGGCGATCTGGCGAAAGTCAACAGCATCGCTGCGCTGCCGCTGTATCACATCTTCGCGCTCACGCTCTGCCTGCTGGTGATCCGCCAGGGCTCGCACATGACGCTGATCCCGAACCCGCGAGACTTCAACAAGTTCATTGCAGTGCTGAAGAAGCGGCCCTTCCACATGCTGCCGGCAGTGAACACGCTCTTCAATGCGCTGCTGATGCATCCGGACTTCAAGTCGATCGATTTTTCGACGCTCTTCGTCTCGCAAGCAGGTGGCATGGCCGCCTCGGAAGGCACGGCGCGCAGGTGGTTCGAGGCCACAGGCTGCCCGATGATCGAAGGCTGGGGCATGAGCGAGACCTGCGCGATCGGCACCAACAACCCGGTGTCGAACACCGAGTTCACCGGCACCATCGGCCTGCCATTGCCGAGCATTGAGATCGCGATCAAGGACGATGAAGGCAATTCACTGCCGATCGGCGAACGCGGAGAGCTTTGCATCAAGGGGCCCAATGTGATGAGGGGCTACTACAACCAGCCGGCCGAGACCGCGGCCGCGTTCACACCCGACGGATTCATGCGAACCGGCGACATCGCGGTCATGCAAGAGGACGGCTACAGCTGCATCGTCGACCGCAAGAAAGACATGATTCTTGTGAGCGGCTTCAATGTGTTCCCGAACGAGTTGGAGAACGTGATCTCGCTGTGTCCCGGGGTTGTCGAATGCGCAGCCATCGGCGTGGCAGATGAAAAGCAGGGCGAAGCCATCAAGGTTTTCGTGGTCCGCAAAGACCCGGCGCTGACGGAAGAAGCGGTGCTCCAGTACTGCCATGCGCAGCTCACGGGTTACAAGCGGCCGAAGCACATCGAATTCAGGGAATCGCTGCCGAAGACCAATGTCGGGAAGATCCTTCGACGCGAACTTCGCTCCAGCGCGAGCGCTTGAATGAGCCACGCATCGGCGAGCGCCGGGCTGCCGGCGAATGTCGTCGTGTTCGAGCGCGGGTGGCTGTCGTCCAACAACGTCCTGTTTGTCGGCGACGGCGAGACGGCGATGGTCGATACCGGGTATGCCACGCATGCGGACCAGACGCTGGCGCTGGCTGAAGCGGTACTGGGTGTGCGGCCGCTCGACCGCATCCTGAATACGCATCTGCACAGTGATCACTGCGGTGGCAATGCCGCGCTGCAAGCGCGTTACCCAGCCGTTCAAACGGATATTCCGCCTGGCGAAGCGGATTTGGTGGCGCGATGGGACGAGCAGGGACTGAGTTTTCTTGCGACAGGTCAGAGCTGTCCGCGGTTTCAGTTCACCGGACTGTTGCGGCCTGGGACGGAGCTCATGCTCGGCGGTGCGCCGTGGCAGGTGCATGCGGCACCTGGTCACGATCCTCACTCGATCATCTTGTTCGATGCGGCATCACGGACGATGATTTCTGCGGATGCGCTGTGGGAGAACGGCTTCGGGATCACGTTTCCCGAATTGGCTGGAGAGCCCGGGTTCGAGGATGTGGCAGCGACACTTGATCTGATTGAAGCGTTGAAGCCGCTGCGAGTGATTCCGGGGCACGGCGCTGTTTTTGATGATGTCGACAAGGCGCTGGCTACCGCTCGGCGTCGCCTGGATGGCCTGCAACGCGACCCGGTGAAGCATGCACGTCACGCCATCAAGGTGCTGATGAAGTTCAAGCTGCTGGAGGTGCAGTCGATCACAGCCGAGGACTGGGCTTTCTGGCTGCGAAGCACGCCATACCTCAGCGTGATTTGTTCGCGATTCTTTGGCGATGCCGAATTGGAGCAATTGACCGATGACATCCTCGGTGAGCTTATTGCTGTGAGGGCTGCCGAGTTCGACTCAGGGGTTATTCGAAATCTCTGATTTGACAAGTCTTTGCTCTCGCTCCGCCTGTTTGGTGCCAACAACTGACTGAAGGGCGCCTTTTCTTTTCTGGCTCGCCCCCTGCTTGTGCTATTGGAGCCGAGCATTGCTCTGGCCGCATTGATTTGTCCTTTGCCTCTGCTTTTCGCGCACGCAAAGCAAAAAACCCCAGTCATTGCTGACTGGGGTTTTCTGGGCTGTAAGAGCCTGACGATGACCTACTTTCACACGGGAACCCGCACTATCATCGGCGCTGAGTCGTTTCACTGTCCTGTTCGGGATGGGAAGGAGTGGTACCAACTCGCTATGGTCATCAGGCATAAAGGGTTGTCGCGCTGATCACATGATCAGCACAACGAATTCATAGAGTTTGGAATCAGCTTTTGGCGAATTATTTTGAATGCGTCAACTTGGCATAACACCTTGATCGGATTGATCAAAGTTATAGGGTCAAGCCGCACGAGCAATTAGTATCAG
>NZ_FMUJ01000005.1:693010-693819 GCF_900100965.1 Variovorax sp. EL159 | reverse complement strand
CGGCTTGAGTACAGCGACCAGCAGCATCGGCAGCTTGTCGACGGGCCTGAGCACCGCAACCAGTGGCATCGGTAGCCTTTCGACTGGCTTGAGTACGACCAACAGTTCTGTTGCCAGCCTGTCGACTTCGACCTCGACCGGTCTGAGTACCGCGACCAGCAGCATTGACAGTCTTTCGACGTCAACGTCCACGGGTTTGAGCACCGCCACCAGCGGTATCGGTAGCTTGTCGACTTCGACGTCAACGGGGCTGAGCACGGCGACCAGCAGCATCAATAGCCTCTCGACCTCGACATCCACGGGTCTGAGCACCGCGACGAGCAGCATCGGTAGCCTGTCGACGGGTTTGAGCACCGCGACCAGCAGCATCGGTAGCCTGTCGACTGGCCTCAGCACGACCAACAGTTCCGTTGCCAGCTTGTCGACTTCGACCTCGACCGGGCTGAGTACAGCAACCAGCAGCATCGACAGTCTTTCAACTTCAACGTCGACGGGCTTGAGCACCGCCACCAGTAGCATCGGCAGCCTTTCGACAGGTCTCAGCACGACCAACAGCTCTGTGGCCAGCTTGTCGACATCAACCTCGACCGGGCTGAGTACAGCAACCAGCAGTATCGGTAGCTTGTCGACGGGCCTTAGTACAGCTACTAGCGGCATTGGCAGTCTGTCCACTGGCCTCAGCACGACCAATAGTGCTGTTGCGAGTTTGTCGACTTCGACCTCGACAGGCCTGAGTACAGCGACCAGCAGCATCGACAGCCTCTCGACCTCGACATCCACAGGGCTGAGCACCGCGACCAGCAGCATCG
>NZ_FMUJ01000005.1:0-691854 GCF_900100965.1 Variovorax sp. EL159 | reverse complement strand
CTTTCGACCTCGACGTCGACGGGTCTGAGCACCGCGACGAGCAGCATCGGGAGCCTGTCGACTGGCCTGAGCACGACCAACAGTGCCGTTGCCAGCTTGTCGACCTCAACGTCGACCGGCCTCAGCACCGCCATCAGCGGCGTCAGCAGCCTGTCCACTGGCCTGAGCACGACCAACGTCAACCTCAACAGTCTCTCGACCTCCACCTCGGTGGGCCTGAGCACGGCTGCGAGCGGCATCGGCAGCTTGTCCTCCGGCCTGAGCACCACCAATCTCAACGTCACCAGCCTGAGCACGACGGTCAACACCATCTACAACACCGGCACCAAGTACTTCCATGCCAACTCCACGGCGGCGGACTCCAGTGCCAGCGGGCAGGAAGCGGTGGCGATCGGCCCGCAGTCGGTGGCCAGCGGTGCCAACTCGTTCGCGGCCGGCAACGGCGCGAAAGCCACGGCCGACGGCGCTGTGGCGGTGGGCTTCGGTGCGCAGGCCACGGGCGCGAACGCCATCGCGATCGGTACGGGCGCCTTGGCCACCGGCTCGCAGGCCATCGGCGCGAATGCTCGCGCAGGCGGTGGTGGCGTGGCGCTGGGCGACAACGCCGATGCCGGCGGCACGCCGTTGAGCCAGGCGCAGAACGTGTCGAAGGGCACGGCCATCGGCTTCGGCGCGGTGGTGCAGCAAAGCGGAGGCGTCGCACTGGGCTCGGGCTCGGTGGCGTCGACGGCCGCTGGCGTGGCGGGCTATGTACCGGCAAGCGCGGCTGCGCAACAGGCGGCAGCCGTCAATGCCACCACCAGCACGCAGGCGGCCGTGTCCGTGGGCAATGCGGCCAACGGACAGTTCCGCCAGATTACCGGCGTGGCAGCAGGCACGGCTGAC
Source organism: Variovorax sp. EL159 (assembly GCF_900100965.1). Classification (GTDB taxonomy): domain Bacteria; phylum Pseudomonadota; class Gammaproteobacteria; order Burkholderiales; family Burkholderiaceae_C; genus Variovorax. Next base: position 690,969 of record NZ_FMUJ01000005.1, on the reverse strand, counting down.
AGCGATGCGACCAACGTGGCGCAGTTGAAGGCCACGGCCAGCGCAGTAACGGCCAGCAGCGTGCAGTACGCGACCAACCCGGACGGCTCGGTCAATTACAACCAGGTCACGCTGGGCAATGGCCAGGCGCCGGGCGGCACGCGCATCAGCAACGTCGCGCCGGGCATCGCGCCGACCGACGCCGTCAACCTGGGGCAATTGACGGCCGCGCAGAGCCAGTTGCAAGGCCAGATCAGCAGCACGCAGCGCATTGCCTACTCGGGCGTGGCCATGGCCACCGCGATGAGTTCGCTGCCGCAAGCGATGACACCGGGCAAGACGCTGCTGTCGGTTGGGGTGGGCAACTACTCGGGCTACAGCGCGATGGCCGTCGGCTTCTCTGGGCGCTCGGACAACGGCAAGTGGGTCTACAAGGTCAACGGTGGCTACAGCGGCCAGAAGTTCAATATCGGCGTGGGCGTGGGCTATGAGTTCGATTGAGCATCCGTGCTCGACCGTCTGTTCGGAAGGCGCGCGACGCATGACCGGACGATCTTCTGCCGTCCGCTGGCTCGGGATCTGCGTGCCGGCAACAGCGAGCGCCGGTGCCTCGGCGGCGCTGGCTCACCGCCTGGATGGACGACGGCCCGGACCTGCCTGCAGGCGGTCGGGCCAACGTCGACTTCGCAACGCAAGCAGGCAGCGGCAAGGCCTTCTACGAAAGGCTCGAGTCCAACGGCTGCCACTTCACAAGCTACGCGCCGCGCAATATCCAGTAGGCCAGTAACCCGGCGATGCCGGTGCGCGCCTGCTGGCGCCGCCCCGGCGATAGAACCAACGAACATTTGCAAATGAAGATGATGACCGGCGTGAGAGGGGCGTTATCGATCGCCATTCTGGGCAGCGACGGTGCGCGCACCGCGGCCTTGCAGGGCAGGCTGGATCGCATGGGACATCAGTCCGTCGTATTCGCGGGCACTCCCGACTTTCTGACCACGCTGAGCAACGGCGTGCGGTTCAGCCTGCTGTTGTTGCTGGCCCCGCAAGATGACATGACGAATGCGAGCCTGCGTGCCGTGTGCAAGGTGCTGGGCATGCCGGCGCTTCTCGCGATCCAGGACGGCGGCCGGGAGCGTCTGTTGTCGATGGATGACGACGCCCAATGGAACGACGCCCTCGACCTCGAGGCGCCGACAGCGATGGACGCGGAGCTGGACTGGCAGATTCACCTGCTGCTTCAGCGTGCGGGCAACACCCAGCGGCAAGAAGCCCATGCTGCAGGAGACACCCTCGTGCGGGGCGACTACCGGTTCCTAGGCGGCAGCAACACCGTGCTGCACCACGATCGCGAAATCATTCTTCAGCCGCGCCAGTTCGCCTTCGCGCTGGCGCTGTTTCGCAATGTCGGCGAGGTGCTGACGCGGGGCTGGCTGCAGAAATCGCTATGGAAGGACGCGCCTCAGCGCGAAGGAGCGCGAGCGCTGGACGTCTGCGCCGCGGGTTTGCGCAGGCGGCTGGATCTTCGCCATGAGAACGGATTCGTGCTGCGCGCCGTGTACGGAACCGGCTATCAGCTCATGGCTGTACCTTCTTCATCCAATACATCCAGGGCAACCCCCGCCCGGAAGTGATTCATCTCGCACTTCTTGCTTTCGCCCGGCTGCGTAGCGGCCAGATAGCGGAAGGGGCCAGGAAAACCGGGCCCGCCCCAACTACAGAAGCTCCAAAGCCCCTCAAAAAGCACGATCGTGCAGTCAAAAGCCGGTCGGGAAGCACCCGAAATCAGCTGAAAACCGATCTCCAGCAAGCCCTCCAGACCAAGCCCTGCCCTTGAAAGGTCATCGATTGCCTTTATGATTAGCACTCGCTGCTGATGAGTGCTAACAGCCCTCGCTTCCAGTCGATGGGCCGCCGGCTTCCCCTGGCGCCCGACCACAAACCCGTTTCTTATCCATATCCAGGAGATGCAATGAAACTTCGTCCTTTGGCCGATCGCGTGATCGTCAAGCGTGTTGACAGCGAAACCAAGACCGCCTCCGGCATCGTCATCCCCGACGCAGCCGCCGAAAAGCCCGATCAGGGTGAAGTCCTGGCCGTGGGCCCGGGCAAGCGCAACGACAAGGGCGAACTGGCCGCACTGACCGTCAAGGTCGGCGACCGCGTCCTGTTCGGCAAGTACAGCGGCCAGACCGTCAAGGTCGGCGGCGACGAACTGCTCGTGATGAAGGAAGACGACCTGTTCGCAGTCGTCGAGAAGTAAGCCTTCTCCTCTCTTTCGATTCCATCCAAATCCAATCCATTCGGAGTTAATTCATCATGGCAGCAAAAGACGTAGTCTTCGGCGGAGAAGCCCGCGCACGCATGGTCGAGGGTGTCAACATCCTGGCCAACGCAGTCAAAGTGACCCTGGGCCCCAAGGGCCGCAACGTGGTGCTCGAACGCTCGTTCGGCGCCCCCACCGTGACCAAGGACGGTGTGTCGGTCGCCAAGGAAATCGAACTCAAGGACAAGCTGCAGAACATGGGCGCCCAGCTCGTGAAGGAAGTGGCCTCCAAGACCAGCGACAACGCTGGTGACGGCACCACCACCGCCACGGTCCTGGCACAAGCCATCGTTCGCGAAGGTTTCAAGCTGGTGGCTGCCGGCATGAACCCGATGGACCTGAAGCGCGGCATCGACAAGGCTGTGACGGCCCTGGTCGCCGAGCTGAAGAAGGCTTCGAAGCCCACCACCACGTCGAAGGAAATCGCTCAGGTCGGCTCGATCTCGGCCAACAGCGACGAAACCATCGGCAAGCTCATCGCTGACGCGATGGACAAGGTCGGCAAGGAAGGCGTGATCACCGTGGAAGACGGCAAGTCGCTGGACAGCGAACTCGACGTCGTCGAAGGCATGCAATTCGACCGCGGCTACCTGTCGCCCTACTTCATCAACAACCCCGAGAAGCAATCGGCGCTGCTCGACAACCCCTTCGTGCTGCTGTTCGACAAGAAGATCAGCAACATCCGTGACCTGCTGCCCGTGCTGGAGCAAGTCGCCAAGGCTGGCCGTCCGCTGCTGATCATTGCCGAAGAAGTCGAAGGCGAAGCCCTGGCTACGCTGGTCGTGAACACGATCCGCGGCATCCTGAAGGTCGTGGCTGTCAAGGCGCCTGGCTTCGGCGACCGCCGCAAGGCCATGCTGGAAGACATCGCCATCCTGACGGGCGGCAAGGTCATCGCTGAAGAAGTGGGCCTGACGCTCGAAAAGGTGACGCTGGCCGACCTGGGCCAAGCCAAGCGCATCGAAGTGGGCAAGGAAAACACGATCATCATCGACGGCGCTGGCGCTGCTGGTGACATCGAAGCCCGCGTGAAGCAAGTTCGCGTTCAGATCGAAGAAGCGACCAGCGACTACGACCGTGAAAAGCTGCAAGAGCGCGTGGCCAAGCTGGCCGGCGGCGTTGCAGTGATCAAGGTTGGCGCAGCCACCGAAGTCGAAATGAAGGAAAAGAAGGCTCGCGTCGAAGACGCCCTGCACGCTACCCGCGCTGCAGTGGAAGAAGGCGTTGTGGCTGGCGGCGGCGTGGCTCTGCTGCGTGCCAAGCAAGCCGTGGGCGAGTCGGTCAAGGGCGACAACGCCGACCAGGAAGCCGGCATCAAGCTGGTGCTGAAGGCCATCGAAGCGCCCCTGCGCGAAATCGTGAACAACGCCGGCGGCGAAGCCTCGGTGGTGGTGAACGCTGTGCTGGCCGGCAAGGGCAACTACGGCTTCAACGCTGCGAACGACACGTACGGCGACATGCTCGAGCTGGGCATCCTGGACCCGACGAAGGTCACCCGCACCGCACTGCAGAACGCCGCTTCGGTGTCCTCGCTGCTGCTGACGACCGAAGCCATGGTTGCTGACGCACCCAAGGACGAGTCCGGCGCTGGCGGCGGCGGCATGCCCGACATGGGTGGCATGGGTGGCATGGGCGGCATGGGCATGTAATGCCCGGCTGAGCTCTGCTCACCAAAACAAAAAGGGCCGCGCAAGCGGCCCTTTTTTATTGCGCGTTCGACTTAACGGAACTGGTCGCGCAACGCCATGTACAGCACCTGGAAGCGCGCATGCCGCGTCTTGTGCCCATCGGCCCCTTCGGATGAAGGCAGCAGTTGCTGCTTGACCGGCGGCAGCGTGCACACCTCGGCCACCGCGCCACCATCGGCCAGCCATGCAAGGCGCGCCGCACCGAGCGCACCGCCCGTCTCGCTGCCCGCATAGAGCGTGAGCGGCACCTGGAAGATGTCGGCCAGCAACTGGCCCCACCACACGCTGCGCGCACCGCCACCCACGAGCGCGATCTCGCGCAGCGGCATGTCGGCCGGCAGGCGCAAAGTGTCGAAGCCATCGCGCAGGCCGAAGCTCACGCCTTCGACCACGGCATAGGCGATTTCCGCCGGCCCGTGCGCATGGGTCAAGCCGAACAGCACGCCCTGTGCATTCGGGTTGTTGTGTGGCGAACGCTCGCCCGAGAGGTACGGCAGGAAGAGCGGGCAGCGCGCACGCTGGTCCGTCGGCACCGACGCAGCGGCTTCGAGCAGCGCGGCTTCGTCGGCGAACTTGAACGTCTTCGCGGCCCAGCTCACGGCGCTCGCGGCCGAGAGCATCACCGACATCTGGTGCCAGCGTTTCGGCAGCGCATGGCAGAAGGCATGCATCGCCTGCGCGGGATTCGGCAAGAAGCGATCGGTCGATACGAACACCACGCCGGAAGTACCGAGCGAGACGAAGCCCTGCCCCGGCTCCACGAGCCCCATGCCGACCGCGCTGGCAGCGTTGTCGCCCGCACCACCCGCGATGAGCACGGTGCCACTGCCCACACCCCAGCGCGCAGCCAGCTCAGGCTTGAGCCGGGCCGACACCTCGCTGCCTTCCACCAGCCGCGGCATGTGATCGCGCGTCAGCCCCGTGGCCGCGAGCAGTTCATCGGACCAGTCGCGCGCCCCCACGTCGAGCCACAGCGTGCCCGCCGCGTCCGACATCTCGCTGACCGCCTCGCCACTGAGCATGAAGCGCAGCCAGTCTTTCGGCAGCAGCACGCGCGCCACGCGCTTGAAAACATCGGGCTCGTGCTCGCGCACCCACAGCAGCTTGGGCGCCGTGAAGCCGGGCATCGCGAGGTTGCCTGCGATCTCTCCCAGGCGCGGCACGGCACGCGCCAGCGCCTCGCACTGCGCACCGCTGCGCCCGTCGTTCCAGAGGATCGCCGGCCGCAACACCTCGCCGGCCGCATCGAGCAGCGTGGCGCCATGCATCTGGCCCGACAGGCCGATGGCACGCACGGCCGACAGCGCTTCGCCATGCGCGGCCCGCAGGTCGGCCGTGACCTGCTCCAGCGCCTGCCACCACTGGCCTGGCGCCTGCTCCGACCAGAGCGGTTGCGGCCGTTCGACCGTGAGTGCGGCACGTGCCACGCCAACGATGCGGTGATCGTCGGCGAGCAGCAGCGCCTTGAGCTCGGACGTGCCGAGGTCGAGTCCCAGATACAAGATAGTTCTCCCTGATTGCTTCTCGAAGATTCGCGTCGTGTCAGCCGAAGCGTGTGTCGGCCTGTCGCCTGAATTCGCTCGGCGTCATGCCCTTGATTTCAAGAAACCGGCGATTGAAATTGGCCACGTTGTTGAAGCCGACCTGGTAGCAGATGTCCGTCACGTAGTGGTCGGTCTGCATCAGCAGGTGGCAGGCGCTGTTGATGCGCACGCGGTTGACGAAGTCGGTGAAGCTGTTGCCGGTCGAGCGCCTGAAGAAGCGGCTGAAGCGGCTCTCGCTCATGCCGAGCTCGGCCGCCACGTCCGACATCGAGATCGGGTCCGCCATGTTGTTGGTGATGCGGTTGACGATGTCGTTGATCTGGTCGACCTGCGCATCGCCATCGCTGCCTTGTGCGCCTTGCATCTGAACGCTCGACAACAGCCGGTAGTCGGTGCATTGCGCCAGGTCGGCCATGAACTCGCAGAACAGGCCCAGGCGGCGCACACCGCGCGCGGCCTTGATGCTGTCCCAGTGCGCCTGCGCCTGCTGCGACATGCCGAAGAACTCGATGCCGTGGCGCGCGCGCTCGAGCAACTGCATCACCTCGCGCAGCTCGGGAATGTCGGCGGCGGCGCGCTCGATGGGCTCATGGCGAAACTGGATCACGCGGTCGCGTCCGGCGGCACCGCCCTCGGGCACGTCGAGCGAGATCCAGTTGTGCGGCAGCCGCGGCCCGCACAGCACCAGGTGCCCTGGCTGGAACGGCCCGATCCAGTCGCCGATGAAGGCCTTGCCCGATGTCTCGGTGATCAGGTGCAGCTCGTAGTCTTCATGAAAGTGCCATCGCACCAGCGGACTCGGGAAGCCGTGCGCCAGGCAGCGCACCAGGCCGGTTTCTTCAGGCGCCTCGTAGCCCAGCGAGGGCGAGCGCGCAAAGTCGCGCTCCAGCTCCGGTTGACGCTGGCGAGGAATCGCGCGTTTGCGTGTGGACGTGGTCATGGCAGCACCGATCAGGACCGGGAAGCGGTGGCCCCATTGTCTTCCTGCGCAAGCGCGGTGTGAACAGCTTCCAGCGTCGGTGGGTCGGCGCCCTCGCGGGTGCAATTCAGGGCGGCGGCCGTGGCGGCAAAGCGCATCACCGCAGTCCACGCCTCGTTGCTCAGCTCGCTCAATTGGGCGGGTTGCTCGACACCCTGCGCCAGCAGCGAAACCGACAGCCCGGCCGTGAAGGTGTCGCCCGCGCCGATGGTGTCGACCACCTTCACGCGCGGTGCGGCCACGGTCATCGCTTCATGCCCCGTGCGCCAGAGCGTGGCGCCGGCACCGCCGCGCGTGACGATGACGGCACGCGCGCCCGCAGCAAGGCATTCGGCAGCCAGCGCATCGACCGGCCGGCCGGGCGCGAGCAGCTCCGCGTCTTCGTCGCTGAGCTTGACGAGGTCGGCCATCGCGAACCACCGCGCGACGCGTGCCCGGTAGGCCGCCATGTCGGCGATCAGGCTGGGCCGCACATTCGGATCGAACACGATCACGCGGCGGCCCTTGTTCTCTGCGATCAGGTCGGCAATGCGCGCGCCGGCCGGGTCTTGCAGCAGCGAGATCGAGCCGAAATGCAGAAAACGGCATTCCGCCGGCAATGGCGGCAAGGGCGCGGGCGCCCAGGTCGCATCGGCACTGCCGCGTGTGTAGAAGGCGTAGCGGTTGGTCTGCGGCGTGCGCTCGACGAACGCCAGCGTTGACGGTGCATCGCTGCGCAGGATGAAGCTGGTGTCCACGCCGTTGCGTTCGAGAAAGCCCATCAGCCGTTCGCCGAACAGGTCGGTCGACAGCTGCGTGAGAAAGCCGGTCGGCTGGCCCAGCCGCGCACAGGCCACGGCCGTGTTGAGCGGCGAGCCGCCTTCATGCCCCAGAAAGGCCAGGGTGCCCGCCTCGCTGGCGGTGAAATCGATGAGGGCTTCGCCCGTGAGTGCAATGCGCATGGTGCTTCGGGTGTGAATCAGGGCAAGGCCCGTGCATCCGCCAGGAAGCCGCGTTCGGCAGCCAGCGTGGCGGGATGGTCGAGCAGTTCGGCAAAGAGACGCGGCGGGATGGTGATGGCCCCCACACCGAGCCCCAGCAATGACAGATACGCCTCGCGCGAGCGGATGCTGGCCACCAGCAGGCGCGTGCCCGGCGAAGGCCGCCGCGCCACCAGCGATTGCATCTGCGCGATCAGTGCCAGCCCGTTGACGCCCGCGTCTTCGAGCCGTCCGAGGTATGGCGCCGCATAGGCCGCGCCCAGTTGCGCCGCAAAGTGCGCCTGCTCGGGCGCATACACCGCCGTGAAGGTGACGGGCACGCCCTCCGCGATGAGCCGCGCACCGGCATCGAGGCCCTGGCGCGTGGCGGGAATCTTGACGACCAGTTGGCCCCGGTCGAAATGCGACAGCAGGGCCCGCGCGTCTTCGAGCATGCCGTCGACCTCGTCCGAATACACCTGCGCCTGCACTTGCCGCGCGCCCAGGTCGATGCAGCGCTTCAGCAGATCGGGCACCGCGGCGCGGCCCACGCCCGCGCGCTGCAGCAGCGTGGGGTTGGTCGTCACCCCATGCACCACCGGGTGCGGCAGGCAGGTCTTCAGCTCCGCGAGGTCTGCACTGTCGAGGTACAGGTGGAAATCTTCATTCATGGATTGCACGCTGCAAAAGAAATCGATCTTCTCACTGTGCCGGCCGCGCGTCGCCGCACCCAGGGGAACGGCGCTGATACTTTTTTTGCGGATGCTGCCATCTCATCTCAGCTCATCACGTTGCCGCCATCGACATTCAGCGTCTGCGCGGTGATGTAGCGCGCCTCGTCGCTGGCCAGGAATACCGCCGCCCCCGCGATGTCGCCCGGCAGGCCCATGCGGCCGAGCGGCACCTCGAGGCCGACACGCCGTTTCTTCTCTCCGATCGGCAGCCCTTCGGCCTTGGCGAACAGGCTGTCGACGTGGTCCCACATCGGCGTATCGACCACGCCCGGCGCGATGCCGTTGACGCGGATGCCATGCGGCGCCATGGCCAGCGCGGCGCTCTGGGTGTAGCTGATGACGGCGGCCTTGGTCGCGCAGTAGTGCGACACCAGCGCCTCGCCGCGGCGCCCGGCCTGCGACGCCATGTTGATGACCGACGCGCCCCGCGTGCCGGCCTCGACCATGTGCCGCAGCACGGCCTGCATGACGAAGAACATGCCCTTCACGTTCACCGCGAAGAGCCTGTCGAAAGAGGCCTCGTCGCTGTCGAGCAGCGGCGCGAGATCGAACACGGCCGCGTTGTTGAACAGCGTGTGGATGGGCCCGAAGGTCACCTGCGCTTCGGCCAGCAGGTGCGCGATGGCGCGGGTGTCCGTCACGTCGGCCGCGATGTAAGCCAGGCTCTGGGGATGGCGCTGCTGCAGCGCGCGCACCGCATCGGGTGCGGCGGCCGCGCGATCGATCACGCTGCAGCGTGCGCCTTCGGCGATGCAGGCTTCGGCCACCGCAAGACCGATGCCGCCGCCCGCACCGGTCAGCAGCACATGGCGGTCTTGCAGACGGCCGCTCATGGCTTGTTGCTTTCGGCAGCGACGAAGCGCGCCACGCGCTCGCCCGCGCGGCGCACCGCATCGACCAGTCGTGCGTCGCCCGCGATGCTGCCCCACAGCGCCGCCCCTGCGCACAGCGCGGCCACCGGGTCGGCGGCATCGCAGATGGCATGTGCCACGGCTTCGTCCATGCCCTGGTCCTGGTAGGCGTAGGGCAGCGTGCCCTTGTGCCAGCGCTGCAGGAACGCCAGGAACAACGCGGGCAGCATTGCCACGCTGTCGATGCTCTGGCCCGCCGCCAGCCGCTCGCGCACGGTCGGCGCGATGAAGCCGGGAATCTTCGAGAAGCCGTCCGCCGCCACGCGCTGGTTGGTGTCGCGAATGGCCGGGTTGCCGAAGCGGTCGAGCACCACGTCGCGGTACGCCGCAAGGTCGATCGGGCTGGGGCTGAGGCACGGGATCACATCGTCGGTCACGTAGTCGTAAGCCATCTTGCGGATCGCAGCGTTGTGCGTGCCTTCATGGATGAAGCTCAGCCCGATCAGCGTGCCCGCCCACGCGACGCAACTGTGCGTGGCGTTGAGGATGCGGATCTTGGCCTCTTCATACGGCTGCACCGATTCGACCAGCTCCACGCCCACGCGTCCCCAGTCGGGTCGCCCGGCCGCGAAGTTGTCTTCGATGACCCACTGGATGAAGCTCTCTCCGGTGACCGGCGCCGCATCGTCGCGGCCGGTGGCGGCCTTCACGCGCGCGCGCAACTCGGGCGGCGGGCGCGGCGTGATGCGGTCGACCATCGCGTTCGGGCAGCGCGTGTTCGCGTTCACCCAGGCCAGCAGGTCGGCGTCGCCCGCGCGCTCGATGAACTCCAGCAGGCCTGCGCGAAAGCGGTCGCCGTTGTGGCGCAGGTTGTCGCAGTTGAGCAGCGTGATCGCGCCCGCGCCAGCCACCTTGCGCGCACGCAGGATCGCGCAGACAGCGCCGTAGATGGTCTCGCCCGCCTCGCCGCGCCGCGCGCGCTCGATGTCGGCCGCCAAGTCCGTGAACGATAGGTCCAGCTTGCCCTTGGTGTCGAGGTAGTAGCCGGCTTCGGTCACCGTGAACGACACGATGCGCGTGGACGGCGCCGCGCCGCGCGCGACCACGGCCGCCAGCGAGCGCTCGTAGGGCAACACCTCGCGGATGGCCTCGATCTGCTCGTAGCGGTACTCGCCGGCCGGCGACACGGTTTCGAGCGTGTAGCGCCCGCCCTGCGCCTGCAGGGCCGCGACGACATCGGCCATGTCGGGCCGGATGTTGGCACCCGACAGCGACCAGCGGGTGTCGCCCGCATCGATCAGCCGCTGCAGGTAGACGGCCTGGTGCGCCCGATGAAACGAGCCCAGGCCCAGGTGGAGCACCGTGAACTCGGAAAGAGCCGGTGGGGTTTGCGCAAGAGACGCTGCTGCAAGGGTCACGGGGAAATGTCCGGAAGAAGAAAGATCAGGCAGAGACCGAACGGCCTTCGCGGTTGAACAGGTGCAGCACCGACGGGTCGAGCTCGATCGCCACGTCGTCGCCGGCCTGCAAGGGGGTGCGGTCGTTCTGCCGCGCGATCAGTGGCACGCCGCCCACGTCGACGTGGATCAGCGTGTCGGCACCGAGCGCCTCGATCAGCTCGACGCGGCCCTGCACGTCGGACACCGGCGCACCCTGCTTCGGATGCACGCGCAGGCCCTCGGGGCGCACGCCCAGGAAGCCGTCGCTCGGCAGGCGGCCACCGGTGGCGGCGGAAAAACTCGGAATCGCGCTCGCCGCCACCATGTTCATCGACGGCATGCCGATGAACTGCGCGACGAACTGGTTGGCCGGGTGGTCGTACAGCTCCAGCGGCGTTCCGACCTGCTCGATCAGCCCGTCCTTGAGTACCACCACGCGGTCGGCCAGCGTCATGGCCTCGACCTGGTCGTGCGTCACGTAGATGGTGGTCGCACCCAGCGCGCGATGCAGCTTGTGGATCTCGACACGCGTGTTGCCGCGCAGCGCCGCATCGAGGTTCGACAACGGCTCGTCGAACAGGAACACCTTCGGCGCGCGCACGATGGCGCGGCCGATGGCCACGCGCTGGCGCTGGCCCCCCGACAAGTCCTTCGGTGTGCGGTCCAGGTACTGCGTGAGGTTGAGCGTCTTGGCCGCGTACTCGACCTTGGTCTTGATCTCATCCTTCGACACGCCCGCGAGCTTGAGCGCGAAGGACATGTTGTCGTACACGCTCATGTGCGGATAGAGCGCATAGCTCTGGAACACCATCGCCAGGTCGCGCTTGCCCGAGGGCGTCCAGGTGATGTCCTTGCTGTCGAGCAGCAGGTTGCCGCTCGTGATGGGTTCGAGCCCCGCGATCAGGCGCAGCAGCGTCGACTTGCCGCAGCCCGAAGGCCCGACGAAGACGATGAACTCGCCCTTCTTGATCTCCAGGTCGACGCCCTTGATGATGTTCACTTCACCAAAGCTCTTCTTGATGTTCTTGAGTTCGAGGTAGGCCATGAGATGTCTCCCTTTCTTTACTTGACGGCGCCGAAGGTCAGGCCTTGCACCAGTTGCTTCTGGCTGAACCAGCCGAACACGACGATGGGCGCGATGGCCATCAGCGAAGCCGCCGACAACTTGGCCCAGAACAGGCCCTCGGGGCTGGAGTACGAGGCTATGAGCGTGGCCAGCGTGCCGGCCTTGGCGGAGGTGAGGTTCAGCGCCCAGAAGGCCTCGTTCCAGCTCAGCACCAGGCACAAGAGGCCGGTCGATGCGAGCCCGCCGACCGACAGCGGCATCACGACATGGCGGAACTCGGTCCACAGGCTCGCGCCGTCCATGCGCGCGGCTTCGAGGATCTCGTTCGGAATGTCCTTGTAGGCGCTGTAGAGCATCCACACCATGATCGGCAGGTTCGACAGCGTGAACACGATGGTCAGCGCGGGCAGCGAGTCGAGCATGCCTGCCGTCTGCGCAAGCACGTAGATCGGCACCAGCGCACCCACGGCCGGCATCATCTTGGTGGAGAGCATCCACATCAGGATGTCGCGCGTTTTCTTCGTGCGAAAGAAGGCCATCGAGTACGCGGCGGGCGCCGCGATCAGCAGGCCCAGGATGGTCGAGCCCAGGCTGGTGATGAGCGAGTTGCGCGCATACAGCAGGTAGTCGCTGCGGCGCTGCACTTCGCTGAAGTTGTCGAGCGTGGGCTCGAAGATGAAAAGCGGCGGCACATGGATCGCCTGCAGCTCCGTCTTGAAGGCCGTGAGGAACAGCCAGCCAAGCGGGAAAAACAGGAGCAGCGCCACGGCCCACGCACCGACGGTGCGCAGCAGCTGGGGAAGGAAGTTGCTGGGTTGCATGTGAGTTACTCCACCGCTCGTCGACTCGGGATGGGACCAGTTCCAGGAACACCACGGAACCGGCTCTGCCGGGCCGTTGGTGTTGCCCCCTGCAAGGGGGTTGGCGAAGCGACACGAAGTGCGCGAAGACTGGGGGTGTGCAACATGACTAGTCGAGGTTCTTGCCGATGATGCGGATGAGGAACACGGCCACGATGTTGGCCAGCACCACCGCGAACAGCGCACCGGCAGACGCCACGCCCACGTCGAAATTCATCAGCGACTGCTTGAAGATCATGTAGGTCATGTTCGTGCTCTCGTTGCCCGGGCCGCCATTGGTGGTGATGGCGATCTCGGCGAACACGCTGAGCAGAAAGATCATCTCGATCATGATCACCACGGCCATCGGGCGGCCCAGGTGGGGAATGGTGAGATAGAAGAAGCGCTGGAACGAACTCGCGCCGTCCATGCGCGCGGCTTCCATCTGCTCGCGGTCGAGCGACTGCAGCGAGGTGATGAAGATCAGGCAGGCAAAAGGCAGCCATTGCCAGGCCACCATGATGATCACCGAGAGCAGCGGCACGTCGGTGAGCCAGTCGACGGGCGTGGCACCGAAGAAGCGCCACACGTCGGCGAGCACGCCGTAGATGGGGTTCATCATCATGTGCTTCCACAGCAGCGCATTCACTGCCGGCATGACGAAGAAGGGCGAGATCAGCAGCACCCGCACGATGCCGCGCCCCGGAAAAGGCTCGTTGACCAGCAACGCGAGCAGCACGCCGAACACCACCGTGATGACGATCACGCTGCCGATCAGCAGCAGGGTGTTCCAGGTGGCCGGCCAGAAGTCGGGGTCGGTGACGAAGTAGTGGAAGTTCTCGATGCCGGCGAAGGTGTGCTCGCCGGGCTGCATGAGGTTGTAGTTGACGAAGGAGAAGTACAACGTCATTGCGAGCGGCACGATCATCCAGAGGAAGAGCGTGAGCACCGCGGGCGCCATGAGGGCGCGGGGCAGGAGTCTTTTCATGAGGAAGTCCCTTCTTGTTGTCTCTGGCTCCTTCCCCCTCTGGGGGAAGGCGGGGATGGGGGCCTGCTCGATCAAGCGCCGCGCTGACGGATGCGCCGCTTGCCCCCACCCCGACCCTCCCCCAGCGGGGGAGGGAGCAAGCCCTCGGGCTTACTTGTAGTAGCCAGCCTTCTTCATCTCACGCTCCGCAGCCAGCTGCGAGGTCTTCAGCGCCTGGTCGACCGTGACCTTGCCCGACAGGGCCGCGCTCATCTGCTGGCCCACCGCCACGCCAATTGCCTGGAACTCGGGAATGGCCGCGTACTGCACGCCGACGTAAGGCGACTTGGGCAGCGTGCTGTCGGTGAGGTTGGCGGTGTCGATGGCCTTCTTCTCGGCTTCGGCGAACTTCGCGACCTTCTGGAACTCGGGGTTCGCGTAGGTCGACTTGCGCGTGCCGGTCGGCACCGAGGCCCAGCCGGTTTCCTTGGCCACGAGGTTGATGTAGTCCTTCGACGTGGCCCACTTGATGAACTTCTGCGCCGCATCGTCCTTGGTCGAGCTGGCCGGAATCGCGAGGTTCCACGACCAGAGCCAGTTGGCGCCCTTCGGCGTGACGGCGGTCGGTGCCTGCGCGAAGGCCACCTTGTCGGCCACCTTCGACTGCTTCGGGTCGCTGATGAACGACGCCGCGATGGTCGCGTCGACCCAGGCCGCGCACTTGCCTTCGTTGAACAGCGCCAGGTTTTCATTGAAGCTGTTGGCCGAGGCGCCGGGCGGGCCGTTCTTCTTCATGATGTCGACGTAGAAGGTGATCGCGTCCTTCCAGACCTTGGTGTCGATCTGCGGCTTCCACTGCATGTCGAACCACTGGCCGCCGTTGGTGTTGACCAGCGTCGTCAGGAAGGCCATGTTGTCGCCCCAGCCCGGCTTGCCGCGCAGGCACATCCCGTACACGCCTGCCTTCGGGTCGTTGGCCTTGTCGGCGAACTCCTTCACCTGTGCCCAGGTCGGCTGGTCGGAGAACTTCACGCCCACCTTGTCGGCCAGGTCCTTGCGGTACATGAGCATCGAGCTTTCGCCGTAGAAGGGCGCGGCGTAGAGCTTGCCGTCGTTCGACAGGCCGTTGCGGATGGCGGGCAGCAGGTCGTCCACGTCATAGGCCGCATCGGTGGCGATGGGCTTGAGCCAGCCCTTCTTCGACCAGATCGGCGCTTCGTACAGGCCGATGGTCATCACGTCGAACTGGCCGCCCTTGGTGGCGATGTCGGTGGTCACGCGCTGGCGCAGCGTGCCTTCCTCGAGCGTGACCCACTTGAGCTTGATGTCGGGGTAGGCCTTCTCAAAGAAGGGCGTGAGCTTCTGCATCTCGATCATGTGGCCGTTGTTCACGGTCGCGATCACAAGCTCGGTGGTGGCGGCCTGGGACACGAGGCCCGTGCCGGCGAGTGCGAGGACGAGGCCCGCTTTCAGAAAACGCTTCATGTTGTCTCCTAGAGGTGAGCGACGCCCTGGGGTGCCTGTCGGGTCGCCGTGGCCGGATTCTGGAGAAACGCGCTTGCGGGTTTGGTACTTCGATCGTCGGCAGTGGTACTTTCATGCACCAGTTGACTGGGAGATTCCCTAATCGATGCAATACAGCATGGATGAGTGGTGGTCCAAAGGCCTCAGGCAGCGCCCAGCAGCTGGCGGCGGAACTGCGCGGCCGCCGGCGACAGCGCCCGGTCTTCGCGGGTGACGAGGCAGATCGGCGGCACCCGCACCGGCAGCTCCACGGGCACGGTGCGCAGCACGCCCAGCCGCGTGTAGTGGCCGGCCTGCGAGGCCGGCATCACGGCCGCCATGTCGGAGTTTTCGAGCAGGGCCGTGGTGGCGATGGGCGATGCCGTTTCGATGATGTCCAGCCGCTCCCGGATGCCGGCTTCGCGCATCGCCGCCTCGAAGCGCCCGCGCTGCGGCGAGCCGGGCGGCTGCAGCACCCACGACCAGTTCGCCATGTCGGCCAGCGTGACGACGGTGGCGCGCTCGAACACCGGATGGGCCGCGCGCACCACGACCACCTGCGACTCGCCCAGCAGCGGCACGCTGGCGTATTTCGCCTCGTCGTGGCTGTCGGTGAGCCGGCCCAGCACGAGGTCGACATCGCCCCGCTCCAACAGCGACTGGATCACGTCGCTGGTTTCGACCACCACCGACACCGCCACCTGCGGATGGCGCCGGTGGTACTCGACCAGCGCCGGCGCCAGCAGTTCGGGCACCGCGCCCGGCACGCTGCCCACGCGCAACGCGCCGCTCAGGCCCGAGCGCAGCGCGAGCATTTCCTCGCGGGCCGAGCCGAAGTCGCTCAGCACGCGGCGGGCATAGCGGATCAGGATCTCGCCATAGGGCGTGGGCTCCATGCCGCGCGCCAGGCGCTCGAACAGCTTTTCGCCCAGCGAATCTTCCAGTTGCTGCAGCAGCTTGGTGGCCGCGGGCTGGCTGATGTTCATGGCTTCCGCCGCGCGGCCGAGGTGCCGGTGGGTGTCGAGCCGGGCCAGCAGGAGCAGTTGGCGTGGCCGGACATGGAGCATCAGCGAGGCATCGGCCAGACCGTTTGTCATGCACAAAAGTATATGGAGCTTCGGCCTTTTTCGATTGGATCGGACGAACGAAGCTCCGTAGGCTCGGGCCCACAACAAGCAGGAGACAAACCGATGAAGCTTTCTTCCCTGGCCCGCGGGGCGGGACTGGCGCTGGCGATGCTCGCCGCGTCGCTGGCCGGCGCGGAGCCGGTTTACCCCGACAAGCCGATGCGCATCATGGTCGGCGCCCCGCCCGGCGGCGGCACCGACATCCTGGCGCGTGTGCTGGCCGACAAGTTCTCGCCGGTGCTCAAGCAACCGGTGACCGTGGAGAACCGGCCCGGTGCCTCCAACACCATCGCCGGCGAGCTCACGGCCCGCGCACCGGCCGACGGCGCCACCCTGCTGCTGGCCACCAACACGGCGCAGGCGGTGGCGCCGCACATCCTCAAGCTCAAGTACGACCCGCTCAAGGACCTGCAGCCCATCGGCCTCGTGGCCGTCATGCCTAACGTGCTGGTGGTGTCGGCCAACTCGCCCTACAAGTCGGTCAAGGACCTGGTGGCGGCGATGGCGGCAAAGCCCGGCGGCTTCAAGTACGCCTCGTCGGGCATCGGCAGCACGCAGCACGTGGGCGGCGAGGCCTTCAACCTGGCCACGGGCATGAAGTCGATCCACGTGCCCTACAAGGGCAGTTCGCAGGCCCACATCGACATCATCTCGGGCGAGGTCGACATGATGTTCGACAGCACCTCCTCGGCCATGGGCCAGATCCGGGCCGGCAAGTTCCGCGCGCTGGCCGTGAGCGCGCCGCAGCGCTCGCCAGAGCTGCCCGACGTGCCGACGCTGGCCGAGCAGGGCATCAAGGGCGCCGACGTGTCCACCTGGTATGGCCTCTACGTGACGGCCGGCACGCCGCGCCCCGTCGTCGAACGCCTGAGCGCCGAACTCGTCCGCACGCTGAAGCTGCCCGATGTGCAGACGCGCATCAAGGCCTTGGGCGGCGAGCCCGGCGCGCTCACTGGCGAGCCCTTTGCCGCCATGAACAAGCAGGAGTTCGACCACTACGGCCAGCTCGTGCGCGACGCCAACATCAAGGCCGAATGAAGCCGCCCCCTTCTTCTTTTTTTTCAACCGCATCCGACCGACATGTCCACCCCTTCAAGCCCCTCCGGCGTGATCTCCGCCAAACCCCGCATCGTCGTGCTGCTCGGCGACCCCAGCGGCATCGGCCCCGAAATGGCCGTGAAGCTGCTGGCGCGCCAGCGCAATCTCGATGCCGCGCGCGTGCTGCTGATTGCCGACCCGGCCGTGCTGGCCGCGGGCGAGCGCGTGGCGGGCGCCAGGCTCGACGTGCTGCCCATCGAGCATCTCGATGCGCTGCGATTCGAGGACGGCCGTCCCACCCTGCTCGCACGCGACTGGATGCAGGGGCAGGAGCCGGTGCTCGGCGAGTCGAACGTGCAGTCCGGCCGCGCGTCTTTCGAGGCACTGGAACTGGCGACGGCCACTGTTCGGCGCGGGCAGGCCGAGGCGATTCTCTTCGCGCCGCTCAACAAGCATTCGCTGCGCCTGGGCGGCCTCACGCACGAGGACGAACTGCGCTACATGCAGGAGCGCTTTGCCGTCACCGGCTTCGTCTGCGAGTTCAACCTCACGGGCTCGCTGTGGACTTCGCGCGTGACCTCGCACATTCCGCTGAAGGACGTGGCGAGCCACATCACCGTCGAGGGCGTGCGCGACGCCGTGAAGATCATCGCCTCGGCCCTGCGCCGCGCGGGGGTGGCGCAGCCGCGCATCGCGGTGACGGGGCTCAACCCGCATGCGGGCGACGGCGGCTCCATCGGCATGGAAGAAATCGAGATCATCGCGCCGGCCATCGAGCAGCTGCGCGCCGAAGGCTTCGATGCGCGCGGCCCGTTCTCGCCCGACACGGTGTTCATCGGCGCGCGGCGCGGCGACGTGGATGCGGTGGTGTCGATGTACCACGACCAGGGCCAGATCGCGATGAAGCTCATGGGCTTCGAGCAGGGTGTCACGCTGCATGGCGGCCTGCCAGTGCCGGTGGCCACCTCGGCCAGCGGCAGTGCCTTCGACATTGCCGGAAAAGGCGTGGCGCAGATCGAAGGGCTCCAGCAGGCCTTCGACCTGTGCGTGCGCATGGCCAGCGGGGCGCCCGTGCGGGCACCCGCCGAAGCGGCGGCTACTGCTGCGGGCTGAGGCGCTTCAGCAGGCCCGCCGTCGAGGCATCGAGCCCCGTGATGTCGCCCGATGCGAGGCGCGGCTCGATGTCGCGCGCCAGCACCTTGCCCAGCTCCACCCCCCATTGGTCGAAGCTGTTGATGCCCCACAGCGCGCCGCTGGTGAACACGCGGTGCTCGTACAGCGCCAGGAAGGCACCGAGCGATTCGGGCGTGAGCTTCTCGAACACGAAGAAGGTGCTCGGCCGGTTGCCCGGAAAGTTCTTGTGCCCGCCCGCATCGAGCTTGCCCACCATCAGCGCCTGCGCCTGCGCGAGCGCATTGGCCAGCAGCTTGGGGTGATGGCCTTCGAGGTCGTGCGCCGCGTCGCGCACCGCCACGAATTCGAGCGGGATCACGTCGGTGCCCTGGTGCAACATCTGGAAGTAGGCGTGCTGGCCGTTGGTGCCGGGCTCGCCCCAGAGCACCGGCGAAGTGCCGGAGGCCACGGGCTTGCCGCTCGCATCGACCTGCTTGCCGTTGCTTTCCATCTCCAGTTGCTGCAGGTAGGCCGGCACGCGCTTGAGCGCGCTGTGGTACGGCGCGATGCTGCGGCTGGTGAACTTGTGGAAGTTGCGATACCAGACGTCGAGCAGGCCCAGGCGCACCGGCAGGTTCCGCGCCAGCGGTGCGGTGCGGAAGTGCTCGTCCATCGCATGCGCGCCCGCGAGCAGCCGGCGGAAACCGTCCGCGCCGATGGCCAGCGCAATCGGCAGGCCGATGGCCGACCACAGCGAATAGCGGCCGCCCACCCAGTCCCAGAAGCCGAAGGTGATGTCGATGCCGAACTTCTTCGCGGCCTCGACGTTGGTGGTGAGCGCGGCGAAGTGGCCCGCGATGTCGGTGCCGCCCGATTGCTCGTACCAGCGCTTGGCCGAGAGCGCGTTGGTCATCGTCTCGGCGGTGGTGAAGGTCTTCGAGGCAATGAGGAAGAGCGTGTGCTCGGGTGCCAGCCCCTGCAGCACGCCCGCCAGCTCGTGGCCGTCGACGTTCGAGACGAAGTGAAAGCGCTTGCCCGGCGCCGCGAACTCCGCGAGCGCCAGCACCGCCATCTGCGGGCCGAGGTCGGAGCCGCCGATGCCGATGTTGACCACGTCGGTGATCGTGTGGTCGGCGCGCACCTTCTCGGCATAGGCCAGCATGGCGTCGAGCGTGGTGTGCACTTCGCGCAGCTCGTTCACCGTCTTCGGACCGGTCGGCGCATTCGCCGGCGCGCGCAGCAGCGTGTGCAGCACGGCGCGGTCTTCGGTGTTGTTGATGTGCTCGCCCGCGAACATGGCGTCGCGATGCGCTTCGAGGCCGCATTCGCGCGCCAGCGTCAGTAGCAGCTCTTCGATGCGCGTGTCGATCAGGTTCTTCGACAGGTCGGCGAACACGTACGGCGCCTCCTGGCTGAAGCGCTCGTAGCGCCCTGCGTCGTCGACAAAGGCGTGGCGCACATCGAACTGGCGGCCCGCCGTCTCGAAGTAAGCCTGCAGTTGCGCCCAAGCCGGCGCACGGTCGCAGCGAAGGGTCATGGCCATGTTTACTTGCCGCTTTCCAGCATGAGCTTTTCGAGCTTCACCGCGTCGGCCGCGAAGGCGCGGATGCCTTCTGCGAGCTTCTCGGTGGCCATTGCGTCTTCGTTGAGCGCGAAGCGGAAGCCGGCCTCGTCGTAGCTCACCTTCTTCGCGTCGCCGCTGGCAGCGGCCTTGGCGTCGAGCGCGTGCTCGAGCGGCGCGTTGCTCGCGGCCAGCTCGGCCAGCAACTCGGGGCTGATGGTCAGCAGGTCGCAGCCGGCCAGTGCCTGGATCTGCCCGACGTTGCGGAAGCTCGCGCCCATCACTTCGGTCTTGATGCCCTGCTGCTTGTAGTAGTTGAAGATCTCGCGCACCGACTTCACGCCGGGGTCGTTGGCGCCGGCATTGGCGGCCTCGTCCCACTTGGCGCCGGCCGACTTCTTGTACCAGTCGTAGATGCGGCCCACGAAGGGCGAGATGAGCTGCACGCCCGCTGCGCCGCAGGCCACGGCCTGCGCGAACGAGAACAGCAGCGTGAGGTTGGTGCGGATGCCCTTCTGCTGCAGTGCCCGTGCGGCCTCGATGCCTTCCCAGGTGGAGGCGACCTTGATGAGCAGGCGCTTTTCGGTGTCGATGCCTTCGGCCTTGTAGAGCGCCACGATGCGCTCGCCGCGCGCCACGGTGGCCGCGGTGTCGAACGACAGGCGCGCATCGACTTCGGTCGACACGCGGCCCGGAATGATCGAGAGGATTTCGGTGCCGAAGCGCACCAGCAGGCGGTCGATGACCTCGTCGAGCGGCTTGCCGGCATGCTTCTTCACAGTCTCGTCGAGCAGCGGCCGGTATTCGGGCTTCTGCACGGCCTTGAGGATCAGCGACGGATTGGTGGTCGCGTCTTGCGGCTTGGAGGCGCTGAGTTGCTTGAAGTCACCGGTGTCGGCAACCACGGTGGTCCACTGGCGGAGGGCATCGAGTTGGTTCATGAAATCATTATCCTGTGCGGGTTGTGACAAGTCCTGCACGCAGTTGCGCGTCGGCCGATGTTTTCATGCGCACCGTAGCACGGGTTTTCACGCGGCGGCATCGGCCTGCTGCCCGTGTGGTTGTCCGGCCGCCCTGCCCTACAAGGGCTGTGGTCCGCGGCTGACGAGGCGCGGCAAGCGCCGCGGGCTAGCCTGCACCTTACGGCGAATTTCTTACCGCCCAGGAGTGCCCCCAATGTCCCTTCGCCAACGCCCCGTCGCGTCTGCCACGACCACCACGCCCGCCGCCATCGCGCCTTTCGACGACCGCCGCACCAGCGCAGCGATCGGCGCCATGGCCACTGCTTTCGTCGTGGGAGGTGTCGCGACCTGGCTGGCACTGGGCGCCGCGCGCAATGCCCGCGCCCAGGTGGCCGGGCCGGCCGATGGCGCACCGCTGATGCGCGCACCTCTGCAGGTGGTGGCGCCGGTCGATCTGCAGCGCTATGCGGGCATCTGGCACGAGCAGGCCCGCCTGCCGAACCGCTTCCAGAAACAGTGCGGCGGCCCCGTGACCGCCGAATACACGCCCCGGCGCGATGGCACCGTGCAGGTGCTCAACCGCTGCGTGCGGGCCGATGGCAATTTCGAAGAAGCGACCGGCACCGCCCGCGTGGTGCCCGTGGCGGGCCAGCCCGGCGCGGGAAGGCTCCAAGTGCGCTTTGCCCCGGCATGGCTCGGCTGGTTGCCGATGGTCTGGGGCGACTACTGGATCCTGAAGCTCGACCGCGAGTACCAGGTGTCGCTGGTGGGCACGCCCGACCGCGAATACCTCTGGGTGCTGTCGCGCGCGCCGCGCCTGGACGACGCGGTGCTGCTGGCCGAACTCGACTACGCCCGCAGCCTGGGGTTCGACACCGACAAGGTCGTGCTGACCGGCAGGTAGCGCTGCAGCTGCGACGGCAGCATGGCCGGCGCGGTGCAGTGGATGGCGTGCCAGCCGAAGGCACGCGCCGCCTCGACGTTGGCGGCCGAATCGTCGATGAACACGGTCTGCGCCGGATCGAGCGCATAACGCATCGCCAGCACCTCGTAGATTTCACGATCCGGTTTGATGAACTTCACGTCGCCCGAGAACACGCCGCCGTCGAAGCGCCGCATGAACGCGTGCCGGCGCTCGATGGCGCGGGCATAGGGCGAAGGCATGTTCGAGAGGTAGTACAGCCGCAGCGGCTGACCGGCCTCGCGGTGGGCGATCAGCTCTTCGAGCATCGCCACCGTCACGCCGATGGGCTCCAGCCGCTCGCCCAGCCCGTCGAGCATGGCGTGAAGCGGCTCCGCCGGCAGCGCCAGCCGGGCCGACATGCGCGCGATGGCATCACCCAGCGTGCGGGTGCCGCAGTCGAAGCTGGTCCAGTCGTCGTGATGGAAAAGCGCCCGCCCCATGGCCGCGGCGGCGGCCTCGGTGGGCGCATGCGGGGCGAGATGGGCCTGTACCAGCCGTGTGGGCTCCCATGCGAACAGCACGGCGCCAAGATCGAAAACCACGTTCATGGCGCCATTGTTTCATGCGCCGGGCACCACGCTCACGCCATGGGCTCCGAGCGACAGCGTGGTCTGCGCACCCGCGGCCAGCGGCAGCGACAAGTCGGCCGACACCACGAAGACCGGCCCCAGCGTGGTGTCGAAGCCATATTCGTAGAAACTGCCGAGGTAGGCCGCCTTGCGCAAAGTCGCCGGCAAGCCCCCTGCCGCGCCGATCAGCCAGGCCTCGGGCCGCACCGCGACCTTCACCGTGCCGGGCGCGACCGCATGGCGCGGCTGCAGGCGCAGCGGGCCCAGCGCCACGCTGCCGTCCGCTTCGGCGACGGCGGGGAACACCATGGCCTCGCCCATGAAGCCGGCGACGAACTCGCTCTCGGGCCGGCCGTAGAGCTGCTCGGGCGTGCCGCGCTGGGCGATCACGCCGTGGTCCATCACGATGATCTGGTCGCTCACTGCGAGTGCCTCGCTCTGGTCGTGCGTGACATAGGCGACCGTGAGTTTCAGCCGCTGCTGCAGCGCGCGGATTTCCTCGCGCATCTCGCGCCGCAGGCGGGCGTCGAGGTTGGATAGCGGCTCGTCGAACAGCAGCACCGCCGGTTCAAGCACCAGCGCGCGCGCCAGCGCCACGCGCTGCTGCTGGCCGCCCGACAGCTCACTGGGCAGGCGCTCGTCGAAGCCGACCAGGCCCACGCCTTTGAGCGCATCGCGCGCACGCGAGGTGGCCTCGTCCTTCTTCACGCCACTCATGCGCAGGCCGTAGGCCACGTTCTCGATCACGTTCATGTGCGGGAACAGCGCGTAGCTCTGGAACATCATGCTGACGTTGCGTTCGGCCGGCCCCAGCGTGGTGACGTCGCGCCCGCCCATGAAGATCGAGCCCGAGGTTGGCGACTCGAGCCCCGCGATCATGCGCAGCGTGGTCGTTTTGCCGCAGCCCGAGGGGCCAAGGATGGTGGTGAGCGTGCCCACGGGCACCTCGAAGCTGATGCCCTTGACGGCCATCGGCCCGTTCTTGTCGGTGCCGTAGCGCTTGGTGATGTTGCGGAATTCGATGCCGTTCATACAGAGAGGCTTTCCATTTTGTGATGCCCTTGGTGTTTGGGCGCGGCCCCGCGTCTGCCCAGCTTGCGCTCCCCGACCACGAACTGCACCAGCGCGATCGCCAGCGACATCAGGATCATGAGCACCGTGCAATAGGCCAATGCAATGCCGTAGTCGCCGTTGCCGACGCGGCCGATGATGTAGGTGGTGGCCAGCTCGTTCTCGGCGGTGACCAGAAAGATCACCGCGCTCACCGTCGTCATGGCGCGCACGAAGCTGTAGACCAGCGCGGCCACCAGCGCCGGCTTGAGCAGCGGCAGCACCACCTTGAAGAGCGTCTGCGAGGTCGAGGCGCGCAGCATCAGCGAGGCTTCGTCGAGCGAGCGGTCGAGCTGCTTGAAGGCCGCCGTGCCGGCCCGCACGCCCACCGGCAAATTGCGGAACATGAAGCACAGCACGATGATGAGCCCGGTGCCCGTGAGCTCGAACGGCGGCACGTTGAAGGCCAGGATGTAGCTCACGCCGAGCACCGTGCCCGGAATGGCGAAGGCCAGCAGCGCGCCGAACTCGAAGGCGCCCTGCCCCCTGAACTCGTTGCGCGCCAGCAGCCACGCGATCAGCAGGCCCAGCGCCGCGGTGATCGGTGCCGAGATGCCCGCGAGCTTGAGCGTGGTGATCAGCGAGTTCCAGGCCGTGCCGGCCCACACCAGCCCGAACTGCCCCCATTCGAGCGCGAACGCACTCTTGAAGTGGTTCAGCGTGAAGGTGTAGTCGCGTCCCCAGGTCTGCACGAAGCCGCCCGCGAAGGCGAACAGGTAGACCACCACGGTGAACGCGATCCACGGCAGCGCGATGCAGTAGATGGTGCGGCGCACGCCGTCGGGCAGCGCCATCGCAATGCCGGCGTCGCCCTTGCCGCTGACGGTGGTGTAGTTCTGCTTGCCCAGCAGGCCACGCTGCAGCGCGAACACGCCGAGCGCGAAGATCGTGAGCACCCAGGCCAGCGACGCGTCACGGCCCTGGTCGTACTGCGCGCCGACGATGGCAAAGAAGATGTCGGTCGACAGCACCGAGAACTGGCCGCCCACCACCACCGGGTTGCCGAAGTCGGCAATGCTCTCGATGAAGCCCACCAGGAAGGCGTTGGCCAGCCCCGGCTTGAGCAGCGGCAGCGTGATCGTGAAGAAGGTGCGGCGACGGTCGGCACGCAGCATCTGCGCAGCTTCTTCGAGGCTGGGCGCGATGCCCTGCACCACGCCGCGCATGATCATGAAGGCGATGGGCGTGAAGGCGAAGAGCTGCGCCACCAGCACGCCCGGCATGCCGTAGAACCAGCGCGTGGGCTCGATGCCGAACACGTTCTCCAGCACCTGATTGACGATGCCGGCACGGCCGAACAGCAGGATCAGGCCCAGGCCCACCACGAAAGGCGGCGTGATGATCGGCAGCAGCGCCAGCACCCGCAACGCGCCCTGCCCGCGCTTGCTGCCGCGTTCGGCCATCAGCGCCATCAGCGTGCCGAGGAAAGTAGTGCCGGCCGCCGTGAGCAGCGCCAGCACCAGCGTGTTCCAGGCCACGCCGCAGCGCACGCCGCCCGAGAGGCAACCCACGCCCCAGATGCGCTCGGTAAACACGCGTGCAACGAAGGCGTTGATCGACCACTGGCCGTCTTCATTGAAGAAGGCACCGGCCAGTGCCTTGCTCACCGGGTAGGCGATGAAGAGCGCCATCAGCACGCCGCAGCCGACGACCGAGGCCGCCACGAACAGGTCGCCCTTGAACAGGCCGAGCCGCGCAATGCCGAAGGCCATCAGCAGCACGAGCGCGGTGAGCGCCACGAAGCCACCCGCGCCGATGCCGAACTGGTTGGTGGCCAGTTCGCCGAACTGCGTATTGAGCGCCGCGAAGCTCCAGCCCCGCGCGCCGATGGTGAAGCCCGCGACCGCGAGGCCGACGGCGCCGATCGCGCCGCCCGCCAGCAGCCAGCGCCCCTGCGCCCGGCCCGCCGGCAGCCACGCGCCGACGGCGCACATCAGCAGGCCCGCCAGCCCGATGAAGAGCCAGCCACGGCCCTGCGTGGCCGCCTGCATCAGGCCATTGGCGCCCTCTGCCTGCCCGAAGACCTGCGGAACGGCTTCGTACCAGGTCGCGTCCTGGATCGCATACCAGGGCAGCAGCAGGTACGCCGCGAAGCCCAGCGCGACCCACGCCCAGATCCAGCGCTGCGAGCGCCGGGCCGCAGCCAGGGACGCCGGATTGATGGGCGCCCCTTCGATGGAACGCGCTTCCACTTAGCGCGGCAGCGAGTTGACGTCTTTTTCCCAGCGCGCGATCAGGCGGCGGCGCTCGGCGCTGGCGCCGTACTTCGCGTAGTCGTAGTTGATGAACTTGATCTTCTTGAAGTCGGGAATCCGCGGGTCGAGCTTGGCGTTCACGTTGCTCGGCAGCTGGAACTGCTTGTTGGCGGCGCCCAGTTCCTGCGCAGCCGGGGTCAGCGCCCATTCGTAGAACTTCTTGGCGGCGTCGAGGTTGCGCGCGCCCTTGATGATGCTCATGGAGCCGATCTCGGCACCGGTGCCGTCGGCGGGCGTGATGGTCTCGACCGGGAAGCCCTGCATCTTTTCGCCCGGGCCGTCGTGCACGAAGCTGATGGACACGGCGGTTTCACCGCGTGCCACCGCCTTGATCGGACCGGTGCCCGAGCGGGTGTACTGGCCCACGTTCTTGTGCAGCGCCTTGAGGTAGTCGAAGGCCTTGTCCTCGCCCATCATCTGCACCAGCGTGGCGATCATGGTGTAGGCCGTGCCGCTCGATGCGGGGTTGGCCACCTGGATGTCGCCCTTGTACTCGGGCTTGAGCAGGTCGGCCCAGGTCTTGGGCACCGGCAGCTTCTTCTTGGCGAGCAGCTCGGGGTTGTAGCCGAAGCCCAGCGGCCCCGAGTAGATGCCGACCGTCTTGTAGCCCGACTGCTTGGCCTGCTGCTGGGCCCACGGGTGCAACTGCGACAGCGTGGGCGACTTGTATTCGAGCGTGAGGCCCTGTTCGGCCGCCTGCAGGTGCGGGTCGCCGGTGCCGCCGAACCAGACGTCGGTCTTGGGGTTGTCCTTCTCGGCGATGAGCTGGGCCAGCGCCTCGCCCGAACCCTTGAGCGCCATGTTGATGCGCACGCCGGTCGTGCGGGCATAGACGGTCGAGATCACGTTGCACCACTCGGCCTGCACCGAGCAGATCACGTTGACGGTCTGGGCCGACGCGGCGGCCGACAGGCCCAGCAACGCGGCTGCGGTAAAAATCTTGTTCTTCATATCGGGTATCTCCGCCTCAGCAATAAAAAAAGGCCTTGCGGCCACGAGCGAGCGTAGCTTTAGTACAGTTTTCCCGAATCGGTACAAGTACCATCGCGACTGGCACATTGCCTGCTCGGCACTCAGACAAAGGAAAGTCTTCTCATGAGCTTCGATCTCGTTCTGTTCGGCGGTACTGGCGATCTCGCGTGGCGCAAGCTCATGCCCGCGCTGTTCCAGGCGTTCCGGCATGGCAGCCTGCCGCAAGACGGCCGCATCGTCGGCGTGGCGCGGGACGACCTGTCGGACGACCAGTACCGCGAGCTGATCCAGTCGCGCTTCAGCGCGGTCGAAGGCGCCAAGCGGCCCTCGCCGGAAGAGTTCAAGAAGTTCGCGTCCATGCTGCACTACCTGCGCATGGACCTGTCGAAGCCCGACGACTACACGCGGCTGGCCGACCTGCTCAAGCAGCGCGATGCCAAGACGGTCGTGATGTACGTGGCCACGGCGCCGGCGCTGTTCACGCAGGTGGTCGAGCAGATCGCCGCGGCCGGCCTGAACGGCCCCAAGACCCGCATCGTGCTCGAGAAGCCGCTGGGCCACGACCTGGCATCGAACCGCGCGATCAACGCCGCGGTCGGCAAGGTGCTCGAAGAAAAGCAGGTCTTTCGCATCGACCACTACCTGGGCAAGCCCTCGGTGCAGAACCTGTTTGCGATGCGCTTCGGCAATGCGCTGTTCGAGCCCATCTGGCGCCGCGAGCACATCGCCAACATCCAGATCACCATCGCCGAAGACCTGGGCGTCGAGAAGCGCGGCGCCTTCTACGACCAGACCGGCGCGTTGCGCGACATGGTGCAAAACCATGCGCTGCAGCTGCTGTGCGCGATCGGCATGGAACCGCCCATCAACTCGCACGCCGATGCGATCCGCGACGAAAAGCTCAAGGTGCTGCGCGCGCTCAAGCCCTGGACGCCCGAGACGCTGGGCCTGCACACGGTGCGTGGCCAATACACGGCGGGCACGGCCTACGGCGAACGGGTGCCGGGCTACCGCGACGAGCCGGGCGTGAACCCCGACAGCCGCACCGAGACCTTCGTGGCCCTGCGCACCGAGATCGCCAACTGGCGCTGGGCCGGCGTGCCCTTCTACATCCGCACCGGCAAGCGGCTGGCCTCGCGCGATGCGCGCATCGAGGTCAACTTCAGGCCGACGCCACACGCGATCTACCGTGCACCCGCCGGCAACGTGAACAAGCTGGTGATCAACCTGCAGCCCAAGGACGGCCTGGAGCTGCACATGCTCGCGCAGGCCCAGGACAACCGCCAGCGCACCAACGGCAACCAGAGCGCGGCCGCGCAACTGGCGCCGGTGCAGCTCGACCTGGACTTCGACAAGCGCTTCGGCGCCGAACGCGTGGGTGCCTATGAACGCCTGCTGCTGGACGTGATCGACGGGCGCCTCAACCTGTTCGTGCGCAGCGACGAGCAGGAAGAAGCATGGCGCTGGGTCGAGCCGCTGATCGACAGCTGGGAATCGGATGGCGGCCCGCGCCCTTATGCGGCGGGTACGTGGGGTCCGAGCGCATCGAGCGCGATGATCGCCCGCGACGGTTTCTCCTGGGGCGAAGAGCAGTAACAAGCCGCCGCGGCGTGCGCTTCGTTCAACCGAACTGGATGCAGCGCATGCTGAGCGTGCCCGACTGAAACCCTTCGTAGGTCGTCTTCGCGCGCTCGCCCGCCCCGGCCGCGCCGAGGGCGTAGAGGAAGGGAAAGTAGTGGTCCGGCGTGGCCACGGCGGTTGACGCACCTTCCAGCTTTTCATAGCCGATCAGGGCACGGTCATCACGGCCTGCCAGCGCAGCCTTCACGGCATCGTCGAAGGACTGCGCCCACGGGCGGCTGGCCTTCGGCCCATCGACGGTGCCGCGATCGGTCGCCCGCAGGTTGTGCACCACGTTGCCGCTGCCCATCACGAGCACGCCCTGATCGCGCAGCGCCGCCAGATCGCGGCCCACGGCGTAGTGGAAGGCAGCCGGCTTGTCGTAGTCGATGCTGAGCTGGAACACGGGCACATCGGCCTTCGGATAGAGGTGCTTGAGCACCGACCACGTGCCGTGGTCCAGGCCCCATTGGTCGGTGCCGATCACCGGTGCCTGCTTGACCACGCCGATGGCTTCGCGCGCAAGCGCAGGATGGCCGGGCGCCGGGTACTCGATGTCGAAAAGCGCCTGCGGGAAGCCGCCGAAATCGTGGATCGTCTTCGGCCGCTCCTGCACGCCAACGCCGGTGGCGCCCCGGCTCAACCAGTGCGCCGACACGCTGAGGATGGCCGACGGCCGGGGAAGCTCTTTGCCCCACGCCGACAGGCGCCGCGTGAATGCGTTGTCGGTGATCGCATTCATGGGCGTGCCGTGGCCGATGAAGATCACCGGCATCCGCCGCGAAGGCGCACCGGCCGCCTGCACACTGCAGGCCAGGGAAGCCAGCACTGCGGTCGCGCCCAGGGCCGTGCCCATGAGGAAGCCGCGGCGGCCCAGTTCGGAGGTTGCGAGAGTCGTCGTCATTGGCATGGCGGCACTCTGCAACAGTTTTCGGCGCAAGGCGGTGCCTTTGCGCACACTTTCCAGCAACGAACAGGCAAGCAGGTCGGCGGCTTGGCTTACTTCCTCGCGAGCACAGGCGCTTCGCGCAGCGGGCTGCCCTTGACCACCAGCTGCACCACCACCGCCACGACGATGTTGAGCACCAACGCCGCCAGCCCGGTGTAGAGCGTGTAGCTGCCGTCACCGATCACGAAGGTGTGGACCGGCTTGATGCCATCCGAGAAGGCCAGCCAGCTGCCACCGACCAGCCCCACCGCCCATCCGGTGAGCAGCGCGGGCGCACGGAACCAACCGAAGAACAGGCCGAACACCACCGAGGGGAAGGTCTGCAAGATCCACAGGCCGCCCAGCAGTTGCAGGTCGAGCGCGAACTGCGTGGGCAGGAACAGGATGAACACCAGCGCGCCCAGCTTGACCACCAGCGACACGATCTTCGCGACCTTGGCCTCGCCCGCCGGCGTGACGTCGGGCCGCACGTAGGCCTTCCAGAAGTTGCGGGTGAACAGGTTGGCCGCGCCGATCGACATCACCGCCGCCGGCACCAGCGCACCGATGGCAATGGCCGCGAACGCGAAGCCCGCGAACCACGACGGAAACAGCGCATTGAAGAGCGCCGGCACCACGTCGTTGTTGCTCTTCACCGAGAGATGGGCCGCATAGGCCATGTAGCCCAGCAGCGCGATCAGCCCCAGCAGCACCGTGTAGGCCGGCAGGAAGACGGCGTTCTTGCGGATGGTGTTGGCGCTCTTGGCCGCGAAGATGCCGGTCAGCGTGTGCGGGTACATGAAGGCCGCCAGCGCCGAGCCCAGCGCCAGGCTCGCGTACGGCAGGTACTGCGCGGGCTTGAGCGTGAGCCCGGTCGCCCCGCCCTTGACCGTGAAGGCATCGCCGGCCACCTGGAACACGTGGCCGTAGCCGCCGAGCTTCATGGGCACCAGCACCACCGCCACCAGCACCACGATGTAGATCATCAGGTCCTTGACGAAGGCGATGAGCGCTGGCGCGCGCAGCCCGGCCGAGTAGGTGTAGAGCGCAAGAATCACGAAGGCGGCCGCCAGCGGCAGCTCGCCCGTGAGGCCCAGCGCCTTGATGACGACCTCCATGCCCACGAGTTGCAGCGCGATGTAGGGCATGGTCGCGACCACGCCGGTGACCGCGATGGCCAGCTCCAGCGCGCGCGAGCCGTAGCGGCCATAGACCACGTCAGCCGCCGTCACATGGCCGGCGCGGTGCGCGGCATGCCAGAGCCTGGGCATGATGATGAAGACGATCGGGTAGACGAGGATGGTGTACGGCAGCGCGAAGAAGCCGTAGGCGCCCACGGCGTAGACCAGCGCGGGCACGGCGATCACGGTGTAGGCGGTGTAGAAGTCGCCGCCCACCAGGAACCAGGTGATCCAGGTGCCGAAGTTGCGGCCGCCCAGGCCCCATTCGTCGAGATGGGCGCCCTTGCCCTTGGCGCCGCCGCTTTGCCAGCGCGAGGCCCAGAAGCCCATCACGGTGACCAGGAGGAAAAAGAAGACGAAGACCGCCAGCGCGGTCCAGTTGATCTGGCCGGCCATCATTCGTCTCCCTCGTCATAGTTGCTGCGGTAGACGACCCAGATCAGCAGGGCCGTGACAGGCACCCACAGCAGCTGGTACCAATAGAAGAAGGGAAAGCCGAACAGTGCCGGCAACTCGCTGTTGTAGAACGGCGGCCACAACAACCCCACGAAGGGCAACAAGAGCAGGGCCCACATGTGCTGTTCTCCTTGGTGTGATTTTTACGAAAGCACCCAAGGCTTATAGATCAAAAGCCGAACACGCGGCGGCGACCGGGTCGTTGGACTAGGGAGTGCTGCCTCCGCTGAAGGCATACATGCGCTCACCCAGAGGCGCCAGGAAGTCGCGCAGCAAGGGCTCTTGCATCAACGCCTGCACGTAGCCGGGCGCAAGGCGGCCGCCTTGTGCATACACGGCCAGCACGCGCAGGCACTCGCCGCGCAGCACGGTGGCAGCATGGGCGTCGTCCTGCTGCTGGCAGGCGTGCGCGATCTCCCGCAACAGCGCCGTGGCATCGGGCGCATCGGGCGCCCATTGCAATCCATAGAGCCGCGCCAGGCGCTGGGCATCGGCCGATGGCAGATCGGGGAAAACCAGCGGGAGCAGACGTTCGCGAAGATGGGCCAGTGCGGTCACTTCCCTGGGCATCGGGGCAGCGGTCGCACGGCTGCCCGTGCAATGGCTCAGCCCCATGTGCAAGTTTGCGAGCAGGGCGTGGTCCTTGACGAGCTCCAGCAGCAAGCCGAGCCAGGCGAACTCTCCCAAGGTGGCATCGAAGCCGAGGCCACTCTGCCGGACCCGCGGCAATGCGAGCATCAGGCTGCCCATCAGCAGCGGCTGTTCGCGCGGCATGTGGGCCAGCAGCCCGGCGAGGATCTGCGGGTGCGTCTCGGGCAGGCGCTGGATGGCGGGCTCGCCGTCATCGCCTGGGCCGGCAACGGTGTACCAGGACCCGACCGCGCCGACGGTCGGCAAGAGCCGCAGGAACGCGGCTTGCACCTGCAGCCGGGTCGCGTCGCTGCGCACGGAAGCCGGCCACAGGGCCAGCCCGTCGCCGTGTGCCTGCGACAGCCCCCACTGGGCCGCTGTCGCCCATCCCATCGGGACCGGCGCCTGCAGCAGCAGGAGCCTGGAAAGACGCGGGTCGGCCTTCATCCGCTCGCGGATCACGGCCACGGTGCCATCGGTCGATGCGTCGTCCACCACGATGATCCGGTGCGGGGCGAGGGTTTGCACCGCCATCGACGCCAGTGCGTCGGCGATGTGCGCCTCGTCGTTCCGGGTGACCGTCAGCGTCGACACCTTGAAGTCGGTGTCGCTCGTGCCCAGCGCCTGCTGGCACGCCAGGCGTTGTCGGGCCGCCGCGAGATAGCGCTGCATCGCCGTGGCGAGCACCTCGTGCTGCGGCTGCAGCCCCAGCAGCGCCGCCGGCCCCGCCTTTTCGAGGGCACGACGGCGCGGCGCGTCGGCCACCAGGGCGCGCACGCGGTCCACGAGCTCGTCCCTCGAACAGCCTTCCACGGCATCGCGCACCGCAGGCGGCACTTCGGAATGGGGATAAAGCTCGGACACGACGGCCTTGCGATGCCTCAGCAGGATGGACAGGCGCGGCATTTCAGCCGTAGCCGCCTGCCCCGCCTTGCGCATGTTCAACCCGACCTTGGCGCGCGGCAGCAAGGCATCGCGTTGTGCCGGCGTCCAGGCCTGCCCGGTGGGATAGACCACGCGCAGCCCGCAGGCGCTCAGCGCCTCCAGCACCTGCACGCGCTGGGTCGTGGTTTCGCCGAAGAAGATGACGTCAATGTCCTGCCCGGCGTCGTCGAGCACCTGCGACTCGGGCACGACGGGGGTGGCCCGTGGCTCGAAGGTCAGCGGCACGTAGTCGGACCTGAAGATGCCCAGGGCCTGGTGCTGCATCAGGTTCTCGAGGCTGTACTCCCACACGTGGGCGCGCTGCAGCAGCCGTTGGTAGCCGGGCTGCTCCGCCAGCAGTTCGGGCAAGGCCGGCTCGAAGTTGACGACGATGGCATTGGGAGGCAGGTCCGCATCGGACGGCAGGCCGAGGCCCATCGCGAAGAAGAAGATGTTGATGTCGGCGTTGTCGATGCTCGGCGCCGCATCGACGCTGGTGGCGTAGCCGATCCGCTCGCACGCGAGCCGGAAGCTCTCCATCACCTCGGCGACGTTCTCGTTGCCGAGTGAACAGAATCGCAGATGCGGCCGGTACGGCAACCCCTCCGGCCAACCGGCCGGTTGCGCGCTCACAGCCGCCCTTCCTCCACCGCGTGGCAGGCCACCTGCACGCCCGCAATGCCCAGCAGCTTGGGCCGCTCCGACGAACAGCGCGCATTGGCATGCGGGCAGCGCGGATGAAAGGCACAACCCGTGGGCGGGTTCAGCGGGTTCGGCACCTCGCCCTGCACCGCCGTGCGCGCGCGCCCGGTGTGCTTCATCTGCGGAATCGCATCGAGCAACATGCGCGTGTACGGATGCCGGGGCTCGGCAAAGAGCTTCTGCTTGTCGGCCACCTCGACGAGCCGGCCGAGGTACATCACGCCGACCTGGTCGGCCACATGGCGCACCACGGCGAGGTTGTGCGAGATGAAGAGATAGGTCAGGCCCTGCTCGCGCTGCAGGTCCTTCATGATGTTGAGCACCTGCGCCTGCACGCTCACGTCGAGCGCCGAGGTCGGCTCGTCGCACACCAGGAACTCGGGCTGCGTGGCGAGCGCGCGCGCGATCGAGATGCGCTGGCGCTGGCCGCCCGAGAACTGGTGCGGGTACTTGCTCATGTCCAGCGGCGAGAGGCCGACCGACTTGAGCAGTTCGCCCACGCGCTCGCGCAGCGCGGCCTTGTCGCTGAGGATGTCGTGCTCGCGCAGCGGCTCGCCGATGATGTCTTCGACGATCCAGCGCGGGTTGAGGCTCGCATACGGGTCCTGGAAGATCATCTGGATGCGGCGGCGCAGCTTGCGGCCCTCGGGGGTCTTGAACGCGGCGTGCGCGTCCTGCCCGTCGAACTGCAGCCCGCCGCGCGTGGGCGCATAGAGGCCCACCAGCAGGCGCGCCACGGTGCTCTTGCCGCAGCCCGATTCGCCCACCAGCGCGAGCGTCTTGCCGCGCTCGATGGAAAAACTCACGCCGTCGACCGCATGCAGCAGCACGCGCGGCTTGCGCTCCAGCACGCGATTGAGCCAGGGCGGCGAAACGTCAAAGGTGCGCGCCAGGTCGTGGGCCACCACGAGCGGCGCGCCTGCTGCGGCTTCTTTGCGGGGTTCGATCACGGCGCTCATCGCGTCACCTCGGCGAGCGGTTCGGCCGCTTCGGGCGTGGCGCGTTCGCCGGCCGCCAGCGCGTCGTGGTGCCGGGCCGCGATCTCGGCCTGGCCCGCGTGCGGGTCGGCGGCATCGTGCAGCCAGCAGGCGGCGCGCGTGGCACCGGCGTGCATCAGTTCGGGCCGGTCGGTCAGGCAGCGCGCGAAGGTGCGCGGGCAGCGCGGGTTGTACGCACAACCGGTCGGAATGGCATTGAGCCGCGGCATGGCGCCGTCGATCTGGTTGAGCCGCTCGCGGTCGCTCGTCATGTCGGGAATCGAAGCCATCAGGCCCGAGGTGTAGGGGTGCGCGGGCTGGTGAATCACTTCGTGCACGGGGCCGATCTCGGCGATGCGGCCGGCATACATCACGGCCACGCGGTCGCAGGTCTCGGCGATCACGCCCATGTCGTGCGTGATGAGCATGACGGCCGCGCCGCGCTCCTTGCAGATGCGCTTGAGCAGCTGAATGATCTGCGCCTGGATCGACACGTCGAGCGCGGTGGTCGGCTCGTCGGCCACGATCAGCTTGGGCTCGGCCGCGAGCGCCAGCGCGATCACCACGCGCTGCCGCATGCCGCCCGAGAACTGGTGCGGAAAGTGGTCGATGCGCTGCTCGGCAGCGGGAATGCCGGTGTCCTGCAGCAGGCCGATGGCCCGGCGGCGGGCTTCGGCCTCGTTCACCGGCAAGTGGGTGCGGATGGTTTCGACCAGCTGCTGGCCCACGGTGTAGAGCGGGTTCAGCGAGGTCAGCGGGTCCTGGAAGATCGCGCCGATCTTGCGGCCGCGAATCGGGCGCATGGCATCGAAGCCGAGGTTGTCGATGCGCTGGCCCTCGAGCACGATCTGGCCGCCGGCCACGCGGCCTGGCGGTTCGAGCAGGCCGATGATGGCCGCACCGGTGAGCGACTTGCCCGCGCCCGATTCACCCACCACGCCGAGGATTTCTCCCGGTGCGATGTCGAACGAGATCTGGTCGAGCGCGCGCAAGGTGCCGCGGCGGTGGGGAAATTCGACGACGAGGTCTTTGACCTGGAGCAGCGTCATGGTGGCGTTGTCCTTCTTGTCTTCAGCGCAGGCGCGGATTGAGCGCGTCGCGCAGCCAGTCGCCGAGCAGGTTCACGCTCAGGGCGATCAGCACCAGCATCAGGCCCGGAAACACCGTGATCCACCATTCGCCCGAAAACAGGTACTGGTTGCCGATGCTGATGAGCGTGCCCAGCGAGGGCGAGGTCGGCGGCACGCCGACGCCGAGAAACGACAGCGTGGCCTCGGTGATGATCGCGGTCGCGACCTGGATCGTGGCCAGCACCATCACCGGCCCCATCACGTTGGGCAGCACATGGCGCAGCATGATGCGCAGCGGCGCGACGCCGGTGACGCGCGCGGCCTGCACGTATTCCTTGTTGCGCTCCACCAGCGTGGAGCCGCGCACCGTGCGGGCGTACTGCACCCACCCGGTGAGCGAAATGGAAATGATCAGCACGCCGAAGGCCAGCGATTCGTGCGCGCCCGGGAACAGCGCGCGGCCGACGCCGGCGATGAGCAGTGCGACGAGGATGGGCGGAAACGACAGCATCACGTCGCACACGCGCATGAGGAACGAATCGAGCCAGCCGCCGAGGAAGCCCGCCAGCAGGCCGAACACGACACCGACGACGACCGACAGCACCACCGACACCAGGCCGACGATCAGCGAAATGCGTGCGCCATAAATGACGGCCGAGAGAATGTCGCGGCCCTGGTCGTCGGTGCCGAGCAGGTACTTGGAGGAGCCTTCGGCGCTCCACGCGGGCGGCAGCCGCGCGTCGCCCAGTTCGAGCGTGGCGAGGTCGAAGGGGTTGTGCGGCGACACCCAGCCGGCGAACACCGAGCAGAAGACACACACCAGCGCGATGAGCGCGGCGGCCATCGCGACCGGCGACGTGCGAAAGCTGTAGCCGACATCGCTGTCGAGCCAACGGGCAAGGGTTTTTTTCATCGCCGGGCCACCCCAAGAAGGAAGGCGGCCCCCTCGTAGGGCAGCGGACCTTGCACAGCAAGGGAAGCGTGGGGGTTATTTTTCATCGTGAGGCAAAAAGGAATGGGCCCGCAAGAAGCGGGCCCATGGTCGGGCCGCTCAGGCGGCGGCCCACGGTCGAGTTACTTGATGCTCATCCACTTGAAGTACATGAAGTTGTCGGCCAGTTGCACCAGCTCGACCTTCTTGCTCACGCCCCATGCCAGCGATTGCTGGTGCAGCGGCAGGTGGCCCACGTCGTCCGCATGGATCTTGAAGGCTTCCTTGATCATCTCGTTGCGCTTGGCCTTGTCGGACTCGGACTGGATCTTCTTGGTCAGCTCGTCGAGCTTGGGATTGCAGTACGCACCCAGGTTGAACTGGCCGGTGCCCTTGTCGTCGGGGCAGGAGGTGAGCGAGCTCAGCGCGTTGTGCGAGTCGTAGGTGGTCGGCGTCCAGCCCAGCATGTAGAAGCTGGTGTCGCGGCGCAGCACCTTCGGGAAGTAGGTGCCCTTGGTCTCGGCCACAAGGTTGATCTTGACGCCGATCTTCGCGAGGTTGGACGCGACGCTCTGGCAGATCTGGCCGTCATTCACGTAGCGGTCGTTCGGGCAGTTGAGCGACACCTCGAAGCCGTTCGGGTAACCGGCTTCGGTCAGCAGCTTCTTGGCGGCTTCGACGTCGTAGGGCAGGCGCTTGTCCTGCTCGGCGGTCCAGCCGTTGATGCCAGGGCCGACCAGCAGACCGGTGGGACGCGAGGCGCCGCGCATGACGGTCTTCTGGATGCCGACGATGTCGATGGCCTGATAGAAGGCCTGGCGAACGCGCTTGTCCTTGAACGGGTTCTTGCCCTTGATGTTCGAGTACTGCAGCTCGTCGCGCTTCTGATCCATGCCCAGGAAGATGGTGCGCATCTCGGGGCCGGTGATGACACGCGCATTGGGCGCGGCGTTGATGCGGGCGATGTCCTGCACGGGCACCGGCTCCATCACGTCGACTTCGCCGGAGACCAGCGCGGCCACGCGGGTGGCGGGGTTGGCGATGGGCGTGAAGATGATCTCTTGCGCGTTGCCTTCGATCTTGCCCCAGTAGGTGCCGTTGCGCGTGAACACGGTGCGCACGTTGGGCTGGCGTTCGCGCACGCGGAACGGGCCGGTGCCGTTGGCCTTGAAGGAGGCGGTGTTTTCGATGCCCTTTCGTCGGTCGACGGGCTTGGTGGCCTGGTTTTCCTCGCACCACTTCTTGCTCATGATCATGGTGAGCGAAATGACGTCGGGCAGGATGGGGAACGGGCCGTTGGTCTCGATCTCGACGGCAAGGTCGCCGACCTTGCGCACGGCCTTGATGTCGCTCAGCGTGGCGCGCATATCGGAGCCGTCGCCCTGGGCGCGCGCGAAGCTGAAGACCACGTCGTCGGCGGTGAAGGGCGTGCCGTCATGGAACACGACGCCCTTGCGCAGTTCGAAGCGCCAGACGTTCGGCGAGGTCTGCTTCCAGCTGGTGGCGAGCAGCGGCGCAAGGCTCAGGTCCTTGTTGCGCCCCACGAGGGTTTCATAGACGTTGGCGGTCACGCTCAACTGCAGCGATTCGTTGAGCGAATGCGGGTCGAGCGACAGCGCGTCGCCCTGGTTCGCGATCCGGATGGTCTGCGCATTGGCGACCAGGCTGGCGGCGCCCAGTGCGCACAGGACGGCGACCGCAGCCGCTTTCTTCTTGAAACTCATGGGAACACTCCTCGGGTTGAAATCGGACACATCACGACGCCGCGGTGGCGGCGGCTTTCCCTGGCTGCGCGCCGCGGGTAGCGGCAAGCGGCATGCCCTGCTCGATCAGCCCCGCATGCAGCGCGGCGCCAAGCGGCAGGATCTCGTCGTTGAAGTCGTAGCGGCTGTTGTGCAGGAAGGCGCCCTCGCGCACGTCCTGGCCAATGCGCAGGTAGGCGCCCGCCTTTTTCTGCAGCATGAAGGAGAAGTCTTCGGCGCCCATGCTGGGCTCCATGCTGCGGTCGACGTTCTTCGCACCGACCAGCGACTCGGCCACGTCGGCGGCAAACATCGCCTCGGGCGCGGTGTTGATGGTGGCCGGGTAGATGCGCTCGTACTTGATGGTGGCGGTGGCACCGAAGCCCCCGGCCACGGCAGTGCACAGCTCGGTCAGGCGCTGCTCGACCTGCGCCTGCACGCGCGCGCTGAAGGTGCGCACGGTGCCCACCAGCGTGGCTTCTCCGGGCACCACGCTCATGGCGCCGAGGTCGCCAGCCTGCATCGCGCAGACGCTGATGACGGCGGCGTCGATCGGACGCACGTTGCGCGAGACGATGCTCTGCACCGCGGTGATGATGTGCGCCGCAACGATCACCGGGTCGACGGTGAGGTACGCATGCGCCCCATGGCCGCCCTTGCCCTTGATGCTGATGGTGATGCGGTCGGCCGCGGCCATCATCGCGCCGCGGTTGATGCCGACGGTGCCGGCCGGCATGGCGGGCCAGTTGTGCATCGCGTAGACGGATTGCACGGGGAAGCGGTCGAAGAGGCCGTCCTCGATCATCACGCGGGCGCCGGCAAAGCCTTCCTCGCCGGGCTGGAAGATCAGCACGGCGGTGCCGTCGAAGTCTCGGGTTTCGGCAAGGTAGCGGGCGGCACCGACCAACATGGCGGTGTGGCCGTCATGGCCGCAACCGTGCATGAGGCCGTCGCTGGCGGAGCGCCAGCCGAAGTCGTTGTCCTCGCGCATGGGGAGCGCATCCATGTCGGCGCGCAGGCCGATCATGCGGCCGCTGGCGGTGGACTTGCCACGGATGACGCCGACCACGCCGGTCTTGCCGATGCCCTCGTGGATCTCGTCCACGCCGCAGGCACGCAGCGCCTCGCGCACACGGCCCGAGGTGTAGACCTCTTCGAAGCCGAGCTCGGGATGGGCGTGCAGGTCGCGGCGGAAGGCCGTGATCTCGGGATAGAAGTTCGCGATGTGCGCAAACGCCCTGCCGGAGGCTTGCAGGCGCGGCGCGGTGGCTGTCGTCATTTCAATGCCCTCCTGCCTTGCCCACGCGCAGGCGCGGATCGACCACGAAGTACAGCAGGTCGACCACGAGGTTGATCACCACGAAGATCAAGGCGATGAGGCACAGGTAGGCGGCCATCACGGGAATGTCGGCGAAGGTCACGGCCTGGATGAACAGCAGGCCCATGCCGGGCCACTGGAACACCGACTCGGTGATGATGGCGAAGGCGATCAGGCCGCCGAGCTGCAGGCCAGTGATGGTCATCACGGGCACCAGCGTGTTCTTGAGCGCGTGGCCGAAGTGGATGGCCCGGTTCGAGAGGCCGCGTGCGCGCGCGAACTTGATGTAGTCGGTGCGCAGCACCTCGAGCATCTCGGCACGCACCAATCGCATGATGAGCGTGAGCTGGAAGATCGCCAGCGTCACCGCCGGCAGCACGATGTGGTGCCAGCCGTCGGCACTGAAGAGGCCGCTGGTCCACCAGCCGAACTTTACGGTATCGCCTCGGCCGAAGCTCGGGAACCAGCCCAGCGTCACCGCGAAGACAAGGATCAGCAGGATGCCGATCAGGAAAGTGGGTAGGGACACGCCGAGCAGCGACACGGTCATGAACACCTGGCTCATGAAAGTGCCGCGGCGCAATGCGGTGTACACGCCCATCGGAATGCCGATGAACAGCGCCAGCGCAGCGGCCACGAGCGCGAGCTCGAGCGTGGCCGGAAAACGCTCGCCGATCAGGCGCGACACTTTCGCGCCCTGGCGCAAGCTCAGGCCGAACTCGCCTTGCGCGGCATTGACGAGGAAGTGCCAGAACTGCACGAAGAAGGGCTTGTCGAGCCCCAAGGCGGAGCGCAGCTCACGGATCTGGTCGGGCTTGGCGTCTTGTCCCAACAGGAACACGACGGGATCGCCGACATACTGGAACAAGAGGAAGGCGATGAACGCGACCGCGATCATCACGATCACGGCCTGGATCAGGCGGCGCAGTACAAAGGCAGTCATTCAGCAAACGAAGTGATCGGGCATGCTAGCAGTGCAAGGTGCGTGCCCGCACGGTGGTTCCCCGGGGGTGCGCTGCATGCTTTTCCGGGTTGCAGAACGAAAAAAAGCCACTCGACTTTCGTCGAGTGGCTTTTGAGCTTTTCGATTCGAAGCTGGCTTACGCCAGCGTCAAATTAGAAAGCGTGACGGATACCGAAGTCGTAGCCGGTTGCGCTCTTCGGAGCGTAGCCGCCACCGGTCAGGTAGCCAGGCGAACCACCGGTCGTAGCGTTCATCGCGCCCGTGGTGTCGTTGTAAGTGCGCTTCAGGTTGATGCGCGACAGCGTAGCGTACAGGGCAGTGCGCTTCGACAGGTTGTGCACGTAGCCGATGGCGAACTGGTTAGCACGCGCGTTGTTGTTCGTGTTGAAGAAGTTGAACGTCTGCGGTGCACCGCTCTTGAACTTCACCGACGAATACGAAGCGCGGATCAGGCCAGCACCGACTGGAACCGTCACACCCAGCAGATAGCCGTTGTACTTGTCGCTCTGCGTCGTATTCCACAGGAACGGGAAACCGCCAACGTTAAGAGGCACGCCGGTGTCGGACTTGTTCTTGACTTGCGAGTACTCGCCGAACAGCTTGGCGGGGCCGAAGTCGTAAGAAGCACCCAGATTGAAGGTGTTGATCTTGTCCTTCAGGCTACCTGCCGCGGAGGCAGTGTCAGCCGCCGTGCTTTGACCGTACGAAGCGGCAACATCCAACGGGCCGTTGGCGTAGCCGAAACGGCCACCAACGTAACGCCCCTTCGACGACGGGCTGCTGAAGCCGGTGTCGCTCGACTTGGTGTTCTCATGCAGCGCGTACATGAACTGGCCGTAGAAACCGCCCAGGTTCGGCGGCAGGAAGTAGCCGATCGAGTTGCTCGAACGAACATAGTTGTCGCCAGCGGAAACTGCAGAGCCGGGGCCCGCAAAGCTAGACAAACGATTGTTGATAGTCGAGATCAGGTTGGTGCCAACGCCGTTGGTGCCGAACGGATCGAACACGGTGTCGTTCCAGAACGTCGGGGTGTAGTCACGGCCGAGGCGGACTTCACCGAACGGACCCGACAGGCTCACCGTCGAACGACGGTTGAAAGCCAAGCCACCGTTGCGATCGGTCGTAACGCCAGGGGTACCCGACAGACCACCGAGACCGGTGTCGTTGTTCAGACCAGCTTCGAGCCAGAAGCTTGCAGCCAAGCCACCACCGAGGTCTTCCGTACCACGGAAGCCCAGGCGACTCGAGTTGTAACCCGAGTTAGCCAGTGCGGTTTGGCTTTGCTTGCGGCCAGCGGGAACAGCGAAAGGCTGGATCGCGAACGGGGTCGACGGCTGCCAGGTGCTCTTGGTCGAGTAGTTACTGATCGACGCGTCGACCACACCGAACAGCGTGACGGACGACTGGGCCGAGGCAACACCGGCAACAGCCAGGGCAGCCAGAGCAACTAGAGATTTTTTCATTGCAAGTTTCTCCAAGGTTAAACATAGGGCTCCGGTGCGAAGGGCTCACCGTGACTGGCACTTTTGTGCTCCCACCGGACCCCGGGCCAACCTCCTTTTGGGAAGTTGTTGCTATTGCACCAGAGCCGCTGCGGCAGGGCAAAACAATTCGCCCGAAATCTTGGATGGCCTGCGCGTTTCGTTGCAGTCCTGCAACAAAGGACTTAGGTCGCCCGCCGCACCACGATATGAAATCGAACGGCGCGCCAGTGTGGCCTTTGGCATGTGCGTTCAAATAGCCGCATGACGCTCTTGCTCGACCCCGTCCTGACCGCCGCAGATGCGGCATTGCGTACGCTCTTTGCCCGTCCTCATGCCACCCGGCTCATGCCCCCCCCCTCCCACGCACCTGGAGAGATGAGCGACAACGAACGCCGGGATGCCGGCGCGTTGATGCGCGTGAATCACGTAGGTGAAGTCTGTGCCCAGGCGCTTTACACGGCCCAGGCAGCCGTCGCACGCGACCCGGCTCTGCGCGCCCAATTCCTCGAGGCTTCGCATGAGGAAACCGATCATCTGGCCTGGACACGCCAGCGCCTCGATGAGCTCGGCGCCCGGCCTTCGATCCTCAACCCACTCTGGTACGCGGGCGCATTCGGCCTCGGTCTTCTCGCGGGACGCCTCGGCGACCCGCTGAGCTTGGGCTTCGTCGCCGAAACCGAGCGCCAAGTAGAAGCTCACCTCGACAGCCATCTGGATCGTCTCCCCCTTATAGACAGCGCATCTAGAGCGGTCGTCGAGCAGATGAAGCTCGATGAAGCGCGCCACGCAGCGCAGGCCGTCCATGCAGGCGCGGCAGAGCTCCCGGCGCCTGCGAAAGCCCTGATGCGCATGGCCTCCCGCGTGATGACCACGCTGGCGCACCGCATCTAGCGCGTCGGCGTCAGGTTTCGATCAGATCGAAACTTGTAGTGATCTCGGCGGTCTTCGCCAGCATGATGCTGGCCGAGCAATAGATTTCGTGGCTCAGCGCGATCGCACGCTCCACGGCAGAGGCCGGGATTCCCTTCCCGGCCACGGTGAAATGCATGTGGATCTTCGTGAACACCTTGGGATCTTTTTCCGCGCGCTCGCTGGTCAGCTTGACACTGCAGCGCTCGACACGATGCCGCCCGCGCTTCAGGATGAGCACGACGTCATAGGCGGTGCAGCCCCCCGTGCCGGCCAGCACGGTTTCCATCGGTCGTGCCGCGAGGTTTTGTCCGCCGTTCTCGGGTTTTGCAGCATCGGGAGCGCCGTCCATCATCAGAACGTGGCCGCTGCCCGTCTCGGCAACGAAGCCCATGGCCGATCGGGTGCCTGCGTCACCGGTCCAACTTACTGTGCATTCCATGGTTTTTGAAGGTTCCAGTCGAGGATGTCGGGCACAAATGCACGGCAACATCCATTAATGTGTGGGAAAAGCATCACTCGCTTGTTGCAACGCAACAAACAGTCGATATACTTTATTTCATTGCGCACCAAGCTGTGCGCACCCAGTTGTCTCCTCCACCCTTCCAATTGGTGGATTTAGCCCCGAGCTGCAAAGCTCGGGGCTTTTTTCTTTTCTGCGGTCCAAGAGGTTCCACGCCCCATGGCGCCACTCTAGCGCGCCACACAAAAAGGGCAGCTGCTCTGGCTGCCCTGGCTGTTGCCGGTGTTGCCTCGGCCCAGTCGTCCGTCACGCTGTTCGGTGTGGTCGACGCGTCGATCAGTAGCTATTCGAACAGCTCGCGTGATACGCACAACGGCATCTCTATCGGCGCCAACGGTCTGCCGGTC
The DNA here is from genome assembly GCF_900100965.1 of Variovorax sp. EL159. Classification (GTDB taxonomy): domain Bacteria; phylum Pseudomonadota; class Gammaproteobacteria; order Burkholderiales; family Burkholderiaceae_C; genus Variovorax. The sequence continues at coordinate 647,721 of NZ_FMUJ01000005.1, read as the reverse complement.
GTCAACCCGTTCTATGTGAACCAGGGTAGCGTCAAGGTCAGCAAGCGCGCGCTGGCCAATTCGGGCTACAACTCCAGCCGCCTGGGTTTCCGTGGCACGGAAGACCTCGGTGGTGGCCTGGCCGCCAGCTTCTGGCTCGAAGCCCCGATCAGCAATGACGATGGCGCCACTGGTGTTTCATCTTTCAAGCGCCGCTCGACCGTGAGCCTGTCCGGCGGTTTCGGTGAAGTCCGCCTGGGCCGTGACTACACCCCCACCTTCTGGAACGACACCGTGTTCGATCCGTTCGGCACCAATGGTGTGGGCAGCAACCTGATCAACACTGCCAACGGGTACAACCCGAAGAGCAGGTTCGACCCCACGGCCACTGGTGGCTTCGGTGGCAATACGAATTACGACCGCGCGAGCAATTCGATCGGGTACTTCCTCCCACCGAACCTTGGGGGTTTCTACGGTCAGGTGATGTACGCCTTCAACGAGCAGACGAAGTTCAAGTCCAACTCGGCCGCGCTGACCAATGCGTTCTATAAGGACAACACGGCACGCGCTGGTCGCTACGTCGGTGGTCGCTTCGGTTACGCCAATGGTCCCCTGGACGTTGCAATCGCCTACGGCAGCAGCATCACAGGCGATCAATACCAAGCTGGCATCACCAGCAAGGTGAACACGCTCAACCTCGGCGCCTCGTACGACTTCGGCCCCGTGAAGCTCTTTGGCGAGTACTCGAAGGCGAAGAACAAGATCGACTACGCAAGCCAACAGTTCAACATTGTTGACCGTGACAACGGCACCGATCTGACCGGCTACCTGCTCGGCGTGACCGTCCCCGTGGGCGTTGGCCTGATTCGCGCTTCGTACTCGGCGGTCAAGTACGACCGCAATCAACAGTTCGCGTTCAATCAGTTCGCGTTCAACAAGGGTGATGAGAAAGCCAACAAGCTAGCCATCGGCTACGTACACAACCTGTCGAAGCGCACGGCCCTGTACGCCACGGTCGCGCGCGTCAGCAACAAGAACGGCGCTGCGCTGTCGACCAGCAACCTGCTCTTCAGCAACAACACGACCTTCACCCCGAAGACATCGACTGGCTACGACTTCGGCATCCGCCACGCGTTCTGATCCGCAGGTCTTGATTCCCATGCTGGCTCGCGCCAGTTCGAATCGACAAAGCCTCAAGTCGCCCAGCTCACGTTGGGCGACTTTTTGCTCTTTCTCAGCTCATTCGTCCACGCCTGCTTTGCAGCAACCCCACATTCATTTCTCCGCTCAGCACCGATGCGTAGAAACGCTCGACCATGTTGACGCTCGTTCGCGCATTGCGCGCCAAGGTCAGCATGTCGATGCCCTGCCCATACAACAGCCGCAACGTGATCGCGGTATGACGCAGGCAATACAGCGTCCTCGACTGACCCAACGGTCCCTTTTCGAGCCCCGCTTTTTCGAGCACCCAGTGAAAGAAGAAGTTGAGCACCGCGAGCGCGTGCTCGCGGTTCTTCAACTGCGGCATGAAGATGTAGTCTTCCGCCCCGCCAAAGCCATGCTCGCGACGATAAGTGAGCAAACATTCATGAACCCGCACGGCCGGACGCAAGCTCACGATGGGCTGGCTGTGCCGCTTGGTCTCCGGCAGGTTCATTCGCAGGTAGACATGCTTGCCGCGCACGACCTCGATGTGCTTGTGCTTCATGAGCTTGATGTCGCTCGGACGCACGAAGGTGTTCACCATCCAGCGGATCAGCCAGGGCAACTCGTCCGGCATGACGAGCAGTTCGCGCGCAATCCAGAAGCGTTCGCCGGGAGCGAGTTGATCGAGCACCGGATGCGAGTGTCCGCGCAAGCTGCGCGCGGTCTCGATGATCGTCCGGTACTCGGCAACGCTGAAGCTGCCGCGCGGCTGGCTTCTCACCTTGACCTTCGGAAATGCAGGCGCATCGCGAAGCACCCCGATGTGCACGCCGTGCATCACCACCTTGCGCAACAGCACCAGGTACTGGGCAATCGTCGTACTGGTAAAGCCCTGCTCTCCGAGGCGATCTATCAAGCGTTGCGCGTCGGTGGTTGCAAACGACTGCGCTGGCACATCGCCCAGCAGCGGAACGATGTGCGCACGCAACCTGTTGCCCATCACTTGCCACGTGGCACGCCCAATTTCCTTTCGCTGGATGCGCGCGGCCTCTGCCTGCATCAGCCCTTTGGAAAGGTCGCTGACAGAAATTGATAACAAATTTTGCTCTGTCTTGAATTGATTGACGGTCGCGTGAACCGTGGGATAAGTGCGTTCAAAAAATCCCGAATCATTTGCAGCTGGGGCTTTGTTGAAGAGGTTTATGACATTTGTGTCCATGTCATATCCGCAAGCAATCCCGATGCCTCTTATCATCGTCAGTTAGCAAATGAAAACTCCCTTGAAAAAAATCATGCGCGGTGCGCCTGTTCATTCGGCGCTGACGCCCGCTGACTATCTCAGAAAAATTCTCAACGCCCGGGTTTACGACGTTGCGGTCGAGTCCGCGCTCGAGAAGTCGCGAGCACTCAGCGAGAGGCTCGGCAATACCGTGCTGCTCAAGCGCGAGGACCAGCAACCGGTCTTCAGCTTCAAATTGCGCGGCGCGTACAACAAGATGGCGCACCTGAGTGCCGAGCAATTGGCAAGCGGTGTGATTTGCGCGTCAGCCGGCAATCATGCGCAAGGCGTCGCATTGGGTGCGCGCAAGCTCGGCACGCGCGCAGTCGTCGTCATGCCGGTGACAACACCCCAATTGAAGATCGATGCGGTGCGCGGCTTCGGTGGCGAAATCGTCTTGCACGGCGACAGCTATTCAGACGCTTACTTGCACGCGCTCGAATTGCAGGCGCAGCAAAGCCTGACCTTCGTTCATCCCTTCGATGACCCCGATGTGATTGCGGGCCAAGGCACCATCGCCATGGAAATTCTGCGGCAACACCAGGGGCCGCTCGATGCCGTGTTTGTCGCGATCGGCGGCGGCGGTCTGATCTCCGGTGTGGCCAACTACATCAAGGCGGTACGCCCCGAGATCAAGGTGATCGGCGTCCAGATGAACGACTCCGACGCGATGATGCAATCGGTTGCCGCGCACGAGCGCGTGAACCTGCCCGACGTGGGCCTGTTCTCCGACGGCACCGCCGTCAAGCTCGTGGGCGAAGAAACCTTCCGCATCGCCAGCGAGCTGGTGGACGACTACATCGCCGTCGACACCGACGCCGTGTGCGCCGCCATCAAGGACATCTTCGTCGACACGCGCAGCATCGTCGAACCGGCGGGCGCGCTGGCGGTGGCGGCCATCAAGGAATACGTGGCGCAGCACGGTCGCCACGGCGAGACTTACGCGGCCATCCTGTGCGGCGCCAACATGAACTTCGATCGCCTGCGTTTCGTTGCCGAGCGCGCCGAAGTCGGCGAAGAACGCGAGGCGCTGTTCGCGGTCACGATTCCCGAGGAGCGCGGCAGCTTCCGCCGCTTCTGCGAGCTGATCAGCGAGATGCCCGCGAACACCGCCGCGCCTTCGGGTGGCGGCGCGCCGCGCAACGTGACCGAGTTCAACTACCGCATCAGCGATGCCGCCAAGGCCCATGTGTTCGTCGGCCTCACGACGTCGGCGCGCGGCGAATCGGCCACCATCGCGAAGACCTTCATCGACCACGGCTTCGACGCACTCGACCTCACGCACGACGAACTCGCCAAGGAGCATCTGCGGCACCTGGTCGGCGGGCGCACGGGCCTGGCGCACGACGAGCGGCTGCTGCGTTTCGTGTTCCCCGAGCGCCCGGGTGCGCTGCTCAAGTTCCTCAGCCTGATGCGGCCGAACTGGAACATCAGCCTGTTCCACTACCGCAATCAGGGCGCCGACTACGGCCGCATCCTGGTCGGGCTGCAAGTGCCGGCCGGTGAGGCCGCCGCGTTCGATGCCTTCCTCGAAACGCTGGGCTATCCCTACGTCGAGGAAACGGCCAACCCCGCCTACCGGCTGTTCCTGCAGGCCTGACGCACGGCGGAAAAGAAAAAGCCGGCGCAAGGCCGGCTTTTTCGTTCATTCGCTCGCGCAACAACGGCGCTGCTACTGAGCGGCGCCCCCCTGGGGCGGCGGCGTCATCGCCGGCTGCTGTTGCAGGGCCCCGCCGCCCATCTGCGGCGGCGCCGCGACAGCCGGCATGGTCGCGGGCAGAAGCCCTGCCGGCGCGGCCTGGGGCGCAGGCGTTGCCAGCGGAGGCGGCGGCACGCTGCTGCTGACGCTGATCGGCGCGCGCACGGGCAACTGCAGCGTGAACGCGGCCGGTCCATCGACCTGCGCACCCAGCGTCGCCGCACGCACACCCACCGACTGCAGCACGTAGTTGTCGCCCACCTTCGAGCCGACGCGGAACGGCCGGGGCGGCTTGCCATCGATGGAAATCAGCGCGGCCCCTTGCTTCGAGGGGTCCGCCACCACACCCGACAGCGCGAAGCGACTGGCCGCCTCGGGGGCCACGGGTGCCGTGCTCGTCGAAGGCAGCACGCCGAGCAACCGCGCGACCGCATCGGAATCGGCAGACACCGAAGGGCGCGGCATCGTCGCCGCGGCCGCCACAGCGTCGGCCGGCGAGGCCAGGCGCAGCCCCCAGAACACCGCGGCGCCGGCGGCCAGTGCCCAAAGACCGGTCGTTGCAAGTGGGGCATGCCAGCGGGCTGCGGAGTAAGGACTTGTCATGGCCGCGGATTATCATGCAGCGCGCTTTCCGAACCATGTCGCCCAACCTATGACCAAATTCCTTCGTGCCGCTTCCCGCACCGCCCAACGCGGCTTCACGCTGATCGAGCTGATGGTGGTGCTGGTCATCATCGGCGTGCTGGCAGCGCTGATCGTGCCGAACGTGATCGAGCGCGCCGACGACGCCCGCGTGACGGCCGCCCGCACCGACATCAACAACCTGATGCAGGCGCTCAAGCTCTACCGCCTGGACAACCAGCGCTACCCGACCGCCGAGCAGGGCCTGCAGGCGCTGCTCACGCGCCCGACCACCGGCCCGGCCGCCCCCAACTGGAAGCCCTACGTCGAGAAGCTGCCCAACGACCCCTGGGGCCATCCCTACCAGTACCTGAACCCGGGCATCAAGGGCGAAATCGACGTGCTCTCGTTCGGCGCGGACGGCGTGAGCGGCGGCGAAGGCAAGAATGCCGACATCGGCAGCTGGCAGTAGCGGCACCGGCGCCCGCCGCCACCCCAAGCAGCAGCGCCGCGCCCTCGGCGGCTTCACCCTGCTGGAGTTGATCGTCGTGATCGCGATCATCGCGATCGCCACCGCCAGCGTGAGCTTCGCGATGCGCGACACCAACGCCGCCAAGCTCGACCGCGAGGCCGACCGGCTCGCCGCCCTTCTCGAATCGGCCCGCGCCCAATCGCGGGCCAGTGGCGTCGCGGTGCGTTGGCGGCCGGTCGAAGGCAGCTTCGTGTTCGATGGCCTGCCGGCCGACGCGCTGCCTGGCGGCTGGGTCGCCGAAGGCATCACGGCCCAGGTCTCGCTCGCCAGTGGCGTGCTGGTTCCCGCCTTGCAGCTCGGGCCCGACCCGATCATTGCGGCGCAACAGGTCACGCTGTATTCCGCCGGCCCGCCCGCGCGCGCGCTGCGTATCGCCACCGACGGGCTGCGCCCCTTCACCGTCTCCGCCGTGCCATGAGCCGCCGGCCCTTTTCTTCTTCCTCGCGCAGCGACGGCGGCTTCACGCTGATCGAGGTGCTGATCGCCCTGGGCATCGTCGCACTGGCGCTCGCCGCCGGCTCGCAGGCCACGATGTCGCTCACGCGCAATGCGCAGCGCCAGTCCGACTTGGTGCTGGCCGACCTGTGCGCCGAGAACGAACTCGCCAAGGCCCGCCTGTCGCGGCAGATGCCGGCGGTGGGCGATTCGGGTTCGATCTGCGTGCAGGCGGGCGCGTCGTTCAACGTGACGACCTCGACGGTGCCCACGCTCAATCCCAACTTCCGCCGCGTCGACGTGCAGGTGCGCGACGAAGGCAACGCGCCGATCCTGCGCATCTCGACCATCGTGGGGAGGTACTGATGACCGGCCCCAGGCTGCACGCGCCTCGCGTCGCTTCTCCTTCTTCTCCTTGCCGGGCGCAACACCCACGGCCGGACGAAGCCCGCTCCCCGATGCTCCAGCAGCGGGCCTCGCGACATCGGGCGCGCGGCTTCACTCTGATCGAGTTGCTGGTCGCCATCTCCGTGATGGCGCTCCTGTCGCTCGTGAGCTGGCGCGGGCTCGACAGCATGTCGCGCGCCACCACGCAGAACCAGCAACGCGCCGACGCCGTGCTGACGCTGCAAGCCACGCTCGCCCAGTGGGGCGCCGACCTCGACGCCACGACCGCGCTCGCCCAGACCCGTCCGATCGACTGGGATGGCCGCGTGCTGCGCCTCACCCGCCGCAACAGCGACGCGGCCGCACCGGCGGTGCAGGTGGTGGCATGGACACTGCGCGGCGGCCCCGACGGCGTGCGCTGGCGACGCTGGCAATCGCCCACCTTCACCACGCGCGGCGAATGGCAGCAGGCCTGGAACCTCGCCGCCAGTTGGGCGCAAGACGGTGGCGCGCAACCGGGCGGCTACGGCGACGTCGCCTTGATGGCCGCCGACAGCTGGCAGCTCTTCTTCTTCCGCGACAACACCTGGGTGCCGGCCGGCGAGTTGCCCGCCGCCACGCCTCCGCCGACCAATCCGCCCACGCCGGGCAACCCAGCCAGCCCCACCACCCCCATCGTCAACATGCCCGATGGCGTGCGCCTGGTGCTGAGCCTGCCGCCCGGCGACGGACTGTCGGGCGTCCTCACCCGCGACTGGGTCCGGCCGACGGTCGGAGCGCCGAAATCATGACGACGCCGCGCACCACCCAGCCGATGCAACGCGCGCGCCGCCAGGCCGGTGCCGCGCTGCTCGCCGCCATGCTGACGGTGATGCTGGTCGCCACCTTCTCCGCTGCGGCGCTGTGGCAGCAATGGCGCGCATCGGAAGTCGAAGGCGCCGAGCGCGCACGCGTGCAGGCCGCCTGGGTGTTGATCGGCGCGCTCGACTGGTCGCGCCTGATCCTTGCCGAAGACGGCCGCGCCGGCGGCGCCGATTACCTGGGCGAGCCCTGGGCGGTGCCGCTCGAAGAAGCGCGCCTCACCAGCTTCCTGGCGGCCGACAAGAACGTGTCGAGCGACAGCCTCGACGGCCTGCCCGACGCGTTTCTCTCGGGCCGCATCGTCGATGCGCAGTCCAAGCTCAACGTGCTGTCGCTGGTCGATGGCGGCAAGCCGGCGCCGGCCGCTGTCGCCACCTTCACCCGGCTGTTCAACCTGCTGGGGCTGCCGGTGTCGGAACTCAACCGGATGACCGCCGGCCTGGCCAGCGCACTGTCGAACGGCACCACAGCCGATGGCAGCGCCGACGTCGATGCCGGTGCCGCGCCGCTGCTGCCGCAAGAGGTCTCGCAGCTGGTGTGGCTGGGCCTCTCGCCCTCGACCGCCGCGGCGCTGCAACCCTACGTGACGATCCTTCCGGTGCGCACCACGCTCAACATCAACACCGCCAGCGCCGAGGCGATCAGCGCCAGCATGGAGTCGCTCAGCATCGCCAACGCGCGGCAGCTGGTCGACCGCCGCACGCGCGCCTTCTTCAAGGATCTCGCCGCCGCCAATGCCGCATTGCCCAACGGCAGCTCGCCCTTCAACGCGACGCAGCATGGCGTGGGCACCCAGTTCTTCGAGGTGTACGGCCGCCTGCGCCTGGACCGCACCTGGGTCGAGGAACATTCGCTCCTGCAGCGCAACGGCATCACGGTGACGACGGTCTGGCGCACGCGCGGCGCCGGTGCGACGAACACTCCGGTCAAACCCTGATGTCGAAAGTAATCTTCCTCCTCAAAAAGGCCGTTCCAGAAGCGTCATATCTGCGAGTTACGCTATCGAAATAAGAGCGTTCTGCTGTAAGACGCCCACCTACAATCACCGGCTTTTCCAAGATCGACATGACTCCCCTGCTGCTCATTGCCCCCCTCCCTCCGGCCGACGCCGCGGGTGAGTACGACTGGGCCCAGGCAGGCGACGACGGCATTGCGTTGCGCAACCAAGGCCGCGCGCTGCTGGCGCTCCTGCCATCGAGCACAGAAGTCACGCTCGGCATTCCTTCGGCCGCGTTGTCGTGGCACCGCGTCACGCTGCCCAAGGGCAGCACGGGCAGCGCCTCCAAGCTGCGCGCCGTGCTCGACGGCCTGCTCGAAGAGCACCTGCTCGACGACCCCGAAGCATTGCACTTCGCGCTCGAACCCGACGCCAAGGCTGCCGGCACGCCGGTGTGGGTCGCGGCCTGCAACCGCATCTGGCTGCGCAGCGTCGTGCAGGGGCTCGAAGCGGCGGGGCGGCGCGTGGTGCGCATCGTCCCCGAGTTCGCGCCGCAGCCGGCCGACGGCCCGCCGCTGTTGCAGATCACGGGCGAACCCGAGGCGCCGCAGCTCACCGTCTGCGATGCCGATGGCGTCGTCTCGCTGCCGCTGGCCGGTGCCGGGCTGGCCCTGTCGGGCGGCCTGCCGCTCGACACCGCCGTCATCACCACCGAGCCCGCCGTGGCCGAAACGGCCGAGCACCTGCTCGGGCGCCGCGTGCCCATCGTGCAGACGCCGCAGCGCTGGCTGCAGGCCGCGCGCACGCCCTGGGAGCTGGCGCAGTTCGACCTTGCCGCAACCGGCCGTGCGCGTGCCGGCAAGCGTTTCGCCTCGGTGCTCCAGACCCTGCGCTACGCACCCGAGTGGCGCGCCGCGCGCTGGGGCGCCGTCGCGCTGCTGCTGACCCAACTGATCGGCCTCAATGCCTGGGCCTGGAAAGAGCGCAATGCGCTCGAAGCCAAGCGCAAAGCTGCAGACGCCATCCTCACCCAGACCTTCCCCTCGGTGAAGATCGTGGTCGACGCGCCGCTGCAGATGGCGCGCGAGGTCGCGGCACTGCAGCAGGCCGTGGGCGACGTGGCCAGCAGCGACTTCGAACCGATGGTCGGCGCGCTCGCCACCAACCTGCCGCCGGGCAAGGTGCCGGCCGCCGTCGACTACAGCGCCGGCCAGTTGCGCCTGCGCGGCCTCGGGCTGCAACCGTCCGAGGTCTCCCAGCTCACCGGTGCGCTCGCGCCGCGTGGCTACAACGTGCGCACCGAAGGCGATCTGCTGCTGGTACAGGCCGAGGCCACCCGATGAATTTCAGCGAACAGCTCAAGGCCCGCTGGGCCACCCTTGAAGCGCGCGAGCGCCGCCTGGTCGCCGCCGCGGTCGCGCTCGTGGCACTCGCCTTGCTTTGGTGGATTGCGCTCGCACCCGCGTTGCGCACGCTGGCCGCGGCCCCGGCCGAACACGCGAAGCTCGATGCCCAGCTGCAGCAGATGGCCACCTTGCAGAACCGCGCGAAGGCGATGCAGTCGCAGCCCCGGCTGAACCGCGACGACGCCATGCGTGCGCTCGAAACCTCGGTGCGCGAGGGCCTGGGCACCCACAACGCCCAGCTCATGAACGCCGGCGGCGACGGTGCCACCGTCACGCTGCGCGCGGCGCCCGCGCAGGCGGTCGCCCAATGGCTGGCGCAGGCACGCGGCAACGCCCACGCGGTGCCTCGCGAAGCCCACCTGACCCGCGCCCCCGCCGCAACGCCGACGACGCCCACGACACCCGCAGCAGGCAGCAAGGACGCATCGGCGCAAGCGCCGCAGGTCCGCTGGGAAGGCACGCTCGTCATGGCGCTGCCCGCGGCGCGATGAGCCACGGCAACCCGGCATGGTGACGCGCCCCCTTCTCCCCGAAACCAGGCCGCGCGGCGGCTGGCGCTGGGCCCTGCTCGGCGTCGTGATCGGTGCCGTGCTCACGGTGGTGCTGTTCGCGCCCGCGCGCTGGCTCTCGGCCGCGCTGTCGAGCTGGAGCCAGGGCCGGCTGGTGCTGGCCAACCCGCGCGGCACCGTCTGGAACGGCACGGCCGCCGTGGTGTTCGCCAGCGGTGCCGGCGGCGCCGAAGCCATCTCGTTGCCGGGCCTGCTGCACTGGCGCATGCGGCCGAGCTGGAGCGGCATGTCCGCCAGCCTCGACCTGCCCTGCTGCGCGGCCACGCCGCTCGAGCTCAAGGCCAGCCCGCGCGCCAAGGGCATGCAGCTCGAATGGCAGGACGCGCGCTCGCGCTGGCCCGCGACCATGCTCACCGGCTTGGGCGCGCCCTGGAACACGCTCAAGCTCGACGGCGCGCTCGACCTCTCCACCAAGGCCTTCGCGATGCAGTGGGACGGCCCCACGCTGCACATCGCGGGGCAGGCGACGCTCGACGCCACCGATGTTTCTTCCAGCCTGTCGACCCTGCGGCCGATGGGCAGCTACCGGCTCACGCTCGAAGGCGGCAACCGTCCCACGCTGCTGCTCAGCACGCGCGAGGGCAGCCTCGAGTTGAACGGCAGCGGCAGCTGGAACGGCACCACCTTCCGCTTCAATGGCGAAGCCAGTGCCGCGCCCGGCCGCGAAGACGCGCTTTCCAATTTGTTGAACATCATCGGACGACGCGACAACGCGCGTTCGATCATCACCCTGGGTTGATCCGATCATGATGAAGCCACTGTCTTCGCCCGGCGCCCGCCTCGGCATCGTCGCCATCGCGGCGCGCATGCTGATCGCGGCGTCGCTCCTGCAGGCCGTCTCGCCTGCCTTCGCACAGGCCGGCGACGCACCGCGGCGCGGCGAACCGATCACGCTGAACTTCGCCAACGCCGACATCGAGGCCGTGGCCCGCACCATGGCCGTGGTGACCGGGCGCGATGTGGTGGTCGATCCGCGCGTCAAGGGCACGATGAACCTCGTCACCGACCGCGCCATCGCACCGGCCGCCGCGTTCAACCAGTTCGCCTCGGCGCTGCGGCTGCAGGGCTTCACGGTGGTCGAGGCCGACGGGCTCTACAAGGTCGTGCCCGAAGCCGACGCCAAGCTGCAGAGCAGCACGGTCAACACCTCCATCGGCGCGACCGCGTCGAGCGGCAGCAACCAGATCGTCACGCAGATCTTCAGGCTCAACTACGAGTCGCCCAACAGCCTGCTGCCGGTGCTGCGCCCGCTGATCCCGCCGAACAACACCATCAACGTGAACCCGGGCAACAACTCGCTCGTGATCACCGACTACGCCGACAACATGCGCCGGCTGGCCCGCATCATCGCGTCGCTCGACGTGCCCAATGCGTCGGACATCGAAGTGATCCAGCTCAAGCACTCGGTCGCCACCGACCTGCTGCCGTTGGTCCAGCGGCTGGTCGACGGCAGCGGCTCGGGCGCACCGGGCGCCGCCGCCGCGCCGGGCGCGGCCGATGCGTCGTTCCGCACCACGCTGCTGGCCGATCCGCGCAGCAACTCGCTGATCTTGCGCGCGGCCAATCCGGCGCGCGTGCAGCTCGTTCGCACGCTGGTCGAAAAACTCGACCGCGCACCCACGGACAGCGGCAACGGCGCGGCCGGCAACATCTACGTGGTCTACCTGAAGAACGCCGACGCGGTGCGGCTGGCAGCCACGCTGCGCGCCGCGATGGCGGCCAACCAGCAGTCGGGTGCGCAAGGCGCCGTGGGCGGTGGCGGCAGCAGCCCGGTGCCGCAGCAAAGCAGCGCGCCGCAGGCCATGCAGACCAGCATGAGCGGAAGCAGCGGCGGTGGCTCGGCTGCCGCCAATGCGCCGCTGAACAACAACAACCAGCCCTCGACCGGCGGCCAGATCCAGGCCGACCCGACGACCAACTCGCTGATCATCACCGCGCCCGAGCCGCAGTACCGCCAGATCCGCGCGGTGATCGACAAGCTCGATGGCCGCCGTGCGCAGGTCATGATCGAAGCGCTGATCGTCGAGGTCAACGCCACCAAGGCGGCCCAGTTCGGCGTGCAATGGCAAAGCGCGCTCGGCAGCAACGGCGTCATCGGCACCAACTCCAGCCTCAACAAGTCCAACATCCTGGCACTGACGCAGGCACTGGCCACCCGCAACCCCGCCAACCTGGCGGGGTCGATCCAGCCGGGGCTGAACATCGGCATCGCGGGCAAGATCGGTGGCCAGTACATCCTGGGCGCGGTGGCGAACTTCTTCAGCAACGACAACGACGCCAACGTGCTGTCCACGCCCAACCTGCTGACGCTGGACAACGAAGAAGCCAAGATCGTGATCGGCCAGAACGTCCCCTTCCCCACGGGCTCCTACGCCAGCACTTCGGGCTCGGTGGGCGTGAACCCGTTCACCACCGTCGAGCGCAAGGACGTCGGCCTCACCCTGCGCGTGCGTCCGACCATCAACGAAAACGGCACCGTGAAGATGACGATCTTCCAGGAGACCTCCAACGTGACGGCCGGCACCCTCACCGATCCGAACGGTCCGACCACGGACAAGCGCTCGCTCGAGTCGAGCGTGCTCGTGGACGACGGCGGCCTCGTGATGCTCGGCGGCTTGCTGTCCGACACCTACGGCACCAGCATCGACAAGGTGCCGCTCGCTGGCGACATCCCGGTGTTCGGCAATCTGTTCAAGAGCGAGAACCGCTCACGCAGCAAGAAGAACCTGATGATGTTCCTGCGCCCGGTCGTGATGCGCGACAACGCGTCGACCGAGGCTTTCGCCTACGACCGCTACGACCAGATCCGCGCCCTGCAACAAGTGGCGCAACCCAATGCCGACAACGTGATGCTGCGCGCCGTCGATGCCGCGCCGGTGCTGCCGCCGCTAGGCACCTCCGACAACCGCACCGGCACCCTGCGCGAGCAAGGCACCCAGCTGATTCCGCAGCCGTCCGCGCCGGTCGACAACCGCAAGCTGGCCCCGAGCCCCCTGCGCGGCGCGCTGCCGCCCACGGGCGACCCGGTGAGCGCGCGCGAGCTGCCCTGATCGCCCCGATCGTTCTATCCTCCGTTTCAACGACGCCATCCACGCACACGCCCCGCCGACCCTGCCCATGCGCTATCCCCTGCCCTATGCCTTCGCTCGCAGCCAGCAATTGCTGCTCGAAGAGGCCGACGACGGCCGCTACACGCTGTGGATGTCGGCCCAGCCCGCGCGCAGCGCGGTCGGCGAGGTGTCGCGCAAATACGGCGTGCAGGCCTTCGAGGTGCTGGCCGACGGCGCGCTGGCGCAGCGCATCAGCGCGGCCTACGCGCAGGGCGAATCGAGCGCCGCCGCGGTGGTGAGCGAGGTGCAGAACGACGCCGACCTCTCGCGCATGATGCAGGAGCTGCCGGCGGTCGAAGACCTGCTGGCCAGCGCGGGCGACGCGCCCATCATCCGCATGCTGAACGCGCTGCTCACGCAGGCCGCGCGCGACGGCGCCAGCGACATCCACATCGAGCCCTACGAGCGCACATCGTCCGTGCGCTTTCGCATCGACGGCACGCTGCGCGAGGTGGTGCAGCCCAACCGCGCACTGCACGCCGCGCTGATCTCGCGCCTGAAGATCATGGCCGACCTCGACATCTCCGAGAAGCGGTTGCCGCAGGACGGACGCATCTCGCTGCGCATCGGCACGCGCGCGGTCGACGTGCGGGTGTCGACGCTGCCCAGCGCGCATGGCGAACGCGCCGTGCTGCGCCTGCTGGACAAGAGCGAATCGAAGCTCACGCTCGAATCGGTGGGCATGCAGGGCGACACGCTGCAGCGCTTCGAAAAACTCATCACGCAGCCACACGGCATCATTCTCGTGACCGGCCCGACCGGCTCGGGCAAGACCACCACGCTGTATGCCGCGCTGGCCCGGCTCGACGCGACGCGCAGCAACATCATGACGGTGGAAGACCCCATCGAGTACGAGCTGCCGGGCGTGGGCCAGACGCAGATCAACGCCAAGATCGAACTCACCTTCGCCAAGGCCCTGCGCGCGATCCTGCGGCAAGACCCCGACGTGATCATGATCGGCGAAATCCGCGACTTCGAAACCGCGCAGATCGCCATCCAGGCGTCGCTCACGGGCCACCTGGTGCTGGCCACGCTGCACACCAACGATTCGGTCAGCGCCGTCACGCGCCTGACCGACATGGGCGTGGAGCCCTTCCTGCTGAGTTCGTCGCTGCTGGGCGTGCTCGCGCAGCGCCTCGTGCGCAAGGTCTGCACGAGCTGCGGCGGTGCCGGCTGCGATGCCTGCGGCCAGACCGGCTACCAGGGCCGCACCGGCATCTTCGAGCTGCTGGTGGCCGACGAAACCGTGCAGGGCCTGATCCACAGCAAGGCGGCCGAGAGCGAACTGCTGCAAGCCGGCGCACGCGGCGGCCTGCGCCTGATGCGCGAAGACGGCGAGCGGCTGGTGCAGGCCGGCATCACCTCGCGCGCCGAGCTGTTGCGCGTCACGCGCGACTGACGCTGCGGCCTTCTTCCCATGCCCGCTTATTCATTCGAAGCCATCGATGCCAGCGGCCAGTCGCGCGAAGGCGTGCTCGAGGCCGACACCGCGCGCAGCGCCCGCAGCCTGCTGCGCGCGCAGGCGCTGATTCCGCTGTCGGTCACGCCGGTCGGCAGCGACCACATCAACGGCACCGGCGAACGCAGCGGCCTCGGCCGATGGCTCGGCGGCGGCAAGCGCGTCTTCAATTCCACCGGGCTTGCGGTGTGGACGCGTCAGCTCGCGGGCCTCGTGTCTTCGGGCCTGCCGCTCGAACGCGCGCTGACCGCGCTCACCGACGAAGCCGAATCCGAGCCGCAACGCAACCTGGTTGCGTCGCTGCGCGCCGAGGTCAATGCGGGCTCGCCTTTTGCGCGTGCGCTGTCGGCGCACTCGCGCGAGTTCTCGCCCATCTACACGGCCGTGATCGGCGCCGGCGAACAGAGCGGCAACCTCGGGCTGGTGCTCGACCGCCTCGCCGACGACCTCGAAGAACGCCAGGCGCTGCAGCAGAAGCTGATCGGCGCGGCGCTGTACCCGGCCATCGTCACGCTGGTGGCCATCGTCATCGTGATCTTCCTCGTGAGCTACGTGGTGCCGCAGGTGGCGCAGGTGTTCGCGGGCACCAAGCGCTCGCTGCCCTTCCTTACCACCGTGATGCTGTCGCTGAGCGCGGGCGTACGCAACTACGGCTGGTGGATGCTGGGCGCCGTGGTGCTGATGGCCATTGGCGCGCGCTTGGCACTCGCGCAGGAAGCCTTCCGCATGAAGTTCGATGCCGCGTGGCTCAAGCTGCCGCTGGTCGGCAAGCTTGCGCGCGGCTACAACGCGGCGCGCTTCGCGAGCACGCTCGCCATGCTGGCCACGGCCGGCGTGCCGATCCTGCGGGCGCTGCAGGCTGCGTCCGAAACGCTGGGCAACCGCGCGATGCGCGCCGACGCGCTCGACGCGCTGGTGCTGGTGCGCGAAGGCGCGCCACTGGCCTCGGCACTGGCGCAGAAGAAACGCTTTCCGGGCCTGGTCTCGATGTTCGCGCGACTGGGCGAGCAGACCGGCACGCTGCCGCTGATGCTGCAGCGCGCGGCCAACCAGCTGGGCGCCGAGGTGCAACGCCGCGCGATGCACCTGGCCACCATCCTCGAGCCGCTGCTGATCGTGGCGATGGGCGGCGTGGTGATGCTGATCGTGCTGGCCGTGATGCTGCCGATCATTCAACTCAACCAGTTCGTCAAGTGACAACGGCCAGGAAGCAGAACGCATGCCGGTAACGCTCGAAGACAAGCTCGTGGTCGCGATCTCCTCGCGGGCGCTGTTCAACCTCGAAGAAGAAAACCGCATCTTCGAGGCCGGCGACAACGAGGGCTACATGCGGCTGCAGCTCGACCGCATCGACGTGCCGGCCGCACCCGGCATCGCCTCCTCGCTGATCCGCAAGCTGCTGCGCTTCAATGAAGACGGCGTGCAGCGCGTCGAAGTGGTGATCCTTTCGCGCAACGACCCGGTCTCGGGCATGCGCATCTTCAAGTCGAGCGCTGCGGCCGACATCAAGCTGCAGCGCGGCGTGTTCACGCAGGGCCGCCCGCCCTTCGGCTACCTGCGCCCGTTGCGCGCGCACCTGTTCCTGTCGGTCAACGCGCAAGACGTGCGCGAGGCGCTGGCCGCGGGCTTCCCCGCCGCGCGGGTGCTGGTCGAATCGGTGAAGGCCAGCGACGCGTGGCCGAACGAAGTGCGCATTGCCTTCGACGGCGACGCGGTGCTGTTCTCGGACGAGGCCGAGCGCGTGTTCCAGGCCGAAGGTCTCGACGCTTTCCAGGCGCATGAACTCAGCAAGGCCGACCTGCCGCTGCCCGAAGGCCCGTTCAAGCCGCTGCTGGCCGCGCTGCACCGCCTGCAGCTGGCCGGCAATGCGCAGATGCGCATCCGCACCGCGCTGGTCACCGCACGCAGCGCGCCGGCGCACGAGCGCGCGATCCGCACGCTGATGAAGTGGAACATCCGCGTCGACGAGGCCATGTTCCTCGGCGGCCTGCCCAAGGGCGAGTTCCTGCGCGAGTTCGAGCCCGACTTCTTCTTCGACGACCAGACCGGCCACGTCGACGCGGCATCGCTGCACGTGCCCGCCGGCCATGTGTCCAGCGGCATCAGCAACGAGCCCTGAACGCGGCGCGATGCCGCGCCATGTCTTCGCCCCAGCTGTTGTTCCGGTCCGTCGATGGGCATGGCGCTGTCACGCTTGTGGCGTAGAACCCGGAATGCCCTGGGCGCCCTGCACGCCACGAACCGACGGAGCACGACCATGACCTCACGCCGCCAATTCCTCACAGGCACCGCCACCACGGGTGCCGCCGCGCTGGCGCTCTCGGCCTTTCCGCCAAGCATCCGCCGCGCGCTCGCCATTCCCGCCAACAACAAGACCGGCACGATCATGGACGTCGAGCACGTCGTGATCCTCATGCAGGAAAACCGCGCCTTCGACCACTACTTCGGCACGCTGAAGGGCGTGCGCGGCTTCGGCGACCGCTTCACCATTCCCCTGCCCAACGGCCTGAGCGTGTGGCAGCAGCTCGACGACGCGGGCCGGCAGGTGGTGCCCTACCACCTCGATGGCACCAAGGGCAACGCGCAACGCGTGAGCGGCACGCCGCACACCTGGATCGACTCGCACAAGGCCTGGGACGGTGGCCGCCTGTCCCAGTGGCCGCGCTTCAAGAAGGTGAGCAAGACGGCGCCCTTCACGCAGTCGATGGGCTACCTGACGGAGGCGGAGCTTCCGTTCCAGTTCGCGCTGGCCAACGCCTTCACGATCTGCGACGGCTACCACTGCGCGATGCACACCGGCACGCACGCCAACCGCGCCTTCCACTGGACCGGCACGAACGGCCCGACGGGCGCCAACGTGGCCTACGTGAACAACGTCAACAGCTGGGCGATGACCGGCCCCTCGACCGAGGGCTACGAGTGGAAGACCTATGCGGAGCGCCTGCAGGAGGCGAACGTCAGCTGGCTGGTCTACCAGAACATCTCCAACAACTACGGCTGCAATCCGCTGCTGGGCTTCAAGCCCTACCGCAAGGCGAACGAAGCATCCGCCAAGCCCGTTAATTCCACCGACGCCCAAGGAACCGCGCACGCCTATGCACCCGGCGACGATGCCGGCAACCCGCTCTACAAGGGCACCGCCAACACGCTGCCGGTGGCCGACCAGGCCGCCTTCGACGCGGGCGCGATCTTCGATGCCTTCCGCGCCGACGTGAAGGCGGGCCGGCTGCCGCAGGTGTCGTGGATCATTCCGCCCGACGTGTACTCCGAGCACCCCGGCCCGTCGAGCCCGGTGCAGGGCGCATGGTTCATCCAGCAGGCGCTCGATGCTCTCACCGCGGTGCCCGAGGTGTGGAGCAAGACCGTGCTGTTCGTCAACTTCGACGAGAACGACGGCTACTTCGACCACATGCCATCGGCCTCGGCGCCTTCGCCCATTCCATCGGCCGACCCCGCCGTGAAGGCCTTCGCGGGCAAGACCACGATGTCCGACGCGGACCTGGGCTTCGAGTATTTCAACCACCCGCCGCCGCCGGGCGTGCCCACCGCCCAGCCCAAGGCCGACGGCAATGTCTACGGCCCCGGCATGCGCGTGCCGATGTACGTGATCTCGCCCTGGAGCCGCGGCGGCTGGGTCAACTCGCAGACCTTCGACCACACCTCGGTGCTGCGCTTTCTCGAAGCGCGCTTCGGCGTCAAGGAGACCAACATCGGCCCGTTCCGCCGCGCGGTCAACGGCGACCTCACGAGCGCCTTCAACTTCGCCACGCCGAACGAAGAACTGCTGCCCACGCTCGCAGGCCGCAAGACCAAGGCCGAGGCCGACCGGTTGCGCGCCGAGCAGGACGCCCTGCCGCAGGTCACGCCACCCGCCGATGGCAAGCTGCCAGTGCAGGCCACAGGCACGCGGCCTTCGCGCGCCCTGCCCTACGAGCTGCATGCGAGCGCCAGGGCCGATGCGGCCGGCGGCACGCTGCAACTGCTGTTCGCCAACACCGGCAAGGCGGCCGCCGTGTTCCATGTGTACGACAAGCTGCACCTCGACCGGCTGCCGCGCCGCTACATGGTGGAAGCGGGCAAGTCGCTCGACGACACCTGGGCCGCGATGGCCGATGACGCCGGCGCCTACGACCTGTGGGTGTTGGGGCCGAACGGCTTTCACCGCCACTTCAAAGGCGACCTCGCCACGCTGAACAAGGCCAGTGCAGCTCGCCCCGAAGTCCATGTGCGCTACGACATCGCGAACGGCAATGTCCACCTGCGCATGCGCAACGACGGCAGGAAGGCCTGCACCTTCACCATCGCGGCCAAGGCCTACCGCACCGATGGCCCGTGGACCGCGACGGTGAACGGCGGCGCGACCATCGAGCGGCACTGGAGCCTGGCGGACAGCGGCCAGTGGTACGACTTTGCCGTGACCTGCGATGCCGACCCCGCCTACTACCGCCGCTTTGCGGGCCGCATGGAAACCGGCAGGCACACGGTGAGCGATCCGGCCATGGGCATGACCGACCTCTGAGCCTCACCATGCATCGCTGACGGAGCGGAAAGCGCACACAGCGTGCGCTTACACCTCCACATTGAAGGGGTCATCTCGATGTCACCCGGGCTGACTAGCCTCGGCGCCACAACATCGAGAGAGGATTTCCCATGCGACTCATCACGTCGCGCACGCATCACGCGTGCGCGCTGTTCTTCATTGCCTGCGCGCTTTCCGCGTGCGGCGGCAGCAGCAACAGTGTCGGCCTCCCCAACCCGCCCGTCGCGGGCACGCCAGACCCCACGCCCCCCGCACCGGACACCGGCGTCAAGCCCGAAAAGCGCTGCGCCCCCTGAGCGCCCGAAGAACCACAACGAGAAGTCCATGAATTCACGCCGCAAATTCCTCACGGGCACGGCCACCACGGGCGCCGCCGCGCTTGCCCTCTCGGCCTTTCCGCCGAGCATCCGCCGCGCGCTCGCCATTCCGGCCAACAACAAGACCGGCACCATCGAGGACGTCGAACACATCGTCATCCTGATGCAGGAGAACCGCTCCTTCGACCACTACTTCGGCACGCTGCCGGGCGTACGTGGCTTTGGCGACCGCTTCACCGTTCCGTTGCCGGGCGGGCGCAACGTCTGGCAGCAGAGCGATGCCGGCGGCAAGATCGTGCTGCCCTACCACCTGGACCAGACCAAGGGCAACGCGCAGCGAACGACCGGCACGCCGCACACGTGGGTCGACAGCCAGGATGCCTGGGACGGCGGCCGCCTGTCCCAATGGGCACGCCACAAGACCACCGCCGGCATGGGCTATTTCAAGGAAGCGGAGATACCGTTCCAGTTCTCGCTGGCCAACGCCTTCACGCTGTGCGACAGCTATCACTGCGCCATGCACACCGGCACCGATGCCAACCGCTCCTTCCACCTGACCGGCTCCAACGGGCCTGCCGCGCAGGGCGTGGCCTTCGTCAACAACGAATGGGACTGGCTCGACGGCCGCGCCCCGGCGGTGGACACCGGCTACACATGGAAGACCTACGCCGAGCGGCTCGAAGAGGCCGGCGTGAGCTGGATCTGCTACCAGAACATGCCCGACGAATGGGGCGACAACATGCTCGGCGCCTTTCGCCAGTACAGGCGCGCCAACCGGGCCTCGCCCTTTCCGGTCTCCAGCGGTCCAGCCCCCAGGACGACCTATATCGACAGCAGCCAGCCGGTGACCTTCCACGCCTACGACCCCGTCAGCGACAACCCGGGCAACCCACTCTACAAGGGCATCGCCAACACCTTGCCGGGGGACAAGCCCGAGGAATACCTCGATGCCTTCCGGCGCGACATCAAGGCCGGCCGCTTGCCCAAGGTGAGCTGGATCAACGCGCCCTCGATCTATTGCGAACACCCCGATCCGTCCAGCCCGGTGCAGGGCGCATGGTTCCTGCAGGAAATACTGGATGCGCTGACGGCCGTGCCCGAGGTCTGGAGCAAGACCGTGCTGCTCGTCAACTTCGACGAGAACGACGGCTACTTCGACCACGTGCCGTCGCCGTCCGCGCCCTCGCGGATCGACCCCACCAACCCCCAGAGCCCCATCGCGGGCAAGACGACGCTCGCCGACGCCGACATGGCGCACGAATACTTCACCCAGCAACCGCCGCAGGGCAGCAGCAACCAACCCGCACCCGACGGCCGCGTGTTCGGCCCCGGTCCGCGCGTGCCGCTGTATGTACTCTCGCCATGGAGCCGCGGCGGCTGGGTCAATTCGCAGGTGTTCGACCACACCTCGGTGCTGCGCTTCATCGAGGCCCGCTTCGGTGTGAAGGAGCCGAACATCTCGCCCTACCGCCGCACCGTGTGCGGCGACCTCACGAGCGCCTTCAACTTCGCGACGCCGAACAGCGAGGCGCCGCCCACGTTGACCGGACGCAAGAACAGGCCCGAGGCCGACCAGTTGCGCATCGACCAGGAAGCGCTGAAGCAGGTGCCGCTGCCGCTCGACCCGCAACTGCCGCGCCAGCCCACCGGCTCGCGGCCCTCCCGCGCGCTCCCCTACGAGCTGCACACCAGCGCGCTGGCCGATTCGACCGGCGGCAAGCTCAAGCTGCTGTTCGCCAACAGCGGCAAGGCGGCTGCCGTGTTCCATGTGTACGACAAGCTGCACCTGGACCGCCTGCCGCGCCGCTACGTCGTCGAGGCCGGCAAGACGCTGGACGACACCTGGGCCGCCATGGCCGACGATGCCGGCGCCTACGATCTGTGGGTGCTGGGCCCCAACGGCTTTCACCGCCACTTCAAGGGCAACCTCAACACCCTGCGCGCAGGCGGTGTGGCGCTGCCCGAGGTGCGCGTGTGCTACGACATCGCCAACGGCAACGTCTACCTGAACATGCGCAACGACGGCAAGGCCGCATGCAAGTTCACCATTACCGCCAAGGCCTACCGCACCGACGGCCCGTGGACCGCAACGGTGAACGGTGGCGCCAACGTGGACCAGCACTGGGCGCTTGCGGACAGCGGCCAGTGGTACGACTTCGCCGTCACCTGCGATGCCGACCCCGCCTACTACCGTCGCTTTGCGGGCCGCGTGGAAACCGGCAAGCACACCGTGAGCGATCCGGCCATGGGGTTGCCCGACCTCTGAGCGCGGGCAAGAATGCCGGCATGCTGATCCTTCGACATGCCGACGTTCTGGTCACCATGGACGCCGCCCGGCGCGAAATCGCCGACGGCGCCGTGGTGTGCGACGGGCCCGCCGTGGCCTGGGTGGGGCCCACGGCGGAGCTGCCCACGGTGTACCTCGACGCGCTGCGCAACGGCGGCGCCGAAGCCATTGACATGCACGGCCACGTCGTGATGCCGGGCCTGGTCAACACGCACCACCACATGTACCAGAGCCTTACGCGCGCCGTGCCCGAAGCGCAAGACGCGGAGCTGTTCGGCTGGCTCACCAACCTCTACCTGCTGTGGGCGCGCATCACGCCCGAGATGATCCGCGTGTCGACGCAGACCGCGATGGCCGAGCTGATGCTCTCGGGCTGCACCACCACCAGCGATCACCTCTACCTGTTTCCCAACGGCTCGAAGCTCGACTATTCGATCGAGGCGGCCGATGCGATGGGCATGCGCTTCCACGCCGCGCGCGGCAGCATGAGCGTGGGCCGCAGCGCCGGTGGCCTGCCGCCCGACGAGGTGGTCGAGACCGAAGAAGCCATCCTGCGCGACAGCGAGCGGCTCATCGGCCGCTGGCACGACGCCTCGCGCCACTCGATGCGCCGCATCGTGCTCGCGCCCTGCTCGCCGTTCTCTGTCTCGCGCGACCTGATGCGGCTGTCGGCAGAACTCGCGCGTGAGCGCGGCGTGTCGCTGCACACGCACCTGGCCGAGAACGACAACGACGTCGCCTACTCGCGCGAGAAGTTCGGCATGACGCCGGCCGAGTACGCCGAAGACCTGGGCTGGGTCGGCCGCGACGTGTGGCACGCGCACTGCGTGAAGCTCGACGAAGCCGGCATCGCGCTGTTCGGCCGCACCGGCACCGGCGTGGCGCACTGCCCCTGCTCCAACATGCGGCTCGCCTCGGGCATTGCGCCCATCGG
The DNA here is from genome assembly GCF_900100965.1 of Variovorax sp. EL159. Classification (GTDB taxonomy): domain Bacteria; phylum Pseudomonadota; class Gammaproteobacteria; order Burkholderiales; family Burkholderiaceae_C; genus Variovorax. Next base: position 625,223 of record NZ_FMUJ01000005.1, on the reverse strand, counting down.
TGCGATGCGTCGCGCGGGCGTGCCCGTGGGCCTGGGCGTGGATGGCAGTGCATCGAACGACGGTGCCCACATGCTGGGCGAAGCACGGCAGGCCATGCTGCTGCAGCGCGTGGGCTACGGCCCGGCCGCGATGACGGCACGCGAGGCGCTGGAGATCGCCACGCTCGGCGGCGCGCGCGTGCTGGGGCGCGACGACATCGGGGCGCTGGCACCGGGCATGTCGGCGGACGTCGTGGCCTTCGACATGCGCGACGTGGCGCATGCGGGTGCGGGGCATGACCTGGTGGCGGCGCTGGTGTTCTGTACGCCGGGAACTGCTTCACTGAGCATGGTCAACGGCCTCGTGAAGATTCGCGATGGCCGCTTCACCGGGCTTGAACTCGCTCCGCTGCTTGCAAGGCACCGGGACCTGGCTCGCTCGCTGTACGAGAGTGCACGGCATCCGCATATGACAGGACGCTGAGCACATTCACGGCGGTCAATTCAGCCGGACCATCGGGCACGACAAGGACAGTCGCTCAGGCAGCGCAGAATTTCGCCACTCTGGCTGGTCCTGCTTCCGATATGCCTCCAGCGACTGGTAGCCGCGTACATCCCAGCTGTACGTGCTGACTTGTTCTGCTTCGAACACCTCGTAGCGACACTGGCTGCTGCGCGTCTTGATGCGCACGGCTATCCGCTGATGGTCGACAGCCAGGTCTTTCGCCAAAAGCTCATAGCGGCTTGGCTTGCAGATGCTGTAGGTCGAGATCCATTCAACCGTCTTGGCACGCAGGTAGAGCCCGCCGGAACAGGCGCGCCCTGTACCACTGAAAGTGCCAGTGAAGGGAGCATCAGCAGCGATGCTGGTGCCAGCAAGGACCCACAGAGCCAATCCCATCGCCTTGGTTACTTGCATGTGCGCTCCGTTCTTTTGCGCATCGAGCCCAGTGCGTGGTTCAATTTTTGGGAGTACATCGAATCTCCGCCAGCGTTGTAGTACGTCGCGATGCCGGACGGTGTGACCGGCTTCCAGCCAACGATGACCTTCAGGACAGACGCCTTCTGGTACTTCAGTACCTGGCCGGGCTTGAGCATATGAATCGAGGGATTGAGCTTCTTCATCACCTCTGGCGTGCTTCTCTGCATTCCTGCGATCTTCTCGATGCTGTCGCCGGCCTGGACCGTCACCTCATAGACCCTGGCATCGGGGTCCAGCACGTTTGCGAAAGCGAAGTTGGCCATGCGCATCAGCATGTAGCCGATGCCGGCACGGATGTTGTGGGCAGGAACGGTTTGTACGGTGTTGGCCGAAAGACTTGCACGAAGCGAAGGTGGAACGATCAGCTCGCCGCCTTCCCTGTCTCCCAGCAACGCCATCATGCCGGGATCCCCATCGTTTCCGATCTGCATGGGCCTGACTCTCCATTCAGCCACCTTCGCCCCCGTCTCCACCCACACCATCGCCTTCACGATCCGCCAGTCCAGCGGAATGTAGCCCGGCGTGCGGGACAGGTGCCTATCGTATTCATCGACCGCCGACCGGATCTCGCGGTCGTAGGCATCCCATTTCTCGTCGGCCTTGTCGATGCCGTCCTCCCACATCTCGAAACCCGTCCTGGGCTTCGGTTTGGATGCTGCGTGTTTCGCTGCTGAATGCCGTGTTGCCGTGTTCACCCGAACGCCCCCTATGCAGTTGTAGACAGGCGGTTGTAGGCCCGTGCGGCTGAACACACTGTCATCCAACGTCACCCGCCTGGCACTTCTTCTCGAGGCAGCGCAGTTTCTGGTGTGGATGTGTACCTTCGCCCTCAGTACCGACCCTCATTGCCAATTCAAGGGCCGCTCCGCAGAATCCGCCCACTAAATAGAACGAGCGTTCGATTTAGTGGGCCGAATCCATCCCCCTCCCGTCTTCGGCTCCCCACACCCACAACAACAGGGACCCCTTCGATGAAGCGCAGAGACATCCTCAAATGGTCCGCCTCGGCGGGCGGCCTGGGCCTGCTGGCCGGCAAACCCTCGACCGCATCCGCGGCCCTGCCGGTGCTCAAGCCCACGTTGCCGCAGAAGATCGATCCGATCAGCGCCACGCTGCGGCGGCTCGAACTGGTGGGGCGGCAGGCCACCTACCTGTGGACCGAATCGCACATCAACCTTGCCGGCGTGCCGATGGGCGCGGTGGTGCCGCTGAGCGAGCTGCCGGCGGTCGAGCATCAGTTGAAGACGGTGGCGAAGGCGGTCGAGGCGGTGATCAATTTCGCGGCCTCGTTCGCCACCAGCACGCTGGCGTCGAACAACCTGCAGACGCTCGACAACCTGCGCACGCGCATCGCCGGGCTGCAGGCCAGCTTCGACCAGCTGGCCGCGCAGAACGCGGGCCTGCTCACGCTGCCGGCCGCGGTGCTGACGCTGCTGGGCACGCTCGCCGGCAGCGTGGGCGACATCACCACGCAGCTCAAGCAGATCCACCAGGACCTGCTCTCGCAAGGCCCGCTGGGCGCGCTCAACGGGCCGAAGACGCTCGCGCAGTACGACGCGCTGTTCGTCACCATCGACAAGCCCGCGATCTCGCAGATCCTGCATGACAACGACCTGTTCGCGTACATGCGCGTGGGCGGGCCCAACCCGATGCTGCTGCAGCGCGCGACGTCGCTGCCGACGAAGTTTCCGCTGGCCGACGCGCAGTACCGGCAGGTCATGGGCAACGACGACAGCCTCGCCGATGCGGCCGCATCGGGCCGGCTGTATCTGCTCGACTACGTGGGCCTGGGCGACATGGCGCCGACCGGCCCGGTGACCAAGCCGCTCACGGGCACGAGCTATGTGTACGCGCCGGTGGCGCTGTTCGCGCGGCCGAAGAACGGGCGCTCGCTGGTGCCGGTGGCGATCCAGTGCGGGCAAGACCCGGCGCTGCATCCGATCTTCCTGCGTGTGGACGACACCACCAACGCCGAGGCCTACTGGGGCTGGCAGTCGGCCAAGACCACGGTGCAGGTGGCGGACTTCAACTACCACGAGATGTTCGTGCACCTGGGCCGCACGCACCTGATGTCCGAGGCCTTCGCGATGGCCACGCAGCGGCAGCTGGCAACGGCCCATCCGCTGAGCCGGCTGCTTTCGCCGCACCTCGAAGGCGCGATGTTCATCAACGAGTTCGCGACGCTCATCATCATGGCACCGCTGACCACGGGCGACGTGATCCTGACCGCGCCCATCGAGACGCTGCAGCAGCAGTGCGGCCGCGACCGGCTGGCCTACGACTTCTACGCCAGCATGCTGCCCAACGACCTGCGCACGCGCGGCGTGGACGACGCCACCGCCCTCCCCGACTACCCGTACCGCGACGACGCGCTGCTGGTGTGGAACGCCATCGCGCAGTGGGTCGGCGACTACGTGGCGACCTACTACCTGAGCGACAGCGACGTCACCGGCGACTACGAGCTGAATGCCTGGGCCACCGAGCTGGCGACCAGCGGAAAGATCAAGGGCTTTCGCGCGATCACCACGCGCGCGCAGCTGGTCGACGTGCTGACCGCGATCATCTTCAACGCCAGCGCGCAGCACGCGGCGGTGAACTTCCCGCAGTACTCGGTGATGACCTATGCGCCCTTCAGCGCGGGCGCGGGCGGCACGCCGTCCCCCACGGGCAACGCGGGCCAGAGCGAGGCGAGCTGGTCGCAGATGCTGCCGTCGCGGCTGGCGGCGCAAGAGCAGATCTTGCTGTTCCACATCCTCGGCGGCGTGTACTACCGGCCGCTGGGCGAATACAAGGACAACGCCTTCCCGCACTTGCCGGTGCTGCTGGACCCGGCCATCGCCGGGCCGGGCGGGCCGCTGGAGCGCTTTCGCAATGCGCTCGGCGTCATCGAGAACACCATCGGCCAGCGCAACACCGCGCGCTCGCGGCCTTACGAGCATCTGCTGCCGAGCCGGATTCCGTCGAGCACCAACATCTGACGGACCGCCAACGGCAGCCCGGCGACCCGGTGCGGCGGCTCAGCGCCGCATCGTGTCGAGTTGCGTGACGGGCGCGCTGTTGTTGCCCCACGAGCCGCGAATGTAGGTCAGCACCGAGGCCACGTCGTCCGCATCGAGCGTCTGCCCGAAGGGCGGCATGCCGTAGGGGCGCGGGTTGCCCGGCGTCGAGGGCAGGAAGCCGCCGTGGGCGATCACCTGGATCAGGTTGGTGGGCTTCGCCATGTTCACCGCGCGGTTGCCCGCGAGCGGCGGGTACGCGCCCACGGCGCCCTGCCCCTGGTCGCCGTGGCAGTAGGCACAACGCTGGTCGTAGATCTTCGCGCCGCGCGCCATGGTGCCGGCGTCGCGGCGGATGGGGGCCTTGGTGCCGGCTGTGGCCTCGGCCTTCGGCACGTCGGGCAGGTCCTTCAGGTAGCTGGCCATCGCGGTCAGGTCCGAATCGCTCAGGTACTGCGTGCTGCGGAACACCACGTCGGCCATCGGCCCCATCACCGAGCCGCGCGGCGCCACGCCGCTCTTGAGCAGCGACACCACGTCGGCTACCGGCCAGTCGGCCAGGCCCGCTTCATGCGGATCGGTGAGCGACGGGGCATACCAGTTCTCGACCGCGATCAGGCCGCCCGAGAGGCCGAGCTTGGTGTTGGTGGCGCCCAGCGAATTGCGGCTGCCGTGGCAGGCGATGCAATGCCCGAGCCCATCGACGAGGTAGGCACCGCGGTTCCACTCGGCCGGCTTGCCCGCGTTGGCGACAAAGGCCTCGGGCTTGAACGAGAGCGCACGCCACACGGCCAGCGCGGCCTGCGTGTCGTACGGAAAGCGCAGGCGGTGCGCGCGGTTCTGCTCCGTTGCGGGCTCCAGGCTGCGCAGGTAGGCGTAGATCGCGTCCGAATCCTCGCGCGTCACCTTGGTGAAGTTCGGATACGGAAAGGCCGGGTACAGCAGGCGCCCGTCCTTGCTGCGGCCGTTGTGCATCGCGCGCCAGAAATGCGCGCTGCTCCAGCTGCCGATGCCGGTGTGCGCATCGGGCGTCAGGTTGCTCGAATAGATGGTGCCGAAGGGCGTCTCGATGGGCAGGCCGCCCGCATAGGGACGGCCGCCGCGCGTGGTGTGGCAGCCCGCGCAGTTGCCGGCCAGCGCCAGGTAGCGGCCGCGCTCGACCAGTTGGGGCGAGGCGTTGAAGCTCTCGGCCTGCTCGGGCAGGGCATCTTCGCCGCGCAGGTTCATCATCACCAGCGCGCCGGCGGCCAGTGCCACCAGCACGACCAGCACCAGCGCCACCCATCCGGTGCGTCGCAACAGGCTCATGCGTGCTTCTTTCGTCACTTCGAGGTACCGCCGCAGGCAATCGGCATGGGCGCGGGCAGCGACGCGACGGCCTTCGTGTTGGCCGGCATCGGCTGCGTCGCCAGCCAGCTTGCGACGGCATTGACGTCCGAGGTCCACATGCGGCGGCCGACTTCGGCCATGCAGTCGGGCGCCACCGCATGCCGGTCGTTGGTCAGCCAGGCACCGAGCTGCGACGCCACGTACAGCCGCGGCAGGCCCAGCAGGCCGGGGGTGGCGGGCTGCACGCCCGTCAACGCGGCGCCGTGGCACTGCACGCAGGCCGGCAGACGGCGCTCCGCATCGCCCTGCAGCGCGAGCACGCGGCCGCGCTCGAGCACCTCGGGCTTGGCATCGCTCAGCGGCGAGATCGGTGGATAAGGCAGGTCGAGCCCGGCGAAGTACTCGGCCATCTCGCGCAGGTAGTCGTCCGAGAGGTGCTGCACCATGTAGGTCATGTCGCTGTTGAAGCGACGGCCGTCACGGAAGCTCACGAGCTGGTTGAACAGGTAGCCGGCCGGCTTGCCCGCCAGGCGCGGAAAGTAGCCGGCATTGGTGGTCGCGCCCTCGCGGCCGTGGCAGGCGATGCAGGCGGCCACGCGCTGTTCGATGGTGTCGGGCACGGTCGTGGGCGTTGCGGCGCCAGCAACGCTCGCCATGCCGGACGCAAGAAGCAGCAGCGCTGCGGCGGCGGATCGAAGGCGCATCCTCATGTGCCGGCTGCGTAGTGCGCCAGGCCCAGCAGGCCCGCGATCAACAGCAGCACCACGACGAAAGCGACACCGATCAACGGCAGGATGCCGACCTGCGCGGTCCGCTTGTCGGCATCGGCGCGACGGCCACCCAGCCCGATGAAACTCCAGAGAACGGCGCGCAGCGCGCGCATGAGATTCGACATGGGGTCGAGTGTCGCCCAGGCGGGCCCAAAAAAACAGATGCAGATCCGCCTCGATTCACCGGAGCAGATAAAGTCCCCCGCGAATGACAACCACCCCGCGATGAAGCGTTACGAAGCCCTGGCCGCCGACATCGAAACCTCGATCCGCAACGGCACCCTGAAGACCGGCGACCGCCTGCCTTCGGTGCGGCACACCGGCCAGAGCCGTGGCGTGAGCGCGTCCACCGTGTTCCAGGCCTACTACCTGCTCGAAGCGCGCGGGCTGGTGCGCGCACGCGACCGCTCGGGCTACTACGTGGCGGCTGGCGGCCTGCGCGACGCGCCACCGGAATCCACGCTCACCTCCCGCCCCGCCGAAGGCCCGATGTCGCTCGACGTGAGCGACCGGGTGTTCGACATCCTCGAAGCCAGCATGTCGCGCAAGGTCGTGCCCTTCGGCTCGGCCTTTCCGAGCCCGCTGCTGTTTCCGCTCGCGCGGCTCGGGCAATTCATGGCCGCCAGCGCCAAGTCGCTCGACCCGTGGCGCACCGTGGACGACCTCACGCCCGGCAGCACGGCGCTGCGGCGCCAGATCGCGCTGCGCTACCTGGCCGACGGCATGCCGGTCGCGGCCGATGAAATCGTCATCACCAACGGCGCGCTGGAGGCGCTCAACCTGTGCCTGTCGGCGGTCACGCGGCCGGGCGACGCGGTGATCGTCGAGTCGCCCACCTTCTATGCCGCGCTGCAGGCGCTGGAGCGCATGGGCCTGCAGGCCATCGAGGTGCCGACGCACCCGGGCGAAGGCATCGACCTCGCCGCTCTGGAGCTGGCCATCGCGGCCCACAAGCCGCGCGCCTGCTGGCTCATGACCACCTTCCAGAACCCGCTCGGCAGCCTGATGCCCGACGCGAAGAAGAAGGCGCTGGTCGAACTGCTGGCGCGGCATGAACTGCCGCTGATCGAAGACGACGTGTACGCCGAGCTCTACTTCGGCGACCGGCGCCCGCCTCCGGCCAAGGCCTTCGACACGCAGGGCCTGGTGCTGCATTGCGCCTCTTTCTCGAAGTGCCTGGCGCCGGGGTATCGCATCGGCTGGACATCGGCCGGGCGCTTCGCGCGCAAGGTGGCACGACAGAAGCTCACGACCACGCTCAGCACTTCGGCGCCCGCGCAGCTCGCGCTCGCGACCTACCTGGAAAAAGGCGGGCTCGACAAGCACCTGCGCAAGCTGCGCCAGACGCTGTCAATGCAGCAGGCCACCTTCGCGCAGGCGGTGGGGCATTACTTTCCGGCGGGCACGCGCGCGACGCGGCCGCTGGGTGGGTACTTCCTGTGGGTCGAGCTGCCGGCACACGTGAACGCACTCGACATCCACCGCAAGGCATTGGAGCTGGGCATCAGCGTCGCGCCCGGCCCGATCTTCTCGGCCACGCGCGCCTTCACCAACTGCCTGCGCCTGAACTACGGCCACGCATGGGACGCGCAAAGCGAACAGGCGATGCAGACACTCGGCCGACTCGTTGCCGAAGCCGCCTGAAAAGTCCGGCGCGCTTCCTCAGGCCACGGCGAGCGTGCGCACGCGGCGCAGCCGGAACAGCAGGAAGCTCGCGATGCTCACGTTCACCAGGTTCCAGCCGATGCCGTTCAAGAAGGCCGCGTGGTAGCTGCCGGTCAGGTCGAAGACCTTGCCCGACATCCAGCCGCCCAGCGCCATGCCGAACAGCGTGAACATCAGCACCGTGCCCACGCGCGCACCCGCCTCCGCCGGCGGGAAATGCTCGCGCACGATGATCGCGTACGACGGCACGATGCCGCCCTGAAACAGCCCGAACAGCGCCGAGATCACATACAGCGGCACCAGCCCGTCGAAGGGCAAAAACAGCAGCAGCGCCACGCACTGCAGCACGCCGCCCAGCAACAGCGTGCGCAGCCCGCCGATGCGGTCGCAGATCACGCCCGACACCAGCCGGCTCACGATGCCAAAGCCCAGCATCAGCGACAACATGATCGCGCCCTGCGCTGGCCCATAACCCAGGTCGCCGCAATAGGCCACGATGTGCACCTGCGGCATCGCCATCGCCACGCAGCAGGCCACGCCCGCCACGCACAGCAGGCTTTGCGCCGCGCCCATGCTCAGGCCGAAGGGGCGCGTGAGGTCGCGCGGCCGCGCGGTGCTCGATGCGCTGGCCTTGGCCGTCGCCGGCGCAAGGGCCGGTGGCCGTGCCTTGAAGCACAGCGCCAGCAGCGCCATCGTGATCCCGCAGAAGATGCCCATGCCGATGTAGGTCTGGCGCCAGCCCACCAGTTCGACGAAGTGCTGCGCGATCGGCGGCCACACCGCGCCGGCCAGGTAGTTGCCGCTCGCGCACACCGCGACCGCGATGCCGCGCCGCTTGACGAACCACAGCGAGGTGTCGGCCACCAGCGGCGCGAAGGCCACCGAGCTGCCGAGCAGGCCGACCAGCAATGCCTGCGCGATGGTGAACGACACGATGCCACCCGACATGCCCGTCGCAACGTACCCCACGCCCAGGAACACCGAACCGAAGAGCAGCGGCCACATCACGCCGACGCGGTCGGCCACGCGCCCCATGAGCACACCGCCCAGGCCGAACCCCAGCATCAGCAAGGTGTAGGGCAGCGAGGCATCGGCGCGCGCGATGCCGAACTCGGCCTGCACCGCGGGCAGCATCACCGACACCACGTACATGCCGCTGCTGCCGACCGTCATGATCAGCAGCGTGAGCGCCAGGCGCAGCATGGCGTAGCGCGAATCCGCCTGGTGGGCGGTCGTCTCGTGTGTTGTCATTGTTTTTTGCTCCGCGCCGGGAATGGCCGGCGCATGTCGTATGGCATTCTCGCGGAAGACAGCCGCCGACGCGGTGCCTGCCGTCCTTTCAGCCAGCACATCCCATCAACGTAGAAGAGCTTTCCATGACCATCCAGCGCACCGGCCATCGCTATCGCGACGTCGAGACGGGCAAGACCCTCGACGTCTGGTTTCCCAGGCACGCCACCTTCAACCAACGGCGCTGCCTTGCCGAGAAGGTCGGACTGATCGCGGGCGACACCATCGAAGTGCGCATCGAATCGCTCGATGCGCCACCGGCATCGACCGAAGAAGCCTACCTGCGCCTGCACCTTCTGTCCGAACTGGCGGTGCGGCCGAACGAGATCAACCTCGAAGGCCTGTTCGGCCTGCTGCAGAACGTGGCATGGACGTCGGCAGGCCCGGTGCTGCCATCGAAGGTCGATGAACTGCGGCACCTGGTCGCGCCCGAGTACCACCACCTCACGGTGCCCTCGATCGACAAGTTCCCGCGCATGAGCGACTACGTCGTGCCGACCGGCGTGCGTATTGCCGACGCCGACCGCGTGCGGCTGGGCGCGCACCTGTCGCCGGGCACCACCGTCATGCACGAGGGCTTCGTTAACTTCAATGCGGGGACGCTGGGCGAATCGATGGTCGAAGGGCGCGTCACGCCGGGCGTGACCGTCGGCAAGAACTCCGACATCGGCGCGGGCGCGTCCATCATGGGCACACTCTCCGGCGGTGGCAAAACGAAGAACGCCATCGGCGAGCGCAGCCTGTTGGGCGCCAATGCGGGCATCGGCATTTCGCTGGGCGACGAATGCATCGTCGAAGCGGGGCTGTATGTGACGGCGGGCACGAAGGTCAAGCTGCCGGATGGCAGCGTGGTGCCTGCCAGGGCGCTGTCGGGCAAGTCCGGCCTTCTCTATCGGCGCAACAGCCAGAGCGGCGCGGTCGAAGTGCTGGAGACCAATGCGCAACGCTGGGGCGGGCTGAACACGACGCTGCACAGCAACGACTGATGCGCGTGAATGAACGGAACGCATGAACGTCGTCTACAGAAAAGCGGTTCCTGAAGACACGCCCGCATGCCTCGACCTGCGAGGCAAGACCCGTGAGAACGCCTTCTCGGTCGAAGCGCTGAAAGCCATCGGCATCACGCTGGAGAGTTGGCAATCCGCCGTCGCCGATGGCTCTTTACCCGGCTGCGTGGCACTGGTCGATGGCGAGCTGGCCGGCTATTGCTTCGGCGACCGCGAGACCGGCGAGATCGCCGTGCTTGCGCTGCTGCCCGCGTACGAAGGCAAGGGCATCGGCAAGGAACTCCTCGGCCTGATGGTCGAGGCGTTCAAGACGCTGGGCTTCAAGCGGCTTTTTCTGGGCTGCTCGTCCGACCCGCAGGTCCGCTCGCATGGCTTCTACAGGCACCTGGGCTGGAAGCCCACGGGCGAGACCGACGCAGCAGGCGACGAGGTGCTGGCCTACCTCTTGCCCTGACCCGCCGCAGGCCCGCTAGGCCCGCCGCCTGGGAGACGACGAGGCCGGGTGCACGTCGTGCACCACCTGCCCCGCCGTGAGCGTGTTGATCGTTTCGCCCGCGATGTCCATGAGGATGCGGCTGCGCTCCGCCGTCAGCGACACGGTCAGGTGCAGCACCGGCCGCGCGTCCAGGTCGTGCAGCAGACGCACCATCTTCAGCAGCGGCGCGCCCGTCTCGATCTGCAGCAGCCGCGCGCGCGCCGGATCGGCCACCTCGGCCGTGATCTCCTGCACCACACGGCCGAACTTCACGCCCTGCGCCAGCAGGATCTCGTAGAGCGCGTGCTTGCGCAACGCGCTGGCCGACACGCGCTTGCCCAGCTGTGCCGGCACCCAGGCGTCGGTGAGCATGACCGGCACGCCATCGATGCTGCGCAGGCGCAGCGCATGCACCGCCTTCTCGCCGGCTTCGATCTGCAGCAGCGCGGCCACGTCGGGCGGCGTCTCCGCTTGCGCGACCTCGAGTACCTCGACATCGGTTTCGAGCGCCGCCTTGCGCAGCCCGTCGATCAGGCCGAGGCTGGGCCTTGCGCGCACCTGCGGCAGATCGGCGCGCACGAAGGTGCCGAGCCCGTGGCGGCGCTCCACGAGGCCGAGCGAAGCCAGGTCGCCCAGCGCGCGCCGCACCGTGATGCGCGACACGCCGAAGCGCTCGCACAGCGCTTCTTCCTTCGGCAACGCGCCGGAGGCATAGACGCCACGGGTGATTTCGTCGCGCAGCACGACGAACAACTGCCGGTGCAGCGAGGTGCCGGGACCACGTTCGAGCGAGGGAGCGGATGTGGGAGGACGTGCCATGGGAGAAGAAAAAACGAAGGTCGAGCATAGCAAGACGCCCAGCGGCGTCCCGTGAGTGACTTGCGGATTTCATTCAGTTGTACTTAGAATATAAACACATAAACTCAAGCACCACTGAACAAGGCCCGCCATGAATCCTTCCCTCACGCTTCGCCAGCTGCTCGACGCGCCCGGCATGGTGATCGCCCCCGGCGCCTACGACGCCATCGGCGCGCGCCTGATCGAACAGGCCGGCTTTGCCGCCGCCTACATGACGGGCGCCGGCACCTCGGCCGCGCGCGGCTTTCCCGACTTCGGCCTGCTCACGATGAGCGAGATGGTCGACAACGCCGCGGTGATGGCGCGCTCGATCGCCATTCCGCTCATCGCCGATGCCGACACCGGCTACGGCAACGAGCTGAACGTGACGCGCACCGTGCGCGAGTACGAGGCGCGCGGCGTGGCCGCCATTCACATCGAGGACCAGGTCTCGCCCAAGCGCTGCGGCCATCTCGACGGCAAGGAGGTGGTGTCGCGCGAGGAGTTCGTCTCGAAGATCCGCGCCGCGGTGGAGGCGCGCCGCAGCAAGGAGTTCGTGGTCATCGCCCGCACCGACGCGCGCGCCATGCTCGGCCTGGACGAAGCCATCGACCGCGCCAATGCCGCGCTGCAGGCCGGTGCCGACATGGCTTTCGTCGAAGCCACGCAGACGCCCGAGGAAGTGGCCGCCGTGCCGAAGCGCGTGCACGGCCCCTGCCTGCTCAACGTGGTTCCCGGCGGCCGCACGCCGGTGTTCGACCTGCGCGAGGCCGAAGCCATGGGCTACAAGCTCGCGATCCTGCCGGGGCTGATGCTCAAGGCCGCCATCGAGGCGGGCGACGCGGCGCTGGCCGAACTCAAGGCGACCTTCAAGGCCCCGGCGGTGAACGCCACCGTGGCGCAGACCTTCCGCCGCTTCGGCGCCGACGAATGGGATGCCCTGCGCACGCGCTTCAACGCGGGCGCCACCATGGAAAGCCGCTGACATGGCTCGCACCCTGTTCGACAAGCTCTGGGACGCCCATGTCGTGCGCGAGCTGGGCGATGGCTGGGCCCTGCTGCACATCGACCGCCACCTGCTGCACGACCTCTCGGGCCCGCCCGCACTGGCCGAAGTGGCCGCGCGCGGACTGCCGCTGCACGACCCGGCGCTGGTGTTCGCCACGCCCGACCACGCCGCATCGAGCCAGCCCGGCCGCACGGCCGGCACCTTCCCGCTCGGCGGCCGGCTGCACGGCGCACTGCGCGACCTCAGCACGAAATCGGGCGTGCGCTTCTACGACCTCGGCCAGCCGGGCCAGGGCATCGTGCATGTGATGGGCCCCGAACTGGGCATCGTGCTGCCGGGCCTGACCGTGATCTGCGGTGACAGCCACACCTGCACCAACGGCGGCCTCGGCGCGCTGGCCTTCGGCGTGGGTTCTTCGGAGAGCACGCACGCCCTCGCGACGCAGACGCTGCGCCAGCAGAAGCCCAGGCGCATGCGCATCCGCTGCGACGGCGTGCTCGGCACGGGCGTCACCGCCAAAGACCTCGCGCTGCACATCATCGGCACGCTCGGCGCGGCGGCGGGCGTGGGCTACGCGATCGAGTTCGCGGGCGAGGCGGTGCGCGCGCTCGATGTCGAGGCGCGGCTCACGCTGTGCAACCTCACGGTGGAGCTGGGCGCGCGCTTCGGCCTGATCGCACCCGACCAGCGCACGGTCGATTGGGTGCGCGGCCGCAGCTTCGCGCCCACGGGGACGGCCTTCGATGCAGCGGCGGCGTACTGGCTCTCGCTGGCGTCGGACGACAGCGCCGTGTTCGACCGCGAAGAGGTCATCGACGCCGGTGCCATCGCGCCCACCATCACCTGGGGCACCAGCCCCGAGGACGCCATCGCCATCGACGGCACCGTGCCCGATCCATCGGTGGCTGCCGATGCTGCCAGCCGCGGCGCCATCGAAGCCGCGCTCGACTACATGGGCCTTGCGCCGCGCACCGCCATCGCCGGCACGCCGGTCGACTGGGTCTTCATCGGCTCGTGCGCCAATTCGCGCCTGCCCGACCTGCGCGCCGCCGCCGAAGTGGCGCGCGGCCGCCATGTGGCGCAAGGCGTCACTGCATGGGTGGTGCCCGGCTCCGAGAACGTCAAGCGCGCGGCCGAGGCCGAAGGGCTGCGCGAGGTGTTCGAGGCCGCCGGCTTCCAGTGGCGCGAACCCGGCTGCAGCATGTGCGTGGCGGCCAACGGCGAGCAGGTGCCGCCCAAGGCACGCTGCGTGTCGACCTCCAACCGCAACTTCGTCGGACGGCAAGGGCCGGGCGCGCGCACGCACCTCGCGAGCCCGGCGATGGCCGCGGCCGCGGCAGTGACCGGCCGCATCACCGACGTGAGGACGCTGAAATGACCATGACCCCCTTCACCGCCGTCACCGGCCCCGCCGTGCCGCTGATGCGCGCCAACGTCGACACCGACGTCATCATCCGCATCGAACGCCTCACCTCGTTCCAGCGCGACCAGCTCGGCCCCTTTGCCTTCGAGGCGCTGCGCCTGCGCCCCGATGGCAGCGAAGACCCGGCCTGCGTGCTGAACCAGCCCGCCTTCCGCCAGGCACCCGTGCTGCTGGCTGCCGAGAACTTCGGCTGCGGCTCGTCGCGCGAAGGCGCGGTGTGGGCACTGATGGGCCTGGGCGTTCGCTGCGTGATCGCGCCGAGCTTCGGCGACATCTTCTTCAACAACTGCTTCCAGAACGGCGTGCTACCGCTGCGGCTGCCCATCGCGCAGGTCGAGGCATTGGCGGCGCAATGCGCAAGCGGTGCGGCGGTGACGGTCGATCTGCAGGCACGCACGGTCACGGCGCCGGACGGCAGCGTGTCGGCGTTCGAGATCGATCCGCTGCGCCGCGAGGCCCTGCTGCACGGCCTCGACGACATCGGCCTCACGCTGAAGGACGACGCGCTCATCCGCGAATGGCAACAGGCCGATCGCGTGCGCCGGCCCTGGGCATGGCCCGCCGCACAAGGAGCCGCGGCGTGACGCACAGCGCTGCAAGCCCGCTGCAACGGCACCCCTGGGTGTTGCGCTGGGCCGGGCTGCTCACGCGCGGACGCCATGCCGGCGATGCGAGCCTGGCCTGCAGCGATGCGATGCTCGCGCGGCTGCCCGCCACGGTCGAACTGCGAAGCGCGGACTTCGCGCATGGCAAGGCGATGGCGCAGCGGCAGGCGGGCGAAGGCGTCGGCGACAACCGTTCGCCCGCGCTGGCGTGGCAAGGGCTGCCGCCGCAGGCCACGCACTGGTTGCTGCTGTGCGAAGACCCCGACGTGCCGCTGGCCCATGCCATCGCGCATGCGCTCGCTTGGGGTCCTTCTTCATTGAACGCATTGCCCCAAGGCGCCCTGAACAACGGCCATGCCCCGGCTGGCGTGACGCTGGCGATGAACGGCCTCGGGCGCAGGGGCTACGACGGCCCGCGCCCCTTGCCCGGCCACGGCCCGCACCGCTACGTGTTCCAGCTCTACGCGCTCGACGCCATGCCGCCGCCCGATCTTTCGCGCGAAGGCGAGCTGCTGCCCTGGCTGCATGCCCACGCCCTGGCGCGTGGGCGCCTCGATGGCCTCTACCAGCGCGACTGGCGCGGCCGGACGGTCGTGCCCTCGCGGCCCTGAGGCACGGCGCCGCCCCTCGCTCATTGATTCATTCATTCATTCAAAAAACGGAGACAAGATGTTCGACAGCCCCTTCAGGCCCAAGCGGCCTCCATCAGCGTGTGCCCTGCTCCCCGCTGCGGTGTTGCTCGCGCTGGCACCACCGGCCTTCGCCCAGGCGAGCTGGCACCCCGACCGCCCCGTGACGCTCATCGTTCCCTATTCGGCCGGCGGCGGCACCGACGCCACGGCCCGCGCCGTCTCCAAACAGCTCGGCGTGATCTGGAAGCAGCCCGTGGTGGTCGAGAACGTCCCCGGCGCCGACGGCCTGATCGGCACGCGCCGCGTGATGGAAGCGAAGCCCGACGGCTACACGCTGCTGCTGCAGGTGCCGTCCATCGTGGTCACCAAGTACACGCCGGGCCTGAAGGGCGTTGACCCGCTCGCGCGCCTGGAGCCGGTGACGGCGGTGTCGCAATCGCCCGCCGCCGTGGTCGTCAGCGCGAAGCTGCCGGTCAAGACCTTCGGCGAGTTCATCCGCTACTGCAAGACCGCCGCGCAGCCCTGTTCGCTCGGCACCGGCGAAGCGACGGCGCGCGTCTCCGCGAAGCAGCTCGCCGCCGAGGCGGGCCTGCCGAACCTGATCGTCGTCAACTACCGCGGCACGGGCGCGATCGTGACCGACATGATCGCCAACAACGTGAACATGGCGTTCACCGGCATCACGGCCGCGCTGCCGCACTACAAGTCGGGCGCGCTGAAGATCCTCGCCACGCAGGGGGCGAAGCGCGCGGCCGCGCTGCCCGAGGTGCCGACCACCGCCGAGGCCGGCTATCCGCAGTTCCGGTCGGTCACGTGGTTCGGCCTGTTCGCACCCAAGGGCACGCCGCCGGCCGTGACGCAGGGCATCGTCGCGGCGCTGCACGAGGCCGTGAAAGACGCCGACGTGCAGCAGACGATTGCCTCGGCCGGCGCCGAGCCGGTGGTCAACGCACCGGCCGCCTTCGCGGCACAGGTGCGCGAAGACAGCGAGCGCATGGCGGCGCTCGTCAAGCTCTATCCGCTCGACTGATCCGCAGATCCACCCATCCACCTTCCCCATGCCGGGCGCCGCGCATCGGCCGCGCCCGGCGGTTTTCCATCTCCATTCAAGGACAAGGAACAAGACCATGGCCTCCACCTCCGGGACCGAACAGGTCGCCGTGCGCTGCGTGCTGATGCGCGGCGGCACCAGCAAGGCGCTTTTCTTTCATGAGCGGGACGTGCCGCCCGCGGGCCCCGCGCGCGACCGCCTGCTCAAGCGCGCGATGGGCACGCCCGACGTGCTGCAGATCGACGGCATGGGCGGTTCGCGGCTCGTGACCTCGAAGGTCGCGATCATCCAGCGCTCGGCGCGCGAGGACGCGGACGTCGACTACACCTTCGCGCAGGTCGACGTGGACCGCGACATCGTCGGCCACGACGCCAACTGCGGCAACGTCTCCTCGGCCGTCGCGCCCTTCGCCATCGACGAAGGGCTGGTGGAGGCCGTGGAGCCGGTGACCACCGTGCGCATCTACAACACCAACACCGACAAGCTGCTGGTCTCGAAGGTGCAGGTGAAGAACGGCAAGGCCCGCGTGCACGGCGACTGCGCCATTCCCGGCGTGCCCGGCACGGGCGCGGAGATCCTCATGGACTACGCGGGCACCGTGGGCGCCAAGACCGGCCGCCTGCTGCCCACGGGCGACGCGGTGGACACGGTGACGCTGGAAGACGGCCGCCGCATCGAGGTGTCGCTGTGCGACACCGCCAACCCCTGCGTGTTCATCGCGGCGTCGTCCCTCGGCATGAGCGGCAGCGAGCTGCCCGATGCCATCAGCGCCGACCGCGCGCTCATCGAGACGCTGGGCGAGATCCAGTCGAAGATGGGCCAGCGCATCGGCCTCTATGCCGACTGGCGCGACGTGCACCTGCCCGGCCTGCCGCTGGCGGTGATCGTCGCGCCGCCAGCGGATTACGCCGACGTGAACGGCGACACGCAGGGGGCCGCTTCGATGGACCTGCGCGCGCGGCTCGTGTTCCTCGGCAAGTGCCACGACAGCATGGCCGGCACCGGCTCGATGTGCACGGCGGCCGCCTCGCGCGTGCCGGGCTCGGCGGTGCACCAGGCGGTCGGCGCGGAACGCGCGGCCACCGGCACGCTTCGCATCGGCCATCCGCTGGGCGTGATGGAAGTGAAGGTGGTGGCCGAAGCGTCGGCCGACCCGGCGGGCATCCGCTTCTCCGCGCTCGGCCTCACGCGCACGGCGCGCCGGCTGATGGCGGGCGAGGTCTATGTGCCGGTGGAGGAACAGGCATGAAGAAAGCAAGCCTCTCGCGGCGTGTGCTCGGCGCGTTCTGCATTGCCGCCGCAACCACTGCGGCATTGGCCCAAGGCCCGCTGCCGGCCAAGCCGCTGCGCATCGTGGTTGGCTACCCGGCAGGGCAGACGGTGGACATCATCGCGCGCAACTACGCCGCCGCGCTCACCAAGGAGCTGGGCCAGCCCGTCTACGTCGACAACCGCGCGGGCGCCAACGGCAGCATCGGCGCACAGGAAGTGAAGAAGAGCGCGCCCGACGGCAGCACGCTGCTGCTCGGCACGCTGGGGCAGATGGCCATCAACCCCACGCTCTACAAGAAGCTGCCCTACGACACGCTGAAAGACTTCGCGCCGATATCGATGGTGAGCATGGGCCCGCTGCTGCTGGTGGCCAACCCGTCGTTCCCGCCGAACAACGTGAAGGAGCTGGTCGCCTATGCGAAGACGCGGCCCGGCAAGATCGACTTCGGCTCGGGCGGCAACGGCATCACCGCGCACCTGGCGATGGAACTGCTCCAGGCGCAGGCCGGCATCCAGCTCAACCACATTCCCTACAAGGGCTCGCCCGCCGCGCTGAACGACCTGATGGGCGGCCAGGTGTCGCTGATGTTCGATGCCGTGCCGGCAGCGCTGCCGCACGTGAAGTCGGGCAAGCTGAAGGCGCTGGCCATCTCGGGGCTCCAGCGCAACCCGCAGCTGCCCTCGCTGGCCACAGTGGACGAACAGGGCCTCAAAGGCTTCGAGGTCAATTCGTGGGTCGGCTTTCTCGCGCCGGCGGGCACGCCGCAAGCCACGGTCGATGCGCTGAACGCGGCCATCCATCGCGCCGCCGCCAGCCCTGAGCTGGTGGAGGCCACGCGCGCCATCGGCTCCGAAGTGCAGGTCGACACGCCCGCCCACTTCGCGGCCTTCCTGCAGACCGAAGTGAAGAAATGGGGCAAGGCCGTGACCGACGGCCATGTCCAGATCGATTGAAGAAAACCGGAGCCACCGCATGCACACCGCCCCCGCCACCACTGCGACCGACGCCACCGATCCCACAGGCCCCACCGGCCGCCTTGCCCACTGGCTCGCCGGCTTCCGGCTCGACGACGCACCCGCCTCGGCGCGCGAACGCGCCAAGGCGCTCACGCTCGACGGCATTGCCTGCGCCATCGTCGGCGCGCAGCTGCCGTGGTCGCGCACCGCCGCGCAGATCGTGCAGAAGTTCGAGGGCCGCGGCGACCGCACCATCGTCGGCTGGGGTGCGCGCACCAGCGCGCCGGGCGCGGCGCTGCTCAACGGCACCTTCATCCAGGGCTTCGAGCTGGACGACTACCACCCGCTGGGCCCACTGCACAGCGCATCGATCGTGCTGCCCGCGCTGTGGGCCGCTTCGGAAGGCGATGCGAAGGTGAGTGGCCGGCAGTTCCTCGAAGCCGCGCTGGCCGGCTATGAAGTCGGCCCGCGCGTGGGCATGGCGCTGCACGGTGCGCAGATGCTGTCGCGCGGTTGGCATTCGGGCTCGGTGTTCGGCACGCACGCGGCGGCCGCATCGGTCGGCAAGCTGCTGGGGCTCGACGCGGCACGCTTCGAAGACGCACTGGGCCTGGCGGGCACGCAGTCGGCCGGCCTCATGGCCGCGCAGTACGAGGCGATGTGCAAGCGCATGCACCACGGCTTCTCGGCGCGCAACGGGCTCTATGCGGCGGTGCTGGCCGAGGGCGGCTACACGGGCATCAAGCGCGTGTTCGAGCGCGAGTACGGCGGCTTTCTCTCGACCTTCGGCGAAGGCCACGACCCGGACGCATCGAAGATCACCGAGGCGCTGGGTGAGCGTTGGGAGGTGGAGCGCATCGTCATCAAGCCGTATGCCGCGATGGGCGGCATCCACTCGCCGCTCGACGCGCTGTTCGACGCCGGTGCGCAGCGCAAGCTCGTGCCGCAAGAGATCGCGCGCATCGAGGTCGAAGTGAGCCATGCGGTCTACCACCACGGCTGGTGGCTGCCCGAGCGGCCGCTGACGCCCATCGGCGCGCAGATGAACATCGGCTATGCGCTGGCCGTGGCGGTGCTCGATGGCGAAGCGATGGTGAAGCAGTTCGCACCCGCGCGCATCGACGCCGACGACGTGTGGGCGCTGATTCCGCGCATCGAGGTGCGGCACCAGCCCGAGTTCGACGCGGGTGGCCCGCTCAAGCGTGGCCGCGTGCGGCTGGTGGTGAGCTTCACCGACGGCCAGCGCATCCAGGTCGAGCGCAATTCATCGCGTGCCATCGAGTCGCCACAGAGCAGCGACGAGGTGGCCGCCAAGTACCGCACGCTGACCGATGGGCTGATCGACGGCGCGCGGCAGAGGGCCATCGAGGACATGGTCCGTTCCATCGAAGACCTGCCCGACGTGCGCGAACTGCTCGCGCTGCTGGCGCCGCCAGTGGCGGCCGCCTTCGACTGACGCGCCCCAAGAAAAGGAGACAAGACACCATGACGCACACACTGGCGCACCCCGACCGCCGCACCTTCTCGCTGGGCCTGCTGGCGCTCGCGGGCGCCACCGCCCTGCCCGCCCGCGCGCAAGACCCGTGGCCCGCCGGCAAGCCGATCCGGCTGGTGCTGCCGTTTTCCGCCGGCGGCCCCGGCGACACCAACGTGCGCGCGATGGCGCAGGCGCAGGGCAAGCGATTGAACCAGACCATCATCGTGGACAACCGGCCGGGCGCGGGCGGCATCATCGGCAGCGAGTACGTGGCCAAGAGCGCGCCCGACGGCTACACGTGGCTGTCGGCCGGCAACGGCGCCATCGCCAACGCGCTGCTGCGCCCGAAGATGCCCTATGCCGAAACCGACCTGGTGCCAGTCGTGGGCACCAGCACCGCGCCCTCGGTGCTGGTCACCAACGCGAGCGTGCCGGCGAAGAACCTGAAGGAACTGCAGGCCTGGGCGCGCGCCAAGGGCCGGCTGAACTTCGGCACCGCTGGCAGCGGCAGCACAGGCCACTTCGTGGCGGAGATGGTGGAGTCGGCACTCGGCGTGCCGGTGACGCTGGTGCACTACAAGAGCGGTTCGCAGACGGTGAACGCCATCGTCGGCGGCGAGGTCGACCTGGCTTCGGAAGCGCCCATCGGCGTCTCGGCCTTCGTGCAATCCGGCCGTCTGCGCGCGCTGGCCCTGGCGGCGCGCGAGCGCACGGGGCCGATGAAGCAGGTGCCGACCACGGTGGAGCAAGGCTTCCCCACGATCCTCATGCAGCACTGGGGCGGCATCTTCGCGCCGAAGGGCACGCCGGCCGCGATTCTCGACCGCATCGCCGATGTCACGCTGCGGGCCTTCAGGGAAGACACCGACCTGATCGCGCAGACCGAGCGCGGCGGCGCGCAGCCGATGCTGCAGGCGCGTGCGGAGTTCGAGAAGTTTCTTTCCGAAGAACGCACGCGCATGGCGCAGATCGTCACCGCGTCGCACATGACGCTGGAGTAGCCCGCGCCCCGCGTGGGGCGGTGCCGGTCGGTCAGCGCTGCGGCGCGGCCGTCCCGGTGACGGTGCCGGCCGCGGTTGCCTTGGGCACCGGCACGCCGGGCTTGGTCGGCTTGTCGTCGCACGCGGCCATCAGCAGGCCGAGGCAGAAGAGAAGAACAAAGGCTGTGCTTCGCATGCGGGGCATGCTAGGCCCGCACGCGCAGGCGTCAAGTCGGACGCTGCCGCTTTCGCCGGACAGCGCCGTATGGCATCCGATCGGATCAGGCCGCCGCGGACGGGCGCTCGCCCGCCTGCAGCCGGCGCTCGATGTCTTCCAGCACCTTCGGAAGGTCGGCCACGCTGTCGATCACGTAGTGCGCGCCGGCGGCTTCGAGTTCAGCGGTGGCGCGCGCACGGCGCTCCTGCTGCCGGTCGGCGTCGAGCGCCTGCCATTCGGCCAGCGTGAGGCCGTTGGCGTTGCCGCTGACCGACAGGCCCACGGCCCAGGTGCCCGCGTTCAGGCCTTCCTGCAGGCCCACGCCGGTGTCGTCGACCTTCACCACGGTGTGCGGCGGCCACACGCCCAGATCGGCAAAGCAGCGGTACATCATGAGCGGCGACGGGCGGCCTTCGGCAAGGTCGCCACCGCACACGAGGTTGTCGGGCGCGTAGCCGCCGGCCGCCGCGATGGGCACGACCACTTCCATGATCGGACGGTTGTAGCCGGTGGTCGAGCCGATCTTCAGGCCGCGCTGGCGTGCCGCGTTCACGGCATCGATCGCGCCGGGAATGAACTCGGCATGGTCGCGCGCGCTGGCCGCGTTCATGGGCGTGAACACTTCATAGAGCTTGTCGACGTCGGCGTCGTTGAAGGCGTGGCCGTGCTTGGCTTCCCACTGCGCGGCGATGCGCGGCAGCGTGCCGAGCGCCTTGATGTGGTCCCACTTGGCCATGCCCATCGGGCCGCGCGCCTCGGCGATGGTGATGTCCACGCCGAACTGTTCGAACAGCTTCACGAAGGCGCCCATGGGCGCGCAGGAGCCGAAGTCGAGGATGGTGCCGGCCCAGTCGAAGACGACGGCCTGGAGCTGGGAGTGGTTATGGGCGTTCATGGCTGCAAGGATGGAAAGAGGAACGAAAGAAAGACACGCGCAATGCGCGCATCACCAGGCGTTGAAGACGTCGTGCGCAATGCCGAAGCCAGTGCTGGCGCCGCTGCCGCTGGTGACCAGCACCACGCGCGTGGCGTCGTCGGGCGCATCGATCACGCAGGGCGTGGTCTTCGACGACGGGTAGACGCCGGTCCAGCGCTCGGTGATCTGCGCCGTCTCGAGGTTGAGCGTGCTGCGCAGGTGCCGCAGGATGAGCTGGTCGACCTCTTCCATCGCGAAGGGCTCGGGCGCATCGCCGTAGTGGTGCGAGTCGCCCACCACCAGCGAACCGTCGGCGCTTTGCACCACGATCAGGTGAATGCCGTGTTCGAGCGAGGCGGCTTCTTCCTGCTGCAGGCGCGCGCGCAGCGCGGCGGCTTCGGGCAAGGTGCTGTAGCCCTCGTAGCGCACGAGGCTCAGGTCCATCATCACGGAGCCCGGCAGATGAAAACCGGCCTCGGACTTCACGCGCAGCATCTGCAGGCGGCACAGCGTGAGCTTGTGCGCGGCGATGCGATCGGCGAACAGGCCGTGCAGGTCGGTGTTGGTGCAGACCACCACGCGCTCGCCGCGAAGAATGCCGCGCGAGGTGCGCACGCGCGGCGTTTCCACCTCGTGCACGGTCTCGCCGAAACGGAACACCACGCCATGCACCTCGGCCAGCCAGCGGGTGAGCAGGCCGATGGCCGTGCGCGATTCGACGCGCAGCTCGTGCGGGCTGAACAGCACCGAGCGGGCGTCGGCCAGGCTCAGTGCCGGCGCCTTGGCCTGCGCGTCGGTGGCTTCGAGCAGCTCGCAGGCCTCGCCCATCGGCGTGCGCATGAAGGCTTCGAGCACCGCGTGCGCCTCGGGGCGGTAGGCCGCGAGCCAGAGGTTGCGGTGCACGATGTCGATGCCCGCCTGCGGCGCCACCGCCTGCCAGACCTCGCGCGAATGCATCGCGCGGCGCCAGGTGTCGCCGGGCGCCTGCCCGGTGATGGTGATGAAGCCGAAGTTGCGGATCGAGGCGCCGATAGCGGCGGCATCGCGCTCGACCACGCAGACCTTGAGGCCGCGCTGCGCGGCGGTGTAGGCATGGGCCAGGCCGACGATGCCGGCGCCGACCACGATCAGGTCGAAGTTGTCTTGTGGATGGGTGCCCGGCATCAGCGGGTTCTCCAGGTTTGAGTGCGCTTGAGCGCCCAGTGCCCGGCCAGCGCGAACAGGCCACGGCCGATGGCGGCGGTGAGCATGATCAGCGAGGCCATGGCGGCGGCGGGCGCCACGTCGCCGGCGTCGTCCATGTTGAGCACGGCGATGGCCGCCAGCGTGGTCTGCGGCGAATAAAGGAACACGACGGCCGACACGGTCGTCATCGCGTTGACGAAGAAATAGCCGCCCACGTTGAGCACGGTCGGCAGCGCCACCGGCAGGTGCACGCGCCACAGCGTGTGCCAGAAGGGCACGCCCATCGACTCCGACACCAGCTCGTACTCGCGGTCGAGCTGGCGCAGCGCGGTGAGCGACGTGAGGTGCGCCACCGAGAAGAAGTGCGCCACCGTGCACACCACAAGGATCGTCATGCTGCCGTAGATGGCGCGCAGCGGGTTCGACGGCGAGATGAAGAAGAAGATGTAGCCCACGCCCAGCACCAGCCCCGGCACCGCCAGCGGCAGGTTGGCCAGCAGGTTGAGCAGTTCGCGTAGCAGGCCGAAGTGGCGCGGCTTCTCGACCAGGTAGGCCGAGATGAAGGTGATGAACGCGCCCGCCACCGCGGCGCACACGGCCAGCCGCAGCGAATTGAAGTAGCTGCCCCAGCCACCGCCGTCCATGTTGCTGAAGTCGTAGTTCTTGAACGACGGTGCGAGCTGGTAGGGCCAGTAGGTGGCCAGCGATGCAAACACCGCCATGCCGATCATCACGAGGATCGCGCAGGCCGTGAGCGCGCAGAACACCAGCAGTGCGCGGTCGCGCACCTTCACCGGTTCGGGCTGGTAAGGCGTGGCGCGCGCCGACAACGCCGCGGCCTGCTTGCTGCGCACGCGGCGCTCGACCAGGAAAGACAGCACGGCAGGAATGAGCAGCACGAGGCCGACCACCGCGCCCATCTGGAAGTTCTGCTGCCCCACCACCTGCTTGTAGATGTCGGTGGCCAGCACGCCGGTCTGGCCGCCCACCACCTTCGGCACGCCGAAGTCGGTGATGACCAGCACGAACACCACCATCGCGGCCACGATCAGCCCGTAGCGTGAAGACGGCAGCGTGACGGTGCGGAAGATGCGCCAGCGCGAGGCGCCCAGCGTCTGCGCGGCTTCATACAGGCGGCCGTCGGAAGTGGCCATGGCCGTGGTGAGGATCAGCAGCGCATGCGGCAGCGTCCAGAACACCGAGCCGAGCACGATGCCCAGCGGCCCGTAGATCGACACGTCGCCCAGCAGCCCCTTGAACAGGCCCTGGTTGCCGAAGAGGTACACGAGGCTGATGGCCGGCAGCAGCGAAGGCGCTAGCAGCGGCACCAACGCCACCGCGCGCAGCAGGCCCTTGGCCGGCATGCACGAGAGCGTGAGCCCGTAGGCGTACACATACGCGATGGCGGTGCAGATGACCGCGCTGATCGCAGCGAGCCCCAGGCTGTTGAAGGCCGACTGCACGAGCGCGGGGCTGTCGAGGTAGCGCGCGAAATTCGCGGCACCGACGAAAACGCCCGCGCGGTCGAAGAAGCTCTGGCCGACCAGCGCGCCCACGGGCAGCGCGACGATCACGACCAGCAGCAGCACGACCAGCAATACGGCGGCGCCGGTCAGCCAGCGCTCGCGGTCGAATGCACTGCCGCGCGCCATGGCCACCGGCACGATGGCGATGGCGTCGGGAGAACTGCTCATTGCGCCAGGACCGACAGCGCGTTGAGCGGCAACTGGATATGCACCATGCTGCTGGGCACCAATGGCTCGCCGCCACCGCCGCGCGCATCGGCGGGCAGCTCGGCCTCGATCTCGATGCCCAGCGGCTCGCAGGCCAGGCGGGCCGACGTGCGGTTGCCGAAGAACTCGGTGTCGAGCAGGCGTGCCGCGAAGCTGTTGGCGCCGAGCTCGGAGCCGAAGCGCTTCACCACCACGTGCTCCGGCCGGATGCCCACGGTGGCCTGCGAACCCACGCTGAGGTTGCCGGGCGCGCAGAACAGTTCGCTGTCGCGCACGCGCACCTTGCCGTCGGCCAGCACGGTCGCGGGCAGCATGTTCATGCGGCCGACGAAGCCGGCCACGAAACGCGTGCGCGGCTGGCGGTACAGCTCGTCGGGCGTGCCGGCCTGCTCGATGCGGCCGTTGTGCATCAGCACCACGCGGTCGGCCATCGAGAGGGCTTCTTCCTGGTCGTGCGTGACCATGATGGTGACGATGCCCAGGCGCTTCTGCAGCGCGCGGATTTCGCTGCGCAGGCTGGCGCGCACCTGCGCGTCGAGCGCCGAGAGCGGCTCGTCGAGCAGCAGCAGGCGCGGGTTGGGCGCAAGCGCGCGGGCCAGCGCAATGCGCTGCTGCTGCCCGCCCGACAGTTGCACGGGGTACTTGTCGGCATGCGCGGCAAGCCCCACCAGGTCGAGCATCTCGCGCGAACGCTTGGCCATCTCGCGGGCCAGTGCGCCCGTGGGATGCAGGCCGTAGGCGATGTTCTGCGCCGCCGTCAGGTTGGGGAACAGCGCATACGACTGGAACACCACGCCGAAGCCGCGCGCCGCCGGCGGCAGGCCCGCGATGTCCTGGCCGCCGAGCAGGATCTGGCCGCTGTCGGCGCGCTCGATGCCGCAGACGATGCGCAGCAGCGTGGTCTTGCCGCAGCCCGAGGGGCCGAGCAGGCAGACGAACTCGCCGGGCTCGATATCGAGGTCGATGCCGTCGAGCACGCGGGTGGCGCCAAAGGACTTGCCGATGCCGCGAAGGGAAAGAAAGCTGCTGCTCGTCATGGCCGGATACCGCTTTGCCTGGAGATCAGAGTGGCTTCTTTTCCGACTTCGATTCGTAGCGCTTGGACCACTCCGTCAGGATGCGGTCGCGGTTGGCGGCAGCCCAGTTGAAGTCGTTCTTGGCGAGCAGCTTCTCGACGTCGCCCGGCACGAATTCGAGCTTTTCCTGGATGCCCGGCAGCGCGAGCACGGCGAAGTTCTTCGCGTACAGCTCGTTGGCCTGCTTGGTGACGGCCCAGTCGGCGAGCGCCTTGGCGGCTTCCTGCTTCTTGCTGGTCTTGATGATGCCGGTGGCTTCCATGTCCCAGCCCAGGCCTTCCTTGGGCAGCACGATGTCGATGGGCGCGCCGTCGCGCTTGGTCTTGTTGGCGCGGTATTCGAAGGACATGCCGAGCGCGAACTCGCCGGCGCCGGCCTGGCGGCAGGGCTTGCTGCCCGACTGGCTGTAGATGCCGATGTTCTGGTGCAGAGCGTCCATGTACTTCCACGCCTTCTCTTCACCCATCATCTGGATCCAGCCCGACACCATCAGGTAGCCGGTGCCCGATGCCGCGGGGTTGGGCATGGTGATCTGGCCCTTGTAGACCGGGTTGGTCAGGTCGGCCCAGCTGGTGGGCTTGGGCAGGTTCTTCTTGGTGGCTTCGGCGGTGTTGAAGCAGATGGCCGACGACCACACGTCCATGCCGACCCACTTGGGCGGGTTGGCGGCGTCGCGCATGGTCGGCTTGATGGCGTCCAGGCCCTTGGGGGCGTAGGGCTGGAGCATGCCTTCCTTGTCGAGCAGCATCAGCGAGGTGGCGGCCAGGCCCCACACCACGTCGGCCTGCGGGTTGGCCTTTTCAGCCAGCAGCTTGGCGGTGACGATGCCGGTCGAGTCGCGCGCGAACTTCAGCTCGATGGTCGGGTTTTCCTTTTCGAAGGCGGCCTTGTAGGCCTGCACCTGGTCGGCTTCGAGCGCGGTGTAGACCAGCAGTTCGGTGCGGCCCTGGGCCGATGCGGCAAAGGCCAGCGAGAACAGGACGGCCGGCACGAAGGCGCGGCGGAGTTGACGATGCAGCATGGTGGAGATTCCCCAGGTGGAAAGAAGAAAGAAGAGCGCAATGCGGGACACACGAACAGGCAAGCGAAAGTACGCAAGCCCCGTGTGGTGACGAATGCGGCGATGCTGGCAGCGGCATGTGACAGGGATTTGTCAGACGCCTCAAAAAAACACAAATCCCCAAAATGGCGCCCATGGCTGACGGTTTTTGCGGCGATTCCGTCATCCGCGTGTCACCGCCTCCCGGCAGACTGGGCGGGCTGTCACCTGTGGTTTGGCTTCGCTCGTTCGCTCCGTTTCACTTCCATGACACTCGACCTCGCCGAGATCGCTCGCCTGTTCGCCGAACGGGGCGGGGTTGCGTACGCGGGCGAGCCGGTGACGCAGCTCGAACACGCGCTGCAATGCGCGTGGCTTGCGGAGCAGGCCGGCGCGAGCGACGCGCTGGTCACGGCCGCGCTGCTTCACGACCTCGGGCACCTACTGATCGCCGAGCACCAGACGCTGTCGCACTCGCCCACCGAGCTGGGCATCGACGACCGCCACCAGTACATCGCCCTGCCCTTGCTGCGCGGCGCGTTCGACGTCGAGGTGCGCGAGCCGATCCGGCTGCACGTGGACGCCAAGCGCTACCTGTGCGCCACGCGGCCGGACTATTTCTCGAAGCTCTCGCCCGACTCGGTGCGCAGCCTGGCGCTGCAGGGTGGCGTGATGGACGAGGAAGCCGCAGCACGCTTTGCCGGTCACCGCTGGGCCGCCGATGCGGTGCGGCTGCGGCTGTGGGACGAGGAAGCGAAGGTCGAAGGACTCAAGACGCCGACGCTGGCGCACTTCCTGGCGACGGCGGCGCGGATCATGCTGCACTGAGCGGGTGTACGGGCGCCCCGGGTGCCGGGGGTTTCCCCGGCGGCATTTCAGTTCCGTTTAAGAAACATTTGTCTACGATGGGTTCCTCACGATGACCGGCGCACCCGCGCCTGCGAGGAAACCCGAATGCCTTCATCCGTCACGGCGCGCGCCAGCTCGTTCATCCAGGTCCTGCGCCGCGTCTTCACGCTCGCGGCGCCCTACTTCCGGTCCGAGGAGAAATGGCGGGCGCGCGCCATGCTGGCGGGGATCATTGCCCTCAACCTTTTCTACGTCTACGTGGCCGTGCTCGGCAACGAGTGGTACGGGCGCTTCTACGACGCGCTGCAGACCAAGGACGTGGTCGCCTTCTGGCGCGAGGTGCGGGTGTTCGGCTGGATCGCCTTCTTCAACATCGCGGTGCAGGTGCTCAAGTTCTATGTGACGCAGTTGCTGCAGCTGCGCTGGCGCACCTGGATGACGCGCAGCTACCTGTCGCGCTGGATGGCCGACCGCACCTTCTATCACCTGGAACTGGCGCGCTACGCCGGCAAGGACGGCACCGCGCCGGACAACCCCGACCAGCGTATCCAGGAAGACATGCAGATGTTCACGAGCGCGACGATGTCGCTGTCGATGGGCCTGCTGAATGCCGTGGTCACGCTGCTGAGCTTCATCGGCCTGCTCTGGACGCTGTCGGGCAATTTCTCGTTCACAGCCGGCGGCACCACCTACCAGATCGTCGGCGCGATGGTCTGGCTGGCGCTGGGGTACTCCATCGTCGGCACCGTGGTCACCCATTTCATCGGCCGTCCGCTGATCGGGCTCAACTTCAGGCAGCAGCGCTTCGAGGCCGATTTCCGGCATCACCTGGTGCGCGTGCGCGAGTACAGCGAAGCCATCGCGCTCGACCATGGCGAGAAGGTCGAGAGCGGCCAGCTCAACCTGCGCTTCGGCGACGTGCTGCGCAACTACCTGCTGCTGATCAAGCAGCAGAAGAACCTGGTGACCTTCACCTCGTTCTTCGGCCAGGCGGCGGTGATCTTTCCGTTCATCGTCGGGGCGCAGCAGTATTTCGGCGGCTCGATCCAGCTCGGCCACCTGATGCAGATCGTCTCGGCCTTCGGCAAGGTGCAGGAGTCGCTGAGCTGGTTCGTCGACAACTACGACAGCGTGGCCGTGTGGCGCGCCACCACCGACCGCCTGACCAGCTTCGACGACGCCATGAAGGCCCACGCCACGCGCGACAACGAACTGCAGCGCGACCCGGCGACCGTCCTGCACACCGACGACCTCGGGGTGGCCCTGCCCAACGGCACGCCGCTGCTTGCCGGCGCTGCGCTGTCCGTGGCACCCGGCGACAGCGTGCTGCTGCAGGGCCCATCGGGCAGCGGCAAGTCGACGCTGTTCCGCTCCTTCGCGGGCATCTGGCCCTTCTCGCGCGGGCATGTGCAAGTGCCCGGCGACGCGATGTTCATGCCGCAACGCCCCTACGTGCCCGACGGCAAGCTGCGCGATGCGCTGACGTACCCGAATGCGGCCTCGAACTACAGCGACGACCAGTTGCGCCAGGCCCTTGCCGACGCCCTGCTGCCCGAGCTTGCCGGCCGCCTCGACGACAGCGATGCCTGGAGCCAGAAGCTCTCGGGCGGCGAGCAGCAGCGCCTGGCGATTGCCCGCGTGCTGCTGCGAAAGCCGGCATGGCTGTTCGCCGACGAGATCACCAGCGCGCTCGATGCCGAGGCCGAAAGCGTGCTGTACAAGCGCCTCGCGGCCACAGTGCAGGCCGCGGGCGGTGCGATGGTGTCGATTGCGCACCGCGCGGCCGTGGGCGATTTCCACAACCAGCGGTGGACGCTGGTGCCGCGCACCGGCGGCACGGCGGGCGACGGCGGTGCGCGCTACCGCCTGAACACGGCGGCTCAGCCCGCCGCGGCGTAGCGCTCCCAGCCCTTCTTGCGCAGGTCGCAGGCGGGGCATTCGCCGCAGCCGTAGCCCCAGGCCTGGCGATGCTCGCGGTCGCCGAGGTAGCAGGTGTGGGTTTCTTCCACGATCAGATCGACCAGCGGCTCGCCGCCCAGGCGGTGGGCCATCTGCCAGGTCTCGGCCTTGTCGATCCACATGAGCGGCGTCTCGATCACGAGGCGGCGCTCCAGCCCGAGCGACAGCGCGAGCTGCATGGCCTTCATCGTGTCGTCGCGGCAGTCGGGGTAGCCAGAGAAGTCGGTCTCGCAGACGCCGGTGACGATCACCTGCAGCCCGCGCCTGTAAGCCAGCGCGCCGGCCAACGTCAGGAACAGCAGGTTGCGCCCCGGCACGAAGGTGTTGGGCAGGCCGTCGGCCTGCATGGCGAAGGCGACTTCTTCGGTGAGCGAGGAGCCGCCGAGTTGCGCCAGTGCCGCGAGCGTGAGCACATGGTCTTCGCCCAGGCGCGGCGCCCAGTCGGGAAAGCGCTCGCGCATCTTCGCGAGGATGGTGCCGCGCACGTCGAGTTCGACGCGATGGCGCTGCCCATAGTCGAAGCCCAGGGTTTCGACGCGCTGGTACTTCGAGAGCGCATCGGCCAGGCAGGTGGTCGAGTCCTGGCCGCCGGAAAAGAGAACGAGGGCGGTGGTGTGCAGGGGCATGTGCGTCAACGGCCGGGCCGTTGTAGTCCAAATGCGCGATTTTCGCAGGCGGCGCCATGGGCACGGATACGATCCCGCGGATGAGCACCAAACACCTGGCTGCATGGGCCGTCACCTTCGCGGTGCTGCTGGTGATCGACATGGCCTGGCTCGGCTTCTTCGCCAAGGGCATGTACCAGCAGGCCATGGGCGAGCTGATGTCGCCGCAGCCCAGGCTGGCCTTCGCGGCGCTGTTCTACCTGCTGTACCCGGTCGGGCTGCTGATCTTCGCGGTCGTGCCGGGCGTCGAGGCGCAGAGCCTGATGCGCGCGACGGTGCTGGGCGGCCTGTTCGGCCTGTTCTGCTACGGCACCTACGACCTGACCAACCTTGCGGTGATCCGCAACTGGCCGCTGGGCCTGACGTTCATCGACATCGGCTGGGGCACGCTGGTGAGCGGCGTGGCGGCCGCGGCGGGCGCGGTGACGCTGCGCTGGTTCGTGTCGCGCTGAGGCACATCGGGCCGGGTCTGGCCAGGTCGCATCAGCGCATGCCGAGCCGCACGCGCTAGCCGGCGCACATGACGCGCCGAAGACAGCCCGCGCCTTTATTTCGAAAAAAAGACAGAACTTTCATTCTGCTTTCGTCTCGTCACGGACGGGTCATTTGACGTCTTTAGATTGCATCTCCAGAAATGGTGCGCAGCGCGCGCACCGCTCGAACAACCATCCGAGGGATTTGCATGACCCAACGCTACATCGCCCCAGCACTGCTGGGCTTCTCGCTGCTGCTGACCGCTTGCGGCGGCAGCAGCCACGGCCCGACGCTCTTGCCGCTCGTTCCGCCGCCCACCACGCCGCCGCCCGCGGCGCAGGCGCCGCAGAAGAACGTCATCTTCTTCCTGGGCGATGGCATGGGCATCACCACGATGACCGCTGCACGCATCTACAAGGTCGGCGAAGACGGCGACCTGACGATGGACACGCTGCCCGAGACGGCCTTCGTCCACACCTACTCGAACGATGCCCAGGTGACCGACAGCGCGCCTTCGATGTCGGCCTACATGACCGGCGTCAAGATGAACAACGAAGTCATCTCGATGAGCCCCGAGACCAAGGCCACCGACGCTTCGGGCAAGGCCTACCACGTCAACTTCGACAGCACCTGCCCCTCGGGCAACGGCCAGGCCGTGGAAACGCTGCTGGAGCAGAGCAAGGCCAAGGGCTATGCGACCGGCGTGGTGACCACCACGCGCATCACGCACGCCACGCCGGCGGCCACGTATTCGCACGTGTGCCACCGCGATGCCGAGAACACCATCGCCGCGGCGCTGGTGCCGGGCGGCGCGGGCTACAACGCCAAGCTGGGTGACGGCATCGACGTGTTCTTCGGCGGCGGTACGGACTACTTCCTGCCCAAGGTCAACCCGACCGACAAGGAAAAGGTCGGCAAGCGCAACGACGGCCGCGACCTGACCGCCGAACTGAAGACGGCCAAGTACAGCTACGCCACCAGCAAGAGCGAATTCGACAAGCTGCCCATCGACGGCAGCACCAAGATCGCCGGCCTCTTCACCAAGAGCCACATGGCCTATGACCTCGACCGCGACCCCACCAAGGAACCCAGCATCGCCGAGATGACCGGCAAGGCCATCGACGCGCTGGCCGCGCGCAAGAAGGGCTTCTTCCTGATGGTGGAAGGCGGCCGCATCGACCATGCGCTGCACGCCACCAACGCACGCCGCGCGCTGCAGGACACCGGCGCCTTCGACGACGCCATCAAGCTCGCGCTCGACAAGATGCAAGCCATCGACCCGGGCCTGAAGAACACGCTGGTGGTGGTCACGGCCGACCACGACCACACGCTGCAGCTCAACGGCTATGCCGCGCGCACCGGCAAGACCGAGCCGGGCAAGCCGGGCGTGCTGGGCCTGGTGAAGAACTACGCCGATGCCAGCAAGAACAGCACGGACGTGGGTGGCAACCCGTACACCATCATCGGTTTCGGCAATGGGCCCCGTCGTTACGCCACCCGTGGTCCGATCAGCGACGCGACGCTGGAAGACAAGGGTTACCTGCAGGAAGCCGTGGTGCCAATGGACGCATCGAGCGACTCCGAAACCCACGGCGGTGCCGACGTGTTCCTGGGCGCACAAGGCCTGGGCGCCGACAACTTCTCCGGCGTCATCACCAACACCGACGTGTTCGGCCTGATCAAGAAGGCAGTCGGCCTGTGAGCAGCCACGAGCGCACATCGACGAACACAAACATGAACACGACCATGACCCGCATCCCCCGCAAACCCCGCCTGGCCGCCGCGCTCGTCTGCGCCGCCGCCGGCACCCTGGCCGGCAGCGCACACGCCGCTGGCGAAGCCAAGAACGTCATCTTCTTCCTCGGCGACGGCATGGGTCCGGTGACCGTGACCGCCGCACGCATCTACAAGGGCGAAAAGCAACTGGCCGCCAAGCCCGG
This sequence comes from Variovorax sp. EL159, assembly GCF_900100965.1. Classification (GTDB taxonomy): domain Bacteria; phylum Pseudomonadota; class Gammaproteobacteria; order Burkholderiales; family Burkholderiaceae_C; genus Variovorax. The sequence continues at coordinate 592,434 of NZ_FMUJ01000005.1, read as the reverse complement.
CTCGCTCGTGAGCCCCGAGCGCGCCAACCTCGTCATGCAGTCGCTGCCCTACGCGGCCCGCATCAAGACCTATTCGCTCGACGGCCAGACCACCGACAGCGCACCCTCGATGGCGGCCTACATGACCGGCGTGAAGATGCGCAACGAAGTGATCTCGATGTCGAGCGACACCATGGCCTACGACAGCACGGGCAAGCAGTACTACAACGGCGACAACACCACCTGCCCGTCGACCAACGGCAAGGCCGCCGAAACGCTGCTCGAACTCGCCAAGGCCAAGGGCCGCGCAGTGGGCGCGGTGTCGACCACGCGCGTGGGCCATGCCACGCCGGCCACGACCTATGCGCATATCTGCAACCGCAACGGCTACAACAACATTGCAGAGCAGAGCGTGCCGGGCCATGCCAACTACAACCCGAAGCTGCTCGACGGCGTCGATGTGCTGATGGGTGGCGGTCAACAGAACTACCTGCCGACGGGGAGCACCAAGCGCACCGACGGCGTCGATCTGGTAGCTGCGATGAAGGCCAAGGGCTACACCTACGTCGACTCCGGCACCAAGCTCAAGGCTGTCGACGCAGCCGCCACGGGCAAGCTGCTGGGACTTTTCTCCGCGAGCGAAATGGCCTACGAACTGGACCGCGTCAAGCAGAACCTCGACCAGCCCAGCCTGTCGGACATGACGGAGAAAGCGCTGGGCGTGCTCAGCAAGAACGACAAGGGCTTCTTCCTCATGGTGGAAGGTGGCCGCATCGACCACGCACTGCACGGCACCAATGCCAAGCGCGCGCTGGAAGACACGCTGGCCTTCGACACGGCCATCCAGACCGCGCTGGACTACATGAACAAGAAGGACCCGGGCCTGAAGAACACGCTGGTGGTGGTCACGGCCGACCATGACCATGCGATCGCCTTCAACGGCTATCCGAAGATCGGCAATCCGATCCTCGGCCTGGTCAACGGCTATGCCGACGGCAAGCCCGCAAAGGCAGCGGACGGCAAGCCCTACACCACGCTGGTGTTCGGTAATGGCGGACGTCCGAACGCAAAGGCCGGCAGCGATATCAACCCCGAAGACAACAACAAAAAGTGGATCGCTCCGGTGCGCGGCACCGACCGCGACGACCAGACCACCATGGACACCACCGACGACAACTTCCTCCAGGAAGTCGGCATCAACCTCGGCACGCCCGGCTCGGAAACCCACGGCGGCGGCGACGTGATGCTCTTCGCCGGCGGCGCGGGCTCGAAGATCTTCAAGGGCACCATGGAAAACACCAAGGTGTTCAACAAGGTCAAGGAAGCGGCCGGCCTGTGACGGCATCCATGACACTCAAGACGCTGCTGGCGGCTACGGCCCTGGTGGCCTTCCCGCTGGCGGCCAGCGCCGCGGGCGATGCCGCGGCGCCCGACCAGAACCTGCGCATCCAGCACCACATGATGTCGATCGGCAAGGACGGCGTGCAGCGCGACAGCCGCTACGCCGACCTGATGTTCCGCCGCGCCGGCTCGGTGTGGGTCGAGCGCGAGCTGCCGCCCGCGCTGCGCGAAGACCACGACCACGAAGCCCGCGAGGGCAAGGTGCACATCGGCCATGCGCACGCGGACAACACGGCCGCCCCGCTGTGGGTGCGCCGCGATGCCGCCGGCAAGGTGGAGGTGGGCATGGTGCTGCGCGAGCAGCGCAAGCTGATCGAGATCGATGCCGCCAACTACGGCAACGTCGGCTACAGCGGCTCGTGGGCCAACTCGTACTGGCTGGTCGATCCGGCCAGCCTGGCGCGCATGAAGAATCTCGGCACGGCCGGCAAGGGCGTGCAGCGCTACGAGCTGCAGCAGGGCGCGGGCACGCTGCGCATCGATTGGGACACGGCCGGCCGCTACGCGCGCAAGATCGAGCAGCGCAATGCGCGCGGCACGTCGATCAATGTGATGACCGCCTCGGTCATCCCCGCGCCAAAGACACTGCCGTGGAAGGCCGTGGAAGGCTACGAGCGCGGCGACTACTCCGACCTGCTCGACTGACCGGGTTCAGCCCCGATTGCATGGTGTTGCGCGGTGTTTCGCGCATGGCCCCGGCCCCTGAAAGGGCTCGGGGCTTTTTTGTTGGAGGGTCAGAGAAAGCGCTCGAGCAGCTTGCGCGAAGCCCGGTCGAGCGTCTTCACATCGGGAATGCGGAACTGCACGCCATGCGCGCTGGCGATCAGCAGCGCACCGCCTTCGAGCCGGCGGATGTCTTCCTCGGCCTTGAGCACGAACGTGGTGTCGCCACGGTCGGTGCTGATGGTCCAGGTGCTGGGCACGCCGAAGCTCGACACGCCATGCAGGCGCAGCAGCGTGGGCGCGAAGTCGCGCACCGCCAGCTCCTGTTCGAGCAGCGCGCGCGCCGGTGCCGCAAGCAGCTCGACGCGGTCGATCCAGACCAGTTCGCGTCCATCGCTGCCGACCAGCGACAAGCCCTCGCCGGGCGCGCTGAGCGGAAAGGCGCGCACGGGCGTCACGCCGACATGGCGCTCGCCCTGCGCGTCGGTCAGCACGAGGCGGCCGAAGGCATCGCGGTCGAGTTCGAAGGCCTGTGTGGTGTTGTTGGTGGTGGTGATGTCGGTCATGCGTCCCCCGCCGGATGGGCTGCGTGGCTGATCACCAGCGGCGCCTGCGCGCCCGCGCGCTCGTCGGCGGCGCCTTCGCTTGCATCGTCGTCGCCCTGGCGCAATTGCGCCTGGTAGAGCCGCCAGTAGGCGCCCTGCTTCGCCATCAAGGCGTCGTGCGGCCCGACCTCGACCACTTCGCCGCGGTCCATGACCACGAGCCGGTCGGCCTTGCGCAGCGTCGACAGGCGGTGCGCGATGGCGATGGTGGTGCGGCCCTGCACGAGGTTGTCGAGCGCCTTCTGGATTTCTTTTTCGGTCTCGGTGTCCACGGCCGAGGTGGCCTCGTCGAGGATGAGGATGCGCGGGTCGATCAGCAGCGCGCGCGCAATGCTGATGCGCTGGCGCTCGCCGCCCGACAGGCCCTGCCCGCGTTCGCCCACCAGCGAGTCGTAGCCGTGCTGCAGCCGCAGGATGAAGTCGTGCGCATGCGCGGCGCGCGCGGCCGCCACGATCTCTTCGCGCGTGGCGTCGGGCTTGCCGTAGGCGATGTTCTGCGCGATGGTGCCGAAGAACAGGAAGGGCTCCTGCAGCACCAGCCCCACGTGGCGCCGGTAGTCGGCCACGGCAAAGCGGCGGATGTCGGTGCCGTCGACCTTGATGGCGCCGTCGGTCACGTCGTAGAAGCGGCAGATCAGGTTGACCAGCGTGCTCTTGCCCGAGCCGCTGTGGCCCACAAGGCCGATCATCTCGCCGGGCTCGATCACGAGGTCGAGGTTGTGGATGACGGCGCGCGAGCCATAGCGGAAGCCCAGCCCGCTCATCTCGATGCGGCCCTGCACGCGCTCGACCTTCACCGGGTTGGCCGGCTCGGGCACGTTGCTCACGTGGTCGAGGATGTCGAAGATGCGCTTGGCGCCGGCCGCCGCCTTCTGCGTGACCGACACGATGCGGCTCATGGAGTCGAGCCGCGTGTAGAAGCGCCCGATGTACGCGATGAACGCGGTGAGCACACCCACGGTGATGCTGCCGCGCGCCACCTGCCAGATGCCGAAGGCCCAGACCACGAGCAGGCCGATTTCGGTCAGCAGCGACACGGTCGGCGTGAACAGCGACCATGTGCGGTTGAGCTTGTCGTTGACCTGCAGGTTGTAGGCGTTGGCGACGCGGAAGCGCTCGGCTTCGCGGCGTTCCTGTGCGAAGGCTTTCACCACGCGGATGCCGGGGATGGTGTCGGCCAGCACGTTGGTCACCTCGGACCAGACGCGGTCGATTTTCTCGAAGCCGGTGCGCAGGCGGTCGCGCACGACGTGGATCATCCAGGCGATGAAGGGCAGCGGCACCAGCGTGACCATGGCCAGCAGCGGGTTGATGGAGATCAGGATGCCGGCGGTCATCACGATCATCAACACGTCGTTGGCGAAATCGAGCGCGTGCAGCGACAGGAAGACGTTGATGCGGTCGGTTTCGGAGCCGATGCGCGCCATCAGGTCGCCGGTGCGCTTGCCGCCGAAATAGTCGAGCGGCAGCGTCAGCAGGTGTTCGTAGGTGGTGGTGCGCAGGTCGGCGCCGATGCGCTCGGACACCAGCGCCAGCAGATAGGTGCGGGCCCAGCCGAGCCCCCAGCCCAGCAGCGCGGCGCCCAGCAGGCCGCCCAGGTAGAGCCCGACGCGCCCCGAGTCGATCTGCTGCCCGTTCTGGAACGGGATCAGGATGTCGTCCATCAGCGGGATGGTCAGGTACGGCGGCACCAGCGTGGCGGCGGTCGAGATCAGGGTCAGTACAAACCCGGCGATCAATTGCTTGCGGTACGGCTTTGCGAAACGGCCAAGGCGTAACAAAACCCAGGTCGAGGGCGGGGACTGGCGTTCGGCATCGGCGGCGGCCGGGTCGTCGCCGTCCACGGTGTCGATGACCTCGGGTGTCTCCTTGGCGACACCGGTGGTGCGCTGGCCGAAAAGCTTGAGCAGGCGCAGGGCCGCCACCTGGCTGGCCAGGGTGTAGCGCCAGCGGCCCAACCGGCCGGCAGGCCCCGTCAGATCGAGGGTTCCGACCCCGGAGTGGTCGGAAAGGCGCAGTTCGAGAGCCGGATCGGTGAGCGGCCACTCACGCCACTCGCCACCGGGTTCGCAGGCGATCAGCCGCTGGTCAGTCAGCGCGACTAAGCCGGAAGCGAAGCGAAGTTGGTCGTCGAGGTCAACCGACAGTATTACCAGAACGTTTTCCGCGACTGCGAGCCGGTTTTTCAGAGCTTCTGAAGCCGTCTCTGTTCCGCCCTCCCGGGTGCCGACTGGATCGTGATGTTGCATTGTGTTTCTCTGACTCTTGCCCGTCGCGGGCCGCATGGACCGCGTCATGGCGCCCTTTGTCGGGCGCCGATTCTGACCGATCGCCATGGGCGCGCTTGAAGGCGCCGTGGTGCTCGGCCAAAGCACATCGAACGTTTGCATGACCCGTTTCGACGACATCCGCCTGCTGCGCATCAATTATTTGCGCGGCCCCAACCTCTGGACCTACCGTCCGGTGCTCGAAGTCTGGCTCGACCTGGGCCTGCTGGAGGATTACCCCTCCAACAAGATCGACGGCTTCACCGACCGCCTGACCGGCCTGCTGCCGGCGCTGATCGAGCACCACTGCGGCGTGGGTGAACGCGGCGGCTTCATCCAGCGCCTGACCGAAGGCACCTGGTCGGGCCACGTGCTCGAGCACGTCGTCATCGAGCTTCTGAACCTGGCCGGCATGCCGACCGGCTTCGGGCAAACCCGCAGTACTTCGGAGCACGGCGTCTACCGCATGGTGTTCCGCGCACGCGACGAGCAGGTGGCCCGCGTGGCGCTGGCCGAAGGCCACCGCCTGCTGATGGCCGCCATCAACAACGATCCGTTCACCGCTGCCGACGTGCAGAAGGCGGTCGATGCGGTCAAGGCCAAGGTCGAAGACTGCTACCTCGGCCCGAGCACCGCCGCCATCGTGAGCGCCGCCACCGACCGCGGCATCCCGCACATGCGCCTGAACAGCGGCAACCTCGTGCAACTGGGCTACGGCGCCAACCAGCAGCGCATCTGGACCGCCGAGACCGACTACACCAGCGCCATCGGCGAATCGATCGCCAGCGACAAGGAGCTGACCAAGTCCCTGCTGGCCAGCTGCGGCGTGCCGGTGCCTGAAGGCCAGGTGGTGGCCAATGCCGAAGAAGCCTGGGAAGCCGCCGAAGACATCGGCCTGCCCGTGGTCGTGAAGCCGTCGGACGCCAACCATGGCCGCGGCGTGTCGCTCGAACTGACCACGCGCGAGGAAGTCATCGCCGCCTTCGCGGTCGCCGAGCCCGAAGGCAGCGACGTGATGGTCGAGCGCTTCATCCGCGGCCACGAGCACCGCCTGCTGGTGGTGGGCGGCGAAGTGGTGGCGGCCGCGCGCGGCGAGATCATCACCGTGACCGGCGACGGCAAGAGCTCCGTGGCCGAGCTCATCGAAAAGCAGCTCAACAGCGACCCGCGCCGCGGCGCCGAAGAAGAATTCCCGCTCGACCTGATCGTGCTGGCCACCGACGCCAAGCTGCAGCTCGAACTCAAGCGCCAGGACCTCGACGGCGCGGCCGTGCCCGCCGCCGGCCGCGTGGTCACGATCCAGCGCAACGGCAACATGGCCAACGACTGCACCGACCAGGTCCACCCTGAAGTCGCGCACGCCGCCGTGCTGGCCGCCCGCGTGGTCGGCCTGGACATCGCCGGCATCGACATGGTGGCGCTCGACATCAGCAAGCCGCTGGGTCCGCAGGGCGGCGCGATCGTCGAAGTCAACGCCGGCCCCGGCCTGCTGATGCACCTGAAGCCGGCCGTCGGTTCGCCGCGCCCGGTGGGCCGCGCCATCTGCGACCACCTGTTCCCCAACGACGCGCCCGGCCGCATTCCCGTGGTCGGCGTGGCCGGCTCGCGCGACACCGCCGTGCTGGCGCGCCTGATCGCCTGGCTGATCAACCTGGGCGGCCGCCACACCGGCCTGGCCTGCCGCGACGGCCTCTTCCTGGAACGCCGCCGCGTCGATGCGCGCGACAGCGCCAACTGGGACGCCGGCCATCGCCTGCTGGTGAACCGCGCCGTCGAGGCCGTGGTGATCGAGAACGGCGCCGAGACCATCCTGCGCGACGGCCTGGCCTACGACCGCTGCGAAGTCGGCGTCGTGACCGACCTCGAAGGCGCCGAAGCGCTGGCCGACTACGACATCACCGAGAGCGACCAGATGGTGAAGGTGCTGCGCACGCAGGTCGACGTGGTGCTCAGCGAAGGCACGGCCGTGCTGAACGCCGACGACGCGCGCGTGGCCGGCCTTGCGCCGCTGTGCGACGGCGCCGTCATCCTGTATGGCGCCGACCCGCAGGCCGCCGCCCTGACCGCGCACCAGGCCGCCGGCGGCAAGGCCGTGCTGGTGCGGCAAGACCGCGTGGTACTGGCCAGCGGCCACAGCGAATCCTTCCTGCCGGGCCTGGGCCGACTGACGGTCTGGCGCGCGACCCACGCCGGCGTGAGCCTCGAAAGCCTGCTGGCCGCCGTGGCCGCCGCCTGGGCCATGGGCATTCCGCTGAACCTGATCGGCGCCGGCGTCGAGGCCTTCGAGGCCGACCTGCAGGCCGCACTGGCGTCGCTACAGCTGTCGCAGACGCAGCCGATGTCGCAGCACCCCCTTCAACACCAACTTGCATGACGCGCGCGGCCGCCTCGCCCGAGGCAGCCGCCGCCCCACAGAATCCGCGAACCGAGCCGTAGCCCCATGAAAGTCACCCGCATCCGCGCCCTTCGCGGGCCCAATCTCTGGAGCCGCCACACCGCGGTCGAGGCGGTCGTCGCCTGCGAAGGCGATGAAAACGCCATCAGCAAGCTGGCCGGTTTCGAAGCCCGCCTGCGCGCCCGCTTCCCGACCATCGGCGAGCTGCACCCGATGGTGCTGGGCCAGCCGCTGGCATTGGCCCATGTGCTCGAAAACGCCGCCGTGGCGCTGCAGGCCCAGGCCGGCTGTGCCATCAACTACGGCCACACAGCCCCCACGACGGACGAAGGCGTCTACCAGGTCACCGTGCAGTACAGCGAAGAGGCCGTGGGCCGCCGCGCGCTGGCGCTGGCCGAAGCGCTGATCGCCGCCGCGCAGGCCGACACCCCCTTCGACGCCGACGCCGCCATTGCCGAGCTGCGCGACCTGGACGAATCCGAGCGCCTGGGCCCGAGCACCGGCTCCATCGTCGATGCGGCCGTGGCGCGCGGCATTCCCTATCGCCGCCTCACGAGCGGCAGCCTTGTGCAGTTCGGCTGGGGCTCCAAGCAGCGCCGCATCCAGGCCGCCGAAATCGACAGTACCAGCGGCGTGGCCGAGTCGATCGCACAAGACAAGGAACTGACCAAGCAGCTGCTCAACGCCGCCGGCGTGCCGGTGCCGCTGGGCCGCCCCGTCAGCAGCGCCGAAGACGGCTGGGTCGCCGCCGAAGAAATCGGCCTGCCGGTCGTGGTCAAGCCGCAGGACGGCAACCAGGGCAAGGGCGTCACGGTCAACATCACCACGCGCGAAGCGCTGTTCGCGGCCTACGACTCGGCCGCCGTGTACGGCGAGGTGATGGTCGAGAAATTTCTCCCCGGCTTCGACTTCCGCCTGCTGGTGGTCGGCGACCGCCTCGTGGCCGCCGCACGGCGCGATCCGCCGCAGGTGATCGGCGATGGCAGCGCCACCGTGCGCCAGCTGGTCGACACGGTCAACCTCGATCCGCGCCGCGGCGAGGGCCACGCCACGTCGCTCACCAAGATCCGCCTGGACGACATCGCGATCGGCCGGCTCGAAGCCCAGGGCCTCACGCCCGACAGCGTGCCCGCGCGCGGCCAGCGCGTGGTGCTGCGCAACAACGCGAACCTGTCCACCGGCGGCACCGCCACCGACGTGACCGACACCGTGCACCCCGAAGTGGCCGCGCGCGCGGTCGATGCGGCGCAGATGGTCGGCCTGCACATCTGCGGCGTCGACATGGTCTGCGAGAACGTGCTGCGCCCGCTCGAAGAACAACACGGCGGCGTGGTCGAAGTCAATGCCGCGCCGGGCCTGCGCATGCACATCTCGCCCTCGTTCGGCCGTGGCCGCGCCGTGGGCGAAGCGGTGATGGACACGCTGTTCGCCCATGGCGACGACGGCCGCATCCCCGTGGTCGCGGTCACCGGCACCAACGGCAAGACCACCACAGCGCGCCTCATCAACCACCTGCTTGCATCGAGCGGTCTGCGCACCGGCATGACCAACACCGACGGCGTGTACGTCGACGGCCGGCAGACCGACAGCGGCGACTGCAGCGGCCCCAAGAGCGCGCGCAACGTGCTGATGCACCCCGACGTCGATGCGGCCGTGTTCGAAGTCGCCCGTGGCGGCGTGCTGCGCGAAGGCCTCGGCTTCGACCGCTGCCAGGTGGCCGTGGTCACCAACATCGGCAGCGGCGACCACCTGGGCCTGAACTACATCACCACCGTCGAAGACCTCGCGGTGCTCAAGCGCGTCATCGTGCGCAACGTGGCGGCCGACGGCTACGCGGTGCTCAACGCGGCCGACGTGAATGTCGCGGCCATGGCGTCGGGCTGCCCCGGCGAGGTGATCTTCTTCACCGCCGACCGCATGCACCCGGTCATGGCCACGCACCGCGCACAAGGCAAGCGCACCGTGTACGTCGATCAAGACACGCTGGTCGCCGCCGAAGGCTCGTGGCGCGAGCGCATCGCGCTGCGCGACGTGCCGATCACGCGCAACGGCACCATCGGCTTCCAGGTCGACAACGTGATGGCCTCGGTGGCCGCGGCCTGGGCCGTGGGCCTCGACTGGGACACCATCCGCAGCGGCCTGGCGAGCTTCATGAACGACGCGGCCGGCGTGCCGGGGCGCTTCAACGTCATGGACTACCGCGGCGCCACCGTGATCGCCGACTACGGCCACAACACCGACGCCATGCGCGCGCTGGTCTCGGCCGTCGACACCATGCCGGCCAATAAGCGCTCGGTGGTCATCAGCGGCGCGGGCGACCGGCGCGACTCCGACATCCGCGACCAGACCGCCATCCTCGGCGAAGCCTTCGACGACGTGATCCTCTACCAGGACGCGGCGCAAAGGGGCCGTGCCGACGGCGAAGTCATGGCGCTGCTGCGCCAGGGCCTGCAGGGTGCGGCGCGCACGCGCTACATCGACGAGATCCGCGGCGAATTCGTCGCCATCGACACCGCGCTGGCCCGCCTGCAGCCAGGCGACCTCTCGCTGATCCTGGTCGATCAGGTCGAGGAAGCGCTCGCTCACCTCGCGCAGCGCATCGCGGCAGGCTGAAGGGCGCGCGCCGCGCCCGTGCTGCGGGACGAGTCCCACACGGAACGGCGCGTACAGCCCGCGCTTTCTGTGCGGCTGTCCCACAGGCCCACCGCTCCCGGCGGCATCACACTGTGGCTCCGGTCGCGCACTTCCCACACGGAGGACGCGGCCCAACCAAGGAGTCCGCATGACAACAAGAGTTCGTTCCGTCCTGTCCGCCGCCGCCCTCATTGCGGCCGGAGGGTTCTTCGTCCTCGGGGCGCCCATGGCCAATGCCCAGGCACCCGACGCACGGATGCAGAAGGAACGCGCCAGTTGCGACGGCGTGCAGCAAGACCGGGCCTCGTGCCTGCGTGAAGCCCGCGCGGCGCGCCAGGAAGCAGGCCGCAACGGCCTCACCAGCCCCAGCGCCGGGCGCGAAGACATCAACGCACTCACGCGCTGCCACGAGCAACCGGCCGGCGACCAGGCCGGGTGCGAGGCCCGCGTCAAGGGCGGCTCGCACACCACCGTCGAAGGCAGCGTGATGGGCGGCGGCATCCTGCGCGAAACCGTCACGCCCCTGCCGGCTCAGCCCGTGCAGCCCGCACGTTGATTGAATGAACCCGGCCATGCACGGCATGTCCAACACATCCAGGTCTTTACCCGTCACTTCAAGGAGCCATCCATGACAAGCAACGCGCGTTCGATGATCTTCGCCCTGCTGGCCATCAGCGGGCTGGCGGCCACCACCATCGCCTCGGCGGCCACGCCGCGGCGCGGGGAGTCCGACAGCACCTACCAGCGGGAACTCGCGGTCTGCGGCCACAACCAGCAAGACCGTGCCGCCTGCATCCGCGAAGCCGGCGCCGCCCGTCAGGCCGCGGCCCGTGGCGGCCTGACCAGCGCCCCCGACTACCGCGCCAATGCACTGGCCCGCTGCAACCTGCAACCGCCGTCGGACCGCTCCGCCTGCGAGGCCCGCGTGCTCGGCAGCATGGGCAACACCGACAGCCGGGTCGACGGCAGCGTGATGGGCGGCGGCGTGATCCGCGAATCGGTCACCACGACCATGGTGCCGGCGCCGGGCCGGGCCCCCGCGCCCATGCGCTGACGGGACGGGGCCGCTCGCCAGGCCGGTCCGCGAGAAAAAAAGCCGCTGCCCCCGAAACAGGCGGCGGCCCAGGGAAAACCCGCATTGATAGCCTCGATTGTCACAAGACTGTCATAAAAGGTGAGACGGTGCTAGCTATAGTTCTCGCTCCCTGCCTACCGAGGAACCCTCCCCCATGAATGCCATCAAGGTCGCTCGCCGATTCATAGAAACGGACCCGGCCAACGAATCGGCCAAGATCCTGGCCCAGCTCGTGTTGGCGCTCGAATCCGAACGCAGCTTCGAGCTGATCACGCTCTACAACCTCGACTACAAGAGCTTCCAGCTCGCGATGGACATCCTGAAGGAATGGCGGCTCGACCGCTACTACGCCAGCAAGTCCAAGCTGTTCGACCTGTCCCTGCAAGTCACCGAGCTCGAAAAGAGCTGAACGCCCGTCGGGCGCGCACCGGATGTTCAGACGAACATCCCGCCCGACACCTCGATGCGCTGGGCGTTGACCCAGCCATTGCCCTCCCTGAGCAAACTCGCGATGGCGCCACCGACGTCGTCGGGCCGGCCCGCGCGACCGAGCGCGGTGAAGCCCGCGACCATCGCGTTCACTTGCGGGTTGTCGCGCACCATGCCACCGCTGAAGTCGGTTTCGATCGCACCCGGCGCAATCGTGTTCACTGCAATGCCCCGCGCGCCCAGCTCCTTGGCCAGGTAGCGCGTGAGTGTTTCCACCGCGCCCTTCATCGCGGCATAGGCGGACGCGCCGGTCATCGCGAAGCGGGTCAGCCCCGACGACAGGTTGACGATGCGCCCGCCGTCGTTGATCAGCGGCAACAGCTTCTGCGTGAGGAAGTACGGGCCCTTGAAGTGGACGTTGAAGAGCGTGTCGAACTGCGCTTCGGTCGTGTCCTCGAAATTCACGTGCAGGCCCACGCCCGCGTTGTTCACCAGGAAGTCGAAGCGCTCGCGCTGCCACGTGGCCGCCAGCGCCGCCTTCACTGAATCCGCGAACGCGGGAAAGGTCTTGCTGTCGCCCACGTCGAGCCGCAACGCGACGGCGCGGCGCCCCTTCGCCTCGATCTCGGACACCACCGCGTGCGCGCTGGCTTCGTTCGACACGTAGGTCAGGATCACGTCGACACCGTCGGCGGCAAGCGCCAGCGCGGCGCTGCGGCCGAGGCCGCGGCCACCGCCGGTGATGAGTGCGATGCGGGAGGGTTGGGGAGTGCGGGAAGCGGTCATTTCAAAGTCCTTGGTGGTTGATCGGTTGATCGGTGAATCGATGGCTGGACTTTAAAAATTACCGGCATGCAGATAAATCCCTCGAAACGCTGCACACTGTTATTTGAAAAAATAACAATCCACCGCCATGAACGCCGATGAACTCCGCATCTTTTCCAGGGTGGCCGAACTCGCGAGCTTCAGCCGCGCCGCCGACCAGCTCGGGCTGACCCGCGCACGGGTGTCGGTGGCCGTGCAGCAACTCGAAGAACGGCTCGGCACACGGCTCTTGCAGCGCACCACGCGCAGCGTGCGCCTCACCGAAGACGGCGAACGCTTTCTCGACCGCTGCAAGGACTACCTGGCCGAAGGCGAACAGCTCGCCACCATGTTCCGCACGCACGCCAGCGGCCTCACGGGACGGCTGCGCATCGACCTGCCGAACGTGGTGGCGCGCGACCTCGTCATTCCGCGCCTGCCCGAATTTCTTGCGCGGCATCCGGCGCTCGAAATCGGCATCAGCACCACCGACCGCCGTGTCGACCTCGTGCACGAGGGCTTCGACTGCGTGCTGCGCGTGGGCATGCTCGGCGACTCGGACCTGGTGGCGCGGCCGCTGGGCGCCATGCAGATGGCCAACGCCGCGAGCCCCGACTATCTGCGCGCGCACGGCACACCCCGCACGCTGGACGACCTTGCGCAGCACCGCGTCGTGCACTTCGCGCAAACGCTTTCTTCCAACGCCGGCTGGGAATACCTGGACCCCGCCGACGGCCTCTACAAGATGCACCCCGTGCGCGCCACCATCACGGTGAACGGCACCGAGGCCTACCAGGCCGCCGCGCTCGCCGGCCTGGGCCTGATCCAGGCGCCGGTCGCGGGCATGGCGACAAGCCTCGCCTCGGGCGCGCTCGTGCGCGTGATGCCGGAGTTCGACGCACGCCCGATGCCGGTGTCGCTGCTGTACGCCAACCGCCGCCAGCTCGCGCCGCGCGTGCTGGCCGTGATGGACTGGCTGGGCGAGATCGTCGCGCCCTACTTCGTCGAGAAAGCCGGCAAGGCTAGCGGCCCCAGCGCAACACCATCGGGTCGAGCCGCTTCGCCGTCTCGATCAGGCCGGCGCGCGTCTCGGGGTGCATCGCCGGCAGCGGATGCCGTGGCGCCTCGCAAGCGATCACGCCGCCCTCCTTCATGAGCGACTTGCAGGCCAGAAGGCCGGCCTGCCGGTTCTCGTAGTTGATGAGCGGCAGCCACTGCTGGTAGAGCGCAAAGGCCTTGTCGCGGTCGCCCGCGCGGTGCGCTTCGATGATCGGGCGGATGCCATCCGGGTAGCCGCCGCCGGTCATCGAGCCGGTCGCACCCGCATCGAGGTCGGGCATCAGCGTGATGGCCTCTTCGCCGTCCCACGGGCCTTCGATGGCATCGCCGCCCAGGCGGATCAGCTCGCGCAGCTTCGCGGCCGCGCCCGCCGTTTCGATCTTGAAATACGCGACATGCTCGATCTCCCTGGCCATGCGCGCAAGGAATGGCGCCGACAGCACCGTGCCACTGGCCGGTGCATCCTGGATCATGATGGGGATGCCCACCGCGTCCGACAGCCGCGCATAGAACTCGTAGATCTGCGGCTCGGGTACGCGAAAGGTCGCGCCGTGGTACGGCGGCATCACCATCAGCATTGCCGCGCCCATGTCCTGCGCGCGGCGGCTGCGTTCGGCGCAGACCTTGGTGCTGTAGTGCGTGGTCGTCACGATCACCGGCACGCGGCCCTTGACGTGTTCGAGGATGCTGCGCGTCAGCACCTCGCGTTCATCATCGGACAGCACGAACTGCTCCGAGAAATTCGCGAGGATGCACAGCCCGTCAGAGCCCGCGTCGATCATGAAATCGACACAACGCTTCTGGCTCTCGATGTCGAGCGCGCCCCGTTCGGTGAAGGTGGTCGGCACCACCGGGAAGATGCCGCGGTATCTGGGAGTCATGGCTTCAATGAATCAGTCATCAGTGGGAATGGCGAGGAACGGCCGCGCCGCGGCAGCCGACGAGAAAGTCGAAGTCACAGCCTTCGTCGGCCTGCAGCACATGGTTGACGTACAGCTTCTGGTAGCCGCCGCCGCGCGTGCTCATGGGCTGCGCATCGCTTGCGCTCAGCGATGCCAGGCGTGACGCGAGCTCTTCATCGCTGATGTCCAGGTGCAGCCGCCCCGCATCGCAATCGAGCTCGATCCAGTCGCCGTCGCGCACCGCCGCGAGCGGGCCGCCATCGGCCGCTTCAGGCGCGACGTGCAGCACCACCGTGCCGTAGGCCGTGCCGCTCATGCGTGCATCCGAGATGCGCACCATGTCCTTCACGCCCTGGCGCAGCAGCTTCGGCGGCAACCCCATGTTGCCCACCTCGGCCATGCCGGGGTAGCCCTTGGGGCCGCAGTTCTTGAGCACCATCACCGAGCTCGCATCGATGTCGAGGTCTTCATCGACGATGCGCTCCTTGTAGTGCTCCAGGTTCTCGAACACCACCGCACGGCCACGGTGCTTGAGCAGCGCGGGCGTTGCGGCCGAGGGCTTGAGCACCGCGCCGCGCGGCGAAAGGTTGCCGCGCAGGATGCGGATGCCGCCATCTGCGATCAGCGGATTGCTCAACGGGCGGATCACCTCGTCGTTCAGGCTCGGCGCCTCGCGCACGTTGTCCCAGATCGAATGGCCGTTGACGGTGAGTGCACCGGGGTGCGGCAGCAGCCCGTTTTCGCCGAGGCGGCGCAGCACGGCGGGCAGGCCGCCGGCGTAATAGAACTCCTCCATCAGGAAGCGGCCCGAGGGCATCAGGTCGACGATGGTGGGTGTGTGGCTGCCGATGCGCGTCCAGTCTTCCAGCTCGAGCTCGATACCGATGCGCCCCGCGATCGCCTTCAGGTGAATCACCGCATTGGTCGATCCGCCGATGGCCGCGTTCACGCGAATGGCGTTCTCGAAAGCCTCGCGCGTGAGGATCTTCGACAGCGTGAGCCCTTCTTTTGCCATCTGCACCGCACGCATGCCCGACATCTGCGCGAGCACGTAGCGCCGCGCATCCACTGCAGGAATCGCCGCGTTGTGCGGCAGCGAAGTGCCCAGCGCCTCGGCCATGCAGGCCATGGTCGAGGCCGTGCCCATCGTGTTGCAAGTGCCCGCCGACCGCGACATGCCGCCTTCGGCCGAGAGGAACTGGTGCAGGTTGATCTCGCCCGCCTTCAGCGATTCGTGCAGTTGCCACACGGCCGTGCCCGAGCCGATGTCCTTGCCGTCGAGCTTGCCGTTCAGCATCGGCCCGCCCGTGACCACGATGGCCGGGATGTCGCAGCTCGCGGCGCCCATCAGCAGCGCGGGCGTGGTCTTGTCGCAGCCCGTGAGCAGCACCACCGCATCGACCGGGTTGCCGCGAATGGCCTCTTCCACGTCCATGCTCGCGAGGTTGCGCGTGAGCATCGCGGTGGGCCGCAGGTTCGACTCGCCGTTCGAGAACACCGGAAACTCCACCGGAAAGCCGCCCGCCTCCGAGATGCCGCGCTTGACGTGCTCGGCGATCTTGCGAAAGTGCGCGTTGCACGGCGTCAGCTCCGACCAGGTGTTGCAGATGCCGATGATCGGCCGGCCGTCGAACTCGTGGTCGGGAATGCCCTGGTTCTTCATCCAGCTTCGGTACATGAAGCCGTTCTTGTCGGCCGAGCCGAACCATTCGGTCGAGCGCAGTTTCTTCGGAGGGGTATCCGGCATGCGAGGTGTCCTGGGAAAGAAAAGAGAAAGTCAGCGCCGGGGTGCGCGCGAAGTGAAGAAGCGCTGCAGCAGGCAGAACACGAACAGCAGCGCGCCGACGACGATGCGCGTCCACCACGAACTGAGCGTGCCGTCGAACGAGATCAGCGTCTGGATGATCCCGAGCATCAGCACGCCGAACAGCGTGCCCGCCACATAGCCCACGCCGCCCGTGAGCAGCGTGCCGCCGATCACCACTGCCGCAATCGCATCGAGCTCCAGCCCCATCGCATGCAGGCCGTAGCCCGAGAGCATGTAGAAGGTGAAGATCACGCCCGCCAGCGCCGAGCAGAAGCCCGACAGCGTGTACACGCCGATGAGCGTGCGGCGCACCGGCAGGCCCATCAGCATCGCCGACTGCTCGCTGCCGCCGATGGCGTACACCGCGCGGCCGAAGGGGGTGCAGTGCGCGATGAACACCGCCGCGAGCAGCACCACGACGGCGATCACCGCGCTGATCGACACCGAAGCCTCGCCCCAGATCGGAATGCGGATCTGCGAGACCTCGGAGTAGAACGCGTTGGTGATGCTGATCGAATCGATGCTGATGAGATAGCACAGGCCACGGGCCAGGAACATGCCCGCCAGCGTGACGATGAAGGGCTGCAGCCGGAAGCGCTCGATCAGCAGCCCCATGAACGCGCCGAAGGCCGTGCCCATGAGCAGCACCAGCGGAATCACGATGGCCGGGCTCCAGCCGTGGTTTTCGACCAGCGAGGCCGAGACCATGGTGGTCAACGCGATCACCGAGCCGACGGACAGGTCGATGCCGCCCGAAAGGATCACGAAGGTCATGCCCACGGCCACGACGATGAGGAAGGCGTTGTCGATCAGCAGGTTGAGGAACACCTGCGCGGAGAAGAAGCCGTCGTAGAAGACCGAGCCCAGCGTGGCGACCAGCACGAACAGTGAGACCGTCGCCACCAGCGGCAGGTACTTCGGGTTGAGCCCCTTCCTGCTCCCTCTCCCGCGCGCGGGAGAGGGTTGGGGCGAGGGTGCCGCGTCCATCACCGCGCTCATGCCCGTCCCCCTTCATGCGCCGGCCGCTTCACCAGCGTGCGCACCTGCGCCCGGAACTCCGGCGACTGCAGCAGCATTACCGCGAACACCACGCCCGCCTTCACCACGAGGTTGATCTCCGGCGGCACGCCCAGCGAATAGATCGCATAGGTCAGGGTCTGGATGATGAGCGCGCCGATCACGCTGCCCACGAGGCTGAAGCGCCCGCCGGTCAATGCCGTGCCGCCCAGCGTGACGGCAAGGATCGCATCAAGCTCGATCAGTTGCCCCGCGTTGTTGCCGTCCGCGCTCTTCACGTTGGAACTGATCAGTAGGCCCGCCACGCCGGCGCACGCGCCGCAGAACGCATAGGCCCCGACCACCAACCGCCGCGCCTGCACCCCGGCCACGCGTGCCGCCGTCGGGTTGATGCCCACGGCCTGGATGAACAAACCGAGCGCCGTGCGCGTGATCGCGAGGTACAGCAGCACGAACACCGCCGCCACGATGAACAGCGAGAACGGCAGGCCCAGCAGGTAGCCGCTGCCGAGGAAGAAGAAGGGCTTGTAGTAGATCGTGATGATCTGGCCGTCGGCAATGAGCTGCGCGATACCGCGCCCCGCCACCATGAGGATCAGCGTCGCGATGATCGGCTGCATGCCCACCTTGGCAACCAGCAGGCCATTCCACAGGCCGCACACCAGCGCGATGGCGATGGCGGCCACGATCGCCAGCCACATCGGGAAACGGCTCACGTCGCTCGCGACCGAGCCGCCGATCATCCATGCCGCGAGCGCTGCGGCAATCGCGACCACTGCGCCGACAGAGATGTCGATGCCGCGCGTCGCGATCACCAGCGTCATGCCGAGCGACACGAGCACCAGCGGGGCGGCGCGGTTCAGGATGTCGATCAGGCTGCCGTAAAGATGGCCGTCACGCCATTCGAGGTGGAGGAAGCTGGCGTTGAAGGCAGTGTTGACCGCGAGCAGAAGCAGCAGCGTGATGAGTGGCCACGCGAGGCGATGGCGCATGAGAGACGAAAGGCGGTTCATGTGTGCTGCCTTGCTCCTTCCCCCTTTGGGGGAAGGCTGGGATGGGGGCAAGCGGCCTCGAATGCCGCGCGGCGGTGGCGGCCGCCAGCCCCCACCCCTGCCCTCCCCCAGAGGGGGAGGGAGAAAGAAAAGAGGTACGTCATGCGGCGGCAATCATTTCGTACACCTCATCCTCGGACGAACCACCCGGCAGCTCGCCCACCTTCTTCCGGTCCCGCAGCACCACGATGCGATGCGCCACGCGCACCACTTCGCTCATCTCCGACGAGATGAAGATCACCGCCATGCCCGCTTTCGCGAGCCGCAGGATCTCTTCCATGATCTCCTGCTTGGCCGCCACGTCGATGCCGCGCGTGGGCTCATCGAGGATCAGCAAACGCGGCTCGGTCGCGAGCCAGCGCGCGATCATGGCCTTCTGCTGGTTGCCACCCGAGAGCAGGCCGATGGGCGTTTCGACACTCGCCGTCTTGATGCCGAGCGACTTGACGAAGCGCTCGGCCATCTCGGTCTGCTCGACGTGCGACAGAAACCGCCGCGTGCCCAGACGCGCCTGCAAGGCGAGCGCGATGTTCTCGCGCACCGACAGCTCCGACACGATGCCATCGGTCTTGCGTTCCTCGGGGCACAGCGCCAGCCCCTCGCGGATCGCATCCGCCGGGTTCGAGAAGCTCACCGTGCGGCCGTCCATCTTGAGCTCGCCCCGGTCGGGCGACTCCAACCCGAACAGCAGGCGCGCGAGTTCCGTGCGGCCCGCACCCAGCAGGCCCGCGATGCCGACGACCTCGCCGGCACGCACGCGCAGGTCGGTCGCCTGCAACTGCCCCGCCTGCCCCAGCCCATCGGCCTGCAGCAATGCGGGTGCAGCTTCATCGAAAGCAGGCAATGCAGCGGGGCGTGCCGACTGCGCCGCAAGCTCGCGCCCCAGCATCGCCGCGATCAGCGCCTGCGGCCCGAGGTCGCCCGCGCGCCACTCGCCCACCCACTGGCCATTGCGCAGCACGGTGATGCGGTCCGACACCGCATACATCTGGTTGAGAAAGTGCGTCACGAAGACGATGGCCAGCCCCTCGCCGCGCAAACGCCGGAGCACCTCGAACAGTTTTTCCACCTCGTCGTCATCGAGGCTCGATGTCGGTTCGTCGAGGATCAGCACCTTCGACGACACACCGAGCGCGCGCGCGATCGCCACCATCTGCTGCACCGCCACCGAGTAGCTCGACAGCAGCCGCGTCACGTCGATGTCGAGCCCGATGCGCGCCAGCAGTTCGGCGGCGCGGCGGTTCACCTCGGCCCAGTCGATGCGAAAACCCTGTGCCACGCCGCAGCGTGGATAGCGCCCGGCAAACACGTTCTCGGCCACCGAGAGGTTCGGGCACAGGTTCACCTCCTGGTAGACGGTGCTGATGCCCAGCTTCTGCGCTTCCAGCGGCGAGGCGGGGCGAATGGCCTGGCCATCGAGAAACATCTCGCCGCCGCTCGACGGCAGCACGCCCGTCAGCACCTTGATGAGCGTCGACTTGCCTGCGCCGTTCTGCCCCATCAGCGCATGGATCTCGCCGGGGTACAGCTTCAGCTGCACGTCGTTCAGCACCGGGATGCCGCCGAACTGCTTGTGGATGCCCTTGAGCTCCAGTACGGGCGAAAGAGTGTCGTCAGCCATGCGCAGCAGCCATCACTTGTTCTTGTTGTAGACGTCGATGAACACCGCCGCCAGCAGCACCAGCCCCTTGATGACCTGCTGGTAGTCGATGCCGATGCCCAGGATCGACATGCCGTTGTTCATCACGCCCATGATGAAGGCGCCGATCACCGCGCCCATCACGCGGCCCACGCCGCCCGAGGCCGAGGCGCCGCCGATGAAGCAGGCCGCGATCACGTCCAGCTCGAAGCCCAGGCCCGCCTTGGGCGTGGCCGTGTTGAGCCGCGCCGCGAACACGAGGCCGGCCAACGCGGCCAGCGCGCCCATGTTCACGAAGGTGAGGAAGGCCAGCCGCTGCGTCTTCACGCCCGACAGCCGCGCGGCCTTCTCGTTGCCGCCCAGCGCGTAGATGCGCCGGCCGATGGTGGTGCGATTGGTGACGAAGTCGTACACCACGATCAGCACCGCCATCACGATCAGCACGTTGGGCAGGCCCTTGTAGGTCGACAGCAGGTAGCTGAAGAACAGGATGACCGCGGCAAAGAACAGGTTCTTCACGAGGAAGAAGGCGTAGGGCTCGGTCTCCATGCCGTGCGCCGCCAGCTTGGCGCGGCCGCGCAGCTTGAAGAACACCAGCGCCGCGGCGGCCAGCGCGCCGACGACCAGCGAAGTGGTGCGCAGTGCCTCGCCACCCAGCGGATCGGGAATGAAGCCCGAGCTGAGCCGCTGGAACTCGACCGGAAACGGCCCCACCGACTGCCCCGCCAGCAAGGCCAGCGTGAGCCCCTTGAACACCAGCATGCCGGCCAGCGTGACGATGAACGACGGGATCTTTCGGAACGCCACGAACCAGCCCTGCGCCGCGCCGATGAGCGCACCCGCCGCGATGCTGACGATGGCCGTCGGCACGAAGTGCCACTCGTACTCGACCATCAGCACCGCCGCCAGCGCGCCGATGAAGCCGCAGACCGAGCCCACCGACAGGTCGATGTGCCCCGCCACGATCACCAGCAGCATGCCCAGCGCCATGATGACCACGTAGCTGTTCTGCAGCAGCAGGTTGGTGAGGTTCAGCGGCCGCAGCAGCGTGCCGCCGGTCAGCACCTGGAACAGCACCATGATCGCGACCAGCGAGATCAGCATGCCGTACTCGCGCAGGTTGTTCTTGAGGAACCCCGCGTGCAGCTTCGGCCCTTCCGCCACCGGCACGGCGGCCTTCACCGCGTTGGCTTCAGGCTGCGACATGAACGGTGCTCCCTGCGCTCACGATCGCATGCATGATGCGTTCCTGCGAGGCCTCGGCGGCGGGGAACTCGGCCACGAAGCGGCCCTCGTTCATCACGTAGATGCGGTCGCACATGCCGAGCAGTTCCGGCAGTTCCGAAGAGATCATGAGAATGCCTTTGCCCTCGCTCGCGAGCTGGTCGATGATGGTGTAGATCTCATATTTGGCGCCCACGTCGATGCCGCGCGTGGGCTCGTCAAGAATCAATAGTTCGGGTTTGGTGAAGAGCCACTTGCTCAACACCACCTTCTGCTGGTTGCCTCCCGAGAGGTTGACCACCAGTTGCTCGACGCCCGAGCAGCGGATGTTGAGCGCCTTGCGGTAGTCGCTGGCCACCTTGAACTCACGGCCGTCGTCGATCACCATGCGCTCGGCAATCGCATCGAGATTCGCCAGGCTGATGTTCTTGCGGATGTCTTCCTCCAGCACCAGCCCCAGGCCCTTGCGGTCTTCCGTCACATAGGCGATGCCGTGGTCGATGGCCTTGCGCACGGTGCTCACGTCCACCGGCTGGCCGTGCATCAGCACCGTGCCGCTGATGCGCTGGCCGTAGGAGCGGCCGAACACGCTCATCGCCAGCTCGGTGCGGCCCGCGCCCATGAGGCCAGCAATGCCGACGATCTCGCCCTGGCGCATGTTCAGGCTCACGCCCTTGATCTGTTCGCGGTCGGCATGCAGTGCGTGGTGCACGTGCCAGTCGCGCACCTCGAACACCGTCTCGCCGATCTTCGGGGTGCGCTGCGGGTAGCGGTGCTCCATGTCGCGCCCGACCATGCCGCGGATGATGCGATCTTCGCTGATGGGCTGCGTGCGGCAGTCCATGGTCTCGACGGTGGCGCCGTCGCGCAGCACGGTGACCGAGTCGGCCACCTTGGCGATCTCGTTGAGCTTGTGCGAGATGAGGATCGACGCAATGCCCTGGCGCCGCAGTTCGATCAGCAGCATCAGCAATGCGTCGCTGTCGTTCTCGTTGAGGCTGGCGGTGGGCTCGTCGAGGATCAAGAGCTTCACCTCCTTGGCCAGCGCCTTGGCGATCTCGACCAGCTGCTGCTTGCCCACGCCCAGGTCGGTCACCAGCATGGTGGGCGGCTCTTTCAGTCCCACCTTGGCGAGCAGCTCGCGGGTTTTCGCATAGGCGGCAAACCAGTCGATCACGCCGCCGCTGGCGATCTCGTTGCCCAAAAAGATGTTCTCGGCAATCGACAGCAGCGGCACCAGCGCCAGCTCCTGGTGGATGATGATGATGCCGAGCTTCTCGCTGTCGGCGATGCCCTTGAAGCGGCGCACCTCGCCCTCGAAGTGGATGTCGCCGGTGTACGAGTCGCACGGGTAGACGCCGCTCAGCACCTTCATGAGCGTCGACTTGCCCGCGCCGTTCTCGCCGACCACCGCGTGGATCTCGCCCGCGCGCACCGCCAGGTTGACGTTGCTCAGGGCTTTCACCCCGGGAAACGTCTTGGTGATGCCGCGCATCTCCAGGATCGTGCGCGCCTTGCCGCCACCGCTGTCGCTGCCGCCTTCTTTGTTGTCTTCCGCTCCCATGGCAACGCTCACTTGACCTGGCTTTCCTTGTAGTAGCCGCTGTCGATCAGCACCACCTTCCAGTTCGAGGCGTCCACGCTCACCGGCTTGAGCAGGTAGGAGGGCACGACCTTGATGCCGTTGTTGTAGGTCTTGGTGTCGTTCACCTCGGGTGTCTTGCCCGAGAGCATGGCGTCGACCATGGCCACCGTCACCTTGGCCAGCTCGCGCGTGTCCTTGAACACGGTGGAGGTCTGTTCCTTGCGCAGGATCGACTTGACCGACGGCACCTCGGCGTCCTGCCCCGACACGATGGGCATCGGCTGCGAGGCCGAGCCGTAGCCCACGCCCTTGAGCGACGACAGGATGCCGATGGACAGGCCGTCGTAAGGCGACAGCACCGCATCGACGCGGTCCTTGGTGTAGTAGGCCGACAGCAGGTTGTCCATGCGCGCCTGCGCCACCGCGCCGTCCCAGCGCAGCGTGCCGACCTTGTCCATGCCCATCTGCTTGCTGCGCACCACGAGCTTGCCGCTCTTGATGTAGGGGTCGAGCACCGACATCGCACCGTTGTAGAAGAAGAAGGCGTTGTTGTCGTCGGGCGAGCCGCCGAACAGCTCGATGTTGAACGGCCCCTTGCCGCCCTTCAGGTCGAGCGCCTTCTCGATCGACTGCGCCTGCAGCACGCCGACCTGGAAGTTGTCGAAGGTGGCGTAGTAGTCGACGTTCTTCGAGCCCTTGATGAGCCGGTCGTACGCGATGACCTTCACGCCCTTGTCGGCCGCCTTCTGCAGCACGTCCGAAAGCGTGGTGCCG
Source organism: Variovorax sp. EL159 (assembly GCF_900100965.1). Lineage (GTDB taxonomy): Bacteria > Pseudomonadota > Gammaproteobacteria > Burkholderiales > Burkholderiaceae_C > Variovorax. The sequence goes on along the minus strand of NZ_FMUJ01000005.1, from coordinate 569,123 downwards.
TCGATGGCCGCGATGACGAGCACCTTCGAGCCCTTCGTCACCATGTTCTCGATCTGCGCGAGCTGGTTCGGGATGTCGTCGTCGGCGTACTGCAGGTCGGTCTTGTAGCCCTTGTCCTTGAAGTACTTGACCATGTTGGCGCCGTCGGCGATCCAGCGCGCCGACGACTTGGTGGGCATCGAGATGGCGATCAGGCCCTTGTCCTGCGCGTAGGCCAGCGGCGCGATGCCCACCAGCACGACGGCCAGGCCGACCAGCGAGGCCTTGAGAAAGTTGCGTTTCATGTACGGGGCTCCTCAGTACTTGCGATTGGGAAATTCTTTGGCCGCGACTTCCATGGGGAAGATGCTCTCGACAGTCACGATGCGCTTGGGCAGCGTCTTGCCGTCCTTGATGTCCTTCACCGCTTGCATGAGCTGCGGCCCCAGCAGCGGGCTGCATTCCACCGACACGTTGAGCTTGCCGGCGATCATGGCTTCGAAGGCGCCCTTCACCCCGTCGATGGAGATGATGGTGATGTCCTTCGCGGGCTTCAGGCCCGCTTCTTCGATCGCCTGGATGGCGCCGATGGCCATGTCGTCGTTGTGCGCGAAGAGCACGTTGATCTTTTTTCCCTCGGCCTTCAGGAAGGCTTCCATCACCTCCTTGCCCTTGGCGCGCGTGAAGTCGCCGGTCTGCGAGCGGATGATCTTGAACTTCGGGTCGGCCTTGATGATTTCCTCGAAGCCCTTCTTGCGGTCGATGGCCGGGGCCGAGCCCACGGTGCCCTGCAGCTCGACGATGTTCACGTCGCCCTTCTGGTCCTTCATCTTCTCGACCAGCCAGCGGCCGGCCTTGCGGCCTTCCTCGATGAAGTCGGAGCCCATGAAGGTCACGTAGAGCGAGTCGTCCTTGGTGTTGACGGAGCGGTCGGTCAGCACGACCGGGATCTTGGCGGCCTTGGCTTCGCGCAGCACCGTCTCCCAGCCCGACTCGACCACGGGCGAAAAGGCGATCACGTCGACCTTCTGCGCAATGTAGGAGCGGATGGCCTTGATCTGGTTCTCCTGCTTCTGCTGTGCGTCGGAGAACTTCAGCTCGATGCCGGCATCCTTGGCGGACGACTTGATCGACTCGGTGTTGGCGGTGCGCCATTCGCTCTCGGCGCCCACCTGCGCAAAGCCCAGCACGAGCTTCTTCTGCGCGAAGACGGACACGGGCAGCATGCTGCCCAGGGCTGCGGCGGCGAGCGCGGTGTTAAGGGTGCGACGATTCATGGTCATGGGATGTCTCCTTCTTGATGTCACGAGGACTTTGCTGTTGGCTGTTGGTGTGGTGAACGAAACCCCGTCCGGTCAGGCCAGCATGTAGCCGGTCTTCACCGTCGTGTAGAACTCCGCGGCGTGGCGCCCTTGTTCGCGCGGCCCGTAGCCCGACCCCTTGCGGCCGCCGAAGGGCACGTGGAAGTCCACCCCCGCGGTCGGCAGATTGACCATCGTCATGCCGACCACGGCATGCCGCCTGAAATGCATCGCGTGCTTCAGCGAGTTGGTGCACAGGCCCGCGCACAGGCCGAAGGGCGTGTCGTTGCACAGCGCCAGCGCTTCGTCGTAGTCGTCGGCGCGCAGCACGCAGGCCAGCGGGCCGAAGATTTCCTCGCGCGCGATGCGGTGCGCGGGCTTCGCGAGAAAGAGCGCGGGGCTCATGTAGTGGCCGGTGGTGGCGCGCTGCAGCGCTTCGCCGCCCCACACGTGCTCGGCGCCTTCTTCGCGCGCAATCCCGACCCAGGCGAGGTTCTGCGCCAGCCGTTCTTCGTCGGCCACCGGGCCGATGTCGACGCCGCGCTCCAGCGCGTGGCCGATCTTCAGCGTCTTCAGGCGCTGGCGAAGTTTGGCGACGAAGGCGTCGTGCACGGCGGCCTCGACGATGAGCCGGCTCGACGCGGTGCAGCGCTGGCCGTTCGAAAAGTAGGCGCCCTGCACCGCGCAATCGACGGCGCGGTCGAGGTCGGCATCGGCCAGCACCACCAGCGCGTTCTTGCCGCCCATCTCCAGCTGCACCTTGGCGCGCCGTGCGGTGGCCGCCTGCAAAATTCGCTCGCCGTTGGCGGCCGAGCCTGTGAAGCTCAGTGCATCGACCAGCGCGCTGTCGACCAGCGCCTGCCCCGCTTCGCGCCCGCTGCCCATCACGAGGTTGAACACGCCGGCGGGCAGGGCCGCGCGGCTGATGATGTCCGTCAGCGCCCAGCCGCAGGCCGGCACCAGCTCGGCCGGCTTGAAGACCACGCTGTTGCCATGCGCGAGCGCTGCCGCGATCTTCGACGCCGGCACCGCGAAGGGCGTGTTCCACGGCGTGATGAGGCCCACCACGCCGACCGGCTCGCGCGTCACGTCGACCTGCACGCCGGCGCGCACCGAGGCCACGTTCTCGCCACCGCCGCCGCGCAAGGCTTCGCCCGCGAAGAACTTGAAGATCTGGCCCGCGCGCGCTGCTTCAGCCACGGCTTCGGGCAGCGTCTTGCCGACCTCGCGCGCCAGCAGCAGGCCCAGCTCGTCCTTGCGTGCGAGCAGCTCGGCGCCGATGCGGTCGAGCACGTCGGCGCGCCGCTGCGGCGTGCTGTGGCTCCAGTGCGGAAAGGCTTCGGTGGCGGCGCGGATGGCGGTCTCGACCTGGCGGCGGTCGGCACGTGCGTACTCGGCAACCACCTCGCTGGTGTCCGATGGATTGGCGCTCACACCGGTGGTCGCGCTGGTCTCCCAGCGGCCGTTGATGTACTGCCGCACGTTCTGATGGATCTCGCCATGAATCACCGGGCGCCGACCTTGTCTCTTGGATGTGGGGTGCGGGCAGTCTAGGAACAGAATCGATATCGATCCAATCGTTTTTTAGACAAAATGCATATCGATCGCCGGATTCTGGAAAACCCGATCAGCCCTTGGTTTCCAAAAACAAGAGAAGAGCCATGACCAACTACAACCACTGGTTCATCCGCGCCCGCCTGAAGACCCGCCAACTGCTGCTGCTCGTGGCGCTGGCCGAAGAAGGCAACATCCACCGCGCGGCGCAGGTGCTCAACATGACGCAGCCCGCCGCCTCCAAGCTGCTGAAAGACCTCGAAGATGTGCTGGAGGTGCCACTGTTCGACCGCCTGCCGCGCGGCATGCGGCCCACCTGGTACGGCGAGACGATGATCCGCCACGCCCGCGTGGCGCTGGCCAGCCTGAACCAGGCGCACGACGAACTCACCGCGCTCAAGGCGGGCCGCTTCGGCCACGTGAGCGTGGGTGCCATCACCGCGCCCGGCCTCACGCTGATGCCGCCCGCGGTGGCGATGGTCAAGCGCGAGCAGCCCGACCTGCGCGTGTCGCTGGAGATCGAGACCAGCCCGGTGCTGATCGAGCGGCTCGAGCAGGGCAAGCTCGACATCCTCGTGGCGCGGCTGTTCGCCGAGCACGACAAGTCGCAGCTGCGCTACGAGGCGCTGAGCGAAGAGCCGGTGTGCGCGCTGGTGCGCCCCGGCCATCCGCTGCTCGGCGTGAGCGGGCTCACGTTGCGCGACGTGGTGGGCGCCGGCTGGATCGTGCCGCCCGCCGGCAGCGTGCTGCGCCACCGCTTCGAGCTGATGTTCCAGGAAGAAGGCCTGGCGCCGCCGGCCAACACCATCGAGAGCTCGGCCCTGCTCTTCATCACGCGCATGCTGCAGCAGAGCGACATGGTCGCGGTGCTGGCGACCGACGTGGCGCGCTACTACGCATCGCACGGCATCGTGTCGCTGCTGCCGCTGGACATGCCCTGCCACATGGACGCCTTCGGCATCATCACGCGCACCGACCGGCTGCTGTCGCCGGCCGCGAAGGTGATGATGAAGGCGCTGAAGACGGCCAGCATGAGCGTCTACGGACGCAAGCTCGAGATCGACTGACGAGCCGCCCGGCGCGTCTTCAGGTCCAACCGGCGTCCACCGTGAACTCTTGCGCCGTGCACATCTTCGCGTCGTCCGACGCAAGGAACAGCACCATGCGCGCGATGTCTTCCGGCATCAGCTTGTCGGGCAAGCACTGGTTGCGCTTGAGCGCCTGCTCGCCTTCGTCGTCGAGCCACAACTTGACCTGCCGCTCGGTCATCACCCAGCCGGGCGAGACGGTGTTGATGCGGATGCGGTCCTTGCCCAGGTCGACCGCGAGCCCGCGCGTGAGCCCGTTGACCGACGACTTGGCAATCGCGTAGCAGGGGTAGCCCGAGCCCTTGGTCTGCCAGCCCGTGGAACCCAGGTTGACCACCGAGCCGAAGCCGAGGCGCCGCATGCCCGGCACCACCGACTGGATCGCGAACAGCGCGGGCCGTTCGTTGATGGCCATGCGGTTGTCGTAGTAATCGGGCGTGACCGATTCGAGCGTATGGCGGTCGTCGCTTGCCACGTTGTTGACCAGCACCGCGAAGTCGCCGAGTTCGGCGGCCGCATCGGCGATGGCCGTCTGCAGCGAGGCGATGTCGCGCACGTCGCAGGCACGCCACCACGGCGCCGCATGGCCGGCCTCGACGATCTGCCGAGCGAGCGCCGCGCTGGCGCCCTCGGCAATGTCGACGAAGGCCACGCGCGCGCCCTGCGCCGCAAACGCGGCGACGATGGCCGCGCCGATGCCGCTGCCGCCACCGGTGACGAACACCGTGCGACCCTGCAGGCTGGGGTGGATCGAGAGCTTCGGGGGATTCACAGAACGTCTCCAGGAAGAAGGGTCGGCATCTGACATTGCAATATGAATATCAATTGATGTCGTATTGTTTAATTTCCATTATCAATATGCCTTGATACGATCCGCCGCGTCAAGAAGACATGACCAAGACAAAACCAATGAACAGACAAGAGACAAGCCCGCCTTCCCCGCTTCCGGTCCCCGTGGTCGAAGGCGCGCCCGAATGCATCTGGGCCGCCGGTGCCAACCTGGGCGAGGGCACGCTGTGGTCGGTGCGCGAGCAGGCGCTCTACTGGATCGACATCCTCACGCCGCGCCTGTTCTGGTTCCGGCCCGCCGACGGCGCACGCCGCGCCTGGCAGTTCGACGAAGAGATCACCGCGATCTCGGAGCGCGCGAACGCGCCGGGCCTCGTCCTCACGCTGCGCCGTGGCTTCGCGCTCTTCGACACCACGCAGCTACCGGGTGCCGGCGCCAGGCCGCGCTACCTGCACCAGCCCGAACCCGAGCGCACCGGCAACCGCTTCAATGATGGCAAGTGCGACGCCCGCGGCCGCTTCTGGGCCGGCAGCATGGACTTCGATTGCAAGGCGCCCACCGGCGCGCTGTACCGCTACGACGCCGACGGCCAGTGCACGAAGCACGACGACGGCTTCGAGGTGACCAACGGGCCGACGTGGTCGGCCGACGGCCGCACCATGTACTTCAACAACACGGTGCTCAACAAGCTCTACGCCTACGACTTCGACATGGACGCGGGCACCGTCGCGAACCGGCGCGTGTGGCACCGCTTTCCCAAAGGCAACGGGCTGCCCGACGGCATGACGACCGACGCGGCCGGCCACCTCTGGATCGCGCACTGGGACGGCGCATGCGTGACCTGCCACGACCCGGTGAGCGCGGCCGAGCTGTGCCGCATTCCGCTGCCCGCGAGCAACGTCACCGATTGCGCCTTCGGTGGCGCGGACATGCAGACGCTGTACATCACGACGGCGCGCAACGGCCTCACGGCCGAACAGCAAGAAGCCGAGCCATTGGCGGGTGGGCTCTTCGCGGTGCGCATCGGCAGCCCCGGCGTGCCTGCCGCGCTGTTCGCCGGTTAGATCGACAGCGCGTGACGCGCTTCAGCAAATGCTGAAGCGATGCTCGGTCGTGCTGCTGAAGACTTCGCCCGGCCGCAGCACGGTCGATGGAAAGCCCGGCTGGTTCGGCGAGTCGGGAAAGTGCTGCGTTTCCAGGCACAGGCCATCGCCCTGCCGCAGGCTCGCACCGGCCGTGCCCATGAGGCTGCCGTCGAGAAAGTTGCCGGAATAGAACTGCACGCCCGGCTCGCTGGTGTGCACTTCCATCACGCGGCCCGAGGCTTCGTGTTCGAGGCGCGCGGCAAGCGCCAGGCCATCGCGCACGTCGTGCCGATCCAGCACCCAGTTGTGGTCGTAGCCGTGCGCGACCAACAGCTGCGCGTGCCCTTCGCGAATGCGCGCACCGATGCGCGTCGGCTCGCGAAAGTCGAAGGGCGTTGCCGCCACGTCGGCCAGCCCGAGCGGGATCAGCGTGGCATCCACCGGGCAGTAGCGGCTCGCGGGAATCGTCAGCCGGTGGTCCATCACCGAGCCGCCGCCCGCGAGGTTGAAGTAGTCGTGGTGGCTCAGGTTCAGCACCGTCGGCCGGTCAACCGTGGCGCGGTAATCGATGCGCCATGTGTTGGCCGCCGCGCCGAGCGTGTAGCGCACCGTCAGCTGCACCTCGCCGGGGTAGCCCTCTTCGCCATCGACGCTGGCGTAGCGCAGCTCGATGGCGATGTCGCCGCCGGCCTGTTCGGGCGCGAGCGGCTCGATCTGCCAGAAGCGCGTGCCGAAACCGTCCTTGCCGCCATGCAGCGAGTTGGCCCCGTCGTTCAGGCCCACCTGATGCGCCACGCCATCAAGCACGAAGCGCCCCGCCGCGATCCGGTTGGCATAGCGCCCGACGATGGTGCCCAGGTGCGGATGCGGCTTCAGGTAGTCGGCGAGCGTCGGCAGCGCCAGCACGATGTTCGCGCTCTGCCCCTGCCGGTCGGACACGTGCAGCGCGGTGACGATGCCGCCGCGGTTGATGGCGCTCAGGCGCAGGCCCCGGCCGTTGTCGAGGGTGTATTCGGTCACGGCCCGGCCATCGGGCATGCGGCCGTATTCGCGCGAGGTGATGGGGCTGCGGCTGCTGTCGTTCATTTGCGGTCCAGTGGCGGGAACAGCGCTTCGCGCGCACACAGCGACGCGGTGCGCAGGCCGATGCCGTCCTTCAGGTCATGGAACTCGGGCGGCTCGGCCGCGTGCGTGCGCATCTCGACGTGGTGCCCGGCCTTGGCCACCGCATCGGCAAAGCGCTGCTGCAGGGCAAAGGGCGTGTTCTGGTCGTCGCGGTTGCCGATCAGCACGATGCGCCGCGTGGCATCGCGCGCGATGCCGTTCACATGGTCGAGCGGGTCATAGAACTGCGTGCTGCCAGTGGTGTCGGTCAGGCCGTCCTTCGAGCGGCCGAGCAGGCGCGCGCGCTCCAGCAGCCCGAAGGCGCCCGAGGTCAGCACCGCGCAGGCGACGCGGGTGCGGCCCATGGTCAGCAGCGCGGCGCCCGCGGTGGCGCCGCCGCTGTGGCCGACGATCACGATGCGCTGCAGCTTGTGGCGCGCCATGAGCGCATCGAGCGCCGCATCGAGCGCGTGGAACTCCACCGGCTGGCGCCGCTTGCGATGGTCGCCCGACGAGCCGTAGGTGCCAGGCCGCGCGACAAAGATCCACGGCACGCCCGCGCGGTCGCGGTTGCGTTGCGCGTCGAGCGTGCGCAGCGCTTCGGTGTTCTCGGGAATGCGCGTGGGCGCCTGGTCCATCACGCCGTCGCGATCGCCGGAAAACTGCACGATGGCCATGCGTGCGCCTTCGATGTCGTCACTCGCGAAGTAACGAATGCAGGCCGGCCCTTCGACGGGCTGCACCCACAGGTAGCCGGCGCGGTCGGGGCAGTTGGCGCGTACGGCCGGCTGGTTCCAGTGCAGCACGGCGTCGCCCGACGCGGCGAACGGCGCCGGCACGCCGGGGCCGGTGCGCTGCGCGCAGGCCGCCTGCGCCAGTGCGAGCAGCACCAGTGCCACACGGGCGGGCCGCCGCAGGAAGCCGCCCGTGGTGTTCATAGCTGTTGCAGCAGGCCGGGAATGCTGCCGAAGTCGGACCATTCGCGGTCGCCCTTCACCAGCACCAGGTCGCCGTCGCGCAAGAAGCCGCCCAGGTAGCCCGTGAGCTGCGCGGCGTTGTCGAAATGCGGGCCGAGCAGTTCGCCCGGCACCTCTTCGCGCAGCCAGCGCATTTCTTCGCCGTGCGTCACCACGTGCTCGATGCCCGAGGCCATCAGCGGCGCGGCCAGGCTGCGGTGCATGGCCTCGGCCTCTTCGCCGAGGTTGATGATGCGGCCCAGCACGCCGATCTTGCGCACGACCGGCCCGGCTTCCGCGCGCTGGTAGGTGCGCACGAATTCCATGGCGTTGCGCATCGACATGACCTCGGCGTTCCAGCTGTCGTCGATCAGCGTGGCCTGCACGCCCGCCTGCGTGCGCAGCGCGTGCACCTGCATCACCGAGGCAGGCAGGCGCACGTGCGGCATGCGCGCGCAGGCTGCCTCGCCGTCGAAGCCCATGGCCAGCAGCGCCGCGAAGGCAAGCGCCGAATTGCGCACCAGCCCCGCGCTTGCGATGGGGAACAGGTATTCGAAGGTGCGCCCCGCCACCGCGACGCGCACGCGGCAACCGCCGCCGGGCTCGGGCCGGGTCTCGGCCACGCGCACGTTGGCGTCGGGCCCGGTGCCCACCACCCAGATCGCACCGGCCGTGCGCGCGGCCGCCTGCACCACTTGGGCCAGGCACGGGATGTGGTCGGCCACGATGGCCACGCCGCCGGGCTCCAGGCCCAGGAAGATACGCGACTTGAATTCGGCCGTGAGTTCGAGCGTCGAGGCCTGGCGGGTCTGCGACAGGCCGATCTCGGTGACGATGGCCACGTGCGGCCGCGCCACCAGCGAGATGGGGCCGCGCTCCATCCAGAGGCCGCTCTGCGCCATTTCGAGAATGCACACGTCGGCGTCGGCCGCAAGGTTGGCCAGCATGGCCGGCACGCCGACGCGCGAGTTGTAGTTGTCGATGGTGGTGCGCACGCGCGCGGCCGCGGGCAGCAGGTCGCGCAGCATGGCGATGGTGGACGACTTGCCGACCGTGCCGGTCACGCCCACCACGAAGCCCTGGTAGCGCGCCCGCGCGGCGGCGCCGAGCGCGAGCATGGCGCGGATCGGGTCGTCCACCTGCAGCAGCGGAAAGGCCGGATCGAGCCCCTCGACCGGATGCGCGACGATGGCACCGGCCAGCGCGTGCTGCAGGCCGGGCAGGTCGAGGTGGCGGTCCCAGTTGTCGGGGCGCGGCCTGCTGTAGGCCTCGTGCACGGCCAGCGTGCGGAAGTCGGAGGCGACGAAGAGCGCGGGGCCGGGCAGCATCGTCAGATGGCTCGAGCCGCGCACCACCGAGTTGACGGACCAGCCCGCCGGTGGCGCGACCAGCCAATGGCCGCCTGTCACCTCCTGCAGTTGCTCGGCCGTCCACAGTGGCGACGGGTGGGGCCCGGCACCGGGGCGCAATGCAGCGAGCACGGGCGCCGGGCGATCGGGCAAGGGCGTGGGAAAGTCCGGCACGCGCAGGCCGCACCACACGGCCAGCCGGCGCGCTGGCGGCAGATCGGGCAGGTCGCCGCGCACGCGCACTTCGAGCCGCATCACATCGCTTTCGAGCAGGCCGGGGCGCGGCGGGCGCAGGCCGTAGCGGTCGCGGTAGATGCGGCCGGGCTCCCAGCGGCTGGTGGGCCACATCCAGTCGCAGGGGTCGTGGTCCATGCCTTCGCCCCAGGGCGGCATGGTGGTGCTGCGCGCCGGCACGGCACGGAAGTGCAGGCGCAGGTCGGCGGCCACGGGCGCATCGACGGTCCAGAAAGACTCGACCCACAGCATGCGGCGCCCGACGATCTGCCGTGGCGCGCAACGCAGGCCGAGCAGGCGCAGCGGACCCATCTGCAGCGGCGGCATCTGCGCATCGACCGGCACGGCATCGACCAGCCATTCGGGGCGCGGTGCACGCACGGGGCCGACGATGGGAGGCAGGCGGTCGGCCGGTGGCGCCGCCATCTCCTGCGCGAAGGCCGGCCGCTCGGGTGGCGACAGGCGCACGGCGCAACGGCCGCCGGGCACAGGCGTCATCTCGGTGCCGAGCGCGCGGCACTGCTCGGCGAAGCGCGCGCTCGCGGCCTGCGCCTGCTCGCCTTCAAGCTGCTTCGAGAAACCGAAACCGACGCCGACCGGCGTGAACATCACCTGCTCGACGCCGCGCAAGCCCAGCGTCAGCGAGAACACGCCGGAGGGTGCGAAGTCGTTGCGGATGGAGTCGAACAGCAGGTCGCCCGCGTCGTGCAGGATCGGCCGGCCGCGATACGTCTCGATGCCCTGCAGCACGTGCGCCGAAGTGCCGAGCACCGCGTCGGCACCCGCATCGACGATGGCGTGGCCCACGGCGATCTCGGCCGCGGACGGCGCGGACTCCAGGTTGGCGCCCCAGTGCACCGCCACCAGCACCACGTCGGCCTCGCGGCGCGCGGCTTCGATGCGTGGCGCGAGGGTGGCCTTCCACGCGGCTGCGTCGTCGAGCGACAGCCACGCGGCACCGGCGCGCTCGGCGCCGGCCGCGAAGTGCGGCTGCGTCGCGTCGAGCGAGAACAGCGCCACGCGCACGCCGCCCGCGCGCCGGAAGGCGGGGCGCAGCGCGGCTTCGAAGGTGCTGCCGGTGCCTGCGTGGGCAATGCCCGCGGCATTCAGCAGGCCCTGCTGCTCCATGAGCGCATCGGCGCCGTAGTCGCCGCTGTGGTTGTTGGCAGTGGCGACCATGCCGATGCCCGCCTCGGTCAGCACCGCGAGCATTTCGGGCCGGGCCCGGTAGTAGTAGGGGCCGGCCTCGCCCTTCTCGACGCCCTGCTCGCCGGTGGTGGCGACCACGCATTCGAGGTTGACGATGCGCAGGTCGGCATCGCGCAGCGCGGCGATGTCGCCGAGCATCTTGTGCGCCCCGCCCAGCTCGCGCATGCGGTAGTGCTGGCGGCGCCCGAGGTTCACGTCGCCGCCCCACGCGACCACGCCCGTGGATGCCGTGGGTCCCGCCGGTGCCACTGCCTGCGCTGCCGCCGGCAGGCTCGCCAGTTCCGCCTGCCGCGCTTCGCGCGCGGTCAGCATCCGGTGGTAGGCCACGTAGCCCGAGAGGTAGTGCTCCACGTCGTCGATGCGCACGCGAAAGCTGTGGTGCTTGATGAAGAACGAGCCGGCGATGCGATCGGGGTTGCGGAAGAACATCGCCAGCTCGGGCCAGAAGTGGCCGTTGGCGAGGTAGCGCGCGCGGTACTCCAGCGCGCGGTCGAACTTGTCGCGGTCGAGCTCGGCCAGCAGCGGGCGCAGCACCGGGTCGGCCTCCAGCCGCAGCACCATGTCGCGCGCGGCCATCATCAGTTCGAGCAGCGTCGGAAAGGTGGTGATGCGCTCCAGCACGAAGTCGAGGTAGCCGGCCGCGTTCTTCAGGCCGAACTGGTAGTAGCGCGTCTCGGGCCGATAGCGCGTGAGTTCGTTGACGCAGTAGCTCAGCCAGTGGTCGTGCGCGCGCCAGTGCTCGGCGGCGATGAAATGCTCGAAGGCCTTCTCGACCACCGCGAGCCAGCGCGCGTCGCGCGTGAGGCCATACAGGCGCATGAGGCCGAAGGCGGCCTCGCCGTCGTAGTAGATGACGCGGAACTTGTCCTTGACGTCGAGCCCCGGCGCATTGAGCACGTGCACGAAGCTGCCGGTCTGCGGGTCTTGCATGTGGCGGATGCCCAGCGCGATCTGCGTCATCAGCGGCAGGTAGCGCTGGTCGCCGGTCAGCTCGGTGTACTTGACGAAGGCGAGCAGGCAGACCGCGCTGCCGCCGAGCTTGATCTCGCTGCCGATGTCCAGCAGGTAGGCCGCGCGCGTGCCGTCGGGCAGGTTGGCCGGCCGGATGAGGTTGGTCGCCAGGAAGGCCAGCGAGCGGTCGATGGCGGCCTTCTGCGTTGCGCTGCGCGTGAGCTCCCAGGCCTCCAGCATCGCGTAGGTGGAGCTGGCATGGCGCAGTGTGTTGTAAGTGGGAATGGCGCGGTCGAAACAGGGAAACCAGCCGTAGTGGAACTCGCCCGTGGGCTTGACCTGTTCGGCAAGGTAGTCGCTGGCGTCGTCGACCAGGCCGCGGATCAGCCGTGCGTTCCAGTCGGGCAGCGCGCGCAGGCCGGCCGCCTGCCCTTCGGCGGTGATCGGCCACGCACCTTCGGCGTCCACGTACACGGCCCGGGTGGTGAAGCACCAGACCGGCGCGGCGTCGTCCACCGGAAAGTCGATCTCGCGGCCGAAGCGGCGCTGGGTGTGCAGGTGCAGGTTGCCGGTGTTGGGTTCGGCGTGGTCGACGTCGCCGTTGTAGAGGATCGCGCCGCCGTGCATTTCCTGCGCGAGCAGCGCGACGTCGAACTTCGCATCGAAGGCAATGCCCAGGTTGAAATAGTTGCGCTTGGTTTGCGCCAACTTCGCCTTGAGCGCGCCCCAGGTCATGGCCTCGACCCGATCGACCAGCTCCGCGCGCAGGCGCTGCGCCGGGTATTCGGTGCGCCTGGCCAGCGCCGCGATCGCGCCGCTGGCCGCGTGCCATGCCGCCTCGATGTCCACCCCCCGGCCCGATGCCACGCGGGCCCGGCTGCCGCCTTCGCCGATGGCGAAGAAGACCACGCAACCGGCCTCTTCGGTGGCGGGCGACACAGCAGGCAATGCAGCACCCTGCGGGTCCGCCAGTGCCTGCCTGGCGCGGTTCAACAGATCGGTGAGGGAATGCGGATCTTGGTTCATGCAGCCGCGAATGATGACAGGCCGCCGCGTGGCCTGTCACCCCGGCAATCCATGAGTGCGCGCGCCTTACAGACGCAGCAATTCCACGCGGCGATTCTTCGCGCGGCCGTCCTCGCTGGTGTTGGGCGCGACCGGCTCCTTCGAGCCCGCGCCGCGCGAGGTGAAGCGGCGCGCATCGAGCCCCGTCTTGGCCAGCGCCGCGATGACCGACACGCTGCGCCGGCGCGACAGGTCGGCGTTGTGCGGCTCCTCGCCCTGCGCGTCGGTGTGGCCCACCACCTGCACGCGCAACTGCGGGTTGTTGCGCATCAGCTTGGCGATCTCGTCGAGCGTGGGTTGCGAGTCGGGCTTGATGCTGTCCTTGTCCAGATCGAAGTGAATGCCGTAGAGGCTGATGCGGCCGGTTTCCTGCAGGCTCTTCTGCATGGCCGACGCATCGACGAAGACGATCTTGTCGGTTTCCATCGCCTTGGTCTCGACGACGCGCACCAGCGCGAAGCTGCCGCGAAAGCTGCCTTCGGCGAACGCGATGCTGGCGTAGACCTTGCCGTTGGGCGTGTCGTTCTGGGCCAGCAGGTAACGGCCGTCGCTTTCGAAATAGGTGCTCACGTAGGTGCGCCCGTAGCCGATCAGCGGCCACTCGGGCGTGTCGATGACGGTGGCCAGTTCCGAGACGTCGGTGTTGGGCTCACTCCTGTCCGGGTCCTTCCTGTAGCAGCTGCCGTCCTTGGTGCCGCACGAGAACATGACCTGGAAGCCCTTGGCCTTCAGGCCCGCTTCGTAGTTGCGCTGCACTTCGAGCAGCGAGCGGCCCTCGGGCAGGTGGTAGTAGTAGAGCGAGACCTTGCCCGCGACCCGCAGCAGGTTGGGCTTGGGCTTCGGGTCACCCCAGGTCTGGATCGGTTCGCGCAGCAGGCCGACCTCGTCGTAGTTCTTGACCTGGAAGGCGTCCATCGTCGAGCCTTCATAGCGCCCGACCAGCGGATGGTCCTTGGCGGGCTCGGCCGCCGACGCGAAGGTGGCGGCCGCGAGCAGTGCCGCGGACGCCAGGAGTTGTTGCCAGCGCCGGCCGTGGAACGACCGGAACGCGGAGATTGAATGAGCCATGTGGTTGTCCGTTTTCCATGCGAATCGCGCCCCGGATGGGGCGCGATTCAAAGGTAGCGGTGGCTCGCGGCACGGGCAATAAGCCGTTCGGCCAGCCCGTTAAGAAGAAGCGTTTAAGAACGACGCGAAGCCCATCCGCAAGAAGGCGGGGTCATCGAATTCGCTCCGCGGAAACCACGCCTTGGCAAGCTCGCGAGGGCGTGGACCGGCCTCGTCAGGCCCAGGTCTCCAGCACCGCGCCGCGCACGGCATCGACCGCCACGGCGCGCTTGCCACCGGCCGGTGCCACCCAGCACAGCCAGGTGTGCGAACGCCAGCCCTTCCAGATCGCCAGCTCGCCGTTGCGCTCGCCCTGCTCGGCCTGGTCCAGCCGCATCAGGCCCGCGCCCATGCCGCTGGCGACCATGCTGCGGATGGCGCTCTCGCCGTCGGCGGTGCGGCCCTGCCGGTACTCGCGGCCCGCGCCCGCGAACAGCTTTTCGAGATGCACGCGCAGGATGCACGAGGGCGGCGTGCCCACCCACGGCAGGGCCGTGAGCTGGTCGAGCGACAGGTCGGGGTGCGCCTGTGCCACCGGCAGCGGCAAGGTCACGACCAGGTCGACCGCGCCCAGGCGATACAGCTCCAGGCCTTCGATCTGCTCGCCATCGCTCAGCACGTAGGCGCAATCGAGTTCGCCGCGCTGCACGGCCGACAGCGTTTCGTACGACAGCCCCTGCTTCAGTTGCAGCGTGACCTGCGGATGGCGCTCCGCCAGTTTCACCAGCACATCGCCCAGCCGCAGCGCCACCGGATCAACCACCGTACCGAAGCGCACCACGCCCTGCGCCGCACCGCGCAACTGGTCGGCCGCCGAGCGCATGCGCGACGCCGAAGCCAGCGTGCGCTCGGCCTCTTCCAGCAGGCTGTGGCCGGCCTCGGTGGGCGACATGCCCTTGGGCGTGCGCTCGAACAGCTTCACGCCCAGCTCGTCTTCGAGTGCCTTGAGCTGCGCGCTGACGGCCGGCGCGCTGGTGAACACGCGCTCGGCGGCGCGGGTCAGGCTGCCTTCCTTCGCGATGGCAACAAAGGTCTTCAGTTGGTAGAGCTCCATGGGGCAAATTGTGAGCGCTCCGGCCGCTTTCAGCCCTTCGCTTTTTTGGAGCCCCCCGTCCAAAGAAGCGAATGGCAATCGGCGCCGCGAAACCCGATCCTTGGGGCCATCGAATCATTCATTCATTGCCAAAGGCTCACCATGTCTTCTCGTCAACGCCTGCTCGGCATCGCCGCGCTGCTGCTCGCCACCTCCGGGTGGGGCGGCATGTTCCTGGTCAGCAAGGGCGTGCTTCACCACGTTGCGCCGGTGTGGTTCACGCTCATCCGCTACAGCATGTCGGCATTGCTGTTCGTGCTGCTCATTCTTCCGCGCGGCGCCGCGCCCTGGCGCAAGCTGCGGCTGAACGCGGGCGCGCTGGCGCTGCGCGGGTACGCGGGCTTCGGCATCTTCAGCGTAATGCTGCTGCTCGGGCTCGCGCATTCGGTGCCCTCGCACGGCGCGGTGATCATGGCGACCACGCCCATGACCACGCAGCTGCTGCGCTGGGCGCTCGACGGCGTGCGGCCCGCGCGCTCGACGCTGCTGACCACCGCGCTGGCACTGCTGGGCGTGGCCATCGTGTCGGGGCTGCTGTTCAGCACCGGGCCGGCCGCCGAGTCGACGCTCTTCGGCGATGCGGTGGCCTTCACCGGCACATTGGGCTGGGTCTGGTACACGCGCGGCGCGGCGCGCTTTCCGGAACTCGACGTGATCGAGTACACCGCGCTCACGGTGCTGGCCTCGTGGCCGCTGCTGCTGGCCACCGCCGCCGTCGCCACGCTGCTGGGCTGGTCGCATGCGCCGAGCATGGAGGGCCTGCGCCTCTCGTGGCAGGCACTGCTTTACGTGGGGCTGGTGTCTTCGGCGATTGCGGTGCTGGCCTTCAACTACGGCGTGCGCACGCTCGGTGCCGTCACGGGCACGGCCTTCCTGAACTTCGTGCCGGTGTCGGCGTTGCTGATGAGCGTGGCCATGGGCAAGCTGCCCACGGGGAACGAGATTGTCGGCATGGCGATGGTGGTCGGCGCGCTGCTGATCCATACCGCCATGAGCCGCAAGGCTTCTGCGGCGCCCGCACCCCGCATCGCGGACACGCCCCAGAATTACCGCACCTGTGGAGCCACATCATCATGAGCAGTCGTAGCCATCTCTTCGAGCCCTTGCGGCTCGGCAACCTTCAGACCGACAACCGCATCGTCATCGCGCCGATGTGCCAGTACTCCGCCACGGAGGGCACGCCGGGCGACTGGCATCTCATTCACCTGGGCCACCTCGCGCTCTCGGGCGCGGGGTTGCTGATCCTCGAGGCGACGGCAGTGGAGGCCGAAGGGCGCATCTCGCCCGGCGACCTCGGGCTGTATTCCGACGCGAACGAGGAAGGCCTGGCACGGGTGCTGAAGGCCACGCGCGCCCACTCGCCCATCGCGATCGCCATGCAACTGGGTCACGCGGGGCGCAAGGCATCGAGCCGCGCACCGTGGGAAGGCGGCAAGCAGATCCGCCCCGACGAACCCGGCGGATGGAAGGCCTACGCACCCTCGGCCGTGCCGCACTCGCCCACCGAAGACGCGCCCATCGCGCTCGATGCCGCAGGCCTTGCCCGCGTGCGCGATGCCTTCGTGGCGGCGGCGCGGCGCGCCGCGCGGCTGGGCATCGACGGCATCGAGATCCATGCGGCGCACGGCTACCTGCTGCACCAGTTCCTGTCGCCCATCGCGAACCATCGCAACGACGAATACGGCGGCAGCCTGGAAAACCGCATGCGCTTTCCGCTCGAAGTGTTCGACGCGGTGCGCGCGGCCTTCCCGGCCGAACGCCCGGTGTGGGTGCGCGTCTCGGCCAGCGACTGGGTGCCCGGCGGCTGGGACCTCGACGGCACGGTCGCGTTTTCGCAGGCGCTCAAGGCACGCGGCTGCGCGGCCATCCATGTGTCGAGCGGCGGCGTCTCGCCGCAGCAGGCCATCACGCTCGGCGCCGGCTACCAAGTGCCGTTCGCGCAGCGCATCAAGGCCGAGGTCGGCCTGCCGACCATCGCCGTCGGGCTCATCACCGAGCCCCGCCATGCCGAAGCCATCATTGCCGAGGGGCAGGCCGATGCGGTGTCGCTGGCCCGCGCGATCCTGTACGACCCGCGCTGGCCGTGGCATGCGGCGGCCGAGCTGGGTGCGCAGGTGAAGGCGCCGCACCAGTACTGGCGCTCGCAGCCGCGCGAGTTCAAGGACCTGTTCGAGAACGCGCAGTTCGGGGCGCGTTAGCAGGAGAACCCGAGGGGCTGCCGGCGCCCTCCCCGCTCGGTCAGTTCTCTGCAACGCGCAGCCAGTGCTGCGTCTTGCCGAAGAGCGGCAGGCCGACATACGCGCGCAGCAATAGCTCGCCGCCGGCATGGGTGGCGGTGCTCACCGTCATGTTGCAGCTGTAGGTCTTGCCGTTCTCGCGGTTGTAGATCTGGCCGGCCCATTCGGTGGGTGGGCGCGAAGCGTCGGCGGCATCGACCGGCTTGAAATCCTGCAGCAATGTCATGCCCAGTGCCGGCCGGGCGTCGGCGGGCTGCATGTCGCCGCCGCCAGGAGCCATCGAGCGGTTGCCGAGCACCTTGACGACCGTGCCGCACAGCGCGGCGCCGCAAGGCGCGATCTCGACTTCGAGGTTGCCGTTCGCAGTGATCCAGCGGCCGCGCGGATCGGCTGCGGGAGAAGGCTGGGCCTGCGCAGCGGCTGCAACAGACAACACGACAGCGGCGAACGCGCGGCCTGGACGATGGAGCGAGGGCATGGTCATGACGGGCTTCGTTTCGAGTGGATGAAGCAAGCATTCCATCGCGACCCGCGCCTGGATGTGTTTCGAACCACGCCCTGATTCGTCGCGCACCGTATCTGGCGGGGTGCCGGACAAGCTGCGATACAAAAATCTTTGCGACTCAAGCCGCCGCGGGTTTGACCGCGTCCAACCAGAACAGTTTCTGCCGCATCGTCAGCGGACCGTGGCCCTGAATGCGCAGGTGCAAGCGCTCGAGCGCGACGCGGCATCCGTCGATGGTGAACTCAGGGCACACATAAGGCACGTGCTTCAGGTACCAGGCGAACGCACCGACGTCGTCGAAGGAAAGCACCTCGGCGCCCTCTTCGCCATGCGTGACGCTCAGGCCCGAGCGCGTGATCTGATCGACGGCAGTGTCCAGTTGCCATCGCAGAGAACCGGGCATGGGCAGATCCAGCAACGCATAGCAATCC
Organism: Variovorax sp. EL159; assembly: GCF_900100965.1. Classification (GTDB taxonomy): domain Bacteria; phylum Pseudomonadota; class Gammaproteobacteria; order Burkholderiales; family Burkholderiaceae_C; genus Variovorax. The sequence goes on along the minus strand of NZ_FMUJ01000005.1, from coordinate 551,085 downwards.
GCATTGAAGTCCGACGCGACCTGCTGCGTGACGAAGCGCCCGCCAGTGGCAAGGATGCGATGCACATCGCTCGCAACGAAAGACTCGTGCCGATTGACGACCAGATGGAACGATGCATCCGCGAACGGCAGCCGCGCTTGATCTTCTTCGCCCTGCACCTGCGCCGCATTGTCATCGGCACCTTCAACCTCGACCACCTCCACGCCCAGAGGCGCCAGCCGCTCGCGCGCGATGCCGACATTCGGCGCCCATCCTTCGGTGGCCACGGTGCGCGGCGGCCGGAACGCAAGCCGGCTCAACCACTCGCCGCCGCCAGTGCCCATGTCCAGCATGTCGGGCGACCGGCGCGCATGGCGATCGACCTCGGCCTCGAAGTTCCACGGCGTGGCCGTGGTCGCGATGCGTCCGCTGCACGACAGATCCCATCCGACGAGGGGCGTTGCATCCGCCTCCAGCAGCAGCCGATCGAGTTCGGTCACGGCGCAGCGACCGCACCCAATGCCTGAGCCCCGGCACCGAGTTCGCGATAGAAATAGGTGGTGCCGCACAGGCCGCCTTCGGGCAGCAGCGCATAGCCGGGAATCCCGCCCACCCGCTGCCAGCCGACGCGGGCATAGAGCCGCGCGGCCTCGGCGCTCGACGTGTCGAGCACCAGCAGCGTCTTGCGATGCGCGTGCGCCTCTTTCTCGGCCGCCTGCATCAGCAGCGCGCCGAGGCCCTGGCGGCGTGCCCGGCGATGCACGAGCATCTTCGCCACCTCGCCGCGGTGCGGCTGGTTCTCGGGCTGGGCGAGCACGAGTTGCACCGTGCCGACGATGCCCTCGTCGTCTTCGGCCACGAGCAGCACGCGCTCGCCGCGCGCCACGCCATCGGCCACGCCTCGCCAGAAGGCACAGGCGCGCTCGAACGACAGCGGCTGCATGAAGCTCACCGACGCGCCGCCCGCGACGCAATCGATGAGCACGTGGGCCAGCGCATGCACCTGCGCGTCGGTCACGGTGGGCAGCGCACGAATGTGCGGGGTATGGGTGGGTGTGTCGGTGGTCATATTCATCTCCATGAGGAAGCGGTCGAACTGGTGATCACGACCGCGTAGCGCGCGGTCTTGCGGGTGGGGTTGTGATAGCTCATGGGGCGGTCGAGCGTGAGTGCGAGGCAGTCACCGGCATCGAGCAGATGGCGGTCGTCGCCCACCGTGACTTCGATGCGGCCCTCGAGCACCCACACCTGCTGGTGCACCTTGGGCTCTCGCGCGCCGGTCTCGTAGGCCACGCGGGCCTTCGGTGGAAACTGCACTTCGACGATCTGGATCGGCGAGGCCGCGCTGCCCGGCGACACGTTCCTGCGCACATAGCCCGAGTGCGGATCGCGCCACAGCAACTGGTCGGCCAGCCGCGACACGGGGCCGGGCGTGGCCACGGGCTCTTCGAACAGCGAAGCCAACGGAACGCCCAGGCCGGTGGCGAGCTTTTCGAGCACCACGGCGGTCGGGCTGCTTTCGCCGCGTTCGATCAGCGAGATCATCGAACGGCTGACGCCGCAGTGCGTGGCCAGCGCATCGAGCGACAGCTCGCGCGCCGCGCGAAGGTCGCGCACGCGCTGGGCGATGCGGTCGTTCAGGCCGAGGGGTTCTTTTGTTGCTTCTGTCATATTGGATGAAATATCCAATATGACGGATGACACGTCAAGTGCCCGTCAGGTGCCGAATGGCGTACGTATCAACGCGAAGGGCCGAGCAGCACGCCGCGCGCGGCCACTGAAGGAAAGACGCACGCCACGTCATGTGCGCAGCCAGGCACCACGACGACCTCGCGGCGCTTGTCGGGTGCGAGCAGCGCCCTGTCGTACTGCGCGTAGGCCAGGCCGCGCTGCATGCGGTACGGGCCCTGCGCAGCAGCCGCGCAGGATTTGTCGAGGATGCCGTAGTAGGTGCCTTTGGCATCGCTGCTGTCGAGCGCGCCTTCGAGGTAGCTGACGTCGGCGGCGGCATAGCGCTGGCGCGCCTGCGCGGCATTGCGGCCGAGGCTGGCGGGCAAGGCGTCGGTGCCGTACTTCCAGCGGTTCAGTGCAGGGCAGGCGCCGTCGGCCGCCACCGAAAAGGTCAGCGTGCAGTTGCGCAGGGTGTCCGCCCCGCTGCCGCAAGCCGCCCATGCGACAGCCACGCCATCGCGCATCGGCTGCGGCCGCACGGGATCGAAGTAGAGCCACGTGCCGGGGTCGGCGACCACATAGCGCACGGCCACCGAACCCGCCTGCCGCTCCTGCGCGAAGCCGATGTAGTGCTGCACCATCTGCGCGCCGGCCGAGAAGCCGGCGATGGTGACGGTGCGCAGGCTGGGCCAACGCTGCGTGAGCTCGGTCACCAGCGCGTCCATGGCTGCGAACGATGTGATGCCGTTGCCATTGCCGGCACGGCCGCCTTCGAGCCACGAACCGCAGGTCCACAGCAGGTCGCCCGCTTCGGCTGCCGGCACGCCCGGCGTGCTGCACTTGCCGGCCTTGTCTTGCGCGACCTGGAAGACGGGTGCGACGACCAGCGTGTCGGCCAATGCGCCGGCACCGCGCACCGCCTGCAAGGCGGCATCGAAGGTCTTGTTGGCATCGCGGGGGTGGCCATGCATCGCAATGAGCGCGCGGGTCGGGCCCGCGGGCGTGGCGACATCGGGCGACAGCGACGCGTAGTAGTGCAGCGCCCCGCCAGACTGCGGCGGCTGGAACGACAGGTAGCAAGCCGAAGACGCGGACGCGGTGCAGTCGGCACCTTGCGTGGCGCCCTGCACGCCCTGCGTACTTTGCGCACCCGCGTGCAGGCTTGCCAGCACCAGGCATCCGGCCACGAGACAAGACCATCCGTGCATCGGTCGACTCCCTTGCATTGCTCGCCCTGGGGCGGGACATGGATTCTCGCTCCGGCCCTTGATAGCCTGGACGGGAAGGCGTCTGATCGCCTAGTGATTTGCTCGGCGAGCAAGCCATTCTTCGAACAGACATTCGCCTTGCGCGGAGAGATCATCCAACTTGTCACCAGACCGGATTCGATATGCCCGCTCCCAGCCCTTCCGCCCCGCCCTCCTTTTCATCCCCCGCCTTTGCCGATGGCCTGCCAGAGCGGCCTTCCGCGTTGCGCGAGCAGATCACGGCAGCCAGCCGGCGCGCCGAACCGGAAGCCCTGCCACCCTTGCTGGCACAGGCACGCTTGCCGGACGGCCTTGCACAGGAAGCCCACGCCCTGGCCCACCGAATCGCCCACCAACTGCGCGCGCGCAAGAACGCCAGCGGCCGCGCCGGCCTCGTGCAGGGGCTGCTGCAGGAGTACGCGCTGTCGTCGCAGGAAGGCGTCGCGCTGATGTGCCTGGCCGAAGCGCTGCTGCGCATTCCCGATGCCGAGACGCGCAACGCGCTGATCCGCGACAAGATCGCGCACGGCCAGTGGCAATCGCATGCGGGCCGCAGCCCCTCGGTGTTCGTCAACGCGGCAACCTGGGGCCTGCTGCTGACCGGCAAGCTGGTCGCCACGCACAGCGAAACGGGCCTGTCGACCATCCTCACGCGGCTGATCGGCAAAGGCGGCGAACCGCTGATCCGCAAGGGCGTGGACATGGCGATGCGGATGATGGGCGAGCAGTTCGTCACCGGCGAGACGATCGCGCAGGCGCTGGGCAACGCGCGCGAGCTGGAAGCGCAGGGCTTTCGCTATTCCTACGACATGCTCGGCGAAGCGGCGCTGACCACCGAGGATGCGAAGCGCTACCGCGTCGCGTACGAAGAGGCGATCCATGCGATCGGCCGGGCGTCGAACGGGCGCGGCGTGTACGAGGGGCCGGGCATCTCGATCAAGCTGTCGGCGCTGCACCCACGCTACAGCCGCGCGCAGCACGCACGCGTGATGGCCGAGCTGTACCCGGTGCTGTGCGAGCTTGCGCTGCTGGCGCAGGCCTACAACATCGGCCTGAACATCGACGCGGAAGAAGCCGACCGGCTCGAACTCTCGCTCGACCTGCTGGAGCGCCTGTGCTTCGAGCCCGCGCTCGCGGGCTGGAACGGCATCGGCTTCGTGATCCAGGCCTACCAGAAGCGCTGCCCCTTCGTGATCGACTTCGTGATCGACCTGGCGCGCCGCAGCCGGCACCGGCTGATGGTGCGGCTGGTGAAAGGCGCCTACTGGGACAGCGAGATCAAGCGCGCGCAGATCGATGGGCTCGCGGGCTACCCGGTGTACACGCGCAAGGCCTACACCGACGTGTCGTACCTTGCCTGCGCGCGCCGGCTGCTCGATGCGCCCGAACAGGTGTACCCGCAGTTCGCCACGCACAACGCCCACACGCTGGCCGCCATCTACACAATGGCCGGCCCGTCGCGCTACGTGCCGGGGCAGTACGAGTTCCAGTGCCTGCACGGCATGGGCGAGCCGCTTTATGAACAGGTGGTGGGCCCGCTCGGTCGGCCCTGCCGCATCTATGCGCCGGTGGGCACGCACGAGACGCTGCTCGCCTACCTCGTGCGGCGCCTGCTGGAAAACGGCGCCAACACCTCGTTCGTCAACCGCATCGCGGACCCGACGATCTCGCTCGATGCGCTGGTCGAAGACCCGGTGGCCACGGTCGAGCACATGGCGGCGCGCGAAGGCACGCTGGGGCTGCCGCATCCGTCGATCCCGCTGCCGGCGGCGCTCTATGGCGCGCCGCGCGCCAACTCGCAAGGGCTCGACCTGGCGAACGACGACAGCCTGCGCGCGCTCGGCGAGGCGCTGCAATCGAGCGCGCGTGAAGATTGGCGCGCCATGCCGATGCTCGCCGCGCCCACGCCGGGCGCCGAAGCGGCCCGCACCGAGGCCGATGTGCTGAACCCCGCGGACCATCGCGATGTCGTCGGGCGCGTGCAGGAAGCGACGATGGCCGATGTCGAATCGGCCATCGCACAGGCCGATGGCGCGGCCGCGGCATGGGCCGCCACGCCGCCCGCCGCGCGCGCCGCCCTGCTGGAACGCGCGGCCGACCTGCTCGAAACCCGCATGCCGCGCCTGATCGGCCTGCTGGCACGCGAGGCCGGAAAGACCAGCGCCAACGCCATCGCCGAAGTGCGCGAGGCGGTCGACTTCCTGCGTTACTACGCGGCGCAGGCCCGCAGCGATTTCTCGAACGACACGCACCGGGCGCTGGGCCCGATGGTCTGCATCAGTCCGTGGAATTTTCCGCTCGCGATCTTCACCGGCCAGGTGGCGGCCGCGCTCGCGGCAGGCAACCCGGTGCTGGCCAAGCCGGCCGAGCAGACGCCACTGGTTGCGGCCGAAGCGATCCGCATGCTGTGGGAGGCCGGCGTGCCCCGTGCCGCCGTGCAGTTGCTGCCCGGCCGCGGCGAGACCGTGGGCGCCGCGCTGGTCGCGGATGCGCGCGTGCAGGGCGTGATGTTCACGGGCTCGACGGAGGTGGCGCGCATCCTGCAAAAGACGCTTTCGCAGCGCCTCGGTGCGCATGGCGCGCCGGTGCCGCTCATCGCGGAGACGGGCGGGCAGAACGCGATGATCGTCGACTCGTCGGCGCTGGTGGAGCAGGTGGTCATCGACGTGATGGCTTCGGCCTTCGACAGCGCCGGCCAGCGCTGCTCGGCCTTGCGCGTGCTGTGCGTGCAGGAAGAAGCCGCCGACCGCCTGATCGAGATGCTCAAGGGCGCCATGGCCGAGAGCTGCATCGGCAACCCCGCGCGGCTGGCCGTGGACGTGGGCCCGGTGATCGACGCCGAAGCGCGCGACGGCATCGAGCGCCACATCGCGACGCTGCGCGAACGCGGCCGCAAGGTCTATCGCCAGGGCCGCGAGCACGGCCACGACACGCGCCATGGCACCTTCGTGATGCCCACGCTGATCGAGCTCGACAGCATCGCGGAGCTGCAGCGCGAGGTGTTCGGCCCGGTGCTGCACCTGGTGCGCTACCGCCGCCGCGACCTGCCCGCGCTGGTGAGCCAGATCAACGGCACCGGCTACGGGCTGACGCTGGGCGTGCACACCCGCATCGACGAAACGATCGCGCAGATCGTGGACCACGCGAAGGCGGGGAACATCTACGTGAACCGCAACATCGTCGGTGCGGTGGTCGGCGTGCAGCCCTTTGGCGGCGAAGGCCTGTCGGGCACAGGCCCGAAGGCGGGCGGACCGCTGTACATGGTGCGCATGCTGTCGCAGCGGCCCGACGATGCGCTGGTGCGCGCCATGAAGCACGCGGGCGACACCGGCCATGGTGCCGCGCTGCCGTTGCTGGGCCGATGGGCCAAGGACACCGGCCGGCAGGCGCTGGCCGCGCAGTGCGAGCACTTCGCCGCCGTGGCGCGCGCCGGCTGCTCACGCACGCTGACCGGGCCGACGGGCGAGCGCAACGTCTACACGCTGCTGCCGCGCGACGCGGTGCTGTGCCTGGCCGGCACCGAGGCCGAGGCCGACCGGCTGGTGCAACTGGCGGCGGTACTGTCGGTGGGCAGCTCGGCGATCTGGCCCGCGGATGCCGAGGCGCAGAGCCTGCGTGCGTCGCTGCCGGCCGATGTGCAGCAGTGCGTGGCCATTGCGAGCGACTGGGCCGCGCCCACCGTGGCCTTCGATGCGGCCCTGTACCACGGCGATGCCGACGGGCTTTCAGGCGTGATGCAACGCATCGCGTCGCGGCCGGGGCCCATCGTGGGGGTGCGCGCCTTTGCCACCGGCGATGCCGGCATCCCACTCGAAAGCCTGGTGGTCGAACGCGCGCTCAGCATCAACACGGCGGCGGCCGGCGGCAACGCGAGCCTCATGACCATCGGCTGAACGCCGCGCTATTCGTCGAGCGCCCTGCTACTTGTCGAACGCCGGATCGATCGGCACGCGGTAGCCGTTCACGAGCCGGTTGGTCTCGTTGGCCATGCCGACCACGCCCATCAGCTCGGCGAACATCGCGGGCGTCATGCCGGCTTTTTCCGCGCCGGCGTGGTGGCTCGCGATGCAGTAGCCGCAGTTGTTGGTGACGCTCACGGCAAGGTAGACCATTTCCTTCACGACCGGATCGAGCGCGCCCGGCGTCATCACCTCTTTCAGGCTGCTCCAGGTGCGCTTGAGCGTGGCGGGGTCGTTGGCGAGGTACTTCCAGAAGTTGTTGACGTCGGGCACGTTGCGCGATGTCTTGATGTCGTCGAAGACGGCGCGGACTTCGTCGGAGGCGTTGGCGTATTCGATGGGCTGGGGTTTCATGCAAGGCTCCTGGATTGAACGCTGTGGCGGGGTACGGTATCAGCCCCTGGGGGCCGTCACTCGCCCGATGCCCCTGGGGCCGCCTGCGCCAGGTGGCCGCCCACCGTCGAGAGCAGGCCGCGCAGCCAGCGGTGGGCGCCCTGGTGCTGCGAGCGCTCGTGCCACAGCTGGTAGAAGCGCATGCGCGGAAACCCTTCGGGGGCAGTCACGCTCACCACCGGCAGGCCGCGCGTGAACTGCTCGGCGAAGTGGCGGGCGGTGGTGAAGACGAGGTCGCTTTCGGCCACCAGGTAGGGCGCCATGGCGTAGTAAGGCACGAACACGCGCGCGTCGCGGGTTTGCCGCAGCCCGGCCAGGTGGCTGTCGACCACCGTGCGATGCGACTTGGCAAAGGGCGTGGGCACCACGTGGGCGGCCGCCAGGTAGCGCGGCAGCGTCATCGCGCCCGGCGCGGCCAGCGGGTTGTGCGGGCTCATCATGCAGACCAGTTCGTCTTCGATCAGCAGCGACAGGTGCATGCGCTCGGGCGGCAGCGGCCAGTTGCCGATCACGATGTCGAGCTCGCCCTGCGCCAGCGCACGCTCGTAGTCGTAGCCGGGCGTCAGCGGATGGATCAGCAGGCGCGCCTGCGGTGCCTCGGTGCGAAAGCGCCCCACCAGCTCGGCCATGAAGCTGGCGGCCAGGTAGTCGGGCGTGGCGATGGTGAAGGTCGCGGTGCTGGCACCGGACTCGAAGCGCTCGGGCCCGGCGAGCATGCGATCGATTTCGCCCAGCACCTCGCGTGCGCTCTCGCGCAGCTGCAGCGCGCGGGCGGTGGGCACCATGCCGCCGCGCTCGCGCACCAGGATCGGGTCGCCGAAGGCGTCGCGCAGGCGCCGCAGGGCCGCGCTGATGGCGGGCTGGGTCTGGTTCATGCGCACCGCGGCGCGCGAAACGCTGCGCTCGGCCACCAGCGCCGCCAGCACGCGCAGCAGGTGGATGTCGACAAGGTCCTGGCTTCTCGTCATGTGTCTAGGGGTTCGACCGGATGGCGCGCCATGGGGTGGCACGACCTATCGCGCTGGGTTATGCCGCACATTCCGCACGCCATGCGCGTGCCCGGACCATTGTGCCTACAGTGCGCTCGCAGGCGGCGTTCCCTTTGCCGGACCGGGCCGCAACGCCTAACACCAAGGACCTCGGAGACAAGCATGACAACCACCGCAGCGGCCGCATCCGTCCGGCCTTCCGCCACCCCGTCCGAGCTGGACGGGGTCTACCGCAAGATCATCTGGCGGCTCATCCCCTTCCTGATGCTGCTGTGGGTGCTGGCCTGGCTCGACCGGGTCAACATCGGGTTCATCAAGCTGACGATGCTGGACGAGCTCAAGTGGAGCGAGGCGATGTACGGCCTGGGCGCGGGCATCTTCTTTCTGGGCTACTTTTTCTTCGAGGTGCCCAGCAACCTGCTGCTGCAGCGCATCGGGGCCAAGAAGACCATCATGCGCATCACGATCGGCTGGGGCCTGACCTCGATCGCCACGATGTTCGTGAAGACGCCGGAGATGTTCTATTTCCTGCGCTTCCTGCTGGGCGTGTTCGAGGCCGGCTTCTACCCCGGCATCATCCTGTACCTGACCTACTGGTTCCCGAACGACCGGCGCGCCAAGGCCTTCGGCATGTTCATGTCGGCCTCGGCCTTCGCGGGGGTGATCGGCGGGCCGCTGGCCGGCACCATCATGACCCGCATGCACGGGCTGAACGGCTGGTCGGGCTGGCAGTGGGTGCTGCTGCTCGAGGGCATTCCCTCGGTGATCGCCGGCTTCGTCACGTACTTCTATCTCACCGACCGGCCCGGGCAGGCCCACTGGCTCACGGCACGCGAGCGCCAGCTGGTGCATGAAGACCTGGAGCGCGATGGCCGCGCACTGGGGCAGCGCGAGCACAGCATGCTGGCCTCGCTCAGGAGCGGACGCATCTGGCTGCTGATCCTGATCTTCTTCTGCGTCATCGCCGCCAACTCTTCGCTGACGTTCTACGGCCCCACGCTGGTCAAGGAAGTGGGCTTCACCAGTCCGGTGACGGTGGGCTGGATCATGGCGGTGGCCTACCTGTGTGGCGCCGCCGGCATGATCTGGAACGGCTTTCACTCCGACAAGCACCAGGAGTCGCGCTGGCACTGCGGCCTGGCCGCCGCGCTGGGGGCGGTGTCGCTGCTGGCCGTCGCGCTCTTCCTGGGGCACAGCGCGCTGGCGGTGCTGGTGGGCCTGACGCTGTCCATCGTCGGCACCATGAGCGCCATCCCGGTGTTCTGGCAAATGCCCAACCGCTTCCTGGCCGGCACCGCGGCCGCCGGCGGCGTGGCGCTGATCAACTCCATCGCCAACCTGGCCGGCTTCGGCGCGCCCTGGATGCTGGGCCTCATCAAGACCTCCACCGGCAGCCTCTCGTCGGGCCTGTACGTGGTGGCGGGCATCGAGATCTGCGCCACCGTGCTGATCCTGGCCTGCGTGCCCTCGTACCGCAAGCAGCCGGCCACCGCCGCTGCTCCCGCGCACTGAATGCGCAGCAACTGCCGTCGACACCATCGCAGAGAACCCACCGATGACCCTCACCGCCACCCGCCTGAACCTGGCCGCGCTCAATGACATGGACCGCGACGCCTTCGTCGCCGCCGTCGGCCCGACCTTCGAGAACTCCCCCTGGGTCGCGCAGGCCGCCTGGGCACGCCGGCCCTTCGCCGACGTCGGTGCACTGCACGCCGCCATGCTCGACGTGGTTCGCGAAGCGCCGCAGGAGCGCCGCCTCGCCTTTCTTTGCAGCCACCCGGAGCTGGCCGGCCGCGAAGCGCAGGACGGCACGATGACCGCCGAATCCGTTGGCGAGCAGCGCAGCGCCGGGCTCGACGCGCTCAGCCGCGACGAGCTGGCCGAGATGCAGTACCTGAACCGCGCCTACCGCGCGCGCCACGGCTTCCCTTTCATCATCGCCGTGCGCCGCAACACCAGGCAGCAGATCTTCGAGGCGCTGCGCGCGCGCGCCGCGGCGAGCACGGAAGCAGAGCAGCGTGCCGCGCTCGACCAGATCGGGTTCATCACCCGCGGGCGCATCGACGCCCTGCTGGACGGCTGAGGCCTTCGCCGCCCTCCCACGCCTCTTCCCGACGACACGTTCCCGTTCCTGCCGGCCGGCGCACCCGTGCGCCAGGCCCGGCGTTCACTCGCCCGCACAAGGGCATTCAACGACAGGAGACAACCATGGCGAATCAAGTCGTACCCCGCCCTGCGCGAAGGCAATTCGCGCTCTCGGGGCTGGCCCTGGGCGCGGCGGCGCTGGCACCGCGAGGCGCACTGGCGCAGCAGCCGAATGCAGCGCCGGCCGGCCCGGCCCAGGCCAGCGGCCCCATCGTGCTGCACGGCGTGAGCCCGCGCCTGACGGTGCATGCGCTGGACACCTTCCACGGCGCGGCCGCCACCGGCTTGCGCATCGATTTCTCCCGGCTGGAAGGCGATCGCTACAAGCTGCTGCGCAGCGTGGTCGTGAACGCCAACGGCCGCTCCGACGATCCGCTGCTGATCGACGAGAGCTACCAGGCAGGCGACTACGAACTGCTGCTGCACGTGGACGACTACTTCGCCGGCAAGCAGGCCAGGCTGCCCACGCCGCCGTTCCTCACCAAGCTGCCGGTGCGCATCCGCGTCGTCAACGTCGCCGAGCGCATCCACCTGCCGATCCAGTTCGGCCCGTGGAGCTACACCTATTCGCGCGGCAGCTGAACACGCATTCGTTCTTTCTGCCCACTCGATCCAATCGCACTCCCGAAAGGAAACGACATGACCGGTATCTCGACGCACGTGCTCAACATCACCACCGGACGGCCCCTGGCGGGCCTGCAGGTGGAGCTTTATGACGTGGCGACCCAGCCGCCGACGCGCCTGAACAGCACCCGCACCAACGCCGACGGCCGCACCGATGCGCCCATGCTGGCGGGCAAGGACGCGCGCACCGGCCACTTCGAGCTGCGCTTTCACGTCGGCGACCACTTCAGGGCGGCCGACGGGCTCTCGGACGTGGTGCCCGTGCGCTTTTCCATCTTCGATGCCGCGCAGCACTACCACGTGCCGATGCTGTGCGCGCCCTGGTTTTTTTCAACGTACCGCGGCAGCTGATCGCCGCAGGAGTTCCGACCGATGACGACTCACCCCGATCCCAACGCAGAAAAATACATGGTCGATGCCATCCGCCTGGCCATGCGGAACGTGCGCGAGCGCAAGACCTGGCCCTTCGGCGCCGTGCTGGTGCGCGACGGCAAGGTGCTGGCCAATGCGGTCAACGAGGTCGATGCCCTGTGCGACCCCACGGCCCACGCCGAGATGCAGGCCGTGCGCATCGCCGCCAGGACGCAGGGCGGCACCGACCTGTCGGGCAGCGTGGTGTATGCCAGCGGCTACCCGTGCCCCATGTGCCTCACGGCCATGTACCTGGCCGGCGTGAAGGAGGTCTACTACGCCTACTCCAACGAAGATGGCGAGCCGCATGACCTCTCAGCCGAGCGCGGCTACCTGGAGATCGCGCGGCCGATCGAGCAGCGCGAGATGCCCGTACGATGGCTGCCCGCGCGCGATGAGGGTGAAGACCTGTACGAAGCTTGGTCGCGCGCGACGCGCTGACGACCTGCCAGCGAGTGCCGGGGGATTCAGTTGAAGCCCCGGCACCATGGTTCAATCAAGTCGGGCGCTGGTTCGCCACCCTCACCCACAGGACGCTTCGTATTTCCAGGAAAGGACTTGCCTTGAACTTCAACCCCCAACTGATGCCGGGCAGCGCGGTGGCACTGGCCGTTGTGTTGATCGCCGGCTGCGGCACGCAGCAGCCGGCACCCGATGCCGGCGCGCCCTCCCTCTGCCGGCAAGACGCCGCCGCGGCCCTGACGGGCAAGAACCGCATCGCCGATGCCGACGCGCGGCAGGCGACCGGTGCGTCCATCGTGCGCCAGATCCAGCCCGGACAAGGCGTGACGATGGACTACCGGCGCGAGCGCGTGACGATCGAAACCGACCCGAACACCGGCAAGATCGTTCGCGCGTCTTGCGGATAGGCCGGGCAGGCCTTCGCAGCTCTCGGCCGCCGTTCAGCGCGCGGCCGGGATGACGGGCAGCAGCAGCGACGACGCGTACGGGCCGCCCGTGTACAGCGTCGTCTGCCCCGCGAACCGTTCGGCCGTGCGGTCGCCCTCGTGGTCGTGCAGCAGCACGGAACAGCCACGCATTTCCTTGCCGTAGATCTGCGGATGCGGGCCGGGCAGGTCGTGCTCGAAGTCCGAGCTTCCCACCGTCAGCACCAGCCGGTAGCCCTTCGGAAAGACGAAGCAGAGCGGCCAGATTTCGACCTGTACTTCATACACGCTGCCAGGCGTCAGCGGCTCGATGGTGTCGTGCGCATGCACCGGCCGGTAGGGCCTGGATGCCTGCGGGTCGAGCTTGCGATGCGACGCGCGCAGCCAGCCTTGCGCCAATGGCGCACGCGGGTCCACCGCGCCCACGACCAGATGCTCCTTGCCATCGGGGGCGAATGCGCGCACGGTCACGAACAGGTCCGCATCGCTGGCCGTCGAGGCGATGTGCAGCGTCGCAGCCAGCGGGCCGGTCATTTCCACATCGTGCTCGAAGGGCGCGGTGCTGAAGCTCACCGTGCCCTTCATCCCGTCGAACGCGGCATGCGATGCCGTGGATGCGGGCGCGGGTTGCAAGGCCTGCTGACCGGCATCCAGGTACAGGCGCGTCCACTCGGTGCGGGCCAGGGGCCATTCGTGCTCGGCGCGCTCGACGAACTTGTCGGCATGCCGTATCTGGAGCTTCAGCGGAGGCTCGCGGTCCCAGCCGTTGTCCTCGCCCTTGAGGAAGTGGTCGAAGAAGCGCTTCTGCAGCGCAACGCCGTAGTCCGTATAGAACTCGGTCCAGTGCTCCAGGCCATGCAGCTCGAGCCACTTCTGCGCCGAGCCCGCGCCCAGGTAGCCTTCGACGTTGCCGCGCAGGTGCAGGCCGTGGCCGCCCCAATTGCCGCAAGAGAGCACCGGCACTTCGATCGCGGCCAGGTCCGCGCGGCGCCCGTCGTAGTAGCTGTCCGTGATGCGTTCCGAGCGCAGGTGCAAAGCCGAGATGTCGACGCGATTGGCGCGCATCTCTTCGTCGCCGAGCTCCGCGGGGCCGGAGATCGGCACGCCCGTGTTGGGGTTGATGCGGCCCCGCGTGCCCAGGCCGTGCTGCACGTTTTCCACCTGTTGCGGGTACCAGACCTTCATGAAGGTGCTGAGGATGCCGCCGTGCCTGCAGGCATCCCGGTAGTAGTCCGAGAAGCCTTCGAAAGGACAGATGGCTGCGAGATGCGCAGGCCGCGTGGCCGCCACCATCCACTGCGTGGCGGCGTAGTACGACACGCCGGCCAGGCCGATCTTTCCGTTGCTCCAGGGCTGGCTGGCCGCCCACTCGATGCAATCGTGAAAGTCTTTTGCCTCGCGTGGAGAGAAGGGGTCGATCACGCCGGGTGAACGGCCGGCACCGCGTGAATCCACGCGGATGCAGATGTAGCCCAGCGGCACCCAGCGTTCGGGGTCCGCCGTTTCCCAGTTCGCATAGCGGCCGGAACTTCCTTTCAGGATTTCCGGGTGCGCCGCGACCAGCGAGTGCCACTGGACTGGATAACCGTCCTGGAACGGAAGCCCTTTGGCATACGGCCCGTAGGACATGAGCACGGGGTGACGCCCTTCGCCTGCCGGCCGAAAGACGTCCGCGCGAACGACCGACCCGTCGTCCATGGGGATCTCGACATCCCAATCGATTTGCATGACTGCTCCTTGCGTGATGGTCTGCGGATCATATTTAACGCAAGTCAACTTGCATTAGTGGTTTGCCCTACTAAAGCAAGTTGACTTGCATTAACAGGCGATGTTCTTTTCACTACCATCGGCAACCATGAAGAAACAGCCAGAAGAAGACGTGCCGGAGCCACGCCGCCGAACCGGTGGCCGCAGCGCACGCGTGCAGGCCGCGGTGCTCGGGGCCACGATGGACGAGCTCAAGGAGCACGGTTACGACGGCTTTTCCGTCGCTGCGGTCGCCGCGCGTTCGGGCGTGCACGAGACCTCGATCTACCGCCGCTGGAAATCACGCGACGGCCTGATCCTCGAGGCCACATTCGCGCTGTTCGCGCAGGACATCCCCATTCCGGATCGCGGGAGCCTGCGCGAGGACCTGGTCAACCTGCTGTCGGGTGCCGTGCGGCAGCTCAGCAGTCCGATCGGCTGGGCCGCCACGCAATTCGCGATGGCGCTGCCGCGCGAGAGCGAAATGACGCAAGAGGTGCGGCAACAGTGGGCCAAGCGCTTCGCCTCGGTGCGCGAGGTGTTCGACCGCGCCAGCCTGCGAGGGGAATGGCCCGCCGGCAAGAACCCGCAGGACATCATCGAAAGCCTTGTCGGCGCCGTCTATCTGCGCGTCCTCCATCTGCGGGAGCCGGTCACCGCCGCGCACCTGAAGCGGCTTGTGGATGCGGTGCTTCCCGTCGCTGTCGATCGCCGCCGGGAACCGGCCCGGACGGCGCCGTAGCTTCCATCCACGACTGCGCCCCTGTTCTCTGCAGTCAATGATGGAAGGGCCCAGTCAATCCCTCGCAGCCCGACGGTGACCGGGCGGAAACCCATGGCCTCGGCAATGCCACGCGATGAGCCATCCAATGCATGCCAGCGCGGCCAGCACCCACGGGAACACAGAGCTGCCCACCGTCTCCAGCAGCACGCCGCCAAGCAGCCCACTGCTTGCGAACGACAGATTGAAGACCGTGACCAGCATCGATTGCGCAACGTCTGCGTCTTTCCCCGCTGTGTCGGCCAATGCGGTTTGCAGCAACGTCGGCGCGCCGCTGAAGCTGAACCCCCACAGCACGACGCCGACGAGCATCGCCGTGGCTGACGAGCGGCAGAAGCCGAAGACCGCGCCAACCGCCGCAAACACACCCAGGGAAACAAGCAGCAGTGCGCGCGGATATCGGTCGACCAACCAGCCGATGGCCCACAGCCCGGCCATGGTGCAGAGGCCGAAAACCAACAGCACCATGTCGAGTTGCTCGGCCAACCCGACGGAAGCGAGAAAGGGCGCGATGTAGGTGTACAGCAGGTAGTGCGCAAGAATCCAGAGCATGACGACCAGCAGCACGGGCCGTACGCCGGGCGTCATCAAGACCTGACGAGGGTTCGCGCGCTGCCTGGTGGCCTGCCCTGGAAAATCGGGGACCGCCGCCAGGACCCAGGCCATCAGCATCAGCGCGGCCCCCGACATGCCGCCGAATATCCAGCGCCAACCGACGATGCGACCGAGCCAGGCGGCCAATGGCACACCCAGCGACAAGGCCAGCGGTACGCCGATCATGACCACTGCAAGCGCGCGTCCCTGCAACGGTGCCGGCACGAGCCGCCGCGCGTAGGTCGCCAGCTCGCTCCAGGCAAGGCCGGTGGCCAGCCCGACGACGAAGCGCACGACGAGCGTCAATGCGAAGTTGGACGAGAGCGCCGTGACGGCATTGCAGACGCAGAACCCTCCCAGCGCAAACAACAGCACCCTGCGCCTGGCCCATCCGCGCGTGAGCGCCGTGAACGGAATCGCGGCAAGCCCCGCGCCCAGCGCACAGAGCGTAGTGAACTGCCCCGCCCACCCCTGCGACACGCCGAGGCCGTGCGCGATCTGCGGCAGAAGCCCCGCGGGCACCGTCTCGTTGGCCGTCGCGACGAAGCTGGTCAACGTCAGCGCCAACAGCGCGGCGAAAGGAAGCCGGTCGGCTCGGTCTGGTTCATGGGGACGGAATGCGCTGGGCCGGGCATCGGCAGGTTGGGTCATATGTGGCGTTGCCTCTTGTCATGAGTCCTTCGCGAGGACGACAAGCGCCAGTCTGTCGATGCGCGTCGCTTTTGAGAATTGATGTCAAACTTGAACCATCTTCAACCTTGCATGAAAGATGGCGACCGATCGTCTGGGTGACATGCGGCTCTTTGCCGAGGCTGCGTCGGCAGGCAGCCTGTCTGCGGCCGGCCGCAAGCTGGGACTGTCGCCGGCGGCAGCCAGCGCGCGGCTGGCAAGGCTCGAGGCCGCGTTGCTTGCCAAGCTGTTCGATCGCACCTCGCGGCAGCTGCAACTGACGGATGAGGGGCACACCTACCTCGCGCACTGCACCGCAGCGCTGAAGATCATCGACGATGCGCAAGCCGAGTTGCAGGCCGGCCAAGGCGTTGTGCGGGGCAAGCTCCGGATTTCCGCGTCGACGGACTTCGGCCGGCATCTGCTCGATCGATGGCTCGATGCCTTCATCGATGCACACCCGGAGGTCAGGGTTTCATTGACGCTGACCGACTCCCTGTCGAATCTTCATCAGGACAAGGTCGACCTGGCGATCCGTTTCGGAGAACCCGAGAGCAGCGCCCTGGTTGCGCGACGCCTGGCGCCCAACTGCCGTGTGCTGTGCGCCTCGCCCGAGTATGTGGAACGCCACGGCGCGCCGAGCACGCCGGAAGATCTCGAACACCATCGCTTCATCGTGTTGGTCACGGGCTCAGGACCTCTCAACGAATTCCACTTCGCCAAAGGCGAGCAGACCTGGCAATACACGGTCCCGATGGCCGATGCCTGGGAGAGCAACGATGGTGGCCTGGTGCGCACCTGGACGCTGGCAGGGCGCGGTATCGCACGCAAGACGATCTGGGATGCGGCTGAAGATGTCCGCGCCGGCAGGCTTCGAATCCTGCTGCCTGAATACGTGGCACGCGAGTCGGGTGTCTACGCCATTCGGCACAACACCCGGTACATGGCGCCGCGCGTTCGGGCGTTGCTGGACTTTCTGATCGAGCAGTTTGCGCGCGAGGCGGTGGCGCTGCGGGATGTCCTGCCACACGCGGAATAGCGACAGAAACCGGGGCGATTCGCGGAGCCCATGCCGCCGGCGAAAGCGGCCTTGATCCGCAGAGGGGTCAGTGCCGCAACGCGCCCATCACTCGCGAACCAGTTGGACGTATCGCCAGATGCCCCAGATGGCTCCGAAGGCGATGCCGATTCCCACGCTCCAGCCTGCCGACAGACCCAATCCGAATGTCAGGAACAGCATCAGTCCGGCGCTGACCAATGCGATGAAAGTCATCGTGATGAAGTCGAAGCGCGCGACCTCGAACGTGTCTTCGGCAACGCTGCGATCGCGAGTGCCATGCTTGCGGCGCAGGCCCCTGAACAGCACGACATCAAGCACGAAATCGAAGAAGCCGATGAAAAGGTCGGCCAGGATGCTCCACATGCGGATGCTCCATTTGCGGTGACACCCTGGGTCGTCGATGCTCTCGTGATGGTCCGATCGGGGTGGAGCGGCGGATCATGTCTAAATGTTACCGCGCTTCCGCCGCCTCACTCCACCGTCACGCTCTTCGCCAGGTTGCGCGGCTTGTCCACATCGGTCCCGCGCGCGCATGCCGTGTGATACGCCAGCAGCTGCAGCGGCACCACGTGCAGGATCGGCGAGAGCGCGCCGTAGTGCTCGGGCATGCGGATCACGTGCAGGCCTTCGCTGCTCTTGATCTTGGTGTCGCCGTCGGCCAGCACGTACAGCACACCGCCACGCGCGCGCACTTCCTGCAGGTTGCTCTTGAGCTTTTCGAGCAGCGCATCGTTCGGCGCCACCGCCACCACGGGCATCTCGCTCGTGACCAGCGCGAGCGGGCCGTGCTTGAGTTCACCGGCCGCATAAGCCTCGGCGTGGATGTAGGTCACTTCCTTGAGCTTGAGCGCGCCTTCGAGCGCGATCGGGTAGTGCAGCCCACGGCCCAGGAACAGCGCGTTGTCCTTGCGCGCGAAGTCTTCGGCCCAGCCGATGATCTGCGGCTCGAGCGCGAGCACCGATTGCAGCGCGACGGGCAGGTGGCGCATTTCCTTCAGGTAGCGCGCTTCGTCGGCATCGCTCAGGCGGCCCTTGGCCTGCGCAATGGCGAGCGTAAGCAGGAACAGCCCGGCCAATTGCGTGGTGAAGGCCTTGGTCGATGCCACGCCGATCTCGACGCCGGCGCGCGTGATGTACGCCAGCTTGCACTCGCGCACCATCGCGCTGGTGGCGACGTTGCAGATGGTCAGGGTCTGTTCCATGCCGAGCGAACGCGCATGCTTCAGCGCGGCGAGCGTGTCGGCCGTTTCGCCCGACTGGCTGATGGTGACCACCAGCGTCTTCGGATCGGGCACGGAGTCGCGGTAGCGGTATTCGCTCGCGATCTCGACCTGCGTTGAAATCTTCGCGATGCCTTCGAGCCAGTACTTGGCGGTGCAGCCGCTGTAGTAGCTGGTGCCGCAGGCCAGGATGAGGATCTTGTCGATGTCCTGGAACACACGGTGCGCGCTCGCGCCCGTCGCGCCGTCTTGCCCCACGCCGTCGAACAGCTCGGGCACGATGCCTTCCACGCCTTCGAGCGTGTCGCCGATGGCGCGCGGCTGCTCGAAGATTTCCTTTTGCATGTAGTGGCGGTAGGGGCCGAGTTCGGCCGCGCCGCTGTGCGCGTGCACGGTGCGCACCTGGCGAGTGACGGGCTTGTGGTTCTTGTCGACGATCCAGTACTTGCCCGGTTGCACGTCGACCACGTCGCCTTCTTCCAGATAGATGATCTGGTCGGTCACGCCGGCCAGGGCCATCGCGTCGCTGGCCAGGAAGTTCTCGGCGCCGTCCTTGCCTGCACCGAGGATCAACGGCGAGCCGGCGCGCGCGCCGACCACGCGCTGCGGCTCGTCGCGGCAGATCACGGCAATGGCGTAGGCGCCGTGCAGTTGCAGCACCGCGGCCTTCACGGCCTCGAACAGGTCGCCGTCGTAGAGGCTGTCGACCAGGTGCGCGATGACCTCGGTGTCGGTCTGGCTCTCGAACACGTAGCCCTTGGCTTCGAGCGCGGCGCGCAGGGTTTCGTGGTTTTCGATGATGCCGTTGTGCACGAGCGCGATGCGACCGGGGCGTGCGCCCTGCGCATCGGCGCCGGGACCGTGGCTGAAATGCGGATGCGCGTTGTGCACTGCCGGCGCGCCGTGCGTGGCCCAGCGCGTGTGGGCGATGCCGGTCAGGCCCTCGACCTTGTCGTCGCGCACCTGCGTGACGAGATCGGCCACGCGGGAGGTGGTGCGCGCCCGCGTCAGGCCGCCGGCATGCACCGCCACGCCGCACGAGTCATAGCCGCGGTATTCGAGCCGCTGAAGGCCCTGGACCAGGACCGGAACGATGTTGCGATGGGACGCTGCCCCGACGATGCCGCACATGGTGATCTGCCTTTGAATGAAGAAGGACTCGATGGTAGGAAGGCATCAAAGAAATATGTATTCAAAATCTCAATAGATTTGGACTTTTATTCCTTGAGTTTGGTGATTTGGATTTTTCTTCCATAATTTCATTAAATATGGAATCAATCTCCCTGGATTCAATCGACCTTCGGCTGCTGGACGCGCTTCAGCGCGATGCGTCACAGACCAACCAGCGCCTGGCCGCCGAGGTCGGCATTTCCCCGCCCACCTGCCTGCGCCGGGTGCAGCGCCTGCGCGAAGAAGGGTTGATCGAGCGCCAGGTCGCGCTGCTCTCGCCCGGCCGGCTGGCCACGGCATTGGGTCACGGCCTGCAGGCCGTGATCGAAATCTCGCTGGACCGGCAGGACACCGGCTCGCTCGACACCTTCGAGACCCGCGTGATCGCCGACGACGCGGTGCAGCAGTGCTGGCGCGTGTCGCCGGGGCCGGACTTCGTGCTGGTGGTGGCAGCGCGCGACATGCTGGACTACGCCGCGCTCACGCAGCGCCTGTTCACGGCCGATGCGAATGTGCGCAACGTCAAGGCCTTCTTCAGCCTCAAGCGCGCCAAGTTCGAGCCCAGGCTGCCGCTGGGCTGACGCCTTTTCCGACGCTCTTTTCAGGCCTTGGGTTTCTTCTGCGGCCGCTTCCAGTTGGGGAAGCTCACCGGCTTGCTGCGCGCCACGGTCAGCGCACCGGGCTCGGTCGACTTGTTGATCGTCGAGCCGCCACCGATGGTGCCGCCCGCGCCGAGCGTGATCGGCGCCACCAGCACGCAGTTGCTGCCCACGTGCACGTCGGCTTCGATCACCGTGCGGTGCTTGTTGGCACCGTCGTAGTTGGCAGTGATGCTGCCCGCGCCGTAGTTGACGCGCTCGCCCACGGTGGCATCGCCTAGGTAGGCCAGGTGGTTGGCCTTGGCGCCGGCCGCGAGCGTCGAGTTCTTGACCTCGACGAAGTTGCCGATGTGCACCTCGGCGCCGAGCTGCGCACCGGGCCGCAGCCGCGCGAAGGGGCCGATGAGCGCCCCTTCGCCGACCGTCACGCCGGCCTTCTCGCCTTCGATGTGAGTGAACGGATGGATCACCGCGCCGGCCTCGATGCGCGCATTGGCAATCACGCAGTTGGCACCGATGCGCACGCCTTCGCCCAGCGACACCGTGCCTTCGAAGATGCAGTTGACGTCGATCTCCACATCGGTCGCGCATTCGAGCGTGCCGCGCAGGTCGAAGCGCGCCGGATCGGCCAGGCGCACACCCTGCTCCATCAGCGCATTCGCCTGGCGCAATTGCCATGCGCGCTCGAGCGCCGCGAGCTGGGCCGGGCTGTTGATGCCGGCCACCTGCAGCGCATCGGTGGTGATGTGCGCCACCACCGGCACGCCATCGGCCGAGGCCAGCTTGACGACGTCGGTCAGGTAGTACTCGCCCTGCGCATTGCGGTTGTCCAGCCGCGCGAGCCAGCCCTTGAGCAGGTGTGCCGGCACGGCCATCACGCCGCTGTAGATCTCGCGCACGGCGCGCTGTGCTTCGGTGGCGTCCTTGTGCTCGACGACGGCGGTCACTTCGCCTTGCCCCGCCGCGCGGATCACGCGGCCGTAGCCGGTCGGGTCGTCGAATTCGATGGTCAGCAGTGCCAGGCGCTGGCCGGCGCTGGCGGCGATCAGGGCGCGCAGGGTGTCTTCGCCGATCAGCGGCACGTCGCCGGAGAGCACGACCACCGTGCCGTCGTCCGGCAGCAGCGGCGCGGCCTGTTGCACCGCGTGACCGGTGCCGAGCTGCGGCTCCTGCCGGGCAAAGCGCAGCGTCGAACCCTCGATGCCGCCGGCCATGGCGGCCTCGACCTCGGCGGCGCCGTGGCCGGTCACCATCACCACATGGCGTGCGCCGATGCGCGCGGCGGTGGCGGCCACATGCGCCAGCAGCGCGCGGCCACCCAATCGATGCAACACTTTGGGCAGTCTGCTCTTCATGCGCGTGCCCTTGCCGGCCGCCATGATGACGACGTCGACCGGTCCCAGGTTGTCTTGTTGCGGAGTCTGATTCATGCGTTTTTCTTCCCGAATGCGTTGCGCGGAACTGGCGCGGATTATCGGCGTGCTGCTGCTGGCCGCCGCCCTCGGGGCCTGCAGCGCGATCAAGCTGGCCTACAACAACCTGCCCGAGCTGAGCTACTGGTGGCTCGACGGCTACCTCGATTTCGATGGCACGCAGACGCCCAAGGTGCGCGACGAGCTGGCACAGCTGCTGGCCTGGCACCGCCAGAACGAGCTGCCCCGGGTCGCCGCGCTGCTGCAGGAAGCGCAGACGCTGGCGGCCGGCGAGGTGACGCCCGCGCAGGCCTGCGCGATGGCCGACCAGATCCGCGAACGCCTGCTGGCCGTGACCGACCGTGCCGAGCAGGCCGGCACCGAACTCGCGCTGAGCCTGACCGACGCGCAGTTGCAGCAACTGGAGCGCAAGTACGCGAAGAACAACGCCACCTACCGCAAGGAGTGGCTGGACCGCACGCCGGCCCAGGTGCAGGAAAAGCGCTACGACCAGTTCCTCGACCGCACCGAAGACTTCTATGGCCGATTGACGACGGAGCAGCGCGACCTGTTGAAGCAGCAGGTCGCGCAGTCGGTGTTCAACCCGCAACTGGCGGATGCCGAGCGCCGCAAGCGCCAGCAGGAGGCGCTGGCGCTGTTGCGCGGCTTCAGCGCCAACAAGCCGTCGCCGGCCGAGGCGCGCGCCGCGCTCCATGCGTACATCCAGCGCATCGCCGATCCGCCGCCCGGCCCTTGGCGCGACCAGCAGCAGGCGCTGCTTCAGGAAGGCTGCCGCAACACGGCGGCGATGCACAACGGCACCAGCGCCAGCCAGCGCGAGCAGGCGGTGCGCCGGCTGCAGGCCTACCAGAACGACCTGCGCCAGCTGATGGCCTCACGCTGACCGGCTGGCGCCGGGCGCCAGATCAGATCAATGGCGTGGGGCGCAGGGGACGCTCGAAGTAGTCGCCCAGCGTTTCGAGCGCATGCGGCTCCAGGATGCGCAGCCAGCCCGCATCGAGCTTGTAGAGCCCCAGGCGCTGCAGCCGCCGCAGCGTCTTGTTGGTGTGCACCAGCGAGAGCCCAAGCGCATCGGCGATGTGCTGCTGGTTGAACGGAAACTCGACCCAGCCGTCGCGCACCATGCCCACGCGGTCGGCGCGCCGATACAGGTGCATCAGCAGCATGGCCACGCGCTCGCCGGCATTGCGCCGGCCGGTGGTGACGAGGTTGTCGTCGACCATCTTTTCTTCGCGGGCGGCGAGCCAGGTGATGTCGTAGCCGAGCTTGGGCTGGGCATGGAACAGCGGCCAGAGCCGGTCGCGCGAGAAGGCGCAGAGCGAGGCGTCGGTCACTGCCTCGACGCCGTGGGTCTGGCCTTCCGCGAACTCGTCCTGCAGGCCGATGAAGTCGCCGGGCAGCAAGAAGCTCAGGATCTGCCGCCGGCCGTCGCTCAGGGTCTTGTAGCGAAAGGCCCACCCCGCATAAAGCGTGAAGAGCTGCGGGCTCGGCCGGTGCTCGTCGACGATCGACCCACCCGCCTCGACACGCCGGATGCCGGTGCGAAACGACTGGATGGTCTTGAGCTCTTCATCGGACGCTGGAAGAAAGGCGTCGAGCCGGCGCAATGCGCAACCGTCGCAGGGATTGATGCCCTGCGGAGGGGATGCGGCCACGGGGTAGTCCTCGAATTTCACGCGTCACTATAGGCTTTTCGCCTGTGTCTTTTGACATTTCGCCGAGGCCCGGGGCTGCCTAGACTTCGCACCGTTTCTCCCCCTCCAACACGCATGACAGAAGAATCCACGCCGCTCTACGAAGTCCTTTACTGCAGCACGCTCGCGCAGGACCTGCCGCCGACCACCGTGGGCACCATCGCCAGCCAGGCGCGGGTGCGCAACGCCGAACTGGGCATCACGGGCCTGCTGGTCTTCGACGGCATGCGTTTCTGCCAGCACCTGGAGGGCCCGCACGATGCCGTCGACCAACTCATGCAGCGCATCGCGCAAGACCCGCGGCATGTCGGCGTGCGCGTGGCCTACGAAGCCCCGCTGGCAAGCCGCCGTTACACCGGCTTCGGCATGGGCCTGGCCGAATGCGAAGGCCCCGACCTGATGGCCGGCGTGCATGCGCTGGACGGCAAGGTCGCCCTGGGCCACTTCCTGGCGCTGCTGCCCAGCTTCGACATCAACGGCTGAAAAACGAAAAAAGCGGCCGAAGCCGCTTTTTTTGCCATGGGAGGGATCCGGACGATCAGACCTGATCCCAGGCGTAGGTCGCGCCGTAGCCGTCCCACGCTTCCATGACGATGCGTTGGCCCGCGGCCACCGTCAGCGATTCGCCGGGTGCGAGCACCAGGTCTTCGCTGGGGTTCTTCAGGGTTGCATCGGGCGTGACCCACACCCGGCCCTGCTTGACCCGCAGTACGCTGTTCGTGCGCGCCTTCAGGCTCATCGCCTCGCCGGGCGCGATCTGCCATGCACCGCGACGGACGGCCGGCGGAATGGCGGCGGTGGTGCGGGCGGAAACGGGCAGCGAAGCGAGCGATGGGGTGGTGCAGACGGCGGTGGACATGATGAGGACTCCTGGGCTTGACCGAAGCGCATGACAAACAGAAGGCAATGGCGCGGTTCGGGAATGAATGATCGTTTCTCTGGCGTTGGCAGTCCAATGAAAAGGAGGTAGCCTACTGATGCGGGTTCCGCATCAATCACTCCAAACGCCAAACCGCCCCCTTTGGTCATACCCATGCAACATTCACAAACCCACCTGCGCTCCCGCCCGATCTCGGCGGGCCACCTGCGCGCCTTCGAGGCCGTGGCCCGGCACCTGAATTTCCGCGCCGCGGCCGAAGAAATGGCACTGACCCAGTCGGCCGTGAGCCGCCAGATCCAGTCGCTCGAAGAAGAAGTGGGCGTGGGCCTGTTCCTGCGCCACACGCGGGCCGTGGAGCTGACGAGCGCGGGGGCGCAGCTGCTGCTGGCGGTGCAGCAGTCGCTGCCGCGCATCGACAACGCCGTGCGCCAGATCCGCCAGAGCGCGGGGCGCAAGAGCGTGTCGCTGACCACTTTTGCCTCTTTCGCGTCGATGTGGCTCATTCCGCGGCTGGAGGCCTTCCAGCGCGACAACCCCGAGATCGACATCCGCATCGACGCCAGCGACGTGGCGGTCGACCTCGAAGTCGCCGACGTCGACATCGCCCTGCGCTACGGCCCGCCCGAGGTCATGCCGGCCACCGCCGTGCGCCTGTTCGGCGAAACGCTGACGCCGGTGGCCAGCCCCTGGCTGCTCAAGAGCAGCCCGCCGATCAAGACGCCCGCCGACATCACCCGCTTCACGCTGATCGAGGCCGGCGACGCCCACCGCACGCACCTGGAATGGCTGACCTGGCGCCGCTGGTTCGAGGTGAACGGGCTGGAGCGTGCCCAGCCCAAGCGCTGGCTCTATTTCAACTACGCCTACCAGATGGTGCAGGCCGCGCTTACCGGGCAAGGCGTGACGCTGGCACGCAGCTCGCTCATCGCCGAAAGCCTGGCCAACGGCGACCTGGTCGAGGTGCTGCCGCAGCACCGCATGGATTCACCGATGGCCTACTGGCTCATCGCCGGACCGCGCAACGCACTGCGGCCCGAAATCAAGGCTTTCTGGGACTGGCTGCAGGTCCAGGCCATCACCACGCGCGAGACCATCGGCGAGGTGCCCGACCCGGATACCGTCGACAACATCGACTGAGGCGCTCTGCGGCCGCCGCCGGGCCGCGCCTCCCCCTTGGAGGGTGGAGTTACACGAAGTGAAAAGCCGGGGGCTCAAGACGTTGGCCAGACCACGCCGTTGTCGTTGAGGATCGCGTCCAGCGGCATGTCGTGCGCTTCGGGCTCGAAGTCGTCGAGAAAGCCGTTGGTAAAGCCCAGCCCCACCGTGAACGGCCGGGGCTCCAGCGCCGCCAGCGTGCGGTCGTAGAAACCGCCGCCATAGCCCAGCCGGTAGCCGCCCGCGCTGTAGCCCACGCAAGGCACGAACAGCAGGGTCGGCACGATGAGCTCGGTGTCCTTGGGCTTGGGAATGCCGTAGGCGTCTTCTTCCATCTGGCAGCCCGGGTACCAGGCATGGAAGGTCAGGGTCTTGTGAACTTTGTTGATCACCGGCAGTCCGATGCGACGGCGCTGCGGTTCGTCGATGAGTTCGCCGTCTTCCTTCCAGCGATGCAGGGCAGGCAACGGATCGAACTCGCCCTTGATCGGCCAATAGGCGCCGATCACGGTGTCGGGCCGGTTGACCAGCCAGATCCGCATGACACGCTGCAACAGGTCGGCGCGTGTCAGCCGGTCGGGCATGGCCAGGCGTTGTTCGACCAATGCCTTGCGCAGTTGATCCTTCAGAAAACTCGCCGTTGCCGAAGTGTCGGCACCCTTTGACTTGTCCATAATCCCCCGATGCAGTTCCCAAGCATTTTGGCATCCACGCGCCGTCGCCCGCGCAGCGCAACACCCGCTTTGGTTTTTTCCGCTGTCCTGGCCCTCGCCGCGTTGCTTTCACAGCAACCCGCCGCCGCTCAGAACAACACCAATGACGACGTGCTGGTCCAGATGAAACAGGCGTTCCAGCGCGGCGACAAGGCCCGCCTGACGGCCCTGCTGCCACAGGCTCGCGGCCATGCGCTCGAACCTTGGGCCGCCTACTGGGAACTCAAGGCGCGCCTGCAGGAGGCCGACCCGAGCGAGGTGCAGAACTTCTTCGCCCGCTACCCCGGCACCTACCAGGAAGACCGTCTGCGCAACGACTGGCTGCTGCTGCTCGGCCAGCGCCGCGACTGGGACGGCTTCTCGGCCTCCATCGCGGGCTTCCGCATGGGCGACGACGCGCAGGTTCGCTGCTACGCCACGCTGGTCGACACGCTGCGCTCCGGCACGGCCACGCAGGCCCAGGCCGACGAGGTGCGCCGCAACTGGTTCAGCCAGAAAGATTCCGACGACGGCTGCCTGACCGCCGCCGACCGCATGGTCGCCGCCCGCCTGATGTCGCCCAACGATGCCTGGAAGAAGGCCCGCCTGGCCATCGAGGCCAACCGTCCGCAGGCCGCGCGCGGTGCCGTCACCATCGCCGCGCCCGACGCCCTGCCGATGTTCGAGGAGCTCAATGCCAGCTCGGCCAAGTTCCTGACCGGCCGCGCCTTCGTGGCCGCCAAGTCGCGCAAGGAGCTGGTGGTGCTGGCGCTCATCAAGGTCGCCATCGCCGACCCCGAACTGGCCGCCTCGCAGCTCGACAACAAGTGGGGCCCGATGCTCTCTGCGGAAGAGCGCAACTGGATCTGGGGCACCATCGGCCGCCAGGCCGCCACCAAGCTCTGGCCGCAGGCCGGCACCTATTTCGCCAACGTCACCAAGAACAGCGACCTGTCGGACGACATGCTCGGCTGGCGCGTGCGCGCCGCGCTGCGTGCCGGCCAATGGAAAGAGGTGCTGCCCGCCATCAACGCCATGAGCGAGGCCTCGCAGCAAGACCCCACCTGGGTCTACTGGAAGGCCCGTGCGCTGGCAGGTACCGGCGGCGACGAGCGCCGCGCCCAGGCCCGCGACCTCTACCAGAGCATCGCCGGCTCACGCGGCTTCTACGAAATGCTGGCGCTCGAAGAGTTGGGCCAGCGCACAGTCGCGCCCACGCGCCCCGCGCCGCTCACCCCCGAAGAAAAAGCCACCGCGCGCAGCAACCTCGCACTCAACCGCGGCCTGTACGCCATCGCGATCGGCCTGCGCTCCGAAGGCACGCGCGAATGGAACTACGCCACCAACCTGCACGACAAGGGCGGCATGGACGACCGCGCGCTGCTAGCCGCCGCCGACTTCGCCTGCCAGCGCGAGGTGTGGGACCGCTGCATCAACACCAGCGAGCGCACCAAGGGCGTGGTCGATGTCGACCAGCGCTTTCCGATGCCCTTCCACGACACGGTGCTGCGCAAGGCGCAGGACATCGGCCTCGATCCGGCCTACGTCTACGGCCTGATCCGCCAGGAAAGCCGCTTCATCATGGACGCGCGCTCCGGCGTCGGCGCCTCGGGCCTGATGCAGGTCATGCCCGCCACCGCGCGCTGGACGGCCCGCAAGATCGGCCTGACCGACTTCTCGCCCAGCCAGATCAACGACCGCGAAACCAACATCACCATCGGCACCAACTACCTGAAGCTGGCGCTCGACGACTTCGACGGCTCCATGGCGCTGGCCGCCGCCGCCTACAACGCCGGCCCCGGCCGTCCGCGCAGCTGGCGCAACGGCCCGGTGATCGAGGCCGCCATCTGGGCCGAGAACGTGCCCTTCAGCGAAACCCGCGACTACGTGAAGAAGGTGCTGGCCAACACCACCAACTACGCAGCCATCATCAGCGGCCGTCCGCAGTCGCTGAAGGAGCGCCTCGGCCGCGTGGGCCCGCGCGATGCCGCGGAACCGGAACCCAGCAAGGATCTGCCGTAAGCAGAGGCGGCTCGCCTTTCCATCCTTCGCGTTGCGTGATTGGGGCGTAGTCCGGAAGCGCGGTCACATGCGCGCCGAATGGGCGCCGTCACCGAGCCATTCATGGGCATCAATTCGCGCGCGCTTCGGCATCAATGGCGGCGCGCGGCCGAGCTAGCATCAAGGGCTTTGAGTCGCAACGAACCGGAGGCCCCTGATGCGCAAGCTCTATATCGGCAACAAGAATTACTCGTCGTGGTCCATGCGCCCCTGGGTGCTCATGAAGCAGGCCGGCATCGCCTTCGAGGAAGTGATGGTGCGCTTCGACTCCTTCGAGGCCACGTCGAAGTTCAAGGGCACCATCGGCACGCTCAACCCCGTGGCCAAGGTGCCGGTGCTGGTGGATGGCGACCTGGTGATCTGGGACACGCTCGCCATCGCCGAGTACCTCGCCGAGACCTTCCCCGACAAGCAGCTGTGGCCCGCGAAGGCGGCCGATCGCGCCCGCGCACGCAGCGTCTGCGCCGAAATGCATTCCGGCTTCGGCGGCCTGCGCGGCCACTGCGGCATGAACATCGAGGCTTCGCTGCCCGAAGTCGGCGCAAAGCTGCTGCGCGAACAGCCCGAGGTGGGCAGCGACCTGGCGCGCATCGTGCAGATGTGGACCGGCCTGCTCGACGCGCACGGCGGCCCGATGCTCTTCGGCGAATTCGGCATTGCCGACGCCTACTTCGCGCCCATCGGCACGCGCATCAAGACTTACGGATTGCCGGTGCCGGCGCCCATCACGGCCTACATCGAGCGTGTGCAGGCACTGCCGGGCATCAAGGCCTGGATCGACGGCGCACTGGCGGAAAAAGACTTCCTGCAATTCGAAGAGCCTTACCGCCAGTCGCGTTGAATGCGAACGGCGGCAAGGCTTTCGGAGCAGGGCCGGATCAGAACCGGTAGGTGGCCGACACGTAGGTGACGATCGGGTTCAGCTTCAGGCTGGCTTCGCTGTTGGCAACTGGGAAGCCGGTGATCGAGGTCGTCGTCAGCTTGGCCTTGGTCTTCAGCGGGATGTACGACACCGAGAACGAGATGCCCCAGTGCTTGTCGAACTGGTAGGCCGCACCGACGTTGATCACGGGGGCGAACGAGCTGTCGAGCTTGGCGGTGGTGTTCACCGACAGCGGCGACTGGTGGAACTGGCTGGCCAGCGCGCCCTGCAGGTTCGACGTCAGGTTCACGTTGCTGTACCAGACGTAGGTGGCGCCCAGGCCCACGAACGGACGGAAAGCGGCGTTGCCGTCATTGAAGAAGTACTTGCCCAGGATGGTCGGGCTCCACTGGCGGGCCTGGCCGAGTTCACCGACGCGCGCCAGCGTGCCGGTGCCGTTGAGCTTGAACTTCGGCGGCACGCCGAACACACCTTCCACCGCCCAATGGCTGTCCAGGAAATAGGTGGCGTTGAGGCCCAGGGTGTCGGAGTTGCTCACGCTGGCGCCCGAGCCGGGCAGCACGCTCTGCACCGGTGCGGTCACGGTCAGCGGCTTGCTCGAATCCTGCGGCGCCAGGTGGAACCAGCCTGCGCCGATCACCAGATCGCCGGCCTGCTGCGCAAACGCACTGCCAGACGCCAATGCGCCCAGAGCGGCCAGCGCAAACATTGTTTTCTTCATGATGTGAATGCTCCTTTGGTTGAAAATCCCGTCGACGCAGCGTGAGGCCGTGGCTGGCGCTGCGTTCGAGCAAACAGAACGAACGTTCGTTCTGTTTGCGGCCGATATTATCGAACGCTCGTTCTATTTAGTGGTTGGGGGTATCCCTATCGCTCACCCCCGGCTAATTCCTCAGCACCCCATCTCTACACTGGGGCCATGAAAATCTTTCTCGTCGGCGGCGCCGTCCGCGACCGGCTGCTCGGGCGGCCCGTATCCGACCACGACTGGCTGGTCGTCGGTGCCACGCCCGAAGAAATGGTGGCCCGGGGCTACCTGCCCGTGGGGCGCGACTTCCCCGTCTTCTTGCACCCCGTGACGCGCGAGGAGTACGCACTCGCGCGCACCGAACGCAAGAGCGCCCCCGGCTACCGCGGCTTCACCGTGCATGCTGCGCCCGATGTCACGCTCGAGCAAGACCTTGCCCGCCGCGACCTGACCGTCAATGCCATCGCACTGCCGGCCGAGCTGGTGGATGCCGATGGCCAATTCGAACCCGACCCCGAAAAACTGGCCGACCCTTTCCATGGCCAGCGCGACCTGCAGGACAAGGTGCTGCGCCACGTGACCGACGCCTTCCGCGAAGACCCGGTGCGCATCCTGCGCGTGGCCCGCTTCGCCGCACGCTTCGACGACTTCACGGTGGCGCCCGAGACCATGGCGCTGATGCGCGAGATGGTCGCGGCTGGCGAAGTCGATGCGCTGGTGGCCGAACGCGTGTGGCAGGAGTTGTCGCGCGGCCTGATGGAAACGCGGCCGTCGCGCATGTTCGAGGTGCTGCGCGAATGCGGCGCGCTCGCCGTGCTGCTGCCCGAAGTCGAGGCCGGCGCGCAGCGCATGAAGATCGTCGACACGGCCGCCCGGCAGCAAGCCTCGCTGGCGGTGCGCTTCGCATGCCTCGCGCACGACCTCGACGAAAGCCCCGGCGTCGCCACGCGGCTGCAGCAGGTCTGCGACCGCTGGCGCGTGCCGGTGGACATCCGCGAACTCGCCGAAGTGGTGGCCCGCGAGCATCTTCACATCCACCGCAGCGGTGAACTCGACGCGGCCCCGCTCGTGCGCCTGCTGGAGCGCTGCGACGCATTCCGCAAGCCCGCGCGCTTTGCCGAGGCGCTACAGGCCTGCGAATGCATCGCACGCGGCCGCCCCGGCCACGAAGAAGCGCCCTACCCGCCGCGTGCGCGGCTGCTCTCGGTGCTGGCGACGGCGGCAGCCGTTCCGACCGACGTCGTCGCGCGCCAGGCGCAACAAGCTGGCGCGACGGGCCCGAAGATCGGCGAAGCCATCCACCAGGCCCGCGTCGAAGCCGTGGCCGCATCGCCGGACTGAAGGCGCCCCGCCGCGCGGTACGCAAGGCACGCGCGGCGTTCACCTCGCGGCACCGGCCGCGAAAGACCTTCGGCTTTGGCCGACACGCGCGCTGCGCAGCCCGTGTTAAGGTTTTTCGCAATGCCAAAGTCCTCCTCCGGCAACGCTCAGTTGCCTCCTTCGCCGGGCCGGGACGCCGCCCTTTTCCTTGACTTCGACGGCACGCTGGTGGGGCTCGCGCCCACGCCAGAGGCCATCGAGATTCCGCCTGCCCTCGTCCCCCTGCTCACCGATCTGCGCGACCTGCTCGGCGGCGCGCTGGCCGTGGTGTCGGGTCGGCAGATCGATGCCATCGACCGCTTCCTCGCACCGCTGCGCCTGCCGGCCGCCGGCGAACACGGCGTGCAGCGCCGCGATGCCGAAGGCCACATGCAGGAACAGGGTGCGCCCGATCTCCTGCCCATCCTCGACATCGCCAACGAACTGGCGCGTGTGCACGAAGGCCTGCTGGTCGAGCGCAAGCACGCCGCCATCGCGCTGCATTACCGGCTCGCGCCGCAGCTCGAAGCCGTGTGCCGCGACGCCATGTCGCGCGCCATCCAGGGACACCCGGCGCTCGAACTCATGCACGGCAAGTTCGTGTTCGAGGTCAAGCCCGCGGGCGTCAACAAGGGCATCGCCATCGAGGCCTTCATGAAAGAGGCACCCTTCGCGGGCCGCATGCCGTTCTTCGCGGGCGACGACACCACCGACGAGAGCGGTTTCGCCGTCGTGCAGCCGCGCGGCGGTGTCGCCATCAAGGTCGGCAGCGGGCCCAGCCTGGCGCTGCACCGCCTCGAATCGCCGCGCGCGGTTTACGAATGGCTGGTGCAGGCACGCGACGTGCTGGCTGCACCTCACACCCCAACGCCCCCGATTCCCCCGACGACCCCGACCACCGAAAAATCCCCGAGGAGCCCTGGATGAGCGAACAACCACTGTCGAAGGCCCCCGAAGCGCATGCCGGCAACGCACTCGCCGGCGCGGCCGGGCCCGACGACCGCGCACCGGTCGACGTGAAGGCCGCCGCAGCCCCCGGACCGCGCGGCTTTGCGCCGCCGGCCGAGCCGTCGCTCAACGTCGGGGTGATCGGCAACTGCGCCTACAGCGCGCTCATCGATGCGCGCGGCCGTGCTGTCTGGTGTTGCCTGCCGCGCTTCGATGGCGACCCGGTGTTCAACGCGCTGCTGCATCCCGGCGAAGGCGCGGGTGCCTGGAGCATCGACATCGAGGACTTCGCCGAAGCCAAGCAGTGGTACGAGCCGAACACCGCCGTGCTGCGCACGCAGCTCTTCGACACCGCCGGCCAGGGCATCGAGATCACCGACTTCGCGCCGCGCTTCTACAGCCGCTCGCGCTACTTCCGCCCGCTGATGATGGTGCGCCGCGTGCGGCCGATTGCCGGCGCGCCGCGCATCCGCGTGTCGCTCGATCCGCGCTTCCAGTGGGGCGCCTCGGCGCCGGTCGAAGTGACGCGCGGCAGCAACCACATCCGCTACGTCGGGCCCGACCTCACGCTGCGCCTGAACACCGACGCATCGATCTCGCACATCCTTGCGGAGCAGCCCTTCGTGATCTCGCGCGAGTACAACTTCATGTTCGGCGTGGACGAGACGCTGCTCGACGGCATCGCCGACACGGCGCGCCGCTTCGAGCAGGAGACCATCGCCTACTGGCGCACCTGGAGCAAGCGCCTCGCGATTCCCTTCGAGTACCAGGACGCGGTGATTCGCGCGGCCATCACGCTCAAGCTCTCGCTGTACGAAGACACCGGCGCCATCGTGGCCGCCATGACCACGAGCATCCCCGAGGCGCCCGGCAGCCAGCGCAATTGGGACTACCGCTACTGCTGGCTGCGCGATGCCTTCTTCGTGGTGCGCGCGCTCAATTCGCTGAGCGAAGTCGGCACCATGGAAGACTATCTGCGCTGGCTCGCCAACGTGGTGATCGGCTCGCATGGCGAGCACATCCAGCCGCTGTATGGCATCGGGCTCGAGCGCGAGTTGCCCGAGTCTTTCGTCGAAGGGCTCGACGGCTACCGGGGCATGGGCCCGGTGCGCGTGGGCAACCAGGCGCAGGAGCACTTCCAGCACGACGTGTACGGCAACATCGTGCTCGGCGCGGCGCAGGCCTTCCACGACCACCGCCTGCTGAGCCGCGCGGGGCTGGCGGAGTTTCCGCACCTCGAGGCGGTCGGCGAACAGGCGGTGCGCGTCTACGGCACGCCCGACGCCGGCATGTGGGAGCTGCGCACGCGCGCACGCGTGCACACCAGCTCGGCGCTGATGAGCTGGGCCGCCTGCGACCGGCTCTCGAAGATCGCGCGCGCACTGCAGCTGCCCGATCGCGCGGCCTACTGGCATGGCCACGCCTCGCGCATGAAGGAAGAGATCCTGGCCAAGTCGTGGTGCGAAGAACGCCAGGCCTTCGCCGAAAGCTTCGGCGGCCACGAGCTGGATGCGAGCATCCTGCTGATGGTCGAGGTCGGCCTGATCGATGCGCGCGACCCGCGCTTCATCTCCACCGTCGACGCCATGGAGAAGTCGCTTTGCGATGGCCCCTACATGCGCCGCTACGAAGCGGCCGACGACTTCGGCAAGCCCGAGACCGCCTTCAACATCTGCACCTTCTGGCGCATCGACGCGCTCGCCAAGATCGGCCGCAAGGCCGAGGCGCGGCAGATCTTCGAGACCATGCTGGCCGCGCGCAACCCGCTGGGCCTGCTGTCGGAAGACACCCACCCGGTCACCGGTGAGATGTGGGGCAACTTTCCGCAGACCTATTCGATGGTCGGCATCATCAACGCGGCCGTGCGCCTGTCCGCGCCCTGGGATTCGTGCATATGAGCCGGCTCGTCGTCATTTCCAACCGCGTGGCCGATCCACGCAAGCCGGCAGCCGGCGGGCTGGCCGTCGCGCTGGGTGAATCGCTGCAGCAAAGCGGCGGCCTGTGGTTCGGCTGGAGCGGCCAGATCATCGAAGGCGGCCCGACGGGCGAAGGCGAACTGCACAGGCAGCAGGCCGGCAAGGTCACGCTCGCCACCCTCGACCTGAGCCGCGAAGACCACGACAGCTACTACCTGGGCTACAGCAACGACGTGCTGTGGCCGGTGTTCCACAACCGCCTCGACCTTGCGCACTTCGATGCCGGCTTCATCGGCGGCTACCGGCGCGTGAACCAGCTGTTCGCGCGCAAGCTGCTGCCGCTGCTGAAAGACGATGACATCATCTGGATCCACGACTACCACCTGATGCCGCTGGCCGCCGAGCTGCGCGCCATGGGCTGCAGGCAGCGCATCGGTTTCTTTTTGCACATTCCGCTGCCGCCGCAGATCATCATCGCGGCCATTCCGCAGCACGAATGGCTGATGCGTTCGCTGTTCTCGTACGACCTGATCGGCTTCCAGGCCCAGCAGGACGTGCAGCACTTCGAGCACTACGTGCGCAACGAGGCCCACGGCGAGTACCTGGGCAACGACATGTACCGCGCCTACGGGCAGACGGTGCGTTGCAGCGCCTTCCCGATCGGCATCGACGTCGACGAGTTCGCGGCGCTCACGCATGCGAAGGAATCGCGCGACATGTACGAGACCATGAAGCGCGAGTACTCGCAGCGCCGGCTGCTGCTGGGCATCGACCGGCTCGACTATTCCAAGGGCATCCCGCAGCGCGTGCGCGCGTTCCGCGAGCTGCTGGCGCACTACCCCGAGAACCGGCGCAGCGCCACGCTGATCCAGATCGCCTCGCCCACGCGCGAGACGGTCGATGCGTACGCCGACATCCGGCGCGAGCTCGAATCGCTGTGCGGCGCCATCAACGGCGACTACGGCGAACTCGACTGGATGCCGGTGCGCTACATCCACCGCATGGTGGCCCGCAAGCGCGTGCCGGGCCTGTGCCGCGCGGCGGCCGTGGGGCTGGTGACGCCATTGCGCGACGGCATGAACCTGGTCGCCAAGGAGTACATCGCGGCGCAGGACCCGGCCGACCCCGGTGTGCTGGTGCTGTCGCGCTTTGCCGGCGCGGCCGAGCAGCTGAAAGAGGCGCTGCTGGTGAACCCGTACGACACGCACGGCACGGCCGAGACCGTGCAGCAGGCGCTGCAGATGCCGCTGGAAGAGCGGCGCGAGCGGCACCAGAAGCTGCTGTCGCGCATCCGCGAGCAGGACATCCACTGGTGGCGGCGCTGCTTCCTCGACGCGCTGCGCGAAGCGGCGAGCGAGCGCTAGCCGCCGCTTACTCCACGCCCTGCCAGCGGCGTGCGTCCCGGAACTCCCGGGCCACGAAGTCGATGAAGACCTTCACGCTCGACGCCACGTGCTTGCGCGCCGGGTACTGCGCGTAGACCGCGAACTCGTGCAGGCGAAGACCCGGGAACAGGCGCACCAGCCGGCCCGAGCGGATGTCGTCCGCCAGCAGGTAGTCGGGCCCGACGCTGATGCCGGCGCCCGCCGCCACGGCCTCGCGCAGGGCCAGGCTGTTGTCGGCCTGCACGCACTTGGGTACCACCACCGTCGAGGCCGTGCCGTCCGCGGCGACGAAGCGCCACTCGCGCGCCGGCCGGCTCTTGCTGTGGACCAGGCAGCGGTGGCTGGCCAGTTCCTGCGGCGTGGCGGGAACGCCGTGCCTGGCCAGGTACTGCGGCGCGGCGTAGGCAAAGTGCCGCACCGGCGCAAGGCGCCGCGACACCAGGCTCGAATCGGCCGGGTCCGAGACGCGGATCGCCACGTCGAAGCCCTGCGCCACCATGTCCACGATGCTGTCGTTCATGCGCAGGGCGATGTCGATGTCGGGATAGCGGCGGCCGAATTCCGCCAGCAGCGGCGCGACGTGCAGCACGCCGAACGCCACGGGCGCGGTGATGCGCAACCGGCCGCTGGGCCGCGCCTGCGACGCTGAAATCTGCAGCTCGGCGGCGGCGATCATCTCGATGCCTGCCCTGGCTGCGTCGAGCATCTGCGCACCGGCTTCGGTCAGGCTGAGCTTGCGGGTGCTCCGGTGCAGCAGCCGCGCGCCAAGGTGCTGCTCCAGCCGGCTCACCGCCTGGCTGACGGCGGGCCTGGACAGCTGCAGCAACTCGGCCGCGGCGCTGAAGCTGCCGCACTCGGCCACGCGAACGAACACGGCGACTTCGGGGAGATGCTTCATCACCCGATTGGAGCATCGGGGCAAACAATGTGTTTGCGCCCATGTCTTTTTCCCGCGGGGTGTGGCGGGCACGATGACAGCCATCCCCACTCGCGAAAGACCGACATGCCATCCACGATCCGCGCCGCCGCCGCCAGTTGCGAAGCACCGCGCAGCCAGGCCACCGGATTGACGCTGCTGTTCGCGATGGCCGTGGGCATCGTGGTGCTGAGCCTTTATGCATCGCAGTCTCTGATACCGGCCATCGGCCATTCGCTCGGCCTGCAGCCCGGCACGTCGGGACTGGTCACCACGCTGACGCTGCTGGGCTATGCCGCCGGCCTGTTCTTTCTGGTGCCGTTGACCGATGTGGTGGAAAACAAGGCGCTCATCATCGGCACGCTGGCGACCGACGTGGCCGCGCTCGCGGCGGTGGCCCTGACCACGAACACGCCGCTCTTTCTGCTGGCCTGCTTCGTGTCCGGCGTGACCGCGAGCGCGATCCAGATGCTGGTGCCGGTGGCCGCCGCGCTGACACCCGAAGCACAACGCGGCCGGGTGGTCGGCAATGTCATGAGCGGGCTGATGCTCGGCATCCTGCTGTCGCGCCCCGTGGCCAGCCTCACGGCCGAAGTGGCGGGCTGGCGATGGTTCTATGGCGGCCTCGCGCTTGTCGTGGCGGTGCTTGCGCTGGTGCTCGCGCGTCGGATTCCGCTTCGCCGCCCGATGGGCACGGTGACCTATCCACGGCTGATCTTCTCGATGTGGACCCTGCTGCGGCAGGAGCCGGTGGTGCGCCAGCGCGCGCTTTCGCAGGCGCTGTGCATGGCGGCGTTCAGCATGTTCTGGACGGCCGTTGCGCTGCGCCTGTCGCAACAGCCTTTCGGCCTGGGCAACACCGGCATCGCGGTGTTCGCGCTGGCCGGTGCGGGCGGGGCCATCGTCGCGCCCATCGCAGGCCGTGCGGGCGACCGGGGCTGGACGCGCCAGGCCACGCTGCTCGCGCATGCGGCCGTGATCGGGGCTCTTGCGCTGGCCTGGCTGGCCGGGGAAGACAGTTTCTGGCGGCCGGAAGCATCGCTGGCCGCACTGGGGCTGGCCGGCCTGCTCCTCGACATGGGCGTGATCGCGGACCAGACCCTGGGCCGCCGCGCCATCAACCTGCTGCGGCCTGAAGCGCGGGGCCGCCTGAACGGGCTCTTCACCGGTCTCTTCTTTCTGGGAGCCGCCGCTGGCGCCAGCCTGTCGGGCCTGGCATGGGTCGCCGGGGGCTGGCCGGCCGTCTGCGTGGGCGGCGCGGCATTCGGCGCGATCGCCCTGGCGCTGATGGCGCTCGAGCGAACCGCCGCGCCCTGAAGAACCATCAGCCGGTCAGCAGGCGCATGAGCCGCATCACCGGCCGCAGCTCAGGGTCTTGCACCGGGGGCACGTGCGCCTTGTACGGCGCATGGACCCGCAGTTGCACCGGCGCATGCAGTGCAGACACCTCGATCCAGCCGCCGCGCTCCAGGCGGTGCACATCGCCTTCGGTCAGCAGCGTTTCCGACATGAACACGGTCTCGCCGAACCAGCTGGGCGGTGACAGCAGGCGCGCGCGCCCTTCGATCACCTGCAGCCAGGCGCCGGCATCGACGGCGGTGCGCAGCGACTGGCCGGGCTCCAGGGTAAGGGTGGCGGGGGCCGGGGTGACGGTGGCGATCATGGCGGGCCTTGCAGTGAGTGGCTGACAGTGGTGCGAGCCCAAATCGTAGGATTTCGAGCGCCCGGAAAACAGGCACACGCCATGGCTATTGCGACCGGAACAGCCGGGCCGAAAATGCATCTGTTATGGTCTTTTTCCCGGCCAACTGCATCTGTTTTTGATGGCCCGATGCAGGGAACATCAACCCATGGACTCGCTACCGCTCTACCGCCAGCTCTCTGCGCACTACGTCGACGCGATCCACACCGGCTCGCTCAAGCAGGGCGACAAGCTGCCCTCGCTGCGCAGCCTGATGCGGCTGCACGACATCAGCCTGTCGACCGCGCTGCAGGTCTGCCGCGCCATGGAAAGCGACGGCTGGGTCGAGGCGCGCGACCGCTCGGGCTACTTCGTGCGCCGGCCGCAGCGCCTGGCGATCGCGCCGATGGAAGAACCGGTGGCCGACGTGCCGCCCGATCCGGCACAGCTCGTCAGCATGCGCGCGCGCATGGCCAACTTCATGGCGCGCGGCCGGCTCACGGGCGTGAAGCTCAACTTCGCCATCGCCCGGGCCGCGCCCGAGCTGTACCCGGCCGAGGCGCTGCGCAACTCGATGACCCGCGCGCTGCGCCAACGGCCCGAACTGCTGACCACCGCCTCGTCGCAACGGGGCCACGAGCAGTTCCGCGAGGCGCTGGCGCAGCGCAGCCTGCGCGTCGGCATGACGGTGGCGCCCGACGAGGTGCTGGTCACCAACGGCTGCATCGAGGCGCTGAACCTCGCACTGCGCGCGATCGCCAAGCCCGGCGACACGGTGGCCGTGGAGTCGCCCACCTTCTACGGCCTGCTGCAGGTGCTCGAAAGCCTGGGGCTGCGCGCGCTGGAGATTCCGACCAGCCCGCAGACCGGCATTTCCCTCGAGGCGCTCGACCTTGCCATCCACACCTACGACGACATCAGGGCCGTGGTGGTGGTGCCGCACCTGCAGAACCCCATCGGCAGCGTGATGCCCGACGCCCACAAGCAGCGGCTGGTGCACCTGTGCGAAAGCCACGGCATCGCGCTGGTCGAGGACGACACCTACAGCGACCTGGTGGAAAGCGACGCGCCGCTGCGCGCGGCCAAGTCGTGGGACCGCACGGGCAACGTGATCTATTGCGCCTCGATGCACAAGGTGCTGGCACCGGGGCTGCGGCTGGGCTGGATCACCGCGGGGCGCTGGCACGCGCAGGTGGAAATGCTCAAGTACGCGCAGACGCGCAACAACGAAGCGCTGGCGCAGATCGCCGCAGGCGAGTTCATCGCCAGCGGCGGCTACGACCGCCACCTGCGCCGCCTGCGCGAGCGCCTGCACGTGCAGCGCGACCAGACGGCCGATGCCATCGCCAGGTACTTTCCGGCGGGCACGCGGCTGAACCTGCCGCGCGGCGGGCTGCAGCTGTGGGTGGAACTGCCCGAGCAGCGTTCGTCGGTCAGCGTGTTCGACGCGGCCCTGCGCGAGCACATGCTGGTGGCGCCGGGCGCGCAGTTCTCGAACTCGGGGCGCTTCGACAACTACCTGCGCATCAACTGCGGCTGGCCGTACTCGAAGGCGGTCGATGCAGGGTTGCAGCGGCTGGGCGAGATCGTGTCGAAGGTGCGGCCTTCAACGCCGCTGAGCCGATAAGCAGATAGCGCGAGCGCCGCCGGTCTACGCGATGTGGAAGACCACGGCGTCGCGGCGCGCGGCAGCCTCGGCAAAGAAGCGCTGCACGCCGAGCAGAAGGCCCAGAAGCGCCTCGGCGTTTTCCTGCCAGAACGCGGCCCGGTAGAGCTTCGAAAAACTGTCGGGGTCGCTGGCAAAGTCGCGCACCACGGCCTGCACATCGAGTTGCGCGAGGCGCTCGGCGCTTCGCTCCACATGGCTGGCCGTGAGGTAGACGCAACCCATGCCGTCGGTGCCTTCGAGAAACTCGCCGTCCACGGCGGCGGGCAGCAGGGTGCGCACCACGTCCCACGCCTGCTCCACGGTCTGGCGGGCGTGCGGCCCCTCTTCATCGGCTGGCGTGCGCAGAAAGCCCGAGACGCTGGCGGGATCGATCACCAGCCCGCGAAGGCGGTAGCGGTCGATGGCGAAGAAGGCGGCGCCGATGCTCATGCGTTGCGCTCCACGCGCGCGGCATGCGCCATGGCGTCCAGCGTGGCGCTGACCCCATCGACGTTGCGCTGCGCATTGGCGATGTTCTTGAAATGGTCCGGCGCGCAGATCTGGTTGAGCAGCAGCGTGCGCTTGAAATGCACCAGCGCCAGGCGCAGGTCGCCCAGCTCCTGCGCGATCAGGCCGAGGTCGTTGTGCGCGTTGGCGGCCACGGTCGAGATGCCCCTGCAGCTGCGCTCCTGGATGGCGAGGGAACGCTCGTACAAGGGCCTGGCCTTGGCGAAGTCGCGCCGCGCGGCCAGCAGATCCGCGAAGTTGTTCAGCATGTTCGAGTAAAGCTCGGCGTCGCCTTCGCTCCCGGCTTCGCCGCTGCCACTGGCCGCGGCGAGCTTGTCCAGGTGAGTCATCGCCCGGGCATAGCAAAGCTCGGCCTTCTCCGGCTGCCCCGTGGTGGCATGCAGAAACGCGAGGTTGTTGAGCGCGCGAACCACCGCGTCGGTCGAACCGCCCTTCGCCTCGGTGATCGCAAGGGCGATGGTTTTCTTGTACAGGGCTTCGGCCTCGTCGGGCCTGCCGGTCGCGGCGTAGACCAGCGCCAGGGTGTTGGTCGGCCGCAGCCGCCAGCTGTCGGGAAGGCGCAGCTGGCCGATCATGTTCATGCACTCGTCGAGCGCTGCGATGGCCCTGTCGTGGCGCTGCATCTGGCGGCGGATCTCGGCCAGGTTCACGAGGTGCGAAACCACCGCTTCACCAGGGCCGCCGCCCAGCCGGCGGGCCAGCTCGACCGCTTCGGCGCACAGCGCCTCGGCGCGTTGCAGGTCGCCCTGGCGGAAGGCGGCCATGTAGCGCAGCTCCTGGTTCTTGAGTTGCGTCGCGGGTGTCGTGGGCTGATGGCTCGCGACCCGCTGTGCGGACTCGGATTGCGGGATTGCCATGACGTGCTTCGGGACGGGGTGGCCCAGGTCTTTCGCCTCCTCCACGTCCTGCGGCACATCGAGAGACTGCCGGTGCACCCAGTAGATATCGGCCAGCAGCCACAACAGCAAGGCGCCCAGGCAGAGCTTCGCGCCCGGCAGGCTGCTCATCGTGCCCACGAGCAACAGCAGCAACTGCGCCGCGCCGCTGCGGTAGCGCCCCAAGTAAAAACGATGCGCCCCCAGAAAACCGCCCACCACCAGCAGCAGGTATGCCAACGGCTTGCGGCGGGGAGACGCGCTCATGGTGGGCCTGCCAGTGCTTGTGGCGCCTGTCTGTCGTTCAGTCGAGCAGCGCCAGGGCCGCGTAGTCGCCGACCTTCTCGCCGAGGCCCGCGGGCACCAGCTGCACGCCACGCGTAAGCGGCGGCAGCTTGCCGTCGATCTGCGCCTGCAACCGTGGCAGCAGAAAGTCGCGGTGGTGCCAGAACACGCTGCCGCCGAGGCTGATGCGCTGCAGGTCGAGCGTGATGATCAGGTTGTAGAGCATGCGGCCCATCACGCGGCACAGCGCATCGACGATTTCCAGCGCGTGCGGTTCGCCGGCGGACGCGGCCGCGAGCAGGTCGGGTGCGGGTTGCCCGAAGCGGCGGGCCATCGAGTTGCCGGCCACCAGCGCCTCGACGTCGCCGAGGTTGCCGCAGCCGCACAGCGCACCGCTGGTGTCGTCGACCACGAAGCTGTGGCCTGCATGGCCGGCGTTGCCGTTCTTGCCGCGCAGCGCACGGCCGTCCACGCACAGGCCGACACCGACGCCGGTGCTCCAGGTGACGTACGCGCAGTGGTCCAGCCCCTGCAGCGCACCCCAGTGGCGCTCGGCTTCCAGCGCCGCCACCGCGTCGTTCTCCACGCGCACGCGGCCGAAGCGCCGGGCCAGCGGTGCCTCGATCAGGGCCGTCATCCAGGTGTTGGGCAGGCCGCGTGCCGGGCCGGCGATGCCGCCGCAGATGTTGGGCGTGGCCAGTTCGACCATGCCGTCGCGCAGCTCGAAAGGCCCCGCTGACGACACGCCCACGCGGTCGATGGTGGCGGCATCGATGCCCTGCTCGACGCAGACCTCGTCGATCATCCGCATGATCTGCACGGCCACCGCGTCGTTGTCGCCGGTCTTGGCGGTCGGCTCGCTGCGGCGGCCGATCAGCGGCGCGTCGCTCGAAGCGGAAAGGCTCACGGCCACCTTGGTGCCGCCGATGTCTACGCAGGCTCTCATTGCGGGGGTTCTTCTCTCAGGTCTGGGGCGCTGCCGCTACAGCAGGCGCGCGACCAGCGCCGCGATCATGCTGAGCAGCACGGTGCTCGCAATGGGCAGCTGCCAGTCGCGGCCGAAGGCGCGAAACTCGAAATCGCCGGGCAGCCGTCCGAAGCCGAAGCGGCGCAGCCAAGCGGTCAGGCCGCTCATGAGCACCAGGGCAAGGACAACGACGATCAGCCAGCGGAACATGGCCGACAGTCTAGGCCGCGAGAACGGCCATCGCTTGTCGGTGAAGTTCGGGCGTTGCGGCCGCGATCACGCGTCCGTCGGATTTCAGCCCCAACGGCTGGCCCTGCCAGTCGGTGATGACGCCACCCGCCGCCTCGATCAGGCCGGCCGGGCCGAGGTAGTCGTAGGGCTGCAGGCCGGTCTCGACCACCAGGTCGATGGTGCCGCCCGCGAGCTGGGCGTAGCCGTAGCAGTCGCCGCCGAAACGGCGCATCGCGCACTGGCGGCTGAGGCGGTCGAACGCCGTCCAGTCGGCCGGCGCGAAGATATCGGGCGAGGTGGTGACGATGCGGGCCTTGGCCACTTCGGTGCAGTTGCTCACGCGAACCGGCTGGCCGTCGCGCGTGGCGCCCTGGCCGGCCTGGCCGATCCAGCGCTCTTTCAGCACCGGCATGTCGACCATGCCGAGCACCACGCGGCCGCCCTGCAGCACGCCGATCAGCGTGCCCCACAGCGGCGAGCCGGTGATGAAGCTGCGGGTGCCGTCGATCGGGTCGAGCACCCAGACGCGGTCGGCATCGAGCCGCTCGGGGCCGTGTTCTTCGCCATAGATGCCATCGGCCGGCACGCGGGCGCCGAGG
Source organism: Variovorax sp. EL159 (assembly GCF_900100965.1). Taxonomy (GTDB): domain Bacteria; phylum Pseudomonadota; class Gammaproteobacteria; order Burkholderiales; family Burkholderiaceae_C; genus Variovorax. Next base: position 508,057 of record NZ_FMUJ01000005.1, on the reverse strand, counting down.
ATCTGGCGCATGGCGGTCTCGGCCGCGCGGTCGGCCAGCGTGACCGGGCTCTCGTCGGCCTTGGTGATGATGTCGAGCGGCGTGCGGAAATAGTGCATCGACTGCGCGGAGGCGGCATCGGCCAGCGCTTGGGCAATCGGCGAGAGGTCGGGAGTGGAAGAGCTCATGAGAGGGGAAAACACGTGCCAAAACCTGCGATTAGACCCGAGCCGGCGCGGGTTCGACGCGAAAGGGGTGGTGGCCCTGGCGGTGGCATGTGTTGCCGTGGAACGCGAAGCAGGCCGGGGGCCGGGCGGCAGCGGCCGTAGCCACTGCGCGCTCTCCGCCCTTGCGGCTCCCTAGCGCTGCTGGCCCCAGCGCCGCACCGTGAGCCGCTCCAGCGTCTTGAAGCCCAGGCTTTCCACCAGCAGGCCGATCAGCACGACCATCGCGAGCCCCGCGAACACGCGGTCGGTGTAAAGCTCGTTGCGGTTCTGGAAGATGTACCAGCCCAGCCCGCCCTTGCCCGACGAGGCGCCGAACACCAGCTCGGCCGCGATCAGCGTGCGCCAGGCAAAGGCCCAGCCGATCTTCAGCCCCGAAAGAATCGACGGCAGCGCGGCCGGCACCAGGATCTGCAGCACGTAGCGCAAGCCCTTCAGCCCGTAGTTGCGCCCTGCCATGCGCAGCGTCTCGGGCACGCCCTGGAAGCCGGCGTAGGTGTTGAGCGCCAGCGGCCACAGCACCGAATGGAGCAGCACGAACACGAGGCTGCCGCGCCCCAGCCCGAACCACAGCAGCGCGAGCGGCAGCAGTGCGATGGCAGGCAGCGGGTTGAACATCGACGTCAGCGTGTCCAGCAGGTCGCGGCCGATCTGCGTCGACACCGCGAGCGTGGTCAGCGCAAAGGCCAGCAGCACGCCGGCAAGGTAGCCCTGCAGCAGCACTGCCAGCGAGATGCGCACCTTCTCGACCAGCTCGCCACTGGCCAGCCCCTCGACCAGCGCGCGTGCCGTGGCGGTGAAGGTGGGCAGCAGCAGGTCGTTGTCTTGCCAGCGGGCGGCGAGTTCCCACAGCACGGCAATGGCGACGAGGATCAGGCCCTTGCGCAGCCAGGCTTGGGACCAGATGCGCGTGCCGAGCGGCAACGTGCGTTCGACGGGGAGTTCGGTGAACGGTTCGAGCGTGCGCTCGTACTCGGGGCGAATGGGCGGTGTGAGAGTGCTCATGGAGTGTTGCTCCTTCCCCCTCTGGGGGAAGGTTGGGATGGGGGCAGGCGGAGCGGCCGATGGATGTGCCGCGAGCCCCCACCCCAACCCACCCCCTTAAGGGGAGGGAGAAAGACCGGGCTCATGGCGCAACGGCCACTTCAGGCTCTTCTTCGAACAGCATGTCGTGAATGCGCTGCGCGGTGCTTTGAAATTCGGCGCCCCCCAGGCTCGCCAGCGAAAACCCATGGCTGTTGATCTCGGCCCGCATCCGCCCCGGATGCGGCGACAGCAGCGCGATGCGATTGCCCACCACCAGCGCCTCTTCGATCGAATGCGTGACGAAGAGCAGCGTGAAGCGCACCTCGTCCCACAACTCGAGCAGCTCCTGCTGCATCTTGCGACGCGTGAGCGCATCGAGCGCAGCGAAGGGCTCGTCCATCAGCAGCACGCGCGGCTGCATCGCCAGCGCGCGCGCAATTGCCACGCGCTGCTTCATGCCGCCTGAAAGCTGGTGCGGATGCACGTCGGCGAACTTCGAGAGGCCCACCTTGTCCAGGTAGTGCAGCGCGCGTTCAGCCGCTTCCTTCTTGCCGAGCGTGCGCGACGCGAGCAGCGGAAACATCACGTTCTGCTTGACCGTCTTCCACGGCGGCAACTGGTCGAACTCCTGGAACACGACGATGCGATCGGGGCCCGGCTGCGTCACGCGCTGGCCGTCGAGACGGATCTCGCCTTCGACCGGCGGGATGAATCCACCGACCGCCTTCAGCAGCGTGGACTTGCCGCAGCCCGAGGGACCGAGCAGCACGAAGCGGTCGGCGGCATGAACGTCGAAGCTCACGCGGTGCGTGGCACGGACGACGCGTTCGGGGGTGCGGTATTCGAGGCTGACGCCATCCACTTGCAGCAGCGGTGCGTTGGCGTCCTTCTCCCTCACCCGCTGGGGGAGGGCTGGGGTGGGGGCAGACGGCGTCTGCTTGGCCACCGCTCTGCCTGCCCCCATCCCGACCTTCCCCCAAAGGGGGAAGGAGTCAAACCCCGAACGCACCTTCGCCGTGCTCATCAGTTCCCCGAAGCATTCTGCGCATCGTCAAAGAAATAATCCTTCACCGAACCCGGCTTGTTCTTGATCGCCCCCACCCGATGCATGAACTCCGCCAGCGGATAGGTGTTCTGCGGCGTGGTCTTGAACTGCACCTCGGGGTTCTTGATGATCTTCAGCAGCAGCTCGCGGTCGAGCTTCGCGTTGCTCACCTTCAGGTAGATGTCCGCCGCCTTCTCGGGGTTGGCCGTGACGAACTTCGCCGCCTCGTCGAGCGCATCGACGAACGCCTTGTACGTCTTCGGGTTCTCGTTGCGAAATTTCTCGGTGGCGTAAAGCACCGTCGCCGACGACGGCCCGCCCAGCACCTGGTACGAATTGAGCACGATGCGCGCGTTCGGATTGCCAGCCAGTTCCTGCTCCTGGAACGGCGGGTTGCCGAAGTGCCCCGTGATCTCGGTGCCGCCCTTGATGATGGCCGCGGCCGCGTCGGGATGTGGCACCGCCACGCTGATCTTGTCGAGCCGGTTGAACTCCTTGTCGCCCCACAGCTTGGCCGAGGCGAACTGCAGCACGCGCGACTGCACCGACACGCCCACGGCAGGCAGCGCGATGCGGTCCTTGTCGGTGAAGTCCGCGATGGTCTTCACGTTCGGGTTGTTGCTCACCAGGTAGTACGGGAAGTTGCCCAGCGACGCCACGCCCTTCACGTTCTGCTTGCCCTTGGTGCGGTCCCACAGCGTGAGCAGCGGGCCCACGCCGGCGCCCGCGATCTCGATGTTGCCGGAGAGCAGCGCGTCGTTGACGGCCGAACCGCCCGACAGCTTGACCCATTCGACCTTGGCATCGACGCCCGCGGCCTTCGCGTGCTTCTCGATCAGCTTCTGGTCTTGCGCGACGTTGAGCAGCAGGTAGACGATGCCGAACTGCTCGGCGATGCGGATCTGCCCTTCGGCGTGCGCAGCAAGACTGCCGGCGAGAAGGCTGAGGCCGGCGGCCAATGCAGCGGCCTTGCGTGTGAAGCGGTTCATGGAAAGCGGTCCGGAAAAAGAAGGAGAAGAAGGAATCAGAAAGGCGTGTCGCCGACGATGGTGGTGCGGTTGAGGCGGCGGCGCAGGTGGTCTGGCGTGCCGGCCGCCAGATGCATCAGCGAGCGGTTGTCCCAGAACACCAGGTCGTGCGGCGCCCACGTGTGGCGATACACGAACTCGGGCTTGACGCTGTGCGCGAACAGCTCTGCCAGCAGCGCATCGCTTTCGTCCTGCGGCAGACCGACGATGCGCGTCGTGAAATGCTCGCTGACGAACAACGCCTTGCGGCCCGTTTCAGGGTGCGTGCGCACCACCGGCTGCACGGCGGGCGCGACCTGATCGATCTGCGCCTGCGAGAGCTTGGGCCGCCACGGGTTCTTTGCGCGCAGCTCTTCGTACTTGGCAAGGTAGCTGTGCTCGGCCTTGAGCGGCAGGATGCGTTGCTGCAGGTCGGCCGGCAATGATTCCCACGCGAGGTGCTGGTCGGCGAAGAGCGTGTCGCCGCCTTCGCTCGGCAACTCTTGTGCATGCAGCAGCGAACCGAGGCTGGGGTTGGGCTTGTACGAAATGTCGGAATGCCAGTACACGCCTGCATCGCCCAGGCCGATGGGCTCGCCGTTCTCCTTGATGTTGGAGACGATCAGGATTTCGGGGTGGTTCCTGAGCTGGAACTGGTGCAGCACATGGATCTCTAGCGGGCCGAAGCGGCGGCTGAATTCGATGTGCTCAGCGGGGGTGATCTGCTGATTACGGAACACGACCACGTGGTGATCGAGGTGCGCGCGGTGGATGAGCGCGAAGTCTTCGGTGTTGATCGGCTTCGAGATGTCGAGGCCGATGATTTCTGCGCCGACGGGGGCGTTAAAGGGGCGGACTTCGAAATGCTGCGCTGCGGCTTGGGGGGCTTGGGCGTGGGGGGAGACGGCGGTCATGCCGCGAATGTAGGGCGTGAGGGGTGGTTTCTCAACGAACTCTTCGTTGCTAGCTTATGCCTTGCTCTTTGGGCTGGGGGCCTTGTGCTTCTTGCGAAGGGCGGGGGCCGTTTTTTTGCGGATGGCGGAGGCTGGGGCTTTGCGCTTCTTGCGAAGGGCGGAGGCCGGGTCTCGCCCCGGCGGGCGACCTACTTTTCTTTGCTTCGCCAAAGAAACGTAGCCAAAAGAAAGGCGACCCCACTGTCTGCGACCCCTTCGCTGCGCTACGGGGCAACCTGCGGTGCTCACGTTTCGCGGGGTCTCGCCCAAACTCGCTTCGCTCAAACAAGGGCGAGCCCTGATCCGCGAAACGCTCCGCTCCTCGGCGCAGCCAGAGGGGCTTGGATACCACTCGGGCCTTTGCTTCGCTCGGCCACCAAGGCACCGATGACGCTTCGCGTCTGCGGTGCCTTGGGATGGGGACAGTGATCGACGAGCCGTCTTAGCTCCGGCCTTACTTGGCCTTGGCTGTAGCGATCGCTGTCGCCGTGGACCTGTCCACGGCCGAAGCCGAAGCCATTGCCATTGCCATTGCCGATGCCGAGGTCGAGGTCGAGGTCGGAGCAACAACGCCCCCCCGGCTGTTGGTAACTGCGATGCCGAGCGCAGCGAAGGCCCTTGCGGTATCGAAGCCCCTCTGGCTGCGCCGAGGAGCGGAGCGTTTCGCGGATCAGGGCTCGCAGCTGTTTGAGCGAAGCGAGTTCTGCGAGACCCCGCGAAACGCGAGCACCGCAGGTTGCCCCGTAGCGCAGCGAAGGGGTCGCAGACAGCGGGGTCGCCTTTTCTTTGCTTACTTTCTTTTGGCGAAGCAAAAGAAAGTGAGTCGCCCGCCGGGGCGAGACCCGGCCTCGGAACTCAAACAAAGCAGCGATATAGCAAGCAAGCAGGCAGGCAAACAGGCAAGTCACAGCGTATGACTGCGATCCCCCTCACCAAACCCCATCGCCTCCCAAGCCCCCCCCACAGCAAACCCCACCACCTTGAACAACTCCCCCATCTCATGCTCATGAATCAACCGAGCCGCCATCGCCCTCTCGGCAGTAGAGCCCCGCTCCATCCTCCCCAGCAACCCGCAATTCAGCAGAAAGCGCGCCTGGCTCGTATAGCCCAGCACCTCGAACCCCGCGTTCTGCCCCGCCAGCGCAATGCCGGTGAAATCGACATGCGCCGTGATGTCCTTGTAGCCCACGTCCGCCAGCGGATCGCCATCGGCCTGGTGCGCGCGGTGGCACATCACCGTGCCCATGTGGCGCTGCGGGTGGTAGTACTCGCTCTCGGGAAAACCGTAGTCGATGAGAAAAGCCGCGCCCTTGTCGAGCCGGTCCGCCAGCGTCGCAATGAAGGCCTGGGCCTGCGGATGGATTTCGGTCAGGTAGTCGTGTTCGCCGGGCACGTCGACCGGCGGACGCAGGTCGGTCGCGCGATCGGCCCAGGTCCAGCCGTCGCCCTGCGCATTGCGCACCACGCCGCGCTCGAACCACTGCCCCGCAACACGCGCCAGCAGTTGCACCGGCATCGCATCGAGCACCTCGTTGCCGACCACCACGCCCTGCATCGACTCGGGCAGCTCGCCCAACCATTCGACTCGATCCGCATAGCGCACCAGCGCCTGCTGCTGCCGCTCACGCAAGGTGCCCGACAGGTCGACGATCCGATAGCGCACATCGCTGCGCCCCATTTCGTCGAGCGCATGCAGCAGCTGCACCGCCAGCGCGCCGGAGCCCGCGCCGAACTCCCAGACGGTGTCGGTGCCGGTTTTCTCCAGCGCCTCGGCCACCTGGGCTGCGAGCGTCTGGCCGAACATCGGCGTCAGCTCCGGTGCCGTCACGAAGTCGCTGCCCGATGACGGCATGTGGCCGAACTTGGCGGAAGTGTTGGCGTAGTAGCCGAGGCCGGGCGCATACAGGGCGAGTGCCATGAAGCGGTCGAACCCGATCCAGCCGCCGGCGCGCTCGACGGCGCGGGCGATGAGGTGGTCGAGGGCGGTGGGTAAACTGTTTGGCGTCTTTGTCGTCACACCCCCGATTCTCCCTCTCCCCGCATGAGCGCCGCTTTCCCCACCCCGACCCGCCGTACCGTTCTCGTCACCGGCGCTGGCCGACGGCTGGGCCGCGAGATCGCATTGGCACTCGCCGCGGGCGGCTGGCAGGTGGCGGTGCACTACCGCAGCTCGCTGGCGGATGCCCAGCAAACGGTGGCCGACTGCGCAGCGCTCTCGGGCGACTCGGCCCTCTTCGTGGCCGACCTCGAAGACGAACAGGCCACGCGCGCACTGCTGCCCCGCGTGGTCGCCCGCTTTCGCTCTGTCGATGCGGTGGTCCACAGCGCCGCGCTGTTCGAGCACGACGAGGCCGCGAGCTTCAGCTACGCGCTCATGGAGCGCCATGCGCGCAGCAACACCGGCGCGGCCATCCTGCTGGCGCAGGCGCTGCGCGATCACCTGGCGGCACGCGATGCACAGGGCGCGGTGGTCCATCTGCTCGACCAGAAGCTGTGGAACCCGAACCCCGATTTCCTGAGCTACACGCTGTCCAAGGCCGCGCTGGAAGCCGCCACGCCAATGCTGGCGCTGGCGCTGGCGCCGCATGTGCGCGTGGTGGGCGTGGCGCCCGGCCTCACGCTGGCAAGCCACATGCTGGACGACGACAAGTTCGCCCAGCTGCACAAGCTGTCGCCGCTGGGCCGCTCTTCCACCCCGGCCGACGTGGTCGCCACGGTGAAGTTCGCGCTGGAAAACCAATCGATTACCGGCACCACGCTGCTGGTGGACGGCGGCCAGCACCTGATGAAATTCGAGCGCGATTTCTCGCTCATGTGAGCTCCACCACCATGCCTACCACTCCCCACACCCACGGCCGCCAGACACTCACCCTGCTGGGCCTGCGCTTCGACGCGAACCTCGGCATCCTCGACCACGAGAAGGTCGCGCCGCAGCCGATCCAGGTCGATGCCGAGCTCAACCTCGGCGAGCAGCCGTTGCTGCCGAAAGACGACGATATCTTCCACGTGCTCGACTACGGCAAGGTGCGGCTCATCATCATCGACGAGTGCACCGCCGAGCACGTGAACCTGCTCGAAAGCCTGATCGGCAAGCTGGTGCAGCGCCTGCTGCAACTGCCCGGCGTGCTGGGCGTGCGCGTGAAGATCGCCAAGCTCGAAATCTTCGACGACTGCGAAGTGGCTATCCGCATGGAAGCCGGGGAATGGTGATCCAAGGCAAAATCGGGGCCCTTTCCCCCGATTTGCCTGAAGTAGCCCACCAATGAACGCCGTCTGGATCGACGAGGCGCCCGAAGCCGCCGCGACCGTCACCAACTCGCTGAAGATCGAACGCGAGACGCACAAGCTCGAAAAGCGCCTGTGCCGCGAGGTCGGCCGCGCGATCGTCGACTACAACATGATCGAAGAGGGCGACAAGGTCATGGTGTGCGTCTCGGGCGGCAAGGACAGCTACGCGCTGCTCGACATCCTGCTCAAGCTGAAGGCCCGCGCGCCGATTCACTTCGACATCGTCGCGGTCAACCTCGACCAGAAGCAGCCCGGCTTTCCCGAAGAGGTGCTGCCCAAGTACCTGAGCGACCTGGGCGTGGACTTCCACATCGAGAACCAGGACACCTACAGCATCGTCAAGCGCGTGATTCCCGAGGGCAAGACGACCTGCGGCCTGTGCAGCCGGCTGCGCCGCGGCATCCTGTACCGCGTGGCCGACGAGCTGGGTGCCACCAAGGTTGCGCTGGGTCACCACCGCGACGACATGCTGCAGACCTTCTTCCTCAACATGTTCTTTGCCGGCAAGCTGAAGAGCATGCCGCCCAAGCTGGTGAGCGACGACGGCAAGCACATCGTGATCCGCCCGCTGGCCTACGTGGCCGAAAAGGACACGGTGCGCTGGGCGCAGCACCGCGAATTCCCGATCATTCCTTGCACGCTCTGCGGCAGCCAGGAGAACCTGCAACGCAAGCAGGTCGGCGAGATGCTGCGCGAGTGGGACAAGAAGTACCCCGGCCGCGTCGAGAACATGTTCACCGCGCTGCAGAACGTGGTGCCTTCGCACCTGCTCGATGGAACGCGGCACGATTTCAAGGGTCTGAAGGCGACCGGCGTGGCCGACGACGAAGGCGACAAGGCTTTCGACACACCCTCTTTCGATCTGCTCTCCCAGGCACCCTCGGCCCTGCGCATCGTCCAGGGCTGATCCGGGCAACCCAGGGGAATTTTGGGCATCAATGCCCGGAGACCCTTTATGAAACGTGCGTTCCCCGCTCTTCTTTTAGTAGCAGTCGCGACCCTCAGCGGCTGCGCCACCTCCTGGGTGGTCGACAGCGACGTGAAGAGCTTCTCTTCGCTCGGCACCGTGGCGCCCGGCGCCACCTACCGCTTCGAGCGGCTGCCCTCGCAGCAGGCGGACACCGCCCGGCAGGATTCACTCGAAGCCATGGCTGCCGCCGCACTCGAAAAAGTCGGCCTGCGCCGCGACGACGCCAAGCCGCAATACAGCGCGCAGATCGGCGCCCGCGTGACGGCCGGCCTCTCGCCCTGGGCCGACCCGTGGCTCTACGACGGCCCCTGGGGCTATGGCTACGGCGGCTATGGCTACTACGGCCGCCGTTGGTATGGCGGCGGCTGGTACGGCAGCCCGGTGTTCATGCCGCCGGCGGCCAATCCCTGGTACGAACGCGAAGTCAGCATCGTGCTGCGCGAGACGGGCTCCAACCGCGTGGTCTATGAGACGCGCGCCCGCAACGACGGCCCGTACAACTCGAGCGCGGCCATCCTCCCGGTGATGTTCCAGGCCGCCCTGCAGGGCTTCCCCAATCCGCCGCCGGGCGAGCGCCGGGTGAACATCGACCTGTCGTCGCCGACCGCAAAGAAGTAAGCCAAGCAGCCCGCTTTTAAAATCCCAGCGGATGGAAGAAATCACCCGTTTGATCGCCGTGCGCCACGGCGAAACCGCCTGGAACGTCGACACGCGCATCCAGGGGCAACTCGACATCGGCCTCAACCCGACCGGCCTGTGGCAGGCCGAGCGCACCGGCCAGGCGCTGGCCGACGAGCCGATCCGCGTCATCTACGCCAGCGACCTTTCGCGCGCCTGGCAGACCGCCGAAGCCATCGCCAGGCCGCACGGCCTGACGGTGCAGCCCGAGCCCCGCCTGCGCGAACGCGCCTTCGGCCACCTGGAGGGCATGAGCTTCGCCGAGATCGAGGCCCAGCGGCCGATGGACGCCAAGCGCTGGCGCGAGCGCGATCCCGAGTTCGAGCCGGTTGGCGGCGAGAGCCTGCTGACCTTTCGCGACCGCATCACCACCGTGGCGTCGGAGCTGGCTGCGCGCCATCCGGGCGAGCTGGTCACGCTGGTCGCGCACGGTGGCGTGATGGACGTGCTGTACCGCGCCGCCACCCGTCAGGCCCTGCAGGCGCCGCGCACGTGGCAGCTCGGCAACGCGGCCATCAACCGCATGCTGTGGACGCCCGAAGGCTTCAGCCTTGTCGGCTGGAGCGATACCGCCCACCTCACGGCGGACGACACGCTCGACGAAACGACGACCTAGCGGGTCGTGGCACACAGCGACCTTGCCGCGCACAGGGTCGTTGCTCGCCCGTCGAAGCTGACGCCACGCTACCCTCCAGTAGCGCCATGGCTGCGACCTGAAGGGCTCGAGTGGGCCTGACTGGTTTGCGCCAGGCGCAAGGAGCGAGGGGCCGGACGCCGACTGGATCGGTGCCGACGCATCAGCAATCGATACAGAAGCAATCTTCTGAATGAAAAGAATAAATTCCGAATCCTCGGCGTATGCCAGTTGGGACGCCTCGCTGGCGCTCTCGACCCCATGGATCGAAGCCACGCATCTGGGCAACGTCGTCAGTTTGGCGGCCGGGGACGTGCTGGCCCGAGAAGGGGAACGGCACAGTTATTTTTATCTTCTTCGCTCCGGATTTGTTCACTCGACCATCCAGCGAAGCAATGGCGCCGAATTTCTGCTCGAGATATTCGGGCCGGGCGCAATTTTTGGCGAAGGCCCGGCGTTCGCCAACAGGCCCCGCCCGACGACGACACGGGTGGTGGCGCCTGCGGTCCTCAGCCGCTATCTCCCGGCGGATATCACCCGAAAATTTTCCACCATGCCCGAGCTTGCGGCTTCGCTCATTCAACTCCTCGGCTTCAAGAATCACATGATTGTTGAAAAGCTGGCAGGCGTTGCATCGGCTGCGCCCAAAGAGCGGGTGGTCGATTTGCTTTTGCGTATTGCGCGATTGCAATCGAACAGTGAATTTCCTTCAATGCAGGAATCGGGGAATTTTCAGGTCGATCTCACGCACGAGAAAATTGCTGCAATGACCGCATTGAGTCGAGTCACCGTGACAAGAACGCTGAACCTGCTGTCGAAAGAAGGCGTCATTGAGACGCGCGCAAAGCAGGTGATCATCCACGATGCTTCTGCGCTACGCCGTTTGCATTACAAAAATAGTTGACTTCCTGTATCTCTGGATACCACGAAAACCCTAACTTGACGCCATTATCCTCTTCACAATCCAAGAGGAAATGATGGCAGAGTTGAACAGCTGGGTGGTTGAGGATATCAACCGCACAACGCCGAACCTCTCGGCGATAAAGAAATTTTCAACCGGAGACCGCGCAGGTCTGCGATTCGAGAATTTTCTACACGAATATCAAATTGACCTGATATTGCATGCCATTTCAGAAATTGGCATCGAATATTACGAGGGCGACGACAAAGCGGGCGGTGTCGTCCGCAAAGGAAAGCTCGGCCCCAATTTCTTCCGATTCAAATCGGATCAAGACGAATATTTTCGCCGGACACGAATTTTTGAAGAAATATTCGACCAGCGCATTCTTGGCCTCGTCAATTTCTTCCCGCGTGTCCAGGAGGTGGCATCGAAGATGTTCTCCCTGGGCCACGGCGTCGCCGAGCACCAGGGCAGCCGCATGATGAACTTCACGGTGCGCGTCTTGCCTGAGGCACCGATTCATCGGGACTGGATGCCGGGCGAAGACACCGGGCTTTCATTTGCGCCGCAAATCAAAGAGCAGTTTGCGTGGAACATTTATCTCAAGACACCCAAGTCCGGAGGGCAGACGCGCATTTATAAAGAGCAAGACCCTGCGCTTGTCGGCGAAGAAAGCGAGCATTTCGAAGTTGCTCCCCGCGTTGGAGATTTGATCATCTTCCGCACCACGCAGGCACATGAGGTATTGCCAAGCGACGGAGATCGGCTGACCTTGTCCGGGTTTTTCGGAACGACCCCTGAAAAACTTCTGTTCTGGATATAAGCCGAACACAAGGGTTTTGATGCAAAAATCCCTGTCCGCCTCCATGGGAGTTTCGCATGGCTGGATTGCGGCGCTTCCTTTCATTCCCAAGGTATTGGTATTTGGCCTGATTGTCGGCGTTGCCAGCAAGAATGCCGATTGGTCTTTGGGTGAATTGGTTTTTGCTGCGTTGAGCGTCAATGCGGCCACTGCCCAATTGGCCGCGCTTGAATTCAATAATTCCGCGCACATTGGCGCACTGATTGCATTGACGGTCGGGCTCAACACAAAGCACCTTATTTTTACGGCCTCGCTCTGGCCTTACCTGAAAAATTCCAGCAAGTGGCGCGTGTGGCTGGCGGCGGCCATGGTCACCGACAGCAGCTGGACCGCATGTCACATTGCCGCCCAGCGCGGCCCGATCAACGCCAACTTTGTTCTGGGAAATGCCTCTGCGCTGACCTTGGCGTGGACGGCTGGCTGCATCGCCGGATTCCAGTTCGGCGCCATCTTCACGCAGCAGATGCTGTATCGCTTCGGCATGGATGCACTGGTTCCGCTCTCGATGGCGCTGCTGCTGCCCATCGGCCTTCGAAAGAACCCTCACCAACTGACGCCGGTCGCCATCGGCGCCGTGGCCGGTTGGGTCTGCTGGTGGCGAACCGACCAGCAAGCCGCGGCCGTGCTGGTGGCTGCCCTGGCCGGCATGGTGGCCACGCTGTGGATCAACAGGAGGAAGAGTCGGGCATGAATGCCATCCTCGTCATGGCCTTGGTCACGATCGCCATCCGCCTGTCGGGCCTGGGCGCCGCCCAATGGCTTTCGCGTTGGCCGGCGGCCGAGATTGCCTTGTCGAACGCCGGCCCCAGCCTGATGGCGGCTTATCTGCTGATCCAGATCTGCATCGCGCCCACCTTGCTCTTGCCCGTGGTCGTCACCATGGCGGTGGTGTGGCGCTTCGGAGGGCTGCAGATTGCCTTTGTCGCCGGTTGGCTGGCGCTCATGGCTGTACGCCATCTTTGAAGCCAAGGGCGGCGCCGGCGCCGCAACTGCCTGACGGCTACCGGGCAGTCCGCAGAATTACCTCAAGAAAGAACGCCGCGCCTCAGGCATGCGCCGCGGCATCTCCAGCCACGCCCGCCTCACCCTTCTTCGCCTCGCCCGGCAGATCGACCATCGGCCCCGTGCCGCTGTAGCGGTCGAGCGCCAGGTAGATCGCAGGCGTGATGTAAAGCGTGATCACCTGCGAGAAGATCAGCCCGCCCACCACGGCCACGCCCAGCGGCTGGCGCAACTCGGCGCCGGCGCCCAGGCCCAATGCGAGCGGCAGCGCGCCCATCAGCGCAGCCAGCGTGGTCATCAGGATCGGACGGAAGCGCAGCCGGCAGGCCTCGCGGATCGCATCGACCGGCTTCATGCCCTCGGTGCGCTGCGCGTCGAGCGCGAAGTCGATCAGCATGATCGCGTTCTTCTTCACGATACCGATCAGCAGCAGGATGCCGATGGTCGCGATCAGCGTCAGGTCGAAGCCGAAGAGCTTCAGCGAAATCAGCGCTCCCACCGCCGCCGACGGCAGACCCGCAAGAATCGTCAGCGGGTGGATGTAGCTTTCGTACAGCACGCCCAGCAGCACATAGATGACCAGCACCGCCAACACCAGCAGCACGGCCTGGCTCGACTGCGAACTCTGGAACACCGCCGCATCGCCGCCGTAGGTGGTGATGATCGAAGGCGGCATCTTCAGCTCGTCCTTGAAGCGGTCGATCTTCGCGGTCGCGTTGCCCAACGGCACGTCGGGTGCGAGGTTGAACGACACCGTCACCGCCTGCAACTGGCCCTGGTGGTTGACCGAGGTCGGCCCCACGGTGCGCTTGACGGTCGAGAAGGCCGACAGCGGCACCAGCCGGCCGGTGGTGCTGCGTACCGACAGGCGCGCGACGTCGTCCTCGAACTGGCGGTCGTCGTCGGCCGCCGAAAGAATCACCTGGTAGGTGTTGCTCGCGGCGTAGATGCTGCCGATCTGACGGTCGCCATAGGCGTTGTAGAGCGCGGTGCGCAGGTCACCCACGGCCACGCCGAGCACGCCGGCCTTGTCGCGGTCGATGTCGAGCGTGGCCTGCAGGCCGCGGTTCTGCGAGTCGCTGGTCACGTCGCGGAAGGCCGGGTCTGCGCGCATGCGTTCCATGAGCTTCGTGGACCACGGCACCATCTCGCCGGCGTTCACGCTCTGCAGCGTGTACTGGAAGCGCGCCTTGCTCTGGCGACCACCCAGGCGCAGGTTCTGCACCGGCTGCATGTAGACGGCAATGCCCGGGATCTCGCGGAAACGCTGGCGCAGGGATTCGAGCACCTTCGACATCTGCGGACGTTCGCTGCGCGGCTTGAGCACCGCGAACAGGCGCCCTGAGTTCTGCGTGGCGGTCGGGCCGCCCACGCCGACGAAGGAGCTCACGTAGTCCACGCTCGGGTCGGCCTGCAGCGCGTCGGACACACGGGCCTGCAGCGCCTTCATGGCGGTGAACGAGATGTCTTCGGCGGCCTCGGTCGTGATCTGGATCTGGCCGATGTCTTCCTCGGGGAAGAAGCCCTTGGGAATGGTGACGAACAACCAGCCGGTGACGACGAAGGTCAGGCCCGCCATCAGCAGCATCAGGTTGCGGTGTCCCAGCGTCCAGTCGAGCGAGCGCATGTAGCTGCCGTGCACCGCGCGGTAGCCGCGCTCGAAGGCGCGGCCGATGGCGGTGCCCGGCTCGGGATGTTCTTCTTCATGGTCCATCGCGCCCTCTTTCCGGGGCACGTGCTTGAGCAGCCGACTCGCGAGCATCGGCACCAGCGTGAGCGACACGATGGCCGACACCAGAACCGCCAGCGCCACCACCACCGCGAACTCGTGGAACAGGAGGCCGATCACGCCCGGCATGAAGAAGATCGGGATGAACACGGCCACCAGCGAGATGGAGATCGACACGATGGTGAAGCCCACCTCGCGCGCCCCGCGCAGCGCCGCTGCAAAGGGCTCCATGCCCTTCTCGACGTAGCGCATGATGTTTTCGAGCACCACGATCGCGTCGTCCACCACCAGGCCCACGGCCAGCGTGATGCCCAGCAGCGAGACGTTGTCCAGGCTGTAGCCGAAGGCGTAGAGCAACGCCACCGCGCCGATCAGCGAGATCGGAATGGTCGCCGCCGGGATCAGCGTCGCCACCAGCCGGTGCAGGAAGAGAAAGATCACCAGCACCACCAGCGCGATCGTGCCCAGCAGCGTGAGCTGCACGTCGTGCACCGCCTCGCGGATCGAGAGCGAGCGGTCGTTCACCATCTGGATCTCGACCGACTGCGGCAGCTCGGCCTTGAAGCGCGGAATGAGCGCGCGCACCGCGTCCACCACCTGCACGGTGTTGGCATTGGGCTGGCGCTGCACGGCCAGCGAGATCGAGTCCTGGCCGTTGAAGCTGCTCGATGTCTTGACCGACTCGAAGCTGTCTTCGATGGTCGCCACTTCATCGAGCCGCACTGGCGCGCCGTTGCGCTGGCCCACGATCAGCTTGGCGAAATCGGCCGCCTTCACCAACTGCCGGTTGGCCTGGATGGTGAGCGTCTGGCGCGGGCCGTCGAGCGTGCCGACCGGCGTGTTGGCGTTGGCCGAATTCACGGCCTTGGCCAATTCGTCGAGCGTGATGTTGCGCGCGTTGAGCAGGTCGGCGTTGGCCTTGATGCGCACGGCAAAGGCCTTGCGGCCGTACACGCCCACCTGCGCCACGCCATCGATGGTCGAGAGCGTGGGCGAGATCAGGTTCTCGGCGTAGTCGTTGAGCTCCGACGGGTTCATCGACGGCGAGATCAGCGCAATGAACAGCACCGGCGCATCGGCCGGGTTCACCTTGCGGTACGAGGGCAGCTGCGTCAGCTCCTGCGGCAACTGGCGCTGGGCGCGCAGCAGCGCGGCCTGCACGTCGACCGCGGCGGCGTCGATGTCGCGGCTGCTCACGAATTCGAGCGTGAGCGAGGTCACGCCCTGCGTGTTGACCGAGCTGATGGTCTGCAGGCCCGGGATGGTCGAGAACTGCTTTTCGAGCGGCAGCGCAACCGAACTCGCCATGGTGTCCGGGCTGGCGCCCGGCAACTGCGCATTGACGTTGATGACGGGCGTGTTGTAGCTGGGCAGCGCCGCCACCGGGATGCTGAAGTACGCAAAGATGCCGATGACCACCACCGCGGCCGACAGCAGCACCGTCATCGCCGGACGACGGATGCAGAGCTCCGAGATGTTCATGCGCGTTCCCGCACGGGCTGGGCGTCGGACGATGCCGCGCTGCCGGGCGTGACGCCCGTGGTGCCATTCGGGGCGGCCGGTGCCGCCTTGGCGTCGACGCGAACCTTGCCGCCGGGGCGCACGTTCTGGCTGCCTTCGATCACCACCTGCTCGCCCGGCGCCACGCCGCTCACCGCGACCTTGGTGCCGAAGGTGTGCAGCGCCTTGACCTTGCGGCGCGTGGCGGTCCTGGATTCGTCGACCACATAGAGCGAGGTGCCGTCGGCCAGCATCATCAGCGCCGCGGCCGGCACCACGGTGGCGCCATCGAGCGTGCGCACCGTGATGCGGGTGCCGACGAACTGGCCGGGCCAGAGGCTCTGGTCGGCGTTGGTGAACACGGCCTTGGCGCGCACGGTGCCGATCTGCGGATCCACGGTGTTGTCGACGAAGTCGAGCGTGCCGCTGAGGGGCTCCTTGCGTCCGTTGACGACGGCCTCGACCTTCGAGCGGGTGCGCGAGGCGGCCAGCAGGTCTTGCAGGTTGCCCTCGGGCACCGGGAAGCTCACGGCAATCGGGTCGAGCTGCGTGACCGTGACCAGCGACAGCGTCGGCTGCACCAGCGTGCCCGGGTAGATGTTGACGGCGCCGATGCGCCCCGCAATGGGCGCACGCAGCGTGGCATAGCCCAGCGCCACCTGCGCCGACTGGACGGCGGCGCGGTCGGCGGCGACGGCGGCGCGCTGCGCATCGAGCTGCGACAGCGTGGCGTCGGCCGCGCTCTTGGCGATGAAGTTCTGCGCCACCAGATCCTGGCTGCGCTTGTACTGGCGCTCCAGGTCGGCCAGGGTGGCCTCGTCTTTCTGCTGCTGGGCCCGGGCGCGCGCCAGGTTGGCCTGGTCGTTGCGGTCGTCCAGCGTGAACAGCAACTGGCCCGCCTTGACGAACTGCCCTTCCTTCACGTGCACCGCGCTCACCGTGTTCGTGACCTGCGGGCGCAGGTCGACGCTGTTGAGGGACACCACGCTGCCGTTGACCTGCACCGTCACCGGCACGTCCTGCTTTTCGGCGGTGGCCAGCGTCACGAGCGCGGGCGCGCCGCCACCGGCCGGGGCACCGCCGGCGGCGGTCGGGGCCTTGTCGTTCTTCGCGGCGAGCTTGTTGCCGGACATGCTCCACCACCCGCCTGCGACGGCTACGATCAACACACCCGCAAGGGCAATGGCAACATTCTTTTTCATGGGGTTCTTGTGCACTTTGGGCTGACAAAGGCTATTGGAGCAGTGGCCGCCCCGCGCTGTCGATGGGCACCGTAAAGAAATGTAAAGCAATGAACGAATTCCGCCCGGCCTCACCCACTGTGTCCGCGCGATAGACAGACCCCCGGTCGTTAAAATCGCGCGCTGCACAGCCTCTGGATATACCCCATGAACCGCTGCAAGAAACCCACGAACACTCTCACTTTCATAGCGCTTTGCGCAGCGGTCGCAGGCGCCGCCGGTCTTTTCTCGCTCCAGGCCAGCGCCCAGGACGAGGTGCCCCGCCCGCAGACCCAGAACGAATCGCTGGTCGGCGGCCGCAACTTCCCCATCGGCACCCTGCGCGGCAAGTTCACGGTGCTCAGTGCGCCCGACGTCGAACTCGACGGCAAGCCCGACCGCCTGGGGGCCGGCGCGCGCATCCGCAGCGCGCAGAACATGCTGGTCATGCCGGGCGCCATCATCGGCCAGCGCTACCTGGTCAACTACACGCGCGACGCCGCCGGGCTGCTGCGCGAGGTCTGGATCCTCACGCCCGAAGAAGCCTCGGCCAGCCGCGAGTCGCTGAACAAGCCGTTTCTGAATGTCTGGCCGTTCACCTCGAACGACACCGTCAACACGCAATAAGAAAAGCCGGCGCGGGCCTTGTGTTCCGCGCCGCGCCCGCCGTGCCCTCCTTTTCGCGCAGGGCCATGAAAGAGATCCCCATGAAAAAAGTATTCATCAAGACCTTCGGCTGCCAGATGAACGAGTACGACTCGGACAAGATGGCCGACGTGCTGAACGCCGCCCAGGGCTACGAGCCGACGCAGAACGTGGACGAGGCCGACCTGATCCTCTTCAACACCTGCTCGGTGCGCGAGAAGGCGCAGGAGAAGGTGTTCTCCGACCTCGGCCGCGTGAAGCACCTGAAGGCCAAGGGCGTGAAGATCGGCGTGGGCGGCTGCGTGGCGAGCCAGGAAGGCGAAGCCATCATTGCGCGCGCCCCGTACGTCGACATCGTGTTCGGCCCGCAGACGCTGCACCGCCTGCCCGAGATGCTGAACGACCGCGAGCGGCTGGACCGCCCGCAGGTGGACATCAGCTTTCCCGAGATCGAGAAGTTCGACCACCTGCCGCCGGCACGCGTCGAAGGCTCGACGGCTTTCGTGTCGATCATGGAAGGCTGCTCCAAGTACTGCAGCTACTGCGTGGTGCCCTACACCCGCGGCGAGGAAGTGAACCGCCCGCTCGACGACGTGCTGGTCGAGATCGCCGGCCTGGCCGACCAGGGCGTGCGCGAGATCACGCTGCTGGGCCAGAACGTGAATGCCTACCGCGGCAAGATGGGCGACACCGCCGAGATCGCCGACTTCGCGCTGCTGATCGAATACGTGGCCGAGATCCCCGGCATCGAGCGCATCCGCTACACCACCAGCCACCCGAACGAGTTCACGCCGCGCCTGATCGAGGCCTATGCCAAGGTGCCGCAACTCGTGAGCCACCTGCACCTGCCGGTGCAGCACGGCAGCGACCGCATCCTGATGGCCATGAAGCGCGGCTACACCGCCATGGAATACAAGAGCACGGTGCGCAAGCTGCGCGCCATCCGCCCTGAACTGGCGCTTTCCAGCGACTTCATCGTCGGCTTCCCCGGCGAGACCGACGAAGACTTCGCCAAGATGATGAAGCTGATCGACGACTGCCAGTTCGACAACAGCTTCAGCTTCATCTTCAGCCCGCGCCCCGGCACGCCGGCCGCCGCGCTGCACGACGATACGCCGCACGAAGTCAAGCTCGCGCGGCTGCACACGCTGCAGGCCGTGATCGACGGCAACGTCAAGCGCTTCGGGCAGGCGCTGGTCGGGACCACCCAGCGCGTGCTGGTCGAAGGCGCCTCGCGCAAGGACGCGAACGAGCTGATGGGCCGCACCGCCTGCAACCGCGTCGTCAACTTCGAGGGCGACGCGCGCCTCGTCGGGCAAATGACCGACCTGCGCATCACGCGCTCGCTGGCGTACACGCTGCGCGGCGAAGTCCTGACGCGCGAATCGTCGACGACGACGGCAGCCACGGCCGCGCTCGCCCACTGATGGCGAAGCGGCCATCCATACGGGGCTCGTTCCAGCAGCTCCTGCTGTTCGCGTTCCTGCTGATCACCGCGCTGCTGGTCGGCGTGGCCCTGCGCTCGGTGCTGCAGTACGACGTGCTGATGACGCAAAGCCGCGACGCGGCCGCGCGCGCGCTGCGGCTGTCGGGTGCGTCCCAGTCGCTGGCCGAGCGCAGCGCGGCGATGGAGCGCGCCGGGCGCCAGTCGCTGGTGCTGAACGACGCCGTGCTGCGCCGCCGCTTCGACGACGCCGCGCGCGAGGCGCACCAGGTGCTGGAGCGCTTGGAAAAGAACGGCCTCGCGCCCGCGGGCATCGAGATGTGGCGCTCCCAGCTGGGCGTGATCGAAGGCCTGATGAGCGGCAGCGCCGACAGCGCCCTCACGCGCGAAAGCACGATGGCGATGCAGTTCCGCGAGCTCGACGCGCTCAACACCAACCTTGCGCAGCAGGCGCAGTTCCTGATCGAAATGCAGAACGATGCGCTGGCCAAGCGCATCGAGAACGCGCGCCGCCGGCTGATGCGCGAAGTAGTCGCCGCCAGCGTGCTGGCGGTGGTGCTGGCGCTGGCTTTCGGCATCTGGCTCGCGCGCCCCTTCAAGCGGCTCGAAAACGCCATCGTCGGCCTGGGCCAGAACCGGCTGGACGAACCCATCGACATCCGCGGCCCGGCCGACGTGCGGCGCGTGTCGCAGCAGCTCGAATGGCTGCGGCTGCGCCTGACCGAGCTGGACGCCGACAAGGCGCGCTTTCTGCGCCACGTGTCGCACGAACTGAAGACGCCGCTGGCGGCGCTGCGCGAAGGCGTCTCGCTGCTCGAAGATGGCGTGACGGGTCCGCTGAACCCGGCGCAGCTCGAGGTCGCGCAGATCCTGCAGCAGAACACCGTGTCGCTGCAGGGGCAGATCGAGGCGCTGCTGCGCTTCAACGCCGCCGCGTTCGAGGCGCGCGAACTGCGCCGCGAGCGCACCGAGCTGCTGCCGCTGATCGAGGAACAGATCGAGGCGCAGCGCCTGCAGTGGCAGTCGCACGGGCTGCGCGTGCGCGCCGAGGGCGAGCCGATCACGACCACGGTCGACCGCGCCAAGCTCGGCACGGCCATCGCCAACTTGCTTTCCAACGCGATCCGCTTCTCGGCCAGCGGCGGCGTCATCACGCTGGCGGTGTCGGGCACGCCGGAGGCGGTGTACATCGACGTCAACGACGCCGGCCCGGGCATTGCCGATGGCGACCGCGACCGGATCTTCGAGCCCTTCTTCCGCGGCGAGCGCCAGCCCGAGCACACGGTGAAAGGCACCGGCATCGGACTTTCCATCGTGCAGGAGTACATTGCAGCCCACGGGGGCCGCATCGCCTTGCTGCCTGGCGGGCCCGGTGCACGCTTTCGCATCGAACTGCCGCGCACGGCCTGAGCACCCGGCACCCCATCCGAAACACCGCCTCGCGTCCCTTTCTTCGACCCATGTCTTTTTCGTTCGTCCGCAGTTCCACCTTCGCCGGGGCGATGACCGTGCCTTTCGTCCTGCTGCTGGCCGCCTGCGCGATACAGCCCAAGCCGCCGGCCGAGGCCGATGCCCTGCCGCCGCCGACCGTCATGCCGCGCGTGATGCCGGTCGAGGCCGAGCCCAAAGCGCCCGCCACGCAGCCGGCCTCGCTCTTCACGCTGATGACGCAGGGGCCGCTGGCGGCCATGCTGTCGTACGCCGACAAGGTGCGCCCGCTGAACGGCGCCGACCTGAGCGCCGAGATCGCGCGCATCGGCGACCCTGGCGACTCGCCCACCACCCAAATGCAGCTCGCGCTGCTGCTTTCGCAGACGCGCGTGCCCGCGGACCTGGCGCGTGCGCTGGGGCTGCTGCAGCGCGTGATCGCCAACCCGGCCCCCGAAGCCCAGGCCCTGCACCCGCTCGCGCGCACGCTGGCCGCCCGCTACGTGGAGCAGCGCCGCGTCGAGGACGACCGCGACAAGCAGGTGCAGCAGCTGCGCGACAGCCAGCGCCGCATCGACCAGCTCAACGACCGCATCGAAGCCCTGCGCGCCATCGAGCGCAGCTTCGCGCGGCCCAACACCACCGTGCCGGCAGTGCCCAACGGAACCCGGCAAAACCCATGAGCACCGCACGGTCGCCCGCAGCCGCTCGCACCGCAGTGCACAACAGCACGGAGGTTCTTGAATGAGCACGCCAGGCGCCCGTCTCCTCGTGGTCGACGACGACCCGGACATGCTTCGGCTGCTCTCGATGCGGCTGGTGTCGGCGGGCTACCAGGTCACGGCCGTGACTTCGGCCGAGACCGCCCTCACCCAGCTCGAAATCGAGCATCCGCAACTGGTGCTGAGCGACGTGCGCCTGCCCGGGCGCGACGGCCTCGCACTGTTCGACGAGATCCGCAAGCGCCACCCCTCGCTGCCGGTGATCCTGCTCACGGCGCACGGCACCATTCCCGATGCGGTCGAGGCCACGGCACGCGGCGTCTTCACCTACCTCACCAAGCCCTACGACGCGCGCGAGCTGCTCGACAAGATCGCACAAGCGCTGGCGCTCGGTGCGCCGGCCGCCACGCCAAGCAAGGCCGGCGACGACAGCTGGCGCTCGGAAATCGTGAGCCGCAGCAACCGCATGGCCGAGCTGCTGGCCGAGGCACGCATGGTCGCCAAGTCAGACGCCTCGGTGCTGCTGCGCGGCGACTCGGGCGCCGGCAAGGAGCTGCTGGCCCGCGCCATCCACAAGGCCAGCGCGCGCGCCGACAAGCCCTTCGTGGCCGTCAATTGCGGGGCGATCCCCGAGGCGCTGCTCGAGTCGGAACTGTTCGGCCACATGAAGGGCGCCTTCACCGACGCCCACGCCAACCACAAGGGCCTGTTCCAGCAGGCCGACGGCGGCACGCTGCTGCTCGACGAAATCGGGGACATGCCGCCCGCGCTGCAGGTCAAGCTGCTGCGCGTGCTGCAGGAGCGTGCGGTGCGGCCGCTGGGCGCGAGCCAGTCGATCGAGGTCGACGTGCGCATCGTCTCGGCCACCCACCGCGACCTCGACGCCGCGATGGAAGCGGGCCAGTTCCGCGAAGACCTTTACTACCGCCTGAACGTGGTGACACTCACGCTGCCGCCGCTGTCCGCGCGGCGCGAAGACATTCCGCTCCTGGCCAATCACTTCCTGCAGCGCCTGTCGACCAAGTACGGCAAGCGGCTGTCGGGCTTCGCACCCGAGGCGCTGAAGGCGCTCACCACGGCGGCATGGCCGGGCAACGTGCGCCAGCTGTTCAACGTGGTCGAGCAGGTCTGCGCGCTGTCGAGTTCACCGCTGATCCCGCTGGCGCTGGTGCAGCGTGCGTTGCGCGTGCCGACGGTCGAGGTCCAGACCTATGCCGAGGCCAAGCAGCGTTTCGAGCGCGATTACCTGGTCGGCCTGCTGAAATTGACCGACGGCAACGTGGCCGACGCAGCCCGTCTGGCCGACCGCAACCGCACCGAGTTCTACCGCCTGCTGCAGAAGCACGAGCTCACGCCGGGGCACTTCAAAGCCGACGTTGTCGCCAATGGCAGCGACCCTGTCGCCGAGTAGCGACGCCCCTAAGTCGTTGATTTAAAAGGCCAATCCCCACCAGTCGCCATGGCTTGTCGGGATTCGGCGACAAAAACAGGGGTTTTGGGCCCCTCCGGCCGGCTCCGGCGGCCGAAACGGCACCCGAAGCTCCCCAAGTCGTTGATCTGAAAGCGTTTTTCCAGCCTGGCACAGGGTTTGCCCCTGTACAGGCATGACAGCACTCACCAGCCCATCTTTCGCACTGCGCCAGCAGCGCGACGGCCTGCGTCAAAAGCAGTTTTCCTCCTTGCGGCCCCGTGCCGCGGGCCATTCGCTGGCCGCGCTCGCAAGCGCTGGCGGCGCCGCCACGGACTGCGTCTTCAAGCGCCTTCCGGCCATTGGCGACACCCCTTCGCTCGACAAGCAACGTTGGTAAATCGCATGAAGCCGAACGACTTCTCCCAACTGAACGTGCTGGCCGATACCGATTTTTCGCACCGCAGCCCGGTTCGCGAAGAACGCCACCCCAACGCGGTCACCGCACCTCCCGTCAATCGCGGTTCGATGACGCCCCGCCCCTGGCGCGGTTTCTGGAACAGCCTGGGCACCGCCGCGCTGGTGAAGCTCGGCGCGGGCCGCTCGGCCGATGCCGCTGAAGGCACCGAATCCGCCCAACAGGTCAAGCAGCCGTGGCAACGCGCCGCGGCGCAGCGCCGCCTGGCTTTCATGCTGCTCACCGTGCTGAGCACCGTGATCGCCTCGACGCTGTTCGCCAGCGTGCAACCCGACTACGACAACGTCTGGCTCGAATACGGCCAGATCGGCCTGTACGGCCTGCTGTCGGGCTGGGTCGTGACCGGCTTCGTGACCGCCCTCATGGGCTTCTACGTCTCGGTGCGCGGTGACAAGCATGCGCTGTCGGCCAAGCAGGTCGCCAACCACCCGATGAACCCCGAGGCACGCACCGCGATCATCATGCCGATCTGCAACGAAGACGTTGCCACGGTGTTCGCCGGCCTGCGCGCCACCTGCGAATCGGTCGCGGCCACCGGCCACGCCAGGCAGTTCGACGTGTTCGTGCTGTCCGACAGCTACAACCCCGAGACCGCCGCCGCCGAGCGCGCCGCCTGGGAAGACCTGCGTGCCGCCCTGGCCGAAAGCCCGAACCAGCCGCAGGTCGAGGTCTACTACCGCCTGCGCACCCGCCGCACGCACCGCAAGGCCGGCAACGTGGCCGACTTCTGCCGCCGCTGGGGCAAGGACTATCGCTACATGGTCGTGCTCGACGCCGACTCGGTGATGAGCGGCGACTGCCTGACCTCGATGGTCAAGCTGATGGAAGCCAACCCCACCGCCGGCATCATCCAGACCGCGACGCAGGCCATCGGCCACGTCACGCTGCACGCCCGCGCACAGCAATTCGCTTCCCGCGTGACGGGCCGCCTGTTCACGCTGGGCATGCAGTTCTGGCAACTGGGCGAATCGCACTACTGGGGCCACAACGCGATCATCCGCGTCGAACCCTTCATGAAGCATTGCGCGCTGGCCCCGATCAAGGGCACCGGCGGCATGTCGGGCGGCATCATGTCGCACGACTTCGTCGAAGCCGCACTGATGCGCCGTGCCGGCTACAACGTGTGGCTGGTGTCCGACCTGGTCGGCAGCTACGAACAGCAACCGCCGGACCTGCTGGCCGAACTGCAGCGCGACCGCCGCTGGTGCCAGGGCAACCTGCAGAACGCCCGCCTGATGGCCGAACCCGGCATCCACCCGGTGCACCGCGCGATGTTCGTGACCGGCACCATGGCCTATGTTTCCGCCCCGCTGTGGCTCGCGTTCCTGACGCTGGGCACGGCCCTGTGGCTCAGCGGTTCCAGCCTCGTGTCGAACTGGAGTGTGCTGCCCGCCGAACTGGCTGGCCTGTGGGTCTGGACCCTGTGCCTGCTGTTCCTGCCGCGCGTGCTGGGCATCGCTGCCGTGCTGATGCGCGGCGAGCAACGCCAGTACGGTGGCGTGTGGGGCCTGGTGAAGAGCTCGGTGCTCGAAAGCGGCCTCGCCATCGTGCAAGCCCCGGTGCGCATGCTGGCCCACTCGCTGTTCGTGGTGGTCGCCCTCACCGGCATCAAGCTCGACTGGAAGTCGCCCCCGCGTGAAGCCGCCGCCGTGCCGTGGAAGGTTGCTGCCTCGCAGCTGGCCCCCATGACGCTGGTGATCGCCGCGCTGGCCGTCGGCGTCGCGATGATCGACCCGAGCGCGCTGATCTGGCTCATGCCTGTCGGCCTGCCGCTGCTGCTGGCGATTCCGCTGACGGTGCTGACCAGCCAGATCGCGCTGGGCACTACGCTGCGCGACCGCGGCTTCCTGCTGATTCCCGAGGAATCGCGTTCGCCGGCCGTGCTGCGCCGCGCCTGGATGCATGCGCTGCGCCTGGCGCGCCCCGCACTGGCAACCGCCTGATGCGCTGAAAGCACTGCCTCACGAAAAGCCGGCCCCTGGGCCGGCTTTTTTCATGGTGCGCACACGTAGGCGCAGACCAGCAAAACCAACTCCTTCTTCAACGCTGGCGAGTCGAGCAGGCCGTTCAGCGCCGCGTGGTGCACGACGCCCTCGATTGCCGCGGAGACCACCTGCGCTGCGATGTCGTTGCGCCTGGCGCCGCGGCGCTTTCGATGCGTCGCGACGATCGCCTTGTAGTGCTGCAGGTACTGCGCATCGAACGCATCGTGGGCCGATCGGGTCTCTTCGCTGCGCGGCGTCTCTTCGAGAAGCGCCCGGTGAAGCGCAGGGTGCGAGCCATGAACGGCCAGCATGCCCTGGACCAGCGAACCGACGCTTTCTTCCAGCGGCCTTACGTCTTCGCTCGCGGCCTGCAACACGCCGAGCACGTCGTCGAAATGACGGCGCCTGAGGGCTTCGATCAACGACAGCTTGTTGGGAAAGTATTGATAGAGCGAGCCGATGCTCACGCCCGCTGCCTCCGCAACCTCGTTGGTCGTGAATCCGGCCCAGCCCCGCCGCCCCAAAACCTGAGTCCCGGCCTCGACGATGGCATCCACCGTGGCGCGGGAACTCGCTTGCTTCGGTGCTTTGCGCATCGTCTGGCCCATTGCGGCAATGCGAGTAGACATGGCAGCGCCCTCCATCAAAAAATATGAACACGAAGCTCACATTTTTGCAGGACGCCGTTCATGTCACCACTGCCGCACAGCAGCCGCGAAGTCCGGCTGAAGACCAAGCCCCGCAGCCTTCCCAGCGCGGAAGATTTCGAGATCGTCGAAGTTCCGTGCCCCGCTCCGGGCAGCGGCGACGTGCTGATCCGCAACCGCTGCGTCCGCGTCTCGGCGTCGTTGCGCATGATGATCAGCGAGGGTGCGGAGAACGTCGAAGGCATCCCGTTCCCGGCGTTGAACCCGGGCGACACGCTGGGCGGCGAGGCCATTGGAGAAGTGGTCTCGGCGCCCGAAGGCAGCGGCCTTGCGCCGGGCGACCTCGTGATGCACGTCCAGGGCTGGCGCGAATACGCCGCCGTGCCCGCTATCGACTGCACGCGCCTGGACCACGAAGAACTGCCGATGCCAGCAGCCCATCTTGCGCACGGCTGGACCGCCTACGCGGCACTGACGCGCGGCGTGCAGATCCAGTCGGGGGACACGGTGTTCGTGACCAGCGCCGCCGGCGCCATCGGGTCGATGGCTGGCCAGATCGCCCGACTGCTGGGCGCCGGCCGGGTCATCGGCAGCACGGGCTCGCGGGACAAGGCGGACCGGCTGACCGACGAACTGGGCTATGACGCCGCCGTGGTCCGCGGCGCCGGGCCGATCGTCGATCAACTGAAGGCCGCAGCGCCCGATGGCATCGATGTTCTGCTCGACAACGTCGGAGGCGAGCAGTTGGAGGCGGCCGTCGCCGTGGCGCGCGAGAACGCACGCTTCGTGATCGTCGGCACGCTGTCCGGGCAACTGGCGAGCCACGGCGCGGGCAGGACCGCACCGGTCGAGCTCGACTCGGTCCAGCTCCTGCTGAAGAAGATCGCGATGCGTGGATACAGCGCCGACGACGATCCGGATGCACGCGCCGAATGGAACCGCCAGTTCGGCGTCTGGCTGCGGTCGGGCCGCATCGTGTTTCCGCATGTGCTGCTCAAGGGCATCGCGCAGGCGCCCGAAGCTTTGCAGGAGGTCGCGCGCGGGCGGTACTTCGGAACCGTGCTGGCCGAGTTGTAGGCGACTGCGAAGCGCCTGCCTTGCGCTGGCGCCCTGCCGTACAAGCGGCCCTCCAGACGTTTCGGATTGCAAGTTTTTTGCGCCCGTTGATCCAGCCCGACCGTGCGTGGCTAGAATCGCGCACTTCTTTTTCAACCCACGGATCCCTCGATCCCCTGGAGCGCCAAGTGCCCCGATTCGCCGTCATCACTCTCTGACGCCGACAACACCACTTCACTGGTCATGTCGGGCGCCAAGCTGCGTTCCCCGCTGACCAGACACGGCCTTCACGGCCGACGAAGTCGACCCACTTTCCCAGCTTCGCTCCCGCACGTTGTCGGTTCTTCCTGATTTGCATCTGGAGAACAACGTGTTCCCTCTCTCTTCTTCTCTTTCGTCGATTCCGCTGCTCAAGTACCCGCGTACTGCGCATCTGGAAGGCTCGCGCCTGCAGGCCGGCGACAGCGACGCCGGCCAGACGCCGTTGTCAGCGCTGCACGGCCAGCATGCCGTCATTGAGGAAAAACTCGATGGCGCCAACGCAGCCGTTTCCTTCACATCGGCCGGTGAACTGCTGCTGCAATCGCGCGGCCACTACCTCGCGGGCGGCGCGGGCGAGCGCCAGTTCAACCTGTTCAAGCACTGGGCCGCGGCACACGAAGCCGCGCTGCTGGAGCGGCTCGAAGACCGGTACGTGATGTACGGCGAGTGGTGCTTTGCCAAGCACAGTTGCTGGTACGACCGGCTGCCGGCCTTCTTCCTGGAGTTCGACATCTACGACCGGCAGGCGCAGCGCTTCCTGTCGACGCCCGCGCGGCATGCGCTGCTTGCCGACGGCCCGGTCATGTCGGTGCCCGTGCTCTACGAGGGCGAGATGCCGATCCACGCGAAGGCATTGCGCGCGCTGGTGCGGCCTTCGCTCGCGCGCAGCACCGGCTGGCTCACGGCCTTCGAGCAGGCGGTGGCGCACGAAGGCCAACCGCTCGATCTCGTGCGCCAGCAGACCGACCTGTCGGACCTCGCCGAGGGCCTGTACATCAAGACCGAATCGGACGGCGAGGTGACGGGCCGCTACAAGTGGGTGCGGCCGGATTTCGTGCAGACCATCCTCGACTCGGGCTCGCACCACAGCCGGCGGCCCGTGTTGCCCAACCAGCTCGCGCCGGGCGTCGACCTCTATGCGCCGACACCGAGCCTGCGCTGGGAAGACCTGGGCCTGCACACGCTGCGCGACTCTGCCGCGCTGACGACAACCACAAGGAGGCCGCGATGACCGAAGACGATCTGCGCGCGCTGGTTCCCTCGCCCGCGCAAGGCTATGACTGGGCACAGTGCTGCGAGCTGCTGCCGGAATTGCTGCGTCTCGAAGAAACGCCGCAAGACCCGTACTACCACGCCGAGGGCAACGTCGGCATCCACACGCGCATGGTGCTCGACGCACTGATGCAGGACGCGCATTACCAGCGCGCCGATGCCAATGGCCGCTTCGTGCTGTTCATGGCCTGCCTGCTGCACGACATCGCCAAGCCCGACACCACGGTGATCGACGAGGCCAGTGGCCGCATCGGCCAGCCGGGCCATTCGCGGCGCGGTTCGGTCGACGTGCGCGTGCTGATGTGGAAGGCCCGCGTGCCCTTCGCATTGCGCGAGGCCGTCTGCCGGATCATCGCCGTGCACCAGGTGCCGTTCCACGCCTTTGCCTCGCGCAAGGGCGTGCGGCCCGAATGGCTGGTGCACAAGCTCTCGTGGGAGTTGAGCCTGCCCGACCTGTGCTGCGTGGCGCGCTGCGACATGCTCGGGCGCCACTACGAAAAGCGCGCGGACAGCATGGCCGACATCGCGCTCTTCGAGCAGTTGGCACAGGAAGAAGGCTGCTGGGACGGCCCGCGAAAGATGGCCGATGCGCACACGCGCCTGGCCTACTTCCGAGGCGCCGACACGAGCCCCGACTACCCGCTGTTCCAGACGCCGGGCTCACGGGTGACGGTGATGTGCGGCCTGCCCGCGAGCGGCAAGAACCACTGGGTGGCGCAGCATCGCAAGGGCTGGCCGGTGGTGTCCTTCGACGATGCGCGCGCCGAGCTGGGCCTCAAGCACGGCGAGAACGATGGGCTCGCCGCGCACCATGCGGTCGATCAGGCCAAGGCGCTGCTGCGCAAGCAGGAGCGTTTCGTCTGGAACGCGACGCACCTGAGCCAGCAGATGCGCACCAAGACACTGGACCTGCTCTGGGCGTACCACGCGCAGATCGAGCTGGTGTACCTGGAAGTGCCGCATGCCGAGCTGATGCGCCGCAACCGCGAGCGCGACACCACGCTGTCGAACGCGGGCATCGAGCGGATGCTGCATCGCTGGGAACTGCCGGCACCGGTCGAGGCGCACCAGACGGTCTACGACGTGCAGAGCTGAAAACGACGAAGCCCGCCGGGGATTGCCCCGGCGGGCTTCTGTGTCTCTATATATGTACGGGCTCTAGAACGGCAGCTTCGGACCGCCGGGGCCACCCATGCCGCCCATTCCCTTCATGCCGCCCATGCGCTTCATCATCTTCATGAGGCCGCCGCCCTTCATCTTCTTCATCATTCCCTGCATCTGCTCGAACTCGTTGAGCAGGCGGTTCACTTCCTGAACCTGCACGCCGGCGCCGGCCGCGATGCGGCGCTTGCGCGTGGCCTTCAGCAGTTCGGGCTTGCGGCGCTCCAGCGGCGTCATGCTGTTGATGATCCCTTCCTTGCGGCGAATGTCGCGCTCGGCGCGGGTCATGTCGGCTTCGGTCGCCTTGGCGGCCATCTGTGCAGGCAGCTTGTCCATCAGGCTCGACAGGCCGCCCATCTGCTTCATCTGCTGCAGCTGGCCCAGGAAGTCGTTGAGGTCGAAGCCCGCGCCGCTCTTGACCTTGGCCGCCAGCTTTTGCGCCGCCGCCACGTCGACGCCGGCCGTGACCTGCTCGACCAGCGCGACGATGTCGCCCATGCCCAGGATGCGGCCCGCATGGCGCTCGGCATCGAACACCTCGAGGCCGTCGATCTTCTCGCTCACGCCGGCGAACTTGATCGGCACGCCCGTGACTTGCCGCACCGACAGCGCCGCACCGCCGCGCGAGTCGCCGTCGGTCTTGGTCAGGATGATGCCGGTGAGGGGCAGCGCCTCCTTGAAGGCCTTGGCGGTATTGATCGCGTCCTGGCCCTGCATGGCATCGACCACGAACAGGGTTTCGACCGGATCGAGCGCCGCATGCAGCTGCTTGATTTCGGTCATCAGCACTTCGTCGATGGCCAACCGGCCGGCCGTGTCGACCAGCAGCACGTCGAAATAGTGGCGCTTGGCGTGGTCGAGCGCGGCGCGCGCGATGTCCAGCGGCTTCTGGTCGGGCGTGCTCGGGAACCACTCGGCGCCGGCCTGCTTGGTCACGGTCTTGAGCTGCTCGATGGCGGCCGGCCGGTACACGTCGCCCGACACCGTCAGCACCTTCTTCTTGCGCTTCTCGATCAGGTGCTTGGCCAGCTTGGCGGTGGTGGTTGTCTTGCCGGCGCCCTGCAGGCCCGCCATCAGGATCACCGCCGGCGGCTGGGCCGCGAGGTTGATGTCCGAGACGCCTTCGCCCATGGTGGCGGCGAGCTCGCGGTTGACGATGCCGACCAGCGCCTGGCCCGGCTTGAGCGAGCCCAGCACTTCCTGGCCCAGCGACTTTTCCTTCACGCGGGCGACGAAGTCGCGCACCACGGGCAGCGCCACGTCGGCTTCCAGCAGCGCCATGCGCACTTCGCGCAGCATGTCCTGCACGTTGCTTTCGGTGATGCGCGCCTGGCCGCTCATCGTCTTGACGAGGCGGGAGAACTTTTCTGTGAGGGCGGTGGCCATGAAAGAGATGCCTTGCTGCCCGCCGCAGCGGGTCATTGGAGAGTCGTGAACCTGAGATCGGCCGTTTACTGCCCCTTCGGGAGACACCGAGGAACCGGCTTTGCCGGGCCTCAGGTGTCGCCCCCGGTGAGGGGGTTGGCGCTGCGACACGAAGTGCGCAAGCCTGGGGGAGATAAACTCCACCGATGATTTTAGCGATCCCCTCCCCACTCGGCGTGGCGCTGGGCATCGCCACTGCGGCGGCCTACGGTTTTGCCGCCGCCGCGGGCGCCCGGCTGAGTCGCCAGACCACCCAGTGGGCCCTCGGAATTGCATGGCTTTTGCATGCGGCGGTGCTGGCGCACGGACTGATCGGGAGCGAGCCGCGCTTCGGTTTTGCGCCTGCGCTCTCGGTCACCGCCTGGCTGGTGCTCACTGTCTACGCGGTCGAAAGCCGCATGTATCCGCAACTGAAGGTGCGGCGCGCGCTCGCCTGGCTCGGGGCGGCCGCCGTGCTGCTGGCCATCCTGTTTCCCGGCACGCCGCTGCACGTCACCGCCTCGCCATGGCTGCCCCTGCACCTTGCGCTGGGCATCGCGTCCTATGGCTTGTTCGGCGCGGCCGTCGTCCACGCCTGGCTGATCACCCGGGCCGAAAAGCAGATCCGCCTTGCCAGCGGCTCGCCTCCCGAAGGCGGTGTACCGCTGCTCACGCTCGAGCGCCTGACTTTCCGCTTCGTGACCGCGGGCTTCGTGCTGCTGTCGGCCACGCTGCTCGCGGGCCTGCTGTTCACCGAGCAGTTGTACGGCGCCGCAGGCCGCGCCTGGAAGTGGGACCACAAGACGACGTTCTCGGTGCTCGCCTGGGTCACGTTCGCGGTCCTGCTGATCGGGCGCGCGCGCTTCGGCTGGCGCGGCCGCACGGCGCGGCGCGTGCTGTACGCCGGCTCGGCCCTGCTGCTGCTGGCCTACGTGGGCTCGCGCTTCGTGCTCGAGGTGGTGCTGGCGCGTCCTCCCGTATGAAGTACCTCCTTGTCCTCGCCGTGCTCTGGGTCGCGATCTGGCTCTGGCGCAAGAACCGCCGCGAGGAAATGCGCGACGCGCAGCGCGAGCGCACGGCCAGGGCGCAGCGGCCGCCCGGCGCGCCCTCGGTCGGCCCGCCGCAGGCCATGGTGCGTTGCGCCCATTGCGGCCTGCACCTGCCCGCAACCGACGCGATCGCCGGCCCCGGCGGCACAGTCTATTGCAGCGTTGCGCACCGCCAGGCCGGCGCGGCGCCGGGCTGATCGCGCACCACCTCTCATGAGCGCCCCTCTCTGGTCGCGCGGCGAGCCGGTCACCGACTGGGACATGCTCGAAAAGGGCCGCGGCGAAAGCACGGCCCTGCAACGGCTGTGGCGCGGCTTCATGGTCGCGCGCTGCTTCATCGCGCTGGTGCTGGTGCTGCTGCAGTGCGTGGCGTTCGCGCTCGGGCAGGCGATGCAGCCGGCGGCCATCGCGATCTCGGCCAGCTACCTCGTCGCCTGCTGGCTGGGCATGCGCTACACACGCTTCGTGCCGCCGATCCGCGGCTTCACCCCGCTCTGGCTGCTGACCATCGGCGTGGACCTCGCCGCCTTCACGTCGCTGCAGATGATCCAGGGCGGCAGCGTCAACTACACGCCGCTGTTCGCGTTGCCGGTGCTCATGAGCGCGGTGCTCGGCACGATGACCGTGAGCCTGGGCACCACGGCCAGCGTCACGCTGCTGCTGCTGGCCGATGCGGGCTGGCACTGGCTGCAGCAGCCGGTCGATTCTTCCGGGCGCTTCGTGCAGGCGGCGCTCACGGGCACCGGCCTCTTCGTGGTGGCCTTGCTCGCCCACGAACTGGCCCGCCGCCTGACGCGCGAGGAAGCCGTGGCGCAGCGCAACCGCAGCAGCGCGCAGATGCAGGCCCAGGTCAACGACCTGGTGATCGAGACGCTGAGCGAAGGCGTGCTGGTGATCGACGCCGAGGGCCTGGTGCACGCAGCCAACCCGGCGGCCGACGCGATCCTGGGGCAGGGTTTGTCGAAGCTGCCCTTGCCGTTCGCGCTGCACGCGCAGCCGGCCTGGCACGCGCTGGCCGCCTTGGCGCGCCAGACCTTCGCGCGCCGGACGCCCCAGTCCGAAGAAATCCCGGTGGCGCAGGCGCGCGGCGCCGCGCGCGAGGTGCGCGTGCGCACCCGGCTCACGCCCACCAGCGACCGGCACGTCGACAGCCTGTGCGTGATGTTCCTGCAGGACCTGCGCGAACTCGAAGCCCGCATCCGCACCGAAAAGCTGGCCGCGATGGGCCGCATGTCCGCCGCCGTCGCGCACGAGATCCGCAATCCGCTGGCCGCCATCACCCAGGCCAGCGCGTTGCTCGCCGAAGACCTGACCGACCCCGCGCACCGCAAGCTCACAAGCATGGTGCAGCACAACGCCCAGCGGCTCGCCCGCATCGTGGACGACGTGCTCGACGTCTCGCGGGCGCGCCAGCAACGCGTGCTTTCGCTCGGCGAGCAACTGGTGCTCGACCCGGCGGTGCAGGTGCTGGCCGACGAATGGGTGCGCCAGACACAACGCCAGGGCGTGCTCATCGCGCTCGACGCCCCGCAGAGCGACGTGCGCTTCGACGCCGAACACCTGCGCCGCCTGATGGTCAACCTGCTCGACAACGCCGCGCGCTATGCCGGCAAGCGCGAGGGCTCGATCCAGGTGCTGACGTCGCTGCATCGCGGCACCACCCAGCGGCCCAGCCTGATGGTCTGGAGCGACGGCGCGCCGCTGGAACCCGCGGTGAAGCGGCACCTGTTCGAGCCCTTCTTCTCGTCCGAGAGCCGCTCGAGCGGGCTCGGCCTGTTCCTGTGCCGCGAGCTGTGCCGGCGCCACGGCGCCACCATCGGCTACGAGCGGCGCGCCCTCGTGCCGGGCGGCCCCGAGGGCAACGAATTCTTCGTCAGTTTCGCCGCCAGCGAAAACCGGCTGACACAATAGCGCCGTGAGCACCCCGCACCCCTCCACCCAGCGCCCCGCGCAGATCTTGGTCATCGACGACGAACCCGATCTGCGCACGCTTTACGAACTGACGCTGCTGCGCGAGGGCTATCGCGTCGAGGCCGCGGGCAGCGTGTCCGAAGCCTGGCAGCACCTGGAGGCCGGCCGCTTCGACGCGGTGATCACCGACATGCGGCTGCCTGACGGGCAGGGCATGGAAATCATCCATCGCATCCAGAAAGACCAGCGCAGCGAACGCTGCGTGGTGATGACCGCCTACGGCTCGGCCGAGAACGCGGTCGAGGCACTGAAGGCCGGGGCCTTCGACTACCTCACAAAACCTGTCGACCTGAAGCAGTTCCGCGCCGTCGTCGCCTCCGCCGTGCAGGCGCGGCTGACACCGCAACCGCCGACGCGGCCCGCCCAGGCGGCGCCGGCCAGCAGCGAGGCACCGGTGGTGACGTCGGGCAGCGGTGTCGCCGCGCTCGACCGGCTGGTGGGCGATTCGGAACCCATGCGTCTCGTCAAGTCACGCATCGCGAAAGTGGCGCGCGGCATGGCGCCGGTGCTGGTGCGCGGCGAATCGGGCACCGGCAAGGAACTGGTGGCGCGTGCGGTGCATGCCTGCAGCCAGCGCAGCGAAGGACCCTTCGTCGCGGTGAACTGCGGCGCGATTCCCGAGAACCTGCTCGAAGCCGAATTCTTCGGCGCCAAGAAGGGCTCGTACACCGGCTCCGCGCAAGACCGCGACGGCTACTTCCAGGCCGCGCGCGGCGGCACGCTGTTCCTCGACGAAATCGGCGACCTGCCGCTGGCCATGCAGTCGAAGCTGCTGCGCGCCATCCAGGAGCGCAGCGTGCGCTCGATCGGTTCGACGCAGGAAGACGCGGTCGACGTGCGCATCGTGAGCGCCACGCACAAGGATCTGCATGCCGAGGTGCAGGCCGCGCGCTTCAGGCAAGACCTTTTCTATCGCCTCAACGTGATCGAGATCGCGGTGCCCGCGCTGCGCGACCGCCGCGAAGACCTGCCCGCGCTGTGCGCCGCCCTGCTCTCCCGCATCGCGCAAGACGGCGGCCTGCCGGTGCCGCACCTGTCGACCGAGCTGCTGCGCCGGCTGGCGCTGCATCCGCTCGACGGCAACGTGCGCGAACTCGAAAACCTGCTGCATCGCGCGGTCGCGCTCAACGACGGCGACGAACTGCACCTCGACCTGATGGGTGCCGCGGCCACGGCTGCGGCGGCCGCTGCGGAAGCCGCGTCCACGGCGCCTGCGCCACTGTCGTTTGCCGGCGATCCGCCTGCCGCGCTCGTGCTTGCGCCGGTTGCCATCGCAGAGCCCGTTCGCCCCGCGCCGCCGCCGCTGCCGTCCGACCTACAGGCCTACCTCGACCAGCAGGAACGCGAAATCCTGGTGCGCGCACTGCACGAGAGCGGCTTCA
Source organism: Variovorax sp. EL159 (assembly GCF_900100965.1). GTDB lineage: Bacteria > Pseudomonadota > Gammaproteobacteria > Burkholderiales > Burkholderiaceae_C > Variovorax. The sequence goes on along the minus strand of NZ_FMUJ01000005.1, from coordinate 472,945 downwards.
ACCGCACCGCCGCCGCCTCGCGGCTCGGCATGAGCCTGCGGCAGATCCGCTACCGCATCGCCCGGTTGGGCATCACCACGCCGAGCGGCGACGATGGCGCCAGCAGCCATGCCGACGACTGACAACGCCACCGACAGCGGCCTCTGGCAGGCCGGCTGGTACCGCTTCGCCAAGGCGCTGCGTTCACCGAATTTCGGCCCTCGCCCCGCCAGTGCTCAGACCGACCTGATCGTGCTGCATTCGATCAGCCTGCCGCCCGGCGAATACGGCGGCAACGCGGTGCAGCAGCTCTTTACCAACCAGCTCGACTGGGACGCGCACCCTTACTTCCAGGGCATCCGCGGGCTCGAGGTGTCCTCGCATTTCTATGTGCGCCGCAACGGCGAGCTCTGGCAGTTCGTGAGTTGCGACGACCGCGCCTGGCATGCCGGCGTGTCGTCGTGGCGCGGGCGCGGCAACTGCAACGACGACTCGATCGGCATCGAGCTCGAAGGCCTCGAAGGCGAGCACTTCGAGGCACCGCAATACGAGACGCTCGCGAGCCTCTGCGCCGCCATCGCGCAGCACTACGCCATCGCGCACATCGCCGGCCACGAGCACATTGCGCCGGGCCGCAAGCAGGACCCCGGCAGCGGTTTCGACTGGCGCCTGCTGCGCGAACATCTCGGCTGGAATCCACGAATGTTTCCCGAGCAGGTGGCGCAGCGCTAATTTTTTCAATCGGCCGACGGCCCGCGATGCGCCGATCTTGCGTCGCATCAATGCGAGAATTGCGACCGCTCGATCGAGCAACCATGCGCCCTGCAGGCCTAAATCGGGCTGCGAGCCAAGCTCCATGCGGGTTGCGCGACCATGAATCAGTATTGATGCGGCATCGCTGGCCGTGTCCTACGCCGAAAGGAATACGAGTCATGGTTGTATCCAGAGGAAAACGCTACATCTAGTGGGTTGTAGCCCCTCTACACCCTAGATATAGTGTCTTCCGTCCGACGCTCAATGTCGGCGCGACGCCCGGCCAAGGCGTCGCCATCCAACAAGAATTGCCAACCGAGAGGAAGCGAATGCAAACAGCCCTGAACACCCCATCGACCCCGCGTGCCGTTCCCTCGACGCCACCGCAGCAGCAGCGAGACACTGCTGGCTCCCCCACCGGCCAGAACCTGGCGCACTACCAGATCATCCGCCGCAACGGCGCCGTCGTTCCCTTCGAGCCGAACAAGATCGCCATCGCGATGATGAAGGCCTTCCTGGCCGTGCACGGCACCCAGGGCGCGGCTTCGGCCAGCGTGCGCGAGACCGTCGACACGCTCACGCAAGGCGTGATCCGCGCCATGGTGCGCTCGCGTCCGGGCGGCGGCACCTTCCACATCGAAGACGTGCAGGACCAGGTCGAGCTCGGCCTGATGCGCGGCGGCCACCACGAGATCGCCCGCGCGTACGTGCTGTACCGCGAACGCCGCACGCAAGAGCGCTCCAGGCAAGTCGAGCAGGAAACGCCGGCAGCGCCCGCACTGCATGTGCTGGACAACGGCGAGCTCGTCGCGCTCGACCTGAACGAACTCAAGGGCCTGATCGAGTCGGCCTGCGAAAACCTGGGCGAGAGCATCACGGCCGCGCCGATCGTCGCCGAGACGATGCGCAACCTGTACGACGGCGTGCCGCTCGACGAGGTCTACAAGGCGTCGATCCTGGCCGCCCGCACGCTGATCGAGAAAGACCCCGACTACACCTTCGCCACCGCGCGCCTGCTGCTGCACACGATCTTCAAGGAGATCATCGGCCGCGAAGTGATGCCGGTCGACCGCGCCACCGCCTACGCCGACTACTTCCCGCAGTTCATCAAGAAGGGCGTCGAGAACGAGCTGCTCGACGAAAAGCTGCTGCAGTACGACCTGCCCCGCCTGGGCGCGGCACTGAAGGCCGAACGCGACAACCAGTTCGACTACCTTGGCCTGCAGACCCTGTACGACCGCTACTTCCTGCACGTGCGCAAGACCCGCATCGAGCTGCCGCAGGCGTTCTTCATGCGCGTGGCCATGGGCCTGTCGCTGAACGAAATCGACCGCGAAGCCCGCGCCATCGAGTTCTATGAAGTGCTGTCGTCGTTCGATTTCATGTCGAGCACACCCACCCTGTTCAACGCCGGCACGCTGCGCTCGCAGCTGTCGAGCTGCTACCTCACCACCGTGCCCGACGACCTGGACGGCATCTACGAGTCGATCAAGGAAAACGCGCTGCTCTCGAAGTTCGCCGGCGGCCTGGGCAACGACTGGACCCGTGTGCGCGCACTCGGCAGCCACATCAAGGGCACCAACGGCGAATCGCAAGGCGTGGTGCCGTTCCTGAAGGTGGTGAACGACACGGCCGTGGCCGTGAACCAGGGCGGCAAGCGCAAGGGCGCCGTCTGCACGTACCTGGAAACCTGGCACCTCGACATCGAGGAGTTCCTGGAGCTGCGCAAGAACACCGGCGACGACCGCCGCCGCACGCACGACATGAACACCGCCAACTGGATCCCCGACCTGTTCATGCGCCGCGTGATGGAAAAGGGCACCTGGACGCTGTTCTCGCCCTCCAACGTGCCTGACCTGCACGACCTGTTCGGTGCCGACTTCGAGAAGGCCTACGTCGCCTACGAAGAGAAGGCCGCCCGCGGCGAGATCAAGCCCGCGCGCACGCTCCAGGCGACCGACCTGTGGCGCAAGATGCTCACGATGCTGTTCGAGACCGGCCACCCCTGGATCACGTTCAAGGACGCCTGCAACGTGCGCTCGCCGCAGCAGCACGCCGGCGTGGTTCACTCGTCGAACCTGTGCACCGAGATCACGCTGAACACCAGCGACACCGAAACCGCCGTGTGCAACCTCGGCTCGGTGAACCTGCTGCAGCATCTGAAGGACGGCAAGGTCGATCAGGCCAAGCTGAAGAAGACGATCTCGACCGCGATGCGCATGCTCGACAACGTGATCGACATCAACTACTACGCCGTGAAGAAGGCGCGCGACTCGAACCTGCGCCACCGTCCGGTCGGCCTGGGCCTGATGGGCTTCCAGGACGCGCTGTACGAACTGCGCATTCCTTACGCTTCGCAGGAAGCCGTGCAGTTCGCCGACGAATCGATGGAAGCGATCTGCTATCACGCCTACTGGGCCTCGACCGAGCTGGCGCGCGAACGTGGCAAGTACTCGAGCTACAAGGGCTCGCTGTGGGACAAGGGCATCCTGCCGATCGACTCGCTCGACCTGCTCGAGAAGGCACGCGGCGGCTACGTCGAGGTCGACCGCTCGGCCACCCTCGACTGGGACGCGCTGCGCTCGAAGATCAAGGCCGACGGCATGCGCAATTCGAACTGCGTGGCCATCGCTCCGACCGCGACCATCTCGAACATCATCGGTGTCGACGCGTCGATCGAACCCTGCTTCGGCAACCTGTCGGTCAAGTCGAACCTGTCGGGCGAATTCACCGTGATCAACCACTACCTGGTGCGCGACCTGAAGCGCCTGGGCCTGTGGGACGACGTGATGGTGATGGACCTGAAGCACTTCGACGGTTCGCTGCGCCCCATCGACCGCGTGCCGCAGGACGTGAAGGCGCTCTACGCCACCGCGTTCGAAGTCGAAACGACGTGGCTGGTCGAAGCCGCCGCGCGTCGCCAGAAGTGGATCGACCAGGCGCAGTCGCTGAACATCTACATGGCCGGCGCATCGGGCAAGAAGCTCGACGACACCTACAAGCTCGCATGGCTGCGTGGCCTGAAGACCACCTACTACCTGCGCACGCAGAGCGCGACGCACGCCGAAAAATCGACGGTGCAGTCGGGCCGTCTCAACGCGGTGTCGTCGGGCAACGACGCACCTTCGGGCATGAGCGCACTCGAAGCCGCCGCTGCTGCAGCGAAGGCACAGATGAGCGCAATGCCTGCCACCGACATCGCGTTCTGCGGTGTGGACGATCCGACCTGCGAAGCCTGCCAGTGATGTGCAAGTGAAGAAGCGTCGAGCGCGTGTTCAAACGGCGCTCGACGCTTCAGCGAATCAGCGAGGTGCATGCAAGAAAACCGCTCGACGTTCATTCAATGAAGGCATCGGCCGACATCGCGCGATGCATGCGAGCAACATAACAACCACATAAATGGCGTGCGATGTGAACGAGCACTTTGCAACTCACATCGTTACTCCGATAATTTGAGCATTGGATTTTTCTATGTTGACCTGGGACGAAGAAGTCAAGCCCTCCTTACCAAAGGATATGCAACAAGGATTGCAGCACCACAGCGCATCGACCAGCGGTTTGCCCGCAGGCCGTTCGGTGGATGCTCCGACTTCGTCGATTGCACAACCAGCACTGCGCACGTTCGATGACGGCGCCTCTGCGCCGCTGCGTCAGGTCGCTCCCGCTTCCGCCCCCGTCCTGGCGCAACGCGTCAAGGCTTCCGACAAGCGCATCATCAACGGCCAGACCGACGTCAACCAGCTGGTGCCGTTCAAGTACAAGTGGGCCTGGGAAAAGTACCTCGCCACCTGCGCCAACCACTGGATGCCGCAGGAAGTGAACATGACGCGCGACATCGCGCTCTGGAAAGATCCGAACGGCCTGACCGAAGACGAGCGTCGCATCGTCAAGCGCAACCTCGGCTTCTTCGTGACCGCCGACTCGCTGGCCGCCAACAACATCGTGCTGGGCACCTACCGCCACATCACGGCGCCCGAATGCCGCCAGTTCCTGCTGCGCCAGGCCTTCGAGGAAGCGATTCACACGCACGCGTACCAGTACATCGTCGAGTCGCTCGGCCTGGACGAGAGCGAGATCTTCAACGCCTACAACGAAGTGCCGTCGATCCGCGAGAAGGACCAGTTCCTGATCCCGTTCATCGACGCCATCAGCGACCCGCTCTTCAAGACCGGCACGCACGAGACCGACCAGACTTTGCTCAAGTCGCTCATCGTGTTCGCCTGCCTCATGGAAGGCCTCTTCTTCTACGTCGGCTTCACGCAGATCCTCGCGCTGGGCCGCCAGAACAAGATGACCGGCGCCGCCGAGCAGTACCAGTACATCCTGCGCGACGAGTCGATGCACTGCAATTTCGGCATCGACCTGATCAACCAGCTCAAGCTCGAAAATCCCGGCCTCTGGACTCCCGAGTTCAAGGCAGAGATCAAGGACCTCTTCATGAAGGCCGTCGAGCTCGAGTACAAATACGCCGAAGACACCATGCCACGTGGCGTGCTCGGCATGAACGCCTCCATGTTCAAGGGCTACCTGCGCTACATTGCCAACCGGCGTGCACAGCAGATCGGCCTCGAAACGCTCTTCCCGAACGAAGAAAACCCGTTCCCCTGGATGAGCGAAATGATTGACCTGAAGAAAGAGCGCAACTTTTTCGAAACCCGCGTGATCGAGTACCAGTCGGGTGGTGCGCTCTCCTGGGATTGAATCTTTCGACAAGAATTAATGAATTCAAGAATTGCCCTTGCCACCGATCGCGCCAGAGAGCGCGGCATGGACGAGGGCTCAGGTGTTCATGGTGCTGGGGCTCAGATTCCAACGCCATGAATCGCTTCACGCTCCCAACGTGCGTGGAGTGCTTCAATAGGTTGATTTTTTCAACTTGATCAAGGAGAAATAGAAATGGCAACTGCAAAGAAAGCGCCGGCTAAGAAAGCCGCTGCAAAGAAGGCTCCGGCAAAGAAGGTCGTGGCCGCTAAGAAGGCTCCCGCCAAGAAGGTAGCTGCGAAGAAGGCTCCGGCCAAGAAGGTCGCAGCGAAGAAGGTAGCCGCCAAGAAGGCGCCTGCGAAGAAGGTAGCCGCCAAGAAGGCAGCTCCGGCAAAGAAGGCCGCTGCCAAGAAGGCTCCGGCGAAGAAGGCCGTAGCGAAGAAGGCACCGGCCAAGAAGGCCGCTGCGAAGAAGGCGCCTGCCAAGAAGGCCGCCGCCAAGAAGGCGCCTGCGAAGAAGGCTGCTGCCAAGAAGGCGCCTGCGAAAAAGGCTGCGGCCAAGAAAGCCGCGAAAAAGCCCGCTGCCAAGCCTGCCGCTGCCGCCAAGCCTGCTGCTGCGGCCAAGAAGCCCGCAGCAAAGAAGGCAGCCAAGGCTGCAGCGCCCGCCAAGGCAGCCGTAGCGCCCGCTCCCGCGGCGCAAACGACGCTGAATCCCCAGGCAGCATGGCCGTTCCCGACGGCCAGCAAGCCCTGAGTTTCTCAGCGGCCTTGAAGGCGCAAAGCCCGGCACCTCACGGTGTCGGGCTTTTTTATTGGCGCTGAAGCGGCGCCACGCAAGCCGGCGAACCGGCTCTCGATTACAGGCCCAGGGCCTTGCGGTCGACCTGGTAGTTCTGCGGTCCGCGTTGTGCGATCTTGAGCGCACCGATGCGATTGCCCAGTGCCGCGCATTGCGCGAGCGGCCATTCCTTTTCCAGACCGAAGAGCAGCGCGCCACGCCACGCGTCGCCGCAGCCAGTGGGCTCGACCACTTCGGTGGCCACCACGCCAGGCACATGCTCACGCTCGCCGTCGATCCAGACTTCGCAGCCCTCGGCCGCCAGCGTGACCACGAGGCCGCGCACGCGCTTCGAAATCTCGGCCAAGCTCCAGCCGGTGCGTTGCGACAGCATCTTGCCTTCGTAGTCGTTCACCACGACCCAGCTCGCGAGCTCGACGAAATGCTTGAGCGCCTCGCCGTCGAACATCGGCAGACCCTGGCCCGGATCGAACACGAAGGGAATGCCCGCGGCGGCGAACTGCTCCGCGTGCTGCAGCATCGCCTCGCGGCCATCGGGCGCGATGATGCCGAGCTTGATGTCTTCACGCGCCGCCACCTGCGTCACGTGGGCCTGCTGCATCGCACCGGGGTGGAAGGCGGTGATCTGGTTGTTGTCGGTGTCGCTCATGATCATCGCCTGCGCGGTGAACGTGCCTTCGAGCTGGCGCACGAACTCCGTGCTGATGCCCAGCGTGCGCATGCGCTCGAGGTAGTCGGCACCGTCGGTGCCCAGCGTGGCCATCGGCAAGGCCGTGCCGCCCAATGCGTTGAGGCTGTAGGCGATGTTGCCAGCACAGCCGCCGAAGTCGCGCCGCAAGGTCGGCACCAGGAACGACACGTTCAGGATGTGCAGCTGGTCCGGAAGAATCTGGTCGGCGAACCGGCCCTCGAAGGTCATGATGGTGTCGAACGCGAGGGAACCGCAAATCACTGCTGCCATGGGTGAACCGTTTGTTGATTGAAAAATGGATGAAGAAAGAGACGCCTGAAGCGCCTCTCTAGGGATAGAAGGCCTCGACGCGATAGCCCGCAATGGGCGGCAGCGCGGCGGCTTCCGTGGCGGTCAAGGTCAGGGGCAGCGAGGCCATGCGATCGGCGCGCGCCGCCAGCACGGCCGGCGCGCCATAGTCTGCCGGTATCAGCACACGGCGCACCACGGCCCGCTCCTGCGTATCGAGCAGCGACAGCTCGACGGCCGGCATCGCGAGCGGCACGGTGGCGCCGTTGCGCAGGGTGAAGCTCAGGCGGTAGTCGTTGCCACCGCTCTTCTCGCGCGCGAAGGCCGCGCCTTCGATCACGATGTCGCCGATCTGGCGCAGGGCTGCGAGTTCGCATCCCGTGTATTGGCACAGCGTTGCCAGCGCTGGACGCAGGTTCGGCTGGCGCGCCGCGATGCCATCGCGCTCATGGCGAATGACCTGCACGACGAGCAGCAGAACGGCAAGCACCACCAGCAGGATCAGCAAGCCGCGCACGCTCTTGCGCTGCCAGAAGCCGAGCGGCTTTTCAACGGGCTCGTCCTCTTCGGCGAAGGGATGGCCTTCCGGCGCCTCGAAAGGCGACGAGAGCGAATAGTCCGGCTGGCTCTCGGCCTTCACCACGGAGGCCGAGGCCTTTGCGGAAGCACGCTCTTCGCGCGCCTTGGCGCTGGCGATCTTGGCCGACTTGATGCGGGCGCGGCGCAGCGCCTTCTGCATCTGCACCTGGTCGTGGTCTTTCTCTTCCTGCTCTCTTTCGCCCTCTCCGTCATCGCTGGCCTGCTCGACCAACGCACGCACCTTCATGCGCGGCGCGACGGGCAGCGGCGGCGCAGGTGGTGAAGGCGAAGGCGGCGGTGCCGCCAGATTCAGATCGATGTTCGGGAACGGCGGCAGCGACGTGGCCGGCGGCCGCCACGCGGGTTCGGTGGCATCGAGATCGGACCAGGGTTCGTCTGCTGCGATGCCGTGCTCGGGCAAGGACAGCGAGAACTCGGGGGGGAACGCAAACGACGAAGGCTGCGACTCGACAGGAGGTTGCGGGACAGCGGTCGCAACAGGTTCTGCCTCCAGTGCTTGCTCGGAGGCATGCGTGGAAGGCTCTGGCGATGCGTGAGGCGGCTGCTCGGGTTCGTCGTCAAAGAAGTCCGCGTCTTCCGTTGCTTGCGAAGGCTCTGGCTGCTGCGGCGTCGGCTCGGGCAATGCCACTACTGGTGGCGGCAACGGCGGCGATGCAGGTGCGACCGGCGCCTCTGCCCTTGCCTCTTCGCCAATGGGCTCGACCAGCCCCGGCATGTAGCCCCCCTGCATCGGCGGCGACGCATTCGCTGGCGCGCCGTCCGGTGTTTCATGCAAATCGAGCGTGGCGTCGAACACATGGCTGCATCGACCGCAGCGCACCCAACCGTCCGAAATGCGAAGCTGGTCGCGCACCACCTTGAAGGTGGTGGTGCAGGCGGGGCAGCGGGTGACGAGACTCATGACGGGGCGATTGTAGGGTTGAGCCCTCGCCGCGTGAGTGGGTGCGAAGCGACGCGAAAAGCGGGCGGCTGCCTCTCAGCAGCGCGCCGTCATGAGGATCCAGCCGTCCTCGCTGTCGCTCACTTCCAGCGCCGCGTAAGGGGCGTACGCCTCCTTCAGCTCATCGGCCTGGCGCTCCAGGATGCCAGCCAGCACCAGCGATCCGCCCGCGGCCACATGGCTGCGCAGCAGTGGCGCGAGCACCTTGAGCGGCGTGGCCAGGATGTTGGCGAGCACGGTGTCGTAGTGGCCCTTGGCCGCATCCGGCAGACCGGCATTCAGGCGCACGCCATTCGCCTCGGCATTGAGCCGGGTCGACGACACAGCGGCTTCGTCAATGTCGACGGCGTCGATGTCGGCCGCACCGAATTTCGCCGCGCCGATCGCGAGAATGCCGGAGCCGCAACCGTAGTCGAGCACGCGCTGGCTGCCGAAGGCACCCTGCTTCGCGATCCAGCGCAGGCACATGCGCGTTGTCGGATGCGTGCCGGTACCGAAGGCGAGCCCCGGGTCCAGCCGGATCACCTGCCTGGCCTGCGCGGGCGGTTCGTGCCAGGTCGGCACGATCCAGAATTCGGGCGTGATCTCGACCGGCGCGAACTGCGATTGCGTGAGGCGCACCCAGTCCTGCTCGGGCACCGAGGCAATACCGAGCACGGCGCAGCCTTCGAAGAAATCCTGCAGCGCGAGCACCGATGCGGCCTCTTTCGCCGACGCCTCGTCGGGGAACAGCGCAATCACACGCGAACGCTGCCAGCCCTCCTTGGGCGGCGGCATGCCGGGCTCGCCGAACAGCGCCTGCTCGGCGTCGGTCTGCGCATCGGCATCCTCGACCGACACGCTCAATGCATCGAGTGCGTCGAGCGCGTCGCTGAGCGTTTCGACCCGGTCTTCGGGCGCCATCAGGCGAAGTTCAAACATGGCGTTGGGTACTCGTCGCTCAGCGCTTGTGCGCTGCCAGCCACTCTTCGAGGTAGTGGATGTTGGTGCCGCCACTCATGAACTTGGCGTCGACCATCAGCTCGCGGTGCAGCGGGATGTTGGTCTGAATGCCTTCGATCACGGTTTCGTTCAGCGCCGTGCGCATGCGGGCCATGGCCTGCTCGCGCGTGTCGCCGTACACGATGATCTTGCCGATCATCGAGTCGTAGTTCGGGGGCACGAAGTAGTTGGTGTACGCATGCGAGTCGACGCGAACGCCAGGACCGCCCGGCGGGTGCCACATCGTGATGCGGCCCGGCGACGGCGTGAACTTCCAGGCGTCTTCGGCATTGATGCGGCACTCGATGGCGTGGCCGCGCATCTCGATCTGGCGCTGGGTGAACGGCAGCTTTTCGCCGGCCGCCACCATGATCTGCGTCTTCACGATGTCGATGCCGGTGGTGAACTCGGTCACCGGGTGCTCCACCTGCACGCGCGTGTTCATCTCGATGAAGTAGAACTCGCCGTTCTCATAGAGAAACTCGAAGGTGCCGGCGCCGCGGTAGCCGATCTTCTTGCAGGCTGCAGCGCAACGCTCGCCGATCTTCTCGATCAGCTTGCGCGGAATGCCGGGAGCCGGCGATTCCTCGATCACCTTCTGGTGGCGGCGCTGCATGGAGCAGTCACGCTCGCCCAGATAGACGGCGTTCTTGTGCTTGTCCGCAAGGATCTGGATCTCGATGTGGCGCGGGTTCTGGAGAAACTTCTCCATGTACACGGCCGGATTGTTGAAGGCCGCCGCGGCCTCCGCCTTGGTCATCTGGATCGCGTTGACCAGCGCCGCCTCGGTGTGCACCACGCGCATGCCGCGGCCACCGCCGCCGCCCGCCGCCTTGATGATGACCGGGTAGCCGATCGCACGGGCGATGCGCTTGTTGGTGGCGGCATCGTCCGAGAGCTCGCCCTCGGAGCCGGGCACGCAGGGCACGCCGGCCTTGATCATGGCCTGCTTGGCCGAGACCTTGTCGCCCATCGTGCGGATGTTGTCCGGCGTCGGGCCGATGAACTGGAAACCGCTCTGTTCGACGCGTTCGGCGAAGTTGGCGTTTTCGCTCAGGAAGCCGTAGCCGGGGTGGATCGCCTCGGCATCGGTCACTTCGGCCGCCGAGATGATCGCCGGCATGTTGAGATAGCTCTGCCCCGAAGGCGCCGGGCCGATGCACACGGCTTCCTGCGCCAGCTTGACGTACTTGGCCTCGCGATCGGCTTCGGAATAGACCATGACGGCCTTGATGCCCATCTCGCTGCAGGCGCGCTGAATCCGGAGGGCAATCTCCCCCCGGTTGGCAACCAGGATCTTCTTGAACATGGTCACTCGATGATGAACAGCGGCTGGCCGTATTCGACCGCCTGCCCGTTTTCGCCGAGGATCTGGGTGATCGTGCCGGACTTGTCGGCTTCGATTTCGTTGAGGATCTTCATCGCTTCGATGATGCAGACCGTGTCACCCTCGCTCACCTTGCTGCCGACTTCGACAAAAGCCGGTGCGCCGGGGCTGGACGAACGATAGAAGGTACCGACCATCGGTGACTTGACGGCATGGCCGGCCGGTGCTGCTTCGGCAGCCGGCGCGCTGGCCACAGCAGGGGCGCCGGCAACGGCTGGCGCGGCGACGGCAGGAGGTGCCGCCACGGTTTGCACATACTGCACCGGTGCGGCGCCGCCGCCCTTGACGATGCGAACCTTGCCTTCGGTTTCGGTGATTTCCAGTTCGGAAATATTCGATTCGGACACCAGATCGATCAGTGTCTTGAGTTTGCGCAGATCCATGGGACTCCAGTGCCGGCTTTACCGGTCATTAGGATATAACTTGGCCGAAAATCGGCGATTTTCGGCGTTCGGCGTTCAACGCCGGCGTAAGAAACTGATTCTAACCATGAACCAGTTCACGTCGCCAAGTCTCCAGGTCGGTGGTTTCGAGCTTGCCCATTTTACGAGCGGCCACCGAACCGTTCGCGTTGAGCACCAGCGTGAAGGGCAATCCACCACCGGTGTTGCCCAGATTCTTGACCAGTTCCGTGCCCTGCAGACCGGCCAATCCGGTGGGATAGGTGACTGGCGTGCGTTGCAGGAACTTGCGCACGGCGCTCGGCTGATCGATGGCCAACCCGACAACTTGCCAGCCATTGGCACCATGTTCACGGAAGAAGGCGTCGATCATCGGCATTTCTTCGACGCAGGGCGGGCACCACGTGGCCCAGAAGTTGAGCAGCAGCGGCTTGCCGCGCAGGCTCGACATTGCCAGGTCGCCGCCCTCCGGCCGCTCGAAGCTCTGGGCCCAGAAAGCCGCATCGAGCATTTCGCCGCCCGCCACCGCACCGCTGCTAGCGCGCTCCTTCCACCAGGCGCCGCCAAGCCCGGCGGCAGCAGCCGCGGCCGCCACGCCGGCATAGAGCATGCCGCGTCGTGTGGGCGAAGAAGTCATTCACTTGTCCTTTTCTCGTTCAATCAGTCGGCGCAGTGCGGGCAGGTCGCCTCGCGGCGTGCGCCCCTGGGCGTCGGGCTTCAGGGCGCCGCGCAGGTCGTCGAGGTCGTAGACCAGCAGGTGCACGCCGATTTCTTCGCCGAGCGCCCGGCTCGGGGCATGCACGCTCAGGGCCTCCACCTGCTCGCCGTGGAAGCCGGTCACCATGCGCGGCTCGTAGTCCACGTGATGATCAATCAGGGCGATTTCGGCCGACTTGGAATCATCGCAGAACAATTGAATGTAAATGTCTGACAAACGGGTGGCCGTTCCATGCCACACGGCACCGCCCACATGCGGGCGGAAAGCGGCCATGCGCTCCATCCATTCGAGTGCCAGCAGGCGCAGCGCATGCAATTCCTGGGGCTGGGTGTCGGCACAGAAGAGCGCGATGTAGTCGCGCACCTCGGCCTCGACTTCGTCGTTGTTCGGCAGCGCGGTGCGGCTCGGAAGGCCCAGGTCCCGCAGTGCCCGGCGTTTGGCCGGGCCATATTCCAGTCCTTCCTCGACAACGAGGCGGGCTGCAGTGGCGGCAATTTCACGCTTGGACGTGTCCATCGGGGCATTTTGCCCGCAGTAGACGGCCCTCACGTGAACATCAGTACGAAGCACAGGACAAAGGCCGGCCCCCGGCACGGGCCGCGCATGTCGCTTACCTAGAATCGACCGATGCACATTCATATTCTGGGTATCTGCGGCACGTTCATGGGTGGCTTGGCCGCCCTGGCGCGCGAAGCAGGCCACCGGGTCACAGGCTGCGATGCCGGCGTGTACCCGCCGATGAGCGACCAGCTGCGCGCCCTCGGCATCGACCTGATCGAAGGTTTCGGCGCCGATCAGCTTGCACTTTCGCCCGACATGTTCGTGGTCGGCAACGTGGTCTCGCGGGCCCGGCTGCCCGATGGGAGCCCGAAGTTTCCGCTGATGGAAGCCATCCTGGACGCCGGCAAGCCCTATACCAGCGGCCCGCAGTGGCTGGCCGAGCACGTGCTGCTGGGCCGCCACGTGCTCGCCGTGGCCGGCACCCACGGCAAGACCACCACCACGTCGATGCTGGCCTGGGTGCTGGAACAGGGCGGCAAACCGCCCGGCTTCCTGGTCGGTGGCGTGCCGCTCGATTTCGGCGTTTCGGCGCGGCTGGGCGATGGCGCGGCCTTCGTGATCGAAGCCGACGAATACGACACCGCCTTCTTCGACAAGCGCAGCAAGTTCGTGCACTACCGGCCGCGCACGGCCGTGCTCAACAACCTCGAGTTCGACCATGCGGACATCTTCGATGACCTCGCCGCCATCGAGCGCCAGTTCCACCACCTGGTGCGCACCGTGCCGAGCACCGGGCGGCTGGTCGTGAACGCCACCGAAGAAAGCCTGCAGCGCGTGCTGGCCCAGGGCTGCTGGAGCGAGCTCGCGCGTTTCGGCGCGAGCAGCCCGAACAGCGGTTGGCAGGCGCGCGGATCGCACGATGCCTTCGACGTGCTGTACCGCGGCGAGCCGGTCGGCCGCGTCGAGTGGGCGCTTTCGGGCCTGCACAACCAAATGAATGCACTGGCGGCCATCGCGGCGGCCGAGCACGTGGGCGTGGCGCCAGCCGATGCGGCCCGCGCGCTCGGGAGCTTCCGCAACGTGCGCCGGCGCATGGAGCTGCGCGGCACAGTCGAGCGCAATGGCGGTGCGATCACCGTCTACGACGACTTCGCCCATCACCCGACCGCCATCCGCACCACGCTCGATGGCCTGCGCAAGAAACTCGATGACGCCGGCAAGCAAAGTGAGCGCATCCTCGCGGCCTTCGAGCCACGCAGCAACACCATGAAGCTGGGCGTGATGGCCGCGCAATTGCCCTGGAGCCTGGAATCGGCCGACCTGGCGTTCTGCCACACGGCCGGGCTCGACTGGGATGCCGCAGCCGCGCTGGCACCGATGGGCGACCGCGCGCAGGTCGCAAACGCCATCGAACCGTTGGTGGCGCAACTGGTGGCGGCGGCCCGCCCCGGCGACCACATCGTCTGCATGAGCAACGGCGGCTTCGGCGGCGTGCACGACAAACTGCTTGCGGCCCTGCGCGCGACGGCGGCATCATGACCGCCATGCGCGCCCGCGAGCTGATCGACACCTTGAAGCTGCAGCCCCATCCCGAGGGCGGCTGGTACAGCGAGGTCTTCCGATCAGCCGCGCATGTGACGCCCGCCGACGGCCGCGCGACCCGCAATGCCCTGACCAGCATCTACTTCCTGCTCGAAGCGAACCAGCACTCGCGCTGGCATCGGGTGCTGTCCGATGAAGTCTGGGTGCACCTCGAAGGCGTACCGCTGGCGCTCTGGACCTGCGACGCCGCGATGCGCACCGCGCCTGCCCACACGCGGCTGGGCCCGGTCGACGCGCACGGCACCCGCCCCCAGCATGTGGTGCCGGCCGGTCAATGGCAAGCGGCCCGCCCGATCCAGGGCCATGCAGCGGGCGACTACACACTGGTCGCCTGCATGGTCGGCCCGGGCTTCGACTTTGCCGATTTCTCCCTGGTGCCGCCCGGCAGCGACGAGGCTGCGTCGATGCGGCACCACTGGCCCGAACTGGCCGGAATGCTTTAGCCCCGGCGTTGCTTGACCGCTTGCGCGAGCGTCTCGAGCACCTGCACCGAGTCGTCCCAGCCGATGCAGGCATCGGTGATGCTCTTGCCGTACTCGAGGCCCGACAGCTGGTCCTTGCCTGGCGTGAACTTCTGGGCGCCGGCCTGCAGGTGGCTTTCGACCATCACGCCGAACACGCGGTTCGAGCCGCCGGCGATCTGGCCGGCGATGTCCTTGGCCACGTCGATCTGCTTCTGGTGCTGCTTGGAGCTGTTGGCATGGCTGCAGTCGACCATCAGCGTGGGCGGCAGCTTGGCGGCCTCGAGGTCCTTGCAGGCGGCTTCGACGCTGGCGGCGTCGTAGTTCGGCGCCTTGCCGCCACGCAGGATCACGTGGCAGTCGCGGTTGCCGTTGGTCTGAACGATGGCGACCTGGCCGTTCTTGTGCACCGACAGGAAGTGGTGGCCGCGGGCTGCCGCCTGGATGGCGTCGGTCGCAATGCGGATGTTGCCGTCGGTGCCGTTCTTGAAGCCGATGGGGGCCGACAGGCCCGAGGCCAGTTCGCGGTGCACCTGGCTTTCGGTGGTGCGCGCGCCGATGGCGCCCCAGGCGATCAGGTCGCCGATGTATTGGGGCGAGATCACGTCGAGGAACTCGCTGCCCGCCGGCAGGCCGATGCGGTTGATGTCGATCAGCAACTGGCGCGCAATGCGCAGGCCTTCATCGATGCGAAAGCTCTCGTCGAGGTACGGGTCGTTGATCAGGCCCTTCCAGCCGACGGTGGTGCGGGGCTTCTCGAAGTACACCCGCATCACGATCTCGAGCGTGCCGGCGTATTTTTCGCGTTCGACCTTCAGGCGGCGGGCGTATTCGAGGGCCGCGGCCGGGTCGTGGATCGAGCAGGGCCCCATGACCACCAGCAGCCGGTCATCCTTGCCCGCCATGATGTTGTGGATGTTGCGGCGGGTGCCTTCGATCAGGGTTTCGATGGCCGTGCCGCGGATCGGGAAAAAGCGGATGAGATGTTCGGGAGGGGGCAGCACGTTGATGTCCTTGATGCGTTCGTCGTCGGTCTTGCTGGTTTTTTCGACGCTCGCATACCAGCTGTCGCTGGCGGGGGCAGTGTTCGTGCTCATGGTGCTGTTCCTTGTTGGAGTGGATATCGTCAGGGCATAAAAAAACCGCCGGGGGCTTTGGGCCACCGGCGGTTTTGGGAGGGTGTTCGTTTGCTTTACGCGCTCGCCTCTCGTCCGCCGGAAACCGGGAACCAAAAGTAGGCAAAGAAATAAGCGCGGAGGGCGGACATAGGGGCGGAATGTAGCACGGAAAACAAAACCCCGGTCAAGCGACCGGGCCTGTCGTTGTTTATCGGTAGCCCGACTCGTTGGGGTTGTGGATGATCCAGATCAGGTTGCCGCTGGAGAAATCGCCCATGCCGCCACCCGCGAAAATCAGCCGCCCCTGGCCCTTGTAGGTCATCTCGAAACGGTGCCGGTCGCTGCCGAAATAGAACGGAATGAAGGCCTTGCCCGTCACGTAGGCGCCCTGGTCGGTCGGTTGGCCGGCAAGGTCGGTGACCTGCCTGGCGCTCATGCCGATCTGCAGGCGCGCGAACTTGCTGTTGCGCGCGGGGTTGCCGGTGATCTCGCCTTCGTAGCCATTCAGGCCCTTGACGGTACGGCCGCTGCCGGCCTCGACCTTCGAAGAGTCGATCACGTTGCCCTGGGCATCCATGCCGGCCTTCGCACCGCCGCGGGCAGGTGCCGCTGCGGCCGCGGGCGCTGCCTCGGGCTGGCTGCCCGAACCACCGCGGGATGCGCAACCGGCGGCGCCCAGAGCCACCATGGCGGCCACAGCCCACAGCACGGCAGGCGAATTGATCCTGTTCCCCATCGAAATGCTCCTTGAATTTATCGTTGGCAAAAGGAGCGCAGCTTAGCAACCGAAGGAAACAATCGGCAAGTGACGAAAGTCCTAAGCCGTTCCACCTACAGTCAAGCCGTCGATGCGCAGGGTGGGCTGGCCAACGCCCACCGGCACGCTCTGGCCTTCCTTGCCGCAGGTGCCCACACCCGAATCGAGCGCCATGTCGTTGCCGATCATGGTCACGCGGGTGAGCGCGTCGGGGCCGTTGCCGACGATGGTCGCGCCCTTGACCGGATACTGGATCTTGCCGTTCTCGACCCAATACGCCTCGCTGGCCGAGAACACGAACTTGCCGCTCGTGATGTCGACCTGCCCGCCGCCGAAGTTGGTGGCGTAAAGGCCCTTCTTGATGCTGGCCACGATTTCCTTCGGGTCCCTGTCGCCGCCCAGCATGTAGGTGTTGGTCATGCGCGGCATCGGCACGTGGGCGTAGCTCTCGCGGCGGCCATTGCCCGTGGGCTTGACCTTCATGAGGCGCGCATTGAGCGAATCCTGGATGTAGCCCTTGAGGATGCCGTCCTCGATCAGCACGTTGCGCTGGCTGGCATTGCCTTCGTCGTCGACATTGAGCGAGCCGCGGCGGTCGGCGATCGTGCCGTCGTCGAGCACCGTCACGCCCTTGGCCGCCACGCGCTGGCCGATGCGACCCGCGAAGGCGCTCGAGCCCTTGCGGTTGAAGTCGCCTTCGAGCCCGTGGCCGATGGCTTCGTGCAGCAGGATGCCGGGCCAGCCGGAGCCGAGCACCACGGTCATCTCGCCGGCGGGCGCCGGGCGGGCGTCGAGGTTGGTGAGCGCCGCTTTCACGGCGTGGTCGACGTACTCGGTGATCTGTTCGTCCGTGAAGTAGGCCAGGCCGAAGCGCCCGCCGCCGCCGCCCGAGCCGATCTCGCGGCGACCGTTCTGCTCGGCAATGACGGTGACCGACAGGCGCACCAGCGGCCGCACGTCGGCGGCCAGCGTGCCGTCGGCGCGTGCCACGAGCACCACGTCGTACTCGCTCGCCAGGCCCGCCATGACCTGCGCCACGCGCGGATCGCGCGAGCGGGCCAGCTTCTCGACCTTTTCGAGCAGCTTCACCTTGGCGGTGCTGTCGAGCGTGGCAATGGGGTCGACACCGTCGTACAGCGAACGGCTCGATGCGATCTTGCGGGTCGCGGTCTTCACGCGGCCGGTGCGGCCGGCGGAGGAAATGGAGCGCACCGTGCGCGCCGCGTCGAGCAGCGAGGCCTCGGAGATGTCGTCCGAATAGGCAAAGGCGGTTTTCTCGCCACTGACCGCACGCACCCCGACGCCCTGGTCGATGCTGAAGCTGCCCGTCTTGACGATGCCTTCTTCGAGGCTCCAGCCTTCGCTGCGCGTGTACTGGAAGTACAGGTCGGCGTCGTCCACCCGGTGCGAGGTGATCTCGGCCAGGGCCTTGCTCAGGTGCGATTCGTCAAGGCCGAAGGGCGTGAGCAGGAGCTGTTGCGCCGTGGCGAGGCGCTCGATGGTGGGTTCGCGAGAGATCATTCGGGGATTCTATGGCTCGCCCCCAGGCTGCGCGCATCCGGCCTCGCTTCGCCTTCCCCCTGCCGGGGGCAACAGCCCGACATTTCGCCGTGCTGCCGAGGCTCAGTTCTGGGCCAGCTTCCTGGCCCGGGCGATCGACATCAGGATGCCCAGCCCCAGCCCCAGCGTCACCATCGCCGTTCCGCCATAGCTGATGAACGGCAGCGGCACCCCCACCACCGGCAGGATGCCGCTCACCATGCCCATGTTGACGAAGGCGTAGGTAAAGAAAATCATCGTGACCGCCCCCGCCAGCAGGCGCGAGAACAGCGTGGGCGCGTTGGTCGCGATGACCAGGCCACGGAAGATCAGCAGGATGAAGGCCGAGATCAGCGCCAGGTTGCCCACCAGCCCGAACTCCTCGGAATAGGCGGCAAAGATGAAGTCGGTGGTGCGCTCGGGAATGAACTCGAGGTGCGTCTGCGTGCCCTGCATGAAGCCCTTGCCGCCCACCCCGCCCGAGCCGATGGCGATCATCCCCTGGATGATGTGGAAGCCCTTGCCCAGCGGGTCCTTGCTCGGGTCGAGCAGCGTGCACACGCGCTGCTTCTGGTAGTCGTGCAGCACCCGCCAGTCGACGCCGTCGGCGCACAGCCTCGACTCGAAGCTCACGATCAGCGTCACCGCGATGGCGCCGATCACCACCGGCGGTACGATCAGCTTCCAGGGGAGGCCCGCAAAGAAGATCACCGCCATGCCCGCGGCCAGCACCAGCAGCGACGTGCCCAGGTCGGGCTGTTTCATGATGAGCCCGACCGGCACCGCCAGCAGCACTGTGGCCACCACGAAGTCGAGCGGCCGCAGCTGGCCTTCGCGCCGCTGGAACCACCACGCCAGCATCAGCGGCATGGCGATCTTCAGGATTTCGCTGGGCTGGATCACCACGCCCACATTGATCCAGCGCTGCGCGCCTTTCTTGGTGATGCCGAACAGCGCCACCGCGACCAGCAGCGCCACGCCCGCCGCGTAGAGCGGCACCGCGAACATCATCAACCGCTGCGGCGGCACCTGGGCCACCACGAACATGATGAAGCCGGCCAGCAGCATGTTGCGGCCGTGGTCGACGAAGCGCGAGCCATGGTCGTAGCCCGAGGAATACATGGTCGCCAGCCCGGCAAAGGCCAGCAGGAGCACGGCGAAGGCCAGAAAGCCGTCGAAGCCCTGGAAGATGGGCGCGACACGACGCGCCAGGGAGGGCTGATTGAACACGGCAGACATGGGTGCGGATTATCCGCGCCCCGCAGGCCGCCTCAATCGAAACCGAGCTGAACGACCGTGCGCCCCGGTCGGCTTTCCAGCGCCAGCCGGGCGCCGAGGGTTGCGGCGCGCTCCGCCAGCGCCCTTGGCACCTGCGTGGCGTCGAAGCCCTGCCCGTTGTCGATCACGCGCAATTGCACCGTCGCGCCCTGCATGCCGGCCTCGATCCGCAACACGCTGGCGTGCGCGTGCTGCAGCACGTTCGAGATCGCCTCGAACAGCAGGAACTGCAACTGCCGCATGGCCTGCGCGTCGAGCCGCGCCACCGGGGCGACCTCGTCCACGGCCCACTCGAATTCAATGCCCGCCGCCGCCAGCCGTGGCTCCAGCCGGTAACGCAGCGCGGCCAGCAAGGCGCCGATGTCGCCGGGCGGCAGGTGGATCGAATCGATCGACAACTTGAGCTGGTCGAGCGAATCGCGCAGCGTGCGCAGCAGGTCGCCCGAACTGGTCTGGCCCGATTGCAGTTGCCGGATCGCCGAGCTGATGTGCGAGCCCACGCCGTCGTGCATGTCGCGCAGGATGCGCTCGCGCTCGTGGGTGCGCGCCTGGTCGCGCGCCGCCGCTTCGAGTTCTGCATAGGTGGCTGCCAGTTCGCGCTCGCGCTGCGCCACGCGCTCGGCCAGCGCCGCGACCGATCCGCGCGCCTGGATGCTCGCCGCATGAAAGCGCCGCAGCACGATCAATAACAGCGCGATGCCGAAGAACACCGACGAATAGCGGACCCAGGTGGTTTCGCCGTAGGCATCGCTGAGCCGGATCACCAGCCAGTCGCGCACGCCGAACCCCACGCTCACCAGCGCGGCGCCGGCCACCAGCAGTTGCTCGGTGTTCGGCCTGCGAACGGTGGCGACGGCGAAGGCGGAGACGAACGCGACGATGAGCACGATCTCGACGGCCAGCCAGCCGGTCAGCCACAACGGCTCGTCGCGGCGCAGCGCCAGCGCGGTGAACGCCACGGTGCCGATCACGATGGCGGCCATCGGCCAGCGCACCCACCGGTAGCGGGGGTTCTGCCCCCACCCCGTGATGTGGAAGCCGAACATCATGACCGAGACCGCCCAGCCCGCGTAGCAGGCCGCCATCAGCACGCCCCACAGGCCCCAGGACAGCGGCGGCTCGGGAATCACCCCGTCCGCCACCCGGATCGCCCAGCAGAATTCGGCCAGCGCCGCCCAGAAGTAAATGCCTTCGCGGCGCGACCGCCCCTGGGCATCGACCTCGACCTGCGTCAGCCAGAGCGCCAGCGCGATGCCGCCGACGATCAGGCTGAAGGCGGTCAGCAGCACGGAGCCGGTGAAGCGCCAGGCGTAGGCGCTCTCGAAGAGTTCGGTGCGCACCGGCGTGGCCGGCCCGATGACCACGCGCGACAAGCCCGCGCGCCTGGCGCTGTCGGCGCGCAGGCGGATCTGCAGGTGGTTGTCGCCCTGCTTCAGCAGGCGCCCCGGCACCGGCACGTAGATCGGCGCCTTGGCGTAGTCGGCCTGGTTGCCGCGCCCCAGGTCGCCGTAGACCTGCAGCAGCGCATCGTTGAGCTGGATCTCGAAGACGCTGCCGGCACGCGGGATGAAGATGCCCCAGGGAGCCTCGGGCGTGGCGTCGAGCGTGAACGGCAGGTCGAAATCCGCGAAGCCGGGGCGGCCGCCGTGCAGCCGGTCCCAGTGGTAGGAAAGCGCGACCGGCCCGGTCCGCGTGACGCCGTCGATGGTGGTCGTCACGATGCCCTGGCGCAGCTCGATCGGGCTCTCCGGTGTGGACGCGGCCGCGTTCGCGGCACCACCGGCGCCCGCAAGGAGCAGCACCAGCCACAGCGAAAGCAGCGACACCAGCCTCGGCAGCATCCGTGCTCAGCCCGGATGAGACAGCAGGCCGAGACGCGTCGCCTCGAAAACCGCCTCGCTCTTGGAATGCACGGCGAGTTTCCCGTAGAGGTTCTTGATGTGGGTCTGCACCGTGTGCACGCTCAGGCCCTTGAGCCGCGCGATCTCCGCGTACGAGAAGCCCCGGGCGATCAGCGTCAGCACCTCGTGCTCGCGTGCCGACAGCAGGCCGCGATCGGCTTCCTCGGCTGCAGCCTCGGGTGCTGCGCCCGGTGCGGCGGCAACGCCTCCCGGCATCGCCGCCGATTGCAGGCTGCGGTACTTCGCCAGCACCCGCCGCGCGATCATGGGCGAGATCGGCGAGGCACCGGCTTTCATCTCGACGATGGTCTGCGCGATGTCTTCGGGCGCCGCGTCCTTGTGGATGTAGCCCACGGCGCCGGCCTCGATGCTGGCGAGCACGTTCTCTTCGTCGCCGAAGACCGACACCACCAGCGGCTCGCAACCCGGAAAGCGGGCGACCGCGTCGCGGATCACGTCGAGCCCCGTGCCGTCGGGCATGCCCAGGTCGACCAGCAGCACATCGGGAATCGTGACGGTGTTGGCCAGCCAGGCCAGCGCCTCCTGCACCGTGCCCGCGCTGCCGAGCCAGAACAGGCGCGGGCTGCGCTGCACGCTGGCCTCGAAAAAGGCGCGTGCGCGACTGTCGTCTTCGACGACGAGCACACCCCACTGGCGTGGCATTCCGTCGTCGTTCTGGGCCTCGATATTCATGGTCCGGAGCATAAGCCGCGACGCACGGCCAAACCCCTCCCGGCGCCTACCCAGTTCATGGGATGCGCCCGGCATGGCGCACCGCGACACTTGCGCCGCCTTTCTGAATGAACATGGATTCCCCCGGTGCGACGGCGTGTCGACCTTCACGCTGCCCCTGCCCTCGCAAGGCGCCAGCGCCGACGCGGGCTTCAGTAACCTGAACGTAGGCCATTTACATCGCGGAAATTGCACCTTGAATACTTTCGGGCACAAGGCATGCGGCCTGCCCCGGATCGAGGCCAACAAGGTGCCCTCCGCCCCCCAAGTCTCGGTAAGCTATCGGCTTCCCGAGAGACCCCGCACTGCGGGGTTTTGTACGTTGGAAACAGCCTCGCGCGCACAGACCTCATGCAAAATTACCTGGTCCCGGCAAGCGGGGTGCAACGTCCGCACCCTCAGTTTTCCTCCCGCATGGATCCGCAAACCACCCACCTGTTGTACCTGCACGGCTTTCGCTCTTCGCCTCGTTCGACCAAGGCACGGCTCGTCGCGGACCGGGTGGCGCGGCGCCACCCGAACCTGCAGTGGTGGTGTCCGCAACTGCCGCCTTCGCCGCACGACGCCATCGACATGGTGATGAAGGGCATCGCGGACTGGCCGCGCAAGTCGATGGCCGTGGTCGGCTCGTCGCTGGGCGGCTTCTATGCCACCTACGTGGCCGGCATGACGCGCTGCCGCGCGGTACTTCTCAACCCTGCCGTCTACCCTGCGCGCGACCTCACGCGCTACATCGGCGACCAGACCGTCTGGCACGACCCGGCCGAGCATTTCTATTTCCGCCCCGAGTACATCCATGAGCTGCGCGCCATGGAAGTCGGCCAGCTCACGCGGCCCGAGCGCGTCTTCGCCATCATCGCCAAGGGCGACGAGGCACTCGACTGGCACGAGATGTCGGCGCGCTACCCCGACAGCAACATCAAGCTGCTCGAAGGCAGCGACCACGCGCTGTCCGATTTCGAGAAGGCGCATCTCGACGACGTGATGGCCTTCATCAACCCGGTATAGCCCCACCCTCGCCGGGAACGCCCGACGCGGAAGTCCGGCGGGTTCAGCATGGGACAATCCGGCCCATGTTTGTATTGTTTGAAGAAGCCGGCAAGTACCTCGGCGGCCGCGTGCTGTCGGAGGCCGAAGCATCGGCACAGGTCGAGCTCGACACCGGAAAGCGCGTCAAGGTCAAGGGCGCCAACATCGTTCTGCGTTTCGAGAAACCGTCGCCTGCCGAGTTGATCGCCGAGGCGCGCACGCTCGCCGCCGCCATGGACCTGGACCTCGCCTGGGAGTTCGCTGCCGAGGGCGAGTTCGGCTTTGCCGACCTGGCCGCCGACTATTTCAGCGACAAGCCCTCGCTGGCGCAGCAGGCCGCCGCGCTGTTCGCGCTGTTCGAGGCCCCGCACTACTTCCGCCGCGCGGGCAAGGGGCGCTTCAAGAAGGCGCCGGCCGAGATCGTGCAACAGGCGCTGGCCGCCATCGAGAAGAAGAAAGTCATCCAGGCGCAAATCGTCGAATGGGCCGGGCAACTGGCCGAGGGCGTGTGCCCGCCGCCGATCCGCGAACAGCTCTACAAGATCCTGTTCAAGCCCGACAAGAACGCGCCCGAATACAAGGCCGTGGTCGACGCCGCGCGCGCCACGCAGCGCCCGCCGCTCGACCTGCTCGAACGCGCCGGCGCCATCGATTCGCCCTACCAGTTCCACTGGCGGCGCTTCCTGTTCGAGAACTTCCCCAAGGGCACCGGCTTCCCCGCGCTCGCGGCACCGGCCATTGCCGACGACCTGCCCGTGGCTACCGGCGTCGAGGCCTTCTCGATCGACGATTCGCAGACCACCGAAATCGACGATGCCTTGTCGGTGCAGGGCCTGGGCAGCGGTACCGTCACCGTCGGCATCCACATCGCGGCACCGGCCCTGGCGCTCACGCCGGGCAGCGCCATCGACAACGTGGCGCGTGCGCGCATGTCGACGGTCTACATGCCGGGCTACAAGATCACGATGCTGCCCGACGAAGTGGTCAACACCTACACGCTGCTCGAAGGCGCTGACCGCCCGGCCGTGTCGCTCTACGCGCGCTTCGATGAAGCCACGCTGGAACTGCAAGGCACCGAAACCAAGCTCGAACGCGTGCCCATCGTCGCCAACCTGCGGCACGACCAGCTCGACGCTGTCGTCACGCAGCCCTGGCTCGAAGACGCGTCGGTCACCAGCGACAACACGCCCGAGGCCGCCGCGAACTTGCGCGCCCCGCTCTCCTTCCTGTTCCGCCTCGCCAAGCAGCTGAAGGCGCAGCGCGAGGTGGTGCGCGGCAAGCCCGAGAACTTCAACCGGCCCGACTACAACTTCCGCCTCGTCGGCAACGACGGCAACGAACCCACCGGCAACTAGCAGGTGCAGATCAGCACGCGCCAGCGTGGCGCGCCGCTCGACCTGATCGTGTCCGAGGCCATGATCCTGGCCAACAGCAGCTGGGGCGGCTGGCTCGGCGAACTCGGCGTGCCCGGGCTCTACCGCAGCCAGGCGAGCCTGGCGCCCGGCATCAAGGTGCGCATGGGCACGCGCGCGCTGCCGCACGCGGGCCTGGGCGTGAAGAGCTATGCGTGGAGCACCTCGCCGCTGCGCCGCTACACCGACCTCGTGAACCAGTGGCAGATCATCGCGGCCGCACGCCACGGCAAGACCGCCGCGCTGGCCGCGCCCTTCAAGCCGAAGGACGCCGACCTGTTCTCGATCCTCTCGGGCTTCGACGCCGCCTACGCAACGTACAACGGCTACCAGGGCGGCATGGAACGCTTCTGGACGCTCAAGTACCTGCAGCAGCAGGGCATCACCGAGCTCGAAGCCACGGTCATCAAGGACATTCCCAACGGCGCGCTGGTGCGTGCCGACACGCTGCCGCTGGTGTTCCCGGTGGCCGGCCAGCAGGAACGCGGCGCGCGGCTGCGCGTGAAGCTCGGCGAAATTGACGAGATCGCGCTCGACGTCAGCGGCACCGTGCTCGAACGCCTCGACACGCCGAAGACCGATGCGGATGGTGCTGCCGCAGACGACAGCGGTGAAGACGAAGAAGAAGTGGTTGCAGGGCCCATCGCCATTGCCGTCGACCTGACCGACAGCGAGGCCGCGCCCGAAAATACGCCCGCATGAACTTCGGCGAATCGTCCGAAGAAATGCGGCCCCTGGAGGAGTTTCGAGAATGAACTTCAAGGACCTCAGCACGCTGCAGATTGCACTGGGCGTGTCGGTCATTGCGCACGCCGCGTTGCTGGCGGTGCGCTTCGTCGATCCCGAGTCGTTCAACCGGGTCTTCAGCGAAACCCCGCTCGAAGTGATCCTGGTCAACAGCAAGACCAACGACAAGCCGGACCCCGGCACGAAGGTGATGGCGCAGACCTCGCTCGCGGGCGGCGGCGACCTCGACAAAGGCCGCGCCACCAGCCCGCTGCCGCCGTCGAGCTTCACCTCCGTCGGCGATTCGTTCGAAGACTCGCGCCGCCAGGTCGAGGCCCTGCAGGCCCAGCAGATGCAGATGCTCGCGCAGCTCAAGCGCGACCTGGCCGCGATGCCCGTGCCCGATCCGCGCGTCGCGGGCGACCCGACCGAAGCCGTCGCGCGCGAAGAAAAGCGCCGCCAGATGGTCGAGCTGCTGGCCGAGATCGAGCGCCGCGTGAACGAAGAAAACGCGCGCCCCAAGAAGCGCTACCTGAGCCCGTCGACGCGCGAGGCCGCCTACGCGATCTACGTCGACACGCTGCGCCGCCGCATCGAAGTGCGCGGCACAGAGAACTTCCCCACCGCGGCCGGCAAGAAGCTCTATGGCGAGCTGAAGATGACCATCACCATCAACAACGACGGCAAGGTGCTCGACACCGTCGTCGACGAAAGCTCGGGCGACGTGACGCTCGACCGCCGCGCGCAGGCCATCGTCCGCAGCATCGGCAGCTTCGGCAAGTTCACCGATGCGATGCGCAAGCAGACCGACCAGATCGTGCTGCAGTCGCGCTTCAAGTTCACGCGCGACGAGACCATCGAACTCTCGTCGCAGTAGCAAGCAAGTAGCCAGCAGCCAAGAAAGCAAGGCGCCATGGACCTGTACTGCGTAATGGGCAACCCCGTCGAGCACAGCCGCTCGCCCCGCATCCACGCCCGCTTTGCCGAGCTGAGCGGCCAGCAGATGGACTACGGCCGCCGCCTGATTCCGCTCGGCGCCTTTGCCGAGGGCATCGCGAGCTTCCGGCGCGAGGCCGCCGAACGCGGCGACGCGGCACGCGGCTGCAACATCACCGTGCCTTTCAAATTCGAAGCCGCCGCACTGGCGCAGCACACGAGCGAGCGCGCCTTGCTCGCGCAGGCGGTCAACACGCTGCGCTTCGATGCCGACGGCAGCATCCACGCGGACAACACCGACGGCATCGGCCTGGTCAACGACATCGTGCGCAACGCGGGCGTGCCGCTGGCCGGCAAAGAGCTGCTGCTCATCGGTGCGGGTGGCGCTGCCGCCGGCGTGCTTGGCCCGTTGCTCGACGCGGGTGCCGCGCGCATCGTGGTGGCCAACCGCACCGTCGACAAGGCGGTGGCCGTGGTCCGCCGCCACGCGGCGCTCGCACTGCGCCACGGCGCCTCGCTCGAAGCCTGGGCGCTCGACGAAGTGCCAGGCGCTTTCGACGTCGTGGTCAACGCCACCGCCTCCAGCCTCGCGGGCGACGCGGTGCCGGTGAGCGCGTCGGTGCTGCGTGCCGGCGGGCTCGCGGTCGACATGATGTATGGCCCCGCCGCCGCCGGCTTCATGGCCTGGGCCGAAGCGCATGGCGCCATCGCGCGCGACGGGCTCGGCATGCTGGTCGAGCAGGCAGCCGAATCGTTCGCGATCTGGCGTGGCGTGCGTCCGCCGTCCGCGCAAGTGCTGGCCGAGCTGCGCACCGAACTGAAATGAAAACCGTGCTGCGCCTGATCGCCTGCCTCGTGGTGGCGGGCGTGGCACTCGAACTGTTCTTCGTGGTCCGCATCGCGACGATGGCGGTGATCGATCCGACGAGCACGGCCTTCCAGCGCTCCGAGGCCTGGCAAATCGCCGTTCACCAAGGCACGGATGGTGGATGGCGGCAGCAGTGGGTGCCGTACGGGCAGATCAACGACACGCTCAAGCGCGCCGTCATCGCGAGCGAGGACGCCGGCTTCGTTGACCACAACGGCGTGGAGTGGGAAGCCATCGAACGCGCGCGCCAGCGCAACGCCAAGGCCGAAGAGCTGGCCGCCAAGCGCACGGCGCGGGCCGTGGCGCGCGGCAAGCCGGTGCAGCCCGTGCGGCTGCGCGGCGGCTCGACCATCACGCAGCAGCTCGCCAAGAACCTGCTGCTGTCGGGTGAGCGCACCATGCTGCGCAAGGGCCAGGAGCTGGTGCTCGCCACGCTGCTCGAAGTGCTGCTGGACAAGCGGCGCATCCTCGAGCTGTACCTGAACAACGTCGAATGGGGCGAAGGCGTGTTCGGCGCCGAGGCGGCGTCGCAGTACTACTTCAAGAAGCCGGCATCGCGCCTGAGCGCCAACGAGGCCGCGCGCCTCGCGGTGATGCTGCCGAGCCCCAAGTTCTTCGAGCGCCGGCCCGGCTCGCCCTACCTCAGCAACCGGGCGTCGACGGTCATGGCGCGGATGCCCGCGGCCGAGCTGCCCTGAAGGCACCGCGCAGGCCTTCGATGGCCAGCACGCCGGCAAAGCCGATCACATAGGCCAGCACGTCCCACCAGTCGGCGGTGCTGCCGAGCACGATGCGCAAGGCGCGGTTCGGAATGTGCAGGTGCCACGCCGATGCCAGGTACTGCCCCAGCTCGACCGCCAGGCCCACGCCCAGCGCGGCCAGCGCCAGCGGCAACACGCGTGTGCCGATGACCGTCTTGAAGACGAAGTACACCCACACCACGGCCAGCACGTCGCCGAAGAAGCTGCGCACCCAGCCCCAGCGTGCGCCGACGGTGGCCAGCAGCACGAGCACGAAAAAGAGGGCCACCGCCCACGCCAGAGAAAGAGGATCGAAACGCCATCGCATGGCCCGTATCATCGCGCCCATATGCTGGCAAAGCTCACAGGTTGGTTGTTGTTGGGAATCGTCCGGTTGCTGACAGGCGCTCAGGCGCGCTGGTACGGTTGTCCGCCGAAGGCCGAGCAACGCATCTATTTCGCCAACCACCAGAGCCACGCCGACCTCGTGATGATCTGGGCGGCCCTGCCCGAGGAACTGCGCAGCATCACGCGGCCGATTGCGGCACGCGACTACTGGGCCAACACGCCGGTCAAGCGCTGGATCACGACCGAGGTGTTCAACGCGGTGTATGTGGAGCGCGCGGCGACCGCCCCGGCCACGCCAACTGCGCCCGCGGCACCCGCCGCCGCGCCGGTTGAGGCCGAAGCTCCACCACCGCCCGCACCGCGCGCTGCGGTGACACCGCCGGCCGAGCGCATCGAGCCTTCGATGGAGCCGCTGCTTCCGATGTCGCTGCCCTTCGCCGACACCTCGGTCGAAGTCATGAACGAAGTGCAGGGGCAGCTCGATCTTCCTGCGCCGCCGCCACCTCCGCCCGCGCCTGAGCTATCGCCCCCTGTGGCAGCCGAGCCGGAACCGCCAGCGGCCGACGCGCCACCCGCCGCCGACCCCTTGGCCCCGCTCATCGAAGCGCTGCGCAGCGGCGACTCGATCATCATCTTTCCCGAAGGCACGCGCGGCCACACCGGCGAGCCGCAGAAGTTCAAGTCGGGCCTCTATGCACTGGCGACGATGTTCCCCGAGGTGGTGTTGGTGCCGGCGTGGATCGACAACGTGCAGCGCGTCATGCCCAAGGGCGAGATCGTGCCCGTGCCCATCCTCTGCTCGGTGACCTTCGGCGCACCGATCCGCGTCGAAGAAGGCGAAGAGCGCCGCCCCTTCCTCGACCGCGCGCGTGCCGCCGTGATCGCCCTGCGCGACGTCTGACATGAACCAGTTCCTGCGCAACCTCAGCCCGACCCAGCAGGTCGCGGCGCTTTTCCTCATTGTCTTCGGCGTGCTCGCGATCGTGAGCGCCACCGCCTTTTTCCTGACCTTCAGGGAGCGCCGCAATCCGGTGCACGACGCCGCGTGGCAAGCCGAGCTGGCGCACTTTCGCGCACTGCTGGGCACCACCTGGTTCATGGTGGTGATCTTCTGGATCGGCTGGGCGCTCGGCGAAACGGTCGCCACCGTGCTGTTCGCGTTGATCTCGTTCTTTGCGCTGCGCGAGTTCATCACGCTCTCGCCCACGCGGCGCGGCGACCACCGCAGCCTGATCCTGGCCTTCTTCGTGGTGCTGCCGATCCAGTTCTGGTTGGTGGCCACGGCGCGCTTCGACCTCTTCACCGTGTTCATTCCGGTCTACGTGTTCCTTGCGATACCGGTGGCGAGTGCGCTGGCCAACGACCCGAGCCAGTTCCTCGAGCGCAACGCCAAGCTGCAGTGGGGCATCATGGTCTGCGTCTACGGCATGAGCCACGTGCCGGCGCTGCTGTTGCTGAGCTTCCCGGGCTACGAGGGCAAGAGCGCCTTCCTCGTGTTCTTCCTGGTGTTCGTGGTGCAGACCTCGGTGCTGGTGCAGCACCTGATCTCGCGCCGCACGCAGCGCACGCCCTTCGCGCCCAACGTGAGCCGCAGCTTCAACTGGACCAGTTGGGGTATCGGCATCGTGGTGGCCAGCCTGGTGGGCGCGCTGTTCTCGTTCATCACGCCCTTCAAGTTCGGGCAGGCGCTTGCGGTGTCGGTCATCGCCTGCATCGCGGGCTCGATGGGCCACCTGGTGATGAAGGCGCTCAAGCGCGACCGGGGCATTCCCAACTGGGGCAAGAAGGGCGTGGGCGTGACCGGCGCCAACGGCCTGCTCGATCGCGTCGATGCGCTGTGCTTCGCGGCGCCCATCTTCTTTCACTCGATCCGCTGGTACTTCAACGCCTGACATGCGCATTCTCGGCATCGACCCCGGCTTGACGACCACCGGCTTCGGCGTGGTCGACGCGGACGGCCACGCGCTGCGCTACGTGGCCAGCGGCACCATCAGCACGCGGCACCTGGGCACCGGCAACCTGCCGGCACGCCTGAAGGTGCTGTTCGACGGCATCGCCGAAGTCAACGCGCGCTACCAGCCCGATGCGTCGGCGGTCGAAATCATCTTCGTCAACGTCAACCCGCAATCGACGCTGCTGCTGGGGCAGGCGCGCGGTGCCTGCGTGACCTCGCTGGTGAACTGCAATCTTTCGGTGGCCGAGTACACCGCGCTGCAGATGAAGAAGGCCGTGGCCGGCCACGGACAGGCGGCCAAGGCGCAGGTGCAGGAGATGGTCAAGCGCCTGCTCGACCTGCCCGGCCTGCCGGGCGCCGACGCGGCGGATGCGCTGGGCATTGCCATCACGCACGCGCAGGTCGGCCGCTCGATGGCCCGGCTGGCCGAAGCGGCCGAGCTGTCGAAGACCCACGCCGGCACCTACCGGCAGGGCCGCTCGCGCTGATTCAACGCACGATGTAGCGCAGGCCGCCGAGCCTTGTGCGGCGCGCGCGCACTTCGCTGGCGACGGATGCGGCATCGCCGCCCAGCGCACGGGTGATCCACGACGCGAGTTGCGGCATGTCTTCCGGCGTGAAGCCGAGCCGCACGATTTCGGGCACGCCGAGCCGCAGTCCGTTGATGTCGCCTTCGACCGGCGCAATCGGCAAGCCGATGCCGCAGGCCAGCAGGCCGCCTTCGGCCAGCTTCTTCGCGGCCCGCTGCCCGCCGCCCCAACGCGCGGCCTCGACCGCGAACTGATGCGATTGCGTGAAGCCGCGCGCCTTCGCAAACACCGGCAGGCCTTCTGCATCGAGTGCACGCGCGAGCGCCTGGGCCGTCTCGCGCATTGCTGCCGCATAGGCCCTGCCATGCACCTTCCAGTCGAGCAGGCCACGCGCCAGCGTCGCCGTGCGGCCCGCATCCGAATTGGCCGTGAGGCCGGGGTAGGCGATCGCGTCGATGCGCTCCATCAACGCCGCGTCGTTCGACACGATCAGCCCGCCCGCGGGGCCGCCCAGGCTCTTGTAGGTGCTCATGGTGATGGCGTGCGCGCCCTCTTCCAGCGGCTGCGGCCACGCCTTGCCGGCCACCATGCCCGAGAGATGCGCGGCATCGAACAGCAGCTTCGCGCCCACGCTGTCGGCGATCTCGCGGATGGCGGGCACCGGATGCGGAAACAGGTTGAGGCTGCCGCCGATGGTGATGAGCCTGGGCTTCAGCTCGCGCGCGAGCTTGGCCAGCGCCACCACGTCGACCGTGTAGCCGTCGGCATCGACCGGCGCGGACACCGGCTTCAGGCCATACAGCCCGGCCGCGCCCGCCGCATGGTGCGTGACGTGACCGCCGATGCTGGGCGGCGGCACGATGATCGTGTCGCCCGGCTTGCAGGTCGCCATGAACACGTAGAGGTTCGACAGCGCGCCCGAACTCACGCGCACCTCGGCGAACTTCGCGCCGAAGACTTCGGCGGCGAGTTCGGCCGCGACGACCTCGATGCGCTCGATGGCGTCCAGCCCCATCTCGTACTTGTCGCCGGGGTAGCCGAGCGAAGGGCGCGAGCCCAGGCCGCGCGACAGCAGTGCCTCGGCGGCCGGGTTCATCACGTTGGTGGCGGGGTTGAGGTTCAGGCCCTCGACGTCGTGGATGCGGTGGTTGTCGGCCACCAGCCTTTCGATCTCGGCGGCGACACCCGCAGTGTCGCGTGCCGCCGCATCGCCCGCGATGGACAGCACATGGTCTTCGCTGGCGGCGGGCACCCAGGCGCGGCGTTGGAGAGCGGTGGACATGCGGCGTATCTCGCTGGAAGTGGGGAGTGAGCCGCATCGTCGCGCGCCCGGTGCCCTGGGGCAAACCGGATAATCTGGGCCTGAGCCCTAGAAAATCTTGCCCTGGGATCCCGCCCTATGCCGCTCGCACCGCCCCGCCCCCGCCTGCCGCCGCACACCGCCGTTCGCGCTTTCGAGGCGGCCGCGCGCCACGGCAGCTTCGCGCGGGCTGCCGAAGAGTTGTTCGTCACGCCGGCTGCGGTCGCGCAGCAGATCAAGACACTGGAGACCTGGGCCGGCGGTGCGCTGTTCGAGCGGCACAGCCAGGGCATTCGACTGAGTGCCCACGGCCGGCGCGCGCTGCCGGCGCTGAGCGCGGCGGTCGATCAGCTCGGCCTCGCGGTGCAGGCGCTGCGCCATGAAACGCAGACGGCCGCGCGCCGCAGCACGCTGCAGGTGGCGGCCCTGCCGGCCGTCGCGCAGCTGTGGCTGTCGCCCCGCCTCTCGCGGTTGAAGGCAGCACTGCCCGGCGTGCAGGTGTCGGTGACGGCGCTGGAGCAGCCGCCGAATTTCAGGCGCGAGCCTTTCGATCTCGGCTTGTTCTATGCACGCGCCGGCGAGCAGATCGAAACGGCGGTCGGCGCGCAGGCACTGCCGCTGGCTCGCGACCGCCTCGTGCCGGTTTGCAGCCCGCACCTTCGCGATCAGTTGGTCAGCGGCCGGCCTCGCTCGCTCGACGATCTGGCCGAGGTGCTGGTGCGCTGCGGTGGCCTGCACGACACGGTGTGGCACGACGACTGGTCGCGCTGGCTGCAGGCCGTGCGCCCCGGCACCACGGCGAATGAAGCCGACGCCTGGGCCGCCGGCCCGCATTTCTCGCTCTACAGCCTCGCGCTGCAGGCCGCGCTCGATGGCGAAGGCGTTCTGATGGGGCGCGAACGACTCGTGGCGCCGCTGCTGGCGCAGGGCAAACTGCATGCGCCCTGGGGACGACCGAAGGCACTGGGAGACACGGTCATGCTGCTGGTGCCCGCGCACCGCAAAGGGCCGCTGCTGGCGCGACAGGTGCAGGCCTTGCAGGCACTGGCTGTGGCTTGAGAACGGTGCTCTGTCCATCGCCGCATGCCGCTTCCGGACACGCGGACGAACGCCGCGAAGGCTACGCCACGCGTTCCGCGATCAGCACCGCGAAGAAACCGAAGGCAGCCAGCAACGTCCACTTGAGCACGATCCAGCCGAAGCGCCGGAACTTGACCCGTCCCGTGCCGGCATAGAACGCGAAAGATACGCCGGCCACCAGCAGAAGCAGCAGGATGGCCCAGCGAAAGAGAAGCATGCGTTTGGTTTGTTATGAGGGTGGGTGCGTTGGAAGCGGCGGCCTACCAGGCCCGCGCCACTTCGCCGAAGCCGCGCGGCGCGCTCTTCTCGTCCTCGAAGGTCACGACTTCGTAGGCATCGCTGTTCGACAGCAGCTCGCGCAGCAGCTTGTTGTTGAGCGCATGGCCCGAGCGGAATGCGGTGTAGGCGGCAAGCAGCGGCTTGCCGATGATGTACAGGTCGCCCATTGCATCGAGGATCTTGTGCTTCACGAACTCGTCGTCGTAGCGCAGGCCGCCCGCATTGAGCACCTTGGTGTCGTCCATCACGATGGCGTTGTCGAGGCCGCCTCCGCGTGCCAGCCCCTTGCTGAGCATGTACTCGAGCTCTTTGGTAAAGCCGAAGGTGCGCGCGCGCGCGATGTCGCGGCTGTACGAATCGGCGCCCAGGTCGAACTCCACGCGCTGGCCGGTCGAGTTGACGACGCGATGATCGAAGTCGATCTCGAAGCTCAGCTTGAAGCCGTGGTACGGCTCCAGGCTCGCCCACTTCTCGTTGGCGCCTTCGCCTTCGCGCACCTCGACCTTGCGGGTCACGCGGATGAAGCGGCGCGGGGCCTTCTGCAGTTCGATGCCCGCGCTTTGCAGCAGGAACACGAAGGACGAAGCCGATCCGTCGAGGATGGGCACTTCGTCGGCCGTGATGTCGATGTAGAGGTTGTCGATGCCCAGGCCCGCACAGGCGGACATGATGTGTTCGACGGT
This sequence comes from Variovorax sp. EL159, assembly GCF_900100965.1. Lineage (GTDB taxonomy): Bacteria > Pseudomonadota > Gammaproteobacteria > Burkholderiales > Burkholderiaceae_C > Variovorax. The sequence continues at coordinate 438,934 of NZ_FMUJ01000005.1, read as the reverse complement.
CTGTACCTTGGCGCCGCCCGTGGAAACGGTGGAGGCAAGGCGCGTGTCGGTGACCGCCTCGGCGGTCATTCGGATCTCGACCGGCTCGGGCAGGTCGACGCGGCGGAAGACGATCCCCGTGTCGGCCGGAGCCGGCCGCAGGGTCAGCTCCACGCGTTGCCCGCTATGAAGCCCCACGCCCACGGCGCGGCTGATCGACTTGAGGGTTCGTTGTTGCAGCACGCCGGCGATTTTAGGCGCGCGACGGGCATGGCGCCCCATTCCCCTCGCTATGGCACCGATAGACATGGACTGGCAAAAGACCCGGCAGGCCCCGCGATGGACGCAAAGGGCACGAGATGAACGCAGCGCCTAGAGCCAGCAGGAGTCCCTTTCAGGTCTCCCCTGTGCCCCTTGCGAACCCTCGTGCCCTCTGCGTCCGGCTGGTCGCTTCGCACAACACCACCAGGGCACCGGCTTGGCCGGGCCTCGGGTGTGGCCCCCGCAAGGGGGCTTGGCGAAGCGACACGAAATGCGCGCAGCCTGGGGCGAGCTCAGGTTCAGTCGGCCTGGCGGCGCAGGAACGCCGGGATCTCGAAGTCGTCCATGCCGCCCGACGACAGCGCATCCACCTTGGCAGCAGCCATCGTGCGGTTGGTACGCCACACGCTGGGAACCGCCATGCCGTCGTAGTTCGGCTGGCTGCCGCCACCACTGCTGGCGTGGCCGGTGCCGCCGAGCGTGGGCACGGTGAAGGCGATGTTGTCGGTGCCGGTGCGGATCACTTCCAGCGTCGGGGCCTGGCGGCGAGCGTCGGCACGCGAGAGGCCGGTGGCCACCACGGTCACGCGCATCTCGTCGCCGAGGCTCTCGTCGTAGGCCGCGCCGTAGATCACGTGCGCATCGGGCGAGGCGTAGGCACGGATGGTGTTCATCGCGAGCTTCGACTCGTTCAGCTTCAGCGAACCCTTCGATGCCGTCACCAGCACCAGCACGCCCTTGGCGCCCGACAGGTCGATGCCTTCGAGCAGCGGGCAGGCCACGGCCTGTTCGGCAGCGATGCGCGCGCGGTCCGGACCGGCTGCGGCAGCGGTGCCCATCATGGCCTTGCCGGGTTCGCCCATCACGGTGCGCACGTCTTCGAAGTCGACGTTCACGCCGCCGTACTCGTTGATGATTTCCGAGATACCGCCCACGGCGTTCTTCAGCACGTCGTTGGCGTGCGCGAAGGCTTCGTCCTGGGTGATGTCGTCGCCCAGCACGTCGAGCAGCTTCTCGTTGAGCACCACGATCAGCGAATCGACATTGGCTTCGAGCTCGGCCAGGCCGTCGTCCGCGTTCTTCATGCGGCGGCCGCCTTCCCAGTCGAAGGGCTTGGTCACCACACCCACGGTGAGGATGCCCATTTCCTTCGCGATGCGCGCGATCACCGGTGCGGCACCGGTGCCCGTGCCGCCGCCCATGCCGGCCGTGATGAACAGCATGTGCGCGCCGTCGATGGCCGCGCGGATTTCATCCACTGCGGCTTCGGCAGCGTCGCGGCCCTTGTCGGGCTTGCTGCCCGCGCCCAGTCCGCTGGTGCCCAGCTGGATGATCTTGTTCGCATTGCTGCGCGTGAGCGCCTGTGCGTCGGTGTTCGCGCAGACGAACTGAACGCCCTGCACACCGCGCTCCATCATGTGGGCGACCGCATTGCCGCCGCCACCGCCCACACCGATCACCTTGATCTGCGTGCCCTGATTGAACTCTTCGACTTCGATCATTTCGATGGTCATTTTTAACTCCTTGAATCTTGCAGTTGCCGTTATGTATCTATGAATATTTCTTGTGCCGTGACGAGATCAACGATGGGGTCGTCGTCGCGGTGGACCTGTGCGTCGCCATCGCTCGTTGAAATGCAATGGAGGGCTGCCGCGCGCAAGCCAGAGTGGAGACTTGATCATGGCTAGAAATTCCCCACGATGAAGTCTTTGAAACGTCCGAATGCAGTCTTTACCGACCCATTCTTCTGTGCCACCTTGAAGCCACGCATGCGTGCGAAGCGGGCCTCTTCGAGAAGGCCCATGACTGTAGCGGCGCGAGGCTGCGCGACCATGTCGGACAACGCGCTCGAATATTTCGGAATGCCCCGGCGCACCGGCTTGAGGAAGATGTCTTCGCCAAGCTCGACCATGCCGGGCATCACCGCGCTGCCGCCGGTGAGCACCACGCCCGAAGACAGCACCTCTTCATAGCCCGACTCGCGCACCACCTGCTGCACCAGCGAGAAGATTTCTTCGATGCGCGGCTCGATCACACCGGCCAGTGCCTGCTTGCTCAGCATGCGCGGCCCGCGGTCGCCAAGGCCCGGCACTTCGACCTGCGTGTCGGGGTCGGCCAGCAGCTGCTTGGCAAAGCCGTTCTCGACCTTGATGTCTTCCGCGTCCTTCGTGGGCGTGCGCAGCGCCATCGCGATGTCGCTCGTGATGAGGTCGCCTGCGATCGGAATCACGGCCGTGTGGCGGATCGCGCCGTTGGTGAAGATCGCCACGTCGGTGGTGCCCGCGCCGATGTCGACCAGCACCACGCCCAGTTCGCGTTCGTCTTCCGTCAGCACCGCCTGGCTGGAGGCCAGCGGATTCAGCATCAGCTGGTCGACCTCGAGGCCGCAGCGGCGCACGCACTTGATGATGTTCTCGGCCGCGCTCTGCGCACCGGTCACGATGTGCACCTTGGCTTCGAGCCGCATGCCGCTCATGCCGATCGGCTCCTTCACGTCCTGGCCGTCGATCACGAACTCCTGCGGCTCCACCAGCAGCAGGCGCTGGTCGCTCGAGATGTTGATGGCGCGCGCGGTTTCGACCACGCGTGCAACATCCGCCGGCGTCACTTCCTTGTCTTTCACCGCCACCATGCCGCTCGAGTTGATGCCGCGGATGTGGCTGCCGGTGATGCCGGTGTACACGCGGCTGATCTTGCAGTCGGCCATCAGCTCGGCTTCTTTCAGCGCCTGCTGGATGCTCTGCACGGTGGCGTCGATGTTCACCACCACGCCGCGCTTCAGACCATTGCTCGGTGCAACGCCGAGCCCCGCCAGCTTGAGTTCGCCACCGGGCAGCACTTCGGCCACCACCACCATGACTTTGGCGGTGCCGATGTCGAGTCCTACGACCAGGTCTTTGTATTCTTTAGGCATTGAGATATGTCCTCGATTTCTCGATGAGCGCTACTTGATTCTTCTTGGGGTCTCGGGCGAGACCGTGGTGACACCGCGCAGCCGCAATGCATACGCGTCGTTGTGGCGCAGGTCGGCGCCCTCGACGTCCGCGACCGTGCGGTGGTACTGGCCCGCGACCTGCGTCACGGTCTTCAGGAACCGCTGCAGGCGCGCCGACACCTCCTCCGCCTGACCACGGCCCAGTTCGATCTCGGCACCGCTGTCGAGCACCACTTTCCAGCTGCCCCGGCTCGACAGCGACAGCTCGTCGATGCTGAAGTCGTAGGGCTGGAACTGCGGCTGCAGCACGCGGTACATGCCGAGCACCTGCCCGGCCTGCTCGATCGGCCCATCCAGGCGCGGCAGGTTGTCGTCCACCTCGGCCACGTTGGCCTCGAACACGTCGCCGAATCCGTTGATCAGCTTCGAGCTCGCTTCGTCGCCCCAGTTGGCCACCGGCACCTGCTCGGTCAGCGTCACGCGCAGCTTGTTCGGAAACTCGCGCCGCACCACCGCGCTGCGCACCCAGGGCACCGACTCGAACGCGGCGCGCGCACGCGCCAGGTCGATGGTGAAGAAGTTGCCGCTGAGCTGCGGCGCCACGTTGGCGCGCAAGGTCACCGCGTTGTTGTGCGTGACTTCGCCGTCGACCTTGATGCCGCCCAACGGGAAGAAAGGCTGGCGCAGCACCCACCATGCGCCCGCCGCAAGCAGCATGAGCGCCACCGCCGCGAATGCGAGATTCGCGACGATGTTCATGAGCTTGACGTCGAAGGGCGCGGGGATGCTGTCGGCCATGGCTATTGCGAACCTCCGGTGGCGTCGAGCGTGGCCGCAGCCAGCACGCGCAGGCACAACTCTTCGTAGGCGATGCCCGCTGCGCGTGCCGACATCGGCACCAGCGAATGGCTGGTCATGCCGGGCGAGGTGTTCATCTCGAGCAGGAAGGGCTTGCGGTCGCTGGCGCGGATCATCACGTCGGCGCGGCCCCAGCCACGGCAGCCGAGCGTGCGGTAGGCGGCCAGCGTGATGCGCTGGATCTCGCGTTCCTCGGCTTCGGGCAGGCCGCTCGGGCAGTGGTACTTCACGTCGTCGGTGAAGTACTTGTTCTGGTAGTCGTAGGCGCCTTCGGGCGCGGCGATGCGCACCACCGGCAGCGCACGCGCGTCGAGCCCGTGGCCGAGCACGGCGCAGGTCACCTCCTCGCCTTCGATGAATTCCTCGCACAGCACGTCGGCGTCGTACTTCGCCGACAGCGTCACAGCCTCCTGCATCTGCGAGTAGCCCTCGACTTTGGTCACGCCAATGGACGAGCCTTCGCGCGGCGGCTTCACGATCACGGGCAGGCCGAGCACGTCGGGCACGGCCATGATCTGTTCGCGGCTTTGCTGGTCGAAGGCCAGGCGCACGTACTTGGGCGTCGGCAGGCCATCGGCTTGCCAGATGCGCTTGGTCATTACCTTGTCCATGGCCACGCTCGAGGCCATCACGCCCGAGCCGGTGTACGGAATGCCCAGCAGTTCGAGCGCGCCCTGCACCGTGCCGTCTTCGCCATGGCGGCCATGCAGCGCGACGAAGCAGCGCGCGAAGCCGTCGCGCTTGAGCTCGAACAGCTCGCGCTGCGACGGGTCGAAGGCGTGTGCGTCGACGCCGCGCGAACGCAGGGCTTCGAGCACGCCGGTGCCGGACATCAGCGAGATTTCGCGTTCGGCGGAGCTTCCGCCGAACAGCACGGCCACCTTGCCGAAGAGTTTTGGATCCTGAAGGCTCACGAGGCCCTCCCCTTGCGCGCACCGCGCTCCGATGTTGATGAGGACGGCGCCGCGGCGGCAGCCGCACCGAGTTCGACCACCTTGGCCGGCACCGCGCCGATGGACCCGGCGCCCATGCAGAGCACCACGTCGCCGGCACGGGCGTTGTCCAGGATGGCTTGCGGCATGGCGCCGATGTCGTCGACGAACACCGGCTCCACCTTGCCGGCCACGCGCAGTGCACGCGCCAGCGTGCGGCCGTCGGCGGCCACGATGGGCGCTTCGCCGGCGGCATAGACCTCGCCCAGCAGCACCGAATCGGCCGTGCCGATGACCTTGACGAAATCTTCGAAGCAGTCGCGCGTGCGGGTGTAGCGATGCGGCTGGAAGGCCAGCACCAGCCGGCGCCCAGGGAACGCACCGCGCGCGGCGGCGATGGTGGCCGCCATCTCGACCGGGTGATGGCCGTAGTCGTCGATCACGGTGAAGCTGCCCGCGGCGGCATCGCCCGGCACGCTCACGTCGCCATAGCTCTGGAAGCGGCGGCCCACGCCCTTGAAGCCCGCCAGGCCGCGCTGCACCGCTTCGTCGGGAATGCCGAGCTCGACTGCCACCGCGATCACCGACAGCGCGTTGCGCACGTTGTGCTCGCCCGGCAGGTTCAGCACGACGGGCAGGTCGGGCAGCGTCACGCCGTTGCGGCGCTGCGCGGTGAAGTGCATCTGGCCACCAACGGCGCGCACGTCGATCGCGCGCACCTGGGCGTCTTCGCCGAAGCCGTAGCTGGTGACGGGGCAGGTAACGCTGGCCACGATGTCGCGCACGGCCGGATCGTCGGTGCAGAGAATGGCCACGCCATAGAACGGCATGCGGTGCAGGAAATCGACAAAAGCCTTCTTGAGCTTCGCGAAGTCGTGCCCGTAGGTCTCCATATGGTCGGCGTCGATGTTCGTGACCACCGCCATCACGGGCAGCAGATTCAGGAACGAGGCATCCGACTCGTCGGCCTCGACCACGATGTAGTCGCCGCTGCCGAGCTGCGCGTTGGCACCGGCGCTGTTCAGGCGCCCGCCGATCACGAAGGTCGGATCGAGCCCGGCGGCGGCGAGCACGCTTGCCACCAGGCTGGTGGTGGTGGTCTTGCCGTGCGTGCCCGCAATCGCGATGCCCTGCTTCAGGCGCATCAGTTCGGCCAGCATCAGCGCGCGCGGCACGACCGGAATGCGCTTCTCGCGCGCGGCCAGCACCTCGGGGTTGTCCGACTGCACGGCGGTGGACGTGACGACCGCATCCGCGCCGTCGATGTGCGCGGCGGCATGGCCAACGAAGGTGCCGATGCCCAGGCCCGCAAGCCGGCGCAGCGTGGCGCTGTCGGACAGGTCGGAGCCGGTGATCTTGTAGCCCAGGTTCAGCAGCACCTCGGCGATGCCGCTCATGCCGGAACCGCCGACGCCTACGAAGTGGATGTGGTGGATCGCATGCTTCATTTGGCAAGCTCCTCGCAGGCGCGGACGACGGCCTCGACGGCTTCGGTCTTCTGCATGGTCTTGGCCTTGGCGGCCTTGTCGATCAGCGCGGTGCGCTCGGTTTTCTGTAGCAAGTCAGCCAGCAATTCAGGAGTGAGGTCGGCCTGTTGCACCAGCCATCCGCCGCCCGCGTCCACGAGGAAGCGTGCGTTGGTGGTCTGGTGGTCGTCGACCGCCGAAGGGAAAGGCACGAACAGCGCTGCTGCGCCGACGGCCGCGATTTCTGTGACGGTGCTGGCACCGGCGCGCGCGACGATGAAGTCGGCGTCCGCATAGGCCTTGGCCGTGTCTTCGATGAAGGGCGTGAGTTCGCCTTCGACGCCGGCGGCCGTGTAGTTGGCGCGCAGTTCGTCGATCTGCTTGGCGCCGCTCTGGTGCAGCACCTGCGGGCGCACGGCCGGCTCGATGCGCGCCAGTGCCTGCGGCACCACCGTGTTGAGGCCGCGCGCGCCGAGGCTGCCGCCGACCACCAACAATTTGAGCGGACCCGAGCGGCCTGCAAAACGCGTGGCCGGATCGGGCTGCGAGGTGAACGCGGCGCGCAACGGATTGCCCACCCACTGCGCCTTCTTCAGCACATTCGGGAAAGCCGTGAACACACGATCGGCCACGCCCGCCAGTACCTTGTTGGCAAGGCCCGCCACCGAGTTCTGCTCGTGCAGCACCAGCGGCTTGTTGAGCAGCACGCCCATCATTCCGCCCGGAAAAGTGATGTAGCCGCCCAGGCCCACCAGCACGTCGGGCTTGACGCGGCGCACCACGCGAAAGCTCTGCCAGAAGGCGCGCAGCAGCTTCAACGGCAGCAGCGCCAGCGTGAGCGGGCCCTTGCCGCGCACGCCGCCGAACTGCACGGGCTCGAAGGCGAAGCCGCGCGGCGGCACGAGCTTTTCTTCCATGCTGCCGGGCGCGCCCAGCCAGTGCACGCGCCAGCCGCGTTCACGCAGGGCCTCGGCCACGGCCAGGCCCGGGAAGATGTGGCCGCCGGTTCCGCCGGCCATGACGAGTGCGGTACGGCCGGTCATACGCGGCCCCCTCTCATCAAGACGCGGTTCTCGTAGTCGATGCGCAGCACGACGGCCAGCGCCACCAGGTTCATCAGAATGGCCGAACCGCCGAAGCTCATCAGCGGCAGCGTCAGGCCCTTGGTGGGCAGTGCACCCAGGTTCACGCCCATGTTGATGAAAGCCTGGAAGCCGATCCACACGCCCACGCCCTGGGCGACGAGGCCCGAGAACACGCGGTCGAGCGCAATCGCCTGGCGGCCGATGTGCATGATGCGGCGCGTGAGCCACAGGAACAGGCCGATGATCAGCAGCACGCCGACCAGGCCGAATTCTTCGCCGATCACGGCCAGCAAGAAGTCGGTGTGCGCCTCGGGCAGCCAGTGCAGCTTCTCGACGCTGCCACCCAGGCCCACGCCGAAGACTTCGCCGCGCCCGATGGCGATCAGCGAGTGCGACAGCTGGTAGCCCTTGCCCAGCGCGTGCTCTTCGCTCCACGGATCGAGGTAGGCAAAGATGCGCTCGCGGCGCCACGGGCTGGTCGCGACGATGGTGCCGAAGGCCACCACCACCAGCGCGGCGATCACGAAGAACATGCGCGCGTTCACGCCGCCCAGGAACAGGATGCCCATGGCGATCACGGCAATCACCATGAAGGCGCCCATGTCGGGCTCGGCCATCACCAGCATGCCGACCACCACCACCGCGACGCCCATCGGCAGCACGGCGCGGAAGAACCGCTCCTTGATCTCCATCTTGCGCACCATGTAGCTGGCGGCATAGAGCACCATCGCGAGCTTGGCCAGCTCCGAAGGCTGGAAGCGCATGAACCCCATCGGCAGCCAGCGGCGCGCGCCGTTGACGTTGATGCCGATGTGCGGAATGAGCACCGCCACCAGCAGCAGCAGCGAAGCCACGAAGAGCCAGGGCGCGGCGCGCTCCCAGGTCTTCATCGGCACCTGGAAGGTCAGCAGCGCGGCGATGAAGGCGAACACCACCGAGGCTGCATGCCGCGTGAGGAAGTACGAGGCGCTGTAGCCGGCGCGCGCAAAGCGCGGGTTGTCGGGCAGCGCGATGGAGGCCGAATACACCATGATCAGGCCCCAGGTCAGCAGCGCGACCGTGACCCACACCAGCGCCTGGTCGAAGCCCAGCACGCGCATCGGCGTGGCCTTGGTCTGCGCGATGCCGGCGCCGCCCAGCCGCACCGGCAGGTGCATCGGCAAGGCGTCGATGCCGCTGCGGGCGCGCCTGAACCAGCCACCGAAGCGGCTGGTGCGGGTTTCCGGCGTGGCGCCTGCGGCAGCGGAGTTCAAAGCTGTTCCTCCATCGACCCCGAGGCGGAAGACGACGGCGTGCCGGCCTCCGGGGTGTCTTGTCCAAGAAGCTCGCGTGGGCTGTCCGCGTAGGCCTGCACGACCTCGCGGAACACTTCCGCGCGGTGCTCGTAGTCCTTGAACATGTCGAAGCTCGCACAGGCCGGTGACAGCAGCACGGCATCGCCAGGGTTGGCGCGCGCGGCGGCCAGCTTCACGGCCTCTTCCATCGAGCCGGCATGCATCAGCGACACGCCGGTGCCGGCCAGCGCGGCTTCGATGATCGGTGCGTCGCGACCGATGAGCACCACGGCGCGCGCGTACTGGCGCACGGGCGCGGCGAGCGGATCGAAGTCCTGTCCCTTGCCTTCGCCGCCGAGGATCACGACCACGCGGCGGTCTTCACCGAGGCCGGTCAGCGCGGCCACGGTGGCACCGACGTTGGTGCCCTTGCTGTCGTCGAAGTACTCGACGTCGTCGATCAGCGCGATCGGTTCGACGCGGTGCGGTTCGCCGCGGTATTCGCGCAGGCCATACAGCATCGGGCCGAGCGCGCAGTCGGCCGCATTGGCGAGCGCGAGCGCGGCCAGGGCGTTCATGGCGTTGTGGCGACCACGGATGCGCAGCGCATCGGCGGGCATCAGGCGCTGCAGGAAGATTTCTTCTTCAACCACGGCGCCGCGCTTGCGCTTTTGCGTTTCGTCGGCTTCCAGTGCGCGCACCAGCCAGGTCATGCCGTTGACGCGCTCGATGCCGTAGTCGCCGGGGCGCAGCGGCATCGCGGTGCCGAAGGTGACGTGCGTACGGATCTGCGGGCGCTGCAGCTTCACCTTGACGGGCGCGGGCAGCATCGCCATCACGCCGGCGTCGTCGCGGTTCAGGATCATGAGGCCGCGCGCGCCGAAGATGCGCGCCTTGGCCGCCGCGTAGGCCGGCATGTCGCCGTGCCAGTCGAGGTGGTCCTGCGTGAGGTTGAGCACGGTGGCGGCGGTCGGCTCGAAGTCCTGCACGCCGTCGAGCTGGAAGCTGGAGAGTTCGAGCACCCAGACATCCGGCAGCGTGTCGGCGTCGATGTGCGCGGACAGGGTGTCGAGCAGCGTGGGGCCGATGTTGCCTGCCACGGCCACGGTCTTGCCCGCGCGCTCGACCAGTTGGCCGGTGAGCGCGGTGACGGTGGTCTTGCCATTGGTGCCGGTGATCGCGAGCACGGCGGGCGTGTAGCCCTTGGGCGCTTCGGGCTCGACCGGGGGCGCCAGTTCGAGCTGGGGCGATTCTTCTTCGGCAACGGCCGAGGCCGGGTTGGTCGCGGCGAACTCGGCGATCTTGGCGACGAATTCGGCGGCTTCCTTGGCGGCCGTGGGGACGTAAGGCTTGCCTGGAGTTGGCAGGCGGGAAAGCGTAGCGGCGGCCGGTGGGGTCGACGGTGCTTCCGGCGTAGTGGGCGCCTCGGCCGCTTCAGGTGCGGACTCGGGCGCTGCCTCAGGCGCTTCGGTGTTCGGAGCTTCAGATGGCACTTCCGCCGGCACCGGCACGGCAACGCTCATCGATGGATCGCGCGGCATGGCCTCGGCCATGGCGGGAGCGACTGGCTCGGGGGCGGCTTCGACAGCTTCGGGTGTTGCGACCGCAGGCGCGGGTACGACCGATTCCGTCGGTTCGACGGGCGCAGCCGGCTCGGCCACAACCACGGCTTCGGCGGCATGAGCCTGTACAGCTTCGTCGGTCACTTCCGGCGTTTCGCTGGACGGTGCCACTTCGCTGACCTGTGCCGGCACAGCGGCTTCACCCTGCGCGGCTTCGGGCAGTGCAGGCGCTTCAGGTGCCGGCGTTGCTTCCGGCGTATCGACGTGCAGTGACGGTTCGCCCAACGGCAATTCAGCCTGGGCTTCCGTTTCCACGGCCTCCTGCGGCACTTCGGCTGTTGCCTGCGCCTCGGGCTCGGCCACCACTTCAGGCTCGGGTTCAACTTCCACGACCGGCACTTCGACCGTTCGCAGATCGAGCAGCGCACGCGCGAACAGATCCAGTTCGCCACCCACCGGCAACCCCACCGCGCGTGCCGCATCGGCCACCGGCGCGATGGTCGCGGGCGAGAGGCCGGGCGAGCGGTACACCGCGCGAATCGGCGTGCCTTCGATCAGCGTGGCCGAGAACGGCCCGCCGACGAAAGCGACATCGGGCCACTCCGCCTTCAGCGTCGCGAGCAGCGCGGGCGCCTCGCGCGTGTCGGCCACGGTCACGACCGCACCGTGGCGCGCGCACCAGCGCGCCATCGCCAGCCCGGACGCACCAAGGCCCAGGATGAGAACGGGGAGGTCTTTCAGATGCCGCATGTGCTTTTTCTTTTCAGCGCAGCTTCAGCGTGGAAAGACCCACAAGGCACAGCAGCATCGTGATGATCCAGAAGCGCACCACGACCTGCGTCTCGCGCCAGCCGCTCTTCTCGAAGTGGTGGTGCAGCGGCGCCATCTTGAGCACGCGACGGCCTTCGCCATAACGCTTCTTCGTGTACTTGAAATACATGACCTGCGCCATCACCGAGATCGCCTCGACCACGAAGATGCCGCCCATGATGAAGAACACGATCTCCTGGCGCACGATGACCGCGATGGTGCCCAGCGCGCCGCCGAGCGCCAGCGCGCCCACGTCGCCCATGAAGACCTGCGCCGGATGGGTGTTGAACCAGAGGAACGCGAGCCCCGCGCCGGCCATCGCCGAGCAGAACACCAGCAGCTCGCCCGAGCCCGGGATGTTGGGGAACAGCAGGTACTTGGAATACACCGCGCTGCCCGTGACGTACGCGAACACGCCCAGCGCAGAACCCACCATCACGACCGGCATGATCGCCAGGCCATCGAGCCCGTCGGTGAGGTTCACGGCGTTGCTCGCACCCACGATCACGAGGTACGTGAGGATCACGAAGCCGATGCCGCCCAGCGGGTAGCTCACTTCCTTGAAGAAGGGCACCAGCAGGTTGATCTTGGGCGGAAAGTCGAGATCGAAGCCCGACTGCACCCACGCGAAGAACAGCTGCAGCACGCGCCAGTTGGAGCTTTCGGAGATGCTGAAGAGCAAATAGAAACCGGCCATCAGGCCGACCACCGACTGCCAGAAATACTTCTCGCGCGAGCGCATGCCTTCCGGGTCCTTGCGCACCACCTTGCGCCAGTCGTCCACCCAGCCAATGGCGCCGAAGCCCATCGTGACCCACAGCACGATCCACACGAAGCGGTTCGAGATGTCGAACCACAGCAGCGTGGCGAAAGCGATGGCGAACAGCACCAGCACGCCGCCCATGGTGGGCGTACCGCTCTTGGTCAGGTGCGTTTCCATGCCGTAGCCGCGCACCGGCTGGCCGATCTTGAGCGCGGCCAGGCGGCGGATCACATACGGGCCGGCCACGAGGCCGACCACGAGCGCCGTCAGCGCCGCCATCAGCGCGCGGAATGTGAGGTACTGGAAAACGCGCAAAAACCCGAACTCGGGCGACAGCGTTTGCAGCCATTGGGCCAGGCTCATCAGCATGTTGTCTTGCTCGGCTCATGCGTCATGACCGGCCTCCTTTTGTTGTTTTGGGGTGTGACTGAGCGAGATCGCCGATCGCCTGCACCACGCGTTCCATCTTCATGAAGCGCGAGCCTTTCACGAGCACGCTGCCGACCAGCGGCAGGCGGGCGAGCACGGCGGCGAGCAGCGCGTCGTAGTCGCCGAAATGACGGCCGTTGTCGGCATCCGCGAAGGCCGCGACGGTGTGCGCGGTCTCGGCACCGAGCGTGTAGACGGCCTCGATGCCGCGCTGCTTTGCCCAGGCGCCGACCTCGGCGTGGAATTCGGGGGCGCGGTCGCCGACCTCTCCCATGTCGCCGAGCACCAGCAGGCGCGGGCCCGGCAGGCCGGCGAGCACGTCGATGGCGGCGATCACCGAATCAGGGTTGGCGTTGTAGCTGTCGTCGACCAGCGTGAGCGTGTGCTTGTTGGACAGCACGACCTCGCTGGCCTTGGAGCGCCCCTTGACCGGCTCGAAAGCCGACAGGCCCGCTGCGATGGTCTCGATGGAAACGCCGGCCGCGAGCGCACATGCCGTGGCGGCCAGCGCGTTGCCCACGTTGTGGCGGCCCGCGATGTGCAGGCGCGCGTCGAAGGCGCCGAGCGGCGTGCGCACGCGCACGGCCCAGGCGCCCTGCTTCCACTCGGCGCTGTCGAGCGAGACGTCGGCGGCCTCGTCTTCGCCGAAGGTCATGCAGCGCCGGTTGCCGCCTTCGCGGGCCATGTCGGTCCACAGCGCGGTGAAGGTGTCGCCGTAGGGGAACACGGCCGTGCCGTCATCGGGCAGCACCGCGAACACGGCAGCGTTTTCGACGGCCACGGCTTCGACGGTGGCCATGAATTCCTGGTGCTCGCGCTGGGCGTTGTTGACCAACGCGATGGTCGGGCGCGAGATGGCGGCCAACCGTGCGATCTCGCCCGGATGGTTCATGCCGAGTTCGAGCACGGCGCGTTGATGCGACGCGCGCAGGCGCAGCAGCGTGAGCGGCACGCCGATCTCGTTGTTGAAGTTGCCGGCCGTCGCCAGCGCGCGTTCAGCGCGGAAGGCGAACAGGATCGCCGCGATCATCTGCGTGACGGTGGTCTTGCCGTTGCTGCCGGTGACGGCAATGAGCGGCAGCTCGAACTGCGCGCGCCAGCCCGCGCCGAGCGCACCGAGCGCGGCCAGCGAGTCGGGCACTTCGAGGCCCGCAAGGCCTGCGGCTTCGAGGCCGTGATGGGCAATGGCCGCAACGGCGCCCTGCTTCTTCGCATCGGCAAGGAAGTCGTTGGCGTCGAAGCGCTCGCCCTTGAGCGCGACGAACAGGTCGCCCGCCGCCAGCGTGCGCGTGTCGGTGTGAACGCGGGCGATGACCGTCGAAGGGTCACCCACCAGCCGCGAGCCGGGAATCCATTGCTGGGCCTGCGCCAACGTGAGGTCGAGAGGCGTCGTGTCGGTCATGCCGCGGCACCCCGCTTTGCCAGCGCCTGCTGCGCATGGGTCTTGTCTGAGAACTCGATACGCTGGCCGGCGATTTCCTGCCAGGCCTCGTGGCCCTTGCCGGCGATCAGCACCACGTCTTGCGGCGCAGCTTGCGCGAGCACGTCGGCAATGGCGGCCGCGCGGTCGGGCTGCACCTGGGCCGCCTCGGGGCGCGAGAGGCCTCGCAGCACCTGGGCAATGATCGCGTCGGGCTTCTCGCTGCGCGGGTTGTCGCTGGTCACGACCACGCGGTCGGCCTGGCGCTCGGCCACGGCGGCCATCATCGGGCGCTTGATCGGGTCGCGGTCGCCGCCGCAGCCGAACAGGCACCAGAGTGCACCGCCGCGCTGTTTGGCGAGCGGACGCAGGCCGATCAAGGCCTTGTCGAGCGCATCGGGCGTGTGGGCGTAGTCGACCACCGCGAGCGGTGCGCTGGCGGCATCGGCCAGGGCCACGCGCTCCATGCGGCCCGGCACGCTGGTCAGGCCGGTGCAGGCCGCGACGGCTTGCGCCAGCGTCAGGCCCAGCGCGCGCAGCGTGCCGAGCACGCCCAGCAGGTTGGCCACGTTGTATTGCCCGATCAGCCCGGTCGACAGCCGCTCCACCGCGGCCGCGCCATGCTCGGCCACCGAGAACTGCAGGCCCTGCTCGTCGTAGCCGACGTCGCGCGCCATCAGCCGCGCCGCATGGCCTTCGGCCGACACGGTCCAGACATCGAGCGCGCCGATGCCGCCATCGACCAGGTTCGCGCACAGGCTGGCGCCGTGCACGTCGTCGATGTTGATGACCGCCGCGCGCAGGCCGGGCCAACGGAACAGCTCGGCCTTGGCCTGCCAGTAGGCGTCCATGCTGCCGTGGTAGTCGAGGTGGTCCTGCGTGAAATTGGTGAACACGGCCACCGCCACGCGCGTGCCGTCGAGCCGGCGTTCGGCAATGCCGATCGACGAGGCCTCGATGGCGCAGGCGCCGAAGCCGTTCGTGACCATCGCGCGCAACTCGCGCTGCATCATCACGGGGTCGGGCGTGGTGAGGCCGGTGTAGGTCAGCTCGGGCGGCACGCCGATGCCCAGCGTGCCCATCACGCCGCAGGGCGACGGTGCGCAGCGCTCCACGGTGCCGTCGGGCCGCATCGCGCGAACGCCGCCGGCCGCGCGCAGCGTGCCGAGCGATTCGGCCAGCCACCACGCGGTGGAGGTCTTGCCATTGGTGCCGGTCACGGCCAGCACGTCGAGCAGCGCCGAGGGGTTGTCGTAGAAGGCCGATGCGATCGGGCCGGTCGAGGCCTTGAGGCCGGGGTAGCTCACGATGCGTTCATCGCCGTCGAAACCGAAGGCCTCGACGCCTTCATGCTCGACCAGGCAAGCCACGGCGCCCTGCGCCAGCGCAGCGGCCACGTGCTTGCGCCCGTCGGTCGCAGCGCCGGGCCATGCAATGAAGGCGTCGCCCGGGCGCACGGCGCGGCTGTCGGCGTGCAGCGCACCCTGCACGCGCTCCTTGAGCCAGAACGCCGCCAGTTGGGGAGAAGTGAATGTCAGCATGGTCAGAAGCTCTCGTCGACGCCCTGCGTCATCACAAGCGGTTTGACCGCCAGGTCGGGCGGAACGTTCATCATGCGCAGGGTCTGCTGCACGACCTCGCTGAACACCGGCGCGGCCGCAAGGCCGCCGAAATACTGCCCGTCGGTGGGCTCGTCGATCATCACCGCGACGATGATGCGCGGCTTCTCGATGGGCGCCATGCCGGTGAACCAGGCACGGTACTTGTTGCTGGCGTAGCCCTTGCCGACCTGCTTGTGGGCCGTGCCCGACTTGCCGCCGACCGAGTAGCCGACCGTCTGCGCGCGTGTGCCGGTGCCGCCGGGGCCGGCGGCCATCTGCAGCATCTTGCGCACGGCCAGCGCGTTGGAGGGCGAGAACACGCGCACGCCGACCGGCGGCTCGGTGTTCTTGAGGATGGTGACCGGAATGATCGAGCCGTCGTGCGCGAACGAGGTGTACGAGTGCGCCATCTGGAACAGCGAAGCCGACAGGCCGTAGCCGTAGGCCATGGTGGCCTGCTCGACCGGCTTCCAGGTCTTCCACGGACGCAGCCGGCCGGTGACGGCACCCGGAAACTGGATCTGCGGCTTCTGGCCGTAGCCGAGCGCGGTGTAGGTGTCCCACATCTCGTGCGGGGTCATCTTCTGCGCGATCTTGAGCGCGCCGACGTTGCTCGACTTCTGGATCACGCCCTCGACTGTGAGCGTGCCGTAGTTGTGCGTGTCGCTGATGGTGAAGCCCCCGATCTGGAAGCGGCCAGGACCGGTCTCGATCAGCGTCGTCGGCTTCACGCGGCCGGCTTCGAGCGCCATGCCGACGGTGATCGGCTTCATGGTCGAGCCGGGCTCGAAGGTGTCGGTGAGCGCGCGGTTGCGCAGCTGCTCGCCGGTCAGGTTCTGGCGCTTGTCGGGCACGTAGCTCGGGTAGTTGGCCAGCGCCAGCACCTCGCCGGTGACGGCGTCGAGCACCACCACGCTGCCGGCCTTGGCCTTGCGCGCGGTGACCGCGTCGCGCAGCTTCTGATAGGCGAAGAACTGCACCTTGCTGTCGACGCTCAGCTGGATGTCCTTGCCGTCGAGCGGCGGAACGATGTCGCCCACGCCTTCGACCACGCGGCCCAGCCGATCCTTGATGACGCGGCGCGACCCGGCCTTGCCGCCCAGGTCCTTGTTGAACGCCAGCTCGATGCCTTCCTGGCCGTTGTCTTCCACGTTGGTGAAGCCCACCACGTGCGCGGCGGCCTCGCCCTCGGGGTACTGGCGCTTGTATTCCTTGCGCTGGTAGATGCCCTTGAGGTTCATCGCGGCGATCTGCTTGGCGATGGGCTCGTCGACCTGACGCTTGATCCAGACGAAGGTCTTGTCTTCGTCCTCGAGCTTCTTGTCGAAATCCTTCTGCGACATCTCCAGCAGCTTGGCCACCTGCTTGAGCTTGGCCCGCACTTCGGGGTCGTCGCGCTCGATGTCTTCCGGAATGGCCCAGATGCTGGGCGCCACGACGCTGGACGCGAGGATGAGCCCGTTGCGGTCGAGGATGCGGCCGCGGTTGGCCGGCAGCTCGAGCGTGCGTGCAAAGCGCACTTCGCCCTGCCGCTGGAAGAAGCCGTTGTTGAAGACCTGCACGTACGCGGCCCGCCCCGCCAGCATGACGAAGCCCAGCGCAATGCCGGCAACGATGAATTTGCTGCGCCAGACCGGCGTCTTGCTCGCGAGCAAGGGGCTGGTGGTGTAGCGCACGCTGCGGTTGCCGCGGCTCATCGTGCGGCCCTCCCCGTGGCGGGCTTGGGCGGCGTCACAGGCGCTACCGGCGCCACGGCCGGAATCACCGAACCATCGGGACGCACGTACTGCGTGATGGCCGGCGTGGTCGTGCGCATCTGCAGCTGCTCCTTGGCGAGCTTTTCGACGCGCAGCGGCGTGGCCTGGGCGCGCTTTTCGACCTGCAGGCGGTCACGGTCGGTTTCGAGCCGGCGCGCTTCCTGCTGCACGCGATCGAGCTCGGTATAGAGCTGGCGCGACAGGTACTGCGTGTGCACAAGGTACAGCGCCGTCGCGATGACGGCCAGCAGCAGCAGGATGTTGATGCGGGCCATGGTCAGTTGGCCTCGGTGCGTTCGGCGACGCGCAGGATGGCGCTGCGCGAGCGCGGGTTGCCGCTCACCTCGGCTTGCGACGGCTTGATGCGTTCGAGCGCGTTGAGCTTCATCACCTTGGGTGCGGCAAAGGGCGCGCGGCGGTCGTAGACCTCCTTCGAGTGCTTGGCGATGAACTGCTTGACGATGCGGTCTTCCAGCGAATGGAAGCTGATCACCGCAAGCCGGCCGCCGGGCTGAAGCACGGAAAGACTCGCCTCTAGCGCCTGTTGCAGCTCTTCAAGCTCGGCGTTGATGAAAATCCGAAAAGCCTGAAATGTGCGCGTTGCAGGGTTCTGGCCCTGCTCGCGGGTTTTGACCGTGCCAGCCACGAGCTCGGCCAGTTCGGTGGTGGTTGAAATTGGGCCCCGTTCTTGTCGGCGAGCAACAATCGCCTTTGCAATCTGAACAGCAAACCGTTCTTCGCCATAGTCACGGATCACCTCTGCAATCTGCTGAAGTTCGGCCGTTGCCAGCCACTCGGCCACGCTCTCGCCGCGCGTGGTGTCCATGCGCATGTCGAGCGGGCCGTCGAAACGAAAACTGAAACCGCGCACCGGGTTGTCGATCTGCGGCGAACTCACGCCCAGGTCCATCAGCACGCCCGCTACGCTCGCGCCGGGCAGTTCGCCCAGCGAGCGGAATCCCTGGTGGCGGATAGAAAAACGCGCATCCGAGATGCGCGCTGCTTCGGCCACTGCTTCCGCATCCTTGTCGAATGCGATCAGCCTGCCTTCCGGCGCCAGCCGCGCGAGGATCGCGCGCGCGTGCCCTCCGCGCCCGAAGGTCGCATCCACGTAGGTGCCGGCGGCCGCCGCGTTGCCGGAAAGAAGGGCTTCCACCGCTTCGTTCAGCAAGACGGTCGTATGGGTCCATGGGGTGTTCACGTGGATCCTCAGAACGCGAAGTCCTGAAACACATCGGGCATCTCGCCCTGGGTGGCCTCGGCCTCCTTGGCCTCGTAGGTGGCCTTGTCCCAGAGTTCGAAATGATTGCCCATGCCCAGCAGCAGCGTGTCGCGGTTGATGCCGGTGGCGGCGCGCAGCTCGGGCGACACCAGGATGCGGCCCGTGCCGTCCATTTCCACGTCCATGGCGTTGCCCAGGAACACGCGCTTCCACCACTGTGCCGACATCGGCAGCGCGGCGATGCGCTCACGGAATTTTTCCCATTCGGGACGGGGGAACACCATCAGGCATCCGTGCGGATGCTTGGTGATCGTGAGCTGGCCGCCTGCCGTGGCGCTCAGGACGTCGCGGTGCCGGGTCGGCACGGAGAGCCGCCCCTTGGCATCCAGACTGAGCGATGAAGCGCCTTGAAACACGACCACGAAACCCCTGTGTTGGGAGGTGCTGCGGTACCCGGAAGGGGCACTACCCGCACTTTTTCCCACTTAACTGCACTTTTTTGCACTGTAGCAGGAAACACTTGGGACGCAACTGGCCGTAGGTGGTATTTTTTGTAATGGAATCAACGACTTAGCGCCGACTCCCAAACCTGGGAATCGGCGAATTTCGTTGAAAATGAAGTACTTAGCTCACGCAGTGAAAGTGATGCGTGAAGGATTCCCCCGTTACAGGGGGAAGAAGAAGCGGCTTCAGAGGATGAAGCGCGAAAGGTCTTCGTCGTGACTTAGTGCCGCAAGGCGCTGGTCGACGTAGGCGGCATCGATGCGGATCGATTGGCCTTCAAGGCGGGTCGCGTCGAAGCTTACCTCATCCAGCAAACGCTCCATCACGGTCGACAAACGGCGCGCGCCGATGTTCTCGGTGCGCTCGTTCACCTCGAAGGCGATGCTGGCCAGCCGGGTCACGCCGTCGGGCGTGAAATCGAGCGTCACGCCCTCGGTCGCAAGCAGCGCCTGGTACTGCTTCACGAGCGAAGCGCGGGTCTGCGTGAGGATGCTTTCGAAGTCCGCCACCGAGAGCGACTGCAACTCGACGCGGATCGGAAAGCGCCCCTGCAGCTCGGGAATCAGGTCGCTCGGCTTGCTCAGGTGGAAAGCGCCGCTCGCGATGAACAGCATGTGGTCGGTGCGCACCACGCCGTACTTGGTCGTCACCGCCGTACCCTCGACCAGCGGCAGCAGGTCGCGCTGCACGCCCTGGCGCGACACGTCGGAGCCCTGTGCTTCGCTGCGCGTGGCGACCTTGTCGATCTCGTCGATGAAGACGATGCCGTTCTGCTCGGCATTGGTGATGGCCTGGGTGCGGATCTCGTCCTCGTTGACCAGCTTGGCCGCCTCTTCGTCGGTCAGCAAGCGCAGCGCCTCGGCGATCTTGAGCTTGCGGGTCTTGCGCTTGCCCTGCCCCAGCTGGCCGAACATGCCGCGCAGCTGCTCGGTCATTTCCTCCATGCCGGCCGGACCCATGATCTCGAGCGGCGTGCGGGTCTCGGCAAGGTCCAGCTCGATTTCCTTGTCGTCGAGCTGGTGCTCGCGCAGCTTCTTGCGGAAGGCTTGGCGCGTGGGGTTGGGGCCTTCCAGCGCGGTGGTGCTGCCGTCCGCGCCGCGCGCGGGCGGCAGCAGCACGTCGAGGATGCGCTCTTCGGCCGCGTCTTCGGCGCGGGCGCGCACCTTCACGCTCTCGGCTTCGCGGGTCTGCTTGACGGCGATCTCGGCGAGGTCGCGAATGATCGAATCGACGTCCTTGCCGACGTAGCCCACCTCGGTGAACTTGGTCGCCTCGACCTTGATGAAAGGCGCATCGGCCAGGCGCGCGAGGCGGCGGGCGATCTCGGTCTTGCCCACGCCCGTGGGACCGATCATGAGGATGTTCTTCGGCGTGATCTCGCCGCGCAGCTTGTCCTCGACCTGCTGGCGGCGCCAGCGGTTGCGCAGGGCAATGGCCACGGCGCGCTTGGCGGCGGGCTGGCCGACGATGTGGTTGTCGAGCTCGGAGACGATTTCCTGAGGGGTCATGGGCATGGTCAGAGCGCTTCCACCGTGTGGTTCATGTTCGTGTAAATGCAGATTTCTCCGGCGATCGCCAGCGATTTGCGCACGATCTGCTCGGCCGAAAGGTCGGTGTTCTCGATCAGCGCCTTGGCCGCCGACTGCGCGTAGGCACCGCCCGAACCGATGGCGATCACGCCGTCTTCGGGCTCCAGCACGTCGCCGTTGCCGGTGATGATGAGCGAGGTGGTGGCGTCGGCCACGGCCAGCATCGCTTCGAGCTTGCGCAGCACGCGGTCGGTGCGCCAGTCTTTCGTGAGTTCGACGGCAGCGCGGGTCAGGTGCCCCTGATGCTTTTCGAGCTTGGCCTCGAAGCGCTCGAAGAGCGTGAAGGCGTCGGCCGTGGCGCCGGCAAAGCCGGCCAGCACCTTGCCGTGATAGAGCCGGCGCACTTTGCGCGCCGTGCCTTTAATGACGATATTGCCGAGAGTGACCTGCCCGTCCCCGCCAATGGCGACCTGATCGCCTTGGGGGGTCTTGCGGCGCACGCTCACGATGGTGGTGCCGTGAAACTGTTCCATCGAAGCCATCTGGGGATGGCGCCGATCAATGCAACCCCTTTGTTACGCCCGGAATCCATTCCAGGAGCCTTGCTAGGCCGCTCGCACCGCCCCTGCGCAACAGGGGGCAAGGAAGCCTGAAGGCTAGTTCTTCCGCACCGCCACGGTGGCGTGGTCGGCAATGCCGATGAGGTTGAACAGCGCGGCCATCAGGCGGTGTGCGTCGACGAACTGCACCCGCTCGCCGTTGGCGTCGCGCGCGCGCACCCAGCTCAGCAGCGTACCCGCGGCGGTGAGGTCCATGCGCACCAGCGCAGCACAGGAAATGACCGGTGCCGTGGTGTGGCGCAGGTCGCTGTCCAGCCGCTGCCAGCACGAGAGCGAATCACCGCGCAGATCGCCCGCCAGCGCGGCAAAACCGCTGTCGGTGGACGGAAAGCTTTCGGAATCGCCGCCGACGGACAGCAGCGACCACACCGAACTGGGCCGGCTCGCCGGCGGCGCGGCCAGCGAGGTGCACTCGCCGCGGGGGTCTTGCCACGAAGGCGGCGACACCTCGTAAGTGATGCAGTAATTGAGCGCCACCAGCTCGAAATCGTCGGGCAGGTGCATCATGCGCAGCGCCGCCAGGTGCAGTTGCCACCAGATGTCGTCGGTGCCGCGCTCGTTGTTGGGCGCTGCCTCGGACAGCACCGCCAGCAGCTGTGCGGTGCCCATGAAGCGCAATTGCACCGGTGAATCGGCCCAGTGCGTGAACAGCACGCGCAGCGGCGCAGCCGCATCGGGTTCGATGCCGGTGAGGCCACGCCAGTCGAGCGTCCAGACCGACCCGGCCTTCGACAGCGCCCGCGTGAGCGCCATCAGGCCTTCACGCGCCAGGCGCGCGGGGCTGACCCAATCGGCACTGCCACCCTCGCCTGCCGCGCCAGCGTCTTCGCTGGCGGTGACGGCCTTCACGCTGCGGGCCAGTTCTTCGAGCGACACCCAGTCGGGGCCCATGCGCTTCATGCGCTGCGCATAGCGCATGCGGGCGGCCGCGAACTTGGCGGCATCGCCCGTCGCGCGGTACAGGTCGAACAGGGCGCGCCAACGGCTGTCGTCGCGCTCGGCTGCGGGATCGTTCTCGCCGCTGGAGGCCGGGGCACTCTCGGAGGCCAGGGCCTGCAGCAGGATGGCCTCGGCGCCGGCATCGTCGCCATGCGCAAAGCGGATCACCGCCTCTTCGAGCGCGCCATCGTGCGCGAGCCGCGACGACATCAGCGGCACGTCGCCGCTGCCGGCAACGGCCGGCGCGCTGCCCGACGCCACCGCGGCGGCAGCAACTGCCGGCGGTGCCGGCGTGCGCTCGGCCTGCCCTTCGAGCAGGTCGTCGGTGTGCACGGGCGGCAGCGTCTCGGCGCCGGCCTCGGGCGGCGGATTGACCAGCGTTTCGCCGTTGGGGCCTCGCCCCTTCCACCACTGCTGCGACATCTGCTCTTCGATCTCGTCGATCTTCTTGAGCGTGAGCGCGCGGCCCTCCGATTTTTCGGAAGAGCTGTTGATGTTGAAGGACGACGGCGTGACCGTCGCTTCGAAGGCATGGGCGGCGGCTTCGCGCTGGCGCAGCTTGCGCAGCATGTCGAACTCGCGCCGGCGCACGAAGTCGTTGCGCTGGCGCCGCTCGATCATCTCCTTGAGCATCTCCCGGCTGTAGGTCTGCTCGGGCAGCGAGGAATCCGAGGAAGGCGCATCCAGCTCCGACCAATCCTTGAGCGGATTGCGAACAAATTTGGCCACCTTGGAAAAAAGGCGGCCCGATTCTTCCTTTGCCATGCGGTGAAGACTATCGAACGGGCAGGATTCTTTCCACCTTCCTGTCGATCAGTCCCCGAACATCTTCTGCTTGAGTTCGCGGCGTTGCTGCGCTTCGAGCGACAGCGTGGCGGTCGGGCGGGCCAGCAGGCGGCCGACACCGATGGGCTCGCCGGTCTCGTCGCAGTAGCCGTAGTCGCCGGCGTCGATGCGCTGGATCGATTGCTCGATCTTCTTGAGCAGCTTGCGCTCGCGGTCGCGCGTGCGCAGTTCGAGCGCGTGCTCTTCCTCGATGGTGGCGCGGTCGGCCGGGTCGGGCACGACCACGGTGTCTTCGCGCAGGTGCTCGGTGGTTTCGCCGGCGTTCTCGAGGATGCCGCGCTTGAGTTCCACCAGCTTCAGGCGGAAGAACGCCATCTGCTTTTCATTCATGTACTCGTCGTCGGGCATGGCGATGACTTCGGCATCGCTCAGCTCGGCGGCGGACTTGGCCTTCCAGTTGTTGGCCAGCTTCGGGTCTTTCTTGACGGCCAGCGGCGGCGGCGGCACCAGCGCGGTGGAAGGCGCTTGCGAGAAGCTGGACTTGGCGGCGGTCGATGCCACCGATTGCGGCATCGAAGGGACGGTCAGTTGCGACAGCCGGGACACGCGGCCACCACGTGCAGCGGGTGCGGGCGTGGCGGTTTGAGCGGGCATCGAGGGTGTCGCCGGGGCGGGAGAGGAGGCGGCAGCCGTTTTTTTCATGGGGATCGGGGGGGCAGAAGGAACGGCAGCAGGGCGGCCGACGGGTTTGGATGACGATGGACCCGCACCTGCTGCGGTCTTGGCCGCAGGCTTGACGGGCTTCTTTGCAGCAGTCGCGGCCTTGGCCGGTGGTGCTGCGGGCTTTTTGGATGGCGCGCTTTTCTCCTTCGCGGCAGGACCATGTGCAGTGGCGGAAACCTTTTTCGCCGCGGGTACAGCCTTCGCAGCCGGCGCCTTCTTTGCGGCGGGCTTGGTTGCTGGCGTGGCCTTTGCGGCGGGTTTCTTCACGGTGACTGGCTCCTTGAACGAACTGGAACGCGCTTTCACTGGGTGTCTCCTCCCATGAGAGCCACTGCGGCTTTCAGGCCGTGCGGGCTCCACGTTGTCGGGGTGCTCGCCAGTGGCGAACCCCGGGGTTATACCCCCGAAAGCCCACCAGAAACGTGCGGCGCCCCGTGCCGGAAGTCACATCTTGTCCATCGGGACGGAACATGGCTGCCGGAACAGGCGCGCGATTGTATAGAGAACTCGGACACGCAGGCACGCCATGGCCACGACGACCGAGTCCGTTAGCATCGCCCCGCGTTGTCGGAGAGGGCAACGCAGGCATGCCCATGCCCATTCGCGGCGCGGGCCCATCCGATCATTCGACAAAAGAAAGCAAGTCTTGAGCAAGAAAGCAGTATTGGGAGTCCTGGCAGCGGCCATCGCCGTCGCCTATGGCGGCAGCACCTGGTGGGCCGCCTCGCAGATCAAGTCGCGTTACGACACCGCCTTCGACGAGCTGCCGAAGCAGACCGCGATGGTGCGCGTGGTCGAGCGCAACTACGACCGCGGCTTCCTCGGTGCCGTCAGCACCGTGACCCTGGAAATCGGCTGCGCCCCCGAGCCCGCTGCCGCCGCGCCGGCCCCCGTCGCCAAGCCCGCGGAAGGCGAAGAAGCCGACGCCGACGCCGACGAAGACAACAAGGACGCCGAAGCCGACACCGCCCCGCTCAAGCCCTTCCGCATCACCCTGCGCGACACCATCCACCACGGCCCGCTGGCCGGCGGCTCGCTGGCTGCCGCCACCATCGACAGCGAACTGGTGCTCGACGCCCAGACGCAAGCCAATGTCGAGAAATTCTTCGGCAAGGCCAAGCCCCTGACGGCGCACACCAAGGTCGGCTTCAGCGGCGCCTTCACGACCGACATGACGGTCGCGCCCGCCAAGCTGGCCGAAGACGGCAAGGGCCAGTTCACCTGGCAAGGCGCGCAGGCCCGCATGGAAGTGAACGCGGCACGCACCCAGGTGCGCTACGACCTCACGATGCCGGGCCTGGACTTCAGCGACACCCGCAGCGGCGTGACCATGAAGATGGGCAAGCTCGCGGTCAAGGCCGACATGGACAGCAGCGCCGGCTGGATCCTGGCCACCGGCAAGACCGAAGGCCGGCTCGATTCGCTCGAATTCGCGGCCCCCAAGGGCCTGGGCACCGCCTCCGGCGGCGAGCACAAGGCGCTGCCGACCGTGCTGCTGCAAGGCATCGACCTGATCGGCGAGGCCACCATCAAGGACGGCCTGTATGCATCGGGCGGCACCCTCAAGGGCAGCGGCAAGATCGGCGAGACCAAGATCGACAAGTTCGAGGTGGGCAGCAGCGCCCGCAACATCCACGCCGCCGGCTACAAGAAGCTGGCCGACGCCTGGATGCAGTCCGGCGCCGCCAACGGCTGCGGCAAGGGCGGCAGCAAGGCCTCGCAGGAAGCCATCAAGGCGCTGACCGACCAGCTGGCCCCCGACATCAAGGCCATGGCCAAGTACAGCCCCGAATTCGGCCTCGACAAGATGCTGGTCGAGATCGACGGCAAGCGCGCCGAGATCAGCTACACCGCCGGCCTGACCGGTGTGACCGACGAAGACCTGCAAGCCCCCGGCACCGCGCTGATGATGAAGCGCGGCGTGTTCAAGGCCAACGCGCGGCTGCCGATGAAGTGGCTCGAGAAGCTGGCCGAGACCGGCGCCGAAAGCGGCCAGACGCCGCCGCCCGAAATGGTGGCGGGCCTGGTCGAGCAAGGCGAGCAGAAGGGCTTCGTCAAGCGCGATGGCGACGACGTTACTGCGCAGGTCGAGTTCAGCGCAGGCAGCCTGAAGGTCAACGGCAAGCCGCTGGGCGCGCCGGGCGCGGGCAACTGAGCCCAGGTTTCCCCTGAATAGAAAAGGGCGCTGACCTCGCGGTCAGCGCCCTTTTTCATTCCTATCAGCGCAAGCAGTCCGTCAGACCAGGCACTGCTCCAGCCCCTGCTCGAGGATTTCGCGCGGCAGCTCGATGCCGATGAACACCATGCGGCTCTGGCGCGCCTCGTCCTTGCCCCACTCCGGGCCCAGGTCGCTGCCCATCAGCTGGTGCACGCCCTGGAAGATCACCTTGCGCTCGGTGCCCTTCATGTTCAGCACGCCCTTGTAGCGCAGCATGCGCGGGCCGTAGATGTTGACGATGGCACCCAGGAAGTCTTCGAGCTTGGCCGGGTCGAAGGCGCGGTCGGCCTTGTAGACGAAGCTCTTCACGTCATCGTCGGTGTGGTGATGGTGGCCGTGGCCTTCGTGCTTGTGCGAGGGGTGATCGCAATGTTCTCCATGCGCGTGGTCATGGTCGTGATGGTCGTGGTCGTCTTCCTTCAGGAAGTCGGGGTCGATGTCGAGCTTGGCGTTCAGGTTGAAGCCGCGCAGGTCGAAGATGTCTTTCAACGGCACGTCGCCGAAATGCGCCTTCTGCTGCGGCGCGCGCGGGTTCATGTGCTTCAGGCGATGGATCAGCGCTTCGGTCTCTTCCGCCGACACCAGCTCGCTCTTGCTGATGAAGATCTGGTCGGCAAAACCCACCTGGCGGCGTGCTTCCTGGCGGTCGTTCAGTTGCTGCGGCGCATGCTTGGCATCGACCAGCGTGAGGATCGAGTCGAGCAGGTAGCTCTCGGCGATCTCGTCGTCCATGAAGAAGGTCTGCGCCACCGGGCCGGGGTCGGCCAGGCCGGTGGTCTCGATCACCACGCGGTCGAAGTCCAGCAGGCCCTGGCGCTTCTTGGCGGCCAGCAGTTGCAGCGCTTCGCGCAGGTCTTCACGGATGGTGCAGCAGACGCAGCCGTTGCTCATCTGCACGATCTGCTCTTTCGACTCGGTCACGAGGATGTCGCTGTCGATGTTCTCTTCGCCGAATTCGTTCTCGATGACCGCGATCTTCTGGCCATGGGCCTCGGTCAGGATGCGCTTGAGCAAGGTGGTTTTGCCCGAGCCGAGAAAGCCGGTGAGGATGGTCGCGGGAATGAGGGCCATGAAGAGGTGCTCCGGAAGCGGAAAACGGGAAAAAGGGGCGAAAAGGCGTGGCCGGGCAGTTTAGCCAATGCCACTGAGTTGCGTTGGTGATGGGGTTAAGCGAGAGTCAGGCGGGCTTCCTGACCACCACCAACCCCTTCAGGTACTCCCCTTCAGGAAATTCGATGGTCATGGGATGGTCGGGCGCGGCGCCCAAGCGCTCGGCGATGTAGCCGTCCACGCCGGCATCGAGCCCGGCCGAAGCCACGATCTTGTGGAACAGATCGGCACTGATGCCGCCCGAACACGAAAAAGTCAGCAGCACGCCACCCGGCTCCAGCAGCTTCAGCGCCAGGCGGTTGATGTCCTTGTAGGCCCGCGCGGCACGCTCGGCATGCGCCACCGTGGGCGCGAACTTGGGCGGGTCGAGCACGATGGCATCGAAGGTGCGGCCCTGGTCGATGAACTCGCGCAGCACGGTGTTGACATTGGCATCGAGAAACTCCGCCTTGATGCCCGAGCCCTCGCCGCCGAAACCGTTGAGCGCCAGGTGCCCGCGTGCGCGGTCGAGCGCCGGCTGCGACGAATCGACCGACACCAGTTCCGCGCCTTCGAGCGCGCCCGCGGCCTTCAGGCCCGCCAGCGCCGCCACCGTGAAGCCGCCCGTGTAGCAGAAGCAATTGAGCACACGCTTGAAGCGCCGGTGCTTCGCCAGCTCGGCAAAGCGCTGGCGGCTGTCGCGCTGGTCGAGATAGAAGCCAGTCTTGTGGCCGGTCGCGATGTCGAGCGACAGCTTCCAGTCATGTTCGCGGATCGTGATTTCGGTGGGGCCTTCGCCACGCAGCCAGCCCGTGACCGGCTTCAGGCCTTCGCGCTCGCGCCCGCTGGCGTCGGAGCGCTCATACAGCTTGGTCAGGCCCGTGGCTCGGAGCAGCGCGTCGGCCAGCACGTCTTTCCAGCGCTCGACGCCGGCCGACAGGAACTGCGCCACCAACGTGTCGCCATAGCGGTCGACGATCAGGCCCGGCAGGCCATCGGCCTCGCCGTGCACCAGGCGCACGCCATCGCTCTGCAGGTCGAACAGGCCGCGGGCGGCAACGGCACGCGCGCAGGCCGTGACGAAAAACGCCGCATCGATGCGCTGCGTTTCGACAAAGCTCCAGGCCCGCGCACGGATCTTGGAGAGCGGGCTGAAGGCAGCCCACGCCAGGAAGGTGCCGTCATGGGATTCCACCCGCACCGTCTCGCCGGAATCGGCGCCGCCGCGTGCGATGGCGGATTCGAAAACCCAGGGATGGCGGCGCTGCATCGAGCGCTCTTTGCCCGGTTTGAGTCGAAGGGTTTTCATTCTTTGCTCGTGTTCTTGTGAGTCGTTTTCGGTTCGGCCTTCGGGCGTGCCGCTTCCGGGCGCGCCTGTGCACGCGGATGCGCCGCGTCGTAGGCCTTGGCCAGATGCTGGAAGTCCAGCCGCGTGTAGACCTGCGTGGTCGCGATGTTGGCGTGGCCCAGCAGCTCCTGCACCGCGCGCAGGTCGCTGCTCGACTGCAGCACGTGGCTGGCGAAGGAATGGCGCAGCATGTGCGGATGCACCGGTGCGGTCAGGCCGGCCTTGAAACTGCGTTCGCGCAGCAGCTTCCACACCGCCTGCGAAGACATGCGCAGCCCCTTGGCGCTGATGAAGAGCGCGGCCGCCGCGTTCGCGTCGTGCAGCCGGGCGGTCGTCAGACCCGCGCACTCGTCGCGCACCGCGAGCCAGTCGCGCACCGCCTCGGCCGCCTTGCCGCCCATCGGCACGATGCGGCGCTTGCTGCCCTTGCCCAGCACGTTGGCTTCGAGCGCGTCGAGGTCGACCCAGCCGCGCGCGGTGTTGCTCGCCTGCGCATCGAGGCCGGTGAGTTCGCTCACGCGCAGGCCGCAGCCGTACAGCACTTCGACGATGGCACTGTCGCGCGCCTCGGTCCACGGATCGGCTTCGGGGTCGTACAGCTCGGCCAGGCGCACCGCGTCGTCCACGCCCAACGCCTTCGGCAGCGGGCGGCCGGCCTTGGGCGCGTGCACGTCCTGCACGGGGTTGAAGCCGATCAGCCCTTCGTTGCCGAGCCAGCGGTAAAAACTGCGCCAGCACGACAGCACCAGCGCAATGCCGCGCGGCTCGCGCCCGGCGCTGTGCAGCTGCGCCATCCAGCGGCGGATGTGGGCGGTCTGCACCCGGTCGAGCGGCAGGTTGGCGTCGGCCGCGTGGGCGGTCAGCGACTGCAGGTGAAAGGCATACAGCTCGACCGTGCGCGCCGCGAGACGGCGCTCGACGCGCACGTGCTCAAGGTACTTGTCGATCCAGCCCGATGAAGCCGGCGCGGCAGGCTCAGAAGAGGTAGCCATGGCCGGCATTGTTGATGATGGCGGCCGGCTCGCGCAATGCGCCCTTGAACAGCATGCCCCAGGTGCGCCAGCACGAGGTGGGCGCGGCGGCGTACTGCACGTCGAAGGTCTTGTCGAAGCCGCTCATGCGCACCAGCCGCTCGATGCGCCACAGGTGATAGGGCTCCGACACCACGATCACGCTGCGCACGCCGGCGGCCTGCAGCAGCGGCGTCGACAGCGCGAGATTCAGCCGCGTGGACGACGACACCGGCTCCAGCAGCCGCGGCCCGGTGTAGCCCACGGCATTCGCATGCTGCTGCATCACCTCGGCCTCGATGCGGCCGTCTTCGGTATCGACGCCGCCCGAGAAGGCCAGTTGCCTGACCAGCCCCGCCTGTGCCAGCGCGATGCCCGTGTCGACACGCCCTGTCAGGCAGGGATTCGGCTTGCCG
This sequence comes from Variovorax sp. EL159, assembly GCF_900100965.1. Taxonomy (GTDB): domain Bacteria; phylum Pseudomonadota; class Gammaproteobacteria; order Burkholderiales; family Burkholderiaceae_C; genus Variovorax. The sequence goes on along the minus strand of NZ_FMUJ01000005.1, from coordinate 409,398 downwards.
TCGAGGTAGGCGCGGTTGCCCAGAATCAGCGCCGCGTCGGCGGCCCGTTGCGGCGGGTTGCCCAGCACCGCTTCGGCGCGCTGCCAGACCACCGCCGCAATGGCCGCGTACACGGCCACCCCGGCCAGCAGCCCGCCGAACAGCACGACCTGCCAGGGCCGGCGCAACCAGCGCGGGCGGCTCAAGGACGCAGCCGCGAGAGCCCGCCCGAGGCCAGCTCGGCAATGCGCTCGAGAAAGTCGGTGCCCATCTCGGCGTTGAAGCGCTGCGCGTCGGGCGATGCCAGCACCAGCAGGCCGAAGGCCGGCGATTCAGCGTCCGGGCGCAGCGGAATCAGCGCGATCGACATCGCGGCGGCCGGCTCGGGCAGCCAGTTGGCCGCCTCGAAGCCCGAATTGAGGCCGCAGTACGGCGAAGTCAGCGAGGTGGCCAGCGCCTTCACGTCGTCGCTCACCCACTGGGCATAGGCTTCGTTGAGGTATTCGCTGCCGCAGTCCCACACCTTGATGGCCGTCTGCGGCACCAGGAACAGCGACTGCAGGTCGACCGCGATGCGGTACGGCAGGCTGCGCGGGTCGCGCGTGGTCAAGAGGCCGCTGGTCCAGCGCTGCAGGCGATCGGCAATGACGACGTTTTCGGTGCCGTGGCGCACCATGTCCATCAGGCGATGCTCCAGCGCCTTGATCTTCTCGCGCAGCATCTCGGCCTGGCGCTCCTGCAGGCTCACGGCGCGGTTGCCGTGCGGGCTGGTCAGTTGCACCTGCGCCAGCAGCTGGGCATGGCGCTCGAAGAAGTCGGGCGTGTTCGCCAGGTAGTTCGCGATGTCGTCTTCGGTGATCGGGTTCATGGCGTTGTTGGCGTCGTTGTTGTTCGTGAAGGAAGTCATGGCAGTTCTGGCACCTCGATGTCGCCTTCAAAGACCGTGGTGGCCGGGCCCGTCATCAGCACGGGCTGGCCTTCGCCCTGCCACTCGATCGTGAGGATGCCGCCGTGCGTCTGCACATCGACCCGGCGCTCCAGCAGCCCGAGCCGGATGCCCGCCACCACCGCCGCGCAGGCGCCCGTGCCGCAGGCCAGCGTTTCGCCGGCGCCGCGCTCGAACACCCGCAGCCTGACGTGCGTGCGGTCGACCACCTGCATGAAACCCGCGTTCACCCGTTGCGGAAAGCGCGGGTGGTGCTCGATCTGCGGGCCCTGCTCGGCCACCGGCGCCGTGTCGACGTTGTCGACCACCTGCACCGCATGCGGGTTGCCCATCGACAGCACCGCTACCGAAACAATAGCGCTGCCCGCACGGGTGCCAAGGGCAAGGTGCCACTTCTGCCACGAACCCTCGGGCTGCGGGTCGAGCCCGGCGGTGTCGAAGGGCACGCGCTCCGGCGCGAAGACCGGCGCGCCCATGTCGACCGTCACGCGGCCGTCGGCGCCCATGCGCGGCGCGATCACGCCGGCCAGCGTCTGCACGCGCACTTCGGTCTTGTCGGTCAGCTTGTGTTCGCTCACGAAGCGCATGAAGCAGCGCGCGCCGTTGCCGCACTGCTCCACCTCGCCGCCGTCGGCGTTGTGGATCACGTATTGAAAGTCGATGCCCTCGGCCGGCGAGGGCCGCACAGTGAGGATCTGGTCGGCGCCGACGCCGAAATGGCGGTCGGCCAGAAAGCGGTACTGCGCCGCGGTCAGGCCCAGCGTGCCGCGCGTTTCGTCGAGTACGACGAAATCGTTGCCGGCCCCCTGCATTTTGGTAAAGCGAATTCGCATCGCAGGATTATCGCCACCGGCACTGCCCCTGACGACGGCGGGCCCAAGCCCGCCCATGGCCAGCCGGCGATCAGCCCTGGATGAACGCCAGCAGGTCGGCGTTCACCTGGTCCTTGTGGGTGGTGCAGGTGGCGTGCGGCGCACCGGTGTAGACCTTGAGCTGGCTGCCCTCGATCATCTCGGCCGCCAGCTTGCCGGTGGCCTCGAAGGGCACGACCTGGTCGTCGTCGCCGTGGATCACGAGCGTGGGCACGTCGATCTTGGCCATGTCGGGGCGGAAGTCGGTTTCAGAGAACGCGGTCACGCAGTCGATGGTGGCCTTGATCGACGCCTGCAGCGCGATCTGCAGCGTCTGCTTGAAGACGCCCTGCGACACCTTGGCGCCGGGGCGGTTGGTGCCGTAGAAGATCGTGCTGAAGTCGTCGAGGAACTGCGGGCGATCGGCCGCCAGCCCGGCACGGATGCCTGCGAACACCGAGGCGTCGGGGCCCACCGGGTGGTCGGCCGTTTTCATGAAGAGCGGCGTCACCGCGCTGATGAGCGCCAGCTTGGCCACCCGCGCGCTGCCCTTGCGCGCGATGTAGCGCGTGACGTCGCCGCCGCCCATCGAGAAGCCCGCAAGGATCACGTTCTTCAGGTCGAGCTTCTCGATCAGCTCGGCGATGTCGTCGGCGAAGGTGTCGTAGTCATAGCCCGTCCATGGCTGGCTCGAACGGCCGAAGCCGCGGCGGTCGAATGCGATCACGCGGTAGCCGCGCTCCGCGAAGAACAGCATCTGGGCGTCCCACATGTCGGCGCTGAGCGGCCAACCGTGGCTGAAGAGAATCGGTTGGCCCGAGCCCCAGTCCTTGTAGTAGAGCTCGGTGCCATCGCGCAGTGTGAGTGTGGTCATGGTTTTCCAGTGGTGTGAAGGAGGAAGGTAAGCAAGAAGGGAGACAGGAAAAAGTCAGAGCGCCAGGAAGTGATGCACTTCGGGCTTGTCCGGCCCGATGTGAAAGCGCAGCGCCTCGCCCTGCAGGTCGGCGTCGGCCTGCGACACGCGGTGGTGCTGGCGCAGATGCTCCGCCCATGATTCGACGAGGAACCACTCCATCACGCGCTCCCCGTCGGCCGTGTGCTCGTGCAGGCCCCAGGCATAGGCACCGTCGCGGCGGCGCTCCTGCGACAGGCGCTTCATCGCCTGCAGGAAGGCCGGGCGATCGTCCCTGCGGATGCGGTATTCGACCTGGATCATCACCGGCCCACGGTCATGCGCCACGGGCTCGGCGAGCAAGGGTTCGGGCCAGTGGTTCGAGGCCTGCAGGTCGGCCTCGCCGGACGGCAGCCGCACGCGATGGAAGACCAGCCCGGCCACCACGAGCCCCACCGCTCCGGCCACCAACGTGGCCGGCACGCCGATCTGCTGCGCCACCAGGCCCCAGCCCAGGCTGCCGGCCGCCATCGCGCCGTTGAACACCGTGAGGTACACGGCCAGCCCGCGCCCGCGCACCCAGTTCGGCAGGATCGACTGCGCCACGCCGTTGAGCGTGGTCAGCGCCACGATCCAACCCAGGCCCAGCAGCAACAGCAGCAGCACCGCCAGCCATTGCGGCGGCGCGAAGACCAGGCTGCCCATGACGGCGGCCGTGAGCAACGCCGCCAGCAGCAGCATGCCGTCGGCGCCGAGCCGGGCGCGCAGGCGCGGCATCACCAGCGCACCACCGATGGCGCCCGCGCCCACAGCGCCGAGCAGCACGCCATAGAAGCCCGCGCTACCGCCGAGCATCTGGCGCGCCACCAGCGGCAGCAACGCCCACACCGAACTGGCGAACAGGAAGAACACCGCCGCGCGCAGCAGCACCACGTGCAGCTCCTTGCTGGCCCGCGTGTAGCGCAGGCCGGCACGGAAGGCGCCGAAGAAGTTCTCCGACAGGCCGCTGTCCGCCGGCGCCGGGCGCTTCCACCACAGCAGCGCCGCGATCACAAACACATAGCTCAGAACGTCGACGCCGTAGGTGGCCGCTGTGCCGAAGCTCGCGAGGATCAACCCGCCCGCCGCCGGCCCGATGGAGCGCGCGATGTTGATGCCCAGCGAGTTCAGCGCCACCGCGCCCTTGAGGTCGGCGCGCGGCACCAGCTCGGGCACGATCGCCTGCCAGGTCGGCCCCATCAGCGCCGCGCCGATGCCGCCCACGAAGGTCAGCGCGATCAGGTATTCGACCGTGAGCGCGCCGGCGTGCGAGAGCAGCAGCAGCGAGCCGCTCACCGCCGCCAGCACCAGCTGCACGAAGATCAAAAAGCGCCGCCGGTCGAGGATGTCCGACAGCACCCCCGCCGGGATCGCCAGCAGGAACACTGGCAGCGTGGCGGCCGTCTGGATCAGCGCCACCGCCGTCGGGTTGGCGGACAGGTCCGTCACCAGCCACGAGCTGGCCACGTCGCGCATGAAGCTGCCGATGTTGCCGAGCACGGTGGCGGCCCAGAGCACCGCGAAGACCGGCTGGCGCAGCGGTGCGAAGGCGCCGGGTTGCGGTGCCGCCGGCGCGGTGGCGCCGTGTGAGGTGTCAGACATGGGCACGCTCCTTCAGGTCGTGCCAGGCGACCAGCAGAAAGCCGCCGACCAACCCGAGATGCTCGAAGAACGAGTTGGCCGCCATGAAGCGCTCTTGCCCGACCGGCATCTGCCAGAAGCGCAGCGCCACGAAGGTCGCCATCAGCGTGAAGCCGGCCAGCGCCAGCGCGCCAAGCCAGCGCAGGCGGCCGGTGAGGATCAGCGCCGAAGCGCCCAGCTCCAGCACGATGACCGCCACGGCCAGCGGGCCGGCCGGCGACATGCCGAAGTGGTTCATTTCGGCCAGGGCCGCGTCGAAGTCCATCGCCTTGTTCAGCCCGCCTTGCAGATAGGCGGCGCACAGCAGGAGCAAGGCGACCCAGCGCAGCGCGGGTGAGGTGGTCCAGCGCGTCGTCATCACACCGCCCAGCAGGCGCAACCGAGCGCGCCCCAGAAGCTCTTCAGGTCGGCAATGGGCAGCTTGCTGCTCCAGGCCGTCGCGTGGCTGTGGCCGTGCACGTTGCAGTTGTTGGCGCAGGCGCATGCCGCGGCGGCATTGCGCAACACCTTCTGCATCGGTGCGCCCTCGGCCGTGTCGGCCCAGCCGGCATAGCCGCCGAAGGTGCGCGCGGGCGACCAGTCGGGCATGGCCGGCGGCGGTGCGCCTTCGTCGTGCGCGGCGAAGGGGCCGGCGCCGTAGACCACCTTGCCGCCCACCATCGTGAGCAGCGCCGTGGTGTCGGCGATTTCCGATTCGGCGCAGGCGAAGAAGTCGCGGTCGGGCACCACGAGGTCGGCGAGCTGGCCGGCCTGGATGCGGCCCTTCTTGCCCTCTTCGTTCGAGAACCAGGTGACGTTCTCGGTCCACATGCGCAGCGCCTGTTCGCGGTCGATCAGGTTGCGCTGCGGCGTGAGCTGCATGCCGCCCACCGTCTTGCCCGTGACCAGCCACGACAGCGACACCCACGGGTTGTACGAAGCCACCCGCGTCGCGTCGGTGCCTGCCGAAACCTTCACGCCCTTTTCGAGCATGCGCTTCACAGGCGGCGTTGCCTCGGCCGCGCCGTAACCGTAGCGCTCGACGAAATACTCGCCCTGGTAGGCCATGCGGTGCTGCACCGCGATGCCGCCGCCCAGCGCCGCGATGCGGTCGATCGACTGGTCGGAGATGGTCTCGGCATGGTCGAAGAACCAGTTCAGGCCGGCCAGCGGCGTGTCTTGATTGACGCGCTCGAACACGTCGAGCGAGCGGCTGATGGTCTCGTCGTAAGTGGCGTGCATGCGCCAGGGCCAGCGGTTCTGCACCAGCACGCGCACCACCTCTTCCAGCTCGCCTTCCATCTCGGGCGCCATGTCCGGGCGCGGCTGGCGGAAGTCCTCGAAGTCGGCGGCGGAAAACACGAGCATCTCGCCCGCGCCGTTGTGGCGGAAGTAGTCGTCGCCCTGCTTGTACTTCGACGAAGCGGTCCAGTTCAGGAAGTCCTGCTTTTCCTGCTTGGGCTTCTGCGTGAACAGGTTGTAGGCCAGGCGGATCGTCAGTTGCCCGTCGTCGGCCAGCTTCTGGATCACCTGGTAGTCGTCGGGGTAGTTCTGGTTGCCACCGCCCGCGTCGATGGCGCCGGTCACGCCCAGGCGGTTGAGTTCGCGCATGAAGTGGCGCGTGGAATTGAGCTGGTAGTCGAAGGGCAGCTTCGGCCCCTTGGCCAGCGTGGCGTAGAGGATGGCCGCGTTCGGCTTGGCCAGCAGCAGGCCGGTCGGGTTGCCGGCGCTGTCGCGCACGATCTCGCCGCCGGGCGGCGCGGGCGTGTCCTTGGTGTAGCCCACCGCGCGCAGCGCCGCGCCGTTGAGCAACGCGCGGTCATACAGGTGCAGGATGAAAACCGGCGTGTCGGGCGCGACGGCGTTCAGCTCCTCGATGGTCGGCAGGCGCTTTTCCACGAACTGGTGTTCGGTGAAGCCGCCCACCACGCGCACCCATTGCGGCGCGGGCGTGTTGGCCACCTGCCGCTTGAGCATGCCCATGGCGTCGGCCAGGCTGCGCACGCCGTCCCAGCGCAGCTCCAGGTTGAAGTTGAGGCCACCGCGAATGATGTGCAGGTGGTTGTCGATCAACCCCGGCAGCACGCGCTTGCCGTGCAGGTCGATCACGCGGGTGCCGCTGCCGGCCAGCGGCAGGATGTCGTGCGAGCGGCCGACATGGGTGAAGCGGCCGTCCTTGATCGCCACGGCATCGGCCGTGGGGTTGGAACGATCGAGGGTGGTGAACAGCCCGCGATGCAGGATCAGGTCGGGGGTTTCGGTGTGGGTCATGGTGTCGGAGAAAGAAGCGACCGCGAGGCCGGGGGCTGCGAGGGTGGCGCCGAGCGCTCCGAGGAGACGGCGGCGGCCGGGGTCTGCGAACGGCTTCACGCGTCGCGCCTGCCAGAAGCAACGGCCTCGGCGGTGTTCACCGCCGTGGGCTGCGCGCATTTCGGCAGCTCGCCGAACACATGCGGCTTGACCTGGTGCTGCAGCCACGAGGTGGCCACGGCATCGGGCTTGATCACGCTCTTGATGAGCGGCGGGATCTGCTCGCCGAGCAGGATGCCCAGAAGCCCCACCAGGGCGATGACCGGCGGTGCCGGCGAGCGCACCTGGAACAGTGCGTAGATCACGCCGACCAGCAGGCCGAGCGCAAGCGACAGGACATAGGGCTTCATCTTGTTCACCTTGGGCGATCAGCCTTCGTGGGCGCCGAACATGGTTTGGGCGTAGGTCACGCCCAGGCCGTAGGCGCCGCCGACCTTCTTCGCGATGCCGGTGGTCAGCTCGTAGGTGTCGCCACGGGCCCAGTCGCGTTGCAGCTCCAGCAGGTATTGCAGCGAGGTCATCGGCTGCGCGCCGGCCTGCACCATGCGCTCCATCGCGCGGTTGTGCGCCTCGGCCGACACGTCGCCGCAAGCGTCGGCGATCACGTACACCTCGAAGCCCTGGTCCAGCGCCGACAGCGCCGGGCCCACGATGCACACGCTGGTCCACAGGCCCGCCAGCACGATGCGCGGCTTGCCGATCTGGTTCACGCGCTCGATCACGGCGGCGTCTTCCCAGGTGTTCATCGAGGTGCGGTCGAGCATCTTCTGGCCCGGAAAGGCCTCGGTGATCTCGCTGAACATCGGGCCCGAAAAACTCTTCTCGGCCACCGTCGTGAGGATGGTCGACACGCCGAAGCCGGCTGCGGCCTGCGCCACCAGCGCCGCGTTGTTGCGCAGGTTCACGGCGTCGATGGAGTGCGTGGCAAAGGCCATCTGCGACTGGAAGTCGATCATCACCAGCGTGTGGTCGGTGGGGGTGAGCAGCTTGGCGCCGGCGGTGGGGGTGGCTTTGATGGACATGGAAAGCTCCTTGCGGTTGATTGGATATTCGATTCGATTCACAATTGCTTTCGGAGGGAATCTCCTTGGCACGGGATGAATCATCGGGTTCCTTCAAGCGCTCATCGACGAAACTTTTCACCATCAATCATCGAAGTTTTCGATGATTCCCTTTTCCCTCAAATCCTTTCGTTTTCAAGGAACCCGCAGCGTGCTCAAACTCAGCCTGGAAGCCATCGAGGTCGTCGATGCCATCGCCCGCCACGGCTCCTTCGCCGCCGCGGCCGCGCGCCTGAACAAGGTGCCCTCCACCATCTCGTACGCCGTGGGCAAGCTGGAAGAACAGCTGGGCATGCTGCTGTTCGAGCGCAACGGCCCGCGCGTGACCCTCACCGCCGCCGGCGAAGAAATGCTCAAGGAAGGCCGCTGGCTGCTCAACGCCGCGAGCGACCTCGAATCGCGCATGCGGCTCATCGCCACCGGCTATGAGTCGGAGCTGCGCCTCGTGCACGACTCGCTCATTCCCACGCAGGCGCTCATCGACGACATCCGCGCTTTTGAAGACCTGCGCTGCGGCACGCGGCTGCGCATCGGCTGCGAGGCGCTCACCGGCAGCTGGGAGGCCCTGCGCGAAGGCCGCGCCGACATCGTCATTGCCGCGGGCGAAGGCCCGGCCGGCGGCGGCTACCAGGCGGTGACCGTGGGCAGCCTCGACTTCGCGTTCTGCGTCGCGCCCACGCACCCGCTCACGCGCCTGGGCCGACCGCTGCAGCGCGGCGACCTGCTCGAGTGCAACGCCATCGTGGTGGGCGACAGCGCGCGCACGCTGTCGGAGCGCACCGTCGGCCTCTTGGCCGGCCAGCCGCGCATCACCGTGCCATCGATGCCCGCAAAGATCGCCTGCCAGGTGGCGGGCCTGGGCCACGGCTTTCTGCCGCGCGCCTGCATCGTGAATGAACTCAAGCGCGGCACGCTGGTCGAGCTGCCCACCGAAGAGCCGCGCGCGCCCGAGGCCTTCTGGCTCGCGTGGAAGACCGGTGCACAAGGGCAGGCGCTGCGCTGGTGGCGCGAGCGGATGAACCGCACGCTGGTGCCGGCGCTGCTGCCGCGATCCAGCTGAAGCAAGACCGCCTCTTACGATTCGCCCTTCAAGGAAAGATGCCCGCATGAGCCATTGGAAAGCGCTGGAACCACTGATCGTCGAAGACGCCCTTCGGGCACTGCGCGAGCTGCTCGACGACAACCCCGACGAACAGTTCTACGCCGTCGCCTTCCAGGGCATGTACCGCGAACTCGACGGCCCGATCTACCTGCCCGCCCTTTCGGCCAACAGCGTGGACGCCCGTGAAGACGAGCCTTCGGGTGACTTCTGGACGGCCGAGTGGAGCCCGCCCGACTGGCGCTGGGACGACATCCAGTTCGCCGGTGCCGCACTGAATGCGGCAGCCGACGCCGCATGCGAGATCACCCGGAACGACACCCGCGCGGCCTGGCTGCTGGCCGAGCGCGAGTGCATCGACATGCTCGTTTCAGCGGCACGGAAGATCCGGGCCGCGCTGGGCAACGCGCCGCAGCTCACGCCGGATTTCGTGGTCTTCCTGCACGACGAAGAGAACGGCCTCGACCTGGCGCGCCGCTGCATCGGCGATGCCGCTTTTGGGGCGCTCTTTCCCAAGGAAGCGGTGGCCGAGCAGGAGCGCCTGCGCGTCGCGGCCCTGCCCGTCGAAGAGCGGGTGGGCTGGCTGATCGGGCGCCTTGGCCGCTTCGATGGCCGGCCGGTCGAGAGCGAGGATGCGCAGAAATGGCTGGTCGACATCGGCGCGCCCGCCGTGCCCGCACTGCTCGAATTGCTCGCCCGCCCGCGCGGCAAGTTCGGCTGGGAGGCCGCCCGGATGCTCGGGCACATCGGCCTTGCGACACCCGAGGTGCTTGCCGCACTGCGCAAGAAGCTGCACGCACCCGCCGAGCCATCCACGCACGCGTGGTGCGCCGCAACGCTGGCCTATCTGGGTGACAGCGATTGGCTCTTCGAGCAACTCGCCGCGTGGCGCGGCGACCCGGAGCGCGCCGCCGTCGCTGTGCGCGGCCTTTGTGCGCCCTACTCTGCCTTTCGCGACCCGACGCCCGTGGCGCTCGACTACCGGCCCCTCGAAACACTGCTGTCGGACGCTGCCGCCATTGCCGAGGTCGTGCACGAAAAGCTCAAGCCCGGCAGCAGCTATTGCACCCTGCGCCCCGGCGAAATCGACGAGGCCTTGCGCGGCATGGCGTCGGCGCATGCCTTCGTGCGCCGGCACGCGGCCAGCGTGGCCGACGACCGGGGCCTGGGCGCAGCCGCTGGCGAACGCATCCTGCCGGCGCTCGCGGATCGCCTCGCGCATGACGAAGACGCCGACGTGCGATGGCAGGCTGCTCGCAGTCTCGCCGCCTGGAAGCGTGCTGCCCTGCCCTGGCAAGCGACGGTGCAACGCGCGGCCTTGCACGATGCCGATGAGAGGGTGCGCGAAGCCGCGCGGGATTGCGTCGACGCACTGGGCGAGGCCAGCGACAGCCGCGGCGAATAGAACCCTTTCGGTGCCGGCTCCGGCCCCGGCAACGGCGCTCAGCCCGCGGCGCGCAGCTTGTCGAGTGCCCGGTCGAGAAACGCCAACCGGTCTTGCCCCCAGAACCGCTCGCCGTTCAGGATGAAGGTCGGCGCGCCGAACACGCCCGCTTCCACCGCCTCGGCGCTGTTGGCGCGATACACGGCCAGCGTCTCGGCCGACTGCTCCAGTGCCTGCAGCGAGGCGCCGTCGTAGCCGTTCTCGTTGGCCACCGCGATGCGCACCTCGGCCTGCGAGGTGTCGCGCTCTTCGGCCCACAGGGCGCGCAGCAGCGCATGCGACAGCGGCTGCGCATCGAGCCCTTGCAGCTGCGCGGCAATCACCATCCAGCCGGCGTACTTGTTCCAGTTCGGATCGCTGGGCGCGCCCTTGGGGTAGTGCGCGGGCTGAAGGTTCAACGGCATGCCGAGGTAGTCGCTCCAGCGGGCCAGCTCCAGCGCGTGGTATGTGCGGCGCGGCTCGGGCCGCGTCTTCAGCGGAATGCCGCCGGTTTGCGGCACCACCGCCTGGAAGTCGTAGGGCTTGAACGTGAGCCGCACCTGATGGCGGCGAACAATGTCCTGAAGCTGCGGGCCACCGAGGTAGGCCCAGGGAGAAGAGAGGCTGTAGTAGCAGTCGAGCGCGATCATGTTTCGATTATCTTCAGCGCATGCCTGTCGCCACCGCGCTCCCCACCCTTTTCCCCTCGGGGTCAGCGCGGGCCACGCCGCCACGATGACGGCGCGATGAAGTTTCCGGCCTTTCTTTTCTCGCTCTTCCTCTCCAGGCTGGCCGACCAGATCCTGCTGTTCTTGGTGCCGCTGGTGGTGTTCCAGGTGACGCAAGACGTCGCGTGGTCGGGCTACGCCTTCGCGGCAGAGACACTGCCGCGCTTCCTGTCTTTTCCGGTCTGCGGCGCGCTGTGCGACCGTGTCTCGCCACTGAAGCTGCTGCGCGCCAGCCAGGTCTTTCGCGCACTTGCCTGCGTGCTCGGCGTGCTGGCCAACGAGGCGATGGGCGGCATCGGCTGGCTGGTGGGCTTGTCTGCCGTGTGCGGCGTGCTCACCACGCAGGGCGTGATGGCCCGCGAAGTGATGCTGCCGCAGATTGCCGGCAACACCGGCTTCGACAAGGTGCTCGCCTACGCGCAGACCGCCGAGCAGACCGGCATGGTGCTCGGCCCGCTGATCGCTGCGGCGCTCTTTGCGTTGTGGCCATGGCAGGCCGTGGTGGGTGCGGCGGCCGCGCTGTTCTTGCTGGCCGATGTCGCCACCGCGTTCTGGCGACGCGGCAACCCCGTGCAACTGCACCAACCGCAGGGCGAACCGGGCCACCTGCTGAAGCCCATCGCCACAGCCCTCGGCCATGTGTTGCGCCTGCCCGGCCTGTTGCGCCTGACCATGCTCACGTCCGGCGTGAACCTGATGCTCGGCACCACGCTGGCCTCTTCCGCCGCCATGGTCACCGGGCTGCACCAGCGCTCGGCCACCTACTACGCGGGGCTGCAGACGCTGGGTGCCGTCGCCACCATCGTGATCCTGCTGGCGATCATTCGCGGATCGATCGCGCTCAAGCGCATGGGCGCCACCGCCTACCTGCTGATACTGGCCGGCGGCCTGCTCATGGCCGCGAGCACCAGCCACTGGGGCTATGCGGCCGGCTTCCTGCTGGTGATCGGGTTCGACAAGATGTTCGGCATCTACATCCGCATCCGCCGGCAGCGGATCATTCCGGCGAAGGACTACGGCAAGACCACCGGGGTGATCGTGCTGCTGAACAACCTGACGCAGCCGCTCGCGGGGCTGATCGTCGGGGTGTTTGCCGATGCGACGCAGACGCGAGGGGTGATCTTTGCGGTGTGCTTGATGGTGGCGGGGATCGGTGTTACCGCTGCCGTGGCCAGCAGAAAAGCCGCCGCTACATCACCTTGACGGCACGCCCGATGAACTGAATCGGCCCCGTCGGTCGGTCGATGGGCGAGCCGTTCTCGGGCTCCAGCGTGAGCTCGAACAGCTGGTTCGGCTCGAGCGGCGGCAGTTTGTCGATGGGAATGCGCAGCGCCTGCCCCTGCTTGACGAGGCCCAGCGATACAGGCCCACGCCACTGGTCGGCCTTGGTCCAGAACTGCAGCGTCTTCTGCGGCGGCACTTCGAACGTGCCCAGCGGCACCAGGCTCAACTGACGCGATGAGGTGGTCTGGATCACCCAGCCCGGCGACTTGTCCTGCGGGGCAACCAGCACCACCATGTATTGCGGCGTCGGCGGCGGACGCATCACGAGCACAGCCACCATCAACGCGGCCGCGGCAAACCCGCCCGCAGCCAGGCCGCGCCACAACCTCAGGTTGTTCCACCAACCCGAGACAGCCGATGGCCGCACAGGCGTGGCCTTCTTCCCTGGCTCCGCCACGTTGCCGATGCTGCGCTCGATGCGCGGCCAGAGCGCCGGCGACGGTTCCTGCGGCAGCGCAAGCACCGTCAGCGGCAGCAGTCGCGCCTCCCATGCCTGCACGGCTTCGCGCAGGGTCGGCTCGCTGTGCATGCGGGCTTCGACCGCCGCACGCGCGCTGGCCGACAGCGTGCCGAGCACGTACTCGCCGGCCAATGCGTCGATGTCGTTGATGTCGGTCGGGTTGTTGCCGTTCATGCCATGCACTCCCGCAGCGCGCGCATGCCGCGCAGGATCCAGGCTTTCACCGTGCCCAGCGGCGTCTGCAGCCGCTCGGCGATCTCGCCATGCGAGCAGCCTTCGACATACGCGAAGAGGATGCAGTCGCGCCGCGCCGGCGCCAGCCCGTTCAGGCAGTTCTCGAGCCTGCCCAGATCGGCACGCAATTCGAACGGATCGCCAGCCGCGGCGTATGTCGCCAGCGCGGCCTCGTCGTCAATGGCTTCGGCGGCGTCTTCGCTCACGTCCACCTGGCGCGCGCCGCTGCGCACCATGTTCAGCGCGGCATTGCGCACCACGCTGTAGACCCAGCCCCGGCCTTCGCCGCGCGCCGGATTGAAAGTTTCCGCGCGCTGCCAGATGCTGATGAAAGCGTCGTGCAATACGTCTTCGGCCTGCTGGCGCTGGCGCACGATGCGCAGCGCCACGCCCATCAGATAGCGCCCCTCGCGCTGGTACAGCTGCTGCAGGGCCAGACGATCGCCGCGGGCGCAAGCCATGAGAGCGGCGTCGTAGTCGAAGGGCGCGATGGTGGGCGGCGGGTTCTGCACTGGCCGATGGTAGTGGGGCGGGTGGCTCCGCAGCCGAATCGCCCCCCGATCAGGATGCCTTCCAGAAGATGTAGTCGGCCTGGTATTGCACGACCTGCTTCTGACCCTTGCTGGCAGGCGTGCATGGCACGGCAGTCGGTGCCACGCCGCCTTGCAGCGCCACGCGCTGGATGTAGGTCACGCCCGTCATCGCGCCCGAGCCCACGGCCGGGTTGGCCTTCACGAGCTGAAACGGCAGGCTGGTCGGGCCCGACGGCGCGACGGCCAGTTGCGTGGCCGTGAGCTTGGAACCGTCGTTCGATTCCCAGGTGGCCGGCGGGCCGTAGTACTTGCCGACCTGCTTGCCGCTGCGGTCCCACAGCTTGGCCTCGGGGCCGACGAACACCCACTCGGTCTGCCCGGCGGCATTGGCCTTGTCGCGGCATTCATAAGTGATGTCGCCCTTGCCCACGGTTTCCATCGCGACCTTGTGGCCGGCCGGCACCTGGATCGTCGGCGGCAGGCTGGATTGGTTGAACGCAGGGGTCATCGACATTGAGCCGCAGGCGCTCAGGAACACTGCAGCGGAGACGACGCCAGGAACGGCGAGTGAACGGGTGGGACGGGAGGTGTGCATGAAATTTCTCCTGGGTTGTAGAAGGTCAACAGCTCCTCGCTGCTGAAGGGTCTACACGGCAGGGCGGCGTTCGGATGCAGGGGATGCAAAAGATTTTTTCGGTGCCTGGGAAGGCATACTGCGCCAGCTGATCGGCTGCAGTCGCCCAGCTGGCCTGGCGCAGTCTTCCTCAACCAACGACGCACGACCTGATGAAAGAAGCAATGTCCCGCCACGACGCTTACACCAACAGCGAAGTCATCGCACTCGATTTGCAGCACGTCTTTCACTCCTGGTCTGCGCAGGGCAACCTGGCGCCGCTCGCCATTGCCGGTGGACGCGGTTGTGTCGTCTGGGACTACGAGGGCAAGGAGTACCTCGACTTCTCGAGCCAGTTGGTGAACGTGAACATCGGGCACCAGCACCCCAAGGTGATCGAGGCGATCAAGCAACAGGCCGACCAGCTCGCCACGGTGGCCCCCACCCATGCCAACCTGGCTCGCGGACAGGCGGCGCAGCGAATCCTGCGGAAGGCAGGCGATATGTACGGCGGCGTGTTCTTCACCTCCGGTGGTGCGGACGCCAACGAAAACGCAATGCGCCTCGCAAGGCTGTGCACAGGCCGCGACAAGGTGCTGACCACCTACCGCTCCTACCACGGCAATACGGGCTCGGCCATCGCCGCAACGGGCGACTGGCGAAGGCTGCCCAACGAATACGCGCGCGGCCACGTTCACTTCTTCGGTCCGTTTCCCTATCGCAGCGAGTTCTGGTCGGACTCGCCAGCCCAGGAGAGTGCCCGTGCACTCCAGCATCTCGAACGCGTCATTCAGGGCGAAGGGCCCGGCCGGATCGCCGCCATCATGCTGGAGCCGGTCCCCGGTACGGCGGGCATCATCGTTCCGCCCCCAGGCTATCTCGCGGGCGTGAGGGAGTTGTGCACCCGCCATGGCATCGTGCTGATCGCCGATGAAGTGATGTGCGGATTCGGCCGAACGGGCGAGTGGTTCGCGCATCAGCCTCATCACATGGCGCCGGACCTCATCACCTTTGCAAAGGGGGTCAACTCGGGCTACGTTCCCGTGGGCGGGGTGGTCATCTCCAAGGAGATCGCCCAGAACTTCCAGTCGACCGTGTTCCCTGGCGGCCTCACCTATTCCGGTCATCCTCTGGCGGCAGCATCGATCGTTGCGGCAATCGATGCGATGGAAAGCGAAGGCATTGTCGAGAACGCACACCAGATCGGCGCCGACTACCTCGGCCCCGGCTTGCATGCACTTGCGCGACAGCACGAAGTCATCGGCGACGTGCGAGGCGCGGGTGTTTTCTGGGCGCTGGAACTGGTATCGGACCGACGCACGCGCGCGCCCATGGAAGCGGGCTTCATGTCCAGGCTCAAATCCGAACTGCTGCAGCGCGGGCTGCTGGGATTCGTGGTCGAGAACCGCGTGCACGTCGTGCCACCTTGCGTCGTGACGCCCGCCGAAGTGCAGCAGGGCCTGCGGATACTGGACGAAGCGCTCACAGCACTGCGACCCTAGACCCTGCCTGGACCTCGCGCGTCATGCGCATGACACGCGGGGCGTGGGCACTCAGTGCGTCAGCAGGTAGCTGTACTCCGCATTCAGCAGCGCGCTGCCTGCCGCTCCGCGGATGAGGTTGTTGACGACGTACTGCAGGCGCACCTCGAACATTGCGTCCGTCGTGCACAGGTTGCCGACGGCCACCGAGAAGCCTCGCTCATGAAAGCAATCCTGATTCGGACGAGGGCGCCCCGCCTCGGCGCACACCACCAGCGGCCTTGCGGGCTTCGACGGCAGGGGCACGTTCTTCAAGGGGTTGTAGCCTTCCAGCAGCGCTGCCAGTTCCGCCACGTCGGGCCTGCGCGAGGTCTTGATTCGCAGGTCGACGAAATGGCCTTCCTGGACGAAGACGCGATTGCAGCTCACGGACACCGGAACATCCGAGTCCAGGATCTTGTGGATTTCCCGTGCGATGTACTCCTCGGTTCGTTCTTCGGAACCGTGCAGCGGATAGACGTTGCCGGAGACCAGGTCCACCGGGTACTTGGCATCGCCGCGGCCCGATAGCGACTGGAACGTGGTGACCGCCACGCCCTCGAGCCCGAGCGGTGCGAGGGCGTCAAGAATCATCACCGCGCCGGAGGTCACGCAGTTCGGGTTCTTCACGAAGCGCGCCTCGGCGATCCTTTCGCCGTTCACCTCCGTGATCACGAGCGGGTTCTCGTCGTCGAAGCGCCCGTACGGGCTGTTGGAGAAAACGCGGCGGCCCCGGTCGAGCGCCTGCTGCTCCGCTGCTTGCCCCTCTGCCGACACCGCGGCAAAAAGCACCTCGATGCCCTTGTCTTCCAGTCCTTCGGCCAGCGAGAGGACGTGGCAATGATCGAGCTCCGCGGGAAACGGCACCTCTCGCCAGAAGTCGCTCCCGTAGTGCGTGGATACCGCGCGTTCCTTGCGATTCCATACATCGCGATAAGGCTCGCCGATGGAGCCTTGCCCGATCACGGCCTTGAGTTCAAACCATGGATGCCCGATGAGCAACTGGGCCAATCGGCGCCCCACCATTCCCGTACCACCCAAGATGCCAACGCTGACCTTCTGGACCACTGGTAATTCCTCCGATGATGATTGAGAAGCTTGCGAACCAGGCACCATCGTGAAATCTGAAGGGCTCCGCCTCGGAGCGACTCGCCGATCCTTGTGGGAAGACCATGGAGAACTGTCCGGGGCGAGCGTCGCTGACAACGAGTGTGCAGGGCGCAAGGATCTTAAACCGCGACTCGAAGAGGTTGCGTCTGTCCGGGCGGATTCGGCTCACATGAATGACCTGTTCCAAAGCGTTGAATCAGCGCGCTTGCGAGGCAATGAATTCGAATGACTTACATGGCGAGATTTCAGTGTTGCTGCAAGGCGTGTCGCACATCCTCAGTAGCCGCAACGCCCGGAAGACCTGCGTCGAGAAACGAGTTTCTGCAGACGATTCGTTCGATGCCAAACAATGATCCATGCGAACCTCATGGCACTCCTGAATGCCCGATCCGGGATTGAGTGTTATTGACTTCCCGGCAACTATCTTCTGCCCTAACCCCCATTTATCCGCAAAGGTATCCGCAAGACACTCCTCCACATCCAAGAAGGAGTGCTCTCATGCCAATCGCCTTACTCGCGCTGACCCTCAGCGCCTTCGCCATCGGGACGACCGAGTTCGTCATCGTTGGCCTCATCCCCACGGTCGCTGCTGACCTGGGCATCGGCCTGCCCTCGGCGGGCCTTCTCGTCAGCCTCTACGCGCTGGGAGTCGCCATCGGCGCGCCGGTGCTCACCGCCCTCACGGGCAAGCTGCCACGCAAGGCGCTGCTGCTCGGGCTCATGGCCCTCTTCACGGTCGGCAATCTGCTGGCGTGGCAGGCGCCGAGCTATGAATCGCTGGTAGCGGCGCGCATCCTCACGGGCCTAGCGCACGGCGTGTTCTTCTCGATCGGCTCGACCATCGCCACGGGCCTCGTGCCGAAGGAAAAGGCCGCGAGCGCCATCGCGATCATGTTCACCGGGCTCACGGTGGCGCTGGTCACGGGTGTGCCGCTGGGCACCTTCATCGGGCAGCACTTCGGCTGGCGCGAGACTTTTCTGGCCGTGTCCGCGTTGGGCGTCGTCGCCTTCATCGGCAGCTGGATCTTTGTGCCCGGCAACATCCGCCACACGCCGCCGGCCTCGCTGGCGCAGCAAGCCAAGGTGCTGGCCGAGCCGCGCCTGTTGCTGGTGTATGCGAAGACGGCCATCGGCTATGGCGGCTCGTTCATTCCGTTCACGTTTCTTGCGCCGATCCTCACCGACGTGTCTGGCTTCAGCGCCGGTGCGGTGGGCTGGGTGATGCTGGTGTACGGCGTCTCGGTGGCGGCGGGCAACATTTGGGGCGGCAAGCTGGCCGACCGCATGGGCCCGATTCCGGCGCTGAAGATCATCTTTGCGCTGCTGGCTGCGGTACTGCTGGTGTTCAACTTCGCGGCGCCGCACAAGTGGCTGGCGCTGCTGGCGGTGCTGATGTGGGGCGCGGTGGCGTTCGGCAACGTGCCGGGGCTGCAGGTGTATGTGGTGAAGCAGGCCGAGCGCTTCACGCCGCAGGCGGTGGACGTGGCCTCGGGCCTGAACATCGCGGCCTTCAACCTGGGCATTGCCGGCGCGGCCTGGGCGGGTGGGCTGATCGTGACGCACCTTGGCCTGATGCACACGCCGTGGATTGGCGCACTGGTGGTGCTGGTGTCGCTGGCGCTCACGCAGTGGAGCGGCACGCTCGACCGGCGTGCGGGCATTCCGGTTCGCGCTTCGGGGCCGGTGCCTGTGGGGCACTGAGCGGGTTTCGCTGCAGGCCTCTTCCCCTCCTCTTCATTCATCTTCTTTTTTCTTCTTCTCTGAACGCACAAGGACAACGCACACCATGAACACGAACAACAACCCCATTCCCGCCTTCGGCCTGGGCACCTTTCGCCTGAAGGGCCAGGTGGTGATCGACTCGGTCAAGAACGGCCTCGACGTGGGCTACCGCGCGATCGACACGGCGCAGATCTACGGCAACGAAGCCGAGGTGGGCCAGGCGATTGCCGAAAGCAGCGTGGCCCGCGACAGCCTCTTCATCACGACCAAGATCTGGACGGACAACTACGCCAAAGACAAGCTGGTGCCAAGCCTGAAGGACAGCCTTGCGAAGCTGCGCACAGACCATGTGGACCTGACGCTGATCCACTGGCCTTCGCCGGGCAACGCCGTTTCTGTGGCCGAGTTCATGGGCGCACTGGCCGAGGCCAAGGCGCTGGGGCTCACGAAGCAGATCGGCGTGTCGAACTTCAACATCGCGCTGATGAAGGAAGCCATTGCGGCGGTGGGCGCGAAAGAGATCGCGACCAACCAGATCGAACTGCACCCGTACCTGCAGAACCGCAAGGTGGCGGAGTTCGCAAAGAGCCAGGGCATCCACATCACCTCGTACATGACGCTGGCCTACGGCAAGGTGATTGCCGACCCGGTGATCGAGGCGATTGCGAAGGCGCACGATGCGACGACGGCACAGGTGGTGCTGGCGTGGGCGATGCAGTTGGGCTACGCGGTGATTCCTTCTTCGACGAAGCGCGCGAACCTTGAAGGCAATCTGAAGGCGCGGCAACTGAAGCTGACGGATGCGGAGATGGCTCAGATGGCGGCGCTTGACCGCAATGAGCGGTTGACCGATCCCGCGGGCCTGTCGCCGGCTTGGGACTGATCTGATCGGCTGGCGATGCGAGTCGCGCGATGCGGCTCTGCCTTGCTCCCTCTCCCCTTGGGGAGAGGGGACAGTTGCCGGGGCGCTCGTGACTTGCGTGCCCCTTTTGCCTCTTACTTGTTCTTTGCTTTTCCTATTCAGCAACCACCGGCCCGGCCTTCTTCGGCGCGGTGATCGCAGCAGGCTTCAGCAGCGCATTCAGCGCATCGCACTCCAACTGCAACTCGGCTGCAACCTTCTCCGGCGCCTCTTTCAACTCTGCAATGTCGCGCTCGCCGACGCAGTGGCCATCGAGACGCACGTAGATGCGTTTGAAGTTGCCGCCGAGCGCCTTCGCCACGTCGCGCAGGCAGTCGGTGAGTGTGGCAAAGCCGCTGTCCTGGTAAGAGCTGGGCGGGATCACGCCCTTCGAACGCGGCGCGCGTACGGCGTAGGCGAACGACACGCCTTCTGCCCGAAGCTCCACGACGGGCTGCAGGCTGCGTTGTTGGGCTTGCCCATTGCTTTCCATGGCCGCAGTGTACGTTCGGCGATGCGATTTACCGAGCGCAGCAGAGGTAGTTTTCCCGCAGAAAACGAGGCTTGTTAATGACCGCGGGGAAAGTGGCAAGCAGGCGCAGGACCACGATGAGTGCCACGGTTCTCATGCAGTGCGCGCGATGGTAGAACCATAGGTCTGCGGTACGCACTTCCACATCTTCCTCACGCCCCACGCGCCCCTCATGAACGACATGCACCAACGAATCTCGGACAGCTTCAATTCACAAGGGCTGATGGCCACCCTCGGCGCCAGGCTAGCGCTGGTGGCCGATGGCGAGGTCCACATCGAACTGCCGTACGCGCGCGGCCTTTCGCAGCAGAACGGGTACGTGCATGCGGGCGCGGTGACGAGCGTGGTCGACAGCGCCTGCGGCTATGCGGCGCTGACGAAGGCGCCCGCGGAGTTCGACGTGGTGACGGCGGAGTTCAAGATCAACTTCATGCGGCCCGCCCTTGGCGAGCGCTTCCTGGCCGTGGGGCGCGTGCAGAGTTCGGGCAAGCTGCTTTCGGTCTGCACGGGCGAGGTGCGGGCGTTTTCCGGCAGCGGGGCCGACTACAAGGTGGTCGCGATGATGCAGGCGACCATCGTGAACGTGCGGCGCTGAAACCGACGGGCATTGCCGGCAGGCAATGCCGTCCGCCCACCTGCCTTCTACTTACCCCAGCGACTGGAAGCCAGGCGCCTGGGACATCTCCGACGGCTTGTAGATCTTGTGCTGCGCCGTGGGGCCGCCTGCATCGCTGACCACCAGCAGGCGCCACAGCGGCTCGCGCGCCGAGCACGCGCTTTCTTCGCTCGTGAGCTGAAAGCCGGGCGTTGCGTTGGACGTGCCCTTCACGGTGATCTTGAGCAGCGTCGCGCCCTTGGCGTTCGACACCTCGATGTCGTAGCCGACGTTCTGGCCGGTCAGGTCTTCGGCCTTGTAGCCATAGCCCCGGAAGTGGCGCAGCACGTAGTCCATCGCGGCCGCCTGCACGTCTTCGGGCGAAGACTGCACAGGCACCGCGGCGGCCGGTTCTTCTTCTGCCTGCGGAACACCACCGCGCGCCTTGGCGGCCTGCACTTCCGCCTCGTCGGGCACCCAGCCGCGCGGGCCGCGAACGAGCACCGCGAGCTTCTGCTCGGGCTCCCAGGTGGCCACGTGCCATTCGTCGTCGTCGCGCACGCGCGTGGACACCTTGGCGCCCTTGTTGATCTCGAGTTCGGCGATGGCCACGCGGTTGGTCTGCAGCACGGCGCGAAAGCCCTGACCTGCGTCGAAGGTGCGCTTGAGCAGTGCCAAGCGGTCTTTGGCGCGCTGGACCTGGTTGGGGGCGCGGGTGCCGCCGCCTGCGCGGTGCTGCGTGTCGAGCGATTCGAGGCAGAACCAGCGCCGGCCGGCACCCAGGTTCACGTGCTCGGCCCAGATGGTGGCGATGACGTTGTCGCCGGTGGCGAGCCAGGCGTGGTCGAACGGTTTGTCGCGCGCGTCGAACACCCCCATCTTGGCGACGATTTCGACTGGCGTGAGGCGCGGGCCTGACAGTCGCATCTCATCGATCACAGCGAGCACGTGGGGGTCGACTTCCTTGTCCATTCCTTGGGATTTCTAGCGAGTTTGAGGGGGGTGGAAGTATGCCGCATCGGCCCTTCTTCGGCCTGCTGCAAGGGCAAGCCGCCGTGTAGTGCGAGCGGTCGGGCATGTGGCAGGATGCGGCCGGGCGGACCTCTTCGTCCTCGCAGCGGTTGATATTCAAACAGCCTTCAAGCATGCAACGTTCAAATTCCGGTTGGCAGGTGTTCGGCAGCATGCTTGCGGCCGCGCTTTTTCCATCGATGGGCCACGCGGACATCTACAAGTGGGTCGACGCCAACGGCCAGACGCACTACTCGCAGCGCAAGGCCGACGCGGGAGATGCCCGAACGGTGGAGCTGAAGGAGCCTCCGCCGCCGGATGCGCCACCGGCATCGCCGCCCTCCACCGAGCTTTGGCGCAACACGCGGCCGCAGGCGACCCGGCCGCAACCGCCGTCAACCGACAGGCCACCCAGGGCACTTTCCGACGGCAGGGACCACGGCACGGATGCGTCGCGATGCGCACTCGCCCGCGATGTTCTCAGCGGCGCCGTGCGGCACCGCAACGGCAAGCCGACCGACACCTACGACCGGGAAGTCGCGCAGAACGACATCCAGTCTTTCTGCAATCCGAGGTAGGCAGCACGCATCGCTTGGTGACACGGCCGACGAATGCGGCAACCACGCCGGCAGGCTCGTCACCTGCCGTGGCGGCAGGAAGGCGCTCAAGACACCGACGTAATTGACTTCTTACGCGGCCCGGCGTGGCGCGGCCCAGTCCGAAAGAATCTGCACGGCCTCGCGGTCGAGCTTCTGTTCTGCGGGCTGCTTGCGTTTTTCGAGCGTCGCGCCCGCTTCGATCCGCAGCGCCTCGACATCGATCGGATGCCGCGCCGCGACGCTCACACCCTCGAACGCCTTGCCCGATTGCGCGAGCGTGGCCGCGTAGTAGAGCTTGCCGATGCCCGCGATGTGCATGGCGGCCACGCACATGGCGCAGGGCTCGCACGAGGTGTATAGCTCGCAGCCCGACAGGTCGACGGTGCCGAGCTTGCGGCAGGCATCGCGAATGGCCTCGACCTCGCCGTGCGAGGTGGGGTCGTGGTGCGCCACCGAATGGTTGAAGCCTTCGCCGACGATCGCGCCGTCTTTCACGACGACGGCGCCGAAGGGCTCGGTGCCGTGCACCTGCAGCGCCCGGGCGGACAGCGCGAGCGCGCGTTGCATGAATTCCTGTTGGTACATGGGGTCAGACCTTTCTTGCGTTGTCGAGCACGGGGCGCACGGCGGTGGCGGCAACTGCGGACGATGCAGGCTGCGAGTCGAACAGCCCGGCTGTGGCCGCCGCGTAGCGCCGTGGATCGAAGCGCAGCATCAGCGGCAGCAACACAACAACCACGGCCGCGAGATACGCCCATGCATGGGTAAAGCCGCCGGTCTGCTCGCGCACCCAGCCGGTGACGAAGGGCGCGAGCGCCGCGATCATGAAGCCCACGCCCTGCATGAAGCCCGCCAGCGCGCCGGCCTGCGCCGGGTCGGGCAGGTGGTCGAGCGCCAGCACCATGCACAGCGCGAAGGCGCCACCGAGGCCGAAGCCGAGCGTGACCGCCACGCCCGCCGCCGGCACGGGCAAGTCGAGCATCAGCACCACGAAGCCCGCGAGCTGCGCCACCAGCGTGAGCACGAGCCAGGGCCGCAGGTCGCGCCCGCGGCTGCGCGCCAGCGCGGGCATGGCGAGCGCGGCGACGACCTGCGCCGCCGTCATCAGCGCGAGCACCGAGCCGCCCTCTTGCGCGGTCCATCCGCGTTGTGCGTAGAAGTGCGGCAGCCATGCGACGAGGCTGGTGTAGCCGCCATTGATGAGGCCGAAGCACAGGGCGAGCAGCCATGCGCGCGGGCTGCGGAAGCAGCGCTGCCACGAGAGGTTCTGGCGTGGCGTCGCCGTTGTCGAAGTTGTCGTTGCCATGCCCGGCACCACGCGCCGCATGCCCAGCCACGACAGCAGCGCCACCGTGGCCAGCACGGCCCACATCGCCAGCCCCGCATGCCAGTCGGCCTGCGCGCCGCCGAGCACATGCGCGACCCACGGGCTGGCCATGGCACCCAGCCCGCCGCCGCCCATGATGGCAGCCGAGTACAGCCCCGTCATCACGCCGATGCGTGCCGGGTACGCCTGCTTGACCACGCCCGGCATCAACGCCTGCACGAGCCCGACGCCGGCGCCCGCGAGCGCCGCGCTCCACAGCAGGGCCGCCGCGCCGCCCGCCACGTAGCGGCTCGCACAGGCGAAGGCGATGGCGCCGAGGCCGAGCGCGATGCCACCGCGCGCGCCGATGCGCTGCCCCACGGCCGCGCCGAACAAGGACATCGCGCCCATCGCGAACATCGGCAGCACGGTGAGCAGCGCGACCGCATGAAAGCCGATGCCCGTCGCCAGCCGGATGGGTTCGAGCAAGGGGCTGCTCGACGTGAGAAAGGCGCGCAGGTTCAGCGCGACCAGCACGATCACGAAAGCAAAGGCCGCGCCGCCTTGATGGCGGCTGCGCACTGTCGTCACAAGGCGGCCACGTCGGCCTGCAGCACGCCCTGGCGCGCCACGATGCGGCCGCCCGCCACCACCAGTTGCCGCAGGGGCCGCGAGACCACGGCCTGCGCGGGCGTCTGCGCATCGACCAGCACGAGGTCGGCCCGACAGCCGACTTCGAGCCCGTAGGCCTCGAAGCCGCAGCCGCGCGCGCCGGCGTGCGTGACGGTGTCGAGCGCCACTTCGATCTCGTCGTCGCGGCGCAGGTTGTAGCGCATGCCGATGATCATGGCGCGCTCGAGCATGTCGGGGTTGCCGTACGGCGACCACGTATCGCGGATGCCGTCGTTGCCGCCGAGCACGGTCACGCCCGCCTGCCGACAGGCCATGAGCGGCGGCACCGTGCGCGAAGGCGGCGCGCTGGTGATGAGCACCACGCCGAGCTTGGCCATGCGCGCGAGCAGCACTTCGCGCTCGCGTTCGCTCACGTCGCCCAGGCAGAAGCCGTGGCTGATGGCCACCTGGCCGTGCATGCCCAGCGCCTCGGTGCGCTGCAGGATCAGGTCGAGCGAGAACGCGCCCATGGCGCCGGGCTCGTGCAGGTGAATGTCGACGGGGCAGCGGTGCTTGCCGGCGATGGCGAACAGCATGTCGAGCGAGCGCACCGGGTCGCCGTCGATGGCGCAGGGGTCGAGCCCGCCCAGCACGTCGGCGCCCTGCGCCATGGCCTGGTCGAGCAGCTCGAAGGTGCCCGGCCGCGTGAGCAGGCCCGACTGCGGGAACGCGACGATCTGGATCTGCTGCACATCGCGCAGCGTCTCGCGCGTGCGCAGGGTGCCTTCGAGGTGGCGCAGGCCGGCTTGCGTGTCGACGTCGACATGCGTACGCAGCCGCGTGGTGCCGAGCGCAAGAAAGGCCTTGGCCAGCACCAGCGATTGCGCGGCGGCGTCGTGCCCGCTCGCATGGCGGAAGGCGCGTTCGTTCTCGATCTTGTCGATGAGGTTCACGCCGACTTCGTTGCGATACCAGTCCATGCCCCACATCGTCTTGTCGAGATGCGTGTGGCCTTCGACCAGGCCGGGCAGCAGCAAGGCGCCGGCGCCGTCTTCCACGGCGGCATCGGTGGGCGCAGGCAGTGCGGCACCGATGGCCGCGATGCGCCCGTCTTGCACAAGCACGTCGACCGGGGAAGCGCCCAGGGGGCGCACGTTGCGAATCAGGAGCGAAGGCATGAAGAAAGAGTCCGTTCGTTGAAGGGCATCAGGCCGGTTGTGCCGCGGTGGTGTGCGACACGGTACGCCGCGTGAACAGCGCCACGATCACGAACACCAGCGCATTGGTCGCCAGCGCCACGAGCCCGATGTTGAGCGACTTGAAGACCACCGGCGCGGCCGGGAACAGCGTGCCCAGGTTGGAGCTGGTGGTCATCATGAAGGCCAGCACCGCGCCGCCCGCCAGGATGCCCGCGAAGGCCGAATGCTTGTTGCCGAAGGGCTTCTTCATGAGGCTGAACAGCAGCGAAGGCAGCAGTTGCGTGAGCAGGCTCGACGCGAAGATGGCCACCGACACGATGGTCGCGCCGCCGCGCAGCACGAAGTACACCGCCACCAGCGCAAACACCGGCAGCACGCCGCGCGCCACGCGCGACACCTGCTTGTCGGTCGCGTTGTGGGCAAAGCCTTCCTTGTAGACGTTCTTGCCGATCACCGTCGAAGCGGTCAGCAAAATCATCGAGCCCGGCACCAGCGCGGTGAGCACGCCGGTGCCGCCGATCACGCCGACGAACCACGGATCGAAGGTGTGCTTGACGAGGCCGAACAGCGCGAGGTCGACCTCGGCGCCCTTGAGGCCCGGCACCTGCAGGATGGCCGCGAAGCCGACCAGGAACAGGAAGGCGATGACCACCTGGTACAGCGGCATCAGGATCGTGTTGCGCCGCACGGCGCTGGCGCTCTTGGCCGCATACACCGACGTCAGGTTGAACGGGTACAGGTAGTAGCCCAGCGCGGTGAGCAGGATCGTCGAGTTGTACCAGGTGAGGTTGAGCCCTTCCTTCGGAAAATCGAAGAAGGTGGGGTTGGCCGCATGGATGGCCGTGAACATCGGCGCAACGCCGCCGTAGTAGTGCCAGGGCAGGTAGATGCCGAGGAACACCGCGAGCGCCAGGATCAGCACGTCCTTCACGATGGCGATGCTGGCCGAGCCGTGGATGCCCGAGAACAGGATGTACGACACCATGACGACGGTGCCGATCCAGATCGCCACCTGCGGCGCGATGGAGCCGTACGAGGCCTCCGACACGATGATGCCGAGCCCGCGCAGCTGGATGGTGAGCAGCGCCACCATGCCCATGAGCGCGACGATCGACACCAGCACGCCGAGCGGCCGGCTGTTGTACTTGTGCGCGAAGAAGTCCGAGAACGACACCAGCTTGTGCGCAGTGGCGTAGCGCCAGATGGCCGGCAGCATCCAGAAGGCCATGAGGTAGGCCAGCCCGCCGTAGGCCAGGATGTAGAAGGCCGGCGAGCCCTTGCTGTACGACCAGCCGCTCGCGCCCAAAAAGGTGAAGGTGGAGAACGACTCGCCCGCCATCAGCAGGAACACCATGATGGCGCCCAGCCCGCGCCCGCCCAGCGCCCATTGCTCCAGGCTCATGGTGCGGCCGCGGCGCGCGAGCACCGCCAGGCCCAACGCGCCGACGACGAAGAGCGCGATCACGCCCAGTGCGGCGTTCATCGCGCGTCTCCGGTGGCGGTGGGGGCATCGAGGTCGCCTTCGGCGCGGTCGATGAGCACCATGATCAGCGAGGTCAGCACCAGCCAGCTGACGTTCCACACCATCAGGAAGGGCATGCCGAGCACGAAGGTGGGCGCGATGGCCGAGAGCCACCCGCCGCTGAAGAAGGCGGCGACCGGCAATGCGGCCAGCCATTTGACGGATTTCATCGGGAGCCTCGATTGGGGGTTGGTTTGAAATTCATGTTTGAAATTCGCTCTATTTTGGTTAACCATATACATTTATTTTGGTTAACCAAACGGCGCGAATGGTACGGAGCCGGGCGGGCCGCGTCAATCCGGGGGCTTTCCCTTAGGCGACGGGCCGCAGGCAATAATCCGGACGCCCCACGGCCCGAAAGCGCCCCAACGCCCTGTTCGCCCCGCCTGCCCATGCCCTCCGCCACCCGCCGCTCCCCCGCCACAGCCCCTGCCGCCAAGCCCGATGCGAACGTCGAAGCAGAAGACGACGCCAACGTCGACGAGCGCGTCTACGCGGCGGTGTCGAAGGCGCTGCTGAGCGGCAAGCTGCGCCCCGGCACGCCGCTGCGCGAGCGCGCGCTGGCCGAGGCGCTGGGCTGCACGCGCGGCGCGGTGCGCAAGGTGCTGGCGCGCCTGGGTTCCGAAAAGCGGCTGGTGCTGGAGCACAACCGCGGCGCCTTCGTGCCGAACCCGTCGATCGACGACATGCGCGGCATCTACCGCGCGCGCCGCATCGTGGAGGCGGGCCTGATCACCACGCTGTTCGGCCAGCTCGCGCGCGACCAGGTCGCGACGCTGCGCAAGCATGTGCAAGCCGAGCAGAAGGCCTTCAAGGAAGGGCGACGCGAAGACGCGATACGGCTGGCCGGCGACTTTCATCTGCTGCTGGCGCAGATGGCGGGCAGCGACGAACTGCTCTCGTACATCCAGCGGCTGATCTCGAACACCGAGCTGTACAAGGCGCTCTACGACTCGGCCGAGGCCGCGAGCTGCGCGCCGCGCGAGCATGAGCAGATCATCGAAGCGCTGATGGGCAAGTCGCTCGATGCCGCGCTCGCGGTGGCGCTGGAGCACCTCGACGAACTGGAACAGCGCGTGATCGCCGGTGCGGCGGCCGAGCAGGAGGTGGACCTGGCGAGCCTGCTGAATGGCGGCGCCAACGGCCTGCGCGCACACGATCACTCGCACGGCCACTGACTGCATTCACGCTTCGCTCCGGGCCGAAGTGTCGGCCGCATGGCCTCGCGATGATCGGTGCACCATGCACACACCCCTTCGCGCAACGCCAGGCCCGGCCTCTTTTCAACCCGCCTTCGAATGGGCCCTGCTCGCGGTGCTCGCCACCTGCTGGGGCGCGTCGTACACCTTCATCAAGATCGGCGTCGCGACCATTCCACCGGTCACGCTGATCGCGGCGCGCACGCTGATCGCCGGCACGCTGCTGCTCGCGGTGCTACGCATCCGCGGCGTGAAGCTGCCGACCGAGCCCGCGATGTGGGGCCGCTTCATGCTGCAGGCGTGCCTGAATAGCGTGCTGCCGTTCACGCTCATCGCGTGGGCCGAACGCAGCGTGGACGCAGGGCTGGCGACCATCCTCAACTCGACGTCGCCGATCTTCATCTTCCTGCTGGGCCTGGGGATGGGTGGCGCGGAAAAGCCCACGCTGCGCCGGCTGTTCGGCGTCGGCGCGGGCCTGGCGGGCATCTGCCTGATCGTCGGTGTCGAGGCGCTGAACGGGCTGGGGCATTCGCTGCTGGCGCAACTCGGGCTGGTGGCGGCGGCGGTCTGCTACGGCTGCGCCGCGATGTTCGGGCGCGTGTTCAAGGGACTGGACCCGATGGTGCCGGCCGCCGGCTCGCTGCTGAGCGGCGCCGCGATGCTGCTGCCCGCGAGCATCGCCATCGACAGGCCCTGGGCGCTGGCGCCTTCGGCCGCATCGATGGGCGCGGTGCTGGCGCTGGCGGTGTTGTCGACCGCGCTCGCCTTCACCATCTACTTCCGGCTCATCAAGACGCTGGGGCCGATGTCGACCGCCGCGCAGGCGTACCTGCGCGTGCCCATCGGCGTGATGATCGGCGTGGTGTTCCTCGGCGAAGTGCTGGCACCCACCGCCTGGCTGGGGCTGGCGTGCATCGTGGCGGGCGTGGTTGCGATGACGATGCCGGCGCGGCAACGGTCGCGCGCCGAACTAGACAGCGCCTAGGCGCGCTGCATCGGCGGCCGTCGCAGCAGCCGCCATGCCACGAGCAACCCGGCCATCGCGAACACGGCACAGGCGATGAACGACGCCTGGTAGCCGCGATGGAGCGCGGGCACCGATTGCACCGCCGCGAACGACACGGCCACGGTCGCCACGGCCGCGGCGCCGAACGCACCACCCAGCTGGAACGCGGCCGTGTTGATGCCCGAGGCAAGCCCCGCCTCGCTCTTGCCCACGCCCGACAGCGCCGCGATCGACCCCGCCACGGCGCACGCACCGAGCCCCGCGCCGAAGATGAACAGGCCGAGGAAGATGTCGCCGAAGTAGGTGCCGTTCAGGCGGATGCGGCTGAGCAGCAGGCTCGCCGCGCCAAGCAGCAGCATCGCGGCCATGGCCACGCGGCGAAAGCCCACGCGCGTGACGAAGCCCTGCCCGAAGGTCGAGCCGACCACCGCCATCACCGTGAGCACCGCCGTGCCCAGGCCGAACTGCAGTGCCGAATAGCCCAGCACCTTCTGCGCATAGAGCGACACCGTGGTGCCCACGCCCCAGGCTGTCATGCCGAGCACGAGCATCAGCAGGTTGCCGCCCACCAGCGTGCGCGACCGGAAGATCGACAAGGGCACCAGCGGCGCGGCGGAGCGTGCCTCGATCAGCACGAACAGCGCGATCAACGCCACGGCGCCCGCGAACACGCCCAGCGTTTGCGCACCGAGCCAGCCGGCCGCAGGTGCCTCGACGAATGCGTACACCAGCAGCATCAGGCCGGCCGTGATGGTGAGCGCGCCGGCCGGGTCGTAGCGGCGCGGATGGGTCCGCTCGTCGGCGCGGCTTTCGCGCAGCAGCATCGGGCACAGCAAGATCACCGCGCCCGCCACCGGCACGTTGATGTAGAAGATCCACGGCCAGCCCAGCACGTCGGCCAGCGGCCCGCCGACCAGCAGCGCTGACGTGGCGCCCACACCGCCCATGCCCGACCAGATGCCCAGCGCCTTGTTGCGCTCCGAGCCTTCGCTGAAAGTGGTCATGAGGATCGACAGCGCCGAAGGCGACATCACCGCCGCCGCCGCGCCCTGCAGCACGCGCGCCACGATGAGCGCCCGTGGCGAGGCAGCAAGCCCGCAGCCCAGCGAGGCCACCAGGAACAGGCCGGTGCCGAGCATGAACATGCGCCGCCGCCCCAGCAGGTCGGCCATGCGGCCGCCGAGCAACAGCAGGCCGCCGAAGCTCAGCAGATACACGCTCATGACCCACTGCACATGGCCCGGCGAGAAGCCCAGCGCCCGCTCGATGGACGGCAGCGCCAGGATGACGATCTGCGAATCGAGGATGACCATGAAGTAGGCCGCGCACAGCACGGCCAGTGCTTTCCAGCGGCGTGGATCGGGCGCGTCGTGGGCCAGCGTGGCGGTGGCCGGGCGCGCGGCGGAGGGTGAGGCGATGGAGGTGTTCATGCCTGGTAGTCGAACGGCGCATGCCCGGATCGACAGCGCCGATCAGAAATTTTGCGCCCACACCTTCATTTTTTACGCAGCTTTTAGACGCGCCCTTCTACGCTGCCGGCTCCTCTATCCGTTAGCGATTTCTTTCAATGAAACACCTCCTTCGCACCGCCCTGCCGGTGCTCGTTCTTCCGACCCTCGCCGCCCTGCCGATGCTCGCGAACGCGCAGCTCACGGGCAACGTGGCGCTGACCACCGACTACAAGTTTCGCGGCCAGGACCAGGACATGCTGGGCAAGAACGACTACGCCAAGACCCGAGGCTTCAAGCCCGCCATTCAAGGTGGCTTCGACTACGCCTTCGGCGAGAGCGGCTTCTATGTGGGCAACTGGAATTCGAGCGTCAACTGGCTCAAGGGCAACAGCCTCGAGAGCGACATCTACGGCGGCTACAAGTTCAAGGCCGGCCCGCTCGATATGGACGTGGGTGCGCTCACGTACCTCTATCCGGGCAACTCGGCGGGCAACACGACGGAGCTGTACGGCAGCGCGTGCTACACCGACGAGACGATCGGCTCGTTCACACTGAAGTACTCGCACACGGTGTCGAAGGACTACTTCAACCTCGCCGGCAACAAGGGCGGCTCGGGCCTGAAGGGCACCAACACCGGCTACCTGAACCTGGCCTACAGCAAGGAGATCTTCCCCAAGGTCATGCTGAAGGCGGCGGTGGGCTACACGAACATGTCGAGCGACATCCGCCGCCTGGGCTACAAGAGCTATGTCGACTACAACATCGGCGCTTCGTACGACTTCGGCAACGGCCTGTCGCTGGCCGGTTCGGTGCAGGGTGCGAACAAGCAGAACGCGTATGCGGCCGTGTCCAACCCGGGCTACGACCTGGGCTTCGGCACCTTCGGCAAGCAGACCTATTCGCCGAACAAGGCGCGCTTCATCCTCACGCTGACCAAGGCGCTGTAGCGCCTCGGCTCGCGAGGACCGGCACTGGTGGTTGTCAGTCGATGCTGATGTTGGCGGCCTTCGCCACCTCGGCCCACTTCACGCGGTTGGCGTGCACGGTCTTCTTGAACTGCGCGGGGGACTCGATGCGCACGGTGTTGCCCTGGCTCTCGAAGCGCTCGCGGATCTCTGGCTGCTCCAGCACCGCCTTCACGGCGGCATTGAGCTTGTCGACGATCTGCGGGTCGGTGCCCTTGGGCGCGAAGATGCCGAACCAGATCGAGCTGTCGAAACCCTTGGTGCCGGGCAGCCCGCTCGATGCGATGGTGGGCACCTCTTTCACGGCCGGCACCGGCGTGGCGGTGGTCACGCCCAACAGGCGCACCTTGCCGGCCTTGTAGTGCGGCAGCACCGTCTGCACCTGGTTCATGATGCAGCAGGTCTCGCCGCGAACCACCGAGGTGATGGCCTCGGGGCCGCCCTTGTAGGGCACGTGGACCATGTCCAGCCCCAGGCGCGAATTGAACTCGGCAAAGGCCATGTGCGTGCCCGCGCCGTTGCCTGTAGACGCATAGTTGTACTTGCCCGGATGGGCCTTGACCAGCGCCACGAACTCCTTCAATGTCTTGACGTTGATGACGTCCGGATTGATGGTGAGCACGTTCGACACGTCGAGCACCGGCGCCACAGGAACGAAGTCGGCTTCGACATCGAAGGGCAGCTTTTTATAGAGCGCGGCGTTGCTGCCGTGCGTGGCCGCGGTGCCGAACGACAGCGTGTAGCCGTCGGGCCTG
Source organism: Variovorax sp. EL159 (assembly GCF_900100965.1). GTDB lineage: Bacteria > Pseudomonadota > Gammaproteobacteria > Burkholderiales > Burkholderiaceae_C > Variovorax. The sequence continues at coordinate 377,321 of NZ_FMUJ01000005.1, read as the reverse complement.
GCGTGCGCCACGTACTCGCTGGCGATGTTGCCGGCGGCACCCGACTTGTAGTCGATGATGACCGGCCGCCCCAGCTGCTTGGCCAGCGGTTCCTGGATGGTGCGTGCGACCACGTCGACGCCCGAACCGGCGGGGAAACCCATGATCAATGTGACGGGTTGTTGCGGCCACTCGGGCTGGGCAAAGGCGGCGGGCGGTGTGGCGACACACAACGCGACACCTGCCAGCCACAGGGCACGGAGCGAAAAGGGAGAATGGGCCATGTCTGTCTTTCTTCGAGGCGAGCAATGCGAGCGCGAATTGTGGCGCGCGGCTCATGCCCGAATCACTCTGAGCTTATGCCCGACACACGGGCGTGGCCACCGCTCTCCATAATCACCCCATGGTCCGTTCCACCCAACAACTCCACCCCGCACGCGAGCCCGCGCCCGTGCGCGCGGCAGCCACCATCCTGCTGCTGCGCGACACCCCCGCCGGCATCGAAGTGCTGATGACGCGCCGCTCGGCCACCGCCAGCTTCGCGCCGGGCGCATACGTATTCCCCGGCGGTCACATCGATGAAGCCGACGAGGCCGCCAAGCGCATCGCCACGCGCCGCCCCACCCAGAGCCGCGTGCAGCGCACGCAAGCCATTGCCGCGATCCGCGAGGCTTTTGAAGAACTCGGCATCCTGCTCGCGCACCATGCCGACGGCCGCCCGGTGAGCGCCGACGACATCGCCGCGATGGACCGCACCGACACCGCGGGTACCGCCTTCGCCGACCAGTGCGCGGCACGCGGCCTCGTGCTCGACTCCGACAAGGTGTTCACCTTCGCGCACTGGATCACCGACCGCGACCTGCCCAAGCGCTTCGACGTGCCCTTCCTCGCCGCGCGCATGCCCGAAGGCCAGACGCCCACAGCCGACGAGAGCGAGCAGTTCGAGCCCTGCTGGGTGCGTCCGGCCGACGCGCTCGCGCGCCACGACGCGGGCACGTTCTTCATGATCTTCCCGACCGTGCGCACGCTGCAGCGCATGGCCGCATACGCCACCGTCGACGCGGTGCTCGCGGCCTGCGCGAGCGGCGGCCCGGGTGGCGTGGGCGAAGGCCCGCTGTGGACCAGTTGCCCGCGCGCCGGCCTGCTCAAGGGCGAAGACGCGCGCTACATGGAAAGCGACTCGCCTTACGGCGAACTCGCGCTGGTGTGCCCCGACGGCCAGATCGCGCATGCGCTCGACTGGCAGAGCGAGCACCCCGTGCCGCTGCTCAAGAACGTGATGCGCCTGACCGCGCCCAACCCGAGCGCCATGACCGGCCCGGGCACCAACAGCTACATCGTCGGCGACGCGGCCACGGGCTACATCGTCATCGATCCGGGTCCGAACGACTTCGACCACATCGGCCGGCTGTGGCGCGCCACGCATGGCGATATCTGCATGATCGTGTGCACGCATTCGCATGCCGACCACTCGCCGGGCGCCGCGCCGCTGCAGGCACTGTGCAAGGATGCGAAGCCGCCGATCCTGGGACTGTCGTCCGCACCGACCGCGCGCTCGTCCGCACGCTTCACCGCCGAGCGCGAACTGAAGGACGGCGAGCGCCTCGTGCTGTCGGGCAGCACCGCCGCCGAAGGCGAAGCCGCGACAGCCGTCATGCACACGCTGCGCGTGATCCACACACCCGGCCATGCGGCCAACCACCTGTGCCTCGTGCTGGAAGAAGACGGCCTGCTGTTCTCCGGCGACCACATCCTGAACGGCAGCACCACGGTGGTCGATCCGCCGGACGGCGACATGAACGCGTACCTGGGTTCGCTCGACGCGCTCGACGCGGCCTGCGAAGCAGGCGGCATCGAATTCATCCTGCCCGCGCACGGCTACGTGATCGGCTTTGCCCGCACCGCCATCGCGATGCTGAAGGCGCACCGCCTCAAGCGCGAAGCCAAGATCGCCGCCGCCATGCAGAAACTGCCCGAGGGCACGCCCGAAGAGTGGTTGCCGCTCGCCTACGACGACGTGCCCGAGCGCATGTGGCCGGTGGCGGCCCGCTCGCTGGCCGCGCACGTGGCGCGCATCCGGCAACTGACTGCGCCCCGATGAACCACAGAAATAACGACAACCCCTCTCCCGAAGACGAAGGCATCCGCCTCGCGAAGCGCGTGGCCGCGATGGCCGGCGTGTCGCGGCGCGAAGCCGAACTGCTGATCGAGAACGGCACGGTGCGCGTGGACGGCGTGCCCGCCCTGCTGCCACAGTTGCGCGTGCAGCCGCACCAGAAAGTAGAGATCGAAGCCGGTGCCAGGCCCGAGCCGATCGTTCCCGTCACGCTGCTGCTGTACAAGCCGGCGGGCATGGCAACCGATGTGGCGCACCGCCTGCTGGTGGCCGCGAACCACCACGAGCCCGAACGCGCCGGCCAGCGTTTTCTGCCAGTGCACGCCAAGGGGCAGCACTGCATGACGCCGCTGGAAACCGGCGCGAGCGGGCTGGTCGTCTACACGCAGGAGTTCCGCATCGAACGCAAGCTGCAGGAAGACGCGGGCATCCTCGAACACGAAGTGATGGTCGACGTGGCCGGCGCCGTCAGCCCCGAGGTGCTGGCGCGGCTGGAGCGTTCGCCCGCGCGCGTGAGCATCGGCCGCCAGGCCGACGACCAGACCGGCCTGCGCTTTGCGCTCAAGGGTGCGCGGCCCGGGCAGATCGCCAACATCTGCGACACCGTGGACCTGCGCATCCTCTCGATGCGGCGCATCCGCATCGGTCGCGTGCCGCTGGCCGGGCTGCAGCCGGGCCAGTGGCGCTACCTGGCGCCGCACGAGCGCTTCTGACGCCAGGCAAAAAAACAAGACAACGACAGGAAGAGAAAGAGGACGACACACGACGATGCACCGCATGTTCGCGGCCTGCAATTTTCAGCCTGCGGCCTCGTGCCGCCGACAGGGAGACTGAGCCATGAAGTTCGGAACACCGAGCGCTGCCCTTGCCTGCACCGTGCCCCTGGCACTGGTGGCGGGCTGCGCCTACCTCTCGCCCGCGGCGCCTGTGGATGCGCCGCCCGCGCCGCCGCCACCGCCCGTGGTCTCGAAAGACGGGCTGGCGCCCATCACCGATGAACAAGTGGAACGCATCCGCGAAGCCATCTCCGGCAAGGCGCCCAGCCCGGCCGTGGGCAAGGTGGTGCGCAGCGCATCGCCGACCATCGAGTCCTTCGTGCGGGCCGAAGGCTGCATCACCGCGCGCAACGGCGCGGTGCTCAACCCCTTCGCGGCGCCCGGCCGCCTGTTCGACGGCACGGGCTTCCAGGGCGGGCCGATGTCGGAGATGCAGTACCACGACAAGACGGCCTGCGTGACCGTCAAGCGCATCCAGAACTGGAAGATGGTCTCGCCGAAGCTGCTGCGCTTCGATGTGGTCTACGTGGGCGACGACGGCGAAGAGCGCGCCATCAAGCGGCACGAGCTGATGCGCCAGCCCAAGGGCGGCTGGCTCTTTACGCGCTGAGCCTCGCGGCCGCCTCGCGCCGCTGCGTGCGCAGCGCCACGGCAAACGACAACTGCGCCACGATGCCGGCCCCGGCCAGCACGATGGCCGACGCCAGCGCGGGGTTGCGGTGGCCCATGCCGGCGAGTGCCGTGCAGAGTGCGCCCACGGCCATCTGCGTGAAGCCGTAAAGGCCCGAAGCCGAGCCGATGACCTGTGGATTGACGCTGATCGCCTGCGTCAGCGCGGCCGGCGAGGCCATGCCCGCGCCGACGGTGAAGAGGAACATGCAGCCGACGATCAGCGGCACCGAGAGATGGTCCGCCAGTGCCGCGCCGAGCAGCACGAAGGCCGCGGCCACGCTCAGCGCGTTCGAGCGGACCATCAGCCGGTCGACGCGCACGCGCGAGATCAGGTGGCTGGTGAGAAAGCTGCCGAGCCACACGCCCGACACAAGAATGGCAAGGTAGATGCCGGCTTCGTGCGCGGGGCGGTGCAGCTGGTCCACAAAGATGAAGGGCGCGGAAGCGATGAAGGCGTACATCGACGTGGTGGCGCAGCCGCCGCCCACCGAGAAGCCAAGAAAGGCCGGCGAGGCCAGCAGCTTGCCGTAGTTGCGTGCCAGGTCCCTGGCCTTGACGGCCGTGCCGGGCGCGCCGGTCTCGGGCAGCAGGCGCCACGTGAAGAGAAAGCCGATGGCACCGAGCGCGAACAGCGCGTAGAAGATCGAACGCCACCCGAGCGCGGTGGCCAGCGCGCCACCGATCAGCGGTGCGAGGCTGGGGCCGATGGTCACCATCAGGTTCATCAACGCAAGGCGCCGCGTGGCCTCTTTCGGCTCCGCGGTGTCGCGCACGATGCTGCGGCCCAGCACGAGGCCGGCGCAGCCGCCCATCGCCTGGAACAGCCGCGCGGTGATGAGCGCATGCACGTCGGGCGCGAGCGCCGCGACCAACCCCGCAACGCAGTACAGGCCCAAGCCGCAGAGCAGCACGGGCCGCCGCCCGAAGCGATCGGCCAACGGCCCGTACACCAGTTGCCCCACCGCGAGGCCGAAGATGTAGAGGCTCACCGTCATCTGCATGGCACCCATGCCGGCGCCGAGGTTCTTCGCGGCAATGGGCAGGGCCGGCACGAAGATGTGCATGGCCAGCGTGCCGCTGAAGGTGACCAGCGCGAGCAGCCACAGCGGCGCGTGCGGCCTGCGTGCGGGCGCGGGGGTCGCGCTCATTGCTTCGTGGTCGTCGATCCGGCGTCCTGCGCGAGGCGGGCATTGCCCTCCTCGGGCTCCCACCCGCCGCCGAGTGCCATGAACAGCACGACCTGGTCGTCGGCCAGTTGCGCCTCGCTGGCCGCGAGGGCGGCATCGCTGGCGGCCAGCGAGCGCTCGGCATCGAGCGCATCGAGGTAGGCGGTGCGGCCATTCCTGTAGAGCTGGCGGGCCTGCGCGGCGACCTTGGCGCTTTCGTCGCGCGAGGCCTGCAGCGCGGCGCGACGATCGAGTTCGCGGGCGTAGGTGCCGAGCGCGGTTTCGGTTTCGCGCAAGGCGGTCAGCACGGTGCCGTCGAACTTGGCGAGCGCAGCGCGCGTGCCGGCCTCGGCCTGCGCGATGTGCGACTGGACGACGCCGGTGTTCGGAATGGTCCAGGAGATCAGCGGGCCCAGGCTCCATGCGAAGGCGTCCTTGCCGCCGAAGTCGTTGGCGTGGCCGACGGAAGAGCCCGAGAGCCCCAGCGTCACCTTCGGATAGAGGTCGGCCGTGGCCACGCCGATGCGCGCGGTGGATGCGGCAAGGCTGCGCTCGGCCTGGCGGATGTCGGGGCGGCGACGCAGCAGCGCCGCGCCATCGCCCACCGGCAGCGTGCCGGCCACGCGCGGCGGCACGGTGCAGTCGGCCACCTCGCGCGGAAAGTCTTGCGGCAGTGCACCGGTCAGCGTGGCAAGGCGGTAGAGCGCGCCCTGCCGCTGGGCCTTCAGCGGCGGCAACGCGGCGTTCAGTTGCTGCAACTGCGCACGTGCGCGACCACCGTCGATGGCGCCGGCGCGGCCCGCGCGCTGCAGGCGGTCGGTGACGTTCACAGCGTCCTGCTGCAACGCCACGGACTTCTGCGCGATCTGCAGGCGCAGGCCCGTCGAGCAGGCTTCGGCGTAGGCGCGCGCGGTGCCGGCGGCCACGTTCACGCGCACGAGGTCGAGCGCGGCTTCGGCTGCCTCGGTGCTGGCAGCGGATGCCTCGATGGCACGGCGGATCTGGCCGAACAGATCGACCTGGTACGACAGCGAGGCCGCGACGCCGTAGTTGAAGGTGTTGGGCGGCTCGTAGCCCGGCTTGACCAGCGACAGGCCGGACACGTGGCCGTAGGACGGGCCGCCGTTCACACCCAGCGTGGGGTACTTGGCGCCGGCCACTTCGTCGTCGATGGCGCGCTCGCGTTCGAGGTTCGCCACGGCCTGCCGCAGGTCGGTGTTGTGCGCGAGGGCCTGCGCCACCAGCCGGTCGAGCAGCGGGTCGTGGTACAGGCGCCACCAGTGCGCGGGCAGCGGCGCGGCGTTCGCGGGCCCTTCGGCAAAGGGCCGTGCGGCGGCGCTCTGGCTGGCCAGCGCCTCGGGCGGCTGGCGATAGTCGGGGCCGACCGCCGCGCAGGCCGCGAGGCCGGCCGCGACGGCCAGCGACGCGATTCGGAAAGCGAAGCGGGGCATGGCGTTCATCCCTTCTGCGGTTCGGCTGCGGGTGCGAGCGTGGGAGCCGACGCGCTGCGCGCGGCCTTGTTCTCCAGCACCTGCACGGTCACGGTCTGGCCCGCGACCAGCCGCGCGCCTTGCGGCAGCGGGTCGAGCTTGATGCGCACCGGAATGCGCTGCGCAAGCCGCACCCAGTTGAAGGTCGGGTTCACGCTGGGCAGCAGGTTGGCGCTGGTGGAGCGGTCGCGGTCGGCAATGCCGGCGGCCACGCTGTCGACCGCGCCTTCGATGACTGCGCCGCCACCCATCGGCGTCACACGCACGCGGTCGCCGAGGTGGATGCGCGGCAGCTTGGTTTCTTCGAAGTAGCCTTCGACGTAGAACGACCGGGCATCGACCAGCGCGAGCACCGGATGCCCGGCGGCAGCGTAGCTGCCCTGGCGCAGGTCGAGGTTGGTGACGAGGCCGTCGGCTGGCGCGCGCACCTGGGCGCGCTGCAGGTTGAGGCGGGCCGAATCGAGCGCCACTTCGGCCTGCGCGACGGCGGCCTGCATCTGCTCGACGCGCGAGCGCGTCTGCTCACGCGACTCCTTCGAGACCAGATCGTCCAGGCCGGCGTTGCGCGCGTTCTCGCGCTGCACCTGCGCGCTCATGGCGCGCTGGGCGGCCAGTGCGGCCTGGGCCTGACGCACCGCAAGGTCGTAGCGCGCGCGGTCGACCTCGAACAGCAGCGTGCCGGCCGCGACCGACTGGTTGTCCTGGATCGGCACGGCGGTGACGAGGCCCGAGACATCGGGCGCGATCTGAACCACGTTGGCGCGCACGCGGCCGTCGCGCGTCCACGGTGCGAGTTCGTAGTGGTCCCAGAGCCTGAAGCCGGCCCAGACGGCCGCGGCCACCACGACCACGGTAAGGGCGACCCGCCCGATGCGCTGTGCCCAGGGGTTGTCGGCGGAAGGACTGGTTTTCATGGGAATCTCGTCATTGCAGGTAAGAGGTGACGCGGCTCAGCGCGTAGAGCAGCAGCAGGTAAAGCGCCATGTCGAACAGCGCCGGATGCCACACCCAGCGGTAGGCGCCGGTGGCCGCGAGCAACCGGCGAACGCCCCACAGGGCCAACAGTGCGGCAAGGGCCAGCACCATGATCCAGGGCACGTAGAGGCCGTAGAAACTGGCTTCGCCGATCATGCGGAAGCTCCTGGGTTGGGCGCGGCCAGCATCGGCGGCGCTTCGGGAAAAAGATTGCGGCGCAAGCCGACCAGCGCGGTGACGGCCGAACGCGATGCGGCGGAAGACGACGCATCGCGCGCGGCGAGCACGGCACCAAGTGCCTCGTCGATCTGCGGCAGCAGGTCCGCCGGACGCGGGTTCATGCGGCCTTCGCCGCGCTGACGGAAAAACCGCGAGATGCCGCCCAGCAGCGCGGCCGACGTGGCCAACGGCAACTGGCCACGCACACGCTGCAGCACGGCGATGTCGGCGCCCATGCGCAGGTCGCGCAGCGCGTCGTTGGCAACCACGCCTTCGACCGTGCCGCCCGCCTGCGCGATGCGTGGCGCGAGCAGACCGATGCGGTCGAGCATGCGCACGGCATAGGCATCGCTCTGCGCGTACTGCGGCTGCGACGAGGCGGCCATTTCACCCAGCTCGCGCCAGGTGGCGCGCTGGATGCGGCGCGCGCTCCAGTCGGCACCGACCGAACGCACGAGCCGCGTGACGCGTGCCGCGACCAGCACGCCGACGATCTGGCCGACCATGCCATTGATGAAGCTCACGAGGTCGGAACTGGCGGTGTCGTGCAGCGCCAGCGTGCCGGCCACGCCGAAGACCAGCGCCATCGCGGGCATGAAGTGGGTCGGCCGCGCCAGGTAGACGCCGAGCACCAGGAACAGCGGCGCGCAGATCACGACGAGCATGCCGAAGTCCTGCACCATGGGCATGAGCACCAGCACGTAGAGGGCCGAGATCGGAATCGAGATCAGCGTCCATTTCAGGAAGCCGTGGATCGCCGGCACCGGGTCGTCCATGGTCGCGAAGAAGCAGCAGAAGACGGCGGCCATCATCGTGGCGGCCGAGCCCATGGGCCAGCCGGTGATGATCCAGAACGCGCCGCACAGGCAGATGGCGATGACGGCCGCGAGCGCCGACAGCAGCGCCATGCCGTAGTCGCGGTGCAGCGCGCGGTTGCCGAGGGCGGCCGTGCGGCGCAGGGGTGCGGCGCCCTTGAGGCCTTCGTCGATGTCCAGGCGCAACTGGGCGCAGGCGGTCCAGCCATCGACCAGCTCTTCGAGGCGGCCGGCAAGGCCGATGCGCAGGGCGCGGCCCCAAGGTGTCTGCTGCGTCGCACCGCTGGAAGAAGGCGCGGTGCTCAGTGCCTGGATGGCGCGGCGCAGCGCTTGCAGGCGTTCGGCACGGGCCGGGTCGCCGCTCGCGGGCGCCGCTTCTTCGCGCAGCCATTGCGCGGCTTGCGCGAGCACGGCGGCCACATCGGGTGCGAGCGCGCCTTCGGCCTGTTCGAGCGCCTGCAGGCGGTCTTCGACGGCCGAGAGCGCGGGCGTGAGCGCGGCCACGCGGTCCTGCATCGCGCGGATCGCGCCGGCAGTCCAGCGCAGGTGCGTGGTGTCGAAGGGCACGTGGGTCGAGAGCAGCCGCAGTTGCGTGATGTCGCCGGCGAGGCGGCGACGGTCGTCGTCGAGGCGCTTCGGCTCGGCGTCCTTGCCGCTGGCGCGATTGGCGGGCTGAAGCAGGTCGCCGAGCCACCTGCGCGCATCTTGCAGCGTGCGGTCGAGCAGGCCGAGCACCGTGGGTGCGAGCCCGACGGGCAGCACGAGGCTGTGGATCAGCGTGGCGCAGAAGATGCCCAGGCCGATTTCCTCGACGCGCGCCACGGCAGTGTCGAACAGCACCAGCGGCGTCTGCACCGACGGAAAACCGATCAGCGCGGCCGTGTAGCCCGCGAGCATGAAGACGTACGAGCGCGGCGTGCGGTCGAACAGCGAGATGCACAGGCACAGGCCGACCCACAGCGCGAGCACCAGGGTCAGCAGTTCGGGCGCGTTGGACAGCGCGGGCACCATCAGCACGGTCGCCATGCAGCCGATCAACGTGCCGCAGAAGCGGTACACCGCCTTGGAGCGCACCGCACCGGCCAGCGGATGGGCCACGATGTAGGTGGTCATCAGCGCCCAGAACGGGCGCGGCAGGCCGGCACGGCTGGCCAGGTACATCGCCAGCATGGCGGAGGCGAAGCTCTTGCCGGAAAAGAGAAGCTCCGCGCGGCTGAAGCGCGGCAGACGGAGCGCGGCCATTTACTTGCGCCCTTCCTGCGAGGCCGGGGCATTGCGGCCGAGCCGCTCCTCGAGCGTGGCAAAGACGCGCTGGCAGGCGGCGATGTCGTCGTCGGACACGCCTTCAAAGAGCGATGCGCGCATCAGGCTCAGCGAGGCCTCCAGGGGCGCGCGGGCAGCCACGCCGGCGGGCGTGAGGTGCAGGGTCTTGGCGCGGCGGTCGGCCGGGTCTTCGCGGCGTTCGATGAAGCCGGCTTCGACCAATTGGTCGAGCGAGCGCACCAGCGACGGCCCTTCAATGCCCAGCGCCTCGGCGAGCACGCCCTGGCGCACCTCGCCGTCCATGCGGCCCAGCATCACGATCGGCCAGGCCAGCGTCTGCGACACACCGACGTGCGCCACCGCCTTGTCGGCCGCAGCGCGGTAACCGCGCTGCAGCGTCGACAAGGTCATGCCGAACGCGATCAGCGCGGATTCGCGCCTTTCTGCCGCTTGCGCGGAGGGTGTCGGTTCGGACATGAGACTTCCAATTAGTTAGCTTGCTATCTATTTTACGGGTAAACCCGGAACATGCGCAAGCACGCCGCGGCGCCATGCCGCGGGCGAACCCGTGGGAAATCGGAAAGAAAAGGAAAAGTGTGAAGCCCGCCGATAAGCCGGATTCTGTGCACCGAAAGCCTCTTGCGAAGCCTTCGGCGTGACCGCCATTACTCTGGGCCGTTTGTCGCCAAACGGCTCGATGCCACCTACCCGCCAGCTCAGCGGAACCACCTCAATACTGGCCTACTTGGTGTTGCTGCGCGCAGAGATTGCCCGTTTCACCCGAACTCAATCGGCTCGTCTCTGTTGCTCTGATCCTCACCTCACGGTGGAGAGTCGTTAACTCCTGCGCTGTCCTGTGCAGTCCGGACGTTCCTCCAGTGCGCTCTTTCGAGACTTGCACCAGCGGCGGTCTGGCGGGCTTCACGGGGTGGATTATCGCCTCATGAAGAAAGTGCTTCTTCAGGCGATGCCGCAGAACTCGCGCCGATATTGCTCTGGCGTCGTCCCGGCCTCGCGCTGGAACATCGCGATGAAGGCCGACGCGGTGCTGTAGCCGAGGTCGAAGGCAATCTCCTGCACCGTGCGGCCGGCCTCCAGCGCGTCGATGGCGCGCAGGAAGCGCAGCCGCTGGCGCCAGTCGCCGAAAGACATGCCGAGTTCGCGCTGGCACTGGCGCGCCAGCGTGCGCTCGGTCATGTGCACGCTGTCGGCCCATTCGGCCAGCGAGCGGTGGTCGCCGGGGGTGGCCTGCAGCGCTTCGAGCACGGCCACCAATGCCGAGGACGCGGCGGCCGGCAGGTAGCAACGCTGCACCTCGGCCACTTCGAGCTGGTCGACCACCACATGCGCCAGGCGCAAATCGGCCGGCGTGGTCGGCTCGTGCACGTCGCGCGCGGCGAAGTCGGCCAGCACGCTCTTGATGATCGGGCTGATGCGCACGGTGCAGGGCTCGGCCGGCAGGCGCTCGCACAGGTCGCGCGTGATGTAGATCGAGCGGTAGACGACCGCATGCCGCAGCGTGCAGCTGTGCACCACCTTCGGCGGGATCCACACCGCGTACTGCGGCGGCGACAGGAAGCGCAGGCCCTCGGTTTCCATCTGCATGGTGCCGTGCGCGGCGTAGTTCAGGTGGCCCCAGGTGTGGCTGTGCGGCGCGGCCCGCACGTCGGCGCCGAACTCGTCATAGCGAAAGTAGAAAGGCCCCGCCTTCCCCTCGACGTTCTGGATCGGTACGAAGCGCGGTGCAGGCGTGGCCATTCGGAACCCCGGGCGAAGAAGAAGGTCCGTAATTCCGGACCATATGTCCTGATCGAGCTATATGCCTCAGGACGGACGCGTCGATGATAGCCCTGCACTCTCAAGAAAGCTCCGTCATGTGGCAATACGCCTTCCCTCTGCTCGCCGTCGTGATCTGGTCGGGCAACACCGTCGTCAGCAAGATGGCGGCCGGCACTATCGCGCCGGCCGAGATCAGCTTCTACCGCTGGCTGCTGGCCGCCCTGCTCTTCACGCCGCTGGCGCTGCGGCCGGTGCTGCGCAACTGGACGGCCATCCGTCCGCAGATGGGCCGCATCGCGGTGCTCGGCCTGCTGGGCATGGTGGTCTACCAGAGCCTGGCCTACTACGCGGCCTACCTGACCACCGCCACGCACATGGGCATCATCGGCTCGCTCACGCCGATGATGGTGCTGGCGCTGTCGATCCTGCTGCTGGGCCAGCGGCTCACGGCCGGTGCGGTGGCGGGCTCGCTGGTGTCGATCGTGGGCGTGCTGGTGGTGGTGTCGTCGGGCGACCTCGGCACGCTGCTCAAGAGCGGCGCCAACATGGGCGACGGCCTGATGCTGCTGGCCATGCTGGCCTATGCCATCTACGTGATCCTTCTCAAGCGCTGGGGCATGAAGAACGTGCCGGCGCTGCAGTTGCTCTACCTGCAGATCGTGGTGGCCGTGGTGGCACTGCTGCCGCTGTACCTGCTCACGCCGAGAGTGGGCCTGTCGGCGGCCAACCTGCCGCTGATCGCCTTCGCCGGCCTGGGCGCCTCGATGCTCGCGCCGCTGGTGTGGATGCACACGGTGGCGCACATCGGCCCGAGCCGCGCGAGCATGTTCTTCAACCTGATCCCGCTGTTCACCGCGCTGATCGCCGCCTTCGTCATCGGCGAATCGCTCGCGGCGTACCACGCGGTCGGCGGCGTGCTGACGGTGGCCGGCGTGCTGCTGGCCGAACTGTGGAAGGCGCCGCTGCGAGGCAGCCGCGCCATGGCCGGCTCCTGAACTACGGCGTGCCCGCCGCGAACACCTCGATCGCGATGAGGTTCGACACCGAGCGGCCCTGCTTCACTTCGTCCGGCACCACGAGGCGCGCAAAGCCGTTGGTGGTCAGGTCCGCGCCGTTCATCTGGTAGGCGACCAGCGCGCCCTTGGCGCCGAAGTTCGGATCGATCTCGCCCAGTGACAGCGTGGCCCGGTAGCCGTCGCTGCCGGTCGCCACGGCGTACATGCCGAGCGTGACGTTCTTGGGTGTCGTGGGCAGGCCCCGGCTGTTGAGCAGCGTCCAGAGACTGACACCCGTGTAGGTGTTGCCGCCGACGGTCAGGCTGGACACCGGCGTCAGGGCCTTCAGCGCATTCAGGTCGAAGCTCAACGGCGTGGCGACCTTGCCCGAGATGGCGAGCGAGGTCGACGGGCCGCCGCCGATGCCCGCTGCCGTCGCGGGTGCCGCCACCACGTCGAGCCGCGTCAGGTTCGACACGTAGCGCCCGCCCTTCACGTCGCCCGGCGCCGTCACGCGGAACGGCCCGTCGGTCGTGCCCAGCGGCGCGGAAACGCCCGCCGTCGTCTCGGCATAGGCGATCGCGCTCGGCTTGTTGCCGAAGTCGGGACTCAGCTCGCCCAGCGCGAAGACGACCTTGTAGCCATCGGCGCCCGTCGCCAGCAGGTAACGGCTCAGCACATCGTTCTTGCGCGTGCCGTCGACCTGGAGGCCGGCATCGTTCAGCAATGACCAGAGACTGGTGCCGGTGTAGGTGTGCGTCTGGGGCCCGCTGCCGCTGGAAAAACTGACGGTCTGGGTGATGGCGGCACGCGCCGCGAGGTCGGCCGCGGTCAGCGCCCCCGGAAGGTCGACTGCGCCGCCCAACTGCAATGCCGGGGCCGGCGCCGGTGCAGGCGGCGCTGGGGGTGGCGGTGGTGCTGGAGGTGGCGCCGAGGGCGGCGGAGGCGGTGGAACGATGGGAAAGAAAACACCACCGCCATCGCCGCCACCACCACAACCCGCGAGCACGAGCGCAGCCACGCCCGACACAAGTCCTCTGGACCAACGCATATCTCAAGTCTCCGTCTTCGATGTATTTTTTCCGACACAGCGAATGTCGCGCCGTCCGCTGTAACCCGGCACCTCGTTCGTCCGAATTAAGGGAGGCAACGTCACCGTCGGCCCTTGAATGCCCTCTTGCAATCAACGGGCGAATGTACATCGTCGTATTCACTTGAACATATCGAAAGCGATATTCCGCCCCACGCCAGCCGGAGAACCACCATGACGCACGACACTCGACGCCGCCTTGCCATCGCGGCCGGAACCTCCACTCTCGGGCTGGCCATCGCCCACGCCTTCGGCTGGGGCATGCGGCCAGCGCAAGCCGCGGAGGGCGCGAAATTCGAGGTCATGCACACCGAGGCCGAGTGGCGCAAGCTGCTCGACGCCAACCAGTTCGCGGTGCTGCGGCAGGAAGGCACCGAGCGGCCCTACACGAGCCCGCTGAACGACGAGCACCGCGCCGGCCGCTTCAGTTGCGCGGGCTGCGCGCTCGACCTGTTCTCGTCCAAGACCAAGTTCGACAGCAGGACCGGCTGGCCCAGCTTCTGGCAGCCCCTGGACAACGCGGTGGGCGAGCACGAAGACAAGGCCTTCGGCATGACCCGCACCGAAGTGCACTGCCGCCGCTGCGGCGGCCACCTGGGCCATGTGTTCGACGACGGCCCCAAGCCCACCGGGCTGCGCTACTGCATGAACGGCGTGGCGATGAAGTTCACGCCGGGCGCGGCCTGATCAGGCGGCCGCCGCGTCGCTGGCCGAAGCACGCCGGAACCGCCCCGGCGTGATCCCTGCATGCCGCGTGAACGCGCGGTTGAACGCGGCCTCCGACCGGTAGCCGACCGCCTCCCCGATGCTCGCCGTGTCCTGTCCGCCTCGCCCGCCCTGCGCGAGCAGGCGCGAGGCCAGCTCCATGCGCAACGTCGTCAGGAATTCGAGCGGCCCCGTGCCCACCCGCCGCGTGAATTCGCGTGCGAAGGTGGCACGCGAGAGGTGGCAGCGCGCGGCCAGCGATGCCACGGTCCAGGGCGCCTCCGGCTGCGCCAGCATCGCCTGCAGGCCGGGCGCCAGGCGCGGGCTGGCCATGAGGCCGAGCACACCGGTGAGCTCTGGCCGCGTCTCCAGGTGCCCGCGCACCGCCAGCGTGAACAGCGTGCCCGACAGCTGCGCCACGATGGCCGCGGCGCCGGCGCGCTGTTGCGCGATCTCCTCTGCCATGAGCCGCACCAGCCCTTCGAGCCAGGCGAACTCGGGGTGATCGGCGAAGGCGATCACCATGGGTTCGGGCAGCGCCTCGAGCAGCACGCTGCGCCGGCGGCCGGGGAATTCGAATTCGCCGCAGAGGATGTCGGTGTCCGCTTTCTCGGGGCGCCGGAGGTTGGTCTTGAGATCGAACAGCTCGCCCGTGCGCCGCCGGATCGCACGGCCCTCGCCTTGCAGGCCCGTTGTGCGCAGCACGTGCGCCGGCCCGCGCGGCAGGATCACGAAGCTGCCCTCCTCCAGCGGCACCAGCGTGCGGCTCGCGGGCAGCCAGAGTTCGCAGCGCCCGCGCAGCACGATGTGAAAGGGCGCGCGCCACGGGCCGATGGCCTCGTGCGGCGCGGCCCAGTCTTCGCCGAACAGGCAGCGCAGGTCCATGCGGCCGCGCAGGCCGAGCCAGTCGACGAGTTCGCTCAGGGGATCGGGGTGCGAATTCATTTGAGACGATGGAACAATTTTCAGAATGCTTTGAGCATTCAAAATCTTACCCCTGGCGCCCAGAATTCATTCATCGATCCTTCTTAAAGGTGAACAGAATGACTTCCGAGCGCGCCCCCATTCCCATTTCCTACTTCGGCATCGCCGTCGGTGTGCTGGCGCTGGGCAATGCCTGGCGCGTCGCGGTGCCGCTCTGGCATTTGCCGCAGGACATCGCAACTTTCGTGACCTGGAGCGGCATCGCGGTGTGGCTCGCGCTGCTGGCGCTCTACGCCCACAAGTGGCTGCGCCACCGCGACGCCGCGCGCGCCGAGATGAACCACCCGGTGCAGTCGGCCTTCGCATCGCTGGTCCCGCTGTCCAGCATGCTCGCGGCGATGGCGCTGCTGCCCTACGCACGGGCTGTGGCACTGGCCGTGTTCGCCGTGTCGATTGCTGCATCGCTCGTGCTCGGCCTCTGGCTCTACGGGCGCAGCTGGCAGGGCGGGCTCGCACCCGAACTCGTCACGCCGGCTTTCTACCTGCCGGCGGTCGGGCAGAACTTCGTGGCCGGCACGGCCGCGGCGGCCTTCGGCTGGCCGCAACTGGGCATGTGGTTTTTCGGCGCGGGGCTCTTCTCCTGGCTGGCCATCGAATCGCTGATCCTCGGCCGCGCAGCAACACGCGAGCCGCTGCCCGAAGCGCTGCGCCCCGTGCTGGGCATCCAGCTCGCACCGCCGGTGGTGGGCGGCATCACCTACCTGAGCCTGAACCACGGCGTGCCCGACCTCTTCGCGCAGGTGCTGCTCGGCTACGGCCTGTTCCAGGCCCTGCTGCTCCTGCGCCTCTTGCCGTGGATCGCAAGGCAGCCCTTCGCGCCGTCGTACTGGGCCTTCACCTTCGGCGTGGCGGCGCTGCCGACCCTGGCCATGCGACTGGTCGCGGCCGGTGCCACCGGGCCCGTCGAATGGGTCGCGCCGGTGGCCTTCGCGGCGGCCAACGCGATCATCGGATTCCTGGCGTTCAGGACGATCGCGCTGCTGCTGAACGGGCGCCTGTTGCCTGTGGCGACACCCTCGCGCTGAGGCGGTGGCGGGCGGGGCTCTCGCATCGGTGTGGCTTTGCCGCCCGGCTTGAGTTGCTCCCCCTCAATGGGGCGCCACAATGCGCGCTGTCCGTTCGACAAACGCATTGATCCAAGGAGATTCCATGAAGGCCCAGAACATCCTCCAGACCATCGGCAACACGCCGCACATCCGCATCAACCGGCTGTTCGGCAATGCGAAGCAGCAGGTCTGGGTCAAGTCCGAGCGCGCCAACCCGGGCGGCTCGATCAAGGACCGCATCGCGCTGTCGATGGTGGAAGACGCCGAAAAAAGCGGCGCGCTCAAGCCCGGCGGCACCATCGTCGAACCCACCTCCGGCAACACCGGCATCGGCCTGGCGATGGTGGCCGCCGTCAAGGGCTACAAGCTGATCCTGGTGATGCCCGACAGCATGTCCGTCGAGCGCCGCCGCCTGATGCTGGCCTACGGTGCCACCTTCGACCTCACGCCGCGCGCTGGCGGCATGAAGGCCTCCATTGCCCGTGCCGAAGAAATCGTGGCCGGCACACCCGGTGCGTGGATGCCGCAGCAGTTCAACAACCCCGCCAACGTCGACGTGCACGTGCGCACCACGGCCGAGGAAATCGCGGCCGACTTTCCCGATGGCATCGACGTGATCATCACCGGCGTGGGCACCGGTGGCCACATCACGGGCGTGGCGCGCGTGCTCAAGAAGAAGTGGCCCAAGCTGCAGGTGTTCGCGGTCGAGCCCGTGGCATCGCCGGTGATCTCGGGCGGCGCGCCGGCACCGCACCCGATCCAGGGCATCGGCGCGGGCTTCATCCCGAAGAACCTCGACACCTCGCTGCTCGACGGCGTGCTGCAGGTCGATGCCGAACCGGCCCGCGAAATGGCCCGCCGCTGCGCGCTCGAAGAAGGCCTGCTGGTCGGCATCTCGTCGGGCGCCACGCTCGCGGCCATCGCACAGAAGCTGCCCTCGCTGGCACCCGATGCCGTGGTGCTGGGCTTCAACTACGACACCGGCGAGCGCTATCTGTCGGTCGAGGGATTCCTGCCGGCCTGATCGGGCCATCGGCCAGCTATCGCTTTCATAGCGCCCCCGGCGCTTAAAATGCGCGGTCTGCTTGATAACCACAAGCCACCGACATGCTGCGAATATCCGAACTCAAACTCCCGCTCGACCACGCGCCCGAGGCGCTGGCCACACTGATCGCCCGGACGCTCGACGTCCCACCTGAAGCGATCGCCTCCCACACCGTCTACAAACGCAGCTTCGACGCGCGCAAGGTCGACCTGCTCACGGTCTACATCTGCGACGTGCAGCTGGCCGACGCCAAGCTCGAAGCCGCGCTGCTCGCAAAGCACGCCGGCCATCCGCACATCCAGCCCGCGCCCAACATGGTCTACACTCCGCCGGCCAATGCGGCCGAAGGCACGGCGCGGCCGGTGGTGATCGGCTTCGGCCCCTGCGGCATCTTCGCGGCGCTGATGCTCGCGAAGATGGGCTTCAGGCCCATCGTGCTCGAACGCGGCAAGACCGTGCGCCAGCGCACCCGCGACACCTGGGGCCTGTGGCGCAAGAGCGTGCTCAACCCCGAGTCGAACGTGCAGTTTGGCGAAGGCGGCGCCGGCACTTTCTCCGACGGCAAGCTCTACAGCCAGATCAAGGACCCGCGCTTCCTCGGCCGCAAGGTGATGGAAGAGTTCGTCAAGGCCGGCGCGCCGCCTGAAATTCTGTACGTCGCGCATCCGCACATCGGCACCTTCAAGCTGGTGAAGGTGGTCGAAAACATCCGCGAGCAGATCGTGGCGCTCGGCGGCGAGATCCGCTTCGAGCAGCGCGTGACCGACGTGCACATCGAAGACGGCCACCTGCGTGGCCTCACCGTGCTCGACCAGGCCACCGGCACCAGCAGCGAGCTGCGCGCCGACCATGTCGTGATGGCGCTGGGCCACAGCTCGCGCGACACCTTCGAGATGCTGCATGCGCGCGGCGTGCACATCGAGGCCAAGCCCTTTTCCATCGGCTTTCGCGTGGAGCATCCGCAGGGCCTCATCGACCGGGCGCGCTGGGGCCGCCATGCGGGCCATCCGCTGCTCGGCGCTGCCGACTACAAGCTGGTGCACCACGCCAGCAATGGCCGCTCGGTCTACAGCTTCTGCATGTGCCCCGGCGGCACCGTGGTGGCGGCCACCAGCGAGCCGGGCCGCGTGGTCACCAACGGCATGAGCCAGTACTCGCGCAACGAGCGCAACGCCAACGCGGGCATCGTGGTGGGGATCGATCCGAAAGACTTCCCAGGATGGAGCCCCAATGCCGCGGGCGACGCGCTCGCGGGCATCGTTCTTCAGCGCGAGCTCGAATCCAACGCCTACGTGCTCGGCGGCAGCAACTACCACGCGCCCGGCCAGCTCGTCGGCGACTTCATTGCCGGCAAGCCATCGACCGCGCTCGGCAGCGTGACGCCTTCGTACAAGCCCGGCGTGACGCCGACCGACCTGCACCAGGCATTGCCCGCCTATGCCATCGAAGCCATGCGCGAGGCCTTCCCCGCCTTCGGCCGCAAGATCAAGGGCTTCGACCTGCACGACGCGGTGCTCACCGGCGTTGAAACGCGCACCTCGTCGCCCATCCGCATCGCGCGCGGCGACGACTTCCAGAGCCTCAACGTGCGCGGCCTCTATCCCGCCGGCGAAGGCGCGAGCTACGCGGGCGGCATCCTCTCGGCCGGCGTCGATGGCATCAAGGTCGCCGAGGCCGTGGCGCACGGCGTGCTGGCCGAAGCCGAACAGGCACGCACCGCCTGATGCAGACCATGACGACTTCTTCGCCCTTGCATTTCGCGCGCCCCACCGCCGGCCAACTCGGCGTCGCCACGCTGGCCATGGCTGCGGTGGTGCTGGCCTCCAACATCCTGGTGCAGTTCGCTATCAACGACTGGCTGACCTGGGGCGCCTTCACCTACCCGGTGGCCTACCTCGTGAGCGATCTCGTCAACCGGCGCTTCGGCCCCGGCATGGCGCGGCGCGTGGCGTGGGTGGGCTTCGCGGTGGCGGTGGTGGTGTCGCTGCTGCTCGCGCCGGCGCGCATCGCGGCCGCGTCCGGGCTGGCCTTCATCGCCTCGCAACTGCTCGACATCGGCGTGTTCGACCGCCTGCGCCGCGGCCTCTGGTGGCGCGCACCGCTGGTGGCCACCGTGATCGCGGCCGTGC
This sequence comes from Variovorax sp. EL159, assembly GCF_900100965.1. GTDB lineage: Bacteria > Pseudomonadota > Gammaproteobacteria > Burkholderiales > Burkholderiaceae_C > Variovorax. The sequence continues at coordinate 358,077 of NZ_FMUJ01000005.1, read as the reverse complement.
TCGACAGCATCGTGTTCTGGGGCATCGCCTTCGCGGGCACCGACGGCCCGTGGCTCACCTGGGCGCTGGGCGACCTCGGCGTGAAGCTGGGCGTCGGCGTGCTGATGCTGCTGCCGTTCCGGCTGCTGATCGGACGGCAGGCCGCGCGCATCGCCGCCAACGCCGGATGAAGACGCGCCACGCGCTCCTGCTCGCGGCGCTGCTCGGCCCGGGCCTTGCCATGGCGGCCGAGTTCGTCATACCGAAGCTGTCGGCCGCGTATGCCGCGCGCATCGTCGTTGCCCACTGCGACGACACCCAGTGTTCGGGCCCGGCCACCATCGAGCTGATCGACGCGAAGACGCATGCCACGGTCCAGCGCTTCGAGAGCCAGGACATGAGCATCCTGCTGGACAAAAGGCACCGGCCCGCCGTCAACGCCACGCAGCTCTACAGCGACCAGAGCGCGCTGATCGTCGACGACTTCAACTTCGACGGCCAGGACGACCTGGCGATCCGCAACGGCAACAACAGCAGCTATGGCGGCCCGTCGTACGACGTGTACGTCTACAACCGCACGCGCAAGGCCTTCGTGCCGAGCGCGGACCTGACCGAGCTGGCAACGTCGACCCTGGGCATGTTCCAGGTCGACCACCAACGCAAGCGCCTCGAAACCCTCGAGAAGTCGGGCTGCTGCTGGCACCTGACCACCCAGTACGCGGTGGTTCCCAAGGTCGGCCTGCAGAAGGTCTACACCCGCGAGGAAGCGATGGCGACCGATGGCGAGCACCTGGACATCACCGAAGGCCGGCTCGTGAACGGCCGCTGGAAAACCAGCACCCATCGCGAAGCGATGAAGCAGGACGACAAGCACTGACGCGAAGGCGCATGCCCGCCACCCCATGTCCGACGACACCACCGACTTCCACTTCTACGAACCCGCCAAGGGCCACGGCCTGCCGCACGACCCGTTCAATGCGATGGTCGGGCCGCGGCCGATCGGCTGGATCTCGTCGCAGGACGCGCACGGCGTGCTCAACCTGGCGCCCTACAGCTTTTTCAACGCCTTCAACTACACGCCGCCGATCATCGGCTTCGCCAGCATCGGCGCCAAGGACAGCCTGCACAACATCCGCCAGACGCAGGAGTTCGGCTGGAACCTGGCCACGCGCCCGCTGGCCGAGCAGATGAACCGGTCGTGCGCGGCCGTGCCGCCCGAGGTGAACGAGTTCGAGCTTGCGGGCCTCACGCCCGTGGCCTCGCGGCGCATCGCGGTGCCGCGCGTGGCCGAGAGCCCGGTGTCCTTCGAATGCCGGCTGACGCAGCTCATCCAGCTCGAAGGCCTCGACGGCGCGCCCGTGCAAACCTGGCTGATCCTCGGTGAGGTGGTGGGCGTGCACATCGCGCGCCACCTGCTGAAAGACGGCATCTACGACACTGCCGCTGCGCAACCCATCCTGCGCGGCGGCGGCCCGGCCGACTACTTCGAGATCAGCCCCGACAATATGTTCAAGATGTTCCGCCCGCGCTGATGAGCGCCGGACCCATTCCCTTTTTGCTTGCTGCCAACCTGACACACCCCGATCGATGACCGATACCGCCACGCCCCAAGAAATCCAGGAAGTCCGCGAAGTCACGGAAGACACGGGCAACACCGCACCGAAACAACAACAGCAGCAGCAACAGCGACGGCCACGCGGCGGCAAGGGCCGCGCGCCGCGCAACGGCCAGCAACGCCCGCAGCAAGATGCGAAGCAGGCACAGCCGCAACAGCAGCAACAACAACGCCCCGCGCGCAAGGTGCATCCCGCACTCGAAAAGCTGTTCACCCTGTACCCGAAGATGTTCGGCGCGCACTTCCTGCCGCTCAAGCTGGGCGTCTACCAGGACCTGCTGGCGCAGCACCCCGACGAGTTCAAGAAGGAAGACCTGAAGGTCGCGCTGGGCCTGCATGCCCGCTCCACGCGCTACCTCGAAGCCGTGGCCGCCGGCCACCAGCGCCATGACCTGCAGGGCGTGCCCGTGGAGCCGGTGGCACCCGAGCACGTGCATCACGCCATCCTCGAAGTGTTCAAGCGCCGCCAGGCCCGCTCGAACGAAGACCTGCGCCCCCATGTGGTGACGCGCATCATCGCGGCCATCGAGGCCTCGGGCCTGGGCCGCGACGCCTATGCCGAGCGCGTGCGCACGCAGGACGAAACCAACAACGCCCTGCTCGACGAAGCCGTGGCCGAGCTGGGCCGCCAGGCCGCCAAGCGCGAAGCGCTGTTCCGCGCCTTCACGGCCAGCGGCCGCAGCGAAGCCGAGTTCGCGGAGATGTACGGCATGGACCCGGCGGAAGTGGCGCGCACGCTGGAGCGCGTGCGACGCGACCAGGCCGCGGCCGAAGCGGCGGCGGTTGCTGCTGCAGCAGCGGCGGCGGCAGCCCCAGCCAGCGAAGAAGCAGGCGCAGGCGGCGACGCAGCCGCGTCCTGACGACGACACAACCACATCGGGCGAACCGGGCGAAGACGTCGCCCACAAAAAAGCCGGCGCATGCGCCGGCTTTTTTCATGCCCGCCCGAGAGCGGTGGTCATCGATCAGCGCTGCGCGTTCTGCAGCGCCGCAATGCGCTCTTCGATCGGCGGGTGCGTGGCAAACAGCTTGCCGATGCTGCCCGTGATGCCCATGGCTTCCACCGCCTTCGGCAGTTCGCCGGCCGGCAGGCCACCCAGGCGGGCGAGCGCATTGATCATCGGCTGCTTCTGGCCCATCAGCGCGGCCGCGCCGGCGTCGGCGCGGAACTCGCGGTGGCGCGAGAACCAGGCCACCACCATCGCCGCGGCAAAGCCCAGCACGATGTCGAGCACGATGGTGCTCACGTAGTAGCCGATGCCGGGGCCCGACGAACGGTCGTCGCCGCGGCGCAGGAAGCTGTCGACCGCATAGCCGATCACGCGCGAGAGGAACACGACGAAGGTGTTCATCACACCTTGGATGAGCGTCATCGTGACCATGTCGCCGTTGGCGATGTGGGCCACCTCGTGGCCGATCACGGCCTCGACTTCTTCGCGCGTCATGTTCTGCAGCAGGCCGGTGGACACCGCCACCAGCGACGAGTTCTTGAAGGCGCCGGTGGCGAAGGCATTGGGCTCGCCTTCGAAGATGCCGACCTCGGGCATGCCGATGCCGGCCTTGTCGGCGAACTTGCGCACGGTGCCGACGATCCAGGCCTCGTCGGGCGACTGGGGGTTGTCGATCATGCGCAGGCCGGCGGTCCACTTGGCCATCGGCTTGCTGATGAGCAGCGAGATGATCGCGCCGCCGAAACCCATGACCAGCGCAAAACCGAGCAGCGCGCCCAGGTTCAGGCCGCTGCCCGTCAGAAAGCGGTTGACGCCGAGCAGGCTGGCGACAACGCCGAGCACTGCAACGACCATCACGTTGGTCAAGACGAACAGAAGGATACGTTTCAAGTTGAATTCTCCGTGGGGAACACTGCCGCCCAGATGAGGGCCGGGGGGCCTACTTCAAGCCACGCCCGGCCGATGGTCTGGCGGCCCGTGTGTTGTTGTGCGTTCTGATGGGGCGCAGCCGGACGGCGGCATCCGGTAGAGCCATGATAGGAGCAAAAGTTCTAGCGCCGCCGTATTCCCCGTCTCAGAAGAGGCCTGTCGCGCCCGGTGCCGGGCGGCCCTGGATGTCGGCCCGCAGCCGGGTGCCCCGGCGCATGCTCTGCACAAGCCGCAGCACGAACAGCACGCCGTTCACCAACAGCAGGCCCACCGCGAACAGCCACCAGAGCGTGTACGCACCCGCGGAGGCGGCCTGTGCCGGATCGAGGCCGGGATCGATGCGCAGGATGGGCGCGCCCCCGTCGTCCGTGCCCCGCGCCGTGACGAGCCCCTCGAGCACGAAGGGCTTCACGCCTTCGGGCGCGGCATTGCGCTGCAGGCGGGCCCAGCGGCCGAGCAACGAGGCATCGTTGTCGTCATCGGCCAGGGCCGAGGCCGCATCGACATCGCTCGCCTCGGCGGCTTCGGTGCTGGCGTCTTCGCCCGGCTTGCGCTGCACCGCATCGATCGGCACGGTGGACGCCAGCACCACGCCGCCCTTGGCGGGCACGATGGTGGGCAGCGCGGCCTCGATGCGCGTCGCGACAAAGCTGTCGGCCGCCTGGCGCGCCGCCTGCTGCATCGATGCGAGCTGCTTGCGCGAAACCACGAGGTCGGCGTTCTCCTTGCCCGGCTGCGCGCTCGCGGCGAGTTCCTTCCAGTTGTGAATGGCCGTGTCCGTGCCGTCTTTTTCCACGGTCGCCTCGGCCGCGTTCAGCACGGCACGCTGCAGGGCACTGCAGTCGCCGGGCGCAAGGCCCTCGCCCTCCTTGCAGGCCGCCTCGATGGTGGCGACCGAGCGGTCGAAGTGGCGCACGATCATCGGCATGTTCTCGCGCGCCCGGTAGGCCGACAGCGGATCGGGCGCCTGCCCCATCTGCATGCGCAGCATCTCGATCAGGCTGGCGGCCATGCCGTTCTCCGACGCACGAATGAAATCGGGGCTGGCCAGCGCCTGGATGCTCTCGGGAATCTTCAGCTCGGGAATGACGGGTGCGCTGCCGTTCCAGCGAACCGTCGTGCAGTCGACCATGGGCAGCGCGCGGTTGTCGTCGCCCTTGTGGGCCAGGTCGATCTCGCAGCGCCCTTCGCCTTTCACGCTGGCGTAGCTGGCCCACTGGGGCGGGTTGTCGGCCAGTTGCCGCGCGTCGGTGTACGCGGGGCTCTTGCCGTGCGAGAACCACTGCGCGACCAGCGCCATCTGGCCGCGCAGGTCGGGCGCCGAGAGGCCCAGCGCGATCGCCGCCAGCAGGCCGATCAGCAGGTGCAGCAGATGGCGCCCCCAGTACACGGGCCGGAAGCGCCGCCATTCGTCGGCCACTGACCACCTGTCGCCGAAGCTCACCGCGCTGTAGTCGCTGGTGCGCAGTTCGGCCTCGATCACTTCGCCGTACGGCATGTCTTTCGCGCTGCGCCAGGCCGAGGGCAGCACGAAGCTGAGCTTGTCGCCGATGAAGAGCCCCACCCGCTTGATCGTCACGTTGCTGGCGTTGACCACGGCGATCTGGTTGAGCATGCCGCGCACGCGGTTGACCGGCTGCGGCTGCCGCACCGGCGCCGTATCCGAGGGCTTCCGCACGAAGAGCCACGCCGCGCACAGGCCGGCGAGGAGCCCCGCGCCCAGCAGGTAGGCGTGCACACCGCGCGTGGCGTCCCAGGTGGCGAGCCACAACAGGATGAAAGCCAGCAGCCAGACAAGGGCCGAAGCCCAGCCACCGCCGCGCCCCACGCGGCTAGCGACTTCTTCGGGCGTCTCGGTGCGCTGGCTCAGGATGTCGACCTCGCCGCGCTGGAAGCGCGCATTCGGGTCCGGCGCGACGAATGCGGCTTCGGAAGCCGCCACGGGCGCATGCGGATCGATGTCGCCGGCGGGCGTCTCGATGTTCGGCAGCGCGCCGATCTCGCCGCGCTTCCATTGCTTGTCTTGCGCCTGCTGGCGCTGTGCGCGCTGGCGGCCTTCGAGCAGGTCGAAGCCGTTGAGGCGGATGACCACCGCGCACTTCTTGCCAAGCACCACCAGCGCCTCGTTGTGCGGCTCGACGTAATCGATGGCGTCGTAAGGCAGCAGCACGTCGACGTCGCCGATGGTGTCGTGCTCGGTCGACGAGCCCTGCGTCGCGAGACCATGGCGCACGAAGGCGCCGGTGAGTTCGCGCACGTCGTCGTCGGCCGTGAGGCCCTGGCCGATCAGGAAGGGCTGCAGCGCGGATTTTTCTTCGTCGGTGATGCGGCGCAACACCGGCGCGGACTGGAAGTCCTTGAAGGCGCTGCGGTTGCCCGAGCGCCGCGTCGCATAGACGATGAGGCTGTAGATCGCGTAGAGGATCAGCCCGACCTTGAGAACGATGATGACGGTGTCCATGTTGTTATTGAATTTCCTCCAGGATGAAACAGCGTGCGGCACGCGATGCGGCCGCGAGGCATCGGCAACGCGTTCGCGAACCTGCGAAGTTCAGCGCGACAAGGGCCGAAAGACCTGCGGATCGGCGTAGAAAGACGCCGACGTATTTTCGGCGCACCAGCCCGGCACGCCCAGCACCGGCAAGGGAACGAAAGGCTTCAGTTCGAGCCGTTTCGCATCGAAATTTCGCGCCAGCGTGGCGTCGTCGAATGCCATCGGCCCTGTGGCGGTGTGCGTCAGCAGCACATGCGCGGTGATCGGCTTGCGCGGTGCCGTGAGCTTTTCGAGCAGCGCATGACCGAACAGCAGCAGGCGGGCTTCGGCCCACAGTTCGCGCTGTGTCACGAACAGCGTGTGCCAGTCGCGATCCACCAGCGCACGCCACAGCGCGGGCGGCGCATCGAGCACCGCGCCGTTTTCGTCGAACAAGGTGAGCGCATCGCGTAGTGGCCCGCGCACCGCGGCGACACCCATGCGCGCGATTTCCGCGGCCTGCAATTCATTGAGCCGGCGCTTGGCCTGCGGAAAGGCAAGCCACACGAGGCCGTTGAAGAAGTCGTGCAGGTTGTCGCGCGTGGGCACCGTGCGGGTCTGGAAGATGTGCGCCTCGTAGGCCTGCCCTGCGGGCAATGCGTCCTGGTGCACGAAGTCCGGCGTGCCCTCGGGCTTGAGGGCCTGCAGCGCGGCGGCCACCGATGTGTGTTGGGCAACGGCCTGCGCCACCGCTTCGCCAGGGGCGCGATAGGGCGCAAGCCAGGGCTGCGCCCAATCGACCGCCGGCAGGGTCAAGGCGCGAACGCCCCCGTCCAGCGGATGCGATCGGGGTGCTGCAGCACCGCGAATTCCGCCGTGAGCTTGTCGAACAGCTTGAGCGAGCTGCCGTGCTTGCCGAGCAGGCCGGCCGCGCGCAGCGCCTGCGCCACGTCGTTGAGCGGCACGTCGTTGCCGCTGCGCAGGGCGGGAACGGCCTGCAGGATGAACTCGGCGGCTTCGGAAATCTGCGGCTTCGCGAGTGGCTGCTGCGCGGGCTTGGCAGCCCTCGTGGTCTTCCGGGCGGCGGTCTTGGTCGCGGCCTTCTTTGCCGCGGGTGCGGGTGCAACCGCTGCTGCGGGCGCGGACGCCGCGGCGCTGCTTCTTGCGCGCGAGGTCTTCGCGGGCGCCGACTTGGCCGCCGCCTTCTTCGCCGGCGCCGTGCGCGCAGCAGGCTTCACGCCGTGATGCGCCAGGTCCATGAACGCGTCATAGACGCCGATGGTCTCTTCACCCGTCTTGCCCTGCTGGCCGATGCCGCAGACGCGGCAGCCCTTCTCGCGCAGCCGCACCACGAGCGGCGCGAAGTCGGAGTCGGAAGACACCAGCACCACCACGTCGGGCCGCTCGGCGATCACGAGGTCGATGGCATCGACCGCGAGCGCGATGTCGGTGCTGTTCTTGCCGGCCGAGAGGTTGACCATCGGCCGCACCGACAGCCGCTTGAACAGCGCCTGCCGGTTGACCGCCATCTCGGCATTGCAATACGCGCGACGCACATGGATGGCGCCGTAGTCGTCCATCGTGCGCTGCACGGCCTGCTCGATCACGTCGGCCGAGACGTTGTCGGCATCGATCAGCAGCATCACGCGCAGCGTCGGGGTCATGCGAGCTTCCAATTGATGGTTTCGCCGCCGCGCAGGGGCTTGAGCGTGGCGTCGCCGTAAGGCACGGTCTCGGGCACGGTCCAGCTTTCGCGCTTGAGCGTGACGGTGTCGGTGTGGCGCGGCAGGTTGTAGAAGTCGGGGCCGTGGAAGCTCGCGAAGCCTTCGAGCTTGTCGAGCGCATTCACGCTGTCGAAGGCCTCGGCATACAGCTCGATGGCCGTCAGCGCGGTGTAGCAGCCGGCGCAGCCGAGTGCGTGTTCCTTCAGGTGCGCGGGGTGCGGCGCGCTGTCGGTGCCCAGGAAGAAGCGGTCGCTGCCGCTGGTGGCCGCCTCGACCAGCGCCACGCGATGCGTCTCGCGCTTGAGCACGGGCAGGCAGTAGTAGTGCGGACGGATGCCGCCCGTGAAGATTGCGTTGCGGTTGTAGAGCAGGTGGTGCGCGGTGATGGTGGCTGCCGTGAAGCGGTCGGCATCGCGCACGTAATGCGCGCCCTCTTTGGTGGTCAGGTGCTCGAACACCACCTTCAGCTCGGGGAAGTCGCGGCGCAGCGGAATCATCACGCGGTCGACGAACACGGCTTCGCGGTCGAACAGGTCGATCGCCGGGTCGGTCACCTCGCCATGCACCAGCAGCAGCAGGCCGTGCTTCTGCATGGCTTCGAGCGTCTTGTAGGTGTGGCGGATGTCGGTCACGCCGGCATCGCTGTTGGTGGTGGCGCCGGCCGGGTAGAGCTTGAGCGCGCGCACGCCGGCTTCGGCGGCCAGCGCGATTTCTTCGGGCGGCAGCTTGTCGGTCAGGTAGAGCGACATCACCGGCTCGAAGGTGGTGCCTACGGGCACGGCGGCGCGGATGCGGTCGCGGTACGCGATGGCCTGCGCGGCGGTGGTCACGGGGGGACGCAGGTTGGGCATGATCAGCGCGCGGCCGAACTGGCGCGCGCTGTGGGGCACGACGGCTTCGAGCGCGGCGCCATCGCGCACATGCAAATGCCAGTCGTCGGGGCGGGTGATCGTGAGGGTGTCTGTCATGGCGGGGCGATTGTCGCATCGCCCCCCAGCAAGTACTCGCGCACCAGCGTGCGCGCACGGTGCAGCCGGCTCTTGATGGCGCCGCTCGGCTCGCCCAGGCGCCCGGCAATCTCGGCGATGGTGAGTTCCTCGAAATCGCGCAGCAGCACCACCTCCAGGTAGTGCGCGGGCAGCGACTCCAGCGCGTGCGTCAGGTCCAGCCGCAGTGCGTCGTCGGTGCGGCTGGCCAGTTGCCGCTCGGCCACGTCCTCGTCGAGCGGGTCGTGCCGGAACATCGCGCGCTGCAGCCGCAGGCATTCGCGCTTGATGACGGTGAACAGCCACGACGAAAAAGCCGCGGCCGCCTTCAGGCCGCGCACCTTGCGCGCGATCACCAGCAGCGATTCCTGCACGGCGTCGTCGACGTCGCTGGCCTGGCAGTGCCGGTGGGCATAGCGACGCGCATCGGCCTGGCACACCGCCAGCAGCCCTGCGATGGCCACGGGATCGCCGGTCTGCGCGGCATGGATCAGATCGGTGCGGTCGATCCCGGCGGCCACGGCTCAGCGCCCCTTGACGGGTTTGCGCCCGACCATCGCGCACATCGGGCAGAAGCCGAACAGGCCCGTCAGCGCGAACATCGCGCCCATGAGGCCAATGGCCACGGCAAGTCCGAAGCCGGCCGAGCCCCAGCCGATGGCCGCGTAAACAAGGGCGGCAAGGCCCATGACGATGCGCAGTGCGCGCTCCCAACCGGGAAGATTTTTGGCGTAGAACATGGCGATTCCTTCGATCCTTGGGTGCATGAGGAAGACCCTCGGACACAAGGAGGCGTCGAACCCGCCGAACGGTTCGCGGGAATCCGCAAATTCTCTGGTTATTTCTGGAACACCCGGCAGGCACGCGAGCTGGCGCCCTGCAGCCACTTGCAAAAATTGACCGAGCAGCGCGCGCCCTTGTTCGGCGGCCAGGGGTCGAGGATGCGCAGCGTGGTGCCGCGCCCGCTTGGGTCGCCATCGCCGCGAATGCCCACCATGACGACCATGTGGCCCGGCCGGCCGATGCCGTCCGCACGGCCCTTGGCCGTCCAGAGCATGTCGAACATCAGCGGCCCGTGGTGCAGCGCGGCGCGAAGCGCCCTCGGCGACCAGGGCGACGGCGACCGCACCGCCAAGCCGTGCGCGGCCGCGAACCGATGCCCGTCCGCCATGCGTGCGTCGTGGGTGTCGACGAAATCGTGCAGCCCGCCATCGGCCGCGACCAGCTCGGCCGGCGTGCGCGCCACCACCGCCTGCACGTTGGAGCGGGTCATCATTGCGACGCCGGCGGCCCAGCACAGCGCGGCGGCCGGCGGCGACACCAGCGCGACCGGATGCAGGATCGGCGCATCGACCTCGCCATCGAACGCGACGTTCTGCGTGCAGGGGCCGGCCTCGCCGTCTTCCACCAGCCAGTGCGCGGCCTGCAGGCGCAGCACGGCCGCACGGGTGAGCGGGCCGTAGTCGCCATCGGTGGCCAGGCCGGGGCTGGGCAGCAGCTTGCGGTTCAATGCCTCCTGCAGTCGGCGGACATCGGCACCGCGCCAACCCTGTTTCAACGTGATCATCGGCGTGCCCCTTTTCGGGCGCATGGAAGCGCGGACTCTGGAACGCGAGCGGCTGCATTGTGAAAAACGGGCGCTGCCGCGTCTATCCGCCGGACGGTGTAGCCAGGATGGCGGGCTGCGCACCGTGCGCCGCGCGCGGCCCGGCATGGGGCCGCCGGTTTGCGCCGCCCCTGAAGCTTGGCTACGCTCTGCCACCGATGACACTCTCTACCGAACTCGCACCCACGCCGCCCCACCCGATTTCCAGCGAACTTGCCGAAGGCGGCCTGGTCGCGAAGTTCAGCGCGCCGGATGGCGCACCAGCCTTTGCGGTGCGCTGGAACGGCAGCGTGTACGGCTACCTGAACCAGTGCCCGCACGCGGGCGGCCCGCTCGACTTCGAGGGCCAGGTGCTGGAAAGCTCGGGCCGCTTCCTGATGTGCGCGCGGCACGGCGCCATCTTCGAGCCCGACACCGGAAAGTGCGTCGGCGGCCCCTGCCGCGGCGCCCGGCTCACGGCGCTGGCCGTGCACGAGAAAGCCGACGGCAGCGTGTGGCTCGGCCCCGCCGAATGAAGACAACCCCTTCCAGGAGAAACGGTATGCGCAACAACAGCAGGTTTCACCCCCTCACCGTGTCGGGCGCGGCCCTCGCCTTCGCGGGCCTCATGGCGGGCTGCGCCGGCATGTCGCCCGGCACCGGCAAGGCCTTCACGGGCATGAAGGTCACGTCCAGCGCCTTCGGCGACAACGGCGTGATCCCGGCCGACCACGCCGGCGCGGGCGACTGCGGCGGCAAGAACGTCTCGCTGCCCGTGGCGTGGAGCAATCTGCCGGCCAAGACCCGGTCGGTCGCCGTGCTGGTGTTCGACCCGGACGGCGCGGCCGGCCTCGGCGTGTCGCACTGGGTGGCCTACAACATCGCGGCCGAGCGCGGCGAGCTGAAGGCGGGCGAAGGCCTCGCGGGCTCGAACTTCAACTTCACCATGGGCCCGAACGTGGCCGGTGCGCCCGCCTACCGCGGCATGTGCCCGCCGGTGGGCGACCGGCCGCACCACTACGTGCTGACCGTGATCGCCACCGAGCTCGCACCCGGCAGCCTGCCGGCCGGGCTCGCGCGCGATGCGCTGCTGGCCGCGCTCAAGGGCCATGCGCTGGGCGGGCAGAGCGTGGTCGGCCTTTACAGCCGCTGAAGCCGCGTTTGCGCGTGGCATCGACATGCCCGCGGTCGATAATCGAGCCCCCGTTTGCAGGCGCCTGTCCGCAGTGGCTGCCGCCGCTTTTCCGAAAGCTTCTTCGATGGCCCTGTCCGCCGCCGCGTCCGACGTTTCTCCGTCCACCGACCTCGACGCGATGTTCGACCTCGCGCCCGTCTCCCTCTGGCTGGAGGACTACAGCGAGCTGCGGCGCATGCTCGACGGCTGGCGCGCGCAGGGCGTGACCGACCTGGTCGCCCACCTGGCCGAAGACCCGCAGCGCGTGCGCGACTGCATGGCCCGGCTCAAGGTGCTGCGCGTCAACCAGTACACGCTGCAGCTCTTCGCCGCCGACAGCCAGGAGACCCTGCTCGGCGCGCTCGACAGCGTGTTCCGCGGCGACATGTCGGCCACCGTGGTCCACGAGCTCGACCAACTCTGGCGCGGCCAGCTCAGCTTCGAGAGCGAAACCGTCAACTACGCCCTCGACGGGCGGCGGCTCGACGTGCGCGTGCGCGCCCGGGTGCTGCCCGGCCACGAGGCCACCTGGAACCGCGTGCTGGTGTCGCTCGACGACGTCACCGAGCGCGTGGCCGCGCAGCGCCGGCGCGACGAAAGCGAGCAGTACGCGCGCAGCCTGTTCGACCGCTCGCCGGTCTCGCTGTGGGTCGAAGACTTCAGCGCGGTGCGCAGCCTGCTCGAAAGCATCCGCGCGCGCGGCATCACCGACTTCGCCACCTTCATCAAGGTGCACCCCGAGTTCGTCACGCGCTGCATGCAGGAGATCCGCGTCATCGACGTGAACCACGAAACGCTGCGCATGTTCGGCGCGCCCGACCTGGCCACGCTGCTGGGCAACATCCCGCGCATCTTCCGCGACGAGATGCGCGAGTCTTTCGCCGAGCAGCTGCAGGACCTGTGGAACCACAAGACCGTGCAGCTGCGCGAGGTGATCAACTATTCGCTGTCGGGCGAGGTGCTCAACATCCACATGCAGTTCGCGGTGCAGGAAGACCGGCAGGACACCTGGGACCTGGTGCTGGTGTCGCTGGTCGACATCACCGCGCGCAAGAAAGCCGAGGCGTACCTCGAATATCTCGGCAAGCACGACGTGCTCACGCAGCTGTGCAACCGCACCTACTACACCGAAGAGCTCAACCGGCTGTCGCGCAAGGGGCCGTGGCCGGTGTCGATCGTGGCGATCGACCTCAACGGCCTGAAGCAGCTCAACGACCAGGAAGGCCACGCCGCCGGCGACTCGTTGCTGCGCCGCATGGGCGAGGTGCTGGGCAAGGCGGTCGATCCGCCGTCGTGGCCCGCGCGCATCGGCGGCGACGAGTTCGCGGTGCTGCTGCCCATGACCGACGAGCGCGGCGCCGAAGCCATGCGCGAGCGCATCCTGACGCTGCTCGACATGAACAACCAGTTCCACGCCGGCCAGAGCGGCCACGCCCTGAGCCTGGCCATCGGCCTGGCGACCTGCCATGCCGGCGAACCGCTGGAGGCGGCGCTGCTGCGCGCCGACCGGGCGATGTATGTGGACAAGGCGAACCACTACGAGACGACGGCGCAGGAGCGCCGGCTCGCATAAGGCCTGTTCACTCCGGCGCCCGCACCCGCTCCAGAATGAAGTCGATGAAAGTCCGGATCGCCCGCGTGTGCTGGCGGTTCGGCATGTAGAGCATGAACATCTGCGTGCCGAAGATCGACAGGCGCCAGTCGTCCAGCGTGGTCACCACGTCGCCTTTGCGCACGTCTTCCTGCACCACGTAGTCGGGCACGAGGCCGATGCCCAGGCCCGCCAGGATGGCCTGCCGCAGGAACAAAAAGTTTTCCGAGATCAGCGTCGGCTCCAGGATCACCTCGCGCCGGGTCTCGCCCTGGTAGGCCGACACGCGCAGTTGCCGTCCGATCACCGCGGCCGTGACCACCGGCGCGCCCTGCAGCTCGTCGAGCTGCACCGGCAGCGGGTTCTTTTTTGCGTAATCGGTTGAAGCACACGCCACGTAGCGCACCGGCCCGAGGTCGCGCGCGACCAGGTTCTGCGGCGGCTCGGGCACCACGCGAATGGCGATGTCGACCTCGTCGCGCAGCAGGTCTTCGATGCGGTTTTCGAACACCACGTCGAGCACGATGCCGGGGTACTGGCGCTTGAAGTCGATCAGCCAGTCGGCCATGACCAGTTGCCCGTAGCCACTGGGCACGCTCAGGCGCACGCGGCCCTGTAGGCCCTGCCCCAGCGTGGTGACCGACTCGCGCGCGGCCAGCAGCTCGGTCTGGATGGCCACGCCGTGCTGGTACAGGCGCAGGCCGATCTCGGTGGGCTCGGCGCGCCGGGTGGTGCGCCGCACCAGCTGCGCGCCCACCGAGCGCTCGAGCTGGTTCAGGTGGTAGCTCACGTTGGCGCGGCTCATCTTGAGCCGGCGTGCCGCCGCGCTCAGGTTGCCAGCGTCAAGGATTTCGACCAGCAGGGTCAGCGATTGCAGGTCCATGGGCCCGATTGTGTCAAAAATCCTTTGACAGTCTGTCAACCGGCTATGCAATTGTCAAAGCGCCGGGCCGGGCAAAGAATGCTGGGTTCACCCCCCAGAGCCTCGGGCCCCTCGCCTTGCATCCGCATCCGCAGGGCCCGCCAACGCAAGAGACAAGCACATGGCCACCACAACTCCCAGCCCCACCACGTCTTCCGGTCCCGTGACCTTCGAGCCGTCCCGCTTTCCGGGCGACGTGTTCGTGGTGACCATCGACAACCCGCCCGTCAACGCCCTGGGCGTGGATGTGCGCCGCGGCCTCGTGGCCGCCATCGAGGCGGCCGAGGCCGACAGCAACGCCAGAGCGGTGCTGATCGTCGGCGCAGGCCGCAACTTCATCGCGGGTGCCGACATCCGCGAATTCGGCAAGACGCCGCAGCCGCCCTCGCTGCCCGAGGTGTGCCTGAAGATCGAGAACTGCGCCAAGCCGGTCGTTGCCGCGATCCACGGTGCCGCGCTCGGCGGCGGGCTCGAAGTGGCGCTGTCGGCGCACTACCGCATCGCCTCGCCCACCGCCAAGCTGGGCCTGCCCGAAGTGGCGCTGGGCCTCCTGCCCGGCTCGGGCGGCACGCAGCGCGCGCCGCGCCTCATCGGCGTGAAGCCCGCACTCGACCTGATGCTCAGCGGCCGCCATGCGGGCGCGAAGGAAGCGCTGTCGCTCGGCCTCATCGATCGCCTGGGCACCGACGCCGATGCACGCGCCGAAGGCATCGCCTACGCACAAGAGCTGATCGCCGCCAAGACGCCCGTGCGCCGCACGCGCGAAGCCGGCGCGCTGGCCGACAAGGAAGCCAGCCGCGCCGCGCTCGAAACCGCGCGCGCCGACACCGCCAAGAAGAGCCGCGGCCTGTTCTCGCCGATGAAGATCATCGAAGCCGTCGAAGGCGCGCTCACGCTGCCCTTCGACGAAGGCATGGCGCTGGAGCGCAAGCTCTTCCTGCAATGCATCGACAGCCCGCAGCGCGCAGGCCTGATCCACGCCTTCTTCGCCGAGCGCGAAGTGCTGAAGGCGCCCGAGACCAAGAGCGCGAAGCCGCGCGCACTGGCCTCGGCCGGCATCGTCGGCGGCGGCACCATGGGCGCGGGCATCGCGGTGGCCATGCTCGACGCGGGCATGCCCGTGACCATGATCGAGCGCGACGACACGCAGCTCGCGCGCGGCCGCGCCAATGTCGAGAAGGTGTACGACGGCCTCATCAAGAAGGACCGCATGACGCCCGAGGCCAAGGCCGCCGTCATGGCGCGCTTCTCGGGCTCCACCAGCTACGACGCGCTCGCGCAGGTCGACATCGTGGTCGAGGCCGTGTTCGAGGACATGACGGTCAAGAAGGCCGTGTTCGCCGAATTCGACCGCGTGTGCAAGCGCGGCGCGGTGCTCGCCACCAACACCTCGTACCTGGACATCGACGAGATCGCCGCCAGCATCTCGCGCCCGCAGGACGTGGTGGGCCTGCACTTCTTCTCGCCGGCCAACATCATGAAGCTGCTCGAGATCGTGGTGCCCGCCAAGGTCAGCGCCGACGTGGTCGCCACCGGCTTCGAGCTGGCCAAGAAACTCAAGAAGGTGCCCGTGCGCGCGGGCGTGTGCGACGGCTTCATCGGCAACCGCATCCTGGCCGTGTACCGCCAGGCCGCCGACCACATGATGGAAGACGGCGCCTCGCCCTACGACATCGACGCGGCCGTGCGCAACTTCGGCTACCCGATGGGCCCGTTCCAGGTGTCCGACCTGGCCGGCGGCGACATCGGCTGGGCCACGCGCAAGCGCAAGGCCGCCACGCGCGATCCGCAAGCTCGTTATGTGCAGGTGGCCGACCGCATCTGCGAACGCGGCTGGTTCGGCCAGAAGACGCAGCGCGGCTACTACCTGTACCCCGAAGGCGCGCGCACCGGCGCGCCCGACCCCGAGGTGCTGGCGATCATCGACGCCGAGCGCGTGCGCGCCGGCATCACGCCGCGCGCCTTCACCGAAGAAGAAATCATGCGCCGCTACATGGCCGCGATGATCAACGAAGGCGCCAACGTCGTGCTGCAGCGCATCGCGCTACGCCCGCTCGACGTGGACGTGACCTTCCTCTACGGCTACGGCTTTCCGCGCCATCGCGGCGGCCCGATGAAGTACGCCGACACCGTGGGCCTGCCGAAGGTGCTGGCCGACATCCGCGAGTTCGCCAAGGAAGACCCGATCTTCTGGAAGCCTTCGCCGCTGCTGGTCGAGCTGGTCGAGCGCGGTGCCGATTTCGCGAGCCTCAATCAATCCGAGTAATTCATCCGAGTCTGCCTGGTCCCGTCCATCAAGGAGTCATCCCATGCGTGAAGCCGTCATCGTTTCCACCGCCCGCACCCCGCTCACCAAGGCGCACCGCGGCGAATTCAACATCACCCCCGGCGCCACGCTGGCGTCCTTCGCGGTCAAGGCCGCGGTCGAGCGCTCGGGCCTCGATCCGGCACTGATCGAGGACGCAATCCTCGGCTGCGGCTACCCCGAAGGCACCACGGGCCGCAACATCGCGCGCCAGGCCATCATCCGTTCGGGCCTGCCGATCAGCATCGCCGGCACCACCGTCAACCGCTTCTGCGCCTCGGGCCTGCAGGCGATTGCCATGGCCGCCGGCCGCATCGTGGTGGACGGCGCGCCGGCCATGATCGCGGGCGGCGTCGAAAGCATCTCGCAGATCCGTGGCCGCAGCCCCGGCGATGGCGGCGACCTCAGCCTGGACCCGTGGATCGTCGAGCACAAGCCCGAGCTGTACATGGCGATGATCGACACGGCCGACATCGTGGCCAAGCGCTACAACATCAGCCGCGAAGCGCAGGACCGCTTCTCCGCCGAGAGCCAGCGCAAGACCGAAGAGGCGCAGATCGCCGGCCGCTACAAGGACGAGATCGTCGCCTGCACCACCACGATGGCCGTGACCGACAAGGAGACCAAGGAAGTCACCCACCGCGAAGTCACCGCCACCGAAGACAACTGCAACCGCCGCGGCACCACCTACGAGGCGCTCGCCAAGCTCAAGCCCGTGATGGGCGACGACAAGTTCATCACCGCCGGCAACGCCTCGCAGCTGTCCGACGGCGCATCGGCCTGCGTGCTGATGGAAGCCAAGGACGCCGAGCGCGCCAACATCCAGCCGCTGGGCGCCTTCCGCGGCCTTGCACTGGCCGGCTGCGAGCCCGACGAAATGGGCATCGGCCCCGTCTTCGCCGTGCCCAAGCTGCTCGCGCGCCATGGCCTGAAGGTGCAGGACATCGACCTGTGGGAACTCAACGAGGCCTTCGCCTCGCAATCGATCTACTGCCAGGAAAAGCTGGGCATTCCGTCCGAACGCCTGAACGTGAACGGCGGCGCCATCTCCATCGGCCACCCCTTCGGCATGACCGGCGCGCGCCTGACGGGCCACGTGCTCATCGAAGGCAAGCGCCGTGGCGCGAAGTACGCCGTGGTCACGATGTGCATCGCCGGCGGCATGGGCGCGGCGGGCCTGTTCGAAATTTATTGAGGAACTGCGATGGACCTGAACTTCACCCCCGAAGAAGAAGCCTTCCGCGCCGAAGTGCGCGCCTTCCTCGCCGACAAGCTGCCCGCGCGCCTCTCGGCCAAGGTCAGCGGCGGCCAGATCCTCACCAAGGCCGACATGCAGGAATGGCACACCATCCTGAACACGCGCGGCTGGCTCGCCAACCACTGGCCCGAGCAGTACGGCGGACCCGGCTGGACGGCGGTCGAGAAGTTCATCTTCGAGAACGAATGCGCCCTCGCCTTCGCGCCGCGCATCGTGCCCTTCGGCGTGAACATGCTGGGGCCGGTGCTCATCAAGTACGGCAACGAAGCACAGAAGCAGCGCTGGCTGCCGCGCATCCTCGATGGTGCCGACTGGTGGTGCCAGGGCTACTCGGAACCCGGCGCGGGCTCCGACCTGGCGGCGGTGAAGACCTCGGCCGTGCGCGGCATCGACGCGCAGGGCGACCACTACATCGTGAACGGCCAGAAGACCTGGACCACGCTGGGCCAGCACGCCAACATGATCTTCTGCCTGGTGCGCACGAACCGCGAGGCGAAGAAGCAGGAAGGCATCAGCTTTTTGCTGATCGACATGACCTCGCCCGGCGTCGAAGTGCGCCCGATCATCACGCTCGACGGCGAGCATGAAGTCAACGAAGTGTTCTTCTCCGACGTGCGCGTGCCGGCCGAGAACCTCGTGGGCGAAGAGAACAAGGGCTGGACCTGCGCCAAGTACCTGCTGACCTACGAGCGCACCAACATCGCGGGCGTGGGCTTCTCGGTGGCCGCGCTCGAACAGCTCAAGGGCATTGCCGCCAAGCAGGTGAAGAACGGCAAGCCGCTGGCCGAAGACCCGTCGTTCGCCGCACGCATGGCGCGCGTCGAGATCGACCTGGAGAACATGAAGACCACCAACCTGCGCGTGATCGCGGCAGTGGCCGGTGGCGGCGTGCCCGGCGCGGAAAGCTCGATGCTGAAGATTCGCGGCACCGAGATCCGCCAGGAGATTTCTTCGCTGGCCCGCCGCGCGATGGGCGTCTACGGCCGCCCCTTCGTGGCCGAAGCGCTGCAGGAAGGCTTTGCAGGCGAGACCTTCGGCCCGGCCTACGCAAAGGCCGCCGCCGCACGCTACTTCAACAACCGCAAGCTGTCGATCTTCGGCGGCTCGAATGAAATCCAGAAGAACATCATCAGCAAGATGATCCTGGGCCTGTAAGGAGACATGCAATGAACTTCGAACACACCGAAGACCGGCGCATGCTCGCCGACAGCCTGAACCGCTTCATCGCCGAGCAGTACGCCTTCGATGCGCGCGATCGCATCGCGAAGTCGGCGAACGGTTTCAGCAAGGAGATCTTCCAGCAGTTCGCCGAACTCGGCGTGATCGGCGCGCTGTTCAGCGAGGCCGATGGCGGCTTCGGCGGCGGCGGCTTCGACATCGCCGTGGTCTTCGAGGCACTGGGCCATGGCCTTGTGGTCGAGCCGCTGCTGGGCGCCGTGATGGTCGGCGAAGCGATCAGCGTCGCCGGCAATGCCGCGCAGAAGGAAAAGATCGGCGACATCATCAACGGCACCACCGTTGCGGCCTTTGCGCACGACGAAGCCGACACGCACTACGAGCGCACGCGCGTTTCGACCCAGGCCGAACGCAGCAGCGACGGCTGGGTGCTGAAGGGCGCCAAGGCTGTCGTGCCGCAGGGCGAGCAGGCCGACCTGTTCCTGGTCTCGGCCCGCACCTCGGGCAACGTGGACGACGAAGCCGGCATCTCGCTGTTCCTCGTGCCCGCGAAGACCGCAGGCCTTTCGGTGCGCGGCTGCCCCGCCATCGACGGTGGCCGTGTCGGCGAACTCACGCTCGACGGCGTGAAGCTAGGTGCCGATGCGTTGCTCGGCGTTGAAGGCCAGGGCCACGCCACGCTGGAACGCGCCATCGGCCGCGGCGTGCTCGCGCTGTGCGCCGAAGCGCTCGGCGCGATGGAAGCCGCCAAGACCGCCACGCTGGAGTACCTGCGCACGCGCAAGCAGTTCGGCACGCTGATCGGCAGCTTCCAGGCACTGCAGCACCGCATGGCCGACCTGCTGCTCGAAATCGAACAGGCCCGCTCGGCCGTCATCAACGCCGCAGCCGCCATCGACGGCAGCGACCGCGTGGCGCGCGAGCGCGCGCTGTCGGCCGCCAAGTTCAGCATCGGCCGCATCGGCGCGCTGGTGGCGGAAGAAAGCATCCAGATGCACGGCGGCATCGGCATGACGTGGGAACTGCCGCTGCCCCACTACGCCAAGCGCCTCGTGATGATCGACCACCAGCTCGGTGACGAAGACCACCACCTGCAGCGCTACATCGCGCTCGGCAAGGAGCTGGCAGCATGAGTGACAACAAGACCGTGCTGATCTCGCAAGAGGGTGCCGTGCGCATCCTCACCAACAGCAACCCGGCCGCGCGCAACGCGATCACGCCGACGCTGTACGCCGAGCTGTCGGCCGCCCTCGCCGACGCGCAGAACGACCCCGAAGTGGGCGCCATCGTCTTCACCGGCGCGGGCGATTTCTTCTGCTCCGGCGGCGACCTCAACCTGCTGGCCAAGCGCCGCGAGCTGCCCGCATCGGAGCGCCGAGAAAAGCTCGAAGGCCTGAACAACCTGATCCGCGCGATCCGCGATTGCGGCAAGCCGGTCATCGCGGCGGTCGAAGGCGGCGCGGCGGGCGCGGGCCTGTCGATGGCGCTGGCCTGCGACATGCTGGTGTCGGCACGCGATGCCTTCTATACGGTGGCCTACGTCAAGGTCGGCCTCACGCCGGACGGCGGCGCCACGGCCTTCCTTTCGGAGTTCGTCTCGCGCCAAGTGCTGACCGAGATGTGCCTGACCGGCGACCGCATGCCGGCCGAGCGCCTGCACGCGCTGGGCGCGGTCAATCGCCTGACCGACAAGGGCGGCGCATTGGCCGAAGCCATCGCGCTCGCAGCCAAGGTGGCGAGCGGCCCGCAGCGTGCGAGCGCGCGCATCAAGACACTGTGCCGCCAGGCGCACCACGCATCGCTCGAAGAACAGCTCGAGGCCGAGGCCGTGTTCATGGTCGAGTCGCAGGCCGATGCCGAAGCGGCCGAGGGCATCGGTGCGTTCCTCGGCAAGCGCAAGGCCGACTTCGTCGCGCTGCGCCGCCAGAAGCAGGGCGCGTCCTGACACGCGCTGCGCTCACCCCTCCAACCTCTTGCACGCGGGTGCGGAGGTTTTTCGTCTTTCTGGAGTTGCCGTCATGTCCTCATTGAATTCTTCGCTGCCGCTCGCCGGCGTGCGCGTCCTCGATCTGTCCCGCATCCTCGCGGGCCCCTGGTGCGGCATGGTGCTGGCCGACATGGGCGCCGAGGTCATCAAGGTGGAGCACCCGGGCCGCGGCGACGACACGCGCGACTGGGGCCTGCGCGTCGGCAAGACCGAGACCGCCTACTTCAACAGCGTGAACCGCAACAAGCGCTCGGTCACGCTCGACCTGCAGACGCCCGAAGGCCAACAGCTCGCGCGCGACTTGGCCAAGCAATGCGACGTGGTGATCCAGAACTTCAAGTTCGGCGGCATCGACAAGCTGGGCCTGGGTTACGAGCAACTGAGCAAGGAACATCCGGGCCTCATCTACTGCTCGATCTCGGGCTACGACCGTACCGGCCCCGAAGCCGCGCGCCCCGGCTACGACCTCGTGGTGCAGGGCGAAGCGGGCCTGATGGCACTCAACGGTGAAGCCAACCAGCCGCCGCTGAAGTTCGGCGTGGCCGCTGTCGACCTGTTCACCGGCATGTACTCGGCGCAGGCCATCCTGGCCGCGCTCTACCAGCGCGAGAAGACCGGCAAGGGCCGGCATGTGGAGATGGCGCTGTTCGACTGCGGCCTGATGATCACCGCCTACTACGGCCTCGAAGCGCTGCTGATGGGCGAAGACCCGCCGCGTTATGGCAACTCGCATCCGTCGATCGTTCCTTACGGCGTGTTCGATGCGGCCGATGGCCCGCTGGTCATCACCGTGGGCAACAACAGCCAGTTCGCGCGCTTCTGCACCGACGTGATCGAGCGGCCCGACCTCGCGGCCGACGAACGCTTCAAGACCAACATCCTGCGCTCGGCCAACCGCGCGGTGCTGCTGCCCGAGCTGCACGCCGAGCTGGCCAAGCGCCAGCGCGCCGACCTGCTCGCCAGGCTCACCGCCTCGGGCATTCCGTGCGGTGAAGTGCTGGGCCTGCTCGAAGCGCTGCAATCGAAGCGCGCGACCGATGCGGGCCTTGTGACCACGCAGCCGCATCCGGTGGCCGGCACGGTCAACGTGCTGGCGCCGCCCTACCGTTTCGATGGCGAACGCCTGCCCGTGCGCAGCGCGCCGCCCACCCTGGGCGAAGGCACGAACGACGTGCTGAAGTCTCTGCTCGGCCTGTCGGATGAAAAGCTGGCCGCGCTGAAAACGAGCGGCGTCGTCTGACGAAGACGCCGCGCATTTCCGATCCCCTGTCCCCGCGTTCCCCTGCACCCTGAATTGAAGAAGTCCATGGCCTCCCTCGCTTTCCGTTCCCTCCGCAGTCCCCTTCGCCGTGCACTCCTTGCCCTAGCCCTTCCGCTCGTGGCCGGCACTGCCTTCGCGCAGGCCTGGCCCGCCAAGCCGATCACGCTGATCGTGCCCTTCCCGCCCGGCGGCCCGACCGACGTGGCCTCGCGCATCGTGGCGCAGAAGATGTCGGTCGCGCTCAAGCAGAGCATCGTGATCGACAACCGCAGCGGCGCCTCGGGCACCGTGGGCGCGGCCGCCGCAGCCCGCGCCGCGCCCGACGGCTACACCTTCGTGATGCTGGCCACGCCCACGCTGCTGGCCTCGCACCTGTACGGCCCGACCGGCTACGACATCTTCAAGAACTTCACGCCCGTGGGCTCGGTGTACGACCTGCCGATCGTGCTGGTGGTCAACCCCAAGTCGCTGCCCGACGTGAACGGCGTGCAGGACCTGATCGCCAAGGCCAAGGCCGAAGGCGGCAAGCTCAACTACACGACGGCCGGCGCCGGCAGCTTCGGCCACCTGACGACCGAGCAGCTCAAGACCATCGGCAAGTTCGACATGCAGCACGTGCCCTACCGTGGCAGCGCGCCGGCCGTGACCGACCTGATCGGCGGCCAGGTGCCCGCCATGTTCTCCGACCTCGTGGGCGTGCTGCCGCACATCAAGGCCGGCAAGCTGCGCGCCATCGCCGTGGGCTCGGGCCAGCGCGTGAGCCTGCTGCCCGATGTGAAGACGGTGGCCGAGCAAGGCTTCCCCGGCTTCGACGCCACCTCGTGGGGCGGCCTGCTGGCACCGGCCGGCACGCCGAAAGATGTGATCGACCGCATGAGCGCCGCGCTGAAGAACGCGCTGGCCGACAAGGAAGTGCAGGACAAGCTGCAGAGCGTAGGCTCCTTCGCGGCCTACCGCACGCCCGAGCAGACCGGCGTGCGCATGAAGCAGGACTTCGAGCGCTGGGGCAAGGTCATTCGCGACAACCACATCACGAACCAGTAAAACAACCGGCGGCCGACAGGGCGACACCATCAAGGAGACAGACATGACAGACAACGACAAGAACAACAACTACAGCACCCCGGTCGGCGCGCCGTTCCGCCCCGCTTTTCCCGTCCGCAGCCTCGCGGACATCCACAAACTCGAAGAGACGCCGCTCGCGCAGGCGCTCACGGTGCGCAGCACCTACGAGATCTTTCGCAACGCCGGCGCGGCCTTCGGCCACAAGACCGCGCTGACCTTCCTGCGCACCGGCAACCCGGCGGACGAGCCCATCCGCTGGTCTTACGCCGAGCTGCTCGCGCGCATCCACCAGACCGCCAACCTGCTGCACACGCTGGGCGTGGGGCCCGACGATGCGGTGGCGGTGCTGCTGCCCGGTTGCCTCGAATACCACCTCGCGCTCTGGGGCGGCGAAGCGGCCGGCATCGTGCAGCCGCTCAACCCGCTGCTGACCGACGAGAAGCTGGTGGCGCTGATGACCGCCGGCCGTGCCAAGGTGCTGATCGCCTATGGCTCGGACAGCGAATCGGGCATGTGGTCGAAGGCCATGCGCCTGCGCGGCCAGGTGCCCACGCTCACCACCGTGCTGCGCGTGGCGCCGCACGATGAAGCGCCCGGTGCAGCCGGTGCATTGCCGGACGGCGTGGCCGAGTTCGATGTGCTGCGCGCCGCGCAACCCAACGACCGGCTCGTGAGCGGCCGCGACATCGCGCCCACCGACATCGCCGCCTACTTCCACACCGGCGGCACCACGGGTGCGCCCAAGCTCGCGCGCCACAGCCACGGCGCGCAGGTGTTCACCGCCTGGGCCAGCGTGCAGGTCGCGGGCATGAACGAGAACGGCATCTCGATCAACGGCTACCCGCTGTTCCATGTGGCGGGCGTGCTGCCGGCTTCGCTGTCGTCGCTGTCGGCCGGTGTGGAAGTGATCATTCCCACCACCTCGCTGCTGCGCAACAAGGAGGTGCTCGCCAACTACTGGAAGCTGGTGGCGAAGTACCGCCCGACCTCGCTGTCGGCCGTGCCCACCGTGCTCGCGGCGCTGGCCAACGTGCCGCTGGACGGCGCGGACATTTCCTCCATCACCTACTGCCGCACCGGCGCCGCCGTGCTCGCGCCCGAGCTGGCCGCGCGCTTCGAGCGTCTGTTCGGCCTGCATGTGCACGAGAGCCTGGGCATGACCGAGATGGCCGGCATCTCGACCATCACGCCGCCGGGCGTGAGCGGACCCGCGGGCTGCGTCGGCTTTCGCCTGCCCTACATGCAGATGCGCGTGGTGGCGCTCGACGAGAACGGCAACGCGAGCGACCGCGAGATGCCGCAAGGCGAGCAGGGCATGGTGCTGTTCAAGTCGCCCAACGTGTTCTCGGGTTTCGTCGACCCTGCGGACAACGCGAAGGCCTTCACGGCCGACGGCTGGCTCGCCACCGGCGACCTGGGCTGGATCGACAGCGAGCAGCGCCTGAACCTCACGGGCCGCTCGAAGGACCTGATCATCCGCAGCGGCCACAACATCGACCCCAAGACCATCGAGGACGCGCTGGGCGCGCACCCCGCCGTGCAACTGTGCGCAGCAGTCGGCGCCCCCGATGCCTATGCAGGCGAGCTGCCGGTGATCTTCGCGACGCTGGTGCCCGGCGCATCGGCCACCGAAGAAGAGCTGCTGGCCTTCACCGCCGCGCGGGTGGACGAGGCACCGGCGCGGCCCAAGTGGGTGTCGGTGATCGCGACCATGCCGATGACCAACGTCGGAAAGATCTACAAGCCCGAGCTGCGCGCCATGGCCGCGCGGCAGGTGGTGGCCGCAACGGTCGCCGAGGTGTGCGCGGCACTCGGCGTGAGCGCCGCCGCAAGCCCCGAAGTGACGACCGAAGGCGAGAGCCTCGTGCGCGTGCGTATCGATGCAACGGCGGCGGGCGCGCTGGCCGCGCCGCTGCAGGAGGGGCTGCAGAAGGCGCTGGAGCCGCTGCCCTTCAAGACGCGCATCGCGCTGCAGTGACGACAAGAATTTTCAAAACGGAGAAACAGAGAGGACAACCATGAAGTTCCGCATCATCCCGAACCGCCGTGCCCTGCTGTGCGCAACCGCCGCCGTGACCACGCTGTGCGCGCTGGCACCGGCCCATGCGCAAGCGCCCTACCCCAACAAGCCGGTCCGCCTGGTCGTGCCCTTCGCCGCCGGCGGTGCCACCGACGTGCTCGCGCGCGTGATCGGCCAGAAGCTGTCGGCAGGCCTGGGCCAGCCCGTCATCATCGACAACCGGCCCGGCGCGGCCGGCATCATCGGCACCGACGCGGTCGCCAAGGCAGCGCCCGATGGCTACACCATCGTGCTGGGCCTGAGCAATTCGCTGATGACCAACGAGTTTCTCTACGAGAAGCTGCCCTACGACACGGCACGCGACCTCACGCTGGTCTACCAGATCGCGGCGGCCCCGCTGGTGCTGGTGGTGCACCCCAGCGTGCCCGTGAAGACCGGGCCCGAGCTGCTGAAGTACGTCGTCGCCAACAAGGGCAAGGTGGCCTACGGCTCGTACGGCATCGGCGCGTACCCGCACCTGGCCGGCGCGCACATGAGCCTGGCCACGCAGTCCGACATGAACCACGTCGCCTACAAGGGCGAGGCGCCGATGATGCAGGACCTGATCGGCGGCCAGATCCAGATGGCCTATGCGAGCGCGCTGGTGGCCAAGCCGCACATCGACTCCGGAAAGATCCGCGCCATCGGCGTGAGCGGCGAGCGCCGCATGAGCACCCTGCCCGACGTGCCCACGCTGGCCGAGCAAGGCCTGAAGGACGAGGCCTACCGCGTGACCGGCTGGCTCGCCATCGCGGTGCCCGCCAAGACACCCAAGCCCATCGTGGACCGCCTCGCGCAAGAAGTGCGCAAGGCCACGCAGCAGCCCGACGTGCGCGAGCGCGTGGCGGCCATGGGCTTCGAGATCAAGGACAGCTCGCCCGAACTCTTCGCCGCCGCATGGAAGGCCGAGCGCCCGGTGTGGGAGCGCCTCATCAAGCAGTCGGGCGCCAAGCTCGAGTAACTCATTCTTCAGTCATTCAAAGGAACAGCCATGAAGGTTCTGGTACCTGTCAAACGGGTCGTCGATTACAACGTGAAGGTGCGCGTGAAGAGCGACGGCACCGGGGTGGACATTGCCAACGTCAAGATGAGCATGAACCCCTTCGACGAGATCGCTGTGGAAGAAGCGGTGCGCCTGAAGGAAAAGGGCGTGGTCACCGAAGTGATTGCCGTGTCGTGCGGCGATGCCAAGTGCCAGGAAACCCTGCGCACGGCCATGGCCATCGGTGCCGATCGCGGCATCCTCGTTGAAACCACCGAAGAGCTGCAGCCGCTGGCTGTGGCCAAGCTGCTGAAGGCGCTGGTGGACAAGGAGCAGCCGTCTCTCATCATTCTTGGCAAGCAAGCCATCGACGACGACGCCAACCAGACCGGCCAGATGCTGGCCGCGCTGGCCGACCTGCCGCAAGCCACCTTCGCCTCCAAGGTCGAAGTCGCTGGCGACAAAGCTACCGTGACCCGCGAAGTGGACGGCGGCCTGGAAACCGTCTCCCTCACGCTGCCGGCCGTCATCACGACCGACCTGCGCCTGAACGAGCCGCGCTACGTCACCTTGCCCAACATCATGAAGGCCAAGAAGAAGCAGCTGGACACCTTCAAGCCCGAAGACCTGGGCGTGGACGTCAAGCCGCGCCTGAAGACCCTGAAGGTCAGCGAGCCCCCGAAGCGTGGTGCCGGCATCAAGGTGCCCGACGTCGCCACCCTGGTGGACAAGCTCAAGAACGAAGCCAAAGTGATCTGAGGAAGACAACGAACATGACCGCACTCGTCATTGCCGAACACGACCACGCCAGCATCAAGCCGGCCACCCTCAACACCGTGACCGCCGCGCTGGCTTGCGGTGGCGACGTCCACGTGCTCGTGGCCGGTGCCAATGCCGCGGAGGCTGCCAAGGCCGCTGCGCAGATCGCAGGCGTCTCCAAGGTGATCGCTGCAGACAGCGCATCCCTCGCAGAAAACCTTGCTGAAAACGTCGCAGCGCAAGTGCTGGCCATTGCCGGCAACTACAGCCACATCCTGTTCCCCTCGACCGCCAACGGCAAGAACGTCGCACCACGCGTCGCTGCCAAGCTCGATGTGGCGCAGATCAGCGACATCACCAAGGTCGACAGCCCCGACACCTTCGAGCGCCCGATCTACGCCGGCAACGCGATTGCCACCGTGCAGAGCGCCGACCCGGTCAAGGTCATCACGGTCCGCACCACCGGCTTCGATGCAGCAGCCGCCACCGGTGGCAGCGCAGCGATCGAAACGGCTGAAGGCGTGGCCGACAGCGGCAAGAGCAGCTTTGTCGGCCGTGAAGTCACCAAGAGCGAGCGCCCTGAACTGACGGCCGCCAAGATCATCGTCTCCGGTGGCCGCGCCTTGGGCAGCGCCGAGAAGTTCACCGAAGTGATGGCACCGCTGGCCGACAAGCTGAACGCAGGTCTTGGCGCCAGTCGCGCCGCAGTGGATGCGGGCTACGCCCCGAACGACTGGCAAGTGGGCCAGACCGGCAAGATCGTTGCGCCGCAGCTATACATCGCAGCCGGCATCTCTGGCGCGATCCAGCACTTGGCCGGCATGAAGGACTCCAAGGTGATCGTTGCGATCAACAAGGACGAAGAAGCGCCGATCTTCTCGGTGGCCGACTATGGCCTCGTGGCCGACCTGTTCGTGGCCGTGCCCGAGCTGGGCAAGGCGCTGTAAGAGGACGCGCGACAGATGAAGACCCGCATCACCGAACTGCTCGGCATCCGCTACCCCATCATCCAGGGCGGCATGCAATGGGTGGGCCGCGCCGAGCTGGCGGCGGCCGTGTCGAACGCAGGCGGCCTGGGCATCGTGACCGCGCTCACGCAGCCCACGCCCGACGACCTGCGCAATGAGATCGCGCGCACCCGCACGCTCACCGACAAGCCCTTCGGCGTGAACCTCACGATCCTGCCGGCGGTGAAGCCGCCGCCGTATGCGGAGTACGTGCAGGCCATCATCGACAGCGGCATCAAGATCGTGGAGACGGCGGGCAACAGCCCGAAGGACTTCATCGAGGCGCTGAAGCGGCATGACGTGAAGATCGTGCACAAGTGCACCTCCGTGCGCCATGCGCTGTCGGCGGAACGCAATGGCGTCGATGCGGTGTCGGTCGACGGCTTCGAGTGCGCGGGCCATCCGGGCGAAGACGACGTGCCCGGCCTCGTGCTGCTGCCCATCGCCGCGCGCAAGCTGCGCATTCCGATCATCGCGTCGGGCGGCATCGCCGACGGGCGCGGCATGGCTGCGGCGCTCGCGCTGGGCGCCGAGGGCGTCAACATGGGCACGCGCTTCTGCGTGACGAAGGAAGCGCCCATTCACGACAACATCAAGCAGGCGCTGGTCGATGCGACCGAGCGCGACACCAAGCTGATGTTTCGCACCATGCGCAACACCGCGCGCGTGTTCCGCAACGCCATCTCCGAAGAAGTGGTGACCACCGAGAACCGCCCCGGCGGCTGCGAGTTCGAAGAGGTGCGCCCGCTGGTCGCAGGCGCGCGCGGCCGCGCGGCGCTGGAGTCGGGCGAGGTGAACAACGGCGTGGTCTCGGCCGGCCAATGCATCGGCCTGATCGACGACATTCCGACCTGCGCGGAACTGCTCGAACGCATGGTGCGCGAGTGCCGCGAGCACCTGGACCGGGCGCGGTCCTGGATGGACTGAGTCTTTCTGCTCGCATCCGGGGGCGTTCACGCCGACGGGGTACCTTGTTGCTCCGCGAATGTCCCCCGGCCTTCGGCCTCCTCCTTGATTTCGCTGCGCAAGGCACACCCCGCCAGCGTGATCGTTCAGAGCCACTGCGGAAGCTGCATTTATTGGCGGTTGCCAAGACTTCGTGCCGCATGAACCGGTTGCTTCGCCGGGTTCTTCTCTAGAGTGAATGCCCCTGTCACTCGACACCCCACCAAGGGGAGAAGAAAGCGCAACACACCCAACCACCACCGAGATGTTTGAAGGCTGCTTGCCTCGCGGCAGGTTGTCGGTGCGAAAGCAGCGATGCAGATGCGAGGTATCAAAAGGCGACGGCCAGGGTGTTACGAGCACCCCAGCCGTCTAACCAAGTTCGTGCAACAACCTTGGAAGGAACGCACAAAAATGGCTAGCAAGACTATAGCCCGGCCTCGTACGCCGGTAGCCTCCGAAGACAACGCCCAAGACGCGGCGGATCTTCTCGAAAACACCCTCTCTCAACTTGAAGCCCTCCTGTGGGTCTGCCATGGAGAAGACATCGACTGGTGCAGCGGTGAAGGGCCTCGACAACTGGACAACCTGCTTTGGCTTGCGGCTGAACTGGCGCGCAAGGCGAGGGAGTTGTTTCAGGTGAGCGAGAAGGCGCGACGCGCAGCGCCTGAGACTGGCGGGTAGGGGCTGGTCTGCGGGCTGCGAAGTTCGTGGCCCGCCTGGGGAGCAGGAGCTTTGATATGGAACGACTGAAGCCTTCGTGATGAAGAGAGTTTGACTCTCGGTCGATTGAGGCAAGGCGTAATGGTCGAACCCCTTAAACAACTCGATCGCAAAAGCGGTCGCTACGCCCTCCGCCATCACCGCCTCTGGAAAACCCGCCCCGGCGCACATATCACTAAATGTTAGATTTCCGCCCGGGAAGAGGGAACTACAAGTGATATACGTCGACGATGCCAAGGTCCTGAAGCACGGTTATGCGTGGTTCCACCTTGTTGCGGATAGCATCCAGGAACTGCACGAATTCGCGGCCAGCATCGGACTGTCCGCGCGCGCCTTCCATCGCGGTGCGCGCCATCCCCACTACGACGTCACCGCTAACCAACGCCGGCGCGCGCTTCAACATGGCGCTACTGCAATCTCCGCTCGAGACGCAGTGCGAATCGGTCTGCAAGCAGCCTTGCCCGCGCGCGCCATCGCAGCCGCCCCTCCTCAGCCCTGTCTCTTCGCCTGACCCAGCGAGCACGACGTGTATCTCGCGGCCGACTCCCTCGACGATCTGCTGTTCAAGGTATACAAGCAAATTCTCGCCCGCGGCACCGCGATAAAACCGTCGAAAGGCGATGCCCGGGAAACTAGCGGCATGCTGCTGAAGCTCTCAGCACCACGGGTTCGTCTCAGCCGATCAGAATCGCGGGGCCTCCTCTTCAGCTGCCTCGGCGAACTGCTGTGGATACTTGCGGGCAGCAATCGGCTGGACTTCATCCAGCACTACATCCCTCGCTATGACGAGTTCTCCGACGACAAGAAAACCATCTACGGCGCCTACGGGCCACGCCTGTTCGGCAAGACGCCGAACGACCAAGTCGCCCGTGTCATCCAGTTGCTGAAGGACAAGCAAGATTCAAGGCAAGCAGTTTTGCAGCTGTTTGACCGCACCGACACGCTTGAATTTCATAGAGACGTACCCTGCACCTGTACGCTGCAATTCATGGTGCGAGACAGTCGGCTGCACATGTTGACGTCAATGCGTTCGAACGACGCTTGGCTCGGCCTGCCCCACGATGTCTTCACATTCACCATGCTTCAGGAGCTCGTCGCCCGGTCAGTGGGCATCGAGCTGGGTGAATACAAGCACGCCGTCGGCAGCTTGCACCTATACGACGAGCACCACGACAAAGCCCTCCAGTTCTTAGACGAGGGCTGGCAGACACACCGCCCAATGCCGCCGATGCCCAAGAGCGACCCGTGGGTCGCCGTGAAAGGCCTCGTCGATTTCGAGAAGAAGGTGCGCACTAGCCATGGCTCAATTCCAACGCCACCTGCGACCATGGACCCATATTGGGAAGACTTGGCCACTTTGCTGACGATCCACAAGGCTGGGCTCGTCCCGAACAACCAGCCAGAGATCAGACGCCTGAAGCGGCGTATCCACGACGACGTCTACTCGACGTACATAAAGAGGCGCTACAAGCTCACCACCGACAAAGACCAGCTGTCGATCTTCGATGGCCAGGCAGCCTTGACCAAGGAAACGATATGAAAGGCCCCGAGAAGAAGCAGCGAAGTGAGACTCTCGAAGCACAGCTGATGGAGTTCCACAAAGAACAGATGCCACTGACCGGCATCGTCCCCGTGGAGAACATGCTGACCTTCGTGGATCAGCTCATCGACAGTCTCCAGCGCGTCGAGTACGTGCATAGGGTACGGGCCCGGCCCATTAGCCTGCTGCGTGCCGACCCAAAGAGCACCCTGTTCGACCCTATTAGGGCAGCAATGCTCAAGGCGTCTGACGGACACCGGGAGGAGGCGTTCTGGCTGGTATTCCTCGCCACGCATTGCGGCCGGAACCTGCGCACCGAATGGCTGCTTGCGCGCGAGTTGTACGGTTCGCTTGAGGACACGCCTTGGACCTGGCCGCGAGTTGCCGCTGATCCGATAGCCTATGGCGAATGGCTCGAGGACAACCGCGCCGACTTCAAGGGCAAGTTCGGCAATCACCGCAAGTACGAGTCTCTCAAGCAAGGCGCTCGCGGCACCAGCGTCGTCGTTAGTACCTACGTCGAATGGGTCAAAGAGAACGGCTCGCACGACAAGATGATCGCGAGCGCGCTGGCACAGGCGGAAGGCCATCCCCGACGAGCATTCGCACTGCTATATGACTCGATGGACGCAGTAATGAGCTTCGGGCGCACCGGACGTTTCGACTACCTCACAATGCTCGCTAAGGTCGGCCTCGCCGCGATTGATGCCAACTCGACGTACATGAACGAGGCCACCGGTCCCAAGAAAGGGGCACGCTTGCTATTCGACGGGCAAATCGACTCGAATACCAGTGCCAAGACCCTCGAAGCGCGCGTTGCCGCCCTGGAGAAGCACTTGGGCGTCGGCATGCAGGTTATGGAGGATGCCATGTGCAACTGGCAGAAGAGCCCCGGGAAATATCTGCCCTTCCGCGGGTAGCAATTAGCCCCAGGTATATCGTTTCTTCAGGAAGTTGAGCTTGTCCCTAGGCACTAAGCCTCGGTGTTGAAGCTGACCAACCACGATTCCCGGCGACACCGAGAGCTTTCGCGCAAACCTCATGACAGCCTTGTACTCATGAGGAAGCGCGCGCAGCGCAGCCTCTTGCGACGGCGGAATCAGAACCTTCCCAGCGAAGTCATTGGCTTCCCGCTCCTCTTTCTCATCGAGATGCCGCTTCTCAGACCACTCAAGGAACAGGCGATCCTCGTGTAAAACCAGATGCCCGGCCTCGTGGAAAAAGGTGAACCAGAAGCTGTCGTCACGCAGATACCGAGCACTGAGCTGAAGGATGGCTTGACCATTTCTAACCCGTGTTGCACCGCTTGCCGGGCAGCCTTTGGGGGTCCGGACAATGACAACTGCGACCCCGCACTCGGCACACCTACGCTGAAGCTGATGGATAAATTCCGTGGGCTTCTCAACCCTCGTCAGCGGCTTCAACTCCGGCAGGATTCGCTCGAAGTCGGCGCGGGACCATTGCGCGGTGCTGATGCGGCTCGCGGCCTGCTCACCCTGTCGAAGCCAAGCAGCAGCAGACGCGCCTTGCGTCGTAAAGACTGGCGAGGTCCTGTACGCCGTCAAGCCGGCGCGTTCCGAAAGCCACGTATCCCGCCATTCATCGACGCTCGACACGCCGAAAAAGGCGAAAGCTTGGTGGAGTTTGTCCGCGGCCGTGCTCGCGGCACTCAACCATCCAAACTTCGCCATGTCGGCGAACGGAAGGCTGGATACCCAGGCACGGGTGTCATCGTGAATTGCCTGCAATGCATGGCGGTACTGCGCCTCACGTGCAAGCCAGAAACGAGGCGTAGCCCCGACAGAGGCCGCAAGTCTTTCCGCTCTCGCTTCGGTGATGGGTAAATCGCCATCGAGCACGCGAGCGAGAGCACTTTCCGCAACGCCGAGGGCGCTGGCAACGACCGCTTGTGTCAGCCCCTTCCGCTGGGCGAGTTCTCGAACGGTCTCGCCTGGAGGAGACGCCCATGCAGGGAGAAATTCAGCAGAGACACTCACTTGCCGCCCCCGATGCGGGCGACCTTGAGTCTCGCCACTTGAGCCCAATCAATCGTTTCACCATTCATCGGCGCGCTTTGCTGAATCACATTGCAGAAGAGGCTAAGTCCTTCGCTTAACTGGAACCGTAGCATTCCGTGCTCCTGCGTGCAACTCTCAATTTCGAGCCCCATATCAAACAGTTCGGCGACAGTTTCAACCGCGTTCATGTCGGCCAGCACCCGGCGCAGCGCCTTGCTGCCTAGCTCGCCAAGCTCCCGCTTCGCCCTCGTCGGGCTTTCACAGGTGGCACGCAACTCCCTCGTCTGAAAGGCAATCTCAAGCGGCATAGAGCCAGGATTGTCGGCGAAGTATTGCGCCGCACCTCTCGATCCTTACCTGTGTGGGCTGAAACGATTCAGAAGCGAACATCGAACGCACTCATACCAAAGTCGGCCGCGACCTACACCAGCCCTTCGGACTTCTGCTTGTCCAGCGCCCGTCTCTCACGAAAGCTCAGTAGCACGCCCCCGCACGCCCACCCGCAATCCACCACAGCGCTGGACCCACCAACCCCACAGCCGCCCTCATCGTGCACAAGGCACCGGGTACTCCCCGCAGCGAAATAAAGGAGGAGGCCGAAGGCCGGGGGATATTCGCGGAGGGGAGTACCCGGTGCCCTGTACACACGCCCCGAAAGCCGCTCAGCAGGCCCAGCTGCTAAGGAAACCCCCGATACATGCGTGGTCATCGACGACCTAGCATGGAAGGTTGTTTCCCTGTCGAGGTGTACGGATCGCATCCCGGCGTCCGCCCGGTGACATGGCGTTTGCCTCACTGACCTTCCTGCGATGACAACTCCACCCGAGTCCGGCCCCACGCTGGACGCCGCCAGCCCCCTCCCCCCCGACATCGAAGCCGCCGACGAGCCGACCAAGGTGCCGCTGGCCATCGAGGACTGGCTCACGGTCATCATCATGGGTGCGCTGGCGCTCATCACCTTTGCCAACGTGCTGGTGCGCTACTTCACCGATTCGTCGTTCGCGTGGACCGAAGAGTTCTCGGTGTTCCTCATGATCATGCTGGCGCTGGTGGCCGGCTCGGCGGCCGTGGCGCGCGACCGGCACATCCGCATCGAGTACTTCTCGGAAAGCGGCTCGATGGCGCGGCGCAAGCGGCTTGCGCAGTTCGGCGCGCTGACGATCGCGATCCTGTTCACGCTGATCGGCGCGCTCAGCATCCGCATGGTGTGGGACGACTACCACTTCGAAGAAACCACGCCGGGCATCGGCCTGCCGGCCTGGTGGTATTCAATCTGGCTGCCGATCGTGTCGTTTGCCATCGCGCTGCGCGCGATCGGGCTCATGGTGCGCCGCGGCCGCAAGACAAACTACAAGTCCGATGCACCCGCCACCGGCAAGAAGACCGGCAGCAGCAGCAATAGCAGCAACAACAGCAGCGGCAAGGGCGACGCCAAGTGATCGCCACGCTTCTCTTCGTCGCCTTCGTGGCGATGATGCTGGTGGGCGTGCCCATCGGCGCCGCATTGGGCCTGGCCGGTGCCGCCTGCATCGCGCTGGCCAATAGCGACGCGCAATGGTTCGGCCTGCTGGCCGTGCCGCAGAACTTCTACGCGGGCCTGGGCAAGTACCCGCTGCTGGCCATTCCGATGTTCGTGCTGGTGGGCTCCATCTTCGACCGCTCGGGCGTGGCGCTACGGCTCGTGAACTTCGCGATTGCCATCGTGGGGCGCGGCCCCGGCATGCTGCCACTGGTGGCGATTGCGGTGGCGATGTTTCTCGGCGGCATCTCGGGTTCGGGCCCGGCCAATGCGGCGGCGGTGGGCGCGGTGATGATCGCGGCCATGTCGCGCGCGGGCTACCCGCCGGCCTTCTCGGCCAGCGTGGTGGGTGCGGCGGCGGCCACCGACATCCTGATTCCGCCTTCGGTCGCGTTCATCGTGTACTCGGTGCTGGTGCCCGGTGCGTCGGTGCCGGCGCTGTTCGCGGCCGGCATGATCCCCGGCGTGATGGCCGGCCTGGCGTTGATGATCCCGGCCGTGATGCTGGCCCGCAAGCACAAGATGGGCGCGCTCGAATCGACCTTGCCACGCCCGCCGTTCTGGAAGAGCTTTCGCGAAGCGACCTGGGGCCTGGCTGCGCCGGTGCTCATTCTCGGCGGCATGCGTGCGGGCTGGTTCACGCCGACCGAAGCGGCGGTGGTGGCGGTGTTCTACGGCCTGTTCGTGGGCATGTGCATCCACCGAACGATCAAGGTGCGCGACCTGTTCGTGATCCTGCGCGAGTCGGGCGAGCTGTCGGCGGTGATCCTGCTGGTGGTGTCTCTGGCGGGCATCTTTGCGTATTCGCTGTCGACGCTGGGCGTGATCGATCCGGTGACGCGCGCCATCGTGAATTCGGGGCTGGGCGAGTACGGCATCCTGGCGCTGCTGATCCTGCTGCTGATCACGGTGGGCATGTTCCTCGATGGGGTGTCGATCTTTTTGATCTTCGTGCCGCTGTTGCTGCCCATCGTGCAGCACTACAAGTGGGACCCGGTGTGGTTCGGCGTGATCCTCACACTGAAGGTGGCGTTGGGCCAGTTCACGCCGCCGCTCGCGGTCAACCTCATGGTGTCGTGCCGCATCGCCAATGTGCGCATGGAAGAGACGGTGCGATGGGTGGGCTGGATGCTGTTCTCGATGTTCGTGGTGATGGTGCTGGTCATCATCTTTCCGGAACTGGCGCTGTGGTTGCCGCGCAAGCTTGGGTACTAAGGAGGGGAGTACCCGGTGTCCTGTGCACTCGCCCCGAACAACGCGCCCCTCGCGTTCCATTGAAAAGTTTTCAGTGCCAGTCAGTGTTCAAACAATAAGGAGACGTCTCATGAAATTCCGCCGCACCCTGCTGGGCCTTGCCGTGGCCGCGACTGCATTCGGCTTTGCCAGTACCGCCGCCATCGCGCAAGGCAACTACAAGCCCGAATACAAGATGTCCCTCGTGCTCGGCCCGCCGACGCCCTGGGGCCAGGCCGGAAAGATCTGGGCCGACATGGTCAAGGAGCGCACCCAGGGCCGCATCAACATCAAGCTGTACCCCGGCGTGTCACTCATCCAGGGTGACCAGACCCGCGAGTTCAGCGCGCTGCGCCAGGGCGTCATCGACATGGCCGTGGGCTCGACCATCAACTGGTCGCCGCAGGTCAAGCAGCTCAACCTGTTTTCCATGCCCTTCCTGATGCCCGACTACGCGGCCATCGATGCGCTCACGCAAGGCGACGTCGGCAAGGAGATGTTCAAGACGCTCGAGAAGGCCGGCGTCGTGCCGCTCGCCTGGGGCGAGAACGGCTACCGCGAGATCACCAACTCGAAGAAGCCGATCAAGTCGCCCGCGGACATGAAGGGCATGAAGATCCGCGTGGTCGGTTCGCCCATCTATTCGGACATGTTCACCGCACTCGGCGCCAACCCCACGCAGATGAGCTGGGCCGATGCACAACCCGCGCTCGCGAGCGGCGCGGTTGATGGGCAAGAGAACCCGCTGTTCCTGTTCACCGTGCTCAAGATGCAGACCGTGGGCCAGAAGTTCGTGACCACCTGGGGCTACGTGGCCGACCCGCTGGTGTTCGTGGTCAACAAGGAAATCTGGGCCTCGTGGACACCGGCCGATCAGGCCATCGTGCGCCAGGCGGCCATCGATGCCGGCAAGGAAGAAATCGCCATCGCGCGCAAGGGCCTGGTGGAAGCCGACAAGCCTGTGCTGAAAGACATCGCGGGCATGGGCGTGACGGTGACCAACCTCACGCCGGCAGAGCGCGAAGCCTTCGTGAAGGCGACGCGGCCGGTGTACGACAAGTGGAAGTCCACCGTGGGCGTGGAGCTGGTCGCGAACGCCGAGAAGGCGATTGCGGCGCGCAAGAAGTAATCGGAAGCAGCGCGCTTCGATCAGCAGCGGTACCGGCTCGGGTTCGCGCCGGTCACCTTCTTCATCAGGCGTCGCAATGCGGTGGCGTCCTGGTACCCGACGGCGCCGGCCACCTGTTCGACCGTCATGCGGCTGGTTTCGAGCAGCGCCCGCGCGCGGCGCAGCCTGACGCCCAGCACCAGCGCCTGCGTGCTCTTGCCAGTCGCCTTCTGGATGTGGCGCGACAGCGTACGCTCGGACATGCAGAACTCACGTGCCAGGGCGCTCACGGTCGGTGGGGCGGGCAACGCGGACTCGATGCGCGCGGCGACCTTGGCCACGAGGTCGTTGCCGCTGGCCATCGCCTCGGGAACGATGAACGGCGCCTGCGCCTGACGCCCGTCGATCAGCAGCATGCGCGAGACCAGGTCGGCCAGTGCGTTGCCGAAGCGCTCACGCAGCAGGTGCAGCATGAGATCGGTCTGGGCGAAGGCGGCACCAGCCGTGACCACGGGGCCATCGGAACACACCATGCGGTCAGCATCGACGGTGCAGCCCGGCGCCATTCTTTGAAGCAGTGGTGCGTGCCACCATGAAGTGGTGGCGCGCCGGCCTTCAAGCAGGCCCGCAGCGTGCAGCAGGAACACTGCCGAACACGATGCAGCCACAGGCCCACCCGCCCGCGCATGCCGCGCGAGGCCGGCAACGGCCTTGGCCGTATCGGCGTCTTCGAGGCGTTGCCGGACCTGTGCCGATGTGTTCAACCCCAGGCCCGGCAGCACCCATGTCGAACGGTCGTCCCTGGGCCTTGCGGGCAGCCTGGCGGTGTCGATGTTCATGCCGCCCTGGAGCCGCACCGTGCCGCCTTCGGCCGAGCAGAGGCGCCAGCGCGG
The DNA here is from genome assembly GCF_900100965.1 of Variovorax sp. EL159. Classification (GTDB taxonomy): domain Bacteria; phylum Pseudomonadota; class Gammaproteobacteria; order Burkholderiales; family Burkholderiaceae_C; genus Variovorax. Next base: position 320,310 of record NZ_FMUJ01000005.1, on the reverse strand, counting down.
CGCGGCCACGCCTGCCCTGGCCGCCAACGCACTTGCCGCAGCGAGGATGTCGAGCGTGACCGCCACGCTGCTGGCATATGCGTCCTCCAGAACCAGGACGGTGAAATCATGCATGTCGGATAGCGCCTTAAAACAGTCAAAACAGACACTGTCATTCTGGCAACGGGATCGCTCCAATACAAGCTTCACATCAGCAGGCGCACCCATGCCCCACATCCTCGTCAAGATTCCACAAGGCGCCTTTCCCGGCGACAGCCGGGCAGCGCTCGTCCAGAAGATCAGGGAAGCCGCATCGGCCGCCGAACAGATTCCGGCCGACCCGGCGAAGCAGTTTCTTTGCTGGGTGCTGATCGAAGAGATCGCGGCCGGCGACTGGACATGCGGTGGGGCCGACGTCACGGCGAAGTTCCTGCCTTGCGCGGCCACCGTGCAGTTGCCTGCCGGTGTGCTGGACGAGGCATCGCGCACGCAGTTCATCCACTTGATGCACGCGGCATTCAAGGCCGCGATGCCCGCGAATGACAAGCGCCAGCTGCTGAGTTCAGTCGTCCTGCACGATGTGCCCAATGGCACCTGGGGCGTGGGCAGCGCGCTCTGGAAGCTTCCCGATTTCGCCCGCGCAGCGGGCTACGCGCACCTGCAGCATCTGGTGGAGGCCACGGCATGAACCACGACGATCCATTGAACGACTTCGAGCCCCGTTCGATCACGCTCGACGGCATCACCAAGGTGGTCCACGTGACGGGCACAGGGCCCGCGGTGATCGTGATGACAGAGATGCCGGGCATCAGCCCGCACGTCGCACGCTTCAGCCGCTGGGTGCGCGACGCGGGCTTCACGGTCTACATGCCCTCGCTGTTCGGCCGCGACGGTGCGGTGCCGGGTGTCGAGGAAGGCATCGCCACCTTCAAGCGGGCCTGCGTCAGCGCGGAGTTTCGTGCCTTCGCCTCCAACGAATCGAGCCCGGTGACGCAGTGGCTGCGCGCCCTTGCGCGGCTCGCGCACGAAGAGTGCGGCGGCCCCGGCGTGGGCGCGATCGGCATGTGCTTCACGGGCAACTTCGCGCTCTCGATGATGCTGGAGCCCGCGATGCTGGCGCCCGTGGTGTGCCAGCCCTCGTTGCCCATGGACAACCCCGCCGGCATGAACATGGCGCCCGACGAACTGGCCGCCGTGCGTGCGCGCCTGGAGCGCGAAGACCTGACGGTGATGGCCTACCGCTTCGACGGTGACAAGCATTGCAGGGCCGAGCGCTTCGCGGCCTTTGCCGAGGCGCTGGGGCCGCGCTTCGTCGCTCGCGTGCTGCCCGACAGCGCGGCCAACCCGAACACACCGCCCTTCTTCGACAAGGTGGTGGCCAGCCCGCACAGCGTGGTGACGGCACACCTGATCGATGAAGCGGGCCAGCCCACCGTGGCGGCACGCAACGAGATCCTGTCGTTCTTCGCGCAGCGGCTCGGTGAGGGGCGCACGCAACAGTAGGCAGCAGGCGGCAGCCGCGCGGCTGCACACTTTTCACTGTGGGCAAATTCGCGCGCTAACCCCTTGGTTTGCACGGTGTCGCGCACCTGCGCGCGATGGCCGAAAATGCAGCCGCCATCGCGTGTTGCGGCGCGCGATGCTCTGGCAGACTGACTTGCGGCGCACTCCCGCGCCCGCAAGGAATCGCTCCCATGCCCCTGAAATCCACCGCATCGGCCGTTGCATCGACAACGACGGCACGCCGCCTGCTTTTTCTTCTGGCCCTTCCTGTCCTTGGACTCGTCATCTTGACCCTCAGCCTCGCCGCCTCGAATGCCCATGCCGCCGATGCCGCATCCGGCAAGCCCGCAGTGCGTACGTTGATCATCGACACCGACCCCGGTGCCGACGATGTGATCGCGCTGCTCTTTGCCATGGCCTCGCCCGACGAACTGAAGATCCAGGCGCTGACCACGGTGGCGGGCAACGTGCCGCTGGCCAAGACGTCGCGCAATGCAAGGCTTGCGCGCGAATGGGCGAAGCGGCCCGACATTCCCGTCTATGCGGGTGCACCGCGCCCCTTGGTGCGCACGCCCATCTATGCGGCCGACATTCACGGCAGCGAAGGCATCACGGGCGTGAAGGTGCACGAGCCGAGCCAGCCGCTGGCCGAAGGCAACGCGGTCGACTACCTGATCCGTACACTGCGCGCAGCGCCCGAAAAAAGCGTGACGCTCGCGATGCTCGGGCCCGAAACGAATCTTGCGCTGGCGCTGACGCAGGCCCCCGACATCACGCGCGGCCTGCGCGAGCTGGTGCTGATGGGCGGCGCGCATTTCAACGGCGGCAACATCACGCCGACGGCCGAGTTCAACGTCTTCGCCGACCCGCATGCGGCCGAGATCGTGCTCAAGAGCGGCGTGCCCATCACCATGCTGCCGCTGGACGTGACGCACAAGGTGCTGACCAGCCCCGAGCGCATCGCGAAGCTGCGCGGCATCGGCAACCAGGCCGGCAAGACCGTCGCAGACATCCTCGATGCCTACGTGCAGCACGACATGCAGTACTACGGCCTGCCCGGCGGCCCTGTACATGACGCCACGGTGATCGGCTACCTGCTGCAGCCTTCGCTGTTCAAGGGCCGGCAGGTGAACGTGGAAGTCGACAGCCGCGAAGGCATCGGCTTCGGCCAGACGGCGGTCGACTGGTACGGCGGGCTGAAGAAGCCGGCCAACGTGAACTGGATTGCTGAGGGCGATGCGCAGGGGTTCTTCGATCTGCTGACGCAGCGCATCTCGCGGCTGCCCTGAGCCTTGGCCAGCCCATGAAAAAAGCCACGCTGCGAAACAGCGTGGCTTTTGTCTTTGTGCCGCAGCAGCGAATCAGTGCTGCAGGATCTTGTTCAAGAAGTCCTTGGTGCGCGGCTGACGATTCTCGGGGTGCTCGAAGAACTCGTCCTTCGGGCAGTCTTCCAGGATCTTGCCGCCCACGTCGATGAAGATCACGCGGCTCGCGACCTTGCGGGCGAAGGCCATTTCGTGCGTGACCACCATCATGGTCATGCCTTCCTTGGCCAGGCTCACCATCACGTCGAGCACTTCGCCGACCATTTCGGGGTCCAGCGCCGAGGTGGGTTCGTCGAACAGCATCACGATCGGGTCCATCGACAGCGCACGGGCAATCGCCACGCGCTGCTGCTGGCCGCCCGAGAGCTGGCCCGGGAACTTGTCCTTGTGCGCCATCAGGCCCACGCGGTCGAGCATCTTCAGGCCGCGGGTCTTGGCTTCGTCGGGCGAGCGGCCCAGCACCTTGATCTGCGCGATCGTGAGGTTCTCGGTCACCGACAGGTGCGGGAACAGCTCGAAGTGCTGGAACACCATGCCGACCTTGGAGCGCAGCTTGGGCAGGTTGGTCTTGGGGTCGTGCAGCGGAATGCCGTTGACGGTGATCTCGCCCTTCTGGAAGGGCTCGAGCGCGTTCACGGTCTTGATGAGGGTGGACTTGCCCGAGCCCGAAGGCCCGCACACCACCACCACGTCACCCTTGGAGATGTTCACCGAGCAGTCGTTGAGCACCTGCACGGGGCCGTACCACTTGGAGACGTTCTTGATTTCGATCATTTTTTCGGACATATCTTTCTCTCCGGTTCAGCCACTCAATCAGCGAATGATGGCGATCTTCTTGTGCAGGCGCTTCACGAGCCAGGACAAGGCATAACACATGACGAAGTACACGACGGCTGCGAGCAGGTAGGCCTCGATCGGGCGGCCGAAGTTCTTGCCGGCGGTCTCGAAGCCCTTGAGCATGTCGTAGGCACCGATGGCGTAGACCAGCGAGGTGTCCTGGAACAGGATGATGGTCTGCGTGAGCAGCACCGGCAGCATGTTGCGGAACGCCTGCGGCAGCACCACGAGGCGCATGTTCTGGCCGTAGGTCATGCCGACCGCCTGGCCGGCGTTGACCTGGCCGCGCGGGATCGACTGGATGCCCGCGCGCATGATCTCGGAGAAGTACGCGGCCTCGAACGCGACGAAGGTGATCACGGCCGAGATCTCGGAGCGGTAGTTGGAGCCCACCGAACCGAACAGCGAATAGAACGACGCCGGCACCAGCAGGAAGAACCACAGGATCACCATCACCAGCGGGATGCTTCGCATGCCGTTGACGTACAGCGCCGCGGGCGCGTCGAGCCACTTCTTGCCCGACAGGCGCATGAGCGCCAGGATGGTGCCGAAGATCACGCCGCCAATGGTGGCCACCACCGTCAGCATGATGCTGAAGTAGAAGCCCTTGATGACGAAGTTGCTGATGACGTCCCAGTTGTAGAACGACAGGTCGAGATTCATCATGTCAGTGTCCTCCGCCGCCAGCGCTGGCCGAGACGATGAAGCCCGGCACGCGGGTCTTCTTCTCGATGTACGCCATGAGCCGGTTGATGGCCAGGGCCGACACCACGTAGCACGCCGTCACCGCCAGGTAGACCTCGATGCCGCGCGAGGTTTCTTCCTGCGCCTGCATGGCGAACATGGTGAGTTCGGTGACCGACACGGCAAACGCGACGGACGAATTCTTGAAGATGTTCATCGTCTCGCTCGTGAGCGGCGGGATGATGATGCGGTAGGCCATCGGCAGGATCACGTAGCGGTAGTACTGCGTGGTGGTGAAGCCCACCGCCATGCCCGCATAGCGCTGGCCCTTGGGCAGCGCCTGGATGCCCGAGCGCACCTGCTCGGCGATACGCGCCGAGGTGAAGAAGCCCAGTGCCAGCACCACGAGGATGAAGCTGGGCACGCCCTTCATCACCGGGATCAGCGCCGGAATGACGTGGTACCAGAGAAAGATCTGCACCAGCAGCGGGATGTTGCGAAACAACTCGACCCAGGCATTGCCCAGCCGCACCAGCCACGGGTTGTCGGGCAGCGTGCGGATGATCCCGACCAGCGAGCCCAGCACCAACGCGACGATCAGTGCCAGCAGTGCCACCGACACCGTCCAGCCCCAGGCGGACAGCATCCACTGCAGGTAGGTCGGATAGTCCCCCCCGGGGTCTTGCAGGAAGACCTGCCAATCCCAGTTGCCCATTTTCTTACTCCTTCACCATCTTCGAAAAACCAGTCCCTGAAAAGAAACGCCCACCGCGAAAGGTGGGCGTCATTCACGCAGCGACGCGCCGCTTATTCCTTGGTGACGTAGTCTTCCGCAGGCTTGTCGTTCGGGTTGGCCCAGGCGTTCTTGGTGGCTTCGCCCAGCGGCAGGTTGATGACCACGTTTGCCGGCGGGATCGGCTTCATGAACCACTTGTCATAGAGCTTGGCCAGCTCGCCCGACTTGGCTTGTGCCTTGATGCTGTCGTCCACGACCTTCTTGAAGGCCGGGTCGTCCTTGCGGATCATGATGCCGATGGGTTCGACGGCCAGCACGTCGTTCAGGATCTTGTAGTCCTTGGGCGACTTCGACTTGGCGGCCAGGGCAGCCAGGATCGAGCCGTCCATCACGAAGGCGTCGGCACGGCCGGTTTCGACCAGCAGGAAGCTGTCGGAGTGGTCCTTGCCGTAGACCTCCTTGAAGGTCAGGTTTTCAGCGCGCTTTTGCTTGCGCACGGTCTGCAGCGGCGTGGTGCCGGTGGTGGTGGCGACCGTCTTGTCCTTCAGGTCGGCCAGCGAGTTGATGCCCGAGTTGGCCTTGACCAGGATCTTGGTTTCTTCGACGTAGGTGGTGTCGCCGAAAGCCACGTCCTTCTGGCGGGTGGCGTTGTTGGTGGTCGAGCCGCACTCGATGTCCACAGTGCCGTTCTGCACGAGCGGAATGCGGTTCTGCGAGGTCACGGGCTGGTACTTGACTTCGAGCTTCTTGCCGGCGAGCTTCTCGATGTCCTTGATGATGTTGGCGCAGACGTCGAAGTGGAAGCCGGTGTACTGGCCGTTGCCCAGCGTGTACGACAGGCCGGACGATTCACGCACGCCTTCGGTGATGACGCCGGAAGCCTTGATCTTGGCCAGCGTGTCATTGGCTTGCGCCATCGCGCCGCCGGCGGCCAGCGCCGCGATTGCCAATGCCAATACTTGTTTTTTCATTCGGAAAACTCCTGAGGGTGACTGAAACAGATACAACTAAATTCTAGACATTCGCATTTTGCGTGATACCCGGACCAACCCGGTGCAACACGGCGCACGTTGCACCGCCTGGGCGCGCACAGGCGCCAGCTTGGTGCGATCCTGCCTCCTGGCATTGTCCGACTTTCACTAAGCAGCCTTTGTGCCCGAAGGCTCGGCGGCCGGGGGAACCGGTGCGGCAGACAGGCGAACCGGCTGGGTCAGATTCTCGGGCACGAGCAGCGCGTCCATTTCGGCGCGGGTCATGATGCCCAGCGATTCGGCCACCACGTCGATGGGCCCGCCGGTGGCCAGCGCGGTCTTGGCGATGAGCGCAGCCTTCTCGTAGCCGATCAGCGGATTGAGCGCGGTGACCAGCGTGACCGACTCGCGCACCCGCTTGGCCAAAAACTCGCGGTTGGCCTCGATGCCGTCGACGCAGTTGGTGCGCAGCGTGTGGCAGGCGTTGCCCAGGTGCTGGATGCTCTTGAACAGGCTCCAGCCCATGATCGGCTCGAAGGCGTTGAGCTGCAGCTGCCCGGCCTCGGACGCCAGCGTGACGGTGATGTCGTTGCCGATGACCTCGAAGGCCACCTGGTTCATGACTTCCGGAATCACGGGGTTGACCTTGCCCGGCATGATCGACGAGCCGGCCTGCCGCGCCGGCAGCCGGATCTCGCCGAAGCCGGCCTGCGGGCCGCTGGACAGCAGGCGCAGGTCGTTGCAGGTCTTGCTCAGCTTGGTCGCCACGCGCTTGAGCACGCCCGAGAGCTGCACGAAGGCGCCGGTGTCCTGCGTGGCCTCGATCAGGTTGGCGGCCTGCTTGAGCGGCACGCCGGTCTGCTCGGCAAGGTACTGGCAGGCCAGGTTGGCATAGCCGTGCGGCGCGTTGATGCCGGTGCCGATGGCGGTGGCGCCGAGGTTGATTTCTTCGATGAGCGCACGGGCCTCGCCAAGGCGGGCCTCGTCTTCCCCGATCATGATGGCGTAGGTCAGGAACTCCTGGCCCAGCGTCATGGGCACCGCGTCCTGCAGCTGCGTGCGGCCGATCTTGAGGATGTCCTTGAACTCGAGCGCCTTGGCCTCGAAGCTGCGGCGCAGCGCGGCCATGGCTTCGAGCAGCCGGCCGATGGCGAACCACAGCGCCAGCCGCACCGCCGTGGGGTACACGTCGTTGGTGCTCTGCGAGGCGTTGACGTGGTCGTTGGGGTGCAGCACGTCGTAGCGCCCCTTTTCGTGGCCCAGCTTCTCGAGCGCGAGGTTGCAGATGACCTCGTTGGCGTTCATGTTGGTCGAGGTGCCGGCGCCGCCCTGGATCACGTCGACCACGAATTCGCCGAGCAGCTTGCCGTCGACGATGTCTTCGCAGGCCAGGATGATCGCGGCGGCGCGGTCTCGGTCGATGGCGCCCAGGTCTGCATTGGCGCGCGTGGCGGCCTTCTTCACGTAGGCCAGGGCGCGCACGAGGTCGGGCATGGCCGAGATGCGGGTGCCCGAGATCGCGAAGTTCTCGACGGCACGCGCCGTGTGCACGCCCCAGTAGGCGATGGCGGGGATCTGCTTCTCGCCGAGGAAGTCGTGCTCAGTCCGGAAATTGGAGCTCATACGGTTTCCTCGGCTTAAAAAAAAGCACGCGTGTGGCGCGTGCGGGGTGGGTGTGACGAGTGACAGCAGAAAAAAACTGCCGCGACTGTAGTAGCGCCGGACACATGGCGCCAATGCCGTTTGCGGGGAGGCTCATGCGCGGCATTTATAGATTGTGCGGTGCACAAATTGCGTTCAGCGCGCCGGCTGGGTGCCGACAAGGTACGACCACAGGGCGTCGGCCGTGCGCTTGGGCTGCAGGCTGTCGGAGGCCGCGACCTTGGCAGCGCGCCCGCCGGCCGCCTTCACCGGCGCGGGCGCGGTGGGCCGCTCGCGGTAGGCGCGGATCTCCATCGTGGCTTCGAGGCTGTCGATCTCGGGCGGCAGCGCGCTCACCAGCTTGCGCGCCTTGATCTCCTTGCGCACCGCGCTCTGCGGCAGGAAGGCAATGCCGTGGCCTTCGAGCGCCATCACCTTCAGGCCTTCGGCCATGTCGGTTTCATAGACGCGGTCGAGGTGGATGGCGGTGCCCGACTCTTTCAGCAACTGGTCGACCACGCGGCCCAGGTAGGCGCCCGGCGCATAGCCCAGGTACGGCAGCGGCTGGCCCGGGCGGCCCGGCAGCCGGTAGCGCGGCGCCCCTTCGGCGTCGGCCTTGACCCAGGGCGCCACGGTTTCCTCGCCGAGGCTGACCATCTCGTACTTGTTGGCATCGAGCTGCAGCGGCTGCGAGGGGTGGTGGTAGGCGATCAGCAGGTCGCAACTGCCTTCGACCAGCCGCAGCACCGCGTCGTGCACGTTGAGCGCGATGAGCCGGCTCTTGATCGGCCCGAAATGCTCGCGCAGGCTGGTCACCCACGAGGGGAAGAAGGTGAAGGCCAGCGTGTGCGGCACGGCAATCTCGATCACGTCCTGCCCGGCGGCTGAATGGCCGCGCAGCATGGCCCGGGTGCTCTGCAGCGACTGCAGCATCTCGATGGCCTGGCTGTAGAGCGTCTGGCCCGCGGGCGTCAGGCGCGTGGGGTAGGAGCTGCGATCGACCAGGTCGGTGCCGGCCCAGCCTTCGAGCGCCTGGATGCGGCGCGAGAACGCCGGCTGCGTCACATGCCTCAATTGGGCCGAGCGGCTGAAGCTGCGGGTTTCCGCCAAACTGATGAAGTCTTCGAGCCACTTTGTTTCCATACGCGGCGATTATGCGAGCGCCGCGCCATACTGGGCGCCCCTCCTTTTCCCGCACTCGCCATGCCTTCAGCCGACCTGCTCGAACTCAGCGCCACCGAACTTTCGCGCCGCATCGCCGCGCGCGACGTGTCCTGCCAAGAAGTGATGCAGGCCTCGCTGGCCCGCATCGAGGCGCTGAACCCGCGCTTCAACGCCATCGTCTCCCTGCGCGAGCCGGCGCAGCTGCTGGCCGAGGCCGGCGAGCGCGACGCCGAACTGGCGCGCGGCGAACGGCGCGGCTGGATGCACGGCTTTCCGCTGGCGGTGAAAGACCTGAGCCACGCCGCCGGCCTGCCGACCTCGATGGGCTCGCCGCTGTCGCCGCGCTCGCCGGCACGCACCGACAGCCTGCACGTGGCCCGCATGCGCGCGGCTGGCGCCATCGTCATCGGCAAGACCAACACGCCCGAATTCGGCCTGGGCTCGCACACCTACAACACCGTCTTCGGCACCACCCGCAATGCCTACGCGCACGACCGCAGCGCGGGCGGCAGCAGCGGCGGCGCGGCCGTGGCACTGGCCCTGGGCATGCTGCCGGTGGCCGACGGCAGCGACATGATGGGATCGCTGCGCAACCCCGCTGCCTTCAACAACGTGATCGGCATGCGGCCTTCGCGCGGACGCGTGCCCGGCGACCCCGAGCAGGAGCTGTTCTTCCAGCAACTGGGCTGCGAAGGCCCGATGGCCCGCACGGTGGAAGACACGGCGCGGCTGCTCGCGGTGCAGGCCGGCTTCGACGGCCGCGTGCCGCTGTCGTCGCCCCACGCCCTGCCCTCGCCCGATGCGCTGCAGCTCGACGGCGACGGCAAGGGCCTGCGCATCGGCTGGCTCGGCAGCGTCTGGCCCGACCTGCCGCTGGCGCCCGGCGTGCGCGAACTCGGCGAGAAGGCGCTCGACACCTTCCGCGCCATCGGCTGCGAGGTCGAGCCCTGCACGCTCGACGTGCCGCGCGAGCACAACTGGAGCGCCTGGCTGCGTCTGCGGCAACTGCTGGTGGGCGGCAAGCTGGGCGCCTACCTGAGCGATCCGAAGCTGTTCGCGCAGCTCAAGCCCGAGGCGCAATGGGAGATCGAGCAGAGCCGGCATCTGGATGCGGCCTCGCTGTACCAGGCCTCGCACTATCGATCGAACGTGTACCGCGCATTTCTTGCGCTGTTCGAGCGCTTCGACTTCGTCGTGGCACCGACCGCGCAGGTGTTTCCGTTCGACGCGGACCTGCATTGGCCGGCCGAGGTGAATGGCGTGCGGAGCGACACGTACCACCGCTGGATGGAGATCGTCACGCCGTTCACGCTGGCGGGGTTGCCGACGCTGAATGTGCGAGCCGGCTTCGGCGAAGGCGGCCTGCCGATGGGCTTGCAGCTTGCGGGGCCGATCCATTCGGATCTCGAAGTGCTGCGGCTGGGGCATGCGTATGACCAGGCATGTGGCTGGGGCGCCCAACGTCCCCCGGTATTGGTTTGACTCCCTCCCCCGCTGGGGGAGGGCGGGGGTGGGGGCAAGCGGCGCTCATTGCGCGCGCTCTGCCCGCCCCCATCCCCACCTTCCCCCAGAGGGGGAAGGAGCAAGTCACTCAGATCGGCGTAACGACGCCGCGCCCCGCGAAGTGCCCTTCAGCATTCGCCAGGAAATGATCGACTGACTTCTGCGTCGCCTCGGGTGACCAGCCCGCCATGTGCGGCGTCAGCAGCACGTTGTTCAGGCCGACCAACGGCTCCGGCCGCTTCGGCTCGCTCTCGTACACGTCCAGGCCCGCGCCCGCGATGCGGTTCTCGCGCAGCGCTGCGGCCAGCGCCTCGGTGTCGACCACGCTGCCGCGGCCGATGCTCACCAGGTAGCCCTGTGGCCCCAGCGCATCGAGCACTTCGGCATTGACCAGATGCTTGGTCGCCGGTCCGCCCGGTGCGGCCAGCACCAGAAAGTCGGCCCAGGCCGCCAGCGACTTCAGGTCGTCGAAGTAGCGCTGCGTTGCGCCTTCGCGCGGCTTGCGGTTGTGATAGCCGACCTCCATGTCGAACGCCGCAGCGCGCTTGGCGATCTTCTGGCCGATGGTGCCCAGCCCGAGGATGCCCAGCTTCTTGCCCGACACATTGGCCGGCTGCGGAATGGCTTCGCGCCACACGCCTTCGCGGCACAGGCGGTCGAGCTTGCGGAACTCGCGCACGATGCCGATGAGCAGGCCGAAGGCGTGGTCGGCCACGCAGTCGTCGTTGGTGCCCGCGCCGTTGGCCGTGGCGATGCCGCGCGCACGCGTCACGTCGAGCGGCACGCCTTCGTAGCCCGCGCCCAGGCAGCAGATCAGCTCGACGGCCGGCATGGCCGCGATCTCCTCGGGCGTGATGCCGATGACGCCGATGGTCAGCACCGCGCGGAATTTCTTGCCGTGCTCGGCAATGGCGGCGGCGCGCTGGGCAGCGCCGAAGGCGTAGGTCAGGTCATAGACCTCGGCAATCTGGGCCTGGTGGGCGCTCGACAGGCTGTTGAGCACCAGCAGGGGAATCTTGGTCGACACGTCTGAACTCCTGAATCGATTGAAAAAAGTCTGGATGATCGCGCTACATCAGCGGTGTCGCTTCGCTCTTCTGCAAAGCCCACATCTGCGCATAGCGGCCGCGTGCCGCGAGCAGCTCGGCATGCGTGCCGCGCTCGACGACCACGCCCGACTCCAGCACCAGGATCTCGTGCGCATCGACCACGGTCGACAGGCGGTGCGCGATGACCAGCGTGGTCTTGTCCTGCGCCGCGCTCTTGAGCTCGGACTGGATCGCGCGCTCGTTGGCAGAGTCGAGTGCCGAGGTGGCCTCGTCGAAGATCACGATGGGCGGGTTCTTCAGCAGCGTGCGCGCGATGGCCACGCGCTGCTTCTCGCCGCCCGAGAGCTTCAGGCCCCGTTCGCCCACCGTCGTCTCGTAGCCCTTGGGCGTGGCCGAGATGAAGTCGTGGATGCGCGCGGCACGCGCAGCGCCTTCCACCTCTTCGCGGCTCGCACCGGGGCGGCCGTAGGCAATGTTGTATTCGACCGTGTCGTTGAACAGCACCGTGTCCTGCGGCACGATGCCGATGGCACGGCGCACGCTCGATTGCGTGACCTCGCGGATGTCTTCGCCGCCGATGGTGATGCGGCCCTGCTGCACGTCGTAGAAGCGGTACAGCAGCCGCGCCAGCGTCGACTTGCCCGAACCCGAAGGGCCGACCACGGCCACCGTCTTGCCGGCGGGAATCTCGAAGCTCACGTGCTTGAGGATGGGGCGCGCGGGCTCATAGGCAAAGCTGACACCTTCGAAACGGACGGTGGAATTGACGCCGCCGCCCTCCCCCGGCGGAAGAGGAGGCAAGGCCAAGGGCTGCGCGCCGGGTGCATCGCGCACCTCGCGCTCTTTCTCCATCAGCACGAACATCTTGTCCAGGTCGGTCAGGCTCTGCTTGATCTCGCGGTAGATCACGCCCAGGAAGTTGAGCGGAATGTAGAGCTGGATCATGAAGGCGTTGACCATCACCAGGTCGCCCAGCGTCATGCGCCCGTCGACCACGCCCGAGGTGGCGCGCCACAGCATCAGCACCAGGCTGATCGCGATCAGCAACTGCTGGCCGGTGTTGAGCATGCTCAGCGTGCGCTGGCTCTTGATGGCCGCCTTGCGGTAGCGGTCGAGGCTGGCGTCGTAGCGCCTGGCCTCGAACTCCTCGTTGTTGAAGTACTTGACGGTTTCGTAGTTCAGCAGCGAATCGACCGCGCGGCTTTGCGCCGTCGAGTCGAGCTCGTTCATGGTCTTGCGGAACTGGGTGCGCCACTCGGTCACCGTGACCGTGAAGGTGATGTACAGCACCAGCGCCACCAGCGTGATCACGACGAAGAGCCAGTCGAACTTCACGCCCAGGATCGTGAGCACCAGCACCAGCTCGATGATGGTCGGCACGATGCTGTAGAGCGACATCGAGATGAGCGAGTGCACGCCGCGCGTGCCGCGCTCGATGTCGCGCGTCATGCCGCCGGTCTGGCGCTCCAGGTGAAAGCGCAGGCTCAGCGCGTGCAGGTGGCCGAACACCTCCAGCGCGATCTGCCGCGCCGTGCCTTCGGTGGCCTTGGCGAAGATCAACTCGCGCAACTCGCCGAAGAGCGCGGTCGAAAAGCGCAGCAGCCCGTAGGCCAGCAGCAGCCCGATGGGCACGATCAGCAGCGCCTGGGCCATGTCGGGCTTGGGCGTCATCGTGTCGATGAGGTTCTTCAGCAGCACCGGCACGCCCACGTTGGCCACCTTGGCGCCCACCATGAACGCGAGCGCCGCGATCACCCGCCACTTGTACTGCCACAGGTAGGGAAAGAGCCGGCGCAGCGTCGCCCAGTCGGAACGGTCGCTGGTCGCCGGTGGGTGGCCGGAGACGGTGAGGGAGGGGACGGACGATGGGGAGGGGGCTTCGCCACTGCGGCGCATGGAGGACAATCGTGGTTGCTTGTTTGTTCCAGATTGTGCCCATGTCAGATACTTCCAGCGCTGCTGCCGCCGCCACCCTCAAGAGCCTGCCCACCGACATGGAGCTGGTGCTCAAGGTCATTCCGATGCCGGCCGACTGCAATGCCAACGGCGACATCTTCGGCGGCTGGGTCATGGCGCAATGCGACCTGGCCGGCTCGGTGATCCCGGCGCGCTACGCCAAGGGCCGGCAGGCCACGGTGGCGGTGAACGAATTCATCTTCAAGCAGCCCGTGCGGCTGGGCGACATCCTCTCGTTCTATTCGAAGCTGGTGCGCATCGGTCGCACGTCGGTCACGGTCACGGTCGAGGTGTTCGCCGAGCGCTTTCGCGCGCAGGGCGAGTACATCAAGGTGACGCAGGCCACCTTCACCTACGTGGCCATCGATGACAACGGCCGCCCCCGGCCCATCGAACAGCAGCCCTGAGCAGGAAAGGCGCGCTCAGGCGCCCGGGTCGCGCACCCGCTCGAATCGCTCGAACTCGCGGTTGATCCAGCGCCCGTCCTGCCGCTCGACGCGGCGGATGTACACGGTCTGCACGATGTCGCGCGTGTGGGCGTCGATCTCGACCGGGCCGCGCGGGCTGTCGAGCTTCAGGCCCCGGAAGGCATCGACCAGCCGCTCCCCGCTCGCACCGCCCCGCGCGGCGGGTGAACTCATCGCGGCGTCGATGGCCGCGAGCCCGTCGTAGGCCGCCACCGCGAAGTAGCCCGGCCGCAGGTGGCTGCCGTATTCCGTCTCGAAGACGCCCGTGAAGCGGCGGTTGGCCGGCGAGGCATGGGCGAACGAATAGTGATGGCTCGTAACGAGGCCATCGGCCAGTTCGCCGATGCCCTGCAGGTAGTTGTCGTCGGTGGCATCGCCAGTGGCCAGCAGGCGGATGCCGGTGTCGGCCATGCCGCGGTCGCGCCAGAACTTCAGGAAGCTCGCCGGCATCTGCCCCGAGGGCAAGAAGAAGAACACCGCCTGCGGCTTCAGTTCGCGCAGGCGCAGCATGTAGGCCGAGTAGTCGAGCGTGGCCAGCGGCACCCGCAGCATCGCGCCGACCCGGCCACCGCCCGCGGTGATGCCCGAGACGAAGGCGCTTTCGGCATCGACACCCGAGGCGTAGTCGGCCACCACGGTGCACACGTCGCGCAGGCCCTGCTGCAGTGCCCAGCGCGCCATCGGCAGCGTGACCTGGGCGATGGTGAACGAGGTCCGCACCGCCAGCGGACAGCGCGCCGTGATGCCCGACGACGCCGCGTTCATCACCACCATGGGTGTCTTCGCCTGCGTGGCGACGGTGCCGACGGCATAGGCGTTGGAGCTGAAGTCGAGCCCGGCGAGCAGGTCGACGCGTTCGCTTTCCACGAGGTCCTGCGCATGGCGCCGCGCCTGCTCGGGCGCACTGCCCGGCACGTCGCGCCGCACCAGTTCGACCGGCCGCCCCGCGATGTGCTGGTTGTGCGCCGCGAGCCAGACCGCCATGCCGGCGTCGAACTGGCGGCCACCGCCCGCATAGGGGCCGGACCACGAACCGATGACGCCGATGCGCAGCGGCCGCACGCGCGCCAAGGCCAGCGAAGGCGCGGCCAACGTGCCTGCAAGCAGGCCCAAAGTACGCCTGCGGGTCGGCTTCATTGCTACTTTTTCAGTAGCACCATGCGCCCGCTGGACGGGGGCTACAGCCGTATTGATCTCTTCATCTTGCACGGCGGACAGTGTACGCGTGCAAGCAGAAAAGCCGGGCGCTCAGAGCTTCGAAAAGTCGGGCTTGCGCTTCTCCATGAAGGCGCCGAAAGCCTCGCGGGCCGCCGGTTCGCGCAGCATGCGGCCGAAGCTTGCGCCCTCTTCGTCCATGCGTTCGATCACGGCGGGCATCTGCGCCTTCTTCAGCAGCCGCTTGGTTTCGATCAGCGCGCTCAGCGGCTTGGCCGCAAGCTTGCGGGCCTGCGTCTGTGCAATGGCGTTCGCCTCGGTCGGCGGCACCACACGGTTGACCAGGCCCACTTCGAGCGCGGCCTCGGCCATGAAGGGCTCGCCCAGCAGCAGCGCTTCGGCCGCGCGGTGGTAGCCCAGCATCTGCGGCACGAGCAGGCTCGATGCAGCTTCGGGGCACAGGCCCAGGTTGACGAAAGGCAGCGAGAAGGCCGCGTTGTCGCCCGCGTAGACGAGGTCGCAATGGAACAGCATCGTGGTGCCGATGCCCACGGCCGGGCCGCAGACGGCCGCGACGATCGGCTTCGGAAAGGTCGCGATGCCGCGCAGGAAGCGGAACACCGGCGACTCCTGGTTGGCGGGCGGCGCATTCAGGAAGTCGCCGATGTCGTTGCCGGCGCTGAAGATCGTCGGGTCGCCCTGGATCAGCACGCAGCGCACGGCCGTGTCGCTGACGGCTTGCGCCAACGCATCGGCCAGCTCGGCATACATGCTGCTGGTGATCGAGTTCTTCTTGTCGAGGCGGTTGAAGGTCAGGGTCATCACACCGGCTTCGGTGTGGACGAGGATGTCGCTCATGGAAATGGTCCTTGGATAAAAACGGTTGTTGACGACGCTCAGGCGTCGAGTGCTTCGCGCACGAAATCCAGGCGGTCCTGGCCCCAGAACATCTGGTCGCCGACGAACATGGTGGGGGCGCCGAACACACCGCGCTCCACCGCCTCCTGCGTGACGGCCTTCAGGCGGTCTTTCACCTCCTGCGCGCCGGCCAGCGCGAGCAAAGCGGTGGCGTCGAAGCCCGCATTCTGAAGCACCGCGCCGACCGTCGCCGGGTCGTTGAGGTTCTTCGGCTCGACCCACATCGCGTGGTAGATCGCATCGACGTACTTGCCGAAGCGCGCCGGCTCCTTCATCTGGATGCCGGTGGCGCCGCGCATCAGCAGCAGCGTGTTGATGGGGAAGTACGGGTTGTGCTCATAGGCCACGCCGTAGCGCTTGGCGAAGCGCTTCAGGTCGGCCGTCATGTACGGGCCCTTGGGCTTGATCTCGGCCGGCGAATGGTTGCCGGTAGCCTGGAACACGCCGCCGAGCAGCATGGGCTTCCACACCAGCTCGGCACCGGTGTCGGCGCAAACGTGCGGCAGCTGTGTCGCGGCCAGGTAGGCGGCGGGGCTGCCGAAGTCGAAATAGAAGTCGACGGTCTTTGTCATGGGTGTCTCCTTGGGGGCTAGCTTCGGGGCGCCGCTGCTCGGGGTGCGTGCGGATGACACCAGGTGGTGCCCTCCGCGAATGTCGCCCTGCCCGAACAGCAGGCCGTCGTCATCTCAGAACTTCTCGGTCCACGGACGCAGGTCGAGCTCGTGCGTCCAGGCGTCGCGCGGCTGCGTGTGCAGCATCCAGTAGCTGTCGGCGATGTGCTCGGGGTTGAGGATGCCGTCGTCTTCCTTCAGCGCATAGCGCTCGGGGAAATTGCTGCGGATGAACTCGGTGTCGATCGCACCGTCGACCACGACGTGCGCCACATGAATGCCTTGCGGCCCCAGCTCGCGCGCCATCGACTGGGCCAGCGCGCGCAGCGCCATCTTCGCGCCCGAGAAAGCGCCGAAGTTGGCCGCACCGCGCAGCGAAGCCGTCGCACCGGTGAAGATGATCGTGCCGCGATGCCCGCCCTTCGGCAGCGCGCGCGCCACCATCCGCTTGGCCACCTCGCGCCCGTTGAGAAAGCCCGAGAAGCAGGCCATCTCCCACACCTTGAAGTACTTGCGCGCGCTTTCCGTGAGGATGCTCTCGGGCACGTTCGCGCCGATGTTGAACACCATCACCTCGATCGGGCCGATGGTCGATTCGATCTGTTCGATCAGCGCGACCACCTCTTCTTCCTTGCGTGCATCGCAGGCGAAGGCATGGGCGCGGCCGCCGTCGGCCTCGATCTGCGCGACCAGCGGCTGCAGCTTGTCGAGGCTGCGCCGCGTGACGCAGGTGGCGAAGCCCTCGCGCGCGAAGCGGCGGGCGATGGCGCCGCCGGTGGCATCGCCTGCGCCGACGATGAGAGCGGTCTTTGTGAGCGCCATGGTGCTATTCCTTGTAGTAGACGATCTGGTTGGAGGTCGCGAGCAACACGCCCTTCTCGCTCCACAGATGCGCCGTCTGGTCGAAGAAGCCGTTGAAGAACTGCTGCCCCGCCGCGCGGCCCAGCAGGTAGCCCGTGCCGACCTGGGCCAGTTGCGCCGCATCGGCATGGAAGTAGGTGGTGATCGACACCGTGCCCGCCGGCACGTGCTTGGCGCGGCGCAGCCAGACACGCGGGTAGAACATGTCGCTCATCGCGGCAAGCGAGGCGAAGTCGAGCGGCCGCTCTTGCGCGTCGCGCAGCCAGATGCGGGTTTCGCTGTGGTGCAGGCTGTCGTCCCACTTCGAGGGGATGCCGCCGCTCACGGGCCGCATTTCGTACTGGTTGATCCAGGCCACGCCCGAAGGGCCGATGCGCATCTGCTCGACCGCCTCGGGCCGGGGCACCTCGGGCATCGGCATGTCGCTCTGGCCCCAGGTGTCGCGGCGCGCGGCCGTCACCACGGTGGCGGTGGTCGTCATGTTCGCCGCGCCGCCGGCACCGGGCTGTGTGATCTGCACGGTCCAGTGTTGCGTCGAACGGTTGGTGCGCACGGCCGTGGCCTGCACGTCGAAGGCACCTGCTTCGAGCGCCGCCGCGTAGTTGACGGTCAGCGCGATCGGCGTGCCGAGCAGGTCGGGATGCTGCAGCACCGACTGCAGCGCGGTCGCCGCGGTAGTGCCGCCGAAGGGTCCGACCATGTTCCAGTAGTCGGGGCTGGTGGTGCCTGTGAAGTGCCCCACGCGGATGTCGCTGTGGTGCAGTGCCAGGGCTTTGTCGAAGGGGTGGTGCGTCATGCTCATGGTGATCGGCAGTGTGCCTCCGGTGGCCCGCGTCACGCAGTCGTGTGCGGGACGTTGGCGTGCTGCACCGCGGTAAGCGATGCAAGCCGATGCAGCTTGTCGACCGTGCTCGGCCACAGGCTCTGACTGAACTGTTCGCGGAAAAAACCGAAGTGGCCGATGCGCCGCGCCTGCACGTCGGCCGGCGCGATGCGCTCCACCGCGCTCGGCGCGCCCGCATAGAAGCTCACGAGGCTTTCGGTGCCGGCGAGCGTCATGAGTTCGTCGTCGGTCATCGACAGCGCGAGCACCGGAAAGCGCACGCGGCCGTAGCTCTGCGAGGCCAATGCGCCTTCGGCGCCGACGCTGTAGCGCGGATTGAGACACCAGCGCCGCCACTGCAAGATCACGCCGCGCGGCAGGTCGCCGATCTTCTTGAGTTTGCGGCCGGGAAAGTAGCCCCACAGCCTGGTGGCAAGCGGCACGACCACGAACCAGAAGTAAAGAATGCTGCGCTTGAGCTTCGGCGCGTTCTCGCGCCAGTAGCCGCTGCCGGCCGCGATGCTGACAAGGCCCGCGACCTGTTCCGGGCGCTGCAGAAAACCTGGTAACTGCGCGCCGAGGCTGTGGCCCAGCAGGTACAGCGGTTCATCGGGCAGCGCGGCCTTGGCGGTGTCGATCACCGCTTCGTAGTCGCGTGCCCAGTCGAACAGGTCGGCCTCGAAGCCACGCAACGGCGCGTCGCCGCGCGAGTCGCCCGAGCCCCGGTAGTCGAAGGTCCAGACGCGCAGGCCCTGATGCTGTGCGAGCCATTGCGCGAAAGGTTCGTAGAACGACTGGCGCACGCCCATCGCGCCACCGATGACGATGCTGGCACGCGGCGCGGTGGTGGGCTCGTAGCGGCGCACTGCGAGTTGCTGTGCGCCACCGTCGACCGGGAGCTGTTGCTGCGTCTGCATGAAGTTGTCTCCTTCGTTGTGCCGACACTCGTTGCGGTGCCTTGCGCGCTGCCGATCGATCAGACGCGTTCAAAAATTCCGGCAGCGCCCTGACCCATGCCCACGCACATCGTGACCATGCCGTACTTCAGCTTCTCACGGCGCAGCGCGTGCACCACGGTGGCCGCGCGGATCGCACCCGTCGCACCGAGCGGATGGCCCAGTGCGATCGCGCCGCCCATCGGATTGACCTTCGACGGATCGAGCCCCAGCGTGTTGATGACCGCCAGCGATTGCGCGGCGAAGGCTTCGTTGAGCTCGAACCAGTCGATGTCTTCGTGCTTCAGGCCCGCATAGCGCAGCGCCGCAGGAATCGCCTCGATGGGGCCGATGCCCATGATGTGGGGCGGCACGCCCTTGCTCGCGAAGCTCACGAAGCGCGCGAGCGGCGTGAGACCGTATTGCTTGACCGCCTTCTCGCTCGCCAGGATCAGCGCGCCCGCGCCGTCGGAGGTCTGCGAGCTGTTGCCGGCCGTGACGGTGCCACGCGCGGCGAACACGGTACGCAGCTTGGCCAGGCCTTCGATGCTGGTGTCGGGGCGCGCGCCTTCGTCGAGATTGACCGTGCGCGTCTTGGCAATCGACTCGCCGGTCTCCAGGTTCGGCGTGCGGTCGGTCACTTCGATGGGCGTGATCTCGTCGGCGAACTTGCCGGCCTTCTGCGCGGCCAGCGCCTTCTGGTGCGAGGCGAGTGCGAACTCGTCCTGCGCTTGACGGCTGACCTTCCACTGCTGCGCGACCTTCTCGGCCGTGAGGCCCATGCCGTAGGCAATGCCCACGTCGCCTTCGCGCTCGAAGATGGAAGGCGACAGCGAGGGCGAGTTGCCCATCATCGGCACCATGCTCATGCTTTCGACACCGGCCGCGATCATCACGTCGGCCTCGCCGACGCGGATGCGGTCGGCGGCCATCTGCACGGCCGAGAGGCCCGACGCGCAGAAGCGGTTGACGGTGATGCCGCCGATGCTGGTGGGCAGGCCGGCGAGCACGGCGCCGATGCGGGCGACGTTCAGGCCTTGCTGCGATTCGGGAATCGCGCAGCCGCAGATGATGTCTTCGATGGCCTTGGGGTCCAAGCCCGGCACGGCGGCCAGCGCCGCCTTCAGCGTGGTCGCGAGCAGGTCGTCGGGACGGTAGTTGCGGAAGTAGCCGCGGTGCGACTTGCCGATGGGCGTGCGGGTGGCGGAGACGATGTAGGCGTCTTGTACTTGCTTGCTCATGAAATCTGTCCTTAGTTGCGCACTGGCTTGCCGGTGCTGAGCATCCCCATGATGCGTTCCTGCGTCTTGGGGTGCACGATGAGCGAGCAGAACGCCTTGCGTTCCAGCGTCATCAGGTATTCCTCGGTCACGAGCGAACCCGCGTCCACATCGCCGCCGGTCACCACGTTCGCGATCAGGCTCGCGATGTGGAAGTCGTGCGCGCTGATGAAGCCGCCGTCGCGCATGTTCACGAGCTGGCCCTTGATCGTCGCAGCGCCGCTGCGGCCGGCCACGCGGAAGGTGCGGCGCAGCGGTGCGCGGTAGCCGGCGTCGGCCATGGCCTTCGCCTGCTGCAGCGCCACGTACAGCAGCTCGTCCTTGTTCGGCACGATCACGTCGCTGTCGAGCAGGTAGCCCAGCTTCTTCGAATCGAGCGCACCGGTGCCGACCTTCGCCATCGCCGCGGCCGTGAAGCCTTCGGTCAGGAACGGCAGCAGGTCGGTGCCCGTCGAGGCCGATGCGTTCTCGGCCGCGCGACGCGCGATGTACGTCAGG
Source organism: Variovorax sp. EL159 (assembly GCF_900100965.1). Classification (GTDB taxonomy): domain Bacteria; phylum Pseudomonadota; class Gammaproteobacteria; order Burkholderiales; family Burkholderiaceae_C; genus Variovorax. Next base: position 299,414 of record NZ_FMUJ01000005.1, on the reverse strand, counting down.
CCGCCCGCGCCGGGGATCAGGCCCACGCCCACTTCGACCAGGCCGATGTAGCTTTCCATCGCAGCCACGCGCTTGGCCGAGTACACGGCCAGTTCGCAGCCGCCGCCCAATGCCAGGCCGCGCACGGCCGACACCACCGGCACGCTGGCGTAGCGGATCTTGAGCATCACGTTCTGCAGCTCTTCTTCCGCACCTTCGACCGCGCCGATGCCCGCGACCACGAAGGCCGGCAGCATCGCCTGCAGGTCGGCGCCGACCGAGAACATCTCGTCGGGCGACCAGATCACCAGGCCCTTGTATTCGGCTTCGGCCAGGTCGACCGCCGCACCCAGAGCCTCGGCCACGTCAGGGCTGATGGCGTGCATCTTCGAGTGAATGCTCGCGATGAGCACTTCGCCGTCGAGCGTCCACACGCGCACATCGCCTTCGTCGCTGATCGTGGTGCCGGCCTTGTTGGCATCGGCTGCGTTCGCGCCGAGCACGCTCTCGGGGAACAGCTGGCGGTCGTGCACCGGCAACCTGCGTTGTGGCACGAACTTGTTCTGCGATGCGCTCCACGAGCCCTCAGGCGTGTGCACGCCACCCGCTTGCGCCACCGGGCCTTCGAACACCCACTTGGGCAGCGGCGCGGTGCTCAGCGCCTTGCCGGCATCGATGTCTTCCTGAATCCACTTGGCGACCTGCGCCCAGCCGGCCTCTTGCCACAGCTCAAACGGGCCCTGCTTCATGCCGAAGCCCCAGCGCATCGCGAAGTCGATGTCGCGCGCGCTCTCGGCGATGTCGGCTAGGTGCACGGCGGCGTAGTGGAAACCGTCGCGCAGGATCGCCCAGAGGAACTGGCCCTGCGGTCCTTCGCTTTCGCGCAGCAGCTTCAGGCGCTCGCCCGCAGGCTTCTTCAGCATGCGGCCGTACACCTCGTCGGCCTTCGCGCCGGCGGGCACGTAGTCGCCGCTCTTCAGGTCGAAGCGCAGGATGTCGCGGCCGACCTTCTTGAAGAAGCCGGCCTTGGTCTTCTGGCCCAGGTTGCCGAGTTCGAGCAGCTTGGCGAGCACAGGCGGCGTCGCGAAGTTGGCGTAGAACGGATCGGTCTCGGCGTTCAGGTTGTCCTGCAGCGTCTTCACGACGTGGGCCATGGTGTCCAGGCCCACCACGTCGGCGGTGCGGAAGGTGCCCGAGCTGGCGCGGCCCAGCTTCTTGCCGGTGAGGTCGTCCACCACGTCGGGCGTGAGGCCGAACTTCTCGACTTCCTTCAGCGTGGCCAGCATGCCGGCGATGCCGACGCGGTTGGCGATAAAGTTGGGCGTGTCGTGCGCGCGCACCACGCCCTTGCCGAGCGTGCTGGTGACGAAGGCTTCAAGGTCGTCGAGCACCTGCGGCTGCGTGGTGGGCGTGTTGATCAGCTCCACCAGGAACATGTAGCGCGGCGGGTTGAAGAAGTGAATGCCGCAAAAGCGCGGCTTCAGTGCTTCGGGCAGCGCTTCGCTGAGCTTGGTGATCGACAGGCCCGAGGTGTTCGAGGCCAGGATCGAATGCTTGGCCACGTGCGGCGCGATCTTCTTGTACAGATCGAGCTTCCAGTCCATGCGCTCGGCAATGGCTTCGATGACGAGGTCGCACTCGCCGAGCTTGGCGAGGTCGTCTTCGTAGTTGGCCTGTTCGATCAGGCCCGCATCGGCCACGTCGCCCAGGGGTGCGGGCTTGAGCTTCTTGAGGTTGTCGATGGCGCGCGTGACGATGCCGTTCTTCGGGCCTTCTTTGGCGGCCAGGTCGAACAGCACGACAGGCACGCGCACGTTGACGAGGTGGGCCGCAATCTGCGCGCCCATCACGCCGGCGCCGAGCACGGCGACCTTCTTCACTTGAAATCGGGACATGTTGCTTGGTATTTCTTGGATTGGTTGCGCGCAGGCTTGCTTACTGCACGCGGTTCCAGGTTTGGGTACGCCAGAACGGGCCGAGGTAGCCGCGCACTTCGAGCTTCTTGCCGCCATCGATGGGCGTGAAGCTCGCGCGGTATTCCTTGCCGTTCTCGGGGTCGAGGATCTTTCCGCCTTCCCAGACGTCCTTGCCTTCGGCCTTCTTTCCGCCGCGGATGATGTCCAGGCCCAGCATGGGCTTGCCCTTGCGGTCGTCGCTGCATTCATCGCAGACCGCGTCGGGCTTGGCGTCCTTCTTCAACGACTTCTCGATGCGCCCGAGCAGCGCGCCGTTGGTCTCGCCGATGCGGATCTCGGCCTTGACCTCGCCGGTCTTGTCGTCGACGTTGCGCCACAGCCCCACCGGGGTGCTCTGGGCCATGGCCGAAACGGCAACGACGGAGGTGGCGGCGAAAACGATGGCTGCAACGAAGGTGGCTTTCATGTTCGGCTCCGAAAGAAGATGGAAAGAAGGACGGTAGGGGCTTCAGGCCAGCGCTGCGTCGGTGTCCATCAACACCTTGCTGCCGGCGCGGGCGGTGCGCATCAGCGTCAGGGTCTCGGGGAACAGCTTGGCGAAGTAGAAGCGTGCGGTCTGCAGCTTGGCGACGTAGAACGGGTCGTTGTTGCCGGCCGCGATTTCGCGCAGCGCCACTTGCGCCATGCGTGCGAACAAATAGCCGAACACGAAGTGGCCGGCCACGCGCAGGTAGTCAACGGCGGCGGCGCCCACTTCGTCGGGGTTCTGGAAGCCCTTGAAGCCGATCTCGGTGGTGAACTTGGTGAGCTGGTCGCCCAGCATCGCGATCGGGTTGATGAACTCGGCCATCTTCTCGTTCACGCCTTCTTCTTCGACCAGCTTGCCCACGAGCTTGCCGAACTTCTTGAGCGACGCGCCGTTGTTGCCCAGGATCTTGCGGCCCAGCAGGTCCAGCGACTGGATGGTGTTGGTGCCTTCATAGATCATGTTGATGCGGTTGTCGCGCACGAACTGCTCCATGCCCCATTCCTTGATGAAGCCGTGGCCGCCGAACACCTGCATGCACGAATTGGTCGCGATGTGGCCGTTGTCGGTGATGAAGGCCTTGACGATGGGCGTGAGCAGCGCGACCAGCTCGCCGCTGTCCTTGCGCACCTTCTCGTCGGGGTGGTTGTGTTCCTTGTCGAGCAGCAGCGTGCAGAAGATCTGCAGCGCGCGGCCGCCTTCGGCAAAGGCCTTGGCGGTGAGCAGCATCTTGCGCACATCGGGGTGCACGATGATCGGGTCGGCTTCCTTGTCCTTGGCCTTCACGCCCGAGAGCGAGCGCATCTGCAGGCGGTCCTTGGCGTAGGCCAGTGCGTTCTGGTAGGCCACTTCGGTCAGGCCCAGCGACTGGTTGCCCACGCCCAGGCGCGCCGCGTTCATCATCACGAACATCGCGGCCAGGCCCTTGTTGGGCTCGCCCACCATCGTGCCGGTGGCGCCTTCGATCACGATCTGCGCGGTGGCGTTGCCGTGGATGCCCATCTTGTGCTCGAGGCCAGCACAGAAGATCGGGTTGCGGCCGCCAAGCGAGCCGTCGGCCTTGACATGGAACTTCGGCACCACGAACAGGCTGATGCCCTTGCTGCCCTTGGGCGCATCGGGCAGACGGGCCAGCACCAGGTGAATGATGTTGTCCGTCATGTCGTGCTCGCCGGCCGAGATGAAGATCTTGTTGCCGGTGATGCGGTACGTGCCGTCGGCCTGCGGCTCGGCCTTGGTGCGCAGCAGGCCCAGGTCGGTGCCGCAGTGCGGCTCGGTCAGGCACATGGTGCCGGTCCATTCGCCGCTCGTGAGCTTGGGCAGGTAGGTCTTCTTCTGTTCTTCGGTGCCGTGCGCGGCCAGCGCTTCGTACGCGCCGTGCGAGAGGCCGGGGTACATGGTCCAGGCCTGGTTGGCACTGTTGAGCATTTCGAACAGGCACTGGTTGACCACGAAGGGCAGGCCCTGGCCGCCGAAGGCCGGATCGCACGACAGCGCGGGCCAGCCGCCCTCGACGTACTTGGCGTAGGCGTCCTTGAAGCCCTTGGGCGTCTTGACCTCGTGCGTGGCCTTGTCGAGCACGCAGCCTTCTTCGTCGCCGCTGATGTTCAGCGGAAAGGTCACTTCGGCGGCGAACTTGCCGGCCTCTTCGATCACCGCGTTGATGGTGTCGGCATCGGTCTCGGCATGGGCCGGCAGCGCCTTGAGTTCCTCGGTGACGTTGAGCACTTCGTGCAGCACGAACTGCATGTCACGCACGGGTGGGTTGTAGGTAGGCATCCGGAACTCTCCTGGTCGAAGCTAGATAAAGGGAAAAAAGGAAAAACGAAAAAAGGGGCGGCCCGCCCGCTCAGCGCACGGGCTTGAGTCGGCGGGCGGCAGGTGCAGCGGCCTCGGCCTTCGGGGCGTCGGGCGTGGCGCTGCGCGCAAGGATGTTGTCGAAGCCGGTGTTGGCGCGGCCGATGGAGCCGGGCACCTGCAGGAAGCGCGCCTCGTAGTGCAGCGCGAGGATCAGGCCGTGGATCTCGAACGCGACCTGGCGCTCGTCGGCGTCGGCGCGCAGATGGCCTTCGGTCTGCGACTGCACGATGGCGCGCAGCACGGCCGCCTGCCAGATGCTGACCGACTCGACCAGCGCGTCGCGCACGGGGCCCGGGCGGTCATCGAATTCGGAAGCGCCGCTGATGTAGATGCAGCCCGAGTCGATTTCGGTCGAGGTGCGCTTCATCCAGTTGGCGAACATGGCGCGCAGCCGCGGCAGGCCGCGCGGCGCCTTGAGCGCGGGAAAGAACACCTCTTGCTCGAAGCGAGCGTGATACTCGCGCACCACCGAGATCTGCAGTTCTTCGCGCGAGCCGAAGTGGGCGAAGACGCCCGACTTGCTCATCTTGGTAATTTCGGCCACCGCGCCGATCGACAGGCCTTCGAGCCCGATCTGCGCGGCCAACGCCAGTGCGGCGTCGACGATCACGGCCTTGGTCTGCTGGCCCTTCTGGGCAGCCCGGGCTGGCTTGGCGGAAACGGCTGTGGCGGTCATCGTGGAATTCCCAGACAAAAACGAACGGTCGTTCTATTTTGCAGGGGCTTTGCACTTTTGGCTGCCAAAGTCCTTCAGTTATAGAAGGTTAATTTGAAGCAAATGTGAAGCGAGCGCCGTGCACGCGAGGTGCAGGCGCTCTTGCTTCCGGGCCGTCGCCGGCCCTGTTCCGATCAGAACTCTTGCGACACCGGCCGCAGCACCACTTCGTTGATGTCCACGTTCGCCGGCTGCTCGACCGCGTAGACGATGGCCCGCGCCACCGAGTCGGCGGGGATCTGGTTGGCGTCGTAGAAGGCCTTCACACCGGCCGCGCTCTCGGCATCGCTGCTGCCGAACTTCAGTTCCGAATCGACCGCGCCGGGCGAAACGATGGTCACGCGCACGCCGCTGTTGCCCACTTCCACGCGCAGCCCTTCGGAGATGGCGCGCACCGCGTGCTTGGTCGCGCTGTAGACCGTGCCGATGGGTGTGAACACCTTCAGCCCCGCAATCGACGCCACATTGACGATGTGCCCACTGCCTTGCGCCTGCATGCGCGGCAGCACCGCGGCGATGCCGTAGAGCACGCCCTTGATGTTGACGTCGATGGTGCGGTCCCACTCGTCGACCTTGAGCTTGTCGATGGGCGACAGCGGCATCACGCCCGCGTTGTTGACCAGCACGTCGATGCGGCCGAAGACTTCGACTGTGGCTGCTGCGAGCTTCTCGAGGTCGGCGCGCTTCGCGACGTCGGTGGCCACGGCGATGGCCTCGCCGCCGGCTTCGCGGATCTCGGCGACGACCTTGTCGAGCCGGTCGGTGCGGCGCGCTGCCAACACCACCTTCGCACCGCGTGCGGCCAGGTGGCGCGCGGTCGATTCGCCGAGCCCGCTGCTCGCGCCGGTGACGATGGCGACCTTGCCCTTGATGTTGTCTTGAACGGATGTCATGGGGATTTCCTTTGGCGGTGTGTTGAAGAAGTGCATGCAGTGTGGAAAATCCACGCGTTCCCGTAAATGAAACTCTGACGACTTCAGAATTCGCCATTCAGGAACACTCGCCCTCTTGAGAAAGTCGCCACCATGTCCAACCGCCTCGAAGCCCTGCGCGTGTTCTGCGCCGCCGCCGATGCCGCCAACTTCCGCGACGCGGCCGCCAGGCTGTCGGTGTCGCCCCAGGTCGTGACGCGCGCGGTGCGCGAGCTGGAAGAAGAGCTGGGCGAGCCGCTGTTTCACCGCAGCACGCGCGGCGTGCAGCTCACGGACTTCGGGCTGCAACTGGCGGAACGCGCGCGGGTGGCGGTGGTCGGCGTCGACGATCTCTTTCACCGCACCGACCGGCGCGCGCTCTCGCAGCATGCGGGCACGGTGCGGGTCACGGCCCCGGGCATCTTCGGGCGGCGCTTCATCCCGCAGGCGCTGGCGCCGATGCTGGCCGCGCATCCGGGCCTCACGCTGGACCTGCGCGTGGCCGAAGAGCACACCGACGTGGTCGGCCAGCAGATCGACATCGGCGTGCGCGTGGGCCCGCTGCGCGATTCGCGCTTCGTGGCACGGCCGGTGGGCAAGATGGCGCTGCACGTGGTGGGCGCGCCGGAGCTCATCGCGCGCACGGGCGTGCCAAAGAACCTCGATGCGCTGGCGGCAATGCCGCTCACTTCGCTGATCAACCGCAAGTCGCGGCGGCCCTGGCCCTGGGTCTTCAGCAAGTCGCGGCAGGTGCAAGTGCCGTCGCCGGCCTTCGTCACCGACGACTACGACGCCGAATGCGCCGCCGTGCTCTCGGGGCTGGGCTTCGGCCAGCTCATTGCGCCGCTGGTCGAGCCATGGTTGCCGTCAGGTGCACTGGTGCCGGTGCTGGAAGCCGATGCACCGGAGCCGTGGCCGATCTACGTCTATCGCGCGCAGCGGGCGCCGGTGCCTGCGCGTGTGCGGCTGGTGTATGACGAGCTGGTCCGCGTGCTGGGCTGAATGCGCTTTGCTGGCTCTTGCAGCTACTGCGGCCGCTGCGCCCGCTGCCACGCGCCGGGCGTGAAGCCGAACTGGCGCGCGAAGATGCGCGTCATGTGGCTCTGGTCGGCAAAGCCGCTGTCGGTGGCGGCATGCGCAAGGCTCGTGCCCTGGCGGATCAGCTTGCGTGCACGCTCGGCGCGCTGCAGCACGAGCCATGCGTGGGGCGGCACGCCATAGCTTTTCTCGAAGCGGCGCAGCAGCTGGTATTTGCTCAGGCCAGTCATCGCCGCCATGTCGGCCAGCGTGGGCGGACTGAGCAGGTCGTCGGCCAGCCGTTCGCGCACGCGGCGCATATCGGCCGCCGCTTCGCTGCCGGGTGAGGCGGTGGCATGGCCATCGAGCAGCAGGCCGCAGACTTCGACCAACGACTCTTCGCAGGCCAGCGACTCCACGCTGTTCCGCACGGGTGCGGCGTGCCAGTCGTCGAGGCGCGCGAACAGGCGCCGCAGCGTGTCGCCAAGCCGTGCATCGCGGATCACGGGCCGCGTGAGTTCCACGTCGATGCCGTCGTCCACATCCCCCTTCATGCCGGCGATGACGACCGGGTCCAGGTACACCATGCGCCAGCGGCGCGAGGGGCCGCCCAGCGGCTGGCCGTCATGCACCTCGCCCGGGTTGGTGGTGATCAGGTCGCCGGCATAGGCGTCGACCTTGCCGCGTCCGCTGGCCGAGCGCTGGGCGCCGTGCTCCAGCAGGCCGAGCCCGTAGGTCGCATGCCAGTGCCGCCCGTAATGCAGCGCGCTGTCGATCGACGTGCCATACACACCGCCCCAGGGAGAGGCGAAGACATGGCTGCGATGGGGCGAAGGGGCCTGCATGCGAGGGATGATCGCAGACAGGCGGGGCCGCGTGTGTTTCAGGGCGTCAGTGCGCGCCGGCCTTCACGAGGTCGCGGATCTTCTCGTAGTCGCCGGGCCGCGCCTGCAGATCGGCCGGCGACACCGCCTTCAGTGCCGCCTCGACGAAGGCTTGGCGGTCGGGGCGGATCACCTTGATGCCGGTCTCGCCAAGCTTGCCTTCGGCCACGAGCTCGCGCGCGATGATCTGCACGCTGGCCCACACGGCGTCCTTGCGGATGATGTCGTTCACGATGGTCCGGTCGCCCGCGTTCATGCGCTGCAAGGCAGCGGGCGAGATCACGATGCCGAGCATGTCGTACATGTGGCCGGTGAGCGTCACGCTCTTTTGCACCTCGTAGAACTTCTTGGCCAGGATCGTGGGCAACGGGTTTTCCTGCGCATCGATCTCACCGCTCTTGAGCGCGTCATACACCTTGGCGAAGGGCATCGGCGTGGCGGTGGCACCCATGCTCTTGGCAAAGAGCTTGTAGGTGGGCGCATCGGGCACGCGCAGCTTCAGGCCCAGCATGTCCTTGGGCGAGGTGATCGGTTTGTTCGAGGTGACATGGCGCGCGCCGTAGTAGATGGCCGCCATCAGGTGGTTGCGGCTTTGCGCCTCATAGCCCTTGCGCAGCTCGTCGAACACCGGACTGACGAGAAAACGCCGCACATGATCGGGGTCGGAGAACAGGAAGGGAAAGCCCACCACGCCCAGCGACGCATAGTCGCGCGCCAGCACGTTGAGGCCGATGTAGGCCATGTCGATCTCGCCCGCCGCCAGCTTCTTGCTGTAGTCGGCCTCGCCACCGAGCGCGCTGGCCGGATAGAGCTCGATCTCGACGCGGCCTGCGGTGGCCACCTTGATCTTCTGCGCCATCGCCTGGGCCTGCGTATGGAAAGGCTCGCTGGTCTCGTAGCCGTGCGCCCATTTGAGGACGACGGGCTGCTGTGTCTGCGCGGGCGCACCCGCGATCAACCCGGCGCCCAGCAGGAGCGCCGCGAAAAATTTCTTCATCGATTTGCCCCCACCACTGTTATTGAAATTCTTCTGGAGGGTCGCGGCGCCCTTCATGTCGAAGGACGCCGCGCCATCATCGCGCGCCGGTCAGGGCTTGAAGGGAACCACTTCCTGGCGCTGCTCGCCCAGGCCTTCGATGCCCAGTGTCATCACGTCGCCCTTCTTCAGGAACAGCGGCGGCTTCATGCCCATGCCGACGCCCGGAGGCGTGCCGGTGGTGATGACGTCGCCCGGCATCAGCGTCATGAACTGGCTCACGTAGCTGACGATCTTGGCCACGCTGAAGATCATGGTCTTGGTGCTGCCGGTCTGCACGCGCTTGCCGTTCAGGTCGAGCCACATCGCGAGCTTCTGCGGGTTGGGCACTTCGTCGCGTGTCACCAGCCAGGGGCCGAGCGGGCCGAAGGTGTCGCAACCCTTGCCCTTGTCCCATGTGCCGCCGCGCTCGATCTGATATTCACGCTCGCTGATGTCGTTAATGGTGCAGTAGCCGGCCACGTAGTCGAGCGCGCTCTTTTGCGACACGTAGCGTGCGCGCGTGCCGATGACCACGCCGAGCTCGACTTCCCAGTCGGTCTTGACCGAGCCCTTGGGCAGCATCACCGGATCGTTCGGGCCCTGGATGCAGCTGGTGGCCTTGGTGAACACCACGGGCTCCTTGGGCACCGGCAGGCCGGACTCGGCCGCGTGGTCCGCGTAGTTCAGGCCGATGGCGATGAACTTGCCGACGTTGGCCACGGGGCTGCCGAAGCGCGGCTTGCCCTTGACCAGCGGCAGCTTGTCGACCTTCGACTTGCGCAGCTTGGCAAGGGCGGCGTCGCCGAGCTGGTCGGGGCCGATGTCCTTGACGACCGCGCTCAGGTCGCGCAGCTGGCCGTTGTCATCGATGAGGCCGGGTTTTTCCTTGCCGGGATTGCCATAGCGGACGAGTTTCATGCTTTCCTTTCAGTGCATTGAATTGGATTGGATTGGACTATCAGTAGGTGGAGCGGCCACCCGAGAGATCGAACACGGCGCCGGTGGAGAAGGAGCAGTCTTCGGTGCAAAGCCAGCCGACCATCGCGGCCACCTCTTCCACCGTGCCGAAGCGGCCCATCGGAATCTTCGAGAGCATGAAGGCGATGTGCTCGGGCGTCATCTGGTCGAAGATGGCCGTCTTCACCGCCGCGGGCGTCACGCAGTTCACGCGGATGCCGGTGTCGGCCAGCTCCTTGCCGAGCGACTTGGTGATGCCGATGACGGCCGCCTTGCTGGCGCTGTAGGCGCTGGCGTTGGGGTTGCCGTCTTTGCCGGCGACCGAGGCGATGTTGACGATGCGGCCGTAGCCCTGCTTGCGCATCTGTCCGATCACCTCGCGGCAGCACAGGAACACGCCGTTGATGTTGACGTCCATCACCTGACGCCAGTCGTCCACCGGGTAGTCCCACAGCTTGACGTTCGGGCCGGTGATGCCGGCGCTGTTGACCAGCGCATCGATGCGCGAGGCATGTGCCAGCGTGGCGGCCACGGCCTTGGCGACCGAGGGCTGCTGCGACACGTCGACCTTCAACGCGAAGGCCTTGTCGCCGAGCGATTGCGCGGCCTGATTGGCAGCAGCTTCGTCGCGGTCCCACAGCGTGACGCTGCCGCCCGAGGCCACCAGCCGCTGTGCGATGCCGAAGCCCAGGCCCGTGGCGCCACCGGTGACGACCGCATGGCGGCCCGCGAAGTCGAGCTGGTTCATATGGTGATCCCGCCGTCGACGGTGAAGTACTGGCCGGTCGCGAAGATCGATTCGTCGCTGGCGAGGAACACCACGACCGGCGCGATCTCTTCGGCCTGCGCGAGCCGGCCCATGGGCTGGCGCGCGATGAAGGCCTTGCGGGCTTCCTCGGGGTCGGCGTTCGCGTTGATGCGATCACCCAGCGAGGGCGTATCGACCGTGCCCGGGCACACCGCATTGCAGCGGATGCCCTTGGTCACGTAGTCGGCGGCCACGCTCTTGGTGAGCCCGAGCACCGCCGCCTTGGTGGTGCCGTAGACAAAGCGGTTGGGCAGCCCCTTCATGCTGGAGCACACGCTCGCCATGTTGATGATGCTGCCGCGCCCGGCCGCCAGCATGCCGGGCAGCACGGCCTGGATGGTCCACATCTGGGCGCGCACGTTGAGGCTGAAGGCGAACATCAGGTCGTCGTCGCTGGCCTGCTCGATGGTGCCGTTGTGCACCACGCCCGCGCAGTTGAAGAGCACATCGAGCGTGGGCAGCCGCGCCACCAGCGCGCCGATGGCCGCCTTGTCGAGCACGTCGAGCTTGAGCGCCGTGACGTTGGCCACGCCCGCATAGCGTTCGAGCAGCTTCTCGTTGACGTCGGTGGCCCAAACGCGCGCGCCTTCGGCCGCGAGCGCCAGCACGCTGGCATGGCCGATGCCCTGACCGGCGGCGGTGACCAGCGCGGTTTTTCCCTTCAGTCTCATCGTGTCTCCTGCATGCGAACGGGCCTGGCGGCCGGCGAATTCGGGTTTGGCCCAATGGGTGGCGCGGGCGGTGTATCGTATTCTGAATTGGCCTTACCACTTGTCCAATTCAGGACAACCCTTAACCCCTTCGACCTCGTGCCGCTCCAGACCGTAGAACCCCAGCGCCTTTATCGCCAGATTGCCGACCAGCTCCGGGGCCTCATCGGCAAGGGCGAGTTCGATGTCGGCGCGCGCATTCCCGCCGAGCGCGACCTCGCCAAGCAGTTGGGCGTGAGCCGGCCATCGGTGCGCGAGGCGCTGATCGCGCTGGAGGTGGAAGGCTGGGTCGAGATCCGCACCGGCTCGGGCGTGTACGTACTCGACCGCTCGCACCGCACCAGCACGCCCGCGAGCGGCGCCGAGTGGGGTCCGCTCGAAATCATCCGGGCGCGCCGCATGGTGGAAGGCGAGACCGCCGCCACCGCCGCGCAGCACGGCAAGCGCAAGGACGTGGACGCCATGCGCCGCGCGATCCAGATGATGCGGGAGCTGGCCGCGCGCAACGAAGTGCCGCACGAGGGCGACCGCGCCTTTCACCTGGCCATCGTCAACGCCTGCGGCAACGTGGTGCTGACCGAAACCGTACAGGCCTTCTGGGAGTCGCGGCAGGGCCCGATCTTCGCCCGGATGATCGATTACTTCGAGACCATGGACTCGTGGCAGGCGGCCATCGGCGAGCACGAGGCCATCCTCGCCGCCATCGCCGCGCGCGACCCCGCGGCGGCGCGCGAGGCCATGCACCAGCACATGGACAAGTTCCACCAGCGATTCAGCGCAAGCTGGCGCCGCACCAAAGCCTCCTGAAAAAACACGCCAGCAGATAGCCAGCAGATTCCCACCATGACTCCCTACATCAGACTCCACCCCGCCGATGACGTCGTCATCGCGCGCGCCCAGCTGCTCGGCGGCACCACTGTCGAGAACGTCGCCGTGCGCGGCCTGATCCCGCCGGGCCACAAGATCGCGATGCGCGCCATCGCGCAGGGCGAGCCGGTGCGCCGCTACAACCAGATCATCGGTTTCGCGAGCAAGCCCATCGCCGCCGGCGAGCACGTGCACACGCAGAACCTCGACATGGGCCCCGACAAGGGCGACTTCGACCGCGACTACGCCTTCGGCGCCGACGTGAAGCCCGCGCCCACGAAACGCGAAGCCACCTTCATGGGCATCAAGCGCGCCGATGGCCGCGTGGCCACGCGCAACTACATCGGCGTGCTGACCAGCGTGAACTGCTCGGCCACGGCCGCACGCGCGATTGCCGACCACTTCTCGCGCAAGACCAACCCGCAGGCGCTCGCGGCGTTCCCGAACGTCGATGGCGTGATCGCGCTCACGCACGGCACCGGCTGCGGCATGGACACGCAGGGCATGGGCATGCAGATCCTGGAGCGCACGCTCACGGGTTACGCCACGCACCCGAACTTCGCGGGCGTGCTGGTGGTCGGGCTCGGCTGCGAGGCCAACCAGATCAATGCCTGGCTCGCGACCGGCCACCTGGCAGAGGGCGAGAACTTCCGCACCTTCAACATCCAGGACACGGGCGGCACGCGCAAGACGGTCGAGAAGGGCGTGGCGCTCATCAACGAGATGCTGCCGCGCGCCAACGCGGTCAAGCGCGAACCGTGCAGCGCGGCGCACATCACCATCGGGCTGCAATGCGGCGGCTCCGACGGTTACTCCGGCATCAGCGCCAACCCGGCACTGGGCGCGGCAGTCGACCTGCTGGTAGCGCATGGCGGCACGGCCATCCTGAGCGAAACGCCCGAGGTGTACGGCGCCGAGCACCTGCTGACGCGCCGCGCGGTCAAGCGCGAGGTCGGCCAGAAGCTGGTGGACCGCATCAAGTGGTGGGAGCACTACACCGCCATCAACGAAGGCGAGATGAACAACAACCCCTCGCCCGGCAACAAGGCGGGCGGGCTCACCACCATCCTCGAAAAATCGCTGGGCGCGGTCGCGAAAGGCGGCACCAGCAACCTCGAAGCGGTGTACGAATACGCCGAGCCCGTGACGGCGCATGGCTTCGTCTACATGGACACGCCGGGCTACGACCCGGTGAGCGCCACGGGCCAGGTGGCCGGCGGCGCCAACCTCATCTGCTTCACCACCGGGCGTGGCTCGGCTTACGGCTGCGCGCCCTCGCCTTCGCTCAAGCTCGCGACCAACTCGGCGCTGTGGCAGCGGCAGGAAGAAGACATGGACATCAACTGCGGCGAGATCGTCGACGGCACGGCCTCCATCCAGGAGATGGGCCAGCGCATCTTCGAGATGGTGCTCGCCACGGCGTCCGGCGCGCACTCCAAGAGCGAGCAGCACGGCTACGGGCAGAACGAGTTCGTGCCCTGGCAGGTCGGCGCGGTGATGTGAACTGACGCGAACCCATCGACGACAAGGAACGGCATGGCCACCCTCCCCTTCGGTTTTCTGGACGGCACCGGCTTCGAGCACCTGGACCCTCGCTTCAAGCCCTGCATTCCCGGCCCCGAGCGCGTGCAGCGCCTGTGGACCGGCGCGCGCTGGTGCGAAGGCCCGGCGTGGTTTGCCGCGCACCGCACCCTGGTGTGGTCTGACATTCCAAACAACCGCATGCTGCGCTACGACGAGGTCAATGGCACGGTCGGCATCTTCCGCGAGCCGGCCAACAACGCGAACGGCCACACGGTCGACCGCGAAGGCCGCCTCGTGAGCTGCGAGCACCTGACGCGCCGCGTGACGCGCACCGAGCACGACGGCTCGATCACCGTGCTGGCCGCGCACTGGCAGGGCAAGCGCCTGAATTCACCCAACGACGTGGTGGTGCATTCGGACGGCGGCGTGTGGTTCACCGACCCGAGCTACGGCATCCTCTCGGACTACGAGGGCCTGCGCGCCGACAGCGAGATCGGCGCCTGCCACGTCTATCGCATCGACCCGGCCAGCGGCGAGGTCGCGCGCATGACCGACGACTTCGTCAAGCCCAACGGGCTGGCGTTCTCGCCCGACGAATCGCTGCTCTACATCGCCGACACGGGCGCGAGCCATGCGGCGGACGGGCCACGGCACATCCGCCGCTTCAAGGTCGGCGCCGACGGCCGCAGCTTGAGCGGCGGCGAGGTGTTCGCCGAATGCACCAACGGCCTGTTCGACGGCTTCCGCTTGGACACCGAAGGCCGCATCTGGACCAGCGCCGCCGACGGCGTGCACGCCTACCACCCCGACGGCACGCTGCTCGGAAAGATCCTGCTGCCCGAACGCGTGGCCAATGTCTGCTTCGGCGGGCCCAAGCGCAACCGGCTTTTCATCTGCGCGACGACGTCGCTGTACGCCATCACACTGAACGCGAAGGGAGTCTGACTCATGCCTCACACACTGCCGGCCGACGGCTTGCAAGCCACCGTCACCCGCATCCTCGAAGCCGCGGGCAGCCAGCCCGCCGAAGCGCAGCAGGTTGCCGCCAACCTGGTGCTGGCCAACCTGAGCGGCCATGACTCGCACGGCGTGGGCATGCTGCCGCGCTATGTCGATGCGGTGGCCGAAGGCGGGCTGAAGCCGAACACCGGCGTGCGGGTCAACCTCGACATCGGCACGATGATGGCCCTCGACGGCCAGCACGGCTATGGGCAGGTCGTCGGCGTGCAGGCAATGGAACTCGGCATCGCACGCGCGAAGCAGCACGGCAGTTGCATCTTCACGCTCGCGAATGCGCACCACCTGGGCCGCATCGGGCACTTCGCCGAGATGGCGACCGCGCAGGGGCTGGTGTCGATGCACTTCGTGAATGTGCTGTCGCGGCCGGTGGTGGCGCCCTGGGGCGGTGGCGACGGACGCTTCGGCACCAACCCGTGTTGCATCGGCATCCCGCTGGCGGGCGCCGAGCCCTTCGTGCTCGACTACGCCACCAGCCGCGTGGCGCAGGGCAAGATGCGCGTGGCCCACAACAAGGGCGAGCGCGTGCCCGATGGCTACCTGATCGACGAGAAAGGCGCGCCCACCAACGACCCCGGCGTGGTCGTGGTGCCGCAGGGCAACGGCCTCTTCGGCGCGCTCATGACCTTCGGCGAGCACAAGGGCTACGGCATGGCCGTGGTGTGCGAGCTGCTCGGCGGCGCGCTCACCGGCGGCGGCACCTGGCACCGGCCGGCCGACACTTCGCGCACCATCCTCAACGGCATGCTGACGGTGCTGATCGATCCGCAGCGGCTGGGCACGCAGGCCAGTTTCGACAGCGAGGCGCATGCCTTCATCGACTGGCTGCGCCAGAGCCCTGCGGGACAAGGCTTCGACGATGTGCAGATTGCCGGAGAGCCCGAGCGCAAGGCGCGCGCCGCGCGCCAGCGCGACGGCATCTGGGTCGACGATGCGACGTGGGGTGAGATCGTCGCGGCGGGCGCGAAAGTAGGCGTGGCCGTCGCGGCCGCCGCATAAAGCATTCGCGCCTAGCGGTGCGCGTTGCGCGACTTCTGACTCAGCACGAGCGCAATGCCGCCCAGGATTGCTACCGAGGCGGCAGCCAGCCGCGGCGTGATCGCCTCCGACAAGAGCAGTACACCGCCGAACGCCGCCAGGAGCGGCACCGACAGCTGCACGGTCGCCGCCTGCATGGCCGACAGGCGGGCCAGTGCCGCATACCAGACAACATAGCCGAGGCCCGAGGTCAAGGCCCCTGAGGCCACGGCAAGCGCCGCACCGGTAGCGCCGACATCGGCGCGGGCCAGGAAAGCAAGGCTCAGCGCGATGGCCAGCGGCACGGCCCGCATGAAGTTGCGGCCCGTGGCGGCCAACGGGTCGGCCACGCCCCGGCCGCGCAACGAGTACACGCCCCACGCCACGCCCGCGATGGCCATCAGTACGGCGCCAACGAGCGGCGGCGCGGCAATGCCGGGCGACACCAGATAGACGAGCCCCCCTGCCGCCAGAACGAAGCCGAGCCATGCAACAGGGCCGAAGCGCTCGCCGGAGCCCAGGCCCGCGCCAAGCATCGTGAGCTGCACGGCGCCGAACAGGATCAGCGCGCCCGTGCCCGCGGACAGGCTGAGGTAGGCAAAAGAAAAGAATGCAACATAGGCGAACAGCATGACGGCGGGAAGCCAATCGGTGCGGCCGGTCGATGGCGGCGGCTGCACCCGGAACCGCACGACGAGGGCCAGCGTGATCGCGCCGGAAACCAGCCGGATGCTGCCGAAGCTGGCCGGATCGATCCCACCATGCTGCAGCGCGAGCCTGCACAACAGCGAATTGGCCGCGAACGCGAGCATGGCCGCCGCGGTAAGAGCGACGGCTTGCAGGGTGGACCGGCCGTCGTGCGCTTCAGACATGCGTAGCCACCACGAAAGCGGCCCAGCCGAGCAGCGCGAACCCGAGCGGCGCACTGAGACCGTGGCCCCACGGAACGTTCTTTTCGATCGCCATGACGGCAGCAAGCAGAAGCATCCACCCAAGGCTGCCGGTGCCGAGCACGAACATCAGCAGCATCAGCGCCCAGCAGCAGCCGACGCAGAACAGGCCATGGTGCGCGCCCAGCGCGAACGCATGGCGGGCTTGTGCCTTCCCACGCCAGTGCTCGATGACGAAGCTCAACGGCGTGCGGCACTTCTCGAGACATCGGTACTTGAGACGGCTGAACTGGGAAGCACCGGCCAGCGCGAAGGTCGCGGCGCCGATCACCCAGCCATGCCAGGCCAACGTCGGCGCGCTGGCGAGCAGGGCCAGCACCCCGCCATGAAGCGCATGCGCCAGCAGCCCGAATGCGCCCCAGACCGCCATGTAGCCTAGCCCCAGCAGCATCAGCAGGCGCCCATGGTCGGGACGCCCGCTGGTCAACCGGTCGAAGGCATTGAACAGCGGCAGCGTGGTCGGCAGCATCATGGCCGCAGTCATGAGGATCCACGCCACGGCGTAGAGCACCATGGGCACGACCACGCCGCCAGCGGGAACGGCCTGGCACAGGGTCGCGGCCGGCCCCGAGGCGGTCCAGTCGGTGTGTTCGAGATAGCGTCCGTAAGGACTGCGCGTCCAGGCCCACAACACCATCCATGCGAATGCGATGAGTGCTGCAAGAACCGGCAGGAACACAAGCCGATGGCGGAAGACCTTGCGCAGCGGCAAGCCGGCTGTCGGGGTCATGCGTCGAAGACGAACGTGCTCTGCAGGGCGTTGTGGTTCTTGATGTCCAGATCGATGCCGAGCGCGGCATTCTTCGATCGATAGGTCGGCGCCTTGCCAACAAACACCGGGGCGCCCGGAACCGTCGAGAACACGGTGTCGGAAAGAACGGTCAGGCCACCGGTCGCGCCGCGGTAGGGCTCGAGTGCGGCGTAGTAGTCCTTGCCGATCTCCAGTTCGCCCTTGCCGTCGTTCACCGTGAAGCGGATCGGCGCCCTCTCGACCGACACGACCTTGCCGATGAGTTGCGCCAGGTCGGCGATAGGGCCGCCGGCCTGCCCGGTGTAGACCTTGAGCAGCGCATCTTTCTGCGCCTCGGAGGCCTGGTCGTCGACGAAGATCGCCGCCGTCCAGTTGCCTTCGAGGATGTTTCCGGGCACGTGCGCCACGGCCGCGATGGTGTTGCCGCTGACATCGACGTCGTCGATCGTCCCCTTGTCGATGCGCCACGCGACGATGGTGTCGCAGGTGCCGTTGTCAGCATCCTCGCCAATCCAGCAAGGACAAAGAACGTTGCAGTTGCATACCTCGAGCAGGCGACCTTCCAGGTGGTAGCTCATACGAACCTCCATTCAAGAAGCCACATGAACACGGACTTGTCGCCGCGACCGGGCGGCAAGGGGGAATCGATCCTACGCGTGGCATCGGATCAAGTCGAGGTCGCCGCCCGGTACGTGGGTACCCTGTCTGTCGCCGGCGTGAATCAGCTCTTGCTGCTGTCGTGCGCGGGCTTGCCGACCTGCACGCTCACGTCGCTGCCCTTGATCTTCGCCTGCACGGCCTTGATGGCCTTGTCGAGCCGCGCGCCGTAGTCGGCATCGGCCTGGCGGAAGTAGCTCACCGAGCGGTCGATGATGTCCTGCCGCGTGACCGCGCCAAGGCCACCGGCGATGCTTTGCACCAGGCGCTCTTTCGCCGCTTCGTCCATCAGACGGTACAGGTCGCCGGCCTGCACGAAGTCGGTGTCGGCCTCGTGCTTCTGCCATTGGTGGCTGCCGGTCCAGCCGTGGATTTCGAGTGGCGCGTACAACGGCTCGTTGGTCTGCTTGGGCGCGTCGCTGAAGCTGTTGGGTTCGTAGTTCGGGCCGCGGCCGCCGTTGCCATCGCCGCGCATCGCGCCGTCGCGGCCGTAGTTCTGCGCGGTAGTGGCGTGCGGGCGGTTCACCGGCAGTTGCGTGTGGTTGATGCCCAGGCGATAGCGCTGCGTGTCGCCGTAGCTGAAGAGGCGCCCCTGCAGCATCTTGTCGGGCGAAGGGCCGATGCCGGGCACGAAGTTGGCCGGGTTGAAGGCGGCCTGCTCGATCTCGGCGAAGTAGTTGTCTGGGTTGCGGTTGAGCGTCAGCACGCCGATGTCGATCTTCGGGTAGTCCTTGTGCGACCACACCTTGGTCAGGTCGAAGGGATTGAAGCGGTAGGTCTGCGCTTCGGCCACCGGCATCACCTGCACCTGCACCTTCCAGGTCGGGAACTCGCCACGCTCGATGGAATGCAGCAGGTCGAGGTGGTGGTGGTTCGGGTTTTCGCCGCCCACGCGCTGCGCCTCTTCGGCCACGAAGGTCTCGATGCCCTGGTTGGTCTTGAAGTGGTACTTGACCCAGAAGGCCTCGCCCTTGGCATTCACCCACTGGAAGGTGTGCGAGCCGAAGCCGTCCATGTGGCGGTAGCTCTTCGGAATGCCGCGGTCACCGAAGAGCCAGGTGAACTGGTGCGTGGCCTCGGGCGAATGCGAGAAGAAGTCCCAGGCGTTGTTGGGCTCCTGCACGTGGCTGTAGGGGTCGCGTTTTTGCGAGTGGATGAAGTCGGGAAATTTCAGCGGGTCGCGGATGAAGAAGATCGGCGTGTTGTTGCCGACGAGGTCGTAGTTGCCGTCTTCGGTATAGAACTTGAGCGCAAAGCCGCGTGGGTCGCGCACGGTGTCGGCCGAGCCGAGCTCGAGCGCCACGGTCGAGAAACGGGCCAGCACTTCGGTCTTCTTGCCGACCTGGCCGAGGAATCTGGCCTTGGTCCATTTCGACACGTCGGCCGTGAGCTCGAAGGTGCCGAAGGCGCCCGAACCGCGGGCATGCACCACGCGTTCCGGAATGCGCTCGCGGTCGAAGCGCGCGAGTTTCTCGATGAGGTTGTGGTCCTGCATCAGCACCGGACCGTTGACGCCGGCCGTCTGCGACTGCTGGTTGTTCTCGACGGGCGCGCCGTTTTCGGTGGTGAGCTTGCGGGTGTCTGTCATGGATGCTGTCCTCTGATGAAGTTGTCGGGCGTCATCGATTTTGTCAATGAACATGCCGACATGGCATCAGATTCAGCTATCGCATTGATAGACCTGCGGCCGCGACAGGCGGGCCGGGTGGCCTAGCCCTGCTTCAGACGATCAGCGCGATCGTGGCTTCGAGGTGTTCGGACGGCGCGCGACGGAAACCCGAGCGCGCAAAGCGCTGCAGCTGCCCGACCACGAAGGCCGTGAGCACCGCGGCGCGCACCTGCGCATCGACCGACGGCGTGGCCGAGCCGTCGGCGGCAGCGGCCCCGCGCAGCACCTGGCGCAGCGTGGCTTCGATCTTGTCGAAGAACTGGTTCATGCGCTGCTGCAGGCGTTCGTTTTCGTACACGAGCGCATCGCCGACCATGACGCGCGTCATGCCCGGGTTGCGCTCGGCGAACTGAACCAGCAAGGTGAGGATCTTGGCGGCCTGCTGGGCGCCGGTGGCGCCTTCGCGCTCAAGGATCTGGTTGACCAGCGTGAAGACGCTCTGCTCGATGAAATCGATCAGGCCCTCGAACATCTGGGCCTTGCTGGCGAAGTGGCGGTAAAGCGCGGCCTCGCTCACTTCGAGCCGCGCCGCCAGGGCCGCAGTGGTGACCCGCTCGGCGCCGGGTTGCTCGAGCATGGCGGCCAGCGCCTGCAGGATCTGCACGCGCCGCTCGCCCGGCTTCGGACGCTTGCGCGTCGGGGTGCTGGGCGTTTCCGCCTGGGTGTCTACGCCGGGAGCCGCTGTCTCTTCGTTCTGCATGGGAGCGCGTGCAAAGATGTAATCAATTGATTCTCGCACAGCGCAGTAAGCACGCGCCTCGCGGCTCAGCGGGCGCGGATCATCGTGCCGTAAGCCTGGTCTGTCAGGATCTCGAGCAGCATCGCGTGCGGCACCCGGCCGTCGATGATGTGCACCGCGTTGACGCCGCTCTTGGCGGCATCGAGCGCGCCTTCGATCTTGGGCAGCATGCCGCCCGAGATCGTGCCGTCGGCGAACAGGTCGTCGATTTCGCGCGCGCTCAGGTTGGTGAGCAGGTTGCCGTTCTTGTCGAGCACGCCGGGCGTGTTGGTCAGCAGCATGAGCTTCTCGGCCTTGAGCACGGTGGCGAGCTTGCCGGCGACGACGTCGGCGTTGATGTTGTAGCTCTCGTTGTCCTCGCCGAAGCCGATCGGGCTGACCACGGGGATGAAGGCGTCGTCCTGCAGCGCCTTGACCACGCTGGGGTCGATGGAAACGATGTCGCCCACCTGCCCCACGTCGTGCTGCACGTTGGGGTCTGTGCGGTCGGCCAGCTTGAGCTTCTGCGCGCGGATCAGGCCGCCGTCGCGTCCGGTCAGGCCCACGGCCTTGCCGCCGGCCTGGTTGATCAGGCCCACGATGTCCTGCTGCACCTCGCCGGCCAGCACCCATTCGACGACTTCCATGGTCTCGGCGTCGGTCACGCGCATGCCCTGGATGAAGCTGCCCTTCTTGCCCAGCTTGTTGAGCGCCGCCTCGATCTGCGGGCCGCCGCCGTGCACCACCACCGGGTTCATGCCGACCAGCTTGAGCAGCACCACGTCTTCGGCGAAGTCGGCCTGCAGGGCCGGGTCGGTCATGGCGTTGCCGCCGTACTTGATGACGATGGTCTTGCCGTGGAACTTGCGGATGTACGGCAGCGCCTGGGCCAGGATCTCGGCCTTGTCGCGCGGGGGGATGTTGAGGACGGGGTCGGTCATGGGCGGTCAGGCTCCAAAGCGGTGGACGAAAGGAGGGGAAATTCTCGCAAAGATGCGGTCACGGCCGCAGCCAGCGCGGTACCTTGAAGCGCACGATCATGAGGTACGCCCCCACATAGGTCGTGACGAACAACAGGCAGAAGAACATCAGCACCAGGGTGTTGTTCCAGAACAGCACGGCCGGCACGACCGACAGGGCGGCGAACATCCAGAGGTAGGGCGAGGTGCGGTTGTTGCGGGCGAGCAGCTGGCGCGCCTCGTCGTCCGCGAAGGCCACGCGCACGATGCGGCGGAAGATCAGCTGGTGGAAATGCAGCGCATCGGCCGTGCCGGGCGACTGGCCGCGCGCCAGCTTGCGGTAGATGGAAAACAGCGTCTCCCACACCGGGTAGATCAGCAGCAGCATCGGGAACCACGGCGAGACCACGCGGTGCCGCTGCACCA
Source organism: Variovorax sp. EL159 (assembly GCF_900100965.1). Taxonomy (GTDB): domain Bacteria; phylum Pseudomonadota; class Gammaproteobacteria; order Burkholderiales; family Burkholderiaceae_C; genus Variovorax. Next base: position 277,558 of record NZ_FMUJ01000005.1, on the reverse strand, counting down.
GCGTCACGCAGGCCACGGCGATCACCATGCCCCAGACGTAAGCCCCGCCGTCGCCGGCAAAGATCTTGCCGCGCGGGTAGTTCCAGACCAGGAAGCCGAAGGTGGCGCCCACCAGGCAGACCACCATGGCCGCCAGTTGCCGGTCGCCCACCTGCAGCGCCACGTGAGAGATCGCCAGGCAGACCAGCACGGCGACGGTGCCGGCCAAGCCGTTGTAGCCGTCGATGATGTTGAAGGCATGCGGCAGGCCACCGATGGCCAGCGCCGCGAACAGCACGGTGGCGTACGGCACCATCGCCAGCCAGCCGTCGACCGTCTCGAAGCCGGTGCGCGCAACGCCCAGCCCCAGCAGCCAGCACACCAGCAGCGCCGAGCCGATGGTCAGGCCGAGCCGATAGCGCACCTTCACGCGCTGCGTCACGTCTTCGAGGATGCCGCCCAGCACCGCCGGTGCAATGCACAGCAGGGTGAGCATCGAGGTCTGGACCGGCCACGACACGTTGAACGGGTCGGTGCCCGTGATGCCGGCCGCCAGCCACGCAACGCCCATGCCCAGCAGGATGCCCGCACCGCCCAGGCGCGGCACATGGCCCTTGTGGAAGCGTTGGGGCATGTCGGTGCCATAGCGTCGCGCATGCCTGCGCGCGCGGCGCATGAACAGCTGAACCGCAAAGGCGGCGACGAAGAAACTGATGACGATCAGAGCAATCATGTATGGGGGTTCGGGAACCCTAGAATTCCCGAGCGAAATTAGACCATGCCCACGCCCCCCTCCCCCCGCCCCCCGATCACCATTTCAATCGTGAGCCATGGCCAGCTTGCGCTGGTGCAGCCGCTGCTCGCGCAGCTGGACCGCCACAGCCGTGCGTCGATCGCCAAGGTCGTGCTCACGTTGAACATTCCGGAGCCCGATGTGCTCGCGGGCCAGGCCTGGGGTTTCGAGGTCGAGCGGATCGAGAACCCGAGCCCCAAGGGCTTTGGCGCCAATCACAACCAGGCTTTCGAGCGCTGCGGTTCGCCGTGGTTCCTGGTGCTGAACCCCGACATCCGCTTCGACAGCGACGTGCTGTCGCCCCTGCTGGCCCAGGCCACGCCGGACGCCGGCCTGCTGACGCCGCGCATCCTGGAGCCCGGCAAGACCGCGCCGGAGCCGCATCGGGCGCTGCTCACCCCCTTCGAGATCGTCGGCCGCAAGAAGCCGGGCTACGTGCGGCCCCAGGTGCCGGCGTGGATTCCGGGCCTGTTCATGCTGTTCCGCAGCGAGGCCTACCGCCAGGTCGGCGGCTTCGACGAACGCTTCTTCATGTACGGCGAAGACTTCGACATCTGCGCCCGCACCCGGCTCGCGGGCTGGCAGCTGCAGGTCGGCGAAGACCTGCTCGCCCGGCACGATGCGCAGCGCGAAAGCCATCGCAGCAAGAAATATCTGTACTGGCATGTGACCAGCCTGCTGAAGGTGTGGCTGTCGGGGTCGTTCTGGCGTTACTGGCTCCAACAACAACGATGACCACCACCGCGAGCAGCCCGACGCTCCCTCACGAGCCCGCCCACCTTCTCCACCCGAAATACCGCCCGGACATCGACGGCCTGCGCGCCATGGCGGTGCTGTCGGTCCTCGGGTATCACGCGTTCCCGGAATGGATGCCGGGCGGCTTCACCGGCGTCGACATCTTCTTCGTCATCTCGGGCTTCCTGATCACGACGATCATCCTAGGCAGCTTCGAGGGCGAGGGCTTCAGCTACCGCGAGTTCTATGCCCGGCGCGTGAAGCGGATCTTTCCGGCGCTGGCGCTGGTGCTGCTGGCGAGCTTCGCCTTCGGCTGGTACACCCTGCTGCCGCACGAATGGGAGCAGCTCGGCAAGCACGTGGCGGCTGGCGCGGGCTTTGTCTCGAACTTCGCCTTCTGGAGGGAGGCCGGCTACTTCGACAATGCGGCCGAAACCAAGCCGCTGCTGCACCTGTGGTCGCTGGCCATCGAGGAGCAGTTCTACATCTTCTGGCCCCTGCTGCTGGGCCTGGCCTGGAAGCGCAAATGGCGCGTGCTCGCGGTGCTGGGTGCGGTGGCGGCGGCTTCGTTCCTGGTCAACGTCACGACCATCCACGCCCACCGCACGGCCGCGTTCTATTCGCCGCTGTCGCGCTTCTGGGAGCTGATGATCGGCGGCATGCTCGCGTACATGCGGCTGCACCGGCCGCCGCCGATGCCCGGCTGGCGCTGGCATGCGCAGTCGGTCGCAGGGCTGGCGCTGATCGTCCTGGGCCTGTGCCTCATCCGCGGCGGCAAGGCCTTTCCGGGGTGGTGGGCGCTCCTGCCGACGCTGGGCGCGTTCTTCTGTATCGCGGCGGGTCCGGCCGGTGTGCTGAACCGCACCGTGCTGGCCTCGCGCCCCATGGTGTGGGTCGGCTTAATCAGCTACCCGCTGTACCTCTGGCACTGGCCCTTGCTGGCCTACGCCCGCATTCTGGAGGGGCAGACGCCTTCCGACACCACTCGCCTGTTGGCACTGCTCGCCTCCTTCCTGCTCGCGTGGCTGACCTACCGCTTCGTGGAGCGCCGCACGCGCAGGAGCGAAAACCCGGCCGTCACGTCGGCGCTCGTGGTGGTGATGGTGGGCTTCGTGCTGCTGGGCCTGCTCGCGGCCAGCCGGTACTACGTGGGCCGGCACAGCGACCCCTACTTCAACAAGATCACCGCGGCATCGCGCGACTGGACCTATCCCGACGGGCTGAACCCGATCGAGGTCGGCGGCGAGGGGCTGTTCCAGATCGGGCAAGGCCAGCGCAAGGTGCTGCTCTTCGGCGACAGCCACATCGAGCAGTACGGCCCGCGCGCCGTGGAGCTGGCAAGGCGCGCACCCGACACGCTCGACGCGCTGTCCTTCGCGACCTGGGGCGGCTGCCCGCCGATTCCCAACGTGTACGACGAGAAACCCAACCTCTGCGCGGAACGCCGCGAAGGCGCCATGCGGATCGCCGTCAGCGACAAGGTCGATGCCGTGGTCTTCGGCGCCTGCTGGAACTGCTACTTCGCCCATCCCCCGAAGTCCGACCCCGGCGACGGCGTGGAAGACAGCTACTACTACTTCGACGGAAAGACCAAGACTCCCCTGAAAGACGCCATGGGTGTCGACCTGTCGCTGCGGATGCTCGAGGTCGTGATGACGACGCTGGCCAAGCAGAAGCCGGTCTACCTGGTGCTGGACAACCCGATCGGCAACGACTTCGGCCCCGAGAAGCTGGTCAAGGGCGGGCGCCTGGGCGACATGAGCGTGCGGCGCATGTCACCCACCGCGCCCTGGCCTCCCGAGCAGAAGGCGCTGCACGAGCGCATGCGCCAGATGGCCATTCGCGCCGGCGCCACGGTCATCGACCCGATCCCGACGCTGTGCAAGAACGACCAGTGCACGCGCGCAGACGCCGACGGAACACCGATCTACAAGGACGCGGGCCACCTGCGCTCGGAATACGTCCGCCAGCTCGCCACCTTCATCGATCCGGCGCTGACAGGGGGCGCGCAACAACAGCAACCGCCCTCACAGCCCTCGCGCTAGCTAGCCGAGCAGCCGGCGCAGCGAGCGCACGCCCGGCAGGCGCGTGAGCGCGCCGATGGCACGGATCACCGCCGGCGGGCTGTGCTCGACCATGAAGATGGTGGCGCGCAACTCCAGCTTCTTGCGTCCGCCCACGGCAGGATTCGCATAGACGATGGCCGCGTACTCGGCGAGCACCTCGCTCATCTCGGCGCGGTTCGGGTCTTCGGCCTTCACCGCCTCGATCACGTGGTCCATGAAGTAGCGGCCGAAGCGCGGCATGAGGTAGTCGCGCAGAAAGTAGCGGTTGCGCCTCGGCTCGTCCGGGAACATGCCGACCAGCTTCTTGAAGTACTTGAAGCGGCTGCGGATCATGCGCATGTCGAACGAGGTGCTGCCCGTATGGATGCACCAGACCGTGACCACCTTGTCGATGAAGTGGTTCGTGTAGCCCTTGCGGAAGATGCGCAGGAACAGGTCGTCGTCCTCGAAGCCCATGAACTGGGTGTCGAAACCGCCGACCGCATCGAAGGCCTTGCGGCTCACCAGCGCGGCCGAAGGCAGCACGAAGATGTCGTGGCGCAGCATCTCGAAGATGCTCGTCTTGGGGTGGTGCGAGGTGTGGTCCTTCACCATCGCCGCGCGGATGATGTTGCCTTCGCCGTCGGCCTCGGCCAAGTCCGCATAGATGAAGCCGATGCGCGGCTCGTCGGCCGGAATGCCCTTGACCAGTATCTCGATGTGGTTCGGAAGATAGAAGTCGTCCTGGTCGAGAAAGCTGATGTATTCGCAGGTCGATGCGGCCACGCCCGCGTTGCGCGCCGAACCCTGGCCGCCGTTTTCCTTGTCGATGATGCGGAACGGAAAGCGCTGCGCCAGCGCGTCGAGCGCGGCCCGCTCCTCGGGCCGCGAACCGTCGTTCACCACGATCACTTCGGTGGCCGGCACCGACTGCGCGAACACGCTGCCGACCGACCGCTCGATGAAGTGCGCGCCGTTGTAGAACGGAATCACGACGACGACGGTGGGTGCCTGGGGTGTGGAAGTCTGCAAGGTGTCACTCACGGTCGGTTGCGGCATTGAAGAAGCCAAGTCGCTCATACGGATTCGAACAGGTCGCGCACCACGCCGCGCACGCCGCGGCCGAACTTGTCGTAGCGCCCGGTCATGGCCTCGCGCAGCACCGGCATGCAGCGCGCGATGCGCGACGCGGGCAGCCGCGCACGAAAATTCTGGTGCTCGAGCTTGCCGCGCACTTTGTCGACCGTGGCGGGGTCCACTGCGGCACCGAGCCTTTCGAGCTGGGCGAGCAGCAGCTCGGCCTTGTAGGCACGCTCGACGTGCGTGTTGCCGCGCGAGGCCAGCGCCTTGCGCACCTTGCCCATGAAGCTGTCGCGTCGCGCGCCGATCTGGTTGGACTCGTGCTGGCGATAGTCGATGAGCGAGTCTTCGACGGTGTCGACGCGCCCCACCGCCGACGCGACGATTGCGAGCCACTCGTCATGCACCCACTCGACCGGAAACGGCAGCGCGGACTCGAGCAGCGTGCGGCGAAACACTGTGGTCGCGCCGGTCACGACATTGCGGCGCAGCAGCACGTCGAAGGCCTGCCCGCCGTGCATGCGTTGCAGCTCGTGCGGCGTGACCTCGATCGCGTGGAACAGCGTGCCGCCAAGCGCCGCACCCTGTGCATCGACCAGCCGGGCATCGGAGTGCAGCAGCAGCAGATCGGGGCGGCGGTCGAACTCGGCCACCAGACGTTCGAGGCGGTCGGGATACCAGACGTCGTCCTGGTCGGACAGTGCGATCAGCGTGCCCGTGCAGGCGCGCACGGCCTGCTCGAAGTTCTTGACCACGCGCAGCGCCACCGGGTTGGCCAGCACGCGCAGTTGCACATGCAGGCCCGGCTTCTCGCGCATGCACTCGTCGACTGCGGCGCGCGCCACGGCCACGCCATCGTCGCGCGAGGCATCGTCGGACAGCACGATCTCCATCGGCGGGCGTGTCTGCAGGCAGATGCTGCGCACCTGCTCGCGCACGAAGCGCTCGCCGTTGTAGGTGCACAGCGCGACGGAAACGGTGGTGTCGCTCATGCGGATGTCGTCGTCGATGGCAGCCGTGCCGCGCGCGGCGGCCAGGCGTAGCTGAAGTCCTCGATCTCGAGGCTCAGGTTGGGGTTGTAGGCCGGGTCGTTGAACAGCAGGTCGCCCCAGCGGTTCTTCATGTAGCGCTCTTCGCCGAGGAAGCGTTCGATCTGCGCTTCGGACAGGTCCGAAGGCCGCGTGGCGGACTCGTGGTGGAACAGCTCGGCATACGGTGTCCAGACATTGCGATAGCCGGCTTCGCGCAGGCGCAGGCAGAAGTCGACGTCGTTGTAGGCCACCTTCAGGTGCACCTCGTCGAGCCCGCCCACCTGCTCGTAGAGCGCGCGGCGCACGACCAGGCAGGCTGCGGTGACGGCCGAGAAGCCCTGCATGAGTGCCGCGCGGCCGAAGTAGCCGGGGTCGTCGCGCCCCAGCCGGCGGTGCGCATGGTCGGCCACGCCACCGCGATAGCCCAGCACCACGCCGGCGTGCTGCAGCGTCATCTCGGGGTACCAGAGCCGCGCGCCCGCGGCGCCCACGCCGGGCTGCAGCGCGATGCTGACCAGCTCGCCCAGCCAGTCGGGCGAGATCACTTCGATGTCGTTGTTGATCAGCCCGAAGACATCGCCCTTGGCGATGGCCGCGGCGCCGTTGTTCAGCGCGGAGTAGTTGAAGGGGCTGTCGTCGCGCAGCACCCGCACGCCGGACCGCGCCGCGATTTCTTCAAAGTACCGCAGCGCCTCCGGATCGTCGGAGCCGTTGTCCACGAGGATGATCTCGTAGCGGGGATACAGCGTCTTCTCGAGGATGCTCTCGATGCACTGGCGCACGAGCTTCAAACCGTTGCGAGTGGGGATGAAGAGCGAGACGAGCGGCAGCTCCGAAGGCAAGGCGTAGCGCACGCGGAAACCATGCGCCCCGCGCTCCGCCGTGGCGGCGATGCCGCTGCGCGCCAGGTGCGCCTGCAGCGCGCGCTCGCCGCCTTCGGGCGCGTACTCGGCGGGGTCCATCGCATGGACGTTGTCGGCCGACGCCACATGGCGGTGGTACAGCACCTTGGGGATGTGCACGATGCGCTCGGGCGCCAACTGCTCGGCGCATCGCAGCGCGAGGTCGTAGGACGCCGCTTCTTCGCCGAAGCTGGCGTCGAGGCCGCCGAGTTCGCCCACCAGGCTGGCGGAGAAGAACGCGAGCCTCGACACATAGTCTTGCGACCTCAGCAGGTCGATGTTCCAGTCGGGCTTGAAATATGGCGCTGAGCGCTGGCCGTCATCGGCGATGCGGTCTTCGTCGGTGTAGATCAGCGCCACATCGGGATTGCGCACCGCGGCTTCAGCGGCGCGCCACAAGGCATCGGGAGCCAGCGCATCGCGGGCGTCGCAGAAGGCCAGCCAATCGGCTGAAGCGCCGACCGGCGATTGCAGTTCCGCCACATCGATCCGGCCGTCGACGCTCGCCTGACTGTCCAGCCATGCGCGTGCCTGCGTCGAGAGCGACGCAGGCACAACCAGCGTCAATCGCCAGTGCGGATAGACCTGCCCGCGCACGGAAGCGACGGCACGCTCCAATGCCTGAAGCGACGAGTCCGCCGCGGTCATCGTCAGGGCGAAGGCCGGCTTGCGCGGCCACCGGCTTGCCTGCGCCTCCAGGTCCTGGCGTGCCTGCGGCGTCAGTGGCGACTCATGGCGCTTGAGCCACTCGCGGTACTGAAACCGGTCGGGACGCGAGGCGTCTGCCATCAACGGCGGGCCATCGCCACGCAGCAGCACGCGCACCGAGCGCGCAACGCCGCGCACCCCCGATTGCCGGAAGATCTGCATGGCGCGCCGAGCCGCGCCACCGAGGCCGCCGCCCTTGTAGACGGCATTGGGAATGAAGGCCAGCGCCCGCCAGAGGCGGCTGCGCGGAGGGGGTGTGGAAGCGTTCATGGTCGCGCGCCCGTCGCGGCGCCGTCCGCCGGCGCCTGCCTTGGCGGCCACGCGAGGCGAAAGTCTTCGGTATCGAGATCCAGATGAGGGCTGTAGGCGGGGTCGTTGCCGATCACGGCGGCCCAGCGGGTCTTCATGTAGCCCTCTTCGCGCGCAGCGCGCTCCCGCTGTGCGGGGTCGAGGTCGCGAGGGCGCGTGGCCGACTCGTGGTGGTAAAGCTCGGCATAGGGGGTCCAGACGTTGCGATAGCCGGCTTCACGCAGCCGCAGGCAGAAATCGACGTCGTTGTACGAGATCTTGAGGTTGACGGCATCGAGGCCACCGACCTCCTCATAGACAGACTTGCGCACCACGAGACAAGCGGCCGTCACCGCGCTGAAGCTTTGCGTGAGCTGGGCACGATTGAAGTAGCCACCGTCGGTGCGCGCCAGGTGCTTGTGGGCGTGGCCCGCAATGCCGCCGATGCCCAGCAGCACGCCCGCGTGCTGGACCGTGTCGTCGGGGTACAGCAGCTTCGCGCCGACCGCGCCAACGCCCGGCTGCAGGGCGATGGACACCATCTCCTCGAGCCAGTCGCCGGAGATGACTTCGATGTCGTTGTTGATCAGCGCGACGATCTCGCCGCTGGCCTGCGCCACCGCCGTGTTGTTGAGCGCTGCGTAGTTGAACTCGCCGTCGTCGCGAATCACCTTGAAGCCCTGCAGGCCGCGCAGTTCGTCGAAGTAGCGCAGGGCCTGCGGATCGGAGGAGCCGTTGTCGACCAGCACGATCTCGTAGTCGGGATAGGTCGATCGCGTGACGATGCTTTCGATGCACTGCCGCACGAGATCGAGTGCATCGCGCGTCGGAATGATCAGCGAGACCCGGGGCCAACACGCGGGCGCGGACAGGCGCGTGCGATAGCCGTAAGGCGTGCTCTCGCTGCGGGCCGCGACGCCGGTGCGCTCGAAGTGCTCGTTCAGCGCCTGTTCGCCCGCGATCTCGGCATAGGGCTTGGCCCCGGCGGACTGCGCCGTGCTCTCGGCGTGTGCGCGCCAGTGATAAAGCACATGCGGGATGTGCCGGATCTGCTGCGGCGCGATGCGCTCGATACAGCGTAGGGCGAGGTCGTAATCCTGTGCGCCCTCGAAGCCCTTGCGAAAGCCGCCGACTTCGAGCACCAGTGCGCGCTGATACGCCCCCAGGTGCGAGTACATGTTCTGGGACAGGAAGAGATCGACGTTCCAGTCGGGCTTGAAGTATGGGTTGTAGCGCCGGCCAGTGGCGTCGATCTTGTCTTCGTCCGAATAGATCATCCGAGCATCGGCATGCGTGCGTAGCTCATGCGCGACGCGAAGCAGCGCGTCGGGGGTCAGGAGGTCGTCGTGGTCCATCAGGACGACCCACTCGCCACCGGCCAGCGCGAGTGCGCTGTTGGACGCCTCGGAGATGTGGCCATTGACCGGCCGGCGAACCCAGCGGATGCGGGCGTCTTCGCGCGCACAGGCGTCGAGGATTTCGGTCACCTGGGGATCGGTCGAGGCATCGTCCGCAATGCAGAGTTCCCAGTGGGCATAGGTCTGCGCACGCACCGAGGCGATGGCCTCGCGCAACCAGGCCGGGCGTGGGTTGTAGGTAGGCATGAGGATCGAGATCAGCGGCGGCGCCTGCCAGCGCGAAGCCTCTTCGGCCAAGACGCCCAAGGCTCCCGCGTCCTGCGCGGCGGACTGCGCGATCCATTCGATGTAGTTGCCCCCCGCAATGCCCGCGGCGGCCGGCTGCGCGCCGCGCAACCGCTGCACAGCCCGGCTGGCCCAGCGCACCGGGGCCGTCAGACGCCAGCTGGTCGAACGCTCCATGGCCTGCACCTGGTGCTCCAGTGCGCGCACGCGCGCCTGCAGCTGCGCCTTGGTCAGTTCGGCGGGGCGTGAGGAAGAAGGCCTTCTCCCTTGTTGTGCGACAGGCAGCGTGGGCCTCATAAAATAAGGTCGATCATCCCGAAAACTCGCGGTGAGGCCATGGCCGTGCGATAGAAAGGCCGTTGCGCGCAATGCGCGGCGCGTTGTACGAACGCTTGGTCACGGCTTGGCCCAAGAGGGGCCAGTAAAATTATCGCTCCATAAAGACAGGGTATAAAAAATGCGGGTGCTTTCAGTGGTGCTCTCGGGAGGCTCCGGTTCCAGGCTCTGGCCCGCCTCACGACAGGCTTTTCCCAAACCCTTCATGAAGCTCGGCGATTCGACGCTGCTTCAGCAGGCGATCGAACGCGGGCAGGCTTGTGGTACTGGCGATCTAATGATCGTGACCAACAAGGACCATCTGTTCCTGACGAAGGACGTATTGGCCCAAATGAGCGATCCACCAGAAACGACTTTTCTGCTGGAGCCCAAGGGCCGCAATACCGCCCCGGCCATCGCACTGGCCGCGCTTCAATGCGAACAGCAGTTCAGCGGCGACACTGTCATGCTTGTACTTTCAGCCGACCATCTCGTCCCGGATGTCGAGGCTTTCGTTGCCAGCGCGTCCGAGGCATTCCGCCTTGCACAGGAAGGCTCGCTGGTCGTCTTCGGCATCGGCCCCACCGCACCGGAAACCGGCTTCGGCTATATCGAGGTCGAACGCGTCTCGCGCCAAAGCCAGCGCGCCGTTCGCTTCGTCGAGAAGCCCGATCTGGCCACCGCTCAGGAGTATCTCGCCACCGGCCGTTACTATTGGAACAGCGGGATGTTCTGCTTCACGGCTGCGGCCATCCTTGCGGCCCTGGAGCGCCAGGCGCCAGAGGTGCTCCATGCCGCGCGCCATGCACTCGACAGCGCAAAGATAAGCGGAAACACGCTTGCCTTTGACCTGCACGCTTTCGGCCTGCAACCCGATATCAGCATCGACTATGCTGTGATGGAACGCGCTGACAACGTGCACGTCGTGCCCGCCAAATTCTCGTGGAGCGATGTGGGCTCTTGGCCCGCGGTTGCCAAAGCCCGACCTGCCGATGCCAGTGGCAACACGCTGCCCGACGATGTGGTCGCCGTCGACACCACGGGCACGCATGTACACGTAGAGAGTCATGGGCCGAAGGTCGTGGCAACGCTAGGTGTGCATGATCTCGTGATCGTCGATACTCCCGACGCACTATTAGTGGCGCACAAGGACAGCGCGCAACAAGTGAAAAAAGTGGTCGATGTCCTGAAGTCGCGCAAGCATGAGGCGATCAATCTTCCGGCCGTCGTCCACCGCCCGTGGGGTACCTATGCCTCCCTCAAGGAAGAAGAAGGCTACAAGGTCAAACGCATCACCGTTAAGCCTGGCGAAGCCCTGTCGCTGCAGTACCATCATCAACGCGCCGAGCACTGGGTCGTTGTTCAAGGCAGGGGGATCGTGCAGATTGGAGAGGTCGAGCACGAGACGCTACCGGGCCAATATCGATACATCCCCCTCAGGGAAAAGCACCGCCTGACGAACACCGGCACCGAAGAACTGGTGCTGATCGAAGTTCAGTGCGGCGCCTATCTGGGAGAAGACGACATCGTCCGCCTTGCGGACACCTACGGACGAGCATGAGTAAAGCACAATCGAATCTCCATCGAAGCGCATTGGCAGACTGGTGGGAAGGCACGCGCAGAACAGATATCTGGTGGACACTGGCGTGGTTCGATATCGTCTTGCGCTACCGCCGCTCCATGCTGGGCCCACTGTGGCTCACTCTAAGCATGGGCGCGATGATCGGCGGCATGGGCCCGCTCTACAGTTCGCTGTTTGGCACTGAACTTTCCCAATTCTTTCCTTATCTGGCATTGGGCATCATTTTCTGGGGCTTCTTCTCCAGCATGGTGGCCGATTCGTGCAATGCATTCATCAACTCAGCCAACTACCTCAAGCAGGGCTACTTCCCGATTACCTTGTTTGTTTGGCGCAGCTTGGCACGCAATATCATCCAGTTTGGACATCAGATCGTGCTGTACGTGCCCGTGGCGTTATGGGCTGGCATCTCGCTGTCTTGGAGCTCACTGCTCTTCATTCCAGCCTTTCTCCTTTTGCTGATCAACGCACATGCACTGGGCGTGCTGCTGGGGCTTGTTTGCACGCGCTTCCGCGATGTCACACAGATCGTGACTAGCGTGATGCAAATGCTGATGTTCTTGACCCCCGTATTCTGGCAGCCGAGCAATCTGCCGAGCCGCGCGCAGTACATCCTCTGGAATCCCTTCGCACAAATGCTCGATCTGCTTCGCTCGCCACTGATGGGCGGTGCAGCCAGCCTGCATAGCTGGTTGGGTATTTTGGGCTGGACGGTGGCAAGCCTTGTTGTTTCAAGCTTGCTGTTCGTCAAATATCGACGCCGCGTCGTCTACTGGCTCTAATCGCACATGGCTCACATATCCCTCAAGAACGTATCCGTCAATTTCCCCATCTACGGAGCAGGCGCGAATTCGCTGAAGAAAACACTGGCAGCGTCCGTTACTGGCGGGCGTTTCGGCAAGGAAACTGGTGTGACAGTGGTTCAAGCTCTAAGCGACATCACCCTGGAACTCAAGAGCGGCGATAGGCTGGGTTTGGTCGGTCACAACGGCGCGGGTAAATCCACCTTGCTGCGAGCTCTGGCGGGTGTTTATGAGCCTTCGTCGGGCGAGTTTTCACGAACAGGAACAGTGTCCAGCTTGATTGATCCCTCTCTGGGCATCGAGGCCGATGCAACCGGCGTCGAAAACATCATGCTGCGCGGGCTGGTAATGGGCCTTAGCAAACGTGAAATTGATCGCATGACGCCTGAGATCTGTGAGTTCAGCGGGTTAGGCGAATACGTCAACATGCCGGTACGCACTTATTCGACCGGCATGATGATGCGTTTGGCATTTTCGATCTCGACCAGCATTCAAGCCGACATACTGCTGATGGACGAATGGCTTTCTGTTGGCGACGCCGCCTTCACAGAGAAAGCCGAGAAGCGCATGCGGGATGTGGTGTCCAAATCAGGTATTTTGGTGTTGGCTTCGCATTCGCCGGATTTGATCGCCAAGGAATGCAATCGAGTGATCCACATGGAGCACGGCCGCATCGTTGAGCAGTAATGCGGCAATCAGGGCGACGACACTTGTCGCCCCAACCTTATCTCCGCAAGACGATCGGCGAATCTCCGTCCTGCGGACTCAAGCGACAGATTACGCACTGCGCTCCGTTGCCCACGAATGCCGATCTCTCTTGCCCACTCGGGATTCTCATACAAGCGACGCATGTACTGCGCCGCTTGGTCAACAGAAGGCTCCGCCCACTCCTGATCGGCCCCATAGGGGGGAATCGATGTGCCTAACTTGACGCGCTCGAAAGATACCAGCAGGCTGTTTTCCGAGTTCATGAAATCCATGTTGCCAGAGAAGCCAGTGGCAATCACAGGCTTGCCCATCAACATGGCTTCAGCCATCGTCAGGCCCAAGCCTTCACTGCGATGCAGCGAAACATACGCATCGGATGCATTCATCAGTGACAAGACCTCGTCGGGACTAAACACTTGATCGATGATCGTGATTGGAGCCCCCACCGCGGCAGCGCGTAGCTCCTGTAGTTGCACCGGATGTCGATCACCAAAAGAGGTTTTCAGCACCAACGCAACCTTCTCATCCGCTGCAAATGCCAACTTGAACGCTCGAATCAGCCCCAAGGGGTTCTTACGCTCCATCACGCTCATCATGTGGAAAGTGAACAGAAAGGTGAAGCGATCGGAGGCCAGATTGAAATGAGCCCGCTCGCGAACCTCAAAGGGTGCAAGCTTCACTCCCGGAAAAAGCGTGCGAACCGGCACGGAGAGTCTCTGACGCAAGCCGTGCGCAATGAACTCCGTTGCCGTCCAGACTTCATCGATCTGCTCGGTATGAGCGCGCCAGGACTCCGGGATAGCATCGAATTCCCAATACCAGTAGGCGATCCGATAGGGGCGCGGCGCGCGCTGCGCAAGATCCGCCCTGGCATACACCTCCGCGAAAAACGGCTCGGGCTGGGCATGAATGATCGTGATATCGCCCTTCTCCATACCGTCGAAGCGAATATGGCAAGGGTCGTCCCTTGCGTCCGTTCTCACGTCACGCAGTGATGTAGCAATGCCGGTCAACTCGAGTGCCTCCGTCATCGCCTCTACGGAAACACGCAGTCCAGAGGGGTAGCAAAAATGCCCGATGATGTTCGTTCGTGGCCTAATCAATTCGGCCGCCACATTCGCGAAATCCAGTTCTGCACACCACTGCCGTGCCACAGGCGTCAGCCGCGCCAAAGGACTCGATGCTAGCCACTCAAGCATGGCCTTTGCAGCTGCAACACCGGACAACGCCCGAGGATGTGCCGCCCGCCAGGCCTCTCGCGTCCAATAGGCCAGCAGAATTTGCGAAGCAGGAGCATGCACCTCAGGCGCTGCGGTCGGGCTCGTCCATGCCCCATTAGCACCGAAGCTTTCGGCAAACCAGATCGAAAACCGATCCCACCCGAAGATTGTCAATGCGTCTGGGAAGCGCTGCTGCCAATCGGGAGTAAAAAGATACGCGCGCACCAGTTCGGCCTGAGGGTCTTCAGCAGCCTGCATGAACAGCCACCAGACCTCTTCGAGTTGCAAGCCCGCATCGCGCCGGCCATGCTGCATGAACCACGTGAACAGGCGGCGACGTCCGACAGGCGTCAGACCGTAAGGCAGGATGGCGCGGATTTGCTCACTGGTCAGGAAAGACTGCCTCGCACGGGCAGCGAAGTCCGAAGAAAACAGCACACGCAAAGATGACCGGGCCTCCTCTGGGAGACCCAATTCCTGTTGTGCCCCATCACTTTGAAGCCACTCTGCAAACCCGCCCTCTACGGGCGCGGACAGCGCGCGCGGAAACCGAGCGCGTAGATCTTGGCGATCGCGCAACAAGTCGATGCAAAAACGGGCCGCAGTTTGCAGGTCTTTGACCTGGCCTGCATCTTGGAGCGGCCAGTACAACCGGCTCCGCGATTGACCTGATGCCGCCAGCACATCACCAACACTGTACAGATCGAACTCGAACGGCGGCAGCGTCCCTCCATCTGTCCGAATGGCCCCCAAGCGCAAACGCTCCTGCTGAATCAGTGACGCCAATGCCCGTGCCTTTGCCTCCCGCGCAAGGCCCTCTCGAAACAGATGCAACCGCTCGGGCAAACGCCAGGGCGTCAGCAGCCAGTATGCAAGCTTAGAAAGCTTTCTCGCATTTCGGCGCAGGGAATCAAGCCCCACCATCATTGTCCATTTCTACTGAAAAACTGAGAGTCATCGTGTCGGGCTTGCCTACTAAGTTATGCATCATGCCAAGAATACGGCTTTCCACTTTGTAAAATGAGCTCCTCGCGATCGAGTACTAGCTTTGCAAGAAGGGAAAGCGGCCCCGCCGCAAGTCGGCCATGACTCACGACAACAAACCGGAAGCTTTCACTTCTTACGCGCAGAATTTCGAGGATGTCGTGCTATGGCGCGCGCTCAAGCACGTACCCCAAGGCCTCTATGTTGACATCGGCGCCGAGCATCCCGTGCTCGCCTCGGTCAGCAAAGCCTTCTACGAACGTGGCTGGCGTGGCATTCATGTTGAGCCGGCACCGTATTACGCGACCATGCTCCAACAGGATCGGCCTGGCGAGCAAATATTGCAGGTCGCGCTTTCAGATCACGAAGGCACCCTGGATTTGCATGTCATCGAAAACTTGGAGATCACCACTGCGGGGAGGGTCTTAGCCGATCCGCATCAGGAGGCGCTTCGACTGACGCACACCACCATCCAGGCGCCGATGCTGACAATGAAGACGGCATTGGCATCACTCGCGGGTCAGGAGGTGCATTGGTTGAAGATCAATGTGGATGGGCGGGAGGAGCAGGTGCTGCGAGGCTGGGACAGCCAGTTCCTGCGTCCTTGGATTATCGTGATCAGGACAACGGTTTCAATGCAGACCAAGCTCCACTACGAAGGCATCAATCGGCTCTTGCTCGATGCAAACTATGAATTTGTCTCCTTTGACGGCGTGAATCGATTCTACGTGGCCTCGGAACGCAGCGAGCTCACTCCAAGGCTACAAACGCCCCCCAACGTTTTTGATGGAGTGGAACTTAGCGGCTTGTCTGGCGCCAGGTACGCGGGGCCTGTCGAGCTTGTTCGATCGGAAATGCAGGCGACCGTTGATCAGCTCTCGGCACTCCACGTGCAATCTGAAGCGAAGGCAACACATGCCGAAATGCGGGCAACCGAGGCCGCGGCGCAGGTGGCCCAAGCCGACGCACGCACCAATCAGGCCGAGGCTCGAGCCAAGTTAGCCGAAGAGCGTGCGGTGCAACTGGAGCACCGCGCGACACAAGCAGAGGAGCATATTCACGCAACCGAGCACGCACCGATCCGCAGGCTGATGTCTGCGATCAGAAACGGGAGAGTGCTCAGTGGCATCAAGCGACGCAGCAAATCCGTTCTTCAGGTCGCTGCAACGGAGATTCGCCGTCACCCTCTGCTGAATCGAGGCGCCAGGCTCATCCTCGGGTGTGCTCCGCCGCTACGACGGCGCCTCGGCGCGGCACTTCACAGCACACGAATTGCCACCGATCTGTCGATCTTCGATGACTTGTCCCCTGACGCAGCCATTGTTGCTCGCCAGCTCCAGCAGAGCCAGCGCGGATTGGAAGCCATCTGATGCGGATAGTGATCGATCTTCAAGGTGCTCAATCCACTGGAAGTAGAACGCGCGGAATTGGACGCTACTCATCCTCCTTGGCCCGGGCCATGGCAATCCAGGCTCGCAACCACGAAGTGGTGCTTGCACTGAACGGATACTTTGCCGATACGGTCGACGAGATCAAGACCACATTCGACGGATTGGTGGATGCCGCGAATATTCGCGTTTGGCATCCGGCGCCCGGAGTGATCAGTGCAAATGGACAGCGCGCACAGGAAAAGCTCTACGAAGCATTCCTCTCGAGCCTCCGGCCTGATGTCGTGCACGTTACGAGCCTGTTCGAGGGACTGGGAGATGCGTCCATCACTAGCGTGGGCAATTTTGCGACCATGCCCACCGCCGTCACACTGTATGACCTGATCCCGCTGATTAACCCGCACCCCTATCTCGACAATGCGAATGTTCGCTCTTGGTACATGGGCAAGGTCGAGGCACTCCGACGAGCCAATATGTGGCTTGCTATCTCGGAATCCTCACGCCAGGAGGGCATTACTCAGCTGGGCCTCGAGGCTGACCGATGCATCAATATCTCCACAGCAGCCTACGATCACTTCAAGAAATCAGCCGTTGCTGAGGCGCGTCAACAAGAACTGCGCGAACGCTACGGCCTAAACAAGTCCTTCGTTATGTACACCGGTGGCATTGATCACCGGAAAAACCTCGAGGGGCTAATCGAGGCGTTTGCGCTACTCTCAGGCGACCTCCGGCGTCACCATCAACTAGCCATCGTGTGTTCTGCACGGGAGGAGGATCGGGATCGGCTCCTGCAGCTTGCACGGAATATGGGCCTGACCGATGGCGACGTGATAGTGACTGGGTTTGTTCCCGAGCCGGATTTGGTCGACCTTTACAACCTGTGCAAACTCTTTGTTTTTCCATCGTGGCACGAAGGATTTGGGTTACCCGCACTCGAAGCCATGCAGTGCGGTGCCGCCGTCATCGGCGCCAATACATCGAGCCTTCCTGAAGTCATCGGTCGCGACGATGCACTGTTCGATCCGCGCAACACGGCGTCCATCGCGACGAAAATCGCTCAAGCGCTGACGGATCAGGTGTTTCGGGAGGATTTGGCCAGACACGGCCAGAAGCAAGCTCAGAAATTCTCTTGGCAAGATTCGGCCCGCCGCGCCCTGGCTGGACTGGAAGTCCTGCATGCGTCAACCACACGACAGACTGCACCGCAGGCGCAGCGCCACCGACGCCACCGTCCAAGGCTGGCCTACGTGTCACCGTTGCCACCTGAACGTAGCGGCATCTCGGATTACAGCGCGGCACTTCTGCCCGAACTGTCTCGCTACTATGAGATCGACCTCATCGCAAAGCTACCAGCAGCCGAGTATGCATCGCTGAACGATACGTTTGCGGTCCGGAGTGTCGAGTGGTTCCAGCAAAACTCCAACGCATTCGATTGCGTGCTCTATCACTTCGGCAACTCGCATTTTCACGAGCACATGTTCGAACTGATTGCGAGTATTCCAGGGATTGTGGTGCTGCACGACTTCTTTCTGGGCAACATTCAGGCTTACCGCGAATTCGTGAGCAGACAGCCGAACAGGTGGACACAAGCACTTTATGTCTCGCACGGGTATCCCGCGGTCGCGGAATACTTCAAAGCAAAGAATGCCGAGGATGTAGTCTTCAAGTATCCGTGCAACTTCGATGTTCTGCGGCACGCGCAAGGAGTGATCGTCCATTCGCCCCACTCAATGCTTCTGGCAGAGAAGTGGATCGGGAGCGCTGCGGCGGCCGATTGGGCTCTGGTCCCTCTTCTTCGCGCCCTTCCGGCAGGCAACGATACGGATCGACGAACCAAAGCGCGCGCGGAGCTGGGATTGAGCGAATTCGACATTCTCGTGTGCTCTTTCGGCATGCTCAACGCCACCAAGCTCAACCATCGCCTTCTCCAAGCGTGGCTAGCCTCGTCCCTGGCCAACGATTCTCGATGCAGGCTGGTGTTTGTCGGAGACAACGAAAGGGGTGAGTACGGGGCTCGGCTCGAACAGGACATGACTGCGGCGCGAGGCCGCGTCAGCATCACAGGGTGGGCTGACAAGGAGGTTTTCCAACGCTACCTGAATGCTGCTGACATCGCTATTCAGCTTAGGGCTTTGTCGCGAGGTGAGACGTCAGCCGCTGTGCTTGACGCCATGAGCCACGGAACAGCAACCATCACGAATGCCAATGGATCCATGGCCTTCCTGCCTAGCGATGCCGTATGGCAGTTGCCCGATGATTTCACCAACGCACAACTGGTCGAAGCAATCGAAAGCCTGAGAGATTCACCTCTCATGCGACTTGAATTCGGAGCAAAGGCGCAAGATCTAATTCGGACCACACATTCGCCGGATCGCTGTGCACGCCAATATGCAGATGCCATGGCGACTTTCACGGCGAACGCTGCGCTCGGTCGCGACGGCCTGATCCGCTCGATCGGAAGAGGTAATCGCCTCAGCCTGCCGGAGTTTGCAGAAATGGCCCAAAGCATTGCTGCCACTCTACCCCTGCCCGCCCCGCGACGCCGGTTGTTCGTGGACGTCTCGAAACTCGTAGAAGGCGGCCCTCAAAGCGACACTCAGCATCTAGCTGTGTCCCTGCTGCAGGCGCTCTTCGACAGCCCGCCCAACGGATACCGCATCGAACCTGTCTATGCCGTACCCGGAAAAAGCGGCTACCGGTATGCGCGTAGATTCACTCTTCAGTTTCTGGATTGCCCGTCGAAGAATCTATCAGACGTATGGATCGATGCGCAGCCTGGCGATATTTTTGTAGGCTTGGCCCCCTCTCTCCAAGTCGCCCCGCTGCAGGGCGCCTTCTTTCGGCGATTGCGCCATCTGGGTGTACACGTCGAATTCGTGATCTACGACCTGACATCGGATTCGCGAGCTGTGGAAGGCCTGAGCGATGACCACACACGGTGGCTCCGAACAGTGATTCAGAACGACGGTGCCATCTGCATTTCGCAGGCTGTAGCAGACAAGCTAACCGAGTGGCTTGCCCAACACGCGAGTGCAGATGACGGCGCTAGATTCAAGATCCGCTCATTTGATCCGAACTCCAGACATCAATTCGAAGCAGCGCTCTTCGCTCCGGAGCCACAAGCTGATCGGACGCCCCCCTCCAAAGCTCAAACTAGGGCAAACCCCATCACATGACGCAAAATATGCAGTCTGCGACTAAGGCACCAATACTCACCTTTGACGCTT
Organism: Variovorax sp. EL159; assembly: GCF_900100965.1. Classification (GTDB taxonomy): domain Bacteria; phylum Pseudomonadota; class Gammaproteobacteria; order Burkholderiales; family Burkholderiaceae_C; genus Variovorax. Next base: position 258,130 of record NZ_FMUJ01000005.1, on the reverse strand, counting down.
TGCCCCGTTACCAAAAATAGGAAAGAAATTTTTATGAAAAAGCGCGCTGTTATTACTGGCATCACAGGGCAAGACGGCGCCTATTTGGCGGAACTGTTGCTGTCCAAAGGCTATGTTGTCTACGGTACCTATCGCCGCACCAGTTCGGTCAATTTCTGGCGTATCGAGGAACTTGGTATTCAAAACAACCCAGACCTTCATCTGGTTGAGTACGATTTGACCGACTTGGGCAGCTCACTGACCTTGATCAACGATGCCAAGCCCGACGAGGTCTACAACCTCGCAGCGCAGAGCTTCGTAGGTGTGAGCTTCAACCAACCCGCAGCAACGGCGCAGATCACCGGCGTCGGCGCACTGCATCTGCTTGAGGCCATTCGGCTAACCAACCCCAGGATCCGTTTCTATCAGGCCTCGACGTCCGAGATGTTCGGCAAGGTGCAGACCATCCCGCAGATTGAGGAGACGCCGTTCTACCCCCGCAGCCCCTATGGCGTGGCTAAGCTCTACGCACACTGGATCACTATCAACTACCGGGAGAGCTACAACATCTTCGGCTGCAGCGGCATCCTGTTCAACCACGAAAGTCCGCTGCGCGGCAGAGAGTTCGTGACCCGTAAAATCACTGACGCGGTCGCCAAGATCAAGCTCGGACAGCTTGACACGCTTGAGCTGGGCAATCTCGACGCCAAGCGCGACTGGGGCTTTGCCAAGGAGTACGTGGAAGGCATGTGGCGCATGCTTCAGGCCGATGAACCCGACACCTTCATCCTTGCCACGAACCGGACCGAGACGGTGCGCGACTTCGTTCAGATGGCGTTCAAGGGTGCGGGGATTGCCGTGGAGTTCAAAGGAATGGCTGAGAACGAAGTCGCCGTCGATACTGCCACGGGCCAGACGGTGATGCGGATCAACCCAAAATTCTATCGTCCAGCCGAGGTGGAGTTGCTGATCGGCGACCCTACCAAGGCAAAGGCGAAGCTCGGCTGGGAACCCAAGACAACGCTCGAGCAACTCTGCCAGATGATGGTCGAGGCCGATCTGCGCCGCAACACGCAAGGCTTCTCATTTTGAAGATTTTGCTGACTGGGGCGGACGGCTTTACCGGCCGGCCCTTCGCACAACGGGCCCGCGCGGCAGGTCACGAAATCGTCGCGCTGCGCACAGACCTCACCCACCGGGACGACCTGCGGCGGGAGGTGCTTGAACAACAACCAGATGCCGTGGTCCATCTGGCCGCGATAAGCTTCGTTGGACACGCTGCAGAAGAAGATTTCTATGCCATCAATGTGATAGGCACCACGAACCTGCTCGACGCGCTTGTACAACTACCCTCTCGCCCAAAGAGAGTGTTGCTGGCCAGCAGCGCGAACATCTACGGCAACACGACGCAATCACCGATCGCGGAAACACAGCCGCCTGCGCCAGTCAATCACTATGCGATGAGCAAGCTGGCAATGGAGTACATGGCGCACACCTATACCAATCAGCTCGATCTCGTAATCACACGCCCTTTCAATTACACCGGGCCGGGTCAGAACTCGAATTTTCTGATCCCAAAGCTCGCGGAGCATTTCGCAGCACGCGCTCCCTTCGTATCCTTGGGCAACCTGCATGTCGAGCGCGAATTCAACGACATCCAGATGATCTGTGACGCCTATCTGCTCCTACTTGCGCACGGCAAGGTCGGCGAAGCCTACAACGTTTGTTCAGGTCAACCCTACACGCTGCAGCACATCATCGATACCTTCGAAGAGCTGACCGGCCATATCATGAAGGTGGATGTCGATCCACGATTCGTGCGTCCCAATGAAGTGCATCGGCTGTGCGGCAACCCGGACAAGCTGCAGAGGATTGCATCCAAACATGGAATACCGTTGCAAATGCCTTTGCTGAAAGACACCTTGCAACGGATGCTGGCCTCTACTGCTCCTGGGTGGGCGCCCACACAACTAGGTGGCGGCAACTGAGTGGTCGACATCGCCCGCTTCGGTTCGGGCGAATCCCAGTCGGATACATCCCTGCACCGAGAGCCGAGGCTAAAAATTAGGAGCCTGCTGTTCGATAAATCGAAGGTAGCGCTTTTTAATGACCGCAGGCGAGAAGTTTTCGATGTATTTCACTGCTTCCGCAGACTTGTCGGCATACTTTCCGCCGTCCAAGCGCCACTCTTGGGAGCGGACCACCGCGCCCACGCGCGATATAGCCCCCGCGAGCAGATCGAGATCGCCCGTTGGCACCAGTGTTGCCAGACCGCCAGAGATGGCCGGTGTGTTGCTATTTTCGTAAACGATCACGCAGCACCCGCTCGCAAACGCTTCCAGAATGGGAACGCAAAACCCTTCATGGTAGGTCGGCAAAACGAAAAGATCAGCATCGGAAAGAATCCTGCACTTATCCTCTTCCGAGGCATTGGCGTGAAATTTCGCTGAAAATCTCGCCCCGTACTTTTGCTGCAAAGCGCTCAGGCACTCATTGACGTCGGCGACGATGGAGGCATCGGAAAAATTGACGTTACCTACCATGTCCAGCCTTACCTGCCAAGCCACGTGCCGGTCCAGGACCTTAGCCACAGCCGTGAGTAAATCGACAGTTCCCTTTGATTTGACCAAGCGACCTAGGAATACCAACCTCAGGATGCCATCGTCAAAGCTTGGCTTTTTTGCGGGAGGCCGCAAATTGCTGTGCACGCTCAATGGAAGCACTGTGGTGGGAACTTGAATCTCCGCATCCAAAAGGATCTGTCGATTCGTTTCGCTGACACAAACCACATGATCGGCAAAAACAATGTTGCTGGCCTGTTCGAACGAACGATCAATCAACGCATACGCAGACGGCGGCAAAAACTCTTTTGGAGTGATATTGTGAAATGTTACAATTTTTCTTGCCCCCGCCCGAACCACAGGCAGGAGATTGAACAGCGGGTAATAAATACCAAAGTGAAATAGAACCAGATCGCACGACTGAAAATAAGGGTCGAATGCAATATCAGACTCTCTCTCCACATGCACGAAAGGCAATTCCGGATGGTCACAGGCATAGGCATAAAGCCGAACGTCGTGCCCAGCCTCGCGCAACCATGTTATTTCGTCCCGGATGGCATTAGATATTGCATCATGCTTCTTGCAGACGCTATTGATGTAAGCGATCTTCAAATTTTTTCTCTCCCTTTGCTTTTTCAAAAACCCGAATCAATCCTTCAGCCATCTTCTCAGGCTGGAACTTGAACAAATACCGTTCACGGGCGGCACGTCCAAGCTTCAAGCGGTATTCCGGATCTTCGATCAGGCGAGCAAGACACTGGAAAAGTGACTCTTGGTCACCCGGCATTGCCAGCAATCCAGTCTCTCCATCCTGCATGACTTCCCTCATGCCGCCGATGTTGCCGCCAACCACCGGCTTGCCAAACATCATGCCTTCTAGGTGGACCAAGCCAAACGATTCGAACCGCGATGGAGCCACGATAATGTCCGAGCCCGCATAGAAAGCACGCAGAAGACCATCCGAAACGCTCCCATGGAAAATCACGCGTCCGCTATCGCGGATTCCGGCATTCGAAGCCTCGAACATCGCGCGCAGAGTTGTCCCATCCGCTTGCGGAATACCATCTTCCCCCACGATGTCGATATGCAAGAGTGGGTACTTCTCAAGCAATCGCGGAACGATGGCAAGAAAGACGTCCGCCCCTTTTCGCAGTTCCATCCGTCCCACAAAGCACATGCGCACGACACCGGCTGGCGTAGAAGCAATATCCTCTTTATTCTCCTGGGACCAGTCTTGCAAGCCAAGGTGAAGTACATGGAGCCTTTTCGGATCGAATTTTAGTGAATAGGCTTCTTGAATCTCTTCCACGATGGCCTGGCTGATGGCGTGAATGCCGTCGCTTTCATTCATCATTCTTCGCTCGAGGGCCAGCATCGGCATAACGAAGGAATTCATGAATTCCTTGTCCTTTTTCTTCTCCGGATTAGAGTCAAGATAGAACTCCAATGTAGTCTGAAGGCTAGTGACAAGGGGAAATTCCTTGCTTACTAGGAAAGCGACGCCTTCGACATCCCAGATCGGCGCATAGACTGCTTCGATGGAACGACGACTGGCGATTTCCCGGGCCTCCTCCAGCATGGTCTGGGAATAGTTCCAGATATGCCGCGGCACCGTTAGACCAGATGGTGCCTCGAATTCCCGCGGATTGATTCGGTGTACCCAAACTTTTTCCTCGAAATCGACGCGGTCATGCTCACTTCCCATTGTCAGCACATGCACCTGATGCCCGAGCTTTGCGAGGTCTATAGCCAGTTGATGAACATAACGCCCGATGCCGCCAGTATTTCCCGGAGGATAGGTCTTGCTCACCAAGACAAAACAGCGCTGGGCCTGTGCTTCGAGCCACGGCACAAATCGGGTCAACCCAGGCGTCCCCTTCATCGGCTCAGGGCCAGGAATCCTTCTAATGCCCTTCAATCCACGCTTCAGGCCATCCTGCAACGCACGATCGACCTCTTCCTCGAATCGCTCAGCATACACAGCTCCCAGCTTTCCTTCCCCGATCGCCCATTTCACGCCAGCTCTGAACTCATCAATCAAGGCGTTAACCGCAGCCACGATCTCGCCCACACCAACGTGATCGCGCGCATGGAGAAAAGAAAAATAGGCCTTGTTTTTCACCACCGAATACCAACTCGTAAGCACCCGCGATTCATTACGGATGTGGCTGGGCATGTACTTGTGATGTATGAAGCCCCTATCCAACTGTGCGACCTTGAGACCCACATCGACAAAACGAAGAATGATGTCGCTTTCATCGAGAAAATACTCGTACTCCTCGTCAAAACCACCAACCTCAACGATAGCCGATCGCCTGAACACGCTGTTGGCCATCACGTGCGGATAATTGAAGCTTCCGGGAAAGTTGAACTCCGGCGTCGCACGGGTCCAAGACGTATCGGCCCCTCCAAAGCGGTCAAGCGTGCCAAATTTCCACTGGTACGTTTTTCCCGTGTGATCATGGAGAAATCCACCTGCCACAGCTACTTCCGGATCCAAGAAGGCAGGCATCACATCGTTGAGCCACTCGGGTTCAGGAATGGAATCATCGTCTAGGAACGCAACGAATTCACCAGAGCAAATTTCGATCGATATATTTCTCGATTGAGAAAGATTTCTCTCGGGACAAATTCCATACTTAATGGCATCACCATAGGACTCACACAACTCGTGGGTTCCATCCCTGGTTGGCCCTGCAACCACGACAACCTCGAAATTCGGATAACGAAGGTAGCGCAAGCTCTCCAGACAGATCGCCAAACTTTTGGCGCGTCCATCTGTATTAATGATCACGGACACCGAAGGGAAGTAATCCTCTTTATTAATCATTCAACCGACTCCCTTGACCACGTCGCGCGAAAATTTCAAGCTCCTTACATCCGCCGTTCTCTCGGTTTTCGACAATCAATTCGACATCCACAAATCCTGCCTCCAGCAAAAGCTGACGCATAGACGCTGAAGTAAACATGTTGAAATGAAAATCGCCGTTGTAATCTTGTCCGCCGAAGGTCACCTGCCGAAAGGTGTCGAAGGTGTATTCGTTAGATGCGTAAGCGCGAACCATGCCTGCAGCATCGGGAACGACGGCCTTGAAAATGCCACCGTCCTTCAACAAGGAGAACCAGTATGGCAGCAGGACACGTCGCAATTTTTCCTGCGGAAAATGCTCAAGCAAATGAGCGGAAAATATCTCACTAAGTTCACCCGGTGCGAAAGGTAATTTCCCGACTTCAGCAACAATATCGACGCCAAGCAGATCACGGCTGTCGACATTCAGATAGCCGACAAGAGGAACATGTCCACAGCCCAAATTCACCCGCAATTCCTGCGACGCCTTTGCTTGGGAAACTTTCTCTTCTGCAACAACCCTAGGCTGAGCTTCGGCGATGGACTTCCCTCCCTGATCAATGGATGCTGAGCTGCCAGCGCCATAACGCATTTCAAACATCAGTTCACTGCGCACGAACTCTGTGCGCTTGAGGAGATACTGAATCGATTCCGCCATTTCATCGATCTGTGCCCGGGCCTCCAAGACGGACTGCGAGACAGTTCCCAGCCGCTCATCCGTGATTCGGACATCCTGTTCTAGCACCTTCGACGCGCGCGTGATATTGCGTAGCGCGACAGGCACAGATCTGGTCAGATTGTCCTTTGTTGTCACACTTGTCAACTGACGGTGATTGATCTCTGATATCGCCTGAAGAATTCCAGGGAGTTGCTGCGTTTCAAAAATCAGCTTTCGATGATTTGATTCTGGCAAACGAATGACCGCAATTCCGATGCGTACAAATCGACCAAGCACCGGCCAGGCGGCCATTTTTCGTGCAATTTTTCTAAGTTGTGCTTTCATTAATCGACCATTCACTCAGATAACAAAACCATTGGGATTTTTAGACTGCCACCGCCAGGCGTCCGCGCACATTTCATCCAGGGAGCACTGGGCCTCCCAAGCGAGCACCGTTTTCGCATAAGAAGGATCGGCCCAGCATTGGGCAACATCACCAGGGCGTCTGTCTACCACCTTGTAGCTGATAGATTTACCGCAGGCTCTTTCGAACGCAGCAACCATCTGCAACACGCTGACACCTGAACCTGTTCCCAGATTGGCCGTCAACAGGCCTTCATTGACACCAAGATAATTTAAGGCCGCAAGATGGCCTTTCGCCAGATCGACGACATGGATAAAATCCCTCACACCAGTGCCATCGATAGTGGGATAGTCACCACCAAAAACACTCAAATATTCTCGCCTTCCGATGGCAACCTGAGCGATGTACGGTAAGAGATTGTTTGGAATCCCACGGGGATCCTCACCGATTTCCCCACTTGCATGCGCGCCTACAGGATTGAAATAGCGCAAACGAGCAACTCGCCAGCCGGCCTCCGAGTTGCAGAGATCTTCGAGAATATCCTCCACGATCAACTTCGAGCGTCCATACGGATTAGTCGCAGAGCGAGGGAAGCCTTCACACACTGGCACGGAGGCAGGGTCCCCGTACACCGTCGCGGAGGAGGAAAACACGAGAGTTCTCACATCGCATTGCCGCATGACTTTCAAGAGCTGAACAGTACCCGCGACATTGTTTTCGTAATAAGAAATCGGATCCGTCACAGATTCACCAACAGCCTTTAGCCCTGCAAAGTGAATAACTGATTCGATTTTATTTTCCCGAAACACCTTCAACAATTGATTCGAATTTCGAATGTCGCACTCATAAAAACGCACCAACCCACCGGCAATTCCCTCCACCCGCGTCAATGCCACGCGGCTGCTATTGCAGAGGTTATCAACTACGATAACCTCGAAGTTTGCCTTTAACAGTTCAACAACTGTGTGCGAGCCTATATAGCCCGCCCCTCCTGTAACCAAGACCTTATGCGACATAGTTTTTTTATTTCATCAAAGTTTGATTAACAAAGGAGTCCTTCAATTTGCATTTTAGTCTCTGTAGTGGGAGCAACCTCAGACTCACCACGACACACTGCCTGTCATGAAGGCGGTTTCACGATCATCGTGGCGGCGAACCAACGCATACCAGCCGCTTCATGGCTCCAGCCGGTATTCGCAGCGGACTGTTCTCCACGTCGCGCCCAAACCTGTATCAGGCGTAGCGACGAGCGTGATGAGCATCATCGGAATGGGAAAAGCGCTCGCGCCCTCCAAAAGGCAAGAGAGACTGCTCAAACCTTGTCGATGGTGAGTTCGGTCATTTTCACGGGCGCAGGCGATAAGGGAATTTCACACGTTGCCGGGCAGAGGCGCGCAGCAGATATCGGCTGCCAGTTCAGTCGAACATTTCGGCGCAGGCAAAGCTCGCACCCGCTTGATCCTTGACAGACAGTTGAGGACTCATTCCCACGTCAGGCCAGTCAATCGCCAAGTCAGGGTCGTCCCATTTAATGCAACGCTCGTGCCCCGGCGCGTAGAAGTCCGTCGTCTTGTACAGGAACTCTGCTGTATCGCTCAGCACGAGAAAAGCATGCGCAAGTCCGATCGGCACCCAAAGCTGGCGATGATTCTCTTCGGTGAGCTCGACACCAACCCATCTGCCGAAGGTCGGCGACGATCGACGAATATCGACGGCCACATCGAACACCGCCCCCCTCACCACACGTACGAGCTTTCCCTGCGGCTGCTGGATCTGGTAGTGCAGCCCGCGCAGCACGCCCTTTACAGAACGCGAATGGTTGTCCTGGACAAAGTCGATGCGCTTGCCGATCGCTTCGTCGAAAGCCTTCTGGTTGAAACTCTCAAAAAAGAAGCCTCGTGCATCGCCGAACACCTTCGGCTCGATCACGAGCACGTCGGAAATCGCGGTAGACGTGACTTTCATGAACGCACCTCGTCACTCAGCAGATGCTTCAGGTATTTGCCGTAGCCGCTCTTTTCCAGAGGTGCGGCGAGCCTCGAAAGCTGCTCAGTGGTAATGAAGCCGTTGCGCCACGCAATTTCCTCGGGGCACGCAATCTTCAGGCCTTGCCGATGTTCGAGCGTGGCGATGAACTGCCCCGCTTCCAGCAAGCTGTCGTGCGTGCCGGTATCGAGCCATGCGTAGCCACGTTGCATGATCTGCACGTTCAACCGGTCGCGCTCCAGATAAGTCTGATTCACCGCAGTGATCTCCAATTCGCCGCGCGCGCTCGGCTTCACTGCCTTGGCGATGTCGACCACCTGGTTGTCGTAGAAGTACAGCCCCGTTACTGCATAGCTGCTCTTGGGGCTCAGCGGTTTTTCTTCGATGCTGCTGGCCTTGCCATTTGCATCGAACGCGACCACGCCATAGCGCTCCGGGTCCTGCACGTGGTAGGCGAACACAGTCGCACCCGACTCCTTCGCATCTGCGTCGGCAAGCAGATGAACGAAGTCATGGCCGTAGAAGATGTTGTCGCCCAACACCAGCGCGCTCGGCGAGTTGCCCACGAACTTGTCGCCGATGATGAATGCCTGCGCCAACCCGTCAGGACTCGGCTGCACCGCGTACTGCAGATTGATACCCCACTGGCTCCCATCGCCCAGCAACTGCTGGAACCGCGGCGTGTCTTGCGGCGTGCTGATGATCAGGATGTCGCGCATCCCCCCAAGCATCAAGGTGCTGAGCGGGTAATAGATCATCGGCTTGTCGTACACCGGCAGCAGCTGCTTGCTGATCGCCAATGTCGCAGGGTGCAAGCGGGTGCCCGAGCCCCCTGCCAGGATGATGCCTTTGCGTTGCGTCGTGGTCATGCGTTTCTTCTCGTGTGAATCTCAGAGGGTTTCGCGCAGCATGCGCGCAACGCCTTCCTGCCAAGGCGGCAAGCGCAGGCCGAAGGTGGTTTGCAGCTTGGTCGTATCGAGGCGCGAGTTGTGCGGCCGCGTGGCAGGCGTAGGGAACGCGCTGGTCGGTACCGCCTCGACAGCCTGTGGCCCAGCCTTGAGTTCGACGCCGGCTTCTTGTGCCATCTCGAGCACGAAGCGCGCATAGCCATACCACGTGGTCTCGCCGCCGGCGATGGCGTGGTAGAGCCCCGCCTTCCCAGGGTCCTGCAGCGTCGCCCGAATGGCATGTGCCGTCACGTCAGCCAGCAGTTCCGCGCCCGTGGGCGCGCCGAACTGGTCGTCGATGACAGTCAGCTTGTCCCGCTCCTTCGCCAGCCGCAACATGGTCTTGGCGAAGTTGCCACCGCGCGCCGCATACACCCAGCTGGTGCGAAAGATCAGGTGCTTCGCACAGTGCTTGGCCACCAGTTGCTCGCCTTCGAGCTTGGTCTGGCCGTAGACGCTGAGCGGCCCGGTTGCGTCGTCTTCCTTCCAGGGCTTGCTGCCACTGCCGTCAAAGACGTAATCGGTGGAGTAGTGAACCATCAGCGCGCCGATCTGCTGCGCGGCCTCGGCCACGACGCCTGGCGATGTGGCGTTCAGCTTGCGCGCGAACTCAGGTTCGCTCTCGGCCTTGTCGACGGCGGTATGCGCCGCTGCATTGACGACCACGTCAGGACGCACCTTGAGCACCGTTTCGGCCAGTTGCTCGGGACGGCTGAAGTCGGCGTTGAAATCCGTGCTGTCGAAATCGAGAGCAATCAGCTCACCCAGGGGCGCCAGGCTGCGCTGCAGCTCCCAACCGACCTGACCACCCTTGCCCAGCAGCAGCAACTTCATGCCGCGGCCTTTGTGTCGTACTGCTTCTCGACCCACTCGCGGTACGCGCCACTTTGCACGTTGCGCACCCACTCGCCGTTCGCGAGGTACCACTCGACGGTCTTGCGGATGCCGCTGTCGAATGTTTCGGCCGGCTTCCAGCCCAGTTCGGCCTCGAGCTTGCGTGCATCGATGGCATAGCGGCGATCGTGCCCAGGGCGATCGGTCACGTAGGTGATCTGTTCCTTGTATGGCTTGCCGTCGGCCTTGGGACGCAGTTCGTCGAGCAGCGCGCAAACGGTGTTGACGATCTCGATGTTGGGCTTCTCGTTCCAGCCGCCCACGTTGTAGGTCTCGCCGAGCTTGCCGGCTTCGAGCACGCGGCGGATGGCGCTGCAGTGGTCCTTCACGTAGAGCCAGTCGCGCACCTGCATGCCGTCGCCATACACGGGCAGCGCCTTGCCGGCCAGCGCGTTGACGATCATCAGCGGGATCAGCTTCTCGGGGAAGTGGAAGGGCCCGTAGTTGTTCGAGCAGTTGGTGGTCAGCACCGGCAGGCCGTAGGTGTGGTGCCAGGCGCGCACAAGATGGTCGCTGGCGGCCTTGCTGGCCGAGTACGGGCTGTTGGGCTCGTACTTGTTCTCTTCGGTGAAGGCCGGATCGGTCTTGGAGAGCGAGCCATACACCTCGTCGGTCGAGACGTGCAGGAAGCGGAAAGCTGCCTTCTGGTCGGCCTGCAGCGCGCTCCAGAAACCGCGCACGGATTCGAGCAGGCGGAAGGTGCCGAGGACGTTGGTCTGGACGAAGTCTTCCGGGCCATGGATCGAGCGGTCGACGTGGGACTCGGCGGCGAAGTTCACCACGGCGCGTGGCTTGTGCTCTGCCAGCAGGCGGTCGAGCAGCGCGCTGTCACCGATGTCGCCTTGCACGAAGATGTGCTTCGGGTTGCCCTTGAGCGACGCCAACGTTTCCAGGTTGCCCGCGTAGGTCAGTTTGTCGAGGTTCACGACCGGCTCGTCGCTGTTCGCGATCCAGTCGAGTACGAAATTGGCGCCAATGAAGCCGGCGCCGCCGGTAACCAGGATCATGGAGTCCCCTGTTGTTGTGGAACGATTGCCCTTCGGCAAGTCAGCGAAAGATTATCCCATCGGCATTTCGGGCCGAAGCCTCAGGGTTGGCGCCTGCGCAAGCCCCGCCTACAATCGCCCCCACTGCAGGAGAGCGGGCCACCCCGGTGGCCCTACCGAAGGCGCAAACTCCCATAAACGCTCAGGTCGGTCCGAACAAGGGATCTGTACTGCACCAACTGATACAGCCGTCTGGAGAGCCACTACCCCACAAAACATGGCGGTGGTGCACCGAAGGAGCAAACCCGCTGCGGGTGCAGCAGGGTGAATCTCTCAGGTACCGAGGACAGGGGGAGCGGCAACTTGGACGGCGGTCGTCCGGTTGCTTGCTATTGAATAAATAGCAAACCACGCCCGCCATTCAAGCGCTGCAACCTCAAAGGTACTTGAAATGCGCGTGATCGTTCTTGGCGCCGGCCTGCTCGGCGTGACCTCGGCTTACTACCTCCAGCAACTCGGCCACGAAGTGACCGTCATCGACCGGCAGGCCACGCCCGCCGCCGAAACCAGCTTCGCCAACGGCGGGCAGATCTCTGTCAGCCATGCCGAACCCTGGGCCAACCCGAGCGCACCGCTCAAGGTGCTGCAATGGCTGGGCAAGGAAGACGCCCCGCTGCTGTTCCGCATCCGTGCCGACATGCGCCAGTGGCTCTGGGGCCTGCAGTTCCTGCGCGAATGCACACCGGCGCGCACAAAACACAACATCGAGCAGATCGTTCGCCTGGGCACCTACAGCCGCGACACGTTGCAGCAGTTACGCCGCGATACCGGCCTGAACTACGACCAGCGCACCCAAGGCATCCTGCATTTCTATACGACGCAAAAAGAATTCGACGGCGCCCTCAAGCCCGCCGAACAGATGCGCGCCCTGGGCTGCGAACGCCTCGTGATCTCCGCCGACGAGGCCGTGAAGATCGAGCCCGCCCTCGCTCACATCCGCCCGAAGCTGGCCGGCGCCACCTACACGGCCGAAGACGAATCGGGTGACGCCAACCGCTTCGCGCGTGAACTCGTGGGGCTGGCCGCCGCAGCCGGCGTCAAGTTCCTCATGAGCCACACGGTCACTGCCCTGCGCGAGGCCGGTGGCACCATCGACCACGTCGAAGCCACCGACGCAGAAGGCCGCTTCCAGCGCATCCGCGGCGACGCCTTCGTGCTCGCGATGGGTTCGCTCAGCCCGCTCTATGCCGCGCCCCTGGGCATTCGCCTGCCGATCTACCCGGCCAAGGGCTACTCGGTGACGCTGCCCGTGAAGGACGCTTCCAAGGCCCACCAGGTCTCGCTGACCGACGACGAATTCAAGCTCGTGTTCTCGCGCTACACCTCGGAGTCGGGCGACCGCCTGCGCATCGCCGGCACGGCCGAGCTCAACGGCTATGACCGCGACCTGAACCGCGTGCGCTGCGAAGCCATCGTGCGGCGCGTCGAAGAGCTGTTCCCCGGCGCCGGCGACACCACGCAGGCCCAGTTCTGGACCGGCCTGCGCCCCGCCACGCCGAGCAACGTGCCGTTGATCGGCAAGACCAAACTGCCGAACCTGTACCTGAACACCGGCCACGGCACGCTCGGCTGGACGCACGCCTGCGGCTCGGGCAAGTCGATCGCGCGGATCGTGAGCGGGCTGGCGCCCGAGGTCGATTTCGCGTTCACCGGCATGCCCGCACCCCAGCCGCGCATTTCGCAGCCCGCGATGGGCTGATCCGCCATCGAGCCCCAGGTCACGCCTTGAACGTGACCCAGGGCTTGAGCCGCACGGCGCAGCGGATCAGCCCCGCGCGCTCCTGTGCATCGATCACGGCGCCGATGGGCTTGTAGGCCTGCGGCGCCTCTTCGATCCGGCGCTCCTCGCGCAAGGTGACGCATTGCCAATCGGCGCGCTCGTCGCCAGGCGCCGGCCGCATCGCGCGCACCTCCTGCCGCCGCATGCGTCGCCCGGCGCCATGGCTGCACGACCACAGCCAGCTTTCATGACCCAGCCCGGTCGCGAGGTACGAGTGATCGCCCATCGAACCGGGAATCAGCGCGAGGTCGCCCTCGTGCGCCGGCGTCGCGCCCTTGCGGTGGATGTTCATGCCGTGCTCGCGCAGCACCACGTTGTGCGGCACATCGACCACGAGCCTCGACGCGGTGGCGCCAAGCAGCTCGGCAAAGTCCTTGCGCACCAGCTCGGCCAGCACGACGCGGTTGGCCCACGCATAACGCGCCGCCACGCCCATCGCCTCCAGGTACTCCTGCGCCAACGGTCCCGTCAGGCCGTACAGGCCGCTCTTCGGATGACGCAGGCCCTTGGGCCATTCGTTGCGGGCGCGGTCCATCCAGCGGCCGCCAACATGAAAGCCGATGTCGCGCGAGCCGCTGTGGATCATCACGACCACCTCGCCCGTCCTCAGCCCCGCGCGGTAGGCCGCATGCCGGTCCATCACCTGGTCGACCACCTGGAGCTCGACGAAATGATTGCCGCTGCCCGGCGTGCCCAGGCATGGGTCGCGGAACACTTCATGCCGCGCACCGGTATAGGCCTCGGGCGCATGCCGCGCGCTGCCACCGAAACTCGCAAGGCCAATGCAAGCGTCGATCTCGGCCTGCATCCGCTCGCGGTCGCACGAAGACCACAGGCCATCGCTGCGCACTGCCTCCAGGAACGCCGACGGCCCCACGTCGAACAGCGCCTTGAAGGCCGTCGTGTGCACCGGCACATCGCGCCCGTTGTCGAGCAGGCTACGCGTGAGCCGCTCGATCAGCCGCGTCTTGTGCGGCGCCACCTGGTCCAGCGTGAGGCCGGTGGTCAGCAGCCGCATGCCGCAGTTGATGTCGGTGCCCACCGCGGCGGGAATGACGAAGTCGGCGTCGGTCGCCACGACGCTGCCGACCGGCGCGACCGAGCCCGGATGAAAGTCCGGCGTCGCGCAGGCCTTGCACACGCCCTGCGCGCCGTCGGGCGAGCGCACGCTGGCAAAGGCCAGCAGCTGATTGACCGCCTTTTCTTCCAGCGGAAGGCTGGGCGGCAGGAGCACCGTGGCCTGCGAAGCCTCGTTGTGCAAGTGATAGACGCCATCGCGGTAATCGACGGCAATGCCCGCGCGCGAAAAGGCACGCTGGAGCCTGGAGAAATGAGGGTTGCTCATGGCTGCTGTTCCATTGCGGAAACCATGTCGGTTTCCTGCCCCGGACCACATCGCGTGGCGAGGCGAAAGAGATCGACCGCGCGTTTTTTCAGAACACGCGGTTGGCTCTTTCTTGCAGCAGCAGAGATTCAAGAAAGCGGGCGGATTCTAGCGACGCTTGCCGCCGCCCGAAACCCGCCCGTCGTTTTTTTGCCCGTCGAGGGCGCCAGGTCAGTCGGGCGCCGTGAACACCGTCAGCACACCCGTATACCCATACAGATGGTGCCGGGCGATCTCGCCCGCCGCGAAGAAGCCGACCAGCGGCACGTCGCCGAGCGCGTGGCGCACGATCTGCAACTCGGCGCCGGGTGCGCCGAAGTGCGGCCCGCCGCGCCCGGAGCAGCTCACGTACACCGCCCCCGCGATGCGCCGCGCCGGGTGCGGCGCCGCTTCGGCCTCGCCTGCCGCGACCGCGCGCGCGGTCGCCAGCGTCTGCTCTTCCGGTTCCAGCTCTTCGCGGATCTCCGCGCAGATGCGCATCAGGTCGGCGCGCGCGGCTTGCGCATTCCGGCGGCAGAAAGTCAGCCGCATGCCGGCTTCGGCGTTGTCGGCAATCGCGATGCCGCGCCGCGTCGGGTCCAGGCCGATGATGTGGCGCACCAGCACGTCGGCACCCAGGTCGCCGGTGCGGCGGATGCCGTCGCTGCCCGCGTCGGCCAGGCCGACCAGCGTGCTGCGCACCGCGTCGATGGCCTCCTGCGGGCGGTCGAGCGACACCTGCAGGTCGGCCAGCAGCACGTCGAGCGCGGGCTCGCCGTCGAGCTTGAGCAGCAGGTTGCCGTCGGCCTCGGTGATCTCGCGCTCGCGCACGGCGCCCGAGCGCAGCGGCTGGCAGCCCTGCGTGACGCGCGACACCAGCCGCACGCCCTCGCCGAACACTACGCCCGACAGTCCGCCCGAGAACACGCCACCCGCCGCGCCGTGGCCGCGGATGTTGCCGTTGCCGCCGACCGCGAACTGCAGCGCGCTGCCGCGGCCCGACGAGAGCCCGCCAAACAGGTAGCCGGTGTCGGTGCGGCCCGCCATCTCGGCGATCAGCTCCGACAGGTCGGGCGTGGCCGGGTCGGCATGCACGAGCGCGGTGTGCGCCTCGAAACCGCTCATTTCGGAATTGCCCAGCGGCGCCACACCCGAGAACACCCGGTACTGGTCGCTCGGCAGGGCGCAGAGCATCAGGCTCATGCCGGGCTCGTCGAAATACTCGGCGTTGTTGGCCGACACCCCGATGCCGACCGTGCCCGACCAGTCGGTCACCTCGGGCAGCTCGGCGCTCAGGTGGTCGAGGATTTCCTGCGCATCGCTCGCATAGTGATCGGTGATGTAGAGCAGCCCGAGCGTCGGCGACGCCGCGTAGTCGGGCAGCGCCATCTGCGCGCGCAACTGGGCCAGCACGAGGCCGGCCGCCATGCGCCATTGCGGATGGGTGGCATGACCGGAGGGAAACAACTTCATGATGCGTGCCGACCCGTTCTCTTCAAAAAATATAGGTGTATGACGTCAGCGCCGGCTGGAGGTTCGCTTGCGCGCGGCCGTCGACGTCTTCTTTTTGGCGGCGACTGGCGCTGCCTTCTTCGCAGCCGCGGCTGGCCTGCGGGCCGCCGCTGCCGGCTTGCCCATCACCTTGCCGACAGCGTCGGCCAGCGGCTGGGCCATGGCCGGCACCTTGAGCTGGGCCGCGTCCTGCAGCGCCGAACTGGCGATCTGCTGGAACTGTTCGGTGAGCGAGCCCCACCACTGCATCGGATCAACCACACCGGCGCCATCGGCAGCGGCAGCCGCCTTGGCCGCCGGCTTGCTGCGCGGCTTTTTCGGCGCCGGAGCCTCCTCAGGTTCGGCGTGGTCCTCAGCCTCGACCTCGGCCTGTTCAGGCTCCGGTGCCGGCGCAGCAGCCGCAGGTGCCATCGCGGCCGCCTGCTTGGTGAACGCACTGGCGATGTCTTCCATCCGCACGTTCATGCCGCGCAAGGTCGACAGCGTCATCTTCTGCACTTCGAGCGCCTGGATCGTGGCCTTGAGCGCATGGCCGTTCTGTTCGAGCCAGTACTGGACGGTCTTCAGTTCCTGGATGCGCTTGTCGACCTCTTCCACGCTCAGCGTGGGGGCGACCCAGCTTGCAAGGCTCGGAATACCGGGCACCGAGCCGGTCCCGGCGCCTGCCGCCGCGCCGCCGGCGAGGTTCTTCAGGAAGTCGAATCCGGGAACGAACTGGCTGAAGTCGAAGGGTTGGTTGGCTTTGCTCATGCGGGAGGTCTCCTGGCTGGGTTTTATTGTGTTGCCAGCTTACTCCAAGCCCCTGGCCATTGACCTCCACGCGCGACCTTTTGGCAACCGCGCCGCCTCTTCGCGAAACACCACGGAACCGGCTCTGCCGGGCCGTCGGTATTGCCCCCGGTAGGGGGCAGGAGAAGCGACACGAAGTGCGCGAAGCCTGGGGGCGAGTCAGAGCTCGCTGCGAACCTTGCTGAAAACCTTCCAGAACGTGGCGTCCTGCGAAGTCGCGAAGTTGATCCGCATCATCGTGCTCGGCGGCCGGCGCGCATGGAACAGCGAGCCCGGCGCCAGCAGGTAGCCCTGGTCGAGCATGCGCTGGGTCAGCGCGTCCGTGTCGACGCCGGTGTCGACCCAGCCGAACAGCCCCGCCGGCTCCGATGCGAAGGTGCAGCCGTGCGACATCGCCAGCTTCACCGCCCGCCCCCGCGCCCCGTCGAGCCGGATGCGCACGCGCTCCGAATGCCGGCGCAACTGGCCCTGGTCGATGCACCACGACAAGGCCCGCTCGAACAGCGTGGGCGAGGTCAGCGTGGCCAGCAGCTTGGTCTCGAGCAACCGCTCTTTCAGCGCGGGCGGCGCGGCCAGGAAGCCGATGCGCCAATTGGGCGCCAGGATCTTCGCGAAGCCGCTCACGTAGATCGTGCGCTGCAACCCGTCGAGCGCACTCAGCCGCGTGGCGTGCTCGGGCGCGAGGTGGCTGTAGGTGTCGTCCTCGACGATGTGGAAGTCGTGCTCGTTGGCCAGCTTCAGCACGCGGTGCGCGCTGCCGGGCGTCAGGCTGTAGCCGGTCGGGTTGTGCAGCACGCTCACGCTCACGAACAGCTTGGGGCTGTGCAGCTTGCAGTACTGCGCCATCACTTCCAGGTCGGGCCCGTCGGCGCGGCGCGGCACCGGCAGGATGCGCATGCCCAGTGCCTCGAGCCGCGCGAATTCGAGCGCCCATCCCGGCTCCTCGACCATCACCGGGTCGCCCGCGCGCAGCAGCGTGCGGCTCACGATGTCCAGCGCGTGCGTGGCCCCGATGGTGGTCACGATCTGGTCGGGCGTGGCCGGCACGTTGATGCCCACCAGCTTTTGCGACAGGCTGCGGCGCAGGCTGATGTCGCCGGACGGCTCCCCGTACTGGAGCGACAGCTCCTGCAGCGCCGCTGTACTGGTCATGCGCCGCACGGCCGTCGGCATGAAGGTCGAGGCCATCCAGTCCGGCGGAAACACGCCCATGCCCGGCTGCGGCTTGTCGCTGGGGCGGTGAAACATGCTGCGGATCAGCGAGCTGGCATCGGCCGGTACACGCGAGGCCATCATCTGCACCGCCAGCGCCGCCGGCATAGCACTCACGCCGTTGGCGTCCGCGCCGTGGCCGGAAGGGCGGCCGTCCTGTGCCGGCGCGGAGTCCCGCACATAGAAGCCGCGCTGCCGGCGGGCCTCGACCAGCCCCTGCGCCAACAACTGATCATATGCCGCGACCACCGTGTAGGGGCTCACGCCCTGCTGCCGCGCGCACTCGCGCACCGAGGGCAGGCGGGCCCCGGGCGGCAGCAGGCGGGTACGAATGCGCTCGGCCAGCCGGTCGGCCAGTTGCCCGGTCAGCGACTGTGTGGAAGTGCGTGTCAGCATGCGGCTCGGGGGAGAAAAGGCGCTGTGTCGAAAGAATGACCAATACAGATGCCGTGATTGTTCGACCATCTGTATCGGAACTGTAATGGTCGCAAGTTTAGAGTGTGTGTCATGAACTGGCAAGAATTCACCGCGCTGCTGGTGCTGGCCACGGCGATGAGTTTTTCGCCCGGGCCCAACACCACGCTGTCCACCGCCCTCGCGGCCAATGGCGGCCTGCCGCGTGCCATGCGCTTCGTGGTCGCGGTGCCGATCGGCTGGACCTTGCTGCTGGTGCTGTGCGCCGCCGGCCTCGGCGCGCTGGTGGTTGCGGTGCCGTCGCTGCGCCTGGCCATCAAGGCCGTGGGCATCGGCTACCTGCTGTGGCTGGCCTACAAGCTCAGCGGCAGCGCCACGCTGGGCCGCGCCGACGGCGTCAGGCTCAGCGTCGGCTTCGGCCAGGGCGTGATGCTGCAGTTCGTCAACATCAAGGCCTGGCTGCTGGCGCTCACGCTGGTGGCCGGCTGGATCGCGGGCCAGCCCGACGCGCTCGGCCGCTTCGCCATCGTGGCGCCCGTCATGCTGTTCTATGCCTTCGTCAGCAACTTCACCTATGCGCTGGTCGGCGCGCTGCTGCGCGAATGGCTGGCCAAGGGCGCGCGGCTGCTGTGGTTCAACCGTGCGATGGGCCTGGTGCTGGTGCTCACCGCCTGGTGGATGGTGAGCGTATGAAGCTCGACATCAAGGACGAAACGCTGGGCATGTGGCTCGGCGTTCTCGGGGTGGCCATGTTCGCCATCACGCTGCCGATGACGCGGCTGGCCACCGGCACGCAGGCCGCGCCGCAGCTGTCGCCGTGGTTCGTCACGCTCGGGCGTGCGGCGCTGGCGGGCCTGCTGTCGGCCATCTTCCTGCTGGCCACGCGCTCGCCGCGGCCTGCATCGCACCAGTGGAAGCCGCTGGGCATCGCGGTGCTGGGCAACGTCATCGGCTTTCCGCTGTTGCTGGGCTACGCGCTGCGCGTGGTCACGGCCAGCCATGCGGCGGTGGTGACGGCGCTGCTGCCGCTGGTCACGGCCGCCGTGGCGGCCTGGGTGCTGCACCAGCGCGCGCGGCTGGGTTTCTGGCTCTGCGCCATCGCGGGCAGTCTGCTGGTGGTGGTGTTCTCGGTGCTGCGCGCCAGCCAGAGCGGACACGGTTTCGGCTTCGAATGGGCCGACCTGCTGCTGGTGGGCGCGGTCATCGCCGCGTCCTTCGGCTACATCTACGGCGCGCAGGTCACGCCGTCGCTGGGCGCCGAGCGCGTGATCTGCTGGGTCTGCGTGATGGCGCTGCCCGTCACGCTGCCCGCCACGCTGGCGATGTGGCCAACGCAGCCCATCGCCACGTCGTCCTGGCTGGGCTTCGTCTACGTCGGCATGTTCTCGATGTGGATCGGCTTCTTCGCCTGGTACCGCGGCCTGGCGCTTGGCGGCGCGCTGCGCGTGAGCCAGACGCAGCTGCTGCAGCCCTTCCTTTCGATCCTCGTGTCCATTCCGCTGCTGGGCGAGCCGCTCGACGTGGTGACGCTGGGCTTTGCGATCGCCGTGGTGGGCACGGTGCTCATCGGCAAGAAGCTGTCACAGCCGCAGGCCGCGCCTGCACCCGGCGCATCCACCGCTGCGCCGCGCGCCGGCGTCGTCGGCCAGGGAAGAAGCTGATGTTCAGCCACGTCACCGTCGGCTGCACCGACCTTCCCCGCGCCGCCGCCTTCTACGACGCGCTGCTCGCGCCGCTCGGCCTGAAGCGCCGTGCCGTCACGCCCGACGGCGGCCCCGAGGCGGCCTGCTGGGTCGCGCCGGCGCAGGCGCTGCCGCGTTTCTATGTGTACATCCCGCTGGACGGCGAACCCGCCAGCGTCGGCAACGGCAGCATGGTCGCGTTCAGCGCGTCGGCGCCGCATGCCGTCGATGCCGCCCACGAGGCGGCCCTGCGCCACGGCGGACGCGACGAAGGCGCGCCCGGCCCACGCCCACGCTACGGCCAGGGCTATTACGGCGCCTACCTGCGCGACCCGGACGGCAACAAAATCCATGTTGTGTACCGTGGCGACCTCCCGCCAGACTGAAAAGCCCGGCAAGCCCCGATCCGAATCTTTTTTGAATCTCACCTCACCGACTGAAAGAAGAAAACCATGAACTGGAAACTCGCCGCCCGCGCCGCCAAGATGAACCCCTCGGTGCTGCGTGAAATCCTCAAGGTCACCGAGCGCCCCGGCATCATCAGCCTGGCCGGCGGCCTGCCCTCGCCCAAGACCTTCCCGATCCAGGCCTTCGCCGATGCCTGCGCCGACGTGTTGCACAACGACGGCCAGGCCGCCCTGCAGTACGCCGCCAGCGAAGGCTATGCGCCGCTGCGCCAGGCCGTGGCCGACATGCTGCCGTGGGACGTCGACGCCTCGCAGGTGCTCATCACCACCGGCTCGCAGCAGGGCTTGGACCTCGTGGCCAAGGTGCTCATCGATCCGGGCAGCAAGGTGCTGGTCGAAACGCCCACCTACCTCGGCGCGCTGCAGGCCTTCGGCCCGATGGAGCCGAACCCCGTGGGCGTGGCGAGCGACGACGAAGGCGTGATCGTCGACGACCTCGTGGCCAAGGCCAAGGACGCGCGCTTCGTCTACCTGCTGCCCAACTTCCAGAACCCGACCGGTCGCACCATGACCGAGGAGCGCCGCGCCGCCGTGTCGGCCGCTGCCGCAGCCGCCAACCTGCCGATCGTCGAAGACAACCCGTACGGCGAACTCTGGTTCGACGAAGCCCCGCCGCTGCCGCTGGCCGCGCGCAACCCCGAGGGCGTGATCTACCTGGGTTCGTTCTCGAAGGTACTGGCACCCGGCCTGCGCCTGGGCTTCCTGGTGGCGCCGAAGTCGATCTACCCCAAGCTGCTGCAGGCCAAGCAGGCCGTCGACCTGCACACGCCGATCTTCACGCAGCGCATGGTGTCGGCCGTGATGAAGGACAAGTTCCTCGACCGCCACGTGCCCACCATCCGTGCCCTGTACAAGCGCCAGCGCGACGCGATGATCGCCGCGCTCAAGCGCGAGATGGCCGGCCTGGACGTGAAGTTCAACGCGCCCAAGGGCGGCATGTTCCTGTGGGCGCGCCTGCCCGAGGGCATCGACACCGTGACGCTGCTGCCCAAGGCCGTCGAGCGCAACGTGGCCTTCGTGCCCGGCGCGCCGTTCTACGCGGGCCAGGGCGATCCGCGCACGCTGCGCCTGTCCTTCGTGACGGCCAGCGTCGAAGAGATCGACGTGGCCATCGCCGCGCTGGCGCAGACGCTGCGCGAAGAACTGGCGCTGCTGGGCGGCAAGCAGCTCGCGGCCGCACAGGTTTAGGCGCCCTCCACCGCCCCTGGCCATGACGACCGTCACGGCCAGGGCGGCCCGACAACCGACCCGGACCAGGATCATCCTCATGATCGGACTCGCAACCCTCTCGCTCTTCCTGCTCGCGGTGCTGGCGCTGTTCCTCTCGCCGGGCCCGAACATGGCTTTCGTGATGTCGCATGGCGTGGCCCACGGCCCGCGCGGCGGCTTCGCGGCGGCCGTCGGCATCACGGCCGCCGACCTGGTGCACACGCTGTTCGCCGCCACCGGCGTGACCGCGCTGATCGCCGCATGGCCGCCCTCGTTCGACGTGCTGCGCTATGCGGGCGCGCTGTACCTGGTCTGGCTCGCGGTGCAGGCGCTGCGCAACGGCAATGTCCTTCGCCCTGGGGCGCAGGCACAGTCCGCCGGCTTTGGCCGCATCGTGCGCATGGCGCTGCTGAACAACCTCGTCAATCCGAAGGCGCTGCTGTTCTTCATGGTCTTCCTGCCGCAGTTCGTCGATCCGGCGCGCGGCAGCGTGCCGCTGCAACTGGTGCAGCTCGGCGTGGTGCTGTCGATGGCCGCCTTGGCCTTCAACACGCTGCTCGGCGCCTGTAGCGGCCAGGTCGGCCGCTGGCTGGAACGCCGCCCCGGCGCCGCCAGGCTGCAAAGCAACCTGCTCGCCGTCGTGATGCTCGGGCTGGCCGTGCGCCTGCTCTTCCTCGACCGACCCACGCCCCGCTGAAGGCGAACACCCCATGAACGTTCTGAAGATCGCAGCCTTCTCGGATGGCGAGACGGGCGGCAACCCTGCCGGCGTCGTCATTGGCGATGCATTGCCACCTGAAGCCCGGATGCAGCGCATCGCGGCAGAGGTCGGCTTCTCTGAAACCGCCTTCGCCGCACCCACCGGCGGCGGCTGGCGCGTGCGCTACTTCTCGCCGCAGTCCGAAGTGCCGTTCTGCGGCCACGCCACCATTGCGCTGGGCGCCGCGCTCGCACTGCAACGCGGCGACGGCGTGTTCGCACTGACGCTCAACCAGGCGCAGATCACGGTGGAAGGCCGGCGCGATGGCGATGTGATCGCCGCCGCGCTGCAATCGCCGCCCACGCACAGCGCGCCTGCAACACCCGAACTGGTCTCCGATGCACTCGCCCTGTTCGGCTATGCGCCGGGCGATCTCGATCCCCGCATTCCACCGGCCGTGGCCCATGCCGGCGCGAACCACCTCGTGCTGGCGCTCCGGAGCCGCAAGGCGCTGTCCGCCATGCACTACGCGCTGGAGGCCGGCCGCGCGCTGATGCAGCGCGCGGAGCTGACGACCATCGTGCTGGTCCATGCCGAAAGCGCGCAGCGCTTTCACACGCGCAACCCCTTCGCCTCCGGCGGCGTGTATGAAGACCCGGCCACCGGCGCGGCGACGGCCGCGCTCGCCGGTTACCTGCGCGACATCGCATGGCCCCACGGCGGCGCCATCGACGTGGTGCAGGGCGAAGACATGGGCATGCTGTCGCGCCTGCATGCCGACATTCCGCCCACGCCGGGCAGCTCGATCCGCGTGTCGGGCACGGCGCGCGTCATGACCGCCTGAGCCCCGTCGAACAGAACGAACAAACAAAGAAACAAGCAAAGAAAGAACCTCATCCATGCTCAACATCTGGGGCCGCATCAGCTCGATCAACGTCCGCAAGGTGGTGTGGTGCGCGCAGGAACTCGGGCTCGATTTCCAGCGCACCGAGGCCGGCGGCAAGTTCGGCGTGGTGCAGACGCCTGAGTACCTCGCGCTCAATCCGAACGCGATGGTGCCCACCATCGACGACGGCGAAGGCGCCGGGCACGTGACGCTCTGGGAGTCGAACGTGATCGTGCGCTACCT
The DNA here is from genome assembly GCF_900100965.1 of Variovorax sp. EL159. Taxonomy (GTDB): domain Bacteria; phylum Pseudomonadota; class Gammaproteobacteria; order Burkholderiales; family Burkholderiaceae_C; genus Variovorax. The sequence goes on along the minus strand of NZ_FMUJ01000005.1, from coordinate 234,590 downwards.
CTGCGCCCGGCACTCGCACGGCGAGTTCTATCCGGCCGAGCTGCCCGCGCGCTTCGACGCCGAGCGCTGGATGGACTGGCAGCAGACCACGCTGAACCGCGCCAGCCGCGATGCTTTCGTGCAATGGGTGCGCACGCCGCCGTCGGAGCGCCAGCCCGCGCTCATCGATGCCTCGGTGCGCCAGAGCGAAGCGCTGTTCGCCATGCTCGACGCCCACCTCGCGCAACGGCCCTACATGGCCGGCGAGCGCTTCACCATGGCCGACATCCCCGTCGGCTGCGAAGCCCACCGCTGGTTCGGCTTGCCGGCCGCCGAGTACCACCGGCCGAGCTGGCCGAACGTCGAGCGCTGGTACGCCGACCTTCTTTCCCGCCCGGGCGCACGCGGTGTGCTCGACCTTTCTCTTGAATGAACCCGATGAAATCCCGCCCCTTCCAGCAAGTCGACGTCTTCACCGCCACGGCCTACCGAGGCAACCCGCTTGCCGTGGTTGTCGACGGCACCGACCTCGACGATGCCGCGATGCAGCGCTTTGCGCAGTGGACCAACCTGTCCGAAACCACCTTCCTTCTGCCGCCCACGGCACCGACCGCCGACTACCGCGTGCGCATCTTCACGCCCGGCGGCGAGCTGCCCTTTGCCGGCCATCCGACCATCGGCAGCTGCCATGCCTGGCTGCGCGCCGGCGGCAAGCCCAAGGCGGCCGGCCTTGTGGTGCAGGAATGCGGCGCGGGCCTCGTGCCGCTGCGGCGCGAAGGCGAACGGCTGGCCTTTGCCGCACCGCCGCTCAAGCGCAGCGCACCGAGCCCTGCGTTGCTGGCCAAGGTGGCCGGCGCGCTGGGCCTGAAGGCGCAGCAGATCATCGCGGCGCAGGTGCTCGACAACGGCCCGGTCTGGTTCGGCCTGCTGGTCAATGACGCCGACGCGGTGCTGCAGTTGCAGCCCGACCACCGCACGCTCCGCGAACTGGGCGTGAAGGCCGGCGTGGCCGGCGTGCCCACGGCGCTCGACACCTCGCCGCTGATCGGCCGCTCGAACCGCGAGGCGCGCGCCTTCGGCAACCGCCGTGCCGCCGAGTACAACGACGGCGCGAAGATCGACCTCGAAGTGCGCGCCTTCGCCGAGCCGGTCGGCGTGCAGGAAGACCCGGTCACCGGCAGCCTCAACGCCAGCCTGGCCGAATGGCTGATCGCCGACGGCCACATGCCCGAGCGCTACCTGGCCGCGCAAGGCCAGTGCCTGGGCCGCGCCGGCCGCGTGTACATCGAGCGCGACGCCGAAGGAAAGATCTGGGTCGGCGGCGATGCCGTGACCTGCATCGACGGCACCGTCACGCTGTAGCCCGCACCGCGCCATGCACGCCCGCATCGACCACCTCGTGATCGCCGCCGCCTCGCTCGCCGAAGGCGTGGCGTGGTGCGAAGCCACGCTCGGCGTCGTGCCGGGGCCGGGCGGCTCGCATCCGCTGATGGGCACGCACAACCGGCTGCTGAACATCGCAAGCGACGCCTTTCCGGCCACCTACATGGAGATCATCGCGATCGAGCCCGGCAAGCGGCCCTCGCGCCCGGGCACGCGCCGCTGGTTCGATCTCGACGATGGCGCGCTGCAAGCGGGCCTGGCACAACGCGGCCCGCGCCTGATCCACTTCGTCGCGCGCGTGCCCGATGCGCATGCCGCGCTGCACGCGCTCGCGCACGACGAACACGCACACATCGACCGCGGCCCCTTGCTCGAAGCCTCGCGCGACACGCCGGCCGGCCGGCTCGAATGGCAGATCAGCGTGCGCGACGACGGCCAGCGGCTCTTCTACGGCGCGCTGCCCACGCTGATCCAGTGGGGTCCGGTGCACCCGACCGACACGCTGCCAGACGTGGGCCTTGCGATGCGCGCGCTGCGTGCCGCGCATCCGCGCGCGGCCGACCTCTCGGCGGCGCTGTCGACCATCGGCATGACCGACATGGCGGTCACCGCCGGCCCGCCCAACCTCGTGGCCGTGCTCGACACGCCGCGCGGCCCCGTCACCCTCGAATCCCAAGGACTCTGACCATGTTGAGCCTCACAGAAATCGCCTGGTTCGCCCTCGCCTCGCTGCTGCTCGCGCTCACGCCGGGGCCCAACATGATCTATTGCGTTTCGCGCACGCTGATCCAGGGCCGCCGCGCCGGCTTGATCTCGCTGGGTGGCGTGCTGATGGCTTTCCTGGTCCATCTGCTCGCGGCGGCGCTCGGCCTCACTGCGTTGCTGCTGGCGGTGCCGATCGCGTTCGACGCCATCCGCCTTGCCGGCGCGGCCTACCTGCTGTGGCTCGCGTGGCAGGCCGTCAAGCCCGGCGGCAATGCGCCCTTCGAGGCCCGCGTGCTGCCGGCCGATCCGCCGGCCAAGCTGTTCCGCATGGGCTTTCTCACGAACCTGCTGAACCCGAAGGTGGCGATGTTCTACCTCTCGTTCTTTCCGCAGTTCATCCACCCCGAGCGCGGCTCGGTGCTGCTGCAGAGCCTGCAGTTGGGCATCGCGCAGATGACCACCAGCGCGGCGGTCAACACGGTGATGATCGTCGGCGCTGCCAGCATCACCGCCGTGCTGTCGCAAAGCGCGGGCTGGCTGCGCGCGCAACGCTACGTGATGGGCAGCGTGCTGGCCGCACTGGCCGTGCGCGTGGCGCTGACCGAACGCAAGTAACTCCCCCGACCAAGGATGCCCGTGAGATTCACCCGTGAAGAGATCGAAGCCGCGCAGCGCACCGTGCACGCGGCCATGCCACCCACGCCGCAATACGCATGGCCGCTGCTCGCGCAGCGCCTGGGCGCCAAGGTCTGGGCCAAGCACGAGAACCACACGCCGGCCGGCGCCTTCAAGATCCGCGGCGGCCTGACCTACTTCGAGACCGTCGCGCGCGAGCAGCCCCAGGTGCGCCACGTGATCAGCGCCACGCGCGGCAACCACGGCCAGTCGGTCGGCTTCGCGGCGCGGCGCCACGGGCTGGCCGCCACCATCGTGGTGCCGCATGGCAACTCGCTCGAAAAGAATGCCGCGATGCGCGCGCTGGGCGTCACGCTGGTCGAGCATGGCGACGACTTCCAGGCCGCCGCCGAACACGCGGCCGTGCTGGCCGAGCGCGATGCTTTGCACCGCGTGCCTTCGTTCCACCGCGAGCTGGTGCGGGGCGTGTCGACCGCGTACGTGGAGTTCTTCAGCGCGCTGCAAGACACGCCGCCCGACGTGCTCTTCGTGCCCATCGGCCTGGGCTCCGGCTTTGCCGCCGCGGCCGCCGCGCGCGCGCATTGCGGCGCAAAGACAAAGCTCATCGGCGTGGTGTCCGCGCATGCCACGGCGTACCGCGATTCCTTCCGTGCGCGCAAGCCCGTCGAATCGCCGGTGACGACGCGGCTGGCCGACGGCATGGCGTGCCGCACGCCGGTGCCCGAATCGGTCGAGGTGATCCTGCGCGAAGCGGACGACGTCATCACCGTCACCGACGACGAGATCGCCGAATCCATGCGCATCCTCTTCAGCGACACGCACAACGTGGCTGAAGGTGCGGGTGCTGCTGCGTTGGCTGCTGCGCTTCAGCAGCAGGAGCGTTGGCGCGGCAAGACGGTGGGCATCAGCGTGAGCGGCGGCAATGTCGATTCGGACATGTTCGCCGGCGTGCTGGGCCGCAGCGCGTCTTAAAGCATCGACTCGGGAATCACCAGCGACTGCAGATAGAGCTTGGCGCGCGTCGCCAGGTCCGCGCCGGGCTCTTCGTCGGTCTCCTTCACCGGCGGGTCGCTGTCCACGCGCCACCACTCCAGCGCGCTGTCGCTGCCCGGCTTGAGCCGGACCTGGAAGGCCGCGTGCTGCATCAGTTCGCCGAAGAAGGCGTGCGCCTCTTCGGCCAGCGCGGGGCAATCGATGCGCAGGCCGAACTCGGTGTTCAGCGCGTCCGAGCGCGGGTCCATGTTGACCGAGCCAAGTAAGAGAGTCTTGCGGTCGATCACCAGCGCCTTGGTGTGCAGCCGCACCTGCGCGCCCGCGCCGATGTTGCCGACGAACAGCGCCCGACTCGCGTTCGGATGGATCTCGTAGATCTGCATGCCGTCCTGCAGCAGGCGGGCGCGATAACGGCGGTAGCCGGTGTGGACCACCGGCTCGTCGGTGGCCGCCAGCGAATTGGTGATGAGCGTCTGCCGGATGCCCCGCGCCGCGTTGCGCCGCATGCCCTCGAGCGCCGCCGCGCCCGGCACGAAGTACGGCGACGACGTGAGAATTTCGGATTGCGCCTGCTGCGCCGCCTCGCCCAGCAGCCGGCGGCTGGTGTCGATGAGCGCACCACTGGGCAGGCGCCGCGTCTCCATCTGGCCCCAGGCCTTGGCCGGCGAATCGGCGAAAGCCTGTGCCGTGCCGAAGGCGAGCTTCACACGGCCCGCCTTCAGTTCGTCGCCCAGGGTGACGCGGCCCGACGGATCGGCCGTGCGAAACGGAACCGGTTCGGGCGTGTCGGGGCCATCCACCCTCGCGTCGAAATCGCGGCGAGCTGCACCGGGGTCGGCCGGCGCGCGCAACACCGACGCCGCGGTGCGCACCTGCGGCGCGTTCCAGTATTCGTCGAAGAGGCTTCCCATCTGCGGCAGCACCGCGCCCGCCACAAGCACGTCGTAGTCGAAGAAGTTGTCGTCGGCATCGCGCATGAAGTACACGTCGCCGAGGTTGCGCCCACCGGCCACGGCCAGCACGCCGTCCGCCACGAACAGCTTGTTGTGCATGCGGCGATTGACGCGCGCGAAGTCGAACAGCGCAAGGCCGAAGCGGGTGGCCGTGGCACCGCGCGTGGGAAAGGGATTGAAGATGCGCACTTCCACGTTCGGGTAGGCGCCCAGCCCTTCGAGCAGGGCGTCGATGTCTTCCGTGTAGAGGTCGTCCACGAGCAGCCGCACGCGCACGCCGCGCTGGGCCGCGTTGCGCAACTCCCGCAGCACCAGCCGGCCGGTCGCATCGTTGTGCAGGTGGTAGTACTGCAGGTCGAGCGAGCGTTGCGCGCCGCGCAGCAGCACGAGGCGCGTGTCCATGCTGGCCAGGCCCAGCATCAGCCGAAAGCCGCTGGCGCCGGCGTCGGCCCCCTCCATCGACGCGGTGGCGATCCGGTCGAGCGGCGTGGCCGGGCCCTGCACGGGCAACGAGGTGCTGGCGGTGCGTGGCCCTTCGTCCGGCAGCGTCGCGCACCCGGTAAGCCACAGGACGCCGCACGCCGCAATGGCCAGCAGGAGCTTGCGCGTCAGCGTGGCAATCAAGGCAGCGGCAGTGTTGGGCATGGCAAGTTGGTGGCGCGTGGCAACGCCGCCATTCAAGCACGCACCGGCAAGCCCGGCAGCAGCTTGTCGAGCGTGATCGGGTAGTTCCGCACGCGCACGCCGGTCGCGTTGTAGATCGCATTCGCCACCACCGCGCCCGAGCCGCAGGTGCCCAGCTCGCCGATGCCCTTCGACTTGATCGGGCTCGCAAGGTCGTCGGCGTCTTGCAGGTACACGGCGTCGATGTCCGGAATGTCGGCGTGCACCGGCACCAGGTACTCGGCCATGTCGTGGTTGACGAAGTAGCCGTGGTGCACGTCGACCACCGCCTCTTCGGTCAGCGCCGCGCCCACGCCGAACACCATGCCGCCGATGGCCTGGCTGCGCGCGGTCTTCATGTTGAGGATGCGCCCCGCCGCGAACACGCCGAGCATGCGGCGCACGCGCGTCTCGCCGGTGTCGATGTCCACGCCCACCTCGCAGAAATGGGCGCCGAACGCGGCCTGCGCATAGCGGCGGTGCAGGTCGCCGGGCTCGATGTTGCCAAGCACGCTGAGGCCCTCCGCGCCAGCCAGTTCGCCGAGCCCGTGCGAGCGGCGCCCCAGGGCGATGCGGCCACGCTCGAAGCGCGCCTTCTGTGCATCGAAGCCGGCGCGCTGCGCGAGCAGGCGACACAGTTGCTGGCAGCCATCGAACACCGAGGCACCGGCGCTCGACGCGCCCACCGAAGCGATCGACCCCGCGCCCATGGGAAGCGCCGTGTCGCCCAGCCGCACGCCGATGCGGTCCATCGGAATGCCGGTCATCTCGGCCGCGATCTGCGCCAGCACGGTGTAGGTGCCGGTGCCGATGTCGGTCATCGAGGTTTCGATCAGCAGCCGGCCCTGCGCATCGAGGTTCAGCTTTGCGCTCGACGGCCGCACCGTGTGGTGATGGATGGCGCTGGCCACGCCCATGCCGACCAGCCAGCGGCCATCGCGCATCTGCGCGGGCACGGGGTTTCTGTTGGCCCAGCCGAAGCGCCGCGCGCCTTCGCGCAGGCACTCGACCAGCTTGCGCCCCGAGTACGGGCGCGACGGACCGCGCTCAGGGTCGTGTGGGCTGTCGTTGAGGATGCGCAGTTGCACCGGGTCGATGCGCAGCTTTTCCGCGAGTTCGTCGAGCGCCACCTCGAAGGCCAGCTGGCCGCTGGCGGTGGCCGGCGCGCGCATGGCGGCGGCTTCGGGCAGGTCGAGCGCGGCCACGCGGTGCGCCGTCATGCGGTTCGGGGCGGCATAGAGCAGGCGCGTCTGGCGCGATGCGCCCTCGTAGTAGCTGCGGCCTGGCAGGTTGCTGGTCCAGGTCTCGTGGCCGATGGCGGTGAGCCGGCCGTCGGGCGTGGCGCCGAGCCGCACGCGCTGGATGGTCGCAGCGCGGCGTGTCGTGTGGTTGAGCAATTGCTCGCGCGCCAGCGCCGTCTTCACCGGCCTTCGCAACTCGCGCGCGGCGAAGGCGGAGAGCACCGCATCGGCATGCGTGCGCAGCTTGGAGCCGAAGCCGCCGCCGACGAAGGCCGAGACCACGCGCACCTGTTCGGCCGGCACGTCGAGCATCGCCGCCACGTCGCCCGCGGCCCAGTTCGGCATCTGGTGCGAGGTGTAGAGCGTGAGCCGGTCGCCGTCCCAGCGCGCGGTGGTGGCCTGCGGTTCCATCATCGCGGGATGCTGGTCGGGCGTGGTGTAGGTCGCATCGAGCGTGACGGGCGCCGTGTCGAACGCGCCCTGGAAATCGCCCACCGCCGTGTCGGCCGCGCTCTCGCTGCCGGCGCTGGGGTCGTCGCCGGGCTTGGGGGCTGTGGCCTGCGCGGCCACGAGGTCGAAGCGACCCGCGCCGCGTTCGTAGTCGATGCGGATCAGGAACGCGGCCGCGCGCGCCTGCTCGAAGGTCTGCGCCACCACGAAGGCCACCGCCTGGCCGTGCTGCTGCACCTCCGGCCCTGAGAGCTGCGACACCACGTTGGCGCGCCCCTTTGGTGCCATGCGCGGCACGTTGGCGTAGGTGTAGACCAGCAGCACGCCCGGCGCGCGCTGCGCTTCGGCCGTGTCGATGCGCGCAATGCGGCCCTTGCCGATGCCCGCGAGCACGATCCAGCCGTAAGCGGCATCGGGCACTTCGTCGTGATACTCGTAGCTGTAGCGGGCCTTGCCGCTGACCTTGAGCGGCCCGTCGATGCGGTCCAGCGGGCGGCCCAGCACGCGCTCGCGGTCCAGGGCGCTCGGCCCGGCGGCTTCGGTGAATTGCATGGTGCCTGCTCTTTTCTTCAGATGGTTTCTGCGATCGCCTGCGCCAGCGTGGCATGCAGGGTGCGGCGCAATAACGGGATCTTGAAATCGTTGTGCCCGTGGCCGCGCGCGTCGTCGATCAGCACGTCGGCAACGGCGTCGCGTGCCCGCGTGCCGCCATCGGTGCCGATCAGCCGCCGTTCGGCTTCCTCGTTGCGCCACGGCTTCGCGGCCAGGCCGCCGAAGGCCAGCCGCACGCCTGTGACCATGCGCCCGTCGCGCACCACCACGGCCGCGACCGAGACCAGCGCGAAGGCGTACGACGCGCGGTCGCGCACCTTGCGGTAGCGCTGCGTGCCGCCGAGCGGCGCGGGCAGGGTCACGCCGGTGATCAGCTCATCGGGCGCCAGCACGGTCTCGATCTCGGGCGTGTCGCCGGGCAGACGATGCAGCTCGGCGATGGGAATGCGGCGCGCGGCGCCGCTGGCCGACACGGTCTCGACCTGCGCATCGAGCGCGCGCAGCGCCACTGCCATGTCGGACGAGTGCACCGCGATGCATTGCGCGCTCGCACCGAGGATCGCGTGGATGCGGTTGAAGCCCGCCATCGCCGCGCAACCGCTGCCGGGCGTGCGCTTGTTGCAGGGCTTGGTCGTGTCGTAGAAGTAGAAGCAGCGCGTGCGCTGCAGCAGGTTGCCTGCGGTGGTCGCCTTGTTGCGCAGCTGCGCACTGGCGCCGGACAGCAAGGCGCGCGACAGCAGCGGATGCTCGCGCCGCACGCGGGGGTCGGCCGCAAGGTCGCTGTTGCGCACCAGCGCGCCGATCTTCAGGCCACCGTCGGGCAGCGCCTCGATGCGGTCGAGCCCCAGCCGGTTGACGTCGATCAGGTGCGTGGGCCGCTCGATGTCGAGCTTCATCAGGTCCAGCAGGTTGGTACCGCCCGCGATGAAGCGCGCGCCCGGATGCTGCTGCATCGACAGCGCGGCGGCAGCCGGTGTCGGCGCGCGCTCGAAGGTGAAGGCCCTCATGCCACCGCCCCCTCCGACACTTCGCGGATGGCCGCGACGATGTTCGGATAACCCGCGCAGCGACAGATGTTGCCGCTCATGCGCTCGCGCACTTCCTCGTCGCTGAAGACCACGGGCCCCGCGAGATCGTGCGTGACATGGCTGGGCATGCCGCCGCGCATCTCGCCCAGCATGCCGACCGCCGAGCAGATCTGGCCCGGCGTGCAGTAGCCGCACTGGTAGCCGTCGTGCTTGACGAAGGCGGCCTGCATCGGGTGCAGCTTCTTCGGCTCGCCCAGGCCTTCGATGGTCGTCACCTCGTCGCCCTCGTGCAGCACCGCCAGCGTGAGGCAGCTGTTGATGCGCCGCCCGTTGACCAGCACCGTGCAGGCACCGCACTGGCCGTGGTCACAGCCTTTCTTGGAACCCGTGAGGTGCAGTTGCTCGCGCAGCAGGTCGAGCAGCGTGACCCTCGGGTCGATGGACAGGGTATGCGGCTGGCCGTTGATGCGCAGCGTGACATCGGCCAGCGGCAGGTCTGCAGTTGCGGCCGTCGCGGGCGCGTGCCCCGCAGCCTGCTGTGCCTGCCCCGCATGCGGCAGCGTGGCGGCGGCCACGCCGGCCGCGCTGGTGATCAGCACGGTGCGGCGCGTGCAGCCGTCCTTCTGTTGTTCGGCATCCATCGTGGGTTCCTTGGGCGCCGGGGCGTCAGAAGCGGCTGGCCGGGGCCTCGCCGATTGCGGAGCGCACCGGCGGCATCGTGGAGACGACGACGCTGTTCACACGCGAGCCGCTGGTCACGTTCTGGTCGGGCGCATGGGCCGCCGCCACTGCGACCTGCCGCATGGCCTCGCGCGAGATGGTGGAGGTGAAGGGATCGGCTCCGCGCGAGCCATGCGTCACGTTCTGGTCGGGGGCATGCGCCGCCGCAACCGCCTGGGCCGCCACGTCGTCGCGCGCAAGCAGGCCGGGGCCTTGGTGCACGCCGTCGTAGCTTTCTGCATGGGCCGCTGCGGCCAGGGTGAGGATGGCCACGAGGCCGAGGGTCTTTCGCATGTGAACTCCTTGAAGGGAACCGGAAGGGCACCTTGCGGCGCGGCCGTTGTCGCGGCTGGAGTCACTGTAGGAAGGCCGCTTTATGCGACCTTTAAGCGAGAGTTACCTGGGCATTAAGCCGACGCGCGGCCCGCCCCGGCATCGCGCAGATGCACGCGCGCCTGCAGCCCGGCCAGCCGGCCCTGCGCGTCATGCCGGTTGGCCAGCTCGATGCGCAGTCCGTTGCGCTGCGCGGCCATGCGGGCGATGGCAAGGCCCAGGCCGCTGCCTTCGGCCACGGTGCCCGGCACGCGAAAGAAACGGTCGAAGGCGCGATCGATCAGCGCGGGCGGAATGCCCGGCCCGTTGTCCACCACGTCGACCACCGGTTGCCCTTCCACCTCGTGCAGCCGCACATCGACCACACCGCCTTCGGGCGAATGGCGCAACGCGTTGTCGATCAGGTTGTCGAAGATGCTGCGCAACTCGGCCGGTGGCGCGGTCACCGTTGCGCTGGTGCTGCCTTCGAAGCCGATGTCGATGCGGCGCCGGTCGGCAATGACCATCAGCTGCGCCACGCTGTCGCGCAGCACCGCGGCCACGTCGAGTGGCACGGGCGCCTCGGGCTCGGTGCTGCCCTCTTGCCGCGACAAGCGCAGCAACTGCTCGATCAGGTGCTGGGCACGCGTCACGCCGCCCTTCAGGTGCACGTAGTGTTCGGCGACGCCTTCGGCCGGCACTTCGGCGCGCATGTTGTCCAGCTGCAGGCCGATGGCGGCGATGGGCGTGCGCAGCTCGTGCGCGGCGTCCTGCACGAAGCGGCGCTGCACGGCGAAGGCCTGGCGCAGCCGCCCCAACAGGCTGTTGAAGGCCTCCACCAGCGGCGCGATTTCATCGGGCACGCGCGACACCGACAGCTCCGACAGGCTGCGCTCGTCCTGCGCCGCCACGTCGAGCGCCACGCTGCGCAGCTTGCGCGACGACGCCCACACCACCAGCCACAGCGCCGCCAGCGACAAGGGCAGCAGCAGCGCGATGGGCGCGGTCGACGACAGCGCGCGCTTGGCCACCATGCGGCGCACGAAGCCGCCGTTCTGGATCACCTGCACCTGGAAGCGGCCCGCCTCAGACACCGGCGCAGTGGAATAGATGCGCCAAACGCCGTCGTCGCCGGGGCCCATGCGTACGGTGGTCAGCCCTTCCGATGGCTGGCGGCCCACGGCCAGCGCAGGCCACGAGCTGACCAGCAGTTCGCCCTGCCCGTTCCATATCTGGATGACGAAGGCGCCGCGCTCGAAGATGCTGCGCTCGTCGGCCGGCCGCAGCGCGGGCACGACCACGTTGCTGGCGTAGGAGTCGGCCAGCATCTGCATCTGGTCGTCCTTGAAGGTGACGATGAGCCTGTCGTAGCTGGCGTAGGTGAACCAGGCCACGCCCACGGCCGCCAGCAGGTGCACCAGCACCAGCCACATCAGCAGCCTGTTGCGCAGCGAACCCGGCGAGTACCAGGGCCGGCCGCGCGTTGCGCGCATGTTCATGAATCCACCACGCGCCAGCCCAGGCCGCGCACATTGCGGATGGTGTCGGCGCCGAGCTTGCGCCGCATGTTGTGGATGATCACGTCGACCGCGTTGCTCATCACTTCCTCGCCCCATCCGTAGATGCGGTTCTCCAACTGTTCGCGCGAGAGGATGGCGCCCGGGCGCTCGAGCATGGCGTGCATCAGCGCGAACTCGCGGGCCGAGAGCGTTTCGCGCGTGCCCCGGTAGAGCACCTCGCGCGTGGTGAGGTCGAGCTGCACGCTGCCACTGCCGATGATGGAGTTGGACGCCCCATGGCGCCGCCGCACCACCGCGCGCATGCGCGCCAGCAGTTCGGGCAGCTCGAAGGGCTTGAGCAGATAGTCGTCGGCGCCGAGGTCGAGCCCTTCCACGCGCTGGCCAAGGCCGTCGCGCGCGGTAAGGATCAGGATCGGCGTGTCGTTCTTCAGGCCGCGCGCCTGGCGCAGCACCTCGATGCCGTCCATACCGGGCAGGCCCAGGTCGAGCAGCACGCAGGTGTAGTCGCCATCGGCCAGCGCGCTGCGCGCGAGCAGGCCGTCGCGCACCCAGTCGACCGCCCAGCCCGATCGCTCGAGGCCGCGGACCAGGCTCTTCCCGATCATTTCGTCGTCTTCGACAAGCAGCACGCGCACGCCGGCTCCCGTGGGTTGATTGGTGGATGCGCCGGGAAGTTAGCGCAGAACCGTTAGGTCAACGTTAACGCTGCACGGTCATCGAGGCGAGCCCTTGCTGTGCCGTGCCTTGTCGTGCTGTGCCGCGTCGGGTCAGGGCAGCGGGCCGGTGTTGGCCGTATCGAGCGGCAGGCGCGACACCTCGGCCAGCAACAACGCCAGCTGCTGCGCGGCGGCATCGATCACCGCCTGGCCGCTCGCTGCCGTTGCCGCAGCCGCATTGCCTGCCGCGCCGTGCGCGTTGTAGTCCTCCATCGCCCAGCCGAGCTTGGCGCTCTTGCCATTGCCGAGGATCGCGTAGTTGGCCGCGCGCTGCTCCGACGTCGAGCGGAAGTCTTGCGCCTCGCCCATGCGCACCAGTTGCGGCGTCAGCGCCAGCATCATCGAGGTCTCGATCTCACCCGCGTGCACACCGAAGCGATGCTCTTGCGCACTGAACTGCGCGCCCGCATCGCCCAGCGGCAGGTTGAACCAGCTCACGCTGTAGACGATGAGCCCATGCGTGGCGCGCAGCTCGCGCGCCACGATGTCCATCGCGCCCACGTGGCCGCCGTGCGCATTGAAGAGCACCAGCTTCTTCACACCGGCGCGCGCCACGCCCGCGCCGATTTCGTTCCACATGCGGATCAGCGTTTCGGCCGACAGCGTGAGCGTGCCCGCGAAGCGCGCGTGCTCGGGACTCAGGCCGATCTGCTGCGTCGGCAGGAACAGCACCGGCAACGCGGCCGGCAACAGCGGCAGCGACGCGGCCACGATGCCGTCGGCCAGCACCGTGTCCACACCCAGCGGCAGGTGCGGGCCGTGCTGCTCGGTCGCGCCCAATGGCAGCACCGCGACGGTGGCCGACGCATCGAGCGCGGCGAAATCGCGCGTGGTGAGTTGGGACCAGAAGCGGGGCAAAGGGGCTGCAGGAACGTTCATCGCGCGATCTTAGGCCGGACACCTATCCGCATAACGAGGCGTTGTCCGACATGGCTTGCTGACAGCGACGGAAATATCGCCAAACACTTCACAGTTATAACGATTTCAGAGCACTTTGGTTTGCGATTATTAACAATCGTGAATAAAGTCGTTCGCAAAGTCATCTTTCAGAACCGCCCGCTCTGATCTTTTCCAGAGGGGTGGTTCGGCTTCCATCGCGGCAGCTTGCCGCAGGAAGGCCTCGGTCAAAGGGAGCAGTGTGTTCATCCAGAAAAAACCTGGAGGCACGGTCACGACTGGGCGCAATTCGGCGCCCTGCCGTTCGTTGTCTCAACACCTCGCATCGGCTGCGCGGGGATTTCCATCGATAGTTTGCGTACTGGCCTTTGGCGCATCGCCGGCATTGGCCCAGTCACTTGCCGCGACCCCACCTGCCGCCGATCGCAGCACGGTCGCTTACGGCCCGCAGGCGCACGACGCGCTGATCCTTGCGCGCCGTGCCGGACGCGTCACGCCAGCGCAGGCATTGCAGCAGTTGAAAGACTGGCTGGCAGCGCCGCTGGGCGACGCCGACCGGCAACGCGTGGCGTCCGACGCCATCGCGATCGCCACCGGTGACAGCCAATTCGCAGAAGCCGCGGCCCTGGGCCGTCAACAATCGCCGGCCAGGCTGCGCGACTACGCACTCGGTCCGCTCGCGCTGGCCGCCCGGCGCACGCACGACACCGCGCTGCAGGGCGACACCATCGCCGTCTGGCGCGCACGGCAACCGGCGGCACGCGAGCCGCGCCTGCACGAAGCCTTCTGGCGGCTCGACAGCGGCGACGTCGCAGGCGCGAAGGCGATCTGCGACGCGCTCTCACGTGAGCCCGCCCGACAGGTCGAAGACCGCGTCGCGCTGCTCGAACTGCGCGCGGCCGTGAACCGCGCCGAGGGCAAGCCGCTGCAGGCACTGGCGGCCTACACCGAGGCCGGCGCGCTGCGCCCCGAGCGCCGCGACCTGCGCCGCGAAACCGACTTCCTGCTCGCCGACAACGGCGCGGCATCGACTGCCTTCGACGGCGCCGAGGCAGCCGAGCGCGCGAACCCCGGCAGCTTCTCCGCGCTGGCTTTGTCCACGCTGCAGCAGAAGGCGCTGGCGCAACGGCTGCACTGGGCCATCGAGGAACGCGACCAGCGCCTGGGCCCGGCCCGCGTGGTCGCACTCGACCGCGTGCTGGCAGACCAGGACGTCGCACTGGCCCGGCTCGACGCCGCCGCGCTGCAAGCCGGCGTCACTGGTGCGGACGCCGACACCGATGCATGGCGCGCCCTGCGCGTGCGCCTGCAGTCCGACCGCATGCTCGCGCTGGTCGAACGCGGCCGCCCCGCCGACGCCATCGCGCTGTACGACACATTGCGCGCCGCCGGTACCGACCTGCCGTTCTACGGCCTCGGCGCCGCGGCCCGCGCCTTCGCGCAGGAACGCCGCTCGGTCGAGGCCGTGCCGCTGTACGAAGCGGCCGTCATCAAGGGCGGCGCCGATCTGCCGATGCCCGACGACATCCACTTCGGCCTGGTCTACGCCTACCAGGACACCGGCCGCTTCGAGGAAGCCGAAGCGCTGCTCAAGCAGATCGAAAACGGCACGCCTGCCCTGCTGCGCCTCACGCCCGAAGCCGGCCGCCCCAACGGCCAGTACACCGACGTGAGCGGCATGCGCGCGCTGATGCAGCTGTACACCGACCGGCCCGCGCTCGCACAGCAGCGCTTTGCCACGCTGACGCAGGAAGCACCGCTCAACGCCGGCTACGCCTACGGCGCGGGCCTGACCGAGCGGCTGCGCGAGCACCCTGAGGCCGCGCTCGCGCGCTTCGAGGCACAGGCGGCCGACCAGCCCTACGACACCAGCGCGCGCGTCGGCCATGTCGAGGCCTTGCTCGACGCAGGCTGGTACGGCAACGCCCGCCAGCGCGCCGAATCGCTCGTGGCCGATGCGGCCGACAGCGCCGAGGTGCGCGACATGGAGCGCAAGCGGCGCGCCGTCGTCGGCCCGCGGCTCGACGTGGATGCCGAAGCCTCCAGCGGCGGCGCGGCCATCGCCAGCCACGAATGGCGCATCGACAGCCGGCTCAGCTCGGGCCTCATCAACGACGAATGGCGCGTGATCTACGACCAGACGCTGGGCCGCGGCAACACCGACATCGGCAACGCGAACTGGGCACGCGGCGGCATCGGCCTCAATTGGCAACGCGGCCCCTGGCTGGCCGAAGGCGCGCTGCAGCACGCCAATGCCGGCCCCTACCGCAACAGCGTGGCCGGCCGGCTGGACTATCGCGTGAGCGACGCATGGCGCCTGTCCGCCACCTACGACGGCGACAGCAAGGAGCTGCCGTGGAAGGCGCGTGTGGCCGGCATCGGCGCACGCGAGACCGCCGCCAGCGTGGGCTACGTGGTGAACGAATCGCGCCGCTTCGACCTGCAATGGCAGCGCCTGGACTTCAGCGACGGCAACGTGCGCGACGGCCTGGGCCTGGGCTGGCGCGAACGCTGGATCAGCACGCCGCGCTTTCAGCTCGAGACCCGGCTCGAAGCCGATACCGGCCGCGGCCGGGCGATGGACACGCCCTACTTCAACCCCTCGCGCGACGGCAGCGTGCAGCTCACCGCGCGTGCGCAATGGCTCAACTGGAAGAGCGACGACCGCCAGTTCTTCCAGGCCGTCGAACTCGCCGGCGGCAGCTACCACCAGGCCGGCTTCGGCAGCGGTCCGATGTGGACCCTGCGCTACGAACACCGCTGGAACCTCGGCCCGAAGCTCACGCTGCGCTACGGCCTGAGCATTTCCAGCCACCCCTACGACGGCGTGCGCGAACGACAGCGCGGCGTCTTCCTGAACCTCTCGATGCCCCTGCCGTGATGCCAACGAAGAACCCATCCACCTTCCTGCGCGTGGCCATGCTGTGGCTGCTGCTGGCGTTCGCCCTCGGCGCCCTGCCCCGCCTCGCCCTGGCCCAGCCGCTTCCGCCGGCCGATCCCGACGACGGCGTGAGCTTTCGCGTGCTCTCCTTTCACGACGTGCGCACCGGCGTGCGCGCCAGCTTCGAGACCTCGCCCGACGAGACCGCCATCGACGACCGCTCGCTGATCGAAGTGTTCGCATGGCTGCAGCAGAGCGGCTACCACCCGGTGAGCCTGCAGCAGATCGTGGACGCGCGCGCCGGCGGCAAGCCGCTGCCCGCCCAGCCGGTGCTGCTGACCTTCGACGACGGCTACCGCAGCGCCTACACCAAGGTGTTTCCGCTGCTCAAGCGCTACAACTACCCGGCGCTGTTCGCGCTGGTGACGAGCTGGCTCGACGTGCCCGAAGGCCAGATGGTGCATTGGGGCGACAAGCCCGCGCCGCGCGAAAACTTCCTGCTCTGGAGCGAAGCCGCCGAGATGGCGCGCTCGGGCCTGGTCGAACTCGCGAGCCACAGCGACGCCATGCACACCGGCATCCAGGCCAACCCGCAGGGCAACATGCTGCCGTCCGCGGCCACGCACCGCTACGACCCCAGGACCGGCCGCTACGAAGACGACGATGCCTACCTGCGCCGTGTCGAAACCGACCTGCGCCGCAGCCGCGAGATCATCGAGGCGCGCACCGGCGCCAAGGTGCGCGCCACCGTCTGGCCCTACGGTGCCTACAACGCGATGGCGCTAAAGGCCTCGGAGCGCGCGGGCATGCCGATCACCTTCACGCTGGACGACGGATCGAACACGCCGGCCGTGCCGCTCACGCGCATCCGCCGCGCACTGGCCGCCTACGACAACACCGCGCCCGAATACGCCCAACTGTTGCGCAGCCCGGTGGGCGGCGAAGTGCGGCCGGTCAACCGCGTGATGCACGTGGACCTGGACTACGTGTACGACCCCGACCCGGCCCAGCAGGAGCGCAACCTCTCGGCGCTGATCGACCGCGTGGCCGCCGTGCGCCCGCGCTCGGTGTTCCTGCAGGCCTATGCCGACCCCGACGGCGACGGCGTGGCCGACGCGCTGTACTTTCCCAACCGCCACCTGCCGATGCGCGCCGACCTGTTCAGCCGCGCGGCCTGGCAACTGCGCAGCCGCACGGGCGTGAAGGTCTACGCCTGGATGCCGGTGACGGCCTTCCGGCTGCCCGCATCGAACCCGCTGGCCACGCACACGGTGACCACGCAGGGCGGCAAGATGCCGGCCGACCGCTACCACCGGCTCACGCCCTTCGACCCCGAAGTGCGCAAGCTGGTCGGCGACATCTACGAAGACCTGGGCCGCCAGGCTTTCTTCGAGGGCCTGCTGTTCCACGACGACGCGATGCTGTCCGACGACGAAGACGCCAGCCCCGCCGCGCTCGCCACCTATGCGAAGTGGGACCTGCCGCCCGACGTGGCCGCCATCCGCGCCAACCCGGAACTGATGGCGCGCTGGACCACCGCCAAGACCCGCTACCTGATCGAGTTCACGCAGGAGCTGATGGCGCGCGTGGGCGTGTGGCGGCCCAACCTGGAGACCGCGCGCAACCTCTATGCGCGGCCGGTGCTCGAGCCCGAGGCCGAGCAGTGGTTCGCGCAGAACTACGAAGCCTCGCTCGCGGCCTACGACTACGTGGGCCTGATGGCCATGCCGCGCATGGAAGGCGAAGCCCGCAGCGCGGCCGCGAGCGACGCCTGGCTCACGCGGCTGGCGCGCCGCGCCGCCGACACGCCGCGCGGCCTGGACGGCACCGTGTTCGAGCTGCAGGCGCGCGACTGGCGCACCGGCAAGCCCGTGGCCGACGACGAACTGACGCGCCAGTGGACGCTGCTGCAGCGCGCCGGCGTGCGCCACCTGGGCTACTACCCCGACGACTTCCTGAACAACCAGCCTTCGCTGGACGTGGTGCGCCGCGCGATCTCGGTGCGCACCCTGCTGCCGCGCGCGCTGCGCTCGCCCGCTGCAGCCGCCGCGGAGACACCGCCGCAAACGGCACCGGCAACCGCACCGGTGCAACCCGTGCAGGGAGAGCGACGGCCATGACCACCAGCCACTTCCTCCTTCAGACGCTGCCCTCGCTGCTCTTCGGCTTCGTCTTCTACTACCCCTTCTTCATGGCCTATGTGTGGATGGCCGGTGGCCTGTCGCACGCGATGGTGTTCGAGCGCAAGCGCGACGTCGACGTGGATCCGCTCGAGCTGCTGCCCGTCCGCCCACTGGTCACCGTGGTGGTGCCGTGCTTCAACGAAGTGCCGCACCTGCGCGAAGTGATCGAGCAGCTGATGCGCACGCGCTATCCGAACTACGAAGTGATCGCCGTCAACGACGGCAGCACCGACGGCACCGGCGAGCTGCTGGACGAGATGACGAAGGAATACAGCCGCCTGCGCGTCATTCACAACGCCAGCAACCAGGGCAAGGCCGTCGGCCTCAACACCGCCTGCCAGCTCGCGCGTGGCGAATACATCCTGGGCATCGACGGCGACGCACTGGTCGACGCCGACGCCATCGCCTGGATGCTGCAGCCGATGCTGGCTTCGGAGCGCATCGGCGCGGTCACCGGCAACCCGCGCATCCGCACCCGCACCACACTGCTGGGGCGCATGCAGGTGGGCGAGTTCTCTTCGATCATCGGCCTCATCAAGCGCTCGCAGCAGCTGGTGGGCACGCTGTTCACGGTGTCGGGCGTGCTGGCGATGTTCCGCCGCCGCGCCGTGATCGAGGTCGGCTTCTGGAGCCCCGACGTGCTCACCGAAGACATCGACATGAGCTGGAAGCTGCAGCTCTCTGGCTGGCAGCTGCGCTTCGAGCCGCGCGCGCTGTGCTGGATTTTGATGCCCGAGACCTTGCGCGGTCTCTGGAAGCAGCGCCTGCGCTGGGCCATCGGCGGCATCCAGACCATGCTGCGCTACACGCCGCGCATCCTGCGGCCGCGCAACTGGCGCATGTGGCTGATCTATGCCGAGTACATGACCAGCGTGGTGTGGGCCTATGCCATGGCGCTGGTGCTGGCCATCAGCGTGGTACGGCCCTTTCTGCCGACCGATTCGCCGTGGCACTCGGCGCTGCTGCCGCACTGGCAGGGCACCTTGCTGGCCATGACCTGCATCCTGCAGATGCTGCTGAGCCTGTGGATCGATCGCCGCTACGACCGCGACCTGATGCGCTATTTCGCCGGAACGATCTGGTACCCGATCGCTTTCTGGACGCTCACGATGGCGACCACCGTCATCGCCCTTCCCAAAGCCCTGATACGCCGACGCGGCAAGCGCGCGGTGTGGACGAGCCCCGACAGAGGAATCTCCGATGCCCCACCATGAGTCCCACGCCCATTCCCTGCCACCCGAGACGCACGCCGACATGAGTCCGCCCACGCGGCAGCGCTCCTGGGGCCAGCCCGCAGGGGAAGAACCGATCATCGACGCCGCGCGCATTCCGCTGCGCGCCTTCGGCAACGGCCGCTCGCCGCAGCGCACGCTGGCCATGTACCTGTGGCTGCGCGTGCTGCGCCCGGCAGTCACCATCGCGATCTGGTTCTGCGCCATCTGGTACGCATGGCCCTACGTGCTGGGCGCGCGCTCGCAGCCCGAAGTGCTGCATCTGCTGGGCCTGTACGCGGTGGTGATCGGCGCGATCCTCGTGTCGATGCTGGTCATCGCGCCGTGGCGCCGACGCCAGCAGAAACGCGAAGCGCCGCCGGACCAGGAACAGTCGTCGCTGTTCGCGCTGGCTTCCTACATCGAGGTGCCGCCGGCACGCCTGTCGACCTGGCAGCGCACGCGTCAGCTGCTGGTGCACCACGACCACGACGGCCAGTTGCGCGACGCCACCGACACCACGCCCGGCGCGCTGGAGCCCGAACCCCCGCGGCGCGCGGCGGGGCAGCGCTGACACGGCGCTGCGGCGCTCTCCAATTCCTTCCGATTCTTTCCAGTCCTTGAGCGAATGTGTGCGTCCGGCCGCGGGCGTGCAGGGGCTTCGCGGCCATGTTGCAATCGCCGCCCAACCCCACCCACCAAGGACACTTTCATGGATCTCCAGCTTCAGGACCAGCACGTACTCATCACCGGCGGCAGCAAGGGCATCGGTCTGTCCTGCGCGCTGGGCTTCCTGCGCGAAGGCGCACGCGTGAGCCTCGTGTCGCGCGATCTGCAGAACCTGCAGCAGGGATTGCAGACGCTGGTCGAGGCCTTCCCACAGGCCGAAGGCCGCGTGTCGCTGCATGCCGCCGACCTGAAGGACCCGGCCAGCGCCGTGGCCGCGCTCGATGCGGCCGAGAAGGCATTCGGCGCGGTCGACGTGCTCGTCAACTCGGCCGGCGCCGCGCGCCTCACCCTGCCCGATGACCTGGCGCCCGCCGTCTGGCACGACGCGATGGACGCCAAGTACTTCACCTACATCCACATGATCGACCCGGTGGTCAAGCGCATGGGCCAGCGCGGGCGCGGCGCCATCGTCAACGTGATCGGCCATGGCGGCAAGGTCGCAAGCCCGGTCCACATGGCCGGCGGCGCGGCCAATGCGGCGCTCATGCTGGTAAGCGCCGGCATGGCCGCGGCCTATGCGGCCAAGGGCGTGCGCGTGAATGCGGTGAACCCCGGCGTCACGCTGACCGAACGGCTGCAGGAAAGCGTGAAGGCCGATGCGAAGCTCAAGGGCATCGGCGCCGACGTAGCGTTGGAACACATCACCGCGCGCCTGCCGCTGGGCCGCATCGCAACGCCGGAAGAAGTCGCCAACACGGTGCTGTTTCTGGCGTCGGCGAAGGCCAGCTATGTGACGGGCGCGATCGTGGCGATGGATGGGGCTGTCACGCCGATGATCTGATCCGCTAGGCGGTAGCCGCCGTCAGCGCCTCGAACTTCACCGCCAGAAAATCGACCAACGCCCGCACGCGCGCCGGCACGAAGCGGCCACTGGGCAGCAGCGCATGCAGCGGATAGGGCTCGGTGTCCCATTCGGGCAGCAGCCGCACCAGCCGGCCTTCGCGGATGTCGTCGCGCACATCCAGGGCCGACTTCAGCGTGATGCCGTGGCCGGCCACCGCCCATTCACGTGCGAGCGAGGCGTCGTCCACGCTGCGGTTGCCGGTCACGCGCACTTCGGTCCACTGGCCGTTCTGCGCGAAGCGCCAGACGCGATGCATGCGCCCGCCGCGGTTGAAGGCCAGGCAGTTGTGGTGCACCAGGTCTTGCGGCGTCTGCGGCGCGGCGTGGCGACGCAGGTAGTCGGGCGAGGCGGTCAGCAACGGGTTGGTCATGGCGAAGGGGCGCGCCACCAGGCGCGAATCGGCGAGCGTGCCGTAGCGCAACGCCACGTCGACCTCGTCGCGCATCACGTCGAGCGGCCGGTCGCCCACCGACAGCGATAGCTGCACGCCGGTGTGCAGCGCAAGGAATTCGTCGAACCACGGCAGCAGCGTGCTGCGCGTGAGGTCCGAGGGCGAGGCCACGCGCAGCGTGCCCACCAGTTCGCCGCGGTCGGCGGTAACCAGCGATTCGCCCTCGTCCAGCAACTCGAAGGCGCGCACCGCGTAGTCGAGCAGCGTCTGGCCCTGCGGCGTGAGGCGCATCGCGCGCGTGGAGCGCTCGAACAGGCGGGCGCCGAGTTGCGCTTCGAGCCGCTTGAGCGTGGCGCTGGCGGCGGCCGGCGTGATGCCCAGCGCATGGGCTGCGGCCGTGAGCGTACCGCCGCGCGCGGTTTGCACCAGCACCTGCAGGTCCGAGGTATTTTCAATTTTCATTTGAAAGTGTTGCTGGTTTCACAGGACTTATCAAACCAGCCTTGCGATCCTACAGTTCAGGCATCGTTCCAGAAAGGTCCATTGCCATGAAAGCCATCGGCTACTACCAGCCCCTTCCCATCGACAACGCCGAATCGCTGCAGGACATCGAACTGCCTGCACCCGTGCCCGGCACGCGCGACCTGCTGGTGCGCGTGAAGGCGGTGTCCGTCAACCCGGTCGACACCAAGATCCGCAAGAACGCCGCGCCCGAAGCCGGCCGGGCCAAGGTGCTGGGCTGGGATGCCGTCGGCACGGTCGAGGCCATCGGCAGCGGCGTGCAGAACTTCAAGGTGGGCGACCGCGTGTACTACGCCGGCTCGATCGTCCGGCCCGGTGCCAACTCGGAGCTGCACGCGGTCGATGAGCGCATCGTTGCCCTTGCACCGAAGAGCCTCGATGACGCGCAAGCCGCTGCCCTGCCGCTGACCACCATCACCGCCTACGAACTGCTGTTCGACCGCCTGCGGGTGCCCAAGGGCGGCGGCGAGGGCCAGACGCTGTTGATCACCGGCGGTGCGGGCGGCGTGGGTTCCATCCTGATCCAGCTCGCGCGCCAGCTCACGAAGCTGCGCGTGATCGCCACCGCCTCGCGCGCCGAAACGCGTGCGTGGTGCCTGGCGCTGGGTGCGCATGCGGTCATCGACCACTCGAAGCCGCTCGCGGCCGAACTCAAGGCGGCCGGCATCGGCGAAGTCGACATGGTCGCCAGCCTCACGCAGACCGAGCAGCACTACGCGCAGATCATCGAAAGCCTCAAGCCCCAGGGCCAGCTCGCGGTGATCGACGACATGAAGGTCTTCGACGCGATGCCGCTGAAGACCAAGTGCATCTCGCTGCACTGGGAAATGATGTTCACGCGCTCGCGCTTCGAAACGCCGGACATCGCCGAGCAGGGCGCGCTGCTGGCCGAAGTGGCCGCGCTGGTCGATGCGGGGCGCATCCGCACGACGGCGAATGCGAGCTTCGGCACGATCAACGCGGCGAACCTCAAGAAGGCGCATGCGCTCATCGAGAGCGGCAAGGCGCAGGGCAAGGTGGTTCTGGCCGGGTTCTAGGCTACGTG
Organism: Variovorax sp. EL159; assembly: GCF_900100965.1. GTDB lineage: Bacteria > Pseudomonadota > Gammaproteobacteria > Burkholderiales > Burkholderiaceae_C > Variovorax. The sequence goes on along the minus strand of NZ_FMUJ01000005.1, from coordinate 212,036 downwards.
GACTGCCACGGCAGTCCACGCATGCGCTCGCGTTTTTCCTCTTCGTCGAAATGCGCGAGCGATGGCTTGATGAGGTCGCTGCGCGCCACGATGCCGACCAGCGCGAGCGACTGCGCATCCTTCACCACGGGCAGCCGTTCGAGCCGGTGGCGCGCAAGGCGCGTGGCGACGGCGCGGCAGTTCTCGCCCGGCAACGCGTAGTACAGCGGCACGTCGGCGCATGCGTCGCCGACCGTGGCGATCGGGTCGCGGGTGCCGTGTGCGGCGAGCATCGCGCGGTCGGCCACGCCGATCACCGCGCCGTTGCGCAGCACCGGGAATGCGCGGTGCGCCTGCCCTTCGCCGAAGAACTCGAACAGCGCCTGCGCCACCGGCAGGGCCGCGTCGATGCTGCGCACCTCGCGCGTCATTACTTCTTCGACCGAATGCCGCTCCAGCGGATCGATGCCGTATTCGCGGTAGATGTGATAGCCGCGGCGCGCGATCTTCTCGGTGAGGATCGAGCGGCGCATGGTGAGCACGGTAAAGCCGTAGGCCACGGCCGAGGTAGTGAGCAGCGGCAGCAGCGCGTTGCTGTCGTGCGTGAGGCCGAAGGCGAAGATGGTGGCGGTGAGCGGCGCGCGCATCACGCCGCCGAGCGTGGCCGCCATGCAGACCAGCGGCCACAGCATCGGGTCGTTGCCGGGCAGCACGTGCGACAGCACCGCACCCAGGCCGGCGCCCATCATCAGCAGCGGCGCGAGCACGCCGCCCGAGGTGCCCGAGCCCAGCGAGATGACCCAGATGACGGCTTTCACCGCCAGCAGCGCGGCCACCACGCCGAGCGCGAGGTGGTTGTGCAGCAGGTCGCCGATGACGTCGTAGCCCACGCCCAATGCGCGCGGCTGGAAGTACCCGCCGATGCCGACCGCCAGGCCGCCGATGGCGGGCCACCACATCCAGTGCACCGGCAGCTTGCCGAACCAGTCCTCGACCTTGTAGAGCGAGAGCGACAGCGAGGCCGACAGCGCACCGCACAGCACGCCGGCCACCACGCACGACAGCATGGCCAGCGGGCCGGGTACGGCCGTCTGCAGCGGAAACAGCGGACCCGCATCCATCAGCAGCGGCCGCGTGAAGCCCGCCACCGCGCAGGCCACGGCCACCGGCAGCAGGCTGCGCGGGCGCAGCTCGAACAGCAGCAGCTCGACGGCCAGCAGCACGGCCGCCACCGGCGTGCCGAACACGGCCGTCATGCCGGCCGTGGCGCCGGCCACCAGCAGCGCCTTGCGCTCGGCCGCCGTGAGATGGAAGTGCTGCGCGATCAGCGAGCCGATGGCGCCGCCGGTCATGATGATCGGCCCCTCGGCGCCGAACGGCCCGCCGCTGCCGATGACGATGCCCGAAGACAGCGGCTTGAGCAGCGCGACCTTGGGCGACATCTTGCTTTTGCCGAACAGGATCGCCTCGATGGCTTCGGGGATGCCGTGGCCGCGGATCTTGTCGGAGCCGTAGCGCGCCACCACGCCGACGATGAGCCCGCCGATCACCGGCACCCCGATGACCCAGAGCCCCAGCGTGTTCGTGGCCGGCGAATGATCGGCCAGCGAGAAGGTCTGGAAGAAGAACAGGTTGGTGAAGAAGCGGATCAGGTCGAGCAGCACGCGTGCGGCCACCGTGCTGATGGCGCCGATGACGGCGGCCATGACGGTGATGCGCAAGAGGCGCGTGTTGAGCGCGAAGTCGCCGCGCGGCGGATGGGCAGAAGAAGAGGCCTTGGAGGTCATGGTTGCTCAGTGGGCATCGGGAAGATCGATCTGCGGCACGTCGAACACGCCCTTGAGCGAGCGCAGTTCCGCGCGGTGAAGTTCGGCCAGCCGCAACAGCAGTTGCTCGCCCTTGGCCAGCAGGTGCACCTCGACCTGCCTGCGGTCGGTTTCGCTGGGCCGGCGCTGCACGAGTTCGAGTGCCTCGCAGCGCGTGACGAGCGCGACCACGCCGTGCGGCTGCAGTTGCAGGCGCTCGGCGATCTCGCCCACCGAGGCCCACTCGCGCCCCGGTACGCCCTTGATGTGCAGCAGCACCAGGTACTGCTGCGGCGTGAGGCCTTCGCCCTGCGCGGCGCGCTCGGAGAAGCGCTCGAAGCGGCGCATCTGGTAGCGAAACTGGGACAGTGCCTCGAAGTCTTTCTTGGCGAGCTTGCGTGATGAGGCCATGTCTTGGGGTGCGATCGGAACGGTTGCAAATATATCACGTCACGATATATATGCGCTGCGACACAATCGGCGGCATGAAGACAGAACTCATTGAATTCGAAACCGAACGCCTGCGGTTGCGCCAATGGCGCGACAGCGATCTCGCGCCTTTCGCGGCACTGGCCGCCGACCCGCTGGTCATGGAGTACCTGCTCCAGTTGCCCACACGCGCCGACAGCGACGCGCTGGCCGAGCGCATCAAGACGCGCATCGCCGACAACGGCTGGGGCCTGTGGGCCGTCGAAGACAAGGCGTCGGGCGAATTCATCGGCTTCACGGGACTTAACGTTCCGGTGGCCGAACTTCCCTTCTCGCCCTGCGTCGAGATCGGCTGGCGCTTTGTCCGGCAGGCATGGGGCAAGGGCATCGCGAGCGAAGCGGCACGCGGCGCGCTTCAGGTCGGGTTCAACCGCCTCGGGCTCGACGAGATCGTGGCCTTCACCGCCGTCGGCAACCTGCGCTCCGCCGCTGTGATGGAGCGCATCGGCATGCACGAAGACGTGGCCGGCGCCTTCGACCATCCGGCCGTGCCCGAGGGCCACGCGCTGGTGCGCCACCGGCTCTACCGCATCAGCCGCGCGGCATGGCTGGCCTCGTCGCGCAACGCCTCAGAATGAATGCAGCAGCAGCGCCGCGCCCGACACGATCGCGAAGACCTGCACGAAGATGCGCAGCACGCGGCCGTTGATGCGCCGATGCACCACGCGGCTGAGCACCGCGCCCACGACCAGCGCAGGCAGCAACTCGGCCGCGGCATAGAGCTGTGAGCCGCCGATGCGGCCGGCCACCATCAGCGTGACCAGCGACACCAGTTCGCCGACCAGAAAGCACAGCGCAATGGTCGAGCGCATGGTGGGCGCCGGCTGGTGCTGGTAGACCAGCGCGAGCGGCGGGCCGCCGATACCGGTCGCGGTTTCGGTGATGCCGGTGACGAGCCCCGCCGCCACGAAGGCGCTGCGGCCCGGCGAGAAGGCCGGCATCATCAAGGTGACCAGCGCGGCCGCGATGGTCGATGCGCCGACGAACAGCGACAGGTGGCTCGCGCTCAGCGCCGCCAGCACCCACAGGCCGCCGAGGGTGCCGAGCATGCGCCCGCCGGTGATCCAGCTCGCGCCGACACGGTCGATGGCGCCGCGCTCGCGCCACATCACATAGAAGTTCAGCGGCAGCATCAGCACCAGCACGCACACGGGCAGCAGGTCGGGTCGCACGATGCCGATCACCGGCGCGGCGATCAGCGCAAAGCCGACGCCGGTCGCGCCCTGCACGAAGGCGGCGATCAGCACGGCGATGGAAACCAGAAAGAGGTGCTGCGCGCTCACTGCGGATTCCGTGCGCTGGTGGCGGCTGCCATGGTCAGGCGGCGGTGTTCGGCCGCCGTGGGGTGCAGGCGCACGATGGGTGCGCGGTCCATCGCCGCATGGGCGACACGCGCGAGCCGCTGCTGCAGCGCGCGCGCGTCCCAGTCGGGCGGCCAGCCTTCCCACAGGCGCAGGCGGCCCGCGACGAACACGGCGGTGATCTGGTCGCGGTTGCCCAGGCGCACGAGATCCCATGTGAGGTCGACAGACGTGCACATCTCGGGCGTGTCGACATCGACGATGAGGAAGTCGGCCGCCTTGCCGATGGCGATCTCACCGGTCAGGTGGCCCAGGCCCACGGCGCGCGCGCCTTCGTGCGTGGCGTGGTCGAACCAGGTCCAGCCGCCGCCGCTCGATGCGTCGCCGATGGCCATGCCGAAGGCCAGCTTCTGCGCGGCCTCGGCCGCGTCCATCAGCCGGAAGGCATCGCTGCGCGTGGCGTCGGTGCCGAGCCCGAAGCGGATGCCCATGGCCGCCATCAGGTTCGCGGGCGCCACGGCGTTGCCCTTCCACTGGCTGGCGACGGGGTTGTAGCTCACGGCGGTGTCGGTGTCGCGCAGCAGCACGAGCTCGGACGGCGTGACCAGCGTGCCGTGTGCAATGAGCACTTGCGGACCGAGCGCGCCCAACTGCGCCAGCAGTTCGAGCGGCCGCTTGCCGCGCTGCACCACCGAGCGCTCGACCGATGCGAGGTGTTCGTTGACGTGCGTCTGGAAGATGGTGCGCGCCTCGTCACACAGGGCCGACACGGCGGCCAGCATTTCGTCGGACGCGGCCTCGGGCACCGAGATGGCGAGCGAGGGATGCACAAGGTCGGCATCGGACCACTGCCGCAGGAATTGCGCGGCGTGCGACTGGATGGCCTGCCGATCGGCGGCGGTGCTGTCGTTGCCGCCGTCGTTGCAGATCAGGCCCAGCACGCAGCGCAGCCCGGCCTCTTGCACGGCAGCCGCGACGGCGCCGATGTCGCCCGGCGCGCGCGTTCCCGCATCGCAGACGGTGGTGAAGCCGCCGCGCAGCGATTCGAGCGCCGCGAGCTTGGAGGCCATGTAGACGAACTCGTCGTCCAGGCTCGACTCGAGCGGCACCCACACGCGCCGGAAGATCTCGGACGGCTCGCCATAAGCCAGCGACTTGCCGAAGGACTGCGTGAGATGGTGGTGCGCGTCGATCATTCCCGGCATCAGCAGCTTGCCGGGCAGGTGCAGCGGCGTGAGATGCGGGTGACGGGCGATGAGCGTATCGGCAGGTCCGACGTCGCGGAACCGGCCGCCCGCCATCAGCACGGCATGGCCGGTCGCGGGGCCGTCGCGCAGCATCAGGTGATCGGGAACGAGCAGCAGCTCGTCGGCCGCGAAGAGCGCGGCATCGAGTTCAGAAGACATGGTGAAGAGAGAGAGAAGCAGAAAAGAAAGGAAGAAGCGACGCAGCGCCTCACTGCGATGCGGGTGCCACCACGGGGCTTTCGGCGCTATCGGCAGGCACGCGGTTGAAGACCATGTTGAGCACCACTGCCGTGAGCGAGCCCATGGCCAGGCCGTTGCCCAGCACGAGCTGCAGCGTGTCGGGGAAGCGGCTGTACAGGCCCGGCACCACGATGGGCAGCAGGCCCATGGTCAGCGCGCCGGCCAGCACGAACATGTTGCCGCGCTCGTGCAGGTCGACCTTGCGCAGCATGTCGATGCCCATCGTGCCGATGATCGCGAACACCACCATCGCGGTGCCGCCGACCACGGCGGAAGGAATGGCGCTGGCCAGCCGGCCCAGCGGCGCCGACAGCGCGATGAGGATCAGGATCACGCCGGCCGTGGCCGTGACGTAGCGCGAGCGCACGTTGGTGGCGCGCACGATGCCGATGTTTTCGCCGCTGGTGATGATCATCGACGTGCCGAACAGCCCGCCCGCCAGCGACATCAGCGCGTCGCCGCGGATGGTGCGCGGCACCACGTCGCGCGCATCGATCTTGCGGCCCACCACTTCGGCCACCGCCACGGTCTGCCCCGTGGCCTCGACCATCGAGATGACGCTGAAGATCAGCAGCGGGACGGCCGCCACCAGGTCGAAGCGCGGCATGCCGAAGGGCAGCAGCGTCGGTGCGCTCCAGAAGGGCCCGGCCGCCACGGTGCTGAAGTCCATCAGCCCGCAGGCGGCCGCCAGCACCGTGCCGGCCAGCAACCCCAGCAGCACCGAGAGCTGGCCGAGCGTGCCCTTGAACATGCGCGCGAACAGCACGGTGAAGCCGATGGTCGCGAGCGCCAGACCGATGTTCACCGGGTCGGCGAAGGCGGGCGAGCCGGCCTTGCCCGCGATGATGCCGCCGTACACCTTCACGAGGTTGATGGACACCAGCAGCAGCAAGGTGCCGATGACGATCTTCGGAAAGTAGCGCAGGCAGCGCGCGAACACCGGCAGCACCAGGAAATAGAACAGCGCCGTGAGGATCACCGCGCCCGAGGCAGTCTGCAGGTCGCGCTGCTGGGCGATGGTCACGAACATCACGATCGGCGCGCCGCCCGGCACCATCACGAAAGGCAGGCGCGCACCGAACTTCCACGGCCCGAACGACTGCAGCAGCGTGCCCACGCCGCACAGCAGAAAGGTGGCGCTGATGAGGTTGACCGTGAGCGCGGACGGAAGGCCCAGCGCCTTGGCCACCAGGAACACGGACGTGATGGGCACGGCCGCCATCACCAGCACATGCTGCAGGCCGAACAGGAGCAGTTGCGAAACGGGCAGCACTGCGTCGACGGCGGGGGCGTCGCAAGCACGGGACATGATTCGGATCCTTTGGGCTGGCTGTGCCCAAATCGATTTGGGCGCACTGGCAAAAAAAGCCGCCGAAGCGGGTGAAGTACATTCCGGAACAGCGAGCCCCAAAACGATTTGGGAATTGAATCACCGCTTTTTGAAAAGGTCAACGGGATGAGCCCCAATCCACCGCCGCGGGTCACCATCAAGGACGTGGCCCGGGAAGCGGGCGTGTCGCCGACCACCGTCTCCCATGCGCTCAACGCACGGGGCCAGGTCGATGCGGAAACCCGTGCGCGCGTCGAGAAGGCGGCGCTGACGCTGGGCTACCGGCCCAACCGCAATGCGCAAAGGCTGCGCACCGGCGAGGCGCACATGATCGTGCTGCTGTCGTCGATGCCCTTCGCGGTGGCGGGCGGGCCGTCGCGGCTGGGCTTTTTGATGGAGGTGGCGGCGGTGGCCGCCGCGGCGGCGCTCGACCGCCGCCTGGCGCTGGTGCTGGCGCCGCCCATGGAAACCGGGCGGGTGCCGATGGAGCTGCTGGACGTGGACGGTGCGCTGGTCATCGAGCCTTCGGCGGGCGACCCGAACATGGCCTACCTGCTGCGGCGCGGCCTGCCGGTGGTGGCCATCGGCAAGCCGGCCGATGAAGCCGCTGACGGGCTCGCATTGCCACCGTATGTCGACATTCACTCGGGGCACACGACGCGCCTGCTGCTCGAACACCTGCAGGCGCAGGGCGCGCGCAAGGTCGCGATGATCCTCGGCTCGGCGCAGCGCAACTCCTATGTAGAAGGCCAGGCGGCCTACCTGGCGTTCGCCGCTGCGCGCGGGCAGGCGCCGATCCTGTCGCTGGTCGACGAGGTGAAGGGCGAGAGCGGTGGCCGCGAAGCCGCGCTCGCGCTGCTGGCGGCGCACCCCGATATCGATGCCTTCTGCGTGCCTGTGGATGCCTTCGCCACGGGCGCGGTCGCGGCCATCCTCGAATCGGGCCGGCGCATTCCCGACGACGTGATGGTCGCCACCCGTTACGACGGCGTGCGCGCCCGCACCTGCGTGCCGCCGCTCACGGCCGTGGACCTGCACCTGGACGAGATCGCGCAGCAAGCCATTGCACTGCTGTTCGACCACCTGCGCGGCGACACCAGCCAGCGGCGGGTCGACGGGCCGGTGGCGCAGCTGGTGCCGCGCCTGTCGTCGGCGCGCCGAGGCTGACGGCTCAGTTCGGCCTGGTGCGCGCCACGCGCCACACGGCGTTGCCCACGTCGTCCGCCACCAGCAGCGCGCCGCTCTTGTCGAGCGCCACGCCCACCGGCCGGCCCTGGGCCTTTTCATCGGCGGTCAGGAAGCCCGTGAGCACATCGACCGGCGGCCCGCTCGGCTTGCCGCCGATGAAGGGCACGAACACCACCTTGTAGCCCGACTTGGGCGTGCGGTTCCACGAGCCGTGCTCGCCGATGAAGACGCCGCTGGCGAACTGCTCGGGCATGCCGCCCGGGCGCGAGAAAGCCATGCCCAGCGGCGCGACGTGCGAGCCCAGCGCGTAGTCGGGCGCGATGGCCTTGGCCACCATCGTGGGGTTCTGCGGCGTGACGCGCGCATCGACCACGCCGCCGTAGTAGCTCCAGGGCCAGCCGTAGAAGGCGCCGTCCTTCACCGAGGTGAGGTAATCAGGCACGAGGTCGCTGCCGATCTCGTCGCGCTCGTTGACCACGGTCCACAACGCGTTCGTGTCCGGGTCCCAGCCCATGCCGTTGGGGTTGCGCAGGCCGCTGGCGAACAGGCGCTTTTCGCCGGTCTTGGTGTCGACCTCCCAGATGGCGGCGCGGCCCTCTTCGGCCGCGAGGCCGTTCTCGCCGATGTTGCTGTTGGAGCCGACCGTCACGTAGAGCTTGCTGCCATCGGCGTTGGCGATGACGTTCTTGGTCCAGTGGTGGTTGATGCCCGCGGGCAGCGGCGTCACCACCGTGGGCGTGGCGGTGATGGCGGTCTGGCCCTCGGTGTAGGGCACCTTCACGAGCGCATCGGCGTTGGCGATGAAGAGTTCGTTGCCCACCAGCACCATGCCGTAGGGCGACATCAGGTTGGACATGAACACCTCCCGCACCTCGGCCACGCCGTCGCCGTTGGCGTCGCGCAGCAGCGTGATGCGGTTGGCGCTGGGCACGCCGGCACCGGCGCGGCCCATGATCTTGCCCGTGACCCAATCGCGCACCTTGGCGATGGGGCCGCTGCCGCCATCGGTGCTGCCGGCGGGCCGGGGCGGCTTGTTGCTCTCGGCCACCAGCACGTCGCCGTTGGGCAGGGTGTAGACCCAGCGCGGATGGTCCAGCCCGCGCGCCAGTGCGGTCACGCGCAGGCCGTCGGCGGGGATGGGCGTGGCGGCGTCGGTCCAGCCGACGGCAGGGGCCACGTTGATGGTGGGAATGAGGGTCTTGTTCGGCTCGGCCAGTTGCGGGCGCGGGCCGACCGTGAGTTCGGGCGAGAGCTTGGCGGCCTCGCCGCAGCCGGCCACGAGCAGCGCCGTGGCGACGGCAGCGATGGCGGTGAGGGCCACAGCCGGCATCCGCCATGCGGAATCGGCCTTGCAGGTGGGTGCTTGCTGCGGTGCTTTCATGCGTCGTCCTTGCGCGGCCTGGCGCCGCATACCGGGCGGATCATCCACACCCGGCGCACGCGGGGTTGTCGGTCGTGGGCGCTTTCCCGCGTGGGTGCACCTTGTTTGCGCATCGCCGCTACCATCGCCGCATGACCGACGACCTGTTCCGCGCCGACGCCTATCTGCGCACCTGCGAAGCCCGCATCCTGCGCATCGACGACACCGGCATCGTGCTGGACCGCACCGTGTTCTATCCCCTGGGCGGCGGCCAGGCCGGGGACACCGGCGTGCTCGTGCTGGCCGATGGCCGCGAACTGGCGATCGCCGACACCCGCAAGGCCAAGAACGAAGAAGGCCAGCCGACCGATGAATTCGTCCACGTGCCGGCGCCCGAACAGGCCGAGCTGCTTGCCGCGCTGAAGCCCGGCGACACCGTCACCGCCCGCCTCGACTGGGAGCGCCGCCACCGGCTGATGCGCTTTCACACCGCGTCGCACCTGCTGTGCCACCTCGTGCCGGTGCCGGTGAACGGCTGCTCGATCACGCCCGACTACGCGCGCATCGACTTCCACATGACCGATCCGCTCGACAAGGAAGCGCTCACGGCCGGCCTTGCGCGGCTGGTCGAGGCGGCCCATCCGCTGGTCGTGGGCGCCATCACCGACGAAGAGCTCGACGCCAACCCGGCGCTGGTCAAGAGCATGAGCGTGCAGCCGCCGCGCGGCTCGGGCACGGTGCGCACCATCCGCATCGGCGGAACGGACGAGGGCGACGCGCAGATCGACTTCCAGCCCTGCGGCGGCACGCACGTTGCCAACACCGCTGAAATCGGCGCGGTGATCGTCACCAAGATCGAGAAGAAAAGCGCCAACAGCCGGCGCGTGGTGCTGGGCTGGGCGCCCGCCGCGGCCTGAGAACAGCCGGAACTTCGCCCCCACTGAATGCTCCGACTGACGGCATGATCTTTTCGCGCATCCATTTCGCTACGCTTCTGATAGCAACAGCCGCAACCTGCATGCCGGCTGCGGCCCAACTGACGCCCAAGGCCGGCGCGGTGGTCACCACCCCCCATGTGCGCGCCGAACTGATCGCACACGCGCCCGACGGCGTGGCGCCTGGCTCGCCGGTCTGGGTAGGCCTGCAGATCACGCACCAGCCCGAGTGGCACACCTACTGGAAGAACGCCGGCGATTCGGGCCTGCCCACCGAAATGACCTGGACGCTGCCCGCCGGCGTCTCGACCGGCGAGATCGCCTGGCCCGTGCCCGAGAAGATCCCGGTCGGCAGCCTCGCCAACTACGGCTACGAAAACACTGTGCTGCTGCCGGTGCCGCTGGAGGTGTCGACGCTCTACAAGCCGCCCGTGGCGCTCGCCGGCGGCACGCCGTCGATGGACATCCAGCTCAAGGCATCGTGGCTGGTGTGCCGCAAGGAATGCATTCCCGAAGAGGGCGAATTCACCCTCTCGCTGCCGCTGCAGGGCTCGACCGCGCTGCACAAGGCCGATTTCGACACGGCGCAGGCCGCCCAGCCGCAGCCGCTGGCCAAACCGGGCGCCATCGAGGTCAATGGCAACAACCTGCAAGTGCGCCTCGAAGGCCTGCCCGCCGCCGCGCAGGGCAAGACGCTGGCCTTCTTCCCCGAGACCCCCGAGGTGATCCGCACCGCGGCCGTCTCCGGCAAGGACTGGACCCAATCCTGGCAAGGCGGCACCTGGACCGCCACGCTGCCGCTGGCCGACCAGCGCAGCGCCAGCCCCACGGTGATGCCGGTGGTGGTGGCGCTGGCCCCGGCCGACCGGCAGGCCGGCCAGCCGGTCGCGTGGCGCGCGGAATCGCCCGTCACCGGCAACTGGCCCGCCGCACCGCAGCGCGCCGAGGTGTCACCGGCGCTGCAGGCCGCGCTCACCGCCAACGCGGCCAATGCAGCTGCCGCCACGCAGCCCGCCCCGAACACCACCCCGTCTTCGACCACCTTCATGGCCGCCCTGCTGGGCGCCCTGCTCGGGGGCCTGCTGCTGAACCTGATGCCCTGCGTGTTCCCGATCCTTGCGATCAAGGTGCTGGGCTTCGCGCGGCAGGCGGGCAACGCCAGCGCGCACCGCAAGGCCGGGCTGGCCTACACGGGCGGCGTGATGCTGTCCTTCCTCGCGCTGGGCGGCGCCATGCTTGCGCTGCGCGCGGCCGGTGCAGGGCTCGGCTGGGGCTTCCAGCTGCAGTCGCCGGGCGTGGTGGCGGCGCTGGCGGCGCTGTTCACACTGATTGGCCTGAACCTCGTGGGCGTGTTCGAGTTCGGCCGCGCCGCGCCGTCGTCGCTCTGCAGCGCGCAGGCCAAGCACCCGCTGGCCAACGACTTTCTTTCGGGCGTGCTCGCCGTGGTGATCGCCTCGCCGTGCACTGCGCCCTTCATGGGCGCATCGCTGGGCTTTGCGATCGGCCTGCCGGCCGGGCAGGCGCTGCTGTTGTTCGCGGCGCTGGGCTTCGGGCTGGCGCTGCCTTATCTGGCGGCCAGCTTCGTGCCGGCCGTTGCGCGCCTGCTGCCCAAGCCGGGCCTGTGGATGCACACGCTGCGCCGCCTGCTGGCCTTCCCGATGTTCGCCACCGTGGCCTGGCTGGTCTGGGTGCTGGGCCAGCAAAGCGGCATCGACGGCGCGGGCACGCTGCTGGCGTTGCTGGTGTGCATGGCCGCGATCGTCTGGGCGCTCACGCTGCGCGGCCGCACGCGGGTCGTGATCGCGACCGTGCTGATCGCATTCACCGCCCTGCTGACCGGAGCCATCGGCCGCAACGTGCTGCAGGTGGTGGAGCCCGCCAAGCTGGCATCCGCGGGTGCCGGCGCACAGCGCTGGCAGCCCTGGTCGGCCGAGCGCGTGGCCGAACTTTCGGGCGCCGGCCAGCCGGTGTTCATCGACTTCACCGCCGCCTGGTGCGTGACCTGCCAGTACAACAAGAAGAGCACGCTGTCCGACGCCGAGGTGCTGGCCGACTTCGACGCCAAGAAGGTCGCGATGCTGCGCGCCGACTGGACCCGGCGCGACCCCGCCATCACGGCCGCGCTCACCACGCTCGGCCGCAGCGGCGTGCCGGTCTATGTGTTGCAGGCACCGGGCAAGGCACCGGTCGTGCTGACCGAGATCCTGAGCAAAGACGAAGTCCGCGCCGCACTCGCCGCGCTCTGACTTGACCACCGTCGTGACATGGCTTGTCACACGCACTTGAAGAAACCGTTCTAAGCTGCAGTTGTTGTTTGGAATTTTGTTTTGGAGTTCAAGCTGGCCATGTCTCTCTCGCCATCCACCGACTCGCGTTCCCTGCGCGCTGCGCGCCATGCCCGTGCGGCCCTGAGCCGCGCTTCCCGCCGCGCCGTCGTCGCCGCCGCCGTGGCGCTGGGCGCCACCTTCCTGATGGGCACACCCGCCTTCGCCGCGCCCGCCGTGGGCCAGCAGGCGCCCGACTTCGTGGCCGTCGACACCACCGGCGCCAAGCACAAGCTGTCGGACTTCGCCGGCAAGTTCGTCGTACTCGAATGGACCAACCCCGGCTGCCCCTTCGTGCGCAAGCACTACGGCAGCGGCAACCTGCCCGCCACCCAAAAGGCCGCCACCGACAAGGGCGTGGTGTGGCTCGCCATCAATTCCACCGAGCGCGCCTCCACCGACTACCTGCAGCCCGCTGCGCTCGATGCGTGGATGAAGTCGCAGAAAGCCGCGCCCACCGCCGTGCTGATGGACGAAGACGGCCTCATCGGCCAGGTCTACGGCGCGCGCACCACGCCGCACATCTTCATCATCGACCCCAAGGGCACGCTGGTGTACGCGGGCGGCATCGACAGCATCGCGTCGGCGCGGGTCGAAGACATCAAGACCGCCACCAACTACGTCAACCAGGCATTGGGCGAGGCCTTCGGCGGCAAGGCGATCTCGGCGGCCACCACGCGGCCCTACGGCTGCTCCATCAAGTACAAGACCTGACGACGGCGGCGCCCCTTGGCGCGCCCGGCAGCGCGTGACAGCTACCTGACTCGCGCAGTCAGGCAGCGGTCGGGAAGCCCGCCTACCCTTGGCAAACACACACGCCACAGGGGACAACAAGATGAATCCCGCGCCTTCCGCCGCGCAAAAGGGCACTGCCACCGCGCACGCCTCGCCCGCACCCTCCTCGAAATTCGCCACCGTCCTTCGCGTGACCGGCGGCAACTTCATGGAGATGTTCGACTTCTTCCTGTTCGGCTTCTACGCCACGCAGATCTCGAAGGCGTTCTTCCCGGCCGGCAACGAGTTCGCCTCGTTGATGCTGACCTTCATGACCTTCGGCGCAGGCTTCCTGATGCGGCCGCTGGGCGCCATTTTTCTCGGCGCGTACGTCGACCGCGTCGGCCGCCGCAAGGGCCTGATCGTCACGCTCGCGCTGATGGCAACGGGCACGCTGCTCATTGCCTGCGTGCCGGCGTACGCCACCATCGGCCTGGCAGCACCCTTCCTCGTGCTGATCGGCCGGCTGCTGCAGGGCTTCTCGGCCGGCGTCGAACTCGGCGGCGTGTCGGTGTACCTGTCGGAAATGGCCACGCCGGGCCACAAGGGCTTCTACGTGAGCTGGCAATCGGCCAGCCAGCAGGTGGCCATCGTCGTGGCGGCCGCGCTCGGCTACTGGCTCAACGTGACCTTCACTCCGCAGGAGATCGGAGACTTCTACTGGCGCGTGCCCTTCTTCGTGGGCTGCCTGATCGTGCCGGTGCTGTTCATCATCCGCCGCTCGCTGCAGGAGACCGAAGAGTTCATGGCGCGCAAGCACCGCCCCGATGCGCGCGAGATCTTCCAGTCGATGATCAGCAACTGGGGCCTCGTGGTCGCCGGGATGATGCTGGTGTCGATGACCACCGTGTCGTTCTACCTGATCACCGTCTACACGCCCACCTTCGGCAAGGCCGTGCTGCACCTGAGCACCACCGACGCGCTGGTCGTCACGCTGTGCGTGGCCATCTCCAACTTCATCTGGCTGCCGATCATGGGCGCGCTGTCGGACCGCGTTGGCCGCAAGCCGCTGCTGATCCTGTTCACCGTGCTGACCATCCTGACTGCGTACCCCTCGCTCAAGTGGCTGGTCGGCGCGCCGAGCTTCGCGCGCATGCTCGAAGTCGAGCTGTGGCTGTCCTTCCTCTACGCCAGCTACAACGGTGCGATGGTGGTGGCGCTCACCGAGGTGATGCCGGTCAACGTGCGCACCGCCGGCTTCTCGCTGGCCTACAGCCTGGCAACGGCCCTGTTCGGCGGCTTCACGCCGGCGATTGCGACCGGCCTGATCGAGATGACCGGCGACAAGGGCGCGCCTGGCCTGTGGATGACGGCCGCCGCCGTCTGCGGGCTGATCGCGACGCTGGTGCTGTACCGGCGCAACGCGAACCCGGCCGATGCCGGACGCGTGCCGGCGGTCTGACGCTTCCTGCTTTCTTCAGACCAGCCGCAACCCGCCATCGCACTCGATCACGGTGCCGGTGGTGTAGCCGTTCTCGATCAAAAACTGGATCGCATGCGCCACATCCTGCGGCTGCCCCACGCGGCCGACGGGCAGCGTCTCGACCTGCTGGCGGAACAGCTCGCTCTTGAGCGCGGCGGGCACGCGGTCCCACCACGGCGTATCGACAAGACCCGGTGACACCGCATTCACCCGGCTCGGCTTCAACTCCCGCGCCAGGCTGCCCACCATCGCTTCGAGCGCGCCGTTGATCGCGGCCAGCCCCGCCGTGCCCGGCAATGCATTGCGCGCCGAGATCGCCGTCACGAAGGTGATGCTGCCGCCCTTGCGCAGCACCCGCGCACCCGCCTGCGCCGCTTCGAGCTGCGGCCAGAACTTGGCCTCGAAGCCGCGCCGCAGCGATTGCAGGTCGAGCTGCGCGAACTCGCCCGCGCCCTCGCCGCCGCTGAGCGTGAGCACGAGGTGATCGACCGGCCCCGTCTTTGCAAAGAAGGCGTCGAGCGCAGCCCGGTCGCCGGCATCGAAGGCCGCGCCGCTCACGTTCGCTCCCATGCCGCCGATGGCGTCCTGCAGCTTGCCGTTGTCGCGCCCCGTCGCGATGACGCGCGCACCCGTCGCCGCGAGCCGGCGCACGGTCTCCAGGCCCACGCCCGACGAGCCACCGAGCACCACCACTGTCTGTTGTTCCGAAGCCATGTCGATTCCTTTGGTTGACTGATGAGCCTTCAGGTTAGGGATCGGCGGCTTATCATTCAAATCGTTTGAAACCATGAAAAGCATCAACGAAAGTGATTTCAGGCGGCTCGACCTGAACCTGCTGCTGGTGTTCCACGTGCTGCTGCACGAGCGCAACGTCACCCGCGCGGCCGCGCGCCTGTTCATCGGCCAGCCGGCGCTGAGCGGCGCGCTCAAGCGGCTGCGCGCGGCCGTGGGCGACGAACTGTTCGTGCGCACCTCGCACGGCATGACGCCCACGCCGCGCGCACTCGAACTCGCCCAGGTCATCGAGCCGCTGCTGCTGTCGCTGCAGCAGGCGCTGCAGGCCCGCCCGGCCTTCGACCCCGCCCGTGCCGAGCGCGTGTTCCGCATCGGCCTGAGCGACGCGCTCGAAGTCGCGCTGATGCCGCAGCTCATGCAGCGGCTGGCCACCGAAGCCCCGGGCGTGCGCCTGATCGCCAGCGCGGCCGACCGCACCACCGCGCCCGACCAGCTCGATGCGGCCGACATCGAACTGGCCGTGGGCGTGTTCCCCGACTGCGCCGCGTGGCACCGCCAGCGCGCGCTGTTCGACTGGCACTTCGTCTGCGTCTACAACCCCGCGCTCGTCAAGGCGCGCGGCAAGCGGCTCACGCTGAAGGAATACCTGCGCCACCCGCACCTCCTGACCTCGTTCAGCGCCGACCTGAGCGGGCTGGTCGACGAGTTGCTGCGCGAGCAGGGGCTCACGCGCCAGGTGGTCTTTTCAAGCCGCAACTTCGCGACCAACCCGTTCATCGTGCGGCAGATGGCCGCCATCACCACCGTGCCCACCTTCGCGGCCGCCACCTGGCGCGATGCGCTCGGGCTGGCGGTGAGCCCGCTGCCGTTCGACACGCCGCGCTACGCCGTGTCGCTGCTGTGGACGGCGGCCCGCGACGGCGACCCCGGGCTGAAATGGCTGATCGCGCTGATCGGCGAGGTCTTCGGCGGCAAGCCCGTCGATTGATCCAGCGCGCACCCGTTGTTTACCGGGAACGCACCGCCGCGCCGGTCCGGGTGGAAACACCGATGATGGCGGGCCCCCGCATGCCTATCCTGCGCAAGCGCCTTCGGCGCGCCCACAGAGACCCCACGGCATGAACGCACACCACTTCAGCACGCTGCTCGAACACCCCGCCGACCGGCAGGCCTGCTGGGGCCGCATCAACGAGTCGTACTTCGGCGCGCTGCGTGTGCAATGCCTGGACACCGGCACCTTCGATGCGCGCATGGACGCCTACGAACTCGGGCCGCTCGGCATGTTCATGATCGAGGCGCCCTCGCACCGCGTGGCCCGGCCCGACACGCGCCACGAGATCGTGCTCGACGAACACTACAAGCTGGTGTTGCAGCTCGAAGGCCACGGCCACATCTCGCAGCGCGACCGCGAGTTCCACCTGCACCCCGGCGACTGGAGCCTGTACGACCCGCGCGTGCCCTATGCCATCACCAACCCGGAACGCTCGCGCCTGCTCGCCATCACCATTCCGCGCCAGCAGTTCAAGGGCATGAAGATTCCCGACCTGCACACCTGCGAGGCCCACACGCCCGCCATGCAGGGGCTCTACGCGGTGCTCGGCTCGTTCCTGACCTCGCTGGCCGACCAGTTGCCTTCGCTGCCCAATGCCGTCGGCCGCTCGGTCAGCGACACCGTGCTGGGCCTGCTGGCCTCCACGCTCGCCACGCATTCCGACGAGCAGTTCGGCATGCACCCGGTGCCCGGCGTGCTGAAGGCCCGCGTGAAGCAGTTCGTGCATGCGCACCTGGCCGACCCCGCGCTGTCGCTCGACCTCATCGCGCAGCAACTGCGCTGCTCCAAGCGCTACCTGCATCGCGTGTTCGAGGACGAAGACCAGACGCTCGACCGCTTCATCTGGCAGATGCGGCTGGAGCGCTGCAGCGAGGCGCTGCGCAACGCGGCAGGCCGCCGCACCTCGGTGTCGGAGATCGCCTTCGCCTGGGGCTTCAACAGCAGCGCGCATTTCTGCCGCGTGTTCAAGGCGCAGTACGGCGTGTCGCCGCGCGAGTTCCAGCGGCGCGAGGCCGAGCAGGCAGCGTCGCCCGCGCTCACGCACTAGGCCATCGATCTCTGCGCCCGAAGGGCTGAGCTTTCGCCGGCAACACGCCGCAATTGCCTTACCAACATCGTTTCAGAGGCACTGAGTAACGCAAAGACAAATAACGTTCACTGCATTTCACAAATCAAACGATGGCAAAAATGATCGCAGGCGATCGATGTCATCACCACAGTTGCTTCACCAATCTCGAGCCACTTTGGCAATAACCTGGCCTAACTCGAATCCCTTATCGGCAATTTGCGTACCGGCGACAAACAAGAGAGACGATACGAAGAAAAAGGAGCTTTGCAGCCAAAGAGATAGCGTGCTCCCCAAGGCGGGCAAAACAGCAAGTACTAACAAGAGAAAAATGGCGCACCCCATAACTAAAGAGGCCAGAAAGTAGAACCGATGTTCGGCGGCAATGACGATCGGCAGACGCTGCGGATTAGCCGTTAGCGCGGCAACTTGCTCCTCAAATCTTGCTCGACGCTTCGCGGTTCTCCTGCGAATGAGGCTAAGACCTCTAATTGGGAGCGCCGCTAAGCGCGGGTAGAGAAACTGGCTCAGGAAGTTCACCAATATGCCGACGACCACCACCGACCCCCACCAACCCACACTCGTCAGATTGCTCAATAGAGCGTCCATCTTTCTCCTCCATCAAGTTGATCAATACGGGCATGGTAGTGGCGGCGAATGCTTTGTTGCTAAATCGACACCGTGAGTTTGTAGCTAATGACCAACGCAGAACGAACGAAGGACCTGCCTGCCACGCACACCTGCGCGGCATGACAAAACCGTAATCGCAGTGACGGCCAGCGAGCGGTTGGCCTTTCTAGAGTTGGGGCGTGATGTGTTTCGTTGAGGAAACGGGCCACATCACACAGCCATATCCAACACAGAAAGGACCTCCTCGTGAAACGCACCCTGCTCGCCCTGGGCACCCTCGCCTTCTTCTCCACCGCCTTCGCGCAGCAACCGCACAGCCACAGCGCGGAAGCCGAGGCCGACTTCGACAGCAAGCCGCAGGCCGCCGCCGAAGCGAAGAAGAACAACAAGCAGCCGGGCGCCGTGCGCATCAAGGACGGCAGCACCGCGCGCGGTGAAGGCTCTGCCGTGGCAACGCCCAGCAAGACGGAAAAAGCCGGCGAAGCCCGCGCCGAAGCGCGCGAAGCCAAGCCCCACAGCGTGCCCACGCCCGGCGGCACGCCGAAGTAAGCCGCGCCAGCAGGCGTTCTTCAAGCCGCCGCGAGATAGCTGCTGTGCAATATCTCCGGCCGGCTTCGCAGCTCTTCCGATGACCCCGCGAAGGCCATGCGGCCGCGCTCCAGCACATAGGCGCGGCTCGACACGGCCAGCGCCACCGTCGTGAACTGTTCGATCAGCAGCACGCCCACGCCTTCGCGTGCGACCTGCTGCACCACCTCGACCAATCGCTTGACCACGGTGGGCGCGAGCCCCAGCGAGAGTTCGTCGATGGCCAGGTAGCGCGGCTTGCCGATCAGCGCCTGCGCGATGCACACCATCTGCTTTTGCCCGCCCGACAGCGATCGCGCGGGCAGCGCGAGCTTCACGCGCAGTTCGGGGAACACCGCGAGCATCTGCTCGACCGCATCTGCCACGCGCGATGCGGGAAGCGCCGTGGCCGCAGCGCGCAGGTTGTCGAGCACCGACAAGTCACCCAGCACGCGGTGCCCTTCCGGCACCACCGCCACGCCCAGCGCGCGCACGCGCTCGGGCCGCTGGCCGTGCAGCGCGTGGCCTTCGACCTCGATGCGCCCGCCGGTGAGCGGCAGCACGCCACCGATGGCCATCACGGTGCTCGACTTGCCCGCGCCATTGGCGCCGAGCAACGCGGTCACTTCGCCGGGCGGCACCTGCAGGTCGATGCCGTGCAGCACGGCCTTGCCGCCGCGCTGCAGCCGCAGGTCGTTCACGCTCAACATGGTGTGGGGGCTCCGTGGTTCATTCCGTTCCCAGGTAGGCCTTGCGCACGGCCGGGTCGTCGAGCACCGCGCGCGTCGGGCCAAGCGCCAGGCAGCGGCCGAAGTCGAGCACCAGCGTCTGCGAGCAGGTGGCGGCGATGAGGTCGACGTCGTGGTCGATCAGCAGCACCTGCGCGCCGCAGAAGGCATGCACCGAGCCGATCACGCGGCGCAACGCGCCGGCTTCCTGCTCGGTCAGGCCCGCGCCGGGTTCGTCGAGCAGCAGCAGGCGCGGCGCGCCCACCAGCGACTTCGCGATTTCGAGCATGCGGCGCTGGAACAGGTTCAGGCGATGGCCCAGCACCGTGGCCACGTCGAGCAGGCCCGTGTGCGACAGCGCACGCGCCACCTGCGCCACCGCTTCGCCGCGCGCATGCGGCACGTGGTCGAGCAGCGCGCGCACGTTGTCCCACACGCTCAAGTCTTCCACCACCTGCTCGGTCTGGAACGAGCGGCGCAGGCCGAAGCGCACGCGCTCGATGGGCTTCAGGCCCAGCAGGTCGGTGCCATCCACCGCGACGGTGCCGGCACGCGGCAACACGAGGCCGCTGAGCACGTTGACCAGCGTGGTCTTGCCCGCGCCGTTCGGCCCGATGAGGCCGCACACGGGCGCGTCGAGTTCGGCGCTGAGTCCGTCGATGGCCTTGACGCCGCCGAAGGCGACGGTGAGATCGCTCACGCGGATCATGAGGTGGCCTCCTTGCCACCACGCGTAAGACGCTTGCGCACCGCATCGAACACACCCGCCAGTTGCCCGGCGATGCCGCTCGGCGCGGTGATGAGCGCATGCAGCAGCGCCACGCCGAAGAAGATCATCGCCAGGTAGCCGTTCACGCCGAAGTCGGTCAGCAAGGCGGGCACCGCACGCAGCAACAAGCCCGCGATCAGCGCGCCGGCCCAGTGGTACACGCCGCCCACCACGGTGAGCGCGAACAGCATCACCGAATCGCCCGCGGTGAAGGCCCGCCCGTCGAGCTGGCCCACGCCGCCCGCGAGCAGCGCGCCCGCCACCCCGGCGCAGAAGCCGGCGAGCCCGAAGGCCCAGGTCTGGTAGCGCAGGATGTTCACGCCGGCCGCCACGGCCGCCGCTTCGCCACGCCGGATCAATGCCCACGAGCGGCCCGCGCGCGTGCGCCGGTGCAGCTCGATCAGCGCCAGCACCGCCGCCAGCCACACAGCCACGTAGCGGAAGTACGCCGCGTCGGACAGCGCCAGCGCGGGGCGCGGCATCATCAGCCGCTCGCTGCCGAACACGCGGCCCAGCCAGCCCGCGCCGCCATCGGGAAAGCCCATGACGTTGATGACGACCTGGAAGCCGCCCGCCATCATCATCGTGACCAGCGCGAGGTACAGCCCCTTGAGCCGCAATGCAGGCAGGCCCGCGAGCATGCCCACCACGCACGACAGCAAGCCACCCGCGAGCACCGACAGCTCGAAAGGCCAGCCCAGCCCGTGGCCCGCGCGCAAGGCGATCCAGCCGCCCGCGCCGAGCAGCGCGTACTGGCACAGCGACACCAGCCCCAGTTGGCCGTAGAGCAGCGCCACGCCAGCTGCCGCAATCGACAGTGCGAGCGACGATGTGAGCGTCTTGATCCAGTAAGCATTCGCCAGCCACGGCACCACGAGCCCGATGAGCAGCACGCAGCCCACCATCACGGCCAATGAAATGCGGGCACGGCGTGTCGCCTCGGCCAGCGAGGCCGGCAGTTGCGCGATGTCGTCGGGCGCTTGCGCCGCGCCGGTGAAGATCGAAGCGCTCATGCCTGCCGCGTGCCCGTGCGAAAGAAGACGATCATCGCCAGCGCGATCAGGAACGGCGTCGCCGTGCGGAAGGCCGCGAAGCCTGGCACCGTGATCGCCAGCGCCTCCAGCACGCCGATGGCGATGCCGCCCGCCACCGTGGCCGGCAGCGAATGCAGGCGGCCGATGATGGCGGCGGCAAAGGCCGGAATCACCAGAAAGGTCAGCAGCGTGGCCTGCAGCCGCACGATGTTGGCGAGCAGCAGCCCGCACACGCCGGCGAAGGCGCCGCTGAGTATCCAGGCCACGGTGTCGACGCCGAGCACGCGGATGCCGAGCAGCGCGCTCAGGTCGCGGTCGTTGGCCAGCGCGCGCATCTTCAAACCCACGCGCGTCTTCGACAGCAGCAGGCCGACGCCGCCCATCATCAGCACCGCAAGCGCAAGCCCCAGGGCACGCGTGTGTGTGAGCCGCACCTCGACCTCGCCGAGCACGAATTCGATGGCGCCCGCATCGGTGGGCAGCACCAGCCGGCGCGGCTGCTCGCCCCAGTACCACTCGGTGAAGCCCACCACCACCAGCGCAAAGCCCAGCGTGGCGATGCTGCGGATGGTCGGGTCGCGGTGCGAGAGGCGCGGCGCCAGCAACCGGCCATAGGCCAGCGACAGCAGCATCGACGTGACGATGGCCGCGCACCACGCCAGCCCCTGCGGCCAGTCGGCTTCGAGCATCGACCAGGCCACGTACGCACCGATGGCGCCGATGGCACCGAAGGCGAAGTTCAGCACGCCCGACGAGCGGTAGAGCACCACCAGCCCCACGCCCGAGAGCGCATACACCGCGCCCAGGCCCAGGCCCGAGATGACGAAAGGCAGGTAGTCCTCCATGGCCCGACGCGCTTACTTGAGGCCCATCTTCTGTTCGTCGGCGCGGATGTCGACCAGTTCCGGGTCTTCCGCCGTCAGGCAGCCGCCGGGCGCGAAGCGCCAGCCGTTGCCGTCGGGGCTGGCGACGGGGCCGCTGTTGTTGGCGTTGTGGCGGTTGCCGTTGCCCACGTAGAAGGGCTTGCACAGGATGTCGCTCTTGAAGTCGCTCACCTTGCGCAGCGCATCGGTCACGCCGGCGCGGTCGATCTTCTTCGGGTCCATCTTCAGCAGCGCCTGCGTCACGATGCGCGCGGCCACGTAGCCGCCTTGCGAGAAGGTGTCGCGCGGATCGCTCTTGGCGCCGTACTTGTCCATGACCGCCAGCCAGTTCTTGTTGTCGGGCCCGGCCGATTCGAGCGGGTTGAATTCGAGGTTGACGTCGAAGTTGCCCTTCCAGTAGGGGCCGATGGCCTTGGGCACGTCGGTGTTGTAGGCCGGCGCGGCCGAGACGAAGTGGATCTTCTTGCCCAGGTTCTGCTGCTCGGCCGCGGCCAGCATCGGCACCAGGATGCCCTTGGGCACGTTCATGATGATGGTGTCGGGCTTCTTGGCGGCGGCCTGCAGCATGGTCGAGGTGGCATCGGCCGAACCGGGGTCGATGGTGATGGTCTCGACCTCCACGCCGTTCTTCTTGCCCCATTCCTTCGGCCCTTCGCAGGCCCAGTTGCCCAGGCTGGGAATGTTCGGAATGACGCAGACCATCTTCTTCGCCTTGTACTTCTGCGCGGCGTACATGGCGGCGATGGTGGCCGACACGCGCGGCCCTGCGTTCACCGGCACGTAGTTGCGCGCGTTGAAGCATTCGCGCGGCACGCCGGTGCCGGCGATGACCATCACGCCTTCGTCGGCGTACATCTTGGCGTTGGCGCCGCACTCCACGAAGCTGGTGCTGCCGGCGAGCGCGACCACCTTGCGGTCTTTCACCAGCTTGGACGCGACCTGCGCGGCGGTCTCGGGGTTCCACTGGTCGTCGACCACGATGTAGTCGACCGGGCGGCCGTGGATGCCGCCGTTGGCGTTCACGCACTTGAAGTACGCCGCCGCTGCCTGGCCCGAGGCGCTGAAGTCGTCGGGGCCGGTCTTGCCGACCACCGCGCCGATGGGGATGGGCTCGCCGGTGGCGGGCTTGCCGGTGTTGAGGCCGCAGTCGGGGCCCGATTGCGCCCATGCGCCGCCAGCGCCCGCAAGGCCGAGGGCACCGACCAGTGCGCCGAGTGCGGAACGCGCGATCTTCTTCTGCTTGAACATGCTCTTGTCTCCTGTTGTGATCGGAACCGTTGCAGTGCCTACACCGCCATGCACACGCTCTTGAGCTCGGTGAAGCTCTCGACCGCCGCGCGCCCCAGGTCGCGCCCGTAGCCCGACTGCTTGACGCCGCCCAGCGGCAGCGCGTTGTCGAGCACGTTGTGCGCGTTGACCCAGACCACGCCCGCCTGCAGGCGCGGCACGATGCGGTGCACGGCCGAGAGGTTGTTCGACCACACGCTCGCGGCCAGGCCGTAGGCGCTGTCGTTGGCCAGGCGGATCGCGTCCTCGACATCGTCGAAGGGCACCACCGTCGCGACCGGGCCGAACACTTCCTCGCGCACGATGCGCATCGAAGGCCGCGTGTCGACGAACACGGTCGGCCGCACGAAGCAGCCGCCGTCGAAGGCGCGGCTGCCGCCCGTGACCAGCGTCGCGCCCTCGGCCACCGCGCCGTCGATGTGCGCCATCACGCGGTCCACGTGGCGCTTGGACACGAGCGGCCCGAACTGCGCCTGCGGA
Source organism: Variovorax sp. EL159 (assembly GCF_900100965.1). Classification (GTDB taxonomy): domain Bacteria; phylum Pseudomonadota; class Gammaproteobacteria; order Burkholderiales; family Burkholderiaceae_C; genus Variovorax. The sequence continues at coordinate 188,410 of NZ_FMUJ01000005.1, read as the reverse complement.
TCGAAGCCCGAGCCGATGTGCAGGCCCTCGGCCGCCTGCGCCAGTTGCTTGACGACTTCATCGAAGATGCCGCGCTGCACGTACACGCGCGAGCCCGCCGTGCACACCTGCCCCTGGTGAAAGAAGATGCCATTGGCCGCGCCCTGCGCCGCCGCGGCCGGGTCGGCATCGTCCAGCACGATGAGCGGCGACTTGCCGCCCAGCTCCAGCGTGAAGCGCGCCATGTTGTCGACCGCCGCATGGCCGATGCGCTGGCCCACGGCGGTCGAGCCGGTGAAGCTGATCTTGCGGATGTCCGGGTGCGCGGCGAGCGCGGCACCGGCGGTGGCGCCGCGTCCGCACACCACGTTGAGCGCGCCGGGCGGAAAGCCCGCCTCGATGGCCAGCTCGGCCAGCCGCAGCGCGGTGAGCGGTGTTTCTTCCGAAGGCTTGAGCACCACCGTGCAGCCGGCCGCGAGCGCGGGCGCCACCTTCCACAGCGCGATGGCCAGCGGAAAGTTCCACGGCACGATGGCGCCCACCACGCCGACGGGTTCGCGCCGCGTGTACGTCACCCATTGCGGGCCGGGGATGCCGATGGAGTTGTCGAGCGTCTGCCCTTCGAGCTTGGTGGCCCAGCCCGCCATGTAGCGCACGAACTCGGCACCGCCACCCACGTCAACCATGCGCGCGATGCCGCGCAGCTTGCCGCTTTGCAGGGTTTCAAGCGCGCTCAATTCATCGGCGTGCGACTCGATGAGCGTCGACAGTGTGTAGAGCATGCGCTCGCGGTCGGCCGGGCGCAGCGACTTCCACGCGGCGCTCTCGAAGGTGCGGCGCGCGCTGGCAACGGCGGCGTTCACGTCGGCCGCGTCGCTGTCGGGGGCTTCGGCCACCGTCATCTCGGTGGCCGGGTCGACCACCGGCAGGTAGGTGCCGTTGGCGGGTGCCACCTCGCGGCCGTCGATGTGGTTGCCGCGCCGGCGCTGCGCCAGCAGGCCCACCTGGCCGAGATGCTCGATCGACAGGTCTCGCAGATTCATGGGTTGGCTCCGGGGCAATGCGTTGAATGAATGAAAGGAAGAAGCGGGACTCAGGCCATGGCCCGCGCCACGAGCAGCGTGTCGGTGAACTGCTCGAAGCGGCGCACCTTGCCGCCCTGCACCTGCCACACATGCGTCACGCGGGCGTGCATGGTCTTGCCAGTGGCGCGATGGCGGCCGTGGTAGTCGCCGATGCCGACCACGGTGTCGCCGCCATCGACCAGCCGTTCGAGCACGAAGCGGTAGCCCTCCCACTCGGTGCCCAGCACCTTGAAGACCTTCTCGACCACCTGGGCCGGCCCGACGTGCGTGCCGGCACACGGAAAGCCGGCCATCTCGGTCCACTGCACGTCGTCGGCCACGTCGGCGAACATGGCTTGAAGGTCTTGGCGGTCGGAGGCGGCGTAGTGATCGGCAACGATCTGATGGGGGGTGCGCATGAAGGAAGGCTCCTGGTGTGACAGCAAGAAATGAAGGGAATCAGACCGGCCCGAACTCGGGCGGATAGAAGGTCTGCGAGGCCTTGCGCATGAAGGCGCCGGCCGGGTTGTTGGCCACTTCGCCGGTGCCGGTCACGCCGAGGAACTTGCCGGTCGAGCGGCCGCTCGCGAAGTCGAAGAAGAACACCGACGCGACGGGAATCAGGAACTCGCGGAAGGTGAAGACGTACTGGTCGTCGTCGAACTTGTAGTAGCTCGCCAGATCGACGTCGCCATGCCCGCGCTGCACGCCCACCAGGCATTGCCAGGCGTAGCGCTCGGCGCTCAGGTAGGTGTGCTCGTAGGTGTGGTTGGGGCTGTAGGTCTGCCAGGTGCGCAGGCCGATCAGGTCGCGCGTGGGCTGCGGCACCGGGCCGCTGGCGGTGCCGCCTTCGAGCGTGCCGACCCAGAAGTCCTGCGGCACGCGCGGCTGGCCTGCGGCCTCTTCGGCGCTGACGATGCGGCAGCGGATCGCGAGCACGCGGTGGGTGCGCGTGTTGAGCACGATGCTCAAGGCTTCGGTCGGGCGGCTGGCCTGGGTGATGTCGAGGAAGAAGGTGTCGGGTGCGACCTCGATGGCTTCGTACCAGTCGCCTGTGCCTTGTCCGCCGCGCGCGCCCTGCTCGCTCCAGTCCAGCGCATGCTGCGAACGCGGCTGCAGCGTGAGCTGGAAGCCGGGCAAGGCGAGCTTCAGTGTCTGGCCGGCGAGTGCGTCGGTGGCGGGCAGGCGGTTGGTGGCAATGCCGAGGGCGAACTGGTCGTAGGTCTTCCAGTCGGCGGGCTTGTTGGCTTCGTGGGTGCTCATGGCGTTTTCTTTCCTGCCCTCTCAGGCGTCATGCGCGAAGGCGATGGTGGGCAGGTCGACGGCAGAGGCGCCGCCATCGACCATGAGCGAACTGCCGGTGACCATCGCGGCCAGCGGCGAAGCGAGGAACAGCACCGCGTTCGCCACGTCTTCGGGGCTGGCGGCGCGGCCCATGGGCACGTCGCGCGTGACGAGGTCGTAGGCCGCATCGGCACCCGGCAGCCGGTACTTGTCGACCAGCACCTGCATCTGCTCGTCGGCCATCTCGGTGCGCACCCAGCCGGGGCACACGGCGTTCACGCGCACGCCCTGCTTGCCGTAGTCGCGCGCCAGTGAACGCACGAGGCCGATGAGCGCGTGCTTCATCGTCACGTAGCCGACGACGCCCGGGCCCGCGAAGTGGCCGGCGAGCGAAGAGAGCACGACGATGTTGCCGCGCCGCTCGATGAGTTCGGGCAGCAGCTCGCGTGCGCAGACGAAGGCGGTGTCGAGGTTCAGGCGCGTGGAGAGCGCCCACGACGCGTCGTCGGTAGAGAGCGCATCGCCCACGCCATGGCCGCCCGCATTGGCGACGAGCACGTCGATGCGGCCGAACTTCTCGCGTGCGGCCTTGAGCGCGTGCTGCACGTCGGCGGTGCTGGCGGCATCGCCTGAAACGGCGAGCCCGCCGAGCTTTTCAGCAACCGCTTCGAGCTGCGCGAGGCGACGCCCCATCAGCACGACACGGCCACCCGCCGCGACGAACTGCGCGGCCACTGCCGCGCCGATGCCGGTGCCGCCGCCGGTGATGAATGCGACCTTGCCGGCCATTGAATTCGTGGACCCTGTGGAACTCATTCGCTCTGTCTCCTTGTTGGAAAGGACTCTAGGTTTCAGCGCACATCGGCGATTGACCGAACGCGCAGTGTTCGTTGCCCGACAGCGCGACCTTGGCCGATCGCGGTCACGCCGTCTGCCCCAGCACGAAGGCCGCGCAACGCTCGGCCAGCATCACGGTCGGCGCATTGGTGTTGCCGCTGACCAGCGACGGCATCACCGAGGCATCGCACACGCGCAGCCTTGCCACGCCATGCACGCGCATCTGCGCATCGACCACGGCCATGTCGTCGCTGCCCATGCGGCAGGTGCCGCTCGGGTGGTAGACGGTCTTGGCGCGTTGGCGCACATAGGCCTCGATGGCGTCGTCGGCCATGTCGTCGGCGGCGGAGGGCGCGAGTTCTTCGGACACCACGTCGCGCAGCGCCGGCGCACGCAGGATGCGGCGCGCCAGCTTCACGCCGCGCACCAGCGTGTCGACGTCTTCCTGCGCGCGCAGGTAGCCGCCATCGAACAGGATGGGTGCCATCGGATCGGGGCTGCGCAGCCGCACGCTGCCGCGCGATTTCGGCCGCAGGAAGCAGGGGTTGATCGAAATGCCGTGGCCGGCCAGCGGCTCGCGGTCGACATCGCCCACGAGCACGGGCAGCACATGGAACTGCAGGTCGGGCCGGCCTTCGCCCGTGGTGTCGACGAAGCCACCGCTCTCGACCACGTTGGAGGTGAGCAGGCCGGTGTTGAAGAAGGTCCATTGCAAGCCATGCTTGAGGGCAGCCAACCCACGGTCGTTGCCCAGCAGACTGATGGGCTCGCGCGTGCGGCCGTAGACCGACACCTCCAGGTGGTCCTGGAAGTTCTCGCCCACGCCGGGCAGTGCATGCGTCACCGGAATGCCGTGCGCCTGCAACTGCGCACCGGGGCCGATGCCCGACAGCATCAGCAGCTTGGGCGAGGCCAGCGCGCCGGCCGAAAGAATCACCTCTTCGCGCGCGGTGGCGACGACTTCTTCGCCGCTGGCGTCGCGGCCGGTGCGGTAGACGACACCGGTTGCGGCGCCGTCCTGCGTCAGCACGCGCATGACGTGCGCACCGGTGACCACCGTGAGCTTCGGGTTGTCGCGCACCGCCGCAAGGTAGGTGGCGGCCGTGCTGGCGCGGCGGCCTTCGAAGGTGGTGGTCTGGTAGAAGCCCACGCCGGCCTGCTCGGCCCCGTTGAAGTCGTCGTTGTAGGGCAGCCCGGTCTGCTGCGCGGCGCGCAGGAAGGCCAGGCTCAGCGGATGACGAAAGCGGGTGTCGCTCACCTTCAGCGGGCCGGTGGTGCCGTGCAGCCCGCAGGCCAGCCGCGCATTCGACTCTGCCTTGCGGAACCATGGCAGCACGTCGTTCCAGCCCCAGCCTTCGCAGCCCTGCGCCTGCCAGCCGTCGTAATCGGCCGGCGTGCCGCGGATGTAGACCATGGCGTTGACCGAGCTGCCGCCGCCCAGCGTGCGCCCTTGCGGCACGAACATCCTGCGGCCGCCGGCAGCCGCCTGCGGCTCGCTCTCGTAGGCCCAGGTGCGCTCGGTGCCGATCACCCGCACGAAGGTGGCGGGCATGTGGATGAAGCGGTCGTTGTCCGGCGGGCCCGCCTCCAGCAGCAGCACGCTGCGCCCCGCCAGCACCAGCCGGTGCGCCAGCACGCAGCCGGCCGAGCCGGCCCCCACCACCACGAAGTCGAAGACCTGTTGCGCCATGTTGCTTGTCCCGTTCCTTGATCCGAAGTTCTTTTCCTGTCTCGAAGGCGGATGCTCGGGGCTGCGGCGCGCCGTGGCGCACCGGGGCGGGTTGGTGCAACTCAAATTGCGCTGTCGGTCAATGCGCGGGCCCCTGCGACAATCGCGGGATGCCTTTCGCCCCATTGCAAAACGACACTTTCCTGCGGGCCTGCTGGCGCCAGGCCACCGATCACACGCCCGTCTGGCTGATGCGCCAGGCCGGCCGCTACCTGCCCGAGTACGTCGCCACGCGCGCCAAGGCGGGCAGCTTCATGGGGTTGGCGACCAACACCGACTACGCCACCGAAGTCACGCTGCAGCCGCTGGAGCGCTACCCGCTCGACGCGGCGATCCTGTTCTCGGACATCCTCACCGTGCCCGACGCCATGGGCCTGGGCCTGTCGTTCGAGGCCGGCGAAGGCCCGCGCTTTGCGCGCCCGTTGCGCGACGAAGCAGCGGTGAACGCGCTCGAAGTGCCCGACATGGACAAGCTGCGCTATGTGTTCAGCGCCGTGGCCTCGATCCGCAAGGAACTGAACGGCCGCGTGCCGCTGATCGGCTTTTCGGGCAGCCCGTGGACGCTGGCCTGCTACATGGTCGAAGGCGCGGGCTCCAGCGACTACCGGCTCGTGAAGGGCATGCTGTACAGCCGCCCCGACCTGATGCACCGCATCCTCGCGGTCAATGCCGATTCGGTGGCCGCGTACCTCAATGCGCAGATCGATGCCGGCGCGCAGGCCGTGATGATTTTCGACAGCTGGGGCGGCGTGCTCGCCGACGGCGCGTTCCAGGAGTTCAGCCTCGCCTACACGGCGCGGGTGCTGGCGGGCGTGAAGCGCACCGGCGCCGACGGCCAGCCTGTGCCGCGCATCGTGTTCACCAAGGGCGGCGGCCTGTGGCTGGACGCCATGCGCCCGCTCGATTGCGAGGTGCTCGGCGTCGACTGGACGGTGAACCTGGGCGCCGCGCGCCGCCAGGTCGGCGAAGGCGCCGACGGCAAGGCCAAGGCGCTGCAGGGCAACATCGACCCGAACGTGCTGTTCGCGCCGCCCGCGCAGATCGAAGCCGAGGTGGCCAAGGTGCTGCAGGCTTTCGGCAAGCCGCACGCCGACCGCAACACCACGGGGCCGACGCACATCTTCAATCTGGGCCACGGCATCAGCCAGTTCACGCCGCCGGACCACGTGGCGGCGCTGGTCGAGGCGGTGCACACCCAGTCGCGCGCGCTGCGCGGTTAGAACTGTCACAAAAAGGGCCGAACCGCGTGCAGGCCGCGCCGGCCCTCAAAAGTGGGTTCGCAGCCGTTTGTCAAGCGCAAAAACGGCATATGGGTCCCGACTTATGCACAAAACCCGTGTTGCAGTGCGCAAGATTATCTGAGGCGGCCCTCTCTTTGCTACGAAAGAGATAGCGACGCTAAGTTGTTGATTTATATAGGATTTGAACTTTGCTTTTTTTCCGTGCAATCCAGTCATAGCCTTGATTTTCAAGGCTTGCCAGCGTGTCGAGCCCGGTTGTCAACAAAGTTATCCACAGAAACTCTGGATGGCCGTCAAAGCACTGAAAAATCAACGACTTAAGTGAAGTTGCTCAAAGTCGCATTAACAAACCTTTCCAACAGGCACCTCCATTTCCAAAGCCAGCCCAGCCCCTGAAACGGGCGCCACGACGACCGACGGCAGCGCTGTGCCGGCGGCCCTGTCCTGGCGGCTCGACATCGCGGTCCAGACGCCGGCACATGCCGCGCTCGGCGACCTGCTGAGCTACGCCAGTGCCGCGCCGCTGGTGCCCGGCACGCTGGTGCGGGTGCCGCTGGGCCGGCGCGAGGTGCTGGGCGTGGTCTGGAACGAGCCCACATCGCTGGCGGGCGCGGAGCCCGACATGGCGCTCAAGCCCGTGGGCGCGGCGCTCGACGCGCTGCCCCCGCTGGGCGAGGCCTGGCGCGACCTCGTGGCCTTTGCCGCGCGCTACTACCAGCGCTCGATCGGCGAGATCGCGCTGGCCGCCCTGCCACCGCAATTGCGCGACCTGACGACCACGCAACTGGCCCGGCGCCTGAAGCGCAAGACGACGGCCGGCCCGGTCGCCGAGACGGCGGAAGCCGCCAACCTGATCGCGCTGAGCGCGGAACAGACGGCCGCCCTCGCCCGCATCGAAGCCGAAAGCGGCACCTTCCTCCTGGTCGGCAGCACCGGCAGCGGCAAGACCGAGGTCTACCTGCGCTGCGTGGCCGACCTGCTGGCGCGCGACCCCGAGGCGCAGGCGCTGGTGATGGTGCCCGAGATCAATCTCACGCCGCAATTGGAAGCACGTTTCAAGGCGCGCTTCGGCGACGAGGCGGTGGTGTCGCTGCACAGCGGCATGACGAACCCGCAGCGCCTTGCAAGCTGGCTGGCGGCGCACAGCGGCGCCGCGCGCATCGTGCTGGGCACGCGCATGGCGGTGTTCGCGTCGATTCCGGGGCTCAAGCTGATCGTGGTCGACGAGGAGCACGACCCCAGCTACAAGCAGCAGGAAGGCGCGCGCTATTCGGCACGCGATCTCGCCGTGTGGCGCGGGCAGCGCGAGGGCGCGAAGGTGATCCTCGGCTCGGCCACACCCTCGCTCGAAAGCTGGCACCAGAGCCGCCCCGCCGAAGGCGAAGACCCGGGCGGGCGCTATGTGCGGCTGGCCATGCCCTCGCGCATCGGCGCGGGCGAGTTGCCAGCGGTGCGGCTGGTCGACATGAACCTGCAGCCGCCGAAGACGGTGATCTCGGGCGCGCTGCTCGACGCCATCGGCCAGCGCATCGCGCGCGGCGAGCAGAGCATGATTTTTCTGAACCGGCGCGGCTATGCGCCGGTGCTGGCCTGCGGCGACTGCGGCTGGAAGAGCGAATGCCCGCACTGCAGCGCCTACCGCGTGTTCCACAAGATCGACCGCACGCTGCGCTGCCACCACTGCGGCTTTACGGAACGCGTGCCGCGCGCCTGCCCAGCCTGCGGCAACCCCGACATCGCGCCCGTGGGCCGCGGCACCGAGCGGCTCGAAGAACACCTGGCAGAGCTGTTCGCCGCGGTGAAGCGGCCCGACGGCCATGCGGTGCGCATCGCGCGCATCGACGCCGACAGCACCAAGAAGCAGGGTGCGCTCGAATCGCAGCTTGCCGCCGTGCATTCGGGCGAGGTCGACGTGCTGGTCGGCACGCAGATGATCGCCAAGGGCCACGACTTCCGGCGCATCACGCTGGTGGCCGCGGTCAACCCCGATGGGGCGCTGTTCTCCAGCGACTTCCGCGCGCCCGAGCGCCTGTTCAGCCTGCTGATGCAATCGGCGGGGCGTGCGGGGCGCGACGCCGCCTACCTCGCGGCGCAGGGCGCCACGGCCGAGATGTGGATCCAGACGCACCACGCGCAGCATCCGCTGTTCGTGGCGCTGCGCAGGCACGACTACGCCGCGTTCGCGCAGCAGCAGCTCGACGAGCGCCGTGCCGCCGGCATGCCGCCCTTTGCGTTCCAGGCGCTGCTGCGTGCGGATGCGCGCGAACAGTCGGTGGCGCAGGCCTTCCTGAACATCGCCGCCGACCAGGCCGAGGCGCTGCCCGGTGGCGATGTCGTCACGCGCTACCCGGCGGTGCCGCTGACCATCCAGCGCGTGGCCAATGTGGAGCGCGCGCAGATGCTGATCGAAAGCCCCTCGCGCGCCGCACTGCAGCGCCTGCTGGCGGGCTGGCAACCGCTGCTGCATGCGCTGCGCCGCACGCCCGAGGGCAAGGGCGTGATCCGCTGGCTGATCGACGTCGATCCGCACAGCATCTGAGGCGGCTGTTGTGCTGCAAGGCATGCCCCGGTGGGCCCGGCGGCATTCCTGATGCTCCGATGGTCAGTGGTAGCCCGTCGGTTCCTTGCCCATGTCGACGTAGCGCAACTCGTCATGTCGTCGCCGCGCAATGCCGTGGGGCCACGCGAACACCACGAGGCTCAGCGCGGCGATCGCGATCGCACTGGCGGTGCTGACCTTGCCGGCATGCCAGGACCAGCCCGCGCCAGCGAGCCAGGCCACCCACACCAGGATGCGAACCAGTATTGCCATGTCGCGCCCCATTCACATCTTTGACTGGCAACCACTGTAGCAGCGTGCCTGCAAACTGAAGCATTCAACTGAAGTGGTAGCGGCCTCTATGCCTTCTGGCCTGCCCTTCGTCCTACCCCAAAATTTCCGAAAAAACAGTTGACGGCACGGCATGCGGCTGCACAAGCTGTAAAGGTGCGAACTCATCCCGGCTCGCACGTTCCAAACATGCTCGCTCATCGCAAAGGTCGCCGTGAAACCGTCGTCTTTTTCTGGTTGGGTTTTGTCATTCGGGTGCCTCGCCTGCGCCATGGGCGCACCCGTTTCCGCGGCCGAGCTGGAGCTTCAGGGCAGCCGGCTGGTGGTGTCCGGCGCGCTCGACGGCAGTGCGATCAAGGACTTTACAGAGCAGCTGGGCGGCGGCGCGGTGCACACCGTCGTCTTCCAGGACTCGTTCGGCGGTACTGCCGAAGCGGCCGGCGCCTTTGCCGATGCGATCCGCCTGAGCGGCGTGCAGACCGAGGTGCGTGGCCAGTGCATGGCCGCCTGTGCCTACGCCTTCCTGGCCGGCAAGACCCATCGCTTCGGCTACGGCCTGCAGGTCAACGGCATCCTGCTGCCGGTGGCGACGCGGCCCACGGCGGCCGAACTGGCGGTGCGCTGGCGCGGCGACGAAGCCCACAAGACGCTGGCCGACTTCACGCCGCCCCCCGCCGGCGCTGCCACCGCCACGACGGTGGCCTCGGCCTCCACGGCGCCCAAGCCGGTCGAGGCCAGCGCTCCGCCCGCCAAGGACAACTGGCAGCCCGACCACGGCGTGCTGTTCACCGCCAGCCCTTCGCTCTTCGGGCGCATCTACAACACCTACTACTGCGACGGCACGCAGGGCCGCGACTTCTCGAAGTGCGAGCGCCTGCCCGATGCCGATCCGTACAAGCTCGGCGTGCTGACGCCGTAGCTGCCCTTCGGTTCAGCGCAATGCGCCGACCGCCAGCGGAAAACTGAAGAAGGCCACCACCGTCGTCCACAGGATGATGCGGGCGATGCGGCCGTTGTCCGCGCCGAAGCGCTCGGCCAGCATCGACACATTGCTGGCACTCGGCAGTGCGGCGACCAGCACGATCACCACCAGCGCAGCCGGCGCCAGCGGCAGGCCCAGCGCGATGGCGCCGAGCCCCAGCCCCCAGACCAGCAGCGGGTGCACCAGCAGCTTGACGACCACCACCGGCAGCACGTCGCGCCAGGGCGCCTTGCCCGGCGCCGGGCTGGCCGTGCCCATGGCCTCGGCCACGGCCGCGCTGGCGCCGTGCTCGCGCGCCAGCAGGGCCGAGCGGGCCAGCACCGCGCCGATGGTGAACAACGCCACCGGCGACGCGGCATCGGCCAGCATCGCCACCGTGCGTTCGATCGGCCCCGGCAGACGCCAGCGCATGGCCGACAGCAGCACGCCCAGCAGGATCGACCACGGCATCGGATTGACCAGAATGCCCCGCAGCGCCTTGCGCGCCGCCTGCGTCGCGCCGTGCCGGCCCGCACCGCCGGCGCCATCGAGCCGCGACAGCGCAATGCACAGCGACGAGGTGATGACGAGGTCGAACGCGATCGTGATGATCATCGGCCCGGCCGCCTGTGCCCCCAGGATCGCCACCAGCAGCGGCACGCCCATGAAGCCGGTGTTCGGAAAGGCCGCGACCAGCGCGCCGAAGGCGGCGTCGTTCCAGCCGATGCGCGCGTTGCGGGTGAACACGACCACGCCCGCCACCACCGCCAGCGCGCTGATGCCCCAAACCAGTGCCACGCTGCCGTCCAGCAGCTGCCCGATGGGCGTGCCCGCGCCGAAGCGCAGCAGCATGCACGGCAGCGCGAAATACAGCACGAAGGTGTTGAGGCCGGCAATCGCGTCCAGCGGCAGGATGCGGGCGCGCGCCGCGCCATAGCCGGCCGCGATCAGCGCGAAGAAAGGGAAAGTAACAAGGAATACAGGCAGCACGCGGCGATTGTCGTTGGCGGCCCGGGAACGCGTCTTGCGATGCCCGCTGACACTGCGGCCGAAGCCCGCCCCCGTATCATTGCCCGCTTTTGCGCCTGCCGTTCCCCACGGCGTTTTCCGGTTCCCTCTCCCCCATGTCCCACGGTCTCAATCTCGCGCAGCAAGAAGCGGTCAACTACATGCACGGTCCCTGCCTGGTGCTTGCCGGCGCAGGCTCGGGCAAGACGCGCGTGATCACCCACAAGATCGGCCGGCTGATCCAGTCGGGCCTCGACCCCAAGCGCATCGCGGCCATCACCTTCACCAACAAGGCCGCCGCCGAAATGCGCGAGCGCGCCAAGGACCTCATCGGCAAGGACGCGCGCAAGGTGGTGGTCTGCACCTTCCACGCGCTAGGCGTGCGCATGATGCGCGAAGACGGTGCGGTGCTGGGCCTGAAGCCCGCCTTCAGCATTCTCGACAGCGACGACGTGACGAAGATCCTGAAGGACGCCGGCGGCACCACCGACATCGCCACCGCGCGCATCTGGCAGTGGACCATCAGCAAGTGGAAGAACATGGGCCTGAACGCCGAGCAGGCAGCGGCCATTGCGGTGGACGACAACGAGCGCATCACCGCCGAAGTCATGGGCCACTACCAGGAGCGCCTGCAGGCCTACCAGAGCGTCGACTTCGACGACCTGATCGGCATGCCGCTCAAGCTGCTGCACGACTTTCCCGAAGTGCGCGCCAAGTGGCAGGCCGCGCTCGGCCACATCCTGGTGGACGAATACCAGGACACCAACGCCACGCAGTACGAAGTGCTCAAGGCCCTGGCCGGCGAGCGCGGCCGCTTCACCGCGGTGGGCGACGACGACCAGTCGATCTACGGCTGGCGCGGCGCCACGCTGGACAACCTGCGCAAGCTGCCGGTCGACTACCCGACGCTCAAGGTCATTAAGCTGGAGCAGAACTACCGCTCCACCAGCGCCATCCTGCGGGCCGCCAACAACGTGATCGGCCCCAACCCCAAGCTGTTTCCGAAGACGCTCTTTTCCGAGCTCGGCGAAGGCGAGCCGGTGCGCATCGTCGATGCCGACAGCGAGCTGCACGAAGCCGAGCGCGCGGTGGCGCGCATCGTCAGCCTGCGCGCGGGCGACGCCACCACGCAGGGCAAGCAGTACAAGGAGTTCCGCGACTTCGCCATCCTGTACCGCGCCAACCACCAGGCCCGCGTGTTCGAGCAGGCGCTGCGCAAGGCGCAGATTCCGTACAAGGTCTCGGGCGGCCAGAGCTTCTTCGACCGCGCCGAGATCAAGGACCTGTGCGGCTGGTTCCGCCTGTGGGTCAACAACGACGACGACCCGGCGTTCCTGCGTGCTATCACCACGCCCAAGCGCGGCATCGGCCACACCACGCTGGCCAGCCTGGGCACCTTCGCGAGCCAGTACAAGCTGAGCCTGTTCGCGGCGCTGTTCAGCCCGTCGCTGCCGAGCGTGATCCCCAAGCGCACGCTGGAAGGCGTCTACGAATTCGGCCGCTACATCAACGACCTCGAATACCGCGCGCGCCGCACCATGGGTGCGGAAGATTCGCGCGCGTTCATGCTCGAGTGGCTCAAGGAGATCGACTACGAGCAGCACCTCTACGAGGGCGAAGACAGCGAAGCGGCGGCCGCCTCGCGCTGGAACAACGTGATGGAGTTCGTCGACTGGATGTCGCAGCGCGCCGGCGGCTCGCTCGACGACGCCTCGGGCGCCAACGACAACGAGACCGAGCGCAAGAGCCTGCTCGAAGTGGCGCAGACCATCTCGCTGCTGTCGACCATCAGCGAGCGCGAGCAGGACCAGGACGTGGTCACGCTTTCCACACTGCATGCCTCCAAGGGCCTGGAGTGGCCGCACGTGATCCTGATCGGCGTGACCGAAGGCCTCTTGCCCTTCAAGCTCGACGACGACAACGGCCGCCAGAAGATGGTCAGCGACGACACCTTGCAGCGCCTGCAGGAAGAACGCCGCCTGATGTACGTGGGCATCACCCGCGCGCAGCGCAGCCTGGCCGTGAGCTGGACCAAGAAGCGCAAGCAGGGCCGCGACATGGTGCCCTGCGTGCCGAGCCGCTTCATCGCCGAGATGGGCCTGGACAAGGAAACGACGAAGGAAGACCCGCGCGAAAAACTCAAGGCGCTGCGCGCCGAGTTCGCGCGCAAGGCACAGGACAGCGCGGCCGCCAAGGCGGCTGCCGCCGCGTCATGAAGGCGGCCATCGCGGCACTGTGCGTCGGCATCGCCTGCGTGCTTGCGGGTTGCGCCACCGGCCCCGTCGGCGGGAGCGGAGGCGGCGATGCCAACTGCCCCGCCGACGCGCGCGAGCTGCCGCTGCAGTCGCTCTACGGCCGCTGGGACGCACGCTTCGACGACCTGCCTGCCGTGGCCACCGTGCAGCTGGGCAAGCACCCCGACTACGAGGGCGTGCGCGGCACCATCACGCGCAACGCGGGCAACCCGCCGAAGGCTTCGGTCTCGCAGCTGGCGGGCGATGTCGACGACGAAGGCGCGCTCTCGATCGACGAGTCGAAAGACGGCCGCGCCATCAGCGGCGTCTGGTCGGGCAAGCTGCAGGCCGGCTCGTGCGGCCGTGAATTCAGGGGGACGTGGCGCGATGCCGCGAACGAGAGCACGCACCCGTTCGTGCTCCGCAAGACGGGAGGTCCGGAAGGAAAGCCATGACGACACGACCACACTTCAACCTCGGTGCGCTGGCGGCCGTCGTCGCCTGCCTCGGCGGCGGCGCGGCACACGCGCAGGCCGTCGACAAGCCGGCGAGTCCGCTGGCCGATGCACAGCTCACCTGGCAGCAATGCACGGCACTGGGCGCCAACAACGAGGCACGGCTGGCCTGCTTCGACCGCTGGGCGCAGCAGCAGACGCTGCCCTCGGCATCGGTGCCCGTCGCGCCGCCGGTGCTCGCGAGCACGCAGCCGCCGGTGGACAGCTCGATTCCCGCCACGCGCGTGGTCTCGGTCGCCACCACCGAAGGCTGCCGCGACCGCCAGTACTCGACGCTCTCGCGTTTTTGGGAACTCGAGAACGCCACCGACTGCGGCACCTTCGGCTTTCGCGGCTACCGCCCGCTGAACGTGTCGGTCTCGGCGGCCACAAAGAAGCCGCAGACGCCGACCTCGCCCTCGCCCGACCACACCGGCGAGCCCATCGCCTACCAGGCCAACGAGATGCGCATCGGCCTGTCGGTGCGTACCAAGCTCGCGCAGGGCATGCTCACGCAGAACGACCCGGTGCGCAAAGACTCGCTGTGGTTCGCCTACACGCAGCAGTCGACGTGGCAGCTGTTCAACGGCGCGATCTCGCGGCCGTTCCGCACCACCGACCACGAGCCCGAGCTGATGTATGTCTACCCGACCGACTTCAAGCTGCCGGGCGGCTGGCGCTGGCGCTATGCCGGCGTGGGCATCGTGCACCAGTCGAACGGCCAGAGCCTGCCGCTGTCGCGCAGCTGGAACCGCGTGTACCTGATGGGCGGCGCCGAACTGGACGACCGCTTCACCATCACCGGGCGCGTCTGGAAGCGCATCTCGGAGAACCCGCTGAGCGACGACAACCCCGACATTGCCGACTACATCGGCCGCGCCGAGGTCACCGGCCGCTGGAACCTGAACCGCGACAACCAGCTCGGCATTACCGTGCGCAACAACCTGCGCGCCAGCGGCCGCGGCTCGGTGCGGCTCGAATGGCTCAAGGCGATCGGCGATCCGACCAAGAGCAACCTGCGCTTTCATACGCAGCTGTTCTCGGGGTACGGCGACACGCTGGTCGACTACAACCGCAAGCGCACGGTCCTGAGCATCGGCCTGAGCCTTGTGGATTTCTGATTCCTTCTTTCCTTCTTTCTTCACACGCAGGCAAACCCATGAGTGCAGATCTGTCCCCCGTCGATGCCACGCAGCGCGAGATCATCGCGGCGCTGCATGTCGCGCCCGTCTTCGATGCCGCGCGCGAACTGGAGCGGCGCGTCGACTTTCTCGCCGGCTACCTGAAGCAGACCGGCCTGAAGACACTGGTGCTGGGCATCAGCGGCGGTGTCGATTCGCTGACCGCCGGCTGCCTGGCGCAACGCGCCGTCGAGAAGCTTCGCGCCACGGGCTACGACGCCACCTTCATCGCGATGCGCCTGCCTTATGGCGTGCAGAAGGACGAAGCGGAAGCGCAGGCCTCGCTGGTGGTGATGAAGCCCGACCGCACGATCACCGTCGACATCCGCCCCGCGGCGGACGGCATGCTCGCCGCGCTGAAGGCCGGCGAGCTGAAGTTTCGCGATGCGGCGCACGAAGACTTCGTGCTGGGCAACATCAAGGCGCGCCAACGCATGATTGCGCAGTTCGCGGTGGCGGGCGCGCACGACGGCATCGTGATCGGCACCGACCACGCGGCCGAGGCGCTCATGGGTTTCTTCACCAAGTTCGGCGACGGCGCGGCCGACATCACGCCGCTGACCGGCCTGAACAAGCGGCGCGTGCGCGCGGTGGCGCAGCTGCTCGGCGCGCCCGATGCGCTGGTCTACAAGGTGCCCACGGCCGACCTCGAATCGCTGGTGCCGGGCAAGCCCGACGAAGACGCCTTCGGCGTGAGCTACGAGCAGATCGACGACTTCCTCGAAGGCAAGCCGGTGTCGGCGGCGGCGCGCGCGATCATTCTTTCGACGCATCGCAAGAGCGCGCACAAGCGGGCGTTGCCGGTCGAGCCGCCGGCGCCTGCCGTCTAGCGTTCAGCGCCTAGCGCGCACCCGACAGAAGCTTGATCGCGGCCGCCGACTTGTGGCCCGGGAAGCGCTGCACGATGCCCAGCAGCAGGATGTCGAGCAGGAGGTCGAGGTGCGTCTCGGCATCCAGCCGCTCGATCCACGGATCGTCGCCGGTCGACACACGCAGCGCGGTCATGCCGTGCATGCCCTCCCACAGGATCTGCGTCAGCACAGCCAGCTGCTTTTCGTCGGCAGCCACGTGGCCCTCGGCCGTCAGCTCGGCGGTCAGGCCGCAGACAAAGGCATAGGGATCGCGCTCAGGGTCGCCGAACTTCAACATCGAGGTCTCGATGGGCGCCGCGGGCCGGCGCTCCATGAACACCAGGAAATACTGGTCTGAGTGCCGGAGACCGTCCGCCACGTAGGCGTGGCAGGCGAGCCGGATGCGCTCCAGCGCCGTCTTGCCCGTGGCCACCGCCGCCTGCATGAGCTTGTGCAGCCGGATCAGGTCGTCGTCCACCGCGTTGGCGATCATGCTGGCCTTGTCGCCGAAGAGCGCGTAGACCACCGTGTTGGAGAACCCCGCCTCCTCGGCCACCTTTCGCATGGTGATCTCGCGGGCGCCGCTCTTGGCGATCATCTTGCGAACGACCTTCAGGATGTCCTTGCGACGTTGCTCCTGCTCTCGCTGCTTGCGTTCCTGAAGGCTGATGGAGGCCATGGTGTGCGGATGGGTCGATGTTCTCTGTGGGGGCCGATCTTAGCCGTGCCATCCGCAGCCTCCGGTCGACAGCCTCCGACCGTGCAGGGATACAGAACATCGAACATGAAAAAATACGTTGGTGTTTTTCAGATCATTGTTCTAACATCCGCCCCGCATCGGAAACACGATGCACTTCTGGCTTGAACCGGCGTCCGGTCGGTCAAGCCCCCATGGTTTGGGCAGATGAAGGAGACAACAACATGACAAGAAGAACAGCCCTGCTTTCAGCAGCGCTGGCGCCGCTGCTGTGCGCCGGCTCCGCATGGGCACAGAGCAGCCTGACTCTCTACGGCATGGTCGATGCGGGCCTGCGTTACGAGACGCATGCCACCGACTACGGCAGCGACGGCGCGCCGGTCATCACCCGCTCGCGGCTGCGCATGCCCATGGGCGGCGGCATGTCGGAGAGCTTCTGGGGTGTGAAGGGCAGCGAGGATCTCGGCGGCGGCCTCCAGGCGCTGTTCCAGATAGAGAGCCATTTCGACCTGCGCAACGGCCGCACCTTCCCCGACGACACGCAGAACTTCCAGCTTTCGTTCGTCGGCCTGCAATCGGCCACGTGGGGCCAGCTCACTTTCGGGCGGCAATACAACGTGGCAATGGAGGCCGTATCGCTGGCCTACGGCTCGAACCTCTGGGCCGACTACTTCAACGCCTTCAAGCCCGAGCACACGCTGCTGGCCGGGAGCAAGACCAACAACATGGTCCACTACGGCGCGCAACTCGGCGACGTGGTGCTGCTCGCGCAATACGCGGTCGGCGAAGGCCAGGGCTCCGCGCGACGCGGCAGCCAGTACGGCGCGGCGCTGGCCTATGTGCCCGAGAAGGGCCCGGTGAAGATCAGCGGCGCCTGGATGCGCAGCATCGACGACAACTCGAACGCGAGGTTCGACATCCGCACGGCGGGCGTGCAAATCAGCCTGGGTGAATCAGCCACGCTGCAGGCCGGCTACATCGCCAACCGGCGCGACAACAACTTCACCTCCTTCGCCAACGGGCCGTTCAGTCCCCCGGATCTCGCGGGGCTGGGCATCATCTCGCCCGCGCAGGCGATGGACCCGGCCATCCCGGGCGGCTTCAGCCGGCGCCGGATGATCCTGGCCGGCCTCACCTACAAGCCGATGCCGCTGCTCACGCTGGCCGCCAACGTGTGGTTCACGCGGCAGCGCGGGTACACGTCGGACTTCGACGGTTCGGCAAGCCAGTACCAACTGGTGGCGGGCTATGCGTTGTCGAAGCGGACCATGGTCTACGCCGAGATCGATCACTCGGTCTACCGCGGCGGGCTCATCGGCGCGCAACTCGTGGGCCTCAACGCACAAAGCCCGACGGTGGCGCACACGCAGACCGGCACCACCGTCGGCATTCGCCACAGCTTCTGAAGACTGAAAGGAAACGCGTGCATGCGGTATGCCTCCCTCATTCGATACGGGCTCGTGGCCCTGATGCTCACCGGCCTCGGGGCCTGCAAGGAAGAGCAAGCGCCGGTGCCTACGCTTGCCGATGCCCAGCGGGCGGAATCCCTGCTGCCCACGGACGTCGATCTGCGCGCGCGCTATCAGCGCTCCTGCGCGGCCTGCCACACATCCATCGACGCCAAGGCCCCACTGACCGGTGCCGTTGCGCAATGGAAGCCGCGCCTGGACAAAGGCATGGACCTGCTGGCCAGGCATGCCATGGAAGGCTTCAACGCCATGCCGCCGAAGGGCCTGTGCATGGACTGCAGCGAGTCCGACATGCGCGCATTGATCGTGTTCATGAGCCAAGGGAAGGATGAGCCGAAATGAATGACGCCTCTTCATCGGCAGACCGCGAAGGCCGACGTTCCATGTTGAAGGCCGGTGCGGGTATCGCCGTGGTCGCGGCACTGGGCAGCCATGGCGTTGACGCCCATGCGGCAGCGCCCACCGCATCGTCCGCCGCATCGACAGCCAGTCCGCCGCCCGCCGCGACACCCGTATGGACGAACTGGTCCGGCATCCAGCACTGCACGCCGAAGGCCCTCGAAACCCCGGGCAACGAGGCCGAGCTGGCCGAGGTGCTGCGCAAGGCCGGCCCGGCCGGTGTGCGCTGCGTCGGTGCCGGCCATTCGTTCACCGCGCTGGTGCCCACCGACGCGACGCTGGTCTCGCTCGACCGCATGTCGGAGTTGGTCGCCGTCGACACACAGGCGCAGACCGTGACGCTGCAGACCGGGGCCCGCCTCGCGCTGCTGTCGCGCCAGCTCGACGCGCAGGGCTTCGGATTGCGCAATCTGCCCGACATCGACACGCAGTCTTTCGCGGGCGCCATCGCCACGGCCACGCACGGCACCGGCAAGACGCTGCCTGCGCTGCATGCCGATGTGCTCGCGCTGCGGCTCATGACGCCGAACGGCGAAGTGCTCGAATGCAGCGGGCAGCGCAACCCCGAGCTGCTCGCGGCCGCGCGCGTGTCGCTCGGCAGCCTCGGCGTGGTCACGCAGGCAACGGTGCGCGTGGTGCCGGCCTTCAATCTGCATCGCCGTGTGTTCCTGCGGCCGCTGCAGGCCATGCTCGACGAGGCGCCCGCGCTGGCGGAAAGGCATCGCAACTTCGAGTTCTATTACCTGCCCCACACTGGCTATGCCGCCGGTATCGTCAATGACCTGTATGCGGGCACCGACACCGTGCAGTCGCCCTCGGCGGACGAGGAGATGCTGCGCGACCTGCGCCGTCTGCGCGACTGGCTCGGCTGGTTCCCGCAACTGCGCCGTTGGGTGGCCGGCAAGCTGATCGATGCCGACCAGACCGAAGAGGCGAAGAACCGCTCGTGGAAGCTGCTCTCGACGCAACGCCCCACCAAGTTCAACGAGACCGAATGCCATGTGCCGCAAGCCGATGGCCTGGCCTGCGTGCGCGAGGTGATCGCGGCGCTGGAGCGGCGCAACGACGTGTTCTTTCCGCTCGAATTCCGCTTCGTGCAGGCCGACGATGCGTGGCTCAGCCCCTTCCATGCACGCGACAGCTGCTCGATTGCCGTGCACGCCGCGCAGGGCGAGGCTTACGACTACCTGCTGTCGGAGATCGGCCCGATCTACCGCAAATACCAGGGCCGCCCGCACTGGGGCAAGCTCCATGACCTGGGGCCGGCGCAACTCGCTACGCTCTACCCGCACTGGAAAGACTTTCTCGCATTGCGTGCCCAGCTCGACCCCGAAGGCCGCATGCTCAACCCCTATCTGCGCCAACTGTTCGGAGTGAATGCATGAGCCGTCGAAAGATCCTGCTGGGAACCCTGGGGGTGGCCGCCGTCGGTGCCTTCGCGCTGCGGCCCGGTGACCACGGCGCACCGTACGACGACTACTTTCTCGCGCTCAACGAAGAGCTGAAGAAAAACGGCCCGATGCGCCCCTGCATGGTCATCGACCTCGATCGCATGGACCGCAACCTCGACCTCGTGATGCAGAGCCTGAAGCAAGGCGGCAAGCACTACCGCATCGTCGAGAAGTCGCTGCCTTCGCATGCACTGATCGACTACGTCGCGAAGCGTTCGGGAACGAAGCGGCTGATGTCTTTTCACCAGCCCTTCCTGAACATCGACGCGCAGATCTTTCCGGATTTCGACATCCTCATGGGCAAGCCGCTGCCCGTGCAGTCGGCCGAGCTTTTCTACAAGCAGCACAAGGGGCCCTTCGATGCATCGCGCCAGTTGCAGTGGCTGCTCGACACACCCGAGCGGCTGCAGCAGTACCTGGCGCTCGCCAAGGGGCTGGGCACGAAGATGCGCATCAACATCGAGATCGACGTGGGCCTGCACCGCGGCGGCGTTGCCGACAACGCCACGCTGGGCCGCATGCTCGATCTGATCGCGGCCAACCCGCAGCAATTGGAGTTCGCGGGCTTCATGGGCTATGACGCGCACGTGGGCTTCGGCGTGCCGAAGGTGCTGGGGTCGCCCGAGGAACTGCTGGGCAAGGCCATGGCGATCTATCAGGGCTTCGTCGACCACGTGCGCGGGCAGTACCCGGCGCTGTGGAACGAAGGCCTCACGCTCAATACCGGCGGCAGCCCGAGCTACAAGCTGCACGAGGCCGAGAAGCTCAGCACCGAGGTCAGCACCGGCACCGCCTTGCTCAAGCCCACGCACTACGACATCGACACGCTGGCCGCGCATGTGCCGGCCGCCTTCATCGCCACGCCGGTGATCAAGGCCACGGGGCCGGTGATGATCCCGGCGCTCGACGGCAAGTCGAAGATCTTCTCGTGGTGGGACGTGAACCAGCGCGAGACCTTCTATGTCTACGGCGGCTACTGGCTGGCCGAGTACGAGTCGCCGAAGGGGCTGCAGTTCAACGGCATCCTGGGGCACAGTGCGAACCAGGAGAATGTCACCGGCTCGCCGGCGGTGGGCCTGAAGGTGGACGACCAGGTGTTCCTGCGGCCGGCCATCGTCGAAGGCGTGCTGCTGCAGTTCGGCGATCTCGTCACACTGCGCGGCGGCAAGGTCCAGGATCACTGGCCGGTGTATCAACAGGTGGGCTGAAAGGCCCTGGCGAAGAACCCATGACACAAGACATGCGACAGACCTTCGATGCCATGCGGGCCGCGAGCCTGCGTGCCCAGACGCCGCCCTGGAGCGAGCGCGCCGACCGCCTGCGACGCCTGCGCGCGCTGGTGAAGGACAACCGCCGCGAGATCGCCGCCGCCATCAGCGCCGACTTCTTCAACCGCCCGTTCCAGGAAACCGAACTGGCCGAAGTGTTCCCCGCCATCGAGGGCATCAACCATGCGTTGAGCCACGGCAAGAAATGGATGCGCGTGCGGCGCCGCTCGACCGGTTTGTGGTTCAAGCCCGCGTCGTCGCGGATCATGCCGCAGCCGCTGGGCGTGGTCGGCATCGTGGTGCCGTGGAACTACCCGCTGAACCT
Organism: Variovorax sp. EL159; assembly: GCF_900100965.1. GTDB lineage: Bacteria > Pseudomonadota > Gammaproteobacteria > Burkholderiales > Burkholderiaceae_C > Variovorax. The sequence continues at coordinate 167,108 of NZ_FMUJ01000005.1, read as the reverse complement.
GGCCGTCGGGCCGATGACCGCGGCGCTGGCCGCGGGCAATCGCATCATGCTCAAGCAGTCGGAGTTCACGCCGCGCTTTGCCGAACTGTTCGCAACGCTGGTGCGCGCAAGCTTCGCGGCCGACGAGATCGCGGTCGTCAACGGCGACGCCGAGGCGGCGCGCGAATTCTCCAGCCTGCCCTTCGATCACCTGCTGTTCACCGGCTCGACCGCCGTGGGCCACCACGTGATGCGCGCCGCGAGCGAGAACCTCACGCCGGTCACGCTGGAGCTGGGCGGCAAGTCGCCGGCGATCATCGGGCCCGACGCCAATTTCGAGAAAGCCGTGGAACGCATCCTCGTTGGCAAGACGCTCAATGCGGGCCAGACCTGCATCGCGCCCGACTACGTGCTGGTGCCCGAAGGCCAGCAGCAGCGCTTCATCGACAGCGCGCGGCGCGTGTTCGCGGCGATGTACCCGAACCTAGCCAGCAACACCGACTACACGAGCATCGTGAGCCCGCGCCATTTCTCGCGGCTGCAGGAACTGGCGGCGCTGGCGCAGCAGGATGGCGCAGTGGCCACGCCGCTGTCCGACATGGCGCCCGACGCGGCCACGCGGCGCTTTCCGCCGGTGCTGCTGACCGGTGTGCAGGACGGCATGCGCGTGATGAAAGAAGAGATCTTCGGCCCGCTGCTGCCGGTGATGGGCTATGGCGCCATCGACGAAGCCATTGCCTACGTCAACGCGCACCCGCGCCCGCTGGCGCTGTACCTGTTCGAGAAGAACCGCACGACCATCGACCGCGTGATGCACGACACCGTGGCTGGCGGCGTGTCGATCAACGACACCCTGCTGCACATCGCCCAGGACGACCTGCCCTTCGGCGGCGTCGGCGCGAGCGGCATGGGGGCGTACCACGGGGAGTACGGCTTCGAGACCTTCTCGAAGATGAAGCCGATCTTTCATCAGTCGGCGTTCAATGGGCTGGGGCTGTTCAAGCCGCCTTACGGGAAAACTTTTGAGCGGATGATGAAGTTGCTGGTGCGTTGAGCTGCGTGGTTGTCGGGCGGCCGGATCTGGCTGCAGGGCTCGGAAGCAGAAAAGCCCCTGATCCTGTAAAGAATCAAGGGCTTGGCGATTTGGTGGCCTAGGGCGGGATCGAACCACCGACACGCGGGTTTTAGATTTAAAGTGCAACCCAGCATCCACGCGAGGTTGCGGACGGTCAGTGGGAATATCGAGTACTTCTCGACTATCGCTGAACGCAGCCTTCCCATCGGCTTTGACGCTCTTCTGGCCTACTGCATGCACGCCCTTTTGCCCAATTCTCTTACGGGAGTTGTCCCCAGGGTGATGACCGGCTGTTGAATTCAACACTGCGGGACGAATATCGGCGATGCCTGAGCCCAATAGCCGACAACGTAGAAAGGACGGTCGAGATGCACCAGAAACAGGTAGGCGTACTGATCGAGATCATCTAGAACCCTTGGGGCAGAGGTCACGCTGCGACAGCGGCAGCCCGCTACAGGCAGATACACTTCTGCACACTCACTACCGAACAAGAACATGCTTCAAGATAGAACGCCGTTTCGTCAACTTGCTCGTCTCTACAGTATTGCCATCAGTGCGCCGTCCCAGATTTCTGGGATGCGGGAAGACCTGTCAAAGGTTCGAGACGAGATCAAGCATCAGACTGACCTGGAAAACACGTTAGCTGGTCGCCTTGAGCGAGATGTGCAAAAGGTCTCTATCACGGTACAGGAGCTAGATCTTCATCTGAATGCGAGCAAGACCGCCGGGCACACGCACCAAGACATCGCAACCATGCAAGCAGACTTAAGGCAAAAGATTGGCCAAGCGATGCCAGACAACCCCGTTATCAAGGGCTGGAATACGTACTCTCAATGCGATGAGGATGGAATTATTCGTGAGTGCCTCCGCAGAATCGAAACACTCGTCCCGCTTTCAAAGACGTTCATCGAGGTTGGCTGTGGCGACGGCTTGGAAAACAACACACATCAGCTCCTGCTTGATGGCTTCAAGGGTTCGTGGCTCGATGGGAGTCATACCAATATTTCGCGCATCAAGGAAGCGCTCGGCTCACTGAGAACAAGCCAGCTCTTTGTCAAAGAGAGCTTCGCCACACTCGACTCAATGGGAGCGCTGATTCATGAATTTCGTGACTTCGCCGGCACCACGGACATTGACTTTTACACCTTCGACACGGACGGCAATGACCTCCTTTTGGTCCGAAAGTCTCTCGAAACAATTAAACCAAAGCTGCTCTGCGTTGAGTACAACGGGAAATTCCCGCCCCCCACTGCACTTACGATGGCTTACAACAACACCCACATGTGGTCCGGTGATGACTACTATGGCGCAACGCTACAAGCGTGGGTCAATGAACTGAAGGACCGGTACACCCTTGTATCGTGCAACTTGACAGGCGTAAATGCGTTCTTCGTTCGGAACGATCTGGCATCGGTCTTCACCATCTTCTCCACGGAACAGCTTTATCAGCCAACCCGGTACTGGTTAGTTGGAACAAATGGTCACAAGGCCAGCATGCGGTGGCTCAAACAGCTCAACACTGCCAACTCATCGGCTCCTGAATAAATCCACTACATCCCCAGAGCGCCCCCCGGCCCAAAGGCTGGGAGGTAAAGGCTCGATTGTGATGGATCGACTATTTCGTTGGTAGCTTGCCATGCTGAAGCCTGAGCAGCGCGCTAGATGTGAAGAACCTCATCTCCACACTGCTCAGCTCCGAAACCATCGGCGATTTCAAGCACGGAAGCGTGCTTGTCGAGATCGCCAAGAGCGCGCCGGGTGTGATGCTGGCCATGGAAGAAACAAAAGTAACGCTGCAGTAGCAGCCTCACAACACTACGTCTTCGCGATACTGCGCCACGCATAATCAGCTCAAAAGCTTGAAGGGAAGAACTGAATGTTGAAGCAGCTTGGAAAACAGATCGCACGACCATTCTGGGCAAGACTTCAGCCAAGGATCGCAGGCATTGCAGACCAACGAGTCATGGAACTCCGCGGAGAGTTGCATCGAAATGTTGATCAAGAAATAGTGACCTTGCATGAACAGGTCAAGAGCCTGGGGAAAACAATTGATCAGCAAGCAGTTGTGCTCGACCATGTACGAAGGTCACACGAAGAACTCCATCGCGATCACTGGGAAGCACGCCACAACTTCAACCTGCTTCGCGACTCGGTCGAATTTCATCATCGTGCAGTCTTTAAGCCACAGGCCGAATACCAGCTACTGCCTGCCGATGCGCCATTTCTGCGGTTCGCCAATTGCCAGGCCGAGGACTTCTTCCATCCTCGCTACGCGCAACTGACTAAGCTCTTTGAGCAGAAGCCGGACTTTCATCGCAAGCAGTGGGAATGGGTATACATCCTCCACAAGTTCATCGAATCTGGCATCGTGCGCCCAGGTGCACGAGGTTTGGTTTTCGGAGTTGGCGTCGAACCCTTACCCGCCATCTTCGCGTCGATGGGAGCCTACATCACCGCGACCGATGCACCGCCCGATTCAGAGGGCAACGATATTTGGACTTCAACAAGGCAGTATGGCGACAGCTTGGAGACGCTCTTCCACCCGGGCATAACTCCGAACGAAAATTTTCGCAAATTCGTGACGCACCGGCCATGCGATATGAATAACATCGCTTCAGACCTCACTGACTACGACTTCAATTGGTCTTCTTGTTGTTTTGAGCATCTTGGGTCGCTGGAGGCAGGGCTGAATTTTGTTATCAACGCCGTGGAGAAAACCCTGAGAGTGGGTGGCATTGGAGTTCACACGACTGAACTGAACATGTCCTCCAATGAGGACACGATCACGGAGGGCCCGACCGTCATCTATCGTCGGCAAGACATTGAAGCCTTGGTGGTTCGTCTTCGCGAAAGAGGGCATTACGTTGAAGACGTGATCATCGGACCGCCCGCCCATGCGCTGGACTACCATGTCGATGTCCCTCCATACGTGTCAGACATCCATATCAAATTGCTCATCGCGAGCTATGTCGCTACATCAGTAGGATTGGTCATTCGTCGAGGCCGATGAACCTAGAACCCCAGCCTGAGGACGGTGATCGGGCGGGGACGGATACATCAGCGTGGTGCAGGCTCAAAGCTAGGCAATTGCGCCTCCTCAGGATGGAAGCTGTAGGCCGTCGGAAGCACGCTCACAGGCTGCGCCACGAATGTCGAGTTCTTCAGAACACTCGCTGATTGCTTCTGCAGCTTCGTCAGCCCAGCCGTATAGCTGGGCAAGCAGATCGAGGGGGTCTGCACATGGTGCCCTTTGCCTACAGCGGCAAGTACAGGTTCTTGACGGGCTCTGCGGACTGGGGCGATATGAGCAGTGTGAGCTTATCAAGAGCAGCGCGAAGTACCTGCGAGCGGGCGAAGAAATGCCGCGCCACTCCAAGCGGACCAACTCAGGCAAGCTCAATCCCTATGCCGAGAAGCTCGCGGCTTGGCTTGCGATTGAGACAACCAAATCGCCGAAACAGCAGCGCGATCTACGGCCGATTCACACGGCCAGTCAGCCTACGGGTGTACGCCGACCGACTGGTGGTGGCAGTCGAACGTCAGGTGATATGCGAGCACGATAGAGGCATCGATCGGAGGCACGGCGTAGGTGGTCACGACTGGCGCCACTATCTGGCCGTACTACAGAGGAGGCCTAGTGCGCTCTCAGGAACGGTGCTCCATTTGCAGAGCTGCGACACTGTTCGAACGGCTGCAAGCGATGCTGCTAGAGAAACCCAGGGGAATCGAGAGATAGTGGAAGTCTCGACCCTAGTGCTGCATCACGAAGAGCACGTGGTCATTGCTGCTGTCGAGGTGGATTTGGATGCTAGCGTCGCGACAAAGATGCACGTCCTAAACATTCCACATCGCCCGGTCAACGAAAAAGTCCGCCGTTCCTGAGATAGGCAGTTGCGTAGTAAGCCTTCAGCTCTCTACAGAGCCGCAGGTGCACGCACGGTGCGACGACTCACTGCGGGAAGCCCTGCCGCACAAAGGACACGCCATGGCACCTGATTCGACCACGATGCCGACGTCAGCCTTCTTAGGAGTCTCAAGCATGGCATAGCATACGCAGTGCGGAACTTGGCGACCAGGGCGTTTCTGCCTTCGAAGCGGCCCAACCGATACTGTCAAAGCTGCTCAAGTCTGAAACCACCGAGCGAGAGATGCGCTCACTGGCACATCAGATCAGATGAAACTGGCCAAGTTCCCTGCGTACCGGGATCTGGCTGGGTTCGACTTGGACGCAGCGAGGTGAACGAAGCGACAGTGCGCCAGTTGCGCGGACGCAAGTTCCTCGATCAGGCGCACAACGCTGCTCTCATCGGTGAATCTGGAACGAGAAGACTCACCTCGCAACCATGATCGAAGTGCAAGCCATCGAACATCACCGCTTTCGGGTCGGCCCCTCTCTATAGTCGAATTGGTAGATGCTCTTGAATTAGAGAAGTCGAGTGGGAACACTGGCCAGATTGCCAACAAGCTCCTGCACATGGGCCTAGTGATCCTGGACGAACCGGGCTCTCTGCGCTTCAGTAAATTAGGAAGGACGCTCCTATTCCATCTGCTCGCTAAGCTCTACGAAATAACCAGTGTTGTGATCACCACCAATCTGAGATTGAGATTCGGGGAGTGGGCTAGCGTCTTCGGTGGAGCGAAGATGACCACCGTGCCGTTAGATGGGTGGATGCATCGCTGCCACATCCCAGAGACCAGGGACGACAGCTCTCGGTTCAAAAACAATTCTGAAAAGCCTCAACCTAAGAAGGAGAACATCAAGCACATATCCAGATTGTGAATCCCCAGCCTCACAAGGCCAGTGGGTCAGTATTCGATAGAAATCCGGGGTCAGAGATCGGCGAAATCCAACAACGACATGCATCGGCGGCTCAACGCGATGTTCAACGAGCTCACCAGACTCGGCTATTGGATTCAAGAGAATCCAGTGGCCAACCTTCGGTAGTTCCGTGTTCAACAAACAGAACTGTCGTACCTGACGCTGCCGCAGATCAGCAAGTTGCTCGCAGCACTCAACGAATCTCGCAACCCGCACGTCGGCCCCATCAGCAAGATTTGCCTCGCGGTTAGGTGTACGCTGGAGCGAAGCGGAAGAGCTACGGTTGACCCAAGTAAAAACGGGCTCATCAAATACGCCGGCACGAAGTCAGAAAAGACCCGCGCCGTGCCCATTGACGAGCCCTTAGAGGCGGAGATTCTCGTGCACGCGAGGGAGCACATGGCGTCATGGAGCGAATTTCGCCTACGCAGTGTCCGCGTTCAGAGAAGGCGTCGAGCGCGCGGGACTTGTATTGCCAGATGACGCACGTCCTGCGGCACACGTTCGCAATCCGCTTCATGATGAACGGCAGAAACATCTTGACGTTGCCGCGCATCCTTGGTCACGCCAACGTGACCATGACAACGATGCGCTACCCGCACATGTCGCCGGATCATTTGCAGGAAGCGAAGAAGCTCAACCCGCCGACGGCGCCGTCAATCGGTTGGTACCCATAAAGAAAAACGGGTTACGTATTCGCGTAACCCGTTGATTTCATTTTGAATTTTGGTGGCCTGGGGCTCTACCGAAAGAAGGCTGGCAAGCCGCCAGAACACTGCGTTCAACCTAGCGGACATCGACTGGTTACTGCAATAGTTACTTCAGATCGGAGTCCTCATAGATGCCACGCGACCTTATTTCTTCAGACATCATCCTCAGAAACATCAAGCCCGGCGACAAGCGCAAGCGCATATCCGACGGCGATGGGCTGTATCTTTTGCTGTTCGTCAAAGGCGGCTCCCACGGCTGGCGCTTCGACTACAGCGTGCACGGCAAGCGCAAGACCCTTTCCCTCGGCACTTACCCCGATACAGGACTCAAGCTCGCGCGGGACAAGGCTGCAACCGCTCGGCAGTTGGTGGCGGCCGGCGTCGATCCCAGCGCCAACCGAAAGGTGGCTAGGGCTCAGTTCGCCCTGGCAAACTTGGCATCGAAGCGCGCTGACGCAGGCCTGCCGGTCCTCGACAGCTTCGAGGATGTTGCACGCGAGTGGTTCAATACCAGGCGCGACGACTGGGCGGCGAGCTACGGCGACAAGATCATCCGGCGCCTTGAAGTAGACGTGTTCCCTTGGATCGGACGCACGCCAGTGGAGGAGGTCACGCCGCCCCAACTTCTCACTGTCCTGCGGCGCATTGAAAGCCGTGGTGTCGTCGAGACCGCGCATCGAGCACTCGAGAACTGCGGCCAGGTTTTCCGTTTCGCAGTAGCCACTGGCAAGGCCGTCAGCAACCCCGCGCGAGATCTGAAGGATGCACTTCGCAAACCAACGGTTCGGCACTTTCCCGCAATCACGGACCCACTTCGTCTTAGCGAGCTCCTTCGAGCCTGCGACGCCTATCAGGGCACTCATGTCGTACGGGCCGCCCTGCGGCTGCTCCCAATGGTGCTGCTGCGCCCAGGGGAACTACGCCTAGCACGTTGGGGCGAATTTGACCTGGACGCGGGTGTATGGACCGTCCCTGCAGCGCGAATGAAACGAGAGAAAGCCGGCAAACTGCATGGCAAACCTCATGTGGTGCCGCTTGCAACACAGGCCGTGGCGGCACTGCGCGACCTGGCGCCGCTGACCAGCGGCGGGGAATACGTCTTCCGCGGCGAGCGCCATCATGATCGTCCGATGAGTGACGCAGCCATCAATGCTGCGTTCCGCGCAATGGGGTTTGGAAAGGACGAAGTAACCGCACATGGGTTTCGAGCCACGGCTCGCACCATCATGGCTGAGCGCCTTGGCATGCCTGAATCTGTGATCGAAGCGCAGCTGGCGCATGCTGTGAAAGACAGCCTGGGCAGGGCCTACAACCGCACCGAGTTTCAAGCAGAGCGCAGTTCGATGATGCAAACCTGGGCGGATTACCTTGACCGTCTGCGGCGCGGAGCCGAGGTCATCGCGCTTCCCATCAGCGCCACCAAGCAGGCTGCTCAAGCGGCCTGACAAACGCTCCGTCGCATCCATGCTGCACTTGTGTCGCACTCGCAACCGGTGCGTTTCGCCAAGACTATCAGTTGATCGCCCGCGGGCTTGGCCGGTTCATCTCCCCGGCCCCTCCCCCCTTCCTTTCGGGCCTGCGGGCGGTCACCTCGAAAGGAACGTCCAGATGAATATCGACAACCGCCATGAGGCGGTTTTCTTTATGAAATAGGCCGCATTGCTTTACGGCCCTTCAGGTTCAACTCACTTGATATCTTGAATGTCCTTCAAGATCTGCATCGCTGCGTTGTCGGCCTCGCGCTTGCTCCCGTACCGGGAGTGAAGGTAGGTCTGGCCCAGCGCCTGCACCAGCACGTTCACCTCGTCCTCACGGCGGCCCTCCTTCACAGAGACGCGTTGCACATCGGCGTAACGGATATAGGTCTCTTCGGATTCGCCTTCGTCGAGTTCGCGAAGGGAAAGCCAGCCCAGAACAGTTTGCACAGGAAATCTCCTTTCAGAAAGTCCCATTGCAGCACGGGCCGAAGAATCTCTGGGGGGCCTGTTTTCCATATGCGAAAAAGCGAGTCTGGCGGGCCGGCCTTAGAGCACCAGCGCGTCCCGCCTGCCAACTCGGTGGACTTTCAGTCCTGCCTCGCTCGCAGCAGCATCTACCAATGACCAACTCCCCTATCTCCATGGCCACCTGAACGTCGCTCTCAAAAATCCATGCAATCAAATGCACTTTGCATGCATAAAATCCTTCAGTGCTTGCAAAGTTCGCCAGCGCTTGATATCATGTAATCCATGCACTTTTGCATGCATTACTTGGAGCCAAGCATGGACGAGATCGGATTTACCTTCGATGAACTTCTGACGCTTAAGGCGCTGCAGTTCAAATCCTCCCTGAGCGGGCGCGGGAACAATGACTTCGTCAGCCGACTTCTTGAGCAAGATCAAGTTCAGGCGGAGGCCATCGGCATGAAGAACATGTGCTTTCGCGTGAATCCCGTACTGCAGGCCCGGTTCGAAGCCATGTTGAGTGTGCTGGACATGTCAAAGCAGGAAGCGTTGACGGAGGCGATGCAAGACATGATGAATCGGGTCGACGACAAGCTCCAAAAACTCGGATTAGCACCGGTGTCCTACGACGGCCGGCTCCGTGAGCTGGGGTTCGAGCTTGGCGAGCCTGACTCAGAGGGTCGCCGAAGCATCAATCGCGTAACGAAAGAAGGAGCTTAAATATGGCCTTCGAATCATTTGAGGATCTTGCTCGCGTTGGCCTCAAACGCGTCGCGATGGGACCGACCCGAGTCCTGGTGAGGTCGGAAGTCGGTATCAAGGGACGCACACAGACGCTGTTCCGGTTTTCTGATGATCTGATTGAGAAGGCAGGCTGGACGGCGGGCAAGGATCGAATCACGCTTTCGATAGATCGGACGGATCTGGCGATCAGAGCTCGTCGTACCCTCGTCGGCGGCTACAAACTGATTGCCAATCGATCGGCGCGCCCTTACCTCAAATTCACTGCAGCCCGCGGTATGCCGATTGCCGATACGCCGTCGGAATCAACCGATGTCGTTGTTGTCGGCGGTGAAATCCTGTTCACGCTCCCCGCCAGCGTCCGGCTCGCTGCTTAGCGACTCAACCTATTTTCGGAGCACCGGTCACCCCCGTCTGATCAAGATACCCAGAGCCTCGGCTTGCCAACGCATGCCGCGGAGTGACAGGAATGGATGTACGTTCGTGTATCCATCCGCTAGACTCCGCGCCATGAAAGATGCAGGCCTCCGAGTCCGCGTAGAGAAGGAACTTCGCGAGGAGTTTGTAGGGACATGCCGCCTTCAAGGCAGGCATGCTGCAGACGTTTTGCGGGACTTCATGCGTGACTACGTCACGCGCGAGCGTGGCGGGTTACAGCAGTCTTTGTTTTCCAATTCAAGAGATCCGGCTCAGCCCGAGAAGGTCAAATGACCGTAGCACGTAGCAGCAAAGCAATCAAAGAAGAGCCATCGGAACCGCTTTGGACAGAGAAGCAGTTGCTTTCTGCCGCTCTGCAGTTGGGGGCCGCTGGTGTTGCCGGTTGGTCCGAGCAGGAGCAAGAACTCGCCCAGCAAGCTGACCCAGTCGCCGACAAGAAAAAGATATCTTCGCTTCGCGACCAAATTCGCGAAGGCCAAGACCCTCTGGGCACCTTGTTCGGTCAGATCAGAAGTCCCGAACAACGTCGCGATCTGGGAGCCACCTACACGCCACCTGGCATCGTCAAAGCCATGCTTAAGTGGGCGCAAGAGCGGCCTACGCCGGCCCGCGTCATCGATCCAGGTGTGGGCTCTGCAAGATTTCTTTTGGAAGCGGCAGCCGCTTTCCCCAAAGCTCAGTTGGTGGGCCTCGAAATCGACCCCCTCGCCGCCATCCTTGCACGCGCAAACCTCGCTGCCAGTGGCCTCGCAAAGCGCAGTCAAATTGTCCTACAGGACTACCGCGAAGGTCTGGCCCCAATCGACGGGCGCTCGCTTTTCATCGGCAATCCTCCTTATGTTCGCCATCATCAGATCGGCGCGAAGTGGAAGGCTTGGTTGGCAGCCAAAGCAGCAGGCCTCGGGCTCGAAGCCAGCCAGCTCGCAGGCCTCCATGTGCATTTCTTCTTAGCCACCGTGCTCAACGCCAAACCCGGTGATTCGGGCGCGCTTATCACCGCAGCAGAGTGGCTAGACGTGAACTACGGCAGGCTTGTGCGCGAACTGTTCCTGTCGAAGTTGGGGGGACAGGGCGTTGTCGTCGTGGAGCCGACGGCCGCACCATTTCCCGACGCGGCGACCACCGCCGCCATCACGTTTTTCGACATTGGCAGCAAGCCGGACTCCATTCGATTGCGTCGCGTGAAACGGCTCTCGGATCTGAAGGATCTCTCGGGAGGAAAAGAAGTGCGTCGCGAGCGCCTCGAAGCGGAAAGCCGATGGTCTCGCCTTACCCACGGTGCGCGTGAATGTCCTGACGGCTTTGTTGAACTTGGGGAGTTGTGCCGTGTACACCGCGGGCAAGTCACTGGGGCGAACAAGATTTGGATCTCGGGCGAGCACACGGGTGGCTTGCCGGAGCGGGTTTTGTTTCCGACGATCACCAAGGCTCGCGAATTGATTTCTGCGGGAAAAGTGCTTCAGGACGCTACGGGCTTGCGCTCTGTCGTGGATCTCCCGGAAAACTTGGATGAGTTCGACGGGGCGGACAAGAAGGCGATCGAACGGTTTCTCCGCTTGGCTCGTAAAGACGGCGCTCATTCTGGCTACATCGCCAGCCATCGGAAAGCATGGTGGTCCGTCGGCCTGCGTAAGCCTGCGCCCGTTCTTGCGACCTATATGGCCAGACGTGCGCCAGTCTTCACCCGCAACCTAGTTTCGGCAAGACACATCAACATCGCCCACGGTCTTTATCCCAGAGAGCCCCTCAATGACGACATGCTGAGAGCTCTCGTTGACTATCTGACCACGGGTATCAGCGTTATCGATGGCCGTACCTACGCCGGAGGCCTGACAAAGTTTGAACCAGGCGAAATGGAACGCCTCTTTGTGCCCGGACCCACACTCCTCGCGACCTGGGAAGGGACGACACCACAATGATCAAGCCGCCGGTATGGACCGAAGATCAGCTTGAAAAAGGGCGAAATGCGGCAATCGAGGTTTTTCGAAAGCGTCGAATGGAAGAGCCCCTCGAGGAATATCTCGAGGCCTTTGATGCCTATCAGAGCGTCATCGAGGAATTGCTTGAGTCCACAGTCGACCTTAGGGAACTGGACAGCCAGCTGATTGATGTTGTCACCGATAAAAATCAGCTTGAAGTGCTGAGATATCTGCCTGGTCCGCCGATTTCTGCAGATGACCTCAAGACCCTGGCAGATGCAGTGCTGACTCCGTCAAAATTACGAGCGAATCCGTTGATGGCGAAAAGCATCGCGCAGATCATCCTCAACGGAATTGACCGACGGCGCTTCCCATGGGTGACCGAAGGACGGGAGCCTACGGAGGCTGAGCGAAGTGCCGCTGTTCTCGCCTCTGCTGCCTTGTTAGCCACCAGTCGGGCAGGGACCAAGCGCCGAACAGAAGACAAGGATCAGCAAGAGACAGAAGTTATGGAAATGCTTGCGGCTGCGGGCCTCCGGCGCGTTTCGACGCGGGACATCCCAGTACTCTCCGCAGCCCCAGGACGCGGTGAATTCTGCGCGGAGAGCCGACTAGGGACGAGAAAAGCGGACATCGTTCTTGGTCTTTGGGATGGGCGCGTCATGCCTATCGAATGCAAGGTCTCGAACTCCTCCACGAACTCGGTCAAGCGATTGAACAACGACGCTGCGGTGAAAGCAGTTTCATGGAAAAGTGACTTTGGGACAGTGCAGGTCATACCGGCAGCGGTGCTCAGCGGGGTATACAAACTTCATAACCTGCAGGATGCACAAGCCCGTGGCTTGACGATCTTCTGGTCTCATGACATCGCCGAGCTAATTGGCTGGATCGCTAGCACCAAGTGAACAAGCCGTGAGACGCGAGCAGACTTGCCATGACACATCCCGCGGGGGCCAGCGCCGGGGATGGGCGAGCCTTCAGAGTCAGAGGAAAGACGACTGGTACAAGCCTACCAAGTGAGTCCTCTCGAAGTCATCGCTGCGAAACGTGCGCACCTTGCGCGCTTGGCAAACCAAGCTGGAGCAGCCGGAGAAGTGGCTGCGCTCGACGCGATGGCAAACTGGATTCCAAGACCTCGCGGCCGAGAGCTAAAAGAACTTCTCCTAGCTCTTGAGGAGAGCGGGGTCGTGGTCAAAGGCTCCAGTTTCGACGCGATTGCCATGCCGCGCCACATCGACTTGGGTGACCCTGCCGCAGTTCGCGCTGCTTTGCCAGAGATGGTATTCATCGAGATTAAGAGCGCCAACCAAGCACGCACGAAAGCAGGCTTCACAGGTTTCTTTTTCGCGTTGACCGAGAGCGAAATTGCAGCGGCTGAGGTGCTGAAAACGCGACACAAGGTCGCTCTCTATAACAAACTCACAGGCGAGTTGTTGATGACGTCGATCCCCGAAATCTTGGCCCGTGCCAAATCCATGACTTGGCAACTTTCTGTGCAGTTGTAATTCTCTATAAGGTCGCCATGGAGATGGCCGACCATGTAGTGAGAGATAACATCTACCAGCTAAGCCATCACAAACAGATATAGATTTGCTGCGCTGTCTGCATGACGGATTGCGGATACGGTCAACGACGCGCGATCACCGTCGGCCTTCATCTGGAGTTCGCAGGCCACGCTCGGTGATGCGTCCAGTTCGCCTTCTCGCCATATCAAGTGCATCTCTAACTCGTCTTCGAATTACATATTCCTCCTGATCTACCGACTGTTCGCGTGTCCGCTTCGCGATCTCGATGAGATCGGGGGTGAGTTCTGTGATGCTCGCATCAAATGCAACTGGCAGAACCTTCACGCTGCTTCTGGACGCCTTGTTGCGCAGTGGGCCGAAAGCGAGATAATTTGTGAGGAAGTCCGCGCTCATAGCTGGAGACGGAATTGGGCGCCCGCCAAGCCGCTCCGCAACGCGTCTATTGATGCCAAATGCCATGTGATCGAGCGTCAGCCACCAAGAAGTAAATCCGAGCGCCGACGCACCCTCTTGCTTACGCCGTTGAAGCACTCCGGCATAGTTCTCGGTGTCATGCTCCGCCAGTCGAAGAGCCAAATTGGGATCAATGTCATCGCCACCTCTGAGTCGGCGATCTAGATGAACGTTGGCCCATGCCTCCTTGATTGCCAATCGGTAGCGCTCTTCTAGCTTATTCGCGTCCTGCGCAATGTCCTGACGCTCAATTCCAAAAAACTGCTGCAGGAAGTCCGCGATGTCCTGCGTTGGTTGGACGTTGCCACGAATTTTTTGGAGCCAGGTTGAGAACCCTTGTACACCCCGCCCCATTGATACGTAGTATGCGAGCAAGTACGGAATGCTGCTTCGCCACTCTCCTGGACGGCTGTTCGCACACACAGACGCTCTGTGGGTATGCGCTTCCACCTCCTCGAGTACGCCGTCAGTTATCTTGAGTTTCAATCCGGTGTCGCGTGCGACAGCAATAAGATGTCGGAACTGCCGCTGCTCCTCCTCAACCAGATCTTCGGCGATAAGAGGCAACACCATCGATGTGTCCAACCAGATCTCTCCGTGTGAGAACATCTTCTGGACTGCGGACTGAACGTCGGGCGTCTGCTTTAGAAATGCGAACAGCGTATATGCGTCACCGAGGTTCTTTAGATAGTCGCTAATCGCGCCCGCTGGCGCTGTAAGAATCTTCTCGACCGCCTCAGAGAGCTTTGCTTCCAAGGCTTCGTTGCGCGCAAGACCTGCGGCACGCCACGCCTCCTTTGAGATGTCTTTGACGAGGTCGTAGCTAAGTCGATCGAGTTGACCTCGATCGAGCGCTGCGACAAACAGTTCGCCGCGTTGAAATAGGAATTGCTCGACCGATTGTCGAGCCAGATTCGCGCACGGATTTTGGTGCAGCTCCGTATCTGTAAAAACTTGAGTAAGTACTTCGGCGATCGCAGTATTGAGAGCGTTGTCGCGAGCTTCTGTTTCTGCGAGACGGCTTTTGATGCGCTCCGTCTCCTCATGCGTGAGGCAGTATTCTTCGTTAGGAAACAGGCGGATGAACTTCTTAGTTAGTCTCGCTAGGGCCTTGTCGGTCTCACCAACAACAAAGGCCTCCGCCTGTCCGGGTAAGTGACTGCAGATAGCCGCATGGACAGCGGCTTTTGACATGCGCTTTTCGGCCGTCGTTCCGCGAAGCACGGTGCGAACAAGTGCCTCGAAGGCCAAACGTGTTAGCCCTTTATCCCGCGTGTCGTCTTCCCATTGCATCTCCAAGAAAACGAGCGCCGCTCTCGACTCTCCCTCTGACAGCGCCTGAGCCTTGCGCTCGATAATCTCCTTGCCCTCAAGGTATGGATCAACGACCTCACTTGAGAGTTGAGCAGCCACAGCTTCGAGATGCCCATCGCTCGCATATCGATCTAGAAAGTAAGAGCGATCACGGATATCAAGCGACAGTTTGTACTCTCGCCGTATTTCACGTCGGAGCTCATCAGCTTTTGCTCCAATGACCTGATTCGTCACATAGATCAGTTCGCGCGCGTTGGGCAGATTAGTGGAGACTCTTTTTGCCGTGCCCTTGATCTTCGGCTTCCAGTTGGGGGTGACCGAATACTGGAGCACAACGGTCGGCTCGTCATCAGGCGAGTACAACTCAGCGTCCCGGCCTCCGTCGCCGCCGGGGCTGGCGACGGTACGGATATTTGGAAAATCTCGAGCAAGGAAAGCTGACGCTAGCTGCTCGAATCGCGTCCAGTGCGAGGCATCGAGTCTTTCCAGCGCAAGTTCAAATCGTTTTCTGTGCAACAAAGGAGCCCTCACTAGGTTCTTCTAGAGATTTCAGGGTAACCCCGAGCAGCCACGTTTAGCCCAATCGGCGCTCGGCCGAAAAGTCTGAATAGCTGTTTCCGACCGGATGGTACCTTCGCTCCATCCCCCAAGGTTCCTTTCTCGGCGGGTTTGCTGACGTGTTCAGCACAACAAGCTAGCGCCGAGAAACACACGCTCGGGTTGGAGCGTCAGGCCTCTGATCAACTGCCCGTCTTGAACGTGAAGGTCTTCGAGAACGAGCCCACCGTGTTCGACGTGATCGCCGGATTGGTACCGGTGCTGATCGGATTACCGTTGTTGAAGTCCGCCATAGTGGTGTTTGTCCCCGTAAGGGTCACGATATATTCAGTGTTCGGCTCGAGCGATTGATCCGGCAGGATGATCGCGCGGCTCGGATCGACCAAGAAGTTGGGGTCGTTCGCCTTCAGCATTGGTGCGCGCAGCATCACCGGGGAGCCGTCCGACTTCTTCAGCATCGTGGCAGACCGGATGGTGATGAGCTGCCCAGGGCGAACAGCTACGATGATTGGCTGACCGACCGGATTGACGGCCAAGTCGCGTCCTGGAACCGGGTTCGGCTGCTCGTTCTTGAGCTGATACGCCGTGCCAGTAGTGCCCTCACACGGATAGGTTTGTACCTCCAATCCGCTGGGCTTCTGCGAGAACGCGGTTTGAGCCAGGCCGAGGTTGTATTGCGAGATCGTACGGGGGCCAAAGTTGGCGGTCGTGCCGACATCATCGCTGCTCTTGATCGAGAGGCCGACGTCCAGCACCGCGTTGAGCAAGTCCAGAGCGTGGTACGGGGCGCTCAACAGGCTGCGGACGGACTCGACGCCTTTGCCGGCTATCACCTGGGCGGCGCCACCAGTGACGTCGGAGTTATCGTCGAGCATGACCCTCCAGGGATACCCGGCTGCCGTGGCACGATCGCCCTGGTTGGCGCCGGTGAAGGCTGTCGACTTCGACGCGTTCTGGATATGGCCAGCCATGTTGTTCACCAGCAGGTAGTTGGCATGGCCGGCCGCCGCGATGTCCAGATGTGCGTTCTGTGCCAGCAGACCGAATCCGCAGCGGCTGCGCTCGGTGTTCAGCAGGTTGAAGGCGGCTAGTTCCTCGGAGTCCACGGCATAGGTCGGCGCCGGCACCGAGGTGACGATGGTCGAGGTGGCATCGCCTTCAGCGGGATCGTCTGTCCCGGGCTGAGAGGGCGGCGGGGCAACGGGCGGCTGCACCTGCGGACTCGTCGGAGTGCTGGTATCCGGTGCAAGCGGCGGGGCGATGCCGATCAGCGGAGCGCCACCGCCGCCACCTCCTCCACCACCGCATGCCGAGAGGAGAACGAGGGCAGCAGCAAGCGCGATCGCACTGGGGAATTGGGGGAACTGGCTTTTGGTTTTCATGATGAATTGAAAAGTCGGGAACTGAAAAAATGGTTGTTGAAATTTGTTGGGACGAGAGCTCAATCGAGCTCCCGCAGACCCATCGGATGCCGCATCGAGGCCCCGGCCACAACGGCTCTCGCGCCGAGCACGAAGGCCGTGGCCAGGCCGCCCGCCATGCGCTGCTGCCGCGTCGCTTGGGTAGACTCATATTCACGCTGGCGTGCTGCCGCGGCTGCTCGTGCGGCCTGGGCCTGTGCGCGCCGTCGTTGGCGCTGCTTGGCCTCCAGCGCGCCGATGGAACAGTCAATCCGAGCCAAGCGTGCATCGAGCTGCGCAAGCTGGGCCTGGAGCTCGAGCCATGCTCGCCGACGCGCCGCCCGCTCCTCGAGGGCCAGGGGTTTCATGGTGTTGGTCCTCGTGAACTCAAAACTGCATGCCGGCGTGCACCGAGATCTCCAGGCGCAGCGTTAACTTCCCGTAGATCAGCGCGGCCGCCCACGGTGTAGGTGCCGTCGCCCAGAGCTCCGCCATCTCGGACCGGCTCGCGGCCGTGTCGGGCATCACTTGGTCATAACGTGCGTACCAATCCGGGTGGTCCTTGCGGATCTCATCCCACTGCTGCTCGACCAGTGCCATGCCGGCGGCTTCGTTGGCGCTATCGCGTTGTTGCTGATTCATTGCTCTCTCCTCTTTTGTGTGTGGATGTTTAGGCTCTCGCCTGTACTCATGCGCGCTGCGCGTCCTGCTTTTCCCTCGAGGTCGTCGCTGCGTCGGCTGCGAGCGCTTCCTTGATCTGCTGGATCAACGAGCCGTGTTTGATGCGCAGCGCGGGAGCCGCTTCCTGGAAGCGCTCCCAGGCCCGCGCAGCAGCGGTTTCGACAGGCTCGGAGGCTTCGGCAATGCGCCACACGATGTCATCAAGGGCATCGTTCAGCGTGCTGTATCTCGAGTCCAAGAGCACCCGTGCGTCCGACGCCGATCGATCAGGGTTGAACAAGAGCGAATGAGGGCGACTGACAGCGATCAGTGCCACCTTGTCCTCGACGGTTGAGAGCGCGGCAAAAGTGCCAGCGATGGCTTGCCTGGCTTGAGCCTGACGCTTCGCCCTTGCATCTTCCGCTTTCTTCCTGAGCGTGGAGGCCTTCGCCAAAGCATCTGCGAACACGTCAAGCACGGCGATTGCTTTGTTCACTGCCTCACGCTCTGACGATGTGAACTCCGCGGCTTCATTTGATTTCGCAGCTGATCGAAGACCCCCAGCGAGTCGACGCATGCTCGTTGCCTGCCTTGCCCGCTCTTGCGATGAATAGAGAGACTTGCCGGCCAAGTCCTGTGCTGTGATCATCTCGCTCTCCTTTGCGATCAGGCGCGCAGCACCCGGGCGATCGGACCGTCGACGGCTAGGTCACCAGGGTCCAGCTCGAGGGCCTCTTCGACCGCCATTTGGTTGGCAGGATCGAGCGAGAAAACGAGCCACGCGAGGACTTCGCTGCGCGGCTGGCCGGCCAGCTTCAAACGCTGGTCCTCGGCCCAAGCGGCCAGGCTCGGCTTATTGGTCATCACCGCGTCCAGCGCGCGCTCGGCGAGCGCGTCCAGTTGGTTTGCTTTTGCCATCTCGTCATTTCCTTTCGTGCCGCCACGCGGCGTTGGTCTTAAAAAAACACCGGAACCTTGAGCTGAGCCCCTTGGGAATCCGGTCCCGGCTGGGAAAACGATCCAGGCGGTCTCAATCACCGTCTACCTCTCGCCTTCGCCCGGAGTCCGTGGGGCCGGCGCGATTGATGCACGCAAGGGCCCGCCCGGAGGCCGCATGCGCAAGCGAGCGAAGCGAGTGCGAACGGGCGAGGACGGGAGCGAAGCGAACCCTTGCGGGTGGCAATCGAGCGCGCGAAGCGCGCGGCGCCGGTCACACTGACGAAGGAATAGCGAAGGCGCGAGGTAGACGGTGAAGGCCGCGGAGAACAATTCCCAGACGGGACGCCGCGCGGCGAGCGCCTCATGCCGCGCAGCGGCACAGGCCGGCCAGAGGCCGTCGAGCGCAGCGAGCTGCTGCCGCAGGCAGCGTGCGTCATGCGATCGGAACCGAAGGCCGAGACCGAAGGGCTCGGGGGCGCAGCCCTGAGAGCGCGGTCGGCGAAGCCGAGACGCCCGACAACGACTGACTCTTGCCCCAACCTTCGTCCAAAATCAGCCGAAACTTGTACGAACCTTCGGCCAAGTCGCGCCTTGTACAAAGCTTCGACCAACCTTCGTACAACACTGCCTCTAGAGCCGCGCGCCGAGCGCGCGGCAACACTGCAGAGAAAAGAGATGGCCGAACCTTCGTACAAGGTTCGGCCAAGTGAGGACTTGCACGAAGCTTGGCCGAAAGTTCGTCCAAGTCTGTCCGAATGCTCGGCGAACTTGACGACTCGCGTCACGATCAAGCTCCGCCGAACGCGAACTTCAGCAGCATGAACGCTTCGGCCAGGACCGTGACCGCAGCCACGGCCATCCACGCATGCACGCGGCGCAGCCGCTGCGCGGTCGAGATGGCCGCCGCAGCGGCCTGGGCACGAGCAGCTGCCGCAGCCGCCGCTTTGGCCGGGGCTGCTTCAAGCTGGAGGATCCAGGCCGCGTAGCGGGCGCAGATTTCTGCAGCCGCGTCCTCTGCAGTCATCGCCTTCGGCGCGAACTCATGCGCCACGCTGATGGCCCAGGAAACGGCTCGGCCAACACCCGCATCCGGCTCGCGCTGCAGCTCAACCGGCGGGGCCTGAATGTCATATAGGCCCATCTCAGCCAGTGCGCCGCCGGCGGGCAGGACATCCACGTCGACCGAGTCGCTCGCTCGCAGCAGGAGCATCAAGTTCGTAGCAAAGAATTGCGCGTCGTGGTCGTGATCGGCGCCAACAATTTGGTGCGCGAGCTCGTGCAAATAGATGGTGACCAGGGCGCGCGGCGAACGGTAGAGCATGAGGTTGCTGACACTGACGCGCCTATCGGGCGCGTATTCCGGGGCGAGTGCCCAGCCTGCCCAACATCCGGTTGGCCTAAGCTCTATCGGGTACGCGCGGCGGAGCCGGCACGCCGCGACCACGGGCGTGAGTAGCCTGGTCACCCAGCCGGCCAAGGCTGGGGGTGCGGACTGCACCTGGAAGACCGGTACCGACAGCGCCTCAACCTCCTCGAGATCGGTGGCCACTCGATGGTTCATGCACGACCCGGACGCTCATGAGTGGTGTCATCGTCCGCGTCGGCATCTGCGTCATCCAGGTCGTCGGGCCACAACTGGGCGGCGGCCTGGTTCCGTGCGAGCGCCGCATCCTGAATAGCCTCCTCGAGCGAAGCCTTCTCCCGCTTGATTTGCTCTTCGTAGTCCTTGATAAATTGCATGCGCGCGGAGCCCACAGGCAGAGCTTGGAAAGCCTCTTGTTCGTGAGGCGGCACGTGGTGCACCTCGTGCGCATGGAGGAGTTTCAAACGACGTGACGCCGCCAGAAACGTCGCCCGGAGCTCTGCGGCGCGCTTCGCGTCGGTCCTGTCGAGCACCGATGGCATTTGGCCTGGCCCGATGTCTTCCGCCTGAGCAGCGGCCTCTTGATCTGAAGCGGCCTGCCCAGCCGAAGCGTGCGCTGCCTCGGCTGCGGCATCGGCCATGACACGAGCCTCGGCGAGAGCATCGAGCTGAAGGCGAAGCGGATGTTCATCAGGAACATGGCGCGCAGCAACCGCCACGCTGCGAGACCAATCGTCCGCGTTTTCGCGCGCCTTGTTCAGGGCCTGAAGCGCTTGCGGTTGGTCTTCAGGCACGACGGCGGCAAGGGCAAAGCTGGCGTCACGCAGTCGGCGCAGATGGTCTTCGCCAACGTCGAGCAGCTTCGCACCATCGCGTTTTGCGCGCGCGGCGTCGCGCGCCTTGTCGAGCGCAAGAGCCCGGTCTGCTGCGTCGAACCCCTTCACCGCGGCATCCTCGACGCGATCGGCGTGGTCAAGATCCAAGCCTGCGGCGCTGGCCGCCGCACGAAGCCTTGCAAGCTCAGCGCGGGTCTCCGCGAGCTCTTCCTTGAGCAACTGGATGAGGGCATCCCTGCCGTCTTGGGCCGGCTCTCCTGCCTCGCCCGTCACCACGGTGCCGGGAGGGATAGAGGACGGTCCCCACAGGCCGCCGAGCAGGCGCATCAGGAGCGACCTGAACGCCTCCAAGATTCGGCTCAGCCAGCCGGGCCCGAATTCGATCGGAGCGAGCTCGCGAGCTTCACTCTTGACTGCAGGGGGCCGTGGGCGATCGAGATCGATGCCGGCGGCTGCGGCCGCGACGGCAGTCTTCTTCGGCGCTGCATTGAATCGCAACGAGTCTTTCAGCGATGGGCGCGTAGGTGCTGCAACCGCTGGAGAAGGTGCCGAGGTGGTAGCTGTAGATGGATCGGTGATGCTCATGGAGGACTCCTGGTGGTGGTTGAAGAAAGCCGACGCAACACGCGCCTGCGCGAGGGAAAGAAATTGATCGACGACAGAAGGGGCATTCATGGCCGCCGCCTTCCGCTTGCGGCTGGGCTTTGCTGGGCCGGGTGCAGGGACTGCTCGAGCCGCGCTTGCGCGGCCCGCACCTCGTCGACCTGCAACTGCGCGAAGGCCCATGTCGCCGCGATCGCCAACACGCAAACGACCAAGGTCGTCACGGCCGGAGTGAGAACGGCCCAGTACAGAGCTCTGCGAAGGCGCTGGCGCGCCTTCTGCAGATCTGTCGTCGTTTGCCCTTGGGTCAACGCGATTTGTGCCTGCAGTGCCTGCTCGTGCACCCTGAGGTCCGTCACCATCCGGGCCGTCGACTGGTCCAGCAACGAACCGAGCGTCCTCGCCTTCGCTGCGAGCTGACTGAACTGCTGGTCGAACTGGGCCAGCGCCTTCGCCTGGCGCTCGATCTCTATGTCCGTCAACATCGGACTCGATGCCGATGCGACCGAGTTCAGCATCGGGACCGTAGCGTTTGCGATTTCGGGCAGCGGCGGCTTCGAGCTGCGGGACGAGCCTGCGCCGCTCGGCTCGAGCCCGCTCGATGTCGACGTCGCCGCCTCTGCCGCTGGAGCCAATGACCAGGTCATGTCCAGGAACGCGAACGGATCGTTCTCGATCGGCTTCGAGCCACTGGGCGGCGTCGAACCGGTCATCGATCAAGGCTCCGCGTAGCCGCAGTGGTCTGGCGCCAGGCTGTAGCCGCAGGCTGATGTAGTCCGCCCCCACGCGCGTGATGGCGCCGGCCTTCTCCAATGCAGCCAAGACGGACGCGCGATCGGTCAGTGCGCCAGCACGTACGCCGGCCTCCAGCCATTTCCCGATCCGCTCGCGCGCAGAGGGTGCATCGCCCGGAAGACCCGCACGCAGCTCCGCCGCCGAAAAAAAGGCTTCGTGCTGAAGCGGTTGAACGTTCTTTTGGCGTCTCGGATCGTCTGGGCGTGCGAGACCGAGCCTGAAATTCCAAGAGTTGCGAAATGGATCCCACACCTTCGCCCAGCCCGGCGGCGCAATGTTCATCGACTTGCCACTTTGCAAATCGACCATGGCATGGACGAGGTGGATATCGAAACCACCATTTGGGCGTCGGTGTTCGACGGCCGTCCAGCAATTCCGATGCGCACCGAGCCCGGGGAATGCAACGCGCTCGAAGTCGTCGAGCAGCTCCTGAATTTCTTGATCGCTCAGTTTCTCTTCTGGCGAGAAACCCAAAGACCCCGACTTGTAGCGCCACTTGAAATCGAGAGATCCCGCAACGTTTGCGACCATCTGCGGATCGCCGCGCAGAACGCGAATTCCAGCGCGTGGTATGCGTTTGGAATCCAGAGGCGACAGGATGTAGTCGATGGCGTCTTGCGGACTGCCCTGGCCATGCGGAGTAAAGGAAAGATACACGCCGGTTCATTTCAAATGCGCCTGGAGGATTTCCTGCATCGCTAGTTCGATCTGTTTGAGGGAATTGGCCGAACTCAATACGTCGGCGGGCAGGCCGACGACGTATTGCCCATTTAGCCGACGCGCGATTTGATTGACTGAATTTCCGATCTGACTGAGCTGAAAAAGAAGAGCGGGATCGACCTGCGTGTAGCGCCGCCTGGAGAGATCGGGCTGACGACGGCCTGGCGCGCGCCGGCCGGTCATTGGCGCAGCCGCGCCGGCACCGATGCGCACGGCGGAGCGCAGCCAGTCGGACAGATTCATGCCGTGAGCGCGAGCAGCTGCGCGCCAAGCATCTGCATCGTCAGATGGCAGACGCAGACCTATCCGGGTCGGAAATTCGCCGTCCTCAGAGACGGCTACAAGCGGGCGTCTGGCCCGGGAGGAATTGGGGGTTTCAGGGGGCTCGGCCCCTTGACCAGCCTCAGACGAAAACCGCTTTGCGGTGTTCGACTGAGTAGGCTGGTTTCGTTCGCTATGGGACATGCTCCCATCGTGGCGAGCGCCACTTGGAGCGGTTACGACACGTGTGCGATGCGAGTGCGACACGCGTGCGACATGGCATCCCCGACCGCTACCGCTGAGTGCGCTGTATGTGAGTTGCTCGCGCGCTACCAAGGAAGTTGCGCGCAGCTGTCATGGTGCGGCTGGCATAGTCTTCTGGGTCAACCTTGCCACGTGCTGCTGCCGACTCGACGAGTCCGGCATGAACATCTGCCGGCCGATGCCCCTTAGCCAACAAGCTCATCGCACACCTGCAATCCAGGCCCGATGGCGTGTTATCTAGACCACGCTCTTCGCACCTGCCCATTGATCCAATGGCACCGGTCGAAGCTCTAACGGTCAATCCAACCTGGCTCTCTAATAGCCAACCCTTAGTTGATATCGGAGTTCCAAGCGAACTTAGTTGCACTAGTCGGGTTTTGAATCGATATTTCCCGTGCTTCAAATTGACGGATCCCGGCCAGCGGTGCAACTGTTGGCCACCTGTAGCTCCTACGTCCCCTGCGTATTTAGCGCTCAAAGTCTTCTGAAGAGCATGTCGTTCAGCGTGCGACAGCCCTCGATCGCAAGCATACAGATGCTGATAATTTCCATGGGATGTTTCAAGAACGGCGCAAGGGCAATTTTCGATAACGGGAATCTCGGTCTTCAAATCATCAAGAAGGATGATTGCTGAACCATCAAGTGGCCCCGCATAAAAAGATTCACCAATATATTTATTACCTTCATCTCTTTTCCGAAGCCGCTCCTGCTTCATTGAGCGCCCAATGACCTCTTTAATTGCCCTCTCAAAATCGACTAACGTCAGACCTCCGGCTTTATCCTTGGAAATTGCAACTTTATTTTCCCGGAGATGCAATTGCCCTCCGGATGCGCCATGATCGATGTGAATTCGCAGCGACACCAACTGGGTCAAATGATCGGCTCCGCGATTGATCGATCGAATCCAACTCGCCAATCGCCGCCCCTCCAGAACCGCTTGGGGAGCGTCCGGCGCGAGCCGTCGAGCCTTCTTCATGCCAACAGACTCTTGGGGCAAGGCCCTCAAAGAACTGCTGCTCACGCACGAACTGGAACACACCCCCCCGCCCGCTTGCGCAGGCGTGACGCCCCCTTCGGGGGCGGGGGCGCCTGCGGCGCGAGACGGAGCGTCTCTCGAGAACGAGAGTCGCCCCGTTGAGGGGCTCTCATTAAGGGGGGGTGTGTCTATGAAAGATTCACCGGCCATTTTGTCCGCTATGACATTGGTAGCGAATCTGTCCGCTATGAACTTCGTAGCAGGCAAATTCGCTTCCGCAGTTCTCACAGCAGCGCGGTTTTCGGACTTGTCGACAGTCATTTCAGAATCTCTGAGAGCTGGTTTGACCAAGAGAGGCTGACCCCACGGGGGAAGATCGGAGAGGTTCACATAGAACCGGTGCTGCTCGGCCCAAGGAAGTGAATCGAATCGCCTAGCGGCCTCCAGAAGACCGGGATTGAAAAACGTGCGGTTCGTCTCTCCAGCCCCAGCCTCGAGGTAACGGATGACATTGAGTCGCGCAGCCTCCCTCATGACCCGCCGAACGGTCCTATCAGAGATTGCACAAGCCGCGGCAATGCGCTGCTGCCCAGGCCAGCAGCCTTCGTCCTGACGCGCCGCGTCGGACCAGTCAAGATGGCGGGCGACAGCCTGAAGGACTCTCACGATGGGAGCCTTGAGCCTCGCTCCACTGGAGCTGGTGTAGATGTGGCCGCCCAAGAGGCGGACGAGGGAATCCATGGTCGTGCTCGACCACGACCGACAGGCGGCATAAAATCAAGAAAGCGCCTCGCCAAAGTCGCAATCCTGATGAGCCACGCCCGCCTGTGCGGACGTGGCTTTTCTTATTGCGACTCAACCACTTCGAGTCGCAACTCGATCCCGCGGCGGCTGTAGTGCAGCAGGCACGCCCGCACATCGACCCAATACTCACGGGTCGGCAATCCAAAAGGATCAAGGTGTGAAAGCCACGAGGGCGTACGACCGCGTTGAACAGCGCGATAGATGCTACGAACAGTGATCGGCAAAACCGCTTCGATGGCCGACAGGGTCACCCGCGGAGGCACCTTCTTCGATCCGTTTCGTTGCTGGTGCTCGCTCATGCGCACGGGGACGACATTCATACTGCATCCCCTTCGAACAGCCTTTGAATATCGCTAGACCGCCAGGCCGTGCAACGTGCGGATATCTTGATGGGCTGCGGTATCGACCCGCCTTGACGCCAGCCCACCAAGTTGTTTTTCCCACCGGAACGATTGCCAGCACCTGAGGCAGACGGAGCAGTCCAGCGCCTACCATCGGCACTACTGTCATTTGAGTTGTGGTTTGTGGATTGAGCACGAGGCCCTCCTATGCGATTCAGGAGGTCCCGTGTTCCCTTGGCTACGCCCGACACAGGTCGGTGGGTTCATGCGCGGACAGGCGAAGCCCACCCTTTTCCATAAGCTGCCGCAGCATCGTCAGTGACCTGCAGCGTTGGCAGAAAAGCCAACAGAGCTACCCAGCGGCGCAAGGTTCTATTCCGATCCTGGTTGCCAACCGAGACGATAGTTGGCTCAACCGAATGTGCTTTGCGTTGGGAAGATCGTACCGATGACCACCTAAGTCCGTCAAGGTTCAAATCCGTTCGCCACCGTGCAGCGAGCCGAAGCAGGCGTGCAAGCTCATGCCGTGAAATAGCGAGTCACCGCCTTCGCGCAGAATTGATCAACTCTTTCGGCAAACGCCCGTTCATGAACTCCGCTACTGACTATCTGACCCGCACTTCATCCGCGACACGAAAACTCTTTGAAGGTGTCGAGTCCTACTTGGACCCGCTGCGAAAAGGCATCGAAGGCGCCGTTTTTGTCAGCGAAGGAAGCGACCCTGCCGCATTCAACGCTAGCTACGGCACTTGGGCTGAAGAGAATTCACGCCAACTGGAGCAGTCGAAGCAGGCTCAGTCGGAGTTCGTCGCAGAGCTCTTTGCGATGGCCGCTCTTTGTGGCGCGATCCTCGAGATTGCCCATAAAGGCATTCAAATGCATTCCATCGCCAGCACGTTGTCTGGCGTAGCTTCGGCAATCGTTGGGGAAAGCTCGGCCGCTCGTCAATTCGCCATCGGACGCGAGGTGAGGGGTGTGCCCATCGGCCTCATTATTTATGCGGGACGCAACCAGCATGCTCACTTTGACGAAGCGAAACTTAGCAGGGTGAACCAAGCCGTCTTTGATCACTTGGCCCGTGTGCCAGGCTTTGAGGGCGTAAAGGATCCGGCGGTTGATCTTGCGAGGCACCCTAGTGCAAGCGTGGCGCACAACATGACTTACCTGCTCGGCTGGCGCGATTTCGCTGCCTATTCGCGAGACATGGAGAGTCTGCTGACACGCGCCTAACCGGCGTTCGACCACTGAGTCTGAGGCCATTTGAGGCGCACCGCGATAAGTCTGTCGCCATCTGTGCGATAAATCGTACCGAACCCCGTTACCAGATTTGAAACAGAATTGCATCGTGCGCAAACGCGCACGCATTGCGACCAGCGGTCCGGCGCTTGCCTCCCGCTCTCTGAGAAGGAAGTGGCATGGGTGAGCTTTGCAGGCTTTGCGGTCGGGATTGCCCGCTGCTAGCGAGCCACATCCTTCCGGCGTTCGTGTTCAGATGGAAGCGCGAGAGTGCCGGGGGCTCCCCTCTGCGCAACACCAAACAGCCAAACCTGCGAGTCCAGGACGGGCTGAAGAAGAGCTTTCTCTGCGCCGAGTGCGAGGCGCTCTTCAGTCGGGATGAGCGTGAGTTCGCAAACAAGATCTTCTACCCATACGTCGAAAATCCTGCTGTGCAACTGGTCTATGGCCCGTCACTGCTGCGGTTCTGCACATCCGTGTCTTGGCGCGTGCTTCGTCTTGCATTGGAAACCGAAGACTTCGGCCCCTGGGCTGACCCCGAGGCGGAGGAACTCTGTCGGCAGGCGGAGGTGACTTGGCGAGCATTTCTTCTCGGAGAACGTGAACACCCTGGCGATTTCCGGCAGCAGCTGCTGCCGTTCGACATCATCGAATCAAGCAGCGGCGGCGATGAGTCGCCCAACATCAATCGTTACCTGACGCGGACGATCCAGATGGACCTTTGCAACAATTCGACCCAGACTTTCACGTTCGCCAAGCTCGGGCCAATCGCCATTTTTGGCACGATTCGCCAGCGCTCTAACCCTTGGAAGGGCACGAGGGTTCAAGCAAATCAGGGGACGGTGGGAGGCCGTCAGCAGTACGTACTCCCGGGGGCGCTTTGGCCTTACCTGAACGCCAAGGCTCGCGAGAGCGCAGCCGCTATGGCGGGGATCTCGAAGAAGCAACGGGAGGTCATCGATCAAAATCTCCGAAGGAACGCAGACGCCTTTGTTGGAAGCGCCGCTTTTCGTGCCATGCAGGCTGACATTGAACAGTTCGGCGACGGGGCCTTCGACCCGCAGTAACTCTTCGCGCGGACTGGTCGGGTCGACTGGTTACTGCAGAAGTTGCTGCAGAATCCATCGGATGTCGATGAACCACGGCGGATGAAGGCGGACACAAAAAAAGCCCCAAGCTGTTGATTTACTTGGGGCTTTTTAGGTTGCGCCTTTGACGGACGCAGTAATTTGGTGGCCTGGGGCGGAATCGAACCACCGACACGCGGATTTTCAATCTGCACAAGTCGGCCTTCCTTTGTGATGATTTGAGTTGATCTATGCGACAAAATCTTTTTAAATCAATGACTTATCTGATCTTTGAAAGATTTTCGTACAGACCGGTGTTGACCCAGATTGCTCTAAAATGCCTACATGGCGCCTACACGGTGCCGTGTAGGCATCTATGACGACAAAACTGACTTTGACCACTGCACGGGTAGAGAACCTGCCCTGTGAGCCCGGTAAACAACAGACCATCCATTGGGACGCCAAGACCCCCGGCTTCGGCTTGCGGATCACTGCGGCCGGCGCTCGCTCCTACATCTTCGAGTCCCGCCTGTTCGGCAAGACACTGCGCGTCACGATCGGTGATGCGCGCGCCTGGGAGTTGGGCCGGGCGCGCACGGAAGCCGGCCGCCTCAAGATGCTCGTGAACGAGGGCAAGGACCCCAGGGAGGTGAAAGCCGAGCAGCGCCAGGCCTTGGAGGCTCGCCGAGAAGAGGCCGCACGCCAAGACGTACTCTTTGGTCAGGCGTGGGACGCCTACATTCAAGAGCGCAAACCCTTTTGGAGCGAACGCCACTCCCGCGATCACGTGCAGCACGCCTCGGAAGGCGGGGCGGCCAAGAAGCGGGGACAGGGCCTCACCCAGGCTGGTCCGCTGGCCGCACTGCGCGCGCTCCGGCTACCCGACCTCACGGGACCGCGCATCGCACAATGGCTCACTGCCGAGACCGCCACTCGTCCTACGATGACCGCACTGTCGTTTCGGCTGCTGCGAGGCTTCATCCGCTGGGCCAAAGACATGCCGGCCTATAAGGGGCTCATTCCCACCGAAAGTTACCAAACGCGTGGCGTGAAAGACGCTGTCCCGCGCGTGAAGGCAAAAGAGGGCGACTGCCTGCAACGCGAGCAGTTGGGCGTCTGGTTCACCAGCGTACGCGAGATCCATAACCCGGTCATTAGCGCGTACCTGCAAGGCCTGCTCATCACTGGCGCCCGGCGCGAAGAGTTGGCGGCGCTGCGCTGGGAGGATGTGGATTTCCGCTGGCGCAGCCTGACGCTCAACGACAAAGTGGAAGGTGCGGCAGGGCGAACCATCCCGCTCACCCCCTATCTGTCCAGCCTGTTGCTCGAACTCAAGCGGCTGAACGAAGTACCGCCGCCCCGACGACAACTCAAACGCCTCGAAGCACAAGGCCGCACCTGGAGCCCTTCACCCTGGGTCTTTCCAAGCCCCACCTCTGCAGATGGCAAGCTCGCAGAACCGCGCAGTGCCCACACCGGAGCACTTGGGCAAGCGGGCTTGCCGCACATCACGCTGCACGGCTTGCGCCGATCGTTCGGCACATTGTCCGAATGGTGCGAGACCCCAGCCGGTGTCATCGCCCAAATCCAGGGGCATAAGCCCAGCGCGATCGCCGAGAAGCACTACCGCCGCCGCCCACTCGACCTACTGCGCAAGTGGCACGATCAGATCGAATCCTGGATGCTGAAACAGGCCGGCATCCCTCTCGACACAGAGTCTCACGAGCGCCCAACTGGCCCGCCCCAATAAAAACCCGAGGGCTTGCCGCGGCGATCTCCTGCCTGAACAAGAAGAACGGGCGAGCCCCTAGGGGTACGGCAACACGCCTGTATAGCTCAAATTTGGGCCACCGAAGAGCATCTGCCGGCAAAGGAATTGCTGACGCCGATCTTCAAATATCGCTCCGTCGTACAGACTCTTCCATCTACACGCTATCAACCATCACGCCAGCTTCGAATTTTTCGATATATTTTTTAATTTTAGCGTTGACTTGTTTGTAATTTTTTGCCACCGCATCGTCGGACGCCTTATAGATTTCGAGCGTCTCCTTTTTTGCATCGACGAGCCTCAATCCGTTTCGTTTGCGCAAATCCCTGCAATACAGACCAGCAAGCACAGCGGCAATCCCATCTATTCTCGCCACTCCATCCTCGCTCATATCACCAGCGACTCCTTTTCCAAGAAGTTTATTGAATAGCGCACTGGAAACAGCATCACCAGGCGCATTCCACTCCCGATTTAGAGCGAGTTGATAAAGAAACTCGTCTATTTGCTGCTCAATATCCAGCGCATCAAAGATAGAATCGATTTTCACGGCGAGCCAGAGCCTACGTTCACCAGCCTCGGTGTGATCACCAGCAATTTCAACGCTCGGATGCAAACGAATCGGCTCGCGCACACGTCGAATACGCACAAATTTATTGAATTCAATATCATCATTTTTTCCGTAGCTCTTTGCATCCCGAAGACATTCTTCAGAGGCCAAGAGCAGCTCCCTAATATCGTTCCCTTTCAGAAGATCACAGGCTCTGAAGTATTTTGCGGCAGGAAGTTCCAAATCATCATCTTTGAGGTTGATTTTTGAATGAATCTCGCTCGTGCACCGATTCAAAATCTCCGCTATCTCTGGATGTATCAATCGCCCATGCAATCGAACGCGCGGGGCGCCAATCTGTAACAAATCCCATGCATAATCGATCAACTCCTCCGCATCGATTTCCTCTTTTCGTGCACCCCAACCCAGCAAACACTCTCTGATTTCCTTGTCTATGTCTTTCAATCGCGCCAAGGCTTCCGGGTAGCGCAATTCCGAAGCGCGAATGGC
The DNA here is from genome assembly GCF_900100965.1 of Variovorax sp. EL159. Lineage (GTDB taxonomy): Bacteria > Pseudomonadota > Gammaproteobacteria > Burkholderiales > Burkholderiaceae_C > Variovorax. The sequence continues at coordinate 136,543 of NZ_FMUJ01000005.1, read as the reverse complement.
AAACTCAAGCGGCAGCGCATTACTGATCGCACCGAGCAGAAAATGATAGAGAGAGTTATCGATCTTTCTTTTAGCCATGACAGGGTATTGAGAGTAGTGAACGGAAAGCGCGCAAGCACATCTTTGCGGTAATCGCAGGTTTCGTGCCCCGCGGCCAAGTCGCTTGAATCAGGCTGATATGGCCGCAACCCGTGTGTATGTCGCACAACGAGCGGTGAGCGAGCATCCAACTGGCAGGTTTGAGCTTGTCGATCAACAGCAGCTTGAACACGGTCTCGGCCCGCTCACCCCGCAGCACTACAGCAAGAGCGTCCACAACGCTGTCGATCACCAGTTGCAATCGTGCCTCAAACGGCACATGCGGCATGTGAGCGGAGGCTATGTAACGCGATGAAGTCTGCCTTCGCAAGGCACTGCTGCACCAAGGGCAGTATCAGTGCCATCACTGAGATCCGCTGTGCACCAGCGTCACGGTGGCGCCTCGATTGAAACTTCGGCGATCAGCTTGCTACTCGGTTGGATGCCAGCCTCAGGACGACTGCTCCGGTCTTCACCCCAAGAGACAGCTATGGCAACTACCGTTCCATCGCCTCGCTTGATCGAGGCGAGGTACCTTCCGGTGCCACCCAAACGTACCGCGAAAAAATTGTCGCGTTCTTTCAGACTCCTCCCCACTGCAGCGCGCACTTCCACTTAGTAAGGCTCAGCGATGTGCGCGGTCATGCAGGGATGTATTTTTCCTGGAGTAAGTAATGCAAGCACAAGTCCTTGCCAGTCAAGCAGGGTTCCAACTCACCACCGATGCGTTTGCTGCGCAGTACCTGGTCGGTCCGCAGACCGTTCGCAAGCGCCTGAGCCGCCACGGCTCCTACTTCGGCATCAAGCCGCTGCGCCTCCCGAACGGTCGCCTCCTGTGGCCTGCCGATTCGATCAAGGCACTGATCGAGGAGAGCCAGCAATGAGCGACATGGCCACCACCCTCGAATTCGAAGGCCGCGATGCGCTGATGAAGTCACTCGACGCGCTCCAGCCCACGGGCGAGCGCAGCACCGCCACCAAGTTCAACGCGCTGTATGCCAACATCGAGCAGGCGCTCACCCGCGGCGTGACGCAGCGTGCCGTCTTGGAAGCGCTCGGGCGCGACGGCCTGAAGCTGCATCCGGCGAAATTCAAGAAGCTGCTCGGGGAAGCTCGTGCTCAGTGCAACGAAAACGGGGAAGGCCTCCGCTGCTCGTCCTGCGGTGGAGTGCAAATGACGCCGCCCGCGACGGAAGCTCAACTCGAGGAAGGGAGCGAAGAGTGATCCCTCCCATCATCACACCTCCCTACCCTGTCGATGCGTTGCCCCCCGAACTGGCGCGTCTTGTCACGGAAATCCAAGCCAAGGTGCAGGCTCCCGATGCTTTGATCTGTATGGCCATCTTGTCCGCCATCTCGGCGGCGAGTCAGAGCCTCGTCGACGTCCTGCTGCCCACTGGCCAGCTCCGTCCTGTCTCGACCAACTTCTTGACGATTGCAGAGTCTGGCGAACGCAAGTCGGCGGTTGACGGCATCGTGTCGGCCCCGATCCACGCTCATGACGAAGCCCGTGCGGCCAAGTACCAGGAGAATCTCTCGCGGTACATATGCGACATGAAAGTGTGGCGAGCAAAGGACCAGGTACTCCGGGGCAAGCTCAAGAAGGCCGCGCACCAAGACGAATCGACCGACGAGATCCAAGAGCAGTGGGAAGCACACGAGAAGAAGAAGCCGATCTCGCCTCGTCTGCGGCAACTCGTTCGTCAGGACATTTCCGAACGCGCGCTCATCGAGGCGCTCGAGGGCGACTGCGAGTCGATCGCGCTCATGTCGGATGAAGGTGAGGCCGTCCTCAAAGGCAGTGCGATGACGACGTTCAGTGTGCACAACCGGGTCTGGGATGGCGCCAAGATGCTGACGCTCGATCGCGGCCGCGGTGTGCACATCGTCGTCCGCCATCCGCGAGGCACCATGAGCATCATGGTCCAGCCCGCAATGCTCAAGGACTACCTGCGCCGTCACGGTGAGCTCGCGCGCGGTTCCGGCTTCTGGGCGCGTGTGCTGGTGGGTGCTCCGCCCTCCACGCAGGGCTTCCGCTTTGTGTACTGGTACAACGAGCAATGGGTCTATCTCCCCGGCTTTCACGGCGGAATCAAGGAGTTGCTCGAAGAATACGACCGACGGCTCGCCGAAGGTCCGATCAAACGCGAAGTGCTGGAGTTCTCGCCCGAGGCGGTGACTCGCTGGATCGCGTTGACGAACCAGGTGGAAGCGATGTTGCAGCCGTTCGGCTACTTGAACGACATCAAGGATTTCGCATCGAAGTCGATGGAAATGGCGGGGCGTCTCGCGGCGCTGCTGCACTTTTTCACCAAGCAGCAAGGGAAAATCAGTCTCAACGCCTTAGAGTGCGCATTCTTCATCGTGCGCTGGCATATCGATGAATTCAAGCGCCTGTTCGGGCATCATGCCGGAGCGCCGCAGATTCAGTCAGATGCCAAAGCGTTGGAGTTCTACCTCCACACGCACTTCTATCAAGGCGGCAATCTGACAGCCCCTCGCAACGCCGTCCTGCATGCCGGCCCGATCCGCCCTGTTGCTCGCTTCAACGAGGTCCTGGACTACCTAGTTGCATGCGGTAAGGTGTGGATCGGCCTGGTTGGTCGTCGCCGCTTCATCAATCCTGGCCCCAACTTCGGCGTGCCCTGAGATGCCCATGAGGGGCGGCTTTGGCCGCCTCGACTCCCAAACAATGCGATTCCATGCGATTTGTCGCATGGAATCGCATTGTTTTTGCGACTCAGTAAACCCAACATCCCCTTGAAGGTGTTTCAGGGCCAGGCGGTTTGCAGCTCGACCGGATCGACAAGCAGCCAGCCAGCGGCCACGCTGCCGCCGCATCAACAGGACTGCACGAACAGCGCGCCGCCCCCGAGCAGGGCTCTGTCTGGCTGAAGGCATACCGCCCCGCGCAACTATTCCAACGCCCTCTATTTGAGTTGTATTCGAACGTAATCGCCATGGTCGTTTCCATCATGCGCGAGCAACGACAGTCAAGCGCATCGTGCTTTCGCACGGCGCCGCGAAGCCTTCACTTCGATACAAACATAGTGGTACTGGTCCGTCACACCTGCGCATACCCTTGGCGTCGCGCACCGAGAGTTCGTTATAGCCCGTCGAGCTGATTTGCTGCGCTCAGCGCCGATTGACCGAGATCGGACTCACACATCGATCGCGTTTGCATGCACGCGCACATCACCACCACGCTCGCGAGATACGCCGTCATTTACCTATCGCGCGCTATCTGCACACGCATCCGCTCAACGCGCAGCTAGCCGATTCCCATCTGGGCGACGCTCGGCAGCTTACTGTCAACGCCGCGAACTTACCTTGGCGCTAGCGCCTTGGTCCCGTTTCACAAAGTCTGTTTGAGCACCTCCAATGTGTGCGCCATCACCGCGATGATTTGACTACCCTCAATCAACGCCTGCAACTTGAATTCGAGCCTGTAGCGTGCCCTAGTCGCCTTCGTCATTCACGCGCTCCTTGCTTGCATTGAAATGCACAGCAACGGATGCGGGAGGGGGAGAAAACGACTTCGCGCCAAGCGCCAAGCTTTCGAACTGGCTGGCAATCACACCTCACAAAGCACACCCGTCGAGCGTGATAACTTTTTATCGACCTGATGTCATATCTATGAGACCAGATCCGTGATTCCTCTGGACATCTTTGCTTCACTGGGGAGAAGAGGTTTCGGATTATCTCTTTATCTCATTTGAAATTACCTACCGCGTCCCAGCCCCTTCTTTCCGTCGAGATTATCGATCTCATTGGGATCTGTATCTAGTTGCCATCAGGCGCTTGGACTTTCCCACTATGACATTCACCTCCAAATGATCAACTTCACAGCAACACCATCATCGTGCCCGTCATCGTCACCATTGTTTGGTGACAAGCGTTCCTTGTGCATCAGCATGATTTACCACGATACCTTCAATGGGAAGGAGTGCCTTCGCATACCGTCTGGCTTTCAGACAGCCAAGCACATTGAAGACATTGTCGATCTCACCCGCGATCTGCTCGCAGAGGGGCCCTCTCATTGCGCACCAGGCAAGTCCCCCGTTCAGCGCTTCGGCTCAAAGCTGGAGCAACGAATTCAACGTGCACTGTGGTTGACACCACAGCAACTGCAGGAGAACCTTCCCAAGCATCGACTGCACCCCTACGTCGAGCTCTTTATCCAGTGCGCTGCCAGGGAGCGCCTGTTTGACTGGAGGGCCTTGGGCAAAGCACTGAGCCAGGCGGAGCGCAAGGAGTACGCTGCCGCCCGACAGCGAATGCTTTCGGCATTGCGCTCAGGAGCGCGTGAGCCAGCCTTTCGCAAGACCGTCAAATTTCATCAAGATAAGGTGCGGCGCAATCTCACCTGCGTCCGGCGTTACACCGATGCGCAGTTCCGTCGTCACTCGCGCCTTCTGGTGATTCGAGTCGATTGCATGTTCGTCGAGGGATTTTCTCCAGCACATGACTGGATTCAAGCGCGAGCCTACCGCGAGGCGCTGATCAAGTATCTCAATCGCGATCTTCCCAAAGTGATTCAGTCGCAGAAGGATCGAGATGCCAAGAAGAAGCCCGAGCCGATTACCGGGTACATCATCGGCACCGAGTATGGGATCGAGACGGGCTGGCACTTTCACGTCACGCTGTTCTTGAACGGCGACGACCACCAGAATCATGTTGGCATCGCGTCAACGATCTGCCGGACGTGGATGAATGAGCTCACGAGCGGAAACGGTCGCTACTACAACTGCAATCACGCGGCGAAGATAGGCACGTACGACAAGGTGGGCGTCGGCATGGTCCACAGACACGACACGGTCACACGCGAGATTCTGAGCAGCGTGGTGACGCGCTACGGCTGCAAGGGCTGCTACTACGCCGAGGCCCAGACAGGGACGAAGGATCGCCTGCTGAACAAGGGAGGCTGGCCTAAGGCAAAGGACCCCAAAAAGGGTGGCCGTCCTGAGAAACCGCCACAGATGCAGCGACGACTTTTGACGCACATGTTTTCCGAGAAGAAGAAGCGATTCTTCCCGATCTGGGTGCCGAGTGAACCAGTCCAGCCACCAGTGGGTTACTAATCCGGGAGCAGTCCTTCGCCGGACCTCCTTCGGATGCCTGCTTTCGGGACTGTCGGCAGTCATTCGAAAGCGGTGCCCACATGACCGGATACGCTGCGAAGCCGTCCTCGCTCGGCTACGTGCGAAGCTGTGGCGCAACGTATGCATGGTGACGCGCTTGTCGATCTTGGCCGCTTCGGCGGCGTCATGGACTGCACGATTAAGTTGACGCGCGGTCAAGGGACCCAGACCACGTTCGGCCGCGTCGGGATGACGTTGCGATACAGGTTCGGGAAGATCGGCGAGTCGTGCTTGCTGTCGGTCGTTCGAACGAATCGTCTGCGAAGCTTGATGCTCAGGCCTTGTGCCCTCATCACGCGTGCGAACCCAAGCTGCTGCCGACCGATGCACCCGTCGACGCGCTCACGCGCCTGCGCATACACTCGCTGCTCAAGCAGTTTTCAGCTGTTCATCAGCCGGTGATTCTTTTGGTAAAACACGATGTGGACTAGGCCATAGAACTCGCCGACAGGGTGGTAGCGGTCCTCGCCAAGACGCGGACTGCAGTTCGACGATTTCCGCCCCAGAGTACGCCTCACCGGGCTCGTGGCGCAAGCGAACCCGCTCGCCGGCGACAAAGACGGCAAACGAAACTATCTCGACCGGGCCGACCTTTACCGCTCCTCCGGCCAGTCCTGAGTAGTGGATCAATGTTATCGATGTAAATGCCGCGATGGGGATAGGACCCTCGCCCTGTCACGAAGTGATTGCTTGGGCGCAGCTTTACTCGATCGATCTCCGCTTGCATGAGTCTACTCACGCAACAGTTGGCGAAATGCTCGCAGTTGTTGGTGAGAAAGTCGCAGCCACTCTCTCCAATCCGCGCGTAGGCGCAATCCACGATTTCCTTGCGTGAGTATTTGTTGTTCCTTGATGATCTTCACGCGCACTTGGCGGCCGGACCCATGCTCTTGTGGAGACCGCGTCAGTTTATCGCCGCAACTTCCGCACTGATGTGTCGCTGACTATCAAGTAGCCGTCGAATCACTTCAGAGCACCTCATTCAAATGCAGAATCAGCAATTCCTTACAAGCCTTTCGTTCTGATTGCGTATAAGCTCCCGCCCTTCCCCATTCTCAATTAGATCGCCCAATGGCAAAAACCTACCTGCAAGTCCAGCAACAGATCGAAGAACTACAAAAAGAAGCAGACAAGCTGCGTCAGAAAGAGGCTGCTGGCGTTCTGTCTCGAATCAAGGAAGCAATCGCAGCCTATGGTTTCACGGCAGCGGACCTGGGTTTTGACAGACCTATTGGTCGCGTCGCGTCGGTTGGCCACGCTGCGACCAAGCCAAAGGGAAAAGACAAGACGGGCGTCACGTCTGCCCTTCCCAAATTCCGGGACGATCAAGGCAACGTGTGGAGCGGACGCGGGCCGCGTCCGGCTTGGTTCAAGGCGGCACTCGAAGCGGGCAAGTCAGCCGACGAACTACTTGCTCAGTAGCTTCTGAGCTTCATACTAACCAGGCGTTTTTGCACCCACTTCTCTTTATGATTTTGAACCGGTACGGCGCGAGATAGGTTAGGCGAAGTACTCAGCTGTCAGATGCAAGCAGAATGCGCCGCCCCAGGATGAACCGAAACAGTATCACCGCAGGTGGACCTCATATCCGCTTGATCGACAGTGCCAATCTAGCGATGCCCCTTACTGGACCAAGTCAGACCTGACGCCATTTCGGGGAAGAGCAGCGCGACTAGTTCGTCGTACTTGCGTCTACGGTAGTAGATGTCGCTAGGCTCCTCAATCCCGCGCCGCGCTCGTTCACGCCAGGCGTCTATCTTTTTCTGCTGGTCCAGTGGAAAGCGGCGGTCGTAGGCTTTCAGCGCCACGAGAAAGAGGAAATGGTAGCCGCGGGAGCGAGCCTGTTGTCTATCCGTCATGATCGCGTTGACAACCTGCCAGAGCGACACAATGCGATAGAAGACTGGCTTGTTGTCACGAATGGAATAGAGGCGCCCGAGAACGCGTACCAACTCAGTGTCGTCGTCCGTTAATTTCGCGCCGCGGTAGCCTCGGCGCTCCAGCTCGACGCCCAGCGCAGCCAGGCGGCGCTTGGCTTCATCGCGCTCGCCGGTGTATGGCCCCCAATTGAGACTGCCGTCTAGGTATTTGTAGACGACTAAGAAGTCTGCCGAAAACCAGCGCGCAAGCTGGGAGTCACTCGCATCTAGCACCTGCTGCCAGAACCTCCCCCGCCGTGCATCAAAGACGGGGTGATGCACCCAGTAGGACGGAACGTTTCCGTGGTGCAAGAGGTTTCTGAGATGAGTGCGTGTCGTGTCGCGTGGCAGCCCGCTGAGGTCAAGCTCCAGGCAAGCCACGTCTTCCGCGCGAATGCGTTCGAGACGAGCTCGATCGATCGGGTGGGTGACGGTCACCTCAATGGCAATCGGCCCCGAAAAATACTCCTCTGGTTCCCCATACATCTCGGCGAGCAGGTCAGGGCGAGTCCGCCCAAGCTGCTTCTCGAGGCGGATGTCGTCAAGGGGCACGTCACCTCCGTCCTGCATGAGGTCGAACGGCGTCACGCCGGCGACATGCATCCAGTCCTCCCAAGGCAGCTCGATGTCCGGTACTACCACGCTCTTCAATTCGCGGAGCAGCTCCTTGGCGGTCCAGTGCAGCAGGGTTTCGCGGGTCGGTGTGAGTCCAATCTCGGGCTCTGCCTCTATCGGTACAGCGTCTAGTGCTTCAACGGCATCGGCTAAGGCTTGGGCTTGCAGTTGCGGCTCGATCCCGCTTCTGTCCAGTTCGGGTCCGACCCACTGCCCATCCAGAACAAGCTGCTGAATGCGAGTGCGCAGTTCCTCTGCGCTCATATTGGCCACCGCGGGATCATCCGCCGCGATGACGATGGTTGGCAGTCGATGGCCATCTGGCGACACATCCACGCTGCCCGACAACCGCACCAGCACTTGATTACCGTCTGCGAGCGTCAGCACAGCGGTCACCTGATCTTCAATGTCTGCAGCAACTACCCGCGCGAGTTGCTCCTCAATAACGCTTTCCCGGGCATAGGAGCCTCCGTAGAGGCCCCGGACCTCTCCCCGAAACTTGCGAGGAGGAAAGCGGTCGATGCGGGCCTCTCCTAGTCGATACAAAAGTGCGGCGCGGGCGACTAACAGCCTGCAGTTGTTGGCAGGCGTGTAGCGCAAGTGACGGAAGTGCGGCGCGCGCACGGCCTGATCGACGCCGGCATTCACCGCCTCCAACTGCTCTCCACAGCCGTAGCACTCGCAAGCGCACTTGAGCCCCGTACGTTCGCGAGGAAGCTCTCCGATGTAGACAAGCCGACCGGTCGCGGACTCCTTGGCCCAAGCCACCATGAGACGTCGGCGTGTCGCGACCGAGGGGTCTTCGGTCAGTTCGGCGCGCAGGTCGGCCGGCAGCGTGAAGGAGGAGTCGCCAGTCATTGCACGATTCGAGACGTCTTCTCGATGCGATCAATGACTGGATGCCAATTGGGCGCATTGGACTCAGCTGCCGTCGCGGTGGCTTGCTGCCTGGTCTTTTCGATGAGAGCCCAGTTCGCAGGCAGCAGCCCCCCGACTCCCCTCGGTTGCGTCTTCGGCCCCCACGCAAAGCTCGTTTGCACGGCTATGGGGCTGATGCGGGCCATCGAAGACGGCTGCGGCAGCACTAAGACACCAACCATTCTCGATCCTGCATCTTCGCCTCCAGATGAACTCAATGTATCAGCGTGACGCCGATGGGCTTCATGCTGATACCCGGCGGCGCCTTGGTCATCACCATCATCGCACCGCAAGAACCCCAATGAACGTCCGAGAACTCATCAAAGAACGGCAACCACGGCTAGGCGCTCGGCAAGCCCGCCAAGAGCGTTGCTCGCTTCGCAAACACGTTGTCGCGCACGGTTTGGATCAGGTCGAGGAACTCGTCGACGTTCTTCAGCTCGGCCAAATCGTCTGCATGCGTCAAGGTCGTGGTGGTGATGGGGAGCCCGCGAATGTCCTTGAAGTCCAGGGAGCCATCGAGCGCAGACATGTCTGAGTGCGCCAGCAACTCGTTTCGTGTCTTCTTTAGCCGCTCGTGCAGCGCCACATGATTGACCGGAACACAACCGACGGGGATCCTCCGAGGGTGCCCCTGACCGTCCTTGGACTGGTTGAAAAGCGTCATGTACTCGACGACTGCATACCGAAAGGCCGGCCCCGACAAGGGATGGTCGAGATTGGCCCTCACGTCCTGCAAGGTCAGATGGCAGGAACTCAGGCGCTCGACGCAAACCGCCAAATGAATGATGTCGCCTGTGGGGTCTGATTGGGTTTGCATGCCGGACTCCTCGCGACTCTTAGTTGTGGAGCGCGGATGGTATCCGGCGAAGGACGCCCGTAAATGACTTCGAATCTGCGGTGGCGCGATGCCAGAATAACCTCGTGAAGTCCGGCCACTTCTGGGTGCAGCAGCGGGCGATTTCGATGGTGGAGCCGGCCGATGCCGAGAAATGGCCGAATGCGTGGATCTCAGCGCCGACAGAAAAGCCACTGGAAGAGATGCAGTCAAACAACCAAGGCCGCGCCGCATAATCGTCTGCCTGCCCAAAGACCCCTCTCCTGATGAAGAAGACACCGGAAAAAGTTGTTCGTCAGCAACTGCTCGACCTCGCCAAGCATTTAGATCAGCTTGCAAACCGTGTGCCGATGAACCTGGCCGGAGATCGATGGCACGTGGCCGCGAAGATCCCGCGGACACCGGGCTGGTATTTCATCGAGACGGATGCACCAGTCGAGATCTTGCAGAGGCAGCATCGACCTCAGACGCGGTACACACAGAAGAATGGCAAGGAAGCGGATGTCAAGATCTACGACATCTCAGGCAGCGCTGCGCGTTATGCAGATGACCTGAAAGATTGCTGGAATATCGAACAGGTGTATTCGGGGCTCGCTTCCAATCTGCAGGACCGGGCGCGCGAGCACACGCTGCCGGACTTGGGGACAGCAGCGCTCGCTCTTGGCCTCTACCCGGAACTCCGCAACTACGCATGGACGTTTTGCTACGTCGAGATGCAACGATTCCTTCCTAACGCGTCGTGCCCGAAGATGCTCCTCAGGCTCGGCGAGCAGATGTGGCGTGGGATGAACGGCTGGCCCTTGCTATCGCGAGCTTGACTGGATGCTTTCCTCCATGTCCACCGTCGCTGGAAATTCTTGCCGAAGAAGTAGCCCTTTGAGATGCGATGAATCGCCTGGGCACACATGCAAAATCTGGCGTGTCTAGTAGTCAATGAGCGGCACACGCCGATAGGGGACAGCCATGCAATGGATCGACGAAACGGCTCTTAAGACTTGGGCGACGTTCCTGAACGCCCGCGAGATGGTTATGGCCATGCTGGCGGATCTGATCCGCATGACTATCGACGATGCGTCGCGCTTTCGCTTTCCGAGCGGTGAGGTCAGCCAGCTGCGCGGCTGGGATGGAGACCTCGAAACGACCGAGGCCAAGGGCTATGTGCCGGCGGGCAAGTCGAAGTGGGAGTTCGGCACCGGCCCTGGCGCACCAAAGGCGACAGCTGACTACAAGAAACGGACGAAGCAAACTCCAGCTGAAGAGATGGCAGAGAACACCCTGGTACTGGTGAATCTCGGCTCTTGGAACACAGGGACCAAGAAAATCCCGGAATGGGAAGATGATCGTCGTCGGGAAGGCAAATGGAACGACGTCAAGTACATCGACGGCGTTCAGCTTGTGCAATGGCTCAAAGACCATCCGGCCATTGCTGCCCGCTATGCCCGTAATGTCCTCAAGAGTGCTCCCCAAGAAGGCGCCTTGAGCACCGACGAGTACTGGGACGAATTCAGTACTCAGTTCAATCCGCAGCTCAGCGAGAAGCTTGTCATCGCCGATCGCCAGCAGGAGGCCGATGCGTTGATTGCCAAACTTCAAGGGCAGCCCGAGTCCTTCATGCTTGGCGCCGAGACGTCCGAGGAAGTCATCGCATTCGCGGTCGCGGCGATCCGTAGCGCGGAGCCTGCCGCGCGCGAGTCTTTGGAGTCCAGAACACTGATCGTACGCACCGAAGCGGCGGCCCGCTTTTTGGCGATGCGCACCAAGATGGTCTTCATTGCTACAGGCGCTGCCGAATCACTGGCGGGGGGGCTCGGCAGGAAATGCCCCACGCTGTCAGCCGCGACTGGTGCCCAGGCTAAACGCAGCCCGATGCTGAACCGGCCGACCGCCACGGGCATGGTGCCTGGCTTCATGGAGATGGGGCTTGACCACGGACAGGGCTACGAGCTGGCGCATCGATGCGGGCGCAGTCTGACCATCCTGAAACGGCTCATCAGGAACGCTCCCGTTGCTGACCCCGTCTGGGTGGACCAGGCCACCGCGCTGAAGCCTGCGCTTCTCGCCGGAGGTTGGTCCAACGATCTCCCCGCCGACTGCGAGGTGCTGAAGGAGCTCGGTGGGCACGCCACCTATGGTGCCCTCGAGGTCATCCTCATGCCGACGCTGGCCTTGCCTGATCGCCCTGTCGACCGAGAGGCCGACGTCTGGCAGGTACGTGCGCCCGTGGACGCCTTCTACTTCTACGGCCGTCAGCTCACTGATGAAGATCTGACGCGGCTGAGTGACGCCATCGTTAAAGTCTTCGGCAAGCAGCCCGAACAGCCGTCCCGAGACCAAAAATACGATCCGGCCAATGCAGCCGGATCTGCCCACAGTCGGTGGCTGCGCGATGGCCTCGCGTTGACGTTGCTTATCATCGCCTCAATGAACAAGGTGGCAGACCTGCACGTCAAGGGCAAGTCGCCGCAACAGTACGTCGACGACGTGATCAAGGCGCTGCCCGAATGGGGCAAATCGCACCACTCAATAGTGCGTCTCGGCGACCAGACCGCGCTGCTCGCAGAGGCCGCACCCAACCCTTTTTTGACGGCCCTCGAGTCTATGCTCGAGGGTGCCCCTGAGCAGGTCGCACAGATTTTCGAGTCGGAGCGCGATCGATTCTTCGGCCCATCGAGCCCGCATGTCCACTTCCTCTGGGCGCTGGAATCGATTGCCTGGGACCCGCGCTACCTGATCCGCGCCGTGGTGGTGCTCGCCAAGCTCGGTCAACTGGATCCGGAGCCGGATTCGAACCACGTCAATCGGCCGATCAACAGCCTGCGCGACATCTTGCTGGGCTGGTCACCCAACACGTACGGATTGCTGCCCCAACGCATCGCGAGCCTCGACGCTGTACTAGTGGCGCGCCCCGACGTTGGCTGGCAGTTGCTCAAGAAGCTTCTGCCTCGTCACATGGACTCGACCTCCCCCACGCAGCATCCCAAGCTGCGTGACCTGGCGCCGGAAGTACCGGAGGAAATTACCTTCGGCGTAGTGTGGGACTTTGAAACTGCCGTCGTTGACCGTACGCTTGTCGCCGCCGGCGATGACGAAAGCCGTTTGGGTGTTTTCGTCGAGAAGATGGGGCAACTGCGGCCGCTCAATCGGGCGAAGGTGCTCGCCCGCATCGACAGCCACCTCGCTGCTCACCAAACGGCTGTGGGCAACCCGATCTGGCACGCCCTCAAAGACGAGTCGGCTCGCAATGAGTACTTCAGCGACTCGGACTGGGCATTGACTGGTGACGAGCTTGCCGCTGTGAAGAATCTGGTCGAGCGCTATCGTCCTAGCGACCCCATGGTGTCCGACCGCCATGCGTTCGATGACTGGATACCGCACGTTGGCAAGTACGTCCCGGGTGGTGAAGTGATCGATGATACCGACAACGTGCGTAAGGAGGTCCTCCAGCGCGTGCTGGCTCGAGATGGCGTGCCGGGCATTTTGAAGCTTGCGAAGATGGTCAAGTTGCCGGGTCTTCTTGGCCAAACCCTGGGTCAGATTCCGTTCACCCTCGATCAGATGTTTGAGTTGATGAAGGGTGCCCTGGACTCGGCCGCACCGCCGGACCTTACGTACTACGTCTCGGCATTTGGTTTCGACAAGTTCGGAGACCGCTGGAAAGATGCTTTCGAAGACCGCGTTCTGGCCCATGTTTCGGACAGCACCGCAAAGGCCAGGCTCTTGCTAGGGTGGTCTTCCAATCAATCGACGTGGGCCTATGTCGAAGGCCTAGGCAGCGAGGTGCAGGAACAATATTGGCGTCACCAGGGTTTGCTGCCTGCCGAAGGCCCCATCGATGAGTTCCTGTTTGCGATCGACCAGTTCCGAGGCGTGGGGCGGGACATCGACGTCTTGGGCTTGATCCACAGGCGCAGTAAGGACGTGCCATCGAACCTGCTAGTGGAATTGCTCGTCAAGAGCGCTGGCCAAGTGGACAGCAGCATCAAGCGCATGGGCAACATGCTTTCCTACTACGTCGGGCAGGCGTTGAAGGAATTGCGGGGACGCAGCGATGTTGAGAGGCGGCAGGTCGCGCTTTTGGAATATGCCTACTTTCCACTTTTGCGCTTCGAGAGCGACCCGCTGACCATCTATGACCTGTTGGCATCTGACCCTGAGATGTTCGTCGATGTGCTGTCTCACGTCTTCAGGGGCAAGAACACGCCCGATGACCAAGTCATCACTTCCGAGATGAAGGCACGGGCAAATACCTCGTACGACGTGTTGTCGGCGTTCAAGAAGTTGCCTGGCCTACGCGAAGGAAAGATCGACTCGCGAGAGCTGTCCGAATGGGTGACGAAGGCTCGAACCCTGACCGCCGCCAAAGACCTTGATGACATCGGAGACCAGCGCATCGGCTTCGTCCTGGCTCATGCGCCTCAGGATCCCGGCGTACCCTTCTGGCCTCCTTCCGCGGTGTGCCAGGTGATCGAAATGGTCGCGTCCGAACAGGTCGAACGCGGGTTTGCGATCGAATGCTTTAACAAGCGCGGCGTCTTTGGCAGGGGCATCAACGAAGGTGGCGGGCAGGAGCGCCAGCTTGCCGAACGTTACAAGGGCTGGGCTGAAGCGACTCTGAAGCACCCTCGAACGTCCGCGACGTTGATGGCGATCTCTGAAGAATGGAGCCGTAGTGCTGAGCGTGCGGACGTCGAGGCTGAACAAAGTAAGTTGAAGATTTAGGCCGCCTGGAAGCAGCCTTTCCCGTATGTCTGCCGCCGTTGCCTGGCTTTCCACGGTATCTGAACCATTGGCGGCAATCGCTGCTGCGTAGCCGCCTTCGCGGTATGGGCCGCAACCGCAACGCCTGCGTGATCTATCGGTAGTAGCGATAGGGAAAGGCGTTGTTCCAAACAAAAAAATAAGCTGAGCGCGGTGTGCGCTCAGCTTTCTATCCATCCTGCCGGTGTAGTGGAATTTCCCCAGCCACGGTGGCAATCTATGCCGCCGGTTTGGAGTTCTTGTATCTGAAGCCACCGTCAGGGCCACCGATGTGCTCGATAGGGAACCGTTCATCGAACAATCGGGGCGCTCCCATCCCCATCCCGTTCTTCATCAAGTAGGTGAGGTACTCCCGCATGCGTTTGGGATCCATCAGGTAGACCGGAATGGCACTCCCTCCCTCAACGTCATCGATGAACAGTGAGGCGCCGATGGGCTCAGCATTGCCGCCTTCGCGGTATCGAAAGGCGGTTTTGACCTTGGGGGCGTGGCTCTTGTCGTAGTAGGTCTCGACTTCTTTGGCGACGGCTGCGTAGGTCCGTTGGATCTCCTGCGCGTACTTCTCATTCCAAGTCGATGCATCGTCAATCTGCTTCTGGGCCGCATCGATCGCAGTTTGATGCTTCTGTTTTTCAGCTTCGATTTCTGCCAGCAGCTTTTCCTTTTCAGCATTCACCGCTGCCAGGTTTTCGGCGCGACGTGCTTCCCACGCCGCTTCGTCTGGCGGCGCCTCACCTCGTCTCAGTGGGGCGCCACTGATGGAAATGAACTGCGAGCGCGGCTCGGTGGCGATGTATTGGATCCGTTGATCGACCTCGGCCACCCTTCGAGCGGCCTGCGTTGCACGCTCCTGGCTGGAGCGCAATGCATCTGCATGGATATTGCGGGCCTGCGACAGGGCAGTGGTAACGGACAGGTCCGCGAGATCCGCTCTGGTTTTCAGGGCCGCCAGCTCCCCTTGCTTGGACAAGTTGAGCAGTTCGTCATCCAGCTTGACCATGCAGGTGTGCGTGACGACGGTGGCGTTGTTGACGATCTCGCTGGTCCAGTCGGTGCTCTTGCACTCCTTGATCTTGCTCAAGGTCTCGCCGACGGTGAACTCGTCGCCACGCAAGCGCGTGTCCTTGACGGCGGAAATCTTGCTGTCTCCGCAGGCCGCCAGCATGGTCAAGGACACGCTGAGGCCGATCAATTTGATGACATTGAAGGGAATCATGTGAAAGGTCTTCTGTAAAAAATGGTTGTAGGGGAGATGGATATGGAGAAGGCGGATGTGCTTGGGCGCTGTCTCGCCGTCCCCGCCGTTGTCGCCGCTCCGTGCGTACCTAGCAGCGGTGCTTCGGGTTCCGGGGACGACGCGGGTCGGTACCGAGCACAGCGCCTTCCTTGGTCATGCAGACGCCATCAGTACACGCGTAGCCGGGCATCTTCAGCACGGCGCGATCGGCATCGCCGATCTCGCAGCGCAGTTCGTCGAAGTCGAACTCCTTGTAGGTCTTCACGCGTTCGGTGGTCGTGTAGTACACGCCGCTGCCGCCCGCCTGGACCTGGATCGGGTAGACCGGGTACTTGAGGTCTCGGCTCCAGCCCTGGATCTGGATCTCCATGGCCGAGCGGTCGATCTGATGCCTCACGGCGTCGGGGTTGGTGAGTGGGTCGCCGCCCTTGGCAAGTGCCAAAGGGGTGAAGACGATCGCAGTGAACACCGCGAAGACGGTGCCGAGCATGGTTTTCATGGGAGGTCTTGAAAGAAAGTGGAGTGGAAACGAGCCCGGCCGCGCGCGGCCGGGCCAGCCGAAGGCCGCTCACCCGAGCTTGGTATCGGCAGGTTTGGGTGGAATCAGCTGCGGGGTATTCCAGTCGGGCGGAAAGGTATCGACAGGCGCCCAACCGTTTTTCACATAGCTGCGTGCCGAGATCCGGTTGCCGAAATGCCCGACCAGGCCGCAGGCGATGAGGATCGCCCACGTCTGGGCCACCCAGTCCTCGGCAGGGTTGAGCACCAGCAAGATGGCAAGACCCACGACGAAGTAGGTCACATACAGGAATCCAGCGCACAGCAGCGCCAGCGGCCACTGCCCCCGCATCAGGAGCGCCAGGGGGCCGAAGAAGAAGAGCTGCCACGAGAAGCCGTGCTTGACGAAGCGGGTTTGGTTGTTTTTGGTGAAGTGAATGTTCATGGTTTGGGGTCTGAAAAGCTGGGGCTGGTCGTCTCAATGCCTGCTAGGGCGACGTACCTTTCTCCGAAATGATTCCAGTGGGTAACGCACTTTCGGAATGTCTTGTCTTCAGTGGGGTGCATTTGTCGTGATGTAGCGGTCCCTCCTTGGTTTCGTCATAGGACGTGCTTTTCCTGTAGGGTTCGCGCCCCGAAAGACTAAGGATTCCTTAGTATAAGAAAAAGCTAAAACTCAGACTATCTGAGGATGCCGCGTGCAAGCCATGCTCAGATCGATCCCGCCTTGCCTTTGTTCGCCAGGCGGCTCAAGGCCGCGCGCTTGCGCAGCAATTTCTCGCAAGAGGGACTGGGCGTGGCGGCCGGCGTGGACGAGTTTTCCGCTAGCGCGAGAATCAATCAGTACGAACGTGGCAAGCACACACCGGACGTCCTGATGTCGACGCATTTGGCTCAAGCGCTGGACGTGCCGTTGTCGTATTTTTGGGCGGTCGACGATGACGAAGCAGAGCTTCTGCGGCTCTATCACACCCTGGGGGTGCGGATGCGCAAGCAGGCGTTGCGCTCGATTCAGGAGTTGGCTGCTCCTAAGTAGGGCAACTCATTTCTTGATGCGATGCGCTACAGGTCAGCTCGCCTGAAATGCGCCCGATGACAGGCGGAGGCGGGATCAATCCTTTGAGCATGAAGATCCTTTGAATCTTGTCCAGCCCACCCCTTCAATCCGCATGGGGCGGGCCGCGGTGAAACCCCTGCGGAGACGGGGGTGAGGCCATCGAGCCGGCCGACTTGATGGCAAATATCGGTCTGTCAGATCTGAGCGAATTCGCCTCAGCGACATGCCTGCGGCGGGTGACCGCGAAAGTACCCCCCGAAATGCCACCCCAACCCGAAGCCGCAGAGGAGGCCCGCTGCGAGCACGAATGCGAAGGCCGTCAAGTAGTCGAGCGGCCCGTAGCAGATGTTCATGGCAATGTCCTTTTTCTTTCCTTGTGGTTGATAGGTCAGGCCTCTAGCCCCTCAAACGAACAAACCCCGGTCCCTCAAGGGGAGCCGGGGTTTGTGCCGTTCGGTGGGAAGAGGAGGATAGAGAGGGGCTGCATCCTGATGCCAGTAAAAGGACCACCTTCATCGCGGGTTGCCCCGCACGGGGTCTTCGTCTGGCAACTGGAGTTGCCGCAACCGCGCCTCCTCTTCGGTAGCGCGCCAGACTGCTTCCCGTTGGAACGGATCGGTTTGCTTGCGCTGCAGCATCACGCGATCCACCTGCTGAAGAAACGCCTCGTCGAGCGCGAGCATCTCGCTCTGGCTGTTCATGCCCGGCGCTGCGGCCTCGTCCGGCAGTCTTCTCACGAGGGTTTCCCCTCAAAGAAGATCGCCTGCACGCGCCTGGCACCAGCCCCGTGGGCTGGGAATCCCACGATGGCCGCACGATCGCGTTGCTGGCAGATACCGCAGTTCAGGCAGTCGGTGTTGCCCACGCTGGCTGGACACACGATGACCTGGCGCCCCTCGGGTGTCCTGATCGGTTTCGTGGTGCCCACAGGCAGAACCACCGCCACGGGCGCCACGCCAAGCGCTGCGTAAGCATCGGCCTGCGCCAGCGTCTGGGCGCTGAGGTTCACCGTGAAGCCCAGTTCGTTCGCATTGCGGATGGCGGCCCGGTTCGCCTGCGTCGGCCGGTAGTGCGTGTACGTGAACCCGCGCCGTCCCCGGTTCGCCATCGCCAGCCTTGTGAGCCGGCGCGCGTCAATCGTGCCCGGCGCGCAAGGTGTCAGGTCGCCCGCCTGGTTGTGCCGCCACAGTGCTCCGCGCCGCAGCGTGCGAATCTGCGCCAACAGCTCCTCGAAGGTGCTGCCTCGCGCACCAGCTGAAACAGCCCTCCAGTGCAGCGCCAGCGTCCCGCTCTCCGCGTAGCAGCCATTGCGCCGGAAACCGCAATCCGGCGGACAGGAGTTCGCACTCGTTGTCGTGACGGCCATGGGGCCGGTCTTGGCGTTACGGCTGATGCGGGTGAAGTGATAGGTGAATGGTTCTGGGAGAGGTTCTAGAGATGGATGCGGGAATGTTGTCGACGCGGCGTGCGACGTCGAACGACCGCGTGAGATCGTGGTGATCAAGATGTTCTCCTTTGATGGGGTAGGTGCTGCTGTCGCAGGCGCGGGGCGCGCAGCCGTCCCCGTCCCCGCCCATGGGCTCAGAGGGGCAAGGCGCGCGGGAGTGGATGGACTTCGAGAGCCCGGAGGAGCCCAGTCGGGCCTATGCGTCGAAGCGCTGCTTGAGCTTTCGCTGCACTTCGAGGGCGCAGCCGTGCCAGGCGTGACCGCTGACCAGGCTGGTGTCCAGCGCTTCGGGTTCGCAGGCAGCCACCCTGTCGGCGTACTGGGTCAGTGCCTGCAGCACAAAGGCCTGGATGAGTGCCCCATGGGCGCTGAACTCCATCAGCTCGGTGACAAATTCAATGTTGGTCGATCGCATGCCCGTTCACCTCGCACATCGACTGGATGATCTCGAAACCTGCGTCGGCAACGAGTCCCGGATCGAGCAACATGATCAGGTCATCGCACATGCTCACGCGCATCGACGCCCACACGGCCTCGCTCAGCCCATCCTCGCGTGCACAGGCCCTGGCCGCACGCGCCAACGCGTGCTCATCGAAGACGGCGAGCTCGACGGTCAGCACCAGCCTCGTGCGGGGAGTGGTGCGGGGAGCGGTGGGGGACGTGGTGCGAGAAGTGGAAGGTTCGCCGCTCATGCGCCCTCGCCGGTCTGGATGCGCGAGATCTCCGCACCGAACGCCAGCGCCGCATTGGCGGGACCGGGAAGTCCGTTCTGGCGCACCCACCAGTCGGGCGGGTTGTACGGCTCACACATCACACCCAGGTAGCCGTCCTGCGTGGCGTAGCCAACCACCTTGGCGCGGCCGATGCCGTTGATACGGACCAGGATGTCGGTGCCGATCTCCGGCACCTCGAATTCGGCCGACCACTTGACCTGGTCGTTCGCCGCGAGATCGCGGGTGTAGGGCGGCACGGTTGTGTGTCGCTGGAATGGGGTATTCATGATGGGTTGTTCTCCAAAGATGACAGCACCGTGGTGCTGCCGAGTTGTCGGGACTTCAGGCGGAAGACGAGGCCGTCGCTCTCGCGAACGACCTCCCAGCCGCGGCGACCGAGGCTGTGGCGCAGCACGTACGTGTGGTCGCCGTACGCGACACGTGCGCCGGGTTGGATCGCCAGGCGTCGCGTGGCTCGGCTTGCGTGGAACGCGCGCACCTGCTCACGCCAGGGGCCCGCGTACGGTCCCGTGGGTGCATCGGCTTGCGCGAGAAATGCGAGCGGACAGTCGTAGTAGCAAGGCCCACAGGTTTCATCCATGGCCTTGACGGCTGCCTCGCCGTTTCTGCAGTCGATGAGCGTCAGGCCAATCCATTTACGGCCGGCGCGCTCTCCCGTGCGGGTCTGGGCCAGGAACCACAGCCGGCTGCCGATCACGCGGTGCGCGAGCACCGTCGAACAGGCGCCGACGCTGGTCAGCTCATCGTGGATCGCCTGGTCCTTGGTCGCGCGGTAGACGATGCTGCCCATCTCACGCCTTTGAAATGGCGCTCCGGGTGATCACACCTGGCGCAGTTTTGGTTGAAGGAAGTGTCGATTTGATGAGCATTGGGTAGACGTAAAAAAGCCCGCTCAAGGCGGGCTGGGTTGATGTGTGTGCGAGAAGTGCCGGGACGTTGCAGCTTCGGGTGCGCTGTTCAAGCTGGCGCTCACGCGAACATGGCCAGCAATCCCTCGGCGATCGACGCTCGACGGGTAGCGGTTGTCATCCCGCAGTCCCCGCCAAACCATCGCCAGCTTCTTGAGGCAATGGGTCGGGCCAGCTGAAGACCGCGAAATCAAGGACAGCCGGCAGCGCTGGATTGATCTTTGCGAGCTCGAGCGCTTCGCAGCCGCGTCGTTGCGCCAGCTGCAGCAGCCGGTGCAGTTCGTGCCATCCGAGCACCAGGGCCGCCGCAATGCTGTCGTTGGTGACGTCGACGCGCCAGCTGTACGCCTCGAGTTCGAAGATCACGAGGCTGCCGTCGCCGGCCTGAAACGTACCTCCGCGCTCAAGGTTCTGATGTCCCGCATGGATCTGCTGCGCAATCGCCCACGGCAGATGGCGAGCGTTGACCATCAATGTGCTGGCGATGTAGTGGTGAAGTGCTGGCGATGACGATGTGAAGGATTCGTGATCCGTCGAAGATTGAGAGCTTGAATCGTTGTTCATGGGTGCTGCTTTGTGGAAGAGAAGATGAAAGGGAAATAGGAAGAAATGGCAAAAAAGACCGCTTGTCTGCCCTCGCATGCAATGCCCTGTGGCCGCGGCAAGACACTTGTCAAGACAGCCCGCCAGAGGCGGCACAATCTGCGCATGACGACGAAGCAGGAACTGCCCGACGAGGTGCTGAGCACGATGGCGATAGAGTGGCGCAGGAAGGCACTTGAGGGAGAGGTTCAGGCCCGCGGTATCGCCCACGAGCTCGAGACGGAGTTGCGCCGGCGCGCCGGGGCCCCGTTCACGAACTACGACGCGCTGGACATGCGTCCCCTTGAGTCGAGGACGGCACGCCGGCGGTGGTGGGGCTTCTGGCGCAGCCGCTGACCGCAGCCGCGCCTGCCCTCACGACATCGGAACCTCGTCGTCCCGCGCAGGCGGCGCCCGGTCGAGTTCCACGCCACGCCAGAACGCCCCCTGTGCCCTGATGAGCCGCGCGATCTCGGCCTCATCGCGCTCGATGCGGTAGATCTGCAGGTCCTCGCCCCCCAGCAGCACGGCCACATCGGCGGCTTGCTTGCCCGTGACGGCCAGCAGGTGCAAAACCCGAAGCCGCATGTATTCCGGAACACCGTCGGCCCACAGGGGAGCGACGTTCATGCCCACGCACAGGCACTCGAGAAGCTGGACCTCGCACGAGGCCACGACCTCGCGCGCGATGGTGGCAAACATCCATGGGTGCTTCGGGTGCTGCAGCGTGGCATGGACTTTCCGCACCTTGCGCCCGGTTCGCTGCGTGTAGTGCGCGGCAACGATGGGCTCGAGCAATCGGCTCCAGTACCCGGGGCCTTCGTCCTGGAGTTGCTTCGGGTGCAACAGGTCCTGGCGGCCCGTCTTCTCCATCCAGAGGCGGATCGGAGATTTGAAGGGATCCCGGCCGAGGGCGGCGGCAGCATCAAGGTGGCCGATGCCGGTTTCAGGTGAGATGGATGGTTGGGATGTCTCGGGCGTTTCCGGCCAACGATCGGCTGCGGGCATCGCCACCAGATGCAGTCGGGCGCGCCCTGCCGATGAGGCATCCGGCGTTCGCAGGCGCTCTGCGCGGGTGTGGATCATGATTTGTTCCTTGAAGAGGGCATGCCCCAAAGCCAGAAGCCCCGCCCTCCTGATGGAGAGACGGGGCTTCGGGTGAGGGGCGGCGCGTGGAGGTTGGAGGTGGATGGATGTGGGTGAACTGCTGATCGCGCTCAAGCAGTGAGCTCGAGCGCATGGTGCAGGGCACGCTGCTTGATCGCCGCACCCTGGCCGAACCAGGCGCTGTCGAGCCGGTACTCGCGACTGCGGGCACGCCGCTCGTGGTCGACGAATTCGGTCATCGCGCTCAGCAGGCCCCAGGTTGTGCCTCGGGCAGCGGTGAGCTCGGCGCCACGGCCCTTGCCCTCGTACAGCTCCAGCACCTTCTTGGCCGCCCAGGCCCGTGGCATGGGGTCTGTCTTCGCCTCGGGGGCGGAGGCGCCGCCTAGATCACCCGGCCCGTAGAGCACGCGCTCGATGTATCGCAAGGCCTCGCTGCCCTTGACCTTGCGCTCGGACAGGGACTTCATGCGGTACATGAAGTCGTCCCACTGCCCGATGGCAATGCCGAGTTGGCGCTTGACCGCATCGGCATCGAAGCTGGTGTTGTGAGGCACGCGGATGACGTTGCTGGTGCTGTCCAATGCGATGGCCAAAGTGTTGTTGCACACGACACGCACAGTGGTGGGAGTGACGCTGGTGGCCAGCGTGCCGTCGCAGGAGGTTGCCAACAGCAGGTAGCCGTTGACGGTGTCACGGCCCTTGAGCACGGCCTGCTTGCCGGTACGTGCGAGCGCCCAGACCTTGCGCCCGCCCTTGAGAACACCGGCTGTCTCCATCTCGTAGCCACCGATCTCGGTCAAGTCGCGGTAGAACTCGAGCACGGCGCGCGGCTGCACGACCTGGTAGCGGCTGCTGACGACCGACAGTGGCGCGTGAGTGTCGCTGCGGTAGAGCACTTTCTGCTCTGCGAAGGACTGGAGAGTTTGGAGGGCATCGGCTGCGCGCTCGCTCATGTAGCGCACGGGTGTTTCGCGAATGGTCCAGTCCATGCCGGCTTGTTGGGCCCAGACTTCGAGGGGCTGCTTGGGTGGGAGGCGGTGGCCCAAGCGATGCCAGGGGGTGTCGCCGATGTATGCCATCTGTTCGATTTGATGTGCCATGGGAGGATGTCCTTAAGTGGAGATGAGGGGGAATGGTCAGCGGCGCGAGGCCGAGAAGGTCTGGCCGCAAGCAAGGCAGCGGCGGTTGCGCAGGATTGCGTCGTCAATGGCTTCGCCCAACGCTGCACCGACGGTGCAGCCAGCGATCGCGCCGCTCAGGCCACCGAGGATGGCGCCGGCGACGATGCCGAACGGTGTCGTGGCTGTCGCGGTGGCCGCCATGGCCATGCCGATCTCGGCGCCTGTGATGACACCGGACAGCGCACCGGAGATGCCACCGGCCGCGCCAGCGACGGTGCCGATGGTCGCGCCGGCCTTCTTGCCGGTGTCGCGCGGAACAACGCGTTGTGACTGGCAGGAAGGGCAGGCAACGTTCGGTGCGGATGTGAAGGTCTCATGCGGCTGGAAGGGTTCGTCGTCAAGCGTGGTGGAGGTGAAGTCATGGTCCATGAGGTGCGGGGGTTGGAGTGGTCCTCTGAAGAAGGGAGAAGGCGCGCCTGGCAGACCCAGACGGCACAAAGCCCAGCGCGGCGGAGGCCGGGCTGGGCTTTGTGGGATGCGGATGGACTTTCTACTGTCTATCCGGTCTAGTTATATAGGGCTGAAGAATTCTGCAATCGTGACGAGCAACCTCGCGAGCTTCGAGCTCAAACGCTTGCCGCCACTACCTCAAAGCTTCGAAGATGATCGAGACCTCGTCCACACCTCTTATGTCGAATACTTCTCCAGTAGATCGGGGGTGACGCCGACCTTGATGTCGCGCCCGGCGATGTTCGTGGTGCCCTGGCCGGGGAGCGGACGACCTCGTTAGCGATCCCGTAGACCGGGTCGCCGCCCTCATCGTCTCCAACCTCTGCATCGAAATTGACATCCTTCTGATCAAGCCGATCAAGGAGCTTCGACGTTCGAGACGGCAACAAAAATTACCTCGAACTTCTCCTAGACTGTCGACGAAATGATGCGCTCGTTGGTGTATCGACGCGCCGAAAGGCAGCGGTCTCGCTCAAAGAAATGTCTGCCCACCATCCACCGTCATTGTCTGTCCGGTGATGTGACGCGCATCGTCGCTGAGCAGGAAGGCAATTGCGGCCGCTTGGTCGCGAGCCTCGGCCATATGGCCAAGCGGAATGCCGAGCCTCCATTGGTCGAGGTTTCCTCTCACGGCCGCGGCGTGGCGAACCGGGTCAACGCCCATCATGGCCGTGGCAGTCGAGCCTGGACACAGTACGTTGACGGTGATGTTGTGCTGTGCCAGTTCCAGCGCCATGTAGCGCCCGAGCTGAATCACTGCAGCCTTCGAAGCTCCGTAGGCCGCAGCCGTAAGCTGCGGCGCGCGCCCGCCAATCGAAGCAACTGCAACGATCCGTCCACCGCCGCCCTGCGCCACGAGTTGACGGGCCACTGCCTGCGCGATCAGGAACGTGCCCGTCGCGTTGACGGTAAACACACGGTTCCAGGTTGCGAGTGAAGTCTCGAGAAAAGAATCGCGCGCGTAAATTCCCGCGCAGATGGCGACACCATCGATCCGGCCATGTCGCGCCATTACGGCCTCCATCATCGCTTTCACCGATTGCTCGCTACCGATGTCAACGGCGTGGGCCGAATGCCGCGCCGCGCGTGGCAGCTCGCCAGACAACCCATTTACCGCCGCGACATCCAGATCGGCGAGTGCGACGTCTGCACCACGCTCGGCCAACATTTTTGCCGTGGCGTACCCGATTCCGTCGTGCGCGCCTGCGCCAACCAAGAGCAGCGTCTTGCCTTCAAAGCTGTTGCCACTCATGCCGATGCTCCCACATTGCGCGCGCCGTAGTAGCCGGCCTCCATCGCGACCTTCCAGTAGGCAGCGCCAGCCGTGAAGCCGCCATCGATCACGACCTCTTCGCCCGTGATCATGCGTGCACCATCGCTGGAGAGAAAGGCGACCATGGCCGCGATGTCTTCCACCTCGGCTGCGCGCCCCATCGGCGTCATGCCGATCATCGTGCACAAGTGCGCAGCATTGCGATTGATGTCAGTGACAACCAGGCCGGGGCAGACGCAGTTGACTCGAACACCGAATGTCGAAAGCTCCAGCGCAGCCGACTTGGTCAGGCCTCGAACAGCCCATTTGCTCGCGGTATATGCCGGATCGGGATGGCCTGAAAAAGCCGCGTTCGATCCGATATTGACAATCGACCCGCTGCGCTGCTCCCGCATGAATGGGGCCACCTTCTGAATACCCAAAAAGCTACCCGTCAGATTGATGTCGATGACATGCCGCCATTCCGCCTCAAGATAGTCCGCGATGGTCTTGCGCTTCAGAATGCCGGCGTTGTTGACAAGAATATCGATGCGCGACTGCCAATCGGAGACAGCTGTGATCACCCGGTCCCAATCAGCTGCGACGCCCACATCAAGCGGGAAATAGCGCGCTTGCAGACCGCGAGAGCGCAGTTCCGTAGCAAGTGCCTCGCCCTCCTCATGCGCGACGTCGCAGATCGCGACGGCTGCGCCGTGTTGGGCGAACAAGGTCGCCTCGGCGCGTCCTTGGCCGTTCGCGCCGCCGGTAACAACGGCCACCTTGCCTTCGAAGGAAAAATTCATTCAAGCTCCTGGGATTAATGAGAGTTGGATGGCAGGATCGCCGGGCTGCCGGTGCCCGGCCAGCCGATCGGTGCCACGGAAGGGTGTCCATTCGTAGACGCCTCCGGCGTCCACCCAGCCGCAAGTACGCGGCGCTCGTGCGGTGCATCCGGAACGTCGGCCAGCAGCCACAGTAGCGGTGCAACCATCGATTCGGGACGGATCAACTGAGCTCGTTCGAAGCCAGATTCCTGCGGGATCATGGCCGTGTCGGCGGCACCACCTGGCACCAGCACGTTGACCGTGATACCGCTGCCCTCCAGGTCGCGCGCCATGATCGCGCTGTGCGATTCGAGTGAGGCCTTGGTGCCTCCATAGGGCGCAAAGCCGCGCCGCATCATCGAGTCGTGGCTGGTCGTTACGTTGACGATGCGGCCCCACCGCTGCAGCCGCATACGCCGCGCCGCATGCATCGCCAGCAGCATCGGAGCGATGCCGTTGACCTCGAAGAACTGCCGCACCAACGTATCCGACAACGAATCGAAGGCGGGAGGATCGGAGAAATAATTCTTGCTGATCAGGCCTGGGCCGAGGCCGGCGTTGTTGACCAGGATGTCGATTCCGCCGAGTAGCACCTGGGCAGCATCCATGATCGACACGCTTGCATCGGTTGCAGTCAGGTCGGCATCGAATCTGAAGGCCCGCTCACCGACTCTGCGCGCGTCGGCCAGCGCCAGCGTCTCACCGATCCGCGTGGCATCCTGATCGACGAGCATCACGCTGTAGCCGGCATCTAGCAGCCCAAGAGCCATTGCTCGCCCCAACCCGCCAGCCGCGCCTGTTATCACGACCCTGCGGTGCAATGCAGCGTTTGCACTCGTCATTGAAGAGGCTCCGCTTTCAACCGGCGGGTCGGTGCTGGTGCGGTCGCTGACACCACAGCCCGCGCCTTCGATCGAAGCCGGAGAAATCTTGCCGCTTCACCTACGATTCCTCGGCGGAAAGCCATCACACACAAGACGAAGATTGCGCCGTGAATCACCGTCACCCATGCGCCGAGCTGGGCCAGGTAGTTTTCCATCGCGGCCACGATCACTGCACCAACAATCGGCCCAGCGAAGGTGCCCACGCCACCGAGGACAGTCATCAGCATGGCGTGGCCCGACATACTCCAGTGCACGTTGGTCAACGAAGCCAGTTGGAAGACCAGCGCGTCAAGAGCTCCCGCGAGGCCCGCGAGTGCGGCCGAGAGTACAAAAGCCTGCAGCTTGAAGAGGTCGGTGTCATAGCCGAGCGAAACCGCCCGGGCTTCGTTCTCCCTGATGCTCTTCAGTACGTTGCCGAAGGGCGAGTTGATTGTCCGATAGATGAGCCAGAGGCCAAGCGAACAGACCACGAACACGAAGTAGTACATCGTGTTGGTGTTACTCAGATCGAGGATGCCGAAGAGCTTTCCACGCGGCACCCCCTGGATGCCCTCGTCGGCATGCGTGAACGGCGCCTGGAGAGCGATGAAGTAAATCATCTGCGCCAAAGCCAGTGTGATCATCGAAAAGTAGATGCCCTGCCGCCTGATGCCGACCACACCGAAGGCGAGCCCGAGCAGCGCCGATGCCGCGGTGCCAGCCAGAATAGCAAGTGCCGGATCCATCCCGAGTTCCTTCACGCAGTGTGCGGTGATGTAGCTGGCGCCTCCGTAGAACGCCGCATGACCGAAGGACAGCAGACCGCCGTACCCCAGCAGCAGGTTGAATGCACTGGCAAAAAGCGCGAAGCACAGCACCTTCATCAGGAACACCTGATAGACGATCTGCGGCGCGACCAACCCCAGCAGAAGCACCACCACCAACAGAGTCCTTGACAACACTGGTGGTGGCGCACAGGTCGCCGTGTCGCTGGACGCACCGTGGGCTGCTCCAGCCAACAACGCGTTACCGAAAAGGCCCGCCGGACGCACCAGGAGAACCAGCACCATCACGATGAAGACGATAGTGGTCGAAGCCTGCGGATAGAAAACCTTGGTCAGTCCCTCAACGAGACCCAGACCGAATCCGGAGACGATCGCACCCATGATCGAGCCCATCCCGCCAATGACGACCACGGCGAAGACGATGATGATTGCGTCAGCCCCCATCTGCGCATTGACTTGGTAGATCGGAGCGGCCATCACGCCGGCGAGCGCCGCAAGACCCACACCGCAACCGTAAGTCAGCGTCACCAGGCGCGGCACATTGATGCCGAACGCGCGCGTGAGCTTCGGGTTCTCGGTCGAGGCGCGCAGATGGGCACCCAGGCGTGTGCGTTCAATGAGATACCAGGTCGCCAAGCAGATCACGAGCGACAGTGCAATTACCCAGACGCGATAAATTGGCAGCACCATGAAGCCGATGTCCCAAGCGCCATTCAGCAGTTCAGGAATCGGGTACGGCACGCCCGTGGAGCCGAACTGATGGCGCACCAGTCCCTCGAGAATGAGCGCCACGCCGAAGGTCAGTAGCATGCCGTACAGGTGGTTCAGCCGGTATAGGTGCTGCAAGAACAGTCGCTCCAGCACAATGCCGAGCGCACCAACGATTAGCGGCGCGAGGATCAGCGCCGCCCAGTAGCCAACTCCCAGTGCATTCAACAGCACATAGGCGCACAACGCACCCAGCATGTATTGCGCTCCGTGGGTGAAGTTGACAATGTTCAGGAGGCCGAAGATGACGGCGAGGCCCAAGCTCAGCATCGCGTAGAAACTGCCATTGATCAAGCCGACCAGTAGCTGGCCAAACAATGCAGGGGCAGGCGGCAGGAAAGAGAAGAGTTCTGACATGGGAATCCTCACACGGCGAGGTAGGTGTTGACGCGCTCGCTGCTTTCGTTGAACTCAGCGCTGGTGAAGGCGTCGACCACCCGACCGTGCTCGACGATGTAGTGCCGCTCGGCGACGCTGGCGGCGAACTGCGAGTTCTGCTCGACCAGCAGGATGGTGAAGCCGCGAGTCTTCAGGGTGCGGATCGCTTTCTCGATCTGCTGGACGATGACGGGTGCCAGGCCTTCAGTTGGCTCGTCGAGCAGGAGCAGCTTTGCGCCGGTGCGCAGAATGCGGCCGATCGCAAGCATTTGCTGCTCGCCTCCCGACATCCGGGTTCCCAAGCTACGCCTGCGCTCCCAGAGGTTGGGAAACAACGCGTAGATTTCCTCCACGCTCATGCCACCTTTCGCGATGACGGGTGGCAGCATCAGGTTTTCCTCGACGCTGAGGCTGGCATAGATACCGCGCTCCTCCGGACAGAACGCGATGCCCAAGCGTGCGATGCGGTCAGAGGGAAGGTCGATGCAGTTCGTCCCACCGAGCAGCACCTCGCCGCTGCGGCGATCGAGCATGCCCATGATCGCCTTCAGGGCGGTCGATTTGCCGGCCCCGTTGCGTCCGAGCAGCGTGACCACTTCACCCTGTCGCACGTCGAAATCCATGCCGTGCAACACCTGCGACTCGCCATAGCCCGCGCGCAGGTTGCGGACGCGCAGCAGTTCAGGCATGAGCTGCTCCCATATAGGCCGCGCGGACCTCGGGATTCTTGGATACCTCCGCGTAGGGGCCCTCGGCAAGTACCTGGCCGCGCGCCATCACTGTGATCGTGTCCGACAGGGCTGCGACCACTGAAAGATTGTGCTCGACCATCAACACCGTGCGATGCTTTCCCACTTGCCGGATCAATTCGGAGACGACGCCGATGTCCTCACGGCCGAGACCCGCCATCGGTTCATCAAGCAGCAGCATCTCGGGGTCCAGCGACAGGGTGGTGGCGATTTCAAGCGCACGCCGCTTGCCATAGGAAAGATCGGCCGCGACGCTATCCAGGCAGTCACCGAGCCCCACCGACGCGAGCAACTCTTCCGCCCGGTCGTTCAGCACATCGAGACCGCTGTTGTTGCGCCAGAAGTGAAAGGCAGTGCCGAGCTTGCGCTGAAGCGCGATTCGCACGTTGTCGAGCACGCTCAGGTGCGGGAAAACAGCGGAGATCTGGAATGAGCGCACCAGGCCGAGGCGAGCCACTGCGGCAGGCCGCAAGCGCGTGATGTCGCGCCCGTTGTAGGAGATCGATCCGCCACTGGGCTGAAGAAACTTGGTCAGCAGATTGAAGGTGGTCGATTTGCCGGCACCGTTCGGGCCAATCAGTGCATGAATATGGCCGCGCCGGACGCGCAGGTCGACTCCCGAAACTGCACAGAAGCCTCCGAAGTCTTTGCGCAAGCCCTGCGCCTCGAGGATGTAGGGATTCATGGCTGCTTCTTCACCATGGGGCATTCGCTTTGTGCGATGGGCGAGAAAGCCTCTTCGGGCGCGATGGTCGCTAACAGATCAAGGTAGTCGGCCGGAGATTTCGACTGTGACTCCGCCTTCACCTTGCCGAGATACATGGTGCGAACCAACTGGTTGTCCTCGCGGATGCGGCCGTCCTTCACAGCAAAAGAGGTGACCGGCATAGCGCGCATGGTCGGCACGACGCTCGTCGCATCGTCGGTACCCGCCTTCTGGACCGCCTTCAGATAGTGCATGACGGCCTGATACTCGTCAGCGTGAGAGAACGCCGGATAGCGTCCCGTCTTTGCAAAGAAGCGCTTCGACCAGGCTCGCGCCTCGTCGTTCATCTCCGCGTAGAACGGTGTCGCAAATGTCACTCCGGCGGCCAATTGCGGCCCCATCGCAGCGATGTCGGTGGTGAACAGCCCACCACCGGCAACGAAAGTCACACCCTCCCTTGTCATTCCGAACTGCCGGGCCGCCTTGATGACATTGACCATGTCGGTCCCGCCGAAACCGAGCGCGATGCTATTCGCGCGTGCGCCCTGCGCCTGCAGCACGAAGGATGAAACATCACCGGCATTGACCGGCACGCGAACGTCGCCGAGTACACGCCCTCCTCCAGCCTTTATGCCTGCCATTGCGGCCGCCCGGGCCGGCGGACCAGCCGCAGTGTCCTGGACCATCACATACCAGTCCTTACCGAGCTTCTGGCTGACATAGCGCGTGGGCGAGACCCCCAACGAATAGAAGTCCGGTGCCCAGTGAACCCCATTGGGGATGCAGGCCTTGCCAATCAGATCGGAGCTCTGCGCAATGGTGTAGACGATGGTGCGTTTGGGCCGAGCCTTCGCAATGGCCTGAGCTGCCATCGAGACCGACGAGCCTGCAAGCCCAAAGACGGCCGAGACGTTGTCGCGATCGAACCATTCAGTGACGATCGCCGACCCAATCGTGGGCTTGAGTTGGTGATCTGCCGTAAGCAATTCGATCGGGCGCCCCAGCACGCTGCCGCCGAAGTCCTCGATCGCCATTTGAGCTGCAGCGACCGAGTACTTGCCCGACAGGTCGCTGTAGGCCGACGACATATCGGTCGCCATCCCAATCCTGAAAGACGGCGTCGTTTGCGCTGTTGCGGGGAGGGCCGCCATTGCGATGACGACGGCGATCGGGACCGTACGCATCGCCGCGCCAAGGGCCGAACCGGGGTGCCTGTTGTGCATGAATGTCTCCTTGTGGGTCGCGCCTCAGGCGGCGCGCCCACTTAGTATTTGACTATTTCGTCAAATACATCAGAGGGTTTCCCCCATTATTAGACACTTATGTCAACAACAGAATCTACCAGCCGGCTTCTCGCAGAGGTGTGGAAGCCGATCCGACATCAACCCCAAGGAAAAACCATGCCCTATGCCATCCTCACCTTCGACAAGCCACATGAAGAAGAACTGCGCTCCCGACTTCGCCCCGAGCATGTTGCCTACCTGGACGCACGCAAGCACCTCATGCTCGCCGGCGGCGCAATGCTTGACGAGAACGATAGACCGCACGGCGGCATCATCCTCATCGACACCGACGATCGCGCGATCGCTGACGCCTTTGCCGCCGGGGACCCCTTCAATCAGGGAGGGCTCTTCGAGCAAGTCAAAGTGATACGGTGGCGGAAATCGTTTTTCGATTTTGAAAACCTCATCTCTCGCTAGTCACGGTCAAGGGGAACGGGAGGCCTTCATATCGAATGACGAGGTCTTTCCGGTTTAGAAATCTCCACCGCATACGTGCCTGAACTCGAATGCACCGGCGCAGGCCGACAACGGAATGAAATGCCATGGACGGATTTGAGCTTCTAAGAACCTTTCAAGCAGTGGCCGAGCGAAGCAGCTTCTCGCGCACGGCGGTAGCGCTTCGAATGTCTCCTGCCGCCGTGAGCAAGCACATCTCCCAGCTTGAGACACGCTTTGGCGTTCGCTTGCTCAATCGGTCCACTCGCTCTGTCAGCCTGACGGATGCTGGAAGGCTGCTTCTCGAACGCAGCAAGCCGCTACTGGAGACCTTGGAAACGACGGCTCACGAGCTCGAAGCTCACGCACGCCAACCCTCGGGCCGCCTTCACATCACTGCACCGCACGGACTCGAGCACAGTCCCCTTCCAGGCGTCTTGGGTGCATTCATGAACCTTCATCCGCAGGTTCATGTAAGCCTGCGCCTCAGCAATCGGGTGGTCGATTTGGTTCAGGATGGTGTAGACGTTGCCATTCGCATGGGGCGGCTCAACAACGACAACCTCATTGTTCGCCGCCTGCACTCAGTCAGCATGTCGCTGTGCGCAACGCCACGCTATTGGGCTCGACGCGGCCTTCCGCGCACACCTGAAGACATTCGCAAGCACGATGTCTTGACTTATTCCTTGTTGGGGCCGACCCCCACGTTGCCTTTTCAAACGGCGGGGCCGAATGGCGAGATCTATGCGGTACCAGTGAACAGCCGAATGGATGCCAACGACGCCGTGGCGCTGATCAGCGCTGCCCTCGCAGATCTTGGCGTTATCTGCGTGCCGACCGTGATGGTTCGACAACACCTCAGCCAAGGTGCCCTTGTGCCTGTGCTACAGGAGCATCTACCGCGCGACCTATGGTTGTATGCGGCCTTCATGCAGCGACGCCAGAATAGTGCGGCAATGCGCGCATTGCTGGAATTCCTCGCCGAACGCATTCAAGGAGACGAAGCCTTTGATAGCAGTTTTTGAGGGAAGCGGATTTCAAGCTCGTCGTAAAAAAAGATGCGAAAGACGCGCCAGCGAATCCGCTAGGTCGCTGACGCGTCGGGGAACAGCGAAGTATGCAAACTTACCGCGGGCTTGATCGCACACGGCGGCGCGTCTTTCGCAGATCACCCTCTACCCCTTGAACTCACTACCCGCGATCGGCGTCCAGTTCTGCAGCGGTGTCAAGAAGTGCATCTCGAACCGGCGCTCCACGAATGCCCAGCGATGACCGCGGCGCTCAAACCGATCATGGTAGAGGCCACTGATCTGAACCGGACCACTCGTCACATCTGTGCATAGGCAGTCGACTGCAACTCTTCCGGTCGCACGATCGCCTTCGATGTCGATGATGGGATTGGCCATCCAATGATGCATGTGCGGCATTTGCTTCCAGTTCGAGTGCGCAGATTGCATGATCTCCTCGACTCCCTCGAACGCACCGAAGGTCGCGCCGAGAGACAGCGTTGCACCGTCGTGCCAAATGCCGCGTAGCATCGCCTCGTCTTGATTGTCAAAGGCCTGCGCGTACTGCCCGATCAATCGCTCAATAGCGAAGCGGCTTTCCAGCACGTCGAGGCGTGCCATGAGATCAACGTTGCTCATTTTCATTACTTTCAGTCGATGGTGTGGTCGCGAAATCCGTGGAAACCGACAGATCTCGCCAGCGCTCAACTTCCTCCGCTACGCTTTTGATCTTCTGCGTCACGACGGCCAGAGCGTCTGCGCCTGCCACGAAACGTAGCGGCGAAACGGGTTGCGCAGCAAGCTGCACCAACGCCTGCCCGAGCTTTTCCGGGTCGCCGACCTGGCGGTGATTGCGCTGCACAAACACAGCATTGGCCCGAGCGCGGAACTCCTCGTAGTCTTCGATGGAGATATCACCCTTCTTCAAGGCACGATCATCAAGAAAGTCCGTGCGGAACGCGCCGGGCTCGACAATGGTCAGTCGGATACCGAAGCCTGCGATTTCCAGCGCGAGAGCCTCCGAGAAACCTTCGATGGCGAACTTCGATGCAGAGTACATCGATGCACCTGAAACGCCTTTGAATCCGCCGTTGGACGACATGTTGATCACATACCCGGAGCGCTGGCCTCTCATTACCGGCAAGACCGCACGCGTCACGTTGAATGTGCCAAAGACATTGGTGGCAAACTGCCGTTCAGCGGACTCTGGTGCAATCTCCTCGAACGGCCCGAACTGGCCGTAGCCCGCGTTGTTCACGAGCACATCAATGCGCCCGAATCTCTTGACGGCGGCACTCACCACAGATCCAGCCTGAAGGGCATCGCGAATATCAAGCTTCGCAGTAAGCACGCGATCACCACTGTCAGCATAGGCAGTCGAAAGACGAGCGCTATCCATATCCGTAGCAACCATCAGGTCACCTGCGTCCAGTGCGGCACGGGCAATTCCGGCGCCCAGACCGCTGGCCGCTCCAGTCACCAGCCAAACTTTGCTCATAGCGGCATCTCCTCTTCGATCCAGGAAATCGCCGAATTGCGAAGTGGCTTCCAGCCCAGTTCCTTTCGGGCGCGTTTCGCGTTCACCCGGCTGTTGCTGCCGTAGGTGAAGTAGGCCCAGACCTCACCCCACTCCTTCGCCGCCTCTTCTGCCGGCCAGAAAACGACCGGTCCGAGCTTCATTCGCTTCGCGATTGCCGCGCCGATTTCTCCAAATGAAACCTCGCCGTTCTCAACAAAATAGAGCGTTCCTGCAGGTGCCTTCTCGAGGGCAAGCAGATAAAGCTCGGCCAGATCGTCGATGTGAACGTTCGACCAGACGTTGACGCCGCGGCCGACGATCTTCACTACTCCGCTCTTCTTGGCCTGATCGACGAGGAATGGAATCTGGACACTACGCGGATTGAGGCCGTGGCCCACGCCGTATACGTTGCTGGGACAAATGACGACCGCACGTATGCCCGAGCCGATGGCGTCGAGCACCCTTGTATCGATGTCACGGCGAGCCTGCTTCGAGGGCGGAACGACGAATGGGGTCTCCTCCTCAAAGACGGTCTCGGAGACCGAGTTCCCACGGGCGTCGTCGCTGATGACGCTAGAGCCGCTTGTATGTAGCAACGGCTTACCCGATCCCCAAAGCCCTTCAATGAGCGCCAAGACTCCGGGCCGATGATCGCTGTCCGCAGCGTTGATGACGCCATCAGACTTTTGCGCCTCCGCGACCAGGAGATCCCGGTCATCAAGCGTGCCAATGACGGGTTCGACCCCCAACTTTGCGATGCGCTCGGCCTTCTCGGCGTCGCGCACCAGGCCCCGGACGCTATGCCCCGCGGCCAACAGGCGTACGGCCACGCTACCGCCAATAAAGCCGGACGCCCCTGTGATAAATACTTTCATACAGATCTCGTTTCTGAAAAGGTGAACAGCATCAAAGCGGCAGCAGGGTTGTCTGGTGAGCAACAAGACGCCAAATCCCCTGCTCCTGACGCCAGGTCACGGAAAACAATGACTGCAGGCGCTTCTGGACTCCTCGGATCACGGCATCCATCACGACCTCGCCTCCGGCGAGGAACGCTTGATCACCAAGCCGAATGACTGTGTTGATCTGACGCTTGGAGCTCTGGTACACGACAAGTCCCGTCTTCACGGAGTCGACATAGCCTTTCTTGCCATCCTTGAGGCCGCTCGAATGCACGTACCACAAGTCCTCCGATACCAATCGGGATAGGGCCTCGTGATTCCCATCCAGCATGGCCAGCCACCTTTGGCCTTCCAACTGCTCAGCAAGCTCGAGCATCGGCACGTCGAGTCCGAAGCCTTCAACTTTTTCCTGCTCCGCAGGGACTGCGGATCTCTCTACCTTGGTCATGAGAACATCTCCTGTTGACTGACTGCGCAACAAACGTCGCACTCAGCGTCAACAGAACTTAGCGGCTCTCACCTCGAAGAATAAGGGGGCATCAACTCACCTCATCCCGGACAAAGTGTCCGGAATTGTTTACCCTCGGCACGTATGGATCGCTTCGCAATCAACGTATTTGTTCATGTCGCGGACGCACGCAGCTTTGTTGCGGCAGGCAGACTGCTGGGAATCTCCGCCTCCGGTATTGGCAAGAGCATCACGCGCCTTGAACAGAGTTTTGGTGTTCGGATGTTTCATCGCAGCACGCGCAGCGTGACACTTACCGCTGAAGGATCGGCTTTCCTCGAGCATGCGCGGCGCATCCGCGATGAGTTCGACGCCGCAGAGGCAGCACTGACCCAAACGACCTCGGAGGTTCGAGGCCGACTTCGAATCGGATTCCCGTTGATCGGCGCGCCATTCCTGGAAGTACTCACAGCATTCCAGCGGAAATATCCCGAGGTCGAGCTCGATTTGGAGTTCGACAACCGCAAGGTGGACGTGATCGAGGAAGGATTCGACGCCGTCGTGCGCAGTGGCGAGGTCGAAGACTCACAACTCTCGTCAAAACTGGTGGGCAGCTTCCGTATGCTTGTCGTCGGTGCGCCCTCCTACTTCGAGCGTCACGGCAAGCCCTCCCATCCCAGGGACCTAGCTCAGCATACATGCATCCAGTTTCGGATGCCGAACACGGGCAAGCTTCAGATCTGGAGGTTGCGTAGGACGAATGACGAGGCGGAGTATCGGCTGCCGACTTGCATGACTTGCAACAGCAACGAGGCGCGGTTGAGCTTTGCACTGGCAGGAGCCGGCATCGCATACATGTCGGACTATTCCGTACAGCATGCCCTGGCCAGCGGCGCCTTGGTTTCGGTGCTTGAGGACTATGCAACGGAGAAAAACGTCTTTCGTCTGCTGTGGCCTTCCGGCAAGCACATCACGCCGAAGCTGCGAGCATTCATTGACTTCTTGACCGAGCAATACTCCGAGCGGCAAATTCGCCAGAAATAGCATAGCCACAAGGTGCCCAGGCGCGCCGCGCTGCGGCAGTGTCCTTGCTCCAGCCCCCAGGAGCAGCTCGTGCCTTCCGGCAGAGAAGGTCATAGCTTCCACTGCCGCACCATGAATGCGGACATCTTGTCCGAGCAGTGTTGACCGCTACCCCACTTGGTACTGGACCCGGTCGCATCTATCTTTGGTTGGTCCTCACGGACATCGCAGGCCAGCGCCGCTACTGGCCTTCGCGCTTACTCAACCTAGGAAAGAAAATCAAATGTCCGATCAAGCTCGAGTTTATGTAGTGACGGGTGCAGCCTCCGGTATCGGCATGGAAACCAAGCGTCTTCTTGAATCGCAAGGTGGCCGTGTCATTGGTGTCGACATACGTGACGCAGAAGTTGTTGCAGATCTCAGCCAGCATCATGGCCGTGCGACCATGATCGAACAAGTCACCAAGATCAGCGATGGGAAGATCGACGCAATTCTCGCAATCGCGGGCGTCGACACAGGTGGTCCGATCACGGTCGCCGTGAACTATTACGGCGCCCTGGCGACACTCGAGGGCCTTCGCCCCCTGTTGCTTGAATCGTCAGCGCCTCGTGCGGTCGCTGTGTCATCCATCACCTCCGTTCATCTCTTCGACCCTCAACTCCTCAATGTGCTGCTAGACGGGGACGAGTCGCTGGCTCTGGAGAAGGCGAAAGAAGAGAAGTTTGTCTATGCCACCACCAAACGAGCCCTGTCGCGATGGATTCGTCGCAATGCCATTCGCTCTGAATGGTCTGGCGCCGGTATCCCCCTGAACGCTATTGCCCCTGGCCTTGTGAAAACGGAGCTACTCAAGCGACTGTTCGATGACGAGGGAACTCGCGCGAGGATCAGTGCCGGAACACCAATGCCTCTGGGCGGGCCCTATGAACCAATCGCCGCTGCCGAACTACTTGCGTGGCTTATCAGCGAAAAGAACGGTCACGTTACCGGTCAGACGATCTTCATTGATGGTGGTGCAGATGTCGTGATTCGCGGTGATTCAACCTGGTAGTCACCCCCAAAGATCTCTTGCTCGGTCGGCTCTGCGTCGGTCGAAGCCCACGTTTTCACGATGCCGGCCCAGCCACAGCGACACAAGGAGCCGACCGGCGATCCTGAGTGGAGCGGCTGAAGCCAGCATGCGGCGTCCACTTACCGGGCCGCTTTCGACGCCTCATGTCACGAAGAGAGCGGCTCCCTCTGCTCACTTCCGTGGGAGACGCTCGAGCGGGAAGTTCAGGACATCCCTTCGAGTAACGGCGAACAGATCCCTGACCCGAGCGGGACTGGAGCCTCGGGACGCAAGGAAATCGCACGCAGGCGTTGCCACCGACGCAATATTGACGATGTAAAGATTTGAGCTAAACTGCATCCCGATGACGGCAATCTCTGCGTCCGCAGCCAAGGCCGTGTCCAAAGGAGATCTCATGGGCGACCCATCCCCTTCGTCGGCAGCGCCGCGTGAAAAAAACCAGTCGCTACCCAGAAGACGCCGCTACGCCACCGTCGACGTATTCACCGACGGCATGTTTAGCGGAAACCCGTTAGCCGTCGTCCTCGAAGCCGAGGGCCTGTCGGCGGAGCAAATGCAAACGATCGCCAGGGAGTTCAACTACGTTGAGACGACCTTTGTCTTCCCCCCGCGCGATGGCTCCCACACCGCACATGTCCGAATCTTCACGCCCGATCGTGAGGTGCCATTCGCTGGACACCCGAACATCGGTACGGCGTTCATCTTGGCTAGAAGAGCGACGGACCGTGGCGATCCCCCCTTGAAGAATCTCGTGTTTGAAGAGGCTGCAGGCCTGGTGCAGATAGAGCTCATATGGGAAAACGATTCCGTCGTCGGTGCTGAACTCCTCTCCCCTGAGCCCCTCGCTCGACGCTCCGAAGTTTCACCCGCACTTGCAGCCGCTTGTCTAGGCCTGACGGCGGATGACGTTTCCACGGAGAGAAATCTGCCTCAGGTGGTCTCCGCGGGCCTCCCGTCACTGGTCTTCGAAGTCAAGTCGCGTGCGGCACTGCGCCGAGTTCTCCCTGATCGCCAGTCCTTTGAAAAAGTCTTCCCGCTGGATGGCGCACAAGCCATCTATGTCTATACGCACGACGTCGGAGCGGACACCGGCTGCGATGTGCACGCGCGAATGTTCACGCGCCGTATGGTGGAGGATCCAGCGACAGGCAGCGCTGCTGCAGCGTTGACCGCTTTGCTTACAGAAATCAGCGGAGATTCGGAGACTCACCTCCGCATTCGTCAAGGTGAAGACATGGGACGCCCAAGTTTGCTGTTAACCCGAGCGCAGTCGCACCTTGGGGTTACGCGTACACGCGTTGGTGGTCGATGCGTCGCCGTCTTCGAAGGAAGCTTCACCCTCTAAGCCCAACCAGTGGACGAAGAGTGCGACTGCACGAACCACGGATTCCTGCTTTCGACAGCTTGCGACAACGCTTCGCTTCACGCCACTTCATTCACGAGAGCCACTAGCAGATCGGCGCCGCCGCTTGCCGTCATGGATAGAGGTTAATACCAAGTTGACATCGTAAAGATTGAAAACTACATTGCACCTGTCTCAAACGGAAATGGCCTGCATCTGCAGTCCGACCACAAATGCGCACCTCAGGAGATCCGATGAGTGATTCAGCCCCTTCTCTGT
Organism: Variovorax sp. EL159; assembly: GCF_900100965.1. GTDB lineage: Bacteria > Pseudomonadota > Gammaproteobacteria > Burkholderiales > Burkholderiaceae_C > Variovorax. The sequence continues at coordinate 97,443 of NZ_FMUJ01000005.1, read as the reverse complement.
CGGCGTTGGCTTCGCCGCTCGACCCTATCGGCTTCGAGACTCAACTCGGGCCCTTGCCTTCTAGTGGTAAGTGGCCCCCTGAGTTGCGTGGCACGTTGGTGCGCAACGGCCCCAATCCATACATCGAGGTGCCCGGCAGCCATTGGTTCTTGGGTGACGGCATGCTCCATGCCTTCAGCATCGACAACGGCGTGGTGCACTACCGCAACCGTTGGATTCGTACGCAGCGCCTCGTGGCCCAGCAGGCAACAGGTCAGCCACGTGCCACATCGCTGTCCGTCTCCGCGGGTGACGATGGAACCGCCAATACCAACGTGATCGGCCACGCCGGTCACATGCTTGCGCTGGAGGAAGCGCACTTGCCGATAGACATCGATGTCGACTCGCTCGATACGATCGGCCCTATCGATTTCAACAGCGGGTTGAACGGCGCCTTCACCGCACACCCAAAGACGGACCCGCACACGGGTGAGCTGATCTTCTTTGGATTTGGAACACCCGAGCAACTGTCGGCCGGCATGAGTTACGGCGTGATTTCCGCGCAGGGAAAAGTCACGCGCTTCGAACGATTTGAGGCGCCCTACGCGAGCATGGTCCACGACTTCATGGTCACGAAGGACTATGTGATGTTCCCTGTCATGCCGCTCACGGCAAGCCAGGAACGTGCGAAAAATGGACTGCCTCCGTACGCCTGGGAGCCTGAGTTTGGTACACGTGTAGGCATCATGCCGCGCACCGGAAGTACGCGTGACATTGAGTGGTGGGAAGGCCCTCCCAGCTATGTATTTCACCCGATGAATGCGTGGCAAGACCCAAATCATCCGAACCTCCTTCATGCCGACGTGATGGAGTTCGACGTGCCACCGTTGTTTCCCCTGCCAGACGGCTCGCCTTCCCCGGATGCGAACCCAGTCGCGCATCTTGTGCGCTGGACTTTCAACACCGCAGATACACGCCGACGTTTCACGCGCATACGAATCGATCCGGTGCCAGGCGAGTTCCCACGCATTGATGAGCGGTTTTCCGGACTTCCGTATCGACACGGCTGGTACGCCTCCCATGTGGTGACTAGCGACGGCCGTTTGCAGAGCTACAACGGCCTGCGTCATGTGGACCACGCCACGGAAGAACGTTCCGACTTCACCTTCAATCCCGACGATCGAGTCTCCGAGCCGGTTTTCGTGCCGCGCGCGGCGGATGCGCGGGAAGGCGACGGATGGTTGCTTGCGGTGGTTTGGCGCGCAACGGAGAACCGCAGCGACCTGGTCGTCTTCAACGCACTGGACCTGGCACACGGCCCCGTGTGCAGCGCCGCGTTGCCCCACCGTGTGCCCGCCGGATTTCACGGCAACTGGTTTCCCGCCATAGAGCGGAAGAACGTCGCACAGACCGGCGGCTAGTCAAGGTCGATTGGCTCCACTTACACGCATCTACATAAACAAGGAATCTCAATGTTGAAAGAAGGACTGCTCAAAGGAAAGCGAATTCTTGTCACCGGTGGCGGCACCGGGCTGGGAAAGGAAATGGCTTCCATGTATGCCGCGCTCGGCGCCGACCTCTATCTGTGCGGCCGGCGACAGGAGGTTGTCGAGCAAACCGCGGCGGAACTGGCTTCGGCGCACGGCACCAAAGTCCGGGCATTTGCCACGAACATCCGCGACCCTGAAGGCGTCGACGCGATGATTCAGGCGATCTGGGACGACGGCGGCCCACTTGACGGTGTCCTGAACAACGCGGCCGGCAACTTCGTGAGCCGTACCGAGGACCTTTCGCATCGCGGCTTCGATGCTGTCGCCAGCACGGTGATGCACGGAACCTTCTACGTGACCCACAGCGTGGGGAAACGTTGGGCACAGGAAGCACGGAAGCTTCTGGCCGACGGTGCTGAGCTGCCAACCCGTAGCGTCGTATCAATCCTCGTGACGTGGATCTTCAACGGCGGTCCTTTTGTGGTCCCTTCGGCGATGGCAAAGTCGGCTGTAGCCAACATGACCAAATCGCTCGCGGTGGAATGGGGCGGCTACGGCATCCGCCTCAACGCAATCGCACCAGGCGAATTTCCCACTGAGGGGATGAATGCCCGGCTCACGCCCGGCAAGAAGACCTCAGGGCGCGAAGCGAACAATCCAATGCGTCGCATCGGTCGCATGTCGGAGCTCAAGAATCTCGCAGGCTTCCTCATGGCGGATGGTGCCGACTGGATGACCGGGCAAGTCATCTCGATCGATGGCGGGAACTCTCTCGCAACCGGCGGCAACTTCTATGCCTATCGAAACAACACCGATGAAGAGTGGGCGCACATGCGCGACAGCATTCGGCTGCAGGACGTGAAGGACCGGCAGATGCGCGTGGCGTGAACAGCGATACCAACGCCGATCAATCTCCCACATCGAACCCTGGTCAGGACCCATCTTGTCCCAATCCTCATCACCTGAGAAAACATCGCTTCTCGAAGTCGACGACCTGAGCGTGCAGTTTGGCGGAATCAAGGCCTTGGATCAGGTCTCGTTCAAAGTCTGGCCTCGCTCGGTCTGTGGCCTGATCGGACCCAACGGTGCCGGCAAGACCACTCTGGTGAACTGTGTCAGTCGCATCCAGCCCCCGACCCGAGGCGACATCCGCCTTAAAGGGCGGTCTGTCCTGGCGCACCGGCAGTATGAGATGGCTGGCATGGGCGTCCTACGCACCTTTCAGAACCTGGCCTCGTTTGCCCATCTTCCCGTCTGGCACAACGTACTCATCGGCGCGCATTGCCAAGGTAGTTCTGGCTACATCGCAGCCTTGTTTGGCAGCCGCCAGCAACGCGCCGAGGAGAAGGAAATCGAAGCGCGCGCGCTTCTGGCGATGGATCGGCTGAGCCTTACGGAACATGCCTCAACACCAGTAGGTCAGTTGCCTGCGGGGGTCCAGAGACGCGTGGAGATGGCACGCGCCCTGGCAGCAGGTCCGCGCCTTCTATTGCTCGATGAACCTGCCGCAGGTCTCACGCCCGGTGAACTGGAGCAACTCGCTCAACACATCCATCGGTTGCGCGACGAGGATGGCATCTCCGTACTGCTGATCGAACACAACATGAACCTCGTCATGAATGTCTGTGACGAACTCGTCGTTCTCGACTTCGGCCGCGTCATTGCGAAAGGCTCACCGGATGAGGTGCGCGAACATCCCGAAGTGTTGCGGGCGTACCTAGGAGAGCCGGCATGAGCGATCAACTTCTGACGGTCCGTCGGCTGTCGGCAGGCTACGGGGGTGTCCAAGTTTTGCGCGACATCTCGTTCGACGTCAATGCTTCGCGCGTGACCGCGCTGCTGGGCGCCAACGGTGCCGGCAAGACCACTGTCTTGCGGGCGATCAGTGGCATGTGCAACCGCAGTGGAGAGATCCGATTCCAAGGCCGAAGCATCGCCGAACTCGAGGCGAGCCGCATCAGTCGACTCCGCATCGCACATGTCCCTGAAAACCGAGGCACCTTCGTCGACTTTTCGGTCCTCGACAACCTTCGTCTGGGCGGCCTCGCGACCGGCGAAAAGTCGACGATCACCACCGATATGGACCGCGTCTTCACCTACTTTCCGCGCCTCGCCCAACGCCGAAAGCAGACGGCGGGACTACTTTCAGGTGGCGAGCAGCAGATGCTCGCCATCGGTCGCGCGCTGATGATGCGGCCCATCATGATGCTGCTCGACGAACCATCGTTCGGCCTGGCCCCCCTGCTCGTGCAGGAGATCTACACCATCTTGCGCGCTATCACGAAGGACAGCCAGATTGGCGTCCTGCTGGTCGAGCAGCGCGCCGAACTGGCAACCGAGATGGCGCACCACATCTGTGTGATGCAGAACGGTCGACTCATCGGGCAGGGAAGTCCAGCCGAGGTCGCAGCAAATTCGGCGCTGCACCAAGCCTATCTTGGAGGTTGACATGGAAGCATTTCTTTTCCAGGTTTTCTCGGGCTTGGCGACCGGATGCGTATACGCGCTCATCGCCCTGGCACTCGTCATGGTTCACAAGAGCAGCAAGCTCGCGAACTTTGCCCAAGCCGAGATCGCGACGTTCTCTACCTTCATTGCGTGGGCCTGCATGACAGCAGGCGCAAGTTATGCCGTGTCGGCCGCCCTAACGCTGCTGTCGTCCTTCGCGATCGGATATGCCATCAACGCGCTCCTCCTGCAAAGACTTCAAGACCGGCGAACTCCAGAAATATCAGTGTTGATGGTGCTCGTGGGACTGCTCATGCTGTTTCATAGCCTCTCCGGAAGTCTTTTCGGATACAAGGTCCAGACCTTTCCGAGCCCCTTGCCCAAGGTGTCCTATCTCGGCGGCCTCGTCACGGCACACCAACTCGGCATCTATGGCGTCACTGCGGCGATCATGCTGGCTCTTTACCTGTTCTTCAGCCACACGGATATCGGTCTGAAGATGCGTGCTGCGGCAGCCTCGCCCGACTCGGCCCGTCTGACAGGAATCTCAGTGCGTCACATGGCCAGTCTGGGTTGGGGCATCGCGACCGTGATTGGTGCCATCGCCGGAATGATGATCGCGCCGATCCTCTACCTCGATCCGCTAATGATGACGAGCATGCTCATCTACGGCTTTACCGCAGCGCTGCTTGGCGGCATCGATCACCCGAAGGGGGCCATCGTCGGCGGTTTGCTTGTAGGTGTGGGTGAGAACCTGCTAGGTGCCTACGTGATAGGCACCGAACTCAAGCTGACTGTTGCCAATCTTCTGATCATCGGAATCCTTCTGTTCAGGCCTGCCGGCATCTTCGGCAAACCGGGAGTCTCGCGCGTATGAACACCGACAACAAACTTCGGCTGGTGGCATTGGTTCTTGCGCTGGCTTTGCCTTGGCTGTTGACGGACGTGTGGACTCTTCGGTTCACGATGGCCCTGACGTTCGCCCTGACCTTGCTCGGTTTGAACCTTCTCATTGGCTACTGCGGTGTTGCCTCACTCGGACACGCTGGTTTCATGCTGTTGGGCGCTTATGCAACGGCAATTCTGGTAACGCGCACCCCACTCGGATGGACGGTCGCGATCATTGGCGGTGGCGTGGTAAGCGGCGTCGTCAGCTTTCTTTTCGCCTACCCCATCAAGCGCCTCGACAGAACTCTCCTGGCGTTGACGACCATGTCGTTCGCCGCCGCGTTGCCACAGTTAGTGCGGCACCCGAAGTTGGCAATTTGGACCGGCGGCTCGGACGGCATCGTGCTCGATCCATTGCAGGTCCCTGATGCGATTGCCAAATGGGGAGTCCGCTCCGATACCTGGTACTACTACGTCGTCCTGCTCTGCCTTGTCTTGGGATACGCAGTGTTGGTGCATCTGCTCAAGAACCGCACAGGCCGGGCCATCCAGGCGGTTCGTGAGCATCCGATCTCCGCCGCTTCGATGGGGATCAATGTCAATGCCACCAAGATCTTCGCATTCGCCATCAGCGCGATCTACGCAGGGGTTGCCGGAGGTCTGTTTGCGATGCAGATCCAGTTCGTTTCGGCCGACTCGTTCTCGCTGTTTGATTCCATGATTCTTGCCGTTGGCATCGTGGTCGGCGGTCTGGCTTCGTTGGCGGGTGCGGTGATCGGCGCCTTCTTCATCCGCTTCGTGCCCACAGCAGCGGGGGCGGTTTCCACCGCCGCTCCGTGGGCGGTTTTCGGAATCGCGATTGCGCTCACCGTTTACTTCCTTCCCAGAGGCATCGTTGGCGGCATGCGAGCGTGGGCCGCACGATTTACGCGCTGATTCATCCACCTATCACAACTTTTCACATGGAGTCCTCATGAAGATGCTCAGAATACTTGCAGGTATCACCGCCGCGATGTTCGCGCTCAGTCCGGCGCTTGCGCAGAAGAGCGATAGCCCCAGCGGCACCAAGGCCGACATCGTGATCGGAGTGACCACGCCCTTCAGCGGCCCGTATTCGTTGCTTGGTGACTTGGCGCGTGGTGCGCAAGCTCAGTTCAATCAGATCAACGACGAAGGAGGCATCAACGGCCGCAAGGTCCGCGTGATCGCACTCGACGACGAGCTCAGCCCCGCGCGAGCCCTCGAATTGACACGCCAACTGGTGGAACAGGACAAGGTCCTCTTCGTGTTCGGCACCGTCGGTACCGGTAGCAATGCGGCCACGATGCGCTACCTGAACACCAACAAGGTGCCGCAACTGCTCATCCAGACGGGTGCAACACGCTTCGTCAACGTCAAGAATGCGCCCTACACGATGATTGGCATGCCAGCTTGGGAAACCGAGGGGGCTGCTTTCGGCCACTACGTGGCCACATCCGCACCCAACGCGAAAGTAGCGGTGCTGCGCAGCAACGACGACTTTGGCACCGACTACCTCGCAGGGTTCAAGCGCGGCCTGGGCGACAAGCGAGCAAACCTGGTCGCCGACGTCACACACGAGGCCACCGACCCGACGGTTGACTCTCAGATCGTCTCCCTGCGCAGCAGCGGCGCAACGGTGTTGGCCGTATTCACGAACGGGAAGTTCGTGGTACAGGCGATCCGCAAGGCCGCTGAAATCGGATGGAAGCCGACGCTGATCCTGCCCGTGGGTTCGTCATCGACGCCAGGCATCTTGCGCCCGGCAGGGGTCGAGAACGCTGTAGGCGCCATCTCGTCGTCCTTTTCAAAGAATCTCTACGACCCCGCATTGGCTCAAGATCCATACGTCAAGGGGTACTACGCAATGCTGAAGAAGCAGATTCCAAATGGCGATCCTGAAAACTCGCTCTACACCGGCGGGGCCATCCAAGCTCAAGTTCTGGCCGAGATTCTTCGCCGAGCAGGAGACAACCTGACGCGGGAGAATGTGATGAAGCAAGCCTCTAGCCTGAAGGACTTCGACTTCGGCGGTTTGCTCCCCGGCATCAAGATCAACACGTCACCCGATGACTTGCGCCCCTTCAGGCAATTGAAGTTGATGCGCTTCGACGGAACCTCGTGGAAGCAGTTCGGTGACATCATTTCCGACTGAGCGATGCTAGAAAATTCGCCAGAGAGCGCTCGGACGATCCGCAGCGAACTGTTGCGCCCGGCGCCCACAGAACCGACGGCCTACGGACGATTGCCCTTCAGGCAGCCGGCGATCGAACGCATCGAGCGCAGCGACGGCAGCTTTCTGCTGCGCTGGTCAGATGATGCAGCCGTTGGGCTGCGTGAGCGACCGCTGTCGGCGGACGCTCCCACGACCACGGTCGCAGCCAACGTGGTCGATTGGCTCAGCGTCTGGGCCGCTGCCAGGCCTGAGGCGATCTGCCTCGCCGAACGCGAATCTTCTGGCGCCTGGTATTCCGTAACGTACGCCGAAGCATGGCAGCAGATTCGTCGCATCGGTGGAGAGTTGCGCCGGCGGTCGGTAGCGCACGCGGGGCGGCACGGTCTTCCCATTGTGCCGATTGCCATGCTGACGGGAAACTCCGTGCGGCACGCGCTCCTGACTTTCGCCGCGCTGTACGCGGGCATCCCGGTCGCGCCTGTCTCCCCGGCTTACGCAAGCCCCGGTGGCGATCGAGGACAGCTGCGGTCGTTATTGCAAGTGCTTGGACCTGCATGCTTCTACGTAGAAGAGCGCACGGCATTTGCACCGGTGGCCACCGAACTTGGATTGGATTCAGCTGGCCTGGTCGTCGGCTCGGGTCCAGACAACGACTGGTCGGCGCTACTCGCCGGTGATGAGGCCATTGCGCAATCTGGCCACGAGACCGCGCACGGCAAAGCTCTGGCAAAGGTGATGTTCACTTCCGGCTCAACCGGCAAGCCCAAGGCTGTTGTCATGACGCATGCGGCGCTCGCCGCCGCCCAGGCCATCGCTGCGTCCGTGCTCGAAAAAATACCGGACACGCAGCAAGTTGCGCTCGACTGGTTGCCCTGGCACCACGTCATGGGAGGCAATATCGTGTTGCATCGTTGTCTGCGCATGGGCACCGCATTGCACATCGACGCCGGACGTCCCGCCCCGGGTGCCATCGCGGCCACGGTCGCCAACTTGCGGGAGCTCTCGCCCAGTCAGTACATCAATGTGCCGCTGGGCTTTGGGCTGCTGGCAACCGAGATGGAGCGTGACCCTGCCTTCGCGACTCGGTTTTTCTCGAAATTGGAGTACCTCACGTTCGGTGGCGCCGCCTTGTCGCGAGATACCGAGGATCGACTGCAGCGCGCTGCGGAGCGGGCTGTTGGCCATCGCATCGCAATCTGCGCAGGCTACGGCGCAACAGAGACTTGCGGCCCAGGGATCTCCACCTTCTGGCCGTCAAATGGGGCCGACGCGCTGGGTCTTCCATTGCCAGGTGTGTCTGTCAAGCTAGTGCCTGTTGCAGACAGGTATGAACTTCGGATTGCTGGACCTCACTTGTTCTCGCACTATTTAGGCGACGCGCAGGCCAGCGCAGCCGCCTTCGACGAAGAGGGGTACTACCGCACCGGCGACGCTGTCCAATGGGCTCAGTCGGATTTCCCCGGTGCGGGCCTGCGCTTCGACGGCAGGCTCGGCGAAGACTTCAAGCTTGACAGCGGCACCTGGGTTCACGTCGGCTCGGTCCGCGCGCGCCTCCTTGCCGCACTGGGATCATTTGCGAGGGACGTGGTGGTGACAGGGGAGAACCGTCGCTTTGTTGGTGCTTTGATATTTATCGATGAGGCCGCGTGCCGCACCCTTGTACCGGACATGGCACATCTGGGGTACGTCGAGCTGGCCTCGCACGCTGCCGTGCGAACCGTTCTGCGCATAGCGCTCGAACGCGCGAATACAGGTCGACGAGCCAGCAGCAAGCACATCAAACGAGCGCTCGTACTGCCGTCGGCCCCAAGCCGCGATCTTGGAGAAGTCGCAGACAAGGGCTACATCAATCAGCGCGCCGTGATCAGCAACCGACGCGAGTCAATTTCCGCCCTCTACGCGGAAGTTGCGCCGGCCGACGTCGTCTGCGCACCCATCGATCAGCAGACGGATTGAAGTGGGCTGAGACTCAATGGTCAAGACATCTCCGTGCCTTCGCGATGAACAAACGTGCGCACCTCCCCTCTGCCGTCAAGGTTGGTCGCATCACGCGGATGCCCAATCAATTGCGCAAGCAGGATACCTATCACCATGGAAATTTGCGCGACGCACTGATCGCCGCAGGGATTTTTCTGCTCGACACTCAGGGAGCCGATGCGCTGAGCCTGCGCGGTGCGGCCAGGCTTGCAGGAGTGTCTCAGACAGCGCCAGGCCACCATTTCCAGGACAAGCGAGGAATGCTTGCGGCCATCGCGACCAAGGGCTTCGAGCAACTCACCACCAAACGGCTGGAAATGTTGACGATAAGCATGAGTGCCGAGGAGCGCCTGCGCGCCTTGATGCTGGGTTATGTCCTGTTTGCAATCGAACGACCTGCTCTTTTCAACCTGATGTTCGGCTCCGAGCTCGCCGACAAGGACGACTACGAGGAACTCAGGATGGCCTCCATCGCATCGTTCAGGCTTCTCATGCACGCGATTGCAGATCACCTTCAAGCTCACAAGCTTCCCGCAAGCTACGCGGAGGCCGCGGCCGTGCACGTATGGAGTGCCACGCATGGCCTGAGCACTCTGCTTGTCCATCGCCAACAGAACCCGCGCCAGAAGCTGCAAGCAACGGAGCAATGTCGCGCACTCGCCAACGTTCTCATCGCCGGCTTGACCGCCGACATCAAAGGCAGCACGTCGTAGCGACTACCCCTTTCCCCAGGAATCGGCGCTGCGACTTCATCAAAAAATCTGGGGGCCTCGCCTCCTGCGATTACACGGAATCTACCAAGGAGTACTTGAAATGAACGGTGCCAAAAGTCTTGTTGCCACGCTTCTGCGTTCGGGCGTGGATACCTGCTTCGCCAATCCTGGCACCAGCGAGATGCATTTCGTCGCGGCGTTGGATCAAACGCCGGGAATTCGCTGCGTGCTAGGCCTGCACGAGAACGTCGTAACCGGCATGGCCGACGGCTACTACCGAATCGCGGGAAAACCAGCCTGCACCTTGTTGCATTGCGGACCCGGTCTCGCCAACGGTCTGGCCAATCTGCACAACGCCCGCCGTGCGCGAAGCGGGATCGTAAACATTGTTGGCGATCAAGCAACCTTCCATCGCCCGCTGGACGCGCCGCTCACCGCCGACACGGATGGCATCGCGCGCTCTGTATCAGGTTGGGTGCACACGAGTAGCAGGTCGGCCGACGTTGGCCGCGACGCGGCGGCTGCGGTGCAGGCTGCGCGGACGTTCCCGGGGCAGGTTGCGACACTTATCCTGCCCTCCGACACGTCCTGGGACGAGGGAGGCATGGTCGCGGACGCCCTGGACATTCCAAACGCCCCCGTAGTCGATCCGCTGGCCATCCAGAATGCAGCGCGCATCCTGCGTTCGCGCAAGCGGGTTCTGATTTTGCTCGCCGGGCGTGGCGTGCTCGCCGGGTCCCAGACTCTCGCTTGGCGCATCGCCCAAGCCACCGGTGCAACCGTTATGGCGGATCAAGTGACGTCGCATCTCTCACGCGGCCGCGGCCGCCTACCGCTCGAGCGCGTCCCCTACATTGCCGAGCAGGCCATGGAAGCGCTCAAGCACTTCGAACACATCATCCTCGTCAATGCGAAGCCTCCCGTCGGATTCTTTGCCTACCCGGGTATGCCATCGAGGCAGTATCCCGATCAGACCCAGCTGCATTTCCTTTCGCGCAATGATCAGGATCCGGACGCCGCACTGCAGGCGTTGGTTGATGAGCTCGGCGCTCCCGAGGTTGCGATGCCGGATCCTGGCCCGCGCCCTTCAGTTGCGACTGGCGCGCCAACGCCAGAGGGATTGGCGCAAACCTTGGCTGCGCTGATGCCTGAGAACGCCATCGTCTCGGATGAAAGCATTTCGTATGGGCGGGGCTTCTATCGGCACACCCACGCCGCTCCGGCGCACGATTGGCTGCACCTCGCCGGCGGTGCCATCGGCGATGGTCTGCCTGTCGCTACAGGTGCTGCGATTGGCAGCGGCGGCCAACGCCGTGTGATCAGTCTTCAGGCGGATGGCTCGGCCATGTATTCGCTTCAGTCGTTGTGGACACAGGCCCGTGAACGCTTGCCAAACACGACCATTCTTCTCAACAACCGAAAGTACCGCATTCTCATCAACGAATACAAGAGCGTTGGTGCAACCCCTGGCCCGACCGCGATGAGCATGCTCGATCTCGGGAATCCCAACCTGGACTGGGTGAAGATCGCAAACGGACTTGGTGTTGAAGCCGCGCAAGCGACGACGATGGATGAATGTGCCGACCTGATGTCTAGCAGCTTCAAACGTACGGGACCCTTTTTGATCGAACTGATGATCTAAGAAGGCCGAAGTTTGGGCTACGAGTTGTCCAATCCCAATCGAACCTCCTCCAAGACGACATCGACGAGCGAGACCGGATCATCGAACGCAGACGTTGCCTTCAGGATGCCACCCAGACGATGATCGATCAACAGTGTAGCAAGGCCATGCACAAAAGCCCAAGCTGCCGTGACGCGCATCGCATTCATCCTGGACAAGGGGTTCTTTGACTGCTTTAAAGCATCCGCCTTCCCTTCGATCACCGGAACCATTACGTCCATGATTGAAGCGGCGGCCTCTTTAAGCGCAGGATGCTCCATGTTGATGATCTCGTTGCGGAACATCAATCCGAACATGCCTGCGTTCTCGTACGCGAAGCGCAAATAGGCGCGCCCGAGCGCGTTGCGCCGTGTTCGCTCATCAGGCGCATTCTTCATTGTCGAAGCCATGACATCACCCAAGCGTCGAAAACCGATTGCGGCAAGCTCGCTCAGTAGACCCGTTGTATCGCCAAAGTGGTGCTTCGGCGCAGCGGCCGAAACGCCTGCTTCGCGCGCGATATTACGAAGCGCGAGGCCAGAAATCCCGTCTCTCAGAAGCACCGTCTCCGCGGCAACAAGCAAGGCGTCGTGCAATGAGCCATGGTGGTAGGGCTTCGGTAGTGCGGCCTTCTTCCTGGGAGTGGCGCGAGGACGTGCAGTGGTCATGACTTGCGTGTAACTTTCTTTTCTCTTGATCTTTACGATGTAAATTTTGCTTGACGGTACGACCCTAAGCTGCAATATTTTCACCGTAAAGATAAATACTCACGATAGGAAATTTCATGGGCATGTTACTTAGCTTCGCTCCCTTCATCGCTTTTGCACTGCTAGATCGCATGCTCGGTGTTCTCCCCGCATTGGGAGTGGCGACCGCCCTCGCGGTAGTCTTCCTCTTGCGAGATCTTTTTTCAAAGAATCGAACAGTGAAGTTGCTGGAAATCGGAACGGCAGCGCTTTTTGGTGGCCTCGCGCTCTATGCGGTTGTCACGCAAACGGAATGGTCGCTGCTCGCCGTGCGTCTGCGTGTCGACGCTGGTCTCTTTCTGGTGGTGCTTGCGTCCATTGTCGTGCGTCGCCCGTTTACGCTGCAGTACGCAAAGGAGCAGACCTCGCCCGAGGTCTGGATGCAACCAGCCTTCCTGAAAGTCAACGACGTCATCACAGCAGCGTGGGCTGTGGCATTCGCCTTCATGGTGACGGCGGACATTGCGATGCTCTACGTACCGTCCGTGCCTACCTGGCTAAGCATCGCCGTGACCGTGACCGCGATTCTTGGCGCCATCAAGTTCACTCGGTGGTATCCAGGCTACGTGCGCGCGCACGCGTCCGTCCATCACTAAAAGAGGCATATTTCAATGAGCTACAACCTTCTGATTGACGGCCATCTGGTTCCAGGCGATCTGGAGTTCGAAGTCATCAATCCCGCCACAGAGCAACGTATCGCCATGAGTCCAGCCGCCTCCCCGGCACAGCTCGATCAAGCCGTTGCCGCTGCCAATCGGGCATTCCCGGCGTGGCGAGCCACTTCGTTGGCACAGCGCCAGGCGGTACTTTCCGGGATGGCGGAGATTACGCGCTCGCACGCGGAGGAATTGGCAGGGCTGCTTTCGCAGGAGCAAGGGAAGCCTCTTGAGGATGCACGAGGCGAACTCTCGGCTTGTGCCGGTTTCTTCGACTATCACGCAAGTCTTGCTCCCTCTGCGCTGACGCCCTCCCCCTTGCCCTCGGGTCGAGCGCAGTTGCTTCGGGATCCACTCGGCGTTGTCGGTGCCATCGTGCCCTGGAACTATCCGATTGCGCTGATGGCGTTCAAGCTTCCAGGCGCACTTCTCATGGGCAACACGGTGGTACTGAAACCGGCCCCGACAACGCCTCTGACAACGTTGCGCTGGGCTGCATTGGTCAAGGACGCTCTTCCACCTGGTGTGCTCAACGTCTTGGGTGACGCCGGGGATCTGGGTCCCCTTCTCACTAGTCATCCGGGCATTCGGAAGATCTCGTTCACGGGCTCGACCGCGACGGGGCGTGCCGTCATGCGCAGCGCCGCTGCGACGCTGAAACGGTTGACGCTTGAACTCGGCGGAAACGATCCGGCTATCGTTCTGCCCGACGCAGATCCCGAGGCCATCGCTACGCATATCTTTCGCAGCGCGTTCCAGAACAATGGGCAAACATGCTCGGCTATCAAGCGCGTCTACGTCCACGAAAGCCTGCACGATCGGCTCACGGAGGCACTGGCGGCCATCGCTGATCGCACCTCAGTGGGTGCAGGATCGACTCCTGATGTGACTCTGGGGCCATTGCAGAACAAGCGACAGTTCGATCTTGTCAATGAACTGATCGAGGGCGCTCGAAGCACAGGGCGTGTTGTAGCGGGCGGCGTCGGGCTTGACGGCCCTGGGTACTTCATTCGTCCGACCATCGTCTGCGACGTTGCTGATGGAAGTCGAATCGTGGACGAAGAGCAGTTCGGCCCGGTCCTGCCCATTGTCCGCTTCACCGACCTGGAAGCCGTAGTGGCGACAGTGAATGCCTCTCCCTATGGCTTGGGCGCTTCCGTCTTGAGCAGTGACCGCGATGCCGCTCGCGAGGTCGCACTGCGCATCGACGCCGGGAGCGTCTGGGTCAATACACATTTCCCGGTCTCGCCCGATGTTCCGTTTGGCGGTGCACGTCAGTCGGGCATGGGAGTCGAACTAGGGGAGCAAGGGCTGGCGGAATTTTCGCAGTTGAAAGTACTGGTGGCTTGAGGGCCTGGGAGCAAGAGCATGGACCTGGGAATTTCAGGCAAGACAGCGCTGGTGTGCGGTGCCAGCAAGGGGCTCGGCTACGGCTGCGCCGAGGCGCTGGTTCGCGAAGGCGCCAATGTAGTGATCGTCGCGCGAGGAGCTGCCGGCCTGGACGCCGCCGCCCGAGCGCTTTCGAAGGTTGCAGCTGATGCGGGCTCGAGAAACTTCGTCAAGCAGGTGACGGCTGACATCACGACTGCGGAGGGCCGGAAGGCCGTCCTTTCTCTGCACTCGGAATTCGATATCGTTGTCACCAACGCTGGAGGACCACCGCCCGGCGACTTTCGAGCCTGGAACCGAGAGACGTGGATCCGCGCGATCGATGCCAACATGCTCGCACCCGTTGAATTGATCAGAGCCAGCGTCGACGGCATGGCTACGCGAGGATTCGGCCGCATCGTCAATATCACCTCTAGCGCGGTCAAGGCGCCGATCAGCTTTCTTGGCTTGAGCAATGGCGCACGGAGCGGGTTGACAGGATTCGTGGCTGGGATCGCCAGGTCATCGATCGCCGCCAAAGGGGTGACGATCAACAACCTGCTCCCCGGCTCGTTTGAGACGGACCGCCTCCAGGCAACGTTCGTCGGTTCGGCGGAGAGAAGCGGCGAGGATCTCGACACTGTGGTCACAAGGCACAAGCAGTTGATTCCCGCCAGGCGACTAGGGACTGCGGCAGAATTCGGCGCGATCTGCGCCTTCCTATGCAGCGTGCATGCGGGTTACTTGACCGGACAAAACGTACTTGCGGATGGAGGTGCTTATCCGGGCACCTATTGAGGTCACGCCGCAAACTGAGGCCAAAATGAAGTCCCTGGTTCGCATTTCCATCCTTCTGGTTCTGGCCGTTCTGTTGGCCGCCTGTTCCAGCTTGCCGTCCCAAATCCCCCGCGCGCCGACATCGGCCATCGACGACTACGCGCAGACGCCGCTGGCCGCGATCACGCAGAAAGTGCTACCCACGGACGGCCGCTCAGGATTCCAGCTGCAGCCCTACGGCCCGAACTCGTTCGCGACTCGGATCGAACTGACCAGGCTCGCCACCCGCAGCCTCGACGTGCAGTACTACCTGCTGCAGGGCGACAACACAGGCCTCACCTTGATGCGCGCGTTGCGCGATGCCGCGACGCGAGGTGTTCGCGTCCGCCTGCTGGTCGATGACCTGTACACAGTCGGCGAAGACGAGCTGCTGCTGGCGCTCGCCAGCTATCCAAACGTGGAAGTGCGCCTGTTCAATCCGTTTCCGGGCGGCCGCGGCAGCGAGATCACCCGCTTCATCAGTTCGGGCCTGGAATTTCGCCGCGTGAACCGGCGCATGCACAACAAGCTCTTCGTCGCGGATAACGTGGCGGCCGTGGCCGGTGGCCGCAACATGGCCGACGAGTACGTGATGAACGCCAAGGGCGCGAACTTCATCGACATGGACACCTTCGTGGCTGGACCCGTGGTGCGTGATCTGTCCCGCGAATTCGATCACTACTGGAATAGCGAGGTCGTCTTCCCCCTCGACAGCATCATCCACAGCAAGCTATCGCCCACTCAGCTTCAGGAGGACTTTGAGCGACAGACCTTACATGCGCTCCCACCCAAGGCGAGTGAGATTCCGCTAGATGGCAGACCCAGACACCCGCTCGATGGCGAGCCTGATTCGATACCGCTGGAACTCGTTCCAATGCTGAACCTTCCCTTCGAGCTGGCACGCCACCAACTGAGTCCGTTGCTCTGGGCAAACGCACGGATTCTTTTCGACCCCCTGACGAAAACGGAAGGAGTGAACGAGACGGAGAATTCACTCAAGGGGACCGTCACCGAAGGAGTCATCCACTGGCTCATGACAGCCCGCCAAAGCATCCAGATGGTGTCGCCGTACTTCGTCCCGAGCGACAACGCTGTGACCAGCCTGGTCGACGCCAAGGCAAACGACATCGATGTCGAGCTGCTGACCAATTCGTTGGCGTCGACAGATGAGCCTTGGGTCTACGTGGGCTATTGGGCGCACGTCAAGGCTCTGTTGATCTCGGGAGTTCGGGTCAAGGAGATCAGTCCCACGCTAAGTGTGCGGCGACAAAAATCGGGCATCTTTGGACGTCGGACAGGCGCATTGCACATGAAGAGCGCTATCGTGGACCACAAGCAGGTTTTCCTGGGCTCTATGAATCTGGATCAGCGATCCGCCCGACTGAACACGGAACTAGGACTGATCATTGACAGCGAGGAGATGGCACGGCAGCTGGAAAGCTTTGCAGATACAGGCAGTTCCTATGAACTTCAGTTGAGTACGAACGGCAAAGATATTCAGTGGATCGAAGACAACGGCGATGGAACAAGGTTGACTTATGACGCCCCGCCAGAGACCACGTTCTGGCAGCGATTTCGCCTGCACTTGCTAGGACCTTTTATTCCTGAGAAGCAGCTATGAATTTAAGCACCCGCCACGGGGAGCAGCGGACACAAGCGTCACCTATCTGTTCACCCGTATGTGGTGCCTGTATTCGCTCGACCAGTCTCGCCGTTCGACGCAGAACTTTCGCAGGTGCCTGAGGCGTAGAACCTACACGCTGTTGGAGCATTAGATCCCGAGGGAATTCCTCGTTCGTACGTGAAACTTGACGAGTCATGCTCGAGCTACGCCAACTTCGCTATTTCACCGCGATCGTCGATGCCGGCTCGCTGACCCGCGCAGCCAGCGCTTTGTACATCGCACAGCCCGCCCTGAGCCAGCAACTCGCAGCACTCGAGTCTGATCTTGGCATCCGGCTTCTCAACCGAGGCGCTAGGGGCGCCAAGCCTACAGCAGCTGGCCTCGAGTTGTACAAGCACGCACAGGTCATCCTGAAGCTCGCGGCCGAAACCAAGAATGTGGTGACCGGCTCAGCTGAACGGGTATCAGGGCGCGTTCGCATCGGACTTCCTTCGACGATTGCCGTCATCTTGGTTGCCCCATTGGTAGCTGCACTTCGCCAAGAACATCCAGGCATCCTGCTTGAGGTGTATGAAAGTCCGAGCAGCTACCTCGCCGCCCAGCTGATAGAAGAGCGCGTGGATCTCAGCATCCTGGTGGGCGATTCACTGTCAGACGGTCTGCGGGTAGAACCGCTGGTCGATGAACACCTCTACTTTGTCTACTCTGAAACAGAGCATCTGCCAGGTGGCCCTACGTCCATACGGCTGGAAGATCTGGCTGATAGACCGATTGTCCTACCCGCTCGCTCCACAACCTTGCGGCACTTGGTCGACCTCGCCTTTCGGAAGGCGGGGATCGAGCCCCGTGTATATGCGGAGACCAGCTCCATCCAGAGTTTGCTGACTTTGGTCGCTCAGGGAGATATGGGGACCTTTGTACCTTACTCCGCGCTGTCGTGGCACTCGGCCAATGCATCACTGTGCGCGATCTTGATAGAACCAGCGATCGTCCGAAAGGCTCAGCTCGCACACTCAAGAATGATCGAACTCACATCCGCCTCTCAATGTGTAAAGCAGACCCTCCTCGTTGTAGTCCGGAAGATGGTCGAAGAGGGACACTGGCAAGGAGCCACCCTCAGCTACTGAGTCCTCCCCAACGCCCGCGAGAAAAGACTCAATCTAGCGTCACGCCCAACTTACGCACCAGGTCGGCGTTCTTCTTTCCGTCCGCTTCCGCCCAGCTCGCGAACTCGGCAGGCGACTTAGATGGCGCCGCTTCGTTCCCTCCTTGAGCCAATCGCGCCCGGATATCGGGATCATTCAACGTCTTTACGCTTGCGTCGAACAGCTTCCCCACAACCTCGGCTGACATCCCTGCTGGGCCAAACAGGCCGAACCAGAACGTATAGTCAAAATCCTTGATGCCGGCCTCGGCGACCGCTGGCAAATTCGGGAACATCGGCGATCGTTGACCGGACGTGACAGCGATAGCCGTCACGCGTCCAGTCTGGACCAAAGACATTACCGAGGGCGGTGTACCCATGCTCAACTGCACGTCTCCCGCTGCGACAGCCTGCAACGCGGGTGCACCGCCTTTGAACGGGACGTGCAGCATCTGGATACCAGTCCGCGATTCAAAATACATACCCGCCAGATGCGGTGGCGATCCATTTCCAGATGAGGAGTAGGCAAGCCTTCCGGGTTCGGCTTTGGCTCGCGCGATCAGGTCGTTCGTGGTTTTGATCCCCCGAAGCCGTGCTCACGGCAAGAATCATTGGCGCGATAGTCCAGCGTGTGATCGGCGTAAAGTCCTTGGCTTCGTAGCGAGCGCTCTTCTTGTATAGCACCTTGTCCGACCCGTAGATGCCCGAGGCATTCATGTAGATGGTGTACCCATCGGGCACCGCCTTCGCCACATTTGCCGAGGCCAGCGTGGTGCCAGCACCTGGCATGTATTCGATGATTACTGGCTGGCCAAGGTATTTAGCCAATGTGTCGACCATCTGACGAGCAACTCCGTCAGCCCCCCTCCCGGGGGATACCCCAGAACAAGCTTGATCGGCTTGTTCGGATAGGACTGAGCTAGCGCCAAAGCAGGCCCCAAAATCAGCGCTCCCGTCGCCAAGGCGGCGACTACCATGCGAATTGAGCCATGTGGCGTCATGTTGTCTCCTTCGTTCGTGACAGGGGAAACTGTCTGGGCGCAACCGATAATTCCAACTCAGCCAACAAGGCCGCGCGATGCTGGTCTAGCTCTGGCGCCTGTAGCACGGGCTGTAGCGCCGCTCCGGAAAAACGCACCGGACTTCGCGCGACCTTCATTGATAGGCCGCGCGGCAAGGGCAAATCGGGCAGCATGTCCCGTGCGTTTACCTGAGGATCAGCCATGACGGCGGCTACGTCGTTCATCGGTCCGCAGGGAATCCCTTGCCCTCTCAGCAAGGCAAGCCAATGCGCGACTGTGGCTAGCGCGAGAACGCCTTCGATGATCTTTTTCAACGCCTCATGGTTCGTACAACGCGAAGAGTTGCTGGAATACAGAGGATCGGCAATCAGTCCTTCAAGCCCCAAGGTGGCACATAGGCGCAGGAACATTTTGTCGTTGCCAGCCGCCGCGACCATGTAGCCGTCGGCTGCCTTGAATACGCCGAAGGGCGTAATCGACGGATGACGCGAGCCAATCGGACGGGGAACCTGCCCGTCGATCTGGAAGCGTGCCAATGCGTTCTCTAGCAGAGAGACTTGGGAATCGAGCATCGCTACATCCACGTGCCGGCCGATACCGGTGCCAACGCGGTCAAGCAGCGCAGCTTGAATTCCGATAACACCGAACAGTCCCGCCGCGAGATCACCGATTGATACGCCGACGCGTGTCGGTGGACCATCCTCCTCACCCGTCAGACTTAAAACCCCTCCCATGGCCTGAACCACCATGTCGTAGGCCGGTAGCTCCCGCGAAGGTCCGGTTTGCCCGAATCCGGAGATAGAAGCCATAACTAGCGCGGGGAACCGTCGATGTATATCTTCCCACCCGTACCCCAGGCGGCTCATCGTTCCCGGTGTGAAGTTCTCGACCAGCACGTCGGCGCGTGCGAGCCACCCTTCGAAGATCACCCTATCCTCCGGATTCTTGAGGTCTAGAGCAATCGACTCCTTGTTTCGATTGACGGATGCGAAGTACGCTGACGTTCGACCCTCTCCATCTCCAACGAATGGTCCGATCTGACGCGAATCGTCGCCCGTCACTGGCATCTCAATCTTGATCACACGTGCGCCGAGATCGGCCAGGTTGAGAGTGCAATATGGCCCGGCCAGTACGCGGGTCAGGTCGAGTACCAGAAGCCCGGAAAGCGGCCCCTTGGGCATGGCGGCATCGATCATTGCCCCTTCTCCTCAACTTCGAATTTCATTTCACGATCGAACTTATTTTTTGCGCCCGATATCCTGCTAGCCGACCTGACCGCCTGGACTCGCTGGACGATCTGAGGCCCGTCAAATGCACCTCGCAAGCCCTCGCGAATCTGGTCTTCGTTGCCAAGCCCAACAGACAAAGCATTCAATGCCATCTTCATCGCTACCAAAGGGTTAGCAGGCATGTCCGCGATTTGCTTGGCAAGTACCAAGCATCTCCCGGCGAGATCGCCAGAATCCACTATTTCACTCAAGAACCCGATGGCCAGCATCTCAGAGGCATCGACGCGCTGCGCCGTAAACACCAATCGCTTTGCGTGGTTTATGCCAAGTCGGCTCACGTAGCGCTGCAGCACTGACGAATACAGCGGAAGACCAAACCTCGCAGCTGGCATTTGCATGTATGCATCCTGCGAGCCGATACGGACATCGCAAGCCAGCGCCAGATCGGTGGCTCCGCCGATGACCGGTCCGTTGATCGCCGCTACGGTAATCAGGTGCGTCGCCTCAATCCGGTTGGCTAGGATCTCAAAACCACCGTCACCGTCCTGCGAACCACTCTGTCCAGACGCTGCCTGAGCCAGCAGCGCGCGCAAATCGAATCCCGAGCTGAAGTGACGCCCACGCGCTCCCAGGATCAGCACGTGGATGGATGTGTCGGCCTCACACTTATCCAAGAGTGTGTGCAAGGCGGACAGATCGCTGAGCTCGATGCGGTTGGCGTTATCGGGGCGATTTAGGTCGATCCGCGCTACATGAGGAGCCGGGTGAGAGAGGGACGGTGCGCTGTCGGTCATGGAGTTCTGGCAGTCGATAGGGCAGACACGGCCAGCGCGTCAACGGGGAAGGATGTACGTGGCGTACCGATCAGCATCAGCTTGAAGCAGAAACCGTTGACTCACCAAAGCGTCAGCGGCAGCCTTCAACTTGGCCTGGTAGTCCGCATCCGAGCGGTACCGCTCCTCCAGCGACAGCCTGGGATCACCATTTGCGATACGATCCGCCACTGTCCTGGAGAAAGGGACTGCGGCTCCATGAACGTTGCACAATTCGCCTTGCGCGTAGTTAGCCGCGCGAGTCGCGCGACCCAAGTAGGTAGCGATCGGGACGGACATCTCCGGAAGCAACACGCCATCGTAGGCATTGCCATCGGCATTGACGCGCAAGAAGCTCAATGGATAGTTCGCAGGTGATGACAGGACGCGCCAAGGGTCAGCATTGAAGTCGACCAGATGGAGTCTTCCATATAGCTTGCTAAAGGAATATCCTGGAATTGTTGGATAGCTGCTAGCCAACGCGTCTATCGACAGGCGGCCATCTGCAGCGCTAGACGGATTGCGGCTCGGCGGCGGTGACGTCCCCTTCGCGATCCAGTCTTCCATGCCAAGAAAAAGAGCCCGATACAAAGGCGCCCAGCTCAAAGGGTTGCCAAGGCCTTCGCAGTAGACAGCGTTGGCTGGAAGTGTGCCCTGCGACACGCTACCGCCGACTGAATGCGGCGTACCCGCAAAAACATACGAACGCACGTTCTCAGGCAACTTGATTGGCGCACCTGAGGTATCGGTCACGACAAGCGAACCGGCCTGCTGCCATTGCTCCCACTCGCTATCCAGGTGCATTACCTTTGGACAGGATTGACTCAAGGTGCAGCGGGCAAGAATCCCGTCTGTCCTGCCGCTCACCGGATCAGTCAGCGTTGGGTAGGTGAATGGAAATTGAGCACCTGGATAACCGCGCATCTCATGCTGTAGATCCGGCGAACGACCAGGCTGTGCAAACCTCTGGTGGAAAAACCCGCGCTTGCCGCCCGCTCCGGACGGAATCACACCGTCGAATACGCGGCGTCCCTGCTCGTCGCGATTGAAGTCAAGGTAGACAAAGTCTCTGAGAAAGCGACCACTTTGCGAAAGCCCAATGCCGATCGTTCTCTGAGTTGTCGGCTTTCCGCCCGAGGTCACGGGGTTAGCGTTGCCCAAGGAATCCTGAACCTCGTTGCGAAGGAAGGAGATCAGATCACGAATTGATACTGAACCCAATCCCATGACGATCGGATCTTTGGCCACATAGGTGATTCGATAGATCGCACCAAGATCGTAGCCTGCGGCCAATCGCACCCGTAGCTTCTTAGGTCCGACGAAATCCATCTGGGAGCTTGGCAGTACGAGTGGCGTGTCATCCGCACGTGCTTGCACTGTGAGCCTGATGTCAGCCACACCACTAACCGATGGCATATAGGACAAAGGCGCGTCGAAGGAGGTTGCGGTGGGCGCTATGGCCGGGATAGAAGCCCCGGCCGAGCCGTCAAGTACAAATTCATCAACAACAGTCCCAGTGATGGATGCTCCGCTCGCATCCTTGGCAATAGGGAGCGATGCCGCCATCAGGCCGCCACCCTTCGCGTCGTGAGTCGATGCGATGTCTCCCTGCCACCCACTCCAAACCATCGTTTGGCCTTGCTCGAGTCCGACTCCAATTTTGGCCCCTGCCGCAGTATCGAACGTCTTGTCCCCGTTCAACAGGCTTCCAGGAATCAAGATCTTCGAGCCTCGATTGACTACCTCGTAGACCAAGGTTCCATTTGCCTTCCTCTGATCGATCGGTTTCAGAATTGCAACGTCACCGCTGTATTCAACGAGACCCGATCCGTTAGGGCGCGCGCCCTTCAGATCGACCACAGAGATATTGATCGGCGAGGCAGGGTCCGCCTCACCATAGTACTTACCAATCAGCATTTCATACTGACCTATGCTCCCGAAACTCTTTCCTTCAAAGGCAGGACTCACCCTAGAAGTAATCTCAAGTCGGGCGATGCGTGATCTTCCAATGATCGATGCGCTGGTCGCCTCAGTGCCTGCCTCAAGGTCTAACCGAGGACCTGCCGCAAGAACATCTCCACCACCCCCGATCAGGCAGAGGGTTGCGACCGAAGAAATGCCGATGCCCATCCGCGCAGAGCCTCGATTTGCCATGAACGTCTCCTATTTTTTGTTGGCTCAGAGATTCGCCGCCAAAGAGTAGGAGCAATGTATTGAGGTGCGTGTGCAGAAACCAATAGCGTGTTTGCATACGCCCATAAGCGCCGCTTCTGGCAGAGGACGATGCTCGTTCGATAAGCTCTCGCCGCTTCCCTCAGCGTCGCTCTCGTACATCCGGGAGAACAGCGCGTCCATTTGGCGAATTCCTCAACGAGCATCACGCGGACACGGCGAGGCGATTGATCGACGGGAACGAAGTCGTTCAATAAATTTATGGCTGCGCATCGCAAATGGCTTCGTGTTTTTACAAACACAACGCGCCGGCCCCCATTGGGAAATTGGAACAAGATATTGCGGCAGCCTGTTAAGAGCGGCCTCTTAGCACGGCCCTTTCCCGCCTGCGACCGTCACACCGGGCTAGGCTTGACCATTTCATCACCCCAGATCGCCCCGCGCGCGAACTGATCTGCCAGCGCCGATGCGGCGGCCTCCAAAAGGCGCTCACCCTTCATTGCGCTCGCCAGCCGCGGTGTCCCCACCACTCCGCTGCGGGACCAGTGGGACATGTCGCGCCAGCGATGGATACCGCCTTCTTGGAGAAAACCAGTCGGCGCAGAAGCGACCGTACAGGCCGCCTGAGCATCCACGAGGTCAGGGCGTAGAAACATCACCATCGATGTTTCTGCTTCACAGGCGTGCAACAGATTCGGTTGGCCTTCAAGAATCGCAGCGAAATCCTTCGCCGCGACATTCCAGTAGGTCGCCGTCGCCAGCGGCAGTTCGAACTCAGCGCTCAACTTGTCGACGACCAGAGTCAGTGCGGCCATATTACCGCCATGTCCGTTCAAAAGCAGGATCCGGCGAAACCCCTGACGCTTCAGCGATCGCACCACACAGCGCACGAATGCCAGGAGCGTCTCAAAGTCCAGTGTGAGGCTACCGGCATATGCCATGTGGTGCTCCGCCAGAGAGACCCAAAGCGTCGGCAATACCAACGCCGGCGCAAGCGCCGCGGCACGGTGCGCCACCTCGCTGACCAGCAGACTGTCGACCTCCACCGGAAGGTGCGGGCCATGCTGTTCCGTCGATCCGATAGGGAGAATTACCATCGTCGACGAAACGTCCACCCGTGAAAAATCGGGCGATTTGAAGCCACCCCACCGCGTGGGTCCGACCGGTCCGGCGAATTGCCTACCTTCGTTATCTGCTCTCTGACTGTTCATGTCGGCCCAGTTCTCATTGCGGTTGGTAATCCACGGCCTTCATGAGTGCACCTACCGTTTTGCTCGCGGCGAGATAGCGGTTACGCAGGTCGTCCGGTGATCCTGGCAAGGGTTGCATCGCATACGAGTGGATCCGCTCGGACACATCGGGCATGGCAAGTACCTTCTGTATCGCCGCATTGACACGCGCCACGTTGTCGTCGCTCACACCAACGGGTGCATACACAGCCAAGAAGTCCGAGGCAGCCAGCTCTCCAAGACCCAGGTCTGCGAAAGCGGGCACGTGGGGCAATAGCGCCGTGGCCTGAGTGACCGCGATAGCTTGCAGTCGACCGGCCTTCAAATACGGGAGAATGTCCGCCACGGGCAGGACCGCCGCGGCCACTTGCCCTCCCAGCAGATCCTGGACGGCCGGGGCTGCGCCTCGGTACGCCACTGACTGAACGTCCGACTTCGTCAGTTGCGCCAAACGGCCGACCATGAATTCCGGCGCACTGCCCGGAGCAGGAACGGCAATGCTGCGATCAGCGGGTGTGCGAGCAAAGTAGGCCACCAACTCCTGAACACTATGGGCCTGGGTCTTGGGATGCACCGCTAATGCAAACTCAAAGCTGGCGAACGTCCCGACAGGCTTGAAGTCGGTCATCGTGTCGAAGCCCGGGACCTTGAAGATCCGAGGCACGGTGACGACGGTGTGGCCATTCGTGAAGAACAGCACCGATCCATTGCTGGGAGCAGATTTCACGAGGCGTGCTGCGATTTGTCCACCGGCACCGGACCGGTTATCGACCACCACGGACTGTCCAAGAATGGCAGGCAGCTTTTCTGCCAAGATCCGCGCGCCGATATCCGCAGATCCACCCGGGGGATATCCGACAACCAAAGTGATCGGCCCCTTGTGGTCCTGCGCAATTGCCAGGCCGCAACCAGTACTCAGGCAAGTCATGAGAACCACGCCGATCCAGCCGCTTTTTCCAAAAAACTTCATTGAAACTCCTCTGTTACGTCTGACAGCCTCGGCGTGACGACCGAGACCATCAACTCAATCCATGGCCTTTTGCAGTGGCTCGACTATTCGGCGCCGGGATGCGACCAGTCTCTGTGCCGCGACACGCGCCGAGCGATCTCGTGGCGCTCAAGAGTCAATGCCGCGGCGCCGTTAGCTACAAGAGCAACGAGTTCCGCCGACGCGGTACGGGGGGAGCCACTGTCGAAAGGCGGATCAGGGGCGTACTCCATACCCAACTGCATCGCTCGCGCCCGCTCTTCCCCGTAAATCTGCGCGGCGACGGTGAGCGCAAAGTCGATACCCGCCGTGACCCCTCCGCCGGTGATGCGATTGCGGTCGATGACCACGCGTTCTGCGACCGGCTGTGCGCCGAAATGGGGCAGTACGTCCATCGCAGTCCAGTGCGTCGCGGCCCTGTAACCATTCAGAAGGCCGGCGGCACCAAGAACCAGGGCGCCAGTACACACCGAGGTGATCCACAGCGCCTGCGGTGCTCGCGCGGCCAAGAAACCCACGGTTTCCTCGTCCTCCATCAGGGCGTTGACGCCGGGCCCGCCTCCGATGAAAAGCAAATCAAGTGGTGGCGCATCGGTCATCCGCATGTTGGGAAGTTCCAGCGTGCCGATGTCGGTAAGAACTGGCTCAAGCGTCTTGCCCAGAACGTGCACCACGGCATTTGGCATGCGGGCGAATACCTCCAGTGGGGCGGCGAAGTCAAGTTTCGTCATACCCGGAAAGATCAGCATGCCGACGCGGAATGGTCGAGACGTATCCGATTGCTCGGTAATGGCGGCCATCAGAGTACCTCCGACCCATCTGTAGCGACGGCGATGCATTCGATCTCAAGCAGCATTCTTGGATCGGGAAGTGCGCGCACAACCGAAGTGGTTCTGGCGGGATACGGTGCAGGGCCGAACGCGCTTCCGTAGTGAAGATTCATCGCCTGCACATCTGCCTCCCGGGTGAGCAGCACGTTCACCTTCAGGATGCTGCGCATGGAGCTGCCCGCGGCGAGGAGTAGCGCCTGCAAAGTCGTCACCGCTTGGTGAAACTGTGCTTCGAAGTCGTTTTCGGCAATCGTTCCGTCATCGTGATATCCGGGCGTTCCAGAAATGAAAACCAGCTCGCCGTGACGTGTTGCAGCCGAAAGCGGCGGCGTCTGGACCTGCAATGGCGAAGCGACGTGAAGAATTTTTCCCATGAGAGCTTTCCTGTCGATTGAACTCGCAGATATGGACTGGCTTCATCCGCCCCTGCGTATCGAGGCGCACAGACCCTGCCAGCAGAGGCGCCAGACCCAATGCTTGCTGGGGACTTGACTCTAGGGTTGGCCACTTCCATAAATGCCGATTTCCGGCAATCCGGACCAGAATCCGGCAGGACTTTTCGCCAGCAAGCGTCGACGACTCCCGAATCGGCTCGTTTCCAAACTCCGGATCTGCAGCTTGCACCAAGCCTGGTCACGGTCTTACAGTGTTGGGAGTTCCGCATTGCCAATGGCTGGTTCTTCGGCGTTCAGGAGGTTGCTGTGCTACCGCGTGTCTATCGAACCACTTCACTGAGCGAGGGTGTACAGATCATGGGCACCGAATGGTCTCCGCATCACATTCACGTTCCTCATGACGACAAGCTCACGCTGCGGTTTTCCATCCGATCCATCAGCAAGGGCATGTCTCTGAGTTCTCTGTCGTACGGCACCCAAGTGGTTGTACGACCAGAGGAGCGCGCGGACGTGATCCTGCTGCAGATGCCTCGACTCGGAACGGGCCGGGTGAGCCATGGAGAAACCGACACAGCATTCGATTCGGCGCACTACGCTGTGATCGACGTGAACCGTGTATCGACGGTGCAGTACGGACCCGACATCGACATGCTGGTTCTGCGCATCAAGATGTCCACGCTGCGAGACTACGCAGAGCGCACATTGGGCTTTCGCCCCGAGCAGGACTTTTCTTTCGCGCCCTGTATTTCGCAGGGTTCCGATACATGGTCCGCCTTTTCGCCGGTGGTGGCGGCGCTGGATGCGATGCAACGTGATCCATCTGCCACTTTCCCTGTCCCCACCCTTCAGGCGATCGAGAGCATGGTCTTGTCGACGTTGCTTCTGACGCAGCCCAATGCATATCGCGAAAATCTAAGGTCGCCTGCCTCCACCGCTCCGCGCCATGTCAGAAAAGCCGAAGAGTTCATCCAAGCAAATCTCAACCGCGCGTTAACGACCGAAGAGATCGCAGCGCACGTCGGTGTCAGCGTTCGCGCACTGTTCGACGGATTTCGCTCATTCCGCCAGACCTCTCCTTCCGTCTACGCGCGGCACGCCCGACTTTCAAAAGTGCGCAAGGACCTTGTCGATGAGCGCCACTTGAGCATTGCAGCCATTGCCCATCGTCATGGATTCAGTCACCCGGGTCACTTTTCGGAAATCTATATGCAACGATACGGGGAGACGCCCCGTCAGACACGCAGATCGTCGTCCAGTGCCTCGTGACTCACGAGCTACCACGGCCCGCTCACGCAGTCGACACGACATTGCCAAGCGTCATGCTTGCGCTGGTACGCGCAATTTTGTGGCTCTCGCCGCAATCTGAACAAGACTTCCCAGCACTTCATTGACGCTTTCGCACAACCGGGTCAAAGCAATCTCTACGGTCTCATTTAGACCCTCAATGCCGTTGTAGTGAGCCTCGGCGGTATTCGGCTTCGTAACCGCTTCCAGAACGACCGATACCCCCATCCCGGAAATTACCCCAGCTAATGCATTACGGGTCGTCACGTGTTGACCCAGTTCATGAACAGCGACGAGGCCATCGCCTGAGGCCTCATTTGCGCGGGATTGAATCGCCAGCACGCTCGATGAAGGCCTCTGCTCGACGCGGTGGCGTTGCCAGGCTCCTAGTGCATCTCTAGCTTCAGACGACAGGCCCTGAGAAATCCGTCCTCTCATTGCATGCATCAGCTACACCG
Organism: Variovorax sp. EL159; assembly: GCF_900100965.1. Lineage (GTDB taxonomy): Bacteria > Pseudomonadota > Gammaproteobacteria > Burkholderiales > Burkholderiaceae_C > Variovorax. Next base: position 69,321 of record NZ_FMUJ01000005.1, on the reverse strand, counting down.
GGATCCATCGACAAATCCGCGTCTTCCTAGGAGGGCGTTGAAAACCAACGGGGAATGACCCGGTTTCTCGTTCGTACTCCTCGGATCGCTGCCCCCTCGGACCACACGTCTGGCATCTGAGATCCGGAGTAAACGTCCGATCCATTGGACCCAACTTCCTAGTCAACCATCTTGTTGGCTATCTGCTCCAGGCTTAACTTTGACTCGAAGGCCGGTCACCCGATCGACCAGTTAACCGAGCGCATATCAGCGCCTCAGCTTTCAAAGGAAGAGCAGATCATGAAGACATCCAGACGCAGTGTTCTCGTCGCAGGAGCCGCCTCCGCGGTGACGCTGATGGCAGGAGCAAATCCAAGCAACTTGAGCCGCACCCAGAAGAAAAAGACGACCAAGAGCTTCGACGTGGTGATTGTCGGCGGCGGCTCCGCAGGAGCGGTTCTCGCGTCGCGTCTGAGCGAGGACCACAGTCGGCAAGTGCTATTGATCGAGGCAGGACCGAACTTCGCGCCCGGCAGCTACCCGCCTGTGCTTAAGAACGCCAACATCGTTGCAGGCTCACCGGCATTCGACTGGAACTACAGCACGCAGGATGCAGCCCTGCTCGGGCACAACGTCCCTGTGCCGCGCGGCCGCGTGATCGGCGGCAGCTCGGCGGTCAACGGCACTGTGGCCATGCGCGCGCGCGCTACCGACTTTGCCCGCTGGGCCGATCGAGGCATCGAGGGTTGGTCATGGAAAGAGGTGCTCGCCTCTTACAAGGCCATGGAGAACACGCCGAGCGGCGATGACGCCTGGCACGGTCGAGGCGGCCCATTTCCCATTCGTCAAAGAACCGGACAGGAAAACACCGTGTCCATGCGCGCCTTTGTCGATGCCTCCGAGGCAATCGGACTTTCACGTGTAACCGATTTCAATGGGGCCAACCAGCACGGCGTCGGCCCCTACCCGCTCAATGTCGTGGACGGCGTGCGGATGAACACCGGGATGGTCTATCTCACGGCATCCGTTCGGGCCCGCCGCAATCTCACGATCCATGCTGACGCCGAGGTGGACGCGGTGGTATTCCAAGGCCATCGCGCCACTGGCGTCAGGCTCGCCGACGGCAAGGTCATCCTTGCGGGCGAGGTCGTGCTCGCCGCAGGTGCATTTGGTAGCCCTGCAATCCTGATGCGATCGGGAATTGGGCCATCCAGTCATCTGTCGGAGCTTGGCATTCAACCGCTTGTCGACCTCCCGGTGGGCGACCGCCTCCAGGACCATCCTTTCTACTACAACGTCTATGCGCTGAAGCGGGAGGTGAATCAGATGGATCCTGCTGCAGGCGCCATCGTCTGGACTCGCTCTAACAGTGCGAAGGCGAACGAACTGGATCTGCATGTCTCGGGTACGCATTTCATCGACCCGAAGGCAAGCCCGACTGGTGGTGCCATCGTGCTCGCTGCTGCGGTGACTCTACCGAAGTCCGTCGGGCAGTTCCGGCTTGCAAGTCGAGATCCGCGCGCCGCACCTCGTATTCACTACAACTTCTTTGCAGACAAGAACGATCTCGACCGGATGGTTGAAGCCGTAATGCTTTCCCGACAGATCGGGAGGGCGGCCCCGTTCTCGGATTTTGTCGATCACGAGATGAGCCCAGGCAGTGCAGTGGATGACGAGAAGTCCCTGCGCACCAACATCGTCTCGACCGTCGCCGCCTACCTGCATCCAACCTCCACGGTTCCGATGGGAACGGCTTCGGACCCGACCGCAGTGGTCGATGCATGGGGCAAGGTGAAAGGTGTCGAAGGACTGCGCGTAGTGGATGCATCGATCCTTCCCGACATCCCGTCGGTCGCGACGAATGTGACAACCATCATGGTGGCCGAACGCATTGCTGCAAAGATTTTCTCGTAGGCATCTCGCCTTCCTTCGACAGAACCGAAATCAGTTAACGGAGTATTGAAATGACGAACACAAACCTGCTGACCTCGAACCCAGCATGGCGCGCCAAGATCTATAGCAACAGCTGGAAAGATCCAGGCGCCGGAATTGCCGACGTAACAGAGAAAGCAACGGGCGAGAAGCTGGGAGAGGTGGGCATCGCCTCTCCTGCGGATGTTTCCTTGGCAGCGGTCAGCGCACACCTCGCCCAAAAGCACTGGGCCAAGTTGCCAGGCCCCAAGCGCGGCGATGTCATGCGAGAGTTCTCTCGCCTGATGCTGCTGCATGCCGACGAGATCGCCGAGCAGCTCGTTCGGGAAACCGGCTCGATCAAAGCTAAAGCGCAGTGGGAAGTGCAGATGACTGCTCGCGAGTTTCTCGAAGCCGCTGCTCTGGGAAGCCAGCCACTGGGCGTTCTGACCGCGACGCTGGAAGCGGGGTTTCAAAGCATCGCTCGGCGAACTCCATTGGGCGTCATAGGCATCATCACCCCCTGGAACTCGCCGCTCATTCTCGGGGCACGCGCCATCGGTCCAGCACTGGCAATGGGCAACGCGGTGATCCTGAAACCCGACGTGCAAACCGGGATTGTTGGCGGCGTCGTCTTCGCGCGCCTGCTTGAGGAAGCTGGCTTGCCTGAGGGACTCTTTCACATGCTGCCTGGCGCGGCGGAGACGGGCGAAGCCCTTGTCAAGGAGCCACTCGTCGACATGCTCAGCTTTACCGGTTCGACCCGTGTCGGACGAACTGTTGGCTCTGTGGCAAGCGGAATGCTCAAGCGCGTGTCGCTCGAGCTTGGCGGCAACAATCCGTACGTCGTGACAGACGATGTAGATATCGAAGCTGCAGCAAGTGCGGGCGCTTGGGGCTCATTCTTCCACCAGGGGCAAATTTGCCTGACAACGGGTCGTCACATCGTTCACGAAAGCATCGCCGATGCTTATGCACAAGCACTGGTCAGGAAGGCGAAGGCGCTGATTGTCGGAAATCCGATCGATGAGAGGGTACAGATCGGCCCCATCGTCAACGAACGCCAGGCAAAGAATGTCGACCGCATCGTTGCAGAGACTGCTGCCAAGGGTGCCAAAGTACTGGTTGGTGGTGAACGCAACGGGTTGTTCTTCGAGCCGACGGTCATCACCGGCGTGTTGCCTGGAATGGCAGCATTCGACGAAGAAATCTTCGGCCCAGTCGCCGCGATCACCACCTTCAAGACCGACGAGGAAGCGATCGTTCTCGCCAACACGACAGCCTACGGGCTCTCCGCGGCCGTTGCCTCTTCCGATCTCGCGAGAGCACAACGCATTGCCGACGGCATTCGCTCTGGCGTGGTGCACATCAATGACCAGACCGTGGTCCACGGCGTCTACGGTCCGATCGGGGGTTTTGGTATTTCCGGAAACGGGTTCGGCCACAGCACGCTCGCCAACGCTGACCAGTTCAGCGAATGGCAGTGGGTGACAACGCACGCACAGCTTCCGAATTACCCGTTCTGAGCTTCAGTCCTGCAAGCGGCACCAGGTGTCGCTTGCTTCCCCATCGCATTCATTGATCGAGGAAAGAATCATGAGCACTGCAGCTCGTATCGACGTACACCAACATGTAGTTCCGCCCTTCTGGGCCAAGGCCCTGCCCGATCACGGCGGGGACCCTTCAGGCACGATGGTTCCGCAATGGACGCCGGAGAGTGCCATCGCCTTCATGGACTCGCAGGAAATCGCCACCGGCATCCTGTCTCTGACCGCACCAAGCGTCGTCAAATGGTACAAAAGCCAGCGCCGCGAAATGGCTCGCCGTGTCAACGAGTACACCGCGGACCTGGTCGCCAAGCGGCCGGATCGGTTTGGCAACTTTGCAACGCTGCCACTGCCCGATGTCGACGGGGCACTCCAGGAGCTGACGCATTCGCTCGATGTCCTACACGCCGATGGCGTCATCCTTCTTGCCAACTACGCCGGCAAGTACCTTGGGGATGCAGCCTTCGAACCCTTGTGGGCCGAACTCGACCGCCGCCAAGCTGTGGTCTTTGTCCACCCAGGGCAGCCGCCGCTTCCAACGGCTCAAGGCGTTGCAGGTCCACTGGCAGACTATCCGTTCGACACGACGCGCACAGCCGTGCAACTCACATTGAACGGTACCCTGGATCGCCGCCCGAACGTCAAGATCATCCTTGCTCATGCAGGAGGATTTCTGCCCTATGCCTCGCATCGCTTTGCTGAGCTCGCCCGTGTGTTCCGCCCGGATGCCGCGAGCCCCACGGAGATACTGTCGAAGTTTCAACGCTTTTACTTCGACACCGCGTTGTCTTCGGGCCATCCGGCCCTCGCAGGGTTGAGAGCATTTACTGAGAGCAATCGGATCCTCTTTGGCAGCGACTTCCCTTACGTCTCCAAGGAGATCGCCGCGGGCTTCACTGCAAAACTCGACGTGTATGACGGACTTTCGACTGCGGAACGTACCGCTATCAACCATGGCAATGCGCGAGTACTCTTTCCTAGGCTGGCTCCCAAGCACGGCGCACTTGCTGTGAATGATCGCGCCAAGTCGGGTGCTCAATCGGGCTGACGCAGGCAGCGACCGTCAATAGACTATCTTGGGGACCTCTTCAATCAAGAAGTCGAGAAAGACGCGAACAGAAGGAAGCATGCCGTTCCGATGCGGTGTGACCGCGGTGATGCTGGCCTCGCCAGCTCGCCAGTCGGGCAGAATCTGTCGGAGCTTTCCGGTCTCGGCGTCCTCCCGGCAGACATATCCGGGAAGGGCTGCAATGCCTAAGCCCTCGCGCGCCGCCTGCATGAGCATCAGAAGATCGTTTCCACCAACGCGTGGCTCGAGCGGCGCAATGAACTCCCCATGCGTCGGATGCCTGAGCTTCCAGGCCATCGGCCGGTCACGATGCAGCATGGCCAAGGTGTCGTGACTGGTCAGATCCTCGGGAGAGACAGGTTCACCGCGCTGTGCCAGGTATTCCGGCGCAGCAAAGAGGAACCAGGGCGCCGGCGCAAGTACGCGCGACACCAGCGTCGAATCCGACAGCGGCCCTGTATGCGCGCGTATGGCGAGATCGAAGCTCCCACCTCCTATATCAGCAGGCTCGTCACTGGTGTGCTGGATCACACGCACCTTGGGATAGCGCCTGAGGAAGGCAGGCAGCACGTATCGCATCACGAACAACGATGTCGCCACGGCGGTCGTAAAGCGAATGGTGCCGCTAGGCTCTGCCAGCCGTTCGCGAACGGAGCTCTCGGCAAGGTCAGCCCGCTCGAGTGTGGCGACTGCATGCCGATAGAACAACTCCCCCGCCTCGGTCATGCTCTGGCTGCGCGATGTCCGATTGATCAGTCGGACGCCGAGCGAAGTCTCGAGTTGCTGCAAGCGATAGCTGACCGTCGATTTCGGCACGTTCATCCTGCGACTAGCGGCGGTGAGCCCACCACTCTCCACGATGCGAACGAAGTAACGAAAGTCGTTGAGATCCAGCATCGCGTGCTTCAGCGCCCAGTCGGGGTCAGAACAGGCGAATCAGGCCACAAGCCGCGGTGCGAAAGGCTGCTGGCTGCCCGCCAACAAAGCACCGGCTCCAGGTACGACTGGTTCCAGGGCCAGATGATCCAGCATGCGACGCACCGTGCACACGGCCGTCGAGACAGTGCGAATGCCCAGCATGTCCTCGATGCGCTGGATGGCCGGCAGGGAAGGCATCTGAACGCACGCCGATGCGACAACCACGTCCACACCGGTCGTGTCGAGCCGCTTGACATCATCGATCAGCTTCATCGGGTCACGCATTCCAACCTCAAGGTTATCGGGAATCTCGAAGCAGACCGAATCGACGACCTCGATGCCTTCGTTCTCGATGTACTTCACGACAAGATCTGTCAACGGCCGCATGTAGGGCGCCATCAAAGAAATGCGCTTTGCACCCAGTGTCTTCAGCCCCTCGACCAGCGCACCGGCAGAGGTCATCACCGGCGCCAGAGACTGATTCGCGCGAGCAACTTGCGTCAGCTCTCGCTCAGTTTCGCGGTGATAGCCCAGTCCCATCGCCATGATGGCAACCAGGCATGCGGTGCTCATCACGTCGACCCGGGCGTCGGCGAGTTCGGCCGCACAGCGCAAGCTCTCCCTGTTCATCGCCTCAAGCTCTTCCTTCGTCACCTTATGCATGCGCATGCGGCTCGAATGGAAGGTAAAACGCTCGGGGCAAATCGCCTCGCGGGCCCGGAACATAGCCGGCACCTCGGTCTCCATGGTGATGTTGGAACTGGGCACGATCTGCCCGATCCGGAAGGGACGATTGCTCATGATGTCTATCCTTTAGTCCAATGAAATGCTGGCGCGCTTGACTACCTCAGCGAAGCGCCGGGTATCTGCGGCAGCGACGCGGGCGATTTCCGAGGGCGACGCACTCCACGGTTCAAAGCCGAAGCCGGCAAAGCGCGCACGCACCTCGGGGTTCGTCAATGTTCTAGCCATGCTGTCGCCTATGCGGTCAATCACCGGCTTTGGTGTGCCCCTCGGCGCATAGAGCGCGACCCAGGTACGTAGTTCGAAACCCGCTGGCCCGCCAGCTTCAACCACAGTGGGAATGTCCTCATAGCCTGCCAACCGTTTAGGGGCTGCATAAGCCAGCAGCCTGAGCTTTCTGGCACGGTACAGCGCATCCACTGTCGCCGCGGTACCAAAGGCCCAGTCGACATCCCCGGTCGCGACAGCCGTGTAGAGCTGCGGCAGCTCTTTGAAAGGGACATGCATCATCTGCAAACCGGTCGCACCCTCCAGCTGTGCGGTGCCCACATGAGCCGGACTGCCAACGCCCCAGCTTCCATAGCTGACCTGCCCCTTCTTTGCCTTCGCGGCTGCCATTAGATCTGACAGGTTCTTCCACGGAGAGTTGGCGCCGACTACGATGAAGAAATTGGTGGAGTACATCCCCGCGACGGGCTCGAAATCCTTGACTGGATCGAAGGGCAGTTGCTTGTACAGATGCGGCTGCAGAGTCATCGGCATCGCATCGACTACGAGAAGCGTATGACCATCCGGGGCTGCACGCTTGACCTCGCCGAGCGCGAGCCAGCTGTTGGCTCCGGGCTTGTTGTCTACCAAGACCTGCTGCCCCCATTCGCGGCCCAGCTTGTCGCCGACGTTGCGCATCACCGCGTCGGGCCCGCTACCGGCCGAATACGGCATGACGGCACGCACCGGCTTGGCCGGGAAGACCTGCGCGAACGCAGGAGTACTCATGATGGCAGCCAAGCACAGCAGGCTGGCACCCAGCGAACGGGCGCGAAACAACGGGCTCATGGTGATGTCTCCTTCAGCTGTTATTCGGGTGCAGCGCGTCGTAGGCCGCAGTGAAATGCGGATCGCGTCGTGCCAGGTCTTCGTGACTCACCTGGCCGGTGCGTCGCATGTAGTCGTAGGCGAATGTGAGAGGGTCGAGATGCAGCTTGTCGGCTACGTTCTCATACCAATCCAAGCTTCTTGCAGCCGAGCTCTGAAAGCTTGCCGAAGCCGGTCGACGTGAGGTCTCGAACATGGCGAAAGCTGCCTCCAGGTCGCGCGGATGTGCCGCCAAACCTTGCTGCAAGGCGATTGCATCCTGCATCGCCATGCGCGTCCCCGAACCCAGCGAGAAATGCACCGTGCGCAGCGCGTCGCCGAGCAGCACGATGTTGCGGTGCGTCCACTGCTCGTTCCGGACGATGTTGGCCTCGAACCAGAGGGAGCGGTTAGTCAGCAGTTCGTTGCCTCCAAGCTCGGGGCGAAACACTTCGGCGCAAAGGCGCCGGCTTTCGTCCTCGCTCGCATGGTCCAGCCCGGCACGCTGCCATGTCTCGGGGGCCAGTTCAACCAGAAAGGTACTGAGTTCTCCGCTGTACTGGTAACTGTGAGCAATGAAAACGCCGTGCGGCGTTTCCCGAAAGATCAGTGACACGGGATGGAAGCGCTGACGCGTGCCATACCAGGCGAACTTGTTGCGACGCTTCTCGAAGTTCGGTCGAAAATGATCGGAAAATTGCCCGCGTACGGCGCTATTTCCGCCGTCGGCAGCGACCACGAGGTCGACTTCGCTGGCCAAGGCCTCGACATCGTTGATACGGTGACCGTAAGTGATCTCCACGCCGACACGCTCGCAGGCGCGCTGCAGCGTATTCAACATGTCGATGCGCGACGTGCGAGAGAAATGGTTGCCGTGGACCTGCACGTGAGTGCCACGATGCACCAGCTCCATGTAGTCGCACCGTTCGTGATGCGCGGTGAACTCGGCGAAGAACTCCGGGTCGGCCTCCTGCAGGAACTTCAGACCAACGTCCGAGAACACCACGCCCCAGCCGTAAGTGGCGCCTTCTGCGTTCTGCTCGTAGATGCGGATCTCATGCGAAGGGTCGTGCTTCTTCGCCAGCAAAGAGAAATACATGCCGGCTGGGCCGGCGCCGATGACTGCGATCTTCATGATTTCGCCCCCCCTGCGGGGCTCTCGCAGCCGTCGCGGTAGCGCTGCAGCGCCTGGCGAAATGCATCAGGTATCTCGATCGATCGGCGTTCGTCGCGTGCCACGCAAACCGGCGTGAGTTTCGCGACGAAGATTACCTCTCCTTGCAGCGTCCGACCGGTGATCTCGAGCACATAGGTCCGCTCGCGGATGTCTGCCACGGTAACTGTCATATCGAACTCATCGTCCGGCCGCAGAGATCGTTGAAAGTCGAACGACAGCGCGCGGCTGGGCGTACCGAAGCCCTGCTCCCGTTTGGCACGTTGCGGCGTAGTCTCGAAAAGCGCGCCGTAGAAAAGCTCCGCCGCGGAAATGACGTACTCCGAGAACGTCACGGTGTAGACCACGCCGGCCGGATCGCATTCGCCCCACTTCACCCGCCGACGAATCACGAGGGGCAACTGGCTCAACACGAGTTCGGTGGCGATCACGACGCGCTCCCTGCAGTCTCGGCGGCCAGTTGCGCGGCGATCTGCTGCTTGAGGGCCGGCTTGTCGACCTTGCCCACGCGGGTGAGCGGGTAGCTGTCGACCACTTCCACGCGCTCGGGGCACTTGTACTTGGCAAGTCCCTGTTCGATGAGGAAGGCGCCGAGCGTCTTGACGTCGGGAGCGGTCATTCCGGGGCGCGGAATGATGTAGACGCAAGCTTTCTCGCCGTAAAAGGGATCGGGCATCGCAATCAGCTTCGCGTCGGCCACGGCTGGATGCTGGCTGACGAAGCCCTCGACCTCCTCGCAGCCGATCTTCTCGCCGCCGCGGTTGATGTTGTCGCGCAGCCGCCCTTCGAAGGTGTAGTGGGAGACACCATCGACCACGTGGGCGCGCATCATGTCGCCCGTCCGATAGAAGCCGTCGGCGGTGAACGCATTGGCATTCGCCTCGGGATTGGCAAAGAACCCAGTCAGGCTGGACGGCCCGCGAAAGCACATCTCGCCCATCTCGCCCGGCGGGCTGGGCTCTTCGGACTCCGGAACCAGCAGTCGGATTTCGTCCTGCGGGCAGCCCGAAGCCCCTTGCGTGTGATGCCGGGCGAAGGCCGGGGCATCGGGAGGCGAACCCAGCAGCAGCCCCTCGGTGAGACCGTAGAGATTGGAGCAAGGCACACCGAGATGCATCTCAAGGTTGTCCGCTCGACTCATGGTTCCGAAGATCTGCAGCGAAGACAGGTCGTGCGTTGCGATGTCGGTATAGGCCAGCAGTTGGGGCGCAATCGGACCGATCGACAGTGCGTGCGTGACGCGATGCTGCTCGATCAGCTCAAGCATTCGACGGACGTCGACCTTCGGCATCAGCACCACAGTCGCACCGAAGGCCGCCGCTGGAATCAGCGCATACAGCTGCCCGGCGTTGTGCAGCAATGACAGGGACCAGATCACGCGGCTCTGCGGCGTGATTCGAAAGCGCCGCATCCACGCCGCCGACTGGCCAAGGTATTCCGCATGAAAGCGCGGGATGATTTTCGGAACACCAGTCGTGCCGCCCGACAGTTGAAAGCTCAACACGTCGCTGCAATCCAATGGCAGGCGTGCCAGGCGCTTACGCGCCTCGGCCAAAGGCATGCCATCGATCAGGCCCACGAGTCCTCGCGCATCAGAGGCCACGCCACGAACGACGACCAAATGCTCCAGCATTTCATACTTCTCGACCATGCCTACGGCAAAGTTGACGAGGTCGAAGCTGCTGAAGTCGGCCTGCACGAAATACCCACGAGCGCCCGACTGCCGCACCAGTTGGCCAATCTCGACCTCGCGATGCTGCGGCAGCGAACACACCGGAACAATGCCGGCCTTGTAGCAGGCAAGCAGCACGATCGCCGTTTCCACAGTGGTCCCGAGCTGGAAGATCGCCCGGTCGCCGGTGCTCAGCCCGAGCTGCAGCAGCGCGGCAGCCAGGCGCTCCGTGGTTTCGTCGAGCTCTCGGAAGCTCAGCGTTCGCTCATCGCTGATGAAGGCCACGCGATCGGGATGACGCTGCGCGGTAGCACGCAGCGCGTCGCCGACGGTCGAATCGATCCACGATCCATTGGCGATAAATGCGGCGGCGCGCTCCGGCATAGGGTAGCTCACGCCTTCGATGGGGTTCAGGATTCTCGTCATTCTTGTCTCCTCTTCGACGCATCGCTCAGGCGTGCAATGGCGCAATGACCACCCGGTCGCGATCCAGTACTTCGATGCGACCATGAACACCGCCGGTGAAAAGTCCGTACCAGACCGCCGGCTTTAGTCCCAGCACTTCGCGCTGGAACTCCAGTGGGCCACTGGCTTCGATCCGGTCGTACCCTTCGATCGAGTTAACACGACAATCGCCGCGCGCAGCCGCATCCTTCACGATTGCCGCGAACTCATCCACCTTGGGCACGTAGATGCGGATGCCACCACCTTGGCGACCATCTCGCCGGTCCAGCAGAGCGGCCTTGCGGGCCCAGATTTCATCGATCGCAGTGACGCGTCTGCCAGCGCTTGCGGCCGCGTCCTCGACCTCGATTGCGGCCTGAAGCGTGAGCGCGGCATCGATCGCATCGACGTCCTCCAACGGGCGCAGCTTATGGGTGAACTCAACAAAATAGCCGTTCGGATCGCGCACGTAGATCGATTCGATCACCTCGTGGCGCGTCTCGGTCGATACGTTCAGCCCTTGGGCCTCGAGTCGCTTTTTCCAGGCGTGCAATGACTCCGCGCTATCGACCAGCCACGCGGTGTGAGTGGCATCGAATACATGGTCTTCCGGCACTGGCCTCATTGCCGCGCGACCTTCAAGGGCAGCCGGTTGATCGCTGCCGAGGTAGTAGAAGAAGGCGATCGTGCTGCCATTCCCGCTGTCGAAGAAGAAGTGCAGGAAGTCGGGATGCGTGGCCGGCCCCCAGCCGCGTGCCGAGATGACGTGGATCAGCGGCAAGCCAAGCTTATCTCGATAGAAGTCGATGGTCTCGCGCAGTTTCCAGGTGGGGCGGGCCGTATGGTCGACGCCGCGCAGCGTCAGCGCGGGCAGATTCGAAGCAGACATGAAGCGATCTCCAAGTTCGGGGCAGTTCGGTTTTAAAGGGGGTTCGCGGGGAAGGTCTGCTGCAACCATTCCGAGAGCAAGCGGCCCGCAGCTAGGCGGCCGGGCTCCTCAACTGCCGAGAGCGCACGGCCATGGTGATCGCCTCGGACGCGTTCGTGCCGTTTCGTGGTGGAGGCGATCGCATCGACGATGTGACTCACGTCACCAGGGAAGCAAGCTTGGTCGCCGGTGTATTCGACGATCAATACAGGCTGCGTGATGGCCGCTGCCGTCTTCGCCAGGCTGGCATTGGAAGACAGTGCCGACCAGGTCGAAAGCCAGCTCTCCGGCGTGCATTGGCGGGCGAAGCCCACCGCGCCGTAATTCGAGGCATAAGGATCCGCGCCCCAGAGCGAGCCGAACTTGCGATCCGAGGCATCGAGCGAGAGGTCAAAGCAGCGCAGATCTCCGTCAGTACGCCAGACGTTGATGATGGGCGTGTGGGCAGCGATACGGCGATCCTCTGCGGCGGCGGAAGCCCCCGCAGCCTTGACGCGCTGGCGCGCCGCGAGACGGCGCTCGATCAGCTCGCGCGCCCTGGCGTCGATGCGGGCTACGCGTTCGCGCTGCGCAATGCGATAGCGCTCAACAAAGGCGGCCTCGTATCGCGTGTCCGTCGACCCTGCGTAGCCATTGGCCGGATTCAACGGATCCAATGCAGGATCGACCGACAACGCATCTGACTCGTCCACGACGGAGGGGTCGATGCAGTTCATGAGAAGTGCGCCCTGCCCGGGGTGCGGACCAACAAACACCAAGCCATCGATTGCTGGCATCTCGAGCTCGGCCAATTGCGTGGGCTTGCCACCGGGCGTCTTGGCCACGCGCTGTACCCCTGTGAGCGCGGACTGTTGGGCATAGAAGGCATAGAGTCCCGCACCGCCGGAATTGCCGAGCAGCACGATGCGGCGGAAGCCGCGCGACTTCAAGTGGGAAAGCCCTGCCGCCACATCGTGCAGCGCGAATTCGTGTTCGAGCCGCAGGTCGTTGCCGACCGAGCGAGGGGCCTGCGACCAAGCCGCATAGCCGGCCTCGACGATGTCCGGAATCAGGTAGTGACAGGCCATGAACTCGCGCGGATGCATCACGCAAACGACGGTGTCGCTCGGCACCGCAGGCTCGTAAAGCGAGCCACTCGTAGCGGCCCTGTCTGCCGTGCGCAATACGACATTCGTGGTGATCGTGCCGGGCGGCACGTCGCGCGGATTCCAGTCTGTGTTCAGGAAACCGGCCGTGGCCTGGGCGGAAGAAGCTATTGCACTCATCTGTTGTCTCGCCGACGCACGGCGCCTCATTGATGGGATGCAATATTAGGCAGATTTCACACATCAGTCAAATTATTTGACACCATTGTGACTTCACCCTCCTCCTACCCCCACGATTTGACGAAGGCGACAACATTCCCATGATTTAGAACTCGATGAGTCCGCCGATGCGCGGCATGGAGACGACTTGACCTGCCTTGCGAGCACGCCCAAAGGCATCACAGATCTGCTCAAGGACCGCTTACAGCGGATCTGTGCTGGGCTGTCAAGGCTCGTCGGCCGAGAGTGCACGCAGCGCAAGGTCGGCAAGCGAGGCCAACTCCGCCGTGATTGCCAAACCCTCAAGCACACCCGTTACACATGCGGATGGTGGAAAGAGCCACGGCTGAAGAGTCCTACCTCACGGAGGCGACCAGATTTCGTGCGATGCCGATCGCCTGCTCGACCAGCTGGTTGCCGCATTGACGCCGGTGAATGACTGCAACCTTACGCTCGAAGCGCCCACCAATGATGCGTACGCGCTCAAGGCCACGCGAGTCAACCATCGTTGAACCCAGCTGTGCCGGCAAGATGCCCATGCCGCAATCCGCGGCAACGAGATCGAGCGTCAGTTCCACCGAATTGCTCTCTATCGCCGGATGCAACGGACGACCACATTCACGCTCGACAATGCGGCGCAGCACATAGGGATGCGGCGGCAGGATCAGGGGAAGATTCGCGAGTTCAGCCACAGCAATCTCGCACGGCGAACCACTCCCAGCCAGCCGATAGCCCACAAGCAGTTCGTCGAGCAGCAGGATGCGCTCAACCTCCTCGGAGTCGATCGCCACGTCGTACACGAAGCCCATGTCGGCCTTACCCCGCACCACGGACTCAACCACCTCCTGCGAACTGGCCGCCAGCAGGGTGAGCCGTGCCGATGACCCACTCTGGCGCAGAGCGACGACAAGGTCAGGCAAGAGATAGGCAGCCAGCGTGTTGACCGTGGAAATGCTCAGGTAGTTTGTCGATCTGCCGACGGAAGTAGCAGCTGCCAGCGCGCTGTCGATCTGGTCGAAGGCAGGTTCGAGGCGCGCCAGCAATTCGACGCCCGATGCAGTAAGCGCGATACCGCGCCCGTGCCGCCGGAACAGCGCGAAGCCGAGTTGCTCCTCGAGTCGCCGAATCTGTTTGCTCAGCGCCGGCTGCGAAATAGCCAACGTTTCGGCTGCCTTGCGCAGTGAGGGGGAACGCGCGGCAAACACGAACTGTCGCAAGGAATGGTCTGTGGTGTCCATAGCGCCGGCAGGAGAAGTGAAATGAAGGGTTCGGGAGGCAAAGCCTGGCTCAGTGTGCGCCAAGACTCGCCGCCGGGCGACTCACCAGCAATAACATCTGGTTATCTCTGTGTTGTGCCCGAGTCCGTTTCATCCAAGAGCGCAAACGGAGAGCATGGCTATTCGTTTCACCTTCCCACGGATTGCCCATGTATCGCACGCTGCGCGCATTCGCCGCCCTCATTCCGATCACGCTGATGATGATTGCCCCGGCGCAAGCGGACCCATCCGGGGGATTCGACACGAGCTGGACAGATCTGCGGGGCGCCGCACTGCGCAGCGCGGTCGAGAAGTTCTACACCGACACCTTCAACGACGACGTGCAGATCCGCCGCTATTTCTCGAAAGGCTACGTACAGAACGTTGACGGCAAGACGCTGCGCTTCGACGAGTTCCTGACGCATGTCGGATTTCTGCGCAGCGCCACGAAGTCGTTGCGCTTCGAGGTGATCGATGCAGCCTACACACCAGGGCTTCTCGCTGACCGCCACCGCGTGCACATCGTCAAGACCAGCGGTGAATCGATGGAGGCCGAGGTGCTGGCCTTCTTCCGGATCGAAAACGGCCGCATCGCCGAGCTCAACGAATTGACGCAGGTGATCAAGGGCGCAGCAGCCGACCGCGAGATGGGCTCGCGCGTGCGCTAGCGCCACCTGAGCCCGCGCGAAAAAAACAAAGAGACAAGCTCCATGCAACTCGCCCCACAACCCGCCGGCCCTGAGCCCGCCCACGCTCCCGTCTACCCCTGGCTGGTGGTCGCCCTCTTCCTTGCCTGCCATGTCTTCTCGTACATCGACCGCCAGGTGATCAGCCTGTTGGTACAGCCAATGAAGGCGTCGATGGGCCTGAGCGATACGCAGATCGGCCTGCTGCAGGGCCTGGCCTTCGGCTTGTTCTACGCCATGGCGGGCGTGCCCATCGCGTGGCTGGTGGACAGCGGCCGGCGCGCCCGCATCGCGTGGGTCTGCGTTGGGCTGTGGAGCTTCGCGACCATGGGCTCGGGAGTGGTGAAGTCCTTTGCCAGCCTGCTCGCCATGCGCGCCGCCACGGCGATTGGCGAAGCGGGGTTGCCGACGGCAGCCATGTCGATCTTCTCGGACTTGTTTCCGCGGCACAAGCTCGCACGGGCCACGGGCTTCTTCATCCTCGGGCCCTTCATCGGCGGCGGCCTCGCGCTGGTGCTGGGGGCGGCTGTGCTCGGCCACTTCGGCGACGTCACCTCGGTTGATGTGCCCAGGCTGGGTGCGCTCGAGCCGTGGCGGATCGTGTTCCTCGTGGTCGGAGCGCCAGGCTTGCTGCTGGCGGCCGCGGTGGCGCTGCTGATCCGCGAGCCGGCACGGCGCAGCACAGTGCTGCTGTCGGGCCGCGCGGACGATGTCGATCGCGTGCGCAGCATCCGCGAGACAGTGCACGTGCTGTTCACCGAGCACGGCTACTTCTTGGTCTGTACGCTTGGCTTGACCTGCGCGGTGATCGTGTTCTTCTGCGTCGCGGCGTGGTTTCCGACACACGTGATCCGCCTGTTCTCCCTCGCGCCGGCCAGCGCAGGCCAGACGCTCGGACCGATCTTCATCGTCTGCGGCGCGAGCGGCACCGTGCTGGCCTCGCTGCTGGCCACCGCGGGCAGTCCGGCAAACCCGCTGCGCCGGGTCTACGGCGTGACGGGCATTTGCCTGATCGGCCTGCTGGGCAGCGTGCTGGGGCTGTTCGTTGCCGTCAGCTACACCGCCTCGCTCGCGGTGTATGGCTGCGCGATCTTCTTCCTGAGCGGCGTGATGAGCCTCGGGCCGGTGCCGGCGCAGATCGTGCTGCCAAACCGCATGCGGGCGCAGGGCATGGCGCTGCAGGCGCTGTTGTTCAGCGTGGTTGGCGCGGGGCTGGGGCCGCTGCTGGTGGGTGCTGTCAGCGACGGGCTCGGCAGCGGCCATCCGATTTCCGTGGGCCGGGCATTGGCGCTGGTGGCGCTGCCGGCCACGTTGTGCAGCATGGTGCTGTTCGCAGCGTCGTACCGCATGTTGTTTCGCTCACGAGGTTCATCGCCCGCTCCGCAACCTATCTGAAACGAAAGCCCCGCCATGCATCGACGCCACCTGTTTCCCGCCGCCCTGTTCACGCTTTCTCTGGCCACGCAGGGCGCTCGCCGTGCATTGGCGCAGGCAGCGCCGCCTGCACCAAACACCGCGCGCACGGTACGGCTGATCAACGGTTTCTCGCCGGGTGGCGCAGTCGACACTCTGTCGCGCGCGGTGGCCGAGCGCATGGGCACGCTGCTGGGCCAGGCCGTGGTGGTCGACAATCGACCTGGCGCCTCGGGGATGATCGCGGCCGACGTGGTGGCAAGGGCCACGCCCGACGGCCTCACGGTGGGTGTGCTCGACGTGGGCGCGCTCGCAGTGAACCCCGCGTTGCAAAAGCGGATGGCCTACGATCCGGCCAAGGACTTCGCATACATCGGGCTGGTCGCGCGAATTCCGCTACTGCTGGTAGTGCACCCGTCGGTGCAGGCCGCGAACCTGAAGGAACTGACCGCGCTTCTGCGCGCCAGCCCCGGCACCTACGCCTATGCCTCGGCAGGGATCGGCAACCCGCTGCACCTCGCCATGGAGGCCTACAAGCAGGCCAGCGGCGTAGAGGTGGTGCATGTGCCATACAAGGGTGCGAGCTCGGCAGTGCAGGACGTGCTGGGTGGCCGCGTGCCATTGATGTTCATCGACGTGAACACCAGCGCGCAGCACATCCGAGCAGGCACGCTCAAGCCCCTTGCCATCGCTACGCGTGAGCGCAACCCGACGCTGCCAGGCGTGCCAACCTTTGCGGAATCTGGCTTTCCAGCATTCGAGGCGACGCCGTGGATTGGATTGGTCGGCCCCGCTGCTCTGCCACTAGATACGAAGGCTCGCCTCGCCGGTGCGCTGGCACAGGTGATGACGCAGACCGACACGCGCAGCAAGATCATTGAACTTGGTTTCGTGCCACTTCAGGACGGCCCCGACGCATTCGCGCGGCTTGCAAACGACGATCGCATCGCCTATGCGAAGTTGATTCGCGAGCGCGGCATCTCACTCGACTGACAGACGGAGACTCGATGCACAAAACCACACCTCACGACCGCCGGGGCTTCCTGAAGGCAGCCGGTGCTTCGCTCGCCGTAACCGCTGGCCCCGCACTCGCAGGCGGCGAGTTGCCGAAGAAGTCAGCCGCTGGAATGTCGGCCGCCGAGATGTCTGAACTCACCGCAGTCGAGGCACTCGCTGCTTTCGAGCGCGGCGCGCTGACCTCCGAGGCCTACGTGCATGCCCTGCTGGCACGCGCAGATGCGCTGCACTCGCTCAATAGCTGGATCACGCTCAACGCCGCCGGCGCACTCAAGGCGGCCCGTGCCGTGGACGCAGCGCGAGCGCGCGGCAACAAGCTCGGACCACTGGCCGGCCTGCCGCTCTATATCAAGGACAACATCGACACGCAGGGCATCCGTACCACGGCCGGCACACCGGCGCTGAAAGACTCCGTGCCGAAAAAGAACGCGCCGGTGCTAGAGCCGCTGCTCCGCGCGGGCGCCATCGTGCTCGCCAAGGCCAATCTACATGAGCTGGCCTTCGGCAGCACCTCGAGTAATACGGCCTTCGGCTTCGTGAAGAACCCGTACGACACCACCCGCATTCCAGGCGGCTCGTCCGGCGGCACCGCATCGGGTATCGCGGCACGCATCGCACCGGCAGGGCTGGGCACCGATACTGGCGCGTCCGTGCGGCATCCGGCGTCATTCTGCGGACTTGTGGGCTTGCGGCCCTCAGTAGGCAATGGCGGCGCGGAACGGCGCTATCCGGGCGAAGGCATCGTGCCGATCTCACGAACGCGCGACACGCCAGGCCCGATGGCGCGCACGGTGGCCGATGTGGTGCTGCTCGATGCTGTAGTCACCGGTGAACCGACACACCCACTCACCTCCGCCAAGCTCGCCGGCCTCCGGCTCGGCCTGCCCCATGCCTATTTCTGGGAGAACCTCGACCTTGAAGTCGAGGCGGTGATGAACACCGCCGTGCGCAAGTTGCGCGAAGCTGGCGTGGTGTTCGTCGAAGCTGACCTGCAAGGCGTGCCCGAGCTCAACGAGCGCGTCTCGATGCCGGTCGCGCTCTACGAGTTCTATCGCCGCGACCTCACGGCGTACCTGAAGGAAGAAGGCCTTCGGCTCACGCTTGACGAGGTGATCGCGCAGGTCCAGAGCCCCGACGTGAAGGGCATCTTCGACATCGCCAAGGCCATGCCCAAAGCGGCCTACGACGAGGCGATCCAGGTGCACCGGCCAAAGCTCATCGCGCTCTACAAGGACTATTTCGCGAAGCATGCCGTCGAAGGCGTGCTGTTCCCGACCTGCCCTATCGCACCGCCCCCGATCGACCCGGCCTTCACCGGCAAGGTGGAAATCAACGGCGTGCCGCAACCCGGTGGCCCGGCCGCGCTCTTCCAGGTGCTGATCCGCAATGTCGATCCCGGCAGCAACGCTGGCATTCCGGGCCTCGCGCAACCCGCCGGTATGACGGCGGGCGGCCTGCCGGTGGGCCTGGAGATCGACGGCCCGCTGGGCAGCGACCGGCGGCTGCTGGCTATCGGCCTCGCGATCGAGCAGTTGCTGGGCAAGCCGCCAGCGCCACGCCTCTGAATTTCCCTACCACCCATGACACCGATGACACCCAACCAAGACGCCACGGCACACCTGATCCAGATCGATCCCCGCATGTTTGCGGATGCGGCCATCGACTCCGAAACCCGGGATATGAACGAGCGGCTGCGCCAGGCTACCTCCGAGTTGCCGGCGCGCTGGGAGCTGCCGCTGGAGATCGAACGCAGCATGCCTCCGGGCGGCGGCATCGTGAGCCCGATCCTAGCAAGCGCGGAACTGCGCGCCGAAGACCGTTTCATCGACGGCCCCGGCGGCCCCTTGCTGCTGCGGCAGATCTTTCCGCCCGCGGGCACGGCCGTGCGCGGCGTGTATCTGCATTTCCATGGTGGCGGCTTCTGCCTGGGCTCCGCGCGCGGGCAGGACGGCATGCTGGAGAGCATCGCCCGCCACGCAGGTGTCGTTGCTATCAGCGTCGACTACCGTCTCGCGCCCGAACACCCGCTGCCGGCCGCTGCCGCCGATGGCGAAGCGGCCGCGTGGTGGCTGGTGCGCAACGCGCGCGAGACCTACGGAACCGACCGCATCGTGATCGGCGGTGAATCGGCCGGAGCGGCGCTCAGTACCTTCTGCGCGCTGCGCCTACGCGACCGGCACGGCTACACCGCGCTGGCGGGCCTGAACCTCTCGCAAGGCGGCTACGACCTTTCGCTGACGCCCAGCATGCGCCAGGGTCACGACACACTGATCCTGAACCTGCCGACGTTCAAGGTGCATCTGTCGCGCTTTCTGACGAACTTCGAGCCCGATGACCCGGTGGTGTCGCCGCTCTATGCCGACCTGCGGTTCCTGCCGCCCGCGCTCTTCACCATCGGCACGGCCGATCCGCTGCTGGACGACAACCTCTTCATGTACATGAAGTGGGTTGCGGCCGGCAACACAGGCGAATTGGCTGTCTACCCCGGCGGCATCCACGGCTTCACCTTCCTTTCAACCCAACTGTCACGCCGCGCGGCCGAGCGCTCGGAGCGCTTCATTGCCACCTGCATCGCATGACATCGGACCTTCCCATGAACGACACCGCACGCGCCCGACTGCGCGACACCGTCAACAGCCAACTCGGCGCGCCGCTTCGGCAGACACCCGACTGGAGCATCCCGCAGAAGATGGCCATTGCCTGCCGCTACCTCGCGCAGCAGGAGCATTGCGAAACACTCGCCGGCCAGATGACCGTCCGACTCGGCGAGGGGCGCTTTGCGACCACGCCGATCGGCCTGGCCTTCGACGAGATCGTGCCCGACGACATCATCGTGGTCGACGACGAGCTCCGGCTGCTCGAAGGCCTAGGCATGGCAAACCCCGCGACGCGTTTTCACATGTGGGTGTACCGCGCGAGGCCGGACGTGGCCTGCATCATCCACACGCATCCGCCGGCCACCTCGGCGCTCTCGATGATCGAGGAGCCGCTGGTGGTCGCGCACATGGACCAGACGCCCTTCTTCAACGACTGCGCGTTCCTGAAGGAATGGCCGGGCCTGCCGATTGCCGACGAGGAAGGTGAAGTGATCGCTGGCGCGCTGGGTGGCAAGCGCAGCATCCTGCTCGCGCACCACGGCCTGCTGACCGCCTGCGCGAACGTCGAGGAAGCCACCTACATGGCGGTGCTGCTGGAACAGGCCGCGCGCCGCCAGTTGATGGCAGCAGCGGCGGGCACCATCCGGCCCGTGGCGGATGCGCTGGCGCAGGAGTCTCACGACTTCCTGCTGAAACCGAGCATCGTAGCGGCGACCTTCGCGATGTATGCCCGGCGTGCGCTGCAGGCGGGTCATCCGCAGGCGAATTTCCTCGGGTGATCCAACACCTGTTCTGCCAGGAAGACTTCGGCGTGTGGACACGAGCCCAAGACATGGATTGATCGTCTCGCCTTCCGCAAAGCCGCAGCGCTTTCTCAGGAGCGACCGGTTTTGTGTTGCCAAGCATCGAGCGATCACGCATCGCACAAATAGCGACGCCTTTCGGGCAAGTACTCCCTGAGGTTTCTCGCAGGCCCCCCTATTTGTATCCGACGACCACGTGCACAAGAATGAATTTCAAACCAAATACAGGGCAGAAGCGAGTCCCAGGACTCATCGGTATGGGTGTCGAAGCCAACATCATCTACTACCGAACAATGCATGAACAAGCCGCGCCGCTTAGCTCCGAAGACGACAGCTTTCAATCGCTTCTTTATACATTGAATCTTCGTCAACTCCTGAACCAAACATTGGAAGACGACTCGGCCGCGATAGCCAAACTCATGTGCGACGCTTCGCTTCGCCTCCTAGATGGAGGTGCGAACTTTATTGCTGTTACATCCAATACTGGAAGCACGTTCGCCAAAGAAATTCAACAACAAATCGGAGTGCAGATCTTCGACATCGTGCAGCCTGTATGTCACCGCGTGGCAGATGCCGGAGTTCGGAAGGCTGGCTTACTTGGAACCTCTCGAACCAAAGCTTCCGGTCTGTATCAAGGTATGAGTCAAACACTCGGCTTTGAGTTGATCTCATGCTCGGACGCACTGCAAAAGCAACTCGATCGCATCATCTTTGATGAACTCCTCTGGGGCCTCGTTAGCCCTCAGAGCATTGCGGTCATATCAGAATCCGTTCTAGAGCTCAGTTCAGCTGGCGCCGAGGCGGTCATTCTCGGATGCACCGACTTTTCTCTGATCAAGCACAGGCTGCCAGAAAAGTCAGTTCCGATCTTCGACAGTGCAACTATTCATGCTCAGGCCATTGCTAGAGCCGCATTCGACATCACGTGATGTGTTGTCTCCATGACGTCTCTTGCCCCTCTCGCGCGATTTGACGAGGGTCGGCGCATTCCCCCTTATTTTGGCGACGAGCCTATCGCTGCCGACGCACGACGTGTAGCCGGCTTGATCTGCTTTTCGAGAACCCCTAATGCATCGCGAATCTGGTCGACGGCCGCTTGCAGCGGATCTGCACCGCCGGCCTGCAACGGCTCGCCAGCGGAGAGTGCACGCAGCGCAAAGTCGGCAAGCGAGGCTGCCACTGCGTCCGCCGACATTGCCCCCCTGTCGTCGAACCACCAAGCACACCAATTGCACATGCCGATGATGGAAAAAGCCGCGACATGGGCATCGGTGTGCCGGAACAGGCCCGATTGAATGCCTCGCTGTATCACAGCAACGAAATGATCCAGCACAGCGCGACGTGCGTTCTGAGCGGCGGCACGGCGAAGTTCGGGCAAATCGGATTCGCTACGCTCGACGACGCGGAACTGCACAGGATGCGACAGGATGAGTCCGGCGTGGCGCAAGATCAATTGACGCAACGCCTCGTCCGCAGGCATCTGGTCGCGACGGGACACGGTCTGCGCCAGCTTGCCGGCCTTCTCGGTGATGTCCTCGGTCAGGGCCTCGAGGATCGTCTCCTTGCTCGGGAAGTAGTAGTAGAGCGCCGTGCGCGTGACACCCACCGCATCCGCGATGTCGTTGAAGTTGGTTCCCCCGAAGCCCTTCTCGATGAACAGCAGCGACGCCGCATCGAGAATTGTCTGGCGCTGCGCGTCGTTGCGGCTGGGCCGTGGCTTAGCCGCGGTCGAATCTTTTTTCATGGGTGGGCTCATGGAGCTGTGTTCGGGCCAGGTCATCATATTCAATCGGCACTCAAGCGGACACTGCCGGACCTCAAGCCGCACCGCCAAGCATTCCCCCTACTAGTCGATCGGCGGCCTCTCTGGCGTTGTCGAGAAGTGGTGCAGCCGGATCCTCCAATTGCCGTCATGCTGCACCAGTACCCAGGTGGTCCGCATCACAGTGGAGGACCTTTTTCCACTGACGTGCATGAACTCGAAGCGACAGTACCCCTGGGCAAAATACAGTTCGGGCCCCAACTCCATCAGTACCTGGTCGAACAGCGTCAGCGAAGTGGACGCCAGCACACCGGTATACGAGCCGAAATAGCCTCTCACAGCCTCACGACCAATCGACTGCCCAGGCAATCCCCCAAACAGCACAGCATCCTCGGTGTAGAGGGCCGCCAGCGCATCCGCGTCCCACTCACTGGCCGCGGCGTTCCAGCTTCGCTGCGTTGTCTCGAGCGCCTGGTTGATTGTTTGACTCACAGAGTTTCCTTCTCAGTCGCCACAGATCGTGGACACGATCGATTGAACCCATAATTGACACAATAGTCAAATACTTGTCTACTTTGTCAACATCAACGACGTCGAGACAGGACAAGGACATGAAAGAAATTGCAGAGGCGAGCTTTGACGTACTCGTGGTCGGCACGGGTGCAGCCGGTATGGCCACAGCGTTGACCGCACGCAAACAGGGATTGAGCGTGCTGGTGGTAGAAAAGCAACCAGTGTTCGGCGGCAGCACGGCGCTCTCCGGCGGCTTCCTTTGGGTACCTTGCAATCCTCTTGCGCATCGCGCGGGCATCGTCGACTCGGCTGAGGCAGCACGACGCTATGTACAAGGTGAGGCCGGAAGATATTTCGACGGCCCTCGCGTAGACGCTTTCCTTAAGTACGGACCGGAGATGGTGGATTTCTTCGAACGCGAAACCGCGGTTCGCTTCGTGCTCGGCAGCGCCTTCCCCGACTATCACGCCGAAGCTGACGGGGCCTCGATGGGCGGTCGGCCCATTTTTCCCGAACCCTACGATGCGCGCGAGCTCGGCCGCCATGCCTCGCTGCTGGCCCCGCCGATCCGCGGCATGACGTTCGTCGGACTAACTTTTGGCTCAGGTCCTGACATGCGCCATTTCCTGAACGCGTTGCGTTCGGCGACATCGGCTTGGTATACGCTTAAACGCCTTGCAAAGTACGGACGCGACTTGGCATTACATGGTCGTAACATGCGGCTTTTCAACGGTGCGGCACTGGCCGCGCGGCTCTACAAGTCGATGCTCGACCTCGACATCCCGGTGTGGCTTGACTCGCCCGTGACTGAGCTGCTGATCGACGGGAACGAAGTCCGCGGCGCACTGGTGATGCACGAAGGCGTACCAACACGTGTGCGTGCCACACATGGCGTTGTGCTCGCCACTGGCGGATTTCCCAGCGACATGGCAAGGCGTCGGCAGGTATTTCCCCACGCACCATCGGCCAACGACCACCTAACGATGGCGCCGGCAGCCAACACGGGAGACGGTCTTCGCATGGCCGAAGCGATTGGCGGAAAAACCGACATGAGCTTGCCGAACCTCGGCTCGTGGATGCCAGTATCGGAAGTCCCTCTAGGTTCCGGACGCAGCACTCGCATTACCCACATCATGGATCGCAGCAAGCCAGGCATCATCGCGGTCCGTGCCGACGGCCGGCGCTTCACTAATGAGGGCACCAACTACCACGCCTTCGGTGCGGCCCTGATCAAAAGCGGCCAGCCCACCTACCTGATCGCCAGCCACCAAGCGCTGCGCCGTTACGGCCTCGGTTTTGCCAAGCCCTTCCCCGTACCACTGTTCCCATACCTGCGATCGGGCTACCTGATGCGTGGCGCAACTTTGGAAGAGCTCGCGCACAAGGCTGGCATCGATGCGCATGCACTGCCGCAAACTATTGCTCGCTTTGATGAATCAGCGCGAGAGGGCAAGGACCCGGAGTTCCACAAGGGAGAAACCGCCTACGAACGCTTCCAAGGCGATCCAACCCATGCGCCCAACCCCTGCATTGGACCGGTGGGTCTGGGACCTTATTACGCCGTACGCATCATGCCGGGGGACATCGGCACCTTCGGCGGACTGAAGACCGATGAGGTGGCCCGCGTCCTCGATGGGCAGGACCGACCGATCTCGGGACTCTATGCGGTAGGCAACGATATGGCGAGCATCTTCGGAGGCAGTTACCCAGGCGGAGGCGCAACACTGGGCCCAGGCATGACCTTTGGCTACATCGTGGGGCGCCATCTTGCAGTTCACTCGAAGTATCCGACCGCAACGATTGGTCCAGAGCGCACGCTGATGGCCGCCGAGTTGGAGTTGGTCCCCTGATGCGGTAGGAATTCGTGGCTCCGGGAGCCACATCGGCCTTCGATGCCTCAAAGGAGAAACGCAAAATTCGAAGACGCTGCGAAAAGTTCGGCATGCTGCTCGTTGGCGCCTTTCTTCTCATGCCGCTGCACGCTCTGCATTGACTTGCGCATCGAGGCCGAGGCTGCTGGTACCGACGTACGCCCGCAGTCGTCTTATCTCGACGACAGTCGCAGACTAGGATGGGGTGGAAGCTTGTCATTGATGAGGCTGCAACTCGGTGATGCGACCGGCCAGCTGAATCGGCGTCCTTCGGGGATGTCCTTCGAGTTCGCATGGGTCTTTGGGTACCAACTTTCGAGTCCTGGCGCCTGGACTCGGCGATGGTCTTATGATCCGGCGCCAAGCGCCCCAGCAGCCACATGCACTTCCCGTTGCGGCGGCACTCGGGCTCCGGCCAACACGACGAGTGGATCGCGCTTAGGTAGCCTCATATGTACAGCCGCGGCAGGTCGCCCGATCGTAGGCCAGCGTGCCCAAGCGTCCCACCAAGACCCGTCGAACGTGTGCCTATAGCTTCAATCGTTGAATCTTGTGCGCTGCATGCTCTCCGAGCATCAGTGTCGGCAAGTTCGTATTTCCGCTGGGAATAGTGGGCATGACTGAGGCATCGGCTACGAAGAGGTTGTCGACGCCATGCACCCGATAGTTCGAATCGACAACTGCATAGGGATCATCGACCTCACCCATTGCGCACGTACCGACCGGGTGCCCCATCGGCGATATAGCGGACAGAAGATCAGACTCGGAAAGAGATTGTGAATGGGAGGCTGACAAGAACTTTCCGCCTTTAAACGCCAGCCGCATTGCAGCTCGACGCAAGAGACCAGGAGCATTCAGTACCAACTGAGCGCCCGTCGAAATACAGGCCCCCATCAACCCTCCGCGATTGAACTGGTTCATCGCCATTCCTGCGGGCAACAGCATGGCCTCACTGTAGGAGGCCGCGACCAATGAATCGCGCAGCAGGCTCTCGGCTAGTCTTGCAGCCATCACAATACGCGGCGCATCGCGCGGATCGTCAAGCATGCAAAACTCAACACGCGGGTGCCGGCTTGCATCGGCAGCCGCAAGCGTCACGCGTCCCTTGGAGAACGGGGAATACAGTGCCGGAGCCACCATGGCCACATCTGTGCCAAAGGACTTTCCGCTCACCCGCCCCAGCATGAACAGCATGAGGTCACCGGCAGGGCAATCTGCAAGGCCGGAGGATGCGCGCAGCCCAGCGACGGCGAATCGCCGCAGCGCATGCGGTAGCCGTTTCCCACGAGGCAATGTCAACGCAAAAAACATGTAGCAATGATTCTGCAGATTGCGCCCCACGCCAGGAAGTTCGGCGGCAACTTGAATACCCAGAGCGGACAACGCCCCCCCGTCGCCAATGCCCGATCGCATCATGAGTGCGGGGGAGTGAATCGCACCCGCACTCAGAACTACGTTGCCGGCGGAAATGGTGGTAGACATTCCATTGCGGTCCACATGAGCGCCGATAACGCGCCTACCTTCCGTTGCCAGACGCGTGACACGCGTGCTTGGCATGATTGTCAGATTGCATCGCGAGCGCACCTCCCTAGTCAGATATGCCCCGGCGCTGGTTGAACGGACAGTCTCGTCGCGGCTGGCGGGCATGGAGAAAAAGCCGTCTCCAGGCGCAGCGTTCATGTCTGGAACGAAAGGGAAACCGCGACTGCCGGCCGCGCGTTCCATTGCGTGAACAAAAGCCGGCCATTCCTCGCGCGGCGTGCGTCGCACGGGATACGTTCCAGAATTTCTTCCTGCTGACGATGGATAGCCCTCGACCTTCTCGAAAAAGGGTACGACCTCTTTCCATGAGAATGTGCCCGCCCCCCTACGGCCCCAGCTGTCGTAGTCATCCGGCATCCCGCGCAGCGTGAACATCCCCATGATGCTGGAGCCACCGCCCATGATCCGTGCCTGCGGATACGGCCGCGACGAACCGCCCCGAGTGAGCGTTGCCTCAAGTCCGGTCCAGAAGTAATCGGGATTCAGCGTGGAACTCGGAAACGTGTCGTTGATATCGCTGGGCGTCGCCTCCGGCGGCGTGTCGGCCCCGGCTTCAACCAACAGCACGCGACAAGCGCGGTCCTCTGAAAGCCGTGATGCCAGCACCGCCCCAGCGGTGCCTCCGCCAACAATGAGAAAGTCGAATTGCGTCATCGCGCGGCAATTCCCTCTGCCTCGCCGGCCCACGCTCTCAAAAGCAGTGTCTCCAGCTCAACACGCTTGGGCTCGCGAGGGTTTTTGTAGGGGTTGGCCAACACTTGATCAACGACCTGCGTAACTCCATATACCGGCATACCGATCTCACGCAGCCCGAGCGGCACCGCACAGGTTCTTTGCAGCTGAAATAGCGTCCGCACCGGATCGTCGCTCCGTAACGCATGCCTCAGTCGCGTGATTGCGTCAGGAATCACCGGCGCATTGAACGCGAGGACATATGGGAGAAGAATGGCGTGCATCTCTGCATGAGGGAGGTTGAACGCACCGCCGAGGGAATGGCAAAGCTTGTGGTGCAACCCCATACTGACCTCGCCCAGGCATCTTCCGCAAAGCCATGCGCCATAGAGCAACTCGGAGCGCACTTCACCGTCATCGGCGCCGAGGGAAAGCCGAGAAATCCCGCTAAAAACGGCCCGTACGCCCTCCTCAGCAGCGAGCGCGGTGATCGGATTTCCGTCAGGAGCGTACAGTGCCTCGATCGCATGAGCCATTGCATTCAGTGCGGACTTGACTGACATTGGGATCGGCAGAGAAAGCGTGAGGTCAACGTCATAAATCACGACCTCTGGCAACGCATCGCTTGTACGCTGCGTTTTTTTGACACCCAAGAAAGTTTCGCCGATCAACGGCGTCATCTCCGAGCCTGCATAGGTAGTTGGCAGAACAATTTGCGGAAGGCCCGTCCGAATTGCAATAGCCTTTCCTAAGCCGACAGTCGATCCTCCACCGATCGCCACGACCCCGTCTGCATCAAGCTCGCGCACACACGCCATCCCTCGCTCGGTTACCGTCACAGGGGTGTGCATGGCAGCTTCGGAAAAAACGCCGACGGCGAGATCACCAAGGAGCGATCGCATCTGCTCTGCGATTTCGCACTGCGCCGCCGTGGAGAGTACAAGAACTCTTGCAAGACCGAGCCGTTCGGCTTCCGCCTTCAATCGCTTGCGTGTGCCGTTTCCGAAAAGCACACGAGAGGCATTCTGTTCATAGGAAAATGGCTGCATCTGGGACGACTCCTAGCCGACAGGCGGCAAGCCGCCGGACTGCACCGCCAACAGTCGCCAGATACCGCTCTTCTTGACCCAGACTGCGAGCGCGTGGCTTCCAAACTCTTTGTAGGTTCCGCGATTCGTCATCCGGATAAAGAGCCTACTGAACATCAGTGCGACGTCTCCGTCAATCTGATGCCGAAGCTCTTCACGATCAATGCCGTGGTAGTCCCACACTCCCGTGCTCAAGCCCTCGATGTACGTGGCTTTGGTGTCCGCCACTCCGCTCGAATGCATGTAGATCAGCTTGTCGTCCAGCAATTTTTCTAACGAATCAACATCCTTCGCCACCATTGCTGCATAGCGCTCGTCATCAAGCTGACGGATTCTTTCGATAGTTTCATCGTTCCTTGTCATCGTTCTTCTCCTTAGTTTTCAACGAATTTACGGCGCTTGCACTCCATGCCTTGAAAGTAGTTCGATGACTTTCACGATGGCGATGTAGTCCTCATCGGCCATGCCGTTTTCGATGACCGAACCATTCATCTGCGCCACCAGCGCCGTCAGCGGCATCGCGGCATCCAGAGCCTTCCCGGACTGAAGGATGAGATCGAGATCCTTCGCGAGTTGACGCGCAGTGAACGTCGCCGAGAAATCCCTCGCTTTCAGCTGCTGCGCCTTGCTTTTGACGATCGGGGAACCTACCGCGCTACCAGCAAGCACGTCCAGCATCACATTCCACTCGACACCACCTAAACGACCGAGCGTCAAAGCTTCTGCCATCAACGTGGCCGTTCCTGCCACCATGAGATTGATAGCGAGCTTGAGCGTACGCGCCTGTTCGTCGCCGCCCACGTAGTGCTGGTGTGGGCCAAACAGCCGAAGGAACGGGAGCACTCGCTCGAAGTCCGATCGAGGTCCGGAGGCCAGGACCGTCAACATTGCAGCCTCCGCCAAGTGGTTGTTTCCCGAGACCGTCGCGCGGATGAAGCCGATGCCTCGGGCGGTCGCCTCTCGCCCTACTTCAGCAGAAACAGCGGAAGAAACCGTACTTGTATCAACCAGCGCAGTACCCGGCTCGGCCTGCGCAATAAGTCCCTCTTCGCCGAGAGCAACGGCGCGCAAAGCTTGGTCATCGGGCACCGAAATGAAAATAACGCTCGCTGTGCGCGCTATCTCCTTGGCAGAAATGGCGCGTTGGGCACCTCGTGATTCCAGGACCGCAATATTCTCGAGAACAGGATCAAACGCCAGCACCTGGTGGCCTGCTTTGACAAGATGTGTCGCCATTGGCAACCCCATCTTCCCGACACCAATCCAGCCAATCCGTTCAGCCATGGGACACCTCCGTGCGAACCGGATCTAGCACGAACTCGTAGTCGAGCGTGTAGAACGGTCCTTCTACCAGGCTTCCATCCGGTGCTCGTTCGTTTTCGCGACGCACATAATTTCCCACACACGTACTGCGCACGCCAAAGACGGTGTCCGACTCGAGATATTCATCTCCCTCGACAAATACGTGAGTGATAAGTCGATCGAATCCCGGCCTCTCGACCATGAAGTGGATGTGGGCCGGTCTCATGGCATGTCGCCCGGTGGCGCTCAGCATCGCCCCAACCGGTCCGTCTGTTGGTATGGGGTAGCTTGCAGGCAAGAGTGAGCGGAACGAAAAGCATCCATTCGCGTCCGTGATGAAGGTCGCACGCAAACTGGTTTCTTCGATTTTCCAATCACTGTCTTGCACGTCATAGAAGCCATCGCCATCGGACTGCCATACGTCGACACGCGCCTCGGCCACCGGTTGGCCCTGGGCTGAGACTCTGCCCTGGACGAAGCATGGGCTGCCGGGTCGTCCATTTGCGATGTCGGTCCCGCTCGGAAGGAGCGGCGCACCCTCAACGTGAAACGGACCAAATACGGTCTGTTCGGTGGCACTGTGGGGACGACTGTTGTTCTGTGCCACGACAAGTTGAGAGAGCCCCAGCGTGTCCGATAGCAGGATGAACTCCTGCCGGACGTTGTCGCACATATGACCGGTGGCGGTCAGGAACTGAATACCCTTCATCCATTCCTCTTCCGTGAGATTCACCTCTCGCGCAAAATCATGCAAATGCCGGATCAAGCCACCAAGAATCTCTCTCAGGCGATCGTCGGACGTGGCGGAAAAGCTCTCCAGAACCGCCTCCGTGATATTGCTTTCATTCAAATTACGCATGCATTTCTCCTAAAGATGATCGATTCAGAGAGGATTGATAGAGGGTGTGCCGGCAGGATTTCCGAAAGTCCAATCCCAAGGTCGTATCGACCAGCTCTCAAAGAGGCCCGCCTTCCGATATGGATCGTTCTCCGCGAAGTTCTCGACATCGGCAAATGATTCCGCTTCAACGACGATCAACGAACCATTCATGGTCTTACCGTCCTCGCAGAGGGTTGCCCCACTCATGACTAAGCGAACGGCACCCTTCGCTGAATGAAGGTAGTCTCGATGCGTGGGTCGAATGCTTCTTCTCAGTTCAAAGGTCCCCGCTCGATCCGTGCAGAAGATCGCGAAGATCATGATTTGATCTCCTTCTTTAACGGAGTCTCGGCCACATACGGAATCTCCCGATCCACGAGCTCCCAGATAAATCGACCCGATGGCTTCTTACTCTCTTCAACCAGATGTGCAACCAGTCCGGCGGCACGTGAGATCACGGCAAAGCCACGCATCGCCGCAATGGGAACGCCAAGGTCACCTAGTACTGCAGCGGCCGCTCCTGTGGCGTTGATAGTGATGTGCCTTCCCACTGCGGCATCGACAGCATCAGAGAGAGCCAGCAACGCGGTGACATTCGCGCCGGCAATTTGCATCACTCTCGCCAACTCAATCAGGCTTTTCGCCCTCGGATCGTCGGGCTTGTGCAGATGGTGTCCAAATCCGGGCAGAGAGCGCCGCTCCGTCCGATAGAGAGAAGCTGTTTTTTGCGCAGCAATTTGCAAGTCGGGTGCGCCACGCAAATCTGCCAGGATGCGTCCACAGTCCTCCATGGTGCCGATGAACTGACTGCCAACACCTAAAAGACCCGCGGCAACACCAGCTTGAATGTTCTCCGGGGAGCTCATATAGGTAAGCCGGGCAGCGATCGCACTGGGCGTCAAGCCGTGATCCATCAGCATGACGAGTACGGCATCCGCCAGAACCACCTCGTTCTGATTTGGTCGATGTCCGAGGATCTGTTCGAAAAGAACATCTGTGAAACTTCGTTTTCCAAGCAGATCCTCGACGAGATTTTGCTCGCGATACCAGATAGCCTCGTTCTCATGGCGACACAGTGCAGTTGTCGGGATATTTTTCATGCGGCTCTTTCAGCTTGATGCTGTGCTTCTTGCATTCAGGACGGATTTCCTAAGCTCAGACTTCAACGTCTTTTCAACCGAGCTCCTGGGCAACGCCTCAAGAACATGCACTTCCTTTGGAGCTTTCACAGACCCCAGTTCCGCCTTCACCAGCTCAATCAGGTCATCCTTCTCCACGTGCATGCCTGGCCTTAGGGTCACGGCCGCATGCACGGCCTCTCCCCACTTCTCGTCCTCAACGCCGAAGACGGCACAGTCGAATATCGCGGGATGTCGTCCCAAAACAGCTTCAACATCGCTCGGGTAGACGTTGAATCCTCCTGAAATGATGACGTCACGTGCCCGATCCTTGAGAAAAAGGAATCCGCGCTCATCAAAAAGTCCAATGTCACCCGTATGAAGCCAGCCGTCTCGAATGGTGGACGCAGTCTCCTCGGGCATGCGCCAATACCCCGCCATCACCAGGTCGCCGCGCACAACCACTTCGCCCTCCTCCCCTGGGGGCAGCATTTCCCCTTCTTTGCCCATGATCCTCACGTCCGTCATTAGTGTGGGCCGACCGACCGACGCGATATTTCGTGGATCGGCGAGTTCCTGAGAGCCCAGGCACGCGATGATCTGCGGAGCCTCAGTTTGCCCATAGGTGGTGGCTAGCACGTTCCCCAGAACACGCTGCACCTCGCGCACCTTTTGTGATGGCATGGGAGCGGCGCCGTATATCAATCGCTTCAGTGATTGCGTGTCGCGCGGGTTCAACTCCATTTCGTGAACCACTGCGTAGATCAGGGTCGGAGGCATGAAGACGGTGGTGATACCGTGCTTCTGGACGGCTTCGAGGATTGCCGCTGGCTTCAGTTCATCTGGAAATACCAACATGCCACCTGCCCCAAGGATCGGAAGAAGGTAGGTTGATGCGCCATGAGTCAGAGGCGCCGAGATCAGGAATCTATCGTTCTCATCGAAGCCGAACTCGCGCCATTGCGTCACGATTGTGGTGCTCCAAGCCCGATAGGTCTGCATCACGCCCTTTGGCACGCCGGTGGTACCACCAGTGAATTTGATCGCCTGAACATCGCTGAGTGCGCCAGTTGGCACTGGCACCCTCTCGTCCATGAATTGACGACTCCACCCCTCAAGACCTCGCTCCAGACTTACCATCTTTTGCCCACAATCCTTGAGCCTCAGTGCCAAATCTCGATCGACAAGGAGAAGGGATGGTGACGTAAATTCGACCATCCGCAACAACTCCGGTGTACCGTTGCGCGGGTTCAAGGGGACCCAGATATTTCCCGCGGCCAACGTTGCGAGGATCGCAACCAGATGATGGACTGAGTTGGCTCCACCTACAGCAATGCGAGCCTGATAGGTTGGATCTGCGGCATGAATTCCCGCAGCGCTTGCCGCAACGCGATGCACGAGCTGCCGATACGTGATGGTTTCTTCCGAAGACTTCACCGCCACTCTGTCTGGATAACGCTCAGCGGCCCGGAAAAAAAACTGAATTGGAAACATATAAGCCTGCAATGATTTTCAAGAAACGCCGAGATGGCGATTTAGTAGATGGGGTGCGGCTTTCAGATCCGCCGCTCTCCCTGTCCATGCGAGTTGCGCAGAACCCATGATCACGGCGTCATCCGCGATGTCGAGGGCGAGCGCAGCGTTCTGCTCCACGACTACGATGGAGAGTTCCTCGGCCTTGAGGCGCATCAGGTTTTGGCCTAGTTCCCGAACCACCAGTGGTGCTAGACCTTCAGAAGGCTCATCGAGCAGCAGTAGGCGTGGATTTGTCATGAGTGCGCGCCCGATGGCCAACATCTGCTGCTCGCCCCCGGAAAGGTTGACCGCCAGGTTCGATTGCCTCTCCTTCAGGCGCGGGAACATTTCATAGACTCTCTCAAGTGACCATCTGCGTTCAGCTGTAGTTGCACGCCACGCCACTTGGAGGTTCTCTTTGACGGTGAGCGTCGAGAACACACGCCGCCCTTGAGGCACCAGTCCAACCCCGAGCGCGACAATTCGTTCGGGCGCGAGACCATTGATTCGGGCGCCGAATACACGGGTCTCTCCGGAACGCATTGGCAGCAAACCGGCAATAGCGTTGATGCACGTACTCTTCCCGACGCCATTGCGGCCTAGCAGCGCTAGGACTCGTCCCTCTGCAGCGCTGAATGAGAGGTCGTGAAGGACATGGCTCTCACCATAGAAGACGTTGAGCCGTTCCAACATGAGGGCACTAGTGACCAAGATAGATCTCCCGCGTTCGAGGATGG
Source organism: Variovorax sp. EL159 (assembly GCF_900100965.1). Classification (GTDB taxonomy): domain Bacteria; phylum Pseudomonadota; class Gammaproteobacteria; order Burkholderiales; family Burkholderiaceae_C; genus Variovorax. Next base: position 35,785 of record NZ_FMUJ01000005.1, on the reverse strand, counting down.
GCAGCCACATCAGCCCTATTTCCATCGACGATGAGCTTTCCATAGTGAATTAGGGAGATGTTCTCGGCGAATGAAAGCGCAACATCCATATCGTGCTCAATCATTACGATTGCGATCGAGCGTGGCACTTTCTCGAGGAGTGCCCGAACATGCTCCCGCTCACCGGAAGAAAGGCCAGCAAGCGGTTCGTCCAGGAGGAGTATTCGTGGCGCCTGTGCGAGAGCAAGTGCAATCTCCAGCCGGCGTTTTTCGCCGTAGGACGTAGAAGACAGCGGCAAACGTGCAAGCGGCGCCAGATTCACCTTCTCGAGCACAGCCATTGCGCGATCATTCAGATCTTCTAGTGCATCGAAGTCCTGCCATACCCGCCAGCGAATTCGATTCTTCCCGAGCAATGAGAGCTTGACGTTGTGCAGCACGGTGTCGTTCGGGAAGAGCGTGAGGATCTGGTAGGTGCGAGCCAACCCGAAGCTCACCCGACGCGACGTTGCGAGACGCGAAACATCCTCCCCGAACATTCGAATGCTTCCTGCGCTTGGCGAGATATCGCCACTGATGAGATTGAACAGCGTGGTCTTTCCCGCGCCATTGGGCCCCAGGATCAGTCTTCTTTCTCCCGGCGCAACTCGGATGCAGAAGTCCTTTATGACGCTCAGAGCACCGTAGTTCTTTGTAAGGCCGGTCACTTCCAGAGCTGGGGTCATGCGCGCTCCTCGGCAATGGGCGTACGCACAGTGGATCCCCCTTCGGCACCACCTCTCGATCGCGCCCACAATCTGAGCGCACCTGGAAGCAACCCATCCGGCATGAACATCACGATGGCTACGAAGAGAACCCCGAGTGCGGTGGTCCAACGATCGATAACCGCGGCCACGAAGTGTCCGAATACCAGCACAACGATCGTCCCCAGAACTGGCCCCATCAACGTAGAGCTACCGCCCACTATGACCATGAGCAATGCCTGCGCAGAGAGCGAGAGCGATACCACCTCCGGGCTCACGAATTTGTTCAGGTAGACGTCAAGGATTCCTGCCACTGCTGCAAGGAACCCTGCCAAAACGAACGCAGACCAGCGGATCAGCCATACATTGAATCCGAGGGCACTCATACGCCGGGGTTGATCTCGCGTACCACGTAGGCTGGCGCCGAACGGAGAGCGAACGATGCAGCCTATCGCGACGCAGACGCCGAAGAAGATAGCTCCGGTGAACGCATAGAAGCTGCGCGCATCGTCCAGTTCAACCCCGAAAACTACGGGGCGGACTACACCTCGGATGCCGTTGTCGCCACCCGTCAGATCGACCCATCGCACTGCAATACCCCACACGATCTGCCCAAGCGCGAGCGTGATCATGAGAAAGCCTATGCCGCGAGCGCGCAACGCGAGAACACCGAACAATCCAGCTGCAGACGTAGATAATGCGAGCGCGCAAAGTACAGCCTCCCCCGGGTTCCATTCTTTTTTCACAATGAGCCACGCTACTGTATAGCTGGCAATACCAAAGAATGCGCTGTGCCCCAGACTCATGAGGCCGCCGTAGCCGACTAGCAAGTTAAGGCTCAACGCGAAGATCGCCAGGATCATTGCTCTCGTAGCGAACATCACGTAGTAGTCGTCGGCACCGAGCACATAGGCGTACAAGACGACGGGTATGAGAAGAAGCCAGCGATTCATACAGCCGCCCTTCCGAAAAGACCCTGTGGACGAACAGCAAGCACGATCACCATCGGTAAGAACAGAATCACATATGCAAGATCTGGCAGAAGGGCCTGTCCGAGTGTGTAGATGAATCCGATCACTACACTTCCCAATAAAGCTCCCGCGAGACTTCCGACTCCTCCCAGGATGACAACGATCAGCGCGAGCGGCAGCATATCGAGATCAAGACCCGGATAAGCCGAAAGCACTGGTCCAGCAAGCACCCCACCCAATCCAGCCAAAGCCGCCCCCAGCGTGAACACCAGAGTGAAGAGACGGTAGACAGGAATTCCGACGGCACGGGCCATATTCCGGTCGTCCACTCCTGCTCTCAGCATCGCACCAATGCGAGTGCGATCTATAGCAACCCAGAGAGAGACGGCAACGACGCAAGCGACAGCAACGAGCGCAAGCCGATACGGAGGGACCGTGATCGCCGCAATATCCACCGCACCGCGCAGAAATTCGGGCGCATCAATGGAGCGAGGATCCCCTCCCCAGATCCCGATGATCGAATCCGAGATGATGAACGTCATGCCGATCGTCAGTAGGACTTGGGCTTTCTCGTTCGATGCCAGCCTTCGAAGAAGGAAGAACTCCATCGCGGCTCCCACTGCACCTGAGGCTACAGCGCCCGCAATGGCGGCGACCCAGAAGGGCATTCCTGCCGATAGAGTTGCATAGCCGACGTAGGCCCCGAGCATGAAGAGGGCTCCGTGCGAGAGATTGGGGATCCTCATGAGCCCGAAGATGAGCGACAGGCCCACCGACAAGAGAAACAGAACTCCGCCGAACGCAATGCTGTTCAACGCCTGCAGCAACCAGAAGGTCATCGTGCTACCTCAATTGATTTCTTGGGCTGGGAGCAACTATTGCTCGATGTTCTTGGCGACTGGAAAGCTCCTGGAATAGACAGGATCTGCAAGGAACTTCTTCGGGTCGTATGTCCAGAACTGCGATTGACTGGGATAGGTCTTGATGACTGTGTTCTGCAGCCGGCCTTCTCTGCGCTCGGTCTTTCGAATGAAAGAAGACGCCACTGGATTCCCGTACGCATCGAGCGCAATCTCACCACGCGGGCTTGCCTCGACCCTGGCTGTGCGTAGTGCCCTCATCAGCGCTTCACGGTCATCCGTGCGGCCCTTTGTGGTCTTCAGCGCTGCCTCGAGAAGAAGTCCAGCGGTATATGCGCCAACAGAGTAAAAGCCAGGCTCTGCACCAGTTTGCGCACGGAATTCGGCCACGAACTTTTGGTTCTCTGGGGACTCAATGGCTGCGGAGTAGATAGCGCCGGAGATGATGCCGAGCGCGTTGCTCCCCTGCTCTTTGAGAAGACTCTCATCCACCGTGGTTTGGCTTGCCAAGAGGGGAATCTTTGCTTTCAGTCCGTACTCTGCATACTGCCGCACAAAAGCGTTGGCGCTAGCCCCCGAGAAGCTGGAGTAGACAGCATCGATATCCTTCTTTATCTGCGTGACGTACGCAGCAAAGTCGGTCGCCGTAGGTGGCACCCAGATCTTCTGAACAATCTTGCCGCCGCTGTCTTCGAACACCCGCTGAAACGCTGCAGTCACTTCATGACCGTATGCGAAGTCTGTCGCGATGATGGCAATGCGTTTGTAGCCAAGAGTTTTGGCCGCGTAATCGCCAAGCGGATGAGCAAGTTGGCCGCTTGTCCCCGTCGCACGGATCATCCACGGATTTACCATCCGCTGCGTGAGGTCTTCAGCTAATGCAGAAGACATGATGCTCGGCACCTTGGCCTCTCTAACATAGTCGTCGATAGCGAGCTGCTCGGTAGAGGCAAGCGGTCCGATGATCACCGCGACCTTGCTCCGCTCGACGAGTTCCTGCACCTTGCTACGGGCAACCGCTGCCTGCCCTACGCTGTCGGCCACTACTAACTCGATCTGCCTGCCCGCAAGCAGGTTGCTCCTTTCCTTCAGGAAGTAGCGCAGACCGTCTTCCATTTGCTTTCCCGGGCCGGCCAAGACCCCCGTCTTGACGGTAAGAAGACCGATCCGCAGTGGCTCCTGCTGCGCCAACGCAGTCCACGACAGAAGGGTGAGGGAAAGCGCGCTCACGGCGCGTACGAGCGTGCTCGGCGATAAAGGCATGTCGTCTCCAGGTTTTGATCGCGGCGATTCGGTTCGGACTCATCAACCGTGAGATCGCATCGCTTTGTCGTTACTCGCTATCATTCGAACATTCAAACATTCGAATAAGCTGCAATGTACAGAGCCCCGAAGCAAGTTGTCAACGCTTTTTCTGCGGGGTCCGTGAGGGAACGCGGGCACCCCCCTTGCAACTGGGTCCCTTTACACTTAGCTCCTGACCAAGCGTGAAGAATCGAACGCATTCGCAATGACCGGCGCCCTGACACAACCAATTCCAGGGCCTCGCCCTGAAGACTCAGCTACCACACGCCTCGAGAAGACGCTTGTGCGGGAGATCGCCTCGGGTAAATGGCCGGTAGGTGCTCTTTTGCCGTCGGAGACCGAGCTCTGTGAGCAGACGGGTTTGAGCCGCTATGCGATCCGACAAGTCGTCGGCAGGCTCACCAGGATCGGGCTTGTGTCAAAGCAGCAAGGAATTGGAACAACCGTCCTTCGTTCCACGCCTGCGCCGAGCTATGTGCAGACGATGGGAACGTTTGCAGATCTCAGCCAGTACGCTCGAGGCACCGAGCTTGTAGTTACGGAGAAACAGCAGATTGCTGCAGAAGGCCAGATCTGCGAACTTCTCTCTTGTGCGCCGGGCGAAAAAGTGCTGCGACTCTCCGGCGTCCGCTACCTTGGCGATCAAGAGCGAGTGGCTATCGCTATCGTTGCGATCTATGTCGCATCCCGCTACAGCAAACTTCGCGGATTGACAGCCAGACCCAAGACCCCCGTCCACTCCCTGATAGAGCAAACCTACGACGTGCAGATCACGAGAGTCGAGCAGGACATCCACGGTGCGCTGATCATCGGTACCAACGCAACAACGCTAGATGTCGCCGATGGATCTGCAGGCTTGTTTATCGTGCGGCGCTACTATCTAAACAGCGAACTGGTCGAAGTAACGACCGGCCTGCATCCGGCTGAGAGGTTCAGCTATTCAATGGCGTTCGCGCTTTCTTCCTCGAATTCCGTCTAACAGGCTGTTGAAATTCGTCCTTGCGTGGGTCGGAGCCCATGTTTGGATGGTCCTTGGGTCATTGAGGCAAGTACGGCCCCTATTTCTTGTTAGTGGTCACGACCTTCAGGATGTCGCTCGGCAAGCTCGCTTGCTAGACGAAGAATGCCCCCGACTTCGTGGTCTCGCTGAACGCACTGTACGTGTCACTGCGGTGGAGCGTACGCACCTGCCAAAGGTAGAACGATCGAACTGCCTCGCCCTCCCCACCCTGAAGCGCGCGATAGTCTGTGCCACGTGATACGAGCGCCGCGCCGCAGTTGCCACTCAATTGCTTCGGATACACCGGTCCCCAGCCCGCATTCCAATAGGCATAGTCGGCTAAAACCTTCTCGGCTGACCGGATTTCGAGCCCTGCAGCAAAGGGAGCAACATCGAAGCGCGCGGCTCCTGCTAGCGTCGGAAGCAGAAGATGCGACGGATAGAGGTCGTGCTGCAGGTAGCCCATGCGCGCGAGATCCATCGTTCCGGCCAGCGGCAACGCTCTCGACTTGCCATCCAACAGGCGTGTCAATGGTGCGGACTCGATCAGGGTGATTACAGCGAGCGGGTCGGTGCCCAGGCTCCGAAGCGTTAGGCCGTGATCCCAGAATGCTTCGAGATAAGTGGCCAGGTCGCCTTCAGCAATCCGGCTCCCTGGGGCCTGTAGCCATCGCACCAACGACAACTCCACACAACGCCCCATCGTCATCTCGATCGGCGACCTGAGCGCAATCAGCTCGTCGCCAGGTCGAGCGAGCGCGACGCGCTCGACGAAGCGACGGAGTTCGGCCTCGACGGGCGCCGCTTCGCCAACGAGTTCGCACCTCACCGGCATCCATGCAGGTCGCTCCGGCCTCAGGAAGGCGAGTGTGGGATGAATGGGCAGTGCCCAAAGCGCAGTCTCCCGCACCAGGTCCTGTGGCTGACGCCACATGTGCTGTGCCACAGCCAGCGTGCGCAGGTAAGCAGAAATTGCGCGCTGCGCAGCGCGCGCGGAAAGGTGGGCGTGAAAGCCTTCGCCGAGGGGGCGAATGAAATGTCCGGCATCGCCTTGCAACGGTGTGTCCTGATAGGACGAACGGTTCCGCGCCCACTCGAAGGCCATCTGTCGCACGTACGGACGACCAGTTTGACGCTCCAGCCTTCTGAGAGTCGTTTGAAAAATCCTGGGGAGTTCCACACCTTGTATGCCCTGGAAATCGCCAGCAATCTCGAAGTCCTGCGGCACCTCGCACAGGTCGGCGTCAATGGCACATGCGGGCAACCCGAGATCAACCAGGAAAAGGTTGGACAGCACCGATGGCTTGGGAATGCTGCGCGACACTTCCGCAACCGGTGCGTAGCCGTGGCGCCGCGCGGCCATCCAGAAGATACAAAGCGCTTCGATCACTTCGGTTTCGAGCTGGCGCCCCTGCAGATAGGTCAACAGCGCATGCTCAGTCGCAGCGCCCGCATCCTGATCGCCGAGGCGCGCCGCCAGCACCTGCATGGTCCACCATCGGGCGGACGTCGCCGGCCATCCAAGTCGTGTGATGAGGATGCGAAGCTCATCCATCAGGCCGCCTCATCGGCAGCCGCCGTGAGCTCGATAGCCCAGCGTGGCGTCGGAAGCGGCAGCGTTCTCGTGTCGTCGATCACACAATCGACCATGGTCTCAGCGAAGTGGACCGCATCGGCAGTGCGTCCTTGCTTCACATAGAAGTAAACCATCGTCTCGTCGGGCGCTATGCGTGGCCTCTCAGGGTCTGGAAACGGGCCATAGGTCGTCGCAATAACGAACTCGTCACAGCGTGTCGGATAGAACTGAACCACCAGGTCGAGCCTGGCGCAGGTTTTCTGGGCGCCTTCCATGAACGCGATCCAACCACCGCCGTTGATCTGTGCCTGCACGAGGTACTTCCAGGCTGCCTTCGGCCCGCTCAGCTTGCGTCGCGTGTGAAAAGCCAGATCGGACAGAACCAGCAAATCGCGTGTGCCGCCTTCCCCGGAGAGCAGTGAGGAGTCGAGCGCATTGAGCAGCCGCTGGCCCTCACCCTTATCTGCCCAGTACTTGAACCAGGCTCGCAGCACGGTCCTGCGCTCGTCGTAATCCAGCGCCATCTTCTCCATCAGCTCGCCGGACTGCTCGGGCTCGAACGCCGCGACATCCACATCGAACGGCTTATTGCTTGAGTTCTCGGTGCCGGTGCCGGTGCCGCGATCTTTTCGCCGCAGTCGACCGATATCCCATCCTGCATGCTCCGTCAGGATCTGCATGCGCTCAGCCGCACCTGCAACCCCGCCGCGAGCGAGCTGCCCGAGCTTATCGCCGATCTCTGAATGAAGGCCGGTACGCATAAGCGCATCCATCGGCCACCCGGCCCTGACGCCCTGTTCGACATAGGCATTCAAGCTGTTTTCCGCGTGGGACCATTGACCTGCGGCCATGTGCTCCTCGTATTTCCTCACCAGGGCCGAAGGTTTGAGCCGCGCCAGCAGTGCGTCAGTCTCGGCCAGCACATGACGGGTCCCCTTGCCGTCGGTGTACTCCATGACGGCATGTACTTGAGGACCCAGTCGCGCCAGCAACCTTTGGGCCTCCGCCGGCGCAGCCTCTACCAGGTAGGCGATTGCGTCAACCGTATTGCCCAAGGTCGGATCCTTGCGGTGCGAGTAGCCGGTCACCAGCTCCCAGGTCTGTCGGCAGAGTTCACGCGCCTGCGTCGTCAGACCATGGGCGAGCGCGATACCGCACAGTTGCAAGGGCGCCTGCAGATACACGCTGGTTTCTTCACGGACCTCAGCTTCGAATAGCACGCGCTGCCCCTGCACGAAGGCCGCAGTTGCGTCGTCGGACATCCTAGTGAGCCGGCCGCCGAAGTATTGCTCGCGAAACGACATGCCGTCGAACCATTCGTAGGCTCCAGCTGCCGCTATCGTCTCCTCACTCAAGTCAGGATCGTCACGACCGTCCAACAGCACGCTGCCAAGCAGAATATCGCAGGCGATCTGATGCAGCGCCGCCCTGAATTCACTAGCCGCCCACTGACGGTCATAGCTTTGCCGGAATGGCTGGAACTGGACCGGATCCAGCAACTCGTAAAGCTCGTGGAAGTCCACGAACTCGCTACGCCACCAATGATGAGCAACCTGGCTCGCGACGCCGGTTAGCGCGTCGAGGAAATCGGTGATGTTTTCCCGGCCGTCGTAGATTGGGGCGCGCATGTAGCTGAACTCAGTCTGGCCCTCCGCGGCCATCCACAAACCCATGTGCACGGCGCTGAAGAACCAGTGGTGCGTCAGCGCGGCCAGATCACGCTTGCGCTGGTCGTAGTCGCTGCCCAGCCAATCGATCGGGATCGCTGCACTGAGCGGCTTGGAAACCTGCGTGTGCGCTGCCTCCACCGCTGCGACGAGGGGCGTGCGGGCCAAGGAAGCGAAATCTCCTCGCTCGACAACGCTTGCTCCGGCGCGTGCCGCTGCACGGATGCAAGCGTCGCTCACGATGTCCTTGCGCCTGCCGTCGGATAGCGACGTGGCGAGTGTCATCAACTCATCCAACTCCCCTTCTTCAACCATTCGCCGAATCAACGGCAGCCATGTGTCGCGATGCCCCTTCGATACCAACCGGGCGCGTCCATCGGCGGTGCCGCCGATGGCGCCCAGCCGCGCGAACGCATCGGCGAGAAATCTGAATGAATCCCGGCCGCTGCTCGACAGGTACTCATTTGAGAAGCGGCTGGCCCCCTGGAAACGGCGCAATGCTTCGTCGCCACAGACTTCGGCGATGACATGTTCTCCCCGGGCGCGCAGAGCCAGGCCCAGGGCTGCAACCCGCAGGGTGTCGGCCTCGTGCCTAGAAGAGATGGCCTCACGGACAACGCTGGCGTCTGCGGCCAACGCCAGCGTGAACGAGACTAGGCTGGCCATGTCATCGGCCTGTATCTGATACTGGCTGCCATCGACCATTCGCGCCTTGAGATGCTGCAGCCGGAAGGCGTCCGCAAATCGTGATGTGTCAAGCGCAGCAATCATCGCGTCAGTGAGCAGTGTCTCGAACAGGGACTCGGGATATCCCTCCTCCAGCCGAAGCAAGACCCAGTCGCGCGTCAGCCCCGCGATCAGGTTTTTTGGGTCACCCAGCTTGGCCTGTACTGTCCAGAGCCAGTTCACGCGCAATGCGGGAGGCGCCAATGTCTCCAGCCAAAGCGCGACCTCGGGCATCAGCTCGGCGACCCGGTCGCCATACCCGTCGGTGGATCGCACGTACACCGCCAGGCTTTCGTGGAAAACCTTGAGGCCGGCTGCTGACGAGTGCAGTAGATGTTCGACCTTCTGCACCTCCGGCACCGCCAGCTTGACCGCATCGGCGATCTGGCCAAAGGCCGTCCTCGGCCAGAAGAACGGGAAGGCGCAGACCAGTCGCAGGGTGTCCTTCAAGCTCGGGGTCAGTCGTTCCCAGAGGGACGCGTAATAGGATCTCGCGTCCTCACCCAGCTCGCCGCTGAGCTGCGCCACAGCCCAGACCGTGAGCTGCCCCCCCGTATGCTCGAGTTCCGCGCTGGCGTAGATCACATGCAGGGGATGACCGTTGGTCCTCGCGCGGAGCGTGGCGGCAGCGCTCTGCAATTCCCGCTCAGCAGTCTCTTCGTGGTCAAAGCCGGTATCAAGCCTGCCTTCACTAACTGCCTTGCGTAGATAGGCCAGGACGGCATCACCGGACATTGCCGGCAGCGTCCGCCATCCGGACTTTGGAGCGGCGACCAGCAGATCCGCCGGAAGCTGGGCGTCGGCGACCGGCTGTGAGCCCACCAGCAGCACCATGTTGTCGGGGCACGGCACCACTTGGGCGAAAAGGTCGTCCAGCGGTCGCTTATCCTCGGCGTTGGTCCTCCAGACGTGATCAAGGCCGTCGAGGATCAGGACAAAGGGCTTGTTGAGGGTCTTGTAGTGCGCCGCACATGCCTCCAGCTGCGCGCGCAATCCGCCGCCCGTGTTCGGGACATCCCGATGGAATCGCTTGACCTGCGATTTGATGGATTCCTCGACGACATGGCTGTGCACGCGGTCACGTCCGCGTTCCGTCGTGGACAGGAAATAGTGGTGGCGGACCGTCGGAACGCCTTGATCGGCGAGCGTATCGCACAGCGCGCTCAGGTAAGTGCTTTTCCCCCGTCCGGGCGGACCCGTGAGAACCAACGCCTTGCCGGCAGCCGCCAGCACGTCGTCGACGAACCCCTGGTGGAAGCCCAGATCCGGCACCTCGTACCCCTTGGGCACAGCAAAGTCTTCGGGCAACGGCGTTGGCGGGATCGCTTGCAAGATCGCGCGCACCTCGGCCAACGTGATCCAGCCATCGGGCAGCGGCAGCTTCTTCTGTGTCGCCCAGTTCAGCGCACGGTTTTTCAGGACCGCAATGCCCTCCGGAGTGCCATGAGGCCGTAAGCGGGCATCGACTTCCTGTTCCAGCGTGGCAAAGCCTTTATCGCTGTGCCGGATCTGCAACTGGCCAAAAAACACTTCGCAGTCCGGTCCGCTACCTAGCTCGGTTATGAGCGTCGAGCGCCTGGGCTCAGGCACATTGGCGAACACGATCTTGCCCTCTTCCAGACAGGCCTCGATCTCGACGTCGGGTCGGCGATTCGTCTTGAGCGAGAACTCGCCCCTTCGCGCTATTTCCACTTTCTTGAAGGCGTCGAACCATTTGCGCAGCATCGACCGCGATCGCGCGGTCTTGCCGGTCTTCTCGAGCAGCCAATCCCAGGAGAGCAGATGCACGTCCGGGTTCGGCGTGAACTTGACCTGCTGCAGGTCCTGACGGCCATCGCTGCGCTCGATGACGATATCGTCCAACCCCGTCGGCGCCTCGACCTCGTCGTCGCACTCGAACTTCACTCGGGTGTAGCGGGTCGGTGCGTCCAACCAATCACACAGGACCCTGAGGCCGTGCCGGTTCTGATAGAGGTAGCCGGCACTGGTGATCGCCGTGTTCTTGATGTTCTCAGTCATTGATCGCAGGCCTTTCGGCCGCCAGTACAGCGTCGGCCCGCGTCGCGAAATGCGCGATGTGGTTGAAAACGACGATGCGGAGATTATTCGTCACCACCGGGAAGCGGGACACGACCATGTGCTGCACCGCACCGCTGGCCAGCTTCATTTTCAACAGGTGCTCGCGGTTCCGCTCCTTCACCAGCGCCCGCTCGTACGACATCACAAGGCCTCGGTTGTATCGGGCAAAGGCGACAGCATCGGAGTCGACGCGAGACAGCCCGATAAAGTTGTTCTTGCACTGGACGTTCCAGATAACGTTGTCCCGCAGCGCCACGACATCGAATTCCTGCCGGTTGATGCGAACGATGTCCTGCACGACAAACCGTTGCTTTTCCAGCGCAGCCCTGACCGAGTCCTCGAAGATGAAGCCCGCCCGGATCTGGAAGCGCTTCTTGCGCTCAAGGACCTGCGCCCGCCAAGAATAGATAAAGCGGCTCAGCAGTGAAACCGTAGACAGGTAACGACCGTCAACCAGAACGAATGGCGCATAGGTCGAAAGGCACTCCATGTATGTGGTGGCCTCGCATGTCAGCGCCGCCATGAGAGCCGGCGACGCACCCGCCTCAGCAGTCAGCGTCGCCAGTTCTGTGGGGGAAATACGAATCCAATAATCATCGTCAACGAAGTCCTTGGACAGACGGCGCACCAGCGCCGCCGCGACAGCGAACTCGGTGTCGCATAGGTTGAATTCGGCGTACAGCGCTTCGGTGTGCAGGATATCGTTCCTCAACTCCGCGGCCGAAAACAGCCGGTCGGGTCGAATCGGCTCCTTGGCCTCAAGCAACTGCAACCCATCTGTGGACTCGTGCATCTCCAAGATGGAGGCACGCTCCGGCTCCAGGAAAAGGCTGTCCAACATCGCCACCTCAGCTGCCGGATCCTCCGGAATGCCTAGGCGCTCCTGCGCAAGCTTCACCATCAAGGCGTACTGCGCACCCATCATCGGCGCAGCGCTGAACTCCACAATGGGCAAGAAGACGTTGAGCGCCTCATGCAGCTTGAGGAGCTGAGAGCCGCGGCATGCGGTCGGGACCAAATGCAGCAGGCCCACGAGGTGGCGACGTCGCGATTGGAGATAGCCCATCATCGCGGCCACCGATAGAAAGCCGCTCGCTGCCTCCAGTACTCCATGGCGTGCGAAGGCCACGCCAATGTCAGACCCCTGAAGGATCAGCAACGAGAGCCGGGCGACGAGCGCACTGTCGAATCGTGTCGCAAGGTGTTTGCGGACATGCGCGAGCCGGAGCAAATGTTGGCCACTCTGGAAGACCGGAAATCCGTACAGCTGCTCCTCAAAGACGTCATCGTCCCAATCAACCGTGCCCAGGTTGATGAGTTCCTCGACGGCACGCAGCAGCTCCAGCAGATCCCGTGCGGCCGCGCTTGCCTCGTATGGCGCCAGCGCAGAACCGATACGCGATTGCAGCTCAGCTAGCCTCAGTTCGATCTCATCGCGCGAAAATAACTCTGACATTGGGAGTGCAGATAATGGGTGAGGCGGAGGCCATGCGCGCCGAACTTACGGCAGGTGAGGCAGAAACCGTAGCCCGCCGGCGCAGATCTGCTCGACCGACGGGTTAGGTGGCATCTCTCACGAAGAGGCAGAGTTTTTGTGTGGCCTGCTTGGAAAACCAATCTTCCCCCACACGCCGAAAGCCAAGCTTGGCGAGCGTCGCGTGCATACCGACATTTGAGGTACGCGACGTCGCGAAGATGCCGGCACAGCCTGCCGCTTGAATCAGAGGCTCGCAGAGGGGCAACGAAAGCCTTGCGCCACGCACGCTGAACAGCAAGAAAACCCAACCAAGCTCAAGCGGAAGCGAATCTTCCGAGAGTTCGAGCTGAGCACGCAAGGAAATTCGGCGGCGATAGCTAGCTTCAGGTCTCTTGAGACCTGCGACGCCTACAAGCGCGCCGTCGCGACGCAGAAAACTGAGACTTCTCGCGTTGGCCACACGTTCTGACAGGCCGAGCGGAGAGACTTCGCCACCTTGGATGACTAGCGAAACGAAATCACGAAGCTCAGCGGCGCCGCAATCCGCGGGGGACTTGACAGTGACTTGATTCATGCTGTCTAGGCAGCAATTTGGACGTATGTGTAGATGGGACAAGTTCGTTCAGACTGCCTTTTTGCCATGAATACGGAGTGCCATCCACTCGACATCGTTTTCGCGAACGTCCGATGCCGACTTGACCGTCAAATTCCTCTTGAGGATTCCAAGCTCGAAGAGGAACCTAGGAGACGAGGCAAGTACGGCGGGGATCAGGTTGAAGATTTTGAACTGTCGGTATGAATTCAGGAAATTCTCAAGGTTGACACCATCCCCCGGCTCCATCGTCATGGAGCGCGTCGCCATGAACGCAGGACGCGGCGATTTCATGCCCGCTTCGGCAAGGCTGGACGAAAACTGAATGCAGTAGTGATGGGGACTGGCCTGCGGCAGGTTACGGATGATCGAGACGGCAAGTTCTTCATTCGCATCGACAGACCCGAAGCGTTCGCGCCAGTGCTCGAAGATCTTTCGCGCAGCAGCCTCGTTCTCAAAAAGCACCGCCATCACAGGGGGATGTTGATTTCCGAACTGAAGATAGCCGCAGCCGCGCCATTTCGCTTGATCCCATGCGTGGACGTTGATCACAGAGCTGACGGCCACCTCTTTGTGATCTTTGAACTCAGGCATCCCGGTATCCGGCTTCGCCGACGTTTCTCCTCTCGCGGGACGTTCAATACGCGGCAGTTCCGTCTGTTGCCCGCGAAATGGATAGGAGCGCCGGACAAGGTTGCTCCAATCGTCTAGTCGTGTGAAACCGCGAGAGGTCAAGCGGCGATAGCTGTTCTGCGCCGTGGCGATCATGATCATGCGCTGCTGGGCGGCTGCATCGCTGAACAGGTTTTCGAGCAACGCCGCCATGTCTTCGACAATGCAAGCCGTGCTGAGTACGTGACCGCAAACAGACATAAAGAATTTCCGCACGTCGTGCTGGCGTTCCAGCTGTGCGACTGGAAACCCGCGCGGCCACGTGATCGTGCACGTCATATCGAGCGCGTTTGCTTCGACAACGGGCTCCTGGATGCCATCGCTCTGGGCGATAGTGATCCGGAATAGCTCGGTGTGAGGCACCACGCGCTGCTCGATGATGGTCGCAAAGAAGGCCTCTAGCGAACCGAGCACCAGCTCCGCGACAGCGATGGATTCGCTGCCGTCAATCAAGACCTCGACTTTCATGCCGAGAATCGTGGTCGCAAAAATCTGCGGGCCTTCGCTGTTCACGATGAGCGGACCGCGAAGGCGCTCGGCAAGAGCCTGGCTCTTCAACATCGCGAGGATCTGCCACACATTTTCGTCCGGCTCTTCCCTCGGCAGGCTCCCGTCCTCACGAAGCAGATCGCTATATCCCAGCGAGAAAAGCAGTCCGGTCCGGGCCATGAACAGGCCCAATGCCTCCAGGATGTCGGGGATTGCTTCGAGCTTTCGAAGATCGTCTTCCTGGAGGTTGAGAAAGTAACAGCCCAAAGCGGTATCCAGTTCCTGGATCTCGCTCCGTATCTTCGACTTTTCCTCTTCGGCTAAAGGCATCGAAGCGATGCAACCGTTCATCAGCTGAATCGCCTGAAGGCAATCAGGCAAGTGGCAAAGCTCGAGCGCCGTCCAGGCCCAGACCTTCGTCGTGACCGTGAAGACGCGCGGCAACTGATGCTCTTCCTCACCCTGAATAACCAAGGATGCCGCAGCAAAAATGCAGCTTGCTCGCGTTGCCCAGAGCAAACCCGCGCTGCGGTAGCCAAGAGTGAGAAGGTGCATCGCATCGATGAGGGAATCGGCGTATTCCCGTTTCGACAGGCCGAATGCGGCCTTGCCTGCCCAACGGATCATGTCAAAACGGGCCGAAAAATCCAGCTTCTGGGCGCGTTTGAGGAGAACGAGCGCCCCTTCCCCTTCGCCTTTTCGTGCGCCGATAAATTCGGCAAGCTTCTCGACGAGCGCGCCGTATACGTGATCGTTGCCACCTAGATTGCCGACAGCCTCGATGAAAGAGACCAAGCCATCGGCATCAAACTCTCCAAGGCCTTCAGCCTTCTCCAGAATTACGGTTAGGCCCTTCCATATGCTTGGCAGCTCGTCGGGCTTGTGAGCCAGCATGAGCTTGTTGAGCGCGATGCGCAGGAGTGCGGTTTGCGCCTCCAGACTGTTGTTCGGTCGATCTGGATCATCGGCAATCAACGTCAGCGCCTGCTCCAGCTTGGCTGTCCGCTCGCCAAGGCGACACTCCGCCGGCGTCAGGTGCTTGTGAATGAGGGCGTTCACAAGCAATTGATTGAGGTTGCACAAGAACTCCAGATTCTTGACATGGTCGGATTGAATCGCTCGGTCCTGAAAGTGGTCGTATGCAGCGTTAAGCGATTGGAAATCATCGAACCACCAGAAATCGGTCCGGATTTTTTCATACTCGGCCTCAAGCTTTTGCCTGAAGCTGCCATGGGCTTCCGCGAGGCGGATGGCGCGGCTGAATCGGCCTTCCGTTTCGACGCGCGGCCTTTCCAGCGCCCTGGAAAGCTTGGCGGCTACAAGGGCCTCCATGGCACGTTGCTGCTCCATGCCGCGAAAAGCTTCGGGGTCTTGGATCTCCCGCTCAACGTCCTCCAGCTGCTGGGTACGGGAGTAATCTTTCGGGCCGAGCCTCGTCGGCGCTTTGATGGTTTCGCCGACTTTCAAGTAGTTGACGGCAAGGTCGATACGGGCGTTCTCAATGACTTCTTTGACGATCCATGTGCGGTCATGGATCGTCACCGGCACGCCGTATTTCTCGGAAAGCTCCTGCTCGAGCGCCGCACGGTTCTTGGATTTGGCGAAGCGGCTCGTAACGCAAATGATCTGGTCGTACGTCCTGCCGGTGTCGATAAGCCCCTGGACATCTTTGCGCACCTTATCTGCCCAGGCTGATTTGGCGCTAAAGGCGAAGGCCCATTTTTCAGAGCCATTGGCAACGCCTACATAGGTTAGGCCGGAGATTTCGTCGGCAACCGAATAAGTCTCTGTGTCAGCTTTGCTGTCGCCCCCGCCATCGGGGCCTGTTTGGGGGCGTAGATTTGGGCAGATGGTTCGTTCGCAGAGCTTGCGGCAGAACACTTCGAAATCGTGCGTCTGATTGCGGGAGGTTATGGAATCCAAATGGTATTCAAGAACCGGGGCGCTTAAAACATAGGCCTCCCTGTCCTTGGTGTCCGAATAGATCTCCGGACGAAGCTCGCGCATGAATTTGGAGGGCCAAACTCCAGCTGGTTGCACCTGTTCGATGCCCTCACTTTTTCCCGCCGCGTTATTCCTCATGGGTTCAATAGTAGGGGATTGCCATAGAGGAATCCAGCAACTGCCTCCTAGGCAAGAAGTTGCCAGTTTTCGATTTCAGACGAGGTTTGCGGCCGCTCCGACGAAGTGCGGCAACGGTACAAGTTGAAGATTGAGTGAAAACTGCGGTTAGGCGCGACAAAGTTGATGCACTTTCGTGGCCACAACCAGTTTCTTTCAGCAGCAGCTCAAATGCATGAGCTACACACGCAACTGCGACGTTCGGCACAACGGGTAAAGCACCAGTGCAATGACTGCAATTTGACAAGGCCATGAGTTCGCTGGCTACAGACTCTCGATCGCAACCGCCCGCGTAGTCGCCCTTCGGATATGCCCGCTTCAGCTACCACGGCTACTTTCGCGATTGCGAAGAGGCCGCACGGCAAACCTAGGCGCCATCTTGGCCAAGACAGATCACATACCGTTCGGGTTCACCCCTTCAGGGGCAGTTACGTCGTCAAGGACGGTCGACGTTTTGATGCCCTTGACATCAACGCCGTCCTAATCATCCGTCCGGCGCTTCTGTCCATGAACCTGCGTCCCGTCGACTTCAAGGCCAAACCGTTGCAGTGGGAGGGTGCCCCCGCTCAGGTCATTATTCCTGGATCAATGAAACTGTCCATCGCGACCATCTCTCAGGACGCCGACGACTGGATAGAGTCAGCGTGCTAGCCCCCCTCCGACGACGAGGGCATCGAACTTGATGCATTCCCACGTGCGCTGTGGCCTACCAATCGCGAGCTTGGCATGCCTTAGGTCAAACCACACGCAATGCCCGCTCGCCATAGGTCATGGAAACGCGTTGCTTTGAGATGATCTAGTTTGCCTACATGGTGCCTACACGACGCCAGAAAGCAAAAAGCCCAACCTAGGAAGATTGGGCTATCTACTTGATCCTAAAAGGAAAATTTGGTGGCCTGGGGCGGAATCGAACCACCGACACGCGGATTTTCAATCCGCTGCTCTACCAACTGAGCTACCGGGCCTCGGCTGCATTGTGTGCAGCCTCAAATTATACAGCGCTTCTGCGCCCTCTTGAAAGATCCACACCAAGTTGTTTGAGTTTGCGATAAAGATGAGTGCGTTCCAGGCCGGTTTTCTCGGCGACGCGGGTCATCGAACCGTTCTCCATCGCAAGGTGGAACTCGAAGTACGCTTTTTCGAAACCGTCGCGCGCATCGCGCAGCGGACGGTCGAGGTCGAAGCTCTGGGTCGACTGCGGGCCGGCGTCGGGCACGGGCACCGAGGCGAGCGATGCCATCAGCAGGCTATCGCCCGTTGTCGTGATGGCCGCCGGCTGGTGGCCACCCACCGGCGCGGGCACCACGCCAGCGGCGGCGCGGCGTGCGCTCTCGCGGGCCAAGCCCTGCTCGACGGCCTTCAGCAGCTTCTGCAGCGTGATCGGCTTTTCGAGGAATGCGAAGGCGCCGATGCGCGTGGCATCGACTGCCGTATCGATGGTGGCGTGCCCGCTCATCATGATGACGGGCATGCTCAGCAGGCCGGCGGTGGACCATTCCTTGAGCAGCGTGACGCCGTCGGTGTCGGGCATCCAGATGTCGAGCAGCACGAGGTCGGGCCGCGCGCGCTGGCGCGCAGCGCGGGCTTCGGCGGCGTTTTCCGCTAGCTCCACGTTGTGACCTTCGTCATTGAGAATTTCGAAGAGCAGGTCCCGGATGCCCAGCTCGTCATCGACCACGAGAATGTTTGCCATGAGTGCTGCTTGTTGTATGCGCTGGTGTCTGCAAAGTAGGTAGGGTCCGCTGGCCCGTCCATCGCCCGAGCGATGTATTTGCTCGCGCTCAGACGGCGGAAGACTTCGAATCTTCGGTGTGAGCGGCCGCTGCGCGCGACTCGCTTGCCAGCGCGAATGATAGCGAGACTTGCGCCCCTGCCACAGCCCCGTCGACAACGCGGTTCGAAAGCTCGATGCGCGCGCCGTGCTCGTCGGCGATCTTCTTGACGACGGCAAGGCCCAAACCGGTACCTTTTGTTTTCGTCGTGACGTACGGCTCGAAGGCGCGCTTGAGAATGTTCTCGGCAAAACCCGGGCCGCTGTCCTGCACGGTCAGCCGCACGCGCTGGCCCGAATCGCCCAGCCGCGTGCGAACGACCACTTCACCCGTCTTGCCCGTGCCGCTCGCGGCAGCCTCGGCGGCATCCTGGGCGTTCTGCAACAGGTTGTGTATGACCTGGCGGATCTGCTGCGCGTCGCCGCGAATGGGCGGGCAGCGCTCGTCGAGCTCGGAGCGCAGCGTGATCGGCAGGCTCTCGGCGTTGTAGAGCTGGAGCACGTCGACCAGCAGGGCATTGAGGTCGACCGGCTTGAGATCGGCTGCGGGCAGGCGCGCGTAGTCGCGGAACTCGTTCACCAGCCGCTTCATGGCATCGACCTGGTCGACGATGGTCTTCACCGACTTCACGAGGATGGCCTGCTCGGGCGGAGCGACCTTGCCCGAGAGCTTCATCTCGAGCCGTTCGGCCGATAGCTGGATGGGCGTCAGCGGGTTCTTGATTTCGTGCGCGAGCCGGCGCGCCACTTCGCCCCAGGCCTGCGCGCGCTGGGCCGACACGATTTCGGAGATGTCGTCGAACACCAGGAGCCGTGCGGCCCCGGGCAACTCGGCGCCACGCGCGACGATGTTGATGGCACCGTCTTGCTGCGGCAGGTCGGCGCCGCTGGCGTGCAGCTCGAAGGCATGCTGCCAGTGGTCGAGGCCGTGCTGCATGCGCTCGACCTGGAACTCGTCGAACTGCTGCTGCACCTTGGCGCCGAAATCGGCCAGGCCCGGCACGTCGATCAGTGCCTGCCCTTCGTAGGCGGCCAGCGGTGCGCGCAGCACGCGGGTCGCGCCCGGATTGGTCGACAGCACGGTGCCTTTGGCGTCGAGCACGATCACCCCCGAAGTGAGGTTGTCCAGGATGGTCTGCAGGTTGGCCCGGGCGGCATCGAGTTCGCCCATGGTTTTCTCGACCACGCCGCGGGCGTCCGCCAGTTGCTGGGTCATGACGGCGAAGGAGCGCGTCAAGCCGCCCAGCTCGTCCTTTCCTTGCAGGACCGCGGTGGGCCGCAGGTCGCCGGCGGCCACCTGGCGCACGCCGTCGGCCAGCACGAGCAACGGCCGCGCGAGCTGGTTGCCGAACAGTACGGCCAGCAGCACCGCGCCGAACACGGCCAGGAACAGGCTCAGCGTGAGCGTGCCGATGTACATGCGGCGCAGCCCGCCGCGTGCGAGCGCGCGCTCCTGGTATTCGCGGTTGGCCTCCTGTACATCCAGCGCGTTCTTGACCACGGCCGGCGGCAGCGGTCGCGTGACCTGCAGATAGCGCGGCGCGGTGTCGAAGTCGAAGCCCGGCCGCTGCACCATGGCCAGTGCCCGCACGCTCGCGATGGGCGCCGCGGCGCCGGGCACCGCGGTTTCATCGAGGCCTTCGATGTGGGCGATGGCCCGCTCCGGCCGGACTTGGCGAAACTGCTGGGTGGTCGGCCGCTCGGGGTTGAGCTGGAAGCGCGAGGCGCCGGCACCGGCGATCAGCTGTCCGGAACCGGTCCAGAGCACCACGTCGCTGGCTTCGAGCTGGTCGCGGATGCGCTCCAGCACCAGGCCTGCGCTCGCATCGGGCACCTGGGCCAGTTGCGCGCTGGCGCTGCGGGTCTTCACAGCCAGGTCGTCGGACAGCGAATCAAGCGTGGCGCGGCCGAGGTTCAAGCCCGCGTCGAGCGCGCCTTCGACCTTGACGTCGAACCAGCTCTCGATCGAGCGTTCGACAAACTGATAGGACACGACGTAGACCAGCGCCCCCGGCACCACCCCCACCAGCGCAAAGATCGCGGCCAGCTTGATCAGCAGGCGGCTGCCGAACTTGCCCTGGCGCAAGCGCCGCAGCAACCGGAAGGCCACCCAGCCGATCACCAGCACCAGCAGCACCGCCACCACGACGTTGATGCCGAACAGGCGCACGTAGTTGCGCTCGTACAGCTCGCGGTTGTTGGTGGCCTGGGCCAGCAGGAACATCAGCACAAGGCCGATGGCCGTCACCATGGCGGCCCCCACGCCCACGGCCCAGCGCATCGCGCGCGAGCGGCTGGCGGCGGGCGTGGCCGCCGCGCCGCTGCGCGGTTTGGTGCTCACCGTTGTTTCTCCAGTGCCAGGCGCGCGGTGCGTTCGGCCGAGATGTTCCAGTCGGCCAGGCCGACGACGCCGATCTGGAAGGGACGCGGCAGTTGCGAGGTGTCGAGCCGGAAGCGGAAGGTCACCTGGTGCAACGGCTCGTCGCCGATCTCGGCCACGTCGCCCAGCCGCAGCCGGCCGATGCGCTTGATGGCGTCCAGCGCGTCGCTGAGGGTGTCGAAATTCTGATTCAGCGAGATGCCCATGCCGACCGCGCCGGTGATGGGCAGCGGCGACACATTGAGCCGCCAGCGCCGCGTGAGTGGCTGGTAGGCCAGCCGCATGTGGCGCTGCACTTGCGCGACCTTGCGGTCGGTCCAGTACCAGCGCTCCTGGAAGAGCTCGGCCTCGGCCACGAAGTAGATGGCGATGCCCTTGTCGAGCACCTCCTCGACCAGCGAGGGCAATTCGAACTGCACGGCCGCGCCGAGGTACACACCGTCATCGGCCTGCTCCAGGCGCATCTGCGTGATCGTGGCACCTGGCCGGCCTTGGGCCGCCGCCGGCGCGGGCAGGCATGCCGTCCAGATCACCCAGGCCCAGAGCAGCACGGCCAGCAGGACCGGCCAGCGCCGCTCAGTGCGGGTGCTTTTCAAGCAGGGCGTAGAAGAAGCCGTCGTGGTCACCAGAGGGATTGTCCGGGACGCCACGGGCATTCGCCCCGCTTTGAGGCAGCAAATGGCCCGGCGACGGCTGCAATCGTGCGTTGGTGTTGTGTACAAGAAACGCATCAATTTGTTGCGAACCCTCTTCACGGAAGACGGAACAGGTGCAGTAAAGAAGACGGCCGCCGGGCCGTACCAGCGGCCAGAGCGCAGCCAGGAGCGCGGCCTGCTGGGCGGCCAGCTGGGCGGTGTCGCTCTCGCGGCGCAGCCAGCGGACATCGGGATGACGGCGGACGATGCCCGAAGCCGTGCATGGCGCATCGAGCAGGATGGCGTCGAAAGGCGTGCCGTCCCACCAGTCGGCGGGGCGCGCGGCATCGGCCACCACCACCTTGGCCTTCAGGCCGAGGCGGGCCAGGGTTTCGTCGATCCGGCGGCTGCGGACGGCATCGACCTCCAGGGCGATCACTTCGACGGCATCCGGGCCGGCCAGTTCGAGCAGGTGCGCGGTCTTGCCGCCGGGTGCGGCGCAGGCGTCGAGCACGCGCAGCGGCGCGGCGCCCGGCTTGGCGGGCAGCAGGCCTTCGAGCAGCAAGGGCGCGGCCATCTGGGCGGCGGCGTCCTGTACCGAACAGGCCCCGTCGGTGAAACCGGGCAACTGCTGCACCGGCCGCGCGCGGGCCAGTTGCAGGCCGCTGGGGCCGACACGGGTGGCGGCAAGGCCCACGGCTTCCAGCTCCGACAGATAGGAAGCCGCGTTGGATTTCTGGACATTGACGCGCAGCGTCATCGGCGCCTGCGCGTTATCGGCCCCCAGCACGCGTTGCCATTCACGCGGATGGTCACGCTTGAGGCGTTCGATCCACCAGCGCGGATGGTTCCATTGCGCGACCGGCTCGCTGTCGGTGATGGCGACGAGTTCGTCGCGCTCCCGCAAAAAGCGGCGCAGGCATGCATTGATGAAGCTGGCCTGCGCCCGGGTGGCGGGGTTTCGCTTGGCCGCCTCGACCGCCTGGTCGACCAGCGTGAAGGGCTCGTAGGGTGCGCGTTCGGCATCCCAGGCCAGCGCCAGCGCGGTACACAGCAAGGCGTCGGGCAACGGCGGCGGCGTGCGCTTGGCCAGGTGGCGACGCAGCGCTTCGGCACGACCGAGCCAGCGAAGCACCTGGAAGCCGAGCGCCTGCACGCCCGGCCGCAACGCGGGCTCGACGGCATCGAACGCCACAGAGCCCGAGGTGCCCGCGCGGATCGACGCCAGCGCCGCCGCGGTCAATTGCAGTTGGCGCCACAGCGGCGGTTGCAGCAGCGGCGCGGCGTTGCTGGAAGAGTCGGAAGGTAGTTCAGCCAAGTTGAGGCGATGGTAATGGGCGAGCCAAAGGCAGGACGCCTCGAAAGGTAAAGAAAGAAGTCCGTGTCAAAGCAAGGGCGCGGCCGCACGCAAACGCACGGCCCATGCCACCAGCAGCGCCGGAAACTGGGCAATGGCGGCGTTGTAGTGCTTCACCGCAATATTGAACTGGCCACGTGCAATCTCTGCGGCAGCCGACGGCTCGGGCCATGCGATCGGCTCAGTGGTGCTGGACACCACCGCTGCGGTCACGGCGCCGGGTTGCGGTTGCGCCGGACGCGAGAGCGTGCCGTCGGCCTCGAAGACCGTCACCGCATCCGGATGCTGGCGCTGCCATGCGCCGATCCACACCCGCAGCGCGGTGGCCAGCGCGGCCATGCCGCCCGCATCGAGCGGGCGCTGTCGCGTCGCACCCAGCAGCGTGGCCAACTGGGTGGTGGAAGCCTGCAGCGGCGCGATCGACGACAACAGTTCGTTCGACGGCGCCTCGGCCGGCGCCGCGGCGGTGATGCTCGCCTGGACAAAGTCCAACTGCTTGCTCAATGCGGCGTCGAGCGTGACGTAAGACTGCAGCACGGCCGCGC
Source organism: Variovorax sp. EL159 (assembly GCF_900100965.1). Lineage (GTDB taxonomy): Bacteria > Pseudomonadota > Gammaproteobacteria > Burkholderiales > Burkholderiaceae_C > Variovorax. The sequence goes on along the minus strand of NZ_FMUJ01000005.1, from coordinate 12,840 downwards.
GCAAACGCACCAACCGGTTGTAAGCGCCGACAAACCAGAACAACAGCACCGCGATCACGATCCAGCTGGCCAACGATTCGGGCAACAGGCTCATCGACAAAGTCCCATGGAAAACACAAAGAAAAACGCCCCCCAACCGTGAGCGGTCGGGGGGCGTGGGGTACCGGTCATGGCCGGTGATGCTAACCAGTTATTCGGTCGCGGCGCCTTCGCTGGCGTCGGCCGTGCTGGTCACATCGCTCTCGCCGGAGCCTGCCAGTTCGGCAGCTTCCGACTCGGCGATGGCGCGGCGCTCGGCCTCGTCCATGGCGTCCTTGACCTTGCGGGCCTGGTGGTACGCCATGCCGGTGCCTGCGGGAATCAGGCGGCCGACGATGACGTTTTCCTTCAGGCCGCGCAGCTCGTCGCGCTTGCCCATGATCGCGGCTTCGGTCAGCACGCGCGTCGTTTCCTGGAACGAAGCAGCCGAGATGAACGAGTCGGTCGACAGCGACGCCTTCGTGATACCCAGCAGCAGGTTGGTGAACGTCGCGGGGATCTTGCCTTCGGCGCGCAGGGCGTCGTTGGTGTTGAGCATTTCGCTGCGTTCGACCTGTTCGCCGGAGATGTAGCCGGTCTCGCCGATGTTGTCGACCACGACGCGGCGCAGCATCTGGCGAACGATCACCTCGATGTGCTTGTCGTTGATCTTCACACCCTGCAAGCGGTACACGTCCTGCACTTCGTCCACGATGTAGCGCGCCAGTTCTTCCGAACCCAGCAGGCGCAGGATGTCCTGCGGGTCCGCCGGGCCGTCGACCACGGATTCGCCCTTGTTCACCACCTGGCCTTCGTGCACCAGGATGTTCTTTTCCTTCGGCACGAGGTCTTCCCAGACCGTGCCTTCCGGATCGGTGATCTGCAGGCGGATCTTGCCCTTCGTTTCCTTGCCGAACGACACGGTACCGGTCATTTCGGCCAGCATGCCCTTGTCCTTCGGCGAACGGGCTTCGAACAGCTCGGCAACGCGCGGCAGACCGCCGGTGATGTCGCGGGTCTTCTGGCCTTCGACCGGAATACGCGCCAGCACTTCGCCGGGGCCCACGTCCTGGCCGTCGCGCACCTGCACCAGAGCGCCGATCGGGAAGCCGATCGTCACCGAGTGGTCGGTACCCGGAATCTTCACTTCCTGGCCTTGCGCGTCGATCAGCTTGACCTGCGGGCGAACGACCTTGGCAGCGCCGCGGCGCTTCGGGTCGATCACGACCAGGGTCGACAGACCGGTCACTTCGTCCACCTGCTTGGCGACCGTGAGGCCTTCCTCGACGTTTTCGAACTGCGTCTTGCCGGCGAATTCCGTGATGATCGGGCGGGTCAGCGGGTCCCAGTTGGCCAGCACGTGGCCAGCCTTGATCTGCTGGTCGGCCTTGACCGTCAGGGTCGCACCGTACGGCACCTTGTGGCGCTCGCGCTCGCGGCCGTGTTCGTCATGGATGACGATCTCGCCCGAACGCGAAATCACGACCAGCTCGCTCTTGCTGTTGGTCACGTAGCGCATCGTGGCGTTGAAGCCGATCGAGCCGTTCGACTTGGCTTCCACGCTCGAAGCGATGGCAGCGCGCGAAGCGGCACCACCGATGTGGAAGGTACGCATCGTCAGCTGCGTGCCGGGTTCGCCGATGGACTGCGCAGCGATCACACCGACGGCTTCGCCGATGTTGATCAGGCCGCCACGGCCCAGGTCGCGGCCGTAGCAGGTCGCGCAGATGCCGAAGCGGGTTTCGCAGGTCAGCGCGGTACGCACCTTGACCTCGTCGACGCCTTGCGCCTCGAGTTCTTCGATGGTGTCCTCGTCGAACATCGAACCGGCCTTCAGCAGCACCGCACGGTTTTCCGGATGCAGCACGTCGTCCGCAGCCGTACGGCCCAGGATTCGGTCGCGCAGCGACTCGATCACTTCACCGCCTTCGACGATCGCGCGCATCAGGTAGCCGTTGTGCGTGCCGCAGTCCTGTTCGGTCACGACCAGGTCTTGCGTCACGTCGACCAGACGACGGGTCAGGTAACCCGAGTTCGCCGTCTTCAGCGCCGTGTCGGCCAGACCCTTACGGGCACCGTGGGTGGAGATGAAGTACTCCAGCACGTTCAGGCCTTCGCGGAAGTTCGCGGTAATGGGCGTCTCGATGATCGAGCCGTCCGGCTTGGCCATCAGGCCCCGCATACCGGCCACCTGGCGAATCTGCGCAGCGGAACCGCGGGCACCCGAGTCGGCCATCATGTAGATGGAGTTGAACGACTCCTGCTCGACGTCCTTGCCGTGGCGATCGATGACGCGCTCCTTGGAGAGCTTGGCCATCATGACCTTCGACACTTCGTCGCCGGCCTTGCCCCAGATGTCCACCACCTTGTTGTAGCGTTCGCCGGAGGTCACGAGACCGGAGACGTACTGCTGCTCGATCTCCTTCACTTCCTTGGCCGAGCGCTCGATGATGCCGTGCTTTTCAGCGGGCACCAGCATGTCGTCGATGGCGATCGAGATACCGGCCTTGGTTGCCAGGCGGAAGCCGTTTTGCAGCAGCTTGTCGGCGAACACGACGGTCTCTTTCAGGCCGCACTTGCGGAACGAGACGTTGATGAGCTTGGAGATTTCCTTCTTCTTCAGCGCCTTGTTGATGTTCGAGAACGGCAGGCCCTTCGGCAGGATCTCGGACAGCAGCGCGCGGCCCACGGTGGTGTCCACGAGCGAGGTCGACGGCGTGAATTCGCCGGTTTCCTTGTTCTTCGTGTACTCCGTGATACGCACGGCGACGCGGGCGGTCAGCTCGACTTCGTTGGCGTCGAGCGCGCGCTGCACTTCACCGATGTCGGAGAAGATCAGGCCCTCGCCCTTGCCGTTGATGCGGTCGCGGGTCGTGTAGTACAGACCCAGCACCACGTCCTGCGAAGGAACGATCGACGGTTCGCCCGAAGCCGGGAACAGCACGTTGTTGGAGGCCAGCATCAGCGTGCGGGCTTCCATTTGCGCTTCCACCGACAGCGGCACGTGAACGGCCATCTGGTCACCGTCGAAGTCGGCGTTGAATGCCGCGCAGACGAGCGGGTGCAGCTGGATGGCCTTGCCTTCGATCAGGATCGGCTCGAAGGCCTGGATGCCCAGACGGTGCAGCGTAGGCGCACGGTTCAGCATGACCGGGTGCTCTTTGATGACCTCTTCCAGGATGTCCCAGACCACCGGCGTGCCCGATTCGACTTCCTTCTTGGCAGCCTTGATCGTCGTCGCGATGCCCATGGCTTCGAGGCGCGAGAAGATGAAGGGCTTGAACAGCTCGAGCGCCATCAGCTTCGGCAGGCCGCACTGGTGCAGCTTGAGCGTCGGGCCCACCACGATGACCGAACGGCCCGAGTAGTCGACGCGCTTGCCCAGCAGATTCTGGCGGAAGCGGCCGCTCTTGCCCTTGATCATGTCGGCGAGCGACTTCAGCGCGCGCTTGTTGGCGCCCGTCATGGCCTTGCCACGGCGGCCGTTGTCCAGCAGCGAGTCGACAGCCTCTTGCAGCATCCGCTTTTCGTTGCGCGCGATGATTTCCGGAGCCTTCAGCTCCAACAGGCGGCGCAGACGCGAGTTGCGGTTGATGACGCGGCGGTACAGGTCGTTCAGGTCGGAGGTCGCGAAGCGGCCGCCGTCCAGCGGCACCAGCGGACGCAGGTCCGGCGGCAGCACGGGCAGCACGTCCAGCACCATCCACTGGGGCTTGATGCCCGACTTGCGGAAGGCTTCCAGCACCTTCAGGCGCTTGGAGTTCTTCTTGACCTTGACTTCGGAACCGGTCAGGTCACCGCGCAGGCGTTCGATCTCGCTGTCGAGCTCGATGCCTTCGAGCAGGTCCTTGATGCCTTCGGCGCCCATCTTGGCAACGAATTCGTCGCCGTATTCCTTGCGCTTCGCGTCGTAGTCGTCCTCGGACATGATGCCGAACTTCTTCAGCGGGGTCATGCCGGGGTCGGTGATCACGTAGGCTTCGAAGTACAGCACGCGTTCGATGTCGCGCAGCGTCATGTCGAGCACGAGGCCCAGACGCGACGGCAGCGACTTCAGGAACCAGATGTGGGCGCAGGGCGCGGCCAGGTCGATGTGACCCATGCGCTCGCGACGCACCTTGGTCTGCGTGACTTCGACGCCGCACTTCTCGCAGATCACACCGCGGTGCTTCAGGCGCTTGTACTTGCCGCACAGGCACTCGTAGTCCTTGATGGGGCCGAAGATCTTGGCGCAGAAGAGACCGTCGCGCTCGGGCTTGAACGTGCGGTAGTTGATCGTCTCGGGCTTCTTCACTTCACCGAAAGACCACGAACGGATCTTCTCGGGCGAAGCCATGCCGATCTTGATGGCATCGAAATGCTCATCGGGCGTGAATTGCTTGAACAGGTCGAGTAGCGATTTCATAAGACTCTTTCCCTTTTCAAATTAAGAACGCTCGAGCTCGATGTCGAGCCCCAGCGAACGAATTTCCTTGACCAGCACGTTGAACGATTCCGGCATGCCGGCTTCGATCGAGTGCTCGCCCTTGACGATGCTCTCGTACACCTTGGTACGGCCTTGCACGTCGTCGGACTTCACGGTCAGCATTTCCTGCAGGACGTAGGCGGCGCCGTAAGCCTCCAGCGCCCACACTTCCATTTCCCCGAAACGCTGGCCGCCGAACTGCGCCTTGCCGCCCAGCGGTTGCTGCGTGACGAGCGAGTACGGGCCGGTCGAACGGGCGTGCATCTTGTCGTCGACCAAGTGGTGCAGCTTCAAGAAGTGCATGTAGCCGACGGTGACGGGACGCTCGAACTGGTCGCCAGTGCGGCCGTCGAACAGGTACGCCTGCGTGCGCGTATCGGTCAGGCCTTTGAGCTTGGCGATGTCGTCCGGGTAGGCGAGCTTCAGCATGCCGCGGATTTCTTCTTCCGACGCACCGTCGAACACAGGCGTCGCGAAGGTCGCGCCGTTCTGCAGGTTCGCTGCCATTTCGAGCAGTTCGGAGTCGTTCAGCGAGCTGATGTCTTCCTTGCGGCCCGAGCCGTTGTACAGCTGCTCCATGAACTTGCGCAGCTCGGCCACCTTGGCCTCTTGCTGCAGCAGGTCACCGATGCGCTGGCCGATGCCCTTGCCGGCCCAGCCCAGATGCACTTCGAGCACCTGGCCCACGTTCATCCGCGAAGGCACGCCCAGCGGGTTCAGGCAGATGTCGCACGGCGTACCGTCGGCCATGTGCGGCATGTCTTCGACTGGAACGATCTTCGACACCACACCCTTGTTGCCGTGGCGGCCGGCCATCTTGTCGCCAGGTTGCAGGCGGCGCTTGACGGCCAGGTAGACCTTGACCATCTTCAGCACGCCCGCGGGCAGCTCGTCGCCCTGCGTGAGCTTCTTGCGCTTTTCTTCGAACGCGAGGTCGAAGCTGTGGCGCGTCTGCTCCAGCGAGTTCTTGATCGACTCGAGCTGCGTCGCCACTTCGTCTTCCGCCGGGCGGATGTCGAACCAGTGGAACTTCTCGACCGACGACAGGTAGGCCTTGTCGAGCTTGGTGCCCTTGGCCAGCTTGTTCGGGCCGCCGTTGGCGACCTTGCCGGTCAGCAGCTTCTCGATACGGTCGAACGCGTCGGCTTCGACGATGCGAAGCTGGTCGTTCAGGTCGAGGCGGAAACGCTTGAGCTCGTCGTCGATGATCTGCTGGGCGCGCTTGTCGCGCGTGATGCCTTCGCGGGTGAACACCTGCACGTCGATCACGGTACCTTGCGAACCCTGGTCCACACGCAGCGAGGTGTCCTTCACGTCGGAAGCCTTCTCGCCGAAGATGGCGCGCAGCAGCTTCTCTTCAGGCGTCAGCGTGGTCTCGCCCTTCGGCGTGACCTTGCCCACCAGCGTGTCGCCCGGCTGCACTTCGGCGCCGACATAAATGATGCCGGATTCGTCGAGGCGGTTGAGCTGCTGCTCGGCCAGGTTCGGGATGTCGCGCGTGATTTCTTCTGCGCCCAGCTTCGTGTCGCGGGCCATCACCACCAGTTCCTCGATGTGGATCGAGGTGTAGCGGTCTTCGGCGACGACGCGTTCCGAGATCAGGATCGAGTCTTCGAAGTTGTAGCCGTTCCAGGGCATGAAGCCGATCAGCATGTTCTGGCCGAGGGCCAGTTCGCCGAGGTCGGTCGATGCACCGTCAGCCACCACGTCGCCCTTGGCGATCTTGTCGCCGCGCTTGACGATCGGACGCTGGTGGATGTTGGTGTTCTGGTTCGAACGCTGATACTTGATCAGGTTGTAGATGTCCACACCGACTTCACCGGCTGCCGCTTCGGCGTCGTTCACGCGCACCACGACGCGGGTCGCATCGACGTAGTCGACGATACCGCCACGGGTGGCCGTGACCACGGTGCCCGAGTCGACCGCGGAGACGCGCTCGATACCGGTACCGACCATCGGCTTTTCGGGACGCAGCACAGGAACGGCCTGACGCTGCATGTTGGCGCCCATCAACGCGCGGTTCGCGTCGTCGTGCTCCAGGAACGGCACGAGCGAAGCAGCCACAGACACGATCTGCGCGGGCGACACGTCCATGTACTGAATGCGCTCGGCACCGACCAGGATCGATTCGCCGGCTTCACGCGCCGAGACCAGGTCGCCGGTCAGCACGCCGTCCTTGTCCAGGGTCGCATTGGCCTGGGCGATGACGTACTTGCCTTCTTCGATGGCTGACAGGTAATCGATGTCGTTCGTGACCTTGCTGTCCACCACGCGGCGATACGGCGTCTCGATGAAGCCGTATTCGTTCAGGCGGGCGTACAGGGCCAGCGAGTTGATCAGACCGATGTTCGGGCCTTCAGGCGTTTCGATCGGGCACACGCGGCCGTAGTGGGTCACGTGCACGTCGCGCACTTCGAAGCCTGCACGTTCACGCGTCAGACCACCCGGGCCAAGGGCCGACACGCGGCGCTTGTGGGTGATTTCGGACAGCGGGTTCGTCTGGTCCATGAACTGCGACAGCTGCGAAGCACCGAAGAATTCCTTCAGCGCGGCCGAGATCGGCTTGCTGTTGATCAGGTCGTGCGGCATCAGCGGCTCTTGCTCCGCTTGACCCAGACGCTCCTTCACGGCCTTCTCGATGCGGGCCAGGCCGGTGCGGTACTGGTTTTCGGCCAGTTCGCCGACGCAACGCACGCGGCGGTTGCCCAGGTGGTCGATGTCGTCGACTTCGCCGTTGCCGTTGCGCAGGTCAACGAGGATCTTGACCACGGCCAGGATGTCTTCGTTGGTCAGCACCATCGGGCCGGTCGATTCGTCGCGGCCGACCTTGGCGTTGAACTTCATGCGGCCGACGCGCGACAGGTCGTACGTGTCCGGGTTGTAGAACAGGCGCTGGAACAGCGCTTGCACGGCGTCTTCCGTCGGCGGCTCGCCGGGGCGCATCATGCGGTAGATGGCCACGCGCGCTGCGAACTCGTCGACGGTTTCGTCGATGCGCAGCGTTTGCGAGATGTACGCGCCCTGGTCCAGTTCGTTGGTGTAGATCACCTGAACGTCTTGAACGCCGGCGGTGCGCAGCTTCTTCAGCAGCGCTTCGGTCAGCTCGTCGTTGGCCTTGGCCAGGATTTCACCGGAGTCGGCGTCGACGATGTTGCGTGCGATCACGCGGCCGATCAGGAAGTCTTCGGGCACGCTGATGTGCGTGGTGCCGCCTTGTTCCAGCTCACGGGTGTGGCGCGCGGTGACGCGCTTGTCCTTGGCGACCACGACCTTGCCCGACTTGTCGGTGATGTCGAAGCGCGCGACTTCGCCGCGCAGGCGCTCGGAGACGAACTCCATCTGCGCGCCGCTGTCCATCAGGCGGAAGTTGTCGTTCACGAAGAAGTTCGCGAGGATCGATTCCGGGTTCAGGCCGATGGCCTTCAGCAGGATCGTGACCGGCATCTTGCGGCGACGGTCCACGCGGAAGTACAGCATGTCCTTCGGGTCGAACTCGAAGTCGAGCCACGAACCGCGGTAAGGAATCACGCGGGCCGAGAACAGCAGCTTGCCCGAGCTGTGCGTCTTGCCCTTGTCGTGCTCGAAGAACACGCCCGGCGAGCGGTGCAGCTGCGACACGATCACGCGTTCGGTGCCGTTGATGATGAACGAACCCTTGTCGGTCATGAGCGGCACTTCGCCCATGTAGACCTCTTGTTCCTTCACTTCCTTGACCACCTTCGACTGCGACGTCGACGACTCGCGGTCATAGATGATGAGCTGGACCTTGGCGCGCACGGCCGAGGCGAAGGTCAGACCACGGGTCTGGCATTCACGCACGTCGAAAGCCGGCTTCGCGAGGTTGTACTCGAGGAACTTCATCTCGACAAAACCGTTGTGCGAGACGATCGGGAAGGCGGCGTCGAACGCGGCCTGCAGGCCTTCGACGGTGCGCTGTTTGGGGGCGATGCCGGCTTGCAGGAACGCGGTGTACGCGTCTTTCTGCATCTGCAGCAGGTAGGGGATTTCGACGACGCTGTCGCGGTTACCGAAACTTTTTCGGATGCGCTTGCGTTCGGTGTAACTGTACGCGGACGATTGGGCCATGAGAGCTCCGGTGCTTGAGATCTTCAGCGACTTGTCAGCAGTGCCGAGGCACCACTGCTTGGCGGCTGGCCACTACCAGCCGTTGGCGGACAGCGATGCGTTGCACATCGCCCGAACCAAGGGGTCTTCTGCAGTCGGGGTCAGAAGACACTCAAAAAACGTCTCGTTCTTGGCTTTTCCGGAGCCTTTCGGGTCTCCGGGAAAGCCGGCAACGAGCCGGCTTTTGGGTGCGCTCTGAAAGCGGCAAAGGCTGGAGGGCCTTTTCAGGCACCTCCAGCCCTCTAGGGGGTCTGAATTACTTCAGTTCCACCTTGGCGCCGGCTTCTTCCAGCTTCTTCTTGGCGGCTTCAGCGTCAGCCTTCGACAGGCCTTCCTTGACAGCCTTGGGAGCGGCTTCCACCAGGTCCTTGGCTTCCTTGAGGCCCAGGCCGGTGATTTCGCGCACTGCCTTGATCGCCGAAACCTTGTTCGCGCCAGCATCCATCAGCATGACGTTGAATTCGGTTTGCTCTTCGGCAGCAGCAGCGGCGCCACCGCCACCACCAGCGGCCGGAGCGGCCATTGCAGCGGCGCTCACGCCGAACTTCTCTTCGATGGCTTTCACCAGGTCGTTGAGTTCCAGGACCGTCATGCTGTCGAGCGCGGTCAGAAATGCGTCTTTATCGAATGCCATTTTTGTTTCCTAACAATTGGGTTGAATATTTCAAACGCGAGGCTCAGGCGGCCTGCGCTTCTGCCGGTGCATCGGCAGCGGGTGCAGCTTCGCCACCACCGCGCTTCTCGGCCAGCGCCGCGAGCACGCGGGCGGTACGAGAGATCGGGGATTGCATCAAGCCCAGCAATTGCGCCAGCAGCACTTCCTTCGAAGGGATGTTGGCCAGTTGCTTCACGCCGTTGACGTCCAGGGCCTTGCCGCCAAACGCGCCACCGCGAATCACCAACTTGTCGTTGGTCTTCGCGAAGTCGGCCACCACCTTGGCGGCAGCCACTGCGTCTTCGGAAAAGCCGTAGATCAGCGGACCGGTCATCTGGTCGCCGACGACTTCAAATGCGCTACCAGCGACAGCACGGCGTGCCAGCGTGTTCTTCAACACGCTGAGGGTCACACCCTTGCTGCGAGCTTCGCTGCGCAGTTTGGTCATATCGGCAACCGTGATGCCACGGTATTCCGCCATCACGAGCGTTTGAGCTTTAGCGGCGAGGCTGGTCACATCACTGATGACCGCTTCTTTCTCACTGCGATTCAGACTCAAGGTCTACTCCTTTTAATGCGATCTTCGGCCGGGGCCTGGGATCGCGCTTCATGCAGCGACCAACTGTTCGGAACAAAAAATCAAATTCCTTGATTCCTTGCAGTGGGATCGCCATCTGCGCTGGATACCGGAAGGATCGATCCGGCGATTAAGTGCAGCGCCCTGCACACCAGCGGTCTTGGATGGCCCGCGGCAACCGAAGCCGCCGCGACCCACCACATCCGCCCTCCCCCTTCACGTCAGCTCAGGGGTCGGGCAAATCTCTTTAGCTCGCCGAGATGGTTTGCGTGTCCACGCGGACACCCAGACCCATGGTCGACGACACAGCCACCTTGCGCAGGTACACGCCCTTGCTGGTCGTCGGCTTGGCCTTGACCAGAGCGTCGATCAGCGCAGCCAGGTTGCCCTGCAGCTTGTCGGTATCGAACGAACGACGGCCGATCGTGCCGTGGATGATGCCGGCCTTGTCGACGCGGAACTGGACCTGGCCAGCCTTGGCGTTCTTGACAGCGGTCGCGACGTCGGGCGTCACGGTGCCAACCTTCGGGTTGGGCATCAGGCCGCGCGGGCCGAGGATCTGGCCGAGCGTACCGACGACGCGCATCGCGTCGGGGGCAGCGATCACGACGTCGAAAGGCATGTCGCCAGCCTTGACCATGGCAGCCAGGTCGTCCATGCCGACGATGTCGGCGCCGGCAGCCTTGGCTTCTTCAGCCTTGGCGCCTTGGGCGAACACGGCCACGCGCTTGGTCTTGCCGGTGCCGTTGGGCATCACGACGGCGCCACGCACCACCTGGTCCGACTTCTTCGCATCGATGCCGAGCTGCACGGCCACGTCGATCGATTCGTCGAACTTGGCGGTGGCGGCTTCCTTCACGAGGTCGATGGCTTCAACGAGGGCGTACAGCTTGTTGCTGTCGACCTTGCCGGCGAGCGACTTTTGCTTCTTGGTGATCTTGGACATTTACACGCCCTCCACATTCACGCCCATCGAGCGGGCAGAGCCGGCGATGGTGCGAACCGCTGCGTCCAGATCGGCAGCAGTCAGGTCCTTCATCTTGGCCTTGGCGATTTCTTCGAGCTGAGCGCGCGTGATCTTGCCGACCTTGTCGGTGTGCGGACGGGCCGAGCCCTTTTCCAGCTTGATGGCCTTCTTGATCAAGGTGATCGCCGGGGGCGTCTTGATGATGAAGGTGAAGCTCTTGTCAGCGAACGCGGTGATGACCACCGGCAGCGGCAGACCCGGCTCGACGCCTTGGGTTTGCGCGTTGAACGCCTTGCAGAACTCCATGATGTTCAAACCACGCTGGCCCAGTGCGGGACCGATGGGTGGTGACGGGTTGGCCTTACCAGCTGGCACTTGCAGCTTGATGAAGCCGACGATTTTTTTCGCCATGCTTTGCTCCTTGCGGGTGATATCGCCTTGGCTCTCGCCGAGGCTCCCCGGGGTTTAACGACTCTTCGATCAAGGCCGCGCGCCGAGTCGGACAACGCGCAGCCAGAATGGGTTCAGGCCTTTCGACCCGAGGCTCAGGTCTTTTCGACCTGGCTGAATTCGAGTTCGACAGGCGTCGAGCGGCCGAAAATCATGACCGACACGCTCACCTTGCTCTTCTCGTAGTTCACGTCTTCGACGGTGCCGTTGAAGTCCGTGAACGGGCCTTCCTTGACGCGCACGAACTCGCCGACGATGAACTCCACCTTGTGGCGGGGCTTCTCGGTGCCCTGCTGCATCTGGCTGACGATGTCCTCGACCTCTTTCTGCGAGATCGGAGCCGGACGGTTCTTGGCACCGCCCACGAAACCCGTCACCTTGTTGGTGTGCTTCACCAGGTGCCAGCTCTCGTCGTCCATGATCATTTCGACCAGCACGTAGCCCGGGAAGAAGCGACGCTCGGTCGTGCGCTTCTGGCCGTTCTTGATTTCGACCACTTCCTCGGTCGGAACCAGGATGCGACCGAACTTGTCCTGCATGCCGGCGCGGTTGATGCGCTCGGTGATGTTGCGCTCGACGGCCTTTTCCATGCCCGAATAGGCATGCACCACGTACCAACGCAGGTCGGGATTGGCGGCAGGAGCCAGAATCGGAGTGTTCTCTTCTTCCGGCGTGGTTTCAACTACGTCGTCGGTCATTGCTTACTTTCTCCAGCCCAGAATGAGGTCGAAAAACACCCATTCGAGCGTCTTGTCGGTGAGCCAGAGGAAGACGGACATGATCGCCACGAAGGCGAACACGTAAGCCGTCATCTGCATTGCTTCCTTGCGGGTCGGCCACACGACCTTCTTGACCTCGCGCCACGAGTCGCGGCCGAAGGCCCACAACTGACGGCCATTCTCCGAACTGCCAAAGGCGCCCACCGCGGCGGCCAAGCCGACCAGCAGCGCAGCCCACTGGGCCAGCGAGCCCTGGCGCGAGAGCAGGTAGAACGCCACGATGGCGCCCACTGCCAGCACAACAGCCGCGGCCAACTTGGCCTTGTCTGCGCCGGTGCTCACGGTTTCGATTTGAGAAGTGGCCATGGTTGGCTGATTTCCTGTGCCTTTCGGCCTTCAATTCAATGCGCCTTCTTGAGACGCCGAAGCCCGTCGGGACGCGACGGGCTTTTTCGGGGTGCCACCTAGGTGGCAGGGGCAGTAGGAATCGAACCTACAACCTTCGGTTTTGGAGACCGACGCTCTGCCAATTGAGCTATACCCCTCCGGTACTCTTTACGCTTGGCTTAGATGTCGAGGATCTTGGCCACGACGCCCGAACCCACGGTACGGCCGCCTTCACGGATGGCGAAGCGCAGGCCTTCTTCCATCGCGATCGGGTTGATCAGCTTGACGGTGATGCTGACGTTGTCGCCAGGCATGACCATTTCCTTGTCCTTGGGCAGCTCGATCGCGCCGGTCACGTCCGTCGTGCGGAAGTAGAACTGCGGACGGTAGTTGTTGAAGAACGGCGTGTGACGGCCACCTTCGTCCTTGGACAGCACGTACACCTCGGCGGTGAAGTGCGTGTGCGGCTTGATCGAG
>NZ_FMUJ01000010.1 GCF_900100965.1 Variovorax sp. EL159 | reverse complement strand
CTGATACTAATTGCTCGTGCGGCTTGACCCTATAACTTTGATCAATCCGATCAAGGTGTTATGCCAAGTTGACGCATTCAAAATAATTCGCCAAAAGCTGATTCCAAACTCTATGAATTCGTTGTGCTGATCATGTGATCAGCGCGACAACCCTTTATGCCTGATGACCATAGCGAGTTGGTACCACTCCTTCCCATCCCGAACAGGACAGTGAAACGACTCAGCGCCGATGATAGTGCGGGTTCCCGTGTGAAAGTAGGTCATCGTCAGGCTCTTACAGCCCAGAAAACCCCAGTCAGCAATGACTGGGGTTTTTTGCTTTGCGTGCGCGAAAAGCAGAGGCAAAGGACAAATCAATGCGGCCAGAGCAATGCTCGGCTCCAATAGCACAAGCAGGGGGCGAGCCAGAAAAGAAAAGGCGCCCTTCAGTCAGTTGTTGGCACCAAACAGGGAGAGCTGAAGCAAAGACTGATTCAGCAAGCCGCCCGCAAGCACCAAGCGGCTAGTGCAACCGGTGAAGTGGCAGCAGAAGTTCAAGTGCGCTGGAATCGCTTTCACAAATAAAAAAAGCCCGATGAAAATTCATCGGGCTTTTCTCAAGCTGCTAATTAGCCTGTCTGAACCAGCACCAATCAGGCCGCCAAGCGCTGCTCAATCGCAGCCTTGGTCTCCGGCAGTTCCTTCGGCAGGTGGTGTTCCAGCTGCTTGAACAGCTCTGCGTGCAGTTTCAGTTCAGCTTCCCACGCGGCCTTGTCGATGCTGGTCACGGTAGCGAATTGCTCGGCGCTGAAGTTCAAACCAGTCCAGTTCAGATCTTCATAGCGCGGGCTCACACCAGTGATGTGCTCGATACCCTCGGTCTTATTGCCTTCGACACGATCGATCATCCACTTCAGCACCCGCATGTTCTCGCCGTAGCCAGGCCAGACGAACTTGCCGTCGGCGCCCTTGCGGAACCAGTTGGTGGTGTAGATCTTCGGCAGCTTGGCGCCCGAGGCCTCGAGCTTCTTGCCGAGGTTCAGCCAGTGCTGGAAATAATCGCTCATGTTGTAGCCCATGAACGGCAGCATTGCGAACGGATCACGGCGCACCACACCTTGCTGGCCAGCCGCGGCTGCAGTGGTCTCCGAGCCCATCGTGGCAGCCATATAGACACCCTCGACCCAATTGCGAGCTTCGGTCACCAGCGGCACGGTGGTCGAGCGGCGGCCACCGAAGATGAAAGCGTCAATGGTCACGCCCTTCGGATCATCCCAAGCGTCGTCGAGCGCAGGATTATTGGTCGCAGCCACGGTAAAGCGCGCGTTCGGGTGCGCCGCCTTGGCGCCGGTTTCCTTGGCGATCTGGGGTGTCCAGTCCTTGCCTTGCCAGTCGATCAGGTGCGCCGGCAGCGCTTTACCCGGTGCGTCCTGTTCCATGCCTTCCCACCACACGTCGCCATCATCCGTCAGTGCGACGTTGGTAAAGATCACCCCGTCATCCAGGCTGCGCATGCAGTTCGGATTCGTCAGCATGTTGGTGCCGGGCGCGACACCGAAGTAGCCGGCCTCGGGATTGATGGCGCGCAGCGAGCCGTCGGCCTGCGGCTTGATCCAGGCGATGTCGTCGCCGATGGTCGTGACCTTCCAGCCTTCGAAGCCGGCGGGCGGCACGAGCATCGAGAAATTGGTCTTGCCGCAAGCGCTCGGGAATGCCGCGGCCACGTGGTACTTCTTGCCTTCAGGATTGGTCACGCCCAGGATGAGCATGTGCTCTGCCAGCCAGCCTTCGTCGCGACCCATGTTTGAGGCGATGCGCAGTGCAAAGCACTTCTTGCCGAGCAGCGCATTGCCGCCGTAGCCCGAGCCGTAGCTCCAGATTTCGCGTGTTTCGGGGTAATGAACGATGTACTTGGTCTTGTTGCAAGGCCAGGACACGTCCTTCTGCCCGGCTTCCAGCGGCGCGCCCACGGTATGCACGCAGGGCACGAATTCGCCGTCGGTGCCCAGCACCTCGTACACGGCCTTGCCCATGCGGGTCATGATGCGCATGTTGACTGCGACATACGGCGAATCCGACAGCTCGATGCCAATGTGCGCGATCGGCGAACCCAGCGGGCCCATGCTGAACGGAACCACATACATCGTGCGGCCCTTCATGCAGCCGTCAAAAAGCGGCTGCAAAGTAGCGCGCATCTCGGCCGGGGCCATCCAGTTGTTGGTGGGGCCGGCGCTTTCCTTTTCCGCGGAGCAGATGAACGTGCGATCTTCGACGCGCGCGACGTCGGTCGGGTCGGAAACAGCGAGGAACGAATTCGGGCGCTTGACCGGATTGAGCTTCTTGAAGGTGCCGGCGTCGACCAGTTGCTGGCAGAGCCGGTCGTATTCTTCCTTGCTGCCGTCGCACCAATGGATGGCGTCGGGTTTGCACAGCGCGGCCATATCGGCCACCCAGGCAATCAGCTTGGCGTTCTTGACGTATGAGGGCGCCTGAATGGTGAGGCCCTTCATCGTGGGTGCGTTCATCGGAAATCTCCTAAGTTGAAAAATCGTCTTTCCGAACGGGGCGCCGCGGTGCCTTCAAGAGGCGCGGAGGTCCGTTTGAGAAAACGTTTCGGCTTCGGGAGATTGCTGAATGCTGCGCCTGCGCGGGCTGCACGACCCGCGGACAAAGGCGCAAAAGCCTGTAGTCAGGCCATGAAAACTGCGATGGATGCCAGCAGGAGCATCAGGACGCCGCCAGCCAGCGGCAGCACGAGGGGCATGAGGTGAACGACCGATTCGACGGCGTCTTTTTCGACAGCGGCGTCATGGCCGTGTTCGACGGGAGTGGGGTTGGACATCGGGAAAGTACCTCGAATACGCAAATGACAGACTGCCGATATTTTACCGGCGGGTAGCCACTGACAGGTCTAGGGGGTTGCGAGCCCCCCAACCCCGAGTGTCAGACGGCTCAATGTTGTTCTTCGGCCTCGAAGCCGGCGTCTTTCAGCGCGACCAGTACGGCTGCCAGGTGGGCCCGCCCGCGGGTCTGCAGTACCAGCTCGATGTCGACGTTCTGTGCCGCCAGCATGGTGAAGGCGCGCTGGTGGTGCACCTCGTCGACGTTAGCGCCCGCTTCAGCCACTGTGGCAGTGATCTGGGCCAGCGAGCCCGGCACGTCGCGTGCGCTCACGCGCACCCGCGCCAGCCGTCCGGCACGCACCATGCCGCGCTCGATGATGGCCGCGAGCAGCAGCGGGTCGATGTTGCCGCCCGACAGCACCAGCCCGACACGCTTGCCCCTGAACCGCTCCGGATGCCGGATCAGCGCCGCAAGCCCAGCGGCCCCGGCGCCTTCGACCAGCGTCTTCTCGATCTCGAGCAGCATCAGCACGCCCTGCTCGATGTCGCCTTCGTCCACCAGCAGCAGGTCGTCGACCTTGCTGGCGATGATTTCCTGGGTCAGCACGCCGGGCGTGCCGACCGCGATGCCCTCGGCGATGGTGCTCTTGCCCTGCGGGTGGTGCGTGCCCTTCACGGCGTTGACCATGCCTGGGAATCGCGTCGTCTGCACGCCCACGATCTCGATGTCGGGCTTGCGGTCGCGCGCCGCGACCGCCATGCCCGCGATCAGCCCGCCGCCGCCGACGGCCACCACCAGTGTGTCGAGGTCGGGCACCGCGTCGAGCATCTCGAGCGCCACCGTCCCCTGGCCCGCGATGATGGCTTCGTCGTCATAGGGATGAACAAAGGTCAGCCCTTCGCGCTGCGCGAGCTCCAGGGCATGGGCACGTGCTGCGTCGAGCGTGTCGCCATGCAGCACCACCTCGGCGCCGAAGCCCCTCGTACGTTCGATCTTCACGCCGGGCGTGAAGCGCGGCATCACGATCAACGCGCGAAGCCCCAGCCGCTGCGCGTGATAGGCCACACCCTGCGCATGGTTGCCGGCGGACATGGCAATCACGCCCGTGCTGTTCCGGGAAAGATCGACCAGCTTGTTGCACGCGCCACGCTCCTTGAACGAGGATGTGAACTGCAGGTTCTCGAACTTCAGGAACACCTGGGCGCCGACGATCTCCGACAGCGTGCGTGACTCGACGCAGGGCGTATTGAGCACCTGACCTTGCAGGCGCGCCGCGGCGCGCTGGATTTCTTCGATTCCGACCATGGCGCGCATTGTGGCTGGAATCGCACCATGAGGGTTTTTACCGTTTGCCGGTCTTCCCGAAGCCAAAAGTCTGCGTTATGGTCTCTCCACGAATTTCCTGATCGATAGGAGGTTGCCTGATGGTCAAGCGTGCGGGTGTCGATGTCGTGGCTGCTGCAGTACGCGGGCAGGCATTGCCGTCGCCCGGCCTCAAGGAGGCGCCGGTGCTCGAGCTCATGTGCTCGCACTTCGTGCTCACGCTCGCCGCCAAGCAAGGCCCGCGCTTCAACGTGCGGCGCGATATCAACGGGCTGCTTTCGCTCACCGGCCGGCATCTCGTGTGGCCCACGGCCGTGCTGCACCGATTGCGCGAGTTCCTCGGCCGTCGCTGCGCGGGCAACGAGGCATGGAAGGGTGTCGAGAATTTCGATGGCCGCACGCTGCTCGAACGGCATGGCGTGTGGCGCGGCCCGTATGAAGAAGGCACGCTCTTCTTCTACCTCGACGAATACGCGAAAGACCAGCCCAAGGACCTGCTCTCGGTGCTCGCCGTCACGCGCGACTGGCTCACGCATGCACTGCGCAAGCAGTCAACGCTGGTCGAGAAGAACATCGATGCGCTCGCAGGCCTGCTGCAACTGAACAAGGCCGAGCGCGCGCTGCTGCTGTACGGCACGCTCGCGCGGTACCAGCGCGACCTGCGTTCCCTGCTGGTCGAGTTCAAGGTCAACAACGCGCCCGAGGCCTATGCGGCCATCGCCGACATCGCCGGCGTCAACGCGAGCGAAGTGGGCGAGGCGTTGCGGGCAGGCTCGCGGCTCGAACGCATAGGCCTTGTCGAGAACCTGATCTCCGAGCACAACATCACCGACCTCGCCGACCTCATGAAGGTCAGCGAGAAGCTGCCGCCCGTGCTGATGCGCGAGTACCGCGACCACAACGAGCTGATGGCGGTGTTCACGCGGCCGTCGGCCAAGAGCGCGCTCACGCCGCACGATTTTTCCTTTGTCGAAGAAGACGCGCAGATGCTCGTCACGCTGCTGCGTGCCGCCGTCGCGCGCAAGGAGCCCGGCGTCAACGTGCTGCTCTACGGGCCGCCCGGCACCGGCAAGACCGAGCTTGCCAAGGTCGTCGCGCAGGCGGCGGGCCTCGAGCTCTTCGAGGTCGAATACGCCGACCGCGACGGCAATTCATTGAGCGGCCGCGACCGCTACCGCTCGCTGCAGATCGCGCAGGTCTTCCTCAAGGGCAGCGCGCAGGCGGCCTTGCTGTTCGATGAAGTCGAAGACGTCTTCCCGCCCATCAGCACCGAAGCCGCGCAGTTCATGGCCCGCGCGGAGCAGATCCCCGCACCCACCAGCGGCAGCGTGAGCGGCAAGGCCTGGGTCAACCAGATCCTTGAAGCCAACCCCGTGCCTACGCTCTGGGTCACCAACCGCATCGAGCAGATCGACCCGGCCTTTCGGCGCCGCTTCGCGTACCACCTCGAACTGAAGTCGCCGCCGCCCGGCGCGCGCGAGCAGCTCGTGAAGAAGACGCTCGAAGGCGTGGTCGTGTCCGAAGCCTTCACCGCCAAGCTGGCCGGGCGCAAGGGCCTCACGCCCGCGCAGATCCGCACCGCGGTGCGCTTCGCGGGGCTGGCCCGCACCGACGATGCCTCGATGGAAGGGCTGATCGAACGGCAGCTGCGCAACGCCGACATCGCCCTGGGCACGCTCGACACCGGCCGCGGCGAGCGCCGCAGTGTCACCACCTACGACCTCGACATGCTTCATGTCGAGACGCGCTTCGAGATCCCGCGCATCGTCGAGGCGCTGAAGGCGCGTGGCCACGGCACGCTGTGCTTCTATGGCGCGCCCGGTACCGGCAAGACGGCGCTGGCTGAGCACATCGCCAAGGCCGTCGGCCGTCCGCTGATCGTCAAGCAGGCCAGCGACCTCATGAGCAAGTACGTCGGCGAAACCGAGCAGAACATGGCCGCCATGTTCAAGGACGCCGAGAACGAAAAGGCCGTGCTGCTGCTCGACGAGGCCGACTCCTTCCTGCAGGACCGGCGCGGCGCGCAGCGCACCTACGAAGTCACCGAGGTCAACGAGATGCTGCAGGGCATGGAGCGCTTCAACGGCGTCTTCATCTGCACCACCAACCTGCTCGACCGGCTCGACCAGGCGGCGCTGCGGCGCTTCACCTTCAAGATCAAGTTCAAGCCGCTCACCAAGGAGCAGCGCGAGCGCATGTTCGTGGTCGAGGCACTCGCGGGCGATGCCGCGCTCATGACCAGCGCCCTGCAGGCGCGGCTGGCCCAATTGCCACAACTGTGCCCTGGGGATTTCGCAGCAGTGAAACGGCAGACCGATATCCTCGCGGCCGAGTTCTCGGCGGCCGAGTTTCTCGACCAGCTCGAGGCCGAGCACCGCATCAAGCCCGAAGTGCGCGAATCGCGCGGCATGGGCTTCGTACAGTAGCCGCAACGCGGCGACTGGCGGCAGGCGGCGACAGAACAACGGGTGCGAAACCCGGGGAGCGTATCGGGCGGGCAGGCTGCGCGATGCGAAACATCCGTCCGGCATCGCGGACACGAGGAGGAACACATGGCTTTTCGCAAGGTAGACATGCGGCGGCTGCCGCGTCCTGGTGCCTGGGCTGCGGCCGCCACGTTCGCCGTGGCCAGCCTGCTGGCGGGCTGTGGAGGCGGCGGAGGTGGGGGCGGCGGCGGTATTCCGTTCGCCGCGCTCCCCGGCACCACGCCACCGCCGGCCACCGGCACCGGTGGCAGCAGCGGCATCGTTCCTTCGGCGACCGTGGCCGGCATGTGCGCCTCACCGCGCAGCGGCACCAACCCCGACACCGGCGCGGCCTACCCCGACCGTGCAGGCTCGATTGACAACGAAAAGAGCTGGGTGCGCGGCTGGATCGACGAAACCTACCTCTGGTACGGTGAAGTGCCGACCACCCTCAAGGCGAGCGACTACGCAACGCCGGTCGCCTGGTTCAACGTGCTCAAGACGACAGCCACCACGGCGTCGGGCCGCGCCAAGGACCGCTTTCACTTCACCTACGACACCGAGGTGTACCGGCAGTTGTCGCAGGGTGGCGTGTCGGTCAGCTACGGCGCGGAGTTCGTGTCCATCGCCACCAGCCCGCCGCGCGAACTGCGCGTTGTTCTCGTCGAGCCTGGCTCGCCCGCCGACGTCGCCGGGCTGAAGCGCGGCGCCAAGCTGGTGACCGTCGACGGCGTCGATTTCGTCAACGCGACCGGCACGGCCAATGCCGCGACGATCAACGGCGCGCTCTCGCCGAAGACCGTGGGCGAGACGCACAACTTCACGTTCCAGCTGGGCAGCGCACCGGCCGCATCCTATTCGCTGAAGGCGACCAGCGTCACGAGCAAGCCGGTGCAGAACGTCACGGTGCTCGACGTGGGCGGCGGCAACCATGTGGGCTACATGCTGTTCAACGACCACATCACGACCGCCGAACAGCAGCTCATCGATGCGGTGAACACCTTCAAGGCCAGCCCGGGTGGCATCCAGGATCTCGTGCTCGACATGCGCTACAACGGCGGCGGCCAGCTCGCCATTGCCAGCCGTCTGGCCTACATGATCGCCGCGCCGTCGGCCACGGCGAACAAGACCTTCGAGCAGCTGACCTTCAACGACAAGAACCCGTTCCACTTCTCGCAGGCGCAGAGCCAGATGCCGTTCTACAGCACCAGCCGCAACGGCGCGGCGCTGCCTTCGCTCGGCCTGTCGCGGGTGACCGTGCTGACGAGCCCGGACACCTGTTCGGCCAGCGAGTCGGTCATCAACAGCCTGCGCGGCGTGGGTGTCACGGTCAACCTCGTCGGTGGCACCACCTGCGGCAAGCCCTACGGCTTCTATCCGCAGGACAACTGCGGTACCACCTACTTCGCGATCCAGGTCAAGGGCGTGAACCAGCTGGGCTTCGGCGATTACGGCGATGGCTTCCCGCCCACCTGCACCGTGCCCGACGACTACGATCACCAGCTCGGCGACCCGAACGAAGCCCGGCTGGCTGCGGCCCTTGCCTTGCGCAGCGGAGGCTCTTGCCCCACGTCGACGGTCAAGGCCGCGGCGCAGGGCCTGCAAAAGACCCAGCCGGCCGAAGCCGAGACGCCCTTCCTGATCGACCAGTCGCCGTTGCGCCGCAACCGCCTGTTCGACCTCGCCCCCAACCCGGGCTGACCCCGCTCCGCGCCCTCGCGGAAAACCCCTAGGCCACGGCGCTTGCCACGCCCGTGGCAAGCGCCGTAGAGTTTCGCAAACGTTTGCGCAAAGCTTTGCGCAAACGTTTGTATTTCGGTGGTCTTCGACTGAAAACCAAATTCTTAGGAGCGGAACAATGCGCAAATGGATCGGGACGGTGTTCGCCGTCGTCATCGCGGTGCTGGCCGGTTGCGGGGGCGGAGGCGACGGTGGCGGTTTTGCCTTCGGTCCGGGTTCTGGCGCGGGCACTGGCTCCGGCGGGCCTTCGGCCGCTGCCGCGCAGAAGATCATCATCGACAGCGACTACAACACCATGAGCGACGACGGCCAGCTCGGCGTCATGGCCGCGCAGCTGCAGGCTACGGGCAAGGTCCGGGTCATGGGCATCAGCGTGGTGTCGGGCAACCAGTGGCTCAAGCAGGGCGTGGCCGATGCGCTGATGTCGGTCGAGCGGCTCGGCGTGGGCGACCGCATCGGCGTCTACTCGGGCGCGAACTACGCACTCAACCACACCTATGCCGACGTGCAGGCCGAAATGGCCGCAGGCGCGGGCGGTGACGGCTACCTGGGCGCCTGGGGCGGCCCCGAGCCCATGACCGCCGCCGACCTCAAGCCTTCGCCCGACGGCTTCGCCACCCACACGAGCGTGCAGCGCAAGAGCGCCGTCGATTTCATCGTCGACACCGTGAAGGCCAACCCGAACGAGATCACCATCCTGGCCATCGGCCCGCTCACCAACATCGCGCTCGCGGTGAGGCAGAACCCCGAGATCGTGCCGCTCATCAAGCAGATCATCTACATGGGCGGCGCCATCGACGTGCCCGGCAACACCACCAAGGCGGCCGAGTTCAACTGGTGGTTCGACCCCGATGCAGCGCAGTTCGTGGTGCGGCTGCCGATCCCGCAGGTGGTGGTGCCGCTCGACGTGACCGACACCGTGTTCCTGACCAAGTCGATCTACGACCGCATCGCGCACCCGGCCAAGCCCACCGCGGTGACGGACGTGTTCCAGAAGCTCAACGGCTACGGCTTCGACGGCAAGAACGGCTTCGAGACCAACCCCAACTACACCCAGAACATCTGGGACACGCTGACCCTGGCCTACCTGATCGACCCGACCTACGCCACCCAGACGGAGGACCGCTACGTCGACGTGATCGCCAAGCCGGGCGCGCCCGACAACGGCCGCTCCATCGGCTATGTCTCGCAGCCGCCGGGCCCGGCACTGCAGAAGCTGACGGTGGTGAAGAAGTTCGACAACGCGCGTTTCTTCACGCTCTATGTCGACCTGCTCACGCGGCCGGTCCCCATCACGCTGCCGGCAACCAACTGAACCGGCAAGCCTCAGCGGCTAGAACGCTTCGCAGACCCGCAGCACCTCGGAGCCATAGGCCTCGAGCTTCTTGGTGCCGATGCCGCTGATGCCTTGCAGGTCTTCGAGTGTGGCCGGCGCGCGCTCGGCGATGGAAGCCAGTGTCGCGTCGTGGAAGATCACATAGGCCGGCAGGTTGTGCTCTTTCGCGACCTCGGCGCGCCAGGCCTTGAGTGCCTCGAAGCGCTTCTTGCCGATGTCGTCCAGCTTGGCCGCCGCCGGCGAAGGTGCGCCCTTGGCGACTTTCTCGCGCCGCGACTTGCGCTCCGCCGGTGACGAGATCGACTCGCGCAGCGTCACCGCCGCCTCGCCCTTGAGCACCGCGCGCGAGCCTTCCGTGAGCTTCAGCGTGTTGAACGCTTCCGCGTCCACCGCCAGCGCGCCCGTCGCGATCAGCTGCCGCAGCACGCCGCGCAGCTGCACTTCGCTGAACTCCGCGCCCAGCCCGAAGGTGCTGATGCGCTCGTGGCCGAACTGCTTGACCTTCTCGGTCGACTTGCCGCGCAGGATGTCCATGATGTGCCCCGCGCCGAAGCTGATGCCACTGAGCTGCTGCACGCGGTAGATGGTGCTGAGCAGCTTGCGCGCGGCATCGGTGCCGTCCCACACCTGCGGCGGGTTCAGGCAGTTGTCGCAGTTGCCGCAGGGCGTGCTCTTCTCGCCGAAGTAGCCCAGGAGGCGCACGCGCCGGCAGTCGCTCGCCTCGGCCAGCGACAGCAGCGCATCGAGCTTGCCGCGCATCACCTGCTTGAATTCTTCGCCGGCCGGGCTCTCGTCGATCATGCGGCGCTGGTTCACCACGTCGTTCAGGCCGTAGGCCATCCAGGCGTCGGCGGGGCCGCCGTCGCGGCCCGCGCGGCCGGTTTCCTGGTAGTAGCCCTCGATGTTCTTGGGCATGTCGAGATGGCCGACGAAGCGCACGTCGGGCTTGTCGATGCCCATGCCGAAGGCGATGGTCGCGACCATCACGATGCCTTCCTCGCGCAGAAAGCGGTCCTGGTGCTTCTGGCGCACCGCCGCGTCGAGCCCCGCGTGGTAGGGCAGGGCGTTGATGCCCGCGTCGCGCAGCGTCACCGCGAGTTCTTCCACGCGCTTGCGCGACTGGCAATACACCACGCCCGCATCGCCTTCGTGCTCGCGCTCGATGAAGCGCAGCAGCTGCGTGGTCGCGTCTTTCTTCTCGACGATGGTGTAGCGGATGTTCGGCCGGTCGAAGCTGGAGACGAACTGGCGCGCCTCTTCGAGCTGCAGCCGCTCGACGATGTCGGCGCGCGTCAGGTCGTCGGCCGTGGCCGTGAGCGCGATGCGCGGCACGCCCGCGTAGCGCTCGTGCAGCACGGTCAGCGCGCGGTACTCGGGGCGGAAGTCGTGGCCCCACTGGCTCACGCAATGCGCCTCGTCGATTGCGAACAGCGAGAGCTTGCCGCGCTCCTTCAGCGAGTCGAGCTGCGACAGAAAGCGCGGCGTGTTCACGCGCTCGGGCGCCGCGTACAGCAGCGTGATCTCGCCGCGCAGCATGCGGCGCTCGACGTCCTGCGTCTGCTCCCAGTCGAGCGTCGAATTCAAGAAGGCCGCGCTCACGCCGGCCTCGTGCAGCGCGCCCACCTGGTCATGCATCAGCGCGATCAGCGGCGACACCACCACCGACACGCCATGCCCCGCGCGCTGCCGCGCGATGGCCGGGATCTGGTAGCACAGCGACTTGCCACCGCCCGTGGGCATCAGCACCAGCGCGTCGCCGCCCGCGACCACGTGGTCGACGATGTCCTGCTGGGCCCCCCGGAACTGCGCGTAGCCGAAGACTTCGTGAAGGATGTCGGCGGGTGCTGCGCTGCCGGGAGCGTCGTCGAGAGGATGGGGAGCAAGAGAGGACACAGGCAGCGAACGCGACGGTGCGCGAGGGCAAAAAGGGGAAGGCGCCGATTGTCCCCCAGTGGCATCGATATGACTGTGGCACGAGGTTTGCAACAGTGGCCTCCGTCTCGTCGCCTTTCCTGTATAGACAGCAATCTGGTGCATTTCACTCAGGCATGCACCGAAAATGACATTTCGGGTTATCCTGTATATACAAGTTGGGGCGCTTGGCAACAATGCGAGGCGTGTGCTGTCCGGAGTCCGGGGCGCATCGCC
Organism: Variovorax sp. EL159; assembly: GCF_900100965.1. Taxonomy (GTDB): domain Bacteria; phylum Pseudomonadota; class Gammaproteobacteria; order Burkholderiales; family Burkholderiaceae_C; genus Variovorax. Next base: position 187,960 of record NZ_FMUJ01000010.1, on the reverse strand, counting down.
GAGTCACCTCTCTCAAAAAATGGAACCAGGAGTCCCCATGGTCAAGACGGTAGTTGTGAAAGTCGCTTCGCTGCTGGCAGCAGGTGCATGTGCAGCGGGCATGGCCGGAACAGCGGCTGCCCAGGAAACGAAGATCTCGCTCGGCATGTCCGGCTGGACCGGCTTCGCGCCGCTCTCGCTGGCCGACAAGGCCGGCATCTTCAAGAAGAACGGCCTGGACGTCGAACTGAAGATGATCCCGCAGAAAGACCGCCACCTGGCGCTCGCTTCCGGCGCGATCCAGTGCGCGGCCACCACGGTCGAGACGCACGTCGCCTGGAACGCCAACGGCGTGCCCATCGTGCAGATCTTCCAGATGGACAAGTCCTACGGCGCCGACGGCCTTGCTGTGCGCAACGACGTCAAGACCTTCGCCGACCTCAAGGGCAAGAGCATCGGCGTGAGCGCCCCGGGCACCGCGCCGTACTTCGGCCTGGCCTGGATGCTCAGCAAGAACGGCATGACGCTGAAAGACGTGAAGGTGGTCTCGCTCGAGCCGCAGCCCGCCGCGCAGGCCTTCGTGGCCGGCCAGAACGACGCCGCCATGACCTACGAGCCCTACCTCTCGACCGTGCGATCCAATCCCGCCGCCGGCAAGATCCTGGCCACCACGCTCGACTACCCGATGGTGATGGACACCGTCGGCTGCGCGCCCACCTGGCTCAAGGCCAACGCCAAGGCCGCCGCCGCGCTCACCAAGTCGTACTTCGACGCGCTCGACATGATCAAGGCCGATCCGGCCAAGGCCAACGAACTCATGGGCGCGGCCGTCAAGCAGAGCGGCGAACAGTTCGCCAAGTCGTCGGCCTACCTGCGCTGGCAGGACAAGGCCGCCAACCAGAAGTTCTTCTCGGGCGAGATCACCACTTTCATGAAGGACGCCGCGGCCATCCTTCTGGAAGCCGGCGTGATCCGCAAGGCACCTGAAGACTACACGGCGACCTTCGATGCAAGCTTCGTCAAGTAAGGCCCTGCCGCAGATGGCGCCCCGCGCGGCGTCTGCGCCTGCCGTTTCACCCCAACCCGTGACACCCCCCATGGCCCCCGTGCGCCGCCGCGCGTTCGCGCCCCTCGAACCCATCAGCGCGCGTGCCCGCATGGTGCTGGGGCTCGGCTTCTTCGTCCTGTTCGTGCTCGTGTGGGCGCTTGCCACGCTCGGCGGCTTCGTGTCGCCGACCTTCCTGGCAAGCCCGCCGACCATGGTCAAGGAGGGCTGGCTGCTCTTCACCGAGTACGGCTTCATCGGCGACATCGGCATGACCGTGTGGCGCGTGTTCGGCGGCTTCCTGCTGGCGGCCGTGTTCGCGGTGCCGCTGGGTATCGCGATGGGCACCTGGAAGACCGTCGAGGCTTTCTTCGAGCCTTTTGTCTCGTTCTGCCGCTACCTGCCGGCCTCGGCCTTCATTCCGCTGCTCATCCTGTGGGCGGGCCTGGGCGAAATGCAGAAGCTGCTGGTGATCTTCATCGGCTCGTTCTTCCAGATCGTGCTGATGGTGGCCGTCACCGTGGGCGGCGCGCGGCGCGACCTCGTCGAGGCGGCCTACACGCTGGGCGCCAACAGCCGCGGCATTGTGGCGCGGGTGCTCATTCCGGGCGCCGCGCCGGGCATCGCCGAAACGCTGCGCCTCGTGCTCGGCTGGGCATGGACCTACGTGATCGTGGCCGAGTTGATCGGCTCGTCCTCGGGCATCGGCCACATGATCACCGACAGCCAGGCGTTGCTGAACACCGGGCAGATCATCTTCGGGATCATCGTGATCGGCGTCATCGGGCTCTTGTCCGACTTCGCTTTCAAGGCAATGAACCGCCGTCTGTTTGCATGGGCCGCACTGTGAAGAACCAACTCTCCATCCAGGGCGTCTCGCGCGTCTTCACCGGCACCAAGGGCCAACGCACGCAAGCGCTGCTGCCCATCGACTTCGAGGTGAAGGAGAACGACTTCGTCACCATCCTCGGCCCGTCGGGCTGCGGCAAGTCGACGCTGCTGCGCATCGTGGCGGGGCTCGACTTTCCGACCACCGGGCAGGTGATGCTCGACGGCGAGCGCATCGAAGGCCCGGGCGCCGACCGCGGCGTGGTGTTCCAGAGCTACACGCTCTTTCCGTGGCTCACCGTGGCGCAGAACATCCGCTTCGGCCTGCGCGAGCGCGGCATGAGCGAGGCCGACCAGAAGGAGCGCAGCGAGTTCTTCATCGCCAAGGTCGGCCTGCGCGGCTTCGAGCATCACTTCCCCAAGCAGCTCTCGGGCGGCATGCAGCAGCGCACGGCGATTGCCCGCGCCCTGGCCAACGACCCCAAGATGCTGCTGCTCGACGAGCCCTTCGGCGCGCTCGACAACCAGACCCGCGTGCTCATGCAGGAGCTGCTGCTTGGCATCTGGGAATCGGCGCAGAAGACGGTGCTGTTCGTCACGCACGACATCGACGAGGCGATCTTCATGGCCAACCGCGTGGCGGTGTTCAGCGCGCGGCCGGGCCGCATCAAGACCGAGATCGCGGTCGACTTTCCGCATCCGCGCAGCTACACCATCAAGACCTCGCCGGAGTTCATGGAAATCAAGGCACGCCTGACCGAAGAGATCCGCGCCGAGTCGATGGCCGCGGCGGAGCATTGACCGACAGCACGATGAAACGCGACCTGCCGACCCTCGCGCTCTACGCGCAAGTCAAGGATCACATCTCCCGCAAGATCCAGGACGGCACGTGGCCGCCCGGCCACCGCCTGCCTTCGGAGCATGAGCTGGTCGCGCAGTTCGGCATGGCGCGCATGACGGTGAACCGCGCGCTGCGCGAGCTGGTCGAGCAGGGCCGCATCGTGCGCGTGGCAGGTGTCGGCAGCTTCGTGGCCGAGAACAAGCCGCAGTCGACGCTGCTGCAGATCGCCAACATCGCCAGCGAGATCCGCCAGCGCGGCCACGACTACCGCTGCGAAATGATCGAGGTCGAACGCCTCGCGGCCTCGCCCGACGTGGCCGCATGGCTCGGCCTGCGCCCCGGCGACTCGGTGTTCCACAGCGCCTGCCTGCACTGGGAGAACGACACGCCCGTGCAGCTCGAAGAGCGCTACGTCAACCCGCAGGTCGTGCCCGACTACCTCGAACAAGACTTCAACAGCACGCCGCCCAGCGAATACCTGCTGCGCAACGTGCCCTTCGACCAGATCGAACACGTCGTCGATGCCGTGCTGCCCAGCGCCGAACAGGCCGTCCGGCTCGCGATGACACCCACCGACCCCTGCCTGCTGCTGACGCGCCGCACCTGGATTCGCACCACGCCCGTGACATGGGTGCGCTGCCTGCATCCTGCGTCGCGCTACAGCCTGGGCAGCCGCTTCCGAGCCGACGGCAACCCCAGCTCCGGCTAAAGCAATGAACTCTCCCCCAGTCTTCGCGCACTTCGTGTCGCTTCGCCAACCCCCTCACCGGGGGCAACACCGGCGGCCCGGCAAAGCCGGTTCCGCGGTGTTCCACGAAGGAACCTAGCTTTTTTTATCGTCGTTATCGACTTCGTTTTCTCTCGCAATCACTTGTATAGACAGGTTCACATGCCAATCCACAACACCGCTTCATCCGATGCCACCCTGACCCTCACGCCCGGCAAGGTCGACCTTGCGATGCTGCGACGCATCCAGGCCGGCGGCGTGCAACTCGTGCTCGACCCGTCGGTGCGTGCCGGCATGGCGCAAGCCGAGGCGGCGGTGCGCCACATCGTCGAGAACGACCAGGTCGTCTACGGCATCAACACCGGCTTCGGCAAGCTCGCGAGCACGCGCATCGGCAACGACCACCTGGCCGAGCTGCAGCGCAACCTCGTGCTGTCGCACAGCGTGGGCACGGGCGAGCCGCTGGCCGCGCCGGTGGTGCGCATGATCCTCGCGACCAAGGCCGTGAGCCTGGCGCGCGGCCACTCGGGCGTGCGGTCCGCGCTGGTCGACGCGCTGCTGGCGCTGTTCAACGCGGGCGTGACGCCCAGCATTCCGTGCAAGGGCTCGGTGGGCGCCTCGGGCGACCTCGCGCCGCTCGCGCACATGGCCTGCGTGCTGATCGGCGAAGGCGAAGCGATGCTGGCCGACGGCAAGAAGGTCAGCGGCGCCGAAGCGATGCGCAGCATCGGCCTCGAGCCCTTCGTGCTCGGCCCCAAGGAAGGCCTGGCGCTGCTCAACGGCACGCAGGTGTCGACGGCGCTGGCGCTCGCCGGCCTGTTCGGTGCGGAAGACGTGTTCGCCGCCGCGCTGATGTCGGGCGCGCTGTCGCTCGAAGCCATCCAGGGTTCGATCAAGCCTTTCGACGCGCGCATCCACATCGCGCGCGGCCAGCCCGGCCAGATCGCCGTCGCAGGCGCGGTGCGCACGCTGCTCGAAGGCAGCGAGATCGTTCCCTCGCACGCCGACTGCGGCCGTGTGCAGGACCCGTACTCGGTGCGCTGCATCCCGCAGGTGATGGGCGCCTGCCTCGACAACCTCGTGCATGCATCGCGCGTGCTGGTCATCGAAGCCAATGCCGCATCGGACAACCCGCTCGTGTTCTGCGACACCGGCGAAGTGATCTCGGGCGGCAACTTCCACGCCGAGCCCGTCGCCTTCGCAGCCGACATCATCGCGCTGGCCGTGAGCGAAGTCGGCGCCATCTCCGAGCGTCGCCTGGCCTTGCTGCTCGACAGCGGCCTGTCGGGCCTGCCGCCGTTCCTGGTGCGCGATGGCGGCCTCAACTCCGGTTTCATGATCGCGCAGGTCACGGCCGCCGCGCTCGCGTCCGAGAACAAGTCGCTCGCGCATCCGGGCAGCGTCGACAGCCTGCCGACCTCGGCCAACCAGGAAGACCACGTCTCGATGGCCACCTTCGCCGCGCGCCGCCTGGGCGACATGGTCAACAACACCGCGGTGGTCGTCGGCATCGAAGCCATGGCCGCTGCACAAGGCATCGAGCTCAAGCGCAAGCTCAAGAGCTCGCCGCTGGTCGAAGCGGAATTCGCCAGCATCCGCCAGAAGGTCGCCTTCCTCGAACGCGACCGCTACCTCGCCCCCGACATCGAAGCCATGCGCCTGTGGGCGCTGAAGGCCGAGCTGCCGGCCGCGCTGCTCGACATCCTGCCCAGCCACTCGTAAAACACCACCCGACAGATCGACAGACAGATAGGAGAACCTCGCCATGAACGCTCCCGACAAATTCGCCCTGAACAATCCCGATGCGGCCGACCCGCGCCATGACCCGACGCGTGTGATCCGCGCGCCGCGCGGCAGCGAACTCAACTGCAAGAGCTGGCTCACCGAAGCGCCGTTCCGCATGCTGCAGAACAACCTCGACGCGGAAGTCGCCGAGCGTCCGCAGGACCTCGTGGTGTACGGCGGCATCGGCCGTGCCGCGCGCAACTGGGCCTGCTACGACCAGATCCTCGCGTCGCTGAAGGAACTGAACGACGACGAGACGCTGCTGATTCAATCGGGCAAGCCGGTCGGCGTGTTCAAGACGCACGAGAACGCGCCGCGCGTGCTGCTCGCCAATTCCAACCTCGTGCCGAAGTGGGCCAACTGGGAGCACTTCAACGAGCTCGACCGCCAGGGCCTCTTCATGTACGGCCAGATGACGGCGGGCAGCTGGATCTACATCGGCAGCCAGGGCATCGTGCAAGGCACCTTCGAGACCTTCGTCGAAGCCGGCCGCCAGCACTACAACAACAGCCTTGCGGGCAAGTGGATCCTGACGGCGGGCCTGGGCGGCATGGGCGGCGCGCAGCCGCTCGCGGCCACGCTGGCCGGTGCGGTGTCGCTCAACATCGAGTGTCAGCAGTCGAGCATCGACTTTCGCCTGCGCACGCGCTACGTCGACAAGCAGGCGCGCGACATCGACCACGCCTTCGAGCTCATCAAGCAGCATTGCGACGCGAAGGAAGCCGTGTCGATCGCGCTGCTCGGCAACGCGGCCGACATCCTTCCCGAGCTGGTGAAGCGCGCGAAGGCCGGCGGCCTCAAGCCAGACCTCGTGACCGACCAGACCTCCGCGCACGACCTCATCAACGGCTACCTGCCCTCGGGCTGGAGCGTGCCGCAGTGGCAGGCCGCGATGAAGGATGCGTCGCAGCACGATGCGCTCAAGAAGGCGGCCGCCAAGTCGTGCGCCGTGCACGTGCAGGCCATGCTCGACTTCCAGGCCATGGGCATCCCGACCGTCGACTACGGCAACAACATCCGCCAGGTCGCGTTCGACGAAGGCGTGAAGAACGCGTTCGACTTCCCCGGCTTCGTGCCCGCCTACATCCGTCCGCTCTTCTGCGAGGGCAAGGGCCCGTTCCGCTGGGTTGCGCTCTCGGGCGACCCGGAAGACATCTACAAGACCGACGCCAAGATCAAGGAGCTGTTCCCAGAGAACAAGCACACGCACCGCTGGCTCGACATGGCGCGCGAGCGCATCAGCTTCCAGGGCCTGCCCGCGCGCATCTGCTGGCTCGGCCTGGGCGAGCGCCACATCGCCGGTCTGGCCTTCAACGAGATGGTGAAGAACGGCGAGCTGAAGGCGCCCATCGTCATCGGCCGCGACCACCTGGACACCGGCTCGGTCGCCAGCCCGAACCGCGAGACCGAAGCCATGAAGGACGGCACCGATGCCGTGTCCGACTGGCCGCTGCTCAACGCGCTGCTCAACACCGCCGGCGGCGCGACCTGGGTCAGCCTGCACCACGGCGGCGGCGTGGGCATGGGCTACTCGCAGCACTCGGGCGTGGTGATCGTGTGCGACGGCACCGACGCTGCGGCCAAGCGCATCGAGCGCGTGCTCTTCAACGACCCGGCCACCGGCGTGATGCGCCATGCGGACGCGGGCTACGACATCGCGGTGGCCACGGCGAAGAAGCAGGGCTTGAAGCTGCCGATGATCAAGTAGGCCCGGCGAGTGAAGTAAAAAAGCGGGTCCCCGACACACCCCACAACAAGGAGACCCGACAATGACCTTCGATGCCCTCGACCTGCAGCGCCGCGTGCAGGAACGCGTGGACGACGCGCTGGTTGCGCAGTTCCAGCGCGACGGCGCGGTCTGCATCCGCCAGCTGCTCACGCCCGACGAGCTGGCGCTGCTGCAGGGCGGCATCGAGGCGAACCTCGCGGCGCCGAGTCCGCGCGCCAAGGTGGCGAGCCGTCCCGATGATCCGGGCCGCTTCTTCGAGGACTTCTGCAACTGGCAGGAGATCGATGCCTTCCGCCGCTTCATCTTCGAGGCGCCGCTCGCGCAACTCGCGCAGCGCCTGATGGGCTCGCAGACGGTGCGGCTGTACCACGACCACCTGCTCGTCAAAGAGCCCGGCACGCGCCAGCGCACACCGTGGCACCAGGACCAGCCCTACTACAACATCGAAGGCGAGCAGAACGTCAGCATGTGGATTCCGGTCGATCCGGTGTCGCGCGCGGCCACGCTCGAATTCGTGGCCGGCTCCCACAAGGGGCCGTGGCTGATGCCGCGCACTTTCATGGACAACCACGCCAAGTGGTTCCCCGAAGGCAGCCTCGAAGACCTGCCCGACATCGAGGGTGCGCGCGAGCGCTTTCCCATCGTCGGCTGGAACATCGAGCCGGGCGATTTCGTCTGCTTCCACATGCTCACGCTGCATGCGGCCGCCGGCGTCGAGGGGCCGAACCGGCGCCGCGTGTTCTCGGTGCGCTTCCTGGGCGACGACATCCGCCACGCGCCGCGCAGCTGGAAAACCTCGCCCGATTTCCCCGGCCTGGCCGATTCGCTGCCAGCCGGCGCACCGATGGACGACGCACGTTTTCCGCTGCTGGTGGGCTGAACGCGGCCGGATGCAGGTAAGACGAAGGTAGAAAGAAAAAACACCTCGATTCCCATCGAATGGGAATCGAGGCTTGGAACTGAGAACGGCGCGCAAGATACTGCACGCCGGTTCTACTCCCAACATCTCGCGATTGCCTCCGATGACGCCCCCGACCGAGACCCCCGCCCACAACGACCGCGCCCTGCGCGTACTGTCGGTGCTGGCACAAAGCAAGGTGGCGATGACGGCGGCCGACCTGGTGCAGGCCACCGGCCTGTCGCAGAGCACGCTGTACCGGCAGATCGCCATGCTGCGGCGCTGGGGCTTCGTGATGGAGTCGGACGGGCGCTACTCGCCGGGCCCGGTGAGCGTGCAGCTGGCAAGCGGCTTCGACGGCAACTCCGACCTCGTCATGGCCGCCCGCGCCGACATGCGCGCGCTGGTACAGCAAAGCCATGAGAGCGTGGCGCTGGTCACGGCGGTGAACGACCGCGTGGTGTGCCTGGAGATGATCGACAGCGAACATTCGCTGCGTTGCTCGTTCGACCGGGGGCGCAGCGTGCCCGCCCGCGACGGTGCCAGTGCCAAGTGCCTATTGGCGCACATGCCGCTGGACCAGCGCGATGCCTTGCTCGACGGGCTGGACGAGAGTCCGCAGCGCCGCGCCGAGCGCGCCGCCGAACTCGATGCGATCCGCCAGGCCGGCCATGCCGTGACCCACGGCGAGGTCGATGCCGGCGTATGGGGCGCGAGCGCACCGGTGCTGGCTTCGGGCCGGCGGCTGCGCGGCGCGATCACGCTCATGGCGCCGCTCACGCGTGTCGAGGGCATGGAAGCTGCATTGCTGCACATGACCGTCGTCACCGCGGCGCGCATCTCGCGGGCGCTGCAGTAGCCCATCGATCCTTCGTTTCTTCTTTCTTTCAAACCCACGAAAGCCTCTCACCATGAACACACGTCGCACCCTCGTCGCCGCCGCACTGTCCGGCCTTGCACTCATCGGCTTCGCCGGCACGGCGCAAGCCCAGGGCGAGCCACTGCGCGTCGCCACCGACGCCACCTTCCCGCCGATGGAGTTCGTGGAAAACGGCAAGCGCACCGGCTTCGACGTGGAGCTGGTCGAGGCCATCGGCAAGACGCTGGGCCGCAAGATCGAGTGGATCGACATCGACTTCAAGGGCCTCGTGCCGGGCCTCATTTCCAAGCGTTTCGACATGGCCGTCTCGGGCATCTACATCACCGACGAGCGCAAGAAGGTCGTCGACTTCACCGTGCCGTACTACGCGGGCGGCCTCGTGGTGATGGTGAAGGACGGCAACACCGCCATCAAGACGCCGGCCGACATCAACGGCAAGAAGGTCAGCGTGCAGGTGGGTACCAAGTCGGTGGCCTACACCAAGGAGAAATTCCCGCAGGTGCAGCTGATGGAAGTCGAGAAGAACCAGGAGATGTTCAACCTCGTGGACATCGGCCGTGCCGACGCCGCCGTCACCGGCAAGCCCGCCGCCTACCAGTACGTGCGCACGCGCGGCGGCCTGAAGGTGCTGCCCGAGCAGATCACCACCGAGGAATACGGCATGGCCATCCGCAAGGACACGCCCGAGCTCACCAAGGCCGTGAACGGCGCCATCGCCAAGCTCAAGGCCGACGGCACCTACGCCCAGATCGAAAAGAAGTGGTTCAGCGCCAACACCAAGTAAGCGCGCCATGGACTTCGATTTCTCGCCAGTCTGGCAAGGCTGGCCCGACCTGTTGCGCGGTGCGCTCGTCACGGTGGAGATCACCGCCTGCGCGCTCGCGCTGGGCTGCGTGCTCGGCCTCATCGTGGGCATCGGCCGGCTGAACCCGAAGCGGCGCGGGGTCTATGGCATCTGCACCGCTTACGTGGCGGCCATTCGCGGCACGCCGTTGCTGGTGCAGCTGTTCATCTTGTTCTTCGGCCTGCCGTACTTCGGCATCGTGCTGCCGGCCTTCGTGTGCGGCGTGCTGGGGCTCGGCGTGTACTCGGGGGCCTATGTGTCGGAGATCGTGCGCGGCGCGATCCAGTCGATCGACAAGGGCCAGACGATGGCGGCCCAATCACTCGGCATGACGCCCGACGTGGCCATGCGCCAGATCGTGCTGCCGCAGGCGGTGGTGCGCATGATTCCGCCGCTGGGCAACGAGTTCATCGCGCTCATCAAGAACTCGGCGCTGGTGTCGCTGCTGACCATCCACGACGTGATGCACGAGGGGCAGAAGATCATCAGCGTGTCGTACCGCTCGCTGGAGGTGTACCTGGCCATCGCGGCCGTGTACTTCGTGCTCACCGGAACGATGACGCTGGTGCTGCGGCACTTCGAACTGAAGCTGCGGCAAGGCGGGTTGATGCGATGAGCGTGTTTCGTTTTTCCCGTTCCACGCTGCCCGCCATGCCGTGGAAGAACGGCGGCGGCACCACGCAGGAAATCGCGAGCTGGCCGCAGGGCGCGGGGCTCGACAGCTTCGGCTGGCGCGTGAGCATCGCGACCATCGCGGCGGCCGGGCCGTTCTCGGTGTTCGCGGGCATCGACCGCAGCATCATGCTGCTGGAGGGCGACGGCGTGCGCCTCTTCACGCACGACGGGCGCATTGCGCACCGCCTCGACGTGCCGCAGCAGCTCTTTGCCTTCAGCGGCGACGACGCCATCGATTGCACGCTGCTCGGCGGCGCATCGAACGACTTCAACGTGATGACGCGGCGCGGACAGTGGCGCGCCGATGTGCGCGTGCTCGATCGCGCTGCAGCCATCGATCCCGCACCGCACGGCGTGTTGCTCGCGCTGCGTGGCGAATGGCGTCTGGACGACGAGACGCTTCGCGAAGGCGAGGGCATCTGCTGGGCCGATGCCGCACGCGGCTGGCAGGCCGCGCCGGCGCATGAAGACGCACGGCTGGTGGTGGTTCGTATCGTGCCGGCCTGACGGCAGGAAGAGGAACAGATGATGAAACCCACAAGTGAATTCCCCTCGGCCGACGGCCTCTGGACCGGCCTGCGTCTCGCACCCGGTGCGGCGCCGGGCGTGGCATTGGCAGAAGATGCCGAAGCCGCCATCGTGGTCGCGCAGGGCGCGATCCGCTGGGTCGGCGCACGCAATGCGCTGCCCGCCGAGTACGCAGGGCTCGCATCGCACGATGGTGGCGGCGCGCTCGTCACGCCGGGCCTCGTCGATTGCCACACCCATCTGGTCTACGGCGGCCAGCGTGCCAACGAATTCGCGATGCGGCTCGCGGGCGCCACGTACGAAGAAGTGGCCAAGGCCGGCGGCGGCATCGTGTCGTCGGTGCGCGCCACGCGCGAGGCCGACGAAGACACGCTCTTCGCGCAGGCCGCGCCACGGCTCGAGCAGTTGCTGGCCGATGGCGTCTGCGCCATCGAAATCAAGTCGGGCTACGGCCTGTCGCTGGAACATGAGCGCAAGCAATTGCGCGTGGCGCGGCGCCTAGGCGAAGCTTACGGCGTGACCGTGCGCACCACCTTCCTCGGCGCGCATGCGCTGCCGCCCGAATACGCGAACCGCAGCGGCGACTACATCGACCTCGTGTGCCGCGAGATGCTGCCCGCGCTCGCGGCCGAAGGGCTGGTGGATGCGGTCGATGTGTTCTGCGAGCGCATCGCCTTCTCGCTCGCCGAAACCGAGCAGGTCTTCCAGGCGGCGAAGGCGCTGGGCCTGCCGGTCAAGCTGCATGCCGAGCAACTGTCGGACATGGGCGGCGCCGCGCTGGCCGCGCGCTACGGCGCGCTCTCGTGCGATCACATCGAGCACCTGTCGGCCGAGGGCATCGAGGCCATGCGGCAGTCGGGCACCGTGGCCGTGCTGCTGCCCGGCGCGTACTACACGCTGCGCGACACGCACCTGCCGCCCATCGCCGCGCTGCGCGCCGCGGGCGTGCCGATGGCGGTGTCGACCGACCACAACCCCGGCACCTCGCCGGCGCTGAGCCTGCTGCTGATGGTCAACATGGCCTGCACGCTGTTTCGTCTGACGGTGCCCGAGGCGCTGGCCGGCGTGACCGTGCACGCCGCGCGCGCGCTGGGCCTGCAGGACACGCACGGCGCCATCGCACCCGGCATGCCCGCCAACTTCGTGCTGTGGAACGTGCGCGAAGCGGCCGAGCTCGCCTACTGGTTCGGTCAGAAGCCCGCGCGCACCGTCGTGCGGCAAGGTCTTGTCACCATGGAGAACGCTGCATGACGCGCACGCTTTTCGCAGCCGACGCGCTGCTGCCCGCGGGCTGGACGAAGAACGTCCTGCTGTCGTGGAACGATGCCGGCCAGCTCACGCAGGTTCAGTCCGCCGTGCAACCGCCGGCCGGTGCGCAGGTGACGAGCGGCCCGGTGATCCCCGGCATGCCCAACCTGCATTCGCACGCCTTCCAGCGCGCCTTCGCGGGCCTGACCGAGCACCGCGCCGAGCAGCACGACAGCTTCTGGAGCTGGCGCACGCTGATGTACCGCTTTGCCGCGCGCCTCGGGCCGCAGCACATGGAAGCCATCGCGACCTGGCTCTATGCCGAGATGCTCGAAGCCGGCTACACGAGCGTGTGCGAGTTCCAGTACGTGCACCACGACGCCGACGGCCGCCCCTATGCCGACGATGCGACCCTGAGCCTTGCGCTGCTGCGCGCGGCGCAGAAGGTTGGCATCGGCTTCACGCTGCTGCCGGTGCTCTACCAGACCGGCGGCTTCGGCGACGTGCCGCCCACGGAAGGACAGCGCCGCTTCATCCGCTCGACCGACTCGATGCTGCGCCTGCTCGACGCACTGAAGCCGGTGTGCGATGAACAAGGCGCGCGCCTTGGCATGGCGCCGCACTCGCTGCGCGCGGTGCCGCCCGAAGCGCTGCGCGATGCCATCGCGGGGCTCGAAGCCATCGACCGCACCGCGCCCATCCACATCCACATCGCCGAGCAGACGAAGGAAGTGGACGATTGCGTGGAGTGGAGCGGGCTGCGCCCCGTCGAATGGCTGCTCGACCATGCGCCGGTCGATGCGCGCTGGTGCCTCGTGCACGCCACGCACATGAACGCCGCCGAATACGAGTACGCCGCCAAGAGCGGCGCGGTCGCGGGCCTGTGCCCGACGACCGAAGCGAACCTCGGCGACGGCATCTTCGACTTTCCCCAGTGGCGCAGCCACGGCGGCGCATGGGGCGTGGGCTCCGACAGCCATGCCAGCGTCAACGCCGCCGAAGAACTGCTGATGCTCGAATACAGCCAGCGCCTGGCCCGGCGGCAGCGCAACGTCGGCGCCAGCGCGGCGCAGCCGCATGTCGCGACGGCGTTCACGCTCGAAGCAGTGCAGGGCGGGGCGCAGGCCGCGGGCCGTGCCGTCGGCGGGCTGGCCGTGGGGCAGCAGGCCGACTTCGTCGTGCTCGATGCCGCGCACCTCGCGCTGCAGGGCCTGTCGGCGCCCGATATGCTTTCGGCCCACGTTTTCGCGAGCCATCGCACCTCCGCCATCGACAGCGTCTGGGCCGCGGGCTGCGCGCGCGTCGTGGCCGGACGCCACACGCTGCATGACGCCGCCGCGGCCGCCTTCGTGGCCGCGCGCACCCAACTCCTCAAGGACTGAATTCCCATGGCCTTCACCACCACCGAACCGGCATTCCGCTTTCGCCAGGGCACGCGCCCGCTGCTGATCTCGATGCCGCACGTCGGCACGCACGTGCCGCCTGCGCTCGCCGCGCGCTTCACCGACGAGGCGCGCCACGTGCCCGACACCGACTGGCACCTCGAACGGCTCTACGACTTCGCCGATGCGCTCGGCGCCTCGGTGCTCGTGGCCACGCACTCGCGCTACGTGGTCGACCTGAACCGTCCGCCGGATGGCGCGAGCCTCTATCCGGGCCAGAGCGTGACCGGCCTGTGCCCGGTCGACACCTTCGACGACACGCCGATCTACGCGAACGCGGCCGACGTGCCGGGCGATGAAGAAATCGCCGCGCGCCGCGATGCGATCTGGGTGCCGTACCACCGGCAACTGCAGGCCGAGCTCGATCGCCTGAAGGCCGCGCACGGCACCATCGCGCTGTGGGACGCGCACTCGATCCGCTCGGTGCTGCCGCGCTTCTTCGAGGGCAAGCTGCCCGACCTGAACCTGGGCACCGGCAAGGGCACGAGCTGCGATCCGGCGCTGGCCGAAACGCTGCTGGGCATCGCGAAGTCGGCCACCGGCTACACCGGCGTGCTCAACGGCCGCTTCACCGGCGGCCACATCACGCGCCAGTACGGCAACCCGGCTGGCGGCGTGCACGCGGTGCAGCTGGAGATGACGCAGTCCAGCTACATGCAGGAGGCGCTGCCCTTCGACTACCTGCCGGCCGTGGCCGCCGGCGTGCAGCCGCATGTGCGGCGCATGCTGGAAGCGGTGCTCGACTTCGTCGAAAGCCGCCGCCAGTGAGCCATGAGGGCTTTCTCGCCGCCCTCGGCGAGGCCCTGGGCACCGGCCAGGTGCTGACCGGCGAAGCGATTGCCGAACGCCACCGCAGCGACTGGAGCGGCCTGCCGCCGGTGTTGCCGCTGGCACTGGTGCGGCCGCGCGACACGCAGGAGGTATCGACGGTGCTGCGCTTGTGCGCCGAGCACCGCGTGCCGGTGGTGCCGCAGGGCGGGCTCACCGGGCTGGCCGGCGCGGCCGTGCCGAGCGTGGATGCGATCGCAATGTCGCTCGAGCGCATGAATGCCATCGAATCGGTCGATGCCGCCGCCGGCACGCTGACCGTGCAGGCCGGCGCCACCCTGCAGTCGGTGCAGGAGGCAGCGGCCGCGCAGGGCCTGCTGTTCGGTGTGGACTTCGGCGCGCGCGGCTCGTGCCAGATCGGCGGCGCGCTCTCCACCAACGCGGGCGGCAACGGCGTGCTGCAGTTCGGGATGATGCGCGAGCAGGCGCTGGGCCTGGAGGTGGTGCTGGCCGATGGCCGCGTGCTGCCGATGCTGCGGCCCATGCTCAAGAACAACACGGGCTACGACCTCAAGCAGTTCTTCATCGGTGCCGAGGGCACGCTGGGCGTGATCACGCGCGCGCTGCTGCGGCTGCATCCGGCACCGCGCGCCAAGGCCACCGCGTTGGTCGCGCTGCCGGACTTCGATGCCGCGCTGGTGCTGCTGCGCCGGCTCGGCGCGCGCTTTCCGGGCGCACTGGCGGCCTTCGAGCTGATGTGGCGCGACTTCGTGCAGACCTCGCTGCGCTGGCAGCAGCTGCGCGAGCCTTTCGATGCGGCGTACCCGCTGCAGGCGCTGATCGACGTGGCCGGCGAAGACGAAGCCGCGCTGCGCGATGCGCTCGAAGCGGCGCTGGCCGATGCGATGGACGAGGGCACGGTGGCCGATGCCGCCATCGCCCAGTCAGAGGCGCAGGCGCGCGCCTTCTGGAAGATCCGCGAGGCCACTGCCGAGCTGCCGGTGCACATGCATCCGCCGATCAACCTCGACGTGAGCCTGCCGATGGCGTCCATTGGCCGCTTCGCCGACGACTGCCGCGCGGCGCTCGATGCGCGCTGGCCCGGGCACCACTCGCTGTTCTTCGGCCACGTCGGCGACAGCAACCTGCACATCACGACCGACGGACAGGCCATCGGCGGCGAGGCCGAGGCCTTCGAGCGCATGGTCTATGCGCAGGTCGAAGCCTGCGGCGGCAGCATCTCGGCCGAACACGGCATCGGCCTGCACAAGAAGCCCTACCTGGGCGCCAGCCGCAGCGCCGACGAACTGGCCGCGATGCGCGCCATCAAGCAGGCGCTCGACCCTCTTCAACTGCTCAACCCCGGCAAGGTATTCGACCTGTGAACACAAGCACCATCCACTCGCTCGCGCGTCCCGAAGTGACGCCGCTGCCGCCCTACAACGCGGGCCTGTCTTCGGACGCCGTGCGCACGCGCTACGGCGTCACCGACATCGCGCGGCTCGCGAGCAACGAGAACCCGTACGGCCCCAGCCCCGCAGTGGGGCGCGCGCTGGTCGATTTGGCGGCGCGCGCGGGCACCTACCCCGATGCCAACTGCACGGCGCTGCGTGCCGCCATCGCCGAACGCACCGGCGCCCGGCCCGGCGAGGTGGTGATCGGCAACGGTTCCGAAGACATCCTCCAGATGCTGTGCCAGGCGCTGCTGTCGCCGGGCGACCGCGTGCTGACGCAGCGCCCGGCCTTCGGCCTGCACGAGATCTACCCGCGCATGATGGGCGCGCAGGTCGAGTTGCTGGCGCTTACGCCGGAACTCGGCTTCGACGTCGATGCGTGGTGCGCGGCGCTCGCGCGCGGGCCCAAGGTGGTGATGCTGGCCAACCCCTCGAACCCGGTCGGCTGCATGTTCGATGCGGACGATTTCGCGCGCCTGCTCGCAGCGGTGCCCGGGGGCACCTTGCTGGTGGTGGACGAGGCCTACTACGAATACGCGCGGCTGGCGCCCGGCTACCCCGACGTGCTCGCCATGCTGCGCGCACGGCAGGTGGCCGACGAAGGCCGCTCCCCGTGGATCGTGCTGCGCACCTTCTCCAAGGCCTGGGGCCTGGCGGGCCTGCGCGTGGGCTACGGCATCGCGTCCGACGAGGCACTGGTGCAACTGCTCGACCGCGTGCGCACGCCCTTCAACGTGAACCTGGCGGCGCAGGCCGCGGCGCTCGCGGCCTGGGGCGACGAGGCCTTCATGGCGCAGGCCGTGGCGCGCACCGTGCAGCAGCGCGAGGTGCTGGCGGCGCAGCTTCGCGCGCTCGCCGCATCCGTCCTGCCGGGCCTTCGCGTGGCGCCCTCGGCGGCCAACTTCCTGTTCGTCGATCTCGCACGGCCGAACGGGCCGGTCAACGAGGCGCTGCTGGCGCGCGGGATCATCGTCAAGCCCTGGAAGGAGCCGGGCTTCGAGACTTTCATCCGCGTGTCGGTGGGCACCGACGAGGACAACGCGCGCTTCGTGCAGGCACTGGCGGAGATCGCGGGCGGCCAGGGCTGACGCCGCGCCGGCGCTGGCAAGACCCGCCTGCGCGCCGGGCCAGACCGGGGTTTTTACAATCGCGGACATGACCAAGCCCCTTATCTATACCCGCGGCCAGTCGCTGCCGGGCATCCTCGCCAAGCGCATCGCCATCCTCGATGGCGCGATGGGCACGATGATCCAGCGCTTCAAGCTCACCGAAGAGCAGTACCGCGGCGAGCGCTTCAAGGACTTCGAGCGCGACGTGAAGGGCAACAACGAGCTGCTGTCGCTGACCCGGCCCGACGTGATTTCGGACATCCACGAGGGCTACCTCGCGGCCGGCGCCGACCTGATCGAGACCAACACCTTCGGCGCGACCACCATCGCGCAGGAGGACTACAAGATGGCGCACCTGGCGCGCGAGATGAACCTCGAATCCGCGAAGCTCGCGCGCGCGGCCTGCGACAAGTTCAGCACGCCCGACAAGCCCCGCTTCGTGGCCGGCGCCCTTGGCCCGACGCCCAAGACCGCGAGCATCAGCCCCGACGTGAACGACCCGGGCGCGCGCAATGTCGATTTCGAGCAGCTGCGCGCGGCCTACTACGAGCAGACCGAAGCGCTGGTCGAGGGCGGCGCCGACGTGATCCTGGTCGAGACGATCTTCGACACGCTCAACGCCAAGGCCGCGCTGTTCGCGGTGGACGAGTACTTCGACAACAGCGGCCAGCGCCTGCCGCTGATCATCAGCGGCACGGTCACCGACGCCTCGGGCCGCATCCTGAGCGGCCAGACGGTCACCGCGTTCTGGCACAGCGTGCGCCATTCGCAGCCGCTGGCCATCGGCCTGAACTGCGCGCTGGGCGCGGCGCTGATGCGCCCCTACATCCAGGAACTGGCGCGCGTGGCGGGCGACACCTTCATCAGCTGCTACCCGAACGCGGGCCTGCCCAATCCGATGAGCGACACGGGCTTCGACGAGACGCCCGACGTCACCTCGCGCCTCTTGCACGAGTTCGCGGCCGAAGGGCTGGTGAACATCGTGGGCGGCTGCTGCGGCACCACGCCGGACCACATCGCGGCGATCGGCAAGGCTGTTGCACCGGTCGCGGGCCGGGTGCTGGGCAGCAACAACGCGGGCTTCTACCGCGAAGCCGCGTAGCTGAGCTCGCCCCCAGGCTGCGCGCACTTCGTGTCGCTACGCCAACCCCCTACCGGGGGCAACACCTGAGGCCCGGCGGAGCCGGTTCCTCGGTGTTTCACGAAGGGGACGCGGGTAAAGCGGATTGGTTGGGTTGATGGCTGATTGACAGGCTCTCGGCGCGCGGCCTACGCTGGGACGCACAGGAAAAGGAGCCAGCCATGACCCCTGCATTCGTCCCTCGCTGGATCGGCATCGGTGCGCTCGCCCTGGTCCTGCCGCTTGCGGCCTCGGCGCAGCAGGCATTCACGCGTGGCGCGGTCAATCTGCGGGCGGGGCCGTCTGGCGACTACCCGCTGGTCGCGCGGCTCGGGCCGGGCCAGCCGCTGGAAGTGGTCGGCTGCGTCAACGGCTACAGCTGGTGCGATGTGGTGCTGCCCGACGGCGGGCGCGGCTGGGTCTGGGCAAGGAACCTCGACTACGCCTACCAGGAGCAGCGCGTGCCGCTGGCCACTTACGGCGCGGTGATCGGCGTGCCCATCGTCAGCTTCGTGATCGGCAGCTACTGGGCCGACTACTACCGCGACCGGCCCTGGTACGGCGACCGGCGCTGGTGGGGCAACCGCCCGCCGCCGCCGATCGCGGGCTGGCGTCCTCCACCGCCCGTGCGGCCGGGGTGGCAACCGCGGCCGTGGCCGCCGGGCCCCGGCTTTCGTCCGCCCGGACCGGGCTTCCGACCGGGGCCAGGTCCGCGCCCGCCGGTGGACCCCGGTTTCAGGCCGCCCCGGCCGCCGGGTTTCCGGCCCGGGCCGCCGCCCGGCATGCCGCATCCGCACCCCGGAGGCGGCCGGCCCGGCGGAGGTGGTGGGCACCCGCACGGCGGTGGCGGCGGGCATCGGCACTGACTGACCGACTGAGCAGGGCGCGCGCTATCCGGCCTTGGCGGGCTGGGCGCCGGCGGCCGCCTGGCGGTCCCGTGCGATCAGCGCCACGAAGCGCTGGGCGCCCAGGCCCAGCGGGCGCTCTCTCGACCACACCAGATCGACCCACAGGTCGAGCCCGTTGCTGAGGTTCTCGAAGGGAATCTCGACCAGCGCGCCCGCCGCCACGTGCGGCCGCGCGAAGTTGCGCGGCAGCCAGCCCCAGCCGAGCCCGGCGGTGATCAGGCTCAGCGCCGCCAGCGCGTTGTCGGTGCGCCAGACATGGCGCGCGAACACGAAGCGCGGGTCGCTGGTGGTGAGGTCGCGCCCGGCCACCACGATCTGCCGGGTGTTCGTCAGGTGCTCTTCGCGCAGCCGGCCGCCGGAGGCCGCGAGCAGCACCGGGTGGTCGGGCGCCATCACGGCCACCATGATGTCGCTGCCGACCTCCTGAAAGCCCTCGCGGCCGTCCAGGCTGGGGCGCTCGAACACCAGCGCCAGCTGCGCCCGGCCGCTGTGCAGCAGGTCGAGCGCGTCGGCCTGCGGGGCGGCCAGCACTTCCACCTGCAGCAGGGGGTATTCCTGTGCCAGCTCGGACAGCTGGCCGCTCCAGGGGGCGGCCAGCAGCTCGGGCGCGATGGCGAGCGTGAGCCGGTCTTCCAGCCCCTGCGTGAGCGCCAGCGCCTGCACCTGCAACTGCTTGAGCTGGGCGGCCAGCAGCCGCGCCTGTGGTTCGAGCGAGCGGGCGGCGGCGGTCGGCTGGGGCTCGCGGCCGCTGCGGTCGAACAGCGGCAGGTCGAGCTCCGCTTCGAGGTTGGCGATGGCCATGCTCACGGCCGACGGCACCCGGCGCAGGGCCCGCGCGGCGGCCGAAAAAGAGCCGTGGTCGATCACGGCCAGAAAGACTTCGACGTTGTCGCTGGAAAAGGCCATGGCACCGATCTATCAGTAAAACTGAAACAAGTTAACTTTTTATATCAGCAAATAGCAAATAAAGTCCACCCCATCGCAGTCAAACATTTCAGTGAGCAAGTCATGCAAGGCATTCAGCGTCGCATCGTTTACATCTCCCTTTACGAAGGCATCGCCATCGTGGCCGCCAGTGCCGGCCTCGCACTGATGACGGACGCCGGCCTCGGCCATTCCGGCATGCTGGCGGTGGCTGCCTCGGTCATCGCGGTGCTCTGGAACCTGGCGTTCAACGCCCTGTTCGAGCGCTGGGAATCGCGCCAGGCCGTGCGCGGGCGCAGCGTGCGCCGCCGGATCGCGCACGCCATCGGCTTTGAAGGCGGGCTGATCGCGTTCCTGGTGCCGATGTTCGCGTGGGGCCTGGGCGTGTCGCTCTGGCAGGCGCTGGTGATGGACCTGGGGCTGGTGGTGTTCTTCCTGGTCTACACCTTCATCTTCAACTGGGCCTTCGACCGCGTGTTCGGCCTGCCGGCCTCGGCCATGGGCGAAGCGCAACCCGCGTAAGCCTGCGCTTACTTAGCCACCTTGCCGCGCCGGCTTGGACGCGGCAGCCGAGCGCATCGCCAGGGCACCGCTCAGGCGAAGGCGCTCGGTGTCGTTGAAGAGCGTCTCGCGCAACTGGGCCTGCTCGGCTTCGGAGGCGTTGGCGTAGCGGTCGAGCCGGGCATTCCACTCCTGCGTTTCCTGGTCGAGCGTCGCCAGGCCGCGCGCCACTTCGTAGCCGTAGGCCTCGCTGCGCGCGGCAAAGCGCTCCTGGGGGCTGGCGCCGCGCGCGTCCAGCGCCTCGGTCTGGCGCATCGCGTCCAGATGCGCCACCGATTCCTTGCGCACCTCGCGCTGTTCCGGCGACAGCCAGGCCTGCTCGCTTTTCGCGAGGGCCGCGGCCCGCTGCTCGGGCGTCAGGGCGGTGTTGGCGAGCAGCTCCAGCTTGTCGGCCATGAAGTTGTCCTGCCGGATCTGGTCGCCGAACAGGCCTTCGATTTCCTCGGGTGCGAAGTACTGCCGGCGCAGCGCCTCGCGCGCCTGCAGGCTGCGGCGCAGGTAGGCCGCGTCGCCGGGCGTGGGCGGCTGCATCGCCTGCATGGCTTCCTGCAGGTCGACGTAGCGCTCCAGCAGGCCCAAAGCGCGCACGCGCCAGTCTTCGCGCAGGTACTTGGCGAGCAGGGCGGGGGCCCTGGCCATCAGGGTGGCCTTGCTGTCGGCCTGTGCTTCGGCGAGCACCTTGTCGAAGACGGAGACAAGGTCGCTGGTCAGCAGCGCATCGGGGGCGGCGGGCGTTTGTGCCGGGCGTGGTTCGGGGTTCGGCGTGGGCCTGGCTGCGGCGGCCACGGCGTCGCGAGCGGCCGCCGGCGATGCATCGGTCGCGTCGGGCCCGGCCGCGAGCCAGCCACCGCCGACGGCGATCAGCAGCGCCCCGCCGGCGGCCCAGAAAGGCCATTGCCTGCGCATGCCCGCGCCCGCCCTCAGAGGCCCACGCTCTTCAGCCGCGCGGCCTGTTCCTTGAAGATTTCCGGCGGCTTCTTCTCGTAGTACGGGAACTGGCTGCCATAGGTGTTGCCCAGCACCTGGTTGACCTCGTCCAGATGGTTCTGGCGGTAGTCGCCCAGGTGGGTGCCCAGGCGGGTAGTGCAGACTGCGAGCAGGCCGTCGTTGGCTTCGCCGAAGAAGAAGAGCGTGCCCAGCGCCGACAGGGCGCCGTCGCTCGGGTCGAACAGGCTGAAGCCGGTCGAGACGCCCGACCACGAGTAGTAGCGCACGCCGTTGACCGTGGCCGCGCCGCTCTTGACGTCGCACGAGGAGCCGGGGGCAGGGCGCCCCTGCGGGAATTTCTTGTCGAAGGCTGCGCCGCCCGCGGTGGTGAGCGAGGCCAGCGCGTTCAGCGGCACTTCGGGCAGCTGGCTCGGGTCCTTGCCGGAGAGGAAGCCGATCACGTTCGTCAGCAGCCCGATGGCGGTCACGGCCACGCCTTGCGCAAGGCTGCCGTCGGGCAGCTTGGCCAGCAGGTCCGCCACCTTCGAGCCGCCGTTCGCACCGCCCACCGATGTGACCGACGCCACCATGTCGGGCGCCACCGCCGCAACGTAGCGCACCGTCGGCGCGCCCTGCGAATGGCCGATCAGGTTGAACTTGAGCGTGGGGTTCTTCTCGAGCACGCGGATGGTCTTGAGCTCCTGCAGCAACTGCTCGCCGCGGATCTCGGAGGTGTTGGTGCCCGACACCTGGGCCACGTAGACCTTGGCGCCCGCACCGGCCAGCTTGCCGGGAATGTCGTAGAAGTAATCGACACCCAGCAGGTTGTCAAAGCCCAGCAGGCCGTGGACCAGCACGATCGGGTACTTGGTCTTGGCCTCGTCGGATGTCGCGCGGGCCTGCACCAGCGTCGATGTTCCGCTGGCAGCGGCATGGGCGTTGTGCGTCAGGGCCGCCGCGGCCATGAGGCCGCAGCAAAGCGCCACGGCGCGCATCGGGTTGGCTGCAAGCTGCAGTCGGGCGTTCCACTTCCTGGCCATCTGGCGCTCTCCCTTACGTTGGTTGAAAAACACGAACGTTCGTTCAGAAACGGTGGCCGCATTCTGTGGATGCACGCCGAAATGGAAACTGGGGTTTTCCCCGGGGCTGGCCGAATCGCCCTAAAATGCGCGACTTCCCAAGGAGCGTTGCAGCGGCTTGCCACAGAGGCAAACCGTCAGGCTTGGGGCGACAACGACGCTCGCCTGTTCGACTGTTCCGCAGGTGAGGCCATGTCCCAGATTCCCGCTTCCTCCTCCTCTTCTTCTCCCGTTCCTCCGCCCATGAAGCTGTCCGGTCTCGAACCGGTCGCCATCGGCGAGGGCACGCTGTTCGTCAACATCGGCGAGCGCACCAACGTCACCGGCTCCAAGGCCTTTGCGCGGATGATCCTGAACGGCCAGTTCGAAGAGGCCCTGGCCGTGGCGCGCCAGCAGGTCGAGAACGGCGCGCAGGTGATCGACATCAACATGGACGAGGCCATGCTCGACAGCAAGGCCGCCATGGTCCGCTTCCTGAACCTCATCGCCAGCGAGCCCGACATCGCGCGCGTGCCGGTGATGGTCGACAGCTCCAAGTGGGACGTGATCGAGGCCGGGTTGCGCTGCATCCAGGGCAAGGGCATCGTCAACTCGATCTCGATGAAAGAGGGCGTCGACAAGTTCAAGCACGAGGCCAAGCTGGTCAAGCGCTACGGCGCCGCCGCCGTGGTCATGGCCTTCGACGAGAAGGGCCAGGCCGACACCTACGAGCGCAAGGTCGAGATCTGCGAGCGGGCCTACCGCATCCTGGTCGACGAGGTGGGCTTTCCGCCCGAAGACATCATCTTCGACCCGAACATCTTCGCGATTGCCACCGGCATCGAGGAGCACGACAACTACGCGGTCGACTTCATCAACGCCGTGCGCTGGATCAAAGAGAACCTGCCGGGCGCGAAGGTCTCGGGCGGCGTGAGCAACGTGAGCTTCAGCTTCCGCGGCAACGACCCGGTGCGCGAGGCGATCCACACCGTGTTCCTGTACCACGCGATCAAGGCGGGCATGGACATGGGCATCGTCAACGCCGGCATGGTCGGCGTGTACGACGACCTCGAACCCGAACTGCGCGAGCGTGTCGAAGACGTGGTGCTCAACCGCCGCCCCGATGCTGGCGAACGCCTCGTCGAAGTGGCCGAAACCGCCAAGAGCGGCGCGAAGGACGACAGCAAGAAGCTCGAGTGGCGCGGCACGCCCGAGAACCCGGTGCACGTCAACCAGCGCCTGTCGCATGCGATGGTGCACGGCATCACCGACTTCATCGTCGAAGACACCGAAGAGGCCTACCAGCAGATCCTTGCCAAGGGCGGGCGCCCGCTGCACGTGATCGAAGGCCCGCTCATGGACGGCATGAACATCGTGGGCGACCTGTTCGGCCAGGGCAAGATGTTCCTGCCGCAGGTGGTGAAGTCGGCGCGCGTCATGAAGTCGGCCGTGGCCCACCTCATTCCGTACATCGAGGAAGAAAAGCGCCAGGACGAGGCCGCTGGCCGCGACGTGCGCACCAAGGGCAAGATCATCATCGCCACCGTGAAGGGCGATGTGCACGACATCGGCAAGAACATCGTCACCGTCGTGCTCCAGTGCAACAACTTCGAAGTGGTGAACATGGGCGTGATGGTCCCGTGCCACGAGATTCTTGCGAAGGCGAAGGTCGAGGGCGCGGACATCGTGGGCCTGTCGGGCCTCATCACGCCGAGCCTCGAAGAGATGCAGTACGTGGCCGGCGAAATGCAGAAGGACGACCACTTCCGCATCAAGAAGATCCCGCTGCTCATCGGTGGCGCCACCACCAGCCGCGTGCACACGGCCGTGAAGATCGCGCCGCACTACGAAGGCCCCGTGGTCTACGTGCCCGATGCCTCGCGCAGCGTGAGCGTGGCGCAGTCGCTGCTCAGTGACCAGGCCACCGCGTACATCGACGAGATCAACGCCGACTACGAGAAGGTGCGCGTCCAGCACGCCAACAAGAAGCAGGTGCCGATGTGGCCGCTGGCCAAGGCGCGCGCCAACAAGACGCCGATCGACTGGACGAACTACACGCCGCCCGTGCCCAAGTTCATCGGCCGGCGCGTGTTCAAGAACTTCGACCTCACCGAGCTCGCGAAGTACATCGACTGGGGCCCGTTCTTCCAGACCTGGGACCTGGCCGGCCCGTTCCCTGCCATCCTGAAGGACGAGATCGTCGGCACCGAGGCCGTGCGCGTGTACGCCGACGGCCAGCGCATGTTGAAGCGCCTGATCGAAGGCCGCTGGCTCAGCGCGAGCGGCATCGTCGGCTTCTGGCCCGCCAACACGGTGAACGACGACGACATCGAGCTGTACACCGACGAGACGCGCAGCGAAGTCGCGCTCACCTGGTACGGCATGCGCCAGCAGACCGAGAAGCAGGTGATCGATGGCGTGATGCGCCCCAGCCGCTGCCTGGCCGACTTCGTCGCGCCGAAAGACAGCGGCCTGAAAGACTACGTGGGCATGTTCGCGGTCACGGCCGGCCTGGGCGTCGAGAAAAAAGAGAAGTACTTCATCGACGACCTGGACGACTACTCGGCCATCATGCTCAAGGCCCTGGCCGACCGGCTGGCCGAGGCCTTCGCCGAGGCATTGCACCACCGTGCGCGCACCGACTTCTGGGGCTACGCGCCCGACGAAGGCCTGAGCAATGAGGACATGATCGGCGAGAAGTACCGCGGCATCCGCCCCGCGCCGGGCTACCCGGCCTGCCCCGACCACAGTGTGAAGCGGCCGATGTTCGACCTTCTGGCGTGCGCGGACATTGGCATGACCCTGACGGAAAGCCTCGCTATGATGCCCGCCGCCAGCGTGAGCGGCTTCTACCTGGGCCACCCCGAGGCGACGTACTTCAACGTCGGCAAGATCGGGCACGACCAGTTGCAGGACCAGGCCGCGCGACGCAAGGAAAGCGAATCCGACCTCGAGCGTCTGCTGGCGCCCAATCTTTGAGCGTTCTTCTTTGAACCTGCCGGCCGGCGTGGCCGCCCGGCACCGGGAGTTGTTATTCAGAAGCTGATGTTTGCAGCCGCGCACTACGCGGCACTGGCGATTTTCGTGATCAGCTGCTGGGGTGCCGGACGCGCCGTGCTGGCCCGCCTGGCACCGCCGCCCCGGCGCGACGCGTGGCTCGAAGGCGCCGTGGCCGTGGCGCTTGGCGTCGGCCTTTTCATCTGCGTGTTCCAGGCGCTGGCCATCTTCGGTGCCTTCAAGGTCGAGGCCACCATCGCGCTGGTCGCGGCCGGCGTCGTGGCCGCTGCGCTGCAATTGCCCGCATGGCTGCGCGAGCAACGTGCGCTACGCGCCCATGCCGTCGTGGCGCCGTGGACATGGTTCGACCGGGTCGCGATGGTCGCGCTGGCGCTGGTCGCCTTGCCCGCGCTCGTCGCGCCGCTCGCACCGCCCGCCGCCTTCGACGAGCTGATGTACCACCTGCCCTATGCGCGCGAGGTCGCGCAGAACGGCTCGCTGGGCATCCATGCGTGGCTGCGCTACCCCTGGTTCCCGTACAACTACAACCTGCTCTACGCGGCCGCACTGCAGGTGGGCGACGACGTGCTGCCGCACTTCCTCAACGGGCTGGCGGGTGCGTTGTCGGTGGTGATGGTGCTGCGCCTGGGCACGCTGCATGCCAGCCGGCTCACCGGCCTTGTGGGCGCGGCCATCTGGCTGGGGCTCGGTGATTATTCGAACGCGCTGATCGACATGGGCGTGGCGCTCTTCGTGCTGACGGCCTGCGTGTCGCTGTGGTGGTGGCGCGAGTCCGAACCCGTGCACAGCGGCGCGCGCTGGCTGGCGCTGGCTGCGTTCTTCCTGGGGCTGGCGGCCGGCTCGAAGTACCAGGCACTGGTCTTCCTGCCGCTGGTTGCGCTGTTCGTCGTCTGGCACGAGCGCCGGCCCAAGGTCTGGGCGCTCGCGCTGCTGTGCTTCGTGATTCCGTGCCTCTACTGGTACGCGCGCAACGCCGTCATGACCGGCGACCCCTTCATCCCCATCGGCGCCCGCGTGTTCGGCTTCACCGAATGGGTGCCCGAGGACTACGTGCGGCAGGTCGACGACGTGCGCGCGCACGCGGCCATGCCGAACCCGCTCATCTGGCTGGTGGTGCTGGCGCCCTTCAGCGTGTTCTGGAAGCGTTCCGCGGCGGTGCGCGCGGCGGGCTGGTTCTGCCTGTACTCGGTGATCGTGTGGGCCGTGACTTCGCGCTATCCGCGCTACCTGATGGCCTCGTTTCCGCTGCTCGCGATGACGGCGGCGGTGGGCTGGCAGGTGTTTTTCGGCTGGATCGCAGCGGGTGCGCGCCGCGTCTTCGGCGCGAAGCGCACGCCGGCCATCGAAGCCAACACCGCATCCACCGGTGCCATGAGCCGCAACACCGCGCGCTCCGGCGCCCGCGTCGGCGACTGGGTGGCCGTGCTGCTGCTCGCCGTGCTGGCCGCCGTCGCCGTGCGCCAGACCGCTGCCAAGGTGGCGATGATCTCGCCCGGCCCCGAGGCGCGCGAAGCCTTCCTGCGCAAGAACGTGCCGGGCTATGCCGTCATGGACTACATGCGCCGCAACGCCACCGGCCGCGTCTACCAGATCGCGCTGAGCGAGGCGATCTACTACGGCCCGAACCCGATCTGGGGCGACACGCTCGGCCCGTGGCGCTACGCCGACTTTCTCTTGCTGCCGCCGGCCGACATGGCGCGCAAGCTGGCCCAGCAGGGCTTCGCCGCCATCGTCATGTCGCCGGAGATGGTGCCGATCTTCACCACGCGGCCCGGCTTCGACACCCACTTCAACCTGCTGCTCGACAAAGACGGCAGCCGGGCCTACAGCATTCTTCCGAGCGCAGCACCATGACCGACGCCGACCCCTCCGCCGCCTTCTTCGCCGCTTCTTCCGCGAGCCGAAGCCGCAGCGGTGCGGCGCTGCGCATCGCCGCCGTCATCCCCTGCTACAACGAAGCGCTGGCCATCGCGCAGGTGGTCGAGGGCTTTCGCGCGGCGTTGCCCGAGGCCGAGATCCACGTCTTCGACAACAACTCGACCGATGACACGGCAGCCGTGGCACGCGCGGCGGGCGCCATCGTCACGCACGTGGCGGCGCCCGGCAAGGGCAACGTGGTGCGGCGCATGTTCGCGGACGTCGAGGCCGACGTGTACGTCATGGTCGACGGCGACGCCACCTACGACACCGGCGCCGCGCGCCGCCTGATCGACCGGCTGGTCGACGGCAACCTCGACATGGTGGTCGGCAACCGGGTCGACGACGGCCAGGACGCGCAGACCTACCGCAAGGGCCATCGCTTCGGCAATCGCCTGCTGACCGGCGCGGTGGTGCAACTTTTCGGCGGCGGCCTCACCGACATGCTCTCGGGCTACCGCGTGTTCTCGCGGCGCTATGCGAAGTCGTTCCCGGCGCTGTCGCGCGGCTTCGAGACCGAGACCGAACTCACGGTGCACGCGCTCGAACTGCGCATGCCCTACGCCGAGGAAAGCACCGCCTACAGCACGCGGCCCGAGGGCTCGCACAGCAAGCTCTCGACCTACCGCGATGGCTGGCGCATCCTCAAGGCCATCTGCAAGCTCTTCGTGAGCGAGCGGCCGCTGCAGTTCTTCTCGATCATCGCGGCTCTGCTCATGGTGGCATCGATTGCGCTGGCCGTGCCGCTGCTCATGACCTACATGCACACCGGCCTGGTGCCCCGGCTGCCCACGGCGGTGCTGTCCACCGGCGCGATGCTGGCGGCGATGCTGTCCTTCGTGTGCGGCATCGTGATGCACACCGTCACGCTCGGCCGGCAGGAGGCCAAGCGCCTGTGCTACCTGGCCATACCGGGTGTGCGCGACCGCATCACGCAGCAGCAACAACAGCAGCGATGAAGCTCGGCCGCGAGTTCCTCTCGTTCGCGGTGGTCGGCGTGATCGGCCTCGTGGTCGACGTGGTGCTGCTGTACCTGCTGGCGCCGATGCTCGGCTGGTACGTGGCGCGGGTGATCTCGTTCCTGGCGGCCGCCACCACGACCTGGGCCTTCAATCGCCGCTACACCTTTGCCACGCGCGTCTCGGCAAAGGGCTCGATCTGGCGTGAGTACTTCAGCTATCTGGCGACCATGGTCGCGGGCGCCGTGCTGAACTACGGCGCCTATGTGCTGACGCTGCACTGGGTCGAGGGGCGCTGGGCCGCCGCGCTGGGCGTGGCGGTGGGCAGCATCGCGGGGATGGGCGCCAACTTTCTGTCTGCGCGCTTCCTGGTCTTCCGTTCGAAGTAGCCGTCTTGCTCCCTCCCCCTCTGGGGGAGGGCTGGGGTGGGGGCACGCGGCGCATCCATCGGGCGCCCTGCCTGCCCCCATCCCAACCTTCCCCCAGAGGGGAAGGAGAAAGAGGGCGCGCTGACGCTCTCAGTGCGCGCCCGACACCACCACCGGAATCTCTGTCGCAGGCGGCGTGTTGCGGCTGCGGCCGCAGCGCACGATGCCGTCGATCATCACCATGCCCACGCCCGGGATGTCGCCGAGCCGCACGCTTTCGAGCAAGCCCGGTGCGGGCGAGTGCTGCGCGCGGTCCATGAAGACGAAGTCGGCATCGCGGCCCACTTCGACCAGCCCGCAGTTGAGCTTGCGGATCTTCGCGGTGTTGCCGGTGGCAAAGCAGAACACCAACTCGGCTGGAATGTTCGCGATCGACGACAGCATTGCCACCATGCGGAGGATGCCCAGCGGCTGCACGCCCGAGCCCGCGGGCCCGTCGGTGCCCAGGATCACGCGGTGCGGGCACTTCAGTTCGAGTGCCGCCTTGGCCGCCGCGATGGCGACCTTCTCGTTGCCGTTGTGCACGATCTCGATGGCGCGCGAGCTCTTCTCGCACAGCTCGCACACATGCGCCTCGGGCAGCGAGGTGTGGCCGCCGTTGATGTGGCCGATGATGTCGGCGTCGGCTTCGAGCACCACGTCCTTGTCGATCAGGCCCGAGCCCGGAATCGACGGGCCGCCCGTGTGGATCGTGCTCTGGATGCCGTACTTGCGCGCCCAGGCCACCATCTCCTTGGCCTCGTAGCCGGCCTTCACCGAGCCCAGGCCGACTTCGCCGAGCAGGCCCACGCCGGCTTCGGCGAGTTCCTTGAAGTCGCTCTCGACCATGCCCTTCTCGATGACCGGCGCGCCGGCCAGCACCTTCACGCCGCCGGGGCGGAAGTTGTCGAACGCGCGCTGCGCGGTGATGGCCAGCGCCTTCAGGCCGACGATGTCCTTCGGGCGGCCGGGCAGGTGCACTTCGCCGGCGGAAATCATCGTCGTCACGCCGCCGTGCATGGTCGAGTCGATCCAGCCGATCTGGCCCTGGCGCGGCGTCCAGTCGCCGAACACCGGGTGCACGTGGCTGTCGATCAGGCCCGGTGCCACGCAGGTCCTGCGCGCGTCGATGACGGTCTGGGCGCCTTCGAGGTCGCAGTCTTTCTCCTTGCCGACCGCGACGATCAGGCCGTCGTTCACCACGATGGTGTCGGCGTCGAGGATGGGCTTGTCGATGTCGCCCGAGAGCAGCAGCCCGATGTTCTTTATGACGACCTTGCCCGACTTTGCGCCGGCTGCGATTTCTGCCATTTCGTGGTGTCCTCGTCGTGGGATGGGGAGTTGTTGTCTTGTATGTCGTCCGCGCGCACGGTGCGCAGCACGGTCTCGATCACGAAGTCTTCCCAGTGCGTGATCGCCTCGGGCGATTCCAGCGGCTCGCCGAGAAAGGCGGTCAGCGTGTGCCGGTTCGAGGTGTAGAAATAGCCGGTGGACGCGATCAGCAGGTAGATGTCGCGTGCCACGAGGTCCTTGCGGAACAGGCCCTGCAAAGAGCCGCTGGCCAGGATCTCGGAAATGATCGCCACCGCCCGCGACGAATACTCGCGCGCCCGCAGCGACTTCGAGATGTGCCGGCCCTTGTGCAGGTTTTCGGTGTTCAAGAGCGTCACGAACTCGGGGTTCTTGCGGTAGTAGCCGAGAACGAAGCGGATGACTTCGGTGAGCGCTTCCACGGGGCGGCTCGCATCGAGCGCGATGGCGGCCTCGGCATCGTCCATGCGCTGGTAGATGCCTTCGAGCACCGCGATGAAGAGGCCCTCTTTGCTGCCGAAGTAGTAGTAGATCATCCGGTCGTACGACTTCGCGGCCTTGGAGATCTTCTCCACGCTGCCGCCGTCGTAGCCGTACTTGGCGAACACCTTGGTCGCCGATTTCAGGATGCTGTCGCGCGTGGCCTGCGCCGCCGCCTCGCGCACGCCGATGCGGCGCTGGGGCTTGGTCAACTTCGTGGCGGTGCGGCTGTCGGCCATCGTGCGCGCGGCGTCTCTGGGCTTACTTTTCTGCGAAGGCGCGTTCGACGACGAAGTCGCCCGGCGTCGAGGTGTTGCCTTCCTTGAAGCCACGCGCCTCGAGGATGTGCTTCAGGTCGACCAGCAGGCCGGGGCTGCCGCACAGCATGACGCGGTCTTCCTCGACGTTCAGGGGCGGCAGGCCCAGGTCGTCGGTGAGCTTGTTGCTCTCGATCAGGTCGGTGATGCGGCCCTGGTTGCGGAACTCTTCGCGCGTGACGGTCGGGTAGTAGAGCAGCTGCTTCTCGATCATCTCGCCCAGGATCTCGTGCTTGGGCAGGTGGTCGGTCACGAGGTCGTGGTAGGCCAGCTCGTCGACCTGGCGCACGCCGTGCACCAGGATGACCTGCTCGAACTTCTCGTAGGTGTCGGGGTCGCGGATGATGCTCATGAACGGTGCAAGGCCGGTGCCCGTGCCGAACAGGTACAGGCGCTTGGCGGGCAGCGTGTAGTCGATCAGCAAAGTGCCGGTGGGCTTGCGGCCCACGATGATGGTGTCGCCCACCTGGATGTGCTGCAGCTTCGAGGTGAGCGGGCCGTCTTCCACCTTGATGCTCAGGAACTCGAGGTGCTCCTCGTAGTTGGGGCTCACGATGCTGTAGGCGCGCAGCAGGGGCTTGTTGTTGACCTTCAGGCCGATCATCGTGAAATGACCGTTCGAGAAGCGCAGCGCCGCATCGCGCGTGGTGGTGAAGGTGAACAGGCGGTCGGTCCAGTGGTGGACGCTCAGGACGCGTTCTTCGCTGAATGCACTCATACAGAACTCAAGTGTTGGTTGAAAACAGAGGAAGGTGGCTGAGCCGAAATGCACGCCTGTGGGGCGGCAACCGTCGGCCGGCTTCGAACCCTCCATTGTCGTTGGTCGGCAAAAACCCCGAGAGAAAACACCATTGCAAGCATCGGGCCCGTTTGCTACATTGACCTCGAATGTAGTGAACGCAACATGAAAGTGTAGGGAATGCTACACAAACGGCAGTCGACGCACAAGCGGGCAGACGGCACGTTTGTTGCAACCCTCGCCGGACGGTATTGCCCGACACACGCCCACGAGATCGCCCCGATGACAGAACACACCAAGACAGACGGATTGCCCGGCATCGACATGCCGGTGGTTGCCGAAGCCGGCAGCAGCGCCTTCGGCAAGGCGCCGCCGCGCAACGAGCGCATGAGCACCGCCAAGGTCGAGTGCAACGCCTGCCCCGTGCTGTGCCAGATCTCCGACGGCCGCACCGGTGCCTGCGACCGCTATGCCAACAAGGAAGGCGTGCTGGTGCGTGTCGACCCCGTGGTGCTGCTGCGCCGCGCAATCGCAGCCGATGCGCCCGCGCTGGTGCCTTTCAATCGCGCCACTGAAGAAGCCGCCACCACTGCCGATGCAGCAGGCGCAGTGGCCGCGCCCGACTGGAATGGCGACCTGCTGCACGCCGACGAAGTCTTCGTCACCGGCGTGGGCTCGTCCACCACCTACCCCGACTACAAGCCCGCCCCTTTCATCGTGGCCTCCAAGGCCAAAGGCGTCGACATGGTCACCGTCGTCACCGAAGGCATCTTCAGCTACTGCAGCTTCAAGGTGAAGATCGACACCGACCGCTTCCTCGGTTCCGAGCAGGCCAACGTGCGCTACCGCGGCGAGGTCGTGGGCCACGTCACCACGTCCGAATACGGCTCGCAGATGCTGTCGCTGGGCGGCGTGCACCACCTCACCGGCGGCAGCAAGAAAGAAGGCCGCATGACGGCCGAGCTGATGCAGTTGCTGGGCAACAAGAAGGCCGTGGAATGCACCATCGACGGCGGCTCCACCCTCGTCATCCAGGCCGGCAAGGCGCCCATCGTCAACGGCGTCGAAGAGCAGCGCATGCGCGTGGGCTGCGGCTCGGCGGCGGTCGGCATCTTCGCGCGCCAGTTCGCGGGCGTGGCCGACGAGGTGGTGGTGGTCGACGACCACATCACCGGCGTGCTCACCGAGCACCAGGCCGGCCGCTGCCTCGACATGGCGCCCTCGGGCATCCAGATGCTGGGCCGCAAATCGACGCCGGGGCGCTACTTCCAGGTGGCGAACCCAGGCAATGGCTGGGGCGGCACCGACATCGCCGATCCGCTCGCGATCATCGAAGGCTGGGAAGAGGGCGTCGCGCGCCCCGGCCTGCGCCTGCTCATGACATCGACCACCGGCGAGCATGCGCAGTGGTACGTGCTCGACGAGGCGCTCAAGCCGGTCGAGCACCCGATGCCGCCCGAAGTGAAGCGCATCGTCGATCGCATCGGCGAGAACTGCGAGCCGTCGCTGTGCACCGTGTTGTTCCTCGGCGGCGCCGGCGGCAGCCTGCGTGCGGGCGTCACTGAAAACCCGGTGCTGCTGACGCGCGCCATCAAGCGCGCGCTGGTCAACGTCACCTGCGGCGGTGCGCCGGCCTATGTGTGGCCCGGCGGCGGCATCACCGTGATGGCCGACGTCATGCGCATGCCCGACAACAGCTTCGGCACG
This sequence comes from Variovorax sp. EL159, assembly GCF_900100965.1. GTDB lineage: Bacteria > Pseudomonadota > Gammaproteobacteria > Burkholderiales > Burkholderiaceae_C > Variovorax. Next base: position 154,827 of record NZ_FMUJ01000010.1, on the reverse strand, counting down.
GTGCCCACGCCGGCCATCGTGGCGCCCATCGAATTCAGCATGCGGCGCGACGACTACGAGGCGCTCGGCGGCCACATGAGACACATCTTCTCGCTCGAACAGGCGCTTGCGCGCGGTGCGTGGCAGGAAGACGGCGCGCCGCTCGCGCGCCAGTGGCTCGCGGTCGACGAGGCCAATCCGTGGCCGCTCGGTCACGCGCCGATGCTGGGTTGAAAAATGCCCGCGTCGATGCGCGCCGTGGTTCTTGCTCCTTCCCCCGCTGGGGGAAGGCTGGGATGGGGGCGGGCAGAGCGCCCGGTGGATGCGCCGCGTGCCCCCACCCCAACCCTCCCCCGGAAGGGGAGGGAGAAATGCGCATCCCTCGAGGGTGAGCCATGACCGCCCAGCGCACAGCGCTCGACAACGACCGCTGGCACTTCAACCACGGCCCGATCGACATCGTGGCCGAGGCGCACGGCGACCGGTACGCCGTCGCGGCCGCGCACGACGCGGCCTGGGCGCGCTTCTCGCACGTGCTCGAAGAGCTGGTGCAAGAGCTGCCGCTGCTGCGCCTGCCGGTCACCGACAAGCTGCGCCCGCGCGGCGTCATCGCACGCCGCATGTGGGACGCCTGCGCCGCGTTCTCGCCGATGTTCATCACGCCGATGGCGGCGGTCGCGGGTGCCGTCGCGCAAGAGCTGATGCCCTTCTACGAGCGCCCCGGCATCGAACGCGCATGGATCAACAACGGCGGCGACATCGCGCTGCACCTTGCGCCCGGCCAGTGCGCGCGCGTCGGTGTCTTCGCCGACATCGCGCGCTTCGACTGGCGCGAGAACAGCGGCCTGCTCACCACCGACGGCCAGTTCGAGTTGCGCGCAGACCAGCCCGTGCGCGGCGTGGCCACCAGTGGCTGGCGCGGCCGCAGCTTCTCGCTGGGCATCGCCGACAGCGTGACGGTGCTGGCCGCCACCGCGGCGCAGGCCGACGCTGCCGCCACCGTGATCGCCAACGCCGTCGATGTCGACGACCCCGCCATCCGCCGCCGCCCCGCGAACGAATGCAAGGACAACAGCGACCTGGGCGACACCCTCGTCACCGTCGACGTGCCGCCGCTCGCACCGTCGCAGGTCAGGAGCGCACTCGATACGGGCGCGATCTGCGCGAAGGTGCTGCAAAAAGGCGGGCTTGTGTGGGCCGTTCTACTCGTTTGCCAGTGGCAGTGGAAACTCGTCGAGCCCTTATGCTCGAAGGCGCTCAGGAGCAAGCTGCCCAAGACAGTTGGTTCAGTATTTGCTTAACGAAAAGCAAGGTTCTTTTTCATGATCGAAATCCGTCGCGTCTTCACCCATGTCGAGCACATTCACCACGAGTTCGGACCGCGTGCCGACACGCCGTTGGTGCGCGGTGCCATCGGCGCCGTGCTGACCAATCCCTTCGCCGGCCGCTACGAGCCCGACATCCTTCCGATGATGGCGTTGCTCGACCCGGTGGGCGTCGACATGGCGCACAAGCTGCACGCTGCCATGGACGTGCCGCTCGACCAGATCGCCACCTACGGCAAGGGCGCCATCGTCGGTGCCGACGGCGAGCTGGAGCACGGTGCGCTCTGGCACGTGCCCGGCGGCTACGCCATGCGCGAACTGCTCGGCTGGAAGGGCAGCCGCGCGGCCTACACCGCAGGCAAGGCCGAAGAGAAAACCGGCCAGCCCGGCAATGCGCTTTCCATCGTGCCTTCGACCAAGAAGGTCGGCCCGCCCGGCGCCGCGCTCGACGTGCCGCTCACCAACATCAACGCCAGCTACGTGCGTGGCCAGTTCGACGCGATCGAAGTGCGCGTGCCCGGTGCACCGGCTGCCGACGAGATCGTCTTCATCCTCGCGATGAGCACCGGTTACCGCGTGCACGCCCGCGTCGGCGGCCTGCTCGCGAAAGACATCAGCAAGTGGGACGGCCTGCGCTGATCCCAGTGCGCAAAGACAAGCCAAAGAGACAAGACAAGGAACACACAGAACATGACCGCCAACATCCGCAAGCTCGTCATCCAGGTCGATGAAACCCGCAAGGAAATGGGCCAGGACGTGACGCCGCCCACGCGCCGCGCCGTCGCCATCGCCGTCATCGAGAACCCCTACGCCGGCCGCTACAGCGGGAACCTCGACGAGCTCATCGCCATCGGCGAAGAGCTCGGCGCGCTGCTCGGCCAGAAGGCTGTGAAGGCGCTGGGCATCGAGCCCGGCCAGGCGCAGAGCTACGGCAAGGCCGCCATCGTCGGCGAGCGCGGCGAGCTCGAACATGCCGCCGCCATCCTGCACCCCAAGCTCGGCGCGCCGCTGCGCGTGGCCGTTGAAAAGGGCGCGGCGCTCGTGCCTTCGGCCAAGAAGCAGGGCACGCTCGGCACCGCCATCGACGTGCCGCTCGGGCATAAAGATGCGGCCTTCGTGCGCAGCCATTTCGACGCCGTCGAAGCCCGCGTGTCCGACGCACCGCGCGCCAACGAAATCGTGGTCGCCGTGGCCGTCACCGACAGCGGCCGTCCGCTGCCGCGCATCGGCGGCCTGCAGGCCAGCGAGATCAAGGGCGAAGACGGCCTTCGCTGAGCCGGCCGCCTTCGCACCACCGTCACAACATCGTGTTTATTGTTCGAACCCAAGGAGCTTCCCGATGATTCCATTGCGCCATGTTTTCTGCGCTGCTTCCGTCGTCACGCTGGCCACAGCGGCCCTTGTCCCCGCGCATGCGCAGGGCGTGATCAAGATCGGTGAAATCAACAGCTACAAGGCGCAGCCCGCCTTCCTGGAGCCCTACAAGAAGGGCATGGAACTCGCGGTCGACGAGATCAACGCCAAGGGCGGCATCAACGGCAAGAAGATCGAACTCATCAGCCGCGACGACAACGCCAACCCCGGCGACGCCGTGCGCGTGGCCGAAGAACTGATCTCGCGCGAAAAGATCGACGTGCTGGCCGGCGCCTTCCTGTCGAACACCGGCCTGGCGCTGGCCGACTTCGCCAAGCAAAAGAAGTTCTTCTACCTGGCTGCCGAGCCGCTCACCGACAAGATCGTCTGGAGCAACGGCAACAAGTACACCTACCGCCTGCGCCCCTCGACCTACATGCAGGTCGCGATGCTGGTGCCCGAGGCCGCCAAGCTCAAGAAGAAGCGCTGGGCCATCGTGTACCCCAACTACGAGTACGGCCAGTCGTCGGTCGCCACCTTCAAGACGCTGCTGAAGGCCGCGCAGCCCGACGTGGAGTTCGTCGCCGAGCAGGCGCCGCCGCTGGGCAAGGTCGATTCGGGCAGCGTGGTGCAGGCCCTGGCCGATGCCAAGCCCGACGCGATCTTCAACGTGCTGTTCGGTGCCGACCTCTCCAAGTTCGTGCGCGAAGGCAACACGCGCGGCCTGTTCAAGGACCGTGAAGTCGTCAGCGTGCTGACCGGCGAGCCCGAGTACCTCGACCCCCTGAAAGATGAAGCGCCCAACGGCTGGATCGTGACCGGCTACCCGTGGTACGGCGTCAAGACGCCCGAGCACAAGGCCTTCCTCGACGCCTACCAGGCCAAGTTCAAGGACTACCCGCGCCTAGGCTCGGTGGTCGGCTACAGCGCCATCCACTCGATCGCGGCCGGCATCAAGAAGGCCGGCGGCACCGACACCGAGAAGCTCGTCGCCGCCTTCAAGGGCCTGCAGGTCGACTCGCCCTTCGTCAATATCAGCTACCGCGCGCAAGACAACCAGTCCACCATGGGCGCGTATGTCGGCAAGACCAAGAACGATGGCGGCAAGGGCGTGATGGTCGACTACGTCTACCTCGACGGCGCCAAGTTCCAGCCTTCGGACGACGAAGTGAAAAAGATGCGCCCTGCGGACTGACCGCACGGCTCCTGCAACGCACTGCTCACCGCCGGCAGCCGGCGGTGAGCGGAGCGGATGTCTCCAGTTTCCTCAGGGTCCTTCATGAGCTTTTCAGGCTTCGTTGTTCAGTTGCTCAACGGGTTGGCCGGCGCGTCTTCGCTCTTCTTCGTGGCGGCCGGCCTCTCGTTGATCTTCGGCGTGACGCGCATCGTCAACTTCGCCCATGGGTCGTTCTTCATGGTCGGCATCTACCTGGCGTACACGCTCGTCGACAAGCTGGGTTCGAGCCTGGGCTTCTGGCCCGCGCTGCTGATCGCGGCGGTGGCGGTCGGCGTGCTCGGTGCGCTCATCGAAGTGCTGCTGCTGCGCCGCATCTACAAGGCGCCCGAGCTGTTCCAGCTGCTCGCGACCTTCGCACTGGTGCTCGTCATCAAGGACGCGGTGCTGTGGCTCTGGGGCCCTGACGAACTGCTCGGCCCGCGCGCGCCGGGCCTCAGGGGCTCGGTCGAAATCCTGGGCCGGCAGTTTCCTTCCTACGACCTGTTCCTGATCGTCATCGGCCCGGTGGTGCTGGGCCTGGTGTGGCTGCTGTTGACGCGCACGCGTTTCGGCACGCTGGTGCGCGCCGCCACGCAAGACCGCGAAATGGTCAGCGCACTGGGCGTCAACCAGGCCTGGCTGTTCACCGCCGTGTTCGCACTGGGCGCCTTGCTCGCAGGCCTCGGCGGCGCACTCCAACTGCCGCGCGAACCCGCCACGCTCGAGATGGACCTGAACACCATCGGCGCCGCCTTCGTGGTGGTCGTGGTGGGCGGCATGGGCTCGCTGCCCGGGGCCTACGTGGCCGCGCTGCTCATCGCCGAGATCAAGGCCGTGTGCATCTGGCTCGGCGTGGTGCAGATCTTCGGCATCGACGTGTCTTTCTCCAAGCTCACGCTGATGGTCGACTTTCTGGTCATGGCCATCGTGCTGGTGTGGCGCCCCTGGGGCCTGTTCGGCCGGCCGCAGGCGCCGAGCCGCTACGTGGGCATGCAGGAAGAGCCGCTGCGCCGCCCGAGCAATGCCTACCTTGTCGCCGCTGCGGTGCTGGCGCTCATGCTCGCCGTGCTGCCGCTGCTGACGGTGAACTCGCCCTACACGCTGGTGCTGATGATCGACCTGCTGATCGCCGCGCTCTTTGCTACCAGCCTGCACTTCATCATGGGCCCGGCCGGCATGCACTCGTTCGGCCATGCCGCGTACTTCGGGCTCGGCGCGTACGGCGCCGCGCTGCTGGTTCGTTCGCTGCACCTGCCGATGGAAGTCGCGCTCATCGCCGCGCCGATCGTGGCGGCGCTCGGCGCGCTGGTCTACGGCTGGTTCGCGGTGCGGCTGTCGGGCGTGTACCTGGCCATGCTCACCTTGGCCTTCGCGCAGATCACCTGGGCCATCACCTACCAGTGGGACAGCTTCACGGGCGGCAGCAACGGCCTGACGGGTGTGTGGCCTTCCGAGTGGCTCTCCGACAAGCAGGCCTACTACTGGCTCACGCTGGTGCTCGTCGGTTTCGGCGTGTGGTGGCTGCGGCGCGTGCTGTTCTCGCCCTTCGGCTATGCGCTGCGCGCGGGCCGCGACTCGGTGCTGCGCGCCGACGCCATCGGCATCGACGTCAAGCGCATGCAGTGGGCCGCGTTCGTGATCGCGGGCACGGTAGCCGGCCTGGCCGGTGCGCTCTATGCCTTCTCGAAGGGCAGCATCTCGCCCGAGAGCCTGTCGGTCGGCAAGTCGGTCGATGGTCTCGTGATGGTGCTGCTCGGCGGTATCCAGACGCTGGCGGGGCCGGTGGTCGGCGCCATCACCTTCACCTGGCTGCACGACACCGTGGCGCGCAACACCGACTACTGGCGCGCGATGCTCGGGGCCATCATCCTCATTCTGGTGCTGCTGTTCCCGCAGGGCATCGCGGGCTCGATCAAGCAACTGGCGGATCGCTGGCGCGCACCCAAGCACGACGATGCGGATGCCGAAGCCAAGCTCAAGGAGGTGAAAGCATGAGCCTCCTCAAGGTCACCAACCTCGGCAAATCGTTCGGCGGCGTCAAGGCCGTGGACGGCATCAGCTTCGAGCTGCCGCCCGGCGAACTGCTCGCGCTCATCGGCCCGAATGGCGCAGGCAAGTCCACCACCTTCAACATGGTCAACGGCCAGCTCAAGGCCGACCAGGGCTCGATCACGCTCGACGGCCAGGAGCTCGTCGGCCGCAAGCCGCGCGAAATCTGGCGCAAGGGCGTGGGCCGCACCTTCCAGATCGCCGAGACCTTTGCCTCGCTCACCGTCGTCGAGAACGTGCAGATGGCGCTGCTCTCGCATGACCACAAGCTGTTCTCGATGTGGCGCCGTGCCGCCGACCACAAGCGCGACGAAGCGCTGGCGCTGCTCGACCAGGTCGGCATGAAGTCGCAAGCCGACCGGCCCTGCAGCGTGCTCGCCTATGGCGACGTGAAGCGTGTCGAACTCGCCATCGCGATGGCCAATTCGCCCAAGCTGCTCTTGATGGACGAGCCCACCGCCGGCATGGCGCCCAAGGAGCGCAACTCGCTGATGGCGTTGACCAAGGACCTGGTCATCCAGCGCGGCATGGCCGTGCTGTTCACCGAGCACAGCATGGACGTGGTGTTCGCGTATGCCGACCGCATGATCGTGCTCGCGCGCGGTCGCCTCATCGCGCAGGGCAAGCCGCTGGAAATTCGCGACCACCCCAAGGTGCAGGAGGTGTACTTCGGCACCGGCAAGACCTTCGAGAAGAAGATCGCAGAAAAGGCTGCGGCCATTGGAGAAGCGGCATGAGCACGCACGAACCCCTGCTGGAAGCGAAAGCGCTGTGTGCTTGGTACGGCGCCGCGCAGATTCTTTATGACGTCGACCTCGACGTGCGTCGCGGCGAAGTGGTCGCGCTCATGGGCCGCAACGGCGCGGGCAAGTCCACCACGCTGAAGGCGCTGATCGGCATGCTCGCCAAGCGCCGCGGCGCGGTGCGCTTTCTCGGCCACGACATCTCGAAGAGCGAGCCGCACCATGCGGCGCGCCTGGGCCTGGGCTTCGTACCCGAAGACCGGCGCGTGTTCACCGACCTCACGGTGATGGAGAACCTCGAGGTCGGCAAGCAGCCCGCGCGCCGCTGGGCCGACGGCACCGATGCGCCGCTGTGGTCGCCCGAGCGCCTGTTCAAGCTGTTCCCCAACCTCGGCGAAATGCCCAACCGCCCCGGCGGCCGCATGAGCGGCGGCGAGCAGCAGATGCTGACCGTGGCGCGCACGCTCATGGGCAACCCCTACCTCGTGCTGCTCGATGAACCTTCCGAAGGCGTGGCACCGGTCATCGTCGAGCAGATGGCGAACATGATCCTGGAACTCAAGGCGCAGGGCGTGAGCATCCTGCTGTCGGAGCAGAACATGCACTTCGCCGAACTGGTGTCCGACCGCGCCTACGTGCTCGAGAAGGGCCAGATCCGCTATCACGCGACGATGGCCGAGTTGGCGGCCAACGACGAAGTGCGCCGTGCGTATTTGAGCGTCTGATTTTTCTTCAACCCCTGGAGTCCACGCCATGCATCGCAGAACCCTCGTGAAATCCGCCGCAGCCCTCGGGCTGGCCGGTGGCCTCGGCAGTGTCGCTTTCAACGCCTTCGCGGCCGGCAAGATCAAGCCCGGCGCCAAGGCGGCGCTGATCGTGGTGGACGTGCAGAACTGCTTTCTCGACGGTGGCACGCTGGCGGTGAAGGGCGGCAACGAAGTCATTCCGGTCATCAACGCGCTGGCGCCGGCGTTCGAGAACATCGTCGTCACGCAGGACTGGCACACGGCCGGCCATGCTTCGTTTGCCAGCTCCTACAGTGGCAAGAAGCCCTTCGAGACCACCAAGCTCAGCTACGGCACGCAGGTGCTGTGGCCCGACCATTGCGTGCAGGGCACGGAAGACGCGGCGCTTGGCAAGGAGCTGAAGGTGCCGACCGCGCAGCTCATCATCCGCAAGGGCTTCCACAAGGAGATGGACAGCTACTCGGCCTTCGAGGAAGCCGACCACAAGACGGCCACCGGCCTGGCCGGCTACCTCAAGGCGCGCGGCATCAAGACCGTGTTCGTCACCGGCCTGGCCACCGACTTCTGCGTGGCCTGGACCGCGATGGACGCGCGCAAGGCCGGCTTCGAGGCCTATGTGATCGAAGACGCGACGCGTGGCATCGACCTCAATGGCTCGCTGGCCGCCGCGTGGAAGCAGATGACGGCCAAGGGCGTCAAGCGCATCCAGTCCGGCGACATCCAGACCGCCTGAGGCACGCAGGGCCGACAACCTGCAACCACGACAAGACCAGAAAAAACAACGAGACAAACGACGCATGAAGCTTTCGATTTCAAGGCGCGCGGTGGTGGCGGGCGGCGCGGCCCTGGCGCTCGGCCCGGGTTTGCTGCGGTCGGCACGCGCGGACAACGGCGTGACGGACGCCACCATCCGCATCGGCCAGTCGGCCGTGTTCAGCGGCCCGGCCAAGGACTTCGGCGTCGACTACCGCGCGGGCATCAAGCTGTACTTCGATCGCGTCAACAAGTCGGGCGGCGTCAACGGCCGCAAGATCGAACTGGTCACCTACGACGACGCCTACGACCCCGCGAAGACGGCCGTCAACACCGCGAAGCTGATCGATGAAGACAAGGTCTTCGCGCTCACCGGCTACGTCGCCACCGGCAACCTCGCGGCCGCGATGCCGCTGGCCGAGAAGGCCGGCGTGCCGATGTTCGCACCGCTGGTGGGAACCACGTCGTTTCGCACCAAGACCAACCGCTACCTGTTCCACGTGCGCGCGGGCTACGACCTGGAGCTGCGCAAGATCATCAGCCACCTCTCGACCCTCGGCATCCAGTCGATCGCGGTGGTCTATCAAGACAGCGCCTTCGGCAAGTCGAACCTCGCGACCTGCGAAGAGCTGGCGGCCGACTACAAGGTCAAGGTGCTGAAGACCTTGCCGCTGGCGATCACGGCCGAAGACGCGAAGTCCGTCGTCGCGAGCCTGGCCGAAGCCAAGCCCGGTGCGGTCGTGATGATCATGGCCGGCCGCATGGTCGAGGTGTTCATGCGCGACTACCGCGCCAATGCGGTGGCGGCACCGCTGTACACGCTGTCGGTCGGCATCACCGATGCGGCCGGCTCCGCCAAGCGGCTCGACGGCAAGCTCGCCGGGCTGGTCACGGCCAGCATCGTGCCGCCGCCGACCGCGCAGCGCGTGCCCATCGTGGCCGACTACCAACGCGACCGCGCGGAGTTCGGCGAGAAGATCGACAGCTACACCGCGCTCGAGGGCTACATCGTCGCGCGCGTGATGGTCGAGGGCCTGCGCCGCGCGGGCAAGACGCTCACGCGCGACAGCTTCATCGCCGGGCTCGAAAGCATCGGCAGCACGCGCTTCGGCGATTTCCCCGTCGACTACAGCGCGAAGAACCACAACGGCTCGACCTTCGTGGACCTGGAGATGTACACCCGTGACGGCCAGTTGCGGCGCTGAGCCGCTGCACCTGCGGGTCAACGGCCAGGCGCATGCACTTGCCGGCGTGCCACGCGAGGCGACGCTGTTGCATCTGCTGCGTAACGACCTGGGGCTGAACGGCCCCAAGTACGGCTGCGGGCTGGGGCAGTGCGGTGCCTGCACGGTGCATGTCGATGGGGTGGCGGCGCGTGCCTGCGTGATTCCGGCGCATGGCGTGGCGGGGCGCGCGATCACGACGCTCGAAGGGTTGGGGGCGCGGGGCAACTGGCATCCGGTGCAGGCTTCGTTTGAAGATGCGCAGGCCGCGCAGTGTGGCTACTGCCTGAACGGCATGGTCATGCAGGCGGCGGCGTTGCTCGCGCGCGATCCGCAGGCGAGCGAGGCGCGTATTCGGAGCGAGTTGTCGGGCAATCTGTGCCGTTGCGGCACGCACATTGAAATTCTCGATGCGGTGCATCGTGCGGCGCTGCGTATGCGTGCAGAAGCAAACCCATGAGCCGCCCGCGTCATCTGCTCCCGAGGTTTTGTCCCCTCTCCCTCTGGGAGAGGGCTAGGGTGAGGGCATGGGCCTGTGAACAAGCACTGCCGCAACCATCGCCGCTTGCCCTCACCCCAACCCTCTCCCAGAGGGAGAGGGAGCAAGTCCGATGACACGCCGCGCAGATCTGCCGCAGACCCGTGCGGAGTTCTTCGCTGCCGATGGCGTCCTGCTCGTCGTGCGCGAGGCACCCCCCGCACCGCCGCCAACCAAAGGCCAGCCCGCACTGATCGCCGGCAACCCCATCGAAGGCGACGAGATCCTGCTCGCCGTGTGGGACGACGGCAGCGCCTCCGCGCTCAACGGCCACGTCGACCTGGGCACCGGCATCCAGACCGCGCTCGCGCAGATCGTGGCCGAGGAACTCGACCTCGGCATGCCTTGCGTGCGCATGATGCTCGGCGACACCGCGCGCGTGCCCAACCAGGGCGCGACGATCGCGAGCGCGTCGATCCAGATCCATTCGCAGCCGCTGCGGCTGGCCGCCGCGCAGGCGCGGTCGTGGCTGCTCGCGCGCGCGGCCGAGCGCCTTGGCGTCGCCGTCGATGCGCTGCAGGTGCGCAACGGCGTGGTGCGCGTCACCGAAGCACCGGACCGTCACGTCAGCTATGCCGACCTCGTCGCCGCCCAGCGCACCGTGCTGCGGCTCGATCCGCAGGCGCAGCCCAAGAACCCGGCCGACTACCGCGTGGTCGGCACGCGGCAGGCGCGCGTCGACATTCCCGCCAAGCTCGCGGGCGAACTCGTGTTCGTGCACGACATGCGCGTGCCCGGCATGCTGCATGGCCGCGTGGTGCGTCCGCCCTATGCGGGCGCGGACCATGGCGAGTTCATCGGCAACACGCTCGAGTCGGTCGATGAATCTTCCATCGCGCACATCCCGGGCATCCACGCCGTGGTCGTCATCCGCGACTTCGTCGGCATCGTGGCCGAGCGCGAGGAGCACGCCGAACAGGCGCTGCGCGAACTGCGCGTGGCGTGGAAGCCGTGGCCCGGCATGCCCGACCTGTCCGATGTTGCGCAGGCCCTGCGCGACAACCCTTCGACGCAGCGCCTGCTGGTCGATGAAGGCGATGTCGATGGCGCGATGGCCGCGGCCGCGCAGCCGATGCAGCGCACTTACGTGTGGCCGTACCAGATGCACGCGTCCATTGTCCCTTCATGCGCGCTGGCCGAATGTCAACCGGCCGATGGCAGCGGCATGCAGCTGCGCTGCTGGGCCGGTTCGCAGAACCCGCATGTGCTGCGCGCCGACCTGGCGAAGCTCATGGGCGTGGAAGACGTGCAGGTCGATGTGGTCCGCATGGAGGCCGCTGGCTGTTATGGCCGCAATGGCGCCGATGACGTGGCGGCCGATGCTGCGCTGCTCGCACGCGCGGTCGGCATGCCGGTGCGCGTGCAGCTCACGCGCGAGCAGGAACACGCGTGGGAGCCGAAGGGCGCCGCGCAGCTCATGGAGATCGACGGCGGCCTGATGGCCGACGGCCGCATCGCCGCCTACGACTTCGAGACCTCGTACCCATCGAACGGCGCACCAACGCTCGCGCTGCTGCTCACGCGCACCATCGAGCCGGTGGCGCAGGCCTTCGAGATGGGCGACCGCACCGCGCGCCCGCCCTACAGCTACGACAACCTGCGCGTGAAGGTCAACGACATGGCGCCGATCGTGCGCGCCTCGTGGCTGCGCGGCGTGTCGGCGCTGCCGAGTTCGTTTGCGCACGAGTCGTACATCGACGAGCTGGCGACTGCCGCTGGCGTCGATCCGGTGCAGTTCCGGCTGCGCCATCTGGAAGATCCGCGCGCGGTCGAGCTGGTGCAGGCCACCGCGCAGAAGGCCGGCTGGCGCATGCGCACCGGGCCGCAGGAAAACGCCGACGGCGGGCTGGGCGAGGGCGGCGACATCCTCTTCGGCCAGGGCTTCGCGTATGCGCGCTACATCCACAGCAAGTGGCCCGGCTTCGGTGCCGCGTGGGCCGCATGGGTGGCCGATGTGGAGGTCAATCGCAAGACCGGCGAGGTGCATGTGCGCCGCGTCGTGGTGGGGCATGACGCGGGCCTGATGATCAACCCCGCGGGTGTCGAGCACCAGGTGCACGGCAATGTGATCCAGACCACCAGCCGGGCGCTCAAGGAGCGTGTGCAGTTCGCGCCGCAGCAGGGTGGCGCCGAGGCCGGTGGTGCGCAGCTGCCGGGCGTGTTGCCGTCGGGCGTGGTCGCGAGCCGCGAATGGGGCAGCTACCCGATCATCAACTTCCGCGAAGTGCCGGTGATCGAGGTCATGCACATGCCGCGTCCGGGCGAGCCTTCGCTGGGGGCGGGGGAGTCGTCGTCGGTGCCGGGGACGGCGGCGATCGCGAATGCGATCTTCGATGCGACGGGGGTGCGGTTTCGGGCGCCGCCGTTCACGCCGGAGACGGTGCTGGCGGAGTTGAATCGGGGTTTGCTCCCTCCCCCTCTGGGGGAGGGCGGGGGTGGGGGCGAGCGGCGCTTGAATGGTGACGCTGCCGTGCCCCCATCCCAACCTTCCCCCAGAGGGGGAAGGCGCAATGCCGAAGCCATCTGGCCCAAGAGGAAGGGCGTGTGGGCGACAGGCGCAGCCCTCTTCATCGGCGGCATCGGCGTTGTTGCCGGCCTGCTCGGCTGGCGCTCCGCCATCGCGCCCGTGTCCCTTACCGCACCGGTCTACAGCGAGTCCACCATCGAGCGCGGCCGCGTGCTCGCCGCCCTTGGCGATTGCGCCGTGTGCCACACCGCACCCGGCGGTACACCCAACGCCGGAGGCCGTGCGATGGACACGCCCTTCGGCACGCTCTACACCACCAACCTCACGCCCGATGCCGACACTGGCCTGGGCCGCTGGTCGTTCAGCGCCTTCCAGCGTGCGATGCGCGAAGGCGTCTCGCGCGACGGCCATCACCTGTACCCGGCATTCCCCTACACCGCATTCGCGAAGACCAGCGACGACGACCTGCAGGCGCTCTATGCGTACTTCATGTCGATGCCTGCCGTGCGCGCCGAAACGCCGAAGTCCGAACTCAAGTTCCCCTTCAGCATGCGGCCGTTGATGGCCGGCTGGAACGCGCTCTTTCATGACCCCGCGCCATTGCAGCCCGTGGCCACGCAAAGCGCCGAGTGGAACCGCGGCGCCTACCTCGTCAACGGCCTGGGCCATTGCGGCGCCTGCCACACGCCGCGCAGTGCATTGGGCGCGGAGCAGGGCGGCAGCGCCTTTCTCTCGGGCGCGATGGTCGACGGCTGGGAGGCACCATCGCTCACGCAGTTGTCGAAGTCGGCCGTGCCGTGGGATGCCGACGCGCTCTATCGCTACCTGCGCAACGGCCACTCGCCACGCCACGGCATCGCCGGTGGACCGATGGCCGAGGTGGTGCGCGAACTGGCCCAGGTGCCCGATGCGGATGTGCGCGCCATGGCCACCTACCTCGGTTCGTTCAATCCATCGCCGGTGGCCGAACCGCAGGCTCTTGCGCAACAGGCGATCGACAACGCCGCCCGCACGCAAGGCCAGTTGCTCGGCCCCGCGCAGCGCATGTTCGACAGTGCATGTGCGTCATGCCATCACGATGGCAACGGCCCCACGCTGCTGGGCGTGAACACGCCGCTCGCGCTCAACAGCAACCTCACGAGCGCGCGGCCCGACAACCTGCTGCGCACCATCCTCGATGGCGTGCGCGAACCCGCGAGCCGCGACATCGGCTTCATGCCCGCGTTTCGCGAAGCGCTCGACGACCGGCAGATCGCCGAACTCGCCGGCTACATGCGCGCACGCTTCGCGCCGCAGGAGCCGGCGTGGAAAGACCTGCCCGCCGAAGTCGCCCGCGTGCGCGCGGCACCGGGGCACTGACAGGGCCGGCCGTCGTCATCCGCGATGCGCCGCTACGATGCCCCGTAGCGACACATACCTACGGAGACACGACGCCATGCCCTTGAACCTCTCGACTTCTTCCAGCCTGCCCCGCGACGCCGAGCGCGCCACACTGGTCGGCCGCATCTGGCAACCCGGCGTGGGCCCGGTGCTGGTGGCCGTTCATGAAGGCGGCCTGCACGACCTCTCGAAGCTCGCACCGACCATGAGCGAGCTGCTCGAAGGCGACGCACAGCCTGCAGAAGCCGTTCGCCGGGCACTGATGACGAACGCACCGCGCATCGCCGCGCTCGACGCCGTGCTCGCCAACAGCGACGAGCCCGCGCGCGACGAAAGCAAGCCCTGGCTGCTTGCGCCCTGCGACCTGCAGGCCATCAAGGCCAGTGGCGTGACCTTCGTCGCGAGCCTGCTCGAGCGCGTGATCGAGGAGCAGGCGCGCGGCGATGCATCGAAGGCCGAAGCCACGCGCGCCGCCATCGGCGACGTGCTCGGCGACAACCTCGCCGACATCGTGCCGGGCTCGCCCGAAGCCGCGAAGGTCAAGGACGTGCTGATCGCGCAGGGCCTGTGGTCGCAGTACCTCGAAGTCGGCATCGGCCCCGACGCCGAGATCTTCACCAAGGCCCCGGTGCTTGCAGCAGTAGGCACGGGCGCCGACGTCGGCATTCATTCGGGCTCCGTGTGGAACAACCCAGAGCCCGAAGTCGTGCTCGCGGTCAACAGCCGCGGCCAGACGCTGGGGGCCGCGCTCGGCAACGACGTCAACCTGCGCGACTTCGAAGGCCGCAGCGCATTGCTGCTCGGCAAGGCGAAGGACAACAACGCCTCGTGCGCCATCGGCCCCTTCATCCGTCTGTTCGATGCGCACTTCGGCATTGCGGACGTGCGCCGCATCACGGTCGGGCTCGAAGTGACGGGGCCCGAAGGCTTCAGGCTCGAAGGATCGAGCTCGTTGTCGAAGATCAGCCGCGATCCGCTCGACCTCGTGGCGCAGACAGTGGGCATACATCACGCCTACCCAGACGGTTTCATGTTGTTTCTGGGAACCATGTTTGCGCCGACACAAGACCGTCACGGGCCTGGTCAAGGATTCACCCATGTGGTGGGCGACAGCGTGCGCATCGCCGCACCCGAGTTGGGGGCGCTGGTCAATCGCGTGGTGCACGCCGATCAGGCGCCGCGATGGACTTTCGGCATCGGCGCGTTGATGCGCAACCTGGCCGGGCGCGGACTGTTGTAGTTGCGCTGTAGACGTTCGGTAAACGTTTTAAAAGGAGTTGTACTCCTTTGTGATTCATAGGCTGCGCGTTGCATTCTGTTGCGGTTGACCGAAGCTTGCGTACCCCTCAAGATAACTATTGTTGAAAAACGGTTAACAGGGGAGAAGAGTTGTCGCCGAGCGAGATCGAACTGTTGCAGTCGCCTGTGGAGGGCCCGTTCCCGTGCGGTGAAGATCTGGAGTACGACCCCGATTTCATGGCACTGCAACAGGCAACGACGGGCAAGCGCGAACAACAGTTCGGGTCGACCATCATCCCCGCCGAGCCACCGGACTGGGCCCGTGTCGAGCGCATCGCCAAGCAGCTGTGCACGCGCACGCGGGACCTGCGCGTGCTGGTGCCGCTCACGCTGGCATGGACCGAAAGCCGGGGCCTTCCGGGCTATGTCGATGGCCTGCAGGTGGTCGATGCGGTGTTGCAGAAGTTCTGGAGCGACGTGCATCCGCGCGTGGTGGTCGATGAGGATTTCGAAGACCCGTTGCCGCGCATGAATGCGCTGGCTGCACTGGCCGAATCCGAAGGACTCGGGCGCAGTGTGCGCGATGCGCGCCTGCTGGACGACGGCGGTGCGGCCATGAGCCTGCGGCAGGTCGAGGCACTGCTCGATTCGAGCAAGACCGACCAGGTCGACTACCCCGGCGGTATCGGCCGCCTGCGCGATGCGGCCCGCCGCGCGCACGAGAAAGAAGCGCCGCCGGTGGTGGCCCTGCGTGCCGCGCTCGATCTGCTGCAGCGCATTCGCCAGACCTCCGAACGCGCGTTGGGGCAAAGCTGGGCGCCCGACTTCTCGCGCCTCGAACGCTCGCTGCGCACGGTGGTTCAACTGCTCCCCGAACAGGCGCAACCCGACCCGTCGCAAGCTGTTGAAGCCCCATCAGGAGTGGCATCGGATGGGGTCGTACCCACCGAATCGGTAGTACCAAATGCCGCAGCCGGTACGGCTGCAAATGGCGGCGCAGGACTACGCGCGGCCAGCATTAAAGATATTGAAATATCGAGTCGTGATGATGTGCAAGTGTTGTTGGAAAAAGCTTGCCTGTATCTGGAGCGTGCGGAGCCCAGCCATCCGGCGCCCATGCTGATACGAAGAGCGCAGCGGCTGCTGGACCTCAACTTCTTCCAGATCATCGAAGAGCTCGTGCCCGAGGGATTGCAAAAGATAGAGAGCCTCGCGGGGCGGCCGTTGAACGGCGGGAGCCCGTCGCAATAGCCACCAGACGCCGCGGGCCCGGCGACAGCCGGTCGATCAGGGGCGGACCCCACACGCATTCAGATTCAAGAGGAAGCTTATGGCAGACAACCGTGTCAGAAACAGTGGTCAGAAGTTCATCGCGCGCAACCGCGCGCCGCGTGTGCAGATCGAGTACGACGTCGAGATCTACGGCAGCGAACGCAAGATCCAGCTGCCCTTCGTGATGGGCGTCATCGCCGATCTCGCGGGCAAGCAGATCGATCCGATGCCGGACCTGGCCGAACGTGAATTCATGGCGGTGGACATCGACAACTTCGACGACCGCATGAAGTCGATCAAGCCGCGCGTGGCCTTCCAGGTGCCCAACACGCTCACCGGCGAAGGCCAGATGAATGTCGACATCACCTTCGACAGCATGGACGACTTCTCGCCCGCACGCATCGCACGCCAGGTCGATGCGCTGCAGCAACTGCTCGAAGCGCGCACCGAGCTGTCGAACCTGCTGTCCTACATGGACGGCAAGAACGGCGCGGAACAACTGATCGCACAGGCGCTGCAGAACCCGGCGCTGCTCAAGTCGCTGGCGTCCGCGCCCAACCCCGCCGTTGCCAAGGCGGTGGAAGCCGCGAACGAAAAAGCGGGCTCGGCACCCGGCGCTTCTTCCGAGTAAGCGCACGCACGAGCAGCACCCGCAACGCAAGCCGACGACGACGACGACAGGATCTCCATCATGAGCACCGCACCCAAACAGACAGCAGCGCAAGCGCAGGCCACCGTGGAGGCGCTCGCGCCGAACGAGTTCTCCGACCTCCTGCAGCGCGAGTTCAAGCCCAAGACCGACCAGGCCCGCGAGGCGGTGGAGAACGCCGTCAAGACGCTGGCCGTGCAGGCGCTGGAAAACACCGTCACCATCTCCAATGATGCCTACCGCTCGGTGCAGGCCATCATCACGGAGATCGACCGCAAGCTCTCGGAGCAGATCAATCAGATCCTGCACCACGAAGACTTCCAGCAGCTCGAAGGCGCATGGCGCGGCCTGCACTATCTCGTGAACAACACCGAGACCGACGAGCAGCTCAAGATCCGCGTGATGTGCGCGTCCAAGCGCGAAGTGGCGCGCTCGCTCAAGCGCCACAAGGGCATCGGCTGGGATCAGAGCCCGCTGTTCAAGAAGATCTACGAAGCCGAGTACGGCCAGTTCGGCGGCGAGCCCTTCGGCGCGCTGATCGGCGACTTCCACTTCGACCACAGCCCGCCCGACGTCGAGATGCTCGGCGAAATGGCCAAGATCGCCGCGGCCGCGCACTGCCCCTTCATTGCCGGCGCATCGCCCACCGTGATGCAGATGGATTCGTGGCAGGAGCTGTCGAACCCGCGCGACCTGACCAAGATCTTCCAGAACACCGAGCACACCGCATGGCGCTCGCTGCGCGATTCGGAAGATGCGCGCTACATCGGCCTGGCCATGCCGCGCTTCCTGGCGCGCCTGCCTTATGGCGCGCGCACCAACCCCGTCGACGAATTCGAGTTCGAGGAAGAAACCGATTCGGCACAGCACACGCGCTACACCTGGGCCAACTCGGCCTATGCGATGGGCGTGAACATCAACCGTTCGTTCAAGCAGTTCGGCTGGTGCACGTCGATCCGCGGTGTGGAATCGGGTGGCGCGGTCGAGAACTTGCCCACGCACACCTTCCCGACCGACGACGGCGGCGTGGACATGAAGTGCCCGACCGAGATCGCCATCAGCGACCGGCGCGAGGCCGAGCTGGCCAAGAACGGCTTCATGCCGCTGGTGCACCGCAAGAACTCCGACTTCGCGGCCTTCATCGGCGCGCAGTCGCTGCAGTCGCCGGCCGAGTACTACGACGCCGATGCCACGGCCAATGCCAACCTGGCGGCACGCCTGCCGTACCTGTTCGCATGCTGCCGCTTCGCGCACTACCTGAAGTGCATCGTGCGCGACAAGATCGGTTCGTTCCGCGAGCGCGAGGACATGGAGCGCTGGCTCAACGACTGGATCATGAATTACGTCGACGGCAGCCCCGGCACGTCGTCACAAGACACGAAGGCAATGAAGCCGCTGGCGGCGGCCGAAGTCCAGGTGGAAGCCATCGAGGACAACCCCGGCTACTACGCCGCCAAGTTTTTTCTCCGGCCGCACTATCAGCTCGAAGGGCTGACGGTTTCCTTGCGGCTGGTTTCGAAGCTGCCATCCAACAAGAAGGACGGCAGCTAGTTCAACGGTGTCCCGGCACACGGGCGCAAATAACTTTGGGGGTTAATCATGGCAGTAGACATGTTCATGCGCGTCGAAGGCGCGAACGGCGAATCCAAGGACTCGAATCACAAGGAATGGACGGATATCAAGTCGTTTGCCTGGGGTGCGACGCAGCCTGGAAACATGGTCAGCGGCGGTGGCGGCGGTGTGGGCAAGGCCAGCTTCAACGACTTGCAGGTTCTGGCCCGCATCGACAAGGCGGCACCGTCCGTCATGAAGAACTGCGCAAGCGGCAAGCACCTGTCCAAGATCGAAGTGTCGGTGTGCAAGGCCGGCGGCTCGCAGATCGAATACACGCGCGTCACGCTCGAAGAAGTGCTGGTCACCTCGGTGCAGTACACGGCCGAACAGGGCTCCGACGCCGTGCTCGTGCAGTACGCCTTCCAGGCTGCCAAGGTGAAGCAGCAGTACTGGGAACAGACCGACAAGGGCGGCAAGGGCGCCGAGACGGTGCTGGCCTGGAACATCAAGGAAAACAAGGAAGCCTGATTTCCTTGCGCTGAGCCCGACGGGCCGCGCGCGTCGCACGATGGTGCGACGCGTTCGCGGGCCGGCCGGGGATGTTCCCCGACGGCCATCGACGGCCGTCTTTTGCACGACGGCTTTTTTTCGCGCCGCGTGCCAGCAGTCAATGAGGAAGCTTCATGGGCGATGGGTTTGCAGTGCTGGGCGATCGCTCCGTGGCCGAGCACACCGAAGGGGTACAACGGCAGATTCGCGCCCGCCCCCAGGATGCCGGCCTGCGGCTTGCCCTGTGCCACTTTCTTGCGCTGCGCGGCGAATGGCAACGGGCTGAAGACCAGCTCAAGCTCGCCACCAAGCTCGATCCCACGTTCACGCCGGCCAGCGTCACCTGCGCGATGGCGCTTGCCGGCGAACGTCATCGCACCGAATTCTGGGCCGGCGGGCGCGCGCCGGCCATCGTCTGCGGCAACGCGGACTGGGTCGAGCAGCTGATCGCCGCGGCGACGCTGCCGGCCGAACGCGCCGAAGAAGCAGCCGCCCTGCGCGACAGCGCGCGGCAGGCCGCGCCCGCATTGCAGGGCACCCTTGCCAGCGTCGACCGCTCGGATGCGCGCGCCGTGCAGGCGCTCGACGGCGAACCGGTCGAGCACAGCGAATTCGCGTGGCTGTGCGACGGCGACGCGCGCCTGGGCGCGGTGCTGGAACTGCTCACGCCTTCGGGCTATGCATGGCTGCCGCTGCCTTCGGTGCGGCGCATCAAGTTCTCGCGTCCGCAGCATCTGGTCGACCTCTTGTGGGCCCCGGCCCAGATCGAGCTGCACGACGGCCGCGCACTCAACGGCCTGGTGCCGGTGCGCTATCCCGGCCCGCTCGATGCCCTCGACGACGACACCGCGCTGGGCCGCCGCACCGACTGGCTCACGCTGCCCGGCGAGGCGCAGTACGCGGGCGTTGGCCAGCGCACGCTGATCAGCGAGGCCGGCGACCATTCATTGCTCGATCTGCGGCTCATCGAATTTGCGGCCGCGGCGAGCGCCTTGCCATGAGTGCCCTGATGGACGCCGAAGGCGACCCGCAGGAAAGCGTTGCGCGCGACCGCCTGCAGCCCGTGCTGCTCGATCGCCTGACCGACAAGCAGCCGCTGACCCGGCAGGAGCGCGCGGGTTCGTTCCTCATGAGCGGCAAGCTGCTGCGCGACTCGGTGCTGCGCGACCTGCAATGGCTGCTGAACACCGCCAACTTCGGCGCCGACCACACCATCAACGGCATGCCGCGTGCACGCAGCTCGGTGCTGAACTACGGCGTGCGCGGCTGGGCCGGCGGGCGCATGTCGGAGGTCGACTTCGCGGACGTCGAGGCGGCCATTCGCGCCTCGATCATCGACTTCGAGCCGCGCATCATGAAGGACAGCATCGACGTGCGCTGCGTGACCGACGCGACCGAGCTGGAGCACCACAACCTGCTCGCGCTGGAGATCCGCGGCACGCTATGGTCTGTGCCTTACCCGATCGAGTTCATCCTGCGTTCGGAGCTGGACCTGGAGAGCGGGCACATGGTGCTGCGGCCGACCGGGGGACTTTGATGCTGGCGTTCTCTTTTCGTGGAACACCGTGGAACCGGCTTTGCCGGGCCACCGGTGTTGCCCCCTGCAAGGGGGTTGGCGAAGCGACACGAAGTGCGCGCAGCCTGGGGGTGAGCCACTGATGGACGCCCGGCTCCTCGACTACTACAACCGCGAGCTCACCTACATGCACGAGCTCGGGGCCGAGTTCGCGCAGCGCTATCCCAAGATCGCGGGCCGGCTCGGCATGCGCGGCATCGAGGTCAGCGACCCGTACGTGGAACGCCTGCTCGAAGGCTTCAGCTTTCTCACGGCGCGCATCCAGCTCAAGATGGACGCGGAGTTTCCGCGCTTCTCGCAGCGGCTGCTCGAAGTGGTGTACCCCAACTTCCTCGCGCCGCTGCCTGCCATGGCCGTGGTGCAGATCGACGGCAACCTCAACGAAGGCTCGCTGAAGTCGGGCTACGAACTGCCGCGCCACACGATCCTGCGCGGCCGCATGATCAAGGGCGAGCAGACGGCCTGCGAGTTCCGCACCGGCCATGCCGTCACCCTGTGGCCCATCCGCATTGCCGAAGCGGGCATCGGACCGGTGCCGGCGGAGATCGCGCATGCGATGCCCGTGGTGGCGCGGCAGGCCAAGAGCGCGCTCACCATCCGGCTCGAAGCCGTGGGTGGCGCGCGCTTTTCCGACATGCCGCTCGACCGGCTCGAATTCTTTCTCTCGGGCGCCGAGCTGCATGCGCTGCGCCTGCTCGAACTCGCGGCGCACCACAGCGTGGGCACCGTGTGCCGCAGCGGCCCCGGCAGCACCGCGCGCCTGGTGCCGCTGGGCGACGACGCCATCCGCCACGAGGGCTTCGACCCCGAGCAGGCGCTGCTGCCTTACGACGCGCGCTCGTTCCAGGGCTACCGCCTGCTGCACGAGTACTTCGCCTTTCCCGATCGCTACCTGTTCTTCAGCGTGAGCAAGCTGCGCGCGGCGGTCTCGGCCATCGGCGGCACCACGATGGAAATCGTGATCCTGCTCGACCGCGCCGATGCCGACCTGGAGCGGCTGGTCGATGCCAAGCACTTCTCGCTGTTCTGCACGCCCATCATCAACCTCGTGCCGCGCCGCAGCGACCGCATTCCGGTCGGCCCCGGCCAGCACGAGCACCATGCGGTGATCGACCGCACGCGGCCGCGCGACTTCGAGATCTTCACGGTCGAGCGCGTCACCGGCCACATGGCCAACGGCTCGGAGGAGCGCGAGTTCCGGCCCTTCCTCGGTTCGTTCGCGGCCGACGACGGCGACTTCGGCGCCTACTTCTCGCTGCGCCGCGAGCCGCGCCTCGTGTCCGACCGCGCACGCGCGCAGGGCACGCGCACCAGCTACACCGGCAGCGAGGTCTACGTGTCGCTGGTCGACCAGCACGACGCGCCCTTTCCGCACAGCCTGCGGCACATCACGCTCGATGCGCTGTGCACCAACCGCGATTTGCCGCTGCTGATGCCGACCGGGCTCGAGTCGGACTTCACGCTGCGCGTGTCGGCACCCGTGCGCGCCATCCGCATCCTGCGCGGCCCTTCGCGGCCTTACCCCGCGCTGTCCGAAGGCGCGCTCACCTGGCGCCTCATCAGCCACCTGGGCCTGAACTACCTGAGCCTGACCGACATCGATGCGGCGCAAGGCGCGGCCGCGTTGCGCGAAATGCTCGACCTCTACGGCAACCTGGCCGACCCGTCGGTGCGCCGCCAGATCCAGGGCGTGCGCTCGATGGCGCTGGCGCCGGTGTTCCGCCGGCTGCCCGAGCCGGGGCCGATCGTCTTCGGGCGCGGCGTGGAGATCGCGCTGAAGATCGACGAGGTCGCGTTCTCGGGTGCCAGCCCGTACCTCTTCGGTGCCGTGCTGGAGCAGTTCTTCAGCCGTCACGTGTCGCTCAACGCGTTCACCGAGTTCGCGCTGTCCAGTCTGCAACGCGGCGAGATCGCGCGCTGGACGCCGCGCGTGGGACGCCGCCCCGCCGTATGAGCGAAGCCGGCGTCACCGAAGGCATGCAGCAACAAGCGTCGTCGGCCGAAGACGGCGAGGTGCTGCTGGACGCGGCCGTGGCCGGCATGGCCCACGGCCTCCCGCCGTCCGCGCAGGCCACGCCGGCGCCGCGCGGCATGCCCGAGGCCGACCCCGAGCTCTGGGCCCGGCTGCTCGATCAACCCTTCGAGCACGACCTCTTCATGCTGCTGCGCCGCCTCGATGCGCAGGGCGACCATCCGCTGCTGGGCCGCGCGCCGCGCCCGCTCGACGAGCCGTTGCGGCTCGGGCAAGAGCCTTCGATGGCCTTCGCGCCATCGAACGTCTCGGGCGTGGAAACGGACGGCGACGGCCCGCCGCGCATCTCGATCTACGGCTTTGGTTTGTTCGGCCCCAACGGCCCGTTGCCGCTGCACCTGACCGAGTACGCACGCGAGCGCAAGCGGCACCACGCCGACAACACGCTCAGCGCATTCGCCGACCTGTTCCATCACCGGCTGATCATGCTGTTCTACCGGGCCTGGGCCGATGCGCAGTCGGTCAACAGCCTGGACCGCGTCGATGGCCACCGCTTCGTCGACTACGTCGCGAGCCTCATGAGCATGGGGCAGCCAGGCCTGAAGAAACGCGACCGCATCGCCGACCATGCGCGCACCTTCATGGCAGGCCATCTCGTGCGCCAGACGCGCAACCCCGAAGGCCTGATCCAGATCCTGCGGCTGTACTTCGACGTGCCGGTGCGCGTCGAGGAGTTCGTGAGCAACTGGATGATGATCGACGAGCGCCAGGTGAGCCGCCTGGGCCTGTACGGGCGCAACCACCAGCTGGGCGGCGGTGCCACCATCGGCCTGGCGGTGCGCGATGCGCAGAGCAAGTTCCGCCTCGAGCTCGGGCCGCTGTCGCAGGCGCAGTTCCGCGAGTTCCTGCCGGGCAGCACGCGGCTGCGGCAGGTGGTCGACTGGGTGCGCCAGTACGTCGGCATCGAATTCGCCTGGGAGCTGCGGCTCGTGCTGCGCAAGCAGGACGCGCAAGGCATGCAGCTCAACGGCGGCCAGCGCCTCGGATGGGGCAGCTGGCTCGGCACGCGCCTGTCGGACACCGACGCCGGCGACATGGTGTTCCAGCCCGAGGCCCTGTTTTCTTCCCACGCAACGGCGGCATCCGCTGCCGCGCCCGCATCTTCCCTATGACCGACATCCGCCGCGTCTCCCTGTTCTCGAAACTCAATCCGATGCTCTACAAGGCATTGGAGACCGCCACCGCCTTCGCCAAGCTGCGCGGCAATGCGTACGTCGAGCTGGTGCACTGGCTGCACCAGATCCTGCAGCTGCAGGACAGCGACATGCTGCGCATCATCAAGCGCGCGGGCCTGAACCTCGATGCCGTCGAGCAGGACCTGGTGCGTGCGCTCGACCGCCTGCCGCATGGCGCCACGTCGATCAGCGACATCTCGGAGCATGTCGACAACGCCGTCGAACGCGCATGGGTGTACGCCAGCCTGCGCTTCGAGGCCACCTCGATCCGCGGTGCCTACCTGCTCGCGGGCATCATCAAGACGCCGGGGCTGCGGCAGGTGCTCTCGGGCATCTCGCGCGAGTTCGACAAGATCGTGCCCGACGTGCTGGTGGCGCAGTTGCCCGCATGGACCGAAGGCTCGCCCGAAGACGACTACGACATCGCACCGAGTGCGGGCACCGGCAGTGCCGGCGCATCGGCCGCCGCGCATCACCAGGGCGATGGCCCGGCGGCGGGCGGCTCGGCGCTTGCGAAGTACGCGAGCGACCTGACGGCCAAGGCACGCGCGGGCGAACTCGATCCGGTCTACGGCCGCGACGACGAGATCCGCCAGATCATCGACATCCTGATGCGGCGTCGGCAGAACAACCCATTGCTTACCGGCGAGGCCGGCGTGGGCAAGACGGCCGTGGTCGAAGGGTTGGCCTCGCGGCTGGCGGCCGGCGACGTGCCGCCGTCGCTCAAGGACGTGTCGCTGTGGGTGCTCGACCCCACGCTGCTGCAGGCCGGCGCGGGCGTGAAGGGCGAATTCGAACAGCGGCTGCGCCAGGTGATCGACGAGGTCGAGAAAAGCCCCAAGCCCATCGTGCTGTTCGTCGACGAAGTGCACACGCTGGTCGGCGCGGGCGGCACCGCCGGCACCGGCGACGCGGCCAACCTGCTGAAGCCGGCGCTGGCGCGCGGACGGCTGCGCACCATCGGCGCGACCACCTGGTCGGAGTACAAGAAGTACATCGAGAAAGACCCGGCGCTCACACGCCGCTTTCAAACGATCCAGGTGCACGAGCCCACCGAGCCCAAGGCGGTCGTCATGCTGCGCGGCATCTCGGCCGAGCTCGAAAAGCACCACGGCGTGCTCATCCTCGATGCCGCGCTCGAAGCGGCCGTGAGCCTGTCGCACCGCTACATTCCCGCGCGGCAGTTGCCCGACAAGGCCGTGAGCCTGCTCGACACGGCATGCGCGCGCGTGGCACTGAGCCAGCATGCGCTGCCGGCTGCGCTGGAAGACCTGCAGCGGCGCATCGAAGTGCTGGGCATCGAGTCGGGCATCGCGGGGCGCGAGGCTGCGATCGGCGTCGGCGAGCACCAGCGTGTTCAGGACATCGCGGCCGAAGTGGCGGCGGCGCAGGCCGAACTCGATCTGCTGGAGCAGCGGCGCGTGGAAGAAAGCGCGTTGGTCGAGCGCATCGTGGCGCTGCGCAAGCTGCTGTCGCCGGCGGCCGTGCCGGCGCAAGCCGAAGTGCAGGAAGAGGGTTCAGAGCATGCGGAACCCGTTGCCGCAGACACCGCACCGGCCGAGCCCGAAAGAACGCCCGAAGAAATTCGCGCCGAACTCAACGAGGCGCAAGACAAGCTCGTGCAGCTGCAAGGCGAATCGCCGCTCATCCTGGCGGCCGTCGATGCGCAAGCCATCGCCACCGTGGTGGCCGACTGGACCGGCATTCCCATCGGCCGCATGGTGCGCGACGACGCGCAATCGGTGCTGCGCCTCGGCGAGATCCTGTCGGCCCGCGTGGTCGCCCAGCCCGATGCGCTGGAGACCATCTCGCGCCGCATCCGCACCGCGCGTGCGCGGCTCGACAACCCCAACAAGCCCGTCGGTGTGTTCCTGCTGTGCGGCCCATCGGGCGTCGGCAAGACCGAGACCGCGCTCGCGTTGTCGGAGGCCCTCTACGGTGGCGAGCAGAACCTCGTGACCATCAACATGAGCGAGTTCCAGGAGTCGCACACCGTCTCTACCCTCAAGGGCGCGCCGCCCGGCTACGTGGGGTATGGCGAAGGCGGCGTGCTCACCGAGGCCGTGCGCCGCAGGCCCTACAGCGTGGTGCTGCTCGACGAGATCGAGAAGGCGCACACCGACGTGCACGAGATCTTCTTCCAGGTCTTCGACAAGGGCTGGATGGAAGACGGCGAAGGCCGCCACATCGACTTTCGCAACACCGTGATCATCATGACCTCCAACGTCGGTACCGACCTGGTCATGCAACTGTGCGAAGACCCGACCCTGCGGCCCGACCCCGAGCCGCTGGCCGCGGCGCTGCGCGAGCCGCTGCTCAAGGTGTTCGCGCCCGCGCTGCTGGGCCGCCTGGTTGTCGTGCCTTACTACCCGCTGCATGCCGAGGCCCTGCACCGCATCATCCGGCTGCAGCTCGACCGCATCGCCACGCGGCTTGCTGCCAACCACGGCATTGCGCTGAACTACGACGACAGCGCCGTCGAACTGGTGGCGCGCCGTTGCACGGCCATCGAGTCAGGCGGCCGGATGATCGACGCGATCCTCACGCACACCATCCTGCCGCGACTGAGCGAGGAAGTCATCGGCGCCACGGTCAGTGCGCGCAAGCTCGCGGGCGTGCAATTGAGCGCGGCGGACGACGACTTCCGCTACGAATTTTCTGAACACTGAGCGCAAAGAGGGAGTACCACATGGCCAGAGTCGTCATTGCACATACGCCGCTTGCACCGGACCAGTTGCTGTTCCGTTCGATGCACGGCAACGAAGGGCTGTCGGAGCTCTTCGAGTTCGAGGTGGACCTGCTGAGTCCCAACACCTCCGTCGACATGAAGGCGTTGCTCGGCAAACCGCTCACGCTCGAGATCGTGACCATCGACGGGACGCCGCGCTACCTCAACGGGCAGATCACGCGCTTCACGATGATCGGCCGCGAAGAGAGCTCGTCGCGCTATGTGGTGTACCGGGCCCTCGTGCAGCCCTGGCTCTGGTATCTCACGCGCACCAGCGATTGCAAGATCTTCCAGAACAAATCGGTGGTCGACATCCTGGACGAAGTGCTCGGTGAGTACGGGTTCGCATTCGAGAAGAGGCTCAGCGCCAGCTACCGCCAGCGCGACTACTCGGTGCAGTACCAGGAGACCGACTTCGAATTCGTGAGCCGCATGATGGAACACGAAGGCATCTACTACTACTTCAAGCACGAGAAGAACCAGCACACGCTGGTGCTGGCTGACGACATGGGGGGGCACGACACGCTGCCGGGCTACCCGCGCATCGGCTACCTCGCCACCGATCGCGTGGGCGGGACGGGCCGCGAAGTGATCGACCAGTGGGAGGTGACCGAGGAGATTCGCCCCGGCACCTTCGTGGTCGACGACTTCGACTTCAAGAAGCCCAAGGCCGACCTGCTCAACACGCGCAGCCAGCCGCGCGACAACGACCACGGCCGCTACGAGATGTACGAGTGGCTCGGCGGCTACAGCGACGCCGGGCAGGGCGAGCACTACGCGCGCATCCGGCTCGAGGAGGCGCAGGCGAAGGCCGAGATCGACACCGGCCACTCCAACGTGCGTGGCATGGCGCCCGGCTACCGCTTCAACATGCAGAACGCGCCGCGCGACGAGGACAACAAGGAATACCTGATCGTCGCGGTGACGTACAACTTGCGCGAGGGCGGCTATGCAACGGGCAGCCCCGACGGCCTCTACAGCTTCAACTTCGGCGTGCAGCCCACGTCGTTTCCGTTCCGCGCGCCGCGCGTCACGCGGATGCCGACCACGCACGGCCCGCAGACCGCCACGGTCGTGGGCCCGCCCGGGGAAGACATCTGGATCGACAAGTACGGCCGCGTGAAGGTGCAGTTCCGCTGGGACCGCTACGGCCAGCGCAACGAGGACAGCTCATGCTGGGTGCGCGTGTCCAGCGCGTGGGCCGGCTCGAACTTCGGCGCGGTGAATCACCCGCGCGTGGGGCAGGAAGTGGTCGTCGATTTCATCGCCGGTTGCCCCGACCGGCCGATCATCATCGGCCGCGTCTACAACGCCGACCAGATGCCGCCGCTCGAACTGCCGGCCAAGGCAACAGTCAGCGGCTTCATCAGCCGCACCATCAAGGGCGACGGCGAGCTGGCCAACCACTTCGTGATCGACGACGACCCCAGCAACGAGTCGATCAAGCTCCATGCGCAGAAGGATCTTGGCGTCAGTGTCGAGAACAATGAAAAACACACCGTGGAAGGCACGCGCGAGACGTGGATCGAACGGGCGGACACCTACACGGGAAACACCTCGCTCGATGAGACGGTCAACGGGCCGCACACGCTGACGGTCAACAAGGGCGGGCCGCAGAAGATCACCGTCAACGGCGGCGACCAGTTCATCAAGGTGGATGGTGGCAACCAGCAGGTCGATGTCATCGGGAATCAGACCATCCATGTCACCGGCAAGCGCACAGACACGGTAGACAAAGGGGAAGAGCGAATCATCGGTGTCTCGCTCAAGGAAGACATTGCGGGCCCGCAGACCACGACGGTGGTCGGTCTGTATACCGAAAACACCAAGGGAAAGAAGGTGACGGTCGACGGCAACGAGGACTATCTTGTCAAGGGGGCCCAAAAGGTGCATGCGAACACGTCGTTGAGCGCGACGACGGATGGCCCCATGAACCTGGAAAGCACCAAGGCGGACATCACGATCAAGTCACCGACCAAGATCATCCTGAACGCACCGAATGTGGAGGACACGTCGAAGAAAAAAATAACGTTCACGGACTGGGGCATTGCCTTCAAGGGCTTCAACATGGGGCTCACGGCGCTCAACGTGAACCTCAATGGCGCAGCCATCACCGCGAATGGGAGGACGGTCAGCGTTGCCGTCCAGAACATGGGGTTCAACGCCTACTCGATCACGGGTTCCATCAACAAGTTCGACATGTATTCCGCTAGCGGGGCAATGGGCCTCTACTCCACCACGCAGACGCTGTTCCAGACAGCCAACAAGGCGACGACCATCGAAATGTCTCAAGTGAAGGTGAATCCCCGTGGGATCACCGTGTACCTCTGATGGCTCAGATGTCGGATCTTTTCGTTGGGTGGTTCGCTGAACACTGGCTTCTCATTGTTCCGATCGCAGTCGTCCTGCTGCTGTGGTCCGGGCTGACCGCGCTGGCTAAGCGCTATGTGTTCCGCATATTGCATATGCAGAGCGAGGTCAACCGCCGTGTGATGGGCTCGGACCGCGCCGAGCGCGTGCTTCGCACCGGGCAGGCGGCGGTGGCGACGGTGCTCGACAGCCATGACACCGGCATGCGCGTCGAGTTCATCTATGTCATGGTGCGGCTCAAGCTCCGGGTACAGCCCGAGGGCGGGTTGCCCGCCTACGAGACTGAACTGGACGCTCCGATCAGTCCGGTGAAGCTCGCCGACTTCGCACCAGGGCGTTCCGTGAAGCTGCGCTTTGATCCGGTCTCACGCGAGATCGCCATCGACCAGCCGATGCGCTGAAGCAGGTGCGCTGCCCCGATGAAGACCATCAAGCCTTTTCGCCTGAGCATCCTCACGCGGCCCTTCCGAAGGCAACGGCAAGACCACCTGGGCGTCTCGGTCTTCGCGATGGCCAGCCTGGCGCCCGAGCCCTTGCTGATGCCTGACCAGGATCTCTGGAAGCTGGCGGCCGACGAGATCGGGCCCGGCAACGTGCTGGACATGGGTGTGCCCAAGATCGAGCCGGAGTGGTTGGTCAGCGGCTATGCGTACACGGCGCATCAGGACGACAAGACACTGTGCGCGGCCCAGGCCGTCTTCCATGGCAAGGCCAAGTCGTTGCTGGTGAGTGGTGATCGCTATTGGCTTGGCGGCCGCGCGACGCATCCCCAGCCTTTCGAGCGCCTGAGGCTGGATTGGGCACATGCCTATGGCGGCCCGGGCGAGTCCGAAAACCCCGAAGGCATCGGCAGCTTCGATGAAACGATCAACGGCGTGCATACGCGCCGGGTTCCCAATGTCGAGTTGCCCGGCGCGCGTCAGGACGCACCCGGGCGGCGCATCGTGCCTGCGGGTTTCGGCGCCGTGCCACCCGATCGGCCGCAGCGGCTCGCACTGATGGGGCGCGCCTACGACCAGCAGTGGCTGCAGCACGAGTACCCGGGTTTCGCCGATGACATGGACTGGCGCTACTTCAACGCTGCGCCTGCCGACCAGCGCCTGCCCGGCCAGCGCGAGTTGCCGCCGGGCGCCGCCTACGAACTGTGGAACATGCACCCTCGGCAGCCGGTGATGCGCGGCCAGCTGCCCGATTGGCAGGCGCGCTGCTTCGCCAGCTTTCAGAAAGACGGTGGCGCGCTGTCGGAAATTTCGCTGAGCTTGAGCACAGCCTGGTTTTTCCCACACGCCGAGCGCGTCATCCTGGTCTGGCACGGTGCATCACCCATCGCAGAGGATGACGCGGCCGACGTCAAGCACATCATGCCCGCGCTCGAGTTGCGCGGGCAGCCGCGGCCGCTCGCCCACTACCAGCAGGTGCTGCAGCAGCGCATCGATCCAGCCAAGGCGGTGCTGGTCCTGCGCGACAGCGACTTGGTCCCCAAGGCGGTCATGGGGCCGTGGGCGGGCGACCAGGTGCCCGATATCGCCTCGCTTCCGCTGGTGCGCAATCTGCGCGCAGGCCGGCAGCGCGAGCGCGAACGCCTGCACGCCCGTCTGCTGGAGCAGGGGCTGGACCCGGCGCAGTATCTGCCGCCCCTGTCCGAACCGGATTTGCAGCCGCCTGCCTCCATGGACGATCTGCCCGACTTCGCCGAGAAGGCCGATCAAGCCCTCGAGCAGATGCGCAAGGCGGCCCTTGCCCGCGGCGCCGAGGACCGGGCTCAGGTCGTCGCACACGGGATGCCCGCGGCCATTCACCCCGATATCGATATCCCGCCGCTGTCGCAGATGGATCCGCGCAAGCTGTCCGACGAGATCAAGGCGAGCATCGACAAGGCCATGACCGAGGTGGCATCGCAGACCGGCAAGCCTGTGCAGCGCCGATTTGACCCGGACCGCCTGCTGCACGACCTCGTGCGCCTCGAGGAAGACGCGGCGCGTGAGCGCCGAACACCCCTCACGCCCGACGAGGCCGCCGAAAGCGCGCGGCTGCGCGAGCAGGCCGGGCGCAGCGCGCGCATGGGGCACCTCTACGGCGCACACCTGCT
Source organism: Variovorax sp. EL159 (assembly GCF_900100965.1). GTDB lineage: Bacteria > Pseudomonadota > Gammaproteobacteria > Burkholderiales > Burkholderiaceae_C > Variovorax. The sequence continues at coordinate 123,822 of NZ_FMUJ01000010.1, read as the reverse complement.
CGAGCCTGCGCCGCCGGCCAGCAGCCTGCGCTCCAGGCGGCTGCGTCGGCGTCTCGAGGCCGCAGCCAGCGGCGAGCGTCGCTTCGCAGGCATGAGCTTCGCCGGCGCCAACCTCTCGGGGCTGGACCTGCGCGGTGCCGACTTCACGGAAGCGAACCTCGAAGACGTCGACTTCAGCGATGCGCGGCTCGATGGCTGCAACTTCACGCGCGCGGTGCTTGCGCGGACGCGGCTTGTCCGGGCGTCACTCACCGATGCGAGGCTGGACGAGGCCAACCTGGGTGGCGCGCATTGCGAAGGCGCGAACTTCACGGGTGCGAGCTTCGTGCAGACGCGTTGCAACAAGACCATTTTTCGTTCCTGCGTGCTGGCGAAGACCGCATTCAAGCAAGCCGATCTGTTCGAAAGCGAATGGGTGCGTTGCGATGCGCGCGGCTCGCACTGGGAGGAAATGGCGTTGCTCAAGCTGGCGCTGAAAGACATGGCTTTCGACAACGCCGCGTTCAAGCAGGTGAGCTGGATCGAGTGCAGCTTCAAGGGAGCATCTTTCGTACGCGCCGCGCTGAACGCCTGCGCTTTCGTCACCGTCGATGCGCAGGAGGGAGTCGACTTCACCGAGGCCAGCCTCGTGACCTGTTCCTTCGTCCATGGCTGCAGCCTGGTGCAGGCCGTGTTCTGCGCTGCTTCGCTCAGGCAGTGTGGCCTGCGCGGCGCCATATTGGTCGGCGTCGACCTCGCGAAGGCACGCCTTGACGGCTGCGACTTCTCCGAGTGCGACCTGCGGCGCGCGCGGCTGGAAGGGTTGCATGCCGGCGAGAGCCTGTTCATTCGCGCGGACTTGCGCGAAGCCTCGTTGCGCGGTGCGAACCTCATCGATGCCAATCTTTCCAAGGCCGACCTGCGCTTTGCCAGCCTGCAGGACGCCAATCTGTTTCGCGCCGACGTGTCGCAGGCCGCCATCGACGGCTCGACCACCTTTATCGACGCCTACACCCAAGGAGCCAAGACCTTGCCTGCAAGAAGGACTGAGCCGGTTCGATGACAGTCGAAGAACTTCTGGACAAGATTCGGCATGGCGAACCGGTGGTCAAGGCGAGTCTCGCGGGTCAGGACCTCAGCGGCATCGACTTGTCGGGGGCGCAGATGGAGCACGTCGACTTGAGCCGGACGAATCTGCGCGGCGCCTGCCTCGACGATAGCTCGCTGGCGCAATGCAACTTCGATCAAGCCGACCTGTCGGCGGCCAGCTTGAAAGGCGTGCGCGTGTTTCGGTGTCGATTGGAAGCCGCGCAACTCGGCCGCGCGTTCATGCAGGACGCCAACTTCTTCGAATCTTCACTGGCTCACGCGGATTTAGAGAAAGCGCAAATGGAGCGCGTGGCTTTTGTCCGATGCGAGCTCGGACATGCGGTGTTGAAGCCCAGCATCTGCGATCAGATCGTCATCACCGAATCACGGGTCGACCAGCTCGATTGCCGCGGGGCGAAGCTGCTGCACCTGATGTTCTTTCGCATGGATCTGCGCACGGTGGAGTTCGCCCAGGCCCAATGCGATGGTTCGATCTTGATGGAGTGCAATCTCGAAGGGCAGCGCTTGCCGCACACCGCCTTCCTGCGCTGCCAGTTCACCGACAGCACCATGGCCGGTGTCGATTTCAGCGGCGCCGTGCTGACCCAGAGCAACTTCAAGGGCGCCACGCTGACCAAGGCGAATTTCAGCGCAGCGGATGCCGCGCAGACGATGTTCCCGGAGGCCGATCTGCGTGAAGCGAATTGCACCGATGCCATCTTCGACCAGTCGATCTGGGCCGACGCCAAACTCGAAGGTACCGATTTCAGCCGCTCGCGCCTGCCGTTGAGCGTGTTCCATCGCGCGCAGGCCAGGGGGGCCAGCTTTCGCGACGCGGACCTGCAGGATGCCGATTTTTCTTATGCCGGACTTCAGAATGCGGATCTGCGCAATGCACGTTTTTTGCGCACCCGCTTTCATCGCGCCGTGCGCACAGATGCGCGTTTCTCGGGAAGCGGTGGCATCATCGAAAACGATGCGGAGCTGTTCAAGGCTCAAGAGCTCCTTTCGCCGCGCTGATGCCGCCAGGCCTGTCCGTTCCACTGTTGACCCATCGAAACAAGGAAATCTCCATGTCAGTCGTTTCACTGCGCAAAGCCTCGAAACTGGCGACGCCGGTTCACTTCCAGGGGGTGGTCGCCGCATTGCTGCCGGATGGACGCGTCACCGTCGATGACGAGCAGGGTGCTGTCTGGGTTTGCCGGCGCGCGGCGAGCTGCCTGCTCAAACCGGCCGGCGGCGATACCGTGCTGGTGTCCGGTCCTGACAGCGCGCGGGCCTACCTGATCGCCGTGATCGAGCAGGCCGATGCGTCGTCAAGCTGCATCGAGGCGGCGGGCGACGTCACCTTCGCATCCACCGGCGATGGCCGGGTGACCATCGCGAGTGCCTCGGAGCTCAAGCTTCGCGCAGACAAGCGCTTCGTACTCAAGACGGAAGAGGGCGAGTGCGACATCGGTGAACTGCGGCTGGTGACGCGCTCCGCGCAGGCCGCGGCCGGAAGCGTCCGGCTGGTCGGCAAGGTGTTCGAGACCGTGGCCGATCGCATCGTGCAGATGGCGCGCCAGACGCTGCGCCTGACGGATGAAGTCGACCAGGTGCGTGCGGGCCACATGGACTACAAGGCCAGCGAGACGGTGCGCATTCATGGCCACCACACGATGGTCACCGGCCAGGAGCTGGTGAAGGTGGACGCGGCTCAGATCCACATGGGCTAGGCAAGGAGGTCCCCGATGTTTGCAAATTGCCAGCTCATGGGAATGGACATGGCATTCCCCGACGTCTGCAGGACGCCGGTGCCCATTCCTTTCCCGAACATGGCCATGGGGCCGATGGCCATTCCGAATGCCTGGAACATCCTCTTCATGGCGATGCCGGCACATAACATGGCGACGACCACGCCAATCACCCTGGGCGATCAGCCCGGGGCACTGGGTGGCGTTGTGTCGCAGACCTTCATGCAGCAATCGCGTCATCTGACAGGCGCGTTCACCGTGCTTCTCAAGGGGACGCCGGCCACGCGGGTCACCAGCATCACGACGCAGAACCGATGCAACATCGTCGGCATGCGCATCGTGCCGAGCCAGTTCAAGGTGCTGATGCTGGCGCCCTGAGGGCGCACCGATTCAGACCGTCCCCGCCAGCGTCACCTGCTGCGGAAACCCCACCCACACGGCCAGCGCCGAGTAGTTGTCGCGTGACTCGTCGGCCTTGGCTTCGGCCGCGCGACGGATCAGCGCAAGCCACTCTTCCGCGCTGTCGGCCAGTTGCAGCGAGCGTTCCATCACCTGCTGCGAGATCAGCTGCCACAGGCCATCGGTGCACAGCAGGAAGGCATCGCCATCGGCCAGGCGTTGCGGCGCGGTGATGGTGGCCTCGGCCGTGGCGCGCGCGCCGAGTGCGCGGTACAGCAGGTTGGTCTTCACCAGGCGCTCGCCGCCGTTCTGGTGGCTCGCGGCCGCATCGCCCGAGCGCTCCGACAGGCTGTGGTCTTCGGTGCGCTGCATCAGCGCACCGCGGCGGAACCAGTAGAGGCGGCTGTCGCCCACGTGGGCCCAGCAGGCCTGGTTGGTGGCGCGGTCGACGAACAGCGAGACGAAGGTGGCGCTCATCTTGCTCTGGTCGGCCAGCTCGCGCTGCTTCGCAAGAATGGCGTCGTTGGCGGACTTCACGCAGCGCTGGATGGTGTCGGCTTCGAGCGAAGGCGCGATGACGAAGGTGTCGAGGGCGGTGTCGACCGCGATGCGCGAGGCCAGCTCGCCGCCCGCGTTGCCACCGACGCCGTCGCTCACGACGAAGCAGGCGTTGTGCTCGTCGAGGTGGTAGCCGATGGCGTCCTGGTTGCCGCTGCGTTCACCCACGCAGGAAAACTGCGAGGTCGAGATGGGCACGGCGAAAGCGCGGGCGGCCTCAAGCACGGCGAGCCTCCTTCAGCCGGTCCATTTCCTTGTCGTAGGCCTGCTGGAAGGCCCGGCCGAAGACGGCCTGGAAATCGTCCTCGACCGCCGCGGTGGTGTCCGCATGCAGCGCCTGCAGCTGGCGCCACAGCCGCGCCTCGCGCCCGCCGGGCAGCACCTTTTCGCCGAAGCTGCCGTCGTGCGGCGTTTCGCGGCTGAGCACGGCGGGGTCGAAGCGCTGCAGCAGCGTGAGCAGCGCGGCACGCATGCCGGCCACCATGCCGAGCTGGTGCGACTGCAGGTCGCCGAGCGCATCGTGCACGGCAGCCTCGGGCGTAAGAAAGCCGGGCATGCGCGCGCCGAACATCTGCATCAGCACGGCGCGGCCGTTGGGCAGGATCTTGAAGGGGTTGTTCTCTTCGTCCACGATCATCGTGATCTCGGCGCGCACCTCGCGCTTGAGCATCGCGCGCGACGACAGCAACTCGATGGTGCCGTCGGTGAACGCGCGCATCAGGCGGCCCAGGCGCTGCATGGCCTCGATGTCGAGGGCCTGCTGGCCGGCGACGTCGGGCACGCCGGCGCCTTCGAGGAACGCCTTGAAGAGCGCTTCGGACGAAGCGGATGAGCCGGAGGGCAGCGAAGGCGCATCGGCCACCGGTGTCGTTGGCGTCATCGGCGTTGCAGGCGTCACCGGGGGCGCGACAGGCGTTGTTGCAACAGGTGCCGCGATGACAGGCGCCACGGCCGTCGGTATTTCGACGGCAGCAGGGGGCACTTCGGCTGCGACTGGCGGGGCTGCTGCCACGGGTGGCGGCGCCACAGGGCTTTCCTGCACGGCGGGCGGAGGTGGCGGTGCAGGAGGAGGGGGTGGCGGTGGTGCCTCCACCTTCACTGGTGCCACGACAGGCGGCGGTGCGGCCACGACCGCAGGCGCTGCGACCGGATTCGGTGGCCGGAACTGCGCCGCCACTTCACGCGTGTGGTTCGCATGGCTGAACCCGGGCGTGACCTGCGGCGTGGGCCGGGTCAGCAGGTCGAACGGGGTATCGACTTCACCGAGCAACGGCTGGTCGTGCGACGTGAGCGCGGTGGGGCGCGGATCGGACAGCGGCGAAGGTGCGCTGTCGTCGTGCGCGAAGAAGGACAGCGGATCGACGCCGCGCTTGAGCGCCACGTCCGACATGTCGTTCGCCGCATGCGGGTTCAGTTCGGCGAGCGGATCGACCGGGTTCCTGCGCGCCTGCGATGGCAGCTCGAAGGGCTCGTGTGCCATGGGGTCGGGCATCGGCGCGGGCGTGCTGTCGACGCGCCGCGGTGCGTTGGCCAGGATGGCGTCCCAGTCTGCCGCGGAGGGTATCTGCGACGAAGGTGCGCTTGTTGTGCGAGGCGCTGCAGCCGGTGCAGGTGATGACAAGGGCGGCGCGTACATCGCGGGTTGCACGGGCGCCGCGAAAGGGTCCCTGGGTGCATGCACCGGTGCAAATGCGGGAGGCGGTGCAAATGCAGGCGCCGGTGCGGGCACAGGCGCGGGTGCCTGCATGGGCGATGGCATCGCCACCGTTGGCTGCTGGTGCGCATCGCCGATGGGCAGCGCGCCTTCGCCGAACAGGTCCGAGAACACGTCGGATGCCGGCGATGCGGGCAGCAAGCCGCCGAGCGGGTTCGATGGCGTGGCGCGCGCATCGTGCGGCGCCGGCATCGGCGCGGAGGGCGGAGGAGGTGGCGGCGGCTGCCATGGCGGCGGTGCGGCCACCGCTGCCACCGTAGGTGCCGCGCGCTGCGCGCTCGCCGCCTCCAGCAGATAGCTGCCGATGGCCACGTGGTCGCCATCGGCCACGCGCGATTCCTGCTCGTGCGCCAGCGTGCGTCCGTTGACGCTGATGGGCAGCACCGCGCTCATGTTGCGCAGCACCGCGACACCGTCTTCGTCGAAGCGCACGGTGGCCTGCAGGCGCGAGATCTGTCGCTGCTCGTCGGGCAGCACGAGGTGGTTGTCGGGACTGCGCCCGATCGTTCCGCCGGGCGCGGCGAGCAGTGCCGAGGGCCCCGCCGTCACCGGCCTGCCGGCATGTTCGATCACCGTCCAACGCATGGCTTCTCCGTGTTCATGTCGAGCCGCGGCCCTCTCTGTTGCCCGCGGCGTTCAACGCTTCATTCGCCTGGCGGCCTCGAAGGCCGGGCCCCACACCGGGTGCTTGCGTTCGGCCACGTTGAGATCGAAGCTGGGAAACGCGTCGAGGATCTTGCGGAACTGCGTGCGGCACTCGGGCACCTGGTTGGCCACGCAGTAGCTGAAGGCTTCGAGCCTCATCGCGTCGAGGCGCGTGTTGGGGTCGGCACCCTCGAACACCGAGACGCCACCGCTCTTGAGCGTGTTGATGGCCTTGGCGTAGTCGCCTTCGTCATACGCCTGTTGCGCGCGTTCGAGCGTGGTGCGCGCGACCTGCTGGCTCAGGCGCTCGGGCGTGGGAGGCGGTGTGGGCTCGGGCGGCGGTGTGGTCTTACAACCGGTCACCAACAACAAAGTGAACGCCAGAGCTGGCAGACATGACTTCAATCTTCTCTCCTACCTCGCGAAAGGCAATGCTTGAGATAGTGTGCCGCTGTGTTGCGACATGCATGTGATGCGACATTCGAAGTGCGCATGACTTCGATAATATAGGCCGCGAACCTCTGGGGGAGATATCAATGCATCGACGAACCTTGCTACAAGGCGCACTTGCAACAACACCGTTGTTTGCGGGCCTCAGTGGATGCGCATCGACAGCCAAGTCCTTGCCCACACCCTATGCCATCTCGATCAGCATCGACGATGGAGTCAACCCCGACGGACGCGGCCAGGCCGCGCCGATCCTGGTGAAAGTCTTCGAACTGAAATCGTCCGGTAACTTCGAGACGGCAGACTACTTTGCACTACAGGACCGCGACCGCGAGACGCTGTCGACAGAACTCGTGAACGCAGACCAGGCCATCATGCGAAGCGGCGAAGAGCGCGTGTTCAAGCGCGAGGCCGGGCTCGACTCGCGTGCCATCGGCATCATCGCGGGTTACCGCAAGCTCGAAGCCGCGCGCTGGCGCATCGTGCTGCCACTGAAAGAGCCGAAGCAGACCAACCTCTACAAGGTGTGGCAGTTCTCGCCGAGCGAGCAGGCGGTGCATGTTGCCATCCGCAAGACGGGCATCGAGCTACTACCAAGTCGCTAACTCTGGGGCTCCAGTAGTGCGAAAGTGCGAAAAATGAGTGCGAGAAATGCGGTGCAAAACGTAAGACGCGCCGTGTAGCATCAAGAGCAAAACCGATCGATCGGGAGGTCGTTCATCCACGCACCTCCCGCTTCCGTGTTGAGCACTCCCAGGAGGTTCTTTGGTGACAGTTCGCAACTCGGGCTCCGGAAGAAACGGCGCCCAACCGCAGGCATTGGCGAATCGCGTGGTGTGGTCCGAAGGCATGTACCTGCGGCCGCAGCATTTCCAGCAGCTGGAACGCTATGTCGAACAGTACGTGACCCGCCGCACCGCGGGCCTGCAAGGTGCCTATTGGGGTTGGCTGCACCTGGAGATCGACCGCGATGCCTATGCGCTGGGCCGCGTGTCGCTGCTCGGTGGCGCGGGCGTGCTGCCCGATGGAACACCGTTTTCTTTTGGCGCCGAAGATGCGCCGCTGCCTTATGAAGTGCCCAGCGACCTGACCGACGAGCTGATCGTGCTTGCGTTGCCGCTGCGCAGGCCGGGCAGCGAAGAGGTCATCTTCTCGGACGACGAAGGCTCGGCCGCGCGCTTCGGCGTGATCGAGCGCGAGGTCAACGACGGCAACGCGGTCGCGCTCGGCCCGGCCGTGCTGCAGCTTGCAGCACCGCGCCTGCGCCTGGCGCGCGCGTTGTCGCTCACGGCCGAATGGCAGGCCATCGGCGCGGTGCGCGTCATCGAACGGCGCACCGACCACAAGCTGGTGATCGATGCGAACTACATCCCGCCGGTGCTCGATGCCTCGGCGCACACCATGCTGCGCAGCATGATCGCGGAGCTGCACGGCCTGCTCACGCAACGCTCCGAAGCCCTGGCCTCGCGCTTGTCGCAACCGGGGCGCGGCGGCGTGAGCGAGGTCTCCGACTTTCTTCTGCTCGAACTGGTCAACCGCTACCTGGCCACCACCTGGCATGCGCAGCAGGCGGTGCAGGTGCACCCCGAAGAGCTCTTCGTCGATTGGCTCAAGCTGGCCTGCCACCTCGCCACGCACACCTCGCCCACGCGCAGGCCGGTGCTGTGGCCGGTGTACGACCACGACAACCTCAACGAAAGCATTCGTCCGCTGATGGAAGAGCTGCGACGTTCGCTGTCGGCGGTGCTCGAGCAGAGCGCCATCGCCATCGAGCTCGAAGAGCGCAGCCACGGCGTGCGCGTGGGCCGCATGCCCGACCCGGTGCTGGTGCGCAACGCGGGCTTCGTGCTCGCGGTGCATGCCGACCTGCCGGCCGAGGCGATCCAGCAGCGCTTTCCGACGCAGGTCAAGATCGGCTCGGTCGAGCGCATCCGCGACCTGGTGCAACTGCAGCTGCCCGGCGTGGTCGTGCGGCCGCTGCCCGTGGCACCACGGCAGATTCCGTACAACGCGGGCTACCACTACTTCGAACTCGACAAGAGCGGCGACATGTGGCGCCAGCTCGAAAAATCAGGCGGCGTCGCCATGCACCTGGCCGGTGACTTTCCAGGGCTGGCCATGGAGTTCTGGGCCATCCGTCCGTGAGGGACTCTATGAACGGTGTCAACGACATGGCCGTCGGACCGGGAGGCTTCGTGCCGCCGAACCCCGGTGGCGGCGCGAACGGCGATTCGTCGCGCGGCTTCGGCGCGCAGCCCGAATCTTTTACCGCGTGGCATGACGCGCGGCGTCCGCATGCGGGCGACACGGCGCTGGCCGGCAACAACCCCTTGGTCGCGGCGGCCAATCCGCTGCTCGACCTGATCCCGCAGATCCGCGCCACCGGCCACCACCCCGCGCCGGCGCAGCTGCGCGAGCACCTGGTCGATGAGGTGCGGCGCTTCGAGACCCGCGCGCAGCAGGCCGGCATCGCGCCCGAAGTGATCATCGGCGCGCGCTACTGCCTGTGCACGGCCGTCGACGAGGCCGCGGCGCTCACGCCATGGGGCGGCAGCATCTGGTCGTCGCAGAGCCTGCTCGTGATGTTCCACAACGAGACCTGGGGCGGCGAGAAGTTCTTCCAGCTGCTCTCGCGCCTGGTGCAGAACCCGCAGCAGCACCTGCAGCTGATCGAGCTCATCTACTTCTGCCTGGCCATGGGTTTCGAGGGGCGCTTTCGTGTCATCGACAACGGCCGCTCGCAGCTCGAAACGCTCAAGCAGCGGCTGCTGCAGATCATTCGACAGACACGCGGCGAGATCGCCGTGCCGCTGTCGCCGCACTGGCAGGACGCGAGCGCGCCGGTGCGCCGCACGCGCAACTGGCTGCCCGTGTGGGCGGTGGCCGCGCTGGCGGGGGTGCTGCTGGTCATCGCGTTCACGGTGCTCAATTTCAACCTGGCCGGCAGCTCCGACGGCGCGTTCGCGGCCGTCAATGCGGTGCACCTGCCGCAGTCGGCGCGCGCCGTGGCCATTCCGGCGGCGCAGCCGCGTCTGCAGCGCTTTCTTGAACCCGAGATCCGCGACGGCCTGCTGACCGTGCGCGACGAGGCCGACCGCAGCGTGGTGGTGCTGCGCGGCGACGGCCTGTTCGCCTCGGGCTCCGACCGCGTGCTCGACCGCTATGCACCCGTGCTCGCGCGCGTGGCCGATGCGCTCAATGCGGTCGAAGGCAACGTGCTGGTCAGCGGCTTCAGCGACGACCAACCGATCCGCAGCGTGCGCTTTCCTTCCAACTGGCAGCTCTCGCAGGCGCGTGCCGATGCGGTCAAGAAGATGATCGCCGCGCGCGTGACCCGACCCGAACGCCTGCGCGCCGAAGGCCGCGGCGATGCCGATCCGCTGGTGCCCAACGACTCGGCCGCCAACCGCGCGCGCAACCGGCGCGTCGAGGTCACGCTGCTGGTGGCGCCGGTGGCCGGCGTGCCGGTGCAGCCCGTGGCGCCCGCCGCTGCACCCGCGCAAGGAGGAGCACGCTGATGCTGCGCGCCATCTTCCGTTTTCTCATCAGCCGCGATCTCTGGGTCTTCCTGGGCCTGATCGCCGTTGCGTTCCTGATCTGGATCATCGGCCCGGCCATCGCCGTGGGCCGCTACCGGCCGCTCGAAGACGAACTCGTGCGCATCGTGGTCATCGTGCTGATGTTCGCGATCTGGCTGATACGGCTGGTCTACCGCAAGTGGCGCGAGCACCGGCTCAATGCGCAGCTGCTCAACCAGCTGCGCACGCCCTCGAAGAAAGAGAAAGAGGCCAAGCCCGAGGACGCGCCCGAAATCAAGGAGCTGCAGAGCGGCTTCACCGACGCCACCGCGATCCTGAAGAACATGCGCTTCGGGCAGGGCGCAGACGGCAAGCCCGCGAGCCGCTTCGCGGTGTTCGACCGGCAGTACCTGTACCAGTTGCCCTGGTACATCTTCATCGGCGCGCCGGGCTCGGGCAAGACCACGGCGCTGGTCAACTCCGACCTCGACTTTCCGCTGGCCGACCAGCTCGGCAAGGCTGCGGTGCGCGGCATCGGCGGCACGCGCAACTGCGACTGGTGGTTCACCAACGAGGCGGTGCTGATCGACACCGCCGGGCGCTACACCACGCACGAGAGCAACCGCGAGACCGACGAGGGCGAGTGGAAGGGCTTCATCGAGCTGCTCAAGAAGTTCAGGCCGCGCCAGCCGATCAACGGCGCCATTCTCACCATCAGCATCGCCGACCTGCCGCTGGCCGATGACGCGCAGCGCGCACGCCACGCCATGGCGCTGCGCAAGCGGCTGCTGGAGCTGCGCAACGACCTGGGCATCGACTTCCCGGTCTATGTGCTGGTCACCAAGACCGACCTGCTGGCCGGCTTCAACGAGTACTTCGGCTCGCTGGGCCGCGCCGAGCGGCAGCAGGTGTGGGGCTTCACTTTCCCGATCGAAGGCAACCCGGCCAACAAGTCCCGGGGCAAGGCGGCCGCCCCCGCGAGCACCGACCTGCGCGAGCGCTTCCACCAGGAATACAAGCTGCTGCACCAGCGCCTGGACGAACGCCTGCCCGAGCTGCTGGCGGCCGAGCCCGACCCGATGCGCCGCGCGCAGGCCTACCTGCTGCCGCAGCAGTTCGCAAGCTTCGAGGACATCCTCGGTACCTTCCTGGCCGATGTGTTCAACCCCTCGAAGTTCGAGGCCGCATCGATGCTGCGCGGCGTGTACTTCACGAGCGGCACGCAAGAGGGCACGGCCTTCGACCGCGTGATGGGCGCGATCAAGCGCTACCTGCAGGTCAACGCGCCGCCGGCGCCGCCGCCCGGCCCCGGCAAGAGCTACTTCCTCAAGGAGCTGCTGCAGCAGGTGATCTTCCGCGACGCGGGCGTGGCTGGCACCAACCTGCGCTGGTACCGGCGCAAGCGCGCCATCGACATCGCGGGCTATAGCCTGATCGGCGTGCTGCTGGTGCTGTTCCTCGGTGCCTGCGTCAACAGCTGGCGCAACAACAAGGACTACGTGGCCGAGGTCGATGGCAACGCGAAGGCCTTCAACAAGGCGTCCGCGCGCGGCGAGCTGCCCACGGTGGTCGACTCCAGCGGCGACATCGCCAGCTCGCTGCTGGTGCTGGACAAGCTGCGCGACCTGCCCAAGTCGAGCCACTTCGACATCGGCGATCCGCCCGTGTCGTACCGCTTCGGCCTCTACCAGGGCGAGAAGCTGCAGGCCGCGACCGATGGCGTCTACCAGCGCGCGCTCGAAACGGTGCTGCTGCCGCAGGCGGCGCAGCGCATCGAGCAGTCGCTGCGCGAAGCCTCGAAGGCCGATGCGGAATACAGCTACGAGGCGCTCAAGGCCTACCTCATGCTGTACGACGCCGAGCGCTACGACGCCGACTTCCTGCAGGCGTGGCTGCTGACCGACGTCGACCGCAAGATCGGCGCCTCGCTCACGCGCGAGCAGCGCGCCAACCTCGAGATGCACCTGAAGACGCTGTTCGCGGGCCGCGTGCTGACGTCGCCCTTCGCGAAGGACGACCGCCTCATCACGCAGACGCGCGAGCGCCTGGCAGGCGTGCCGTTGGCGCAGCGCGCCTATGCGCGGCTGCGGCGCATCCTGCTGCAGACCAGCCCGCCCAATGCCTTCAGCATTGCCGAGGCGGGCGGTGCCGAATCGGCGCTGGTGATCCGGCGCGCCAGCGGCAAGCCGCTGACCGATGGCATCCCCACGCTGTTCACCTACCGCGGCTACTGGGACACCTTCGACAAGCGCATGGCCGAGACCACGCTGTCGCTCGAACAGGAAGACCGCTGGGTGCTGCAGATCCGCGCGCCCGGCATCGCCGACATCACCTCGCGCGAGCTGCTGTTGCGCGAAGTGCGGCGGCTCTACCTCACCGACTACATCAAGGTGTGGGACGACTACCTGGTCGACATCCGGCTGGCCGACAGCCGCTCGCTGCTGCAGAGCATCCAGATGACGCGCGTGCTCTCGACCAGCGAGTCGCCGATGTCGCGGCTCATTCGCGGCGCGGCGCGCGAGACCGACCTGCTGCGCAACCACGACGAGGCCGCGCGCAGCCTGCTCGACCAGGCGCAGAACCGCGTGGCCAGCACGCGCGAGCGCATCGAGCAACTGATCGGCCAGCCCGACGGCAGCCAGCGCCGCAACACGCAGGTCGACCGGCCCGAGTCGCTGGTCGACAACCACTTCGAGCCGCTGCGCCGCATGGTGACCGCGCCCAAGGCCGGCGGGCAGGCGCCCATCGACGCGACGGCCGCGCTCATCAACGAGCTGTACAACTTTCTCACCGCCACCGACACCGCATTGCGCAGCGGCAACATCCCGCCGTCGAGCGATGCGGTCACCAAGGTGCAGGCCGAGGCGGGGCGCTTGCCGGTGCCTTTCCAGGGCATGCTGAACGACCTGTCGGCCACCGCGTCGTCGAAGGCTGCGGCGGTGACGCGGCAGAACATCGGGCAAAGCGCGGCGGCCAGCATCGGCTCGTTCTGCAACCAGGCGATCGCGGGGCGCTATCCGTTCTCGCGCGGCTCCAACCGCGACGTGGCCTCGGGCGACTTCGCGCAGCTCTTCGCGCCGGGCGGGATGATGGACGACTTCTTCCAGAAGAACCTCGTCACGCAGGTCGACACCTCGGTCAACCCGTGGGCCTTCAAGCGCGGCGTGGACGGCAGCGCCTCGGGCCGCTCGGGGTATCTCGACTCGTTCCAGAAGGCACAGGCGATCCGCGACGTGTTCTTCTCGGGCATGGCGGGCGGGCGCACGCCCTCGTTCACGCTCGACATCCGGCCCGAGGACATGGACGCCGCGCTCACGCAGTTCACGCTCGACGTCGATGGCCAGACGGTGCGCTATGCGCACGGCCCGCAGGCGCCGAGCACCATCAAGTGGCCTGGCCCGCGCAACAGCAACCAGGTGCGCCTGCAGGTGACCACCGCCAACGGCACGCCGGCCGGCGGCATCGTGACCGAAGGGCCGTGGGCGTTGCATCGCCTGTTCGACAAGGCCTCGATCTCCGCGGGCAGTTCGCCCGAATCGTTCAACGCGACCTTCGACCTGCAGGGCAAGAAGGTGGTGCTGGCCGTGACGGCGAACAGCGTCTACAACCCGCTGCGGCTGCCGCAGATGAACAGCTTCTCGTGCCCCGGGAAGTCCTGACCGACATGAACAGCAGCATTCCCCCTCAAGCCTGGGTGCCGGTCGACGAACAGGTTGGCTGGTACGGCAAGCTGCCCGCCGCCGGCGACTTTCTCTATCGCCGCATGCCGCGCGAACTGCAGGCCTGGTGGGACCGCTGGATGCAGAACGGCCTGGGCAGCTTCAAGCGTTGGCCCGATGCGATGACGCGGCACTACGCGGTGGCGCCGGTCTGGAACTTCGCCATTCCGGCGACGCAGGGCGTCAACGCCGTGCAGCTCGGCTGCATCGCGCCGAGCTGCGACCGCGTGGGCCGCTACTACCCCGTGTGCGTGACGCTGCAGGTGGCCGCGTCGAGCTACCGGCCGTCGGTGCTGGAAGGCTCGGCCGAGTGGTACTGGCAATGCGGCACCGCCTTGCTGCAGGCCATACGCCATGGCGTGGCACCCGACCAGTTCGACAGCCAGGTGCTGGCCGCGGGCCGCGCCGGCTTCCAGACCGCCAGCGGCGGCTCGGACGACATTCTTTCGATCCTCGGGCCTACAGCCGGTGGCGCGGGTGCCCAGCAGCGCCTGGGCTGGCCAGAGCTTCCACTGTGCTTCGACGCCTTCGGCAGCACCAGCTACTGGTGGACCAACCAGGCCGACGGGTCGCCGTTGCGGACCGCTGCCCACGGCGGCGGCCTCAACACACCGCTGTTTTCAAAACTGTTTTCGCAGGGGCATGTGCCATGGGCATGAAGCGTCAAAAGAGCCACGGTCCGGCCGCGGGAGGAGAAGAAGCATGACAACGACGACGCATGGCATCGGCAGCCTGCCGGCCGATCCGCAAGAGCAGCCTCATCCGCTGGGCGTGGGCCATCGGCTGGACGAGTTCGAGCTGCTGGAGGTGATCGGCGAAGGCGGCTTCGGCATCGTCTACCGCGCGTACGACCACTCGCTGCAGCGCGAGGTGGCCATCAAGGAATACATGCCCTCGATGCTCGCGCGCCGCGTGGGCGACAACAGCGTGCACGTGCGCTCCGAGCGGCTCACGGCCACCTTCGAGGCGGGCCTGCGCAGCTTCATCAACGAGGCGCGCACGCTCGCGCAGTTCAGCCATCCGGCGCTGGTGCGCGTGCATCGCTTCTGGGAGGCCAACTCGACCGCCTACATGGCGATCCAGCTCTACAAGGGGCGCACGCTGCGGCGGCTGGCCGAGGAAGAGCCGGGCAAGGTCACCGAGACCTGGCTGGTCGGCATGCTCGGCCCGCTGCTCGGCGCGCTCGAGACGCTGCACCGCAGCCAGTGCTTTCACCGCGACATCGCGCCCGACAACATCTTCATCCAGCAGGACGACCTGCCGGTGCTGCTCGACTTCGGCGCGGCGCGCAAGTCGATTGCCGACCTGGTCGACGAAGTGGCGGTGATGGTGAAGTCGGGCTACTCGCCGATCGAGCAGTACGCCGACGACAACACGTTGCTGCAGGGCGCATGGACCGACCTGTATGCGCTGGGCGCCGTGCTGTACCGCGCGGTCACCGGGAACCCGCCGCCCTCGGCCGTGGTGCGCAGCGTGCAGGACGCCTACGTGCCGCTGTCGTCGCTGGGGCGCAGCGACCTGAGCCCGGCCTTCTGCGCCGCCGTCGACCACACGCTGGCCGTGCACAGCAAGGACCGCACGCAGACCGTCGCGGCTTTCGCGGCCGAGTTGGGGCTCGTGAAGCTCGGCGAAATCTACGTGAGCGGCATGGCCGCGCCGACGGTGATCATTCCCGCCGCGCCCGTGCCGGCGACACCGCCGCCGCCGCAACGCGTGCCGCAGCAGTTTCCGCCCGCGTCGGCACCGGTGCCGCTGGAGGGCGGCGATACGCGCGGCTTCGCAACGCCACCGGTCGCGGCGTCCGAGCCCGTCATGAAAACCAGCGCCAAGGCCAAGCCGAAGCCGGCCGCTGCGCCGCAGCCTGCTGCCCGGAAGAAGGCGTCATCGGGAAAGCCGTGGCTGCTGGTCGGTGGGCTGGTGGTTGCGCTGGTCGCGGTGGGCAGCTGGATCGGCCTGCGCATGACCTCGACCAAGCCGGAGACCTCGACCGCGATGGTGCCCGTGCCGCCACCTGCCTCGTCGATGTCGAACACCGCATCGCCGCCGGCGGTGATGCCGCCGGACACGGGTGCACCGGCCTCGACCCCGGTCGCCGGATCGGGTGCACCGGGCGCACCCGATGGCGTGGTGCCGCCGGCCGTAGCCGGTGGCAGCACCGTGGTCGCCGCCGCATCTCCGCCCGCGGCAGCGGCAAGCGCACCCGCTGCCGGCGGCTCGCTGACACCGTTGGCGAGCGTGCCCGTCAACCAGCCGCCGACCACCGTCGTGCCGCCCGAGACCCCGGCTGTGACGGCCGAGGTCGAAGACTGGAACCTGGCGCAAGCCGAGAACACGCGCGAAGGCTACGAGGCCTACCTGCGCCGCTATCGCCGCGGCCTGCACGCGCGCGATGCACGCAACGCGATTGCCGAGCTGAACCGGCTTTCGCCGCAGACCGTTGCGGTCGCGCCCGGCACGCTGCCACCCGGTGCCGCCACCACGACGGTGGCGGGCGTGACCACGGGCACGGCAGGCGGCACCGCCGCACCCGCAGGCCCGCCGGGTACGGGGCGCGTGGTGCTCAACATCCGCCCATGGGGCCAGGTGTTCGTCGATGGTGCGGACCGTGGCGTGAGCCCGCCGCTCAAGTCGCTGTCGCTGCGCCCCGGCATCTACAACATCGAAGTGCGCAACGGCGACCTCGAGGTGTACCGGCAGCGCGTGACGGTGCAGGACAGCAAGTCGGCACCCGTGGTGAGCCACGAGTTCAAGTAACGGCCAAGAGCGTCAGACGCGTCAGGCGACGCCGCGCAGTGCCCGCCGGTACTGCACCGCTTCCGCCACGTGCACGATCTGCACGACATCAGACGCGGCCAGGTCGGCGATGGTCCGCGCCACCTTCAGCGCGCGGTGCGTGCCGCGCGCCGACCATCCGAGCTTGTTCGCGGCGTTGAACATGAACTGGCGCGCCGAGGCCTCCAGCCCTGCGTGTCTGTCGATGGCACTGCCTTGCAGCGATTGATTGGGCGTGCCCTGGCGCTGCATCGCGCGTTCGCGCGCAGCGACCACGCGGGCGCGGATGCTGTCGGTCGATTCGCCAGGCGGCGCATCGAGCAGCAACTGCGGTGACACCGCTGGTACCTCGATGTGCAGGTCGATGCGGTCCAGCAGCGGGCCGCTGAGCTTGCCCTGGTAGCGCGAGATCTGGTCGGGCGTGCAGCGGCAGGCCTTCGAGGCCGCGCCGAGATAACCGCAAGGGCAGGGGTTCATCGCAGCGATCAACTGAAAGCGCGCCGGAAATTCCGCATGCCGCGCAGCCCGCGCAATGGTGATCGTGCCGGTCTCCAGTGGCTCGCGCAGTGCCTCCAGCGCGGCGCGCGCGAACTCGGGAAATTCGTCGAGGAACAGCACGCCGTGGTGTGCCCGCGAGATTTCACCGGGGCGCGGTGGCGACCCTCCGCCGACCAACGCCACCGCGCTGGCCGTGTGATGGGGTGCCGCCGTCGGCCTGCACATCCACTTCTCGGTGGCAAAGCGCCCGCCCAGGCTCGCGACCGCGGCGCTCTCCAGCGCCTCGTCGATGCTCATCGGCGGCAGCAGGCCGGCAAAGCGCTGCGCAAGCATCGACTTGCCCGAGCCCGGCTCGCCCACCATCAACAGGCTGTGGCCACCCGCCGCCGCGATCTCAAGTGCGCGCTTGGCACCCGTGTGGCCCTTGACGTCGGCAAGGTCGGCATACAGCGGCGCGGCCACGCCGGATGCGGCCTGCACCCGTGCCCAGCCGTCGCCCGGCGCATCGGGCAACTGCGCGGCCGCATCGGCGTCGGCAATGAACTGCCGCACCACGTCCAGCAGATGCCGTGCGCCGTAGACCTCGCCGCCGGGCACGAGCGCGGCCTCTTGCGCGCTGTCCATGGGCAGCACGAGCCGCGTGGCCACGCCGCGCACATGCAGGGCCAGTGCCATCGCCAGCGTGCCGCGCACCGGCCGCAAATCGCCCGAGAGAGACAGTTCCCCGGCGAACTCGTGGCCGGCAAGGCGGGCGTTGTCGATCTGCCCGCTGGCGGCCAGGATGCCCAGGGCAATCGGCAGATCGAAGCGGCCCGAGTCCTTGGGCAGGTCGGCGGGCGCGAGGTTAACCACGATCTTTTTATTGTTCGGAAACTCCAGCCCCGCGTTCTGGATGGCCGAGCGCACGCGTTCGCGCGCCTCTTTCACCTCGGTCTCTGCCAGGCCCACTAGCGTGAAGCTGGGCAGGCCGTTCGCCAGATGCACCTCGACAGTGACGCTGGCCGCTTCCAGCCCAAGCAAAGCGCGGCTCTGCACCAAAGACAGACTCATTCTTTTCCCTCTCCCCAAGATGGTGCGCCCATCTTTCTCGCGTTCGGTGGGGTGCGGTGTACCCGCATCTGCAACCACTCGAAACATCCGTTGTAACGAATTGGCTCTCAACCCGCGCCGCATTCACCGCCTTGAACGGTCGCATTCGTGCACTTTGGCACGCTCCCTGCTTTGGGGGTCATCAGGTTCCACAACATAACTTGCGAGGAGTTTCCCGATGACGCACCGTTCCGCCGTTCCGGCGCTGATCGTTCTGGCCACTGCATTGACCACGTCGGGCGTTGCCCTGGCGCAGACAGCAGCAACGACGGACGCCGCGGCGCCGGCGGCAGCTCCCGCCCCGAATCTCACGGGCAACGTATCGCTGACCACGAACTACAAGTTCCGTGGCCAGGACCAGGACATGATCGGCCGCAACGACTACGCCAAGACCAAGGGCTTCAAGCCCGCCATCCAGGGCGGCCTGGATTACGCCTTCGGCGACAGCGGCTTCTACGTGGGCAACTGGAACTCCAGCGTCAACTGGCAGAAGGGCAACAGCATCGAGATGGACGTGTACGGCGGCTACAAGTTCAAGGCCGGCCCGATGGACATGGACGTGGGCGCGCTCACCTACATCTACCCGGGCAACTCGGCGGGCAACACCACCGAGCTGTATGTCGGCGCCACCTATTCCAACGACACCATCGGTTCGTTCACCGCCAAGTACTCGCACACGGTGTCGAAGGACTACTTCAACTTCGCGGGCAACAAGGGCGGCTCGGGCCTGAAGGGCACCAACACCGGCTACCTGAACCTGGCCTACAGCAAGGAGATCTTTCCCAAGGTCACGCTGAAGGCGGCGGTGGGCTACACGGCCCTTTCGAGCGACATCCGCAGGAACACGCCGTACAAGAGCTACGTCGACTACAACATCGGCGCCGCCTACGACTTCGGCAATGGCCTGTCGCTGACCGGCTCCGTGCAGGGCGCCAACAAGAAGACGGCCTACAACACCGCGGCCGGCCCGGTGTACGACTTCGGCTTCTACACCGTGCAGCAGGTCTATTCGCCGAACAAGGCGCGCTTCATCCTCACCTTGACGAAGACGCTGTAAACAACCAAAACGAGGCGCGGCCCAAGCTGCTGCGCCATTTCATTTCCATCCAAAGGAGCAACTCATCATGAAGCTGGTCACAGCCATCATCAAACCGTTCAAGCTCGACGAGGTGCGCGAAGCACTGTCGGCCATCGGCGTGCAGGGGATCACCGTCACCGAGGTCAAGGGCTTCGGTCGCCAGAAGGGCCACACCGAGCTGTACCGCGGCGCGGAGTACGTGGTCGACTTCCTGCCCAAGGTCAAGATCGAGGCGGCCGTCTCCGACGACCTCGTCGATCGCGTGATCGAAGCCGTCGAGGGCGCAGCCCGCACCGGCAAGATCGGCGACGGCAAGATCTTTGTCTACAACCTCGAGCAGGTCGTTCGCATCCGCACCGGCGAAACAGGCCGCGAAGCTCTCTGATCCCGTCCAGGCCCGAAAGAACAACGACTATGAAAAAACTGCTTGTCTCTCTTGCGCTCGGCTTGAGCGTATTGGCCGCCGGCACCACCGGCTTCGCACAGACGCCCGCAGCGGCCACGGCCGAAGCGCCAGCCGCTTCGGCACCGGCCGCTGCCGCACCTGCAGCGCCGGCCGCGCCAGCAGCAGCCGACGCGGCACCTGCCGCTGCGGCAGCCGCGGCGCCCGCCGCCGCACCGGCACCGAAGATCGACTCCGGCGACACCGCCTGGATGCTGACCTCGACCCTGCTCGTGATCCTGATGACCATCCCCGGCCTGGCGCTGTTCTACGGCGGCCTGGGCCGCTCGAAGAACATGCTGTCGGTGCTGATGCAGGTCTTCGTGATCTTCTCGCTCATCAGCATCCTGTGGGCCGTCTACGGCTACAGCCTGGCCTTCTCGGGTGACGGAAACTTCTTCGGCACCTTCGACAAGATCTTCATGAAGGGCATCACGCAGGAAACCTTCGGTGCGCTGACCACCATTCCTGAGTACGTGTTCGTCGCCTTCCAGGGCACCTTCGCGGCCATCACCGTGGCGCTGATCGTCGGCGCCTTCGCAGAGCGCGCCAAGTTCTCGGCCGTGCTGCTGTTCTCGGTGCTGTGGTTCACCTTCAGCTACGTGCCGATCGCCCACATCGTGTGGGGCGGCGGCCTGCTGGGCAAGGACGGCGCACTCGACTTCGCGGGCGGCACCGTGGTGCACATCAACGCCGGTGTGGCCGGCCTCGTCGGTGCCTACATGGTCGGCAAGCGCGTCGGCTACGGCAAGGAAGCCTTCACGCCGCACTCGCTCACGCTCACCATGGTCGGCGCCTCGCTGCTGTGGGTCGGCTGGTTCGGCTTCAACGCCGGTTCGGCCGGTGCCGCCAACGCCGTCGCTGGCCTGGCCTTCATCAACACGGTGCTCGCCACCGCTGCCGCCGCGCTGTCGTGGATCCTGGGTGAGAGCCTGCACAAGGGCAAGGCCTCGATGCTGGGCGCTGCGTCCGGTGCCGTTGCCGGCCTCGTGGCTGTCACGCCCGCCGCCGGCTTCGTCGGCCCGATGGGTTCGATCGTGCTCGGCCTGCTGGCTGGCCTGGTCTGCCTGTGGGGTGTCGGTGGCTTGAAGCGCATGCTCGGCGCCGACGACGCGTTCGACGTGTTCGGCGTGCACGGCGTGGGCGGCATCCTGGGTGCCATCCTGACCGGCGTGTTCGCGGCCAAGGGCCTCGGCGGCACCGGCGGCGCAACGCCCGACACCTTCGCGATGGGCGCACAGGTCTGGATCCAGATCAAGAGCGTGGCGCTCACGATCGTGTGGTCCGGCGTGGTGGCCTTCATTGCCTACAAGATCGCCGACCTCACCATCGGCCTGCGTGTGTCGGAAGAAGAAGAGCGCGAAGGCCTCGACATTTCTTCCCACGGCGAAACCGCCTACAACCGCTGATCCGCCACCGCGGGGCTGCCTTCGGGTGGCCTCGCAGCTGGATGGATGACCGGATGACCACCATCCTTTTTTACAAGAACAAATCTTCGTAACGAGTTTTCAAGCGAGAGTCTCCTTTGGATGTTCAGCCCGCGAGCGCTTCGGCGCCAGCGGGCTTTTTTTTGCCCGCTGGCGCGATGGTCGGGGGCACAATCGACGGCACCATGTGGACCTCCATCGAAGACAGCCTTTGCGAACTGGGTGAATCGCCGTTCTGGCACCCGCAGGAACGTGCGCTCTACTGGCTCGACATTCCTGGCCGCGCCGCGCTGCGCACACGCGGCGACATCGGCACACCGTCCGCCACCGTCGAGCGATGGCCCTTGCCGGCCGAGCCCGGCTGCATGGCGCCCGCGCGCAGCGGCGGCCTGGTGATCGCGCTGCGCGACGGCATCTACCGCGCCCGCGAATGGGGCGGCGAACTGGTCGCGATGGCGCGCGTGGAGCACGACGTGCGCACCATGCGCTTCAACGACGGCAAGTGCGATGCGCTGGGCCGCTTCTGGGGCGGCTCGCTCAACGAGGCCAAAGACCGCCCCAACGCCGCGCTCTACTGCCTCGACGCGCGCAGCGACACGGGCATCTCGCCCACCATCACGCAGATGCTCAACGAGTCCACCACCGCCAACGGACTCGCGTTCTCGCCCGATGCCCGCACGCTCTACTGGGCCGACACCGCCGCGCACGTGGTGTGCGCGTGGGACTGGGACGCCGAGGCCAATTCGCTGTCGCACGCACGCGTGTTCCAGCAGTTCGACGCCAAGCCCGAAGGCTGGACGCCCGATTCGCCGGTGCGCTACGAAGGCCGCCCCGACGGCGCCACCATCGACGCGCAGGGCCACTACTGGGTGGCGATGTTCGAGGGCGCGCAGTTGCTGCGCTTCGCACCGTCGGGCGAGCGTGTGGCGTCCATCGCCACGCCGGTGCAATGCCCGACCATGCCTTGCTTCGGTGGCGACGATCTGAAGACCTTGTTCGTCACGAGCGCCCGCAAGGGCCGACCTGCCGCGGAGATCGAGCAGCGTCCCGCCTCGGGCACGGTGATCTCGATGCGGGTCGATACGCCGGGGGTGCCTGTCTCCTTCTTCGAGGACTAGTTTTTTTGCGTTGTGCGTGGGGTGCGTTGTTCAGGGCGCGCTCACGCCGACGGGGTACCTTGCTCCGCGAATGTCCCCCGGCCTGCGTCCTCCTCCTTTATTTCGCTGCGCAAGGCACCCCGCCAGCGTGGGCGTTGTTCAGTGTGGTTGTTGATCGGCGAGCACAACGGCAGCGCCTTTTGTGCGCAGGGCACCGGGTGCTCCCCGCAGCGAAATAAAGGAGGAGCGAAGCGGGGGACATTCGCGGAGGGGAGTACCCGGTGTCCTGTGCACTCGCCCTGAACAAGAGCACCCCAAACAGGAGCAACCAGAACACATGCACCGCGCGACGAATCCAAGCACCGCAAATCCAGCGACAAGAGGCTAGAACCCCATGGCCCTGCAACACATCCCTCCCATCCAGTGCCTGCTGACCTTCGAGGCCGTGGCCCGGCTGCGCCATGCGGGCCGCGCGGCCGACGAGCTGTGCGTGACGCCCAGTGCGGTAAGCCACCGCATCCGCCAGCTCGAATCGCATATCGGCTTCAAGCTCTTCGGCCGCAGCGACTTCAGCCTCACGGCCGATGGCGCGGCCTACCTTGCGAACGTGCGCACCGGCCTCGCGGCACTGCAGGCCACGCCGCTCGGCAGCAGCGCCGTGCAGCGCGCCACGCGCCTGCGCATCGCCGTCACGCCTACCTTCAGCCGGCAGTTCCTCATGCCCCGGCTGGAGCTGTTTCGCAACATCTACCCCGACATCGAACTCGTGCTGCAGGTGTCGATTCCGTTGCTCGACGTCACGGCCGAACAGGCCGACCTCGAAGTGCGCTACGGCCCTGGCGCGTATGCCGACTGCGAGCACCGCCTCCTGCTCGAAGAGCAGGTCGTGCCCGCTTGCAGCCCCAGCTACCTCAACGAGTTCGGCCCGTTCACCGGCTTTCGCACGGCCGCTGAAATTGCCAGCGCACGGCTGATCCGCAGCCCGCTCGAACCCTGGGGCACCTGGTTCGCAAGCTGCGGACTCGACCAGCCCGAGCCGAACATCGGCTCGCAGTTCAACGACCTCGGGCTCGTGTACGACGCCGCCGCCAGCGGCTTCGGCGTGGCGCTGGTGCGGCAGAAGCTGGGCGCCGAGTGGTTCGAGTCGGGCCGGCTGGTGGCGCTGTCGGAGCAGGCCGTGCCCTCGCCGCACCGGCACTACATCTGCTGGCAGCCCGGCACGCTCGAACGTTGGGAATGCGCGGCCTTTGCCGACTGGCTGGCGCAGAGCCTGCACTGAGCCCTGAGCCGCGCGGGCCACGCGTGGGGAGCGCGGCAAAGTTCTCTCAAGCGCCGCACAAAAAACCTTCAACCCGAAGGCGCCGCATTTCCGTAGAGTGCGGGCATCCACGAGACATTTCGCCAGAAGAAAACAAGACAGAAGGAAGAGGTCCGCCGCATGAACGCGCCGCTCACCCCCACGACCCACGAATCGCTACAGAAAGCAGAGCGCCAGTCCCAGGTCGTTCGCGCGCTGCAGGCGCACCTGCCGGCCCACGCGCTGATCTGGCACGCCGAAGACACCACGCCCTATGAATGCGACGGCCTTACCGCCTACCGCGCGCGCCCGCTGGTGGTGGCGCTGCCCGAAACCGAGGCGCAGGTGGCCGCCGTGCTCAAGACCTGCCACCAGCTCGGCGTGCCCGTGGTGGCGCGCGGCGCCGGCACCGGCCTGTCGGGCGGTGCCATGCCGCACACGCTGGGCGTGACGATGTCGCTCGCCAAGTTCAACCGCATCCTGAAGATCGATCCGGTGAGCCGCACGGCCGTCGTGCAGTGCGGCGTGCGCAACCTGGCCATCAGCGAGGCGGCATCGCCCTTCAACCTCTACTACGCGCCCGACCCGTCGAGCCAGATCGCCTGCACCATCGGCGGCAACGTGGCCGAGAACTCGGGCGGCGTGCATTGCCTCAAGTACGGCCTCACGCTGCACAACGTGCTGCGCGTGCGCGGCTTCACCGCCGAGGGCGAGCCCATCGAATTCGGCGGCGAGGCGCTCGACGCACCGGGGCTCGACCTGCTCGCACTGGTGATCGGCAGCGAAGGCATGCTGGCCGTGACCACCGAGGTCACCGTCAAGCTGGTGCCCAAGCCGCAGTTGGCGCGCTGCATCATGGCCAGCTTCGACGACGTGCGCAAAGCGGGTGATGCGGTCGCGGCGGTGATCGCGGCCGGCATCATTCCGGCGGGGCTCGAGATGATGGACAAGCCCATGACCGCCGCCGTCGAAGACTTCGTGCACGCGGGCTACGACCTCGATGCCGCCGCCATTCTTCTGTGCGAATCCGACGGCACGCCCGAAGAGGTCGAGGAAGAAATCGGCCGCATGACCGCCGTGCTGCGCGGCTGCGGCGCCACCGCCATCGCGTGCAGCACCAGCGAAGACGAGCGCATGAAATTCTGGAGCGGCCGCAAGAACGCCTTTCCGGCATCGGGCCGCATCAGCCCCGACTACATGTGCCTGGACTCCACCATTCCGCGCAAGCGGCTGGCCGACATCCTCCTGGCCATCCAGGAGATGGAGAAGAAGTACAACCTGCGCTGCTGCAACGTGTTCCACGCGGGCGACGGCAACCTGCATCCGCTGGTGCTGTTCGATGCGAACGACCCCGACGAGCTGCACCGCTGCGAGCTGTTCGGCGCCGACATCCTCGAGACCAGCGTGGCCATGGGCGGCACCGTGTCGGGCGAGCACGGCGTGGGCGTCGAGAAGCTCAACAGCATGTGCGTGCAGTTCACCGCCACCGAAAACGAGCAGATGTTCGGCGTCAAGCGCGCCTTCGATCCTGCGGGGCTGCTGAACCCCGGCAAGGTGATCCCGACGCTGCAGCGTTGCGCCGAATACGGCAAGCAGGTGGTGCGCGGCGGCAAGCTGCCGCATGCCGACCTGCCGCGTTTCTGAAGGGGCACCGGTCATGGATCAAGCCCTGCACCAGATCGTCGAGCGCATCCGCGCCGCGGCCTCCGACGGCACGCCGCTGTGCATTCGCGGCGGCGGCACCAAGGACTTTCATGGCGAAGCACTTCAAGGTGAAGTGCTGAGCACCACTGTGCTCACCGGCATCACGAGCTACGAGCCGAGTGAGCTGGTCGTGACCGTGCGCGCCGGCACGCCGCTCGCCGAACTCGAAGCGGTGCTCGCTGAAAAAGGGCAGTGCCTGCCTTTCGAGCCGCCGCGCTTCGGCGCCAGCGGCGCCACCACCGTGGGCGGCATGGTCGCCGCCGGCCTCAGCGGCCCCGCGCGCGCCAGCGTGGGCGCGGTGCGCGACTACGTGCTCGGCGCCACGCTCGTCAACGGACGCGGCGAGTTGCTGAGCTTCGGCGGCCAGGTGATGAAGAACGTGGCGGGCTACGACGTCTCGCGCGTGCTCGCCGGCTCGCTTGGCACGCTGGGCGTGATCGCCGAGGTCAGCCTCAAGGTGCTGCCCGTGGCGCCGGCCGAAGCCACGCTTGAATTCGCCTGCGGCCAGTCCGATGCGTTGCGGCTGCTCAACGAATGGGGCGGCCGGCCGCTGCCATTGAATGCGAGCTGCTGGTTCGAGTACGCCGGTGCCGGCGCGCTCTACCTGCGGCTGCGCGGTGCGGTGGCCGCAGTGGAAGCGGCTTGTACTCATCTCGGCGGCGAGCGCAAGGACAACGCGCGTGCCGCCGCCGATTGGCAATCGCTGCGCGACCAGCAGTTGCCGTGGTTCGCCACCACCGAGGGGCCGGATGCGCTCTGGCGCCTGTCGGTGCCGCAGACCGCACCGGTGCTCACGCTCGATGACAGCGCCGCGCCATTGATCGAATGGCATGGCGGCCAGCGCTGGTACAAGGCGCCGCTCGGGCAGGCCGCGCGCATCCGCGAGATCGCACGCGCGGCGGGCGGCCATGCCACGCTGTTCAGGCTGCCTGCAGGTGCCGATGCCCACCCCGGTGTGCCGCGCTTCGACGCATTGAGCGCGCCGGTAGCGCGCATTCATCGCGCGCTGATGCACGAGTTCGATCCGCACCGCCTCTTCAACCGCGGCCGGCTGCTCGCAGCCGAATGAACAAACAAAAGAACAGACGACACCCGCGATGCAAACCGAACTCGCCCCCGAATTCCGCGACACCGACGAAGGCCGCGAAGCCGAAGCCATCCTGCGCAAGTGCGTGCACTGCGGCTTCTGCACCGCCACCTGCCCCACGTACCAACTGCTCGGCGACGAGCTGGACGGCCCGCGCGGCCGCATCTACCTCATCAAGCAGGTGCTCGAAGGCAAGACGCCCACGCGCAGCACGCAGCTGCACCTCGACCGGTGCCTCACCTGCCGCAACTGCGAAAGCACCTGCCCGAGCGGCGTGCAGTACGGCAACCTCGTCGACATCGGCCGCAAGATCGTCGACGAGAAAGTGCCGCGCCCCGCGATGGAATCGGCGCAGCGCTGGCTGCTCAAAGAAGGTCTGCCATCGCCGCTCTTCGGCCCCGCGATGAAGCTGGGCCAGTCGGTGCGCGGCCTGCTGCCCGAGGCGCTCAAGGCCAAGGTGCCCGCGAAGCAGGAAGCCGGCGCGTGGCCCACCGCCACCCATGCGCGCAAGGTGCTGATGCTCGCGGGCTGCGTGCAGCCGTCGATGATGCCGAACATCAACAGCGCCACCGCGCGTGTGCTCGACGCAGCCGGCATCCAGACCGTGATCGCGAAGGAGGCCGGCTGCTGCGGCGCCGTGAAGTTTCACCTCAACGACCAGGAAGGCGGCAAGGCGCAGATGCGCGCCAACATCGATGCGTGGTGGCCGCAGGTCGAGCGCAACGAAGTCGAGGCCATCGTCATGAACGCCTCGGGCTGCGGCGTCACGGTGCGCGAGTACGGCCACATCCTGCAGCACGACCCGGCCTATGCCGCGAAGGCCGCGCGCATCAGTGAACTGACGCGCGACCTGAGCGAGCTGCTGCCCGACCTCGTTCCCGCATTGAAGGCCCGCGTGCGCGCGCCCGAAGGCGTGGTGGCCTACCACCCGCCCTGCACGCTGCAGCACGGCCAGAAGCTGCGCGGTGGCGTCGAGACGCACCTGCGCGCGCTGGGCTTCGATGTGCGCGTGGCCATGAACGAATCGCACCTGTGCTGCGGCTCGGCCGGCACCTACTCGGTGTTGCAGCCCGAGCTGGCCTACCCGCTGCGCGACCGCAAGCTGGGGCACCTGAAGCAGCTGCAGCCCACCACCATCGCCTCGGCCAACATCGGCTGCATCACGCACCTGCAAAGCGGCAGCGGCGAGACGCCGGTGCGGCATTGGGTCGAGCTGCTCGACGCGGCGCTGGGTGTACCGGGTAGGGCCTGATCGCACAGCAGGGCAGGGTGCGGTCCGACTCGCGCGAAACGCGCGGGCGGCGCATCATGGCGCACCGAACCTGCAAGGAGCCCGTGCCATGTCCCATGCCCACGCATTCTTCATTCCCGTCCGCCTGCGCCACGTGCTGCTGGCGTGCGCCTGCGCGACCGGTGCCCTGGCGGCGCAGGCGCAAGCGCAGTCCGCCATGCCGGCCTGGCAGGGCGCGGGCTCGGTGCGCTATGTGTGCGGCGGCATCGGGTCGGACGAATCGACGGCCATGCGCGCCGCCATGAAAGACCATCCGCTCGCGCTGCTGTTCTCGCGCGCGGACGGCGCCTACATGGCCAACGTCGCGGTCGCTATCAAGGGCGGCGACGCCAACACCGCCGCCGCGCTCGCCTTGCGCGCCAACGGGCCGATCTGCCTGATCGACCTGCCGGCAGGCCGCTACGTCATCGACGTGACCGCGCCCGGCGGCGAGAGCAAGAGCGAGACCGTGACGGTCGGCAGCGGCTCGAAGACAGCCAGCTTCCGCTTCTGAACCTTTGCGGCTGTGGCTGTGGCTACGGCGCTTCGCGCCGCAGCGGCAAGGTCAGCCAGAACGTGGTGCCCACCCCGGGCGCGCTCTCGGCCTCGATGCGCCCGCCGTGCTGCTGCAGCACCGCGCGCACCACCGAGAAGCCGAGGCCCATGCCGCGCGCAGCCGGCACCGCGGTCTGCGCGGCAGTCGCGCCGTTGTCTTTTTTCATGACCAGGCGCTGGCCGCGCGGCGTGCTGAGCAAGGCCTGCAATTGCGCGGCGGTCATGCCCGAACCTTCGTCGCTGACGATGATCCGCACGGCGCCCCCGGGCTGGCCGTCGATGCCGGCGACGACATCCATGCGCAGGCTCACGCAGCCGCCCCGCTGGCTGTGGCGGATGGCGTTGTTCAGCAGGTTCACGATGGCGCGCGTCAGCAGCGAGCCGTCGGCGGGGATCACCGTTTCGTCGCTCTCGTCGAGCCGCGCCTCGACGCGCACGCCGTTGGCCTGGGCATAGGGCCACACCTGGTCGCGCGCATCGAGCAGCACCGCGCCCACGTGCGTTTCGGCGAAGCGGTAGTCGTTCGACTCGGCCTCGGTGTAGTCCATGAAGCCTTCGGCCAGCGTGAGCGTGCGCTCGGCCTCGCGGCGGATGGCCTGCAGCAGGTCGTCGGGCGGCGGCGCGGCGCCGGGGCGTGCGGCTGCATCGTGCATCGACAGCAGGCTGAGGATGGTGATCTGCGGGCTGCGCAAATCGTGCGACAGGAAGCGCCGCCATTCGTCGCGCTGGCGCTGGGCTTCGCGCTCGGCCGTGAGTTCGGGCAGCACGATCACCCAGCCACGGTCTTCGGGCGCGGCGGCACCGAAGGCCGCGGCCTCCAGGCGGAACACGCGCGCCTCGGCCGTGATGTATTCGCCGTGCAGGCGCGCGGTCCAGTGCGTGCCGTCGCTTGCCGCCACAGCGGGGCTGGCCGTGGCGCCGGCCCGTGGCGTGGCCGCCAGCGGCGCGATCAGCGCGGGCAGCGACACGCCCCGCAGCGCGCCCGCGTCGTCATGCCGCAAAGGGAGCGCGCCACCGCCCAGCAGGCGGACGGCCGCGGCGTTGCTCGAACCGATGCGCCCTTCCTCGTCGCAGATCAGCATGGCCACGGGCATGGTGTGCATGGCTTCGTCCATCAGCTTCTGCATGCGTTGCACGCGGGCGATGGCGCGGTCCAGTGCGCGCTTGGGCCGGGCCATGGGATCGGCAAGAGGGGCGCCGCGCGCGGGCAGCACTTCGAAGGCGCCGGCCGGCAGCGCGTCGAGTGCCTGTGCGCGCTCGCGCAGGTAGGCGAACTGCGACTCCAGCCGCCGCCAGCTCCACAGCATGTAAAGGATGATGAGCCCGAGCATCGGCGCCGCCGGCGGCAGCCACCAGTGCCGCGCGAACATGGCGACGACGCTTGTGAGCAGGCAGGCGGCGGCCAGGCCGAACGCGATCGGCAACGCGTGGTGCGCCATGCGGACCAGGAGCCACAGCGCGATCCAGAGCGGCACGATCGCCCATGCCGCGTAGGCCAGTGGTGACAGCACGTACACGTTGCGCCCGTGCAGCAGGTTGTCGATGGCGTTGGCATGCACCTCCACGCCGGGCAGCACGCCGCGGATGCGCGCATTCGGCGTGAGCGTCTGGTCGCCCAGGCCGGGCGCGGTGGCGCCCACGAGCAGCAGCTTGTCGCGCAGCAGCTCGCCGGGCACCTCGCCGCGCAGCACGCTCACGTAGGGCACGGTGCGGTAGCTGCCGCGCGGACCGGCGAAGAGCAGGCGCAATGGGTCCTGGCGCAGCCAGGTGCGGTCCGGCGCGGCCCTTGTGGCGTCCGTGGTGTTGTCGGGGCCGGGCGGATGGTTTGCTATCAGCGCACCTACGTAGGGCTGCAGGTGCCCGGCATAGCCCTCGCGCAGGTACAGCGTGCGCGCCACGCCGTCGATGTCGGGCGTCAGCTCCGCATGGCCGATGCCCTTGGCGCGCTCGGCGAACAGGCCCAGGGGCGGCAGGAAGCCCGGCCAGTTGCCCGAGACTGGCGCCAGCGGGTTCGCATGCAGCAGCGGCAGGTAGACCGGCAGCTTTTCCATCGCTTGCGCCAGCCGCTCGTCGTCGAGCGTGTCGACGCTGGGCTCGGTCAGGAAGAGGTCGAGCAGCACCGCGCGCGGCTTGTCGGCGGCCAGGCGCTCCAGCAGGCGCGCGTGCGTGTCGCGCGACCAGGGCCATCGGCCCAGCTCGCTCAGGCTGCGCTCGTCGATGGCGACGATCAGGATGTCGGGCGCCGGCGTGTGCGATGCAAGAAGCAGCATCCGGTCGTGGATGGCCGCATCGAGCTGCAGGAGGCCGGGGCGCTGCGCGAGCCAGAGGATCGCGATGGGCAGCAGCAGCGCCATCAACAGCCGTTCGACCGCGAGCCGCGTTCGCATGGTGCGGGTTCAGCGCGCGGGAATGTCGAAGCTCCCGCCGAAGCCCTGCAGCGGCTGGCCGGCGGCGTCGGTGGCGCCCGGCTCGTGCACCCGCCAGTGGTAGCGACCGCCGAGCGCGAAGGGGCCGACCGTCATGCCGGTGGCGTAGACGGCGGGCTCGTTGATGAGCAGCAGCGAGAAATCGGCGCTGCGCGAAAGCTCGAAGCTGTAGCGGTGTCCGGCCACACCGGGCCAGCGGATGTCGACGCGGCCGTCGGCCGCCAGCGTGGCCGAGCCCGCCTGGCCGCCCGGCGCGCTGCCGTCGGAGGGCGGCAGGTAGATCGTGCTGTCGCCGGGCAGGCCCTCGAGCTGCCCCGCGTCGAAGGCGGTGAGGCGCAACTGGTAGAAGCCGGCGTCGAGGTTGGGCGGCACGGTGAAGGTGGGGCCGGGGCCGCGCTGTTCGTGCACCGGCAGCAGAAAGCGCTCGTCGCGCGCGAGCTGCAGCCGGTAGGTCTGCGCACCCGCGACAGGCACAAGCTGCAACGTCCGGTCGCCGCCGCGCGGGCCGGTGGCCGGCACGAGTTGCGGCGCCGGCAGCAGGGTGTGCGCCTGGGCGGTGCCGCTGTCCAGCAGCACCGCGCCGTTGCCCGCGCGCAGCACGAGCGGCGCGGGCGGGGGCTCGGCAGGGCGCGGCTGTGCACCTTGCGCGGCTTGCGGATCTTGCGAGATCACGGCGGTGTCGCGGCGCACGACCACTTCGCCCTCGATCACTTCGCCGGTCAGCAGGCCTTCTTCGTCGCGCACGCGGAAATGCGTGCCGCGCACGCCCAGGCCCATCGACCGCGCGCGGATCTCGAACTGCTGGCCGGGCTGCTGTTTCTCGACCTGCGATTCCACGCGGCCCTGCACCAGCCGCAGCCGGATCGTGGTCAGATCGACCGCCAGCACCTCGAGCGTGCTGCGCGAGGGCAGCACCACACGGCTGCCGCCGGGCAGGCCCAGGGTGACGAAGGCTTCGCCGCCGGTCACGAGGGTGTCGCCCGGTTCGATCGGCATGCCGGCCGTGAGCACCTGTTCGGGCGCGGTGCCGCGACGGCGCCAGGCCGGCCCTTCCACTGCGGCGATCACGGCCGAGCCTTCGGGCACGATGCGCCCGTCGACGAAGTACAGCACCTTGCCGGGCTGCAGCAGGCGGGGCTCGCCCACGTTGTTGCGCTGCTGCACCTCGGGCCAGCGCAGCGGCGACTGCAGCGTTTGCCCCGAAATGCCCCACAGGGTCTCGCCGGGCTGCACGACGTGCGGTGGCGGCTGCGAAGGGGCCTGCGATTGCGCCGACGCCGCGAGCGCCACGAGCCACGCGCACATCGCCAGCGGCCGGCACAGCCGCAATGGAAAAGCTCTTCTCGTCCGGGGTTCGCTGTTCGTCATGTCGGGATCGTTCTTGCCGGTGCCAGCATAGCCCCGGCCCATGAAGCGGGGCATCAGGGCTCCGCCTGCTGTGTGGCTTCGAGCCGGTAGCCGCGTCCGTAGACGGTGCGCAGGCTCAGCCCGCGTTCAGCCTCCAGGCCGAGCTTGCTGCGCAGCCGGTAGATGTGGCTGTCCAGCGTGCGCGAGGGCAGCTCTTCGCTGCTGTAGCCGGCGCTTTCCAGCAGATGGGCGCGCGACACCACGCCGCCCAGGTGCTGGAACAGCGTCAGCGCGAGCTTGAACTCGCGGTCGGTCAGCGCATGCCGTTCGGGCGGCGTGCCGTCCGGCGCGGCAGGATGGATCAGCACGCTCTGCGTGAGCCGGTCGAACTCCCAGCGGCCGAAGCGTTCCTGGTCCGACTGCGCCACCGGCGACCTCCGCGTCATCAGCCGCTGCACGCGCGCTCGCAGCTCCAGCGGGCGGAACGGCTTGACGATGTAGTCGTCGGCACCGAAGTTCAGTGCCTGCACCACGTCCTGCTCCGACGCGCGCGAGCTGAGCATGAGCACCGGCACCAGGTCCTGCTGCCAGGTTCGCAGCCACTTCAGCAGCTCGACGCCTTCGAGCCCCGGCACGTTCCAGTCGAGCACCAGCAGGTCGAAGCTTTCACGCCGCAGCACGTTCTGCAGCGCCGTGCCGTCGGCGAAGGTGGTGCAGGTCACCGTCGTGTCGCCCACCGTGAGCAGGTGCTCCAGCGTACGCACGAGGTGCGACTGCTGGTCGGGGTCGTCTTCGAGGATGGCGATGCGCATGGGCTCCGTTCGTCTGGCGGCGGGATTCTGACAGTGAATCGAGGGCGCAAATCTGACGAATTCGGACGCGCGCAGCCTCCGCCGCATTGTTAGCGGGCGTTTGCAAGTAGTAAAGAAATTCACAAACGGGGCTGAAATGCGCCGGCAATTCTGACCAAACCTCGTGGCGTCTTCTTGAGCGAAGACCCCCCTCGACATCATCCGCGCCCTGTGCAGTGCCCGCGGCGCTGCGACCCCATTCGAGTTCGCGACTTCTCCGCTGGTCATGGCGCAGGGAGGTTGCGGGTCCCCACGATTGATCGAGGAATCGAGAGAAATGAACACAACCTATCGCTCCATATGGAACGAGGCACTGGGCACCTGGGTGGCCGTGTCGGAGACGACCCGGGCGCGCGGCAAGCGTGCCGGCGGCAAGGTCGTGGCGGCCCTGGTGCTGGCCGTGTCCATGGCCGGCATCACCGCCCATGCGGGCAACCAGGCCATGGGCGCTGGCGCGGTCGCGAGCGGCCTCAATGATTCGGCCTGCGGAAACGGCAACGTGGCCGTGGGCAACGGCAACGCCGCCAACTACGACAGCAACGGCGGCACGGGCACCGGCACCGTTCCGTGCACCACCGCGGGCCCGGTGGGAACGGTGGCCATCGGCAACCTGAACACCGCCCTCGGCCAGGGGGCGATTGCGGTGGGCAATCAGTCGAAGGCGCTGGTGGCCGGCGCGATGGCATTGGGCGATCAGGCCAATGCTTCGGCAGGCAACGCCATCGCACTCGGCAACACGGCCAACGCCAGCGGCACCGATGCCGTGGCCATCGGCACCGGCGCCGTGTCTTCCGGTGCCAACGGCAGCGCCTCCGGCAGGACGGTCGCCGTCGGCGTGGCGGCGAATGCGAACGGCTACTCGTCCGTCGCCATCGGCGACAGTGCGGTGGCGGCCAACTTCGCCGACGTGGCGCTGGGCAAGAGCGCCGGCTTCACGAGCGGCACCGGGCAATACAACACGGCCGTGGGGGCCGGCGCGGGCCAGAACGCTTCGGGCGATCACGCCACGGCGGTGGGCAATGGCGCACTGTCGAATTCGAGCGGTGTCTTCAATACCGCGCTGGGCGCCGGTGCCGGAAATGCGCTGAAGGGTGACGCCAATGTCGCCATCGGCGCGCTGGCGGGCGCAGGGGTGACGGCCAGCAATACCGTGAGCATCGGTACGCTGGCCAATGCGGCCTACGACAACGCGGTGGCGCTCGGTGCGGGCAGCCAGACGCAAGCCACGCTCGCGAACCTGACGGCGAACGCGGCCTACGTGCCAGCGGGCGCGGCGGCTTCGAGCATCCAGGGCACGTCACCAGTGGGCGAGGTTTCGGTCGGCAGCACGGGCAACGAAAGACGCATCACCAACGTGGCGGCGGGTGCCAGTGGCACGGATGCCGTGAACGTGAGCCAGTTGCAGGCCGTGAGTGCGGCTGCCGCTGCGGGTGCCGTGCACTACTACAGCGTCAATTCCACGGCCACTGGCGCAGGAAGCAACTACGACAACAGCGGCGCAACGGCAAGTGGCGCGCTCGCCGCCGGTGTTGGTGCTTCGGCCACGAAGGCGGGCAATACGGCCGTCGGCAGCAACGCAGCGGCGACTGGCGATCAGTCGGCCCAATCGTCCTTGGCCATTGGCCGTCCTTCAGGGGCTGTCGTCTATCCCACCGCCACGGCAGTGGGCGCGAACAGCGCGGCCAGCGGCAGCGGCTCCACCGCCCTGGGCGGAGAGACGGTGGCCGGCGCCAGCGGGGCCACGGCCGTTGGCGCGGGTGCCTATGTGAGCCAGTTCGGCGGAACGGCAGTCGGTGCCGGCGCCTATGTGGATCAGTTCGGCGCGACCGCCGTGGGTGCGTCCGCCGTCAGCAAGGGCTTGGGCAGTACGGCCATGGGGACCGCCGCCGAGGCGCTGGGCTCCGCGGCGACCGGGGTTGGCGCGGCGTCGCTGGCCGGTGGCGACTATGCGACGGCTGTCGGGTCTGGCAGCGGGGCCGCCGGAACGGGGTCTGCCGCGATAGGAGGCCTGGCAGCGGCGACGGGCGCGAGCAGCGTCGCCGTGGGCTCCGGGATGGGGGGCACCGCGACCCGTCCGACAGTCACCAACGCGGACGGTTCGAAGACCATCGGCGGGTTCCAGATCAGCGCGGACGGCAACACGATCACGGCACCCGATGGCACGCAGTACGTCGTGGGCAATGACCTGTCGGTTCCCGCCACCCAGAAGGCCCTGGCCATCCGGAACGCGCTTCAGGGGAACAGCGCGCTCGCGACGGGCGACAACGCCATCGCGCAAGGGGCGGCATCCACCGCGACAGGCGCGTCGAGCATCGCCGTGGGGGCCAGCGCGCAAGCCATGGCGGCAAGCGCTATTGCCGTGGGCCAAAGCGCGCAGGCCACGGGCACCCAGTCGCTCGCGATGGGCGATCAGGCCCAGGCCGCGGGGCTCAACGCCGCTGCCATCGGCACCAGCGCCAAGGCAACGGGGCAGAACGCCACGGCCCTGGGCAACAACACCAATGCCGGCGGCGCTTCCAGCCTGGCGGCGGGCGACAGTTCCGCCGCAGCCGGCTTGCAAGCCACGGCACTGGGCGTGCAAGCCAGTGCGAGCCAGAGCAACGCCACCGCCCTGGGCTATGCGGCCACGGCCAGTGGCAAGCAGGCGACGGCGCTGGGCGTTGGCGCAATCGCGTCGCAGCTCAATTCAACAGCCGTGGGCGTTGGTGCCCATGCCGACGGGACCAGCAGCCTGGCGATGGGCTCGTCCGCCACGGTTAGCAGCATCAGTACCGATGGCGTGGCGATCGGCTCCAATGCGTCGACCACAACGGCCGGCGGCGTTGCCCTGGGCGGCGGCTCGGCGGCGGGCACCGGGGGTGGCATTGCCGGCTATGTGCCAACCGGTGCTTCGGCGGCGCAGACGGCCGCCATCAACGCCACCACCGGAACCACCGGTGCCGTGGCGGTGGGCGATGCGGCCCATGGGGTGTACCGCCAGATCACCGGCGTGGCCGCGGGCACGGCCAACAGCGACGCGGTGAACGTGGCGCAGTTGCAGGCGGCGCAGACGCACTACTACAGCGTCAATGACGGGGGTACGCAGGGCGGCAACTACGACAACAAGGGTGCCACCGGCACGAACGCGCTGGCTGCGGGTGTGAGCGCCACGGCGGGGCAATCGAGCGACGTGGCCGTTGGTGCCAACGCCACGGCCAACAGCGCGGCCACGCCCAACTTCGGCTTCACCGGCCAGGCCACCGCCGTTGGCAGCGGCGCGTCCGCCCTGGCGTGGCATGCCACCGCCCTCGGCGCCAACGCCAATGCCGGCGGTGTCGCCTCCCTCGGGCTGGGCAACAGCGCCAACGCCAGCGGCGATTCCGCGATCGCCATCGGCGACACCGCCGTATCCACCGGCAATCACAGCATCGCGATGGGCTCCGGCGCCGAGGCCGACAACTACGCCTCGACCGCGATCGGCGCCTTCAGCAAGGCCACCACGGCGGGCTCCACCGCCCTGGGCGATTCCGCGCAGGCCACCGGCGGTACCAGCGCCGCCATCGGCTATGGCGCACACGCAAGCGGCACCAACGCCGTGGCACTGGGCACCAGCGCCACGGCGCAGGGCACGGGCAACATCAGCATCGGAGCCGGCAGCACCTCCAACGGCGACGGGTCCATCGCGATGGGTTCGGGCGCCACGACCCGTTCGCCGGTCTGGGGCAACGGAATGAACGGCATCGCCATCGGCACCAATGCGGCGGCCGGCGCGCAGGGCATCGCCATCGGCCTGGGGGCCACCAACCAGATCGCCACGTCGGCGACCGGATCGATCAACGGGCTGGACTCGATCGCCATCGGCACCAATTCGCAAACGATCACCGACGGCGACATGGCCATCGGCGCCAACGCGGTGGCCAAGGGCACGGGCGGCAATGCGTTTGCGGCCGGCTATGGTGCCAACGCGACCGGTGACAGCGTGGCACTGGGCACCAATGCTCAGTCCCAGGGGGCCGGCTCCGGCAATGGCACCACGGCCATCGGTGCGCAGACGAGCGCCACCAGCCCGCGCGCCACCGCGCTCGGCTACAAGGCCACGGCCACTGTCGATGACGGCGTGGCGCTGGGTGCGGGCTCGGTGGCCAGCACGGCCGCCGGGGTGGCGGGTTTCGATCCGGCGACCGGCGCCGCCAGCACCAGCACCTCGCCGACCTGGAAGAGCACCTGGGGCGCGGTGAGCGTGGGTGACGGCACCAACACGCGCCAGATCACCGGCGTGGCGGCAGGCGCCAATGCGACCGATGCGGTGAACGTGGCGCAACTGCAGGCCGTGAGCAGTGCGGCTGCGGCAGGGGCGGTGCATTACTACAGCGTCAATTCCACGGCCACCGGCGCGGGCAGCAACTACGACAACAGCGGGGCGCAAGGGGCCAACGCCTTGGCCGCGGGTGTCAACGCTTCGGCCGGCGCCGCCGAGAGCATTGCCATCGGCAGCGGCGCCAGGACGTCGGCATCGGCGGCGTCATACGCCAGCGTCGTCATCGGACAGAACGCCTTCGACGGTGGCATCCAGTCGACCGTGGTCGGGGCCGGCGCCGGAAGCGGCGCCAGCGCCCAGCCCGGCGCCGGTGCAACCGGCGCGACCCTGATCGGCACGGCTGCCGGCCAGAACGCGTTGCTGGGATACCGGGACGTCTTCGTCGGCTACAGGGCTGGCGAGAACGTGACGCCGGGCGCCACCCAGGGCGGGATCGCGGGCAATAACGTCGGCATCGGCTCCAACGCCCTGTCGGGGGCCACGGGCAACTGGAACGTCGCGCTGGGCGGCTATGCGCCGGGCAGCGGATCGCTGGTGGGCTCCAACAACGTGGCCGTGGGCGGCTTTCGCAGCGGAAACGCCGTCAAGGGCAACGCCAACGTCGCGCTGGGTTCCGAGGCCGGCCAGACCGTGACTGGAGACAGCAACATCGCGATCGGCTCCGCCACCGGTGGTGGCTATCCGGTCACAGGGACGGGCGCGGGCCAAAGCGTGACAGGTTCGAACAACATCGCGCTGGGTGCCAGCGCAGGGCAGAACATCACGGCCGACAACACGGTGTCCATCGGCGAGGGTGCACGCGGCAGTGCGAACCAGGCCATTGCCATCGGTGCGGGTGCGATTGCTTCGGGCACGCAGTCGATCAGCGTCGGCACCGGCAACGTGGTCAGCGGCAACAACTCGGGTGCGTTCGGCGATCCGAACAACATCTCGGGCAACGGTTCTTACGCGACGGGGAACAACAACACCATCGCGTCCAACAACACCTTTGTTGTGGGCAACAACGTCACGGCGGCGGCCGGTACCGATGGCGCCGTGGCACTGGGCAACAACAGCAGCGTATCGGCCGCGAACAGCGTGGCGCTGGGCAGCAACTCGGTGGCCAGCGCGACGGCCAACGGCGTCGGTTATGTGCCCGCCGGCGCGAACGCGGCGCAGGCGGCAGCGATCGCCGGCACGACGGTGGGCAATCTGGCGCCGGTCTCGGTCGGCAGCACGACTGCCACCCGTCAGATCGAGAACGTCGCGGCCGGCACGCTGGCCAGCGATGCGGTCAACGTGGCCCAGTTGCAGGCGGTGTCCAGCGCGGCTGCGGCAGGCGCGGTGCATTACTACAGCGTCAACGACGGCGGCACGGCGGGCGCGAACTACGACAACACGGGGGCGACGGCGCCCTTCACGATCGCCGCGGGGGTTGGCGCCTCGGCATCGGCGGGCAACAGCATCGCCATCGGCCTGCGCGCGCAGGTTCCCGCAATCGAATCGATCGCGATCGGGCGCGACGCGCAAACCTACGGCCAGGGCAGCGTGTCCATCGGTACGGCGGCGGGCCAGGGCACCACCGGGAACGGCGGAAACTTTGCGAACGTCTACATCGGCTACGTTGCCGGCGCCAACAGCGGCGCCAACGGTGCCGCCGGGATCACCGCCATCGGCTACCAGGCCGGCAACAATGTCTCGGGCCGGGACAGCGCCTTCATCGGCAGCAACGCGGGCAACAACTCGAGCGGCAACAGCAACTACGCGTTCGGCTCCAACGCGGGCCAGGACACCAGCGGCAGCGGGAATCTGGCGCTGGGCACCAATGCCGGTCCTGGCGGCGGCGCGACGACCAACGACAGCATCAGCATCG
The DNA here is from genome assembly GCF_900100965.1 of Variovorax sp. EL159. Classification (GTDB taxonomy): domain Bacteria; phylum Pseudomonadota; class Gammaproteobacteria; order Burkholderiales; family Burkholderiaceae_C; genus Variovorax. The sequence goes on along the minus strand of NZ_FMUJ01000010.1, from coordinate 84,929 downwards.
GCACGTTCTCGACGCCCTATGCGGGCACCAACCGCGCGGTCGCCATCGGCTATGGCTCGGGCGCGCAGGCCACCGATTCGATGGCACTGGGTTCGAACACGGTGGCTGTCAACGCGGGCAACGTGGCACTGGGTTCCGGCTCGGTGGCATCCACGCCGGCCGGCGTCCTTGGCTATGTTCCCACGGGAGCATCCGCCGGGCAGCAGGCCACGATCCTCGGCACCGCGGCACTGACGCTCGGCGCCGTCTCCATCGGCGATGTGGCCAATGGCCAGTACCGCCAGATCAATGGCGTGGCTGCAGGCACGGCGCTCACGGATGCCGTCAATGTCGCGCAGTTGCAGGCCGTGTCGAGCCAGGTCGTGATCGCCGGCAGCAAGTGGGTCACGGGTTCGCAGACCACCACGTATGTCGCGCCGGTGGCCACGGGCACGGAAAGCACGGCCGTCGGGTCGGGTGCGGTCGTCAACGCCAACAACAGCGTGGCCGTCGGCACCGGTGCTACCGCGACCACCAACAACAGCGTGGCCCTGGGCAACGGCTCGACCACCACTGCTGCCACGCCAACGGCCAGCACCACGATCCAGGGCCAGACCTACAACTTCGCCGGTGCCAATCCCACCGGCGTGGTGAGCGTCGGCGCACCGGGCGCCGAGCGGCAGATCCAGAACGTCGCGGCCGGCCAGCTCAGCGCCAGCAGCACCGACGCGGTCAACGGCAGCCAGCTGTACGCGACCAACCAGGCGATCAACAACATCCAGGTGGGCGGCGCGGGCATCAAGTACTTCCACGCCAACTCGCAGGCGGCGGACTCGCAGGCCAGCGGCGCGAACAGCGTGGCGATCGGGCCGCAGTCGATCGCGCTGGGCACCAACAGCTTCGCGGGTGGCAATGGCGCGCAGGCCAACGGTGCGGGCAGCATCGCGCTGGGCACCAACGCCATCGCCACGAGCAGCAATGGCGTGGCGCTGGGCAATGGCGCCTCGGCCGACCGTGCGGGCATGAACGGGCAGCAGGAGATGTTCTCCAGCGTCTCGGTGCTGTCCACGCAGGGTGCGGTGTCGGTGGGTTCCGCAGGCAACGAGCGGCAGATCACCAACGTCGCCGGCGGCACGCAGGCCACCGATGCGGTGAACGTGCGCCAGTTGCAGGCGGTGCAGCAGAGCACGGTGCGCTACGACACCAACCCCGATGGCAGCGTCAACTACAACAGCGTGACGATGGGCAATGGCGGCTCGAGCGGGCCGGTGGCGGTGCACAACGTGGCGCCGGGCGTTGCGCCCACCGACGCGGTGAACGTGCAGCAGCTGAACCAGCAAGGCGCGGCCAGCACCGCCTACACCGATGCGCGCGTCAACGCGCTCGGCAACGATCTCAACAACGTCGCACGCAACGCCTACTCCGGCGTGGCCGCTGCCATGGCGGTGCAGATGCCGGCGTCGTATGTGCCGGGCAAGACGGTGATGCGCATCGGCTATGGCGTCTTCAAAGGCGAGAGCGCGGTCGGCGTGAGCTTCCGTCGCACCGCCGAGAACAACGGCTGGAGCCTGACGGGCGGTGTCGGCGTCAGCCGCGCAGGGGCGGCGGCCACGGTCGGCGCCGAGTGGGTCTTCAATTGAGTGCAGGGAGAAAACAAACCATGAATCGAGCGATCTGCGGGGCCGCGCTGGTGGCGGTGATGCTGGCAGTCCAGGGGTGCGCCTCGCCCGGCGCGGCCATCGACAAGGACGCGCAGGCGCGCGCCGCGTCGGAACAACCGGCGGCGCCGAAGCCCGAGGACTTTCCGTCGCCCGATGGCGCGAAGTGGAAGCAGGGCGCCTTCCCCGGTACCGATGCGTTCGCCCGCATCCGCACGGGCATGGGCAAGGACCAGGTGCGCGAGCTGCTGGGCTGGCCGCACTTCAGCGAAGGGCTCTGGGGCGTGCGCGAGTGGAACTACCTCTTTCACTTCCGCACCGGCAAGAGCGCCGACTACGTGACCTGCCAGTACATGGTGCGCTTCAACGGCGACGGGGTGTCGACCGGCGGATGGTGGAAGAACCCCGACTGCGCGCTGCTCGCCCAGCCGCCGGCCGCCACGCCGATTCCGGCCACCACGAAGCTCGCGCCGCCGCAGAAGGTGACGCTGAATGCCGACGGCCTGTTCCGCTTCGACGGGGCATCGCTTGCCGACCTGCTGCCCGACGGACGTGTGCGCCTCGAACGCCTGGCGGCCGAGTTGCGCAACAACTTCCGCGCGCTGCACTACGTGCTCGTGACGGGGCACACCGACCGGCTGGGCGGCGACGCCTACAACGAGGCGCTGTCGCTCGAACGTGCCAACACCGTGCGCGAACTGCTGGTGCAGCAGGGCATCGACCGCAAGCTGATCCGCACCGCGGGCATGGGCAAGCGCCAGCCGGTGGTCAGCGATTGCGAGGGCACGCGCAGTTCACCCGCGCTGCTGCATTGCCTGCAGCCGAACCGGCGCGTCGAGATCGACGTGGCAGGGGAGCAATAGGCCATGCGCGCGGAGGCCCATCGGGGGTTTCGGATCGCTCTGGTGGATTCGGATGCGCTGCAGCGCATCTGCACCAACAACTCGCTGTGGGCGCTAGGTGCGGACAGCACGCCTTTCGGGCGGGTGTCGGAACTCGTGGCGGCGATCCGCGCGGGGCAGCGTTTCGACGCCGTCATCGTGGGCCTTCATGCCGACGCCACGAGAACGGCCGCCAGGTGGCCCGAGGTGGAAGAGGCCGCGGGCCGGCCGCTGCCCGTGGCGTACATGGCGCATTACACCGAACTGGACAGCGTGCAGTGCCTGCCTTCGAGGATGCTGGACGCCGCGTCGTTCAGGCTGCTGGCTTCGCCGGTGGACGAGGACGCGTTGCGCACGTGGCTGAATACGCTCGACCCGTGGGATGCGGGTGCCGGGTTCTTGCCGCCGGCACCTCCTGGACTCAGGCGGCCGCCAGCGCGGCCTCGACGTCGCGTGTGAGCGATGCCGGCGTGTCCAGCGGCGCGTAGCGCTTGAGCACCGTGCCGTCGCGCCCGATCAGGAACTTGGTGAAATTCCACTTGATGGCCGTCAGGCCCAGCAGGCCCGGCTTTTCCTTGGTCAGCCACTGGTACAGCGGCGCGGCGTTGCTGCCGTTGACGTCGATCTTTTCCATCATCGGAAAACTCACGCCGTAGTTCTTTGTGCAGAAGGCGCCGATTTCCTCGTTCGTGCCCGGATCTTGCGCGCCGAACTGGTTCGACGGAAAACCCAGCACCGTGAGGCCCTGGCCGGCGTACTTCTCGTGCAGCTCTTCGAGCCCGGCGAACTGCGGCGTGAAGCCGCATTTGCTGGCGGTGTTGACGATCAGCAGCACCTTGCCCTTGTAGGCCGAGAGCTTCACCGGCGTGCCGTCGATCTGGTTGGCCTCGAAGTCGTAGACGCTGGTCATGGGATGTTCCTCAGGTGGACACGGAGGCGCGATCATCGCGCGGCGGCGGCGTTCGTGCAAACGCCGACCACAGGGCGCCCAGCACGATCAGCGCACCGCCGACGAGGATGCGCGGGTCCATCGTGGCCGCGCCCAGCGCCACCGACGAGACGCTGGCGAACAGCACTTCCGACAGCATGATCACCGAGGTCGCGCTGGCCGCGAGCTTTGGCGCGGCGTACTGCAGGCATACGTTGGCGATCACGAAGCCCGTGCCCAGCAGCACGGCCCAGCCGAACCAGCCGGGCGAGGCCTGCATCGGCGAATCGATGCCGCCGAAGGCCGTGCCGATGACTGCCGCGGTGCCCGCCACGACGGTGCAGCCGCAGAACATCGCCAGCGCGCGCGATTCGCCCGGGGCTTGCCGCAGATGGCGCAGCACGATGTTGGTCACCGCGAAGCCGAAGCCCGCCGCCACGGCCAGCCAGTCGGGCAGGCTCGACGGCACGGGCCAGTCGGTGCCAGGCGTCTTGAGCACCACCACCACGCCGGTCAGCGCCAGCGCCACCCGCGCCAGCGCGCCACCCGTGGGCCGCTCGCCCAGCACCAGCCAGGCCAGCAGCACGCTCCACAGCGGCATCAGATAGAACAGCAGCACCACGCGCACCACGTCGCCCTGCGTCACGGCCCAGTTGAAACCCACGTTGGTGAAGCCGGCCGCAAGGCTCAGCAACCCCAGCATCGGGAACGTCGCAAAGCCTTTCCAGGCATGGCGGCGCACGAGGCCCATCACGGTGGCGATGGCGAGGTAGACCAGCCCGGTGGTCCACAGCGGGTGCAGCCCGAGGCCCGCGAGATGGCGGAAGGGGAGCCAGGAGATGCCCCACACGAAGGCATTGAAGGTGAGGGCGAGCGCGGGCATGGTGGCGTTGGAAGGGGGCGCTCGGCGCGCCGGCCATCTGCACCAACGCGGTCGCGCAAGATCAGTGGTGCTTGTCGCTGCGGGCGATGGCCAGGAGGTGTTCGACTTCTTCGGGGTACTTCTTCAGGTTGCTTTCGTGCCAGCGCTTGATGAGCCACATGAAGCCCGCCACCACGAGGCCGAAGGCGCTGATGGCGCCATAGGCCGACAGGCCCAGGCCCGTGCACACGCTGTAGAACACGCCCAGCAGCAGGATGCAGGCCTGTTCGTTGAAGTTCTGTACCGCGATGGAGCGGCCCGCGCCCATCAGGTTGTGGCCGCGATGCTGCAGCAGCGCATTCATCGGAACCACCAGGAAGCCGCCCAGGCCGCCCAGGAAGATCAGGAAGGGAATCGCCAGCCAGATGTTGCCGATGAAGTTCATGGCGATCACCATCAGCCCCATCGCGATGCCCATCGGGATCACGCGGGTTGCCATGTCCAGCCGCATGTACACCGAGGCCACGACCGCGCCCACGGCCGTGCCGATGGTCACCACGCCGGTGAGCGCCGAAGCCTGCGTGGTGTTGTAGCCCAGGGCCAGCGAAGCCCAGGCCAGCACGATGTACTTGAGGTTGCCGCCGGCGCCCCAGAACAGCGTGGTGGTGGCCAGCGAGATCTGACCGAGACGGTCGCGCCACAGGCGGGAATTGCAATGCCAGAAGTCGGGCAGCAACGCGGCGATGTTGCGCGCCATGCTGTGCTGCGGGTTGGCGCGCAACGGGCGCATCTCGACGCCGGTGTGCGGAATGCGCGTGTTGAACCACGCGGCCAGCACATAGACGACGATCAGCACCGCGATGGCGGCCTCGGCCGGCGAATTGATGCCGGTGTCGATGAAGGGGAAGTCAAAGGCCAGCAACTTGCTGGAAACCGTATGCCCGACCAGCGCGCCGCCAAGCACGATGCCCAGCAGGATCGAGGCGATCGTGAGGCCCTCGATCCAGCCGTTGGCCTTTACCAATTGGGAGGCCGGCAGCAGCTCGGTCAGGATGCCGTACTTGGCCGGCGAGTAGGCCGCCGCGCCCAGGCCCACGATCGAATACGACAGCAGCGGGTGCGAGCCGAACAGCATCATCAGGCAGCCGAGCACCTTGATCGCGTTGCTGATGAACATCACCCGGCCCTTGGGTAGCGCGTCGGCGAATGCGCCGACCAGCGGCGCCAGCACCACGTAGAAGACCGCGAAGATCGGCACCAGGGCCGCGCGTTGCCATTCGGGCGCGCCCGAACTTCGCATGAGGTCGACGGCAACAACGAAAAGCGCTTGGTCGGCCAGCGACGAAAAGAACTGGGCCGACATGATCGTGTAGAAACCGCGCTTCATCGATGGGCTGGCTGGCCAGAGGGTGGGTCTGCTGGCGGTAGTGAAAAAGTGTCGCGTTGGGAGCGAATGGGCGGTTATAGCATGGGGGTACGACGCCGAATTAGGCATCCCCACGGTATTCGCCCCCATTCCCGAAGGTGCTAAAACGTGGGCTGCATTTTCCTCGAACCTCGCCAGAGCCCGCCATGCCGCGCCCCATTCTCGCCACTGTCCACACGGAAGCCCTTCGCCACAACCTCGGCCAGGTCCGCCGCCAGGCCCTCGACGCCCGCGTCTGGGCCGTCGTCAAGGCCAACGCCTACGGCCATGGCATCGAGCGGGTTTACGAGGGGCTGCGCGGCGCCGACGGCTTTGCGCTGATCGATCTTGCCGAGGCCGAGCGCGTGCGCGCCCTGGGCTGGCGCGGCCCGGTGCTGCTGCTCGAAGGCGTGTTCGACGCGCGCGACCTGGAGCTGTGCTCGCGCCTGGACCTGTGGCACACCGTGCACTGCGACGAGCAGATCGACATGCTCGCGGCCCACAAGACCCTCAAGCCGCAGCGCGTGTTCCTGAAGATGAACTCCGGCATGAACCGCCTGGGCTTCACGCCCGAGCGCTTCGGCTCCGCCTGGACGCGCCTGAACGCCCTGACCCAGGTCGACGAGATCTCGCTCATGACCCACTTCAGCGACGCCGACGGCGCCCGCGGCATCGCCCACCAGCTCGAAGTGTTCGAGCGCGCCACGCGCGACATTCCGGGCGAGCGATCCATCGCCAACAGCGCCGCCACGCTGCGCCACGCCGACGCCACGCGCGGCGACTGGGTGCGCCCCGGCATCGTGCTGTACGGCAGCGCCCCCGACTTTCCGGTGCACGACGCGGCGCACTGGCAATTGCAGCCCACGATGACGCTGTCGACGCAGCTCATCGGCGTGCAGACGCTCAAGGCCGGCGACACCATCGGCTACGGCTCCAACTTCACGGCCGAAGGGCCGCTCACCATCGGCGTGGCCGCGGTCGGCTATGCCGACGGCTATCCGCGCCACTGCACCACCGGCACGCCCGTGCTGGTGAACGGCGTGCGCACCCGCATGGTCGGCCGCGTGAGCATGGACATGATCACCGTCGACCTCACGAACATTCCCGATGCGAAGTTCGGCACCGAGGTCACGCTGTGGGGCCGCTCCCCCAAGACGGGCGTGCTGCTGTCCATCGACGAGGTCGCGCAGGCGGCCGGCACCGTCGGCTACGAACTCATGTGCGCCGTCGCGCCACGCGTGCCCTTCGCGGCCCAGGGCCCTGCCGACGATCGATGAAGGTTCTTTCCGATTGGCGCTCCGTGCGCCTCTGGGAAACGCAGGTCGAACGCGACCTGCACCGCAACCACAGCCTGCGCACGCACGGCATCCTGATCGGCAGCTTCACGCTGCTGCTCATGTGGGGCGTGTCGGCGCTGCAGATGCACCTGTTCCATGTGGACTCGCTGGCGGTGCGCTACCTGCTCACGCTGGGCGTGGGGTACCTGGGTTATCTGCTCGTGCTGCGCTGGTGGGCCCGCTACCTGGTGAACACAACGACCGGGCTCGATGCCGATGCGGGCGACGCCATCGATGCCGTCGATTTCGCGATCGATGCGGGCCGCGGCCTCGCCCGCGGCGGTGAGGGCATCGGCGGTGACGGCAGCGTGCTCTCCGACGTGGCGGGTGGTGCGCTCGACATCGCGGGCGGCGCGGACGAAGGCGCCATCGTCGTCGTGCCGGTGGTCGCCGTCTTCCTGATCTGCGTGGCACTGCTGTTCGGCGTCGGCTCGCTCGTGCTGCTGTACTTCAGCTGGGACGCCCTGCTGGCCGTGGCCATCGAAGTCGCCTTCTCGTACGTGTCGGCGCGTGCCGCGGTGCGCGTCGCGCGCGAAGGCTGGCTCATGGCGGCGGTGCGGCTGACGTGGAAGCCGCTGCTGGGCGCGGTCGTCAGCGCGGTGATTCTTGGCGCGCTGCTCGATCACTTCATGCCGCAGGTCAACTCCTTGCCCGAGGCCGTGCGGGTCTTGCTGAAGAAGCACTGAGCTGCGCGCCACGCCCGTCGGCCAGTGCGCCGAGCAGGTGATCGATCAACACCCTGCACTTGGGCGCCGTGAAGCGGTTCGGCGGATAAAGAATCCATGCGTGCCCGTGGTAGTTGCCCTGGAACTCCCAGTCGGCCAGCACCCGCACCACGCGGCCTTCGTCCAGCGCCTCGCGCGCCATGAAGGCCGGCACGCAGGCCACGCCCAGGCCCGCCAGCGCGCCTTCGAGCCGGATCTCGCTGTGGTTGGAGATGTAGCGCCCGCGCACCACGGCCGTCGCGTCTTCTTCGCCTTCTTTTCTGAACCGCCAGTGGTTGTCGCGCTCGTGCTCGCCGAGCGACAGGCAACTGTGCGTCAGCAGGTCGCGCGGATGCGCGATGGCCTCGTGCTGCGCCAGGTAGCGCGGCGTCGCGCACAGAATGTGCTCGACCGCCATCAGCTGCCGCGCCACCAGCCCTTCGGGCGGCGCCGTCGTCAGCCGCACCACCAGGTCCACGCCTTCGCGGATCGGATCGATGTCGCGGTCTTCCACGATCAGCTGCACGTCGACCTCGGGGTAGCGCTGCAGAAAGTCGAGCAGGTGCGGATGCAGCACGCGCCGCGCAAAGGCCTTGGGCGCGCTCAGGCGCACCAGCCCACCCGGCTTGCGCGAGAACCGCTGCGCGACGTCCATCGTGCCCTGCGCCGCCAGCACCAGTTCGCGGCATCGCGCGAAGGCTTCGGCGCCGGGCTCCGTCAGGCGCAGCTGGCGCGTGGTCCGCTGCAGCAGCTGCACGCCGATCTCCTTTTCGAGCCGCTTGACCTGCCGGCTCGCGGCCGATGGCGTCATGCCCAGCAGGTCGGCCGCGGCCGAGAAGCTGCCGAGTTCGGCGACCCGCAGAAAGGTCACCATCTCCGGCAGTACTTTGAGAAATGAATTCGTTCCCACGGCGCAAGGGTCCTGTTCCGGCCGGTGGCTACCCGGCCCTGGTGAAGCCAGGAACAATTTCTTCTTTCTTGTTCATGGACGGCGGGCCGACAGTATGGATTCAAAGCAGTTGCGCGGCGCCGCGCCGGCCGGCCGGGGTGCGAGGTGGGCAGGCATCGGTTCCGCCGAAATCATGCTGCTGCTGGTGGCCGCCGTGTGGGGCGGCAGCTATGCCGTGGCCAAGCAGGCCACGCAGCAACTGCCCGTGCTGGAGTTCATCGCGCTGCGCTTCGGCCTGACCTTCGTCGTGCTGCTGCCGGCGCTCGGGCCGCTGTTCAATGCGCAATGGCGGCAGGGGCTCGCCGTGGGCGGCCTGCTCGGCGCCAACCTGCTGGCGATCTTCGTGTGCGAGACCTTCGGCGTGTCGCTCACCACCGCGAGCAACGCCGCCTTTCTCATCAGCTTGTGCGTGGCGATCACGCCTTTTGTCGAATGGTGGTTGCTGGGGCAGCGGCCGGCGCGGCGCGTGTTCTGGGCGGCGGGCCTGTCGGCGTTGGGCGCGGCGATGCTGTCGGCCACGTCGCCCGCCGACATCTCCGTGGGCTGGGGCGACGGCCTCATGGTGGTCGCCGCCTTCCTGCGCGCCGTGATGGTCTGCATGACGCGGCGACTGGCCGGCCGGCATGCGATGCCCGCGCTCACGCTGACGGCCGTGCAGGCGGGCGTGATGGCGCTCGGCGCCGTGGCGATATCGCTCGTTGCGTCGCCGCCGAACGGCGCCTGGCACATGCCGCCCGCCACGGCGTCTTTCTGGTGGGGCATGGCGTACCTCGTGCTGCTGTGCACCGTCTTCGCGTTCTTCGCGCAGAACCATGCCGCCTCGCGTTCGAGCCCGAGCCGGGTGTCGCTGCTGATGGGCAGCGAGCCGGTGTTCGGCGCGCTGATCGCGGCGTATGGCTTCGGCGAGCGCATCGGGCCTTGGGGTTGGGCCGGGGGCTTGCTGATCGTGGCGGCGGCGTGGTGGGTGACGATGCCGCAGCCCGTTGCGCCACGCCCGCATTCGTGAATTTTTAGGCGCGCACCTGTCGGGCAGCGCCCTCCGGCCAAGGACAATCCCGGCCGGAGGAAGAACTGCTCGCATGATTCTGAAAAAACGACCACACGCCGCTCTCCCATGCGGCATCGCACTGGCCATCCTTGGCTTCTCGGTGCACGCTGCCGAGCCCGAGGTGCCGGCCCTGGCAACCGAACCCGCGGCTGTTGCCGCAGGCACGCCGGCTTCGCCTGTCGAGGCAACGGCAGCAGCGCCAGCGCCACAACAGCCCACGACGCGCGTGCGTTTCGGCCGGGGCTTCTACAAGCCCGGCATCGAACGGCTTCGCGTGGTCCGGCGCGAAGACACGGGCAACTACATCGCGGGGCAGATTGCCCTCAACGTGGCCACGACCTTGATCGCGGGCAGGCTGTCCGTCGGCGCACAGGGCTTTTCGAAAGACGACCTGGGCGGCACGACGCCGGAAGAGCTCAAGGACGACCCGCTGGCCGTCAACCCGGCCATGAGCGAGCTGAACGATGCCTTGAGCAAGGTTGCGACCGACATCTATCGCAAGCGCGCCGAAGCCGCGTATGCGACGGCCCTGACGGACGGTTCCACGCCCGAGGAAATCGAAGAGGCGCGGCAGGTCCAGAAAGAGGCCGACACGCCGCTGCTCCCAGGGCCGTGGCATCTGGTCTACGAAAACCTCACGGGAACCGATGAGCTGTTCCGCCTGAAATTCGGCGCCGAACTCGGCCGCGCGGGTTTCATGCGCCCGCCGTTCGCGTGCCTCTATCAATCGGAGCCCATCGCCTGGACGCAATGGAAGGCCGACAACTGGCAGCTGCTGCGCGAGGAACGCGCAAAGGCCGTGGCCAGCTGCACCGAGACGCTCGCGGCGACGCCTGAAAAACGCTGGTGACCGATGAGCGCGGGCGCCGCCTGGCGCGCGCCCTCGCATGTCGTGTCTCGCTCAATAAAGCCCGAGCTGCCTTGTCCTCAACCGCGCCAGCCCCAACAGCGCATCCGTGAACGGCGTGGCCACGCCCGTCAGCTCGCCGAGTTCGCGCACCACCGTCACCAGCGCATCGAGTTCCACCGAGCGCCCGGCTTCCACGTCCTGCAGCATCGAGGTCTTGAACGCACCGAGCTTCTTCGTGATCGCATGCCGGTCTTCGGGGCTCTGCGTGATCTCGATGCCGATGCGCCGGCCGATTTCCTTGGCTTCGAGCATCACGGCCGAGATGAAGCCGCGCACATAGTCGTCGCCCATGATCAGGTCGGTGGTGCAGCCCGTGAGCGCACTGATCGGGTTCACCGTCATGTTGCCCCACAGCTTGAACCACACGTCCTTCTGGATCTGCGGCGACAGCGTGGTGTCGATGCCGGTGCTCTTGAGCAGGTCGACCAGCTTCTGCACGCGCGGCGTGGCCTCGCCCGAAGGCTCGCCCACGATCAGCCCGTTGCCGAAGTGATGGCGCACCACGCCGGGCCCGTCGAGCGAGCAGCTCGCGTGCACCACGCAGCCGATGACGTTGCGGGCCGGAATGGCCTTGGCAATGGCGCCTTCGGGGTCGACGGCCGCGAGCCGGTGGCCTGTGATCTCGCCGCCGAAGCCGCCTTCGAGAAACCACCACGGCACGCCGTTCATCGCGACCAGCACCAGGGTGTCGGGCCCGATCAGCGGCCCGATGCGTTCGGCCACGCCGGCCAGCGCGGGCGCCTTCACGGCGATCACCACCAGGTCTTGCACGCCGAGCGCTTCGGGGTCGGCCACCGCGTTGACCGGCACGCGCGTGCGCACGTCGCCGCGCATCAGCGAGAGGCCGTCGCGCTGCAGCGCGTCGAGCGTGGCGCCGCGCGCCACCACGTTGAGCCGCTGGCCTGCTTGCGCCAGGCCCACGCCGATCCAGCCGCCGATGGCGCCAGCGCCGTAAATACAAATCTTCATTGGAAAAGTCGCCTCAGTTTCTGTAGCTCGGGTCGATGCGGTCCACCTGCCGCACCAGCGCATTGAACACGTCCTGTCCGGCGCCGTGCTCGGGGCTGAACTGCAGCGCATCGCGCGTGCAGCGGCGTGCGATGTCCTCGCTCACCGGCAGCACGGCCGCGCCCATCGAGAAGGTCGCCATCTGGATCTCGCAGGCGCGCTGCAGCGTCCAGAGAATCGCGAAGGTCTGCGGCAGCGTCTGGCCCCAGGCCAGCAGGCCGTGGTTGCGCAGGATCACCGCGTTGCGGTTGCCGATGCTCTTGAGCAGGCGCGGACCTTCGTCGGCATGGATCGTGATGCCCTCGAAGTCGTGGTACGCCACCATGTCGTGCAGCTGCGCGGTATAGAAGTTGGTCTGCTGCAGGCCTTCTTTCAGGCAGGCCACGGCCACGCCGGCCGTGGTGTGCGTGTGCATCACGCAGTGCGCGCCGGCCAGGCCGTCATGGATGGCCGCATGCACCACGAAGCCGGCCGGGTTCACCTTGTGCGTGGACCCGTCGAGCACATTGCCGTGCAGGTCGATCTTCACGAGGTTGCTGGCCGTGACCTCGCTGTAGTGCAGGCCGAAGGGGTTGATGAGGAACTGCTTTTCGCCACCCGTCACGCTGTCGGGCAGCCGCACCGTGATGTGGTTGTAGATCATCTCGACCCAGCCGAGCATCGCGAACACGCGGTAGCAGGCCGCAAGCTCTTCGCGCGCGGCGCGCTCGTCCGGATGCAGGTTGGGGTGGACCAGCGAGGAGGCGGCTGGCGCGGCGGTGGCGGTGTTCATTTGCGGTTCCTTTCGGGGTTGTCAGGCGTCTGCGGTGAAGCCGATCTTCTTGACGATCGGCCCCCACATCGCGGTGTCTTTCTTGAGCAGTTCGGCCAGTTCGGCAGGCGAGGACGACATCGCTTCCAGGCCGATGCCGGCAAGCCCTTCGACCACGTCCTTCGACGCGATGGCCTGCTTCATGGCGGCGTTCAGCCGCGCCACCACTTCGGGCGAAGCCTTGGCGGGCAGGAAGAAGCCGAACCATTCGCTGAAGGCCATGTCTTTCAGGCCCTGTTCGACCAGCGTCGGCACATCGGGCGCGAAGCGGCTGCGCTTGGTGCCCGAGGTGCCGAGGATGCGCACCTTGCCGCTGGCCAGGTGCTGCGTGATGTCGCCGATGGGGCCGGACACGGCCGACACGCTGCCGCCCAGCAGGTCGAGCATGGCCGGCTGCGTGCCGCGATAGGCCACATGCTGCAGCGTGATGTCGGCGTTCTTGGCAAGCAGCGCGCCGATGAAGTGCGGCGTGGAGCCCGCGGCCGGCGAGCCGAAATTGGCGCCCGCCGGATTGGCCTTGGCCCAGGCCAGGAACTCGGGCACCGTCTTCACGCTGGCCGGCACGGCCGGGCCAACCGCGAAGCCGAAGTCGAACACGCAGGCCAGCGAAACCGGCGCCAGGTCGGCCACCGGGTCGTACGGCAGCTTCTTGTAGATGTGCGGGTAGATCGTGAGCATCGAGGTCGGCGTCTGCAGCATGGTCGAACCATCGGCAGGCTGGCCCTTCACGAACGAGATGGCGATCTGCCCGCCCGCGCCGGTGCGGTTCTCGACCACCACCGAACTCGTGGCGTAGCCGGGGCTCAGCTTGGTGGCGACGCGGCGGCAGGTCACGTCGGACGTGCCGCCGGCCGAGAAGCCCGTGATGATGCGCGCGGTGTCCAGCTGCGGCGGATGGGCCTGTGCAAAGGCTTGTTGGCCGATGCTGGCGAGCAGCGCGGATGCGCTCGTGGTCTGAAGAAGCTGGCGGCGTGAAATCGGCATGGTCGGTTGTCTCCGGTTTGTTGTCGTGCTGCAGAACTTCAGGACTCGTCGCGCAGCCACGTGACCGCGCCCGAATGGGTCACGGCGCCCTGGTGGGCCGGGCGCACGGTGAGTGCATATTTTTCGAGCACGCCGCCCCGGGCGATGCCTGCGTGGGTTGCGCGGCCGGCCAGCCGCACGGCGATTTCTTCGGCGCCCAGTTCGACCGAGATCGAACGTGCCTCGGCCCGCGCGTCGACGGCGATCACGTCGCCATCGCGCAGCGCCGCGATCGGCCCGCCATCGGCAGCCTCAGGCCCCGCATAACCGATGCACAGGCCGCGCGTGGCACCCGAGAAGCGCCCGTCGGTCAGCAGCGCGACCTTGTCGCCCATGCCCTGGCCGTAGAGCAGGGCGGTGATGCCCAGCATCTCGCGCATGCCGGGGCTGCCCTTGGGGCCTTCGTTGCGAATCACGATCACGTCGCCCGCTTCGTAGTGGCGGTTCTGCACGGCGGTCTGCGCTTCTTCTTCCGAGTTGAAGACGCGCGCCGGGCCGCGAAACACCAGGCCCTTCAGGCCCGCCGTCTTGAGCAGCGCGCCGTCGGGGCAGAGGTTGCCCTTGAGCACCGCGAGGCCGCCGTCGCGCGTGATCGGGTTGCCGGCTTCGCGCACCACGCGGCCATCGGGCGCGAGCGCGCCGGCCAGCTCTTCGGCCATCGTGCGGCCGGTAAAAGTGAGCACATCGCCATGCAGGAAGCCCTGCTCCAGCAGCGTGCGCAGGATGACGCCCGCACCGCCGATGTAGAACACATCGCGCGCCAGGTACTGGCCACCCGGTCGCAGGTCGGCGATGAGCGGCGTGCGCGCGAACACTTCGGCCACGTCGTCCAGATGAAACTTGATGCCCGCTTCGTGCGCAATCGCCGGCAGGTGCAGCGCGGCGTTGGTCGAGCCGCCGGTGGCCGACACCACCGCGCAGGCGTTTTCCAGCGCCTTGCGCGTGACGATGTCGCGCGGCAGCGGGCTGTCGCCCATCACCGCCTTCATGAGGTTCTTCGCGGCGCGGCGCATCAGCGGCGCGCGTTCGCTGAATACGGCAGGCACCATGCTCGAACCGATGGGCGCCAGGCCCAGCGCCTCGGACACCATGCCCATCGTGTTGGCCGTGAACTGCCCCGCGCACGCACCGGCCGTGGGCAGGCAGGCGCGGCTCATGGCGTCGAGTTCGTCGTGCGTGGCGGTGCCGGCCAGTACCTTGCCGATGGTCTCGTAGGTGTCGACCACGTTCAGGTCGCGGCCGTCCGGCCCCGGCATCTGCCCCGGCAGTGCCGAGCCGCCGTGCACGAACACGCTGGGCACATTGCAGCGCACCATGCCCATCATCAGGCCCGGCAGGTTCTTGTCGCAGGCGCCGATGGCGAAGATGCCGTCCCACTGGTGGCCGCGCGTGGAGGCCTCCACGCTGTCGGCGATCAGCTCGCGCGAGACCAGCGAGAAGCGCATGCCCGAATGCGCCATCGTCAGCCCGTCGCTGATCGACACCACCGGGCACTCGTGCGGCGTGCCGCCGCCGGCATAGATGCCGGTCTTGGCATGCTGCGCCTGTTCGCGCAGGTTGAGGTTGCACGGGCTCATCTCGCCACCGGTGTGGAACACGCCGATGTGCGGACGCGCGATGTCCTCGTCATCCTGCCCCAGCGCATGCAGGAAGCTGCGCGTGGTCGCGCGGATCGTGCCCTCGCGGATGGTGGCGGAGCGAAAGCGCTTGGGCGTCGGATCGGTGGGCGTGGTCATTCGGCTGGCTGGCGTTGGCTGGCTGGGTTTCAGGCGGTCAGAACATGCCGTTCTTGTTGGCGGCGGTTTCGGGAACGGGCTGCACCACGTCCCAGTGCTCGACGATCTTGCCGTTCTCCAGCTTGAAGATGTCGACGATGGCGCTGCCGCGCGTGCCCGGCTCGCGCACCGCGTTCACATGCAGGATCACGTAGTCGCCATCGACAAAGCTGCGCTTGATGTCGCTGTGCGACTTCGGAAACTTCTCGCGCAGAAAGGCGACGAACTTGCGAAAGCCCTCGGGGCCGTCTGCCGCCGTGGGGTTGTGCTGCACGTAGCGGTTGCCCACGTACTGCAGGGCCGCGTCGGCGTCCTTCTGGTTCAGGCCCTTCTCGTAGAAGGCGAGCACGGTCTGCCGGTTGGCTTCCTGTTGCGCGGTAGTGCCTTGCGTGGCTCCGCCCATGGGGGCGCAGGCCGCGAGGAACAGGGTGGCGGTGGCGGCGATGGCCGTCCAGGTGATGCGTTGCATGGTCGAACTCCCTTGGTTGAAAAGATCAGTAGCCGTTGACAGCGTCGGTCTTCGCCGAGTTCCTGTACTTCGCCAGCAGCTGCTTGGCCGCCGCCGCGAGCACGATGGTGTCCACGCCCACCGCCACGAACAGCGCGCCGGCCGCGAGCCACTTGCGCGCCTGTTCCTCGGTGGTCGACAGAATGCCCGGCGCCTTGCCGGCCTTCAGGATGCGCGCGATGGCATCGGCGATCACGGCCTGCACCTCGGGGTGATTGGGCTGGCCCACGAAGCCCATCGAGGCCGACAGGTCGGCCGGCCCGATGAACACGCCGTCCACGCCCGGCGTGGCCGCGATGGCGTCGAGGTTCTTCATCGCCTCGACCGTCTCGGCCTGCACCAGCAGGCAGGTCTGTGCGTTGGCTTCGTGCAGGTAGTTGGGGTAGGCCTGCCAGCGCGAGGCACGCGCCAGCGCACTGCCCATGCCGCGAATGCCTTCGGGCGGATAGCGCATGCCCTGCACCAGCCGCGCCGCCTGCTCGGCGGTGTCGACCATCGGCACCAGCAGCGTCTGCGCGCCGATGTCCAGGTATTGCTTGATGAGCGTGGTGTCGCCGGTCGGGATGCGCACGATCGGGTGCGAACGCTCGGCCTCGGGCTGCGCCGACCACGCGCTCGAGATGCCCTGCAGTTGCGCGAGCACCGAGCGCACGTCGTTCGGCGCGTGCTCGCCGTCGACCAGCAGCCAGTCGTAGCCGGTGCCGGCCAGGATCTCGGCCACATAGCCGTCGGCCAGGCCGACCCAGAGGCCGATCTGCGGCTTGCCGGCCTGCAGGGCCTGCTTGAAGGTGTTGATGGGTGTTTGCATGAAGATGGCTTTCAGACGAAGCGGAAGGCGATGGCGCCCAGGGGGCCGTAGTCGGCATGGAAGGTGTCGCCCGGCACCGCGGTGGTCGGGCGCGTGAACGAGCCGCCCAGCACCACTTCGCCGGCCTCCAGGTATTCGTCCCACGGTGCAAGCTTGTTCGCGAGCCAGGCCACGCCGGTGGCGGGGTGGTTCAGCACGGCGGCGGCCACGCCCGACTCTTCGATCACGCCGTTCTTGTAGAGCAGCGCGCTCACCCAGCGCAGGTCGACCGCATCGGGCTTCACCGGCCGGCCACCGAGCACGATGCCCGCATTGGCCGCGTTGTCGGCGATGGTGTCGAACACCTTGCGCGGCGCCTTGGTGTGGCGGTCGAACTGCTCGATGCGCGCGTCGATGATCTCGATGGCGGGCACCACGTAGTCGGTGGCCGCGAGCACGTCGAAGATGGTCACGTTCGGGCCCTGCAGCTTCTTGCCGAGGATGAAGGCCAGCTCGACCTCGACGCGCGGTGCGATGAAGCGCTTGAACGGAATGTCGCCGCCCTGGTCGAAGAACATGTCGTCCAGCAGCGTGCCGTAGTCGGGCTCGTCGATCTGGCTGGACTGCTGCATGGCGCGCGACGTGAGGCCGATCTTGTGGCCCTTCACGATGCGGCCTTCGGCGATCTTGTTCTTCACCCACTCGCGCGAGATGGCGTAGCCATCTTCGATGGTCATCTCGGGAAAGCGCTTGGAGAAATGCTCGACCTGCACGCGCGACTTTTCGCTCTCGTGCAGTTCGGCGGCCAGTTGGGCGATGGTGGCTTTGGACAGCATGGCGACTCGCTTCTTATGACTTGTTGAACAGAGGGTGCAGGTTGCTGTGCTTGCCGTCGTACACCTGCCCGGGGCTTTCGTCGATCTGCAGCGTGATGCCGATGTGGCGTTGCCCGAAGATCGGCGCGAAATGCGCGCGCACGTCGGCCAGCAGCTCGTCGCCGGCCTTCTTCTTCACTGCCTCCGAGCGGCCCGCGGCCATGCGGATGTTGAGGTACACGAAGGCGTAGTCGGCCTTGCCGTCAGCCACCGCGTAGTGCGCGGCGGGATAGGCCAGCACGCGCGTGCCGCCGATCGGGAACACCGGCTTGTCGGCCTCGTCACGCTGCTGGAGCATGGTGTCGGCCAGCGTGCGGCACAGGGCCGACATGTCGGTCTCGGCCTCGATGTTGGGCGTGTACAGGATCACCAGGTGCGGCATGTCGTGGCTCCGTTGTTCTTCTTCATGCCACCGACATCACGGCGGCCGTGCAGGTCACCGCGAAGATCGGAATGGCCTTCATGTGGAAGATCTCGCCCTTGCCGCGCGCGGCCGCGGCCACGCTCAGGAAGGTGCGGATCTCGAAGCCGCCCTGGCCCGCTTCGCGGTAGGTGGCCTCGTCGTTGTAGTCGGCCTGCGAGAGCAGCGCCTCGCGGTCGTTGGCGCACCAGCGGCGCATGAACTCGGCGTCCCACTCGGCATTGACCTTGCCCGAATCGGGCGTGGCGGGCCAGTGCGAGATGCCGCCCGTGCCCACCAGCGCGATGCGCTCGGGTGCCTTGTCGCAGGCACGGCGCAAGGCCTCGCCGAAGGCCCAGGCGCGGTGCAGCGGCGTGAGCGGCGGACCCTGGCAGTTGATGTTGACGGGGATGACCTTGGTGTCGAACTTCGGCGTGAGGAAGTTCAGCGGCACCATGATGCCGTGGTCGAACTTCCACTCTTCCGCGTAGGCCACGTCCACCGTCTGCATCACTTCGCGGATCAGGCGCTGCGACAGCGCGGCGTCGCCCGGGATGGTGTGCTTCTCGATGCCCAGCCACTTCGGGTCTTCGATCGGGCCTTCGTAGCTGTCGGCCATGCCGATGGCATAGGCCGGCATGTTGTTCATGAAGAAGTTCGCGAAGTGCTCGGCCGCGATGACGATCACCGCGTCGGGCTTCGTGGCGCGCATCGCCTCGCCGAAGCGATGGAACTGCGCGTGGAACTCGTCCTTCACGGCAGGGTCGGCCAGATGGGCGCGGCCCGTGATGCCGGGGGCGTGGCTGCACACGCCTGCAAAAACCAAGCTCATACGCCTGCCACTTTCTCGTCGGTTCCGGTTGTCATTGCGTAGATGCCCGCGCGCACCGGGCCGTACTTGCGCACGCCTTCACGCATGGCTTCGAGGTAGTCGGCCCATGCAATGCCGAGCAGCGGCGCGAAGTGCATCAGCAACTGGCCGTTGCAGCCGAGCACGTAGAGCTTGCCGACGTCGCCGGTGGCGATGGCTTCGCGCTCTTCATCATTGAGGTCGTAGCCGGCAAGCAGCGCCGTGCGTGTGTCGCCGCCTTCCGCATAGCGGCGCTGCACTTCCGCCTCGCGGTTGAGCGCGAACAAGAATTTCTGCATCGCATAGAGGCTCATCGGTCAGCCCTCGATCTGGATGTTGGCCTTGCGGATCACATCGCCGTACTTCGCGATCTCGCTCTGGATGAAGGCCGCAAAGCGCTCCGGCGTGCCCGACAGCGACGCGATGCCGCCCTTGTGGAAGGCATCGCTCACCACCGGCCCCGCGAGCGCGCGGTTCACCTCGGCGTTCATGCGCTGCACGATGGCATCGGGCGTGCCGCTGGGCGCCAGCAGGCCGTTCCATGAATTGGACTCGATGGCCACACCCTGTTCGGCCAGTGTGGGTATGGCGGGCGCGTACTGCGAGCGCTGCGCGGTCGCCATGCCCAGCGCAACGAGCTTGCCGTTCTGCACGTGGCTGCGGAACTCGGGCCAGTTGCCGAACATCATCGTCACCTGGCCGCCGAGCAGGTCGGTCAGCGCCGGGCCTTGTCCCTTGTAGGGCACGTGCACGATGTCCAGCCCCATCTGCTGCTTGAGCATTTCGCCCGACAGGTGGGCCGAGGTGCCGTTGCCGAAGGAGGCAAAGCTCAGCGTGCCCGGCTTGGCCTTGGCTGCGTTGCGCAGGTCGGCCAGCGTCTTCAGGCCGCTGTTGGGGTGCGTGGCGAGCACGTGCTCCGACATGCCCATGAGCGCGACCGGGCGCAGGTCTTTCTGCGTGTCGTAGGGCAGCTTGCGGATCAGCGTCTGGTTGGCCGTGAAGCTGTTGGCCACGCAGACGAAGGTGTAGCCGTCGGGGGCGGCCTTGGCCGCGGCATCGACGCCGATCACCGTGCCCGCGCCGGGCTTGTTGTCGATGATGACGGGCTGGCCCAGCGCCTTCGACAGTTCCACGCCGACGAGGCGCGCCACGAAGTCGGTGGTGCCGCCGGGCGTGAAGGGCACGATCACGCGGACCGGCTTGCTGGGCCATGCCGCCTGCGCGCGCGCCAGCGAGGGCAGGGCTGCGAGGGCTGCTGCGCCTTGCAGCAGCGTGCGGCGTTGCATGCCCACGCCACGGCCTGGCGTGAATTCGGGCGCGTGGCTCACGCCACGCCCCAGTGCGGAATGTGGTGCGAGCCCATCGACACCGCGATGTTCTTCGGCTCGCAGAACACTTCATAGCTCCAGGTGCCGCCTTCGCGGCCCGTGCCCGAGGCCTTGGTGCCGCCGAAGGGCTGGCGCAGGTCACGCACGTTCTGGCTGTTGACGAAGCACATGCCGGCTTCGACGGCAGCGGCCACGCGGTGGGCCTTGCCGATGTTCTCGGTCCACACGTAGCTGGAGAGGCCGTACTGGATGTCGTTGGCCAGGCGGATCGCATCAGCCTCGTCCTTGAACGGAATCAGGCAGGCGACCGGGCCGAAGATTTCGTCCTGCGCGATCTTCATGCGGTTGTCGACGTCGGCGAACACGGTGGGCACGACGTAGTTGCCCTTCTTCACGCGATCGGGCAGGTTCGACGGCGCATCGAGGCCGCCGCACAGCAACGTCGCGCCTTCCTTCGGGCCCAGCTCGATGTAGCTGCGCACCTTGGCCAGATGGGCCTGCGAGATCATCGGGCCGACGATGGTCTTCTCGTCGAGCGGGTCGCCCACGGTGATGCGCTTGGCGCGCTCGGCGAACTTCGCGGCGAAGTCCGCATAGATCGACTGCTGCACCAGGATGCGCGAGCCCGCCGTGCAGCGCTCGCCGTTGTTGCTGAAGATCATGAACACGGCCGCGTCGAGCGCGCGGTCGAGGTCGGCGTCCTCGAAGATCACGAAGGGGCTCTTGCCGCCCAGCTCCATGCTGAACTTCTTCAGGCCCGCGCTCTTCACGATGCGGTTGCCCGTGGCGGTGGAGCCGGTGAACGAGATGGCGCGCACGTCGGGGTGGCCCACCAGCGGCTCGCCGGCTTCCTTGCCGTAGCCGTGCACCAGGTTCAGCACGCCGGGCGGAATGCCGGCCTCGAGCGCCAGCTCGCCCAGGCGCGCGGCCGTGAGCGGCGACAGCTCGCTCATCTTCAGCACGGCCGTGTTGCCGAAGGCCAGGCAGGGCGCGACCTTCCAGGTGGCCGTCATGAAGGGCACGTTCCATGGGCTGATGAGCGCACACACGCCCACCGGATGGAACAGCGTGTAGTTCAGGTGCGTGGGCGTGGGGTAGGTGTGGCCGTCGACGCGCGTGCACATCTCGGCGAAGTAATAGAAGTTGTCGGCCGCGCGCGGCACCAACTGCTTGCCGGTCTGCGCGATCACCTGGCCGCAGTCGTTGGTTTCGGTCTGCGCGATCTCGGGCACGTTCGCGGCGATCAGGTCGCCGAGCTTGCGGATCAGCTTGGCGCGCTCGGGCGCGGGCATGCCGGCCCACTTGGGAAAGGCTTCCTTGGCGGCGGCCACGGCCGCGTTGACTTCGGCTTCGCCGCCCGAGGCGACTTCGGCCAGCACTTCCTGCGTGGCGGGGTTGACGGTCTCGAAGTAATCGGTGCCGGCAACGCTCTTGCCGTTGATCAGGTGATCGACTCTCATGCTTTTCCTTGGATGGTCTCGATGGTGTTCATGAGCGCACCGATGCGCTCGATCTCGGTGACGATGACGTCGCCCGGCTTGCAATCGACCACGCCGTCGGGCGTGCCCGTGAGGATCAGGTCGCCCGGCGACAAGGTCATGAAGCGGCTGAAGTACTCGATGAGGAAGGGCGCGTCGAAGATCATGTCGCGCGTGTTGCCCTGCTGCGTGACGGTGCCGTTGACGGTGGTGCGCAGCGCGAGCGCCATGGGGTCGGGCACGTCGGCCGCATCGACGAACCACGGACCCAGCGGCGTGCAGGTGTCGCGGTTCTTCACGCGCAGGTTGGGGCGGTACCAGTTCTCCAGGTAGTCGCGGATGGCGTAGTCGTTGGCCACGGTGTAGCCGCCGATGAAGTCGTAGGCGTCGTCGCGCTTCACGTTCTTCGC
This sequence comes from Variovorax sp. EL159, assembly GCF_900100965.1. Taxonomy (GTDB): domain Bacteria; phylum Pseudomonadota; class Gammaproteobacteria; order Burkholderiales; family Burkholderiaceae_C; genus Variovorax. Next base: position 63,015 of record NZ_FMUJ01000010.1, on the reverse strand, counting down.
GGTCTTGCCGATCACGATGGCCAGCTCGCATTCGTAGTGCATGAACTGCACGTCGGCCGGGCGGTGCGTGTGCTGGCGGTGGCCGATCAGCGTGCTCTGGCCCTTGACGAAAACCAGTGGCTCTTCGGGTGCCTTGAACTCGAGCTCCTTGGCGTGGTCGGCGTAGTTCAGGCCAAGCGCGAGGATGGTGCGCGGGCGTGCCGTGGGTGCGAGCGGGGGGAGCCAGGTGAGCTGGTCCTGAAACACGATGCGGCCGTCGTCGAGGCGCACGGCCGCATCCGGGTGACCACCGAACTCATGAGCCGTGCCTGTGTGTTCGCGGCCTTCGTAGATGACGCGTGCGTGCTTCATGCGGCTTCCTTCACCAGCGTGTTGCTCAGGGTCTCGAAGCCCGGCGCGGAAATGTCGATGCGGTCGCCCGCGCGTGCCAACGGCCGGCCGGCGTCGCAGCCCAGCATCAGTACGTCGCCGTGCGCAAGCGTCATGAAGTCGCCGACCTCGGCCAGCAGTTGCTGCGCCGGGCGCACGAGCTGCGAGAAGTCGATCGACTGCTTCAGCGCGCCGTTGATGCGCACCTCGGCGCGGAAGTTCGCGGGGTCGGCTACCTCTTGTGTGTCGCGCAGCACCGGGCCGATGCCCAGGAAGCCGTCGACGCACTTGAACTTGACCGGCGGGCGGAAAAAGCTGGCGTGCGGAATCGACAGGTCGTTCATCAGCACGAAGCCTTCGACGTCGCCCTCGGCGCCGATCACCATGCCGATGCTGGCGCCGATCTCGACCTCGGGCACACCGGCGGGCACCGTGATGGCGCCGCCGTGCGGGCTCCAGGTGTTGGCCGTCTTCACATAGAGCACGGGCGCTTTCGGCGGCGCCTTGTAGGGCGGCTGCGTCATCTGCGGCGCGAGCGCCTCGACCTCAGCGCGGAAGTTCAGCAAGGTGCCGTACACCGTGCCGGTGGGCATGAAGGGAGCGTGGTGGCTCATGAGGGTTGTTCCAGTGCGATGAGTTCGTCGAGCAGCCCGTAGAGCTGCGTGAGCTTGGCCTTGCCCATGGACTTTTCCATCCACTCGTAGTGCGACTCGATACTGGTCGACAGCCGCTTGACCAACTTCATGCCGTGCGGCGTGGCCTCGACCACGGTGCGGCGCTGGTCGGCCGGGTCGCGGCTGCGGGTGATGAGGTCGTCGCGCTCCATGCGTGCGAGCACGCCGGTGAGGCTGGGGCCGAGGATAAAGGCCTCGCGCGCGACGCGGCCGGTGTCGACCGCGCCGTGCTCGCCCAGCACGCGCAGCACGCGCCATTGCTGGTCGGACAGCGCGTGTTCGCGCAGGCTGGGCCGCGTGTGGGCCATCACGGCTTCGCGGGCCTGCAGCAGCAGGCGCGGCAAATTGCGGTGCGTGAAGGTGGTGCTCAAAAGCTGTGCCTCTCGAAATTACTTAACATGTTAAATGATTGGCCATTTCTTTCCAAGGCACCGGCCATCAGGGTTTGTGCGGACACCTAAACTCGGAAGATGGCCAAGGACAAAACAACTTTCGTTTGCAGTGAATGCGGTGGCACCAGCCCCAAGTGGCTCGGAAAATGCCCGAGCTGCGGCGCCTGGAACACGCTCGTCGAGCAGGCGGCTGGCGCGGCCGGCGGCCCGGCCAACAACCGCTTCGGCACGCAGTTCGCGTCGCTGGCGGGCGCTTCCGAACTCGCCACGCTGTCCGAGATCGAGGCGACCGACGTCGCCCGCACGCCCACCGGCATCGACGAACTCGACCGCGTGCTGGGCGGTGGCATCGTCTCGGGCGGCGTCACGCTGATCGGCGGCGACCCCGGCATCGGCAAGTCGACGCTGCTGCTGCAGGCGGTCGATGCGCTGCAGCACGCGGGGCAGAACGCGCTGTATGTCACCGGTGAAGAAAGCGGCTCGCAGGTTGCGCTGCGCTCGCGCCGCCTCGGGCTCGACCATTCGCAGGTGCAGGTGCTGGCCGAGATCCAGCTCGAAAAAATCATCGCCACGCTCGACGCCACGCGCCCGGCCATCGCGGTGATCGACTCGATCCAGACGGTGTATTCCGACCAGCTCACCTCCGCGCCCGGCTCGGTGGCGCAGGTGCGCGAATGCGCGGCGCACCTCACGCGCTTCGCCAAGACCAGCGGCACGGCCGTGGTGCTGGTGGGCCATGTCACCAAGGAAGGCGCGCTTGCGGGCCCGCGCGTGCTCGAACACATGGTCGACACGGTGCTGTACTTCGAGGGCGACACGCATTCGAGCTTTCGCCTCGTGCGCGCCATCAAGAACCGCTTCGGCGCCGTCAACGAGATCGGCGTGTTCGCCATGACCGAGCGCGGCCTGAAGGGCGTGACCAACCCGAGCGCCATCTTCCTGAGCCAGCATGCCGAGCCGGTGCCCGGCAGCGTGGTGCTGGTCACGCTCGAAGGCACGCGGCCGATGCTGGTGGAAATCCAGGCACTGGTCGACAACGGCGGCCCGAGCCCGCGCCGCCTCTCGGTGGGCCTGGACCGCGACCGCCTCGCGATGCTGCTGGCGGTGTTGCACCGCCACGCCGGCGTGGCCTGCATGGACCAGGACGTGTTCGTCAACGCGGTGGGCGGCGTGCGCATCAGCGAACCCGCGGCCGACCTGGCGGTGATGCTGGCCATTACTTCCAGCCTGCGCGGCAAGCCACTGCCCAAGGGCTTCATCGCCTTTGGCGAAGTGGGCCTGGCCGGCGAGGTGCGCCCCGCGCCGCGCGGACAGGAGCGCCTGCGCGAAGCCGCCAAGCTGGGCTTCAGCGTGGCCGTGGTGCCCAAGGCCAACGCGCCGCGCAAGGGCGCCAAGGAAATCGAAGGCCTGACCATCCATCCCGTCGAGCGCATCGAAGAAGCGATGGACGTGGTGCGCCGCCTCGACTGACCAAGCGCAGGTTCGTGCCGCCGGCCGCCCCGCGGGTTACCCTGCGGGCGGTGGCGCAGCCGTTCACACCTCCGGAGGACCTTCACCATGCAACTCATCGTTTCCGCCAGCCTGATCGCAGCGGTCGTCCTGTGGGGGCTGGTCTCGCCGGCAACGCTCGACAGCGTGTTCAGCACCGCGCTGGCCGGCATCACGCGCAACTTCGGTTGGTTCTACCTGTGGGTGGTGCTCGGCCTGGTGGTGCTGGCGTTCTTCCTGGCCTTCAGCCGCTTCGGCGACCTGAAGCTGGGCGATGAAGACGACGAGCCCGAGTTCTCGCTCGCCGCATGGTTCGCGATGCTGTTCGCGGCCGGCATGGGCATCGGGCTGGTGTTCTGGGGCGTGGCCGAACCGATCTCGCACTACACGAACCCGCCGCCGGGGGTGATTGCGGGCACGCCCGATGCCGCCGGCGTGGCCATGCGCTACGCGTTCTTCCATTGGGGCCTGCACCCGTGGGCCATCTACGGCATCGTCGGTCTGTCGATTGCCTTCTTCAGCTTTCGCCGCAAGGCGCTGCCGCTGGTGAGTTCGGCCACCGAGGCCTTGCCGTGGCGCTTCGTGCAGCGGCTGTCGCCGGCCTTCAACGTGCTGGCGGTGGTGGCCACGGCCTTCGGTGTTGCGGCCTCGCTGGGCATGGGCGCGACGCAGATCAACAGCGGGCTGCATGCGGCCTTCGACATGACGATCGGGCGGGGGACGCAGGCGGCGATCATCGTGGTGACGACGGTGCTGTTCATTACCTCGGCGGTCACCGGCGTCGAGCGCGGCGTGAAGTGGCTGTCGATGGGCAACCTGGTGCTGGCGGCGCTGCTGGCATTCGTGGTGCTGGTCGTGGGGCCGACCATTGCCATCGTCGAGACCTTCACCAACACGCTGGGTTCGTACCTGGCCGAGTTCGTGCGCATGAGCCTGCGCATGAACCCGTTCCGCAACAGCTCGTGGGTCGGCGACTGGACGCTCTTCTACTGGGCCTGGTGGCTGGCGTGGTCGCCGTTCGTGGGCCTGTTCATCGCGCGCGTGTCGCGCGGCCGCACGATCCGCCAGTTCATCCTGGGCACGGTGATTGCGCCCACGTTGGTGGGCTTCGCATGGTTCTCGGTGTTCGGCGGCGCGGCGCTCAACTTCCAGATCTTCCAGGGCGTGCCGCTGGTCGAGGCGGTCAAGGCCGATGTGTCGACCACCATGTTCGTGATGTTCAAGGCCATGCCCATGGGCATGCTGCTGTCGATGGTCGCGACGCTGCTGGTGTTCGTGTTCTTCGTGACCTCGGGCGATTCCGCCACGCTGGTGCTGGGCATCATGAGCACCAAGGGCAACCCGAACCCGCCGGCCCGCGTCAAGATCACCTGGGGCGTGCTGGTGGCGGCCATCGCGCTGAGCCTGCTGTTCGCGGGCGGCATCAAGGCGATACAGACGGCGACCATCGTGTTCGCCTTGCCCTTTGCGTTCGTGATCCTGCTGATGGCGCTGTCGGTCACGCTGGCCATCCGCGACGACTGGAACGCGGAGCAGAAACGCGAACGCGAGCTGCGACGCAAGATGCGGCAGCTCGTGAACGGTTAGCTGTTGCTAAAAAAAGCCCGGCGCACCAGTGGCGCGCCGGGCACCCCCCCCTTATCCCCCGATGTGCATCGTGAACGCCGGCCCGCTGTTGAGCACGCATTGGCCGCTGCCCAGCGTGGCCGAGTTCATCGTGTACTGGCAACTCAGGTTGCCGCCGCGGCTGCCGGTGGCATTCGCCACGCCGGCGCCCCGCGAGCCTGCGACCCGGGTTGCCTCTCCCTGAAACTGTTCGCCGCCGATCTGCGCATTGAAATGGCCGCGGCCGTTCATGTCGCTGGTCACCGTGCCGCCAATCGCTCCGTAGCGCGCCGCCTCGGCGTTGGACGGATAGAGCCGTGCGCTGAAGGTCTGTGCCACCGGCACCGGTGCGACCGCATAGGCCTGCGACGACGGCGCGTTGGGTGCGGGCTGCCCCAGCGGCACCACGTAGCAACCGCTGAGTGCGGCGGCCGAGAGCGTGGCGACAAGGGTCAGACGGACGAAGGTGACGGAGCGCGGAATGTTCATATGCTTTTCAGTGGCCCGGGCTGATGCCCGTGCGGCGAAATGTGCCGGTTGCGGCTCGTGCGCCCTGCGCTTTTCGCGGTGAGTACCGCCGCGCGCGCCCGGAAGTAGCCACGGCGGCTACTGCGGCATGCGCGGCCGGGCGGCAGAATCGCGCTCCCTTCTTCACAGGCCTCGAATGAAATCGACTTCTCCCCCGATTGCCGCAGTCATGGTCCACGTCGCCGATGTCGAGGTGGCGCTTGGCTGGTATGCGCGCGCATTTCCCGAGGCCGAGCGGGTGTCGATCGGCACGCCGGCCTTCGAGTGCCTGTCGCTCTTCGGCGTGCTGCTGGAGATCGTTCCGGCGGACGAGAAGGTCGGCGCGGGTGCCTTCGGTTCGGTCGTGTACTGGAATGTCGAGTGCTTCGATGCCACCCTCGGTCATCTGCAGTCGCTGGGCGCGACGCTCTACCGCGGCCCGATGCGGCTGGAGGGCGAGGAGCACATGTGCCAGGTGCGCGACCCGTGGGGAAACTGCATCGGCCTGCGGGGCCCGTCCGGCGGGCGGCGACAATGCGCGCCATGAATTTCCAGAAATTGCTGGTGCCCGTGGGCGCCATCCTCCTTCTCGGCCTGGCCTGGCGCAGCGGTGGCTGGGGTGGTGTCGCACTGGCCGGCGGCGCGATCGTGATGTTTTTTCTGCTGCACTTCAATCGCGCGATGCAGGTGCTCAAGCGGGCCGCCGAACGGCCCGTGGGCTACGTCGGCAGCGCCGTGATGCTGAATGCCAAGCTCAAGCAGGGCGCCACGCTGATGCACGTCATCGCAATGACGCGCGCCCTCGGCGAGCTGCGTTCGCCGAAGGACGAGCAGCCCGAGCTGTACCGCTGGACCGATTCCGGCGGCTCCTACGTCGATACCGTGTTCAACGGCGGCAAGCTGCAGAGCTGGGTTATGACGCGGCCCGAAACGCCGCCCGAAGAAGACACCAAGGACAACACCCCCGCGAACTGATCGCTCACGTACCCGCGCCCACGCTCGCGCCCGTCTTGCGGCGCAGCTGCCGCCACGGCGGATTCGCCTTCGCATGGTGGCGCGCCTCCTTGGCGAACTCGGTGCACATGTGCGTCATCAGGTCGGCCGAGCGATAGACCAGGTACACCCCGAAGTCCGGCACCTCGTCGGTGATCGGCAGGCGCTCGAGCAGGCCCGGCTGCAGCCGCAGCGGCCCCGCGCCGTGGAACACGAAGTCCGACCACATGCTGATCAGGTCGGTCTGCGTGGCCAGCTGCAGCCCCAGCAGGTTCGATGCGCTCTGCACCATGCGCGTGGGCAGCGCGAGCCCGTTCAGGCGCATCGTGCTCACCAGCGGGCTGCCCGCGTCGTCGATGGGGTCGAGCACCAGCCAGTCGGCGTCGATCAGCGTGCGCAGCTTGCGCACGCGCCGCAGCGGATGGCCGGCGCGCACCGACAGGTGCATCGCCACTGAAAACAGCGGCTCCCACTGGAAGGCGCCAGCGCCCGGCCCGTTGCAGGTGGAGATCAGGCCCAGGTCGAGCCGGCCTTCGCGAAGGCCTTCCAGAATCTGCTGCGGCCGAAGCTCGAAGCCGCACAGCGCCACGTTCGGAAAGCGCTGGCGAAACGAGGCCATCGCATCGGGCAGCGGCCCGCTCGACGCCACCGCGGTGAAGCCGATGTTCAGCTGCGCCTCGTCATGCCCTCGGATGGCCTCGATGTCTTCGAGCGCGTGCCGCAGTTCCTGCTCGACCAGGCTGGCGCGCTTGACCAGCGCCACGCCATAGGCCGTGAGGCTCACGCCGCGCGTGGAGCGCACCATCAGCGTCACGCCGAGTTCGCGCTCCAGCTCGGAGATGGTCTTGGACAGCGCCGGTTGCGTGGTGTGCAGGCTGCGCGAGGCCTCGTGGATGCTGCCGTGCTGTGCCACCGCCAGCAGGACGCGCAACTGTTGCAGCTTCATCGTGGTGCGGCCTTCTCAGAAATGGGGCAAGAAATGGGGTGTCTCGGTAGTTGCCCCGATAGCCGCGAAAGGCCTCTTGTGTCGGGGATGCCATTTGGTTATCGGCATGAAAATTTGTGATTCTTCGCTGCAGCGCTTTGCCTGAATACTCCGCCGCGAACGGGCCCATCGCCCCCCGCAAACAGTACGTGGAGTGACATTAGATGAGCGAAGCCGCATTGCCCGCAAGCCCGATCCAGGGTGCTTTACCCGCCAGCGCGCATGCGCCCCATGCCGCACACGGCAACAAGGGAAAGCAAAGCCAGTTCCGCCTGATCGCCGCCTGCTCGCTGGGCAACGCGCTGGAGATGTACGACTTCACCGTCTACAGCTTCTTCGCGCTCCTGATCGGCAAGCTGTTCTTTCCGTCCGACAGCCCCTACGGCTCGCTGCTGCTCGCGGTGGCCACCTTCGGCATCGGCTTCGTGATGCGCCCGCTGGGCGGCGTGATCATCGGCAACTACGCCGACCGCAAGGGCCGCAAGGCCGCGATGACGCTGACCATCGGCCTCATGGTGATCGGCACGCTGTGCATCGCCCTGGCGCCGACCTATGCGTCGGCCGGCGTGTTCGGCTCGCTGATGATCGTGGCCGGCCGGCTGCTGCAGGGCTTTTCGCTCGGCGGCGAAGTGGGCGCGGCCACCTCGATGCTGATGGAGGCCGGCGGCGTCAAGGGCCGGGGCTTCCGCGTGAGCTGGCAACTGGCGAGCCAGGGTATCTCGGCGCTGCTGGGCGCGCTCACCGGTGCCGCGCTGTATGCCGCGCTGCCACAGGCCTCGCTCGAAAGCTGGGGCTGGCGCCTGCCGTTTCTGCTCGGGTTGCTGATCGCGCCGGTGGGCCTGTACATCCGCGCGCACCTCGAAGAAACGCACACCGCCGACAGCCACGAGTCCAGCCCCATCGGCCGGCTGCTGCGCGCGCACGGCGGCACGGTGCTCAAGGGCATCTTCGCGACCACGGCGGGCACGGCCACCATGTACCTGGTCGTGTTCTTCATGCCGACCTACATGATCCGCGTGCTGCACATGCCGCCTTCGCTGTCGCTGCTGTCGGGCTGCGTCACGGGCATCACGCTGTTCGTCGTCTCGCTGGTGGCGGGGCGCCTGGCCGACCGGCTGCCCAACCGCAAGCCGCTGGTGATCGGCTCGCTGCTGTTCAGCGTGATCGCGGTCTACCCGGTGTTCTGGCTCATCAGCCACTACCCGAGCGTGCCGCTGGTGCTGGCGCTGTCGGCGCTGCTCACGGCGAGCGTGAACATCGGCACCACGCCCATGTTCCTGATGATGCTGGAGATGCTGCCCATCGGCGTGCGCGCCAGCGGCATCTCGGTGATCTACAGCATCGGCGTGACGGTCTTCGGCGGCTCCTCGCAGTTCATCGTGACCTGGCTGCTTGCCAAGACGGGCAACCCGATGTCGCCGGCCTTCTACATGATGGTCTGCGGCGTACTGAGCCTCGTGGCGCTCCTGGCGATGCGAGAACGCAAGGCCGACTGAATCTCCTTCTTTCCTTCCTTCCTGTCGAACGAACCGAACGCCTTTCATGACACGCGAACTCAGCCTCCAGACCACCAAGCTCCTGTCCCGCCTGCTGCCCCCCGCCGACACGCAAGCCTTCATCGACATCCGCCGCCAGATCCACGCCAACCCCGAGCTCGGCTTCGAGGTGAGCGCCACCAGCACATTGGTGGCCAACCTGCTGCGCGAATGGGGCTACGAGGTGCACACGGGCATCGGCAAGACCGGCATCGTGGCGCAGCTCAAGCTCGGCAACGGCACGCGCCGGCTGGGCATTCGCGCCGACATGGACGCGCTGCCCATCGTCGAAGCCACGGGCCTGCCCTACGCAAGCCGCAACCCCGGCCGCATGCATGCCTGCGGCCACGATGGCCACACGGCGATCCTGCTGGCGGCCGCGAAGGCGTTGGCGCGCACGCGCGACTTCGACGGCACGCTGAACCTGATCTTCCAGCCCGACGAAGAAAACCTCTGCGGCGCGCGCGCAATGATCGAAGACGGCCTGTTCGAGCGCTTCCCCTGCGATGCGGTGTACGCGCTGCACAACGCGCCGGGCGTGCCGCTGGGCACCGCGCTCGTGGTGGCGGGGCCGGTCACGCTGTCGTCCGACGTGGCCGACGTCACGATCAAGGGCGTGGGTGGCCATGGCGCCATGCCGCATCGCTCGCGCGACCCGGTCGCCGCGGCGGCTGCGGTGGTGACGGCGCTGCAGACCGTGGTGGCGCGCAACGTGGCGCCCGACGACACGGCGGTGGTGTCGGTCGGCTTCATCCGTGGCGGTGCCACGCACAACGTGATTCCGCAATCGGTCACGCTCGGCCTCAACGTGCGTGCGGCACGGCCCGAGACGCGCGCGCTGGTCGAGCAGCGCATCCGCGAGATCGTGAGCTTCACCGCGCAGGCGCATGGCGTGGAAGCCGAGATCGACTATCGCCAGCTGGTGCCGCCGGTGGTCAACACCGTGGCCGAAACGCAGCTGATGGCGCAGGTCTGCACCGAGCTGGTCGGCGAGGCGAACGTTGTCACGCAAGTGCCCAAGGGCTTCGCGGGCAGCGAAGACTTCGCCTGGATGCTCGCCACGTTGCCGGGCTGCTATCTGCTGCTCGGCAACGGAGAGGGCGAGTTCGGCGGCTGCATGGTGCACAACCCCGGGTACGACTTCAATGACCAGGTGTTGCCGCTGGGGGCAGCCTGCTGGGTCCGTTTGGCCCAGACCTACCTGGTCGCCTGAGGGGCAACGAAGGCGGAGGGCGCGTCAGAACGGCGCGTCTTCTTCCTCGACGGCATCGGCCGGGGTCGTGGTGGTCGGGGTCGATGCCGACGCGGCGGGCTTGGGCGTTTCGTCGGGCAGGGCGGCCGAGAACGCCGCTTCGCCGCCGAGCGCATCGAGCAGCGCCGGCACCATCTGGCCCAGCTCGCCGGTGGCAATGGCCACGTCGGCGTCGAAGTTGTCTTCTTTCTTGCCGCCCGCGGCACCGTCGCCCGTGCCTTCGAGGAACACGATCTTGCGGATCAGCATGCCCTGCGTCAGCTCGAAGGACACGCGGTCGTCCCAGGTCATGGCCAGGCGCGTCGGGCGCTTGCCGTCGGTGATGTGCTGCTTGACCTCTTCGATGTCGAGCGGGTGCTTGGCATAGCGCACCACGGCCTTCGATTCATCGGAGGCCTTCAGCTCGCACTCGCGGTCGATGGTGAAGCCGGCCGGCGGCTCCTGCGTGAGCAGCCAGTTGGCCATGGCGGCGGCCGGTTCGATCTGCGTGTTGATCAGGGCCACGGCAAAGCCGTCGAGCGACTTCACGAGGCTGGTGACCACTTCGTCGGCGCGCGCGGCATTGCCGCTGTTGATCACGAGGCGGTTCTCGGCCTTGTCGATCCACACGGCCACACGGGCGCTGCGCGTGAAGGCCATCGGCAGCAGCTCCAGGGTGATGTCTTCCTTGAGCTCTTTCTTTTCCTTCTTGCCGGGCTTGCGGCCGGTGGTGGCCTCGATCTGCGCGCAGCGCTCGTCGAGCTTGCGGCGCACCACCGAGCCGGGCACGGCCTTGCTCTCGATCATGTATTCGACGAGCCACTGGCCGTCGATGGATTCGACCAGCGGGCCGTTGGCCTCGCCGCGGGGCTCGACCCAGCCGGCGGACTTTTCCTGCGAGGGGCCGCAAGGCTCGAAGCGCAGCTTGCCGAGCCCTTCTTCTGCCTCGGCCAGTGTCTGGGACCAGGCAGGTTCGATGCGATAGACGATGACGTTCTTGAATACGGACACGGAAACCCTTTTTCCACTGGTTTGGACAACCGGCCATTGTCGGGTACTCGGTTCCGGACGCGGCCGTAAAATCGCAAGCTTTTGCGACATCCCCCCGGTCGCACCCCACCGCTTCCAAAGGAATCAGGAAATGAGCTCGATCCCCCCCTCGCTGGACGACCGTGACGGCAAGATCTGGATGGACGGCGAACTCGTGGACTGGCGCGACGCCAAGATCCACGTGCTGAGCCACACGCTGCACTACGGCTGCGGCGCCTTCGAGGGCGTGCGCGCCTACAAGACTGCGGACGGCAGCACGGCGATCTTCCGCCTGGCCGAGCACACCGAGCGCCTGTTCAACAGCGCCAAGATCCTGCGCATGAAGATCCCGTTCACGCAGGAACAGCTCAACGAGGCCCAGAAACAGGTGGTTCGCGAGAACAAGCTCGAAAGCTGCTACCTGCGCCCCCTCATCTGGATCGGCTCCGAAAAGCTGGGCGTGAGCCCCAAGGGCAACAAGATCCACGCCATGGTCGCGGCCTGGTCGTGGGGCGCGTACCTTGGCGAAGAAGGCATGAAGCGCGGCATCCGCGTGAAAACCTCGAGCTACACCCGCCACCACGTCAACATCACGATGACGCAGGCCAAGACGGTGAGCAACTACACCAACTCGATCCTGGCCAACATGGAAGCGCTGGACGACGGCTACGACGAGGCACTGCTGCTCGACGCGAGCGGCTTCGTTTCCGAAGGCGCGGGCGAGAACATCTTCGTGGTCAAGGGCGGCGTGGTCTACACGCCCGACCTGTCGGCCGGCGCGCTCAACGGCATCACGCGCAACACCATCCTGCACGTGTGCAAGGACCTGGGGCTCGAACTCGTGCAAAAGCGCATCACGCGCGACGAGGTCTACATTGCCGACGAAGCCTTCTTCACCGGCACGGCCGCTGAAGTGACACCCATCCGCGAACTCGACCGCGTCGAGATCGGCAACCGTGGCGACGGCGGCGCGCGCGGCCCGATCACCGAGAAAATCCAGTCTGCCTTCTTCGACATCGTGAACGGCAAGAATCCCAAGTACGCCCACTGGCTCACGAAAGTCTGAAACCCATGTCTACCAATGCAACCGTCGAACTCCTGGCCAAGGAGCTCAACCACCAGGGCGGCGTGTTCTGCCCCAACCCCAAGGCGGACATGAAGCTCTGGAACAGCCACCCGAAGGTCTACCTCGACGTGGCGCGCACCGGTGAAGCCAAGTGCCCGTACTGCGGCACGGTGTACCGGCTGAAGGCCGGCGAAGCGGTTTCGGCGCGCCACTGACCTGACGGTCTTTGCCCCGGGTGGGCGCTTCGCGGCGATCAGGCCCGCGAAGCGGCCATGCCGGGTGCCTGCAATTTCTCTCAGGCCCTCTCAGGCCTGTTGTGCCGCCGGATCGAAGGCCCTGGAACCGGCACGCGGCCACAGGTCGCGCCACGGCGCCGGGTCTTTCGATTCCATGGCCAGCCGCAGGTAGACCTGCGAGATCCACAGCAGCGCCAGGCCGATCTGCGCGTCGCGCAGCGCCGAGTTCACGCTCGATGCGATCAGTGCGATCAGCGTGGCCGCCAGCGCGTAGCGGCCCGCGATGTCGGGCCGCTTCCATGCCTGCCAGACGGCGCCGGCCATGATGACCAGCAGGCTCAGCAAGGCCGGCAAGCCGCCCTGCGAGCCGACCCACAGGAAGTCGTTGTGCGGCATGTTCGAGTCGGCGAACAGCTTCGGGCCGCGCTTGTGCCATTGCTCGGTCCAGCCGCCGATGCCCCAGCCGGTGAAGGGCCGATCGGCGATCATGAGGCTCGTGTCCTTGTACATGTAGTAGCGGATGACCCAGCTGCCCTTGAAGACGGCGCCGGACTGCGCCTCTTCGATCTCCTGCACGCCGGTCTCGACCTTGTGCTGCAGCTGCGGCAGCTGGTACAGCCCGGCGCCGAGCACCACGGTGCCCAGCACCAGCGCGCCCACCAGCATCTTCAGGTGGTTGCGCCACTGGTGGATGCACACCGCCGGAATCACCAGCAGCAGCGCGAGCACCGAGGTGCGCGAGGTCAGCGGCAGCGCCACCACCAGGCCCAGCCCGAGCATCAGCACGAAGGCGGGAATGGCGCGCAGCGGCCTGTGCGCGGCGATCTGCGCAATGCCCCACACGGCGGCGGTGGACGCCACCACGCTGAACAGCAGCGCATTGCTGATCGACTTGTTGCCCACTTCCATGACCACCGCGCGCAGCGGCGACCAGATCGGAAAGCCGATGGCGTAGTAGAGAACGATCAGGAGGATGTTCAGCGCCGCGATCAGGAGGAAGCCGCGCAGCGCCCATATCGCTTCCTCGCGCGTGAGCGCCATCGCCATCAGCAGCGTGAGGCCGATGCGTATGCCGTGGAACAGGTTGGAGCCGGTTTCGGGGTAGTGCTGCCCGAAGGCCAGCACGATGAGGGTCCAGGCCAGGTAGGCCATCACCGGCCACCACATCGGGTTGGCGCGCAGCCGTGCGATGCGCTCGCGCGTGTCGCCGGCCAGCATCATCGTGAGCAGGAGAAGAATGGCCGACAGGTAGGTGACGCCGACCGGCAGGAACACCACCAGCCCCCAGAACATGGCCGCGGGCCGAACGATGTGCGATCTCTGCATAGGGGCGGGATTTTAGGTGCGGCCTGTGGCCGCTACCTGACTGCACCCGTGCGGGCGCAGGGTGCTTTTCTTTGGTGTCTTCGGTGTCGTGTCAGTGGCCGCGAGCCACCGGCAGGCGAATTACGAAGCTCGCGCCGCCGCCCGGCCGGTCTTCGCAGCGCACCGAGCCGCCGTGGCGTTCGGCGATCGACTTGACCAGCGACAGCCCCAGGCCGACGCCGCCGTTGCGCTCGCTGGCGCCGGGCAGGCGGTAGAAGGGCTCGAAGATGCGTTCGCGCAGCGCGGGCGGCACGCCCGGCCCCCGGTCGTTGACGCGCACGGTGGCAAAGCCGTTGGTGTTGCCCAGCTCGACGGCGATCTCGCCGGCGCCGTAGCGGCGGGCGTTTTCCAGCAGGTTGCGGATCGCGCGGCGCAGAAGGCGCGACACGCCGGGCACGGTGAGCGTGGCGTTGTCGGTGCCTTCGGCAAGGTCGAGCTCGGCGTTCACCTGCGCGCATTCCTCGGCGGCCAGCCCGGTCAGGTCGACCGCCTCGACGGTGCCCATGTCGGCCTCGCTGGCATCGAGCCGGCTGGCCAGCAGGATCTCGTCGATCAGCTGGTCGAGCTCGCCGATGTTGCGCGAGATCTCGTCGCGCGCGGCCGGGCTCGGGCGCTCGCCCATCAGCTCCAGGCCCATGCGGATGCGGGTGAGCGGCGAGCGCAGTTCATGCGATGCATTGGCCAGCAGCGACTTGTGCGAACGCACCAGCTGTTCGATGCGCTCGGCCGACGCGTTGAATCGTTTGGAGAGATCAGCCACTTCGTCCTGCCCTTCTTCGGTCACGCGCACCGAGAGATCGCCTTCACCCCATCGCTGCACGCCGCGCTGCAGCGATTCCAACCGCTGCGTGATGCGCCGCACGATCGGGTAGACGGCCAATGCCACCGCCACCCCCACCAACGCGATCATCCAGCCCAGCCCGAAGGGCGTGCGCCACGGCGCGAAGCCGGCCGCGCCAGTGGGCCGCTCGCGCGGCGCCACGCGCAGCGTGATGTCCTTGCCGTCGCTGAGCGTCACGTCGAACTCCAGGCCCTGGCCCGGCACGCGCAGCGCCTTGCCGGTGCCGATGGGCTTGTCTTGCGCATCGAGCACGACCACGTCGCGCGGCACGGGCGCCAGCCGCTCGCGCTCGGCCTGCGCCGCCTCGCGCACGATCCAGTTGGCCATCAGCGTGAGGATCACCACGCCGCCCACCACCGCGAGCCAGATGCGGACATAGAGGTGGCGGTTGTAGAGGCTGCGCAGCATCGGGGCCGGCTCAGTCTTGCTGCTTGGCGAACACGTAGCCCACGCCGCGCACCGTGAGGATGCGCTTCGGGTTCTTCGCGTCGACCTCGATGGCGGCGCGGATGCGGCCCATGTGCACGTCGATCGAACGGTCGAAGGCTTCCAGTTCGCGGCCGCGCACGGCTTCCATGATCTGGTCGCGCGTGAGCACGCGGCCCGCGCGCTCGGCCATGGCCACCAGCAGGTCGAACTGGTAGGAGGTCAAATCGGCCAGCGCCGAGGCCACCGACACGGTGCGCGCATTGCGGTCGATCTCCAGCGTGCCGAAGCGCATCACGGTGGAGGCTTCCGCCTCGGTGGCGGTCTCGCTGCGTCGGCGCAGCACCGCGCGGATGCGTGCCAGCAGTTCGCGCGGCTCGAAGGGCTTGGGCAGGTAGTCGTCGGCGCCGATCTCCAGGCCGATGATGCGGTCCATCGGATCGCCTTTGGCCGTGAGCATCAGCACCGACACCTTGGACAGGGGGCCGGGCAGTGCACGGATGCGGCGACAGACTTCGAGCCCGTCGGTGTCGGGCAGCATCAGGTCGAGGATCACGAGGTCGGGCGCGTGCTGCTGCAGCTGCTCAAGCCCGCTGGTGCCGTCGCCGGCATGGTTGAAGGCGAAGCCCGACTGCGTCAGGTATTCGCCCACCATCTGCGCCAGGCGGGCGTCGTCTTCGATCATCAGGAGTTGGGGGGTGCTCATGCGCTTCATGGTCGTCCACGGGGAGCAAGCGGGCTTGAACGCTCCGTAAAGTTGGGTAAACGCAGCACCGGCCTGTCAACGGCAAGCGCTGCGAAAAGCATAGCGCCTTGCCCAGCATTCACGGGCGCCATGTTCGTCTTCGAGTACCTACCAACGCGCGGGTGACGGAGCGCGCCGACCACCCCCCGCGCATCGTCAGCCCACGGGCTGCAACTGCAGCCGCAGTGCGAGCGTGCCCGACAGCGGCAGTTCGATCGGCGCGCCCGCGCTGCCTTCGACCTGCGCCAGCGCCTCGAACAGGCCCAGCGCATCGGCCATCGGGTTGATGCCGACCAGCGTGCGTGCCGCCGCCGAGCGCGGCGCTGCCGGCGTGCCGGTGCCGTCGGTGCCGACCAGCGACCAGTCGAGCGATGCCACGGTGCGCTCGGTGCGCTCGTGCGCGATCACCAGCGCCACCGCGAGCAGGCCGCGGCTGTCGGTCACCGAGGTCAGCGGGCCGACGGTGGGCGTGTCGTAGCCCACCAGCAGCACCGGCTCCTGGTCGGCCGCGCACTGCACCGCCGCTTCGAGCAGGCCGGAGGCAAAGCTGTGTTCGTAGGCCGAGACCGCATTGCTGGCCGCCATGCAGCCGGTGCCGATGGTCCAGTAGCCCACGGCCGCGTTGTGCACCGAGTTGTGGAACTTGGTGGGCGACAGCATCTTCGGATCGGTCGCGAGCGTGCCGCACATGTAGTCGTTGATCGACAGGTCGCCGTGTGCCGACGTGAACACGCAGGGCACGTCGGCCGCGTTGCGGCCCGAGGCCACCATCGCGGCGGCGGCCACTTCGAGCGCCAGCGCCACGGTGTCGGGCGCGCGGCGGCGCTCGGCCGGTGCCAGCACTTGTGGCGACGGCCGCTTGGCGGGCGGATCGGCCAGCGCGCCTTCGCCGCGGAAGGCCGCGCGCGCCGCGTCCCAGCCGGGCAGCGTGGGCGTCCAGAAGGCCGGGCCTTCGATGTAGAGGGTGGGGGGCACAGGGCGCGTCGTGGTCGTGCTCATGCGGCCTCCGCCTTGCCGAACACCAGCGAGCAGTTGTTGCCGCCGAAGCCGAAGGAGTTGGACAGGGCATAGCGCACCTCGCCATGCGCGGGCTGCAGCTTGATCTGCGCACCGAACCCTTCGTCCAGCGTGCTCGTGTTGACGGTGCCCGGCATCAGGCCGCGCTCGATGGCCAGCAGGCTGATGACGGCCTCGACGATGCCGGCAGCGCCCAGCGTGTGGCCCATGAAGCCCTTGGTCGAGCTGGCATGCGTGCGGGCCGGGAAGCGGCGCGCCACCAACGCGCCTTCGACCTCGTCGTTCTTCTGGCTCGCGGTGCCGTGCATGTTGATGTAGTCGATGGCCTCGGGCGCCAAGCCCGCGCGCGCCAGCGCCTCGTCGAGCGCGCGTTCGGCGCCCAGGCCCTCGGGGTGCGGCGTCGACATGTGGTGCGCGTCGCTGGCTTCGCCGTAGCCCAGCAGGTGCATCGGCGCGGCGTCGGCGCCGCTCTGCACGCGCTCGACCAGCGCGAAGCCGGCGGCCTCGCCCAGGCTGATGCCCTTGCGGCTGGCATCGAAAGGCCGGCAGGGTTCGCTCGACACCAGTTCGAGCGAGTTGAAGCCGAACAGCACGCTGCCGCACAGCGTGTCGGCGCCGCCGACCACGGCCGCGTCGGCCAGGCCCAGGCGGATCAGCCGTTCAGCCGAAGCGAACACCTTGGCGCTGGACGAGCAGGCGGTCGAGATCGTCTCGCTCGGCCCGGTGAGGCCCAGCACCTGCGCGGTGAACATCGCCAGCGAATGGGGCGTGTGCACGGCGGCGCGGCGCTGGTTCGGCGCAAACATGCCTTCGGCGTCGAGCTGCGTGTAGGCCAGCTCGGTTTCGCCGATGCTGGCGGTCGAAGTGCCCAGCACCAGCGCGATGCGCGAGGCGCCGTACTTTTCGCGCGCGGCGGCCACCGCCTCGATGAAGCCGTCGGCATGCAGGCCCAGCCACGCGAGCCGGTTGTTGCGGCAGTCCCAGGGCATGAGCGCCTCGGGCAGGCGGATGTCTTCAAGACCGTCCACGCGGCCGATCCAGGTGGGCAGCGGTGCGTCGCCGAAGTCGTTGGCGCGCAGGCCGCTGCGCGATTGCGCGAGCGCGTCGGCCAGCGATTCCTTGCCGACACCGACGGCAGAGGTCGCCGTGAAGGCGCTGATTTGAAGGGGAGAAATTCGGGACGGCACGATCTTCTTTGAAAGGCTGCAGGCAACAGGGAACGCAGGGGAAGAAACGAATGTAAACCGGCACAGCCTACCAGTTGCAGGGCCTGCGCCGCGTCGGCCGATTCCTATAAGGCCATGGCCCTATTGACGGTCGGGAGGGCTTGTGGTGGTCGTCAGACGGGAGGCCAGCGCCACCAGCACCAGCACCGGCAGGCCCAGCACCGCGGTGGAGGTGAAGAAGGTGCTGTAGCCGTAGGCATCGACAAAAGCGCCCGAATAGCCGGCGATGAACTTCGGCAGCAGCAGCATCAGCGAGCTGAACAGCGCGTACTGCGTGGCCGAATAACTGATGTTCGTCAGGCTCGACAGGTAAGCGATGAAGGCCGCCGACGCAATGCCGCCGGCCAGGTTGTCGGCCGAGACCACCGCGATGAGCGCCGTGAGGTCGTGCCCGCGCGTGGCCAGCCAGGCAAACAGCAGGTTGCTGCCCGCGCTGAGCACCGCGCCCAGCATCAGCACGCGCATCACGCCCAGCCGCATCGACAACACGCCGCCGACGAAGGCACCGGCCAGCGTCATGATCACGCCGTAGATCTTGCTGACCGTGGCCACTTCGTCCTTGGTGAAGCCCATGTCCACGTAGAAGGGGTTGGCCATGATGCCCATCACCACGTCGCTGATGCGGTAGATGGCAATGAGCGAGAGGATCAGCACCGCCTGCCACCTGTAGCGGCGGATGAAGTCTGCAAAGGGCTCGATCAGCACGCTGCGCAGCCATTCGGCGGCGTTCTTTGGCTTGGGCAGCGCGCGCGGCAGCGGCTCGGGCGACAGCAGCACCGTGAGCACACCGACCGCCATCGAGGCGGCCATGACCAGGTAGGCTGTTTTCCAGGCGCCGTTCTGGTAGGCGGCCGCGCCAGTGACGGCGGCGGCCGGCGCCACCTCGGCCCAGGCCGCGACCCACAGCACGCCCGCACCGGCCCAGATCATCGCGAGCCGGTAGCCGGTCTGGTAGGCGGCGGCGAGTGCGGCCTGCTTGCGCGCCTCGGCCGATTCGATGCGGAAGGCGTCCAGCGCGATGTCTTGCGTGGCCGAACCGAAGGCCACCAGCAGCGCGCACCAGATCAATGGCGTGAGTCCGAGCCGTGGGTCGTTCAGCGCCATGCCGATCAGGCCCGCGATGACCATGCACTGCGCCAGCAGCAGCCAGCCGCGTCGCCGCCCCAGCAGCGTGGTCAGCGGCGGCAGCGGCAGCCGGTCGACCAGCGGCGCCCAGACCCACTTGAAGCCATAGGCCAGCCCGACCCAGCTCAGGTAGCCGATGGTGGTGCGGTCGATGCCGGCTTCGCGCAGGCGAAAGCTCAGCGTGCCCAGCACCAGCAGCAGCGGCAGCCCGGCCGAGAAGCCCAGCGCCAGCATGCGCAGCGTGGCGGGCTCGAGGTAGACCTTCAGGGCGTCACGCCAGGGCGGGGAAGGGGCGGTGGGGGTTTCGACAGGCGAGGCGGACATGAGCCCCGGATTGTCCATGAGTGCACGGGGACATCGGCCGGCCTTTTGCGTTCATTTGTTCCTATGATCCGGCCCATGTGCACACGATGCGAACGCCTTCTGCGTATTGACTCCTCCATTTCCGCGGCTTCGCCCTGGCAGCCGCGAAGGGCCTTCTTGCTGGCTGCCGCGGGCGCGGTGCTGGCCGGGCCCGCGCTGGCGCAGGTCAATGTCGGCAGTGCCTCGGTGGCACGCAACCTCGTGCCTGCCGAGAAGGTCGAGGCGGCCGGCGTGCAGCAGTACGCCGAGCTGCTCGAACAGGCCCGCGCCAAGGGCGCCCTGGCGGGCGACAACAACCCGCAGCTGCAGCGCCTGCGCGCCATCGCGCAGCGGCTCATTCCCTTTGCCACGCCGTGGAACTCGCGTGCGCGCGACTGGAAATGGGAGGTCAACCTGATCGGCAGCAAGCAGATCAACGCCTTCTGCATGCCCGGCGGCAAGATCGCCTTCTTTACCGGCATCCTCGAGCAGCTCAAGCTGAGCGACGACGAGGTCGCGATGGTGATGGGCCACGAAATGGCCCACGCGCTGCGCGAGCATGCCCGCGCGCGCATGGCCAAGAGCGCGGGCACGGGGGCGGCGCTGTCGATCGGCGCGCAACTGCTGGGGCTCGGCCAGGTGGGCGACATCGCGGCCCGCGCCGGCACGCAGCTCATCACGCTGAAGTTCAGCCGCAGCGACGAGACCGAGGCCGACCTCGTGGGCCTCGAACTCGCGGCGCGCGCGGGCTACGACCCGAAGGCTTCGGTGACGCTCTGGCAGAAGATGGCTGCGGCGTCGAAGAACCAGGGCGGGCTGAACTTCCTGTCGACGCATCCGACGGGGCCGGACCGTATCACCAAGCTCGAGGCGAACCTGCCGAAGGTCGAGAAGCTCTACCGCGACGCGAAGAAGAGCTGAACGGTCTGACTCCCTCTCCCTTTGGGGAGAGGGCGGGGGTGAGGGCGGCGACATTCATTCAGGCGCCGTGCCTCATCGGCGGCACTTCGCCCTCACCCCAACCTTCTCCCCGAGGGGAGAGGGAGTAAATCCCCCCAACTGTTCCTGATCCGCGCGACCTGTGGTCGCCGCTGGCACATTGCTTGCATCTCGACTTGTACACAAGTTTGGATGCCTAAAGATGGTGCATGTAGAAAACGGATCGCCCGCCGCCGCCTGGATCGCGAAATTCGCGACGCCCCTGGTGGGCGCGCACGCCGGTGAAAGGCTTGGCGCGGTCCTTCCGCTCGCCGGCCTGCGCTTCGCGGTCAAGGACAACATCGACGTCGCCGGCGTGCCGACCACTGCCGCTTGCTCGGCCTTCGACCGCCTGCCCAATGCCCACGCCGCCGTGGTGCAGCGCCTGCTCGACGCCGGTGCATCGCTCGTCGGCAAGACCAATCTCGACCAGTTCGCCTGCGGACTCAACGGCACGCGCTCTCCTTATGGCGAAGTGCCCAACGCCTTCGATGCCAGCCTGGTCTCGGGTGGCTCCAGCTCCGGGTCGGCCTGCGTGGTCGCCGCCGGAGAGGTCGACTTCGCCCTGGGCACCGACACCGCCGGCTCCGGCCGCGTGCCCGCCGGCCTCAACAACATCGTCGGCCTCAAGCCCTCGCGCGGCCTGCTGAGCGCCTTCGGCGTGGTGCCCGCGGCGCAGAGTGCGGACTGCGTGTCGATCTTTGCGCGCACCGTGGCGCTGGCGGTCGATGTGCTGCTGGCCACGGCCGGGCACGACGCGCGCGATCCGTACTCGCGCGACGTGCCCCTGCGCCGCCAGCCGCTGCCCGCGCACTTCCGCTTCGGCGTGCCCGACACGCTGGCCTTCTTCGGCGACAGCGCCGCCGAACAGGCTTTTGCCGATGCGAAGACGAAGCTCATCGCGCTGGGCGGCACACCCGTCACCATTCCCTATGCGCCACTGGCCGAGGCCGCCGCGCTGCTTTATGAAAGCGCACTCGTCGCCGAACGCTACGCCGCGGTGCGCGGGTTCTTCGACGCGCACGAGAGTGAAGTGATCGAGCCCGTGCGCAGCATCCTCGCAAGCGGCCGCAACTACACCGCCGCCGATGTGTTCGACGCGCAAACGCGCCTGCGCGCCATCGCGCAGCAGGTCGAGCCGATGTGGCGCGACATCGACGTGCTGCTGGTGCCCACCGCGCCCACGCACTACAGCCGCGAGCAGATGCGCGCCGACCCGGTGGTGCTCAACCGCAACCTCGGCGCGTACACCAACTTCGTCAACCTGCTCGACTACGCCGCGCTCTCGGTGCCGAGCAGCCTGCGCGCCGACGGCCTGCCTTTCGGCATCACCTTGATCGGCCCGTGCGGCAGCGACCTCGCACTGGCCGAGCTGGGCCAGCGCTACCACCACGCCACCGGTCTTGCGCAAGGTGCAACCGGCAAGCCCTTGCCCGCGCCGCGCGCGGTGCCGGGGCTGCGCGCGGCGACGGCCGACACGCTGCCCATCGCGGTGGTCGGGGCGCACCTCTCGGGCATGCCGCTCAACGGCCAGCTCACCGAGCGCGGTGCCACGCTGCTGCGCGCCATGACCACCGCGCCGTCCTACCGTCTCCACGCACTGCCCGGCACCACGCCACCCAAGCCCGGCCTGCAGCGCGTGGCCGAAGGCGGCGCGGCCATCGCACTCGAAGTGTGGGCGGTGCCGCAGGCCCAGATCGGCGGCTTCCTCGCATTGATCCCGCCACCGCTCGGCCTCGGCAGCGTCGAGCTGGCCGATGGCAGCTGGGTGCACGGCTTCATCTGCGAAGGCCATGCACTGGCCGGTGCGCAAGACGTGACCCACCACGGTGGCTGGCGCGCGTACATCGCGAGCCTCGACACCTTTCAGCAGGAGGTGCGCCGATGACACCCGAGATCAACATCCCCGACGTGCACGCCGAAGTGAGCGCCGTGTTCGCGCGCTACGAAGAAGCACTGGTGGGCAACCAACGCGAGGTGCTCGACGAGCTGTTCTGGAACAGCCCGCACACGCTGCGCTACGGCTTCTCCGAGAACCACTACGGCCACGCCGACATCCGCGCCTTTCGCGCTTCGCTGCCCGTGCAGAGCCCGCCGCGCGAACTGCTGCGCACTGTCATCACCACCTACGGCCGCGACTTCGCGACCGCCAACGTCGAGTTCCGCCGCTCTGGCAGCCGCGAGATCGGCCGCCAGAGCCAGACCTGGCTGCGCACCGCCGAAGGCTGGCGCGTGGTCGCGGCCCACGTGAGCCTGCCGGTCTGACGCCGGATTCGGCGGCACATTTTTTGCACCTTCCTCCACTCCTCGAAAGAACGCCATGACAAGCCAACTCAATCGCCGTGATTCCCTCAAGTCCCTGGCCGCGCTGGGCGCCGTCGGTGCGCTCGGGGGCTGGAGCACCCTGGCCGGCGCGCAGGCCAAGCCGCTCACCGTCGGCGTGATCTACGTCGGCGCGCGCGACGACTACGGCTACAACCAGGCGCACGCCATGGCCGCCGCCGAAATCAAGAAGCTGCCCGGCATCAAGGTGGTCGAAGAAGAGAACGTGCCCGAGACCGCCGCCGTGCAGAAGACCATGGCCGGCATGATCTCGCAGGACGGCGCCAAGCTGCTCTTTCCCACCTCGTTCGGCTACTTCGATCCGCACATCCTCGCGGTCGCGCCCAAGTACCCCGACGTGCGCTTCTCGCACTGCGGCGGCCTGTGGACCGAAGGCAAGCACCCGAAGAACGTCGGCAGCTTCTTCGGCTACATCGACGAGTGCCAGTTTCTCAACGGCGTGATCGCCGCGCACATGACGAAGAGCAACAAGATCGCCTTCGTCGCCGCCAAGCCCATTCCGCAGGTGCTGCGCAACATCAACGCCTTCACACTCGGTGCGCGCTCGGTCAAGCCGAACATCACCTGCAGCGTGATCTTCACTGGCGACTGGTCGATGGCCGTGAAGGAGGCCGAAGCCACCAACAGCCTGGCCGATCAGGGCTGCGACGTGTTCACCATGCACGTCGATGGCCCCAAGGTGGTGGTCGAGACAGCAGCCAAGCGCGGCAAGATGGTCTGCGGCTACCACGCGAGCCAGGCCAAGCTCGCGCCCAACGCGTACCTCACGGGTGCCGAGTGGAACTGGCTCACCGCCTACAAGGCCGCCATCGAGGCTGCGCAAACTGGCAAGCCGCACCCCAACTTCCTGCGCGGTGGCCTGAAAGAAGGCTACGTGAAGATGTCCGCCTACGGCCCGATGGTGACGGACGCCGCGAAGAAGCAGGCCGACGACATCAAGGCAAAGATGATCGCGGGCACTTTCGACATCTTCAAGGACGGCATCAAGGACAACAAGGGCGCCGTGGTGGTGCCGGCCGGCAAGGTGCTCAAGCAGACCGATCTGGAGCTGGAGAAGATGAACTACCTCGTCGAAGGCGTCATCGGTCAGGCCTGATCCGCGGAGCCCCGTCATGCGCCACGCGCTCAAGGAATTCGCCCTGCCGGTGTTCGCCATCGCGGCGGCACTGCTGCTGTTCGGCCTGCTGGTGGCCTTTGCCGGTGTCGATCCGGTGGAGGTCTGGACGACGCTGTTCAAGGGCGCGTTCGGCGACTGGTTCTCGTGGCAGAACACGCTGCAGCGCGCGGCACCCTTGATGCTCACTGCGCTGTGCGTGGCGCTGCCCGCGCGCGCCGGGTTGATCGTCATCGGCGGCGAAGGCGCGCTGGTGCTGGGCGGGCTGGCCTGCGCGGCGCTCGCGCAGGCGGTGCCGCTGCCCGGCAACATCGTCGGCACGATGGTGGTGTGCATCGCGGGTGCGGTCGTCGGCGGGCTGTGGATCATGCTCGCGGGCTGGCTGCGCCAGTACCGCGGCATCAACGAAACCATCAGCAGCCTGCTGCTGGCCTACATCGCCATCGGCATCTTCAAGCACCTGGTCGAAGGGCCGTTGCGAGATCCGGCGAGCCTCAACAAGCCGTCGACCCACGCACTGAACGACGGCATGCTGATCGGCGGCATCGGAGGTTCCGACGTGCATTGGGGCCTGGTGATCGGCGTCGTGGCCTGCTTGGGGCTCGACTGGTGGCTGCGCGCGACCGCTTCGGGTTTTTCGGTGCGCGTGGTTGGCGGCAATCCGCGCACCGCGCAGCTCGTGGGCCTGCCGGCCACGCGGCTCATCCTCACCGCATGCGGGCTCGGCGGCGCGTGTGCGGGGCTCGCGGGCGCGGTCGAGGTGGCGGCGGTGCACACCAACGCCAACGCCTCGCTGATCGCGGGATACGGCTATGCGGGCATCCTCGTGTCGTTCATCGCGCGGCACAACCCGGTGGCCATCGTGCCGGTGGCGATCCTGTTCGGCGGCTTCGGCGCGGCCGGCAGCCTGCTGCAGCGACGGCTCGGGTTGCCCGATGCGTCGGTGCTGGTGCTGCAGGGCATTGCCTTCGTGCTGATCCTGGCGAGCGAAGGGCTGCGCACGGTCAACTGGAAGACCGTGGGCGACCGCATGCTGCCCGAGGCAAGGAGCTACACATGAGGAGGTGTCCCTTGTCTTGTCCCCTCTCCCTCTGGGAGAGGGAGCCAGACCACTGCTGCGCGGAAGGTTCCGAGTGACGGCCGACCAATGGATCGCCCTGGTCGCCGGCATCGTCGGCGGCGCATTGCGCGTGGGCGCGCCTTTCCTGTTCGTGAGCCTGGGCGAGTGCCTCACCGAGAAGTCGGGCCGCATCAACCTCGGGCTCGAAGGCGTGCTGGTGCTGTCGGCCATGGCCGCGTTCGGCGGCGCGTACCTCACCGATTCGGCCTGGCTCGGTGTGCTGATCGGCGCCACGGCGGGCGCGGCGCTGGCGCTGCTGCATGGCCTGCTGTGTTCGCTCGACCGCGTGAACGACGTGGCCACCGGCATCGCGCTGATGCTGCTGGGCACTGGGCTCGCCTTCTACCTGGGCAAGCCGTTGATCCAGCCGCAGGCGCCGCAGATTCCTGCGATCCCGCTGGGCTTCTGGAGCGACAACACGGTGGTGCGCTCGGCGCTGCAGCTCAACGCGCTGGTGCCCATCGGCGTGGCGCTGGCGGTGCTGCTCTGGTGGGGCTTTGCGCGCACGCGTGCCGGCCTGCTGGTGCGCATGGCGGGCGATTCGGCGCAGGCGACACGCGCGCTCGGCTACTCGGTCTCGGGCCTGCGCATCGCGGCCACCACCGCGGGCGGCTTCATCGCGGGGCTTGGCGGTGCGTCGCTGACGCTGTTCTATCCGGGCAGCTGGAACGAAGGCATCTCCAGCGGACAGGGCCTGATCGCCGTGGCGCTCGTGATCTTCGCGCGCTGGAGCCCGCTGCGCTGCGTGGGCGCGGCGTTTCTCTTCGGCGGTGCGGGCGCCATCGGGCCGGCGCTGCAGTCCATCGGCGTCGGCTGGGGCTACCACCTGTTCAACACCGTGCCTTATGTGCTCACGCTGGTGATCCTGGTGTTCACCTGCAAGCCGGGCAGCGTCGCCATCGGCAGCCCCGGCGAACTTTCATCGACAAAAAACTGAGTGCCCGCGCAGGCCGAACCCAAGCCATGACCACCATCGCCCACACCACCGAACGCCACGTCGTCGCCGAGCCCTATGCCTGGCCCTACAACGGCGCGCTGCGGCCCGACAACACCGCGTTGATCGTGATCGACATGCAGACCGACTTCTGCGGCAAGGGCGGGTATGTCGACGTGATGGGCTACGACCTGTCGCTGGTGCAGGCGCCCATCAAGCCCATCGCGCGCACGCTCGCGGCGCTGCGGCCGCTGGGCTTTCACATCATTCACACGCGCGAAGGCCACCGGCCCGACCTGGCCGACCTGCCGGCCAACAAGCGCTGGCGCTCGCGGCAGATCGGCGCGAACGGCGTGGGCATCGGCGACGACGGGCCCTGCGGCCGTATCCTGGTGCGCGGCGAGCCGGGCTGGGAGCTGATTCCCGAGCTTGCACCGCTGCCCGGCGAAGTAGTGATCGACAAGCCGGGCAAGGGGTCGTTCTATGCGACTGACCTTGAGCTGATCCTGCGCACGCGTGGCATTGACAACCTGATCCTTGCCGGCATCACGACCGACGTGTGCGTGCACACGACGATGCGCGACGCCAACGACCGCGGCTTCGAATGCCTGCTGCTGTCCGACTGCACGGCGGCCACCGACCATGGCAACCATCTGGCGGCGTTGAAGATGATCACGATGCAGGGCGGTGTGTTCGGTGCGCACACCACATCGCAGGCGCTGCTGGCCACGCTTGCGCCCGAAGCGGCGACGGCCTGAGGCACCGCATGGCCGCTGCTCTTTCCGCGCAACCCATCGGTGGCCTCCCGGCCGGCACCGGCGCACTCGCGCTCGACACCTACGAGCTGACCAAGCGCTTCGGCAGCTTCACCGCGATGGACCGTGTGACGATGCGCGTCGAGCCCGGCTCGGTGCACGCGCTGCTCGGCGAGAACGGCGCGGGCAAGAGCACGCTGGTGAAGTGCGTGGCGGGCTTCCAGCGCGCGGAAGAGGGCAGCATCCTGATCGACGGCCGCGAGCAGGACATCGCCAACCCGATCGTGGCGCGCGCCCTGGGCATCGGCATGGTGTACCAGCACTTCACGCTGGCACCCGGCATGACGGTGGCCGAGAACCTGTTGCTGGCTGGCGGCAAGACGCCCGCGCTGATCGACTGGAAGAAAAAGCGCGCCGAGCTGGAAGACTTTCTTGCGACCACGCCCTTCAGCCTCGACCTCGATGCGCGGCCTTCGGAGTTGGCGGCGGGCGAGAAGCAGAAGCTCGAACTGCTCAAACAGTTGTATCTGCAGCCGCGCCTGTTGATCCTCGACGAACCGACGTCGGTGTTGACACCGCAGGAGGCCGACGAAGTGCTGGGCCATGTGCGCGCCATTGCGCGCAGCGGCCGATGCACGGTGCTCATCATCACGCACAAGTTTCGCGAGGTGATGGCGTATGCCGACAGCGTGACGGTGTTGCGGCGTGGCAAGGCCGTGCATCACTGCCGCGTGGTGGGCACGAGCCCGTCGCAGCTTGCGCAGGCCATGATGGGTGGCGAGGGCGCGGTGGCTTCGGCGCCCGTGGCCAGGAGGCCGGTGGACGCGAGCGCGCCTGTCGCGCTGAAGGTGGAAGGGCTCGAGGCGCAGGGCGACCGGGGCACGCTGGCGCTGCATGACCTGAGCCTGTCGGTGCGTGCGGGCGAGATCCTCGGCGTGGCCGGTGTTTCCGGTAACGGCCAGCGCGAGCTGGTCGAGGCGCTGGTCGGGCAGCGGCCACGGCTCGCGGGCCGCGTGACGGTGATGGGGCAGCCCTACAACGCACGGCGTGCGGAGAACCGCCGCCTCAAGGTCCGCAGCCTGCCCGAGGAGCCTTTGCGCAACGCATGCGTGGGCGATCTGAGCGTGTCGGACAACATGGCGCTGCGCGATTTCGACAGGCCGCCATTGTCGCGCGGCGGCGTGCTCAATTTTCCGCTCTGGCGCAGCCGGGCGCGCGAGTGGATCGCGGCGTATGGCGTCAAGACGCAGGGCGAGGGCGCACCCATTCGCAGCCTGTCGGGCGGCAACGTGCAGCGCGCGGTGCTGGCGCGCGAGCTGGCGGGCGACATCAACGTGCTGATCGCGGCCAATCCGGTGTTCGGCCTCGACTTCGCGGCGGTGGCGGAGATTCACTCGCGCATCGTGCAGGTGCGCGAGAAGGGCGGGGCGGTTCTGCTGATCAGTGAAGACCTTGACGAACTGCTGGAGCTGGCCGATCGCATTGTCGTGATGAGCGAAGGGCGCGTGGTGTTCGAGACTTCTGCTGCGGGGGCCGAACGGCATGTGATCGGGGCGCACATGGGGGGTGGGCATTCTGGGCCTTCTGGGCCTTCTGTGGAGGCTGCTGCATGAGTGCTCTGTTGCTTGTTGCGAGGCCGCCCGGCAGGCGGCGCGGCGCCGGCATCCCCGCTGTGCCGGCCGCTTCGCGGCTTCCCTGCGGTGCTCGCGCTTCGCGGGGTCTCGCAGAACTCGCTTCGCTCAAACAGCTGCGAGCCCTGATCCGCGAAACGCTGCGCTCCTCGGTGGCCCAGAGGGGACGCCGGCACCGCACCGCCTGCCGGGCTTCGAGGGGGCGTGTTTGCCCTCTGTGCGTTCACGGCTCTGCACATAAGGGAGGACGACGATGCGCATAGGCATAGAAGCGGCAGCACCTTTTCCTTACGGGTTCGAACTCGCGAGCACGGCGTTGGTCCTCATCGACATGCAGCGTGACTTCATGGAGCCCGGTGGCTTTGGCGAGACGCTGGGCAACGACGTCTCGTTGCTTCAGGCGATCGTGCCGGCGACGCGGAAAGTCCTGCAGGCCTGGAGGGCGGCGGGTGGCCTTGTGGTTCATACCCGGGAGGCCCACGCCGCCGACCTGTCCGACTGCCCGCCGGCCAAGCGCAACCGTGGCAAACCCGCGCTGCGCATCGGCGATGAGGGGCCGATGGGGCGCATCCTCGTGGCAGGGGAGCCCGGCAACCAGATCATCGAGGCGCTTGCACCCATCGACGGAGAGATCGTCATCGACAAGCCGGGCAAGGGCGCCTTCTATGCCACTGGGCTGCACGAACTGCTGCAGCAACGCGGCATTACCCACCTGCTGTTCGGCGGCGTCACCACCGAGGTCTGCGTGCAGACTTCGATGCGCGAAGCCAACGACCGGGGTTACGACTGCCTGCTGCTCGAAGACTGCACCGAGAGCTACTTTCCGGCCTTCAAGGCCGCGACGCTCGACATGGTGCGTGCCCAGGGCGCCATCGTCGGCTGGACGGCGCCCAGCGCCGCGCTGCTCGCGGCGCTGCTGAACCACGCGGCATGACGCGGGCGCCAGCGACTACCATTCCCCACGTGTCTACCGTCCGACCCCGTCCCGTTTCACCTGCTCCCGCTGTCGTCACTGCCGTCGACGCGGCCGTCTTTCGCACGCGGGCCGACGAGGTCTATGCGCAGCTCAAGCGCGACGTGGCCGACTTCATCCTCGTGCCGGGCGATCGCTTCACCGAGAACGAGATCAGCGAGCGGCTCGGCGTCTCGCGCACGCCGGTGCGGCAGGCGCTGTTCCGGCTGCAGCAGGAAGGCTTTGTCGAAGTGCTGTTTCGCAGCGGCTGGCGCGTGCTGCCTTTCGACTTCGACCAGTTCGAGCAGCTCTACGACCTGCGCATGGTGCTGGAGACCACCGCCGTGCACCGCCTGTGTGAAACCGATCGCCACATCGACCGCGGCCTGATCGAGACGCTGGCCGACATCTGGCTCGTGCCCGTGGCGCAGCGCAGCGCCGACACCGCGCAGGTCGCGCAATGGGACGAGGCTTTTCATTGCACGCTGGTGGCCGCGGCCGGCAATGCCGAGATGGCGCGCGTGCATGGCGACGTGACGGACCGCATCCGCATCATCCGCCGGCTCGACTTCACGCAGCAGCCCCGCATCGACGCGACCTACGAGGAGCACGGCAAGATCCTGAAGGCCGTGCGCGCGAACCGTGGCGATCAGGCCGCGATGCTGCTGCGCGCGCACATCGAGACCAGCCAGGCGGAGGTGCGCAAGATCACGCTGCACCAGGTGCATCTGGCGCGGCACGCGGGGAAGACCCTCGGGCCACGCTGAGCCGCGGGTATTGCTCCTTCCCCCTCTGGGGGAAGGCTGGGATGGGGGCTCTCGGCGTTGGCCACTGCACAGCCTTTGCAAAGGCCGTCGTGCCCCCACCCCAACCCTCCCCCAGAAGGGGAGGGAGAAAGATCGCAACTCAGTCGGCGGTGATGTTCCCGCGCTTCACCACCCCAGCCCACCGATCCGCATCCTTCTTGATGAGCGCCCCGAACTCCGCCGGCGTCGAACTCGCCGGCACCATGCCCTGCGACTCGAACGACTTCGCCACGTCGGGCTGCTTCAGCACCGCCGCGATCTCCTTGTTGAGCCGCGCCACCACCTCGGGCGGCGTGCCCTTGGGTGCGAGCACGCCGTACCACATGTCCACGTTGTCGGCGGTCACGCCGGTCTCGGCCAGCGTGGGCACATCGGGCAGTTGCGACAGGCGTTTGCTGCTGCCGGTGGCAATGGCCTTGAGCTTGCCGACCTGGATGTGCTGCAGCGCCACGTGCACGGGCAGGAACATGGTGTCGATGCGCCCGCCCAGCAGGTCGGTCACCGCGCCAGCCGTGCCCTTGTACGGCACGTGCAGCATCTCGGTGCCGGTGCCCTGCATGAAGAGCGCCATCGACAGGTGATGCGGTGTGCCGACGCCCGGCGTGGCATAGGTCAGCTTGCCGGGGTGGGCCTTGGCCGCGCTCACCAACTGCGCCACCGTACTGGCCTTCTGCACGTTCGGGTTCGTCACCAGCAGCAGCGTGCCCCAGGACGTGAGCGACACCGGCGTGAAATCGTTCACCGGGTCGTAGCTCAGCGACTTGTAGAGGCTGCGGTTCATGACCAGCGTGTTGACCTGCACCATCAGCGTGTAGCCGTCGGGCTTGGCGCGGGCCACTTTCTCGCTGCCGATGTTGCCGCTGGCGCCGGCCACGTTGTCCACGATCACTGGCTGGCCCAGCAGGGCCGGCAGGCGGGCCGAGAGCTGGCGCGCGACGAGGTCGATGCCGGTGCCGGGCGTGTAGGGCACCACCAGCGTGATCGGCTGGTCGGGCCAGGCGTGGGCGGCCATGGCGGTGGCCGAAACGAGCAGGGCGGCAAGGGTGCGGGTGAACAGTCGCATGGGTGGGGGTCTCCGTTGTCTTTCTTGTGGGTAGGGGGCCGGCGCTCAGAGGTACGAGGCGCGCGCCTTCAGCGCCACCGGGTCGTAGCCGGCCACGCGCTTGTAGTTGTCCGAGATGGCCTGCAGCTCGGCCGTGGTCACGACATCTTCGATCTGCTCGAAGCGCTGGCCGCCCGAGCGCTCGAACACTTCGCGCAGGATCGCGTCGGGCGGGTTGCTGCGGTTGGTCAGCACGACGTCGGTGGTCGCCTTCACGCGCACGCGGTCGTAGTCTTCGAGCGCGGCGGTGCCCACGCCCAGGTCCTTGAGTGCGCCCGACAGGAAGCGCGCGTCGATGATGGCCTGGCCCGCGCCGTTGGAGCCGCGCGGCACCATCGGGTGCGCGGCATCGCCGAGCAGCGTGAGGCGTCCGTGCGTCCAGCGCGGCAGTGGGTCCTGGTCGACCATGGGGTACTCGAGGATGGTGTCCGAGGCGAGGATCAGCGCCGGCACGTCGAGCCAGTCGAAATGCCAGTCGGCAAAGGCGGGCATGAAATCTTCGAGGCGGCCGGCGCGGCTCCAGTCGCGCATCGCGGGCTGCGGCGCATGGATCTCGGCCACCCAGTTCACGAGCTGGTGGCCCTCGGCATCGATGTCGTTGCGGATCGGGTAGATCACCATCTTGCCGACCGACAGCCAGCCCGCGCGCACCATGCTCGCGCCCGACAGGAACGGCTTCCAGCGCGCGGTGCCACGCCACATGTTCACGCCCGAGTAGCGCGGTGCGCCTTCGTTCGGATAGAGCTGCTTGCGCAGCGCCGAGTGGATGCCGTCGCAGCCGACCGCGACCGCGCCGCGCACCGAGGGTGCGTTCGCGAAATGCACGGTCACGCCTTCGGCGTCTTGCGTCACGCCGGTGCAGCGGCTGTTGCAGACCACGCTGTCAGGGCCCAGGCGCCTGAGCGTCTCTTCGTACAACACGGTCTGCAGGTCCCCGCGATGGATCGAGAACTGGGGCCAGTCGTAACCCGCATGCTCGCCCGCCGCTTCGCGAAAGATCAGCTGGCCGTGCTCGGTGAAGAAGATCGATTCCTTGGTGCGAACGCCCACCGCGTCGAGCTGCGGCAGCAGACCCAGCTCGGTCAGCTCGCGCACCGCGTGCGGCAGCAGGTTCACGCCCACGCCCAATGGCTTGAGCTCGGGCACGGCCTCGTACACGCGGCAGGGAATGCCGGCCTGGTGCAGGCTCAGTGCCAGGGTCAGGCCGCCGATGCCGGCGCCCAGGATGATGACTTCGTTCATGGTCGTTCGTGGTGTTGCGGTGTATCCCGGAGGCGCATTAGGAACGCGAGCAAGCCATTTGGGAAATTTAGATGTGATATGGATTTATCATGAATCCTTATGAACCTCTCGACCCGCCAGATGCGCGCCTTTCTGCATGTGGCGCGCATCGGCAACTTCACGCGCGCGGCCGAGCAGGCGCACATCACGCAGGCGGGGCTGAGCATCCTGATCCGCGAAATGGAAAAGCAGCTGGGCTGCCGGCTGTTCGACCGCACCACGCGCGTGGTGAGCCTCACGCCGGCCGGGCGGCGGCTGCTGCCGGTGGTGGAGCGCCTGGTCACCGACCTCGACGACGTGGCCGCGCAGCTCGGCGCCGAGGGCGACGAGGCGCGCCAGACCTTGCGCATCGCCGCCACGCCGCTGGTGTCGTCGCACCTGCTGCCGCAGGTGTTCACCACTTTCCGGCAGGCCCATCCGCAGGTGAGCCTGCGCCTGTTCGATGCCGACCTGCACGACGTCGGCGCGATGGTGACCGCCGGCGATGCGGACATGGGCCTGGGCTTTTTCTTCAAGGCCGCGGCGGGGCTCGACCGCACGCCGGTCGGGCGCTTTCACCTGATGCGCGTGGCGCCCTTGCCGGGCGGTGCCGATGAGCCGCCCGCCGTGCGCACCGCACCCTGGTCGGCATTGCGCGGTGCCGGGCTCATCGGACTGCCACCGGGCAACCCGATCCAGAAGGTGATCGACCAGCATCTGTCCACCATCGGCCTGGCCGACGCGCAGCGGCCCGCGTTCAATTTCTTCGGCACGCTGATCTCGATGGTGGAGGCCGGCTTCGGCACCGCCGTGATGCCGACCTTCGCGCTCGCGGCCTGCCGCCGCCATCGCGTGCGCACCGACGTGCTGACCCAGCCGAAGGTCGGGCTCGACTTCTACCGCATCACCAAGCGCGGCACGCAAGAGACCGAAGCCATGCAGGCCTTCACCGCCACACTGGTGAAGGCGCTGCCCGCGCTCTCTCGGTAGCGGGTTGCCACCCGCGGGCGCTCAGACCATCGCGTTGTC
Source organism: Variovorax sp. EL159 (assembly GCF_900100965.1). Lineage (GTDB taxonomy): Bacteria > Pseudomonadota > Gammaproteobacteria > Burkholderiales > Burkholderiaceae_C > Variovorax. Next base: position 29,794 of record NZ_FMUJ01000010.1, on the reverse strand, counting down.
GCCGCCGGGAATTTCGTGCGCCTTGATCTGGCGGCGCGTGAGCTTGTAGAGCGTGGACGAAAGAAAGCCGTCCTGGTGCGTGTTCTTGGTCACGTTGACCACGAACTCGTCTTCGGGCGCGACGGCTTGCGCGCCCATGATCCAGCGCACGCTCTCGCGGTAGTTGTAGAGCACCTTGTCGTTGGCGTCGGCCAGCAGGGTCGACAGCGCGGCCATTGCGATGGCGTCGCCGTTGGTCGCATGCTCGCGCACGAAGTCCAGGTGGCGATGGCGCGCGCTCAGGTCGGACAGGTCGCTGATGAACATCAACGCGCCCTCGGTGGCACTTTCGTGGCCGAGCTCGCGGGCCTTCAGCATGGCCTCGACCGCCTGCACCTGCAGCGCGGGGCGTTGTGCCGCGGGTGTGGCGTCTTCCCAGGCCATGTCGTGGCAAAGGTAGCCGAGCTTGTAGGCTGCGACGCTGTTGCCGACGTCTGCCGCCTGGCTGTAGCAGCGCATGGCCTGCTGCCGGTCTTTCGTGCCGTGCAGGCCACCGGCGTGGAAGATGCCGAGCGTGAGCAGGCACGAGGTGTCGCCCGCCGCCAGACCGAGCTCCAGCATCTCGAAGGCTTCCTTGTTGCGCGGCACGCGCCACAGGGCGCGCGCCAGGTCGTCCCAGTGCTCGGTGCCGGCGGCACGCTCGCGCGCGGCCGCCAGCCACGCGTTGCCGGTCGCTTCGTTGGGCACGAAGCCGAAGACGCCCTTCAGGCTGCAGTAGCCGTGCAGGATCAGCGCGGTGTTGCATTCGTAGGCGTTGGCGCTGTTGCAGATGGCCTGGCCCAGCCAGTGGCCTTCGGGCTCCTGTTCGAGCGCGATGTGCACCGCCATGTTCATCGCGTATTCGTCGTCGATGGGGTGGTGGCTCTCGGCTTCGCGCAGGCAGGCCAGTGCTTCCGCGTGCTGGTCGAGCATGTAGTGGCTGATGGCCAGCCAGCGCAGGGTTTCCCAGCGGTGGTAGGGGTAGAGCGCCTCGTTGGCGCGCTGGCGCGTGGCGGCCATGCGCTGCTGGGCTTCGACCGGGTCGTCGTCCTTGTCGACCGAGTTGCCCTGGTAGTCGTCGCGCCAGATCTCGTGGCGCAGCCGGTCTTTCTCGACCTCGTTCAGGTGCGCGCAGGCGGGCGACGCGATGAAGGCGCGCACGCGCTCGTGGCTGCCGCCCCAGCGCGGCTGCTGGAACCAGACGCACTGGCGCATGAAGAAGAACAGCCGCGGGTGCACGTGCAGCGTGGCATGGATCCAGTAAGAGATGCCGCTGATCATCTTCTTGCCCTGCACGGGCGAGGGCAGGGCGACGGGCGCTTCTTCAGGGCATGCGATGCGCTCGTCGTGCCGCAGGCCCGAGCGCGCGAGCATGGTGAGCAGCTCTTCGCGTGTGGCCGGGTCGCCGAGCGAAAACGAGTGCTGCAGCGGGCTGTCGGGCCAGCGGCCGCTGCGCACCAGCTCGGTCAGCCAGTCGGGTTCGTTGAAGGCTGAGGTGCTTTGCAGCAGCAGGGCACAGCTGGTCCACATGGTGGGCGCGAGCGTCAGCGCCCGCAGGGCCGCGACCGCGCTGCGCGTGGCGCAGGCATGGGCGCATTCCCAGCCCAGCGCGGTGACCGAACTGGCCCAGCCCGAGCCTCGGTACTGGTAGGCCCAGTGGTACCAGTAGTGGGCTTCGCAAAGCCAGGCGTGGGCCGATTGCGGGTTGGCGGCCTGCCAGGCGAGCAGCCGGGCCAGGCCCTCGGCACCGTCCGCCGTGCAGCCGGAGAGGTCGTCGGGCAGCGCGCCGTAGTAGCGCTCTTCGTCGTCGCGGTCGTGGAAGCTGGCGGCCAGCGCGTCGTCCAGGCGCTGGTCGAGCGCGGCGTAGTCGCCGGTACGCAGCAGGGCGTCGATGTCGCAGAGCTTCCAGCGCGCGGGCGCGGGAGGAATCACGGTCGCTGCGGCGGGGGGCGTGTTTGTCGTCATGGGCGGGCGGTCGCGCTTCAGGCTGATTCGGGCCGATTCAGGCCGTCGCGACGGGGGCGATGGTGATGGTGGGTTGGGGGTCGAAGATGCGGTAGCGCTTCCACGGCAACGTGAGCCAGTTGCCCTGGGTGTTCTGCAGGTGCTCCTGCACTTCCAGCGTGGCGCGCGAAGAGGCGGGGCCGTCCTGGCTGCTGATGCGCAGCCAGTGCAGCCGGGCCCGCGCGTAGGCGTGGCCGAAGTCTTCCCAGCTCTCGAAGCTGTCCTGCGCGCGCTGCGCGTTCAGGAACAGCACCAGCCAGGCCTGCGATTCGGGCACCCAGCCCAGCAGCGCGATGCAGCGCACCAGGAAGGCGGTGCGCGCGCAGTCGAAGGCCAGCGCGTCGCGCACCTTGCCCTCGGCCGCGAGCTGTTCGTAGAAGTTGGCGTGGGTGCGGCCGAGTCCGCCGACCCAGCCGACCAGCGCGGCCTGCATCTGCGTGGCGATGTCGCGCTCGGGCAGGTCGGCGGCCATGTTCATTTCGCGCAGCACCTGCTTGGCCAGCCGCTGGCGCTGCTCGGTGGGCAAGTCGAGCGCCAGCGCGTCGCTGTCGCAGCGCAGGCCGTTGCGCAGCAGCAGGATGTCGCCGAGCGCCAACGCCCAGCGGCGGCGGTTGGGCACGACCTTGCCGGACTCGGCCCGGGCCTGCGCCGCGCGCGCCGAGAGGTCGGCGTTGGCTTTCTCCATGTGGCCGATGACCTTGCCCGAGCCGTGCATGGCGATGCGGAAAACCGTGCGCACGATGAACCAGGCCACGCGCACCCCGAGGTACAGCAAGCCCAGCAGCAGCAGGAGGATGAAGGCCTTCAGCATGTCGTCACGCAGCCGCGGTAGGTGGCGCGCACATGGCGGCGCTCAGCGAGATGCCCTCGATTTCCATCATCGCGGCGGGTGCCTGCGGTGCTTCCGGCACATCCGTACGCAGCGACGGCGGCAGGCGGTTCGGAGGCAGCGTCAGCCGGGCGGCGGCCGCCACGGCCACGTCCATCTGCCGCAGCCGCGCCAGCTCGTGCGGCGCGATGCGCAGCAGCAGCCATTGCAACGCCGGCGGCGGCTGCTCGAAGTGCTCGATCAGGTGGAAGTTGCCGCTCATCACACTGAGCAGGAAGTCGGGGCTCTGCACGTCGGTCACGAACTTCCATTCGCCCTGGGCGGTGTCCGATGCCTCGGGCTCGAACACCAGGCCCATGCCCTCGCAGTCGCTGTGGCGCTCGCCGCGCGGCGGCAGCGTGCGCAGAAACTGCAGCACGTCGTCGGCGTACTTGCGGATCGGGTGGCGGTTCTGCTTGCCCTTGATCTGGTCGACCCGCAGCCCGTCCGGATGCACTTCGAGGCTGATGGTCACGTGCGGCAGGTTGCCCGCGCTGCGCAGCGTGAACAGGCGCAGCCGGCCGCTTTGCGCGGCACTGGCGTACTGCTCGCCGTAGCCGCCGGCGAGCTTCTTGATGTTGGCGAACTGCCCCAGGCAGTGCTGCATGTGGAACGACTCGTAGGCCATCTCCTCGCGCAGCGCCGCGTGGCTGCCGACGAACTCGAAGATCACGCCGTTGGGCGTGCGCAGCAGCTCCTTCAGCGCCAGGCCGCTGCTGGGCACCCAGCCCTTGTTGCGCTTGGCCTGCATGCGCTGGTGTTCCTGCTCCCACATGGCCATGGCCATGAAGCAGGTGATGCGCTGCAGCTTCTGTTCGAGCCGCGTGCCGCGTCGCGAGCGCAGGAACTCGACCAGCATGCGCTCGCGGTCGACCAGCAGCAGGTGCTCGGGGTCGAGGTAGTAGAAGGTCTTCGGGCTGGCTTCGGCGGCGGGCGATTCGGCCTTGTCCTGCGACTTTCCTTTCGACTTTTCCTTGTCCTTGTCTTTGTCCTGCGCGGTGGCCGTGGCGATCGGCGCGCGCGGCTGGAGCTGTTTGGCCAGCCACTCGGGCAGCGGCTTGCCGGGGCCGGCCGCCGCCAGGTAGTCGGCGGGCGACTGCACCGGCAGCACGTTGGCGAAGCTGCCGATGGCCCAGCGGAAGAAGTGGTTCAGCAGCCAGGCCGTCATGTCGGCGTCGTCGCCGCGCTCGGCGCTGCGGCGCGCGATGGCGGCCTTGACCTCGGGGGCGTTCACCACGTCGCGCGGCAGGTACACCGCCGACGCAGCCGTGGCGGAGGACGAAGACGGCGCGACCGTGGAAGGAGGCGGAACGGGCATCGGCGGCAGCGCGACTTGCTTACAGCGTGAAGTCGTACTCCACCGTGATCGGTGCGTGGTCGCTGAACTTGACGGTCTTGTAGATCGCCTCGGTGCGCGCCAGCGCGCCGATGGCCGGCGTGGCCAGGTGGTAGTCGAGCCGCCATCCCACGTTGTTGGCGTAGGCCTGGCCGCGGTTGCTCCACCAGGTGTAGGCCTCGTCGGTGGTGTCCGGCTTGAGCCGGCGGTACACGTCCACCAGGCCCGCGCCATCGGTGCCGGCGTCGAGCAGCTTCGTCATCCAGGCGCGCTCTTCGGGCAGGAAGCCGCTGTTCTTCTGGTTGCCGCGCCAGTTCTTCAGGTCGATCTGCTGGTGCGCGATGTTGATGTCGCCGCACAGGACGAAGTCGCGCTTCTTCTTGAGCGCCACCAGGTGCGGGAAGAAGCCTTCGAGAAAGCGGAACTTGGCGGCCTGCCGTTCTTCGCCCGAGCTGCCGCTCGGGAAGTAGCAGCTGATGACGGAGAACTTGCGCTTGGGCGTGTCGAAGCGCAGCTCGAGGTAGCGGCCCTCGGCGTCGAATTCGGCGTCGCCCCAGCCGACCACGACCTTGCTCGGCGCGTGCTTCGTGTAGACGGCGGTGCCGGCGTAGCCTTTCTTCTCGGCGAAATGGAAGTGGCCCTTGAGCCCGGCCATCTCCTCGAAGCGGCCTTCGACGTCGCCGGCCTGGACCCGGATCTCCTGCATGCAAATACAATCCGGCGCAAGTTCGGCCACCCAGTCGGCCACGCCTTTGGTAGCGGCCGAACGCAGGCCATTGAGATTGAGACTGGTCAGTTTGAACACAAGGAAATTCCCGATGGCTGTAGATGGTGAGAAAAGCAGCGCGGTCGCACAGGACTTCGTCCAGTTTGCGTTGGATGCCGGCGTACTTCGCTTCGGCGAATTCAAGACAAAAGCCGGTCGGATGAGTCCTTATTTCTTCAATTCGGGGCTCTTCGACGACGGCGGCAAGATCGCGCGTCTGGCCGGATTCTATGCAGACCGGCTGATCGAGAGCGGGCTCGAATTCGACATGATCTTCGGCCCCGCCTACAAGGGCATCCCGCTGGGCGCCACGGTGGCGGCCGAGCTGGCCCGCCGGGGCCGCAACTACCCCTTTGCCTACAACCGCAAGGAAGCCAAGGCGCACGGCGAAGGCGGCAACCTGGTGGGCGCGCCGCTCAAGGGCCGCGTGCTGATCGTCGACGACGTGATGTCGGCCGGCACCGCGGTGCGCGAGTCGATCGGCGCGATCCAGGCCGCCGGCGCCACGCCGCATGCCGTGGCCATCGCGCTCGACCGGCAGGAGAAAGCCACCGAGAACGGCGTCGACGTGGACCACAGCGCCGTGCAGTACGTGCGCAACCAGCTCGGCCTGTCGGTGATCGCCATCGCCACGCTGGACGACCTGCTGAGCTACCTGTCGGGCAATGCCGCCGCCGACCTGGGCACGCACCGCGATCGCGTGCTGGCCTACCGCACGCGCTACGGCGCCGCCTGAGGCACGGCACCGATGCGCGCGCGCGATCACGGCAAGCCGACCCGCCTGCTGGCGGTCGCATCGTTTCTGGTGGCTTCGGGTTTCAGCGGTGCGTTGCAGGCGCAATCGCAGAAACTGGAAGGCGCCGCCCCCGGCATCTTCACCTGCATCGACTCACGCGGCCGCACGCTCACGGCAGACCGGCCGATCGCGGAGTGCAACGACCGCGAGCAGCGCGAGCTGAACCCCAGCGGCTCGGTTCGCCGCAAGGTCGAGCCCACCTACACGGCGCGCGAGCTGGCCGAGCGCGAAGACCGCGCCCGCGAAGCCGCCGCCCAGGCCGCGCGCCTGACCGACGAGCGCCGCCGCGAGCGCGCACTGCTGGTGCGCTACCCGAACGCCGCCACGCACGACCGCGAGCGCGCCGAAGCGCTGGTGCAGATCGACGCGGTGATCCAGGCGGCGAAGAAGCGCATCGCCGAGCTGGGCGAAGACCGCAAGAAGATCGACGAAGAGCTGGAGTTCTACAAGGCGGACACCAGCAAGGCGCCCGGTGCGGTGCGCCGCAAGCTCGAAGACAACACGCAGAGCGTGGCGGTGCAGAACCGCTTCATCGCCGAACAGGAAGAAGAGAAGAAGCGCGTGAATGCGCGCTTCGACGAAGAGCGCGGTCGGCTCAAGCTGATCTGGTCGCCGCAGAACGGCGGCAACCCTCGCTGAACCCGCCGGGGCCTTGCGCAAGGCCCCGGTTTCTTTGTTCGATCAGCCCAGCTTGGCTTTCAGCAGCTCGGTGACCTGCGCGGGGTTCGCCTTGCCGCCGCTGGCCTTCATGACCTGGCCCACGAGGCCGTTGAGCGCCTTTTCCTTGCCGGCGCGGTATTCGTCGACGTTCTTCGCGTTCTTGGCGATGACTTCGTCGAGGATCGCGTCGAGCGCGCCGGTGTCGCTCATCGGCTTCAGGTCCTTCGCTTCGATGATCGCGTCGACATCGCTGCCTTCGCCGGTCCACAACGCATCGAACACCACGCGCGCCGCGTTGTTCGGCAGCGTGCCGTCGGCGATGCGCTTGACCAGTTGGCCGAGTTGCTGCGCCTTGACGGGCGCGGCCTCGATGCCGATTTCGGCGGCGTTCAGGCGGCGTGCCATCTCGCCGGTGATCCAGTTGCTCGCGAGCTTGGGCGCGGCGCCGGCGCTCACGGCTTCATCGAAGTAGCGTGCGAGCGCGGTGCTCTGCGTGAGCTGTGTGGCGTCGTATTCCGATAGCCCATGGTCGCGCACATAGCGCTCGGCCATGGCGCGCGGCAGCTCGGGCATGGTGGCCTTCACGCGCTCGATCCAGTCGGCCGCAATCACCAGCGGCGGCAGGTCGGGGTCGGGGAAGTAGCGGTAGTCGGCCGAGTCTTCCTTGGCGCGCATCGCACGCGTCTCGCCCGTGTCGGCGTTGAACAGCACGGTGGCCTGCTCGACCTTGCGGCCGTCTTCGATCTCTTCGATCTGCCAGCGGATCTCGAAATCGATCGCCTGCTGCATGTGCTTGAAGCTGTTCAGGTTCTTGATCTCGCGCCGCGTGCCGAGCTTGTCGCCGGGCTTGCGCACCGACACGTTGGCGTCGCAGCGGAAGCTGCCTTCCTGCATGTTGCCGTCGCAGATGCCGATCCACGTGACGATCTTGTGCAGCTCCTTGGCGTAGGCCACGGCCTCGGCGGTGGAGCGCATGTCGGGCTCGGTCACGATCTCCAGCAGCGGCGTGCCGGCGCGGTTCAGGTCGATGCCGCTCTGGCCGATGAAGTTCTCGTGCAGCGACTTGCCCGCGTCTTCTTCGAGGTGGGCGCGCACGAGGCGCACGGTCTTCTTTTCTTCGCCGAGAAAGAACGACACCGCGCCGCCTTGCACCACCGGAATCTCGAACTGGCTGATCTGGTAGCCCTTGGGCAGGTCGGGGTAGAAATAATTCTTGCGTGCGAACACGCTGCGCGGCGCGATGTGCGAGCCCAGCGCCAGGCCCAGCTTGATGGCGCGTTCGACCGCGCCCTTGTTCATCACGGGCAGCGTGCCGGGCAGCGCCAGGTCGACCGCGCAGGCCTGCGTGTTGGGCTCGGCGCCGAAAGCGGTGGACGCGCGGCTGAAGATCTTGCTGGCGGTCGAGAGTTGCGCGTGCGTCTCGAAGCCGATGATGACTTCATAGCCGCGCACCAGCGGACCGGTCGGGCGGCCCTGTTGTTGTGCTTCGAATGTGTTCACGGTCTCGCTCATCTCAAAAGCCCTCCGGCGTGCGTGCATGCCAGTCGGTGGCCTGCTGGAAGCGGTGCGCTGCGTTCAGCAGCTTCGCTTCGCCGAAGTAGTTGCCGATCAATTGCAGGCCCACGGGCATGCCGCTGTCGAAGCCTGCGGGCACGCTCATGCCGGGCAGGCCGGCCAGCGATGCGGGCAGCGTGAAGATGTCGGCGAGGTAGTCGGCCACGGGGTCGTCGCCGTGTTCGCCGAGCTTCCATGCGGTGGTCGGCGCGGCGGGGCCGGCGATCACGTCGCACTGCTTGAAGGCCTGCTGGAAGTCGTCCGCGATCATGCGGCGCACCTTCTGCGCCTGCAGGTAGTAGGCGTCGTAGTAGCCGTGCGAGAGCACGTAGGTGCCGATCATGATGCGGCGCTTGACTTCGTCGCCAAAGCCTTCGGCGCGCGTGCGCTCGTACATGTCGGACAGGTCCTTGTACTGCTTGGCGCGGTGGCCGAACTTGACGCCGTCGAAGCGGCTCAGGTTGCTCGACGCTTCGGCCGCGGCCAGGATGTAGTACACGGGAATCGACAGCTCGGTACGCGGCAGCGTGACCTCGACGCGCTTCGCACCGAGTTTTTCATACTGCAACAGTGCTGCATCCATCGCCGCGCGCACACCCGGTGCCACGCCTTCGCCGAAGAACTCCTTCGGCACGCCGATGCGCAGGCCTTCGAGCGAGTCGTTCAGCGAGCGGCTGAAGTTCTCGGCGGGCTTGTCGAGCGAGGTCGAATCGCGGTCGAGGTCGGGGCCGCAGAAGGCCGACAGCAGCAGCGCGCAGTCTTCGGCCGAGCGGGCCATCGGGCCGGCCTGGTCGAGGCTCGATGCGAAGGCCACCATGCCGTAGCGCGAGGCGCGGCCGTAGGTCGGCTTGATGCCGGTCACGCCGCAGAACGAGGCGGGTTGGCGGATCGATCCGCCGGTGTCGGTGCCGGTGGCGGCGGGTGCAAGGCGTGCAGCCACGGCGGCTGCGCTGGCGCCCGAGGAGCCGCCCGGAATGCGTTCGCGGTTCCAGGGGTTTTGCACGGGCACGGCCTTGTCGTGGCCGACGGCGGGCACGGCGACGTTTTCGTTGGCCGAGCCCATCGCGAACTCGTCGCAGCTCAGCTTGCCGAGCGTGACCGCGCCGGCCTCGGCCAGGCGGCGCACCACGGTCGCGTCGAAGGGCGAGCGGTAGCCCGCGAGCATCTTCGAGCCGGCGGTGGTGGCGAAGTCGGTGGTGACGAAGATGTCCTTGTGCGCGATCGGCACGCCGGCCAGCGCGGGGGCGTTGCCGGCCGCGATTTGCGCGTCGGCCGCGCGGGCCTGGGCCAGCGTGACTTCTTCATTGACGTCGACGAAGGTGCCGAGCGATTCGTGCGCCTTCATGCGGCCCAGGAAAACCTGCGAGGCCTCGACGGCCGAGACCTTGCGGTCGGCCAGCGCCTTGGCCAGCGCGACCACACTCAATTGGTGCAATTCACCGCTGCTCATTATTCGATCACCTTGGGCACGAGGAACAGGCCGGCTTCGACGGCCGGGGCGCTCTTCTGGTTGGCTTCGCGGTTGTCGGGCTCGCTCACCACGTCGTCGCGAAGACGCAAGGTGATGTCCTCGATGGCCGCCACGGGGTGCGCCAGCGGCTCGACGCCTTCGGTGTCGACCGAACGCATGCGTTCAACCAGGTCGAAGAAGCCATTGATCTGGCTGAGCATGCGCTCGCTTTCGTCGGGAGCAAGCTGCAGCCTCGCCAGCGAGGCGATGCGCGCAATATCGGAAGTGGACAGTGACATAGGGTCGGGTGGCCAAAAAAAGCCGAGGTAATCGCACGCCGAAGAGGGTGCTAATACAGGAATCAGAGGGGATTCGGGTATTATCCCGCCTTTGCCGCAACCCCCGCGAACGCGCCGGCTTTTGCGTCAAAAACGATCAATTCACCCCGTCAAACGACCCAAAAATAGAGCGACGACCTGCCGGTGCGCAGGCCGTGCTCCAGAGGATTTCGCACATGTTTGGAGCTTTCCGTCGGTACTTTTCCACCGACCTTGCGATCGATCTCGGCACCGCCAACACCCTGATATTTGCCCGCAACAAGGGCATCGTGCTGGACGAGCCTTCGGTGGTCGCAATTCGCCACGAAGGTGGCCCACACGGCAAGAAGGTGATCCAGGCCGTCGGCCGCGAGGCCAAGGCCATGCTGGGCAAGGTGCCCGGCAACATCGAGGCGATCCGCCCGATGAAGGACGGCGTGATTGCCGACTTCGTGATCACCGAGCAGATGATCAAGCAGTTCATCAAGATGGTGCACCCGCGCACGCTGCTCACGCCGAGCCCGCGCATCATCATCTGCGTGCCCTGCGGCTCGACCCAGGTCGAGCGCCGCGCCATCAAGGACGCGGCCGAGGCGGCAGGCGCCACCTCCGTCTACCTCATCGAAGAACCCATGGCCGCGGCCATCGGCGCGGGCCTCCCCGTCAGCGAAGCCTCGGGCTCGATGGTGGTGGACATCGGCGGCGGCACCACCGAAGTGGGCGTCATCTCGCTGGGCGGCATGGTCTACAAGGGCTCCGTGCGCGTCGGCGGCGACCGCTTCGACGAAGCCATCATCAACTACATCCGCCGCAACTACGGCATGTTGATCGGCGAGCCGACGGCCGAAGTCATCAAGAAGACCATCGGCTCGGCCTTCCCGGGCTCCGAGGTCAAGGAGATGGAAGTCAAGGGCCGCAACCTGTCCGAAGGCGTGCCGCGCAGCTTCACCATCAGCAGCAACGAAGTGCTGGAAGCCCTGACCGATCCGCTGAACAACATCGTCTCGGCCGTGAAGAACGCGCTGGAACAGACGCCGCCCGAACTGGGCGCCGACATCGCCGACCGCGGCATGATGCTGACTGGCGGCGGCGCGCTGCTGCGCGACCTCGACCGCCTGCTGGCCGAAGAAACCGGCCTGCCGGTGCTCGTGGCCGAAGACCCGCTGACCTGCGTGGTGCGCGGCTGCGGCATCGCCCTCGAACGCATGGACCGCCTGGGCAGCATCTTCACGAGCGAGTAAAAGGCGAAAGCCATCATCGGCCGGCCTCTGCTTGCATAGGCCGGCTTTTTGTTATTTGATTCCGCACCACCGCCGGGTCTGAATTCATGCCTCTGGGCACGCTCGATCGCACAGCGCCACCCCTGTTCAACCAGGGGCAGTCGGCACTCAGCAAGCTGATCTTCTTCGGCGCGCTGTCGCTCTTTCTGATGGTGGCCGATGCGCGCTTTCATATCGTGCAGCCGATCCGCGCCGGCCTCGGCGCGGTGCTCTACCCGGTGCAATGGGTGGCGCTCAAGCCGGTGCAGATGGCAGTGGGTGGCGGCCGCTACCTCGAAGATTTGCAGACCGCGCAGCGCAACGAGGCCGATGCCCGCAAGGCGCTGATGATGCAGGCCGAGCGCGCGAGCCAGGCCGACACGCTGGCACAGGACAACGCCCGCCTGCGCGAGCTGCTCGAACTGCGCCAGACCACGCAGACCCCCGGCCGTGCGGCCGAGGTGCTGTACGACGCCGCCGATCCCTACACCCGCAAGATCGTGATCGACCAGGGCATGACGCAGGGCGTGGTGGCCGGCTCGCCGGTGATCGATGCGCGCGGCGTGCTCGGCCAGGTCACGCAGGTGCTGCCGTTCACGAGCGAGGTCACGCTGGTGATCGACCGCGACCTCGCCATTCCCGTGCAGAACACCCGCACCGGCGTGCGCAGCGTGGCCTTCGGCGACGCCTCGGCACACGGCGGTGGCCTGGAGCTGCGCTTCATGGCCGCCAACGCCGACCTGCAGGAAGGCGACCTGCTGTCCACCAGCGGCGTCGACGGCATCTACCCGGCCGGCCTGCCGGTCGCGAAGATCGAACGCATCGAGCGCCGCGCCGACTCGGCCTTCGCCCGCATCTATTGCGTGCCGCTCGCGCATGTGACGGCCGCGCGCTACGTGCTCGTGCTCGAACCCACCGGCGCACCGACGGCCCCGCCGCCCGCCCCGCCCGTGACCACGCAGCGCAAGCGCCCCGACGGCAAGCCCGGCGCGGGCAAGAACGAAAAGAAGCCCGGAGAACGCCGATGATCAAGCGACCCGGCCAGCAGCAGCTCCTGCTGCCCGTCAGCCCGCTCTTCATGTGGACCAGCCTCGTCGTGGCGCTGCTGGTCAACATGGTGCCGATCGGCCGCGCCGTCTGGATGCCCGACCTGCTGGCGCTGGTGATCGTGTTCTGGGGCGTGCACCAGCCAGCGCGCGTGGGCATCGGCGCGGCCTTCGTGTTCGGCCTGTGCATGGACGTGCACCAGTCGTCGATGCTGGGCCAGCATGCGCTGTCCTACACCACGCTGGGCTTCTTCGCGATCACGATCCATCGGCGCCTGCTGTGGTACCCGGTGCTGTCGCAGGCGCTGCAGGTGCTGCCGCTCTTTGCGCTGTCGCAGCTGATCGAGGTCATCACGCGGATGATCGGCGGCGGCGTGTTCCCCGGCTGGACGGTGCTGATCTCGCCGGCCATCGAGGCCGCACTGTGGCCGTTGGCCTCGGCCCTCTTGCTGGCGCCGCAGCGCCGCACGCCGGAACCGGACGAGAACCGACCGCTCTAATCCTGCCCCGCAGCCGCATTTGCCATTGCACTTGCACGCGCCTAAGCTCCCACCGCCATGACCGAAATTCGCAATGTCGCCGCCGATCTCGCGCGCTTCAAGCGCCGTGTGATCGTGATCGGGCTGGCGGTGTTGTTTGCGTTCGGCCTGTTGTGCGCGCGGCTGGTCTACCTGCAGGTCACGCGGCACGAAGACCTGGCCGAGCAGGCCGAGAGCAACCGCACGGCCATCGTGCCGGTGGTGCCCAACCGTGGCCTGATCCTCGACCGCAACGGGATCGTGCTGGCCTCGAACTACTCGGCCTACACGCTGGAGATCACGCCTTCGAAGGTGGGCGACGTCGAGGAAACCATCGACAGCCTGACGCAGGTGCTCGAGATCTCGCCGCGCGACCGCCGCCGCTTCAAGCGCCTGCGCGAAGACTCGCGCAGCTTCGACTCCATTCCGATCCGCACGCGCCTGAGCGATGAAGAGGTGGCGCGCTTCGCGGCGCAGCGCTACCGCTTCCCGGGCGTCGAGATCAAGGCGCGCCTGTTCCGCAACTACCCGCAGGGCGAGCTGGCCTCGCACGTGCTCGGCTACATCGGCCGCATCAACCAGCGCGAGAAGACCGCGATGGAAGACTGGGACGAAGACGAGCAGGCCAACTACAAGGGCACCGACTACATCGGCAAGCTGGGCATCGAGCAGAGCTACGAAAAAACGCTGCACGGCCAGACCGGTGTCGAGCAGATGGAAACCTCGGCCGGCGGCCGCGCCGTGCGGCGCCTTGCGAGCCACCCGGCCACGCCCGGCAACACGGTGATGCTGGCGCTCGACATCAAGCTGCAGAAGCTGGTCGAAGACATGTTCGGCGAGCGGCGCGGCGCGGTGGTGGCCATCGACCCCAAGACCGGCGAGGTGCTGGCCTTCGTGAGCAAGCCGACCTTCGACCCCAACCTTTTCGTCGAAGGCATCGACAACGAAAGCTGGACGGCGCTGACCGAATCGCTCGACAAGCCGCTGCTGAACCGCGCCCTGCGCGGCACCTACCCGCCGGGCTCCACGTACAAGCCCTTCATGGCGCTGGCCGCGTTGCAGACCGGCAAGCGCGGCCCCAGCGTGGTGGTGAACGACCCCGGCTACTTCAACTTCGGCGGCCACCGCTTCGGCAGCCCCGAAGGCTATCTGGGCGGCGTCGACATGCGGCGCGCGATCCAGCTGTCGAGCAACATCTACTTCTATTCGCTGGCCAACGAGATGGGCGTGGACATGATCCACGACGCCATGAAGCCGCTGGGCTTCGGCCAGATCACCGGCATCGACCTGGGTGGCGAAGTGCGCGGCGTGCTGCCCAGCACCGAGTGGAAGCGCAACACCTACAAGCGCCCTGAAGCCAAGAAGTGGTACGCCGGCGAAACCATCTCACTGGGCATCGGGCAGGGCTACAACGCCTTCACGATGCTGCAGCTGGCGCAGGCCACGTCCATCGTGGCCGACGGAGGCCTCAAGCACAAGCCGCACCTCGTGCTGGCCACGCGCGACACGGTCAGCGGGCAGGTGGTGCCGCTGCCGCAACCGCCGGCGGAAAACCTCGGCTACACGCCGGCCGCGATCGCGGTGATCCGCGAAGGCCTGACCAGCGTGGTCACCGCCGGCACGGCGCGCGGCGTGTTCGCGGGCGCGAGCTACCAGGCGGCCGGCAAGACCGGCACGGCGCAGGCCGTGACGCAGGCGCAGAACACCAAGTACAACGCCCGCGCGCTGGAAGAACACCAGCGCGATCACGCGCTCTTCATGGGCTTCGCGCCAGTGAACGACCCGAAGATCGCCGTGGCGGTGATCGTCGAGAACGCGGGCTGGGGCGCGGGTGCGGCGGCCCCCATCGCGCGCCGCGTGTTCGACTACTGGCTGGCGAACCAGTACCCGAGCGAGGCCGACATGGCGGCCATCAAGACCGGCAAGGCGACCGCGCCGATCGGCAAGCCGCGTGTGGCGAGCGAAGTGGCGTGGCCGGCGGCTGCGAGCACGACGGCGCCTGCGCCCTGACCCTCTGCTTCTTGTGTTGTTCCCTCTCCCTCTGGGAGAGGGCCAGGGTGAGGGCCGTGGGCCTCACAACATCGCGCGGCCTTGATTGCCGCTTGCCCTCACCCTAACCCTCTCCCAGAGGGAGAGGGAGGAATACCAAGGGGCCTTAAATCACCGTGCCGGCAACTTCACCCAGGCCGATACGCACAGCCCCCGCGCGCTCGCAGTACCCGCGCATGACCAGCGTGTCGCCATCCTCCAGGAACGTCCGCTTCTCGCCATTCGGCAGCGTGATCGGCTGCTTGCCACCCAGCGTCAGCTCCATCAGCGAGCCGGCTTCGTCGGGTTTCGGCCCCGACAGCGTGCCCGAACCCAGCAGGTCGCCCGGCTGCAGGTTGCAGCCGTTCACCGTGTGGTGCGTGATGAGCTGCGCTGCGGTCCAGTAGGCGGCCTCGGTCGTGTTGCCGCGCGTCAGGCGCACGGGGGCGACGCCTTCGGCGCGCATCTTCGCGGTCTGCAGCAGCACTTCGAGCGTGATGTCGAGTGCGCCGCTCTCGCGGTTCGATGCCGAGTCGAGGTATGGCAGTGGTTGCGGGTCTTCCGCGGGCCGCTCGAACTTCGCGCGGAACGGTGCCAGCGCTTCCATCGTCACGATCCACGGCGACAGCGTGCTGGCGAAGTTCTTCGCCAGGAACGGGCCGAGTGGCTGGTATTCCCAGGCCTGCAGGTCGCGCGCCGACCAGTCGTTGAGCAGCGTCACGCCGAACAGATGGTCTTCGGCCTCGCCGATGGCGATGGGCTCGCCCAGCGCATTGCCCTGGCCGACCAGGAAGCCCAGCTCCAGTTCGTAGTCGAGCCGCTTCGAAGGGCCGAAGCTCGGCGCCACGGCATCGGGCGCCTTGGTCTGGCCTTGTGGGCGCTTGAAGGTCTGGCCGCTCACGCCGATCGACGAGGCGCGGCCGTGATAACCGATCGGCACCCACTTGTAGTTGAGCATCAGCGGCTGGTCGGGGCGAAAGAGCTTGCCGATGGTGGTCGCGTGATGGATGCCGGTGTAGAAGTCGGTGTAGTCGCCGATGCGGCAAGGCACGGTCATCTCGGCCTTGGCCTGTGCCAGCAGCGCCTTCGACCATGCGGCCTGCTTGTCGCTGCCTTCGGCAAGACCGGCGGAGATCGCGGCGCGCAGCGCCTGGCGGTCTTTCACCGAGGCGTTCATCAGCGCGTTCATGTCGTCGGTGTCGATCAGGCCCGTGGCCTTCAGGTCCAGCACCTGGTCGCCGATGGCGACGCCGACGCGAAAGCCTTCGCTGCTGCCGGCGGTGCGGAAGCGGCCGAAGGGCAGGTTCTGGATCGGGAAGTCGGTGCCGGCTTCATTGGCCGAGGCGACCCAGCTGCGCAGCTTCGGGTCATGGGTGGCGTTCAGTGCGGTCATGTCTGTCTTTCTGTGAATCTGTTCAATCGGCGCTCATGCCGGCCTTCTTGGCGACTTCGCCCAGGCGCTTGTATTCCGTGTCGGTCAGCGTGGTCAACTCCTGCGCGGTCGAGCCGCGTGGCGAGAAGCCGGCCTGCGCCAGCTTGGCCTTCACGTCGGGCATCGCAAGCGCTTCCACGAAGGCTTCGTTCAGCGCCTTCACGATCGGAGCCGGCAGCTTCGCCGGCCCGTACACGCCGAACCACGGCTCCAGCGCGTAGCCCTTGAGCCCGGCTTCGGCCATCGTCGGCACGTCGGGCAGCGACGGCGAGCGCGTGGGCCCGGCCACGGCCAGCGCGCGCAGCTTGCCGGACTGGATGTGCGGCAGCGACGCCGGCAGGTTGTCGAACATCGCGCCGATGTTGTTGCCCAGCATGTCGGTGATGGCCGGGCCGCTGCCCTTGTAGGCGACGTGCACGAGGTCGGTGCCGGTCATCTGCGCGAACATCACGCCGGCCAGGTTCATCGAGGTGCCGGCACCCGCGGTGGCGTAGGGCATGCCGGGGTTCTTCTTCGCGGCCGCGATCAGGTCGGCCACCGATTTCACCGGCGAGGCCGCCGGCACTTCGAGCACGATGGTCGAGGTGCCCAGCAGGCTGATGGCGGTGAAGTCCTTGCGCGGATCGAAGGCCATCGACTTGTAGATGTGCGGGTTCAGCGCATTGGTCGAGATGGCACCGAAGCCGATGGTGTAGCCATCGGGCGCGGCCTTGGCCACGGCGTCCATGCCGATGTTGCCGCCCGCGCCGCCGCGGTTGTCGATCAGCACCGGCTGGCCCAGCTTCTCCGACACTTTCTGGCCCACGGTGCGCGCCACCAGGTCGGTGGTGCCGCCGGGCGTGTAGGGCACGACGAAGCGGATCGGCTTCGTCGGGTAGCCGGCAGCCTGCGCGAAGAAGGGCACTGCGAGCAGGGCGACGGCCGCGGCGCGACGCGTGATGACGAAAGCGGTTGTCTTGTTCATGCTTTGAATTGGTCTTTCAGGCCGGCCCAGCAATCGGCGTAGTCGGTATCGAGCACGGGGCTCTTCAGGGCGAAGTTGGTGGGAATGAAGCGGTAGCGGCTCTCGAACATGAAGGCCAGCGTGTTGTCCAGCTTGTGCGGCTTCAGGTCGGCATGCGTGGCCTTGTCGAAGGCTTCCTCGTCGGGACCGTGCGGCACCATGCAGTTGTGCAGGCTCGCGCCACCGGGCTTGAAGCCGCCCGGCTTGGCGTCGTACTCGCCCAGCACCAGGCCCATGAATTCGCTCATGAGGTTGCGGTGGAACCATGGCGGACGGAAGGTGTTTTCCATCACCATCCAGCGCGGCGGGAAGATCACGAAGTCGCAGTTGGCCGTGCCGGGCGTGTCGCTGGGCGAAGTCAGCACGGTGAAGATCGACGGATCGGGGTGGTCGAAGCTGATCGAGCCGATCACCATGAAGTGCGCCGTGTCGTACTTGACCGGCGCGAGGTTGCCGTGCCACGCGACCACGTTGAAGGGCGACTGCTTGGCCGGTGCCTTCCAGAAGCGGCCGGCGAATTTCTTGACCAGTTCGTAGGCGCCTTCTTCCGTCTCGAACGCCGCCACGGGCGCCTGGAAATCGCGTGCGTTGGCCAGGCCGTTCGATCCGATGGGGCCCAGCTCGTGCAGGCGGAAATGCGCGCCGTAGTTCTCGCAGACATAGCCGCGCGACAGGCCGTCGGGTAGCGCGACCTTGAAGGCCATGCCGCGCGGCAGCAGCGCGATCTCGCCGGGCTTGACGTCGAGCACGCCCAGCTCGGTTGTGATGACGAGGCGGCCCTGCTGCGGCACGACCAGCATCTCGCCGTCGGCGTTGACGAAGGCGCGGCGCTCCATCGAGCGGCCGGCCAGGTACATCAGCGAGCCGATGCCGACCTGCGACTCGGCGTCGCCATTCGCCGCGATGGTGTGCATGCCGTCGATGAAGTCGGCTTCGGCCGCGCCGTCCAGCGGCTGCGGATGCCAGCGCAGGGGCTCGGGCGGCAGAGCAATCTCGCGGTCGGCGCCGGTGGTCCAGTGCGGTTGTGCATAAGGCTGGTAGCGGCCCGACACCACCGAAGGCTGGCGGCGGTACAGCCAGGTGCGGCGGTTTTCATGGCGCGGCGCGGTGAAGGCGGTGCCCGAGATCAGCTCGGTGTACAGGTCGAACGGCCCGCGCTGCGGGTTGTTGCGGCCCTGGGGCAGCGCGCCGGCCACGGCCTCGGAAGCGTATTCGTTGCCGAAGCCGCTCTGGTAGCGCCGCTCGGTGGCGGGGGAGGGTTGGGTCATGGTGTTCTCTTTCGAAAATCGCGATGAGATGGAAATGATGCGGCGCGTTGCGTTCAGGCGCTGCGCGCGGCGTCGAAAGCCTCACGCAGCACGGCGAGCGCGCCGACGTGGTTGGCCAGCACGAGCACGAGGCGCGCGTTGAAGGCGTGGCTCTCTTCGGTGGAAAGCCCCTGGTGGGCCTCGATCAGCGCTTCGTAGAAATCGTCGGGCGCGTCGAGGTTCGGCGTGGTGATCAGTGATTGCTGTTGTTGCATGGCGTTCAGGCCTTTGCCAGTGCACGGCGGATCGCCGCGCGGATGTGGTCTGCCGTCGGCTGGCGCCAGCGCGCGCACACGTGCTGGTCGGGCCGCAGGAGGTAGACGGTACCGGGTTGCGCGTCGTAGCGCTGCGCCGCGAGCTCGCCGGCGGGCGTGCTGGCCTGCACCTGCACGATGTGCAGCGCCACGTCGCTGGCCTTCAGTGCCTGCAGGCTGCGCGCGGCCGCCTCGCCGGTGCCGAACACGAGGGCGGTGAACCGCGCCGCATCGCATTCGCGCAGCAGCCAGCCGGTGCTGCCGTCGGCGCGCAGCACGGGGGCGTCGGCTGCGGCGGCGCCGGGCACCATCGCGCCGGCGAAGGCTTCGGCGTCGGGCGTGTTGAGCGGCGAATCGCGCAGCACCGTGGCGACGGAAAGCCGCCCGCTGTTGACCAGCGTGCGCGCGAAGGCGTGGCGCCGGGTCAGCTCCAGCACCGCGTCGCGAAAGAGCCGGCTCACCTCGCTCTTGGGTGTGATGAAGTCGGTGGCGCGCGTCGAGTTGCGGATGTTCTCGTCGGCCGCGAATTCGCGCTCGCTGGCGTAGCTGTCGAGCAGCGCGTCGGGCGCGTCGCCCCGCACCACGGCCGCGAGCTTCCACGCGAGGTTGTCGGCGTCCTGCACGCCCGAGTTGGCGCCGCGCGCGCCGAAGGGCGACACGCCGTGCGCCGAGTCGCCCGCAAAGAGCACGCGGCCGTGGCGAAAGTGCGCCATGCGCTGGCAGGCGAAGGTGTAGACGCTGGCCCAGCCGATCTGGAACTGCACGCCCTCGAAGCCGATGCTGTCGAGCAGGGCGCGCACGCGCGGCGTGATGTTCTCGGGCTTGCGCTCTTCCACCGGGTCGGCGTCCCAGCCGAGCTGGAAGTCGACGCGCCACATGCCGTCGGCCTGCTTGTGCAGCAGCACGCTCTGGCCGGGGTGGAACGACGGATCGAACCAGAAGCGGCGCTCGGTGGGCAGCTGCGCGTCCATCGTGATGTCGGCGATCAGGAAGCGGTCGCGGAACACGCGGCCCTTGGCCTCCTGGCCCAGCAGCTGGCGCAGGTTGGAGCGCGAGCCGTCGCAGGCGGCGACGTAGCCGGCCTGCAGCTGATAGTTGCCTTCAGGCGTTTCCACCGTCAGCACCGCGCCGTCGTCGCGCTGTTCGATGCCCGTGACCTTGCTGTTCCAGCGCAGGTCGATCAGCGGCAGCTCGGCCACGCGCTCGACGAGGTAGCCCTCGACGTAGTACTGCTGCAGGTTGATGAAGGCCGGGCGCTCGTGGCCGGGCTCGGGCAGCAGGTCGAAGCGGTAGACCTGCTCGTCATGGAAGAACACCTTGCCCACGTTCCACGACACGCCCTTGTCGACCATGCGGTCGCCGCAGCCCAGGCGGTCGAACACTTCGAGCGTGCGCTTGGCGAAGCAGATCGCGCGCGAGCCGCTGGACAGGGTGTTGTCGTTGTCGAGCAGCACCACGGGAATCTGGCGCAGCGCCAGGTCGATGGCGAGCGTGAGGCCGACAGGGCCGGCGCCGACGATCACCACGGGGTGATGGGCAGGGGTGGCCGCGTCCTGGTCGGCGTGGCGTTTGTAGTCGAAGCGCAGACTTTGATAGTCGATCACGTGTTGTCTCCGTGTCCTTGGTCTTGTATTGCTCCTTCCCCCTCTGGGGGAAGGTTGGGATGGGGGCTCGACGGCGCTCGAAACCGGCGCTCTGCCTGGCCCCCCCCCCCCCCCCCCCCCCCCCGGGGGGGGGGGGGGGGGGGGGGGGGGGCTCGACGGCGCTCGAAACCGGCGCTCTGCCTGCCCCCACCCCAGCCCTCCCCCAGCGGGGGAGGGGGCAAGGCAATCAGCCTTCCAGCGCCTTCCACATGTCGATGTCGCGCTGCGCCGTCCACACGCGCGGATCGGCATGGCCCGAGGCTTCGTCGTACGCGCGGCTCACGTCGAACGGCATGCAGTGGTCGAAGATCACCCACTGGCTGTACTTGGGCTTGAGCTTGGCGTAGGTGTCCTTGTAGACCGCGTTCAGGTCGCGGCCGGCCTTCACGCCTTCCTGCACGCTGGCGTACACGTCGGAGATGAAGTTGCGCGTGCCGGTCAGGCCCTCGGCCACGGCTTCGGGCGTGGTGAGCGCGGCGCCGCGGCCCGGCACCAGTGCCACGGGCTTCAGTGCCGCGATGTTGTCCAGCGTCTGCGGCCAGTCCTTGAAGTAGGCGTCGCCGGCGTAGGGCGTCGCGCCGAACTCGACCAGGTCACCCGACAGCAGTGTGCGCTCCTGCGGCAGCCAGACGACCGTGTCGCCCTTGGTGTGGCCGCGGCCCAGCTGGATCAGCTGCACTTCGAGCTTGCCCAGCCACAGCGTCATCTTGCCGGTGAAGGTCATGGTGGGCCAGGTCAGGCCCGGCGGCACGGTCTCGACGTTCTGGAACAGGCGCGGGAAGCGGCCGATTTCGCTGGCCTTGTCTTCCTCGCCGCGCTCGACGATCAGGTCGCGCGTGTCCTGGCTGGCCAGCACGTGTTCGGCGCCGTAGCCCGCCGCGCCCAGCACGCGCACCGCGTGGTAATGCGTGAGCACCACGTACTTGATGGGCTTGTCGGTCACTTCGCGGATGCGGCGCACCACGTCGGCGGCCATGGCGGGCGTGGCCTGGGTGTCGGCCACCAGCACGCAGTCGTCGCCGATGACGATGCCGGTGTTGGGGTCGCCCTCGGCGGTGTAGGCCCAGGCGTGCTCCGAGATCTGGCTGAAGGTGATCTTCTTTTCTTCCATGTCGGCCTGGCTGGCGAACTTCTTGGCTTGGCTCATCGTGTGTCTCCGGTTCGTGGGTGTGTTTCTGGCGGGGTCTGGAATTCGTGGGTCAAAAATTCGTTTAGAGCGAATGAATTTGCGGATGACGAATTTCCGCAGTGTAAGCGCCGGATCAGTTCATGTCTAATCCCTTCTTCATGAACGAACAATCAGACGGCAAGGCGGGCCATGGCAGCGACTGACACCGACCGCGCCCAGCGCGGCATCCAGAGCATCGAGGTCGGTGGCCAGCTGCTGCGTGCGCTGGTGCACCACGGCCGGCCGATGGCGCTGAAAGACCTCGCGCGCGAGGCCGACATGACGCCTGCCAAGGCGCACCCGTACATGGTGAGCTTCGGGCGCCTGGGCCTGATCGAGCAGGACCGTGCCAGCGGCCACTATCTGCTCGGACCGCTGGCCTTGCAACTGGGCCTGATCAGCCTGCAGCAGGCCGACCCGGTGCACATCGCCACGCCGCTGATCGGCCAGCTGGCCCAGCAGATCGGCCACACCGTGGCGCTGGCCGTGTGGGGCGCGCGCGGCGCGACCATCGTGCGCACGGCCGAGTCGCCCTCGCCGGTGCACGTGAACATGCGGCACGGCACGGTGTTCTCGCTCACCCACACCGCCTCGGGCCGGGTTTTCGCCACCTACCTCGATGCCGCCGTGGTGCGGGCGCTGCTCGAGGAAGAGCGCCAGCGCCAGAAGCAGCGCAAGGGCGCCGAACCGGCCCCGCCCGCCGGCATGCCGCCGCTGCAGCCGCTGCCCTCGTGGAGCGACTTCGAGCAGCAGCTCAAGGAAGTGCGCGACCACGGCATCAGCCGCTCCGACGGCGAGGTGATCGAGGGCGTGAGCGCCATGGCCGCACCGGTGTTCGACCACACCGGCGCCATCGTGCTGGCCGTGACCGCCATCGGCCCGGCTGGCATCTTCGACACCGCGTGGGACGGCGAGATATCGCGCGCCCTCAAGGCCTGCGCGGACACCGTCTCCCAGCGGCTGGGCGCCACCGTGGCCCCGGCCGCCACCAGCCTTTCCAGAACCGAACGATGACGCCAGTCAGTCCCGATACATCTCTTTCTGCTTCTCTCGATGCGGCCACGGCGCTGCTGCGCGATGCCCGGCGCATCGTGGTTTTTTCGGGCGCCGGCCTGTCGCGCGCCTCGGGCATTCCGACCTACCGCGATGCCGACGGCCTCTGGAAGAGCCAGAACGCCCTGCAGTTCTCCCATGCCGAAGACCTGCAGCGCGATCCGTCCGGCTTCACCAAGTTCTGGGCGCAGCGCCTGTCGGTGGTCGAGTCGGCCCAGCCCAATCCGGGCCATGCCGCGCTGGCGCAGCTGCAAAGGCTGCGGCCCGCCACGCGGCTGGTCACGCAAAACGTCGACGGCCTCCTTACGCTGGCCGGCGGGCAGGACGTGCTCGAGCTGCATGGCTCGCTGCGCCGCTGGCGCTGCGACCACTGCGGCAACCGCAGCGGCCCGTGGCCCTTCCACCGGTGCCTGCGCTGCGGCTCGCACGCACGGCCCGACGTCGTGATGTTCGGCGAGATGCTCAACGCCGGCGTGCTGCTCGACGCCCAGGTGGCGGCGCAAGAGTGCGACCTGTTCCTGGTGGTCGGCAGCACAACCATCGTCTACCCGGCCGCCGAGCTGCCGCAGACCGCGCTGGCCCACGGCGCGAAGCTGGTCACGCTCAACCTGGAGCCGCTGCCGCACCTGGACGATGCCGCCTCGGCGGTGCTGCGCGGCGCGTCCGAAGACCTGCTGCCGCGCCTGCTGGCGGGCATGGCCTGAAACCCCCGCACCGCCGTCGGGCACTTTCGCCCGGGCGACGGTCTAAACTCGTGCGCCCCACGAGGCGTCGCGAGTTCGCGCTTCCGCATACCTATTTCCAAAGATGACGCCCGCAAAACTCTGGTTGTCGATATTCCTGACGGCCTTTGCCGTCTTCACCGGACTGCTGATCCAGACACTGGTCACCCCCATTCCCTACGGTGACCTGGCCCGCATCGGCCGCATCTCCGACTACGACTTCGGCTGGCGCATCGAGCCGCCGCACGTCGAGCCCGAGCTGCTGGAAGGCGTGCCCATCGACAAGGCCGACATCGTCGTCATCGGCGACAGCTTCTCGGCCACGCACCGCTGGCAGTCGCGGCTCGTGAAGGCCGGCTACGGCGTGACCACCGTTTTCTGGGACACGATCGACGAACGCCTGTGCGGCGACTTCGACGACTGGCTCGCCAAGGCGGGCTTTCGCGGCAAGCTGGTGATCGTCGAAAGCGTGGAGCGCATCGTGTCGCTGCGGCTGTCCAACTCGGAAGGGTGCGGCAAGATGAAGAAGCCGCTCGAATCCCAGGCCGCGCCGCGTTCGCCTCCGCCCGAGCACGTGCCCGGCTTTGCCCTGAACTGGGACGGGCAGCTCATCTCCGGCTGGCTCACGGCCCAATGCACCCGCGCCGCCATCGCCGGCAAGGTGAACGACGAATGCGACCAGCAGACCGTGGCCCGCCCCGTGCAGGACGGCTGCGAGCGCTTCAGCCACCGGCGCTGCGACCTGGCACTGTTCCTGGCCGCCGACCGCGACCTGGGCGAAATCAAGCCGGAGAACGTGGCGCAGCTGCAGGCCTTCACCCGGTCGCAGGCCAAGGTGCCGATCCTGTGGATGCTGGTGCCCAACAAGTGGACCACCTACCTGGAGCCGACGCACTCGCAGACCTTCATGGCGGCCTTCAAGCAGACCGACCTGGGGCCGGATCTCTTCAGCTTCACGCAGGAAGAAAAGGTCAAGATGAAGGACTTCTACTTCCCCAACGACACCCACATCTCGATGCACGGCCAGCTGCTGCTGGGCGATCGGATGCTGCAGGCGGTGCGGCAGAAGCTGGGCGAGGCGCCCGCACCCTCCGGCGATTGAGCCGGAAGGCTCAGCCCTTCTTGCCGCCCAACAGCACCAGCGCGCCGCCCACCACGATCACGGCGACGCCGGCCCAGGCCGGGAAGTTGACGGTCTGCTTTTCCTTCACCGAGAACTCCAGCGGGCCCAGCTTGGCCTGATGGGTTTCCTTGGTGAAGCTGAAGCTGCCCATGGCCAGGGCGGCGATGCCCGCCACGATGAGCAGGATGCCGACGATGCGCGTGACGTTCATGGGGACGGCCCTCCGTTCAGGGGTTTACTGGCGCGGCTGCAGCGGTTGTTGCTGCGGCTGCTGCTTCTGCAGCGCGTCCACCCATTGCACCACCTCGGCCACCGCGCCGTCGCTGGCCGCGATCAGCGCCTTCACGCCGCCGGGTGCGTCGGCCGTGGGCGCCGGGCGGCGCACGGTGAACATGCGCTGGCCCATCACCCGGTCGCCGCCGGTCGTGCCGCGGATCAGCGTGGCGCGCAGGCGCACCAGGCCCACGCTGCTGGTGGTCGAATCGAAGTAGTGGCTGAACTCGTCGAGCGAGATGCGCAGCGTGTCGGGCACTTCGCCCTTGGCGCGCGCAATGGTCGCGCTCTCCTCCGGGCCGAGCACAGTGCGCTGCTGCGCCAGCGTGTCGCGTAGCCGCTGGCGCAGCAGTTGCGCGGGCGGCTGGCTCCAGCGCGACTGGCCGTAGGGGCGCAGCTCGTTGGCGTCGGCATAGCCCAGGCGGTACAGGATCTGCGTGCCGTCGATGCGCGTGTTGCTCTCGAACTCGGCCAGTGCCAGCGTAGGCAGCGTTGCGGCAGCGGGGGCTGCGGCGGCCGGGGCCGTGGCGCCGGGGCCGAAGTCGTACAGCGCCGCGCGCGCGGGCTTGTCGGGCAGCGCGCCGCAGCCGGCGGCCAGCAGCGCGATGCCGAAGAAGAGCGCCGCGGCGCCCACGCGGCGTGCACGGCGCGCGCGTGTGTTCAGTGTGGATCGAATGGCGTTCATGGTGGTGCTTGCCTTCCCTCAGGGCCGCGTGGCTGCCGGCGCGGAAAAACCGGGTTCGCCGGGGCCCGCGGCCGAGCCGCCGTTGCCGAACAGCAGCGATTGCGGGTTGTCGTTGATGCTGTCCGCCGCGCGGCCCAGCCGGCGCACGGCGTGCGAGGTGTCGTCGGCCACCCGGTTCACGCGCGGCAGCGTCGCCGAGTTGAACGAGTCGACCGCCTGCGCCAGCGCCTTGGTGCCGTCGCCCAGCCGTTCCATCGGGCCGTCGGGTGCGTTCAGGCGGCCCACGGTGGTGTTGAAGTTGTTGGCCACGCGCGAGACGTCGCCGGCCGCCTTCTTCACCGAGGCCAGCGTGTCCGGCAGCTTGGTCAGGGCTGGGTTCAGGCCCGTCTTGACGGTGCTGTCGAGCGTCTTGAGCAGCGTGTTGGCGCTGGCCGAGGCGGCGGCGATGTTCTCCAGCGCATCGGCCGCGCGCTTCTGGTTGGGGTCGCTCAGCAGCTGGTTGGCGCGCTTGGTCACTTCCTCGACCTGGTTGATGATGGCTTCGCCACGGTCCTGCAGCTGCGCCAGCATCGAGGGCTTGAGCGGAATGCGCGGCGGGTCGTCGTTGTCGGGCTTCAGTGACACGGTCGATTCGCCCTTGTCGTCCAGCGCGATGAAGGCCAGGCCGGTCACGCCCTGGTAGCTCAGCGTGGCAAAGCTCGACGTGGTGAGCGGCACGCGCTCGTCGACGGTGATGCGCACCCGCACGTTGCCCTTGACCTTGGGGTCGAAGTCGATCGAGGCCACTTTGCCGACCGCGATGCCCCGGTAGCGCACCGTGGCCTGCGGCTGCAGGCCGCTGACGGCCTCACGCGTGGACAGTTCGTAGATGTTGCGCACGGTGTTGTCGCGCGTGAACCAGATCACCAGGGCGACGAGCGCGGCAATGAGGCCGAGCACGAAGGCGCCGGCGGCGAGGGCATGGGCCTTGTTTTCCATGATGGGGCTACCTTTCAGCGAGCGCCCGCGCTGGTGGCGGGCGGCGGTGTGGCTTCGGCGGGTTGGTCATGCAGGGCCTCCAGGGCGCGCTGCCCGCGCCCGCCGAGAAAGTATTCATGAATGAAGGGGTGCGGGTAGGCGATGACATCGCGCGCCGCGCCGCTGACGATCACCTTCTGGTCGGCCAGCACCGCGATGCGGGTGCTCAGGTCGAACAGCGTGTCCAGGTCGTGCGTGACCATCACCACCGTCAGGCCCAGCTCGCGGTGCAGGCCGCGCAGCAGGTTGCAGAAGCTGTCGGAAGCCTCGGGGTCGAGGCCGGCCGTGGGCTCGTCGAGCAGCAGCAGCGGCGGGTCCATGATGAGCGCGCGCGCCAGCGCCACGCGCTTGATCATGCCGCCCGACAGATCCGACGGGCTCATGTTGGCGTGCCGGGGCTCCAGGCCCACCATCTGCAGCTTCACCAGCGCCGCGTGGCGGATGAGCCCGTCGGGCAAGAGCTTCAGCTCGCGCAGCGGAAAGGCGATGTTCTCCAGCACGCTGAAAGCCGAGAACAGCGCACCGTGCTGGAACAGCATGCCCACGTTGGCCGCGCCGGTGGCGCTGAGTTCGCCGGGCGGCTGGCCCAGCACCTCGACCACGCCGCGCGTCGGCTTTTCCAGCCCGAGGATCTGGCGCAGCAGCACCGTCTTGCCGGTGCCCGAGCCACCGACCAGCGACAGCACCTCGCCACGGTCGATGTGCAGGTTCAGGTCGCGGTGCACCACCTGCTCGCCCTCGGCGTTGCGGAACACCGTCCACAGGCCGCGGATGTCGACCACGGCGGTGGGCGTGTCGGGGCGGATGGGCATGCTCATGGGCGCATCTCCATCACCCCCGGAACCCGATGCCCTTGAAGAGCACCGCAAAGAGCGCGTCGACCAGGATCACCGCGGTGATCGACGTCACGACCGACGACGTGGTGCCGCGCCCCAGGCTCTCGGTGTTGGGCTTGACCTTCATGCCGAAGTAGCAGCCGATCAGCGCGATGAGGATGCCGAACACCGCCGACTTGGCCATGGCCAGCCAGAGGTTCGAGATCGGCACCGCGCGCGGCAGCGCCGAAAGAAAGTACGCCGGCGAAATGTCGAGCGCCGCATCGGCAGCCAGCATGCCGCCCGCGAGCGCCGCCATCGAGGTCCAGAGGCTGATCAGCGGCATCGCGATCGCCAGCGCCAGCACGCGCGGCATCACCAGACGAAAGCCGTGCGGAATGCCCATGACGCGCATCGCGTCGAGTTCTTCCGTCACGCGCATCACGCCGATCTGCGCGGTGATCGCCGAGCCCGAGCGGCCAGCGATCAGCACCGCCGCCAGCACCGGCCCCAGCTCGCGCACCAGCGACAGCCCGAGGATGTTGACCACGAAGGTCTCGGCGCCGTACTGGCGCAACTGCTGCGAGATCAGGTAGGCCAGCACCACGCCGATCAAGAGGCCGACCAGCGCCGTGATGTGCAGCGCCGTGGCGCCGAACTGGTAGAGGTGCCCCGAAAAATCGCGCCACGGGCCGCGGTGCGGGGCCCGGATCAGCGCGCCCACGTCGAGCGCCAACTGGCCGATCAGGCCGGTGAAGTCGCGCATCACGTACATCGCGCGCGGGCCGTTGTGCGAGAAGTCCCGCACGCGGTCGGCCAGCGTCCGGGGCGCTTCTTCGGGCGTGGCGGCGGTGAACTGCGCCACCTGGTCGAGCACCGCCTTCTGCTGCGGCGACATCTCCAGCGTGGCCGGCCATTCGTGGCGCCAGTGGTCCCACAGCAGTTGCGCGCCGATGTGGTCGAGCTGCACGATGGGGCGCAGGTCCCAGGCGCGGTCGTCGGCGGGCGGCGCGGCCTCCAGGCTTTGGGCCAGCGCCCGCCAGGCCGGCTTGGACGACAGGCCCAGCGTGGTCCAGCGGCCGCTGGCCACGGTCCACGCGCGGCCGTCCTGTTCATGTTGCCGCACCAGCGGCATCACGCTGCCGGCGGCTGAAACGTCGGCAGGCGACGGTGCATTCGACATGGGCGTATGAACAGGAAAGTAAACAGAAAGGAGACGGGGAAGCGCGCATCGTAACCGGGTGCATCCATGCCCGATGTGCTCCAGACCCCTCGTTGGCGTAGGGCGCGACGCCGTTTCTTGCGAAGAACCGCGCTGACTGGGCAAGAAACGCCGACGACACATTGTTTGCGCCTTTTCAGCATCCCTTCAGGATCGCGCTTCCGGACCGGCGCGCGGCATGCCCCATGTGCCTCGCGCGCCTGTCCGCGCGCTTTTTATTGGCCGTCGAGTTCGAGCCGGTAGGCCAGCGCGATGAACAGGCTCTGCGCCAGGCCGATGGCGCTGGTCAGCGAGCGGAATCCGAACGAGATGTTCTCCTGCACGCACAGCACGGCCTCGGCCTGCTCGGCGAGCGGGCTCAGGCGGCTGTCGGTCAGGGCGATGATCCGCGCGCCGCGCTGGCTGGCCGCCTCGGCGATGGCCAGGGTTTCCGGCGCGTAGGGCGCGAACGAGATCGCCAGCAGCACGTCGCCCTTGCGCAGGGAGCGCAGCTGCCCCTCCTGCATGCCGCCGAGCGCGCCGATCAGCGCCACCCGCTTGTCGGTGTGCTGCAGCGCGTAGTCAAGATAGGACGCGATCGAGAACGAGCGGCGCATGCCGACCAGCCAGATCGAATCGGCCCCGGCCAGCAGCTCGACCGCCTGATCGAAGTCGCTGCGGTCCAGCGTGCCCAACAGTTCCTGCATGCCGGCGATGCTGCCGCCCAGGAACTGGCGCGCGATGTCGGTGCTGGCCAGCGGATCATTGACCTTGATCGCATCGCGGATGCGCGCCTGGTAGTTGCGCCCCGGCGCGATCTGCAGCGAGATCGCCTCCCGGAACAACTTCTGCATTTCCGTGAAGCCGGTGAAGCCGAAGTGCTTGGCGAAGCGCACCACCGCCGAAGGCTGCACGCCGCAGGCTGCGGCCACTTCCTGGATGCCTTCGATCGCGAGGTGCTCGCGGTGCGTTTCCACGTACTTGCCGATCAGCTTCAGCTGACGGCTGAGGTTCGGGTACTGCGCCGAAATATCGTTGAGCAGTCGCTGTTCTGCGGAGAGGGAAGGCTGCGATGAGGTGGCGTTCATGGGCGTGGGGCACGGGGAAAGGCGACGGCCAGGTCCGGGCAATCTTAGGGCCTGTGCCTTTCCGCGCGGCGCCGCGCCCGGCGCCGCTTCTTCGGGCTGCTTCTTCGTGCTGCCTGTTCTGTTTATTCCCACCAGGCTTCCATCTGGATGCCGTAGATGGTTGCGGCGCGCCGGCCGTTCGCACCGAAGGTGCCGGCATTGGCATCGGCCGCCGCCTTGTTCCAGCTCGCACGCGTGGCGTAGATGCGGAACTCGGGCCGCGTCCAGAAGTCCGTGTTCGGCGAGAAGGCCACCGCCACCGTCCCCTTGTTCAGCGTCTGGCGCGGCTGGTCGCTGACGCTGCGGCGCGTCGTGCCCAGCTCCGCCAGCAGCTTGGTGTACTTCGCAATG
>NZ_FMUJ01000004.1 GCF_900100965.1 Variovorax sp. EL159 | reverse complement strand
TGTTCACGGGTCTGGGGCATCGGGCCGTCAGCGGCCGAGCACACCAGGATCGCGCCGTCCATCTGGGCAGCGCCGGTGATCATGTTCTTCACATAGTCGGCGTGGCCAGGGCAGTCCACGTGAGCGTAGTGGCGGTTGGCCGTTTCGTACTCGACGTGTGCGGTGTTGATCGTGATGCCGCGAGCCTTTTCTTCGGGCGCTGCGTCGATCTGGTCGTAAGCCTTGGCTTCGCCGCCGAACTTGGCCGACAGAACGGTTGCGATCGCAGCCGTCAGCGTCGTCTTGCCGTGGTCAACGTGACCGATCGTGCCCACGTTCACGTGCGGCTTGGTGCGGGTGAATTTACCTTTTGCCATTTTTCAATCCTTGAAAGAGCATTCCCGTGTATTGGTTTTATGTCTGCACCCGATTGCTGGTTCGCCTCGCACGGGAACGTGGCGGCACCGGATCGCAGACAACGAGGGCCACGCACCGCGTGGCCCTGCATTCTTCAAAAACTTACTTGGCGCGAGCAGCCACGATGGCTTCAGCAACGTTGCGCGGAGCTTCAGCGTAGTGCTTGAACTCCATCGTGTACGTGGCGCGGCCTTGCGACATCGAGCGCAGCGTGGTCGAGTAGCCGAACATTTCCGACAGCGGCACTTCGGCCTTGATGGCCTTGCCACCACCAACCATGTCGTCCATGCCCTGCACCATGCCGCGGCGTGAGGACAGGTCGCCCATCACGTTGCCGGCGTAGTCTTCAGGCGTTTCGACTTCCACGGCCATCATCGGCTCGAGGATCACGGGGTTGGCCTTGCGGGCACCTTCCTTGAAGCCGAAGATCGCGGCCATCTTGAACGCCATTTCGTTCGAGTCCACGTCGTGGTACGAACCGAAGTGCAGCGTGACCTTGACGTCCACGACGGGGTAGCCCGCCAGCACGCCTTGCGTTAGCGCTTCCACAACGCCCTTTTCCACTGCGGGGATGTATTCGCGAGGAACCACACCGCCCTTGATGGCGTCGACGAACTCGAAGCCCTTGCCAGCTTCCTGCGGCTCGAGCTTCAGGATGACGTGGCCGTACTGACCCTTGCCGCCCGACTGGCGAACGAACTTGCCTTCGGCTTCTTCGACGGTCTTGCGGATCGTTTCGCGGTAAGCCACTTGCGGCTTGCCCACGTTCGCTTCCACGCCGAATTCGCGCTTCATGCGGTCCACGATGATTTCAAGGTGGAGCTCGCCCATGCCGGCGATGATGGTCTGGCCCGATTCTTCGTCGGTCTTCACGCGGAACGAAGGATCTTCCTGAGCCAGGCGTTGCAGGGCGATGCCCATCTTTTCCTGGTCGGCCTTGGTCTTGGGCTCAACGGCCTGCGAGATCACCGATTCCGGGAACACCATGCGCTCGAGCGTCACGATGGCCGTCGGGTCGCACAGGGTTTCGCCCGTGGTCACTTCCTTCAGGCCCACGCAGGCGGCGATGTCGCCGGCGCGGATTTCGTTCACTTCTTCGCGGTTGTTGGCGTGCATCTGCACGATACGGCCGATACGCTCTTTCTTACCGCGCACCGGGTTGTAGACGCTGTCGCCCTTCGTCAGCACACCCGAATAGACGCGCACGAAAGTCAACTGGCCCACGAACGGGTCGGTCATCAGCTTGAATGCCAGGGCCGAGAACTTCTCGTTGTCGTCAGCCTTGCGCACGACAGGCGCTTCGTCTTCGTCCAGGCCGGCAACCGGAGGAATGTCCAGCGGCGACGGCATGTATTCGACGACGGCGTCGAGCATGGCCTGCACGCCCTTGTTCTTGAAGGCCGAGCCGCACAACATCGGCTGGATTTCGCCGGCGATGGTGCGCTGGCGGATGGCCTTCTTGATTTCCTCCTCGGACAGCTCGCCGCCTTCGAGGTACTTGTTCATCAGCTCTTCGCTCGCTTCGGCAGCGGCTTCCACGAGCTTTTCGCGGTATTCGTTGCAGACGGCGGTCAGGTTGGCGGGGATCTCGCCGTACTGGAAGGTGACGCCCTTGTCTTCGTCCCAGATGATGGCCTTCATCTTCACGAGGTCGACGATGCCCTGGAAGTGCTCTTCGGCACCGATCGGGATCTGGATCACGACGGGGTTGGCCTTCAGGCGGTCCACCATCATCTGGCGCACGCGCAGGAAGTCGGCGCCGGTACGGTCCATCTTGTTGACGAACGCGAGGCGGGGCACCTTGTACTTGTTGGCCTGGCGCCAGACGGTTTCCGACTGGGGCTGCACGCCGCCGACGGCGTCGTACACCATGACGGCGCCGTCCAGCACGCGCATCGAGCGCTCGACTTCAATGGTGAAGTCCACGTGGCCGGGGGTGTCGATGATGTTGATGCGGTGTTCGTCGAACTTGCCGGCCATGCCCTTCCAGAAGCAGGTCGTGGCGGCGGAGGTGATCGTGATACCGCGCTCTTGCTCTTGCTCCATCCAGTCCATCGTGGCGGCGCCGTCGTGCACTTCACCGATCTTGTGGTTCACACCGGTGTAGAACAGGATACGTTCGGTCGTCGTGGTCTTGCCAGCGTCGATGTGCGCGGAGATGCCGATGTTGCGGTAGCGCTCGATGGGGGTCTTGCGGGACATGATTTACTTTCGGGTTGAAATGCGTTGAGCGCTGGGCCCCGAGCACGGGCACAACGCCCGACACTCGACACCCAACGCCCAAGCGAAGTTTGATTTTTAGAAGCGGAAGTGGCTGAACGCCCGGTTGGCTTCTGCCATGCGGTGCACTTCGTCGCGCTTCTTCATGGCACCGCCACGGCCTTCCGTGGCTTCCATCAGTTCGTTGGCCAGACGCAGGGCCATCGACTTTTCACCGCGCTTGCGGGCAGCTTCCTTGATCCAGCGCATCGACAGGGCGAGGCGGCGGACGGGACGGACTTCGACCGGCACTTGATAGTTCGCACCGCCAACGCGGCGCGACTTCACTTCGACCATCGGCTTCACGTTGTTGATGGCAACGGTGAACGCTTCGAGGGGATCCTTGTCCGGGTTCTTCTTTTCGATGAAGTCGAGAGCACCGTAAATGATGCGCTCGGCAACAGCCTTCTTGCCGCCTTCCATGATCACGTTCATGAACTTCGACAGCTCGACATTGCCGTACTTGGGATCCGGCAGGATTTCACGTTTGGGGACTTCGCGACGACGTGGCATTTTTTTAACCTCTTTGCTTCAGTTGGCACCGTTTCCGGCACCGCGAGAGCCAGCTGGAACTCTCACTTACTCGACCCGATATTGGGTCACTTCGTTCGACAAGCCCGCCAAGGCCATCGAACACCGTTTGTTTCTTGACGACAGGAAGGCTTAAGCCTTCTTGGGACGCTTCGCGCCGTACTTGGAACGCGACTGCTTGCGGTCTTTCACGCCTTGCAAGTCGAGCGAACCGCGCACGATGTGGTAGCGAACACCGGGCAAGTCCTTGACACGACCGCCGCGAACCAGCACGACGCTGTGTTCTTGCAGGTTGTGGCCTTCGCCGCCGATGTAGGAAATGACTTCGAAGCCATTGGTCAGACGGACCTTGGCAACTTTACGAAGCGCCGAGTTGGGCTTCTTGGGCGTCGTGGTGTAGACGCGGGTGCAGACACCGCGACGTTGCGGCGAGTTCTGCATGGCAGGGCTCTTCGAATTGATCTTTTCGACCGTTCGACCCTGACGCACCAGTTGATTGATGGTTGGCATGAATGAATAAGTCCCAAAACAGCCCGGCTTTGGCTATTAACCGCCCCTGTCGTGACGCAGGAGCAACCGGGAGATGACGAAAACGTGAAACCCTTCGGAAATTTCCGAAAAGCCCACGAGTATAGCAAACGAGCCTGAAATGGCAAAGTCGGCGGCCTTCGGCAGGGGCCGAAGGCCGGCTCGAGGGCCCTGTCTCGCTGCTTGCGCTACTTGATCCAGAGCCGGACGGCGTCCCAGGCCCGACCCAGAACACCGGCCTGCTCGACCGCTTCCAGCGCGACCAAGGGCACATCCGCCACCGGCTGGTCGTCCAGGGTGACCTTGAGCGAGCCCACGGGCTGGTACTTGGTGAACGGCGCCACCAGCGGATCGGGGCGCGACACCTGCGTCTTGATCTTGCTGCCGCTGCCGGCAGGCACGGCCACCACGATCGCTTCGGGGCGGCCCAGCTTCAGCACGTTGGCCTTGCCCTTCCAGACGGCCGGCGTGGCCACCGGCTGGCCGGCGTCGAACACGCGGACGGCGTCGTAAGCCGTGTAGCCCCAGTTCAGCAGCTTCTGGGATTCGTTGGCACGCACCGTGTCGCTCGAAGTACCCAGCACGATCGACAGCAGGCGGCGGCCGCCAGTCAGGTTGGGAAAGTCGCGCTTGGCGGTCGCGATCATGCAGTAGCCGGCTGCGTCGGTGTGGCCGGTCTTCAGGCCGTCGACGGTCGGGTCGCGGAACAGCAGCAGGTTGCGATTGGTGTCGTTGGTCGACGGCGTACCGGGGTAGCGGTACTTCTTGATCGCGTAGTACTTGGCCTCCTCGGGGAAGTCGCGCACCAGGCGCGTCGCCAGGATGCTCAGGTCGCGCGCCGTGGTCGTGTGGCCGGGCGCCGTGAGGCCTTCGGGATTCTTGTAGGTCGTGTTCTTCATGCCCAGCGCCTTGGCCTGGGCGTTCATGAGTTCGACGAAGTGCTCCACCGTGCCGCCCACGCCTTCGGCCAGGGCCACAGTGGCGTCGTTGCCCGATTGCACGATCAGGCCCTTGATGAGGTCTTCGACCGGCACCTGCATCTTGGGGTCGATGAACATGCGCGAGCCCGGCATCTTCCAGGCGCGCGGGCTGACCGGGAAGGTCTGGGTCAGCGTGATCTTCTTGGCCCGCAGCGCGTCGAACACGACATACGCCGACATCAGCTTGGTCAGCGAGGCCGGCTCGACCGGGCTGTCGATGTCCTTCTGCGCCAGGATCTGGTTGGCGGTCACGTCGAGCAGCAGGTAGCTGCGCGCAGCCACTTCGGGCGGTGCCGGCATCTGCGCGGCGGCGATCAAACTGACGGATGCAAAGGCGGCAAAGACCAGCGCGCGAAGCGCGCCTACAAAACGATTCATGGGGAGTGTGGAGAGAGACGAAGACAAGGCCACAAGGCCTTCAGGCGATGCCCGCGCGGAGATGGCGGACAACCAGCCCCTTGAGCAGCGGCAATTGTCCGTGAAAGAAATGGCCGCCCCCGGGAACGACTGTGACAGGAAGTGACTGTGGCCGCGCCCAGTCCATCACCGCGGACAGCGGCACGGTGTCGTCGGCTTCGCCATGGACCACCAGCGCGCGCTCGTGCGCCTCGACAGGCAGCGCGGCCACGGTGTTGCGCGCGGCGGCGGTTCCCACCAGCACGATCTGCCGGAGGTCACGCTCGGCCCAGAGCTTTGCAACAGCGCCGCTCGCAACGAAAGCGCCAAAGGAAAAACCGGCGATCGCCAGCGGACCTTCGGAGGCCAGTTGGCCAACGACATTCAGCATGTCTTCCAGCTCGCCGCGCCCTTCGTCATGCACGCCCTCGCTGGCACCCACGCCGCGGAAGTTGAAGCGCACCGAGGTCCAGCCGCTGGCGACAAAGGCACGTGCCAGGGTCTGCACGACCTTGTTGTCCATCGTGCCGCCGAACAGCGGATGGGGATGGGCGATCACCGCGATGCCGCGCGAAGCGTCGGCCGGCAGATCGCGCTGCACCTCGATGACGCCGGCGGCGCCCTGGAGGCTGATCTTTTCGGTCTGGGAGTTCATGGCGCTGTCAGAGTGGTGGCCGCCGGGCGGGCCGGCGTCGTGCCCGGTACGAGCACGGGGTCTTGGGGAAAGTTCAGCGACCGACGTCGGCAGGCAGCACGAGCCGCTCGACGACTTGGCCGTTCTTTAGGTGCGACTCGACGATCTCGTCGATGTCGTCGGCATCGACGAAGGTGTACCAGACCGCCTCGGGGTACACGACCGCCACCGGGCCACCCGCGCAGCGGTCGAGGCAGCCCGCCTTGTTGACGCGCACCTTGCCGGGCCCGGCAAGCCCCGCCTCCTTGACCTTCGCCTTGCAGCGATCGAAGCCCTCCTGTGCGTTGTGCAAGGCACAGGAGTCTTCGCCATTCTTGCGCTCGTTGAGGCAAAAGAAGATGTGGCGGCCGTAGTAGCCGGACGGCGCGGCAGAGGTAGGACTGGGCATCGGACCGATTTTAGTGACGGCCCTCTCAGCCCGCTGTGACGGCCCCGGGCCGCCCCCGGCGCGACAGGGCCGCTACCACGTACGCCAGCACGGCGAAGGGCCAGGCCCATCCCAGCCATTGCGCGAGCCCGTGGAACCGGATGAAGCGCCCCTGCTCCCACGTGGCCAGCGTCTGCGCGAAGTACGCGCTCTCGGGCGCCTGGTTCAGCAGGCTCAACTGCAGCACGAGCCCCACCAGCAGCAAGGCCGCACACAAGCGACGCGGCGCGAACAGCAACAGCACGCCCGCAAAGAGCGCGGCCACCATGCCGACCTGAACCGGCAGGTCCAGCCATGCCCACGCATGCGTGGGCCCATAGCTCAATGCCGCCGACAGCGCCGAGGCTGCGATGCCCGCAAGCAAGGTCAGCGGCAGCAGAATGGCCCGCTGCACGACCGAGCGCGCCACCAGATACCCCAGCAGGCACGGCACCAATGCGCCGAGCATCACGCACAGCAACTCCACCGCCGGCACCAGCGGCTCGAGCTCGAATTGGCGCAGCGGCAGCCAGTCGATGAAAGGCGTGTCGAGCAGCCATTCGGAAATCGCCGTTTCGAGTCGCTCGAACACCTGGCCCAACCCGAAGGTGACGGCCGCGGGGAACAGCAGCGCAAAGGGCCAGAGCGCGAGCAGCACCAGCGCGCCGCGCGCGTCTTCAATGAACCACTGCGATCGCGCGCGACTCCAGTGCGCGATCGCGCCCAGCCGCTCCAGCGCCGCTGCCAGCACGGCGCCGAGGACCGTGCCGGCCGTGTTGAGCCCCAGGTCGACGTTGGACGGAATACGCGCGGGCAGGTAGCTCTGCAGCGTTTCCATGGCAAAGGCGATCGCGCTACCAGCCACCGTCGCACGCAGCACCGCGCGCCACACGCTGGCACTGCGGCGCGTGCGCAGCACCGTCAGGGCGCACAGGAAGCCGAAGGGCACGTAGCCCACGACATTGATCGCCAGGTCGAAGCCGGTCCAGTACTTGGGCCAGGGCGCCGCCAGATAGGCCCAGGGCGCGATGCCCTGGTCGCGCCAGTCGACAAAGGGATACAGGCTGGCGTAAACGATCAGCGCCGCATAGGCGAGCGCCAGGGGGAGCGCGGCGGACTTGTGCGAACTCTCCACCGTAGGCACCGGGCTCAGAACGGCTTGACGACCACCAGGATCACGATGCCCAGCAGCAGCAGCACGGGCAGTTCGTTGAACCAGCGGTACCAGCGATCACTGCGCCGGTTGCCGCCCGCCGCGAAGCGCCGCAGCAACACGGCACAGCCGTGGTGATAGCCGATCGCCACCAGCACCAGTGCCAGCTTGGCATGCATCCAGCCATTGCCCGGGCCGCGCCCAATGCCGTAGCCCAGCCACAGCCAGAGACCGAAACCCAGGGCCGGAACCGCCAGGAACGTGGTGAACCGCAGCAGCTTGCGCGCCATCAACAGCAGGCGCTCGCGCTCGGCCACCGACTCGGGCGGAACCATCGCAAGATTGACAAAAATCCGTGGGAGGTAGAACAACCCCGCGAACCAGCTTGCAATGAAAACAATATGGAAAGATTTGACCCAGAGCATGGCGGCAGTTTAGTAGCGCGCCCTGCCATTGCCCTCTGATTCGAGGTGGTCCAGAAAGGCTTCAGGCAAAAAAAAGCCCGACGTCTTCACGCCGGGCTGGGAAGCCCTTTTGCTGTCACACATCAAGGCACCCGCTCAGGGAGGAAAAGCGGGGAGCGGCAAGCCGCCCGCTTCAGAATTTAACAAAGACGAAACAAGGTTTCAAGCGACTGAGGCACTTTCTTTGACATTTAAAGTAAAAAATCTAAAGCTTTTGTTCTACTATTTTCCGTAGTTGTCAGACAACCTGACTGCCGCAGCGCGGTACTGCGAAATGTTGCTTCAGGCACAATTTTGGATATATGACGTCATCACTTTCCCCCCTGGCGATGTTCCCCGCCGGTCGGCCGCGCCGCCTGCGCCGCGATGCCTTCACCCGCAACCTGGTGCGAGAAAACACGTTGACGGTCAATGACCTCATCTACCCGGTGTTTGTGCAGGAAGGCAAGAAGCGGCGCGATGCCGTGCCGTCCATGCCCGGCGTCGATCGCTTGAGCCTCGACCTGCTGCTGCCTGTGGCAGAGCAATGCGTAACAGCGGGCATCCCCGTGATGGCGCTGTTTCCCGTGATCGACGCCAGCCTCAAGACGCCTTCCGGCGACGAGGCCTTCAACCCCGATGGCCTGATCCCCCGCGTGGTGGCCGCGCTCAAGGCGCGCTTCCCCGAACTGGGCGTGATGACGGACGTCGCGCTGGACCCGTACACCAGCCATGGCCAGGACGGCCTGCTCGACGACAGCGGCTACATCCTCAACGAGCCGACCGTCGAAGTGCTCGTGAAGCAGGCACTTGCCCAGTCGCAGGCCGGCGTGGACATCGTGGCGCCCAGCGACATGATGGACGGCCGTATCGGCGCCATCCGCACCGCGCTCGAAGCGCGCGGCGACATTCACACCCGCATCATGGCCTACAGCGCCAAGTACGCGAGCGCCTTCTACGGCCCCTTCCGCGATGCCGTGGGCTCCGCCTCGACGCTGGGCAAGGCCAACAAGAAGGTCTACCAGATGGACCCGGGCAACAGCGACGAGGCATTGCGCGAAGTCGCGCTCGACATCGCCGAAGGCGCCGACATGGTGATGGTGAAACCCGGCATGCCCTACCTGGACATCGTGCGCCGCGTGAAGGACGAGTTCCATGTGCCGACCTTCGCCTACCAGGTGAGCGGCGAGTACGCGATGCTCAAGGCGGCCGCCCAGAACGGCTGGCTCGACCACGACGCCGTGGTGCTCGAAAGCCTGCTGGCCTTCAAGCGCGCAGGCGCCGACGGCGTGCTCACCTATTTCGCGCTCGACGCGGCCCGCCTGCTGCAAAAACAGTAGCGGCATGCGGCCATCGGACGCCCGCTTCCGGGCGTTCCGATGCACAAGAAGAACCAACGGGGCGACGTCATGCGCATCTTCGAAATCAACCGTTCGCAAGCCTGCGAGCACCAGGCGCTGGCGCCGCTGGCCGTGCCGGGTGCGTGCGGCGCCGGCGGCTACCTCTGGATATCGCTCACGCGCGAGGAATTTCGCGCCTCGCTGCCCGAAGTCCAGCAGATCCTGCAGACCCTTTGCCTGACGCAGCTGGTCGACCTGCACGTGGCCGACCTGCTCAACGACCAGTTGCCTTCGCACTACGACTACACCTCGCAGTACGACGTGCTGGTGTTCCGCCGCCTCGCGACCGCGCAGGGCCAGGCGGCGCTCGGCAACGGCAAGGGAAACGGCAACGAGACGCCGATGACGCCCACCCCGCCGCAGCCCCGCAGCGGCCCGCCCGTGCTGCGCCGTGTCGACACCCGCCCGGTCGGTTTCGCGGTGTTCGACCGCGTGTTGCTGTCGGTGCACCCCGAGGACGGCGCGGTGCGCGATGCCTTCGCCACGCGGCTTCTGGCGGCCGGCTCGCCCGACGACCGCGGCGCGCCGGCGCTGGACGTGCGCGCCACCTCGGCCCGGCTGCCGACCAGCCCGTCCGACCTGATGCTGCGCGTCGTCAACCAGATCGTCGACGCCTACCTCGACCTGCGGCGGGAACTCACGAAGCAGCTCGACCACTGGCAGACCGAGCTGATCGACCCCCGCAGCCGCTTCACCAATTGGGGCGCACTGATGGGGGCGCGCCAGTCGCTGCATCACCTGGACGAAATCTGCGAAGACCAGCGCGCCGCCATCCAGGACTGGATCGATTCGCTCGAAACATTGCCCGTGCCCAAGGGTGAGACCGAGCAGCGCGAGCGCGAACTCATCATGATCCGCAGCCGCGACGTGCTCGAGCACATCGAGCGCGTGGTGCACCACGTGCACCGGCTCGAACAGAACGCCGAGACGGCCGTGCAGATGCACTTCAGCGTCCAGGGCCACCGTGCCAACGACATCATGCGGGTGCTGACGGTGCTGACCGCCGTGTTCCTGCCGCTCAACCTGATCGCCGGCATCTTCGGCATGAACTTCGAGTTCATTCCGCTGGTGCACAAGGCCGATGGCTTCTGGATCGCGATGACGTCGATGCTGGTCATCGCGGTGCTGCTGGTTTTGATCTTCTGGCGCAAACGTTATCTCGCGCGCACGCGCTGACGCTCGCTCATTCATCGCGCCCAAAGAAAAAAGGGCCCCGCTTGCGCGGGGCCCTTTTTGCATTTCAGCCGCCCCGAGGGGCAACGTCAATTACTTGGCGACAGCGCCCGAACCTTGTTGGGCCTGGACACGTGCGTCAGCGGGGTTGGCCATGGTCGAGATGACCTTGCTGTTGACGCGCGAGCCCGAGCTCACGTTCTGGTCGGGAGCGTAGGCGGTGCGAACGGCTTCGGCTGCGACGATGGCGCGGTCTTGCGACACGGCAACCGTTTCAGCGCCGCGCGAACCGCGCACGACGTTCTGGTTCGGAGCCGATGCGGCACGCACGGCTTCGGCGTTGACTTCGTCGCGGCTCTTGGTCGAGACAGCGGCGTTCACGCCTTGGTACGTTTCAGCTTGAGCGCCGGTGGCGGCAAGCAAGGTCAGAGCGGCAGCAGCGAGGATTTGCGAGGTCTTCATGGTCAGTTCTCCT
Source organism: Variovorax sp. EL159 (assembly GCF_900100965.1). GTDB lineage: Bacteria > Pseudomonadota > Gammaproteobacteria > Burkholderiales > Burkholderiaceae_C > Variovorax. The sequence continues at coordinate 789,135 of NZ_FMUJ01000004.1, read as the reverse complement.
GATGTGTTCGTCGGATGGTTTTTCCACCAGGCTTGCACGTTCGTTTACGTTTGCTTGCCTGTGCGGCGAGTTTCCGGGCGAATCGGACAGCCAGAACGCTCGGTTCAGAGACACCGTGTTTCCTCTATTGAAACAATGCTGACATCAAGGCATGCAAGCAATAAAAAGCCGGGCCGATTTGCATCGGCCCGGCCTCTGAAAATCGCTGGCTTTCGGCCTATGGCCGCGCCGTTCGGAATTGCGGCGGGACCTCGCTGTTGGCAAAGGCGCGGCGGTCCAGGTTCTGGTTCGGCGCGTGCGCGGTAGCCACCGCTTCTGCGCGAACCGACGCCCGATCGCGCGAACTGGGCCGCGAGACCGGCGGCGCCTCGATCACGTCGCCATAGACGTTCCCGTCGCGCGCCGCAGCTGCGGCTTCGCTCGCCACTTCGGTCCGGCTGGTGGCCGCCTTGAGCGGCTGCACGGGCTCGTAGCCTTCGGCATGGACGACGCCCGCGACGGCCAGCATCGACAGGGCGACAGCGGCAATGGTCTTCGAGGTCTTCATTTCTTTTCCTTCCGATGTTTCAGCGGGCCTTCGAACGCGGGGCGAAACCGCAGGATGGATGCAGGCTGGCTGAAACGACGGCCTGTAACCGAAGTGTCGCCCAATCCCGTTAGGAAAAACCCGGGAGAATCGAACCATCGCGTTCCCAAAACGGAAACAATGGGCTCTTTGACATGGACAGTCTCGATCTGATCAGAACCTTCCGGGAAGTCGCCTCCCATGGCAGCTTTTCCCAGGCGGCCAAGAAACTCGACATGTCGAAAGCCACGGTCAGCAAGTATGTGGCCGAGCTCGAAACCCGCTTCGGCGTGCGTCTTCTCAACCGCTCCACGCGCTCCGTGAGCCTCACCGACGCCGGGCAGTTGCTGCTCGAACGCAGCACGCCCGTGCTCGAAATGGTGGAGCTCACGCAGGCCGCCCTGCAGGAGCGCGCCAGCCAGCCTGGCGGCCGGCTGCGCATTTCGGCCCCGCACGGCATGGGCAACGGCGAGTTTCCCAACCTGCTGGCCGACTTCATGCGCTACTACCCCGACGTGAGCATCAGCCTGCAGCTGACCAATCGCACGGTCGACCTGGCGGAAGAAGGCATCGACGTCGACATCCGCAGCGGCCCCGTCGAAGACGCAAACCTGATCGTGCGCAAGCTGCGCCCCATGAGCATGGTGGTCTGCGCCTCGCCGGTCTACTGGAAAAAGCACGGCAAGCCCGAGCATCCACGCGACCTGGCCGGGCACGAGGCGCTCACGCATTCGTTGCTGGGCGCGCAGCCGGTGTGGCGTTTCGACGATGGCGGGCAGCCGCTGGACGTACCGGTCAAGAGCCGCATGGACTGCACCGAGGGCGCGCCGCTGATCCGGGTCGCCATGCACGGCTTTGGCGTGATCTACCTGCCGTCGCTCCTGGTGCAGTCGCACATCGACCATGGCGAACTGGTGCCGGTGCTGCAGGACTACGCGCGCAAGGACATGTGGCTGTCGGCCGCGTACCTCCAGCGGCGCCACAACAGCGCGGCGTTGCGCGCGCTGCTCGACTTTCTGCAGACCCGCGTGGGCAACGGCACGGGCGCCCGCAAGCCCTGAACGAAAAAGCCCGGCACTGATGGCCGGGCTTCGTGTCTGGCGGACGGCCTTCCGTGCGTCAGCCGAGATGCTTGGCGAAGAACGCCAGCGTGCGCTCGCGCGCCAGCTTGGCCGCCTCGGCGTTGTACGAACCACGCTGGTCGCAATTGAAGCCATGGCCCACGGGGTACACATGCACTTCCACCTCGGGGTGCGCCTTCTTGAAGGTCTCGATGGTGTCCAGCGGAATCCAGTGGTCCTGATTGCCGAAGTGCGCGAGCACCGGCACCTTGGGCTGGCGTGCCGTTTCTTCCGGCGAGGTCATGCCGCCACCGTAGTACGGCGCCGCCGCGGCCAGGCCCGGCAACAGGCTCGCCGCGCGCCAGACCAGCAGGCCGCCCCAGCAATAGCCGACGATGCCGACCTTGCCCGCCTTCGAGGCATAGGCAATCGCGGCTTCGATGTCCTGCAGCACGCCGGGGGCGGGCAGTGCCTCGACCGCGGTCTTCAGGCCGAAGCCGTTCTTCATGTCGTCCTCGCTGTAGCCCAGCTCGACGCCTTGCTTCACGCGATGAAAGGTCGCCGGCGCCACCGCCAGATAACCCTCGGCCGCATAGCTGTCGGCCACCGCGCGGATGTGCGAGTTCACGCCGAAGATTTCCTGCACCACCACCACGGCGCCGCGCGGCTTGCCCGCGGGTTCCGCCACGTAGGCGGGAAAGCTGAACCCGTCCTTGGCGGTGAGATCGATGAATTGGCCCATGGTTGTCTTGCTCCTTGATGGCAAATAAGTGAATAGGTAGATGCGCAGGTGAATGCCGTGGCTACGGGCGCAGCGCCCGTTCGACGAAGTCGAGGCGATCCTGCCCCCAGAATATTTCACCGTCGATCACGTAGCTCGGCGCGCCAAACACCTGGATGTCGATGGCTTCCTGCGTGTAGGCCTCGTAGCGTTCCTGCACCGCCTGGCTTTGCGATTGCTCGGCGCGCTTGGCCGGCAGCCCGCACTCCACGACCAGCGCTTCGAGCAGATTCGGATCGCCGATGTTCCGCTCCTGCACCCAGACTGCCGCGAACACCGCCGCGCTCATGCGCATCGCGGCCTGCGTGCCGTCGTTGATGTCGACCGCGATGATCAGCCGGGCCGCGTCGTCGCTCGCCACCGGAAAGAACTTCGGCTTGGGGTTCAGCGGCAACCCCAGATGGCGTGAGAAGCGCGCCAGATCGACCAGCCGGTAGGCCTGGCGCTGCGGTGCCCGCTTGCCCAGCGGCAGCCCGCCGGACACCGGGAACACGCTGCCCATGTCGATGGGCCGCACGCGCACCGTGGCGCCCGCCGCCGCGGCAATCGCCTCGAAGCGGCTGTGGCCCAGATAGGTCCACGGGCTCTGGGGCGCAAAGTAGTAGTCGATCGTCTTGCTGGTGGTGTGCATTCGGTAACCTCCGTGCCGCGCACCGCGGTGCGCGCTTGCCTGGACGGCCCCGCGCAGTGCCCGTGCGCCGGCCCTCGATGATGTAATCCAAGCCGACGGTTTTAACTGACACGCAGTTTCTCTGCAGGAGGTAGGTTTTGGACCAAGTGCTCTTGATCACGGGTGGCGGGCGCGGCATCGGCGCCGCCACTGCATTGCTGGCGGCAAAGCGCGGTTACGCGGTGGCCGTCAACTACGCCAGCAACTCGCTGGCGGCCGACGAAGTGGTGCGTACCATCCGCGCGGGCGGCGGCACGGCCATCGCGGTGCAGGCCGACGTCGGCGACGAAGCGCAAGTGCTCGCGATGTTCGCCAAGGTCGACGCCAAGCTCGGCCGACTCACCGCGCTGGTCAACAACGCGGGCGTGGTCGACGTGACGGCCCGGGTCGACGAAATGAGCACGGCGCGGCTGGAGCGCATGTTCCGCATCAACGTGATCGGCAGCTTCGTCTGCGCGCGCGAAGCCGTGCGCCGCATGAGCACCAAGCACGGCGGCACAGGCGGGGCCATCGTCAATGTTTCCAGCGGCGCCGCACGGATCGGCTCGCCCGGCCAGTACGTCGACTACGCGGCGAGCAAGGCCGCCATCGACACCCTCACCATCGGCCTGGCCAAGGAAGTGGCCGACGAAGGCATCCGCGTGAACGCGGTGCGCCCCGGCGTGATCGACACCGACATCCACGCCTCGGGCGGCCTGCCCGACCGCGCCGCCGCGCTCGGCCCGCAGGTACCCATGAAACGCGCCGGCACCGCCGACGAGATCGCGGGCGCCATCCTCTGGCTGCTTTCGGCCGAGGCCAGCTACACCACCATGGCCCTGCTCGACGTCACCGGAGGAAGGTAGCCATGAGCACCTCGATGGACCTGATCAAGCCGCTGGTCACGCTGGTGGCCATCGTCAACCCGCTGGCCATCGTGCCCTTCTTCATCCACTACACCCAGGACTACTCCGACGCCCAGCGGCGCCACACGGTGCGCATGTCGGCCTTCAGTGCCTTCGTCGTCATTGCGGTCAGCGCGCTGATCGGGCTGCAGCTGCTGTCTTTCTTCGGCATCTCGATCGCCAGCTTCCAGGTCGGCGGTGGCCTGCTGCTGTTGATGAGCTCGATCTCGATGCTCAACGCGCAGCCCGCCGAGAGCAAGACCAACGTCGAGGAACTGCGCGCCACAGAAGTGAAGGCGTCGATGGGCGCCTCCATCGCGGTGGTGCCGCTCACCATTCCGCTGCTCACCGGGCCGGCCGCCATTTCCACGGTGGTGATCTACGCCGACAAGGCGCAGCACCTCTGGGAGCTGGCGGTGCTGGTCGGCTACGGCGTCGTGGTCGCGCTGGCCACCGCCCTCGCGTTCTCGCTCGCCCACCCGATCGCGCGCGTGCTCGGCAAGACCGGCATCAACATCATGACGCGGCTGATGGGTTTGATCCTTGCGGCGCTCGCGGTCGAAGTGATGGCCGATGGGCTCGGCAAGCTGTTCCCCGTCCTCTCGCGCATCACATGACAAGGGCATGACATGAAGAAGTTCTTCTTTTCCTCCTCCTTCGCATCCCGCGCCCCGCTGGCGTCCGGCGCGCTGCTCGCGGTGCTGGCCATTGCAGGCTGTGCATCGCCCAAGCCCCAGGAGCAAAAAGACGGCGACGGCGGGCGCTTCCTGCGCTACAGCTCGTCGCAGACCTGGGTCGAGCCCACCGCGCAGGAGCGCAGCACCTTCGAGCGCGAACGCGACCACATCGTGCAACGCAGCTCGCTCGCCACCGCGCTGCGCGCAAGCCAGGGCTCGCTCGAAGCACTGGGCTATGCGCGCGTGGAAGCCGACCCCGACTTCAACCTCATCCAGGGCGTGCACAACGAACTGCTGGTCAGCAAGGAACGCGAAACCCTGCGTGCCGTGCTGAAGTCGAGGATGGGCCTGCCCGGAAGGCCCGACCACCAGACGACCGAAGCCTTCGTCGCGCTGCGGCCGGGCCGGGCACCTGGCGAGGTCGTCGTCCGCGCGCGCTTCAGGACCACGGTCTGGGACAGCAATGGCGACTCGCGCTCCATGCTCGTGACCGACGCACCGCCCTACCAGGCGTTCTTCGCGAAGCTCGACAACGCGCTGGGCGTCGTGAGCAAGTAGCCGGCAATCCGCCGCCTTGGGTCAGGCCAGCATCTTCTCGATGATCTTCCAGTGCGCGGGCTCCACCGGCGTGATCGACAGCCGGTTGCCCTTGCGCAGCACGATCAGCTCGGCCAGCTCGGGCTTGGCGCGCAGCTCGGGCAAGGCCAGCAGGCGGGTCTTGCGCACCGCCTGCACATCCACCAGCAGCCAGCGCGGATCGTCCTTCTTCGCGCCCGCGTCGTAGTACGGCGACTTCGCATCGAACTGCGTCGGATCGGGCTTGATGGCCGAGGCCACCCGCGCGATGCCGGCAATGCCCGGCTCCGGGCAGCTCGAGTGATAGAACAGCACGCCGTCGCCGACCTTCATGCCGTCGCGCATGAAGTTGCGCGCCTGGTAATTGCGCACGCCGGTCCACGCCACGGTGGCGTCGGGCGCGGCGAGCGCGTCGTCGATCGAGACCTCGTCGGGTTCGGATTTCATCAACCAGTACTGGGGCATGGCGGGCACTCTCGCGATGGGTTTCGCGACGAAATATAGCCGCCCTCCCCGGTGCTGGCGAGCACCTCTTACGGCGTCACGTAGTCAGAGACCACCACCCACTTGCCGTCCTTGATCTGCGACAGCCGCGACTGGTCGTTGCCCAGGCGCTTGGTCGCGGTGTACGTGCTCTTCGGGCTGCCGAACATGTCGGGCTCGAAGGTGATGCTGTCCATCGCCTTGATGAAGCTGTCGGTCGTGAGGTTCGGCCCGGCCTTCTGCGCCGCCTTGATGAACGAGTCGATGATCACGTAGCCGTACACCGAGAACACCGTCGGATCTTCGTTGAACTTGGTCTTGTACTTGTTGGCCCAGAAGCGCAGCGGTTGCGACTGTTCGTCGGTGTAAGGGTTCTGCACCGTCATCGTGGCGTAGACGCCGTCCATCGCCTTGCCGCCGAGCTTGTGGATCAGGTCGGTGTACGCCGCGCTCGAGCCCAGGAAGGTCGGGTTGAAGCCCGTCTTGCGCGCCTCGCCCACCGTGCCGATGGTCTCGCGGATGATGGTGCCGAGCACCACGAGGTCGCAGTTGGCGGCCTTCATCTTCGCGACCTGCGAGCTGAAGTCGGTGGCACCGCGCTTGAACGATGTCTTCTCGGCCAGTTCCATGCCCGCGGCCTTCAGGCCCGCTTCGGCGCCGCGCTGCACTTCGAGCCCGAACTCGTCGTCCTGGTAGATGGTGCAGACCTTCTTGGCGCCCTTGTCCTTGATCATCTTCGGCAGGGCCAGCCGGATCTGGTCGTAGTAAGTGGCGGCGAACGAATACTTCAACCGGTTCAGCGGCTCGTACATTTCGCGCGCCGCCGTGATCGGCATGTAGTTGATGACGTTCTTGTCGAACTGCACCGGCATCGCCGCCATGTTCTGCGCCGTGCCGATGTGGCCGGCCATGATGAAGATCTTTTCCTGGTTCACCAGCTTCTGCGCCGCCAGCACCGCCTTCTTCGGGTCGTAGCCCGAGTCTTCGACGAAGAGCTTGAGCTTGCGCCCGTTGATGTTGCCCTGCTCGTTGAGTTCGTCCACGCGCAGCTGCATGCCGTTGCGCGCCTGCTTGCCGAAGCCCGCGAGCGGGCCCGACAAGTCCTGGATGGTGCCGATGCGGATCTCGTCCTTGGTCACGCCCTGTTGCTGCTGCGCGGACGCGAGCGTGGCGACCAGGCCCAGCACGGCCAGCGCCGTCAGTGTCTTGAGCTTCATGCGGTTGTCTCCTCGGGTTGACGAAAAAAACGGATCTGCAATCTCTCTGCGCGCAGGTCAGCGGTACATGGCCTCGATGCGCTCCGCGTACTTGGTCTGCACCAGCTTGCGCTTGAGCTTCATCGTCGGCGTGAGCTCTTCGTCTTCGGCGCTGAGCTGCGTCTCGAGCAGAAAGAACTTCTTGATCTGCTCGACACGCGCAAACTTGGCGTTGACGCGGTCGATCTCGCCCTGGATCAGGTCCTGCACTTCGCGCGTGCGCGTCAGGCTCTCGTAGTTGCTGAACGGCACGTCGTTGTCCTGCGCAAACTTCTCGACGTTCTCCTGGTCAATCATGACGATCACCGTGAGGTAGGGCTTCGCATCGCCGATCACCACGGCATCGGTGATGTAGAGGCTGAACTTGAGCTCGTTCTCCAGCTCGCTCGGCGTCACGTTCTTCCCGCCTGCCGTGATGATGATGTCTTTCATCCGGTCGGTGATGCGGAAATACCCGTCCTCGTCCATCACGCCCACGTCGCCCGTGTGCAGCCAGCCGTCGGCGTCGATGGTCTCGGCGGTCTTCTCGGGCAGGTTCAGATAACCCATGAAGACATTGGGGCCTCGCACCAGGATTTCGCCGGTGCCGGGCTCGATGCGCACCTCGTTGTAGCCCGTGGCCGGGCCGATGGAGCCGGGCTTGATGCGCGTCGCCGGCACGGCCGTCGAGGCGCCGCACGACTCCGTCATGCCCCACACCTCCAGCATCGGAACGCCGAGCGCCAGGTACCACTTGACCAGCTCGGGCGAGATCGGCGCCGCGCCCGTCACCAGAAAGCGCGCACGGTGAATGCCGATGAGCTTGCGCGCGTTGTCCAGCGCCAGCAGCCGCGCCAGCCTGAACTTGAGCCTGAGCCCCGCGCCGACAGGCTCGCCCGCCAGTACCTTCGCCGCAATGGCTTCGCCCACGCCGATGCTCCACTTGTAGGCGGCCTGCTGCAGCGGGCCCGCCTCCTTCAGCGCGATCATCACGCCCGAATAGAACTTCTCCCACACGCGCGGCACGGCGGTGAACACGGTGGGCGCGATCTCGCGCACGTTCTCCGGCACCGTCTCGGGGTTCTCCACGAAGTTGAGGATCGAACCGGTGTACATCGCGAAGTACTCGCCGCCCATGCGCTCGGCGATGTGGCACAGCGGCAGGAAGCACATGCGCTCGTCTTTTTCGTCCTGCGCGATGAGCGTGTTGTAGCCACGCGCGGTGTACACCAGCCCCGCATGGCTGTGCATCGCGCCCTTGGGCTTGCCGGTGGTGCCCGAGGTGTAGACGAGGATGGCCAGGTCTTCGGGCCGGCAGGCGGCCACGCTGCGCTCGACGGCCTGCGGGTCGCCCGCAAGGTGCATGCGGCCGAGCACGCGCAGCGCCTCCAGGCTCATGACGCCGGGGTCGTCGAGGTCGCGCAGGCCTTCCATGTCGAACACGATCACGCGGCGCAGGCCCGGCAGGGCGTCGCGCACCTCGAGCGCCTTGTCCAGCTGCTCGTCGTCTTCCACGAAGAGGATGGTGGTGCGCGAGTCTTCGCACAGGTAGTGCACCTGCGAGGCCGCGTCGGTCGGGTAGATGCCGTTCGACACGCCGCCGCAACTGAGCACGGCCAGGTCGGCCAGCACCCACTCGATGACCGTGTTCGAGAGGATCGATGCGCACTCGCCGCGCGCGAAGCCGATGGCCTGGAGACCGGCCGCGATCTCGCGCACCGCGTCGGCGGTCTGGTGCCAGCTCCAGCTGCGCCAGATGCCCAGCTCTTTCTGCCGCATCCAGACGGTGTCGCCGCGCTGCTTCACGGCGTTCCAGAACATGGCGGGAATGGTGTCGCCGGGCACGACGACGTCGAGCCGGGGTTCGAAGGTGTTGAGCTCCCAGAGTCCTTGCATGGCGGCTACCTCCAGGTCTTCTTCTTTTTCCAGCGCCGCTCGCCGCGCACGCCGTCGTCTTTCACGCCGAGGTAGAACTCCTTGATGTCTTCCTTTTCGCGCAGGCGTTCGCAGGAGTCTTCCATCACGATCCGGCCGTTCTCGAGCACGTAGCCGTGGTCCGCGGCATTGAGCGCCATGTTGGCGTTCTGCTCGACCAGCAGGATCGTCGTGCCACGCTCGCGGTTGATGCGCACGACGATCTCGAAGATCTCCTTCGTCAGCTTGGGGCTCAGCCCAAGGCTGGGTTCGTCCAGAAGAATGAGATGCGGCGCCGCCATGATCGCGCGCGAGATCGCCAGCATCTGCTGCTGGCCGCCCGAGAGCAGCCCCGCATCCTGTGTCGCGCGTTCGCGCAGGATGGGGAAGTAGCCGTAGACCGTCTCCATGTCGCGCGCCACGCCGTCGCGGTCCTTGCGTGTGTAGGCACCCATCAGCAGGTTGTCTTTCACCGACAGCAGCGGGAACACTTCGCGCCCTTCGGGCACGTGGCTCAGCCCCTGCTGGACGATGTAGGCCGGGTCCTTGGCCGTGATGTCCTTGCCCTGGAATTCGATGCTGCCCTTGCGCGGATCGATGATCCCCGAGATGGTCTTGAGAATCGTGGTCTTGCCCGCGCCGTTCGAGCCCAGCACCGTCGCTATCTCGCCCTGCCGGACTTTCAGGCTGACGCCCCGAATGGCCTTGATAGGCCCGTAGGCGCTTTCCACGTTGAGCAACTGAAGTACGACATCGCTCATGCCGGCGCTCCTACGTTCAGGGAGCAACGCCGAGCCCCACAAACACGCACAGAACAAACACCCCACGACCAAGCCCGGTGTGCGGTGCGGGGTGGGCGCCCCCTCTGCGCCGCCGAGGAGCGCAGCGTTTCGCGGATCAGGGCTCGCAGCTGTTTGAGCGCAGCGAGTTCTGCGAGACCCCGCGAAACGCGAGCACCGCAGGGCAGCCGCGAAGCGGCCGGCGCAGCGGGGGCGCCCACACCGTGCCGCATGCCGGGCGCTCCCAAAGAGGCAACGAACAAGGCCGTCACACCGCCACCCTCCTCAAACTGCTGACGTCGTCCACAGTCCCGAGATAAGCCTCGATCACACGTGCATCCGCCTGCACTTCACGCGGTGTTCCGGTAGCCAAAACCTCGCCCTGATTCATGGCAAGCACGCGGTCCGACACCTTCGAGACCAGAGACATGTCGTGCTCGACCATCAACACCGACACGCCCAGCTCATGCTGGATGTCCTGAATCCAGAACGCCATGTCCGCCGTCTCTTCGACATTGAGACCGGACGATGGCTCGTCGAGCAGCAGCAGCTTGGGCTCGGTGCACAGCGCGCGCGCCAGCTCCACCACCTTGCGCACGCCATAGGGCAGCCCCGCCACCATCGAATCGCGGTGGTGCTGCAGGTCCAGCAGCTCGATCACCTGCTCCGCCTTCTCGCGCGCCGCGATCTCCGCGCGCCGCGTGGCGGGCGTGAAGAACACCTCGCTCCAGAACCCCGTCTGCCGGTGCGTGTGCCGGCCGATCAGCAGGTTGTGCAGCACCGTCGCATGCTCGAAGAGTTCGATGTTCTGGAAGGTGCGCGCAATGCCCAGCGCGGCAATCGCATGCGGCGCCTGCTGCGTCAGCGCGATCGGGCTTCCTGCTTCGCCGTGCCACGTGATCTCGCCGGTGGTCGGCGTGTAGATGCGGCTGATGAGGTTGAACACCGTCGTCTTGCCCGCGCCGTTCGGGCCGATCAAGGTGAAGACCTCGCCGCGCCGCACGTCGAAGCTCACCTTGTTGACCGCGAGCACGCCGCCGAAGCGCACGCTCAATTCCTTCGCGGAAAGGAGGATGTCGTTGCTGCTGCTCATCTCAGGCGGTCCGACTTGGTGAACGACTTCTGCCGCTTGAACAGGCCCTTGCGATAGAACGGAAAGAGCTGCAGCCAGGTGCGGATCTTCAGCCAGCGACCATACAGCCCCAGCGGCTCGAACAGCACGAACGCGATCAGCACCAGCCCGTACACCAGCCCCTGCAGGCCCGGCGCCTGGCCGACCACCTCCGGCAGCCAGTCCTTGCCCATCGAGATCAGCTGCGGCATCGCGATCAGGAAGATCGCGCCGAGGAACGCGCCATGCACCGACCCCAGACCGCCGATCACCACCATCAGCAGCAGGTCGATCGACTGCAGGATGCTGAACTGGTCGGGCGAGATGAAGCTCAGCTTGTGCGCGTACAACGCACCGCCCAAACCTGCGAGCGCCGCCGAGATCGCGAACGACATCGTCTTGTAGCGCGCGAGATGGATGCCCATGCTCTGCGCCGAGATTTCCGAATCGCGGATCGCGACGAAGGCACGCCCCGTCGGCGAGCGCAGCAGGTTCAGGATGCCCAGCGTGGCCAGCACCGCCACCACCAGGCACAAGAAGTAGAAGCCGTCGCCCGAGCCCAGCGACCAGCCGAAGAGCTGCGGCGACTTCACGTGCAGCCCTGCGTTGCCGCCCGTCACGCTCTCCCAGCGCGCGAACACCTCTTCGACGATGAAGCCGAAGGACAGCGTCGCGATGCCCAGGTAGATGCCCTTCACGCGCAGCGCCGGCAACGCGACCACCACGCCCACCGCCGCCGACAGCGCCGCGGCCGCAACCAGCGCCAGCGGAAACGGCACGCCCAGGTTCGTCAGCACGCCTTGCGTGTACGCCCCCGCCCCCAGAAAGGCGGCATGCCCGATGGAGAACTGCCCTGTGAAACCGGCCAGCAGCATCAACCCCAAACCGACGATGCCGTAGATCAGCACGAAGGTCAGTTGTGCCAGCCAGTACTCGTCGATGACCCACGGCGCCGCGATAAGGAACGCGATGAGCAGGCTGTACCAGAGCACATGCCCGCCGTGCCTTGCGAGGCGGATGTCCTGGTCGTAGCTGGTCTTGAAGATGAAGCGCATATGGGACTTACACCTTCTTGCGCAGCTTCTCGCCGAACAATCCGTTGGGCTTGATCATGAGCATCAGCAGCACCACGATGTACGGCGCCGTGTCCTTGAAACCATCGGGCAGGTAGAAGCCCGCGAACGACTCGACGATGCCGATGACGAGCCCGCCGACGATCGCACCCGGCAGGCTGCCGAAGCCACCCACCACCGCGGCCGGAAAGGCCTTGAGCCCGATGAAGCCCATGTTCGCGTGCACGAAGGTGATGGGCGCGAGCAGCATGCCGGCAATGGCCGCGACGGCCGCCGCCAGCCCCCACACCAGCCCGTTGAGCCTTTTCACCGGAATGCCCATGTAGTAGGCCGCGAGCTGGTTCTGCGACGAGGCCTGCATCGCGATACCGAGCTTGCTGTAGCGGAACATCGCGAACAGCAGCGCGCAAAGAACGGCCGTGGCGATGATGATCGCCAGCTGCTCGAGGTTGACCACCAGTTCGCCCAGCTTCCAGATCTGGTCCTTGTAGGGCACGGCCAGCGTGTGGGTCTCGGTGCCGATGCCCGGCACCATCGTGATGATGCCGCGCGCCACGTACGCGATGCCGATGGTGAGCATCACGATCGAGAACTGCGGCTGCCCCAGGATCGGGCGGATCACCACCAGTTCCAGCAGCACGCCGAAGGCCGCCATTGCCACCACCGCAAGGATGGCCGCGAGCCAGAACGGCATGCCGAAGAGCGACATGCCCGCGAACGCGCCGAAGGCGCCGAGCATCATCAGGTCGCCCTGCGCAAAGCTCACCGTTTCGGTGGCCTTGTAGATCAGCACGAAGCCCAGTGCGATCAGGCCGTAGATGCAACCTTGTGCAATGCCCGACAGCAGGAGTTGGAGGATCTGCATGGGGCCCCTGCGCGCTTACTGCCGAAAGCCACCGGCCGCGTCGTGTAGCGCGAGGCGGCGCGAGCCGGCCACGATGTCGCTGGGCTTGAGGCCGTAGACCTGGCGGATCGAATGGCTGAAGTGCGTCGAATCGGGGTAGCCGGTGTCCAGCGCGATGTCGGTCAGCGTGGCGCTCTGGTGCACGTAGCGCAGCAGGCTGCGCGCGCGCTTCCACGCCCTGAAGGCGCGGAACGCCATTCCGGTTTCTTGCTTGAACAGGTGCAGGAAGCGCGAGAACGAGAGGTTCACCGAAGCCGCGCAGTCTTCGGCCGAGGTGGGTGCAGCCGGGTCGGCGTTGATGGCGTCGATGACCTTGCGGATGCGCGCATCGAGCGTGCGCGGTGCAAGCGCCTGGCCGAAGAATACCGTGTCGAAATCGAACCCGTCGAAGCTCAGCATGCGGCCCGAGGCGGCGAGCAGTTGTGCATGGGCATCGCGCACGCGCTGCGCGAACTCGGGCGCGTCGACCGGCCCGCAGTGCTGCATGAAGGCGGGCATGCGCCCGGGGTCGACCGATTCGGATTCGATCAGCAGGTTGAAGATCAGCGGGCACGCGCTCTCGACATGGTGCGGCACGTGCGGCGGCACCACGATCAGTTCGCCCGATTGCCATGCCCCGCCACCGATGCGGATGCGGTTCGGCGGCGCGCCGGTGGGCGACACGTACACGCCGTGGCCACCCATGGTGCGCTCGGCGGCCGCGCCGAGCAGCCCGGCGTAGAACACGCGCTGCGGCACCAGCCACATCAGGCGCTCGCCCTGCCGTGCGTCGCCGCTGTGAGGCGGCGCCGTCCTTGTTCGCTGCATGGTGTTTGTCTCCTGCATCGTTCAACTGCCAACCGGGGGGTGGCGTCGCGTTCGCTGGATCGTAGCGGCGCGAGCCGGCTGCGCGGCACCCATTTGCGCGGGGACTTTCCCTAGGCCGACGCAAACGCGCGCCGCAACTCTGTGGCGCAAAGCGCAACGGCGGTGTTGGCCTCATCGAGCACCTTGCCCATGGGCACGAAGCCATGGATCTGCCGCTCGAAGCAGACGTACATCGCGCGGTTGCCGGCGGCGGTCAGCGCCTCTGCGTAGGCCAGCCCTTCATCGCGCAGCGGGTCGTAGCCGGCGGTGATCACCAGCGCCGGCGGCAGCTTCGACAGGTCGGGGTGCAGCAGCGGCGAAGCGCGCCAGTCGAGGTCGTGCTTCGGGTCGGTGATGTAGTGGTCGTGGAAGTACTTGATGGTGTCGCTGGTCAGCAGATAGCCCTGCCCGTTGCTCTGGTGCGAGGGGTGCACGCGGCGCATGTCGGTGGCCGGGTAGATCAGCAGCTGGAAGGCGATGGGCAAGTCGCCCGCATCGCGCGCGGCGATCGACACCACGGCCGCGAGGTTGCCACCGGCGCTGTCGCCGCCTACGGCGAGGCGGCTCGCATCGAGCCCCAGCGTCGCGGCCTCGCGGCGCACCCAGCGGGTGGCGGCCAGCACGTCGTCGAAGGCGGCGGGAAAGCGGTGCTCGGGGCCCATGCGGTAGTCGACCGCGACCACCGCGCAGCCAGCACCGTTGGCCAACTCGCGGCACAGCACGTCGTGCGTGTCGAGATCACCGATGACCCAACCGCCGCCGTGGTAGTACACCAGCACCGGCAGCGGACCCGCGCCCGAGCCGAGTGGCCGGTACAGGCGCACCGGGATGGTGCCGTGCGGCCCGTCCGCCGCCAGGTCGCGCACTTCGGCGACTTCAGCGGCCGGCGGCTGCGTGGCGGTGCGCCGCTCGCGGTAGAAGGTCCGCGCATCGGCGGGCGACAGGGTGTGCGTCGGCGGGATGCCGCGCGCCTCGATGAAGTCGAGCAAGGCGCGCGCCTGGGGATGCAGCATGGTGTCTCCGGTGGATCGAGCAAACGCCCAGTGTGGAGTGCATCGCACATGCGCGGTATCCGCATGCACCCGCATGCACCCGCATCCACCGGCGTTCTGGCAGGAGCCCGCACCATGCACGCGTGCCCCGACGCGCGGCTTGCGGAAACTGGCTACATCTGTCGCAGAGGCTGCACCACCCACGACGCATGAGACCGGCGCGGCCAAATCCAGGGACACCGTGGAACCGGCTTTGCCGGGCCACCGGTGTCGCCCCCGGTAGGGGGTTGGAGAAGCGACACGAAGTGCGCGAAGCCTGGGGGCGAGCCTTATCTACGCGGTTTGACGCGCGAGGCTGCCTCCTTGGCGAGCTTGCGGGCCGTATCGGTGTCGGCCGCATGCACCAGCGCCACGCCCATGCGGCGCTTGACGAAGCTCTCGGGCTTGCCGAACAGGCGGATGTCGCTGCCGGGCACCTGCAGCGCCTCGGCCACGCCGTCGAAGGCGATGCCGGTGGCATCGACGCCGCCGTAGATCACCGCGCTGGCGCCAGGGCTCTTGAGCGAGGTGTCGACCGGCAGGCCGAGGATGGCGCGCGCATGCAGCTCAAACTCGTTCTGCCACTGCGTGGCCATGGTGACCATGCCGGTGTCGTGCGGGCGCGGGCTGACTTCGCTGAACCAGACCTCGTCGCCCTTCACGAACAGCTCGACGCCGAACAGGCCCTGCCCACCCAGGTCGGCCGTGACGGCCTGCGCGATCTGCTGCGCCTTCTGCAGCGCGGCCGGTGCCATGGGATGCGGCTGCCAGCTTTCCACATAGTCGCCGCTCACCTGCACGTGGCCGATGGGGTCGCAGAACTTCGTTTCCACCGCGCCGGCCGCATCCTTGGCGCGCACGGTGAGCAGCGTGATCTCGTAGTCGAAGTCGATGAAGCCCTCGACGATCACACGGCCGTGGCTCACGCGGCCGCCGGCCATGGCGTAGTCCCAGGCCTTCTGCACGTCGGCGGGGCCGTCGATCTTGCTCTGGCCCTTGCCGGAGCTGCTCATCACCGGCTTGACGATGCAGGGGTAGCCGATGCCTTCGTCGATGGCCGCTTGCAGCTCGGCCAGCGAGTCGCAGAACTTGTAGGGGCTGGTGGGCACGCCCAGCGTTTCGGCGGCCAGGCGGCGAATGCCTTCGCGGTCCATCGTGAGGCGCGCGGCGCGGGCCGTGGGAATGACGCGCACCACGCCCGCGTCTTCGAGCTGCTGCAGCATCGGCGTGGCGATGGCCTCGATCTCGGGCACCACCAGCGTGGGCTTCTCGGCCTCGATGAGTGCCTTGAGCGCCTCGGGGTCGCTCATGGTGATGGTGCGCGCGTGGTGGGCCACCTGCTGGCCGGGGGCGTTCTCGTAGCGGTCGACCGCGATGGTCTCCACGCCCAGGCGCTGCAGGGCGATCAGCACCTCCTTGCCGAGCTCACCGGAGCCGAGAAGCATCACGCGGGTGGCGGAGGGGGAAAGAGGGGTGCCGAGGGTGGTCATGATCGAAGTCGGAAAAGGGGGAAGAAAAAGCAACCGCCGCACTGTAAGCCACCCGTGTCGCACGCGGCAACGGCGCCCCGGCGGGGCTGATCCACAATCGATGTCCTGCCGCGGTGGCGGCCTTGCGCGCCACCCGCTCCCCGCATTCTTTTTTTGTTTTCTCTCAAGGAGTTTTCTCATGGCTATCCAGACCGTCGGCATCATCGGAGCCGGAACAATGGGCAACGGCATCGCGCAGGCCTGCGCGGTGGCCGGCGTGAAGGTGGTGATGGTCGACATCGCCCAGGCGGCCGTCGACAAGGGCCTGGCCACGGTGTCGGGCAGCCTCGACCGCCTGATCAAGAAAGAAAAGCTCACGGCCGAGCAGAAGACCGCCGCGCTGGCGCTCATCAAGGGCTCGACCAACTACGACGACCTGAAGAGCGCGCAACTGGTCATCGAGGCCGCCACCGAGAACCACGCGCTCAAGCTCAAGATCCTCAAGCAGGTCGACGACATGCTGGCACCCGAAGTCATCATTGCATCGAACACTTCGTCGATCTCGATCACCCAGCTCGCGGCCGCCACCTCGCGCCCCGACCGCTTCATCGGCATGCACTTCTTCAACCCGGTGCCGATGATGGCGCTGGTGGAACTGATCCGCGGCTACCTCACGAGCGACGCCACGCACGACGCGGTGAAGGCACTGGCCGAGACCCTGGGCAAGTCGCCGATCACGGTGAAGAACGCGCCGGGCTTCGTGGTCAACCGCATCCTGGTGCCGATGATCAACGAGGCTTTCTTCGTGCTGTCCGAAGGCATTGCCACGGCCGAAGACATCGACGCCGGCATGAAGCTGGGCTGCAACCAGCCCATCGGCCCGCTGGCGCTGGCCGACATGATCGGCCTGGATGTGTGTCTGGCCGTGATGGAGGTGTACCTGGAGCAGTTCGGCGATTCGAAGTACCGCCCCTGCCCGCTGCTGAAGGAAATGGTGGCCGCCGGCCAACTCGGTCGCAAGACGGGCCGCGGCGTCTACACGTACTGAGCCGCGGCGCCATCGCAACAACAACACGGAGACAAGACCGATGACTGCGACCCCCACCACCCCACCGGCAGAAGGCTGCATCGACACCCAGGTGCTCGACCACGTGCTGCTGATCGGCATCAACCGCCCGGCCAAGCGCAACGGCTGGACGCCGCCGATGTTCAAGCAACTGGCCGAGGCCTACACCCGCCTGGATGACGACCCGAACCTGCGCGTGGGCGTGCTGCATGCCTTCGGCGACCACTTCACGGCGGGCCTGGACCTGCCGGCGGTGACCGAATACATGAAGCGCGGCGAGAAGGCGATTCCCGCCGGGCTGGTGGAGCCGCACGACTTCGGCCTGCCCGGCTACCGCCGCCGCACCAAGCCGATGGTGGTGGCCGTCAAGGGCATCTGCTTCACGGTCGGCATCGAACTCATGCTGGGCGCCGACATCGTGGTGGCGGCCGACAACTGCCGCTTCTCGCAGATGGAAGTGCAGCGCGGCATCATGGCCACGGGCGGCGCCACGCTGCGCATGGCCGAGCGCGCGGGCGTGGGCAACGCGATGCTGCATCTGCTGACAGCCGACGAGTTCGACAGCGCCGAGGCGTACCGCCTGAACTTCGTGCAGAAGGTGGTGCCGGCCGGGCAGGAGCTCGACGCGGCACTGGCCATTGCGCAGCGCATCGCGGCGCAGGCACCGCTGGCCGTGGTGGCCACGCGGCTCAACGTCATCAAGGCCGTCGAGCAGGGGCCGCTCGCGGCCGTGTCGGAGTTCATCGACACACAGAAGCGGCTGTCGAACAGCGAGGACGCGGCCGAAGGCGTGCGCTCTTTTGTCGAGCGCCGTCCCGCGCGCTTCAGCGGCCGTTGATGCGATGTCGATGAACACCTCCCCAAAAATCACCATGACCTTTTTTGCACGCACGGCGCTTGCCGCCGCCTTCACCCTGCTTGCCGTGAACACCTCCAACGCCCAGACGCCCGCGCCCGCCGCGCTGCCCGACCCCGTGGCCACCTCGGTCGAGGCCATGGGCTGGATGAAGGGCTTTCCGCCCGCACCCGACAAGCTCATCACCTTCGACAACCCGGCGGGCGGCGTGTTTCCGCGCACGCGATGGAGCTTCTCGCACATCCGCGAGACGGTGCCCACCGCAAACGTGTGGCGCGGCCCCGGCGCGGCCAGCCCGCTGCCATCGGCCGCACCGCGCTTCGACATCGAGAAGGTCACCTTCAAGCCGCTGGGAAGCACCGGCGACGCGACGATGAACTTCGCCCAGATGATCTCCGGCACCTACACCGACGGCATCCTGGTGATGCACCGCGGCAAGGTGCTCTACGAGAAGTACTTCGGCGCACTGTCGCCCGAGCGGCCGCACATCGCGATGTCGGTCACCAAGTCCTTCGTGGGCACGCTGGCGGCCATCCTCGCGGATGAAGGCAAGCTGGACCCGGCCGCGCCGGTCACCAAGTACCTGCCCGAGATGAAAGACACGGCGTACGGCGACGCCACCGTGCGCCAGGTGATGGACATGACGGTCGGCGTGCACTACTCCGAGAACTACGCCGACCCGAAGGCCGAGATCTGGGACTACGCGCGCGCCGGCGGCATGCTCACCCAGGGCCAGAACTACACCGGCCCGAAGTCGTTCTATGAATTCCTCGTCACGCTGAAGAAGGAAGGCGAGCACGGCGATGCCTTCGCCTACAAGACCGTCAACGCCGAGGTGCTCGCCTGGATCGTGCGCCGCGCGAGCGGCCAGTCACTGGCCGACCTGCTGAGCGAGAAGATCTGGCGCCGCATCGGCGCCGAGCAGGACGCCTACTTCATGGTCGACCGCATCGGCACCGAGTCGGGCGGCGGCGGCCTGAACACCGTGCTGCGCGACCTGGCGCGCTTCGGCGAGACCATGCGCAACGACGGGCGCGCGTCCAACGGGCAGCAGGCGATTCCGAAGGCGGTGGTGGAAGACATCCGCCGCGGCGGCGACCCGGCCAAGTTCGTCAAGGCGGGCTATGCGCTGCTGCCGGGCTGGTCGTACCGCGACATGTGGTGGATCACGAACAACCCGCACGGCGCCTACATGGCGCGCGGCATCCACGGCCAGAGCATCTATGTGGACCCGAAGGCCGAAATGGTGATCGTGCGCTATGCCTCGCATCCGATCGCGGCCAACGGTGGCAACGACCCGCTGACCTTGCCTGCGTTCCAGGCGATGGCCGAGGCGTTGATGCGCTGATGCGTCCCTGGGCCTTCCTTGCGGCTCAGGGCTTGGCCCGCTCGCGGGCAATCACCAGCAGCCCATCCATGATGAGGCTCTCGACCAGCTCGAAGTGCCCGTTCATGACGGGCGCCATCTTCCAGCCCGCGCCGCCGGTCATGTAGCAGGCCGGCTCGGCGCCGCAGTGCGAACGCACGTGCTGCACCATGCGCTCGACCGCACCCGCAATGGCATAGGTGCCGCCGCTGGTCAGCGCATCGCTGGTGTTGGTGGGAAATTCGCGCACCTCGCCGGTGGGTACGTGCAGGCCCGCCGTGCCCGACTCCAATGCGCGCAGCATGATGCCGTGGCCCGGCAGGATGAGGCCGCCGAGAAACTTGCCGCTGGCATCGATCGCCTCGACCGTGACGGCCGTGCCGATCAGCACCACCACCATCGGCCGCGCCGGCCCTTGCGCGAGCATGCGGTGGCGCGCGCCGATCATCGCCACGAAGCGGTCGGCACCCAGGCGCGTCGGATGGTCGTAGCCGTTCACGATGCCGGCCTCGCCCGCGCTCGACACCACCCAGCGCGGCGTGCAATCGAAGCGCTCGACGATCTGGTCTTCGGCGCGGCGCCGCAGGGTGTCGCCGGCCACCACGCAGCCCAGCATGGAGCCGGGCGCGGGCAAGTCAGCCCAGGGGCCATCGGCGAGCCGTTCGATGTGATCGAGAAATTCCGCACCCTGCGCCTGCAACGTGGCGCCGGGATGGGCTCCGTCGTAGAGCGCCCATTTGAGGCGGGTGTTGCCGATGTCGATTGCGAGGAAGGGGGATGCCATGCGCCGGATTATTGCGACTTTGTTGTTATTCCTGCTGGCACGTCCTTGACACACGCGGCATGGACCTACGCCGGCCCACCGCGCTCGGCCACTACATTCGCAAATTCCATCCACCACGGCACAAGGAGAAAACCATGGGATTGCTGAGTTTCATCAAGGAAGCCGGTGAAAAACTGTTCGGCGGATCGTCGGCGCAGGCCGCCACGCCGGACACGGACGCGAACGCAGCGGCCGCAGCCGCCATCAAGACCTACATCGAAACGCAGAACCTCGGGCTCACCGGCCTTGAGGTGACCTACGTTGCAAGCACCGGCGTGGTCACGCTCGCAGGCCAGGCACCCTCGCAGGAAGCCAGCGAGAAGGCTTCGCTGGCGGCGGGCAACGTGGCCAACGTCACGAGCGTGGACAACAACCTCGTCGCACCCGCCGCGCCGCCTGCGCAGTACCACGACGTGGTGAGAGGCGACACGCTGTCGGCCATCTCGAAGAAGTACTACGGCGATGCCAACAAGTACAACGCGATCTTCGAGGCGAACAAGCCGATGCTGACGAGCCCGGACAAGATCTATCCGGGGCAGAAGCTGCGGATTCCTCCTTTGAACTTACACCTGCTGATTAGCCAACCTACAGGCCTTCCGAGGAATCGGTGGGCCTGTTTTCTTTTCGGTGGCTCGTTGTTGTTGGGGTCGTTCGGGGCGCGTGCACAGGACACCGGGTACTCCCCTCCGCGAATGTCCCCCGCTTCGCTCCTCCTTTATTTCGCTGCGGGGAGCACCCGGTGCCCCGCGCACAGTGAGCGCTGTCTTTGTGCTCGCCGATCAACGACTGCACTGCCCAACGCTCGCGCTGGCGGGGTGCCTTGCGCAGCGAAATAAAGGAGGAGGCCGCAGGCCGGGGGACATTCGCGGAGCAAGGCACCCCGTCGGCGCGAGCGCCGCCCCGAACAGTCCCTTCTAGTTCTGCTTCCAGGGCAGCCCGCGCTTGCGCCAGCCGCCAAGCAGCCCGCGATGACCGTCCGCATCCGGGTTCCCCTCGAAGCCTTCGAGGATGTTGTAGGCCACCAGACCCAGTTCAGTCGCGCGCTTGGCAGCAGCAATGGAGCGCACACCGCTGCGGCACAGCAGCACGAGCTTCTTGCCGCCCTCGCCCGCGGCGCGCACGCCGTCGTCGAAGGTCGGGTTCAGCGCCATGCCGGGCCATTGCTTCCACGCCAGCGGCACGGCGCCCGGCACGAAGCCGACCCACTCGCGCTCGGCGTCGGTGCGCACGTCGACCATCACGGCCTCGCCGCTTGCCAGCCACTGTGCAGCCTGCTCGGGCGTGACGTCGCCCGCGTAGCCTTTGTCTTCAGTCGTTGCGTTCATCTTTTTGCGTCCTTCAATCAATAGGATGGGGCCAGCGCTGTGGCTGCCGTTGTCTTGTGCGCCACCCGCCGGATGGCGGAATTTTTCACCGGTTCGTGAAACCCTGTTTGTCGTGATGCCCGCTGTGGCGGCCGCAGTATCTGCTGGGGAGAGTGCCCGATCAGCGCCGCCGCTCCACATACGGCCGCGCCTGCAGCAGCACGATCTTGTCGCCCACCGTCGCCCATTCGATGTCCTGATCGACCGCGTTGAATGTGCGCTTCACTGCCGCACCCACATTGGCGAGCCGCACCACCAGTTCATCGGTCAGCACATTGCGGCCGGCTTCCACTGGCACTTCCTTCACGCCGCCATCCTTGTCGAGCTGCAGCGAAGTTTCTTCTGCCGAGCGGCTCAGCACCTGGATGGCCTTCGACCAGCTCGAGTACATCACCTGCTCCGCCACGCGCTTGCCTTCGACCACGCGGATGCCGATGCCGCGCTTGGCCGAGATGTAGGTCACGTGCGGATGCCCCGCGTCGAAGGGGTCGCGGGTGATCATCACGCCGGCGTTGGTCGAGTCGATGGCTGTCTGCACGAAGACGCCCATCAGTACCGACTCGGCGCCGAAGCCTGCGGCGCTGCGCGCCTCCCAGGCTTCGGGGTTGAACACGGAGGCCCAGACCTTCTTCACCGCGACTTCGAGTGCGTCGCCGGTCTTGACGTTGGGCATGGTGGTGTACAGCCCCGCGCCGCTGAAGCCGGGCAGGTCTTCGGAGTTGGACGAGCTGCGCACGAACACGCCGCCGCCGCCCAGCTGTGCCTGCCATGCGGCGCGCCATGCCGCCGCGGTGGCTGCATCGACCGGCCATTGCACGATCTCGTCGCGCAGTTGCGCCAGTGCCTTCTGCCGCAGCTGCGGGTCGCTCGCGAAGCCGGGTTGCTGCTGCATGCGCGCGATGCGATCGGCCAGGCCGTTGCTGCGCATGAAGTGGTCGTAGTGCGCGAAGGGAATGCAGAAGCCGTCGGGCACGGATGTGCCGGGAATGTGCGCGGCCTGCATGGCGCCGAGGTTCGCGGCCTTGGTGCCGCATTGCGCGCTGTTGCGCGCGCGCAGCGAGGCGAGTGGCAGCAGGCGGGTTTCGCGCAGGTCGGGCTTGATGGCTTTCGCGCCGCCGGGCGTGGCGCCGGTGGATGCGGTGCGCACGGCGCGCGGCGGCAGCGCGGCGATTTCTTCGGGCGTGAGCCGTCGCACCTGGTAGCCGGAGGCCGCGACCTTGAGCGCCACCCACTGGCCCGCGTGCTCCTTCAGCACGGTCGCGGCGTCGCGCACGTAGGCGTTGGGAATGCCCCAGCCCTTGGCGAGCAGGTTGACGTGCGACAGCGCGGTCGATGGCCGCTCGGTCAGCACGCCCGCCACGGGCGGCAGGCCGATCGGCACCTGGCGCAGCACGGCGATGTCGTCGGGCAGCAGCGCGTTCAGTGCGTTGGCGCTCGCGGCTTCGTCCACGATGCGCACGCGGCCGGTGGCGGTGCCGAGGTTCATCGGCATGTAGGGCTGCTCGCGGATCAGCGCCTCCTGGCTCACGTAGTCGAGCCCGGTTTCTTTCGCGACGCGCTCGTGCAGCGTGGAGTTGGTCTTGAACTTCACGGGGCCGAAGAAGCTGGCCTTGATCTGCGCATCGGCCTGCCGCAGCAGCGGCGCGGTGAGCCGGTCGCCTTCCCAGAATTCGTAGGTGAAGGTGCCGATGTTCTGCTGCCAGCTCAGCGTGCCGAACAAGAAGCGCCGGTCGGGCACGAGGTAGTTGCGGTCGATCTCGCGCTTGATGGTGTTGGGCGTGAGCCGGGTGTCGCGCAGAAAGCGCACATGCAGCTGGTAGCGCGGCGTGTCGATGTAGTACATGCGCGCCGGCTTGGCCTGCCGATCGATCACGAAGAGCACGTGGGCCAGTTGCATCGGCGTGCCGGCGTCGTAGACGCGCGCCAGCGTATCGAAGTCGCCCTGGCTGCGCAGCGCGGGGAGCGACGACGGCACGGCCGGTCGTGGCACCAGTTGCGCGGCGGGGCCCTCGGGCTGGGGCTGGTTCTGCTGCTGGTAGTAAGACGGCTTGCGCGCGAGCTGGGCGCTGGCCGGTGCAGGTGCGGCAGCCATTGCGCAAAGCGCCAGGACTGAAACCCGGCCCAGCGCCTTCATCGCTCCTGCATTGCCTCGATCTTGTGCCTTGCCCGCTGGATGCGCGGTGCGGTCATTCTTCATGGGGAGTCCCTCATTGCCGACGAGCGCGGATTCTCGCTCGCGGCAAGTGCCGGGTTTCCCCTGCGCTGTCAGCCGCGCGACGCAGCCTCCGACGACTGGCCGCACTGGCCGCAGAACTTCGCGCCGGCCTGCATCGTGGTGCCGCACTTGACGCATGCGGCCGGCAGCATCGACGTGCCGCATTGCTGGCAGAAGCGCGCGCCGGGCGCGTTGGCCGTGCGGCAGGCCGGGCATGCGATGGCACCACCGCCGCCGTTGTTGTTGTTCGGTGGCGGCGCGCCGTTTCCGTAGCCGCCGTAACCACCGGAGGAACCATGATGGCCGCCACCGCCGCCATGCCGTCCGCCGCCGTGTCCACCGAAGAGTCTTTCCAACATGCCCATGTGCTTCTCCCGTTCTTGCTGATGAAGGACTGCGGCAACGTCGCCGGTGGCGATGGATTCCCGCAGGGCCTGACGCAAGTGGAATCCCTGAAGCAGCTTCAGGGTCAAGCACGTGCCGTCGATAGCCCTTGGGGAGTGCGGCTTACTGCGCAAGCCCCGCCCGGAGCGCTGCCTTCGGGCGGCCGCTAGAGTCGGCGCTCAAGGAGCTTTTCATGCGCACATTCGACTTCGATCTTTTCGTCATCGGCGGCGGCAGCGGTGGCGTTCGCGCCGCGCGCATGGCGGCGCAGACCGGCGCCCGCGTGGGCCTGGCCGAGGCCGCCGAGCTGGGCGGCACCTGCGTCAACGTGGGCTGCATCCCGAAGAAGCTCTACAGCTACGCAGCGGGCTATGCCGAATCCTTCGAGGAAGCGGCGGGCTATGGCTGGACGCTTCCCGAAGCCCCGCGCTTCGACTGGGCACACCTCAAGACGCAACGCGCGAAAGAGATCACGCGGCTCAACGGCATCTATGCCTCGCTGCTGAAGAACTCGGGCGTCACACTGATCACCGGATGGGCACAACTGGTCGATGGCCACACGGTCGAGATCGGCGGCCAGCGCCACACCGCGCGCCACCTGCTGGTGGCCACCGGCGGCACGCCCTTCGTGCCCGACATTCCGGGCCGCGAGCACATCGTGACCTCCGACGCGATGTTCGACCTCGACCCGTTTCCCAAGCGCCTGCTGGTGGTGGGCGGCGGCTACATCGCCTGCGAATTCGCATCGATCTTCAACAGCCTCGGCGCCCAGGTGACGCAGCTGCATCGCCGCGCGCACCTGCTCACCGGCTTCGACGACGACGTGCGCCACTTTCTCGCGAAGGAGATGGACAAGGCGGGTGTCGACCTGCGGCTCAACTGCGAGGCCTCGTCGATCTCGCGTGGCCCGCACGGGTTGACCGTCACGCTCGGGCGCGGCCAGCAGATCGAGGCCGACACGGTGCTCTTCGCCACCGGCCGCGTGCCGAACACCCAGGGCCTGGGCCTCGAAGCAGCAGGCGTGAAGCTCGACGACAAGGGCGCGATCGCCGTCGATGCGCACTACCGCACCTCGGTGCCGTCGATCTACGCGGTGGGCGACGTGTCGACCCGCGTGCAGCTCACACCGGTGGCACTGGCCGAAGCGATGGTGGTGGTCGACGAACTCTTCGGCAAGGGCAAGCGCCACCTCGACTACGAGTTCATTCCGACGGCCGTTTTCACGCATCCGAACATCGGCACCTGCGGCTACAGCGAGATCGATGCGCGCGCGAAGTTCGGCGAGGTGACGGTGTTCTCCAGCGAGTTCAAGTCGCTGCGCCACACACTGTCGGGCCGCAGCGAGCGCACTTTCATGAAGCTGGTGGTGGACAAGAAAAGCGACCGCGTGGTCGGCCTGCACATGGTGGGCGCGGACGCAGGCGAAGTGGTGCAGGGCTTTGCGGTGGCGATGCGCGCGGGCGCGACGAAGGCGATCTTCGACAGCACCATCGGCATCCACCCGACCGCCGCCGAAGAGTTCGTGACGATGCGCGAACCGATGCCCGGCTAGGCGTGCACCTTCTGCTGCTTGCCTTCGAGCAGCTTCACCATCACGAACAGCACGCGGTTGGCCGGCGTGGGCACGCCGAGCGCCTCGCCGCGCCGCACGACCAGCCCGTTGAGGTGATCGATCTCGCTGGGCTTGCCGCGTGCGAGGTCTTGCGCGGTCGATGAGTATTGCGAAGGCATCGACTGCGCGATGCCGCGCACGGCGGCGTCGGTGTCGCCCGGAATGACGACGCCCTCGGCCTTGGCCACGGCGATGCATTCGGCCACCACGTCGCGGATCACGTCGGTCACGCCAACGCCCTGCACCAGTTCGCCATAGGGCAGCTGCGAGACCGCCGACAGCGCGTTGTAGGCGCAGTTGAGGATCAGCTTGGCCCAGAGCGAGCCGCGCACGTTGTCTGAAATCTGCGTGGGCACGCCGGCCGCGATCAGGTGCTGCGCCACCTGCTCGCTGGCGCGCGAGGGCGCGATCACCAGTTCGCCGCGGCCGTGGTGCCTGACATGGCCGGGGCCGGCCATCTCGGTCGCCACATAGACCACGGCGGCGGCCACTTCGTTCGACGGCAGCACGGCGCGCACGCGGGCGTCGTTGTCGACGCCGTTCTGCAGCGTGAGCACCTGCGCATCGGCCGACAGGTGCGGCGCGATCTGCGCCGCGGCCGATTCGGTGTCGGTGGACTTCACGCAGAACAGCACGAGGTCGGCGCCCTTTACCGCGCTGACCTCGGTGCTCGCGCCGAGCCGCACGTGTTCGTCGAATGCCTTCGTCTCCAGCCGCAGGCCGTGCGCCCGAACGGCTTCGACATGCGAAGGCCGCCCGATCAGCACCACCTCGTGGCCCGCGCGCGCCAGCATGGCGCCGTAGTAGCAGCCGACCGCGCCGGCACCCATCACTGCGACTTTCATCGATTCACTTCCTTGGTTGTTCCTCTGCGGTTGCAGAGGTTAGCGAAGACACGCACTTCATGCCTTTCATGCGTCATGCTTCCGCCCCGCGCGACGCCACGCCCTCTTCGAGCAGCCATTCGCGAAACGCCGCGAAGGCGGGCAGGTCGAGGCGGTCGGGCCGGTAGCAGAGGTAGTGGCCCTGGTTCACGCTCACCGGCGTGCCGCAGGGGCTCAGCAGCGAGCCTTCGGCAAGCTCTTCCTGCACCAGCAGCTTGGGCACGAGCCCGATGCCCAGCCCGTTGAGCGCCGCCTGGATCAGCGCCGAATACTGCGCAAAGCGCGGGCCGGCCACGGTCTGCACCTCGGGCACGCCGTGCTGCGCGGCCCATTGCCGCCAGGCCGTGGGCGCGCCTTCGTGATGCAGCAGCGTGTGGCCCACCACGTCGGCCGGCTGCACGATGCGGTGGCGCCCCTCGACCAGCGAGCGCGCCACGATCAGCACGAACTCGCGCCCCGCGATGTATTCGGACACCACGCCCGGCCAGCCGTCGGGGCCGTAGCGAATCGCCGCATCGACACCGGCCGGAATGCCGTCGCTCGGCTCCAGGTGCCGGCTGAAGCTCAGCATCACGTGGCGGCTCTTCTGGCTGAAGGCCGGCAGGCGCGGAATGAGCCATTTGGTCAGGAAGGTGGGCACGCTCGCCAGCGTGAGCAGGCCGGCACCGGCATCGCCCGAGCGCGCCTCGAAGGTCGCGGTCTCGATGGCGCGCAGGCCGCCCGAAATCTTCTGCCAGTACACGCGCCCTTGCGGCGTGAGCTGCACGCCGCGGCCGTTCTTCTGCAGCAGCTCGCGGCCGAGGAAAGCTTCGAGCCCCGCGATCTGCTTGCTCACCGCGCTCACGGTGATGCACAGGGCACCGGCAGCAAGGGTGATGCTCTCGTGGCGCGCCACCGCGTCGAAGGCCAGCAGCTCCTGGATGGTGGGGCAGTCACGCTTCATGCATGGCTCCGGTTGATGAAACCTCGGTGAAAAACATTTTCCAATTGCTCAAGCGTCGTCATCCAACTTTCACCCATAGGTACTCATCGGCTTCCTAGAATTCGGGGAACGCTGCGGCACGCCTGGCGCAGACAGTAGCGCATCCGGAAAGTATGCCGGGTGTCCATGACACTGGAGACAACCTTGGTTCGCGGCATCTCGCTCATCTACGGCCTGTACCTGCTGCTGCCCATCGCCCTGCTGCTGGTCGGCAGCGTGGGCGGCAACTGGACCAACACGCTGCTGCCCACGGGCATCACGGGCCAGTGGTATGTCGACCTCTGGCTCGACCCGTCTTTCCGCAAGGCTTTCGTCAACAGCCTGGTGGTGGCCATGTCGGCCTGCGCCATCAACACCGTGCTGGCGCTGCCGCTGTCCTATGCGCTGTACCACGGCGCGCGGCGCGGCGGCAGCCTGGCGGCGCGCATCGTGAGCGCCACGCCGGTGGCGGTGCCGCCGATCACCATGGCCTTCGGCTACATGATCGTGTTCAACACCGACATCGCGCCGTGGCTGGGCTCGATGCCGCTGCTGATCGCGGCGCACGCGATCCTCACGTTGCCCTACCTCACGAACACGCTGCTGGCCGACCTGCGCCACCTCGACCTGGGCCGGCTCGAACAGGCGGCCGCCACGCTCGGTGCCTCGGGCTGGCAGCAGTTCACCGGCATCGTGCTGCCCAGCCTGCGCCAGAGCCTGATCAGCGGGCTGGTGATGGTGGCCGCCATTTCGGTGGGCGAGTTCGGCGTGTCGAACCTGCTCACGAGCTTCCAGAACCGCACCTATCCGGTGGTGCTGCTGCAGGCCTTCTATGGCGCAACGGGCTTTGCCTGCGCGGCCACGGTGATCCTGCTGGTGCTGGCGAGCGCGTCGGCCCTTCTTTCTTCTTCCCTCGTGAAGCAACGCGCGTAATCCGCCATGAGCCTCCTTCTCGACAACGTCAGCTACAACTATCCCGGCAGCACGCACGGCCTGCACGACGTGTCGCTCGACGTGCGCACCGGCGAACTGGTGGCGGTGATCGGGCCGAGCGGCTCGGGCAAGTCGACGCTGCTGAAGCTGGTGTCGGGCCTGGAGACGGGCCACACCGGCCGCATCGCGCTCGACGGCGTGGACATGTCGCGCACGCCGGTGCACCAGCGCCACATCGGCATGGTGTTCCAGAGCTATGCGCTGTTTCCGCACCTGAGCGTGCTGGACAACGTGGCCTACGGCCTGAAGCTGCGCAAGGTCGATACGGCCGCGCGGCGCCAGCGTGCGCAAGAGCTGCTCGACATCGTGGGGCTGGGCGACTACGCGCAGCGCGCCATCGCGCAGCTCTCGGGCGGCCAGCAGCAGCGCGTGGCCCTGGCACGTGCGCTGGCCATCGACCCGCGTGCGCTGCTGCTCGACGAGCCGCTGTCGGCGCTCGACGCCAGCGTGCGCGGCCACCTGCGAGACCAGATCCGTTCGATCCAGCAACGCTTCAATGCCACCACGCTGCTGGTCACGCACGACCAGGAAGAAGCGCTGGTGATGGCCGACCGCGTGGCCATGCTCAAGGACGGCCGGCTGCTGCAGATCGCCACGCCGCGCGAGATCTACGAGAACCCCGCGAGCCGCGCGGTGGCCGAGTTCGTCGGGCTCTCGACCATCCTGCCGGGCAAGGTGTCGTCGCCGGGCCGGCTCGACATGGGCTTTGCCGAACTCTTCGCCGACACCGGCAACCGCACCTTCGGCACGCCGGTGCAGGTGCTGGTGCGGCCCGAGCACATCCAGCCCGATCCGGCGCCTGACAGCGCAAACCGCCTGCCCGGCCGCACGGGCGCGCAGCGCTACCTGGGCGCGCTCACGCGCTACGACTTCGAAGTGGCCGGCGCCAGCAAGCCCTTTCTTGCCGAATCGCCCGCGCCGGCCGCCGAGGCCATCGGCATTGCGCCCGAACACATCCGCCTGCTCGACCACTGAGCCCATCGCCTTCACTACCGCCCCATTCCATCGAGGAGCCACCATGCAACGCAGACATCTGATCCAGGCCGCCGGCGCATTGCCCGTGCTGTCATTGGCCACGCTCGCGGCCCGCACCGCCTTCGCCTTCGACGGCCCCGAGCTGTATGCAGGCGAGAAGGCGCTGTACGCAGAGGCGCAAAAAGAAGGCCTGTGCGTGTCCTTCGACACCGGCCCCGAATGGGCCAACTGGAAGTCGCTGTTCGCCACCTTCAAGAAGCGCTACCCCGAGATCGAGCTGACCTACAACGACATCGGCTCGGCCGCCACCGTGGTGTCGCTCGAAAAGACCAAGCGCCGCCCGCAGGCCGACACCGCCTACTACTTCGCCGCCTCGGCCGTCGACGCCGCGAAGAAGGACGTGGTCGCGCCCTTCAAGCCCGTCAACTTCGACAAGCTGCCGCCCGTGTTCCGCGAGGCCGAGGGCCGCTGGTTCACCATCCACACGCTCAACATCGCCTTCCTGGTCAACAAGAAGCTGGTGAAGAACGTGCCGACCGGCTGGGCCGACCTGCTCAAGCCCGAGTTCAAGAGCACGGTGGTGTACCTCGATCCGCGCTCCACCGGCATCGGCCAGGTGCTGACCTTTGCCGCGGCGTACGCCAACGGCGGCAGCGTCGACAACGTGCAGCCCGGCACCGACTACCTGGGCAAGCTGCATGCGGCCGGCAACGTACTGCGCGTGGAAGGCACCACGCCGTACGCCAAGTTCCTGAAGGGCGAGATCCCGGTGTGGATCAGCTACGAGAACGACGGCCTGAAGGCCAAGCACGTCGACGGCATGGGCGACGCGGTGGAAGTGGTGATCCCGAAGGAAGCCAGCGTGGCTGCGCCCTACGCCATCAGCCTCGTGAAGAACGGCCCCAACCCGAACGCCGGCAAGCTGTGGCTCAACTTCATCATGAGCGAGGCAGGCCAGTCGCTGTTCGCGCAGGGCTTCGTGCGGCCGGCCGTGCCGGGCACGCCGCTGTCGGCCGACATTGCCGCCAAGATGCCGGCCGCGCCGCAGATCAAGCCGCTCGACGTGGTGAAGGCCTCGGAGCGCAAGGCCGAGGTCGACAAGCTCTGGGCGCAAGCCGCATTGGGCAAGTAAGAAGGCCCGAAGGAACGTGATGCGACGCTTTGGCGCCTGGCCTGCATGGGCCTTCATGGCGCTGTTCTTCGCGGTGCCGCTGGCGGCGCTGCTGCCCGAGGCCTTTGGCGAGGGCGGCAGCGCCTTCGGGCGGCTGTTCGGCAACCCGCTGTTCCTGGGCGCGCTGCGCAACACGCTGGGCCTGGGCCTGGCGGCGGGCGCGATCTCGGCGCTGGTGGGCACCTGCATCGCCATCGAACTCGCGCGCCAGCCCGAAGGCCGGCGCCAATGGATGATGACCTTGCTGGGCCTGCCGCTGGCTTTCTCGGGGCTGGTGATTGCCTACGGCTTCATCCTGGCCTTCGGGCGCGCGGGCTTCGTGACGCAGTTGCTCGCGGGGCTGGGCGCCGACCCGGCCGTGATCGGCAGCTGGATCTACAGCGTGTCGGGCCTGGGCTTTGCCTATGCCTACTACCTGATCCCGCGCGTGGCGCTGTCGCTGTACCCGGTGTTCGCGAATCTCGACCTGCGCCCGGCGCAGGCGGCGCGCACGCTGGGGGCGTCGAAGGCGCGCGCCTTCTGGGACACGGTGGTGCCCGAGGTGATGCCCTCGGTGCTGTCGAACGCCTGCATGGTGGCCGCGATTGCGATGGGCACCTACGGCACGGCGCTGGCGCTGGTGGGCACGCAGCTCAACATCCTGCCGCTGATGCTGCTCGCGCAGGTGGGCGATGGCGGTTCCGATTTCGCGGTGGCAGCGGCCTTGTCGCTGGTGCTGATGGTGGTGTGTGTGATCGTGATGGGAGTGGGCGATGTCGTTACGCGAAGGCGCGAGCGCGGTGCTGTCGGCGCCGGTCACTGAGGCGCTGACGCGCCTGGCGCAGAAGCAATGGGGCCCGGCGCGGCATCGCCAGCCGGTGGCCGTGATCGGCCCCGGCGACGGCGGCCCGGCCGAATGCGAAGCCGCGTACGCGGTGGCGCATGCGCTGGCCGGCGCGGGCATGGCGGTGATCTGCGGCGGACGCGGCGGCGTGATGGCCGCGGCCTCGCGCGGCGCCACCGAGGCAGGCGGCATTGCCGTGGGCATCCTGCCCGAAGACGACGACCGCAACGCCAACGAATGGCTCAGCGTGGCCATTCCCACCGGCATGGGCGAGATGCGCAATGCCATCGTCGCGCGCAGCGGCGTTTGCCTGATCGCCATCGGCGGCAACATGGGCACGCTGTCTGAAATGGCGCTGGGCCTGAAGTGGGGCAAGCCGGTGTTCGTGATGCATGGCGACATCGAGCTGCCGGGCGCGGTGCAGGCCACCGACGTGAACGACATGCTCGCCAAGGTGCTGGCCTGCCTGCTGGCCTGAACCGGGCCTGAACCCCGGGGGCCTGAACCGCCGCCGCGCGGTCAGGCAGCAGCCACGACCGCATTGCACAATGCCGGCATGCCCTACATGCCCACCTTCGTCGCCCCCGCCCGCTTCACCGATGCCGCCGCCGCCCTCGAACAGGTCAAGGCCATCTACCAGGGCGGGCTTGCCCACCTGCGTGAGTCGATGCTGCGCTTTGTCGCCGGCGAGGCGCTGCCCGGCCGGGTGCGCGCCTGCTACCCCTTCGTGCGGGTGCACACGCACACGGTTTCGCGCCACACGCCGCCGGCCAACGCGGGCTTGAGCTACGGCTTCGTGGCCGGGCCGGGCCGCTACGAGACCACACTGACGCGGCCCGACCTGTTCTCGCGCTACTACCTCGACCAGTTCCGCCTGCTGCTCGAAAACCACCAGGTCGAGCTGGAGGTGGGCACCAGCACGCAGCCCATTCCGATCCACTTCTCGTTTGCCGAGAACGACCACATCGAAGGCACCATGAGCGCCGAGCGCCGCGCCCTCATGCGCGACGTGTTCGACCTGCCCGACCTGGGCGTGATGGACGACGGCATCGCCAACGGCACTTTCGAGGCCCGCGACGGCGAGGCGCAGCCGCTGTCGCTGTTCACGGCCGCGCGCGTCGACTACTCGCTGCACCGCCTGCGCCACTACACCGGCACCGCGCCCGAGTGGTTCCAGAACTTCGTGCTGTTCACCAACTACCAGTTCTACATCGACGAGTTCGTGCGCCTAGGCCACGAGGCCATGGCCGACGAGAACAGCGAGTACGTGGCCTTCATCGAGCCCGGCAACGTGGTCACGCGCCGGCGCGGCCTGGCGGCGAGCGCCAGTACCAGCTACGCCCATCTGCTCGACGGCAGCCAGGGCACCGCACCGCCGCGCCTGCCGCAGATGCCCGCCTATCACCTGGTGCGCGAAGACTGCAGTGGCACCACCATGGTCAACATCGGCGTCGGCCCGGCCAATGCCAAGACCATCACCGACCACATCGCCGTGCTGCGCCCGCACGCCTGGATGATGCTGGGCCACTGCGCCGGCCTGCGCAACACGCAGCAACTGGGCGACTACGTGCTGGCCCACGCCTACGTGCGCGAAGACCACGTGCTCGACGAAGAACTGCCGCTGTGGGTGCCGATCCCCGCGCTGTCCGAGATCCAGCTCGCGCTCGAAAAAGCCGTGGCCGACATCACGCGCTACGAAGGCCCCGACCTCAAGAAGATCATGCGCACCGGCACCGTGGCGAGCACCGACAACCGCAACTGGGAGCTGCTGCCCGGCAACCAGCCGCAGCGCCGCTTCAGCCAGAGCCGCGCGGTGGCGCTCGACATGGAAAGCGCGACCATCGCGGCCAACGGCTTCCGTTTTCGCGTGCCCTACGGCACCCTGCTGTGCGTGAGCGACAAGCCGCTGCACGGCGAGATCAAGCTGCCCGGCATGGCCAATCACTTCTATCGCGAGCGCGTCGAGCAGCACCTGCGCATCGGCATGCGGGCCATCGACATCCTGCGCGAAGAGGGCTCGACACGGCTGCACAGCCGCAAACTTCGCAGCTTTGCCGAAGTGGCGTTCCAGTAAGAAACGTGTTCCCGGCCGGCGGGCGTCCATCGGGGTTTGTCCCTGCCCGCCTGCGGGAACGATTCGCATATTTCGCGGACATCATTCAGTTTCCCCACAGACAACCGGAAACAAGATGCCCCAGTCGACGTCCGCACCTCTCTCCCGCCGCAGTTTCTCGGCATGGATCGCGGCATCGGCCGCCGCTGCCGGCGCGGGGCACGCCGCGCTGTGGCCCGGCGCCGCCAGGGCAGCCGACGCACCGCTGAGCAGCAAGCTTCGCATCGTCATTCCCGCCAACGAAGGCGGCGGCTGGGACCAGACCGGCCGCGCCCTCGGCGCCGCCCTGCTGGCTTCTGGCGCGGTGGGCAACGTGGTGTACGAGAACATCGGCGGCAAGGGCGGCACCATCGGCTTGGCCAAGTACGTCGAAAAATACGATGCCGACCCCGAAGCCCTGCTCGTGAGCGGCATGGTGATGGTCGGTGCAGTGGCGCTGCAGAAGCCCGCCGTGACCATGGCCCAGGTCTCGCCCGTGGCGCGCCTGACCAGCGACTACGAAGTGGTGGCGGTCAAGGCCGACTCGCCCATCAAGACCCCCAAGGACCTGATCGCGCAACTGCGCGCCGATGCCGCCAACACGGTCATCGCGGGCGGCTCGGCCGGCGGTGTCGACCACATGTACGCCGGCATGCTCGCGCGCGTGGCGGGCGCCTCTTCAACCCTGGCCTACCAGGCGCATCCGGGCGGCGCGCAGGTGGTCGAGGCGCTCGAAACCGGCAAGGCGGCGGCCGGCATCTCGGGCTACAGCGAGTTCAGCGACAGCCTGGCCAGCGGCAGGCTGCGCGCCATCGGCGTGTCGTCGAAGCAGCCGTTCCAGGGCATCACCTCGGTGCGCGAACAGGGGGTCGATGCCGACCTTGCCAACTGGCGCGGCGTGATGACCGGCAAGAAGGTGCCGCCCTACCGCAAGGCCGTGCTGCTCGACGCGGTGCGCCGCGCCACCACGCACGACCTGTGGGTGAAGACCATCAAGCGCAACAACTGGGACCCGTACTGGATGGCGGGCAAGGACTTCGAGAGCTTCCTCGAACTCGACACGGCGATGGCCGGCCCGCTGATCTATCTGCTCAAGCTGAAGGCCTGAGCGCCCTTCTTCCGGTTCTCCGGGTTCAAGCAAACAGCTCGGGCATCTCGCGCTGGGCCTTCGGCGTCAGCGCGAGCGCACGGCCATCCAGCTCCTGCCGCACCCAGCCGCGACGCAGCGACAACTGCAGCCACGCCGCACCAAGCGCGCCGCCCAGGTGCGGGCGGCGCTCGCTCCAGTCCAGGCAGGCGCAGGCGAAGCGCCGCCGCGAGCGACGCACCGCATCGACCTCGACGCCCAGGCTCTCCAGCGCGATCGCACCTTCGGCCGTGAGCTCATAAGAACCGCTCTGCAGGCCGCTGAGCCAGCCCTGCGCATGCAGCCGGTCGTGCAGGGCCACGCCCGCGGTGCCGGCCATGTGGTCGTAGCAGGTGCGCGCGCTGCGCAGGCGGTTCGGCGTGTTGGGCTTGAACTCGGCGGCGCGCGGTGCGCCGGCCACCACCATCAGGCTTTCGAGCGCGGCCGCGACGTCGTCGTTGGCCAGCCTGAAATAGCGGTGCTTGCCCTGCACCAGCAGCTCGACCAGCCGCTCTTCCTTCAGCCGCGCGAGGTGCGCGCTCGCGGTGGAGGCCGCGACCTCGGCCACGGTGGCCAGCTCGGTGGCGGTGCGCGCGTGGCCGTCCATCAGGCAGTTCAGCATGCGGGCACGCGCCGGCTCGGCGATGGCGCCGGCAAGGCGGGCCAGATGGAAGTCCGCATTCGATGAAGAAGGGGATGAGGTGTTCGTGTCCATGCGCCCATGGTAGAGCGCCGGCGCATCCGACACTTCGTTCGCGGGCGAAGTGTGGCGGCCGCTTCGATCGCACACTGCGGCCATGAACACCACCAGCACCACCTCCACCGACCTGCCCGTCGACCCGGTCGCGGCCGCCACGCATGCCGACCCTTACCCCTACTACGCCAGCCTTCGCGATGGCCCACCGCTGGTATGGAACGAAAGACTTCGCCTGTGGGTCGCAAGCCGCGCCGAAGTGGTCGAACAGGTGCTGGGCGCGCACGGCGCACTGCGGGTGCGACCGCTCTCCGAACCGGTGCCGCGCGCCATCGTCGGCAGTGCGGCCGGCGAAGTTTTCGGCCACCTGGTGCGCATGAACGAAGGCCCGGCCCACCAGGCCCACCGGCCCGCGCTGCAACGCGCACTGGCCGGGCTCGACCTGAACGCCGTGCACGCGGCCGCATCGCAAGTGGCGCAGCGCGTGCCAGCACAGCCATTGCCCGACATGATCTTCTCCATGCCCCTGCAGGCGGTCGCTCACCTGCTCGGCTTTGCCGACGAGATGCTGCCGCAGGTGGACCGCTGGATGCGCGACTTCGTCGCCTGCCTGTCGCCGCTGTCGACCGCGGAACAGTTGCAGGCCGCCAGCGCGGCCGCGTCCGAACTGCTGACGCGCTTCGAAGCGCTGGCCGCGGGCGCGGCACCGCGCCAGGGCACGCTGCTCGCCGCTGTGCTGGCGGAAAGCGCTGCCAGCGCACCGCTGTCGCGCTCGCTGCTGGCCAACCTCGTGGGCCTGCTCTCTCAGACCTGCGATGCCACGGCGGGCCTGCTGGGCAACAGCCTCATCGCGGTGATGCGCGAACCCTCGCTGCGCCCGGCCCTGCGCACGCGCGATGGCCTGCAAGCCATCGTGGAAGAAACCGCGAGGCACGACCCTTCGGCGCAGAACACACGCCGTTTCGTGGCGGAGCCGATCACGCTCGCGGGAACGCCACTGGCCGTGGGCGACACGGTGCTGGTGCTGCTGGCCTCGGCCAACCGCGACCCGGCGTTCAACCCCGACCCAGATGTCTTCATGCTGGTGCGCGCGCAGCGCCGCATGCTCGGCTTCGGCCACGGCATGCACGCCTGCCCGGGGCAGGCACTGGCCTGCACGCTGGCGGCAGCGGGCCTCGACGCGCTGCTGCGCCGCACGCCCGACCTGGAGGCGCAACGCGCACGCGGCTGGCACTACCGGCCGACGGCCGCGCGCATTCCCGTCTTTCACTGACGGGCTTGCGGCGCAGCGCTCGCTCAGGCGTGCGTGGACGCCCAGCGGCCGGTGCGCGCCAGATGCGGCGACAACTCCGCGTCGCCCCAGCGCAGCGGCAGCGCCAACGGTCGGCGCAGCGCGTGCTCGACGTGAAAGCGCATCAGGCGCTCGGCGCCCTCGAAGGCCGCGACCTCGGGTCCGCCCCACACGATCTCGGCCGTGACCGCCACGTGCAGCAACTCGCCGTTGTCGAAGTCGATGAACAGCAGGCCCGCGCGCGGATGCGCCGCGAGGTTGCCGAGCGTGTTGAAGAAGCGGTTGCCGTTGAAGTCCGGCACGGTGAGCACATCGTCGCCATCGATGCGCACGAAGCCCGGCAGGCCACCGCGATGCGACACGTCGACACCGTGCGAGCTGGCATCAGCGTCGTCACCCGCCGCCACGTCGTGCGGATAGGCGGTCGCGATGAACAGGGTGTCGGCGCTGCCGATCAGGCGATGGGCCGCCAGGTCGAGCGTGTCGAGCCACTGCACGGGTGCTGCATCACCACACGCCGGCATGAACACCGGCTCGCGCGCCTGGATGTACCGGGGGCAATTGCCAAAGCTCTGCTGCACCTGGACCATGAAGCCCGTGGCATCGAGCGCCTCGACCGTGCCGTTCATGCGGTTGCGCCGCCGCGTGTGCGGCTCGATGCCGAGCAGGCCCAGCGTGGCGCCCTGCGCCAGCTGGCCGGCCAGCGGATCGCCCGCCATGGGCAGCGCGTCGACGCGCAGGTGCGTCGGATTGGGCGAATGCGCAAAGCCGGCGGGCGCTGCCAGCACGCTGGCCCAGGGCTGCAGGTTCGCATCGAGGCTGCCGACCACGAGGAAGGGCAACTGCGCGAAGAAGGTGCGGTGCTGGTCCGGCATGTAGTCGCGGATCACGCGCGGACCCGCCACCTCCATCTGCTCGCGCGAACCCACCAGTGTTTGCAACGCGCGCTCGCCGGCATGGAACGGCGCGGCGATCATGCGACCGCCGCAAGCCCGATGGCCGTACGCACCATCGGCACGAAGCCGGCCAGGGCTTCCACACGCACCAGCCAATCGCGCACGTGCGGATAGGCGTCGAGTGACACGCTGCCTTCGGGCGCATGCGCCACGTAAGCGTAGTTCGCGATGTCGGCCAACGTGGCGGTGGCGCCGGCGAGGAAGGGCTGTTGCTGCAGGTGCGTCTCCATCACCGCGAGCAAGGCGTGCGACCGCGTCACCATCTCCGCGGGGTCGGTGTCCAGGCCGAACAACGCCAGGATGCGCGCCGCCGCCGGGCCGTATGCGAGCGGGCCGGCCGCCACCGAGAACCAGCGCTGCACGCGCGCCGCGCCGACCGCATCGCGCGGCATCCAGCGTGCCGGGTCAGGTGCGTAGCGTTCGTTGAGGTAGACGAGGATCGCGTTGGAATCAGCCAGCGTGAGCTCGCCGTCCTCGATCACCGGCACCTGCCCGAAAGGGTTGCGCGCCAGGAACTCCGGCGTGCGATGGTCGCGCTTGCGCAGGTCGAGTTCGACGATCTCGAACGGCAGCCCGAGCATCGTGAGAAAGAGTCGCACGCGATGCACATGGCCCGAGAGCCTGGTGCCGTAGAGCTTGATCGGTTGCGTCGGGCGAGTGGCGGTTGTTGTGGTGTTCATGCGCGAATCCTGTGAGCCGGTGAATAACGGGGTCCGCACCGGATTCTTCTCTCTTGCGCGTCATGAATGAATAGCCATTTCTGTATTTGACTGCTGCGTTTTCCGGTTTAATCGCGCCATGGATCGATTCAAGGCCATGCAGACCTTCGTGCAGATTGCCGAGCAGGGCAGCCTCACGCGCGCCGCCGAGGTGCTCGGCACCTCGCTGCCCGCGGTGGTGCGTTCGCTCGCCGCGCTCGAAGCGCATCTGGGCGTGCGCCTTTTTCACCGCACCACGCGCCGCCTGTCGCTCACCGAAGAGGGCCGCCACTACCTGCCCAGCGCGCGCGACGTGCTGCTGGCCGCCGACACCGCCGACCTGGCGTTGAAGACCGAAGCGCACGAGCTGGCGGGGCAGCTCACCATCACGGCGCCGGTGCTGTTCGGCCACATGTACGTGGCGCCCGCCATCACGCGCTTCATGCAGCGCCACGAGAAGGTGCGCTGCAGCGTGCGGCTGTACGACCGCACGGTGAACCTGCTCGAAGAAGGCATCGACGTCGGCATCCGCATCGGCGCGCTGGAAGATTCGTCACTGGTGGCGCAAACGCTCGGCACCATCCGCCGCGTGGTGGTGGCGAGCCCCGCCTACCTTGCGCAGCGCGGCACGCCGCAGCACCCGAGCGACCTGGCCGGTGCGCCCTGCGTGCGCGGCCGCATCGACGCGCCACCGCAATGGACCTTTCACCAGGGCGGCAAGACCTTCCGCGTGACGCCGAGCAGCCGGCTGGAGTTCAACCACCTCGCGCCCGCCATCGAGGCGTGCGCCGCGGGCATGGGCTTCGGTACCTTCTTCTCGTACCAGGTGCTGCAGATGGTCGCGCAGGGCCGGCTGAAGCTGGTGCTCGAAGACTACGAACCGCCGCCGAAGCCGGTGAACGTGATCTATCCGAACGCGCGGCTGCTGCCGGCGCGCACGCGGGCCTTCATCGACTGGATGAAGGCGGAGTTCTGCGGGCTCAGGCTCTGAAGCTCGACGGCCTGCGATGCATCGCCGATCGGGTCGGGTACAGCGCCAGCATCGTCTTCACAGCGCGGCCACCGGTGGTGGCAAGGGCTTACCCTCGCACAAGAGCGCTGCATCGCTCGCCATGCGTCGCACGGCTTCTTCGAGGCCGAGGTTCAGCACCGACATGAACTCACCATTGCCGTTGACCCAGTTGGTGCCGGTGCCCATGCCGTGGTACTGGCGCAAAGCGGATTCGCCGCCGGGCAAGCGGTAGCTGACCTGCAGCACCACATGCGAGACGAGGTTCAGGTCGGTGGACCACGCATGCGCCAGGCGCAAGGCCACCTCGGCCGTGACCT
Source organism: Variovorax sp. EL159 (assembly GCF_900100965.1). Classification (GTDB taxonomy): domain Bacteria; phylum Pseudomonadota; class Gammaproteobacteria; order Burkholderiales; family Burkholderiaceae_C; genus Variovorax. Next base: position 749,397 of record NZ_FMUJ01000004.1, on the reverse strand, counting down.
GCGGTGTGCCGACAGGTGCGGCAGGTGGTGCACCGAGCACGGTCTGGAAACCGTAGCGGCTCATCGACTGCAGCGCGCCGCGCGTCCACGCCACGCCATCGCCGCTTCGCAGTGACTGCACCGACCTCGGCGTGGCATGGACCGTGGGCATCATCAAGGTGAGGTTGCCCGCATTCGCCTTGTTGCTGCGCGTGTCTTCGATCCTGGGCAGGTAGAGCGTGCAGCTGCGCGCGAGCTGCTGCGGCTGCAACACCACTGGCGAGCCGTCCGCGCGTTCGGCGGGCACCGGCGAGGGCTCGAACACCATGCCGAGCGGTTCCTCTTCGGTCAGTGCATGCGCAAGGCCGGGCAGAAAACAGAAGACTGAGAGCGCGGCAACGGCCACGCGATGGCATCGGTTGTTCATGGGGCGGTGCTCCGCAGCGAGTACATGGCGCCGTCCTGGTCGCGGAACACGACGCGGCCCGCCTGGTCGTCGAAGCCCTGGCCGGCCAGCGTGACCCAGGAGCCGTTGACGTTGAAGCGCGACGTCTTCACTGCACCCGAGCGCGCGCCGGCGATGTCCATGCCGACGAGGTGCAGGGTCTGCGTCATCGAGTCGCGCATGACCGAGCGGAGCACCTGCCCGTCGTTGGCCGTGAGGCGCCGGATGACGGTGGCGCGCGTGCCGCCACCGATCGGCGTCTGGAAGATGGCGGAAGCGCGGTACGAAGGCTCCTTGTTGCCGCCCTGCCAGAGGATGGCCGAGGTGCGCGTGGTGAACGCGCCGAGCCCCGGCTCGAGCGCGTACTGCAGCAACAGCACCATGTAGGCGGGGCCGGTCCTGGTGGCGGCGATGCGGGCGTCCTGCTCGGCCTTGAGCGGCATGGCGGCCAGCACCTGCGACGAGCGCACCTTCAACGGAAACGCGCCCGGCTCGGCCAGCATCGCGTTGGCGGCAAGGCCGGCTTCGGCGCGATAGTCGTAGTCGAGCAGCGGGCCGACGATGGCCTGCACCTCGGCGCTCATGTCTTTCTGGCGCGACTGCTGCACCGACGAATCGATCAGCGCGCCGATGAGCCCGCCGCCGGTGGCCGCGCTCAGGCCGGGCGCCTGCGCGGAGAACATGAAGCTTTCTTGCGCGACGACCACGCGCACGTCGACCTCCTGGACCGTGTGCCGGTCGGCGGCCGCCAGGGGGCGGTGAAAAGGCGCGCAGGCGCCGAGCAGCAATGGCACCGACAGCGCCAACAGGAAACGCAGCATCTTTTGGGCCTCCCCCCGGGAATTGCAATCCGGCGTCGATTGTGCCGTTGCCGCGAGCGGGGCCCGCGCCATGCCGCATGAAGTTGCCAGCAAGTCGGACGGGTTGTCCATCGATTGAAGCGAGGGCGCACGCGATGCGCGTCTGGGTCAGAATCGCCGCGTGCCGCCATCCACCCCAACCCCCGCGCTCTTTCACGTCAGCCATCTGCACAAGCGGTATGGCGACACCACGGTCGTCGATGACCTGTCGTTCGAGATCGCGCCGGGCGAATGCCTGGGCGTGATCGGACCGAACGGCGCCGGCAAGACCACCACCATCCGCATGTGCCTGGGGCTCACCGCGCCCGATGGCGGCGCGATCGAGGCGCTGGGCCTGCAGATGCCGCGCGATGCGCTGGCCATCAAGGCGCAGCTCGGCGTGGTCACGCAGTTCGACACGCTGGACCCCGACTTCAGTTGTGCCGAGAACCTCGTGGTGTATGGCCGCTACTTCGGCTTCAGCAAGGCACAGGTGCGCGCACGCGTGCCGCAGTTGCTGGAGTTCGCGGCGCTCTCGCACAAGGCCGATGCGAAGCCGGGCGAACTGTCGGGCGGCATGCGCCGGCGGCTGTCGCTGGCACGCGCGCTGGTCAACGACCCGAAGCTGCTGCTGCTCGACGAACCGACGACCGGACTCGACCCGCAGGCGCGCCACCTGATGTGGGAGCGGCTGCAGGTGCTGCTGCAGCAAGGCAAGTCGATCCTGCTGACCACGCACTTCATGGACGAGGCCGAGCGCCTGTGCTCGCGCCTGCTGGTGCTCGACCACGGCCGCAAGATCGCCGAAGGCCGCCCGCGCGACCTGATCGCCGAGCATCTGGAGCCCGATGTGGTCGAGGTGTACGGCAACGGCGCGCTGTCGCTGGCCGAGTCGCCCGAACTCAAGGCCATGGCCGCGCGCGTGGAAGTGAGCGGCGAGACCGTGTTCTTCTACACGCAGGACGCGCGGCGGCTGCTCGATGCGCTGACGCGGCACAGCGGCCTGCGCACCTTTCACCGCCCTGCGAACCTGGAAGACCTTTTCCTCAAGCTCACCGGCCGGCAAATTCGCGAGGACGGCTAGACCATGAACACGACGACTTCAACAACAACGCCCGGCATCACGAACGCCGCGCCGCCGCCCTCGCCTTCGGTGTGGCGCGCGCCCGAGATCTCGCTGCGCTGGTGGCCGGTGTTCCTGCGCAACCTGCTGGTGTGGCGCAAGCTCGCGATACCGAGCCTCATCGGCAACATCGCCGAGCCGCTGATCTGGCTCGTGGCCTTCGGCTACGGCATGGGCGCGCTGGTGGGGCAGGTGGCGGTGGACGGCGTGAAGGTGCCGTACATCCTCTTTCTGGCCAGCGGCTCGATCTGCATGAGCGCGATGAACGCGGCGAGCTTCGAGGCGCTGTACTCGGCGTTCTCGCGCATGCACGTGCAAAAGACCTGGGACGGCATCATGAACGCGCCGGTGGGGCTGGACGACATCGTGCTGGCCGAGATGCTGTGGGCCGCGTTCAAGTCGATCTTCACGGTCACCGCGATCCTGTTCGTGATGCTCGGGCTGGGCATCAGCCACAGCCCGAAGCTGGTCGTCGCGTGGATGGTGCTGGTCGGCGCGGGCATCACCTTCTCGTCGATCGCGCTGATCTTCAATGCGATGGCGAAGGGCTACGACTTCTTCACCTATTACTTCACGCTGTTCATGACGCCGATGATGTTTTTGAGCGGCGTGTTCTTTCCGCTCGAACAACTGCCCTCAGCGGTCAGGGCGGTAGCGGCGTGGCTGCCGCTGACCAATGCGGTGGCACTGGTGCGGCCGCTGTTCATGGACCAGTGGCCGGCCGACTGGTGGCTGCACGCGGCGGTGCTGGCGGTCTACGCAGTCGTCGCCTTCTGGATCGCGCTGGCGCTCACGCGCAAGCGGTTCCGGGGCTGAACGCCTTCAGCCACCGCCATCTGGTTGCGGGCGGGCAAGCGCATGGGCCGCATCCGGAGGCCTGAGGGTCGGTGCGCTCATGTCCCCCTGATGCACGTCTGTTCTCGACGAACGCTCAGTTCCCTCGTGTACGTTGCAGCGCCATCCTGCGTGCCGACCTTGTTCAGGCTCACATAGCACCTGTCCGCTTGCCAGTGCATGCGGGCTTCGTAGTCGCCGCCGACCACCGGCTCGAAAGAGAAGGTCACCACACAGGTCTTGCTGTCCGCGCTGATCCCCAGCTTCATGGAGATGAGGTCGCGGCGGCCGGCGGGTATGAGCCGCTCGATGAACGTGCGGGGGTCGAGCTCGGCGCCCCCGGGAATGCCTAGCGGCTTGTCCTGCGCGCCCAGCCGCGCGATGCCGCCGAAGAAGCCAAGCTCCATCGGAGCCTCGCACCCGTCACTCGGATAGATCACTGTCTTGACGCCCTTCGACCATTCGGTCTGCTCGCTGAGGATGCGTAATCGCGCGACATCCTTGCCCTGGGGCGCCTGGTACGGAGCGGCGCAGGCGGCCAGCAGCAGGGCGAGGGCCACCGTCGAGAGGCGTCGCGTGCAAGTGATTCCCGAGGCGGCAGAGAGCATCAGAGAACTGTTCATGGCTTTCGGTTGAAGGGCTGAGGAATGGTTCGCGCCGGCCGTGGACCACGGTTCACGCAGCTGGCACGGGAGTATGCCGAGCCTTGCCGCAACCGCAGCACCTTCAACTGACATCTCGCCCCGCCCAACGGGCAAAGCCGCCGCGGCGCTACCTGCCCGCGTCGGCTCCGCAGTTCTTCGCGACGCTGTCGCCCTTCGGCAGCACGATGCCCCAGCGCATGCGCAGGCTGTTGCGCTCGTCGACGCCGGCCCACGGGATGTCCAGCGTGCCACGGCAATTGGCGGCGGCCATGCGGGGTTCGAGCAGCATGCCTTCGGAGCGGAACTCCTGCGTGTCGAGGATCAGCACCATGCCGCCTTCGCGCTCGAGCACGCCGGGCGCGAGCCACGGCGAGTTGCGTTCGTCGCCGTCGATCAGCAGTTGCATCGACGGGTCCATCTTCAAGGCCACGGCGCCCGCGAACCAGGTGTCGCCCACGAGCAGCTTGAACGGCCGCTCGCCGGCGTGGTCGCGCCAGATGGCGCCCACGGCATCGGCAACTTCTTGCGCCGGCAGGTTGGCGCGCGTGATGTAGCCCAGGCGCTTGCTGAGCACGCCGTCGACCCAGCCCTGGCCGAGCGCGCCGGCCACATGGAGCGCCACCACGGTGGCGATCACGCCGCGCCAGCGCCGACGGCTCCAGCGCTCCGCCTCGAGGCCGGGCAACACGGCCACGGCCCACAACGCGGCCGGCAGGAAGAAGGTGGTGAGCCACGATGCAAGCAACGGGATCTTCAGCAAGATGGCTGCGGGAAACACCAGGCACGCGGGCCCCAGCGTGGCCCAGGCCAGGAAGCGCCGGTCGAACGCGTTCAGCCCCGGCGGGGCGGCAACCGAAGGCGACGGCGCCGCCACCGAAGCGCGGGTGAACCAAGCCCAGCCGACCAGCAGCAGCATGGGCGACAACCGGGCCACCTGCGTCACGAACACATGCACCAGGCGGCGAAGGCCTTGCCCGTGCGCACCCGGGGCGTGAACCGAATGGCGTGCATAGGCGATCGTTCGCGTGGAGTGCTCCAGCACCCACCAGACGTGCGGCGCCATCAGCAGCGCTGCCACACCGACCGCCACCAGGAGCCCGCGCCGCACCTGCGCGTCGCGCCACAGGCCCTGCCGGACGATGAAGGCCGCGCCGACCACGAACTGCACCACCGCGCTGTACTTGGTGAGCATCGACAGCGCCGCGAAGACACCGAGCCATGCCCAGTCGCGCAGCCTCGACGCTGTCGGCGCATGGAGCACGCGCCACAGCATCCACCAGTAGCCTGCCAGCGGCAGCAGCTGCACGGTGTTGTGGTTGTAGATGATGGCGCGCTGCACGTGATAGGCCACCAGCGAGCCGAGCAGCACGGCCAGCGCCGCGCGCGCCGGGTGGACCATCTCGAGCGACCAGCGCCAGACGAGGTAGAGCGCACCCACGCCGCAGCCGACGCCGGCCGCGTAGGTCAGCCAGGCCTGCCGTCCGCCCAGGCGCACCAGCACGCCCATGATCCAGCTCGGCAGCGGCGGATGCTTGTAGTAGCTCCACTCGAAGCTGCCGCCCCAGAACAGCTCTTCGACGTTGTCCCAGGGCGGGGTCGGATAGAAGTAGCCGATGGACAGGGTCCACAGCAGCAGCATCGCCCCCAGGGCCCACAGGATGTCGCGGTGCGAGGTGCGGGTGAAGGCCGGGGTGATTCCCATTGGCTGAATCGGAAGGGGGCGCATACGAAGTCGGGGAGCCTTGCCAGAGGGAACGGACCGGGGGAGAGAGAAACAAAAGGCCTCTAGTGTGGCACGTCGTTTACCTTAACTTTACATTGCACACAATTCAATTGCTCGCTACAATTCGCCTCATGCACCCCGCCTCAGCCTCCTCCGACGAAATGCTCAAGCTGGACAACCAGCTGTGTTTTGCCGTGTATTCCGCCTCGCTGGCCATGACCCGGCTCTACAAGCCGGTGCTGGAAAAGCTGCAGCTCACCTACCCGCAATACCTCGTGATGCTCGCCCTCTGGGAGCATGACGGCCCCACGGTTTCCGCGCTGGGCGAGCGCCTTTCGCTCGACTCCGGCACGCTCACGCCGCTGCTCAAGCGCCTCGAGGCCAACGGCTATGTGGCCCGCGTGCGCGACGTGGCCGACGAGCGCCGCGTGCACATCACCCTGACCGCCGTTGGCCGCAAGCTCAAGGCCCGCGCGGCCAACGTGCCCGAGTGCCTGATGGCAGCGGCCCAGTGCTCGGTGCCCGAGCTCGTGGCCCTCACCCAGCAGATCCAGACCCTGCGCGACCGCATCAAGAAGGCGGCCTGACACACAACCGGTTTCTTTATTTCTCCCCGCTTCGATCCAGAAAAGAGAGAAGCTTTTTCACCCTCCTCCATCATCAAAGGAATCACCATGACCACCAAGCTTGACAAAGTGCTCTACACCGCAGAAGCCCACACCGTCGGCGGCCGTGACGGCGCTGGCAAGTCCAGCGACGGCGCCATCGACGTCAAGCTGAGCTCGCCCGGTTCCGGCAAGCCCGGCACCAACCCCGAACAACTGTTCGCGGTGGGTTACGCCGCCTGCTTCATCGGCGCCATGAAGGCCGTCGGCCCGAAGATCGGCGTGAAGGTACCGGACGACGTCGCCATCGACTCCAGCGTTTCCCTTGGCCCGACGAACGGCGGCGCCGCCTACGGCATCGCCGTCAAGCTGGCGATCACGCTGCCCGGCCTCGATGCAGACGCCAAGCAGAAGCTGGTCGACACGGCCCACCAGGTCTGCCCGTACTCGAACGCCACGCGCGGCAACATCGACGTCGAACTGACGATCGCCTGATCGCCCCGCAGCAGCAACGAACAAGCGCCCCGGCCACAAGCCGGGGCGCTTTTTTCATGCCCACGCTTGTCTCACGGGTGACGCCGGAACGGGCACCGCGATAGCGCCTTTCACCAAGCTTGGCTAATGTCGCGGCACGCCCCGAAACCCACACCTCACTCAACCCGTGGAGATCGACACCATGAGCACCACCAGCCTCCTGATCCGCAAAGACCAGCTCGCCACCACGCGCCTGCACACCGCCACCGACGAACCCTTGGCGGACGGCCATGTGCGCGTGCGCATCGACAGCTTTGCGCTCACCTCGAACAACATCACCTACGCCGCCTTCGGCGATGCGATGAGCTACTGGCAGTTCTTTCCGAGCGGCGAGGAAGGCTGGGGCACGATCCCCGTGTGGGGCTTCGCGAGCGTGGTGCAGTCGCTGCATCCGGGCGTGCCGGTGGGCGAGCGGCTCTACGGCTACTGGCCGATGGCGTCGGGCGCGGTGCTGAGCCCCGGCCGGCTCTCGCCCGAGCGCTTCACCGACGTGGCACCGCACCGCGCCGAACTGCCGGCCGTCTACAACCAGTACTTCCGCTGCAACACCGACCCGCTCTACACCGCCGATACAGAAGACACGCAGTCGCTGCTGCGCCCGCTGTTCATCACCTCGTGGCTGATCGACGACTTCATGGCCGACAACGACTTCTTCGGCGCCAACACCATGCTGCTGTCGAGCGCATCGAGCAAGACGGCTTACGGCACCGCGTTCCAGCTGCACCAGCGCAAGGGCATCGAGGTGATCGGCCTGACCTCGCCCGGCAACGTGGCCTTCTGCGAAAGCCTGGGCTGCTACGACCGCGTGGTGACCTACGACGCACTCGACACCATCGCGGCCGACACGCCCTGCGTGTACGTGGACTTCGCCGGCAACGGCGAGCTGCGCAACGCGATCCATGCGCGCTTTGCCAACCTCAAGTTCAGCAGCTCCATCGGCGGCACGCATGTCGAGCAGCTCGCGTCGAAGGGCGCAGGCAAAGACCTGAGCGGCCCGCGCGCCACGCTGTTCTTTGCGCCCGCGCAGATCAAGAAGCGCACCACAGAGTGGGGTGCCGAAGAGTTCGGCCGGCGCATGGTGTCGGCCTGGCATCACTTCATCGCCGAAGCGACCGACGCCAAGAAGCCCTGGCTGCGCGCCGAACACCACGCCGGCGGCGATGCGGTGCAGGCGGCCTACGCCCAGGTGCTGGCGGGCAAGGGCGACCCGCGCACGGGCCATATCCTTTCTCTTTACAAACAACCGGCCGGCCACTGACGCCCTTCGGGTCACAGTGGCGACAATCGCTGCATGACCCTTTCCCCTGCAGCGCCCGCGAACACCCATCCCTATGAGAGCCTCACGCCCGACGTGGTGCTCGACGCACTCGCGACGCTGGGCCTGCACGGCGACGGCCGGCTCACTGGCCTGAACTCCTACGAGAACCGGGTCTACCAGGTGTTCCTGGAAGACCGCAGTGCAGTGGTGGTCAAGTTCTACCGCCCCGAGCGCTGGAGCGAAGCCGAGATCCTCGAAGAGCACGGCTTCTCGCTCGAGCTGGCCGCCGCCGAAGTGCCGGCCGTGCCGCCGCTGGTTGTCGACGGCAAGACCCTGCACCACCACGCCGGCTTCGCGTTCAGCGTGAGCCCCTACCGCGGCGGCCGCGCGCCGGAGCTCGACAACTTCGAGGTGCTCGAATGGGTCGGCCGTTTCCTGGCGCGCATCCACACCGTGGGCAGCGCCAGGCCTTTCGAGGCCCGCCCCGCGCTCGACCTGCAGACCTTCGGCCTCGACTCGCGCGACTGGCTGCTGGAGAACGACAAGATCCCGCTCGACATGCAGCGCGACTGGGAAAAGGTATGCAACGAAGCGCTGGACATGGTCCGCGCGACCGCGCTTGCGCTGCAGCCGCCGGCCTCCGACTTCAACCCGCGCAAGCTGCGCCTGCATGGCGACGTGCACCCCGGCAACATCCTGTGGACGCCGACCGACCGGCCCGGCGGCGGCCCGCACTTCGTCGACCTCGACGACGCGCGCACCGGCTTCGCGGTGCAGGATTTGTGGATGCTGCTGTCGGGCGACCGCGCGCAACGCACCTCGCAGCTGTCGGGCCTGCTCGACGGCTACGAGCAGTTCCGCGAATTCGATCGCCGCGAGCTGGCGCTGATCGAGCCGCTGCGCACGCTGCGGCTCATCCACTACAGCGCATGGCTGGCGCGCCGCTGGGAAGACCCGATCTTTCCGATCAACTTCCCGTGGTTCGGCTCGAGCGACTACTGGAAGGGGCAGATCCTCGTGCTGGAAGACCAGTGCGAGCAGATGGCCGAAGAGCCGCTCTACGCCTGAAGCCCGGCAGCGGCTGCGATGCTCTCGGCCACGCCCTGCAGCAGCCGCTCGACCAGCACGTTCGGCGGCCCCGTCCGCCACACCCCGTAAGCCTCCGACTGCGCCACCGCGCGGTCGAGCGGGCGGAACACCGCGCCGCGCAGGGCCGAGTGCCGCATCGCCTGCGGCACCAGCGCCACGCCCATACCCTGAGAAACCAAAGACACGACGGCGAGCCAATGGCGCACTTCATGCCGCACCTCAGGCAGGAAGCCTGCGTCCGCGCAGATCGACAGGATGCGCTCGTGGTAATCGGGTGAGGCCTCGCGCGAGAACAGCACGAAAGGCTGGTCACGCAGGTCGCCCGGTGCCAGCACGCGCTTGCGTGCCAGTGCATGCCCCGCGGGCAGGCAGCACACGAAGGGCTCCGACAGCAACAAGCGCTGCTGCAGCTCGGGCGGCACGCGGCGCGTGTGGGCAAAGCCCAGGTCGAGCCGGTCGTTCAGCAGCTCGGCGATCTGCACGCCGGAGTTGAGTTCGCTCAAGGTGATGCGCACCGCCGGGTGCGTGGCCTGGAAGGCGCGCAGCGCCTGCGGCAAGCCCCGGTACAGCATGGCGCCGACGAAGCCGATGCGCAGCCGGCCCGCCGAACCGGTGGCCACGTCGCGTGCTTCGAGCGCGGCCTCTTCGGCCTGCAGCAGCACCCGCCGCGCCGAAATGCGCAACGCCTCGCCCGCAGGCGTGAGGCGCACTTCCTTGCTGTTGCGCTCGAACAGCCGTGCGCCCACCGACTCTTCGAGCTGGCGGATCGCCACCGACAGCGGCGGCTGCGAAATCGACAGACGCCGCGCCGCCCGCCCGAAGTGCAGTTCTTCGGCGAGCACGCTGAAGTAGCGCAGGTGTCGCAGTTCCATGGATAGGCAGATCAAATCGAGCAAGACCAATTCGATATTAGACACGGATCGTCGCGGCTTCAACAATGCGGCGAACCCAGGAGACAAGACCCATGTCCGAGAACGCCGCATCTGCCGCGCCAACAGCCGCGCACGCCCATCCGATTCCCGACCGCCACGGTCAGAACCTGTTCACCACCGACACCGAGCTGCACGCGCTGCTCGCGCTCTACCTGCCCGACGACCTGCTGGCCCATATGCAGCCGCACTTCGAGCGCCTGGGCGGCCTGGCGGGCGGCCTGCTCGACGAACTGGCCGGCACCGCAGACCGCAACCCGCCCACGCTGAAGCAGCGCACCCGCACCGGCCTGGACGAGCAGAAGGTCGTCAAGCATCCGGCCTATGTGGAGATGGAGCGCCTCGCGCTCAGCGAATTCGGCCTGGCCGCGATCTCGCACCGCGACGAAACGCTGGGCTGGACCGGCAAGATGCCTCCGCTGGTCAAGTACGTGCTGACCTACCTGTTCGTGCAGGCCGAGTTCGGCCTGTGCTGCCCGGTCTCGATGACCGATTCGCTCACGCGCACGCTGAAAAAGTTCGGCAGCCCCGAGCTGGTCGCGCGCTTCCTGCCGCGCCTGACCTCGCTCGACTTCGACGAGCTCGCGCAGGGCGCGATGTTCATGACCGAGCAGGCGGCCGGCTCCGACATCGCGGCCACCGCCACGATGGCGCGAGCCGAGTCCGACGGCAGCTGGCGCCTGAGCGGCGACAAGTGGTTCTGCTCCAACCCCGACGCCGATTTCGCGATGGTGCTCGCGCGCGCCGAAGACGGCGCGGCGGGCATGAAGGGCGTGTCGCTGTTTCTGCTGCCGCGCCGGCTGGAAGACGGCAGCCTCAACCACTACCGGATCATTCGCCTGAAGGACAAGCTGGGCACGCGCTCGATGGCCAGCGGCGAGATCCGGCTCGAAGGCGCGGTGGCCTACCTCGTCGGCGAAGCCGGCCGGGGCTTCGTGCAGATGGCCGACATGGTGAACAACTCGCGCCTGTCGAACGGCGTGCGCGCCGCTGGCCTGATGCGCCGCGCCGTGGCCGAGGCCGAGTACATCGCGTCGGAGCGCCGCGCCTTCGGCCGCACCCTCGACCAGATGCCGCTGATGCAGCGCCAGCTCGACAAGCTGCGCCTGCCGGCCGAGCAGGCACGCACGATGGTGTGCCAGACCGCGCTAGCGCTGGCCCGCTCCGACGCCGGCGAGCCCGATGCCTATGCGCTGCTGCGCATCCTCACTCCACTCATCAAGTTCCGCGCCTGCCGCGATGCACGCAAGGTGACGGGCGATGCGATGGAAGTGCGCGGCGGCTGCGGCTACATCGAGGAATGGAGCGACCCGCGCCTCGTGCGCGACGCGCACCTGGGCTCGATCTGGGAAGGCACCAGCAACATCGTGGCGCTCGACGTGATCCGCGCCCTGAAGCGCGAAGGCTCGCTGCCGGTGCTGCGCGCGCACTGCGAAAAGCTGCTCGACGACGCGGCGCTCGCACCCGCCTTTGCGAAAGCGCTGCGCGATGCATTGGCACGCGCCGCCGCGCTGGCCGAGACTGCCGCGCGCGAAGGCGGCGACGTGCTGGCGCGCCAGGCCGCGTCGGCGCTGTACCACTGCACGAGCGCCATCGCGATGGCGTGGGAAGCCGCGCGCGGCGGCTCGGCCGCGCGCCTGCGCTGGGCGCAACTGGTGCTGCTGCACCGCGTGCTGCCGCGCGATCCGCTGGCACCCGATGCCATGCCCGCCGACTGGAACACGGCGGCCGCGCGCAGCGCCGCGGCGCTGGCCTGAACTATCCCCCGACAAGAAACGGAGACATCCCTTGAAACGCCTCACCTTCCTGCTGGCCGCCTGCGCCACGCTGCTGACCGCCGTGCCCGCTGTGCCCACTGCACAGGCCGCCGACGCCTTCCCCTCGAAGCCCATCACGCTGGTCGTGCCCTTTCCGCCCGGTGGCCCCACCGACGCGATGGCCCGCACGCTCGCCGCCGAGATGAAAGACCGCCTCGGCCAGCCGATGATCGTGGAGAACCGCGCGGGCGCTGGCGGCAACATCGGCGCCGAATACGTGGCGCGCGCCGAGGCCGACGGCCACACGCTGATGTTCGGCACCTCGGGCCCGCTGGCCATCAACAAGAGCCTGTACCGCAAGGTCAACTACGACCCGGTGAAGAGCTTCGCGCCGGTGATCCAGGTGGGCTACCTGCCGAACATCCTGGTGGTCAACCCCGCGCTGCCGGTGAAGAACGTGCCGGAGCTGGTGGCGTATGCCAAGGCCAACCCCGGCAAGCTCAGCTATGCCTCGTCGGGCAACGGCGCGTCGTCGCACCTGGCGGGCGTGCTCTTCAACTCGGTGGCGGGCACCGACCTGCAGCACATTCCCTACAAGGGCACGGGCCCCGCGCTCAACGACCTGCTGGGCAACCAGGTCAGCATGACCTTCACCGACATCCTCACCGCGCTGCCCTACGTCAAGGCCGGCAAGCTGCGCGCCCTGGGCGTGGCGACGCTCGCGCGTTCGCAGGCGCTGCCCGACGTGCCCACCATTTCGGAGCAGGGCTACAAGGGCTACGACGTGAGCGTGTTCTTCGGCATCGTGGCCCCAGCCGGCACGCCCGCCGACCGCGTCGCCAAGCTCAACCATGCGTTCGCCGAAGTGCTGAACTCGCCCAAGGTGAAGCAGATGTTCGCGTCGCAGGGGCTGGAGGCCTCGGCCGACACGTCGCCGCAGAAGCTCGGCCAGTTCATCGTGGCCGAGTCGGCCAAGTGGAAGGACGTGGTGAAGAAGTCGGGCGCGCAGCTCGACTGATGCCACCAGCGACTCGATTCGAACAACAAGGAGACAAGAAAAAATGAAACTGCTGTCACGCCTGGGCGCATTGCGCGCCGCCTCCCTGGCCACCATCGCGCTGATCGGCGTCACCACTGCCACCGTCGCCACAGCCCAGACCTATCCGCAGCGGCCGGTCACGCTGATCGTGCCGTACGCGGCCGGCGGCCCCACCGACCAGCACCTGCGCGCCGTCGCAGAAGAAGCGGGCAAGGCCCTGGGCCAGCCCGTCATCATCGAGAGCCGGCCCGGTGCCAGCGGCACCAACGGCGCGGCCGCGCTGGTGCGCGCCGCGCCCGACGGCTACACGCTGGCGGTGCTGCCCGCCTCGGTGTACCGCGAGCCGTACATCAACAAGGTGGCGTTCGATCCGAAGACCAGCTTCTCGTACGCGATCCTGCTGTCCGACTACACCTTTGGCCTGGCGGTCAAGGCCGACGCGCCCTGGAAGACCTGGAAGGACTTCGCGGCCGATGCCGCGCGCCGACCCGGCAAGATCAACGTCGGCGCCACCGGCGCGGTGGGCACGCCGCGCATCGTGATGGACGAGGCCGGCGAAGCGGCCAGGCTGCAGTTCAACATGGTGCCGTTCAAGGGCGATGCCGAAGTGACGAACGCGATCCTCGGCGGCCACATCGACGCGGCGCCACTGTCGGGCGTGGCCGTGCCCCACATCGACGCCGGCAAGATGCGCTACCTGGTGATGCTCACGCCGCACCGCGTGAAGCGCTACCCCGACGTGCCGACCTTGCGCGAGCAAGGCGTCGACGCGGTCATCGACTCGCCCTACGGCATCGCCGGCCCGGCCGGCATGGACCCGGCCCGCGTGCAGATCGTGCACGACGCCTTCAAGAAGGCGCTGGAGTCCGCGCCCGGCCTGCGCGTGCTGGAGCAGCTGAACCAGCAGATCAACTACATGGGCCCCGACGACTACCGCAAGTACGCGCTCGCGGCCACGGCCCGCGAGAAAGATCGCGTGGCCCGCTTGCGCCAGCGCGGCCTGCTCGACTGAACCGACAGCCATCGCATGCCTGCCACCACCGCCCCCACGACACCCGAGCCACCGGGCATCCTGTTCGGCCTGCCGATGCCGATGGCACGCGCCTTCGGGCTGCGCGGCGAAGTCATCGGCGACGACAGCGCGCGCATCCGCATGCCCTACGACGCGGACTACACCAACAGCCGCGCCGACGTGCATGGCGGTGCCATCGCGGTGCTGTTCGACTGCGTGCTGTCGTGCGCCGTGCGCGCCCATGCACCCACGCAGTACGGCGTGGTCACCGTCGACATCACGGTGCATTTCGTCGCGCCCTGCAACGGCGACGTGATCGCCACCGCGTTCTGCGAGCGACGTGGCCAGTCGCTGAGCTTCGCGCGCGGCGAGGCCCGCAACGAGAGCGGCGAACTGCTGGCGCTGGCCACCGGCACCTTCAAGCTCGTGGCGCGTGCCTCTTCCACCTTTTCGACAGCCGACGCCTCCATCGCCCCCACCGCATGACCACCACTTCCACGCCCTCCACCGGCGCCCTCGCGGGCATCCGCGTGCTCGACATCTCGCGCATCCTCGGCGGCCCGTACTGCGGCCAGATCCTGGGCGACCACGGCGCCGACGTGCTCAAGGTCGAGCCGCCGCAGGGCGACGACACGCGCACCTGGGGCCCGCCCTTCAAGGAAGGCGTGGCCTCGTACTACCACGGCCTGAACCGCAACAAGCGCGTGCAGCACCTGGACTTCTCGACGGAAGAAGGCCGCGAGGCGCTGCTCGCCTTGGTGGCCGAGGCCGACGTGCTGATCGAGAACTTCAAGACCGGCACGATGGAGCGCTGGGGCATCGGCTACGAGACGCTGTCGCAGCGCTTTCCACGCCTCGTGTGGTGCCGCGTGTCGGGCTTCGGCGCCGACGGTCCGCTGGGCGCGCTGCCCGGCTACGACGCGGCGGTGCAGGCCATGACCGGCATCATGAGCATCAACGGCGAGGCCGACGGTGGCCCGCTGCGCGTGGGCCTGCCTGTCGTCGACATGGTGACGGGGCTGAACGCGGTGATCGGCGTGCTGCTCGCGCTGCAGGAGCGCCAGCGCAGCGGGCGCGGGCAGTTCGTGGAAGCGGCGTTGTACGACAGTGGCCTGTCGCTGCTGCATCCGCATGCGGCCAACTGGTTCATGGACGGCACCGCGCCGCGCCGCACGGGCAACGCGCATCCCAACATCTACCCGTACGACGCGCTGGCCACCGGCACCGACCCGGTGTTCGTGGCGGTGGGCAACGACCGGCAGTTCGCGAGCCTGTGCCGCTGCATCGGCCTGCCCGACCTGGCCGACGATCCGCTCTACCGCACGGCCGGCGCGCGCTCGGTGCATCGCGATGGGCTCAAGCAGCGGCTCGAGGCGGCGATGGCCGTGTTCGACGGCCGCGAACTCGTCGAGCAGTTGATGGCGGCCGGCGTGCCCGCCGCGCCGGTGCTGCCGGTGGACGCCGCGCTGCAGCACCCCCACACGCTGCACCGCGAAATGGTGGTCGAGATGGAAGGCGGCTACCGCGGCATCGGCGCGCCGGTGAAGCTGAGCCGCACGCCGGCCAGCTACCGCCATGTGCCGCTCACGCCGGGCAGTACGTTCCTGCCTTTGGACGAAGCGGCTGCTGCTTCAGCGAAAGACTGAGCGGCCCCTGCCGATGCCGTAGTACGCGATGCCGGCGGCTTCGACCTCGGCGGCGTCGTAGAGGTTGCGGCCGTCGAAGATCGCGGGCGTCTTCAACGCGTTCGCAATGCGTGCGAAGTCGGGCTGGCGGAACTCGGGCCATTCGGTCACCAGCGCGAGCGCATCGGCGCCCTGCAGCGCCTCGTCCGCAGACGCGCACCAGCGCACGTCGTCGCGCTCGCCGACGATGGCGCGCGCATTCGCCATCGCCGCCGGGTCGCAGACCTGCACGCGTGCACCCGCGGCCCACAGCCGCTCCAGCAGCACGAGGCTGGGGGCATCGCGCATGTCGTCGGTGTCGGGCTTGAAGGCCAGGCCCCAGAGGGCGATGGTCCTGTTCGCGATGCGGCCTTCGAAGTGGTGCGTCATCAGGTCGAACAGCCGCCCCTTTTGTTCGTGGTTGACGGCCTCGACCGCCGAGAGAATGCGCAGCACATGGCCGTCGCGGTCGCCCGCATGCCGCAGTGCCCGCACATCCTTGGCAAGGCACGAGCCGCCATAGCCCGCGCCCGCCTGCAGAAAGTCGGGGCCGATGCGGCGGTCGGCACCGATGCCGCGCCGCACCATCTCGATGTCGGCGCCCGCCTGTTCGGCCACGCGCGCCATCTCGTTCATGAAGCTGATGCGGGTCGCGAGCATCGCGTTGGCGGCGTACTTGGTGAGTTCGGCCGAGCGGCGGTCCATCACCAGCAGCTGCCGTTCCGGTTCGCGCACGAAGGGCGCATAAAGCCGGGTCAGCAGGTCGATGGCGGCCGGGTCCTGCGAGCCGATCACCACGCGGTCGGGCTGGCGGCCATCGCGCACGGCCGAGCCTTCGCGCAGGAACTCGGGGTTGACCGCCACCGCGATGCGATGCGCCGCACCGCGTTGCGAAAGTTCGCCCTGCAATGCCGCCTCGACCTGCTCGGCCGTTCCCACCGGCGCGGTGGATTTGCACACCACCAGCGCGTCGCGGTCGCGGTGCCGGCCGATGCCGCGCGCCACCGCCATCACATGCCGCAGGTCGACGTCACCCTGCGCATCGGCCGGCGTGTTGACCACGATGAAGAGGACCTCGCCATGCAGGCTGGCCACGCGCTCGTCGGCCGTGAAGTGCAGCCGCCCGGCGGCGATGCCGGCTGCCACCAGCGCCTCCAGACCGGGCTCGTGCAGCGGCATGAGGCCGCGCTGCAAGCCCTCGACGCGCGCCGCATCCGCGTCGGCGCACAGCACCTCGTGCCCCGCCTCGGCCAGGCAGGCAGCGAAGCTCAGGCCCACGTAGCCGGCGCCGAAGATGCTGACCTTCATGGCCGCCCCCGGTCGTTCTGGCACTGGTGGCGCGCACGGTTGTGCGATAAAAGCAGGATGCAAGCCTTCAAAACAATGTCCGGACAGGAAAATTCGATGATGCCCGATCAAGTTGCAGCGCGTTGCGCGCTGGTCCTGGAGACCAACAACCTGCGCGGCGGAGCGGATGCCGAGGCCAAGACGAGCACCAGCCTGCAACGCCTCGTCGCCCTGCTGGCAAAGCAGAAACTTCCGCTGACCGCCCTGGCGCAGGTGGTCGTCACGCACGACGGACTGAGCCCGGCCACCTGCGATGCGGTGAGCGCGCTCGCGGGCCGCCCGGTCGATTTCGTGCGCATCGACGCGGCCACCGGCTACTACGACGCCAAGAACGTCGGCTTCGCGGCCACCGACGCGGCGCGCTGCGACCACGTGGTGTTCGCCGATGCCGATTGCCTGCCCGACGACGACTGGCTGCTGCAGATGCTGCTGCCGCTCACGAAGCCCGATGCGCCCGCCGTGGTGGCCGGCCGCACGAGCTATGCGGCCAGCGTGGTCGGCACCGCGCTGACGACCATCGACTTCATGTACTTCCCTAACGCCGATCACGCGGGCGCCACGAGCAACTTCTACGCGAACAACGTGGTCTTCCGCCGCGACGTGTTCGAGCAGCACAGCTACCAGGCGCTCGACGGCGTGTACCGCGCGCACTGCCAGGTGCTGGGCATGCGACTGAAGGCGGCCGGCGTGCCCATCCACTACGCGGCCGCGGCCCACACCGAACACCGCCTGCCCGACACGCGTGCCGAAGCGCTCAAGCTGCGCTGGATGCGCGGACAAGACACCTATTCGCTCACGCCGCACCTGCTGCGCAGCTACGTGTCGGCACGCTGGCAGTGGCTCGCGAAGAGCGGGCCCATCGGGCCGTTGTGCGTGCTGTTCACGCGGCTGGGCTTCAGCATGCGCGCGCTCAATCATCAAGACCTGCCGCCGTTGCGCGGCCTGCGCTGGGTGGCGGGCGTGGCGCTGATCCTGGGGTTCTCGGCGGTCGACATGCTGGGCGCGTTCGCGCGCGGCATCGGCCTGCACACCACCGGGAAGACGAACGCCGACGCGCAGGCGCTTTCCTATCACCGGCCTTGATGGCCTCTTCAAAAGAACAACAAACCAGCAAGACCATGCCAATCCGCTCTCTCTTTTCCGTGCGCCACGTCGCCCTGGGCCTCGCGCTCGCAGGCGCCTTCACCGTTGCCGGTGCCGCCGACTTCACGGGCCGCGGCGTCTTCAACTTCAAGTCCGACAGCGGCTGCCCCTTCGGCCCGCTCGCCGCCGCCGACGACTGCAACCGCCTCGCGCTGGACGATGCCGACACGCACGCCGTGCTCGACAGCGCCGCGCACACCATCCGCTTCACGAACACCCACAGCTATGGCGAAAAGACCATCGTGGGCGACGTGCTGCTGCAGGGCTCTGGCCAGACGCGCAGCGGCCAGCGCGTGCCGCTGACCTTCCACGCCCTGCTGAGCCGCTCGGGCACCGACTGGTCGGTGAGCAGCCATGCGCACACGCCCGTCGGCGACGAGTTCAGCGACATCCGCATCGACCCGTACCAGGTCGTCGTGAATGACGGCAACGCCGAGCGCGTCGTGCTCACGCCCGCGCAGATCGGCGAAGCGCTCGCCAAGCCCTCGCTCACCGCGCGACTGGCCAACGTGCTGGTGCAGGTCGAAGACAACCGCACCGGTGGTGCGAAAGATGCAGACATCACCATCGGGCTGGGGCTGAGCAAGGCCTCGAAGTCGGTGGCGCGGGCGCGCTTCCACGCACCGGCGGCCAGGGGCCACGAACTGGCGGAAGCCATGCGGCAAGGCAACTGGACGCTGGAGCTGCAGGCCCTGAGCGGCAAGATCCCGCGCCAGGTGGTGCAGCGCGACCTGTTCCTGTACGGGCTCGAATCGCAGTCGCTGCTGCAACCGCTGCTGCAGCGGGGCTTTCGCAAGAACGAGAAGCTGGTGCTCGGCGCCATCAACGGCAAGGGCTATGTGCGCTACGACGGCCAGCAGCGCGAGTTCGCGGGGGCCGATGCGGCCGCGCGCGCCTTCCTGCAAGACAGCTTCATCGGCCTCGTGCTGGGCTGGCAGCAGCAACATCAGCAACCGCCGCAGGCCACCGCGGCCAAGGCCAATGGCCGCTGACACTTCGCCCGCACCGGCAGCCGGCTTCGACTGCCTCGATCCGCCAGTTCTGCGCGGCTGGCCGGCCCTGCAGGCCTGGCTGGTGCACCACGTCAAACGCGCCGCGCTGCGCCAGTTGCATGCGAGCAATGCGGGCGAGATGCTGCTGCTGCGCTTCTACCTCGTCGGCGAAGAATCGTCCGAGCAGGCGCTGCAGCGCGAGCTGCGCATCAACCCGCCCGACTGGCTCGCACGCCAGCTCGACCAGCACCTGGCCGACGAGCAATTGCATGCGCGCCTTTTCGCCGAAGCCATCGTCGAACGCGGTGGCAACGCACAGGCCGCCGCATCGCCCGAAGAAGCGCCGCAGCCCGACTGGCTGAGCCGCCGCAAGCTGGCGCGCTGGCAGGGGTTGATCCGCCGGCATGCGCCGCATTTCGCGCAGGGCGGGCTGGTGCCGGCCTATGCCATCGGTTTGTCGGCGGAGCAGATGGCTTCGCGCATCCTGCAGCGGCACTGCGCGCTGATCGGGCCGGCGCATGCGCTGCACCCGCTGCTGTCGCGCGTGCTGGCCGATGAAGACCGCCACATCCGCCTGTGCAGCCACACGCTGCAGCGGTGCGTGGCACCGCATGAACAGGCGCGGCTGGCGCAGCTGATGCGCGAGGTGCGCGACACCGAGCGCGGCTTCGGCATCACCGGCGCGGTCGGCATGTTTCTCGCCGGCGTGGCTTTGCGACTGCGCCCCGGCGCGGCGCGCCCTGTGCACGCCTGAGTCGATGCCGCCGCGCATCGTCTACCTCGCGACCGCGGACGCGCGCGGCCACCTGATGCGCGCGCAGCTGCTCACGCACGCGCTGCGGGCTGCGGGCGTGCAGGTCCAGGTGCTCACCACCTCGGACGAAGGCGCGCGCTTCCTGGCCGGCTTCGGCATCGACGCGCCGGTGCTCTCGCGCCACTACGCGGTGCAGTTCGACCGCGAGCAGAACATGCTTCGCCGCGAGACCGACCGCAACGTCGCCCACTACATGTTCCGCCCCGAGCGCATGCTGCGCGACATCGTGCGGCTGCGCCGCTGGTTCCGCGACGCGGACCTCGTGGTCAACGACTCCTTTCATCCCGCGCTGCTGTTCATGGGTTGGATGCCGGGGTGGCGACGCAAGGTGGTGCATGTGTACGGCGCCAGCCTGCGGCATGCACTGCAGACCAATTTCAGCGGCCGTATGCCGGGCTTCATCGCGAAGGTGTTCGGCGGCATCGTGGCCTGGCAGATCGACCGCAGCCGGGCGCGCATCGAGCACGACTTCGCCTACGACGCGCCACGGCATGACGGGCACGGCGGCCATCGGCTCGCCACGCCGGTCGCGGTGGTGGCCAGCCATGGCACGCAAGAAGACGGCGCGGCGCGACGGGCCGCCGTGTACCTCAACCCGCACTTCGAGGAACCCGCGCTGGCCGATGGACTGGAACAAGGACTGGCCGCCGCGGGCCTGCCGGCGCACTTGGTCGGCGAGGGCTATGCCCACCGGCCGCATTGGCATGCGCGCGACGAGCACTGGATCGAGACGGCTGCACGCAGCGCCTTCATCGTCTCGGCGCCGGGCATGGCCGCGCTGTCGATCGCGGCGGTCTACCGCAAGCCCATCCTGCTGCTGCTGACCGACCAGCCGGAGCAGGCGATCAATGCGGGGCGCGCAACGCAGTTGGGCCTGGCGCACCGCGTGGTGGTGTGGCGCGGCGACGCGCCAAAGTTTGCGCGGGCGGTGACGGCGGCGGCTGGCGAATTGCTTGCCTTGCCGGAGAGCGCGACGGATGCTGCGGAAGGCAGGCAGGGTGCCATCGACAGGCTGCAGCCTTGGGTCACGCTGCTGTCGACGCTGGCCACGCCAGCTACCCGCTGATCACCCCACGCGCCGAATCGACCAGCGCACGAAACACCCGCGCGATGGCGCGCACCGGCGACATCTCCAGCCACGGCTTCGATGCCGTGGCCTTCGGCGGCGCCGAGATCACGCCCCGGCCCATGCGCAGCGACACCTGCAGCCTGCGGATCGCGAAGCTCGGCCGGGCCGCCACCAGCCGGCGCGGGCCTCCTGTGGCCGTGGAGGCGTCCGCCACCGCGAACTGCAGCACCAGGCATTTGCGGCCCGCGCTGGGCTGCACCTCGAAGACGAGGGTGCGCCGCCGCGCGCCCGTGGTGCGCTGCCCTGGCAGCACCACGCCGTCGAACATCGCGTGGACGCTGGTGGTCTTGGCGCTGCTGCGAAAGTCGATGCGGACTTCGAGGCGGTGCGGCTGCTGGTGCGACGACGACGGCGCCAGCGTCGGCAGCGGAATCACGAGGCAGGCCAGCTCGCCCAGGCTGCGCACGCCTTCGTCGTGAAAACCGTGCCACCCGTGGCTGAGCCAACCGAGCGCGGGGCTGCCGGGGTGGAACATGTAGGGGCGGCCGAGCTGTAGCTCGGACACTTCACCGAGCCCCAGGCTCTGGTCGTCGAAGCCCCAGCGCGCGCCGAATGCACGCTCGATGGCGGCGGCGGGCCAGGCGGCGGCGCCAGCAGGCACCGCGATGCGGCTTTCCGCATCGCCGCCCATGCAGGCATCGGCCACGAAATCCATCGCGCCCAGTTCGGCGCCGATGGCGATCCAGTCCGAGCAGGCGGCCGGCAATTGTCCGGCCGCGTTGCGGTCGGCCTCGATCAGCGCGTGCGCGGGCTTGCGGAAGTAGCGCGCCTCGGTCAGCACGCTCGACGACAGGCTGGCGACGAAGTGCACGTTCGACGCCGACAGCAGCGCGTAGGTGTTCTCGTGGGTCCACGCCACGTTGGGAATGGCGCGCGCGATCGGCGCGAGGTCGTGCAGCGCGGGCTCGTAGGGGTGCGGCTTGATGACCAGCAGGTCGACGCCCTGCGCCAGCTCGCGCAGCGGCGCGACGACGCTGGCCGGGTGCATGGTGCGCCCGCCGCTGACCAGCGACAGGTCCACCAGGCTCTGGCCGAAGAACAGGCCCGCGCGCAGGCGCGGATCGAACAGCGAGGAAGCACCGCGCCGCGCGAAGTAGCCCTTGAGCACGGCCGCGTGGTTCCAGAACAGCTCTTCGTCCACGCGGCGGGCCCGCAGCGCGGCCTCGATGACGGGGTCGTTGGTGCGGGCGCAGAAGTGCAGGTGTTCGGTAAAGCGACGCGGATCGATCTCGATGTCGAGGTAGCTCGCGCCGCTGCGGTGGATGCAGTGCTGCAGCGCCGGCGTGAGCCCCCAGCCGATCACGAGGCAGCCCGGATCGAACACCGGCATGCCGTCGCGTCCGGCCAGCGGCAGCAGGTCGGCCACGCAGGCACGCGCCCAGCCGGCGGCCGTGCAGGGCAGTTCAAGCCGGTCCATGAGGCGCGCGACATCGATGCGGCCGCCTTCCGACAGCGGCGCCACTTCGCGCATCGGCAGGCCCAGCCGGCCCAGCGCGGAGTCGAAGAAACCTCGGAGAAATCGCCGGTTTGCGACGTGGTAATGAAGCCCGTTGGCGGGCGAGCGGAAGAAGTCGTCCGCAAAAATAACGTGATTGAACCGGCGAGTTGTCATCGGTTTCGGGGGGAGTGGCGTGCCCTTTGCAAACCGTCCCGCCGACCTTTCCTGAGCGATGTGCCAATCTAGGCAGCGACTCTTAGCAAAGAATGAGGAAGGCGTGGAGGCCAAGCAAAGTTCGTGCAAAGGCGTTGTAAAGCGCCGCGATACACAGGCGCCACAGGGGCCCGCGGGCCCTCAGTCGAGCGACAGATTCAGCTCGCGGATCAGCGGGTGCCAGCGGGCCGACTCGCCCTCCAGCAGCGCCGCGAACTGGGCGGGCGCGTCGCCCACGGGCTCGACGCCGAACTCGGCCAGCTTGCGCCGCACGACCGGGTTGTGGATGGCGCTGGCCACCGACTCCTGCAGCTGCGCCACCACCTCGGGCGGCGTGCCGGCCGGCACCACCAGGCCCATGAGCGCGGCGGCCTCGACCTGCGGCATGCCCAGCTCGGCGAAGGTCGGCACACCGGGCAGCTGCGCCAGGCGCGCCGGATGGGCCACCGCGAGCGCACGCAGCTTGCCGCTCTGGATGAAGCGGCGGGCCGCGGCCAGGTCGCACATCATCACCGGCAGCTGGCCACCCGCCACGTCGGCCAGCGCGGGCGCGGCGCCCCGGTAGGGCACGTGCACCATCTCCAGCCGGGCCTGGCGCTCGAGCAGTTCCATCGCCAGGTGCTGCGGGCTGCCGGTGCCGGCCGAGGCAAAGCTGACCTTGCCGGGGAAGGCGCGCGCGTCTTCGATGAAGGCCCGCGCGTCCTTGACGCCGCTGGACGGCCCGACCAGCAGCACCATCGGCAACCGACCCAGCAAGGTGACGGGCGCGAAATCGCGCGAGGGGTTGTAGCTGAGGTTGCGGTACAGCGCGGGGTTGAAGACCAGCGTGCCGTTGTCGGCCGACAGCAGCGTGTAGCCATCGGCCGGAGCGCGCGCGACCTCGATGGCGCCGATGGCGGTGTTGCCGCCGGCGCGGTTCTCGATGATCACTTGCTGCCCCGCGTCGATGGCCAGCTGGGTGCCGATGGTGCGCGCGACGATGTCGGCGCCGGCGCCAGCCGGGTACGGCACGATCCAGCGGATGGGCTTGGCGGGGTAGGCGCCCTGCGACTTCACTGCGCGGGGCAGCACCGTGGCCGCAAGGGCGGCCAGGGCAAGAAGGTGCAGCAGCAGCGGTCGGCGCGTCATGGTCGACTGTCTCCGAAGGAGATACCAGCCGCCATGTTAGGCCGGGTCGCGGGTTCGCGTGAAAGGCGCGCCGGTCAGGGCGCGACGGGGTTGCCGGGCGTGCCGAGGGCGCCGGCTTCGCGGACCGGGGCCGAGGCGGCGGCCACGGCCGGGGTGTGGTTCACCGCAGGCGCGACGGGCTCCGGCGGCGGGCGCGTGATCTTGACGAGCGGTGCCCGGGCCTGGGCCACGGTGCGTGTCGCCGGGGCGGCAGCGGCCGGCGCCTGGGTCGCGGGTGCGGCAATGGGCGTGAACGGATCGGCGGGCGTCGAATAGCGCACGGGCGCCGGCACCACCGGCGTTGCAGCCAGAGGCGGTGCCGAGCCCGCGGGCGCCACAGGCGCTGCGGGCGCCGTGGATGCCACCGCACCGGTTGCGGCACCACCACCGGCAAGCGCTGCAGGCGCGGCCTTCGGGTCATAGAGCACGGTGCCCTTGCTGACCCCTGCAGCCACCGGCCCCACGCCGACACCCACGCCGGCCGAGCCCGACACCTGCCCGCCGTTGTTCACGGCCACGCCCGCGCCGAGCGGGCCGAAGCCGGTGTTCAGGCCCATCGAAAAACTGCCGTCCTTCGTGGCGCCCAGGCCCAGCGAGAGCCCGGGAACCAGCGGAATGCCGATCTGGTAGTGGGAGCAGCCGCTCATCAGGAGCAGCAGCAGCGCCGCCGGAATGGCGGCCGTCGCTGCGCGGATGCGCGGCCGCGCCATCACACCAGCAGCGCGTTGACGCGCTTCACGTAGGCGGCCGGGTCGGCCGGCAGCCCGCCTTCGGCGAGCAGCGCCTGATCGAACAGGATGTTCGCGAGGTCGTCGAAGTGCGCCGAGCCGTCGAGCTTCTTCACCAGCGGATGGTCGGCGTTGACTTCGAGCACCGGCTTCAGGTCGGGCGCGGGCTGGCCGGCCTGCTTGAGCATGCGCGCGAGCTGCGTGCTCATGCCGCCGTCCTGCACCACGAGGCAGGCGGGCGAATCGACCAGGCGCGTGGTCACGCGCACGTCGCCGGCCTTGTCCTTGAGCGCTTCCTTGAGCTTCTCGAGCATCGGCTTGAACGACTCGGCAGCCTCTTCGGCGGCCTTCTTCTCGGCCTCGTCCTGCAGCTTGCCCAGGTCGACCGCGCCCTTGGCCACGCTTTGCAGCGGCGTGCCGTCGAACTCGGTGAGGTAGTTGAGCGCCCACTCGTCGACGCGGTCGGTCATCAGCAGAACCTCGATGCCCTTCTTCTTGAAGACTTCGAGCTGCGGGCTGTTCTTGGCGGCGGCCAGCGTGTCGGCGGTGATGTAGTAGATCGCGTCCTGGCCGTCCTTCATGCGCGCCTTGTAGTCGGCGAAGCTCACGGTCACGCCGTCGGTGGTGGACGAGGCAAAGCGCAGCAGCTTGGCGATGCGGTCGCGGTTGCCCATGTCCTCGCCCAGGCCCTCTTTCAGCACCGCGCCGAACTCGGCGTAGAACTTCGCGTACTTGCCCGATTCATCGGCGGCCGCGGCGGCGGTTTCGGCGGCGGTGGGCGCGTTCTTGTCGACCACATCGGTCACCGCTTCGGTCGGCTCGGGTGCCGGCACCGATTCGCCCGAACCCACGTCGGTCTTGCCTTCGGCGCTCTCGGGCGCGGTCTTCTGCTTCTTGGCCAGGTCTTCGAGCATGGAGAGCACGCGCTTGGTGCTGCCCTCGCGGATGGCCTTCACGTCGCGGCTTTCCTGCAGCAGCTCGCGGCTCACGTTCAGCGGCAGGTCGGCCGAGTCGATCACGCCCTTCACGAAGCGCAGGTAGCTGGGCAGCAGGGCTTCGGCGTCGTCCATGATGAAGACGCGCTTGACGTACAGCTTGACGCCCGCGCTCTTGTCGCGGTTCCACAAATCGAACGGCGCCTTGGCCGGGATGTAGAGCAGCTGCGTGTACTCGGTGCTGCCTTCCACGCGGTTGTGGCTCCAGGCGAGCGGCGCTTCGTAGTCGTGGCTGATGCTCTTGTAGAACTCTTCGTACTGCTCGGGCGTGATGTCCTTCTTGGGACGGCTCCACAGGGCGTTGGCCTTGTTGACGGTTTCCCACTCGCCGGTCTTCACCATGTCGCCGGGCTGGTCGTTCTCGCCTTCCTTCCACTCTTCCTTTTCCATGAGGATCGGGAGCGAGATGTGGTCGGAGTACTTGCCGACGATCTGCTTGAGCTTCCAGGCGTTGAGGTATTCGTCGGCATCGTCGCGCAGGTGCAGCGTGATGCTGGTGCCGCGCTCGGCACGCGTGATGTCGGCCACCTCGAAGTCGCCGGCGCCGCCGCTCACCCAGCGCACGCCCTGGTCGGCCGGCAGGCCGGCACGGCGCGATTCGACGGTGATCTTGTCGGCCACGATGAAGCCCGAGTAGAAGCCCACGCCGAACTGGCCGATGAGCTGTGCGTCGGCCTTCTGGTCGCCGCTCAGCTTGCTCATGAAGTCCTTGGTACCGCTCTTGGCGATGGTGCCGAGGTTGTCGATGGCTTCCTGGCGCGACAGGCCGATGCCCTTGTCGGTGATGGTGATGGTGCGGGCGGCCTTGTCGAAGGTCAGACGCACGTCGAGCTCGGGCTGGTCTTCGTACAGCGCGGGGTGGTCGAGCGCCTCGAAGCGCAGCTTGTCGCACGCGTCGGACGCGTTCGAGATCAGCTCGCGCAGGAAGATTTCCTTGTTCGAATAAAGCGCATGCGTGACGAGGTGCAGCAGCTGCGCGACTTCAGCCTGGAAAGGGAGTTTGGTATTGGAAGAATCAGCCATGGAAGAAGAGATATCGGATCGAAAAAATTCTAAGCCGGCCGCGATGGTCGCGGGACGGCACCGTGCCAACTTTCTCAGGTAGGGCCTTTGTCCGGCGAAACAACGGCACAAGGCAAGGCAAGGCAAGGCGGGAAGGAAATACGCGCCCCGAGAGGTTATCCACAGCCCCGGCGAGCCCGCTCCGTCCGCTGTAACACAAAAAGTAACCGTCGTTAACATTTATCAAATATCCTCGTCTCCGCAACCGAACAGGGCAGCAATGCTCAGGGAACCAGGGATGTCGTTTGATGATTCGAGTGACGCTGCCGACCGCGGTCGACCCCGCCAGAGCCATCTGGCGCCCGGCAGGTGCTCGGGCGTGGTTCTTCGGGTGCATCGCCGTCCTGTGCTGGCCTGCGCCGGCATTCACCCAGTCTCCCGCCGGGGCCACCGTGGCTGAGGCCCGCATCGAATCGATGGACCGCGCCCAGGCGGAGCAGGCCAGGCTGAAGGCGCTCATCGAATCCGCCCCCAAGGCTTACGAAGACCGCTTCATGGACACGGGGACCGATCCGGCCGCCGCCGACGATGCCGCACCGGAGGCCGAGCAGCCGCAGGGCTTTCGTTCCTGGCTGGTGGAAAGCCGCATCGGCTTCGGCGACGCGACCAGCACCGGCTACGCCCGCCAGCGCGCGACCGAGATCGGCCAGCGCTTCGAGTACCGCCGCGAAACGCTCAACTACGGCGAATTCGTGCTGCAGGCCGACGGCCGCCACCTGGGCGGCGACGGCATCCTGAACGGCAACAGCATCGGTTCGCTAGGTTACGCGCGCGAGCCGACCAGCGGCCGCTTCACGCTGCGCAACCTCGGCTTTCCGCTCACCACCCAGACCTTTGCCGACAGCGCGGTGGGCGACATCTACAGCGAGCTGACCGACGGCCTGAGCCGCAACTACCGCCTGTCGCTGGGCTCGTCCACGGTGCGCGGCGCATCGACGCGGATCTTCAACACCGACACCGACCTGCGCGCGGGCTTCGGCCAGCGCGGCAACCTCGCGGGCGGCCCCTACCCCGGCTTCGAGAAGAGCCAGGGCACGCTCGGCTGGCTGGGCCTCACGCAACGCCTGGGCGACCCGTGGTTTGCCTCGGTGCAGGTGGACCAGGCACGCGACATCCCGGCGTACTACTACGACCCGCTCACGGCACAGGGCTACGGCCGCAAGGACGTCACGAGCTGGGCCACCTCGCTGGGCTACGGCCGCGAGGTGGTGAACGACGGCGACTTCAAGGCCCGCGCCACGCTGGTGGGCAGCCGCGCCAGCTCGCAGACGCCGGGCGTGGCCACGGGCAGCTCGCAGGGGTTGTTCGTGGAGGCCAGCGCGCGCACCGGCGCCTACCGGCACGAGTTCGGCGTGTACACGGCACGGCCGAACCTGTACTTCGGCGACTACGCACTCACGACCGGCACGCGTGGCGCGTACTGGCGCATCGACCGCAGCGCGAGCCGCATGAACTGGGGCGCGTCGGTCGACGTCGAACGCGCCGCGCCCAACGACAGCTTCAACCTGTTCGGCTACCGCCGCGGCAGCGCGAGCGGCAACTTCCAGTACCTGCTCGATCGCCACACCTCGTTCGGCGGCAGCCTGAGCGTGACGCAGACGCGCTACGACAACGCAACGAACAGCCCGTCGACCCCACAAGGCCAGGGCAGCGGCACGCACAGCCTGTATGGCAACGCCTTCTATCAGACGCGCTTCTTCGACTGGCCGCGCAGCCGCTTCAGCCTTTCGGTGCGGCGCAACGAAGCCATCGTGCTGGGCGGCGGAACGGCGACGGGGCAGGAACTGCAGTGGGAGCAGGACTGGATCAGCGGCCGCTACGAAACCATGCGCCCCGAGCTGACCACCACCCTCGGCTACGCCCGTGACCAGAGCAGCGGCACGGTGCAGCACTACCCCACCGCCGGCGTGCAGTTCCGCTTCTGGCTGGCCAGCGGCTTCAGCGTGCTGGGCAACCTGCGCTACACCTCGCAGCACGGCGGCCTGTACACGAGCCGCGGGCTGTCGGGCACGCTCAGCGCCGAGAAGGAACTGGCACCGGGCTGGCGCGCGGGCATCGCCGCCAACCTGAACCAGGCCCGCGCCACCACGCTGCCGACCTCGCTGAACACCCCGCAGCTCTTTCGCTCGAACGACAAGACGGTCTACATCTACCTGCGCTGGGAGGGCAGCGCGGGCTCGCCCTACCAGGCGGCCGGCGTTCGCGGCAACGGTGCCGGCGGCGGCAGCGTGGCCGGCCGCGTGTTCCTCGACGCCAACAACGACGGCGAGCCGCAGATCGGCGAAGGCGGCGCCGCCAACGTCGAAGTGCTGCTCGACGGCCGCTACCGCACCACGACCGACCGTGACGGCCGTTTCGAATTTCCGCTGGTGACGACCGGTCGCCACCAGCTCACCCTCACACCCGAGACCGTGCCGCTGCCCTGGGGCCCGGCGCGCGATGCGGGCGTGAGCGTCGAGGTTCCGCTGCGTGGCCAGGCCTTCACCGTGATCCCCGTGATCAAGGTGGGGCAGTGACCACTTTTTTTGTCCACCGCCCCAAGCAAAGGAAATCGAGATGAGACTCCCCCCGCGACTGCTCACCGTGGCTGCCGCCGCAGCCCTGGCCCTGGCCTGCGGCGTTGCGCTGGCCGAGAGCCAGTATGGCTACACCACCACCCCAGCCACCCAGGTGACCGCGCAGGGCCACCTGAACCTGAGCGTGACGGTGCCCAAGCTGATCCTGCTGCGCGTCGGAACCCAGACCGGCACCGGCGACACGCTGAGCTGGACCGCGCCGCTGACGTGGGCCACGGCGCCCGCGATCACCGCCGCCAACAACCAGGCCGCCAACTGGGACGGCACCGCGCCGTCGCTGGGCACGGTGACCAACCCGGCGGCGGTGCCCGTATCCGCCTGGACCAACAGCTCGGGCGGCGGATCGTTGAGCTACACGGCCGTGGCCTTCGCGGCGGGCGGACCGACGCTTGGCAACATCACGGTCGCGTCCGGCGCGGGCCTGACCCACCCGACCCCCGCGACTTTGGCAACCGCCAGCACGGGGTCGACCGGCTTTGCCACCACCACGCTCGTCACCGGCACCTGGACCTTCTCGCTGACCGGCTCGGCCGTCACCTGGACGCCCGGCACCTACACGACGGTCATCACCTATACCGCGACCAGTGTCTGAAGCGCTGCGCGCCGTGGCGGCGGTCGCGCTCCTCGCCGGCATCGCGCCGCATGCGGAGGCGGTCTTCACCTATGCGGCCACCAGCCAGCCTTACGGCATCACGCTGCAGGTGGGCTCCGCCGTGGCCACCGACGAGGTGGTCTTCAACGCGAGCGGCCCCAACGCGGGCCTGACGATGGCCCCGGTCGCGGGCTCACAGTCGGTCACCATCAGCATCAGCCCGGCCCGACCGGCCATGGTGTTCGCGGAGACCCGGCCGGTCACGCTCACCGCCAACGTGCCGGCCGGGCTGGTGTGCACCACGGCGACCTCCTGCGGCACCACCGTCATTCCCTTCAGCACGATCAGTTGGGTCTCGACCGATGCGACCTCGCCCAACGAGGGCGACATCCAGAACGGCACCTTCGCACCCGGCAACGCGACCCAGCCGCTCGCCAGCTTCAACGCGGCGACGACGACGCTTCTGGTGTTCAACGGCAACACCCGCTTCATGTCCAACACCCTGACGTTCCAGTACAGCAACGCCACGGTGTATCCGGCGGGCAGCTACAGCGGCACGGTGAGGTTCACGGCCACCATGCTGTGACGATGAAGCACGCCACCGCCCTTCGCGCGCACCGGCTGGTGGCAGCCGGCGTATTCGCGTGGCTCGCGGGCGTGCCGGGCATCGCCAGCGCGCTGGTCGAACGGCTCGACGACTCCAGCTCGCCGAGTTCGCAGGTGCGCGCGTCACTGGACGACGGCTCGCCGATCACGGCGCCGAGCGCCTCGTACTCGCCCATCGTGCGGGTCGCGTTCGGGCGCGTGCACTACCGGCTGGCCACCGCGCGCTACGTGGGCCGCCAGGCCCGCATCTACTACGTGTTGCCGATGGGCATTCCGGGCCTGCGCTCGCCGGCCGGCCTGCAGGTGAGCTGGCGCACCAACGGCCTGTTCGCCAGCGGCAGCGGCCGTCCGGGCGACCGGGTGCCGGTGTGGAGCGGCACGGTGCGCGATGCGTGGATCACCGAATCGCTCGACCTCACCTGGCAACTGGACACGCGCGAGCTGCGGCTGACACGCGGCATGCCCCTCGGCTTCGAGGCCTACTTCGAGATAGAGACACTGCCATGAGACTGCATTTCCTGACCTTCGCACGCCGCCTGCTGGCCGTTGCCCTCGCAACGACCTGCGCGGCCTCCACGGCATGGGCCGCCCCCTTCGAGGTCGCGATCATGCCTTCGCGCTTCGAGCTGTCGGCCAAGAGCGGCGTGCGCCTGGGCCAGTCGCTCGACATCCACAACGTGGGCAACACCGTCACCGAGGTGTCGGTGCGCACGCTCGACTGGAGCTATTCGGCCGAGGGGGAAATCGCCTACCTCGATCCGCTGCAGCCCGGCAGTTGCCGGCCGTGGGTGACGCTGGAACGCAAGACGGTCAAGGTGCCCGCGCGCGGCAAGGCCGGCTTCCGCTTCCAGATCGACCCACCGGCCAATGCGCCGCGCGGCGAGTGCCGCTTCATGCTGGCGATCGAGGGCGTGGAGCCGGCCTACCAGGCCGCCATTGCGCAAGGCGGCGCCAGCCTGAGCCTTCCTGTCAGCGGGCGCATCGCCGTGGCGGTGTACGTGCTGCTGAACGGCGCCGAGCCAAAGCTCGCATTGAGCCAGGTCGGCATGCGGGAAGTGCGCGGCCAGCGCACGCCCTACGTGACGGTCAGCAACACCGGCGACGCGCACGGCCGGCTCGAAGGCAGCCTCGACGCCACCGATGCAGCAGGCAAGACCTTCGAGATGGTGCCCGAGGGCACGCCCGTCATGCCGGGGCAGACGCGCCTGATTTCGCTGCTGCCCAAGGGCGAAGCGGGCGGCAAGGCCGCCGCACCACCGGCCTACCCCCTGAAGGCCAGCGGCACGCTCGACTGGGAGAAGGGCGGCTTCAAGGTGAACGCGGAGTTCCGCTGATGCACGCGGGCCGGCGGCCGCACCTGCAGGCCCCGTGCATGCGCGCCGGGGGCCTCCTCGCGGCGCTGCTCCTGCCCTGCGCGGCACTGGCCGGCACGACCACCACCGCCGGCCTGGGCAACCCCGCGGCCGTCGATCTCAAGTTCACGGTCAACATCGACAAGTTCGTGTTCTTCCGGCTGGGCGATGGCGCCTGGCCCACGCTGAGCGGCACGGTCAACAGCGCGGCCTTCGTCCTCACGCCGTCGATCCCGGGCGGGCCCACCACGCCGGCCGTTGCCAACAACACGGCCGCCAACTGGAACGGCGGTGCGCCCACCTTCTCGGTCGCACCGTCCGCCGGCGTGACGCTGGCGGTCGAGGTGCGCAGCAATGGCGGACCGGTCAGCCTGCGCGCCGCCGCGACCTCGCCGTTGACCAACGGGACCGCCACGATTCCGATGTCCGAGATCACCATCACGTCGAGCAACAGCCTGCTGCCCGCGCCCGCGATCCCTGCCAGCGGCACCGGCAGCACCGTGACCGTCGCCACCACGGATGCCACCAATTTCGTGACCCAGAGCAGCGCGAACTGGACTTTCTTCTATGCCAACTCCGCGAACCGCCCCGCCGGCAACTACCAGGGCGTAGTGACTTTTACCGCCAGCTCACCCTGAATCTCCAGCAAGTCAGCTTCCGCTGGGATTGCCCCCCAAAGCTGCGCAGCTGCCCTTCAACACCTCAGGAGCTTTGCATGAACAAGAACCCCAGGAAGATGCTGTGGATCGCCGCCTGCCTCGGGCTGGCCTCCTTTGCCGCCCAGGCGCAGGTACCCGCCGATGCGCCAGCCGGCACCACCGTGCAATGCAAGGACGGCAGCTATGCCTCGCCCGACACCAAGTCCGGCGCCTGCCGTGGCCACAAGGGCATCAAGACCTGGTTCGGCAAGGCCGCCGATGCGAAGGCAGCACCGGCAGCAGCCGCTGCTGCTGCTGCACCCGCTGCCGCCGCCGCACCCGCCGTGGAAACCCAGTCGGCCAGCGTCGACAAGACCGGCGTGGCCCCGAGCACCGGCACGGCGACCAGGACGCCCGGCTCGCCCGACCTCACGAAGATGGCCGCGGCACCCGGCGGCGGCCCCGGCATGGTGTGGGCCAACGACACGACCAAGGTCTACCACTGCATGGGCGACCGTTACTACGGCAAGACCAAGAAGGGCGAGTACATGAGCGAAGCCGATGCCAAGGCCAAGGGCATGCACGCCTCGCACAACAAGGCCTGCTCATAAGCTCGCCCCCAGGCTGCGCGCACTTCGTGTCGCGCGCGCCTTCCCCCTGCCGGGGGCAACACCTGCGGCCCGGCAAAGCCGGTTCCGCGGTGTTTCACGAAATGGGCCTGACTGGCGTCGGCTACTTCGGCTGCGACTCGACCTCGCGGGTCCAGCGGTCGATCAGGCGCTTGCGCTCGGCCGCCTTGCCGTACTTCTCGAAGTCGTACTTGATGAGCTTCACGTCGGCCATCGACGCGATGCGCGCATCGGGCTTGAAGGTCTTGTTGGCCGGCGTCTGGAGGCTGCCCACCTTTGCGCCGATGGACTGCCCGGCAGGGCTCATGAGCCAGTCGTAGTAGCGCTTCGCGTTCTCCTTGTTGCGCGCGCCCTTCACCAGCGCGATGCCGCCCACTTCGTAGCTCGTGCCTTCGCACGGCGCAGCCGTCTTCACCGGAAATTTGTCGAAGCGCCAGCGCTCGAAGCCGAAGATGAAGCTCACGCCGATCGCCACCTCGCCCTTGGCCACGTTGGGCGCCTGCGCCTGGCCGCTGCGGGTGTAGCTGGTGACGTTGCGGTGCAGCTTCTTCAGGTAGTCGAAGGCCGCGTCCTCGCCCATCTGCTGCACGAGACCCGCGATGACGGTGTAGGCCGTGCCGCTGGAAGCCGGGTGCGAGATCTCGATCTCGCCCTTGTATTCGGGCTTGACGAGGTCGGCCCAGCACTTGGGTTCGTGCAGCTTCTTTTTCTTGAGCAGGTCGGTGTTGAAGCCGAAGCCGATCGCGCTGGTGTAGAAGCCGCCCACCATGTTCTGCGACAGCGCGTACTGCCGTACCGACCATTCGTGCAGGTCGTTGATG
Source organism: Variovorax sp. EL159 (assembly GCF_900100965.1). GTDB lineage: Bacteria > Pseudomonadota > Gammaproteobacteria > Burkholderiales > Burkholderiaceae_C > Variovorax. The sequence continues at coordinate 715,681 of NZ_FMUJ01000004.1, read as the reverse complement.
TAGGCCGGCCGGTAGGCATCGAGCAGGCCCTGCTCGGCGGCCTGCAGGAACGGGTCGCCGGTGCCGCCCCACCAGATATCGGTCTTCGGGTTGGCCGCTTCGGCACGCAGCTGCGCCCCGATCTCGCCGGTGCCCTTGTGGGCCTGCAGCACCTTGATGCCGGTCTCGCGCGTGAAGGCCGTGGCGGCCGCCTCACACCAGCCCGCGTCGGTGCTGCACAGCGCATTCACCGTGCCTTGCGCGGCCGCGTGCGGCGAAGAAAGAAGCATCGCGGTGCCCATCAGGCATGCGGCGATGGTTGCGAAAGGGCGAAGCGTGAAGGGGCGCATGCGTTTGTCTCCTGCGAATGGCTCGTTTGTTGTTGAAGGCAAGCCGCAGGATAGCGGCTGCCTCGCCGTTCAAGGCGCGACCTGCAGCAGCGGCGGCAGGTGCTCGGCCAGCCAGTCGATCACCACGCGCGTCTTGAAGGGCAGGTAGCGGCTGCGCGCGCGGATCACGTTCAGCTCGAAGCCGAAGGGCCTGGGCTCCTCGAACACGCGCACCAGCGTGCCGGCCGCGAGCGCATCGGCCGCCAGCCACGACGGCAGCCGCGCGAGCCCCAGGCCGCCGATGGCCGCTTCGAGCAGCACTTCGGCGCTGTCGCATCGCAGCCGCGAGGGCAGCGTCACTTCGACCGGCCGGCCCTGGGCATCGTGAAAGCGCCATGCAGAGACCTGGCCGTCGCGGGCATAGAGCACCGCTTCGTGCGCACCCTCCAGATCGCCGATGCCCCTGGGATGGCCACGCTGCGCCAGATACGCCGGCGCGGCGCACAGCGCCATCCACTGCACGCCGACCGGCCGCGCGACCAGGTCCATGCTGTCGGCCAGCTCGCCACTGCGGATCGCCAGATCGAGCCCCTCTTCGACCAGGTCCACGCGTCGGTCGTTGAACGCGAGTTCGAGCGACAACTGCGGATGTTGCCGCGCCAGTGCCAGCAGCAACGGGCCGACCTTGAGCCGGCCGAGCATCGCCGGCATGCTGATCCGCACGACGCCGGTCGCGGTGCTGCGCGCCACGTCGGTCAGCGCCTGTGCGGCATCGAGTTCGTCCAGCACGCGTCGGCAGCGCTCGTAGTAGCCGTGGCCTTCCTCGGTGAGGCTCTGGCTGCGCGTGGTGCGCAGGAACAGCCGCGTGTTCAGCCGCGCCTCGAGCCGCGCGATGCTCTTGGCGACCGCCGAGCGGGTGACATGCAGGCGCTGCGCCGCCAGCGCAAAGCTGCCAGCCTCGACCGCCGCGACGAACTCTTCGATGCCTTGGAGACGTTGTCCCATTGGATACTTTCAAGCACCAGTAAAGAGAAAATTATCCACCACCGGATACCTCGTATCCTCAATAGCATGGCGGCTCCCTGTCATTCGTGGAGCCTTCCAATGCAAGAACCCGACACCCTGCGCCGCTGGCAACTGCCCCGGCTGGGCCGCACCCACCTCGAACAAGCCGAAGCGCCGATGCCCACGCCGGGCGCGGGCCAGATCCTGGTGAAGGTCGGTGCGGTTGCACTCAACTACCGCGACCTGCTGATGATTCGCGACGGCATGGGCATGCCGCTCGGCCTGCCCTTCACGCCCGGCTCCGACATGGCCGGCACCGTGGTGGCCGCCGGCCCCGGCGTGACCCGCTTCGCCGCGGGCGACCGCGTGGTCAACACCTTCTGGGGCGGCTGGATCGACAGCCACTGGCACGCCGACACCACGCTGCTGGGCGGCCCCGGCCCGGGCACGCTGGCGTCGCATGTGCTGATCGACGCGGCATGGGCCGTGGCCGCGCCCAGCACGCTGAGCCTTTCGGAAGCGAGCACGCTGCCGTGCGCGGGCCTGACCGCATGGTTCGCACTGGCCGAGACCGGCGGATTGCGCGCCGGCGAGACCGTGCTGATCCACGGCACCGGCGGTGTCGCGCTGTTCGGGCTGCAGCTCGCGCGGCTGCATGGCGCGCAAGCCATCGTGGTGACGGGCAGCGATGACAAGCGCGCGCAGACGCTCGCACTCGGGGCCTCGCACGCGCTGCTGCGCGACAGCGACTGGCCGGCCGAAGTGCGGCGCCTCACGGGCGGTCGTGGTGCCGACCATGTGCTCGAACTGTCGAGCGGCCCCAATCTCGACCGCTCATTGCAGGCCACGAAGCAAGGCGGCCGCGTGTCGATCATCGGCATGCTCGGCGGCGACACGCTGAGCGCGTCGTTCTACGCCATGGTGCTCGGCCGCGTGACGGTGCAGGGCATCGGCGTCGGCCATCGGCGCGCGCTCGAAGACCTGGTGCGCGCCATCGACGTCAACGCGCTCAAGCCGGTGATCGCTGCGCAGTACGGTTTCGACGCATTGCCTGCGGCGCTCGATCACCTGGAACGCGGCGCCTTCGGAAAGATCGTCATCACGCTTTGAGGTATTGAGGCCTTCCGTTCACATGCAACGCAGTTGCGGCACCGCACAAAAGCTGCGTTGTTCGTGAACAGGTTCCGTTCATCGCAACGACATGCTCGACTCTCTCCATTTCTCGTTTCAGAATCCGCCCGCGCCTGGCTTCGGCCGCGTGCGTTTTCTCAACTTCAGGATGGAGCGTTATGGAACACAGTACCTACAAAAAATGGTCTGCGGAGTTCATTGGTACTTTCTGGCTCACGCTCGGAGGCTGCGGAAGCGCAGTTCTGGCCGCGGCCTTTCCAGGTACCGGCATCGGCTTTCTGGGCGTCGCACTCGCCTTCGGCCTCACGGTGGTGACGGGTGCGTATGCACTCGGTCCGATCTCGGGCGGCCACTTCAATCCGGCGGTGTCGATCGGCCTTGCAGCCGCTGGCCGCTTCAAGGCTTCGGAGCTCGCGGGCTACATCGTGTCGCAGGTGCTGGGTGCCATCGCGGCGGCCGGCGTGCTCTACCTCATCGCCACCGGCAAGCCCGGTGCCGACATCGGCGGCTTCGCCACCAACGGCTATGGCGAGCACTCGCCCGGCAAGTACGGCATGACGGCCGCATTGCTGTGCGAGGTCGTGATGACCGCGGTGTTCCTGATCGTGATCCTCGGCTCCACCGCCAAGCGTGCGGCAGGCGGCTTCGCGGGCCTGTCGATCGGCCTGTGCCTCACGTTGATCCACCTGATCTCGATCCCGGTGACCAACACGTCTGTGAACCCCGCACGCAGCACGGGCCCGGCCCTGTTCGGGCCGTCCTATGCCGTGTCGGAACTCTGGCTGTTCTGGGTCGCGCCCATCGCGGGCGCGATCATCGGCGCGGTGATCTACCGCGCTCTGCTCAGCAACAACGACGACTGATGCCGTCGTTGTCGTGAGCCGCGGCGGAAGCTATGTGTCGATTGCTACCGACTCAGCTTCCGCTGCTCGACTTCACCAGCGGCAGTGAAGTCGATTGCCCGATCGGCTCCGTGCCGGTGGGGTGCGAAGCCGCCCAGGCGCCGGCCTGGATGTCGGACACCGGCGTCGTCGAATTCATCGCGGGTGCAGAGGTCGACTGACCGACGGCTTCCGTGCCGCTCGGACGGGCGGCCGCCATGGCACCGGCTTGCACTTCCGGCTTTTCCGGTGAGTTCATCTGCAGCGGGTGGAAGTCCGAACCATCGGTGGTTTCGGCCGACGCATTGACCGCGCCCAGCGCTGCAAGCGCAGCAAAGGAACCAACGGCGAGAAGCTTGAAGGAATTGCGCATGGTGTGTTCTCCTGAGAGCAGGTTGTCTCCGGTCACGTGCCATCGCGCGAACTGCGCGTGGCAGGACCTGAATGCACTCTAGGCAGGCAGACTGAGATGAAGGTGAGCGAAGAGTTAAGCGCGGGTTAGCGTTGCGCTTAAAAATACCGCTTTGGTTTCACGCAAGCGCTGGTTCGCTGTTTCGCAGATCACTGCGCCATCGACGCGGGCAAATGCACACGTGCCATCAGGCCCCGGCTGTCGATGCGGTTGCGCAGTTCGATGCGCAGGCCGTGCCGTTCGGCCGCCGTGCGCGCGATCGCAAGCCCCAGCCCGCTGCCACCCGCCGCCGCGCCCGGCACGCGGAAGAAGCGATCGAACACGCGGCCCATCGCAGCCTGCGGAATGCCGGGGCCGTTGTCGAGCACATCGACCACCGCATGCCCGTCGAAGGTGTGCAGCCGTACGTCGACCACGCCACCTTCGGGCGCGTAGCGCAGCGCGTTGTCGATCAGGTTGTCGAACACGCTGCGCAGTTCGGCGGCCGGCGCGAACACCACCGCCGCCGTGGTGCCCTCGAAGCCCACATCCACGCAGCGTGCATCGGCCAGCACCATGAGCTGGCTCACGCTCTCGCGCAGCAGCACCTCGATGTCGACACGCTCGCCGGCAGCGCCGCGTTGCGGTGCATCCTGCCGCGAGAGATGCAGCAGCTGTTCGATCAGGTGCTGCGCGCGCGTCACGCCGGCTTCGAGCTGGTTGAAGCGCTCCGTGGCCTCGCCGGCCGGCACGTGTGAGCGCAGGTTCTCGATCTGCAGGCCGATGGCCGCCATCGGCGTGCGCAGCTCATGCGCCGCGTCCTGCACGAAGCGCCGTTGCGTGGCGAAGGCACTGCGCACGCGCGACAGCAGGTTGTTGAAGGCCCCCACCAGCGGCGCGATCTCGTCGGGCACGCGCGCAAGCGACAACTCGGTGGGGCTGCGCTCGTCCTGCGACGCCACTTCGCGCGCCACCGCGCGCAGCGAGCGCGACGCGGCGGACACGATGAGCCACAGGATCAGCAACGCCACAGGCAACAGCAGCGCAATCGGCAAGCCTTCGAGCAAGGCGCGCCGCAGCGCGCGGCGGCGGCGGTAGTCCTCGTTCTGCAGCACCTGCACGCGCGGCTGGTCGGCGCGCGGACCGGGCTCGGCGGTGAACACGCGCCAGCTCGATTGCGCGTGCGCACCCGCACTCACGTCGCTGAAGCCGATGCTCGGCTGCAGCGGCACCGACAGCGCGGGCCATGAACTCGCGCGCAGCGTGGTGCCGTCGGCGCTCCATATCTGCACGATGAACGCGCCGCGCGAGAAGGCGGCCTCGCCGTCCATCTCGCGTGGCGTCTTGGGCTGATCGCTGCCCGTATACGACTCGGCCACCAGCCGCATCTGGTCATCCAGCGCGTTGTGGACCAGGTTGCCGTAGGCCAGAAAAGAAAACCACGCCGTGAGCACGGCCGCAAGCACGTGCAGCGTGATCAGCCACAGCAGCAGTTGCGTGCGCAGCGAACGCGGCCGCCACCACCGGCCGTGGCCGCGCGTTGCACCGTTCATGCCGCCACGCGCCAACCCAGGCCGCGCACGTTGCGGATCGCATCCGCACCGAGCTTGCGGCGCATGCCGTGGATCAGCACGTCGATGGCATTGCTCGTCACTTCCTCGCCCCAGCCGTAGATGCGGTTTTCAAGCTGCTCGCGCGAGAGGATGGCGCCGGGCCGCTCCAGCAGCGCATGCAGCAGCGCGAACTCGCGCGCGGTCAGCGCCTCGCGTGCGCCGTTCACCACCACCTCGCGCGTGGTGAGGTCCAGCTGCAGCGCGCCGCTGCCGACCAGCGAGTGCGCAGCGCCGTCGCGGCGACGCACGACGGCCCGCATGCGCGCGAGCAGCTCGCGAAATTCGAAGGGCTTGAGCAGGTAATCGTCGGCGCCGAGGTCGAGGCTGTGGATGCGGTCGTCGACCCCGTCGCGCGCGGTCAGCACCAGCACCGGCGTGGCGTCGCCGCGTTCGCGGGCGCGCCGCAGCACCTCGGTGCCGTCTTGTTTGGGCAGGCCCAGGTCGAGCAGCACGCAGGTGTAGCCGCCATCGCCGAGAGCGCTTTGCGCGAGCTCGCCGTCGCGCACCCAATCGGCGGACCAGCCCGCGCCCTCGAGCGCCTGTTTCAGGCTGCGCCCGATCATTTCGTCGTCTTCCACCAAAAGCACGCGCATTGCAGCGACTCCTTCGGCCGCAAGGTAGCACGCGATCGGGATGACCGGAAGTGCTTGCGCCGTGGCGCAGCCTAAGGGCGAAGAATTAGACGGGACTGACTTGGCCGCCGCACAGTGCAGCAGGTTCAGGGCATGCGAACGGCGTGCCGCTCGCTTTCATCGCCGTCGCCATCAGCGGCGGTGAATGCCAGCAGCCGCATTGCCTCTTCCTGCACGCCGAGCCGGTCGGCCTTCGACCAGCGCGTGAACGGCTCCAGCACCACGGCGGCGGTGTTCTTCGCCCGCTCGATCTTCCACACGCCCGCGACGAAGCCGTCGAGCAGCACCGTGCCGCGCACGATGCCGTTGATGGTGAACACACGCGCGCGATGTGCCTCGCTCAGCACGCGGCTGCGGTCGGCATGCGAGAGCAGCAGGTTGTCCCACTCGGCGACGAGGCGCGGCGGCGCGGGTGTGTCGGGGTCGGGGCGCGGCGCGCGCGGCAGGTCGAACAATTCCTCGCCCTGCTCGCCCACGAACACGCGCAGCTTTGGCCGCAGGCGTTCGGCCACTGCCTTCCAGCCGGTCAGGCCCGACCACGCGCCCGCATCGGCCAGCGTGGCGGGGCCAAAGGCGGCGAGGTAGCGCAGCAGCAGGTCGTCCTGCGTGGCCGGAGCGACGCCGGCGGCAGATTCACCGAGCCAGTGCCCGATGGGCTGCAGCAACGCGCTCTGGTGCGAGTTCCAGCTGCCGGCGGGCGGCAGGTGCACCAGCGGCACGTTGTTGCGGATCAGCGCGGCCAGCGATGCGGTCTCGCGCCCCTTCCAGCGTGCGCCGAGCGCCTGCCCCAGCTCGGCGCTGGTGTGCGGGCGCTGGTCGAGCAGCGCACGGCCGGCCGCGACCACGGCCGCGCGATCGAGGCCGTCGAGCGCCCGCTTGTGGTTGCCCAGCAGGCCGCGCTGGTGCACGGGCTCCAGCAGCGGACGCCATGCCAGCGCGTCGGCCGCCGTCATCAGGTGCAGGGTCGAGCGCATCCCCGACATGCGCACGATGCGGCGCTTGCGCATGGCCTCGGTGAGTTGTTCGCGCTCGAAGCCTTCAAGCCGGCTCCAGAGGCCGATGTAAGGCGGGTTCGGTGCCTGCGCCTGCAACCCGCCCAGCCGCTCGATGGCTTGCACGGCCGACAGCTTGCGCCGCGCCAGCAGCATCTGGCGCGCCAGCGTCGCGCGGTTGAGCGCGCGCAGGCTCAGCAGCGGGGCATCGGCGGCCATGCGCGTGCGAAGCCCTCGGTCAATCAGAACTTTTCGTGCGGGCCGAGGTAGCGCCACTGCCCCACCGGCAGGTTGCCCAGCATCACCTTGCCGATGCGCACGCGCTTCAGGCCCACCACCTTCAGGCCGACCAGCTCGCACATGCGGCGGATCTGGCGCTTCTTGCCTTCGGTGAGCACGAAGCGCAACTGCTCGGGGTTCTGCCATTCGACCCGCGCCGGCTTGAGCGCCTGGCCGTCGAGGCTCAGGCCATGCCGCAGCTTCGCAAGCATCGCCGGCGGAAAGACCGCCTGCACGTTCTGCGTGACGGGATCGTCATCGTCCATGCGAATGAGCTGGCCGGTGGGCGCCGGCTGGCCCAGGCCGTGGTAGGCCACGCGCACGAGGTATTCCTTTTCCATCACCGAGTCTTCGCCGATCAGCTGGCGCGCGACGCGGCCGTCCTGCGTCATGACCAGCAGGCCGATGGAATCGATGTCGAGCCGGCCGCACGGCGCCAGTCCGCGCAGCTGCTGGGGGCTGAAGAAGAAGCGCGCGTTGTCGTCCGCCCAACGGTTCTGCGGGGTGAACAACACCACCGCGGGTTCATGCCCGTCCTCGGCCTGCCCGCTCACATAGCCGATGGGCTTGTTGATGAGGATGGTGACCTGGTTCGCCTGCTGGCCCTTGGCCGCCTTGTCGATCTCGATGCGGTCGGAGGGCGTGACCTTCACGCCCATCTCGGCCGGCTTGCCGTTCACCTTGACCCAGCCGTTGGCGATCCATTCGTCGGCTTCGCGGCGCGAACACATGTTGAGTTCGGCCATGCGCTTGTTGAGCCGCACCGGGCCATCGCTGGACGCTTGCGGCGCGGGCGCGCGGCGAAACGGCTGGCTGGATTCGGTCGGAGGGCGGGCCGGCAGGCGACGGGCCGGGCCGTTGGAGGGAGGAGACGCAGGCATGGCCGATTATCGATGAGGCCCGGTGGCCGTCGCCAGAATGGCTTGATCGAAATGCGGGAGCGCGCTATCCTGACCGCAAGCGCGAGTTGATCGCGCCCTTTTTGGGGGATTCCCAAGTGAGCACACGCAAGTACCAGTACGCCATCGTCATCGGGCGTTTCCAGCCCGTTCATTTCGGTCACCAACGACTCATCGAAGAGGCCTCTCGCGCCGCCGATCGGGTCATCGTGGTGGTCGGCTCCGCCCGCACACCGCGCAGCGTCAAGAACCCCTTCACTTTCGACGAGCGCGAACGCATGGTGCGCGCCTGCCTGCGCAGCAGTGACCAGATGCGCGTGAGCGTCGTCGGCGTGGGCGACTCGCCCTACAACGACCAGCTCTGGATCGCGTCGATCCAGTCGGCCGTCGAGCGCCTCATCCAGCAGGACGGCCATGCGCCCGCCAAGGCCAAGGTGGCGCTGGTGGGCCATCTGAAGGACGCATCGAGCTACTACCTCAAGCTGTTCCCGCACTGGGAGTTCGTGGCCCACCAGAACGTGGAGAGCCTGAACGCCACCGACGTGCGCAGCCTCTACTTCGACCCCGAGAACCGCGGCCAGCTCGCACGCGCCGACCTGCCCGACGGCACCGCCGCATTCCTCGAACAGTTCACGCACACCGGCGACTACGCCGAGCTTTGCGAAGAGCGCGCCTTTCTTGTCGACTACCGCGACAAGTACCGCTATGCGGGCAGCGACTTTCCGCCCATCTACACCACGGTCGATGCCATCGTGGTCGAGGCCGGCCACATCCTGCTGGTGCAGCGCAAGTTCCACCCTGGCAAGGGCACCTGGGCGTTGCCCGGCGGCTTCGTCGGCCAGCACGAGCGGCTGCAGGACGCTGCCGTCCGCGAGCTGAAGGAAGAAACCCGGCTCAAGGTGCCCGTGCCCGTGCTCAACGGCAGCATGAAGGCCAGCCATGTGTTCGATGCGCCCGACCGCTCGCAGCGCGGCCGCACGATCACGCACGGATTTTTCTTCGAGCTGGCGCACAACCAGTGGACCGGCCTTTCGGACGTGCGCGCCGACGACGATGCGGCCGAGGTGCGCTGGGTGCCGATCGCAGAATTCCTCGACATGCAGGACCGCGTCTACGAAGACCACTTCTTCATCGCGAATCATTTTTTGGGTGGCCTGGGCAAGAACTGAACGACCAGGCTTTGTCAGCAAGAACGGCACCCGGTTGACGGGTGCCACAGTGAAAGGAGCTTTCACATGAACCGCAACCTCACCTCCTCGCCCCTGGGCAACAACCTGCTGCTGCGCACCGACTCCTACAAGGTGTCGCACTGGATGCAATATCCGCCCGGCACGCAGACGGTGTACAGCTACATCGAATCGCGCGGCGGCATCTTCAGCCACTCGCTCTTCTTCGGCCTGCAGGCGTACCTGCGCGAGTACCTGCAGACGCCCGTCACGCTGGCCGATGTCGATGAAGCCGCCGCGCTGATGGCGGTGCACGGCGAGCCCTTCAACCGCGAAGGCTGGCTGCGCCTGATCGAGAAGCACGGCGGCCTGATGCCCGTGCGCATCCGCGCCGTGCCCGAAGGCAGCGTGCTGCCGGTGCACAACGTGCTGGCCACCATCGAGAACACCGACCCCGAGTTCTTCTGGGTCACGAGCTTTCTCGAAACCGAACTGCTGCGCGCCATCTGGTACCCCACCACGGTGGCCACGCTGTCGGCCGCCGCGCGCACCACGCTGCTGCGTTACCTCGAAGCGACATGCGACGACCCGCAGGGGCAGATCGCCTTCAGGCTGCACGACTTCGGCGCGCGCGGTGTGTCGAGCCTCGAATCGGCGGCGCTCGGCGGCATGGCGCACCTGGTCAACTTCATGGGCACCGACACGCTCGCCGCGCTGGTGGCCGCGCGCCGTTATTACGACTGCGATGTGGCGGGCTTCTCGATTCCCGCGGCCGAGCACAGCACCATCACCGGCTGGGGCCGCGACCACGAGGCCGATGCGTACAGCAACATGGTCGAGCAGTTCGGCAAGCCCGGCGCGACCTTCGCGGTGGTGAGCGACAGCTACGACATCTTCAATGCCTGCGCGCACATCTGGGGCAACGAGCTGAAGGCGAAGGTGGTGGGCTCGGGCGCGACGCTGGTGGTGCGGCCCGACTCGGGCGACCCGGCCGAAACCACGCTGAAGGTGGCGCAGATCCTGGCCGATCGCTTCGGCACCACGACCAACGCCAAGGGTTTTCGCGTGCTGAACAACGTGCGCATCATCCAGGGCGACGGCGTGACGCTCGATTCGCTGCGGCTGTGCCTGTCGAACTTCTTTCACAACGGGTTCTCGACCGAGAACATCTCCTTCGGCATGGGCGGCGGGCTGCTGCAGCAGGTGAACCGCGACACGATGCAGTGGGCGATGAAGTGTTCGGCCATGCAGGTGAACGGCGAGTGGCGCGATGTCTACAAGTCGCCGGTGGGCGATGTGAGCAAGGCATCGAAGAAGGGGCGGCTCGCGCTCGTGCAGAACGCGCGTGGCGAGGTGCAGACGTTGCGCGAGGAAACGCTTGCGGCCGATCAGGTCGATCTGCTGCAGACGGTGTTCGAGAACGGGCGCATCGTGGCGAGCACGACTTTCGATGCGATTCGCGAGCGTGCGGCCGTTGGTGTCAATCAGTTCGTGACTTCGCGCGCTCCGCTCTGAAGGGTTTCTTTCGCGGCGCTGCTGTTCGGGGCGCGTGCGGATGACACCGGGTACTCCCCTGCGCGAATGTCCCCCGCTTCGCTCCTCCTTTATTTCGCTGCGAGGAGCACCCGGTGCCATTCGCACGAGGGCACGCTGCTGGTGAATCGCTGATCAATAACTGCTCTGACAACGCCCACGCCGGCGGTGTGCTCCCCGCAGCGAAATAAAGGAGGAGGGGCGCAGCCCCGGGGGACATTCGCGGAGGGGAGTACGCCGTCGGCGTGAGCGCCGCCCTGAACAGCAGCGCCAGGAGCAACAACAGCGCTCAAGTCGAGGAGTTCATCACCCCGCAAGCCGCGACCTGGACAGCCGCAGCCAGCACTGCCACGCGGCATGGCCATAATCCGCGCAGACTGCCGAATCCATGACCAAACTCCTGATCCTCAGCGTAAGTGCCGGCAACGGACATGTGCGTGCAGCACAGGCGCTCGCCGCCACCGCCCAGACCCTCGCCCCGCCCTGCACGGCGGTCCACATCGACGCCATGGCCCATGTGGCCGGAGGCTTTCGCAAGGTCTACACCGACTGGTACATCCAGCTCGTGAACCGCGCGCCCGACCTCTGGTCGTACCTCCATCAGCGCACCGACGTCACGCCGCACCACGCGCCTTCGCAACGGCTGCGCCGCGGCATCGAGCGCCTGAGCACCGGCGCGCTGGTGCGCGAGATCCGCCGCGAGAAGCCCGATGCGGTGATCTGCACCCACTTCCTGCCGGCCGAGCTTCTGATGCGTGAGCGCAACCGGGGCCGCATCGACTACCCCGTGTGGCTGCAGATCACCGATTACGACCTGCACAACATGTGGCTGGTGCCGGGCATGGCGGGCTACCTTGCGGCGACGGAAGAAGTGGCCTTCCGCCTGCGGGCGCGCGGCATTCCGCCGGAGCGCATCCACGTGACCGGCATCCCGGTGATGCCCGGCTTTTCCGAACCCGACGTGCCGGCGCTCGCGCGCCACGCCTGCGCGACCGAACTCGGCCTCGACCCCTCGCGCCCCATCCTGCTGATGGCTTCGGGCGGCGCCGGCGTGGGCGACCTGCCCAGCATGGTCGAGCGCGTGCTCGGCCTCGGCGGACAGGACGGCAGCAAGGGCAACTTCCAGGTCATCGCCGTGGCGGGCCGCAACGTCGAGGCGCACGGCAAGCTCGAGGCGCTGGCCCGGCGCCATCCGGGCCGCGTGGTGGCCATCGGCTTCACCAACGAGATGCACAAGCTCATGGCTGCGGCCGACTTGGTGGTTACCAAGCCCGGCGGCCTCACGGTGTCCGAATGCCTGGCGCTCGGCAAGCCGATGCTGCTGATCTCGCCCATTCCGGGGCAGGAAGAACACAACGCCGGCTTCCTGATGGAAGAAGGCGCCGCATGGCTTGCCTACGACGCCATCGGCCTCGACTACAAGGTGGCGCGCCTGATGGCCGACCCCGCCAAGCTCGCACACATGGCCACGCGCAGCCGCGCGCTCGGCAAGCCGCAGGCCGCACGGGCCGTGCTGCAACACGTGCTGGGTGCCGGCGCGTGAGCGGCGAGGTCGAAAAGACGGGCGTGGGCCGCACGCTCGGCTACCTCGTCTGGGTGGTCGTGATGGCCTTCTTCTTTGCCAACGCAGAAATCCAGATCGAAGGCGGCGCGGGCTGGGCCACCTCGCTGCCCACTTGGCGCATCGAGAACAGCATCTGGCTCGACATCTTCTGGGGCGGCCGCGCCATGACCGGCTACCACGCCTGGGTCTTCACCTTCATGGCGCTGGTGTTCTTCTCGCCGCTGGCCTTCAACGGACGCTGGAAGCTGCGCGACTGGGGCCTTGCGCTCGCGGGGCTGATCGTGTTCTGGGTCTGCGAAGACTTCATGTGGTTCATGATCAACCCGGCCTTCGGCTGGGCCCGCTTCAACCCGGTCGATGCCTTCTGGCACAAGCACTGGCTGTGGGGCGCGCCGGTCGACTACTGGGGCGGCCTGGCGGTGGCGCTGCTGATCGTGGTGACCCGGCACTGGCGCCGAAAGAAGAAATGACCACACCGAAGATCGACGACCCGCGCCCCGGCCACTGGGCCGACCCGCTGGACGAACTGCGAGTCGAGAACCTGCACCGCATCACACCCACGCTGTACCGCAGCGCACAGCCCCGGCGCGCCAACATGGCCGCGCTGCAGTCGCTGGGCATCCGCACCGTGGTGAGCCTGCGCTCCTTCAACGACGACAAGAAGGTGTTTGCCGGCTCCGGCATCCGCCTCTTGCGCGTGCCGATCAACACCTGGTCCATCGACGACGCCAAGGTGCTGCGCGCGCTGGTCGCCATTCGCGAGGCCGAAAAACTCGGCCCGGTGCTCATCCACTGCATGCACGGCGCCGACCGCACCGGCGTGGTGGCGGCCGTCTACCGCATGGCGGTGCAGGACTGGGACAAGGACAGCGCGCGCCACGAAATGCTGCGCGGCGGCTACGGCTACCACACGCTGTGGCGCAACATCCCGCGCTACATCGAGCGGCTCGACCCGCCGAAGATGCGCCACGCGCTGGCCCATGCCCAAGCCATTCCCATGGTGTCCTGAAGGCGCCTGCGGCTTTCGCACCCCGCTCCTATACTGGCCGCCCCGTGGCCACCGGCCATCTCCGAACGAACCTCTTCAAGGGCTACTTCCATGGCGCTGCAAATCCGCTCCCTCGTTCGCTCGAACGGCGAACTCGAACTCTCGCTGTATGACGAGCCGATCCCCGAACCGCAGGCCCACGAGGTGGTGATCCGCGTCGAGGCATCGCCGATGAACCCGTCGGACCTGGCCCTGCTGTTCGGCGCCGCCGACATGAGCACCGCCAAGGCATCCGGCACGGCCGAGCGCCCCGTCGTTACCGCCACCGTGCCCGAACGCGCCCGCGCCTTCGTTGCCGGTCGCCTCGACCAGTCGATGCCGGTCGGCAACGAAGGCGCAGGCGTGGTCGTCAAGGCCGGCTCGTCGCCGGCCGCGCAGGCCCTGCTCGGCAAGACCGTGGCCGCTATCGGCGGCGCCATGTACTCGCAGTACCGCGCGGTTGCCGTCGCGCAGTGCATGGAACTGCCGGCGGGCACGACGGCGGCCGAAGGTGCTTCGTGCTTCGTCAATCCGCTCACGTCGCTCGGCATGGTCGAGACGATGCGGCGCGAAGGCCACAAGGCGCTGGTGCACACCGCCGCCGCCTCCAACCTCGGCCAGATGCTCAACAAGATCTGCCAGAAGGATGGCATCGACCTCGTCAACATCGTGCGCAAGCCCGAGCAGGAAGCGCTGCTGCGCGGCCTCGGCGCGAAGTACGTGTGCAACGCCACGTCGCCCACTTTTCTCGAAGACCTGACGCAGGCGCTGGTCGACACCGGCGCCACGCTGGCCTTCGATGCCACCGGCGGCGGCAAGCTCGCGGGCCAGATCCTCGGCTGCATGGAAGCGGCGCTGAACCGTACCGCCAAGGAATACAGCCGCTACGGCTCGACCACCCACAAGCAGGTCTACATCTACGGCGGCCTCGACCGCAGCCCGACCGAGTTCGTGCGCAACTTCGGCATGGCATGGGGCATGGGCGGCTGGCTGCTGTTCCCGTTCCTCGGGAAGCTCGGCGACGAAGGCACGCAACGCCTGAAGGCACGCGTGGTGGCGGAACTGAAGACCACGTTCGCAAGCAAGTACACGCGCGAGGTGTCGCTGGTCGAGGCGCTGCAGCTCGATGCGATCGGTGTGTATGGCAAGCAGGCGACGGGAGAGAAGTTCTTGCTGAATCCGAACAAGGGCCTGGCGGCCTGACATGAAAAAAGGGCGGCCCACAGGACCGCCCTTTCAAGGCCATCAGCTCTTCGCGAGCCCAGCCGTTTCACTCGCAGGCGCCACTGCGTAGTGATCGAACTGCATCGTGTACTGCGCGCGGCCCGAAGACAGCGCGCGCAGGTTGCCGATGTAGCCGAACATCTCCTTCAGCGGCACACGCGCATCGATGACGGCCGCGTTGCCGCGCATCGTCTGGCCGCGAATCGAACCACGGCGCCGGTGCAGGTCACCGATGCAGTCGCCCAGGTAGTCGGCCGGCGTGATGACCTCCACGGCCATCACCGGTTCGAGCACCTGGGGCCCCGCCCTGACAGCCGCCTCGCGGAATGCCTTGGCAGCCGCCAGCTCGAAAGCCATCGCGGACGAATCGCGCTCATGGTGGCTACCGTCCACCAGCGTGGCCACGAAGTCCACACACGGAAAACCGGCGGCCACACCCGATTGCGCGGCTCGGCGGATGCCGGCCTCGACCGCGGGAATGAACTCGCGCGGAATGACGCCGCCCACCACCTGGCTCTCGAAAGCGATGCCTTCGCCACGCGCTTGCGGCGCGAGACGAAGCGTCAGCTCCGCGAACTGACCGGGGCCGCCGGTCTGCTTCTTGTGCACATGGTGCACCTCCACTTCTCTTGAAATCGTTTCACGGTAGGCGACCTGGGGCCGGCCCACCGACACATCGATGCCGTACTTTGCGCGCAACTTCTCGATCGACACTTCGAGCTGCAACTCACCCATGCCCGAAAGGATCGTCTGGCCCGATTCGGCATCCTGCCGAAGCTGCAGGCTCGGGTCTTCCCGCAACATGGCCTGCAATGCCTTCGACAGCCCTTGCTGATCGGCCTGCGCCTTCGCTTCGATCGCGATGTGGATCACGGGCTCGGGCACGCTGATCTCTTCCAGATGCACCGGATGGTTCCGGTCACACAGGGTGTGGCCGGTCAGCGTGTCCTTCAACCCGACGATGGCCGCAATATCGCCGGCCACGAGCTCGTCGCGTTCGATGCGGTCGTCCGCATGCACTTCATACAGCCGTGCCGCGCGTTCGCTGCGACCTGTCGTGGCATTGAGCATCGCGTCGCCACGCCGCAACCTGCCGCTGTAGACGCGCACGAACACCATCGCGCCGTGGTCGTCGGTGACGACCTTGAACGCGAGGGCTGCGAACGGCGCCGCCGGATCGCACGCCATCTCCACTTCGCCAGGCTTCGGCAGCCAGTCCACGACGGCATCGAGCAGGGGCTCCACGCCGCGATTGCGGAACGCCGAACCTGCCAGCACCGGCACGAACGCACCTGCCAGCACACTCTTGCGGATGCACGCGCGCAGCGCGTCGGCCGTCGGCTCTTCGCCATTCAGATACGCGACCATTGCCGCTTCATCCTGCTCAACCGCAAGCTCCACGAGCCGCGCGCGATGGCGCTGCGCCAGAGCCAACGAATCGGCAGGAATCCCGGCCACGCGGTAGGGCTGGCTGGCATCGTCCTTGTCCCAGACGAGCGCGCGCATGCCGACCAGGTCGATCACGCCACGGAAGTCGCCTTCCGCGCCAATGGGCAACTGCACGGCCACGGCCTTCACGCCCAGGCGTTCTTCCATCATCGCGACCACGCGCAGGAAGTCGGCGCCGAGCCGATCGAGCTTGTTGACGAAGGCGATGCGCGGCACGCGGTACTTGTCCGCGAGGCGCCAGTTCGTTTCCGTCTGCGGCTCCACGCCGGCAACGCCGTCGAACACGACCACGGCACCGTCGAGCACACGCAGGGAACGGTTCACCTCGATGTTGAAGTCGATGTGGCCCGGCGTGTCGATCAGGTTGATCTGGGTCGCGTTCCAGTGGACCGTGACGGCCGCACTGCTGATGGTGATGCCACGCGCGCGTTCCTGCGGATCGAAGTCCGTGCGGGTCGTGCCGCTGCTCACGTCGCCGATGCGATGGCTGTCGCCGGCGTAGAACAGGATGCGTTCGGTGGTGGTGGTCTTGCCCGCGTCGACGTGGGCAATGATGCCGATGTTGCGGATGTTCCTGGGTTTCGGGTTCATGACGAATCTCTTTCTTTGAATCGAGGCGCGTCCTGCGCGCTTCGCATGCCTGGTTGGCTTTGCGCCAGCCCCAGGCGAGATTCGCCTTGGGGCTAGCGACGAACGGGGTCGTGCAATCTGTTGTTGCTGCGGCCGGAGCCCGGGCGCACGGTGTCCACGCTCCGGCGGACGGAAATCGTGGCGATCAGCTTGTCGTAGGTACGCATGGTGTGAATGGAATGGGAACGCAGAAAAAACAAAACCCCGGAGGGACGAACCTGCCGGGGTTGGAGACCGGAAGGCGCAACGCCTTCCGAACGCGATCGAGGGCGATGTCAGTGGGTGGCGATGCTCGCCTCGATGGCCTGGATGAATTTCATGGTGGGGCGGATTGTGTTTGCAGGAAAGGCGGAAGGCAAGTTGTGCGTGAGCGCGATGTTGGCCGGACACCACGACTGCGCTCGATGTGCGACGGTGTCTATTCGAGCGCGAGCCGTCCGTCGCGCACCGTCACCCGCTTGGGTACGGAGCCGAACTTGGGGTGCGCTGACCATGTGAGCATCAGGTGCTGCGGATCGGTACGGCCTTCCAGTTGCGTGCGCAGCGAGGCGCCGCTGGCGTCGTCGAGTTCTATCGATTCGAGGCAGCTTTGCAGGAGCAGCTTGTCGCGCTCGATCAGGTGCAATGGTGGCTTCGCTATCTCGATGAGACGAAGGATGTCTTCCGTGCCTGCGCCGCAGTAACCGGCACCGCGGTTCTCGCGCGAGGGCTCCTGGGTCACGAGGTAGAAGTAGGTGTGGCCGTCTTGTTGGAAGGTCGCGGCGCCGGCGACGAACACATCGTCCGACGTGGCGATGGCCCGCTTCAGCGTCGGGCTCCATCTCAGGTTCACTGAAGTGCCGGAGGCCAGCTTTGCGCGCGGCACGGGCACGATGCGGAGCGTGGTGCCTTCGCCGATCTGTAGCGGCTGCGATGGCGGCGCCGCATGGATTACCGCGCCGAGCAACGCAATCGATGCGCCAACAACCCAGGCCCTGCCGAAGCGTTTCATCGTGGTGTTCATGCCGGCCGATTGTCACTAGCTACGCGGCCACCGCGCCGAACAACAGTTGTGCACCCTCGTTCGATTGCTGGATGGCCTCGCGTGCGTAGTCGCGCATGGCCGCCTCGTACGCGGCGACTGCCGCCATCACAGAGGTGCGATTGGCGAATGCCGCGCCCAGTTTTTCGGCGAGCGTGGCGGCGTCGTGCAATGCAGTGTTCGCGCCCAGGCCACCAGCAGGACTCATGACGTGGATCGCATCGCCGAGTACGGTCACGCCGTCTGTCGTCCAGGCTGGTGGTGCGGTCATGGTTCGGATCGGGAGCATGGCGACGTCGGAGGGTGCGGCCAGCTCGAAGAGGGCACGGAACCCGGGATGCCAATCGGCGGCGCGGGACAGCACGATGGCATGCGCGCGGTTGCGCGGCTCTGATGGTGGCGCACCGGTGCCGTCATCGGGGTTCAGGCGGTCGTTCGGCCCGATCATGGCCCAGTAGAGGTAGTCGCCGACTGGCTGAAGCGATGCCTCTCGCCTGAACTTCATCGGATCGACGATGACCGCGAGGCGATCGCCGAATGCGACAGAGGTTTTCGTGTGGAACAGCGGCGCGATGCGTGATGCGGTGTCCGCGCTGAAGAGGGTCTTGCCGTAGATGCAGGTCGATCCGGTGTCGAGTGGCACCACGTCGGGAAGGCGCATCGCGCGCACGGTGGAGTTGACGCCATCGGCGGCCACGAGAACGTCTCCTTCGACCACGCTGCCGTCCTCGAAGCGTGCACGCAGCACACCGCCGCTGCGCTCGTAGCCGGCGAATGCGCGACCGAAATGGACGTGCGCTTCGATGCCGCTGAGCAGCACGCGGCGCATCGCGAGACGGTCGGCGTTCACATCCTCCACGCGGCCCACGGGAGCATCGTCCCCACCGGCGCGCTGCCATGATGCGACCCATCGTTCGCTCACGGGTTCGAGGTTCGGGCCGATGAGGTTGACGCCATTCACGGGGATTGCACAGGTCTCCTTGAAGCGCGTGTTCAACGCGGGTGGCAGGCAAGCTTCGAGTGCTTGCTGGCCGGTCTGATCGATCTTGATGCGGAAGCCTTGTGGGCGGCTGTCGGGTGCGGCGTCGCGCTCGTAGACGGCGAAGGACATGCCGCGTCGATGGAGTCCTTGTGCGAGGCACAGGCCGCCCAGGCCTGCGCCGATGATCACTATGTGCAAACCTGCTCTCCTGTTTTTTCCGGACATTCGGACAGGAGACAGTGTTGAGCCGGATGACTTGAAGACGGTAATGAGTGAGGGACTGAAAGTAATGAGATTGGGTCAGGAGGCTCCTTCAGTGTTCTTTGGGGAGGCGCCCGGTACGCGGCACGGCGCGGTCAGCCCCGCTGTGCCGGCCCTTCGGGCTTCCCTGCGGTGCTCGCATTTCGCGGGGTCTCGCAGAACTCGCTTCGCTCAAACAGCTGCGAGCCCTGATCCGCGAAACGCTGCGCTCCTCGGCGGCCCAGAGGGGCCGACCACACCGCACCGCGTACCGGACGCTTGTCGTGGCGTTGATGCCGACTGCCCTCACCCCACCCCTCTCCCAGAGGGAGAGGGAGTAATGCAGGGAGCGGGCTCCGAGGAGGAGGAAAGATCAACAACCGCCTTGTCCACGGCGATGGGTGCTGTGCCCTTGGGTGGCCGTTGAGGCACCGCCGAGCAGCGGAGCGACGGGCGGATCAGGGCTCGCAGCTGTTTGAGCGAAGCGAGTTCTGCGAGACCCCGCCCGTCGTGAGCAGCGCAGGGAAGCCCGTAGGGCCGGTGACGTCGGCCGCCCAAGGGCACAGCACCCATCGCCGCGCCCCCGATCGACACAGCCAACAACCAACAACCAACAACCAACAACCAACAACCAACGGTCGGCGGTCGGCGGTCGAAAAAAACTAGACCACCAACCGATACCCCACAGCAGTCTCCGTCAACAGATGCCGAGGCTGCGCAGGGTCGGCCTCCAGCTTCTGCCGCAGATGCCCCATGTAGATCCGCAGATAGTGGCTCTGGTCCGTGTGCGACGGACCCCACACCTCGCGCAGCAGTTGGCGCTGCGTCAACACGCGCCCTGCATTGGCAACCAGCACCGACAGCAGCCGGTACTCGGTCGGCGTCAGGTGCACCTCTTCACCGGCGCGGCGCACGATGCGCGCGCCGCGATCGAACTCGATCTCGCCGAAGCGGAACAGTGCTTCCGCAGGTTCATCACTGCCGCCACCCGCCGCTCGTGGGCGCCGCAGATTCGCGCGCACCCGCGCCAGCAATTCGCCGGTGCCGAAGGGCTTGGTCAGATAGTCGTCGGCACCCGCGTCGAGCGCGGCGATCTTGTCCGCTTCATCGGTGCGCGCGGACAGCACGATGATCGGCACGGCCGACCAGCCGCGCACATCGCGAATCAGCGACACCCCATCGCCATCGGGCAGCCCGAGGTCGAGCACCAGCAAGTCGGGTTGGCGCGTTCCCGCTGCCGCAAGGCCATCGCGCAGCGTGCCGGCCTCGTGCACCAGCCAGCCCTCGGCCTCGAGCGCGCCGCGCACAAAACGGCGGATCTGCGGCTCGTCTTCGATCACGATGGCGGTGGGAGATGGCATGGCTTCAGAGTTGGGCTTCGGCCGGTTCGGGCGGCTCGCGACGTGGCAGGGTGACCGTGAATTCTGCACCGCCATCGCGCGCATTGGCCGCCGTGATTTCGCCGCCGTGCGCGCTCACCACCGCCCTGCAGATTGCCAGGCCCAGCCCCACGCCCGGCGTGGCCGATTCGACCTCGCCGCGCGTGAATTTATCGAACAGTTTCTGCTCATGGCCGAGCAGCGCGGCGGGCAGGCCTGGCCCATGGTCGCGCACCGTCAGCACCAGCGTGCCGGGCTCGGCGCGGGCACCGACCACGATGGGTGGCGCGCCGTACTTGGTGGCGTTCTCGAGCAGGTTGACCAGCACGCGCTCGATCAGCACCGCATCGAACTCCACCAACGGCAGCTCGGGGTCGAGCGCCGTCTGCACCACCACGTTGCCCAGCGAGGTGCGCGCCGCGCGAATGGCCGATCCCACCACCTCTTCCACGGATTGCCAGTCGCGCCGCAGGTTCACCGCGCCGCCCGCGATGCCGCTTTCAAGCCGCGCCATGTCGAGCAGGTTGTTGACCAGCGCATGCAGCTCGTGCGCCTGCGCGACGATGGCGCGCGCGGCGTCGGCATGCTCGGCGGGCGGCAAGGTCTGCAGCGATTCGGCGAGCGCGATCAGCGCGGTGAGCGGGGTGCGCACGTCGTGCGAGATCGCGCCGAGCAGCGCGTTGCGCAGCCGCTCCGATTCCATCTCGACCACCGCCTGCTGCGCCACCTCGACGTAGTGCACGCGCTCCAGCGCAATCGCGATCTGCCGCGCCAGCGTGTCGAGCTGCTGCGCCTGTTCGGGAATGAGCAGCCAGCGCGGCTGGGCCGGCGACAGCGCCAGCACGCCGCGCACGCGCATCGGCGCCTGCAGCGGCACGTAGTGCCAGGGCTGCGCCGCCAGCGTGGCGGTGGCAAGGCCGGCCGGCTGGCCGTGGCGGAAGGCCCAGTCGGCCACCTGCGGGTCGAAGCCCTCCGGCGGATCGGTGGGCATCACGAGCTGGTCGGCCGCATCGGTGACCAGCACCAGCGCGTGGCCGCCGAAGTGGCCCCGCACCGCCGCGCCGCCCAACGTGACGACCTGCGAGCTTTCCAGCGCGGCCGACAGCTCGCGCGTCAGCTCGAACAGCGAGCGTGCGCGCCGCTCGCGGCTGGTCGACACGCCGGCCGCAAAGCGCAGCCCGGCGGTGAGCTGGCCCACCAGCAGGCCGACGCCGAGCATGACCGCGAAGGTCAGCACGTACTGCACGTCGCTCACCGCGAACGACAGGCGCGGCGGCACGAAGAAATAGTCGAAGGCCGCCACGTTGAGCGATGCCGCCAGCGCCGACGGCCCGCGGCCGAAGCGCATCGCCACGCCCACCACGCCGAGCAGGAAGAGCATCACGATGTTCGACAGTTCGAGCACGCTGGCCAGCGGCGTGCAGACCAGCGTGAGCGCGACGCTGGTGGCGGCGGCCCATGCGTAGCCGGGCCAGTAGGTCGGCGCCTTCTCGTGATCGTCGCTGTCGATGCGCGCGCCTTCGAGCGGCGCACGCGACAGGCGGCGCGAGCTGTCGGCGCGTGCCACTTCCATGATGTCGAGCGCGGGTGCGCGCTGGGCCAGCGCACGCGACAGCGGCAGCGTGCGCGCGGGCCACCAGCGGCGCCAGCCGGTGGCCGGCTCGGAGCGCCCCAGCACCAGCGTCGCGCAGTTGAGCCGGCGCGCCTGTTCGGCGAGCTGCTCCGCCACATCGGAACCCGTGAGCACAGCCGTGGCCGCGCCCAGTTCTTCGGCCAGCTTGAGCACGGCAAGGATGCGGTCGCGCTCGGTGGCGGCCAGCCGTTGCAGGCGGGGCGTTTCGACATACACCGCATGCCACCGCACGTTGAGCTGGCCTGCCAGGCGCGCCGCCGTGCGTACCGTTTGCGCCGCGCCTTCATGCGGGCCGACGCACGCGAGGATCGCGCCCGAGGTGTTCCACGCCTGCAGGCCACGGCCATTGCCGCCCACGCCCGACTGCTCGACGCGCCAGCCGCGCACATCGTCTTCCACGTGCTCGGCGGTGCGGCGCAGGGCGATCTCGCGCAGCGCAATCAGGTTGCCCTTGCGAAAGAAGTTCTGCGCCGCGCGCTCGGCCTGCTGCGGCAGGTAGACCTTGCCGGCCGCGAGCCGGGCGGTGAGTTCGTCGGGCGTGACGTCGACCAGCACCACTTCGTCGGCCTCGTCGAGCACGGTGTCGGGCACGGTCTCGTGCACGCGCACGCCGGTGATGGCACCGACCGTGCCGTTGAGGCTTTCCAGGTGCTGCACGTTGAGCGCCGACCACACCTCGATGCCGGCGGCCAGCAGCTCCTGCACGTCTTGCCAGCGCTTGGTGTGGCGCGAACCGGGGGCGTTGGTGTGGGCGAGTTCGTCGACCAGCAGCACGGCGGGCTTGCGCGCCAGCGCGGCGTCGAGGTCGAACTCGGCGAGCGTGCGGCCCCGGTAGTCCAGCTCGCGCATCGGCAGCGCGTCGAGGCCCGCGAGCAACGCGGCGGTTTCGCTGCGGCCGTGGGTTTCGATCACGCCGATGAGCACGTCGCGGCCGGTGGCGCGCTCGCGCTGGGCGGCGCTGAGCATGGCCCAGGTTTTCCCGACGCCGGCGCTGGCGCCGAAGTAGATGCGCAGCTTGCCGCGCTGCGCGCGCGCCTCGTCGCTGCGCAGTTGCGCGATCAGGGCATCGGGGTCGGGGCGGAGCATCTCGTTCATCGGCAACGCAGGTTATCGCATCGGGGGGCACGGGCGCCAGGGGTGCATCGAACGCTTCGCTCGTGGGCGAAGCGGCGAATTTCCTGCTCGCCAGAATGAACCGTCTGAAGCCTGGAAAGCAGACACGACACCATGAACAGCCCCTCTTCTTCCGCCCGTCCGGTTCTTTCGCCATCCACCCACGGCGGCCGCGATACAGGCAGGCATCGCGGGCTCGCGCTGGTCACGCTGTGCCTGGCGGTCCTGGTCGCGCAGGTCGACATGGCGGTGGTCAATCTCGGCACGCGGCCCATCGGCGAATACTTCTCTGCGAGCGTCATCGCGCTGCAGTGGGTGGTGGACAGCTACAACCTGGTCTATGCCGTGCTGCTGCTCACCGGTGGCCTGCTGGCCGACCTGTATGGCCGGCGCCGCATCTTCATGACGGGCGCGGCGGTCTTCACCGGCGCCACGCTGTTGTGCGCGCTCTCGACGTCCGTCTGGATGCTGATCGCCGGCCGCGCACTGGCGGGCCTGGGCGCGGCGCTGCTGATGCCCGCGTCGCTCGCGATCATCCGCGTGGTGTGGCAAGACAGTGCCGAGCGCGGCCGGGCGCTGGGCATCTGGGCCGCGTGCAACGGCCTCGCCATGGCCATCGGCGCACCGCTGGGTGGCTTGCTGATTCATCACTTCGGATGGCGCAGCATCTTTCTCGCGGTGATTCCGCTGAGCGGGGCCGCATTGCTGTTGGTGCTGCGGTCGATTCCCGAATCGTCGGACCCCAAGGGGCGCAGCCTCGACATGCCGGCACAGGTTTTCGGAGCGCTCGCGTTGGGCGGGCTGGCTTTCGCAGCCATCCAGTCGCATGACGCGCCGGCACTGGCCGCCGCCGTTCTGGCGACGGCCGTGGTTGCCTTCGTGCTCTTCCTTCGCATCGAGCACGGCAAGGGCGCCGCGGCGCTGGTGCCACTCGACCTCTTCAGCATTCGCGCGTTCCGCAGCGCGATGGTCGCCACCATCGGCATGACCTTCGGCATGTACGGCACGCTGTTCCTGGTGCCGCTCACATGGCTGGGCACCGGAACGCTCGACGCCACGCAGGCCGGCCTTGCATTGATCCCGATGTCGCTGGTGTTCGTGGCGGTCTCGCCGTTCAGCGGCAGGCTGACCACGCGGTTCGGCGCGCGCACCACGACCTGCGGCGGCGTGGCGGTCATCGGCTGCGGATTGGTCCTGATCGGAAGCGGTGCGCCCATCGCATCGATCGTGCTGGCCGAAGCGGGGCTGCTGCTGGCAGGCATCGGCATGGGCTTCGCCACCGGGCCGCTGATGGGCGTGGCGGTCGGTGCGGTCGATGCCGCACGCTCGGGCACGGCATCGGCGTTGATCAACGTCGCGCGCATCGCGGGAGCCACGCTCGGCGTCGCGATGCTGGGCGCGCTCTACGCGCTGGTGCACGGCGGTGCCGACGGACTGCGGCTCGCGATGTTCGCGGGCGCTGCGGTCCAGTTGGCCTGCGCGGCCCTGGCGTGGCGCATGACGCGCACGCAGCCGGCCTGACCCGGTGGCGTCGGCTAAGGGGTTGGCCCGCAGCATGGGGAAACGGCGCGCCTCTCAGCGCGCCGGACCATCCTTGCCACGCGAACGGTGGTGATGGCGCCGGGCCGTGCGCGACAGCACGAACCAGGCAAAACCCAGCGGCACGAACAGTGCCGCCATGGCCAGCAAGGCAAGGAGCAGGTCAGTGACCATGGCGCAGGCCGCAGCGTGCGAGGTGCTCGCGCCAGCTCACGAGCCGGCCGATCTCGCCCGAAGGCACGCATTCGATCAGGCGGTGCAGCACGTCCGCGTAGCTGGTGATCGGCAGGCGGATCATCAGGCGCACGCAGGGCGCATCGCTTTCCTGCGTGCTGCACGCGTGCAGCAGCGGCTCGCAGCGCACCACACCCGCGTCGGCGCAACCGGCGATGCTGCGGCGCACGCGCAGGGCGTCGGCGCAGCAGACGGTGACGTCGAGCACGTAGAACGGGCTCGTCTTGCTCATCGCGGCGTGCGCGGTGCGCAAGACGCCAGGGTGTTCTCGGTAAGCGGCATAGGCCATGGTTTTTTTCTCCTCAACGCGCGGTGGTCGAAGCAGGAACTGCGTCGAGCGCGAGATTCAATGCGAGCACGTTGACGCGCGATTCACCCAACAAGCCCAGCAACGGGCGCTGCGTGTTCTTCGCGATCAGCGTGTTGACCTGTTCGAGCGGCACGCCGCGCACGCGCGCAACGCGTGCCGCCTGGTATTGCGCGGCGGCGGGGCTGATGTCCGGGTCGAGCCCGCTGGCCGATGCCGTGACGAGGTCGACCGGCACCGGTGCGGTGTTGCCCGGATCGGCCACGCGCAGGGCCTCGACGCGGCCCTTGACCGCATCGGTCAGCGCGGGGTTCAGCGGCCCCTGGTTCGAGCCACCCGAGGCGCTGGCGTTGTAGGGCTGCGGCGAAGTGGCCGATGGGCGGCCCCAGAAGTGCTTCGGGTCGCTGAAGTTCTGGCCGATGAGCTTGGAGCCCACGGTCGTGCCATCGAGCACGATCAGGCTGCCGGCTGCCTGCGCCGGAAACACCGCCTTCGCGGCGCCGGTGACGACCGCCGGATAGATCAGCCCGGTGATCGCGCTCAGCAATACGAAGAGCACGAGCGCGGGGCGAAAGATGCTGCCGTTGTTGTTTTTCATGATGAAGAACTCCTCAGACGAGATGGACGGCCACGAGCAGCCAGTCGATCAACTTGATGCCGATGAAAGGAACGAGCAGGCCGCCCAGGCCGTAGATGGCGAGGTTGCGGCGCAGCAGCGAAGCCGCGCCCACCGGCCGGTAGCGCACGCCCTTGAGCGCGAGCGGAATCAGGAACACGATGACCAGCGCGTTGAAGATCACCGCGCTCAGGATGGCCGACGAAGGGCTCGCAAGCCGCATCACGTTGAGCGCGCCGAGCTGCGGGTAGGTCGACACGAAGATCGCGGGAATGATCGCGAAGTACTTCGCCACGTCGTTCGCGATCGAGAAGGTGGTGAGCGAGCCGCGCGTCATGAGCAGCGCCTTGCCGGTTTCCACCACTTCGAGCAACTTGGTCGGGTTGGAGTCGAGGTCGACCATGTTGCCGGCCTCCTTCGCGGCCTGCGTGCCGCTGCCCATGGCCACCGCCACGTCGGCCTGTGCGAGCGCGGGGGCGTCGTTGGTGCCGTCGCCGGTCATGGCGACCAGGCGGCCTTCGGCCTGGTACTTGCGGATCAGCGCGAGCTTGTCTTCGGGCGTGGCTTCGGCCAGGAAGTCGTCGACGCCGGCCTCGGCCGCGATGGCGGCTGCCGTGAGCTTGTTGTCGCCGGTGATCATCACCGTCTTGATGCCCATGCGGCGCAGCTCGGCAAAGCGCTCCTTGATGTCGGTCTTGACGATGTCCTTGAGCTCGACCACGCCGAGCACGCGGTCGCCTTCGGCCACGGCCAGCGGCGTGCTGCCGCGGCGGGCCGTTTCCTCGGCGGCGCGCAGCATCTCGGCGGGCATCGCGCCGCCGAGCGATTCCACATGCCGGCGGATCGCATCGACCGCGCCCTTGCGCAGCAGGATGGCGTCGGTGTCCAGGCTGTTGGGTGCGGCCGGCAGATCGACGCCGCTCATGCGGGTCTGCGCGGTGAAGGGCACGAAGCGGGCGCCTTCGACGGCCGTGGCGTCCAGGCCGTCGCGGCGCGCCAGTTCGACGATGCTGCGGCCCTCGGGCGTTTCGTCGGCCAGCGAGGCGAACATCGCGGCGCGTGCCAGCCGGGCCTTGGGGACGCCGGGCGCCGGCAGGAAGGCCGTGGCCTGGCGGTTGCCGTGCGTGATGGTGCCGGTCTTGTCGAGCAGCAGCACGTCGACGTCGCCGGCGGCTTCCACCGCGCGGCCCGAGGTGGCGATCACGTTGGCCTGCATCATGCGGCTCATGCCGGCCACGCCCACGGCCGAGAGCAGGCCGCCGATGGTGGTCGGGATCAGGCACACCAGCAGCGCCACCAGCGCGGTGAGCGACACCACGGTGCCCGCACCGGCAGCCTCCACGCTGAACACCGAGAACGGCAGCAGCGTGACGGTGACCATCAGGAACACCAGCGTGAGCGCCACCAGCAGGATGGTCAGCGCGATCTCGTTCGGTGTCTTCTGGCGCTTGGCGGCCTCGACCATGCCGATCATGCGGTCGAGGAAAGACTCGCCCGGGTTCACCGAGATGCGCACCACCAGCCAGTCGGACAGCACGCGGGTGCCGCCGGTCACGGCCGAGAAGTCGCCGCCCGATTCGCGCACCACGGGTGCCGATTCGCCGGTGATGGCGCTTTCGTCGACCGAGGCCACGCCTTCGATGACTTCGCCGTCGAGCGGGATCACGTCGCCGGTCTCGACCAGCACGACGTCGCCCTTGCGCAGGTTGGGCGCCTGCTCGGGCAGCCACTGGCCGCCGTGATGCGGCTCCGTCAGCTTCTTGGCCCAGGTGTCCTTGCGCAGGCCGCGCAGCGACGCGGCCTGCGCCTTGCTGCGGCCTTCGGCCAGGGCTTCGGCGAAGTTGGCGAACAGCACGGTGAACCACAGCCAGATGGTCACGGCCAGCACGAAGGCGGGCTTCATGCCGGTGTCGCCCGGGAAGTTCATCGCGTGCACCCAGAGCAGCGTCGTCAGGATGCTGCCGATGTAGACGATGAACATCACCGGGTTGCGCCACTGGGTGCGCGGGTTCAGCTTGGCGAAGGCGCCCCACAGGGCGGGCTTGACCAGCGCTGCATCGAACAGCGAGAGAGAAGTTTTGGTGTTGACAGTCATGGTGGGCTCCTTATTTCCAGAGCACCAGGTGTTCGACGATCGGCCCGAGGGCCAGCGCCGGCACGTAGTTGAGCAAGCCGACCAGCAGCACCGTGCCGATCAGCAAAGAGACGAACAGCGGGCCGTGCGTGGGCAAGGTGCCGCCGGTGACGGGCAGGCGCTTCTTGGCGGCCAGTGCACCGGCAATGGCCAGCACCGGCACGATCATCGCGAAGCGGCCGAGCCACATCGCCAGGCCGAGCAGGCCGTTGTAGAAGGGCGTGTTGGCCGACAGGCCCGCGAAGGCGCTGCCGTTGTTGTTGGCGGCCGAGGTCAGCGCGTAGAGGATTTCCGAGAAGCCATGCGCGCCGGGGTTGGCAATGCCGGCCTTGCCGGCACCCGCGACCACCGCCACGGCGGTTCCCGCCAGCACCAGAATCGGCGTGACCAGGATCGCGATGGAGATCAGCTTCATCTCGCGCACCTCGATCTTCTTGCCGAGGTACTCGGGCGTGCGGCCGATCATGAGGCCGGCGATGAACACCGCGAGCATCGCGAAGATCAGCATGCCGTACAGGCCCGAGCCCACGCCGCCGAACACCACTTCGCCCAGTTGCATGAGCACCATCGGCACCATGCCGCCCAGCGGCGTGAGCGAGTCGTGCATGGCGTTGACCGCACCGCACGAGGCGGCGGTGGTCACCGCGGCAAACAGCGAGGTGGCGTCGATGCCGAAGCGCACTTCCTTGCCTTCCATGTTGCCGCCGGTCTGCAGCACGCTCGACACCTGGTCGACGCCCAGCGAAGTCAGCAGCGGGTTGCCGGCCTGCTCGGCGGGCGTGATGACCACCACCGCGATCACGAACATGATCGTCATGGCGGCCAGCACGGCCCAGCCCTGGCGCATGTCGCCGACCACGCGGCCGAAGGTGAAGCACAGCGCCGCCGGGATCACGAAGATCGCGAGCATTTCCAGCAGGTTGGTCAACGCGGTCGGGTTCTCGTACGGATGCGCCGAGTTGGCATTGAAGAAGCCGCCACCGTTGGTGCCGAGCATCTTGATCGCCTCTTGCGAAGCCACCGGGCCCATGGCCAGCACCTGCGTCTTGGTGGTGGCGTCTTCCATCACCGGCTGGCCCTTGTCGTCCTTCAGCGGCTGGCCGTCGGCGCCGTTCTTCGGTTGCTGGAAGGCGGTGGTCTCGACCGTGTTCACGGTCTTGTAGTCGTCGAAGTTCTGGATCACGCCCTGCCCCGCGAGGAACAGCGCGAGCACGAACGACAGCGGCACCAGCACCCACAGCGTGATGCGCGTGACGTCGGCCCAGAAGTTGCCGACCAGGCCCTTGCCGTCACCCCGGCGCGCAAAGCCGCGCACCAGTGCGAAGGCCACCGCGATGCCGGTGGCGGCCGAGAGGAAGTTCTGCACCGTCAGGCCGAGCATCTGCGTGAGATAGCTCATGGTCGACTCACCGGCATAGCCCTGCCAGTTGGTGTTGGCGACGAAGCTCACCGCGGTGTTGAAGGCCGAGTCGGGCGACACGGCCGTCATGCCCGCGGGGTTCAGCGGCAACCAGCCCTGCACGCGTTGCAGGGCATAAAGAAAGATGGCGCCGATGGCATTGAAGGCCAGCAGCGCGAGCGCGTAGCGCAGCCAGTGCATCGACTGCTCCGGCTTCGTACCGGCGATCTTGTAGAGCGGCGACTCGACGCGCTGCATCCAGCGCGGCACGCGCTCGTTGCACAGCGCGGCAAGGAACTTGCCGACAGGCCAGGCCAGCACCAGCAGCGCGGCCAGGAAAAAGGCCAACAGGCCCCAGGCGGAGGAAGTCATTTCAGAATTCCTCCGCGCAGATCAGCGCGAACACGAGGTAGGCGAACAGGATCACGGCGATCAGCGCGCCGAACCCATAAAGAACTTCAAGGCTGATCACGATGCTTCTCCATCGCCAACAGCGGTTTTCGACGGGTTCGGCCCTTCGAGCCGGTTCAGCCCGACGACCATGGCCGCCACCACGACCCACAGCGCCAGCAAGGCGCCCATCCAGACGATGTCCATACATCACTCCTGCAAAACAAGACAGGCTTCAGTCTCGGCAGTCGTGCGTAAAACCGGGGGAAAGAGTCGGTGGGTGGGCGTAAAGAAAGCGTAAAAACCGCAGGCAACGGGGACGGTCAGGCCTGCACGGCTGGCACGGCAACCAGGCGGAATCGACAACAATCTCTAGAATCAAGCGCGCAAAAAGCAAAAGCAAAAGCGAGCCAAAGAGGGTGCAGTCCGAAAGAGCGATCGATCGGATTCGCAAGCAAGTGAAATCCACTGGGAGGAAGAGATGAAACTGAAGCGTGTTTTTCAGGCGGCCTCGGCCGGCCTTGTGTCCCTGGTGATCGCCGCTTGTGGCGGCGGCGGAGGGGGTGGCGGAGGAGGTGGTGGTTTTCCGATGGGCGTTGCACCCGTCGTTCCCACGGCGAACTATGTGAATGGGCTTTCCATTCGCATCACTCAGCCGGCCAGCATCGACAAGACAGTCTACGAAGGGCAGATGGTCCCGGGCGTCCTGGTGTCGGGCACGCTTTCGGGCGACGTGAACCTCCTCAGCGGCAAGGTGCTGGTACTCCTTGTCGTGATGCCCGATCCGCTGTTCGAAGAAAAGCCTGCCGTCGCCATCAATGCCGCTGCACAGTCGGCTTCGCTGAGCATGACCGGCAAGGTGGCACCCGACGGGCCCAAGGCCTACAAGGGCAACATGACTGTCAAGGCCTGTCTGGATACGGCTTGCCTGTCGGAAATCCGGGTCGAGAATCCACAGATTCCGTATTCGATCACCGTCAAGGCCGGGCTGGGGCTGAGCAGGAAGAGCGTCGACTTCGTCACACCTTTCGGCGCCGCCGTGTCACCCGTGACTGTTCCGATCACACTGCCTGCGGACGCAAGCTCGTGGGCCGTCGCGCCAACGCTCGGTGCTACCGATATTTTCAAGGTCGAGAAGGCGGCCGACGGCTCGCCGAACGTCGTGGTCGCACTGCAGGGACTGATGCCGAGCGCTTCGTCGTACAAGGCCAGCTTCAGCGTGAGCGCCACGACCTCGGATGGGCAGAAGCTGTCCAGGATGCTCGACGTGAGCGTGCTGACCAACCCCTCGAACGCGCCCTACGTCCTGTCCAAACCGGATGCGCATTTCGTGGTCAAGCAAGGGACGGCCACCCTGGCGCCCCAACAGGACAACTATGTCTACTTCCCGGGAAACACCAGCGACAAGATGAGCTATGTGGATACGGTGATGAGCACACCGCCCGGCGTGGACACCAGCATGTATCCGGGCCCCAATCTGTGGCTCTACTTCCGCTCCACCAACGAAGCGGGCTTGCCCAGGTACGCGACGAAGGGCGACAGCTGGAGCACGCAGGTGCAGGCCTGCTACGGCGGCCGATGCCTGGTGCCCGGGCGCTACAGCGCGCAGGTTCACTTCCGCTACGCCCCGGGTGGAGGCCCCGTCTACGAGATCTACTACCCGGTGGTCATGGACGTCGTGCCCTGATTCCAGACGCATCGCCGGCGGGTGTCAAAGCGCCCGCTGAAGCTGCCAGGCCTGGTACTTCAGGCTCGCCACCGCGCCGACGACGATGCCGGCAATGGCCGGCAGGCTGGCGATGCTCAAGGTGGAAAAGGCGCTCAGCCCCTGCCCGATGGTGCAGCCCATGGCCGTGACGCCGCCGATGCCCATCAGCACGCCGCCCGTCACGTGGTGCGCGAGGTCACCTGTATTCGCGAAGCCTTCCCAGCGGAATTCGCGCGACCACAGCGCATGCACACCAGCGCCCACCACCACGCCAGCGACCGATGCGATGCCCAGGGTCAGCAGCTTGTTGGCGTCGCTGTAGAACAGCAGCCAGTCGAGCGCATAGGCCACCGGCGTGACGAAGCTCAGCGCCTCGGCGCGGCCGGAGTTGGTCGCAAGAAAGACATGCTCCAGCGTGAGCGGATGCTCGTCGACCACGGCCCAGTGGCCGCTGAGCCACCACGCCGCCACGACCAGCAGGCCGATCAGCAATCCGCCGACAAGGCTGCGCACGTCGCGCGTGTCACGACGGCCCCACGCAGCCCATGCGATCAGTGCGCCACCGACGACCAGGCCGATGAGAAGGCGCAGCGACGGGCCATGCACCTGCAGCGCCGCGGCCAGCACGTCGGGCAGCGACGCATTGGTCGCCATGTCGACATGCACCTTGTCCACGGTGGCCACGCGCAGCACGGCGGTGATGCCCTTGAGCGTGGCGAAGGCCGACACGCCCATCACCAGCAGCACCACCAGCGCCTTCAGGCTGCCGCCGCCCAGGCGCACCAGCGTCTTGTTGCCGCAACCCGAAGACAGCACCATGCCCGCGCCGAACAGGAGGCCGCCGACCAGCGCCGCCAGCCAGAGGATGCGGTTCGAGGCATACAGCGTCTGGTTCGGATCGACCAGCCCGGCAAAGACCAGCGCAGAGAAACCGATCAGCGCGATGCCGCCGGCAGCGGCCCATTGCTTCACGCGCGTCCAGTCGCCCAGGTTCACCACGTCGCTGATCGCGCCCATGGTGCAAAAGCGCGTGGACCGCGCCACGGCGCCGAACACCGCCGACAGCACGAAGGCGGCCACGAGTGCGAGCGACGTGAGAAGAGAAACCTGCTCAATGGACATGCCGCGATTCTAGGGAGCGGCCCCGCGGCAGCGCCGGTTCGATTCAGCTCAGGCCGGGATTCGGTGCGACGTTCTTCAGCACGGGTTCGTCGAGCCGGCGCGTGGAGATCACCTTGCGCGACTTCAGCCACGGCTCGATCACTTCCCACACCGGCTTGTTGCCGGCCGTGCGCGCTTCTTCGCTCACCGGCGCCCAGCCCGCGACCTTGTAGGTGCGGCTCGCTTCGATGGGCTTGCCGCCCAGGCGCATGTCCTGGATGCGCTGGCCCATGCCTGCGGTCGGGTCGCAGGTGTACTGCAGCCCGCCCACGCGCACCATGTCGCCGCCCTGCTGGTAGTAGGGGTCGGGGTTGAAGAGGTTGTCGCAGACGTCTTCGAGCACGGTCTTGAGCGTCTCGCCGGTCATCTGCGTCACGGTCGCGTACGAGTAGGTGGTGGCCGTCATGTCCATCAGCCATTCGCGCGTGATGGGCTGGCCCGGCAGCAGCGAGGTGCCCCAGCGGAAGCCGGGCGAAAAGGCGATGGGCGCGTCTTGCACTTCCATCAGCGCATCGAGCAGCACCTGGTCGCCGGTGCCGTTGAAGTTGCCGCGCCGGTACAGCGTGCCGTCGGTGTGGGCGAGCGTTTCCGAGAGCTTGGCTTCATAAGGCGCGCGGATGCGCGCGATGAGCGCATCCATTTCCTTGTCGGCCGGTATCAGGTCGGAGAACACCGGCAGCAGTCGGTAGCGGAAGTCGCTGACCTTCTTGCCCTTGACGTCGAAGTCGATCACGCCGAGAAACTTGCCGTTGGAGCCGCCATTGACCACGATGGTCTTGCCGCCCGCGTTGCTCACCAGCGTGGGCATCGGCGTGCCGTCGTGCGTGTGGCCGCCGAGGATGGCGTCGATGCCGGTCACGCGGCTGGCCATCTTCAGGTCGACGTCCATGCCGTTGTGCGAGAGCACGACCACCACCTGCGCGCCCTTGGCACGCGCCTCGTTCACCACGCGCTGCAGGTTGTCGTCCTGGATGCCGAAGGTCCAGTCGGCCACCATGTAGCGCGGGTTGGCGATGGGCGTGTACGGAAAGGCCTGGCCGACGATGGCACAGGGCACGCCGTTGATCTCGCGCATCACATAGGGCTTGAAGACCGGGTCGCCGAAGTCGGCGGTCTTGACGTTCTGCGCGACGAATTCGATCTTGCCGGCGAAGTCTTTCTCGATGATCTGCTGCACCCGCTCCATGCCATAGGTGAACTCCCAGTGCCCCGTCATGACATCGACGCCGAGCAGCTTGCAGGCATCGACCATGTCCTGCGCCTGCGTCCACAGCGAGGTGGCCGAACCCTGCCAGGTGTCGCCGCCATCGAGCAGCAGCGCGCCGGGCCGGCTGGCCTTGAGCTGCTTCACCAGCGTCGCAAGGTGCGCGAAGCCGCCGACCTTGCCGTAGCGTTGCGCGGCCTTGTCGAAGTCGAGGTACGTGAGCGCATGCGCCATGCGCGTGCCGGGTGGCACGCCCGCGGCCTTGAGCAGGTGCTCGCCCACCAGGTGCGGCACCTTGCCGCGCATGTTGCCCACGCCGATGTTCACGCCGGGCTCGCGAAAGTACAGCGGCTTGAGCTGCGCATGGCAATCGGTCATGTGCAGCATCGACACGTTGCCGAAGCGCGGCAGCGCATACATGCTGTCGAGGCCGGCGGCCGCGTCGGCAGTGCCGTAGCGGCCGAGGCCCATGCCGGCCACGGCG
Source organism: Variovorax sp. EL159 (assembly GCF_900100965.1). Classification (GTDB taxonomy): domain Bacteria; phylum Pseudomonadota; class Gammaproteobacteria; order Burkholderiales; family Burkholderiaceae_C; genus Variovorax. The sequence goes on along the minus strand of NZ_FMUJ01000004.1, from coordinate 681,413 downwards.
CCGGCCCCGAGCATCTGGACGAACTCGCGCTTGGAAAGATTCATGGAAAAAATGAGCGCCGTGCGGTCAGCGGTTGACGGGAGACTGGGGGTCGAGCAGCAGGCCCATGACGTCGCGGATCTGCTTCTCGTCGAGGATGCCGGCGTGGCCGACGCGCGGCATGTTCGAGCAGGCGTTGTAGGCGCGCGCGTTCCACAGCTTGCCCCAGGTGTATTCGACGATGGGCTTGGCCGCCGCGCTGGCCGGATCGCTCACGCCGCGCAGCTTGCCGTAGTGATAGAGGCTGGGGCCGAGCGTGCCGAAGGAGATTTCTTCCTTCGATATCTGGTGGCAGTTGTAGCAATTGCCGCCGTTGACCGACGTGGTGGCCGTGGGCGCCGGGTCGGTCCAGGTCAGGCCGCGCCCGTTCTGCGCGAGCTTTTCGCCTTCGCGCCAGTCGCCGATGAACTTGCCATCGGCGGGCCAGCGGATGGTCTTCATGTTGGCAGCCTCGATGTCTTTCGCGGTCTTCTCGTCGAGCGGCTTGCCGCTGGCATCGGCTTCGCTGCAGGCGAGGTTGGCCGGGTCCTGCACCAGCCGGTCGACCTTGGCGATGCCCTGGTCGCGGAAGGAGCGCTGCAATGCCTGGGCAGTGAGCTTGTCGAGGTCGGCCGCGCTGTCGACGGACGCGCAACCGAACACGGTGAGCGCGCAGGCCACGGCGGCCATGCCAAAGAGGTGATCGGTGTTCATGGTGTGCCGGCTCCTTCAGCGCTTGATGGCCGGCGCGGTGGTTTTCCCGCCCTTGCCGTTGACGCCCATGTACACGGCCAGCGCCACGGTCACGTCGCTCGCATAACCAGGGTACGGAAAGCGCTGCTGGCGGAAGCAGTCGTTGAGCCGCCGCTGCATGCCCCACAACTCGCCCGACGACACGCGGTAGGCCGGCCACGCGCCGAAGCCTTCACCGGCGCCGGGGTTCTTCGTGAGGTTGGGCAGGTCCTGCAGGCGGATGCGCTTGCCGTCCGCGCCGTGGCAGGTGGCGCAAGCAAAGTCGTGCGGGCCGGCACGCAGGAAGAAGAGGCGCTTGCCCACTTCGTAGGCGCGCCGCTCGCTCGCATGCGATTGCGGCAGGTTCAGCGGCATGCCCTTCGACTCGGCCGAGATCCATGCCACCAGCCCTTCGATGTTCTTCTGCTCGCCGGTGCCGAAAGGCGTCTTCGCGATGGCCGCCGCATCGAAGCCCTGCAGCGTTTCCATGCAGGTGAGCAGGCGCGACTCCATGTCCTGCACGCGGCCGGTATCGGGAAAGTAGCGCGGCAGTTCCGCAAAGGCGCCCTTGACCACGCCCGGACCCTTGCCCAGGTCGCACTTCTCCATCGAGGCGGCCTTGAGGCCGCGCTTCTGTTTCCAGAGGTCTTCGCCCTTGGCTTCGAACAGCTCGGCGGGGTTGCCGTCCTGCAGCAACGCGCGGTATTCGGCGATGCCTTCGGCGGCGCTCTTCTGCGCCGAGGCATGCAGCGGAATGCAGCCTGCCAGCACCAGCAGGCTCAGGCATGTGGTCGTTCTCATGGGCTGCCTCTTCTTCGGGGCTAGCTGACGGTGGCTTCGTCGGTGCGCGTTTCGCCGCGGTTGTCTTTCCAGGTCACGGAGATTTTGTCGCCGGCCTTCGCGCCCTTGAGCGTGAACTGCATGAAGGGGTTCTTCGACACCGCCGGACCCCAGTCGGCCGTGAGCACGGTCTTGCCGTTGAGCGAGGCCGTCACCTCCTGGATGAACCACGCGGGAATGATCTTGCCGGCGGCGTCCTTGCGCTGGCCGGTTTCCATTTCGTGCGCCATGAGAATGCGCACGGTTGTCTTGTCGCCCGAAGCCTGGGCACGGATGCGCATGGGATCTGCTGCCATGGTGTGTCTCCTTGTTGTTGTCGTGGGGTGCTGCCGCGCGGAAAGTGCCTGCGTCTTCAGCCGCCGCAGCCGCCGAGGGTGACCTTCACTTCCTTCTTCGCGAAGAAGGCCTTGCCGTCGTTCATGATCGCGATGGCATACACGTCCGACGACTGGCCCAGCTTGGCGCGCGTGGTGAAGTTCGGCTCGACGAACTCCGACGTGTTGAAGATCGCGACCACGGCGTTCGGGTTCTTCTCGACCAGCAGCATCAGTTGCTTGACGCCGCCCAGCGTGGTGGCCACGCTCAATGGCACCACGGCGCCGTTCTCGGCGATGTCGGGACCGGTGATGGTGACGTCCTTGCTTTCGGTGGGTGCGCCGGCGCCCACGGCCTTCAGCGCGTCGGCCACGCTCTTGGCCTCGAAGGCGTCTTTCGAATAGGCGAGCGCCGTGGTGGGAAGCCAGCCGGCAGTGGCCACCACGCCCGCGAGGGCGGCGGACTGCGCAAGGATCTGTCTGCGGTTTTTCATGGGGTTGTCTCCTGTCGAATCGATGGTAGGCCGGGCGGGCGGCCTGCGTGTCATGGCTTGCCCTCGGGCGCCGCGCTTTCGGCGAGCCAGCGTGCGATGGACTTGGCCTCGTCGTCGGCAATGGTCTGTGGTGGCATCGGGATCGCGCCCCACACGCCGGAGCCGCCGGCCTTGATCTTCTGCAGCAGGTGGTCGGCCTGGCCCGGGTACTTCTTCGCGATATCGGAGAAGGCGGGGCCGACGAGCTTCTGCGTCATGCCGTGGCAGGCCGTGCAACTGTTCTTCTCCAGCAGCGCGGTGGGCACCTTCGATGCTGCAGCGGCGGCTTGCGGTGCGGCGGTCTTGGATGCAGGCGGCGCGGTCTCGATGCCGTGCTGCGCGCCGACCAGCCGGTTCTGGTCGGCCAGGTTGCCGTGGCTGCCGCGTGCATGCGGCGGCAGTTGGGCGACCTTCTGCTCTCCCGGCACGCAGTCGTGCATGCAGGCCACCGCCGCCACATCAGGCTTGGCGTTGCGGCCGAACTCGGTGCCCGGCCACATCGCGTGCGCGGTGGTCGCGCCGTTGCGGTTGGGCATGCGGGCCTGCACCTCGCGGATGTTCTTGTCGGACAGCGTGAAGTCGTCGGGCACGATGCCGCCCAGATTCAATATGTAGGCCGTGACGGCATAGACGTCGTCCGGCGTCAGCGACTTGGGCTGGTTCCATGGCATCGCGCGGTACACGTAGTCCCAGACCGTCGACAGGCTCGACACCTTCATCAGCGTCGTGCGGCCCGGAAAGGCCGGGTCTTTCAAGCGCGCGACGTGGCCGGTCTTGATGTCGTCCGCCGTGGTGCCGCCGACGATCGGGCTGAACACCTGGTTCGATTCGCCGAACACGCCATGGCACGACGCGCACTTGCTCTCCCACACGTCCTGCCCGCGCGTCACCGAGCCCGAGCCGGGCGGCAGGCCCTTGAAGTCGGGGCGCACGTCGATGTCCCACGCGGCCACTTCCTTCGGCGTGGCGTCGCGACCGATGCCGGGGTAGCCCGTGGCCTTGGGCTGCGCCCATGTGGCAATGCACACGCTGCAGGCGGCCAGCGCCAGCAGGGCCCGCAAGGCCGCGCGTTCAGCTGAGCTGGACATTGGCCACCTCCCCGCTCGGCTGCACCTGCCACGACTGGATCGCGTTGTTGTGATAGATCGATCGCGTGCCGCGCACCGCGCGCAGTTGCCGGTAGCTGGGCTGCACGTAGCCGGTGTCGTCCATCGCGCGGCTCTGGATGATGGCGGGCGAGCCGTCCCACACCCAGTCGATGTTGAAGCGCGTGAGGCACTTCGACAGCACCGGCGATTCGAGCCGCGCGGTGCGCCAGTTGCGTCCGCCATCCACGCTCACGTCCACGCGCTTGACCTTGCCGCGCCCCGACCATGCAAGGCCGGTGATGTTGTAGAAGCCCTTGTCGAGCAGCATCTGCCCGCCCGAAGGCGTGGTGACCACGCTCTTGCATTCCTGGATGCTGGTGTACTGGCGGTGCTGGCCGTCGGGCATGAGATCGACGTAGTGCACCGTCTCGTCCTTGGTGCCGTAGGGCTGGTCGCCCAGCTCGATGCGGCGCAGGTACTTGATCCAGCTCACGCCCTGCACGCCGGGCACCACCAGCCGCAGCGGGTAGCCCTGCTCGGGCCGCAGCATCTCGCCGTTCTGTCCGTAGGCCACCAGCACCTCGCCCGAGCGGATGAGGCTCATGGGAATGGTGCGCGTCATCGACGAGCCATCGGCGCCTTCGGCCAGCACGAAGCGCTCGCCCTTCAGGTCGGCACCGGCCATCTCCAGCAAGGTGATGAGCGGCACGCCGGTGAACTCGCTGCACGACAGCATGCCGTGCGTGTACTGGGCCGTGGGCACCGCAACGTTGCCCCACTCCATGCCGGTGTTGGCGCCGCATTCGATGAAGTGAAAGCGCGAGACCGAAGGCAGGCGCATCAGCTCGTCGAGCGTGAAGACCTTCGCCGCCTTCACCATGCCGTTGATCATCAGGCGGTGCTTCGACGGATCGATGTCCCACCAGCCCTGGTGGTGTCGCTCGAAGTGCAGGCCGCTCGGCGTGACGATGCCGAACAGCGACTGCAGCGGCGCAAAGGACACCGAAGCCTGCGCGGTCGGCGTGAGCCCCGGGCTCTGCCGGCGCTGCACATTGGCTTCGTACTTCGACGGCTTGCCGTAGCCATCGGTGACCACCGGCTGGCCGAGCCCCGTGCTGTGCGCCGGCAGTTGAAGAATGGCCGGGTCACCATCGGCGGTACTGCTCTGTGCAAGCGCTGTCGAAGCGGCCGTGCCCGCCACTGCTGCGGCGAAAGCATTGCGGATGAAGTCGCGGCGCCCGCCCCGGGCCTGCGCGAAGACCGTGCGCACGCCGTCGGTGTCGACGAAGTTTTCCGGCGCCTTGCGCACCTGGCCGGGTTGCTGCTGGATGCGTGTGCCCATGCGCGCCGCCTTGCGTGGGTTACTTCGCGCCGCCCAACACCCAGGCGGCCAGCGCCTTGGCATCGGCCTCGCTCAATGCGGGCTGGCCGGGCATCGGCACCGCGCCCCACTTGCCGCTGCTGCCCTTCTGGATGCTGGCCGTGAGCACCGCCAGTGCATCGGCCTGGCCCGCGTACTTCTTCGACACATCGATGTAGGCCGGGCCCACGAGCTTCTTGTCGATCGCATGGCAGGCGAGGCAGGCGTTCTTCTGGGCGAGTTCCTTGCTGGCATGAACCTGGGGAGAGAGCAGCAATGCAGCGGCTGAGACTGCCACGGCGAGCGACGGCGACAACTTCAATTCGGTCTCCTCGAAACGCGTGCAGGAGCTGCCGGTTTCATCGTTAAATAAGCAAATCGTTATGTATTGATTTTAGGAGTGATCGCGCGCAAGGGAAGCCCTTCATGCTTGGGGGAAACCCGCTCGGTTTCGCCATGCATAACGCCGGCTTCATGAGCCTCGTGCTGCGGCGCGCGCCTGCTGCAAACGTGCGTCGAGGTACGCGCCATAGAAGTCCGATGCGCCCCCGACCAGACGCTCGGCGACCTCGCGGCCGTTGCGCCCGAAGAAGAGCACCGTCGGTGCAACGCCGACGTGCCACGACTTGATGAGTGCATCGTGCGTGCGCGGCGTGCCGTCGAAGTCGCGCACGATGCGCTGGTCGCGAAAGTCGATCTGCACCACCGGCAGGCCCGTTGCATGCTCGGGCACGAGATAGTTTTCGCGCACGACCTTGCAGAAGGGGCAGCCCTGCAGGCTCACCATGACGACCAGCGGCTGCGACTTCGCGAGCGCCATCGCAAGGGACTCGGCCAGTGAAGCCGGCGCGGGCAGTTCAACCTCGGCGGCACCAACCATCGGCGCAACGCACAGCACGGCGAGGCTCGCAACGAGCTGGCGGCGCGTGGTGTCGCCGTGGCTCATCGCGCCTCCTGCTCCATCAGCAGATAGGTGTTGTAGGCGTTCATGCGGTTGGCGACCTTGAACAGCGGCAGCGACTCGAAGCGCGACCAGTCGGTCGCTGCATAGGCTTCGTCGAACGGCGTCATGTCGGTCGCGGCCTTCTTCATCGCGGCGCGAAGAAAGACGAGGTAGTCGCGCGTCTGCTGCAGGTCTTTCTTCGGCTCATCGGACGCCGGCCCGTGGCCCGGCACGATGGTGCGGGCATCGAGCGCCAGCAGCGCATCGAGCGATGCAATCCAGTGGCGGCTGTCGGCCGTGCCCACGTACGGAATGCGGTTGCGGAACACGATGTCGCCCGCGAACAGCACCTTCTGCTGCGGCAGGTAGATGGCCAGGTCTTCGGGCGTATGGGCCGGGCCCGCCGGCTGGATGACGAAGCGCGTGCCACCGATGGTCATCTCGGTGGGGCCGTCGAGCCACACATCGGCAGGCACGAGCCGCGTCTTGTCGTCGATCCACGGCGCGATGTCCTTGCGCGAGGCTTCGAGCCGCAGGCGCGCCGTGTCGGAGTTGAGGTACGCCTTGCCTAGCGTGTGCGCGATCACCTGCGCGCCCAGCGCCTTGAACACCTGCAGGCCGTAGACGTGGTCCGCGTGGTAGTGCGTGAGGATCACGTGGCTGATCGGCTTGGGCGTGATCTTGCGGATCTGTGCCACCACGCGCTCGGCCACGGCGGGCGAGCCCAGCGCGTCGATCATCACCACGCTGTCGCGCGTGACGACGAAGCCGGCGTTGGAAATGAAGTTCTGGTTCTCCGTGGAGCCCAGCGCCGAGATGCCCTGCACGTAATAGACATCGGGCGCCACGTTCACCGGCTGGATGTCCGGCACTGCGAGCGCGTTCGCGGTGGCGAGCGAAGCGACCGCCAGCAGCAGCGCTTTCGCAGCCTGCCTGCATCGAAGAAAAACCGGGACCATCGTGTGTTGTCTCCTGCCGGGTCTGCGGGCTTGCCCGGCTGTACATATAAGCAGAAGATGATATTTTGCGAACAACGACAACATCCAGAGGGTTTCCCCATGAGACACGCATTCATCGCCTTCCTGCTCGCCTTGGTCGCTCCGTTCGCGGGCGCGCAGGAGGTCAAGGTGGTCTATCACGTCAACACCGGCATCGAGACCAGCGCGGCGGTGCTCGCCAACATCACCAACCACCTCAATGCCGACCCGAAGGTGAAGATCGTGGTCGTGACGCACGGCCCCGGCATCGACTTTCTTCTGACGGACGCCAAGGACAGCAAGGGCCGCGAGTTCAGCGGCCCGGTGAGTGCGCTGGCCGCGCGCGGCGTGGAGTTCAAGGTGTGCAACAACACGCTGACCACGCGCAACATCGACCCGGGCAAGCTGCTGATGGAAACCAAGGTCGTGCCCTCGGGCGTGGCCGAGGTCGCGCGGCTGCAGGCCAAGGAAGGCTACGTCTACCTGAAGCCCTGAGGCTGCGGTCGGCGCTTGAAGCAAAGCGCCTGGCGGCAAGCCCCGCCTACTACTCTTGCTCGATGGCGATCTGCACGCAGATGCTGCGGCACAGCGCCACCACGGTCTCGTTCGCGATGCTGTAGTAGATGCTCACGCCTTCGCGGCGCCGCGCCAGCACGCCCGCCTGGTAGAGCGTGTTCAGGTGCTGCGACATGTTGGGCTGCGTGGTGTCGATCTCGGCCAGCAGCTCGCTGACGTTCTTCTCGCCGTTGCACAGCTGGCTCACGATCTTCAGCCGCATCGGCGCGGCCATGGCCCGGAACAGGTCCGCGGCAATGTCGAAGACCTCGTCCTCGGTGATGGCCGTGGACTTCTTGCGGGGTTTGGTGGCCATGCTGAAAAGGTTCATGAGCAGGCCGCAATGTACATCGGGCCTGTGCCACGGGCGATGCACGGCCCGTGCGTGGTGTCTTTTTGCGGCCGCGTGTCACAAGCCGGCAGGCCCGGCCGTCTCCTGGTCAGCGGGATTCCCCCGTCCAACCACCAGGAGAACTCAGCATGCACAGCATTCAAGGGATAGCCCTCGCCTATCGCGGGCATTGCCACGTCTTTCTCGACAGCCTTTCGCGCCGATTTAATAATCAAAGCACATTCTTTGATAAAACGCCGGGGTGCGCATGAACAAACAATCAAGGGCCTGGCTCGGGGCCGGTCTCGCAGCAGTGGTCGTGGGAGTCGCGGGCTACGCGCTCACGGCAAAGTCCAAACCCGCCGACAGCCATGACGGCAGGCCGCCGTCCAAGGTCGCGGTGGCCATCGCCAAGCCCACGGAGATGGCGCGCTTTCTCAGCGGCATCGGCACGCTCGAAGCCAACCGGCAGGTCGAGGTGCCGGCCGAAGTGGAAGGCCGCGTCGCCAGGATCCTGTTCACGCCCGGCGGCCAGGTGCATGCCGGGCAATTGCTCGTGCAGCTCAACGACGCGCCCGAGCAAGGCGACATCGAGCGCCTGACCGCGCAGCGCGCGAACGCCAAGGCCTTGCTCGACCGCACGCGCCGGTTGGTGCCGCAGCAGGCGGCCACGCAGGAGCAGCTCGAACAGGCGCAGGCCGCCTTCGACCAGGCCAGCGGCGACCTGCGGCGGGTGCAGGCACTGGTCGAGCAGAAGCGCATCAAGGCGCCGTTCGACGGCGTGCTCGGCATCCGCAAGGTCAACCTCGGCCAGTTCGTGCGGGCCGGCGACGCGCTGGTGTCGCTCACCGATGCCCGCACGCTGTTCGCGAACCTCACGCTGCCCGAAACCGCGCTGCCGGTGCTCAAGCGCCAGCAAGCGGTGACGTTGATGGTCGATGCCTATCCGGGCCGCGTGTTCCAGGCCAAGCTGAGCACCATCGAGCCGCAGATCGGCAGCGACACGCGCACCGTGCGGCTGCAGGCCACGGTCGACAACGCCGATGGCGCGCTCACGCCCGGCATGTTCGTCAACGGCCGCGTCGCGCTGCCGGCACGCACCGACGCGATCACCGTGCCCGAGACCGCCATCACCTACAGCACGCACGGCGACTCGGTCTTCGTGGTGCGCCCCGGCGACAAGGGCGGCTTCACGGCGCAGCAGGTGTTCGTGAAGGCCGGCGACCGGCAGGACGGGCTGGTCGTCATCGAGCAAGGCCTGAAGGCCGGCGAGAAGGTCGTCACCTCCGGCCAGTTGCGCCTGTACAGCGGTGCCGCCGTGGCACCGAGCGAGAAAGACACGCTCGCCCTGCAGGAGCCCCGGCCATGACGTTCACCGACCTCTTCGTGCGCCGGCCCGTGCTGGCGCTGGTGGTCAGCACGCTGATCCTGCTGCTCGGCGCCCGCGCGCTGGGCGACCTGCCGGTGCGGCAATACCCGCTGACCGAGAGCACCACGCTCACCATCACCACGCAGTACCCCGGCGCCTCGCCGGAGCTGATGCAGGGCTTCGTCACGCAGCCGATCGCGCAGGCGGTGGCGACCATCGAGAACGTCGATTACCTCTCGTCGTCTTCCACGCTGGGCCGCAGCGTCATCAGCGTGCGCATGAAGCTCAACGCCGACGCCAACCAGGCGCTCACGCAGGCGATGGCGCAAGTGAGCCAGGTCAAGTACCGGCTGCCGGCCGAGGCCTTCGACCCGGTGATCCTCAAGTCGTCGGGCGAGGCCACCGCCGTGGCCTACGTCGGCTTCTCGAGCAAGACGATGCCGGTGCCGGCGCTCACCGATTACCTCTCGCGCGTGGTGCAGCCGCAGTTCGCGTCCATTCCCGGCGTGTCGGGCGTGGAAGTGTCGGGCGGCCAGACGCTGGCGATGCGCGTGTGGCTCGACCCCAACCGCATGGCCGCGCGCGGCATCTCGGCCGGCGAGCTGGCCGACGCGCTGCGACAGAACAACGTGCAGGCCGCGCCTGGGCAGGTGAAGGGCCTGTACGTGGTGTCGAACATCCGCGTGAACACCGACCTGGTGAGCGTGGCGGAGTTCCGCGACATGGTCGTCAAGCGCAACGGTGACGCCATCGTGCGCCTGGGCGACGTGGCCACCGTCGAGCTGGGTGCGGCCAGCGCCGACAGCAGCGCGACGATGGACGGCGACAAGGCCATCTACCTGGGCCTGCAGGCGGCGCCCAACGGCAATCCGCTGGTGATCGTGAAGCGCATCCGCGACCTGCTGCCCGGCATCAAGCAGAACCTGCCACCGGGCGTGGACGTGCAGTTGCCCTTCGAGCTGGCGCGCTTCATCGAGGCCTCGATCGACGAAGTGCAGAAGACGCTGCTCGAAGCCATTGCCATCGTGGTGGTGGTGATCTTCCTGTGCCTGGGCTCGATGCGCGCGGTGCTGATTCCGGTGGTGACGATTCCGCTGTCGATGCTCGGTGCGGCGGCCCTGATGCTGCTGTTCGGCTTCAGCATCAACCTGCTGACCTTGCTGGCGATGGTGCTGGCGATCGGGCTGGTGGTGGACGATGCCATCGTGGTGGTGGAGAACGTGCACCGCCACATCGAGGAAGGCAAGTCGCGCGTGCAGGCCGCATTGATCGGCGCGCGCGAAGTGGCCGGCCCGGTGATCGCGATGACGCTCACGCTGGCCGCGGTGTATGCACCCATCGGCCTCATGGGCGGCCTCACGGGATCGCTCTTCAAGGAGTTCGCCTTCACGCTCGCGGGCGCGGTGGTGGTGTCGGGCGTGATCGCGCTCACGCTGTCGCCGGTGATGGCTTCCTTCCTGTTGCCGCAGGATGCGAGCGCGGGGCGCATGGCCCGCTATGCCGAAGCCTTCTTCCACAAGCTCGCCACGGCCTATGGCCGCCTGCTCGACGTGTCGCTGCACCACCGCTGGGTGACGGGCCTGCTCGCGGCAGCGGTGCTGGTGAGCCTGCCCTTCCTGTACAACGCGGCGCAGCGCGAGCTGGCACCCGGTGAAGACCAGGCAATGGTGCTGACCGTCATCAAGTCGCCGCAGCACGCCAACATCGACTACGTCGAGAAGTTCGGCAAGAAGTGGGACGAGGTGCTCGCCACGTTGCCCGAGAACACCGGCCGCTGGCTCATCAACGGCTCGGACGGTGTGTCGAACAGCATCGGCGGCGTGCAGCTGTCGGACTGGAAAGACCGCAAGCGCAGCGCCGACCAGATCCAGGGCGAGGTGCAGGGCGGCATGAACGAGGTCGAGGGCAGCAGCGTCTTCGCGTTCCAGTTGCCCTCGCTGCCGGGCTCGACCGGCGGGCTGCCGGTGCAGATGGTGATCCGCAGCGCGGGCGACCACCGCACCGTGTTCGAGGCCATGGAGGCGCTGAAGAAGGCAGCGCGCGAGAGCGGCAAGTTCGCCGTGGTCGACAGCGACCTGGAGTTCAACAACCCGGTGACCGAAGTGCGCGTGGACCGCGCCAAGGCCAACAGCATGGGCGTGACCATGAAGGCCATCGGCGACACGCTGGCGGTGCTGGTGGGCGAGAACTACGTCAACCGCTTCGGCATGGACGGCCGCTCGTACGACGTGATTCCGCAATCGCCGCGCGGCCTGCGCCTGTCGGCCGAGGCGCTCTCGCGCTACTTCGTGAAGAGCGCGAGCGGCGAAGCCGTGCCGCTGGGCAACCTGGTGTCGCTGTCGACCAGCGTCGGGCCGAACAAGCTCACGCAGTTCAACCAGCTCAATGCCTCGACCTTCCAGGCCATTCCGATGCCGGGCGTGACCATGGGCGATGCGGTGGCCTTCCTGAGCGGCGAGGCGAAGAAGCTGCCGGCCGGCTTCAGCTTCGACTGGCAGTCGGATGCGCGGCAGTTCACGCAGGAGGGCTCGGCACTGGTGATGGCCTTCGTGTTCGCGATCGTGGTGATCTACCTGGTGCTGGCCGCGCAGTACGAAAGCCTGCGCGACCCGTTGATCATTCTGATCAGCGTGCCGATGTCGATCTGCGGCGCGCTGGTGCCGCTGGCCATGGGCTTCGCCACCATCAACATCTACACGCAGATCGGGCTGGTGACGCTGATCGGGCTCATCAGCAAGCACGGCATCTTGATGGTGGAGTTCGCCAACGAGATCCAGGAGCGCGACAACCTGGCACGCCGCCCCGCCATCGAGCAGGCCGCGCGCATCCGGCTGCGCCCGATCCTGATGACCACCGCCGCGATGGTGGTGGGCCTGGTGCCGCTGCTGTTCGCCAGCGGCGCGGGTGCGGCCAGCCGCTTCAGCATCGGCCTGGTGATCGTGGTCGGCATGCTGGTGGGCACGCTGTTCACGCTGTTCGTGCTGCCCACCATGTACACGCTGCTGGCACGCGACCACCGCACGGTGGGCCGCTCGCAGCGCGCCACCGAACTCGATGCGCTCGCGGCGCGCGAACCGGCCAGCGAGCCGGCCGGCGACCCCGCCTGACACCGAAGGAGCACGACCATGAACACAAGACTCTTTTCGTACACCGCGCCCTTCGCGTTGAGCCTGCTGGTGCTGGCCGGTTGCGCCGTCGGGCCGACCTACACGGCACCGGCGGATGCGCCGGTGGCCATCTCCGCGCCCGAGCAGTCGCTGTTCGCCAACGACGCGGTGCAGCGCGACTGGTGGCACCAGCTCGACGATGCGCAGCTCGATGCGCTGATCGAGCGCGCGCTCGGCAACAACCACGACATCCGCATCGCGCAGGCCCGCTTGCTGGAAGCCCGTGCCACGCAGACCGAAGCCGAGCTTGACCGCCTGCCCGTCGTGACGGCGAGCGCGAGCAAGACGCGCAGCATCGCGCAGGGCAACAACGGTGCCCAACCCGATGTGCGGTCGCTCGCGCAGAGCAGCCGCGCGGGCTTCGATGCCTCGTGGGAGATCGACCTGTTCGGCCGCCTGCAGCGGCTCGACGAAGCGGCCACGGCGCGCGCCCAGGCCTCGGCGGCCGACCTTGAACAGGTGCGCATCGTGGCCGTGGCCGAGCTGGCCCGCAACTACTACGAGATGCGCGGCGCCGAGCAGCGCATCGCCGTGACGCGCCGCACGCTCGACAGCCTGCGCCAGAGCCTGCGCGTGACCGAGGCGCAGGTGCAGACCGGCCGTGGCCTCGAAGGCGACCTGGCGAGCGCGCAGGCCAACCTTGCGACCACCGAAAGCCAGCTGCCCGCGCTCGAGACCACGCGCCGCCAATCGGCCTACCGCGTGGCCGTGCTGGCGGGCCTGCGCCCGGCCGAGCTGGAACCCATGCTGCGGCCGCAGCCGCTGCGCGTGCTCGACAAGCGCCTGCCCATCGGCGACCTGGGCGACCTGCTGCGGCGCCGGCCCGACGTGCTGCGCGCCGAGCGCGGCCTTGCGGCCAGCACCGCCGACGTGGGCGCCACCACGGCCGAGCTGTATCCGCGGTTCGACATCGGCGGCTTCCTGGGCTTCATCGCGCTGCGGGGTTCCGACCTCGGCAGCTCGTCGAGCCGCGCCTTCAGCGTGACGCCCGGCGTGAGCTGGCCCGCGCTGCGGCTGGGCTCGGTCAAGGCCCGCGTGCGCGGTGCCGAGGCCCGCGCCGAAGGCGACCGCGCGCTCTACGAGCAGACCGTGCTGCGCGCCATCGAGGACGTGGAAGGCGCGCTCACCGGCTACGGTCAGAACCAGTTGCGCCTGCAGCGGCTGGTGGAAGCCGCGGCCCGCAGCGGCCGCGCCGCCGAACTGGCCGAAGTGCGCTACCGCGAAGGCGCCGCGCCCTACCTGAGCGTGCTCGACGCGCAGCGCACCCTGCTGCGCGCGCAAGATGCGGTGGCCGAGGCCGAGACCGCCTCGTACACCAGCCTCGTGGCGCTCTACAAGGCGCTGGGCGGCGGGTGGCAAGCACCTTCGGATGTAAGGGGAGGTCCAACCACCTGACAATGACGCCGATCAGCCCCGACTTTCTCCACGATTGAACCCGCCCATGTCCGCCCCAGATGCCAAGCCCACCTGGATGCCGCACCAGCCGGCAGACCGCATCCTCTCCACGCTCAAGACCCGTGGCGCGCTCGGTATTCCCGACATCGCCAAGGTGCTGAACGTCACGGTGGAAGCGGTGCGCCAGCAGATGGCCAAGCTGGAGGCCGACAAGCTGGTGGACGCCGAGAGCCGCCCCAGCGGGCGCGGCCGGCCCACGCAGATCTGGCGGCTCACCGGCGAAGGCCACAAGCGCTTTCCCGACACGCATGCCGAGATGACGGTGCAGATGATCAGCGCCGTCATCAGCGTGTTCGGCCAGAAGGGCATGGACCAGCTCATCGGTGCGCGCGAGAACACCATGCGCGCCAACTACACGGAGGCCATGCGCGGTGCGCGCAGCCTCAAGACGCGGCTGGAGCGCCTTGCCGAGATCCGCAGCCGCGAGGGCTACATGGCCGAGTTCCGGCCCGAGGGCGACGGCTTTCTCTTCATCGAGAACCATTGCCCCATCTGCACCGCGGCGCAGGCCTGCACGGGTTTTTGCCGCAGTGAACTGCAACTCTTCGACGAAGTGCTGGGGCCCGACGTGAGCGTCAGCCGCGTCGAACACGTGCTGGCGGGCGCGCGGCGCTGCGCCTACCAGGTCGTTCCGAAAACAGGCACGCCGCAGGCCTGAATCGATTTATCTGTTGATCTGTTTCTCTCCAACCAACCACAAGGACCCACCATGGAACACAAGCTCCCTCCCCTGCCCTACGCCCTCGACGCGCTGGCACCCGAGTACTCGCAAGAGACGCTGGAGTACCACTACGGCAAGCACCACAACGCCTACGTCGTGAACCTGAACAACCTGCAAAAGGGCACCGAGTTCGAAGCCCTGACGCTGGAAGAGATCATCAAGAAGTCCAGCGGCGGCATCTACAACAACGCCGCGCAAATCTGGAACCACACCTTCTTCTGGAACTGCATGAAGCCCCAAGGCGGCGGCGCTCCCACCGGTGCGCTGGCCAAGGCCATCGATGCCAAGTGGGGCACTTTCGACGCCTTCAAGGAAGCCTTCGTGAAGTCGGCCGTGGGCAACTTCGGCTCGGGCTGGACCTGGCTGGTGAAGAAGCCCGACGGTTCGGTGGACATCGTGAACACCGGCGCCGCCGGCACGCCGCTGACCACCGCCGACACCGCGCTGCTGACCGTCGACGTCTGGGAGCACGCCTACTACATCGACTACCGCAACCTGCGCCCGAAGTTCGTCGAGACCTTCCTGGCCAAGCTGGTCAACTGGGACTTCGTCGCCAGGAACTTCGGCTGATCGACGACAGCCGCAGGGCGGCAACGCCTCAAGCGTTGATGAGGTTGAGGATGTTGCCGTCCGGGTCCTTGAACCACGCGACCTTCATGTCGCCCATGACATGCAGGTCGCCTTCGAGCGTGGTGTCGGGCAGGGTGTAGTGCTCGAAGCGCACGCCTTTGGCCTTCAGCGCATCGACGATGCGCCCGATGTCGGCGCCGACCGACCAGGTCACGGCCGTGGCCTGGTTGGTGCCGGCGAATGCCGAGCGGTACACGTTCACGACGGTGCTGCCGCAGCGATAGACGATCACCTCCTCGCCGTGCGCGCCGACCTGCGCCAGGCCCAGCGCGTCTTCGTAGAAGCGGCGGGCCGCGGCGAGGTCTTTCACCGCGAGGGTGGCCACCGCATTGATGTTTCCGAGCATGGGCGTCTCCTGTGAAATCAATGACACGCCATGTTCGGCGCAAGCAGGCGTCTGTCAAGCCACGAAGGGAAACAGCCACCGCGAGCCGATACGAGCCCCATCGCGAATGAAGAAATCCGCGCTGCGCGGCTTCCGGCACACTGCACCGCTGGTGCAGTGAAGGCAATGGCTGCAACCCCGAATCGCCCCGACAAAGAGACAACACCCATGATCCGCAGACACTTCGGCCAGTTGGCCATCGCGCTGGCGCTCCCGCTGGCTTTCTTCTCGACCGCCGCGCAAGCGCAGTCCTACCCCGCCAAGCCGATCCGCATGGTCGTGCCCTTCCCGCCCGGCGGCGGCACCGACATCCTGGCGCGCCTGGTCGCCCAGAAGCTCACCGAGGCGAACCACTGGACCGTGGTGCCCGACAACCGCAGCGGTGCCGGCGGCACCATCGGCATCGCCGAGGCCGCGCGCGCCGCGCCCACAGGCTACGACATCGTGATGGGCCAGAAAGACAACATGGTCGTCGCGCCGTGGCTCTACAAGAACCTGAGCTACAACCCGGTGAAAGACCTGACGGCCGTGGCCCACGTGGCCTACACGCCGGTGGTGATCGTCACGCAGGCCAACTCCAGGTTCAAGACGCTCGACGACGTGGTGAAGGCCGCGCGCGCCGCGCCCGACACCGTCACCTACGGCTCGCCCGGCAACGGCACCACCATCCACCTGGCCGGCGAGATCTTCAATGGCGCCGCCAAGATCAAGATGCGCCACGTACCCTACAAGGGCTCCAACGCGGCCATGATGGACGTGCTCGCGGGCAACGTCGACCTGATGGTGTCGTCGGTGCCGTCGGCCATGGCGCAGATCAAGTCGGGCAAGCTGCGCCCGCTGGCCGTGACATCGATCAAGCGCAGCACCTCGCTGCCCGACACGCCCACCGTGGCCGAACTGGGCTACAAGGGCTTCGACGTGAGCACCTGGTACGGCATCTTCGTGCCGACCGGCACGCCGAAGGACGTGGTCGCCACGCTCAACGCCCAGATCAACAAGCTGCTGGCCACGCCCGAAATGAAGGCGGCCATCATCGCGCAGGGCGCGGAGCCCGAGAGCATGACGCCGGAGCAGTTCGGTGCGCTGCTGAAGACCGACTACGAGAAGTGGAAGGGCATCGTGCAAGCCTCGGGCGCGACCATCGAATAAGCCGGCGCACCGCAGAATGGTGTCTCCAGGACAAGCCGCGACGACGGCATGGAGACACCGATGGTTCCTTCGCTTTCACTGAAGACAGCCGCCCTGGCGGCGGTTGTCGCTCTCGTCCAGGGTTGCGCGCAGACGCCCGCGCAGAAGCCCTCCGACGCCACCGTGGCCGCCCACGTCGCGGCGGCCACGCAGGCCGCGGGCACCGACCTCGGCCCCCTGCTCTCGCTGTGCAAGCCCGCCCCCGCCACGCGGCCGCCGCAGGAGGAACTCGACAAGGGCCTTCCCCTGCTCATCAACAAGCCGGCGCCGCCGGCCACCCGGGCCTTCGACAACCTGTACTTCGTGGGCGCCGACTGGGTGAGCGCCTGGGCCATCAAGACGTCGGACGGCATCATCCTCATCGATGCGCTCAACAACCAGGTGGAAGCGGCCGCGCTGATCGAGGGCGGCATGCGCAAGCTGGGTCTCGATCCGTCGCAGATCAAGTACGTGATCGTCACGCACGGCCACGGCGACCACTACGGCGGCGCGCCCTACCTGGCACAAAAATACCGCGCGCGCGTGGTCATGAGCGATGCCGACTGGACGATGACCGAGACCCGGCTGGAGTTCGCCACGCCGGTCTGGGGCGCGCCGCCCAAGCGCGACATCTCGGTGAAGGACGGCGACCGCGTCACCCTGGGCGACACCACCGTCACGCTGTACCTGACGCCAGGCCACACCATGGGCACGCTCTCGCCGGTGTTCGACGTGAGCGAGAACGGCAGGAAGCACCGCGCCATGCTCTGGGGCGGCACGGGCTTCAACTTCGGCAAGGACGTGCCGCGGCTGGACAGCTACATCGCGTCCACGCGGCGCATGGACGCGGTGGCCAAGGCGCAAGGCATCGACGTGCTGCTGTCGAACCACTCGAACGTCGACAGCTCGCAGGCCAAGATGGCGGCGCTGCGGCAGCAGCCGGCGGGTGCGGCGAACCCGTTCGTGATGGGCACGCCGACGGTGGAGCGGGCGCTGAGCGTGATGGGGGAATGTGCGCAGGCGCAGCGCGACAGGTTTGCGATGCAGTGAGCGATGCTGCCTTGCTCCTTCCCCCTCTGGGGGAAGGTCGGGATGGGGGCAAGCGGCGCTGGTTGCGCCGACAGCATTTGATACGCCGCCTGCCCCCACCCCTGCCCTCCCCCAGCGGGGGAGGGAGAAATACCGAAGGACGGGCTCAGTCCGGCACAAACTTCGCGTTGAAGATCGCCACGTCCGCCGCATCCTCGAACGTCGCCACCTGCCCCATCTTCCCGTCGCTCATCCGGCACGCCGAGAACAGGCTGTAGCGCCCCTTGAAATAGAACTCGTCCATCACGATCAACGCGTACGGGTACGGCACGAAGACCTGGTGCGCGAAGACGATGCGGTGCACGTTCCTCGGCGACGGAAAGAGCTTGTATTCGAGGGTGTCGATCGACTTGGCAGTGGCCATGGTGTGCTCGCTTGTTTCTTTCTTCGTCCGCGCTCAGGCCGGATCGCGCACGTCGGCCACGGGGTTGCTGCCGAAGTCTTCGCGCGCCAGGTACTTCAGCACCTTGGCCGCCGCGGAGGTGGGGCTGTCGAGGCGCCCCTCTTCCTTCATGCTCACGAAGCGCGTGCGGTCCGGAAACTTCTCGGCCGACGCGCCGCGCAGTTGCACCTGCATGTCGGTGTCGATGATGCCGGGCGCGAGCGACACGATGCGCGCGCCGTTCGGTGCGCCTGCTTCTTCGAGCGCCACGGCCTGCGAGAAACGGTCCATGCCTGCCTTGGCCGCGCAGTAAGGCGCCTGGCTGCCCATGGCGTTGCGGCCCAGGCCCGACGAGATGTTCAGCACCTTGCGCGCGCCGCGCCATCCGCGGGTCGCGCCCAGGAAGGCGGCGGTCAACAGCATCGGCGCTTCGAGGCCGATGCGCAGGGCCAGCGACAGCTCGGCTTCGACGGCGCTCGACAGCGGCGCGGGGTTGCCCACGGTGCCGGCGTTGTTGATGAGGGTCACGCTGTCGAAGCGCTGCGCGTCGATGGCCTTGAGCCATGCCGACACACGGGCCGATGCGGCCACGGGGTCGGACAGGTCCTGCTCCCATTGCGTGAGTTCGGCGCCGGCGGCCTTGGCGATTTCTGCCAGCTGCGGGTCTTGCTTGCGCGAAATGCCGAGCACCGTGTGGCCGGCCTGCAGCAGCTGTTCGGCCATGGCACGGCCCAGGCCGCGCGAGGCGCCGGTGATCAGGGTGAGGTGGGAAGAAGCAGCGGTCATCGGGAAACTCTTTCTTGAACGAAGGCGGTAAGGGTAAATGGAATGAGGCGACCGGGCACGTCGGCATGCGCGCCGACCGGTGCCAGGTTCACTTGAACTGCTTGCGCAGGAAGTTGCGGTGCCGCGCGATGTGCTGCAGCTGCGCCGGCGCGACGCTGCCGCCAAGATCGACTTCGTCCGCGCCATTGAGCACCGCGTTGGCATTGGCCATGGCGCGCGCGACGACCTCTTGCTCGCTCACGCCGAGCTGCGCCGCGAGGTCGAGCGCCACGCGCCGCATGGCGCGCTGCGACAGCATCCACATCGCACCGAAGCGGTCCCACGCGAGCGCCGCCTCTTCGGCCTTCTCGCGGTCGACCAGGATCTCATGGAGCGGCTTGGCCAGGATGGCGTCGAGCGCATCGATCTTCTCGGTCAGCGCCTCGTTGCGCGCGATGGCTTCCTCGAGCGTCGGGCCGGTGTCGTCGGCCTTCGGCTTCGGCGCCTCGGGCGGCGGGATGAAGCCCGCTTCCGCATTCGCGGGCACGATCTGTAGCTGGTCGGTGAGGCTCATGATTTTTCGGTTTCCGGTGCGGGGTTCTTCTTGCTCGACATCGCGCTCACGCGCAGGCCCGGCAGGTCGAGCACGCGCAGGCCACCGTACTCCACCCGGATCAACCCCTGCGCCGACAGGCCGTTCAGCGCCTCGTTCACACGCTGGCGCGACAGGCCGACCAGGTACGCCAGCTCCTGCTGCGTGATGCGCAAGACCTCGCCCACGCCCGGATACAGCACCGGGTTGAACAGCGACACCAGGTTGCGCGCCACGCGCGCGTCGGGGTTGTTGAGCCGGTCGATCTCCAGCGCGGCGATGAACTGGCCGAGCCGCTCGTTGAGCTGGTTCATCACGAAGCGGTTGAAGCCGATGGAATGGTCGAGCAGCCAGTGGAAGCTCTCGGTCGGCAGGCCCGCGATCAGGCTGCGCCGCAGCGCCTGGATGTTGTAGCGGTAGGGCTCGCGCTTCATCACCGTGCCTTCGCCGAACCAGCCGCCGGGCGGCACGCCGGTGTAGGTGACGGAGCCGCCGTCGGCGCTGTCGTTGCTCATCTTGAGCAGGCCTTCGACCACGCCAAACCAGTAGGTGGGCGAGCGGCCGACGCGGCAGACCAGGTCGCCGGGCTCGGCCTCGCCGACCACCAGCGTGGCCTCGGCGCGGCGCCGCTCGGCGGGCGTGAGCGTGGGCAGCCAGGGAATGCCGCCGAGCTCCGCGTCGCTGGGAGGGCGCACGCGGTCCTTGATGGAACCGCCAAGCACGTTGCGGGGATTGAGATTGCCGTGAGGCATCGGGAAACTCCGGGGAGTAGTGTCCCTAGGATTGTCGTTGGAACGACAACCGGGCGTCAAAGTGAGACCTACGATCCGCCCACTGTGCAAACAACCGCCCCCACCTTCCCCCGTCTGCTGCTCGCGCATGCCGAGGCCCGTCCCGAGGCACCCGCCGTGCGCGAGAAAGACCTTGGCATCTGGCAAACCTGGACCTGGAACGCCGTGGCGCAAGAGGTGCGCGAAATGGCCTGCGGTCTGGCGAGCCTGGGTTTCAAGCCTTTCGACAACCTCGCCATCGTGGGTGCCAACCGGCCGCACCTGTACATGGCGGTGATCGCGGCGCAGAGCCTGCGCGGCGTGCCGGTGCCGCTCTACCAGGACGCGGTGGCCAGCGAGATGGTCTTCATGCTGCAGGATGCGGGCATCGAGTTCGTGATCGTCGAAGACCAGGAGCAGGTCGACAAGCTGCTCGAATGCCGCGAGCTCCAGAAGGACAAGCAGCCAGGCATTCGCCACATCATCTACGACGACCCCAAGGGCCTGCGCCACTACGACCAGCCGGGGCTGATGAGCTACGAGCAGCTGCGCGAGCTGGGCCGGGCCTTCGACAAGGCCAACGTCGGCTACTACGACCGCGCGGTGGCGAGCGGCGAGGCCACCGACGTCGGCGTGATCCTCTACACCTCGGGCACCACCGGCCGCCCCAAGGGCGTGTGCCAGACGCATGCGAGCTTCATCGCGGCGGGCCGCGGTGGCGTGGAAACCGACAAGCTCGGCCCCGGCGACAACATCATGAGCTACCTGCCGATGGCGTGGGTGGGCGACCATTTGTTCTCGGTGGCGCAATGGCTGGTGGGCGGCTTCACGCTCAACTGCCCCGAGTCGAGCGAGACGGTGATGAACGACATGCGCGAGATCGGGCCGAGCTACTACTTCGGCCCGCCGCGCACCTTCGAAGGCCTGCTCACGGCCGTGTCGATCCGCATGGAAGACGCGGCCGCGCCCAAGCGCTGGCTGTATGCGAAGTTCATGGCGCTGGCGCAGCGCGTAGGTGCCGACATCCTCAACGGCGCGCCGGTGGGCACCGGCGACCGGCTGATGTACGCGCTGGGCAACCTGCTGATCTACGGGCCGCTGCGCAACGTGCTGGGCATGAGCCGCATCCGCGTGGCCTACACGGCCGGCGCGGCCATCGGGCCCGACCTGTTCCGCTTCTACCGCTCCATCGGCGTGAACCTCAAGCAGTTCTACGGCCAGACCGAGACCTGCGCGTACGTGTGCCTGCAGCAGGACGGCAAGGTCAAGCTGCAGACGGTCGGCACCGCCGCGCCGGGCATCGAGCTGAAGATCGCCGACGACGGCGAGGTGCTGGTGCGCGGCGTGTCGGTGCTCAAGGAGTACTACAAGCGCCCCGACGCCACGGCCGAGGTGCTCGATGCCAACGGCTACTTCCACACCGGCGACGCGGGCGTGCTCGACAGCGAAGGACACCTGCGCATCATCGACCGCGCCAAGGACGTGGGCCGGCTCGTGAGCGGCGCGATCTTTGCGCCCAACTACATCGAGAACAAGCTCAAGTTCTTTCCGCAGATCAAGGAAGCAGTGTGCTTCGGCAACGGGCGCGACGAGGTGTGCGCGGCCGTCAACATCGACTTCGAGGCGGTGGGCAACTGGGCCGAGCGACGCGGCCTGGCCTACGGCGGCTATGTCGACCTGGCCGGCAAGCCCGATGTGCTCGCGCTGGTGGCCGAGTGCATCGCCAAGGTCAACGCCGACCTTGCGGGCGAAGACGGCATGGGCGAGACGCAGATCGCGCGCTTCCTGGTGCTGCACAAGGAGCTGGACCCCGACGACGACGAGCTGACCCGCACGCGCAAGGTGCGGCGCGGCTTCATCGCCGAGAAATACGCGGTGCTGGTCAATGCCCTGTATGGCGGCAAGACCGAGCAGTACATCGAGACCCAGGTCAAGTTCGAGGACGGACGCACGGGCGTGGTGAGTGCCACGCTGAAGATCGTCGAAGCCAAGACCTTCCCCATCGTGAAGGCAGCGGCATGAGCGCGCGTAAAACCGGCGACGTCATCCTCGACGTGCAGAACATCTCCTTGAGCTTCGGCGGCGTGAAGGCGCTGACGGACATCAGCTTCAACGTGCGCGAGCACGAGGTTCGCGCCATCATCGGACCGAACGGCGCGGGCAAGAGCTCGATGCTGAACTGCATCAACGGCGTGTACTGGCCGCAGCAGGGCTCCATCACCTTCCGCGGCCAGACCTTCAAGCACATGAACTCGCGCCAGGTGGCCGAGATGGGCGTGGCACGCACCTTCCAGAACCTGGCGCTGTTCAAGGGCATGAGCGTGCTCGACAACATCATGACCGGGCGCAACCTCAAGATGAAGAGCGGGCTGCTGGCGCAGGCCTTCCGGTGGGGCCCTGCCGAACGCGAGGAGCTGCAGCACCGCGAGTTCGTCGAGCACATCATCGACTTTCTCGAGATCCAGGCGCACCGCAAGACGCCCGTGGGCCGCCTGCCCTACGGCCTGCAAAAGCGCGTGGACCTCGGCCGCGCGCTCGCGATGGAGCCGCAGGTGCTGCTGCTCGATGAGCCCATGGCCGGCATGAACGTGGAAGAGAAGCAGGACATGAGCCGCTTCATCCTCGACGTGAACGACGAGTTCGGCGCGACCATCGTCTTGATCGAGCACGACATGGGCGTGGTGATGGACATCTCGGACCGCGTGGTGGTGCTGGACTACGGCAAAAAAATCGGGGATGGGACGCCGGATGAAGTGCGGAACAACGAAGACGTGATCCGGGCGTATCTGGGTGTGGAGCACTGACGCCATGCCCCACCTCGCCCTGAAGCATTGCTCCTTCCCCCTCTGGGGGAAGGCTGGGATGGGGGCATGCAGAGCGCCCGATGGATGCGCCGCCTGCCCCCACCCCAACCCTCCCCCAGCGGGGGAGGGAGAAAAACAAGAAAGACATTGACCATGGGCTTTTTCCTCGAAACCCTCTTCGGCGGCCTCATGGTCGGCATGCTCTATTCGCTGATCGCCATCGGCTTCGTGCTGATCTACAAGGCCTCGGGCGTCTTCAACTTCGCGCAGGGCGCGATGGTGCTTTTCGCGGCGCTCGCCATGGCGCGCTTTGCCGAGTGGTTCCCGCTGTGGTTCGGCTTCCAGAGCCAGATCCTCGCCAACATCCTGGCCTTCGTCGCGGCCATGGCCGTGATGATCGTCGTCGCCTGGCTGATCGAGCGGCTCGCACTCAGCAAGCTGGTGAACCAGGAAGGCATCACGCTGCTGATGGCCACGCTGGGCATTGCCTACTTTCTCGACGGCCTGGGCCAGACGCTGTTCGGCAACGACATCTACAAGATCGACGTGGGCATGCCCAAGGAGCCGCTGATGGTGCTGCAGGGCACCTTCGACGGCGGCCTGCTGCTGAGCCAGGAAGACCTGGTTGCCGCACTGGTGGCGGCCGCGCTGGTGGTGGTGCTCGCGATCTTCTTCCAGAAGACCGCCACGGGCCGTGCCCTGCGCGCGGTGGCCGACGACCACCAGGCCGCGCAGTCGATCGGCATTCCGCTGTCGCGCATCTGGGTGATCGTGTGGTCGGTGGCCGGCTTCTCGGCGCTGGTGGCCGGGATCATCTGGGGGTCGAAGCTGGGCGTGCAGTTCTCGCTCTCGCTGGTGGCACTGAAGGCGCTGCCGGTGGTGATCCTCGGCGGGCTCACCTCGATACCGGGCGCGATCATCGGCGGCCTGTTGATCGGCGTGGGCGAGAAGCTGTCCGAAATCTATCTCGGCCCCATGCTCGGTGGCGGCATCGAGATCTGGTTTGCCTATGTTCTTGCACTGGTCTTCCTGCTCGTGCGGCCCCAAGGGCTGTTCGGCGAAAAGATCATCGATCGGGTCTGAACGCGATGTTCTACAGAGAAAACGGCCAGTTCAAGTCGAGCTACAGGGCCGACCAACAGATCCTGCCCATCGCGCAGGACCGCATCGCGATGCTGGTGCTGCTGCTCGTGGCCTTCATCGTCGTGCCGCTGGGTGTGTCCGACTACTGGATGCGCGCCATCCTCACGCCCTTCCTGATCCTGTCGCTCGCAGCCTTGGGCCTGAACATCCTCGTCGGCTACTGCGGCCAGATCTCACTGGGCACCGGCGCCTTCATGGCGGTGGGTGCGTATGCGGCCTACAACTTCCAGGTGCGCATCGACGGCATGCCGCTGATTGCGTCGCTGCTGCTGGGCGGGCTTTGCGCGACGGTGATCGGCGTGCTGTTCGGCATTCCGAGCCTGCGCATCAAGGGCCTGTACCTTGCTGTGGCAACGCTCGCGGCGCAGTTCTTCACCGACTGGGCGTTCTTGCGCATCCAGTGGTTCACCAACAACTCGTCGTCGGGTTCGGTGAGCGTGGCGGGGCTGAACGTGTTCGGCGTGCCGATCGAGTCGCCGGTGCAGAAGTACCTGTTCTGCCTGGTCTTCGTGGTGGTGTTCGCGCTGCTCGCCAAGAACCTCGTGCGCAGCGCCATCGGCCGCGAGTGGATGGCCATGCGCGACATGGACGTGGCGGCCGCGGTGATTGGCATTCGCCCGGTGTACGCCAAGCTCACGGCCTTCGCGGTGAGCAGCTTCATCGTCGGCGTGGCCGGCGCGCTGTGGGGCTTCATTCACCTGGGTGCGTGGGAGCCGGCAGCCTTCAGCATCGACCGCTCGTTCCAGTTGCTGTTCATGGTGATCATCGGCGGGCTCGGCTCGATCATGGGCAGCTTCTTCGGCGCCGCCTTCATCGTGCTGCTGCCGCTCTTTCTGAACCAGCTGCCGGCGTGGCTGGGCTTTTCGATTTCGACCGCGCTGGCCTCGCACCTGGAGACCATGATCTTCGGCGCGCTGATCGTGTTCTTCCTGATCGTCGAGCCGCACGGCCTTGCGCGGCTGTGGTCCACGGCCAAGGAGAAGCTGCGCCTTTGGCCCTTCCCTCACTGACAAGGCATCTCGAGAGTTCCCGTTCGTCAAAACCCCGGCACCGAGGTGCCCACATAAGGAGACAGGCATGAAACTGAAATCGCTCGCTCTGACCGCCGCCCTGGTGGCCAGCACCCTCGGCGCCATGCTCGCGCCATCGCTCGCACAGGCGCAGGCCAAGGAGCAGTTCTTCCCGCTGCTGGTGTACCGCACCGGCCCCTACGCGCCCAACGGCACGCCCTGGGCCAACGGCAAGCAGGACTACCTGAAGCTGGTCAACGCGCAAGGCGGCATCAACGGCGTGAAGATCACTTTTGAAGAATGCGAGACCGGCTACGCCACCGACAAGGGCGTCGAATGCTACGAGCGCCTGAAGGGCCGCCCCGGCGTTGCGCTGTTCGACCCGCAAGCCACCGGCATCACCTTCGCGCTGACCGACAAGGTCAACGCCGACAAGATCCCGCTGGTCACGCTGGGCTATGGCCTGGCGGCCTCGCAGGATGGCGGCGTGTTCAAGTGGAACTTCCCGCTGATGGGCTCCTACTGGACCGCGGCCGACATCCTGATCCAGCACCTGGGCAAGAAGGAAGGCGGCATGGACAAGCTCAAGGGCAAGAAGATCGCCCTCGTGTACCACGACTCGCCGTTCGGCAAGGAGCCGATCCCGCTGCTGCAGGAGCGCGCGAAGATGCACGGCTTCGACCTGTCGCTGATTCCGGTGACGGCGCCGGGCGTCGAGCAGAAGTCGGCCTGGCTGCAGGTGCGCCAGCAGCGTCCCGATTTCGTGCTGCTGTGGGGTTGGGGCGTGATGAACTCCACCGCGCTCAAGGAAGCCGTGGCCACCGGCTACCCGCGCGAGAAGATGTACGGCGTGTGGTGGGCCGGCGCGGAGCCCGACGTGAAGGACGTGGGCGCCAATGCCAAGGGCTACAACGCGCTCGCGCTGAACGGTTCCGGCCCCGACAACAAGGTGATCCAGGACATCATCAAGCAGGTGCACGACAAGGGCCAGGGCACCGGTCCGAAGGAAGAAGTGGGCTCGGTGCTGTACACGCGCGGCACGATCATCTCGATGCTCGGCGTCGAGGCAGTGCGGCGCGCGCAGGAGCGCTTCGGCAAGGGCAAGGTCATGACCGGCGAGCAGGTGCGCTGGGGCCTTGAGAACCTGGCGCTCGACCAGAAGAAGCTCGACGCGCTCGGCTTCGCCGGCGTGATGCGCCCGGTGAGCACCTCGTGCCAGGACCACATCGGCTCGACCTGGGCCCGCATGGAAACCTGGGACGGCGCCAAGTGGAACATCGCGCCCGAGTGGTACCAGGCCGACGACCAGATCATCAAGCCGATGGCCAAGGCCGCAGCCGACAAGTACGCGACCGAGAAAAAGCTGACGCGCCGCGACGCGGCGGATTGCCAGTCTTGATGCACTGACCGAGTTCCGTGGCGGCTCGCAAGAGCCGCCATTCGACAGCGCGACGCCTTGCCGCGTTGTCGAATGCTTCGGACCACACCATGAGCGAACCCAACATCCTCCTCAACGTCAACGGCATCGAGGTCATCTACAACCATGTGATCCTCGTGCTCAAGGGCGTGTCGCTCACCGTGCCCGAAGGCGGCATCGTGGCGCTGCTCGGCGGCAACGGCGCGGGCAAGACGACCACGCTGCGCGCCGTGAGCAACCTGCTCGCGGGCGAACGCGGCGCCGTGACCAAGGGCACCATCGAGCTGCGCGGCGAACGTATCGAGGCACTGTCGCCGGCCGAGCTGGTCAAGCGAGGGCTGATCCAGGTGATGGAAGGCCGCCATTGCTTTGCCCACCTGACGATCGAAGAGAACCTGATGACCGGCGCGTACACGCGCACCGACGGCAAGGCCGCCGTGCAGCAGACGCTGGACAAGGTCTACGCCTACTTCCCGCGCCTGAAGACGCGGCGCGCCTCGCAGGCCGCCTACACCTCGGGCGGCGAACAGCAGATGTGCGCCATCGGCCGCGCGCTGATGGCCAACCCGACGATGGTGCTGCTCGACGAACCCTCGATGGGCCTCGCGCCGCAGATCGTCGAAGAGGTGTTCGAGATCGTGAAAGACCTCAACACCAAGGAACGCGTGACCTTCCTGCTGGCCGAGCAGAACACCAACATGGCGCTGCGCTACGCCGACTACGGCTACATCCTGGAGAACGGGCGCATCGTGATGGACGGCGAGGCGAAGAGCCTGCGCGAGAACGAAGACGTGAAGGAGTTCTACCTCGGCGTCGGCGGCGCGGACCGCAAGAGCTTTCGCGATGTGAAGAGCTACAAGCGGCGCAAGAGGTGGCTGGCTTGAAGGTGCACTCGGGGTGCAGGTTCATCGGCGAACACGACGACAGCGCTTTTTGTGCCCAGGGCATCGGGTGCTCCCCACAGCGAAATGAAGGAGGAGGCCGCAGGCCCGGGGGACATTCGCAAAGGGGAGTACCCGGTGTCCTGTGCACGCCCCCGGACCACACACCAGCATGGTGAAAACCGATTTGAAAGACGAAGGGTGCGGACATGACCGACCACTACGACAAGCTTGAGATCCGCGACCCCGCCGAGCGCGAGCGCGACCTGCTGGCTGCGCTGCCGAAGCAGATCGCGCAGGCACAGACCGCGACCTCCGCGTTCAACAAGATCCTCGACGGCGTGAAGCCGACGGACATCACGACGCGCGAAGCACTCGCGAAACTTCCCGTCACGCGCAAATCGGAATTGCTCGACCTGCAGAAGGCACGCCGCGCCGACGACCCGTTCGGCGGCTTCGCATCGATCGCACGTGGCCCGCGCATGCCCCGCGTGTTCGCGAGCCCCGGCACCATCTACGAACCCGAAGGCGAGGCGCGCGACTACTGGCGCACCGCGCGGGCCCTGCACGCGGCGGGCTTTCGCAGCGGCGAGCTGATCCACAACAGCTTCAGCTACCACATGACGCCGGCTGGCTCGATCATGGAAAGCGGTGCACGCGCCATGGGCTGCACCGTGTTCGCGGGTGGCACTGGCCAGACCGAACAGCAGCTCGAAGCCATGGTCGACCTCAAGCCCGAAGGCTATGCGGGTACGCCGAGCTTCCTGAAGATCCTGCTGGAGAAGGCCGAAGAGAAAGGGCAGAAGCTGCCCTCGCTCACCAAGGCCCTCGTGTCGGGCGAGGCCTTTCCGCCGAGCCTGCACGACTGGATCGCCGCGCATGGCGTGAAGGGCACGCAGTGCTATGCCACCGCCGACCTGGGCCTCATCGCCTACGAGACCAGCGCGCGCGAAGGCCTGGTGATCGATGAAGGCGTGCTGGTCGAGATCGTGCGCCCCGGCACCGGCGACCCGGTGCCCGATGGCGAGGTGGGCGAGATCGTCGTCACCAGCTTCAACCCCGACTACCCGCTGGTGCGCTTCGGCACCGGCGACCTTTCCGCGGTGCTAGCGGGCACCTGCCCCACCGGCCGCACCAACAAGCGCATCAAGGGCTGGCTCGGCCGCGCCGACCAGACCACCAAGGTGCGCGGCATGTTCGTGCACCCGTCGCAGGTCGCGGAGGTCGCGCGGCGCTTCCCGGAGATCCAGCGCGCGCGCCTCGTGGTGTCGGGCGAGATGGGCGACGACCAGATGACTTTCAAACTCGAATGCGCGGGCGCACCGGCCGGGCTCGACGCGCGCATTGCCGACGCGGTGCGCGAAGTGACCAAGCTGCGCGGCACCATCGAGCTGGTGGCGCCGGGCAGCCTGCCCAACGACGGCAAGGTGATTGAGGACGCGCGCAGCTACAAGTAGCGGCGATACAGCCAGCGCGTGGCGAAGCGCATCAGCAGCACCGTCAGCGCCATGTACAGCAGTACCAGCGCCAGGATGAAACCGACGAGGCCACCGCCGCCGTAGAAGCTGAACGACGCCGTCGCCGCCATGAACAGCCAGACGATCGCGATGACGATGCAGCCCACCTGCACCAGCAGAAAGGCCAGCACCGCGGCCGCCACGGCCCGGAAGGGGCGCACGATCGACAGGCCGGGCTTGGTGCCGAGCCAGCCGCCCCAGAAGGCGAGTGCGAAGGTCACGAGGGCCGGCAACACCCAGGCCAGCAGCAGCGTCGGCGCATCCACGTCGCTGCCCGGCGGGGCCCAGCGCGCCACGGCAATGCCGCCCCACAGCTGAAGCCCCGCGAGCATGGCCGCCGCGACCATCGCGACGGCCCGGCGCGGCGATGAAGGCGATGCACCGGGCACCTCGGCCGGCAGCGTCTCTTCTTGCGCCGGCACCGACGCGCCGCGACGCGTCATCAGCGCGATGCGCGCCGCCAGCCACAGGCCGAGCACGGTCACCGCCAGCTGGATGAGCGACTGCAGCACCATGGCCACGCTCATCGAGATGCGCAGCGGCGAATCGCCGAAGACCTCCGCGAACCGGCCGCCCGGCATGAAGAGCACCTGCACCTCGTAGAACAGCGGCGTCAGCGCGTAGTAGTTCAGCACCAGCACCAGCACCCACACGCCGCCGAAGCGCAGCCTTGCGTCGTCCGCCAGTGCCACGCGGGCCACGCCCTGCCGTTCGAGCGCGTTGCGCGCGTGGCTCCACGAGAGCGTCGCCACCAGCACCCACGACACGGCCGTGCCCGCGAGCAGCATGATCCACACGCCCGGAATGGCATACGCCTGGCGCATCTGCCCGGCCTGCGGCGTGGAGGGCAGCAGCAGCGCGGCCATGTTGATCACGAACAGGAGCGCGTCGAGGCCCACCGCGAGGAGCGCGAAGTCGCGGGGCAGGCGCAGCGCGCGGGAGTGAGAGGGGTTCGCCGTCATGGGAATACTTTCGCGTTGAATCGCGCATGCCGCAACCGGCATGCGAAGACTGCGAGGGTATCGGATGACGGGGAACGACCCGTGCAGGCTCAGTGCGCGAGTGCGGTTTCGCCCGCTTCCTCGGGCGCGGGGCCGACATACACCGACTGCGGGCGGATCAGCCGGCCCTTGTGCACCTGCTCGCGCGCATGCGCCACCCATCCGCTCACGCGGCCGGCGGCGAACACGCAGGTGAAGCTTTCGCGGCCGAAGCCCAGCGCTTCGAGCAGCAGTGCGGTGTAGAACTCGACGTTGGTTTCCAGCGCGCGGTCGGGCTTCTTCTCGCGCAGGATCGCCAGCGCGGCCTGCTCGGCGGCTTCCGCCAGTTCAAAGCGCGCGGCATTGACGCTGCCCTCGGCGCTCAAGCGCTGCAGCGCGCCCTTGAGCGCATCGGCGCGCGGATCGCGCACACGGTAGATGCGATGGCCGAAACCCATCAGGCGCTGCCCGCTGGCCACCGCGCCTTCGAGCCAGTGGCGCGCATTGGCGGCGGTGCCGATGGCATCGAGCGCATCGAGCACCGGCCCCGGAGCGCCGCCATGCAGCGGCCCCTTCAACGCGCTGATGCCGGCAAGCACGGCCGACGCCAGCCCCGCGCCGGTGGACGCCACCACGCGCGCGGCAAAGGTCGAGGCATTGAGGCCGTGATCGCAGACGGTGACGAGGTAGGTGTCGAGCGCGGCGCCCTGCGCGGCCGTGGGTGTGCGGCCATGCAGCATGCGCAGCATGTCGACGGCGTGCGGCAGGGTTTCGTCGGGCGCGAGCGCCTGCACGCCCAGGCGCCAGCGCATGACGGCCGCCGTGTACACGGCGGGTGCGGCCACGAGGCGCAACGCGGTCTGCAGGTCGTCGCCATCGGGCAGGCGCGCGAGCAGCGCGCGCACCGCCTCGATGGGCGGCAGCCGGCGCAGCACGCTGTCGTCGTTGGGCTGCAGGCGCTCGAAGGCTTCGCGGCGCGCGCGGCCCAGGGCGGTGCGCAACGCGGCGGCGTTGCCGGGCAGCGTGTCGAAGAAGCCCTTGAACAGCAGCGCCACCACGTCTTCGAAGCGCCAGTGCTGCGCGATCTCGTCGAGCGTGTGGCCGCGAATGACCAGCCGGCCTTCGGCACCGTCCACTTCCGACAAGACCGTGTGCGCGGCTACCACGCCTTCGAGGCCGTTCTCTTCAATCATCGTTCTCTCCTGGTTTGACGATGTCATTGATTCTGGCCACACTGACGTTGACGTCAATCTTGATTTATTCCATCAACATGGTGATGAAGACAGCACTCTGGCTGCCCGCGGGCGAGGCCCTCGAACTGATGCAGGTTCGCCCGCAGACCCTCTATGCAAGCGTGAGCCGTGGCCGCATCCGCGCCAAGCCCGACGCCACCGACCCGAGACGCAGCCTCTACCACCGCGACGACGTGCAGCGCATCGCAGCGCGCACGCGCGGGCGGCGCAGCACCGAAGCGGTGGCGAGCGAAACGATCCAGTGGGGCGAGCCGGTGCTGGCATCGGCGGTGTCGACGGTGGCCGATGGCCGGCTTCTCTACCGCGGACAAGACGCGTGCGCGCTCGCCTCGCACGCCACGCTGGAAGACGTGGCCGCCCTGCTGTGGGAAAGCGCGCCGCCGCGCTTCATGGCCGTTGCGCCCATGACGATGCCCCGCAAGGACGCGACGCCCTTGCAGGCCGGCCTGCTCGCACTGGCGGCGCGTGCCGCCGTCGATCCACCCTCGCGCGGTCGTTCACGCGCGGTGTTGCAGGCCGAGGCGGCGGATGTGATCGGCACGCTGGCCGATGCGCTGATCGGCCCCGCACCCACGAAGCCGGTGGCACTGCACGCGCGGCTGGCTTCGGCATGGCGCCGCCCCCGCGCGGCCGATGATCTGCGTCGCGCGTTGGTGCTGCTGGCCGACCACGAGCTCAACGCATCGACCTTCGCCGCGCGCGTGACCGCTTCGACGGGCGCATCGCTCGCCGCGAGCCTGCTCACCGGGCTCTCCACGTTGACCGGGCCCTTGCATGGCGGTGCATCGGCAGCCGTGCAGGCGCTGATGCGCAATGCATCGGCCATCGGCACCGAAGCCGCCGTGCGCGAATGGCTTGCGCATGACCGGTCACTGGCGGCCTTCGGCCATCCGCTCTATCCGAACGGCGACGCGCGATGCGGTGCATTGCTGGCCAACATCGAACTGCCGCCCGCCTTCACTGAACTGCGCGAGATCGGCGAGAAGCTGCTCGGCGAGACGGTGAACATCGACTTTGCACTCGCCGCGCTGGCGGCCGTGCACAAGCTGCCGCCCGGCGCACCGCTCATGCTGTTCGCGCTCGCGCGCACCGTCGGATGGACTGCCCATGTGCTGGAGCAGCAGGCCACGGGGCATTTGATAAGACCGCGTGCGCGGTACACGGGGCCGGCCGCTTCATAAGAAAGACGGCACGCTGCTGTTCTGCCATGCACCCACAGCGCCCACTGTGCGGATGGCGCCGGGTGGTCCCCGCAGCGAAATAAAGGAGGAGGCCGCAGGCCGGGGGACATTCGCGGAGGGGACCACCCGGTGCCATCCGCACGCCCCCCCAACGCACGCGAACGGCCGTTACCGCACCTTGCGGCAACCCAGCGGCAACAGCTTCACCGGCAAGTCGTCCCCACTCACGCAATGCCAGACGATGCCGTTGTCCGCAGACGAAGGCTCCATGCGCAGCACGCCGCTCATTCCCCGGGGCAGCTTCGGCAAGGTGGCCTCGACGACCATCGTCTCGGGGTCGAGCGTGAGCACCGAGCCGCCGGGCAACGTCTCGGGCGCGTTCGCGGCGGCGAGGGTGTCAGGGATCTCTTCCTTCTCGGTGTAGTAGTTGGTGAGCGCCTCGCGCACCGGTGCGCCTTCCGCCCAGGCCTGCACGACTTGTGCGCGCGCAACGTAGTCCTGGTAGGCCGGGATCGCCGCGGCCGCCGCCACGCCGATGACGGCCACGACGATCAGCACGCCCAGGGCGCCACCACCGGCACGGCCCGTGTAGGGCACGAAGATCGCGAGCACATAGGCCAGCGGGTTGCGGCTGGGCAACGCCGCCGCCGGATCGATGGCACGCGCCACGCGCTTGGTGAGCCACGGGTAGCCGCCGATCAGTTCATGGAACGAGGCCCAGAAGCCGCTGTTGCCGGCCGACTGGTTGGCATAGCCCTGCAGGTCGACGTTGCGCCACTGCTGGGCACCGGCGGCCAGTGCCACGAGCGCGCGCGGCGCGGAGTCGGGCTCTTCGCAGCAGGCGGCGCCGTGCAGGTCGCAGGTGTATTCCTTCGCGCGTGCATAGGCGGCACCGAGCAGTGGCAGCCACAGCACCGGGGCACGCCAGATGTGGCCCGTGAGGTGGCCGCGCCGGATGTGGCCCAGCTCATGGCCGATGTAGAAGTTGATGCCGTCGGGCTGCGCTTCCATCGCATCGACCACGTCGGACAGCAGCACCACGAAGTTGCGGCCGAAGAAGCGGGTGGCGAAGGCGTTGAACATGCCGTTGCCGTGCAGCAGGTAAGCCTCGGGCGGGTTCTCGATGCCGAGGTAGCCGCAGCAGGCCTTGAAGCGCGCATGCAGCTCGGGCAGCTGGGTCGGCGAGATCTTCACGGCCGTGCCCTTGATCCACGCAATGACGGCCGACTGCGCGAACACGTAGCCGATGAAGCCCAGCAGCACATAGACGAGCGCGATGCCCAGCGTGCCGACGATCACGAGCAGCCAGACCAGCAGGCCGAGCACGAGCGTGACGGTACCGAGCCAGCGCTCGCGCGGATAGACCCATGGATCCATTGGAATTTCCTCCTCGATGCGGCCGTGGCGACCGCGCTGTTTGTGGTTGTTTTCGCGCCTTCCCTTGCGCGAGTGCCCGGTCGGCATCATGCCCCAGAGTGGGGCGAAATTCGACACCCGTCTAAGGGCTATTCGGTATAGGTCAGGCCCCGGTCAGCCGATAAGATCGCGGCCTTTTTACCCCCTCTCGGAGACATCATGAAGAAACTGCTCGCCTTCGCGGCGATCGCCGCCGCCACTGCCGGTGTTCACGCCCAGGATTTCCCCGGGAACAAGACCGTCACGCTGGTGGTGCCTTTCGCGGCCGGCGGCCCGACCGACCGTGTGGCGCGCGACCTCGCCGAAGCCATGCAGAAGACGCTCGGCACCACGATCGTGGTGGACAACACCGCGGGCGCGGGCAGTTCCATCGGCACGGCCAAGGTGGCCCGCGCCAACCCCGACGGCTACACGCTGCTGCTGAACCACATCGGCATGTCCACCATGCCCGCGCTGTACCGCAAGCTGCCGTTCAACGTCGAGACCGACTTCGAGTACCTGGGCATGGTCAATGAAGTGCCGATGACGCTGATCGGCAAGCCCGGCCTGCCCGCCAACAACTACAAGGAACTGACGACCTGGATCGCCGCCAACAAGGGCAAGATCAACCTGGGCAACGCCGGCCTGGGCGCCGCGTCGCACCTGTGCGGCCTGCTGTTCCAGAGCGCGATCAAGGTCGAGATGACGCCCGTGCCGTACAAGGGCACGGCCCCCGCCATCGCCGACCTGCTGGGCGGCCAGATCGACCTGCTGTGCGACCAGACCACCAACACCACCTCGCAGATCGAGGCCAAGAAGGTCAAGGCCTATGCCGTGACCACCGCCAAGCGCCTGACCACGCCCGGCCTGAAAGACCTGCCGACGCTGGACGAGTCGGGCCTGAAGGGCTTCGAAGTGACGATCTGGCACGGCGTGTACGCGCCCAAGGGCACGCCCGCACCGGTGCTGAAGAAGCTCAACGAAGCCGTCAAGGCGGCCATGAAGGACCCGGGCTTCATCAAGCGCGAAGAAGCGCTGGGCGCGGTGATCACCACCGACAAGCGCACCGAGCCGGCCGAGCACAAGAAGTTCGTTGCGGCCGAGATCGCCAAGTGGGGCCCGATCATCAAGGCCGCCGGCGTGTACGCCGACTGATCGACGAACAACAACCGCCGCTGCCTTCACACGCAAGCAGCCGCAAGGCCGCCTGAGCCCCCTGGGCCAGGCGGCTTTTTCGTTATGCTGGCCGGGATTTTTCTTCCACCCTCCAGCCCCTTTCCATGCGTTTTCGCGGCGCGGCCCTTTCGGTTCTTGCGGTCTTCCTGGCCTTGCCGGCGCAGGAAGGCAAGGCCCAACCGCAAACGCTGCTGTGGGTATGGGACCGGCCCCAGCTTTTCTCCGCATTGCCCGAAGCCACCGGCGTGGCCTACCTGCATGCCACGGTGCAACTGAGCGGCGAGCGCAGCCGCACGACCTGGCGCCAGTGGCCGCTGCGCATCGCGCCGGGTGCCACGGTGATGCCAGTGGTGCACGTCACGCTGGACAACCTCGCGCCCTCGCCTGTCGACGATGCGCAGCAGGCGGCCATTGCCGCCGCCATCGAGCATGCCGCGAAGCAGGGCAACCGCTCAGGCTGGGTGCAGCTCGACTTCGAGGCGCGGCGCAGCCAGCGCGAGGCCTACGTCGCGCTGCTCAAGCGCCTGCAGCCGCTGCGCGAAGGCGGCGTGCGGCTCTCGGCCACCGCGCTGGCCTCGTGGTGCATGAGCGATCCGTGGCTGCCCGCCGGCCTGCTCGACGAGATCGTGCCGATGTACTTCCGCATGGGCGCGGAAGGCGCACGCATCCGCCAGCGGCTCGATGCGACGGGCGCGGCCACGGTGCCGGCCTGCCGCGATGCGGCGGGACTGATGTTCGGCGAGAACTGGCCCGCGCTCGGCGGCGTGAAGCGGCGCTATGTGTTCCACGCGGGCGCATGGAAGAACGAAGACTTCGCACGGATCGACAGCAGCAACAACAACATCGACATCAACAGGCACCCATGATTTCTTCCAACTCGAGGCGCACGATGCGCGCCGGCGCCAGGCTGCTGGCAATGACGGCAACCGCACTGCTCGGCGCCACCATGGCGCACGCCAGCGGCGGCTACGAACCCGAGGACCTGTTCTTCGCCACCAACCGGCCCGACCAGCCGGTGCGCGAGTTCGTCGAACGGCCCGCGGGCTACTACACCAGCTACCTCGTGCCCTACCAGGTGCTCTGGTACTGGCGCCTGCATGGCCAGGCGTTTTCTGTCGATGCGGTGCGCGCCTTCACCGACCTGCTGGAGAAGCTGCCGCGCGAAGACAACAGCATGGAAGAGCTGGACGACGCCTGGACCGAATGGCGACAGGCGCACGACGCCGCCACCGCGAAGCTCGATCCCCAGTCGGCGCGCGACAAGGCGGCCCTGGCGCCGCCATCGCAGCAGCCGCCGAAGTGGAACGCCGACAGCCTGCAGGCGTCCCCGAACTGTTTCTACAGCGATGCCTTCCGCAACGCCACGAAGACGCTGGCCCAGCGCATGACGCGCGTGGCCGGCGACAAGGCTGCCGCTCCCTACGTGCTGCACTGGTTGAAGGCGCAAGACGCGGTGTTCGACACCTGCAACCAGCAGTCCGGCACCGTCCCCGAGCTGCCGCAGCACGCGCCCGCCTGGCTGAAGGCCGACCAGGCCTACCAGCTGGCCGCACAGCGCTTCTATGCCGACGACCTCGACGAAGCCGACACCGCATTCACCACCATCGCAGAGGACAAGGCCAGCACCTGGCGCGACCTCGCGGCCTACATGCGGCTGCGCGTGCTGGCACGGCAGAACCCGGGCGAGGCGCCCTCGGACAACAAGAACGAGAAGGACAGCCCCGAGGCCCTCAAGCGGCAGGCCGAGCTCACGAAGCAGGTCGACGCCATCGCGCTGCCGCTGCTGAAGAACCCGCGCCTGCGGGCGCTGCATCCGTCGGTCCATCGGCTGGCCGAGGCGCTGCGCATCCGTTACCTGCTGCCCGCCACGCGCATGCAGCGGCTGGCGGACGGCCTGAAGACCATGGGCCCGCCCGATGCGGCCGCCGCGAAGCTGCTGCTGCTGAACCACGAGTTCCGCGCCTGCGGATTCATCTACGACTGCTCGTACGTCGGCCCCGCACAGACCTCCGACCTCGTGCAATGGCTCAGCACCGTGCGCGGCTTCAACGGTCCGGGCAGCAGCGCCGAGCCGGACGGCAAGTGGCGCGAAACCCTGAGCTGGAGCCGCTACCAGCGCACGCACGACCTCGCATGGCTGATGGCCGCCGCGAGCCTGCTGCCGGTGGCCGCGGCAAGCGACGACAAGCGCGAGGCCGAACTGCAGGCCGCGCTGGCGGCCGTGCCCGAAGACCATCCCGCGCGCTTCGCGGCCACGCAGTTGCGCGCGCAGCGCCTGTTCGCGCAGGGCCGCTACAAGTAGGTGCGCGAGCTCATGGCCGACGCGGGCGATTCGCCGCTGATCGCGCGCAGCCTTTCGGGCCGGAACCTTGTGAAGGCCTTGCTGCTGCCCACGGCCGCATCGGAAGACGAATGGCGCCGCCTCGCGATCCGCCCCGTGGTCGCGCGCCGCGACCCCGAGGCAACGGAAGCCAAGCCGAACGCGGTGCCGCTGGCCAGTGCCCTCGACGACGACGTGATCCGCTTCCTCAACACGCGTGCGCCGCTGCCGATGTGGCTGCGTCTTGCCGCCGACCCCACCCTGGCGCCCGCGCTGCGCGACGGCCTGCTCGAAACCGCGTGGACCCGCGCGGTGCTGGCCGAGGACTACGCGATGGCCCGCCGCGCGGCGCAGATGCGCGTGGCATCGCCGTCGCAGGCAGCGACCGCGGCGACCTCGGCGAAGGGGCCGGACCCGATCGCCGGCATCCGCCGCTCGGTGAAGCTGGCGGACACCGACACCGCCGCCTGGCACCGCCTGTTGCTGGAGCGCATGGCGAGCACCACCGAAGTCTTGCTGCCGCCACACTGGTCCGGCGCCGAAGGCATCCGGACTCCGCCCCTCAAGCCAGGCATTGCGCCGGCGTACGACCGCGCCATGGCCATCGGCAGCTACGGCAAGTGGTGCCGCCCGCTCGGCGTGCCGGTCTCCGGCCCGCAGGCCGCCACCGCCGCCGACTTCGAGATGCCCGCGTTCCTGTCGCAGGAAGAGCGCGCGCAGCAAGAGGCACTGGTCGGCAAGCTGCGCGCCATTCCGCAGGACTCGATCTACTTCACGCAGGAAAGCCTGGCGCTGATGCAGCGCAACCGCGCCGACCCGCTGGTGCCGCAGGCGCTGTCGGTCGCGGTGAAGATGGCGCGCTACACCTGCCCGGACAAGGCCGTGGGCGACTGGTCGCGCAAGGGCCTTCAGACCCTGCACGCGAACTACCCGAACTCGACCTGGGCCGCCAGCACCCAGTATTGGTACGGCGGCCGGTAAGGGGCGCGCGAAGAGCAGCCCTTACTTCGGGCCTTACTTCGGCCGGATCGCGTCCGCCGTCCCCTGGATGAAAGCCTTGATGCTCTCGATCTCCTCGCCCGAGAGCTTGCCCGTGAAGTCCGGCATGCCGCGCGCCATGGCCGGGCCCTTGAGCACGAACTTGTCGAGGTTCTCGATGTACGCCGCGTCCATGTAGCCGAGGTTCGGGATGTTGCCGCCGCGGTCCACGCCCGGCACGCCGTGGCAGAACACGCAGTTGCTCACGTAGAGCATGGTGCCGGCCTGGACCTTGGCGGGGTCGTACTTCACGCCCTGCACCAGCTTGTCCATGCGGTACTGCACGAAGTCCGGCATCTTGGCCGTACCACCGACCGCGAAGGTGTAGACCGTGCCCGGCCCCTGCTTCTCGGTGGCGCGCTGCGCCAGGCCATACACCCCGCCCCAGCCCACGGCCACCGACACGTACTGCTTGCCGTCGACCATGTAGGTCGAGGGCGCGGCCACCACGCCGGTGCCGGTGGGTGTCTCCCACAGCTTCTCGCCGGTCTTGGCGTTGTAGGCCAGCAGGCGGCCGTCGGCCGTGCCCTGGAACACGAGGTTGCCGGCGGTGGTGAGCGTGCCGCCGTTCCAGGGCGACACGTAGTCCACGCCCCAGGCCTCCTTCTGCGTCACCGGGTCCCAGGCCACGAGGCGGCCGAAGGGCTTGCTCTTGGGCGGCTCGACGTTGGCGAACTTGGCCAGGTTCCAGCCCAGGCCCGCATGCGGACGGCCCGGCACGTCTTCGTTGAACTTCCAGTCCTTGTCGTCCATCAGGTTGATCGGCACATGCTGCGAAGGCAGGTAGGCCAGGCCGGTCTGCGGGTTGAACGACATCGGGTGCCAGTTGTGCGCGCCGAACGGGCCGGGGATGGCGTCGTTGGGCTTGGTGCCGTCGCGCGACGAGGCAATGCCGATGGGCCGGCCGTTCTTGTCGTAGCCCGTGGCCCAGTTCACTTCGGTGAAGTTCTTGGCCGAGATGAACTTGCCGTTGGTGCGGTCGATGACGAAGAAGAAGCCGTTCTTCGGCGCATGCAGCAGCACCTTGCGCGGCTTGCCGCCCACCTTCATGTCGGCC
The DNA here is from genome assembly GCF_900100965.1 of Variovorax sp. EL159. Lineage (GTDB taxonomy): Bacteria > Pseudomonadota > Gammaproteobacteria > Burkholderiales > Burkholderiaceae_C > Variovorax. The sequence goes on along the minus strand of NZ_FMUJ01000004.1, from coordinate 642,058 downwards.
AGGATCATCGACTGCGTGGAGGTGTAGTCCCAGTTGTCGCCGGGCGTCTCCTGGTAGTGCCACTTGTACTTGCCGGTGTCGGGGTCGAGCGCCACCACCGAGCCCAGGTAGAGGTTGTCGCCGCCCTTGGGGCTGCGCAGTTTGTGCGACCACGGCGAGCCGTTGCCGGTGCCCACGTACATCAGGTTGAGTTCGGGGTCGAAGGCGAAGCTGTCCCATGCGGTGCCGCCGCCACCGGCCTCCCAGTACTTGCCGCTCGGGTCCCAGGTCTTGGCGGCGCGCGCCATCGACGCGTCTTCAAACGGCTTGCTCGGATCGCCGGGCACCACGAACCAACGCCACTTCTGGTCGCCGGTGTTGGCGTCGTAGGCGGTGACGAAGCCGCGCACGCCGTACTCGGCGCCGCCGTTGCCGATGATGACCTTGCCCTTGAACACGCGCGGCGCGCCGGTGATGGTGTAGCTGCCCTTCTGGCCTTCGAGCGTGTTCTTCTCCCAGACCGTCTTGCCGGTGGCCGCATCGAGCGCGATGAGGCGGCCGTCGAAGGCGGCCACGTAGACCTTGCCTTCGTAGATGGCCACGCCGCGGTTCACCACGTCGCAGCAGCCCTTGTAGCCTTTGGACTTATCGACCTGCGGATCGAAGGTCCACAGCTTCTGGCCGGTGCGCGTGTCGATGGCATGCACCACGCTCCACGAGGCGGTGATGTACATGATGCCGTCGACCACCAGCGGCGTGGCTTCCACGCCGCGCGTCGACTCGAGGTTGTACGACCAGATCAGCCCCAGGTCTTTCACGTTGCCCGCGTTCACCTGGTCGAGCCTGCTGAAGCGCGACTCCGAATAATCGAGGCCCACGCTGGGCCAGTCGGGCGTTTTCTTCTGCGCCGCGTTGGCGCGGATGAAGTTGCCGTCGACCCGTTTCGTGGCGGCCGCGGCGCGGTCTTGCGGTGCCGTCGAATCCTGGGCCGTGGCCGTCGATGCGTTCAGGCACAGCAATGCGCCGGCGAGCATGACCAGCCCGGAGTGTGTTTTTTTCATCGTGGGTCTCCTTGTGGTGCAAGGATCGCGCGCACGGCCTTCGCGCTCACCCCCGGGATTTCCCCAGTCCGGCGCTGTTCCATTGCGGAACACATTCGCTGCTGGTCCCGAATCCAGCGAGGCAGCGAACCCCATGTCCCCAGACAAGTTCGAGCGGCTCGGCACGGCGGATGCGCCGCGCCAGCTCTTCGCCAGCACGCCGGCGCAGCGCGTGGCGCTCGCGCGGCAGCAGTTCTTCGAAGAAGGCGTGCGGCCTTCGGGACTGGTCGGCGAGGCGGTGCTGCAGTCGTGGATGCGCTGCAGCCGCACGCACCGCGACCGCCAGCGCATCGTGCCCTTCGATGCGGTCACGCCGAGCCGGCTGCACACCACGCTGGCGCGCAACCGCGAGCTGCTCGACGTGGCGCGGCATGAACTCGGGCAGATGGAGAACATGCTCGCGGGCACCGACTGCCGCGTGATCCTGACCGACCCCGACGGCGTGGTGGTGCACGTGAGCAGCCAGCCGAGCGACGCGCACCAGCCGGTGCTGCGCAAGACCGCGCGCGTGGGCGTGAACATCTCCGAGCGCATCGTCGGCACCACCGCGCCCGGCATCGTGGCCACCACCGGGCAGGCCTGCACGGTCGATGGCGCCGAGCATTACTTCGACGTGCTGAGCCACATGCAATGCGCGGCCGCGCCGATCCGCGACGTGACGGGCCGGCTGGCCGGCGTGCTCGACCTCACGGTGGAGTCGCGGGGCTTCGGCTTCGATGCGGCATCGATGGTGGCGATCCACGCGACGACCATCGAGAACCGGCTGCTGCAGGCGCAGTCGCGCGACCACCTGATCCTGCGCTTCCAGTCGAGCCCGACGCTGCTCGGCACGCCGCTCGAAGCACTGGCCGGCATCGCGCCCGACGGCACCATCGCGTGGCTCAACAATGCGGGGGCGCGGCTGCTGGGGCGCCTGCCCGAAGCGGCGGACGAACGCGATGTCGAATGCCTGCTGGGCCACGACCTGGCGAGCCTGCTGCGGCTGGGGCGTCGTGAAGCGGCGCAACCGCTGCGGCTGGCGAGCGGGCTCGGCGTGTGGGTGCAGGCGCATCTGAAGAGGCCGGACGGCGTGGACTTCCGGCATTCGGTGGCGATGCCCGGCGCCGTTGCGCATGCGGGCAGCCATCCACCCATTGCCATCGAACGGCATGTGCAGGCCGAGGCCATCGACGACACCCGTGAAGACGCGACGGCCGACGACAGCGATGCCGACGCCGAGGAGCCCGCACCGCTTGCGGCGACGCTGCGCGAGCACAGCCGCAAGCTGATCGAGGAAACGCTCGCGGCGCACGGTGGCAATGTGTCGCAGGCGGCGCGGCAATTGCGCGTGTCGCGCGGCACGCTGTACCGCCGCATGCGCGGCTGGGGCGACGCCGCCTGCGACTAGCGCATCAAGGCCTGTTCACACCGGCACAGCGCTCGCCTGCTCGCGCGCGTACTGGCTCGGCGGCCGCCCGACGTGGCGGGTGAAGGCGACGCTGAACGTGCTCGCGGAGCTGTAGCCCACGCGCTCGGCGATCTCGGCCACGCCGCCTTCCTTGCGTCGAAGCAGGTCCTTCGCGAGCGCCATGCGCCAGGCGAGCAGGTACGCCATCGGTGCCATGCCCACCTCGCGGCTGAAGCGATCGAAGAACGACGAGCGCGAGAGCGCGGCCTCTTTCGCCAGCTCCACGACCGTCCATGCCCGCGTCGGCTGCTCGTGCATCGCGCGGATCGCTGCCGCAAGGCGCACGTCGGCAAGCCCGCGCGCCAGGCCCGGCGATGCCGCCGTGCCTGCCGTCGATCTCAAGGCTTCGATGAGCAGCACCTCCAGCAGGCGCGCCAGCACGACCTCGCGTGCGGGCCGCTGTGCACGCGACTCCTCGCCCACCAGTTGCACCAGCGTTGCGAGCCGCTGTTCACCGCGAACATGAACCAGCTGCGGCAGCAGCGGCACCAGCAGGGCCGCATCGGGCGAGCCGAAACTGCAGTGGCCCGCCAGGATGCGCAGGTCCGTCGGGCCCTGTTGCTCGCCGACCCTGAACAGCCCCTGGCCCAGCGCGACCGGCAGCGAGTCGGCCACGCCGGCCGGCGGCACAAGGCTGGACATGGCGACGCCGAAGGCCGCGGGAATGAGCACGAAGTCGCCGGCCTGCAGCACGATCTCCTCGTGCCCATCGAGCGCCAGGCGGCAGCCGCCCTCCAGGACGGCGCAGTAGAAGGGCTGCCCGGCGTCGGAGCGGCGGATCTGCCACGGACCCGCGCCGACGACGTGCTTCGAGAACCGGGCAGCCGGCTGCAGCAACGCGACCACCTCGGCAAACGGATCGACCATGGCCGGACTCTCGAACATGAGTTATGGACTCTGGATGGTAGCAAGTACGGCTCAGGCCACCTATCGTGAAGGCATCGCCATCCACACCATCCACACGAAGGAAACCTCATGAAAACCGTATTGATCACTGGCTGCTCTTCCGGCTTCGGCCTCGAAACCGCGCGCCACTTTCTCGCGCAGGGCTGGCAGGTGGTCGCCACCATGCGCACGCCGCGCGAGGACGTGCTGCCGCCGTCCGAGCGCCTGCGCGTGCTGCAGCTCGACGTGACGGATGCACAGAGCATCCGCAACGCCGTCGAGGCTGCGGGGCCGATCGACGTGCTCGTCAACAACGCCGGCTTCGGCGCGCCCGCGCCGCTCGAACTCACCTCCATGGAAACGGTGCACGCGCTGTTCGAGACCAACACCTTCGGCACGATCGCGGTCACGCAGGCGGTGTTGCCGCAGATGCGTGCGCGCAAGTCCGGCGTCGTGGTGAACGTGACGTCGAGCGTCACGTACAAGCCGCTGCCGCTGGTCGGCATCTACCGCGCGGCCAAGGCGGCGGTGAATGCGCTCACCGAATCGATGGCCAGCGAGGTCGAGCCCTTCGGCGTGCGCGTGCACATCGTGCTGCCCGGGTCCTCGGGCGAAACCAGCTTTCGCGACACCGCACGAACCCGCCTGCGCGGCATCGACGACGAGGCCTATGGCGACTTCATGCAGCAGACCGTCGCCCGCATGCTCGCGTCCACGGGCCCGGGAACGCGCGCGAAAGATGTGGCCGAGGCCGTGTGGCGCGCGGCGACCGATCCGTCGGCCCCGATGCACATCCCGGCTGGTGCGGATGCCGTGCAGTGGGCCGCAGAAGCCCGCTGATCCGTCCGATCGTCTTCAAGGCTGCAGGGCCGAAGGCTCAGGCCGTGGCAAGGACCTGAGCGGCGCGCGCGCGGCGCGTCCGCGCGTCGGGTTGCAGGGGCCGGAGATATTCATGCAGGGCGAGCGCGGCCGCGCCCACCGCCGGCGCCAGCGCGTCGTAGCGCGCGGTGCGCAGGTCGGGTGCCGGCATGCCGGCCCCATCGGCGTGGTGCTTGACGCCCTCGAACGCGGCCTGCGCAAAGCCGCGATGTTCCGCGCAGGCCTTGCCGCCGAGCACGATGGCGCGCGGATTGAAGGTGACCCACAGGTTCTGCAGCAGCACGCCGAAGAAGGCAGCGGCGCGTTGCACGTCGGCGCCCTCGCGCTCGAGCACGCGCGAGCCGAAGAAGGCTTCGGCGCAACCGCGCCGGCCGCATGAGCACAAGGGGCCGTCGAGCTGGAGGATGGTGTGGCCGATCTCGCCGGCCATGCCCTGCGCACCGGTGAAGAGGCGGTCGTTCAGCACCACGCCGGCGCCCACGCCCACGTCGCAGTTGACGAAGATCAGCGGGTCTTCGCCCTCGCCCGCCGCGAACTCGTACTCGCCGAGCACGGCGGCGTCGGCGTCGTTCTGCAGTTGCACCGTCACGCCGGGCAGGCCGACCGCGGCAAAGGCTTTTTCGAGTGCCGGCAGCAGGTTCACGTTGCGCCAGCCGAGGTTGGGCGCGAAGCGGACCACGCCGGTGCAGTCGTCCACCGCGCCGGGCACGCACACGCCGATGCTCGACAGGCGCAGGCCCAGTGCCTGCAGATGCGCGTGCGCCGCCGCCGCCATGCGCGCGACCTGCGCGCACACGCCGGCCGGGGAGCCATCGGTCAGCGCATGCGTGTCCGAGTACAGCACCTCGCCCTGCAGCGAAACGCAGACGAGGCGCACGGTCTCGACGGCGATCTCCACGCCCATCAATGCGCGCACGCCGACGTTGATTTCGAGCGGCGTCGAGGGCCGCCCCAGGCCATCGGCCACGGCGGCGCCCGATTCGCTCAGCCAGCCTTCGTCGATCAGCTCGCGCACCAGCAGGCTCACGGTCGATTTGGTGAGGCCGCTCTCGGTGGCCAGCCGTGCGCGAGACAGGCCCGGCTGCGCGCGCAGCAGCCGCAGCAGCACGCTGCGGTTCATGCGCTTGAGCAGTTGCTGGTCGCCGATGGTCTTCACGTCAGGCAGCCACGACGGTGTCGGCGTGGTGGGCTTGCTCTTTTCCTTCGGGCCGCTTGCCCGCGATGATCATGCCCAGCACTTCGTCTTCGGTCACGTCGGCGGTGCGGTAGGTGCCCACCAGCTTGCCGTTCTTCATGACCGCGAGACGGTCGCTCAGCGAGAACACGTCGGGCATGTCGTGCGTGATGAGGAAGATGCCCACGCCATCGGCCTTGAGCTGCTTCACGAGGCCGCCGACCATCGCGGTTTCTTCGGGGCCGAGCGCGGCGCAGGGCTCGTCCATGATGAGGATGCGCGCGTTGAAGTACAACGCCCGCGAGATCGCCACCACCTGCCGCTGCCCGCCCGAGAGGCGACGCACCGGCACGCGGATGTTGGTGAAGTTCTTGTTGAGGCGATGGAACACCTTGCGCGCCTGCACTTCCATGAAGTGGTCGTCGAGCGTGTTCCAGCGGGTCATCTTCTCGCGGCCGAGGAAGAGGTTGGACACGGAGTCGAGGTTGTCGGCCAGCGCGAGCGTCTGGTAGATGGTCTCGATGCCTTGTGCCTGCGCCTCGGAGGGCGTGCGGATGTGGACCTTTTCGCCCGCGATGAGCGTGTCGCCCGAGTCGATGGGGTAGGCGCCCGCGAGCATCTTCATGAGCGTGGACTTGCCCGCGCCGTTGTGACCGAGCAGCGCGACCACTTCGCCGGGGTAGAGGTTCACGCTCACGCCGTCCACGGCCTTGACGCCGCCGAAGGACTTGCGGATCTCGCGCAGTTCGACGAGGGGTTTGGAGGTATCGATGTCGGCCATGTCAGTTCTCCCCGAACTTGCGGCGGTAGAGCACGTCGAACACCACCGCCACGATCAGCACCTGGCCGATGATGACCATGCGCTTGCCGATGGGCACGTCGAGCAGCAGCATGCCGCTGTCGAGCGACTGCATGATCAGCGCGCCCAGCACCGAGCCGAAGATCGAGCCGCTGCCGCCCGCAAGCGCGGTGCCGCCGATGACGGCCGCCGCGATCACGTACAGCTCCATGCCCGTGCCCAGCGAGTTGGTGCCCGCGTTGAGCCGCGCGATCGACACGATGGCCGCGATGGTGACCAGCACCGCCAGCAGCGCGAACAGCATCAGCGTGACGCGCTTGACCGGAATGCCCACCAGCGCCGCCGCGTCGGGGTTGCCGCCCATCGCGAACACGTAGCGGCCGAAGCGCGTGCGGTGCACGATGAACGACAGCACGATGGCCACCGCGGCCCAGATCAGCACCGGGATCGGAATGCCCTGCGGCTCGCTCTTGGACGAGATCTGGTAGTTGTTCATGACCGCCGCGAAGACGAACACCACGGCCACCGGCACGGCCGTAAGCAGGATGTCGAGCCACAGCGCCTCGGTCGGCATGTCGTAGCGCTGGCGCGCGCGGCGCTTTTGCACCATGCGCCCGAACAGCACCAGCGCCACCAGCCCCGCGAGCACCCAGCTCGCCGTGGTGCCGATGCCGCCGTCGTAGCCGCCGCCCAAGCGCTGGAAGAATTCGTCGTTGACGGGCTGCGTCTTGCCGTCGGCCACCAGGAAGGCCGCGCCGCGGAACGACATCAGCCCGCCGAGCGTGACCACGAACGAAGGCACGCCCAGCACCGCCGTGAGCCAGCCCTGGTAGATCGACACCAGCAGCGCCACCGCGAGCCCCGCAAGGCAGGCCGTGGGCCACGACCAGCCCGAGGTGTATTGCAGGTACGCGATGAGCACGCCGACGAAGCCCATCACCGAGCCGACCGACAGGTCGATGTGGCGCGCCACGATGATGAGCACCATCACGGTCGACACGATGCCGACCACGGCCGTCTGCTGCGCGACGTTGTAGAGATTTTCGGGCGACAGGAACACGCCGCCCGACATGACGCTGAAGACCACGCCCATGGCCACCAGCAGCAGGCACATCAGGATCAGCCGCAGGTCGATGCCCGTGCGGCGCCACCAGCCTGGCGTTTCATTGCTCATTTTTTGGATACCCCCTTGAAGCGGATGCGCGAGAGCGTCCCGGCCGGGCCTCGGGAGCCCGGCCTGACGCCTGCATCGCGCGGATTGACGACTGCCGGTGTCGGCCTGCCTTGCCTTACTTGCAGGCTGCGGGCGCGCTGGCGCCCGTGGCGCCCTTGCACAGCTCGTCCTTCTTGATCCAGCCGGCCTTGACGATCACGTCGAGGTTGTCGCGCGTGATCGGCACCGGCGTCAGCAGGCGCGAGGACAACGAGATCTTCTTGGCGCCGCCGGCCCATGGCGCGGCCTTGTCGACCGGCTTGCCGGCCGCCAGTGAAACGGCAGCGATGGCGGCTTCGCGGCCGAGTTCGCGCGAGTCCTTCCAGATGGTGGCGGTCTGCGTGCCGAGCGCGATGCGGTTGAGCGCGGCGAAGTCGGCGTCCTGCCCCGACACCGGAATGCCGCGGATGCCCTTGGCCGTGAGCGCCGCCACCGCGCCGCCGGCCGTGCCGTCGTTGGCCGCGACCACCGCATCGACCTTGTTGCCGGCCTTGGTGAGGATCTGCTCCATGTTCTTCTGCGCGACCTCGGGCTTCCAGCCTTCCGTGTATTCGTCGCCGACGATCTTGATGTCGCCCTTCTTGATCGCGTCCGCCAGCACCTCTTGCTGGCCGGCGCGCAGGAAGTCGGCGTTCGGGTCGCTTGGCGAGCCCTTGATGATCACGTAGTTGCCCTTGGGCTTGACCTTGAAGACCTCGCGCGCCTCCATGCGGCCGACCTCGACGTTGTCGAAGGTGATGTAGAAAACGCCGGGCGCCTCGATCAGCCGGTCATACGCGATCACGGGCACCTTCTGGCGCGTGGCCTTGGTGACGGCGGGCAGGATCGCGTCCTTGTCCATCGCCAGCACGATGAGCGCCTTGGCGCCCTTGGACATCAGGCCCTCGATGTCGCCCAGCTGCTTTTCGGGCGAGCCGCCCGCATCGGCACTGATGTACTTGGCGCCGAGCTTTTCCAGCTCTGCCTTGATCGCGGCTTCGTCGGTCTTCCAGCGCTCTTCCTGAAAGTTGGACCAGCTCACGCCGACCACGGTCTGCGCCAACGCGCCCACTGCCGTGAGACCGAAAGCCATGGCGGCCAGGGTGTGTTTCAGTTGCATCGATGTCTCTCCAGAGTTGGTTCGCCCGACAAGAAAGCCGAGTAAGAAATTAGTTAGTTTGAAGGGCGAACTAACTATCCCATCTGGGCTGGGCACTGGGCATCCGGGAATTCCCGGAGCGCTTTCCGCAAGTGCGTTGCGCCCGCGCGCGGCCGGCGAACGGCTGTTTCGCAGGCGGTTTCAGCCGATGTGCCAGGCCTGCGTCCACACGGCGATGCCGTCGAGCAGTTCGTCCAGCGCGTCCTCGTCGGTGCGCCCTGAGCGCTTGAGCACCTGGAACGAGTGGTCTGCGCCATCGATCTCCAGCACGGTGGCGATGGGGCCCAGCGCCTGTGTGACCGCATGGAACTGCGCCGGCTCGGCCAGCGTGTCGCGCGGACCGTGCGCGAAGAGCATCGGCACATCGACGTCCTGCAGATGCGCCGCCCGCGCGGCCGAGGCCGATGGCGCTCCCGAGGGATGCAGCGGAAAGCCGAGAAAGACGAGCCCCTGCACGCCGGGCAGCGGCTCCAGCGCATGGGCTTGCGAGGTCATGCGCCCGCCGAACGATTTGCCGCCGGCAAAGAGACGCAGCCCGCCGAAGTGCGCCGACGCACAACCCACCGCCGCGCGCACCGTGGCGTGCGCCAGGGCCGGCGCGTCGGTGCGCTTGCTGCCGCGCTCCATGTAGGGAAACTGGTAGCGCAGCGTGGCGATGCGGCGCTGCGCGAGCCCTTCGGCCACCGCTTGCATGAACGGATGCGTCATGCCCGCACCGGCGCCGTGTGCCAGCACATAGCAGGCTTCAGGCGAGGGCGGCGACACGGCGAGGGCCGACACGACGGTGTCGGGTGCCACGGAAATGGAAAGGGGATGGGTGGTGATCACGGCCGCAGTTTGCCCAAGATCCAGAGCCCCAAAACCGAAGACTCGCGAACGGTGCGCGGCCGCCCGCTCAATCGATCAGCTGCGTCTTGATGGCGTAGTACGTCAGGTCGCTGTTGGTGGAGAGGTTCATCTTCTCCATCAGCCGCGTGCGGTAGGTGCTGATGGTCTTCACCGACAGCGACAGCGCCTCGCCGATGCTGCCCACCGACTCGCCCTTGGCGAGCTTGAGGAACACCTGGAACTCGCGCTCCGACAGGTGCTTGTGCGGCGCGCCGTCCTTGCGTTCGAGCTGGCCCGCGAGCAGATCGGCGACCGAGGCCGAGATGTAGCGGCGCCCCAGCGCCACCGTGCGGATCGCCCTGGCGATTTCTTCCGGCTCGCATTCCTTGTTGAGGTAGCCCGACGCGCCCTGGCGGATCAGGTTGACCGCGTAGTGCTCCTCCGGGTAGCCGCTGAGGATCAGCACGCCGAGTTCGGGCGCCTTGGCGCGCACCATCGCGAGCGCGTCGATGCCGCTCTGGCCGGGCATGGACAGGTCCATCACCAGCACGTCCATGTCGGCGGTGCGCACGAGGTCGATGGCTTCGCGGCCGGAGCCGGCTTCGCCGACCACGCGGAAATCGACGAAGGTTGAAAAGAAGGCCTTGAGGCCCGCGCGGACGACGGCGTGGTCGTCGACGATGCCGATCTTGATCATGGAATGTGTGCCTCCGGGCAGGTTCATGGACGCAAGAAGCGCCGGGGAATGCCCCACCATGCCACACGCATCCGCCGATCGGGCGGCGCCGGCGCGGGTCGGGCTGTTGTCCTGCACCGGAACGCTGGCATGTCTTTCGGCGGCGTAGGAGCCGTGCGCGTTCGGGCGTGCCTGGCGCACCGGTCGTCGCCTGAATGCGGCATGCTGCGGCCGCTCAACCCCGGAGAAAACACGTGAAGCATTCGAACCCACCCGCCCTGCATCCACCGACCGGCTACAGCCATGTGGTCGAAGTCGTCGCGCGCCGCACGCTCTACGTGTCGGGCCAGATCGCGCTCGACGCCGAAGGCCGACTGGTCGGGCCCGACGACCTGCACGCACAGACGACCCAGGTGTTCGAGAACCTGCGCACCGCGCTCGCCGCCAGCGAGTCCGGCCTGCGCGACGTGGTGAAGCTCACGGTGTTCGTGAGCGACATGTCCCGGCTCGCCGCGTTCCGGGAAGCAAGGGACCGGTTCTTCTCGGCGCCGCTGCCCGCATGCAGCCTCGTGGAAGTTTCGAGGCTTGCGCGACCGGACCTGCTCATCGAAATCGAAGCGGTGGCCGTCGTCGAATGAGCCGCTTTTTCACCGTGCAGTGCCGCATCGCTTCCGCGCTTCTTCTTTCTTAATTCTTCTTAATTAAATTAGTAGTAGTAGATAGGGGTAAACCCGATCTGTGGACAGTGCACTTTTTCCCTTGGCTGACAACGACTTGTCATGCCCGTGTCACTGTGTGCACCCGTGCTTCCGAGCTGTCTCGAAAAGAAGAACAACTTGGGCGCGGTCGATCCGACTGTGGATAACCGTGACTTTGTGCCGAAACTGTCCCCAGAGTTTTCCCTTGCGTGCGGCGCGCGATGTCGCGCCCGATGCCGCGGCCGCGCCGGGGTAAGCCCGCTGCATCCATTCCATCTCGCTTGATACGATTTTTGTCAAAGCGCCGATTCCCAGGGCGTTGGAGACAAGATGGACCCGAGCATTCCAGGCCGCGCCGGCAAGGCGCTGTACCGCGTCATGGTGCGCATCCGCGCCTTCGAGAACGCCGCCGAAACGGCCAGCCAGGGCGGCGTGAGCGCCTATGGCCAACAGGCCGCCGGCGCCGCCAAGGTGCGCGGGCCGCTGCACCTCTCGACCGGGCAGGAGGCGGTGCCGGCCGGCGTCTGTGCGCACCTGCGAGCGAGCGACTACCTCACCTCCACCCACCGAGGCCACGGCCACACGCTGGCCAAGGGCGCCGACCTCACTCGGATGATGTGCGAGCTGTTCGGCAAGGCCACGGGCTTCAACGGCGGCAAGGGCGGCTCGATGCACATCGCTGATTTTTCGGTCGGCATGCTCGGCGCCAACGGCGTGGTCGCAGCCGGTTTGCCGATCGCGGTGGGCGCGGCGCATGCGCAGAAGCTGCTCAAGAAAAGCGACGACATCACCGTCTGCTTCTTCGGCGACGGCGCCATCAACCGCGGCCCCTTTCTCGAAGCGCTGAACTGGGCGCGCGTGTACGAGTTGCCGGTGCTCTTCGTCTGCGAAGACAACCGCTGGAGCGCGACCACCGCGAGCGGCCCGATGACGGCCGGCGACGGCGCCTCGGCGCGCGCCGCGTCGATGGACATCGCGGCCACGCAGGTCGATGGCAACGACGTGTTCGCGGTGCACGCGGTAGCCGCGCGGCTGGTGGCCGAGGTGCGCGCCGGCGGCGGGCCGCGCCTGCTGCACGCGCTGACCTACCGGGTGAAGGGCCATGTGTCGGTCGACCTCGCGGCCTACCGCGACCCGGCCGAACTGGCCGCCGCGCTGGAAACGGACCCGATCGCGCGGGCGCGCGGACATCTGCTGTCGATGGGCATCGCCGCCGCAACGCTCGACGCCATCGAGAACGCGGCGCGCGACGAAGTCGACACCGCGCTGGCCGTGGCCAATGCCGCGCCCTGGCCCGATGCCAGCGCCGCCTTCACCGACGTGCAGACCATCGGAGCGGGCCAATGGCATTGAAGAAAGAACTGAGTTATTCCGAGGCCGCGGCGCTCGCGATCCAGCACGAGATGGAGGCCGACCCACGCGTGGTCGTGCTCGGCGAAGACGTGGGCCGCGGCGGCATCTTCGGCCAGTACAAGGGGTTGCAGCAGACCTTCGGCGCCGAACGCGTGATCGACACGCCGATCAGCGAGGCCGCGATCATGGGCGCCGGCGTGGGCATGGCGCTCGCGGGGCTGCGGCCGGTGGTCGAGATGCGCGTGGTCGACTTCGCGTTGTGCGGCATGGACGAGCTGGTGAACCAGGCCGCCAAGAACCGCTTCATGTTCGGCGGCCAGGGCCGCGTGCCGCTGGTGGCGCGCATGCCCGGCGGCATCTGGGACGCCTCGGCAGCGCAGCATTCGCAGTCGCTCGAAGCCTGGTTCGCGCACCTGCCGGGCGTGGTGGTGGTGAGCCCTTCGACGCCGCAGGACAACCACAGCCTGCTGCGCGCCGCGCTGCAGTGCGGCGACCCGGTCGTCTACATCGAGCACAAGACGCTGTGGGGCCTGCGCGGCGAAGTCGACGAAAACATCGACGTGCCGCTGGGCAAGGCCGCGCGGGTGCGCGAAGGCAACGCGCTCACGCTGGTGAGCTGGAGCAAACAGATGCAGGCCTGCGCCGCCGCCTGCGATGCGCTGGCGGCCGAAGGCATCGCGGTCGACCTGATCGACCTGCGCACGCTCTGGCCGTGGGACCGCGAGACGGTGCTGTCGTCGTGCGCGCGCACCGGCCGGCTGCTGGTCGTGCACGAGGCGGTGCAGGCCGCGGGCTTCGGCGCCGAGATCGCGGCCAGCGCGGCGGAAGCCACGGGCTGCCGCGTGGCGCGGCTGGGTGCGCCGCGCATTCCGGTCGGCTATGCGCCGGTGCTGGAGGCGCAGTCGCGCGTCGGCACCGAGGCCATCGTGGCCACCGCGAAGAAGCTGCTCGGCTGACGACGGCGCCGCGCCATGGACCCGCTCTTCTTCAAGCTGGTTCGGGTGGTCAACCTCACGGCGCGGCCGTTCCACGAACGCGTCGGCCGCGCGCACCAGCTCACGCTGAACGAGTGGCGGACCATGGCGGTGCTCGCGGCGCAGCCGGGGCTCAGCGCCACGCAGATCGCTGACCAGACGGGCCTCGACAAGATGGCAGTGAGCCGCGCGCTGGCCGGCCTGAAGCATCACCAGCGCGTGCAGCGCCGCGGCGATCCGACCGACCAGCGCCGTGGCCGGCTCTACCTCACGGCCACCGGCAAGGCACTGCACGACACGGTGAGCGCGCTCGGCCGGCAACGCGAGGCGGAGCTGTTCGCCGGCCTCGATGCGAAAGAACTGGCCCGGCTGGACGCGACGCTCGACAAGCTGATCGCCGCCGTGCAGCACGCCGGATAGCCCGGCGCAAACGACTCGGGGGCTCAGGCGGCAAAACCACCGTCGATGTTGATGCTGGCGCCCGTCACGAACGCCGCTTCCGGGCTCGCCAGATACGCCACCATGCCGGCGATTTCTTCCGGGTGTCCGTGGCGCGGCAGCGCCATCAGGCCATGCATCGCGGCGGCGTTCGGGCCGTCGACCGGGTTCATGTCGGTGTTGACCGGGCCGGGCTGCACATTGTTGACCGTGATGCCGCGCGGCCCGAGATCGCGCGACAGGCCCTGCACCAGCCCGACCAGCGCCGACTTGCTCATCGCGTAGGCACTGCCGCCGGGCCAGGGCATGCGCTCGGCGTTGGTGCTGCCGATGTTGATGACGCGGCCGCCTTCGCCCATGTGGCGCGAGGCTGCCTTGGCCGCCACGAACACGGCGCGCACGTTGATGTCCAGCGTCTTGTCGAAGTCTTCGAGCGAGAACTCGTCGAGGGTGCCGCCGAGGAACACGCCAGCGTTGTTGACGAGGAGGTCGATCTTGCCGAGCGTGCGGGCCGCCTCGTCGATGCCGGCGGTCAGCGCGGCGGCGTCGGCGCTGTCGATCTTCAACGCGAGTGCGCGGCCGCCTTCGGACTGGATGCTGCGCACGAGTTCGTCGGCCGGGGCGCTGGAGCTGGCATAGCTGAAGGCCACGGCGGCGCCGTCGCGCGCCAGCCGGCGAACGATGGCGGCGCCGATGCCGCGCGAGCCGCCGGTGACGAAGGCGACCTTGCCAGCCAGGACGGGAGAAGAAGAGGAGGAAGAAGCGTTGGAAGCCATGATTTTTCCGATCGGTGTGTGGAGGAATGACTTCAGTGTCGGGATTCCACTCCTGCTCCGGCAGCCATCAATCGGCGCAATCAAATTCAACCAAAGGTTGAAGATGGCGTTGAAAATGCGCCCATGGAACCGCTCAATCACCTCGAATCCTTCGTGCAGAGCGCGGAGGGCGGCAGCTTCTCGGCCGCGGCACGACGCCTGGGCCTCACGCCGGCGGCGGTCAGCAAGAACGTCGCGCGGCTCGAAGCGCGGCTCGGCGTGCGGCTGTTCCAGCGCAGCACGCGCCGCCTGACGCTGACCGAAGGCGGCGAGCGTTTTCTCGCGCAGATCGGCGGCGCGCTCGCCACCTTGCAGGAAGCCGTGGCCGGCATCGACAAGGACGACGGCCAGCCCGCCGGCACGCTGAAGGTGAGCATGGGCCAGGCCTTCGGCCGCGAGCATGTGCTGCCGATGCTGGGCGACTTCCTCGCGCGCTACCCGGCCATCCAGCCGGACTGGCATTTCGACAACCAGCAGGTGGACCTTGTCGGCGAAGGTTTCGACGCGGCCATCGGCGGCGGCATCGAGCTGCCGGCCGGGCTGGTGGCGCGCGAGCTGTCGCGCATCCATGTGGTCGCGGTCGCGGCGCCGGCGTACCTGCAAGGGCGCGCGCTGCCCGAGCAGCCCGCCGACCTGGCGCGGCTCGACACGCTGCTGCGGCGCTCCTCGCCCACCGGACGGCTGCGCAGCTGGACCTTGCGCCATGCGAACGGCGAAGAAACCGCGGTCGATCTGCCGCGACCGCGCGCGATCTTCAACGACCCCGAGGCCATCGCGCATGCCGCGCTGATGGGCCTGGGTGTCGCGATGCTGCCGATGCCTTTTGTAGAGCGCGGCCTGCGCAGCGGCGGGCTGGTGCGGCTGCTGCCCGAATGGCACCAGGACGCGGGCACCGTGTGGCTTTATTACCCGAGCAAGAAACTGCTGCCGCCCAAGACGCGCGTGTTCGTCGATTTCGTGTTGGAACGCTTTCGCAACGAGCGCTTCGCGCAGCGGATGCAGGTCGCGTAGGCGGCAACCCACGGGGTTTTTACCCGCGACGCGGGCGGCGCTCCCCTGTACAACCGCGCGCATGACTTTTCTCTCTTCCTCTTCCTTTTCGTTGAATCGCCGCGGCGTGCTCGCGGCTTCGGTTGCCGCGGCCGTCACGCTGATGGCCGCTCCTTCGTGGGCGCAGAGCACGTGGCCGACCAAGCCGGTGCGCATCGTCGTGCCCTTCGCGGCCGGCGGCACCACCGACATCCTGGCGCGCGCCGTGGCGCCCGAACTGTCGAAGGCCTTCGGCCAGCAGTTCATCGTCGACAACCGGCCGGGCGCCGGTGGCAACCTGGGCGCCGAGATCGTGGCGCGCGCGCCGAACGACGGCTACACGCTGCTGATGGGCACGGTGGGCACGCACGGCATCAACCGCGCGCTGTACCCCAAGCTGCCCTTCGATCCGATCAAGGACTTCGCGCCGATCACCCTGGTGGCGGCCGTGCCGAACGTGATGGAGCTGAACGCCGAGAAGGCCAAGACGCTGAACATCCACAACGTGCAGGACTTCATCAAGTACGCCAAGGCCAACCCCGGCAAGCTCAACATGGCGTCGAGCGGCAGCGGCACGTCGATCCACCTGGCGGGCGAGCTGTTCAAGAGCATGACGGGCACCTTCATGGCGCACATCCCGTACAAGGGCTCGGGCCCGGCGCTGCTGGACATGGTGGGCGGCAACGCCGACGTGATGTTCGACAACCTGCCCTCGTCGATGGCGCAGATCAAGGCCGGCAAGCTGACGGCGCTGGCCGTGACCAGCGCGCAGCGCTCGCCGGCGCTGCCCGACATTCCGACGGTGGCCGAAGTGGGTGGCCCGTCGCTCAAGGGCTACGAGGCGAGTTCGTGGTTCGGGCTGCTGGCACCGGCCGGCACCTCGCCCGAAATCGTGAACCGGATTCAGCAGGAGGTGGCCATGTCGCTCGGCACCCCGGCCATCAAGGAAAAGATGCTGGCCCAGGGCGCGATCCCGAGCGGCAATTCACCGGCCGACTTCACGAAGCTGATTGCCAGCGAGCACGTGAAGTGGGCGAAGGTCGTCAAGGACTCCGGAGCAAAGGTCGACTGACAAGAAGCCTGAGGCCGGGCCTCAGGTCTTCCAGGTCACGTCCTTCTTTTCGGCCAGCGAATCCTTGAGCATGTGAAGCAGGGGGGCTGCACGCTGGTGCAGTCCGACATGCTGCTTCTCGGCGTCGGCCGCATGGCCTTCGACGGCGTAGTCGTCGTTGTTGTGGGCATTGCTGCCTTCGCGCGCCAGCGCGCCTTCAAGGGCGGAGATGGCGCCGGGGATCTGCTCGACCGTGATGATGCCCTGGGGCGCCACCGACTTGCCGACGATGTCGAGCAACTGGCGCGCATGCACTTCGAGCATCACGAAATCAGCGGAAGCCCGGGACTGGAAGCGATAGAGCATGGTGTTTTTCACTCACTTGTAGATGTAGTCACGGGCAAAAGGGTACACCGATTGCGCGCCACGCAAAACGCCATGTTCGACCTTGCCGTCGGGCTTGGTGGAAAGCATCTGGTGCAGCGAGATCCAGCCCTGCTCGAAGCTCATCGCCGAACCCGCGAGGTAGAGGCGATAGGCGCGCAGCACGCGCTCCGCGTTCTCGCCCTGCCGGCCGCCGCTGCGCCGCAGCACTTCGCGCGCCGTGTCGAGCTGCGCCTCGAGCGCATCCGACCAGGCCCAGAGCGTGCGTGCGTAATGCGGGCGCAGGCTCTCGGTGTCGACCATCTCCAGGCCGGCCGCCGCCGTCTCGCGCAGCACGTGCGTCACGTGCAGCAGCTCGCCGCCCGGGAAGATGTACTTCTCGATGAAGTCGCCCATGCCCGCGCCCAGCTGGCGGTAGTTGAGCTCGCCCGAGGTGATGCCGTGGTTCATGACCAGGCCGCCGGGCTTGAGCAGCGAATGGATCTTGCGGAAATAGGTCGGCATGTTGGCCGCGCCCACGTGCTCGAACATGCCGACCGACGAGATCTTGTCGAAAGGCCGGTCGGCCGGCACCTCGCGGTAGTCGCGCAACTCGACGCGTACGCGGCCCTGTAGGCCTTTCTCCTCAATCAGGCGCTGCACGTGCGCATGCTGGTTTTTCGACAGCGTGATGCCGGTGGCGTCCACGCCGTAGTGCTCGGCGGCCCACAGCAGCAGCGCGCCCCATCCGGAGCCGATGTCCAGATAGCGCTCGCCTGGCTGCAGCATGAGCTTGCGGCAGATGTGGTCGAGCTTGGCCTCTTGCGCCTGCGCCAGCGTGAGGTCGGGTGTACGGAAATACGCGCACGAATAGACCCGGCGCGGATCGAGCCACAGCGCATAGAAATCGTCGGAAACGTCGTAGTGGAACTCGATCTGGGCCGCGTCCTTGCGCAGCGAGTGCGAGCCGTGCGACTTGGCCATGTGCTGCAGGCGGCTCCACCAGCCGGTGTCTGTTTCGGCCGGGTTGCCGGGCAGCATGCCGACAGTGGCATCGATCAGGTCGCGCATCGCGCCTTCGATCTGCACCTTGCCCTCGACATAGGCCTCGCCGATGGCGCCGACCTGGCGGGCTGCCAGCTTGGCCAGCACCGCCCACTCCTTGAAGGCCAGGGTGACGCGGGCTCCGGCCTGGGCTACGCGACGGCCATCCGGCAGTTCCAGCGCGATGGGGACAGGCAGCGAAGCCAGCTGCGACTCGATCTTGGGTATCAAGTTTTGCATGGGGCTCATGGTATTGATTTTTACAAGGCTTTGCATCCCCGCCCCGCAACCGGACGCAACCAGCGGCCGCAACCATTCGGCATTGACAGCAGATTGTTTATGTCTAAACTATTGAACCATGAACAGCCTAAGCCACGTCCGCCCCGCTCCTGCCTCGGACCTCCAACGCATCCTGTGCATCGGCGGCGGGCCGGCCGGGCTTTACTTCGCCCTGTTGATGAAAGCGCGCAACCCGGCGCTGCAGATCACGGTGGTGGAACGCAACCGCCCCTTCGATACTTTCGGCTGGGGCGTGGTGCTGAGCGACCAGACGCTCGGCAACCTCAAGGCGGCCGACGCCGACACCGCGGCGCTCATCGGCAACGAGTTCCATCACTGGGACGACATCCAGGTCTTCTTCAAGGGCCGCCAGGTGCGCTCGGGCGGCCACGGCTTCTGCGGCATTGGCCGCAAGCGCCTCCTGAACATCCTGCAGGAGCGTTGCCTCGCGCTGGGCGTCGACCTCGTGTTCGAGACCGACGCCACCGACGACCAGGCGATCGCCGCGCAGTACAACGCCGACCTCGTCATCGCCAGCGACGGCCTCAACAGTCGCATCCGCCAGCGCTACGCCGATGTGTTCAAGCCCGACGTCGACCTGCGCAACTGCCGCTTCGTGTGGCTCGGCACGCACCAGACCTTCGACGCCTTCACCTTCGCCTTCGAGCAGACCGAGCACGGCTGGTTCCAGGCGCACGCCTACCAGTTCGACGACAAGACTTCGACCTTCATCGTCGAGACGCCCGAAGCCGCGTGGAAGGCCCACGGCCTCGACCAGATGGAGCAACCCGAAGCCATCGCCTTCTGCGAGAAGCTGTTCGCCAAGTACCTCGGCGGCCACTCGCTCATCAGCAATGCCACGCACCTGCGCGGCTCGGCCAACTGGATCCGCTTTCCGCGCGTGGTGTGCGAGCGCTGGACGCACCGCATCGACGTCAATGGCCGCTCAGTGCCCGTGGTGCTGATGGGCGATGCAGCCCACACCGCACACTTCTCGATCGGCTCGGGCACCAAGCTCGCGCTCGAAGACGCGATCGACCTTGCCAACGAATTCGCGCAGGGCGGCACCGTCGATCACGTGCTCGAAGGCTATGAGGCACGCCGCAGCGTCGAGGTGCTGAAGATCCAGAACGCCGCACGCAACTCCACCGAATGGTTCGAGAACGTGCCGCGCTACACCGGCATGCAGATCGAGCAGTTCGCATACTCGCTGCTCACGCGCTCGCAGCGCATCAGCCACGAGAACCTGCGCGTGCGCGACACGCAATGGCTCGGCGGCTACGAAGAATGGCTCGCGGGCGGCAAGGCGATGGCGCCGATGCTCATGCCCTACAAGGTGCGCGGGCTCACGCTGAAAAACCGCATCCTGGTGTCGCCGATGGCCACCTACAGCGCGGTCGATGGCGTGCCGCAAGACTTCCTGCTGGTGCACCTGGGCGCACGCGCGCTCGGCGGTGCCGCGATGGTGTTCGTCGAAATGACGAGCCCGACGCCCGAAGGCCGCATCACGCCAGCCTGTACTGGCCTCTACAACGACACGCAGCAAGCCGCGTTCAAGCGCATCGTCGATTTCGTGCACACGCAGTCGAGCGCGAAGATCGCGATGCAGCTCGGCCACAGCGGCCCCAAGGGCTCGACGCGCGTGGGCTGGGAAGGCACCGACGAGCCGCTCGCAGAAGGCAACTGGCCGCTGCTCGGCGCAAGCGCATTGCCCTACGGCGAACAGAACCAGTTGCCCGCCGCCATCACACGCGTCGAGATGGACACGCTGCGCGACCAGTTCGTCGACTCCACGCGCCGCGCCGTCGAGTGCGGCTTCGACTGGCTCGAACTGCACTGCGCGCACGGCTACCTGCTGTCGGCCTTCATCAGCCCGCTCACGAACCAGCGCACCGACGAATACGGCGGCGACATCGAAGCGCGCTGCCGTTATCCGCTCGAAGTGTTCCGCGCCATGCGCGCCGTGTGGCCGCAAGACAAGCCGATGAGCGTGCGCATCTCGGCGCACGACTGGGCACCCGGCGGCAACACCGATGCCGACGCAGTCGTGGTCGCGCGCCTCTTCAAGGAAGCCGGCGCCGATTTCATCGACGTGTCTTCCGGCCAGACCACGCGCGCCGCCAAGCCGATCTATGGCCGCATGTACCAGACGCCGTTCTCGGACCGCATCCGCAACGAGGTCGGCATCTCGACCATCGCGGTCGGTGCGATCACCGACGCGGACCAGGCCAACAGCATCATCGCGGCCGGCCGTGCCGACCTCTGCGCCATTGCGCGCCCGCACCTGGCAGACCCCGCATGGACGCTGCACGAAGCCGCCAAGCTGCAAAGCCGCGACGTCGACTGGCCCAAGCAGTACCTCAGCGGCCGCGACCAGATGTACCGCGAGATCGCCAAGCAGCAGCAGATCGCTGCCGCGAACGCCGCGATGGGCACCGCACCGAACCCCGAGGAGACACACTGACATGGACCTCGAAGCGCGCGCGCACAGCGAACACCCCGAAGCCCTGCGGCTCTGGCTGCGGTTGCTCACCTGCACACAACTCATCGAAAAGCAGGTGCGCAACGAATTGCGCTCGCAGTTCTCGACCACGCTGCCGCGCTTCGACCTGATGTCGCAGCTCGAGCGTTCGCCCGACGGCCTGAAGATGAACGAGCTCTCGCGCCGGATGATGGTGACAGGCGGCAACGTCACCGGCATCACCGACCAGCTCGTGACCGAAGGGCTGGTCGAGCGCATCAACGTCGAAGGCGACCGCCGCGCCTGGCGCGTGCGCCTGACGCCACGCGGCCGCAAGCTCTTCAACGAGATGGCGCAGCAGCATGAAGACTGGATCGTCGAGGCCTTTGCGGGCCTCAGCGGCAAAGAGATCTCGCAGCTCCACAAGCTGCTCGGCAAGGTCAAGCAACACTCACACAACCAATTGATGGCGGAGACCGAATGAAGCACTACATCGGCGCAAGCAACCCCATGCGCGCGCAATTCGAAGCGAAGGCAGCCTACAAGGCCGAGCACTTCGCATGGCACTACGAAGCGGGCGTGGGCACGATCACGCTGAACCGGCCCGAGCGCAAGAACCCGCTGACCTTCGACTCGTACGCCGAGCTGCGCGACCTGTTCCGCGCACTGACCTACGCCACCGATGTGAAGGCGATCGTGGTCACGGGCGCGGGCGGCAACTTCTGCTCGGGCGGCGACGTGCACGAGATCATCGGTCCGCTCACCGGCATGCGCATGCCCGAGCTGCTCGAGTTCACGCGCATGACGGGCGACCTGGTGAAGGCGATCCGCGCATGCCCGCAGCCGATCGTGGGCGCGATCGATGGCGTGTGCGCCGGTGCCGGCGCGATGATCGCGCTGGCCTGCGACCTGCGCTACGGCTCGCCCGCCACGCGCACCGCCTTCCTCTTCACGCGCGTCGGCCTGGCCGGCGCGGACATGGGTGCGTGCGCACTGCTGCCGCGCGTGATCGGCCAGGGCCGTGCATCGGAGCTGCTATTCACCGGCCGCGCGATGACGGCGCAGGAAGGCCACGCCTGGGGCTTCTTCAATGCGCTGCACGAAAGCGCCGCCCTGCTCGATGCCGCCACCAAGGTAGCGCGCGAGCTGGCCGAAGGCCCGAGCTTCGCGCATGGCATGACCAAGACCATGCTGTCGCAGGAATGGTCGATGACCATCGACCAGGCCATCGAAGCCGAAGCCCAGGCACAGGCCATCTGCATGCAGACCGAAGACTTCAAGCGTGCGTACGAAGCCTTCGCGGCCAAGCACAAGCCGGTGTTCGGTGGGGACTGACGCCATGATGACCAAGATCCCCGCACCACCTTCGACAGCGCACCTTGCGCTGCCGTTCTTCGATGAAGCGCATCGCGCGCTTGCGCACGACCTGCTGCCTTGGTGCGCGGCGCAAGAGGTCGACGAGCGCGACGACCGCGCGGCCTGCCGCGAATGGGTGCGCCGCCTGGGCGATGGCGGCTGGCTGCGCTATGCCGTGCCCGGCAGCGCGGGCGGTGCGCTGGAGCGTCTCGATTCACGCGCGCTCGTGCTGTTGCGCGAAACGCTGGGCTACCACTCGCCACTTGCCGACTTTGCCTTTGCGATGCAGGGGCTGGGCAGCGGCGCGATCACGCTCGCCGGCACGCCCGAGCAGCAATCGCAGTACCTCACGGCGGTCGGCAAGGGCGGGAAGATCGCTGCCTTCGCACTGAGCGAACCCGATGCTGGTTCTGATGTGGCCGCGATGGCCATGCGCGCCGAACCCACAGCCGACGGCTGGCGCCTGAACGGCCAGAAGACCTGGATCAGCAACGGCGGCATCGCCGACTTCTATTGCGTGTTCGCCAAGACCGATCCCACGGGCGGCACGCGCGGCATCACCGTGTTCATCGTCGATGCAACGACGCCCGGGCTCGACACCTCGGCGCACATCGACGTCATGGCACCGCATCCGTTGGCCACGCTGCGCTTCGACAACTGCATCGTGCCGCGCACGGCACAGCTGGGCGAACTCAACGGCGGCTTCAAGCTGGCGATGCGCACGCTCGACATCTTCCGTGCATCGGTTGCGGCCGCAGCGCTCGGCATGGGGCGTCGTGCACTGGCCGAAGCCATCGCGCATGCGAAGAGCCGCCGCATGTTCGGGCAGACGCTCGCCGACTTCCAGCTCACGCAGGCCAAGCTCGGCGAGATGGCCGCGCTGATCGACAGCGCCGCATTGCTCACCTACCGCGCCGCATGGATGCGCGACGACGCCGAACGGCGCGGTGCACCCGCGGTGGGCGACGTGTCGGCCGCGGCGGCAATGGCCAAGATGTGCGCCACCGAGAACGCGAGCCGCGTGATCGACATGGCGCTGCAGATGCACGGCGGCCTGGGCGTGAAGGTTGGCACGAAGATTGAGAGCCTCTACCGCGACATCCGCTCGCTGCGCATCTACGAAGGCGCGACGGAGGTTCAACAACTGATCATTGGCAAATCCGTTCTGCGGGGATAAATACCGTGTCTGCCCAAGTCGACCGCTTCGTTCACGACCGCCTGCCGCCTGCACAGCAGTTGCCGGTCTTTCGTTATGACCTGCCAGAGCTTCAGCTGCCCGACCAGTTGAATCTGGTGGAGGAGCTGCTCGACAAGGCGGCCGCGAAGGGTTTCGGCGACAAGCCGATGCTGCGATCGCCGCAAGGCACGCTCACGTATGCGCAGGCTGCGCTCGAGGTCAATCGCATCGCGCAGGTGCTGACGGAAGACCTCGGCCTCGTGCCAGGCAACCGCGTGCTGCTGCGCGGCGGCAATTCGGTCGCGATGGCGCTGGCATGGCTTGCAGTGGTCAAGGCCGGCTTGATCGCGGTGGCGACGATGCCGCTGCTGCGCGCCAAGGAACTGGGCGAGATCATCGAGAAGTCGCGCCCCGTGGCCGCGCTGTGCGACGGGCGGCTGCTCGACGAACTCGTGGCGGCGCAGCAAGCGCATCCGGTGCTCGCGACGGTGATTGCCTTCAACAAGCCAGATGCGCCGGATTCACTGTCCGCACGCGCGGCGGGCAAGAGCGGCGTTTTCAGCCCATGCCCGACGGCGGCCGACGACATCGCGCTGCTCGCCTTCACTTCAGGCACCACCGGCAAGCCGAAGGCGCCTGTCACCACACACCGCGATGTGCTCGCGATGTGCGAGACCTGGCCGCGCCATGTGCTGAAGGCGCGCAGCGACGACATCGTGGTGGGCTCGCCGCCACTGGCCTTTACCTTCGGGCTCGGTGGCTTGCTGATCTTTCCGATGTGGGCGGGTGCCTCGGTGTACTTTGCGGATGCGCCGTTCACGCCCGAAGGGCTGGTGAAGCTCATCAACCAGGTCGGCGCGACCATCTGCTACACCGCGCCGACCTTCTATCGCCAGATGGCGCCCTTCGTGCGCCAGCACGGCATGCCGAGCCTGCGCATCAGCGTGAGCGCGGGCGAGGCACTGCCGGACGCGACGCGCCAGCTGTGGAAAGAAGCCACGGGCATCGAGATGCTCGACGGCATCGGTGGCACCGAGGTGTTCCACATCTACATTTCCGCGGCCGGCAACGAGGTGCGCAAGGGCGCGGTCGGCAAGGCGGTGCCGGGCTTCACCGCGAAAGTGGTGGACGACCAGGGCAATGAGGTGCCGCACGGCACGGTCGGCAAGCTGGCATTGCAAGGACCGGTCGGTTGCCGCTACCTGGACGATCCGCGCCAGGCCGACTACGTGAAGAACGGCTGGAACTACCCCGGCGATTCTTTCGTGCAGGACGACGACGGCTACTTCTTCTACCAGGCGCGCGCCGACGACATGATCATCACCGCCGGCTACAACGTCGGTGGCCCCGAGGTCGAAGACGCGCTGCTCAAGCACCCGGCCGTGGCCGAGTGCGGCGTGATCGGCAAGCCCGATGCCGAGCGCGGCATGATCGTGAAGGCTTTCTGCGTGCTCAAGCCGGGCAACGAAGGCAATGCCGCGCTGGTGAAGGCGCTGCAAGACCACGTGAAGGCGACGATCGCGCCTTTCAAATACCCGCGGGAGATCGAGTTCGTGGCGGCCTTGCCGCGCACCGAGACCGGCAAGCTCCAGCGATTCAAACTGAGACAACTGAACACCACACCATGATCCACAAACTTCTTCAACCCGAGGGCTGGTTGCCTCCCAAGGGCTATGCAAACGGCGTCGCCGCGCGCGGCACGACGCTGTTCGTCGGCGGCCAGATCGGCTGGAACGGACAGCAGCAATTCGAGTCGGACGACTTCATCGACCAATGCGGCCAGGCGCTGCGCAACATCGCCGAGGTGCTGCGCGCGGGCGGCGCGGGCCCCGAGCACATGGTGCGCATGACCTGGTACGTGACCGATCGCGACGAGTACAGCCGCCGTCTTGCCGAGCTGGGCCCGGTGTACCGCGATGCGATGGGCCGCAACTTTCCGGCGATGACCTGCGTTCAGGTGGCAGCGCTGGTCGAGCACCGCGCCAAGGTCGAGATCGAGGTGACGGCGGTCATTCCGGACTGATCGCGCTTTCTCCGCGCCACGTCGTCGTTGTCGTTACTCGATGGCGTGCGCGTAGCGCTTGCGGTACTCCGCCGGCGTGATGCCAACCTGGCGCTGGAATGCGCGGCGCAGGGTGTCGACATCGGCGAATCCGCATTGCGATGCCACCTGCTTGGGCACCACGTCGCCCGCCTCCAGCAGGCGGCGCGCGACGGCCACGCGTGTTTCTTCCACCCACACGGCGGGCGTGACGCCCACCTCCTGGCTGAACAAGCGCGCGAAGTGGCGGCTGCTGAGGCCCATCCGGCTGGCGAGTTGCCCCACGCTGTGGTCCATCGCAGGATTCGCGGCAATCCAGCGCTGCACCTCCTGCAACGCAGACCGGCCTGTTGGCGCAGCCTCGCCCTTGCGGCTGAACTGCATCTGTCCACCAGGGCGCTTGAAGAACATCACCAATTGCGATGCAACCTTCATGGCGATCTCGCGGCCGAGGTCTTCCTCGACAAGCGACAGTGACAGGTCGAGACCCGCGGTCACGCCGGCGGCGGTGCGCAGCCGACCGTCACGCACATGGATCGCATCGGCATCGACCGTGACCGATGGGAAGTCGTGGGCCAGTTGGTCGGCCACGGCCCAATGCGTGGTCACGCGACGGCCGCTCAGGAGCCCCGCCTGCGCGAGCACGAAGGCACCGCTGCACACCGAGCCGAAGCGGCGCACCTTGGGCGTGAGCTTGCGCAGCCACATGCCGACATTGGCGTCGAAGACAGTGTTCGCGGCCCGCGGAGAGCCCGCCACGAGCAGGGTGTGGATCGGGTCTTCGATCTCTTCTTCACCGACGACCGCATCGGGCATCAGGCGCGCGCCGGAAGAACTGCGGACCGCGCCCGGCTGGCTTGCGATGACGAGCAGCCTGTAGGCGTTCATTCGCGCTTGCACGTTCGCTTCGGCGAACACGTCGAGCGGGCCCGACACGTCCAGCAACTGGACGCCCGGCATGGCGAGGATCGCAATGGTCTTGGTGGTTGTTCGCACGGCGCTTGTGTCTCTTTCGGCGATGCAATGGCTTGATTCGTCGCTTTACGTCTGTTGAGGACACTTTAGCCGACTCCTAAAGTTGTTCCCACACTTTCAGGAGAAATCCACATGGCTTTGACGACGATGACCATCGAAGGGGTGTCCGTCCCCGACAGCAAGCTCGCACGCGAGATCACGGAACTGGTTCGGGACACGGCGCCGCCGCTGCTGTTTCATCATTCGAGCCGGGTCTACTACTTCGGCGCACTCGCCGGAAAGCACCGTGGCCTGGTTTTCGACCCGGAGCTGCTTTATGCGGGCGCCATGTTCCATGACATGGGACTCGTGCAGAAACACAGCAGCGCGCACGAGCGCTTCGAGGTCGATGGCGCGAACGTGGCGCGCGATTTTCTGCGTGGCCATGGCATTTCGCAGCAGGAAGTCGACCTGGTCTGGACCGCGATCGCGCTGCATACGACGCCGGGGATCCCGCAGCACATGCATCCGGTGGTTGCACTGGTCACGGCGGGCGTCGAAATGGACGTGCTGGGCCTGACCTATCCGGAATACAGCGAGGCGGAGCGCACGCAGGTCGTGCACGCGCATCCACGCAGCGAGCACTTCAAAGAGGACATCATCCAGGCCTTCTACGACGGCATCCAACACAAGCCCGAGACCACCTTCGGCAACGTGAAGGCCGACGTGATCGCGGACAAGGAGCCGCACTTTCACCGAGTCAATTTCTGCAGCGTGATTCGCTGCTCGGCCTGGCACGGTTGAGAAATTCGAAAAATAAAAAAGCCCTCATTGCGAGGGCTTGATTCATTCAATTGACTGGCCAAAGAAAAAAGGCCCTTTGAAATTCAAAGGGCCTTTTAAATTGGTTGCGCGAGCAAGATTTGAACTTGCGACCTTTGGGTTATGAGCCCAACGAGCTACCAGGCTGCTCCATCGCGCGGCAAGATGGAATTATAACTTATTCTGCAGCGCCTTGGGCGGCATCTGCTTCTTTAATTTCAGGACGGTCGACCAGTTCGACCAGAGCCATCGGCGCGTTGTCGCCCACGCGGAAACCCATTTTCAGGATGCGCGTGTAGCCGCCCGGACGAGCCGCGAAACGCGGGCCCAGATCGGCGAAGAGCTTGACGACGCTGTCGCGGTCGCGCAGGCGGTCGAAGGCCAGGCGCTTGTTGGCGAGCGTGGGCTTCTTGGCAAGCGTGATCATCGGTTCGATGACGCGACGCAGTTCCTTGGCCTTGGGGACCGTGGTCTTGATGACTTCATGCTCGATGAGCGAATTCATCATGTTCTGCAGCATCGCAAGGCGGTGCGAGCTGGTGCGGTTGAGTTTGCGAAGTCCGTGTCCGTGACGCATGGTGCTTTCCTTTACTTTATAAAAACAGGCAGCCGTGTCAGGTACTGCCCGGTGCACTGGCCCTTTTCAGGGGGCCTCTTTCAAAAATTCAAATCAACGCTTGTCGAGACCGGCCGGCGGCCAGCTTTCGAGCTTCATACCCAAGGTCAGGCCGCGCGAAGCGAGGACTTCCTTGATTTCGTTGAGCGACTTGCGACCCAGGTTCGGGGTCTTGAGCAGCTCGTTTTCGGTGCGCTGGATCAGATCACCGATGTAGTAGATGTTTTCGGCCTTCAGGCAGTTGGCCGAACGCACGGTGAGTTCGAGCTCGTCGACAGGGCGCAGCAGGATCGGGTCGAATTGCTGGGCGCTGCGCGGTGCCGGTGCATCGAATGCAGCCAGTTCGCCGCCTTCGAGCTGCGCGAACACAGCGAGCTGTTCGACCAGGATTTTAGCCGAAGCGCGCACGGCATCTTCAGCGGTGATCGCACCGTTGGTTTCGATCTCGACCAGCAGCTTGTCCAGGTCGGTACGCTGTTCGACACGGGCGCTTTCGACCGTGTAGCTCACGCGCTTGACGGGCGAGAACGAAGCGTCGAGAACGATACGGCCAATCGACTTGGTCGGCTCGTCGGCGTAGCGGCGCATCGTGCCGGGCACGTAGCCGCGACCCTTTTCAACCTTGATCTGCATGTCGAGCTTGCCGCCTTGCGACAGGTGCGCGATCACGTGATCGGGGTTGATGATCTCGACGTCGTGCGGCGTCTGGATGTCCGACGCCAGCACCGGGCCTTCGCCGTCCTTGCGCAGGCTCAGCGTGACTTCGTCGCGGTTGTGGAGCTTGAACACCACGCCCTTGAGATTCAGAAGGATGTTGACGACATCTTCCTGCACGCCGTCGATCGACGAGTACTCATGCAGAACGCCAGCGATCGTGACTTCAGTGGCCGAGTAGCCCACCATGGACGACAGCAGAACGCGACGCAGCGCGTTGCCGAGCGTGTGGCCGTAGCCGCGCTCGAAAGGCTCGAGCGTGACCTTGGCCTTGTTGGGGGCAAGTTGCTCGACCTGGATGGTCTTGGGTTTCAGCAGGGTGGTTTGCATGCAGACTTCCTCTCAATACCCCCGGCTCGTTACACCGGTAAGGCTGGTGAAGCACCTGATCCGCGGCAAAGCACGGAGCAGGAACGTGAACAACAATAACAATCTCCCGCACGCGCCACAGGGCGGGTGCGGGTAGAAAAAATCAACGCGAATACAGTTCGACGATCAGCGATTCGTTGATGTCGGCTGCGAATTCGTCGCGATCGGGGACCTTCTTGAAGGTGCCTTCGGCCTTGTCGGCATTCACATCGACCCAGGCCGGAATACCGACTTGCTGGGCGAGTTGCAGTGCTTCGACGATGCGGTTCTGCTTCTTCGACTTGTCGCGCACGGCGATCACGTCGCCGGTCTTGACCAGGTACGACGGGATGTTGACCGACTGGCCGTTCACCGTGATCGCCTTGTGCGATACGAGTTGACGTGCTTCAGCGCGGGTCGAGCCGAAGCCCATGCGGTAGACGACGTTGTCCAGGCGCGATTCGAGAATGAACAGCAGGTTGGCGCCGGTGTTGCCACGGCGGCGGTCAGCTTCTTCGAAGTAGCGGCGGAATTGCTTTTCCAGCACGCCGTACATGCGCTTGACCTTCTGCTTTTCACGCAGTTGCAGACCGTAGTCCGACGTGCGCTGACCCGAAGTGCGACCGTGCTGGCCGGGCTTGGAGTCGAACTTGGCCTTGTCTTGAATGGAGCGACGGGCGCTCTTCAGGAACAGGTCGGTGCCTTCACGGCGGGAAAGTTTGGCCTTGGGGCCGAGGTAACGTGCCACGATTCTTCCTTTGTGTATCTGCCGCAGGTGCCTGCGGGAGCCATCTGCGAGACGCGGGTGGCGGTGGGCTTAGTTAAAAAACAAATGCGCAGCCGCTCGAAAGCTGGCTGCGCCTTGCGGACTGACGATCAGATGCGGCGACGCTTCTGGGGACGGCAGCCGTTGTGCGGAACGGGCGTCACGTCGGCAATGGAATTGATCCGGATGCCGAGCGCAGCCAGTGCGCGCACCGACGATTCGCGACCGGGGCCGGGGCCCTTGATCTCGACGTCGAGGTTCTTGATACCTTGTTCGACAGCAGCACGGCCGGCCACTTCGGAAGCCACCTGCGCAGCGAACGGGGTCGACTTGCGCGAGCCCTTGAAGCCCTGGCCACCCGACGAAGCCCACGACAGGGCGTTGCCCTGGCGATCGGTGATCGTGATGATGGTGTTGTTGAACGAGGCATGCACGTGGGCGATACCGTCCGCAACGTTCTT
The DNA here is from genome assembly GCF_900100965.1 of Variovorax sp. EL159. GTDB lineage: Bacteria > Pseudomonadota > Gammaproteobacteria > Burkholderiales > Burkholderiaceae_C > Variovorax. Next base: position 612,180 of record NZ_FMUJ01000004.1, on the reverse strand, counting down.
GCGAACCTTCTTGCGAACGCGCTGTGCGGCGTTGTTTGCAGGTGCTTTAGCCATGCTGGTCTATCCTTATTTCTTCAGGGACTGCGCAGCCTTGCGCGGACCCTTGCGGGTGCGGGCGTTGGTGCGCGTGCGCTGGCCGCGCATCGGCAGGCCGCGACGGTGACGGAAGCCGCGATAGCAGCCGATGTCCATCAAACGCTTGATGTTCATCGTCGTCTCGCGACGCAGATCGCCTTCGATGGTGAACAGAGCGATCTGATCGCGGATCTTCTCGAGATCGCCGTCGGTCAGATCCTTGATCTTCTTCGAATATTCGATGCCGCTCGCTTCGCAGATTTGACGGGCGCGGGTGCGACCGATACCGAAAATGGCGGTCAGGCCGATTTCAGCGTGCTTGTGCGGCGGGATGTTGATGCCAGCAATACGTGCCATGTGCGTCCTCTAATACTCTTCAATCAACCCTGGCGCTGCTTGTGGCGCGGGTCGGTGCAAATCACACGCACCACACCTTTACGGCGGATGACCTTGCAATTACGGCAGATGGTTTTGACCGAAGCCGAAACTCTCATTTCATTCTCCTAAAACTGTTTAACGTGGCGGTACACCGCCCACTCACCCAATATTCTCAATACTGAAACTCACAGCCCTACGATGTCTTGAAGTTGGCCTTCTTCAGCAGCGATTCGTACTGCTGGGACATCATGTAGTTTTGCACCTGGGCCATGAAGTCCATCGTGACGACCACGATGATCAGCAGGGAGGTACCACCGAAGTAGAACGGCACGTTGTACTTCAGGATCAGGAACTCGGGCAGCAGGCAGACGAAGGTGATGTACACCGCGCCAGCCAACGTCAGGCGAACCAGAATCTTGTCGATATAGCGAGCGGTCTGGTCACCCGGGCGAATGCCAGGAATGAACGCACCACTCTTCTTCAGGTTGTCGGCCGTTTCCTTGCTGTTGAACACGAGTGCCGTGTAGAAGAAGCAGAAGAAAACGATCGCAGCGGCATACAGCAGCACGTAGATCGGCTCGCCCGGACGCAGAGCGCCGGCAATGTCCTTGATCCAGCGGAAGCCACCTTCACCGGTGCTGAACCAGCCAACCACCGTTGCGGGCAGCAGGATGATCGACGAAGCGAAGATCGGCGGGATCACGCCAGCCATGTTCAGCTTCAGGGGCAGGTGCGACGACTGACCGCCGTAGACCTTGTTGCCAACCTGGCGCCGCGCATAGTTCACGAGGATCTTGCGTTGGCCGCGCTCGACGAACACCACGAAGTAGGTCACCAGCACCACCACCGCGACGATGAAGAGCGCGACGATGACGTTCATGGCACCGGTACGCACCAGCTCCAGCAGTCCACCGATGGCGTTCGGCAAGCCGGCTGCGATACCTGCAAAGATCAGGATCGAGATACCGTTGCCAAGGCCGCGTTCAGTGATCTGCTCGCCGAGCCACATCAGGAACATCGAACCTGCCGTCAGGCTCACCATGGCAGTCAGGCGGAAGCCGAAGCCAGGGGAGATCACCAGACCAGCCGACGATTCGAGGGCCACTGCGATGCTGAACGACTGGAACAGGGCCAGACCCAGCGCGCCGTAGCGCGTGTACTGCGTGATCTTGCGGCGACCGGCCTCGCCTTCCTTCTTCAATTGCTCGAAGGTCGGAAGCACGTAGGTCATCAGCTGCATGATGATCGACGCCGAGATGTACGGCATGATCCCCAACGCGAACACGGTGAAGCGCGACAGCGCACCGCCCGAGAACATGTTGAACAGGCTCAGAATGCCGCCCTGCTGGCCCTGGAACAACGCTGCCAGCTGGTCCGGGTTGATACCCGGCACAGGAATGTGCGCGCCAATCCGGTAGACCACGAGCGCGAGCAGCAAAAAGACGAGCCGACGACGGAGGTCGCCGAACTTGCCTGTTTTTGCGATCGTTGCCGCGTTAGTTGCCACGAAGAACTTCTTTCAGTCCGTTGGTGATCAGGCGATGCTGCCGCCGACTGCTTCGATCGCAGCCTTGGCACCAGCGGTTGCACCCACGCCCGTCAGCTTGACGGCCTTGGTGAGTTCACCGGTCTTGACGATCTTGACGACCTTGGCGAGCTGGCCCACGAGGCCGGCTTGCTTCAGCGCCAGGACGTCCACTTCGGCCAGGCCGAGCTGCTCGAGGGCAGTCAGCGTGACTTCAGCGTTGAACTTCAGCAGGTGCGACTTGAAACCACGCTTGGGCAGGCGACGTTGCAGCGGCATTTGGCCGCCTTCGAAACCAACCTTGTGGAAACCGCCAGCGCGCGACTTCTGACCCTTGTGACCGCGACCTGCGGTCTTGCCGATGCCAGAGCCGATACCACGACCAACGCGACGCTTTGCGTGCTTGGCGCCGGCTGCCGGCTTGATGCCATTGAGTTCCATATCAGTCTCTCTTACAGAACTTTGACCAGATAACTGATCTTGTTGATCATGCCGCGCACCGCCGGGGTGTCTTGCAGCTCGCTCACGCTGTTGAGCTTGCGCAGGCCGAGGCCACGCACGGTCGCGCGATGCGATTCCTTGGTGCCAATCGGGCTCTTGACCAATTGCACCTTGAGGGTTTGTTGTTGCGTCGTCATTTGAATGCTCTTCCGATTGCTTGCGCTCAGGCGAAGATTTCTTCGACGGTCAGGCCACGCTTGGCAGCCACTGCGGACGCGGTCGTCGAGTTCTTCAACCCGTCGAGCGTGGCGCGAACCATGTTGTAGGGGTTCGACGAACCATGGCTCTTGGCCACGATGTCGGTGATGCCCATGACTTCGAACACGGCGCGCATCGGGCCGCCGGCGATGATGCCGGTACCCTTGGGAGCCGGGTACATCACGACCGTCGAGGCGCCGTGGTGACCTTGCACCTGGTGATGCAGCGTACCGTTCTTGATCGGAGCCTTGAACAGGTTGCGACGGGCTTCTTCCATCGCCTTCTGCACGGCAGCAGGCACTTCCTTCGACTTGCCCTTGCCCATGCCAACGCGGCCATCGCCGTCGCCGACCACGGTCAGCGCTGCGAAACCAAGGATACGACCACCCTTCACCACCTTGGTGACGCGGTTGATCGCGATCATCTTCTCGCGCAAACCGTCCTCAGGACCTTCGTTCTGCGTTCTTGCTTGAATCTTTGCCATTTTGAATCTCGTGTCCGATTAGAACTGCAGACCGGCTTCGCGGGCTGCCTCGGCCAGCGCCTTGACGCGGCCGTGGTAGGCGAAACCTGCGCGATCGAAAGCGACCTTCTCGACGCCGGCAGCCTTCGCCTTTTCAGCGATGCGCTTGCCGATGGCGGTGGCTGCAGCGGCATTGCCGCCCTTGCCCGAACCGCCGAGCGAGGCGCGCACTTCGGCTTCGGCCGTCGATGCGGTTGCGATCACCTTGGTACCGTCGTCGGAGATGACGGTGGCATAGATGTGCAGGTTGGTGCGGTTCACCGTCAGACGGGCCACGCCCTGCGTCGCGATGCGAATGCGGGTCTGGCGCGAGCGGCGAAGACGCTGTGCTTTTTTGGTCAACATCATTTTGCTGCCCCTTACTTCTTCTTGGTCTCTTTGATCACGATCTTCTCGTCCGCATAGCGGATGCCCTTGCCCTTGTAGGGCTCTGGCGGACGAACAGCGCGGATCTCAGCGGCGATTTGACCAACGCGCTGACGGTCAGCACCCTTGATCACGATTTCGGTCGGGGTCGCGGTGGCCACCGTGATGCCTTGCGGCATGTCGATGTTGACCGGGTGCGAGTAACCGACTTGCAGGTTCAGCTTGTTACTGGACGCTGCAGCCTTGTAGCCAACGCCGACCAGATTGAGCTTCTTCTCGAAGCCCTTGGTCACGCCAACCACCATGTTGTTCACCAGCTGGCGCACGGTACCGCTCATCGCATTCGCTTCACGCGACTCGTTGGCGGGCTCGAAGCTCAGCTTGCCGTCATTGCTGACGACCTTGACCAGCGCATTGCGTGCCAGGTTGAGCGTGCCGCCCGTGCCCTTGACGCTGATCTGGTCTTCCTTGATCGACACATCCACGCCTGCGGGGATGGTGATCGGCATTTTTCCTACTCGGGACATTTCAGTAACTCCTCGATGTCTCGGTTAGGCGACGTAGCACAGAACTTCGCCACCGACACCGGTAGCGCGTGCCTTGCGGTCGGTCATCACGCCCTTGGGGGTCGTGACGATCGCAACGCCGAGGCCGTTCTGGACTTGCGGAATGGAACTGCTGGCCTTGTAGACACGCAGGCCGGGACGGCTCACGCGCTCAATGCGCTCGATGACCGGACGACCAGCGTAGTACTTCAGCGAGATTTCAAGTTCGCTCTTGCCGGCTTCGGTCTTGACCTGGAAGCCGTCGATGTAGCCCTCGTCCTTCAGGACTTGTGCGATCGCGATCTTCACCTTGGAAGACGGGACCGACACGGTGGGCTTCGCCACCATCTGCGCGTTACGGATACGCGTCAGCAGGTCGGCAATGGGATCACTCATGCTCATGTTGTTTGCTCCTGCCTGGCTTACCAGCTGGCCTTGGTGACACCGGGGATGTCACCATTGAAAGCCAGTTCGCGGATCTTGGCGCGAGCCAGACCGAATTGACGGAAGGTGCCACGGGGGCGACCGGTGATTTCGCAACGGTTGCGCTGACGCGTGGGGTTCGCGTTGCGCGGGAGCTTCTGCAGGCCCAGGCGGGCAGCAGCGCGCTCTTCGTCGCTCTTCTTCACGTCGTTGGAAATTGCCTTCAGTTCCGCGTGCTTCGCAGCGAACTTGGCAACCAGCTTGTCGCGCTTGAGTTCGCGCTGGATCAAAGATGCTTTAGCCACAGATCACCTCAGTTCTTGAACGGGAAACGGAAACCAGCGAGAAGCGCCTTGGCTTCTTCGTCGGTCTTGGCCGTCGTCGTGATGCTGATATTGAGACCGCGCAGGGCATCGACCTTGTCGTACTCGATCTCAGGGAAAATGATCTGTTCCTTGACGCCGATGTTGTAGTTGCCACGGCCATCGAATGCACGGCCGGAGATACCACGGAAGTCGCGAACGCGCGGCAGCGCGATGGTCACGAAGCGGTCCAGGAATTCGTACATGTGCACGCCACGCAGCGTGACCATGCAGCCGATCGGCTGGTTTTCGCGGATCTTGAAACCGGCGATAGCCTTCTTCGACTTGGTGACCACAGGCTTCTGGCCAGCGATCTTGGTCAGGTCGGCGACAGCGTTGTCGAGAACCTTCTTGTCGGCGACTGCTTCACCCACGCCCATGTTCAGGGTGATCTTGGTGAGGCGCGGAACCTGCATCGGCGATGTGTAGCCGAACTTTTCCGTCAGGTCTTTCGCGATCTTTTCGCGATAGTGTTGTTGGAGACGTGCCATGTGAGTACCTCTTAGGCGAACTTGATTTCGTCGCCGCTCGACTTGAAGACGCGAACAGCCACGCGCTTGCCGTCGGCACCCTGGGTGATCTTGATGCCCACGCGATCGGCCTTGCCGGTCGCGGCATTGAAGATCGCCACGTTGGATTGGTGAATGGGCATGGACTTCTCGACGATGCCACCGGTCGTACCCTTCAGGGGGTTCGGCTTGGTGTGCTTCTTGACGAGGTTCAGGCCGTCGATGACGACGTGCGAGTCGTCCTTGCGGAGCGACACGGTGCCGCGCTTGCCCTTGTCACGACCGGCCAACACGATGACCTGGTCGCCTTTGCGAATCTTGTTCATGGCGTTGTTGTCCTTACAGAACTTCAGGGGCCAGCGACACGATCTTCATGAACTTTTCGGTGCGCAGCTCGCGCGTCACCGGTCCGAAGATGCGGGTGCCGATAGGCTCCAGCTTGGCGTTGAGCAACACTGCAGCGTTGCCGTCGAATTTGACGAGCGAACCGTCGGCGCGACGGATGCCCTTGGCGGTACGGACCACCACTGCACTGTAGATCTCGCCCTTCTTGACGCGACCACGTGGAGCGGCTTCCTTGATGCTGACCTTGATGACGTCGCCCACGCTGGCATAACGCCGCTTGGAGCCACCGAGCACCTTGATACACAGGACGGATTTCGCGCCCGTGTTGTCGGCCACTTCGAGCCGGGATTCAGTTTGGATCATTTCTTGATATTCCCAACTTGTACCGATGTGCCTCCAGGAGGGAAGCACCGCGGTCAGTCTTGGGCCCGTCGTCTGCACCTCGAACCACTCGAGGCACTTCCGCTTTGGGCTGAAAGCTTCGCCTTTTGGAAGCGAAGCCCGCGATTGTTGCACGCAGTCGTGCTGATGTCAACAACCCCATTACACCACCATGCGCTGGCACTAGACTCCGGGGCGTGCGCAATCCTGCGAATTCCCCCTTGTCGGCCCCTGTGCTTGCCCGCCGTCGCCTCCTGGCGGGCGCGACGGGACTGCTGGCGCTGGGCCTGGGCGATTGCGGGAGCGCAACCCCAACGCCAGACCCCGGCCGGCTGAGACGCATCGCGGAAACACGCTGGCCGCACCGTCCTTCAATAGAGGGCACCTCGGCCGGAGGCCTCTCGGGCATCGACTACGATCCGTCGCGAGGTGAGTACCTGCTCATCAGCGATGACCGGTCAGACTTGGCACCCATCCGCTATTACGTCGCCCGCTGGCCTCAGCCGGAGGCCGCTCCGCCCACCCCCACGGGCGTGGTGCTGCTGCAACGCCCGGGCGGTGGCCCCTGGCCCAATCGGCGCCAGGCCCTCGACGGCCTTCCGGTCCCCGACCCCGAGGCCCTCCGATTGCGGCCCGGCACCAACACCGTGTTGTGGACCAGCGAAGGCGACATCGCCCGCGGTTTCGGCCCCGCACTGTATGAATCAGCGCGCGACGGCCGCTTCTTGCGCGAATTCGCCCTGCCCGCGATGTTCGCCGCCGACCCGACGGAGCGCCGCGGTCCGCGCGACAACCTGACTTTCGAGGGCCTGGCCCTCACCCCCGACGGCCGGTTCGCCTGGCTGGGGATGGAAAACGCCCTGATCCAGGACGGCCCCGTGCCGACCACAGGCGCCCCGGGCGGCCCCTGCCGCTTCACCCAGCTCGACCTGGAAACCGGAAAAGCCACCCGCCAGATCGCCTATGTACCCGACGCCATCCCGCTGCGCCCGCTGGTTCCGGGCACCTACGCCGACAACGGCGTGAGCGAGATCCTCATGCTCGACGCCCACCGCATGCTGGTGCTGGAGCGCGCCTATGCGGCAGGCACCGGCAATTCGCTGCGGCTCTATGAGATAGACACCCGCGCGGCCGGCGACGTGCTGGCCGTCGATGCATTGGCGGCCGGCAACCACAGGCCGGCCGCCAAGACCCTCGTGGCCGACTTCGCCGCGCTCGGCCTGTCCCGCCTCGACAACACCGAGGGCATGTGCTGGGGGCCGCCGCTGCCCAATGGCAAGCGCATGCTGGTGGTCGTGAGCGACGACAATTTCAATCCCCTGCAAGTCACCCAGTTCGCTGCCTTCGAATACACCGACCGACCATGACCATCGCCGTGACCTTCCTCCCCCGCACCGCCCCCGCGCCGCTGCCGCCCGTCGCCTTCATCGGCGGCGGCAACATGGCGAGCGCCATCATCGGCGGGCTGATCCAGCAAGGCGCCCCGGCGGACGCGTTCGAGGTGGTCGAACCCTTCGAGGAAGCCCGCACGAAGCTGGCGCAGTCCTTCGGCATCGTGGCGAAGGCCGAGGCCGGCGACAGCCTCTCGCGCTGCGCCGTCGTGGTGTGGGCGGTGAAACCCCAGACCTTCGCCGAGGCGGCCAAGTCGGTGCGCGCATTTGCCGCGAACGCCTTGCACCTGAGCGTGGCCGCGGGCATCCCGTCAGACAGCATCGCCCGCTGGCTCGGCACCGAGCGCGTGGTGCGCGCCATGCCCAACACGCCCGCACTGGTGGGCAAGGGCATGACCGGCCTTTTTGCGCGCCCGGCCGTCGCGAGCGCGGACAGGGCTCTTGTCGCGCAACTGCTGGCGCCCACCGGCGAGCTGATCTGGGTCGACGCCGAACCCGCGCTCGACGCGGTGACCGCGATGTCGGGCTCGGGCCCGGCCTACGTGTTCTATTTCATCGAGGCGATGACCGAAGCCGGCGTCGAGATGGGCCTGACGCCCGACCAGGCCCAGCGGCTGGCCATCGGCACCTTCACCGGCGCCTCGGCACTCGCACACAGCGCGACCGAGCCGCCCTCGGTGCTGCGCGAGCGCGTGACCTCCAAGGGCGGCACCACCTACGCGGCCATCACCTCGCTGCAGGGCGCGGACGTCAAGGCGCAGTTCAAGACCGCGATCCGCGCGGCGCAGAAGCGCGCGGCCGAGTTGGGCGAGGAATTCGGCCGCGGCTGAGCGCACGCGCAAGCCGACATTCGTCAGGCCGGCACCGGGACGGCCTCCACCACCCGCAGGCTGCGCGAAAACAGCGGCAGCAGCGACGCCGCCATCAGCAGCGCGGGCACGATGCCGAACAGCCACATCATTGCGGCGAGCGCTGAAGCCGGCTGCGCCACGGCCTCGCCGGTCGATGGAATGAAGCCGCTCCACCCCAGCACCAGCCCCGACAGCATGGCGCCCAGCGCCAGCCCGATCTTTTCCCAGCCGACCCACACGCCCGTGAAGGCACCGTCGCGGTTCTTACCACTGTGCCGCCGGTGCTCGTCGATCACATCCGGCAGCAGCGAGAAGCCGAAGACCTGCCCCGCCGAAAAGCCGACACCCGCCAGCACCGCGCCGATCACCAGCACGGCCATCGACGTCGACAGGCCCAGCACCGACACCAGGAAGCCGACCACGCCGATGCAGGTTCCCAGCGCAAAGCAGGTGCGCTTGGGCAGGCGCCGCGCCACCATCGACCAGAGCACCATCGCGATCACGCTCGCCAGCGTCATCACGCCGAAGTACAGCGCGAGGAAGTTGCCGCCCAGTGGGCTCAGGTACTTGCCCACGTAGGCCAGCATGGTCGAGTTGGCGCTCTGCGCCAGCATCTGCAGCCCGTAGGCCAGCGCCAGCATCACGAAGGCCCGTTCGCCCAGCACCGTGCGCAGCTGCGCCGACAGGCTCGTCGCGTCCGTCGCGCCCTGCAGCAGCGGCATGCGGCGCGTGCCGAGCACGGTGACCAGCATGGCGATGAGGCACAGGGCGCCCACGCCCCACCCGACCACGCCATAGGCTTTTGCCGTGCCGCCCAGCGCCTTCAGCACCTCGGGCCAGCCCACGGCGGCGATCAGCAGGCTCAGGCCCAGGAAGCCCATGCGCAGCGCGACGAGGCGCGTGCGTTCATGCCGGTCGCCGGTGATCTCACCGAGCAACGCGGTGTACGGCACGCTGAACAGCGCATAGCCCGTCGTCGCCAACACGAACATGAGCGTCACATAGACCCAGCGGGCCTGCGGCGTATCGAGCGCCGGCACGTTGAACACCAGCGCGATGCCGCTCGACAACAGCACCGCGCCCAGCAGCATGAACGGGTGGCGCCGGCCCCAGCGCGTTTCGGCGCGGTCCGAGCGCAGCCCGATGTACGGGTCGGTCAAAAACTCCCACAGCTTGGGCAGCAGCAGCGTGAACGACGCCCACGCGGCCGCGATGCCCAGGTGGTCGGTCATGAAGAACAGCAGAAAGAGCTGCGGCACCACCAGGAAGCTGCCGGTGCCCAACGTGGCGAACCCATAGGCCACGCGCACGCGCAAGGCCAGCGGCTGCGTGGCCGCGATCGGTGTGGTGATGGTCATGCGGGCCTCGGTTCGGCGGGGAACACGGCAAGCGGCTCGCGCCCTGCCACGGCGGTGCGGGCGCGCGCCTTGAGCGCCAGCCGGTCGACCTTGCCGATGGGCAGCATCGGCAGGTCGCGGACGATCTCGATGTGCTTGGGCAGTTTGTAGTTGGCCAGCCGCTCGCGCAGCATGGCCTTCAGTGCGCCGGGGCTGTCGTCCGGCTGCTGCGTGACGACGAAGGCATAGCCCACCTCGACGTACTCGTCGTCCGGCACCGGCACCACCACGGCCATCGTCACCGGCGCGAGCGCTTCCAGGGCCTGTTCGATCTCGAGCGGGTAGACGTTGTAGCCGCCCGACTTGAACATCTCCTTCCTGCGACCCACCAGCCTGACGCGGCCTTCGGGCGTCACGACGGCGATGTCGCCGGTGCGGAACCAGCCGCCTTCCGCGAAGGCCTCGGCGGTGGCGTCCGGTCGCTGGAAGTAGCCCGTGAAGAGCCAATCGCCATGCAGCTGGATCTCGCCGGCGGTGCCCTTCGGACAAGGGCGCCCCGCATCATCTGCCACGCGCCATCCGATGCGCGAATCGAAGCGGCCGACGGTGCCGGCGATGGTCTCGGCGTCGTCGTCCAAATCGGTGAAGGTCGAGAAACCCATCGCCTCGGTCAGCCCGTAGCCGTTCATCACGGGCCGGCCCGTCACCTCCTGCAGCAGCCGCACCAGCGGCAGCGGCGGCTGGTTGCCGGCCAGGATGATCTTCTGCAGGCTCGAATAATCGGTGCTGCGAAAGCGCGGCGAACGGCTGATGGCAAGGAACATCGCGGGCACGCCGCCGATCATGGTCAGGCGATGCGTCTCGATGGCCTGCAGCATCGCGTCGGGGTCGAAGTCGGGCTGGAACACCACGGTCGTTCCCGTCACCACGCAGTTGGTGCACAGGTCCACCACGCAACCGACATGATTGACCGGCAGGTTGCACAGGGTGCGCCCCTGCCCCTCGACACCGAAGTGCACCGGGTCATTCGTGACCGGCGCGATGAACACGATGCCGCGGTGCGTGAGCTGCGCGCCCTTCGGCGTGCCGGTCGTGCCCGAGGTGTAGACCAGCAGCGCCGTGTCTTGCCCGCGCACGGCATCGCGCGCCGCCTGCAGGCGCTCGGGCACCACGTCCTTGCCGGTCTTAGCAAAGGCGTCGAGCCTGCGGCCCGACACGACCCAGCAGGTGCCATCCGCGCGCTCGGCCAGCGCCTCGATCTTGCGCACATGCGCCGGTTCGGCATCGAGCAGGCCGAACAGCAGCGTGGGCTTGCAGTCGGCCATGATCACCGCAAGCTCTGCCTCGGTGTACTTGGGGTTCAGGCCCACGTAGATGCCACCGACGCTGGAGATCGCAAGAAACAGCGCCATGAACGCGGGGCAAGGCTTGGCGTAGACGGCCACGCGCTGGCCCGGCGCGAGCCCGTGCGCCAGCAGCGCGCTCGCCAGTGCATCGACCCACGCTTGCGCCTGGGCGAACGAGATGTGTTGATCGCCGTCGACCCATGCGTCGGTGTCGCCGCGGGTGCGTGCGTGGTGCGCCAGCCAGGCGTCGGCGCGGGGCAGTTCAGGCAACGGCATGGTCCGGCTCCCCGCTCTCGGTCAGCGCACGCGGCCCGAGAAAGAACAACCAGTCGGCGGCCAGCGTGACGGTGCCGTCTTCCAGCTCGAGCAGCACCTCTTCCTTCAGCAGGAAGCTGTCGTTGGGCCTGGACGTGACCTCCGAGATGCGCACGCGCGCCCGGAAGCGCGCGCCGACTGGCATCGGCCGCACGAAGCGCAGCCGGTCGAAGCCGTAGTTCAGCGCATGGTTCATGTCGAAGGACACCAGCGTGCGCATGGCCTCGCCGCTCAGCTTGATGAGGTGCGACACCTGGAAGAAGCCCTGCACGATGGTGCCGCCGTAAGAGGCCTCACGGGCCGCGCGCTGCGGGTCGAGATGAATCCATTCGCCGGTGCCGTCGCCCGACAGATCCGCGTAGCGGTCGACCATGTCCTGGGTGATGCGGTGCCACTCGGACACGCCCTCCTGGCCGATCTTCTGTTGCATTCGGGCCAGTGCGGCGGCGGTCGATGGTGAGGTTTCAGCGGTCTGCATGGGGTCTTCGTCTCCTTCGGTTTTTCGGCGTTCACATAACACTTGTTATGTTTTCGATAAAATATAACAAGCGTTATGTGGATGCGCAATAGGGATTCGACAGACCGCCATCCTCCTGTAGAGTCGTCGCACACCGGAGAGCGTTACCTTGGGAAAGACAACAGAAGCACAGGCACCGAAGCCACAGGCCGACAGGCGCGAAGCCATCGTCCACGCCGCCTGGCGCATGGCCGCCACGGGCGGGCTGGCCGCGGTCACGATCCGCTCCATCGCCGGCGAGATCGGGTTCACCACGGGCATCGTGATGCACCACTTCCCCACGAAGGAAGCGATCCTGGAAGAGATGATCGAACGCCTTTATCGCGGCCTGTTCGATGACTACCGTGCCGCCATCGAGCGCGCGCCGGCCGGCCGGCGGCTCGAACGCATGCTGCTGTCATGCCTGCCGCTCAAGCCCCACACCGCCTTCGGCTGGAAGCTCTCGATCGTGCTGCAGAGCGAAGCGCTGCGTTCACCCGTCATCGCGAAGATGCAGCAGCGCCACTACCGCGTGTACGAAGACGACATGATGCGAGAGCTCGTGCAGCTGCAGGCCGACGGGCAGATCCCCGCGAAAACCGACCTTGCCTTTGCCATGTCCCGGCTGATCGCACTGGTGGAAGGCATCGGCGCCACCTACGCGCTGCGGCCGCGCGCCATGCCGACGAAGCTGCAGCGCCAGCTCGTGCTCGACGAACTCGAGCGGCTGCAGGCGCAGCCGCGCGGCTAGCGGCTAGCGGCTAGCGAATCGCGTAGCCGGCCACGATGCCGACGAACACCGCGAAGCCCAGCCAGTGGTTCTCGCGGAAGGCCTTGAAGCAACCCTCGCGCGTGCGCTCGCGGATCAGGCGCCAATGCCAGAACGCCTGCGCCACAGCTGCGGCGATGCCCGCGTAGAACAGCGCGCCTAGAGAACGGCTGCTGCCGGCCCAGATCCAGACCGCCAGGAAGATCGCGTAGCTCAGCATCACCGCCGCCACATCGAAACGGCCGAAGGTGATGGCCGAGGTCTTCATGCCGATCTTGAGGTCGTCGTCGCGGTCGACCATCGCGTATTCGGTGTCGTAGGCCAGCACCCAGAACAGGTTGCCCGCGAGCAGCAGCCAGGCAAACCACGGCACCGTCGACTGCACGGCCGCGAATGCCATCGGAATGCCGAAGCTGAAGGCGATGCCCAGCACCGCCTGCGGGATCGACACGAAGCGCTTGGCGAAGGGATAGATCAGCGTGATCGCCAGCGCCGCGAACGACCACAGCACCGTCGTGCGGTTGGTGGTGAGCACGAGCCCGAAAGACACCAGCGCCAGCACCACGCCGAGGCCCAGCGCTTCCTTGACCGACATCGCACCGCTGGTCACGGGGCGCTGGGCGGTGCGCTTCACGTGGCGGTCGAAATCGCGGTCGGCCACATCGTTCACGCAGCAGCCCGCGCTGCGCATCAGGAAGGTACCGAGCGTGAACACCACGACCAGGTGCAAGCCCGGCCAGCCGTCGGCGGCGAACCAGAGCGCACCCAGCGTGGGCCACAACAGCAGCAGCCAGCCGGCGGGGCGGTTCCAGCGGATCAGGTCGAGGTAGAGCGCAAAACGACGGGCAAGCATGCGGGTGGCCGAACGGGCGGGCAAAAAAAGAGCGGCCATTGTGCCGCTCTTGGGGTTTCGCGAAGACGCCGGGGTGCGCTCAGTCTTCCAGCAGCGAACGCAGCATCCAGGCGGTCTGGTCGTGCACGGTGCAACGCGCGGTCAGCATGTCGGCCGTCGGATCGTCGCCGGCTTCTTCGGCCACGGGGATGAATTCGCGTGCGATGCGCGACACGGTCTCGTGGCCCTTCACCAGGATGCGCACCATGTCCATGGCCTTGGGCGGTGTTTGCGGCACGTCGGGCACGGTGGCGATCTTGCTGAACTCGGCGTACGAGCCTGGCGCGTAGTGGCCAAGGGCGCGGATGCGTTCCGCGAGCACGTCGGTGGAGTTCCACAGCTCGGTGTACTGGCCCATGAACATCGCGTGCAGCGAGTTGAAGTGCGGGCCCGTCACGTTCCAGTGGAAGTTGTGCGTGGTGAGGTACAGCGTGTACGTGTCGGCCAGCACGCGGCTCAGGCCTTCGGCAATGGCCGCGCGGTCCTGGCGTTCGATGCCGATGTTGATGATCGGCGCGTTGCGGCTGCCCGACTCCTGCGCGACCACGGCGCGGCCCTTCTTGGGCACCTTGCCGGCGGAGGAAGCGGGCGACGATTTCTTCGAGGCTTTGGCCATGGCGAGAACTCTTTCTTCAAGTTGGGATGTGAACGAGTGATTCTCGAAGCCGCGCTGCGGCTTCGCAACAGCCTCACTCTATCCCAGCGATGAGCGATTCAAAACAGCCGCCGCGTAGGCCAATTCCTCGAATCTCTATGAGAGACGCTTGACGCCCGGCAGCTCGCACGCATAGATCGCGTTGCGCAGCGCGGCAATGGCTTCATAGCGCGTGAAGGTGCGGCGCCATGCGAGCACCACGCGGCGCGTGGGCGGATCGCGGTCGTGCGCATCGCGCACCGGCAGGTAGCGCACCATCTGCTCGGGCTCCTTGCGGCCCTTGACCTTGGGCTTGAGCGCCTCGGCCGGCACCGACAGGCGCGGCACCAGCGTCACGCCCATGCCCGAGGCCACCATGTGCTTGATGGTTTCGAGCGACGAGCCCTCGAAGCTCTTGCGGATGCCTTCGGCATTGCTGGAGAAGCGCGCGAACTCGGGGCACACCTCGAGCACATGGTCGCGAAAGCAATGGCCCGTGCCCAGCAGCAGCATCGTTTCGTTCTGCAGCTCTTCGGAGGTGATCGATTCGCGGTCGGCAAACTTGTGTTTGGTCGGCAGCGCCGCCATGAAGGGCTCGTCGTACAGCGGCGCCATCGCAAGGCCCGTGTCGGGAAAGGGCTCGGCCATGATGGCGCAGTCGATCTCGCCGGCGCGCAGCATCTCGAGCAGCTTGGCGGTGAAGTTCTCCTGCAGCACCAGCGGCATCTGCGGTGTACGCGCGATCACCTGGCGTACCAGGTCGGGCAGCAGGTACGGCCCGATGGTGTAGATAACGCCCAGATTGAGCGGGCCGGCCAGCGGGTCTTTGCCGCGCTTGGCGATTTCCTTGATGCTGGCGGCCTGGTCGAGCACGCTTTGCGCCTGCTGCACGATCTGCTCGCCGAGCGGCGTGACGGTCACTTCGCCGGCGCTGCGCTCGAAGAGCTTGACCTCGAGCTCGTCCTCGAGTTTCTTGATGGCCACCGAGAGGGTCGGTTGGGAGACGTAGCAGGCCTCGGCCGCCTTGCCGAAGTGCCGTTCGCGGGCTACTGCGACGATGTATTTGAGTTCGGTGAGAGTCATAGCTTGCGTCAATTATGCGCAAGCATGTGTGACCCGGCACGAGCGGGGTTTTATAGGCTCCTAACAGAGTGTCAAATTTCCCAACAGAGTGTGAAAAATCGAGAATTCGAGCAAAAACGCGGAATAACAGAGTGTCAAAAAATTCTGTGGAAAATTCGGCGCGAATGCCACAGTAGACACTCACATTGAAGGAAAAATTCTCACGCATTGCCAGCGAAGCCAGCACCGGAGACTGCGCATGAAATCAAGTCATTCCTTCAACTAGAGCAGTATTCCGGCGCCCATCGCGGGGCGCCCCACGCTCTGCCTCGACTGAGCGTGGTCAACGCACTAGTGATTGCGCCTGGGCACCTGCGCTGCCACAGACGCGGCTTCAAGCCTCGCCTCAAACTCGGCGACGAAAAGTCCCATATCAATACCCACTGCGGCTGCCCAATGCCTCAGTTCAACAAAGTCGATGCGCCGAGCTCCCCGCTCAACTTTGCTGAGGTCACTTTGGGTTATGCCAAGTTTCTTGGCCAGTTCCTCCTGGGTCATTTCCCTCGCTTGCCTGAACTCTCGTAAGAGAGTCGTCACCAGCTTACTTTGCCGGCTGTAAATCGTCTTCTGCATGAGCCACTTCCTTGTGGCCCGCACCCTGAAGTTCGTTTTGAAATAGTGGAAATTCGACTATTCTTCAGATCTCACGCTGAAGCGCCTCGACTCATCGCGGCTCCCGGCGAAGTCCGCGTCTTTTTACAGCTGGCACTACACAGGACGACGAATGAAAGCAGAGCCGACACAGCCTCCCATCGATAACAGGATCGCAGATCTTGGTGATTTAGCTATGCCGGACGACCGATCAAGTTTTCGACGAGATACGCCGCGCTTTGAACCACCACTTCAGGACACCACCGGCTTGCCGTTGAGAGAAAGCACTCATTCACGTTGGCATCAGGAGACTCGCTCGTGACACTCCCGCTCCTGGCGATGCTCGCCATCGCACTGGCGCTCTTCTACTGGGCCTGGATCGCCTCGCCTCGCTCGATCCAGGCCGGGCGCGAGCAGATGCTCCAGGAACAAGGCCAAGCATCGAGCGCGAGCTTCTTCCCGGTCGATCCCCGGCGCATGCTGGGCGATTGGGACGGAACCTGCATCCTGTTCGATACGGATGCCCGCAAGGCCTGCATCATCAGTCGGGGAAAGAAAGCCCGGACGGTCGATTTCGACTACTTCCGGACATGGCAGCTCAAGTGGACCGAATATCCCGGGAATCCGGGGTTTCGCTTTCAGCATGTGC
Source organism: Variovorax sp. EL159 (assembly GCF_900100965.1). Classification (GTDB taxonomy): domain Bacteria; phylum Pseudomonadota; class Gammaproteobacteria; order Burkholderiales; family Burkholderiaceae_C; genus Variovorax. Next base: position 595,656 of record NZ_FMUJ01000004.1, on the reverse strand, counting down.
ACTTCCTCTTCGAGACCAGTGACTTCGATCGCCCGACGATCCGGGTCGCCGTGCCCTCCAGGTCCGATGGCGAGGCATGGAACGCCAAGCTCTCGATCTTGATGCCTTGAATGCGCTACTGAAGAAATGGGCCTACCGATGTGAAGCTGCTCATCCTTTCAGACCTTCACCTCGAGTACGGCACCTTTCTCGTCCCGAAGGTCGACTACGACGTCGTGATCCTTGCCGGGGACATCTCCGTGCCCGGCTCCAGGGCCTTGCGCTGGGCCCGGCAGGCGGAGAACTTCGGAGGGACGGTCCCGATCATTTTTGTCCCGGGCAATCACGAATTCTTTGAGGGCATTCTGCAGACCTCGCTCAAGGAAATGGCGCTCACCGCGAGATCGTGCAACGTGCACCTCCTGGCGCCCGGCGAGGCTGTGATCGCCGACGTCCGGTTTTTGGGTTGCACGCTGTGGACGGACTTCGAACTGCCGATCCAGACCAAGACGGGGTTGCTGGTAGACACCGAGCTGGCCATGAAGGCGGCCAAAGTCCATCTCAACGACTACTCATCGATCCGATGGGCCGAGGTGCAGGAGTCCTCCGACGCACCCGCGGCATCAGCCAAGTCAAAAAAGCGCCGCCTGCTACCCGAAGACACGCGAACGCTCCATCAGAGTGACCGCGCCTGGCTGGCCCAGAAGTTGGCCGAGCCCTTCGACGGCCCGACTGTGGTCGTGACCCACCACGCCCCGCATCGGAATTCTCTCGCGCCGCACTACCAGTCCGACTGGCTGTCCGCATCCTTTGTGAGCGAGCTCCCAAGCTTCTTCTTCGATGTGCCCTCGCTCTGGGTTCACGGCCACGTCCACGCGAGCCTCGACTACGAAGCCGGCAACTGCCGGGTGGTGTGCAACCCCCGGGGGTACTTGCGGCATGGCCGCGACCAGGAGAACAAGCAGTTCAACCCCGAGCTTGTGGTCGAGCTATGAGTGACATCCAGCCATCTACCCGCACGATCCAGCAAGTGTTGGCTGCCGCGACTGTGGTCTCGGGCGCGGACCCCGAGGCGGCCATCCTCTGGTACAGGAACGAGCCACTCGCGCCGTTTGACAACAGGACCGCCGGGTCGCTGGTAGCCGAGGGGCGAGTTGCCGATGTGCTCAATCTCCTTGAGTCCTTCCAAGCGGGGTTTGTTGGATGACGACGTCTTGCACTTGCCATCTATCCATGGCGGAAGCGACGTCGCGCCATGATGCCCTTGGCCGCACAGGGGACTCCAGCGAACTGCTGTTCCTAGATATCGATGGTGTTCTTCATCCTGTCGGCGTGGACTACTCGTTCAGCAGCAGGTTTTTCAGCCATTTGCCGCGGCTGGAAGCGCTCCTTCGGGAATTCGAGTCTGTCGATGTCGTCATTTCCTCGGATTGGCGGCTGGCCGAAAGCATCGAGCAGCTGCAGCGCTACTTCAGTGCTGACATTCGGCATAGGATCATCGGCGCGACACCGCAGATCGACCCCAATGCGACCGTCCACTACCGTCGCCAGTTGGAAATCCAGGCCTGGCTCGATGGGAATGGCCGCCGTGTCGCAGAGTGGGTCGCGCTCGACGATTGGCCTGAGAGCTTTGAAGCGGGCTTCGCGCGGCTCGTGCTCACCGATCCCAAACAGGCATTCGACCAGGACAGCTTCCAGGAGCTGCGCTCGCACTTCCTGCGGTTCGCGGCTGAACGATGAATCGCCATCGGCATATGAAATGAACTCGCTCTTCTCGTCGGACCTCCATGCGCGATCCGAGTACAACCAGTCGAAGCCCAAGCTCATGTTCTTCGGCGACCCGCACGGCGATCTCGATCCGGTGATCGCCGCGGTCGAGCGCCTTCGGCCAGAGGCGACCGTGCTGCTAGGCGACATCCAGGCGCGCCGGCCTCTGCACGTCGAGCTAAGGCCGATCCTGGATCTCACCGAGATCTGGTTCATCCACGGGAACCACGACACGGACTCCGATGCCGACTACGATAACCTGTGGGGATCAGAGCTCGCCGACCGCAACCTGCACGGGCGCATCGTCGAGATCGCCGGGTACAAGGTCGCAGCCCTGGGCGGGATCTTTCGCAGCAAGATCTGGGATCCGCGGCAGCCGATCGAGAAGGCCGCCTTCCAGTCGAGCGACGCCATGCGCCGCACCATGAAGCGCGAGGAACGGTGGCGCGACGGCATCTCCCGCAAGCACCGGTCCTCCATCTTCCCGGCCGACTACCAACAGCTGCTCAGGCACCCATCTGCCGACATTCTGGTGACGCACGAGGCGCCGGCGGTTCACCCGCACGGCTGGCAGGTGATCAACGAGCTCGCCGAAAAGCTTGGCGTCGAACTGGTGGTCCATGGCCACCACCATCAGAACATCGACTATCTCGGCGAGGGCCTGATGACCGCCGCGGCGCCTTTCCGTGCCTTCGGGGTCGACATGGGCTCGCACCTGGCATGGCCGCTGCACTCGCAGGGGCGGCTTGAGTCGGATGGTCTTCCACAAGACTTGTTGGATCTCGCTACCCAGGTCTTTGGCGCAGAGGCCCGAACCTGGCTGGACAAACCTCATGAGCTGCTCGACGGCCAGACGCCCGCAGCGTTCGCTGTTGGAGGCGACTCGGAAAAGGTCCGATTGATGCTCAATGCCATCCAGCACGGCGGCGTCGTATGAGGCGCGATAGGAACGGCTTGAGAGGTTCAGGGTGATCCTGTTCCTCGACTTCGACGGCGTGCTGCACCCAGAGGGGGAAGATCACGTCCTCAACGGCGGCGCCGACTTCTGCTTCCTGCCACGCCTGGAGACGTTGCTGCGCGAGTTCCCGCATGTGAACATCGTGATCAGCTCATCCTGGCGCGAACAGCTTCTCTACAAGACTCTGCTGAAACCGTTCTCCAGCGACATCCGGGCCCGGATTCTTGGGGCCACGCCTCATTCGGGCTTTGGGCTTCCCCCTCCGTACAAGAAGCGAGAAGGAGAAATCCTTGCCTGGCTCCAGCTTCACGATGCGACCGACGAGCCCTGGGTCGCACTCGACGACGCCTACTGGCAATTCGGTCTCTGCAAGGACCATCTGGTGGTGTGCGGCTCGTTCACTGGCTTCGACGACAAGGCCAGTGCCGAGCTTCGCGCGCGCTTCGAAGGAGCGATCCAATGAAAGTGTTGATCCTTTCAGACCTTCACCTTGAATTCGCGCCGTTCGAGCCGGCACCCGATCTCGAATTCGATGTCGCCATTCTCGCTGGTGACATTCATTCCCCGGCCAAGCGCGCCGTCCAGTGGGCGGCGGATCGCTTTCGAGGCAGGCCCGTGGTATATCTGCTGGGCAACCACGAGTACTACGACGGTCGGTTGGACACGACGCTGGCCGAAGCACGCCGCGCGGCCGACGGCAGCAATGTCCATCTGCTCGACGGTGACGAACTGGTGATCGGCGCCGTACGGTTCCTCGGCGCGACGCTGTGGACCGATTTCGCGCTCGCCATCGAGACACCCGAAGGGCTGATCCGTGACTCGGCCCGTGCCATGAAGACGGCGACCAATCTGCTGAACGATTACACGCTGATCCGGGCACCTGACGAGTCGGCAGAACCTGATACCTGGCGCTTCAAACAAGGACGAAAACTCCAGGCACAAGACACGCTGCGGATTCACCAGGCGCAGCGAGCCTGGCTGCGCGACAAGCTTTCGGAACCGTTCGCTGGACAGACGGTGGTTGTGACGCACCATGCGCCCCATCGCGGCTCACTCGCGCAGCGCTACGCCGATGATTGGGCCTCAGGCGCCTTCGTCACCGAGCTTCCGGATGCATTCTTTGATGTGCCCGTGCTCTGGGTCCACGGACACACACATCAGCAGTTCGACTATCGAGTTCGCTCTTGCCGAGTCGTGAGCAATCCGCGCGGCTACGTGAACTGGAGCGGCAGGATCGAGAACAAGGCGTTCGATCCTTGTCTGGTCATCAATCTGGAGTCACCCATCGGAGGCAACAACTGGTGAAACTCTCTATTCTCTCCAGTCCCACATGGAACGTTACTTGCTGCGAGCGCTACAGGCTTATTTCCACCTTGGGAGCAAGCTGTTTCAGCGCACCATCGAGCTTGTTGGGCAAGAGCTCGAGAGGATCCACTTTGCGCAGAACAGCCAGAAGCTGAATCCCCTGTTCGGTGCCTGCAAACTTGTTGTAGCGCTCAATGTCCCGCAGGTTTCCTGGGGATGGCAGGTCGTCCCCCCCTTTTCCATGCTTTGCACCACGAACCGAGTGCATTCCATACGCCTGCGCGTAACGTTGAGCAATGATTACCTCTGCTCGCTCGTGAGCACAGTCCGTACGAATCTGATAGTCGCGAAGCTCGAATACTTCCTCGATCGCCAGCGCTCGTAGCTCTTTGGTTGCCACAGCTCCGCCTCTCCCAAAATGGCTGCGCACCCTTCGTTCGAAGTTTAGGGTCGAGCCGACGTACCAACGGCCCCCTTCGACTCGAAGCACGTAGATGTAGTACAGAACATTCTTTGCAATGGATAGTCCCATAGGGCGTTGGACAAGGTCGTGTTGCAGGTTGTGGAACGGCTGTCGCCGAAGCCTCGTTGTCGGACAGACATTCTTGCAAGATCCTTGCCTCAGTGCTCAGCTAGCTCATCCCGGGTTTTCGAGGCATCTCGTCGAACGAGTGATAGTTCCGAATGCCTTTGGATCTGTTTAGGCGACCGATGAACGTTGCGTCAATCCGGGCCTGCAGAAAGGCAACGAGGTCAGTAAAGAATGCTTCATCCAGGAGTTTCCAAGGCCCCTTGAATTGGCGCTTCAAGGCCAGATGGATGGCTTGGTACTTGAAGTCGGTTTTACCAGTGGGATCGCCCTTTTGATACTGTTGATACCTGTCGATCAGGTAGGAACAGTAAGACGACATGGATGCCGATGCGCCGATGGTCCCCGCCGGCGGAGCTACCGAAACCTTCTGCCGGGTGGTGGTGAAGTTGATGGTGTTGGCCTGAACCGCCCCGGGACTGTGGATGGCAATGTTTCCCTTGTTGTTCACGACAGAGATGCGGGTGTAGTTGGCCAAGAGTTGCTCGGCCACGCGGGTAACCTGTGGAGAAATCTCCGTCACTCCTCTCTCTTCGTGCTGCAGCTTCATCGCAAGAAGTACGTCAGCGGTGTACTTGCGGGTTTCTGTGTCGATGATCTTGTGATGCCGGCCGCACATGAGGATGAGATTGGACGCGGCGTTGCGCTTTTCCGGTGATTGAGATTTTTCGTAGCGCGGCCCGCCAGTATTGAGCGCTCGTATGTGGCAAATCTCTGCGGTCACAGTTCCCGATTCCTCTACAACGGGGGCAGCGCAGCCCGGGAACGCGCAAAGGTTTCGCGATTTGGCGAACAGGGCCTTCAGCGCAGGAAGAGTTGGGGCGGTCACAGCAAAACCTCTCGAGATTATTTCCATCGCTCTCTGTATGGAGTCGGGATGCTAAATCCGTCAGTCGTAGATACTCGCAATCGGATTTTCGACGTTGCTGACCGCAAGCTCCAGGTCCGCAGTTGATCGGATCGCACCCTCGGTGAAGGAGTCCAGGTTGACGAATGAGTAGTGAGCACTTCGCGGTGCGGCGCTCAGCCAAGCGCATGTTCGCGCACGTTGCCATCCATCTCTTTCAACTCGCTCTCCAGGTGCTCGGTTTCCTCTAACTGCCTAGCCAATTCCGACTGAGGTGACAAGCCGAGAATGCGAACAACCTTGGGAAGTCCCTGGTAGCTGAAGTATTCCGTCAGAATATGCTCCAAGCCGGACTTGCGGGTCTGGGTGTAGAAGGTCTTCAAGCTGGGGTAGCACTTTCCACTTTCGGTAAGTTCGCTCCAGATGGCCTTTTTTGTTTTTCCCGCGAAGTAGGCCTGCCAGTGGTCACCGAACTGTGCGCTGGCAAAGGTGGCCAGGCTCTGTTTGGCGTCATTAAGCTTCGCACCGGCAGCGGCGAGTTCACCCAAGAGGTTGCGCAAGGCCCAGCCACGAAATGTCGCCGCCATGCCTTTGCGCTCGGTGTAGTTACGGACATACAGGTCGTATTTCGTGGCGCAAGCGGGGCAATGCATCTCCCAGCGCTCATCAGAGCGATTCCAGTCGTCGAATCGCGAGATGACTGCATATCTTCCCGCTCCGCATGGGCAGGGTCGATAAGTCGGCGCCGCTTCATCCCACGACATACATGCTCCCAAGCCCAGTCATCAACGACATCAACATTCGCCTTGTATGCTTACCAAGCATCGGTTGCAGTCCAATTCAGTTCCGAATCGATCCGTTGACGCAACTGAGTGTCGATCTGGCGTGGGGCTCGCCGTACATAGCGCTCCGCCTCGTCTCGTGCGGGGCCTGTCAGCTTGTGAAGGTAGTCAAGCACAACGTCTGAAGACGGCGTTGTTTCAATCCCACCGAACTTTGCGGGCAACGCGGTCCAGATCACATGCTGGAGGTTTTGGCTTTGCGCCCATGCCTCTAAGTCAGTGATGGTCGATGGAAACTGTTCGCCAAGCGACCAGCTTCCGATGTATTTTCCAGCTGTAGACACGGGTACTCTCTCGCGGATGCGCAGGTCCTCACGTGCTTGCGTCAGATCTGTCGTAATCATCCTTGCCCACAGAGAACGGACCGACATGGCAGAGCTATCCAACACGAGCGTCATCCGACCATCCTTTGATTGCCGTAAGAAGTCAACAGCAACAAGCGGTCCATCATCCAACCAGTCCGATTGAATGGGAAGGCCGCGCCGATCCCAAATCAGCGATCCCCACCCAAGACAAGCAATCTGGGCCATGAGCTCTCCTCCTGACGACAACGTTTGGTCGGCAATAGCGTGTGAACACCATGATACGTTGGCGAGATATTCGTGGCCGATCTTGCCCCCGTATTCCAGGAAACGAGCTGTTCGCAATGTAGGGGCCGCTCAATCTGAGCACTTCGCTGTTGAGCAGCGCGACGCTGCCTGAACTCTCTTGGTGATTTCATTTTCAAAGGCCGAGCGCGGATGCACCCTGAACTAAGACCTTATTCAGTGCCAAGCGATGCCGTGGCGTTTGAAAAGCGCATGGAAAAAGGACTTGGCAACCTCTGCCACGTTGGAAGGCTGAAGCTCTGCACCTCCGAAGCGGTACACCTCGTAGCCCGCGAGCTTCAGTTCGCGCTCGCCGGCCGCCAGATGGGCATACAAGCGTGGGTCCGCTTGGCCATCGGACTGGGCGTAGTGCTGCACACCGTCGACTTCTATGACCACGCGCCCGCCTGCGGGTAATAGCATCAAGAAGTCCATGCGGTGTGTTAATAGCGCGTGGGCTCCGCGCTGCTCAACGGTTTTCGGATCCCAGTGAAGCCAAACTTCTGGTAATAAGGCCGGCAAGATGGGTATCGCCGAACCAAATTCCCGAAAATACGATTCGAACAAGCGCCGCTGCGGTGGTGACGAAATTGGTAGGCTTTCAACAAGGCGCCGATACAGGCTCTTCTTTGCGCGGTCGGAATCGAACTCCCCCATCGTCTCTGTCCACCAGTTCTGCAGCTCTCGCCAAGATAAGCCGCCGGCTCCGAGCGGTCGGTCATAGACCAAGACATCGTCGGGGTTCGACACGATTTCGATGTCGTTGTTGACTGCATCGCGAAGTCTGATGTCGGGTTTCTGATTGATCGAGGCAAAGATAAGGTTCTTTGGTCGTCCTCGCGCGCTTCGCAACGCGACAACGCTAAATACAGGGTAGCCACCGGCCTCCCCGGTCTGACGCAATTCAGCGCCACATTTGAGCAGCACTCGGTTCGCTGCAGCAACGATGATGACTTGGGCCTCGGTATCTACCTGCACGTCGGCGGAGACGAGCCCTTCTAGAAAAAGAGTAAATCGTTTGTCGGAAAGATCGAATGCCTTCAAGTTGTCAAACAGCGCTTCAACGTCGGCGTCCTCTGGATTCCTCACGAAATGCTTGTGCACTTCATCCAAGATGCCGCCTGACCACCCCATCAAGACCGCTCGCAGGTTGTTTTCAAGAACGAAGACGTCTTGAATCAGCTGACGGAAGTTTTCCCAATGATGAAACAACTCGAAGGCCTGCAGCTCTCGAGCAAGCTCGCGTCGGCTGCGCTTAGGAATTTCTATGATCGAGCTGTCCACCCAAAGCAAATCCTGGACCCGATTGCGCAGTTCAGGCTGTAGCATGCGAAGGTCGATTAGGCGCTGCGCGAACCCAGGTATGGCACTGTTGGACAGAGCATCGAACGCTCCATGAAGGCGACTGCGCTTGTCGGGCTCCTCTGGTGGTGTGGGCAGCCCCAACTGGATGCAGTACTCCGGCATCGTCGTGTTCGTGCAGTTGTCCTTCAACTCACCAACAAAAGGCCGCAGCAGGGCCCGTAGGGAAGAAAAGTCCATTAACGATTAATCTCAAACGAGTGGGAGTGAGGAGTCCGCGATTCGCGAAGCGCTCGATCTGAAAGAGATCTCAACGGCCGATTCTTCCATCGATAACACACCGGGCGAGGATGCGTTTCTACCAAACTCCTTCGATTGTTGGCGCCCTCAAGATCAGCTTCTTTGTAGGGCCGTGACTGTCTCCCATCTCCATCGGCTTTAGTAACCGTGGTGGGCGCCGAAACCAGGCCTCGCAGACTTTGATGAGATCTGTTGCGCTCGTGGAAAGGCCATCGGTGAGCGCTTCCGTGAGCTCGCGGTTGTGACTTAAGCAGATATCTCCCTCACGCTCGATCTCGCTGGGCGAGTGCTTGATAGTTGAGAGTGGCTTTTGAAGCATGCGTCGAGGCAATTTCATCGTGAAGCCGTCTTCTCGCATGGCTTCACCCATGATGGGTGCCATGAAGTCGATTACCCAACCCTCGCACTCGACCCAAGCGTGAAAGGCCTCAAGGTCGCTGGTGAGTAGTCCGTCGGACTGCCGGCCGTACACGGCGATCGTAGAGGTGCGATCATCGACCATCATCGCAACGGCTCCTGCTGAAATTGTCGCCGGCATCCGATAGTGGTCCCGTAGCAGAAGTACACCGACGACGGTGAAAAAGAAGCAGGCGCGAGGCGTGTTCGCTACGCCAGATGCCTGCAGCACGCTGTAGATCACCTGGTAGATACGCTGGTAGTCATCGAACGGAAGGATTGGGCGGTTGGGCATTGCGTGATGTTACTGTTTGCCCTGCCCCAGTTGCGCGGAGCGTGCGTTCGCCGCTGCAGTCCGTCTTAACTGCCTAGACGGGACACTTTGACAAACCGTAAGGAGGAGGCTTGTGCACGTTCGCCTGGTCGACTATCGTCTCGCTCCGAGCGCGCGTTCACGGCGAGGTGGGGGCGGCCTAGTGGGAAAATTGAAGTACGGACCCATGGAATGTACGTACCCGCTTTACAACACGCCGTTGGCCCCTGGGGTCAGATGTAGCTCTGCAATAGCGGGCGGGAAAAGAAGAACTACTGGATGACAACGTTTACACAACTACCGGAGGCGGGAGACTGATGCTGGAACCGAATGAAGCGCTCTCCCACGTCAAAATTTTCGCTCGACTGAAGGAGCAGGGCGGAGTGACTCCCAGTACCAATGCGATCCGCCTCGGGTATGCCCTCCCAGCCCCTATCCAGACCCGCATGCTTTTTGACCACCGCAGACGCGCTCGTGCTGTAGTTGAGACCAAGAATGCATCCATAAACCCCACCGAGGCCCAAAGTCTCGCTTGCCCATCGAGGCAAAGAACCAACGCTCAGACCGCTATCGTGGTATTCGTGCCTCTGGCTACAACACGTTCCGTATGACCGGCAGTTTGACGGACATACTGGCTCCGGCACCGTCTCCCGTGCAGACCACGGCTACGGGCATCACCCATGGACCTCTCATTCCACCGCAGCAGCAGTTGCTTCTGTATTCACCAGACCCGTGGGAGGACTTTGTGCACGAGTGGGCGCACTACTGTTTGAAGAAGCGCTACGTCCAAGTACAACGCTTTACGGGGGCAGGAGATCGCGGTATCGATGTGGCGGGGTTTGTCGATGCCCAGAAGCTTCAGGGTGTGTGGGACAACTACCAGTGTAAACACTATGACCACGCGCTTAGGCCAAGCGATGTTTGGGCCGAATTCGGCAAGATCATCTGGTATTCGTTCAACAAGGCTTACCGCGTTCCTCGACATTACTTCTTTGTAGCTCCGAAAGGAGCGGGAACCAAGCTGTTGGCCCTCTTGAGCGATGCTACGAAGTTGAAGGCTGAGGTAATAGCGAACTGGGAAAAGCGCATTCGCGCAGCAATCACCAGCACACAAGAGATATCGCTTGAGGGTGAACTTCTCGCGTATGTACAAGCCTTCGATTTTTCGATCTTTGACGCGAAGACGGCTCTCGAACTGATTGAGGATCATCGGGAAACCCCTGTACATACCGCTCGGTTCGGCGGGGGGCTACCGCCACGTCCCGTAGGATCTTCGGCGCCCTCAATGATTGCTCCCGGAGAGAGCAAATACGTGTCGCATCTGCTCGACGCCTATGCTGATCACACGAAGGCGCCAGTTTCCGATCCCGGCACGCTGAAGACCTGGCCGAAATTGAACGGTCATTTCATTCGCCAGCGTGAAGCCTTCTATCAGGCCGAAGCGCTTCGCGTCTTTGCCCGTGACTCCGTACCGGCAGGCACGTTCGAAGCTTTTCAGGACGACATCTACAACGGTGTTGTTGACATACACGATGCCAGTCATGCTGATGGCTACGTCCGTGTATGCGAGGTCACCAAGGCAGCACGTGAACTGCAGATCACTGCGAATCCGCTGATCTCTTGTTCGAATCCGAAGGACCGCGATGGCGTCTGCCATCAACTTGCCAATGAGGATCGACTGAAATGGTCCACCTGATGAAGCAGGAGCGGAATCCCGTGACGTTCAATGGTCCTCTCGAGGCCGGAATGCGTGCAGTGGCGACTCTTGGCGCGGCCTATCCTCAGACTTTTGATCTGCAACGACTCGTTGCATTCGACTACCTTCTTGTTCACACAGGGGACGTTGGCGGGCCTGAGAGCTTGCATCCACCGTCGCCGCTGCACTCTGCCGAATTGCTCGTTCGGCGCAAGCTGGTCGAAGAAGCGCTTCTCCTCATGATGACGCGTGACTTGGTTGTGCGGGAGATTTCAGATGAAGGCTTCAAATACAGTGCAGGCGAAAACGCCGCACCGTTTCTGGCATCACTGACCACAACCTATCTGGTCTCGCTCAAGGAGCGGGCAGCATGGCTTGTCGAATCATTCGGCGGCTACGCGGATCAACAGTTTCGGGCAGTCATGCGCAAGTTTTTTGACGAGTGGGTCGAGGAATTTCAAAGCGTCGAGCGTAGCTTTGGAGGAGGCGTGTGAGCACAATTTCGCCCGGATTCCAAGTACGTCGACTGGCTTTCTTTGGGCCGCAGAAGCCCCCTTCCAGCATCGCCTTCGGTCCGGGGCTAAATGTTCTCTATGGGGCATCGGACACCGGAAAATCCTTCATCGTCGAAGCCCTCGACTTCATGATGGGGGGTAACCTAGCGCTACGTGAGATTCCTGAACGCACCGGGTACAACCAAGTTCTACTTGGAATTGAAAACCTGCAGGGGCAAGCGTTCACGCTGGTGCGCAGCATCGATGGCGGTAGCTTCAATCTGTACGAAGAGCGATACGACGCTCCGCCAGGCATCGAGGTTCAACCCAAGCTCCTCGCCGAGAAGCACAGTGAGAAGAGCGAGAGCAACCTTTCGATGTTCTTGCTGCAGCAATGTGGCTTGGCGGGAAAGCGCGTTCGAAAGAACGTGCGTGGCGAAACCAATAGCCTCAGCTTTCGCAATGTCGCGCGGCTGATGATCGTCACTGAAACAGAGATCACACAGCAGCGTTCGCCCTTACATGATGGGAACCCAACCGCAAATACGCCCAACACTGCGACGTTCAAGTTGCTGTTGACTGGCGTGGATGATTCCGCGCTTGTTCCAAATGCGCCACAGGAGCCCGAAGAACTATCACGCGAAGCGCAAATGCAGCTTCTGGATCAGCTCCTGGATGACTATCGCGACCAGCTGAAAGAGCTGACGAAGAGCCCAAGAGAACTAGAAGATCAGCTTCGAAAAATCGACTCGTCACTCAGCCAGCATGCAGTTCAACTGGAGTCCACAGAAGCAGCGTTCCAAGAGGCTGCGGGTCGTCGCCGCGAACTTCGCAAGAAGCTCGAAGAAAGCAGAGATCGTCGGAACGAAGTCGGGACGCTTCTGGCGCGGTTCAGCTTGCTGGATAGGCACTACAACTCCGATATTGAACGGCTAAGAGCGATCGAAGAAGGTGGAACTCTTTTTGGAATCTTAGGATCGTCTCGTTGTCCGCTCTGCGGAGCGGACCCTGCGCATCATCATGTCGATGAGGAATGCGACGGCAATGTCGACGCGATTGTCGATGCCGCTCGAAAGGAAATATCCAAGATTGAGTTGTTGCGTGGTGAGCTCGCAAACACGATCAGAGAGCTACACAGGGAGGGGGCAAGCTTTGATCGCCGTATGCCTACAGTGGTCGCTGAACTGAAGGAGATCTCCGGTCAAGTCGATGGCCTCATTTCGTCGAAGCTTGCAAAGCTCCGGGCATCCTATTCTGAGTTCGCGGACAAACGCGGCGAAGTCCGACAGGCGATCGCCTTGTATGCAACGGTCCAAGACATGGAGCGCCGCCGCGCCGAACTGGAAAATGCCCAAGAAGAGCGTGGGGCGAGTACACCGATTCAAGGCGACATTCCGACTGCTGTGGCGGAGGGCTTCGCGCAGTCCGTGGAAGCAATCCTCAAGGCGTGGCATTTCCCCGACGTCGGACCTGTTCACTTCGATGCCAAGTCACGTGACCTTGTCATCGCAGGTAAACAACGCACTGCGCGAGGAAAAGGCCTGCGGGCCGTTACCCATGCGGCCTTTACGCTTGGGCTGCTCGACTACTGCAGGGAAAACGGTACGCCGCATCCAGGGTTCGTCATTCTTGATTCACCGCTTCTCGCATATCGCAAGCCTGACGGGAAGGAAGATGATCTAACTGGTACGGACTTGAATGAGCAGTTTTACAGTTATCTTCAATCGCTCCCAACGGACCGACAAGTAATCGTTGTGGAGAATTCTGATCCTCCAACAGCAATTGCGGCGCTTGAGCAGGTGCAGATGTTCGGCAAGAACCCTCACAGTGGTCGCTACGGCTTGTTTCCCTTTGTTCCCCCTGCCACTGGTGGCTCCGATACAGGGCTCCTTGTCTGAGGCGTATGTTTCGGAGCTTGAACTGCTGGAAAAGAAATTTCAGGAGCCTTAAAGGCGTCAGCAATCACGCTCTGGCATGGGCGGTAGCTGCCGCTCTGTGGTTTCCTGATCTCTTGGCTATTGGTGGGGGCTCGGCGCTGGCGAGCAACGGGTAGGTGTTGCAACGAGACGGCACAATGTGCCCATGCCAAATATCGCCTCGATCTTCAAAACCGAGATCTCCCGTGTTGCTCGCAAAGAAGTGCGCGCTGAGATCGAAACGCTCAAGAAAGCATCCATCGCGCATCGCGCGTCAATTGCTGAGCTACGTCGCCAAGTGAATGCGCTCGAGAAGGAATTGCGCCGTGTTGCGAAGGGCGTGACGCGCCCTGCCGCAGGGCCTGGCTCGGATGATGGGGCGACAACGAGCACGAAGCGCCGATTCAGCGCAACCAGGTTGGCGGCACACCGGGCCAAGCTCGGGTTGTCCGCGGCGATCTATGGACAACTGGTTGGCGTGTCCGGGCAAACGATTTATTACTGGGAACAAGGCAAGGCGCGTCCGCGGGTGGCGCAGCTTGAAAAGCTTGCGTCGATCCGAGATCTCAGTGCGCGTGAGATTGCGGAACGCCTTGCCACGCAATAGCGCAATGCCACTGCAATATGAGGGTTCGCGCGCACGATTGCCCGCGACTCGAGGCCAGGATATCCATCCGCGAGATTGCAAGGTGTACAGGCCTGTCTCGCAACACGTTACAGAAGTACCTGAGAGCGGGCGAAGAAGCGCCGCGGTATGCCAAGCGGATGAGCTCAAGAAAGCTCGATCCCTACGCCGAGAAACTCGCGACCTGGCTTGCGCTCGAGGCCACCAAATCCCGGAAACGGCGGCGCAATCGGTGGCCCGCCCCACACACCGAGGCATGTAACAGCTGCCGTTGTCCTCAGCGGGTCGAAGATCGCGGCACGCTGGTCGTAAAGTAGCCGGGTAGCATCCGTGCGAAGTCGCATGTATCCGTCACGACAGACGTTACGAAGCGCAGAAGCTCATCTGCGGCGCCTTTTCGGTACATCAGCGCGTAGGGGATGCGTGGTATCGCCGGCGTAGTCTTGATGATTTGAAGCTGACCCGATTGGACAACGTCATCGAAGATTTTCCTGGGAAGGTAGCTGATTCCCATCCCTGAAAGTGTGAGCGAGGCAATCGCCGTGAGGTTACTGCTTGAGAGTCCGCCTTCCGTACTCACTTGGTTTTCCGACAACCAACGTTTCATGATCTGGCCCAGACCCGAACCATGGAGTTGGCTGATGATGGTGAAGTTCTGAAGCTCCTGGAGCTTCATGCTGGTCTGCTCAGGCAGGTAGCTCGGGCTGCACATCCACGCGTACTCGACGGAGTCCAGTGGCACGGTATCAAACTGTGGTTCGCGAAACGCGTCAGGAACCACAACGAGGTCAAGCTGCGCAGATCGAAGCCGTTCCACTAGTAGCGTACTCGTATCGACGATCGGCTCAAGCGTGACATGCGGATGGCTTGATCGAACGCGCTGTATCAACTGTGGGAGCCAGGTCAGAGCGGTAAGGTCTGTCACTCCCAGCCGAAGGGTACGTGGCGGATGCTCTTTCGCGGTCGCAATATCAATCAGGCGAGTTCGCAGATTCAGCATCTCGGCGATGAGCGGGAGGATCTCCTGCCCGTACGCCGTGGCATGGACACGCCGCTTGCTGCGATCGAACAGCGGAATGCCGAGCGCGGATTCAAGTTCCTGCACGCGCTTTGAAATCGCGGACTGTGTGGTGTGAAGCCGGCTGGCGGCCTCCTCGAGGCTCCCCAGTTCGATCGCCCAGAAGAATGCTTCCAACTGCTTCAGAGTGACCACAGGCTGACCCGAAAAGGTAATGCTCGACTCTATAGCGGAATTTGCCAAAAGGGCAACTGAAACGCATCCGACATTCCAGTTTTGCAACTTACTGCATTTCGAAACACGGTTGCACTTGCGTCCATTATTTTCCTTTTTGGAATGTTTATATCGAAAACAATTCCATTGTGGAAAGTCGAATCGCTTCCTAACATCCGGCTCCTCTGGTGCAGAAAACTTGGGGAAACAAGATGGACTTCGGGATCAATGGAAAGACGGCACTGGTACTCGGCGGCGCTGGTGGCCTGGGCTCCGCCATCGCTCAGTCGCTGGGCCGCGAGGGTTGCAACGTTGCCATCGCGGACATCAATGCAACCGAGCTCGACGCCGTCGCCAAGCGGTTGAGCGAATTCGGCCATGGTGTTTTCTCGCATGTCTGGGACATCACGGACCTGCGTGCGATCGATGCAAATTTGGCGGTCATCACCAAGCACGTGGGGCCCATCGACATCCTGGTGAACAACACCGGCGGCCCATCGCCGTCGCCGATCTCCGGCATCGACCAGGACGTCTGGGCTTTCAACTTCGGAAAGATGGTCCAGCCCGTGATCGCCATCACGGACAAGGTGCTTGCCGGCATGCGCTCGAAGCAGTGGGGACGGGTGATCACCAGCGCGTCGTCGGGCGTGATTGCGCCGATTCCCAATCTGGGCTTGTCGAACTCCCTGCGAAGCGCACTGGTGGGCTGGTCGAAAACACTCGCTCGCGAAGTAGCGTCACATGGCATCACGGTGAACATGATCGTTCCAGGCCGTATCGCGACAGGCCGCATCCAGTTTCTCGATGCCGAAAAAGCCAGGCGCGAGGGGCGGTCGGTCGAGGAAGTGGCCGCTGAAAGCGTTGCAAGCATTCCCACTGGTCGATATGGAACACCGGAAGAGTATGCAAACGTCGCATCGTTCCTCGCCAGCTCGCAGGCCTCTTATGTCACAGGTTCCATTGTCCGGGTGGACGGTGGGCTGATCCCGAGCATCTAAAGGATGAATATGGTGTACGACGATCGAGTGTTGGCCAAGCTGGCGAGTGCCACGACGGCTACTCTGACCACGGTGCTTTTCAAGAAGGGGATTCGCAACGTCTGGATCCGCGGCAGTACGCCTCTTGTCGCAGGCCAGCCGAGAGTCGCGGGACCTGCGTTCACCATGAGATTCATCTCCGGCCGTGAAGACATCAACACGCCCGCGGCGTGGTCTTCTCCCACTTCGACCCGCGCCGCCGTTGAAAGCATGCCCCCCGGATGCATCGCGATTGCCGATGCGCTGGGACGCACGGACGCTGGCATCTTCGGCGACATCCTGTGCGCCCGCATGCGGGCTCGTGGCGTCAAGGGACTCATCAGTGATGGCGTGGTTCGGGATCGTGTCGGCGTCATCTCCAGCGAATTGCCGGTCTGGTGCAGCGGCATTGCCGCACCTCCGGCCGTTGCGCAACTCGCATTCGTTGGGTGGGATCAGCCGATCTCCTGTGGTGGCGTCGCGATCTTCCCGGGAGACGTCATCGTGGCCGATGACGATGGCGCCATCGTGATTCCAGTGACGATGGTGGAGGAAGTCGCCGAGATCGCGGCAGAGCAAGAGTTGCTGGAAGCGTGGATCCTGCAAGAAGTTCAGGGTGGGCAGCCGCTGACGGGGTTGTACCCGATGAACCAAGAAAACGAAGAGCGCTATCGGCGTTCGCTCCAGGCGCGCTGAAGCGCGCTGGACATCCGCTATTCCACTACGGAGCAAGGACTTTTCCCATGAGCTTCCTCGCGGATCGACTTGATCGTATCGCCCCTTCTCCCAGCCTGGTGGCACTGGGGCGCGCACGAGACTTGATCGCCTCGGGCAAGGACGTGTGCAACCTGACTGCAGGCGAACCCGATTTCTCGACACCGCCTCACATCATCGAAGCAGCTCATGCGGCGATGCTCGGGGGCGAGACCAAGTACACCGCAGTCGACGGAACTGCCGCACTGAAACAGGCCATCAGCGACAAATTCAGGCGAGAGAACGGGCTGGCATACGCGCCGAACGAGATCACCGTTGGCGCAGGTGCAAAGCAGGTTCTGTTCAATGTACTGACCTGCACCGTGAACGAGGGAGACGAGGTCATCATCCCGGCGCCTTACTGGGTTTCGTATCCGGACATCGTTCGTTTCAACGGAGGCACGCCCGTATTCGTTCTGGCGACACCTGAGCAAGGGTACAAGATCAGCCCTGTGCAGCTTCGGCAAGCCATCACGCCACGAACGAAGTGGCTGCTCATCAATTCCCCAAGCAACCCGACAGGGGCCGTCTACACGGAGGCGGAACTCCAGGCCCTCGGCCGCGTGCTTGCCGAGTTTCCTGACGTCCATATATTGACCGACGACGTCTACGAATACCTCGTGTTCGACGGCACGAGGTTCACATCGTTCGCCCAGGCCAATCCGCAACTCGCGCATCGGACGGTCACGGTCAACGCGGTTTCCAAGTCGTTCTCGATGACGGGGTGGAGACTGGGCTATGCCGGCGGCCCTGCTGCGTTGATCAAGGCCATCGGCACGCTTCAATCCCAGACGAGTGGCAACCCGTCCTCGGTGACCCAGGCTGCCGCGCTAGCCGCACTGAACGGCACCAGAGCCTTTTTCGGCGAATGGCTGCAGCAGTACCAGGCAAGAAGGGATCTGGTCGTCTCCATGCTGCAAAAAGGAAAGGGACTTCAGTGCCCCATCCCGCAAGGCGCATTCTTTGTGTATGTGTCGTGCCAAGGACTCATGGGGACCACGACGAAGAAGGGACGACGCATCGAGTCGGACGAGGATCTTGCGACACACCTGCTCGAGGAGCATCTCGTCGCGACGGTGCACGGCGCTGCGTACGGCGGGTCGCCGGCGATCCGGCTGTCGTTCGCTGCACCGATGCAGGTGCTTGAGAAGGCATGCCGCCGCATCCTGCTTGCTTGCGACGAACTCGCGATGTCCTGACCCGACCACATCACCCTCTCGCTCCACGCAGGACCATCATGATCGACATCAACCACGTATCGAAGCAATACGGTGTCTTCAAAGTTCTAACCGACTGTACGACACGGGTGGAAAAAGGTGAGGTCGTGGTGGTGTGCGGACCTTCAGGTTCGGGCAAATCCACCCTCATCAAGACCATCAACGGGTTGGAGCCCATCAATCAAGGCAGCATCACGGTCAATGGCATATCCGTGGGTGACCGCAAGACCGACATGTCCAAGCTTCGCTCGCAAGTAGGGATGGTCTTCCAGAACTTCGAGCTCTTTCCGCATCTTTCCATCATCGAGAACTTGTCCATTGCGCAGATCAAGGTGCTGGGCCGCAGCAAGGATGAGGCGGCGGCAACGGGACTCGCGCTGCTCGAGCGTGTCGGACTCAAGAGCCATGCATACAAATATCCCGCCCAGCTGTCTGGTGGCCAGCAGCAGCGCGCCGCAATCGCACGCGCGCTGTCAATGGGGCCGATCTGCATGCTCTTCGATGAGCCGACGTCGGCACTCGACCCCGAAATGGTGAGCGAGGTGCTGGACGTCATGGTGCAGCTCGCGAGCGAGGGGACGACGATGATTTGCGTAACCCATGAAATGGGCTTCGCTCGCAGCGTGGCCGACCGGGTCATTTTCATGGACGAAGGCAGGATTCTCGAAGACACGCCGTCGGAAGAGTTCTTCGGCAACAGTGAAGGTCGCACGGAGCGGGCAAAGCTGTTCCTCTCCAGAATCCTCCATCACTGATCATGGCTACGCGGGAGGCTTCTCCGATCGGTTCAAGGGTGCGGCGTTGACGGCACCTTACATGTGACAGCGCAGGCAACAGCAGGACACCTAGGCGATCTATGTCTCAGACCTATTCATGGAATTGGAGCGTCTTTCTGGAGCCCGTCTCCACGGGCGAGCCGTCGAACTATCTCGACTGGCTTCTTGCCGGCCTCTACAACACCGTGGTTCTCGGCCTTTTGGCGATCGTGATCGCACTCGCCATCGGCACTCTGATGGGGATCCTGCGTACGGTCCCGAACAAATGGCTCACGTCCATCGGAACCGTGTACGTCGCGGTGTTCCGCAATGTGCCGGTCATCGTGCAGCTCTTCGCGTGGTACTTCGTCATGCCGGAAGTCGTGCCAGCGGGCCTCGGCACCTGGTTCAAGGAACTGCCCTCCAACACGCAGATGTTGACCGCCTCCGTGCTTTGCATCGGCCTGTACATGGGGGCCCGCGTATGCGAGCACGTTCGCTCGGGCATCGGCACCCTGCCGCGCGGCCAGCGCGCCGCCGCGCTCGCGATGGGTTTGACGCTCTCCCAGGCCTACCGCTATGTGCTGCTGCCCGTCGCGTTCCGGGTGGCCATCCCACCACTGAGTTCCGAGTTCGTCAATGTGTTCAAGAACTCGGCCGTCGCCTCCACGATCGGATTGCTCGATCTCTCCGCTCAGTCTCAGCAGGTGAGCGAATACACGGCGCATCCCTATGAGTCGTTCATCGTAGCCACGCTGATCTACGTGACGATCAACATGATCGTCATGTTCTCCATGCGCTTCCTCGAGAAATCGTTGCGGCTTCCCGGCTATATCGGAGGCAAATGATGGTCATCCTCGACTTCCTTCAGGCGTTGTCCAACTCGCTGCCCGCGCTGGCAACGGGAATGGTGGTGACGCTCAAGATCACCGCAGTTGCTGTGGGCGTCGGTATCGCGTGGGGCGCAGTACTTGCGGTCATGCGGCTCTCATCGTTTAAGCCCATTGCCTTGTTTGCGCACACTTACGTGACGGTCATGCGATCCGTTCCACTCGTGATGGTGCTGCTGTGGTTTTTCCTGATGGTTCCGCAGCTGATTCAAAGCGTCTTCGATCTCTCCCCTCGCACAGATATCCGGCTGGTCTCGGCTATGGTGGCTTTTTGCCTTTTCGAAGCCGCGTACTTCGCCGAGATCATCCGCGCCGGCATTCAGGCAGTCCCGCGCGGCCAGCTCAACGCGGCGCAGGCGCTGGGCATGTCTTATCTCAAGGCCATGCGCCTCATCGTGCTCCCACAGGCGATGCGCGCCACGGTTCCAGCTCTTCTGACACAGGGCGTCGCCCTGTTTCAGGACACCTCCTTGGTGTATGTCATCGGGCTCGCCGATTTCTTCCGTACGTCGAAAAACATTGCTGATCGTGACAGCACGACGGTGGGCATGATTCTTTTCGCGGGAAGTGTCTATCTCATCATTTCTTTGCTTGCTTCCGCAGGGGTCAAGGCTCTGCAAAGAAGCAGCGCGAAGTCATAGGCGGTCTAGCAGACCTAATCTCTTCAATCAAACGCCGGAAATCACCATGAAGCTCACTATTCCTTCGCTGATCCTGTTTGCGTCCCTGCTCGCGGGTTCCGCGGTTGCACAGGAGGGCGGGACACTGGAAAAGGTCAAGAAAAGCGGGGTCTTCACACTCGGAGTCCGCGAATCCGCAGTTCCGTTCTCGTACTACGACGACAACCAGAAGATCATCGGCTACTCCGCCGAGTTGTGCGGGCTTGTGGTCGCAGCGCTGAAGCAGAAGTTGAACCTTCCTAATCTGGTTGTGAAGGAGGTTCCGACGACACCGCTGAGCCGGCTGCCGTTGATCAGCAATGGAACCGTGGACCTTGAATGCGGATCGACCACGAACAATCTGGCTCGCCAGAAGCAGGTGGCGTTCTCCAACACCACGTTCGTCATTGGCACACGATTGCTCGTGAAAAAGAATTCGGGCGTCCGCGAATTTACGGATCTCATCGGGAAGAACGTCGTAACGACCCAAGGTACGACGCCCGAGCAGATCCTGCGCGAGATGAACAGTAAGAACAACATGCGCATGAACATCATCAGCGCCAAGGACCATGCCGAGTCGTTTCTCACGCTGGAGACCGGAAGGGCTGCGGGCTTTTTCATCGACGACGCGCTCCTCTACGGGCAGCTCGCCAAGTCCCCGAATGCCAAGGACTACGAAGTCGTTGGAAAACCCCAGTCCTTCGAAGCCTACGCACTGGTAATGCGCAAGGATGATCCGCAGTTTCGCGCCTTCGTGAACGAGACGCTTACCCCCTTCATGACCTCGGGCAAGGCGACAGAACTGTACAAGAAGTGGTTCATGTCCCCGATACCCCCCAAGGGCATCAACTTGAATTTCCCGCTGTCCGATCAGTTGCGCGAGGCGTTCGCAAGCCCCAACGATCGCGCATTCCAATGAAAGACCACTAGATGTTTGCACCCGTATATGTAAAGACCGTGGACACGCATGCCGAGGGCATGCCTCTGCGTGTCGTGGTCGAAGGCTTGCCGCCCATTCCTGGCAATTCGATGGCCGAGCGGCTCGCGTGGGCCAGGGGAAATCTCGAATGGGTGCGCGATCTCCTCGTGAGCGAACCTCGAGGCCACGGCCCGATGATGTACGCGATCCTCACGCCGCCGGCCCGTGCGGACGCCGATTTCGGCGTGATCTACATGAGCGGAGGCGGATTCTGGCCGATGTGCGGTCATGGAACGATCGGCCTGGTTACCATGCTCGTCGAGCGTGGATTGGTGGAGGCCAGGGCGCCCTTCACCGAGGTCCGGTTGGACACAGCCGCCGGCCTGATTGTGACGAAGGTCCGTGTGGAAGGGCGCAAGGCGCTCGATGTGACCTTCACCAACGTTCCCACCTATATTTTGGCGCGCGACGCGCGCGTGCAGGTGCAGGGCTTCGGAGACATCACCGTCGACCTGGCATACGGCGGCAATGTGTATGCGATGGTCGACGTGGCGCAACTGGGGATGCGCATCGAGCCGGAGAACCTGAATCGCTTCATCGATCTCGGACTCCAGATCGTTGCCGCAACGCGCGAGCAGGTGCCGTTCCAGTCACCGGCGGGCGTCGACCTTGGGGCCTTGCGGTCATCGCTCTTCACCGAGGCTCCCGTCGGACCCCGGCCGGCGCGCAACCTCATGGTGAAGGAGCCAAGATACTTTGACCGTTCTCCGTGCGGGACCGGCACGTCTGTGCGAATGGCCCTGGCGCACGCGAGAGGCGAGCTTGGATTGGACGAGCCGCTCGTCTGCGAGTCACTCATCAGATCTCGGTTCGAGGGGAGATTGATAGGCGTTGCCACCGTGGATGGAATCCCGGCCGTTATTCCCCAGATCACCGGACGTGCATGGATTGTCGGGACTTCGGAATTCATGCTCGATTCCTCCGACATCTTTCCGCGGGGTTTTCAGCTTTGAGCGCGGCGCTCCACCGCCGATGCAATCACGCGAAACCTTCAATGAAGGATTGACCGATGACACCCGAAGAACGCCTGGCCTCGTTGGGCTTGACCCTCCCCGCGCCGCTGCCCCCACGAGCCAACTACATTGCCTACCGGCGTGTAGGGGACCTGATTTTTCTTGCAGGCCACGGCCCCCGATTGCCCGACAACACGTACCGAGTGGGCAGGATCAGCTCCGCAGATCAGATTGCCGGCGCCTATGCAGATGCCCAACTGACTGGGTTGAACATGCTCGCAACCTTGAAGGAAGCATTGGGTGAATTGCATCGGGTGCGTGCGGTCGTCAAGCTCCTCGGCATGGTCAATGCAGAGCCGACCTTTACCGAGCATTTCAAGGTCATCGACGGCTGTTCCGCGCTGCTCGTCGACGTGTTCGGAGAGGCAGGCCGGCACGCCCGATCCGCTGTGGGAATGGGGTCGCTTCCCAATGGCATGACTGTGGAAGTAGAGGCTATCGTCCAGGTTTCCTGAGTCGGGCCAGCCGCAGCAGCGGCCATCCGTTGTATCGAATCCCGTGACCGCTGCGATGCGGCGATCGCGGAGAACTTGTTCGTCCAGAAGATTCATCGACCGATAAAAGGGACGATGGCCGCTGTGCTTTTTTATGGCGGCGCAACCATCGTTTTTTCTCGTGAATCCAGCGAAATTAATCGATTGATTCGAACCATACCGCTGCCTAAAGTTCTCCGAATCAAGCAGATGAGGAAAAGCGAATGTTGGTCGATATCCGTACCTATACGGTCTTCCCAGGGTTGCTCAAGGCATATCTCGAGGTCTATGAATCGCATGGCCTCCCAGTGCAGCGTCGTCATGTAGGCGATCCGCTCGGCTACTTCATCTCCGAAGTAGGCGAGCTCAATCAAGTAGTCCATCTCTGGGGCTACAAGGACGCCGCGGACAGGCAAAGCAGGCGTGCCGCCATGGAAAAAGATCCAGATTGGATCGAATACAAAAAGAAGACGGCCGCTGGGAAATACATCCAGCGGCAAGAGAACCAGCTGGTCGTCTCGGCGCCTTGGTCGAAGCTTTGAAGTCCTGTTCCACAGCCAGTTTCATCCATCGTAGGACAGCATGAGCACAAATCTTCTCACCACCCAAGCGCGTGGGGTCTACCCAATCGCCGTCACTCCTTTCTCGGACGACGGAGCGGTTGATTTCGCAAGCCTCGACCGCCTGACGGATCACCTCATCTCCTGCGGTGTTCCGGGTGTGACCTATCTCGGTGTACTCGGTGAAGCGACAAAGCTCTCCGCACAGGAAAGCATGCAGATTCTGAGGCGTGCACTCGGTCGAATTGATGGGCAAGCACAAGTCATCGTTGGAGCGAGCCATGTCGGCTTCGACAACCTGAGAGAGTTTGTGCACGAGGCAATGAATGCCGGCGCCTCCGGGATCATGCTTCCACCCGCCGGCGGATTGAGGACCGACGATCAAGTGGCGAACTTCTTCCAGGGCCTCATCAAAAGCATTGGCGATGACGTTCCCATCGTCTTGCAGGACTACCCGCAGAACTCCGGTGTTTACCTTTCCGCGAGCCTTCTCGACAAGCTGCTCAAGGAGCATCGGAGCATCAAGGTCGTCAAGCACGAAGAAGGGTCCGCGCTCAAGAAGGTCTCTGCGCTGAGAGCCCAAGAGGCCGCAGGCGGGCGAGATCGCGTGAGCATCCTGGTCGGTAACAGCGGTATCCACCTGCCGCAAGAGCTGCACCGCGGGGTCGATGGTGCCAATACGGGCGTGGCGTTCCCCGAGATGTTGATAGAGGTTTGTCGTCGATTCTTCGATGGGCAATCCGAATCGGCAGAGGACTTGTATGACTTGTTGTTGCCTCTGATTCGCCACGAGCAGCAGCCCGGCATCGGTTTGGCGATACGCAAGGAAATCTTTCGTCGTCGTGGGCTCATCGCGACCGCGCGCGTGCGTGCCCCCGGCCCGGCCCTGGACGCAAATGATCATAAAGAGCTCGGCCAGATGCTCGCGAGATTCCAGAAAAAGCTCGCAAGCAATGGAGAAGACCGCTTGATCAGAGCGTACCCAATCGCCCAATAAATTCTATTTCTAACGGAGACATGTATGAAAAGACTGATTTTTGCAATCCTCGGCCTGACCATCGGAATGTCGTCTGCCTGGGCTGACGGACTCTCGGATGTCAAATCGCGCGGCGTACTGATATGCGGTGTTCTCGGTGATCTTGTTCCTCTCGGATATGAGGATCCGAAAACCCGCAGTCTTGTAGGTCTGGATGTAGACATCTGTGGTGCGATCGCCCAGGACCTGGGTGTGAAGCTCGAGTTGAAGGCTGTGTCCGTCGATGCACGCATTCCGTCGCTTGTGACCGGACACGTGGATGTGATGACCGCTTCGCTGGCCTACACGGTTCCCCGAGCGAAGCAAATCGACTTCTCGTCCGCCTACATGTCTGTTCCGGTCTCAGTTCTGGTCAAGAAGGATTCCGGCATCAAGAGCTTCGCCGACCTGGCTGGCAAGAAGGTCAGCGCCAATCGCGGGTCGACATCCGAAGTCTTCGCGCGCCAGAAGCTGAAGAGCACAGAGGTGATAGCGCTCGACAATGGCCCTGCCTCATACCTCGCGCTCATGCAGGACAAGGTACAAGGAATGTCGATGGTCAAGAGCGCGGGCATCGGCTTTCACAATCGCTCCAACGGCCAGACCGAGTTCCTGGACGAGGCGCTGTTTTGGGAGTACGACTGCATTGGCGTACGCAAGGGAGAGCCG
The DNA here is from genome assembly GCF_900100965.1 of Variovorax sp. EL159. GTDB lineage: Bacteria > Pseudomonadota > Gammaproteobacteria > Burkholderiales > Burkholderiaceae_C > Variovorax. The sequence continues at coordinate 570,510 of NZ_FMUJ01000004.1, read as the reverse complement.
GCGCTGCTTTCAGCTGTGAACGTCGCCCTGGACAAGCTTGAGAGTTCCGGGCGCCTGCAGACGATCTGGGACCGCTGGTACGGCCCCACCACGGAATACAAGCTCACACGGGACAAGAAGGTGACCGCTGTGACCGAATTCCAGCAGTGATCCCTACGCAACCGGATCCTCGGAGGCGTCGACCATGAACCTTCAATCCTTCTCGGTGCTCGCCGAGCCCGATGTCCAGTTGCTATTCCTTCGCGGGTTCGCCACGACGCTGCAACTGTTCATCGTCTCTGCAATTGCCGCGTACGCACTGGGTGCCGTGCTCGTCGTGCTGCGGATGTCGGGGCGCATTCCATCGACATTGGTTGGCGCTTTCGTCGAGTACCACCGCAACGTTCCCAGCATCGTGCAGATCTTCGTCTGGTACTTTGGCGTCCCCGAGATCTTGCCTGCCTCTTGGCACGCCTGGACAAATGCGCATCTAAGCGCCTTCTTCTTCGCCGTCGTCGCACTCTCGCTGAACGCGGCGGCGTACATCTCCGAGGATCTGCGCAGTGGCATCCGAGCGGTGTCCTCCGGGCAAGCCGAAGCTGCCCGCGCGTTGGGCATGGGATTTTTCAAGGCGATGCGGCTGGTGGTTGTGCCCCAGGCTGTTCGAGGGGCGGCTCCCGCTCTGGTCAGCCAGTCGTTGAGCTTGTTGAAAACAACGAGCCTGGCGTTGGTGATCGGTGTCAACGACTTGATGTACGTGGCGCGCCAACTGGATGGCGAGACGTACGCGACCTTTCCCTCCTACCTGACCCCGACAGTCATCTACCTGGCCTGCACCCTGACGCTGATGGGGATCGGTAGCTGGTTGGAGAAATCAACCCACGCCGGACGCTGAAGGAAGCACACGTGATCGAAATACTTTCGCAATATGGCCAGTTGCTCCTCGTGGGGCAGTACCCCGATGGCCCTCTGGGCGGATTGGCGTTGACGCTTGCGATGTCGCTGGCCGCGCTGTTGCTCGCATTTCCGGTCGCAGTGATCGTTGCACTCGCACGCAGCAGTCCGATCCCTGCCGTCCGTCGGGTGGCTTCGGTCTACGTAACCGCCGTTCGTGGGCTCCCACTGTTGCTGATCATCTTCTGGTCGTATTTCATGCTGCCACTCCTGACGGGAGTGAAGGCATCGGCCACGGTGACAGTGATCTGTGCACTGGTGATCTACGAGGGCGCCTATCTTGGCGAAGCGATTCGTGCGGCACTGGGCGCTCTCCCCAAGGGGCAGACCGAGGCGGCCCGATCGTTGGGGATGAGCTATGCAATGACGCTCTTGAAGGTGATCCTTCCTCAAGCCTTGTTCAACTGCTTGCCGAGCATGATGAACCAGTTCGTGCTGATCGTGAAGAACACGTCCCTGGCACACATCATCGGTGCGCACGAGGTGACCTTCTCCGCGAACAGTATCAATGCACAACTTCTGACCCGTCCATTCGAGGTCTATTTCATTCTCGCCGCCATCTACTTCGTCCTCTGCTACTCCCTGAGTCGAATCTCGCGCCTTCTGGAGCGCAGGGTGTTGCGCAAGCGAATGGGTCAGGCAGCTACCCCAATTCCCACGAACCCCTCGCTCGCAGGTATCTCGTCATGATCGAATTCTCCGAAGTCAACAAGTGGTACGGTGAGCACCATGTTCTCAAGAACGTGAACGAGCGTGTCAGCCGTGGTGAAGTGGTGGTGATCTGCGGGCCATCTGGGTCCGGCAAATCGACATTGATTCGCACGGTCAATCGCCTGGAACCCATCGACAAGGGACGGATTGTTGTTGGGGAAGTCAATGTCAACGCCAGCGCAACGTCGGTGAACAAGCTTCGTAGCGGGATCGGCTTTGTCTTCCAGCAGTTCAATCTCTTTCCGCACCTCAGCGCAAGAGACAACGTCGCGCTGGCCCCCATCAGTGTCCTTGGTATTCCGAAGAAAGAGGCTCACGAGCGGGCCATGCAGTTGCTCGACAAGGTCGGGTTGAAACACAAGGCTGGCGCCTTCCCAGGGCAGCTTTCGGGCGGACAACAGCAACGGGTGGCGATTGCGCGGGCATTGGCGATGAACCCTCCCGTCATGTTGTTCGATGAGCCGACTAGCGCTCTTGATCCGGAGATGGTTGGTGAAGTGCTTCAGGTGATGAAGCAGCTGGCGAACGATGGCATGACGATGATGTGCGTGACGCACGAGATGGGCTTCGCGCGGGACGTCGCGGATCGTGTCTGGTTCATCGCCGATGGTGAAGTCCTGGAACGGGCATCACCCTCGGAATTCTTTGCGTCGCCCGTTCATCCTCGTGCGCAGAAGTTCGTTGCGGACATCCGCGCGCACTGAGATCCCGAATGCAACCAGATCTCGGCGTATGGCGTTCAAAGTAGCGCGCGTACTGGCTTCCCTGGCGCTCCAGCTGAAGACGGAGGTCGAGGAAGATGCCAATCAGAAGCTGATCAGGCAGTGTCTCCTCGACGCTGCCGCGGCCGCGGTGGCCGGGTGCGATTCCAGCGCCGCCCGCATGGCAACGCAGTTTGCTGCGGAAGCCCTCGGGCCCGGAAGCGTGCGGGCGTGGTTTGGAGGCATGGTGGGTCTGAACACCCTTGGCGCCGCCTTCGTGAACTCGAGCGCAATGTCCGCTCTGGACGTCGACGACGGAAATCGATCCGCGCGTGGCCATCTGGGTGCAGCCGTGATCCCGGCGGCCGCGGCCTACGGCGCACGGGCTGGCGTTTCATCCGCGACGTTTACGCATGCAGTTCTGGCCGGATGCGAGATTGGCGCCCGGCTCGGTGCGGCGGAGACTCCGCCTTTCTCCGCATCCGGACGGTGGGCAGGGGTTGGTGCAGCCGTTGCCACAGGGGTGTGTCTTGGATTGGATGAGGCGATGCTCGAGAACGCCATCTCGCTCGCCGTGCATAGTGCCCCTATGCTGGGCCCGGCCGGATCGCGAATGCAGATGACTGGCCACATCAAGGAAGGCGTGCCCTTCGGCTTGCTATCTGGGGTGACCTCTGCGCTACTGGCCGCGCAGGGCTACCGCGGCGATCCGGACGCCATCGAAAGTACCGGCATCTATGACGTTCTTCAGCTCGAGCTTGCTCCGTTCGGCACGCTTGTCTTTGGCAGGACCTACTTCAAGCAATACACGTGCTGCCGCCTTGCGCACGCACCGATCGATGCTGCCGTGACCATTGCCCAGCGCGAAGGGATCGCCACGGAGCATATTGATCAGATCACGATTCGTACTTTCCGGACGGCGATTGAACTGCCGAATGAGGCAAGGCCGACTTCGTTTGAGTCTGCTCAGTTCAGTCTGCCTTTTGCCGTTGCTGCAGCGCTCGTACGGGGCAAGGAGGCTTTGCTTCCTCTTGAAAGTTTCGTACTCGATGACCCTCAGGTGATCGGCTTGGCAGAACGCGTTGAGCTCGAACACGATCCGGACTTGGACCACCTCTATCCATTCGCAACGCCAACCTGCGTTCTGATCCGAACGCGTGACGGGCAGTCGTACCAGGAGCAAAGAGATACCGCCGATGGAGATCCGAGCCGCTCGTTCACGGATTCTCAGTTGCTGAGAAAACTTGAGGTCCTGGCGCGCGGAAAAGTCGCCCGCGAACGTGTGATCGCGATTGGCCTTCTGTTGAGGCAAGAAGTGCCGAGCCCGAGTGCTTACGCAAGTGCTCTTGAGGGCGTAGCGTCGCACATTGAGGCGCTTACTCCTGTGCTCGTGCGCTGAGCCAACTCACGCATGGACTCGAAGCCGTTGGCGTCAAGAAATATCTCACAAATGACTGGTGATACGACCTTCTCCATCTGGCAGCTCGACGCTTTCACTGGTGTATCGTTTCGAGGAAATCCTGCCGCGGTAGTTGCGATTGATGGCGCATGGCCATCGGATGATTTGTTGCAAGCGATCGCAGCCGAGAACAACCTTTCGGAAACGGCTTTCTTTCGCCTCGCGGAATACCCAGTCCCTTTGCGCTGGTTCACTCCGAACGTAGAAGTGCCTCTATGCGGGCATGCGACGCTGGCGACGATTGCCGTGATGCATAAGGCTCTGGGCCTGGTTAGCGACGGCGCGGTGGTTGAGCTGGCTACCGCCAGCGGCTCTCTTCATGTCAGTGTCAACGCGGACGACTATGTGCTCGATCTGCCGGCCCGACCAATCACTTCGACGTCAATATCCAAGGCACAGTTGGAGGCCGTACTGCAGACGAACATCCAGGAAGTCTGGGAGAGCGTTGATCGCTACGTATGCGTGCTCGAAGACGAGGCGGCGGTTTCGGCAGTCAAGCCGGACCTGATGGCTGTCATGAGGCTTCCACTCCCGGGGCTCATCGTGACCGCAGCCGGCAGTGATTGCGATTTTGTCTCCCGATACTTTGCGCCGGCAAAAGGCGTCCCGGAGGACCCGGTCACCGGGACCTCCCATTGCACTCTTGCTCCTTTTTGGGGGCGTCGTCTTGGCAAGGCCGATTTGGATGCCCGGCAGCTCTCGCACAGAGGTGGGCAGGTGGCCTGCTTTGTTCGAGCGGATCGCGTACGTCTTTCGGGATCCTGCAAGCTCTATCTGACGGGATCGATTGTCGTACCTGCCGTGATGCCGGCCGAGGCTTGAGGGCGATTGGAAATCTTCAGAGCGCCTTGGAAGAAAGGCAATGTCACAGATGCCAATTCTTCGCGCAAGCTGCGAAGGGCAATGACTAGACTCCTCAGAATCGACTGATCTGAGCGCGTACTTCTCCAGGGCCTCATTCATCGGCCGAGACGCATCGCAGGTACCGCATGAGACTAGACGATGAGCAATAGCCATCCGGGGAAACCTCCTTCCATTCGGCACCTTCGAGCCTTCGTGACGGTGGCTGAGCACCGCAGCCTCACACAAGCAGCGGAACTCCTGTTCGTCACCCAGTCAGCGCTCAGCTTGACGATCCAGCATCTGGAGCAGCATCTGGGGCTGAAGATGTTTGACCGGTCAACGCGACGGCTTGAACTGACCGGTGCAGCTGAAGAATTCCTTCCCACGGCTCGTCGCCTGCTGCACGACTTCGATTCCTCGATCAAGGAGATGCGAGCATTGGGAAAGCGAGAGCGAGGAAAACTCGGTGTCGGAGCCGTTCCATCGGTAATGGCCTTGCTCCTGTCGGAGGCATCGGCGGCCTTTATCGAGAGGTGCCCTGGCGTCGATCTGTATCTTCGCGAAGACAATTCGGAGGCCGTTGAGCAACGCATCTTGAGCGGCGACGTCGATTTCGGTATTTGCAGCCCATGGGAGCCCAACGGACAATTGGATTTCAAGCCCTTGTTTGAGGATACCTATGGGGTGGTGATGGCGCCCGACCACCCGCTGGCGCAGCGTTCCGGCGCGGTCCAGTGGGAAGAGTTGCATCACTACCGGATTGTTGGATTCAGTCCGGATCTTGGAATGCAGCATCAGCTGACACAGACCGGTGTCCTGAGCGCAGAGATCAGAGATCCGCGATACCGAGTTTCCAACACCTCAACGATAGCGACACTGTTGAGCCGCTGTGCTGGAGTTTGCGCAATGTCTGCACTCGCTGCACGACGGGCGCCGTTGGATTGCTTAAGTTTTCGGTTGCTCGAGGAGCCCATACTGTTTCGTACGGTAGGCGTTCTTACGCGATCGGGTCGATCTCTTTCTCCTGCGGCCATTGCAATGATGGAGGAAGTGCATCGAACTCTGCCATCACTGGAGCGGTTCAATGGGGTTCGAGTTTGCGCTGACAAAGAAAGTCCTGAGGTGACCATGCGGATGGTCGCCAATGGGTAGGCATCGCGATCTGCGGTGAAGCTCTGAATTCGAAAGAACCGACTATGACCATCAAGTTGCACAACCCCACCGACATCGCGCCACCGTTCTCCTGCTATAGCCACGGCGCTTCGGCACCCGCCGGCGCGCGCTGGCTTCACATTTCAGGCCAAGTGGGCGTCACACCTGGCGGCGTTGTTCCAAGTGATCCTCAGGACCAGATCAAGCTGGCGTGGGACAACCTGCTCGCGGTACTGGCAGATGCAGGAATGGAAGTGACCGACTTGGTCAAGGTCGACGGATTTATTACGCGACCCGACCTCGTGCCCCTCTACCGCAAGGAGCGCGAACGTCGATTCGCAGGTCATGCCGCCGCGACAACCATGGTCATCGTCGCTGGGCTCGCGGAGGACAACCTGCTTGTCGAGATTCAGGCGGTCGCGGCGCGCTGAGTCGCGCGCTATGCAGACGGCCCGTTGTCGTTGTCCATGTCGACCACCGCCTTCCATCGTTGCGCAATGAGCTTCCAGACAACGACATATTTTCCTTCGAACGCCACGGAGCGACCGTCCTTCTTCATGGTGATCCGATAGCGGCCGATGTCGTAGGCCATGTCGCCAGCTTTTGAAATGTGGATCGTGGGAGAGTAGTGAGCAACAAACTCCTCGCGTTGAAGGTAACTTTCCCAGATCTCGCGCAATGCTTGTTTGCCTGAGAAAGCAGGTTTTCCCGGGGGCATGTAGGTCGCGTCCTCGGCATATATGTCGAGGATCGCCTCGAGGTCGCCATCGCGAATCGCCTGCATCCACGCCTGATAGCGCTCCATGATCGCATCGATGGCGGGTCTGTTCTGTTGCATTGCTAGATCTTCCTTCTCGGACTCATTCCCAAGCCCGGGTCTTTCTGCAAGTGGCCGAGTAGATCCGCCATGAGTCAGATCGCCTTGAAGACGAATTTATCGTCGCGACGCACCACATGCCCGATCCCAGGAAAGTCCAGGTGTGCTCCCGCTATGAGGTAGTTCGGCCGAGCAGCCAGCTCCATGAGTACCTGTCGAGCGCCACGCGCTCTGGCTTGGTCGTCATCGAACTCCCACGCAATTTCCGGGTACTCGAATTGAATTGAGGGAACATGAACAATGTCTCCCCACACCAGCAGGTGCCCAGCGCTGCTCACCACGTCATAGGCTGTGTGCCCTGCCGAGTGCCCCGCCGCCTTGACCGTCGTAATCCTCTCGCTGATGGCAAATTTGTCGTCGATTGGCGTAACGCGATCCTTCAACTGCGCGAGTCGACCGGTGAACGCCGACATCTCTTCTTTCGGAACAAAGATCTGGACGGCTCGCGAAAAGGCCTCTGAGCCGTCTGGCGCGATGAGTCCATTCACATGGTCCTCATGCGTATGGGTCAGCGCAACATGCGTGACGTCTTTCCTGTCGATACCTGCCTCTTGCAGGCCCTCGAGCAAAGCGCCCATGGTGGGATGCCAACTGTTGGAGGCGCCGGTATCGATCAGGACACGCCGCTTGCCCTCAATGATCAGGTAGGCGTTCACAGACAGTCGCAGCTGACCGCCCACGAGAGGGATGTTGGCAGGCAGTGTGTCGAAAGTGTCTCCGGATTTCTGCCGCAACCTTGTCGGCGGCATGTCTACATACCCATCCCTCAGGGCGATGATCTTCAGATCCCCAAACTCAAACGATGCGTGGTGACGACCACTTGCAATCGGTCTCATGATTCCTCCTGTTGGGAGCGCCGCGAGGTAGCTCGGTATAGCGGCAGCGACCATCGCAGCAGTCAGAACACCGAGCGCGTTCCTGCGCCGAAACTTGTGCATCCTCAGCTACTCCACTTTCCCGATGCGCCTGACAGCCTCAGTCATCACGCTCGCATCCTTGTCCCAGTAGGCCTGAAACTGCGGTGCGTCCAGATACGCGACTGGACTACCAGACCGCTCAACGGTCTGCTGTAGCGCGGGATCGGAAGCAATCTTGCGCGATGCCTCGCGCAGGCGCAGCACCACCGCGTCAGATGCTCCCGCGGGTACGAACAACGCTGACCACTGTGCAAACTGCGCGGAGGGGTAGCCAAGTTCAGCAAGGCTCGGTACACCCGGCAACGACTGCACGGGGTGCTCGCCCCAATGCGCCAAGGCGCGCAGCTTGCCGGACTTGATGTGCTGCACCACTGTTGAGGGGCCCGTCGCGAGCGCATCAACTTGCTCGCTGAGCAACGCCACCACCGCAGGCCCGGCCCCGGTGAAGGGAATGTGGGTCATACGGAAATGCGCTGCCGACTTCAGCATCTCCATCGGAACGTGCATCGTCCCGTAGTTTCCCGAACTGCCGTAGTTGTACTTGGCCGGATTCTTCCGCACGTCCTCGACGAACTCCGCGAGCGTCTTCCATGGTGCGTCGACACGCACGACAAGCACGGTTGGATCGGCCGTGAAGCGCGCAATGGGCTTGAGCTGATTGAGTTGGTAGGCAGGCTTGCGATCCAGGATCTTGTCGGCCTCAGGCAGGATCGAGATCGAGGACAGGCTGAACAACACGGTGTGGCCGTCGGGTTGCGCGCGCGCTGCTATGCCAATGCCTAGCGCCCCGCCAGCACCCGCCCTGTTCTCGATCACGACGGGTTGCTTGAGTTCTCGAGAGAGGGCCTCTGCCACCGGTCGAGCTACCGTGTCGGCGACCCCGCCCGGCGGGAATGGCACGATCATGGTGATGGGTCTGTCCGGATAGCCTCCTTGGGCAACTGCGAGACCAGGGCCAAGCGAGGAGAGAATGGCTACGAAGCCGGCAACGAGGAAGCTGCGCATGGTTTGTCTCCTGGGTATGCGTTCTTTTCCTGCGGCGGTGATATCAATCCACCGGCACTTGCTTACGCCACCGGGTTGCGCAGCACCCCAATCGGCTGGATCTCGACTTCGACCACATCGCCAGGCTTCAGAAACCTCGGTGGCGTGAAGCCAATACCCACGCCGGCACATGTACCCGTGGCGATCAGATCGCCCGGCTCCAGTGTCATGGTGCGGCTGATGTCTGCAATCAGCGTCGGAATGTCGAAGATCAGCTCGGATACGCCGGCGTCTTGACGCAGTTCTCCGTTGACACGCGTGCTCAGGCGGAGTGCTGTAGGGTCCGGGATCTCGTCAGCCGTGACAAGCGTGGGACCCATCGGACAGAAGCCGTCGATGCTCTTTCCGACGAACCACTGACGGTGCGATTGCTGGAGAGTGCGAGCGGTGACATCATTGACGATCGTGTAGCCGTAGACGTGCTGCATTGCATCTGCCTTGGCAATGCCACGCCCGCCCAGACCAATCACAACGGCAAGTTCTCCCTCGTAATCTGTCGAGCTGGTGTAGTCGAGGTATGAGGGAATCTCTGCCCCCTGTCCGATCACCGTGCTCGGAGCTTTGGTAAAGATCACTGGTCGCTCTGGCACGACCTCCTTCGCAGAGGAATCGAAGCCGCTGGCGTTGAACTCCTTTGCGTGCTCGCGATAGTTCTTGCCAACACAAAAAATATTGCGCGCGGGGCGGTTGATCGGCGCAACCAGTTCCACGCTTTCAATGGGCGTCCACGCAGCTTCACAGCGCGCCGCGACGGCCAGGCTCTGGCTCGCGCCGCGTATGAAGGCGAGCATGTCGCCTGGTTGCTCGGGCACGATGGAGCTCAAGTCCTGAACTGCATGGCCATCAGCATCGAGGCGGCCGATACAAGTTTTCCTGTTTTTGATAAATGTGACCAATTTCATGATTGGTATTAAAATAAAAGGGAATTAGGACCAAAGAAATGTAAATTAATCGGAAGACACGAGCAACCAATATCTAAATTGGTCGCAAATAACAAGAATTGGTCATGATGCGCACCCGAACCCAATCCCGCGAAGCTGCCGATCGCATGCGACAACTCATCCTCGAACGCCTGAACAGCAGCGAGTCAGGCCTCTGAGAGCGGCTCCCGACCGAACGAGAGTGGGTAGAGCAACTAGACATGTCGCGCAGCGCCGTGCGGAAGGTGCTTGCCGAACTGAAAGCGCAAGGGCTGATCGAACGCACGGTCGGCAGCGGCACGGTCATCACTCACGCATTCGCTGGCCGTTCGGAGATCCAGGCCGAAGAGGTCAGCCCATCCGACGTGATGCAAGCCCGACTGCTCTTCGAGGTAGCGATGGTTGATCTCATCGTGCACAACGCCACGACCCGCGACTTCGATACGATGGAGGCCCACCTCGATGCCTCCGAAAGCGCACACAGCGCCGCCGAATTCGAAGCCGGAGACGAGGGCTTCCACCGTACGCTCGCGCATTCCACCCGCAATCCGCTCGTCTGCGAGATGTACGAGTTGATTGGCCGCGCGCGAGGCAGTCAACTGTGGGGCAAGCTTAAGCAGCGTAGTCTCACCCCCGAGAATCGCCTGCGCTACCAACGCGACCATCGCGAGATCCTTGAGGCGCTACGCCGCCGCGACCTGGAGCGCGCTCGTGAGCTCACACAGCAGCACCTTCTGCGCATCCAGGCAAACCTTCTGGAAGGGCATCGCCATGTCCCGCGTTAGCCTCACGCCGCCGACCGAGCGAATGTCTCGTCGAGCGCGGCCTTGATGTCGGCAAGCAGATCGGCCGGATCTTCCAGGCCGACCGACAACCGCAGGTGACCGTATTCACGGAATACATCCGGATAGCATTCCGAACCGCCTCGCCCATCCTTGCCGACGTGCACGATCAGAGTTTCGTCATGACCAAGCGACACCGCCGAGGTAATGAGCCGCAGATTCGCCACGAAACGATTCTGCGCGTCAGGATCCCCCTTGACGGCGAATGCCATGACGGCACCGTGCCCCATGCTTCCAAACTGGCGCAACGAGAGCTCGTGCTGAGGATGGGAGGGAAGGCCCGGGAACATCACGAAAGCCACTCTTGAATCGCCCTCAAGGAATTCGGCGATCTTCTGGGCCGAGGAAAGCTGCCTCGGCAAGCGCAAAGGCAGCGTCACGGAGCCGCGCATGATGAGCCATGCATTGAATGGCGAGAGCGAGCCACCGACGTCGACGAGCGCGTCGGCCTTTAGCCGATGGATCAGATCGGCCCGCCCAATGACCGCCCCCCCCATCGCGTCGCCGTGTCCGTTGATGTACTTCGTCAGCGCGTGCACAACGAGGTCCGCACCGTGCTCTATGCCGCGAAACATCGGTGGTGGTGTAAAGGTGGCATCGATCGACAGCATGGCGCCACCCTCGCGCGCGATCCCGGCAAGTGCTCGCACATCCGCCACCTTCGTCGTCGGATTTGCAATGGTTTCAGCGTGGATCAGCTTCGTGTTCGGGCGCATGGCAGCGCGAACCGCAGCCAGGTCACTGATGTCCACGAAGGTCGCTTCAATAGCGTACCGCTGCGGTAGCAACTCACTGAAGAGGCGCCAGACCGCTTCATAGGTCACGTCGCTCACGACCACATGGTCGCCACTCTTGAGGAAAGTGAAGAAGATGGCGTGCAATGCAGCAACGCCTGTGCAGAAAGCAGCAGCCGCCTCACCATGCTCCATCGCCGCCAGCTTGCGTTCCAAGCCAATTTGGTTGTGGCCCGAGCAGCGTGTGTAGAACAGCGTTTGAGTGTCTGACCAATCGAGAGAAGATGGGTCATCAGGCAACTTGTAAGAATTCGACATGACGATCGGCGTTCGGATCGCACCTGTCGTCGCGTCAACTACATTCCCCGCATGCACTGCTTGGCTGTCGAATGACAGGCTCAATGGTTGCTTCTTGTCGGGCCGCTGCTGAATGGTGTTCGTTGTCATGTATCTCCTCGCATGAGAATCTGGGACTGAGTGTTCCAGCTTGGTTGCTTGTTCGATGGCGTTGCCGCCTTCGGTTCGTCAGCTCTATCGCTCCGTTTTCCTGATGCAAACCACTTTCGGTTGAGTCATCTCCTCGTACGCAAACCGGACACCTTCACGGCCAAGGCTTCCATACTTTCCTCCCCCGAATGGCATACCATCGAATCGATAGTCCGAAGAGTCATTGATCATGATTCCGCCAGCTTCCAGTTGATTGGCCGCCTTGAGAGCAGCCTGCAGGTCGTTCGTGAAGATCCCAGCATGGAGGCTGTACTCGGGGCTGTTGGCAAGCGCGAGGGCCTCATCCAGTGTCTCCACGCGCTGAAGAACGACCACCGGGCTGAATGCTTCCTGCGTCCATAGATCGCAATCGAAGCTGACGTTCTCAAGCACCGTCGGGAAGTACACCGAACCTTTCTGTGTGTTGCCGCAGAGCAGATTTGCACCCAGGCGAATCGCAGCATCCACAGTGCTCCTCGCTCGCGTCGCCGCCTGAGCTGAAATCATTGGCCCGACGTCCGTGTCCGGCTGGGCCGGATCTCCCGCCTTCAGTGCCACGGTGGCCGCGACGAAGCGCCTCTTGAACTCGTCATAGATGGACGCTTGAATCAGGATGCGCTGTGTGCTGACGCAGTTCTGGCCCGCAGCCCAGAAGGCGCCGGACACACATGCTGCAACAGCATCGCCCAAGTCACAATCGTTCAAGACAATGACCGGCGCATTTCCGCCCAGATCCATCGCGAGCTTCTTGAGGCCGGCGGATCGAGCGATCTTTTCCCCGGTAGTAAACCCGCCGGTAAAAGAGATCATCCTCACGTCCCTGGCCGACACCAGTGCTTCGCCCAGCGCGGCTCCGCCTGTCGCGATCGACACAGCATTCGATGGCAATCCGGCCGTGACGAGATAGTCGACGAGCCTGATGGCGGAGAGAGGAGCGAGCTCCGACGGCTTCAGGACCACGGCATTGCCGCCGGCGATTGCCGGCCCCAGCTTGTGCGCGACCAGGTTCAGCGGGTCGTTGTACGGTGTGATGGCCACAATGATCCCCAGCGGCTCTCGAGTGAACCATCCTTGCCGGTTTTCCGACCCCGCGTACGCGTCAAACGGCACGACCTCTCCTGCGTTACGGCGTGCCTCGTCGGCAGACAGCTTCAGTGTGTTCACGCAACGCAGTACCTCCTTTCGGGCCTGCTTGATCGTCTTCCCGGCTTCCGCGACGATAAGCTGCGCGAACGTTTCCCCGTCGCGTTCAATCAGCGAAGCACAGCTCTCGAGAATGCGCGCCCGCTCGTACCGAGACAGGCTGCGGCAAATGCGCGCCCCTTCTTTCGCGGCGTCAACGAGCCGCCGGGTATCTTCGGGCGACAGGTTCGCGACGGTTCCCACTTCGACTCCATCGAAGGGATTGGTCACCGAGATGAAATCGGTTGCGTCAGCAGGCAACAAAAGAGCCCCCATGTCGAAGTTCTGTCTCATCGCGTCGTCCCCTTATTCCTCACAATGTTGGAAAGCAGCTGGTGCCGCCCCATCCAGATGGGGACCGCGATTTGGCCGCTAGAGCGAAAGCGAGCCTTCCAGACAGGTGATGCAGGCCCCTCCGACGCGTACTTGCCCGTCCGCGCTGATGTGCACTTCCACGCGTCCGTCCCGACCGACCAGCCGCCCTTGGGTCGCCTGGTAGCTGCTCCCGGCGGGTGGCAGCAACCCACGCGCCCACTGGAAGGCGGCGACGCTCCCGTTCCCGCTCCCACAGACGGGGTCTTCGTTCACGCCGCAAGACGGCGCGAAGGTGCGCACCTCGATGTCAGCGTCTCCATGCTGATGCGCGCCGAACACCGTGAGGCCTGTGACACCAAGGCGGCGCTCGAACTCCGCCAACCTTGCGAGATCAGGATGCAAACCGAGCACGGCGGCCGCATCACGCAACCGTGCGACAACCCAGATGGGGCCGACATTCACGACACCTGGTGCGGTCCCCGCATCCAGCTTGCAGCCCAGAATTGTTTCCAGCACCTCTGTGTCTTCTGCGGTGAGCGAATTGATCGTCGCCGTCGGCAAGCTGAATGCAAGCTGGCGGCCATCACTCCGCTCCTCGACAGTCACCTCAACCAAGCCCATGCCGCATTCCTGAATCAATCGTCCCTCTTGTCTGGCGGTGACGAACCCACTTTCCAGGACAGCGTGTGCGCTGCCGAGCGTCGGGTGGCCTGCAAAGGGCAGCTCGCTGCGCGGCGTGAAGATCCGTAGCCGATAGTCGGCACCGGCCACCGTAGGCGGCAGCACGAACGTGGTTTCGGATAGGTTGGTCCAGTTCGCGATGGCCTGCATCTGGTCAGTTTTCAGATCCTGCACATCCAGCACCACTGCAACCGGATTGCCGAGAAGCGGTCGACGAGTAAAGACATCAACCACCTTGTAGCCATGGGTTCGCTTCATGTTCATCTCCAACACGTCATCCGAGTCAACAGTTGTTCTGGTCGGCGCTTTCCGAAAGGCGTTGTGCATCACGGAAAGTCATGAGCTGCCAGCTATCCCTTGCGAGCAACCACGCCATCGATCTCGGTTTCCGTAAACCCGTACTTGGCCACCAGCTTGCGGTGACCGGCGGACCCGAGGTACGCACGAAGCTGATCGTTCACGGCTTGCAGGAGCGCGTGATTGCCCTTGCTGAAGGAGAAAGCACCGACGGGCGAATTCGCCGCCTTGCCTGCTTCATGCGCGACGGCCTCCAGCTCACTGTGCTTGCTTGCCGTGTCCCGGTTTCCAATGGCGGTTGCAGCAAACGCGTCGATCTTTCCTGCAAGCAGGGCCGCCACCGCTTCTGGCTGGTCCTTGAACGCCACGAGCTGGCTGTCGGCCACGCCGGCCGACTTCGCTGCATTGATCTGAATCTGGCCGGGAATCACACCCAACCGTGCATCGCTGCGTGCCGCCAGTGCTGCGTAGCTCGTCAACGCCTTCGAATTTCCCCGGTGGACCAGAAAGCCGTCACCGAGCGTCCAGACCGGCAGGCTGAATGCAACGCGCTCCGCACGTTCGGGTGTCACGAATATCGGAACATTCATGTCCCAGCGACCGACCTGCACGCCGGGTAGAAACTCTTCGAATGTGGTCAGGTGATGTTCGATGGACGTGGCGCCGACCGCCCTCAACACGACATCGGCCAACTCAATGTCCGCACCAGTCGCGCGATGATCCGATCCGGTCCAGTAGAAGGGCGGTTCATCAATGTATGCAATACGTACTTTCATAAGATCCTCTTGATGTATGTGGGAGCCGGTCTTTCAAGCAACGGCCTCTTGAATCGTGCAGCGCTGCGAGCCAAGCCCGTCAATGCCACACACGATGACGTCACCATCTTTCAGATAGTCGGGCAGCGGCTTGTTGAAAGCAACGCCATGGGGCGTTCCCGTCAGGAGAACATCCCCTGGAAGCAGGGTCATGAACTCGCTCAGGTGGGCGATGATCTGGTTGACAGAGAAGAGCAACTTGCCGGTCCGACTGTCCTGTCTGATCTCGTCGTTCTTCTTCAGCCAAATCTTTAGATCCAAGGACTCGGGAAGCTCTTCTGGTGTCACAAGCCAGGGTCCGAGTGGCGCAAAGGTGTCCGCGCTCTTGGCCTTGCTCCACTGCCCACCTCGCTCGAACTGCCATCCCCGGTCTGTCACATCGTTGGCGACAGCGAAGCCGGCGATGTACGAGGCAGAGTCTTCAAGGCGGACATTCCGAGCCGTGCTGCCGATGACCACCGCAAGCTCGACCTCCCAGTCAACGGCGTTGGCCGTCCTCGGAACAACGATAGGGTCGAATGGCCCACTCAACGCCGTTGGAGATTTGAAGAAGACCAGAGGCTCCGCAGGAACCTCAAACCCGGTCTCCGCAGCATGGTCAGCGTAGTTCAATCCGACACAGACGATCTTTCCCGTCACGCCAATGGGGCAGCCCAGGCGAGCACCCTCTGGCGCGACTGGCAACCGGGAAAAGTCGAGCCGCGAGATCTGGCTCAGGGACTCCGCATTCAGGGCCTTTCCAGACCAATCGTCAACCAAGGCGCTGGCGTCTCGTACCACACCAGCCGAGTCGAGAATTCCCGGTCGCTCTTTGCCCTGTGGCCCAAATCGCACCAACTTCATCGTTGTACCCGATCAAATAGTCACTGCGTCCAGGACGTCAGAAAGTGCGGAGAGCGCAGAGCCAAGGCGATCCGGCGGTAGATAGCCAAAACCGAGCCGGAAGACGCGGTTGCTCTCGCCGAACCATGCGCCGGAAGCGAGTTGAAGGTCATGCTCCGGCAGCAGATCCCAGAATCGGGAGACTGCCGTTTCGTCCAATGCGTCTGCGCGCATGCGCAGACAACACAACGCCCCTGCATTCGGCCGTACCCATTCAATACGCCGGCTCTCGGCGTCGCACCACGTTGCCAGTTCCTTGAGGGCACCGGCAAGCATCTGACGCCGCGGGGCGAGTACCTGCTCCCTGTTGCGCAGCAGGACGCCTGCGAGCGCCTCGTCCAGCACAGCCCCAGAAATCACGGTATTCATCTTGGCGATGGTCAGACGAGCCCGAAGATCGGCGTCCATCACAGTGAGCCAACCCGTGCGCAGCCCCGGAGCGCCCAGCGCCTTGGATACCGATGCGCCCGTGACGACGCGCGGATCGATCCCCGCCAGGCTTTCCATGGCCACCTCACTACCATAGGTGGCCTCACGATAGGTTTCATCGACAAAGAGCAACGCTTCGGGTGATCGCCTCTCCATCAAGCCAAGCAGGCGTTCGATGTCCGCTCGAGAGGTTTGCACGCCGCTTGGATTCTGCGGTGACGCAATACTGACCAACTTGGTCTTCGGCGACAGGCTAGCCTCAATCCGATCAAGATCCAGCCGAAAGCCGTTCTCGAACGACAACTTGACTTCGCGCACACTCACCCCCGCACCAAGCAGGCAGTCACGACTCGGCGGAAAGCACGGTGTCGCGAGGACGGCTTCATCACCAGGGCGGCACACTTCAAAAGCAAGAAGAAAGAGGCCGAGCGCAGTGCCTTGCGTCGTGATGATCTGCTCGGCGGGAACTTTGCAAACAGCCGCGATGGCCTCGCGAAGTTCAACCGCACCGGCAGATTTGCCATAGCCCAATTTCAACTTCCTGATACTCGAGAGATCGGCCAGATCGAGAAGCTCGCCAACCGTCAAATCTTGAGACGTACTTTCCGCCAGATTGAGCGGTCGATTCACGTCGAGCAGCGAGATGATCTCGCTGTAAGGGAATCGCCCACGCCACTCGGAGGTGCTGGCTCCTTCCGTGTCTGACTGCCGCTTTTCGTTAAACCTGCCCTGGGGAGTTTTCATGTCATGTCCTTGCACTTTTGGTTGTACCGATACGGTTTGAGCGCTGCATCTATCCGATGTAGCCCCATGCTTGGATGCGACGATCGAAATGCAGCACAGCCCGATCTAACTTGTGGGCAGGCCATTGCGGAAGGCCTCTACCATTCGGATCACCGTTTGCGGCAAAGGCAGCGATCGCGCTTCGATACAACCTGCTGAGCCCCTTGACTTCCTCCAGATCCGCTCCACGAAGCATTGGGGACGTCTTCCAGGCGTCGATGTTTCCGAACAGGAACGGAAGGTCTATACAGTGACAGGCGCCCAGCGCCGAGTTCGGCGACTGCCAGTCGAAGGAATAGATGAATGCATTCCGACCGAGATGCGATTGCGTGGCTGCGAGGTCCAGGCTCTTTCTGATGAAGAAGTCGTCTGTGTTGAGCTCATTCAAGATTGCGCGAGATGTCGCGGGAACGCGCTGAGACCGGAGCTTCGTGAGCGCTGCCTCGCCGTCGACTCCCAGTCTGATGTCAAACATCTGCCGGAGCTCGTCGTCCGACATTTCATCGAGCGCTGTATTGGTGATGGTGAACGCAGCGCCTTCTTCCCGGGTCACCCCTATCATGACGTCGCACCACTTCGCGCTTCCCATTGCAATGGAGTCGGCTGGCTGATTGGGAAGAATTCCATCGTCCAGGATGGGCATGAACAACGGAGTGATGTCTCCCTTGATTTCCGGCGGCTTGCTGGCTAAGGTTCGCAGTCCTTCGAACATCAGCGCGAGCGGCATCGAGCGGAGCTTTTGCAGATTCTTAGAGTCAAGTCCAAGAACCTGCAAGACCTTCTCCGCGGTCGGCCGCGCCTGATCCACGGTGGGGCACATCAGGCCCACAGGGGCACTCATCATGATCGCTCGCTTGAAGAGCTGCGATCCTTGATCGGTTCCGAGGTGCGCGGCGATGCTGAAGGCGCCCGCGGACTGGCCAATCACGGTGATCCGCTCGGGATCTCCACCGAAAGAACTGATCGCTTCCTTGATCCAGCGAAGAGCGGCGAGCTGATCGTGAAGGGCAAGATTTAGTCCTCCGAAGTCTGGCTGAGGCCAGAAGCCGAGGATGCCCAACCGGTAGGAAATGTTTACAACGACCAGGCCGTTCTCTTTCGCAAGAACACTTCCGTCGTAACAAGGCAGCGATCCGCCTCCCGTCATGAACGCGCCGCCGTGGATAAACACCAGCACTGGCGCAAGGTCACCTGGCTTGTGCGTCGTCCAGATATCCAGGTGCAAACAGTCTTCGCTCTGTTCGGCCTCGTAGGCGCCCATAACCGCATCGAGACGTGAGGCCAGTTGAGGCGGTATGGGACCGGGCTCCGTCGCTGCACGCACCCCTTGCCAGCGAGGAGCGGTACCCGGCATTTCAAAACGCCTATCGCCGACGGGAGCCGCGCTGTAAGGCACTCTGCGAAAAGAAGCCACCCCATCCGCACATAGCCCACGCAGATGGCCGAATGGTGTTTTCAATTCCAGATGTTCTGTACCAGGCATATGCATCTCCGTCGTATCGAGTTTCGAAAGAACAGGCGAAGGCCAAAGGACCCCACACATTGCGCCATGGCTGCGCGCGACTTTCTCGTTCCATTGCCATGCAGGGTAAAGTGTTCGGACCAACCAGAACAGCCACAGTCACCAGTCATTTGAACCATCACAGTTCCTCTTGATGCGATACCGCTGGCGGAGTGACAATTGCCGCGGCCTTTCCAGGAGAACCCCATGGATACACATACTCCCAATCGCTATGAGCAACTGGCACAGCTGTTCTCTGGGATGATCGAAAATGGCGAGCTCACGCCTGGCGCACGTATGCCATCTGTGCGCAGCGTCAGCCAGCGGCATCGCATCAGTACATCCACGGCACTGCAGGCGTACCGCCTTCTCGAAGAACAAGGCGTCTTGACCGTACGTCCTCAGTCAGGGTTCTACGTTGCAACTCCACGGCACGGCAGGCTTTCGTTGCCATTGATCGGACGCGCATCGCCGGACACGCAAGCGCCTCACCGCTACGAACAGTTGGCCGAGCTCATTGAGCACATGGTGGCTAATGGTGCACTTGCATCAGGAACGCGTCTGCCGTCCGTTCGAGCGGTTAGCGAACAGCACCACCTCAGTGTTTCTACGGTGCTTCAGGCATACCGTCTCCTAGAAAACCGGGGAGTCCTTGTCGCACGCCCTCAGTCGGGTTTCTATGTCGCCCCGGCGCGGCGGAGCGCACTTGCGCTGCCATCAACCTCACGACCACCCACGAAACCTTCCACGGTTTCCATCAGCGGGGCCGTTGCCGCGTTGCTCGAGCATGCATCGAACTCGGCGTTCGTGCCACTCGGCTGCGCGGTTCCCGATTCCGAACTTCTCCAATCGAAACGGCTGGACTTCGCTCTCGCGCGTGCCGCGCGTGACCACGGCTCACAATACAACGTATATGGCACACCACGCGGTGAGGCGAGCCTGCGTCGTGAGATCGCTAAGCGGGCCCTTCGTTTCGACCACGCGCTCTCGCCAGACGACCTTTTCATCACGAATGGGTGCACCGAGGCGCTGATGCTCGCACTCATGGCTGTCTCGAAGCGCGGCGATACGATAGCAATCGAAGCTCCCACCTATTTCGGCGTCCTGCATACCCTGGAAGTACTTGGCTTGAAGGCGCTGGAGCTGCCTACCCATCCAACGCACGGCGTCAACATTGCCGCGCTCGCCCGCGTGCTGGATACCGGGCCAGTTGCAGCTTGCGTGTTGTCGTCCACTTTCAACAATCCGCTCGGCTCGGCCATGGTCGAGGCAGACAAGCGGGCACTCCTCGCGCTGCTTGCTCGGCGCGCCGTGCCGCTGATCGAAGACGACGTCTACGGAGACATCCACTTTGGCCGCGAGCGGCCGAAGCCATTCATTGCGCTCGATGGCGGCGCCAATACCATCTACTGCAGCTCATTCTCGAAGACTCTGGCGCCGGGCTATCGCGTCGGCTGGATCGCACCAGGCGCCTACACACAGCGGGTAATGGAGCGCAAGCTCGCGTTCAGCCTGTGCAATCCCATCCTGCCTCAGATCGCGATCACGGATTTTTTGGCCAATGGCGCCTACGACGCGCACTTGCGCCGCCTGCGCCGTCTCCTTGAAGAGAACATCTCGCGCATGACGCGCGCAATCGAGGAGAGTTTTCCCTCGGACACGAAGGTAAGCCGGCCGGCGGGCGGCTTCATGATCTGGGTGGAGCTGCCGAGACGGTTCGATTCGCGCGCACTGTTCGATGCAGCACTGGAGCAAGGTATCTGCTTTGCGCCGGGTGATGTTTTTTCCGCCAGCCGACGCTTTCGCAACTGCCTGCGGTTGAGCGCTGGTTCTGAGTGGAGCGATCGGATCGAAGACGGTGTTCGACGTCTCGGCCTGCTCTCACGGAACTTGATCGCTGGCTCCACAAGCCTGGCCTGATTGGTCGGGCTGTCGCCTTTTGCTACTTGCCTATGGAGTCGCCGCGCGGATCCGATCCCAGATGCCGCTGCAGAAGTGGCGTTGATCAAGGTCTGCGGCACTCCTGAGCTGACCAACGCCTGGACTGAAGATCTGTGCGACGGGGAAGGCATCGAATGAAGGCAACGAGTTGCCGTTCGGATCGAGATTGGTCACAAAGTTTCCCCAGTACCGCCGCATGGACAGAGCCAGTTGCTGCTGGTCCGTGTTGAGGGCCGCTCCCAGGTCGTAGAGGTAGCTCAACTCAGCGGTGTGTTGAGAACCGAGCGGAAACCCCACCGTGTTGCCTGCTTGTGGCGCTGCCGGGTCATCCAGCTCGAATGCATAGACCTGGACGAAACGAGCAAGGGCCGAGTTCGCCGCGCGTGCAGGACAAGCGACGATCGCGTCGCCCCACAGCTGAGATATGGCCATGTCGGCGCTTGGCGCATTGTTCAAGAAAGTGTTCTTGAAATTCGCCGCTGGATAGGTAGTCGCCAGCAAGCTCAGGAAGTCTGATGTGATGGCTGCGGGATTCATGATGCGCAGGTAGGCGGCATCCACTGTGTCCGGCGTGGGACTTGCCATCACCTTCCCGATGATCTGCGAATAGGTGCACGTTGCGGGAGCTCCGGCAGTGCCGCAATAGCCGTTCGGGTTCTGCAAATCGTAATTGGCCGGTCCGCCTGCGGCTAGCATCTGCGCGGGTGTGGGCAGCGGCGCAAGCAGGCGCGAGAGGAAGAAGCGTCCCTCGCTGGCAGTGATGCCTTGCATCACCGGGACCTTGATGAACTGGCCCGTTTCGAACGCCGCTTTCGGTGCAATGGGTACGAGCTTTGTACTGTGTACGGGACCGAGGTTGTAGCGGCCAAACACCCGGCCTTGAGAGGCGAGCACCTGTGCCACGGTCTTTGAGCGCAGGCAGGATGCGGAATCGCAGCCGAGATCCGACTCGAAGGCCGCACCCAGGGTCGCCTGGCGCGACGACGCGCTTTGCGATGTGTAGTAGAAGAACGACCCGCTTTCGACAATCGCGGCTCTGAACAGGTTCTGAGCTGTATTGGTGGATGTGAGCGTCGCAAGCACACTGATCCCGCCTGCGGACTCTCCGGAGAACGTCACCTTTGCGGGGTCGCCACCAAAGCCTGCGATGTTGTCCTTGACCCACCGCAGCGCGAACTGCTGGTCCATCAGTCCGTAGTTCCCTGCGTCCCCGACGGCTTCAAACTCATTGGCAACAGACGCTGCCAGCTTGCTGTTGCTAAGCCAGCCCAGCGCGCCAAGCCGATAGTTGAGCGTGACCACGATCATGTTGTTGTCGGCAGCCAGGCTCGTTGCGGGATAGAGTTGGCCGCTTCCGGAGACAAACCCGCCGCCATGGCTGAATACAAGAACAGGAAGCTGGGCGTCGACCTTCGTGTGGGGCGGGACATAGACGTTCAAGAACAAGCAGTCCTCGGCCTCGTTGGGAGCGCCGACCGAGGGGCAGTTGGCGCCAAATGTGCTGGCAACCTTGGTGTCAATTGCCGCGACCGGCGCCTGGGGAGGGTTCCAGCGGGGGGCGGTTGCATAACGGATTCCTCTGAACTCAGTTCCGCGTCCCAAGGGCGAATCTATTCCCTGGAACACACCAGAAGATGTCGCTACGGGTCGCGAGCTGAAGGCAGAGGCAGGTATCGCATTGCCGCCATTTCCACCACCTCCGCCTCCGCCTCCGCCTCCGCCTCCGCAAGAGGACACGAGAGCCGCCAGGGCGAGTCCGAACATCGGGGCTACTACGCGCCCAAGAAATAGAAGGCGTCGCTGATTCTTCAATTTTGTCTCCGGTATGTTGCTCACACCTCGGCCTGTTGCGCGGGCCGTTCAGGCGCCGCATGGACTGCGGCTGAACCGGATGTTAGGAAGTACGTCTACCACCCGTAAGGGCACGGGTGGAATGCAGCGTTGCTGCGTCGGAACGATGGAACGCTAGTCCGGTCCTCTATCGAGCAAGGCCGTTCCGTCAACGAGCGCGTCGATGAACTTCCGGCCCGCCAGCGTGAGGGAGCGGCGCGAAGGGTAGAGCACATAGATGCCGACCTGGAGTGGCAGCCAATCAGGCGCGACCAAGTTCAGTTCGCCGCGATCAATATCTTCCTTGCACATGGCGTAGGGCAACTGCGCCACGCCGACGCCCTTGAGCGCGGCCTCACGCACCAGCAACAAGTTGTCCGTGGTGAATCGCACGTCAACCTCGATCGCATGCTGTCCGTGTTCGCGATGCCGCAAGGACCAGAGTGCCGGACTGGGAAAGAAAGTCCAACCGATTGCGGGGAAGCATGGGAACTCCGTGGGCCCACCAGGCACCGCTGGAACGGCGTGCTGTAGATGCGGCGCGGCGACCACTACATAGCGCACATCGATGAGACGGCGGGCGACCATGCTGGAATCGCGCAGAGGTCGGATGCTGGGCTGAATTGCGATGTCCGCAGGTTCACTGAAGGGTTGTCCGCGGCCATCGGTGGACTCGATCGAGACACGCACTCCTGGATGGCGGGCCATGAACTCTATTGCGATTCGTCCCACGACCGTGGACGCGAGCGCCAATGGGCACGAAACACGCAGGGTACCTGAAGGTACACCGTGCGACTCGCGCGCAGCCGCAACCGTCTCCTGCAACCTTGTGCGCGTGGCAACGGCATCGTCATAGGTGCGCCGGCCTGTTGCAGTCACTTCAAATCTACGCGACGTACGCACCAGCAGACTTACACCGAGGTGCTTCTCGAGCGCCGCAACCGATCGACTCAGGCTCGAAGGGGGCAGGCCGAAGCGGCTACCCGCTGCGTTGAAGCCGCCGGCGTCGACGACTGCAACAAACGCCATGAGTTCCTCGAACAGATGCGGCAGATCGTCCATGAGGCTTACATCATCCGAATGATGGCGTGCAGTGCAGCACACCGGTAGTGTTCATCGCTGAACGCTATACCGTCAGGCACTGAGCGATATGAAGTCCCGCGAGATCGCGATCATAGACATCTGGGGAATCGCGGGTTTCACCAGCCTCCCAGGCTACTTACACAGAGCGTCGCTCCTTGCCGTCAGCGCCGGAGTGATCTCGTCGGCGACGAACCCGTACTTGGCCAGCAGCGCACGGTGTTCGTCGGAGCCGAGGTACTTCGCAAGCTCCGCATTGAAGCGAGCGACGAAGGCACCATTGGCCTGATTGAACGAGTACGCACCGAACCCGGCCTTCGCGCGACCGTTGCTGTCCGTCGGTGGTTCGAACGGTTGAGCTAACGCCAGATCCGAATCCTTCAGCGAAGTAAGGAGCGCCCGCTGGCCCAGCGCTGAGTTCGAGTAGGCGTCCACGCGGCCTGCTTTGATCGCGGCAATGATCTCCTCCTGCGCTCCGAACTCGACGATGCGCTCGACAGGAACACCGGCCGCCTTGGCGGTGGCTACCTGCACGGTTCCCTTGACGACGCCCAGTCGCGCGTCCGATTTAGCGACAGAGGCGTAGCTCGACACGCGCTTCGGGTTGCCTGCGCGCACGATCATGCCGTCGACCAGGGCCCAGATCGGATTGGAGTACGCGACCATCCTGCAGCGCTCCGGTGTCACGAAGAGACCGGTATTCATCGTCCACTTTCCGGAAGCTACCCCGGGCAGCAGCTCAGCGAACTCCACCTTCTTCACCTCCACGTTCTTGATGCCCATTCTGGCGAGAACGGCCCGCGCGACATCGACGTCCGAGCCGGCCGGCTGACCGTTGATCGTTGTCGCGAACGGCGGCTCTTCGATGTATGCGAAAGTGACTTCTTCATGGGCCATTGCCGGCAGGTTGAACGCAGCGGAGACAGCCAGTGCCGAGATTGAAAGGGAACGCTTGAACATTGAACATACCTCCAACAAGTTCATGAGATTGAGAAGAATGGCCACGCGAAACACGCGGCGGGCGGAGTTACACCCCGCCCATGTACGCGGCTCGAACGGCTGGATCTCCCGCAAGCGAGTGCGAAGGACCAGAGTGGGCAATGCGCCCCTGGTCCATTACGTAGGCACGTGACGACAGACTCAACGCCGTACCGACGTCCTGTTCGACCAGCAAGATGGCGACGCCCAGCTGATTGACACGACGCAGTGCCTCGGCAAGTTCTCCGACAAGCCGCGGGGACAGGCCGAGCGAGAGTTCGTCGATCATCAACAGGCGCGGATCGGCCATCAGGCCGCGTCCGATCGCGCACATCTGCTGTTCGCCGCCGGACATCGTGGTCGCGTCCTGTCGAGCGCGCTCGCGAAGCTTCGGGAAGATCCCGTAGACCGTGTCGAGTGTCCTTCGCACCTCGGCACGATCACGACGCAGGTATGCACCCATCAACAGGTTGTCTTCGACGCTCATCGACCGAAAGAGGCGTCGGCCTTCTGGCACATGGATGAGGCCCGAAGCCACGCGACGCTGGGCAGGCATGGCATGCAGCGCAGCCTGGCCCAGCTGTACCGTGCCCTGACCAGAGTTCGTCAGACCGGATAGCGCGCGCATCAGTGTCGACTTACCGGCTCCGTTGGAGCCAATCAGCGCCACCACCTCACCGGCGTCAACCCGCAGATCGACACCGTGGAGTACCTTGACCGCCCCATAGCCGGCGTGCAAGTTCGAGACGTGCAACAGTTCAGACATCACGGCGGCTCCCGTCTTCAGCATAGTGCCCTCCCAGATAGGCCTCGACCACGGTCGGATCGCGGATCACGTCCATGGGCAGTCCGTCGGCGATCAGCGTTCCGCTCTTGAGGACCAGGATGCGCGTGCTGACACCCATGACGACTTTCATGAGGTGCTCGATCATCACGATCGTGATGCCGCGTGCGGCGATGCTGCGGATCAGGTGAAGCGTCTTCTCCAGATCGTCGGAGTTGAGTCCCGCATTCACCTCGTCGAGCCAGATCAGGCGTGGCTTTATTGCAAGACTCTTGGCCAGTTCCAGGCGTTTGCGATGAGCCAGCGAGAGATTCGCTGCACTCTTGTCGGCGTGCGGTGCCAGCCCGACGAATTCGAGCTGCTCATCGGCGAACTTGCGCGCCTCGGGCACGTGACGAATTCCACCTCCGAAGAGGGCGGCGGCCGTCACGTTCTCGCGCACGGTCATCGCCGGAAATGGCTGGACAACCTGGAAGGTTCGCGCCATCCCGCGCTGCGCCACCTGGTCTTGCCGCATTCCCGAGATCACGTGGTCTTCGAATCGCACGGTGCCATGTGACGGGCGAAAAACGCCGCTGCACACGTTCACGAGAGTTGTCTTGCCCGCACCGTTCGGTCCGATCAGGCCCACGATCTCGCCAGCATCGATCCGAAAAGTCACGTTCGATAGTGCCTTGAGGCCGCCGAATGACAGCGACACCTCGTCTAGCTGCAGAAGCGGCGCCTTCACGTGGATGCCTTTCTCGCACGCCGAGCAGGCGACAGAATGCCCATGACGCCACGCGGCATGAACAGGACCAGCAGAATGATCGCCAATCCGAGGAAGACTCCGTTGAGGTCCAGCGCACCCTTGATAACCAGCTCTTCCAGGCCTGCCAGCGCGACAGCGCCCGCAAACGGTCCAACCACGGTGCCGACACCTCCGATTAGCGCGATCACGATGGGCTTGACCGACAGGAGCACGCTGAAGACGTCGCTCGGATCGATGTAGTTGAGCCAGTTGGCGTACACCGCCCCCCCGGCCGAAGCGAACACGGCCGACAGCGCCAGCGCGAACGCCTTGTGGCGGGTGACGGCCACGCCAATCATCGCCGCGGCGTCTTCGTTCTGCTCGATACAGCGCAAGGCTACGCCGAAGCGCGAGCCGACGATCCAGAAGGAGAGCAACGCGGAGAGCGCCGCGAGCGTGCTGAAGACGATCAGGAAGAGTCGCGCCTGCGCCAACGACGAGATCGGCAGAAGCGCGAGGTTGAGCCCCATCCCGCCGCCTGTGAAGTCACCACCGGCGGTAATCACCTCGCGGAACACCTCGGCAACCACCAGGCTCGCGACGGCGAAGTAGTGGCCACGCAAGCGCAGCAAGCCCAACCCGAGCAGCAGCGCGAACACACCGCCGATCAGCGCAGCCAGAGCCCATGCGAGCGGCATCGGGATGCCGTGCATCTGGCCGATGGCCGACGCGTAGGCACCCAGACCGAAAAAGGCAGCGGTCGCGAACGACGGGTAGCCGGTGAAGCCGCCGATGATGTTCCAAGCGCTGGCAAGGGCGGCGTACAGCGCCACCGTGGTGCCGAAGCGCAGCCAATAGTTGTCACCGACGATCGTCAGCAGCATGACGCTGCCGGCGAAGATCGCCCAGAACACGGTATTGTTCAGTTTCATTCGAACCCTTTCTTGCCCATCAGGCCTTGCGGCCGCAGAAGCAGGAATGCAAGCAGCAGCACATAGGACAGCGTGAGCGCGTGACTCGAGCCAAGGAAATAGCTGCCCACGCTTTCCACCACACCCAACAACACGCCGCCGGCGAGCACGCCCGGCAGACTGCCAAGACCACCGAGCACGCAGACGATGAAGGCCTTGCCCAGATAGCCGTCCGCAGCAACGGGCGATATCGGGAAGATCGGCGAAAGAATCGCGCCCGCGATCAATGCGAGCCCGGTGCCGATGCCGAACGTTGCGGCAAAAGTTCGCGGCACGTCGACGCCCATCAACTGCGCCGCCTGCGGATCCATGCGCACCGCGACGATCGAGCGCCCCAGCATCGTGCGCGTCATGAGAACGTGCGTGAGCATGACAACTGCCACCGCGGCAAGCATGCTTAGGGTTCGATCCGCCGGCAACGTGAGCGCAGCCCATGTGATGGGCTCCTGGCTCGGCAGCACGACCTTGCGGAAGTCAGCGGAAAAACCGAAGGTCATCAAGTTGTTGAGGAGCAGGTTCAGACCGAAAGTAAGCGTCAGCGTGACGAGCACCTTGGCGGCCATCACGTGACGTATGACGTATTGCTGCAGCAGCCATCCGCCGGCGTAACCGAGTAGGCCGATCGGCAACATCGCGATGAACGGATGGACGCCCCAGTGCGCGTACGCGTACCAGGCCCCGTAGCCGCCCAGCACGATGAACGAGCCGTGCAAGATGTTGATGATGTTCACCACACCCCACACGAGCGAGAAGCCTGCGCCGATGCATGCGTAGATACCGCCCAGCAGCAGACCGTTGAGCAGAACTTGAAGAAGTACCATGACAGCCCTCAGCGTGCGCTCAGCGCAGCTTGCCGGTGGCGATGGCTGGCGGATACAGGACCGCCGACTTACCGCCCTGAATCTGGAACACAGGCGGGAGGTACGAATTGACCATTCCCTTCTGGTCGAAGGCCACGGGCCCATAGAAGGTGTCCATCTTCAGTTTGGCGAGCTGGTCGCGGACTGCGGCGCGATCCACTGATCCGACCTTCTCGATGGCGGCCTGCAGCACCACGCCTGAGAGCGAAGCGACCGCGTTGGCATAGTCCGGTTCGGTACCGAAGCGCGCCTTGAACGCTTCGACGTACTTGGCAGTCGAGCCGAAGATGTCGGTGCCGGTGTACTTGGACGCCGGGTGCCACCATACCGCGCTGCTGACGTTCTCGGCGAGAGGGCCGAGTGACTCGACGAACTCTCGATAGCTCGGACCGGTGATCATCGTCACGACGGGCGCGTTCAGACCCGCATCCTTCATCTGCTTACGCACGAGTATCAGATCGTTGGTGTAGCCCGAAACGAAGATCCAGTCCGGCTTGGCCGCCTTGATCTGAACCAGCGCGCCCGCATGGTCCAGTGCACCGATCGCGTACTTCTCGTTGTAGACGACTTCGTAGTTGCGCTTCTTCGCGACCTTCTCAAGCTCGTTGGCGACCGCTGTAGGAAAAAGATCGTTGCGAGCGAGAATCGCCACCCTGGCGTTGGCCGGAAGGCGAGTCGCGGCGAGTTCGGCCGTCGGCTCGATCAGCGTGTTGTTCGGTGTGAGCAGACCGAAGATGTACTTGTGCCCCTGGTCGAAGACCTCAACTGACGAGGCTGTGGCTGCGATGTTGGGCACGCCGTTCTTCTCGGTCACTGCGCTCGAAGCCTTGGTCGCTCCCGACCCGAACGGGGAGAAGATGAAGTCGACCTTGTCCTGCGTGATCAGTTTGTCCACCAGTTGCACAGCCTTCGGTGTGTTGGACTGATAGTCGACATAGATCATCTCGACCTTGGCGCGGCCGCTCCCCACCTTGATTCCTCCGGCCTTGTTGACCGTCTCAGCCCACAGATCATTGCCCTGCTTCATGCGGAGTCCCTCGGGCGAGAGCGCGCCCGTCATCGGCAGTGGCGCGCCGATGCGAATAACCTGCGACTGGGCGTGGCTGACTTGCCCGAGGCCGAGGCCAAGTACCGCGGTCGCAAGCAGAAGACCGCGCAGAGCAGCCCGAGAGATAGCAGCTGTTGCTGCGCAGGCGCAGCTGCTCGAGTAATTCGATCGTTTAAACATTTCGTTGTCTCCTGGTTCTAAGTAGGGCCGCTCGCGCGGTGCTTCACACGTAGTTGATGACCATCAACTTGATCTCGGACATCTCGTCCATCGCGTAGCGCGTGCCCTCGCGCCCCACACCCGATTCCTTCCAGCCGCCGAACGGCATGTTGTCGATGCGGTAGATCGAAACGTCGTTGATCATCAGACCGCCCACATCCCAGTCCTCCACGGCCTGGAAGGCTCGGCGGATGTCGTTGGTGAAAATGCCACCCTGCAGCCCGTAGCGCGAGTCGTTCGCACGCTCGACTGCTTCCTCGAATGTCCGGAAACTGTTGAGCGTCACGACGGGGCCGAAGATCTCCTCGTCTTCCACCTTCATGCCCTTGACCGTATCTGTCAGGACGGTCGGCTGAACGACGGCGCCCGCGCGCGGTCCACCCACGAGTTCGCGGGCGCCTTGAGCCACCGCTTCGTCGATCCATCCCTGGATGCGTTTTGCCGAGTTCTCGTCGATGACCGGGCCGACATCGATGCCTTCTTCCATCGGGTTGCCGACACGGCATGCGCGCACCTTCTCCACGAGCTTCTTCTCGAAGGCCTCGCGCACCGAGGCATGTACG
This sequence comes from Variovorax sp. EL159, assembly GCF_900100965.1. Taxonomy (GTDB): domain Bacteria; phylum Pseudomonadota; class Gammaproteobacteria; order Burkholderiales; family Burkholderiaceae_C; genus Variovorax. Next base: position 541,002 of record NZ_FMUJ01000004.1, on the reverse strand, counting down.
AGGATGCGTTGGACACCGATGCAGTACTGGCCGCCGTACACCATTCCGCCGCGCACGCAACGCGTCGCCGCCAGATCCAGGTCGGCGTCCTCAGCAACGATCACGGCGCCGTTGCCTCCAAGCTCGAGCGCGACCTTCTTGCGACCGGCGATGGATTTGATGTGCCAGCCCACCTTGGCGCTGCCAGTGAACGTGACCATCGCGAAGCGCTCGTCCTTGACCATGCCTTCGGCCAGCGGCACGGAGCAGTGGCAGACCTCGAGAGCACCATCGGGCAGGCCAGCATCACGAAACACCTCCTGCAACAGCTTGCTGGTCAGCGGAGTCTGCGGCGCCGGCTTGAGCACCACCGAGTTGCCGGCGGCAATCGCCGGCGCGACCTTGTGCAGAACTAAGTTCAGCGGGAAGTTGAAGGGTGCGATGGCGAGGATCGTGCCGATCGGGAAGCGACGGGCGATACCGACGCGGCGGCGCATCTGGGCCAGCGCGTTGTGGTCCAGGTCAGCCAGCTTGGTCGACACGCCTCGCGCATCGGTCGTCTGGTACTCGAAGACTCCCGCGTCCAGGTCCAGCGGAATTTCCTCACCGGCCGAGTGACGGGCCTCCTGTGCGGCGTTCTTGAGATTGAAGATACTGCGCGCAACCTCGCCGCGCGCGTCATACAGCGGCTTACCTGCTTCCGCGGCGATGGTTCGAGCGAACTCGTCGCGACGACTCGCGACGAGCTCGGCAGCCTTCATCAGGATATCGGCGCGAACGAAGCGCGGCAGCTTGCGCATCACCTGGAACGCCTTCTGAGCGCGCACGATGCTGAGCTCGATATCGTCGGCGTCAGACACGGGCATTTCGCCCACGATCTGCCCATTGAACGGATTGATGATGGAGTCAGATTTCTTTGTCATTTGATCTACCTTGTCTAAAAGTTCGGGGGGTTTAGGCCAGCGCTACCGGCCGGCAGAGGTTCATGAGCATTCGCACCACGCTGTAAGGCGTGAGGAGCGACGTCTTCGCATTGGTGGCCAACGAAATGCCGTTGATCTGAAACGCGATGTCGCCAAACACACCCTTTGCGTGCACGCTGTGTGTGTTGCGCGTGGCCTTCGGATCCGCACACAACTCGACGGTGGTGTTGTCGAATCCGACACCTGCCAGCGCGACCGACGCCGCGAAGTTGGCGTTCTGTGGGAACAGGCGCGCCGCTTCGCGAGCGGAGGCTGAGTAAAAGACCGTTGATTCGCTCAGACTCTCCAGAGCCACCATGGTCTGAGCGGGTGTTCCTTGCCAGGCGGCTGGCGGCTTGACACAGCGGTAGGCCACACTCTCCAGACCCGCCAAACGGGCGGAGGTGAGCACGTCCAGGCCACCAGCCGCACCAGAGGGAATTCGAATCTGCGAGCCGCCGTCCACGGCCGCGCGATGCAGTAGCGTCTCGGTCGGTGCATCGGCCAACGCCCCCACCGACACCACCATCAGATCAATGCCACGGCGCAGAAGCGTCGGGCCGTACCCGCGTAGTGCCGCGTGGCCCGCGCATTCGATGGCCAATGTCACGCCGGCTTCGATGAGCGCATCGGGGGAACTCACGAGCAGTACCCGCGAATCGAGACGTTCGCGAAGCGCGGCGTGTGCTTCCTGGCGTTCGGCAACCACAGCCAGCCCGGCCTCGGGGACCAGTTGAGGCACCAGTTCGCAAAGGCGTTGCCCGATGGCTCCGCAACCAATAATCGCAGTCTTCATCCTGTCTCCTTCACGCCTCCATTCGGGCGGCGGACGGATTAGGCCTACGACTGAATCGCCCGGGAAGTCATGTAAAGGAGATCGCTGCGGTGCGGTAAACAGAACACCGGGTTAGCCCTTTGGCAAAGGAAGTGAAGGCCCGCGCTGCGGTTGACTTGCGGCGCCCCGCAGGAGGCGGCGGTACGTTCGTTACAGCGCCTCAAGGCGAGGGTGTTCGCACTGAGGTCAGGAGATACTGCAAGAAGGCGGTGGCGGCGAGCGGGAGCTTACGCTGACGCGAGGTGACCACGTCGATGGTTGCAGCCTCGCAAGCCCGTTCAGATAGCGCTACCGCGTGCAACCAACCTTCCTCGAGTTCGTGAGCAAAGGTCATGGGAGGCATGAAGCCAATCACGTCGGAGCGCCGAACGATGCTCTTGATCGCTTGCAGCGAATTCATCTCGTAGGCTATTCGAAGTTCGACCTTGGCCTCTTCTGCCGCTCTATCAATAAGGTATCGCACACCGAACGTACGATCAGGCACCGCAGCTCGGAAGTCGATCAGGTCGCTTATCGAAACCCTAGAGCGCGCGGCGAGTGCATGGGTGGGCGCGCAGATGACCTGCAGTGGCTGCGAAATTCGCCCATGCAGCGTGACATCGTCGCGGTTGAGTACGTTGAAAGCCAGGCCGATGTCCACCGTGTGATCCACCACCGATTCCACGATCTGCGCCGTTCCGCACACGCTCAGTTGGAACGCGATGTTCGGATGCTCGCGCGCGAAGCCGACTAGCAAATCGGGCATGAAGCTCATGGAGGCGGCCTCCACGATTGCCAGCCGTACCAAGCCGCAGCGCAAATTGCCGAGGTCATCAATGGCCGATCGAACCAGCAGTCCTTGAACCTCGCTCTGGGTGACATAGTCCAGAAGAAGGCGGCCTGCCGCTGTCAGCACCATGCCGCGCGGCGATCGTTCAAACAACTCGGCGCCGAACTCTCGCTCGAGATTGGCGATCTGCCGGCTGATCGCACTGGGTACCACGAACAACGCCTCTGACGCCTGACGCACCGACCCACTCTTGGCGATTTCAGCAAAGTACTTGAGTGGCAGCGGCAGGATCATCAGGATTCGTCGTGCAATTCGCCCTGCAGCCTCTGGCGAAGGGCGCTTATCTTCTTGTCACGCACCAAGTCCAATATCGAAAACGCTAGACCATCCAGCACTCATCACGATTTGTTCTGATCGCGGCGCAGTGCAAAGTGCAAGCGTGCACACCACGTGACGTGCAATGCGAAATCATGCTAGCGAATCAAGGGCAATCAGTACAGCCACAATCTTGCTGCAATCAGACGAGCACAGATCGTTCGGAACACGCCGCCGGGTGGTTCATCGTGTCCAAGCCGTACCCCCGTGGCTCGATCGGCCGCGCCTGGGGAATGTATCGGTCAACGATTTCGGCGAAGTGGAAACGCATCCATGTGCAGCCGTTGGCGCTTCGTTGTCTCCCAACGGGGTGACGGTCAAGACCGTAACCATTGTTCCGGTTTTTTCCCGAAAGTAGTCGCGCCGTCTTGATGACGCTGGTTTTGTACGCGTCCCGCTCGTGTCCGGCTTTGGCTGCGGCTCGCGCGTCAACTCGCGCTCGGGTCGGATAGCACGTGGCGAACTCTGTCAACGTGTTCACGGCGCGACAGCAATCGCCCGAGGAGTTTGAGCAGCGTCGATGGCTCACGCTGGCGGGGCCTCGTTGGATGGCTGCACGCTCCGGGTTTCGAATTGCGACCACCAAGCGTAAAGAGCTGTGCGGAAGCTCGCGGCCGCTCCTGCTTTCTTTTGTTCGAGCAGCTGGGTGATCTATTTGAGGCAACACGGCGTTCGCAATCTGGCACCTTCCACTCCGGCTGATATCCCCTCCTAATCTGTTGCAACGGGGCTATCACCAAAACTGCGGAACTTCAAAGTGTCGGCATTTAGAAAAACCATTCTCGAAGCGAGTCATATCAAGAAGAGTTTTGGCGCGCTTTCCGTGCTCAACGACGTTTCATTGAACGTCGAAGAAGGCGAGATCGTCAGTCTCATAGGTCCTTCCGGCTCAGGCAAAACAACTTTTCTGAGATGCCTGGCGCTACTTGAGGAAATTTCTTCTGGAGAGATTCGCGTCAACGGAACGACTGTCGCTGGCGCAGCTTCCGGCAGCCATTCGCAGGCGGCCACCAAACTGATGAGATGGGACATCGGGATGGTGTTTCAGCAATTCAATCTGTGGCCGCACATGACCGTTCTGCAGAACGTCATCGAAGCGCCGATTCGCGTTCGCGGCATACCGCGAGATGCCGCGATCTCATCCGCTCTTGAGATCCTGAACAAAGTCGGCATTGCGAGCAAGCGAGACGTATATCCGGCGCAGCTCTCAGGCGGTCAGCAGCAGCGAGTGGCGATCTCTCGTGCTTTGGCAATGAACCCGAAGGTCATTCTCTTTGATGAACCAACGTCTGCTCTCGACCCCGAGCTTCGTCACGAAGTTCTGGCCGTATTAAAGAAGCTCGCCGAGGAAGGCCAGACCATGATCGTGGTCACCCATGAGATGGGCTTCGCCAGAAGCGTAAGCACGCGCATCGCATTTCTCGATGGTGGGAAGCTGATCGAAGAAGGTGGATCTGACGAGTTCTTTGAATCCCCCAAAACCGAAAGAGCCAAGCAGTTCCTTGAAATGATGTTCTGACCAATAAAACAGGAGACTCCAATGAAAATTCTTTCTGCCCTCGCCGCCACCGCGATTAGCGCCTGCACAATCTTTGGACCAGCATCTGCCCAAGCACAGCAGAAAGTCTCGAAGCTGACCTCGATCCCGCAAAAGGGGAAGGTTCGAGTCTGCCAAGTTCCCAACTATTACGCCATTTCGTTTCGAAACCCCAAGACTGGAGATCTTGAAGGAATAGATGTCGATCTCTCCAAGGAACTAGCGAAGGAACTCGGCGTTCAATTGGAAATCGTCGAAACGAATTTCTCGACCTTCGTTGCCGATCTTCAAGCCGACAAGTGCGACATCGGAATGTTTGCCGTCGCCGCCACTCTGAAGCGGGCCAAAGCTGTCGAGTTCTCCAATCCTTACCTCGAGTCTGGGCTGTATGCCATCGTGAAGGACGGAAGCAAGATCCAGAAGTGGGCTGACGTTGATCAACCTGGTGTGCGGGTTGTCACCGGGCTGGGGAGCTTCATGGACGACATCATGAAGACCTACCTGAAGAAGGCCACACAACGAAGTGTGGTGCCTCCGGCTGATATGTTGAGTGAACTTGCGGCCAACAAGGCGGATGTCTACATCAGTGACTATCCCGCCAGCGTCAGAATCAGAAAGGAATTCGATTGGGCGAAGCTGATTGCTCCGTCCGAACCTCTCGCCGTAACACCGTATTCTTATGTCGTGGCTCCGGGTGATCAGATTTGGTTGAATTACATCAACCTGTTCGTGCGAACGATCCGCAACGATGGCCGGCTCAAGAAGTATGCAGAGAAGCATAATCTTGGCCCCATGGTCACCAAGTAACCCTTGGCACTGCCACTCAATCGGGTATGAGCACGTACACGTTCAGATGGGATGTTGTCCGAGACAACCTCCCATTCCTGCTGTCGGGCCTACAGAGCACTCTGGTCATATCGGCGATCACTCTCATGATGGCGATGCTGGGAGGCTTGGTGCTGGTATCACTCGATCTGTCCAGATGGAGGCTAGTGCGATCTGTCAGCATCATGTTGGGGGAGTTGGTGCGCAACACCCCGATCCTGATTCAGCTGCTGTGGTACTACTACGTCCTTCCGATATCGTTCGGAGTCGACATCTCACCGATGTTTGCTGCAATCCTCGGGCTTTCGATTTACTCATCCGCCTTTATCGGCGAAGTGTATCGAGCGGGTATTCAAGGCATACCCAAAGGACACGTGGAAGCGGCCAGAGTTCTCGGGCTGAGCAGACTCCAAACGTTCACTCGCATCGTATTGCCCCAAGCATTCTGGGCCAGTCTTCCGCCACTGGCATCGAACTTCGTGATGCTTATCAAGTACTCCTCGCTTGCGTCCGTTTTGTCGGTGCCTGAGATCACCCGCAGGGCGACTGAGCTGTCATCTTCCACGTTCAGACCGCTGGAGATTTTCACTGCGGTCGCAGTAGCCTATTTCGTCATCTGTTGGCCATTGACGCTAACGATTCGATGGATCGAACGACGGACCATGCGCCTCAGGAAATGACACACCACAACCAACCGGAGATCCTTCATGAAAAATGACGTTCGCCTAGTAGATTCTCACACTCATGACCGGCCATTCTCGCACGCATCGATTGTTGGTCCCTGGATTTTCACCAAGGGAACAGCCGGCTATAACCCAGAGACCGGTCAATTCCCTTTGTACATTCGCGATCAGACGTCTCAATGCATGAAAAATCTCGCCAACATTCTTAAAGAGTGCGACGCGACGTTTGCGGATGTAGTTAAGGTCAATGTCTATCTCGTGAACGTCGACGACTATGACGCGGTGAACGAGGTGTATCTGAAGGCGATGAACGGGCACAAGCCGGCGCGGTGTTGCGTGGGGGTGGCCGCGCTGCCGTCGAAGAATGAAAACATGAAGATCGAAATGATCGCCTACAAGAAGGAGCTCGCGTAGGGCGAGCGCACAGGTCCCATCTGGGGACGATGATCCAGCTCGACACCGAAGCGGTCTCGCTTCGGTGTTTTTCGTTCAGGGATCTCTTTAACTGTGATCGCAGGGATTCAGCTCAACTTCATCAATACTGATATTCGAACGATGAAATGACCTCGGCATCCGGCTCTTGAGTATCAGGCGTCTGACACTCTCCATTTTTTTGATGCGGGCCTTACGCGCGATCTAGACAGACACTACTTCGGCGGCGGCTCGCACGCCGGCAAGGCGCGTGAGTCCGAAAAGGCATTGCGTACCTCCAGCATCATGACTGTGACTGCGGGAGCGAACGCCCTGCACGGGGGGAGTCGACGATCCACATTAGCGCGGGCTCCTTCAAGGGAGAAACGCCCAAGTGTCAAGCTGAGGCACCGGCCTCTCCGAGGCAGGGTAACGCGCCGTCGCCCAAAGGGCGATCTGTCGGACTGTTGAGATCAGCACTCCCGTCGCCGCCATTTCCTTCGCGCCGTAGTACTAGCAAAAAATAAATGTTTGCGCGTACTTCTCTTGTAATCGGCGTAGATGCGTAACTCTAAGGGTAAACACCCATCTTCACATTTGAGTGTTTCGCTAGGATTTACTCAACTTTTCGTCGAATCAATGGATAGCCCGCACATCAACTCGGTTGCGCTCGAGCAGGTCCGTAAAGACTTTTTTGCGAGGGGTCTTGAGGTCACGACGTGGGCACGCGCGAATGGATTCAGCGCAGCCAGCGTCTACAGGGTGTTGAATGGGCAGTCCCGGGCACGCCGAGGCGAGTCGCACCACATCGCAGTGGCATTGGGCCTGAAGCCGCCACCCTCGGAACTCCCATCGTTCGCTTCGCCACCCTCCATGAGGAAGGAGGGACTCCGCTAAGTCAGCACCAAAAAGCCAAAAGCCAAGCGTTGCAGCGCTTGGCTTTTGAACTCGGCTTCGCTTGAGGAACAAGCTGGGGAGCTTGGGCGTAGTTTCGCCACTACGCTGCCTTGAGTCAAGCCCGTGGCCATGCGCTGCGCGCGATGCGCGCGCGCCAAAGGACTTGATATGGCAATGCGAACAGCTGAGCCAGGGGAAGAACCGCCCGTCGATTCTGCCCCGCGGCGCCGAAGAAAACAAAACGCTCGGGGCGAAACACCCCAAGGGGGCTATCGAACTTTCCCTCCGTACGAGGTTGCCCCCAAGCGCTTCGCCCAAGCGCCAGCCTCTGGATCGGTACCCCAACCTGATTCCGCGACCCCGTTCATACATCCACTGCTCGGTTCCCCATACATACCAGAAAAGAACTGGAGCGGTCTCAGGCGGACATCTGCGCCCATTGGGCTAGTGCTACCTCGGAACACCAAGGTTACATGGGACCGTCTCTACGACATGATCGACGCTGGCGTTGGTGGGAGTGTCGGTGAGAACTACTGTGCATGGATGCGAATTCGGCGTCACCTCTCTTCGCCGGTCAGCACACTGCACGTCGAACACACGCCGCTGTACTCGCATCGTGGCTTGCACCTGCTCTCGGACGACGAGGATCGCGTGGCCAGGATTTTCGTCTGGCTCGGCGCCACCGAAGTGCGAGAGCAGATGCCGATGTGGCCGGATCCGCATCGACTTCCGTTGTCCGGATGGCATCCGGACAGAGACCGAGACCTCGGAGAAGCACCAGGTCTGTTGGAAATTGCGAAGGCAGCTGGCATCAGCCATGGCCGCTACTACGCCACGAAGATTCCATTCATTGCCACCACCGACTTGATGGTTCGGTTCGGTATCCCGCCCGATGACCGCCTCGTCCTTTGCCAGTGCAAGCCCAGAAAGATCGCCGAGGCACCGAAGAACGGCAGGACGCGCGAACGACTCATCCTGGAAACTCTGTATGCGAAGGCCATCGGCGCCTACTCGGTCGTCATTCACGAAGACTATCTGCCGAGCGTCTTTCACGAGAATCTTATCTGGCTCGAGCCTCTTCGATCAGAAATCCTGAGCGCTCGGACTTCGCAGCGGATCTTCGACTACGCGCACGCTTTCATGCGTCGATGCGACAGTGACCCGATAGATGCTTGCGTCGAACACGCAGCATCGTCCACGGGCATGGATCTCGTCACTGGGCATGCGAGCTTTCGGATGGCGGCCTGGGCTGGCCTGATCGATGCGGACCTGCTGAAACCCATACAGATGACGAGGCTGCTGCAGCGCGATGGTGGACGCCTGCGAGCCCATGTCGCGCAGGAGCTTTTATGTCCCGCGTAAAGATCCCGATCGAATGGTGTGGACGGGAAATTCGGTCGCGCACTTCCGACGGATGGCGTCCGATAGGCCGCATCGTCTGCGTTGTTCCGGATGGAAGCGCGATTTGGTGGATCGGCTATCCAGAGAGCCGGCCTCCGACGAAATCCGGACGATCAAAATCAAAAGGAAAAGCCAAGGCCCTCGTCGAATCCAAGGCGGTCAAGTTCTATATCAAAGCGCCCCTGCGAAAGGCAGCAGCAGACTTTCGCAACGACATCAGTAGCGGCTGCCTGAGCGTGATCGAAGCTGGCTTTCCGCCTTACTGGAGCCTCACAGACGATGAACTGAAAGCAAACGTTCGACCCGATCGACTGGTTCGCACCTACTCTCGCGCAAAGCCATCCAAGTGGCTCGAACAACGCGTCGCTCTCGATGCACTCATACAGGACATCGTTGCCGACTATGACATCTTCGCCCTCACCGAAGGTGGTCTCGAACGGGAACAAGCCGAAAAACAAGCTCGTTTAAAGAAGGTCCCCGCTGACAAGATTCGGCAGCTCCTGCGTCGTCACATGCTCGGACTCGGGCATCGCAACGCACTCCTTCCGCATCTCGACGTCTGCGGCGAACTGGGGGCAGAGAAGTATTGCGCGACCAAGCCTGGCAGATCCAACCTGGCCGCGAAAAACGAGGAAGGGGCCAAACGTATCAAGCTACGCGGCTACAACCTCAAGCCCATCGATCGCCAATGGCTTCGCGAGGGTTACAAGACATACAAGAAACCCGATGTATCCATGGAGGAGGCATTCCACCTCACGATGGAAAAGTACTACCCCGCCAAGGTCGAATACGTCAACTCCAGAAAACCCAAAATCGTGCTGAAGAGGGCAAGCGAGCGCCCCACACAGACGCAGTTCGAAACTCACGGACCGATATCTCGCGCCGACCAGCCAAGCCGTATCAATCTTGGCCAGACCCACTTCGACGGGCACCAACGGCCAATTCGCCATGCTGGCTTCGAACGGGCAAACGTATTCGGACTGAGAGCCTTCATCGACAGCAGTTCCGAGGACCAGACGCTGGTGAGTGCAGCCTCTCTCCTGCAGACACTCCCAAGTAGCAACCGAACACTGGTTGTAGAGGATTCCACTGAGTACATCCTGGGGTTCTACTCGGGACATGAATCGTCCAGCAGCCTGACCGGACTGCTCGCGTTGCTCAACTGTGTCGAAGACCATGTTGCGTTCTGTTCGGAGATCGGCGTCTCCATAGAGCAGGACGACTGGATCTCCTTCATGCCGAAGAAGGTCAAGGGGGACAACGGGGACATCAAGCAGGACGACAGCATCATGACGCTGGAAGCGTCAGAGATCTCGAATGCCTACGCAAAGATCTTCTCTCCGCTTTCCAAGGACAAGGTTGAGAAAAAGCACCGGTACCTTCAGCGCAAGGTCGACCATCGGAACGATGGCAGCACGCGGGGCCGGCGGCGAAAGCGCGGCGAGCGCCGACGCGAGGAAGATGCATGCCGCACACATCGACAGAATCTGATTCACATTGTCAAAGCCATTCTTCAGCACAACAACCATGAACCAGTTCCCCATCTGCTGACGATGGAGATGCGGCAGGACGGAGTCCTGCCTACACGCAAGGCGATCGTGCTCTGGAAGATCGAGAAAGGTTACCTTGCCAGCAGCCCGGCGAATCTTGATCTTCTCAGAGCGCACTGCTTGCCGAGGCTTTCCGCGGTGGTACATGGTGATGGCATTCATCTGCGCGATCCGCGATCGACCACTGGCGAACTCATCCCTGGCCTCGTCTACTCAGCCGACTGGCTCTATGAGACTGACATCCTCGTTCGCGCAAGAAAGAAGGTGATCCCCATTGATCTTGCGCTCAGCCCTGGGCGACTTGGCTGTGCCTATGTTCAGCTGAATGGCATGAAGGAGCTCTCGCTGAAGACACACGATCCGCAACTCAAGGAGCTCTCTCTCGTCGACTGGCTGACCATCTGCAGTATTGACAAGTACTCCGCATACATCACCGCCCGACTTCGTGATGAAGTCGAAGCTGAGCGCGTCGTTTCGAACGAAAAGACCAATCAACAAGCTCGGCGCGCCAAGCAAGAAGAACAGGGAAAGTTGCCCACGCGTCCAAGCAAGAAAACCATCTCCGGCAACAAGCGAGCGGCGCTCAAGAGCGAACTCGATGCCAAAAGGAATCGCGCCCTCGGACTGGATGCAGTTCCCCCGGACCCAGAACCAAGCATCGACGACCTCGTCGATCTTGGGGATGACTCTTCATCGCAGAACAAACGATATCAGGAGCTCAGAGACTCATGGCTGCAGTAGCGAAATCACGCGCGGAGGATTTGTTCAGCGCCTCAGGCGATAACCCACTCTTGCTCGGCCTTCCTCGCATGCGCACGGAACGCGAGTGGGGCCGCTTGCTGATGCATAGGCCGAAGACTCCGGTGGGGACCGAAGTTGAGGACTGGCAGAGATTGGAAGCTGTGACTCAGATCGAAAGCTTTTTCGTCCCGAAGCTCGAGGAAACAGAGGCCGCGCCACGGATGCAGATGGCCATGCTTTCGAGCATCCGAAATCGCGACCCGCGCATCGAGGCCAACAAGATCATGGTGTACGCGGCGGATCCAGCAACACACGAGACGATGGATGACATCCCATTCGCAAAGGTCGCTGCTCAAGGCGCAATCATTCGAGGTCCCACTGGCGGCGGGAAGTCATCGTTCCTATCCAGATTCTTATCCCACTTCCCTCAAGTAATACATCGAGACGGCGATGAAAGTCTGGGCTACCTGGAACTGAAGCAATTGGTTTGGTTGGTGGCCGAGATGCCCCCTGATCCATCTCGCGGAGGATTGCTGGAGTCGATTGCACACGCAATGGACCAGGCCCTCGGGAAGAACTACTTGGCGCAACTCGGAAAGGTGACAAAACTTGAGAGCAAGTTCGTTTGGATTATTCACTGGCTTCTGCTTCATCGCTGCAGCTTTCTTTTTGTGGAAGAAGCACAAGAGGGAAATCTGGACACCCCGGTGCTTGGTGAAGCTTTCCAGCGCTTCTTCTTGCGTCTGCTGAACAGTGGCGTTCCGGTTGCCCTGGTAGGCAACCCGCTTGCGTTCTCCGGGCTCGAAGCGAACAGTCAAAACATGAGCCGCCTGACTTCCGCAGGCCTTTGGGAGTACTACCCCGAGCTCACATGGGCAACGGAGCGTTGGAAGGATCTAGTCACTTATGTGTGGGGCTTCACAGTCTTTGATTCCAACAAGGACAAGCCGATCAAGCACCTGCACGTTCTGCTTTGGATCTTGACTGGAGGTTCGCCCTCATATTTGGCTCGACTTCGGAAGGAGGCTTTGATGAAGGCGATAGCGATGGGGAAAGACTACGTCGACAAGGAGGTACTCCTTCTAGCCGCCAGCGGCGCTGTCATGCGAGGTGTTCGCCCCCTGATTCTTGCATTGGTCGCACGCAACGACGCGGCGTTGGGCAAGTTCAAGGACCAGCCCGTTGAATATTTTCGCGAGCGCTGGGCGCTGATTCCACAGAAGCTGAGGTGGCCACCGCTCGAGTTGCTGAAGGGGTCGCCTTTGTACTCTTTGTTCAAAAGCACTAGTACCAAGGCTCAGTCGACGAGCGACGGCCCAGCAGATGCTTCAGAGAGCAAGACCAACAAGAAAACAGGTAAAGGGAAAAGCGCACAGAAGTCGGGTTCGCAAGGAAAATCTCGCCCTCTTGCTCCATAGCCGTCATCTTCCAGCTGCTAGTTGAGGCGCCGTGATTCCATCCTTCCCTGAAGACGCAACGCTGCGCTCGCTCTTGATCGCGTTCAAGTCCTGCGGGCACTACCGAGATTCGGACTACCTGGACGAATCGATCGGTGTGGCAGTAAAGATGGAGAACGCATACGCCATGCACGCAGGAAGTTTTTCAGCGAAGATTTTCGAAAGCGCAGTTACTCCAGATGAGCTTCTTTCGAAACACTCTCAGGCGGGAATTTGGGGAAAGCTCTTGAAGGAAGAGGACGAAGTTCGCTGGCGCCAAGCCTTGATCAACGGCGATGCGCGAGCCGCGAACGCACATGTTCCAAGAGGGACTTCCGGGCTGATCAGACCGAAGCTGAACCGGATATGCCTTGAATGCCTCGAGGAGGATTTCGCTCTATTCGGCTTCGGTCACTATCACGTGCTGCACCAAGTTCCTCTGCTTCGTCACTGCACCAAGCACGAAGTACGGCTGCGGTCTTGCTGCCCTGCTTGTCAACCTTCACAAAGGCTATGCCCAGCGCATTCGCGATGTGCTCGCTGCACGTTTTCACCTCTTCCGCTGCTCGACATTTCCCCCTACGAGCAGAGTGAAGAATACACTTGGACCGCAAGGTTGATCCAAGAGATGTATCGAGGCGAAGCCCCCGAACTCCGCCCGCGAGACAGACAACTCCTCGTGAGTATTGCGTTCCCTCGCGACTCCATGGTATTCCGGCGGATGGAACTGCTGGAACAGTTCATGTCAGCATGGGGATTCAAAGACCTTGAATCGCTGCAGGAATTCTTCAGAAGTCACAAGAGTGCCAGCACGATATCGGCCTGTCTCGAGGGCTATCCCAGCTTCGTCACACACTCGCTCAGGGTGGCATCGATCGCTTTCGCACTTCGCAGAGCTCCGCAGGACTGGGAGAAGGCCGCGATCCCAAACCGTGCTCAGTCATTTGGCCTCTTCACCCCCCCTCTACACGTAGCCGAAGAACGGATCGTTGCCGCTGCCGTATGTGTTGAAGAAGAAGGATTTCCTGCAGGTACATTGCAGCTTCTTTTCGAAGGTGGAACTCGCAGAGACGCAGCGGCAGTCTTGGGCGTATCTGCTGCACTTCTGTACGCACTCGAATGTCGTCTTCCCGTCGAGTGCGCATCAGCGCTTGAGGAAGCGCGCAAACAGAGCCCGAAGAAAAAGGCTAAGAAGACCGAGCGACCTTCCACACCGCGCAACGGGCGCCGTGACCAGCGTATCGCGAAGCTGCCTGAAATGCGTGCAGCAGCATTGACAGCCCGTGAGGGGGGGATCAAGCGCAGGAAACAACTGGCACTACATGCCCGTTCGGTCTATGAGCTCCTGCTCCAATATGACCGAGAGTGGCTCCTTCGGCATTTTCCAACCGCGCGAAAGAATGAGAGACATGCAGTCTCCACGAAAAGAGCCGCCTACCGCAAGCTAGCCGTTGCAGCGAAGCGAAAGAAAAAAGGGAATTCATCCTCAGCAATTGATATCGACCGCTCTATTTGGAATTGGCTAAAACAGTATGACTTTATGTGGTTGAAAGAACAGTTTCCTGAAGCAGGTCTGCGCGCCACTCCAAACGGCCCCCGCTACCGCACGCTCGCCGAAGAAGCTTACAAAGAGCGTCGCGTAACACCACATGGCTATCCGAAGATTCCGAGGGCGGCCTATGCGTGGCTTACGAGGTATGACCGCGACTGGCTGGAACAGCAAGCCGAACCACATCGACTGATCAACGCCGGCGAACCCCGTCAGATTTTTCCTCGCCCCAGCAGAAGAAAGCCGCCCAATGCGACCTCAAGCGGATCCGGAGATGTCGAGCAAGGCCGATGAACTTCAACGGCACCAGCGGCTCTTGACGTTCACGGCGATCAAACCTCCTGGAGGCCGACTGATAGGCAGGTATGCAGCGGTTGCCGCCGATGCGACGTATAGGGCGAGCGATCGGTCTGGGCCAGGTTGCGGTCGCTGATGCCTCTGTAGCTCGCATGGTGGCTAAGCTGGCAGCCGATGCAGCAAACGGGGCTGATCCCTTCTTGCAGCCGCTACACTTTGAAACATCGCGACTCGAAAGGCGCGGGGATGCCTGGAAGACGAAGCCGAGAATGCTCGTCCACCTGGCTGGTTTAATCACTTCCGGGGGAGAAGACGACGTGAACCAGGGCGCAACCTGGGGCAAGTGGGATCTGCACATCCACACGCCTGCCTCGTACCAATGGAGCGGCAAACGCTTGCGCGATGCCGCCACAGCTGCCGACCGAGACGATTTGCTGAAGCAAGTCGTTGCCGGCATCAATGACAGTGGCTGCGCCGCCGTTGCGGTCATGGACTACTGGACCTTCGACGGCGTCCTCGCCCTGCGTGAATACCTCGGCCGGCCGGGAGCGACGAAGTGCAAGGCGACCCTATTCCCAGGCATTGAGCTGAGGATGGTTTCTCCAGGGAGCTTCCGGCTCAATATGCATGTGCTGCTCAACCCCGAGTTGCCGGACGACAAGCTGAACGCCTTCAAGACCCAGTTGAAGCTAAGCATGGGCGGGAAGCCGTTGACCGACAGCTACCTTGTGGAATGGGCGCGCCAGAACTTGAGTGACGAGCGCTTGTCTACGCTTGGGATTTCTCGCGCGATCCTCAACAGCGATGAAGCGGCGGCGCTTCAGGCTGGTTCAAAGTGCGCAGAGGTGACTGCCGAATCGGTTGGGGAGGCTTTGCGTACTTTTGGCGAGCGTGATGCAATTCTGTTCGTGCCATTCGACACCAGTGACGGAGTGAACAAAATCCGCTTCCGGGAACACTACTCTTTCCCGCGCGAGGTGCTCGCGATGGAGGCAGTCTTCGAGGTCGCCAACCAGGCAACCCGGAGCGCCTTCAATGGGGTCAAGACTGCGGACAACGACAGCTTCTTCAACGATTTCCAAGCGGCTATCAAGCACCCAAAGCTTGCCGTTCGCGGCAGTGATGCGCATCGCGTCGCGGACTACGGAAAATTCCATGGAGGCAATCCCACGTGGATTAAGGCGCTTCCGACGTTCGCGGGGCTTCTGCAGGCTTGCCGGGAACCGGCAAACCGGTCGCACGTCGGAGCGTTGCCGCCCAAAGTCGACTTCGTCCAGAAGAACCCCCAGCTCTTCATCAAGAACGTCCAAGTGCGCAAGCGTGCTGGCGCCCCCGAGCCCGGCGCGTGGTTCGACAACACCACGCTTCCCCTGAATCAAGACCTTGTAGCGCTAATTGGCAGAAAGGGCAGCGGCAAAAGCGCCCTTGCTGACGTCATAGGGGTACTCGGTGACACGCCGAACGAAAGGTACTTCTCTTTCCTCTCCGACCAGCGATTTCGGTTGGCGAAGGACAATAAGGCTAGCTCGTTCGAGGCACAACTCGAATGGATTAAGGACTCCAAGGATCCAGAGTGGCGCGCCCTGTCTGACAGTCGATCCAGCAGTTCTGTGCCGCGAGTCAAGTATCTGCCGCAGCGGTACTTCGAAGAGCTGTGCAACGACCACGTCAAAGGCGACGACCGCTTGCTGCAGGGGGAGCTCCGCGCCGTCATCTTTTCCCACATCCCCGTCAGTGAACGAGATGGGGCTGACTCGTTGGATGAACTGATAGCGCTTCGCACTGACGTTATCGAGCGAGAGGCATTGGCCATTCGAGCCGACCTGAAAGCGAAAAACGCTCGCATCATCCAGCTCATCGAGCATGTGGACCAGCCTGCGCAGGACCGTGCGCGGGAATCGGTTCGTCTTTCGCTCATCGGTCTCCATGCCTTGCGCGACAAGAGGCCCGCGGTTCCGCCGGCACCGCAGGCCGATGACGAGCCCGCGAAAGTTGCGGCGGCTGCCATCGCGGACTTGAACGCTCGCATCGCGGCAGTCGAGACGCAGCAGACGGCGGCCCAGACTGAAGCCGACCTGCAGCGGACGCGCATTCGCGCCATAGACGACGTGCTTCAGCGTGTCGCCGCCCTTCAGAAGGTACTCGAGGACAGCAAAGCAGACCTGTCGAAGCGCCTCACAGTACTCGGCCTGAAGCTGGAAGACGTCATTCAGCTTACCGTCAATACGGTGTCCTTGAGTGAACTGCAGACAGCGTCAAAAGCCAAGCTGTCCGAACAGGAAGCATTGCTTCAACCGGATGTTGAAGGGACGCACCCGACACAGTTGGCCAAATTTAAGGCGGAGTTAGCCACAGAGCAGTCCAAGCTCGACGGTCCGATGAAAGCGCACCAGGAGGCTCTGTTTGCTCTGCGGGTCTGGGAGGAGGAGTGGGCGGCAGCGACTGGTGCTGCTGACAAAGAAGAGTCCTTCCGTGGCAAATGGCATAGGCTGAAGAACATCCCGGCTCTGCGCGCCGAACTGGTTCAGCTGCGCAAACAGCGAGTTCAGCTTTCGCTGGCCATACTGGGGACATTGCGCAAGCGCGGTGACGTGCTCAAGAGCCTCTTCGCCCCCGTGCAGGCGCTGGTAGACGACGAGCCGCAGATTCGTGAAGCACTGGGCGTCCAGTTCTCGGTGCGCTTGTCGTTCGATGCCTTCGTCGCGCGACTCTTCGACTTCATCAAGCAGAGCGCAGGGTCGTTCGTAGGATTTGAGGAGTCCAAGGCTCTCGCCAGCAAGTTGCTTGCGGCGCATGACCTCACTACCGATGCGGGCCTGACGGCGTTTCTCGCCGACGTAGACGATGCATTGACCTTCACTGTTCGTGGCGGTCAACGCCGTGCCGTCGCCACGGCAACGATTCTCAAGTCCGATAGGACAGCAGCACAGCTATACGACTTCCTCTTTGGGCTTGAGTACGCTGGTCTGAGTTATGGCTTGATGCTTGGAAGCGTCGAACTGGAGCGGCTCTCGCCCGGTCAGCGAGGCGCGTTGCTGCTCATCTTCTATCTGCTGGTTGACCTGGACCGCATCCCCATCATCCTCGACCAGCCTGAAGAAAACCTGGACAACGAGACCGTCTACAACCTACTGGTCGGCGTCATCACGCGGGCCAAGCAACACCGTCAAGTTGTAGTGGTCACCCACAACGCCAACCTCGCCGTGGCCTGTGACGCCGAGCAGGTCATTGTCTGCAGCATGGAGCGCGACGGCTCAAACAAGATTTCCTATGAGGCTGGCGCCATCGAAGAGCTGAACCTGAACCAATCGGTGGTGAATATCCTGGAAGGCACGAAGCCGGCGTTCGAGAACCGGCGCCGCAAGTACGTTTGAACAAGACCCTTCGAAACTCACCGTCGACGTTTGCGATGGCGTGTTGCGAGGATGATGCATGGCTCTGAATAGTGTCTACAGGCGTGTGGCGACCCACTGAGTGGCAGGTTTCGCGCGCGGCAGTCACTCAGCTATGAGATCTCAAGGTCAGCAGCCAGTCTGGATCGGGCAATCCTGAAGGGCGGCTACGCAGCGATTCTGTTGAAAAACTCGGGTAGTGCTCCCTTTGGCCCGTTCGTGGGGGTGGTCAAACCATTCCGAGGGTTGCGATCGTCGATCCTGGGGCGATCTGAGAGGTCGATTCTTGCCGCGGGGCATCCGCGAACGCTACGACCGAGTTTTTCAACACAATCCAGCGATTGCGGTCGGTCAGCGGAGGACGCCAAGTGCGAGGTCTGGGGCGAAAAGAGCCATTCGCTTCTGAGTTCGGTCAGAATCTACCGATCAGAAGTAGACGGCATCGTCCACGCAGCTCGGATTCAACGATGTTTTCCAAAGTAGAAGACCTTGCCAATCACCTGAGGGATCTGCTCAGGGGAAGCAGTCATTCTGACTACTGGTCGAACGTGGGATCGGTGATTGAGTCCCTCCCGATATACGCGACGGGTGACAACTACTGCTTTGAGATTCGCAGCTTCGAAGAACTCGCCGAGCCTCCAGCGAAGCTGTTTGCGCTCCCGGCGGCAGGTCTTGAAGAACACTGGGAGTCGATTGCATTTGCGCAAACTGCGCTAGAAGGAATGGCGGGCAGCGAGACGCTTCAAGCATTCTCTGCGACTTTGAGAGCCGCGCGCGTTGAAATCGTTAAGTCTCGAATGTTCTGTGTTGCCCATCACGTGTTCTGGGCCGCAACAGAGTCCACTGACGTTGAGTATGCGTCGCGGGTGAGGGAGTGGCTGGCGGCGATTGGGAGTGATCGAATCGGTTACGCAGACGAAGCCTACTTTCGCGGATTCACTGAGCCTGCTGGCACCATAAATCGTGGGAGCGCGACATGGCTTTTAGATTGGCTAAGGTTTCGATATGACACGCTGCAATGCCCCGTTAGCATTGACCCACGTTACCGGGATTCGGAGGCAGATCCCGAGCTGTCACCTATTGACGTCGATCGAACCATCGTTCTCGCGGCCGCCGCATTCACTTGGCAAGACTACGCTCTAGTCCAGGGAGTTAGCGCGAGAGAAGCGGTTCAACTCACCGCGGCCGCCGGGCAAGCCCTCTTCTTGGCGCTTCAGTCTTCCAGTGAAGACGACGCTACTGAGGAGGGCCCTGAAGATTGGGGACGGAAGGGGGGCTTGGAAAGGCACAGACACACACGAGCGCTCAAAGACTGGGCGCTCGCGGAGGCGGAGCGGATGACAGGTTCGGACCGATCTATCGCACGTGACCTAGCCGCTCGCCTCCCGCCGAAGTTCACGCAAGTCTCCGAGGATCCGAGCCGACTTATTTACGACGCGATCCGCGCAAAGCGCGTCGAGCAAAAGGGCAGGCGATCGGGGAACTCAAAGCGGTAGTCCGGCTAGGCGCTACCGTTACGGCTAGGCTCTTACCGTATCGGCAAGTCTGCTGCCGTCACCTTCTCCTGGGCGAAGCTGGTTCAATCAGGTGATGTTCACTCATGCCTGACGCTGTGATGCCGCTCCCAACACGCCCGCACCAAAAGTTCCCAGATCACCTGAAGCACTTCCAACCTCATGGTCCGGGTTGGAAGCTCGCAGCACTCCTAATTTGTCGGCTGCATGTGATCTTGCCAGCCGCTGCAGGATTCATTAGCGTGTGCGGAATCCTATGGTGGGCTCGCTAAACCATCCCCTTGGAAACATCTGATCAAGTCGTAAATTGACTTGATGACCAGAATGCGTGTTGTGCCGCTGCGGATAACGTCTAAGCGTCGGTACGTACGCTTGCCTGAGCTGATCCGGTCGCAGATGACTGCTATTAGCTTTAGCTCAGACATAGCTTTCAGGCGTCGAAACTTCCGCAATCAGTCTGACGCGGAAATTCCGGAATCGGCCTTGAACGAGCAGCCCTAGCGGCAGTTTGTCTACCTCAACACCGCCGCGGCTCACCTCCAAGAGGAATGGCTCCGGCACAGAGAGGTTTGGCTTCAATCTGCACTCTATTTTTAACACTCTGTTAGGAGCGGGGCACGGCAGAATCAAATCTAGTTTTGAGATTTAACACTCTGCAATCGAGATCCGCTGCACGAATGGGCGCCAACCCCAATAAATGCGTCGATATTTTTTAACACTCTGTTAGGAGCCACTAGGTTTAAGCCGCCGGCCCCGGGCGCCCTCAGCCGATGGTCGCGATCGCCACACCCGCCGCCACGTAGGCCCCCGCCGCGGCCGACATCGCGATGCGCCCCGCGCGATGCGCCACGACCTGCATCTCCATCTTCATCGCTTCCATCACGGCGATGACGGTGCCTTGCGCGACCTCCTCGCCATCGGCGACCTTCCATCCCTGCAGGGTGCCCGAGACCGGCGCGGGCACGGCGGCTGCATCCACCACCGGCGCCGCAGCCGAAGGCACAGCACCCGCAGCGCCAACAGCGGCCGACGACAACCCACGCAGCAACTCAGGCGGCAAACCCAGCGACATGCGGCGCCCGCCCACCTCGATGGCCGTGCGGTGCAGCGTGGTGTCCGACATGGGCTCGGGCCGCTCGGCCGCGATCTCGGTGTTCGCAAAATCGGTTTCGATCCAGCGCGTGTGCACCTTGAAGGCGTCTTCCGAAACGAAGTCCGGGTGCGCCATGGCCGCGCGGTGAAACGGCAGCACCGTCGCCAGGCCCTCGATGCGGAATTCCTTGAGCGCACGGCGCGCCCGCGCAATCGCCTGCGCACGCGTGGCGCCGGTCACGATCAGCTTGGCCATCAGCGAATCGAAAGTGCCCGGCACGGTCGAGCCGGCCACCACGCCCGTGTCGACGCGAACGCCAGGACCCGAGGGCGCGTCGAAAACCTTGACCGGCCCCGGCGAAGGCAAAAAGCCACGGCCCACGTCTTCGGCGTTGATGCGGAACTCGAAGGAATGGCCGCGCGGCGCCGGCGTCTGCGTGATCGACAACGGCAGGCCGTCGGCAATGCGCAGCTGCTCGATCACGAGGTCGATGCCGGTGGTTTCCTCGGTCACCGGATGCTCGACCTGCAGCCGCGTGTTGACTTCGAGGAACGAGATCGCACCGCTCGCGCTGAGCATGAACTCGACCGTGCCCGCACCGGTGTAGCCAGCCTCCGCGCAGATGTCGCGCGCCGACTGGTGGATGCGCTCGCGCTGCGCATCGCTGAGGAAGGGCGCGGGCGCCTCTTCCACCAGCTTCTGGTTGCGCCGCTGCAGCGAGCAGTCGCGCGTGCCGAGCACCACCACGTTGCCGTGCGTGTCGGCGATGACCTGCGCCTCGACATGGCGCGGCCGGTCGAGAAACTGCTCGACATAGCATTCGCCGCGACCGAAGGCGGTCACGGCCTCGCGCACGGCCGACTCGTACAGCCCCGCCACTTCGTCCATGCGCCACGCGACCTTGATGCCGCGGCCACCACCGCCGAATGCGGCCTTGATGGCCACCGGCAGGCCGTGCTTCTCTGCGAAGGCGAGCACCTCGCTCGCGTCCTTCACCGGATCGGCGGTACCGGCCACCAGCGGCGCGCCGACCTGCATCGCGAGCTTGCGCGCCTGCACCTTGTCGCCCAGGCGGGCGATGGCGGACGGCGACGGGCCGATCCAGACCAGGCCGGCATCGATGACCGCCTGCGCGAAGGCCGCGCTTTCGGAGAGAAAGCCGTAGCCGGGGTGCACCGCGTCGGCGCCGCTGCGCTTGGCGACCGCGAGCAGCTTGCCGATGTTCAGGTAGGTGTCGGCGGGGCGGTTGCCGTCCAGGCCGTAGGCCTCGTCGGCCATGCGCGCGTGCAGCGCATCCAGATCGGCGTCGGCGTAGACGGCGACCGATGGCACGCCGTAGTCGGCACAGGCACGCGCGATGCGCACGGCGATTTCGCCACGGTTGGCGATCAGGACTTTTTTCATCGGAAGACTCTCGATCTCAAGGTTCGACGGGGTCGAGGCCGCAGCCCTGGCCCGCAATGGGTTGGAAGCGGACGCGCGCGTTCACGGGGATCTGCCCCGCCCGGTCCAGGTGGTGGGTGGCGACGGAGGCGATCACGGGGTAGCCACCGGTCAGCGGGTGATCGGCCAGGAACAGCACGGGCTGGCCGCTCGGCGGCACCTGGATCGAGCCCCGGGCCGTGCCCTCGCTGGGCAGCTCGGACGCATTCGCGCGCACCAGTGCCTGCTCGCCCGCCAGCCGGATGCCCACGCGGTTCGACTGCGGCGTGACCAGCCACGGCTGGCCGCACAGGCGCTCGACCGCATCGGCCGTGAACCAGTCGGTACGCGGGCCGAGCACGATGTCGAGCACGACCTCTTCGTGCACGGTGGGCAGGTCGACCGGCGCTGCTTCAGGTGCACCGACGACGGCGCCGGATGCGACCGCGCGCACCGGCAGCACGTCGCCCGTGGCCAACGCGGGCGGGCCGATGCGGGCCAGCGTGTCGGTGGCGCAACTGCCGAGCACGGGCGCAATGGCGAAGCCGCCCCGCACCGCCAGGTAGCTGCGGATGCCGGCGCTGGGCTCGCCCAGCGTCACGACATCGCCATCGGCCAATGCGACGGGCTGGTGGTGCGGCAACGGCCACTGCGCGCCATCGGCGCGGGTCAGCGTGAGCGGCCCGTCGGCGCCGGTGATGGCGATCACGGCCTCGCCACGGCAGGCGAACTGGAAGCCGCCGTAGGCGATCTCGACGCAGGCCGTGTCGGACGCATTGCCGACCAGCCGATTCGCCGCCTGCAGCGCCTGCTGGTCCATCGCGCCGGAGGCGGACACGCCCTGCTTCGCCTGTCCGTGGCGGCCACGGTCCTGCCACAGCGCCTGCAGCCCGGTGGCGCGCACTTCGAAGGCACAGCCACCTTCGGCAACGGCGGGCACGGGCGCCACCGCGGCTTGCTGAACCACAGGCAACGACACCTGCGACGCCGTGACATCCACGAAGCGCACCGTATCGCCGGGCTGCAGCAGCGCCGGCGTTTCACGCGCCAGGTCCCACATCGGCGCCTCGGTCACACCGATGATCTGCCAGCCGCCCGGGCTGGCCTGCGGGTACACGCCGCTGAAGCTGCCCGCGAGCCCGACCGCGCCCGCGGGAATGCGGGTGCGCGGCACCGCGCGCCGCGGCACGTTCAGGCTGGGGTGGCCACCGGCGAGGTAAGCGAAGCCGGGCGCAAAGCCGGTGAAGGCGACGGTGTAGTCGCTGCCCGTGTGGCGGCGCACCACTTCGTCGGGCGTGATGCCGAGCAGGCCGGCCACTTCGACCAGGTCCTCGCCCGTGTAGCGCACGGGAATCTCGATGCGCTTGTCGACGCGCGTCTCGCGGGCGTCCAGGCTGCGCTGCCCGATCTCGCGTGCGAGCGCCGCTGCCGAAATCGCGGCGGGCCGAAAGCTGACGAGGATGGTGCGCGCGGCGGGCACCAGTTCTTCGACGCCCGCGATGGGCTCGGCGCGCAGCGACGCCAGCAGCGCGAGCGTCTGGGCCAGGTCGTCGAGTTCGACCAGCACCGCATTCAGGTTGACCGGCAGGAAGCGCATCGTCATGCGGCGGCCGCTTCCGTGGATGCAACGAAGGGCTGGATCGTCACGCCGGCCGCCTCGAGCCGCTCGCGCACCCGGCGCGCCATCTCGACCGCGCCCGGGCTGTCGCCATGCACGCAGACCGAATCGGCCTGGATGCGCACCACGCTGCCGTCGATGGCGGTGACCACGCCCTCGCTGGCCAGCCGCAGCATGCGCTCGGCCACGTCCTGCGCGTCGTGCAGCACGGCGCCGGGTTCGCGGCGCGACACCAGCGTGCCCTGCGGCGTGTAGGCGCGGTCGGCAAAAGCCTCGGCCACCGCGCGCAGGCCCTGCGCCTCGGCCCAGCCCAGCAGCGGCGAACCCGCCAGCGCCACGAGGCACAGGTTGGGATCGATCTCGCGGATGGCCGCGATGACGTCGCGCGCCTGGCGCTCGTCGTGCGCGATGGTGTTGTAGAGCGCGCCGTGCGGCTTCACGTAGCGCACGGTGGTGCCGGCCGCCGCGGCCAGGCCCTTCAGCGCGCCGATCTGGTAGATCACGTCGGCGCGCAGGTCGGCGCTGTCCACGTCCATGTTGCGGCGACCGAAACCCACCAGGTCGCGGTAGGCCACGTGGGCGCCGACCGCGACGCCGCGCTCCTTCGCCTGGCGCAGCGTGCGCAGGATGCCCGCGGGGTCGCCCGCATGGAAGCCGCAGGCCACGTTGGCGCTGCTCACGATACCCAGCATGGCGGCGTCGTCGCCCATGCGCCAGACCCCCAGGCTTTCGCCGAGGTCGCTGTTCAAGTCGATGTTCATCGTTGGTCTCCGGCGTGCGGCGCACGCCCTGGGGTCAATGCAGGCGGCCTGCGGTCTCGCGCACGTCATGGCGCACCGTGAGCGCGGTGCGGATCGCCACGCGCATCGCGTCCACCTGCGTGGACAGCGCCATGCTCGCCACGCCCGGCTTGGACGCCGCCTGCTCGGGCAGGTAGGGCACGTGGATGAAGCCGCCGCGCGCGTGCGCCAGCGCCGGACGCGTCGCGAGCCGATGCATCAGCGCGTAGAAGATGTGGTTGCACACGAAAGTGCCGGCACTGTTCGACACGGCCGCGGGCAGGCCCGCCGCGCGCATGTCGCGCACCATGGCCTTGATCGGCAGCGTCGTGAAGTAGGCCGCCGGGCCGTCCTTGACCACGGGAAGATCGATGGGCTGCTGTCCGACGTTGTCGGGGATGCGCGCGTCGTCGATGTTCAGCGCGGCGCGTTCCATCGAAATTTCAGTGCGCCCGCCCGCCGCGCCGAGGCACAGCACCAGCTGCGGAGGCGGGCCTGTCAACGCGGCGTCGAGCGTGTCGATGGCGCGGCCGAACACGCAGGGCAACTGCAGCGCCTGCACAGTGGCGCCTTCGCAGGTCCAGCCGTCGAGCGCGCGCGCGATTTCCCAGGCGGGGTTGACGGGATCGTTCTCGAAGGGCTCGAAGCCCGCGACCAGCACGCGCGGGGCCGAACCGTCTGTCGTCTTGCGCAGGTCCATCAGCGGAACATCAGGAAGTACAGCAGGAAGATGTTGACCACCAGCAGGGCTGCCGCGGTCGGTATCTGCACCTTGATCACCGCGTTCTTGTCGGGCAGCTCCAGCAGCGCCGCAGGCACGATGTTGAAGTTGGCCGCCATCGGCGTCATGAGCGTGCCGCAGTAGCCCGAGAACATGCCGATGGCCGCCATCACGGCCGGGTCGCCGTGGTACACGCCCACCAGCACCGGCACGCCGACGCCGCCCGTCATCACCGGGAAGGCCGCGAAGCCGTTGCCCATGATGATGGTGAACAGCGCCATGCCCAGCACGTAGACCACCACCGCCACGAAGCGGATGTCCATGTTGATGTAGCTGGTGGTGATGTACGCCACCGCCTTGCCCACGCCGGCGTCGGAGAACACCAGGCCCAGCATGCCCAGCATCTGCGGCAGCACCACGGCCCAGCCGAGCGCGTCGGTCAGGCGGCGCGATTCGCGCATGCCCTGCACCGGGGTTTCGCGCGTCAGCCAGCAGGCCAGCGCCAGCGCCACCACGCAGCCCACGCCCAGGCTCACCAGCGTGGTGTTCTTGGGGTCGAGCAGGAAGGCGTCGCCGATCTTGACCTTGCTCATCAGCACGGTGCCGATGACGGTGACCAGCGGGATCGCCAGCGCGGGCATGAACAGCTTGTTGCCCAGGCGCGTGGCGCTGGCCTGGTATTGCTCGGGCGTGGGCTCGCGGTGCTTGCCCGCGCCCACGCCGCGCATGCCGGCAATGACGGCCATGGCGATGGCGCCGACGCCGACCCATGCGGGCGGCAGCTTGTCGCCGATCAGGAAGACCAGCGAATAGAGGCCCCAGAACAGCGCGCTCGTGTAGCGCTTGGGGTGCTTGGTGTCGGTCAGCGTCATGATCGCCGTGATGGCGAGGATGAGGCCGACCAGGATGTACAGGTGCTGGATCGACAGGATCATGATCAGCGTCCTTCGTTGGCGGGCACGGCGGCCGAGGGTGCGGTGGCGGCGTCACCGCCCAGCTCGCGGGCCAGCGCCTGGTCCAGCCGGCGCAGGCGCCACGAGTGGATGACGAAGGCGGCGATGGCGGTCGGAATGCCCCACATCGCGATGTGCAGCGGCTCGACGTCGATGCCGGCCTCGTGCAGGAAGGTGGTCATCAGCACGATGGCGCCGAAGGCCACGAAGATGTCTTCGCCGAAGAACAGGCCCACGTTGTCGGTGGCCGCCGCGTAGGCGCGCAGCTTGTGGCGGATGCGGTCGGGCAGCTTGCCGTAGCGGGTCTCGGTGGCGCCTTCGGCCATCGGCGCGAGCAGCGGACGCACCATCTGCGGATGGCCGCCCAGGCTGGTCAAACCCATGGCCGCGGTGAGTTCGCGCGCGGCGAGGTAGACGATCAGCAGGCGGCCGGCGGTGGCCGACTTGATGCGGCTGATCCAGTTCTGCGCGTGCTGGCGCAGGCCGTGCCGCTCCAGCAGCCCGATCACCGCCAGCGGCAGAAGAATGATCAGCGGCAGGTTGCGCGTCTTGATGAAGCCGGTGCCGATGGCCGTCAGCACCGCCATCGGGCCGAAGCCGGCGGCGACCGCCGTCACGATGGCCGTGACGATCACCACCAGCATCGGATTGAAGCGCAGGATGAACCCCGCAATGATCACGGCCACGCCGATCAGCGGCCACAGAGGGATGTCAGGAGTCATGTTGGTCTTTCGTTTGGATTCGGAAACCACCCTGCGCGGGGCGCGCCGGCGAAGCTATTGATGCAAACCCCGTGCCAATGAATGAGCAATTCAATTCCAATGAATCACTCATTTCAAACAAGTTGTTGAACAATTTACGGTAGTGTGCCCAACAACGGTGCCCGGACGCCCCCATGGAAACCCTGAAAAAAGCATCCTTTGGTGCACATGCCGGCGCCCCGCCGCGCGCGGCTTGGCGCCGCGGAAATCTGTTAGAAAGCAGGCTCGCCGCGCCCTGTGGGACGGTGTCGCCCAGTCGGCATGGCCGGTGAGCGCGCGGCATCCACGCTCCCTTTCCACCCCCTCCCGGCATGAACCGACTGGTCTCTCCCACTTCCCCTGCCGCGCCGGCCGCCGGCGCGCTGACACTCAACGACCGGGTGGCCGAGCTCATCCGCCAGAAGATCGTCAAGGGCGAGTTTTCGCCGGGGCAGCGGCTGTCGGAGGCCGCGCTGGCCGACAGCCTGGAGATTTCGCGCAACACCCTGCGCGAGGTGTTCCGCACGCTGACCAAGGAAGGGCTGCTCAAGCACGCGCCCAACCGCGGCGTGTTCGTGGCGGTGCCGAGCATCGCGTCGATCATCGACATCTACCGCGTGCGGCGCCTCATCGAATGCCAGGCGCTGGCGCAGGCCTACCCGCGCCACCCCGCCAAGAAGCACATGCGCGACGCGGTCGAAATGGCGCACCGGTGCCGCGAAGCGGGCGACTGGCTGGGCGTGGGCACGGCCAACATGGAGTTCCACATGGCCATCGTGGAACTGGCCGACAGCGAACGGCTGAACACCCTGTTCGCGCACATCCTGGTCGAGCTGCGGCTGGCCTTCGGCCTGCTGAAAGACCCGGAGTTCCTGCACGCGCCCTACGTGGACATGAACACCAAGCTGCTCGAGCTCATCGAGGCCGGCAAGTTCGCCGAAGGCTCGGTGGCGCTGAACGACTACCTGATCCACTCCGAGCGGATCGTGCTCGCGGTCTACGCCCGCCAGATGCCCGAAGGCGGCATCGACGGCTGACTGTGCGCGCTAGCGGGCCCCGGCCGCGGCGCCCAGTTCCAGCTTCATGCCTTCGTGCGTGGCCTCGAAGCCCAGGCGCTCGTAGAAGCGGTGCGCGTCGGTGCGGCGCTTGTCGGTGGTGAGCTGCACGAGGTGGCAGCCCGCCGCGCGGGCACGCTCGATGGCGTGGACGAACATGCGCTCGCCGATGTCCTGCCCGCGATGGGTGGACGCCACCCGCACGCCCTCGATCTGCGCCCGCAGCGCGCCCTGCCGCGCCAGCCCCGGAATGACGATGAGCTGCAGGCAGCCCACGACCTGCGACCCCACCACCGCGACCAGCACCTCGTTGCCGGCCTGCGCCTGCATCTGCCGCCAGGCGCTTTCGTAGACCGAGAGATCGCCGGGGCGCTCGCGCGACGCGCCGAGCACGTCGTCGGCCAGCATGGCGGCGATGGCGGGCAGGTCCGCCCGCACGGCGGTGCGGATGTTCAGGGGTGGGTTCGTTGTCATTGCGTGCCTCGGGTGAACTGAAATAATGACCGACCCTGCCACGCCACGCCGACGGATACGTGCCATGACCCTGTCTGCCTACCTGCTCTTCCTGCCCGCCTGCTTCGCCATCAACATGGCGTTCGGCCCCAACAACCTGCTGTCGGTGACCAACGGCGCAAAGCATGGCGTGTCGCCTGCCGTGCTCGCGGCCGGCGGGCGCCTGCTGGCCTTCGCGATCATGATCGCCATCGCGGGCCTGGGCATGGGCGCGGTGCTGGTGGCGTCGGAGATGGCCTTCGACATCATCAAGTACATCGGCGCCGCGTACCTCGTGTGGATCGGCATCCGCCTGCTGCGCGCCCCGGCCCCCACGGCCGAGGTGCAGGCGCGCGATGCGTCCGCGCCGCCTTCGCTGCGCGCGCTGGCGCGCCAGGAGTTCACCGTGGCGGCGGGCAACCCGAAGGCCATCCTGGTGTTCACCGCCTTCTTTCCGCAGTTCGTGGTGCCTGGCGCTTACGCATCGAGCTACATGCTGCTGGGCCTGACCTTCCTGGTGTTCGAGCTGGTTGCCATTGCGCTCTATGCGCTGCTCGGTGCGCGCATGCGCCGCATGGCCAACGGCAGCCGCGCCATGCGCTGGTTCAACCGCGTCAGCGGCAGCATGATGGTCGGCTTCGGGCTGATCCTGGCTTTCACGCGCCGCCCGGCAGGCTGACGACCGTCCTCAGGCCTTGAGGTACTCGGCCTTGGTGCCGAGCCAGCGGTCGATGTGGCGCTGGGCCAGGTCGGGGTGCTTCTTGAGCATCACGGGCGCCAGTTCGCGTGCCCAGTCGAGCAGCAGCGTGTCGGTCGTCAGGTCGGCAAAGCGCAGCAGTGGCGCACCCGACTGGCGGGCGCCGAGAAACTCGCCGGGCCCGCGAATCTCCAGGTCGCGCCGCGCAATCTCGAAGCCGTCGCCGGTCTCGGCCATGGCCTTGAGGCGCGCGCGTGCCGCCTCGCCCACGCGCCCGCTGTCGCCCGGCGCATAGAGCAGCACGCAGGCCGAGGCCGCCGCGCCACGGCCCACGCGACCGCGCAACTGGTGCAACTGCGACAGGCCGAAGCGCTCGGCGTGCTCGATCACCATCAGCGAGGCGTTGGGCACGTCGACCCCCACTTCGATCACCGTGGTGCTCACCAGCACCTGGATTTCATTCGCGGTAAAGGCCGCCATCACCGCCTGCTTCTCGGCCGTGGGCATGCGCGAATGCAGCAGGTCGACGTGGATGGCTTCGCCCAGCGTGTCGGCCAGTTCGTCGCGCGTCTCGGTGGCGTTGCGCAGATCGACCGCCTCGCTTTCCTCGATCAGCGGACAGACCCAGTAGACCTGCCGGCCTTGCGAGATCTGCGCCTGGATGCGGTCGATCACCTCGTCGCGCCGATGGTCGGCCACCAGCTTGGTGACGATGGGCGTGCGGCCCGGCGGCAGCTCGTCGAGCGTGGACACGTCGAGGTCGGCGTAGTAGCTCATCGCCAGCGTGCGCGGGATGGGCGTGGCGCTCATCATCAGCAGGTGTGGTTCGAGGTGCCCGCCGGCCTTGCCTCGAAGCGCCAGGCGCTGCGCGACACCGAAGCGATGCTGCTCGTCGATGATCGCCAGCGCGAGATTCTTGAAGCGCACCTTCTCGGAGATGACCGCGTGCGTGCCGATGACCAGCGCGGCCTCGCCGCTTTCGACGGCGGCCGACATCGCATCGCGCTCTTTCTTCTTCTGGCTGCCGGTGAGCCACGCCACGCGCAGGCCACGCGCGGCCAGCAGCGGATCGAGCCAGCCGACCAGCTTGCCGAAATGCTGGGCCGCGAGGATTTCGGTCGGCGCCATCAGCGCGCACTGGAAGCCCGCGTCGATGGCGCGTGCTGCCGCCAGCGCGGCCACCACCGTCTTGCCCGAGCCCACGTCGCCTTGCAGCAAACGGTGCATCGGGATCTCGCGGCCGAGGTCCCGCGTGATCTCTTCGCCCACGCGTTGCTGCGCGCCGGTCAAGCCGAAGGGCAGCACCGCGAGCAACTGCGCATGCAGCGAACTCGCCACCGGCTCGGCGGATGCAGGCAACACCGGCGCGCGCTGTGCCGCGCGTTCCAGTCGGGCCTGCAGCTGCGAGAGCTGCTGCGCCAGCAGCTCTTCGGCCTTGATGCGCTGCCACGCCGGATGGCTATGGTCTTCGAGCGTGGCCATCGCCACGTCGGGCGTGGGGTAGTGCAGGAAGGTGAGCGAGGCGCGCAGGTCCCACGCGCCGCGCAGGCCGATCTGCACAGGGATCGTTTCGTCGAGCACGGCGCGCGCCAGGCCCGAGCGCACTTCGCGCCGCAGCACCGGTTGCGCCAGGCCGGCAACGGTCGAGTAGACCGGCGTGAGCGCGTTGGGCAGCGCAGTGCCGGCCGCCTTCACCGTGGGATGCATGATCTGCCGCCCCACGAAGCCGCCGCGCATCTCGCCGCGCACGCGCACCCGCGCGCCGACCGCCAATTGCTTTTGCTGCGACGGATAGAAGTTGAAGAAGCGCAGCTGGCAGGTGTCGCTGCCGTCGTCGATGGTCGCGATGAGCTGGCGGCGCGGGCGGTACACCACCTCGCATTCGGTGACCACGCCCTCGACCTGCGCCATGTCGCCGTCGCGCGTGTCGGCCAGCCGCACGATGCGCGTCTCGTCCTCATAGCGCATCGGCAGGTAGAGCGCGAAGTCGATGTCGCGCACCAGGCCGAGCTTGCGCAATGCGCGCTGCACCAGGCTCAGGCCGGTGCCAGGTGGTTGCGGCGGCGGCGTTGCAGCAGGCGTTGCGGGGGCTGCGCCTGCTGCAGAGGGGGACGGGGCTTTCTTGGGCGGCACTGGCAGGGTTTCTAGCGCGGGCGGCAAAGGTCCGTCAAGGCGCTGCGCGCATCGGGGAACGCGAAGCGGAACCCGGTCTGCAGCAGACGCGCGGGCACCACGCGCTGCCCTTCGAGCAGCAGGTCGGCCTGCTCGCCCAGCAGCAGCTTGACCGGCGCAGCGGGCGTCGGCATCCAGCAGGGGCGGTGCATCACGCTGGCGGCCACGCGGGTGAATTCTTCCTGCGTGAGCGCACCGGGCGCGGTGAAGTTGAAGACCTGCGCGGCCGCACCGTCGCCGGCCTGTTCGGTCAGCGTCCACACGTGCGCCATTGCGCGGATCACGTCATGCACATGCACCCACGACAGCCACTGCCGCCCGCTGCCCAGGCGCCCGCCCATGCCGAGCGCCACGGGCAGCAGCAGTTGCGGCAGCGACCCCTGGTGGCCCAGCACGAAGCCGAAGCGCATGCAGGCCACGTGCACGCCGTGCGCCACGGCGCCACGGGCCGCCTGCTCCCAGCCCTGGCACAGCGTCGACATGAAGATGTCCTGCGGCGGCGCGTCTTCGGCCAGCTCGGCGGTGTCGCCCTGCGGCTGCACGCCGTAGTAGCCGATGGCCGAGCCCGACAGCAGCAGCCATGGCTTGCGCGGTCGGGTGGCGATCCATGCGACCAGCGTGTTCGTCAGGCCCGCGCGGCTTTGCATCAACTGGCGCTGGCGCCGCTCGCTCCAGCGCTGGCCGAGGATGCGCGCACCGGCCAGGTTGATGACCACATCGACATCGTCCGTCGCCGGGATCTGTTCGAGCGCCTGCACGCAGCGCACCGCGCCGCCGAAGCCCCAGGCGGCCGAGCGCGCATCGCGCGTCCACACCGTGACCGCATGGCCGTCGGCCACAAGATGGCGCACCAGGAGCTGGCCGATGAAGCCGGTGCCGCCCGTCACCAGCACGCGCTGCGGCTTGCCGCCGAAGCGCACCGGCGCGTCGACCGCGCGCTGTTCTTCCTGCGCAGTGCGGCGGAACAGCGCACGCGCCGCCAGCCCGTCTCGCAACCCCGAGATGCCCACGCCCACGCCGCACAGCGCAAGGAAAGCACCGAGCCAGCCTTGCGGCTGCCACACCAGCGCCGTCGGCTGCGCGGCCCAGTCCACCGCGTTCATGGCGAGCAGCGCGATGAACGCGCCGGCATTGATGGCCAGCACCGTGTGCGTGACGCGCTCGGTGGGCGGCAACAGGCGGCTGCCGTCTTCCACCACGAAGTCC
Source organism: Variovorax sp. EL159 (assembly GCF_900100965.1). GTDB lineage: Bacteria > Pseudomonadota > Gammaproteobacteria > Burkholderiales > Burkholderiaceae_C > Variovorax. Next base: position 508,901 of record NZ_FMUJ01000004.1, on the reverse strand, counting down.
CACAGCGTGAGCACGATCTCGACGCCGAACACCGCGAGCAGCACCCAGGCCCACACGCCATGCCAGGCCCACGACGACAGCCCGATGAACATGGCGCAGTAGATCGACGAGCGCACCGCATGGATGGACAGCTCGCGCCGCGCGGTGTTGCGCTGCGCCAGCGCCTCGGTGCCTTCGTGGTGATAGAGCGTGTCGAACGCGCCCATCAGCCCCTGCGCGGCCATGAGCTGCAGCGCCAGCAGGTGAGTGTCGATCGTCATGCGGCCACCGCCTTCGGCTCGGCGACTTCCTCGAACACGCCGACCTGGGTGAAGGTGGTGCCCATCAGCCAGTGCCGGATCTCGATGCGGATGTTGAAGCGCTCCGGCGTCTCGTTGTGGTGCCAAAGAAAAGTCTTGCCGGGCGTGAACAGGCCGGGCAGCGGAATGCGCCAGCCCAGCACGTCCCAGAAATAGCCGTCGCTCTGAAAGTGCAGGTTGCCGCTGGGTTCCACGCTCAGCACCAGCTTCATGCCCAGGCCCATGCCCACGTACTCCAGCACCTCGCCGCGCTCGCTCTCGCGCATGAAACTGGTGAACTGGATCGGCTTGCGGCCATGCAGGCGGTAGATGCGCTGCTTGTAGATGGCCGGGTCCTGCGGCTTGGCATAGACCTGGATCTCCACCGGAAAGTTGGCGTCGCTGTAGGGAATGAGCGCGCCCTGGATCATCGGCTGCGTCAGGTGCCCCAGCAGCTTGCCGAAGCGCGAGCAGCGCAGCTCGCTGAGCGCGCCGAGGTAATGCAGCGCCTTGCCCGGCAGCGGGTTCTTGTCGAAGCGCCGGCGGATGTCGGGGTGCAGGCCCTGCCACTTGCTCCCCAGGATCTTCTTGAAGAGCTCGCCTTCGGAGGGGCCGGGCTGGGGTGCGATGCGCGCGGCATGTGAATCAGGCATCCGTCGATTCTGCCTTGGCAACACGGCCCCGATACCCCCGTGTCGATGCCCTGTTTTCCGGCCATGGGACAATCCCGCCCGCTTCCGGTTTTCTCTGTCCCTTTCCCCACGCCTCCTTGGCACGGGCCCGTCCGGCCCTCAAGCACCATGCGCGCCTTCACGCTTTCCGATTTCGATTTCGTCCTGCCACCCGAGCTGGTGGCACAACACCCGGCCACCGAACGCACATCCTCCCGTCTGCTCGACGGCACAGGCGACGCCCCGGTCGACCGCATCTTCAAGAACCTGCCTTCGCTGCTGCGCGCGGGCGACCTGCTGGTCTTCAACGACACGCGCGTGGTCAAGGCGCGCCTGTTCGGCGAGAAGCCGACCGGCGGCAAGCTCGAGCTGCTGGTCGAGCGCGTGCTGCAGGGCCAGGAGGTGGTCGCGCACATGAAGGTGAGCAAGAAGCCGCCGGTGGGCACCACGCTGCAGATGGTCGGCGGCTTTCGCGCCACGCTGCTGGGCCGCTGGCCCGAGGAAGACGGCGCGCTGTTCCGCTTTGGCTTCGAGAGCGACGCCGGCGAAGACCCGTACGCGCTGATGTCCCGCTGCGGCCACGTGCCGCTGCCGCCCTACATCACGCACACCGACTCGGCCGACGACGAGAGCCGCTACCAGACGGTGTTCGCGCGCGTGCCCGGCGCCGTGGCCGCACCGACCGCCGCACTGCATTTCGACGAAGGCCTGCTGGCCGAACTCGAAGCGCGCGGCGTGCAGCGTGCCAGCGTCACGCTGCACGTGGGCGCCGGCACCTTCCAGCCGGTGAAGACCGAGAACATTTCAGAGCACACGATGCACGCCGAGCGTTATGAAGTGCCCGAAGCCACGCAGCGCGCGATTGCCGAATGCAAGGCGCGCGGCGGCCGCGTGGTCGCGGTCGGCACGACCACCGTGCGCACGCTCGAGTCGTGGGCCAAGAGCGGCGAGGCCACGGGCGACACGCGCATCTTCATCACGCCGGGCTTTGTGTTCGAGCACGTCGACCTGCTGGTGACCAACTTCCATTTGCCCAAGAGCACGCTGATGATGCTGGTCTCGGCCTTCGCGGGCTACGAGCGCGTGATGGCGCTGTATGCCCACGCCATCGCCCATCAATACCGCTTCTTCAGCTACGGCGACGCCATGCTGCTCGCACGGACCAAGGACTGAACGACATGCTGAACTTCGACCTCCTCAAGACCGACCCCGACAGCCACGCGCGCCGCGGCACGCTCACGCTCAACCACGGCAAGGTGCAGACACCGATCTTCATGCCCGTGGGCACCTACGGCACCGTCAAGGGCGTGATGCCGCGCAGCCTCGAAGAGATGGGCGCGCAGATCATCCTGGGCAACACTTTCCACCTGTGGATGCGCCCGGGTCTCGACGTGATGGCCAGCTTCGGCGGGCTGCACCAGTTCGAGAAGTGGGACAAGCCCATCCTCACCGACTCGGGCGGCTTCCAGGTGTGGTCGCTGGGCGCAATGCGCAAGATCAGCGAAGAGGGCGTGAAGTTCGCGTCGCCCGTCAACGGCGACAAGCTGTTCCTCACGCCCGAGGTGTCGATGCAGATCCAGACGGTGCTCAACAGCGACATCGTGATGCAGTTCGACGAGTGCACGCCCTACGACACCAACGGCCACATCACGACCGAGGCCGAGGCACGCAGCTCGATGGAACTGAGCCTGCGCTGGGCCAAGCGCTGCCAGAGCGAATTCGCGCGGCTCGAAAACCCGAACGCGCTGTTCGGCATCGTGCAGGGCGGCATGTTCGAGAATCTGCGCGAAGAGTCGCTGGCCGCGCTGGTCGACATGGACTTCCCCGGCTACGCCATCGGCGGCGTGAGCGTGGGCGAGCCGAAAGAAGAGATGCTGCACATCATGGGTCACACGCCGCACCGGCTGCCCGCGAACAAGCCGCGCTACCTGATGGGCGTGGGCACGCCCGAAGACCTGGTGCAGGGCGTGGCCGACGGCGTGGACATGTTCGACTGCGTGATGCCCACGCGCAATGCGCGCAACGGCACGATGTTCACGCGCTTCGGCGACCTGAAGATGCGCAACGCGCGCCACAAGACCGACCCGCAGCCGGTGGACCCGAGCTGCACCTGCCACGCCTGCGCGGGCACCTCGGGCGTGAGCTGGAACGACGGCGGGCGCGAAGGCTTCAGCCGCGCCTACCTGCACCACCTGGACCGCTGCGGCGAAATGCTCGGGCCGATGCTGTGCACCATCCACAACCTGCACTACTACCTGAACCTGATGCGCGAGATCCGCGAGTCGCTCGATGCGGGCACGTTCACGGAATTCCGTGCGCGCTTCAAGGCCGAGCGCGCGCGCGGCGTCTAGGGCTTTGCGGCGGCGCCCGGCGGCTTGACCGGCAGCGGGGTCGCATAGGGTTCGAGGCGCAGCAGCTCGTTCTTGAAGATCACGACCTGCTTGAGCGGCGCCTGCACCAGCGCCCCACCCGCGTCGTGCTGCGACGCGTACTGCCAGAGCGTGAGCTGCCCCTTTTCGGCCAGCATCGCGGCCAAGCGCTGCACGGGCGGCGTCGTGCCCGCGCCGAGCTGGGCCGACTCGATGCCCACGACAATGTCGTCGCGCGGCGAAACCGCCTTGAAGAGCAGTACCGGCGCCGATGCCTGCGCGCGCACCCGCCGCGCCACGAAGGCGGCGGGGAGAAACAGGAGGCCGAAGGTGGCGCGGCGGCGGAAGGGGTCCATGACGACGTAGCGTAGCCCTGCCGGGCCCGCCTGCCCACAGGCCGGAAGCCATACGCCGGTCGGCGGGCCCATTCACGCCGGAAGCAGATATCCGGTACGCTCGCCGACTGTCTTTGTCGCTGTTGTCTTCATCCTCATGACCAACGCTTCTCCCTCCACGGCCTACACCGCCCGCTACCCTTCCCTGGCGGGTCGCACCGTCTTCATTTCCGGCGGGGCCAGCGGCATCGGCGAGGCGCTGGTGCGGGCCTTCCACGCGCAGGGCGCGAAGGTCGGCTTTTGCGATCTCGACACCGCCGCCGGCACGGCGCTCGCGGCCCAGTTGCAGGGCGAGCACCCAGCGCTGTTCCTGGCATGCGACGTGACCGACACGCAGGCACTGGCCGCCGCCATCGCCGCGGTGCGCGCGCGCTTCGGGCCCATCGGCGTGCTGCTGAACAACGCCGCCAACGACCGACGCCACGAGATGGCCGACGTCACGAGCGAAGACTTCGACCGCCTCGTGGCCGTCAACTTCAAGCACCAGTTCTTTGCGGCGCAGGCCGTGGCCGACGACATGCGCGCGCTGGGCGGCGGCTCGATCGTCAACTTCGGCTCGATCAGCTGGATGATCAAGGGCCGGGGCTATCCGGTCTACCAGGCCTGCAAGGCGGCGGCGCGCGGCCTCACGCGTTCGCTGGCGCGCGACCTGGGCAAGCAGAACATCCGCGTCAATTCGGTGGTGCCGGGCTGGGTGATGACCGAGCGGCAGATCAAGCTGTGGGTGAAGCCCGAATCGGGCGCCGAGATCGATGCGGCCCAGTGCCTGCCGGGCCGGGTGATGGCCGAGGACATCGCGGCGATGGCGCTGTTCCTGGCCGCCGACGATTCGCGCATGTGCACCGCGCAGGACTACGTGGTGGACGCGGGCTGGACCTGAAAGTCTTCGCCTTCCTTTCCCTTCTTCGTCGCTTCTTCGAGGCAGGAAACAAGAAAGAGGCGGAAAGCAAAAAAGCCCGGCATGGCCGGGCTTTTTTGTTGGCGCGGTCCGGAGACCGGATCAGTCGCGCAGTTCGGCTGGCAGCGTGCCGCCATTGGCGGCGATGCGGCTCATCACCTGCTTGTGCAGGCCGATGTTCCATTCGGCCGAACCCGGCTCGCCGTCGCTGAAGAGAATTTCGCCGGCCAGTTCCTTGCGCGCGGCAAGGCTGCTGTCCAGGCCCAGCAACTTGAGCAGGTCGACGATCGAGGTGCGCCAGTTCAGATCGGCGGCACCAGGCATCGCGTCCAGGATGGCAGGCACGTCGCCCAGTGGGATCGAGGGCGGCGGTGCCGCAACGGCCGGTGCGCCCGATGCGTCCGGTACAGCCGCCGGCGGTGCGGCGACGACTTCAGCGGCGTTGGCCGACGGAAAAATCTTGGAAAAAATCTTGCCGAAAAAGCTCATGGAAGGAGGTCCTCGTCGTGTGTGGTGGGGGCCGGGCGCCGCATGAAAGTGAACGCCGGCTGCGTGCGAAATGCAGCGCAGGCCAAGGTTCTAACACTTTGCGGCGACAGCTTCATCAAAGATGGCCACACAGCGTGCGAAATACCCCGCTTGCACTAGAGAGATGCGAGAGATACGGTGCCTCCGCGCCCCCTCAGGCCGGCGCCGTGGCGCCACCGGGCTCCGCCGCATGCGCCGAGGTGCCGCAGGCATGGCAGAACTTCGAGAACGCGCTCTTTCGCGTCTCGCACTGGCCGCAGTGGTCGAACAGGCCGATGCCGCAGTGCGGGCAGAAGTCGATCTCGTCGTTCTTCAGATCCACCGGCCGCTCGCAGCCGGGGCACACGCTCTTGCCGAGCCGCGCCAGCGCGACGTCGTAGCTCAGTTCCTCGCGGCGCACCTGGTCGGGCTGCTGCTCGGCCAGCTTCTGGCGCGCCAGGTAGGCATTGAGCGCAACGATGGCATAGCGCCCCACCAGCACCGTGAGCACGATGCCCACCACGTAGCGCACATAGCCGCCGTAGCTCGGCAGGTAGGGCACCAGCTCGACGAAGAAGGCGAACAGCGCGAAGAAGATGAAGCCCCACACGAAAGGCCAGTAGGTGCTCTTGCGCTTCTTCGCGAACAGCCAGCCCGCCACCACCAGCAACGGCAGCGTGAGCGCAAGGCGATAGAGGAACACGCGCAGCTCCACGCGGCGGTATTCGGCATCGAGCTTGACCTGCGCGTCGCGCTCCAGCACCGACATGGCTTCGCGCGCACGCTGCTCCGCCTGACGCGCGTCCAGCACGATCTGGCGCTGCGCGTTGACCTGGCGCTGCACCTCGTCTTCCTTCTGCTTGAACGCATCGAGCGCCTTGGTGCGCGCGACCAGCTCCGTGTCCTGGTCGGGCTGCGCGGTGGCGCGGCGGGTGGCGATCCAGTTGCCGAAGGTCTCGCGCGCATTGGCGCTGGCCTGCTGCGCGGCATTGAGCTGCAGCTGGATCTGGTCGAGGTCGCGCGAGGCCTGCAACTCGGCCGCCTCCGAGGCCTTGATCGTGTCGCGCAGCGGCGCGGCTGCGGGCTTGTCGATGAAGTCCTCGAGCTGGCGCATGCGTTCGACCTGCGGCAGGTCATTCACGACCGTGCTGCCGAGCCCGATGAGAAAGCTCGCGAACACCAGCGCCACGAGCCAGAGGCCGCGGCGGAACCATTTTTCGGAAAGGCGCAGGGATTTGCTCATTTCATTTCTTCCTTGTTTTTCATTGCAGCCTGAGCTGTACCGGTGCCGCGCCCAACCCCGCGCGCGGCAGCCATGCGAACACCGAATCGACCGTCACCGTCTCGATGCGGTCCGAGAAGCGCTTGTCGTTCGGATGGTCGTCGAAGGCGATGTTGGCCGAAGTCACGCGCCCGCCCAGGCGGGTCAGCGGGCCGAGCTTGAGCGTGGTCGGCTCGTAGCCCTTGAACTGCATCCAGGCCTGCGCCTGCGCGCGGTTGCCGATGGTGGCGGGCTCCATGGCCGCGGCCAGGGTCTCGACGGCCCACTGGTTCGACTGCTGGTACTTCTGGCCCCAGGCGTAGCTCACGAGGCTGTAGGGCGCGACGTTCATGCGCGTGATGCGCGCGGGCGACTCGCCGAGCGCGGCCATCAGCTGCGCCTGCACCTGCGGCGTGGGCACGACCCAGGCGGCCTCGTAGCGCCACAGGTCGTCGAGGAAGAACTCGCCGAGCCCCTGCCGGTAGACCGAGGCCACCGCCGTGCCGCATTCGTTGAGCTTGTGCACCACGCGCCACGGGCCTTCATCGGTCTTGTAGGCGATGCCCAGGTGCGAATAGCGCAGGCCGTACTTGCTCAGGTCCTGCCCGGCACGCGCCAGGATCACCACGCGGGCGCCGCTGGCGTCGAGCGCCTGCGAGGTGCGCTCGGCCAGTTCCATGCCCTTGACGATCAGCGCGGGCGTCGGCTTGACCTGCTCGCACGAACGGCCGGCCTGGGCCTGCAGCGGCAAGGCCAGCGCGAGCGCCAGCAGCGCGGGAACGACGGCGGCGAGTTTCACGACAGCCTCTCGTTGTGGAGCAGGGCGCGGCCAACGGCGTTGGGCACGAAGGCCAGCACCTCGCCGGCGGCCGACAGCACGACACCGGTGCCGATCACGCTGACCAGCACGCTGGTGCCCACGGCCTTGGACACGCCATCGGCGGCACGGCCGGCCGCCTTGATGCTGGCGCGGGCACCGTCGGAGGCGCGTTCGAGCACGTACACCGTGCCATCGGCCGAGGCTTCGACCGCCATCACCGTGAGCGTCGAGCCGCCCACCGACAGCGCCGCAGGCACCTCGACCACGGCGTTGGCCGAAGCCCCGACCGCCGAGGCGCCGACCAGCACCGAGGCCACGGGCATCAGCGACAGCGCGGTGGAGGCATCGCTCTGCGCCCGCGCCTGCAAGGGCAGCGTGGCGCCCGCGAAGACGGCGCAGGCGGCCAGCACGGCCACGGCCATCGACTTGCGGAATTTCCAGGACCGCGAATCGCGGTGAATGGAAACGGTCGAGGAGGAGAAGGTTTGCATGAAGGCCTCGCGGCGCAGTGAAGGTGGGCGAATGATGGTTCGCTTCCGCACCGCGAGGCTCGAATGCTTCGACCAGTCCTGACTTGTGGCGCCACGGGTATCTGCATTCGATACCTCCTGGTGCGAACCGCACCGGGAAGAGGGAGACGCGTCAGGCGCCGAGCAGGCCGCTCACGCGCTGGCGCAGCGATTCGGGCTGCACCTCGGCCGGCGGCACGGCATGGCCGACGTTCAGGCCCACGCGGCTGAAGAAGCCGCGGCGGAAGGGCTTGGCCATCGCGACCTGTTCGCCGCCGCGCAGCTCGATGCGGCTGAAGTACGAGCCCCACAGGTTGGTCAGCGCCATCGGGATCACCGGCGGCTCGATGCCCTCGGCGCGGGCGCTCTCCACGATCTTCATCACGCCGCCCTTGAAGGGCTGCAGCGCGCCGTCGCGGGTGATCGAGCCCTCGGGGAAGATCGCGAGCAGGTCGCCCTCGCGCAGCACGTCGAGTGCCTTGGCAAAGGCCGCTTCGTAGGCCGCCGGGTCTTCCTTCTGCGGCGCGATCGGGATCGCCTTGGCCAGCTTGAACAGCCAGCCCAGCACCGGCACCTTGAAGATGCGGTGGTCCATGATGAAGCGGATGGGGCGCGGGCTGGCCGCCATCAGCAGCACCGCGTCGATGAAGCTCACGTGGTTGCACACCAGCACGGCGGCGCCCTCGGTCGGGATGTGCTCGTCGCCCTTGATGTCGAAGCGGTAGACGAAGCGCGACAGCACCCAGGCCACGAAGCGCAGCATGTATTCGGGCACCAGCATGAAGATGTAGAACGCCACCACCGCGTTGGCGATGCCGGTGAACAAAAAGATCTGCGGAATGCTGAAGCCCGCGCCGAGCAGCGCGCCCGCCAGGATCGAGCTGCCGATCATGAACAGCGCATTGAGGATGTTGTTCGCCGCGATGATGCGCGCGCGGTGCGTGGGCTGGCTGCGCAATTGGATCAGCGCGTACATGGGCACGCTGTACAGGCCCGCGAACAGCGACAGCAGCGCCAGGTCGGCCATCACGCGCCAGTGGGCGCTCTGGTGCACGAAGGTGCCGATGCCCATCTCGGCCACCTTCGGCAGGCCGCGCGAGGCAAAGTACAGGTCGATCGCGAACACGCTCATGCCGATGGCGCCCAGCGGCACCAGGCCGATCTCGACCTGCCGGCGGCTGAGCGTCTCGCACAGCAACGAGCCGACGCCGATGCCCACCGAGAACACCACCAGCAGCAGCGACGCCACCTGCTCGTCGCCGTGCAGCACTTCCTTGGCGAAGCTGGGGAACTGGCTCAGGAACACCGCGCCGAAGAACCACATCCACGAAATGCCCAACAGCGAGCGGAACACCACGACGTTCTCGTGCGCCAGCTTCAGGTTGCGCCAGGTTTCGCTGAAGGGGTTCCAGTTGATGACCAGGCCGGGGTCGGTGGCCGGTGCCGGCGGAATCGCCTGTGCCACGCCGCGCCCCACCAGCGCCAGCAGCACGCAGGCCACCGCCACGCTCGTGTGGCCGATCTGCGGCACCGCCACCAGCAGGCCGCCCGCCACCTGCCCGAGCAGGATGGCGACGAAGGTGCCCATCTCGACCATGCCGTTGCCGCCCGTGAGCTCGCGCGCGTCGAGCACCTGCGGCAGGTAGGCGAACTTGACCGGCCCGAACAGCGTGGAGTGCAGCCCCATGAGGAACACGCAGCCCAGCAGGATCACCGCGTCGGCCCGCACGAAGCCCCAGGCCGCGAGCAGCATGATGACGATCTCGAGGTTCTTGACGAAGCGGATCATCTTCGTCTTGTCGAACTTGTCGGTGAGCTGGCCCGAGGTGGCCGAGAACAGCAGGAACGGCAGGATGAACAGCGCGCCGATCACCAGGCCCGCCATGGCCGGCGGCATCCAGCTCAGCTGCAGCTGGTAGGTCACCATGACGGTGAAGGCGAACTTGAAGAGGTTGTCGTTCGCCGCGCCCGAGAACTGGGTCCAGAAGAAGGGCGCGAAGCGCCGCTGCTTGAGGAGGGCGAACTGGTTGGCGTGGGCGTTCGCTTCGTGGACCACGGGGGTGGCTGCGGCAGCGGCGGGGGTTGTCATTCGAAGAATTCTCCTCAGGCCGCCATCGCGGCTGCGGCTGGATTGTGCCGCAGCGCCGCCTGCCAGCGCATCTCGAGCTTGTGCAGGGCCCACAAGACCGGCAGGCCCGCCAGCGCGGCCGTGATGTGCTTGAGCGTGTGGCCCGAAATCGTGTGCTGCGTGAACGCATAGATCTGGTGGTCGGTCAGCTCGAAGACCTTGGCCAGCACATAGAAGCCGATCACCCAGCCGAGTTTCAGGCCCACCCCGCCGCGCATCGGCGTGGACAGCGCCATCGTGACCACCAGCGCCATGCCGCCGAACTGCACCAGCGCCCAGGGCAGGACGTTGCCGGTTTCCTGGAACACCTCGGCCGCCAGCAGGCCGGCCGTCAGCACGAACCAGGCGACAGGCCAGCCGGCGCGCTGGCTGACGCGTTCGCACACCGCCACGCCCATCAGCCCCGCGAAGGCCACCGCCATGCCGGCGCGGTCGGCCGCGAGCCGGGGCGCGTCGGGCACGAGGTGATAGAAGGCCGAGCCGGCGGCGGTGGCGATCAGCCCTGCGAAGAACAGCCAGGCGCAGTCGAGCGAGTTGTCGGGCGGGTCGCTGGCGGGCGGCGCCAGCGGAAACACCGACAGCGCCTGCTGGTGCGAGCGGTCGATGCGGTTCAGCCGGTACAGGCCCCAGAAGCCGACCAGCACGAAGGGCAGGTTGCTCAGCACGTCCATGGCGTTGGGCAGGCCATGCCAGGCACGGTCGTCGGCGAACACCGAGGCGATGGCGACGTCGGCCGCCGGCAGGGCGGGGCCGAAGACGGCGATCAGCGTGAGCAGAGCGAAGGTGAAAAGCAGCCCGCGTTCGCGGCGGCTGAGGGAGGGCAGAAGCATGGCGTTCCTCGGTGGTGGGTGACGAGCGGCGGAATTTAGTGGCCGGCCTCCCCATGGGCATCGAAAATCGATACGAGGTACCAATTCACTCCTTTCGGTATCCGCTTTCGATACTCCCACGCGCCCGTGTACGCTTCAAACCATGAGCACCACCGTCGACCTCGTACTCGCCCTCAAGAACGAACTCAAAAGCGCCCGCATGACCTACGCCGATCTGGCCCGGTCGCTCGACATGGCCGAATCCAGCGTCAAGCGGATGCTGGCCAAGAGCGACATGCCGCTGTCGCGCGTCGATGCCATCTGCCGGGCGCTGAAGATCGATTTCGCCGAACTGGCCCGCCGCGTGGCCGACGCCCAGCCGCTGCTGAAGGAACTGACGCACGAGCAGGAAAAGGCCGTGGTCAAGGACAAGAAATTGCTGCTGGTGGCGATCAGCGTGCTGAGCCAGTGGACGCTGGAGCAGATCGTGGCGGCCTACCGGGTGAGCGAAGCCGAGTGCATCGGCTTCCTGGCGCAGCTGGACCGCATCGGCATCATCGAGCTGCGCCCGCTGAACCGGTATCGCCTGAAGCTAGCCAAGACCTTCCGCTGGCGGCCGCACGGGCCGGTGATGGAGTTCTTCCGCGAGAACGTGGTGCTCGACTACTACAACGGCGGCTTCGACGGCCCGGCCGAAGGGCTGCTGCTGGTGCACGGCCAGATCAGCCGCTCACTGGCGCCGGCTTTTCTCGAACGGCTGCAGCGCGTGGCGCAAGACTTTGCGCAGCAGCACCAGACCGACCAGAAGCTGGCCGCGAAGGACCGCGAGGGCTACACGCTGCTGCTGGGGATGCGCAATTGGGAGTTCGAGGCGTTCACCCGTCTGCGCCGGGCCTGACCCTCAGGCTTTTCAGGCCTTGGCTGCCTCCAGGGCGTCGCGCGTGGCCCGTGCGGCGTTCTTGGCCGCATCGGCGAAATCTTCGCCGGACGACGCGTAGCAGATCGCCCGCGACGAGTTCACGATGATCGGTGCATCGGCGCGCCAACCCGCGCGCACCGTGGCCACCGCATCGCCGCCCTGGGCGCCGACGCCCGGGATCAGCAGCGGCACCGTCGGCGCCAGCGCGCGCACGCGCTCGATCTCGGCCGGGTAGGTCGCGCCCACCACCAGCCCGAGCTGGCCGTTGAGGTTCCACGGCCCCTGCGCCAATCTGGCGACGTGCTCGTAGAGGAAGGGTTGGCCGTCGATGTCCGCCAGCCGCTGGCCCTGCAGGTCGGAGCCGCCGGGGTTGCTGGTGCGGCACAGCAGGAAGGCGCCCTTGCCTTCGTGCTTGAGGTACGGCGCCACCGAATCGAAACCCATGAAGGGCGACAGCGTCACCGCGTCGGCGCCGTAGCGTTCGAAGGCTTCGAGGGCGTACTGCTCGGCGGTGGAGCCGATGTCGCCGCGCTTCGCGTCGAGGATCACGGGCACGTGGGGCGCGTTGCGGCGCATGTGCTCCATCAGCTGTTCGAGCTGGGCTTCGGCGCGGTGGGCCGCGAAATAGGCGATCTGGGGCTTGAAGGCGATGACCAGGTCGGCCGTCGCATCGACGATGCGCGCGCAGAAGTCATAGATGCGGCTGGCGTCGTCCCTGTATCCCCCGGGGAACTTGGCGGGCTCCGGATCGAGCCCCACGCAGAGCAACGAGCTGTTTTTTTGCTGTGCAGCGGCCAGCTTGTCGAGGAAAGTCATGGGCCGTGATTTTAGGCGGCCGCTCCCGGACCTCAACCGGGGGTTGGCGTGTGCTGCTCGGCCGCGAGGCAAAGGTCGGCCCACGCGCGGGCCTTGTCGGCGGGGTTGCGCAGCAGATAGGCCGGGTGATACGTCGCCACCACCGCCGCGCCACCAGCCGATGCCAGCGGCACGACGCGGCCGCGCAGCTTGCCGAGCGGGTCGCCGCTTTGCATGAGGCTCTGGGCGGCCAGGGGGCCCATGGCCAGTACGACGCGGGGGGCGAGCACCGCTGCGTGTTCGTCGAAAGCCTCGGCCATCGGGCGCGGGCTGTCGGGCTGGCCGGCGGCCACGCCGCGATGGGTGCGCACCAGGTGCACCGGCGTCTTGCCGTCGTGCAGCTTGAGGGCACGCAGCATGTTGTCGAGCAGCTTGCCGGCATCGCCCGCGAAGGGCTCGCCGTGGCGGCCGTCGGCTTCGGGCGGCATGTCGGCCACGACCAGCCAGCCGCCTTCCACCGATGCCAAGGGATCGGACGCTTCGCCGTACAGGCGGCGCGGGGTTTCGATGAGGACGGCGGCGCCATGGGTCGCGGGGGTGGCGGGTGCGGGGCGGGCGACCGGGGCGGGCGCGGCGGCAGGCCGTGCGGCCACAGGCGCGGGGGCCGGAGCTGGCGGCGCCTCGGCAACGAATCGCTCGCTCACGGGCGCCTGCTCTTCGACAGCCGCTACCGCTTCAATGGCAACAGGCGCCTCTTCGACCACCTCGGGCATCGGCCACCAGACCTTCACGCCCATCTCGTCGAGCATCGCGCGCTGGCGGGCGTCTAGCTTCAGTGTCTGCACCGCGCTCATCGCAAGGCTCCCCAGGCGGTGCCTGTTTCATTCAATCGGAGGCTCATGACGACCGCGTCTTCACGCTTGCCTTCATGCGCCGGGTAGTAGCCCTTGCGCACGCCGACGCTGCGAAAGCCCTGGCGCACGTAGATATCGAGCGCGCGCTGGTTGCTCTGGCGCACTTCGAGCCAGAGCCACTGCGCGCCCTCGCCGCGCGACCAGCCGGTCAGCGCTTCGAGCATGAGCGGCGCCCAGCCCTGGCGCTGGAAGGCCGGCGCCACGGTGATGTTGAGCAGGTGCACCTCGTCCACGCCCTTCATGGCGACGAAATAGCCGATGAGCGTTTCGCCCAGGCTGGTGACCGGCGTGTCCACGCCGGGGTTGGACACCGGCGCCAGCAGGCACTGGCAGTGGTAGCCGACGGCCATGGAATCGGTGAAGTTGGCGCGCGTCCACGGGTGGCTGTAGGCCGTCAGCTCGACCGCGCAGACAGCGTCGATTCGCTCGATGGTGAGCGGTTCGAGGCGGGCTTCGACGGGCTGGAGGACGGCGCTCATGCGTGGGTGGGTGGTACCAGGGCTGCTGCTGCGGTGGCGGCGGCCTTGATGGCCGCGCGCTCTTCGGTGGTTTGCGCCACTTTATCGCGAACGTACAGCGGCCAGGCCTGTGCGGCGGGCACGGTGCGCCCGGCCGCGAGCAGCGCGGGCGCCAGCCGCAGCATGGCGGTGGCGGTCGGCAGCACCTCGTGGCGGGCCGTGGCCGGCGCCAGGCGCGGGCCGTAGGCGGCAAAAGCGTTGCCGGCCAGCGCCCAGCCGGCGGGCACGTCGAGCGCCTCGGGCGACAGCAGCAGGGGCTCGTCGCCGCCGCCCAGCGGGCCGGCGGTGTCGAAGTCGTAGCGGGCGGCGTAGAGCTGGTCCATGCGGGCGTCGAGCACCGCCACCACCTGGCGCGCGCCGAAGGCATGGCGGGCCTCTTCGGCCACGGCGAGCAGGGTGTCGACCGGCAGCAGCGGCACGTTGGCACCGAAGGCCAGCCCCTGCGCCACCGAGCAGGCGGTGCGCAGGCCTGTGAACGAGCCGGGGCCACGGCCGAAGGCGATGGCGTCGAGGTCGGCCAGCGCCAGCCCGGCCTCGGCCATCAATTGCTGGATCAGCGGGAGCAGGGTGGTCGAGGCCTGCGCGCCGCCGGCGCCGCTGTGGGCCAGCAGCCGGTCACCATGGCGCACGGCCACCGACAGATGCTCGGTGCTGGTGTCGAAAGCCAGCAGCTTCAGGGTTTCAGACATGGACGTGACGCCCCGGGGCCGCACCGATGCCGGATGTGCGGGGAAAGAAGCGGGACGCAATAGGCATCCCCCGATTATCGAGGGCGCCCCACGCACCCGTCCCCAGGTCGGGCAATCACCCGCCGTGATCGCTGCGCAGGATCGTCAGCCCGGCCTTGCGCAGCGGCGCCAGCGCCTTGGCCGGCGCCTCGGGCGAGACCAGCAGGGTGGTCGCCGCCGTCACCGGGTTGACCACCCAGGCCGAGGCCACGCCGAGCTTTTCGGACGACGCCAGCACGACGGTTTCGGCGGCCGAGGCCATCAGCGCGCGCTTGATCTCGGCCTCTTCGAGGTCGCCCGTGGTCAGGCCGGCTTCGGCGTGCACGCCCGTGACGCCCATGAAGTAGGTGTCGGCGTGGATGCGCGCGATGGCGGCCATGGCCGCGGCGCCCACCGCCACCACCGAATGCTTGAAGAGCCGCCCGCCGATCAACACCACCTCGAGCTGCGTGTGCGCGGCCAGCTCGACCGCCACCGACGGGCTGTGCGTGACCACCGTGGCCTGCAGGGTGCGCGGCAGGTGGCGCGCCATCTGCACGGCGGTGGTGCCGCCATCGACGAACACCACCTGCCCCGGCCGCACCAGCCGCGCGGCGGCACGGCCGATGAGCACCTTCTCGTCCGACGCGAGCTGCTGGCGGCTCGCGAAGTCGGCGCCGGCCGGCGCCAGCGGCAGCGCACCGCCGTGCACGCGCTGCAGCAGGCCTTCGGCCGCCATCTCGCGCAGGTCGCGGCGGATGGTGTCTTCGGACAGGCCGAGCGCTTCGCTGAGCGACTTCGCGACGACATTGCCGTCGCGCTGCAGGGCCGAGAGGATGTGTTGCTTGCGCTGGCTGGTGAGCATGGCCCGATGGTATCGGCCTCTTTCGTTGATTGCACGAATTTTCTTGATGATGCACGAATTTGCACATATGCTCGCCACCCATGACCCTTCAAGACCGCGTCCGGGTGCACGAAGTCACCCTCCTTTCCGACAACTGGTTCGTGCTCAAGACCACCCGGCTGGACTGGTTGCGCAACGACGGCCAGTGGCAGCCCATGCACCGCGAGACCTACGACCGGGGCAACGGCGCCACGCTGCTGCCCTACAACCTTGCGCAGCGCACGGTGCTGCTGGTGCGGCAGTTCCGCTACCCGGTGTTCGTCAACGGGCATGACGACCTGCTGATCGAGGCCGCGGCCGGCCTGCTCGACAACGCGGCGCCCGAGGAGCGCATCCGCGCAGAGGTCGAGGAAGAGCTGGGCTACCGGCTCGGCACGGTCACGAAGATCTTCGAAAGCTTCATGAGCCCCGGCTCGGTGACCGAGAAGCTGCACTTCTTCGTCGCGCCCTACGAGCCCTCCATGCGCATCGGCAGCGGCGGCGGGCTGGCGGAAGAGGGCGAGGACATCGAGGTGCTCGAACTGCCCATCGACGAGGCGCTGGCCATGGTGGCCGACGGCCGCATCGTCGACGCCAAGACGGTGATGCTGCTGTACCACGCGAAGCTGCACGTTTTCCCGCCGGGATAATGGCCGGATGCGTTTTGCCACCCGCCTGATCCCTTCCTCCCTTTTCTTCATCTCGCTCGCCACGCTGGCCTCCGCCAGCGCCTTCGCCCAGCAGGCGTTGCCGCCCCAGGTCGAAGCGGCCCTGGCGCGCGCCAAGGTGCCGCGCGAGACGGTGACGATGCTCGTGGCCGAGGCCGACGGCTCGCGCCAGCCGCGCCTGGCCTGGCGCACGCAGGCGCCGGTGAACCCGGCGTCGATCATGAAGCTGGTCACCACCTACGCCGCGCTCGACATGCTGGGCGCGGCCTACAACTGGACCACGCCGGTCTACGTCGACGGCACGGTCAGCAACGGCGTGCTCAACGGCAACCTGTACATCAAGGGCCAGGGCGATCCGAAGCTGGTGCTGGAGCGCGTGTGGCTGCTGCTGCGCCACGTGCAGGGGCTGGGCATCACCACCGTGGGCGGCGACATCATCATCGACCGCAGCGCCTTCGAGAACACGGTCGAGGGCGACCCCGCCGCCTTCGACGGCGAGCCGCTGCGGCCCTACAACGCCTCGCCCGACGCGCTGCTGGTCAACTTCAAGTCGGTCAACATGACCTTCGTGCCCGACCGCGCCGGCCAGATCGCGCGCGTGAGCTACGAGCCGCCGCTGGCCAGCGTCGCCATGCCGTCCACCGTGGCGCTCACCCCCGGCGAATGCGGCGACTGGCGCACCGCGCTCAAGACCGACTTCAGCGACGTCAACCGCATCCGCTTCAACGGCAGCTTTCCGGCCGCCTGCGGCGAGAAGAGCTGGGCCGTGGCCTACGGCGATCCGCGCACCTACAGCCTGCGCGCCATCGGCGGCATGTGGGCCGAGATGGGCGGGCGCGTGGGCGGCCAGATGCGCGAAGGGCGCGTGCCGGCGGGGCTGAAGCCGGCCTTCGAGTTCGAGTCGCCGCCGCTGGCCGAGGTGGTCCGCGACATCAACAAGTACAGCAACAACGTGATGGCGCAGCAGCTGTTCCTCACGATCGGGCTCACGCAGAAGAACCGCGGCACCTTCGAGGCCTCGCGCACCGCGCTGGGCCAATGGTGGCGCGAGCGCATCGGCACCGGCGAGGCGCAGCCGGTGTTCGAGAACGGCTCGGGCCTGTCGCGCGACGAGCGCATCAGCGCGGCCGCCCTCGGCAAGATGCTGCAGGTGGCGTGGCGCTCGCCGGTGATGCCGGAGCTGATGTCCTCGTTGCCGGCCATGGGCGTGGACGGCACGCTCAAGAAGCGCACGCTGCGCTCGGGCGGCTCGGCCCACCTGAAGACCGGCACCCTGCGCGACGCCTCGGGCGTGGCCGGCTACGTGGACGGCACGAGCGGCCGGCGCTATGTGCTGGTGGCCATCGCCAATGGCGAGAACGCGGTGGCGGCGCGCGCCGCCTTCGACGCGCTGGTCGACTGGGCTTCGCAGGACAACTGAGGGCCAGCCGAGGGTCTGGCCGGCGGGCTGCGCCCGCCGAAACCACCGCGCTCGGCGCGGGCATGTACTGAAATCTTCTGCCGGTAAACGCCGCTTGCGCGCGGACATGGGGCTGCACAGAATCGGACGCTCGTTCTATTTAGTGCCGAACCAACGCAGGAGACATGCCTTGAAAAAGCAACAACGACAGCCTCATCCATCCGCCCTGCTGCGCAAGCCGGCGGCATTGGCCTCCCTCGCAGCCGCCGCGCTGCTGCTCACCGCCTGCGGCGGCGGTGGCGACGGCGGAGGCGGCTTCGGCTTTGGCGGCACGCCGCCCGTCGCCGACACCGGCCGGGGTTCGGTGGTGACCAACCCACCCCAGCAATCGGCCAAGCTGTCGTCCGACGATTTCAAGGCCAGCCTGCAGTCCAGCGACCAGGGCAAGGCGCTGCTGCAGGTGGCGGGCACGCCCAAGTGCGGCATCGACATGCGTTACCTCGAATACCGCACCATCGGCGCCAAGAACGAGGCCACCAACGCCACCGCCGCGATCATGGTGCCCACCGGCACCGACGTCGCCTGCAGCGGCGCGCGGCCGGTCGTGCTCTACGCGCATGGCACCACTGCGGCGAAAAACTACAACCTCGCCCAGTGGACCGACAGCACCCAGCCGGCCGCCGGCGAGGGCCTGCTGATCGCCGCCATGTTCGCGGCGCAGGGCTTCATCGTGGTGGCGCCCAACTACGCGGGCTACGACAAGTCGACGCTGCCCTACCACCCGTACCTGGACGGCGACCAGCAGGGCAAGGACATGGTCGATGCGCTGACGGCCGCGCGCAAGACCTTCTCGAACATCAACGCGACGGACGCGGGCTCGCTGTTCATCACCGGCTATTCGCAGGGCGGCTATGTCGCGATGGCGGCGCACCGCGAGATGCAGGCCACGGGCAAGGCGGTGACGGCCTCGGCGCCTCTGTCGGCGCCCTCGGCCATCAGCCTGCTGACCGACTACAGCTTCCTGGGCTGGCCGGCGCTGGGCAGCACGCTCTTCGTGCCGCTGCTCACGACCAGCTGGCAGCAGCAGTTCGGCAATGTCTACAAGGCCACCTCCGACGTGTACGAAGACCAGTACGCCCCCGGCATCGACACCCTGCTGCCGAGCCTGACGCCCGTCAATACGCTGTTCGCGACCGGCAAGCTGCCGCAGCTGGCGCTGTTCCCGGCCAATGCGAAGCCCGGCCCGGTGAACTCGCAGCTGTCGATCTTCTACGGCGCCAACAACCTGATCCGCCAGAGCTACCTGACCCTGACGGCGGGCGACATCCAGTCGAACGGCTGCTCGGGCAATGCGCTGCCCGCCACGTCGGCCTCATTGGCCTCGACCACGCCGCTGGATTGCAAGCCGACGGTGGGCTTCCGCCAGGCGGCGCTCGCCAACGACCTGCGCAACTGGGTGCCGACCCGGCCGATGCTGATGTGCGGTGGCGCCAACGACCCGACCGTGAACTTCGTGAGCACGCGCGCCACCACCGGCTACTTCCTTGCCAAGGGCATGCCGCCGGCGCTCCTGAGCGTGGTCGACCTGGAAGACAGCGCCGCGGTCGATGCCTACTCGAACGCGCGCGCCGGTTTTGCGCAGGCCAAGAGCCTGCTGGCGCAAAACACCTCGGGCAGCGCGTCCGACAAGGCGCAGGCCGTCACGCTGGCCTACCACGGCACGCTGGCGCCGCCGTTCTGCCTGGCGTCGGCCCGCGGTTTCTTCCAGGGCGTGCTGGCCGCCGGGGGCTGATCAGGCCGCCGAGGCGCGCTGGAGGCGGTCTTTCACGCCTTCCCACTCGGGGGTGTCGGGCGGGGTTTCGACCCAGATCAGCTTGACACCCTGCGCGTCGAATTCGCGCAGCACCGCAAACAGCTGCTGCGCGGCGGCGGCCGCGTCGTCGGGCATGCGCCGCTGCAGCACGCGCTGCGAGCGGCAACGGATCGCGGCGCGCGACCACACGGCCAGGTGCGCCGCGTTGGCGCCCAGCACATCGAGGCCGGCCTGGATGGCCTTGGCGTCCATCAGCCGCAGCTTGGCGTTGGGTGCGTAATGCGCTTCGAGCGTGCCCGAGGCGCGCGGGTCGGGGGTCTCGAGCACTTCGCGGTCGGCCAGCTTCTCGCCGCAGGCGGCCTCGATCTGCGCGCGCGTGATGAGGCCGGGGCGCAGCAGCACGGGCGCGCCGCGGCTGCAGTCGACGATGGTCGATTCGATGCCGACCTCGCAGGCGCCGCCGTCGATCACCAGCACCGCATCGCCGAATTCGTCGTGCACGTGCTGGGCAGTGGTGGGGCTCACGCGGCCGAAGCGGTTGGCGCTCGGCCCCGCGAGGCCGGGCACGCCCTGCTCGGCGCAAGCCTCCAGCAGCGCCTGCGCCACGGGGTGCGAGGGGCAGCGCAGGCCGATGGAGTCCTGCCCGCCGGCCGCCGCCGCGCCCACGCCGGGCTGGCGCGTGACGATCAGCGTCAGCGGGCCGGGCCAGAAGGCCTGCACCAGCTTCTGCGCGAACGGCGGCAGCGGCTGGGCAAAGCGCGACAGCGACTCGGTGCCCTTCATGCCGGCCGCCACGTGGACGATCAGCGGATGGTCGGCCGGCCGGCCCTTGGCCTTGAAGATGCCGGCCACGGCGGTGTCGCTGCTCGCGTCGGCGCCCAGGCCGTAGACGGTCTCGGTCGGGAACGCGACCAGCCCGCCCGCGCGCAGCACGCGCGCGGCTTCGGCAATGGCCTCGGGAGATCGGCCGTCGAGGATCATGGGAGCCCGGTCACGGCGACCGCCGGCAGGCCCAGCAGCACGGCGGCCTGCGTGGCCGTGGCGCGCACGCCTTCGAGCGTGGCGCCGGTCAGGGTCAGGTGGCCCATCTTGCGGCCGCGCCGGGGCTCCATCTTTCCGTACAGGTGCAGGTGCACGCCGGGCAGCGCGAGCACTTCGGCCCACGGCGGCGAGGCCGGCTTGTCGGCACCGGCCGGAAACCA
Organism: Variovorax sp. EL159; assembly: GCF_900100965.1. GTDB lineage: Bacteria > Pseudomonadota > Gammaproteobacteria > Burkholderiales > Burkholderiaceae_C > Variovorax. The sequence goes on along the minus strand of NZ_FMUJ01000004.1, from coordinate 488,438 downwards.
CAGGTCGCCCAGCAGGTTCAGCATGATCGCGGGGCTGTGCTGGCGCGGCGCGGCCAGCGGCAGGCCGGCGAGCGTGCGCACCTGCAGCTCGAACTGCGACACGTCGCAGGCTTCCATCGTGTAGTGGCCGCTGTTGTGCGGGCGCGGCGCCATTTCGTTCACCACCAGCGAGCCGTCGGCCAGCGCGAAGAACTCGACGCACAGCACGCCCACGTAGTTCAGGCCGTTGGCGATGCTCTTGGCGGAGTTGATCGCGCCCTGCGCCACGGTCTTGGGCATGTTCAGCGGGTGCACCTCGGTCACGGCGAGGATGCCGTCGCGGTGCAGGTTGCGCTGCGGCGGAAAGTGCACCAGTTGCCCGTCGCGGCCGCGCGCGAGGATCACCGAGCATTCGAATTCGAGCGGCAGCAGCTTTTCGAGCACGCAGGGCACGCAGCCCGTGGCCTGCCAGGCATCGACCAGCTCGGCGCGCGTGCTCACCCGCTGCTGGCCCTTGCCGTCGTAGCCCATTCGCGCGGTTTTCAGGATGCCGGGCAGCAGATGGTCTTCGACGGCGGCGAGCTGCGCCGCCGTTTCGATGGCGGCGTAGGGCGCGCAGGGCACGCCGCAGCGCGTGAAATGCGACTTTTCGGCGATGCGGTCCTGCGCAATGGCGATGGCCGAGGCACCGGGCGACACCGGCCGCGCCACCGCCAGGTGCTCCAGCGACGGCGCCGGCACGTTCTCGAACTCGGTCGTGACCGCGTCGGCCAGGCCGGCCAGGCGCGCCAGGCCGTCGACGTCGGCGTAGTCGGTGTGGATGTGGTTGTGGCTCACGCGGCCGGCGGGGCTGTCGGCATCGGGGTCGAGCACCACCGTGAAGTAGCCCATGCGCTGGGCCGCGTGGGCGAACATGCGCCCCAGCTGGCCGCCGCCGAGCACGCCGAGCGTGGCGCCCGGAAGAACGGGCAGGTCGCCGTTGCTCACAGGGCACCCCCGCCTTGCGGCGAGAAAGGGGACACGGCGGGCGCTTCGCCGGCCGGGGCCGGCGGCAGCGTCATGGCTTCGGCGGCCGCGGTCTGCGCCGTGCGGAAGGCGTCGAGCTTCGCGCGCAGCGCGGGGTTGTTCACCGCCAGCATCGACACCGCGAACAGCGCCGCATTGGCCGCGCCCGCGTTGCCGATGGCAAAGGTGGCCACCGGCACGCCCTTGGGCATCTGCACGATGCTGTAGAGCGAATCGACGCCCTGCAGGTGGCGGCTGGCCACCGGCACGCCGAGCACCGGCACCGTGGTTTTCGACGCCAGCATGCCCGGCAGGTGGGCCGCGCCGCCCGCCCCCGCGATGATCGCGGCAAGGCCGCGCCCGGCGGCGCTTTCGGCGTACGCAAAGAGCGCATCGGGCATCCGGTGGGCCGAGACCACCTTTGCTTCGTGGCTGATTCCGAATTGCTGGAGAATCTCGACCGCGTTGCGCATCGTCTCCCAATCGGAGCTCGAGCCCATCACTACACCGACCTGAATGGTTTCGTTCATGGTTTCAATTTTACGTTTCACCCCCAGTTGGTTCCGATGATCGACATCACTCTCGAAAATTTCCAGGCCGAACTGGTCGAAGGCTCCGTCGCCACGCCGGTGCTGCTCGACATCTGGGCCGAATGGTGCGGACCCTGCAAGCAGCTCGGCCCGGTGCTCGAAAAACTCGAGGTGGAATACGGCGGCCGCTTCACTCTGGCCAAGCTGGACGCCGACAAGGTGCCCCAGATTTCGTCGCAGCTGTCTGAAATGTTCGGCGTGCGCAGCATCCCGTTCTGCGTGATGTTCAAGGACGGCCAGCCGGTCGACGGCTTCGTCGGCGCCATTCCAGCCGACAAGGTCCGCGAGTTCCTCGACAAGCACGTGCCCGGCGCCGACGAGGCCGAAGCCGCCTCCGAAGGCGCTGCCGCTCAAGAAGCTCTGGCCGGGGGCGACACCCTGGGCGCACTCGAAAAGCTGCAGCACGCGGTGGCCACCGACCCGGCCAACGACGACGCACGCTTCGACTACATCAAGCTGCTGCTGCAGGAAGGCCGCGTCGACGACGCCAAGGTCGCCTTTGCACCGGTGATCGCCAAGACCTCGCTGGTGCGCCGCTTCGATTCGCTCCAGCGCTGGATGGATGCTATCGATTTCGCAGCGCCTGTCGCAGGCACGGCGCCCGCCATGGCCGACTTCGACGCCAAGATCACCGCCAACAAGCGCGACTTCGACGCCCGCTTCGGCCGCGCCCGCCTGCTGATGGCCGCCCAGCGCTGGACCGACGCGATGGACGAGCTGCTCGACATCCTCATGCGCGACAAGAGCTGGAGCGAAGACCTCGCCCGCAAGACCTACATCGCCATCCTCGACCTGATCGAGCCGCCCAAGGTGAAGGTGGCCGACGGGCAGATCCCGCCGGACGATCCGGTCGTGGCCACGTACCGCCGCCGCCTGAGCAGCATCGTGCTGAGCTGATTCAGGCTGGCACCCGCGCTTCGATGCGCTGGCGAATGAAAGCAAGCGACCTGCGGGTCGCTTTTTTCTTGGCCCGCCCGCACCGAGGGCTACGCCGCGTTGGCGGCCACGGCGGCGTCGAATACGATCACGCCCGATTCAACTTGTTGCAGATTGAAAAGGAAGACCGGCCATGCGTTCCTTCACCCGCCGTATCGCACTCCCTGCCATTGCCACGACGGCGTTGCTGGCGGCCCTGACCGGTTGCGGCAGCGGCATCAGCCTGGACGAACCGATCGAAGGGCCGCTCTGGCGCCTGGCGCAACTGGGCGACGAGCCGATCGGTCAGAGCGATGCGCAGATCCAGTTCGACCGCAGCAGTGGGCGGGTCAGCGGTTCGGGCGGATGCAACCGGGTGTCGGGCAGCTTCACGCGCAGCGGCATCACGCTGAAGATCGGCCAGTTGGCCTCGACGCGCATGGCTTGCGCCGACCCGACGCGCGGCGCCAACGAAGCGCAGTTTCTTTCGGCCCTGCAGAGCACCGCGAGCTACCGCCTCGCGCCGGGGCGGCTTGCATTGCTCGACGCTGGCGGGCGGACCGTGGCGATCCTGAGTTCGGGAAGCCGCTGAGCGCAGGCGGCTTCTTCTCCCTCTTTTTCTTTTATCAGCCGGTGAGGCGTTCCAGCGCCTCGCGGTACTTGGCGGCGGTCTTCTCGATGACTTCCGCCGGCAAGCGCGGCGCGGGCGGCGTCTTGTCCCAGGGCTTGCCGTTGATCTTGGTGGCTTCGAGCCAGTCGCGCACGAACTGCTTGTCGTAGCTCGGCGGATTGGCGCCGGCGGCCAGCGCGGCCTGGTAGCCCTCGACCGGCCAGTAGCGCGAGCTGTCGGGCGTGAGCACCTCGTCCATCAGCACCAGCGTGCCGGCCTCGTCGAGACCGAACTCGAACTTGGTGTCGGCAATGATCATTCCCTTGGCCAGCGCGATCTGCGCGGCGGTTTCGTAGATCGCGATGCTGGTCTCGCGGATCTGCTGCGCCAGCTTGGGGCCGACGATCTCGACCACGCGCTCGTAGCTGATGTTCTCGTCGTGCTCACCGGCCGCGGCCTTGGCGGCGGGCGTGAAGATCGGTCGCGGCAGCTTGCTCGCGTTGGTCAGGCCCTCGGGCAGCGGCACGCCGCAGACCGAGCGCGACTCCTGGTATTCCTTCCAGCCGCTGCCGGCCAGGTAGCCGCGCACCACGGCCTCGACCGGGATCGGCTTCAGGCGCTTGACCAGCATCGAGCGGCCGGTGACCTGGGGCACCTCGTCGGCCGTGACCACGCTCTCGGGCGCGTCGCCGGTCAGGTGGTTGGGGCACAGCTGGCCGAGCCGCTCGAACCACCACAGCGCCATCTGCGTGAGGATCTCGCCCTTGCCGGGAATGGGCTCGCCCATGATCACGTCGAAGGCGCTGAGCCGGTCGCTCGCGACCATCAGGATGCGGTCTTCGCCGACGGCGTAGTTGTCGCGCACCTTGCCGCGCGCAAGCAGGGGCAGGCTCTGGATGGAGGAGGTGTGGACGGTGGTCATGGAACAGGTGCTCTGGGGAACGGGAAAACGGGTGACGTGGAAAACGGATTGTGCGCGCAGAAAAAAGCCACCGCGAACGGTGGCCTTCGAATCGCGGGGAAGTTTTAGACGACTTCCTGAGCCAGCTCGCCCTTGGCGTACTTGGCGGCAACCACCTGCAGCGTGTCGCCCTTGATCTTGGCGCCCTGGCCTTCGCAGCCGAACTCGATGTAGCGCTGCTTGCAGATCTGCTTGGCGGCTTCGCGCGCGGGCTTGAGCCATTCGCGGGCGTCGAACTTCTCGGGGTTCTCGAAGAGGAACTTGCGCACCGCGCCGGTCATGGCCAGGCGGATGTCGGTGTCGATGTTGATCTTGCGCACGCCGTGCTTGATGGCTTCCTGGATTTCCTTGACGGGCACGCCATAGGTTTCCTTCATGTTGCCGCCGTACTGGCGAATGATGGCCAGCAGCTCCTGCGGCACGCTCGACGAGCCGTGCATCACCAGGTGGGTGTTGGGAATGCGGCGGTGGATTTCCTTGATGCGGTCGATTGCCAGGATGTCGCCGGTGGGCTCGCGCGTGAACTTATAGGCGCCGTGGCTGGTGCCGATGGCGATGGCCAGCGCGTCGATCTGGGTGCGCTTGACGAAGTCGGCGGCCTGCTCGGGGTCGGTCAGCAGCTGCTCGCGCGTCATGGTGTCGTCAGTGCCGTGGCCGTCTTCCTTGTCGCCCTTCATGGTTTCGAGCGAACCGAGGCAGCCGAGCTCGCCTTCGACCGTCACGCCCAGGCGGTGGGCCATGTCCGACACCTTCTTGGTGACGTCCACGTTGTAGTCGTAGCTGGCGATGGTCTTGCCGTCGGCTTCGAGCGAGCCGTCCATCATGACCGAGCTGAAGCCCAGGTCGATGGCGCCCTTGCAGACGTCGGGGTTCTGGCCGTGGTCCTGGTGCATGACCAGCGGGATGTTCGGGTACTGCTCGATGGCGGCCTGGATCAGGTGCTTGATGAAGGCTTCGCCGGCGTACTTGCGGGCGCCTGCGCTGGCTTGCAGGATGACGGGCGCGCCGGTTTCCTTGGCGGCCTCCATCACGGCTTGCACCTGTTCGAGGTTGTTGACGTTGAAGGCCGGAATGCCGTAGCCATTGGCTGCGGCATGGTCGAGCAGTTCGCGCATCGAGACGAGTGCCATGGGGAAATACCTCGCGGGAATTAGAGAAAGAAGAAGGCGGAAAGACGAGAGAAAACTGCCCCAATTCTACCGAGCCCCCTTGTGGGACGGCACTGACGCCAACCCGAGGAAGCCCATGACCGGCGGCAGCACTGGACCGCCCAGCCACTGGATCGGCCTGGCGAAGGCGCCAATCAGCGTGACATGGCTCAGGTTGTCGAACAGCTGCACCTCCACCGGCACGCCGGCGGCGCGCAGTGCGGCGGCCATCTGGCCGGTGTTGCGGTCGGGGTAGACCAGCTCGTCCTTGGCGGCCGCCATCAGCAGCGCGCGGGGCGCCGCCGGCGTGACATGCGCCAGCGGCTGCGAGTCGGGCGGCGTGTCCGGCCAGTTGAAGGCGACCTGCGCCTGCGGGTCGCCGATGGGCAGGAAGTCGTAGGGGCCGGCCAGGCCGATCCAGCCCGCGAGTTGCTTCGGGCTGACACCCACCTCGGCCAGCCAGCGTTCGTCCAGCGCCACCATCGCGGCGTTGTAGCCGCCCGAGCTGTGGCCCATCATGTAGACCTGCTTCGGGTCGGCGCCCAGTTGTGCGGCGTTGTCGAGCGCCCATTTGACCGCCAGCGCGCTGTCGCGCACGAAGACCGGGTAGGTGAAGACGGGCGACAGGCCGTAGTCGGGAATCACCACCACCGCGCCGCGCGAGGCCAGCGCCTCGCCGACGAACTTGTAGCTGGCGCGGTCGCCGTTCGTCCAGGTGCCGCCGAAGAAGAACACCACCAGCGGGCGGGCGCCCCGCGCCGGCGGGGTGGATGGCAAGGGCTGGTACACGTCGAGCATCTGGCGCGGGGCCTTCCCGTAGGCGATGCCGCCCTGGAACTGGTAGGTGTCGGCAGGCACCAGGCCATTGAGCACCTTGATCGGCGAGCAGGCCGAGAGCACGGCGGCGGCAGTGACGGTGAAGGCGGTGAAGAAGGCGCCGCGGCGCCGGCGAAATGACGCGAAGGTGGAACGACTCATCGCAACAGTACGCGCGCGGGCGCGCACCGGTTTCGTCAGATGGGAAGCTGCGTGGTCGACAGCACCTGCTTCAAGACGACGAAGGTGCGGATCTGCCGCACGCCCGGCAGGTACAGCAGCTGCTCGGCATGCAGGCGGTTGAAGCTGTCGTTGTCGCGGGTGCGCACCAGCATGAAATAGTCGAACTCGCCCGAGACCACATGGCATTCAAGGCAGCCCGAGACCTTCTGCGCGGCCTTCTCGAAGTCGGCGAACGAGTCGGGCGTGGAGCGGTCGAGCACCACGCCGATCATCACGAGCATGCCGAGATCGAGCGCGTCGGGGTCGAGCAGCGCCACGACGCCCTTGATGAGCCCCGCCGCCTTGAGCCGCTCGACGCGGCGCAGGCAGGCCGGCGCGCTGAGGTTCACCTTGGCCGCCAGCGCCACGTTCGAGACCGAGGCATCGCGCTGCAGGGCGCGAAGGATCGCCCGGTCGGTGCGATCCAGCTCAGGGGCGACACGCAATTTTGTTGTGCTCATGTGCTCTTCTTCGGACTGAAAGTTAAAGTAATTTCCATCCTGCCTTCTTTTGATCCGCAGATCCAGAAAACTTCGCAAGCACGTTGCGAGCCCTTCTTCCTACGATAGCTGGCACCAACCCCTGGAGCCACGCTGATGAACCTGAAGAAGTTTCCCCGTCACGCCCTGACCTTCGGCCCGACGCCGATCCATCCGCTCAAGCGCCTGAGCGCGCACCTGGGCGGCAAGGTCGAGCTCTATGCCAAGCGCGAGGACTGCAACAGCGGCCTGGCCTTCGGCGGCAACAAGACGCGCAAGCTCGAATACCTGATCCCCGAGGCGCTCGAAGGCGGCTACGACACGCTGGTGTCCATCGGCGGCATCCAGTCGAACCAGACGCGGCAGGTGGCGGCGGTGGCCGCGCACCTGGGCCTGAAGTGCGTGCTGGTGCAGGAGAACTGGGTCAACTACTCCGACGCGGTGTACGACCGGGTGGGCAACATCGAGATGTCGCGCATCCTCGGCGCCGACGTGCGGCTCGATGCGGCGGGCTTCGACATCGGCATCCGCAAGAGCTGGGAAGAAGCCATGAGCGATGTGCGCAAGGCCGGCGGCAAGCCGTTCCCGATTCCGGCGGGCTGCTCGGAGCATCCGCGCGGCGGCCTCGGCTTCGTCGGCTTTGCCGAGGAAGTGCGACAGCAGGAGGCCGAATTGGGCTTCAAGTTCGACTACATCGTGGTCTGCTCGGTCACCGGCAGCACGCAGGCCGGCATGGTGGTGGGCTTCGCGGCCGATGGCCGGGCCGATCGCGTGATCGGCATCGACGCCTCGGCCAAGCCGCAGCAGACCTTCGAGCAGATCGTGCGCATCGCGAAGAACACGGCCGAGCTGGTCGAGCTGGGCCGCGACATCACCGAGAAAGACGTGGTGCTGGACCGCCGCTTCGGCGGGCCGGAATACGGGCTGCCGAACGACGGCACGCTGGAGGCGATCCGCCTGTGCGCGCGCTTCGAGGGCATGCTGACCGACCCCGTGTACGAGGGCAAGTCGATGCACGGGATGATCGAGAAGGTGCGGCTCGGCGAGTTTCCGGCCGGCTCGAAGGTGCTGTATGCGCACCTGGGCGGTGTGCCTGCCCTGAACGCCTACAGCTTCCTGTTCAGGAACGGCTGAGCAGGACCACGCAACGAAAAAGGCCGGCATGTGCCGGCCTTTTTTGCTGCAAGCGTGCTCAGCTCGCTCTGCAGATCTTCAGCATGTTGGTGCCGCCCGGTGCGCCCATCGGCTCGCCGCAGGTGATGGCGTACACGTCGCCGCTCTGCACGATGCCGCGCTTCTTCAGATGGGCTTCGGCCTGCTCGAGCGCGGTGTCGCGGTCGGTCTGCGAGTCCATCAGCAGTGGGCGCACGTTGCGGTACAGCGCCAGCTTGCGCTGCGTGGCCAGGCGCGAGGTCAGGGCGTACATGGGAATGTGCGCGCGGTGGCGGCTCATCCACAGCATCGTGGCGCCCGATTCGGTAAGCGCCACGATGGCCTTGGCGCCCAGGTGGTGCGCTGTGAACAACGCACCCATGGCGATCGACTGGTCGATGCGGCTGTAGGTCTTGCCGCTGAAGTCGGCGTCGAGCGTCTTGTCTTCGGCGGCCTCGGCGGCTTCGCAGATGCGGCTCATCTCCTGCACCGTTTCGAGGGGGTAGCGGCCCGAGGCGGTTTCGGCCGAGAGCATCACGGCGTCGGTGCCGTCGAGCACGGCGTTGGCCACGTCGCTCACCTCGGCGCGGGTGGGCACGGGGTTGGTGATCATCGACTCCATCATCTGGGTCGCGGTGATGACCACCTTGTCCATGTCGCGCGCCATGCGGATCATCTTTTTCTGCAGCGCGGGCACGGCGGCGTTGCCGACTTCAACGGCCAGGTCGCCGCGGGCGACCATGATGCCGTCGCTGGCGCGCAGGATCTCTTCGAGCTTGGGAATGGCTTCGGCGCGTTCGATCTTGGCGATCATGCCGGGCTTGTGGCCGTATTCGGCTGCCGCCACGTTGCACAGCTGGCGCGCCATTTCCATGTCGGTGGCGTTCTTGGGAAAGCTCACGGCCACGTAGTCGGCCTGGAAGCTCATCGCGGTCTTGATGTCTTCCATGTCCTTGGCCGTCAGCGCCGGCGCCGTGAGGCCGCCGCCCTGCTTGTTGATGCCCTTGTTGTTCGACAGCTCGCCGCCCAGCTTGACGGTGGTGTAGACGGCTTCGCCCTTGACGGCATCGACGGTCAGCACGATCAGGCCGTCGTTCAGCAGCAGCTTGTCGCCGGGCTTCACGTCGCGCGGCAGGTCCTTGTAGTCGAGGCCCACGGCATCGACGTCGCCCAGCTCGGTGCGCGAGGCGTCGAGCACGAACTTGGCGCCCGGCTCCAGCCAGACCTTGCCCTGCGCGAACTTGCCGACGCGGATCTTCGGGCCCTGCAGGTCGGCCATGATGGCCACTTCGCGGCCGGCCTTGCGGGCGGCTTCGCGCACCATGGCGGCGCGGTCGATGTGGTCTTGCGCCGTGCCGTGGCTGAAGTTGAGGCGGACCACGCTGACCTTGGCCAGGATCATCTGCTCCAGCAGTTCCGGCGTGCTGGACGCCGGGCCAAGCGTGGCAACGATCTTGGTGGCGTGGCGGGGGATGCGGTCCGTGCTCATGAAGGTAGTCTCCGTTTTGTATTCGCTACTGTATACACTTTGTGTGTCTGGCGGAAGTCACCCCACGGGTTTTCCCGCCGCCACGGCCAGCCTTCGCCCGCGTCAGCCGGCCGCGCGCTTGGACAAAATCTCGAAGGCCGGCAGGGTCTTGCCCTCCAGCACTTCGAGAAACGCACCACCACCGGTCGAGATGTAGCCGACCTGCTTTTCGATGCCGTACTTGGCGATGGCCGCGAGCGTGTCGCCGCCACCGGCGATCGAGAAAGCGCTGCTTTCGGCGATCGCCTGCGCGATGGCCTTGGTGCCGCCCGCGAAGGCGTCGAACTCGAACACGCCCACCGGGCCGTTCCAGACGATGGTGCCTGCTTCGCGCAGCTGCGCGGCCAGGATCGCGGCGGTCTTGGGGCCGATGTCCAGGATCAGGTCGTCGTCGGCCACGTCATCGGCGGCCTTGACGGTGGCGGTCGCGTCGGCCGCGAAGGTCTTGGCCGTGACCACGTCCACCGGGATCGGCACGTCGGCGCCGCGCGCGCGCATGGCCTCGATCACCGCCTTGGCCTGGTCGACCAGGTCGGGCTCGGCCAGCGACTTGCCGATCTTCAGCCCAGCCGCCAGCATGAAGGTGTTGGCGATGCCGCCACCCACGATGAGCTGGTCGACATTCGCCGACAGGCTCTTGAGGATGGTCAGCTTGGTGCTGACCTTCGAGCCCGCCACGATGGCCACCAGCGGCCGCTTGGGCTGGGCCAGCGCCTTGGTGATGGCGTCCATTTCGGCGGCCAGCAGCGGGCCGGCCGCGGCCACCTTGGCGAACTGCGCGATGCCGTAGGTGGTGGCTTCGGCGCGGTGCGCGGTGCCGAAGGCGTCGTTCACGTAGATGTCGGTGAGCGCGGCCAGTTTGCGGGCCAGCGCTTCATCGTTCTTCTTCTCGCCCTTGTTGACGCGGCAGTTCTCGAGCAGCACGACCTGGCCGGGCTTCACGTCGACGCCGTCGACCCAGTTGGCGACCAGCGGCACTTCGCGGCCCAGCAGTTCGCCCAGGCGCTTGGCCACGGGGGCGAGCGAGTCTTCGGGCTTGAATTCGCCTTCGGTCGGACGGCCCAGGTGCGAGGTGACCATCACGGCCGCGACGGCATCGAGCGCCAGCTGGATGCAGGGCACCGAGGCGCGCACGCGCGTGTCTTCGGTGATGTTGCCGGCGTCGTCCTGCGGCACGTTGAGATCGGCGCGGATGAAAACGCGCTGGCCGGCGGCCTTGCCCTGCGCGCAGAGGTCGGTGAATCGAATGACGTTCATGGATCTGGAGGTGATGGAAGACGGGTCGGCCTGCATTGTAGGTTTCGCCCTGCCGCACCCCTGTGCTTCCCTTGCGTCCGACTGATGCTTTTCAGCCCTTTTGCTGGGCCCTGGCGAAGCGTTCGAGGATCTCCACAAAACTCGCCGCGGCAGGCGACAGCACGCGCCGCGCGGCGCTGTAGACACACACCTCGCGATGGAAGTCCGGCGACTCCAGCCGCACCATCTGCAGCCCGTGGGCGCGCACCAGCGGCGCCGAGTAGGTCGGGCACACCGTCAACCCGAGCCCCGACGCCACCATGCCCAGCGCGGTCGTCATGTACGACACCTCCTGGGTGCCGGGGCGCAGCATGTACGCGCGCTCGGCCGGGGCCAGCTCGGGCAGCACGCGCTGGCGGAAGTCGCGCGTGGGCGCGATGAAGGTGTACGGCTCGAGCTCGTGCCAGCGCACCTTGCGGCGCTTCGCGAAGGCGTGCCCGGGCGGGCAGATCAGCCAGTGGCGGTCGCGAAAGAGCGTGCGGCGCTCGATGGCGCTGTCGACCGCCACGTCCTGCCCCACGGCCAGTTCCACGTCGCCGGCCATCACGCCGGTGAGCAGGTGCTCGGGCAGGGTGTCGGCCAGCCGCACGTCGACATCGGGATAGGCCTCGCGGTAGACCGCGATCACGCGCGGCATCAGCGTGCAGGCCATGAGCTGCGGCGCCGCAAGCCGTAGCAAGCCTTTCTTCTTGTCACGCAGATCGGTCACGCCCGCTACCGCGCTCGTGAGATCGCCCAGCAGCCGGTGCACCGAAGGCAAGAACTCGCGCCCCGCCTCCGACAGCTGCACGCTGCGGGTATGGCGATCGAGCAGCTGCACGCCCATCTCGCGCTCGAGTTCGCGCACCAGCACGCTCAGCGCCGATTGCGTGAGGTGCAACTGCTGCGCCGCGGCGGTGAAGCTGCCAGCTTCGGCCACGGCGGCAAAGGCTCGCAATTGGCGCAGGGTCAAATTCATATGGTTATTTCATCAATCGATGAATTAATTTCGATTGCATCATAAGACGCGGCGTCGCCCAATCACGGCTTACCGGAGACAAGCCATGCCGACGACTGCCCCCACGGCACCCCCACCACCCGTTCGCGGGTTGCATCACTTCGCCTGGCGCTGCCGCGACAGCGAAGAGACTCGCCATTTCTACGAAGACCTGCTGGGCCTGCCGCTGGCCCACGTCATCAAGAGCGACCACGTGCCGAGCACGGGCGAGTACTGCCCCTACGTGCACATCTTTTTCCAGATGCGCGACGGCTCGTACATTGCCTTCTTCGACCTGGGCGACGACATCGCCGCGCTGCCTTCGCCCAACACGCCCGCGTGGGTGAACCACATCGCGCTGCGCGTCGATTCGGTGACCGACCTGCTGGCCGCCAAGGCGCGGCTCGAAGGCGCCGGCATCGAGGTGCTGGGCGTGACCGACCACCACATCATCGAATCGATCTACTTCTTCGACCCCAACGGCATCCGCGTGGAACTGACCACGCCGACCGTGCCGCAGGCCGAGATGGACGCGCATGCGCTGCGCGCCCATGCCGACCTCGACGCCTGGACCGCGCGCAAGGCCGAGCTGCGCGCGGCAAGGGGTGCGTCGAATGCCTGAGATGCAACTCGCCGTCATCGACGTCAAGCCCGGCGCATCGATGGAAAGCCAGTCGGGCCTGCAACTGCTGCGCCCGCGCATCTACGGCGCCTACCGGGCACCAACGGGGCCGAAAAAAATAGCGGCCATCGTGATGCACCCGACCAGCAACTTCATGGGCCACTACCTGATCGGCCCACTGGCCGAGCGCGGCATCTGCTGCATGGGCCTGAACTCGCGCTTCGTGGGCAACGACACGGTGCTGCTGATGGAGCGCGCCATTCAAGACCTGGGGGCGGGCGTGCAGTACCTGCGCGCGGCCGGCTACGAGAAGGTGTTCCTGGTCGGCAATTCGGGCGGCGCGGCGCTTTCGGCCTTCTACCAGGCGCAGGCCGAGAAGCTCACCGCCACGCACCTGCCCGACGGCGACCCCACGCACCTGCACCCCGACGACCTGCCGCCCGTGGACGGCATCGCGCTGTGCGCCGCGCACCTGGGCCGCACGCGGCTGATGCGCGACTGGATCGACCCCTCGGTCACCGACGAGCACGACCCGCTCTCGGTGGACCCCGAACTCGACATGTACGACCCGCGCCACCGCATGCCTTACGACTCTGCATTTCTCGCGCGCTTCAGCGCGGCGCAGAAGGCCCGGTTGGACCGCATCGAGCAGTGGGCCATCGACCGCCTCGCGCTGCTGCGCAGCACGCCGGGCGCGCCGCGCGACCAGGCCTTCGTCGTCTACCGCACGCACGCCGACCCGCGCTGCGTGGACCTCTCGCTCGATGCCAACGAGCGCCTGCCCGGCAGCGTGTGGGGCGATGCGCGGCAGGTGAACTACTCGGCCAACGCGATGGGCCGCACCACCTCGCTGACCGCCTTCCTGTCGCAGTGGTCGTCGCGCTCGCAGGCCGACGGGCCCACCAATCTCGCGCGCACCACGGTGCCGAAGCTGCTGCTGACCTACACGGGCGACCAATCGACTTTTCCGAGCACGCGCGACGCATGGATGGCCGCGGGCGGATCGCGCATCCGCAATGTCGACATCGTGGGCGGCAACCACTACCTGGCGGGCCAGCCGCACCTGATTCCACAGGCGGCCGACGCCATCGCCGAGTTCGCGCACGCGCTGTAGAAGAGACATGGAAAACTTTGCATTCGCACCGGCCTACGAGCTGCCGGTCTGGCCCTTCACGCCACCGCCCGAGCTGAACAGCACGACCGTGGTGCGCCACCCGATCGTGATCGTCGGCGCGGGTCCGTCCGGCCTCACGCTGGCTTGCGACCTCGCGCAGCGCGGCGTGCATGCGGTGCTGCTCGACGAAGACGACACCGTCGGCGTGCGCGGCGCTTCGTCGCGCGGCATCTGCTACGCGCAAAAGAGCCTGGAGATCTTCGAGCGCCTGGGCATCTACGAACGCATTGCGGCCAAGGGCATCACCTGGTCGTTCGGGCGCACCTTCTCGGGCGAGCAGGAGGTCTACAACTTCAACCTGCAGGCGAACAGCGTCTCGAAGCAGCCGCCGTTCATCAACCTGCAGCAGTTCTATGTCGAGTGGTTCCTGGTCGAGCGCATCCTCCAACTCGGCATGACCGACGTGCGCTGGAAGAGCCGCGTGACCCGCGTCGAGCAACTGGCCGACGGCGTGCGCCTCGACATCGAGACACCGGCCGGCAGCTACACCATCGAGGCCGACCACCTGATCGACGCCACGGGCGCCAACAGCCCGATCCGCACGCAGCTCGGCATCGAGGCGCACGCCTCGCGCAGCACCGACCGCTGGTGCATCAGCGACGTGCGCTTCAAGAAGCCGCTGCCCACCGAGCGCTGGACCTGGGTCGATGCACCCTTCAACGAAGGCCGCGGCGTCTGGCAGCACCTGATGGCCGATGGCGTGTGGCGCATCGACTACCAGATGCCCGAAGACTGCGACACAGCCCACATCAGCAAGCCCGAAGTGGCGGGCGCGCGGCTGCGCGAGCAGCTCGGCCCCGGCGTGGAGTTCGAGTTCGTGTGGATCGGCCCCTACGGCTACCGCGACCACCTGCTCGACAGCTTCCGGCATGGCCGCGTGTTCTTCATCGGCGATGCCGCGCATGTGGTGAGCCCCTTCGGCGCGCGCGGCGGCAACAGCGGCATCCAGGATGCAGCCAATCTCGGCTGGAAGCTCGCGCTGGTCGCGCAAGGGCAGGCCGGCGATGCGCTGCTCGACAGCTACGACGCCGAGCGCCAGCCCGCCGCCGCGCAAAACCTGCAGGTGACGAGCCGCTCGGCGCGCTTTCTGGCACCGCGCTCGCCGGCCGAGCACACGTTGCGCCGGGCGGTGGTGGCGCTCGCCGCGCGCCATCCGTTCGCGCGGGCGCTGGTGAACACCGGGCGCATGTCGGTGGCCAACGATTACCCGGCCGCACCGCAGTTGCCCGAAGGCGGCCGCACGGTGCAGAACCTGCCGTTGCGCTGGGCCGGCGACGGACGCGAGACGACGCTGATGCAGCTGCTGGCCGAAGGCACGCAATGCATCGGCCTGTGGTTCGCGCCGACACGCGATCAGGCCCGCGCCGCCATCGACACCACGGCCTCGCTGCCGCTGCGCCTGCTGGCCGTGGGTGGCGACAGCGGCTTGCCCACGCTGAAGCCCGACGAACAACTCGCACGCCATCTCGGCATCGGCGACGCGGGCAGCTTCGTGCTTGTGCGGCCCGATGCCTACCGCGCTGCCGTGCTGACGCAAGCCACGCCCGAAGCCATCGCCGCCGCATTGCGCACCGCACTCGCCCACGACACCGCCCCATGAACACAGCGCCCCATATTCCCGACCCCGACGGCTTCTACGCCGCGCTGCTGGCCGCGCACGAAGGCCTGAGCGAGCCTCAAAGCGCCGACCTCAATGCCCGCCTCGTGCTGCTGCTGGCCAACCAGTGCGGCGACCAGGCCGTGCTGCTGGCCTGCGTCCGCGCGGCCGCCGAAGACAACCCCACGACCACCCACGCTCCATGACCGCCAACGTCTCTTTCGCTTCTGCCTCGGACACCCGCGAGCAGAAGCCCCAACTGCGCGAACTCGCACCCGGTGCCTACGGCTACATCAGCGACTTCGATCCCAACTGCGGCTTCGTCGTCGGCGACGAGCACGTGGTGCTGATCGACACACGCCCCACGCCGCGCATGGCGCGCGACTTTCTCGCGGCCATCCGCACGGTGACCGACAAGCCGATCAAGACCATCGTGCTCACCCACTACCACGCGGTGCGCGTGATGGGCGCGAGCGCCTTCGATGAGGTGGAACAGATCATCGCGAGCAATGGCACGCTCGACTGGGTCCGCACGCGCGGGCAGGCCGATTTCGATTCGGAGGTCGGCCGCTTTCCGCGCCTGTTCGCGGGCGTGGAAGAGATTCCGGGCTTGACCTTTCCGACGATGAGCTTCGATCGCCAGATGAGCCTGTGGCTCGGCCCGCGCCCCGGCACGGGCCGCGAGCTGCGCCTGATGGCGCTGGGCCGGGGCCATTCGAGCGGCGACACCGTGGCATGGCTGCCCGATTGCGGCGTGCTGTTCTCGGGCGACGTGGTCGAGAACCACTGCGGCGTGTACGCAGGCGACGCCTACATCGGCGACTGGGCCGGCACGCTCGACGCGGTGCACGCGCTGAAGCCGCGCGTGCTGGTGCCCGGACGCGGCGCGGTGCTGCAAGACGAAGCCGCATGCGCCGAGGCCATCGGCCTGACGAAGGCCTTTCTCTCGACGCTGCTCGACAGCGTGCGCGCCGGCATCGCCGCAGGCGAAACGCTGCGCGGCTGCTTCGCGCGCGCCGAAGCGGCGATGACGCCGCGCTTCGGCCACTGGCCCGTGTTCCAGCACGTGCTGCCCTTCGACGTGTCGCGCGCCTATGACGAGCTGCGCGGCATCGAGCACCCCGTCATTTGGACGGCGGAGCGCGACCGCGAGCTGTGGCAAACGCTGCGCGGCGAATGAGCTGAACCGATTTCAAAACAGGCAACGGAGACAAAAGACGATGATGAAACGCTTCCTTCCCCTGCTGGCCGCGGCCTTCGCGTTGGCCACCAGCCCCTTCGCGTCCGCGCAACCGGCGGCCTACCCGAGCCAGCCGGTCAAGTGGATCGTTCCGTACTCGGCAGGCGGCGGCACCGACAACCTCGCGCGCTCGCTGGCCGAGGCGATGCAGCCTTCATTGGGGCAGCCGCTCATCATCGACAACCGGCCCGGTGCGTCGACCAACATCGGCGTGTCCGTGATGATGCAGGCCAAGCCCGATGGCTACACGATCATGCAGGCCGAGAACGCGGCGCTGCTCTTCAACGAGCACATGTTCACCAAGCTGCCCTACAAGCCGGCGACCGACTTCACCTACATCGGCACCATCGGCCGCTTTCCGGTGGCACTGGTGGTGCACCCCGACTTTCCCGCGAAGACCGTAGCGGAGTTCGTGCGCTACGTGAAGGCCAACCCCGAGAAGGTCAGCTATGCGTCGCCAGGCAACGGCTCGCCGCATCACATGGCGATGGAGCTCTTCAAGCAGAAGGCCGGCCTGAGCATCGTGCACGTGCCGTACAAGGGCGCCGCGCCCGCGATGTCCGACGTGATGGGCGGCCAGGTGCCGGTGATGATGCTCGACCTGGCTTCGGGCCTGCCGATCATCCGCTCGGGCAAGGTGCGGGTGCTGGCCATCGCGCTGCCGCAGCGTGCGAACGCGTTGCCCGATGTGCCGACTTTCGTCGAGGCGGGCTTTCCTGACGTCAATGCCTACGCCTTCCACGGCCTGATCGGCCCGGCCGGCATGCCGCCCGAAGCAGTGGCGCGGCTGAACGCCGAGCTGCACAAGGCCATGAAAGCACCGAAGGTGGTGAAGCTGTTCGCGGACTTCGGCTTCGAGGCGCTGCCGGGCACGCCGCAGGATTTCTACAAGCTCTCGCGCGCCGAGAGCGAGCGCTGGGGCAAGATCATCAAGACGGCCGGCGTGAAGCTCGAATGAACCGCTGACCGGCTACCAGCCCAGCCACAGGTGCAGCGGCAGGTACACCGCCATGCCCGCGAGCATCGTGCCCAACACGCCACGTCGCCAGTAGAAGTACGCCGCGCCGACGACCGCCGCATAGAGGCGGGCGTCGTGCAGCGTGGTGATGAGGTGGCCCTGCGTCATCACGATCTCGGGCGCGATCACGCCGGCGAGCGCGGCGGCTGGCGCGTAATGCAGCGCACGGTGGGCCCAGTCGGGCAGGCCCCAGGGCCGGTCGAGGATGAAGAAGAAGCAGCGCGTGAGCACGGTGACGAGCGCCAGCCCGACGATCACGCCCAGGGTCCACAGGTCGGTGGTGCCGCTCACTTGTCGTCCTCCGCCGTGGGGTCGAGCCCGAACTGCTTTTCGAGCCAGAAGCACAGCAGCACGGCCACGCCGATGGCCACGACGATGTTGAGCTTGAGCGGCAGCGAATAGGCCGCGACGGCCGTGGCGCCGGCGATCAGCCCGGCCAGCACGCGCAGCCGCGTGGTCGCCATCGAGCAGACGATGGCCACCAGGCTCAGCACGCCCGCGAAGCCCAGGCCCCAGGTCTGCGGAATGAAGTTGGCCAGCGCGATGCCCAGCAGGCTCATGCCCATCCAGGCGCTCCAGGTCACGAAGTAGTTGCCGGTGAGGTAGGCCTCTTGCGCCTCCTGTTCGGCGGTGGTGACCGGGGGCTTCGGGTACTGCTTGGTGAAGAGCGCGTAGCTCATGTCCGCCGTGAGGTAGCCGTGCACCATGCGGCGCCAGCGCGGCATGTGCATGAGGTAGGGCCGCAGGTGCAGGCTGAACACCACGAAGCGCAGGTTGACGCAGAAGCCCGTCGCCAGGATCACCCAGGCCGGCGCGCCCGCGAACAGCAGCGGAATGGCCGCGAGCTGCGAGCTGCCCGCGTAGACCAGCAGGGTCATCGCGACCGCCTCGATCAGGCTCATGTCCGACTTGACCATGGCCACGCCAGTCATCAGGCCCCAGGCGCCGATGCCCATGGCCACCGAGGACATGTCGCGCACGCCCACGCGGAATTCGGGGCGGCGGCGGATGTCTGCGGAAAGAAACATCAGCCGAACACCTGCCCGGCCTTCAGGTCGAAGCCGCGCAGGAAATCGGCCACCGCCAGGCGCTTGCCGCCCGGACGCTGGAGCTCGGTGAGCATGACGGTCGAGCCTGCCGCCGCCACGGCGACGCCGGTGTCGGCAACGGTCAGGATCGTGCCCGGCGCGGCCGACGTGTCGGCGGCAGGTGCGGCATGGGCGGTCCAGAGCTTGATGGTCTCGCCGTCGAGCGGGCTGTTGGCGCCCGGAAAGGGATCGAACGCCCGCACGCGCCGCACGATGGCGTCGGCGGGCTGGGTCCAGTCGATCAGGGCCTCGTGCTTCTCGACCTTGCTGGCGTAGGTGACGCCTTCGGCCGGCTGCGGCGTGCGGGTGAGGGCGCCGATGTTCGCCAATGCCTCGACGATCATGCGGCCGCCCAGCTCGGCCAGGCGGTCGTGCAGGCGGGCGGTGTTGTCGTCGCCGATCTCGATGGCTTCGCGCAGCAGCATGTCGCCGGTGTCCAGGCCCGCGTCCATCTGCATGATGGTGATGCCGGTCTGCGCATCGCCGGCCTCGATGGCGCGGTGGATGGGCGCTGCGCCGCGCCAGCGCGGCAGCAGGCTGGCGTGAATGTTCAGGCAGCCGTGCTTCGGCAGGTCGAGCACCCACTGCGGCAGGATCAGCCCGTAGGCGGCGACCACCATCACGTCGGGCTGCACGGCCAGCAGGGTGTCGCGGGCGGCCGTGGCCTCGTCGGGATACTTGCCGTCGAGCCGCAGGCTGCGCGGCTGGGCCACGGGCCAGTTGTTGGCAACGGCACATTGCTTGACGGGCGAGGCCTGCAGCTTCATGCCGCGACCGGCAGGCCGGTCGGGCTGGCTCATCACCAGGACGATGTCATGGCCGGCGGCCGCGATGGCTTCCAGCGCGACGCGCGCGAACTCGGGCGTGCCCGCAAAAACGACCTTGAGCCGGCTCAATCCCGCAGCCGATCGAATTCGAGATCGTCCCCCGTGTGATAGCGCCGGACCACGCCGGTCGGGTCGATGTAGATATAGAGCATGCGGCGTTCGTTCACGGCCTTGTAGCGCCAGGTCCAGACGACGCCGTCGAAGGAGCTGACGCGGGAGATTTCATACGGCCGGCCATAAAAGGCCATCACGTCGTTCTGGCGCCACTGGTTGACCTTGATGTCCTGGTCGAAGCGCGCTTCGCTCAGCACCTGGGTGGCCGAGACGACCTTGCCCGCCGCGTCCACATCAATATCGATGACCTCGAAGCCCGCCGGCATGCGCGAGTACTGGAGCCGCTCGCCGCCACCGTTGAGCGGGTAGCGGCCGGTGGGCGCGCCCAGGCGCTGCAGGGTTTCGGCGGCGGTGGTGCCGGGCTGGATGCGGGTGGGGTCGTTGGCGCAGCCGGCGAGCACCAGCGCCGACAGCGCGATTGCCGCCAGCGCTGCCAGGGAACCGGCGCGGCGCGTCATGGCGGTCAAGCCCGCTCCCGCAGTTCTTCGCGCTGCTGCTTCAGGAGCTTGCTCTTGATCCGGTTGCGCTTCAGGGGCGAGAGGTATTCGACGAACACCTTGCCGAGCAGGTGGTCGAGTTCGTGCTGGATACACACGGCCAGCAGGCCGTCGGCCTCGATGGTGCGCATCTCGCCGTTTTCGTCGAGCGCCTGGACCTTGACCGCCGTCGAGCGCATGACGCCGTCGTAGATGCCGGGCACCGACAGGCAGCCTTCTTCGTTCAGCACTTTTTCGTCGCTGGCCCAGGTGATCTCGGGGTTGATCAGCACGATGGGTTCGTTGCGTTCTTCGGACACATCGATGACGACCAGCCGCTCGTGCACGTCGACCTGGGTCGCGGCCAGACCAATGCCGTTGGCGTCGTACATGGTTTCCAGCATGTCGGCAACCAGGGTCTTGATGCGCGCGTCGACGCCTTGCACCGGTTTGGCCACGGTGTGCAGGCGTTTGTCCGGGTAACTCAGAATGATTCGTTTGGCCATGAAATCGGGGGGAAGTTGTGGCTATTTTCGCCAATTCCGCGACGCGACGGGCCGCGCGGGGCCGAAAACGTTGCCCTCCCAGGGGCTTCAGCGCAGAATTCGTAGCAAATTGTGAGATTCGTATGCGCAGCGATACGTCGCACGCTCACCCATCCAGACATGAAAAAGCTCAGATCCACTGAACGCCAGCGCCCCTCTTTCCTAGCAACCTTGACGGCCCTCGCGGTGATCGGCGGTTGCGGCGCCACGACGGCCTGGGCTCAAAACTACCCTGTCACGCCCCAGCAGCGCGCCACGGCCCAGCAAACCGCCCAGGCCGGCGTTCCGCTGAGCGAGCTGGCGCCCAGGGCGCCCGACGAATACACGATCAAGCCCGGCGACACGCTCTGGGCCATTTCGCGCCTGTACCTGCTGCACCCCTGGCGCTGGCCGGAACTGTGGGGCATGAACATCAACGAGATCGCGAACCCGCACCGCATCTATCCCGGCCAGGTGCTGTACCTGGACAAGAGCGGCGGCCGCGCGCGCCTGACCACCCGCCGCGGCGGGTTCAGCGGCGACGGGGGCACCATCAAGCTGTCGCCGCGCACGCGCTTCGACTCGCTCTCGGGCATGGCGCTGCCCACGCTCAACCCGAGCCTGATCGAGCCCTTCCTGAGCGAACCGATCGTGGTGGACGCCAACACGCTCGAGAGCGCGCCACGCATCGTGGCCGGCAACGACAGCCGCGTGCTGCTGTCGCGCGGCGACCGTGCCTATGCCCGCGGCAACGCCGACGCCCCGCTGGTCGAGGTGCCGGGGCCGGTGCAGCACTTCCGCGTCTTCCGCAATGCGACGCCGCTGAAAGACCCGGGCACGGGCGAGATCCTCGGCTACGAGGCGCAGTACCTGGGCAAGGCCCAGCTGCAGCGCGGCGAGTCGACCACCATCGAGACGGTGGACAACAAGGACCTCATCACGGTGGTGCCCGCGAGCATCGACATCATTGCCTCGCGCGAGGAAATGCGCGCCGGCGACCGCCTGCTGCCCGAGCCCCCGCGCCAGCTGCTGAGCTACGCGCCGCGCGCGCCCTCCACGCAGGTCGATGGCCGGATCATCTCGGTCTATGGCAACGCCGTGCAGTTCGCCGCGCAGAACCAGGTGGTGGCCATCAACAAGGGCACCCGCGACGGCATCGACAGCGGCCATGTGCTGGCCATCCTGAAGAACGGCGAGACCATCCTCGACCGCACCGGCGCCCGCAAGGAAACCATCAAGCTGCCGAACGAACGCATCGGCCTGCTGATGGTGTTCCGCACCTTCGAGAAGGTTTCCTACGCGCTGGTGCTCGAAATCAACGACACTCCGCGCGCTGGCGACTTCCTCGTCAACCCCTGACCTGCGGTTCCAGCTTTCACGCACTCTCGTTTGGAACGCGCAGAACTCGCAGGCTGGCTGCGGCTTTCATTGACGCCGGGCATCGGCGACGGCACCACGCGGCGCCTGCTCGCGGCCTTCGGGCTGCCTGAAGGCGTTTTCGCGCAGTCGGAGGCTGCGCTGCGCGAAGTCGTCGGCATGGCCCAGGCCGCGGCCCTGCTGCAGGTGCCCGCCGGCCTGCAGGCGCAGGTCGACCAGGCCTGGCAGTGGCTGCATGCCGGCGACAGCAGCAACGGCAACGGTGTCTCGCGCCGCATCGTGACGCTCGGCGACGCCGGCTACCCCACGTCGCTGCTCGAAATGGCGGACCCTCCGCCCATGCTCTATGTGCTCGGCGCCGCCGACTTCGACCTGACGCAGCTCGGCCACAGCATCGCGGTGGTGGGCAGCCGCAACCCCACGCCGCAGGGCGCCACCAACGCGCGCAGCTTCGCGCGGGCGCTCGGCGAAGCGGGGTTGCCGGTGGTGTCGGGGCTGGCGCTCGGTGTCGATGGCGCCGCACACCAGGGCGCGCTCGAAGCGGCGGGTAACGCGCCACGGCTGGCCACGGTGGCGGTGGTGGGCACGGGCCTCGATCGCGTCTACCCCGCGCGGCACCGCGATCTGGCGCATCGCATCACCCTGCAGGGCCTGATCGTGAGCGAGCTGCCGCTCGGCACGCCGCCGCTCACGCAGAATTTTCCGCGGCGCAACCGGCTCATCGCCGGGCTGGCGCGCGGCACGCTGGTGGTCGAGGCGGCGCTGCAGTCGGGCTCGCTCATCACGGCGCGGCTGGCGTCGGAGCAGGGCAAGGAAGTGTTCGCCATTCCGGGCTCGATCCATTCGCCGCAATCGCGCGGGTGTCATGCGCTGATTCGCCAGGGCGCCAAGCTCGTGGAATCGGTGAACGACATCCTCGAAGAGCTTCCGCCGCTGCGCACCGCCGGCACAGCCTCGCCCGCACACCAGGACGAAGGCGCGGCCGAGGGCGACGCTTCCGAAGACCCGCTGCTGGAGGCCCTCGGCTTCGATCCCGTGAGCCTCGACGCACTGAGCGCGCGCACCGGCTGGAGCGCGGCCGCGTTGCAAGCAAAGATGCTTGAACTGGAGCTGGACGGCCACGTCTCGCGCCTGGCCGGCGGGCTCTTTCAACGAATGGCTTCCACCTAGGCGCAGTTCACACCCGCCCTGCATGAACGTCGGCTATATTGGGCCCATGTTCGAAGTGCTCGTTTTTGTCTACGAAAACTATTGGCGCGGCGATGCTTGCCCCGAACCCGAACAGCTGGGCCGCAAGCTCAGTGCGCACGGCTTCGAGGCAGAAGAGATCCGCGATGCCCTGCACTGGCTCGACGGACTGAGCCTTGCAACGCAGGGCATGCAGATCGAGCGTCGCACCGACGACGAAGCCGCCGCCACGGTCATCCTGCGCGGCGCGCCCGAAGCGGCCCTGCCTCAATCGGATGGCGCCATGCGCGTCTATTCACAGGCCGAGCAAGAGCACCTCGGTGCGGAGTGCCTGGGCTTCATCCGCTTTCTCGAATCGGCGAACGTGCTGCCCTGCGGCCTGCGCGAGATCGTCATCGAGCGTGCGATGGCGGCGCCGGGCGATCCGGTCGCGCTTGATGAACTCAAGATCATCGTGTTGATGGTGCACTGGAGCACCGGCATCGAGCCCGATGCGCTGGTGCTCGACGAGCTCTGCGAGAGCCGCGAAGGCCGCACGGCGCACTAGCTGCGCTCTACCCAGGCTGCGCGCACTTCGTGCCGCTGCGCCAGCCCTTCCAGGGGCAACACCTGCAACCCGGCAAAGCCGGTCCCGCGGTGCTCCAAGAAAACACCCGCCTAGTTCAGCAGCCGCTCGGGGTTGGCATCCAGCTTGGCCAGCGCCTCGCGCGTGGCGCGCACCGTGAGCGTTTCTTCTTCGGCCGGCACCAGCAGGCCTGCCTGCAGGTAGGTCGCCAACCGTCCCGCCTGGATCAGGAAGCTGCGCCCGTCCGACGACGCGAACAGGTGCAGCCGCTTGCGGTCGCTGCGCCACACGAACTGGACCTGGCTCACGCGGTCGTTGTGGTCGAGCATGAACCAGTTGCCCACCTGCAGCTCGTGCGCCCAGCCGAGCATCTCGTCCGACACCTTGCTGCCGGCGGCGTCGGGGATCACTTCGATCGATGCCGCATCCACGCCGAGCAGCAGCTCGATGCTGTGGGCGTCGAGCGGCAGGTCGGACGCGCCGCCGTCGTCGCTCACGAAGTCTTCCAGGTGCGCAAGCCGCTCGGCCATGGCCTCGATCTTGGCCTGGGGAATGGCTTCGGTCTTCGACAGGAAAGCATCGGACAGCGTGGCACCGATGATCTTGATGTGTGCCTCTTGCGGCTCGTCGACGATGCCCAGCAGGGCCATGCCCTGGCGCAGGCGCTGCAGCAGTTGCGGCAGATCCTGGATGACGCGCGCGCGGTCGGTGCGGTTGGGCTTGGCGCTCGCGGCCCAGACCAGCTCGGAGGCCACGCGCTTGAGCATCACCGTCTGCTCGCCCTGCGCGCCATAACGCAGCGCGGCAATGGCCAGCACCTCCGCCCAGACCTTGAACAGGAACTCGCGGATCTCGTCGCGCACCGGCATGTCGTTGAGCATCTTGCGCAACTCGATGGTGTACTGGATCGCCATCGTTTCCTTCTGCTCGACCTGCTGCGCGACGCTCATCACGCGCTGCGTGCTGTCGCTCTGCGTGAGGTAGCGGCTAAGGAAGGCCACGAACTCGTCGAACACCAGCTTGAACACGCGCTGGCCGGTCTCGGGGTATTGCTCGATCACCTGCACGACGCGGCGGATCTCGCCTTCGAGCGCGCTGCCGGTAATGGCCGCCGCGTCGAAGCCCATCACGCAGGAGCCCATGCGGTCGATCAGCATGCGCGCAGGATGCTGCAGCGTGCCGAAGAACTCGGGCTCGGCGATGGCCACGCGCAGCACCGGCATCTGCAGCCGCGCGAACCACACGCGCGCCGAGAACGGAATGCGTTCTTCCGCGAGGATGGCCTGGAACATCAGCGCCACGATCTCGACCGTGGCCTTGTCGGCGGTGGTGGGCGCGCGCTTCTTCAGTTCGGCGCTGCGCCGGCGCAGGTCGACCGAGGTCTGCTGGAGCAGGGTGGCCTGCTCGCCCGAGCCGTCCATGAATTGCGTGGCGGCCATGCGGTAGGCCACTTCGGCATCGGCGATGGCACCGGCGAAGGTCCGCGAGAAAACCCGGGGCGCACCACCGGCCGCACTGCCACCCGCGTGGCCGCCAGGGCCGCCGGCCGCAGTGCCCGGCACCGATTGCGGCGCCGAGGCGCCGAGGTCGCCGCCGATGCGCGCGGTCACGAAGCGCTTGAGGCTCAGCAGCGCGGTCTGCGCACGCTGCCGCGCGATCATCAATGGCGAGCCACCGGTGGTCGACGAAGGCGCCACGGTCGACGGCACCGAGGCCGGCTGCCCGTCGAATCCGAAGCCGGGGCGTTGCGCGCTGTGCGGCCCGCCCGACATGGTGCCGGGCCCCATCGGTGCGTTCGACGAGGTCGCGGCGCCCATGGACGAGGCGCCGCTCGCGCCGCCACCACCACCGCCCGCACTGCCCGTGCGGCGCACGAAACTCTTGAGGTCGATCTCCGGCATCACGCCGTTGGCGATAAGAAAGGCGTTGGCGCTTTCATAAGCCTTGACGACCCCGTCGACCAGCGCCAGTTGCACCGCGTCCTGCACGCGGGTCCAGAGCCCCCGGCTCAGTCCGGCCGCCAGCCATTGCTCCACCAGCAGCTTGGCGAGCGTCTCGGGCTTGAGCACGTCCTTGGAATCGAGTTCGCTGGTGCCTTCGAGATGCTGGATGCGCAGGCGCAGGTCGCTCAGCTCGAAGCTGGCCTTGTCGTGGATCAGTTGCGCCAGGCGCGAGGAAAGGATGTTGCTTTCCACCACCTCGTCGCCGATCAGTTCGAGCCGCAGCGCCGCCGACGAAGTGGTCGATGGCGCACCGCCAGTCGACGAGAGCAGCGCCTTGCGCCAGCCGGTCTGGGCCAGCGAGATCCATTGCGAGCCCTGCCCCTGGAACGCGACGAAATCGTCGCGGTGCTCCTGCATGGCGCGGGCATTGCCGGCTTCCGAGGACAGCGATGTCAGCCGATCCCGGATCGCTCGCGCCAGCGGCACGATCACGCCTTCCGTGGCCGATACGAAGCGCTCACGCGTCTCGCGTGCGAGCTGCAGGGAAGAAGCGGACCGCGCAATGCTCATTGAAAGATCGGGAAAACCAAGGTAAACGATTCGTCAGCAACAACCGCGAGCTTGCATCGGGATGCGCAACCGCACAAGTATCGACAACGCCCGGCGTTGCATGCGAACCGCGGCGCGGCCCCTGCGCCGCCGCCGCTTTGTTTGACCCTGAAGTATCCGTCAGACCACCGCGCCGGCGTTCGGGTCGTCTTCGGATTCGCCGTCGCGCTTGGTCGGACCCTTGATCAGGTCTTCGCGCTTCACGCCCAGCCACATCGCGATCGCGGCAGCCACGAAGCACGAGGAGTAGATACCAAAGCAGATGCCGATGGTCAGCGCCAATGCAAAGTAATGCAAAGTCGGGCCACCGAAGAAGAACATCGACAGCACCACGAGCTGCGTGGAGCCGTGGGTGATGATCGTGCGGCTGATGGTCGAGGTGATCGCGTTGTCGATGACCTCGCTCGTGGACAGCTTGCGGTAGCGGCGGAAGTTCTCGCGGACCCGGTCGAAGATCACGACCGATTCGTTCACCGAGTAGCCCAGCACCGCGAGCACCGCCGCCAGCACCGCCAGCGAGAACTCCCACTGGAAGAAGGCGAAGAAGCCCAGGATGATCACCACGTCATGCAGGTTGGCCAGAACGGTAGCCAGCGCAAACTTCCATTCGAAGCGAAACGCCAGGTAGATCATGATGCCGACCACCACCATCCCCAGCGCCTTCAGGCCGTTGCTGGTCAGCTCGTCGCCCACCTGCGGCCCGACGAATTCGTTGCTGCGCAATTCGACCTCGGGCTCGACCGCCTTCAGCGCGTCCATCACCTGGGCGCTCTGCTGGGTCGAGTTCATGCCCTTTTGCACCGGCAGGCGAATCTGCACCGAGGTGCCGAAACTCTGGACCTGCACCTCCTGGTAGCCCAGCTTGGCGACGACCTCGCGCACCTTGCCGACGTCGGCCGATTGCTTGTAGGCCACTTCCATCACCGTGCCGCCGGTGAACTCCACCGACAGGTGCAGCCCGCGGTGGAACAGGAAGAACACGGCCAGCGCGAAGGTGACGACGGAAACGATGTTCAGCACCACCGCGTGGCGCATGAACGGAATGGTCTTGTGGATTCGGAAGAATTCCATGGCGCTTGTCCTTGGCCTTTACTTGGTTTCGGCCACAGCCGTGCCGTCGGAATTCGGCCGCCAGACCGTGCCGATCGACACGCTCTTGAGCTTCTTCTTCTGGCCGTACCAGAAGTTCACGAGACCGCGCGAGAAGAACACAGCAGAGAACATCGAGGTGACGATGCCGATGCAGTGCACCACCGCAAAGCCCCGCACCGGGCCCGAGCCGAAGGCCAGCAGCGCGATGCCCGCGATGAGCGTGGTCACGTTGGAGTCGAGGATGGTGCCCCAGGCGCGCTCGTAGCCCGCATGGATCGCCGCCTGCGGCGACGCGCCGTTGCGCAGCTCTTCGCGCACGCGCTCGTTGATCAGCACGTTGGAGTCGATGGCCACGCCGATGGCCAGCGCCATGGCCGCGATGCCGGGCAGCGTGAGCGTGGCCTGCAGCATCGAGAGGATGGCCACCAGCAGCATCAGGTTGACCGCCAGCGCGATCGACGAAAACATGCCGAACAGCGCGTAGTAGAGGCACATGAACACCATGATTGCGGCAAAGCCGTACATCACGCTGTCGAAGCCCTTCTTGATGTTCTCCGCACCCTGCGTCGGGCCGATGGTGCGTTCCTGGATGATCTCCATCGGTGCGGCCAGCGAGCCGGCGCGCAGCAGCAGCGCGAGGTCGTTGGCTTCGCTCACGGTCATCGAGCCCGAGACCTGGAAGCGGTTGCCCAGTTCGCCGTTGATCGACGGGGCCGTGAGCACTTCGCCCTTGCCCTTCTCGAAGATCAGCATGGCCATGCGCTTCTTGTAGTTCTCGCGGCTCACATCACGCATGATGTTGCCGCCCTTCGAGTCCATGGTCAGATCGACCTTGGGCTGGTTGCTCTGCTGATCGAAGCCGGGTTGCGCGTCGGTGAGGTTCTCGCCGGTGACGAGCACCTGCTTCTTCACGATCACGGGGCGGCCCGAACGGTCTAGGAATTTCTCGGAGCCGAAAGGCACCGGGCCACCGCCCATTTCGGCCGCGCGGCCTTCGGCGCTTTCGTCCACCAGGCGCATTTCGAGTGTGGCGGTGCGGCCGATGATGGTCTTGGCCTGGGCCGGGTCCTGCATGCCAGGCAACTGCACGACGATGCGGTCGATGCCCTGCTGCTGGATCACCGGTTCGGCGACGCCGAGTTCGTTGATCCGGTTGTGCAGCGTGGTGACGTTCTGCTTGAGCGCCGCGTCCTGGAAGCGGCGTGCGGCTTCGGGCTTGATGCTCGCCACGATGCGCCAGTCGGTGCCCTGCTGGCTCTCGACGGTGGTGAGATCGGGCATCTGGTCCTGGATCAGGCGGCGGGCCGTTTCCAGGCTGGCGGCGTCGCGCAGCGTGACCTCGACGGTCTGGCCGTTGCGGTTCACGGCGCTGCCGCGCACCTTCTTGTCGCGAAGGCCGGTGCGGATGTCGCCGGCGAAGGACTCGGCCTTCTTGTCGAGCACGCCGCGCATGTCGACCTGCAGCAGGAAGTCGACGCCGCCGCGCAAGTCGAGGCCCAGGTACATCGGGAAGGCGTGCAGCGCGGTCAGCCACGAGGGAGAGCGCGACACCAGGTTCAGCGCCACCACGTAGGAGGCCTCGTCCGCATTCGGCACCAGGGCCTGCTGCAGCGCGTCGCGTGCCTTGATCTGGTCGTCGGTGGTGGCGAAACGCACACGCACCGCGGTCGGCTCCAGCGTCAGCAGGTCGGGCGTCAGGCTGGCCGTCTTGAGCACTTCCTCCACCCTGGCCTGGGTCGACGCATCGATCTTGACGGTGGACTTGGCCGCCGACACCTGCACAGCAGGCGACTCGCCGAAGAAATTGGGCAGGGCATAGATGAGCCCCACGAGCAACACGATCACGATGATCGTGTACTTCCAGACCGGGTAACGGTTCATGAGCGCGCGCTTTTCACAAACTTTTCAGAGATGGAGTCACGGCGTGACTTGAGGCCTCACGCCGCAAAGCGCAAGGATCAGCTCACGCTTTTATTTGACGGCGCCCTTGGGCAGCACCTGAACCACAGCACTGCGCTGCACCTTGATCTCGACGCCGTTGGCGATTTCGAGGCCCAGGTACTGGTCGCCCAGCGAGGTGATCTTGCCGAGCACGCCGCCGGCGGTGGCGACTTCGTCACCCTTGGCCAGCGCCTCGATCATGGCGCGCGCTTCCTTCTGGCGCTTCATTTGCGGTCGGATCATGACGAAGTACAGCACCACGAACATCAGCACCAGGGGCAGCATGCTGCCGAGCGAGGACAACATGTCACCGCCGCCGGCGGCTGCGGGCGCGGTCTGGGCGAAAGCAGAGGAAATGAACAAGAGAGTCTCCAGCAGAGGGAAGAGAAATCGAGAGGAGCGCGGACCGGGGCCCGTCGTTCCATCTCTTCGCGGCCACAAGGAAAGCGGGCCGCAAATCAAAGCGTGGCGGGACTTGGCCGCGCACAGCACCGGGCATTGTATTCGGGGCTGGTGACGCCTCCACGCGCTTATCCGGCGGGGTGAGGAGGGCTTTCCGGCCATTCGGCGCCCGACTGGATTGCTACGTTTTCAATAGCAAAAGGCGCCCACAAGGCGCCCTTTGCGAATGGAACGGCTCCGAAAATCAGGCCGCCGCGCGCTGCGCCTGCGGGTTGCGCCACTTGGCCAGCAGCTCGCTCCAACGGGTGCGCGCCGCCGCGAGGTTGCGCTCCTTGACGTGACCATAGCCCCGGATCTGCTCGGGCAGCCCGGCGATTTCCAGCGCCAGCGCGTGGTTGTCGGCACGCAGGGCGCCGATCACTTCCTCGATGCTGGCGCGGTACTCGCCGATCAGCGCGCGCTCGGTCTTGCGCTCTTCGGTGCGGCCGAAGATGTCGAGCGCCGTGCCGCGCACGCCCTTCAGCTTCGCAAGGAACCTGAAGCCCGTGAGCATCCAGGGGCCGAACTTCTGCTTCTGCAGCTGGCCCTTGGCGTTCTTCTTGGCCATGAGCGGCGGCGCCAGGTGGTAGTTGAGCTTGTAGTCGCCTTCGAACATGCCCTCGACGCGGTCGAGGAAGGTCCGGTCGGTGTGCAGGCGGGCCACCTCGTACTCGTCCTTGTAGGCCATCAGCTTGAACAGGTAGCGGGCCACCGTTTCGGTCAGGGCGGTCTTGCCCAGCGCCGATTCGGCCTGCTGCACCTTGCCGACGAACTGCTTGTACTGCTCGGCGTAGGCGGCGTTCTGGTAGCCGGTCAGGAATTCGGCGCGGCGCGCCACGATGGCCTCGACCGTCTCGCGCTTCTTGAACTCTATGACCTGGCCCGGGCGCACGCGCTTTTGCAGCTCTTCGGGGCGCACGGCGGCCTGGCGGCCCCACTCGAAGGCGGTCTTGTTGTTCTCGACCGCCACGGCATTCAGCTCGATGGCGCGCATCAGCGACTCGTGCGCCAGCGGAATCCAGCCCTTCTGCCAGGCGTAGCCCAGGATCATCGGGTTGACGTAGATGCTGTCGCCCATCAGCGTGGTCGCGGCCGCATCGGCATCGAAGGTGCCCATGCCGTCGATGCCCACGGCGCGCGCGATCTCGGCGGCACAGGCGTCTTCGGGGTTCTGCCAGTTGGCGTTGCGCACGAAGGCGGCGGTGGGCGAGCTGTGGCTGTTGAGCGCCACGTGCGTGCGCCCTTCGCGCATGCGCGCCATGGTCTCGCCGTTGATCGTGACCAGCGGATCGCAGGCCAGGATCAGGTCGGCCGCCGCGGTGCCGACGCGCGTGGTGCGGATGTCGTCCTGCGTGTCGCCGATCAGCACGTGGCTCCAGGTGGCGCCGCCCTTTTGCGCCAGGCCCGCCGCGTCCTGCGTGACGATGCCCTTGGCCTCGATGTGCGCGGCCATGCCGAGCAGCTGGCCGATGGTGATGACGCCGGTGCCGCCGACGCCCGCCACCACCACGCCCCAGACCTTGCCGCCGTCCAGCGACGGAATCGCCGGCTCGGGCAGCAGGCCGAACTCGGCCGGCGTGGCCGCCTTGTTCTTGCCCTTCTTCTTGAGCTGGCCGCCCTCGACCGACACGAAGCTCGGGCAGAAGCCCTTCAGGCAGCTCATGTCCTTGTTGCAGCTGCTCTGGTTGATGGTGCGCTTGCGGCCGAATTCGGTTTCCAGCGGCTCCACCGAGAGGCAGTTGCTCTGCACGCTGCAGTCGCCGCAGCCTTCGCACACCAGCTCGTTGATGACCACGCGCTTGGCCGGATCGACGGCCGTGCCCCGCTTGCGGCGGCGGCGCTTCTCGGTCGCGCAGGTCTGGTCATAGATGATGGCCGTGGTGCCCGGGATCTTGCGGAATTCGCGCTGGATCTCGTCGAGCAGGTCGCGGTGCTTGACCTGCACGTGGTCGCCGGGGACGTTCACGCCTTCGTACTTCTCGGGCTCGTCGGTGACGATCACGACCTTCTTCGTGCCCTCGGCATGCAGGCTCTCTGCAATCTGCAGCACCGAGTGGCCTTCGGGCCGCTCGCCGACCTGCTGGCCGCCGGTCATGGCGACCGCGTCGTTGTAGAGGACCTTGTAGGTGATGTTCACGCCGGCCGCGATGCTCTGGCGAATCGCGAGCAGGCCGCTGTGGAAGTACGTGCCGTCGCCCAGGTTCGCGAAGATGTGCTGGTCGGTCGTGAAGGGCTGCTGGCCCACCCATGGCACGCCCTCGCCGCCCATCTGCGTGAAGCCGATGGTGGAGCGGTCCATCCAGGTCGCCATGAAGTGGCAGCCGATGCCACCCATCGCGCGCGAGCCTTCGGGCACCACGGTGCTGGTGTTGTGCGGGCAGCCCGAGCAGAACCACGGCTGGCGCGTGGCGTCGGCCACGCTGGTGGAGGCCTGCTGCACCACCATCGAACGCTCCTTGGCTTCGAGGATGGCGAGTTGCGCTTCGATGCGCGCCGTCATGTCGGCGCCTGCAGCGGCCAGCAGGCCGGTCTTCTTCAGGCGGCCGGCGATGGCCTTGGCGATCAGCGCGGGGTTCAGGTCGGCGTTGGCGCGCAGCAGCGTGTGGGCCGTGGGGTTGGGCATCGACCATTCACCGCCCGAGTAGCCTTCGGCCGCGTGCACCTCGCCCTCGTCGAACTTGCCGACCACGTTGGGCCGCACGTCGGAGCGCCAGTTGTAGAGCTCTTCCTTGAGCTGGTATTCGATGACCTGGCGCTTTTCTTCGACCACCAGGATCTCCTGCAGGCCGGTCGCGAATTCGCGCGTGAGCTGCGCTTCGAGCGGCCACACCACGCCCACCTTGTGCAGGCGGATGCCGAGCTGGCGGCAGGCCGCGTCGTCCAGGCCCAGGTCGAGCAGCGCCTGGCGCGTGTCGTTGAAGGCCTTGCCGCTGGCCATGATGCCGAAGCGGTCGTTCGGGCCCTGAATGACGTTGTGGTTCAGCCGGTTGGCGCGGATGTAGGCCAGCGCGGCGTACCACTTGTAGTGCATGAGCCGGGCTTCCTGCTCC
The DNA here is from genome assembly GCF_900100965.1 of Variovorax sp. EL159. Classification (GTDB taxonomy): domain Bacteria; phylum Pseudomonadota; class Gammaproteobacteria; order Burkholderiales; family Burkholderiaceae_C; genus Variovorax. The sequence continues at coordinate 455,875 of NZ_FMUJ01000004.1, read as the reverse complement.
AGCGCATGGTCGGGCCAGCGGATGTGCAGGCCGCCGGGCGGCATTTCGAAGTCGGTGGGAATGACGATCTCGACGCGCTCGGGGTCGATCATGGCCGTGGCGCTCGACTCGACGATCTCCTGGATCGTCTTCATGCCCGACCACACGCCCGAGAAGCGGCTCATGGCGAAGGCGTGGATGCCCAGGTCCAGAATTTCCTGCACGCTCGTCGGAAAGAACACCGGCGTGCCGCAGGCCTTGAAGATGTGGTCGCTCTGGTGCGCGGCAGTGGAGCTCTTGGAGATGTGGTCGTCGCCGGCCACCGCGATCACGCCGCCGAATTCGGTGGTGCCCGCCATGTTGGCGTGCTTGAAGACGTCGGAGCAGCGGTCCACGCCCGGGCCCTTGCCGTACCAGATGCCGAAGACGCCGTCGAACTTGTTGGTGCCTTGCGGCGAGAAGCCCAGTTGCTGGGTGCCCCAGAGCGCGGTGGCCGCCAGCTCTTCGTTCACGCCCGGCTGGAAGACGATGTTCTGTTCCTTGAGGAACTTGCTGGCCTTCCACAGCGCCTGGTCGTAGCCGCCGAGCGGGGAACCACGGTAGCCGCTGATGAAGCCGGCGGTGTTCTTGCCGGCCTGCTTGTCACGCAACTGTTGAAGCATGGGCAGCTTCACCAGCGCCTGCACGCCGCTCATGAAAGCGCGGCCGTAATCGAGGGAGTACTTGTCGTCGAGCGTGACGGTTTCTAGCGCGCGGCGAATGTGCTCGGGCAGCGGGGCGTTCATGTTGTCTGTCTCCGTATGGCAGGGCCTTTTGAGCCTGGCTGATGGGGTGTGGGTCTGTGCCCGGTAGGGCGCGAGCCCATGATCACGCAAAGTGTATGCCGGGGTCCGCGACAGGTGTTTGCGTTCTTTGCCCCGGAAAACCCGCTTCCAGAAAGAATCTTGCTTAATATCGATACCCATGGAAAGCATTGACAAGTTCGACCTCTTGATCCTGCAAGAACTGCAGGCCGACGGCCGCCTCACCAACGCCGAGCTTGCGCAGCGCGTGGGCCTCTCGGCCGCGCCCTGCTGGCGCCGGGTGCGCGCGCTCGAAGAAGCCGGCTTCATCAGGGGCTCCCGCGCCGAGATCGACCGCCACAAGATAGGGCTCGGCGTGCTCGCTTTCGTGCGCGTGGACACCGAGCGCGTCACCAACGAGGCCACGCGCAAGCTGGAAGACGCGATCCGCAAGATGCCCGAGGTGGTGGCCTGCCACTACATCAGCGGCACCGGCACCTTCGAGCTGCAAGTGGTGGCGCAAGACCTGAACGGCTTTTCGGCCTTCGCGCGGCAGCACCTGATGAACCTGCCGAACGTGAAAGACCTGCACACCAGCTTCTCGCTGGGCGAGGTGAAGGCCAGCAGCGCGCTGCCGCTGGGGCACCTGGCCGTCTAGGGCGCTCGCTCAACGCCGCTCGCTGCGGCTCGCCTCGCGAATGGCGCCGAATTCCGATCCCGCGCCCCATTCCGGCCAGCGCCGGCTGTTGGCCAGCGTCTCGCCCACGCGGTAGAGCAAGGGCAGGTCGTGCGCCATGCCGGTGAAGGACCAGTCGGCCTGCCATTCGTCGGCCGGCTGGTGGTAGCGGTCGGCGGTGTAGGCCTTGCTGGCCGCTTCGCCGGCTGCGAGACCGCCCGCCACCCAGTCGTTGCCCGAGGCGAACGACAGCGCCGGCACGCCGCGCTTGGCGAAAGAGAAATGGTCGGAGCGGAAGAAATGGCCGGCCTCGGGGTGCGGGTCGGGCGCGTAGGCCAGGCCGAAGCCCTTGGCCTGTGCGACCAGCAGGTCCTGCAACTGGGAAGCCGCGCTGCCCGAGGTGCTGAAATTGCGCGCCGGGCCTTCGGGGCTGAGCGCGTCCATGTTGATGACGGCCACGGTCTTCGCCAGCGGGTACAGCGGCTTGGCGCCGTAGTACTCGGAGCCCAGCAGGCCGCGCTCCTCGGCCGTCACGGCCAGGAAGACGACCGACCGTTCGGGCTTCTTCGACGCGCTGGCAAAGGCGCGGCCCATCTCGATCAGCGCGGCCAGGCCGGTGCCGTTGTCGACCGCGCCGTTGTAGATTTTGTCGCCGCCCTTCGCATCGGGCGCGCCCACGCCCAGGTGGTCCCAGTGGGCGCTGTAGATCACCGTCTCGCCGGGGTGCTTGCGGCCTTCGACGCGGCCCACCACGTTCTTCGAGACGATCACCTGCCGGTCGATCGCGTACTCGGCCGACAGGCTCGCGTCCTTGAGCACCTGGGGCTGGAACTCGCGCGTTTGCGCCAGCTTCTTCTGCGCCTCGAAATCCAGCCCCGCGCGGCGCAGCAGATCGACCGCCACGTCGCGCTGGATCCAGGCCTCCAGCTTCGGATGCACCGCCGCAGGCTGATCGCGCTCGATGTCGAACATGGTCGCGGTGTTGGAGTTCTTCACCGTGGCCCAGCCATAGGCGGCCGGCGCGGTCTCGTGCACGATCAGCACGCCCAGCGCACCCCGGCGCGCGGCCTCCTCGAACTTGTAGGTCCAGCGGCCGTAGTAGGTCATGGCCTTGCCGCCGAAGTCGCCGCTGCCGGTTTCGAAATCGGGGTCGTTGACCAGCACCACGGCGATCTTGCCCTTCAGGTCGACGCCCTTGTAGTCGTCCCAGCGCCGCTCGGGCGCGCTCACGCCATAGCCCACGAAGACCAGCGGTGCCTGCTGGATCGCCACCGAGGTCGAGCCGTCGAGCGCCGCGCGCACCGCGATCTGCTCGCCCTGCACCAGCGCATCGCGCTGCGAGCCCACCTGCAGCGTGACCTGCGGCGTGCCGCGAAACTCGGTCTTCACCAGCGGCACGGCCTGCGTCCAGCCGCGCTTGCCGCCTTCGAGGTCGCCACCGGGCACGAGGCCCGCGGCCTTGAACTGCGCCACGAGGTAGTCGACCGTCTTGCCTTCGGCCGGCGTGGCCGGGGCACGGCCTTCGAAGTCGTCGCCCGAGACGGTCTTCACGATCTGCGACAGGCGCTGCGGATCGAAGCGCGGCGCCGGCGGATCGGCCGCCTGCGCGCCCGTGGCGCTCCATGCGAGGCCGATGCCACAAAGAAGTGAAGCAAGCCGGAAGATCGTCATGCAAGGCTCCTGAACAGGGAAGCCCCGGATGCTAGCCATCGGGCCCGGGCCGTTCTCCGATGCCCTTCGTTCCGCCCGGAGAACCTTAGTTAGCCCGCGCATCCGCAGGAACCCAAAGGAACCCATAAAGAAAAAAGGCCGGCCCCGCGAGGGAGCCGGCCCGGCGATCCGTCCGTGGGCGGACGGAGGCTTGCGTCTTCGCTCAGAAGGTCATGTCCTTCTCGACGTCCTGCAGCTTGCGGCGGGCCAGCGCCAGGTTCGACTTGGCCTTGTCCAGCACGAAGTAGATGAACACGCCCTCGTGCCGTGCCATCGGGCGCAGCAGGTGGTATTGCTTGCCGAGGGTGATCAAGATGTCCTCGATGGAATCGTTCAGGCCGAGGGCGCGCATCGTCTTGAGCTTGGCGCGCATCACTTCGGTGTTGCCGGCGGCAGCCACCTCGAGGTCGACACCGGTCCCGGCGGAGCCCAGCATCATGCCGCTGGAGGAGTCGACCACGGCCGCGCACAGGGCGCCGTCGGCGGTCAGGAGGTTTTCGAGGTTGCTCTGGATCGAAGCCATGTTGAAGTTGTCCTGTAGATCATGCGAATGAAAGGATGAAGCGGAGGCGTCGCATGCACCCCGTCCCCGCCGCTGATTCGGTGGGCCGATCAGGGCGCTTCCAGCGCCCGCACGCAGGCGGCGGTCCGGTACATCACCTGCGCGAGCACGGCGCCCGCGTCGGCGATGACGTTCACCACCAGTTCCGTCTCGCCATTGCGTACCGGTCTGACAAGCGCAAAGCCCTTGTCGGTGGCCACGGTGATGCAGGTGCAGCGGCCCAGCCGCGCCTCTTGTGACACGACGGCACCCATGGCGGAAATCGAACTGGCCATCGCGGCGATGCGCGAAGGCTGGAAGTCGCGCAGGTTGGCGCTGGCGATCTCGAAGCCGTCGGGCGTGGCGATCACCACGGAAGCAACGCCGGTCGTCTCGTCGAGCATTCGCCGGGCTTCATCCGCAGCGTGCTGCTTGATGGCATGGGGAATCCTCATGGGGCGACCTCCTCGTCGAGCACCTCGATCTGCATCAGCAGCGTTTCGATCAGCGCGATCACGTCGTCCTTGCGGCGCGGGTCCACCGCGAGCATCGGCAGCACAAGCCCGCGCTGCGCCAGGGCGTGCGCGTAGTCGTCGAGCGTGGGCGACGGGTGCGTGGGCAGGCGGCTCACGCCGAGCGTGCACGGCATTTTTTCGAGCGCACCGGCGAAGCCGTCGAGGTAGACCGCCAGATCGGCCAACGGATCGGGCCGGCTGTTGTCGATCAGGATCGCGAGGCCCAGCGCATCGCGCACCAGGATCTTCCACACGAAATCGAAGCGGGCCTGCCCCGGCGTGCCGTACAGGCGCAGCCGGTCGCCGTTGTCCAGGGTGACCTGGCCGAAGTCCAGGCCGACCGTGGTGGTGGCCTTGGCGACCGACGCGTCCGCATTGGCGACCTCGGTGCTGATCGGCGCGGTTTCGCTGATGGCGGCGATGGCCGTGGTCTTGCCCACGCCCATCGGCCCCGTGAAGACGAGTTTGTAGTCCCTCATGCCGCGCCTTCTCAGGCCAGCCCGAGGCGTCGGCGGATGCGCGAGAGCAGCCCCCGCTTCTCGTGGCCCGCAGCGGTGCCAGTGGATGCGCGGGGTTCGCGGGTTTCTTCGGTCCAGGCCAGGGCGCCTTCTTCTTCCAGCAGGCCCAGGAAGGTGCTGCACACCTCGACATCGACACGGCCCAGCGCACCGAGGCTTTCGGCCGACTGCGCACTCCGGGACAGGGCCGCCGCGAGCCGCACATAGGCCGGATGGCGCTGCAGGGTCACCTGCGATGGCCAGCGCAGCAGCGAGGCGCGTGCGCGAATCGATCTCGCCGCGGCACGTACCGCATCGCCCTGAGGCACTTTCGGCGAGACCCGGTTGAGCAGGTCGACCAGCTCTTCCGCATAGATGGGGCGCGCGAGCGCGCTGCGCGCCGTGGTGACCTCGCCCCGGGCCACCATCGGCACCACGAAGCGGGCCGGCGGTGCCTGCCGCTCAGCGGCCAGCGAGTCGCCGTCGACCAGCAGCAGATCGCAGGGCTGCGATTCGCTGACGGTCCAGAGCGAGCGGAGATTGGAGCTGAGGCGGACGATGATCCTCAGGAGCTCGACCTCAACCTGAGGGAGCCCCATGACGCCCAAAACGAGTGGCATACCTTCTTCCCTGAACACTTATTTTTAACAACCGCTGGCGATTGTTAACGCTATCGACTGACAAATGATGAAATGTGACTTGCGTGTTCAATCGTTACTTGAAATTCGGACGCGCACCGAGAAGAAATCCACAACATCCGCACGCCGCACCGCACGGATGCGGCACAGGAGCCACCGGGATGTGAGAAGCGGCCATGGCCGGGGAGCCTAAAATCCCGCTCCTTTGCCCTTTTTGGGCGGCCTTAGCCACCACTTCCCGGAGATAACCCCATGAACCGCATCTGGCGCGCCCTGTCGCTCGTTCTTCTGGCCACCAGCGCGGCCTTCACGCCAGGTGCCCAGGCCCAGAACCGGGAACTCACCGTGGCCTCCAGCGCCACCTACGCGCCCTTCGCCTTCGAGAACAAGGACAAGCAGATCGTCGGCTTCGACATCGACATCATCAATGCCATCGCCAAGCAGCAGGGCCTGAAGATCAAGATCGTCAACACGCCCTTCACCGGCATCTTCGGTGCGCTGAACAACGGCGACGTCGACCTGGTGATCTCGGGCGTGACCATCAACGACAAGCGCAAGCAGAGCTACGACTTCACGCCGCCCTACTTCGCGGCCCGCCAGCTGATCGCGCTGCCGAAGAACAGCAAGGTCGCCTCGCTGAAAGACCTGGCCGGCAAGAAGATCGCCGTGGTCAGCGCCTCCACCGCCGACGACATCGCCTCGCGCGAGTTCGGCAAGACCAACCCCGACATCCGCCGCTTCGAGAGCACGCCCCTCATCATTTCCGAGTTGGCCGGTGGCGGCGTCGATGCCGCCATGGGCGACAACGGCGTGATCGCCTACCGCGTGGCGCAGAACCCCGAGCTGAAAACCATCGACGACAAGTCCTTCCCCGAAGAGGGCTTCGGCATCGTCGTGAAGAAGGGCGACAAGGCCTTGCTCGACAAGCTCAGCGCCGGCCTGGCCGCCATTCGCGCCGACGGCAGCTACGTGACGATCTACAAGAAGTGGTTCAACAAGGACCCGAACGTGCGCTGAGCCGCACGGCACCTGTGACCCGATCACGGCCGCCCACGAAGCGGCCGTTTGTTTTTTCAGAGTGATGACGCGAAGGCGATGAATATGGAACAACCGATCCTGCTTTTCGGATGGTTTCGATGGGACATCCTGGTCGAATACAAGGACCTGTTCTGGCAAGGCGCATGGATGACGCTGCGCATGACGGTGGTGTGCGTGCTGCTGGGCTCGAGCTGGGGCCTGTGCCTGGCGCTCGCGCGCCTTGCGCAGCCGCGCCATGCGCCCTGGACCTGGGTCGCGCGCGTCTTCCTGCGCTGGCCGGCCACGGTGTACGTGAGCTTCTTTCGCGGCACGCCGCTGTTCGTGCAGATCCTGTTGATCCACTTCGCGGTGATGCCGGTGTTCATCCACCCGACCTCGGGCCTGATCATCGACGGCGAACTCGCGCGCACGCTCAAGCAGGAGCACGGTGCGCTCATCTCGGGCGTGGTGGCGCTCACGCTCAACTCGGCGGCGTACATCTCCGAGGTGTTCCGCGCCGGCATCCAGTCGATCTCGCGCGGGCAGTTCGATGCCGGCCGCTCGCTCGGCTTCTCGCCCGCACAGGTGATGCGCTACGTGGTGCTGCCGCAGGCCTTCCGCCGCATGCTGCCGCCGCTGGGCAACAACGCGATCGCGCTGCTGAAAGACACCTCGCTGGTGTCCGCCATCGGCCTGGCCGAGCTGGCCTATGCGGCACGCACGGTGGCCGGTGCCTATGCGCGCTACTGGGAGCCGTACCTGGCGATCTCGGTCATCTACTGGGTCATGACGCTGGTGCTGACCACCATGCTGCGGCGGCTTGAAATCCGCCTTGCGCGCAGCGACCGCGGCTGACGAGGTGTGAGAGGAAAAAGGGCCGCGCCACAATAGCGCCACATGCCGCCCATATCCCCCGAAGAGACACCGATTCCGCCCGCGCGGCCGCAGCCCTCGAAGCTCGCCGCCCTCGAGCCCCTGAAGCTCCCCGTGTTCCGCATGCTGTGGAGCACCTGGCTCATCGCGAACATCTGCATGTGGATGAACGATGTGGCGGCGGCGTGGATGATGACCTCGCTCACCACCTCGCCGATCTGGGTGGCGCTGGTGCAGTCGGCCTCCACCTTGCCGGTGTTCCTTCTCGGCCTGCCCAGTGGCGCGCTGGCCGACATCCTCGACCGGCGGCGCTGGCTGGTGGCCACGCAGTTCTGGCTGGCCGGCACGGCCATCGTGCTGTGCGCGGCACTGATGCTCGACCTGATGACCGCGCCGCTGCTGCTGGCGCTCACCTTCGCCAACGGCATCGGGCTGGCGCTGCGCTGGCCGGTGTTCGCGGCCATCGTGCCCGAGCTGGTGCCCCGGCCGCAGCTGCCGGCCGCGCTGGGCCTGAACGGCATCGCGATGAACGCCTCGCGCATCGTCGGCCCGCTCACGGCCGGCGTGCTGATCGCCAGCGCCGGCACGGTGTGGGTGTTTGCGCTCAACGCGGTGCTGTCGGTCGCCTCGGGCTTCGTGGTGCTGCGCTGGCGGCGCGCGCACACGCCCAATCCGCTGGGCCGCGAAAAGCTTATCAGCGCGATGCGCGTGGGCGTGCAGTTCGTGCGGCAGTCGCAGCGCATGCGCGCGGTGCTGGTGCGCGTGTCGATCTTCTTCTTCCACTCCACGGCCCTGCTGGCACTGCTGCCGCTGCTGGCGCGTGAGCTGCAGGGCGGCGGTGCCGGCACCTTCACGCTGCTGCTCGCGGCCATGGGTTCGGGCGCGATCATCGCGGTGCTGTTCCTGCCCCGGCTGCGCCAGGCGATGGGGCGCGACCAGTTGGTGCTGCGCGGGGCGCTGCTGCAGTCGGGCGCCACGGCTGTGATGGCCTACGCGCCCAACGCCTGGGTCGCGGTGCCGGCGATGTTCTTCGGCGGCATGGCGTGGATCACGGTGGCCAATTCGCTCTCAGTGTCGGCCCAGCTCGCATTGCCCGACTGGGTGCGGGCGCGCGGCATGTCGATGTACCAGATGGCCATCATGGGCGCGAGCGCGATCGGCGCGGCGCTCTGGGGCCAGGTGGCCACGGTGACGTCGCTGCAACTGAGCCTGGTCATCGGCGCCATCAGCGGCACGCTGCTGATGCTCGCAGCCCTGCGCTGGGTGACCGATGTGAGCGGCGAAGACGACACCAGCCCCGCCGAAGCCGGCTGGGCCACCGGCCCGCCGGCCGAAGCGCCGCAGGAAGAAGGCCGCGTGGTGATCACGGTCGAGTACCTGATCGAGCCGGCGCGCGCCGCCGCCTTCCACCTCGTGATGCAGCAGACGCGCCGCGCGCGCCTGAGCCAGGGCGCCATCGGCTGGGAACTGCTGCACGACATCTCGCAGCCGGCGCGCTACGTGGAGCAGATCGTCGACGAATCGTGGACCGACCACCTGCGCCGCTTCAACCGCGCCACCGCCTCCGACATGGCGCTGCGCGAGCGGCGGCTGGCCTTTCACCTGGGCGAGTCGTCGCCGGTGATCACGCGGTACGTGGTGCGGCGCTGACCCCCTGCGGCGTCTCGCCGCCGCAACGGTGGCGGGCGCCGTAATTGTTTGTTGATTGTTAATGGTGCCAAATGACCCGGCATCTCCGGCCTGCGGGCCGGCACAAGAAACAACGAGGAGCACGCATGCACATCGAGCGACCGCATCGATTTCCGCGCCACATCCCGCTTCCCCTTGTGTCATCTCTCGCGGCCGTGCTTGCCGCGCTGGCCGGCGGCGGCGCGCACGCGGCCTGCAGCCCCACCTCCACGCCCGGCACCGGCGACACGGTGGTCTGCGACGGCACCACCACCGGCTCGCCCAGCGTGATCGCGGTACCGGGCAGCACCGGCGTCAGCATCATGGTGAACAACGGCGCCACGCTGAGCACCAATGCCACCCAGGCCTTGCTCGTGCAAGACAGCAGCAGCATCACCAACAACGGGACGATCACGATGTCGGGCGGCTCGGGCGGTGGGCGCGGCGCGATGGTTTCCACGGGCAACGACAACACGCAGACCAACAACGGCACCATCAGCACCACGAGCGTGGGCACCGTGGGCATGCTGGTGACGTCGAACAGCAGCACCCGCACGCTGCTCACGAATACCGGCAGCATCACCACCACGGGTGGCCGCTCGCACGGCATTTCCACGCTGGGGCCGGGCAATACCGTGATGAACAGCGGCACCATCGACGTCAGCGGTACCGCGAGCAAGGGCGTCTACCTGCAGGGCGGCAACGGTGTCGCCAACCTGCTGATCAACACCGGCGCCATCCGCGCCACGGGTGCCAACACCTCGGCCACGGGCGGCTTCGCGAGCGCGGTGCATGTGAACACGCTCAGCGCGAGCTTCTTCTCGCAGGTCGAGAACCGGGCCGGCGGCCTGCTCTTCAGCGCCAACGACTACGGCTATCGCGGGCAGAACGGCAACGACACGCTGATCAATGCCGGCACCATCGAAGGCCACGGCGGCACCGCCAACGACGGCGCGATCCTGATGGGCGGCGGCGGCACCGGCACGCTCATCCTGCAGACCGGCTCGGTCATCAGGGGCGCGGCCGATGGCGGCAACGCGAGCAGCGACACTTTTCTCGAAGGCAACGGCACCGTCGACAACGCCTTCCGCAATTTCCAGAACCTCACGATGCGCGGCACCGCGTGGTCGTGGCAGACCGACGCGAGCTTCTCGAACTCGATCAACATCCAGTCCGGCCGCTTCGACCTGCCCGCGACGCTGACCAGCCCCACCATCGCCGTGCTCCCCGGCGCCACGGTCGCCGGCACCGGCACCTTCGCGGGCAACGTGACGAACCAGGGCACGCTGCTGCCCGGCCCGAACGACGGCGTCAACTTCGGCGCCTTCACGGTGCGCGGCAACTACTTCGGCGGCAGCGGCGCGCTGCTGCAGGTCAACACCGTGCTGACCGGCGACAACGCGCCATCGGACAAGCTGGTGATCGACGGTGGCGCGGCCTCGGGCGGCACCGGGTTGCGCGTCGTCAACCGCGGCGGCCTGGGCGCGCCCACGCTGGCCGACGGCATCCTGGTGGTGCAGACGCTCAACGGCGGCACCACCGCCGCCAACGCCTTCTCGCTGACGCAGGCGGTCGAGGCCGGCGCCTACAACTACCACCTGTTCCGCGGCGGCGCGGCGGGCAACAACCCGGACAACTGGTACCTGCGCAACAGCGGCTACGTGGTCGACGGCAACGTGGTGGGCACGGTCACCGAGGTCATCGACGAACTGGAGACCCATCCGCCGACACCCGGCACGCCGCCGCCGTCGTTCGAGCCGGTCAAGCTCTACCGGCCCGAAGTGGCGCTCTACAGCAGCATTCCGCTGGTGGTGCGCCGCCTCGGGCTTGCGCAGCTCGGCAGCTTCCATGACCGGCAGGGCGACCAGCAGCTGCTTGCCAACGACGAGGGCTCGCAGGCCTCGTGGGGCCGCGTGTTCGGCGAAAGCACGCGGCAACGCCTGCGCGGCGACGCCGACCCGCAGTTCGACGGCCGCATCTCCGGCCTGCAACTCGGGCACGACTTCCTGATTGCCACCGACGGCTCGGGCGGACGCAACCGCGCCGGCGTGCTCGGCGGCTACACCCGCGCCAGCGGCGACACCAGCGGCGTGGTGGACGGCAACACCAACGGCGCCTCCGGCCACCTGAACGTCGAGGGCTACAGCCTGGGCGCCTACTGGACCCGCGTGGCCAGCAACGGCTGGTACAGCGACGCCGTGCTCATGGCCACCCGCTTCAGGGCCGACGCGCTCTCCACGCTCGGGCGCGGTGGCCGTCCGCACGGCACCTCGGTCACGGCCTCGCTCGAAGCGGGCTATCCGCTGGCGCTGAGCGACAACGTCACCTTGCAGCCTCAGGCGCAACTGATCTGGCAGCGCAGCTCGATCGACGGCTTCGACGACGGCATTTCCGCCGTGCGCTTCCGGCGCGACAACGCTGTCACCGCCCGTCTGGGCGCGCGGCTCGAAGGCAGCTTCAGCGCCGGTGGCGGCACCTGGAAGCCTTACCTCAAGGCCAACCTCTGGCACACCTTCAGCGGCGACAACGTGATCTTCTTCGGGCCCACCGACCAGGTCGCCAACGGCCGCGGCGCCAGCGCGCTCGAAGTCGGCGCCGGCGTGGTCGGGCAGGTGAGCAAGACGCTCGCGGTGTATGGCGGCCTGGCCTACACCAGCGCCATCGGCCGGACCCAGCAGACCGGGGTGCAGGGGCAGCTGGGCATGCGGGTGCGCTGGTAATGCACCACCGTCGCCCTCACTGTCATTGAACCGGTCGATCTGATTTGAGGGGTTGTTACCTCGTCTTTACGAGGCAACCCGGGTAATTGCTAGGTCATCTTTTTTGACCACATGGATAATTTAGACTATCCAACCCGCCGTCAAGAGGTTTGCCACGATGAATCCGGTCCCCCTGCGCAGCCGTTTCTGGTCCGACCTGACCAGCGAAGAGTTCTCCCGTCTCGACCGCGAACGGCTCATCGCCGTGTTGCCGGTGGGCGCCACCGAGCAGCACGGTCCCCATCTGCCGATGTCGACCGACACCGCCACCATCGACGGCATGGTGCGCGCCACGCTCCCGTACCTGCCCGACGACCTGCCGGTGCTCTTCCTGCCCACCGTGCCCTACGGCAAGAGCAACGAGCATTCGCGCTACCCCGGCACGCTCACCGTGTCGGCCAATACGCTGATCTCGCTGTGGAAAGACGTCGGCGCCTGCGTCGCCAAGGCCGGCGTGCGCAAGCTGGTGCTCTACAACAGCCACGGCGGCCAGATGAGCGTGATGGACATCGTGGCCCGCGACCTGCGCGAAGAGCACGACATGATGGTCGTGGCCGCCAACTGGTACACGCTGGGCCTGCCCGAGGGCCTGTTCACCGCGCACGAGGGCAAGCATGGCATCCACGCCGGCGACCTCGAAAGCTCGGTGATGCTGCACCTGACGCCCGATTACGTGCGTAAGGATCAATTCCAGAACTTCAGCTCCATGACCGAGCAGCTGGCCGCCGAGAACAAGTTCCTCTCGATCACCCCCAGCGGCAAGCTCGGCTGGCAGATGCACGACATCAACCCCGCGGGCGCCGCCGGCGACGCCACGCGCGCCACCGCCGAGAAGGGTGCCGCGGTGCTCGACCACGTGGGCCGCCGCTTCGTCGAGCTGCTGCAGGAGGTCGATCGCTTCCCGCTCGAACGCCTGGCCAACGTCCCCGCCTGGCGCTAGGCTCGCACGCCATGGACAGCACCCAGACCCCACCCCTGGTCAGCCTGCGCAACGTCAGCAAGCGCTTTGCCAATGGCACGCTCGCCCTGCAGGGCATGACGCTCGACATCGGCGAGCACGACTTCATCAGCTTCCTCGGCCCCTCGGGTTGCGGCAAGAGCACCGCGCTGCGGCTGGTGGCCGGGCTCACCCGGCTCAGTTCGGGCGAGATGAAATGGTCGGGCGCCAACACCGGCAAGACACAAAGCGACCGCGACCTGGGCTTCGTGTTCCAGGAACCGACGCTCATGCCCTGGACCAAGGTGTTCGACAACGTCTGGCTACCGCTCAAGCTCGCGGGCATGAGCCGCGACGAGGCCGCGCCGGTGGTGCAGCAGGTGCTGGAGCTGGTCGGCCTCTCGCGCTTTGCCGACGTCTATCCGCGCGAGCTGTCGGGCGGCATGAAGATGCGCGTGTCGATCGCGCGCGCGCTCGTCACGCACCCGCGCCTGCTGCTCATGGACGAGCCCTTCGCCGCGCTCGACGAAATGACGCGCATCAAGCTCAACAACGACCTGCTGGCCATCTGGCGCGAGCACCGCTTCTCGATCGTGTTCGTCACGCACAGCGTGTACGAGTCGGTGTACCTGTCGAACCGCATCGTCGTGATGGCAGCGCGCCCCGGCCGCGTGATCGACGAGATCCGCATCGACGAGCCGTACCCGCGCGGCGAAGAGTTCCGCACCTCGAGCCGCTACAACGCGCATTGCACCGCCGTCTCGCAATCCTTGCACGGAGCCCTGCATGGCCTCGACATCGACCATTGAACCCGTGATGCCCATGGACCACACGACCGAGGAAGCCACCCCGTCCGCCGACATGCTGCGCGCGCACGAAGACAGGCTGCGCCGCCGCGAGTCGATGCTGCGCATCGTCGTGCCGGCGGGCATCGTCCTGGCGCTGCTGCTGATCTGGGAGTGGACAGTGCGCGCCAACAACATCCCGCACTACATCCTGCCCGCGCCCTCGCTCATTCTTCGCACGCTGTTCGACAACTGGGATTCGCTGTCCAGCGCGCTGTGGTTCACGGTCAAGCTCACGCTGCTCGCGCTCACGGCGGCCATCGTCGGCGGCGTGCTGCTGGCGATTGCGTTCGCGCTGTTCAAATGGGTCGAGATCGGGCTGTTCCCCATCGCCGTGATCCTGCAGGTGACGCCGATCATCGCGATCGCGCCGCTGATCCTGATCTACGTGTCGAGCACAACCGCCGCGCTGCTTCTGTGCGCATGGATCGTGGCCTTCTTCCCCATCCTGTCGAACACGGTCATCGGCCTGAAGAGCGCCGACAGCAACCTGCGCGATCTGTTCCAGCTCTACAAGGCCTCGCCCTGGCAGACCTTCCGCTACCTGCTCGCACCCAGTGCACTGCCGTACTTCATGGCGGGCCTGAAGATCGCGGGCGGCCTGAGCCTGATCGGCGCGGTGGTGGCCGAGTTCACCGCAGGCACGGCCGGCAAGGAAACGGGCCTGGCCTCGCGCATTCTCGAATCGAGCTTCCGCACCGAGATCCCGATGATGTTCGCGGCGCTGCTGCTGGTGTCGTTGCTGGGCATCGTGATCTTCATCGTGTTCGCCGCCCTGTCGCGCCTGGTGCTGGGCCACTGGCACGAAAGCGAAATGCGCCGCGAGCGCTGACCGGGCCCGTTGCGATGGACGCCATCACCATGACCGAACAACCGGCCACGCACGCCGTCGTCGACTGGGACGCGGTGCGCCGCGAACTGCACGGCCTGAACCTGATCACCGCGCCCAACCAGCGCAAGCAGTTGTCGAAAGACTTCTACTGGTACAGCCCCATCCTCACCGCGCAGCTCGCGGGCTGCGTGGCCGACCTCGTCGTCAAGGTCAGCACCGAGGACGACGTGCGCCAGGCCGCTGCAGTCGCCGCCAAATGGAAGCTGCCGCTGACCGTGCGCGCCGGCGGCACCGGCAACTACGGCCAGTGCGTGCCGCTCGAAGGCGGCATCGTGCTCGACGTGACGCAGATGTGCCGCGTGCTCGACATCGGCGAAGGCCGCACGCGCGTCGAGGCCGGTGCGCGCATGCACGACATCGACCTCGCCGCGCGCGAGACCGGGCAGGCGCTGCGCATGTGGCCTTCGACCTGGCACGTGGCCAGCATCGGCGGCTTCATCGCGGGTGGCTTCGGCGGCATCGGCTCGTTCCGCCACGGCATCCTGCGCGACCCCGGCAACCTTCTGCGCGCGCGCGTGATGACGGTGGAGCGCGAGCCGCGCGTCATCGAGCTGCAGGGCGACGAGATCCAGCAGGTGCACCATGCCTACGGCACCAACGGCGTGATCCTCGACGTCGAAGTGGCACTGAGCCCGGCCGTCGAATGGGTGCACTGCACGGTGCTGTTCGACACATACCGCGGCGCGCTCGACTTCGGCATCGCGGCGCAGGCGCCCACGCTCGACATCTTTTTGCTGTCGACCGTCGAGGCGCGCTTCTCGCCCTACTACACGGCCATGCGTGACCGCTTTCCGCCGAACCGGCATGCGGTGTTCACCATGGTCTCGCCTGATTCGATGGCGGACTTCCGTTCGCTTGCACAAGCCCACGGCGGCACGATCTCCGTGGCCGGCACCGAGGCCGAGCTGCTCGCCGATGGCCTGCCGCCCGCTTATGAATGCGCGTTCAACCACACGACGCTGCAGGCGCTGAAGGCCGACCGTGGCTGGACCTACCTGCAGGTGGCGTACGCCCAGCCTTTCGACCCGTCGGTGGTCGAGCGCCATCTCGAAATCTTCGGCGACGACGTGCTGCAGCACCAGGACTTCGCGCGCGCCGGCGGCGAGTGCGGCACCTTCGGCATCCTGCTGGTGCGCTGGAAGGGCGAGGCCCACCAGTACGAGCTGATCCGCGAGATCGAGTCGCAGGGCGGCTGCAAGATCTTCAACCCGCACGTCGTGACCATCGAGGACGGCGGCATGAAGACCATCGACACGCAGCAGATCGATTTCAAGAAGCGCAGCGACCCGATGGGTCTGATGAACCCCGGCAAGACGCGAGGCTGGGAATCCCACATGGCCCGCGACCGCTGAACCGTTTAGCCTTCACGTCCTTCGAATCCAACCAGGAGCCCGTCCCCATGCGCATCCCCGCCTTCCAGACCCGCCCGCTCTACAGCGGCCTTGCCCTCGGCCTGGCCCTCATGGGCGCCGCCTTCGCCGCGCAGGCGCAGGAAAAAGTGGTGTTCGCCACCAACTGGAAAGCGCAGGCCGGCCACGGCGGCTTCTACCAGGCGCTGGTGGACGGCACCTACAAGAAGTACGGCCTCGACGTGGAGATCATGCAGGGCGGCCCGATGGTCAACAACCGGCCGATGCTGCCGGCCGGCAAGGTCGACTTCCTGAT
Organism: Variovorax sp. EL159; assembly: GCF_900100965.1. Lineage (GTDB taxonomy): Bacteria > Pseudomonadota > Gammaproteobacteria > Burkholderiales > Burkholderiaceae_C > Variovorax. Next base: position 439,881 of record NZ_FMUJ01000004.1, on the reverse strand, counting down.
GACCGGCAACCTGCTGCAGTCCTTCGACAACGTGAAGAACGGCGTGCCCACGGTGGTGGTCGCGGCCATCTTCCAGAAAGACCCGCAGGCCATCTTTGCGCACCCCGGCCAGGGCTACGACACCTTCAAGGACCTGACCAAGGCACCCGTGGCCTTCATCGGCAAGGACGGCCAGTTCAGCTTCTGGCAGTGGATGAAGTCCGAGCACGGCTTCAAGGACTCGCAGCTCAAGCCCTACACCTTCAACGTCGGTCCGTTCCTGGCCGACAAGAAGTCGATCCAGCAGGGTTACGCCATCTCGGAGCCGCTGTCCATCAAGGCGCAGGCCGGCTTCGACCCGGTGGTGCACCTGCTGGCCGACCATGGCTTCTCGACCTATGCGACCACCATCGAGACGCGCGCCGACCTGATCAAGACCAAGCCCGAGACGGTGCGCAAGTTCGTCGAGGCTTCGATCATTGGCTGGAACAACTACCTCTACGGCGACAACAAGGCCGCCAACGAGCTCATCCCCAAGCCCACCCCCGACTCGACCGCCGTTGCGCTGCAGGGCTCGATCGACCTGATGAAGAAGATGGGCATCGTCGACAGCGGCGACTCGCTCACCAAGGGCATCGGCGCCATGGACGAAGCCCGCGTGAAAGATTTCTACGACAAGATGGTCAAGGCCGGCCTGTACAAGCCGGGCGAGATCGACCTCTCGAAGGTCGTGACCACGCAGTTCGTGAACAAGGGCGTCGGTGTCGACGTCCGCAAGAAGCTCACCGGCAAGTAAGAAGCGCCGGCCAGCCAGAGAAGCATTGTTTTTCCCGTGGGTCGCGCGGGGCTTGCGCCGGGGTCAGATGCCGGCGCCTGGGTTGCCATAAGGCACGCGCGGCCTTTTGTTCCTTGGGCTCTGACCCCGTCTCGCCGATAGGCGAACCGGCCCTTCACCATGAAAACGCTCGTCGTCCACTGCCATCCGAACCCTGACAGCTTCAACCACGCGCTCTACCGCACCGCCCTCGAGGCGCTCGAACCCCGTCATGCCGTCAAGGCCATCGACCTTTATGCCGAAGGCTTCGACCCCACGCTGACCCGCGAGGAGCGCATCGCCTACCTCGACAACCCCGAACTGATCCGCGAACGCGTGAAACCGCATGTCGAAGCGCTGCTGTGGGCCGAGCACCTGGTGTTCGTCTACCCCACCTGGTTCCACGGGCCGCCGTCAATGCTCAAGGGCTGGCTGGAGCGGGTGTGGCTGCCGGGCGTGGCCTTCCTGCCGGCCGAGCGCAAGGGGCAGCTCGCGAAGTCGGGCATGCGGCACATCCAGCGGCTGACGGTGGTGACCACGGGCGGCTCGCCACGCTGGTTCGTGTTCGCGATCGGCGACCCGGGCCGGCGGCTGTTCACGCGCGCGCTGCGGGCGCTGTTCGCATGGCGCTGCAAGGTGACGTGGCTGCAGCTGCACGACATGAACGCCGCCACCGCAAACGACCGCACCCATTTCATCGCGCGCGTATCGCGCAAGCTGCAAAGCATCTGAGCCGTTTCGAACAAACAGAAAGAAGAGAGGGCCCGCACCATGAGCCTCGAGCGCACGCTCACAGTCCGCGTCGAACGCATCTCGCGGCAGACGCCGGAAATCCTGGCCTTCGAGCTGGCCCATCCGTGGGGCCGGCCGCTGCCGGCCTACGAGGCCGGCGCGCACATCGACGTGCACATGCCCGGCGGCTTTTCGCGCCAGTACTCGCTGGCGCGCGCGCCTTCGGGCAACGCGTCCTATGTGATCGGCGTGAAGCGCGAAGTCGGCAGCCGCGGCGGCTCGGCCTCGATGCACGAGCGCGTGCGCGAGGGCGACCTGCTGCCCATCAGCGCACCGCGCAACACCTTTCCGCTGCGCGAGGAGGCCAAGCACCACCTGCTGCTGGCGGGCGGCATCGGCATGACGCCGCTGCTGGCCATGGCGCAGGCACTGGCGGCGCGCGGCGCGGACTTCACGCTGTGCGTGTTCGCGCGCAGCGAAGAGCACCTGGCCTTTGCCGATGCACTGCGCGCGCCCGCGCTGGCGCCACACCTGCGGCTGCACCTCGACCAGGGCGATGCCTCGCAGCGCATCGACCTGCGCGCGCTGCTCGCCGAGCGCGCGCCGAATACGCATCTCTATGTGTGCGGCCCCGGCGGCTTCATGCAGGCAGTGCGCGATGCGGCTGCACATTGGCCCGAAGACGCACTGCACACCGAGTACTTCGCGGCACCGACCGACGCCAACACCACCACCGGCCTGCCCTTCACGCTCAAGCTCGCGCGGCGCGGCATCACCGTGCCGGTGGCGGCGGACCAGACGGCCGTCGATGCGCTGCATGAAGTCGGCATCGACATCCCCGTGTCGTGCCAGCAGGGCCTGTGCGGCACCTGCGTGGTCGAGGGCGACGGCGAGGGCGCCGAACACCGCGACTTCTGCCTCACCGGCAGCGAGCGCAAGACGCGCGTGGCGCTGTGCTGCTCGCGCGCCAAGGGCCAGGAACTGGTGCTGCAGCTGTGAGCGCACGGCCCGTCATCGACACCGGCATCGACGAGCGCGAGGCCGAAAGCGAAGCCCCCGCCACGCGCGGGCGTTCGCGCAAGTACACGCAGGTGCTGGGCCTCATCAACCAGGCCGCCATCGAGGTGTTCGCGAGCGAAGGGCTGGCCGGCGCGTCGACGCAGGCCATCGCCGACAAGGCCGGCCTGTCGAAGGCGCAACTGCACTACTACATCGAAAGCAAGGAAGCGCTGTACCGGCAGGTGCTGCAGGACATCCTGACCGACTGGATCGTGGTGTTCGGCTTCAGCGACGAGGCCTTCGGCCCGCGCAAGGTGCTGGGCGACCTGATCCATCGCAAGATGGTGTTCTCGTTCGACCACCCGCTGCGCTCGCGCATCTTCACGGCCGAGATGATGCGTGGCGCGCCGGTCATCAACAGCATGATGACCACGAGCAAGGCGCGCACCGATCAGGCGGCCGCCGTGATCCAGAACTGGATGAACCAGGGCCTGATGGACAAGGCCGATCCGATGCTGGTGCTGTTCCACATCTGGGCCGTGACGCAGTTCTATGCCGACCACGCCACGCAGGCCGCCTACTACCGCGACGTGGCGCAACAGGGCGACGAGAAAGACCGGCGCTACCTGATCGAGCAGGTGACGGAGTTCTTGCTCAAGGGCGCGGGGGTCAAGTAGCCGCGCGCTGCGGCAGGTACATCGTCGCCTCGACTTCAACGAGCACTTCATCGCCCGGCAGGAAGCGCGACACCTCCACCACCGTGCTCACCGGCGGCTCGCCCGGATAGAAGAGGCCACGCACGCGGTTGTAGAAAGCGTAGTGCGGCAGGTGGCGGAAGTACTGCACCAGCTTCACCACGTCTTCCATCGTGCCGCCGTGCTCGGCCGCGATCTGGCGGATGCGCTCCAGCACGAACCAGCTCTGCGCCACGATGGGCGCCTCGAACACATCGACCGACATCTGGCCCGTGGCGTAGCCCACGCCCTGCAGGGCAGTGCGTGCGGCTTCGGGAATCGCGTCGTAGCCCGCGACGGCGCGGCGCGTGGCCGGGTCGACCGCGACCACGCCGCTCATGAAGACGAAATCGCCCACGCGTTTCGCGGCCGCGTAGTTGGCCATCGGCTTGCCCATGCTCATGGTGTTTTCTCCGGATTCGTTTTTTCTTCGAGGATGCGGCCGGCGCGGATCACGGTGCGTTGGCGTCCGCGCGGGCCGATGAGTTCGTGTTCGTCGGTGGCCGCGAGCAGCACCAGGTCGGCCGGGCAGCCCGGCGCGATGCGGCCGTCCCATGCGAGCCCGAGCGCCTTCGCGGGGCTGACGGTGATGGTGTCGAGCCAGTCGGCGGCCGGCGCCAGGTGCGCCATCTGCACGCCGAGGCCGAAAGTCTCCAGAAGGTCGTAGCTGCCATAGGGGTAGAAGGCGTCCTGCACGTTGTCGGTGGCCAGGCTCGCACGCAAGCCCCATGCCGCCGCTTCGCGGATGCGGGTGATGCCGCGTGCCACCGGCGTGCGGTCCCACGCGCCCTGCAGGTAGAGGTTGGTGGTCGGCAGCGCCACCAGGTGAAGGCCCGCGCCCGCGCACAGCGCGAGCGTTTCGTTGGCGACCGCATCGTCGTGCATCGCGAGCGAGCAGGCGTGGCCGCAGACGACGCGGCCCTTGAAGTCGCGTGCCCGCACCAGTTGCGCGATGCTGCGCAGGCCGCTGGCCTCCACGTCGAGCCCTTCGTCGACATGGAAGTCCAGGCCCAGCCCGTGCTGCTGCGCAAGGTCGAACACGCGGCCGAGCTTGTGCACGATGCCGTCGTTGCGATAGACAAACGCGCCGAGCGTGCCGCCTGCGCGTTGCACCTCGTGCGCGATGCGCTCGCCAGCCGCGAGGTCGGCGAACAAATCGAGCGGCGTGAGCGAGACGAACTGCAGCTCGATGCGGCCGTGCCATTCCTCGCGCAGCGCCTCGAACACGGGCAGCGCGGCCGGCGGTTCGGCCTGCACCCAGTCGATGTGCGTGCGCAGCGCGCGCGTGCCCGACTGCCATGCGTCTTGCAGCGCGCGCGTCATGCGCAGGCGCAGCGACTCGCCGGTCCAGCTGTCGCGGTGCCTGTTCATGCGGTCGATGGCGGTGAACAGGTCGCCCTGCGCCGCGCCCACGTCCTGCACGGTGTAGTTCTTGTCGATGTGCGCGTGGGCCTCGACCAGCGCGCTCAGCAGGGTGCCGCGTGCATGCTTCTGCTCGGCGCTTGGAGTGATTGATTCGACCTTGCCGTCTGCCAACGTGAGGTCGAACACCTGCGCGTTGCCGGCGTCGAAGCCTCGCAGGGGCAGCGGAATGCGCAGCGCTTCGAGCTTCATGCGCGCTGTCGCCATGCGCGCAGCCAGCCGAGGCCGGCCGAGGTGCCACCGGGTTCCGAACCGCGCTTCGGCCGGTACTCGCAGCCGACCCAGCCCTGCCAGCCGCACTGCGCCGACACCTCGTCGATCACATCGAACAGGTAGGGGTAGTTCTGCTCGCCGACGTCGGGCTCGTGGCGCTCCGGCACGCCCGCGATCTGCAGGTGGCCGACGCGGCCGGTCGGCAGGTACTTGCGGATCTTCATCGCCACGTCGCCTTCGACGATCTGGCAGTGGTACAGGTCCATCTGCACCTTGAGGTTGGATGCGCCGACCGCTTCGACGATCTCGTGCGCGTGGTCTTGCCGGTTGAGGAAGAAGCGCGGAATGTCGCGCGTGTTGATCGGCTCGATCAGCACGTCGCGCCCGGCCTTGGCGGCTTCGGCGGCGGCCCAGCGCAGGTTGTCGAGGTAGACCGCCTGCACGGCCTCGCGCTCCAGGCCTTCGGGCACGAGGCCGGCCATGACGTGGATGCGCGGGCAGTCGAGCGCCACGGCGTAGTCGATGGCCTTGGCAATGCCTTCGCGGAACTCGGCGTCGCGGCCGGGCAGGCAGGCAAGGCCGCGGTCGCCGCCGTCCCAGTCGCCGGGCGGGCCGTTGAACAGCACCTGCTTCAGGCCGTTGGCCTGCAGCCGGGCCACGATTTCGTTCTGCGGGAACGCATAGGGAAAGAGGTATTCGACACCCTGGAAGCCGTCTTTCGCGGCGGCATCGAAGCGGTCGAGGAAAGCGAGCTCCGGATAGAGCATCGAGAGGTTGGCGGCGAATTGGGGCATGGGGTGTTTTTACTACCAGCGCGCGCCGAAGGTGCGGCGCAGTTCATCGATCTGCGTGGCGTCCAGCGGTTCGGGCTTCGTTGTGGTGGTGAGCAGTTGGAGCCTGGCGGTTTCTTCGAGTTCTTCGAGCACCGACATGGCGGCGGCGGGTGTGTCGTGCCAGACGTTGGGGCCCAGGCGCGTGAGCATCACGGCGCGGATGGGCGTGCCGGCGTTGCCGTGGCGTTCGATGGCTTGTGCCACCTGTTCGGCCGCCTCGGGGGCGCCGGGGCGGTGATACGGAATGACTGGCACGTGGCCGACCTTCATGACGAAGTATGGGGTGAGTGCGGGCAGCAGTTCAGCGTCTTGTTGTGGCGTCAACGTGAGCGCGACGCAGTGCGTGCTGTGGGTGTGGATCACGCAGGCCGTATCGGCGTCGAACTTGCGCGCTGCCGCGTAGATGCGCGTGTGCAGTGCGATGGTCTTGCTGGCGCGGTCGCCTGCCGTCTGCTGGCCTTGCGCATCGAGCCTTGCAAGTCGCGCCGGGTCGAGGAAACCGAGGCAGGCGTCGGTGGGCGTGATGAGGAAGCCGTCGTCCAGCCGCACGCTGATATTGCCGGCCGTTGCATGCACGTAGCCGCGGTCGAACAGGCTGCGGCCTATGCGGCAGATTTCTTCTCGGGCTTGGGTTTCTGTCATGTCGGGTTTTGGGGGCTGAATTGGATGCTGCTCTTCAGGGCGCGTGCACAGGACATCGGGTACTCCCCTCCGCGAATGTCCCCCGCTTCGCTCCTCCTTTATTTCGCTGCGGGGAGCACCCGATGCCCTGCGCACAGTGAGCGCTGTCTTTGTGCTCGCCGACCAACGACTGCACTGTCCAACGATCGCGCTGGCGGGGTGCCTTGCGCAGCGAAATAAAGGAGGAGGCCGCAGGCCGGGGGACATTTGCGGAGCAAGGTACCCCGTCGGCGTGATTGCGCCCTGAACGAAACGGCACTCGCGCAACGACCGTAGATTTCATCCAAGCACTGTAAAGGCCTTGGTGAAGAAATCATCGCTGCCGAAGTTGCCGGACTTCAGTGCGATGTGCACGCCCGCGCCCTTCGCGGCCTCGGCGCGCGCATGGCACCACGGCACGCCGGGGTCGATCTGCGGACCGATCTGCATCTGCGCGATGCCCAGTGCCTGCACGCAGGCGCCTGAAGTTTCACCGCCGGCCACGACGAGTTGACGCACACCCTGATCGACCAAACCACGTGCGATGGCGGCGATGGTTCGTTCGACCATCGCGCCGGCTTCGTCCACGCCGAGACGGCCTTGCACCGATTTCACGGCGCCCGCTTCGGCGGTGGAATAGACGAGCACCGGGCCTTTGTCGAGCAACGGTGCGGCCCATGCCAGCGCTTCGGCCGCGACGTCCACACCCGCCGCGATGCGCAGCGGATCGATGGCCAGCGCTGCGCCGCCGCGCTGGATGAAGTCGAGCACCTGCCGATTGGTTGCGAGCGAACAGCTGCCCGAGACCACCGCCTTGTGGCCATCGGCCGCAGGCAATGCACTGGCCTGCGACGAAGGTGCGAGGCCGAAGTTGGCCGGCAGGCCGATGGCGACGCCCGAGCCCGCGGTGACCAACGGCATCTTCGCGAGCGCCGAGCCCATGCGCAGCAGGTCGTCGTTCGACACTGCATCGACGATGGCGATGGAGACACCCTCGCCCTTCAACTGTGCAATGCGTTCTTCGATGGCTTCTGCGCCGCGCGCCACCACCGCGTGATCGATCAACCCCACCTTGCGCGTGCACTGCGCCTGCAGCACACGCACGAGGTTCGGGTCGGTCATCGGCGTGAGCGGATGGTTCTGCATGCCGCTCTCGTTGAGCAGGACGTCACCCGCGAACAGGTAGCCCTTGAACACGGTGCGCTTGTTGTCGGGGAAGGCGGGCGTGGCGATGGTGAAGTCGCAGTTCAGCGCCTTCATCAGCGCCTCGGTGACGGGGCCGATGTTGCCCTGCGGCGTGCTGTCGAAGGTGGAGCAGTACTTGAAGTAGATCTGCTGTGCGCCTTGCGCCTGCAGCCAGCGCAGGGCTCCCAGTGCTTGCTCAATGGCTTCGGCCGGCGCGATGGTGCGCGACTTGAGTGCGACCACCACCGCGTCGACTTCGGCATCGAGCGGCGTGGCCGGCACGCCGATCGCCTGCACAACGCGCATGCCGGCGCGCACGAGGTTGTTGGCAAGGTCGGTGGCGCCGGTGAAATCGTCGGCGATGCAGCCGAGCAGCAGCAGCTTCTTCTTTGCCATCGCTCAGTCTTTCGACACGGGCAGCTTGACGGCCTGCGCGTTCTCGCGGACGTAGTCGCGCAGGATGGCGTCGAAGCTGGCGTCGGCCTTCAGGCCCAGCGCTTCCGCACGCGCCGCGTGAATGCGGCTGGGCCAGCTGGTGACGATCTTTGCGACGGCGGCGTCGGGCTGCCAGTCGATCAAGGCGGTGGCTTCCTTGCCCGCGATGCGTTCGAGCGCCTGCGCCATCTCGCGCACGGTGGTGGTCAATGCGGGCAGGTTGATGGCGGTGCGCGCGCCCCACTCGGCGGCGCCGGCCGTGGCCGCGCGGATGATGCCGGCGACGGTGTTGCCGGGCGAGGCCAACGCGACGGCGGTGTCGGGCGACACAGGGCAGCGTGCGCGCTCGCCGGCCAGTGGCTCGCGCAGCATGCCGCTCAGGAAACTGGAGGCCGCGCCGTTGGGCCGGCCGGGGCGCACCGACACCGTCATGAGCCGCACGTTGCGGCCCTGCACGAAGCCCTTGCGCGTGAAGTCGGCCACGAGCTGTTCGCCGATGAACTTCTGGATGCCGTAGCTGTTCTGCGGCGTCGGCAGCGTGGTGTCTTCGATCACGGCGGGCAGGCGCTGCTCGGGCGAATCGCCGAACACGGCGACCGAGCTGGAAAACACGAACACCGGCGCATGGCCCGCGCGGCGGCAGGCGTCGAGCAGGGCACGCGTGGTGTCGAGGTTGCTGCGCATGCCGAGGTCGAAGTCGGCTTCGCATTCGCCGCTGACGGCGGCGGCAAGATGGAACAGCGCGTCGGTGCCGGCCAGCGGCAGCGCGCCGTTGCCAGCCTGCTCGTACAGATCGCCTTGCACGAACTGGATGCGGGCATCGGCTGCGAGGTCGGCGGGCGGCGGCACGCGGTCGGCCAGCGTGATGCGCGCGATGTCTCTTGCTGCGCCGCCAGCCAGCGCGAGTGGGCCGCTCGCGAGCAGGGTGCGGGCGAGCCGCGCGCCGAGGAAGCCGCAGCCGCCGGTGATGAGGATGTTCATGGTCGTCTTGTCTTTCGTTCGCTTGTTTGTTCGTTCGCTTTTTCAGAGCGCGGGCAGGAAGCGCAGCAACGCGTCGGCCACCGCATCGGGCGCCTCGCGTTGCGGGAAGTGGCCCACGCCTTCGAGCAGTTCACGGCGGTAGGGGCCGCTGAAAAAGTGCTCCTTGCCGGCCGAGGTGTCAGGATGATTGCAGGGGTCCGCCGCGCCATGCAGCACCAGCGTGGGCACCGACAGCACGGGCGCGGGGCTGAGCACTGCATCGTCTGCCGCGTAGTGCGGATCGCCTGGCGCGTGGCCCCAGCGATGGCGGTACGAATGCACCACCACCTGTGCCCAGTCGTCGCCTGCGAAAGCAGCGGCGGTGGCCTCGAACTCGGCGGGCTCGTACCAGCCGGCCGGGGCCCACGTATCCCACATCATCCGCGTGAAGGCGATGCGGTCTTCGTGCACCGTGCGTTCACCGCGCGGCGTGGCCATGTACCAGTGGTACCAGTAGTTGCGTGCTTGTTCGATCGTCATCGGCTGGTCGGGCGCGTTGGTGCCGTAGCCGATGGACATCAGCGTGAGCGCGCTTGCGACGCCGGGCCGCAGCCCGCAGGCATTGCCTACCGCTCGCGCGCCCCAGTCGTGGCCGACCAGCGCAGGCTGCTGAAGCCCCAGCACGTCGATGAAGTCGAGCAGGTCGCGGCCCAGTGCCGAGAGCTGTCCGCTGCGCGGCGTGTCGGCATGCAGGAAGGTCGTGGGCGCGAAGCCGCGCAGCGCAGGCAGCAGCACGCGCCAGCCGGCTTCAGCGAGCCGGGCGGCCACGCCATGCCAGCAGCGTGGACTGTCGGGCCAGCCGTGCACCAGCACGGCCGTGGCTTTGCCGGCGGGGTTCCACTCCTCGTAGCCGATGCGCAGCAGCGGCGTGTCGACGAACCTGACCCGAGACTCGTTCATGGTGCCTTCTCCTTCGGTGCCGGCAGTTCGATGCCGGGGAATATCTTGATGACGGCGCTGTCGTCCTCGCGCGCAAAGCCTGCCGTGGACGCCTGCATGAACATTTGATGCGCGGTAGACGACAACGGCAACGGAAACTTGCTGGCGCGCGCCACGTCGAGCACGAGGCCCAGGTCCTTCACGAAGATGTCGACGGCCGACAGCGGCGTGTAGTCGCCCGCGAGCACATGCGCCATGCGGTTCTCGAACATCCAGCTGTTGCCCGCGCTGTGCGTGATGACTTCGTAGAGCGCAGCCGCATCGACGCCTTCGCGCAGGCCCAGCGCCATGGCCTCGGCGGCGGCCGCGATGTGCACGCCGGCCAGCAACTGGTTGATGACCTTCACCTTACTGCCCGCGCCGGCCGAGTCGCCAAGGCGGTAGATCTTGGCAGCCATCGCATCGAGCATGGTGCCGGCCTTCGCGTAAGCGGCGGGCGTGCCAGCGGTCATCATCGTCATCTGTCCGCTCGCGGCCTTGGCGGCACCGCCGGAGATGGGCGCGTCGAGGTACAGGATGCCTTGCTTCGCAAGGCGCGCTTCGAGCGCCACGGACCAGTTCGGATCGACGGTGGAGCACATCACGAAGAGGCTGCCGGGCTTCATCGATGCGGCGCAGCCGGGCGTGGTGCCGTCGCCGAACAGCACCGATTCGGTCTGCGCCGCGTTGACGACCACGCTGACCACGATGTCGCACTGCGCGCCGAGCGCTTCGAGCGTGTCGCAGGCGGTGCCGCCATCGCGCGCGAAGGCCGCGGCGACGCCGGGGCGCACATCGAACACATGCGGCGCATGGCCCGCACGGCGCAGCGATTGCGCCATGCCGCTGCCCATGGCGCCGAGGCCCACGAGGCCGATGACGGGGGTGTTGCTGGAGGTGTCTGTCATGGTGTTGTTTCTCCGGTCAGCGATTGACGAGTTGTTTGGGCGTGAGCCATACGCCGATGGCGCCGAGCACGAGGGCCGCGGCCAGCACATACATGCCGATCTGCGTGCTGCCCGTCAGGTCCTTCAGATAGCCGATGAGGTACGGGCTCACGAAGCCCGCAAGGTTCCCCACCGAGTTGATGGCCGCGATGCCCGCGGCCGCGGCCGTGCCCGAAAGGAACGCGGTGGGCAGCGACCAGAAGAGCGGCGCGCAGGTCAGCACGCCGGCTGCGGCGAGCGAGAGGAATGCGAGCGACACGGCCGTGTTTTGCGTGTACGAGGCGGCCACGGTGAAGCCGACGGCGCCCATCATCGCGGGCACGATCAAATGCCAGCGGCGCTCCTGCCGGCGGTCGGCGCTGCGGCCGAAGAGGTTCATCGCGACGATCGCGCAGACGAACGGAATCGCGCTCAGCAAGCCGATGTTGAAGTTGCCCTGCACGCCCGTGGCCTTCACCAGCGTGGGCAGCCAGAAGGTCAGCGCGTATTGGCCCATGACGAAGGCGAAGTAGATGAGCGCCATCCACCACACGCGCGCATCGCGGAACACCGCGGCCACCGAGTGCGGGCCCTTGGCGCCGTGTGCCTGGTCGCGCTCGACCTCGCGCTGCAGCAGCGCCTTTTCTTCGGGCGAAAGCCATTTGGCCTGCAGGATGCCGTTGTCCAGGTAGAAGAGAACCATCACGCCGACCAGCACCGCCGGGATGGCTTCGATGATGAACATCCACTGCCAGCCGTGCATCGACGAGACGCCGTGGAAGGCGTCCATGATCCAGCCCGACAGCGGGTTGCCGAAGATGCCCGCCACCGGTATCGCCGACATGAAGACCGCGATGATCCGCGCGCGCCGGTGCGAGGGATACCACTGGGTCAGGTAGAGGATCACGCCGGGGTAGAAACCCGCCTCGGCCACGCCGAGCAGGAACCGCAGGATGTAGAAGCTGGTGGGCGTCTGCACGAACACGAAGCACGCCGAGAGCAGGCCCCAGGTGATCATGATCCGCGCGATCCACATGCGCGCGCCCACGCGGTTGAGCAGCAGGTTGCTCGGCACTTCGAAGAGAAAGTAGCCGAGGAAGAAGATGCCGGCGCCCAGGCCGAACACGGTTTCGCTGAACCCGAGGTCTTGCCCCATCTGCAGCTTGGCGAAGCCGACGTTCACCCGGTCGAGGTACGCGATCACGTAGCAGAGCATCAGGAAGGGAACGAGGCGCCAGAAGACCTTGGCATAGGCGCGCTTCTCGAGCGCGGTGTCGGCTGGCGATCGGGCCGTGGCCGGGGGCGCGCCGGCCTGGAGGGTTGGAGTCATGACAGGGAAGTCCGCTTGCAGCTTTGGATGAAAAGCCTGGGTGAAGAAAGCGAGGTCGTCTCGTCGCCGTGCAGCGCGGCCACCTCTTTATTTGTCAGGTCATCATACAAATTCAAGACAAGTTGGCCGCCCCGGGTAAACCCTCGAGCCACAGCTCGTTTCCTTTCTTCTTGCTTATTTGCCCGCGGGCCAGTCTTCGACCAGCGGTCGCGCGAGTTGCGCGCCTTCCTGCTGCCAGAAGGCCGGATCGGCCTGCTCGATGCGGCGGATGGCGTTGTCCATATGGGACTTGGCGGCCTCGCGGGCGCGGAGCGCGTCGCCGGCCTCGATGGCCTCGACGATCTGCGCATGCTCTTGCGCGACCTCGCGCGCGAAGTCCGCGCGACGCGCCTCGTTGGCGCGGGTGACGCGCGTGGCGCCGTGCAAAAACTGCCGCAGGTATTGCAGCGTGCCGATCAGGAACGGGTTGCGCGCGGCCTCGGCGATGGCGCGGTGAAAGCGCACGTCTTCGTCGGCGCCGTTGCCGCCGGCAGCCACCGCGGCGTGCAGCGCGTCGATGGCGTCGCGGATGCGTTGCACGTCTTCAGGCGTGCGGCGCTCGGCCGCAAGCGCGGCCACTTCGGCTTCGAGCGCGCGGCGCAACTCGACCATCTGGATCACCGCTTCGCGCGAGGCCACGTGCGGCATCTCGAAGCGCAGCGGCTCGACACCGGCAGCGCGCACGTACACGCCACTGCCCTGCCGCGAATCCACGAGCCCCAGCGACTTGAGCCGCGAGACCGCTTCGCGGATCACGGTGCGACTCACGCCGAACTGCTCTGCGAGCACCGCTTCGGTCGGCAGCCGATCGCCTTCGGACAGGCGCCCGCTGCGCACCTCGGCCGCGAGCGCATCGGCCACCTGGTCGGCCAGGCGGACGGCGGGGGCGAGGGATTGGAAACGGGCGGTCATAGGGGCAATGAAGGTCTGAGACTGACTCTACCCGAGGTACATCGACAGATGCCGTCATATTCAGATGTGCTCAAGGTCGCGCAATTCGGCTCACTTACCGATGCGCACGTTCCGTTGTGCGGTCAGATGAGCAACACACAACCGCTATGCTCCCACCCGTGATTCCCGCGTTCAACCACTCCCACGTACTGCCGCCCTTTGAAGGCGAGCGGATGAATAGCGCGCACAGCTCACCTTATCTGGTGACGAGCAGCGAACTGGTGCAGCGCTTTGCAATCAGCCAGCAGCGATGCATCGTGCTTGACGGACTCTTGCGGTATCGCGCCGAACTTCGGGGGCTGGGTTTCGCCCAAGGATTTCAGTGGCTCGACGGCAGCTTTGTCGAAGATATAGAGGCGCGCGAGGATCGTGCGCCCAACGATATCGATGTAGTGACCTTTGCTCACCGTCCCGCTGGCAAGAGCGATCAGCAAATCAATCAGATGCTGAGCACTCGGCCGGAATTATTTGATCTGGAGCTCTGCAAACGCGAATTCCACTGCGATACCAGCATCGTCAACCTCACCACAGCACCCGAATGGCTGGTCCTGCAGACGCGTTACTGGTACGGTTTGTATTCTCACCGTCGCGGCGACGCGCTATGGAAAGGCATGCTGCAGCTTCCATTGGACTCGGACGATGACAGCGCCAGAGCATTGATTGACGCACTCATGCACCAAGGAGAACCGAATGCTGGCTCAACTTGAAAAGCAATTTCTACAAGCCGATCTGGCTCAGGCCCGCCAGTTGCTCGTCGAGGGGCAGACGCATGCCGATCCGCTCGCGGAGCATCAATACAGTCAACGTGTGCGCCGCCTTGAGAGAGAGCTGGCCGAGTTGGCCGAGGCAAGTGTGCAAGCACCGGTCGGTGTGGCGCTTTTCTTTGGCGGTCGCCCAGTCATTGGATCTCACGGCATCAAGGCTGCATTCGGCACACAAGCTGTCGGCAAATTCCAGAAGCTGATCAGCCAGCGCTATGCAGCGTCCGAAACCGGACCGCTGTCGTCCCGCGGCCGCGTCCCTATGAGCGACGACACCCAACTGCTGGTCACCGACGTCGTGCGAGGATCATTCGGGTTTGTTCTTCAGGGCAGTGAACCTGCCATTGGAGACCTAGTATTGAAGGAGGCTGTCGATCAAGTCGCAGACACGCTATCGCGCATGGCCGCTGCAGACGACGCCCTGTTCGACGAAGCTTCGGCGGACGTCGACAACAGGCAACTTGGTGCGTTGAAGGAATTCTTCAAGTTGCTCGATGATGAAGGCGCCAGCCTTCGTGTGGTGGAAGGTGAACGCGACTTCGAGCTCACGATACAGGCCATCCAACGTGCGCGCCAGCGTGCCGAGGCAATGACGATCGAAGACCGGACCGAAACGCTTGAGGGGGAAATCATCGGCTGGGCTGAATATTCGTCGCGCTTTGAGTTGCGCTTGCACATCGATCGAAACGTGGTGATTGGCACGGTTTCTCGCGCTGCGATGGAGCAAGCGCTACAGGAAGGGCTTGTTCCGCTGCATCGCCATGTTCGCGCGCGAATCAAGGTACGTGAAGCACGTATGCGCAATCGCGCGCCACGCAAAACCTTCGCCCTGCAGTCGCTCGAAACGATCGATCCGCCGACAGATTGGCCGATCAGACCCGCTCAACAGTCGATCTAAGTCGCCGCCGTTGCGTTAAGTGCGTGACGCGCGGCGCGCGCGATGCTCGCGGCATCCACGCCGAAGAACTGGCGCAGCGCCGCGCGCGTGTCGCTGCGGCCGAAGCCATCGGTGCCGAGCGTGAGGTAGCGGCGGCCTTCGGGCAGGAAGGCGCGCACGCTCTCGGGCACGGCGCGCACGTAGTCGGTGGCCGCGATGATCGGGGCCTTGCCCTTGCCGAGCTGCTGCGCGACGAACGCGGTGCCGGTAGCTTCGCCCGCCAGTGCGCGCTGTTCGCAGGCCAGGCCGTCGCGCGCCAGTTCGCTCCAGCTCGTGACGCTGAACACTTCGGCCTCAATGCCTTCGTCGGCCAGCAATTGCGCGGCCTTGACCACTTCGGTGAGGATCGCGCCCGAGCCCATGAGCGAGACCTTCTGCTTGGCCTTTCCCTTGACCGGCGCATACGTGCCGAAGCGATAGCACCCGCGCAGGATGTCGCCTTCCGCACCGGCGGGCACATCGGGCTGCGCGTAGTTTTCGTTCATGAGCGTGACGTAATAGAAAACGTCCTTCTGCTCGACCATCATTTCGCGGATGCCGGCATCGACGATCACTGCCATTTCGCCCGCATAGGCCGGGTCGTAGGCCTTGCAGTTGGGGATGGTCGCGGCCACGAGGTGGCTGCTGCCGTCCTGGTGCTGCAGGCCTTCGCCGCCGAGCGTGGTGCGGCCCGAGGTGGCGCCGAGCAGAAAGCCCCGCGCCCGTTGGTCGGCCGCGGCCCAGATCGCATCGCCCACGCGCTGGAAGCCGAACATCGAGTAGTAGATGTAGAACGGCAGCATCGCCAGGCCGTGCACGCTGTAGCTGGTGGCCGCGGCCGTCCAGCTCGCGATGGCGCCCGCTTCGCTGATGCCCTCTTCGAGGATCTGCCCGTCGGTGGCTTCGCGATAGCTCAGCACCGAGCCGATGTCTTCCGGCGCATAGCGCTGGCCCACGCTCGAATAGATGCCGACCTGCTTGAACAGGTTGGCCATGCCGAAGGTGCGCGCCTCGTCGGCCACGATGGGCACGATGCGCGGGCCCAGGGCCTTGTCCTTCATGAGGTTGCCCAGCATGCGCACGAAGGCCATGGTGGTGCTCATTTCCTTGCCCCCTGCCGCTGTCGCGAACTGCGCGTAGCTGGCGATGTCGGGCTTGGGCACCACGTCGCAGGCGGTCTCGCGGCGCGGCATGGCGCCGCCGAGCGCTTCGCGGTGCTGGCGCAGGTAGCGCATCTCGGCGCTGTCTTCGGCCGGGCGGAAGAAGTCCATCGCGATGGCCTGCGCATCGGTGAGCGGCAGGTTGAAACGGTCGCGGAATTCGATGAGGTCGACGTCGCCCATCTTCTTGTGCGAGTGCGTCGTCATCTTGCCCTGGGCCGCGCTGCCCATGCCGTAGCCCTTCTTGGTGTGGGCCAGGATCACGGTGGGCTGGCCTTTGTGCTTGGCCGCCGCGGCGTAGGCGGCATGGATCTTCACGAGGTCGTGGCCGCCGCGCTTCAAGCGATCGATCTGCTCGTCGGTCATGCCTTCGGCCAAACGCGCGAGTTCGGGGTTCTGGCCGAAGAAGTTGTCGCGATTGAAGCGGCCGTCTTTCGCGGCGAAGGTCTGCATCTGGCCGTCGACGGTGTTGGCGAACACGCGGGCGAGCGCGCCGCTGACGTCTTGCGCGAAGAGGCCGTCCCAATCGCTGCCCCACACGAGCTTGACGACGTTCCAGCCCGCGCCGGCAAATAGCTTTTCGAGCTCGTCGATGATGCGGCCGTTGCCGCGCACCGGGCCATCGAGGCGCTGCAGGTTGCAGTTGACGACCCACACGAGGTTGTCGAGCTTCTCGCGCGCGGCGAGCGTCAATGCGCTCATCGACTCGGGCTCGTCCATTTCGCCGTCGCCGAACACGCCCCAGACCTTGCGGCCTTCGCAGTTCAGCAGGTTGCGGTGCGTGAGGTAGCGCATGAAGCGCGCGTGGTAGATCGAGCTGATGGGGCCGATGCCCATCGAGCCGGTGGGGAACTGCCAGAAGTCCGGCATCAGGTACGGATGCGGATAGCTGCACAGGCCGCGCGCGCCGCTGCCGTCGACGAAGGCGGGCGCGGTCAGTTCCTGGCGGTAGTGGTTCAGGTCTTCTTCGCTCAGGCGGCCTTCGAGGTACGCACGCGCATAAACGCCGGGCGCGCTGTGCGGCTGGAAGAACACGAGGTCGCCGCGATGCGCTTCGCTGCGCGCGTGGAAGAAATGGTTGAAGCCGGTCTCGAACAGGTCGGCCGCGCTTGCATAGCTGGCGATGTGTCCACCCAATTCGCCATACGCCTGGTTGGCCTTGGCCACCATCGCGAGTGCGTTCCAGCGCATCAGCGAAGCCAGCCGCTCTTCGATGGCAAGGTCGCCGGGGAACGGCGGCTGGTCTTCCACCGCGATGGTGTTGACGTACGGCGTTGCCAGTTCAGGCTGCCAGCCGATGCGCTGCTGGCGCGCCAGGCGGGCCAGCTCCACCAGCATCTGTCGCGCGCGCTGCGGGCCATGCGCCTGCGCCAGCGCCAGGAAGGCGTCGCGCCACTCGGCGGTCTCTGCAGGGTCGGGGTCGTGCGAAAGCGGCGTGTCGAGCAGCAATGCGCGCATCTGGTCGGCTGAAATCGGGGCGTTCATATCGGCACTTTAGGCCGGCATGCGGAGAATTAGCTACCGGCGCAGCCAATTCCATGCAGTCGTCACAGCATAAGATGCCGTCATCTTCAATTTGCACGGCATTTCATGCAACTCGACGCCATCGACCTGCGCATCCTGGACGAACTGCAGCGCGACGGCGCGCTGTCGAACGTGGAGCTGGCGCGCCGCGTGCACCTGTCGCCCTCGCCGTGCCTGGCCCGGGTGAAGGCGCTCGAAGCCAACGGCGTGATCGGCCGCTACGTGGCGCTCGCGAGTCCCAAGGCGCTGGGCCTGGGCCTGAACGTGTTCATCTCGATCAGCCTGAAGACACAGAGCAAGCATTCGCTGGCCGACTTCGAGCAGCGCATCGCCGAGCACGACGAGGTGATGGAGTGCTACCTGATGACCGGCGACCGCGACTACCTGATCCGCGTCGCGGTGGCCGACATGGCGGCACTGTAGAAATTCATCATTGAGCAGCTCACGCCGATCCCGGGGATCGAGAAGATCCGCTCCAGCTTTGCGCTCAAGCAGGTGCGCTACAAGACGGCGCTGCCGTTGCCGACGGCGCCGTCCTGAATGAAGAAGCCTTGGCGGCTTACTTCGAGAGCTTCGGCTGGATCGGGTCGGCGGTGAGGTAGCCGACCGCGGCGCTGTAGCGGTCGTTGTAGTTCTTGCGCACCAGCGGATCGAGCGTGCCCTGCACCTTCGAGTGGATGCTGCCCCAGTCACCCGCGTGCTGGAAGTTGCTCATGATGTAGGTCCAGCCGTTGAGCTCGTCGACCGCATGCAGGCCGGTCGACTCGCCGCCGGCGGGGATCGACATGATCCGCGAGAGCTTCTTCGTGTCGATGTTGTAGGCCCACAGGAAGTTGTTGACGTGGCTGCTGCTGTCCTCGCCGATGAACAGCGTGCGCAGCTTTTCCGAGAACTTGAGGTTGTCGGGGTTGGCGATTTTTTCGGGGTTGGAGGTGTTGCCCAGTGCGTCGGAAGCGATGTCTTCACCCACGATCAGCGCGCGGGTCTGCGTCGGCACCCAGTCGCTGTTGATGGACTTGCCGTCGGTGTCCTTCTGGCCGCCTGCAAGGTTGTGCGCCATCACGCCGCCGGCGCTGAGCTTCTTGGGCAGTGCGATGTTGGTAGCAGCCGACCAGCCCGTGCCTTTCTCGACCATCGAGTCCTGGATGTTCTGCAGCGCGGAGTAGGCCACCTTGTCCTTGATGTTGACGGTGGTGCCTTCCATCTTGGTGAAAGCCATGCTGGCGCCCTTGAGGTTGGCGTAGCGGTGGGTTTCCAGGAAGGCGGCGGCCTTCTCCATGTTCGGCTTGAGCTTGACGTAGTTGGCCTTGCCGTTGGCGTACAGCAGGGTGTAGCTGGCGTCGCTCGGATCGCTCGTCTTGACATCCATGATGTCGGCCGGGTTGAGCGTGTTGGCGAGGTTCTCGATCTCGGCGCTGGTCGCATGGCCGAGGTTGATCCACGTGATCTTCGTGGCGGCGGCGGCCGGGTCGATCGAGTAGCCCGCGTCGTACCTAGCGACGTAGAGCGTGCCGGCCGAGAGGTCCTTTTCCTTGTCGGCGACGAACATGAAGAAGCCGCCGTTGGTGTAGTCGTCACCCATGATGGCCGTGCGGTTGTCGGGCATGACCTGGATCAGCTCGTGCGAGATGCGGCCCATGCAGTAGTGCTTCTTGACGCTGCCGGTGCCATCGGGGTTCACGGTGATCTCGGGCAGGTGGCCGTAGTGGTAGGGCTTGGCGGTGGTCTCGTCGCCGAACACGTTCTTGCTGTAGGCCTTGAACTGCTTGTCGCCCGAAGAGCCGGCGGCGGCGAACGCATCGGGTTCGTACTCCTCGCTCGACAGGTGGGTGTTCCAGGGCGAGAGGCTCGCGCCGCAGGTGATCCACAGGCCGTGCGCCGACGACATGTCGACGTTGTGGTACTTCACGAGGCTCAGCTTGCCGGTGGTTTGGTCCTGATCGAGCGTGAGCACGGCGATGGGGGACGGCAGCACGCCGTAGGTATCGGCACCGCTCAGGTCGCGCGTGTTGTATTCGAACTGGACCACGGCAAACACCGGCTTGCCCTTGATGCCGGTCACCGTCGCGTTCGGCAGCGACAGCAGCGACGTGCCGTCGGGGCTGTCGGAGAAGAACTGGCGGTTCTTGCCGGCCACCGAGGTATCGATGATCGGCTTGTTGTTGATGTCGACATAGCCGCCCGCCAGGATCTGGCCGCCTTTGCCGTCGGACACCATGTCGCCGGTCAGGAAGAAGGGCTGGTAAGCCAGCTTGTATTCGGTGGAGCTGCCGTTGTCGAACGACACCTTGAAGGTCGAGCCGACAGTGGTGGTGGCCATGGCGGCCGCATCGGCGAGCGTCGGCGCGGGCATGCCCGTGAATTCGGCCGAAGCGAACTTGGCGGCAGGTGCGGGCGCCGGTGCAGGCGCTGGTGCGGGGGCCGGCGGCACGATGGGCGGGAAGACCGCGCCATTGCTGCCACCACCGCCGCAGGCGGTGAGGAAGGCGACGCCGCCGAGTGGCAGCATCGGGGCCGCGCCCATCAACTTCAGGGCGTGGCGGCGGGAGGCGCTGGGGGCCTTGGTGGAGTCAGTCATTTGTTTTTCCGGGATCGTGGAGGAAGGCGTCGTGAGGCCTAAAGTCAGCCTCCCGTCAGGGACGAGACCATAGAGGGCGACCATGACGAAACCGTGCATCGCTCATGACAAAGCGATGACAACGCACGCCGCAAGGGCGTGCCGATCACTGCGGAAAGACGACCCACGCACCCACTGCGCAGGCGCCAGGTTCATGCGCCGGCAAAGCGGCCGGCGATGTTCAGAACGTCAGGGCGCCGGCAGCCCCCGCGGCCACAGCGCCCACAGGCGCAGCGGCTGGTTCACGCTGGCGGCGAGCCGGCCCGCGTCGGGGCCGGTGCCGGCGAAGTAGTCGGCCCGCACCGCGCCGAGGATGGCGCTGCCCGTGTCCTGCGCCACCACCAGCTTCTGCAACTGCGCCGCCGGCCCGATGGATGCCAGCCACACCGGCGTGCCGTACGGAATGCTTTCGCGGTCGACCGCAATGGAGCGCCCCGCCGTGAGCGGCACGCCCTGCGCACCGCGCGGGCCGAAGGCGGCATCGACCTCGCTCATCGTCTCTTCGCGGAAGAACACGTAGCGCGGGTTGCTCCACAGCAGCTGCGTCACGCGCTGCGGGTTCTGCGCGACCCAGGCCTTGGTGTCGTCGGGCCACTTGCCGACCTTGGTGACGCCCTGGCTCATCAGCCATTGCTGCACGCTGCGGTAGGGCTGCTCGTTGGTGGCCGAGAAGGCCACGCGCACCGTGTGCTGGTAGCCGTTGGCCTCGGTGATGCGCAGGCGCCCGGAGCCCTGGATGTGCAGCATCAGCGCGTCGATGGGGTCGGCCATCCAGGCGATCTCGCGGCCGCGCAGCGCGGCCTGGGCCTCGGGCAGGGTCTCGATCTCCTGGCGGGTGTACCAGGGGCGGCGCGGCACGAGGCCGTCCGGCGCCTGGTAGAGCGGAATGTTGAAGGTGGCGTTGGGCACGCGGGAGGCTTCGTACACCGGCTCGTAGTAGCTGGTGAGCTTGCCTTCGCTCTGGCCGTTCAGGGCCTCGACGCGGTAGGGCTGCAGCCGGTCGGTCATCCACTGGCGCTGTTCTTCGGGCGTGGCGATGGTGAGCTGGCGCACGTCGCGGCACAGGGGCGCAAAGGCCGCATTGGGGCGCGAGCAGTTGGCCAGCAGCGCGATCCACGCTTCATGCAGCGGGTCTTCGCCGAAACCCGGCAACTCGGCCCAGCCGACCGGCACCCAGCGGCTCTTGGGATGCGTGAGCGAGCCGGTCAGGGGCCCCAGGTCGCGCGGCGGGGCAATGACGGAAGGGCGGGTGGGCCCGTCAGGCACGCGGGGGCCGACGGAACAGCCGGCCAGCGTTGCTACGATCACCAGCCCAACCAGCCACAGGAGTCCATTTCTCATGGGTTTGATTCTGCTTGAAGCCCTCGCCGCGGGACTCGTGTTCATCTTGATCATTTGGTGGACCATGTTTTCCGGCCGCAAGAAGGGTGAATTGCACGACGAAACCGATGCCGAAGAGGGCACCCGCGCCACCGATCGGAACCCGCCGCCGAAACCGTGAATTGCTTGTGTAGCCCGATGCCGCACCCGCGTGTCGGACAAGCACCCCATTGCTATTACTTTAGTAGCAATCATCGCAGCATTCATGCGCTATGGCGAAACTTTTCTTATTTTCCGTAGGGCTTTGAGCCCGTACCATCTGGCACTTCCGGGAGCTAAGCTCTGGCCCGCCTGATTCAACCTAGAAAGGTCTCGCCATGAAAAAGTTCGTATTCGCCACCGTGGCCACGGCCATCGTCCTGTCCGGCTGCGCCGGAGGAATGACCGATACGCAGCGCAACACCGGCATCGGCGCCGGCGTCGGCGCATTGGGAGGCGCCGCCATCGGTGCGGCCACCGGTGGTCGCACCGGTGTCAATACGGGCCTGGTCGTCGGTGCCGCGGCCGGCGCGCTCGGCGGCTACCTGTGGTCGCAGCGCATGGAAAACCAGAAGCGCCAGATGGAAGCCGCCACGCAGGGCACCGGCATCGCCGTGACGCAAACGCCCAACAACGAACTGAAGCTGCAGATTCCGAGCGACGTGTCCTTCGACGTGGGCCGCGCCAACATCAAGTCGAACTTCGCGCCGGTGCTCGACCAGTTCGCGAACGGCCTGCGCAACAACCCGAACGCCGAGGTGCGCATCATCGGCCACACCGACAGCACCGGCTCCGACGCCATCAACAACCCGCTGTCGGTCGAGCGCGCCACCAGCACGCGCGACTACCTGGTGGCACGCGGCGTGAACCCTGCCGCCTTCCGCATCGAAGGCCGCGGTTCGCGCGAACCGATCGCCGACAACAACAGCGACGCCGGCCGGGCGCAGAACCGTCGCGTCGAGATCTACGTGGGCGAGCGCGCACCGCAGGGTTGAGTTCGCCGTCACCACATCGGGGAAACCGGCCACGCTGAACAACCGGTTCCCCTCACCATTCCACTGGTCCAAGAAGAGGGAAAACTCATGAGGAAATTCGTTGTTGCAAGTGCGGCGGCCGCCGCGTTGATGGTCATTGCGGGCTGCGCCTCGCAGTCGACACCGCCGCCGGCAGCTGCCGCGCCCGCCGCGGCGCCGGCCGCTCCTGCCAACAGCTGGACGGCGCGCCTGGCCGCACTGAAGAGCGATCTCGAAGCCTCGACCAAGGGCACGGGTGTGGTGATCGAGCAGACCACCGACAACCAGCTGCACGTGGTCATTCCCAATGAACTGTCCTTCGACACGGGCCGCGCCAACGTCAAGCGCAACCTCGCGCAGGTGCTGGACAAGGTCGCCGAAGGCCTGAAGACCGCCACCGCCGCCAGCGTGCGCGTGATCGGCCACACCGACAACACCGGCACTGAAGACGGCAACGAGCGCCTCTCGGTGAGCCGCGCCGACAGCGTGCGCAACCACCTGGTGGGACGCGGCGTGTCGACCACCGCCATCACGACCGACGGCCGTGGCTCGCGTGAACCGCTGGCCGACAACGGCACCGCGGCCGGCCGCGCGCAAAACCGCCGCGTCGAGATCTTCGTGGCGGAAAAGGCCTGATCGTCTAGGGTCTGTTCACCCTACGCAAGGGGTCGCGTTGCTTCGCCAAGGGGCTGGCTGCAAGGCGCCCGGGCGCAGCAAGGCTCGCGCCTTGCAAGCGCGGGCAACGCCGCAGACGGCCCCTTGGCGAAGCAACCCGAAGGGAAGCTCGCCACAGCCCGCCCCTCGGCGTTGCGTTCCTTGTGCGTGCGGACGCACGCACGGCGTCACGCGCCTTGATGGGCGGGCTGCGGCGAACTTCGCGACCCCTTGCGTAGGGTGAACAGACCCTAGAGATCCCGAAGCCGGTTCGCCAATTCGACGGCCGACTTCACCTCCATCTTTTCGAACACGCGCGCGCGGTGGACTTCCACCGTGCGCACGCTGATCGCGAGCTGGTCGGCAATCAGCTTGTTCGGCAGGCCTTCGACCACGAGCCGCATCACGTCGCGCTCGCGGTCGGTCAGCTCGGCGATGCGCTCGGCCAGGCTGCGGCGCACGCGCTGCGCCTCCAGCTCGCGCAACGACGCGCCCAGCGCCTGCTCGATGCGGTCGACCAAAGCGTTGTCCGAGAACGGCTTCTCGCAGAAATCGAAGGCACCGCGCTTGACCGCATCGACGGCGGTCGGCACGTCGGCATGACCGGTCAGGAAGATCACCGGCATCGCCGCCAGCAGCCCGCGCTCGGCGAGCCGGTCGAACAGCACCAGCCCGCTGGTGCCGGGCATGCGCACATCCAGCAGCAGGCACAGCGGCTGCTCGGGCAGCGGCCCCTGGTCGAGGAACTGCTCGAAAACCTCGGCGCTGCCGAAGTGCTCGGAGGCCAGGCGCCGCGAGCGCAGCAGCCAGGCGAGCGCCTCGCGCACGCTGGCATCGTCGTCCACGATAAAGATCAATCCATCGATCAGCGGTTGCATTTCAAATCCAAAAACGAAAACAGGCTCTTCGTAGGCCACCGCGAAGCCGGCTTCACCGGACCACTGGCGTTGCCCTCGGCAAAGGGCATGTAGAAGCGACATGAAGTACGCAAAGCCTGGAGGTGCTTCATGTGCTCGGCAGGGTAAACCGGAAGACGGTGCCGCGCGGGCGATTGGGCTCGAACATGAGCGCGCCGCCGTGCTGCTCCACCACCGTGCGGCACAGGCTCAGCCCGAGCCCCATGCCATCGGCGCGCGTGGTGAAGAAAGGCGTGAAGAGCCGTTCGGCCACTTCCGCGCTGATGCCGCAGCCCAGGTCGGCCACCGAAAACTCCAGCCAACGGCGAGCATCCTCTTGCCCTGTGCCGCCCACCGCCACGGCGCGCGCCACGCGCAGCCGCAGCACCCGGCTGCCGACGTTGTCGGGCATGTCCATCGCCTGCATCGCGTTGCGCGCCAGGTTGAGCAGCACCTGTTCGACCAGCGTGCGGTCGCACATGGCGGCGGGCAGGCGGTCTTCGAGCACCACTTCGATGATCACGCCGAGCTTGCGCGCCTGCAGCCGCACCAGTGGCAACACCGCGTCGATCAGCGCCTGCGGCGCCACGGCCTCGCGCGTGCGGTCGCGCCGGCGCACGAAGTCGTGCACGCTGCGGATCACCTGGCCGGCGCGGTCGGCCTGCTCGGCGATGCGCTTCACGGCCATCGCGACTTCGCCCTGGTCGCCCTTCGCGTTCGGCCCGAGCAGGTTGAGCGAGCCGCTCGCATAGCTGGCAATGGCGGCCAAGGGCTGCGTGAGTTCATGGCTCAGCAGCGAAGCCATCTCTCCGACGGTGGCCAGGCGCGCGCTGGCCTGCAGGCGCTCCTGGCTGGCGCGTGAAAGCTCCTCGATGCGGCGCTGCTCGCTCACGTCGATGAACGCGCTCATCCAGCCGGTCTGCACGCGGTGCGCGTTGATGAGCGGCGCCTCGAAGATCAGCACCGGAAAGCGCGTGCCGTCCTTGCGCATGAAGACCGACTCGAAGCCTTCGCGCGGCGGCATGCCACCGGCCAGGCGCCGCGCCTGGCGCTGCTGGTATTCGTGCGCCAGCTCGGTGGGCCAGTAGGGGGCCTCGGTGTTGTCGGCCATGAGTTCTTCGGGGCTGAAGCCGACCATCTCGCAGAACGCCGGGTTGACGTAGGTGATGCGCCCCTGCAGGTCGCGCGCGCGCAGGCCGGTGATGACCGAGTCTTCCATCGCCTTGCGAAAGGCCAGTGCATCGGCCAGGTCGCGCTCGGCGCGCAGCCGCCGCCGCGTGTCGCGCGCCAGCAGGACCAGCACCGACACCAGCGCGATCGAGATCGCCGTGACCAGCGCCGTGAGCATGTTCGGGAACAGGTCGGGCGCGGCGCGCCAGCCGTCGACGCGCAGCATCAGCGCGGCGCCGGGCAGGTCGATGAGCTGCTGCGAGGTGAACACGCGCGTGCCGGTGCGGCGCGAGGTGCCGAGCGCCACGAGCCGCGTGCCGTCGGCCTCGGTAAAGGCCACTTCCTGGCCGCGCGTGAGCGTGGGGCCGACCAGCTCGATCAGTGCGTCGCGCAGCGAATAGCTGGCCACGAGGTAGCCGCCCGCGTCGATGGGCACGCACAGCTCCATCACCTCGACGCCGCCACCGCCGGTGATCGGCACGTAGTGACTTGGCGAATAGGCCGACGCGCCGAGCTTGCGCGCCGCCGCGCAGGCCAGCGTGACGTCGGACTGATCGGGGCCGCGGCTGGCCTCGTCGAGGATGCGCATGCGGTAGGGCGTGTTGACCGCCTCGATGGGGCGCAGCGCGGCATCGCGCCATTCGAGCCGCAGCCATTCGCGGTGCTCGCGCAGCAGCGCGGCGGCGGTGTCGGTCCATTGCGAACGCTCCACGCCCGGCGCCTGCGTGGCGCGCAGGCTCTGCGCGTTGCGCTGGAAGCCGCTGCGCAAATCGGAGACGGCATCGGCGGTGTCGCGGTCGAGCGAGGCCTGCACCTGCTCGACCTCGTGCCGCCCGGCAAGCCACACCACGGTGACCAGCAGCGCCGACACCAGCACGGCCAGCAGCAGCCACAGAAACCAGCGCTGCCAGAGCGACCGCAGGCGCGCGAACGACAGGGGCGCTTGCCGGCGGTGCGGGGCTTCAGCGGCGGCTTCGGACGGCAGGGCCGGCACGTCAGAGCACGCGGTGCGAGAGAACGGGAAGCTGCGTGCGCGAGCGCTCGACCTGTGCGGCGTCGATGTCGAACAGCACCACGCCTTCTCCGGTGGCCTGCTGCGCCACCACCGTGCCCCACGGATCGACAACCAGCGACTGACCCCAGGTCTGGCGGCCGTTCTCGTGCGTGCCGCCCTGCGCGGGCGCGACCACCCAGGCGAGGTTTTCGATGGCGCGGGCACGCAGCAGCACCTCCCAGTGGGCGGCGCCGGTGGTGCGGGTGAAGGCGCTGGGTACCAGCAGCAGGTCGGCGCCCTGCTTTGCGAGCGCGCGATACAGCTCGGGAAAGCGCAGGTCGTAGCAGACGCTCATGCCGATGCGCCAGCTGTGGCCGTCGCGCGAGGGCAGGTCGAACACGACGGGCTCGGTGCCCGGTGTGATCACGCGGCGCTCGTCGTAGCGCTCGGTGCCGTTGTCGAAGAAGAAGAGATGGATCTTGTCGTAGCGCGCCACGCACTTGCCGTCGGGCGAGAAGCACAGCGAGCTGTTGAAGACGTGCTCGGCGTCGGTGCTCTCGATGGGCAGCGTGCCGCCGACGATCCACAGCCCGAACTCGCGCGCCGCGTCGGCCAGAAAGCCCTGCACCATGCCCGCGCCGGCGGTCTCGCGCAGGCCCAGCTTGTCGGTGTCGCGCGCGCCCATCATGCAGAAGTACTCGGGCAGCACCGCCAGCTCGGCACCGGCCGCGGCGGCCTGTGCGAGCAGGTCGTGGGCGCGTGCGAGGTTGGCTTCGCGGGCGATGGCCGACACCATCTGGATGGCTGCAACTCTCATGGGGTGTTCTCCGTTTTCTTGCCTTCTTCGGCGGTCGACGCGCCCGACGTACCGGGCAAGCCTGGCAAGCCAGGCAAAGCGGGGAGGCCCGGAAGGGACGGGATGCTCTGGGGCAGCAATTGCAGCGAGCGCGGCACCTTCGCTATTTTGGGGTCGGCCCAGGTGCCTTCGACATGGAACTCCTGCGTGGCCGCGGCCGACAGCGGCTTGCTCAGCACCCATTGCGCCAGGAAGGTGCCCAGGCCGATGGCCGGGTTGATGGCGGTGGCCACCAGCGCGGCCGTGCCGGCGTTGATCTCGGGCACCACCACCACGCGCAGGTTCTGCGTCTCGCGCACGATGTCGGCCGAGCCATCCATCAGCGCGGCGGCGTTCACGCCCTTCATCTGCAGGTTGTTGGTGCTGGCGATGCCCTTGTTGATCTTCGCGTCGCCGCGGATGAAGTCGAAGGCGAAGCCCTGGCTGAACACGTCGCGGAAGTCGAGCGTGAGCCGGCGCGGCAGCGCCTGCAGGCTCAGCACGCCGAGCAGCTTGGCCAGCCCCGGGTCGGCCTTGAGGAACTGGCCCGACTCCACGTCGACCTGCAGTTGCCCGCCCAGGCTCGGGTAGTCGAGCGAGAAGGGCGAGCCGCGCCAGTTGACATCGCCTTCGAGCCGCCCCTTGCCGCGCCGCAGCACGCCCGGCATGCCGAAGCGCGCGAGCAGCTCGCCGGCATCGGCGATGTCGAGCTTGAAGGTCATCGCGGTGCGGCGCTGCCCGGCCGGTGCACCGGGAATGGCGGCCCAGCTGCCCTTGGCTGCGAAGTTGGCCTCGGGCGTGGTGAGGGTCAGCTTGTTGAGCGCCCATTCGCGCCCGGCGCCGCCGCGGTTGACCGCGTCGATCTCGGCGCGGCCCAGCCGCTTGCCCAGCAGTTCGAAGTCGTCGACCACGATGTCCAGGGCCGGCAGGGTGCCGGGCTGCTCGTCGAGCAGGGCCTCGACCTGCGTGGCCTCGGACGGCGCGATCTTCAGCCGCGCGAGCCGCGCATACAGGCGCCCGGCCTGCGTGTGGCGGTACTCGGCATAGCCGCTCAATTCGGTGGCGTCGATGTTGGCGCGCCAGAGCGCGCCATCGCGCGTGCCGCCCAGCACCACGTTGTGCAGCGTGCGACCCGCCACGCCCAGCTGCTGCGCGCGCACCGCGATGCGGGTGGGCAGGTAGGCCAGGGCCGGATCGTCGGCCCGCTCGGTGCTGCCGGCGCTCTCGGAGGCGTTGCTCACGGCCGAGCCCAGCAGCGCCTGCCATGCGGAGGTGTCGAGCTTGACGATGTTGACGTTGGCGAAGACGCCCTTGTCGGGGAGGCTCGCGGTTTCGCCCGCCGACAGGCCGAAGCCGATGCTGCCGCGCAGCACGCGCGCCTCAGGGCCGGAGATGTCGCGCACGTACTGGATCGCCCCCACGCGGCCCAGGTCGAGCGTGAGCTGGTCTTGCGTGGCGACGCCCGCGCCCTGGCGGGTTTCGCGCGCGATCACCTTCTTCTCGATGCGCAGCGGCATCTGCTCTTCGGCGGTCTTGACCAGCGGCGGTGGCAGCTGCAGGGCCATGCCCTGCAGGCTGCTGGTGAGCGAGAACTCGGGGGCGCCGTCGCGCACCGAGAAGCTGGCCGCGAACGGCGTGCTGCCGCTGGCCTTGCTTGCCAGGCGCGAGAGCCAGTCGACCTCGCGCGCGCCGCGCAGACCGTCTGCCGTGGCCGTGCCTTGCGCCTTCAGGGCAACCTCGCGGTTGGGGCCGTTGAAGCGGCCCTTGCCTTCGACACGGATGTCGCCGCCCAGCAGCCGGGCCTGCACGCCGGCCAGCGAGAAGCCGGTCTCGGTGAAGTTCACCGTGCCCTTGGCCTGCGTCAGGGAAGGCGCCTCGGGCACGACCTGCAGCTCGTTGTCGGCCAGTGTCACGCTGGCCTGCACCTTGGCGTTGTCCATGGCCGCGAGCGGCAACTCGAGGTGCAGCTTGTAGTCGGCCGAACCGGTGGCGCGCGCGCGCAGCATGATCTCGCCCGTTTCGCCAGCCAGCGGCGCGCCCACGCGCAGCACCTCGGCGAGCGGGCCCTTGGCCTGCGCGTCGACGCGCAGTTGCGGCGCGTGGTGCGACAGCTCCGGGATCTGCGCCTCGGCCTTGGTCACTTCGACGCCGTTGGTGCCGGCCAGACGGCCCCGCGCATTGCGCACCAGCATGCTGTCGCGCTCGAACACCAGCTCGCCCGACAGGCCGGTGAGCGGCGGCCACACCGGGGGCGGCATGCCGTTGCTGCGCGATGGCGTGGGCGGGACATGGGGCGGCGCGTAGGCGTAGTTGACGTCCGCCACCTTGGCCGCGATGCGGAAGTCGCCCAGCTTCGGATCGAGGAAGGGCATGTCGTGCAGGTCGCCGCGCACGCGGAAATCGACGCTGCTGGCGGTGCCCTTGGTGACGGCGTCGCGCACGTAGTCGCGCGTGTGCTGGGGAATGTCGAGCGGCAGGTAGCGGAACACGCGCGTGCCGTCGGCGCGGGTCAGCTTGCCCTGCAGGTCGAGCACGCCGGGGTAGTGGCCCTTGCTGCTGGACGTGGCCGGGTCGCTGGTGCGCCAGCTGGCTTCGGCGTCGCCCTCGGCGTCGGCATTGGCGAAGCGCAGCTTGGAAACCTGCAACTGCGCATTGCCGTTGTCGAGCTTCCATTGCAGTTGGGTCGAGAGCCGGTCGATGGGGATGACGGGCTCTTCGAACACGCCAGGAAACTCGAGCGTGCCCTGCGCGATCGCCAAGGTGGCGGTACCCCCGGTGTGGGTGGCGTCGAAGTCGACCGTGGCGCCGCTCAGGCCGGGCGTGCCGGGATGGACCTTCGGGTGGGCTGGCGCGGCGCTGTTCGCGGTGGCGACCGCGGCGGTCGCCGTCGTTGCTGTTGCTGGCGGCGTTGCCGTCGTTGTCGCGGTCGCCGCTGCGGTCGTCGATGCGGGCGGGCCCGCGGCGGCGTCCGTCGTGCCGGGCTGCGAGGCCACGCGCAAGCCGCTCACGCGGCCCTTGGCCTGGTACCTGTCGGGCGCGCCCAGCGTGCCCTGCCAGGTCACGTCGATGTGCTCGACCAGCCCGCGCGGCGCGTAGGCAGCCAGCGCCTTGTGCGTGGCCTCGCCCAGCGGCAGCCGGTCGGCGATGAGGGCCAGCGCCGCGAGGTCGAGCCGATCGGCGCGCAACGCGCCGTGCTCGGGCGTGCGTCCCTTGACCGGCGTGTGCTGCAGCCAGAGGTTGCCACCGGGCCAGCGCATGCCGTCGCTGGTATCGAACTGCAACGCAGTGGTCGAGAACTCGAGGGTTTCCGCGGAGAACTGGCCGGCCAGCCGGCCGGTGACGGCACGCAGCACCAGTGGCTGCAGGCCCTTGTCGAGCGAGACGTCGACCCGGTCGAGCCCGAGGTCGGCGGCGGCGCCGACGATCTGGCCGTCATCGACGTCGGCCCACACGCGCAGCGCGCCGTTGCCCTCGCGGATGCGTGCGTCGAGCGCCACGTAGCGGCCCAGGCGCGTGACGTCGATGTAGGGCAGGTCGGCATAGAGCACGCCGTCCCACGTCTGCCAGTGGCCGCTGCGGATCGACAGCAGCGGCTGGCGGAACTGGCCGCGCAGCGTGAAGCGCTCGCCCCAGCCGGCTGGCGGCGTGGCATCGAGCCGCAGGCCGTGGCGCAGGCCGGTGTTGCGCGCAACGAAGCGCACGTCGGTCAGCAGCAGGGGCTCGACCTGGCGCTGCTCGTCGGTCCAGCGCACGGTGCCGCCTTCGATAACCAGCTCGCGCTGGGCGAAAAACCAGTCGGCGGCGCGGGTCTCTCCGGTCGTATCGGTCGACATGTGCAAACCAGCCACATGGAGTTTTCCCTGAGCATCGCGACGCACTTCGAGCTGCGGGCCCTCGATGTAGAGCTGCTCGAAATTCAGCCGCCAGAGCGAACGCGGCGACACGCTGGCCACCACGCGCACGAGGCGCAGCGCCTCGCGTTTGTCGGCGTCCTGCAGCACCACGTCACGCAATTCGAAGGCCGGGAAAAGCCCTTCGGAGCGGGCGGTGATCGATCCGATGCGGACCGGCACGCCGATGGCCTTGCTAGCCTGTGCCTCCAGTGCGCCGCGAAAATCGCCGATTCGCGGCACAATCCACGCGTGTAGGACAACGACTGACAGCGCAAGAAGAAGCCATGCAGCGATCAGCAAACCCAACAGCCAGCGCGCCGTCACAGCGGTGATTTTGAGCAGACGTGAAGGGGTAGACGCCGTGTCGTTCATTGAGGATCGCGCTGTGTCGGGAATTATGACCGCCAGCATTCAGAGGGGTTCCACGGAAACCGATAGCAGTGTGAACCAGTTGCCAGCCACTTCGACGCAGATCGCGTTTTCTTCCTACTCCCGCTTCGTGCAGCGCCTGCGTCGCAGGTATGCGGCCGAACTTGCATTGCTTCCCCCTGGCGCGCCGCGGCGCGAATCGATGACTGTGGCTTTCGAGGCATTGCGCCAACGAGGGGACAGCGTCGGCGATGCACTGCGGATTGTGCGGCAGCTCGTGATGGAGCGGCTTGTAACGCTTGATTGCGATGCGCATGCGCCGCTGGCCGTGGTGACCACCGCCGTCACCGAGCTGGCCGAGCTGGCGCTCGACATCGCCTGCAGCGACGCCTGCCACGAACTCGACGCCGTGCACGGCGCGCCGCTCGGCCCCGACGGCCAGCGCGCGCAGCTCTGGATCATCGGCATGGGCAAGCTCGGTGCGCGCGAGCTCAACGTGTCGAGCGACATCGACCTCATCTATCTCTACGACCTCGATGGCGAGACCAAGGGCGACGCCGAAGGCCGTGGGCGCCTTGCCAACCAGGAGTACTTCTCGCGCGCCGTGAAGCGCATCTACGCGCTGGTGGGCGACACCACCGAGCACGGCTTCGTGTTCCGTGTCGACCTGGCGCTGCGGCCCAACGGCAACTCGGGGCCGAGCGTGGTCTCGCTCGATGCGCTCGAAGAATATTTCCAGGTGCAGGGCCGCGAATGGGAGCGCTTCGCCTGGATGAAGAGCCGCGTGGTCGCGCCGCGCGAGCTGGTGCTCGCGGGGCATGCACAGGGCCTGCGCGGCGCGGTGCTGCCCTTCGTGTTCCGCCGTTATCTCGACTACAGCGTGTTCGATTCGCTGCGTACGTTGCACCGGCAGATCCGCGAGCAGTCGGCGCGCCGCAGTGCCGGGCGTCCCGAGCGCGCGAACGACGTCAAGCTCTCGCGCGGCGGCATCCGCGAAATCGAATTCACCGTGCAGCTCTTGCAGGTGGTGCGCGGCGGGCAGTTCCCCGAACTGCGCACGCGGCCCACGCTCGATGCGCTGCAGCGGCTGGCGCGCGCCAACCTGATGCCGCAGGAAACCGCCGATGCGCTGGCCGCGGCCTACGAGTTCCTGCGCCGCGTCGAACACCGCATCCAGTACCTGGACGACCAGCAGACCCACGTGCTGCCGGTGGCCGACGACGACCTGCGCTGGATCGCCCAGACCATGGGCTATGCCGACTGCTGCCCCTTCCTTGCGCAGCTCGACACCCACCGCGAGTTCGTCGCGCAGGAGTTCGACAAGCTGCTGGGCGGCGAGAAGCCCTGCAACGGCAAGTGCAACGGCAAGAAGGCCGCGGCACCCGCCGACCTCGCAGACCTGCTCGACGACCTGCCGCCCGCCTTTGCCGAACGCATCCGCGACTGGTGTGAAACACCGCGCGTGCTCGCGCTGCGCGAAGAAACGCGCGGTCGGCTGCGCCAGCTGGTGCAGCGCACCGGCCAGTGGCTCAAGGAGCCCGACGGCGATGGCGCGGGGCAAACGCCACGCCATGTCGATGCCGCGATGCGCTGGGCCGACTGGATCGAGCCGCTGATGCGCCGCGAAAGTTATCTCGCGCTGCTGGTCGAACGGCCCGCCGTGCAAGAGCGCCTGCTGCGCCTGCTGGGCGCAGCGAAATGGCCCGCGCGCTACCTGATGCAGCACCCCGGCGTGATCGACGAGCTGGCAAGCGACGAGATGCTGTCCGGCCGCTTCGTGGCCGAGGAGTTCGAGCGCGAACTCGAGGCACGCCACACATCGCTCACCCGCACCGGCGAAGCCGACGAAGAGCGCCTCTTGAACCTGCTGCGCCACGCCCACCACGCCGAGGTGTTCCGCACGCTGGCGCGCGACGTCGACGGCCGCATCACCGTCGAGCAGGTGGCCGACGACCTGAGCGCGTTGGCCGACACCACGCTGCGCGTGACCGCCCGCTGGTGCTGGCCGCATGTGCGCAACCGCCACCGCGAAGTGGCGCAGTTCGCGATCATCGGCTACGGCAAGCTGGGCGGCAAAGAGCTGGGCTACGGCAGCGACCTGGACATCGTGTTCGTCTACGACGATGACGACGAGCGCGCCGGCGAGGTCTATGCGGCCTATGTGCGCAAGCTCATCAACTGGCTCACGGTGAAGACGCGCGAAGGCGATCTGTTCGAGATCGACACCGCCCTGCGGCCCAACGGCAATTCGGGCCTGCTCACCACCAGCTTCGCGGCCTACGAGAAGTACCAGCTCGGCCGCGGCAGCAACACCGCGTGGACCTGGGAGCACCAGGCCATGACGCGCGCGCGCTTCGTGCTCGGCAGCGCCGACCACGGCGCCGAACTGGGTGCGCGTTTCGACCAGGTGCGCGAGGCCGTGCTGGTGTCGCCGCGCGACCGCGAGGCGCTCAAGGCCGAGATCATCGCGATGCGCGACAAGCTGCGCGGCGCGCGGCCGGTCAAGGCCGACCGCTTCGACGTGAAGCACAGCCCCGGTGGCATGGTCGATGCCGAGTTCGCGGTGCAGTTTCTGGTGCTGTCGTCGTCGGGCGAGCACCCCGAGCTGATTCCCAACGTCGGCAACATCGCGCTGCTGTTGCGCGCCGAACTGGCGGGCCTGTTGCCCGAAGGCGTCGGCCGCAGCGCGGCACGGGCCTATCGAGAACTGCGGCGCGTGCAGCATCGCGCACGCCTGAACGAAGAACCGACGCAAGTCACCCCGCCCGCACTGGCCGCAGAACGCGAAGCCATGCTGGCGCTATGGAAGGCCGTGTTTGGCTGACGAAGCCCGCACCCGCACGACCACCGCGCTGGCGGCCTGCGCGGCCGCTGTCGCCGTTCTTCTGGCAGGTTGTGCGAGCGGGCCACGCAGCAGCGGTGGCGGTGTGGCCAGCGGACGCGACGGCCCTGGCACGAACATCCCATCGGACCTCGACCGCGTGCCCGATGCCGAGCCCCGCGTCGAGCCCATCCGCAGCAGCGGCGGCACCAGCAAGCCCTACACGGTGCTGGGCCGGGGCTACGCACCGATCACCGACGACCGGCCGTTTCGCGAGTCGGGACTGGCCTCGTGGTACGGGCGCAAGTTCCACGCCGCATCGACTTCCAGCGGCGAGCCCTACGACATGTACGCCATGACGGCCGCGCACAAGACGCTGCCGCTGCCGAGCTATGTGCGCGTGCGCAACCCGGCCAATGGCCGCGAGGTGATCGTGCGGGTGAACGATCGCGGACCCTTCGTCGATGGCCGCATCATCGACCTGAGCTACACGGCCGCGCTGAAGCTCGACCTGCTGCGCGGCGTGGCGCCGGTGGAGATCGAACGGATCACGAACGAAGACATCCGCACCGGCGCATGGCGGCGCGACAGCGGAACGGCGTACGCATCGGCGGCGCCCATGCCGGTGGCTGCGGCACGCACGCCCTTGCCACGCACGGCGAGTGCGCAACAGCAGCCGGTGCCCGTCCCCGTGCCTGCGCAGTGGACAACGTCGGTTGCCGCGAACAGCAACGACATGCCGCCACCTGCGTCGACGATGCCCGTTGCACCGCAAACGCCGATGGCGACCACGTTGCCGCCGGGCACCGGGGCCGAGCCGGAGTCGGCCCAGTCGCCGCCCTCCATTCCTCCGTCGCGGCCGGCCATCGTGGTGACAGACCTGGCGCCGATGCAGGCCGCGCCTTCGCCGGCAGTACCGCCATCCGCGGGCGCCACGGCGCCTTCCGCGACGTTGCAGGGGTTCTGGGTGCAGCTCGGCGCGTTCCGCGAACGCGACGGCGCCGAGAGCCTGTTGAACCAGGCCGCGCGTGGCCTGCCTTCGCTGGCACCGCAGTTGCGCGTGTTCAGCGAAGCCGGCACGCACCGCCTGCAAGCGGGGCCCTTCCCTTCGCGCTCCGCGGCCGGCGAAGCCGTCACGCAGTTGCGCGATAGCCTGCGGATCGCGCCGATGGTGGTGGAGCGCCGCTAGGCATCACTCGCACGCGCCTTGTCAGGCCAACGGCTTGGCAGCGACCGGCACCCGCATGCCGACGTTGAGGCGGTTCCAGGTGTTGATCTGCGAGATCGCCACCGTGAGCTCGACGATTTCGAGGTCGCTGAACTGCGCCTTCAGGGCTTCGAATTCGGCATCGCGCGCGTCGTGGTTGTCCGCCAGCCGCGTGAGCGACTCGGCCCACGCGAACGCCGCGCGCTCGCGCTCGCTGTAGAAGCCGGCTTCGCGCCAGGTGGGCAGGCTGTTGATGCGCTGCCAGTCTTCGCCTTCCTTGCGCAGGTCGCGCACGTGCATGTCGAGGCAATAGGCGCAGCCGTTGATCTGCGAGACGCGGGCAAAGACCAGGTCGACCAGCTTCTTGCCGAGCGTGGTCGATTCAAGGGTGCCGTTGACGGCGAGGATGGCCTCGAAGGACTTCGGGGCGAGCTTGAACCAGTTGAGGCGGGCGGTGGTGTTCATGGGTTTCTCCAGTGGGTTGACGATGAAATCTTCTGTCTACCCACTGAAGACGGGCGATGCGCTCGCCCTGTGACACCCGCGCCGGTCTATTTCGAAAAAAGCTGCGCGATGCGCGCCAGCTTGTCGGGATTGCGCTGCGCCCGAATGCGCACGATGAGGTCGTTCTCGATCTCGAAGGTCTGAGCCGATTCGAGTTCGCTGTCGAGAAAGCGCAGCATGCCGGGCTCGCCGTTGATGTCGACCAGCTCCATGCGCACCCCCGCGCCCATGCGGCGCCAGAGCGAGAAGTAGAGCTGCGCCAGCCGCTGGCTGCCGCGCAGGATCTTGTCGAAGGTCTGGACCTTGCCACCGCCATCGCCCAGGAGCTCGACGTCTTCCGCCATGAGCGCCTTCAGGTCTTGCAGGCTGCCACGCGCCGCAGCATCGGCGAAGGCACGCAGCAGACGCTGGTGGGTTTCGCGCGGCACATTGAAGCGCGGGCGCGCCTCCTGCACCTGCAGCTTGGCGCGGTGCACCAGCTGCCGGCAGGCGGCCTCGCTCTTGCCCAGGGTCTGGGCCACTTCGTCGTAGTCGGCATCGAACACTTCGCGCAGCAGGAAGGCGGCACGAGCCTCGGGCGCCAGGCGCTCCAGCACGGTGAGGAACGCGACCGAAACGCTGTCCGCGCGTTCGAGCAGCTGCTCGGGCGTGTCGGGTGCCTCGGTCAGCATGGGCTCGGGCATCCAGGTGCCGATGTAGTGCTCGCGCTGGACCTTGGCGGCGCGCAGCCGGTCGATCGACAGGCGCGTGACGACGGTCACGAGCCAGGCTTCGGCGCTGTCGAAGCTGTTCTTGTCGGCGTCATGCCAGCGCAGCCATGCGTCTTGCACGACTTCTTCGGCTTCGGCGACGGAGCCGAGCATGCGGTAGGCGATGCCCTGCAGGCGGCGCCGGTGACTGTCGAAGGTGAGGGTGGGGTCGTCCATGTGGGGCTAGACGGCTGGCACCTGCGGTTTGTGACACACCGCCCAAAAAAACGCCCCGGCGTGCGGGGCGAGTTTTTTGCCTATGCGCCCTGGTACTCGGGCTTGGGCCCCAGGGAGGCGGTGATTTCCTTGCGGTAGCGGTTCAGCTCCTGGACGGTCTTGAAGCTGCGGTTCATGAGCAGGCTCAGGTTGTGCAGGATGCGCTCGCCGACCTTGGTTTCCCAGACGGCATCGAACTTGATCTGCTTGTCGAGCCAGTGCTCGAGCCAGTCCGGGTCGGGCATGCGGCTCTGGATGGTGTCGTTCGGGAACAGCGACTTGTTGACGTGCAGGTTGGTCGGGTGCAGCGCCTGGGCGGTGCGGCGCGCGCTGGCCATCAGGACGCCGACCTTGGTGAACGCGGCACGGGCCTCGTCGCCGAACTTTTCCATGGCGCGCTTCATGTAGCGCAGGTAGGCGCCGCCGTGGCGGGCTTCGTCCTGGCTCAGCGTGGTGTAGATGTGCTTGATGACCGGCTCGGTGTGCCACTGGGCGGCGCGGCGGTACCAGTGGTTCAGGCGGATCTCGCCGCAGAAATGCAGCATCAGGGTTTCGAGCGGAGGGGCCGGGTCGAAGTCGAAGCGCACGTCGTGCAGCTCCTGCTCGGTGGGCGCGTGCTTGGGGCTGAAGCGCTTGAGGTACTCCATCAGCACCAGCGAGTGCTTTTGCTCCTCGAAGAACCAGATCGACATGAAAGCCGAAAAGTCGCTATCGTGGCGGTTGTCGCGCAAGAACATTTCGGTGGCCGGCAGCGCCGCCCACTCTGTGATGGCGTTCATCTTGATGGTTTGCGCCTGCTCTTCCGTCAGCAAAGAAGCGTCGAACGACTGCCAGGGAATGTCTTTGTCCATGTCCCAGCGGACGGATTCGAGTTGTCTGAAGAGTTCCGGATAGAGCATCAATGTCTTTCTATGGCCGCCGATTTTAGTCGGCCCGTTTGGCGCGACCATGACAGACGCGCGATGATGCGAATACGCGCGCCCTTGCGGCACGGATGCACACCCCCCTTTTGAACCAGGAGTCCGCCATGCGAACCCACTCCCGATTGTCGACGCTCTTGCGCTGCACCCCGGCTATTTCCCTCGTGGCGAGCCTGTTTACCGCCCTTCCCGCAAGCGCCCAAAGCAACCCTGCCGCACCCGCCCCGGCCGAGGCCGCTGGGTGCCCGGCCATCCTGCAACACACCTTCCCGCGGCTGCAGGATGAAAAGCCCCAGACTCTGTGCCAGTACTCGGGCAAGGTGGTCCTGGTGGTCAATACGGCCAGCTTTTGCGGCTTCACCCCGCAGTACAAGGGGCTGGAGGCATTGGACATGAAATACCGCGCGCGCGGCCTCGTGGTGCTGGGCTTCCCGTCCAACGACTTTGCCCAGGAATCGGGCTCCAACAAGGAAATCGCCGACTTCTGCGAGAGCACCTTCGGCGTGAAATTCCCGATGTTCGCCAAGTCGTCGGTGCGCGGCACGGAGGCCAACCCGCTGTTCAAGCAGCTCGCGCAGGCGTCCGGAACCACGCCGAAATGGAACTTCTACAAGTACCTGATCGGCCGCGACGGCAAGGTCGTGCAGGCGTGGTCGAGCATGACGGCGCCCGATGAAAACGGCTTCGTGAACGTCATCGAGAAACAACTCGGGCCCAATTAAAAACTGAGCAGTTCACAAAAATACGGATCGGTAATATTATTTACCGATGCGTGCAGACCCATGTGAACTCGGCGAAACAAACGTTTACCAATCCAACGGGAACCGTGCCGCGGAGGTCGCGCTCCTAACTTGCGTGGGCAGTGATTGCCCAGCAAGTTTCATGTTGCGAGGTCTTCCGGGCGCCTGCCGTCCGGTCGAAATCCCGAGGCGATTCTTCTCCTCCTCCCTCCCTCCCTCCTTCGCGTCGGGGCGCCTCGCAGCATTTTTATATTCCCGCCGGGCGAGGGCCGCGCAATGACGCAGCCCCCTCGCATCGCCGTCATCGGCGCTGGCATCTCGGGACTGGCCGCCGCGCATTCGCTGCGCGACATCGGCCCTCTTACCCTCTTCGAAGCCAGTGACTACTTCGGTGGCCACGCGCACACGGCAACGATCGAGCTTCCACGCTCCGCCATCGACGGCACCCGCATCGGGCATGGCGTCGACACCGGCTTCCTGGTCTACAACGACCGCACCTACCCCCACCTGATCCGCCTCTTCTCGGAATTGGGCGTCGACACCGCGCTGTCGGAAATGTCGTTTTCGGTCCAGGCCACGCGCGACGACGGCGCGCCGCTGGAGTGGAGCGGCAACAACCTGGGCACCGTGTTCGCCCAGCGGCGCAACCTGCTCGACGGCCGGTTCCTCGGCATGCTGCGCGACCTGTTGCGCTTCAACCGCCTGACCACGCGCATCGCGCAGGCCGGAACAGAAGGTGAACTGGCCCAGCCGCTCGGCGAGTTCCTCGACGCCCATCGCTTCGGCACGGCATTCCGCGACTGGTACTTCCTGCCGATGATGGGCTGCATCTGGAGCTGCTCGACCACGCAGATGCTGGCGTTCCCGGTCGCGACCATGATCCGCTTCTGCCACAACCACGGCCTGATCCAGATCGCCAACCGGCCGCAGTGGCGCACGGTGCGCGGCGGCTCGCGCCACTATGTCGAGAAGCTCGTCGCCACCCTGGCCGACAAGCGCCTGAACACACCCGTGCGCCGCATTACCCGCGGCGACAACGGCGTGCAGGTAGCCACCGATGCCGGCACCGAGCATTTCGACCACGTGGTGCTCGCCACCCATTCCGACCAGTCGCTCGCCATGCTCGGCGACGCCAGCCCGGCCGAGGCCGCGGTACTGGGCGCGATCCGCTACCAGGCCAACCACGCCGTGCTCCACACCGACGCTGGCGTGCTGCCGCAACGCCGTTCGGCCTGGGCCGCCTGGAACTACGAACGCGCGGCGACCAGCGACCGCGAATCGGGCCGCGTGTGCCTGCACTACCTGCTAAACAAGCTGCAGCCGCTGCCCTGGGAACAACCGGTCGTCGTTTCGTTGAATCCGGTCCGCGAGATCCAGCGTAGTCAGGTCATGGCCGAATACGACTACGACCACCCGGTGCTCGACCTTGCCGCGATCCGCGCGCAGGCCGAGGTGCCCGCCTTGCAAGGCCAGCGCAACACCTGGTTCGCAGGCGCGTGGATGGGCTACGGCTTCCACGAAGACGGCCTGAAGGCCGGGCTGGCCGCGGCCGAGGGCCTGCGGGCCCGCCTGTCGACCACTCCCGGCGACGGCGCCACGAGGCACACGCCATGACACCCGCGCAGGCCGTGCCGCTGATGGGCTTCGGAGAAGTCCGCCACACACGCCTGCGCCCGGCACGCAACGCCTTCGTCTACCCGACCTACTTCCTGATGCTGCCGATGCGCACCCTGCGCGCGCACGGCGGCGGCACGCTCGCACTCAACCGCCGCGCCGCGCTGTCGTTCTTCGACATCGACCACGGCGACGGCCGCACGCCCGCACAGGGCGGCGCGCTGGCCTGGCTCGACGCCCTGCTGGCCGCCCACCAGATCCACGACGCCGATGGCGAGGCCTGGCTGCATTGCTACCCGCGCGTGTTCGGCTACACCTTCAAGCCGGTGAGCTTCTGGTACTGCCACACGCCCGAAGGCGCACTGCGGGCGATCGTGGTCGAGGTCAACAACACCTTCGGCGAACGCCACTGCTACCTGCTCGACCGGCCCGTGTACGGCGTGGAACTCAAGGCCACCAAGGCCTTTCATGTCTCGCCGTTCTGCCGGGTCAGCGGCGCCTACCGCTTCCGCTTCTTCGTCGATGCCGACCTCATGCGCACCATGGTGCGCATCGACCACGACGACATCGACGGCCCGCTGCTGCAGACCAGCGTGAACGGCGATCTCGTACCCATGACCGCGGCCAGCGTGCGGTGCGCGCTGTGGCGCTACCCCGCGATGACCTTCGGGCTGATCGCCCGCATCCACTGGCAGGCCGCGAAGCTGTGGCTCAAGCGCGTGCCTTTCGTTGCCAAGCCCGCGCCGCCCACGCACTTCGTTTCACGCGGCAACCCGCAGCAAGTTCACGCCGCCGTACGCAGCACGAAGGTACTTCCATGACGTCCACCACCACCGCGTCCCGCTTCTCGCTGCCGCAAGACGCGCCGGCTGCCGCGCGCACCGTGCTCGGCCTGCTGCAGCGGCTGGCGTATGGCTCGCTCACCGTGCGCCTGCCCGACGATTCGGTGCGGCACTTCGGCGCCACGCCGGGCAGCGGCCCGACGGCCTCGCTGACGCTGCGCAACTGGAACGCCTGCAAGGCCGCGCTCAAGTCGGGCGACATCGGCTTTGCCGAAAGCTACATCGCGGGCGACTGGACCACGCCCAACCTCACCGAATTGATCAAGGTGTTCATCGCCAACCGCCGCGCCATCGAGGACGTGGTCTACGGCAACTGGTTCGGCCGCGTGCTCTACCGCGTGCGGCACCTGATGAACCGCAACAGCAAGGCCGGCAGCTCGCGCAACATCCATGCGCACTACGACCTGGGCAATGCGTTCTACGCGCTCTGGCTCGACGAGACGATGAACTACTCGTCGGCCTGGTTCGAGGGCAGGCTCGACAAGCCGATGCCCGAGGCGCAGCGCGCCAAGGTGCGCCGCGCGCTCGAACTGACGGCCGTGAAGCCCGGCGACCGCGTGCTCGAAATCGGCTGCGGCTGGGGCGCGCTGGCCGAGATGGCGGCCGCCGACTTCGGTGCCTCGGTGACCGGCGTGACGCTCTCGACCGAACAGCTGGCATTTGCCCGCCAACGCACGGCGGGCCTGAAGACCGACCTGCGCCTGCAGGACTACCGCGACATCGACGACGCCCCGTTCGACGCCGTCTGCTCCATCGAGATGGTGGAAGCCGTGGGCCGCGAATACTGGCCGACCTACTTCGCCAGCGTGAGCCGGCTGCTCAAGCCGGGCGGCCGCGCCTGCGTGCAGAGCATCGTGATCGACGACGAGCTGTTCGACCGCTACATCGACTCGACCGATTTCATCCAGCAGTACATCTTTCCGGGCGGCTGCCTGCCGTGCCCGCGCGAGTTCCGCCGCGAGGCCGAGGCCGCGGGGCTGGAGGTGGTGGACGAATTCGCCTTCGGTGCCGACTATGCCGAGACGCTGCGCCGCTGGCGCGAGAGCTTTTTGTCGCAGCGCGGCCAGATCCTGCAGCTCGGCTTCGACGAGCGCTTCATGCGCATCTGGGAGTTTTACCTGGCCTACTGCGAGGCCGCGTTCTCGCAGGCCAACATCGACGTGGTGCAGTACACGCTGCGCAAGCGCTGAAAAAAGAAAAGGCGCCTCGCGGCGCCTTTTCATCAGGGCTTGGTGTCGATGAAGCTGGGCCGCAGCGTCAGCTTGTCGTAGAGCTTTGCGAGGTTCGCATGCTCGCCGCGCCAGTCGATGTCGGGAAAGCGCAGGTCGAGCCAACCCAGCGTGCAGCCCACGGCGATGTCCGACAGGCTCAGGTGGATGCCGCTGCAGAAGGGCTTGTCGCCCAGGCCCTTGGACATGGCGGCCACGCCGTCCTCGACCTTGGTGCGCTGGCGTTCGATCCAGGCGGCGCTGCGCTCGCCGTCGCCACGACCGGGCCAGGTGGCTTCGAGGCGCCAGAGCACGCCGGCGTCCATCACGCCATCGGCCAGCGCTTCCCAGGTCTTGACCTCGGCGCGCTCGCGGCTTTGCTGCGGAATGAGCTTGCCGACCGGCGACAGGGTGTCCAGGTATTCCACGATCACGCGGGAGTCGAACATCGCCTCGCCGCCTTCCATGATCAGGCAGGGCACCTTCCCCAGCGGGTTGGAACTGGCGATGGTGGTGTCGGCAGACCAGACGTCTTCGATCACGAACTGGTAATCGAGCCGCTTTTCGGCCAGCACCACGCGCACCTTGCGCACATAAGGGCTGGCGGCCGATCCGATCAGTTTCATGAAGGCTCTCTCCCTTTGCTTTGACAACATTTGTTCATAATCATTTTAGGTGAACGGGAAAACCAGAGGCCCGGATCGACCCCAATGTGTCGGGGCGGCCCCACGGACCGGCGGCCGCCTAAAATTCGGGCATGAGCTTTTCCACCGTTTCCGCCCTCTCCCCCCTCGACGGTCGCTACGCGACCAAACTCGCGGCCCTGCGACCGCTGATGAGCGAACAGGGCTACATGCACCGGCGCGTGCAGGTCGAAGTGGCGTGGTTCATTGCGCTGTCGGACTGCGGCTTCGCCGAATTCAAGCCCCTGACCGGCGGTGCCCGCAAGTACCTGCTGGGCCTGGTGTCCCACTTCTCCGAGGCCGACGCACTGGCCATCAAGGAGATCGAGAAGACCACCAACCACGACGTGAAGGCCGTCGAATACTGGATCAAGTCC
The DNA here is from genome assembly GCF_900100965.1 of Variovorax sp. EL159. Classification (GTDB taxonomy): domain Bacteria; phylum Pseudomonadota; class Gammaproteobacteria; order Burkholderiales; family Burkholderiaceae_C; genus Variovorax. The sequence continues at coordinate 396,649 of NZ_FMUJ01000004.1, read as the reverse complement.
AAGTTCGAAGCCCGGCCCGAGCTGCTGGCCGCCGCCGAGTTCGTGCACTTTGCCTGCACCAGCGAAGACATCAACAACACCAGCCACGCCTTGCAGATCCAGGCCGCCCGCGAAAAGGTGCTGCTGCCGGCCATCGACGGCCTGATCGCCAAGCTGCGCGAAATGGCGCACCAGTTCGCCAACGTGTCGATGCTGTCGCGCACCCACGGCCAGACGGCCAGTCCGACCACCGTCGGCAAGGAAATCGCCAACGTGGCGGTGCGCCTGTCGAAGGCCCGCGCGCAGATTGCCTCCGTGCAACTGCTGGGCAAGATGAACGGCGCCGTCGGCAACTACAACGCCCACCTGGCCGCCTGGCCCGAGTTCGACTGGGAAGCCTTCAGCCGCAAGGTCATCGAGACACCCGCGCCGCTGGGCCTGGGCCTGAGCTTCCAGCCGTACAGCATCCAGATCGAGCCGCACGACTACATGGCCGAGCTGTTCGACGCCGTGGCGCGCGCCGACACCATCCTGATCGACTTCTCGCGCGACATCTGGGGCTACGTGAGCCTGGGTTACTTCAAGCAGCGCCTGAAGAAGGGCGAGATCGGCTCCTCGACGATGCCGCACAAGGTCAACCCGATCGACTTCGAGAACGCCGAAGGCAACCTGGGCCTGGCCAACGCGTTGCTGCGCCACCTGAGCGAGAAGCTGCCGATCAGCCGCTGGCAGCGCGACCTGACCGACAGCACCGTGCTGCGCAACATCGGCGTGGCCTTCGGTTACGCCACGCTGGCCTACGCGAGCCTGGCCACCGGCCTGGGCAAGCTCGAACTCAACGAAGAAGCGCTGGCCGAAGACCTCGACGCCTCGTGGGAAGTGTTGGCCGAACCGATCCAGACCGTCATGCGCCGCTTCGGCGTGCAGGGCGCCTACGAGCAGCTCAAGGAAGTGACGCGCGGCAAGACCGTCACGGCCGAGGCGCTGCACGGACTGATCCGATCGCTCGACATCCCGGAAGAGGAAAAAACCCGCCTTCTGGCAATGACGCCAGCCAGCTACGTCGGCAAGGCTGCCGAGCTGGCCACGCGCGTCTGATGGCTCTCAAATCCACCATCTTCAAGGCCACTCTCGCGGTGGCCGACATCGACCACGGCTACTACGCCGACCATGCGCTGACCCTGGCGCGCCACCCGAGCGAAACCGACGAGCGGATGATGATCCGGCTGGTGGCGCTCGCGCTGAACGCGCACCAGCTGCAGGACCTGTGCAACGGCGACGGCACGCTGGCCTTTGGCGCGGGCCTGTCGAACGTCGACGAGCCCGACGTGTGGCTGCGCGACTTCACGGGCGAGGTCAAGATCTGGATCGAGGTCGGCCAGCCCGAAGACAAGCCGATCATCAAGGCCTGCGGCAAGGCCGACGAAGTGATCGTCTATTGCTTCAATCACGCTGCCGAGATCTGGTGGCGCGGCATCGAGAACAAGCTCACGCGGCCGCAGAACCTGAAGGTCTACCGCGTGCCGACCGACGCCTCCCAGGCCCTGGCCGCGCTCGCGCAGCGCAGCATGCAGCTGCAGGCGACGATCCAGGAAAACACGCTGACGCTGGGCGACGGCACGAACAGCATCGACATCGAGCTGCTGCGCTGGAAGTAGGGCTCGCCCCCAGGCTCCGCGCAATTCGTGTCGCTTCTCCTTCCCCCTGCCGGAGGCAACACCTGAGGCCCGGCGAAGCCGGTTCCGCGGTGTTCCACGAAGGGGAGGCTTTCTCTTTCTAGATCGCCGGCATCATCTCGCCGCACTGCCAGCACTGCTCGAAGCCGCCCTCGACCTGCTCGCCGCACACGCATTGCCAGCTGCGCTGCGGCCGGTGTTGCGCGGCATGCAGCACGCGCTGGGCCAGCTCGAACTGGGTGTCGTCGTCGATCCAGATTTCAGGCAGGCACTGATCGGGCGGCAGTTGGCCCATGACCGCGCCGAGGAACTCGCGCTGCACGGTGGCCTCGATGCCTTCTTCGCGCAGGGCGTGGACCCACAGTGTCGCGATCGCGAGGTTGGGGGCTTGGGCCAGGCGGCGCATGGGGTCGTGCCTGCCGTTCAGGGTGTGTCGTCGGGGCCGAGCGGCTCGGCGGGATCGTCGGGCCACTGCGGTGGCGCCTCGGCTTCGCGGGCACGCTCGGCGTAGCGATTGAAGCGCCAGGCCGAGTCTTCCATGGTGATGCGGCGCCAGGTGGCGCGCTTTTCGACCGGCGTCATGGCCGGCCAGAACTGCACTTCGTCGAAGCTGCGGCCGCAGCCCTTGCATTCGTCGTCGCCCTGGCTGGTGGAGCAGATCGCGATGCACGGCGTGTCGGGCGTGCTCTCGTACCAGGCCATCCAGGCAGCCCAGGCCTTGGGAGGGAAGCCGACCTCGTCGACCTCGTCCTCGTGGTGAAAAATCATGAGCGCGTAGACCTCGGCCAGCGCGCGCAATTCGGGTCCCAGCGTGACCCCGTCGGGCGAGGGAGTCTTCTCGCGCCAGTGGTTGATGGCGGCCTCGATGTCGGTGATGTGTATGGCGGCCATGAAGAGTGGAAAAAGCAGCGAGCGGCGATCATAGTCCGCCAATGTCCCGTGATCTCAAAGGGCCTTGATTGCTATAAATAACAGAGCGCCATGCGCCCTGTTCATGCGGGATTCGAGGCATTTCCCTTTGAATTCATGAAAACTTTCGGTTGCCACGCGAAGGCCTTCGATGCTCTAATTCCGCCCACGAAGGGGAGTAGCTCCCGAGCGCTGTCCATGGCAGCGTGAATCGTCAGGTCGTCAATACGAAGCAAAACACTTCCGGCCTGTCGGACAACGTACGTGCACTGGTGCGCGCGCTGTCGAGCAAGACCTTCGATTTGAACCTGTGCAGGTTTGGTCGAAGCGTTCTCGAGTCCCCGGTTTCCCCCGGTTTCTTCATTTCCACGCTTTCGACCAGCCCCGTGCGGGATGAATCGAAACGCATCGGTATGCGCCTGCCCGTCGTCGTCCCACCCAGGAGAGACAGGCGGGGCGCGAAGACAAAGAGGAATCTATGGAACTGTTCATGACCCCGGAGTTCTGGGTCGCTGTCGGTCAGATCATCATGATCGACATCCTGCTCGGTGGCGACAACGCCGTCGTGATCGCGCTGGCCTGCCGCAAGCTGCCGCCCGCACAACGCACCAAGGGCATTCTTTGGGGCACCGCGGGCGCCATCATCCTGCGCGTGATCCTGATCTTCTTCGCGCTCACGCTGCTGGCCATTCCGTTCCTGAAGCTCGTTGGCGCCATCCTTCTGGTGTGGATCGGCATCAAGCTGCTGGCCCCCGAACATGACGACGCGCACGGCAACATCACCGGCAGCGACAAGCTCTGGGGCGCGGTCAAGACCGTGATCATTGCCGACCTCGTGATGAGCGTGGACAACGTCATCGCCATCGCCGGTGCCGCACAAGGCGCAGGCGCCGAGCACCAGATGCCGCTCGTGATCTTCGGCCTGCTCGTGAGCATCCCGATCATCGTCTGGGGCAGCCAACTCGTCATCAAGCTGATGGACAAGTTCCCGATGATCATCACGCTGGGCGGCATGCTGCTGGGCTGGATCGCAGGCACGATGGCCGTGTCGGACCCGGCGCTGGCGAACCCCGCCGCCTGGACCTGGGTGCCGAAGGCGCCGCAGACCGACCTGGTCAAGTACGCAGCCGGCATCGGCGGTGCACTGCTCGTGCTGGTGATCGGCAAGTGGGTCGCGGCCCGCAACAAGCCGGCAGCAACCGCGACGCAAAGCTGAGCGCCGCCACAGCGCTCACCCGACGTTTCCTGTACCCCTGTCTCTGTCACTCTAACTACCTGAAGGAGCACCCATGGAAAAGATCATTCTTTATGTCGACGACGTCACCTACGCCTGTGAGCAGTTCGCCGAACTCGCGCCGGACGCCAACAACGTCGTGGCCCGCCATTGGGTGCTCGTGGCCTGCGCGCCGCGCATGACGCATCGGATCAGCAAGTGGGTGAGCCACAGCGCACGCGAGAACTGGCGGGCCAAGTGGTTCAGCAAGGTGCAGGCGCAGATGCTGCCGCTGCTGGAGCGCAACGGCGGCCAGGTGACGCCGGTGCTGGCCAAGGGCCCGCTGGCCGAGCTGACGCTGCAACTCAAGCGCGAGCATGCGGCCGTTCACGTGGTCGATGCGCGCCGCCCGAAGATCGGCGTCGACCTCGAACCGGTGACGCCCGACCAGAAGCCCGCGAACCAGACCGGCTGGGCCTTTCCCGGCGCCGTGATGGGCATGGGCGCGCTGCTGGTGCTGGCGAACGAGCTGGCCGAATAAGACGGCAAGACGGACAGGCCCACAGGCCTTCACGACGAGCCCCGGTGCGGCAACGCACCGGGGCTCGTCGTTTTAAAGGCTCTGGAGTATCCTGCGCCGCATGCGCATCATCATCAAATGGCTGCTCAGCGCCGTGGCGCTGCTGGCGGTCGCTTATCTCTACAGCGGTGTCCAGGTCAACAGCTTCGGCTCCGCGCTGATTGCGGCGGCGGTGATCGGCCTGCTCAACATGATCGTGCGGCCCATCCTGGTGGTGCTGACGCTGCCAGTCACCATCGTCACGCTCGGGCTGTTCCTGTTCGTGATCAATGCGCTGCTGTTCTGGGCTGCCTCGGGGCTGCTTGGCGGCTTCCACGTCAACGGCTTTCTGGCCGCGCTGATCGGCTCGCTGCTCTATTCGCTGCTGGGGCTGCTCATCGAATCGGCGCTGGGCGGACTTCTGTCGCGGCGCTGAACTGCGCCGCCTCCGTCATTCGATCATTCGTTCACTTCAGTGGCGGCTCTTCGGCCTGCTGCTTCACCAGCGCATCCACCGCCCGCGCGCGGGTGTCGATGATCGACGCTTCGTAGTGATCGACCGACTTTCCGGACTGCCGCATCAGTTCCTGCGCCGCCTTGAAGCGGTCGCGGGCGGCCGGGTAATCGAGGATCGCCACGTTGGCTTCGGCGTCGGCACGCACCGCGCGCACCGTGTCGTTCTGCGCACCATAGAGATTGGCCAGCGTGCGCCACGCCGTCGCGTCGCACGGGTTCGCGGCCACCCAGTCGCGCAGGACGGGAATCATCGGCGCGGGCTGGTGCATTGCCGTCGCGGCTTCGGCCGAGAGCAGCATCTCGGGCCGCTCCTTTGACTTGGCATCGAGCAGCGCGGCCGCCTTGGGCGCCGCACCCGCGGCGAGTTCGATTTCCGCGCGCAGCCAGCGCGCCTGCTTCGCCGCCGGCGCGTCGTCAGCGGTGAGCGTCACCAGCCGCTCGGCCATCGCGCGCGCCGTCTTGTAGTCGCGCATTTCCTTGGCCGAGAGCGCGGCCGCGTAGAGCGTGCCAGCCTGCTGCACCGGCGTGCTCTTCGCGAATTCGCCGGTCGACGCGGAGTCGATCCAGAGCCGCAACACATCCACGCCCGGCTGTGTCATCACGCGGGCGCGCGAAGCGATCATGGCGTGGTCCATCACCGGCGGAACCGGCGGCGCCGCATCCATGCGGAACTGGAACCGGCCCTGCATGTCAGAGATGCGCTCCGTGGTCAGCGGATGGCTGCGCAGATAGGGGTAGGAGCCGTTGTCGTTCAGGCGCGAGGCGTACTGCAGCTTCTCGAACATGGCCGCCGCGCCTTGCGGCGCAAAGCCCGCCTGCGTCATCACGCCGAAGCCGATGCGATCGGCCTCGCGCTCCATGTCGCGCGAGAAGTTCAGCTGGTTCTGCGCAAACAACGCCTGGCTGCCCATGATCATGGCCTGGCCGGCATCGCCGTTGCGGCTCTTGCTGGCCGCGATCATCCCGAGGATCAGGCCCGCCAGCATCAGCGGAAACTGCTTGCCCTGCTTGTCCATGATGCGCGCGATGTGGCGCTGCGTGACGTGCGACAGCTCGTGCCCCAGCACCGTTGCCAGCTCGTCACGGCTGCCCACGACCGCCACGAGGCCCAGGTTGAGGCCCAGATAGCCCCCCGGCAAAGCGAAGGCGTTGATGTTGCGGTCGCGCCCGAGAAGAATCGTCCAGGCGAAGCGCTCGTCGAGCTCGGGCGTGAGCTCGCCGCGCGCCCGCGCCGCGGCCAGCAGGCGTTGCCAGATATCCTGGACATAGGCGGCGATCACCGGGTCATCGACATAGTCGGTGTCGCGGTACAGCTCGCGGGCGATCTGATCGCCGAGATGCCGCTCGGCACTGGCCGTCATCTCGCCCCCGTCGCCCATGCCGGGCAGCATCTGCATCTGGGCCAACGCGGGCGTTGGCAGCAGGACCTGGGAAGCTATTAAAAAAGTAGCGCACAACGTCCGCAGGACGGGCGTAAGCTGGCTTTTTTTGTGGGGATCGGGAGTCAAGCGCGGCATTCCTCGTCAGTGGCTCGGGCTCTTATGATGCATCTCCAAACCGAACGTTCACACATGAAGTCTCTCACCCATTTTGACGCCCAGGGGCAGGCCCACATGGTCGACGTCGCCGCCAAGCCCGCCACCCACCGCGTGGCCGTGGCCACCGGCCGCATCGAGATGCAGGCGGCGACGCTGGCGCTGATCGAGTCCGGCACGGCGAAGAAGGGCGATGTGCTGGGCATCGCGCGGATCGCGGGAATCCAGGCAGCGAAGAAGACCAGCGACTTGATTCCGCTCTGCCACCCGCTGGCCCTGACGCGGGTGGCGGTGGCATTTGCCCTGGCCGAGGGCGGGGAAGCCCCGCAGGTGGCATGCACCGCGACGGTCGAGACCGTCGGGCCGACCGGGGTGGAGATGGAGGCCCTGACGGCGGTGCAGGTGGCGCTGCTGACGATCTACGACATGTGCAAGGCGGTGGACCGGGGGATGCGGATCACCGATGTGCATGTGTTGGAGAAGCATGGGGGGAAGTCGGGGAGCTGGGTGGCGGAGTGACGCCGACCGACGTAAGAAGAAGGAAAACAGAAGGTCTGTCGGCAGTCAATTGACGGTCCAGGCCGAGACGTAAACCAGGGGACGAACGGTGTCGAGCCCCTGATGAGCGGGTTTTGTCGCGGATATACAGTTAGTCACAATCTGTGACCACTGTCACCAGATTGCTCTCCTTCATTTACGAAGGTAAGCACCTCAGGAAAGTCCGCTGTGAATCATCTGCCTCCCCGTCGCCCCTCATTTGCCCGTCGCTGCGCGCGAGGCTTCACCCTGATCGAGATCATGATCGTCGTCGTGATCGTCGGGGTTCTGTCGGCGATTGCGATACCGCTATACGGCGACTATGTGCTTCGCGGCCGGATTCCTGATGCGACTTCGAATCTGTCGGCGCTCGCGGTGAAGATGGAGCAAGCATTCCAGGACAACCGCAGCTACTACAAACCGACAACGACCAACTGTGCGGTGGATGGCAGCACTGTCACGAGCAACAGCTTCGACTTTTCCTGCAAGGCGACGTCGGACACGGCTTACGTCTTTACGGCCAAGGGGAAAAACACCATGGCCGCGTTCACGTACAGCATCGACCAAAGCGGCGTCAAGAAGACCGTCGCGGTCAAGACTGGATGGACCGCTGGCACCAATTGCTGGACGACCAACAAGGGCGGATGCTGAATGCCCGCCCTTCCACACCTTCGGCCAACGTTGGCAGTGGGCCAGCGCGGAGTCTCCCTGATCGAGCTTCTTGTAGGCATCGCGATCATCGGGATCGCCGTTGCCATCGGCGCACCCAGCTTTGCGGAGTGGATCAACAACTCGCAAATCCGCAGTACCGCCGAGTCCTTGCAGAACGGCCTGCAATTCGCGCGCGCCGAAGCCGTGCGACGCAACACCATCGTGCGACTCCAGGTGACGACGACGCTGGACGGCGCATGCGCCCTCAGCACGGCTGGCACGAGTTGGGTGGTAAGCCTTGACTCTGCAGGATCGTCCGCCAACCACTGCGGCGACGACATCAGCGAGACCGGCTCCTCGATTCTTCAGAAGGGCCAACCAGTTACCGCCAAGAGCAAGACGACGATCAACGCTTCGCAGACCGCCTTCGGCTTCAATGGCCTGGGCCGGATCGTCAAGACGACATCGCCAGACACCGACATCGTGAGCTCGACGATTGATATCAACTCCAGCGGCGGGGCTTGCACGGGCGATCCCGGAGGCACCTTGCGCTGCCTGCGCGTGGTGGTGGCGGCGGGCGGGCAAATCCGCATGTGCGACCGGGCACGCGCCACTCCAGACCCGATGGCTTGCCCTTGAAGATGACCATGCACTCAAACCTCTCCCGCCGACGCGCGTGCTCCGCCCGCTCACGAGCGAGACAAGCACCAAGCAACCAGCGCGGCATCGTGCTGCTGGAGGCACTTGTTGCCCTGCTGATCTTCTCGGTCGGCGTTCTCGGCCTCATCGGCCTGCAAGCCACCTCGGTCAAGCAAGCCGCAGCAGCGGAATACCGATCGACCGCTGTGCTGCAAGCGAATGACCTGGTGAGTCGAATGTGGGTCAGTGATCGAACGGATGCAATCCTGCAGGCCCAGTTCGCCAGCACAGGCGACGGCTACAAGGCTTGGCAGGCTGCCTGGGCAAATGCCTTGCCTGGCAGCGACGTTGTCGCCCCCCCCACAGTCACGATTACCAGCCAGGACAAGGGTGCCACGGCGTCCCTTGGGACCAATCTGGTCAGCATCACCATCAACTGGAAAGCGCCGGGCGACGACCCGCGCAAATACACGCTGATGGCGCGACTCGATCAGCCGCAGAAGTAGCACCCGCAATGTCCCACCTGATTCACTCTTCCGATCGTCGGGCATCGTCCGGCTTCAGCTTGATCGAGATACTGGTCGGCCTGCTGATCGGCATGCTGTCCGTCATTGTCATCATGCAGGTCTTCGGCGCATTCGAGGGCAACAAGCGCAGCACCACGGGCGGCGACGATGCCCAGATCAACGGCACCATTGCCCTTTACGGCCTGGAGCGCGATGCGCGCGAAGCCGGCTACGGCATCAACGCCTTCAGCCTGCTGGGTTGCAGCCTGAGCTTCAAGGCTGCCGACGGGAAGGCCGTCAAGCTCAGCGCGCTGGCGCCCGTGACGATCAATCCGGCCACGACCCTCGTGCCCGCAGGTGACTCGGGCACCGACACCTTGCTGGTGATCTTCGGCAACAGCGACAGCCCTTCGGAGGGTGACCTGATTGCAATGACGCCGTCCACCGGGAGCTATCCGATCACGACGCCAACGTCTTTCACGATTGGAGACTACGTGATCGCGCAGCCTGCGTCGCGGCCCTCTCCTTGCGATCTGGCGCTCGACAAGGTGACAGCCAAGTCCGACACGGCCATCGCAGTGACGCCAGGCAATCCCAGCGGCTTGGCCCTGGGCAGCATGGTCTACAGCATGGGGCAACAGCCAGTCGTGCGGGCGTACGCCGTACGCGGTGGCAACCTCACCGTGTGCGACTACACCGCCTACAACTGCGGGGATGCGACATACGCGGCAACACCAGATCCGAAAGTCTGGGTCTCCATTGCCTCCAACATCGTCGGCTTGCGCGCTCAGTACGGACGCGACACCTCCGGGGTCTCGGGAAACAAGCTGTCGGGCATCGTGGACACCTACGACCAGATCACGCCGGGCAGCGCTGCCGACAAGAGCGGGCTGGATGTTCAATGCGCCTGGGCACGCACTCTGGCGTTGCGCATTGCACTCGTCGCACGCAGCGGGCAGTACACCAAGTACAACGCAGCCGCAGGCGAAACACCCTCCACGAGTACCGCGCCGACCTGGGCCGGTAGCGCGTCCGCCCCCATCGACCTGAGTAGCGACTCGACCTGGAAAAACTATCGCTACAAGACACTGCAAACCACGGTACCCATCCGCAATCTGGTCTGGCAGGGATCGCAGAGCACTGCACAAGGAGGGACCGGCGGATGCTGAGCCACAACAATTCTCGAACGATGTGGCGCGACTTGCGCACACAGGGTATGCATGGCCGTCGATCGCAGCGCGGCGTGGTGTTGATCCTCGCGCTGATCGTGCTGGTTGCACTGACTCTGGCGGCGGTGGCCCTGACACGCTCCGTCGGGACATCCAACACCATCGCGGGCAACCTGGCGTTCCAGCAAGCGGCCACGCATTCGGCGGATGTTGGCGTCGAAACGGCTGTGAAATGGCTCGAAGACAACGTCAATGGCACAGGAAGCTGCAGTTCGGGAAGCACCGTCACGTGCGACCAGACCGCACAAGGCTACATATCGTTCAGGGTAGATCCCACCGCCAACCAGAGCTGGGCCGCCTTCTGGAAGGACAAGCTCGCGGCCAATGCCAAGGCATTGGCACAGGACGCGACAACGGGCAACACGGTGAGCTACATCATTCACCGCATGTGCGCGACGACTGGTGAAGCGAACACCAGTTCGAACGTATGCGCGACATCACCCCGCGCCACTGCCGGCAGTTGTCCGGGCGGCACCTCGTGCACAGGCGGCGGCGGCCGAGGCGGCACGGGCAGCAACGTCGACGCACCGAAGCAGACCTACTACCGCATCACCGTCATGGTGGACGGACCGCGCAGTACCCAGAGCATGGTCCAGGTCATGGTGGCGATCTAGTCGCCGCAACAGGAAAACATATCCATGAAACGCAGCACTCTTCATTTTCTGCAAGCGACGTTCTGCATCGTGCCGCTGCTCGCAGCGATGTACACGGCAACGGCAGCGCAGACCGACCTTGCGAGCGCGCCGCTCGAGACATCGAGCCCGACGCTGGTCAACCCCAATCTTTTCTTCGTGCTCGACGACTCGGGCAGCATGACCTGGGACTATCTGCCGGACACGGCGGGGCAGGACACGAATTACCGAAACAACGCCGGGCTTGTTCGCAACAGCGTCTACAACAAGATCTACTACAACCCGAACACCACCTACGCGCCGCCCGTCAAGTACGACGGAGGCACGTATCCATCGATGACGTCCGACAAATGGACGGCCGTGCCGTACGACGGCTATGGTGTGCAGTCGGCAAACACGGGCTTCTCGGGCAATCAGGCCAATCTGTTCACCACGTCCAACTCCGGGCCGACGCAGAACCTTGTTGGAAATGCCCTTTATTACAAGTTCGTGTCGGGTGAGTACTGTACGGACCAGAGCCTGCGAAACTGTGCGCCACAGTCGGCCCCGTCGCCATCGAATCCCGTGGCTGCCACGCTGCGCTGGTGCAGCGACACTGCTCTGACCGATTGCCAAGCGACCCGCATCGATACGGCACCCACCGGAGGTCAAGCGTATGTGTACGCGCGCTATCCGGGGCAGAAGTTGGTCGATGCCAGCAGCGCGACGGCCAAGCTGAGCCTCACCGGCTCAGGCAACAGCTCCGTCAGCGGAATCACCGTCGGGTCGGTGCAAATCATGGCGGCCGGAACCGGAACCATCAGCAGCCGGACCACGCTGGCCCAGGCGATCGTGGATGCCATCAACCAATGCACGACTGGAAGCACTGGCAACTGCACGGCTTCGGGCTTCAGCGCCTCCAGATCCAGCAGCACCGTCACGATCGTCGCTCCCAGCTCGATGGGCAACTTCACGGACACTCCGGTGGTGAACAGAACCGGCGCGATCTCGATCAGTGCGGCCGCTTTCAGTGGCGGCGTGACAGCAGCGAATGTGCCCGGCCAGAACGTATTGACGACGATCAGCGTCAATACGCCCAATTACCCCCAGACCGGGACGCGCACAGACTGCGTCGACACCACGAAGTGCACGTACACGGAGGAAATGACCAACTTCGCGAACTGGTGGGCTTATTACCGCACCCGCATGCAGATGACCAAGACCGCCGCCGGCTTGGGTTTCTCGGGGCTTACCAGCCGCTATCGACTGGGCTACATGAGCCTCAACAACAACACGAACTCCGACTTTCTCAACGTCGCGGACATCACTACGGGAGTGGGCGGGCAAAAGGACCTGTGGTACCAGAAGCTGACCGCTGCCAAGCCCAGTAACGGGACGGGTCTGCGCGTGGCTCTCTCGAATGCGGGCCGGATGTACGCGGGCAAGCTGACAGGAAGCCAGCAGCTCTGGATCAATGCATCCAGTGGCAATACGACCAAGGTCAATGTCACGGACCCGATGCAGTACGCCTGCCAACGCAACTACACCCTGTTGTCGACCGATGGCTACTGGAACGAAGACACGACGAACACGGACAACAAGGGCAACAAGTACAACACGATCACACAGGTCGACGGCACGACCACCATCGGTGACCAGGACAGCAGCAGCGGCGTGCAGCGGCCCTACTACGACGGCAGCAAGACTTCGAATACGCTGGCCGACGTGGCGCAGTACTACTACACCACCGACATTCGATCGAGCATTCTTGGCACCGACAAGAACAGCAGCGGCGTGGATGTGGGTTCGAACGACACCCTGGCCGGCCAGCAGCGCATGTACACCTACACCATCGGCCTGGGGGTGTCGGGCTACATGCAGTACCAGCCCGACTATCAGACGGCAACCAGCGGCGACTACTACGACGTCCTCAAGGGAACGACCGCCTCCGACACCAAGTGCCGCTGGCAGAGTGGCGGCGCGTGCAACTGGCCAACGCCCGTCAGCAACTCGCAAACCACCGTGGACGACCTGTGGCACGCCGCGGTCAACGGCCGTGGCACTTATTACAGCGCGGGTGATCCGGTCGCAGTGAAGGACGGCATCACCAACTTCCTCAACAACGTCGATGCCCAGAACAGCGCGGGCGCAGCGGTTTCGCCCAGTACGGCGAACGTGACGAGCTCGGACAATTTCCTGTTCGACGCCGGCTTCACATCGGTTCAGTGGTTCGGAGAAATCGCGCGTTACAGCATCGATCCGATCACCGGCGTACCGGGCACGGTGCCCGCATGGTCGCAGTCGGGCACGGCGAACAGCTCATCGCCGACACCACCGACGCCGCTGCTGGACAAGATGGACTACAGCACGCGCAAGATCTACACCAACAACGGAACGACCCTGATCAACTTTGCCTGGGATTCGCTGACCGACACGATGAAGAACTACTTCAAGATGTCCGCCATCGGATCGCTTTCGCAAAAATGCGCAGCGGGAACCGGATGCGTGCCCGTCGCTCAGCAGATCGACAGCACCGCAGCGGGCCCGGACAAGGGCATGGGCGGCGTCAATCTCGTGAACTTCCTGCGGGGAGATCGCAGCAACGAAGGCAACGGCGGGGGCAAGTACTACTTCAGCCGCACCCACGTGCTCGGCGACATCGTCGGTTCGCAATCGGCCTACGTGAAGAAGTCGAATTTCAACTACACGGACACCGGCTACGCCGCGTTCAAGAAGACCAACGAAACACGGCAAGGCATGCTCTACGTTGGAGCCAACGACGGCATGCTGCATGCATTCAATGCCGACACCGGTGCTGAAAGCTGGGCCTACATTCCATCCGTTCTGCTGCCCAAGCTCTACAAGCTGGCGGACAAGAGCTACAGCATCAACCACACCTACTTCGTCAATGGCTCTCCGCAGCAGGGCGAGGCCTATTTCGACGGCGCCTGGCACACCATGCTCGTCGGGGGGCTGGCCGCAGGCGGCCGCGGTTACTACGCATTGGATGTGACCACGCCAGACACGCCCAAGGTGCTGTGGGAGTTCACGTCTGCCAACGACAACGACCTCGGATACACCTACGGTATCCCGATCATCACGAAGCTGAACGATGGCACTTGGGCCGTGATCGTGACCTCGGGCTACAACAACATTTCGCCTGGCGACGGTGGCGGCCACCTGTGGGTTCTGAATGCAAAGACCGGTGCGATCATCAAGAAGATCGACACCGGTGTCGGCAGCGCCACGGCCGCGGTGGCGGGATCGGGATGCACTGTGGCGCCGTGCCCCAGCGGGTTGTCGCGCATCAGCGCGTGGATGGACAACATCAACCTCAACAACACCGTGACTCAGGTGTACAGCGGCGACCTCTACGGCAACGTCTGGCGCTTCGACCTCACCACGCTGAAGGCGGACGGCAGCGGCACGCCGACCGTCCAGCTGCTCGCGACGTTGCAGGATGGGAGCAATAACGCGCAGCCGATCACCAGCTGGATCGAGCTCGGCTACGCCAGCGGCAGCCACATCATCTATGTCGGCACCGGGAGCTACCTGGGCGTTGCCGATATCGATGCCAAGAGCGCGGGCAGCACGCAGGTGCAGACGATCTATGCCATCAAGGATCCGCTCACCGGGAAGAGTGCCACCACCAGCCTGTATGGAAGCCCTCGCTCGACCGCCTGCTCCGCCACGCTCAAGAACAAGTGCTTCATGCGGCAGACATTCACGGACAAGGACGGCGTGCGCACCGTTGCGAGTTCGATGAGCTATGCCACCAACCTGAGCAACATGAACGGCTGGTTCATCGATCTGCCGAACTCCGGCGAACGGATCAATACGGACTCCACGCTGCAACTGGGCGTGCTGGTGTTCGTGTCGAACATTCCGAACAGCAAGAATGCATGTGGTGTCGGCGGATCCGGATACCTGAACTATGTGGACTACAAGACAGGCTTGTCGCTCTTCCCCGCAACGAAGGCGCAAGTGGTCGGCGTCCTTCTTGCGGGCGGCAACGGGATGGGGGCGGCGCCGTCGGTGTATGCCCGCAAGGGCAGCTTGCTGACAGGCAGTGTGAAGCTGTCTACAGGGAAGCTGGAGAACATCGAACTGCCTCCGGGTGCTGGCGGTCCTGGCACACGCCGTGTTTCGTGGCGTGAGCTTGTGACCCAATAAATCGACTGTGGGGAACCCGGAGCTCTGCGCTCAGGGCTCCGCGGACGAATCGAGTGGTCGGCCTTCTATCCACAGCCCGTATTCGAGCGGAAACGCGATGCTGAATCGCTCCGCCTCGGTACGGGCTTCTTCATGAAGCCCTAGCAGTTCCGCGCTTTCGATCAGCTTGACGATCACTCGCGGTTCGGGGGAGAAATGCAGGACGCGCTTGGCCAGGGTATGAACGTCTGTTGCATTGGTTTGCGTGACGGGCGTAAGGGTGAGTTCTGCGAAGCGCACCTGGTTGGCGAACAGCCATGAGCCTTGCACTTTTTCCAGGGTGTTGTCCTTGTACGCAGGCAGACGCTCATCGCGAGGCAGGTAGATCTGGCTGATGCGAAGGTAGTCCCAGCTTGCGTAACCGACGATGGCAATCAAGGTGACTGACGCAATCACCGGGACCGCACTGGCCCATCTGTGCCTCGTTACAGCGCTTGGCAAGTCCTTGGCTGGCCACAAGACCCCAAGACAGAGGCCGAAGACCAACTGAAACGGCCCGTACCACAATGGGTATTCGAGCAAGCTGTGCAACACGATCACACCAAGCAGTCCCCACGCCATGATTCGCAATGGCTCCCTCTCACGCCAGGGTCTTGCTGCGATCAACAGCCACAGAAAACCACCACAGATCACCACGGCAGCGGGGATGCCGAGTTCAACCGCCAAGTGCAGTGGCAAGTTGTGCGCGTTGTCGAGAATCTCGACGAAACGCGGTCCCAGGTAGAGCGCGCTGTGCGTGTAGTGCGCGAAGCTCAGTTCGCCCCAGCCCCAACCGGCCCAGGGGCGCTCGGCGATCAAGGTGAGGACGTTGTGCCAGAGAATCAGCCGGCTGTGCCCTGCCGGGGCGCCTTCGCTCAGGCGCCTCATCATGCCGTCGACGCTGCTGCCCGTTAGCTGCGGCAGCAGCCATGCGATGGCGAAGTACAAGGGAATCCAGGACAACAAGACCCAAGGAGCAGGCAGGCGAATCACCGCCGTTGTGTTCAGTGCCGCGCGCAGCTGGCGCTCTTGCCGTGCCAGGAAGGCCGCCACAGAGGCGATGGTGATGATCTCAAGCAGTCCGGTGCGCGATGTCGATGCAGCAGCCCCTGTGAGCAATAGCAGGATCGCGCCACGCCACAGCAGCCGACGCTTCAGCGACTCGTTCCAGCGGCCCGCATGCAGCCACAGTGCAGCAACAAGCGACATGCCCATCAGGCTTGCAAACTGATTCCGCTGACGCAGATTGCCGAATGCCTGCCCGACACCGGGCTCGGTTGTCCAGGGCCAGAGCATTCCGGCAAGCTCGTAGTACTGGAGCAGGCCCAGAGCAGCACTGACTGCTCCTGCAAGCAACAGACCATTGGCCAGGACGTTGCGCACTCTGCCATGGCCATGTACGAGGCCGGCACCGGCGGAGACTGCCACGCAGATGCCTGACACGACTGCAACACCCGACAACCACGGGCCGAGTCCGAGCGAAGGACTTTGGAGGGCCATGATCAGCGCAGCACTTGCCCCAAGCCAGCCTATCAAGGCGAGCCGGGCTTTGAGGCACTTTGGCCCCATCAAGAGGCACAGCAACGCAACACACAGCCACGAAATCAACTGCTGCCAGACATTGACAGACGGACCGGAGGCAATTGGAAAAAGAAAGGGAAGCGCGATCAGTGCGCTGCAAATCAAGAAAGAGAAGTCTTGCCTGGCAGCGTCATCAGCGCCGGCATGCATTGCGAAGAAACCCATTCAAGGAATTCTGCCCGGGCTGCGTCGATACCTGATCTACCTAGCGCGAACCACTCACGGCGAGGATGTTCCCGCAGCCGAGTGCTTCACGCCATGCAACCACCGGCTACAGCGGGCACGCGGTGGAGACATACTTGGGCTCTACATTGGCAGCCTTGCAACTCCAAGTTCCGTTCAGGTCGCGTTCCCATGTGATGGTTCCCGCAGTTGCGCCTTGCAGTGGGGCTCCGGCCAAATTTCCGAAGGTTGCCACGATCTTGGAAGCGGTGGTGGCGGACAAGGAGACTTGCGGCACCCCAGTCCCAGGTGCCGACCAAGTCGCGGCAATCGTCGGAGCAGCATTACCTGCAGTCGCCTGTAAATTGGAGCCAGTCGCTTGAGGATCACAGTTGCCCGCGGTCGCTGGATTTCCGACATCAAATTTTCCAACTAGCAGGCAGAGCTCAACCGCTGCCTTGATAGCTCCTGATTCACCTATTACGCGTTGAACCTGTGACTTAAAAACATAGGTTTGATACTGAGGGATCGCGATCGCAGCCAACACGCCAACTATTGCGACGACAACCATCAACTCAATCAATGTGAAGCCTCGGTTTTCCAGATTTGTGCGGCGCATGCTCATGCCTTTGTAGATAAAAAAACCGCCCGAAGGCGGTTTTTTAAATTCCAAACTATTGGATTACTTAATGGTGCCATTCGGGCATGCAGGCGGAGCGTACTTCGCATCCGCATCTGTGAGGCAAGACCAGCTGCCGTTTCCGTCACGGGTCCATTGAACCTTCTTGCCCTTCAAAACAGCGGCAGCGCTGTAATCCAGTGTGGAGGTAATGGTGTCATCCCCCTTGCCGGTAAGCGTTGCCAGAACCGTAGGCACGCCAGTACCAGTCACCAAGGCGGTACCAGCACCTTGCAAAGCACCGTTGATCAGATTTGATGCGGTTGCTTGTGGATCACAGGCACCAGCAGTCTTGGCTGGATCCCCGACGGTGAGCTTTCCGTCCAAAATACAGGTTTCAACCGACGTCTTCAGTGCACCTGTTTCTCCGATGACGCGCGTCAACTGCGACTTGGCAACGTAGGTCTGGTATTGAGGAATCGCAATAGCAGCCAAAATACCAATGATCGCCACAACGATCATCAATTCAATAAGGGTGAAACCCTTTTGCACATTGCGTGCGATAGAACGACGGTTCATTCAATAACTCCAGGTTGGTTTGTAGAGCCCGGGAACCAGCCCGGAGCGCAGTACCTTCCGCAGCATCCGTGCCACCCACTCCCGGGGCCCAACACCGCCCAAACCCGTCACCTTTGCCCACCTTGGCGTTACACCAAGTGACACAATTTGCGTCAAGATGCTACAACCAGTGACAAATTTGTCATGCCACCGCGTCGCGAGCCGTCAGAAAGTCAGTATCCCATCCGCCTTCAGCCAGCGTATATCCCGCTGCGCCAAACCCGCCACCTGATGGTCGGCCAGCGCGCCGATCTGGCTCATGATTTCGTCGGTTTCCGCCGGCTTGGTGTGGGTGATGTAGATCGGGTATTGCTTCCCCGGATCGATGTGCGTCAGCTCGTCCGCCAGCACGGCGGGCGACAGATGCAGGCTGCGCTCGGCCAGCGCCTGTTCGCGGCTGCTGAAGGCGGTCTCGATCACGAGCATGGCCACCTCGATTGCATTGACGCGATCCCAGAACGGCGCGTTGCGCTCGGTGTCGCCGCTGAAGACCCAATGCGCCCCGCCTGAAGCCCTTCGCACAGCAAAACCACAGGCCGGCACGGTGTGCACGGCTGGCAGCACCTCGATCAGCTTGGGCGCACTGCTGCCCAACTGCAGCATCTGCCCCACGGCAATGTCGTGAAAGCTCACGAAGGGCGCTTCAGGGCTCGGAATGCTCTCGAAGTCGGGCCAGATGACGTTGTTGAACACATGCGCGCGCAGCGCCTCGATGGTGGCGCGCAGCGCATGCACCCGTAACGGCTGTGTGCGGCGGCTCCCCACGGCATCGAGCATCAGGGGGAGCGCGGCGATGTGGTCGAGATGGCTGTGGGTCAGCACGACGTCGTCGATGCTGGCCATTTCGTCGAGCGTGAGGTCTCCGACACCGGTGCCCGCATCCACGAGCAGATCCGTGTCGACCAGAAACGAGGTGGTGCGGCAGTCTTTGGCGATGGCGCCCGAGCAACCCAGCACACGAACCTGCATTGTGAGAGACCCCTTGTATGTGTCTGTCGTCATTTGGTTTCGAACCGGGTTGCGCCGTCCCAGTTCGGGTCTTGCGGGCGCAACGCCATCGAGGCTAATCGCTGGGCGTAGAGCTGGTAAAGGACTTTTTTGGCATCGGCAGCGAGCAGGGGAGCCAGCAAGTTTCGGCCCACCGCCCAGTCCTGCCGGCGGTAGGCCGCGAGCACACCAGCCCAGTGTTCGAGCTGCTGTTGCGTCTGCTGCACCGCACCAGCCGTGCGTATGCCCAGAGGCGTAAAAACAGAAACGATCTGCGCTTTTCCCTTGACGCGCACGCTGTCGAGTTCTTGCCAGATGAAGTCGGGCGCCGACTCGCGGGTCGCGCCGCTGGTCACGATCTCGACGCCGTAGTGCCCGCTCAGTCCTTCGAGGCGCGACGCGAGGTTGACCGCGTCACCGACGACGGTATAGCTACGGCGTGCGGTCGACCCCATGTCGCCGACGCTCATCACGCCGCTGTTGATGCCGATGCCCACGCTGATCTCCGGCCGCCCGCTGGCCCGGTGCATGCTGTTGATGTCGCGCAGCGCATCGGCCATGTCGAGCGCCGCGCGCACGGCAAGCGCCGCGTGGTCGGGCGTGTCGATCGGCGCGCCCCAGAAGGCCATGACGCAATCGCCCATGTATTTGTCGACGGTGCCGCGGTGCGCACTGATCACGTCGGTGAGCCGGCTGAAGACGGTATTCAGGAAAGCTTGCAGCTCGGCCGGCGCCATCTGCTCCGACAGGCGGGTGAAGTCGCGCATGTCGCAGAACATCACGGTCATCGGCTTGCTCTCGGCGCGCATGCTGTAGCGGTCGGGGTGCACGAGCATTTCGTTAACGAGTTGCGGCGGCACGTAGGTGCCGAAGAGCCGAACCAGGCCGCGTCGCGCGCGCGACTCGACGAAGTAGCCCCAGCTCATGTTGAGCACGAAGGCGAGCGCCGTCGTGGCGAGCGCCGAGGCCAGCGGCAGCACGAGGTTCTCGCCCACATAGAGCCAGACGTTGATGCCGATCAGCGCGGCGCCCGTGCCTGCCGCGAGCAACACGGCGCGCGATGCCGACAGCAGCGACAGCCCGAACGCCAGCACAAGGCCCGCGACCAGGATCGTCAGCACCTCGTAGCCGGGCGCGTAGTCGGGCACCGCGAGCAAGCGGTGGTCGAGCAGGCCCGACACGATGCTGGCATGCACCTCGACCCCCGGAAACGCCGCGCCCACGGGCGTGGCGCGCAGGTCCTGCAGGCCGGGTGCCGTGGCGCCCACGAGCACGATCTTGTCTTTCAGTTCGTCCGGCGCGAGGCGGCCTTCGAGCACGTCGGCGGCCGCGACATAGCGGAACGACCCCGCGCCCGCACCGCCCGGACCGCGAAACGGCACCTGCATGCTGGCCGACTGATCGACCGGAATGCGCAGGGGGCCAAGGCGCAGCGATTCGAGCCGCAACGCCCCTCCGCCAGATGCGAAGGCCGGGCGCACCGGCGGCGAGCCGTTCGCCAACCGGTAGACCGCAAGCGCCAGCGACTCGTAATAGCCGGGCTGTGCCTGCCCGCCTTCGTAGCGCGCGATCAGCGGCACGCTACGAATGACACCGTCGCCATCGACGCCGACCAGCGTGTTCAGGAAGCCTGCGGCAGGCGCGGCCTTTGCCAATTCCGGCAGGCTGGCGCCGAAGCCGTTCCAGCTCGTGCCGTAGACCTCGCCCGCGGGAAAGGCGTCGGGAGACAGGAGCGGTGCAGCGGGCAACTGCCCTTTGGCACTGGGGCTCGTTGTTCTCGTGAAGTAATAACCGAGCGCAACCCGCTGGCCGTGCAGGGCCTCGGCAAAGGTGGCGTCGTGGTCCAGCGTGGGCGCGAGGCGTTCGATCTCGGAGGCAAGGCCCGGCATGTTGCGCAGCGGCCCGGCGGCGATCTGGCGCAGCCTGTCGAGGCCGGCGCTTCGGTCGGCTTCGAGGAACATGACGTCGAAGCCGAGCACCGCCACTTGCTGGCGCGCCAGCAGCTCCGTGGTCAGGCGGGCGAGCTTGTCGCGCGGCCAGGGCCATTGGCCTTCGCGCGACAGACTGACGTCGTCCACGTCGACGATCACGACGCGCGTGTCGAGCGTGCCCGGCATGGTGGCACGCAGCCGGATGTCGTAGATCAGTCGGTCAAGGCGCTCGAATGCGCTCTGCGGCCACAGGTCGGTGGCATGTGCCAGCGCCAGCAGCACCGGCAGCAGCGTGATGGCAATGCGCGGCCAATGCCGCCGCAGCGCGCTCATCATGGCGCGCCACCCGGACGGCGAAGGCCGCCGTTGCGATCAGGAAAAAGGAACCGCTCAGACCCGCACGAACTGCATGCGCGTCTTGTCGCCCGACTTGTCGCCCAGCTCGAGCACGTCGAGCTCCTGCAGGGAGACCGCGTCGGTGCCCAGCAGCACGCCATTGAGCGTGACGCCGCCCACGACGCTGGCCGCCACATAGCCTTGCCGGCGGCGCGTGACCACGGCCACGGCAACGCCGGGCTTGCCGATGGTGGTGACGACTTTTTGCAGCGGGACGTCCTGCCCTTCGTTCGCGCCGGACAGCACGCGCAGCACCGGGATGCCAAGCTCGACCAACGCGCCCGACTCCGTGGGCGCGGACGAGAGCGGCATGGATGCGGAGAATTCGCCGGACGCCGTGCGGACCGAGCCCGGCCCCATGGCCAGGTTGCTGCGCGCGCGGAAATGGATGCGGCAGCCCCCGACCTCGATGACATCGTTGTCCTTGAGCGCCTGCTTCTGGATGGCGAGCGCATTGACGTAGGTGCCGTTGGTGCTGTTGAGATCTTCAATTTCGACTTCGCCACCGCTCATGTGCAGCACGGCGTGTTCGCCGCTGACCGCCAGATTGTCGATCACGATGTCGTTGTAGGCACGCCGTCCCAGCGTCGTGCGGTCCTTGGCGAGTGCCACTTGCCCGATGACAACGCCATCGACCGAAATGATCATCTTCGGCATTGCCGACTCCCCGAATGCAAAGCTTTAACGACGGCAAGCGGGACGGCGTGCAGCCGTCGGGGCCTGTTACCTGGCCGCCCGGGGCACTTCGGCAACGCCCGCTCTTGCCAGAACAACCGAAATGTTGTCCCGGCCGCCATTGTCGTTTGCAATTGCAACCAAAAGTGAAGCTTTTTTCTGAAGCCCGACATCGTGTTCTAAAAGCGTGAAAAGCTGCCCATCCGAAACCATCTCGCTCAACCCGTCGGAGCAAAGCATATAGAGGTCGCCGGGTCTTGCGCTGTGCTCATGCATCTCCAGCAAGACTTGGGGCTCCACGCCGACGGCCCGCGTCACCAGGTTGCGGGTTGGCGAATTGAGGGCTTCCTCGGCGGTGATCGCGCCGGCGTCGAGCTGTTGCTGGCGCAATGAATGGTCGCGCGTGAGCAGTTCCAGCTTGTTGTTGCGCAGGCGATAGCAGCGCGAATCGCCGATGTGCCCGACGACCACGCGTTGCGGGCGGAACGCGGCCAGCACCAGCGTCGTTCCCATGCCCTGCAGCTCCGGGTTGGTGGTGCCGGCATGCAGGATCGATCCGTTGGCCTCGTCCGTGGCGGCCTGCAGCGCCCGCCGGACCACGCGGGCCGGCGCCTGCATTCCGGCCTGGGCAAACCAGCGGCCGAAACTGGCGTGCAACAGCGAGACGGCCATGGCGCTTGCCACCTCGCCGCCCTTGTAGCCGCCCATGCCGTCGGCCAGCAACGCCAGCCCGAGCGCGGCATCGACGTGCACCGCATCTTCGTTGTGGGCGCGCAGCCGGCCGACGTCGGTCAGCGCGGCGAACTCCCAGGTCAGCGGGGGACGGGTCGAGAAGAGGGAGACGCCGACACTCGCCATGGTTTGCCAGCGCCGACTTCGCTAAAACTCAGTGTGCAGCGGCGTGCGCGCGCCGTTGCATCAGGCGGCCAGCGGCCACGACGAACACCGCACCCGCGGCAGCCGCCGCGTAGTGCAACCAGGGGTTGGCCGCCAGCGTGTCGCGCAGCGCCACGTCGCTCACGATGGTCTCGCCGCCGACCCAGCCGATCAGCGCGGCGCCCAGCATGACGATGATCGGGAAGCGTTCCATGAGCTTGATCATGAGCGTGCTGCCGAAGATCACCAGCGGAATGCTGATCGCCAGGCCCAGCACCAGCAGCACCATGCTGCCCTGCGCGGCGGCCGCGACGGCGATCACGTTGTCCAGGCTCATCACGAGGTCGGCCAGCAAGATGGTGCGCACGGCCGCCATCATGCTGCCGTATTCCTTGCTTTCTCCTTCGCCATCATCGTCCTCGCTCAGCAGCTGCAGGCCGATCCACAGCAGCAACAGGCCGCCGATGATCTGCAGGTAAGGCAGCGCCAGCAGCTTGGCCGCCACCACCGTGAGCACGATGCGCAGCACCACGGCCGCGCCCGAGCCGAAGAGCACGGCTTTTTTCTGTTGCGCGGGTGGCAGCGAGCGCGCGGCCATGGCAATGACCACGGCGTTGTCGCCCGACAGGATGATGTTGATCCAGACGATCTTGAGAAGACCGATCCAGAAGTCTGTGCTTTGAAGGAGTTCCATGTCTCTGATCCCACTGTGTTTTATTGAAAAAAGCGCCCGCAATCCAGTGCGGGCGCTTTTTTATTTCTGCGTGGTCCTCTCATGACCCGGCTCTGCGGCCGGTGTCGTGGAGCCGTCTCTTACAGCTTGGCCTTGAGCAGCTTGGCCAGTTCCGAGAAGTTGCGCGTCACGGTGAAGCCGCACTCTTCCATGATGGCGAGCTTGGCTTCGGCGGTGTCGGCACCGCCCGAGATCAGCGCGCCGGCGTGGCCCATGCGCTTGCCGGGAGGGGCGGTGACACCGGCGATGAAACCGACGACCGGCTTCTTCATGTTGTCCTTGCACCAGCGGGCTGCATCAGCCTCGTCGGGGCCGCCGATTTCGCCGATCATGATCACGGCGTCGGTTTCGGGATCGTCATTGAAGGCCTTCATCACGTCGATGTGCTTCAGGCCGTTGATCGGGTCGCCGCCGATACCGACTGCCGACGATTGGCCCAGGCCGATTTCCGTCAGTTGAGCCACGGCTTCGTACGTCAGCGTGCCCGAGCGCGAGACCACGCCGATGCGGCCCTTGCGGTGGATGTGGCCGGGCATGATGCCGATCTTGATTTCGTCGGGCGTGATCAGGCCGGGGCAGTTCGGGCCCAGCAGCAGGGTCTTCTTGCCGCCGGCCGCTTCCTTGGCCTTCATCTTGTTGCGCACTTCGAGCATGTCGCGAACCGGGATGCCCTCGGTGATGCAGATCGCCAGGTCCAGGTCGGCTTCGACAGCTTCCCAGATGGCGGCCGCGGCGCCTGCCGGCGGCACGTAGATCACCGACACGGTGGCGCCGGTTTGCGAAGCGGCTTCCTTGACCGAGCCGAAGATCGGGATGTTGAAGATCGACTCGCCGGCCTTCTTCGGGTTCACGCCGGCCACGAAGGCGTTCTTGCCGTTCGCGTATTCCTGGCACTTCTCGGTGTGGAACTGACCGGTCTTGCCGGTGATGCCTTGCGTGATGACTTTGGTGTCTTTGTTGATGTAGATCGACATGACTTGTTCCTTAGGCCTTCTTGACTGCTGCCACGACCTTCTGGGCCGCGTCCGCCATGGTGTCGGCGCTGATGATCGGCAGGCCCGAATCGGCCAGCAGCTTCTTGCCTTCGACTTCGTTGGTGCCCTTCATGCGAACGACCAGCGGCACTTGCAGGTTCACGGCCTTGCAGGCCGCGATCACGCCAGTGGCGATGGTGTCGCACTTCATGATGCCGCCGAAGATGTTCACGAGGATGGCTTCCACGTTCTTGTTCTTCAGCATGATCTTGAAGGCTTCCGTGACCTTCTCGGGGGTGGCACCGCCGCCCACGTCCAGGAAGTTGGCCGGCTCGCCGCCGAACAGCTTGATGGTGTCCATGGTGGCCATGGCCAGGCCGGCGCCGTTCACTAGGCAGCCGATGTTGCCGTCCAGCGAGATGTAGGCCAGGTCGAACTTCGAGGCTTCGACTTCGGCCGCGTCTTCTTCGTCGAGGTCGCGCAGGGCCACGATTTCGGGGTGGCGGAACAGCGCGTTGCTGTCGAAGTTGAACTTGGCGTCCAGCGCCATGACGTTGCCCTTGCTGTCACGGTTGAGCGGGTTGATCTCGACCAGCGAGGCGTCCGTCTCCATGTAGCAGGTGTAGAGCTTCTTCAGGATGTCGACCGTTTGCGCGGTCGAATCGGCCGGCATGCCGATGCCGTCGGCGATCTGCTTGGCCTGTTCGTCGGTCAGGCCCTTTTGCGGGTCTGCGAACACCGTGATGATCTTCTCGGGCGAGGAGTGGGCCACTTCCTCGATGTCCATGCCGCCTTCGCTCGAAGCGATGAACGCGACCTTCTGGGTCGCGCGGTCGGTCACGGCCGAAACGTAGTATTCCTTGTTGATGTCGGCGCCATCTTCGATGTAGAGGCGGCGCACCTTCTGGCCTTCGGGGCCGGTCTGGTGGGTCTTGAGCTGCATGCCGAGGATCTCGCCGGCCAGCTTCTTGACGTCTTCGATCGACTTGGCGACCTTGACGCCGCCGCCCTTGCCGCGGCCACCCGCGTGGATCTGGGCCTTGACGACCCAGACCGGGCCTCCAAGTTTCTGGGCGGCCTCGACCGCCTCCTGGACCGTATAGGCCGGGATGCCGCGCGGCACCGGCACGCCGAACTTGGCAAGGATTTCCTTGCCTTGGTACTCGTGAATCTTCATGAGGGATGTCTCTCGGAAGGAGGAGGTTGAGAACGGGAGATTTGGGGGTGAGAGTGTTTGTGCTCTGTTGTTCGCGGGCGACGGCAGCCTGACGGCTGGGGGCGGCGAACAACCGCGGACTGTATCATGGTGCGCCGCACCAATACTGTACGTAGGGTTGCGGGCAATACGTACTTTCTTCTAGCTACCCCGGGGCACACTCCATCATGGCCAAGGTTTTCATCGACGGCGAGGCCGGCACCACCGGCCTGCAGATTCGCGAACGGCTCCAGACGATGCCGCAGATCGAACTCGTGAGCATCGCGCCCGAGCTGCGAAAAGACGTGAACGCCAAGCGCGACCTGATGGCCGGCGTCGATCTCGTGGTGCTGTGCCTGCACGACGACGCGGCCCGCGAGTCGGTCGCGCTGATCGACCAGCTGCCCGGCAAGAAGCCCAAGATCATCGACGCCTCCACGGCGCACCGCATCGCCCCCGGCTGGGTGTTCGGCTTCCCCGAGTTGGTGGCCGGCCACTGGCAGGCCGTGGCCCAGGCCGACCGCGTCGGCAACCCCGGCTGCTACGCCACCGGCGCCATCGCCATGGTGCGCCCGCTGGTCGACGCAGGCCTGCTGCCCGCCGACTTCCCGATCTCGCTGCCCTCGGTGAGCGGCTATTCGGGCGGCGGCCGGACCATGATCGAGGCCTACGAAAAGAACGACGCGCCGCTTTTCGAGACCTACGCGCTGGGCCTCAAGCACAAGCACATCCCCGAAATCATGAAGTACACCGGCCTGACCCGCCGGCCGGTCTTCATTCCGTCGGTGGGCAATTTCAAGCAGGGCATGCTGGTCCAGCTGCCGCTGCACCTCGACCTGCTGCCCGGCAAGCCGAAGGCCGGCGACCTGCAGGACGCGCTGGCCGCGCACTACGCCAAGAGCAACACGCCCGAACAGTTCGTGAAGGTGCTGCCGCCCACCGAAGACGGCAAGCTCGATGCGCTGGCGCTCAACGACACCAACCAGCTCGAGATTCGCGTGTTCCCGAATGAAGACCACCACCATGCCGTGGTGATCGCGCGCCTGGACAACCTCGGCAAGGGCGCAAGCGGCGCCGCGGTGCAAAACCTGAAGTTGATGCTGGCGCTCTGAGGCGCCGCCAGGCCTTCCGGCTTCAGCACCCGCGGGTCAGTTCACCAGCCACAGGCCCACGCCCAGCAGGGCCGCGTGCGCGCCCAGCGCGATGTAAAGCGGCTTGCGCGATGGCGCCGCCAGATCCTGCAGCGTCTCGTTGATGCGGCGCGCGAGCAGCGCACGCAGCGCCGGGTCTTGCGCGACAGCGCCTTCGCCCGCCACCGGCTCGCCGTGCGCGGCGCGGCTTTCCTGCCACTCGGCGAGCATCTCGCTCATCGGCAGCCGGTTCAGCACGAAAGCGACCACCGACCGCACCGCCTTGCCTTCGCCCAGCACCGGCGCGAGCTGCTTGCTCAATGCGTCGACCGACAGCCAATCGGCCGCGCGCTGCAGCGTGCCGTGGGTGCGCGGCATGGCCTCGATGCGGCCCGCGATCGCACCGCCCAGCTTCTGGGCCACGGCTTCGCCCCGCGCCGCCACCAGATGCTGCATGGCGCGTGCGCGGCCGTGGGCCACGCCCAATGCCACGTAAACGCCCACGAACAAGAGCAGCAGAACGGCCACCAGCAGCGACGGCGAGGTGAGCAACGCCAGGATGGCGCCGACCCCGCCGGCACGCGCCGCCGTATTGCCCGGCCCCTGCAGCTGGCTCACATAAAAGATGAAAGCGCCGCCGCCCAGGACAAGCCCGAGCAAGCCGCCCTTGATGACCGAGCCTGCAAAGGCAAGGCCGGCCTTGGCGCCTGTGCGAACGAGGGACGGCTCGCTGACGGGTTCAGATGACATTGAAAAGCTCCTCCGGTTTTTTTTGAGGCCGCCCCGTGCGAGGCCGGTCGCGAATGATCATGCCATCGGCGCCCACACCATAATCGCGCTCCTACCAACACGAGGAGGACTTCATGGCCGTCAAATTCCAGAAACCGACCGGAGCGTTCGTCGCCGCATCCTGGGCCGCACTTCTCGTCGGCGCCATCGTCTATCTGATCGGGCTGTGGAACGCCACCATGCAGCTCAACGAAAAGGGCTACTACTTCACCGTCCTGATGTATGGCCTCTTCGCCGCCGTGTCGCTGCAAAAGACCGTGCGCGACAAGCTCGAGGGCACCTCGGTCACCGCCATCTACTACGGCCTGTGCTGGATCTCCCTGCTGCTCTCGGTGGCGCTGCTCGCCATCGGCCTGTTCAACGCCACGCTGGCCAACAGCGAAAAGGGCTTCTACGGCATGGCCTTCCTGCTGAGCCTGTTCGGCGCGGTGGCGGTGCAGAAGAACGTGCGCGACATCGCGGCGTACAAGAACGAACACCCCACGGCCGACGACATTCCCGACGCGGGCTGACACGCCCTCGCCGTCGCGCCAGCCGCGCTACTCGTTGTCGTTGTAGCCGCTGGCGCCCATCAGCGCCGACAGGCGCGCCGCGATGCTGCCGGCAATCTCCCGCACCTGCGCCACGTCGGGGCCGGCCTTCTGGTCGATGCGCTCCAGGTGCGGCACGTTGATCGCCGCGAGCACGTGGTTGGCCACCCCCATCACCGGAAAGGCGATGTTGGTGATGCCCCGGATCTGCCGGCTCGGCATCGCCGCGTGGCCACGCTCACGCACGTCCTTGAGGATCGCGAAAAGCTCGCCCGGGTCCATGTCCTGCTCGCCCTCGACGCGGATGTGCGTGCCCAGCATGCGGGCGCGGTCGATCTCGTCGCGAAAGGCCAGCAGCACGTGGCCGGACGAGGTGTCGGTCAGCCCCATCATCACGCCCACCTTGAGCCCGAACGACCAGCGCTCCGGGCTCTCGACCTGCGCAATCACCACCACCCGCCCGCCCTGGTACATCGCCAGGTGGCACGACTGGCGCGAGCGATTCGCCAGCTCGCGCAGCAGCGGCAGCGCCGCGCTCACCAGGCTCTTGAGCGGCTGCTGGCGGTGCGCCAGCTCGAACATCCGCAGCGTGAGCGTGTAGCGGTCGTTCTCGTCGACCTGCACATAGCCGCGCCGCTGCAGCGTCACCGCCATGCGGAAGATCTCGCTGACCTTGCGGCCGACCTTCTGCGCCAGCTCGTTGAGCGTGCAGCCGGTGACGCTGTCGGCCAGCACCTCCAGGATGTCCAGCCCCTTTTCAAGGGCCGGCGCCGAGTAGCGCGGCCCGGCGTCCAACCCGTCTTCCGGCTCGGAAGACGGGGCTTCGATCGATGGCTCTGTGAGGCTGCTCGGCATCTTTGGATTCATGGCGCGTCAAGCGTACACGCACGGCAAACCGGCTTCGGACGACGCCGGCCCGCCATGCATCAATGCCTCAGTTCGACCAGCCGCCGTCGATCATGTGGATGGTGCCGGTCGTGAAGGCCGACTCGTCCGACGCCAGGTACACCACCAGCGCGGCGATTTCTTCCGGCCGGCCGACGCGGCCCAGCGGCTGGCGCGCGACGAACGCGGCACGCACCGTGGCCTCGTCGGCACCGGCCTGCTCGGCCTGGGCGGCGATGCGGTCGCGCAGCGAGGGCGATTCGACGGTGCCCGGGCAGATCGCGTTGCAGCGGATGCCTTGCTGGATGAAGTCCGCCGCCACCGCCTTGGTCAGCCCGATGACCGCCGCCTTCGACGCACCGTAGACAAAGCGGTTGGGCACGCCCTTCACGCTCGACGCGGCCGAGGCCATGTTGATGATCGAGCCGCCGTGTTCCAGCATTGCGGGCAGGAAGGCGCGGATGGTGCGGTACATCGACTTCACGTTGAGGTCCATGCTGAAGTCCCAGTCGGCTTCCTCGCAGGCCAGGATGTTGCCGCTGTGCACGAAGCCGGCGCAGTTGAAGAGCACGTCCAGCCGTCCGGCAGTCTGTGCGAAGGCCTGCAGCGCGGCGCTGTCGCGCACGTTGAGCGACGCGGTCTTGAGGCCCGCCAGCCCTTCCTCGCGCGCCAGTGCGGCGAGTTCGGCCAGCGCGGCCTCGTCCACGTCGGTGGCCCACACGGTGGCGGCGCCTTCACGGGCCAGTGCGAGTGCGCTGGCGCGGCCGATGCCCTTGCCTGCGGCGGTGACGAGGATGTTCTTGCCCTGAACGCGGTTGCTCATGTTGCGGTGTCCTTGGTTTGATTTGAGTACTGATGAAATTTCTATTTCATGTATGAAATCAAATGTACGTCAAGGCCTCCGGATTTGGAGCGCCTGAAAGATGCCAGACCACGCCTTTTTCATCGGTATTTACCCGTAAACAGGCGCAAACCCCAGCGTCAAAACCGGCCTGCCCTGTTAGCCTAAATGCTGAAATCAAGTTTTATCTAAGAAAACAAAAACATGACCACCGCGACTGACTTGCTGCTGCCCCGGTTGCAGGCCTGCTACACCGGCATCCTTCACGACGTCATGCGCGCCGCGGGCCTGCGCGACTTCACGCTGCCGCCCACGCTGCGCCCGCTGATCGCCGGCAAGAAGATCTGCGGCCCGGCCTTCACGGTGAGCGGTCGCGTCGACCCCACCGCCGACCCGCACGAAACGCTGATGGCCTGGACCGGCTTTTTGTCGCGCGCCAAGCCGGGCCACATCGCGGTGATCCAGCCCAACGACTCGACGGTCTCGCACATGGGCGAACTCTCGGCCGAGACGCTCGGACGCAAGGGCGTGCTGGGCGTGATCGCCGACGGCGGCGTGCGCGATGCCGAATTCATCATCGCGCAGGGCTTCCAGGTCTGGCACCGCTACTTCACGCCGCGCGACGTGGTCGGCTACTGGCTGCCCGACGCGATGGACGTGCCGGTGCGCATCGGCGACGTCACGGTGAACCCCGGCGACCTGCTGCTGGCCGACACCGACGGCGTGATCTGCATCCCGCTCGCGCAGGCCGACGCGCTCATCACCGAGGCCGAACACATGATGGGCCGCGAGAACCTCGTGCGCACCGCCATCCTCGCGGGCACCGACCCGCAAGAGGCCTACCTGAAGTACCGCAAGTTCTGAGGCATCGAACGGTGAGCGCCACGCAACCCCTCGACGCCCGGCTCGTGCTGCTGTCGCCCGAAGACAACTGCCTGATCGCCTGCACCCACCTGGCCGCCGGCACGGTGGTGCAGCTCGAAGGCGGCAGCGCCACGCTGCCGCGCGACATCGGCCTGGGCCACAAGCTCGCGCGCCGCGCCATCGCCGCCGGCGAGAAGGTGCTGAAGTACGGCGCCGTCATCGGCAGCCTGCGCGTGCCGGTCGAGGCCGGCGAGCACATCCACACGCACAACCTCGACAGCGACTACACCCCCACCTACACGCTGGACGAAGGCAAGACCTTCGTCGGCCATGCCTGAAGCGACGACAAGACCCGCCATGCGCTCAACGAACCAGCTCCAACTCCACGGCTACCCGCGCGCCGACGGCCGCAAGGGCATCCGCAACGTGGTGGTCGTGGCCTACCTGGTCGAATGCGCGCACCACGTGGCGCGCGAGATCACGCTGAACTTCCGCCAGCAGCAGGGCGACGTCGAGGTGCACCTTGTCGGCTTCCCCGGCTGCTACCCCAATGCGTACGCCGAACGCATGATGGAAGCGATCACCACGCACCCCAACGTGGGCGCGGCGCTGTTGATCTCGCTGGGTTGCGAGAGCATGAACAAGCGCAAGCTCGAACAGGCCATCGAGGCCTCGGGCCGGCCGGTGCACACGCTGACGATCCAGCAGAAGGGCGGCACCCGCAGCACGATCCGCGAAGGCACCGAATGGGTCGAATGGGCGCTGGCCGAACTCGCGCAGCAAGAGCGCGTGCCGATGGCCATGAACGAACTCATCGTCGGCACCATCTGCGGCGGCTCCGATGGCACCAGCGGCATCACCGCCAACCCGGCCGTAGGCCGCGCCTTCGACCTGCTCATCGCACAAGATGCGCGCTGCATCTTCGAAGAAACCGGCGAGCTGATCGGCTGCGAGTTCCACATGAAGCGGCGCGCCGCCACGCCCGAACTCGGCGAGGCGATCGTCGAATGCGTGAACAAGGCCGCGCGCTACTACAGCACCATGGGCCACGGCAGCTTTGCGCCGGGCAATGCCGACGGCGGCCTCTCGACCATCGAGGAGAAATCGCTCGGCGCCTATGCCAAGAGCGGCGCCTCGCCGATCAACGGCATCGTGAAGCCGGGCGACGTGCCGCCGCAGGGCGGCCTGTACCTGCTCGACGTGGTGCCCGATGGCGAGCCGCGCTTCGGCTTTCCGAACATCAGCGACAACGCCGAGATCGTCGAGCTGATCGCCTGCGGCGCGCACCTCATCCTGTTCACCACCGGACGCGGCTCGGTGGTGGGCTCGGCGGTCTCGCCGGTCATCAAGGTCTGCGCCAACCCCGACACCTACCGCCACCTTGCCGAGGACATGGATGTGGACGCCGGCCGCATCCTCGAAGGGCGCGGCACGCTGCAGGAGGTGGGGCAGGAGATCTTCGATGCGGTGCGCGACGTGGCCAACGGCGCGGCCAGCAAGTCCGAAGGGCTGGGCCACCGCGAGTTCATCCTGACCTACAAGGCCTTCGAGCCGCTGGGCCCTTCGTGCCTGCCGCTGCGCCCCATGGCACACGCGGCCTGAGCCGGCCACTCCTGCGAACGATTCCCCGAAGGAGATTGCTTGAACTACCAGTTCGATTTCGCCCCCGTGCTTGCGCAGTGGCCGCTGCTGCTGGAAGGCGCATGGACGACGATCCAGTTGTCTTTCATCGCCACCCTGCTGGGCTTTGCGCTGGGCACGGTCTGCGCACTGGGCCGCAACAGCCGGCACGGCTGGCTGCGCGGCCTGACGGGCGCCTATGTGGAGGCGATCCGCAACACGCCGTTGCTCATCCAGAGCTACTTCCTGATCTTCGGCCTGTCGAGCGCGGGCGTGACCATGCCGATATTGGTGGGCGCGGTGCTCGCGCTGGTGGTGAACATCGGCGCATACAGCTGCGAGATCATCCGCGCCGGCATCGAGTCGATCCACAAGGGCCAGCTCGAAGCCGCGCAATGCCTGGGCCTGTCGAAGCTGCAGGTGTTCTGGCACGTGATCCTTCGCCCGGCCGTGGAGCGCGTGTACCCAGCGCTCGCCAGCCAGTTCGTGCTGCTGATGCTGGCCTCCAGCATCATGTCGTCGATCGGCGCGGAAGAGCTGTTCGGCGTGGCCAACCGCATCCAGTCGGACACCTTCCGCAACTTCGAGATCTTCATCGTGCTGTGGGTGGTGTACCTCGCGCTGTCGTACGCCATGCGCCTGGGCTTCTGGCTGCTGGGCATGCTGATCTTTCCGCGCCGGCGCAAGCTCGGCACGCCGCTGTGAAGGGAGCCGCGCCATGACATTCATGCCGGCCGATCACTTCGGCTTTCTCCTGTTGGGTGCCTGGGGCACGGTGCAGCTTTCGGCGCTCGCCTTCGTCGGCGGCGGGCTGATCGGGCTTGCCGTGGCGCTGGCCCGCGTATCGCCAGTGAAGGCGGTGCGCATGGCGGCCGCGGGCTACATCCAGGTCATCCAGGGCACGCCATTGCTGGTGCTGATGGGCGTGTGCTTCTTCGGCCCCAACATCGCCGGCATCGGCTCGGTGCCCGCGATCGTCGCGGCGGCACTGGCCATCACGGTCTATGCGAGCGCCTTCCTCGGCGAGATCTGGCGCGGCTGCATCCAGGCGGTGCCGCGCGCGCAATGGGAAGCCGCCGAATGCCTGGCGCTCACGCGCTGGGAGCGCATGCGCCGCGTGATCCTGCCGCAGGCGCTGCGCATCGCGACGCCGCCCACCGTGGGCTTCCTGGTGCAGATCATCAAGAACACATCGATCGCGTCGCTGGTGGTCGGCTATGCCGAGCTGTCCTACAACGCGAAGGTGCTGAACAACTCGACCTTCCAGCCCTTCCTGTATTTCGGGTGTGCGGTGGTTCTCTATTTCATTCTTTGCTACCCGCTCTCGCGGTGGAGCCGCGCCCTCGAAAGGAAGCTCAATGCAGCCCGTGGTTGAACTCAACGACGTCCACAAGCACTTCGGCAAGCTGCATGTGCTCAAGGGCGTGTCGTTCTCGGTGACGCGCGGGCAGGTGGTCGCCATCATCGGCCAGAGCGGCTCGGGCAAGAGCACGGCGCTGCGCTGCATCGACCGGCTGGAGACCATCGACAGCGGCACCATCCAGTGCTGCGGCCATGCGGTGCACGACGCGACACTGAACCTGCGTGAGCTGCGCAAGGACGTGGGCATCGTGTTCCAGAGCTACAACCTGTTCCCACACCTCACGGTCAAGCAGAACATCACGCTCGCGCCGCAGTCGGTGAAGAAGCTGCGCGCCTCCGAAGCCAATGCGCTGGCCATGGAGGTGCTCGAGCGCGTGGGCCTGGCCGAGAAGGCCGACGCCTACCCCGAACAGCTCTCAGGCGGCCAGCAGCAGCGCGTGGCCATTGCACGCTCGCTCGCGATGAAGCCGCAGCTCATGCTGTTCGACGAAGTGACGTCCGCGCTCGACCCGCAGCTCACCGGCGAAGTGCTCAAGGTGATGGAAAAGCTCGCGTCCGAAGGCATGACCATGATCCTGGTCACGCACGAGATGGCCTTTGCGCGCGGCGTGGCCGACAAGATCATCTACATGCACCAGGGGCTGGTCTGGGAAGAGGGCGACGCCAGCATCCTGAGCAACCCGCAGACGCCCGAGCTGCAGCATTTCCTTGGCACCGGGCTTTGAGACCCGCGCCCATCCTCACAACTCCAGGAGACCTTCGATGACCCGCTCTCTCTTTGCCAAGCGCCGCGGCGCACTGATTTCCGCCCTCGCGCTGGCCCTGCCACTCGCCTTCATCGGCGGCGCGGCGCATGCCGACCAGCTCGACACCATCACGGCCGCCAAGAAGATCCGCGTGGCCATCGACCTGGCCGTGCCGCCCTATGGCCTGAAGGACGAAAAACTCAACGCCACCGGCTCCGACGTCGAGACCGCGCGCCTGCTGGCCAAGAGCCTGGGCGTGGAGCTCGAGATCGTGCAGACCACCGGCGCCAACCGCATTCCGTTCCTGCAGACCGACAAGGCCGACATCGTGATCTCGAGCATGTCGGTCACGCCGGAGCGCGAGAAGGTGGTCGACTTCTCGATTCCCTACGCCGCCATCCTGGCGGTGGTCGGCGCGCCCAAGAGCATGGCGATCAGCGGGCCCGCCGACCTGGCCGGCAAGAAAGTGATCGCCACGCGCGGCACCACCAACGACCAGGAGCTCACCAAGGTCGCGCCGGCCGGCACGCAGATCGTGCGCTTCGACGACGACGCCACCTCGATCACGGCCGTGATCAGCGGGCAGGCCGACATCTTCGCGACCGCACCGCCGCTGCTGAAGACCATCAACGAGAAGAACCCCGCCAAGCAGATGGAGCCCAAGTTCACGATGAAGGTGAACATGCTGGCCATCGGCCTGCGCAAGAACGAGCCCCGGCTGAAGGCCAAGCTGGACGACTTCGTGAAGGCGCAACTCAAGAGCGGCGAGCTCAACACCATCTACAAGAAGTTCCATGGCGCCGACCTGCCCGCCGACGTGACGCGCAACGGAGCCTGAGCATCATGGCGAAGATCGACCAGGTCGAGATCGCGCAGATCGACATTGCGCCCAAGGTCAAGCGCACCGACGCCATCCAGTCCTTCGTGACGCAGGAGACCGTGATGGTCACCGTGCGCTGCGACGACGGCTCGGTGGGCACGGGCTACACGTACACCATCGGCACGGGCGGCTCGTCGATCGTGGCGCTGCTGCGCGACCACCTGGTGCCGCGCCTGATCGGGCGCGATCCGCAGCAGTACGAGGCGATCTGGCGCGACCTGTTCTTCCACACGCACGCCACCGCGGTCGGCGCCATCACCAGCCTGGCGCTGGCGGCCATCGACACCGCACTGTGGGACCGCAATGCGCGTGCGGCCGACCTGCCGTTGTGGCGACTGGCCGGTGGTGCGCAGTCGCGCGTGCCGGTCTACACCACCGAAGGCGGCTGGCTGCACATCGAGCCCGCGCAACTGGTCGAGCAAACGCTCGCGGCCAAGGCCGACGGTTTTCTCGGCGCGAAGATCAAGGTCGGCAAGCCGCATGTCGCACAAGACATCGCGCGCCTGTCAGCCGTGCGTGAAGCGGTCGGCGCGGATTTCGAGTTGATGGTCGATGCCAACCAGAGCTTCACCGTGGCCGAAGCCATTCGCCGCGCGCGCCAGTACGCGCCGCTCGATCTCGCGTGGTTCGAGGAGCCGATGCCGGCCGAGCATGTGCGCGGGCATGCGCAACTGCTGGCCAGCACCAGCGTGCCGATCGCGGTGGGCGAGTCGATGTACCACCCGTCGCAGTTCGCCGAATACATCCAGCAGGGTGCCTGCTCCATCGTGCAGGCCGACGTGGCGCGCGTGGGCGGCATCACGCCGTGGCTGAAGATCGCGCACCTGGCTGAGGCGCACAACATCGCGATGTGCCCGCACTTCCTGATGGAGCTGCATGTGAGCCTGTGCGCGGCGGTGCCGAATGCACGCTGGGTCGAATACATCCCGCAGCTCGACGACCTGACGACGAGCCGGCTGCGCATCGAGGACGGTCATGCGATGGCGCCTGAGACGCCGGGGCTGGGCATCGAGTGGGATGCGGAGCAACTGAAGGCGCGGCGCAAGTTCGAGCCGCTTGTTGTGCGCGGCTGAGAAAGCCTGCTTACGGTCTGTTTGGTGTTGAGGTGCCGTTGTTCAGGGCGGCGCCCACGCCGACGGCGTACTCCCCTCCGCGAATGTCCCCCGGCCTTCGGGCTACCGCCCCTCCTCCTTTGTTTCGCTGCGGGGAGCACACCGCCGGCGTGAGCGTTATCAGAGCACTGGTTGATCGGCGGCACTCCCACAGCGTGCCCTCGTGCGAATGGCACCGGGTGCTCCCCGCAGCGAAATAAAGGAGGAGGGGCGCAGCCCCGGGGGACATTCGCGGAGGGGAGTACCCGGTGTCATCCGCACGCACCCCGAATCAACCGCAGTCACACCACGCGGCCACCGAGTAGCCCGCGAACAGATCAGAAGGCCCAGTCAACCAGCTTCGAGCAAACGCTGCAGCGACTGCAGATCCCGCACGATCCATTCCGCATCACGCGCGAAGGCCGCATCGTCCATGTGCGGCTGGCGCAGCAGCGTGAACTGCAGTTCGCAGACGTCCGGCGCCACGCCGATCACACGGAACGGCACGTAGACCTCTGGCACGTCTTCGGGCGCGACCCAGTGGTCGAGCACGCCGAAGTCATTGGGCGGCGCAAAGCGCATGCGGGCGTCGCCGTTCTCGGGGGTGCGCACGATCCAGTGGTCGCCCTGCGGCAGCACCGCACTCCTGGAAAGCCCGCTGGCCCACTCGGGCAGGCGCACCGGATCGGCGGCAACCTTGTATGCGCGGCGCCAATCGCAAGCCACGCGCTGCGTGATGACGCGCGAGGGCGCGCCATGCGTTTCACTCGCCTGCTGCTTCATCGAAGTCGCTCCGGAGAACCTTGGACACGACAGCACCCGAAAAGCCGCGCGCCATCAGGAACCGCATCTGCCTGGCCCTTTCCTTCGCATCGGCGGGCGGTGCGTCGAAGCGGCGGCGCCACAGGGCCGTGGCGCGCTCGACCTCGGTGTCCTGCAAGCCGGCCACCGCCTCGGCGATGG
The DNA here is from genome assembly GCF_900100965.1 of Variovorax sp. EL159. Lineage (GTDB taxonomy): Bacteria > Pseudomonadota > Gammaproteobacteria > Burkholderiales > Burkholderiaceae_C > Variovorax. Next base: position 359,450 of record NZ_FMUJ01000004.1, on the reverse strand, counting down.
CCTCGGGCGCGATGCCCTTGGCCTGCAGTTCCTGGCGCACCCGCAATGCGCCCGAGCGGGCCGCACGCTGGTTGAGCACCGAGGCCACGACGCGCGGCTCGCTGATGAAGTCCTTGGCGGCAAGCTCGTCGAGCGCCTTCGCCAACGTGCCGGGCTCTTCTTCGTGCCTGGCGAGCTTGCGCTCCAGTTCCGCGCGCGAATGCTCGCGCTGGCTCAGGAGGCGCAGTGCGCGGCCTTTGAGGGAAGGGGCACCGAAAGCCATTCGAAGAAAAAAGTCATTCGCGCGGCCCGCGGAATCCGCGAAGAGGCCGCGCCATCGAACTTACAGCTCGGCGGCCTTGTCGGCCTTCGGTGCCTTGGCGGGCTTCTCGGCCTTTTCAGGTTCCGAGCCGGCATCGGCGGCCAGCAGCGGAATGCCCAGCGACTCGCGCACCTTGTTCTCGATCTCGCGCGACAGCTCGGGGTTCTCGCGCAGGAACTCGCGGGCGTTGTCGCGGCCCTGGCCGATTTTTTCGCCGTTGTAGGCGTACCAGGCACCCGACTTGTCGACGATCTTGGCCGTGACGCCCATGTCGATGATCTCGCCTTCGCGGCTGATGCCTTCGCCGAACAGGATGTCGAACTCGGCCGTCTTGAATGGAGGCGACACCTTGTTCTTGACCACCTTCACCTTGGTTTCGTTGCCGATGGCTTCGTCGCCCTTCTTGATGGTGCCGATGCGGCGGATGTCCAGGCGCACCGAGGCGTAGAACTTCAGCGCGTTGCCGCCGGTGGTGGTTTCGGGCGAGCCGAACATCACGCCGATCTTCATGCGGATCTGGTTGATGAAGATGACCATGCAGTTGGTCTTCTTGATCGTGGCGGTGAGCTTGCGCAGCGCCTGGCTCATCAGGCGGGCCTGCAGGCCGGGCAGCGAGTCGCCCATTTCGCCTTCGATTTCGGCCTTGGGCGTGAGCGCGGCGACCGAGTCGACCACGATCAGGTCCACGGCGCCCGAGCGCACCAGCGAGTCGACGATTTCAAGGGCTTGCTCGCCGGTGTCGGGCTGGCTGATCAGCAGGTCGGACAGGTTCACGCCGAGCTTCTGGGCGTACTGCACGTCGAGGGCGTGCTCGGCGTCGACGAAGGCGCAGGTGCCGGCCTGCTTCTGCATGGCAGCGATGACTTGCAGCGTGAGCGTGGTCTTGCCCGACGATTCCGGGCCATAGATTTCGATGACGCGGCCGCGCGGCAGGCCGCCGACGCCCAGCGCGATGTCCAGGCCGAGCGAGCCGGTCGAGACCACCTGGATGTCTTCCAGCGCCTCGCCTTCGCCGAGCCGCATGATCGTGCCCTTGCCGAACTGCTTTTCGATCTGGGCCAGCGCGGCTTGGAGGGCCTTGGCCTTTTCGCTGTTAGGGGCCGAGATGCTGGTGCCCTTGACGACTGCGTCCATGTGGAAACTCCTTGAAAATCAACGGTTTGTGTTGGGTTTCATCCATCTGCTTTTAACCACAGGCTGGATGCTTGAACAGTAGTGTAGGGGCTCATGGATTTGAGTAAACCCATTTTTTGGTCAGTTTGCTTTACCATTTCCCGCCATGGCCGACACAGCTTTCCCGACCGATCCCGATGCCTGGCGGCAGACCCACCTGGGCCGCCTGCTGGGCCACGCCATGCGCCGCTTCGACGAGCGCGTGCTGGCGCTGATGGCGCACGACCTCGACGTGCCCCTGGCCCTGTCGAACCTCGCCGCGCGCGCCCAGGTGAGCGCCGCGCACATCCACATCACGCGGCACCTGGCGCGCGAGGGCTCGCGCCTGACCGAGCTGGCCGAAAGCGCCGGCATGACCAAGCAGGCGATGGGCGCGCTGGTCGACCAGTGCGAGGCCTGGGGGCTGGTCACGCGCGGGCCCGATCCGCTCGATGCGCGCGCGCGCCGCGTGCTCTTCACCCCCGACGGGCTGGCCTGGCTCGATGCCTTTCGCAGCGCGGTGACGCAGGCCGAGCGCGAGTTCCGCAGCAGCGTCGGCGATGACATTGCCACCGTGGTAACCATCGGACTGGAAGCCTACACAGCGGGCTAGACTCCGCCAGGGAGAGACAAATGTGAACGGCGCCAGCGCGGCGCCTGAACCGGCCGGAGGTGGCGCATGAGAATTCTGATTGCCGAAGACGACCAGGTGCTCGCCGATGCCCTGCTGCGCAGCCTGCGCACTTCGGGCGCGGCGGTCGACCACGTGGCGAACGGCTCGCAGGCCGACACCGCGCTCATGACCCATGACGAATTCGACCTGCTGATCCTCGACCTCGGGCTGCCCAGCCTGCACGGCATCGAGATCCTGAAGCGCCTGCGCGCACGCGGCTCGCAGCTGCCGGTGCTGGTGCTCACGGCGGCCGACAGCGTGGAAGAACGCGTGAAGGGCCTGGACCACGGCGCCGACGACTACATGGCCAAGCCCTTCAGCCTGCAGGAGCTCGAAGCGCGCGTGCGCGCCCTCACGCGGCGCGGCATGGGCACCACCAGCAACGCGATCCGCCATGGCCCGCTGGTCTACGACCAGGCCGGCCGCGTGGCCACCATCGACGGCAAGATGATCGAGCTGTCGGCGCGCGAACTCGGCCTGCTCGAAGTGCTGCTGCAGCGCGCCGGCCGGCTGGTCAGCAAGGACCAGCTGGTCGATCGCCTCTGCGAATGGGGCGAGGAGGTGAGCCTCAACGCCATCGAGGTCTACATCCACCGCCTGCGCAAGAAGATCGAGAAGGGGCCGGTGCGCATCGCGACGGTTCGCGGACTGGGCTACTGCCTCGAAAAGATCCAGTCCTGATGTACCCATGCGTGCGGGAAATGCCGTGCAACCGGCTTCGCCGGGCCGCAGGCATTGCCCCCGCTGAGCGGTTGGCGAAACGGCACGAAGTGCGCAAGGCCTGGGGGCACGCCAAGTGAAGCTCTTCCAGCGCGCGCAGCGCTCCCTGTTCGGCGATATCCTCTACTGGATGCTCACGCCGCTGCTGCTGCTGGTGCCGGTGAGCATCGGCGTCACGTGGCTGGTGGCGCAGGGCATTGCCAACGCGCCCTTCGACCGCGCGCTCGAGCACAACGTGAAGGCATTGGCCGAACTGGTGACGGTGAAAGAGGGCGAGCCCCGGTTCACGTTGTCGCAATCGGCGCGCGAGATCCTTCGTGCCGACGATACCGGCCATGTGTACTACCAGCTGGTCGACGGCCACGGCGTGCTGCTCAGCGGCGAACGCGACCTGCCGCACCCCAACGTCGACGACCCGCCGGGCCCCAACGTCGTGCTGCTGCACAACAGCGAGGTCCACGACAAGCCGGTGCGCGTGGCCTCGCTCTGGATCGCCAGCGACCGCGAGGACGTGCCGCCCAGCCTGCTTCAACTGGCCGAGACGCGCGAGAAGCAGTCGGTGCTCGCGGCCGAGATCATCAAGGGCGTACTGCTGCCGCAGTTCGCGATCTTGCCGCTGGCGGTGCTTCTGATCTGGCTGGCGCTGGTGCGCGGCATCAAGCCGCTGTCGGTGGTGGAGGCGCGCATCCGCGAGCGGCGGCCCGGCGACCTGAGCCCGCTCGACGAATCTTCCGTGCCGCTCGAAGTGGTGCCGCTGGTGTCGTCGGTGAACGAACTGCTGAACAAGCTCAACGATTCCATCGACACGCAAAAGCGCTTTCTGGCCGACGCGGCGCACCAGCTCAAGACGCCGCTGGCGGGCCTGCGCATGCAGGCCGACCTGGCGCAGCGCGAAGGCGCCAATGCCGACGAGCTGAAGCAGTCGCTCAAGCAGATCGGCCGCGCCAGCGTGCGTGCCACGCACACGGTGAACCAGTTGCTGTCGCTCGCGCGCGCCGAAGGCACCAGCGCGATGACGCACCAGCAGCCCTGCGACCTAGCGCGGCTCACCATCGAGGTGGTGCGCGAAGCCGTGCCGCGCGCGATCGAAAAGCGCATCGACCTGGGCTACGAGGGCGCCCAGGCGGGCGCGCCGGGCGTGGTGTTCGACGGCAACCCGACGCTGCTGAAGGAGCTGGTGCGCAACCTGGTCGACAACGCGCTCAACTACACGCCCTCGGCGCCTCCCGAACGCCCTGGCCGGATCACCGTGCGCGTGCTGGCCGACCCCTTCGGCCATGTGCTGCTGCTGCAGGTGGAAGACAACGGCCCCGGCATCGCGGAGACCGACCGCGAGCTGGTGTTCGAGCCCTTCTACCGCGTGCTCGGCAACGAGGCCGATGGCTCGGGGTTGGGGCTGCCGATCGTTCGCGAGATCGCCAACCAGCACCGCGCGCAGGTCAAGCTGGAAGATGCGCATCCCGGCAAGCATCCGCCGGGGGCGCTCTTCACGGTGCGCTTCGAGGGCGAGCACCTGGAGTGACGTGAAGTGAAGCGAAGGGCCCGCTGAAGAAGAATGCAGGGTCGGTACAGCGCATGTTCGCGCGCGCCGACCGATGCCCCGCGCGGATCAGGGCGCGGGCGCGCTGGCCTTGGGTTCCTTGCGGATCTGCAGCCACTCGGGCCGGATCTGCCGCGCAAGGCGTTGCGGCTCGCGCTCGTTGAGCCCGGCCGGCGCCAGCCCGAAGCCGACGAGATCGCCGCGCGCCCACAGGAAGTAGCCGGCGTTGGCCAGCAGCAAGACGATGAGTGCCAGGCGCAACTTCATCCGCGTCAGAAGGACATGCCGCGAGGGCGCACGCTCACTTCGTCGCTGGTGATCAGCTGCAGGCCGGCGTCGGTGCGCACCTGCAGCTCACCCCCCCAGGCCACGCCTTCGCACAGGCCGGCAGTGCCGTCGCTCAGCGCCACCTCGCGCCCGCGCAGCACGTCGCGTGCGGCAAAGCGTTCGGCAAAAGGCGCGAAGCCGCCGGCCTCGAAAGCCAGCACGGCGCGCACCAGCGGCTCGGCCAATTCGCGCAGCACCTCGGGCGCATTTGCCTCGGGCCGCCATTGGCGCATCCACGCGGGCGGCGTGCGCATGCCGTCGCCTTCGCGCGCGCCGATGTTGATGCCGATGCCGATCACGACATAGCGCTGTCCGTCTTGCCGCGCAGTGTGCGGCATCGCGGTCTCGATCAGGATGCCGACCAGCTTGCGGTCGTTGACCCACACATCGTTGGGCCACTTGAGCCCGACCTTGTGTTCGCCCGTGGGGTCCAGACTCTCGGCCACGCTGACACCCACGGCCAGCGACAGGCCCGACCAGTCGGCGGGCGCCAGCGGCAACCCCAGCGAGAAGGTGAGCGAGGCGGCGGGTTCCTGCTGCGGCGCGCTTTGCCACGGGCGGCCGAGGCGGCCGCGCCCCGCGGTCTGGCGTTCGGCCACCAGCAGCACGGGCTCGGTGCGGCCGGCGCGCGCACGGCGCATCAGCTCGGTGTTGGAAGAATCGATTTCGGCCACGGCCTCGACCGTGAAGCCCGGCAGCAGCGGGGTGACGGACGCGGCGATCCGGTCTTCGAACCAGGTGGCCGAGGTGCCGCTGTTGCTGCTCATGCTCAGTCCTTGCCGGACTTGTCTTTCCTGGCGGACTTCTTTTCCGCCTTCTTGCCGTCGGCCTTCTTCTCGACTTTCTTTTCGGCTTTCTTCTTGTCGGCCTTCTTGGCCTCTTTCTTCTCGGCCTTTTTCTTGTCGGCCTTTTTCCTGGCCTTCTTCTTTTTCTTCTTCTCTTCGTCTTCGTCCTTGGGCGTCAGCAGCGTGCCGCGGCACTGCTCGGAGCCGCACCAGCAAGGAAATTCGGACAAGAGCTTCGGCGTGTAGGGCTCGTCGATGATCAGGCCGTAGTCGTAGTTGAGCTCTTCGCCCGCGGCGATGTTGCGCAGCGCCTTGATATAAACGCGCCCATCGACTTCGTCGGCTTCGCAGTTCGGCTCGCACGAGTGGTTGATCCAGCGCGCGTCGTTGCCCTTGACGTTGCCGTCGATCACACGCCCGTCGTCGATGTGGAAGTAAAAGGTGTGGTTCGGCTGGGCCGGGTCGTGCGGATGGCGGCGCAGCGCCTCCTTCCAGCTGATGACCTCGCCCTTGTATTCGATCAGCGTCTCGCCTTCGGCCAGGTCCTGCACGGCGAACACGCCGTTGCCGTGGACGTCGGAGCGTCGCATCTGGATGCGGCGGCGGGTCCGTCCCGGGGCGGAGCGTTCTTCTTCACCTTCGGGGGATTGAAGAGTGTCCCTGTCGCGGCCAGCTGAAATGGGGGATTTGGAAGGCATCGCCGAAGTCTGTTAGTTTGAATATGCACACATGCGCGTGTGCGCGTGCGCACGCGGGAAGCCGCAGATTGTATGTGGCCCCCACGCTCTCGCACGGCGTGTCGTCGCTGCCCCCGAGGGGGCCGCAGGCCGTTTGAGGCGGCCCGGCGCCGGCCAGAACTTTTTTAGGAATTGTTGATGAAGACGTTGGTAATCGCAGAAAAGCCGTCGGTGGCACAGGACATCGTCCGTGCACTCACGCCGGTGGCCGGCAAATTCGACAAACATGACGAGCATTTCGAGAACGACAGCTATGTCGTGACCAGCGCTGTCGGTCACCTGGTCGAGATCCAGGCGCCCGAGGAGTTCGACGTCAAGCGGGGCAAGTGGAGCTTTGCCAACCTGCCCGTGATCCCGCCGCACTTCGACCTGAAGCCGGTCGACAAGACCAAGACGCGCCTGAACGCGGTGGTCAAGCAGGCCAAGCGCAAGGACGTGACGCAACTCATCAACGCCTGCGACGCGGGCCGCGAGGGTGAGCTGATCTTTCGCCTGATCGAGCAATACGCCGGCGGCAAGCACCCGCTGGGCAAGCCGGTCAAGCGCCTCTGGCTGCAGTCGATGACGCCGCAGGCCATCCGCGACGGCTTCGATGCGCTGCGCACCGAAAAGCAGATGCAGGGCCTGGCCGACGCCGCGCGTTCGCGCTCCGAGGCCGACTGGCTGGTAGGCATCAACGGCACGCGCGCCATGACGGCTTTCAATTCGCGCGACGGCGGCTTCTTCCTCACGACCGTGGGCCGCGTGCAGACGCCCACGCTGTCGGTGGTGGTCGAGCGCGAGGAGCAGATCCGCAAGTTCGTCTCGCGCAACTACTGGGAAATCCACGGCAACTTCGCGGCCGAGGCCGGCGAATACCCCGGCAAGTGGTTCAACCCCGACTGGAAGAAAGCCAACGCGCCGCTGCTGGCCAACGGCGAGCCCGATGCCGAGCAGCGCGCCGACCGCGTCTGGGACGAGCAGGAGGCGCTGGCCATTGCCAATGCCGCGCGCGGCAAGCCCGCCACCGTCACCGAAGAAAGCAAGCCGACCACGCAAGCATCGCCCGCGCTGTTCGACCTGACCTCGCTGCAGCGCGAGGCCAACGGCCGCTTCGGCTTCAGCGCCAAGACCACGCTTGCGCTGGCGCAGAGCCTGTACGAACGCCACAAGGCGCTGACCTACCCGCGTACCGATTCGCGTGCGCTGCCGGAAGACTACCTGCCGGTCGTCAAGCAGACCATGGGCATGCTCGCCGAGAGCGGCATGAAGCACCTGGCGCCGTTCGCCCAGCAGGCGGTCGACGGCAACTATGTGAAGCCCAACAAGCGCATCTTCGACAACGCCAAGGTGTCGGATCACTTTGCGATCATCCCGACGCTGCAGGCGCCGAGCGGCCTGAGCGAAGCCGAGCAGAAGCTCTATGACTTCGTGGTGCGGCGCTTCCTGTCGGTGTTCTTCCCGAGCGCCGAGCACCAGGTCACCACCCGCATCAGCACGGTCGAGCAGAACGGCAAGAAGTACCCGTTCCGCACCGACGGCAAGGTGCTGGTCAAGCCGGGCTGGCTCGCCATCTACGGCAAGGAAGCGCAAGACGACGAGAAGGAAGACGACAAGGACGGCAAGCGCCTCGTGCCGGTGAAGCCGGGCGAGATCGTGCGCACCGAGTCGGCCGACATCAAGGGCCTGAAGACGCGCCCGCCGGCACGCTACTCCGAAGCGACGCTGCTCGGCGCGATGGAAGGCGCCGGCAAGACCATCGACGACGACGAGCTGCGCGAGGCCATGCAGGAGAAGGGCCTGGGCACGCCAGCCACGCGCGCCGCCACCATCGAAGGGCTGATCGCCGAGAAGTACATGCTGCGCGAAGGCCGCGAGCTGATCCCGACGGCCAAGGCCTTCCAGCTCATGACGCTGCTGCGCGGCCTGGGCGTGGAAGAACTGTCGAAGGCCGAGCTGACCGGCGAGTGGGAATACAAGCTCGCGCAGATGGAGAAGGGCGCGCTCAGCCGCGACGCCTTCATGCGCGAGATCGCGGCGATGACCGAGCACATCGTCAAGAAGGCCAAGGAATACGACCGCGACACCGTGCCGGGCGACTACGCCACGCTCGAGACGCCGTGCCCCAACTGCGGCGGCGTGGTGAAGGAAAACTACCGCCGCTACGCCTGCACCGGCAAGAGCGGCACCGGCGAAGACGCCTGCGGTTTCTCGTTCGGCAAGTCGCCGGCCGGGCGCACCTTCGAGGTGGCCGAGGCCGAGGCGCTGCTGCGCGACAAGCACATCGGCCCGCTGGACGGTTTCCGCTCCAAGGCGGGCTGGCCCTTCACGTCCGAGATCGTCATCAAGTACGACGAGGAAGCCAGGAACTGGAAGCTGGAGTTCGACTTCGGCGACGACAAGAACGCCGAGAGCGGCGAGATCGTCGACTTCAGCGAGCAGGACACCGTGGGCCCGTGCCCGGTGTGCGGCGCGCCGGTGTTCGACCACGGCAGCAACTACGTCTGCGAAAAATCCGTGCCGACCAACGCGCAGCCGACGCCCAGCTGCACCTTCAAGACCGGCAAGATCATCCTGCAGCAGCCGGTGGAGCGCGCGCAGATGGAAAAGCTGCTCGCCACTGGCAAGACTGACCTGCTCGACAAGTTCGTGAGCATGCGCACGCGCCGCGCCTTCAAGGCCTTCCTGACCTGGAACGCCGAAGAGGGCAAGGTGACCTTCGAGTTCGCGCCGCGCGAAGGCGGCAGCAAGTTCCCGCCGCGCAAGACGACCTTCGGCAAGGCCGCACCCGCGGGCAAGACGGCTGCAGCCAAGAAGGTGGCGGCCAAGAAGACGCCCGCCGCCAAGAAGGCACCGGCCGCGAAGAAGGCGGCCACGCCACGCAAGCCGGGCGCGGGCCTCAAGCCCAGCGACTCGCTGGCGGCGGTGATCGGCGCCGAACCGGTGGCACGCACCGAGGTCATCAAGAAGCTGTGGGACTACATCAAGGCCAATGGCCTGCAGGACGCGGCCAACAAGCGTGCGATCAATGCCGACGCGAAGCTGAAGCCCGTGTTCGGCAAGGACCAGGTGACGATGTTCGAACTCGCGGGCATCGTGGGCAAGCACCTCTCGGCGCCCGACGCGGCCTGACGCGGCATGCAGCGCCGACACCTCGCCGCCGCGCTGGCCGCAGCCATGCTGCTGGGCGGTGCGGGCCTGGCCCAAGCCGCCGCGTGGCCTGACAAGCCCGTCAAGCTGGTCGTGCCTTTCCCGCCCGGACAGGCCACCGACATCTTTGCCCGTGCGCTCGCCGAACAGCTCGGCAAGCGGCTGGGCCAGCCCGTGATCATCGACAACAAGGCCGGCGCGGGCAGCAACATCGGCACCGAGTTCGTGGTGCGCGCGCCGCCCGACGGCTACACGCTGGTGGTGGCCGGCAGCGCGATGGCGGTGAACCAGACGCTGTATGCCAAGCCGGGCTTCGATCCGCGCAAGGACCTCGTGGGCATCTCGCTGATCGCGAAGGTGCCGCTGGTGTTCCTGGCCACGCCCGAAAGCGGCATCCGCACGCTGGCCGACCTCACGGCGCGCGCCAAGGCCGAGCCCGGCCGGTTGAGCTACGCGAGCGCCGGCATCGGCGGCACGCAGCACCTGTCGGGCGAGATGTACAAGTCGGCGGCGCATGTGTTCATCACGCACATTCCGTACCGGGGCAGCGGGCCGGCGCAGTCGGACTTTCTGGGCAACCAGATCCCGCTGATGGTCGATTCGGTGACGGCCGCGCTGCCGCACATCAAGTCGGGCAAGGCGATTCCGCTCGCGGTGACCTCGGCCACGCGCTCGTCGCAGTTGCCCGATGTGCCCACGGTGCGCGAGTCCGGCGTGGCCGGCACGAAGAACTTCGAAGCCGTGGGCTGGCTCGGCCTGATGGCGCCGCGCGGCACGCCGCCCGAGATCGTGGCGCGGCTGAACCACGAGGTGACCGACATATTGAAGAGCGAGCAGATGGCGCGCTTCATCCGCGAGCGGGGCTCCGAGCCGACGCCCACGAGCGGGCCCGAGTTCGACCGCTTCGTGGCGAGCGAGATCGGGCTCTGGGGTGCGGCGGTGAAGGCTTCGGGCGCCAAGCCCGAATAAGCGCGAATAAGCGCGCCGGTCAGGGCAAAACCGGCGCCGCAGCCTCCCCGCTGCGATCGACTTCGGCCAGCAGCCAGTTGCGGAAGTGATCGAGCGTGGCGAGCTGGCCGCGCCCTTCGGGGTAGCAGAACCAGTAGCCCTCGTTGCCCCGGTAGCCGCCGTTGGGCAAGGGCTCGTCCACCAGCCCCGAGGCAATTTCGTCCTGTACCAGGCAGCGCGGCACCAGCGCCACGCCCATGCCGACCATCACCGCGCGGATCATGGTCTGGAACTGGTCGAACTGCGGGCCGGCCAGCGGATCGAGCCCACGCACGCCATGGGTCTCGCGCCATTGCACCCACGACTGCGGCACGCTCACGTGGCGCAGCAGCGTGCAGCGCGCCACGTCTTGCGGCGACTGGATGACGACTTCGGCCTGCGTCGCACGCGGCGCGATCAGCGCCACGTCCTGCCCCGCGAGGTAGTGCGAGCGGGCGCCGGGCCAGTGGCCGTCGCCGAACAGGATGGCGCAGTCGAGCTCGGGCCGCTCGAAGTCGTAGCCATGCACGAAGGGCACGAAATGCAGCGTGATCTGCGGATGGCGGCGCTGGAAGTCGGGCAGCCGCGGAATCAGCCACTTGGCGCCGAAGGTGGGCAGGGCGGACAGGTGCAGCGCGCCGCCGCCGTCGCCGCTGGTGATGAGTTCCAGCGTGGCCGCCTCCAGCTGTGCGAGCAGGGCGCGCACGGCTTTCTCGTAGCGCTCGCCCGCGGGAGTGAGGGTCAGCCGCTTGCGGCTGCGCTCGAACAGCGGCGCGCCGATCCAGCGCTCGAGCTCCTGCACCTGCTTGCTGACGGCGCCCTGCGTGAGGTGCAGCGCCTCGGCCGCGCGCGACACGCCGCCGAAGCGCACCACCGTCGAGAAGGCACGCAGCAGGTTCAGGGGCGGATTGAGACGACGCAGCGACATGGCGGGATGCCCATTAAAACATTCCAAATCAGAATGTTAGCGGGTATATCCTTTGCTTCAAGTGATGCAGCAAATCGCTCCATCGCTCCCTGCTTCATTGGAAGAATCCCATGCAACGTCGTCATTTCATTTCCTCGCTGGCCGCCGTTTCCATCGCGCCAGGAATATCTTTTGCCCAAGGCAAGCCGATCCGCCTGGTCGTGCCCTTCCCGCCCGGCGGCGCCACCGACATCACCGCCCGCGTGCTCTCCGAGCCCCTGGGCAAGATCCTCCAGCAGCCCGTGGTGATCGACAACCGCGCCGGTGCCGGCGGCTCCATCGGCATGGCCGAGCTGGCCCGCGCCACGCCGGACGGCCTGACCTTCGGGGTGGCCACGCTGTCCACGCACGGCGTCAACCCGGCCGTGTACGCCAAGCTGCCCTACGACCCGATCAAGGGCTTCGTCGCGGTGAGCGAGCTGGTGAAGGCGCCGGGCGTCGTCGTCATCAACCCGGCCGTGCTGCCGGTCGCCAACTTCGCCGAGCTGGTGAAGTACCTGAAGGCCAACCCGGGCAAGGTGTCGTACGCCTCGCCGGGCAACGGCACCATCGGCCACATGTGGGGCGAGCTGTTCAAGAGCAGCACCGGAACCTCGATGGTGCACATCCCCTACCGCGGTGCGGGCCCAGCCATCAACGACGTGCTCGCAGGCCAGGTGCCGGTGTACTTCGACCAGGTCGCGTCGTCGCTGCCGCACGTGAAGTCGGGCAAGCTGAAGGCGATGGCCGTGTCCTGGCACGGCCGGCTCGACGTGCTGCCCGACGTGCCGACCTACGGCGAGCTGGGCTACGCGGCCAACAACGATCCGTCGTGGTTCGGCATGGTCGCGCCCGCCGGCACCTCGCCCGAGATCGCGCTGCGTATGCAGCAGGCCGTGGCCACCGCGCTGAAAGACAGCTCGGTGCGCGAGCGCCTGGCGCTGCAGGGGCTGTACGCCTCGGGCACCACGCCGGCCGAGTTCACGAAGCAGATCGCGAACGAGATCGAGAAGATGAAGAAGGTGGCCGCTTTCGCGCGCATCCGATTGGACTGAACGACACCTGCCTATGCATCCAGTCCTGAAACTGATTCAAACCCGCGCCCAGGTGACGAGCGTCGCCGGGCATACGCCGCTGGTGCTGGACTCGCCGCACAGCGGCACGGTCTACCCCGAGGACTTCCAGCCGGTGTGTGACCTCGCCACGCTGCGCCGGGCCGAGGACACGCACGTCGAGAAGCTCTACGCCTTCGCGCCCGCCATGGGCGCGGCCTGGGTCGAGGCGCACTTTCCGCGCAGCTACCTCGACGCCAACCGCGACATGAGCGAGATCGACACCACCATGCTCGACGGCCCATGGGCCGGCCCGGTGTCGAGCGACCCGCGCGTGCTCTCGAAGGTGCGCCTGGGCAAGGGCCTGATCTGGAAGCTCACCGACGAGGGCCTGCCGATCTACGACCGGCCGCTCACGGTGGACGAAGTGCGCCAGCGCATCGACCTGTGCTGGCAGCCGTACCACGCGGCGGTGGCGCAGGCCATCGACGACGCGCATGCGCGGCACGGCTACAGCATCCACATCAACTGCCACTCGATGCCGGCCATCGCGGGCAGCCACGCCACCGACTTCCCGGGGCTGGCGCATGCCGACTTCGTGATCGGCGACCGCGACGGCAGCACGGCCGACCCGGCGCTGTCGCAGAAGATCTGCGAGCACCTGCGCGCCTTCGGCTACAGCGTGGACTACAACCACCCGTACAAGGGCGTGGAGCTGGTGCGCCGGCATGGCAAGCCGGCAGAGAACCGGCACAGCATCCAGGTCGAGATCAACCGCAAGCTCTACATGGACGAGGCCACGCTGGCGCTGAATGAAGCCGGTGCCGCGCGGCTGCAGGAACATCTGCAGTCGATGGTCGCAATGCTGCTGGCCACCGACCCGCGCTGACCAGTGCGCCGCCGGCAGCCGGGTTGCACAACAACCCTGCTGCCGGCGGGCATGTTGTTACAGGGCGGAAAAGAGCGGCGGCCTATAGTGGCCGCAGTCCCACCATTCCCCTGGAGTTTTCCGTGAAGCCATTCATTGCAGCTTTTTTCGCCATCGCAATGGGCCTGCTGGTCTCGGGTTGTGCCAGCACGGGCTCGTCGGGCGCAAGCGCCAGCTCGTCGTCTTCGCCGGCCTCGACGGGCAGCGGCGTCACGGTGTTCGGCACCATCGACGCCGGCGTCAGCGGCTACAAGACCCAGTCGCGCTGATCCCGGCCCTTCATCAGGCCACGCCGTCCAGATAGCCATGCAGCGCGCCACGCAACTGGCGTGAGAGCGCCTGCAGGTCGGGCCGTCCGCCCGTGCCGATGTGGGTGTGCGCGACCAGGCCGTAGATGATGGTCTGGCACACGCGGGCCGCTTCCTTCTTCGGGCAATCCGCCGCCAGGTCTCCGGCGGCATCGAGCACGCCCACCCACTCGGCCACGAAACGGTCGTACATCTTGCGATAGGCCTCGGGACTGGAAAGGTGCCGCTCCAACAGGTAGTGCGCGCCCCAGGCCAGCGGCTGCTCGCGGTGCGCGTCGAGTTGCGCATCGATCACCGCATCGACGATCTCCCGCAGCGGCCGGCCGGCATGCGCGGCAACGGCCGCGCGCATGTCCAGCAGCAGCGCCTTGGAGCGCAGGTGCAGGCACACGCGCGCCAGGTCGTCCTTGCTCGCGAAGTATTCGTAGAAGCTGCCGAGCCCCGTGCCGGCCACGGCCACGATCTCGCGGATGGTGATGGCCGCATAACCCTTCTCGACCAAAAGCCGAACAAAGGCTTCCTGCAGCGCCTGCGAGGTGTGGCGCGCGCGGGACTGGCGCGGCTTTCTCCTCGGGGAGGCGGCCGGTGCGCGGGTGCTCGTCACCACCGCCGAACCCGAACACCTTGCGGGCGGGTTGTTCCTAGAATTTTTGGACCCATCGAACGGCATTCTGCAATGACCCACACCGACCACGCCCCCGAGGATTCGCGCATCGCCGCCTTCGTCTACACGGGGCAAGGCGACGCCTGGCAGCCCAGCGAACTGTCGCGCGGCCCGTGGGACCCGCGCGCGCAGCACGGCGGCGCGCCCTGCGGCCTGCTGGCCCATGTGGCCGAACGTGCCGCGCCCGGGGTGGACTGGCTGCTCGCGCGGCTCACGGTCGAGCTCGTCAAGCCGGTGCCGGTGGCGCCGCTGGTCACGCGCGTGCAGGTGCAGTCGTCGCGCGCCACGGTGCGCGTGGGCATCGACCTGCTGGCGGGCGATGTGGTCGTGGCGCGGGCGCATGCGCTGCTGCTGCACCGGCAGCCGCTGGCATTGCCGGCCGATCTGTCGGCCGACTTTCCCGGCGCATCGCCGCGCCAGTTGCTGCCGTTGCCGCAGGACTGCCGCGAGCAAGTGCGCATCCCCGGCCTGCCCGAAGGCGTTTCGTTCTATCGGAACGCCGTGGAATCGCGCGTGGCGCAGGGCGACACCAGCCAGCCGGGCCCGTGCGCCGCATGGTTCCGCCTCGCGGTGCCGCTGTTGCAGGGCGCGCCCAACTCGCCCGCCATGCGCGCGGCGGCCGCCGCCGACTTCGGCAACGGCCTGAGCTGGGTGCTGCCGGCCGATCGCTTCCTGTTCGCCAACGCCGACATGAGCCTGAACCTGTTCCGCGCGCCCGAGGGCGAGTGGATCGGCCTGCGCTCGGCCACCGAGGCACACGGCGACGGCGCGGGCCTGACCGTGTCGCACCTGTACGACGCGCGCGGCCCCATCGGCCTTGCCACCCAGACGCTGGTGCTGCGCGAACGCGCGGCCGCCTGAACCTTCAACGACCACAGAGACAAGCACATGACCACCATCGGCATCCACCCCGACAACCAGGTTCCCGAACTCAAGGACTACAACGTCTACACCAGCGACCCCGTACTGCGCCGCGCGGTCGCGCGCGGCGGTGCCGCATGGCGCGACGAAGAACTGGTGCGCCAGGGCGCCGAGTACGGTGCCGAAGCCACGCTGCGCGCCGCCGAGGACGCCAACCGCCACGAGCCCGAGCTGCACACGCACTCGCGCATCGGCGAGCGCATCGACCAGGTGCAGTTCCATCCGGCATGGCACACGATGATGTCGATCGCCCGGCGCAACGGCATCGCCAACCTGCCGTTCTTCGACGAGCGGCCTTCGGCCTGGGTCGGCTACGGCGCCTCGCTCTACATGCACAGCCAGATCGAGTCGGGCTCGACCTGCCCGACCACCATGACCAAGGCCTGCATCCCGGTGATGCGCCGCAACGCCGCGCTGTACGGCGACCTGAGCGCCAAGCTCGCGTCGAACGAGCACGACGCGCGCGACATCCCGCTGGGTGGCAAGACCTCGATGACCGTCGGCATGGGCATGACCGAGAAGCAGGGCGGCAGCGACGTGCGCACCAACACCACGCGCGCCGTGCCCGCGGGCAGTGGGCCGTGGGGCGACGAGTTTTTGATCACCGGCCACAAGTGGTTCTTCTCGGCGCCGATGTGCGACGGGCACCTGGTGCTGGCCAAGACCGATGAGCATGGTTCGTCGTGCTTCTTCGTGCCGCGCTGGCGGCCCGACGGCAGCAAGAACGCCATCCACATCCAGCGCCTGAAGGACAAGGTCGGCAATCGCTCCAACTCCAGCAGCGAAGTGGAGTTCAAGGAAGCCTGGGGCGTGCGCGTCGGCGACGAGGGCCGCGGCATCCCGACCATCATCGAGATGGCGACAGTGACCCGCCTCGACTGCGCACTCGCCAGCGCGGGCTTCATGCGGCAGGCCTTCGCACAGGCCGCGCACTACGCGCGCAACCGCTTCGCCTTCGGCAAGGCGCTGGTCGACCAGCCGGTGATGACCGAGCTGCTGGCCGACATGGCGCTCGAATCCGAAAGCGCCACGCTGCTGGCGATGGAGCTGGCCTCGCGCTTCGGCTCGGCCGCGCCGCTGGACACGGCCTGGCGCCGGCTGCTGACGCCCGCCGCCAAGTTCTGGAACTGCAAGCGCGCGGTGGCCCTCACCGGCGAGGCGATGGAAGTGTTCGGCGGCAACGGCTATGTGGAAGACGGTCCGATGGGCCGGCTGTTCCGCGAGGCGCCGGTCAACTCGATCTGGGAAGGCTCGGGCAACGTGATGTGCCTGGACGTGCTGCGCGCCGTCTCGCGCAACCCGGGCGACGTGCAGCTGGTGCTCGACCAGCTGCAGGACATCGCCACCGGCGAGCCGCGCCTGCAGACCGAGATCGACGTGCTGCGCCGCATGGTGCAGCTGCCGCCGCAGGAGCTGGAACGCCAGGCACGCCGCTTCACGCAGCGGCTAGTGCGCGCGGCGCAGGCCTGCCTGATGCTGACGCATGCAAGCGTCGAGGCCTCGGCCGCCTTCGTGTCGAGCCGCTTCGACCCCGACTGGGGCCCGGTCACCGGCATCAGCGCCGGCACCAGCGACCCGGCCGCGCTGGTGCGCGCCGCCTGGCACTGAGGGCGGCACGGATGGATTTCGTTTCCCTTCTCGACCAGCACGCCCGCATCCAGCCCGACAAGGAATGCCTGCGCCTGGCGGGCCGCGCCTGGACCTACGCCGAACTGGCCGATCTCACGCGGCGCGCGGCCACCGTGCTGCGCGCGCAGGGCATCGGCCCCGGCGACAAGGTGGCGCTGCTGTGCTTCAACTCGCCGGGCTTCGTCATCGCGATGTTCGGGGCCTGGCGCCTCGGCGCGGCGGTGGTGCCGGTCAACCACAAGCTGCAGGCGCCCGAGATCGACTACATGCTGGCCCATTCGGGCGCGCGGCTGTGCGTGTTCGACGGCACGCTCGCAACGCAGGCCGCGCGCATCACGCACCGCTGCGGCTGGATCGCGACCGAGAACCCGGCCGAGGGCATGCCGCTGCTCGAAGACCTGCTCGCGCAGGCCGCGCCGCTGGCCGGTGAACCGGCGCCCGCAGGCGACGTGCTGGCGCAGGTCCTCTACACCTCGGGCACCACCGGCAAGCCCAAGGGCTGCCTGCACAGCCACCAGAACGTGTTCATGTCGGCGGTGTGCACGGCCGCCGGCATGTCCCTCTCGCGCAACGAGCGCACGCTGATCGCGATGCCGGTGTGGCACTCGTCGCCGCTCAACAACTGGCTGCTGGGCACGCTGCTGATGGGCGGCACCGTGGTGCTGCTGCGCGAGTACGCGCCCAAGGCTTTTCTCGACACGCTGGCGGCCGAGCGCATCACCTTCACCTTCGGCGCGCCCATTGCCTTTCTCGCGCCGCTGTCGGTGGCGCCCGACGTGGCGGGCTACGACTTCAGCGCGATGCGCCTGTGGGCCTACGGCGGCGGCCCGCTGGGCGCCGACATGGCGCGCAAGCTGGCCGAGAGCTACCGCAGCGACCGCTTCGTGCAGGTCTACGGCATGACCGAATCGGGCCCGCTGGGCACGGTGCTGTACGCGGAAGACGCGATCGCGAAGGCCGGCTCCATCGGCCGCGCAGGCGTGCCCGGCGTGGCGGTGGAGGTGCGCCATGCGGACGGCCGGCGCTGCGCGGCGGGCGAGGTCGGCGAGATCCACCTGCGCTCACCGGCGGTGATGCAGGGCTACCTCGACAACCCGCAGGCCACGGCCGAGGCCTTCGACGCGCACGGCTGGTACCGCACCGGCGACCTGGCACGGGTGGACGAAGACGGCTTCCTGTTCATCGTCGACCGGCTGCGCGACATGATCATCACGGGCGGCGAGAACGTCTATTCGAAGGAAGTGGAAGACGTGCTCGGCGCGCACCCCGACGTGCAGGACGTGGCCGTCATCGGCCGACCGCACCCCGAGTGGGGCGAAACGGTGACGGCGGTGCTGGTGGCGCGGCCGGGCCGCGTGCTCGATGCAGGCGCGCTGGCCGCCTTTCTCGAACAGAAGCTGGCGCGCTACAAGATCCCTCGCGTCTACGAGGTGCGCGAGGCGTTGCCGCGCACGGCCACGGGCAAGCTGCTCAAGCACCTGCTGCGCGAACCGGCCTGAAAGCCACCCGCACTGCGCGGGCTCGCTCGGGCAGCAGCGTTCAGCGCCGCAGCAGCGCCTGCCGCAGCACGCGCGCCGCGCGGTCGCGGATCTTGCCGCTGTTGGAGCGCAGCGAGGAGCGCGGCGCCACCTTGGCGGTGGCGCAGGCCCACAGGAAGTCGTGCAGGATCGGCGTGTCGTCGACCGTCTCTGTGCTGCCGTACTTGTGGAACTCGGGGTGCCATTGGGTCGCGGCGATGTAGCTGCGGCCCCTGTCGGGCCGGCGGCGGATGGCCTCGGGCACGCGGTCGGGCAGGCTCCAGGCCTCCACGTCGAAGCCGGGCGCGATGTCCTTCACGCCCTGGTGGTGGATGCTGTTGACGCGCGCCGTCTCTACCTGCGGAAAGAGCTTCGACAGCCGCGTGCCCTGCACGATCTCGATCTGGTGGAAGTTCTGGTCGTAGGTCACCGGGTCGCGGTGCTTCAGCGTCTCGGGGTGCCCGTGCTGTTCCTCGATGTCCTGGTAGAGCGTGCCGCCGAAGGCCACGTTGATGAGCTGCAGCCCGCGGCACACGCCGAAGATGGGCTTGCCGGCCTGCTCGAAGGCCTCGACCAGCGCGAGGTCGTACAGGTCGCGGATCTGGTCGCCGATCCATGCGTCCTTCAGCGGCACCTCGCCGTAGCTGCCGGGCCAGACGTCGGCACCGCCGTGCATCACCACGCCGTCGAGCCACTCGGCGTAATGCGACAGCTTGGTGTCGCCGCGCGCGGTTTCGCCGGTGGGGCAGGGCACCATCACGACCATGGCGCCAGCCGACATGAGCCAGTGCGCGATCGATTGCTCGACGTACTGCAGCGTCTTGTTGGTGAAGAGCGAGCGGGCCGGGTCGGCGTGCGAGAAGCAGGCGGACAGGCCGATCTTGAGCCGGGCGGAAACAGGTTGTGTCATCGCTTGGCGGTCAGCGCGAACTGAACGAGTGGTGCGAAAAGGAAAATCCATTGTGGCGCGTTGGCCTCTCGCACGGGGTCGGACGACACGCCAAGTATGCTTTCAACGCCGCCCCAACGAATAAGGAAGACAAGCCGATGAAGACCATCAAGGGCCCCGCCATTTTTCTGGCCCAGTTCGCGGGAGACACCGCGCCCTTCAACACGCTCGACGGCATTGCCGGCTGGGCGGCCGGACTGGGCTACAAGGGCGTGCAGATCCCGAGCTGGGACGCGCGCCTGTTCGACCTGCAGAAGGCGGCCGAAAGCAAGACCTACTGCGACGAAGTGAAGGGCACGCTCGCCAGGCACGGGCTGGAGATCACCGAGCTCTCGACCCACCTGCAGGGCCAGCTGGTGGCGGTGCATCCGGCCTACGACGCGGGCTTCGACGGCTTCGCGGCACCCGAGGTACGGGGCGACCCGGTCAAGCGGCAGCAATGGGCCGTGCAGCAGCTGCACTTTGCGGCCAAGGCGTCGGCCAACCTGGGGCTCACGGCGCACGCGACCTTCTCGGGCGCGCTGGCCTGGCCCTACCTGTATTCGTGGCCCCCGCGCCCGCCGGGACTCATCGAGGAAGCCTTCGACGAACTCGCGCGCCGCTGGCGCCCGATCCTCGATGCCTTCGACGCGGTGGGCGTGGACGTGGGCTACGAGATCCACCCCGGCGAAGACCTGCACGACGGCGTGAGCTACGAGATGTTTCTGGAACGCGTGAACAACCACCCGCGCGCCTGCCTGCTGTACGACCCGAGCCACTTCATGCTGCAGCAGCTCGACTACCTGGCCTACATCGACCACTACCACGAGCGCATCAAGATCTTTCACGTGAAGGACGCGGAGTTCAACCCGACCGGCAAGCAGGGCGTGTACGGCGGCTTCCAGAGCTGGATCAACCGCGCCGGCCGCTTCCGCTCGCTGGGCGACGGCCAGGTCAACTTCAAGGCCATCTTCTCGAAGATGGCGCAGTACGACTTTCCGGGTTGGGCGGTGCTGGAGTGGGAGTGCTGCATCAAGCACCCGGAAGACGGCGCGCGCGAGGGCGCCAGGTTCATCGCCGACCACATCATCCGCGTGGCCGACCGCGCCTTCGACGACTTCGCGGCCGGCGGTGTCGACGTGGCGGCCAACCGGCGGATGCTGGGTCTGGGCTAACTCGCGTCGCGGATCGCGCTGTCGAGAATCTCCAGGCCGCGATCGATCTCTTCAGCGCTCACGTTCAGCGGCGGTGCAATGCGCCACACCGCCGCCATGCCGCCGACGGCCACGATGTTCATGCTCAGGCCGCGCGCCATGCAGGCGTCGGTGATGGCGCGGCCGCGCTCGGCGTCGGGCTCGCGCGTCTCGCGGTCCTTGACCAGCTCGACGCCCTGCAGCAGGCCATGGCCGCGCACGTCGCCGATGACCTCGTGCCGCGCCTTCAGCGTCTGCAGCCCCCGGCTCAGGCGCTCGCCCATCTCCACGGCGCGCTGGTTGAGCCCTCCTTCCTCGAGCACGTCGAGCACCGCCAGCGCCACCTCGGCCGGCAGCGGATCGGACACGTGCGAGGTGGCGTGCACGAAGCCTCTTTCGTGGCAGGTCTGCTCGATGGCCTCGCTGGTGATGGCGGCGCCGATGGCCACGCCGCCGCCCAACGTTTTCGACACCGTGAGGAAGTCGGGCACCACATCGGCCTGCTCGAAGGCGAAGTTGCTGCCCAGGCGGCCGAAGGCGGTTTGCGCTTCGTCCAGGATCAGCAGCATGCCGCGCTCGCGGCACTTGGCCGCAAGCTTCGGAAAGTAGCCCTTGGGCGGCACGATCACGCCGCCCGAACTGAGCACCGGCTCGGCGATGAAGGCCGCGAGCGAGCCGCTGGATTGCGCATCGACCATGTCGAAGCCGACGTCCAGACAGGTGGTGTCGCAGGCATCGCGGCAGTGGCGAACCGGGCAGCGGTAGCAGTTGGGCGCGGGGATCGACATCGTGCCGGGCTTGCGCGGCCCGTAGTCCACGTGGTGCTTGCCGGCGAAGGTGAGCGAGGCCATGCCGCCGGTCACGCCGTGCCAGCCACCGTTCAGGCCGACGATCTCGTAGCGGCCGGTGGCGACGCGGGCCATGCGCGCGGCGGCTTCGTTGGCCTCGCCGCCGGTCGAGAGAAAGATCGACTTGGACAGCGACGGCGGAAGCATCGCCGCCAGCCGCCCGGCCAGCGCGGGCACGGCCGGCCCGACGAAGCCGCTGTACAAGTGCAGCGCGCCCTGGCAGGCCTTCTCGATGGCCGCGACGATGCGCGGATGGTTGTGGCCGATGGTGGCGCACATCTGGCCCGAGGTGAAGTCGAGAATCTCGCGCCCGTGCTGGTCCCACAGCGTGGCGCCGCGGGCCTTGACGATGACATGCGGGCTCAGCCCCATGCCGTAGCGCACGAGGTGCTTGGCGACCACGGGGTCGTAGGTTGCGCCTTCGGCCATCGGATGCTCCTTGTTCAACGTGGAAGCCCCAGCGTAGCCAGAGGGCGGGAAATCGGATGTCGTTGTGGGGCCCCGAAAGCGCAGTCGATTGCGTCTTCGTTGCGCCACACTGGCGGCATGAAAACCGGCACCCTCGATCGCATCGACCAATGCATCCTGGCCGCGCTGCAGGCCGATGCCAGCCTGCAGAACCAGACGCTGGCCGAACGCGTGAACCTCTCGCCCTCGGCCTGCCTGAAGCGCGTGCAGCGGCTGCGTCGCGCGGGCGTGATCCGCCAGGAGGTGGCGATATTGGACGCCGCGCGCGTGGGCTTTCCGGTGCTGGTGATCTCGCGGGTGTCGTTGCGCAGCACGGCGCGCGAGGCGATCCAGGCCTTCGAGCGCAAGGTGCAGGCGCTGCCGCAGGTGCTGCAGTGCCACTGCGTGGCCGGCGAAACCGACTTCGTGCTGGTGATCTGCGCGCGCTCGCTGCCCGAGTACCAGGCCTTTGCGCAGCAACAGCTCGGCGATGCGCTGGAGCTGAAGAGCTATTCGAGCGACGTGGTGCTGTCGACGACCAAGTTCACCACGCAGTTGCCGCTGGACACGGCGCGGCCTGCGGGAGCCTGAGCCACCTCGTCCTGAAGGAGGCTAGAGAAGGCGCACCAGTCGACTGATCGCGCCGTCGATCTGCGATTCGCCGATCAGGCCATAGCCGAAGGCCAGGCCGTTGGGCACGCCGGGCGCCTGCGGATCGACCGCGAAACGCGAGAGCGGCGGCAAGGTGATGCCGGTCGCGGCGGCGCGCTCGACGACGGTGTCGGCCCGCGTGTCGCTGCGGAGCCAGGCCGACAGGTGCAGCCCCGCATCGGACGGGATCGGCACCAGCCGCCCCGCGCCATGCCGCACCAGGGCCGCCAACAGCGCACTGCGCCGCGCGCCGTAGAGCTTGCGCATCTTGCGGATGTGGCGCGCCAGGTGCCCTTCGGCGATGAAGGCCGCGAGCGCCTCCTGCCCGAGCACCGGGCCGTGCCAGTCGGCCAGTTCGCGCGCCCGCACCAGCGCCGCGCGCGCCCACGGCGGCACCACCACGAAGCCCAGACGCAGCGCAGGGAACAGGCTCTTGGAGAAGGTGCCAACGTAGAAGACCGACTCGGCGCGATCGAGCGTCTGCAGCGCGTCGAGCGGGCGGCCGGCAAAGCGGAATTCGCTGTCGTAGTCGTCTTCGATCACGACCGCGTTGCGGGCCCGTGCAAAGGCCAGCAGCGCGGCGCGCCGCTGCGGCGACATCGCCACGCCGGTCGGGAACTGGTGCGAGGGCGTCACGCAGATCACGCGCACCTCGGGCGGCAGGCGCTCCACACACAGGCCCTCGGCGTCGGTCGGCACGGTGACCACCTTGGCGCCGGCGGCCAGCATCGCTTCGCGCAGCGACGGGTAGAACAGTTCTTCGACCGCGACCACCGTGCGCCCCGGCACGACAAGAATGCGCGCCAGCAGGCCGAAGGCTTGCTGCGCACCGGCGGTGACGACGATGTCGTCGGCGGTGCAGCCGACCGCCCGCGTGAACGACACGTGTCGGGCGATGGCCTCGCGCAGCGCGGCCTGGCCTTGCGGGTCGGCGTAGTCGGCCGGCTCGCGGGCGATGCGGCGCAGTGCGCGGTCGGACAGGCGGCGCCAGATGTCGAAGGGAAAGGGGCCGACGTCGGGCAGGCCGATGCGGAAGTCGTCGCGCGAAGGCTGGGGCTGCAGGGTGGGTGCGAGGTCGGCGCCGGGCACGTGCAGCGGCACCAGGCGCTGATCGCGCCTGGCGGCCGTGCCCCTGGCGGGGCGGCCGCGCCGCGACTGCGGCAGGGTGTCGGCCACATAGGTGCCGGCGCCGGGGCGCGCCAGCAGGTAGCCCTCGCTCAGCAGCAGGTCGTAGGCCGCGAGCATGGTGTTGCGCGACACGCCCAGGCGCAGCGCCAGCGCGCGCGTGGCGGGCAGGCGGGCGCCGGGCTGGAGCCGGCCGTCAAGGATGGCGCTGCGCAGCTGGCGGTGCACCTCGCGCAGCAGGTCGCGCGAGCCGCTGTCCGGCAGGCGGATGGCGAGTTCGAAAAGTGGCTCCATGATGTTCGCCAATTGTGGATCTTTTGAAGAGCCACTTGCAAACCTATTCTGGAGGCCTTGGAACATCAACGCCACGGAGTCCTTCATGAACACCGAACCCGCAATCCCGCAGCCACAAGCCGAACGCCTGCCGTTCGGCCTGGCCTGGCTCGCACTGGGCGCCTTCGCCATCGGCACCGAAAGCTTCATGGTCGCCGGCCTGCTGCCGCTGCTGGCGGCCGACCTGCAGGTCAGCGCCACGCGGGCCGGCCAGCTGGTGCTGCTGTTCGCGCTGAGCTACGCCATCGGCTCGCCGCTGATGGCCGCGCTGTTCGCACGCGTCGGCCGGCGGCCGCTGCTGATCGCCAGCCTTGCGGCCTTCTCGGGCCTGACGCTGGCGGCGGCGATGGCGCACGGCTTCGCGCAACTGGCGCTGGCGCGCGTGGCGCTGGGCCTCGTGGCGGGCGTGTTCCTGCCGACGGCCAGCGCGGTGGCGGCGGCCATGGTTTCGCCGGCGCTGCGCGGGCGGGCACTGGCCATCGTGACCGGCGGCGGCACGCTGGCAGTGGCACTCGGCGTACCGCTGGGCGCCTGGATCGCGGGCTGGGGCGGCTGGCGCACGGCCTACCTGCTGATCGCCGCGGTGGCGGCGCTGGCGACCTGGGGGTTGGTCCTGGGGCTGCCGCGCAAGCTGGCGCTGGTGGCGACACCGGCGACCACGACAACCGAACGCACGTCGGCTTTTGCCGTGGCGCGGGCACCGGGCGTGCTGCCGGCACTGCTGGTCAGCATGCTCTGGTCCACGGGCGGCTTCAGCTTCTATACGTATGTCTCGCTGTTCTTGTCGGGCACGCTTGGCTTCGGGGCGCAGGGCGTGAGCGCGGTGTTCTGCGCCATCGGCGTGGCGGCCGCCTTCGGCACCGCGGCCGGCGGCTGGGCCACCGACCGTTTCGGCGCCGACCGCATGGCGCAGGGCTTCGCGCTGATGCTGGTCGTGATCCTGGGCGGGCTGTCGTTCTCGGCGCAAATGCTGCCGCACGGGCTGGCGCTGCCGCTGATCGTGGGCCTGTCGACGCTGTGGGGTTTCGCGGGCTGGGGCTTCGGCCCGGCGCAGGCGGTGCGGCTGATTCGCCTGGCACCGGAGCGCGCACCGATGACGCTGTCGCTGCACGCCTCGGCGATCTACCTCGGCATTGCGGCGGGCTCGGCACTGGGCGGCGTGGCCATCGACCTGTTCGGCGTGAGCGCGGTGGGGTGGGTGGGCAGCGCCTGCCAGTTCGCGGGGCTGATGCTGCTGTTGCGCGCGGCGCACAAGAAGGCACGGCCGGCCGATTCGCTGCCGACGACGCCGGCAGCGGCCTGAGCAAGCGCCAAATTACTATATTTTTGATAGCAAACAACGCTTGAATGACGGCCGCTGGAGGCCTGAATCACTCAAGCGTTGTTTTTAAGGCAAGCAACTGTCATGCCCCGCAAGCTATAATGGCGGGTTCGTTTCGATACCACGACGAAGCACTTCGTCATATTGCCGGCTGACCTGCAACTGTCCCTTGGATTCTTCAGGCCCCCACACTTTCAGCCGGCTCCCCAGTGTGTTGGAGCGCCAGACCGGGCGCCCATGATTGCCACCACTGCCTTCGTTTTTGTTGAAGCGAATAGCGCGTCCGCCGCGCCATTCCGGCCGGCCCACGCCCGTTTTCAATTATTTTTCAGGCGCTTCGCGTTGTTCTACATTCACGCGCTGCGCCAAGGCTTCATGGACATCATTCAACACAGTATCGCGGTGGGCAAGTACCTTGTTTCCCCGCTCATTCGACACCAGGACGACGGCAATTTCGCCGCCTCCGTCTCGATCCGCTCCGGCCACGGCAGCGGCATGCACGACCGCGTGATGCGTTTCACGCCGCGTTTTGCCAGCCACGCCGCCGCCCTGCGCTATGCCATCGACCAAGGCCTTTGCTGGGTGCGCGAGCGCAACACGCGCCAGGCACCGCTCGCCTTGCCGTGCGCAGGCTGAAACAATCACGCCCATCTTCATATCCAACACACATCGAACGAGATTCAGAGGTAACCACACATGCCCAAGGAAGAACTGATCGAAATGAACGGCGCAGTGACCGAAGTCCTGCCCGACTCGCGCTACCGCGTCACGCTGGACAACGGCCATCAGCTGATCGCCTACAGCGGCGGCAAGATGCGCAAGCACCACATCCGCATCCTGGCGGGTGACAAGGTGTCGCTCGAACTCTCGCCCTACGACCTGACCAAGGGCCGTATCACCTTCCGTCACCTGGAACGTCGCGGCCCGCCGCCGACCAACTCCGGCAACAACAACGCACCCCGCCGCTGATCCGCGACTGACGAAGGGCCTTGCGGCGCCCCGCGACGGGCGCCGGCAAGGCTTTTGTTTTTTGCGCTCTCCGGCTGCTGAACGATGACCACACCCAATCCCACAGCCGGCGGCACCCCAGCCGACAACGGCTTTGCCGCGCTGGCGCTCTCGCCCCAGATGCTGGCCAACCTCACGCAGCTCGGCTACACGCAGATGACGCCGATCCAGGCGGCCGCGCTGCCGCCGGCGCTGCTCGGCAAGGACCTGATCGCCCAGGCCAAGACCGGCAGCGGCAAGACCGCCGCCTTTGCCCTGGCGCTGCTCGCCAACCTCAACGCACGCCGCTTCGCCATCCAGGCGATGGTGCTGTGCCCCACGCGCGAGCTGGCCGACCAGGTCACGACCGAGATCCGGCGCCTGGCGCGCGCGGAAGAAAACATCAAGGTGGTCACGCTCTGCGGCGGCGTCGCGCTGCGCGGGCAGATTGCGAGCCTGGAGCACGGCGCGCACATCGTGGTGGGCACGCCCGGCCGGATCATGGACCACCTGGAGCGCGAGAACCTCGACCTCTCGGCGCTCAACACGCTGGTGCTCGACGAGGCCGACCGCATGCTGGACATGGGCTTCTTCGACGACATCGTGAAGGTGGCGCGCCAGTGCCCTTCGGCCCGCCAGACGCTGCTGTTCTCGGCCACGTACCCCGAAGGCATCGCCAAGCTGGCGCAGCAGTTCATGAAGAGCCCGCAGCAGATCACGGTGCAGGCGCAGCATGAAGGCAGCAAGATCCGCCAGCGCTGGTACCAGGTGAAGGACAGCGACCGGCTGCACACCGTGAGCCTGCTGCTTGACCATTTCCGCCCCGTGAGCACGCTGGCCTTCTGCAACACCAAGCAGCAGTGCCGCGACCTCGTCGAGGTGCTGCAGGCGCAGGGCTTCAGCGCGCTGGCGCTGTTCGGCGAGCTGGAGCAGCGCGAGCGCGACCAGGTGCTGGTGCAGTTCGCCAACCGCAGCTGCTCGGTGCTGGTGGCCACCGACGTGGCCGCGCGCGGCCTGGACATCGCGCAGCTCGAAGCGGTGATCAACGTCGACGTGACGCCCGATTCCGAAATCCACATCCACCGTGTCGGCCGCACCGGCCGCGTGGGCCAGTCTGGCGATGCCGAAGGCCTCGCGCTGAACCTGGCCAGCATGAACGAAATGGGCAGCGTCGGAAAGATCGAACAGCTGCAGGGCCGCGAATCCGAATGGCATGAACTGGCCGAGCTCACGCCCGGCAAGGGCGCGCCGCTGCAGCCGCCGATGGCCACGCTGCAGATCGTGGGCGGGCGCAAGGAAAAGATCCGCGCCGGCGACGTGCTGGGCGCGCTCACCGGCGACTGCGGCTATGCCAAGGAGCAGGTCGGCAAGATCAACGTCAACGAGTTCTCGACCTACGTGGCGGTGGACCGCGCGATCGCCGAAGAAGCGGTGCGCAAGCTGTCCAGCGGCCGCGTGAAGGGCAAGTCGGTCAAGGTCCGGCTGCTGACGCTGCAGGACCTGTAGCCGCCCCGGCCTGCGGCGTGGCGAGCGCCGACGCGGGCGCCACCGGTGCATCGAGCACCGGCGCCGGCGCCGAGGCCGCATCCGGTGCCTCTTGCCGCGCCAGCTTCGCGGCCAGCCGGAACGCCACCACCACCGCCAGCAAGCCGAAGATCGACGAGCCCACGGCCTGCCCGATCAGCACGCCGGCCGCGCCGTGGTGCGAGCCCCACCAGGCGAACGGAATGGTGCCCAGCGTGGCACGCCCCCAGTTGAACGCGGTCGAGAGCAGCGGATGCCCGAGGTTGTTGAACGAGGCGTTCGCCACGAACAGCCCGCCCGCAAAGAAGAAGCTCGGCGCCAGCCAGCTGCAGAACAGCGAGATCAGCTGCGCCGCCAGGCCATCGGCCGAGAACGCGCGGATCAGCACGCCCTGCCCCAACGCCAGCACCAGCCACGCCACGGCCACCGACGCCACCATGAACAGCAGGCTGTCGCGCAGCCCTTCCTGCACGCGGCGGTACTGGCCCGCGCCCAGGTTCTGCGCCAGGATCGGCCCGACCGCGCCGCTGAGCGCATAGACCAGCCCGAAGGCCACCGGCGTCAGCCGGTCGATGGTGGCCGCGCCCGCCACCGCCGAAGGCCCGAACTGCGCGACCGCATGTGTGACGAAGGCCGCGCCCACGGGCGTGGCGAGGTTCGTCAGCACCGCCGGCCCCGCCACGCCAGCCAACGCACGCGCATCGCCGCCGAGCCGCGACGGCTCGAAGCGCCCGAGCATGCGGTGCTTCACCAGCACGCCGTGCAGCCCGATGGCCGCCAGCACCATGCGCGAAACCACCGCGCTGATGGCCGCGCCGTCGAGCCCCAGGCCGAAACCGAAGATCAATATCGGATCGAGCACCGCCGTCACGAAGGCCGCCGCGAGCGTGACCACCATCGAGCGGCGCGCATCGCCGACCGAGCGCAGCAGCGCCGAACTCGCCATGCCGATGCCCAGCAGCGGCAGGGTGTGCACCGTCACCGACAGGTAGCGCTGCGCAAGCCGCGCCGTCTCGCCTTCGGCACCGAGCGCATGCAGCGCGGAATGCAGGAAGATCGCCGTGCCGCTGCCCGCCACCACCGACAGCGCCGCCATCAACACCAGGCTCGCCGTGGCGATGCGGCGTGCGTCGCCAGTGCGGCCCGCGCCCACCGTGCGCGACACCACCGCCGCGATGCCGATGGTCAGCCCGATGCACAGCGACGCATGAAAGAACCCCACCACGCCCGCGAAGCCGACCGCCGCGGCCGTCGCTTTCTCTCCGAGCAGCGAGATGTAGAACAGGTTGATCAGGTCGACCGCGAACACCGCGATCAACCCTATGGCACCGGTGCCGGCCATGACGCAGACATGGCGCAGCAGCGAGCCCGAAACGAAGCGCGGACGCTCGACGGCACCCGCCGTTTCGGTTATTGGCATGTGAAATCCTCGATGTGGCCTAATTGCGGGTTCGAACATTACTTTTACCCGAGCTTTTCATGCCCAAGACATTCCGTACCGAAGCCGAACGCGTTGCCACCCCGAAGCCGACGCCGCTGCCCGGCTACACGCTGCCCAAGTCGGGTGGCGGCCAGAAGGTCAGCCTGGAACGCGGCACTGCAACGCGCAGCAAGAAGAACCCCGGCAAGCGCGCCAAGAAGGGCGGCTGATCCAGCCCCCGTTGGCTCGCCAGAGCCGCGACGAACGCGCCCTCGGGCGCGTTTTGTCATTGGGCGAGCCCCAAGACTGAAACCGCGATGTCCGACGACAACCAGATCTTCATCCCGCCCTCGTTCTTCGCGGTCTACAGCGACGCGCGCCAGCGCCTGCGCGAACCGATCGGCGTGGTGCGCGAGCGCTACGAGATCTGCGAAGACCTCGCCAACCATCTCGTGGGCCACGCGCAGATCCAGCACCACACCGAGGTGCCGGTCGAGAGCGAGATCCTGCGGCGCATTCACGCGGGGCTGGCGACGGCGGAATCCGGTGTGTCGTCTGCCGAAGCCGGATGGATCGTGCAGCGGCTGGCCGAGCTGCTGGGCTGGGAAGGCCCGGAGCCGGCGCCTGCCGAAGACTGACTGAGCCACGGGCGCGGCCATGCAACGCGCTGCCGCGGTATTGCTCCTGCTTTCGCTGCTTGCGCTTCCCGCGCTGGCCGGCCGCATGCCGATGTCATGCGCGCTGGGCAACGGGCCCGATGCCGTCGTGACGCTCTCGCGCGACCACCCCATCGCCGACACCGCCGTCTATCACCTGGCGCAGGGCCGCGACGCGCTCCACCCGCTGTTCGGTGGCGAGCCCGACGATTCGCGCGGTTCCGGCGTGCGTGTGCAATGCGCGGGCGCCCGCCAGCGCGCGATGGTGGTGCAGGGCGAGTTCATGTCGGCCGCCTATCCGAGAGGGCTGGTCATGCTTCGCGAACCGCGCACGGGCCGCTTCGTGCAGCTCGCCTTCGCGGAGCGCAATGCGCCCGGCTGGCTGTATCTCGGCCCCAAGGACCGCTTGCTGGTGTTCCCGCCCGGCGGACGGATCGAAACGCGCAAGCGCTACCTCGTCTACCGTTTCGCGACCGGGCAGGAAGATGCGGAAGAAGTGGTCGACTCGCTGCCCGACGCGCGCGGCTACGAGGTGATCCGCCTCCAACGCGGTCAGCGCGACGAAGAAAACCGTTCGACCAGAAAGTCGACAAAGACACGTGTCTTGGCCGCCAGGTGACGCGAAGGGTAGACCGCGTAGACCGGCGTCCTGTCGGCCTCCCAGTCGCCCAGCACCGCTTCGAGCCGGCCCTCGGCCAACTGTTGCTCGACATAGATGCGCGGCACCAGGCTGAGCCCGAAGCCGGCCAGCAGCGCGTCGCGCACGGCGATGCTGGAGCTGACCTTGTAGCGCCCGTCGATGGCCACGGCCACGCTGCGGCCGGCGCGGCTGAAGGTCCATTTGTTCGCATGGCCTGACAGGGTGAACTGCACGCAGTTGTGCGCCTTCAGGTCTTCGGGCTGCGCAGGCCGGCCAGCGGCGGCGAAGTACGCGGGCGCGCCGCACAGCACGTGCGTCATGGTCATCAGCTCGCGCGCGACGAGGCTGGAGTCTTCGAGCCGGTCGCTGCCCCGGATCGCCAGGTCGTAGCCCTCGCCGATCAGGTCGGTGCGGGTGTCCTGCAGGTTCAGTTCGAGCCGCAGGTTCGGGTAGCGGTCCATGAAGGCGGGGATGTGCGGCGAGATGCAGGTCAGCGCGAAGGTCAGCGGCGCGCTCACGCGCAGCACGCCGCCGGGGCTGCTGCCCATGGGCGCGAGCGCGGCATCGGCCTCGCTGAGGTCGTCGAGGATGCGCGACAGCCGCTCGTGGTACGCGGCGCCCGCTTCGGTCAGGCTCATGCTGCGCGTGGTGCGGTTGATGAGCCGCACCTTCAGGTGCGCTTCCAGCTCCGCGATGTTCTTGCTGATGGCCGCGGCCGACAGCCCCATCTGCCGCGCGGCGCCGGCAAAGCTGCCGGTGCTCGCGGTGGTGCGGAAGACCTTGAGGGCGGTGAGATGGTCCATCGTTGATTCACGACTGAGGGTAAATGATCAATTCATTATTTGGTCATTCACAACCCATGGTCAATTGACTAGATTTGACGGCACACACGTACCGCCATTCGAAGCAAAGAGAGCCCGCCATGACCCGCCGCGCCACCGACGTCCTTCTTACCGCTGCCGCGCCGGCCATCTGGGGCAGCACCTACATCGTCACCACGCAGATGCTGCCGGCGAACTACCCGCTGACGGTGGCGTTGCTGCGCGCGTTGCCGGCCGGGTTGCTGCTCCTGCTGATCGTGCGCAGGCTGCCCGAGCGGGCGTGGTGGGGACGTATCTTCATCCTGGGCGCGCTGAACTTCTCGATCCTGTGGGCGATGCTGTTCCTTGCGGCCTACCGGCTGCCGGGCGGCGTGGCCGCGACGATCACCTCGGTGCAGCCGCTGCTCGTGGTGTTCCTGGCGAGCGTCTTCCTGGGCTCGCCGGTGCGTGCGCTGTCGGTGGCGGCGGCGGTGGTCGGCATCGGCGGCGTTGCGCTGCTGGTGCTCACGCCGAACGCCGCGCTCGACGGCATCGGCATCGCCGCCGCGATTGCAGCGGCCGTGTCGATGGCCTTCGGCACAGTGCTCAGCCGGCGCTGGCAGCCGCCGGTGTCGGCGCTGGTGTTCACCGCGTGGCAACTGACGGCCGGCGGCCTGTTGCTGCTGCCGGTGGCACTGCTGCTGGAGCCGCCGCTGCCCGCGCTCAGCCTCACCAACTGGATCGGCTTTGCCTGGCTCGGGCTGGTCGGTGCCGCGCTGACCTACATCGTGTGGTTTCGTGGCGTGGCACGGCTGGAGCCCTCGGCCATCGCGCCGCTGGCCTTCCTGAGCCCGGTGACGGCGGTGATCCTCGGCTGGGCGCTGCTGGGGCAGAGCCTGTCGGTGCCGCAGATCGTGGGCATCTTCATCGTGATCGCGAGCATCTGGCTGAGCCAGCATGCGCAGCGTGGCGCCCAGCCGCTGGTGCGCGCGGTGCCTGCAACTCGCTGACCAAGCGGCGTCAGGCGGGCTGGGGCGAGGTCGCGCGCTTGAGCAGGCTCAGGTAGCCGGACTGCACTTCCATCCGCGCTGTTGCGCCCTGGCGCTGCAGCAGGCGGTGCGCCTTCGGCAGGCTCCAGCAGGGCAGGTTGGTGAACATGTGGTGCTCGCAGTGGTAGTTGACCCAGTAGGGTGCCACGAAGATGCGTTCGAGCCAGCCGGCGTGCGTGGTGCGCGCCTGGCGCAGCGGATCGGCCTCGTTCTGCGCGACCAGCGCATGCTCGGCGATGTTGCGCACGCGGCTCACGAGCGGCAGCCATGTCGCCATCGGCAACAGCCACATCAGCAGCCAGGCCCACCAGTAGCCGGCCAGCGCGAACGCCAGAAAGCCGAGGCCGTTGGCAATGAGAAAGCGCCGGTCTTTCGCGACCTCTCTGCCGAACACCTTCAGCGCGGACTCGCCCGGCGCACGCTTGCGGATGCCTTCGGCGATGTGGCCGAAGCGCTGCTTGTAGAAGGTCTGGCCGCTCAGGTCGCGCACGGCCTTGCGCCACATCGATTCGCGCGTGATCGGAAAGGGCGCCGACAGCACGAGGTCCGGGTCTTCGGTCTGCTGCACGAAGCGGTGGTGCTGCAGGTGGTACGGCCGGTAGTCGCGCAGCGTCGACGAGCACAGCCAATACCCGACCCAGTCGTTGACCTTGCGGTTGCGGTGCAGGCCCGCGTGCGCGGCATCGTGCATGAGGATGAACAGGCCCAGCTGCCGCGTGCCGACGATGGGCACCAAGAGCGGAATGGTCCACGGCCACACGATGCCCACGAGCATCGCCGCGCCGATCACGCCCCAGCAATGCACCACCAGCCAGAGCCCCTTCCATGACGAGCGCGTGGTGAGCGCCTGCCACTCTTCGGTGGAAAAGAAATCTTCGGGTTGGGCTCGGGGTGCGGCGGCCATGCGGGCCAGTATGCGCCGCATGGGTGCGCGGGAACACGCGGAATTCCCCGAGGTGCGCGCTTGGCAGAATCGCCCGCACCTGACTTGCCACCGACCCGTTGGAGGACTCCCGCCATGCCCCTCGTGACCATCCGCCTCGCGCGCCGGGAACAGCCCGCCACGCGCGAACAAAAAGCCGCGCTCATCGCCGGCGCCACGAAGCTGCTGCAGGAGGTGCTGGGCAAGCGGCCCGACGACGTGACCGTGCTGATCGACGAGATCGACCCCGACAACTGGGGCCAGGGCGGCGAAAGCGCGACGGTGCTGCGGCAACGCCGGCAAGGAGCGGGCGGCTAGCCGGCGCTCACTTGTCGATGATCTTGCGGGCGAAGAGCTCGAGGTAGTCCATGAGGCGGTTGGCGCCCGCGACGGCCGCCGCCTCGTTGCCCGTCGCGATGCCCTGCGCCAGTTCGAGGTGCGCGTTGGCGCCTTCGACGATCTCGCCCTCGTGCTGGTAGGCGTACCAGAAGCGGCGGCACTGCACGATGAGCGGCACCACCGCCTTCACCGCCGAGTCGTTGTGGCTGGCCTGGTGGTTGACGAGGTCGAGCGCGCGGTCGGCCTGCATGTAGTCGTTGAGGTCGCCGCGGCCCGCCGCTTCGACCATGGCCTCGGCGCAACGCACGATGGCCGTGCGCTGCGGTGCGGTGGCGCGGCGTGCCGAGCAGGCGGCAATCAGCCGTTCGAGCACGCGCCGGGTCTGGATCACGTCGAGGTGGTCGGCCAGGTCGATGGTCGACACCAGCAACCCACGGCGCGGCTGCTGCACGATGAGGCCGATCGACACCATGCGCATCAGCGCCTCGCGCACCGGCGTGCGGCCGAGCCCCGTGCGCTCGGCGAGGTCGGCCTCGGCGATCTGGCTGCCGGGTTCGAGCTGCATGGTCGACAGCAGCGTCTCGATGGCGTCATAGGCCACGTCGGCGGCGCGGCGCTTGGGCGGGGGGCGGGGAGCGGTCTTCTTCGGGGCGGCCATGGGTTTCTTCTGCGGCGGATGCCGCTGCTGCGGCGTCATTGTCGGGCCTCCTCATGGCCTGCAAGGCCGGCCAGCGTGGCGATGCGGACCGGCGACAGCGGCGGGCGCGGCACGGGCGGCGTCCATCCAAAGAGAAACTGCGCCGCATCGCCACACACGCGGCCCTGACAGGCGCCCATGCCGCAGCGGCGGTGCAGCTTGGCATCGGTCCAGCCGCTGCAATCCGAGAGAGAGGACAACGGCACGTCTTCGCAGCGGCACACGAGCGTGTCGGGCTGCGGCATCTGCCGGAGGTCGGGTGCCAATGCAAAGCTGCGATGCAGCCGTGCGGCGAAGGCGTTCCATCGAGCACGTTCGCCCTCGTGCGCTTTGGCGGCGGGCTCGTTGCCCACGGCTGCGTAGCCAGCGATGGTGCCCTGGGCCAGTGCGCGTTCGCTGCCGCCGAAGCCGGTGCATTCGCCAGCCGCATAAATGCCGGGGACGTTGGTGGCTTGCCGCGCATCGACCGCGAGGGCCTGAACGCCGAAGCCCGCGGGCGTGAGTGTGCAGCCGAGCAGTTGGCCCAACTGCGTGTTGGGCGTGAGCCCGAAGCCGCAGGCCACGCGGTCGCATGCGATCTCGACCTCGCCATCGCCTTGCCGAAGCCGCACCGATTCGACCTGCGTTGCGCCTTGTACCGAGACAACGCGCGATGACGTGCGGTACTGCGGATCGGCCAACGTCACCGCCTGCGCCGCCTTGCCGGGCCAGCGCAGCAGGCTCGTGCCAAAACCCGCGACCGACGCGAACGATGCCTGCTCGGCAATGCGCAGCACCTTCGCCCCCGCCGCGCGCGCCGTGGCCGCAGCGGCCAGCAGCAGCGGCCCGCTGCCCGCGATGACGATGCGTTCGCCCTCGACCGGCATGCCCGCCTTGATGAGCGCCTGCAAGCCGCCCGCGCCCGTCACGCCGGGCAGCGTCCAGCCGGGAAAGGGCAGCAACAGTTCGCGCGCGCCGGTGCAGAGGATGAGCTTCTTCCACTGCATGCGCGTGGCGCGCTCGGCGTCTTCGAGCAGCAATTCATTGGCAGCGGGCACCGCGACGATGCGCGTGCCGCTGCGCACGCGGATGTTGGCGTGGCGTGCGAGCGCGTCGCGCCACTTGCGCGCCGCCGGTGGCAGCGCCGCGCCGGGTCCGTCGCGCCAGATCTGGCCGCCGGGCGCGGGGTTGTCGTCGATGACGACGATCGACGCGCCGCTGGGCGCCGCCGCCACCGCCGCGGCCATGCCGGCCGGACCCGCGCCGACGATCAGCAGGTCGCAATGTTCGTGCGCCGTGCCGCTCATTCGGTCGTCTCCACGCGCATGCCTTCGCCGCAGACGGTCTGGCAGGCGAGCCTGCGCCGGCCATCGACCAGCACGCGGCATTCCTGGCACACGCCCATGCCGCAGAAGGGCGCGCGCGGCTGGCCACTGATGGAGGTGCGCGCCACGCCCATGCCGCCCGCAACGCGCAGCGCAGCCGCGACCGAACTGCCGGTCTTCACGCGCACGAGGTGGCCGTCGATGTGCAGCAAGGTGTGATCGCTCATGCTGCCTCCAGCAAGCCGCGCGGCGCGTAGGGCGCGGCGTCGAAATCGGGAACGGCGCCGGTCATCAGGGCAGCGAGCAGGTGCGCGCTGCCCGGCGCGGTGGTCACGCCCAGGCCTTCGTGTCCGACCGCCAGCCAGAGCCTGTCGCGCCATGGATGCTTGCCCAGCAGCGGCAGGCCGTCGGGCGTAGCGGCACGCATGCCGGTCCACGAACGCACGGCGTTCAGATGGGCGAGCCCTGGCAGGTAATCGAGCGTGCGCTGAAGCATGCGCGCGAGCATCGGCGCCTCGACCGCCGGGTCGGTCGTGTCGAACTGGCGTGACGAGCCCACCAGCAGTTGCCCCGTGGGGCGCGGCTGCACGTTGAACGCAACCGAGTCGCCATCGCTGTGGTGCGCGCTGGTCACGTAGCCGAGTTCAACGAGCTGATGATGCACCGTGCCCGGATAGCGGTCGGTGATGAGCAGGTGGCCCTTCTTCGGTCGTATCGGAAGTTCGGGGCACAGCGTCGTCGCCTGGATGCCGTTGGCCAGCACGATCTGCGGCGCGGTGCGGCGACTGCCATCGGCCAGCCGCAGCGTGCCGTCGTCTTCGATGGCCTCGACCTTCGCCTGTTCGACGCGGATCGCATCGCCGCCTTCGTCGATGAGCCAGCGCGCTGCGTTCGGCGCATAGAGGATGCCGTCGCCCGGCACTTCGAGCGCGCCCGAGAGGCCCCGGCGCAACGCGGGCTCGGCCTGCGCCAATGCGGCCGCATCGAGCAGCCGGCTGTCGATGCCGTGTGCGCGCAGCCGTTGCCGCTTGCGCTCGGCCTCGGCCATTTCTTCTTCGTTCGCGGCAATCCAGAGCGTGCCGCAGGGGCTGTACGCGCAGTCTTCGCGCATGCGCGGCGCAAGGGCGCGCCAGCGTGCGATCGAATCGCGGCTCAGCGCGAGTTCGGCCGGGTTGTCGTCCATCACCACGAGGTGGCCCATGCCGGCACCCGTGGCGCCGCCGATGCGGGCATCGAGCACCAGCACCCGGCGGCCGGCCTGTGCCAGCGCGTGGGCACACGCGGCACCGACGATGCCGGCGCCGATGACGATGACATCCGCGTCCATGCCGCCCGGCACTAGAGCCGTATGCCCCAGCCGAACGGGTCTTCGTCGTCGATCAGCAGCGTGGCTTCGGCGCTGATGTGCGCACGGCCGCGCAGCGTGGGAATGACCTTGTCGCCGTCCATCGCGTAGCTGGCCTCGAACACGCTGCCGATCACGCTGGACTGCTTCCACACTGCGCCCGGCGCGAGCTTGCCGTCGGCCGCGAGGCAGGCGATCTTGGCGCTGGTGCCGGTGCCGCAGGGCGAGCGGTCGTAGGCGTTGCCGGGGCACAGCACGAAGTTGCGGCTGTCCGCGCCTTCGCCTTCGTCGCTGGCGAAGAGTTCGATGTGGTCGATCTCCGCGCCGTCGGCACCGGTGATGCCTTGCGCGGCCAATGCGCGGCGCAGTGCCGCGGTGTAGTCGGTCAGCGCGGCGAGGTTGTCGCTCGCCACGCGCTGGCCGTGTTCGCTCACCAGGAAGAACCAGTTGCCGCCCCAGGCCACGTCGCCACGCACGGTGCCGTGGCCGGGCAGATCGACCGCCACCTGGTGCAGGTGCCGGTACGCCGGCACGTTGCGCACGCTCACCGAGCCATCGGCATGCAGCGTGGTCGTGACCGTGCCCACGGGCGTTTCGATCTTGTGCTCGCCAACGCCGATGCGCCCCATGTGCGCCAGGCTCGCAACCAGCCCGATGGTGCCGTGGCCGCACATGCCGAGGTAGCCGGCGTTGTTGAAGAAGATCACGCCGGCGGCCGCGTCCTTCGACACCGGCTCGCACAGCAGCGCACCCACCACCACGTCGCTGCCGCGCGGCTCCAGCACGGCGGCCGCGCGCCATTTGTCGTGCCGCTCGGCCAGCAGCGCGCGGCGCTCGGCCATGCTGCCGCCGCCCAGATCGGGAAAGCCGCCGATGACCAGGCGCGTGGGCTCGCCGCCCGTGTGCGAGTCGATGATCTGGATGCGGTGCATGGTGTCTTCGGGCTCAGTAGCTGGCCAATGGAACGGGCGCTGCGTTCTTGAAAGTGAACACAGTGATCGGCGCCTGCTTCATGTTGCCCTTGTCGTCGTAGGCGTAGGTTGCGGCCACGCCCTTGTAGGTGGTCTTGTACAGCTCGGCGCCGACCTTGTCGGGGTCGATGGAGTTGGCCTTCTGCATCGACTGGCCGATGAACATGACCTGGTCGTAGTACGAAGCGGCATAGGCGTCGGCATCGACGTTGAAGCGCTGCTTGAACTTGGCCTTGAAGGCCGGGCCGCTTTGCGCCTTCTCGAGGATGGAGCCGCCCTGCGCGCAGAACACCAGGTCGTTGACCGCATCGCCGCCGAGCTTGCCGGTGGCGGGGCTGCAGACGGTGTCGCCGCCCAGCAGCTTGCCGGGCACCGCGAGCTGCTTCATCTGGCGCGCCATGGGTGCGGCCTGCGGCGCGTAGCCGCCGAAGAAGATGGCCTCGGGCGCCTTGGCCTTCATGTTGGTCAGGATGGCGGTGAAGTCGACCGCCTTGTCGGTGGTGAACTCCTGGCCGACGACCGTCAGGCCCTGCGCCTTGGCTTCCTTGCTGAACTCTTCCGCCAGGCCCTGGCCAAAGGCGGTGCGGTCGTCGATCACGCCGACCTTCTTGACCTTGAGCACCTTGGCCGCATAGACCGCCATGGCGCCGCCGATCTGGTTGTCGCTGGCGATGATGCGGTACAGGTTCTTGTAGCCGCCCTGCGTGACCTTCGGGTTGGTGCCCACGGTCGACAGCAGCACGCCGCCGTCGCTGTAG
This sequence comes from Variovorax sp. EL159, assembly GCF_900100965.1. Classification (GTDB taxonomy): domain Bacteria; phylum Pseudomonadota; class Gammaproteobacteria; order Burkholderiales; family Burkholderiaceae_C; genus Variovorax. The sequence goes on along the minus strand of NZ_FMUJ01000004.1, from coordinate 320,876 downwards.
ATGCGCGACGCCGGAATGGCCACGCCCGAGCAGTACGGGCCCATGACGAACTTGACGCCGTCGTCCACGAACTTCTGCGCCACGCTCACGCCGGTCTTGGCGTCGCACTGGTCGTCTTCGGAGACCAACTCGAACTTCAGCGTCTTGCCGCCGACGGCGATCTTCTTGGCGTTGAGTTCCTCGATGGCCAGGCGCACGCCGTTTTCATTGTCCTTGCCCGCGAAGGCATTGGGGCCCGACAGCGGACCGCTGTGACCGATCTTGACCACCTGCTCCTGCGCATACGCCTGGCCAGCAACGGCGAGGGCCACGAGGCTTAGAAACGGAACCATGCTTGCTTTTGTCTTCATGCTTCTTCCTAGGTTGGGGACGATGAAAAGGGCTGTTGTTGTAAGCGATTACATGACCGACTGGTACTGGGCAGGACGCGTAGCGAGCGCCTTCTTGACGACGCCTTCGATGAAGGCACGCTCCTCGCCGATCAGCGGCAAGCGCGGACGGCGCATGTGCTCGGAGCCCACGCCCACCAGCGCATCGATGAGCTTCAGGTTCTGCACCAGCTTGGTCGACACGTCCAGGTGCAGCATCGGCGTCATCCACTGGTAGAGCTTGAGCGCTTCGGCAAACTTGCCCGCCTTCATCAGGTCGTACAGCGCCACTGTCTCGCGCGGGAAGGCACAACCGACGCCCGCCAGCAGGCCATCGCAGCCCAGCGCCAGGCCTTCGTAGGCCAGGTCGTCCACGCCCAGGAACAGCTGGTAGCGGTCGCCCACCGTGTTGCGCAGGTCGGTGATGCGGCGGATGTCGTCGGTGCTTTCCTTGATGGCCGCGATCCATTCGCAGTCGGCCAGCTCGACCATGTGCTGCGGCTTCAGGTCGACGCGATAGGCCACCGGGTTGTTGTAGACCATGATGGGTTTCTGCGCCGCATTGGCGATGGTGCGCACGTTGAGCATCGCTTCGCGCGCATCGGCCACGTAGATCACCGAGGGCATCACCATGAAGCCGGCCACGCCGAGCTTGTTGGCGCCATCGACATAACGCAGCGCCTCGCGCGTGCTGGTTTCCGACACGTTGGCCAGCACCGGGATGCGGCCATCGGCAGCGTCCAGTGCGATCTTGGCGACCTGCAGTTTTTCTTCGAGCGTCAGCGTGCTGGCTTCGCCGAGCGAGCCGCAGGTCACGAGGCCGTGGATGCCGTTGCGGATCTGGAAGTCGATGTGGCGGGCGGTGCCCTCGGCGTCGATGCTTTCGTCGGCGTGGAACTTGGTGGTGATGGCGGGGAAGATGCCTTGCCAGCGGGGATTGCTCACGTTGTCGCTCCTGTGGGATGTGCGGGGTGGAAGCGCCGCATTTTAAATATATTAAAGATATATCCAAAAGATGCCCGTGGGGCAAGCGCTCTTCCGGGTGGGCGGTTTGTGTGATATCCGGGGGTGGCGCGAGCCCACGAACCCGCGGGCTCGCGGGGTTCTGGCGCCTACTTGCGGCCGTCCGCCGGGCGCAGCTGGTTGCCCTTGAGGATGACCGGCTTGCCGATGGGCGGCGCGCTCCGGGTCTCGACGGTGCGCAGCGTGCCGTTCTGCATGCGCACGCCGACCTCGTAGACCGTCACCGTGCGCACATGCTTCTCGATGGCGTTGCCTGCAAAGCCGCCGCCGACCGCGCCCAGCACCGTGGTTGCCGCGCGTCCGCCGCCGTGGCCGAACTGGTTGCCGACCAGCCCGCCCACCACGCCGCCGGCCACCGCGCCCACACCCGTGGTGCGTTGCTCCCGCTGCACCGACCGCACCGATTCGACGCGGCCGCAGACCGCGCAAGGCGGTGGCGCCGGCTGGGCAGCCGCCATCGGCGCGTTCGCGCCCGCCGGCGCCGGGCCGGGCTGAATGGCCTGCATCGGGGCCGGTTCTGGCGCCCTGGCGGGTGCCGGCATCGGCGCGGCTGCCATGGCCGGCGGTGCCGCGCCTGCGCCCGTGGGCGGTGCAACGGGCGCCGCGGGCATGGCTTCCGGCTTGAAGTCGTCCGGCGCCCGGGGCGATGCGGCGGCCAGCACGGCGGGCGGCGGCGCACTGGCGCTGGTGTCGCCGCCCTGCTTGTGAATCAACACGCCGGCAAGCGCCACCACGGCTGCCGCCAGCACGCCGATCACGGCCCACAACGCCTTGGGCGACTTGCTCACTTGCTGCCCCGGCGCGGGGTCGAGCGGTGTCGTCGAGTCCATGAAAAAGTCCCTTTCCGTCCGATGCCGGATGCATCGGAATCCACCAGGGAGCATGGCCGAGGCCGGCGCGTTGTCAATTGACTGGCGTCCTACACGGCCCGCCAGCCGTCGCACCTTGTCAGTCGATCTTTGCGCCCGATGCCTTGACGACAGTGCCCATCGCGTCCCAGTCGGTGCGCAGCAGCTTCTGGAATTCTTCCGGGTTCTGGCTGCGCGGCTCCACGCCCAGGCGCTTGAAGCGTTCCTGGATCGCCGGGTCGGCCAGCACCTTGTTGGCCGCGATGTTGATGCGCTCGACTTCGGCCTTGGGCGTGCCGGCCGGCGCGAGCAGGCCGATCCACGAATCGAAGGCGTAGCCCGGCAGGCCGCTTTCGGCCACGGTCGGCAGCTTCGGCAGGAAGGGGCTGCGCGACTGGCCGGTGGAGGCCAGCAGCTTCACGCGCGCATCGTCCTGGAAGCCGATCACGCCGATGCTCGACGAGATCACGGCCTGCACGCGGCCCGCGAGCACTTCGTTGACGGCCTCGCCGGTGGACTTGGTCGGGATGTGCGTCATCTGCAGCCCCGCCTTCGCAAGAAACGACGCCATCGCCAGGTGCGTGGCGCTGCCGTTGCCGGCCGAGGCGTAGTTGTACTTGCCGGGGTGGGCCTTGACCTCCTTGATGAAGTCGGCCGTGTTCGACACGTTGAGCCCGCTGGCCACCGCCAGCACGTAGCCCGCGTTGCCGACGTTGGCCACGCCCACGAAGTCTTTCAGCGGGTCGTAGCTGAGCTTGTTGTAGAGAAAGCCCGCGATGTTGTGGCTGGCGGCTGCAAGGAGCAGCGTGTTGCCGTCGGCCGGCGCGCGCGCCACGAGGGCCGCGCCCACGGTGCCGCCCGCGCCCGCGCGGTTCTCGACGATGGCGCTGGCGTTGAGCGCCGCGCCCAGTTCGTTGTTGAAGGCGCGCGCCACCGTGTCCTGCACCGCGCCCGTGCCGAAGGGCACGACGATGTGCAGCACGCGCTGCTGCTGCTGCGCGTGGGCCGGTGCGATGGCGCAGAGCGCGGCGGCCGTGGCAAGCGCAGCGAATGCGGAAGACACGGAGAAGGAACGCCGGGTGAGCAGGGTCGAAGGCATCGTGGGGACCGCTTTCTTTTTCATCGTCGTCGACACAGGGAAGGAATTTCAGGCGCCCGGCGCCAGCCAGCGCTGCGCCAGCTTCACGAAGTAGCTGGCACCGATCGGGATGATCTCGTCGTTGAAGTCGAACGAGGTGTTGTGGATGATGCAAGGGCCGGGCCCGTGGCCGTCGAGCCGGTGGTCGCCGTCGCCATTGCCGAGGAACGCGTAGCAGCCGGGCCGCGCGAGCAGCATGTGCGCGAAGTCTTCAGCGCCCATCACGGCGGGGAAGTTGTCGGTGACCATGTCGTCGCCCACCACCTCGCGCATCACACCCGCGGCAAAGCGCGCCTCGGCCGGATGGTTCACGGTCGGCGGCGAGGAACGGTTGAAGTACACCTCGGCCGTGCAGCCATGCGCCGCCGCCACGCCGGCCGCCACTTCGCGCAGCCGCGCCTCGAGCTTGTCGATGGCCTCGATGGAGAAGGTGCGGATCGTGCCGCCGACCGTCGCCACATCGGGAATCACGTTCGGCGCATCCGAGCCCTGCAGCTGCGTGACCGCCAGCAGTGCGCGCTCGGTACTGGGAATGGTGCGCGCCACGATGGTCTGCAGTTGCTGCGCCAGCGTGACCACCGCGGCCACCGGGTCGATGCCGGTGTGCGGCATCGAGGCGTGCGTGCCGCGCCCATGCACGGTGATCTTGTACGTGTTGCTCGACGCCATCAGCGCACCTTCGTTGAGCGCGAAGCGGCCGACGTCGCCGACGGGAAAGTTGTGCAGCCCGAAGACGGCATCACATGGAAAGCGCTTGAAGAGGCCCTCGTCGATCATCTTCTTGGCGCCGGCCTTGCCCATCTCTTCGGCCGGCTGAAAGATGAAATGCACGGTGCCATCGAAATCGTCGGGCCCCTGCTGCGACAGGTGCCACGCGGCGGCCAGCAACATCGTCGTGTGGCCGTCGTGGCCGCAGGCATGCATGCGGCCGGGGTTCGTCGACTTGTGGGCGAACTCGTTGGCCTCGTGCAGCGGCAGCGCGTCCATGTCGGCGCGCAGGCCGATGGTGCGGCTGCCGGTGCCCTTGCGCAGCACGCCCACGAGCCCCGTGCCGGCAATGCCGCGGTGCACCTCGATGCCCCATTCGGTGAGCAGGCCGGCAACCTTCTCGGAGGTGCGGTGCTCCTCGAAGCCGAGTTCGGGGTGGGCGTGGATGTCGCGTCGGATGTCGACGAAGCGGGCGGCGTTGCTGGCGAAGGAATCGACGATGTTCATGGCGGGGCTGCGGTGGCAGAAGTCGTTCTCGAAGCGAACGATTCTGTCGCAGGCCGGCGCCGCCTGCCTGCCGTGCTCAGACCAGCACGCCGCCCCCGTCCACCACCACGGCCTGGCCCGTGGCGTAGCGGTTGGTCATGAGGTAGAGATAGGTCTGCGCGATGTCTTCGGGCTCGCCCACGCGGCCCACCGGCAGTGCCGCGCCGCGCTCGGCGTACATGGCCTCGCGCTGGGCTTCGGGAATGCCGGCCCACAGCGGCGTGCGGACAAAACCCGGGCTCACGAGGTTGACGCGGATCGGCGCCAATTCCACCGCCAGCGCGCGCGTGAAGGCCTCCATGGCGCCGCAGATGCTCGCGCCCGCCGTCCAGCCCTTCTGCGGCCGCAGGCTGGCGACGCCACTGGTCAGCACCACCGAGCCGCCGGGCCGCAGGTGCGGCGCCGCGTGCTTCACGGCGGCGATGGCGCCGAAGACGCGCACGTCGAAGGCCTTGCGGATCGCGTCGATGCCGGTCTCGGCCAGCAGGCCGATCTGCAGCGATTCGCCGGCGCTGTAGACAAGGTGGTCGAAAGACCCGAGCCGCTCGAACAGGCCGCGCACCGCGGCCTCGTCGGCGAGGTCGACCGCGTGGCCCTCGGCGCGCTCGCCGAGCACGGCCAGGGCCTCGGCCACACGCTGGCTGCGCGAAGACACGACCACCACCGAAGCACCGGCGGCCAGTGCCGCCTTCGCCGTGGCAAGGCCGATGCCCGAGGTGCCGCCCAAGAGGACGACGCGTTGGTTCTGGAGAGGGAATGCGCTGGATGCGATGGTCATGAAAGGCCCCGTGCAGGTGATGAATGGAACAACAAGGCCACGACTATCATTCCGCACGCTTGTTTGATAAACGGGCCAACTCTTCGATCACTCCTTAACAAGGCTTGCGAATGGACCGCCTCACCAGCATGGCGATGTTTGCGCGCGTGGTCGAGCGCGGCAGCTTCGCCGCCGCCGCCGAAGGCAGCGGCATGACGCCCACCATGGTCGGCAACCACGTGCGCGAACTGGAGCGGCGCCTGAAGGGCCGGCTCATCAACCGCACCACGCGCCGCCAGAGCCTGACCGAGCTTGGCAAGCGCTACCACGCACGGTGCGTGGAGATCCTCGCGCTGGTCGATTCGGCCGAACTCGACGCCCGCGAGATGCAGGCCAGCCCGCGCGGCCGGCTGCGCGTGAGCTGCCCCGTCACCTACGGCACGCGGGCGCTGGTGCCGGTGCTCGCGAGCTACCTGGACCGCTACCCGGACGTGCAGGTGGAGCTGTCGCTCAACGACCGCTTCGTCGACCTCGCCGAAGACGGCTTCGACGCCGCGATCCGCGCGGGCGAGCTGCCCGATTCGGGCCTGATCGCGCGGCCGCTGCGACCGTCGCCGCGCGTGGCCTGCGCGTCGCCCGCCTACCTGGCGCGCCACGGGCATCCACAGGTACCGGCCGACCTGGCGCAGCACAACTGCCTGGCCTTCCTGTTCGCCACCGGGCCCGAGCGCGACTGGCGCTTTCCGCGGCCCGACGGCAAGGGCGCCGAGCGCATCACCGTGCGTGGCCGGCTCGACGTGAACGGCGGCATGGCGCTGCGCGAGGCTGCGCTCGCGGGGCTGGGCGTGATCCTGCAGCCCGAGCTGATGCTGAAAGACGACCTGGAGGCAGGGAAGCTCGTGCGCCTCTTTCCCGACTGGCCGGCGCCCACGTGGCCGGTGCACGTGGTGCATCTGCCCGACACCCACATGCCGCCGAAGCTGGAAAGCTTCATCGCCTTCCTGCAGGAGACGCTGGGGCGCGGCACCTGAAGGGCCGCGCCAGGGGGCTTGCGCCAGCCAGCGTCAGCCGAGCCGCCCTTCCTGCCGCAGCTTCGCGCCGATGCGGCGGATCTCGGCCTCGCCCTGGTCGAGCGTCGCGCGGCTGGTGTGGACCGAGTAGTGGCCCATCACCAGTTCGTGCGGATGCTTCACCGCCGAGCCCAGCACGAAGGACGTGTCGCCATGCGCCACGAAGTCGAGGGCCGCGTCCGATTCCTCGAACACCGCCAGCTCGCCGGCACCGACGGGACCACCGGCGCTGTAGCCCGCGCCGAGCCGGCCCGCGTTGACCGCGACCCAGCCCACCGTGTGGCCGGCGGGCGGCGTGTAGCGCCAGTGTTCGCCGTCCTTCAGTTGCACGGCCAGGTAGTTCATGGGGGACGGTGCCGGGATGGCGCTTTGCGCCGCGCCGTAGCGCCCGAGCAGCACGCGCGCCGGGCCTTCCTTCGGCACCTGCGAGGGCGCGAGGTAGATGCTCTGGGCCGGTGCGTTCTCTTCCGAGGCCGGCAGCGCCACCCACAGCTGGAAGCCCTCCACGCGCTGGACGCCCGGCGCGGGTGCGCCGGTGTGCCACACGCCGTTGCCCGCGCGCATCCACTCGACGCCGCCGCCCAGCAGCACGCCCTGTTCGCCGGTCGTGTCTTCGTAGAGCGTGTCGCCCTCGATCAGCCAGGTCAGCGTGGCAATGCCCGAATGCGGATGCAGGCCGAAGCCCTTGTGGCCGCCTTCGGTGTTGAAGCCGAACAGGTCGAGAAACACGAAGGGCTTGAGGAACTCGCCCAGGTCGCCCGGACTCACGAGCCGCGTGATCGCCCCGTGCTTCGAGCCGCGCGTGCGGTAGACGATGGCGCGGGCCTCGGTGCCGGTCGCCGTGCCGGTTGCGGTTGCAGTGGCGGTGGTCATGCGGCCTCCCTCGCGGTCTTCAGCGCCTTGGCCCACCACGCGATGTCGTCCAGCATGCCCTTGGCGGCCTGCGCCAGGTGCGGGAAGTCTTCAAAGGTCTTGCCCTGCTGCCAGATGCCCATGAACTCGACCATGCCGATGTGCACGGCGTTGCGCACCGGGGCCATCTGCATCTCGACCGCGACCAACCGCAGCTGCTCCACGGCCCGCGCCGCACCCACGCCGCCGTAGCCCACGAAGCCGATCGGCTTGCGGACGAACTCCTTGTAGGCCCAGTCGATCGCGTTCTTCAGCACCGCGCTGGGGCCGTGGTTGTATTCGGGCGTGACGACGACCAGGCCGTCGAAGGTGGCCAGCTTGGCCTGCCAGCGCTGCGCGGCCTCGTTCTTCACCGGGCCCCAGGCGGGCGCGCCGGCCTCGTTGAAGAAGGGCAGCGGATGGTCACGCAGGTCGACCAGTTCGAAGGCGAGGTCGGTGCGCTGCTTCGCGATGTCGTGGATCCACTGCGCGGGTTTTTCGCCGAAGCGGCCCTCGCGGGTCGAGCCGAGGATGATGCCGATGCGGGGTTGTTGTTGCTGGGTCATGGGGTGCTCCAAGAAATTGAAAGAAAGAGGTCAGGCCGCCGTGACGGCCAGCCGGGACACGGGACGAAGGCGCCAGGCGACGAAGCCCGACAGCAGCGCCAGCACCGCCGCCGGCGCGGGGTTGCCGCCGATCAGCACCAGGTGCGTGGCCACGCCGCAGACCATCGTCACGGCCAGCAGCAGACCGCCGAGGAAACCGGTCGCCGGCACGAGCAGCAGCACGGCACCGCCGACTTCGACCAGACCGGTCACATAGCGGAACCACTGGCCGAAGCCAATGGCATCGAAGACCTGGACCATCTGTGGCACGCCGGCCAGCTTGGATGCGCCGGCCGCGCCGAAAGCCAGCGCCAGAAGAATGCGAACTCCCCAGACGATGCGGCGCTGGGTGGGGGAGGCAAGGGATGTTGAAGAAGTCATGGGCAGAAGGTTAGGCACGCACCCACTGATCGACTAGACGGTAGAGTCGGATTGCACTCGTCCAAATTTCGAAGGAATCAACCCGCCATGCTCGACCTCAACGACATCGCCATGTTTGTGCAGGTGGTGCGCCACGGCAGCTTTGCCGAGGCAGGCCGGCGCCTGGGCCTGCCGCCCAACACCGTGAGCCGGCGCATCCAGCAGCTCGAGGCGCAGCTGGGCACCCGGTTGATGCAGCGGTCGACGCGCAAGCTGACCCTGACGAGTGCGGGGCAGGAATTTCATGACCGCTGCGCCGGCGCGGTCGACGGGCTGGTCGCGGCGGGGCAGGAACTGGTGGCGGGCGGCCAGGCGCCGAGCGGGCTGGTGCGGGTGGCCGCGCCGGCGGATTTCTTCGACTTCTTCCCGATGGAATGGATCGCGGATTTCCTTGCGGCCCATCCGCTGGTCAAGCTCGACTTCGTGCTCAGCGACGCCCCCGCCGACCTGATCGCCGAGCGGATCGACGTGGCCTTCCGTGGCGGCGTGCTGCGCGATTCAGGCTACATCGGCCGGCGGCTGGCCACGCGCAGCGGCGGCTTGCTGGCAAGCCCCGCCTACATCGCGCGGCGCGGCCAGCCCGCCAGCCTGCAGGATTTGGTGAACCACGACTGCGTGACCCCGCCGCACCCCACCGGCCACACCACCTGGCGGCTCGCCGGCCCCGATGGCGAGGAAGAAGAAGTGCAGGTGACGGGCCGCTTCACCGGCAACACCGCGCAGGCGCTGCGCAAGGCGGCGCTGGCCGGGCTGGGCATCACGCAGCTGCCGCCGTCGATGGCCACGCGCGACGAGCAGGAAGGCCTGCTGGTGCCGGTGCTGCCGCAGTACCAGTACACCGGCCGGGGCCTGAGCGTGGTCTACCCGAGCCGAAAGCACCTGCCGCTGGCGGTGTCGACCTTCATCGACACCGTGATCGGCAAGCTGGGCCAGATGGATGTGCTGCAGGAGCCCACCCCGCCGTGGAAAGCCTAGCCGCCAGCGCCTTTTCGGTTTCCACTGAAAATGCGACCCCATGAAAATCGAAAAAGACACCGTCGTCACCATCAAGTACAAAGTCTCGGACGCGCAGGGCAAGCTCATCGAAGCCAGCCCCGAGCCGATGGCCTACCTGCATGGCGGCTACGAGAACACGCTGCCCAAGATCGAGGAAGCACTCGATGGCAAGGAAAAGGGCTTCCAGACCACGCTGAACCTCTCGCCCGAGGACGCCTTCGGTCAGCGCGACGAGGCGCTGGTGCGCACCATCCCCAAGACCGAATTTCCGCCGGGCGTGAAGGTCGGCGGCCAGCTGCAGGGGCGGCTGGACGACGGCACGCAGCACGTGTTCACGGTGACGAAGATCAAGGGCCCGGTCGTGCTGCTCGACGGCAACCATCCGTGGGCCGGCAAGGCACTGCGCTTCAGCCTGCAGGTGACGGACGTGCGCGCGGCGCTGCCGGTGGAAATCGAACACAGGCACGTGCATGGGGCGCACGGGCACCATCACTGACATCACCGAGACAGCAAGGGCCTTGCGCCCTGGGGCCGCCGCTCCTCAGTTCTTCTTCCAGAACCGCTGTGCGCCTTCGATCTTCTCCAGGGCCTTGCGACAGGCCTTCGCGCCAGCCGCGTGGCGCGCGCTGAACCAGCCCACGGCGAACCACGCACGTGCATCGCGCGCCGTGGCCTCGCGATACAGGGCCAGCGCCACGGCTTCGTCATTGAATTCGCCCAGCGCGTCTTGCGCGGGGCGCAGCGCTTTCAGGTAGCGCTCCGCGGCGTCCTTGTCGCGGCCCTTGTCTTGCGCCTCGAACAAGGGCGCGACGAATTCGGCGAGGTAGCGCAGGCGCTTGAGGCGCTTGCGCACGCGGTGCTGGCTTTCGGTGTCCAGCGCCTCGAAGCGCGCGCCGTCGCGCACGGCCAGCTTGTGCAGTTGCTGCAGGCGCTTGCGCAGCAGGCGACGGGCCGCGTCGGCACTCATCGGACGAGGAGCTGATGGGGTGGTTTCGACCGCTTCCTCTTGAGTGCCGCTCGCCGGTGCGGCTTCTTCCGGTCCTGCGGCGGTGAATCCGATCAGCGACACCAGCACGTTCTGGAACGCCGGCGCACGCACCACATCGCCGGGCGATGGCGCATGGGCGGCTGCGTCGTCGCCGGCCAGCGGGTCGAAGTCCGGCGCGCCCGCGTCGCGCAGTTGCGGCTGCGCGAGCTTCACGACCTGTTCGCGGTCGCGCAGGGCGCCGAGCGCGCGGAAGGCATCGATCAACGGTGGCTCCCATCCGCTCGCATCGAGCAGGCCCGAGGCCGCATCGAGCCCCGCCAGTTCGCGCAGCGCGGTGCGCAGGCGCCGGATACCGATGCGCAGTTGGTGAACCTGCTCTTCGTCGGTGCTGCCGGCGGCGATCTCGCTGGCGTTGGGCAGCATCTGCGCAAGGCAGGAGGCAATCACCGCCTGCTGGATGGCGCGGCCGTCGGGGTGCTGCACGGCAAAGCGGGGGGCCTCGGCTTTGATGGCGGGCACGCAGTCTTGCGCGGCCAGCAGGCGCGCGCCGCGTTCGGCCTTCGAGACGGTGCTGAACCACAGTCCGTGCTGCTGCGACCAGCGGCGCGCGAGTGACACCAGCCCCTGCACGTCGCCGCGCTTGAGTTCCAGCTCCAGCTCGCACACGGGCGATTCGCGCTGCTCGGGCGTGCCCGCATGGGCGACGACCTTGCCGACGTCGAGCGCCATCTCGACGACCGCGCCGCCGGGCCCGGTGACGCGCACGTCGCGCGTGAGCCGCACGATGTCGGTCGATTGCCGTTCGACCAGCGGCACGGCGCCATCGGCCAGCAGCCTGGCGAGGCGCTCGCCGACGGGCGTGCCCAGGTGGCGCAGCGGGTCGATGCCGGGCGCCGCGCCGGCCGCGCCCAGGTCGACGTTGTGCTCCAGCCGGTGCAGCGCGTTGTCGCCCGTGGCCTTGACGGTCTGCACCCAGCGCCGCCCTTCCTTGCGCAGCCGCAGCACCATGCCGTGCGCGGCGAGTTGCTGGTCGGCGGTGTCGAAATAGCGGGCCTGAAGGCGGGTGCGGACCACGGTGCCGCGCCGCAGGGCGGCCTCGACGGCCTTCAGGCGGCCGGCGGGAATGCAGAACTTGAACTCGATTTCCATGGCGGCCATGATGCCCCGTCTTTTTTCCCTCATGCAACGCGGGCCGCATCGAGCACACCGGGACACGCCATCCCCGCCCGCCATCGCCAGAATGACCGCATGCCGATGCCGACACCCACGCCGCCTCCGTTCGCTGCCACGGCCCCAGTTGGTGCCGCAAAGGCCTCGGTGCGCTATCTCGATCTGCTGTCGCGCGCGGCGGCGCATGTGGAAGCGAACCTCGACGCGGCGCTGGACGCGGACCTGCTGGCGCGGCAGGCGGCGATGTCGCGGCATCACTTCCATCGCGTGTTCCATGCGTACTTCGGGTTGACGGTGGGCGGCTACGTGACGTGGCGGCGGCTGCGGCGCGCCTGCGAGCTGCTGGCCGCGCGGCGCTCGGCCCCGGTGCTCGAAGCGGCGCAGGCGGTGGGCTTCGAATCGGCGCAGGCGTTGGCGAAGGCGATGCGGCGCGAGTTGGGCACGACGCCGACCGCCATACGCGACGGCGGCGAGCCGGCATGGGCGCGGTTCTTTGCGCAGCGCCACATTCCCGATGGCAACGGGGCGCTGGCGGAAGCGGACATGCGTCCGCTGCAACCGCGCTGGGTCGAGGCGCCCGCGCTCGACGCGCTCACCACCACCGGCCGTGGCATGACGCAGGGCACGATGATGCGCGCGGCGCAGCAGGCGTTCGGCGAGCTGTGGCCCGCGCTGCTGACGGGCGGGCTCGCGGCGCAGGTCACGCACACCATCGCCACGATGCCGGAGGAGCCGCAAGGCCCGGAAGACGCGGACTGCCGCATCCTGGTGGGCGCGCTGTTCGGCCACTCGCTGCCCGACGGGCATGGCGAGCCGGCGCAGCCGCAGGTTGCGCTGGGCGGCAGCCTCGCGTGGTGGCATCTGCCGGCAGGGCCCTACGCGGTGTTCACGCACACGGGGCCCTACACCGGCCTTCACACGATGTGGAAGGCCATCTACCGGCACTGGCTGCCGGCCACCGGCTACGCGACGCGCGATGTGCCGGGTTTCGATCTCTACCTGGACGATCCGCGCAACACGCCCGAGGCGCGGCTGCGCACGCACCTGTATCTGCCGCTGCAGTAGCGGCAAGAAGGAGATTCATCATGGCGACGACAGTGATGGCGGCAGCGACGAACCCGGTCGATCTTCTGTCCGCGGGTGCCGCGCAGTCGGCGCGGGCACTGGCGGCGGGGCAGGTGAGCGCTGTAGCGCTGTGCGAGGCGGCCATCGACCGCGTCGAGGCGCTCGATGGCGCACTCCACGCGGTAGCGGTACGCGATTTCGCCCGGGCCCGCCACCAGGCGGCCGAAGCCGATGCGGCGCTGGCGCGCGGCGAACGCCGGCCGCTGCTCGGCGTGCCGATGACGGTGAAAGAGGCGTTCAACGTCGCCGGCCTGCCGACCACCTGGGGCCTGCCGCCGTTTCGCGATTTCGTGCCGACGCAGGATGCGGTGGCGGTGCAGCGGCTGAAGGCGGCGGGCGCGGTGATCCTCGGCAAGACCAACGTGCCGCCGGCACTGGCCGACTGGCAGTGCGCGAACCCGCTCTACGGCCGCACGGTGCATCCGCTCGACGCGGGGCGCACACCGGGTGGATCGTCGGGCGGCGGCGCGGTGGCCATTGCCACGGGCATGGTCGCGCTCGAACTGGGCACCGACCTGATGGGCTCGCTGCGCATTCCCGCGGCCTTCTGCGGCGTGTACGCGCACAAGCCGAGCCACGGCCTGCTGCCGACGCGCGGCTTCGCATTTCCGGGCACGCAGGAGTCGCCGGCAGAGCTGCCTTCGGTGATCGGGCCGATCGGGCATTGCGCGCAAGACCTCGGCCTGGCGCTGGATGTGCTGGCCGGGCCCGACACCGCGCGCGCCGCCGACGCACGCGTGGCGCTGCCCGCGGCGCGCCACGCATCTGCGAAGGACTGGCGGGTGCTGGTCGTGACATCGCATCCACAAGCCGCCGTGGCCGCCGAGGTGCGCGCCGCCGTCGATGCCGCGGGGCAGCGGCTCGCGAAGGCCGGTGCGCAAATCGCCCACGCGAGCGATCTGCTGCCCGATCTGGCCGAGATCAACGACACCTACCAGCAGATCGTGCAGACGGTGCTCGCCCACGCCGAGCCGGGCGGCCAGACGTCGATGCCGCTGCGCGCATGGTTCGACCTCCTCGCCACGCGCACGCGCATCCGGGCCCAGTTGCGCGTGCTGTTCGAGGCGTTCGACGCGGTGCTGTGCCCCGTCTTCGGCTGCGCCGCCTTTGCGCACGTGACCGAGCCCGACTGGGGCAAGCGCACGCTCGCCATCGATGGCCGCGCCACGCCTTACGGCGCGCAGGGCGCCTGGGCCAGTCTGGCGAGCCTGGGCGGCCTGCCGGCCACGGTCGCGCCGGCGGGGCGCAACGCGGAAGGGCTGCCGCTGGGCGTGCAGATCGTCGGGCCGTACGGCGAAGACCGCAGCACGATCGCGCTGGCCGGAATCCTGGCCAAACTGCCAGCCTGAAAAATCATGTGGACGCCGTCCATTTTCTTTGATATCTTTTGTGGACGGTGTACACAACACATCGGAAACACCCACCGTATCCACCTTCATCCCCACAGGACAACCTCATGGCCAACAAGCAGATCTTCGTCAACCTTCCCGTCAAGAACCTCGAAAAGACCAAGGCATTCTTTGCCGCGCTGGGCTACACCTTCAATGCGCAATTCACCGACGCCAACGCCGCGTGCATGGTCATCCAGGAGGGCAGCATCCACGCGATGCTGCTGGTCGAAGACTTCTTCAAGACCTTCACCACCAAGAGCCTGACCGACACCAGCAAGAGCACCGAAGTGCTGCTGTGCCTGTCGTGCGAGAGCCGCGCCGAGGTCGATGCGCTGGTCGCCAAGGCGGTGGCCGCCGGCGGCACGACGCCGCGCGAGCCGCAGGACTACGGCTTCATGTACAGCCACGGCTTCCAGGACATCGACGGCCACCTGTGGGAGCTGGCGTACATGGACCCGAGCGCCATCGTGACCCATCAGAACCCGTAAACAACGCCACGCGGCTGAAGACCCGAACGATGCCCATCGTTCCATACGCGCTCTTCACTGTTGCAAGGACGGCGCCTACCGGAAGGCGGCGGCGCCCCGATATTCCTTCCACTGGCACGGCATCATCGGCCGCGCCCCACCTGGAAAGGAATAGCCCCATGTCCGACAACAACAAGAGCCCCGAGAACCCCATCGTCCGGGTCGCACCGCTCGGTTTTCCGTGGCAGACCATCGACCCGTTCCTGTTCTGCGTCTACCACGACGACGCCTACCCGAAGGCCAACGGCCAGATGGGCCCCGAGGCCTCGCTGGCCGGCCGCCAGATCGGCCAGGACTTCAGCCGCAAGGACGGCTGGAGCATGTACCACGGCGACACGGTGCCGGGCTTCCCCTCGCACCCGCACCGCGGCTTCGAGACGGTGACCATCGTGCGCAAGGGCCTGGTCGATCACTCCGACTCGCTGGGCGCCACCGCGCGCTTCGGCGGCGGCGACGTGCAGTGGCTCACGGCCGGCAAGGGCATCGTGCATTCGGAGATGTTCCCGCTGCTCGACACGGGCGCACCGAACCCGCTGGAGCTGTTCCAGATCTGGCTCAACCTGCCGGCCCGCAACAAGATGGCCGAGCCGCACTTCACGATGTTCTGGTCGGACGCCATCCCGCGTTTTGCCTCCGACGACGCCAAGGGCGGCCGCACCGACGTCGCGGTGATCGCCGGCAAGCTCGACGACGGCGCGAACGGCCAGGACCCGATCCAGCCGCTGGCACCGCCGCCCGATTCATGGGCTTCGCAGGCCGACGCCGACGTGGCGATCTGGACGATCAAGATGACGCCCGGCGCCCAATGGACGCTGCCCGCCGCCACAGGCGGGGGCACGCGGCGCATGCTGTACTTCTTCAAGGGTGCGGTGGCGCACATCGCCGGCCAGCGCGTGGAAGGCCCGGCCGCCATCGAGCTGCGCGCGAATGCAGCCATCGAAATGGCCAACGGCAGCGACGAGGCGAGCGAGTTCCTGGTGCTGCAGGGCCGCCCGATCGCCGAGCCGGTGGTGCAGTACGGCCCCTTCGTGATGAACACGCAGGCCGAGATCAGCCAGACCATGGCCGACTACCGCCGCACCCAGTTCGGCGGCTGGCCCTGGGACGATTCGGCGCCGGTGCACGCGCATGACGCGGCGCGCTTTGCCCGGCATCCGGGCGGGCGCGAGGAAGTGCCGGCCTAAGCAGGGCCGACAGGCCCCGGGCGCGCCTTCTAGAACGTCTTGAGCACCTCGACGCTCAAGGCGGTCATGCTGGGAATGAACTCGATCACGTCGGTGCGCGCGACGCCGTTCTGCACGAACGGATCGCGCGCCAGCACCGCTTCGAGCCCCTCGCGGTCGCCCGACCGCGCCAGGATCACGCCGCCCTTGCGCGGCACCTGTCGACCCGAGGCCACGAACAGGCCGCTCGCGTAGTGCTTCTTGAGCCAGGTGAGGTGCGCGTCCATCAGCGCGTCGAGTTCTTCGAGCGGGCGGATGTAGGTGAGGGTGACGATGAACATGGCGGGATCGCGGGTAGTGCGGAAGCCCCGATCCTATGGCCTGCGCGGGGCCGTTGCGGGGCTCGTGTGTGTCTGCCGGGTAACTGTGCCTACGGTGGTTGACCGAACCCCGTTCAGCCGCCGCCCGCGAGCACCGACCCCACCAGCCATACGTTGGCCGCACTGATCACACCGAACAGCAGCCACGCCAGCCCCTTGAGCAACGGCCCGTTGGCAAAGCCGCCCATCAACGCGCGGCTGCTGGTGAAGCGGATCAGCGGCCACATTGCGAACGGCAGCTGGAAGCTCAGCACCACCTGGCTGAGCACCAGCATCTTGCCCACGCCGCCGTCGCCGAACCACCACACCCCCAGGAAGGCGGGGCCCAGCGCCAGGGCACGCGTGATCAGCCGGCGCTGCCAGCACGGGATCTTCAGGTCCAGGAAGCCTTCCATGATGATCTGGCCCGCGATGGTGCCGGTGAAGGTCGAGCTTTGCCCCGAGGCCAGCAGCGCAATGCCGAACAGTGTGGCCGCGAGCGCGCTGCCGACGACGGGCTCGATGAGCCGGTAGGCGTCGTCGATCTCCGTCACTTCGCGGTGGCCCGTGGCGTGGAAGGCACTGGCCGCCAGCACCATGATCGCCGCGTTGACCAGCAGCGCGAGCGACAGCGACACCACCGCGTCGAGCGTGCAGAAGCGCACCGCCTCGCGCCGGGCCGCGTCGGTGTCGGCGATCAAGCGCGTCTGCACGATGGACGAATGCAGGTACAGGTTGTGCGGCATCACCGTGGCGCCGACGATGCCGATCGCCAGGTACAGCGCGCCCGGCTGCTGCAGCCGCTCCAGGCTGGGGCCGAAGCCCATCGCCACGCCGAACCAGTTGGGCGGCGCCATCGCCAGCTCGACGATGAAGCAGCCCGCGATGGTGCCCACCAGCCCGAGCACGATGGCCTCGACCCGACGAAAGCCTGCGCCCTGCAGGCCCAGCACCAGCAAGGTGTCGAAGGCCGTGATCGCGATGCCGACCGGGATCGACACGCCGAACAGCAGGTGCAGCGCCAGCGCACTGCCCAGCACTTCGGCGAGGTCGCAGGCCACGATGGCCAGCTCGGCGCCCAGCCACAGCAGGCGGTTGACGCGTGGCGAGTAATGCGCGCGGCAGGCACGCGCCAGGTCCTTTTGCGTGACCAGTCCGAGCCGCACGCACAGCGTCTGCAGCAGCATGGCCGCAAGGCTTGCCAGCAGCACCACGAAGAGCAGGCCGTAGCCGAACTTCGAGCCCGCCTCGATGTCGGTGGCCCAGTTGCCCGGGTCCATGTAGCCCACCGACACCAGCAGCCCCGGGCCCGCGTAGCGCAGCAGCTTCCTGAAGAAGGGCAGCTCCTGCGGCACCGCCACGCTGCCCTTCACCTCGGAGGGGCAGAAGGGTGCGGTGGCCGTGCGGGGCAGCGGGAAGAACATGCGCGCGATGATAGGGGCGCGTCGCGAATCGAAGGGGCGATGCGGTTGTCGCGGACCGGACCCACGCGCAAGCGCCGAATCTCTTAGATTCGACGACGGCCATCCATCCATCGATCCGTACATCGATTCATTCACTCACCTGCACCGGAGACTTTTTCAATGATCCACGTCGTTGCCGTCATCACCGCCAAGCCGGGCCAGCGCGCCGCACTGCTCGAAGCCTTCGCCGCCAACCGCGCGGCCGTGCTCGCCGAAGCAGGCTGCATCGAATACGGCGCCACGGTCGATGCCCAGGGCATTCCGCCGTCGAAGGCCAGCTTCGGCCCCGACACCTTCGTCGTGATCGAGAAGTGGGAGACGCTGGCGCACCTGCAGGCGCATGCGGTCGCACCGCACATGACAGCGCACAGCGCGAAGACGAAAGAGCTGACGGCGGCCAAGCTGATTCACGTGCTCGAGCCGGTCTGACGCCGGCCTTCGCGCGCGGCGCGATGCCTGCTACCCTCGCGCCGGGGAGCAGGCATCACGCTGAGGGACCACAGGCATGGCGATCTTTCGTTCGCATGATTTCCGCCCGCGCGCACTCTACATCGCATCCAGCGTTCTGGCAGCGGCCGTCCTGAGCACCGGTTGCGCCCCGCTCATGGCGCCGCCCTATGCGGCCGACTACGAAATGCTCGACCGGCTCGAAGCGACCCGCCCGGGCATGGCGGCCGTGGCCAAGGTCCAGCCCACCGATCCGCAAGACAAGATCAACACGCTGAGCCTGCGCCGCGCAAAGCTGGTGTCGCCCAGCGGCAGCTTCGCGCAGTACCTCGAAGACGCGCTGATGCGTGACCTCGGCGAGATTTCGGCCTACGACGCGAAGGCGCCGACACGCATCGCGGCGCGAATCCTGGTCAACGACATCGATCTCGGCGTCATCAACGGCACCGGGCGCATGGAGGTCGAAGTGACCGTCACGCGCGACGCCACGCAGCGCCTGCGCAAGACCTATCGCGCACAGACCGCCTTCGATTCGAGCTACGCCAGCATCGTGGCCGTGCCCGCCGGGCAGGCGGCCTACCCGCGCCTGGTGCGCGCCCTGCTGCGGGAGGTGTATGCCGATCCGCAGTTCGCAGCCGCCATCGGCCGCTGACGCCACACAGGTCCGGAGGCACGAATGGCGATGGGGTCTTCTCTTCTTTCGGCAACGGTGCGGCTGGCGTCCGCCGCCGCGTTGATGGCCTTGCTTGCAGGCTGCGTACACCCGATCACGATGATCACCGAGACCGCGCCACCACGGTCGCAGGCGCACCTGCTCCCGAAGAAGGTGGCCTACGTGATGACCGATGCCCTGCGCGATGTGGAGGTGATCACGCCCGGTGGCAGCGGCGATCGTGTGAGCTATTACCCGTATCGCGATCTGGAGAAGTCGATCCGCGATGCGCTGCGCGCGGTGTACCGCGACGTGGTGGTGCTGCGTACCGCCGGCGACGCGAAGGCGAACGAGGCGGCAGGGGTGTCCCTGGTGTTCACGCCGCAGATCAAGACCGACTCGAGTTCGTCATCGTGGATCAGCTGGCCGCCGACGTCGTTCACGGCGGAGGTCTCCTGCGTGGTGACCGATGCGGCGGGCGCAGAGATCACGCGGGTGCGGGCCACAGGCAACGGCACGGCGGAGTTCGGCGAGTTCAAGGGCGACTTCGGGCTGGCCGCGCGAAGGGCTGCGGCGCGGTTGACGTCGCAGTTGAGCAGTGAGATTCGCAAGAACGAGAAGCTGCGTTGAGCCTCTCGTTCAAGGACTTCAGTCCAGGCGCTGGTTGATCACCCGGGCCACGAAATTCTCGAGCGACACGCGTACCGCTTTTTCCGTCGCCTTGCTCAGCGCTTCCGCGCCTACGGGACAGTCGCCTTCGACGGACTCCTGGCCAAAGCCGCGAACCGTGGTGGTCGCGAGCTCTCGCCCGTCGGGCGACACCGCGGTGGTTCTGATGGAAAGCTCCACGCTTGCATCGGCCGTGGCACTGAAGAAGCCCGGCTGAAAACGCAGCCGCGGATTGAAGTCATCGAGCGCGAATGTGTAGAGGACCCCATCCTTGCCGGACTCGCTGGAAGTCTGGACCGGCACCACCGACTGATGCGCCGCGGAGACGGTCCGCACGATGGAGGTCTTGATGGCGGGCCCCACGCTGAGAGGGTAGCTGTGCGCGCCGCAGATCTGTCCTGGCTTGACGACCTTCTCGAGATTCGCGAGATCGCCGGACACGGCAACATAGGCCTTGGTCTGTTGAACCCTGTCGCGACGCACTTCGTACGCTGCCGACGTACTCCCGACCTCCGCCTTGTGGGCACAGCCAACCATTAGAAAGGCGCCCAGGCCGATACAAACCAGTTTTCCGATCACTCGCTTCTCCTCGTAAGAAATTGTTATTCGATTCTAGGAGGCGTTCGGGCGCCGGCGGAGCGCCCATGAAAAAAGCGCCCGAGGGCGCTTTTTTCTTTCAAGCCGCGAGGCCTTACTTCGACACGACCTTCACCATCTCCAGGCACTTGTTCGAGTAGCCCCATTCGTTGTCGTACCAGCTCACGAGCTTCACGAACGTGCCGTCCAGCGCAATGCCGGCTTCGGCGTCGAAGATCGAGGTGCGCGGGTCGCCGCGGAAGTCGGTGGCCACGACCTTGTCTTCGGTGTAGCCCAGCACGCCCTTGAGCGCGCCTTCGCTCTGTGCCTTCATTTCGGCGCAGATTTCCTTGTACGTGGCTTCCTTGACCAGCTCGACCGTCAGGTCGACCACCGACACGTCGGAGGTCGGCACGCGGAAGCTCATGCCGGTGAGCTTCTTGTTGAGCTCGGGGATCACCACGCCCACGGCCTTGGCAGCGCCGGTGCTCGAAGGAATGATGTTTTCCAGGATGCCGCGGCCGCCGCGCCAGTCCTTGTTGCTCGGGCCGTCGACGGTCTTCTGCGTGGCGGTGGCAGCGTGCACGGTGGTCATCAGGCCGCGCTTGATGCCCCACTTGTCGTTCAGCACCTTGGCCAGCGGGGCCAGGCAGTTGGTGGTGCAGCTGGCGTTGCTGATGATGGCTTCGCCGGCGTACTTCTTGTCGTTCACGCCATAGACGAACATGGGGGTGTCGTCCTTCGAGGGTGCCGACAGGATCACCTTCTTGGCGCCCGCGTCGATGTGCTTTTGCGCCGTTTCCTTGGTGAGGAACAGGCCGGTGGATTCGAGCACGATGTCGGCGCCGACTTCGTTCCACTTGAGCTGCGACGGGTCGCGCTCTTGCGTGAGGCGGATCTTCTTGCCGTTGACGATCAGCGTGTTGCCTTCAACCGTCACTTCGCCCTTGAAGCGGCCATGCACCGAGTCGTACTGGAGCATGTAGGCCAGGTATTCGGGCTCGAGCAAGTCGTTGATGGCAACGATCTCGATGTCGTTCTTGAAGTTCTGCACTGCTGCGCGCAGCACGTTGCGGCCGATGCGGCCGAAGCCGTTGATACCGAGTTTGATAGCCATCTGACTTGCTCCTAAGGTTGAAAACTTGTTGTGAACGAACGGGAAGAAGAAGCGCCTGCCGCGGCTCAGTCGCGCAGTGCGGCTTCGACCGTGGCAGCGACGTTCTCTGCCGTGAATCCGAAATGCTTGAACAGCTCCGGTGCCGGTGCCGACTCGCCATACGTGTCGATGCCGACGACGGCGGCGCAGCCGTACTTCCACCAGCCGCCGGTGCAGCCCATTTCGACGGCGATGCGCGGCAGCTTCTTGGGCAGCACGGCCTTCTTGTAGGCGAGGTCCTGGCGGTCGAAGGTGGTGGTCGAGGGCATCGACACCACGCGCACGGCGATCTTCTTTTCGGCCAGCAGCGTCTGTGCGGCCAGCGCGAGCTGCACTTCGGAGCCGGTGGCGATGATGACGGCGGCGGTCTTCTTGTTCTTCAGGCCGACGGCTTCCGGCTCGGACAGCACGTAGGCGCCGCGGCTGATGTCGCCCAGCTCCGACTTCGGTGCGTAGGCGATGTTCTGGCGGCTCAGCAGCATCGCGGTCGGGCGCGTCTGGTTCTGCAGGGCCACGGCCCATGCCACGGCGGTTTCGGCCGTGTCGCCCGGACGCCAGACGTCCAGGTTCGGGATGAGGCGCAACGAGGCGGCGTGTTCGATCGACTGGTGGGTCGGGCCGTCTTCGCCCAGGCCGATGGAGTCGTGCGTGAACACGTGGATCACGCGGCGCTTCATCAGCGCGGCCATGCGGATGGCGTTGCGGCTGTAGTCGCTGAAGGTGAGGAAGGTGCCGCCGTAGGGGATGTAGCCGCCATGCAGCGCCACGCCGTTCATGATGGCCGCCATGCCGAACTCGCGCACGCCGTAGTTGATGTGGCGGCCGATGGTGCCGTGCGGTGCTTCAGCCGGGGCTTCGGGCTTGGCTTCGCCTTCGGCGGCTTGCTTGGTGGGCTCGGCGGCCGGCAGGTTCATGACCACGGCGCCGGTCTTCGGATCGAAGCGCAGGGCGGGCGTGCTCTTGGTGTTGGTGAGGTTCGAGCCGGTCAGGTCGGCGCTGCCGCCAAGCATTTCGGGCAGCGCGGCGGTGAAGGCTTCGAGCGCGAGCTGGCTGGCCTTGCGGCTGGCCACGGTCTCGGCCTTGGTGTGGGCGGCGACCACGGTGTCGAAGGCGACCTGGTGGAAGTCCTTGGGCAGCTCGCCCTTCATGCGGCGGGTGAACTCGGCGGCCAGTTCAGGGAACGCGGCGGCGTAGGCGGCGAACTTGTCGTTCCAGGCGGCTTCGGTCTTCGCGCCTTCGGCCTTGTGGTCCCAGTCGGCGTACACGTCTGCGGGGATCTCGAAGGGCGCGTAGTGCCAGTCGATGGCGTCGCGGGTCAGCTTGATTTCTTCGGCGCCGAGCGCCTCGCCGTGCGCCTTGGCGGTGCCGGCGCGGTTCGGGCTGCCCTTGCCGATGACGGTCTTGCAGTTGATCAGCGTGGGCTTGTCGGTCGATTGCTTGGCCTTGGCGATGGCCTTGGACACTTCCTTGGCGTCGTTGCCGTCGATCGGGCCGATCACGTGCCAGCCATAGGCGTGGAAGCGCTCTGCCACGTTGTCGATGTACCAGGGCTTGACCTGGCCGTCGATGCTGATGCCGTTGTCGTCGTACAGCGCGATCAGCTTGTTCAGGTGCCAGGCGCCAGCCAGGGCGCAGGCTTCGTGGCTGATGCCTTCCATCATGCAACCGTCGCCCAGGAAGGCGTAGGTGTGGTGGTCGACGATGTCATGGCTCTTGCGGTTGAACTCGGCGGCGAGCAGCTTTTCGGCCAGCGCGAAGCCCACGGCATTGGTGATGCCCTGGCCCAGCGGGCCGGTGGTGGTTTCGACGCCCGGCGTCACATCGACTTCGGGGTGGCCGGCGGTCTTGCTGTGCAGCTGGCGGAAGTTCTTGATCTCGCCGATGGGCAGGTCGTAGCCGGTGAGGTGCAGCACCGCGTACAGCAGCATCGAGGCGTGGCCGTTCGAGAGCACGAAGCGGTCGCGGTCGAACCAGTGCGGGTTGGCCGGGTTGTAGCGCAGATGGTCGCCCCAGAGTGCGACGGCCATGTCGGCCATGCCCATCGGTGCACCCGGATGTCCGGAATTTGCTTGTTGGACGGCATCCATAGCCAGCGCGCGAATCGCGTTGGCCATCAGGGCTTCGTTTGCCATGGGCATGGGACTTTCGGGGGAAAAGGGTGGGTGGGGGTAGGGGGAACCCGCGATTTTACCGGGCGAGCCCGGGCCGGCGCCGATACAGGCCCAACACCCCGCTGATGTTCTTGTGCGGCAGCCAGACTGCTAGAGTTGCCACCCATGCATGGGCTGCACCTCACCGCCGACCTCCACGACTGCCAATGCGGCCTTCAATGGCTCACCGATGGCGCGGCCCTGGGGGCGGTCTGCACCAAGGCCGTTTCGGCCGCCGGACTGCAGGAGGTGGGCAAGCTGGTGCACGCATTTCCGGCCACGCCGAAGGGCCCGGGCGGCGTGACGGCCACGTTGCTGCTGGCCGAATCGCACCTGTGCATCCACACCTGGCCCGAGCAGCGCGGCGTGACGCTCGACGTGTACGTCTGCAATTTCGGCGGCGACCATTCAGCCAAGGCGCACGCGCTGATGGAATGCCTGGTCGCGCTGTTCCAGCCCCGCCACAGCGAACGCAACGAGCTGCAGCGCGGCCGCGTCGCAGCGTGAATGAAGCTCGCCCCCAGGCTTCGCGCACTTCGTGTCGCTTCTCCTTCCCCCTGCCGGAGGCAACACCTGAGGCCCGGCAAAGCCGGTTCCTCGGTGTTTCACGAAAAGACTGACCCATGCGCATGACTTCGACCTCCGTGCGGGCGATGATCCTGGCGGCCGGCCGCGGCGAGCGCATGCGGCCGCTGACCGACGCCACGCCCAAGCCGCTGCTCGAGGTGCGCGGCAAGCCGTTGATGCAATGGCCGATGGAGGCGCTGGCCGCCGGCGGCTTCACCGATCTGGTGGTCAACACCGACTGGCTGGGCGCGCAGATTTCCAATCGTTTCGGCCCGAACCCGTCATTGAACGGCGACCCGGCGCTGTCGATTTCATATTCTGAAGAAGGCCGCGACTTCGGTGGCGCGCTCGAAACGGCGGGCGGCATCGTGCGTGCGCTGCCGGTGCTGGGCGATGTGTTCTGGGTCGCGGCCGGCGATGTGTTTGCCCCCGGTTTCGCCTTCACGCAGGCATCGGTCGATCACTTCGTCGCCAGCGGCAAGCTCGGGCACCTTTGGCTGGTGCCGAACCCCGCGCACAACCTCAAGGGCGATTTCGGCCTGTCGCCCGAGGGCCTTGCGCTCAATTCGGCCACCGAGAAGTTCACCTTCTCGACCATCGGCCTGTACCGCGCCGCGCTGTTCGCGCCGCCGTACTGCAGCATCCCGCCCGGCAACCCGGCCGGCCTCAAAGCCCCGCTGGCACCGATCCTGCGCGCCGCGATGGACAATGAACTGGTGAGCGCCGAGCTCTACACCGGCCCCTGGACCGATGTGGGAACCCCCGAACGGCTTGCCCAACTGAACACGCCAAGATGACCTCAGCAGACACCACCACGATCTACGCCGAGCGCCGTGCACGCCTGGCCTCGCAACTGGGCAAGGATGGCATCGCGATCATCCCGACCGCACCCGAGCGGGCGCGCAACCGCGACACCGACTTCCTGTACCGCCACGACAGCTACTTCTACTACCTGACCGGCTTCACCGAGCCCAACGCCTGGCTGGTGCTGGCGGGCGACGGCCGCGCCACGCTGTTCTGCGCACCGAAGGACATGGAGCGCGAGATCTGGGACGGCTTTCGCCTCGGCCCCGACGCGGCCCCTGCGACGCTCGGCGTCGACGAGGCCTTCTCGGTCAACGACCTCGACGCCAGGCTGCCCAAGCTGCTGGAGAACCGCGCGACCGTGTGGTTTCCGTTCGCCATCCACAAGGGCCTGGAGACCCGTGTCGACGGCTGGCTGCAGTCGGTGCGCGCCCGCGTGCGCTACGGCGCGCTGTGCCCCGAGGAGCAGCGCGACCTGTGCGGCCCGCTCGACGAAATGCGCCTCTTCAAGGACGCGCACGAGCAGGACATCATGCGTCGCGCCGCGCAGATCAGCGCGCGTGCCCACGTCCGCGCCATGCAGCTGTCGGCCCGCATGCTGCGCGAGGGCAAGGACGTGCGCGAGTACCACCTCGACGCCGAGCTGCTGCACGAGTTCCGCCTGGGCGGATCGCAATACCCGGCCTACTACTCCATCGTCGCGGCCGGCGCCAATGCCTGCGTGCTGCACTACCGCGCCGACGCCGCGCCCGTGCGCAAGGGCGAGCTGGTGCTGATCGACGCCGGCTGCGAGCTCGACGGCTACGCCAGCGACATCACGCGCACCTTCCCGGCCGACGGCCGGTTCACCGGCCCGCAGCGCGCGCTGTACGACCTCGTGCTCGCAAGCCAGGATGCGGCCGCAGCCGCCACCAAGGCCGGCAACCGCTTCAACGACCCGCACGATGCGGCCGTGAAGGTGCTGTCGCAGGGCATGCTCGACCTGGGCCTGCTCGACGCCAACAAGGTCGGCAACGTGCAGGACGTGATCGACTCGCGCGCCTACTTCCAGTTCTACATGCACCGCACCGGCCACTGGCTCGGCATGGACGTGCACGACTGCGGCAGCTACGTCGAGCCCACGCAGGTCGGTGAAGTGAGCGAGCGAAAAGATCCGCTCTCGAACGAAGTCATCAAGAACCGGCCGAGCCGCATCCTGCATCCGGGCATGGTGCTGACGCTGGAGCCCGGCATCTATGTGCGGCCCGCCGACGGCGTGCCCGAGCAGTTCCACCACATCGGCATCCGCATCGAAGACGACGCGATCGTCACGGCCACCGGCTGCGAACTCATCTCGCGCGGCGTGCCGGTGAAGGCGGACGAGATCGAGGCGCTGATGCGAGCTTGACGGCGCGCTGCGATACCGGCGGCGGCGCATGCCGCGCCTGCAGGAAGTCGATGAACACCCGCAGCTTGCGCGGCATCTGCGCGCGGCTCGGGTGGTACAGGTAGAAGCCCGGAAAGGTCGGCCACCAGGGCTTGAGCAGCGGCACGAGGCGGCCGCTCTCGAAGTCGTCGCGCACCGCGCCCTCGAAGGCCGACGTAATGCCCGCACCCGCGCGGGCCGCAGCAAGCAGGACCTCGCTGTCGTTGCTGATCAGCGGGCCGGCGAGTTCGATGTCCAGCACGCGGCCGTCTTGCGCGTACTCCCAGCGATAGAGGCCGCCCGTGGTCAGGCGGTAATTCAGGCACCGGTGCTCGCGCAGGTCTTCGGGCACGCGCGGCGGCTTGCGGCCCTTGAGGTAGCGCGGCGACGCAAAGGTGACCATGCGCAGCGGACCGCCCACCGGAACACCCACCACGTCCTGCGCCAGGCTTTCGCCGAGGCGGATGCCGGCGTCGAAGCCGCCTTCCACCAGCTCGACCATGCGGTTGTCGCAGACCAGTTCGAGCGTGATGTCCGGATAGGCGTCGGCGAAATCGCCCATGTGCGGAAAGAGCAGCAGCTCGGCCGCGACGCGCGAGACGTTGAGTCGCAACAGGCCGGCGGGCTTGTCGCGCGCCTCGTCGATGCCTTCGACCGCCCGCGCCAGCGCGGCAAGCCCCGGCCGTGCGCCGTCGAGGAACTGCTGCCCCAGCTCGGTCACGCCCACGCGCCGCGTGGTGCGGTCGAGCAGGCGCACGCCCAGGCGCTGCTCGAGCGCGCGCACGGTCTGCGACAGCGCGGAAGGCGACACGCCCAACTCTTGCGCCGCGCGCGTGAAGCTGGCGTGGTGCGCCACCCGGGCAAAGGCGGCGATGGCGGGGAGCAGTTCGGGTGACATGGCGTTCATTATGAAGACTGGCTTCATAAAGCATTCGCCCCGGCGGGCTTTTTCCGGGGCAATGCCGCAACTACCTTCGAGGCCTTGGCGATGCAACCGCGCCGCCGCACCTCGAAAGGACATTCACCATGAAGCTCGACAACTACCTCACCCTCGGCCGCTCGGGCCTGCGCGTCAGCCCGATGTCGCTGGGCACCATGACCTTCGGCAGCGACTGGGGCTGGGGCGCCGACGCCGGCGAATCGCGCCGCATGTTCGACGCCTACGTGGACCGTGGCGGCAACTTCATCGACACCGCCAACTTCTATACCAACGGCAGCTCCGAAAAGCTGCTGGGCCAGTTCATCGCCGGCAAGCGCGAGTCGGTCGTGGTGGCCACCAAGTACTCGCTGAACATGCAACCGGGCAACCCCAACGCGGGCGGCAACCATCGCCGCAACATGATCCGCTCGGTCGAAGCGAGCCTGCAGCGGCTGGGCACCGACTACATCGACCTGCTGTACCTGCACATCTGGGACAACCTCACGCCCATCGACGAAGTGATGCGCGCCTTCGACGACCTCGTGCGCTCGGGCAAGGTGCTCTACGCTGGCATCTCCGACACGCCAGCCTGGCAGATCGCGCGCATGCAGACGCTGGCCGACCTGCGCGGCTGGGCACCGCTGGTGGCGCTGCAGATCGAGCACAGCCTGATCGAGCGCACCGTGGAGCGCGAGCTGCTGCCGATGGCGCACGAGCTGGGCCTGGGCGTGATGGCCTGGTCGCCACTGGGCAGCGGCGTGCTGACGGGCAAGTACACGCGCGCTGACCTCGGCCACACGCAGAGCGCCGAAGCGGGCGTGACCGGCACGCGCAAGGACGTGGCGGCCGGCAACGGCGCGCTGCAGCCGCGCTCGCTCGACATTGCCGACGTGGTGGCGCAGATCGCGAAAGAGCAAGACCGCTCGCCGGCGCAGATCGCGCTGGCGTGGCTGCTGCATCGCACGGCACCGACGGTCATGCCGATCATCGGCGCGCGCACCTTCGCGCAGTTCGAGGACAACCTGGGCGCGCTCGACGTGGTGCTCGACGCCGATGCGCTGCAACGCCTCGATGCCGTGAGCACCGTCGCCAAGGGCTTTCCGCACGACTTCATGGCGCTGCCGATGACGCAGGGCGTGCTGTCGGGCGGCAGCGTGGTGCGGCGCCCGGCATGAAGCGATGGAAGGTGATGGTGATCGGCGCAGGCGGCACCATCGGCCGCGCCGTGGTGGCGGAACTCGGCGAGCGCCATGAGGTGATCGCGGTTTCGCGCCACGGCACGCCGTTGTGTGTCGATCTCGATGCGCCGGCCACCATCGATGCGCTGTTCGATGCGGTGCCCGACATCGACGCCATCGTGTCCACCGCCGCCAGCGTGCCGCTCGCGCCCTTCGGCACGTTGTCGGACGGAGGGCTGGCGCGAGCGCTGCACGCCAAGCTCTTCGGCCAGATCGCGCTGCTGCAACGCGCGGCGACGCGCCTGCGCGAAGGCGGATCGGTCACGCTGACGGGCGGTCGCTTCGACGGCGTACTACCGGGCGGCAGCGCGGGCGCGCTCGCGAACTCGGGGCTGGAAGCCTTCGTGGCGCAAGCCGCGCCCGAGTTGCCGCGCGGCCTGCGCGTGAACGTGGTGGCGCCCGGCTGGGTGCAGGAAACGCTGGACGCGCTCGGCCTGCAGGGGCCGAAGGGAACGCCGGCACGCGAAGTGGCGCGGCTCTATACAACAGCGGTGGAAGGCACGATGAGCGGGCAGGCGCTGCATGCCCTCACTGGATGTCAGGCGAGCAGGGCAACGAGCAACAGCCCGAACAGCGCGACGGCCGCCGCCGCGAATCCGATCCAGTGAAAGCGGCGCGGCGCGTAGCTCAGCAAGCCCACCGTGGCCACCGCTGCCGCCGTGAGCGAGCCCAGCCAGAGCACCCAGCCGATCGTGCGGCCGCTGGCCTGCAGGCTGGCACCGAGCGACACGCACAACAGCGCCGCACCGCCCAGTTGCAGCCAGCGACGCCAAGGCCCCGGCGTGCTGCCGCGCCCGAAGACGTCTTCGCTGTGCCGGTCCATCGCGAGGCTCAATGCGCAGAAGCCGGCCAGCGATGCGGTGAACACCGATCCAAAAAGCAACGCATTCATCACGACATCACGAGCCCTGGCCCGAAGTGGCAAGCCCCGATGGCGGTTGCTTCCTGGCCGCCTGTGCCGCGGCGGTCTTGCGGCGCTTGCGCTCGACGAGCCAAGCAGCACCCGCCAACCCGAAGCCCAGCGCCATCACGACCAGATCGAAACCCGCCACCGCGCTCGGCCCCGAGCGCAGGCTCACGGTCAGCGGTGCGGGGCCGGTGAACGCATTGAGCACTGGGAGCAGCACGAACAGCAACGCACCAAGCGCGAGTTGCGCCTGCCACATGCGCAGCGTCGGCCGCAGCAGGCCCAACACAGCCGTCGCGCCCCAGACGATGAAGAACCAGCGGATCTCGGCCTCGCCGCGATCGGCCACGTCCAGCGGCAGCAGGCGGTTGGCCCAGAAGAACGAAGCCATCGCCACCGGCAGCCCCGCCACGGCGCCGAGGTTGAGCCCATCGACCAGCCGCAGCCCGAAGCCGATGCGCCCGCCCTGCTTGAGCGTCTTGGCGAACTTCTGGCGCTCTTTCACGGCCCACAGCAAAAGCCCCGTCGCCACCATCAGGCAACCCACGATGCCCGAGAGGAAGAACAGCGCGCGCAACAGCGGATCGGCGAAGCGGCCGATGTGCAGCCCATAGAGCACGCCGCGTGTTTCGGCAGCCGGCCTGGGCATGTCGCCGAATGCGCCGATCAGTGCGCCGGTGGCGCCGTTGAATTGCATCGATGGTTGGTCGTACGACAGCTGCGGCCCTTCGGCGCGCGCAATCGACACCACGGAATTCGCGTCGTTCGGCAGATGCACGGTGATGCGGCCCACGGCCGCGCCGTTCCAGTGCGCGGAGGCTTGCGCGACCATCGGCGCGATGGGCGCGAGCGGCGCCTTGTTGCCCGAGGCCTTGAACTGGTCGCGACCGCCACCGGGGAAGGCTTCGGAGAAGAACGCCTGCTCGCCGCCGCGGTCCTTGTAGGCCACCTGCGGGCCCCACGGCATGTACATGAACATCAGCGTGACGAGGCCGGTGTACGTGATCATCAGGTGATAGGGCAGTGCGAGCACCGCCGTCACGTTGTGCGCATCGAGCCACGAACGCTGGCCCTTCTTCGGACGGAAGGTGAAGAAGTCCTTGAAGATGCGCTTGTGTGTGACGATGCCGCTGAAGATCGCGACCAACATGAACATCGCACAGAAGCCCACGATCCAGCGCGCCCACAGCGCGGGCATGTAGTGCAGGTCGAAGTGCAGGCGGTAGAAGAACTCGCCACCGCGCGTCTCGCGCGCTGCCGTCATCGCCTGGCCCGTGGCCGGATCGAGCATGGCGCGATCGAAACGACGGCGTCGCTCGACCGGCGCCGAGCCTGGCGGCGGGGGTGGCTTGAGCCACAGCACGCTGGTCGACGGCTCGCGCTCGGTCGGCAATGTGATGAACCAGCGCGGGGCATCCGCGCCGCGTTGCTGCAGGAAATCCACCGCGGCTTCGGCTGTCTTCGCCTGAGGCGCCGAGGTCTGCGCGATCGCGTGCAACTCGGGCTTCATCCAGAAGGTGATTTCATCCTTGAAATACGAAGCGGTGCCGGCCGCGAACACCATGAAGAGCACCCAACCGACCAACAGGCCCGACCAGGTGTGCAGCCACGCCATCGACTGGCGGAAACCTTCCTTCATGCGCCGCCTCCGGTGATTCGAACGAGCAGCAGCAAGAGCAGGCCCAGCGGCACGGCGGCGATGACGAGGCCGGACCAGGCGCGCCATGCCGAGCGTGCGGCAAAGACCCACAACACGGCGAGCGCAAAGACGAGGAAGGAGGCGAGCGTACCGGTCATGGCGGCTTCGCTGCGTGCCATGCCGAAGGCGGCGGGCAGGCACAGCGCGAGCACGGCAGCGGAGAGCGCGGCGACGCCGTAGCCGCCAGCGATGGCGGCGATGGCGCGCGAAGCCACGCTGAGGCGGTAGCGAACGGAGGCAGTCACGACACGCGCCGGACGGCGGGCAGGGTCGTTCGGGGATTCATGGGGAGGGGAAAAAGATCGACGAAGATGAGAATGATACTCATCTGTCAATATTCAGTCTTTGAACACCCATCCGCGATCCCGGGGTCTGCGCGGCGCCCCCGCTAAACGGAGGCCCGTACGACAGAGCTCCGTTTGCTCTTGTTTCCGTTAGAGCATCAAACCCTTGGGCTGCCAGCGGCCCGAGTTCGATCGCCAGACATAGAACCGCTTTCCGATCTGCACCGTCGACCCGTTCGCAATACCCGCTGGAAACTGCTGGTCGTAGGCCCTCATGCGATAGCCCACAAGAGCCACCGAACCCGGCATGCATCCGCTTGACAATCCGGAGGCGCTACCTACGGCTGCAAGACCCACGGCCTGATTTGCCAGGCCGATCGCGTTTCGGACGATCGTTGCTGCCGGCGTGAGCGGCGCTGAGATCGAAATGGCAGCCGAAGAGCCGAACTGCGCACAGACGCCACCTTCGAACGTTGCCGCTTGCGGCACAAGGCCGCTTCCGGACGCAAGGGCCGAGACCTGACCGTCGATGGCTGCTGCGCCCACCGCTGATCCCGACACGTTGCAGATCAGACGCCACACGAGCGGCATCGCGCCGAACGCTGCTGTACCAAATGAAGATGCGCCGTACATGTTCAGGGCCAGCCCGTCGTCACGTCGTAGCCATCGAGCCCATCGTCGGTGAGCGCATCAATCGCTTCATGATGCGCTCGCTCGACAGAAAAGCACGACTGTTTGTGAAGGCCAACAGCCGCTGCGATGGCCTGCAGCTCGGACGGCGTAATTGACACCCACCCCGTGGCGGCTTTGAAGTCAATGCGTTGGAGCGCCGTGGATCCGACGATAGCCAGAGCGTTGGCTACATTGTTCTGGTCGTCGCGATCCGTCTTGATCCGCGTACCGTCAGGCAGCGTGATGCCACCGGTCTCGGCTTGCCAGCGCCGTGCAGTGGCCGCATTTCTCAGAAGCGAGCGACGCTCGCTCTGCGACGGCCCGGACGGCACTTGGGGCGTGTTGCCAGCGGCCAGCCAGTCGCGGTATGCCACGTAGTCGACATTGCATGGGTCGTGCGGAATGCGTGCGTCGTCAGCAAGCCGAACGATCAGATCACCTAGGATTTTGTACATGGCTAAAGGTCCGCAGAAGCGTAAAAAACATAGTCGAGGACATAGGAGTCCCCTGCACCGCCCGAGATCAGGTCATACCGAAAACCCAAGGCACTGACGGATCCTTGCCCTGTCGAGCTGTTGATATTCGCGTACCCCCCCGTCACCTGGGTACCCATCGTCGGCGTTGATCGCATCGGCACCGGAAAAGTGAAAGCCGGGGACAGAATCTGGCCAGGCCCCGTTGCGGGGAACCGTACAGATACGTTGACCAACCCAAAATATCTTTGGCACAGCGCGTACTCGCCGGACAAGGAGCGCCGCGCGAACGGCGTTGCGATCGTCCCCTTCTGCAACTGCACCCCTGCAATGCTCAGGCTGTTGCTTGTGCTCGCGCAGAGATTCATCTGCCCGGACAAACCTGCGTAGTTGCCAGCGAGCCAGGTGCCAGCCGTCGGCGCAGTGAGAGAGGAACCGACCGCGAGCCCAATCAACAAAACGATCCCGGCGGTGTTGGTGGTGCTCCACGTCCCGCTCGTCGCTCCCGGCACGACGATGGTTTTGAGCTCCCAAGTGTTGGCCGTATTGATCGTGACTGGCAAAACGAATGAGCGCGTCGCGTCACCATTGCGCAGGGATATCGGAATGGGTCCTGTGCTGTTGCTTCGCACCCAGAAGCTGAGTGTCAGCGGTGCTGCGTTCGCAGTACCCCACCCCAGATCTGCGACGCACAGACCTTCGAGGGTTTGCTGAAATCCGATAACCGCCCCACTGGCAGGCACGTAGGCGGATGGCACGGTGAATGCGATCGCCCGCGCCAATCCTGGCGGTGCAATGGGCGTTACGCCGGCCGAAATCGCGTTACCCCCTGGAGAATTCATGAGTCGCCAGCAATCGACCACCTGTTGGTTGTTGACGGACGTACTTGCAATGTTCCGCTGATTGATCAGGAACTCGGGATTGATCAGGCGATTGACAAAGCCCTCGGGCGGGACTCCCAGGGCCTCTCTCCAGTCTCCTCGCAAGACGTCCGTGGTTGGCGCCAGGACAGTCAGAGAAAGGCGCTTGCTGGTTTGCGTGAAATCGACCCGTGCACCCGCGTTGCTCGAGGAAATGACCGTGTCGCGCGACAGCGTGTTTGCCGCTGTGTAGGTGCCTCGCCCCAGCTCGAACTCCCCTGTCGGACGGCCGACAGGATTGACGGCCTCGCACAGATAGTGGACGGTGGAGCCGACAGGGACCTTTTCGGAGAACGTGGAGAACCCCGGATCGGCACCAGCGGCCAGCAGGTCGCCAGTGCCGAGCGTGGCGCACGCCTCGACGATTCTGTTGTCGAAGATGACGCTCATGGTCAGACCTCGAAGGTAACTTTGGTCGTGGTCTTCAGCCGGGGAACCACTCCGGCCTGGATCGGAATGACCGGATCAAGCGCGCCGTACATCAGCAGCAAGCCATTGCCCGACAAGGCGGTTCCAAGACCAAGATGCGTGGCCGTCGCGACGCCTGTGCCCGCCACTTCGGCAAACTCCATCGCCGCGACCAGGTTACCGGTGTTTCCGGCGATGAGCCAACCCGCCGGTCCGCGGGCGACGGCAACACGTGCATATCCTGGATAGACAACCTCATTGGTGCCCTGGTTGGCCCCGGCGCCAGGTGCAGCGGTATGAAGACTGATGTAGTGCACGGTCAGCGCACCCGTGGCTGCGTTGTCGGCAAGCCCCGAAATCGGGACAGCCTGAAGAATCAACTTGAGAAAAGCGTTTGCCGATGCAGTGGTGTAGGCCATGTAAGGCTCCTTGGTTGAGATGTTCAAGAGTTCGAGATACGGACGAATTCCGCGAGATCACACGCGGCTGGAATGTCCGCGTTGCTGAGTTGGTCGATGAAGGCACAGGCGGCCCGCTCAGCGTAGAAACACGCTTGCACGTGCTCCGACACAGCGCGAGAGATGCCTCGCGCTTCTTTCGCCGTGAGCGTGACGAAGCCGTCGGATGTCTTGAAGTCGATGGCGTCGAGTCCTCTCGACTCCATGTCCGCCAGCGCCTCGGCGAATGAAGCACGGTCTTCGCGTCCCGTCTTCACTCGCAGGCCGCCGATCAGCACCAGTCCTGCCGTCTCGCGCTTCCAGCGCTGCTCGGCGATATCGGCCTTGAGCTGGCTTTTCTTCTCCTCCAGCGTGCGCGGATCGACCCAGACACGTGTTGCGAAATCAAACACATGCACCGGACTAGGCTGCGCAGGAAAGGCGATCGCCTGAAGGGTGGCCAGATCCACGAAGTGCCCTTCAGGAATCAGCCCAAGCAGGATCTGCTCGTTGGGATGCAGTGCCTGCGCAAGGCAGGCTTTCTCGGTAGGCGCGGACCCACGGGCCAGCACGCGGCCAGTTGTGTTGTCGAAAGCTGTGTAGTCAGGCATGGATGTCTATCGTTGGCAGGAAAGGGCAAAGATGGATGCGCTGCTGGACCCCGGGGTACCAATGGCGGCAATGGTGTGCTGACCCGGCGGCAGGTCGAGAACGATGGCTCCGGTCACCGTGGAGCCCGGCACACCGGCCCCCGCCCACCTCGTCACGTTGTCGACGGACAGAGAAAGGAAACCACCAGCGCCCCCACCGGATCCCGGCGCGATGAACACAGAACCGGTGATGTAGGTCGTGACCCATGCACCACGGTTGTTCGGAATCTCATGCACGACGGCACTCAAGCCTCCTGCGTCGGCACGTGCGGTCGGAACGGTGACAGAGCGCCCTCGGATATTCAGCGCACCGATCACGTCAACCTGATCAATCGTCAGCCCTTCGTTCTGCAAATTGAAGCCCGGCCCCCAGAGCTGGAAGCGCCCTGATTCGTTGTGCATCCGCAGGCCCATGCCGTTGCAGTTCAGCTCGACGAAGGTGTCGCCGCCGTTATGGCGTGCAAGAACCCAACCCCAGCCACCGTCATAGATCCACTTGTTGGCGCTACGCACATATCCCCAGCCGCCAACGCCATCCCCCGAGATGTCGATCTGCCCCGCGTTCACATAGCCCAGCCTGGCCGTGATCGCCGACAACCGATCGACGTTGATCGCCCGCGCGAGGATGGTGCCGTCGACAACCAGCGTTCCGTCGATCCCCACCGTCGGTGCGCCCGCCACGGAGCCCACCGCGAACGGGTACTTGGTGACGCCACCCGCGGCCTGCTGTGCAATGGCGAACCGGTCGACCAGTACCGTGAAGTTGCTCTCCTGGCCGTCGTTGTTCAGCAGCACGCCCGCCACCTTGTTGCCAGCCACCACCTTCAAGCCCCACTTGGCCGACAGCTTGCCGGTCTCGTCGGCGCGCACGGAGGCTTCGTGGTTGATCGCGGCCTCGGCGCCGTTGACCCGCACCGCCAGTGTCGTGCGTGCCACCGCCTCAGCCGCGTCGGCCGTCGCACGCGCAGTCACTTCCTCGCGAATGGCCGCCACGGCACCACGATCGCTGGCTTCCGAAGTGAAGGGCGTGACCGGAAAACGACCTTGCTCCGCCTTCACGAAGCGCACTCCGATCGCGCCGCCTGCGACATAGCCGCTCCACTGGAAGACAACCCTGCCCGTAACCGCGGCGGCAGGCGCAAGCGCTTCCACCGCAAAATCGTTGCGCCTGGTCTGTTCGTTCACGAACCCATGTCCGCCAACCTTGAGATTGGCCGTAACGCCCAGCGAGCTGCCTCCCGCATCGAAGAACTCAAGCGCAAGACCACTCTGCCCAGCATCGCTCTGAAACATCGCGTCGCCCGAGCCGGCATACCAGGAGCCGGGCTTGGCCGGGAAGCTGGCACTGGCCAGTCGGCCGCTGGCAGGAACATCGGCAAGGATCCGCGCTGAAGCCCCCCAATCGTCTTCGACGACTTTCCAGGCATTGCCCAGCAGCGCCCATTTGTCGAGATCGAACTCGAATCCGCCGTTGAAGACCAAGTTGGCGCGCACATAGCCGACGGCTCGTGCCGCGACGGTATCGATGCGCTGCGCCAGTTGCTCTGCCGTATCGGTGACGACTTTTTCGACATGCGTGATCGCCGTGCCACGCTCGATGGCTTCGTCGACCAGGCGCTCGCTGATGCCCGAGTTCACGTTCAGCAGATCTGCGACCTGCTCATCGAGCCCCTCCTGCAGCTCCTTGATCGCATCGTCGATGGACGGCAACGACGCCAGTTCGACGTAGCCTGCATCGCCCGGATTGCTCCCCGCATCGAACGCCACCACCCAGTAGATGCG
This sequence comes from Variovorax sp. EL159, assembly GCF_900100965.1. Lineage (GTDB taxonomy): Bacteria > Pseudomonadota > Gammaproteobacteria > Burkholderiales > Burkholderiaceae_C > Variovorax. The sequence continues at coordinate 284,505 of NZ_FMUJ01000004.1, read as the reverse complement.
CTTGGCGGCAACCGGCTCGGTGCGCGCGAAATTCAGCGAACTCGTGCGGCCGATCTCGACGGCCTGCGCCAGCGTCGGCCCCACCTTGACGATGTACGCCGCGATGGGCTGCGTGGTGCCGCAAGGCTGCCATGCGAGTTCGATCTGCGCGCCCCACACCTCTCCACGCACGATCGGCTGGGCCGGCTGCTGGATGTCGATGGTCGCGGCAACGGGAATGCCCCAGACGCCTTGCGTGTTGGCATGCGCCGCCCACACCTTCTGCGTGCCGGTCTGCAGCCAGCCGATGTTCGCGGACAGCGCCTTGCCCGTGAAGCGTTCGATGGCGGTTTCCCACGACGCGCCGACACGGATCTGCGTCGCGCCCCAGTCCAGCAGGTTGAGGCCTGCCGGCGCGGACCAGCGTGCGATCACGCCGGCGGATTCCACCGCCAGGCTCAGGCCGGCGACGTCATCAGGGAACTCGCTAGGGCCTTGCAGCCTGTGCGTGACCGTCGTCCAGCTGCTCACCGCATAGGGCGTGAGGAAACGCACGCGCACCTGGTACTCGCTGTGCACCGCGAGGCCGAGCAGATAGGTCTCCTTCGCGTCCCCGGGCAGGTCCACCGACTGCCACTCGCCGACCGGCGTGATCGTGCGCCATTCCACGCGCACTGCGCCGTTGCGCACCACCGCAGGTTCGGTGGAAGGCGACCAGCTCACCTTCGCACGCACGACCAGGGTACCGCCCTGTTGCACCAGTTGCTCTTCGCCGCTTTGCACCTGCAGGTCGAGCGGTGCCTGTGGCTGCAGGAACGGGCTCGGCAGATTGGTGTTCGGCGCCGCATCGGCCTGCACCTCATCGGCCAGGTCGTAGTAGGCCGGCACGTCCTCGATCACCAGCAGCGACAGCGGCGCGTTGCGGGCATAGGTCCAGTCCTGCACGCGGAAGGTCTTGTTGGCAAAGCCGTACAAGGCGCTCGTGAGCACGATGCGGTCGCCGGGCTGCAGGTGCCACGCCAGCATCTTGGGATGGATGCGCAGCACGAAGCCGCCGCGGCTCTGCTCGACCACCACGCGGGCGATCTGGTGGCAGCGCACGTGCGAGGTCGTGAACGCCAGCGCCATGTCGGTGAACTTGTCCTTCGCGTCGAGCGCGCGGAAGGTCGCGTTCTGATACGGCGTGAAGTCTTCGCTGACGCCGTTGCGCGCCGCGTTGACGTACGTGCCGCGCATGCCGTTGAAGCGGCTCGTGCCGGGGTTGGCGGTTTGCACCACGGCCGTGGGCGCCAGCATGTCGTCGTCGGTGAGGTTCAGCACCGGCGTGGACCATGCACCGGCCTGGATGCGCCACACACCACCCGATTCGAGGCTGAAGCCGGCCATCGAATCTTCGAGCTGCTGCCGTGTCGACTCGCGGTCCTGGTCCGAGCGGAACATGCCGTCGCAGACGTACAGCACATTGGAGTTGCCGTAGTTGACCGCATCGATATCGTTGTAGACCTTCTGGTCGCAGGCATTGGCGGCCGCGATCAGCGCGTTCTCGTCGATCTGGTCGGGCGCGGCGAGGTAGCCGGTCTCCGAGCGCAAGAAGTCGGCCAGGCACAGCGCGGGGTTGCGCGAGTAGGCGGTCTGGCCGGTGCGCGGGTCGTACACCTTCTTGCCGCGCAGCCTGGCCGTGATCTCGGGAATGCCGCCCTGGAAGCGCTCGAACAGCAGGTTGAGCGTGACCACTGCGTAGGTGCAGCCGCTCAGCTTGTGTTGCTCGGTCCAGAGGTTGAAGCCCGGAAAGCTCTGGTCAACATTCCCGCGAAGGAAGGCGTCGGCCGTGTCAACGCCACCCGGCGACGTATGGAACTGCACGTTCACCGCGGGGCCTTCCGAAGGCCAGCCGTTGAACAGCGGCGGCATCTGGAATTCCGGACCGTCGGTCCAACCGGTTGCGTTGGGCCGGCCCACCGAGGTGCCGTCGATGAAGATCTCGTCGATGGCTTCGCACTCGTGCGAGGCGAAGACGATCACGATGTGCTTGAACTGGGCCATCGGACCGCTGTCGAGCACCGCGACGATGGCGCCGCCGACGCGTGCGGGTGCACCGTAGACCGTGGCCCAAGGCGACTCGGAACTGACCAGCGTGGCCGTGCGGTCGCGCAGATTGGCCACGTCTTCGGCGAACTTGCGGGCGGCGGCTTGCCGGGCTTTTTTCTTGGCTTGCGAGGAGGAATAGGCGGTGCTGATCAGGGAAAGTGCCGCACTGACGATGGTCCCACCGACTGCAACCGCCGACGCGCCCGCACCAACAGCTGTTCCGATGGCCGACAAGACGCTCGTCACGGGGTCTGCCATTGCCGCGGTACAAGCGCCCAAGATGACGCCAAAGACCAGGGAGAAACGAATCAGACGCGCCATGCTGCCACCCCCGTCGTCAAAGGCAAAAATTGCAGGCGGTCCTTGCCAGGCGCCACGATGTTCAAGCCGGTGCAAATGCCGAAGCTGTGCCCCGAAACGCGCCCGATGCGCCCGCCACTGCGAGCCAGCACCACGTCACCACGCTGTGCCATGCGTCCCGGCAGCGAAGGCCCCAGCAGCGCCGTCGCGATGGCCTCGAAGCCACCCGCGGCACGCACATGCCGCAGCGCCGTCAGCAACCGCTTGGGCGCCAGCGCGCCGCCTTGCCCGCGCAGCGGCTCGAGCGGATCCGCGCCACGCCGCTCGCGCACCCAGTCCGCTGCAATCGTTGCGCAGTCGTGTTCGAAATAAGCGAAGCCGGTGTGGCGTCGCGCGTCGATGAAAGTGTCGAGATCGATGCTCATTTGCTGTGCACGCCAAGGTTCTGTCGATACTGGAGATTCGCCTGCAGCCACTTGCCGACCCAGACGGCCGGGTTGCCGATCAGGCTGGTGAGATAGGCGAAGCCCATCTCGCCCGGATGCCGCGCCTGGTGCTGCGCGTTGTTCATGCGCAGTGCGGCGGGGTTGCTTCGCACGTCGTAGCTCGCGGTGCGGCACTCCATGCTGATCGAGGCGGTGTTGCCATCGCGATCGATCTTCATCTGGTCCATCACGCCCACGAAGCGCAGCACGGGCGAGCCGTTGACCTGCAGCGTGTTGGCGTCGAGCATCGCGATCCACACGCGCACGCGCCGGTCCTGGTAGTCGGACGGATCGCCGAGTGCCAGCGCACGCGTGCCGATGTCCACCGGCGACAGCGTCAGCGTGAGCTTCTCGGCCGCACCGTCTTCGCTCTCGTGCAGCTCGCCGATGGAGCCGAGGTTGCCCACGCCCTGCCAGGTCTCGCCCATCACCTGGACGCTGAGCGGCCAGTTGGTGAAGCGCGCCGTGCCCGAGCGCAACTGCAGCTCCACCAGGGCCAGCTCGCCATAGGCCGGCGCATTCGCCGCGGCCTGAAAGCCGCTGTTGACAGGTACCGTCATTCCCAGGACTCCATGAGGTCGAGGCTGAAGCCGCCCTGCGTGCGCGACTCCGAAGACCAGTTGTTCTTTGCATCCGTCTTGCGCATGAGGCAGGTCGGACGGTCCCAGACCACCGCGCTGCCCGCGGCAACGGCCACGCGCAGCACCGGCTCGATCTGCACCACGATCAGACCCGCCGCATTCGCCACGGCATCGGCCTGCACGTGCAGCAGCTGCCGTTGGATCGACCCTTGGTTGACGCCGATCCAGTCGCCCTGCAGCAGCGTCTTGCCCGCCTGGGCCGCACCCATCTGGATCGACAGCGACGAGGCACCGGCCGCGGCCGCGAGCGCGGTCCACACACCGCGTGCCGTGCCGCGAGGCGCCGGCTGCAGCATGTCGCTGACCGCCAGCACGTTGACCTGGCCGCGCAGCGCATGCACCAGGCTGCGCCACATCGCGGCCTCGCTCATCAGCGGAATGCGCTCTTCGCTCACGAGCGCACACGTGCGGCGCGGCGGTGCCAGCACGGCCACCTGCGACGAACCGGTGTCGCCACTGCTGAAGCTCAGGTCGAAGGTCTGGATACCGAAATCCTGGCGCTTGACCGGCAGGTTGGGGGGCAGGGTGACGATGCTCATTGGGGCACCACCCGCAGACGCTTGAGTTGTTCCATTTGGCCCTTGTTGTTGGCTTGAAGCGCGCGGTCCAGATCGGCGAGCACGGCGCCGCGATCGGAGCGCGAATCGATGTTGAAGACGTTGGTCGGCGCGTAGTGCAGTGAGCCGCCGCCACCACCACCGCCTGCGGGTGCGCTCACGCCCAGGCGCCCGTCGGAGCCACGGCGCAGCGGCATGATGGCTTCGGGCCCGGCCTCGCCCATGAGGCCGATGCCGTTGGCGAAGGGGAAGAACGTGGGGCTGGCGACGACGCTGTTGGCGTAGGCGTGCAGGCCCGGTGAGGCAAAGACGTTGCCGTTGGCGCTCTTGGTCAAGCCCATCAAGCCAACCATCGTGCCGAGCGGATCGCTTCCTCCAACGACGTTGGCGAGTCCAGCGGCAGTAGAGCCTGAGAAACCACCGAAGAGGCTCGACACGGCTCCGAAAATTCCTCCAAGGCCCGACAAGCCCCCTTCGGATTTGGAACCACCGCCCGAGATCGATCCTTTGAGCGCACCCGTCAGCCAACCCGCGAACCCATCCACAGCGTCCTTCAACGTCGCGTCATAGAAGGCATCGGCCAGCGACTTGACGAGCTTCTTCTTGAGCCCTTCACCGATCTTGTCGATGGCATCCCGGCCACCGCCTTCCAGCAGGTTGACGAAACCGTCGCGGAACACACCGCCGATGTCGTCGGCCATCTTTTTCGACTTTTCTTCGTCCTTCGCCTTTTCCTTCTTCTGCTTCTCGTCGGTGGTTTTCAGGCGTTCAGACGTCTCCATCGCCGTGAGCAGTTCCTTCTCGGCATCGCGACGGTCGTACAGCGACTTCAGGTAAGCCGGATTGACGTTCTCCGTTGCATCGAGCTCCTGGATTTGCCGCTCCGTCTGCGCAATGGTCAGCTTCTGGATCGCCTCCTTGGACATGCCATACACGGCGTTCTGTTCCTCCTGCGCACGAACCTGCTCGCGGATTTTTTCCGTCGCTTGCTGCGAGGTCTTGAGCACGTTGCTCTGAGACGCCGCCTCCATCTCCGCGAAGGTGCGTTCGGCTTCTGCATTGACGAAGCCGCGCTGCTGATCGATCTCGCCTACCTTGGCTTCCAGCTTTCGCTTGTCGGCAGCGGACCCTTTCTTGGAACCCAGCAGCTGCAGCTCCTTCTGGATGGCCTCCTCCTGGTCTTTCAGGTCCTGGAGCCGAAGATCGCGCTTTTGTCGGACGACGCCATAGTCGCTGAGCAGGTCGCGTTTGCGCAGGCTGTCGATGTTCTTGAAGCCCTCGGCGGTAAGCCGTGCCTTCGCGTTGTATTCCTCGCGTACGGCTTCGATGCTTGCGCGAAGCGCATCGTCTTCGGCACGGGCGATGCCAGAAGCGCCCGCTCCAACTCGAAGCCCTGCGTTTTCCGTTTTCTCGTTGTCCTTGGTGATCTTGGCGATGCCCACCTGTTGAGTACGTGCATCGTTCGCCTTGTTCAGAGCAACTGACGACGAAAGCTTCAGGCTCTCCTCTAACGTTGCTTTCTTGGCCACCGCCTCCGCACGAGCCTTGTCCAGTGCCGCACCGGCCTTGCCATTGCCGAAAGCCGCGCCCCCGCCATTGCTGACGAAGCCGTTACCTTGCTTGACGAGATCAATCTGTGCGATTTGCTTGTCGACATCTTGAATCTGCTTTTGAAGCGTGACAGGACGTCCGACATTGAGCATGGCATCCCAGGCTTTTTCAGCGAATCCGGTGATGCTCAGCCAGGCGCGTTGAAGGCTGCCGAGATTGGCTACAACCTCGGTGGTGCGCTCTTTCATTGCGACGGCGAAAGTCTTCTGTGCGAGCGCTGCCGCCTCCTCCGTCTTTCCTTGCTTCTCCAGCGCAACGATGCGCTCATAGGTGCTTGCACTCAGGTAGTGGTAGGTCTCGTTGAGCTTGGCCGAGGCCTTGGAAGGCTCGTCGGCCAGCTTGACGAAATTGCTCACGGCCTCGTTGATCGACGTGCCAAGCACGCGATTCATTTCAGCCGTCGCACCGGCCACCTCGCTCACGACGTCGCCGCCGATCCTGCCCGTGTTGACCACTGCGGTCACCGCCTCGGCGGCCCTGGCCTGCGTGCCATTCGTCCCGGCAACCTCGATAGCTTTCGTCTGGAGTTGGTCGTTGGTAAGGCCGACGTAGTTGCCGGTCATCGTGTTGGCATTGGCGTACGCCACCGCCTCCTTGCTGCCTTCGACGTATGCCTCGGTCAGCAAGGTCACCGCTTTGGTCGCCAGATTGAGCCGCGTGGACGCGCTCAAGAGATAGTCCCCTACAGCACCAGCAGCGGGGCCAATGCCACCAAGCGTGGAGACGAGCTTTCCGCCTTCACTCACAAACGATGTGAAAGGCGACTGTCCACCCTGGATACTTGAAAAGAGGCTTTGAACCGAGGAAGAGACTTCCTTGATGGAGGCTTCGGCCTTCGCCTGCGCCTCCTTGGCAGAAGCCGCAGCCTTGGCTTTCGCTTCCTCTGCCTGGCTCGCTCCGCTGGAGATCCGGTCGATAAATTTCGAGAATTCATTGACGACCCGGGAGAGGTCCGCGTTCACTGATGAAGCGTCCATCGTCATTCGGATTGCCATTTGTTGTGTCGCAGCCATGTCTGTATGGTCCGTTTGAGAGAAAGAAAAAATAAGGCCGACATCTGCCGGCCCCATGCTTCTTCGATGGCCGTGGGCCCGCGTTGTCGCTAGACGTTCAGCACCGCGATGCCTTCGTCTTCCATCACCTGCAGCTGCAGGAACACTTCACGCTGTCGTGCACGCGGAATGCCCAGGCGCCTCATCGCCACGTCGACCGCGCCGAAGTCGAGCCCCTGGAACCACGCGCCCGCTGCCCCCGCGACGACCCGCCACTGCGTTCGGCAGGCATGGAACACCTCGAATGCTTCCTGGTGCTCCGGCCATAGCTCGAAGGGTGGCGGGCCGCCGCCGCTGGCTGTCGAAGAGACGAGCTTCTTCGGGTCGAGACCGAGCGACGCGCACTGGCTGCGGAGCTCGTCGTCCAGCTCGTCGTGGACGCGATGCTCTGCTCCGAGCACAAGGCGCGCGGCGCCTCTCAGTTTTTTACCGCGGCCGGGTAGGCGTGCTCGAAGTAGCTGTAGGCAATGGCGGCTTCGAAGCCGGTCCATTCCTCCACCGCCGCGGCGCGGTTCTCGGCCGTGCAGATGTAGGGCGCGCCGTCGTCGCCTTCCAGGTCCTTCCAGTCGGCCAGCACCATGTCGAGCAGGTCCTTGTCGGTCAGGGTGCGGGCTTCCAGGCGCGATTGCAGCGTGTCGTTCTCGCTCTTGGTCAGGCGCTTGAAGACGGCACTGAACCGCACCTCTTCGACCTGGCCGTCACCGGGCACGCGCATCAGCACCGGTGCGACGAAAGTCGGCTTGACGGCGATCTTGAGTTTCTGGGGCATCTCTGTCTGTTCCTCTGTGGTGTGGTGGTGGTGCCGGTGACGAAGCTCAGCGAACGACGATCGACCACTCGTCGTTGCCCGCGCCGGTGGGCACGAACTCGAGCGGCACGGTGATCATCTGCACGCCGTCGACGTCGCTGAAGGTCGGCTTGCCGATCTGCGCGCGCGGCGACAGGAACTCGACGACGTTGCTTGCGCCCTGGCCATGCTTGAGCGCCAGGTTCACGCGCTGGCTGGCGCGCGCCATGCCGATCCAGTCCTTGGTGGCGACCGAGGTGTTCTCGAAGGTGACGGAGCCGGTCGACACGCGCGCGGTGATGTCGACGGCATCGACGGTCATCAGGTCGCGCTTGACGACGGTGTTGCCGGCGTCGAAGGCGAAGGCGTTGGCGGCCACGCCGAGACCGTCGAGCGTGAGCGTGGTGTTGGCCTTGTTCACGCCCAGCGGGTCCATGAACTTGGTGTAGTCGGCCACGGGCAGCGGTGCGTCTTCGGCGGGCACGAACAGGCCGGTGAACTCGAACTGCCACTTCGGAATGCCCTTGGCATTGATGGTGGCCTTCACGTTGCCGTGCGCGTCGGTCATCTTGTAGACGGTGCCGTCGACGTTGCCGTAGATGGTGAGCGACTCCAGCGCATCGGTGGCCGGCGTGAAGGTGGTGCTGACGCCCGCGGCGGTGTTGACGGCGATGGCACAGCCGCGCATCAGCGCGGCGTAGCCAGGCACATCGCCCGCTGCTGCAACGCCGGCGATCTCGACCGAGAAGGCGATCTTGCTGTACTGCGTGACCAGCACGGAGCCGCGCGAGCCGAAGTACGGGCGCACGTTGTCGCGCTGGACGACGTCGCCTTCGATGGGGGTCAGCGTGACTTCGCTGACCAGGATCGCATTGGCCGCGCCGGTGGGCAGGGCGTCGGTGCCGCGTGTCGTTTCAGCCTTGGCCAGGATGGCCATCTTGCGCATGAGTTTTGCCATGTCGGCGTTCTCCGTTGGTGGTTGGTTGGGTTGTCGAAAAAAGAAAGAAAAGACCTGCTCGCTGGCGGTCAGAGGTAGCGCCAGGTCCGCAGCTGCAGCGCGACGCCATGACAGCGCACACCGCAGAAGCTGACGAGGCCGGTGCCGTCGACCTGCACGCCGTCGGTGCGCTTGTCGTCGGTGAGCGGTCCGGTGGCGCATGCGCCGCCGAAGGTGGGGTCGGCGCGCACGGCGTCGCGGATGTCTTCGATGAGCGCGTCGAACACGTGCTCCGAAGCCGTGGCGTCGTCGAACGCGAGATAGCCGTGCACGGTCCAGCTGTCGACGCTCATCGTGCGGCCGCTGTTGACGCTGCGCTCTTCGGTGGCGGTGCGGCGCAGCCACCAGCCGCGCAGCTGCTGGCCACCGCCCGGCAGGTCATGCAGAAAGAGCGCACGCAGCGCGGCTTCGTCGGCCAGGGAACGCTCGCGGTCGTGAACGCGGCCGATCTGCGGCACGGCGTTCAGCGTCTGCACGATGGCGCTGCGAAGGGTGTCGAGACGGCTCATGCCTGGGCTCCGTTCGTTGGGTGCGAGGACTGGCGCTTGCTGTTGAGGAAGTGCATCGATCGCTTCGTTGATGGGTGAATGAATGGGTGGGTGAGTCGGTGTATGAACTGTCGCGGCGAAGGCCCGATGGGCTGAGGCCGACATCCGCCGGCCCCTCGCGTCAATTGACACCGGGCCCGTTGCGAAACCACTGCTTGACGGCCTCTGCGAGCAGCGCCGTGCCGATGGCCATCGCGCCGCCCGATGCGGCGCCGAACACCGCGGCACGCTGCTCGACCGAACGCAGCCGGCCATCGAGTGCGTCGAAGCGGGTGTCGAAGCCGTCCATGCGGCGGTTCTGCCGGTCCTGTCCGTCCTTCAGGGCCTGCACCAGGCCGTGGATCTGACCGAGCAGCAGCAGCTCTTGCGTGCGTTCGTGGAGGTCGCTCATGGGGCGGGTCTTTCTGTAAGGAACTCGATCAGCGCGCGGTGCCGGAGCCGGTCCGCGGCGCAAGAGCGGGCGTTGATGTCGTGGTTGGTCCAGGCGTCGTCGACCGTGAGGCCGGCATCAGCAGCACAGGCTTCGCTGGAGGTGTCAGCAAGTCCGCAGGCACCCGCGGGTACGTCGGTGCCCGCAAGGGCGCTGTTCCACAGCCAGACAGCAGCAAGGCTGAGGCGATGAGGGCCGCCGACAGCGTCATGCTGTGTGTCGCCAGGCGGCGCAGCATCCGCATGCGGTCCGGGTGCTGCAGACGGCGCAGCACCGGCAGGCCGCTGAGCGCGGCGATCAGGAACAGCAGGAGGAAGGACAAGAGAAACGCGCTGACGTAGATCATGGGTCGGGCCTTCGAGGGAGAGATAGCGGGCCTGCAAGGCGCTCGCGCCGAGCTGGTATTGCGCCGACGCGGCACGGCCGCGCTCGTACTCGGCCTGCAGGTCTTGCGCGAGTTGCGTTGCGCGCTGCACCTCTTTCTGCTGCCAGAGGGCGCGCTCCTGCATGCGGCCGGCACCGTGCAGCGCGAACCCTGCGGCCGCGAGCAGCAACGCCATCACGACACCGGCGAACAGGCCCAACCAGAGCCTTGCTGTGAGGTTCATGGCGCGTTCCCCATGCACTGCGCGTGCAGCTTGAGGCGGTCTTTCCAGATGCCGGCGCAGGTCTTGTTGCCGGGCGCCGAGCAGTCGGTCTTGCCCACGTACTTCCAGCCGAGGATGGCGTTGCACGCGCCCGCGTAGTCACCGGCGTTGAGCCGCTGCACGAGCACCGAGGTGCGGCCCTTCTGGCCGCCGGTGCAGAAGTTGAACGCGCCGATGTTGTAGGCCAGGCTCACGTACGCGTCGTACTCGTGCTGGTGCAGTGGCACCTTCACGCATTGCTTGATCTCGCTCTCGTAGGCCTGCACGTCGCGCAGCGCGCGCTGCAACGCGGGCACGGGCGTGGTGGTGTCGCCCATGCGCACGCCGCCGGTGGTGCCGAAGCCGATGGTCGGCACGGCCGTGCCGTGCACGGGGTCGGGGTACGCCTTGTCGCTGTAGCCTTCGTGCGCGACGATGCCGATCAGCCCCGCCGCGCTGAGCGCGAGCACGGCCAGCAATTGCCGTGGTGCCTGGCCCCGCTCACGCGCGCGGCGCGCATTGAAAAGGAAGGTTCGAGAGGTGTCTTTGCCCATGACCCGAATGGTCGGGCGAAGGGCTCAAATGACTGAGGCCGACATGAGCCGGCCCCTTTTTTTCAGGGCGCGTTACGCCCCGTATTCCGTGTCTTGCGACGCCTGTCGCGCAGCCTCAGATTTCGCCGCCGTGCCAGACGACGCGGCCGCTGATGTGCAGCTCGGCGGCCTGGTCGGCGCTCAGCACCTGCGGCTTGTACGCGGGGTTGTAGCTGATGATCTGCAGCCCGCCGGTGGAGAAGTCGCGCTGCAGCACCTTCACGTAGTCGTGGCCGTCGAGCTGGATGACGTACACGCCGTCCTGGTCGAGCGACTTGGTGGCGGTGTCGACCAGCAGGATGTCGCCGTTGTTGATCTTGTCGGCCATCGAGTCGCCGCGCGCGTGGACGATGCGCGCGTGCGCCGGCTTCACGCCCTTGCGCGCCATCCATGAACGGCTGAACGCGAAGCGGCCCATGTGTTCCTGCGAACCGTTGATGGCGCCGCTGCCGGCGCTCACGCGCACGTCGAGCAACTCGACCAGCACGAAGACCTCGTCGTCCAGCCCGCTCGACAGTTCGCTCGGTGGATTGGCGGGCTGAAACGGGTTGAGCTCGGAAGGATCGACCCCCAGCGCCAGGGCCATCACATACAGCTGCTCGAGGCTGGCGTCGCTCACGCCGCGCTCGATGCGGCCCACCGTATTGAAGTGCAGCCCGCTGCGCTGGGCGAGGTCATCGATGGTGAGCCCCTTCTGCTTGCGCAGATCGCGCACCCGCGCGCCTTGCGCGAGGGCCAGCTCGCCGACGCGAGCCTTCACCTGGGTGTCGTCGGGCGGAGTGTTGATTTGCGACGTCACGATAACTTTGATTTGTGCGAACGCGCACATGCTAGACACACAGAGGTCTTTTTACAACCCATTTTGTGTCTGGCAACGTGTAAATGTTGGTTTTCATGTTCTTCACAGTTGCAAAAACCTGTTTGATGTGCATAATCGGAGCCATAGACACAAAACAAGATATTTTGATGGCTTGGCACCCTGTTCAGGTTAAAGAAGCACTGCAAATGAGTGAAACCAACCCATCCAAGTTTGAAAAAGAACACGGATACGCGCATTTCGATGCAGTTCTGCACCGTCCGTGGGTTGCCGTGCAACGGCCCCTGGTCCGCCCCTCAAGGTTGGCGCACCGCGGGCAAGGCGAAGAAACAGGAATGTTTGAAGAGTGCCCGAAGAAGTCTGCGTCCTTCACCGGGCAGGCCAATGAACCGGGCAGTGCCACTAGCGAGGAGAAACGTACGGTGAAAAAAAGCTTTGTCGAAACCGCTGGCCGCGTGCGCCCGGCAGGAGGCGTGTGATGGAAAACAGCACATCCGAATGGTTCGTCGCCAAGGCGCTGATGGCGCTGGCAGACCGCCGCGCCGAAGCGGCCCAGGGCGAAACGAGCACGCCCACCGCCGCCCCCGATGCGGTCGTGCGCCACGCAGATCCGTTCGCCACCCGCCTGTGGAACCTGCTGCGCATCCGCCGCGCGCTGACGGCCGACGAAGCCGCCGCGCTGCTGCTGGCCGACACCGACGACGACATCGCGCTGGGCCGCCGCCAGGCCGGCGCGCTCATGCTGTCCTGGTCGCGGCAATGCCCGCAGGCCGTGCGCGTCGATGCCCGCCGCGTGGATGGGTTGAAGCGCTACGCCCTGTTGCGCGACATCGGCGCCACGCCGCCTGTGCCGCACGGAGGCGCTCGATGACCAGCACGGCCGCACCTTGCACCACTGCTTATATGAGCGAGCCCTGGTTCGCCCTGCTGCGCAGCGCCTGCGCCGAACGCAAGCGCTCCGAGGTCGCCGCGCAACTGCACCTGAGCCCCGCCGCGGTGAGTCAGGTGCTCAACGGCAGCGGCAAATACGGAGCCGGCAAGGCCCGCACCGACCGCATCGCCCGCCGGGTGCTCGACACCTTCGGTGGCCCCGCAACGAACGAGGAAGACGACGCATGAAGACGACACCCGATTCCCCACTGGCCGGCCAGGTGCAGCGCGCCGTCGCCACCCACCTCGAAGCGCACGAGGCCGCCTCCGCGAAGGAGCTCGAAGGCATGCTGGCCCGGTGCGTCGAAGGCTACCAGCCCGAACCCGGCGGTGCGGTGCTGCGCCAGCAGCTGGCCAGGCTGGCCGATTGCGGGCACGTTCACCGCGTGACGGTCGGCGGCCAGTCGCGCTGGAAGCAGGGCCCCGGCCCGCTGGCCGCACGCATCGCGGCGGCACGCCGGGTGCTGCGCCTGGACACCAGCGTCTACACGCCCGAAGTCACCACGGTCGTGCGCCCCGGCGCGATGGACTTCGCCCGCATCCCGAGCCTGCTGCTCGGCCACCGCAGCGGCTACTGGGGAACCTCGCGATGAGCGGCGGCACGCCGTCCATCGCCACCGCCCGGGTTCCCGCCCGGCAAGCGCAACGCCGCCAACAACGTCAACGCCTGAGAGGACACACCATGCAAGAAGCCGTCGCACACCACCCTGGTTACTGGAAAGACGCCACCCATGGCCGACGCATGGGCACGCCTGAATTCGCAAGCCCCGTGTCGCCGCCATCCCGCGACATCGCGCCGCCACCACCTTCGCCGTCGCAACGAGGCACCGGCCTGCGGCAGGCCGCTGCCGCGCTGGCCACCGAACTGCTGCCGCCCCGGCTGCGCGAGTTCGTGCGGCTGATCGGGCTGCCCGCCACCTTGCGGCTGATCGAGCGCTATGGCGGCCTGCGGATCTACATCCCCGCGCACCCGGCACCCGACCATCCGTTCGCGGGGCTGATCGGCCTCGACAAGCTGCGCGCGCTGAGTGCGGAGTACGCGGTCGACGGCACTGGCCTGCGCTTCGTGCTGCCGAAGGCACAACGCGCCTTCGACGCCATCCGCAACGAGCAGATCCGCACGGACTTCAGCACCGGCAAGTCGGTGCGCGCGCTGGCGGCAGAACATCAACTGGTCGAACGGCAGGTGGCGCGCATCGTCGCGGACATCGCGTTCTAGAACCAGTGGCGGGGCCTCGCGCCGCGTGTGCGTGCGCGGGGCCCGTGGGCTGTGGCCCGTTCGTTACTTCGCCTGCAGCAGCGCGCCCGCTTCGAGCAGCACGAGCTCGTTGTCGTCCGCCTTGTTCGGCTCGCGGCTGCTGGAGAAGGGCAGGTTGTTGTCGTTGCCCACCACGATGTGCGTGGCATCGACCACGTCGACGTTCTCGATCGTGAAGAACGGGAACTTGAGCACGCCGTCGTTCAGCGGCTTGCGCGCGAGCTTGTTCGGATCGGCGATGTTCAGCAGGTCGATGTAGCCGATCTTGCGCACCGGGCCGCCCACGTTCGCATCGGTCAGCTCGACCTTGTAGACGCGCTTGAACTTGGCGATGTCATGGAAGCAGTCGGTGCGCTTCTGGCCTTCGGGGCAGGCCTTGTCGGGCGTGCCTTCGCCGTTGTCGCGCTCGATGATGAGGCCCGTGGTGCCGTCGATCATGTTGAAGTCGCCGATGGCGTTGCCATTCGCTTCGAGCACGTACTTCCAATGGCGGCCCGTCCACTTCTCGGTGGCCACGTCGAACTCCAGCACGCGCAGTGCTTCCTTGCCTTCGACCTTTTCATAGTCCTTGGCCTCGGCGCTCCACACCGGGCCTTCGAGCAGCGCATAGAGCTTGCTGCCGTCCTTCGATGCGGCCATGCCCTCGAAGCCCTTGGAGCGCTTGACCTGGAACTCGACCGCGCCGCCCGGTGCGCCCGGCGTGGTCACGGCCGGATGGTCGGGCGAGCGCACGGCCTTGCCGTCGACCAGCGTGTCGAACACAGCGAGCACCTTGCCCTTGAGGTCGGCCTTGATGAGGAAGGGGCCGAACTCTTCGCCGATCCACAGCGCGCCGCCGGCAAACTGGAAGCTCTCGGGGTCGAAGTCCGAGCCCGTCAGGTAGCGCTGCTTGGTGCCTTCGTGAACGATGCGAAAGGGCACTTTCTTGTCGGGGTCGTGCAGAAAGATCGTGTTCAGGCGATTGAACTTGCCGCTCTTGAAGTCCACCTTGTAGTGGCTCAGGTAGAGCATGAAGTCGGGCGAGTTGGCCTTGGTGCCCGCGCCGTTGTCGGTCAGGATCCAGAAGCTGCCGTCGTCCATCTTCTTGATGCCCGAATGGCCCTGCAGCGGCTGGCCCTTGAAGGGCAGCGACACGCCGGTGGGCCGTCCGGCCGACAGGCCTTCGACGCTGCCCACCGCCTCGACGCGCTTGGCCGTCGTGAACTTGCCGCTGACCTGCAGGTCGGCCGGTGCGTCCTTCGGCGCGGCCACGAAGCTCTGCGCGGGCAGCACGGCGTGGCCGGCGAGCGTGGAGGGGAAGGCGGTCTGGGCCGTCACGCTGCCGCATGCAAGTGCTGCGGCAAGGGCGATGAAAGAGAGGGAGGCAAGGCGCGTCATGTACGGGAAAGGTGTCAAGTCGAAAACGCGTGACCATGCCGGGAGGGCATGACGCAGCCGTGACATCCTTTCAGGTCAAGGTGCGATGTCGACCGTGACTTCGCGCGACTCCGCGCGCCCCTGGTCATCGACCGCGCGCAGCACATAGCGCCGGCCCGACTCCGCAAGGTCGGGCATCCAGGTGATGCCTTCGCCCGGTGCGGCGCGGCCGATCAATGCATCGTCGGCAAACCAGTAGATCGTCTGCGTGCCGGCCGCGGCCTCGGCGCGCAACACCAGGGGCTCGGGCTTCTTCACGCGCAGCGTGTGGCGCACGCCGCGCAGCGGCGAGGTGATGAGCGGCGCGCTCTCGGGTGCGTTGCCATCCTTCTCGCAGCCGTCGGCCGGTGCGCTCGCGCGCGGCAGGCCGGCCTGGCGGAACAGGCGGCGCATGTCGCTGCCCCATTGCTCCACCACCTGCTGGCGCGCATTCGGCTGCGGGCCGCAGACCACCTTGCCCGTCGTCTCGTCGACCCACACCGCGCGGTGCAGGTTGCTGACCTGGATCGGCGACTTGCCGGCGATGAACCACGTGGTGGTGCGCACCGGGCACAGCGCATCGGGCAGGCCACCGGTGGCGGCGCAGACCTCGACCTGCCGCAGGTCGGGCGGCTGCCGCGTGGCGACATCGCCGGGGTCGAGCCGCTCGGCGCGCAACGCATCGACCATGCGCAGGAACAGCGGTGCGGCCGCGTCGACACCCACCAGCGCGGGGTTGCTGCTGCCATCGAAATTGCCGACCCACACCACCAGCACATGGCGGCCGAACACGCCGGCCGTCCACGCATCGCGAAAGCCCCACGAGGTGCCCGTCTTCCATGCGATGGCGGGGCGCGCGGGCAGCGTGGTGTCGGGGCGCGGCGTGTGGCGCAGCATGTCGAGCGTGATGAACGATGCCTCTTCGCTCAGCAGGCGCAACGGCTGCGCGGGCCGCTCGTCGGGCGCGGGCTGCGTGTAGCGGATGGGCTGTGAGATGCCGCCGTTGGCCAGCGTGGCATAGAGGCCCGCCAGCTCTTCGGGCGTGACCTCGCCGCCGCCCAGCACCAAGGCCAGGCCGTAGTGCGATTCGCTCTGCAGCTTCTGCACGCCCGCAAGCCGCATGAAGTCGTAGAGCCCCGGCTTCGAGAGCTTCGCCGCCACCGCCACGGCCGGGATGTTGCGGCTGCGGATCAACGCGTCCTGCGCCGACAGGGGCCCGGCGAAGCGATGGTCGAAGTTCTCGGGCGTGTAGGGGCCGAAGGAGGTCGGTGCGTCCTTCAGCATGGTCTTCGGATGCAGCAGCCCCTGGTCGAGCGCCAGCGCATAGATGAAGGGCTTGAGCGTGGAGCCCGGCGAGCGCTTGGCCAGCACGCCGTTGACCTGGCCGGCGATGGCGTCGTTGCGGAAGTCGGCCGAGCCGATCATCGCGCGTACCTGCATGGTCGAGGCGTCGAGCAGCAGGGCGCTCGCGTTGGTCATGCCCACGTCGGCGTGCGTGCGCAGGTACTGGGCCATCACGCGTTCGAGCGTGGCCTGCATGCGCAGGTCGAGGGTGGCGTGCACTTCCAGCACGCCGCGCTCCTGTGCGAGCAGCATGTCGGTGGCGTGCGGCGCAAGAAAGGGCAGGCTGCCGCGCGACTGCGCCGACAGCGCGAGCTGCGCATCGGGCGCATGCTGCTTTGCAGTGGGGTCGCGCTCGGCCCACAGCGCCCACAGGCGTTCGCGCGCCGCCTGCAGCTCGGCATTGCGGCCGCGCTCGGCGATGCGCTTGACGGGGTTCTGCGGAATCACCGCGAGCGTCAGCGCCTCGGGCAGGCTGAGCTTGGCGGCGTCCTTGCGAAAGTAGATCAGGCTCGCGGCCTGCACGCCTTCGATGTTGCCGCCGTAGGGCGCGGTGTTGAGGTAGGCCTCCAATATCTCGCGCTTGCCGAAGCGCGCTTCGAGCCACAGTGCCGCGCCGATCTGCGCGATCTTGCCCATGGCCGTGCGGCTGTCGATGCCGTAGACGCGCCGCGCCAGCTGCATGGTGAGCGTCGAGCCGCCCTGCCGGCGCTCGCCGCTGGCAATGCGCCATGCGCTGCGCACCAGCGCGGCGGGGTTGACGCCGGGGTGTATGTAAAAGCGCCGGTCTTCATAGAGCAGCACCGCATCGACCAGCGTGGGCGAGATGCGATCGAGCGGCACCCACAGCCGGTATTGCTCGTCGCCCGCGAGCGTGAGGCGCAGCAGCTCGCCGCCCTGCGCGTACACGGCGCGCGAGCTGCCGATCGTTTCGCCGAGCGGCGCGTGCGGCCACAAGCGCAGCAGTGCGAGCAGCACGACGACGATTGCGAAGGCGATGACCGTCTTCCTCCCTCTCCCTCTGGGAGAGGGTTGGGGTGAGGGCGGCGGCGACGGATCGGGCACGGTGGTCATGGTGGCGCTGCACCCTCACCCTGGCCCTCTCCCGCAAGCGGGAGAGGGGACAAGACCCGGGCACGTCATGATCAATTCCCCACCACCTGGAAGCGCGCGCCCGCCGAGCGCGAGAACACGCGCCGGTCGTACATCGCCTCGCCGTACGCCGCGGGCACCACGAAGTCACCCACGTTGGTGGCGCGCGCCTTGTAGGTCACTTCGAGCAGGTCCTTGTTGACGCTGCCGTAGAACACCACGCGGTCTTCGCGGATGTCGGCGTACTGCACTTTCCACGAGCCGCCACTACCCAGGCGCTTCTTCCAGATCGGCGCATCGGCGTTGGCATCGTCGTCGTCGCCCACGGCCTGCAGCACCGGCTCCAGCCCGCCGGGCAGCACGTCGACCAGCGCCACGTCGTTCAGCTGCGCACGCTCCAGGCTGCGCACGCGCACCCGCACCGTGACCTCGTCGCCGAGCTTGACCTTGGTGACCGGGTTGCCCTTGGCATCGAGCACTTCATGGAAGATCTCGAGGCCCTGGTTCACTGGCGTGGCGGGCACGTTGCGCTCGAAGCCCTGCTCGGCCCAGCTGTAGTAGAGGTTGAAGTCGCTGTCGTTCGACAGCTTCAGCTTGGCAGTGCCGGCCGGTACGCCAGCGCGCGTGATCGGGTTGACCGCGCCCAATGCAAGCGCTGCCGCCTGGCCCTGCGCGTTGACGGCCTGCGCCGTGAGCTTGCCTTCGACGTTCTGCCCCACGGCCTCGAAGTACGAATCGACCGCCAGCAGCATCGAGGCCGACGACAGGCTGTTGTACCAGCCGTCGCGCACCATCGCGCCCATGCGCTCCCACACCGCCGGCTTGAGCGTCTTCAGGCGCGAGGGGAAGTGGCGCGCCACCAAGTGCAGCATCATGCTGTCGTGCACCAGCGGGTCGTAGTAGGCGCCCCAGACGTTGCGGCGCGTGTTCTTCTCGGTGCGCGTGAGCAGGTCGGACCACACCGGGTTGAGCAGCTCGTTGGCCACCTGTTCCTGCTTCACGAGCTGGTAGCTCGCGGCGAGGTACACGGCGCCGAGGTCGTCGCTCCAGCCCTGCGTCTGCTTGTTGCGCCAGGCTTCGCGCAGGTTGGCCAGCGCGGCCGGCGCGATGATGCCCTGGCGCGTGAGCAGGTAGGCGGCCTGCGTGCGCTGGCGCCAGCCGTCGAGCGTGGTGTCGCCGCTACCGAGCCAGCCTTGCAGGTAGGTGTTGGCCTTTTGCAGCAGGTCTTGCGGCACGGGCAGCTTGTGGTCTTTCGCCTCGATCAGCAGGTGCACCGCGTAGAGCGTGGCAAAGGCGTCAGTGCCGGCACCGGGCCACAGCGAGAAGCCGCCGTCGGCCGTCTGCCGTGCGCGCAGCTGCACGAGGTAGCGCTCGAAGGTCTTGCGCGCCTCGGGCATCGGGCCCTGCTCGGCCGTGCGGCCGCGCGCCATTTCCTTGACCAGCTCGGGGCGGCTGCTCAGCAGCACGGCCGGGAAGGTCTGGCTCGTGATCTGCTCGGTGCAGCCGTGCGGGTAGGCCTCCAGGTACTGCATGAGGCCGGTCGCGAAGGCCCACGGCGCAGCCGATACCGCCACATCGCTCTGGCGGAAGTTCGGGTACAGGTCGGCCTGGCTGCTCAGCTCGCCCGCGCGCTGGAAGCTGCCGGCCTGCACCAGCGTGACGAAGGGCGATGCGGGCCGCACGCTCACTTCGGTCGACAGGCGCGCGCTGAAGTTCTTGTGCGTCGATGTGAACACCAGTGCGGAAGAACCCAGCACGGCCTGCTCGCCCGGCTTGGCGCGCACGTTGAACTTGGTGCTGACCTCGCCGCGTTCCTTGACCTTGAGCGTCTGCGTGGCGTCGCCCACCACTTCGAGGCCGCCCGAGGCGGTGAGCGTGAGCGCGATGGGCGCCTCCTTGCCCGAGCCCACGATGTTGTTGGCAAGGCCCACACCCACCTCGACGGTGTCGCCGGGCGCCATGGCCAGCGGTGCGTTCGGCAAGATCACCATGTCGCCGCGCACAACCGTGCGGGTGCTCTTGGCGGCGGTGGTCTCGTCGTTCACGGCCACGGCCATCACGCGCAGGCTGCCGTTGAAGCTCTCGGGCACGGTGTAGCTGAACTCGCGGCTGCCGTTGACGTCGACCAGCCCCGACCAGTAGGCCACCGGCTTGTCGCGCTTGCGCTTGAACGGGTTCAGGTGCTTGCCGAGTTCGCCTTCGCCGTCACCGCCGGGGGCGGCGCCCTGCATGAGCTTCTTGAACTCCGGCAGGATCAGGTCGAGCGTCTGCAGGGTGCCGACTTCGAGCGCGCGCTTCTGAAAGAAGTGCTTGAGCGGGTCGGGCGTCTTGTAGCGCGCCACCTGCAGGATGCCTTCGTCCACCGCGAACAACACGGCGCGCGTGGGCTTGTCGCTGGTGAGCTTCATCTTCACCGTCTGCCCCGGCTTCACCAACTCGGTGCTGGTGAGCTGCAGGTTGGCGGTGCGTTTCGTCAGCGCGGTGGCGAAGGGCACGATGCCGTACGACAGCGGGCTCATGTAGACCTCGTCCGAGGCCGGGTCGCGCACGAAGTGCACGTTGATGTAGCCGGTGCCCTCGAAGTCCTTGGGCAGCGTGATCTTCTGCACCGAGGCGGTCTTGTCGGTCTTGAACCACGCATGGGCGTAGACCTTGTCGCGCTCGATGGTGATGAGGCCGGCACCGACGTAGGGCGCGCGGATGCTCACCTCGATCTCTTGCCCGGGCTCGTAGTCCTTGCGGTCGAGCGTGAGCTGCAGCTCGGCATTGCGATCGAGCGAGCGCGAGACGTTGGCGTTGCCCGCCACGCTGTACTCGACGCGGTTCAGCTCCATGCCTTCGGCGTTGCGCACCACGTAGGCGAAGTTGCCGGGCGCACTCGTGTCGAGCGCCACGCTGTTGCCGTTCGCGGCAAGGGCGAAGGGCTTCGTGTCGATCACGATTTCCTTCTTGCGCGACTCGTAGCGGTACAGGCCGTTGTCCTGCTTGATGAGCACCGACAGCACCTTGCGCTCCACGCGCTCGATCTTCAGGTCGGCCACCGCCGTCTTCTTCGCCTTCGCGTCGATGGCGATCACGGTGGCGTTGCGCGCGGCGCCCTTGCTCACATAGCTGGTGTCGCCGTCGACCTTCACGCCCACGAGGTAGGGCATGTCGCTCACCAGCGTCTGGGCCTCGGCCGAGACGCTGCGCCCGCCCTCGGGCTCGAAGGCCTTGGCCAGCACGTGCACCTGGTAGGTGGCGGCATCGAAGCGCGACAGGCGCAGGTCGAACTCCGCCTTGCCGTCGGCGCTGGTCTGCACGCTGCCCAGGTCGTCGACCTGCTTTTCGGTGGCGCGCTGCGGGTCGAAGAAGGCGTAGTCGGTGAAGGCACGGAACACCGGGAAGCCGGGGCTCAGCGTGAGCGTGCCTTCGACCTTGCGGTCGGGCGCGGGCGTGCCGAAGAGGTTCTGCACGTCGATCAGCGCCTTCAGGTCCTTGGGGCTCACCCAGCCTTCGGCGATCTCGCTGCTGAGCTTGGCCACGACCTTGGTGCGGTCGGGCAAGAACTCCTGCACCTTCACGGTGGTGCTGCCGATGAGCAGGCCCGCGACCTCGGGCGTGCCGGGCGAAGACTCGCGCGGCAGGTAGAGGTTGACGGTGTAGTTGCCGGTGGGTGAGGTGTCCTGCGTGGTGTGGGCGATTTCCGCCGCGCCGCCGGGGCCGAGCTTGAGCTTCTCGCGGCGCACGCTGAGGCCGCGCGCGTCGATGATCTCGGCTTCGAGCGGCAGGTCGCGCAGCGAGGTGCCCCAGTTGCCGGCCTTCACCATCATCGCGATGTGCATGGTGTCGCCGGGGCGGTAGATGCCGCGGTCGCTGAACACGTACGCCGTCATCTGGTTCGGCACGCCGGCCGCGCGCAGGCCGCCGACGTCGAAGCGCGAGATGTCCAGCGTGCGGTCGCTGCGGTTGAAGGGCAGGAAGCTCAGGTCGCCGTCCTTGCGCACGACCAGCACCACGGGTGCCTTCTCGCGCTGGTAGCCGGCCAGGTTGGGCAGCTTGGCGGCGCCCGTCGCATCGGTGGTTTGCGACGCGACGATCATGCCGTTGCGGCCCCACACCTCGACCAGCGCACCGGCCACGGGCTGGCCGTTGGCGATGCTCTGCACGAACACGTCGCGCGTGCCGTCGAGCGACTTCTTGGCGACGATGCCCAGGTCGGTGACGAGCACCAGGCGCTGGTCCTTCTGGTCTTCGGGGTTGCCGCTTTCGGGGTTGCCCTCATCGTCGGAAGACTGCTGGTCTTCCTGTTGCTGATCTTTCTCGGGCTGGGCCTGCGCGGCATCGCCCTCGGGCTTCTTCTTGGCCTTGGGGTCGTAGCCCTGCACCTTGAGCAGGAAAACGCCGCGCCGGTCGGCCACGTCGCTGCGCAGGTACTCGGCGAAGTCGACGGTTTCGTAGTGCGCCTTGCCGGCGGGGATGCTGAGCGGAATCTCTTTCTGGAAGCGGTCGACGAGGTCGTCCGACTGCAGGCCGCCGTTGAATTGCGGATGCGCAAAGTCGCCGTTGGTCTGCGTGACCAGGTGCTGCAGTTGCTGCGGCAGCAGGCGGCCGATTTCAAGGCGGATGCCCGGCAGGTCGCGCACCAGGATCGGCAGCTTGCGCTCGCCCGACAGCGCGAGCAGCGAGCCCTGGCTCATGATGGTGAGCTCGGGCGCGAAGGTCTTGAGCAGCAGCACGTCTTGCCGCGCGTTGCCCAGCTGGTAGCCGCCCGGCGTCTTCAGGCCCTTGGCCACGCGCACCAGCAGGTAGCGCCCGCCCTCGGCCTGGGGCATGCGGAAGCTGACCATCTCGGTCACTTCGCGTTCGCTGGCGATGGGCTGCAGGTTGATCTTCTTTGCGCGGCGCAGCACGGCGTCGGTGATCTTCGACGAGGCGGCCGACCAGTCGAACTTGTCTTCCGGATCGCCCTTCGGGTCTTCCGTCACCGGCAGCAGCCAGGCTTGCACCACGCGCGCCATTTCGCGCTCGTGCACGGGCATCGAGGCGGTGACGTGCATCACATGTTCGGGCTCGCCGTTTTCGCCGGTGACGATGGTGGGCTCGACGCTGGAGATGTCGAGGCTGAAGAGGCCGGGGATGTCGACCGCGCGCGAGACGTCGCCGCGCTGCGCGGGGCCACCCTTCTGCGCCACCGCGCCCGCCGTGAGGCTGAGCACGACCGGGCGCGTCTTCTCGGGAATGGGCAGGGGCTCCGACTGGACGGTGGCGGCAAGGCGCAGCTTGTCGTAGCTCACCGTGAACTTCTCGCTGGCGCACTTGCCCACGCTGAAGATCGAGGAGCCGCAGGGTTGGTCGTAGGTCAGCACCAGGCGCTTTTCGAACTCGGCGGTGTTGACGGGGTGCGAGAAGCGCACCTGGAAGAGGGCACGGCGCACGTTGGCCTGCACCGGGTCTTGGTAGAACTCGGCGCCGCCGATGCGTGCGCTGAACTCGGGCGAGGTGAACTCGTACTTGCGCAGCTCCATCTCGATGTGCGGCGCGAGCGCGTTGCCGGTGAACTGCACCTTGTATGGCTGGCCGATGGGCCAGTCTTGCGCGGGCAGGAACTCAAGCCGGTTCTGCTTGGTCCATGTCCAGCGGCCGGCGATGGCGGGCTCGATGGTGATGCCGGTCGCCTCTTGCCCGATGCGCGCGATGGGCGCCACGGAGGCCGAGAAGTTGATGACGACGGGGTTCGGCCCCTTGTCGTTTTCGATCTGCGTGCGTTGCGGTGGCTCCAGCTTCGCGGTGGCGACGATGGGCTCGACGCGGTCCGGCGTGAGGCCGTGCCACCACTTCAGCAGATGCGGGCTTGCCGCCCAGCCGGCCAGCGCCAGCAGTGCGAGCAGCACCAGCCATGCGAGGCGTTGCTGCAGCCATTGCAGGCCGAGGAGAAGGAATGCGCCGATGATGCGCAGCCAGCCCGGGGGTCGCCAGGAGCCGATGAGCCCGCGGGCCAGCGGACGCAGAAAACCGAGCACACGGCTCAGGCCGGTGAAGAGCACATCGCTCAGCGATGCGAGTTTTCGATTGGCGACTTGAAGCATGGAAGCTCCCCCAAGTGTTTTTGTAGGCGTTCGGCAGTGTGCTGCCGATCTGTGAAGAGATGGCGCTGTGTGTGAAGTCTGCGTGAAAACCGCACGGAGGCATTCAGGGCGTGTGCACAGTGGGCGCTGTCCGTACCAGTGCGCCCCGTCATCTCAGAACGAAAGCTGGGGCTTGTTCACCATCAACCAGAAGACGGCGGCCATGGCCACGAAGGCTGGGTAGCCCAGCAATTCCCAATAGAGCTGGTAGCGCGTGTAGAGCGGTGACAGCGGGGCGGCGTCACGGTGCGCCTCGGCCGCAAGGGCCGCCATGCGGATCTGCAGCCACACCACCGGCAGCCAGCAAAGGCCCGCGATCACGAACAGGCCGAGCGACAGCGCCAGCCATGGCGTCGACAACGGCCAGCCCGCCATGTGCGCCAGCGCGAAGCCTGTCACCGGCTGGAGGATGACGGTGGGCGTGGTGAACCACCAGTCGGCCCGCACGACCAGGCGGCTCACGACGGCCTGCGCCGGGACGCTGCCGCTGCGGTTGGTGAAGAACATGTAGAAGGCCGACCCCAGACCCGTGCCGACCATCAGCACGCTGGAGACGATGTGCAGCCACTTGAGGACGAGGTAGGTGTTCATGGCGTCGCGCGTCGGTACAAATGCCAGAGCAAGGCAGCGATGGGCAGGTTCTTGAGCAGCGGGCCGAGCGGGTGCAGCCACAAGGTGGGCTGGAGCACGGTCGCCACGAGCGTCATGACGAGCATCAAGGCGAGGGCGGCTCCATAGCTGGCGCGGCCGGGCCGCAGCCAGAGCGCAAGGCCGACGGCGAGGTCCGCCGCGGCACCGCCGACGATCAGCCACTGCACCAGCCATGGCGGCGATGCGATGCCGGCCTGGGCCAGCACCTGCCGGCTCTGGCCATTCAGCTCCACGATGCTGACGACGGCCGTCACCAGCCACACCGCGACGAGGCTCAGGCGCAGCAGGCGGTCGTCGCTTTCGGCGCGCGTCGCAGTGCGGATCATGGCGCTGGCACCGCCTCGTCGATGAGGTCGGTCACCATGCCCCAGCGGGCGAACTCGGGCTCGAATTCCGGCAACGCGAGCAGGCCCGCGCAAGCGTGTGCGCCCGTGGGCAACGCATCGCCGCATGCAAGGCGGCGTGCCAGCAGGATGGCTGCCATGCAGGGGATCTCGGGGCCGTGGTTGTCGTCGGATGCGATGTGCCATGCGTGCCGAGCTGCCCGGCCTTGCGCATCGGTGCCCGTCACGCGCACCACCATGCCGCCCAATGCCGTGCCGAGCGCATCGAACACGCGGCCTGTCGAATGCAGCAGCGGTGCCAGCTTTTGCGGCGCGGGCAGCAAACCCACGCGGTGCATGAACGCCATGAAGGCAAAGGCCCGCTGTGCCAGACCGACTTCGAGCGCCGCGCGGAACATGACCGACTGCACGCCGGCGTAGCGCGCAGGAAAAAGTTCGAGGTCGGGGATGTCGCACAAGGCGCCGCGGCGCGGCTTCATGCGTGCGAACTGCACCTTCACCGGATTAGCCCAGCCGGGCTGTTCGGTCCATTGGCCGTTCTGCCAGACGCGGATCGGCTCGCCGCAGTAGGCGAGCACGCCGGCCAGCGTTGCTTCGCCGCGCGGCGCGCCCTGCGCGGGCGCGATGCAGATGTCGATGCCGTGGATGCCTTGCCAGCCGGCAGCGAGATGGTCGACCACCGCCGACGACAGCGCGGGCACGGTGCTCGCGCCGGCCACTGCGGTACGGCCCGCGTTGCGAAAGGCGGCATCGAGCGCCGCAGGAAAGTCGCAGACGAAGCGGCGGCCATCGGCCAGATCGATGTAGTGCGCGCCGGCTGCGGCCACGGCTTGCGGCACACGGTAGTCCTGGTTCTGGAACGGGCCTGCGGTGTGGATGACGAGGTCCACGCCCAGGTAGCCCAGCCCCTGTGCGAGGTCGGGCGATTGGGCATCGACGCGAACGCCGCGCGCACGGCCACCCAAGGTTTGCGCAAAGGCCGTCGCGCGTTCGAGATCGCGGCCGCCCACCAGCAGTTCGATGTCGGGGCTCGGTGCCAGCGCGCGGCAGATGCGGGCGCCGAAGTTGCCGTAGCCGCCGAGCACCAGCGTCTTCATCATGCCGCCTGGGTCCCCGCAACGTGCCCGCGCGTGAACGCCTCCTCGAAGATCGAATAGCCCGACCAGTCCGCGTGCGCGAACGACAGCCGCCCCGCGACGACGCTGCCGCGATGCGCCGCGTCCGGCGCGCTGCGCTGCGAGCCGATCTGCGCCAGCAGCCCCGGCCGGGGGATCGACATGGCGTGGCCGTAGCGCGTGATGTCGATGCGCGTGACCAGCGAAGGCAGATCGGGATGCGGCACCGAGAGCTCGGCGAGCAGGTCGTCGCGCCAGCCAGTCCACGGGCGGTCGAGCAGCAGGCGGCGGCCGTCGGTGGTGTCGTAGCTGCTCGGGCCGAGCGGGCGGTACCAGCTGAGCACGGTGCCGCGCGGCGTGGGGTCGAGCGTCTGGTGGCGCGCATCGACATAGCCGAGGCCGCGCGTGCCGTAGATCACGTTGTCCCAGCTCGGCGCGGCGCCGGGCTTGTCGATCAGCGGGCCGCGCACGTGCACGTTGGCGACCAGCCACGGCGCGTAGCGCACATGCGCGGCAGCATTCGTGAGCACGGGCGGCGGGTTCTCGACCACGCGCGCGGCGATGAACACCGGCAGCGCGACGATGCAGCGCTCGGCCTGCCAGCGCACGAGGGACTTGGTGGCGGCATCCCACGCATCGACCTCGACGCCGCCGCGCACATCGGCAATGCGCGTGACGACCTGGCCCGTGTGCAGCCGGTCGCCGAGCGGCGCGGCCAATTGCCGCGTGAGCCAGCCGTTGCCCTCGGGCCAGGTGAGGATGCCGTCGCGCTCGGGGCTCGAATCGTTGACGCTGCCCGTGGGATCGCCGGGCGCATGAAAGCCGTGCCGGCTCGCGAAGTAATGGATGCCGGCCCAGGCGGAGACGTGGTCGATGCCCGCGCCGTAGTCGTCGCGGCAGCAGTAGTCGAGGTACCAGCGCAACTGCACGTCGCTGAAGCCTTCGCTGTCGAGCCACTTGGCGAAAGAGAGGGCATCGAGCGCCAGCAGCTCGGGCGTGACCGCGACCTTGAGCGTGGGAATGGCGAAGTGCGCCGCATGCTGCAGCGCATCGATGCGCTGTGCGAACCGGCGGTACTGCGCGAGCGTGGCCTCGCCCACGCCGTGCACGGGCAGCAGGCCGTCCTGCCATTCGCCGTGCAGGTACAGGCGCTCCTGCGGGCTGTGGCAAAGGTTGAATTCGTCGTACGTCCAGCGGCCGGCCACGCGGCGGCGCAGGCCGAGTTCTTCGAGCAGGTCCTGCACCTCGCGCGCGTCATCGCCGGGCACGGGCAGGTAGTGCGCGCCGAGCGGGCAGGCGATGCCGTTGACCATGCCGCCGCGCGCATTGCCGCCCGCGGTGTCTTCGAGTTCGAGCAGCGCGAAGTCTTCGGTGCCCGCAAGGCGCAACGCGCGCGCGGCCGCGAGGCCGGCAACACCGCCGCCGGCGATGACGACGCGCGTGCGCTTCACGGTGGCGGGCGCCTGGCTCTTGAGCGCGCCATCGCGCATGGCGTGGCCACGCGTGACGTCAATGCCGGTGAAGCCGCCTTCGATGGGCGGCGGGGGTGCTTCGCAGCCGGCCAGCGCGAGGGCGCCCGCCGCACCTGCCGCCACGCCGAGGAATTCGCGACGCTGCATGACGCGGCTAGTGCGCCATCACCTTGCCCCACTCCTGTTCGTAAGTGGTGACGAGGATCTGGTTCGAGAGGCGGTTCACTTCCGTCGGCACGCGCGCCATGTCGAGCGGAAAGTCGAACATCAGCGGCAAGGTGGCGGGCGAAAGAAAGCGCAGCCCCGCGGGCAGCGCATCGGGCATGCGGTAGGGCCGGCGGCTGGCGATGATGTAGCCCCATTCGCCGAAGCTCGGCACGTGTGCGTGGTACGGCGTTGCGGTCAGGCCGACGGATTCGATGGTGGTCGCCACGGTCCAGAAGCTCTTGCGCGCCACCAGTGGCGAAGTGGTCTGGATCACCGCGTAGCCGCTGGCCGACAACCGCTTTTCGAGCAGCGCGTAGAAGCTGTTGGTGTAGAGCTTGCCGATGGCGAAGTTGGTCGGATCTGGAAAGTCGACCACGATCACGTCGTACGTGTCGCCCGGCTGCTGCAGCCACTGGAAGGCGTCGGTGTTGATGATCTTCACCTTCGGCGACGACAGCGAATGGCCGTTGAGCCGCGCCAGCGTTTCATGCGCGGTGAAGAGTTGCGTCATGTTCGGGTCGAGCTCCACCAGCGTGACCGACTCGACCGAGGGGTACTTGAGGATCTCGCGCACCGCCATGCCGTCGCCGCCGCCGAGCACCGCGACCTTCTTCGGCGCGCCCTGCGCTGCCATCACCGGATGCACCAGGGCCTCGTGATAGCGGTACTCGTCGCGCTCCGCGAACTGCAGGTTGCCGTTCAGGAAGAGCCGATGCCCCAGCAGCCCGCGCGTGACCACGATGCGCTGGTAGGGCGAGGTGGCGCTGAACACGATGTGGTCCTGGTAGAACTTGTCTTCGGCCAGCGTGGTGATGTGGTCGGCGCCGATGAAGGCACCGAGCAGCACGGCCAGCGACAGAAAGCAGGCCATCGCATGCGCGCCGATGCGGCGCAGCTCATGGCGAAACAGCCACAGCGCCCACACCGCCACCGCTGCGTTCATGAAGCCGAACAGCAGGCCGGTGCGGATCATGCCGAGCTGCGGCACGAGGACCAGCGGGAACGCCACCGACACCGCCAGCGCGCCGAGGTAGTCGAAGGTCAGGACCTGCGACACGAGATTCTTGAGCACGATGTTGCGCTTCAGGATGCGCATCACCAGCGGGATCTCGAGGCCCACCAGCGTGCCGACGACCATCACGAGGCCGTAGAGCAGCAGCCGGAAGGCGCCCGGCACGTAGGCGTTGGCCAGGAACAGGATGGCCGGCAGCGCACCGCCGATCAGCGCCACCATCAATTCGATGCGAAGGAAGTGCGCGGGCAACTGGCGCTCGAAATAGCGCGATAGCCAGGAGCCCACGCCCATCGCGAACAGGTAGGTGCCGATGATGGTGCTGAACTGCAGCACCGAGTCGCCGAGCAGATAAGAGCTGAGTGCCGCCGCGCTCAGTTCGTAGACCAGCCCGCAGGCGGCAACCACGAACACGCTGGCGAGCAGGGCGATTTCAACAGGCTGCGGGCCTTTGGCCGGCAGCGGACTGGCAGGGGTGTCCATGGATCAGGCGGTTGCCGCCGGTCCGCGCCGAGGCAGACCGCGCCGCCCCTTGGCGGGGTGGCGAACGGCACGTGGCAAAGCGAAGTGCAAGGTCGAAGGGCTAATGGATCGCCGCGGCGACGATGATGCTGATGCCAAGGCTCATTGCGGCAACCACCAGCCCGAGTGCCACGTTCTGCTTCTCGACGATCTCGCCCCACAGGTCATAGGGCGTGATCTTGTCGATGATGAGGAAGCAGAGCCAGAAGATGACCACGCCGATCAGCGCGTACACGAGCGATCCGAGGACCACGCCCGGTTTCAGCCATTCAAATCCCATGGGGACCTCCAGTCGTAGTAGTGAGTGACACCGACATGATGTACTTCATTTGTGCCCGCCGCCGCTCGAATAGCCGCCGTACGAGCCGCCCGAGCTGCGCGAGCCACTCGAGGAACCACCGCTGCTGCAGGTGCTCAGGATGATCAGCAGGATGATGATCACGACGACGATGATGATGATCGTGCCGCAGCCCAGCTTCGAGGCGGCGGCGCTCACGGGCAGCGCATCGCCGCGCTTGAACATGTCCTTCTTGGCGTCGAGCTTGAAGGCCGTGGCCACGACGCCGCTGTCGAGCTTGATGCCCGAGGACCAGGTCAGCTCGTTGGCCGAGCGCTCCATCGACAGCAGCGCGGGGCCGCTGGCGTAGTCGCGGTTGAAGGTTTTCTGCCCGCGCTCGACCTGCCAGTAGAACTCGCCCGCGACGTAGCTGGTTTCGGCGTTGTAGGCGTACTGCTGCTGGTAGCGCTTGTTGAGGTAGGTGGCGGTGCTGCCGTTCTCGGCCATCACCGGCGCGCCGGTGGTGGGTTTGACGAGGCTCCAGCCGTCTTCGGCATCGACCAGGAAGCTGAAGCCGCGCTTGGCGTTGTAGAGCAGGTATTCGTCCCAGCCGAACTGCTCGTCATCGCCGGGCTCGGTGCCCATGCGGTGCTGGAAGCCGACCACCTGCCATTGCGCGCCCTGCAACTGGCCCATGGTGCCGAGCGCGATGAGCGGGCGCACGGGCTCGTCCTGCGTCGCATGCTTGAGCTCGCCGCCGATGCCTTGCGACAGGTCGATGATGCTGTTGCAGGAGCCGCAAGTGATGCTCTTGCTGTCGGCCAGGTTGACGGTGACGGGCGAGCCGCAATTGGGGCAGTTGAAGCTGCGGCCCTTTTCGTCCTTGGCGGATTCGGCGCGCAGGCCGGTGAGCTGCAGGTCGTCGAGCTGCACCGAACGGCCCAGGTACGCGGTGGGCGTCGCGGTGCCGTAGTCGATGCTGAGCACCAGCCCCTTGTCGTTGCGCAGCTCGACCATCGCGAAGGAGCGGCCGAGTTCGGGCAGGTGCGGCAGCTCGCCCTGCGCGGAGGTCAGCGCCACCTGCTCGTTCGAGGTGACGGTGTAGCTCTGTCCTGCGAAGGCGCTGGTGGCGCCCACGCGCAGGTCGACAGGCGGCGGCGCGGTGCGCTGCAGGTCGAAGGGCAAGGCGAAGACGTAGGCGCCGTTGTCCTCGCTGAGCACGCCGGTGCGGTCGCCGTCGAGGGCGGCGATCCACTCGGTCCAGCGGCCGCCGGGGTAGGTGTATTGCAGCCGGCCGATCAGCGTGAAGGGCTTGTCCTGGATGCGGCCGGCGGCGAACAGCTGCAGCGGGCTGAAGTCGTCGAACAGCTCGGCCATCTTGCCGGTGCGCGCGAGCGTGTCGCCCTGGCGCACGACGGTGCTCTGGCAATAGGGGCAGACCGCGTGCGTCGATTGCGCCGAGCGGAATTCGACCGGCGCGCCGCAGCCGGGGCAGGGCGCGCGGTAGTAGCGTTGATTGCCGTTTTCCTCAGCCATGGCGCGCTGCGGAAGAAACGGCGAACGAGGCGGGAGACACCGCGGAGCCGGCTACGCCGGGCCGCTGGTATCGCCCCCTGCAAGGGGGGAAGAGAGGCGACACGAAGCGCGCGAAGCCTGGGGTTAGACCAGCTTCTTGAGAAGGTCGGCCTTCTTGGCGTCGAACTCTTCCTGCGTGAGGATGCCCTTGGTCTTCAGTTCGCCGAGCTTCTCGAGCGTGGTCATCACGTCGGCCGCGCTCACCACCGCCACGGTGGGTTGTGCGTTGGCGGCTGCACCAGCCGCCGCGGCGGCAGCAGCAGCTGCTGCATTGGCGTTGTTCGGGTTCAGGCCTTGTGCAAGGTTCTGCGCCATCACCTGGCCGAGCGCCACGCCGGCACCCAGGCCCATGGCGTCGCCGGCAATGCCGCCGCCGCTGGCCGCGCCTTCGGCGAACTTGGGGATCGCCTGCGCCGTCTGGTACTGCATGAACTTGCCCATGTCGTTGCCGACCATGCCCATGCCGATCTTCTGGTCGAGGATCTTCTGCAGCTCTTCGGGCAGCGAGACGTTCTGGACCGTGATGTTCTCGAGCTTGATGCCGATCTTCTCGAACTCGGGCACGAGCTGCGCAGCGAGCGCCTGCGCAAACTGGATCTGGTTGGCCGCAAGGTCGAGGAAAGGCACGCCGCTGGAGGCGATGGCGTTGCTGATGTTCTGCAGCACCAAGCCGCGCAGCTGGCCGTCGAGGTCGGCCACGCTGTAGATGTCGCGCGTGCCGGAGATTTCGGTGTGGAACAGCTTGGCATCGCCGATGCGGAAGCTGTAGTTGCCGAAGGCCCGCAGGCGCACGGCGCCGAAGTCCTTGTCGCGGATGGTGATCGGCTGGGGCGTGCCCCACTTCTGGTCGACCTGCTGGCGCGTGCTGAAGAAATAGACGTCGCTCTTGAAGGGGGACTCGAAGAGCTTGTCCCAGTTCTTGAGGTACGTGAGCACGGGCAGCGTCTGCGTCGTGAGCTTGTACAGGCCGGGGCCGAACACGTCGGCCACCTTGCCTTCGTTGACGAAAACCGCCACCTGCGATTCGCGAACGGTGAGCGAACCACCGTTCTGGATTTCCATGTCCGCCATCGGGAAACGCCAGGCCAGCGTGCCGTCGCCGGTCTCGGTCCACTGGATGATGTCGATGAACTGTTTCTTGATGAAATCCATCAGGGCCATGGTTGTTCCTCTGCAGGTTTTTTTCAGGTTTTGTCCCAGCCGCGCATATTGCCACATCGCCTTGACGGCGCGCAGTGCGATTGGTCATGCCTTGCTCGGCCATGCGGCGTAGGCCGTCATGGGCCGAGGTCTACAATCGGCGCCCCCAGAAGAAGCGCCACCAGGAGCTACGGCACATGTCCGATTCGAACCCATCGACCTCATCGACTCCCACGCCCGAAGACAAACGCGCCGAGCTGCGCCGTGCCGCCCTCGAGTACCACGAGTTTCCCGTTCCCGGCAAGATCGCCATCGCGGCGACCAAGCAGATGGTCAACCAGCGCGACCTGTCGCTGGCCTACTCGCCAGGCGTGGCGGCGCCCTGCGAGGAGATCGTCAAGGACCCGGCCAACGCCTTCAAGTACACCTCGCGCGGCAACCTCGTGGGCGTGATCTCCAACGGCACCGCCGTGCTCGGCCTGGGCGACATCGGCCCGCTGGCGTCCAAGCCGGTGATGGAAGGCAAGGGCGTTCTCTTCAAGAAGTTCGCCGGCGTCGACGTGTTCGACATCGAGATCGACGAGAAAGACCCGGCCAAGCTGGTCGAGATCATTGCCTCGCTGGAGCCGACCTTCGGCGCGATCAACCTTGAAGACATCAAGGCGCCCGATTGCTTCTACGTCGAGCGCGAACTGCGCAAGCGCATGAAGATCCCGGTGTTCCACGACGACCAGCACGGCACGGCCATCACCGTGGCAGCCGCCATGGTCAACGGCCTGAAGGTGGCGGGCAAGAACATCGCCGAGGTCAAGCTGGTGACCTCGGGCGCAGGCGCCGCGGCGCTGGCCTGCCTGAACCTGCTGCTCAAGGTGGGCCTGAAGCGCGAGAACGTGTTCGTGACCGACCTGGCCGGCGTGGTCTACGAAGGCCGCGAAGAGCTGATGGACGACGACAAGCGCCAGTACATGCAGAAGACCGACCTGCGCAAGCTGTCGGAAGTGATCGTGGGTGCCGATGTGTTCCTGGGCCTGTCGGCCGGTGGCGTGCTCAAGCCCGAGATGGTCGCCAAGATGGCGGCCAAGCCGGTGATCTTCGCGCTGGCCAACCCGAATCCCGAGATCGCGCCCGAAGACGCCCACGCGGTGCGCCCCGACGTGATCATGGCCACGGGCCGCACCGACTACCCGAACCAGGTCAACAACGTCCTGTGCTTCCCGTACATCTTCCGCGGCGCGCTCGATTCGGGCGCGACCACGATCACCGACGAGATGGAAATCGCCGCGGTGCACGCCATTGCCGACCTGGCGCAAGCCGAGCAGAGCGAGCGCGTGGCTGCCGCCTACGTCGGTGAAAAGCTGTCCTTCGGCCCCGAATACCTGATCCCGAAGCCCTTCGACCCGCGCCTGATGATGAAGATCGCGCCGGCCGTGGCCAAGGCGGCCGAGGAAAGCGGCGTGGCGCTGCGTCCGATCAAGGACATGGACGCCTACCGCGACAAGCTGCAGAACTTCGTCTATGCCTCGGGCACGACGATGAAGCCGATCTTCGAAGCGGCCCGGCGTGCCTCGAAAAAGCGCGTGGCGTACTGCGAAGGCGAAGAAGAACGCGTGCTGCGCGCCGCCCAGATCGTGGTGGACGAAGGCGTCGCGCGCCCGACGCTGATCGGCCGCCCGGCCGTCATCGCCCAGCGCATCGAGAAGTTCGGCCTGCGCCTGAAGGAAGAGCTGGACTATGACGTCGTCAACGTCGAGCAGGACCACCGCTACCGCGACTTCTGGCAGACCTACCACCGCATGACCGAGCGCAAGGGCCAGACGGTGCAGACCGCCAAGATCGAGATGCGCCGCCGCCTCACGCTGATCGGCGCGATGCTGCTGCACAAGGACGAGGTCGACGGCATGATCTGCGGCACCTGGGGCACCACGCTGATCCACCTGCACTACATCGACCAGGTGATCGGCAAGCGCCCCGGCGGCTGCCAAAGCACGCCGCAGGACGTACCGGTGTACGCCTGCATGAACGGCCTGCTGCTGCCTGACCGCCAGGTGTTCCTGGTCGACACGCACGTCAACTACGACCCTTCGCCGGAAGAACTGGCCGAGATCACGACGATGGCGGCCGAGGAAATGATGCGTTTCGGCCTGAAGCCGAAGGCCGCGCTGCTGTCGCACTCCAACTTCGGCACCAGCAACGAGCCCAGCGCCATCAAGATGCGCAAGACGCTCGACCTGCTGCGCGTGCAGGCTCCCTGGCTCGAAGTCGACGGCGAAATGCACGGCGACGTGGCGCTGGACAGCAAGCAGCGCGCGGTCGTCATGCCGCACAGCGCGCTGGCGGGCGATGCCAACCTGTTGGTATTTCCGAACATCGATGCGGCCAACATTTCGTACAACCTGCTCAAAACGGCGGCAGGCGGCAACATCGCGATCGGCCCGGTTCTGCTCGGTGCGGCCAAACCTGTGCACATTCTCACGGCCAGCGCGACTGTTCGCCGCATCGTGAACATGACAGCCTTGACAGTGGCTGACGCAAACGCCGAGAGATAGGCCCTTTGGCGAGAGTGGTCGCCAACTTAAAACGCCACTCTCGCCCCTTTAAGCTGCTCAAACTTTGAGCAGTCGCTTGCTATTTTCGCCAGCGTGGTGCACACTCGCGGGCTTGAATTTGCGGGTTAACCCCGAGGTTGAGCGCAATTCGAACCCCCCGCTCTTTTCCTTGTGGTGCCCCATGGCGGCTTACGCCTCGATCACGTCCTCAGTCACTAAGTTTGCGCTCACCGGCCTGATGCTGGCGGCGCTGACGACCGGGGCCGAGGCCCGCGGATGGTTCGGCTCCGGAAAAACGTCCTCCGAGGAATCGATTGCACTGACCGACTTGCCGGTGCAAGGCCAGCGGACCTACCAGGCCATCCTCAACGGCGGCCCCTTCCGGTACGACAAGGACGGCACGGTATTTGGCAATCGCGAGCGTCTCCTGCCACCGGCACGACGTGGCCACTACCGCGAGTACACGGTGACGACACCCGGCTCGCGCAATCGTGGTGCACAACGAATAGTCTGCGGTGGTGAACAACGCACGACGCCCGAGGCCTGCTGGTAC
The DNA here is from genome assembly GCF_900100965.1 of Variovorax sp. EL159. GTDB lineage: Bacteria > Pseudomonadota > Gammaproteobacteria > Burkholderiales > Burkholderiaceae_C > Variovorax. Next base: position 249,457 of record NZ_FMUJ01000004.1, on the reverse strand, counting down.
ACGGCAGACCACTATGCGAGTTTCAGACGGATTGCGCCATGAGCGATGACAACGACCTGAGCGGCGCCCCGAAGCGCCCCGAAGAAATGATGATGACTATGGAAAGACCAGCGGAGATGACCTTATCCCTTCGTGCCGTACGCCCGAACATCGTGCAATCGATCCGCGCGTTCCGCGTGAACGACCTGCAGGACGCAGCCAACGCGGCCGGCCAGCACTTCCTGTATGCCAACCTGGGCAACGCCCAGACCAAGCAGGACGTGCTCGACCTGATCGCCCAGCAGTTCACGTTCCCGGCGCACTTCGGCAAGAACTTCGACGCGCTGTACGACTGCATGACCGATCCGTTGCATAAATCGGGCCCGCAGCCAGGTTTCGTCATCGTGCTCGAACAGATCCCGGCCAACGCCAAGTTCGACAAGGAAGCGCGCGAGCAACTGCTCGACATCTTCCGCGACGCCTCGGACTACTGGGGCGACCGCAAGGTCCCGTTCCGGTGCTTCTATTCTTTTCTGTAGCCCGTTCTGCATCTACCAGCCAAGCAGAACGGGCGAACGAGGCTCAGCCCAACGCTGAAACCCTCGATGGCATCGACGTCAACAACACCGCGGCAACCGCAGCGGCCGCCGCCAGCACCGAGCCGGCCGGCGAAAAAATGCCGACCGACAAACTGGTCGACGTGTCGCCCCTGGCACTGCGGATGAGCAGCCCGTTCAACGCGGGTTACTGGCTCGCGGCAGCGTAAAAGCAAGCGGTCATTCCCCCCATGAAAAAAGCCCGTCATCGACGGGCTTTTTTCATGGGGGAACGGCCTGGGCCAATGCCACGTATTCGGCCACCGGTACTTCTTCGGCCCGCCGCTGCGGGTCGAACTCGCCGGCGAACCCATGCTCTTCGAGCCACCGGCCGAGCGTGTGCCGCAGGATCTTGCGGCGCTGGCTGAAGGCGACCTGCACGATCTCGCCGAGCCGCGCGGCATCGACGGCGGGAGGCTGCGCCAACGGCACCATCCGCACCACGGCACTGTCGACGCGCGGGGGCGGATCGAAGCTCTCGGGCGGCACAAACAGCACGTTCTGCATGTCGTAGCGCCACTGCAGCATCACGCTCAGGCGGCTGTAGTCCGACGTGGCAGGCCGGGCCACCATGCGATCGATCACTTCCTTTTGCAGCATGAAGTGCTGGTCGGCCACCAGGTGCGCCGCGCCCAGCAGGTGGAACAGGATCGGCGTGGAGATGTTGTAGGGCAGGTTGCCCACCACGCGCAGCGGCTTTGCCGGGAAGCGGGCGGCCAGTTCCGCGAAGTCCACCTTCAGCACGTCGGATTCGATCACGTCCAGCTGCGGATGCTCGCGCAGGCGCTTGGCGAGATCCCGGTCGAGCTCGATCACGGTGAGGCGCCCAAGCCGCTCGACCAGCGGCTGCGTGAGCGCCGCGAGCCCTGGGCCGATCTCGACCATCGCATCGCCGGGTTGCGGCGCGATCTCGTGCACGATCGCGTCGATGATCCCGCCGTCGGACAGGAAATGCTGCCCGAATCGCTTCCTGGCGATGTGTGCCATCAGATGATCAGGACTGCGGGGGTTCGCGGTATTCGACGTAGGCGCGGGCGCGCACTTCCTGTGCCCAGGTGTTGAAGGCTTCGTCGATGCGTTGGTCGCGCAGCGCTGCCCGGGCGGCTTCGCGCTGCTCGCCCTGGCTCAACTTGGCATCGCGGCGGGCGACCACCTGGATCAGGTGCACGCCGAAACGCGACACCACGGGGTCGCTGATCTGACCTGGGGAGAGCCGGTCCATGGCTTCTTCGAATTCGGGCACGAACTGGCCCGGCTGCGACCAGCCGAGGTCGCCGCCATCCTTGGCGCTGCCGTCCTGCGAGTTGTCGCGGGCCAGGCCCGCGAAGTCGGCCGTGCCGGCCTGCAGGCGGCGCTTGAATTCAGCGAGCTGTGCCACCGCCTGCGCCGTGGTGCGCTTGGGGTCGTTGAGCAGCAGGATGTGGCGCACTTGCGTCTGCGTGACGGTGGCATCGGCCGAGCCGAGCTGGGCTTTCGCAAGCACCTTGAGCACGTGGAAGCCCGCGCTCGAACGAACGGGGCCGGCAATGCCATTCACCGCCGTCGACTGCGTGGCGTCGACAAACAGCGACGGATAGCGGTCGGCGGTGCGCATGCCCATCGCGCCACCGTTGGCGCGGTCCGGCGAATCCGAGTTTTCTCGCACCAGCTTGGCGAAGTCCTCGCCGGCACGCGCACGCTGCGCGAGGTCTTGGGCCTTCTTCTGCGCGGCCGCCACCTGGGCATCGGTCGCGTTCTCGGGCACGGCGACGAGCACCTGGCCGAGATTGAGGTTTTCCAGGGCCGTGTTCTTGACAGCGAGGTTGCGCTGGTCGCGCAGGTATTCGTCGGCCTCGGAATCGCTGACCTTGACCTTCGACTCGACCTCACGGTCACGCAAACGCGTGAGCAGCAACTGGTCGCGCAGGTCGCGGCGGAAATCCGCCAGCGCGATGCCTTCGGCGGCCACGCGGCGATGCAGCTCGGTCACGCTGATCTCGTTCTGGCGGGCCACGGTCTGCTCGGCCTGATCGATGGCGACCTCGTCGACCTTGAGGCCGTTTTCCTTGGCCAGCTGCAGCTGGGCGCGCTCGGAGATCAGGCGCTCCAGCACGAGCCGCGTGAGCTCAGCGCGCGGCACGCGCTGGGCTTCGGCGTTTTCCTTGATCACCCGATCCACCCGCGACTGCACATCGGTGTTGGTGATCGGCTCGGAATTGACCAGTGCGACGATGAATTCGGCGGAGCGCTGCACCGGCGCCGCGGCGGGTGCATTCGCCGCAGGGCGCGCGGCCGGTGGGCCTAGGCGCGGACCGGCGCGCATGATGTCCGTGATGCCGCTGCCAGAGCGAAAGCCCTGTGCGCCCGACGTTGCTGCCACTGCTGCAAGGCAGCCCAGGGTGATGATGGAACGGATGTGTTTCATGGCGATGCTCAGTCTGTCGTCTCAGTCGTAATTGGTGAAGCGGCTTGGTGCCTCGCCAGGTTGGCGCAAGGGTTGGTAGCGCTGGATGTTTTGCCGCAAGGCCTGCATCGGGCTCGACCCGACACTGGAGAACCCGACAAACTCGAGCTGGAACATGATGCGGGTGTTGGGTTTCACCTGCCCGGTCGTGATGCGTTGCAACACCACGCGCCCGATCCAGCAGCAGCCGTCGTACTCGAAGCCGAGCACACCGTCCGTGAGCCCCTTGGCCTGCAGGTCGTAGTTCAGGCGGCCCACAGCGTACCAGCGTCCACCGCCCTGGCCCTTGCCGGGGCCGAGGTCCTTGCCCTTGTCGCCCCACAGGTCGTTGACCGGCCATTGCCAGCCCACGTCGATCGACTTGCTGCCGTCATTCGTCGCCGTGGTGTTCGGATCGGCCGCCTTCGCCGCCAGGTAGGCGGCGCTGGGAGCCTGGTAGCGGAAGGCCACGCTCAGGTTGTGGTACGGCTCGGGGTTGTAGCGCGCGCTGATGGCCGAGCGCGTCGACCGTCGCGTATCGGGGTTGTACTGGAGCAGGGTGTCCAGGCTCCACTTCGGCGTCCAGTTGATCTGGCCGCCGAGCAACAGGTCGCTGGTGCGATCCGTCACGGGTGCCGCGCCGGGCAGCGTGACCTTCTGGTCGGCAAAGCGGAAGCGCTGGGCGACGCCGAAGCGCACGGCTTCGACGCCGGTGCCGGGGTCGATCAGGCGCGAGGTCACCCCGAGCGTGAGTGCGTTGGTGTCCGAGATGCGGTCGTTGCCCGAGAACGCGTTCTCGGTGTAGATCGTCGCAAAGCTGAAGTCGTTGGCTGCCGTGTCGTAGTTCGGCAGCATGCTCTGGTCGCGGTACGGCGTGTAGACGTAGTACGCGCGGGGCTCCAGCGTCTGACGGAAGGCACGGCCGAAGTAGCTGGCGTCGCGCTCGAAGATCAGGCCGCTGTCGAGGCTGAAGGTCGGCACGGTGCTGGTGCTCGACGTGCCGATGAGCACCGGCGAATTCGAGTTGTAGGGAATGCCGTTGACGTAGGTGATGCCGTTGAGCGTCAACTTCGGCAGATTCGCCTGTGGCACGAAGTAGTTGTAGGCGGCCGACTGCACCTGCAGCTTCGGGATCACGAACGAACTCGGCGTGATGAAGGGCCGGCTGATCGAGCCCAGCACGTAGGCACGGTCCCCGTCGGGCTGCGACTGCTGGTTGATGTCGAAGCCGTTCTGCCCGAACAGGATACGCGGCGCACTGAAGTGCGTGTAGTCCGCGGTGAACGCGACATCGAAGCCGTGCCAGTCGTACTTCTTGTAGTTGGCGGTGACCTGCGGCAGGCGGTCGTACGAAGGCGTGATCGGCGACAGCGAGTACTGCAGCGTCTGGTAGGCCAGCGTGCGCACGGTGCCGCTCCAGTCGCCCTTGCTCCAATTGAGCGAGGCGTCGTTGGGCAACTGGCGAATAGCGACCGACGGCGTGCGCGTGAAGTCGCGCCAGTAGTCGTTGTCGCTGACCCGGTTGATGTTGACGCTGGCCGACAGCGAATCGAGCCCCAGCGCCTTGGCGTCGAAATCCTGGTGATGGTTGAGCCAGAGGCCCCAGCGCTTGCTGCTGGTGGGCGGTTGGCCGATGGAGCTGGCCGTGACCGTTCCGTTGGCCACCTGCTGCAGGCTCTCGTTGTAGCGCTGGCCCAGCAGGCGGTCGCTGCCCATCAGGTCAAACCGGATGGAGCCGCCATATTCCTTCTCAAGGTAGCGGAACTCGTTGCTGAAATTGATGCCGCGCTTGGTCATCAGCGTCGGCGTGAACGTGGCGTCGCGATTGGGTGCGATGTTCCAGTAGTACGGCTGCGCGATCTCGATGCCGTTGGTGTTGTCGATACCGACGGTCGGCGGCAGCAGGCCGCTCTTGCGTTCATTCGACAGCGGGAAGCTCACGCTCGGAAGCGCCGGCGTCGAGATGCCCATGAAGCTCAGCCGCGCGTTCTTGGCCACGCCTTCGCTTTCCTGGGTGTCGGTCGTGATCGAGGTTGCGGTCAGCAGCCAGGCGGGCATCCAGCCGGGGAAGTCTTCGCGGCGGCAGGTCGTGTAGGTGGCCTGCCGGGCGATCGACACATTGGAATCGACGAAATCGATGCGTTGCGCTTCACCGTGCGCGTCGTTCGCCAGGAAGTGATAGCGCACATTGTTGAAGAAGCCCTCGAAGGTCTCGAGCTTGAGCTGCAGCTCGGGGCCCTCGTACACGTTGCCGGCCTGGTTGACCCGCACATTGCCGGTGGCCTTGGCGCGGTCGTCGGGCTGGTAGTACTCGAGGCGGTCCGCGGTGATGGCGAGGGCGCCGCGCCGCAACGTCGCGTTGCCTTCGACGATGGTTTCCAGGTCGGGCCGGCCGGACATGCGATCGCCGGTGACGAGGCTGGGCAACTGGCCGCGCTCCGTCGGGGGCACGACTTCCGTCAGCAGCGGCGTGCGCTTGAGCGTCAGGGGCCCATCGAGCCCGCCAGCGGACTGTGCGTAGGCGCCGTGCGCGTGCAACAGCGCCAGGGACAGCACAGCCAGTGGCAGCGGCGGGCCGGAGCGCCGCGAAGCAACACGTCGGCTCATCAAGCCTCCCGCCTGGCCGTTCCGGGGAAAGCCGGCGACGCTCCCGGGAAGGGCAGCGAGCGCACAAGGTGCCAAGCGTGGGGGCGTTGGGTCGTAGGCATCGGTTCGGAACGAAGGATATCGTCGGGGAGACGGCGCGGCAGGCCGGCGGGTTGCAGGGGCCGGCAGCAACCCGGTCCGGCCGGAAGCCGGCCCAAGGGGATTGCCGCGCCAGGCGGATTTGTAGAATCGATTATCCATGACAGCACCCTTGCCCCCGGCCACATTGGCCCCACGCTCCGCCGAGACCATTCACTGGACAGATCCACAGCGGGCCGAAGTCTTCCGGAGCTGGCTGACCGGCATTGCCGGCGCCCATCGGTTGCTGCCTGACACGGTCCGCCTGGCCTCGGCCGACGCCAGTTTTCGCCGCTACTTTCGCCTCGACACCACCGATGCGACGGCCCCCACGCGCATCGTGATGGACGCGCCGCCCGACAAGGAAAACAGCGACCCCTTCGTGCAGGTGGCCAAGCTCATGGCCGACGCCGGCGTGCTCGCCCCCACGGTGCTCGAATGGGACCGGATCAACGGCTTCCTGCTGCTCGACGACCTGGGCCGCCACACGATGCTCGACGTGCTCGATCCGGCCCGTCCGGACACCGGCCGCCCGCTTTACGACCAGGCGATCGACGCCCTGATCCGCTGGCAACTGGCCTCCCAGCCCGGCGTCCTGCCGCCTTACGACAGGGCACTGCTCGAGCGCGAGCTGGCTCTGTTCCCCGAGTGGTACATCGGGCGCCATCGCGGCATCGCCGTCGAGGGCAAGCTCAAGGAGCGGCTGGAGCGCAGCTTCAAGCTGATCGTCGACAGCAACCTCGCGTCGCCCAGCGTGTACGTGCACCGCGACTTCATGCCCCGCAACCTCATGATGAGTGCGGCCCCCGCGCTCGGCGTGCTCGATTTCCAGGACGCGGTCTACGGCCCGATCACCTACGACATCGCCAGCCTGATGCGCGACGCCTTCCTGAGCTGGGACGAGGAGTTCGTGCTCGACATCACCGTCCGCTACTGGGTGGCCGCCCGCAAGGCCGGCCTGCCGGTCGACGAAGACTTCGGCGCCTTCTATCGCGCGGTCGAATGGATGGGCCTGCAGCGCCACCTGAAGGTCGCCGGCATCTTCGCGCGCCTCACGCTGCGCGACGGCAAGCCCCGTTACCTGGCCGACACGCCACGCTTCATTGCCTACATCCGCGCCACCGCGGGCCGCTACATGGAACTCACGCCGCTGGTGCGCGTGATCGACGAAATCGAGGGCACTTCGGCGCTCACCGGCTTCGCCTACGGCCGTGTCTGAAGGAAAGCTGAAAAGCGAAGGGCCTGTGACGGCCATACAACGGTCGTTCCTCGCTCCTTATTTCATAGCATGCCCCGTTTTCACTGCTCCATCCCGCTGACCGCCGGTGCCAACCTGGCCTTGCCGGCCGGTGCCGCGCGCCATGTGCAGGTGCTCCGGATGCAGCCCGGCGACGCGCTCACGCTGTTCGATGGCGCGGGCGGCGAGTACACGGCCACGGTCGAACGCATGGGGCGCAGCGACGTCTCGGTGACGGTCGGTGCCCATCTGGCGGTGGAGCGCGAAGCACCGCGCGCCGTGCACCTCGCGGTCGGCATGCCCGCCAACGAGCGCATGGACTGGCTGGTCGAGAAGGCCACCGAGCTGGGCGTGGCGAGCATCCAGCCGCTGGCCACCGCCCACGGCGTGCTGCGCCTGTCGGGCGAGCGCGCCGAGAAGAAGCGGGCGCACTGGGAAGCTATCGCCGTCGCGGCCTGCGAGCAGTGCGGCCGCAACCGCGTGCCGCTGATCCATCCGGTGCGCTCTTTCTCGGGCGCTTCGGGTTGGATCGATGCGCAAGGTGCCAACGTCGAAGCCGTGCGCCTCGTACTGAGCCTCGCCGAAGGCACACGCCGGATCGCCGACATCGCGCCCGATGCCCGCGACGTGCTCGTGCTGAGCGGCCCCGAAGGCGGCCTGAGCAGCAGCGAGGAGCAAGAAGCCATTGCCCGTGGCTTCGCGCCGGTCACGCTCGGCACCCGCGTGCTGCGCGCCGAAACCGCGGCACTGGCCGCGCTGGTGTCGCTCGCCGGGCTCTAGTCGGCGCTAGGCCGAACGGAAGGGGTGGGTGTTTTCCGCGACGCGCTCGCAGAAAGTCTGGGAAACAATCGTTACCCAGTTAATACAAAAGAAGGACTTTTGCCCCATGCCTCGCCTGTCCAGCGCGCTGCGTCTCGCCCCTCTCGTTCTTGCAGCTCTTTGCGCAGCGCGGGGCGTCCATGCTCAGAATCCGGCCGTCGCCCCCACGCCCGCGCAGGTCAGCCCCGAAGTCGACAAGGCCTTCACGCAGCTGATGGCCTCGCCCACCATCCAGAAGCTGCTGGACGCGGTCAAGGCCGATCACGAGCGCTCGGTCGAGGACCTGAAGATGCTCACCGAGATCGAGGCGCCCCCGTTCAAGGAACACAAGCGCGCTGAAGCCTTCCTCGCGCGCATGAAGGCGCTCGGCCTGACGCACGCGAAGATCGATGCCGAAGGCAACGTGATCGGCCTGCGCAAGGGCACCGGCAACGGGCCCAAGCTGCTGATCTCGGCGCACCTCGATACGGTGTTTCCCGCCGGCACCGACGTAAAGGTGAAAGAGCGCGATGGCCGCCTACATGCCCCTGGCATCGCCGACGACACGCGCGGACTCGCCGTGCTCCTGTCGTGGCTCAAGGTACTGAACGACAACAAGATCCAGACCGTGGGCGACCTGATGATCGTCGGCAACGTCGGCGAGGAAGAGCTGGGCAACCTGCGCGGCATGAAGGCGATCTTTCGCGACAACCTCGACATCGACGGCATGGTCGGGCTGGAGCCCTCGCCGCCGGGCAGCGTGCTGGTGCTGGGCACCGCGAGCCATCGCTACGAGGTCACGTTCCAGGGGCCGGGCGGCCACAGCTTCGGGGCCTTCGGGCAGGTGCCGAGTGCGATCCACAGCATGGGCCGCGCCATCGCCAAGATCGCCGACATCCGCACGCCGAGCTTTCCGAAGACCACCTTCACCGTCGGCACCGTGGGCGGCGGCACGTCGGTCAACACCATCGCGCCCGATGCGCGCATGGCCATCGACATCCGTTCGGACGACATGGCCTCGTTGCTGGAAACCGAAAAGAAGATCCTCACGGCCATCGACGACGCCGTGGTCGAAGAAAACAAGCGTTGGAACGTGAACACGCTGAGCGCGAGCACCAAGCTGATCGGCGACCGCCCCGGTGGCCGCACGCCACCCGATTCGGTGATCGTCGAGGCGGCCACGCGCTCGAACGCCGCCTTCGGCCACAAGACTCTGCTGCGCGGCGGCAGCACCGATGCCAACGTGCCGATCTCGCTCGGCATCCCGGCCATCATCGTGGGCGGTGGCGGCAAGGCTTCCGGTTTTCACGCACTGAGCGAATCGATCGACGTGACAGATGCATGGAAAGGCGCGCAGAATTCGCTCGTTACCGTGCTGGGCCTGGTGGGGGTGCAAGGGGTCAATCCCGCATTGCTTCCCAAACGGGCTCCGCGCACCAAGTAATTTGTCACGATGCAAGTTTGAAAGTGGATACACCACTTTCTTCTTACGGTCCGCGGCACCGCAAAATGCCAGCGGTTCTGTCACACACCAAGGAAACGGCCATGGGATTGCTCGATTCGGTACTCGGTCAAGTGCTAGGAGGCGCTGCACAACAGCAGCAACCGCAAGGTGGGGGCCTCGGGGGGCTGGGCGATCTCGGCGGCCTGGCCGGCGCGCTGGGCGGCCTGCTTGCCAACAACGGCGGTCAAGGCGGCCTGGGAGGGCTGGTCTCGAAATTCGAGCAGGCCGGGCTGGGCAATGTCATCGGTTCGTGGATCGGCAAGGGAGAAAACCAGCCGGTCACGGGCGACCAACTGCAAAACGCACTGGGCAGCGACACCATCGCCGCCATCGCGTCCAAGCTCGGCGTCAATGCGCAAACGCTGCTGCCGATGCTCGCCACCATGCTGCCGTCGCTCATCGACCAGCTCACGCCGCATGGCAAGGTGCCCGACCAGGGCCTGGGCAACCATGAAGACCTGCTGGGTTCGCTCAGCGGCCTGCTGCAAGGCAAGCAGCCCTGAAACAAGGCAGCTGCCCGTCAAGAATTCCGGCGCCCGCAAGGGCGCTTTTTTTCGTCCGTTCTCTCCCGCTGCGACGGCTTCCGTTGGCCGACAATCCCGCTCGCATCAATTCCGGGGAATGGCATGGCAGGGAGTCGCAAGTCGAAGGGGGACGATGGCCTGGAGGCGCAGCCCGACGGCACCGTCCGGTGGACCAAGGCCATGCGCGAAGCGCTGGCGCAGTTCGAGGACCGCCCCTGCAGCAACTGCGGCGGCACGCTCGCAACTGAACGGAGCCTGGCCGACAGCCTCGACTTCTTCCGGCGCCATCGCCTCCCGACCTGGCAGCTGCGTCCGGCGCGGCTGCGCATGCTCGAACTGCACGGCCCCAACGCGGTGGAGCTGTTCCTCGACCCCGCGCTGCGCAAGGAAGCCATCGCCGATCTGCTGGCGATCCACGATGCGGCCGTCGTGCGTTTCCTCGTCACCCAGGTCAAGCAACTCGACTGCAAGAACGCCCTGATCAGGCAGGCCGCGCGCTGGCCGTTGTTCGTACTGCGCGAGCTGCTGTCCGCCAACCCCGCGCGCCACCAGGCCGGCGCCGCGCTGGTGCTGGAACTGCTGGCCGCGAACCCCGACTGGCAGGCGCCCCTGGAGGCGTCTTGCGATGCCGCCCAGCGCAAGACGCTCGAGCGCCTGCAGGAAGATGGCTCCGAAGGCCTGGTCGATGCCGCACCGGAAGAATGGCCCGCCTTCCTGCGCCATCCGCCCTGGAAGAACCGGCAGGCGCTGCCGGCCACCCCGACGTTGGCATTGCCCCTGCGATGCGAGCCCGCGACGCTGCACTGGGATGGCTTCACCCCCCCACCGCACGTCCCGCACGACCAGGCCGAGACCGCCTCCGACTGGTTGAAGCGCGAAGTCGCATCCCGACGCGAAGATTCCGACCGGCGGATGGCGGACTTCGCACGCACCGGGTCCGCCGCGCCGGCCGAGGTGCAGGCGCAGGCCCCGTCATGGGACGCCCCCCGCAAGGCCTTGTGGCTGATGGGCCTGCGGCCCGAGTCGATCGAACCGGTGATGGCTGGCCGCCGCATCGAGCCGGAAGACTTCACGACACCGCCGCCGGGCACGTGGGGCCACACCGACTTCCTCTGGCAACTGCCGACCCCCGTGGCCATCGCGGTGTTCGAGCAGATGCCGCAAGAGGCGCACTACATGGGCGATGCCATGCGCATCCGCCCCGTGCTCCATCACTTCGGCACCGCTGCGCTGCCGGGCCTGCAGCGCTACCTGAAGCAGGGTGCGCGCGCGATGTTCGAGCTGGTCTCGGTCATCGAATGGGACCAGCTCGCCAACTGGGTCGCGAAGGGCTTCCACACCAACCGCTGGGTCCGGCGTGAAGCAGGCGAGTGGCTGACCCACTACCCGGAGACGGCCGCGCGTGGCCTCATCCCTGCCGCGCTGGGCGCGCCCGGTGCACCACGCGATGCCGCCCAGGCCGCGTTGCGATGGCTGCAGGACGCCGGCCATGCCGAGAAGGTTCACGCACAGGCCAACGCCTACAGCCCGGAAGCCGCAAGCGCCATCACGCAGCTGCTGTCCACCGCCCCCGAGGACGTGCTGCCCGAGAGCCTGCCCGCCGTACCCAAGGCCTTGCCGCTGGCGACGCTGCCGCGCCTCGTCCTGAAGGACAGCGGCCATGCGCTGCCGCAGGCCGTCGTGCCCGACGTGCTCATGGCCATGATGCTGAGCAAATCCGATGCGCCGTACCCCGGCCTGAGCGCGCTGCTTGCCGTACTCGCTCCCGACGCCCTGGCGCGCTTCGGCCGCGCGCTGCTGGCCTGGTGGATCGGCAACGGCCGCCCGAGCAAGGAGCGCTGGGCCTTCGCGTTGCAGGGCCGCTTCGGCGACGACGAAACCGCACGCCAGCTGTTCGGCCTGCTGCGCCAGTGGCGCGCCGCGCTCGACCGCGTTCGGGCCTACGACGCGCTCGAGATGCTCGGCGAGATCGGCAGCGACACCGCCCTCATGCACCTGAGCGAGTTGGCCCGCCAAACGCGCTACGACGACCTGCGCACCCGGGCCGACCGCATGCTGGGCGAAGTGGCCGAACAACGCGGCCTCAGCATGGAACAGCTGGCCGACCGTACCGTGCCCGACCTCGGCCTGGACGCACGCGCCCGCCTGTCGCTCGACTTCGGTCCGCGCAGCTTCGAGGTGCGCATGGACGACAATTTCCAGCCCGTGCTGCGCGACAGCGCCGGCAAGCTGCTCAAGGCGCTGCCCAAGCCGAACGCAGGCGACGACGCGGGCAAGGCCACCGCTGCGACCACGCAGCTCAAGGAACTGCGCAAGCTCGCGAAGACCGTCGCCAGCGCGCAGCTCAAGCGGCTCGAAGCCGCCATGTGCGACCAGCGCCGCTGGGCGCCCGACGAGTTCGTTCCCTTCTTCGCGAACCATCCGGTGCTGCGTGTCTTCAGCCGGCCGCTGGTCTGGGGCTTGTTCGATGCACAAGACCAGCTCGAAGGCACCTTCCGCGTCACTGCGGAGGGCGAACTCACCGACCTGCAAGACGACGCCTTCGCGCTGCCCGAAGACGGCCGCATCGGCATTCCGCATCCGCTGGAGATCGCTGCGCTCGACCCCACGCTCGCGGGCGCGTGGGGGTCGGTGCTGGCCGACTACGAGCTGATGCAGCCCTTCGAGCAACTGATGCGCGAGACCTTCACGCTCGACGAAGCGCAGCGCTCGCGCCGGGGGCTCGATCATTGGGCCGGTCGGTCCGTGTCGAACGCAGGCCTGCTCGGCCTGGAAACGCGCGGCTGGCAGCGCGAGGTGGGCGAGGGTGGCATGGTCAACAGCTTCAACAAGCCGCTGCCTGGAGGACGCCAGATCTGCCTGCAGCTCGAAGAAGGCTGGTTCGTGCAGGACAGCCCCGACGGGAAAGACCTGCAGACCGTGAGTGCCGTGGTGCTCGACGGTGCCGATGCCACCCTCGGCGAACTCACCCCGATCGTGCTCAGCGAAATCGAACGCGACCTGAGCCGCGTGATCCGGGCCGCCACACCATGAACCGCAACCTCTGGCTTCTCGCCATCTGTCAGGGCCTGCTCCTGACCAACAACGTCACCTTCATCGCGATCAACGGGCTGGTCGGCCTGGGCATCGCACCCCACGGCTGGATGGCGACGCTGCCGGTGATGGGCTATGTGGTGGGCGGCGCGCTCAGCACCGGGCTGGTGGCGCGCACGCAGCAGCGCTTCGGCCGGCGTGGCTCGTTCCAGATCGGGTTGGCGGTGGCGTTTGCGTCGGCACTGGTGTGCGCCTACGCCGCCGTCTCGAAGAACTTCTGGCTGCTGTGTTTTGCCACGTTGATCGCGGGCTACTACAACGCCAACGCCGGTCTCTACCGCTTCGCAGCAGCCGAGCTTGCGGCGCCGGCATGGCGCGAGAAGGCGGTCTCGATGGTGATGGCGGGTGGCCTCATCGGCGCGGTTGCGGGGCCCAACCTGGCAACCGTCACGCGCGACGCGTTCGCCGTGCCATTCGCCGGCGCGTACGTCGCGCTGGCCGCGGTCGCACTGCTGTCGATGGCGGTGATGCATTTCATCGAATTCCCGGCCACGCCAAAGCGCAACGACGCCGCGGGCGGACGGCCATTGCGCGAGATCGTGCGGCAGCCGGTGTTCATCGTGACCGCAGCCTCGGGCGCGCTGGGCTACGGCGTGATGAACCTGCTGATGGCCGCCACGCCCATCGCCATGCAGATCTGCAGCCTGCCTTTTTCAGATGCCGCGCTGGTGCTCGAATGGCACGTGATCGGCATGTTCGCGCCGGGCTTCTTCACCGGCCACCTGATCCGCCGCTTCGGCGCGTTGCCGGTGATGGGCGTGGGGCTGGCGCTCAACCTCGGATGCATCGCGGTCGCGCTCTCGGGCGTCGAGCTGCATCACTTCATCGTGGCGCTGTGCCTGCTGGGCGTGGGCTGGAACTTCTTGTTCACCGGCAGTACGACGCTGTCGCTCACGGCCTATACGCCCGAAGAGCGCGACCGGGCGCAGGGCGCGCTCAACTTCTGCGTGTTCGCGACGCTGGCACTGACCTCGTTCGCCTCGGGCGTGCTGGTCACGACACAGGGCTGGCAATTGCTGAACTTCGGATCGCTGGTGCCGGTGGCGCTGACAGGTATCGCGCTGATCTGGCTGGCGCGCAGGCAGCGAAGCGCCGCTACGGCCGCGATCTGACAGTCGCCGTTCAGCTCGGCGGAAAGCGCCGGTCGAGCCAGCGCTGCAGGGCCGCGAACACGGGCGCGGCTTCCAGCTCGTTGAAGAGTTCGTGGTACAGCGACGGAAAGCAGTGCGCCTCGACCATGCCGCTGGGCGCGGCAGCCGCAGCGAACGCGCGGCTTGCGGCGGGCATCACGAGGCGGTCGTCGCCCGCATAGAGAAGCAGGGTAGGCACCGGCCAGTTGGCGGCGTGCTGCTGCACCGAAGCCCCTTCGTAGGCGAGGAAGCGCGCGAGGCGGCTGCCGACGCGATCGTGCGTGAGCGGATCGTCGCGGTAGGCCTGCACCACGGCCGGATCGTGCGAGAGGTAGTTGTCGTCGAGCCCGTTGCCCACGCGCAGGTTCGGCGCGATGCGCGGCAGCACCGTGAGCAGCGCCTTCTGGAAACCGCTCAGGCCCGGGTCGAGCCCCGGCGACGACAGCACCAGCCCGTCGACCGGCCGCACGCCGCGCGCCACCAGACTCGCCGCAACCAAGCCACCGAGGCTGTGCCCCAGCAGCACCAAGGGCAGCCCGGGGTTTTCGCGGCGCGCATCGTCGATCACCAGCGCGAGATCGTCGACCAGCCGCAGTTCGCTCGGCAGGCCGCCGCGCGCACCGGTCGATTCGCCGTGGCCGTGGTGGTCATGCGCCCAGACGGCAAAGCCCCATTCGTGCAGGTCTTCGGCGAGTGCGTGATAGCGGCCGGCATGCTCGCCGAGCCCGTGCACCACGACCACCACCGCGCGCGGCTCGCCGGGGGCAGGCAGGCGGCGCAGCGCCAGCGTCTCGCCGTCCGGTGTGGACAGCGACACGCGATGCGGCAAGGGCAGTGCGCTCAAGCCGCCACGGGCTCCACGCTGGCGGCGCGGTGCGCGGCCGGGAGTGCGGAGATCACCTCGGCCACGGCAGCCGTCAGCTTCTTGGCGTAGGGCACGTGCAGGAACTCGTTGGGACCGTGCGCGTTGCTCTTCGGGCCGAGCACGCCGCAGACCATCATCTGCGCCTTGGGGAAGCCCGCACTGAGCATGTTCATCAGCGGGATCGTGCCGCCCTGGCCGATATAGCCGCACGACGCGCCGAAGTGCGCCCGCGAGGCCTTGTTGAGCGCATCCTCGAACCACGGCGTGATGGTCGGTGCGTTCCAGCCGGTGGCGCCGCCGTTGCTCTCGAAAGTGACGCGGGCCTGGTAGGGCGCGTTGTCTTCGAGCAGAGCCTTGAGCGTCTGCACCGTCTCGGCCGCATCGACCAGCGGCGGCAGGCGCAGCGAGAGCTTGAACGCGGTGTACGGACGCAGCACGTTGCCCGCATCCTTCAGCGCCGGAAAGCCTTCGGCGCCGGTCACCGACAGCGTGGGCTTCCAGGTGCGGTTGAGCAATGCCTCTACCGGATCGATGGTGGTCGGCAGCGCGAACATGGTCGAGCCGCCGCAGTCGTAGTGCGCCCATGGGAAGCGCTTGTAGACCTCGTCACCGAGGATGGCGGCCGTGGCCTTGGCTTGCGCGAGGCGGTCGGCCGGCACTTCGCAGTGGAAGCTCGCGGGCAGCAGGCGGCCGGTGGCGCTGTCCTCGAGGCGGTCGAGCACCTGCCGCATGATGCGGAAGCTCGACGGCACGAGCCCCGAGGCGTCGCCCGAGTGGATGCCTTCAGTCAGCACCTCGACCTTGAGCGTGCCGCTGGCCATGCCGCGCAGCGAGGTCGTGAGCCACAGCTGGTCGTAGTTGCCGGCACCGGAGTCCAGGCAGATCACCAGCTCGACATTGCCCAGGCGCGGACGCAACGCGTCGACATACGGCAGCAGGTCGTAGGAGCCGCTTTCCTCGCAGGTCTCGATCAGGCCGACGATGCGCGGATGCGCCACGCCCTGGCTCTTGAGCGCCTGCAGCGCGGCGACGCTGGCGTACACCGCATAGCCGTCGTCGGCGCCCCCGCGGCCGTAGAGCAGGCCGTTCTCGTACTTGGGCGTCCACGGGCCGAGGTCGTTGCGCCAGCCGGTGAATTCGGGTTGCTTGTCGAGGTGGCCATACATCAGCACGGTCTCGGTCATGTCGGTGCCGGTGGCCGGCACTTCGAAGAACAGCACCGGCGTGCGGCCTTCCAGGCGCACGATCTCCAGCTTCAGGCCCTCGACCTTCTGCGCCTCGACCCAGGCGGCGGCATTGCGCAGCACGGTCTCGAGGTAGCCGTTGGCCGACCAATCCTTGTCGAAGCCGGGCGACTTGGCGGGAATGGCGATGTAGTCGGTGAGTTGCTTGACGATGTCGCCGTCCCAGCGGGCGGTGACGTCGGAGAGGGCGCGCTCGGCATCGAGCAGGCCTGCGGGCATTTCGCGGTGCAGGGGGGCGTTCATCGTGGGTTCTCCGCGGGTGACGAAAAAAACGCATTTTGCGCCTTGGCGCGACCGCGCGTAGAGTGCGGGCGATCTCAACCCGGAGCGCAATGTGAGCAAGGCAGCATCGACTCGGACCAAGGTGGACATCAGGGTGGGCATCGGCGGTTGGACCTACGAGCCCTGGCGCGACAACTTCTACCCCCAGGGTCTCGCGCACGCGAAGGAGTTGAACTACGCGAGCCGCAAGCTGAGTGCCATCGAGATCAACGGCACCTACTACAGCACCTTCAAGCCCGAGACCTTCAGGAAATGGCACGACGACACGCCGGCCGACTTCATGTTCTCGATGAAGGCCTCGCGCTTCGCGACCAACCGCAAGCTGCTGTCGGGCGCGGGCGATTCGATCAAGCGCTTCATCGACAGCGGCGTCGCCGAGTTGGGCGACAAGCTGGGGCCGATCGTCTGGCAGTTCATGCCGACCAAGCAGTTCGACCCCGAAGACTTCGAAGCCTTTCTCGAACTGCTGCCGAAGAAGGAGGGCAGCCGCACGCTGCGCCACGTGATGGACGTGCGGCACGAGAGCTTCATGGTGCCGGCCTACAAGGCGCTCGCGAAGAAGCACAAGGTGTCGACGGTGTTCACCGATGCCGACAAGTTTCCGTCGTTCGAGGAACCCGAAGGCGACTTTGCCTATGCGCGGCTCATGATGGCCGACGCGAAGCTCAAGACCGGCTACGGGCCGAAGGCGCTCGACACCTGGGCCGAGCGCGCGCAGGGCTGGGCCGGGCCGCCGACTAAGAGGCGCGACGTGTTCGTCTACTTCATCAACGGCGCCAAGGAAAAGGCACCGGCCGCGGCCGGTGCCTTGCTGGAGCGCCTGGGATGGACGCCGCCGGCCTGAGGCCGAACGGCGTGTAAACCGAAGACTGCGTTAAGCCTTGGCGCCGAAGCTGATCTCGCCCGACAGCTGGCCGCCTTCTTCGATCACGATCTTGCCGTAGCGGATCTTGCCGGTGACCTTGCCGGTCGAGTGAATGACGAGCTTCTCGCGCACGGTGAGGTTGCCGTCGAACACGCCGCGGATTTCGGCGATGTCGATTTCAGCCGAGCCCTTGAACTCGCCCTGCTCGGCGATCTGCATCAGGCGCGAGTCCATGGTCGCTTCGACCAGGCCTTCGACCACGAGCGTGTCGCAATCGGTGATCTCGACGCCCTTGAGCTTGATGTTCGGGCCGACGGTGAGCTTGCTGCCGCCTTCCTTGGCCGCAGGCGCTGCAGCCGCAGCGGTGCCGAGTCCGCCTTGTTGTGCGGTCAGCGATGAAGGATTGACGGGGGTACCGGAGAGATTGGTGCCCGAACCGACCAGCGGCGCGGGGCGGGACGTCAACGAGTCGGTGTCACGATCACGCTTGCCGAAAAAGGGGGACTGTGTAGCCAAAGGGGAGCTCCTCAAGAAAGGGACTATCGTAAGAACGCACTCATGGCCTGCGGCACTTCATTGCGCAATAAGCGTAACCGAATAAGTCGCTCCCGCGCATGACAATGGCCGCTCATGCCACCCAGGCCCTGGAAGATGACAAGCCCGAACACCGACTCCGCTCTCGCCGCACGCGCCATCTCGTCCACCACCGACGCCCGTTTCGACAAGCCTGCCAGCGGATGGCGGCGCACGCTGTTCACGGTGATCTTCGAGGCCGACACGCGGGCCGGGCTGCTGTTCGACCTGGCGCTGATCGCGGTGATCGTGACCAGCGTGCTGGTGGTGATCCTGGACAGCGTGCAGTCGATCCGCGAGCAATGGCGCCCTGTGTTCAATGCGCTCGAATGGGTGTTCACCATTCTCTTCACGCTCGAATACATCGCGCGGCTGTCGTGCGTGAACAAGCCGCTGCGCTATGCGCTGAGCTTCTATGGCGTGATCGACCTGCTCGCGCTGCTGCCGACCTTCCTGGTGGCGCTCGCGCCCGAACTGGCCTACCTGATCGACGTGCGCGTGCTGCGGCTGTTGCGCGTGTTCCGTATCTTCAAGCTTTCGCGTTACTCGGTGGAGTACCGCGCGCTGGTGCTGGCGGTGGCATCGAGCCGCCGGAAGATCACGGTGTTCGTCGGCTTCGTGATGCTGGTGGTGCTGGTGATGGGCACGCTGATGTACGTGGTCGAAGGGCCGACGCACGGCTTCACCAGCATTCCGGTGGCGATCTACTGGGCCATCTCGACGATGGCCACGGTGGGCTTCGGCGACCTCGTGCCCAAGACCGACCTGGGCCGCGCGATCGCCTCGGTGATGATGCTGCTGGGCTGGGGCGTGCTGGCCGTGCCCACCGGCATCGTGACGGCGGAGATGGCGCGGCGCGGACCGAACGACGATGCGGCACCTGCGGCCGTGGCGCCGCGCGGCATCTTCGCCATGACAGCGACAACGCCTGCACCTGCACCGGCACCAGCGGTACCGGCCAGGCGCGTCACGCCTGCGGCCAGACGACGCGCCCTTGCGCAGCATCGTCGAGGCGGGCGATGAAGGCATCGGCCTCGGGCGCGGGGAGCGTGAAGGCAAAGTGCACATCGTCGCCGTGCTGCACGTCGTCGAGCACCGCACCCACCGCCGCAAGCTCGCGCCGCACCAGACCTTCGAGCGCATAGGGCACCGCGCAACGCAGGCTGCGCTGCCGCACCAACGGCACGAGCGTGGCGCCCAGAAGAGCTTGCGCGATGGCATCGGTGTAGGCCCGCACGAGGCCACCCGCACCGAGCTTCACACCGCCGAAGTAGCGCACCACGGTCGCGAGCGAGCCTTCGATCTCCTGATGGCGCAGCACTTCCAGCATGGGACGGCCGGCTGTGCCACCGGGCTCGCCGTCGTCGTTGGCGGCCGACTGGCCACCGGCCATCAGCGCCCAGCACACGTGGGCAGCGGCAGGGTGCTCGGCACGCAGCGAGGCGACCACGGCCAGCGCAGCGGCCCGGTCGGACACCGGTTGCACGCAGCCGATGAAACGGCTCTTCTTGATGACCAGCTCGCTGTGAACCGGCTGCGCCAGCGTGAAGCTCATCCGGTGCGGTGCTCGCGGCTCAGCCGCCTCGCTCGAACTTGAAGACGGCCGTGCTGGCGCGCGCGTTCGGCAGCCAGCGCACGTCGCGCCCGTTCTGCAGGCCGAACGAATCGAGCACGCGCAGGTTGTTCTTGCCGGCCAGCACCTCGAAGTCCTTGAAGGTGCCGACGCGGATGTTCGGCGTGTCGTACCACTGGTAGGGCAGGCGGCGCGTCACGGGCATGCGGCCGCGCGCCACGCTCAGGCGGTTGGGCCAGTGCGCGAAGTTGGGGAAGGCGACGATGCCGAAGCGGCCGACGCGCGCGGTCTCGCGCAGCATCACCTCGGCATTGCGCAGGTGCTGCAGCGTGTCGATCTGCAGCACCACATCGAAGGAAGCGTCGTCGAACATCGCGAGGCCTTCGTCGAGGTTGAGCTGGATCACGTCGACGCCGCGGCGGATGCACTGCAGCACGTTGCCGTCGGCAATCTCCACGCCGTAGCCGGTGCAGCCGCGCTCACGCTGCAGCAGGTCGAGCAGGGCGCCATCGCCGCAGCCGAGGTCGAGCACGCGCGAGCCCTGGGGCACCAGCGCGGCGATCAGTCGTTGGGTGTCGAGGTCGCTCATTGGAATTCCTGCGCCACGCGTTCGAAGTAGGAGCGCACCACGCCCATGTAGCGCACGTCGTCGAGCAGAAAGGCGTCGTGCCCGTGCGGCGCATCGATCTCGGCGTAGCTCACGTTGCGGCGGTTGTCGAGCAGTGCCTTCACCAGTTCGCGGCTGCGCGCGGGCGAGAAGCGCCAGTCGGTCTTGAAGCTCACGAGCAGGAACTTGGCCGTGGCCTGCGCCAGTGCCTTGCTGAGCTGGCCACCGTGGCTGCGTGCGGGGTCGAAGTAGTCGAGCGCGCGGGTGATCAGCAGGTAGGTGTTGGCGTCGAAGTACTCGCTGAACTTGTCGCCCTGGTAGCGCAGGTAGCTTTCGATCTGGAACTCGACGTCCTGCGTGGAGTAGCGGTAGTCGAGGCCGACCGTTTCGCCCTCGACCGCGCTGCGCAGGATGCGGCCGAACTTCTCGTTCATCACGTCGTCGCTGAGGTACGTGATGTGGCCGATCATGCGGGCGATGCGCAGGCCGCGCTTGGGGATCACGCCGTGCTGATAGAAGTGGCCGCCGTGGAAGTCGGGGTCGGTCACGATGGCGCGGCGCGCGACTTCGTTGAAGGCGATGTTCTCGGCCGTGAGGTTGGGCGCGCTGGCCACCACCACGGCGTGCCGCACGCGGTCGGGGTACTGCAGCGTCCACGACAGCGCCTGCATGCCGCCGAGGCTGCCGCCCATGACGGCCGCGAGCGTGCGAATGCCCAGCGCATCCAGCAGCGCGGCTTGGGCGTCGACCCAGTCTTCGACCGTCACCACCGGGAAGTCGGCGCCGTAGATGCTGCCCGTGGCCGGGTTGACGTGCATCGGGCCGGTCGAGCCGAAGCACGAGCCGAGATTGTTGACGCCGATCACGAAGAAACGGTCGGTATCGACCGGCTTGCCGGGCCCGACCATGTTGTCCCACCAGCCCTCGGAGCGGGCCTGGCCCTCGTAGACCCCCGCGACGTGGTGCGAAGCGTTGAGCGCATGGCACACCAGCACCGCATTGCTGCGGTCGGCGTTCAACGTGCCATAGGTCTCGTAGGCGAGTGTGTAGTCGCTGATCGACGTGCCGCTGCGCAGGGCCAGCGGGCCCGCGAACTGCATCGACTGCGAAGTGACGACCAAAGGTGACGGCATGAATGAAAAAACCCGGCCTCGCCAAAAACGAGCCGGGTCTGCCGCGCCTGTCTTTAGCTGAATTTATAAAGCGCCCGCAAGCTGAAGCAAATCGGCGCAAGGGGCAGTATATCGCCCCATCGGATAACGACTGCTACCAGCCGATGATCATGATGATGCCGAGCACCAGGAAGATCGCGGCGGAGATGCCGTGCACGAGCTTGATGGGAACGCGCTTCACGATCTTGTCGCCCAGCCACACCACCGGTGCATTGGCCAGCATCATGCCCAGCGTGGTGCCGGCAACGACCCAGAAATAGTCCTGGGTGAAGCGGGCCGCGAGCATGACGGTGGCGATCTGCGTCTTGTCGCCCATCTCGGCCAGGAAGAACGCGATGACGGTGGTGCCGAAGACGCCGAATTGCGAGACGCCGGGGGCGTCGTCATCGTCGAGCTTGTCGGGAATCAGCATCCAGGCGGCCATCGCGATGAACGAGCCGCCCAGGATCCAGCGAAGGGCCTCGGCCCCGAGCCAGTGCGTGATGTAGTTGCCCACGGCACCTGCAAGGGCGTGGTTGACGATGGTGGCGGCGAAGATGCCGAGCACGATCGGCCAGGGTTTCCTGAAACGGGCAGCGAGCAAGAGGGCCAAGAGTTGGGTCTTGTCGCCCATTTCGGCGAGCGCAACTACGCCGGTTGCAACGAGAAAAGCTTCCATGATGAACGTGGGTTCCTTGGGCCGAAGGACGCAATTGACCGTGCAACACCTTCGGCCATATTTCCCGAAGTTGCACGGTCAAAGGTCTCGCCAGGTGTGTTCACTGCACGCGCCATGTCCTGTGTGGGGCAGGACAAGTCTGTTGACGCGGGCCCTTCTCGCAAATCGGAAGGCGGCTACTCCCCAATGACGGGGCGGATTCTACCTGTAACGCCAAGGACCTCTTCCCGATTCCGTAAGCGTGCGCTAGCTTTTAAAGTTTTGACAAGTGCTACCGCAAGAAGCAATTTTCTGCTTGCTTTTCGGATATTTCACCCATAATGCACGAGCCTCCCTCTTCATTTTGGTGGGGAGGCAGTTCGGTGATCGGTCAGTTTCGCGCGACTCGACGGCTCTCGTTTGAGTGATGCTTTCGGGACTCCATCGCTTTTCTTGATGTGTTTATAGGAGTCCCTTGATGGGCAACAAACTGTACGTCGGCAACCTGCCTTACTCGGTGCGCGACGGTGATCTCGAGCAGGCCTTCGGCCAGTTCGGCGCAGTGACCAGCGCCAAGGTCATGATGGAGCGCGACACCGGCCGCTCGAAGGGCTTCGGCTTCGTCGAGATGGGCAGTGACGCGGAAGCGCAGGCAGCCATCACCGGCATGAACGGTCAGCCCTTGGGCGGCCGCAGCGTTGTCGTCAATGAAGCACGTCCCATGGAAGCACGTCCCCCGCGCAGCGGTGGCGGCGGCTACGGTGGTGGCGGCGGTGGTTATGGCGGCGGTGGTGGCGGTGGCTACGGCGGCGGTGGTGGCGGCTACGGTGGTGGCGGCGATCGCAGCGGCGGCGGTGGTCGCTCCGGCGGTGGCGGCTACGGCGGCGGTGGCCGCAGTGGTGGCGGCGGTGGTGGCGATGGCGGTTTCCGCAGCCCCTACGGCGCTGGCCCCCGTGGCGGCGGCGGTGGTGGTCGCAGCGGTGGTGGCGGTGGCTACGGCGGTGGCGGCAACAGCGGCTACTGATCCACGCGCATCAACGCACCAAGACAAAAGGCTCCCTCGGGAGCCTTTTTCAATGGGTCTGCGCGTGGCGCCCTTTCTTCTTCAGCCTGTTCAGGCTTCCCCGCTGCGCTTCTTGCGCGCGCGGCCCTGCACCGCCCGGTCGAGCACGGCATTGGGCAGCATGCGCATGATCTTGGCGACCACGCCCATCTGCCACGGGATCACGCGGTAGCTCGTGCCGGCCTCGATGGCGCGCAGCGCCTGCGCGGCGAAGTCCTCGGCCTTCATCAGGAAGGGCATGCCGTAGCGATTGCCCTGCGTCAGCGGCGTGTCGATATAGCCCGGGCAGAGCGTGACCACCTTGACGCCGCTGTTGTGCAGTTCGCCGCGCAGGCTCTCGCAGTACGCGACCACGCCGGCCTTGCTGGCGCAATACGCGCCGTGCCCCGGCAGCCCGCGAATGGCGGCCACGCTGGCGATGCCGACCAGCCGGCCGCTGCCACGCTTCCTCATGGCCTCCACGAACGGATGGAAGGTGGCAGCCAGCCCGACGTTGTTGGTGGCAAAGGTCTGCGCCAGCACGTCGAGGTCTTCACGTTGCGCAGTGTCGATGCCGACGCTGATGCCGGCATTGGCGATCACCACATCGGGCAACCCCTGCTGCGCGATGCAGGCGGCGCCGGCGGCCACGATGCTGTCTGTCTGCGCCACGTCCGCGCTATAGACCTGATAGCGATCGGCACTCAATTGGCAGGCCTTGGCCCACGATTCGATCTCCCCCGTGCGCCGCGCGACCAACGCCAGGCGATAGCCCGCGTCGCTGAAGCTCGCGGCCAGGGCCTGGCCGATACCGCTCGATGCGCCGGTGATGAAAACAAGCGGAGAAGACGTGGTCATGCGTGAGTGGCTTCCGGGTTCTTCTTTTTTCAGCGCTTCTTGGCCGGCGGCGGCGCGAGCATCGCCGGCGACGGCATCAGCAGGCCGCGCACCCGGCCATTCAGGTTGGCCACGCCGCTCAGGTTGTCGTAGTCGAGCGTGTCGCCCGTGAACTGGTCGGCCCCGCGAATGAGGGTGACCGGCTTGTTGGACGTGACGCGCTCGGTGTCCAGGAAGGTGTGCAGGAACTCGCCACGGAATTCAAGGCGCGGCATCGGCTTGCCGTTGGGCCCCACGGCCGGGTCGCGAATGACGATGGCGTTGCCGAACAGCTGGATCTCGCTGCCGTCGGAATTCGACAGCCCGCGGTTGGCCGTCGAGCGGGTGACCAGCCCCTCGGGCGACACGGAGCGCATGCGCACCATGTCC
Organism: Variovorax sp. EL159; assembly: GCF_900100965.1. Classification (GTDB taxonomy): domain Bacteria; phylum Pseudomonadota; class Gammaproteobacteria; order Burkholderiales; family Burkholderiaceae_C; genus Variovorax. The sequence goes on along the minus strand of NZ_FMUJ01000004.1, from coordinate 225,324 downwards.
ACTTCGAGGGTGTCGGTGTCCGGGTAGTGCCGGCCTTCGGTGCCGTGAAGTTCGCTGCGCAGCTCGCCGCTGGGCAGGAAGTTCTTGATCACGAAGTCGCGCATGAAATAGTCGGGCTCGTGCGTGGGCGCGACCTTGGCGGCGGGCTCCAGCAGCTTGGGCGCATTGCGCACCAGCCAGTACGTACCGAGCGCCACGGCCGCCGTCAGGATGATGGGCAGGTAGATCGTTGCGCGGTCGAGCGCGTCGCGCACCAGGTTCCACGCGCGTTTGATGTCGGTCATCGGTTCGGGCCCATGGCCGCGTCGAGCAGCGGCCGGTACTGGCCGCAGGCTGTCAGAAGCAGATCGCAGAATTCGCGCGCCGCGCCTTCGCCGCCGCGTGCCCGGGTGACGTAGCGCGCGATGCCCCGCACTTCGGCATGCGCATTGGCGGGCGCCGCGGCAAAGCCGACGCGCGTCAGCACCGGCAGGTCGGGCCAGTCGTCGCCGATGGCGGCGGCCTGCGCCCAGCCGAAGCCCAACTGGTCGAGCATGGCCTGGGCGGCGGGCAGCTTGTCTTCGGTGCCGTAGCGCACGTGCTCGATGCCCAATGCTTCGAGCCGCACGCGCAGCGGCTTGGAGTCGCGGCCCGTGATCACGGCCGGCGTGATGCCGGCCTTGCGCAGCAGCTTCAGGCCGTAGCCGTCGAGGATGCTGAAGCGCTTGAGCGTCTCGCCATGCTCGGTGAAGTACACGCCGCCATCGGTCAGGACGCCGTCGATGTCGAAGAAAACGATGCGCACGTCCTGCGCGGCGAGCAAGGTCTCGGCCTGGAACTCGAGCGGCATCAGATGACCTTCGCGCGCATCAGGTCGTTGGTGTTGATCGCGCCGACGATCACGCCCGCGCCGTCGATCACGAACAGGCGGGTGATGCCGCATTGCTCCATCAGTTCGGCGGCTTCCACCGCCAGCGCGTCGACGCGGATGGTGCGCGGGTCGCGGTGCATCACGTCAGCCGCCTTGGGCGTGCGCAGGTCGGCGCCCGCTTCGATCAGGCGGCGCAGGTCGCCGTCGGTGAAGATGCCCGAAGCGCGGCCATCGGGCTCGACCACGGCGGCGGCGCCGAAGCCCTTGATGCTCATGGCCCGCATCAGCTCGCTGATGGTGGCGGACGGCGGTACGCGCGGCACTTCGTCGCCCGAGCGCATCACGTCGCTGACATGGGTGAGGAGCTTGCGCCCGAGCGCGCCACCCGGGTGCGAGCGCGCGAAATCTTCCGAGCCGAAGCCGCGCGCGTCGAGCAGCGCCACCGCCAGCGCATCGCCCATCGCCATCTGGGCGGTGGTGCTCGCGGTGGGGGCAAGGTTGAGGGGGCAGGCTTCCTTGGCCACGCCGGCGTCGATCACGATGTCGGCGTGGCGCGCCAGGGTGGAGTCGGCGCGGCCGGTCATGGCGATCAGGGGCACGCCCTGGCGCTTGACCACCGGCAGGATGACCGTCAGCTCGTCGACCTCGCCGCTGTTGGAAATCGCGAGCACCAGGTCGACCGACTTGATCATGCCGAGGTCGCCATGGCTGGCCTCGGCCGGGTGCACGAACATCGCGGGCGTGCCGGTGGAGGCGAGGGTGGCGGCGATCTTGCGGCCGACGTGGCCGCTCTTGCCCATGCCCATCACGACCACGCGGCCGCGAACGTCGAGGATCTTGCGCACGGCCTCCACAAAACTCGGGCCGACCCGGGTCTTCAGACCGAGGACGGCTTCGGCTTCGATGTCGAAGGTGACGCGTGCCCGAGCGAGGATGGCTTCGGGGTCGACCACAAGGGCCGGGGCGGGGCGGGAGCTCATCGCCGGATTTTACGGGCCACGGGCCTGTCCCCACGCCCGGCACTTTGTGCCCCTGGCTCCCCCCGGAGACGGTCGCCCGCGCCCTGGGTACCCGGTGCCTTCCCGAACGCGTGCGCACGGGTCTTGCTCTAGCATCGGCGCCTATGTCTTCGTTCGATCTCACGCTGTTGTATTTGCTGGCCGCGGTGATCGGCGTGGTGGTCTGCCGGTCGCTGAAGCTGCCGCCGATGCTGGGCTACCTGTCGGCCGGCGTGCTGATCGGGCCGCATGCGTTTGCATTGGCGCAGAACTCCGAGGGCATCCGCCACCTGGGCGAGTTCGGCGTGGTGTTCCTGATGTTCGTGATCGGGCTCGAATTCAGCCTGCCCAAGCTGCGCGCCATGCGCAAGCACGTGTTCGGGCTCGGCCTGCTGCAGGTGCTGCTGACGATGGCCTTCGCCACGATCGGCGCGCTGCTCATCTCCACGCAGCTGCCGCCCTCCTGGCGCCTGGGCTGGCAGACGACGCTGGCGTTGTCGGGCGCGCTCACCATGAGCAGCACCGCCATCGTGGTCAAGCTGATGGCCGAGCGGCTCGAACTCGAAAGCGAGCACGGCAAGCGCGTGATGGGCGTGCTGCTGTTCCAGGACCTGGCAGTGGTGCCGTTGCTGGTGCTGATCCCCGCACTCGGCGCGCCGCCCGAAGCACTGGCCAAGGCACTGGGCCTGGCGCTGCTGAAAGCGACCTTCCTGATCGGCGTGCTGCTCTATGGCGGCCCGCGCATCATGCGCTGGTGGCTCACGCTCGTGGCCCGGCGGCGCAGCGAAGAGCTCTTCATCCTGAACGTGCTGCTGATCACGCTGGGGCTCGCGTGGCTGACCGAACTGGCCGGCCTGAGCCTGGCGCTGGGCGCCTTCATCGCAGGCATGCTGGTGTCGGAGACCGAATACAAGCACCAGGTCGAGACCGACATCCGCCCCTTCCACGACGTGCTGCTGGGGCTGTTCTTCATCACGGTCGGCATGTCGCTCGACTGGCACATCGTGGTGGAGCGCTGGCTGCTGGTGGGCGTGCTGCTGGCGGTGCCGTTGTTGTTCAAGCTGGCGCTGGTGACGGTGCTGGCGCGCGTGCTGGGCGCCACCTCGGGGGTGTCGCTGCGCACCGGCCTTTACCTGGCGCAGGCCGGCGAATTCGGCTTTGTGCTGTTGACCCTGGCGCAAGAACGCAGCCTGCTGCCGCCCTGGCTGGCCAACCCGGTGCTGGCCTCGATGGTGCTGTCGATGCTGGCCACGCCTTTCATCATCATGTACAGCAACGCCATCGTGCGAAAGCTGGTGGCCAGCGACTGGCTGCAGCAATCGTTGCAGATGACCACCATCGCGCGCAAGACCATCAACACCGCGCAGCACGTGATCATCTGCGGCTACGGGCGCTGCGGCCAGAACCTGGCGCGCATCCTCGAGCGCGAAGGCATTCCGTACATGGCGCTCGACCTCGACCCCGACCGCGTGCGCCAGGCCGCCGCCGCCGGCGACTCGGTGGTGTTCGGCGACGCGGCCCGGCTGCAGGCCCTGATGGCGGCCGGCCTGGCCCGCGCCAGCGCGGTGGTCGTCACCTACCTCGATGTGCCGGGCGCGATGAAGGTGCTGGCCAACACCCGCGCCCATGCGCCGCACGTGCCGGTGATCGTGCGCACGCAGGACGACCACGACCTCGAGAAACTGCAGGCCGCCGGCGCCACCGAGGTCGTGCCCGAGGCCATCGAAGGCTCGCTGATGCTTGCAAGCCATGCGCTGGCGCTGGTCGGCGTGCCGATGCGCCGGGTGATCCGCGTGGTGCAAGACCAGCGCGATGCCCGCTACAACCTGCTGCGCGGCTACTTCCATGGCGCCGACGACGACAAGGCCGACGAGATCGACCACGAGCGACTCAACAGCTTCACCCTCACACCGGGTGCACGCGCGATCGGTCAGAGCCTTGAGCAGATCGCGTTGCCGACACTGAATGTGCGCGTGGCCAGCCTGCGACGCCACGACGGCCAGGCCCGCACGCCGGCCGGCGACACGGTGCTGTCGGACGGCGACACGCTGGTGCTGTCGGGCAAGCCCGCCGCGCTGTCGATCGCTATAGAGCGGCTGCAAAAGGGCTGATCGCCTGAGCCTGACGGGGTGGTTGTCCGCTCCATTTCACGGAAGTCATGGCGCCGGATCTGCCCGACGCCGGCGACCGCACTGGCAACGCGAAAGGCCTGCGCGACACGAAGTGCGCACAGCCAGCGGCGAGTTAGTTGATCAACGTGGGATTGCGCTTTTCTTCTTCGATGCGCTGTTGACGGCGCACCGCTTCACATTGCGCGTGCCCCTTGTATTCAGGCTTCAGGCACTGGGCGGCCATGCACTGCGCCCTGGCGATGAAGTTGCGGTCGCCGCACATGGCCATCGGTTCGGCCGCAGGCGCGGGCGTTGGCGGCGGGGCGGCCGCAACGGTCGGCGCAGAAGGCTCCGGGGCGCCCTGCGGCGGTGACGCAGCCGTCGCCTGCTTGCGCGGCTTGGCGGCAGGCTTGGGAGGAGGTGCCACCACAGGCGCCGGTGACGCTTCTGCTTCGGGCGTTGTCACCTGCGGCTGCACGGGCGGCTCGGCGGCGGCTGGCGCCGGCGGCGCTTCGACCGGCGGCGTTGCGACAACTGCGGCTGCCGGCTCCGAAACAGGCGGTGCCGTCTCTTCGGCGGCTGTCGGCGCCTTGCGCGTCCCATAGCCATACCAGCCCGCGACGATCATCACCAGCGCCACCACCAGCAGGCCCAGCCACAGCAGGATCACGCGCTTGCGCGGCGGCCGCTCGACCGGAACCGTCCGCCGGACCTTGACCCGGGTCTTCTTTCTTTCAGCCCGCTCGGCCCTGGCTGCTTCCGACATCGACGACGAACCAGCAGAAGACGGCGAGGGCGCACGCGACGGCTGGCCGGGCGCGGCAACGATGGTTCGCTCGTCTTCCGGCGGCACCGAAGGCGACTTGCCGAAGAAAGAACGCGAAGGCACGGGTTCGCCAGGATCGAACAGCGGCGCGGGAATGGTCGGCGCGCGCAACTGGGCCGGCGCGGTGGTGGCCCATTCGCGATCGGGGCTGGGTGCCGGTGGCATCCGGTCGGTCGTGGCGACCAGGGGGTCGCCGCAGCTTCTGCAGAAATTCGCGCCGTCACGGTTTTCCGTGCTGCAGACCGGACAGATCAAGGCCATGGCTTACTTACTGACTACTCTCGGAATCCAAAACGAAACCAGCGACGGCTGCCGCTGCGGGCGGATGCGGCCTGCATCGCGGGTGGGTCTGCTGGCGATGTGCCGCGAGGCCTCAGGTCACGGCGACGCGCTTGGAGCGGTGCCCCATGCGCTTGGCGATCACGGCGCCCAGCGCCATCGCGATTTCCAGCGCCATGTTGGGCTGCCGGTTCGACATTTCCGCAAAGCGGATCGCGTTGAGCCGCCACACACGGCCCGCGCCGGTCACCACCACATTGGCCGAATGCGGCTGTCGCGAGAAGAACGAGCCTTCGCCGACCACCGAGCCCGGCGTGAGCACGGCAAGGCGCATCTGCTCCTTGCTGCTGACGCGGTGCACGCTGATGGCGCCGCTCTCGATGAAGAACACCGAGCGGTCCGGCGTGCCCTGCTCGATCAGCACGTCGCCGACGCTCGTCTCGATGGGTTGCAGGTAGCCCGCGAGGGTCTCCCATTGCTGGACGTTGAACGTCAACGCGAAAGCGTCGAGGCTCGTGTTCTCCGCGATGGCGCGGCTCAGGTTCTGGATGGACATGTTTTCTCAACCCCGCATCTGTGCCGAAGTATCCGCGATGGCCATGAGATTCGGCTACAACTGTTTACGTTTTTGCCGGCCGTCTGTCGTCAAGTGTCGCTATTTCCCGATACAGAAGCGCGAAAAGATCACGCCCAGCAGATCGTCCGCACCGAACTCGCCCGTGATCTCGTTGAGCGCGTTCTGCGCGAGGCGCAGCTCTTCGGCCAGCAGATCGAGCAGTTGGGCCTGCGCCGCCAGGTGGCCAGCGGCCAGTGCGAGGTGCGTTTCGACCCGCCCCAGCGCCTGCACGTGGCGCGCCCGTGCAAGGTAAACGCCCTCGGGCACGGCCTGCCAGCCGGCCATCCGGAGCAATTGATCGCGCAGCGCCTCGATGCCGAGGCCGGTCTTGGCCGACAACGCGATGCCCTGCGCCGGCTGGGCTGAAGGCGCCGCGTCCTGCTTGTTCCAGACATCAAGCACGGGCACGCTCGCGGGTAGCTTCTGGCGCAGGCCGCGAAGGATCTCGGCATCGGCTGCGGCGTAGTCGGGCAGGTCGGCGCGCGTCAGGTCGTGCAGGAACAGCACGGCATCGGCGCTCTCGATCTGGCCCCAGGCGCGCGCCACGCCGATCTGCTCGACCTCATCGCTGCTTTCGCGCAGGCCGGCGGTATCGGCCACATGCAGCGGCACGCCGTGGATCTGGATGGTCTGGGAGACCACATCACGCGTCGTGCCAGCCACCGCACTCACGATGGCCAGCTCGGCGCCGGCCAGCGCATTGAGCAGCGAACTCTTGCCCGCATTGGGCTGCCCCGCGATCACGACCTTGATGCCTTCGCGCAGCAGCGCCCCCTGGCGCGCACGCAGCTGCACGGCTGCCAGCTGCGATTGCAGCTTCACCAATTGCCCGGCCGCATCGGCCTTCTGCAGAAAGTCGATCTCTTCTTCGGGAAAGTCGAGCGTGGCCTCGACCAGCATGCGCAGGTGGATGAGCGCATCGCGCAGCGTGTGAATCTCGCGCGAGAACGCGCCTGACAGCGAGCGCCCGGCACTGCGCGCGGCGGCCTCGGTGCTCGCATCGATCAGGTCGGCGATCGCCTCGGCCTGGGCCAGGTCGATCTTGCCGTTGAGAAAGGCGCGCTGGCTGAACTCGCCCGGCTCCGCCACGCGCAGGCCGGGCAGGCGTGGCCGGCCCGTGATCGCATCGGGTTCAGCGGCCGCTTCGAGGCAGCGTGACAGCAGCAGTTGCAAGACGACCGTGCCGCCATGGGCCTGCAGTTCGAGCACGTCTTCGCCGGTGAAGGAATGAGGCGCCGGAAAGTGGATCGCCAGGCCGTGGTCGACCGGCTCGCCGTCCGCGCCCCGAAAGGGCAGGTACGTGGCCTCGCGTGGCTTGAGCGCGCGGCCGCAGAGGGCGTCGATCAACGGTGCCAGCCGTGCACCCGACACGCGAACGATGCCGACCGCCCCGCGCCCCGAGGCGGTGGCGATGGCGACGATGGGATCGGTGGTGCGGGCGAGCATGGTGCGGATTCTTTCAGCAAAAAGGGCCGCTTACGCGGCCCTTTGTCGGATGGCTGGAGAGGTGTGCGGCGACTACTTGGTGCCCAGCACGCCCAGCCGCTTGTTGATGAACCACTGCTGCGCGATCGACAGCACGTTGTTCGTGATCCAGTACAGCACCAGGCCGGCCGGGAAGAAGATGAACATCACGCTGAACGCGAGCGGCATGATCCACATCAGCTTGGCCTGCATCGGATCGGGTGGCGTCGGGTTGAGCCAGGTCTGGAACAGCGAAGTGGCCGTCATGACGATCGGCAGGATGTACCAGGGGTCCGGTGCCGACAGGTCGGTGATCCAGAGAATCCAAGGCGCATGGCGCATTTCGACCGACGACAGCAGCACCCAGTAGAGCGCGATGAACACCGGGATCTGGATCACGATGGGGAAGCAGCCGCCCATCGGATTGACCTTCTCGGTCTTGTAGATCCGCATCATCTCCTGCTGCATTTCTTGCGGCTTGTCCTTCAGCCGCTCGCGCATTTCCATGATCTTGGGGTTGATGGCCTTCATCTTGGCCATGCTGGCGTAGGCCTTGGCGTTGAGCCAGTAGAAGGCCGCCTTCAGCAGCACCACCAGCGCCACGATCGACCAGCCCCAGTTGCCCAGGATGCCGTGCAGCTGGGTCAGCAGCCAGTACAGCGGCTTGGAGATGATCGCGAAGATGCCGTAGTCCTTCACCAGGTCCAGGCCCGGGGCAATGGCTTCGAGCTTCTTTTCTTCTTCAGGACCGGCGAACAGCGCACTGTTCACGACCTGCGTGGCACCCGGGGCGATCTTCGGCAGCGTGGCCACCATGGCCACGGTGAAGAGGTTGTCGCCCAGGTCCTTCACGCGGAATTCGCGGCGCAGCTGTTCGCTGGCCGGGTCGCCCTTGAGCAGCCAGGCCGACGCAAAGTAATGCTGCACCATCGCGATCCAGCCGTCGTTGGCCGGCGGCGGTGGTTCGATCTTGCCCTTGGCGATGTCCTTGAAGTCGAGCTTGTGGAACTTCTTCTCGTTGGTGTACGCGGCCGGGCCGGTGAAGGTGTTGGTGCCGAACATGGTGCCGGCGGCCACGGTGCCGTGACGCAGCAACTGCAGGTACAACTGCGCGTCGCGCGGCTGGTCGCTCACGTTGATCACTTCGTGGCGCACGCCGATGACGTAGTCGCCGCGGTGGAACACGTAGGTCTTGATGTACTTCAGGCCGCCAACGGGCGCGCTCTCGAAGCTCACTTCCAGCGTGTTCTGGCCGTCGGCCATCTCGCGCGGACCGGCCTTCGGCGTCATCGGCGTCAGGTGGTTGGGGAAACGCTCACCGGTGTCGACCTGGTTCAGGAGGCCGGTCTGCGCCACATAGCGCGTGGCCGCCGAACCGTTCTCGAACAGCACGACACGCTTGGTGCGGTCGGCTTCGTCGTACTTCTGCAGCTCCAGGTGGTTGACCGTGGCGCCTTCGCTGTCGATCGTGGCCTTGAACAGGTCGGTGGTCACGGTGACCTGCTCACGGGGAGCGGCCGCAGCGGCTTGCGTGGGCACGGCACCGGCGTTGCCGCCGGCGGCTCCGGAGGCGGTCGGCACGCCGTTGTTGGCGGCGGGCGTGCTGCCCGGGGCGGCGGCCACCGCGGCGGGCTTGCTCGACGGCAGGAAGGTCGGCTTGTTGCCGTTGAAGACCTGCCATTGGTCCCACAGCAACACCAGCGAGAACCCAAAAATCACCCACAGGATCGTGCGGCGGATATCGTTCATGACGAAGACTTCTTGTCGGAGGAGAGAAGAGACGAAAACAGCGATCCTGACTTGTCAGTGCGACGCTGAGATTTCGGTGGAACCGGATCGTGGCCGCCCTGGCACCAGGGCTGGCAGCGCGCGATGCGGTGCAGAGTGAGGTAGCTGCCCTTGAGCGCGCCATGCACCTCTAGCGCCTCGATCGAATACACGGAGCAGGTCGGCGTGAAGCGGCACGACTGGCCGAGCCAGGGGCTCAGCAGCAGACGGTAGCCCTTCACGAGGCCGATCAGCAGGCGTTTCATGAGGAAGAGGAAGAAGAAGGCGCGGACGGGGGGCGCTCGGAACGCTCGCGCGGCGGGGGCGCCGGCCGGGCGGCCCGCGCCAGCAACTGCTGGAGTTCGGCGCGAACGGCGGCCTTGAGCTTGTCCGAAGAGGCGCTCACGAATTCCTTGCGATCAAAGCCCGCGCGCAGCCGCACCACGTGCGCGGCACGAAGCAGGCCGACGTCGGGCGCGGCGCTCACGGTATAGATCTGGCGCTTGATGGCGTTGCGCGTGACCGCGCGACGCGCCCAGCGCTTGGGCACCATGGCGCCCAACCAGACATCGTCGGACGCGAATAACGGCTGTGCGCTCGATGCGAGATCGAGCGCACAGCGGTGCAATGCGAAATGAGCAGTGCGCGCCACGGTGGCACCTGCGAGGACGGCCTGGAATTGCGCGCGGGTCTTGAGCCGCTGCATGGAAGCCGGGCCGGGCACGCCGGACGCGTTGGCTGCGGGAGCCTGCGCTGGCGTGTCGGCTGCTGGCAACGGCAGGTGGGCTGCCGTCAGACAGCCAGGCGCTTGCGGCCCTTGGCGCGGCGTGCGTTGATGACGGCACGGCCGCCGCGGGTCTTCATGCGGACCAGGAAGCCGTGGGTACGGGCGCGGCGGACTTTGGAAGCTTGATAAGTGCGTTTCATGGTGATTTCCTAATTCCCTGTTCACGCTGATCCTTCGCATGTAAAGCATGAAGAACCTGCGGGGCGCCGGGGGAGCGTGTTTGGGATGGCCCCCGAAAGACGCAAGAGGTTTTCAGGGAAACCCGCAATTATCGCAAACATTGGCGCCCGGAACAATCTTCGACTGGATTTGCGGGCCTTTCACCATCTTCGGCAGCGTGTGGATAAGGTTTTGACAAGTTAGAATGCCGAGCGCCTTCCAGCAGAGAATATCCACAATACCTATACCAAGAAATGCCCGAAGGTTTCCTCACTTTTTCAAGCGCCCATGTCAACTGACGGCATCGGCGAGAGCCTCTGGCAGGCCTGCGTCGACCAGCTCGCGCAGGAGCTGTCCGAGCAACAGTTCAACACCTGGATCAAACCCCTGACAGCGCAGGTCGCCGACGACCTTTCGCGCATGACGGTGTTCGTTGCCAACCGCTTCAAGCTCGATTGGATCCGGGCCCAGTACGCCGGCAAGATCGCCGCCATGGCCGAGAAGATGTATGGCCAGCCGGTGGCCGTCGAGTTAGCGCTTGCTCCTCGCGAAGCGCCCGTACGTTCTGCCCCTGTGGCAGTCATGACCGAAACGGACGTGCCCCGCGACGTGGCCGGCCCCGGCGAAGAACCGGCGGCTGCCGGGTTCAAGAACCGCCTCAATTCCGGCCTCACTTTCGACACCCTGGTCGAGGGCACGGCCAACCGCATGGCGCGCGCCGCGGCCATGCACGTGGCCGGCATGCCGGGCCATCTTTACAACCCGCTTTTCATCTACGGCGGCGTCGGCCTGGGCAAGACCCACCTGATGCACGCTGTGGGTAACCGGCTGCTGGCCGACAAGCCGGATTCCAAAGTTCTCTACATCCACGCCGAGCAATTCGTGTCGGATGTGGTCAAAGCCTATCAGCGCAAGACTTTCGATGAGTTCAAGGAGCGCTACCACTCGCTCGATCTGTTGCTGATCGACGATGTGCAGTTCTTCGCCAACAAGGACCGGACGCAGGAAGAATTCTTCAACGCGTTCGAGGCCCTGCTCGCCAAGAAATCGCACATCGTGATGACCAGCGACACCTACCCGAAGGGCCTGGCCGACATCCACGAGCGGCTGGTTTCGCGTTTCGATTCGGGCCTCACGGTCGCCATCGAGCCGCCCGAACTCGAAATGCGCGTGGCCATCCTGATCAACAAGGCGCGCGCCGAATCGGCCGAAATGCCGGAAGAAGTGGCCTTTTTCGTCGCCAAGAACGTGCGCTCCAACGTGCGCGAGCTCGAAGGCGCGCTGCGCAAGATCCTGGCTTACTCGCGCTTCAACCAGAAAGAGATCTCGATCGCCCTGGCGCGCGAGGCGCTGCGCGACCTGCTGTCGATCCAGAATCGCCAGATCTCGGTCGAAAATATCCAGAAGACAGTGGCCGATTACTACAAGATCAAGGTCGCCGACATGTACAGCAAGAAACGCCCGGCCAGCATTGCGCGGCCACGGCAGATCGCGATGTACCTGGCCAAGGAGCTCACGCAGAAAAGCCTGCCGGAAATCGGCGAGTTGTTCGGTGGGCGCGACCACACGACGGTGCTGCACGCGGTGCGCAAGATTTCGGGCGAGCGCCAGCAGCTCACCGAACTCAACCAGCAGCTCCACGTGCTCGAACAGACGCTCAAGGGCTGAAGCCGGATGTCGTTCAAAGTGTCCCTTCGGACAGCGGAGAATGGCGCCTTCGACGGGGCGGGTGAGGCCTCGATCTACGACCACCAGGCAGATTCAAAGAGATAAAGAGAAGAGGTAAGCAGACATGATCGTTTTGAAGGCAAACCAAGACAAAGTCCTCGCCGCGCTGCAGTCGGTGGCGGGCATCGTGGAGCGGCGCCATACCCTGCCGATCCTGGCGAACGTGCTGATCCGCAAGACCGGTGGCCAGCTGCAGCTGACGACCAGCGACCTCGAAATCCAGATCCGCACCACCGCCGAACTCGGTGGCGACGAAGGCAACTTCACCACGACCATCGGCGCGCGCAAGCTGATCGACATCCTGCGCACCATGCCTTCGGACCAGACCGTGAGCCTCGAATCGAGCGCAAGCAAGCTGGTGCTCAAGGGTGGCAAGAGCCGCTTCACGCTGCAGTCGCTGCCCGCTGAAGACTTTCCGCTCGTGCAAGAGGCCGCCAATTTCGGCCCCGTGTTCAGCGTGCCGCAAAAGACGCTGAAAGACCTGCTCTCGCAAGTCTCGTTCGCGATGGCCGTGCACGACATCCGCTACTACCTGAACGGCATCCTGTTCGTGGCCGAAGGCAAGCAGCTGAGCCTGGTGGCCACCGACGGCCACCGCCTGGCCTTCTCGTCGGCCACGCTCGACGTCGAAGTGCCACGGCAAGAAGTGATCCTGCCGCGCAAGACCGTGCTCGAAATGCAGCGCCTCTTGTCCGACGCCGAAGGCGCCATCGAGATGCAGTTCGCGAACAACCAGGCCAAGTTCAGCTTCGGCGGCATGGAGTTCGTCACCAAGCTGGTCGAGGGCAAGTTCCCCGACTACAACCGCGTGATTCCGAAGAACCACAAGAACACCGTCACGCTGGGCCGCGCGCCGCTGCTGGCCAGCCTGCAGCGCACCGCCATCCTGACAAGCGAAAAGTTCAAGGGCGTGCGCCTGAACATCGAGCCGGGCACGCTGCGCATTGCATCGAACAACGCCGAGCAGGAAGAAGCGCAGGACGAACTCGACATCGACTACGGCGGCGACGCCATCGAGATCGGCTTCAACGTGACCTACCTGATCGACGCGCTGTCGAACATGGACCAGGACATGGTCAAGCTGGACCTTGCCGATTCGAACAGCTCGGCCTTGTTAACCATCCCCGAGAACGCATCTTTCAAGTACGTCGTGATGCCGATGCGTATCTAGAAGACACACCACACAGCGCCTTGCGCACACAGCCCGCGGCCCTCCGCGGGTTTGCGCTTTAAAGAGGCGGCGAATTGAGCTTTTGAGAGCCCGAAAAATCACGTGAATGCCGTGAGAGATAGAGGAATATCCGAATGAGTGCAGAAGAAAACAAGCCCGAAGTGCCGCACACCGAGCCGGTCTACACCCCTGAGATCCAGGTCGTGGCGCCCGAAGGCATACCCGCCGACACCAGCTACGGCGAAGGCTCGATCACGATCCTCGAAGGGCTTGAGGCCGTGCGCAAGCGCCCCGGCATGTACATCGGCGACACCTCCGACGGCACCGGCCTGCATCACCTGGTTTTCGAAGTCGTCGACAACTCCATCGACGAAGCGCTCGCGGGCCATTGCGACGACATCGTCGTGACCATCCACAGCGACAACTCGATCTCGGTCACCGACAACGGCCGCGGCATTCCCACCGGCGTGAAGATGGACGACAAGCACGAGCCCAAGCGCTCGGCCGCTGAAATCGCGCTCACCGAACTGCACGCCGGCGGCAAGTTCAACCAGAACAGCTACAAGGTCTCGGGCGGCCTGCACGGCGTGGGCGTGTCCTGCGTGAACGCGCTGAGCGTGAAGCTGCGCCTGATCGTGCGCCGTGAAGGCAAGATCCACGAGCTCGAATTCAGCCGCGGCTTCGTGCAGAACCGCCTGCTCGAAACCGTGAACGGCTTCGAGGTCTCGCCCATGAAGATCATCGGCGACACCGACAAGCGCGGCACCGAGGTTCACTTCCTGCCCGACACGGAAATCTTCAAGGAAAACAACGATTTCCACTACGAAATCCTGTCCAAGCGCCTGCGCGAGCTGAGCTTCCTGAACAACGGCGTGCGCATCCGCCTGAAGGACGAGCGCACCGGCAAGGAAGACGACTTCTCGGGCGCCGGCGGCGTGCGCGGCTTCGTGGAGTTCATCAACAAGGGCAAGACCGTCCTGCATCCGAACTCGTTCTACGCGGCGGGCGAGAAGCCGGCCGACACCTACGGCGGCATCCCCGGCACGCACATCGGCGTCGAAGTCGCGATGCAGTGGAACAGCGGCTACAACGAGCAGGTGCTGTGCTTCACCAACAACATCCCGCAGCGTGACGGCGGCACCCACCTCACGGGCCTGCGTGCCGCGATGACGCGCGTCATCAACAAGTACATCGAAGAGAACGAGCTGGCCAAGAAGGCCAAGGTCGAAGTGACCGGCGACGACATGCGCGAAGGCCTGTGCTGCGTGCTGAGCGTGAAGGTGCCCGAGCCCAAGTTCTCGAGCCAGACCAAGGACAAGCTGGTGTCCAGCGAAGTGCGCGCGCCGGTGGAAGACATCGTCGGCCGCCTGCTGACCGACTACCTGCAGGAGCGCCCGAACGACGCCAAGATCATCTGCGGCAAGATCATCGAGGCCGCCCGCGCCCGCGAAGCCGCCCGCAAGGCCCGCGAAATGACACGCCGCAAGGGCGTGCTCGACGGCATGGGCCTGCCCGGCAAGCTGGCCGACTGCCAGGAAAAAGATCCGGCGCTGTGCGAGGTCTACCTGGTGGAGGGTGACTCCGCCGGCGGCTCCGCCAAGCAGGGCCGCGACCGGAAGTTCCAGGCCATCCTGCCGCTGCGCGGCAAGATCCTGAACGTCGAGAAGGCACGCTACGAGAAGCTGCTGACCAGCAACGAAATCCTCACGATGATCACCGCGCTGGGCACCGGCATCGGCCGCGCCGGTGCGAGCACGGCGGGCGGCGGCGCCGACGACTTCAACGTCGCCAAGCTGCGCTACCACCGCATCATCATCATGACCGACGCCGACGTTGACGGCGCCCACATCCGCACGCTGCTGCTCACCTTCTTCTACCGGCAGATGCCGGAGCTGGTCGAGCGTGGCCACATCTACATCGCGCAGCCGCCGCTCTACAAGGTGAAGGTCGGCAAGGAAGAGCAATACCTGAAGGACGGCCCCGCGCTCGACGCCTTCCTGCTCAAGGTGGCGCTGAAGGACGCGAGCCTCCAGACCGGTGGCACGAATTCCACCACGCTGAGCGGCGACACCCTGGGCGAGCTGGCGCGCAAGCACCAGGTGGCCGAAGCCGTGATCGCGCGCCTGCGCAACTTCATGGACGCCGAAGCCCTGCGCGCCATCGCCGATGGCGTGGCGCTCGACCTCGACACCACGCCCGCGGCCGAAGCCTCGGCCGTCGCGCTGCAGGCCAAGCTGCGCGAGCTCAACACCACCGGCGTGCCGGCCGAGGTGACGAGTGAATTCGACGCCCGCACCGACAAGCCGCTGCTGCGCATCAGCCGCCGCCATCACGGCAACATCAAGAGCAGCGTGCTCACGCAGGACTTCGTGCACGGCGCCGACTACGCGGCATTGGCCGAGGCCGCCAACACCTTCCGCGGCCTGCTGAGCCCCGAAGGCGCGCTGGTCAAGCGCGGCGAGGGCGAGCGTGCCAAGGAAGAAAAGGTCGACGACTTCCGCCAGGCCATGAAGTGGCTGATCGGCGAAGCCGAACGCGCCACCTCGCGCCAGCGCTACAAGGGCCTGGGCGAAATGAACCCCGAGCAGCTGTGGGAAACCACCATGGACCCGACCGTGCGCCGCCTGCTGCGCGTGCAGATCGACGACGCGATCGAAGCAGACCGTGTGTTCACGATGCTGATGGGCGATGAAGTGGAACCGCGCCGTGAGTTCATCGAGCAGAACGCGCTGCGGGCTGCGAACATCGACGTCTGATCCGGATGCCGGCTGGACCCGGTCGGCCATACCGGGTCGCCTTCAGCTGAACGTCGCCGCCGTTTCGGGCAGCCCAGCCTGAACTGCCTGTCTCGCAGGCGTTTGCGCTCATCGCGCAGCCAGTCTTGCGAGTACGTGCCCTGCGGTTGGCGCGCGGCGGCGTCGATCGACTTGATCCGTTCGGCAAGGCCGCTGCATTCGGCCATCGCGTTGGCAGCGTTTTGCGCCACTTGCCGCTCGTACTGCAGCTGTTGCGCGGCGATGGCCGCGTTGTTCCGGTTCGATGCCTCGCGCTGCTCGAGGCTCATGCCATCCGCCAGATTCACGTCGCGCTGCAGCCAGACTGTCGTCGCGCGCGAGCCTTCGGGGCAGGGGCCGTCCGAGTAGGCGGCCTTGCCCGATGGCGTCAGGCACTTGGTCACTTCGAAGGCATCGGGCGTTGCGGCACGCGGGGAGGTCTCGGGCGGGGTGGGCACGGAGCGTGCCGTTGCCGAGGTCGGGCTCTCGGCCGGAGAACCTGCGGTCGACGCACCCGACGGTCGCACCGCGCGCTGCTGCGCCAACAACCACTCGGCGCCGAGATAGAGCAGGTACACCGTCAGCACTGCCAGCACCAGCCACAGCACCCCATGGCGCTCCGGCTTCGGCCGCAGGCGCTGTTCCCACGCCGTCATCGCCTCGCGGCGCTCTTGCAGCGGATCGGGTTGGTCTTCGGGGCTCATGGCCTTGCAGTATCTACGCTGATGCGACCTCGCCGACGCCGCGCAAGACGGGGCCAGCCAACGCTTCAGCGCGCGTCGGAGCTGGCCCACGGGCGCCCGCCTTCTTGAACGCCTTCGCCGTCGATCCAAAGACCGGGCGACAGCCTCTTTTCTGCGCCCGAGTCCCCTCTTGCCCGCGCCCCATGCACCGCCGCAAGCCCGGATCCATGCGCAAACCCCGAATCGCACCCCAAACACCGCGTCTCAGGGTTTCCGTGAGGTGACCGTCATGAAATTGACTTCTCCCCCGTCACACGGTCGTCACCAGCTATGAAAACAATAGCATTCAACTTTCGACCGAGGATCCTTCCTCGTAAACGCTATATCTAGCCCGACTCTTGCTAAGCAAAATCCTCGACGGATTTCACGTCACGCAAGATCGAGGACCACACAGCAATGAACCCATCGCGTCTCCGGCGGCCTCTGGCCGCGCTGGTACTGGGCGGTACAACAGCATTCCTCGGGGCCATGTCTTCGGCCCACGCGTTCTCGAACCCGCCCATCCAGGTGGCGCAGGGTATCGAATACATGTGCGGCGGCACCGCCAAAGACGAAGCCGCCTTCATGGAAATGGTGTCGCCGCGCTGGGCCGCCACCATCGAATTCGGCGTGAGCGACGGCAAGGGCGCGCAGCAGCCGGGCTTTCCGGCCAAGGCACTGATCGAGGTCCGCCAGAAGTACACCGGCCAGGTCGTGATGGACGTGCAATCGCAGGGGCCGTACATGCTCGCGCGCCTCAATCCGGGCGCCTACGACGTGAACGTGACGCTGGGCGGGCTGACGCTCACGCAGTCGCTGGTGGTGATTGCCGGGATGCCGGCGCGCGCCTCCTTCGTCTGGCCGTCGAATTTCGACATGGCCTCGGTCACGCCGCCGCTGCCGCAGGCGCTGGCGCAGACAGCCGCACGTTGATCCAGCAGTGACCCGGGCGCGCCCGCGCGGCGTGCCTGCGGTCGGTCAGACTTTCCTAAGCCGTGCGCCGCACAGTGGCGACGTGGCCTCTTGCCACAAAGACAAGGAAAGGATCCAGACCATGACCTCCCGTTTCCCATCGCGCACGCGGCCGCTGGCGGCTGCCATGCTGTTCGGCGCCGTTCTGCTGGGAGCGCTCTCGTCGGCCCACGCGACGGTGAACCCGCCGATCTACATGACGCACGGCGTCGAATACATGAGCGGCGGCATCGGCAGCGATGAAGCGCAGCTGATGGAAACGGTGTCGCCACGCTGGCCCGCGACCTTCGAGTTCGCGGTCAAGGATCACAAGAGCGCCGATTTCGCGGCCAACGTGCACGTGACCGTGCGCGACGGCAGCGGCACGGCGCTGCTCGACAACGTAGTGTCGGGCGGACCGTTCATGGTGGCGCGGCTGGACCCGGGCAACTACGAGGTCGAGGCGCGGCTCGGCAGCCAGGTGCTCAAGCAGCCGCTGCACGTGCTGCCGGGCGCCGCCGCCAAGGCCACGTTCGTGTGGCCGGCGGGCACCGACATGGCTTCGGCCGGCACGCGCGCGGTGCAGTAGCGTGGCGAAAGTGGGCGCAGGCATCGGTTCTTGCGGATGCCGGCCCATGGGCTTTCTCTGGCTACAACGCCCGCTATCCGGGCGCCTTGCGCTATAGAAAAAATAGCGATTGCAGGGCCTTCGGGCGCCTTGAATGCGCGGCATGCGCCTTGCAGATGGTGTATCCCGGGCAGTGCCCGAACCCATTGCCCCGATGCCGATCCGTCCCCTGAGCGCCCTGACCGCGCTGTTGCACGTCTATATCGCGCTGCGCCTGCTGCCCGCGCTGGCCGTGCTCACGCCCGCATGGCCGCTGGCGCTGCTCGCGCTCGTGGTGTCGGCGGCGACGATTCCCTTGCCCTTCGTGTCGCGCCGCATCGGGCGCCGCGGGTCGACGGATGAAGTGCTCAAGTGGGTCGGCCTGATCAGCATGGGCTGGTTCTCGTCGATGTTCGTGCTGACGCTGGTGCGCGATGGCGGCCTGCTGCTCGCATGGCTGGCCAGCGCGCTGGGCGGCCTGCAGGTGCCGTGGAACGCGCTGCGGCCGTGGAGTGCGCTGGCGGTGCTGGCCATGGCCACGGCGACGTCGCTGATCGGCTTCATCAATGCGCGCCGCACCGCCGGCGTGAAGCGGGTGGACGTGCCGATCCGCGGCCTGCCGCAAGCGCTGGAAGGCTTCACGATCGCGCAACTGAGCGACATCCACGTGGGCCCGACGATCAAGAGCGCCTACATCCAGCGCATCGTCGACGCGGTCAACCGGCTGGGTGCCGACACCATCGCGATCACCGGTGACCTCGTGGACGGCAGCGTGCCCGAGCTGCGCGAGCACATCGCGCCACTGGCCGGGCTGCGCGCACGCCACGGCACCTTCGTGGTCACGGGCAACCACGAGTACTACGCGGGTGCGCACGCCTGGATCGACGAGCTGCGCCGGCTCGGCCTGAAGGTGCTGCTGAACGAGCACGTGGTGCTGCAGACGCGCAACGTGCGCGGCGCGCAGACCGACGAAGAGCTGTTCGAAAGCGCGCTGGTGCTGGCCGGCGTAACCGACTTCACCGCCGGGCACTTCGACGCGGCGCACGCCAGCGACCCGCACCTTGCGCTGTTCGACGCGCCGCCGCTGGTGCATACCCGCGTGCTGCTCGCGCACCAGCCGCGCAGTGCGCCGCTCGCGGCAGCGGCGGGCTACCAGCTGCAGTTGTCGGGCCACACGCATGGCGGCCAGTTCTTTCCGTGGAATCTCTTCGTGCCGATGCAGCAGCCCTTCACGGCGGGCCTGCACCGGTTGCATGACATGTGGATCTACGTGAGCCGGGGCACCGGCTACTGGGGCCCGCCGAAGCGCTTTGGCGCGCCTTCTGAAATCACGCTGCTGACGCTGGTGCCTGCGCGGGCCTGAGCGTCGTCGTCTTTCTCTCCGCCTCTTCTTTCTTCTCCGTCAGGATTGCAGCCCGGCCAGACGCCGCGCGTTCGACGTGGCCGCTGCGTGGATCGGCTTGAGTCCTTCGCGCGCGATGCGGGCCGCAGCGCCCGACAGCTGGCCCGCCGTGGTGGCCGTGCGCGTCGTGGCCCGCACGAAAGCGTCGCTGCGCGCGGCCGCTTGCGCCGGCGTAACGCTGCCGGCCATCGAGAAGAAAGCCGTCGTGCTCTGAAGCCATTGCTGCAAGGCGCGGTTGGCCAGCGAGAAATGGCTGTTGTGCCACTGCTTGGCCATCGCCATGCCCGACTCGCTCGCGGCCGCGAGCTTCTCCTGGCCCATGAGCTGAAACTCCGCCAGGTCGGCCGCGCTGGGCGTGAGCCCGGCCAGGGCGATGCGCTCGGTCCGCATGCGGATCACCGAGCCGGAAGAGAGCAGCATCTCGTGGGTCTTGATGGCCAGATCGGCCCATTGCATCAGCGGATTGGCAAGGCGGGCAGCAGAAGTAAGAGATGACATGGCAGGCGTGGCGCGTGGAGGTGGACCCACTATAGGCTTCGTGGGTTTCGATTGCTGCAGCGCAATAAAAACGCTCGTTTTCAGTGAACAAGTCGTGCATTTCAGGCTCCCAAATGCGCGCTGATCGCACGCTGCCGGCTCACAAAGTTACGAATGGCCCGCGCGCAACCGCCTGGCCCGCATTTCGGTGACCAGATAACCGAGCGTGGCCACGGCCAGCGGCAGCAGGTAGTAAAGGCCGCGATAGGCGAGCAGCGCGCCGAGCAGTTTCGTTTCGGCCACCTGATGCGACAGCAGCGCCACGAACACGGCCTCGAGCACGCCGAGCCCCGCCGGCACATGCGTGACGACACCGGCCACCGCCGCCACCAGCAGCAACGCGAGCACCTGCGGATAGTCGACCCGGCCCTGCAGCAGAAGCCAGATCACGCCTCCCATCAGCGACCAGTTGAGGCACGACATCGCCAGCTGCAGCAGCGCCATCGACAATCCTGGCGCACGGAATTCATGCCCGCGCACGCGCCAGACACGCCCCTTTGAGAAAGCGCACAGCGCCACATAGGCAACCGCCAGCAGCAGCAACATGGCACCGAGAACGCGCAGCCCTTCGTTGTCGATCTTCCAGTCGGGCGGCAGCGCCAGCGGCCAGAAACAGAAAGCCGCACCCGCCACGACCAGGTAGCCCAGCCAGTTGGTCAGCATGCTGAAGCCCAGCACGCGCGTGATGGTCTCGTTGCCCAGCCCCAGGCGCGAATAGAGCCGGTAGCGAAACGCCACGCCGCCGACCAGCGAACCCAGGTTGAGATTGAAGGCGTAGCTGATGAAGGTCACGCCCATCACCGTGCCGGTGCCGAGCCCGTGCTTCGTCAGGTGCCGGCCCAGCAGGTCGTAGGTGCTGTAGAGCGCGAAGCTGCAGGCCGCCAATGCGCCCGCTGCGAACAAGGTGGATGCGGGCAGCGCGCGGATCGCATCGAGCACCTCGTCCCACGCGATGGTGCGCGCCTGCTTCACGAGCAGCCATGCGATCAGCCCGAAGAAGCCCCACATCGCCGCGCGGCGGGCCCAGGGCCACCACGACCGGCGGGTGAGAGCCATCGCCGCGCTCATGTCGAATCCGGCGTCCGCGTCAGGCCGCTTCCGTGTGCGTGGCACCACCGCCGGCCGGGGTGCTGGTGCCGGTGTCGCGGCGGCTGGCGAGGTCGGTGGCCTCGGCGGGTGTCAGGCGTGGCACGTGGCGCGGCAGCCGGCCCAGCAGCGCCGGATACCAGCGCAGGATGTGGAACACGAAAAAACTGCGCACCAGTCGCCAGCCACTCCATTCGCTCGCCAGGTCCGCCGTGTCGATCTGCTTGCAGCTGTGCTGCATCAGCCGGTCCATGCGCTCCCACAGCACACCGTTGAAGGCCGCATCGCGCACCACCACATTGGCTTCGAGATTGAGCGACAGGCTCAGCGGGTCGAGGTTGCTCGACCCCACGGTGCTCCACTGGCCGTCCATCAGCGCGACCTTGCCGTGCAGCGGCCGGTCGCAGTACTCGTAGATGCGAACGCCCGCGTGCAGCAGGTGGTGATACAGCATGCTCGCGGCGGTCTTGACGATCGGCATGTCGGGCTCGCCCTGCAGGATCAGCCGGACATCCACACCGCGCCGCGCCGCGCGCCGCAGCTCCTTGATGAGCCGGTAGCCCGGAAAGAAGTACGCGTTGGCGATCACGATGCGTTCGCGCGCGGCGCGAATCGCCGCGCGGTAGTGGCGCTCGATGTCGTTGGTGTGGCGCCGGTTGTCTCGCGTGACGAACATCGCGTCGACCTCGCCAGCGTGGCTGCCGGCCACGCGCGGCGCCTGCCGCAACCGGCGGCGGAACCAGCCCGCGCCCTTGCCGCCGAGCGCGATGGCGCGCAGCACGAACTGGTGGATCTCCGCGACGATCGGCCCCGTGAGCTCGACCGCATAGTCCTGCTTGGCCTTCGGGCCGAAGTCGAGCAGATGGTCGGCCGAATAGTTGATGCCGCCGACAAAGGCGCGCTCGCCATCGATCACCACGATCTTGCGGTGCATGCGGCGAAACACGTTGAGCCGCTGGCCCATGAAGCGCTGGCCCGGGTCGAACACCCGTACCTTCACGCCGGCCGAGGTCAGCCCTTCGATGAACTCGCGCGAGAGATCGGGCGAGCCGAAGCCGTCGATCATCAGGTCGACTTTCACACCGCGCCCGGCCGCCGAGCGCAGGGCGGCGTGCAGTTGCAGGCCGACCTTGTCCTCGAACAGGATGAAGGTCTCGACGATCACTTCGCGCTGCGCCTGGCGGATGGTGTCGAACACGCGCGGGAAGAACTGCTCGCCGTTTTCCAGCAGCTCGATGTGGTTGCCGCCGATCCAGTGGTTGTCGTTGCTGTTGCTGTTGCTGTTGCTGCTCATGGCGGGGCGCTCACAGATCGATGTCCGCCACCAGCGGTGCATGGTCCGACAGGTGCGACCACGGCTTGCGCGGCAGCACCACCGGCGCATGCGCGCCGGCGTTGCGCACGTAGATGCGGTCCAGCGGCAGCACCGGAAAGCGTGCCGGAAAGGTCTTGGCGGCGCGTCCGTTGGCATGCACGAACACTTCGCGCAGCGCGGCGCCTTTCGCCAGGACGCCGTGCGCGCGGCCGCGCCAGTCGTTGAAGTCGCCGGCCACGATCAGCGGTGCCTCCATCGGCACTTCGTCGCGCACGATGTGGCACAGCAGCTCGAGCTGCTGCTCGCGATGCGCCTCGGCCAGCCCGAGGTGCGCGCAGATCACGTGCACGTCGACGACGCGGCCCGGCAGGCGCAGCACGCAATGCAGCAGGCCGCGCTTTTCGGGGCCGCTCACCGACACATCGTGGTTGCGGAAATGCACGATGGGAAATTTCGACAGCACCGCATTGCCGTGGTGCCCTTTCGGATACACCGCGTTGCGCCCGTACGCGAACTGCGGCCACATGGTGTCGGCCAGAAATTCGTAGTGCGGCGCATCGGGCCAGTTGCTCACCTTGCGCGAGTGGCGCGAATGCGTGCCCAGCACTTCCTGCAGGCACACCACATCGGCGCCCACCGTGCGCACCGCATCGCGCAGCTCCGGCAGGATGAACTTGCGGTTCAGCGCGGTGAAGCCCTTGTGGGTGTTCACCGTCATGACCTTGAGCGAAGCCGGCCCCGCGGCCGCATCGGGAATGGGGGAAGAAGACATCGTTGTGCGGGTTGTACGTTGCCCCGCCCGCCGCGCCTGTAGGAACGCGCCACCTTCTTCGCCGGCTTTCATCCCTGGGCGGCCGGCTCCTACAGGCAGGCCTGCCGCGCCCCCACATGGCGTGTTTTTCGGTGCTCCTACGGTGACCTCAGGGCCTGGAGAAAACGGCCCGTTTTTTCATCCGTTTGAACCGAGACAAGACACAAAGGAGCACCCCATGAAGCAAGTCATTTTTCGCGCCGCGGCCCTTGCCGCGCTGATGGGCACGGCCGGCATGGCACTGGCCCAGACCACATCGCTTCCCGCCCAACCCGATCCGGCGGTGGGCGGCCAGGCCAGCACGATGTCGCCGGCGGGCGTGGCGAATCCACCGCAGCAGCCCGACAACTCGATGCCCGCGTCCCGCGAAGCCGTGAAGGCCGAGGCACGCGCCCAGAACCGCAACAACGACAACAGCACGGTGCCCAAGGGCGAGGCGACGACCACGGTCAATCACCAGCCCAACGCCATGCCGCAGCCGACCGGCGAGATGTCCCGCGCCGAGGTGAACCAGCAGGCGCGCAAGGTCAAGCCGCAGTTCGGCCAGAAGGGCGAGCGGCCGGAGGTCGTGACCAACCCGACCGACAAGACCGGCACGCCGAAGTGATCCGATCGCCATGGGTCGCCATCGGCCCGCCGCTTGGTCGCCGCGTGCCGGTGAACGAAAAAAGCCCGCAGTGCTTTCGCGCTGCGGGCTTTTTTGTTCGAAGGCGCCGGCGACGGCGCCCTGAAGGCTGCGATCAGCCCTTGGCGGGTGCCGTGCCGCGCTGGCCACCGTGGCCGCGATGGCCGTGGCCGCCGAAGTGCGCGGTTTCCGTGTCGAAGGTCTTCTGTTGCTCAGGCGTCAGCGTGGCGTAGAAGGTCTTCGTGGCGTCGGCGCGCTTGGCGAACATGGCGCTGCGCTCGGCCTGGCGGGCCTGCATGCGCTCCAGGCGTTCCGGCGTGGTCAGCTTGGCGAACTCGGCGCGGTCCATGTGCGGACGGGGGCCGGCGGGCGGCTGGCTCGCGGCGGTGAATGTGCTCCAGGCGCCTTCCTGGGCCGAAGTCAGCTTGAGCTTTTCCTTCAGCGCGGCCAAGCGCTTGGCGCGGCGCTCCTGCATGCGCTCCATGCGCTGGGCCGGATCCATGCGCTTGTGCTGCGCCTGGGGAGCAGCGGCCGTGTCGGCCTGCGCCACCGCAGCGGTGGGAGCAGCGGAAACGGCCGGCGCCTGAGCGAAGGCGCCCGAAGAGGCGAGAGCGGCCGAACCCAACAGGCTGGCCCAGACGATGCGTTGGCGAAGAGAAATCATGAGAAGTGCTTCCTTTCGAAGAAGCCTGCCACCGATGGGCAACAGGTGAGACGAAGTGTGGAAGCCCTCTGTATCGCCACCGTGAGCCGCAAGTGAGCTTGCGTAAAGAACGGTGAACCCGCCCTTCCTCTATCCGCCCAGCTTTCCGTTCTGAAAGTCGTGGACGGCCTGCTTGATCTGCTCCTGCGTGTTCATCACGAAGGGGCCGTACTGCGCGATGGGCTCGTGCAGCGGCTTGCCCGCAATCAGCAGGGCGCGCGCGGGGCTGTGGTTGGTGGCGCCGGCACGCAGCACCACGCCATCGCTGCCCGCGTCGTTGGCCAGGATGGCCATGCGGCGCGTGGGCACTTCGCTGCCGGCGATCCAGAGCGATTCGCGGAACACGTAGACCAGCACGTTGTGGTCGTCCGGCAGCGGCTGCGCGAACTCGGCGCCCGGCGGCAGCGTGATGTCCAGGTACAGCGGCTCGGTGTGTTCGCGGCGCACCGCGCCTTCGATGCCGTGGCTCGCACCGGCGATCACGCGCACGTGCGCGCCTGCGGCAGTGGTGTATTCGGGGATCTCTTCGCTCTGGATGTCGCGGTACCAGGGCTCGCGCATCTTGTCCTTGGCGGGCAGGTTGAGCCACAGCTGAAAGCCTTCCATCAGGCCTTCTTCCTGCTCCGGCAGCTCGCTGTGCACGAGGCCGCGGCCGGCGGTCATCCATTGCACGCCGCCGTTTTCGAGCAGTCCTTCG
Source organism: Variovorax sp. EL159 (assembly GCF_900100965.1). Classification (GTDB taxonomy): domain Bacteria; phylum Pseudomonadota; class Gammaproteobacteria; order Burkholderiales; family Burkholderiaceae_C; genus Variovorax. Next base: position 200,338 of record NZ_FMUJ01000004.1, on the reverse strand, counting down.
TGGCCGGCGCTGTCGCGGTGGCGCATGCGGCCCGCGATCATGTAGGTGACCGTCTCGAAGCCGCGGTGCGGGTGGTTGGGAAAGCCGCCGATGTAGTCGCCCGGGTTGTCGCTGCCGAAGGCGTCGAGCATCAAGTACGGATCGAGCCGCTTCTGCAGCGGCTGTTGCAGCACGCGGGTGAGTTTGACGCCGTCGCCATCGCTGGTGGAAACACCGGCCACGATGTGGTCGATGCCGCGCGGCGTGGCCACGGGATCGGTGGGGTGGTTGGCATGGTGGTTGGCGTTCGTCATCCGTCCATGTTGGCACTAACGCGGCCGCCGCGCCACCCGTGGCCTGTCGGCCGACAACCCGCGGCGGGGTCGTTCATGCCCCCGCTTGCTGCTGCCCTTGCGCGAACCAGTTGCCATGAAAGCCCACCGGCACGCGATGCGGCAGCGAGGCCACGCACAGCGGGCCCGCCGCCAGCGTGCGGGCGTCGAAGATGACAAGGTCGCTGGTGTCGGTGGCACCGCGCCACACGGTGGCCAGCAGCCAGCCGTCGCCTTCTTCGGCATCGGGCGCGCGCGGCACGAACACGCCTTCGGACACGACGTCGGGCGCGGGGAACATGAAGATGTCGCGCTTTGCCGTGGTGTGGTCGATGTGCACGAGCCCCGCATAAAGGCGCGGCGCCTCGCCGGGGCCGGAGGTGCCGCGGCACACATACCAGCCGTGGCGGTAGGGCAGGCCGGCAAAGCGTTCGTCGATGCGCGGGAACTCGCCGGGCAAGTCTTCCAGCGGGGTCTGTGTGAATTCATGCACGGGGCTCGACAGGTCGAACTGCCAACGCACGAGCCGGCTGATCGGCGGTGCGTCGCTCACGGGCGAACCGTCGGGCTTGGGGAACAGCGGCGCTGTGGGGAACTGGATCACGTCGGCGAACAGGCTGCCGTCGGCCTCCCACGCATTCATGACGTGGAAAACATAGCAGGCCGGGCCGCGCCACCAGACGATGTCGGCGGTACTGCCGTCGCGCGGCATGAGGCCCACGCGCGTGCCGTATTCGGGCTCCCAGGCATAGGGCGGGCGGCCGCTCTTGGCGCGCTCCATGCTGGCGGTGAGCGGCATGATGGGGAACATCACGTGGCGGTCGGTCACCATGAAGTCGTGGACCATGCTGGCGTAGGGCGCCTCGAAACGCTCGAAGCGCGTGATGCGGCCTTGCGGCGACATCACGCCGAAGCTCATGCCGTTCGACAGCGGCACCGGCGTGCCGTAGCCGAAGAACAGCAGCTCGCCGGTTTTCGGATCGGTCTTCGGATGCGCGGTGAAGCTGCCGTGCAGGCCGCCATCGAAGTCGGTGGCGCCGAGCGTGGCCAGCGCAGGCAGCGTCATGGCGACCGGCAGGTGCGCCTCTTCGAGCGCGAGCACGCGGCCGGCATGTCCGATGACGTTGGTGTTGGCCGAGCCGTCGTCGTGCTGCTGCTTGGGCGCTTCGCTCAAGGGCGCCTTCTGGAAGCCGCCCGCCAGGCCTTGCCCTTCGGCGGCGGCCTGCCAGCGCGCGGTGCGCACCCAGCGGTTGCGGTAGTGCACCTCGCCATCGGCCAGGCTGAACGCGTGCAGCATGCCGTCGCCCGAAAACCAATGCTCCTTCGGGTCAGGCACCACCGGGTTCGGGCCGTTGCGCACCAGCGTGCCGCGCAGGCCGGCGGGCAGGGTGCCTTGCAGCGGCAACGGACCGGCCTCGGTTTCGAAGTCGATCGGCGCCATGTTGGGCGGGGGCGCGCTGCGGGGACGGGCATCGTTCATCGGGGGGCTCCGGGAGTTTTGAAGGGTGTAGTGGCTTATCTTTCCAGTGGAAATATCTTCGAACTCGAAACCGAAGTCAAGGAATTTTTCCAGTGGTAAGATTTTTGCCGTCCTTCCTTCTTCTCCAATGACCACCGACGCCGACGACGTTCCGATCAAGCGCTATCACCACGGCTCGCTGCCCGAAGCGCTGCTGGCAGCTTCCGAGGCCGTGCTGCTGCGCGACGGCATTGCCGGCCTGGGCCTGCGGGCCATCGCGCGGGAAGCGGGGGTGTCGCACACCGCGCCCAAGCACCACTTCGGCGACACGACCGGGCTGTTGAGCGAACTGGCCGCCGTGGGCTACCGGCGCCTGTCCGACGCGATGCGCGAGGCGGCGGGCGGACTGTCGGACGTGGCCGAGCGGCGCGGCGCCATCGCGCGCGCCTACGTGCACTTCGCCTATGGCAACGCGGCCATGTTCGGCCTGATGTTCCGCAACGAGAAGATCGACATGCACCGCCCCGCGCTGGCCGAAGCGGCCCGCGAGGCCATGCGCGTGATGGCCGCGATCATCGGCGCGCGGACGGAAACGGAAGGAGAAACGCCGGTGTCACTCGGCAGCGCCGAAGCCATGCGGATCACCGCGGCCTGGGGCTATGTGCACGGGCTGGCCATCCTGCTGATCGACCAGCGGCTGGGCGGCATCGTGCAGGTGACGCCCGCGTTCGACAACCCGCTCGACCTGGTCGATGCCGCGCTGCGGGATGTGCGCTTTGGCTTCGTTTCAGCCGAGACAACGAACCAGAAAACCTGAATCCCTTCGGGAAACACCGAGGAACCGACTTTGCCGGGCCTCAGGTGTTGCCCCCGGCAGGGGGTTGGAGAAGCGACACGGAGTGCGCGAAGCCTGGGGGCGAGTCAGCCCCACTGCTGGCGCTGCCAGTAGCGGTACTGCCACCGGGTCTCGAAACCGGCCCGCCGATAGAGCGCCAGCGCCGGCGGGTTCGCCGCATCGACCTGCAGGAACACGCGTTCGAAGCCGTGCGACAGCGCCGCCTGCGCCAACCCGGCCAGCACGCGCCCGGCCAGCCCACGGCCCCGGTGCCCCAAGTCGGTCCGCATGCCGTGCACGCTGGCCCATCCGTGCCCGAAAGCCATCGCGCCCGCCGCAAGGGTGCGGCCGCCCTCGCGCACGCTGGCATAGAGCGAACCCTTGGCGCGCGCCAGCGTCCGCACGCGATGCGCGCCGTCCACCGGATCGAAACCTTCACCGAGGAACAGCGCCGCCCAGGCGTCGTCGGGCGTGCGGTCGACATCGGCCAGCGCCACGCCGGGCGCGACCACCTGCCGCATCCGCTGCGTCGACCCGACCTGCACGCAGGTGGGGTTGTCGTCGGTGTAGTGCCGCCGCTCCAGCTCGGTTCGCAGCGGGTCGAAACAGGCCGCATCGGCCAGCCGCAAAGCGGGCGCGACGCGGCGGCTGTCGTAGCGGTCTTCGATGCGGTCGAGCGTGCCGTGGTCGACCGCGCCGCGATGCAGCGGCACGGCCGAGCGGGCGCGCTTGACGGTGCCGCCGTCGAAAGGCAGCAGCCAGCCGTCGAGTTCCTCGGTGACCTCGGGCGATACGGCGGCGACGGTGGCGCGCTCGATGGCCTCGATGTCCGAGTCGGTCAGGAAGATCGTCATTGCAAAGCCTTCATGCTTTCTTTCATGCGTCGCACCGCGCCGCGCTCATGGCGTGGCCTCCGGTGCCGTGAATCTGGCGACGGCCACGCTCTTGAGCATGGCCTCGCGCTGGTTGCGGCTGATGCCGCGAATGCCCTCGGCCACCCACTTGATGCGGTCGGCGTCGATTTGCCCGTCGCGCCGCCACTGTTCGAGCACGGCCTGCGGCTTGTGCAGCATCGCGGCGAGCCAGACGGCCTGCGCCGGCTCCAGCGTGCGCGCGCTGCGCTTGAAGTAGCGGCGCGCCGCGGCCTCGGCACCGCAGATGTTGCCGCCCCAAGGAGCGTTGTCGAGGTACAGCTGCAGGATGCGGGCCTTGCCCAGCGTCTGCTCCATCTCGACCGCGTAGAGCATCTCGCGCAACTTGCGCTCGGCCGTGCGGTCGCTGCCGGTCACCAGCAGCTTGGCGAGCTGCTGCGTGAGCGTGCTGCCGCCGCGCCGGGGCTGGCCGGGCTTCTGGTTGTTGTCGATCGACGCGAGGATCTCGGTCAGGTCGTAGCCGGTGTGGGTAAAAAAGCGCTGGTCTTCCGCCGCGATGACGGCGCGGGCCAGCCAGCTGTCATTCGTCAGCCTGGCCGACGGGCCGCAGCTGGTGCGTGCGTTGAGCATGGCCTCGGTGCCCAGCCCCTCGACGGTGAACTGGCTGATGTTCGGCTGCACCGAGAAGGTCGCCTCGGGCAGCACCAGCTGGCCATGCAGTGCCAGCGTGCCGCCGATGCGGGCGCTCTGCAGCTCGGGCAGCGTGGGCACCAGCACCGCGTACCAGCGGGCGATGGGCGCGTCCTGGATGTTGGCGCTCAGATGCAGGTTCTTCGGCGTGAGCCGGCCGTCCCAATGGCCCTGGAGCCGAGTGGCGTCGGTGCTTTGCGGCGTGGCTTCGAGCGTGCCGTTCAGCGTGTTGCCGTCGCGCCGCACGGTGGCCACCAGCCGCTCGACCTTGATCGGCTGCGTGCCGAGCGCCGGCACTTCGGCGCTGCAGGGCGCGCAGGTCATTTCGAGCAGCTCGCCGGTTTCTTTCCAGGCAAAGCGCACGGTGCCGAAACGGGTGCCCAGCGAATGGCCGTCCAGGCGCGGCGCGAACCAGGGCGACGTGGCCAGGCGCACGGCCGTCGGCACGCCGATCTCGAAATTCAATGGGCCGGCCTTGACCGTGGTGCTCCACTCGCCGGCCGCTGGCGCGAGCACCAGCTTTACTATCAAAAAGATAGCGACACACGCTGTAATAACGAGGGCCATCAGCCCGAAAAGCACAAATCTCAGGGTCTTCTTCACAGGCACGTTCTCAGATCGGTCTTGCCACGGTGACAGCTTGCCACGGACCATGCGACTGGCCGCTGGCCGCCGCCCAGTACCAGGCTGAAGTGTCGGTGAAAGCCGTGCCCTGGGCGTCGACGATGCGCTCGCAGACGCGGATCTTTTGCGCGCCGTGCCGTTGCGCAACAAAACAGCGCCACAGGCGTTCCTGCGCATCGCGTTCCAGCCGCGCCTGTTCGATGCGGTAGCCGAGCGCGCGGTAGCAATCGACCGCCGGATGCAGCATGCGCGTGGGCTGTTTCACCTCGCGCATCACCAGGGTCTGGGTGCCGTCGGTCATGCGGCCGATGGCGCCGGGGAAGCGATCGGCAAAGCGCTGCTCGACCTCGCTCAGGGCCAGCGGACGCAGGGCGACGCCGTCCCACTGGCTCGGCCATTCGTGCGAGGCCGCCACCTGCGCCACCTGGTCGTCGGACGCGGACGGCGCGCGCAGGGCCGCCGCGGTCGACCACAGCATGCACAACAGCATCGCCAGTGCAAAGGCCGTCTTGTGGCCGATGCGGTTGATGAAATGGTTGGCGAACCAGCGTTCAAAGAACGGTGTCGACATGGCGGCCTCCTTGCGTCGTGATCAGGCCCGCGATGGGGTGTTCGAGGGGTTCGGGCGCGGGCCGCGCCGGCACCATCAGCCGGGCGATGGAGCCGCACACGGCGGCCAGCACCACCAGGCCCAGCGCGTTGTGCGCCCAGGGCGCCAACGGATGGCCGGCACCTTCGAAAGCGATCAGCACGCTGTTGCGCAGGATGTTCCCGCCCAGCACCAGCAGGCCGACCATCGGCAGCCGTCCGATGAAGCCGTGGTCGCTGCGACGCGCCCACAGCGCGACGGCGCAGGCCGTGAAGTACCCGAGCCACACCATCTGCACACCCGAGCACGGCGCATCGACGATCACGAGGCGCCGGTCGACCATCAGGCTGGTGCCTTCGCGCGCCACGTTGAAGCCCGGCGCGAGCAGCCAGCGGCTGGCCTCGGCCGTCACCACGCGCAGCGGATAGCCCGCATAGAACTGCAGCGACGACAGCAGCGGCAGCGCCAGCACCGCCAGGCCGACCACCGGCAGCGCGGCGACGCGGCGCGGCAGAAAAGCCAGCAGCCCGCAAGCCAGCGACAGCACGGCCACCAGCCCCGCGGCCAGCGGCGGCAGCGCCGGCACAAAGCCGAGCCCCGTGCGCAGCAGCGTCGCGAGCACGGTGCCCGCGCCCGCCAGCGCCAGCCAGCCCAGCCGCGGCGAAGCACGCAACTCGCGGCGGCGATGCCATGCGAGCGCGGCCAGTGCGACAAGCGCCAGCAGCCCCATCGGATCGTCGGAGCCGTCGCGCATGCGCTGGGCCATCCACACCCAGGTCGGCATCAGCGCGACGAACTGCAGCGCGAGCCAGCCGGCGGCCGGCGTGCGGTCGATGTGGATGCCCCAGTCCACGATGCGCGGATGGCGGTGGGCGAGCGTTGCCAAGGACATTTTTCTTCTCTCTTCTTTCCGTTTCGTCTTCTCGTGTTCAGGCCGTGAAGCGACGCGCGTCGTTGCGGCGCGCTCGACGGCGCAACATGGCCAGCATCGACAGCACCACCGCGATGGCGCCCAGCGACTCGGGCTCCGGCGTGCTCGGTACTTCGGCTCCCAGCGCCAGGTCGCTCACGCCTTGCGGCATCGGCAACGGCTGGTTCACGTCCACGCTGTTCTGCGGCGCCAGGTTGCGCACCACCTTGTCGACGGCGATGAAGCTCGTGTACTGCGTGAGCAGGCTGTACTTCAGGCCCAGCTCGGTGATGCGTTCCTTGAAGGCGGCGCCGCCTTCCAGCGTTTCCTGGTCGCTCAGGCTCTCGATGCGGTGGCGGGCCCACAGCGTGCGCAATGCGGCGGTGTCCTGGCGGGTGCGTTCGTCGATGCGCACTTCCTGGCGGTACGGGCCGTTGGCGCTCTGGCCTTCGATGATCACGCGGCCCTTCGCCTCACCGCGCCACTTGCCGAACACGATCACCGGGCGTTCGCCCAGCACGTCGGGCAGGGCCTGCGGTTCCACGTCGTACACATCGAGACCGCCGAAGGTCGCCTTCACGTGCGTGAGCACCGGCGACTCCACCATGCGGCGAAAACGCGCGGCCTGCTCAGGCGCCTGGATCGGGTCGGTGATGATGAAAGGCTCGCCCATGCCGGCGCGCGCGATGCCTTCCATCAGGCTGCGGTTGACCGAGGAGCCGATGCCGAAGGCGAACACGTTGGCTTTCGACAGGTTGTTGCGCACCAGCTCGAAGGCTTCGCGCTCGACCGTCACGTAGCCGTCGGTCACGACCACCACGGTGCGCGACACCTTGTCTTCCTTGGGCTCGGCGTAGACACGCTTCAGGGCCGGAATCAGCTCGGTGCTGCCGCTGCCGCTGTAGTTCTGGATGGTGGCCAGCGCCTGCTCGATGTTGGCGCGCGTGGCCGGCACCGACTTGGGCGACAGCATCTTGTTGCTGCCCGAGAACAGCAGCACGTTGAAGGTGTCACTCGGGCGCAGGCCGCCGATCAGGCGCTCCAGCACGGTCTTGGCGGTGTCCAGCGGAAAGCCGTGCATCGAGCCCGAGATGTCGACCACGAAGATGTAGTCGCGCGGCGAGATCGCGCTGGCGGCCACGGCCTTCGGGGGCTCGACCATGGCCAAAAAGAAGTTCTCCGCGTTCTCGCCCTGGCCCTTGTAGAGCATCAGGCCCGATTCGATCTTCTCGCCGGCCAGGCGGTAGTCGAGCACGAAGTCGCGGTTGTCGGCGGGGCGGCCATCGGCCGTCAGCACGATGTCGGCGTGCTGGTCTTCGTCGCTCTTCTTCACGTCGATGGCGTGCGTGGTCGAGCGGATCTCCTTCAGGCCCATCGGCGTGTCGATGGTGGCCTTGAGCTTGAAGCTGGTCGCGGGCGCGGTGCCGGCGGGCAACGTGGGTTGCGCCACCCATTTCGCTTGCGCATTCTGGGACTGCGGGCTGTTGTAGCGCGGGCCGACCACGGTCGGGAACACGAACTCGTAGTTGCCCGTCTGCGGCACCAGCAGTTCGGTGTAGCGCAGCTCCACCTTCACGTCGTCGCCCGGCATGATGTTGGCAACGTTCATCTGGAACACGTTGGGCAGATGCTGCTCGAGCAGCGCGGCGGTCTTGCCTTCCTTCTTCGCGGTGTCGTATTCGATCTGCGCCTGCTGCTTCTCACGGATCTGCGCGGTGATGAGCCGGTCGGCCAGCCGAACGTTGAGGCCGCTCACGGCCGCCTTGGTCGAGCCGGGAAACACGTACTTCGCCTCGATGGCGCGCTGGCCTTCGTTGCGGTAGGTCTGCGTGACCGTCACGTCGGCGATCACGCCCGAAATCTTCACCGAGACCTCGGTGCCCTTGAGCGGCAGGCGGTCGACCGACGGGTCGTCGCTCTTGACGAAGAAGTACGGGCTCTCGGTCTTCTGGCGCGGGCCGACCGGCGCTTCCTGCGCATGCAGCGGGCGCACGGTCAGCGCGACGAAGCCCGCGATCGCCAGGCTCACGGTGGCGAGCCAGAGCCAGCGGCCGGGGCGTGGGGTGGTGTGGGCATCCATGGCGGGGTCCTTGTCCGTGCGAACTTGCACAGCCGCAACTGTCGACACCGCACGAGAAGCCAGTTGGAAGGCTCCTTGAAGTCGCAAGCCGCAAAGGCCCGCTGTGTGAAGTCTGTGTGAAGTGAGGCGGCACGGGCGCTTCACACGGCCTTCGGGTCGCGCACCGAGCATCGGCGCTTCGCTACAGACGAGGAGAAAAAAAGATGCTTCAGTTCCTGAAAGCCCTGCAGAGTTCGATGCTGGTCAAGGTGGCCGGCCTGTTCTTCCTGCTGTTGCTGCTGTGCATTCCGCTGGCGGAGATCGATTCGATCAACCGCGAACGCGGCGAGAGCCAGCGTGAAGCGGCCAACGAGCTTGCGTCCACCTATGCCGGCCGCCAGACCATGGTCGGCCCGCTGCTGCTGGTGCCGTACGTCGAACGCTGGAACGAGCCGCTGCGCAACGCACAGGGCAAGGTGATCGGCCAGGAGCCGCGCAGCAAGGAACTGGCCCATGTGGTGTTCCCCGACAAGCTGCACATCGAAGGCACGATGGCGCCGCAGGAGCGCTACCGCGGCATCTTCAAGATCCAGTTCTACACGCTTGACGCCACGCTGAGCGGCGGCTTCTCGGCCTTCGATCCGAAGGCCGTGTCGCACAGCGAGACCGATTCGAAGATCGAGTTCAAGCCTCCTTTCATTGCCTTCGACGTGAGCGACCTGCGCGGCCTCGACGGCTCGCCGGCGCTGGTGATGAACGGCGAGGCGCTGCGCTTTCGGCAGCGCGTGCCCGGCATTGCCGACGACGCCTGGCTCGCCAACGGCATCCACGCCCCCGTGACGGGCGCCGCGCTCGCGGCATGGCAGGCCGGCACGCCGCTGCCCTTCGAGATGAAGCTCGGCCTGGTCGGACAGGACACGCTGGCCATCGCGCCCATTGCCGAGGAAACCACCGCGCACCTCCGCTCGCCCTGGGCGCACCCCAGCTTCGGCGGCCGTTTCCTGGCGGTCGATCGCAGCGTGACGCCGCAAGGCTTCGACGCGCGCTGGCGCGTGTCGTCGCTCGTGACCTCGGCACGCGAACAGGTGCGCGCGGGGCTGTCCGGCTCCGGCACCGGCCCCGACGGCGAAGCCCAGGCCACCACCCAGGCCGCGGGCACCGCGCGCCGCAACCTGGGCCCGCTGCAGACCTTCGACGTGTCGCTCGCGCAACCGATCAACGTCTATTCGATGAGCACGCGCGCCGGCAAGTACGGCATGCTCTTCATCGGCCTGGTGCTGATGGCGGCCTTCATGTTCGAGCTGTTCCGCAAGCTGCGCCTGCATCCGATCCAGTACGGGCTGGTCGGCCTGTCGATCGCGCTGTTCTTCCTGCTGCTGCTTGCGCTGTCGGAGAAGTTCACGTTCTGGATGGCCTATGCCGGCGCCGCCACGGCCAGCGTCGCCTTGCTGGCGGTGTACTTCAGCGCGGTGCTCGGCGGCTGGCGGCGCGGCTTCTCGTTCGGTGCCTTCGTCGCGCTGCTCTACGGCGCGCTCTATGGCCTGCTGGCATCCGAAAGCAATGCGTTGCTGCTCGGCGCGCTGCTGATCTTCGGCATGCTGGCCGCGCTGATGCTGGTCACGCGCAAGGTCGACTGGTATGCGCTCTCGCGGCGCAACGAAGCGGCACCCGCCACGCAAGCACCATGAAACTGCTGCGGCTCACGCTCGGCGCACTGGGCTGGCTGGCCCTGGCCACGCTGTGGTTCTGGGCCTGGCACCTGAAAGACCCGCAGCTGCGCTTCATGCGTGCGTGGGAGCTGCCGCTGCTGCTCGGCGCGCTGGCCGTGGGCATCGCGCTCATCTGGCGCTTGGTGCGCGGCTGGATGCGCCCCGCGGCATTGAGCCTGGCATTCGCGGCAGTGCTGATGGCGCTGTGCAGCGAAGCGGTCTCGATCCAGCACCGGGCCGCAGTGAATGCCGCATCGGGTCCGATGGCACAGGCGCTCGGCGCGCACTTCATCGTCGGCTACGACGACGCAAAGAATCTGCGCGAGCTGGCGCGCAAGGGGCTGATCGGCGGCATCTTCGTGACCGGGCGCAACGTGCAGGGTCGCAGCGCCGCCGAACTGCGCGATGAAATCGCGGGCCTGCAGGCGCTGCGCCGCGAAGCCGGGCTGCCACCGCTGATCGTCGCGACCGACCAGGAAGGCGGCGCGGTGTCGCGCCTGTCGCCGCTGGTCGCGCGCCAGCCCGCGCTCGCCACGCTGCTGGAGGCCGACGTGTCCGACGAAGACCTCGCGCAGCGCGCCCATGCCTACGGCGCGCAACAGGGCAGGGCGCTCGCGGCGCTGGGCATCACGCTCAACTTCAGCCCGGTGGTCGACCTGCGCACCGGCCGCGCGCCGGGCCGCTGGGATCTGCACACCCGCATCGACGAACGCGCCATCTCGGCCGACCCTGCGCTCACCGCGCAGGTAGCGCTCGCTTATGAAAAAGGCCTTGAGTCGGCTGGCGTGCGCGGCACGCTCAAGCACTTTCCCGGCCTTGCCGGCGTGCACGAAGACACCCATCACTTCGCCGGCAGCCTGCGCACGCCGGTCGCCCGACTTGCAACACATGACTGGAAACCATTTCAAGAAGTGTCGAAACAATCTGACGCAGCCATCATGCTCGGGCATGTGATCCTTGCGGAACTCGATGCGGACGCTCCGACTTCTTTCTCGCGCAAAATCGTGCAGCAGGTGATTCGGGGCGAATGGGGCTATCAGGGCCTGCTCGTCACTGACGATCTCACGATGGCCGCCGCCTACAACCGCGGCCTGTGCGACGCCACCGTGCGCTCACTGAACGCCGGTGTGGACCTTCTGCTGATCGCCTTCGACCACGACAAGTATTTCGACGCCATGCATTGCGCGCAGCAAGCCGCAAGGCGCGGCGCACTCGACCTCGCGATGCTGGAACGCAGCAACGCGCGGCGGCTCCAATCCTTTCGCTAGCCAGCCCTTCTTTCTCTATGTTCAAACGTTCAAGCTCCCCCACCCCCGACGACGGCAATGCGCCGGACGAACGCAACCGCCGCTGGAAGCGCATCGCCGGATGGGGCGCCATCGCGGTGGGCTCCGGCGCGCTGGTGGTGATCGTGGCGGCCATCGTCGCCGTCGTTGCCATCTATCCGAAGCTGCCCGATGTCTCGGAGCTTTCCGACTACCGGCCCAAGCTGCCGCTGCGCGTGTACTCGGCCGAAGGCCAGCTGATCGGCGAGTTCGGCGAAGAGCGCCGCAACCTCACGCCCTTCGCCAACATTCCGAAGGTCATGAAAGACGCTGTGCTGGCCGTGGAAGACGCGCGCTTCTACGACCACGGCGGCGTCGACTACAAAGGCTTTTTGCGCGCGGCGGTGGCCAGCCTGAAGGGCGGCCGCAAGCAGGGCGCATCGACCATCACCATGCAGGTGGCGCGCAACGTCTACCTGAGCTCCGAGCGGACCATGAGCCGCAAGACCTACGAGATCCTGCTGGCCCTGCGGCTCGAACAGCAGCTCACGAAAGACCAGATCCTCGAGATCTACCTGAACCAGATCTACCTGGGCAACCGCGCCTACGGTTTTGCCGCCGCCGCCGAAACCTACTTCGGCAAGCCGCTGCAGAACGTGACCATCGCCGAAGCCGCGATGCTCGCGGGCCTGCCGAAGGCACCCGGTGCCAACAACCCGGTGGCCAACCCGCGCCGCGCGCGAGCGCGCCAGCTCTACGTGATCGACCGCATGCAGGAGACCGGCTTCATCACCGCCGAGCAGGCCGCCGCCGCGAAGAAGGAAGAACTTCACCTGCGCGATGCCGCCGACCCGAACCGCCTGCACGCCGAATACGTGGCCGAAACCGTGCGCCAGATGATGTACGCGCAGTACGGCGACAGCATCTACACCAGCGGCCTGAAGGTCTACACCTCGCTGGTCGCGGCCGACCAGGCGGCGGCGTACAAATCGCTGCGCAAGGGCATCATGGATTACGAGCGCCGGCAGGTCTACCGCGGACCCGAGCGCTTCGTCGACCTGCCGACCGAGCAGAAGGAAATCGATGAAGCCGTCGACGACGCACTGGCCGAGCACCCCGACAACGGCGACGTGATCGCGGCCGTGGTGCTCGATGCCAATGCCCGGGAAATCAGCGCCGTGCGCGCCAATGGCGAAACCATCCAGATCACCGGCGAAGGCCTCAAGCCTGCGCAGTCGGGCCTGTCCGACAAGGCACCGCCCAACATCAAGATCCGCCGCGGCGCGGTGATCCGCGTGGCGAAGACGCCGAAGAACGCCTGGGAGATCACGCAGCTGCCCGAGGTCGAGGGCGCCTTCATCGGCATGGACCCGCGCACCGGTGCCATCAAGGCACTGGTCGGCGGTTTCGACTTCGGCAAGAACAAGTTCAACCACGTCACGCAGGCGTGGCGCCAGCCGGGCTCGAGCTTCAAGCCCTTCATCTATTCGGCTGCGCTCGAAAAGGGCTTCACGCCCGCAACCATCGTCAACGACGCGCCGCTGTACTTCGATGCCAGCGCCAACGGTGGCCAGCCGTGGGAGCCCAAGAACTTCGAAGGCACCTACGACGGCCCGATGCCACTGCGCACCGCGCTGATGAAGTCCAAGAACCTCGTGACCTTGCGCGTGCTGCAGTCGATCGGCGCGCCTTACGCGCAAGACTGGGTCACCAAGTTCGGCTTCGACAAGGACAAGCAGCCCGCCAACCTGCCGATGGGCCTGGGTGCCGGCTCGGTCACGCCGATGCAGATGGCGGTGGGCTATTCGGTGTTCGCCAATGGCGGCTACCGCGTCACCCCTTACCTGGTCACGCGCGTCACCGACCTGCGCGACAAGGTGCTGATGGAAACCGAGCCGCCGGTGCTCGACGAAACGCGCCGCGCCATTCCGCAGCGCAATGCCTTCATCATGGATTCGCTGCTGCAGAGCGTGGTGCGAAACGGCACCGGCTTCAAGGCCTACCAGGCCCTCAAGCGCGACGACCTCTACGGCAAGACCGGCACCACCAACGATTCCTTCGACACCTGGTTCGCCGGCTTCCAGCCGACCATGGTCGGCATCGCATGGGTCGGCTACGACACGCCGCGCCAGCTCGGCGTGCGCGGCGAAACCGGCGGCAGCCTGAGCCTGCCGATCTGGACCGGCTACATGCAGACCGCGCTGCAGGGCGTGCCCGTGACGCAGCCGGCCGAACCGCCGGGCGTGGTCAACGTCGACGGCGAGTGGTACTTCGACGACTTCACACCAGGCCACAACGTGGCGAGCCTGGGCCTGGAGAACGCCGAGGCGACGCCGCCGCCGGTGGAAGAACTCACGGGCGCGCCGGTCGGTGCGCCGCCACCGCCCGAAGAGCGCAACAAGATCCTCGACTTCTTCAGGTAATCAAGCTCTCCCCCAAGCTTCGCGCACTTCGTGTCGCTGCGCCAACCCCCTTCCGGGGGCAACACCAGCGGCCCGGCAAAGCCGGTTCCGCGGTGTTCCACGAAGGGAGCCAGCCAAAGGAGAAATGCAGGTGGGTCGCGGTGCCTACACTCGGTGCTGCTTCCCGCTTTTTTCTTTTCTCCCCACGCATACATGGAAATTCTTACCCTGGTGGCGTTGATCGCCGCCGGCGCCTACATCCTCAAGTCCAGAGACCAGCGCCAGCGCATCGCGCTGCTGGGCAGCCACCTCGGCCGCTACCAGATCGAGAAGCTGATGGAGAGCCTGACGTCGGGCTACCTGCGCTGCCTCGGCGAAGACGACCCCGAGCGCCGCCAGCAGATCTGGAGCCTGCTCGATTCCACCGAAGAAAAACTCTCGGCCCAGTTCAACAGCTTCGCCGCCGAGTTCGCGCGCACGCCGGAAGCCGATACGCGCGTGAGCAAGCTGCCCGTCGCGATTCCCTTCTCGACCAAGCTCTTTCCGGCCGCGACCTTCGACCTGCGGCAAGCCCTGATGGTCCATGCGCGCGGGATCGCCGGCGTGATGAAGAACGAAGCGAACCGCTCGGCCAAGTCCAAGGCCTTCACCATGTCGGCCGAACTGTTCCTCATGCAACACACCTGCCATTGGTACTGCAAGTCGAAGACCGTGGCATCGGCCCGCATGCTCACGCGGCACCAGACTTCGTACGAGCAATTGATCGACGCGGTGAGCCCCGAGACGCGCGAGGCTTATCTCGGCCTGATCGGTTCCTGAGGGTTGTCCTCTGCCGGCCTCGCCGGCATTCGTTCAGTTCAGTGATGTGACAGCAGCGGCAACGTGAGCGTCGCCACCGCGCCACCCCGCGATGCATTGCCCAGCTCGATGCGGCCTCGGTGCAATGCCGCGATCTCCTTCACGAACGCCAGCCCGAGCCCTGTGCTCTTCTTCTGGCTGTGCGGCCGCGCGAGCGAATAGAACTTCTGGAAGACCTTTTCCTGCGCGTAGTCCGGAATGCCCGGGCCGTGGTCGCGAACGCTCACGCGCGCGAGCTTCGAGGTGGTCTCCAGCGTGAGCAGCACCTCGCTGTCGCGCGGCGAAAAATCGATGGCGTTGTCGAGCAGGTTGCTGATGGCTCGGCGCAGCAGGAAGGGGTCGCCTTCGGTGCTCGCCTCGTCGCGGATGTTCACCAGCAGGCGGATGTTTCGCTTGGCCGCCGCAGGCTGTGCGCTGAGCGCGATGTCGTCGATCAACGAGGCCAGCGGCACCGGCTCGGTGCGATCGAGTGCGCGCCGCGTTTCGAGCGCGGTGAGCTCCATCATGCGGTCGACGATTTCCTGGATGCGTTGCGTCTCGCGTTCGATGTTCTTCAGAAAACGTTCGCGCTCCACATGCGGCATCGAAGGCTCTTGCAGCAGTTCGGCTGCGCCGCGAATGGCCGAGAGCGGGCTTTTGACTTCGTGCGTGAAGGTCTGCACGTAGTCGGCCACGTAGTTGCGCCCGGTAAGCGCATCGCGCATTTCACCGAAGCCGTTGCGCACCGAATCGACCGCGCGTCGCGCCATGCGCGAAAGGCTTAGGGTGCGCTGCGCGCGCACCCAGGCCCAGTAGTCTGAAATCAGGCCGAAGGGCCGCACCAGCCACACCGACACGATCAGCGCGAGCAGCAAGAGTGCAAGGCCGGAGCCGACGCCGACCCAGAGCGTGCGGGCGCGGGCGTCTTCGACGAACTGGCCGAAGCTCTGCACCGGCTTGCCGACGCTGACCATGCCGACGATCTCGTTGTTCCAGCGGATCGGCGCGCCGACGTACATGACCGAGGTGCGCGGATCGCCGTCGACGTCGCGCGAAGTGCGCGCGCCGTACAGGCCGGCGAGCGTGCGGCTCACGTCCATCCATTGCGAGTAGTCGGCGCCCAGGTGCCTGCCGAGCGAGTCGAACATCACGCGGCCGTTGCGGTCGGTGACGTACACGCGCAGCTCGACGCGGTTCTTGTGCAGGTTGTAGATCTGGGCCGAGAACTCGCGCGCGTAGACGGTGCGAAACAGAGGCTCCAGCCGCGCGGTGTTGATGGCGCCGGCGATCACGTCCTGCTCGACCAGGCTGGCCACGAGCTGCGAGGTTTCGACCAGCGATTCTTCGGCCGACTCGCGGTAGCGCGGGTCGATGTCCGACACCACGCGGTACAGCAGGAAGGCGATGCCCGCCGTGTAGATCAGCAGGATGCCGATGAAGATCCGCGTGCGTCTCGTCACGAAGACTTGGTGGGCAGTTCTTCGTTCAGCGCGTAGCCGGTGCCGCGCAGCGTGCGGATCGGTTCCACATCGGGCGCGACCGCCTTGAGCTTGGCGCGCAGGGTCTTGATGTGCGCGTCGACCGTGCGGTCGAAGCTGTCGCTGGCGTCGTCCCAGACCATTTCGAGCAGCTCGTCGCGCGTGAAGACGCGGCCGGGGCGCTGCACCAGCAGGCGGAGCAGGCCGTACTCGTAGCGCGAGAGTTCGAGCAGGCGTCCGTAATACCGGATCTGCATCCGCTCGTTGTCGAGCGAAAAGGGCATTGCAGGTGCCTGAGGCGTCGCTGAAGGCGCCTGGGGCGCGATTTGATGGGGTACCCCATGGTTTGGCCCGGCCGCTGCTGGCGAGCCTCCTGGCGCGTTTCTGGCGCTGCGCCGGAGGATGGTCCTCACGCGAGCGACCAGCTCGCGCGGCGAAAAAGGCTTGGCGATGTAGTCGTCGGCACCCAGTTCGAGGCCCACCACGCGGTCTATTTCGTCGCTGCGGGCCGTCAGGAAGACCATGGGTACCTCCGGGCCGCCCATCGACTGGTTCAGCGCCTGGAGGCGTTTGAAGAGCTCGAAACCGTTCAGGTCGGGCAGTCCGATGTCCAGGATCGCCAGCGCGGGGGCTTCCTGGGCGAACTGCGCGATCGCTTCCTCGGCCGTGGCGCACCAGACCGGGGTGAATCCGTCGCTTTTCAGGACGTACTGCAGCGTGTCGGCGATGCCCGACTCGTCTTCGGCAATCAGGATCCGGGGTTTGAAGCTCATCCACGGATGTTAGCGAGGGGAAGCGGCGCGCAAGGGCCGGTTTTTCGTCCGAGGCGCCGGAGACCGGCGCGGCCGTTCGCGGCTTTTTTTTTGGCGCGGCGCTTTCCCCGTTCCCTATTTCTTATTCTTCTTATTCAAATTAGTAGTAGTAGATAAGGGAAGCACTCTTCTGTGGACAGGGCACTTTTTTCGTTATGCGACAAGGAGTTGTCATGCCTGTGTCACTGTGCGCAGCCGCGCTTCCAGGATGTACCCGGCCGATGAACAACATTGGGTAACCCGCCGGCGCTGTGGATAACCGATGGCTTGTGCAAAAACTGTCCCCAGAGTTGTCCTTTGACACCCCTTTGGAAATCTGCGAAAGACGGTTTTCGGGCAAAGAAATTCAGTGCCCAAATATTGAGCAGAATGTAGATTTCCTTTGCAAATCAACAACTTGCATTACCCCTACACAGCAGTGCCGGGGTTATCCACAGAGTTGCTCAAGATTTGTGGGGAGAACGTCCGAAGGAACCTTCGGGCGGTCGGGCAACCGAACTTCGTCCTTCATATGACGAAATCTCGAACATGACACCTTCGGAAACAACGGCGATCGTGACCCTGAGCCTGCTGGCCGCATTCGTCGACGGCGAAAAGCACGAACGCGAGCGCGCCGAGATCAAGCGGATCGCGGAAGGCCTGTCGCAAGCCGACGGGCTGAACCTGCCGACGCTCTACCAGGACGTGCTGATGAAGCGCGTCTCGCTGGCCTCGGTGGCCGGGGCGCTGAAGAGCACGGAGGCAAGGCAGCTCGCCTACGAGATGGCGGTGTGCGTGTGCGATGCCGACGGCACGCAGTCGGAGGCGGAGCGCCTGTTCCTGATGGACGTGCGCACCTCGCTTGGGCTCGATGCGTCGGCGGCCGGGTTTTCGCAGCAGGCGGAAGACATCGCGGCGGTGCCGGTGGGGGCGGCGGTGGCATCGACAGCCGTGGCGGCCAATGCACCGGCCAACGTGCCGGACAGCGCCGAGCTGGACAAGTCGATCCTCAACGCCGCCATCCTCAATGGCGCGCTCGAGCTGCTGCCCGAGACGCTGTCGACCATGGCGATCATTCCGCTGCAGATGAAGCTGGTCTACCGCATCGGCCAGGCCCATGGCTACCAGCTGGACAGCGGGCACATCAAGGATTTCCTGGCGACGGTCGGCGTGGGCCTGACCTCGCAGTACCTGGAGCAGGCCGGGCGCAAGCTGCTCGGCGGCCTGCTGGGCAAGGTCGGCGGCGGTTTGCTGCGCGGGCTGGGCAATCAGGCCGTGAGTTCGGGCATGAGCTTCGCTTCGACCTACGCGCTGGGCCACGTCGCCAAGCGCTACTACGCCGGCGGCCGCACGCTTTCGACGCAGATGCTCAAGGACGCGTTCTCGGGTGTGGTGAAGGAAGGGCAGAGCCTGCAGACGCAGTACCTGCCGGCCATTCAGGAAAAGGCCCGCACGCTGGATGCGGGCAAGGTGCTTTCGCTGGTGCGCGGCGCCTGATCTAAACCTTGCCCAGGTCGTCGAGGATCGGGCAATCCGGCCTCGCGTCCCCGTGGCAACAATGAACCAGGTGGGACAGCGTGTTGCGCATGGACTGCATGTCCGCGATGCGCTGTTCCAGTTCACCCAGGTGCTTTTCCGCGATGCGCTTGACGCTCGAACTCGCGCGGCGGCGGTTGTGCCACAGCCCGACCAGCTCCGCAATTTCTTCCATCGAGAAACCCAGGTCGCGCGAGCGCTTGATGAAGCGCAGCGTGTGGATGTCGGCGTCGTTGTACTGGCGGTAGCCGCTCTCGGTGCGCGCCACCGCCGGCAACAGCCCCAGCCCCTCGTAGTGCCGGACCATGCGGGCCGAGACGCCCGACAGGCGCGCGGCCTCGCCGATGGCGACCTGCCGGCCGATGGTGCCCGTCATTGGACGGTGTAGCCCGCGTTCTCGATCGCCGCCACGATGTCCTTGCGCGGCTGTTCGCTCAGCACGTCGACATGGCCGGTCGGAAGATCGACCGTGACCTGTGCTTCGGGGTCGACCGTCTGCACGGCGTTCTGCACCGCGGTCACGCAGTGGTTGCAGCTCATGCCCATGACCTGGAATTTCTGGCTCATCGTCGTGGCTCCTTCTTGAATTCAGTGAAGTGAATGGTTGATTGATTGAATGGGTGGGCGGAAACGCGAGCCGCCAGTTTGAACTCTCTCACGATGTCAATGTCCAGCGAAGGGACACTTTCAGCGGGTGGCATCGCGTGGTTCGTCGGCAACAACCCGCGACGTTATCGCTTTCGCAGCCGATGTTGCGCACAATCGCCAACCCATGAGCACCCACCGCCCGGCCGTGCAGAGGCCCGCTTGAAACTCGCGCAACTCCTGCGCCACCTGCGCACCGACCGGAACATCGCCCAGCTCGAACTGGCGCTGCGGCTCGGCGTGTCGCAACGGCATGTGAGCTACATCGAGGCCGGCCGCGCCCGCCCAAGCCGCGAGCTGCTGCTGGCCTGGATGGCGGAACTGGAAGTGCCGACCTCGGTGCGCAACGCCGCGTTGCTGCATGCGGGCTTTGCGCTGCCGCAGGAAAAGATGCCGCTCGACAGCCCTGCGCTGGCACCCGCGCTGCAGGCGCTGCGGCATACGCTGGTCGCGCACGAACCGAACCCCGCGTTGGTCTTCGACGCCGACTGGCGCACCGTCGACCAGAACAGCGGCGCAACCTGGCTGTGGTCGCTGGTCATGCCCGAGCTGGCCGCGAGCGCCGGCGGGCAGGTGCGTGGCATGGACATGATCGCCGCGCTTGGCCATCCGCAGGGCTTGTTGTCGCGCATGCGCGAGCCGTGGGCCGTTGGCTCGGCGCTGCTGGCGCAACTGCATGCCGAGGCCAGCGCGACGCCCGCGATGCAGGCACGAATCCAGCGCTTTTCCGACGCACTGAATCAGAGGCACCGGCCGGCCGGCCGCACCGAGCCGCCGGACCATGCCGCGCCGTACTTGAGCCTCAGCTTCGACACCGCGCTGGGCACGCTCTCGTACTTCTATGTGCAGAGCGTGTTCGCCTTGCCCCAGGACGTGACGCTGGCTTCGCTGCGGATGGAGCTGTGGTTTCCGCTCGATGGCCACACCGCCGAGGTGACGCGGCGCCATGTCGCACCGGGCTGAGCCCGGGCAACATCACTGCGGCCGCACGGGAGTCTGCTGCGCGGGGTCGTAGAAGAAGGTCTCCGCCGCGATGCGATCGCCTTCCCAGTGCTGGCAGGCCAGCTCTTCCATCCGCGTGACCGAGCCGTCGAGCCACTCGAAGCGAAAGACCCAGCGGATCACCACGTCGTCGCCGCTGACGAACACGGGCGGCAGGCATTGCGAAGTGACCGACCTGGCGCGCGCCAGCACCTTGCGCTCGTGGGCGACCAGCGTGTCGCGGCCGATGCGTGGCGGGGACTGGTTCTCCTGCATGGAGGCTTCGGGCGTATAGAACTCTTCGATGGCTTCCACATGCGCGTTCTGTTCGACGCGTGCGATGAATCGGGCCAGGGTGTCGGGTGTGGGCATGGTGTGCTTTCGGCAAAAAAGAG
Organism: Variovorax sp. EL159; assembly: GCF_900100965.1. Taxonomy (GTDB): domain Bacteria; phylum Pseudomonadota; class Gammaproteobacteria; order Burkholderiales; family Burkholderiaceae_C; genus Variovorax. Next base: position 179,950 of record NZ_FMUJ01000004.1, on the reverse strand, counting down.
CCTTGCGGCCTGGTGGTGTGGGTGCGTGCCGGCAAGTCTGGCGGGCGCTCTGGGCGCTGTCGATTACCTGCCTGGTCGCAGTGCCGTAAAAATCTGCTTGACCTTGCCATGGTGTGAGGCTTTAGCCTTGGCGCATGGAAAATTTGCAGCAACACTCCTCGGCGGCCACCGCCACGCTGGACCTCTCGGTCGGCGGCATGACCTGCGCCTCGTGCGTGATGCGCGTGGAGCGCGCCTTGAAGAACGTGCCCGGCGTGCAGGACGTCAGCGTCAATCTCGCGACCGAATCCGCCCGCGTGGTGACCACGGACAGTGGCGACATGGACGTGCGCCTGCGCCGTGCCGTGCGTGCCGCGGGCTACGAGCCGCGCGCGGCGAGTAGTGCGGCCGACGATGCCGCGGCGCTGTCGCCCTGGCACGGTTTCGGCCCGGTGGCCGTGGGCCTTGCGCTGTCGATTCCGCTCATGGCGCCGATGCTGGGTGACCTGTTCGGGCAAGACTGGATGCTTCCTCCCTGGGTGCAACTGCTGCTGGCCACGCCGGTGCAGTTCTGGCTGGGCGCGCGTTTTTACCGCGCCGGCTGGCACGCGGCCAAGGCCCGCACCGGCAACATGGACCTGCTGGTGGCGCTGGGCACCAGCGCGGCTTTCGGGCTGTCGCTCTGGCTCTGGTGGCGCGCGGCCACCGGCGAGCACGCGGGCCATGGCGTTGTGCCGCATCTGTATTTCGAGGCCTCGGCGGTGGTGATCACGCTGGTGCTGCTCGGCAAGTGGCTGGAAGCGCGCGCCAAGCGCCAGGCCACGTCGGCGATTCGCGCGTTGCAGAAACTGCGGCCTGAAGTGGCCCACCTGATCGGCGCACGCGGCAAGGAAAGCGATGTACCGCTCGCCGAGGTGATGGTCGGCGACCGCCTCGCGGTGCGGCCCGGCGAGCGTGTGCCAGCCGATGCGCGCGTGATCGAAGGGCAGTCCGAGGTCGATGAATCCATGCTCACCGGCGAACCGCTGCCGGTGGCCAAGGGGCCCGGCGATGCATTGACGGGCGGTGCGGTCAATGGCGACGGCCGCATGGTGATCGAGGTGAGCGCGGTCGGCTCCGAAAGCGTGCTCGCACGCATCATCCGGCTGGTCGAGGATGCGCAGGCCGCCAAGGCGCCGATCCAGCGCCTGGTCGACAAGGTCGCGGCCGTGTTCGTGCCGGTGGTGCTGGTGATTGCACTGGTCACGCTGGTGGGTTGGCTGATCGCGGGCGCGGGCATCGAGACCGCGTTGATCCACGCAGTCGCGGTGCTCGTCATCGCCTGTCCTTGTGCACTGGGCCTGGCCACGCCGGTGGCGGTGATGGCGGGGACCGGCGTGGCGGCGAAGCACGGCATCCTCATCAAGGACGCCCGCGCGCTGGAGATCGCGCACCGCGTCGACACCGTGGCATTCGACAAGACGGGCACGTTGACGCTGGGCCGCCCGGTGCTCACGGCGCTCGTGCCGGCGGCGGGCAGCGATGCGACCGAAGACCAGTTGCTGGCCATCACCGCGAGCCTGCAGAGCGGCAGCGAGCATCCGCTGGCCAAGGCCGTGCTGAATGCCGCGGCCGAACGGGGCGTGCAGGCGCCGCCGCTGGGTGCGATGCAATCGATGCCGGGGCGCGGTGTGCGCGGCGAAGTCAACGGCGCCACCTGGGCCATCGCCAGCCTGCGCTGGTGCCGCGAACTCGACGCGATGCCCGAGGCCGCCGACGTCGATGGTCTGCAGGCGCAAGGCGCCACGGTCTCCGCGCTGCTGCGCTTTGATGCCGCGGGCACCGCGTATGTGCAGGCGCTGCTTGCCTTTGCCGACGAGCCGAAGCCGCAGGCCGCCGAAGCGATCCGCACGCTGCGTGCGCGCGGCCTGCGCGTGGTGATGATCTCGGGCGACAACCTGCGCGCCGCGCAGGCCATGGCGGCGCGGCTGGGCATCGCGCCCGAGGACGTGCGTGCCGACGTGCTGCCGGCCGACAAGGCCGCGCAAGTTGCCGCGTTGCGCAAGAACGGGCACGTGGTGGCCATGGTCGGCGACGGTGCCAACGATGCGCCCGCGCTCGCGGCAGCCGACGTGGGCATCGCCATGGCGCCTTCGGGCGGCGGCACCGACGTGGCGATGGAAGCGGCCGGCATCACGCTGATGCGTGGCGACCTCGCGCTGGTGGCCCAGGCCTTCGAGCTCTCGGGGCGCACCGTGGCGAAGATACGGCAGAACCTGTTCTGGGCCTTTGCCTACAACGTGGCCGGCATTCCGCTCGCGGCCTTCGGCTTGCTGAGCCCGGTGGTGGCCGGTGCAGCCATGGCGCTGTCGAGCGTGAGCGTGATGGCGAATGCGCTGCTGCTGCGGCGTTGGAAACCTTGAAGGTTTGTCAGGCGACCAGCAGCGCCATCAGGTGGTCGTCGATGGCTTCGGCGTCGCCCGCCCGCTTGTAGAACTTGCGCAATGTGCCTTCGCGCTCGAAGCCGAGCTTTTCGTAGAAGCGCAGCGCGGGCGCGTTGTCGCTTTCGACGATGAGTTCGATGCGCTTGACGCCCTCGGCGATCAGCGTGTCGATGGCTTCGGTCACCATGGCCAGCGCGATGCCTTGTCCGTGCAGCGCCGGGTCGACCGCGAGCGTGCCGAGCGAGGCCACATGCTGCACGCGGCCCGGGTAGCGGGTGGCGCGGTAGAAGCCGGCGATTTTTCCGTCGCGTTCGTAGATGTAGAAGCAGCGGCTGTCGAGCAGGTCCTGGTAGATCGCGCGAAAGTCGTCGAGCGGCATCGGGTCGTAGCCGAGGTAGGGCACGACCTTCTCGTGCATGTAGAGAGCAAAGACGGTGTCGATGTCTTCCGGGGTGGCCAGCCTGCGCATGATGAGAGGAGCTTCGGAACGATGAAGCGCCCGAGCATAGCGAGGCGCCGGAACGCCGCTGGAAAGTCGCAGGCCGCTCAGGCCATTCAGGCCAGCAGTACGGCCGAAACCGCAACCAAGGCCACTTGCGCGCACCAGGCCCATCGCAGCCGCAGGCGCGAATCGAGCACCGCACCGATCGTCCAGAAGCCGCCGATGGCCAGGGCCAGAAGGATCAGCCCGGTCTGAAAAGCCAGGTCGTCGGCGCGCCACAAGAAGGCCAGCGTCACGCCGACCCAGGCGACGAAGTGGGTGGCGGCCGATGCGACCTGGGCACGCGTCAGCACCGGGTCGTGGATGTGCTTGGCTTCTTCGAGCGAGAACGGTGCTTCGGGAAAACGCGCCGCCACATCGGCAGGGCGCCAGCCCGGCGGCTTGAACCAGACGGCGAGCTTGTCCTGCCAGCGCCGCGTGTGCCAGCTGTCGCGCAGCAGCGGGGCGTAGGGCCCGAGGATCGCGCGCAGCGGGTCGAAGCTTGCCAGCGTCTTGCGGGTGCCGTAGATGCAGCGCTCGCCTTCTTCCGCGAAGGTACCGAACATGCGGTCCCATACCACCAGCATGCCGCCGTAGTTGCGGTCCACGTAGCCGTCGTTCACCGCGTGGTGCACGCGGTGGTTGGAAGGCGAGGAGAACACGCGGTCGAACCAGCCGAGCTTGCCGATGTGCTCGGTGTGGATCCAGAACTGGTAGACCAGCACGATCAGCCCCGCCAGGCCGAACTGCTCGGGTGGCACGCCCACCACCGCCATCGGCAGGTAGAAGGCCCAGCCGAGAAAGGCCACGGCGCTTTCCTGCCGCAGCGCGGTGGAGAAGTTGAATTGCTGGCTCTGGTGATGCACCGAGTGCGCGGCCCAGAACACGGCCGACTCGTGGCCCGCGCGGTGCAGCCAGTAGTCGAAGAAGTCGAACAGCAGCACCGCGGCGATCCAGCCCATGGCGCTGTCCCAGAAGCTGGGGCGCGTCCAGATCGCGACGACGGGGTAGACCATCGCGTACAGGCCGATCTGGAAGAGCTGGGTGCAGACGGCGAGCGCCTGGCTCAGCAGGCCCTGGCTCAGGCTGCCGATGGTGTCGCTGAAACGGTAGGTGTTGCGCCGCTTGAGCCAGCCCCATGCGAACTCGCACGCCATGAGCAGCGCGAACACGGGCACGACGAAAACGACCAGCCGGTGCACCGCGTTCGATTTTTCAGGAAGTCTTCAGCGAATCTTCAGCGTTCGGCCGCGCGACCGGCCACGATGACCGCGTTCGTGCCGCCGAAAGCGAAGGAATTGGACAGCGCATAGCGGATGCCCTTGGCCTGGCGCGCCTCGCCCTGGACGAAGTCGAGATCGAAAGCCGCGTCGGGCGTCTGCAGGTTGGCGATGGGAGGCAGGGCCTCGCGCGCCAGCGCACGCAGCGCCGCAATCAGTTCGATGGCACCGCCGCCGCCGAGCACGTGGCCGTGGATGGCCTTGGTGGCGCTCACGGGTGCACCCTTGCCGAACACTTCGCGGATCGACGCGGCTTCGGCGGCATCGCCGGCCGACGTGGCCGTGCCGTGCGCGTTGATGTGGCCGATGTCGGAGGCCTCGATGCCGGCATCGCGCAGGGCGGCACGCATGGCGCGCACCTGGCCGCCCGCATCGGGGTTGGTGATGTGCGTGCCGTCGCAGTTGGTGGCGTAGCCCGCGAGCACGAAGGGCGAGGCGTCGGCACCGCGTGCCAGCGCATGCGCTTCCGATTCGAGCACCAGCGCAGCCGCGCCTTCGCCGATGGCAAAGCCCGCGCGGTCGCCCGAGAAGGGGCGGCAGGCGGACGACGGTGCATCGGCCGGCGGCGAGGCCATCACGCGCATGGCGTGCCAGCTGGCCATCACGCCGGGGGTGAGCATGGCGTCATGGCCGCCGACGATGGCCACGTCGATCCAGCCACCGCGGATGGCGCGCATCGCTTCGCCGATGGCCACGGCCGAGGAGGCGCAGGCACAGGCGTAGGCAATGGCCGCGCCGCGCGCGCCGAAGTGCAATGCCAGCTCTGCCACCGCTGCGTTGGGCATCACGGTGAGCACGGTGGTCGGGCGCATGCGGCGCTGTTCGCCATAGAGCGCGCTGGTGGTGTTGTCGAAGGTGCCGGCGCCGGCCAGGCCGCTGCCCCAGTAGATGCCGAGGCGGTCGCGGTCGATGGTGTCTAGGTCCAGCTTGGCTTCGGCGGCGGCGTCTTGCGCGGCGGCCAGGGCCATGGCGGTCCCGCGGTCCAGCGGCAGGCGCGAGGTGCTGCGCACGCCGTTCGATTCGAAATCGCAGGCGGCGACGGCCAGCTGCATCGGGTCCATGCCCTTGATCTCGAGCGTCTGCGCGCGCACGGCGGAACGGCCGGCGAACAGGGCATCGTCGAAGGCTTCGACGGTGCGGCCGATGGGTGTGATGAATCCGAGACCGCTCACACGCACCGGAGCAGATGCGGCGCGCTCAGCAGAAGCGGCGAGCACGGCGTGGGCGGCTCCGCTGCTCATGCGTGAGCTTCAACAGACTGCGTGGAAGGCGCTGCCGCGCCGCTGCTTTCCGTGTCGATCACTTCGCACAGGCGCTGCAGCGTGATGCCGGCTTCGCGCGGGTCGAGGCGGTCTTCGGGAATGCGCAGGTGGAATGCGTCTTCGACGGCGAAGACGAATTCCATCAGCGCGAGCGAGTCGAGACCGAGGTCGGACAGCGCCGTGGCAGGCGAGATGGCCGAGCGCTCGACCTTGAAGTCGGTCTCGAGGATGGTCGCGATGCTGTTGAAAGTGGGCGAAGAGGAATCGGAAGAAGACATGGGGATGTTTTCCTTTCAGGCGGGTTCGAGCCGGGTCAGGCGTACAGGGGATGCTCAGGCATCGTGCCATGAGCCACGGCATCGGCGAAAGACACTGTTTCGCGAACGACCTGTTGACGGTCATTGTCGATGGTGATCATGTGGTAGCTGTTGGCGACCACCACGGTGCGGAAAGCCTGGCAACGCAGGCCGCGCGCCAGGATGTCGAGGTTGGCCACGCTGGCCACCTCGTCCTGCTGGGCATGCAGTGCGAGTACGTTGTCGCATTGCACGCTGTTCAGGTTGCGGCGCACGTGGCGGATCAGCCGGTCGTGCTCGCGCAGGTGACCCACGCCGATCACCGAGCTGCCGGCGCGCGAGACCTTGCGGTGGCGCAGCTCGCGCTCGATCCAGGCGCGCACGCGTTCGTTCTTCACGCCGTAGGGCGGGCGTTCGCGGTATTGCCAGAGGCGGCCGAGCGGCGTGTAGAAGGCCAGCGGCAGCAGGAACTGCGTGCGCGGAATGGCCCAGCCGTCGAAGCGCAGCGTGGTCGACATGAGCACCAGCGCATCGACGTCGCTGCCGCAGCGGATGGCCGCGCCGAGCGCGAGCGAGGAGCCGGCCGAAATGCCGATGAGCACCACGCGGTCGTGCTGCGCGCGCAGCGCCTTGACCTGCGCCTGGATGTTGTCGAGCCAGCGTTCGTACGGTGCCGCGCGCTGCAGGGGCGCGCTGGCATCGAACGAGTAACCCTCGATCGACAGCGGATGCACCGGGTAGCCACGGCTGCGCAGTGCCGACTGCACGGTCAGCAACTCGTCAGGCGTGCTGCATAAACCATGCAACAGGACCACGGCGGTGCGTTGCACCTCGGAAGGCACCACGCTCAACAGATCGGAGGGTTCGCGCGCACTCATCGTGTCGCGCCGGCCACGAAATTGGCCCGTGTTTCATATTGCTGTCGTATGCTCATGTTGCGTTTATCGCTGGAGCGACTGACCGGCTGCTGACCCGTCATTCGTAAGGGCAGATTACCCCAACCAACCAAATACCATGCGAATTCTGCTTGTCGAAGATGACGCCGTACTGCGCGACGTGATGCTGCGCAGCCTTGCGGATGCAGGCCACCGGGTCGACGTGTCGACCAATGTCGAGGATGCCGATCACCTTTGGCGCGTGCAACCCTTCGACGCGGTGCTGCTCGACCTGAACCTGCCCGCCACCGCAAGCCCGACCAGCGGCCTGGCCAGCGGCCTCACGGCGCTGCGGCAGGCACGTGCACGCGGCGACCGCACGCCGGTGCTGGTGCTCACCGCGCGCGGCCGCACCGAAGAGCGCATTGCCGGCCTCGATGCCGGTGCCGACGACTACCTGGGCAAGCCCTTCGACCTGGCCGAGGTCGAAGCCCGCCTGCGCGCGCTGGTGCGCCGCGCCAAGGGCACCGAAGACATCGTGGTGCTGGGCCAGCTCAAGCTCGACCGCAAGGCGCGGCGCTTTTCCACGACGGGTGGCCCGCTCGACCTGCCGGCGCGCGAGTTCGAGGTGCTGTGGGAGCTGATGAGCCCGCCGGGCCGCACGGTCAGCAAGCGTGCACTGTCCGACAAGCTTTCCAGCTTCGACGAGTCGCTCGGCGACAACGCGCTCGAGGCCTTCATCTCGCGCCTGCGCAAGAAGCTGCTCGGCACCGGCGCGAGCATCCGCACGCTGCGCGGCATCGGCTACCTGCTCGAAGCCGAGGTGTGATCCGCGCGTGACCGAGCCGACCGCCTCGATCGAGGACACGCCCGCCAGGCCGCGCCCGGCGCCCTCGCTCACGCAGCGTGTGCTGCGCAATGTGCTGGTGCCGCTGGCGCTCACATGGATGGTCGGCGCGGTCATCGCGCTGGTCATCGCCAACTACTTTTCGGAACAGGCTTTCGATCGCGGCATGCTCGACGACGCTTATGCGTTGTCGGCCAACGTGCAGGCGGGCGAGCGCGGCATCGAGCTGCTGTTGACGCCGCGCGAAGTGGCCACCGTGCTCTTCGACCAGGTCGACAAGGTGTACTTCGCGGTGCAACGGCTCGACGGCACGCTGATCTCGGGCCAGGCTGGGCTGCAGGCCCCGTTGCCGGTGGACGGTTCGCGCTATCGCTTCTCCGACGTGGAATACGAAGGCAGCGTGCTGCGCGCGGTGGTGCTCGAGCACGACGCCGAGCCCGACCTCAGCATGCCCTACCGCGTGGTGGTGGCACAGACCACGCTGAGCCGCACGGCGCTCGTGCGGCAACTGCTCGGCTACGCGCTGGCACCGCAGATCCTGCTGCTGGTGCTGCTCGCCGTGTGGCTCTGGTACGGCATCCGCAGCGACCTGCGGCCACTGGCCGAATTGCAGCGCGCGCTTGACCGGCGCGACGTGCGCGACCTGTCGCCGGTGGCGGTGGCGCAGACCTCGCGGGAGCTGCAGCGCCTGGGCAATGCGGTCAACTCGCTGTTCGACCGCCTGGGGCAAAGCCTGCAGGCGCAGCGCGAGTTCGTGGGCAACGTGGCGCACGAACTGCGCACGCCGCTCGCCGGCATCCGCGCGCTGGCCGAGTACGGGCTCGCGCAACACGATGCCAAGGTCTGGCGCGAGCAGCTCGAGCGCGTGTCCGAACGGCAATCGCGTGCGAGCCACCTGATCGATCAGTTGCTCGCGCTGGCGCTCGCCGAAGAGGCGCGCACGGGCCTGGACCGCGTGCCGGTGCGGCTCGACGTGCTGGCCGAGCAGACGGTGCTGCGCCACCTGATGCGGGCGGATGCGCGCGGTGTCGACCTGGGCGCGCGCGGCCTCGACGATGCCGTGGTGGTGTATGCCAACGAGGCGCTGGTCGAAGGCATCCTCGACAACCTGATCGACAACGCGCTGCGCTATGGCGGCCGCACCATCACGGTCGAGTTGGCGGGGCAGACACTGAGCGTGATCGACGACGGCCCTGGCATTCCCATCGAGGCACAGCGCGACCTGATGCAGCGCTGGGCGCAAGGCCCCGCCGGTGAAAAGCTGGGACAGGGCTCGGGCCTCGGGCTGTCGATCGTCTCGCGCTATGCCGAGCTGCTGGGTGCGGAGCTGCGGCTCGATGCGGCCGAGCCCACCGGCCTGCGCGTGAGCGTGGCCTTCGGCGAAGTGCCCTGACGGCCCGCGGTGCTCAGAGCGGCGTTCCCTGATGGAACGCCATGCGCCAGCGGCCGCGCCGCAGCCGCCACAGCGAGCTGCGCAGCGAGTCCGCCGAAGGCCGCTCTGCGGTGGCCTTGCGGTGCACGCGGTAGGTGACCAGCGCGGCATCGGGCGCGATGCGTTTCACACGAAATTCCGACATCGTGCGCTCCGAAAAAGCCTCGTCGCGCAGGGCCTCGATGATGGTGGGGCGTGTCCACGCGGTGCCTGAAATACCGATCTCCTCGAAGTCTTCCTCGAGCAATTCTTCGAGCCGTGCGGCGCTCGCGCGCACCTCGCGCAAATGCAGATCGCCTTCGAGTTTCAGCAGCAATGCATCAAGGTTTTCGGCCGGCGCGGCCTCGTAGAGTTCCAGCGGCAGCCCGTCCGGATCGGCGAAGAAAGTGAAGCGCCGGCCCGTGTATTCGTCGGTGCGCAGCGGCTCGACCGCGATGCCTTGCGCCGTGAGTTCGTCGGCGGCGGCTTGCACGTCGTGCACCGCGAAGGACAGATGGCGCAGACCCTGTGCTTCGGGCCGCGTGGGGCGCGCGGGTGCACCGGGAAAGGAGAAGAGTTCAATCTGCGAGCCATCGGGCAGGGCCAGGTCGAGCTTGTACGAATCGCGTGCGGCGCGGTAGTTTTCAGCGACGATGCGCAGGCCCAGAACCTCGGTGTAGAAGCGCTTCGACACCGCGTAGTCGGCGCAGATGATGGCGACGTGATGGATCTTTTCGAGTTGCATGGTGTTGAAGGTCACAGCCGCTTGCGCAGAAAGACGCGTGTGCGTTGCTCGAGCACGAGCCGCTTGTATTCGACATAGCCGATGCGTTCGTAGAGCGCGCGGTTCTCGGTCATCTTCTCGTTGGTGAAGAGGTAGATCGAATCGTGGCCCTGCCGTCGTGCCTCGCGCTCCGCAAGTTCGAGCAGCGCGCGGCCGACGCCTGTGCCCTGGTGCTGCGGGAGCACGGCAATCACGTCGACCAGGAAGCCTTCGTCGGTGATGTCGAGCACCAGCGCGGCCACCACCTGCTGTTGTTGTTGCTGCTGCGTGGCGACCCACACCTGCGCGTTCGCGATGGCCGCGCCGTAGTCCTTCGTCATCGGGGTCGGCGTGAGGCTCAGGCGCGGGATGTAGGTACGGAAGGCTTCGATGGCGCACGCGGCAACCGCATCGGCATCGGCGGCATCCGCGCGCCGCAAGGTCCAGGTGGCGGGGCTCTTCATGCCGCGAATTCCACTTCGCCTTCGATCTCGACCGGGATGTTGAACGGCAGCTCCGCCATGCCCACGGCGCTGCGCGCATGGGCGCCGATATCGGGGCCGAAGAGTTCGAGGATGAGGTCTGAAAAACCGTTGATGACGGCAGGCTGCCTGTCGAAGCCGGGCGCCGAAGCGACCATGCCGAACACGCGCGTCCATGCGGTGATGCGATCGAGATCGCCGAGTGCGCGCTGCAGGCTGCCGAGCATGGCCAGTGCCGTGAGGCGCGCGGCCGCGTAGCCCTGCTCGACGGTCAGTTCACGGCCCAGCTTGCCCAGTGGCGCGGCGATGGTGCCGTCGGCGTTGAGCGGGCCGTGGCCCGAGATCAGCGCACGGCTGCCGGCCATGCGCACGAACTGAAAGGGCAGCACCACGCCGGGTGGCGGCGTGACGGTGGGCGGGAGCACGAGGCCGAGTGCGGCCAGTCGTTGTTCGATGCGGGCCATGGCGTTTCTTTCTCTTCGGTCGGAAGACGGATGCGTCGCCGCATCTTGCCATGGCCCATTTCACATCCGCGGCGCCTGGGCAGCGCCCGCGGGGCCTTGTCAGGCCAGTGCCGGATAGTCCGTGTAGCCCTTCGCGCCGCCGCCGTACATCGTGGCCTTGTCGAGCTCGTTCAGCGGTGCGTTCTCGCGAAGGCGGCGCACGAGGTCGGGGTTGGAGATGAAGGGCTTGCCGAAGGCCACGAGGTCGTCGCCTTCCTTCAATGCTTCTTCCGCCAGCGGTCGGTCGTAGCCGTTGTTGACCATCCATGCGCCCTTGCCGCCGGCTTCGCGGTACGCGGCCTTGAGGGCTTCGTAGTCGAAGGGGCGGTCTTCGATTTCGCGCGGGCCGCCGGTGGCGCCTTCGATGATGTGGATGTAGGCCAGGTTGAGCTTGGCGAGCTGCTTGACCACATAGGTGAAGAGCGGCTGAGGGTTGCTGTCGTGCACGTCGTTGGCCGGCGTGACGGGCGACAGGCGGATGCCGGTCTTGCCGCCACCGATGGCGTCGACCACGGCGCGCGTGGCTTCGAGCAGCAGGCGCGCGCGGTTCTCGATGGAGCCGCCGTAGTCGTCGGTGCGCTTGTTGCTGCCGTCTTTCAGGAACTGGTCGAGCAGGTAGCCGTTGGCGCCGTGCACTTCGACGCCGTCGAAGCCGGCGGTTTCGACCGCGCTGCGGGCTGCGACCGCATAGGCGTGGACGATGCCGGGCAGTTCACCGGCGTCGAGCGCGCGTGGCTCGGAGGTCTCGACGAAGGTCGGCACGCCGTCCTTGATGAGCACGGTCTTGGTCTTGGCGGTGATGGCCGAGGGCGCGACGGGCTTTCCGCCATCGGGTTGCAGTTCGGTGTGCGAGACGCGGCCCACGTGCCACAGCTGCACGACGATCTTGCCGCCCTTGGCATGCACGGCGTCGGTCACGCGCTTCCAGGAGTCCAGCTGCTCGGTGCCGTAGAGGCCGGGCACGTCGGCATAGCCCTGGCCCTGGTGGCTGATGGCGGTGGCTTCGGTGATGAGCAGGCCGGCCGTGGCGCGCTGGCTGTAGTAGGTGGCGGCGATGTCGGGCGGAATCGCATTGGGCGAGCGGTTGCGCGTCAGCGGCGCCATCACGATGCGATTGGCGAGCTTCAGGTCGCCGGCCTGTACGGGGTCGAAGAGGGTTGACATCGTGTGAGAGCAAAGGAAGTGAAAACAGGCCGAAGGCTAAGCCCGGGGCCTCAACCCTGCTGCGACGGGGTTGTCCGGTTGGTGCTAGGCGTTCGGCGGGAGCGCCAACGCCTCGGGGATCAGCGCGCCGTGGTAGTTGGCCCAGGTGTCGAAGGGCATCTCGACGTCGGACACGAAGCGGTCGCCCCGGTACCAGAAGCGCCCGGCGAGCGCGATGCGGCCCTGCGTGTCGAAGATGCGGCGCTCCATGTGGGCGATGGGCGTGGCAAAGGAGCAGCGCAGGTACTGCGCGAGCAGCAGGTCCGCCGGTGCGACCGTGAGCGTCTGCTGCACCTTGTGCATGCGGTCGGCGGCGTAGGTGTCGAGCAGGTAGGCGATCTTGTGGTGCTGCTCGCCATCGGGCGGAAAGAGCGCGTGGATTTCCGACGCGACGTGGATCTCGACGAGGCAGAAGGGCTCGCCGCCGTGCACGTGGATCTTGCGGATGAAGGCGTAGTCGGCGTAGGTGGCGCCACCGCGTGCCAGGCCTTCGGGCAATGGTTGCTGGCGGCGCTGTTCGAGGATGTCGAAGCGGATGTCGCGCGCACGCGGGTCGTTGATGGCGTTGCGCAGCAGCAGAGGATCGGCGCCCGTGGAGGGCTGCGCCGAGACGAAGGTGCCGCGCCCGCGCTGGCTGGTGAGGAGGCCCTCGCGTGCCAGCACGCCATAAGCCTGCCGCACGGTGACGCGCGCCAGCTTGTAGTCGGCCGCGAGCTGCGCGACGGTCGGCAGTTGCTGGCCGCTTTGCAGCTCACCGTGTGTGATGCGGTGGCGCAGCACGCTGGCGAGCTGCAGGTACTGCGTGACGCCCGCGCCGTGCTCGCCGCCGATAGGGGAAGAGGGGGGCGGGGCTGTGGGGTTCATGTCGGTCTTCAACTGCTTTGGTGGTTGGGCTCTTGCTCGGGGCTTTCTTCAGGGCGCGTGCACAGGACACCGGGTGCTCCCCTCCGCGAATGTCCCCCGGGGCTGCGCCCCTCCTCCTTTATTTCGCTGCGGGGAGCACCCGGTGCCCTGTGCACAGTGAGCGCTGCTCTGGTGCTCGCCGATCAACAACTGCACTGCCCAACGATCACGCTGATGGGGTGCCTTGCGCAGCGAAATAAAGGAGGAGGCCGCAGGCCGGGGGAAATTCGCGGAGCAAGGTACCCCTTCGGCGTGAGCGCGCCCTGAACAGCGCACTCCAAACACAACCCGACGAATGGAAGAACAGAAAGTCATCCTACGGATTGTCGATGTGCAGCGACCGGATGAACGGAACCCACCGCGCACGTTCAGCCCGGCCATAGGCTTCGGCCTGCGCGGGCGTCGTGGGCCCGAGCGGATCGGAGGCACCCTGCGCAAGCCGTGCCTGCACGGCCGGCAACGCCAGTGCCTGATTGAGCGCAGTGTTCAGCCTGGCGAGCACCTCCGGCGGCGTACCCGCAGGCGCCATCAGGTCGTTCCATGTGTAGGCCTCGTAGTCGCGCAGGCCCTGTTCGGCGAAAGTGGGCAGCGTGGGGGCCATCGGGCTGCGCTTGTCGCCCGAGATCGCGAGCATCTTCAGCTTGCCCTGCTTGGCGAGTGGCGTGGTCGAGATCAGGCCGTCGAACAGCAACTGCACATGGCCACCCGAGAGGTCGACCAGCGCGGCGCCGTTGCCCTTGTAGGGCACGTGCAGCAGTTGCACGCCCGCGGCCTTCGCGAAAGCTTCGCCGACGATGTGGCTGATGGAGCCCGGCCCGCCCGAGCCGTAGCTGATCTGCCCCGGCTTGGCCTTTGCGAGCGCGATGAGTTCCTTCAGAGTGCCGGGCATGTCCGCGCTGCCCACCAGCACGAGCGGCGTGCGCGAGACGAGGCCGATGGCATGCAGGTCTTTCTCGACATCGAAAGGCAGCGAGCGGTACAGGCCCACGTTCATCACGAGCTGCGAGCTGGTGCCCAGGCCGATGGTGTAGCCATCGGGCGGGGCCTTGGCGACGGCCTCGGTGCCGATCACGCCGCCACCGCCGCCACGGTTTTCCACCACCACGCTCTGGCCGAGGCTCTGCGTCATGGCGATCGCGAGTTCGCGCGCGATGGTGTCGTTGCCGCTGCCGGTACTGAAGGAGACGATGAGGCGGATGGGCTTGGTGGGCCACGCCGATTGCGCGAAGGCATGCAGTGGCGCACCGAGCGTTGCAGCAGCGGCCGCTGCTGCGGTGCAGCCGAGCACGAGCCGGCGCCGCTGGAGGTGCGCGGTGTTCATGGCAGCAAAGCGAGCAAGGCCGTGCTCACGCGCACCGGCACCGCGAGCAGGATCTGCCCCATGCCTTTGCCGAGCGGATCGTTGCGCAGCGACGCCATGCCACCGCCGCCCAACGCCTGTTCGCAGACGAAGTTGAAGGCGTCGATGCCGGGCACGTCGTAGCGCGTGACGCGGCCCTTCACCAGATGCGCGAGCCACTCGGCGACGCGGGCCTCGGTGAGTTGCTCGCGCAGCAGTGGCAGCAACGCGGGGTGGCGCGCGATGACGCCGATGTTCGAGGTGTCGCCCTTGTCGCCGCTGCGCGCCCACGCGAGGCGGATCAGCGGGACTTCGATGCTGTCGGCGGTGTCGGTTGTTGCGACGGCTGGCGCGGGCGCTGCTGTGTTCGTCGCGCGTGGTGCGTCGTTGTTCGATGAAGCCTGTGCCTGCGGCACATCGACTTGTGCACCATCGAGCACAACGCGCGCTTGCACGCGGCCCTTGTCGAGCAGGAAGGCGTACTGCCGTATCGATGGCGACACCGATGCACGCCCGCCGCCCGATCCGGTGGTGCCCGGAGCCCATGACGTGCCGGCCGGCGCGACCTCGCGCGCGAAGAGTTCCAGTGCTTCCTTGCGCGGATGCGTCACCGCGAGCCGCAAGATGGCTTCGCGCGTTTGCGTGGCTTGTGCGTGGGGTCCGTAGCAGGACTCGGCACCGAGCACTTCGAGCTGCGTGCCGCTGTAGGGGCCGAATCCGTATTGCGCGAACAGTTCGCCCGTGCGCGCAAGGATCGCCTCGCCCGTGCGCCGGGCCTTCGCCACCGCATCGAAGCCCACGATGGTGAGTTGCGCGGAGGTCTTGAAGCCGTCGACGTACGTGGCGCACACCTTGTAGGTGGCCGTCGGTGCGCGGCCGCGCGCGCCGTGCACCGTCACGCGGTGTTCGCCAGCCTGCGCGATGCGCACCTGCGTGAAGTCGGCCACCACGTCGGGCAGCAGGTACGCGGCAGGGTCGCCGATCTCGTAGAGCAATTGCTCGCCCACCACCGCGGGCGTGAGCTTGCCGCCGGTGCCCGCGGGCTTGGTGACGACGAAGCTGCCGTCGGCCTTGCATTCGACGATGGGGTAGCCGATGTGGGGCCAGTCGGGCACGGTGTCCCAGTCGGTGTGAAGGCCGCCCGTGGCCTGGCAGCCGCATTCGATGATGTGGCCCGCGAGGCTGCCTGCCGCCAGCAGGTCGTGGTCGCCGGGCTGCCAGCCGAACTCGTGCATCAGCACGCCGAGCGTGACGGCGGAGTCGACGCAGCGGCCGGTGATGACCACTTGCGCGCCAGCATCGAGCGCGGCCTGCACGGGCCGTGCGCCGAGGTAAGCGTTGGCGGTGAGCACGCGTTCGGGCAGGGCGACGCCGCTTTGCAGTTCGCGCACCGGCGGTTGCGATTGACGCAGTTCGGGCAGCAGGGGCGACACGTCGTCGCCGCTCACCACGGCGATCTTCAGTGCGATGCCTTGCTCTGCCGCGAGCGCGGCCAATGCATCGGCGCAGCCTTGTGGATTGACGCCGCCTGCATTGCTCACGACGCGGATGCCTTGCTTCACCACGTCCTTGAGCACGGCCTTCATCGCGACCGACACGAAGTCGGTGGCATAGCCCAGCTCGGGCTTCTTGAGCCGCGCACCCGCAAGGATCGACATGGTGAGTTCGGCGAGATAGTCGAACACGAGGTAGTCGATCTGCCCACTGGCCACGAGCTGCGGCGCACCGACGCTGCTGTCGCCCCAGAAGCCCGAGGCGCCGCCGATGCGGACGATGCGGTCCTTGTCGTTGTTGCTTGTGTTGCTGCTGTTCATCGGCCACTCCATTGCGGCTTGCGCTTTTCGCGGAAGGCGAGCTGGCCTTCGGTGGCGTCTTCGGTGAGGGCGAAGAGGGCGATCTGGCTTTCGGTGAAGGCCATCGACTCTTCGAAGGCCATGGCCTCGATCTTCTTCATCGTGTAGAGACCGCGGCGGATGGCGGCGGGCGATTTGTCGAGCATGCGGCCGAGCAGCCAGTCGACGCTTTCATCGACATTGTCGCTCACGCGGTTGACGAGCCCGTGTTCGAGCGCCTGCGCGGCGGTGATCGGCTCGCCGGTGATGCACATCTCGGACAGCACGCGGCGCGGCAGCAGGCCGCCGAGCACGCTGAGCACTTGCGCGGGAAAGAGGCCGACCTTGACCTCGGGCAAACCGAACACGGCCTGGCTGCTGGCCACCGCCATGTCGCACATGCCCATGATCCCCATGCCACCGGCCATGCAGGCGCCGTTGACGCGCGCGATGAGCGGCACTGTCGATTGCTTCGCTTGCCGGAAGAGGTTGGCGAAGCCCTGGTAGGGCTGCGAATAATCGAACTTGAAGGCGCTGCCGCTTTGCAGGTCGGCGCCCGCGCAGAAGGCCTTCGTGCCGGCGCCGGTGATGACGACGGCGCGCACGGCGGTGTCGCTGTTGGCCCGTGCGAGCGCGGCGGACAGGCCCGCGAGCACGCCGGGGCTGATGGCATTGCGGCGCTCTTCGCGGTCGATGGTGAGCCACAACACGGACCCGCGCATTTCCTCGCGCAGTTCGGTGGTGGCAGGAGCGGTGTCGGTCATGCGTCGGGTCCTTGGTTCAAGAAGTGGAAGAAGAGGAAGAAAGCGTGGGCGCGGCGGGCCACTGGAAGCGTGCTGGCCGGCGCTGCGTGAAGTCGTCGATGGCCTGGCGGTGGTCGTCGGTTGCGAAGGCGAGGCCTTGCGCCATGGCCTCGAACTCGAACATCGCGTCCATGTCGCTGTCGTGCGTGCGTTGCAGGCCCTGCTTGGTGAGTGCGATGGCGGTGGCGGGGCCGTTTGCCAGGGCGGCGGCAATGGCCTGTGCGTGCGGCAGCAGAGCGTCGGCGGCGATCACTTCGTGGACGATGCCCCAGTCCATCGCGGTCTGCGCATCGAGTTCGCGTGCGGACAGCATCAGTGCCTTGGCGCGGTTCAGGCCCATGCTGCGCGCGAGCGTGAAGAGCGAGCCGCAGTCGGGCACAAGGCCGACCTTCATGAACGACATGCAGAAGCGCGCGCTCGGTGCGGCGAGCACGATGTCGGCCGCCAGCGCAAGGCCGAAGCCGCCGCCGTAGGCACAGCCTTCGACGGCCGCGATGACGGGCTTGTCGCTCTGCATCAGCAGGCGCATGCCGGCCTGCGCATCCTTCATGCGAAGGCGGCCTGCAGCGGCTTCGAGGCGTTCGATCTCGCGCATGCCCTTGACGTCGCCGCCCGCGCAGAAGTGGCCACCGCGTCCGGTGAGGACGATGGCACGCACCTGCGGGTTGTCGACCGCGCCACGGATCGCATCGAACATCTGCGCGCGCATTTCGAGGTCGAAGGCGTTGCGGCGTTCGGTCCGGTCGAGTGCGATGGTGTCGACGTGGCCGTCGACGTCGCAAGCGATGAAAGAGGAGGGAGAAGAGGAAGTGGTCATCAGGATGCGCGCACGGCGCCGTTGTGGATGAGGGCGTCGATGCGCACGTCGTCGTAGCCGGCTTCGCGCAGCACTTCGCGGCTGTGCTGGCCCACGCGCGGGGGCGGCGTGGCTGGGCCCGGCGGCGTGCTGGACCATTCGCTGGGCACGGCCATCTGGCGGATGCGGCCGACGTCGGGGTGCTCCATCTCGCTGAAGAAGCCGATGTCCTGCAGATGGGCATCGTCCAGCAGCGTGTCGAAGGTGTGCATCGGAAAGACGGGGATGTCGGTGCCACCGAGCAGTGCCTGGCACTCGGCGGTGGTGCGCGTGGCGAGTGCTTCGCCGACCATCGCGTAGAGCGCGTCGATGTGCCGCGTGCGCACGCGGATGTCGGCAAAGCGCGGATCGGTGTCGAACAGCGCCGGCTGGCCGATGGCCGCGAGGAAGGCGCGCCACTGCAGGTCGGTGTAGATGAGGCAGCAGACGTGACCGTCGAGCGTCTTGTAGGGCCGGCGCTCGGGCGAGAGCAGGCGCGGGTAGCCGAAGTCGCCCTGCGGCGGCACGAAGGTCTGGTTGTAGAGGTGATCGCCCAGCACCTGCGGCACCATGGTCTCGAACATCGGTACGTCGATGCGTTGGCCGCGCCCGGTGCGTTCGCGGCCGTAGAGCGCGGCGCTGATCACGCCGAAGGCATAGAGGCCCACCGAGCGGTCGGCGATGGTGATGGGCATGTAGCGCGGCGTGCCGTCGGCGCTGCCCATGGCCATGGCCTGGGGCAGGGCGCAGGCGGCCTGGATGAGATCATCGAAGGCGGCGCTGGCGGCGTGGCGTCCGCGCTGCGAGAAGCCGAACATGCCGACGTAGAGCAGGCGCGGGTTGATGGCCGCAAGGGTCTCGTAGCCCAGGCCCAGGCGCTCCATGGCCTGCGGGCGCACGTTGTAGGTCAGCACGTCGGCGTCGCGCACGAGGTCGATCAGCGCGGCGCGGCCATCGGGCGATTTCAGGTCGAGTGCGATGCTGCGCTTGTTGCGGTTCATGCCCAGGAACAGCGGGCCCATCTTCTGGTGGCCCTGCGCGCCGATGCCGCGCACCACGTCGCCTTCGGGCGATTCGACCTTGATCACGTCGGCGCCGAGGTCGCCGAGCATCTGCGTGGCCGAGGGGCCCATGAAGATGGTCGTGATGTCGATGACCCGAACGCCGGTAAGCGGGCCGCGTGCGCCGGGTTCGTCGCCGCCCGGGCGCGGGGAGTTGGAAGAAGAAGACATCGGCCTCAATCTCTAAAGTTCTATTTATAGAGTTTATGAGGCGAAAGAAAAGCCGCGCAAGGCGGCTTGTGGCTGAATCGATCCGGGTTTTCCCCCGGATCGGAGCGCTTTGGCTTACTTCAGCAGGCCTTCTGCCTTCATTGCTTCCTGAACGGCAGGGCGGGCGCCCACGCGTGCGTGCCAGGCCAGGAGGTTGGGGTAGCCCGAAATGTCCACGCCGGTGGGCTTGGTCCAGTTGGTCACGGTGAACAGGTAGCCGTCGGCCACACTGAAGCTGTCGCCCATCAGGTACTGCTTGTCGGCCAGTTCGTTGTCGAGCCACTTGAAGCGCGAGGCCAGCTTGTCCTTGAAGATGGTCTTGGCTTCTTCGGGCATGGCCGGGTTGAACAGCGGGCTGAAACCCTTGTGCACTTCGGTGCCGATGAAGGTCAGCCATTCCTGCAGGCGGTAGCGCTGCAGCGTGCCGGCGGCGGGCGCCAGGTTCTTGGTGGGGGCGAGGTCGGCGATGTATTGCAGGATGGCCGGGCCTTCGCGCAGGCGGGTGCCGTCATCCAGCTCGAGCATGGGCACGTAGCCCAGCGGGTTGATGCCGTAGTAGTCGGTGCCGTCTTGCAGCTTGTGGCTCTTGGTGCTGGCCAGCACGGGCTCGGCGGCAATGCCTGCCTCATGCAGGGCGATGTGGGGCGAGAGCGAGCAGGCGCCAGGCGAGTAGTACAGCTTCATGCGAAAAACTCCAATGGATATCGAGGTTGGATTTTTGGAACCGAACCGGATGCTAGCGGGTTTGGCCGCATCGCGTTTTTGTCCTACGGCTGCATGCGCGTGCTGACTATCGGTGCGGCGCCGACGGCTTTCTAAGCTGCCGGCACGGTGGGCGAGGCCTGCCGAAGGAGTTGTGGAATGCTGAAGTACGCCATCATTTTTGCGGTGATTTCGTTGGTGGCCGGCCTGCTTGGTTTTGGCGGCGTGGCTGCCGGTGCCGCAGGCATTGCGAAGTTGCTGTTCGGCCTGTTCCTGGTGCTTGCGGTGCTGTTCGTGGTGCTTGCCGCGCTTGGCGTGGGCGCGGTGAAGAAGGCGCTGGATTGATGTTGCGCGTTCCTCTGAAGTGGCCGAAGGCGCGCTCGCTCGGGCTGCTGCTGCAAAGCCCCGCGCACCGCGTGGTGCGGGTGCTGCTGGTCACGCAGACTCACTGGCAGTTGCCGGAGCATCGCTCGCGTCGACGCCGGGGCTGAAAGATCGGGTTCGTCTGTTTCACGCGGAGGGGCGTGGATCGCTGGCAGTGCGCGCGGGATGGGCAAGGCGCTGGTGGGCAGAAGAACCCCGCGCTAATGGCGCAAGTGGCTCAGGTGACGAGCCGATGCGGGTTGTTTGCTATTAAATATATAGCAAGCTATTCAATGAAGACGGGCGTATGGCCCCTATTTGGCAAACCCCTCTAGCTTGTCCACACAGGCGGCGCAAAGCGGCATCGACGATTAAAATTGGCGCCCCCTTTTGCGCCGCGCACGCGTCAGTTGTGCGCTCCCATTTCAAATGCTGTACCCCGAAGAATTCGACGTGATCGTCGTCGGCGGTGGCCATGCCGGCACCGAAGCCGCGCTCGCTGCTGCGCGCATGGGCGCCAAGACGCTGCTGCTCTCCCACAACATCGAGACGCTGGGGCAGATGAGCTGCAACCCGTCGATCGGCGGCATCGGCAAGGGCCATCTGGTGAAAGAAGTTGATGCGTTGGGCGGCGCGATGGCAATTGCCACCGACGAAGCCGGCATCCAGTTCCGCATTCTCAATTCGAGCAAGGGCCCGGCCGTGCGCGCGACCCGCGCGCAGGCGGACCGGGTTCTGTACAAGGCGGCGATCCGGCATCGCCTGGAAAACCAGCCAAACCTGAGTCTGTTCCAGCAGGCCGTCGATGACCTGATGGTCGAAGGCGACCGCGTGGTCGGCGCCATCACGCAAGTGGGCATCGCCTTTCGTGCGCGTACAGTGGTGCTGACCGCGGGCACTTTCCTCGATGGCCGCATCCATGTCGGCCTGGACAACTACCAGGCCGGCCGCGCGGGCGACCCGCCGGCGATCAGCCTGTCGGCGCGCCTCAAGGAACTGAAGCTGCCGCAAGGCCGCCTCAAGACCGGCACGCCGCCGCGACTCGACGGTCGCAGCATCGATTTTTCGAAGTGCACGGAGCAGCCCGGCGACGGCATGCCGGGTGGGGCAGGGCCGATGCCCGTGTTCAGCTTCATGGGCCGGGCCGACATGCATCCGCAACAGATGCCGTGCTGGATCACGCACACCAACGCGCGCACGCACGACATCATCCGTTCCGGCTTCGACCGCAGCCCGATGTTCACCGGCAAGATCGACGGCGTCGGGCCGCGCTATTGCCCGAGCGTGGAAGACAAGATCAACCGCTTTGCCGACAAGGAAAGCCACCAGATCTTCCTGGAGCCCGAAGGCCTGACGACCAACGAGTACTACCCCAACGGCATCTCGACCAGCCTGCCGTTCGACATCCAGTACCAGCTGGTGCGTTCGATGCCCGGGCTGGAAAACGCGCACATCCTGCGGCCGGGCTACGCGATCGAGTACGACTACTTCGATCCGCGCGAGCTCAAGAGCAGCTTCGAGACCCGTTCGGTCAAGGGCCTGTTCTTTGCTGGGCAGATCAACGGCACGACCGGCTACGAAGAGGCGGCGGCCCAAGGCTTGTTCGCCGGCATCAACGCCGCGCTGCAATGCCGCGGCGAAGACGCCTGGCTGCCGCGCCGCGATGAGGCCTACCTGGGCGTGCTGGTCGACGACCTCATCACCAAGGGCGTGACCGAGCCGTACCGCATGTTCACCAGCCGGGCCGAGTTCCGGCTGCAACTGCGCGAAGACAACGCCGACATGCGTTTGACCGAAGCAGGACGCAAGCTGGGCTTGGTGGACGATGCGCGCTGGGATGCTTTCAGTCGAAAGCGCGATGCTGTTTCACGTGAAACAGAGCGCCTCAAGTCGATTTGGGTGAACCCCCGCAACCTGCCGGCGGCCGAGTCGGAGCGGGTGCTGGGCAAGGTCATCGAGCATGAATACAACCTGGCCGACCTGCTGCGTCGGCCCGATGTGAACTACCAGACGCTGATGTCCATGGACGGCGGCAAGTACGGCGCCCCGGCGGCGCTGAGCGAAACCGAGATCGAGCAGATCGAGATTTCGGCCAAGTACTCCGGCTACATCGAACGCCAGCACGACGAAGTGGAGCGCGCCGCGCACTTCGAAAACCTGCGCCTGCCCGCCGACTTCGACTACGGCCAGGTCAAGGCGCTGAGCTTCGAAGTTCGCCAGAAACTGGACAAGCATCGCCCCGAAACCCTGGGCCTGGCTTCTCGCATTTCGGGCGTGACGCCCGCCGCCATCTCTCTCTTGATGATCCATTTGCGCAAGGGCGGGCACAAAGCCTTCGCCCGCGACACCGCTACCGAAGCTGCTGCCGAGCCGCAATCCGCAGAATGACCACGCCCATCGACACGCTGCGCGCAGGCGCAGTCGCCCTGGGCGTGGCCTTGTCCGATCGGCAGGCCGAGCAATTGCTGGCCTACGGCACGTTGATGCTCAAGTGGAACAAGGTCTACAACCTCACAGCGGTGCGCGATCCGGCCGGCGTGATGACGCACCACTTGCTCGACAGCCTTGCGGCCGTGGCGCCGTTGCAGCGCGAGTGGGCAGGGAAGGGGAAGCTGCTCGATGTGGGTTCGGGCGGTGGCCTGCCCGGCGTGGTCATTGCGATCATGCGGCCCGGCATCGAAGTGAGCTGCCTGGATGCGGTCGCGAAGAAGGCTGCGTTCGTCCAGCAAGTGGCGGCCGAACTGGAGTTGCCGAACCTTCGGGGCTTGCACGCTCGGGTCGAATCCCTGGCGGGCAGCTACGAAGTCATCAGCTCCCGCGCCTTTGCTTCGCTGCCCGATTTCTTCAATGGCTCGGTTCATCTGCTCGCGCCCGGCGGCGTGTGGCTCGCGATGAAGGGCAAGGTACCGACCGATGAACTCGCTGTCTTGCCCAAGGGCGTGGCTGTGTTTCACGTGGAACAACTGACGGTTCCGGGCCTGGACGCCGAGCGCTGCATCGTCTGGGCACGCAAAGAAGCAGCCTGAATCTGCAAAAGAACGGGGCACGTCGGCAAAAGCGCGCCCCGGAACAGCCCTCGCGGCGTTGGCCTCGCTTAGACTCGACAGCTCCCCCTTGGCTCTCTTTTTCGAGGCAAATCCATGTTCGGCATCGCTGACTACGGCGCTTTCGTCGCCGCCATCGTTCTGTTTCTCCTGATTCCCGGTCCGGGCAATCTCGCGCTGATCACATCGACCAGCAAAGGCGGAATCCGAGGTGGACTGGCAGCGACGGCAGGGTTGATCATTGGCGACCAGTGCCTTCTGTGGGCAGCAGTGGCCGGCGTGTCGGCCGTGATGGTCGCTTACCCGGCAGCATTCAAGGCGGTCCAGTGGCTGGGCGCGGCATATCTGGGTTGGCTGGGCATCAAGATGCTGCTGGCCAAGCCGGGCGCGGCGCCCATTCTCAACATCAAGCCGGGCCACTTCATGCGCCAGGCGTTCACGATCACCTTGCTGAACCCCAAGGCGATCGTGTTCTACATGGCCTTCTTTCCGCTGTTCGTCGACCCGGCCCGTCACCAGGGCGTGGTCACCTTTGGCGTGATGGCACTCACGATCGCGACGCTCACCTTCCTGTACGGCCTGACCTCGACGCTGCTCACGCACTTCCTGGCCGAGCGCATTCGTGCCAATCCGCGCATTTCCACCACGCTAGAAAAGCTGGCCGGCACCTTCCTGGTCGCCTTCGGCATCAAGCTCGCGATCACTCGCTGAACACCCTCCAAGACACTGATGCCCCCACACTCATCACTTCGTGTATTCGCTGCCCCCCAAGGGGGCGAGGTCTCCCTTGGGGCGGCCCGGCGGGAGACCTGACATGGCCAAGATTTTCTGCATCGCCAACCAAAAAGGCGGCGTTGGCAAGACCACCACCACCGTCAATCTCGCCGCCGGTCTGGCCAAGGTCGGCCAGCGTGTGCTGATGATTGACCTCGACCCGCAGGGCAATGCGACCATGGGTTCGGGCATCGACAAGCGCCAGCTGGAGCTGACGGTGTACGACGTGCTGCTCGAATCGGCCTCTGTGGCCGAAGCACGGGTGAAGGCCGACAAGTTGGTGGAGGGTGGTTGTGGCTATGACGTGCTGGGCGCCAACCGTGAACTGGCCGGTGCCGAAGTCGAAATGGTGGCCATCGACCGCCGCGAAAAGCGCCTGCGCACCGCGCTGGCCGCCGTCGGTGCCGAGTACGACTTCATCCTGATCGACTGCCCGCCGTCCCTGAGCATGCTCACGCTCAACGGCCTGTGCGCTGCCCATGGCGTGATCGTGCCGATGCAGTGCGAGTACTTTGCGCTCGAAGGGCTGACCGATCTGGTCAACACCATCAAGCAGGTGCACGCCAACCTCAACAAGAACCTGCAGATCATCGGCCTGCTGCGCGTGATGTTCGATCCGCGCATCACGCTGCAGCAGCAGGTGAGCGAGCAGCTCAAGTCCCACTTCGGCGACAAGGTGTTCGACACCGTGATCCCGCGCAATGTGCGCCTGGCCGAAGCGCCCAGCTACGGCTTGCCGGGCGTGGTGTTCGATCCGGCCGCGCGCGGCAGCCAGGCCTTCATTGCCTTTGCGCAGGAGCTGATCGAGAAGATGCCGCCGGCGAGCGCCTTCGCCTCGGGTGCAGTGGCGCCGCCGATTGCGCCCGTCGAGCGCATCACGCCAGACCTGCCGATTCCCGATGACGTGATGGCGCCGGCCGTGGCTGCCGCGCCAGCCGCCGATTCGACCAGTGAAAACAATGCCTGACGTTCGCCCGATGCTGGCAACGTGCTATCAAGTTTGTAGCGAATGACAGTCCCCCGCATCCTGCTGCTGCCCGGTTGGCAGAACAGCGGCCCCGGCCATTGGCAAACCCGCTGGGAGTCGGTCCATGGCGACCATCGCGTCGAGCAGCATGAGTGGATGCGTCCGCTGCGCGGCGACTGGTCCGCGCGGCTCGAAGAAGAAGTGCTGGCCGCGCCCGGCCCGGTGGTCTTTGCGGCGCACAGCCTCGGCTGCATCCTCGTCGCCGCCTGGGCCGCGCACTCGCGCAATACCCACAAGGTGCGCGGCGCGCTGCTGGTGGCGCCGGGCGATGTGGAGCGCGACGACCTGCGCCAGCTGATCCCCGGCTGGGCGCCCATCGTGCGCCAGCCGCTGCCGTTTCCGGCGGTGCTGATCGCCGCCAACGACGACCCTTATTGCGAGGCCTCGCGCTCGCGCCAGCTGGCCAGCGATTGGGGCGCGCGCTTCGTCGATGCCGGCGCGGGCGGCCACCTGAACGCCGAATCCGGCCTGGGCGACTGGCCCGAAGGCCGGCAACTATTGAACGAAATCTCGAAAGACAAGAACTGATGGCGACCAAGAAACCCAAGGGCCTGGGCCGCGGCCTCGAAGCGCTGCTCGGCCCGACGGCCGCACCTTCCGCCGACAACAACGTCGGCGGCGGCGGCAATGCGGGCCCGGAAGAGGGCGGTGCGCGGCAGAACCCGAACACGCTGAAGCTCGACCAGATGGTCGCCGGCGTCTACCAGCCGCGCACGCGCATGGACGAAGGTGCGCTCTACGAGCTGGCCGAGAGCATCAAGGTGCAGGGCATCATGCAGCCGATCCTGGTGCGCCGGCTCGACGCCGAATCGGCCGCCGCCAAGAACGCCGAATACGAAATCATCGCGGGCGAACGGCGCTTCCGTGCCGCCAAGATCGCGGGCCTCGACAGCGTGCCGGTGCTGGTGCGCGACGTGCCCAACGAGGCCGCGGCGGCCATGTCGCTGATCGAGAACATCCAGCGCGAAGACCTCAATCCACTCGAAGAAGCCCAAGGCCTGCAACGCCTGGTCACCGAGTTTGGGCTCACTCACGAAATGGCGGCGCAGGCCGTGGGCCGCTCGCGCAGCGCGGCCAGCAACCTGCTGCGCCTGTTGAACCTGGCCGAGCCCGCGCAGATGATGCTGATGGCCGGCGACATCGACATGGGCCACGCCCGCGCGCTGCTGTCGCTCGACCGGGGCACGCAGATCACGGCCGCCAACCAGATCGCCGCCAGGAAGATGTCGGTGCGCGAGGCCGAGGCGCTGGTGAAGAAGCTGGCCGCCGAATTCACGCTCACGCCATCGCGCCGCGGCAACGCCGGCGAGAAGTCGCGCGACCTGCAACGCGTCGAAGAAGAACTGGCCGACCTGCTCACCGCCGAGGTCGAGGTGCGCATCAAGAAGCGCACCAAGCGCGGCGAAAGCGGCGAGCTGGCCATTCACTTCGGCTCCATCGAAGCACTCAACGGGCTGATCGAACGCATCCGTCGAACGGCCTAGTGTTGCGAACTCGGCGTCGAGCATTCGTTTGATTGATTCCTGCAATCCTTTGCGCGTATCCTCGACCGCTGGTTTTTTCACCTCAGATCTTTGACAACAGAGGGAGTCCCCCATGCAGTTCACAAGGTTCCCGCTTGCAGCCATCGCTGCAGGCGCGCTTCTTCTCACTGGCTGTGCAGCCACCGACATGCAGATGGGCAGCCAGTCGGCCAAGACCATGGCCACGGGCAGCGCGGCAGGCGGGTCGACCGACAACGCCAGCAGCCAGCTGGAGCGTTGCGAATCGCCGCTCGGCACGGTCTCGCTGATCGAGAACCAGAGCGCGGGTTGGTACACCATCCTCACCGGTGAATACCGCCTGCCGCCTACTGCAAATCTGTTGCGTTTGCTGGTGCAGCAATCCAACTGCTTCATCGTGGTCGAGCGCGGCGCGGCCGGCATGAACGCCATGACGCGCGAACGCGCGCTGCAGCAGTCCGGCGAAATGCGCGGCGGCAGCAACTTCGGCCGCGGCCAGATGGTGGCTTCCGACTACGGCCTGTCGCCCGAGATCGTGTTCAGCAACAGCGATGCCGGCGGCATCGGCGGCGCGCTGGGCGGCCTGGTGGGTGGTGGCCGTGGCCGCGCACTCGCCCAGCTCGGCGGCAGCATGCAGACCAAGGAAGCCAGCGCGCTCCTGACGCTGATCGACAACCGCTCGGGCGTGCAGGTCGCGGCTTCGGAAGGCAGCGCCTCCAAGACCGACTTCGGCGCCTTCGGTGCGCTGGCCGGCCGCAGCGCGGGCGGCGGCCTGGGCGGCTACACCAACACGGCGCAGGGCAAGGTGATTGCCGCGGCCTTCATGGACGCCTTCAACCAGATGGTTCGTTCGCTGCGCAACTACAAGGCGCAGACCGTGCGCGGCCAGGGCCTCGGCGGCGGCGGCCGCCTGGGCGTGGACGGCGGCGCGGCACCGTCGCAAACCTATGTGCCGGCAGAGAAGGCACCGACGCGTCGCCGCAGCAACAACAACTGATCGACCGCACACATCGCGGCCAGCCGGAAGGCAGGCCGCAAAAAAGCCCGGGGCTCTTGCGAGCCGCCGGGCTTTTTTTCGATGGGCGCGGGTCTTGCGCCGGTCAGAGGTTGAAGATCTTGCCGGGGTTCATGATGTTCTTCGGGTCGAGCGCGCGCTTGATCGTGCGCATCATGTCGATCGCGCCCACGCCCGCTTCGGTCACCAGGAAGTCCATCTTGTGCAGGCCCACGCCGTGCTCGCCGGTGCAGGTGCCTTCGAGCGCCAGCGCGCGGCTCACCAGCGCATGGTTCAGCTCTTCGGCCTTCACGCGCTCTTCGGGGATGTTCGGATCGAGCAGGTAGCCGAAGTGGAAGTTGCCGTCGCCCACGTGGCCGACGAGGAAGTAGGGGATGCCGCTGGCATCGGCCTCGGCCACCGAGTCGAGCAGGCAATCGGCCAGGCGCGAGATCGGCACGCAGGTGTCGGTCGAGATCACGCGGCAGCCGGGCCGCGACTGCACCGCCGCAAAGTAGCTGTTGTGCCGCGCGGTCCACAGGCGCGTGCGTTCTTCGGGCGTGCTGGCCCACTCGAAGGCCTTGCCGCCATGGCCGCTCGCAAGCTCCTGTACCGTCTCGGCCTGCTCCTTCACGCCGGCGGGCGAGCCGTGGAATTCCATCAGCAGCATCGGCTCTTCGCGCAGGCCCAGCTTGGCGTAGGCGTTCACCATGCGCACCGTGTTCACGTCGATTAGTTCGACGCGCGCGATCGGCACGCCGAGCTGGATGGTTTCGATGGTGGTGCGCACGGCCGCCTCGATGCTCGGGAACGAGCAGATCGCCGCCGACACCGCCTCGGGCAACGGGTAGATGCGTAGCGTGATCTCGGTCACCACGCCCAGCGTGCCTTCGCTGCCCACCATGAGGCGCGTGAGGTCATAGCCGGCGGAAGACTTCTTGGCCCGCGTGCCGGTGCGAATGACCTCACCGGCGGCGGTGACCACTTCGAGCGCCAGCACGTTCTCGCGCATGGTGCCGTAGCGCACCGCGTTCGTGCCGCTGGCGCGCGTGGCCGTCATGCCGCCGATGGACGCGTCGGCACCGGGGTCGATGGGGAAGAACAGGCCCGTGCTCTTGATCTCTTCATTGAGCTGCTTGCGCGTGACGCCCGGCTGCACCGTCACCGTGAGGTCGTCGGCGTTGATCGACAGCACGCGGTTCATGCGCGACACGTCGATGCTGATGCCGCCTTGCACCGCCAGCAGATGGCCTTCGAGCGAGGAGCCCACGCCGAAGGGAATGACCGGCACGCTGTGCTCGCTCGCAAGCTTCACTGCATCGGCCACATCCTGCGTGTTTTCGGCGAACACCACGGCCGAGGGCGGCGGCGCATCGAACGAAGACTCGTCGCGCCCGTGCTGCGTGCGCACCGCCATCGCCGTGGAACAGTTGTCGCCGAAGCGCGCCTTCAGCCCGTCGATCAGGCTGGCGGGCACGTCGCGCAGATGAAGCGCCGGCATCAGGTGCGAGGTTTGGGTCGGGGCGTTCATCGGGGTGTCTCCTGAAGGGAAATGGGGGCGGGGGTGCGCGGTCATTTTACGGAGCGAGCACCATAATGCGCTTCGGAAAAAACATGAACCCCACCACACTCAGTGCACTCGCGGCCTTCCCGTCGCAACTGGAGGCCCACTACGCGGCCATTCCCGCCGCCTTCCGGCATTGGGCGCCGCCCTCGTGGGAGGGTGTGCCCAGCGAAGCCTTCACCGCCATCGAGCAGCTGTGCCATGTACGCGACATCGAGATCGAGGGCTACCACGTGCGCTTTCGCCGCACGCTCGCGGAGGTGCATCCCACGCTGGCTTCGATCGACAGCGAGCCGCTGGCCATCGAGCGAAACTACGGCGCGGCCGATGCCGCGAAGGTGCTGGCCGAGTTCCGCCTTGCGCGCGTGCAGACCATGGAGATCATCTCCAGCCTGAGCGACGCCCAACTGGCGCGCACGGCCGTGTTCGAGGGCTATGGCCCGCTCACCATGCGCAGCCTCATTCACTACCTCTGCAGCCACGACCAGCAGCATCTTGCAGGTCTGCAATGGCTGGCCGGCAAGATCGACGCGTCGACCGTCGCGCTGTAACGCCATACCGCAGTCACGCAGCCAACAGGAGCGCCCATGGGCAACCGACTTTCCCAGATTGCCACCCGCACCGGCGACGACGGCACCACCGGCCTGGGCGACAACACCCGCGTGCCCAAAGACCACCTGCGCGTGCACGCGATGGGCGATGTGGACGAGCTCAACTCGCAGATCGGCGTGCTGCTGTGCGAGCCCATGCCCGAGGCCGTGCGCGAGCTGCTGGTCGACGTGCAGCACCAGCTTTTCAACCTGGGCGGCGAGCTGTCGATGCCGGGCTTCACGCTGCTGAAGGCCGACGCGCTGCTGCAGCTCGACAACGCGCTGGCCGAGCACAACGCCGCCTTGCCGCGCCTCGCTGAATTCATCCTGCCGGCGGGCACGCGTGCGGCCTCGCTCGCGCACGTGTGCCGCACGGTGGCGCGACGAGCCGAACGTGCGGTGGTCGCGCTCGGTGCCACGGCCGAGCTCAACGACGCACTGCGCCAGTACCTCAACCGGCTCAGCGACCTGCTTTTCGTGCTGGCGCGCGTGCTCAACCGCATGAACGGCGGCGACGACGTCTACTGGAAGAGCGAGCGCATGGCGCGCGCGGCA
The DNA here is from genome assembly GCF_900100965.1 of Variovorax sp. EL159. Taxonomy (GTDB): domain Bacteria; phylum Pseudomonadota; class Gammaproteobacteria; order Burkholderiales; family Burkholderiaceae_C; genus Variovorax. The sequence continues at coordinate 150,047 of NZ_FMUJ01000004.1, read as the reverse complement.
GCAGTGGCAGCGGCCGAAGCCGAAGACAACACCAAGGAGACGCCATGAAGATTTCTCATCACACCGCCTCGCTGGCTGCCACGGTGGCGATGGCCGCAGCGCTCGTGCTGCCGGCCACCGCGCAGGCGCAGAGCGCCGACAACCCGCCCCAGGCGCAGCGCGCCCACACCATCAAGTCGCCGTCGCGCAGCGGCAAGGTGGTGGGCAGCGTGCAGCGCGGCACCAATGCGGCGGGCCGTGGCGTCAACCGTGCGGACGCGGCCACGCGTCGCGGTATCAGCAGCGTGTCGGAGAAGGCCAGCCGGCCGGTGCGCAATGTGGGCGAGGCCTTCGGCCGCAAGCTCGCGCCGGGTTCGAGCGGGCGTGCCGCGCCGCCGCCAGTGGGGCCGCAGGGCAACGCGCCCTGATTGATGTGTGAGTGAGCGTGAGCGGCGCTTGAGTTTTTGCGCTGCTGTTCAGGGCGCGCTCACGCCGACGGTGTGCTCTGCTCCGCGAATGTCTCCCGGCCTGCGGCCTCCTCCTTTATTTCGCTGCGCAGAGCACACCGCCAGCGCGAGCGTTTTCAGAGCACTGGTTGATCGACCGCAAACGCACAGCGTGTCCACGTGCGAATGGCATCGGGTGCTCCCCGCAGCGAAATAAAGGAGGAGGGGCGCAGCCCCGGGGGACATTCGCGGAGGGGAGTACCCGGTGTCATTCGCACGCGCCCTGAAGAACGGCAGCACCCTAAACAAGAAACGAGCACACAGCTCAACACGAGACAGAGAGATGGCAAGAAACATAGAGATCAAGGCCCGCATCGACAGCGTGGAACGCGTGGCACTCATTGCAGCGAAGCTCGCCGACCAAGGCCCCATCGAGATCGCGCAGGACGACACCTTCTTCCGCTGCAACGACAGCGCCGACCGCCTCAAGCTGCGCACCTTCGCGCCCGACCATGCCGAGCTGATCTTCTATCGCCGTGCGAACAGCAGCGGCCCGAAGGAATCGTTCTACCTGATCACGCCCACCGACAAGCCCGACGTGCTGCGCGAATCGCTCACGCTCGCCTGGGGGCAGGTGGGCCGCGTGCGCAAGCAGCGCCGCCTGTTCATCGTCGGCCGCACGCGCGTGCACCTGGACCGCGTCGAAGGCCTTGGCGAGTTCCTCGAACTCGAAGTGGTGCTGAAGGAAGGCGAGGCGCCCGAGGCCGGCGTTGCCGAGGCGCATGCGCTGATGGCGCAACTCGGCATCGGTGCCGACCAGCTGGTGCAGGGCGCCTACGTCGATCTGCTGAATGCCTGATCGGCAGGGGCCGGTCAGCGCCAGCCCGCGGCCTTGAGCTGGTCCGCCAACTGCTGCGCGACCTTTTCATAGCCTCGTGCATTGGCATGGATGCGGTCGGAGCGCAGCGACGCATCCGACAGCACGCTTGAATACACATTGGCCACCAGCAGCGCCTGTGCCGACTTCGCGACTTCTTCGTAGACCGGCGCATCGCTGAGCGAACCGATGGCAGCGCGCATGGCATCGGGCGCGGGCGTGGCCAACAGCGCGACATGTGACGTGTGCGCCCGCGCCTGCGCGACCAGCGCCGCGAGGTTGCTTCGCGTGGCTGCGGGCGACACGCCGCGCAGCATGTCGTTGCCGCCGATGCCGATCAGGATCGCGTCGTAGCTGTTCGCGGCCAACAGTGACGGCAGGCGCTCCAGCGCACCGGCCGAGGTGTCGCCGTTGATGCCTGCGTTCTCGACCTGCCAGCCCGTCAGCTCGCCCAGTTTCACGGGCCACGCAGCGTTGGGCGATGCGCCGTAGCCGAAGGTGAGGCTGTCGCCCAGCGCCAGCACGCGGGCATCCGGTTTCAGCGCGGTGGCCGAGGCCTTGCGCTTGCCGCAGGCCGCGAGCGCAGTGGCAGTTGGCACGCCGGCCAGCAGTTGGAGAAGGTGTCGTCGCTTCATGCTGCGCGCAGCTTAATTGCTGGCCCGCATCGAGCCGATGCAAGGCCCACGGGCATGCGGGCCTTTGCTCGGAAAGCGCATAAGCCTCTCCGTTTTTGTTCGTTCTCGCGCAAGGCACAGGCGCGAAGAATCGCGGCCCTGCACGCTCATTCATTACCGGGGTCCGACACCATGTCGCTGTTCAATCGCCATCGTTTCCTGCGCCATGTGGTCGCACTTTCCGCCGCGCTGCTGGCCGCACCGATCGTGGCCTGGGCCGCGCCCGCCACGGGTGAACCCGTGTGGTTCGGCGTGAGCGGGCCGCTCACCGGGCAGAACGCGCAGTACGGCGCGCAATGGAAGGCCGGCTTCGACCTCGCGCTCGAACACATCAATGCGCAGGGCGGCATCCACGGCCGCCCACTGGCCTACAACTTCGAAGACAGCCAGAGCGATCCGCGCCAGTCGGTGGCCATTGCACAGAAGCTGGTGAACGACAAGCGCGTGCTCATCGAGCTGGGCGACTTCTCGAGCCCGGCTTCGATGGCCGCGTCGCCCATCTACCAGCGCGCGGGCCTCGTGCAGCTGGGCTTCACCAACTCGCACCCCGACTTCACCAAGGGCGGCGATTTCATCTGGAGCCCGTCGATCAGCCAGGCCGACGCGCAGCCGCTGCTGGCCGAACTCGCGGTGAAGACGCTGGGCTTCAAGCGCATCGCGGTGCTGTACCTCAACACCGACTGGGGCCGCACCAGCAAGGACGTGCTGGTGAAGGCCGCGCAGGAACGTGGCGCGCAGCTCGCGATTGCCGAGGGCTACCAGCCCGACGAGAAAGACTTCCGCTCGACGCTGGTGCGCGTGCGCGACGCCAACCCCGATGGGCTCGTGCTCATCTCTTACTACCCCGATGGCGCGCTCATCGCGGGGCAGGTGCGCAGCGTGGGGCTCAAGCAGCCGATCGCCGCGGTGGGCTCGGTGTATTCGCCGAAGTTCATCGAGCTTGGCGGCGCTGCGGTGAACGGCATCTACACCAACACGGCCTTCTATCCCGAAGAGCCGCGCGCCGAGGTGCAGGACTTCGTGAAGAGCTTCCGTGCGAAGTACAACAAGGAGCCGGATGCCTTCAACGCCTACGCGTATGACGCCGTGGTGTACGCCGCGGCAGCGCTGCGCCAGGCCGGCCCGAAGGCCGATCGCAAGGCGGTGCGCGATGCGTTCTACAAGATCAAGGACGTGCCCAGCGTGATCTTCGGCAAGGCGAGCTTCGATGCGCAGACGCGCCGGGTGGTGGGCGTGAAGAGCGTGAATCTGGTGGTGAAGGATGGCAAGTGGGCGCAGGTCGATGAGAAGGCGACGCTGGCCTTGTCGAAATGAGCGGTCTTTTGTCTTTTTCCCTCTCCCTCTGGGAGAGGGCCAAGGTGAGGGCAGTCGGCATCACAACATCGCGCGGCCTTGATTGCCGCGTGCCCTCACCCCAACCCTCTCCCAGAGGGAGAGGGAGAAAGACGGGGAGAGGGGGCGCGGCCCTCATCAAGGCTGCCCGATGAGCTTCACCTCCTTCTTCGACTACACGGTCAACGGCCTGATCATCGGCAACATCTATGCGTTGCTGGCAGTCGGGCTCGCGCTGATCTTCGGTGTCTCGCACCTGATCAACTTCGCGCACGGCTCGGTCTACACCGTCGGCGCGTACATCGGCTGGGCCAGCATCACCTACCTGCACACGCCGCTGCCCGTGACCATCCTGCTCGTGGTGCTCGGCTCTGGCGCGCTCGGCATGCTGATCGAGCGCGTGGGCCTGCGGCCGCTGCAGGGCGCCGCGCGCATCGCGCCGCTGCTGGCCACCATCGGCATCAGCTTCGTGCTCGACATCCTTGTGCAGCTGGTCTTTAGCCCCGACCCGCGCTCGCTGCCCACGCAGCTGCCCGACTGGCGGCTGAAGATCGGCACCGGCACCATCGGCGCGCTCGACCTGCTGATCGCGGGCATCGGCATCACCAGCGCGGCGGTGCTGTTTCTCTTCTTGCGTTTCACGAAGCTGGGCTGGGCCGTGCGCGCCACCGCGCAAGACCGCGACGCGGCGCAGCAGATGGGCGTGGACGTCGACCGCGTCAACCAGACGGTGTTTGCCATCGCCGCCGCACTGGGCGGCCTCTCGGGCCTGCTGGTGGGCATGTACTACAACAACATCAGCCCGGCGATGAGCTTCCAGGCCACGCTCAAGGGCGTGGTGGCCACCGTGGTCGGCGGCGTGGGCAACGTGCCGGGTGCCATCGTCGGCAGCCTGCTGCTGGGGCTGATCGAGAGCTATGGCGTGGCGATTCTCGGCACGCCGTATCGCAACCTCTTTGCCTTCGCGTTGCTGCTGGTCATCCTCGTGTGGAAGCCCAACGGACTGTTCGGCCGCAAGCGCGCGCTGCCGCCCGAGCCGCTGACCGGTACCTTCATCGCGCCGAGCAAGCCGTGGCACATACCGCGCCGTGTGCTTGCCGCGTTGTTCGCGGCGGCGGTGGCATTGCCGTTCTTCGATCCATCGCCGTACCTGCTGCAGACGCTCACCAACGCATGGCTCTATGGCGCGCTGGCATTGAGCCTCACGCTGGTGGCGGGCACCATCGGGCAGATCTCGCTCGGCCATGCGGGGCTGCTGGCCATCGGCGCGTATGCGTCGTCGCTGCTGGTGCTCGACCTGCACCTGCCGGTGGGCACGGGCATCGTGCTCGCGGGCATCCTCACGTCGCTGATCGGCACCGCGCTGATCTTCCCGGCGTTCAGGCTGCGCGGCCACTACGTGTCGATCGCTACGCTGGGCATCGGCGAGATCGTGGCGCTCACCATCCTCAACTGGGAGAGCTTGACGCGCGGGCCCATCGGTGTGTCGGGCATTCCGCCGCTCTCGCTGTTCGGGCGCGATGCCTCGTCGAACGAGGCCATCTACTGGGCCTCCTTCGGTGCGATGGTGTTGCTGGCCCTGCTGCAGTGGCGCTTGCTGCGCTCGCACCTGGGCCGCACCTTCCGCGCGGTGCGCGAAGACGAAGTGGCCGCGCGTGCCTACGGCGTGAGCCCCGACCGCTACAAGGCGCTGGCCTTCGGCTTCGGCGGTTTCGCGGCGGGCGTGAGCGGTGCCTTCACCGCGCACATGTACTCGTACATCAACCATGAGACCTTCGGCTCGCAGATCTCGATCCTCGCGCTGACGATGGTGATCCTCGGCGGGCTCGGCAACATCAGCGGCGCCTTGCTCGGCGCGGTCGCGCTCGTGAGCCTGCCAGAGCTGTTCCGCGTGACGGCCGAGTACCGGATGCTGATCTACGGCGTCGCATTGCTTCTGTTGATCCGCTTCCGCCCGCAAGGCCTGCTGGGCACTGTCTGAAAGAACCACACACACCATGAGCCACCTCAACGACTACCTCGCCGAGAAACGCGCTGCCGTGCTGGCACGCAATGCCGCCGTCGAGGCCGGCACCGCGCAGCCCCTGCAGCTCAAGGCCAGCGTGAAGGCCGAAGGCCGCAGCGGCGTGCGGCGCCTGCGCATTCGCGACCACCAGGTCATCAGCGACAGCCCACCCGATTTCGCAGGCTACAACCTCGGCCCGAGTTCGCCCGAGCTGCAGCTCGGCGTGCTCGGCACCTGCGTCACGCACATCTTCCTGATCCAGGCGGCCGAGCGCCAGGTGCCGCTCGAAAGCCTCGAAGTGGAAGTGACCGGCATCATCGATCCGCGCGGCGGCAAGCCGGGCCACGAGCAGACGCCGATCTGGCCGCACCAGATCGGCTACACGGTGCACATCGATTCGCCCGCAAGCCGCGAAGACATCGACGCATTGTTCGAGGCCGTGGAGCGCAACTGCCCCATCCTCAACCTGCTGCGCAATCCGCAGACCATCCGCGCCGAAGTGAAGCTCGTCAACTCGAAGGCAGAGGCGGCCAACGCGCCGTCGAAGGCGGGCGATGCCATCGCTGCTTGAGATCCGCGGGCTCACGCGCCGCTTCGGCGGGCTGACGGCGGTGAACGCGGTCGACCTGCAGGTGGGCGAGGGCGAACTGCTCAGCGTGATCGGCCCCAACGGCGCGGGCAAGACCACGCTCTTCAACCTCGTGACCGGCCTCGACCGGCCCGATGCCGGGCAGGTGCTGTTCGACGGGCAGGACATCACCGGCCTGCCGGCGCAGCAGCTCGCGCAGCGCGGCCTGGCGCGCACCTTCCAGCATGGCCGGGTGTTCGCGAACCTCTCGGTGCTCGACAACGTGCTGGTCGGTGCGCACACGCGGCTGCGCGCCGTGAAACCGCGCGTGGGCGGCGTGCCGGGGCTGGGTGCGCTGGCCGAGCTGGCGCTCGCGCTGGTGCAGCCCGCCGCCGTGCGTCGCGAAGAGCAGGCGCTGCGCGACGAGGCACACGCCATCATCGCGCTCTTCGGCGAACGGCTCACGCCACGCACCGCGCATCCGGCATACAGCCTCTCGTACGCGAACCGCCGCCGCGTGGAGATCGCACGCGCGCTCGCCCTCAGGCCGCGCCTGTTGCTGCTCGACGAGCCCACCGCGGGCATGAACGAAAGCGAGACCGCAGAGATGCTGGAGATCATTCGCGGCCTCAAGTCGCGCGGCCAGACCATCCTGCTGATCGAACACAAGCTCGACCTCGTGATGCAGCTGTCGGACCGCGTGGTGGTGCTCGACGATGGCCGCAAGATCGCCGAAGGCCTGCCCGATGAAGTGCGCAACGATCCGGCGGTGATCGAGGCCTACCTCGGGCATCGCCATGTGGGTGAGGCTCATGAGTTACGCCAGGTCAGTGAAGAAGCGGTGCCCGCATGATCGCCACCGTCGCCCGCTCCGGTCTCGCTCCCTCTCCTCTGTGGGGAGAGGGTTGGGGTGAGGGGCTGCCCGAACGCACGACGGCGATCGCTTCCAGCAGCGCCACGCAGCCCCTTCTGCAACTCAGGAAGATCAACAGCTTCTACGGCCCCGTACAAGCCCACTTCGACCTCGACATCGAAGTACGCAAGGGCCAGATCGTCAGCCTGCTCGGCGGCAACGCCAGCGGCAAGTCGACCACGATGAAGATCGTGCTGGGGCTGCTCAAGCCGCGCTCGGGCGAAGTCAACTTCAACGGCGCATCCACGCTCGGCCTGAGCACGCCGCAGATCATCCGCAAAGGCATCGGCTCGGTGCCCGAGGCGCGCCGCCTGTTCCCCGCGATGACCGTGCGCGAGAACCTGCTGATGGGCGCCTATGCGCGCAGCGACCGCAAGGCCGTGGCCGAAGACTTGGAGCGCATGCTCGAGCTGTTCCCGCGCGTGGCCGAGCGCATCGAGTTCCAGGCCGGCACGCTCTCGGGCGGCGAGCAGCAGATGGTGGCGATGGCGCGCGCGCTCATGGGCCGTCCGCAGCTCATCTGCATGGACGAGCCGACCATGGGCCTGTCGCCGCTGTATGTCGACAAGGTGCTCGAACTCATCGCGCGCATCAACGCGCAGGGCGTTTCGGTCTTCATGGTCGAGCAGAACGCCAGCCTTGCACTGCAGATCGCGCACCACGGCTATGTGCTGCAGACCGGGCGCATCGTGCTGTCGGGCCCGGCGCGCGAGTTGCTGGCCGACGCGCGCATCCGCGATGCCTACCTTGGCGGCGAGGGCGCTGCCCGCACCGCCTCTTGAAGACGACTAAACGGACACGGGGAGACCGAACACCATGCCATTGACACTCGACCACATCGTGATTGCGGTGCACGACCTCGAACGCACCATCGCCGACTACGGCGCGCTCGGGTTTCACGTGCTGCGCGGCGGCGACCATCCGGGGCGTGCCACGCACAACGCGCTGGTGGTGTTCGGCGACGGCAGCTACTTCGAACTGATCGCATGGCGCCAGCCGTCCCCCAACGAGCGCTGGTGGCAACTGCTGCAGCGGCATGGCGAAGGCATCGTCGACTTCGCGCTGCTGCCGCGCGACACCGCGATCACCGTGGCCGATGCCAAGGCGCGCAGCCTCACGCTCGAAGGCCCGCTCGACGGTGGCCGCGTGCGCCCCGACGGCGAACGCCTGCGCTGGCAGACCGCGCGCCCATCGACGGCCGACTTGCCCTTTTTGTGTGGCGACCTCACGCCGCGCGTCTTGCGCGTGCCCGAGGGCGATGTGCGCGTGCATGCCAACGGCGCGCTCGGTGTGGCGAGCCTTGCGATCGCGGTGCGCGACCTCGACGCCACGCTGGCGCGCTACCGCGCCTTGCTCGGCATCGTGCCCGACGATGCCGACACCCACATCGGCGAGCCGGTGGCGGTGCCCGGCAGCAATGTGCGCGTGGCGGTCATCGCGCTGGGGCGCAGCGTGCTCGTGCTTTCATCGCCGCGCGACAACAACGCGTCGGCCGCGCAAGAGGGCGGCAGCAACACGCTCGCGCAGCGGATCGCTGCCCGTGGCGAAGGCCCGTACGCGCTGGTGCTGCACACCGACCGGCCGCAATCGACGGGCGTGTTTGACCTGGCACGCACGCATGGCGCGCTGATCGAACTCGACCTGCCGCCGCTGGACCGTGCCGACAGGCATGGCGTCCCGCACGGCTACCAGGGCAGCAGCCTGGTGGGCGGATAGGTCGCAGGCCCGGGCCCGACCAGCGGCGAAGAGCGCGCGTTCAGGCCACGCGTTCGCGCAGCTGGAACACATTGCCCTCGGGGTCGTGCCCGTCGCAATGGCGATGGCCATTGAATTCCCATTCGGCCGTGGCCGGCTTCAACGCGCCGCCGCCTTCGGCCGCGAGGGACCGCGCGCGTGCGAGGCTGTCGACCGGGAAGATGAATTTCAGCGCGGTGTTCTCGCGCGGCACCGGCGGTTGTGCGATCTGCACCTTCGCGGCGACGCCCGGATTCATCGCGACAATGAAGAGCTGCAGCGCCGGTGATTCCAGGCTCGCATGGTCGGGCTCCGGTGGCAAGAGTGTCAGCTGCGCGACCTTCGCGTAGAACGCGCCCACGCGGGCCACGTCCTTGGCATAGATGACGGCGGCTGCAACGGTTTGATCTGGCATACGTACCTCCTCGATGGCTTCCTTGTTGTTCGGCTACTTCGTTTCGATTCTGCCTGCGGGTGTGCTCGCGCTGGCCTTGCTGCTGCTGATTCCGCGCGCACTCGTCGGCGCGCGGCTGGCCGTGCACATCCTGTTCTTCATCCTGGCGCGCGATGCCATGAGCCCTGCGGGGTTCTGGCAACTGAACGCGGGCTCGATGCGACTGAGCGGACCGGCGCCGGTGCTGCTGGCGTTGGCCGGCATGTCGGCCGCGCTGGTCGTCGGCGTGGCCTGGCTGGAGCGTGCGGCGCGCGAGGGCATGCCGTGGTGGCGCAAGGGGCAGGTGGTGGCATCGGTGCTCTGGGGTGTGGCGGGTGCGGTCGTGGTCACGGCCATCGCCGCCGCGCTGAAGGCGGCGTTGGGGCTGCCGTCGCTGCCGGCGCCGAGCCCTTCCATGTACGCGCCGATCCTGGCCTTCACGCTGCTGGGCAATGCTTATGAGGAGCTGCTGTTTCGCGGCATGCTGCAGGAGCGCCTGGCGCGGCATATGTCGGCGACACGCGCTCTGCTGGTGGGCGCCGTGATGTTCAGCCTGTGCCATGCGTGGCTGGCGTTGATCGTCACGCGCGTGGGCCTGCCGGTGCTGGTCTTCACGCTGATCGAAGGGCTGGTCGCCGGTTTCGTGTACCGGCGCGCGGGGCTGTTGGGTGCCACGCTGGCGCATGGCCTTGCGATCTTCGCACTCGCGATCGGCCTGTACTGATCGATCCGACGCCGGTCAGGCCGCGCGGCCGGCGGCGTGCGCCTTGCGCAACTCGGCCTGCATCTTCTTCTGCAGCGGCAGGCCGCCTTTTTCGAGCGCCGCGGCGGGCGCTGCGCTCTGCTTCGTCGCGGACGTGTGCTTGCGCCCCCAGATACCGAGCTGCGTTACCACCGGCAGAAGGTCGATGCCCTTCGGCGTGAGGCTGTAGATGGCCTTCTGCTTGTGGCTCGGGTCGTCGGTCTTGGTGAGCACGCCCTGTTCGACGAGCGTGTTGAGCCGCTCGGTCAGGATGTTCGAGGAGATGCCTTCCTCGGACTGCAGGAACTCCCGGAAGTGCCGCTTGCCGGCAAACATCATGTCGCGAACGATCAGCAGGCTCCAGCGGTCGCCGAGGACTTCGAGCGCGAGGTTGATCGGGCACAGCGATTTCTGTTGGGTGGCCATGGGGCTCGTGCGGGTTGAAAAAACTGATTGCAGTTTCGCACCAGTTAACCAATACTCCAACCGATTGCATTTCAAGAGCAGTTGCATTGAAGGAAACGAAGGAGAAGCCGCATGCGAAAACTCATACTCCAGATGCAGATGTCCGTCGATGGATACGTCTCGCCTGCCAACGGCAATCTCGACTGGCAGGTGTGGGGCTGGGGCGACCGCTGGGCCTGGGACGACCGGCTGAAGGAAGACTTCAACGCCGTCTTCAGCGGCGTCGACACCATCCTGCTGAGCCGCAAGATCGCGGAAGAGGGCTATCTCGACCATTGGGGCCGCGCGGCGAAGAACCATCCGGCCGATCCGCACTACGACTTTGCACGAAAGGTGGTCGATGCGCGGAAGGTCGTGCTCACCGACAAGCTGAAGGCATCGCGCTGGGAGCGCACCGTCATTGCGCGCGGCAGCATGGCCGATGAGGTGAACGCGCTCAAGCAGCAGGGCGGCAAGAACATCCTCTGCATTGGCGGCGTGGGCTTCGCGTCGTCGCTGGTGGCGCACGGGCTGGTCGACGAGTTCCAGTTCTTCGTCAATCCCACGGCCGTGGGCGGTGGCCGCTCGGTGTTCCACGACCCGCACAAGGGCCACAAACTGCGCTTGCTGCAGTCCACGGCCTACGAATGCGGTGTGGTGGTCAACCGCTACGCCCCGATTTGAAGGACAAGGCCTCGTGCAGATACCAGCGCTTACCTGATTTCACCTGACCCTGACCTGAAGTGTTCGATCGCGACACATGCGCGGCACACAATGGACTCGTCATCAACGCATGAAGGAGTTCCAGATGATCAGCAATTCAAGGAGCATGGCCGTCGCTGCTGCGGCGCTCGCGATGTGCATGGCCGCAGGGAGCGCCTTTGCGCAAGACCGCCGCTTCGACGGCCGCCCCGGCGACGGTCGCTATGAACAGCGCGGCCCCAACGTCGATCACCGCGGCCCTCCGGGCTATCGCGGCAACCAGGACTTCCGCGATGGTCGCCAGTTCGATCGCCGTGGCTTCCCGCAGCCGCACGTCGAATGGCGCCGCGGTGGCCGCGTGCCGCCCGAGTACCTGGGCCGCAACTACGTGGTGAACGACTGGCGCGGCTATCGCCTGCAGCCGCCGCCCCGTGGGTATCAGTGGGTCGGCGTGGGCGGCGACTTCGTGCTCGCGGCCATTGCCACCGGCGTGATCGCGAACATCATCGCAGGCCAGTAAACAGAGGCCTGCGTCGCATGTGGCCACGCAACCGCGCGGCCGCGACCGACGACCCGAAGCCGCCACAGGCCACTGTGGCGGCTTTTCTTTGGGGGGAGGCGGGCCCTCAGGCCAGTGCGGTGGGCACGGACTGGGCGCACACGTTGCGCCCGGTGATGGTCAGCCGAAGGCCGCCACCGTGCCATTCGAGCCAGTTAAGGCTCACATACGCGTCGATGTCGCTGTCGTCGATGCGGTCGGCCTGGCGGCTCTGCAGAAGCTCCACCGTGGCAGGCAACGCCCGTCTCAATCGCTCGCGCCGCTCGGCTGCATCGGCCGCCTTGAGGGCGGCCCTTGTTTGCTGTTGCTGCTGCTGCGGGGTCGATGCCATTGCTGATCCGTTTCCAGGAAGCCAGGGAATTAACCCGAATGTACGCCCCTTGTGTGAAGGCGCATTCTTCTTTTTTAACCTCTCTGTCGTCCGTAGTACACGCCACGCAACAGCTGCTGGACAGTCCCTAGATTTCGTAGTGCGATGCCCTTGCCTCATCGCCCAAAGCCTTCTCCACAACCGCGCGCGTCAGCGTGGGCGCAAACGACTCGATGAAGGCATAGACGTACTTGCGCAGGTAGGTGCCGCGCCGCACCGCGAGCTTGGTGAGGTTGATGCCGAACAGGCGCCCCGCGTCGAGCGCGCGCAGCTGCGTGTCGCGCTCGGCTTCGTAGGCCACGCCGGCCACGATGCCCACGCCCAGGCCCAGCTGCACGTAGGTCTTGATCACGTCGGCATCCATGGCGGCCAGCACGATGTTCGGTTGCAGCCCACGTTGCTCGAAGGCCTCGTCGATGCGCGAACGGCCGGTGAAGCCGGTGTCGTAGGTGATGAGCGGATAACGTGTGAGCGCATCCAGCGTGAGCGGCGCGTCGAGCAGCGGATGGCCCGGCGGCACGATCACCGAATGCGTCCAGCGGTAGCAGGGCAGGGCGACCAGTTGCGGATAGTCGCCCAGCGCCTCGGTGGCGATGCCCACGTCGGCCTCGCCGTCGAGCAGCATCTGCGCGATCTGCTTGGGTGAGCCCTGGTGCAGGTGCAGTTTCACGTTCGGGAACTGCACGCGGAATTCCTGCACCGCCACCGGCATCGCATAGCGCGCCTGCGAGTGCGTGGCTGCCACCGAGAGCAGGCCGCTCTGCTGCGCGACGAACTCCTGTCCGGCGTGCCGCAGGTTGCTGCTCTCCATGAGCATGCGCTCAATGATCGGCAACACATGGCCGCCCGGCTCGGTAAGGCCGGTGAGCCGCTTGCCGGCGCGTACGAAAAGCTCGATGCCGAGTTCTTCTTCGAGCTCGCGGATCTGCCGGCTCACGCCGGGCTGGGAGGTGTGAAGGGTGTGCGCGACTTCGGTCAGGTTGAAGCCGCAACGAACGGCCTCGCGTACCGAGCGCAGTTGTTGAAAGTTCATCTGGCGCGGAAGGGTCGGGGCTCCGGAGCGGAGCCGACCGGCGATTCTCGGCACAAGTGCTTATTCGGGGAACGATGCGTTTGTTGGTTTCACATGAGCAAAACATCTTTAGAGCCTCTGCCGATGGGTGGCTTGTAATTTCGCACGTCCGTGCTAAAGTTCGTCGCATGGACGCCAAGACCCAGAAAAGCGAACTCACCCGCACCGCCATCGTCGGTGCGGCGATGAACCTTGCGCTGGCCGAAGGGCTGGAGGCGATCACGCTGCAGGCCGTCGCGAGCCGGCTCGGGCTGTCCAAGAGCGGCGTGTTCTCGCGCGTGGGTTCGCGCGAGGCGCTGCAGAAGGCCGTCATCGAGGAGTACGGCCGTGGCTTCCTGGCCGACGTGTTCGTGCCCGCCATGCAAAAGCCCAAGGGCCTGCCCCGCCTCAACGACATCGTGGCGCGCTGGATCGCCCGCACGCGCGATGTCGAGATGCACACCGGGTGCCTCTATATGGCCGGTGCCTTCGAGTTCGACGACCGTGAAGGCGAGCTGCGCGACGTGCTGTTCGACGAGATCACGCGCTGGCGCGCGGCGCTGCGCCGCACGGTGATGCTCGCGGTGGAAACCGGCGAGCTCAAGGCCGATACCGACCCCGCGCAAGTCGTCAGCGAAATGAACGGCGTGATGATGACCCAGCTGCACGACGCGCGCTTCCTGCGCGATCCGCAGGCCGCCGACCGCGCCACGCAGACCTGGCAGCGGCTTCTTTCCAGCTACCTCGCCTGACTCGGGAAGAAGCAGGCTGATTCCCCGCGTTTCCATTTGCCAATATTTCGCACAGTCGTGCGATAAATAGGAGAAGCACCATGCTGATCATTGCCCTTTTTCTCGCCGCCTACGCGGCCGTCCTCGGCGTCCGGACGATGTGCGACACCCTGCGCAGCCTGCCTCGCAGCAATCGCGACTGGGTCTGGTACTAGGCAAGCCTTGTTGTTCAGGGCGCGCAATGCCTCGTGCACGAACAACACACATCCGTTGAATCGACCCCCGGGGACCACCTCATGACAAGCACTTCCGCAGCCTCGAAGACCGCACCCGTCAACTACTACGGCGCCAGCCGGCTGATGCGCGCCATGCGCTTCGGCCTGGGCGCCTCGCAACGCCTCTGGCCTGCGCTGGGTGTGCGCGCCGCCTACCGCGTGTTCGGCACGCCGCTGCCACCCAAGTGGCTCTATCGCGGCCAGCATCCCGGCGCCGACTGGCGGCACGAGGCCTGGTCCTTCGAGGACGCGAGCGTGGGCATCTACCACCTCGCCGCACAGGACTCGGCCGCGGAATCGGCACCCATCGTGCTGCTGGTGCACGGCTGGGGCGGCCACGCCGGCCAGATGCTGCCGCTGGCCCACGCATTGGCTGCTGCAGGCCTTCGGCCCGTGTTGCTCGAACTGCCGGCCCACGGCCGCAGCGCGGGCACAGCCACCAACGGCGCGCAGTTCGCGCGCGCCATCGACTACGTGACCGCGCGGCTCGCGAACGACGGCCACGCGCTACGCGCGGTGGTGGCGCATTCGCTCGGCGCCAACGCACTGGCCTATGCCGCCGGGCGCGGGCTGCCCGCCGAGCGCATCGTGCTGCTCGCGCCGCCCGCGTCGCCGCGCGAATACACACGCTACTTCGCGCACGCGTTCGGCCTCAGCGAATCCACGCGGGCCGCGATGCAGCGGATGTTCGAGGCGCGCGAAGGCGTGCTCATGCCGCAGTTCGAACCCGCATTCGCCGGGCCGCGCATCGCGCAGCCCACGCTGATCGTGCACGACCGCGATGACCGCGTGAACCGTTTCGCCGATGCCGAGGCCTACCGCGATGCCATCGCCAGCGCACGGCTCGTGGCCACGCGGGGCTGGGGCCATCGCCGCATCCTCAAGGAGGCGGATGTGCTCGACGAAGTGACGCGCTTCCTCATGACGCTGGCGTAGGCAACTTCGAGCCCGCCGGCGGCTACCACGTCGGATGCACCGGCGTGAACACCGGCTTGAACAGGTGCCGCCACACGATCTGCCCGTACCCCCGGTAGTAGAAATGGCCGTTCGCTTCCAGCACCGCCGCGCGGTGGCGCCGGAAGTACACCGGGATCTCGTACCAGGGCATCGTCGGTGCACGGTGATGCACGTGGTGCAGGTTGTTGAAGAGATAGAGCAGGCCGAAGACGACGTTCGATTCGACGATAGCCACCCGCTCGTGCGGCGTGTCGGCCCAGCGGTGCTCGGTGAAGGTGCGCAGCGAGCCCAGCATCATCCCGGGGTAGACGAAGTACAGCAGGTACTCGCCCAGGCTCATACCGCAGACACCGATCGCGTAGTACAGCACCGGCGCCACGCTCAGCGCATGCCAGCCCCAGGTCGGCAGGCGCGAGAAGTTGCCCGAGAGCACCTGCCCGACTTCGAAGCGCACCAGCTTCCACAGGCGCAGGAACGGCCCCAGCACCACGCGGAACGCGATCGTCTGGTTCGCCATGTAGATCCATCGCCACACCGGTCCGTAGCCGGCCCACGCGGGGGCTGAGTGGTAGGCGCTCTCGGTGTCGCGTTCGGGATGCGTCAGGTGGAAGTTGACGTGGTGCGAGCTGTGGCC
Organism: Variovorax sp. EL159; assembly: GCF_900100965.1. Taxonomy (GTDB): domain Bacteria; phylum Pseudomonadota; class Gammaproteobacteria; order Burkholderiales; family Burkholderiaceae_C; genus Variovorax. The sequence goes on along the minus strand of NZ_FMUJ01000004.1, from coordinate 134,621 downwards.
GCGGTTGTAGAACGGGTAGGGCAGCCACAGGTTGAGCGGCGGCCACACCACGGCGTGGCGCAGCCAGGTCGGCAGATGGCGCATCGCATGGATGCTCTCGTGCTGCAGCGAGAAGTGCAGCTGTGCGAGAAAACCGCCGAGCACGAACAGCGCCCAGCCCGGCAGCGCCCTGTGCCACCACAGCAATGCGGCCCATGCGGCGTACAGCGCGGCCGCCAGCAGCAGCGTGGGCACTTCGTAGCGCCACCACCAATGCTGGCGCGCGGCGGTGGCATTGGTGACAGGTGCGCGCACGGGCGCGGGTGACGGTTCGGCGGTCGAGGTCATGGTGCGAAGGACTGCGATCCTAGGTAAGAAGAACCCGCTTGCATGCGCGCATTTCGCATAAACAAGATCGTGAAACTTCGTTCCTGCCAGAGGGCCTCGCGACCTAGGCTTCATGGCTTTGCCGCGCTCTTGCCGCCGCTTTCGCCCGTCATCGCGTTCGCCCCATGAAACCCACCCTGTTCCGTCTTGCCGCCCTGCTGGGCGCGTTGTCGTCCGCGCTCTTGGTTCTCGCGCCGGCCCACGCCGCCACCGTGGACGACTACCCGACCAAGACCATCCGCGTCGTCGTTCCCTATCCTGCGGGCGGCATCGCCGACAAGCTCGCGCGCGAGGTCGCCGAACAGCTGCAGCAGCGGCTCAAGCAGACGGTGGTGGTCGAAAACCGCAGCGGCGCGGCCGGCAACATCGGCTTCGACTACGTGGCGCGCCAGCCGGCCGACGGCTACACCTTGCTGCTCGCGCCCGCGTCCAACCTCACCGTGCAGCCCGCGCTTTTCAAGCAACTGAGCTACGACCTGGCGCGCGACTTCACACCCGTCTCGCTGCTGGTGCAGACGCCGCAGGTGCTGCTGGTCAACCCGAAGCTGCCCGTCGGCACGCCGCGCGAGCTGATCGACTATTCGAAGAAGCACCCCGGCAAGGTCAACTACGGCATCAGCGTCGGCGCGTACTCGCACTTGGCGGGCGAGCTGCTGAAGACGCAGACCGGTGCCAACTTCACCGCCATCCCGTACCAGGGCAGCGCACCGGCCATCAACGACCTGCTGGGCGGCCAGACGCAGTTCATCTTCAACGAGGTGATCACCGCCATTCCCTTCGTAAAGGCCGGCACGCTCAAGCCGCTGGCCGTGGCCTACAAGACCCGCGCGCCGTGGCTGCCCGACGTTCCCACGACCGCCGAAGCCGGCCTGCCCGGTTTCGAAGTCACCTCGTGGTACGGCGTGGTGGTGCGCAGCGGCACGCCGGCGCCGCTGGTGCAGCGCCTGTCGCGCGAGCTGCGTGACATCGTGCAGTCGGCCGATTTCAGGAAGCGCTACGACGACATCGGTGCGTTCACCGTGGGCAACACGCCCGAGGAGTTCGGTCGCTTCATCCAGACCGAGACGGTCAAGTGGACCGCCGTTGTGAAGCAGGCGGGCATCCAGCCCAACTGATGCCTGGATGAGATCTTGCTAGCTGTTCGTCGTCCGGTCAGAGCGACTGTTGATCCGCCTGCACAAGCACACCGTTCATCGTGCACAGGGCATCGGGTGCTCCCCGCAGCGAAATAAAGGAGGAGGGGCGAAGCCCCGGGGGACATTCGCGGAGGGGAGTACCCGGTGTCCTGTGCACCCACCCCGAAAGCCCGACACAAGATCGAAAAACACACCAAGTGCCAACGTAGTAGAAAACCGAAATGAGCTGGACCCCGAAGAAGGCCATCACCCCCGCCGAACTGCAGACCTTGCTGCTGGCCGAGCCCGCAGAAGAACTGGCCCTGCTCGACGTGCGCGAAACCCGATGGTTCGTGCAGCGCCACCCCAACCTCGCCCGCAATGCGCCATTCAGCGGCCTCGAACTGCAGATCGGCACATTGGTGCCGCGTCGCACCACACCCGTGGTTCTCTACGACGACTACAACGCGCCCGACGGCGCCGCGCACGCAGCAGAAGCACTGCTCACGCGCATCGGCTACACCGACGTGCGCACGCTAGACGGCGGCCTGCAACGCTGGGTGACCGAAGGCCTGCCCGCCATCGACGGCTACGGCACGCTGGTCAAGGCCTTCGGTGATCGCGCCCGCCTGCACTACAGCACGCCGGCCCTGTCCACCGAGGCGCTGCGGGCACGCCAGCGCGACGGCCTGCCGACCACGCTGATCGACGCCCGCCCGCGTGCGGAGTTCGAGTTCCTGTCGCTGCCCGGTGCACGCAACCATGTCGGCACCGAACTGGCACTGCGCCACTTCGAGGCGCACGACACGGCTCACGTGTGGGCCATCAACTGCTTCAGCCGTACGCGCGGCATCATCGGCGCGACCACGCTGCGGCTGCTCGGCCATGCGCCCGACGCGGTGTTCGTCGAAGACGGCGTCATGGCCTGGGGCCTGCAGGGCGCGCCGACCGTCCAGAACGCCGCGCCCGAGGACGAGCTTCCGCCCGAGTTGCCCCAGGTGCTGCGCCGCATCGCCGACGAACTCATCGAACGCCTCGCCCTGCCTCTGGCCGACGCGGAAGAGCTCGCGCGCTGGCGCACCGACGACTCGCGCACGCTCTACATCTTCGACGTGCGGCCCGCCGCCGATCCAGCCCTGGCGGGCACGGCCGTGCAGCACGTGCCAGGTGGCCAGCTGTTGATGCATTTCGAGAACCTCATCGGCACCCGCGGCGCGCGCATCGTGCTGCTCGACGACCCGGCCCATCGCCTGCGCGCGGCCGTCACCAGCTTCTGGCTCACGCAGCTCAACCAGGCCGAGGTGCACATCTACGGCGGCGATGCGTTCCTGCCGGAACAGGCCCCGCCCGCAGCCTCGGTCACCGTCAAGGAAGCACCCCAGGCACTCGACCATGCCGGCCTTGCCCAGCTGCGCAGGAACGGCGCGGTCACGGTGATCGATGTCGGCCCCAGCCTGGACTTCGAACGCGGCCACCTGCCCGGCGCGCTCTACATGCTGCCGGCCTCGCTCGCGCCCCTGGCTGCGCATGCCGCGCCTGGCCGCACGCTGGTCTTCACCTCGCCCGATGGCGCGGTGGCGGCCCGCGTGGCGCGCGATGCGCACCGGCGCTGGCCGGGTTCGGGGGCGGTGTTCACCTGGCTCCAGGGCGGAACGCAGGGCTGGAAGGCCTCAGGGCGGCCGCTGACGACCGCTTTCGTGCCGGCCCAGCTCCTGACCCCGTTCGACGACGACTGGGGCTCGGTGATGCGTGTGTTCGGTCCGCGCCGCGATGCGGCCTGGGCCGACTACCTGGCGTGGGAGCGCGCGCTGTCCGAGCGGGTCGTGCAAGACCCGTCGGTGCGCTTTCGCTTCTTTCCCTGGCCGCCGCTCAGCGCGCAGGCGCAGGCGTCGGATCGGGCAGCTCGATCTTGATGTCGAGCACTTCGAGGTTGTCCTGGGTTTCCAGGTGCACCTTGATGTCGTCCGCGTTGATCGACACGTACTTGGAAATCACCGCCACCAGCTCGCGCTGGAGTTCGGGCAGATAGTCGGGGCGCTTCTTGCCGCTGAGGCTGGAGCGCTCGTGCGCGAGGATGATCTGCAGGCGCTCTTTCGCGACGCTTGCAGTCTTCTTCTTCTCGCCGAGCAGGAACGAGAGAAACGACATGCCTACTTACTCCCGAAAATCCGCTTGAAGAAGCCCGGCTTCTCGGCGTCGACGAAGCGCATCGGTTTCTCTTCGCCGAGAAAGCGCGCCACCACGTCGCTGTAGGCCTGCGCCACGTCGGTGTCCTTGTCGTGGATCGCCGGCACGCCCTGGTTGGAGGCATGCAGCACGCTTTCCGACTCGGGGATCACGCCGATCAGCTTGATGCGCAGGATGTCCTGGATGTCTTCCAGCGAGAGCATCTGTCCGCCCGCCACCCGGTTCGGGTTGTAGCGGGTGATCAGCAGGTGCTCCTTGATGGGGTCGCCGCCGTCCTTGGCGCGCTTGGTCTTGCTGCTGAGCATGCCCAGGATGCGGTCCGAGTCGCGCACCGAAGAGACTTCGGGGTTGGTCACGATCAGCGCCTCATCGGCGAAGTACATCGCCATCATGGCGCCCGTCTCGATGCCGGCGGGCGAGTCGCAGACGATGTATTCGAAGTCCATCGCGGCCAGGTCGGCCAGGATCTTCTCGACGCCTTCCTGCGTCAGGGCTTCCTTGTCGCGCGTCTGCGAGGCAGCCAGCACGAAGAGGTTCTCGCACTGCTTGTCCTTGATGAGCGCCTGGCTCAGGTTGGCTTCGCCCTGGATGACGTTGATCAGGTCGTACACCACGCGGCGTTCGCATCCCATGATCAGGTCGAGGTTGCGCAGGCCCACGTCGAAGTCGATCACGGCCGTCTTCTTGCCCGCGAGCGCCAGGCCCGATGCAAAGCTGGCGCTCGTGGTCGTCTTGCCGACGCCGCCCTTGCCCGAAGTCACCACCACAATTTTGGCCATGGCCATTCCTTCTTGTTTCGATTCAGTTGTTGGTTGTCAGGGTCGTCGCGTTCCGTGAGCCGGTGATCCGGGTCATGGAATCGCGTCGATCGCGATTTTCTTGCCGTCCAGGCGCACCTGGGCCGACTTGCCCAGCACCGTGTCGGGCAGCGGCACCTCATTCGTCCGGTAGATCCCGGCGATGGCCACCAGCTGCGCTTCCATGCAGGTCGAGAAGATCCGCGCCTCGGTGTTGCCGCGCGCGCCGGCAATCGCCTTGCCGCGCAGCGGTGCATACACATGCACGTTGCCGTCGGCAATGACCTCGGCGCCGAAGCTCACCACTGCCGTCACCACCACGTCGCCGCCACGGGCGTAGACCTGCTGGCCCGAGCGCAGCGGTTTGTCGATCAGCAGCGTGCCGTTGGCCGGCACCGGCACTTCGCGCACGATCTGCGGGGCTTCCGACGCGGCCGGGGCCTCGGCGGGCGGGGCAGGGGGGCGGGGTGCGGGCGCCGAGGGCATGGCCGCCAGCGACAGGCCGGCGGCGCGGGCCGCGGCGTTCTGGGCGGCGTTGCCGCCGCGCACCGCGATCGGCTGGGTCTGGTGGCGCGCCAGCAGGCTGCGCAGGGCGGCGAAGTCGATCTCGGCGGTGGCGTCGGCGTCGCCGCCGTCCTCGTCCTGCCCTTGCAGCAGCGAGAGGTCGATCACCACCGGCTCCTGCTCGAAGAAGTCGGGGGAGTCGGCCAGCTGGGCGTCGAGTGCCTCGGCCAGCACGTCCAGGTCGGACGTCTTGAGGATCACTGCAATCAGCGGCAGCGTGGCGCTCTTGAATTCGAAAACCGCCTTGGTGCGCGCGGCGGAGACATCGGCCATTGGGAAAACGTCGGTGCGAAAAGCGTTGGAGTCTAACGGGCGCGGGCTTCCGGCCGGTGACCGGCCCCTCTTTCAAGTACCCGGCACAACACTTCTTGCACGACGTTTCACTTTCCCAAGGGTCAGGCGTTGCGCGATTTGCCCAGCAGCGCGTAGAGGAGGATCGCCCCGAAAGTGGCGGTTCCGATGCCACCCAGCGCGAAGTCGCCGAACTTCAGCGTGAAGTCGCCGGTGCCGATGATCAGCGTGATCGCCGCCACGATCAGGTTCTTGTTCTGCGAGAAGTCGACCTTGTTGTCGACCCAGATCTTGGCGCCGGCAATGGCGATCAGGCCGAACACCACGATGCTCACGCCGCCCATCACCGGCAGCGGAATGGCCTGGATCAGCGCGCCGAACTTGGGGCTGAAGCCCAGCACCAGCGCGATCAGCGCCGCCACCACGAACACCGCGGTGGAGTAGATGCGCGTGGCCGCCATCACGCCGATGTTCTCGGCGTAGGTCGTCACGCCCGTGCCGCCCGCGGCGCCGCTCACCACCGTGGCAATGCCGTCGCCGATGAAGGCGCGGCCCATGTAGGGGTCGAGGTTGCGGCCGGTCATGGCCGTCACCGCCTTCAGGTGGCCGAGGTTTTCCGCCACCAGGATGATCGCCACGGGTGCGATCAGCAGCATCGCATTGGCCGTGAACACCGGCGTGGTGAAGGTCGGCATGCCGACCCAGGCCGCGTTGGCGATGCCGCTCAGGTCCACCGGCTTGCCCCAGCCCAGACCATTGGTCAGCACCGCGTAGACCACCGTGGCCAGGATCAACCCGGCCAGGATCAGCAGGCGCTGCAGCATGCCGCGCGCGAACACCGCCACCAGGCCCACGCACAGGAAGGTCACGGCCTGCATCCACGACTCGAAATTGCTGGCCGCCATGTTCTTGATCGGCACGCTCGCCAGGTTGAGCCCGATCACCGCCACCACCGCGCCCGTCACCACCGGCGGCATGAAGCGCTCGATCCACCCCGTGCCGATGGCCTGCACCAGGGCGCCGATCAGGATGTAGACCACCCCGCAGGCGATGATCCCGCCGAGCGCCACCGCGATGTTGGCGTTGGGCCCCTTGCCCGCGTAGCCGCTGGCCGCGATCACCACGCCGATGAAGGCGAAGCTCGAACCCAGGTAGCTGGGCACCTTGCCGCCGGTCACGAAGTAGAAGATCAGCGTGCCGATGCCGCTCATCAGGATCGCGATGTTGGGGCTGAAGCCCATCAGGATCGGCGCCAGCACCGTGGCGCCGAACATCGCGATGACGTGCTGCACGCCCATCGCGCCGGTCTGCAGCCAGGGCAGCCGCTCGTCCGGCGCGATGACCGCGCCGTTGGCCAGCGCGGACGCCGGTCTTTCAGTCCAGTTGAACATGTCTTCTTTGCTCCTCTTGAGGGGGTGTCGGTTGGTGGTGGTCGTCGAATCGCCTGCGCTTGTCCCAGCGCGCCCTGGCTCTCCCGGGGCGTGATTGTGGTCGAAGCGTCTCGTGCTGAACATCCGGGAGCACAGCAGGGGCGGCGTGCGCGCGAGAAGAATGTGAACCGGCAATTTGCGGCCCGACCGTGACGGATTGGGTATGACGTCCCGGCGTATGTCTCTAGCCTCGCGGCGTCAGAACATCAACAACGGGAGGAAAGATGGCCAACGAAACCATGAGGATGAGTGCCGCGGGCATGTCCGAGCTTCGCCGCCGGGAGCGCGCCGTTCTGCGGTACTACAACGACGTGGCAAACAACTGCACCTTCGGCGCCGGCACGCTGGCTCACCTGGGCGGATGCACCGCCGAAGAACTGGGACGCACCGTCACGGTCGCTCAAGTGGATGCTGCACTGGCCTCCAGGGTCGCCTCGGCCGAAGAGACGGTGCGCCGCCGCGTGACCCGTCAGGCGCTCACACAGGAACAGTTCGACGCACTGGTGAGTTTTACTTTCAACGCAGGCCCGACCGGCGCGCGCAGAACCCTCGACGCCGCGGATCGCGGCAGCAACGCGGACGTGGCGGCGAACATGACCAATCACGTTTTCATTCATCCCAGAGATGCCAGCGGCCGCAGGGGACGGGCGGTCAGGTCCTCAGGGCTCGTGAACCGGCGCCGCGAAGAGGTGACGCCGTTCCAACCCGTCGCGCCGTCCCGATGAACACAGGACGTCTTGCTGCGTGCTTGTGGCTCATCGCCATGAGCTTTTGCGCGTCGGCGTTTGCGCAGCCCTCCGCAAAGTCCGTCGAAACGCCTTCCGCCCAAGAAGTCCTGTCCGCACTGTCCCGGCGCAGCCAGCTGTCCGAGGAAGAACTGAGCCGCCTGACCGCAGATTGCGCGGCCGACCAGCAGAGCATGTACTTCTGCGCTTACCGCGATGTGGTGGCGGCCGAGCTGACGCTCGATCGCGTGGTCGCGGGCAAGGTGCGTGGGCGTCCCGCGTGCAAAGGGGCGATCGAAGCCAGGGTCGAGCGGTGGAAGGCTGCCCGCGACAGGGCATGCGCAAAGCGCGCCGCCAGGGCGTGGGGCGGCGGCTCCATGGAGCCCACTGCACGGAGTGCCTGCCTCGCGGAGGACACGGGGCGCCTGGTCAGGCAGGCGCAGCGCCTGGACAGCTGCCCGCGGAAGTAGCGCGGAAATCGGGCGAGCGAAAGCGCGGCCGCCGCCTCAACGCGGCTGCAGCACCGCCATCGTGATGCGCGACACGCAGGTCAGCTCGCCCGCCTCGTTCGTCAGGTCGATCTGCCAGACCTGCGTGGTACGGCCCCGGTGCACCGGCCGGGCGGTGCCGATGACCCAGCCGCTGGTGACCGAGCGGATGTGGTTGGCGTTGATGTCCAGGCCCACGGCGCGGTCGCCTTCCGGGGCCGAGTAGTGGGCGCCGCAGGAGCCCAGCGTTTCGGCCAGCACCACCGACACGCCGCCGTGCAGGATGCCGTAGGGCTGGCGGGTGCGTTCGTCGACCGGCACGCGGGCGCGGATGAAGTCGTCGCCCACCTCCAGGAACTCCATGCCCAGCGTGGCGACGGCGGTGCCGACATGGTTGCGGGTCAGTTCTTCGACGGTGATTTCTTTTTTCCAGATACGCATTCGGTTCTCTCCGGTACAGGGTGTCGGGAAACTATAGCGATGGCGGCTGACAACGGCAGTCGCCTTTGCGTGCTACCTTGGGCCGATGAAGCACCCGGCCCGACCTTGGCTCATCGGCATCGCCGCCGTGTTGGTGCTGGGCGTCGGGGTGCTGGTGCTCGTGGTGCGCGCCAAGTTGCCCACCGGCGCCGAAGTGGCCGCGCAGGTTGCCACCAGCTTCGAAAAGCGCTTCGGCGTCGCGCTCAAGGTCGGCGGTGCCCACTGGTCGCTGCTGCCGGCGCCCGTGCTGGTGCTGACCGACATCGCCACCGAGCAGCCGCGCCCCATCACCCTGCGCCGCATCGCGCTGCAGCTGAGGCTCGCGCCGCTGCTGCACCGCGTCATTGCCGTCGACGACGTCGAGATCGACAGCCTCGTGCTGCCGCGCACCTCCGTGCAGGCCTTTCGCGGCAAGGGCCCCAAGCCGGCGGAGGGCGGCGGCGACCTCGTCGCGCTGCCCACGCCCTGGACGCTGGCGCCCGTCCCCGTGGAACTGCTGCGGTGGCGCGACGTGGTCTGGATCGACCGGCGCGACATCGCGCTGGCCTACGACGGCGAGATCGCCTTCGACCCCGAATGGCGTCCGCGCCAGGCCCGCATCGAGCGGGCCGGCGTGTCGCCGCCGGTGCGCCTGCGGCTGGACCGCGAGGCCGGGCAGGACCGCTGGCGCACCCGCATCGACGCGGGCGGCGGCACCTGGAACGGCGTCGCGCGCTTCGAGACGCTGGCCGACGGCAAGCTGCGCGCGTCGGCCGAGCTCGATCCGCACCAGATCGACATCGAAAGCCTGGTGCAGGCCTTCGGCCGCAGCACCCCGGTGGCGGGCAAGGTCTCGGGCCATTCCACGCTGGAGGCGCAGACCGACAAGGCGCAGGACCTGGGCGCGCTGATGCGCAGCCTGCACACCCGCACCACCTTTTCGGTCCAGCCCGCCACGCTCACCAAGCTGGACATCGCCAAGGCCGTGAGCACCGCCGGCATCAGCCGCGGCGGCCGCACGGCGCTGGACGAACTCACCGGCACGCTCGACACCCAGTCCACCGACGACGGCGTGGTGATGCAGTACAGCAACCTCCAGGCGCGCTCGGGCGTGCTCAGCGCGAGCGGCAAGCTGCGCCTGTTCAACCGCAAGATCGATGGCGAAGTGGCGGTCGATCTTGTCGACGGCGTGGTCGGCGTGCCGCTCAAGATCGGCGGCACGGTGAGCGACCCCGAGCTGTCGCTGACCGGCGCCGCGCTCACGGGCGCGGCCATCGGCAGCGCGGTGCTGCCGGGCGTGGGCACCGCCATCGGCGCGCGCGTGGGGCAGCAGGTCGAAAAGCTGTTCGGCGGCGGCAAGCCGGCACCTGCCAAACCGCCGGCCAGACCTAGCCGAAAGCCTTGAGCACCGCCGGCACTGTCAGCACCGCCGTGTAGTAGCCCATGAACTGCACGCCGGTGTTGAAGCCGATGGCACGCGACAGCAGCCCGCCGAGCAGGCCCATCGTCAAGATCACCAAGAGGCCGAGCAACTGGCCTTCCCACACGCTGATCACCACGATCAACCCGACGAAGGTCGCGATGATCGCCTCGTGGCTCACTTTGCGCGAGACGAACAGCGCCGCGCGGCGCGCGAAGTTCATCGTGAACGGATACGCCACCAATGCCGCGAGCACCACCGCCAGCATGCCGTAGCCCAGAAACTCCCAGTGGTTCAGCAGGTTGTGCAGGTTGTGCGTCTGGCCCGTGGCCGAGTCGATGGTGAACACCGGCGGCGCATTGAAGAGCGGCGCCGCCGGGCCGGCTGCCACCGGGCTCAGCGGCAGGCCGATGGCGATCAGCGGGATCAGTGCCTCGGCGATGTAGGTCGCCTCGGTCACGCCGTTGCGCGCGGCCAGCGTGGTCGTGAGGCGGTGGTACGCATGCTTGATGCGCGAGCCCACCAGTTCGCCGAGCACCACCGTCATCGCGACCGGGCTGAACACGAAGGTGGCGCTGGAGATCGCGGCGGTCGCAAAGGTCCACTTCACCTGGCCCCGGTCGAGCACCTTGAACGGATTGGGAAAGTAGCCCGACCAGCCCTTCACGTCCGGCGCGAGCGAAAAGGTGCGGACCTTGTCGCGTTTCATGCGCGCACGCGCGGCCGGCGAGATCACCGAGAACAGGTCGGCCACCAGCGGCCCGATCGCAATGCCCAAAAAGTAGCTGATGCTGAGCTTCACGCCGTACTTGCCGGTGAGCGCCTGCAGCGCCACGATCACCATCACGAACGGCACCAGCGTGGCCACCGAGGCCCAGCGCCCACTCGAGAAGTAGGCAATGGCCACGGCCGCCACCACGAAGATCCACGGCGCCGCCTTGGTGATGGCCGCGCCGTAGGGCGCCAGCAGCACCGCGAACAGCACGGCCAGCGGCACGGCGATGAAGGCCGCGATGATCGCGCCCGACACCATCTTGCGCAGCGCGATGTGCGGCACGCCCAGGTTGCGCAGTACGTTCGCGTCCTGCAGCAGCGGCGTGGCCATGGTGTCGCCCGGAATGCCGAGCAGCGCGGTGGGCACCGCGTGCGTCATGTGCTTGGCCACGGCGGCCGCCAGGAAGAAGGTGAACACGCCTTCGGGCGGCACGCCGAGCAGCACCACCAGCAGTGTGAGCGGTGCGAGCGTGGTGGTTTCGTCGGTGCCCGAGACGAGGCCGATGGCCGCGAACACGACGGCGCCCACGAGGCCCATGCCCGTGGCGACGAGGATCTGGTTGAGGAGCGCGGCTTCGATCACGGTGCGGCCCCTTCGGTATTGCGAGCGCGGGGCTTGTACGACGCGAACAGGTCGTAGATCTCCAGCTCCTTCATCTCGCGCACCACCGACGGCGGCAGGTCGTCCACCGAGCCCAGGTCGCCGTGCTCGCCGGCCAGTTCGGCCAGCACCTCTTCGCGCCAGCGCGGATCGGCCTCGGCGCCTTCGACCACCTCGCGCTTCGGCGTGAAGAGCTTCGCGCAGAGCAGGCCCGACACCACGCAGCCGCCCAGGCCGGCGAGCATCGCGTAGGCGCGCGCCAGCTCGGGCGTGCTCACGGTGCTCATGAGCACGCGGCTCGCCGCGAGATAGCCCGCCAGGCTCACCACGACGCCGATGACGATCGACCACGCGAGATGGCCCAGGTCGGCCGTGTCGCCCCATATCTCCACCAGCCGCCAGCGGGCGGGCGTTGCACTGTCTGCGCTCATTTTTCGATGTCTCCGTCTGTGGTTATCCGACGGCCGTGTGTGCGGCCGCCGCGGTATCGGCCGCGGTCCGTTGCGCGGGGCTCTCCCGCTGGGTTTCCGGTGTGCCTACTTCTTCTTGCGCAGTGCTTCGAGCAGCGCCACGGCGCGGTCGGTGCGCACGTCGTGCTCGGCCGCCATCTGTTTGGCGATGCTGTCGATCTCGTCGCCCGTGGCGCCCGCGACCAGTGCGATGTTGCGGGCATGCAGGGCCATGTGGCCGCGCTGGATGCCTTCGGTGGCGAGCGCGCGCAACGCGCCCAGGTTCTGCGCGAGGCCCACGGCCACGGCGACTTCGCCCAGCTCCTGCGCCGACTTCACGTCGAGGATCTTCAGCGCGAGCCGTGCGAGTGGGTGCGTCTTGGTGGCCCCGCCGACCAGCCCCACCGGCATCGGCATCTCGATGGTGCCGACCAGCGCGCCGCTCGTGTCCTTCTCCCACGTGGTCAGCGAGGTGTAGCGCCCGCTGCGGCAGGCGTACGCATGCGCGCCGGCTTCCACCGCGCGCCAGTCGTTGCCGGTCGCGACGATCACCGGATCGACGCCGTTCATGATGCCCTTGTTGTGCGTCGCTGCGCGGTACGGGTCGATGGCAGCGAAGGTGTACGCGTCGATCACGCCTTCGACCACTTCTTCGCCGCTGCGCTCGCGCGTGGCCAGCACGGACGGCGCAAGCCGCACGCGCGCACGCGCCAGCCGCAGGTCGGCCAGGTTCGACAGGATGCGCAGGCGCACCGTGCCGCCCGTGAGCTTCTCGACCAGCGGCGACACCGCCTCGGCCATCGTGTTGACGGTGTTCGCGCCCATCGCGTCGCGCACGTCGACCACAAGGTGCATCACCACCATCGCGCCGCGCGGCGTGTCGCCGAACACGTGCACCTCGATGTCGCGGCAACCGCCGCCCAGGCCGATCAGCACCTTGTCGCGGCTGTTCGCCACGGCCAGGATCTCGTCGCGCGCACGCAGCAAGGCGAGCCGCGCACCGTACGGGTCGGTGATGCCGATCACCTGCACCTGCGCGCGCATCAGCGGCCCGGTGCTCGAGGCCTCGAAGCCGCCGCCTTCGCGCGCCAGCTTGGCCATGAACGATGCGGCCGCCACCACCGACGGTTCTTCCACCGCCATAGGCACGAGGTAGTCGCGCCCATTGATGGTGAAGTTGCCGGCCACGCCCAGCGGCAGCTCGAAGGTGCCGATCACGTTCTCGACCATGCCGTTGGCGCGGTCCACGCTCAATGCGCCGGGTTGTGCGAGCAGCGCCACCTCGTCGTCGGTGAGCGACGCGGCCTCTGCGATATGGGCGAAGCGCTGCGCGGGTGTGAGTGCGCGGAAGTTGGGAATGCGGGAGTCGGCGACCATCGTTGCTTTTCTCTTCGGAAGATGAATTCGGGAGCAGGCAATTTAGGGCGGCTGTACCGCCGGCGGAAGGCACAGTTTGGCGGGACAGTGCGGACAGTGGTGCGCGAGGGCAGGGCGCTGTGTCACAGTCGGCGCCCATGACTTCCATCGCCGATTCGCTCGCCGACACCCTCGCGCGCCAGATCGCCAGCGGCGCCTACAAGGCCGGCGACAAGCTGCCCTCGCTGCGTGAACTCGCGCAGCTGCACCGCTACGCCAAGAACACCGTCGTGGCCGCCTTCGAGCTGCTGGTGTCGCGCGGGCTGGTCGAGCCGCGCCGTGGCTCGGGCTACTTCGTGCTGCCGCAGAAGCAGGCGGCCAGGCCGGTGGAAGAAGACGCGGGCAGCCTCGGCCGCGCCATGGACATCGTGTGGCTCATGCGCGAGCAGCTGAAGACGCAGCCCGACGCCATCGCCGTGGGCGACGGTTTTCCGCCGGTCGAATGGCTGGCCGACGTGCGCCTGGACAAGTACCACCCGAAGGTGGTGCGCACCGGGCTCGGCGCCTTGTTCCGCTATGGCAGCCGCTTCGGCTACGGGCCGCTGCGCGATCACCTCGTGCGCAAGCTCGCCGACTTCGGCATCGGCGCCGAGCCGAGGCAGATCGTGCTGACGCATGGCGCCAACGAGGCGATGGACATCGTCATCCGCTACTTCGTGCCGCCGGGCGGCAAGGTGCTGGTGGACGACCCCGGCTACTACCCGCTGTTCGGCAAGCTCAAGCTCGCGGGTGCGCAGATGCTCGCCGTGCCACGGCTGGCCGATGGCCCCGACCTCGATGTGCTCGAGCAGCTGCTGATCGCCGAGCGGCCGCGCCTCTTCTTCACGCAGTCGCTGGCGCACAACCCCACGGGCTCCGACATCTCGCCGGCCAAGGCGTTTCGCGTGCTGCAGCTGGCGCAGAAGTACGACCTGCTGATCGTCGAGAACGATCCGCTGGCGGACTTCAAGCCGACCGCCTTGCCACGGCTCTCGGCGCTGGACCAGCTCGAACGCACCATCTACATCGGCAGCTTCTCGAAGTCGTTCTCGGCCGCGCTGCGCGTGGGCTTCATCGCCTGCGGCGCCGACCTGGCGAGCGACCTTGCGGACCTGAAGGCGCTGATCCACGTGAGCAGCTCGGAGTACAGCGAGCGCACGGTCGACGTGATCCTCCGCGAGGGCCACTACCAGCGGCACCTGAACCGTTTGCAGAACCGGCTCGGCGAAGCCACGCGCAATGCGCTCAAGCTGTTCGACGCGGTGGATGCCGAAGTCTTTGCGCGCAGCCCGCAGTCGCTCTACGTCTGGGCCGCGCTGCCCGGCGTGGACGACTCGCTGGCCTTCGCCAAGGCGCTGCTGCCGCGCAAGATCGTCATGGCGCCGGGCCGCATCTTCAGTGTCGATTCGACGCAGGTGTCGCGCTGGTCGCGCTTCAACGTGGGCGCCATGGCCGACCCGCGTTTCGCGAAGGCACTGCGCACCGCGTTGCGGCGGCGCGGCGGCTGATCGACCCCAATCAACCCCGGAAGCGCTCGCGCAACTGCTTGCGATTGAGCTTGCCCACGGCCGTCTTCGGAATCTCGTCGGCGAACAGCACGCGCTGCGGCTTCTTGTACGAGGCGAGCTGGTCGGCCACATGCGCGATCAGCTCGGCTTCGCTCGCCTGTTGCCCCGCGCGCAGCACCACCACGGCGGTGACGATCTCGACCCACTTCTCGTGCGGCAGGCCGATCACCGCGCATTCGCGCACGGCGGGGTGCGTCATCAGGGCGTTCTCGACCTCGCGCGGATAGACGTTGTAGCCACCGCTGATGATCATGTCCGAGGTGCGGTCCTTCAGGTGCAGGAAGCCGCGTTCGTCGAACACGCCCACATCGCGCGTGCGCACCCAGCCGCCTTCGACGAAGGTCTCGGCATTGAGCGCGGCCGCGTTGTAGTAGCCGGCCACGGCGGAGGGCGCGCGCACCGCGATCTCGCCGGGTGTGCCCGGTGGCACGTCGTTGCCCGCTTCGTCGATCAGCCGCATCTCGATGTCGAGCGCCGGCTGGCCGCAGGCGTCGAGCAGTTCGTCGGTGTGGTCTTCGGGCCGCAGCACCGCCAGGCACAGCGGCGCTTCGGTCTGGCCGTAGTACTGCCAGAAGCGGTGCCGGCCCCACGCCGCCATGGCGCGCTGGATTACCGTGCGCGGCATCGGCGAGGCGCCGTAGATCACGTAGCGCAGGGCCTCGACGTCGGTGGTGGCGATGTCGGCGTGCTCGAACAGCATCTGCAGCATCGTCGGCACGAGGTTGATGGCGGTGATGCGCTCGGCCTGCAGCGTGCGCAGGAACAGGCCCGGCTCGAAGCCCGGCAGGATGACCGTGCGCCCGCCGCGCAGCCAGAAGGGCAGCACGAACACGCCGCTGGCGTGAATCAGCGAGGCCGCGTGCAGCATCGCGTCGCCGGGCGTGGCCGGCAACAGGTTCAGCAGCACGTTGCGGCAGATCGCGGCGTAAGAAGCCTGCGTGTGCTGCGCCGCTTTCAGCGTGCCGGTGGTGCCCGAGGTGAAGAGCGTGAGCACCACGTCGTCGTGCGAAGGCGTGAAGGCGGGCGCTTCAGCAGGGCACGACGCAGCCTGCGCGAGCAGGTCGGTGGCGCCGGGCAGGGCCGTGCCCATGCCCATGCACACCAGCGTGGGCACGGCCTCGCGCAGGGCGGCCGCGCGCTCGGCGAGGTCGGGGCCGAACACCAGGTGCGTGCTGCCTGTTTCCGCGAGCATGCGCGCGTGCTCTGCCAGCGACAGCCGTGAATTGAGCGGCACGCGGTTGATGCCGGCCTTCACGCAGGCGAAGTCCAGCGGCACGCTGTGCAGGCCGTTGTTCAGCAGCAGCGCCACGCGCGTGTGCGGCGCCGCACCGGCCGCGTGCAGTGCATGCGCGAGCTGGCTGCTGAGGCGATCGACCTCGGTGAAGCTCAGCGTCTTGTCGCCGAACACGATGGCCGTGCGCGGGCCGTGCTGCAGCGCACCGCGCCGGATCAGGTCGAGGTAGGTCGGGCCACGGGCGGGTGGGGTGGCGGACGGCGTGGAATGCAAGTGGAGTCTCCTGTCGTTTCTTGGAGGGGGAGGGCGGTGCGGCTCAGCGCTTGAACTCGCCATGGCGCCCGGCGCCGCCGGCGAAGCGCGCGGCACCGGCCTGGCCTTCGGCAAAGACGATCGGCACGCCCTGCGCGCCTTCGCGCCGCAGGGCCTCGGCCAGCGACAGGTCCCACTGGCCGTAGGCGGAGTCGCGGTCGGTCAGCATGCATTGCTGCGGGAAGGCGGCGATCTGGCGCGCCAGTTCCTGCGCGGCCGCGAGCGCGCCACCCGGCGGCGTGACGCGGTTGACCAGGCCCATCGCCAGCGCCTCGGCGGCACCGACCGGGCGGCCCGTGAGGATCATGTCGAGCGCGCGGCCCATGCCCACGATGCGCGGCAGGCGCACCGTGCCGCCGTCGATCAGCGGCACGCCCCAGCGGCGGCAGAACACGCCGAGCACGGCGTCGTCGTCGGCCACGCGCAGGTCGGCGAGCAGCGCAAGCTCGAGCCCGCCCGCCACCGCATAGCCGTTCAGCGCCGCGATCAGCGGCTTCGACAGCGCCATGCGCGTCGGCCCCATCGGCCCGCTGCCGCCGCCATCGGGATCGAGCTCGTTGCGGCGTGCGGGGTCGCCCACGGCGGTGAGGTCGGCGCCCGCGCAGAAGTTGCCGCCCGCGCCGGTCAGCACCGCCACGCGCAAGGCGTCATCGGCCTCGAAGCGCTCGAAGGCCTCGCGCAGCCCGGCGGCCACGGTGCCGTCGACCGCATTGCGCTTGTCGGGGCGGTTCAGCGTGATGGTGCAGACCGTGCCGTTCACGTCGTAGTTCACATAAGGGGAGACCATGAGGGTTTCCTTTCGGGGCAAAATTACATGCTCAATCGTTCGTGGCCATCGTAGGAAATATTTCAAAATTACGCAAACATGGACAAGATATGTAATGTTCCGGTCGATGTTCCGAGCGCGTCCGACCTGATTCTCGACCTGCTGGTGGCCCACGGCGACACGCTGACTTCGCAGGCCCTGTGCCGGGCCGGGGCGCTCATGGGCATCGGCGAGACGACGCTGCGCGTGGGACTGACGCGCCTGGCGAGCGACGGCAAGATCGGGCGCGGCGAGCGCGGCAGCTACAGCCTCAACCGCGCGGGGCCGGCCTTGTCGCGCGCGGTCGACGACTGGCAGCACAAGCAGGCGCAGGCCATCGCATGGCAGGGCGACTGGCTCGCGGTGCACGACGCCAGCGTGCCGCGCACCGAAAAGACGGCCTGGCGCCACCACAGCCTGGCGCTCACCTTGCGCGGCTTTGCCCCGCTGCGCGAGCGCCTGCACATCCGGCCCGACAACCTTGCGGGCGGGCTCGCGGCCGAACGCGTGCATCTGCAGGCGCTGGGCCTGTCGTCGCAGGCGCTGGTGTTCCGGCTGGCCGATCTCGACGACGCGGCGCAGGCCGCCTCGCGCAAGCTGTGGGACGTGCGCACGCTGGCCACCAACTACCGGCGCCTGCAGACGGGGCTCGAACGCAGCGAGAAGCGCCTGCG
This sequence comes from Variovorax sp. EL159, assembly GCF_900100965.1. Classification (GTDB taxonomy): domain Bacteria; phylum Pseudomonadota; class Gammaproteobacteria; order Burkholderiales; family Burkholderiaceae_C; genus Variovorax. The sequence goes on along the minus strand of NZ_FMUJ01000004.1, from coordinate 116,967 downwards.
CACCCAGCCGCTCGAAGTGGCGGTGCGCGAATCGCTGTTGCTGGGGCGCGCCGTCATCGCGCACCTGATCCGCGATCCGCTGCTGCCGGCCGAACTCATGTCCCCCGAGCCGCGGGCCGCGCTGCTGGTGGCGACGCGGCGCTACCAGGCCAAGGCGCTGCAGCTGTGGCGCCAGTGGCTGGCACAGCCCTCCGCCTGAAGCGCGCGGCAACCGGCTTCAGCGCAATCGCACCACCTGCGCATCGCCGGGCGTGCGCGCATGCAGCCGCGTCACCTCGGCCGCGCGCCGGGTCAGCACCGCGCGCTGGTTGATGTAGCCCTTGTCGGTGATCTCGCCCGCGTCCAGGCTCGGCGGCTCGGCCAGCACCAGCGCGCAGGCCGGGCATTGCGACGAGCCCGCGCCTTCGTCCTGCAGCGCGCGCAGCACCTCGGCGATGCGCGTGCCCATCGCCTCGGGCGACAGCGCGGCGCCTTGCGGGCTGGCGAACACCAGTATGCCGATCTCGTCGCGGTCGTGGCCGGTCAGCACGACGTCTTGCACATGCGGCGCGAGCAATGACACCAGCTTCACGCGCAGCGTACCCACCGACACCCAGGTGCCGGTCGAGAGCTTGAAGTCTTCCGCCACGCGGCCGTTGAAGATCACGCCATGTGCAGGCTGCGCCGGATTCGCCAGAAAGCCGGCATCGCCGATGCGGTAGTAGCCTTCCTCGTCGAAAGCCTCGGCGGTTTCACGTGGTGCATCGCGGTAGCCGGGGAACACCGAGACGCCCTTCACGCGCATCTCCAGCTTCTCGCCGTTGGGCACGAACTTGAGTTCGAGCCCCGGCAGCGGCGCACCGATGCAGCCGGCACCGTCGAGCTTCCAGTGCGCGGAGGTGATGGCGGGCGAGGTCTCGGTCGCACCCCACGAGGTGGTGAGCCACAGCGGCCGCCTGGGCCGCACGCGCTGCGCCACCGCTTCGAGCCGTTGCCACGTGGAAGGCGCGAGCGCCGCCGCCGCGTAGAAGGCCAGCCGCAGCCGCGCGAACACCTCGGTGGCCAGCGCGTCGTCGGCTTCGAGAAAAGGCAGCAGCATGTCGAAGCCGCGCGGCACGTTGAACAGCAGCGTGGGCTTCACCTCGCGCAGGTTGCGCACCGTCTTCTCGATGAGGCCCGGCGCGGGCCGTCCTTCGTCGATGTAGAGCGCACCGCCGTGGCACAGCACCATGTGCAGGTTGTGGTTGGCGCCGAAGGTGTGGCTCCAGGGCAGCCAGTCGACCAGCACCGGCTTTTCGTGCGACAGGAAGCGCCAGGTCTGCGCCATCATCTGCTGGTTGGCGCACAGCATGCGGTGCGTGTTGATGACGACCTTGGGCTTGCCGGTGGAGCCGGAGGTCAGCAGGTACTTGGCGTGGGTGTCGGGCAGGACGGCGGCGAAGGCTTCCATCACCGCTGGCGTTTCGTGCGTGGCGAGAAGCTGCTCGAAGGCCATCGCACCGGGGTGCGTTTGTGCATTGCGGCTGAACACCGTGACCGCCTCGACACCACAACCGGCGAGTGCACCGCCGTAGACCTTCGCGTCCGATGCGTAGACCAGCGAAGGCCCGAGCGCCTTCAGCATGCCGTGCAGCCGCGACGGGTCCTTGGCCATGCGCGAGTACGCGCTCGACAGCGAGCAGGCGGTGCGGCCGATGTGCATCGTTGCCAGCATCAGCACCGCGTGGTCGATGGCGTTGTCCGAGAGGATCACGACCGGCTTGCCCGTTGGCAGATTCAGGTCGAGCAGGCCTTGCGCGACCGCGCCGACGGCCTGGCGCAGGGCGCGGTAGTCGAGCTTGCGCCAGCCTTCACCGTTGTCGTCGCGTTCCGCGAAGGCCAGCGCATCGGGGGTTTCGCGTGCCCAGCGTTCCAGCCATTCGCCGATGCAACGTGCATAAGGCTTGAGCGCCATCGGCGAGCGCAGCGCGAAGGAGCCGTCGTCGAAATCGATGCGCACCGTGCGGGGTGGGGCGATCAGGTTTTCATCGAGGAGGAAGTCGGTCATTTCAATGTTCCATGGGGGCGTTGCTGTTCCTGCGACGCTTTTGTTCGGGGTGCGTGCGAATGACACCGGGTACTCCCCTCCGCGAATGTCCCCCGCTTCGCTCCTCCTTTATTTCGCTGCGGGGAGCACCCGATGCCATTCGCACATGAGCGCTGCGGTTGTGCGGGCCGATCAACGGCCACGTCCATCGATCACGTCGATGGTGTGTTCTGCGCAGCGAAATAAAGGAGGAGGGGCGCAGCCCCGGGGGACATTCGCGGAGCAGAGCACACCATCGGCGTGAGCACACCCTGAACGGACAGCGCAACGAATCGAAGAGCCAGCTTGCATCTAGTCAAGCTTGCCCGTGTCAGCCTTGGCGCGAATCAGGTCTAACAGCAGGGTGTCGCGTGCGGCTTCGAGGTCTGCCGTCTTGCGTTGCCCCAATTCCTCAGCCACGCCTTGTGCCACCTTCTGCTTGAGTTCGTCCGTCATCGAAGGCGCGCCAAGGTCTTTCCACCAGTCCTCGATCGGGCCGCCCAGATGCGCAAGCACATGCGCGATGCCACCCGCACCGCCCGAGAGATGCAGGTTCATGAACGGCCCCATCACCGCCCATCGCAAACCCGGACCGTGCGCGATGGCCGTGTCAATGTCGGCCACGCTTGCCACGCCCTCGTTGACGAGGTGAAAAGCCTCGCGCCACAACGCGGCCTGCAGCCGGTTCGCGATGTGGCCCTTGACCTCGCGCTTCACGTGGATCGGCCGCTTGCCGATGGCCGCATAGAACGCCATCGTGCGTTCGATGGCTTCGGTGGAAGTCTTCTCTCCGCCGATCACTTCCACCAGCGGAATCAGGTGCGGCGGATTGAACGGATGCCCCAGCACCACGCGCTGCGGATGCGCGCAGCCCGACTGCACGCCGCTGATCGCCAGCCCCGACGAGCTCGATGCGAGGATGGTGTCGGGTGGCGCGGCCGCATCCATGCGGCGGAACAGGTCGATCTTGAAATCCATGCGCTCGGGGCCGTTCTCTTGCACGAAGTCGGCGACAGACACGGCATCTTCCAGGCTGTCGTGAAAGCGCAGGCGATCGACCGATGCACCGTCGGCCAGGCCGAAACGCTCCAGCGTCGGCCAATGCTGCGCCACCGCTTCGCGCAGGCGATCTTCCGCGCCCGGCGACGGGTCGGTCGCATTCACGTCGAGCCCATGCGCCAGGAAGTACGCAGCCCAGCTCGCGCCGATCACGCCGGTGCCGACGACGGCGACGCGCTTCACTTCGGTGGTGATGATGGGCGTGGAGGTGGGGTTCATGACGACTTCCATCGTGTGCAGCGGCTTTCGGCCCGGGTGGTCCACGCGGCCTCGCCGGGGATCGGCTCGACGACCTTGTAGTAGTCCCACGGTTCCTTCGATTCGGCCGGCGTCTTCACCTGCATCAGGTGCATGTCGTGCACCATCAGCCCGTCGTCGCGCAGCCAGCCGCCCTTGACGAACATGTCGTTGAACTTCGTCTTGCGCAGCTGCGCCATCACCTTGTCGGCATCGTCGCTGCCCGCGCCCTTGACCGCCTGCAGGTACTGCAGCGCGGCCGAGTAGTCGCCGGCGTGGAAGGACGAGGGCATGCGCTTGTGCTTGTCGAAGAAGCGGCGCGCCCAGGTGCGCGATTCGGGGCTCTGGTTCCAGTACCAGCTGTCGGTGAGGTACATGCCCTGCGAGGCCTTCAGGCCCAGCGCGTGCACGTCGTTGATCGTGATGATCATGCCCGCGAGCTTCATGTTCTTGCTGATGCCGAACTCGGCCGCCGACTTGATGGCGTTCACCGTGTCGCCGCCTGCATTCGCGAGCGCCAGCACCTGCGCCTTCGAGTTCTGCGCCTGCAGCATGAACGACGAGAAATCGCTCGCGCCCAGCGGATGCTTGATCGAGCCCGCCACCGTGCCGCCGTTGGCCTGGATGACCTTGACCGCATCGCTCTGCAGCGCGGCGCCGAAGGCGTAGTCGGCCGCCACGAAGTACCAGCTCTTGCCACCGGCCTTGACCACCGCGCTCGCGGTGCCGCGCGCCATCGCCACCGTGTCGTAGGCGTAGTGCACGGTGTAGGGCGAGCAGTATTCGTTGGTCAGGCTCGATGCGCCCGAGCCCACCACGAAGTACGGCTTCTTCTTGTCGGCCGCCACGCCTGCCATGGCAATGGCCGCGCCCGAGTTGACGCCACCGATCAGCATGTCGACCTTTTGCACGTCGAACCATTCGCGCGCCTTGGCGGCCGCGATGTCGGGCTTGTTCTGGTGGTCGGCCGTGACCAGCTCGATCTTCTTGCCGTCGATGGCACCGCCCATGTCGGCGATGGCCATGCGGATGGCCTCGGCGCCGGCCGGGCCGTCGTAGTCGCGGTACAGGCCCGACATGTCGCTGATCAAGCCGATGCGGATCACGTCGTCCGACACCTGGGCCGAGGCGCTCGCGGTGAAGGCGGCACCCAGCGCCATGGCCAGTGCGGTGCGGGAAATGTTCATGTGCTCTTGTCTCCGTTCGTTGTTCTTGTCGGCTGTCAGCCCAGCGCGAACTCAGGGTGCGGCAAGCCCGCGCGCGGCAGGCCCATCATCTGCCGCGCCTCGGCGGGCGTGGCCACTTCCATGTCCAGCTCGCGGATCACGCGCACGATGCGCTCGGTGAGCTGCACGTTGGTGGCCAGCTCGCCGTGGCGAAAGTACAGGTTGTCTTCCAGCCCCACGCGCGCATGGCCGCCCAGCAGCAACGCGGCCACGTTGGCTTCGAGCTGCGACATGCCGATGCCGCTCACGCCGAAGATGGCCCCCTTGGGCAGCGTGTCGACCATCATCTGCAGGTTGCGCGGCGAGTAGGGCATCGCGTTCTGGAAGTTGCGGTGCACGTTCATCACGAGGTTGATGAAGTAGGGCTCGTCGTCATGCCCTTCTTCGATCAGCGTGGTGGTGTCCTGCAGGATGTGGGTGGGGCTGAACACCTCCCACTCGGGCTTGATGCCGCGCGCCTTCATGCCGGCGGCCAGCTCGCGCCCGCGCGTGAGAGGCGTGTCCATCAGGATCTGCTTGCCTTCGAAGCTCAGGTTGAGCGTGGTCGCGTCCAGCGTGCACATCTCGGCGCCGGCGTCCATGCCCTTGATGCGCTCTTCCCACGCGATCTCCCAGCGATCGCCCGCCAGCGGCTTGACCATGTCGCCGTGCACGCCGCCGCCGGTGGAGTTGTTGATGACGATGTCGCTGCCACCTGCGCGGATGCGGCTGTTGATGTCGCGGTACACGTCGGCGTTGCAGGTGGCGCCGTCGTCGGGGCGGCGTGCGTGGATCGCCGCCACGCTGGCGCCGGCGTTCCAGCAGCGCAGCACGTCGGCGGCGATTTCGGCGGGCTGCGTGGGCAGGTGGGGGTTCTGCGACTTGTGCGCCATGCCGCCGGTGGGGGCGATGGTCACGATCACTTTGCGCTTCGACATGCTCGGGGACTCCTGGTGTCTTTCGTAGGGGCGTGCCATTATTTTTTTGAAGGGCGTTCGCACTCAGTCATCGCGACGACATTTGGGGGCAGGGTTTACGCTGCGCCAGCCGCTAAAGTCGGCGGTGCGCCGTCGCGCATCCGAAGGAAAACCGATGAAACCAATGCCCCTTTTGTTGGCCGTCGCGGCCGCGCTGACCTCGACCTGGACGCTCGCGCAACCGGCGAGCGCCGCCACCACCTGCGAAGCCAAGCGCGAGGCCATCGGCCGCGACATCGAGGCGGCCAAGGCGCAGGGCCAGGAATACCGCGTGCGCGGCCTCGAAACCGCGCTGGCCGAGGTGCGCCGCAATTGCAGCGACGCAAAGCTGGCGGCGGAACACCAACGGCGCATCCGCAACCAGGAGCGCAAGGTGGTGGAACGCGAGCGCGACCTGCGCGAAGCCCAGCGCAAGGGGCGCGCCGACAAGATCGCCGACCGCGAAGAAAAACTGCGCGCGGCCCAGTCGGCGCTGCAGCAGCTCAAGGGCGTGCAGTAGTCGACGAGCAAATAGATAAACAAGCAAGCACACACGCAAGCAAGAAGATGCCAGCGGCCAAGCCCGTCGTTCAGGCGGCCCCCCTCACGATCCCGCAACTGCTGCGGGGATCGGCCTGGTTCCCGTTGCTCGACGTGAGCGCGGGCGAGCGCGTGCTCGACGAGATGCGCGAGGTCGAGGTAGCCGCCGGCGCCGCGCTGTGCCGGCGCGGCGACACGCCCGCGCACTGGTACGGCACGCTGGAGGGCTTGCTCAAGTGGTCGATCACCTCCAGCGACGGGCGCTCGGTGACGCTGGGCGGCCTGTCGGTGGGCAGCTGGTTTGGCGAAGGCACGCTGCTGCGCGCGCTGCCGCGCTCGGCCGACATCATCGCGCTGCGGCCGAGCCGCGTTGCCCAGCTGCCGCTGGAAACCTTCGAGTGGCTGCACCGCACGCAGCGCGGGTTCGACCACTTCCTGCTGCAGCAGATCAACGAGCGGCTGCACTGGTTCATGGGCAGCTACGCGGCGCACCGGCTGCTCGATGCCGACAGCCAGGTGGCGCGCGCGCTGGCAGGCCTGTTCCATCCGTGGCTGCATCCCGGCAGCGAGCCGCACCTGCAGACCTCGCAGGAAGAGATCGCGAACCTCTCGGGCGTGTCGCGGCAGCGGTGCAATGCGGCGCTGAACCGGTTGAAGGAAGCGGGCTTTCTGCGCATCGAATACGGGGGCATCACCGTGATCGATCTTGAAGGGCTGCGGCGGTTCATCGAGTGACGAAACAACCCAACGACACGGCGGCACCTTCATGACATTGCCCTGGCCCTTGTTCCTCGCATTGCTGAAGCTCCTGGGCCGTCGTCGGCGTTTCGAAAGCGTCGAAGGCCTGCGCGCGGCCGTGGCCCACGACCGCAAGGCCGCGAGCGCCGAACCGCCCGCCTCGGTGCGCAAGCGCTGTGCGATCGGCAAGCGGCAGGTGGATGGCCATGATTGCTACACCCTGGCGCCGCTGTCCGGTGCGGGAGCGGTGCAACTCCTGTACCTGCACGGCGGCGCGCACGTGGCCGAAATATCGCCCTTTCACTGGCGCCTGATGGCGGAGCTGGTCGAGACCACCGGCTGCACGGCGCACGTGCCGATCTTTCCGCTCGCGCCCGAGCACACCTACCTGCGGGCCTATGCGATGGTGAACGAGGTCTACCGCGCGCTGGCCGCCGCGCACGACGCTCGGCAACTGGTGCTGATGGGCGATTCGGCGGGCGGTGGCCTCGCGCTCGCACTGGCGCAGAGCTTTGCCGAGCTGGGCCTGCCGCAGCCGCGCGACATCGTGCTCATCTCGCCATGGCTCGATCTCACCGTGTCGAACCCGGCCATTCCCCCGCTCGAAGCCGACGACCCATGGCTGGCCCGCCCAGGGTTGGCGCAAGCGGGGCGCTGGTGGGCCGGCGACGAGGATCCGGCCCTGCCGCACCTGAGTCCGTTGCATGGTGCGCTGCAGGGGCTGGGCCGGCTCACGGTCTTCATCGGTACGCGCGACCTGTTGCTGGCGGACTGTCGGGCACTGCGCGACCGTGCCGCGGCGCAGAGCGTGCATGTCGAGATGCACGAGGCCACGGGCATGGTCCACGTCTGGCCGTTGCTGCCGGTGAAGCAGGCGCTGGCGGCGCGCGCCGTCATTGCCGGGATCGTGCAAGTGCGGTGACCTGCTCGGGTTGGTGCGCGCGCCCTGTCCATCACGGCCGGGCCGATGCCAAATGATCTTGGCGCATTAGCGCTTTTTCTTCTTGGCAGGTTGCTGGCCGTGAACTACAGCGGCAAAGATGATGCCGGGAAAGACCCGGTACTCGTTTTCGTTCTCGCCTCCCTCCAAGCAGGTCTGCATTTCGAGGGGCGGCACGTAGTGCGCAAGAAAGTCCGGCTTGATGCTTTGCCGGACACGCTGCAGGACAGAGGGCATTTGCTCGGCGGCTTCGGAGCGCGCGGTCTCGGGCTTTCTTTTCGAAGAAACTTTTCTGCTTACACGGATCACCATAAGCCCGACCGACGTCGGATGCGGATAGTAGTCCCGGTAGGCACATAGATGCGTCAGCACCTCCGCCGATTGCCGTTCCACACTCTTCCAGCGTGCAGTGAGTCCGCGCCTGACGGCGGCGTCGCCCAAGGGGGAAATCGAGATCTGCTTCAACTCCAACGCGAGGCTCCGCTTGCCGTAGGTCGCAAAGAAGTCGACGCGTCCGTTGCGGTCCGCGCCGACCTTTCCACGCTTGCCCGCTACGCCGGGGCGAAGAATCGCGAACTCCGGGCGCGACACCGGACAGACGGAAGACAGCGCGTTGGCGAAGAGCCCGGAAACCTGGCGCTCGTTCGCGAGCAACGGAGGCCAGCAACGGGCTTCAGGCTGTCTGTCATCGGAAACCGAATTGATCAGGTGTTCGTTGAGAAAGTAGCGGTAGTTGCTTGCCACCACTTCCACCACCAATTGCTCCAGGAAGGTCTGGATGTTTCCATGAGCCGGGTTGGTCGCTCGAATGAGGCTGACCTGTTTGATGATCTTGAGCATTCACTTCCCTCCTTATTGGGTTGAGCGACTCTACGCAGCCCGATCCCGCGTGACCAGAGTCGCCCGCATGGCGCGCTCAGTCAACGTGACAAATACAACGCGAAACCTTAAACCCCCAACAGCTCTTCCAGCACCTCCGGCTCCGCCAACAACTCCGCCGACGCCCCATGCCGCACGATCTGCCCTTTCTCCATCACCACCGCCAGGTCGGTATGCGCCAGCACCTTGCGGTAGTCGCGGTCCACGATCAGCGTCGCGATGCCGGTGCTGCGGATCTCGCTGATCACGCGCCATATCTCGGCCACGATCAGCGGCGCCAAGCCTTCGGTGGCTTCATCGAGGATCAGCAGACGCGGGTTGGTCATCAGCGCACGGCCGATGGACAGCATTTGCTGCTCGCCGCCCGACAGTTGTTGCCCACCATGCGAGAGCCGCTCGGCCAGCCGCGGAAAGGTCGCCATCACGCGGTCGAAGGTCCACTCGCGCCTGCCGTCGATGCCTGCGCGCTCGCTCATCACGAGGTTCTCGCGCACCGACAGGTTCGGGAAGATGCCGCGCCCTTCGGGCACGTAGCCGATGCCCAGACGCGCCATCTTCTCGGGCGGCAGGCCGGTGACGGTGCGGCCGTCGACCTGCACTTCGCCCGAAGCGGGGCGCACATAGCCCATCACCGTGCGGATCAGCGTGGTCTTGCCCATGCCGTTGCGTCCGAGCAGGCCGACCGAGGTGGCCGCCGGAATGCCGGCGTGCACGCCGCGCAGGATGTGGCTGTTGCCGTAGTAGGTGTTGAGGTCGCGAACGAGCAGCATGTCAGTGTTTTTCCTCGCCCAGGTAGGCGGTGCGCACTTCGGGGTTCTCGCGGATCGAGGCCGGGTCGCCGGTGGCGATGACGGTGCCGTTCACCATCACGGTGATGCGGTCGGCAATGCGGAACACCGCGTCCATGTCGTGCTCCACCAGCAGGATGGCGTGCGTGGCCTTCAGCCGCACGAGCAGCGTGAGCATGCGGTCGGTTTCTTCGGCGCCCATGCCGGCGAGCGGCTCGTCGAGCAGCAGCACGCGCGGGTGGGTGGCCAGGCACATCGCCACTTCGAGCTGGCGTTGCGCGCCGTGGCTGAGCGTGCCGGCGATGCGCAGCGCCTCGTTCGACAGGCCTGCGGCTTCGAGTGCCGCATCGGCCGATGCATTGCTGGTGGCGCAGCGTTGCGACGACTGCCAGATCGCCCATGGCTTTGCGGTGGCGGCCTGCGCGGCGAGGCGACAGTTCTCGTGCACGCTGAACTCCGGAAAGATGGTGGTGCGCTGGTAGCTGCGGCCCACGCCGTCGCGGGCACGGCGCGATTGCGCGCGGCCGGTGATGTCGACGCCATCGAGCGCGATGCGGCCTTCGGAGGCTTCGATCTCGCCCGAGAGCATGTTGATGAGCGTGGACTTGCCGGCGCCGTTGGTGCCGATCACCGCGTGGACTTCGCCGACGTGCAGGTCGAGCGTGACGGCGTTGACGGCGGTGAGGCCGCCGAAGCGGCGGGTGAGGTTTTCAACGGAAAGCAGTGCGGAGGTGCTCATGGTTTTGCTCCTTCTCCCTTTGGGGGAAGGTGGGGATGGGGGCGGGCAGAGCGCTCGATGGTGGCGCCGCTTGCCCCCACCCCGGCCCTCCCCCAGAGGGGGAGGGAGAAAGACAGGCAGAGGGAGCAGGTCATGCAGCCCCCTTCGGCGACAGCCGCTGCACCAGCCCGATCAGCCCCTTCGGCAGCAAGGCCACGAACACGATGATCGCGATGCCCAGCGTCAGTTGCCAGTGGTCGGCCAGCGGGCCCATCACCGCATGCGTCGAGAAGATTTCCTTCAGCAGCGTGAATGCGATCGCACCGATCACCGCGCCGCGCAGATGGCCAAGGCCACCCAGGATCACCATCAGCAGCACCTCGCCCGAGTTGTGCCAGGCCATCAGCTCGGGGTTGACCACGCCGTCGCGCGAGGCCAGCAGAAAGCCCGCGAGCCCGGCCAGCGCACCCGCCAGCACGAAGGCCGCGAGCTTGTAGCCGTACACCGCGAAGCCCGCCGCGCGCATGCGCTGCTCGTTCACGCGGATGCCCGCGAGCGCCGCACCGAAGCGCGAGCGACGGATCAGTGCCAGCAGCCCGTAGGTGAACACCAGCGAAGCCAGCACCACGTAGAACAGCACCGAGCGGTTCTCCAGGTCGAGCGCGCCGATGGCGGGCCGCACGTACATGTAGATGCCGTCGCTGCCGCCACCGACCTTGGTGTCGTGGAACACGAAGAAGGCCATCTGCGCAAAGGCCAGCGTCACCATGATGAAGTACACGCCGCGCGTGCGCAGGCTCAATGCGCCGACGAACAGCGCATACAGCGCCGCCGCGCCCATGGCCAGCGGCAGCAGCAGCGCGAAGTTGCCGCCTTCGCTGCCCGAGGCCAGCACGGTGACGTACGCGCCGATGCCGTAGAAGGCCGCATGGCCCAGGCTCACGAGGCCGGTCATGCCGACCAGCAGTTCGAGGCTCAGCGCGAAGATCGACAAAATCATGATCTTCACGACGAAGTCGGACATGTAGTTGCCCATCAACGGGCCCGCCACACCGATGAGCACGGCGCACAGCAGCGGCACGAGAAGCGCGCTCTTTCTCATGGCCGCCTCCCCATCAGCCCTTCGGGCTTCCAGATGAGCACGATGGCCATCAGCAGGTAGATGCCGATGCCGCTCAGGTCCGCGAAGAACACCTTGCCGAAGGTGTCGACGAAGCCCACCAGCAGCGAGGCCAGCAGCGCGCCGGTAATAGAGCCGATGCCGCCGATCACCACCAGCACGAAGCAGATGATGAGCACGCTCGCGCCCATGTTCGGATACACCGAAGACATCGGCGCCGCGATCATGCCGGCCAGCGCCGCGAGCGCCACGCCGGCCGCGAACACGATGCGGTACAGGCGCTTCACGTCGATGCCCAGGCCACGCACCATGTCGCGGTTGCTGGCGCCGGCGCGGATCATCATGCCCAGGCGCGTGCGGTTGACCACGAAGTACAGGCCCACCGCCAGCACGATGCAGGCGGCCGACGCGAAGAGGCGATACCACGGGTAGCTCATGACGCTGCCCAGCGCGAAGCTGCCGTCGAGCCATGCCGGCACCTTCACGCCGTGCACGTCGTTGCCTACGAGGATGGAGCGCAGCTCCTCGAACACCAGGATGAGCCCGTAGGTCATCAGCACCTGCTGCAGGTGGTCGCGCTGGTAGAGGTAGCTGAAGAAGGCCCATTCGAGCAGGTAGCCGAAGATGGCCGCCAGCACCACGCCGGCCACCAGCATCAGCAAAAACTGGTCGCCGAACAGCGGCGCGAGCGCGAACGCCATGTACGCGCCGATCATGTAGAAGCTGCCGTGGGCAAGGTTGATGACGCCCATGATCCCGAAGATCAGCGTCAGCCCCGAGGCCACGAGAAATAACAAAAGCCCGTACTGAACCGAGTTCAGGCACTGGACGAGGAAGGTTCCGAAATCCACGTTGGAGGTTCTCTCAGGGCGGGATCGTCAAGAAGGAGATGCACTGCGGGAGACACCGCGGAACCGGCTGTGCCGGGCCGCAGGTGTCGCCCCTGCAAAGGGGTTGGCGCAGCGAAACGAAGTGCGCGAAGCCTGGGGGAGAGCCTCGTTTACATCCGGCAGCCGCGAGCCGGGTCGGCCAGACCCTTGATCGCGGTGCTCACCAGCTTGTTCTCTTTGCCTTCGACCTTGCGCAGGTAGATGTCCTGCACCGGGTTGTGCGACTTGCTCACCGTGAACGCGCCGCGCGGGCTGTCGATCTTCGCCTTCTCGATGGCGCTGGTGAACTCGGCCTTCTTCGAGATGTCGCCCTTGGTGGCGTTCAGGCCCACGCCCAGCATCTGCGCCGCGTCGTAGCCCTGCACCGCGTACACGTCGGGTTGCAGCTTGAACGACTTGGCATAGGCCACGCGGAAGGCGTTGTCGCGCGCGGTGTTCAGGCCGTCGGCGTAGTGCAGCGTGGTCAGCATGCCTTGTGCCGATTCGCCTTGCGCGTCGAGCGTGCCGTCGGTCAGGAAGCCGGGGCCGTACAGCGGGATGGTCTTGTTCAGGCCTGCGGCCTGGTAGTCCTTGACGAACTTCACCGCGCCGCCGCCCGCGAAGAAGGCATACACCGCATCGGGCTTGGCCGCCGCGATCTCGGTCAGCAGCGCCTGGAACTCCACGTTGGGGAAGGGCAGCGTGAGCTGCTTGTCGACCTTGCCGCCGGCCTTCTCGAAGCCTTCCTTGAAGCCGTTGACCGACTCTTCGCCGGCCGCGTACTTCCAGGTGATCGTCATGACCTTCTTCTTGCCCTGCTGCTTGGCCGCGACTTCGCCCATGGCGTAGGCCGGCTGCCAGTTGCTGAACGAGCTGCGGAAGATGTTGGGCGCGCACATCGGGCCCGTGACGGCGTCGGCGCCGGCGTTCGGCACGATCAGCACGGTGCCGCTTTCCTTGGCGGCCTTGGCCATGGCCATCGCCACGCCCGAGTGCACGGTGCCGACGATCACGTCGACGTTGTCGCGCTTGATGAGCTTGTTGACGTTGTCGGTGGCCTTGGCCGGGTCGGACTCGTCGTCGACCTTGAAGTATTCGATCTCACGGCCGGCGAGCTTGCCGCCTTGCTCGTCGACATAGAGCTTGAAGCCGTTCTCGATGGCCACGCCCAGCGCGGTGTAGGTGCCGCTGTAGGGCAGCATCAGGCCGACCTTGAGCTTGCCGGTGCCTTGCGCGCCTGCCGTGCCGCACAAGGCGGCCGCGAAGGCGAGGGCGGTCAGCGCAAGGCGCGCGGTGCGAACCGGGGTGGGGGTGGTCATGGTGTTTGTCTCCTGTTTTTGGTGATGAAAGAAGCGGTTGCGACGGTGACACGTTCCGGCTGATCGCGATGTGGGGAATGCCCGCATTCAGGGATTTCGAGCAGCTCGCAAGTACCACCCACGCGCGCCGCGATGCCGCGGATCTGCGCCAGCGTGCCGTACTCGTCGTCGATGCCCTGCACGGCCAGCACCGGGCAGCGGATGGCGTCGAGTTCGGCCTCGATGTTCCATTGGCGAAAGGGCGGATGCAGCCAGATGCGGTTCCAGCCCCAGAAGGCGGAGTCGGCGTTGTCGTGGTAGCGGCCGAGCTTCTTCGGCAGGTCGGTGTTCAGGTACGCGGTGCGGGCGATCTCGATGTTCGCGACGGTCTTGTCTTCCACGAAGATGTGCGGCGCGAGCACCACGAGGCCTTCGACTTTTTCGGGGAAGCGCGAGGCATACAGCAGCGCGATGGAGCCGCCGTCGCTGTGGCCGAAGAGCCAGGGCTTTTCGTCGCCGAGCTTCAGTGCGGCGAAGAGCGCGGGCAGTACTTCATGCGCCTGGCGGTGCATGAAGTCGACGTCCCAGATCTCGTCGTCGGCGCGCGGGGTGGAGCGGCCGTAGCCGGGGCGCGAGAAGACAAGGCCGCGCGCGTTGGCGGCGTTGCAGACCTGCGCGGGGAAGTCCTTCCACATCGCGATGGAGCCGAGGCCTTCGTGGAGGAAGACGATCAAAGGCGCGCCGGTGCGCTCGGGGGAGAGCCACTGGCATTCGATCTGTACGGGGCGGTTGCGCCAGGTGATGGTGGCGAAGTCCGTTGTGCTCATCGCGTGGCTCCCGGCCGTTGCTCCTTCCCCCTTTGGGGGAAGGCTGGGATGGGGGCAAGCGGCGCTTGAAAAAGCTGTGCGTGTGCGAAGGCCGATGCCCCCACCCCGACCCTCCCCCAGAGGGGGAGGGAGGAAGAAAAAGACGCCGGCCAACTCATGCCTGCTTCTCCCGTTCACGCAACCTGAACCGCTGAATCTTCCCCGTCGCCGTCTTCGGCAGCTCCGCCACGAACTCCAGAAACCGCGGGTACTTGTACGGCGCCAGGCGTTCCTTCACGAAGGCCTTCAGCTCTTCCTCCGTCACCGCGCCGCCGTCCTTCAACACCACGAACGCCTTGGTCTTCGTCAGGCCTTCACCGTCTTCCTTGCCGATCACCGCGGCTTCGAGCACGGCCGGGTGCTGCATCAGCGTCGCCTCGACCTCGAACGGCGACACGTAGATGCCGCTGACCTTCAGCATGTCGTCGCTGCGGCCCGCATACGTGAAGTAGCCGTCGGCGTCGCGCGTGTACTTGTCGCCGCTCTTGGTCCAGCCGCCCTGGAAGGTCTCGCGCGACTTCTCGCGGTTGGTCCAGTACATCAGCGCCGAGCTGGGGCCGCGAATGTAGAGGTCGCCCACTTCGCCATCGGGCACCGGGCGGCCGTCTTCGCCGCGCAGCTCGACCTCGTAGCCGTCCACCGGCTTGCCGGTGGTGCCGTAGCGGATGTCGCCGGGCCGGTTGGAGATGAAGATGTGCAGCATCTCGGTCGAGCCGATGCCATCGATGATCTCGCAGCCGAACTGCGCCTTGAAGCGTTGCGCGATCTCACCGGGCAGCGCCTCGCCGGCCGATGAGCACATGCGCAGCGCCACCGCTTCGCGCGATGGCAGCTTCGGCGATGCGAGCATGCCCGCGAAGCCCGTGGGCGCACCGAAGAACACGGTGGGCTTGTGCTCCACCCAACGGCGGAAGGTGGCATCGGGCGTGGGCCGCTCGGCCATCAGCACGACCGTAGCGCCGACCGACAGCGGAAAGGTCAGCGCATTGCCCAGGCCATACGCGAAGTACATCTTGGCGGCCGAGAAGCACACGTCGTCTTCGGTCAGCGCCAGCACCGGCTTGCCGTACAACTCGGCCGTCCACCACAGGTTGGTGTGCGTGTGCACGGTGCCCTTGGGCTTGCCGGTGGAGCCGGAGGAATACAGCCAGAAGCCCGGGTCGTCCGATGCCGTGGTGACAGGCGCGGCCAGCGGCTCGGCGGCGGCGAGCGCGGCCTCGAATTCCTTGGCGCCCTCGGGCAACGGGCCGGTGGGTTGCGACACGATCAGCGTGTGCACTTCATGGCCGCCGCGCGCCATCGCGTCCTGCAACGTCGGCAGCAGCGCGCCCGACACCAGCACGGCCTGCGCGCGGCTGTGGTCGAGCATGTAGGCGTAGTCGTCGGGCGTGAGCAGCGTGTTGACGGCCACCGGCACGATGCCGGCGTAGAGGCAGCCGAGAAAGCTCACGGGCCAGTCGCTGCTGTCGAGCATCAGCAGCAGCACGCGTTCTTCGCGGCGCACGCCGGCGGCCTTCAGCGCGGCGGCGAGGCGGCGCGCGCGGTCTTCGAGCTGGCCGTAGCCCAGCGTGCCGCGATCGTCGATGTAGGCGGTGCGCTCGGCGCGGCCACGGTTGAGGGCGAACAGGTGTTCGGCGAAGTTGAATCGTGCGGGCAGGGTCATGGTTCTTGTCTCCTTCGGCCGGGTCTTCGTTTGTTCTAGAGGCCGAGCGCGGCGATCACGCCGGGGCTCGCCTGCACGGCACTGCGGCGGTGATAGAAGTCCAGCGCGCGCAGGCCTCCGAGTTCGGCGCCGCCGCCCGCGCGGCCGGGGCCGCCATGCATCGACATCGGCATCACGTTGCCGTGGCCGGTGTGGGCCTGTGCCACTTCAGGCGAGATCACATGCACGCGGCCGTGGCTTGGCGCGACGGCCAGCGCGGCCTGCGCCAGCGCCGCGTCGTCGCTGCCATAGAGAGACGTCACGAGCGAACCCTGGCCGCGATGCGCGAGCGCAATGCCGTGCGCGAGATCGCGGTACGGCAGCAGCGTGGCGACGGGGCCGAACACTTCCACGTCGTGCACGCGCTGCGCCGCATCGGCATCGCGCGCGCCCAGCAGCACCGGGCCGATGCAGGCGGCGATGACCGGGTCGGCGTCGACCAGCGGCTTGTTGCGGCTGTCGTGCAGCACGGTGGTCTGCGCGGCCAGCGCGTCGAGGCCTTCGCGCACCGCGTTCAGTTGGGCGCGGCTCACCAACGAACCCATGCGCACGCTCTCGTTGCGCGGGTTGCCGACGGTGATGCCCGCGAGCTTGGCGCCGATGGCTTCGGCCGCCGCGTCGTACACCTCGGCCGGCACCAGGATGCGGCGGATGGCGGTGCACTTCTGGCCCGACTTCACCGTCATCTCGCGCACCACTTCGCGCACGAGCAGGTTGAAGGCCTCGCTGCCGGGCGCGGCACCGGGCAGCAGCAGGGCGCTGTTGAGGCTGTCGGCCTCGATGTTCGCGCGCACCGAATGCCGGGCCACGGCGGCATGCGAGCGGATCACCGCAGCCGTCTCGGCCGAGCCGGTGAACGAGACCACGTCGAAGGGCTGCAACGCATCCATCAATCCGGCCGAACTGCCGCAGATGACCGAGAGCGCACCGGCAGGCAGCACGCCCGCATCGACCACGTCCTTGACCATGCGCTGCGTGAGCCACGCGGTGGCCGTGGCGGGTTTCACGATCACCGGCACGCCCGACAGCAGCGCGGGCGCGGCCTTTTCCCACAGGCCCCACGAAGGGAAGTTGAAGGCGTTGATGAACAGCGCCACGCCATGCGTTGGCACCTGCAGGTGCTGCGACTGGAACACCGGCTCCTTGCCGAGCTTGACGGCGTCGCCATCACGCAGCGCGCGCACGTCGCCGAGCGCATCGCCCCACTTGGCGTACTGGCCGAGCGTGAAGATCGCGCCGTCGATGTCAACGGCCGAGTCGTTCTTCACCGTGCCTGAATTGGCGGTCGCGATCTCGTAGTACGCATCGCGGTGGGCCTGCAGCACTTTCACGATCGCGCCGAGCAGGCCGGCACGCTGGCGATAGGTGAGGGCGCGCAGCGCGTTGCCGCCCTGTTCGCGCGCAAAGGCAAAGGCGGCCGGCAGATCGAGCCCGGTAGCGTCGACGCGAACGAGTTCGGTGCCGAGCACCGGGTCGAACAGGGGCGTGCCGGCGCCCGAACCGCTTTGCCAGCGGCCGGCGACGTAGTTGGAAAGAAGCTCGGTCATGGGGTGAACTTGATCTGCCCTTCGGGCAGGAGATAGAGAACGAGCGCGCGGCCGTGCGCCACGGTCGGGCGATGTGCGGTGCCGGGGCCGTAGACGCACCAGCCCGCGGGGCGGCCATCGAAGGTGGCGTCGGCGCTGTCGTCGAGCGGCATGATCAGGTCGATCTCGCCGTTCGGATGCGTGTGATGCGGGCCGGCGATGTCCTGCATGTCGACCACGTCGACCGAGAAACGGTGCAGTGCGTCTTCGGCCTTGAAGGCCCGGCCGTACTTGATGCCGCCGCCTTCGCGGTCGCACAGCCAGCCTTCGGCCACGCCGCCGATGCAGGCCTGGCGCAGCTGCTCGAAGCGCGCACTGCCCGCGCCGTGCGTGGCGTTGAGCCACTGGTCGAGCGCGCCGTCCAGCGGCTTGCCGGCGATCTCGGCGGTCAGGCCGGCAATCAACTGGTGAAATGCGGGCTTGCCGTTCGTGGTGGCGGTGGGGCTGCTGTTGCTGCTGTCGGACATCGTGGCGGGCTTCTTGGTGGAGGCTGGCTGGGCGAACATCCAGGGCCCTGTGGCGGGCCATGAACTTATGAACTACCTTGCAGGATCGCTGCGCGTGCAGTATCTTGCTTGTGGCCGAACAATAAGCAGCGAGACAATCAGTGTCAAGCAATATAGTGCATATATGGTGTTTACCCTGAGCGCGCACAATCCCGGCGAAGAACGAGGAATTGCATGAATGAGCATGTAGCGGTGCTGGCCACCGCGCCAGAAGACGGCAATGGCGGCAACGCCGGCGCCACCGCACCGGCCGGGGAGGCCAGGAACCCGCTGCTCGCGGCGCTGGGCGATCGCGTGCGCAACCTGCGCGCGCAGCGCGGCCTCACGCGCAAGGCGGTGGCCATTGCGGCCGACGTGTCGGAGCGCCACCTGGCCAACCTCGAATACGGCATCGGCAATGCCTCGATCCTGGTGCTGCAGCAGGTGGCCGGCGCGCTGCATTGCTCGCTGGCCGAGCTGGTGGGCGACGTGACGACCAGTTCGCCCGAGTGGCTGCTGATCCGCGAGCTGCTCGAGAACCGCAGCGAAACCGACCTGCGCCGCGTGCGCGTGGCGCTCGGCGAACTGTTGGGCACGGCCTCTGTCGATCCGGCGCGGCACCGCCGCATCGCGCTCGTGGGGTTGCGCGGCGCGGGCAAGTCGACGCTGGGGCAGATGCTGGCCGAAGACCTGGAGATTCCCTTCATCGAGCTGAGCCG
Source organism: Variovorax sp. EL159 (assembly GCF_900100965.1). Taxonomy (GTDB): domain Bacteria; phylum Pseudomonadota; class Gammaproteobacteria; order Burkholderiales; family Burkholderiaceae_C; genus Variovorax. Next base: position 98,218 of record NZ_FMUJ01000004.1, on the reverse strand, counting down.
CGAGATCGAAAAACTCGCCGGCTGCAGCGTTCGCGAGATTCACGACCTGTACGGCACCAACGCCTACCGCCGCTACGAGCGCCGCGCGCTTGAAGAGGCCGTGCAGATCTACAGCGAGGTGGTGATCGCCACGCCGGGCGGCATCGTCTCCGACCCGGCCACCTTCAACGAACTGCTTGCGCACTGCACCACCGTGTGGCTGCAGGCCGCGCCCGAAGAGCACATGGGCCGCGTCGCCGCGCAGGGCGACACGCGTCCGATGGCGGCCAGCAAGGAAGCGATGGAAGACCTGCGTCGCATCCTGAATGGCCGTGCAGCCTTCTATTCAAAGGCCGATCTGTCGGTGGACACCAGCGGCAAGACGCTGGCGCAGAGCTTCCAGGCCTTGCGTGCGGTGGCCCGCCAGTCGATGGGGTTGGGCGCCTGACTGTCTGCTCTGTTTGTCGTTGAGGTGCTGCTGTTCGGGGCGGCGCTCACGCCGACGGGGTGCCTTGCTCCGCGAATGTCCCCCGGGGCTTCGCCCCTCCTCCTTTATTTCGCTGCGCAAGGCACCCCGCCAGCGTGAGCGTTGTTCAGAGCGCAGGTTGATCGGCCGGCACGACAGCCGCGCCCACTGTGCACAGGGCACTGGGTGCTCCCCGCAGCGAAATAAAGGAGGAGGCCGCAGGCCGGGGGACATTCGCGGAGGGGAGTACCCGGTGTCCTGTGCACGCACCCCGAATGACCCCGCATCAAAACCCCGAGCCCTCGTGCTCAGACCACCAGCGAAATCTGAAAAAAAGCGCTACAGGCATTGACTTGCCTGTTTGCATGCAGCATGATGCATGTCATCGGAGCAAGAAAGTGCATTATCTTTCCTGTTCACGGTTTCCGAACACTGCCCCACAGGAGACTTCCGCATGACCGACACCACCACGCTCCAGGCGCCCCCGCGCGTCGACTACCGCACCGAGCCCGGCCAGTACCGCCACTGGTCGCTGAGCTTCGACGGCGCCATTGCACGCCTCGTGCTCGACATCGCGGAAGACGGCGGCATCCGCCCCGGCTACAAGCTCAAGCTCAACAGCTACGACCTGGGCGTGGACATCGAGCTGAACGACGCGCTCAACCGCGTGCGCTTCGAGCACCCCGAAGTGCGCAGCGTGATCGTCACCAGCGGCAAGGATCGCATCTTCTGCTCGGGCGCCAACATCTTCATGCTCGGCGTCTCGGGCCATGCGTGGAAGGTCAACTTCTGCAAGTTCACCAATGAAACGCGCAACGGCATCGAAGACTCGTCGAAGCACTCGGGCCTGAAGTTCCTCGCGGCCGTGAACGGCGCCTGCGCCGGCGGCGGCTACGAACTGGCACTGGCCTGTGACGAGATCTTGCTGGTGGACGACCGCTCCTCCGCCGTCTCGCTGCCCGAGGTGCCGCTGCTCGGCGTGCTGCCCGGCACCGGCGGCCTGACCCGCGTGACCGACAAGCGCCACGTGCGTCATGACCTCGCCGACATCTTCTGCACCAGCGTCGAAGGCGTTCGTGGCCAGCGCGCGGTCGACTGGCGCCTCGTCGATGCCGTGGCCAAGCCCGCGCAATTCGCCGCCGCCGTGCAGGACCGTGCTTCGCAACTCGCCGCCGGCAGCGACCGCCCCGCGAGCGGCAAGGGCGTGGTGCTCACGCGCCTCGAACGCACTGACAGCGCCGACGGCATCGCCTACTCGCACGTCAACGTGCAGATCGACCGCAGCAAGCGCACCGCCACGATCACCGTGAAGGCGCCCACCGGTACGCAGCCGGCCGACATTGCCGCCATCGAAGCTGCGGGCGCCGCGTGGTGGCCGCTCGCTGTGTGCCGCGAGCTCGACGACGCCATCCTCAACCTGCGCACCAACGAACTCGACATCGGCACCTGGCTGCTCAAGACCGAAGGCGATGCCGCTGCCGTGCTCGCATCCGACGCCGTGATGCTCGCCAACAAAGACCACTGGCTGGTGCGCGAAACCATCGGCGCGCTGCGCCGCACGCTGGCGCGCCTCGATGTTTCTTCGCGCAGCCTCTTTGCGCTGGTCGAAGCGGGTTCGTGCTTTGCCGGCATGCTGGCCGAACTGGCCTTTGCCGCCGACCGCAGCTACATGCTCGCGTTGCCCGACGACGCCGAGCGTGCGCCCAAGCTCACGCTCAACGAATTCAACTTCGGCTTCTTCCCGATGGTGAACGACCAGAGCCGCCTGCAACGTCGCTTCTATGAAGAAGCCGCGCCGCTCGAAGCCGCACGCGCGGCGGCCGGCAAGCCACTCGACGCCGACGAAGCGCTGAAGCTCGGCCTCGTCACCGCCGCCCCCGACGACATCGACTGGGACGACGAGATCCGCATCGCCATCGAAGAGCGTGCCGCGATGTCGCCCGACGCGCTCACCGGCCTCGAAGCCAACCTGCGCTTTGCCAGCAAGGAAAACATGGCCACCCGCATCTTCGGCCGGCTCACCGCCTGGCAGAACTGGATCTTCAACCGCCCCAACGCCGTCGGCGAAAAGGGTGCGCTCAAGGTCTATGGCACCGGCCAGAAAGCCGGCTTCGACATGAACCGCGTCTGAGAACTGGCAGTCCGCACAACCCAAGGAACAACGATGAGCACGATCAACTACAGCGAGAAGATCCCCAACAACGTCAACCTCGGCGAAGACCGCACGCTGCAGCGCGCGCTCGAAGGCTGGCAGCCCAACTTCATCAACTGGTGGGACGACGTGGGCCCCGAAGGCTCGATCAACCACGAGGTGTACCTGCGCACGGCCGTGAGCGTCGACCCGCAGGGCTGGGCGCAGTTCGGCCACGTGAAGATGCGCGACTACCGCTGGGGCATCTTCCTGAATCCGGGCGATGCGAACCGCGAGATCCACTTCGGCGACCACAAGGGCGAGAAGGCCTGGCAGGACGTGCCCGGCGAGCACCGCGCCAACCTGCGCCGCATCATCGTGACGCAGGGCGACACCGAGCCCGCGTCGGTCGAGCAGCAGCGCCACCTGGGCCTGACCGCACCGTCGATGTACGACCTGCGCAACCTGTTCCAGATCAACGTGGAAGAGGGCCGCCACCTGTGGGCGATGGTCTACCTGCTGCACAAGCACTTCGGCCGCGATGGCCGCGAAGAAGCCGAGGCGCTGCTGCAGCGCACCTCGGGCGACGAGAACAACCCGCGCATCCTGGGTGCCTTCAACGAACGCACGCCCGACTGGCTCGCGTTCTTCATGTTCACGTACTTCACCGACCGCGACGGCAAGTTCCAGCTTTCGGCGTTGGCCGAAAGCGCGTTCGATCCGCTGGCGCGCACCACGAAGTTCATGCTGACCGAAGAGGCGCACCACATGTTCGTGGGCGAGAGCGGCGTGTCGCGCGTCATCGCGCGCACCGCGCAGGTCATGAACGAGCTGAAGACCGACGACGTGCAGAAGATCCGCGCGGCGGGCTGCATCGACCTGGGCACCATCCAGCGCTACCTGAACTTCCACTACAGCGTGACCATCGACCTGTTCGGCGCCGACCAGTCGAGCAACGCCGCCATCTTCTACAGCTCGGGCCTGAAGGGCCGCTATGAAGAAGGCAAGCGCACCGACGACCACATCCTCAAGGGCCAGACCTACAAGGTGCTCGAGGTGAAGGACGGCCAGCTCGTCGAGAAGGACGTGCCGATGCTCAACGCGCTCAACGAAGTGCTGCGCGACGACTTCATCAAGGACTCGGTGGCCGGCGTCGGCCGCTGGAACAAGGTGCTGGAAAAGGCCGGCATCCCGACCCGCCTGGTCGTGCCGCACAAGGCCTTCAACCGCCAGATCGGCGCGCTCGCCGGCATCAAGATGTCGCCCGAAGGCCGCGTGGTGAACGAGGTCGAATGGGCCGCCAAGCGCGACGAATGGCTGCCGAGCGCCGAAGACTTCGCTTTCGTGGCATCGTTGATGGGCCGCGTGGTGGAGCCGGGCAAGTTCGCCGGCTGGATCTCGCCGCCGGTGATGGGCATCAACCGCCAGCCGGTCGATTTCGAGTACGTGCGTTTCGGTTGATGGGTATTGAGGTATTGCTCCTTCCCCCTCTGGGGGAAGGCAGGGATGGGGGCACCGCAGCGTGACCACGACAAGCGCCGCTTGCCCCCACCCAACCCTCCCCCAGAGGGGGAGGGCTCTAGGAGAACAACATGGACATGGCCGTTGAAGCCGGAGTCATCAAGCAGCACCTGATCGACCCCGAGATCTGCATCCGCTGCAACACCTGCGAGGCCACCTGCCCCGTCAACGCGATCACGCACGACGACAACAACTATGTTGTGCGCGCCGACGTCTGCAACGGCTGCATGGCCTGCATCTCGCCGTGCCCGACTGGCTCGATCGACAACTGGCGCACCATGCCGCTGGTGCGTGCGTACACCATCGAAGAGCAGCTCACCTGGGACGAACTGCCCGCCGAGCTGACGCCCGAGCAGCTCGAGGCCGCGGGCGTTTCCGCCGCGGCGGCCGGCGACCCGGCAGCGGCCGCGCCCGCACTGACGCAGGCGCAAGCCCAGGCGGCCATCGAGCCCGCCGAAGCCGTCTTCTTCAATTCCGCGCAGTACGGCGCGACCGTGCCGCCGTGGTCGGCCGCGCACGCGTACACCAACCTCTTTCCGCCGAAGACCCCGACGACCGCCACCGTGGTCGGCAATTTCAATTGCACCGAGGCCGGCTTCGACAGCGAGACGCACCACATCGTGCTCGACTTCGGCGTGGTGCCGTTCCCGGTGCTCGAAGGCCAGTCCATCGGCATCGTGCCGCCGGGCGTCGATGCCATCGGCAAGCGCCACCATGCGCGCCAGTACTCGGTGGCCAGCCCGCGCAATGGCGAGCGGCCCGGCTACAACAACGTCTCGCTCACCGTGAAGCGCGTGACCGAGGACCACGAGGGCGACCCGGTGCGCGGCGTGTGCTCCAACTACGTCTGCGACCTGAAGGTGGGCGACACGGTGCAGGTGGTGGGGCCCTTCGGCGCCTCGTTCCTGATGCCGAACCACCCCAAGTCGCACATCGTGATGATCTGCACCGGCACCGGCAGCGCCCCCATGCGCGCGATGACCGAATGGCGTCGCCGCCTGCGCAAGAGCGGCAAGTTCGAAGGCGGAAAGCTGATGCTGTTCTTCGGCGCGCGCACGCAGCAGGAGCTGCCGTACTTCGGCCCGCTGCAGTCGCTGCCGAAAGACTTCATCGATATCAACCTTGCCTTCTCGCGCACGCCGGGCCAGCCCAAGCGCTACGTGCAGGACCTCATGCGCGAGCGTGCCGCCGACCTGGCCGCGCTGCTGAAGGACGGCAGCAGCCACTTCTATGTGTGCGGCCTCAAGAGCATGGAAGAAGGCGTGGTGCTTGCGCTGCGCGATGTGGCGAAGGATGCGGGGCTCGATTGGGACACCGTGGGCGCCGCTCTCAAACGCGAAGGCCGCCTGCACCTCGAAACGTACTAAGCTGCGGCGAATGAAGTTCGCCGACTTCCACGCGGGCCAGGTCATCGAAGCTGGCCCCTACGTGCTCACCGAAGCCGAGCTGCTGCAATTCGCGCGGGCCTACGACCCGCAGTGGTTTCACACCGACCCCGAAGCCGCTGCCGAAAGCCCTTTCGGCGGTTTGATCGCCAGCGGCTGGCACACCTGTTCCATTGCGATGCGGCTCGTGGTCGAGGCGGCGCTCGCGGGCTCGGAATCTTTCGCATCGCCGGGGCTCGAGCATGTGCGCTGGCCGAATCCGGTGCGGCCCGACGACGCCTTGCGGCTCGTGGCCGACGTCATCGAGGTGCGGCGCTCCGAGAAGCGGCCCACGCTGGGCATATTGCTGTGGCGCTGGCGGCTCTTCAACCAGCGCGAGCTGATGGTGCTGGATGTGGAAGTCACCAGCTTGTTCAGGCTGCAGGCCACCGCCTGACGCGAAGCAGAAAACCCGCAACGCGCGAGCGCTGCGGGTTTTCCTTTTCTTGCCGGCGGAGATTACTTCGTGATGTCCACGGCGCTCGAGCCCTTGGCCTTGGCGCCAACGCCGGTGCCCGCTGGCTTCACGGCGCCGCCGACCGAGCCCACGGCCCCGGTCGCACTGTTCAGGGTGCCGCCCACGGTGTTCGTGAGACCGCTGGCTGCGCCGGTCGCGCCACCCACGGCCCCGGTGGCCCCGCTGACGGTGTTGGTTGCATTGCCCACGGCACCTGTTGCGCCGCCGACCACGCCACCCACTGTGCCGCCGAGCCCGCTCGCCGCGTTGCCTGCGCTGCCATTGGTATGGGTGGATCCGCCCGCGGCTGCCCCGGCACCCGCGCCTGCGTTGCCTTGGGCTGGCGCGGCCTTGACGGCACCCGATGCGTTGACATCGGCGTTCACGCCGACGCCCACGCTGGCGTTCTGCGCCTGGGCGGCGCCGCTCATGGCCAGAAGGCCTGCGAGCAAGGCGCTGGAGACGATCGATGCAATGTGTTGTTGCTTCATGTGTGACGGTTCCTTTCGTTGAATGGTCACTGATCAACGAACCGGCTTGGGGCCAGTTCGGGTCTCACCCTGAGGGGTTCGGCGCATGTCGCCGTGTGCGCGACTGTCGTCCACGCATGTGGGACAGGTCCGTCGTCCGGAACGCGGGCTCGCGCGTTTGCTCCGCGCCTTTCCCCGGCTCAGGGCAGCAGGTGCATATTGAAGAACGCCGTGGTCTTGCGATTCACTTCCGGCAGCACGCTGGCGCGGTCGAAGCCCGGCGGGTCATTGAGCATGTCGCCGATCAGCCCTGTGAGTCCGGGCGGCGGTGGCGACAGCAACGCGCCGTGCCCGCCCGTCGGCATGTCGGCGATCAGTTCGCAGCGCGGCAGGCAGGCCGCGAGCACGCGGTCGCTGTGAAAGCGCGGGATCAGCCAGCTGTCTTGCCGCGCGGTGATCAGGCCCAGCGGCACGCGCGGTGCGGCCAGCGAGGCCATGTCGAAATCCGCCGCAGCGGGCACGCCCGCCACGATGGCCGCGATGCGCGGGTCGTCGTGTTCGCGCGGCGTGGCGTCCTGGAAGCGGTGGCCGATCACGAGCAGCGCGCCCCACTTCTTGATGCCGTCGAGCATGCCGCCCGTCAGCCGCGTGATCAGGCCGACGCAGGACTGGAAGTCCGCCTCCAGGTCTGCTTCGCAGTGCTGCTTGAACGCGGCGGGTGACCAGCGTCCACCGGCCAGGCTCAACGCTGTATGGCCGCCGGCCGACATGCCGTACATACCGACCTTGTCGAGCTGGAGCAGCGGCGCGAAGCGCGCATCGCGCCCCACCGCATCGATGGCGCGCGACACCTCGGCCGGCCGCATCGTCCAGCTGTCGGGGCCGGGGTCGCTGTCGTCCTTGTAGTTGTCGGCACGGTGCTCGGGCATGGCGACGATGAAGCCGGCATCGACCAGGCTGCGTGCCAGGTCGGCATGCACCCACGGCGCACCGCCCGAACCGTGCGAGACCACGACCAGCCGGCCGTTGCCGCGAACGGGCGTGCCTTGCACTGCCACGTCCAGCATGAAGCGCGCGCGCCGGGTCGGCTGCGCCGCGTCGCTCGACGGGTAGAAGACCGTGACCGGGCCGTCGGTGGCGGTCGCGGGAATTTCCGCCAGACCCATCGCCGCCCGCGCCGGGCCCGAAAGAAAGGCCAGCAGCAGCGCCACGGGCCAGAAGAAGAGAAAAGAAAAGCGTCGCATGGCGGATCGAACTCCTTGTCATCGAAGGCCCATGCCCCCGGCGACACGGACGATGCCGCGGCGTGCCCGCCACGTCTTGCCGAAAGCCGCAAACGCGGCTTTCGGCTGGCCGATTTCAGGATTCGGCCAGCTTTTGCCTGCGGAATTCAGTGGGCGTGAGGCCGGTGGCGGTCTTGAAGGCGCGGTTGAACGGGCCGATGGACTGGAAGCCCGCCGTCAGCGCGATGGTCAGGACGGGCAGTTCGCGCTTGAGCGGATCGGCCAGCGCGGCCGTTGCCTCGGCCAGCCGGAAGCCGTTGACGAAGGCGTTGAAGTTGCGATGGCCCAGGCGCTGGTTGATGAGCCGCCGCAGCCGGTACTCGGGCACCGCCAGCCGTGCGGCGAGGCTGGCGATGCTCAGGTCTTCGCTGCGGTAGGCGCGGTCGACGGCCATCGCGCGCTGCAGGGATTCGGCGAGGCGGTCTTCGGCGGGGTCGGGCTCGGCGTCGGGGCTTGGCGTGGGTGCCGGTTCAGGTGCGGGATGCGGTGGGGGCGAAGGCTCGGCCGCGGCGGGCGTGGCAGCTTCTTCGGGCGGCATGCGTTCATTGGCCAGCGCGATCGAGCCCGGTGGCGCGTCTGGCGCGGCGACCGGAATCGCCACGTGCCCAAGCGCGGCCGGGAACAGCTCCGACCCCGCCAGCCGCAGCATCCGCCACGCGACGACCGCCACGATCAGCAACAGCATCGCCGCATCCGCCGTGGCCGACAGCTGCGACAACTGCCCGCGCGGCGATGCCAGGCGCACGACCAGCATCCCGATGCTGTAGCCGACGCCCGTCACCACGATGAACACGCGCAACCGCCGGCGCCCCTCCACCAGGTCGGCGCGCCACTGCGACGCCGCGGCCATCGCTGCGAGCACGGCAAACACCAGCGGCACCGCGCGCTGCAGGCCCAGCGTGATCGGCGCCAGCACCGAGGCGCTGCCGGCCACGACCGCGCAATTGAGCGCCGCCAGCGCCGCGACCGCGAGCCACGCGATCACGTGCCGGGGGCGCAGCACGAAGTCGTCGTCGAACAGCGCCTGCACGAACACCCAGAACAGCACCGCATTGCCGACCGAGACGGCGACCAGCGGCGCTTGCCAGAGGCGCGGCACCAGCGCCTCGAACAACGGCGTGGCGCCGATGACCTGGATGCCCAGCCCCAGGGTCAACGCCACGCCCGCACGCGCGGCCGGCAGGCGAGGGCGGTCGCGCGCCAGCACCACGGCGAGCACGAACAGCAATGCCAGCAGGACGCCGCGCAGGGCGGCGTCGAGCAGGGTGGCGGGGGCAGATGTCATGGCGTTGAGCGACGGGCGACCGGATGGATTCTCGTAGCAGCGGGGCGACTTGAGGTGGATGCGGAAAAACCCCGTGAGCCGCCATGTCAAACACACGCAACTAATAATGTTGCATGAAACGAGACAGCAAGCTTTCAGCCGTTCTCCACGTGCTGCTGCACATGGCCGAGATGGATGGCCCCGTCACTTCCGAAACCCTGGCGAAGGCGATGCACACGAACCCCGTCGTCGTGCGCCGGGTCATGGCCGGCCTGCGGCAGGCCGGGTTCGTGAGTTCGGCCAAGGGCCACGGCGGCGGCTGGGTGCTGTCGTGCACCTTGTCCCGCGTGACGCTGGGCGACATCCACAACGCGGTCGGCGCGCCTGCGCTGCTGGCCATGGGCAACCGCACCGAAAACCCGGGGTGCGCGGTCGAGCAGGCCGTGAACGCGGCGCTCGACGGCGTCTGCGACGAGGCCGAGGCCCTGCTGCTCAAGCGCTTCAACAGCATCACGCTGGCCGATCTTTCCAAAGACTTTCATCGCCGCATGACGGGCGGCGGCCTCACCTTGAAGGACATTGAACATGCGCTATGACGCTCTTGTCGTGGGCGGCAGCTTTGCCGGCCTTTCCGCTGCGATGCAACTCGCCCGCGCGCGCAAGAAGGTGTGCGTGGTGGACGCCGGCGCGCCGCGCAACCGCTTCACTGCGCAGTCGCACGGCTTCTTCGGGCAGGACGGCGTGCCGCCGCTGCAGATGATTGCCCAGGCGCGCGCCAAGGTGCTGGCCTATCCGTCCGTCACTTTCGTCGAGGGCAGCGCCGTTGCCGCGAAGGCCGATGGCGCGGGCGGCTTCACGGTGTCGCTGCAGGGCCGCGACGCGCCGCTGTCGGCCGACCGCCTCTTGCTGGCCTTCGGCGTGCAGGACGGCCTGCCCGACATCGACGGTGTGCGCGAGCGCTGGGGCACCAGCGTGCTGCACTGTCCCTATTGCCACGGCTACGAGTTCAGCGACCGGCGACTGGGCGTGCTCTTCGCTGCCCCGATGCCGCCCGACCACGCGCTGCTCATCGCCGAATGGGGGCCGACCACGCTCTTCCTGAATGGCAACGCCGATGCAGTCGACGGCGAGACGCGCCAGAAGCTGCAGTCGCGCGGCGTGACCATCGAGCCGGGGCGTGTCGTCGGTCTCGAAGGCTCGGCGCCCGATCTTGCGGGCGTGCGCATCGACGACGGCCGGCTGCTGCCCATCGACGCGCTGTATGTGGCGCCGCAGCCGCGCATGGGCAGCCCGCTCGCGGAGCAGCTCGGTTGCGCCATCGACGACGGCCCCTTCGGCCCGATGGTCCGCACCGATGCGTTCAAGGCCACCACGGTACCGGGCGTGTACGCCGCGGGCGACATCGCGATGCCGTTCCAGAACGCCACGCGCGCGTCTTCCGACGGGGTGCTCGCGGGCGTGGCGGTGCATCGTTCGCTGGTGTTCGGCGCCTGATTTCCAGAGGGCAAGATCGAGCCCGCACTCCCTCAAGACGGGGAGGACATCGCCACAAAACGCCTTTGATGTGCGGGGTCGGAAAAATGAGCCAAAAATTCCCCTATAATTCGAGGCTTGTCACGCGGGAATAGCTCAGTTGGTAGAGCGCAACCTTGCCAAGGTTGAGGTCGAGAGTTCGAGACTCTTTTCCCGCTCCAAATCGCATGAAAAAGGCCACCTCACCGGTGGCCTTTTTCTTTGGGCGCCTTGCACGCCCATGGCGCCTGGCTCAACGGTCCGAATGCTTCAGCAGGTAGCTGTTCGAGATCGCCTTGAAAGACAACCCGCCGTCCAGCCGCTTGAACACCAGGCCTTCGCGGGCGCAGGCCGGGTTGAGCGACGGCCCCTCGGCGAACGCCAGCACCTCGGCCATCGATCCGCCGAAGCGATCGAGCGTGGTCACTTCGAGCAGCGGAACGGTGCGAACCGTTGCCCCCAGCTCGCGCAGAAGGTCGAGGAGGGCACTGCGCTCTTCCATGCCGCAGTAGCTGCTCCGGTCGATGTCGAACACGTCGAAGACGTGGAACGCCTGGCCGCGCAGCTTTTCCGGGTTGCCCTGGATGCCCTCGCCGATGATCTCGCCCTGCAGCGCCACGTTGCGACCCAGCGTCGCCAAGGCTTCGAGCAGGCGGTCTTGCCGCGCCACGCGCCACAGGCTGTTGCCGGCCGTTTCGCGCAGCTGCCAGTTGCGGCCACAGACCCCGAGCGCGCCTGCGTTGTGGAACACGGTCATGCTCGATCCGTCGAGCTTGACCGTGACTTCGAACACATGCGCGTCGCCCGCGGCAAGAACCTCGGGCAGGTTCTGGATCCGTTCCTGGTCGGTCTTGGCGATGAAGGACGGGAATGCGCCTTCCACCTCGCCCGACAGGCACGCGGGGATCACAGGCTCCCATTTCTCGACGCCGAAAAGCGCAGCCCAATCACGTTGACGCAGCGCCGGATCGGCCAGTGCCAGCGCGTCGATCTCGGCGAACTGCGACAGCGGCAGGATCAGCCCTTGCGAGATCTGGCCGCGCAGCTTCATCGTGCGAAGCCGCACGCCGCGTCGCTCGTTCCAGGTGATCGCGGACTTCTCCAGAAAGGCGAAGCGCGGGTCGTCGAGCGGCAGGAACGCGTCGATCTCGAAGAACAGGCCCCGGTCGCCGACGGCGAACTCGCCCTTCTTGATGACGACGGTCCAGCCTTCGACAACCGCGCATTCGATCGCATCGGCGCCGGGGATCGGGCGGATGGTGTCGACGGTGCGGACGGTGGCAAGTTTGCGCATGGTTGTTTTCTCCCTGTGGTGATGAATGATGGTGACGAAAAATGAAAAGAGGCCCGGAACCATTCGGTTGCCGGGCCTCTGAAGAAAGAGAGTCGAAGAGGTGTGCGCGCTACGCGCCGCCTCCGCCCGGTGTGGCGTGATGGTCCTGCTGATTGATCGCGCCCTGATAGGCCGCGCCGCGCGCGAACGCTCTGCCCGATGTGGGGCAGGCGTTGTGGGCGATGGCGATGACCGGCGTGGGGTTCACGATGAAGACGGCAGGTGTGTGTGAATGGGTGTCGAATCTGTGCGGACAGATCCGCGAAGGAGTCGGACTGTAAATAGTGTTTACGGCGGCGTCAACCGCCTGTGTGGTTTTGCGGCTGCGTCAGCCCTTCGCCGCCAACACCGTCCCCCGGCTTTCCCCGAACCCGATGCGCGCATGTCCGGGTTTTTCGCACCAGCCGCGCAACAGCACGGCGTCGCCGTCTTCCAGAAAACCGCGCTGTTCACCATTCGCCAACGCGACGGGGGTCTGCCCCGCGCGCGTCAGTTCGATGATCGCGCCGGCTTCGCCAGGGCCGGGGCCCGAGATCGTGCCGCTGCCGAACAGGTCGCCCGGGTTCAGCTTGCAGCCGCCCATCGTGTGGTGCGCCACCATCTGCGCCACGCTCCAGTACTGGTGCCTGAAGCTGGTGCCCGACAGGCGCGAAGGGCCGCTCTTGTCCTGGCGCGCCTTCTCGCTTTCGAGCCAGACTTCGAGCCGGATGTCGATCGCACCGCTCTCGCGGTTTTCAGCGTTCTCCAGATAGGCCAGCGGCTGGGGCTCATCGGCCGGGCGGGTCCAGGCCTGGCGATAGGGCGCGAGCTCTTCCATCGTCACGATCCACGGCGAGATCGTTGTCGCGAAGTTCTTCGCAAGGAATGGCCCGAGCGGTGCCATCTCCCAGAACTGGATGTCGCGCGCCGACCAGTCGTTGAGCAGGCAGATGCCGAAGATGTGTTCTTCCGCGCGTTCGAGCGGAATCGGCTCGCCGGCCGCGTTGCCTTCGCCGATCCACACGCCGAGCTCGAGCTCGTAGTCGAGCCGCGCACAGGCGTGGTACGTGGGCGCCTTGGCGCCGGGCGCCATCGTCTGCCCCATCGGCCGGTGAAAGCGCTGCCCGCTCACGCCGATGGTCGACACGCGCCCGTGGTACGCGGTCGGAATCCAGCGGAAGTTCGGCGTCACGTCGCCTTCTGGGTTGAACAGCCGCGTGATGTTCAGCGCATGGTCGATCGACGTGTAGAAGTCGGTGTAGTCGCCGATGCGCGCGGGCACGGTGTATTCGACCTCGGCCTGCGACACGAGGCATCGGCTGCGCAGTTCGTGCACCGTGGCCGCCGGTGCGTCGCTTCGCAGCAGCGCGAAGACCGCGTGGCGCAGCGCCTGCCATGCGGGCGCGCCGAGCGCGAAGAAGTCGTTCAGCGCCGGCTGCGCGGCCGCGCGCGCCGCATCGAGCGCGAGCCCGTCGACATGCGCGCTCGTGGCCAGCGCCGCCAGGTCGAGCACCTGGTCGCCGATGGCCACGCCGCCGCGAAACGGCTCGGGGCTGCCGATGCGGCGAAACATCGCATAGGGCAGGTTCTGGATCGGAAAGTCGGTGCCTGCGACGTTGGCCGATTCGACCCAGCTGCGGGCGCTGGCGTCGTGCGTGTGGTTGAGCGCGATCATGGGCGGTGTCTTTCGCTGTTCGATTCGTTCATTCGTTCGTGCGTTCAGACCGACGCCATCAGCGCGTCGTCGAAGATCGCGACCGCGCGCGTCCAGCCCGCCGATGCGCCGCGGATCTTGTGCGGAAAGCAGCTGATGAAGAAGCCCGTGGGCGGCAGCACTTCGAGGTTGTGCAGTTTCTCGATGTGGCAGTAGCCGATGTCGCGGCCGGCCTTGTGGCCTTCCCAGATCAGCGAGGCGTCGTGCGTCTCGCCGTACTTCTTGGCGGTGTGCACGAAGGGCGCGTCCCAGCTCCACGCGTCGGTGCCGGTGAGGCGCACGCCGCGCTCCAGCAGGTACATGGTGGCTTCGTAGCCCATGCCGGCGCCGGCCGACACGTAGTCGGGGTTGCCATAGCGCGAGCCGGCACGCGTGTTGACCACCACGATCTCCAATGGGCTCAGCGTGTGGCCGATGCGCTTGAGCTCGGCCTCGACGTCGTCGGCCGTGACCACGTAGCCGTCGGCGAAGTGGCGAAAGTCGAGCTTCACGCCCGGCTGGAAGCACCATTCGAGCGGCACGTCGTGGATGGCGATGGCGGGCTTCTTCTCGCCCAGCGCCTTGTCCATGGTCGAGTGAAAGTGATAGGGCGCATCGAGGTGCGTGCCGTTGTGCGTCGACAGCTGCACCAGCTCCACCGCCCAGCCTTCGCCGTCGGGCAGGTCTTCTTTCTTCAGGCCCGGAAAGAAGGGCTCGATCTGCTCGTAGGTCTGCTCGTGCGTGAAGTACTGGATCTTCGGCGCGAAGGCGGGCGGGTCGGACAGCACATCGTTTTCGAGAAAGATCGAGAGGTCGACGAACTTGCGTGGCATGGCGGGGCTCCTTGTGGGGTGTGTGGTTGTCGGTGTGAAGGAATCAGGGGTGCTGCCAGCGCAGCAGCCGCTTTTCTGCAAAGGCCAACAGTGCATTGCTCGCGAAGCCGATGAGCCCGAGCAGCACGATGCCGGCAAAGAGATCGCTGGCGCGAAAGGCGCGAGCCGCCAGCAGGATGGCCTGGCCCAGCCCGTTCTGTGAGGCGATCATTTCGCCCACCACCGCGACGATCAGCGCGATGGTCAACGCGAGCCGCATGCCGGCCAGGATGTCGGGCATGGCATTGGGCAGGCCCATCTTCCAGATGTACGCGGCGCGCGACATCTGCAGGCAGCGCGCCACTTCCGACAGGCGCGGCTCCACCGCCGCGAAGCCGTGCACCGTGGCCAGCAGCACCGGCCACATCGCGCCGAAGGCCACCACGAACAGCACCATGCCGGGGTTCAGGCCAAAGATCGAAATGGCCAGCGGCAGCAGCGCCGACGCGGGCAACGGGCGAATGAACTCGAGCGTGGGCTGCACCCACGCGCGCACCGCCGGCGACACGCCGATGGCCGCGCCCAGCACCACGCCGAACAACGAAGCCAGCAGCCAGCCCTCGACCATGCGGCCCACCGTTGCCTGCGTGAAGGCGAGCAACTCGCCGTTGCCAGAATCGCCAGCAAGGTTGAGCCCTTCGAGCAGGCTCGCGAAGGTGGCTTGCGGCGTGGGCAGGAACACGCGGCTGACCCAGCCGGCGTTGCTCGCGATCCACCAGAGCGCAATCAGCGCGCACAGCACGGCGAACGAGCCGAGCCAGTTCATGCCGAAGCGGCTGCGGTCGTTGCCGTTCATGACAACACCCCCATGCGCCGCGCGACCACGCGCTGCAAAAGCAGCATGCCCGCGTTGACCGCGAAGCCCACCACGCCGATCCATCCCAGCCACGCGAGCATCAGCGCGGGGTCGAAGCTCTGTTGCGCAATCATCATCGCGTAGCCCATGCCGTTGGGGTTGGCCGCGATCTCCACAGTGACCGCGACCACCAGCGCCACCGCCACGCCGAGCCGCAGCGCGACGAACAGGCGCGGCACGATGGCCGGCAGCACGATCTTGAAAGCCCGCTCGCGTGCCGTCAGGCCGAGCACGCGGCTCACTTCGAGCAAGCGGGGCTCGATCTGCTGCACGGCCGATTGCACCAGCACCAGCAGCGGCCAGAAGGTGGCGAAGGCGACGATCGCCAGTTCCATGCGCACGCCGAAACCGAAGCCGAGCATCGCCAAAGGAATCAACGCAACGGACGGCACGGGCCGCAGCACCTCGATCGACATCGCGCCCAGTTGCGCCGCGCGGCGCGAGAGGCCAAGCAGCAGCCCCAGCGCAATGCCGAGCACCGCGCCCAGCAGCAGGCCGAGCGCGGCGGTGCCGAGCGTGAAGCCCGTCGCCTGCCACAGCGAACCGTCGAGGGCCGCACCGACAAAGGCCTTGACGGCAGCGCTCGGCGGCGCGATCGCATCGCTGCCCAATGCGGCCGCGCGCCGCGCGTACCACTCGAAGGCGCCGACCAGCAGGGCAGGGAACACCCACGGCCGCAGCCAGCGCAAGAGGCGGTTCTCAGTCATGGCCCTGCTCGATGAAGGCGAACAGCTCACGCCGCAACTGCAGGTATTCGGGATGCTCCTTCGTCGTGAGCTGGTCGCGCGGGCGCGGGATCTTCACGTCGATCATCCGCGCCAGGCTGGGCCGGCCCGGCCCGGGGTTGGCCTGCAGCGCGATCACGCGGTCGCCCAGGTAGATGGCCTCTTCGAGATCGTGCGTGACGAACAGCACCGTGAGCCCGTCGTCGCGCACCAGCCGCGCCAGCTCGTCCTGAAGGCTCTGGCGCGTGAGTGCGTCGAGCGCGCCGAAGGGCTCGTCCATCATCATCAGCTCGGGCTTCTGCGCGAGGCAGCGGGCGATCTGCGCGCGCTGCTGCATACCGCCCGACAGCTGCACCGGAAACTTGTGCGCGTGCTTCGCCAGGCCCACCTTGCCCAGCACGTCGGCGATGCGCGGCGCACGTTCGGCCACGGGCACGCCGGCGGCTTCGAGCGCCAGGCTCACATTGCCTTCCACCGTGCGCCAAGGCAGCAGCGCGCGGCCGTAGTCCTGGAACACGAAGGCCACTTCGCGCGACGGCTCGGTCATCTTCACGCCGTTGCGCCGCACCTCGCCGGCGCTGGCCGTGACGAGGCCGCTGGCCGCGCGCAGCAGCGTGGTCTTGCCGCAGCCGCTGGGGCCGACGATGCAGACGAACTCGCCGCGTGCCACGTCGAAGGAAGTGGGCGACAAGATCTCGCGGCCGCCGAGACGGATGGTCACGCCGTCGAAGCGCAGAAAGGGTGTGGCGGGCATCGTGGTGCTGGCTGGCGGATGAAGGGCCGCACCGGTCGACAGCGCGGCGCGTGCGACGACGGGAGCGGGTGCGGCGATCACTTGGCGATCAGCTTTGCGACGTCGATGGGGGTCTTGAGCATGTCCTGCTCCTTCATCAGCCCGGTCCAGTAGCCCAGCTGCTTGTCGGTGACGACCGGGCCCGGTGGCGAGACCTGCACCTTGGCCAGCACTTCGGGCGGCAGCTTGATGTACTTGCCGATGCTCGCGCGCACCTTCGCGTCGTTCTTCGGCTGCTGGATGAAGGCGGCCGATTCGACCAGCGCCTCGCGGAAGGCACGTGCGGTCGCCGGGTTCTTCGCGACCCACTCGCGCTTGGCGGCATGCACGATGGTCTGGTTGTTCTCGGGCAGGAAGGTCGAGTAGTACGAGGCCACATAGCCCGCGCCGCTCTCGGTGATGCGGCTCATGAACGGATCGGCCGACACCACCGCATCGACCGAGCCGCCGCGCAGCAGGTCGGCATGCTGCGGGAATGCGGCTTCGACGAAGTTGACCTTGCGGTAGTCCACGCCGCTGTCTTTCAACCACGCGCGAAAGGTCACGTGCAGGAAGGCGCCCAGGCCCGGCACGCCGATCTTCTTGCCGACGCAGTCCTGTGCGCTCTTGATGCCCGAGCCCGCACGCGCCACGAGGCCGAAGCCGGTGATCGTCTTCGAGGTGAGGCCGCCGCCGGCCACCAGCACCAGGTCGAGCCCGCCGTCGACCGCCTGCAGGAAGACCGAAGGCGTGGGCCCGCCGATCTGCAGCGAGTCGGATTGCAGTGCAGCAGGAATGGTGGAGTTGAGCGGAATGAACTTGAGCTCGACGTCGAGGCTGCGCTTCTTGAAGTAGCCCTCTTCGGCCGCCACGAAGACAGAGGCGAAGTCGGTCACCGCCGTGTAGCCGAACACGATCTTCGGGTTGGACTGCTGCGCGCGCGAGGGCAGTGCGGCGCTGGCCGATGCGGCCGCGAGCACCGACAGCAGGGTGCGTCTTTTCATCATGGCTTTTGTCTCCTGGGGGTGGTTTTGTTCGCGCGTGGGGTCTTGGGCCGTGGCAGCGCGGCGCGCAGGCCGCCGACGATGAAGTTCACCAGCATCGGCGCCACGGCGGGGTCGGCGCGCGTGTTCTCGCCGCGCGAGAGCCGTTCGATGCGGCTGTCGTTCAGGTGGTGCAGCAGCGAGCCCAGTGCGAACTGGTAGCCCCAGGCGGCCTGGCCGCGCGTGGCGTGCGGCAGCGCGAGGTGCAGCGCATCGATGTACGCCTCGGCCAGCGGGTCGAAGTAGGCGCGCAGCACGCGGTCGGCTTCTTCGGTGGCGTGGTACAGCTCGCGGGCCACCAGCAGTGCGTAGTACTCGCCTTCGGAGCTGGCGCGCAGCGTCAGCACGGGCGCGGTGAAGGCTTCGATGATGCGCGGCAGCGTGCGCGTGTCGTCGGGGTCGATGTCCACTGCGGCCAGCCCTGCGAGCCGCGCCTCGACGGTGTGGCTCCAGTGCTCGAAGATCGCGTGAAACAGCTCGTGCTTCTGGCCGTAGTAGTAGCCCACCAGCGCCAGCGGCACGCCGGCTTCTTCGGCGATCTGGCGGATCGTCACCACGTGGTAGCCGTGCTGTGCGAAGAGCTTCTCGGCCGCCAGCAGGATGGCCTGCTTGCGGTCGGGCCGCGCGGCCTCGGCGGTGATGGCCGCGGCGCGGGAGGCAGCGCGTTTGACGGTCGGCGTACGGACGTTCATGGGGGCGTATTGAACGCTTGTACAAAATTATTGAACACACGTACAAACCCTGAGGTCAACCCCGATTGAGCACGCTCGTTCGCAGCGCTACGCTCGGTGCATGTCCGCCCCCAACATCCCCCAGATCCGCCTCTATCAAAACTGGCTGCGCGACACGCGCGGCCTCTCGTTCGACAGCTACGACGCGATGTGGCGCTGGTCGGTCACCGAGCTCGATGCCTTCTGGCAGAGCATCTGGGACTACGCCGGCCTGCGCTCGCCCACGCCGCACACCGCCGTGCTCGCGCAGCCGCGCATGCCCACCGCGCGCTGGTTCCCCGGTGCCCAGGTCAACTACGCGCGCGAAGTGCTGCGCCACGCCGATGTGGCCCACGCCGCCGGCATGCCGGCCATCGTGAGCGACAACGAACTCGGCGAAGTGCGCGAGCTGTCGTGGCCCGAGTTGCGCCGCCAGGTGGCTGCGGTGGCGCTCACGCTCAAGTCGCTCGGCGTGCAGCGCGGCGACCGCGTCGCGGCCTACATGCCCAACGTGCCCGAGACCATGGTGGCCTTTCTCGCGTGCTCCAGCATCGGCGCGATCTGGAGCGTGTGCGCGCCCGACATGGGCACCGCCGCCGTCACCGACCGCTTTCGCCAGATCGAGCCCAAGGTGCTGATCGCCGTCGACGGCGTGCACTACGGCGGCAAGCCGCTCGACCGCAGCGCGGTGCTGCAGGAGCTGCGCGGCCAGTTGCCCAGCGTGCAGAAGCTGCTGCTCGTGAAGTCGCCGTTCGCCGCGAGCGCGGTGCCGCACGATGTCGAATGGACGCAGGCCATCGCACGCAACGACGCAGAGGTGGCCGCCTTCGAGCCCGAGTGGCTGCCCTTCGACCACCCGATCTGGATCGTCTATTCGAGCGGCACCACCGGCCTGCCCAAGCCCATCGTGCACGGGCAGGGCGGCATCATCCTCACCATGCATGCCTGCGGCCTGCACAACGACGTGGGCGCAAGCTATGGCGCCAACAACTTCGGCGAGCGCTACCACTGGTACAGCTCCACCGGCTGGGTGATGTGGAACTCGCAGCTCTCGGGCCTGGCCTTCGGCGCCACCATCTGCATCTACGACGGCAACCCGGCGGGCAGCAAGGAGAAGCCCGACTGGAGCGTGCTGTGGCGTTTTGTCGCGCGGCACAAGGTCACCTTCTTCGGCGCGGGCGCGGCCTACTTCACCAACTGCATGAAGGCGGGCCTTGTCGCGAAGGACTGCGGCGATCTCTCGCGCGTGCGCGCACTCGGCAGCACCGGCTCGCCGCTGCCCGAAGAGGTGCAGCGCTGGGGCTCGAAGCAGATCCTCGATGCGGGCTCGAAGGAGGTGTGGTGGTGCAACATCTCCGGCGGCACCGACTTCTGCGGCGCCTTCGTCGGTGGCCATCGCGACCTGCCCGAAGTGCCCGGCCAGATGCAATGCCGCGAACTCGGCCACGCGGTCGAGGCCTGGAACGAACAGGGCCAGCCCGTCATCGGCGAGGTCGGCGAGCTGGTGTGCACCAAGGCCATTCCGTCGATGCCGCTGTACTTCTGGGGCGACGAAGGCAACGCGCGCTACCTGTCGAGCTACTTCGACACCTACCCCGGCGTATGGCGCCACGGCGACTGGATCAAGATCGGCGAAGACGGCGGCTGCATCATCTACGGCCGCAGCGACGCCACCATCAACCGCCAGGGCCTGCGCATGGGCACCAGCGAGATCTACAGCGCGGTCGAGGGGCTGCCCGAAGTACTCGACTCGATGGTGGTCGATCTCGAATACCTGGGCCGCGACAGCTACATGCCGCTGTTCGTCGTGCTGCGCCCCGGCGTGGCGCTCGACGACGCGATGCGCGCGCGGCTGAACAACGCGATCAAGACCTCGCTGTCGCCGCGCTTCGTGCCCAACGACATCTTCCAGGTGGCCGAGATCCCGCGCACGCTCTCGGGCAAGAAGCAGGAGCTGCCGATCAAGAAGCTGCTGCTGGGCCAGCCGATCGAGAAGGTGGTCAACCGCGAGGCCATGGCAAACCCCGGAAGCCTGGATTGGTATGTGGCTTTCGCCGCACAGCGTGCCTCCGCATAATGGGGCGCATGAAAAGACGTACCAGCCTCCTGATGCTTTCCGCCGTTGCCGGCGCCTCCTTGTTGAGCGCCTGCGCGTCGCCTTCGTCGACGCCAGCCCCATCGGCTGGCGCCGCGCCACTGCGCGTGACCGGCACGGTGGCCTACCGCGAGCGCATCGCGCTCGATCCTTCGGCCGAGGTCGTGGTGCAACTGCTCGACGTGTCGCGCATGGACGCACCCTCGGTGACCCTCGCCGAGCAGCGCTTCAAGGCCAACGGCAAGCAGCCGCCCCTGGCCTACGAGCTGACCGTGGACCCCGCGCGCATCGACCCGCGTATGCGCTACGCGGTGTCGGCGCGCATCTCGCGTGGCGACCAACTGCTGTTCATTAACGACACGCAGTACTCGGTGCTCACGCAGGGCAACGGCACCACCGCCAACCTGATGCTGGTGCGCGTGACCCAGGCGCCGCGCTGATCGGCGGGATATTCATTCGCGGAACACCGAGGAACCGGCTTTGCCGGGCCTCAGGTGTTGCCCCCGGAAGGGGGTTGGAGAAGCGACACGAAGTGCGCGAAGCCTGGGGGAGAGCCTATGACGTTTGCAGCTCGTAGAGCACCATGCGCGTCTGCCGGCCGCGCAATTCGACCAGCTCTTCGATGCGCCGCGTGCACAACCGGCCCTTCAGCCCCTCGAAGGTGACCTCCGACATCAGCATCTGCGTGCCCAACTGTTTGTTGATGCCTTCGATGCGGCTGGCCACGTTGACCACGTCGCCGAACGCCGTGTAAGACAACCGGTCGTTCGAGCCCAGGATCCCCGCGATCACCACGCCCGTGTGCATGCCGATGCGCGTGCGGAACTCGGGCAGGCCATCGGTGCGCCACTTGCGGTTGAGCTCGCTCATGCCCACGTGCAGTTCGAGCGCGGCAAGGCAGGCCTTGTATTCCGCGTCCTTCAGGTCCGCGGGCGCGCCCCACAGCACCATGATGCCGTCGCCGATGAACTTGTCGATCACGCCGCCGTGCCGTGTGAACACGCCCGCCGCCAGGTTGAAGTACTCGGTGAGCATGCCGACCAGCACGTCGGTGTCGAGCGACTCCGAGATCGAGGTGAAGCCCTCCACGTCGGTGAACATCACCGTCACGCGGCGCGGCGATCCGCTCGGCGCGAGCGCGTGCCCCTCGTCGATCAGCTGGTTGATCACGTCCACCGGCACGAACTTGCTGAAGGCCTTGAGGCTGCGCGCGGAATCGTCGAGCGCCTGGTCCAGGTGCTGGATCTCCAGCACGCGGCTGGGTTCGCGCGGCAGGTTGTCCAGCTCCAGCATGCCGATGCGGCGTGCGATGTGCGAGAGGTTCTCGACCGGCGACGTCACCAGCTTCGACAGCTTCAGCGACAGGAACAGCGCCAGCGCCAGGAACGCCAGCGCCAGCAGCAGCGACCACAGCACCGCGCGCCGCAGGCCGCCCAGCAGCATGTCTTCGGGCACCCAGCTCACCAGCTGCCAGCCGGTGGCGGGTATCCGCGAGGTCTGCACCAGGTAGTGCCGCCCGTCGTAGGAGAAGGCGAAGTCCGTGTCGGCGCCGGTGCCCGCCGTGCCCGCGGCCACCATGTGGTCGTGCAGCGCACCGAGCACGCCCGTCGGCGCCTCCAGCCGATGCAGGACGCCGGGCATGTCGCTGCGCGCGAGCACCTGGAAGTCGGCGCTCAAGAGGGCGCTGTCGCCGGAGCCGTCGCTGCTGAAGAGCCGCACGAACTCCGACAGCCGGCCCAGCGACACGTCGCCGGCCACCACCAGCGCCTGCGAGCTGCCGCCAGCGTAGCTGCGGCGGCTGGGCTGCGCGTAGGTCACCCCCAGCTCCTGCGCGGCGGCGAACACATAGGGCTTGGTCCACACCGGGCCCAGTGCCGCGCCGGCCTGCACGAACCAGCCGCGCTTCGTCGGGTCGTAGTTGCTGCGGTAGGCCTCGATGCGCTGCGTGGCGTAGCGGCTCTGCGCGTCGGCCTCGGCCTCCAGCGGCAGCTTGTAGTGCCAGGTCTCGGTCGTGAAGTCGGGGCCGCGCGCGATGTGCCGCATGGCGGGGGTGGGGTAGCGCAGGGCCATCAGCATCTGGCCCGCGTCGTTGGCCACGTAGATGCTGTCGAGTTCGGGTGACTGCTCCAGCAGCGTCCACAGGAGCTCCGACGTCTTGTCGACCTGCTCGCCCGCGGGTTGCAGGCTGGGGGCGCTGGCCACCGCATCGACGACCGACTCGGCCTTCTTGAGGAAGGCCAGCACCTTATCCTCGGTGCGGTCGTGGTTGGCCTTGTGCGCCGAGACCCCGATGCGCGACACCAGCCGCTGCGAGCCCCAATAGCCCAGCGAGACCAGCATCAGCGACTGGGCCAGGGCCACGGCACTGACGATGGTGCCCACGTCCACCCTGAAGCGGCGAGATCGCCCCGGCGGCACGGCCAGCGCCGCGATGGGTGACGAGGCCCCCGCGGCGGCAAATTCAAACGGCGGCTCTCCCGCCACACCCGGATTTCCGGACGAGTTGATGTTCATACAGCTCCCTGACGACCACTCGAACGCACCCGCTGCGGTACGGCCGCGGGTCGACATCCGGTGGGCCCACGGCCCCGATCGTTGGTGTCGGGGATCCTGGTGGGCGCCGGATGTGGGCGCGATTTTCGCTCGACTTCGGCTTTGTGTGCGGTATTGCACAGCCTGAAGGGGCTCCCGGCTTTGGCCGGGCACGCGGATGCGATGGGGTTGGCACTGCTTCCCGGTGCTTTGAGCTGTTGACGACCGGCACAGGCCTTCGGATCGGTCATCCGAAAAAAATTTGCAGATCGAGCGACGGATTCCGGCGACTGCCTCCGTTCAAGCATTGCGCTGTTTCTGCGCTCCAAGGAGTTTTTCCGCTGTTCCTCCGCTCGTCCCTTGTCGTCGCGACCGTCTCCGCGTTTGTATTGACCGGTTGCGTGGTCGCGCCCGCCACCATCCGCCCGGCCTACGTTGCGCCGGCCGGCGTGGCCTATGTCGCGCCGACCTACGCGATGCCCGCGCCAGGCTATGTGTGGCGCTACCACGTTCATTACGGCTGGGGCTGGCACCACCCGACCTACGGCTGGCATCGCGGGTGGTACTGATGGCCGGGCCGTCTCGTCCTGCGTTTGCTTCCCATGACCAACAGGGTTCATCCATGAAATCGAAAACGAAAAGCCTTCTTCCGGCCCTCGGTGCCAGCCTGCTGGCCCTGATCGGCGTTCTCGCGACGGCGGTGCCCGCGCAGGCCCAGCCCGTCGTCGTCGTTCCACCGCCCGTGGTCGTTGCCCGACCTGTCTACGTGGCGCCGCGTGTGGTGGTGGCCCGGCCCGTCTACGTCGCACCGGCGGGTGTGGTCTACGTCCGGCCGACCTATGCGATCCCGGGGCCCGGCTATGTGTGGCACTACCACGTCCACTATGGCTGGGGCTGGTATCACCCCCACTACGGCTGGCATCGCGGGTGGCGTTGATCCGGCGTGCTGTCGTGTTGTCTTCCTGTCGACGCAGACGCCCATGGACCCGAGATCCGTGATTCTTGTCATCGGCCTCGCCTGGCTGGCATCGGTCGGGCCGCTGCCCGTGCCGGTGTTCGCGCATCTCGCGCCCGGCATGGCCTTCCAACCGGTGCCGATCCTGCGCATCGCCATGGCCGGCCGCATGCCGGTGCAGCGCGAGGCGAAGGCGGAGAATCCGCCGAACGGCCAACCGGGGCATCCGCCTTGAACCTGTTCGCCGCCCCGCAACGCCCCGATCTCCAACCGGTCTTGTCCAGTGGCTGATCCAGACTCACACGACCCCGACGAGGACCTGCTGCAGCGCCTCGGCCGCAACGAGCCGCAGGCGGCGCGCGAACTGGTGGCGCGCAAGCTGCCGCGCCTGCTGGCGCTGGCCCAGCGTCTGCTCGGGCGGCGCGGTGAAGCCGAAGAGGTCACGCAGGAGGCGTTTGTCCGCATCTGGAAGCAGGCCCCGAAATGGCGGCGCGGAGAAGCCCACTTCGACACCTGGCTGCACCGCGTCGTGCTCAATCTCTGTTATGACCGGCTGCGCGGAGGCGCGGCCCGTCACGAGCAGGCCGTGGATGCGCTGCCGGACCATGCGGACGCGGCCCCGACGCCGGAACAGCACTGTGGCCATGCGCAGCGCGACCAGCGTGTCGCATCCGCATTGGCGCGGCTGCCCGCCCGCCAGCGCGAAGCCATCGTGCTTCAGTACTACCAGGAACTGTCCCACGCGGACATCTCCGAGCTCATGTGCATTTCTATCGATGCGCTCGAGAGCCTGCTTGCGCGTGCGCGCCGCAACCTGCGCGCAGAACTGATGGAGACCCGACCATGACGCCCGAACGCTTTGAAGAACTCGCCGATGCCTGGGGGGCCGAGCTGCGCCGCTGGCCGGACGCCGAGCGTGCGGATGCGCAGGCGCTGCTCGAACGCGACGCCTCGGCCCGGACGATCCTGGCGCGCGCCGCGGAGCTCGATGCGTTGCTGGACGCCAGCGCCGTCGCGTCTCCAAGCGCAGCTCTTATTCAGGCCGCGCTGGCCGGCGCGCCCGCCCACGGCGCGAAGCGCGGGCGCGTCGGGCGCTGGCTTGGCGAATGGTGGGGGGCTGGCGCGTGGGCCGCGGGCGTCGGCCTCGTGGGCACCGCCGCCGCCGGCGCGCTGGTGTTCGGCCTTGCCCTGTCGGCCATCGCGCCGCCAGGGCGCCCGACGGGAATGGACAGGGACTGGGCCGCCACGACTTTCGATGCCGGCAACACTGCAGACTGGAGCGACGAGTGAACGACGAACGACCCCAACGCGGGATCAACTGGACGCTGGTGTCCCTCCTGCTCAACGTATTCCTCGCCGGCGGCATCGCAAGCAGCGCCTGGTTCCTGTGGAGCGACCAGCACGCGCGGCACCATGACAGGCCGGCCGCGCAAGCCTCGGCGGACGGTGCCGCGCCGGCCAAGGCGCGGAGCCTGCCCGCCGCCGCCGACGGCCTGTCGCCCGCGCAACGCCAGGCCTTCCGCAGCGGCCTGCGCGAACTGCTGCGCGACAACGCCGGGCTGACGCGATCCAGCCGCGAAGCCCGCCTGGAGGCCTCGCGCCTGTTGTCGGCGCCCGTGCCCAACCGTCCGGCGATCGATGCCGCGCTGGCGCGCACCCGCGCCGCCGACATCGAGTTCCGTGAACGGATCGAGGCCTACGTGACGGCCTATGCGGCCACGCTGCCCCCGGTCGACCGCGAGCGCTTTGCGCAGGCACTGCCCGCGCTGCAGGGGCCGTTCCACGTGAACGTTCCGCGAGTCAAGCCCTGACCGGGGCGTTGCGCGCAATGGCCTTCACGGCTTGCGCGCACTGCTGTCTTCTGAAGAAAGCGGCGCTCAGCGCGCGTCGTGAAAGATGATGCCCAGCGTGTGCCGCCGCCCCGAGCGCACGCGGCTCACGCCGTGCCGCATCGTCACGCGGTAGGTGCCGCGCGTGCCCGTCACCGGCCGCTGGTTGACCGCGAAGATCACCGCCTCGCCCTGCGCGAGCGACACCACTTCCGCGCGCGACTGCATGCGCGGGCGCTGCTCGGTCAGCACGAACTCGCCGCCCGTGAAGTCTTCGCGCGGATCGCTCAGCAGCACGGTGAGCTGCAGCGGAAACTGCAGGTCGCCGTACAGGTCCTGGTGCAGGCAGTTGTAGTCGCCCTCGTCGTAGCGCAGCAGCAGCGGGGTGGGGCGCAACTGGCCCGCCGCGTGGCAGCGCGCGAGGTAGGCGGCATGGTCCGCCGGGTAGTCGGCGGGCTGGCCCATAGCCGCGGCCCAGGCGTTGGCCAGTGGTGCAAGGCGCTCGTACAGCGCGCTGCGCCACGCGGCGAGCGATGACGGCAGCGGGTTCGCGAAGTACTGGTACTCGCCCTGGCCGAAGCCGTGGCGTTGCATGACCACGCGGCTGCGAAAGCGCGCGGGCTGGTCGTACATCGCGGCGAGCGCGGCGCATTCCTTCGGCGTGAACAGCGGGCCGGTGGTGGCGCAGCCGCGCGTGGCAAGCGCAGTCTCGATCTCGGGCCAGTCGAGGGCCTCGATGTGGGAAGCGGGGGTTGTCATGACTGCAGTGTCTTGCCTCCGGCCGCGCGCCGCTCGCCGTTTCCGGACAAGGGTTTCCGAAGGACGCAGGGGGCGCCGCTCTTTTCCGCGGGGCAAAACGGCCACGTCCACACGAGTCGCCAACCGCCGTTTTGAGCGATCATTCACGCATGACACGCGAAAAAACTACCGCACGCGACAGCGCGAAAGGGCCACTGGTCCAGGGCCGGTCGGTCGCGACGCTGGGGCGGGGTATGGAACTGGTCAAGGTCGGCAAGGCGCCTCGCCCGGTCGTTCGCCCCGAGGACAACACGACGGTGCTGCTGAAGAAGGCGGCCCGCGCGCTCAACAAGCCGGGCATCGACAGGGCGGACGTCTTTCGCGGGCCCAACGCGGCCAAGATATTCGCCTACTACGCCTACCCGCAAGACCCGACCCGGGTCGTTCGCGAGGCCGCCGATGGCACGAAGGTCATCGGCCGGCTGGTCGAAGGCAGGTTCCGCGCGAGCAAGGCGTGAGCCGCCGTCCCCCGAAGCTCGACAAGCTGCTGGAGCAGACGCGCGGCCCGCGTCCGGTGGCCTTCGTGCTGGCCGGCCACAACGGGTCGGGCAAGTCCACCCTCTGGTACTCGCGGCTGGCGGCGTCGCTGCAGATGCCGCTGATCAATGCGGACCGGATGATGATGTCCATCCTGCCCGACGCCGACCATCGCACCGGCCACATCCCCGCATGGGCCCAGCGCCTGCGCGATGACGACGAGAAATGGCAGGTCCTGTCGCAGGAAGGCGTGCGCGCCTTCAAGAGCCTCGTGATGGACCAGCGCATGCCGTTCGCATTCGAGACGGTCTTTTCCCACTGGAAGCCATTGCCCGGCGGCGGCCATGCGTCGAAGGCCGACGACATCCGCGCGATGCAGGCGGCGGGCTACTTCGTCGTCCTGCTGTTCGTGGGGCTCGTCTCGGTCGACATGTCCGTCTTTCGCGTGAGCACCCGCAAGCAGCAGGGCGGCCACGGCGTGGAGCACAAGAAGCTCATCGAGCGGTTTCCGCGCACGCAGGCCGCGGTCGGGCACGCGACGCAGATCGCGAACATGACGCTCATGTTCGACAACAGCCGCTCTGAAAAGAATGCATTCGCGCTGGTGCGGGCGCAGGCGAAAAGATCGGTTCTTTTCGACGCGCGAGACCCCCAGTTCGATGTGGACCCGGAACTGCGGGCCGTGTGCGACCCCTGGCTCGAAAAAGTCGCCGGCCCCTTCAAACCGCCACGCGCCTCGCGGCCCAAGAAGGCCACGCCACCGCCGCAACAACCACAGAGCCAGAGCACCCCATGAGCACCTCGAATTCATCCCCTGACCCAGCCGACGGCTGGCAACTCCCCTGGTCCGGCGGCTGCCGCTGCGGCCAGGTGCGCCTGCGCATCACCGCGCCGCCGCTGCTGTCGATGGCGTGCCATTGCACCGGCTGCCAGACCATGAGCGCGAGCGCCTTCTCGCTCTCGCTCGCCATTCCCGCGCAGGGCTTCGAGGTGGTGTCGGGCGAGCCCGTCATCGGCGGGTTGCACGGCGACTCGCACCACTTCTTCTGCCCGCACTGCAAGAGCTGGATGTTCACGCGCACCGAAGGCATGGACTACTTCGTCAACCTCCGGTCGTCGATGCTCGACCGGCACGCATGGGTAGAGCCCTTCGTCGAAACCTGGACCGACGAGAAGCTGCCCTGGGCCACGACGCTCGCGAAGCACAGCTTTGGCGCCTTGCCCGCGATGGACGCCTTTCCCGCGTTGATCGAGGCCTATGCCCGGGAAGGCGTCCGGCCCGCAAAGGGCTGATGCGCATGGCGTCCGGAATCGTTCTCGGCCGCCAGGCATTCAGAGGGCAGGGCAGCGCGTCAGCCCTGCCGCGCCTGCGCCAGCAGCCAGTCGCTGAAGAACTTCAGCAGCGGCCGCTGGTCGGCGCGCTCCGGTGTCACGAGGTAGTAGTTGCGCTCGCCTGACAGCGGCCGTGGGCACGCCACCACCAGTTCACCCCGCGCCAGTTCGTCGGCCACCAGCATCGTCGGCATCAGCGCCACGCCCAGGCCGTGCGAGGCGGCGGCGGCCAATATCGAGAACAGCTCGTAGCGCGGCCCGCCGCGCGCATTGGGCGCATCGACCTGCTGCGCGTCGAACCACTGGCGCCAGCCGTCGGGCCGTGTGCTTTGCTGCAGCAGCGGCATCTTCGCGATGGCCGCCGGCGCCACGGCTTTGCCGCGCGGCAACAGCGACGGGCTGCACACCGGCACCACGTCTTCATGCATCAGCAGCAACGCATGCGTGCCGGCCCAGTTCTCGACCTGCGCGGGCGTGCCGGCATAAAGCGCCGCATCGAATTCCGCATCGGCAAAGAGAAAGGGGCGGGTGCGCGTCTCGATGTGCACCACCACGTCGGGCTGCAGCGCGGCGAATCCCTTCAGCCGCGGCATCAGCCAGCGCGTGGCGAAGGTGGGCACGGCCGCCAGCGAGAGCGAACCGCCTTCGCCCTGGTGCGCCATCGCATCGAGCGTGTCGCGCTCCATCGCTTCGAGCCGCTTGGTGATCTGCCTTGCATAGGCCGCGCCGCTCGCGGTGAGCGCCACGCCGTGCCGCGTGCGGCGAAAGAGGGCGACGCCCAGGAAGGTTTCGAGCGTGCCGATCTGGCGCGACACCGCGCTCTGCGTGAGCGCGAGTTCCTGCGCGGCGCGGGTGTAGCTCTCGTGGCGCGCGGCGGCGTCGAAGCACACGAGGGTTTGCAGGGGTGGAATCTTGCGGCGCATGTATGCCTCGGGTGTATGTATGGAGGAGCAGTCTTACCAATGAAAGAACGGCTCGAACATCTTGCAAGACATTCTACGAACGCATATCTGGGTGAGGATTCATCGTTTGCACCCGTTCCCTCGCGTGGCTAGGATCGAGGCCATCCCCCTCTTTTCTCTTTTTCCCCTCTTTCCGGAGACAGCACATGGCCGCCAAAGCGCAATTCCACTGGGACGATCCCCTTCTTCTCGACCAGCAACTGACCGACGAAGAACGCATGATCCGCGACGCGGCCAATGCCTACTGCCAGGAGCGCCTGGCGCCCCGCGTCATCGAGGGCTTCCGCACCGGTGAGACCGACCCCGCCATCTTTCGCGAAATGGGCGCGCTCGGCCTGCTCGGCCCGACGATCCCCGAGCAGTACGGCGGCCCCGGCCTCAACTACGTGGCCTACGGCCTGATCGCCCGCGAAGTCGAGCGCGTCGATTCGGGCTACCGCTCGATGGCCAGCGTGCAAAGCTCGCTGGTGATGGTGCCGATCTTCGAATTCGGCACCGAAGCGCAAAAGCAGAAGTACCTGCCCAAGCTCGCCACCGGCGAATGGATCGGCTGCTTCGGCCTGACCGAACCCGACCACGGCTCCGACCCCGGCAGCATGGTCACGCGTGCCAAGAAGGTGCCGGGCGGCTACTCGCTCAGCGGCGCCAAGATGTGGATCAGCAATTCGCCCATCGCCGACGTGTTCGTCGTGTGGGCCAAGGAAGTCAGCGAAAGCGGCACGGTCGGCCCGATCCGCGGCTTCGTGCTCGAGAAGGGCATGAAGGGCCTCTCGGCCCCCGCGATCCACGGCAAGGTCGGCCTGCGCGCCAGCATCACCGGCGAGATCGTGATGGACGGCGTGTTCTGCCCCGAAGAAAACGCCTTCCCCGAAGTGCAGGGCCTGAAGGGCCCGTTCACCTGCCTGAACAGCGCCCGCTACGGCATCTCGTGGGGTGCGCTCGGCGCCGCCGAAGACTGCTGGCACCGCGCCCGCCAGTACACGCTCGACCGCAAGCAGTTCGGCCGCCCGCTCGCCGCCAACCAGCTCATCCAGAAGAAGCTGGCCGACATGCAGACCGAGATCACGCTGGGCCTGCAAGGGAGCCTCCGCCTGGGCCGCATGAAGGACGAAGGCACGGCCTCGGTCGAGATCACCTCGATCATGAAGCGCAACAACTGCGGCAAGGCCCTGGACATCGCCCGCCTGGCGCGCGACATGATGGGCGGCAACGGCATCAGCGACGAGTTCGGCGTGGCCCGCCATCTGGTGAACCTCGAAGTGGTCAACACCTACGAAGGCACGCACGACATCCACGCGCTCATCCTGGGCCGCGCCATCACCGGCATCGCCGCTTTCGCCAACTGAACGAGCGCATGAGCACCAAGCCCGCAGCCCTGGACGGCATCAAGGTCCTCGATCTGTCCCGCGTGCTCGCGGGCCCGTGGTGCACGCAGATCCTCGCGGACCTGGGGGCCGACGTCGTCAAGATCGAGCGCCCCGGCGTGGGCGACGACACCCGCACCTGGGGCCCGCCGTTCATCAAGGACGCGAACGGCAACGACACCGACCAGGCCAGCTACTTCACGTCCTGCAACCGCAACAAACGTTCGGTCACCATCGACATGGCCACGCCCGACGGGCAGGCGCTGCTCAAGCAGATGGCGGCGCAGGCCGACATCGTGGTCGAGAACTTCAAGACCGGTGGCTTGAAGCAATACGGCCTCGACCACGAGAGCCTGCGCGCGGCCAACCCGCGCCTCATCTACTGCAGCGTGACCGGCTTTGGCCACGACGGCCCGTATGCCGAGCGCGCGGGCTACGACCTGATGATCCAGGCCATGACCGGCATGATGAGCATCACCGGCCGCCCCGACGACGTGCCCGGCGGCGGCCCGCTGCGCGTGGGCGTGGCGCTCACCGACCTGTTCACCGGCGTGTACGCCAGCACCGCCATACTGGCCGCACTGCAGGTGCGCGACCGCACCGGCGAAGGCCAGCACATCGACATGGCGCTGCTCGACGTGGGCATGGCCATCCTCGCCAACCAGGCGAGCGCGTTCCTCAACACCGGCAAGGCACCGCAGCGCCAGGGCAACACGCACCCGAGCCTGGCGCCCTACAAGGACTTTCCGACGCAAGACGGATCGATGCTGCTGGCCATCGGCAACAACGGCCAGTTCGCGCGTTTCTGCGAAGCGGCCGGCCACGCAGAGTGGGCGGCCGACGCGCGCTTTGCCACCAACACCTTGCGCGTGAAGCACCGCGGCGTGCTCATTCCGATGATGGAAGAGCTCACCCGCACCCGCACCACCGCCGACTGGGTCACGCTGCTCGAAGACAAGGCCGTGCCCTGCGGCCCCATCAACGACATCGCGCAGGCCTTCGACGATGCGCAGGTCAAGTCGCGCGGCCTGGCGGTCACGCTGCCGCGCGATGCGGGCGACGGCATTGCCAGCATCACCGGCGTGGCGAGCCCGTTGCGCCTGACGGCCACGCCGCCGGTGCTGCGCCATGCACCGCCGGCGCTGGGCCAGCACACGCAGGAAGTGCTGGCCGAAATGGGCATCGACGCCACGCGCTTCGAGGCCCTGCGTTCGGCCGGCGTCGTCTGAAGAAAAGGTCGATGGCATGACGAGCCCGATGCGCCCACCGTTCTCGGTGCTGCGCATCGACCATGTCGTGCTGCGCGTGAAAGACGTCGATCGATCGATCGCCTTCTACTGCGACGTGCTGGGCTGCACCGTCGAAAAGCGCCGCGACGACCTGGGGCTCGTGCACCTGCGCGCGGGTGCCAGCCTGATCGACCTCGTCACGCCCGACGGCCCGCTGGGAAAGCAGGGCGGCGCGCTGGCAGGCGTGGAAGGCCGCAACGTCGACCACCTCTGCCTGCGCATCGAACCCTTCGACGAAGCCGCGATCCGCGCGCGCATGGCGCAGCACGGTGTGCCGGTGCACGGCGAGGTGCAGAACAACTTCGGCGCCGAAGGCAACGGCCCGTCGATCTACCTCAGCGACCCGGACGGCAACAGCGTCGAACTCAAGGGTGTGGCGCACTGATTCGCCGCCGCCCGGCTTGCCGCGCATCGGGTTTTTGTACGCCAGTGTGTCTGGCCGCCCGCCGCACACATGCGCACGCAAAAGTGCACCCGGCTCGACACATCGCGGATACAGCCCACGGATTCAATCCATGCATCGCCATCCCGGCGACCCCGTGCAGCAGGAAAGACCCCTGCTGGCGGGCCACCCCTGCAAGGAATCTCCATGAGCTCCACCGCAAAGATCCTCTACACCGGCAAGACCCACACCACGGGCGGACGCGACGGCGCATCGCGCAGCGACGACGGGCGCCTCGACATCCAGTTGTCGCCGCCCGGCACCTCGGGCGCCGGCACCAACCCCGAGCAGCTGTTCGCGGCCGGCTGGTCGGCCTGCTTCATCGGTGCCATGGGCCTGGCGGCCGGCAAGCTGAAGATCAAGCTGCCCGCCGACCTCGCGGTCGATGCCGAAGTGGACCTGGCCAACACCGACGGTTCGTACTTCCTGCAGGCGCGCCTGCGCGTGAGCCTGCCCGGCATCGAGCGCGACACCGCACGCGCCATCATCGACACGGCGCACCAGACCTGCCCGTACTCCAAGCTCACGCGCGGCAACATCGAGGTCGATCTGCAACTGGCTTGAACGTCGTCGTTATCGCCACTGCCACCCGGCGCACACCAGTGTGCCGGGCGTCTGGAGAAGGGCGCGCGCCGGCTCAGCCCGCGCGCCCGATGGTCGCCACCCCGAACACCACCACGCCCAGCACCAGGTTCATGCCCACCAGCTGCCGCACCGTGTTGAGCAGCGAAGCCGCCTTGGGCCAGGCGCTTTCTTCCACCGCGCGCCGCAGCGCCCGGAACACCGAGGCGCGGATGTAGACATAGATGGCGGCCATCACGATCGCGATGCTCATCATGGCTTCGATGCGCCAGTGCATCGCGCGAAAGCCGCCGGTCACCATGATCATGCCCACGCCGCTCAGGAACAGCAGCGTGACGGACGCGTCCACGCCGACGAAGAAGCGCCGCAGCGTCGCGGCCATCATGCGCAGGCGCAAGGGCGGCTCCAGCGTGGCGACGGCAGCGGGGCGCACCGCGAAGTGCATGGTCGCCATGCCGCCGACCCAGAAGGCGGCGCAGAGCAGATGGATGAAAAGCGGAATGACGTAGGACATGGGGGCCGATCAGAACACCGAAAGGCCCCGGTGCGCAACGCTCAGGCGGCCACGCCGCGTGCGCGCGGGGCCGCTCGCTTTTCTTTCCCCGTCGCCAGGTCGGCATAGCGGCGCATGTCGGTCACGATCTGCCGCAGCAGCGCCGCTGCCGCCGGCGACAGCATGCGGCCATGCCGCGAGACGATGTGCGAGCGCCCCTGCGACAGCAGCGGGTTCTTCATCGGCAGCTCGACCAGCGTGGTGTTGTCCGCGTTGGGTGTGAGCGAGATCCGCGTGCCCAGCGTGTAGCCCAGCCCGGCCGACACGAAATGCCCGAGCGCGCTGAACGACGTGGTGGTGAGCAGCGCGGGCAGCCGCACGCCTTCGCTGATCTCGGCGGCCTCGATGTGCTGGCGCACGCCGAAGTTGCGGTGCAGCGTGGCGCCCGGGTAGGGCAGCAGGTCGGCCAGCTTGAGCGGGCGGCCGAGCCGCGCGAGCGGGTGCGAGGCCGGCACCATCGTCTGGATGGGCTGCGCATGCGACTGGTGCGAGGTCAGCCGCTCGTCCTTCGGCGGCTGGAACAGCATGCCGATGTGGGCGCGCTCCTCGACGATGCGCCGCACGATCTCGTCGGTGCTGGCCACGTCCAGGTCGATGGTGATCTTCGGATGCGTGGTCATGAAGTCGCGCAGGCTGTGGCGCATCAACCAGTCGACATAGCCTTCGCCCGCCACGATGTCGATGTGGCCGCGCTCGATCTTGCGGATGCTGTCCATCTGCGCCAGCAGGTGCTGCTTCTGGTTCTGCTGGCGCCGCACGTAGCCGGCCAGCATCTGGCCCGCGTCGGTGGGCACCACGCCGCGGCCGTGGCGCTCCAGCAGCGGCACGCCGCATTCCTTTTCAAGAATGCCGATGGCGCGGCTGACGGCGGAAGGGTCCATGTCGAGCACGTCGGCGGCGCCGCGCACCGAGCCGCTTTCGAGCACCTGGATGAAGTAGCGCACGCGGCGGGTGTCGAGTTTGTCGTCCATGGCGGGTGCTTCGAGTGTTGCATTCAATGCACCAAATATCCTCATTTGCTGTCATTGATGCAAGTGCTCTGCAGCCCGAAACTCGCCGGCACCTCGCCAGAAGAAGCCCCCACACATGACCTCTGCCGCCTCCACGCTCGACACCATGGCCCCGGCGACCGCCTCGGGAAAACTCAGGCTCGCGCTCGTGACCCTCGCCATCGTGGCGGTGGCCGAACTCATCGGCCCGGTGCAATTCAGCGTCGGGCCCGGCAAGGTGGCGCTGCTGCCGATGCTGTGGGCATTGCTGATCGCGGCGGTCTGGGGCATCGCGCAGCGCCGCGTGCCGGGCGTGGTGCGCGTGGCGCCTGCGCAGCAGTCGTTTGCGGGTGGCCTGCTCAATGCGGGCCTGCTGCTGTTCGTCGTGAAACTGGGCCTGACGGTGGGCGCGGCGCTGCCGCAGGTCAAGCAGGCGGGTTGGGCGCTGCTGTTCCAGGAGTTCGGCCATGCCCTCGGCACGCTGGCCCTCGGCCTGCCGCTGGCGCTGCTGCTGGGCATCAAGCGCGAAGCCGTGGGCGCCACTTTCTCGGTGGGCCGCGAGGGCAACCTCGTGATCATTGGCGAGAAGTACGGCATGGCCTCGCCCGAAGGCCGCGGCGTGCTGGCCGAGTACATCACCGGCACCGTGCTGGGCGCGCTGTTCATCGCGGTGCTGGCGGGCTTCATCGCCAGCCTGCACATCTTCGATCCACGTTCGCTGGCCATGGGCGCGGGCGTGGGTTCGGGCAGCCTGATGGCCGCGGCGCTGGGCGCCATCGCCGCGCAGCAGCCGGCCGAGATGCTGCCGCAGCTCACCGCGATCGCGGCCGCGTCGAACCTGCTGACCACCGTGGTCGGCTTCTACTTCACGCTGTTCCTGTCGCTGCCGTTGTGCTCGTGGCTCTACGGCAAGCTCGAACCGGTGCTGGGCCGTTTGTCGAAGCGCGGCGCGCAGGGTGCTTCCGACACGGGCGCCATGCCGCAGGGCACGCAGGCGGGCCTGCCGTCGCATGGTGGTGCCATGCCGATGCGCGACACGTTCATCGCCTGGGCGGTGGTGGGCGGCGGCGTGCTCATCGGCAACTCGCTGACCTACAAGGTGCCGATGCTGGTGTCGCTCGAAGGCATGGCCGCGGTGGTGGCGATCGCGCTGGTGGTCGAGGGCATCAAGCGCCTCGTGCCGCGCCTGCCGATGGTGCTGGTGCTGTCGGTGGTGGCAACGGTGGTCGGCATTCCGGGCCTGTTTCCGTTCTCCGACGCGCTGATCGCGCTGACCGCCAAGCTCAACTTCCTGGCCTTCACCACGCCGGTGCTGGCGCTGGCCGGCTTCTCCGTCGCGAAAGACCTGCCGGTGTTCCGCCAACTGGGCTGGCGCATCGTGGTGGTGTCGCTCACCGCCACGGCCGGTACCTTTCTCGGCGCGACCGTCATCGCCGAATTCTTCCATTGACCCCACGACCACGAGAGAGACCGCCATGTACCGCGAACCCGAAATTGCCGAAGACACCCGCGAGCGCATGCTCGGCTGGCGCCGCGACATCCACGCCAACCCCGAGACCGCCTTCGAGGAGCATCGCACCGCCAACGTCGTCGCCAACGCGCTGATGTTGATGGGCCTGCCGGTGCATCGCGGCCTGGCCGGCACCGGCGTGGTGGCCACGCTGAAGAACGGCGAAGGCCCGAGCATCGCGCTGCGTGCCGACCTCGACGCGCTCAACATGCAGGAGCTGGGCACACAGCCGCACGCCTCGAAGTGCGCCGGCAAGATGCACGCCTGCGGCCATGACGGCCACACCGCCATGCTGCTGGGCGCGGCCGAACACCTGTCGCGCCACAAGCCCTTCAAGGGCACAGTGCAGTTCGTGTTCCAGCCGGCCGAAGAGAACGAAGGCGGCGGTCGCGTGATGGTGGACGAAGGCCTGTTCGACCAGTTCCCCGCCGATGCCGTGTACGGCATGCACAACTTCCCCAGCCTGCCGCGCGGCCAGTTCGCGATCCGCAAGGGCACGATGACGGCCTTTCTCGACACCTTCGAGATCGTCATCACCGGCAAGGGCAGCCACGGCGCCATGCCCGAGACCGGCATCGACTCGGTGGTGGTGTCGGCCCAGCTCGTCAATGCCCTGCAGACCATCGTGAGCCGCCGCACCGGCGCCACCGATTCGGCCGTGGTCAGCGTCACGCAGATCCACGGCGGCGACACCTGGAACGTGATTCCCGAAACCGTGGTGCTGCGCGGCACCGTGCGCACGCTCGACCCCGAAATCCAGGACAAGACCCAGGCCGCGATGCAGCAGATCTGCGATGGCGTGGCGCAGACGCACGGCGCCAAGGTGGCGCTCGACTACCGCCGCGGCTATCCCGGCGTGGTCAACACGCCCACCGAGACCGATGCCGCCATTGCCGCCGCCGCCAGCTTGGTCGAGCGCGCCCAGGTCAAGACCGACATTCCACCGGCCATGGGCTCGGAAGACTTCGCCTTCATGCTGCAGAAGCGCCCGGGTGCCTACATCGGCATCGGCGCGGGCGAGGGCCCGAACGATCCGAACGTGCACAACCCGTACTACGACTTCAACGACGCCATCCTGCCGCTGGGCGCCGCCTATTGGGTGGCACTGGTCAAACAGCAGCTGCCGGCCGCATGATGCGCTGATGCTCTCAGCCTTCGACATCTTCAAGATCGGCATCGGGCCGTCCAGTTCGCACACCGTCGGGCCGATGCGCGCGGCGTTGATGTTCGCGCGGTCGCTCGAAACACGCGGCGTGCTCGCGCAGGTGGCGCGACTGCATGTGGACCTGTTCGGCTCGCTCGGCGCCACGGGCCACGGCCATGCCACCGACCAGGGCGTGATCCTCGGCCTCTTCGGCGACGCGCCTGACACGGTGCGGCCCGAGACCGTGCAGCCGCGCCTCGACGCGCTGCGCCGCACCGGCCAGCTGAGCCTGCTGGGCACCACGCCCATCGCCTTCGATCGCGTGCGCGACATCGCCTTTCGCGGCGAAGAGTCGCTGCCCGAGCACCCCAACGCCATGCGCTTCACCGCCTTCGCGGCCGATGGCGGCACGCTGGCCGAGGGCACGTATTTCTCGGTCGGCGGCGGCTTCGTCGTCGAAGGCGGGCAGGCGGTGGCCGCGACGGTGGCTGCGGCTTCCGCCGTGCCGCATCCCTTCTCGACCGGCGACGAACTCATGGCGCAATGCCGCGCCAGCGGCCTGTCGGTCGCGGCGCTGGTGATGCGCAACGAATGCGTGTGGCGGCCCGAGGCCGAAGTGCGCAGCGGCCTGCTGCGCATCTGGGGCGTGATGCAGCAGTGCGTGCAGCGCGGCTTCGGCATCGACAACCCGTTGGCGGCGCACGCGCTGCCCGGCCCGCTGCGCATGCGCCGCCGTGCGCCCGAGCTGAACCGCGAGCTGCTGGCGCAGGCCGGCGCGGCCGATCCGCTCGCGGTGATGGACTGGGTCAACGCCTTCGCGATGGCGGTGAACGAGGAGAACGCGGCCGGCGGCCGTGTCGTCACCGCGCCCACCAACGGCGCGGCCGGCGTGGTGCCCGCCGTCATGCACTACTACCAGCGCTTCGTGCCGCAGGCGAGTGACGACGGCATCGTCGACTTCCTGCTCACGGCCGCGGCCATCGGCATGCTCTACAAGGCCAACGCATCGATCTCGGGTGCCGAGGTCGGCTGCCAGGGCGAAGTGGGCGTGGCCTGCTCGATGGCTGCCGGTGCACTCGCTGCGGTGCTCGGCGCCACGCCGGCGCAGGTCGAGAACGCCGCCGAGATCGGCATGGAACACAACCTGGGCCTGACTTGCGACCCGGTCGGCGGCATGGTGCAGATTCCGTGCGTCGAGCGCAACGCGATGGGGGCCGTGAAGGCCATCAACGCGGCACGCATGGCGCTGCGCGGCGACGGCAGCCACTATGTGTCGCTCGACGCCGTGATCCGCACCATGAAGCAGACCGGCGAGGACATGAAGTCGACCTACAAGGAGACCTCGCTCGGTGGCCTCGCGGTGAACGTGGTGGAGTGCTGAGGGGCATTGCCTGTGCCCTGCGCGGCTTTGTGCCGCTGCGTCAGAATGCGGGGCCCCCGTCGCCCCCGACTCAGAAAGATGAGGCCCCCATGACCCGCTCCATCGCCCAGAAACGCGCCGACTTCCGCGCGCTCCATGCACAAGGCTGCTTCGTCATCCCGAACCCCTGGGACACCGGCAGCGCACGCTACCTCGAAGGCCTGGGCTTCAAGGCGCTGGCCACCACCAGCTCGGGCTTTGCATGGTCGCGCGGCCATGCCGACGGTGCGCTGTCGCGCGACCAGATCCTCGACCACCTGCGCGAACTCGTGGCCGCCACCGACCTGCCGGTGAACGCCGACTTCGAGAACGGCTTTGCCGCCGATGCGCAGGGCGTGGCCGAAAGCGTGCGGCTCGCGGTCGAGACCGGCGTGGCGGGCCTGTCGATCGAGGACTCGACGGGCAACGCCGCCGATCCGCTCTTTTCCATCGACGTCGCGGTCGAGCGCATGCGCGCCGCGCGCAAGGCCATCGACGCCAGCGGCGCCGACGTGCTGCTGGTCGGCCGCGCCGAGAACTTCTTCGCCGGTCGCCCCGATCTCGACGACGCCATCGCCCGGCTCAAGGCCTATGCGAATGCCGGCGCCGATTGTCTCTACGCGCCCGGCATCAAGACCCGCGAGCAGATCGCCGCCGTGGTCGCGGCCGCCGGGGGCAAGCCGGTCAACCTGCTGGTCGGCGCGGCCAGCGAGTTGACGATGAAGGACATCGCCGAGCTGGGCGTGCGCCGCGTCAGCGTCGGCGGCGGGCTCGCGCGTGCGGCATGGGGCGGCTTCATGCGCGCCGCACGCACGCTGTCGGAAGAAGGCCGCTTCGACGGCTTTGCGGATGCCGCGCCGGGCACCGAGCTCAACGCCTTCTTCCGTCCGTTCGCGCAGTAGCCGGCCGCGCCGAAGAAACCCCGGTGGATCTTCTTCTCACCGAGATCCGCAACTGCCGCGCCTGCGCAGCGCATCTGCCGCTGGGCCCGCGGCCCATCGTGCAGGCCAGCCGCACGGCACGGCTGCTGATCGTCGGGCAGGCCCCGAGCCTGACCGTGCACCAGACCGGCGTGCCTTGGAACGACCGGAGCGGCGACCTGCTGCGCCGCTGGCTCGGCATCGACCGCGACCTGTTCTACGACGCGACGCAGATCGCCATCGTGCCGATGGGCTACTGCTACCCGGGCCGCGGCAAGAGCGGCGACCTGCCGCCGCGCAAGGAATGCGCACAGCTCTGGCACGCACGGCTGTTCGCCGAGCTCAAGAATGTCGAGTTGACCCTGCCCATCGGCCAGTACGCGCAGCACCACCTGCTGGGCAAGACCGCGCGCGGCAGCGTCACCGAAACGGTCGAGGCCTTCGCCGACTACGGGCCGCGCGTCGTGCCGCTGCCGCATCCTTCGCCGCGCAACACGGGCTGGTTCAAGCACCACCCGTGGTTCGAGCGCGACGTGCTGCCGGTGTTGCGCGAGCGGGTTCGCCAGGTATTGGCCCCGGCCCCGGAGGGCGTCAGTCGACCCTGATGTTCGCGGCCTTGACCACCTGCCGCGCCTTGCCGGTCTCTTCGACGATGAACTTGTTGAACTGCGCCGAAGGCATGGTGAAGGGCTCGGCACCGAGCTTTTCCAGCCGCTCCTTCAGCTCGGGCGACAGCATGATCTTCGCGACCTCGGCCTGCAGGCGGTCGACCACCGGCTGCGGCGTCTTCGCGGGTGCGAAGAGCCCGACCCAGAACAGGTATTCCGAGCCCGGCACGCCGGCCTCCACCGTCGTGGGTGCGTTGGGCAGCGCCGCCGAGCGCTTGCCCGTGCCGACCGCCAGCGCCTGCAGCTTGCCGGTCTGGATCAGCGGCAGGGCCGACACCATCGGCGCGAAGAACCAGTCGACACGCCCGGCCATCACCTCGGTCATGGCCTCGGGCGTGCCGCGAAAGGGCACGTGCTGCGCATCGATGCCGGCCGCAAGGCGGAACACCTCGGCGTTCATGTGCGTGGCCGAGCCGTTGCCGGCGGAGCCGTAGTTGAAGTGGCCCGGCTTGGCCTTGACCTGCGCCACGAGGTCTTTCACGTTCGCGAAGTGCGCGGGCGCGGTGACCAGCACGTTGGGCAGGCTGGCCATGGGCGTGATCCCGGTGAAGTCTTTCAGCGTGTCGTACGACAGGCCCTTGTAGATCCACGGGTTCACGAGGTGGCCGGCCGAGTGCACCAGCAGCGTGTAGCCATCGGCCGGCGCCTTGGCCGTGATCGCCGCACCGAGCGTGCCGCCCGCACCGGGCCGGTTGTCCACGATCACGCTGGTGCCCAGCACCGGGCCGAGCTTCTCGGCCACCAGCCGCGCAACGATGTCGGTGCCGCTGCCCGCCGTGAAGGGCACGACCAGCTTGATCGGCTGTGTGCCCGGCCAGTTGCCCTGCGCGTGCGCGCCACCAAGCGTGGATGCGGCGACGAATGCCGCGGCCACGGCCAGCGTCTGCCGGCGGCTCCAGGT
The DNA here is from genome assembly GCF_900100965.1 of Variovorax sp. EL159. Lineage (GTDB taxonomy): Bacteria > Pseudomonadota > Gammaproteobacteria > Burkholderiales > Burkholderiaceae_C > Variovorax. Next base: position 56,987 of record NZ_FMUJ01000004.1, on the reverse strand, counting down.
GAAAGTCTTCTTCATGCGTCTTGTCTCCGTTGATTTGTTTCGTTGGGCGATGAATGACCGAAAGAGAAAGAGGGGAGGCCGCTACGGCGGTGGCGCGTTCGGCATCACCAGCGCCACCAGCACCGGCCGGTTGCTGCGGTTTTCGAGCTGGCGCTTTTCGCCGGGCGCGAAGCGGCAGCTGTCGTAGGGGCCGAGCACTTCTTCTTCATGTGCGCCGTCGAGTTCGCCGACCACGTGCAGCTGGCCTTCGAGCACGAGGTACAGCTTTTCCATCGGCGAGCCGTCCAGCCCGGTGTGGCCGCCCGGCAGGATCTGGCTCATGCCCATCCACATCTGCGTGGAGGGGCCGGCTTCCTTGCCCTGCAGGCGCAGGCAGCGCATGTCGAAATGGTTGGGCGCCTCGTAGTGCGGCGCTTCGTTGAAACGGGTCACATGCATGGCGGTTGTCCTTCGTGGGTTCAGGGCCGCAGCACGACGCGGTCGGTGCTGCCCGACAGCACCAGCCGGTAGGCGTCCATGGCTTCGTCGAGCGTGAAGTGGCGCGCGACCGGAAAGGGCTTGAGCGTGCCGCGCTCGAAGCCCTCGCGCATCGCGTCGAGCTGCGCGGTCGAGGCCACGCAGTCCATCGCGAGCGAGTCGATGCCCACGAAGGTGTGCATGCCGCGGTAGAACGCGAAGATGTCGAAGGGCACCGCGCGGTCGTGCGTGGCAATGAAGATCTGCGTCGCGCCCTTGGCCATCGCCTTGTTGGCGGCCTCGAAGTAGGCGCTGCCCACGGTGTTGTAGACGATGTGCGCGCCGCGCCCGTCCGTCAGCTCGCGCACCCGCGCGGCCACGTCGGTGTGGTGGCGTGCATCGATCGTGTCCACCGGCCCGCTCGCAAAGCCCGCGTAGGGCCCGGCATGGCGCTGCACCGCGATCACGCGCGCGCCGGCCTGCGACGCAAGCTGCACGGCCGCCTGCCCGACCTTGCCGTTGGCGCCGAGCACCAGCACCGTCTGCCCGGCCTGCGGCATGCCGCTGCGGCGAAAGCCTTCATAAGCGGTGACGAAGGGCACGCCCACCGCACCGGCCTCGTCCATCGAAATGCCACGGGGCTTGGCGCGCAATGCGGCTTCGGGCAACACGAGGTAGCGCGCATGCGAGCCGTCGCGCGTGATGCCGTTGTCGCCGCCCGAGCCGTAGACCTCGCGGCCGATCCATTCGGTGGGCCCGCTCACGACGGTGCCCGCGAAGTCGCGGCCCGGCGTCCGGGGCCAGACCGCCTGCGGCATGAGGCCCAGCGTTGCCTTGACGTCGCTCGGGTTGACTGCTGCTGCTGCGATGCGCACCACGGCGTGGCCGGGCGGCGGTGTGGGTTCGGCCTGCGGCGCGGCTTCGAGCTTCAGCGCATCGAGGTTGGCGGCCTTCTCGTGCACGCGCAGCGCGCGCGAGGTGTGAACGGGGTGCATGGCTGCGACGCTCATCGTTTCGCTCCTTGCACGGTGTGTGCGTCGGGCAAGCCCAGCATCGCGCGGGCCTCGCGCGGGTTGGCGATCTCGCCGCCCAGGCTTTGCAGGATGTCGCGCGCCTTCGCCACGAGTTGCGCGTTGCTTTGGGCCAGCACGCCCTTCTCGAGGTAGATGTTGTCTTCCATGCCCACCCGCACGTGGCCACCCAGCAGCCAGGCCTGCGCGACGATGGGGAACTCCATGCGGCCGATGCCGAAGGCGCTCCAGAAGGCGCCGCGCGGCAGCATGTTGCGGGCGTAAAGCAGCGTCTCGGGCGTGGGCGCAAAGCCGTACTTCACGCCGAGCACGAAGGTCCACATCGCGGGGCCGTCGAGCGTGCCGTCGGCGATGAGGTCGAGCGCGAGGTTGATGTCGCCCGAATCGAAGATCTCCAGCTCGGGCTTCACGCCCGCTTCACGGATCACCTTCGCCATGCGGCGCACGTTTTTCGGCGTGTTCATCACCACGTCGGGGCCGGAGTTCATGGTGTTCAGGTCGAGCGAACACACGTCGGGCCGGATGAGCGCGATGTGCTCCACGCGCTTCTCGGGCGGCAGCAGCGTCGTGCCGGGCGCGGCGATCTTGGGGTCGTCCTCGCTCGGAATGAAGCGCCCGCCGGGGCCGGTCGTGAGGTTGATGATCAGCTCGCGGTTCTCGCGGCGGATGCGCTCGACCACCTCGCGGTACAGGTCGATTTCCATCGAGGGCTTGCCGGTCTCGGGGTGGCGCACGTGGATGTGCACCTGCGCCGCGCCGGCTTCGGCGGCGACCAGGCATTCGTCGGCGATCTGCACCGGCGTGATCGGCAGGTGCGGCGTCTGCTCGGGCTTCACGAGGTTGCCCGTGACGGCGCAGGTAATGAGGGTCTTGCCGGTGCTCACAGGTGGCGCCCTCCATCGACCACGATGCGCGTGCCGGTGACGAAGCGCATCGTCGTCGCGAGCGCCTCGACCGTGGCGGCCACGTCGTCGGGCTTGCCGATGCGGCCCAGCGGCGTGGTGCTCGCCATCTTGCTTGCGAACTCCGTGCCGCGGCCCGGCACGAAGCCCGACTCGACCGCGCCCGGCGACACCGACACCACGCGCACCGCCGGCGCGAGCGCCTTGGCCAGCGCATCGCCGACCACGTCGAGCCCGGCCTTGGCCGCGACATAAGCCAGGTTGCTGCCCACGCCCGTGAAGCCCGCGATCGACGAGATGTTGACCACCAGCCCGTCGCCGCTGGCCTTGAGCATCGGCGCGAAGGCGCGGATGGTTGCGAACACCCCGCGGAAGTTGGCGCGCACGATGTCGTCGATGAGTTCGTCGGTCAGCGCATCGAGATCGCCCGCCGCCACGGGCTGCGTGTGCCCCGCGCTGTTGACCAGGATGTCGCAGCGCCCGTGCGTGGCCTTCACCTCGGCGGCGGCCGCGTTCAGGCTGGGCGTGTCGACGATGTCGGCGCGGATCGCGCCGTGGCGCTGTCCGTGGGCGCGGGGCAGGGCGGCGGCGCGCGCAGCCGCATCGTCACCCTTGCGATGCAGCAGCACGCAGGTGGCGCCGAGCGCGGCCAGGCGCGTGGCCGTGGCGTAGCCGATGGCGCCAAGGCCGCCGGTGATGACGGCAACCTTGCCGTCGAGTCGGGAGACAGGATTGAAGCTCATGGGATGACGTGGAGTTGTGGAATCAGGGAATCGGGGGGCGGGGGAACTTCATCTCGCCCGGTTCGAGCTGGAAGTCGTGCTGCAGCGTGGCGGTCTTGCCATCGGGCGCGAGGGCGAAGCGGCCGATCAGCCGCTGCGTCACGCCGAAGGTGGGGTCGCTTTCCAGGTTCTCGTCGTCATCGGCGAACACCTGCGTGATCAGCACCTTGTGCCCCGGCTTGCTCACCATGAAGTGCAGGTGCGCGGGCCGGTTGGGGTGGCGCCGTTGCGCGCGCAGCAGCACGCCGCAGGGGCCATCGGTCGGCACCGGGTAGCCGGCCGGCCGCACGCTGAAGAAGTGAAAGCGCCCCTGCGCATCGGTGGTGAAACGGCCGCGCAGGTTCATGTCGTCCTGCGACGGGTCCTGGTTTTCGTACAGGCCCACGGGCGAGGCCTGCCACACGTCGACCGTGGCATCGGCCATTGGCTGGCCCTTGCCGTCGCGCACCGTGCCCGTCACTTCCAGCGGAATGCCCGGCGTGCCCGAGCGCGCGATGTTGTCGCCCGCCGCGCAGGCCGGCGAGTTCGCGCGCCAGAAGGGGCCCAGCAGCGCGGCCGGCGATTCGCCTTGCGGGTCCTGGTTGTTCTGCAGCGCCACCACGGTGGACACGCCGAGGATGTCGGCCGCCAGTACCACCTCGTTCTTGGTCTCGCCGGTGGCGTGACCAATGGCGACGATGAATTCGAGCGCCTGCTCGAACTCTTCCTCGGTCAGCTTCACCTCCTGGACGAAGGCATGCAGGTGGCGCGTGAGCGCTTCCATCACGGTGCGCAGCCGAGGGTCGGGCGTGCGCTTCATGGCGTCGAGCGTGAAGCCCAGCACCGAGTCGGGGGAGGTGGCGATGTTCATGGGGTGGTTTATGCAATCGTTTGCACGATATTAGTCCAAATCTCCGAAAAGTAAAATGGAGGGGTTCGGTACCCATGAATGAGGTAGAGCCACCGTCAGGCACAAGCCTCGGCGACAATCGTTTGCACCAATGAAGCCCAATCCGCCTTCCGCCACTGCCTCTCCCGTCACCATCCGCGACGTCGCCAACGCCGCCGGCGTGCATGTGTCGACCGTCTCGCGGGCGCTCAGCCCCGAGAAGCGGTCACTGATCAGCGAGGAAGTGCTGCGCGTGGTCGAAGAGGCGGCGCAGCGCCTGGGCTACCGGCCCAACCGCGCGGCCTCGGCCCTGCGCACCGGGCGCACCCACACCATCGGCGTGCTGGTGCCCGACATCACGAACGCGGTGTTCCCGCCGATCCTGCAAGGCATCGAGGCCAGCGCGGCGGCGCGCGGCTACTTCGTCTTCGTGACCAACGTGGTCGACCACGCGTTGGCGCGCCCGGTGCTCGAACGCATGCTGGCGCAGCGCGTCGACGGCGTGATCCTCGCCACCGCCACGCGCGACGATCCGCTGGTCGACTTCGTCACCAAGGCCGGCATGACGGCCGTGCTGGTCAACCGCGCCGACGAAACCGGCCGCCTGCCCGCCGTGGTGAGCGACGACCGGCTCGCGATGAAGCTCGCGGTCGATCACCTCGTGGGGCTGGGGCACAAGCGCATCGCGCACCTGGCGGGGCCGCAGAACATCCCGACCGGCGTGGGCCGACGCCTGGGCGTGGAGCAGGCGCTGCGCGACCACCGCATGAAGCCGTTCCGCGTGGTCGAGTGCGCGAGCTACAGCCGCGAGGCCGGTGCCGTCGCCATGCAGCAGATGCTCGAGGCGGGGCCGGCGCCGCAGGCGGTGGTGTGCTGCAACGACCTCGTGGCGCTCGGTGCTTACGACGCATTGCGCACGGCAGGCCTGCGCGTGCCGAAGGACATCTCGGTGACGGGCCACAACGACATGCCGCTGGTCGACATGGTCGATCCGCCGCTCACCACCATCCGCCTGCCGCACCGTGAGCTGGGCTGGCGCGCGGCCGAGATGCTGTTCGAAGAGATCGACGGGCGCTCGATGTCCGCATCGACCGTGGTGTTGCGGCCGGAACTCGTGGTGCGCAAGTCGACCGGCGCCCCGACCGCGCCGCGCTGACTAGTACAACCAGGCCGCGATGTCGTCGCTCAGCCCCGCGAGAAGAAGCGCCAGGGCGACCAGCGCGATCATCATCTTCGTGCGCAGCGGCATCCCTTCCTTGGGCGCGAAGGCGTCGGCACCGCCGCTGAAATGCACGCCGCAGTGCGGGCAGCGCAGCGCATGGCCGTAGACAGGCTCCTTGCAGCGGATGCAGGGCACCTCGTCGGGGCCCGGGTCTGCCGCGGGCGAGCCGCCATCGCGCCGCGCCCGTGCGGCAGCGCGCTGCTGTTGTTGCTGCAGCCGGGCCCGGCGCTCGCGGTGAGCCGCGAGGTCGATGGGCGCGTGGGCGTTGGCGTTGTTGTTGTCGTGCTCGTTGTGGTTGTTGTTGGCCATGCTGCTGAACCCCGGTCTAGCGCGCGCGTGGCGCGGTCTTCTTGCGTGCCGCCGGCCGCCGCGGCGGCTTGGCCTCCAGCACCAGTTCGGCCGGCAGCGTGTCGTTCCACGATTCGGTGAAGTAGGCGCGGTCGCTCGGCACCAGTTCGGGCAGCGCTTCGCGCAGCAGCCCCAACGACTGCTCGGCCGCCTTCAGCTCGCCCGCATGCGCCGCATACCAGGCGTGCTCGAACAACAGGCTGCAATGCTGAAGGCCCGGGTAGCGGCGGCGCCCCGCCTGGTGGTCGGCCAGCCGCGCCTGCGCCACGTCGACCCAGCGCGTGGGCCAGTGCGCGTCGTCGAAGGCATCGGCCAGCGGGCCGGCGAGCTTCGAGACCGCGGGCGGGTCCAGCGGCTTCTGCGCGCGGAACTGCGCGAGCGTGGGCTGCGATTCGGGCCGGCAGTGCCCGCGCGCAATGCGCATCAGGTAGATGGCGTTCCAGGCCGAGCGGCCCTGGCCGTCGGTGTGGCCGCACAGCCATTCGCTGAAGGCGATCCACTGCACGGCGCGGCGCGTGGTGTCGGCGTTGCCGTCGTGCGAGAGCGCGGGCAGGTCGCTCAACCCCACGCGGTCGAACAGCCACGCCGCCATGCCCATGTTGGCGGCCACGTGCTGCGCCGCATCGAAGGAGTGCGATTCGAAGGCGGCCGCCAGTGCTTCGCCGAACCGGCGCAGCGACTCTTCGGCGAGCGTGGCCGCGGCGGGCTTGTCGTCGGCAGAGATGCCGAGCGCGCGCGAGCGGCACACCAGCGCCCACAGGTTGCACCACTCGAAGCGCACGTCGGGGTGATGCCGCAGCACCAGCCCGCGCGCCGCGTCGTCGGCCATGCCGCCCAGCAGCGATTGCGCCAGCGGCAGGTCGCGCGCCGTGTAGGCGCACCAGGCCGCGACGATGCATTCCATCGCGCCCAGGTAATCGTTGCCCGCCACGTGATGGGCCAGGCGCTGCTTCTTCAGTGCCTGCAGGCGGCGGCGCGCCTGCTCGTTGTCGCCGAGGCGGCGCCACAGCATCGCCTCGTTGAGCGTGACCAGCGCGCGCTGGAAATCGGTGGCGGCCAGCGTGCCGGCCAGGCGGATCGATTCGAGCGCGCTCGCCGGCTGGCCGCTCGCGTTGCCGCTGCCCGCCACCGGCGCCATGAGCCGGCCCTGCCGCGCCGCCTGCTGCGAGGCGACCAGCTGCTTCCAGAAGGCGGCGTCCTGCAGATGCACCGCGTCGGGCGGTGGCGTGCCGGGCGCCGCCGCACGGGCCTTGCGGGCGCGCAGACCGAGGAAGGACGCGACTTCGGCTGCCGTCGCCGCGCGGCCGCCAACCAGCATGCGCACGCGTTTCGCCTCGGCGGCCGGCAGCCAGAAGGGGCCCTGGCTGCGCCGCTCGGCATTCAGGAAGCGCGGCTCGCGCTGCGTGTCTTCGCCCCAGCCGACTTCGATGTCCCACGCTTTGAAGTCGCGGAACGCGCGGCTCACGACCATGCGCAGCGTGCTTGCGTCGGAGACCTCGCCGCGCAGGTCGGCCAGCCGCACGAGGCCGCCTTCGGCGTCGTGCGCGTGTTGCATGCGCACCAGCAGCCAGAGCGACTGGAAGGCCGCGCGCCGACCATTGACCGATTGCGGCGAGGTGAGTTCGATGGAAAGAGGGGCGGGGGTTGCGAGTGTGGGCACGCCCCGAATTGAACCTCAAAACCGGCGCGTTCCCTGAAGAAATGCGCCGGATTTTGTCAGCGGTGGCGGTCCAGCAGCCCCTGCACTTCGCTGCGCCCGATGCCCAGGTCGCGCAGCTCGCGTTCGCTCATGCCGGCCAGGTGCCCGGAGTCCGCCCGGTGGCGGCTGCGCTCCGCCACGCGACGGCGCCAGCGGCGCAGGGCGTGCATCAGGCGTTGAGGGAAGGGCGAGTGCGTCGGCGCGGTCACGATGGGCTCCTGGTTGGGGAGCGCTCATCTTCCGGCGCTGCGTGCTATTGTGGAAGTTGAGATTCCTGAACCCTTCAATCAGCATTCCTGATGCGACAACTCAACCTCTACCAGCTGCGCACGCTCATCGCCATTGCCGACCTGGGCACCTTCTCGGCGGCAGCCAATGCACTGCACCTCGCCCAGCCCACGGTGAGCCTGCACATCAGCGAACTCGAATCACGCCTGGGTGCGCCGCTGGTGGTGCGCGGCAACCGTCGCGTCACGCCCACCGCGGCCGGCGCGGCACTGGTGGAGCGCGGGCGCAAGCTGCTGCGCGACACCGACGAGGCGGTCGATGCCGTCAAGCGCCAGGCCGAAGGCCGCACCGGCCGCGTGCGGCTGGGCACGTCGACCGGCGTGGTGGTCGACCTGCTGCCGCAGGTGCTCGAAGCGCTGGGCGCGGCGCATGCGGGCATCGACGTCGAGGTCAGCATCCTCGGCTCCAACGATGCGATGACGCGGCTGGCAGCCGGCACGCTCGACATCGGGCTGGTCGCGATGCCGCAGCCGCCGCAGCGTGACCTGGTCGTCACGCCGTGGCGCGACCAGCCCATGATGGCCTTCGTGCCGCCGCGCTGGAAGGCGCCCAAGCGCGCCACGCCGGCATGGCTCGCGGCGCAGCCGCTGATCTTCAACGACGCGACCACGCACATGTACCGGCTGTCGATGGAATGGTTTGCCGCGGCCGGCTTTGCGCCGCGCGCACGCATCGAGCTGAACTACGACGCCGCGATCCAGAGCCTGGTGGCCGCCGGCTATGGCGCCGCGCTGCTGCCGCTGCAGCAGACCGCCGACGCGGCGCTGAACGCGCGCATGCAGGTGCTGCCGATTTCGCCGAAGCTCACGCGCCGCCTGGGCATTGCGCACCGCCAGCGCGCCACGCTCGACGGTGCCACGCAAAGCGTGCTGAAGGTGCTGACGACTTTCTGCCAGCTCTGATCCCGGCGTTCGCAGTCTTCAGCCCAGGCCGGGCTTGCGCACGCCCAGCGAAAGAATCTCGCTGGCGTTGACGATGGCGGCGGCAATCTCTTCCATGGTGGTGCGCTTGCTCATGGCCTGTTCGCGGATCAGGTCGTAGGCCTGGCCCTCGGACACGTTGTGCGTCTTCATCAGCACGGCCTTGGCCTCGGCGAGTTGCCGCACGCCGAGCAGCTTGGCCTCGACCTTGCGCAGGCGCCGTGCGAGCGAGCGGCTTTCCTTGTGCGCCTCGCGCGCTACCACCAGCGCCGAGAGCAGCCCGAACGAGCGCACCGGCGAAGGCAGCACCGCCTTGGCGCCGATCTCCAGCACGGCCTCGACGATGGTCGGGTTCTCGTAGGTGACGACCGCGATGATGGCGGGCGCATCTTCGTTCTGCGTCCACTCGAAGCGCAGGTTGATGAAGTCGGGCTGCACCGCCATGAAGGCGACGTCGATGCCTTCAGGCAGGAACTGCACCGGTGGCCAGAAGGCTTGCACCTGGCAGCCGATGCGCTGCAGTTGCTGCGTGAGCTGCCGGCCGTCCGCGTCGTCGGGGTGGATCACCGCGATTTTCAGCAGCCGCAGCTCTTTCAGCTGCGGTGGCGTGACCCGCAGGGTGTGTCTTTTGGGCGCTGTGCCGTCCACGCTCAGGCCTCCTGCCGGGTTGCGCCGCTTGGGTTCTTGTTTGGAAGACGGCTGTTCAGGGCGCGTGCACAGGACACCGGGTACTCCCCTCCGCGAATGTCCCCCGGCCTGCGGCCTCCTCCTTTATTTCGCTGCGGGGAGCACCCGATGCCCTGCGCACAAGAAGCGCTCTCGTCGTGCTGGCCGATCAACCACTGCTCCGAATAACGATCGCGCTGGCGGGGTGCCTTGCGCAGCGAAATAAAGGAGGAGGCCGCAGGCCGGGGGACATTCGCGGAGCAAGGTACCCCGTCGGCGCGGTCGCGCCCTGAACAGCGGCGCTTCCAACGCGTCCCGAGCCGAACAACGCGACGAACGGAAGAACAAGGTTTCATCCTAGGCTTCCAGCGTGTCGAGCTTGGCCGTCCAGTCGCCCAGCGAATGCGTGACGAGGTAAGGGTCGGGGTACACCGCGCGCGTCGCCTGCCGCACGATGGTGAACTGCCCGTGCGCATCGACCCGGCCCACGCGTGGGTACAGGCAGGTGTGGTGGTTGGACGGGTCGATCTTCACGCGCCCCTGCGGCGCATCGAACTCGCTGCCGAGGATGTGCGGCAATATCTCCGCGATGCCATCGCTGCCCGCCTGGCGGTAGGCATTGGCGAAGATGTGCATCTGGAAGTACGACGCCTCCCAGCACAGGTTGGGCACGCAGCCATCGCCGAAACGCTCGCGCAGCCGCGCCAGGCAACGCCGATTGGCGGCCGAGTCGATCGACTGGAAATACGGCGCCGCCGTGAAGTGCCCCGTCGCCACCCCATGGCCCATCTGCGAGATCTCGGCCTCCGAGGTCGTGAGGCTCGCGATCGGCATCGCCCTCGGGTCGAAGCCCGCTTCGGCGTATGCGCGGTAAAGGCTCGCGGTCGAATCGCCCACCACGGTCGAGAAGATGAAGTCGGGCCGCTTGTCGCGGATGTCGTCCATGATCGCGCGGTAGTCTTTTTCGGTGGCGTCCAGCGCCACGTAGCGCTCGCCCAATTTTTCGCTGCCGGGGCGCTGCATCACCAGCTCGCCCATGATGCGGTTCGACTCGTAGGGGTAGATGTAGTCGGAGCCGATCAGGTACACGCGCGCGCCGAAGTTCGTGGTCATGAACTCGGCCAGCTGCACGCTGTTCTGGTTGGGCGCGGCGCCGGTGTAGATCACGTTGCCCGAGTACTCGAAGCCTTCATAAAGCGTGGGGTAGAACAGCAGCTTGTTCCACTTCTCGATCACCGGAATCACGGCCTTGCGGCTGCTCGACATGTAGCAGCCGAAGATCACGTTGACGCGGTCTTGCACGATCAGCTTTTCGGCCAGCTGGGCATAGCGTGCGGGGTTCGATTGCGGGTCGTGGCGCACGGCCACGATCTCGCGGCCGTCGACGCCGCCGGCCTCGTTGATCTCCTCGATGGCGAGCAGCGCACCTTGCAGCTGCGACAGCCCGATGGTCGAGGTGACGCCGGTTTCCGAGTAAAGGATGCCGACGCGAATGGGGTCCTTGTCAGCCACTGGGGTGTCTCCTGGATGTGTGAGCCATCATTCTCCTCAGTTTGCGGCGGCCAGTCGTGCGCTCATGCGCGCCAGGCGAACCGGCAGGCTGCGTGCATCGTCGGCGATGCAATAGTTGCGCCAGCCGAAGATGCGGCGCACATACGCATCGGCCGCGCCATCGACCGCGATGCAGGCGGTGCGCACACCGGCCTCGCGCGCCTCGGCCACGGCCGCGCGGGCGTCTTCGATCAGGTATTGCGCATCGTGCACGTCGATGTCGGAAGGCGCGCCGTCGGTCACCAGCAAGATCGCGCGCTGCCCGGCCGGCTCCGCGCGCAAGTGTGCGGTGGCGTGGCGCAGCGCGGCGCCCATGCGCGTGGAATAGCGCCCGCGCACCGCGCCGATCATGGCGCGCGACGGGGCTTCGAGTGGCTTGCCGAATTCGAGCAGACGGTAGTAATAAACCTCGTCGCGCGTGTTGGATGAAAAGCCGTGGATCGCCAGCCGGTCGGCGCCCTGTCGCGCATTCGAATTCGACGAAGCGGCGAGCAGCAGCGCGGCCTGCTTCTCGATGTCGAGCAGCGAGCGCGCTTGTCCTCCTTGCCCCGCGTCGTTCACCGATTCCGACAGGTCGAGCAGCACCAGCACGCTGGTCGCGCGCGGCGCCTTGCCGGGGCGCATGAACAGGCGCGGGTCGGGCCGCAGCCGCAGGCGGCGGTCGACCAGCACTTCGATGGCGGCGTTGAGGTCGACGTCGTCGCCTTCCCACTGGCGGCGCAGGCGATGGGTGCGGTCGAGGTGGCGCGCGCGCGGCAGGGCGAGCGGGGTCAGGCGCTCATTGCTGGCTGCAGACTGTTCACGCATCGGCGAGAGGCCCTGCCATGCCGGCAGCTTCTCGATCACCGTGCACCAGTCGGGCCGCAGGCGCTCCTGCTTGCGGTCCCATTCGGGGTAGCTGTAGCGGCCCAGTTCGAGTTCGGCGCCACCTTCGGGTGGCGGGCCGCCGTGGTCGTCGCCGGTGGCATCGGCGGGCGGTGGTGGTCGCGCGCCTGACTGCTGCAGCGCGATGGCGTCGTCCGGCGGCGTTTCGGCCTCGCCGAAATCCCACAGGTAGCTGTTGTCGTCGCGCCAGGGCGCAGGCACCGCGTAGTGCTGCGGGTCGAAGCGCACGCGCATCTGGCCGAGGTCGTTGGCCAGGATCGATGCGATGGCGCGGAAGGCGTCGTAATCTTCCAGCCCCGCGGTGGCCGCGGTCTCGTCGAACAGGCGGCGCGCCTTGTTGACCCAGTGGTTGTCGTCCTGCCATGCGGGCAGCATCAGCAGGCGGTCCATGCGCGCGATGAGCGCAGCAAAGCCCAGGTCGGAAGCATCGGGCACCGGCGCGAGCGCTTCGGTGAACCAGCCATGCACGCCGGGGAAATCGCGACACAGCAGATGCTCGACGCGCGCATCTTCGATGGCCGACACCACCGCGATGCCCATGGGCTTGAGCGCGCGCGCCGGTCGCGCGGGCACCGAGTGCCGCAGGTGCGCCACCGCGTGCGCGACCATCGCACGGCGCAGGCGGGCATCGCCGCCTTCGGGCAGCAGCAGCCGCTTCGCTGCAAGCACGGCCCGCGCGGGCCGTGGTGCCGCGTCCGGCGAAGCAGCAGGCGCACGGGCCGGCAACTTCGTCAGCGGCAGCACTTCCACATCGACACCGGCCAGCCCACGCGCGAGCAGGCCCAGCGCCTCGAACGTGAGCGCGTGCCCGTCGCTCATCCGAACTGCGCGGCCACGAAGCCCTGCAGCGCGCTCGCCATGTCGGGGTCGTCGGTGAGCGCGCGGGTCATCGTCATGTCGCAGCTGTCGCGCGGCGACACGCCGTCGCGGATGAGCACGCCCGCATAGATCAGCATGCGCGTCGACACGCCTTCGTCGAGCCCGCGATGCTTCAGCTCGCGCGAGCAGCGCGCAATGGCCACCAGCTTCGCGGCCAGTTCGAGCCCGACCCCGGCCTCGTGCGCGACGATCTCCGCTTCGAGCGTGCTGTCGGGGTAGTCGAACTCCAGCGCCGCGAAGCGCTGCCGCGTCGAAGGCTTCATGTCCTTCGCGCTGCTCTGGTAGCCGGGGTTGTACGACACCACGAGCTGGAAGTCGGGGTGAGCGTGCACCAGCTCGCCCTTCTTGTCGAGCGGCAGGATGCGGCGCGCATCCGTCAGCGGATGGATCACCACCGTGGTGTCCTGCCGCGCCTCCACCACCTCGTCGAGGTAGCAGATGCCGCCGTGGCGCACCGCCAGCGTCAGCGGGCCGTCGTGCCAGGCCGTGCCGTTCGCATCGAGCAGGTAGCGCCCCACGAGGTCCGACGCCGTCATGTCCTCGTTGCACGCCAGCGTGACCAGTGGCCGCCCGAGCGACCATGCCATGTGCTCCACGAAGCGGGTCTTGCCGCACCCGGTCGGCCCCTTGAGGATCAACGGCATGCGGTGGCGGTAGGCCTGCTCGTAGAGCATCACTTCATTGCCGGCGGGCCGGTAGAAGGGCTCGGACTCGATGCGGTAGCTGGCGAGCGGATCGGCTGCGCGGGGGAGGGCGGCGTTCATGGCGTGGCGAGCAGTTCCTTGAGGGCGGTATCGACGAAGCGGGTGTCGACGGGGCTGCTGCCGCCGCCCGCGAAGTGGCCCCACACGCCGGGGATCGGGCGGCACTCGGCGTTCGGCATGTGCGACACCTCCCATTCGTTGTCGGCCACCGGAAAGTACAGGTCGCGCTCGGCGGGCATCACGATCGCGCGCGCCTTGATGGCGCCCAGTGCCTTCTTGAAGTCGCCCTTGAACACCGGGTTGTCGCTGATGTCTCCGTTCTGCCACGACCACAGCATCGCGAGCAGGTTGTTGGCGTCCTTCTTCAGGAAGAAGCCCTCCCAGTAGCCGACCAGGAAGTCTTCGAGCGAGCTGAAGCCCAGCTCGCGCCACAGTTCCTGCATGTAGAAAGGCTGCGACAAACCCCAGCCCGCATACACGCGGCCCACCGCTCGCAAGCCCTTGCTCGGTGGCGTGGCGTACCAGCCGCCGTTCCACGCCGCATCGGCCGTGAGCGCCGCCTTCACGCCTTCGAGAAACACGATGTTGTGCGGCGCCGTCTTCGCCGAGCCGCAGAAGGGCGCGATGCGCCGGACCATGTCCGGGTACAGGCAGCCCCACTGGTTGGTCTGCTGCGCACCCATCGACCAGCCCACCACCAGCGCGATGCGCTCGATGCCGAATTTCTCCGTCACCAGCCGGTGCTGCAGCGTCACGTTGTCGTAGAGCGTGACGTTCGGAAAGCGCGCCAGGTTGTAGGGCTCGGGCGTGTTGCTGGGCGAAGACGAGAGGCCATTGCCCAGCATGTTCGGCACGATGATGAAGTACTTCGCCGGGTCGAGCGCCATGCCCGGGCCGATGAGCCATTCGTTGTCGTAGTGCTGGCCCGAGTACCAGGTCGGGTAGACGATGACGTTGCTCTTGTCGGCGTTGAGCGTGCCGTAGGTCTTGTAGGCGAGCTTTGCGTTGCGCAAGGTCGCGCCCCGCTGCAGCACGACGTCGCCGAGGTCGAAGATCTCGTAGTCCATGGGTTTGCGGGTCCCTCGGCTCAGCGATGCTTCGCGGGTTCGTTCGGAATGCCCTCGATCGGGCATTCGGGCGTGCCGACCGTGCTGCGCGTGAACGACTCCACCATCTCGCGCGTGCCCTCGGGGTCGTTGATCCACTGCGTGTAGAAGTTGTAGGGGCAGGCCGCCACGCCCTTGTCGCCGTCGCCCGAGTTGATGGTGCCGGTGTAGCCGCGGTGCACCAGCTTGAACAGGTGGTTCTGCGACTGGCCGTTCTTGCGCGCATCGCGGATCAGGCTCATCGAGAGCTCGGCGTAGTTGATGCCCATCTCTTCCTCGCCGCATTCGCCGAGCGTACGGCCGTCGAAGCCGATCAGCGCCGAGTGGCCGAAGTACGAGTACACGCCGTCGAAGCCCGCCGCGTTGGCCACCGCCACGTAGGTGTTGTTCATGAAGGCCATGGCCTTCGACACCAGGATCTGCTGCTCCTTGGCCGGGTACATGTAGCCCTGGCAGCGGATGATGAGTTCGGCGCCGCGCATCGCGCAGTCGCGCCAGATCTCGGGGTAGTTGCCGTCGTCGCAGATGATGAGGCTCATCTTCATGCCCTTGGGGCCTTCGCTCACGTAGGTGCAGTCGCCCGGGTACCAGCCCTCGATGGGCACCCACGGCATGATCTTGCGGTACTTCTGGACGATCTCGCCCTTGTTGTTCATGAGGATCAGCGTGTTGTAGGGCGCCTTGTTCGGGTGCTCCTCGTGGCGCTCGCCGGTCAGCGAGAACACGCCCCACACGTTGGCGCGGCGGCAGGCGTCCGCGAAGATCGCGGTCTCTTCGCCGGGCACGGCGGCGGCGGTGTCGTACATCTCCTTCGCGTCGTACATGATCCCGTGCGTCGAATACTCGGGAAAGATCACCAGGTCCATGCCCGGCAGGCCCTTCTTCATGCCGACCAGCATCTCGCCGATCTTGCGGGCGTTGTCCAGCACCTCGGCCTTGGTGTGCAGGCGGGGCATCTTGTAGTTGACGACCGCGACGCCAACGCAATCGTTGCTGCTCGAAATATCACCATGTCTCATGACGCTGCTCCTGATGGGGGTTGAGGAAAAAATGAAAGAGGGGTCACACGGTCAGAAAAGATCGGACCTTGTCCTGGTCGAGCGTCGCGCGCGCTTCGTCGTGCACGAGGCGCCCGCGGTCGATGACGAGAAAGCGGTCGGCCAGGTCGAGCGCGAAGCTCAGCACCTGCTCCGACACCACGATGGCGAAGCCGCGCTCGGCGCGCAGCACGTTCATCGTCTGCGCGATCTCCTTGATGATCGAAGGCTGGATGCCCTCGGTCGGCTCGTCGAGGATCAGCACCTTGGGCTCGGAGATCAGCGCGCGCGCAATCGCCAGCATCTGCTGCTGCCCGCCCGAGAGGTTGCCGGCGCGGCGCTGCTTCATGTCCTTGAGCACCGGGAAGAACTTGTAGAGGTAGTCGGGCACCGTGCGGTGGCCCGACTTCGCGGCACCCGAGAGGATGTTCTGCTCCACCGTGAGAAACGGAAACACCATGCGCCCCTGCGGCACGAAGGCCAGGCCCTTCGCCACGCGCTGGTAGCTCGGCAGCTTCGTGATGTCGGCATCGCCCAGGCGGATGCTGCCGCCGCGCGCGGGCAACAGGCCGATGAGCGACTTCAGCAGCGTGGTCTTGCCCATGCCGTTGCGGCCCATGATGGCCACCGCTTCGTCGGGCGCAACGCGCAGCGACACATCGCGGATGACGTGCGACTCGCCATACGCCACGTTGAGTTCGGAGACTTCGAGCATCTGAATCACTCCTTCGCTCAATGGCCGAGGTACACGTCGATCACGCGCGGGTCGGCCTGCACCTGCGCCGCCGTGCCTTCGCTCAGCACGCGCCCCTGGTGCAGCACCGTCACGCGGTGCGCGATGCGCTTGACGAAGTCCATGTCGTGCTCGATCACCACCACCGACTTGCCCGCCGAGATGCGGCGCAGCAGGTCGCCGGTCTGCTCGCGTTCGCGCGGGCTCATGCCGGCCACGGGTTCGTCGAGCAACAGCAGCTCGGGCTCCTGCATCAGCAACATGCCGATCTCCAGCCACTGCTTCTGCCCGTGGCTGAGTTGCCCGGCGCGATGGCCGAGCCGCTCGGCCAGAAAGACCTGCTCGGCCATAGCGTCGATGCGCTCGCGCAGCGCGGGCGTGCGGCGAAACGTCAGCGACTGCAGCAGGCCGTGCATGCGCGGCAGCGAGATCTCGAAGTTCTCCAGCACCGTGAGGTCTTCGTAGACCGAGGGCGTCTGGAACTTGCGGCCCACGCCGGCGCGCACGATCTCGTACTCGTTCAGGCGCCCCAGGTCCTGGCCGTTGAACAGCACGCGGCCCGCGCTCGGCCGGGTCTTGCCGCAGATCATGTCCAGCAGCGTGGTCTTGCCCGCGCCGTTCGGGCCGATGATCACGCGCAGCTCGTTGCGCGCGACCGAGAGGCTCAGGCCGTCCACGGCCTTGAAGCCGTCGAAGGACACGGTAAGGTCTTCGACGCGCAGGATCTGTTCGCTCGAATGCGAGAAGCCGGTGGCCGCCTGCGGCATGCCGCTGTTGGGCATGGTCATCGCCGTGTTCATGGCGTTGCCTCCGCGCCATCGCGTCGCGAACGGCGCAGCAGCTTGTCGCCCAGGCCCGCGAGCCCGTTCGGCATGGCCCACACCACGAGGATGAACACCGCGCCCAGGAAGTACAGCCAGCCTTCGGGAAAGGTCTCCGACAGGTACGACTTGAGAAAACCGATGAGCAGCGCGCCGATCACCGCGCCCGGGATCGACAGTCGTCCGCCGACCGCCGCGTAAATGACCATCTCCACCGAGGCCACCACGCCGATCACACCCGGTGCGATCAGCCCCACCTGCAGGCTGTAGAACGCGCCGCCGATGGACGACAAGACTGCCGCCACCGCGAACACGAAGGCCTTCATGTGTGCCGTGTTGTAGCCGCTGAAGCGCACGCGGTCTTCGCGGTCGCGGATGGCGATCAGGATCTTGCCGAAGCGGCTGCGCACGATCACGAGCGACACCGCCATCACCAGCGCGACGGCCAGCACCTCGATGAAGTACATGACGCGCTTGGCATCGTCGCCCGCGATGTCCCAGCCCAGCAGCGTGCGGAAATCGGTGATGCCGTTGGCACCGCCGGTGTCGCCCTGCTGGCCGACCACCACCACGGTGAGCGTGAGCGCCAGCGACAGCGTGACGATGGCAAAGTACACGCCGCTCACGCGCCGCTTGAAGATCGCGTATGAGAAGACATACGCCAGCACCGCCGGAATCGCGAGGATGCCCACCACGGTCCAGCCCAGCGAGTGGAAGGGCACCCACCACGAAGGCAGCTGGTCGACGCTGCTCCACACCATGAAGTCGGGCAGCTCGGGCGCCGAGGCCTCGAGCTTGAGGAACATCGCCATCATGTAGCCGCCCAGGCCGAAGAACATGCCTTGGCCCAGGCTGAGCACGCCGCCGTAGCCCCAGGTGAGCACCACGCCGATCGCGACGAACGCGAAGGCCAGGTACTTGCTCACGAGGTTCAGGCGGAACGGGTCGAGCGTGAGTGGCAGCACCACGGCCAGCAGCAACAGCACGGCCACCATGCCGGCGAGGTCGCTCCTGCGTTGGGGAGAAAGCTTCTTCATGCCCATGCCGTCAGCTCCTCGAGCGCGTCGCGAACAGCCCGTTGGGCCGGAAGTACAGCACCGCGATCACCAGCAGCAATATCGTGGCCTTGGCCATCGAGCCGCTCATGAGGTATTCGAGCCAGGTCTGCGACTGCGCGATGGCAAAGCCCGAAAGGGCCGTGCCGATCAGGCTCTGCACGCCGCCGAACACCACCACGATGAACGAGTCGACGATGTAGAGCTGGCCCGTGCCGGGGTTGGTCGAGCCGATCATCGTGAACACCGCGCCCGCGATGCCCGCAAGCCCGGAGCCCAGCGCGAAGGTCATCGCATCGACGCGGTGCGTGTCGATGCCCACCGCGCCGGCAATGGCGCGGTTCTGCGTCACCGCGCGCACCTTGAGCCCCCACGGTGTGCGGTACAGCAACAGGTACACGCCGATGGCGACGATGGCCGTCAGCCCCACGATGAAGATGCGCGTGAGCGGCAGCTGGATGCCCGGCGTCGGCTCCCACGCCCCCGCGAGCCACGAGGCCAGCGGCACGCTCACCTCCTGCGCGCCGAAGATCGAGCGGTAGGCCTGCTGCAGCATGAGGCTCAGGCCCCAGGTGGCGAGCAGGGTGTCCAGCGGCCGGTCGTAGAAGAAGCGGATGAAGCCGCGCTCCAGCACATAGCCGAATGCGAAGGTCACGCCGAACGCGAACGGAATCGCGGCGAACAGGTACAGGCCCATCCAGCCCGGCGCGAAGTACTCGAAGAAGCGCGCCGCCAGGTAGGTCATGTAGGCGCCTAGCGCCATCAGCTCGCCGTGCGCCATGTTGATGACGCCCATCAGGCCGAAGACGATGGCCAGCCCGATGGCCATCAGCAGCAGGATGGTGAACAGGCTCACGCCGTTGAAGACCTGCATCACCGCGATGTCGAAATTCATGTCGGCGCCCGGCTCAGACCTTGGGGAAGGGGTTGGGCTCGACCAGCTGCGGCGATTCCCAGACGATGTCGAATTGGCCGTCGGGCCGCGCGCGGCCCACGCGCACCTTCTTCCACACGTGGTGGTTGGTGGCGTGCACGCGCACCGTGCCTTCGGGCGCCTCGATCTCCACGCCGGCCGCGGCGGCCGTGACCTTGTCGACGTCGAATGACTTGGCCTTCTCGACCGCCAGCTTCCACAGGTACACGCAGTTGTAGGCCACCTCCATCGGATCGCCGATCACGCGGTCCTGCCCGTACTTGGCCTTGAAGGCCTTCACGAACTTCTCGTTGGCCGGCGACTTGATGCTCTGGAAGTAGCCCATGCAGGCGTAGTAGCCGGCGGCGTTGTCCTTGCCGATGCCTTCGATCTCGTTCTCCGACACCACGGTCGACAGCAGCACCTGCTTGGCGCCGTCGAGACCCGCCGCGCGCAGCTGCTTGTAGAGCGCCACGTTGGAGCCGCCCACCACCGTGCTGTAGATGCAGTCGGGCTTGGCTGCCTTGATCTTGTTGATGATCGAAGAGAACTCGGTGTGGCCCAGCGGCGCGTATTCCTCGCCCACCACCTTGCCGCCGGCCTTGGCGATGGCCGGCTTGGCGATCTTGTTGCAGGTGCGCGGATAGATGTAGTCGGAGCCCACCAGGAAGAAGCTCTTGCCCTTCTCGCGCGCCATCCATTCGACCGCCGCGATCACCGACTGCGTGGCCTCCTGCGAGGGATAGAACACGCGCTTGTCCTGCTCCTGGCCTTCGTAGTAGGTGGGGTAGAACAGCAGGCCCTTGGCCTGCGCGAGCACCGGCAGCAGCGCCTTGCGCGAGGCCGAGGTGTAGCAGCCGATGATGGCCGCGACCTTGTCGCGCTCCAGCAGCTTGCGCGCCTTCTCGGCGAACACCGGGTTCTCGCTGGCGCCGTCTTCGACCACGGCCTCGATCTTCTTGCCCATCACGCCGCCGGCGGCGTTGATCTCTTCGATGGCGAGCTTTTCGGCATCGACCAGCGAGGCCTCGGCGATGGCGATGGTGCCCGAGAGCGAATGCAGCAGGCCGAGCTTCACGGTATTGCCATCCTGCGCGGCGGCCAGACGGGCCACGCTGCCCGCGGCGCCCAGCACGATCATCGAGCCGCCGGTCTTCACGATCTGGCGGCGGTTGAAGGGGTTCGTCATGTCAAATTCCTTTGCTTTGTGTTTGTGCGAGTCATCAGGAACATCCGACCTTCGAAGCCGTGCTTTGGGTGTCTCCTCCCGCCGCGCGGCTCCTGCAAACGAACGCTGCGTTGCCAGTGCTTTTTCTTCGGGCAAAGCGCCGCCCCCGGATGACGCGCATCCGTTTTGAAAAGGCTTCGTTGCGACCGAAAAAACAAAAAAGCCCGAACCGGTGTTGAAACCGATTCGGGCTTTATTGCCCGACGCCTCGCTGGCAGCACTGGCAGCGGGTGTCGTATGACTGGTAACGATTGCTCGTTGGGGCGGATTCTTCTCAACTCACCCCGGCGTGAACATACGCTTTTTCGCTAATTGGCGAAAGCGCGGGGCGTGTGTTATTCGCGCGCAATGTCTCCGGTGGATGCGATCAACGAGTGGTCAGAGCGCGTCAGCGAGGGCGTGCGAAGTCCGCTTCGATCCAGGCCGTGGCGCTGGACGCCGTGAGCCTGAAGGCGGGCGAGACATTGACGCTGGCCAGCTCCGCATCGTCTTCGTCGTCGTGCGCGCTGAGCGTGGCCGAGGGGTTGTCCTCGTCGGGCACGATGGACAGCGACACGCGGATGCGCCGGTCGTCGCGCGCGGTGACGGTCACGCTCTTGTTGAGCGAGGCGTGCAGTTGCTGCTCGTGGCGGCGGATGACTTCGGCGGCGGTCTTCACCAGCGTCGAGAAGGCGGGGCCGTCGAGCGGCTTGGGGTTCTTCTTGTCGCGGCCCATCGTCCAGGGGCCGACGAGCGCGGGCTCGGGGTCGCCCAGGCGGGTCATCTCCACGGCCCAGCCGTCGTCTTCTTCGTTCTTGATGACGCGGGCGGTCCAGAGGTCGTCGCGCCAGAGGCGGGGTTCCTGAAGGGGGAGGTTGTTGTCTGCTGAGTCTGTCATTCGGGTGCTGTGGTTCGTGCGCGGGCTATTTTCCCCTGTGGCTTGCCCGCCTCGGCCGCGCCCACGTACTGTTGCAATCCTTCGACCAGCGCGTCGAAGGCCACGCGGCAGCGCGGGCTGTTGCGCAGGTCTTCATGCATCGTGATCCAGGTCTCCAGCTTCATCGAGAAGGTGCGCGGCACGAGGCGCACCAGCGTGTCGCTGCGCCGGGCCAGCCCGACCTGGCAGATGCCGATGCCCGCACCGACGCGGAGCAGCGCCAGTTGCGCCAGGTCGCTGTCGGTGCGCACCGAAAAGGTGTCGCGGCCGAAGCCCTTGAATGCCTTGCCCGCATTGCGCACGAAGGCCGAAGGCTGGTCGTAGCCGATCACCGCATGACCCGAGAGCTCTTCGAGCTTGCGCGGCGTGCCATGGCGCGCGAGGTAGTCGCGGTGCGCATGCAGGCCGAGTTCGATCTGCCCGATGCGGCGCGCCACCAGCTGCTCCTGCCTGGGGCGCACCATGCGCACGGCGATGTCGGCCTCGCGCCGCAGCAGGTCTTGCACGCGGTTGGTCGCCACCAGCTCGACCTTCAGCGCCGGATGCGCCTCGCGCAGCCGCGCGACGATGGGCGGCAGCACCTCGACGCTGATCACTTCGCTGGCCGACACCCGCACCACGCCGCGCACGCCTTCGCCCTGGCTGGTGGCCGCGCGCGCCAGCGACGCGGCGGTGCTTTCCATGGCCTCGGCGTGGGTGCGCAGCGCCAGCGCGACGTCGGTGGGCAGCAGCCCGACCTGCGAGCGCGTGAAGAGCACCACGCCCAGCGCTTCTTCGAGCGCGGCCACATGGCGCCCGGCCGTGGGCTGCGTGATGCCCAGCGCGCGCGCCGCGCCTGAAAGAGAACCCTCGCGCAGCACGCTGAGAAAGGAGCGGTACAGCTCCCAGCCGATGTCTGGAGTCATGCATAAATGTATAGCTGCTGGCTCATGTTCGGCAATTCCAATCCAACCCGTCCGCTTCCAGAATTCACCCATCGACAACTGTTCTGGAGCATTTCATGGCACGCAACGACACGGTTCTGGTTCTGGGCGCCACGGGTGGCATCGGCGGCGAGGTGGCTCGCCAGCTGTGCGATGCGGGCTGGCAGGTGCGGGGTCTCCAGCGCGGCGCGGCCGAAGGCAAGCGGGACGGCATCACCTGGTTCGCCGGCGACGCGATGGACGCGCAGGCCGTGCGGCGGGCCGCGAAGGGCTGCTCGGTCATCGTGCATGCGGTCAACCCGCCCGGCTACCGGGGCTGGGCGCAGTTGGTGCTGCCGATGCTCGACAACACCATTGCCGCTGCCAAGGCCGAAGGCGCGACCATCGTGCTGCCGGGCACGGTCTACAACTTCGGGCCCGATGCCTTGCCGCTGCTGAAGGAAGATTCGCCGCAGCACCCGGTGACGCGCAAGGGCGCGATCCGGGTCGAGATGGAAAAACGCCTCGAAGACGCCAGCCGTGAAGGCGCGGTCCGCGTGCTGATCGTGCGGGCCGGCGACTTCTTCGGCCCGAAGCCGGGCAACAACTGGTTCTCGCAGGGGCTGCTGAAGGTGGGGCAACCGGTCAAGGCCGTGAGCTACCCGGGCCGGCCCGACACGGGCCACCAGTGGTCGTACCTGCCGGACGTGGCCCGCACCATGGTCGAGCTGCTGGCGCGCCGCGACAGGCTGGAGCCCTTCGCGCGCTTCCACATGGCCGGCCATTGGGATGCCGACGGCACGCGCATGAGCGGTGCGATCCGCAAGGTGGTGGTGCGCCGCACGGGCGCACAGGCGCCGCGCGTGTCGGCCTTTCCGTGGTGGTTGGTGACGCTGGCCTCGCCCTTCGTCACCACCTTCCGCGAAATGCGCGAGATGCGCTACCTGTGGAACACGCCGGTGCAGATGGACAACGCGAAGCTGGTGGCCTTCCTCGGTCGCGAGCCGCACACGCCGCTCGAAGAGGCAGTGGAAGCCGCGCTCGACGGCATGGGCAGCCTTGGCGCCGCGCCCCTAGCCGTGGCGGCTTGAACGCTCAGAACACCGACAGGCCCGTGCGCGCGACGAACAGCTCGAGCGCCTTCATGCCCAGCAGCGAATTGCCGGTCGTATCGAGGGCCGGCGACCACACGCACAGTGTGAGCTTGTCGGGCACCACGGCCACGATGCCGCCGCCCACGCCGCTCTTGCAGGGCAGGCCGATCGAGAAGGCCACGTCGCCGGCCGCGTCGTAGGTGCCGCAGGTCAGCATCAGCGAGTTGATGCGCCGGGTCTGTCGCTCGCCGGTGATCTCGGGCTCGCCGTCGATGGGGTGCGCGCCATCGCGGCACAGGAAGGCGGCGGCGCGTGCGAGCTGGCGGCAGCTCATGCGCAGCGCGCACTGGTGGAAGTAGACGTCGAGCACCGTGGCGACGTCGTTGTCGAGCTTGCCGAAGCTCTTCATGAAGTTGGCCAGCGCGAAGTTGCGAAAGCCGGTGTCGGCCTCCGATTGGGCCACTTCGTCGTCGAAGCCGATGGGCTCGCCGCACAGGCTGCGCATCAGCGCGAGGATGTCGGCCTTGGCGCTGCCGCCGGTGGCCAGTGCCTGGCTCACGAGTCGGTCGGCCACCGCGATGGCACCGGCATTGATGAAGGGGTTGCGCGGCTTGCCCTGTTCGTTCTCGAGCTGCACCAGCGAGTTGAACGGATTGCCCGAGGGCTCGCGCCCGATGCGCTCCCACAGCGCGTCGCCCACGTGCTGCATCGCAAGCGTGAGCGTGAAGAGCTTCGAGACGCTCTGGATCGAGAAGGGCGTTTCGAAATCTCCCGCGCCGGCTTCTTCGCCGTTGCAGGTGCGCAGCGCAATGCCGAACTGCCGCGCATCGACGCGCGCCAGCGCCGGGATGTAGCTGGCCACGGTGCCGCCCTGGCCGAGTTGCGGGCGCAGGGTGGCGACGATCTCGTCGAGGATGGGCTGGAATTTCATGGCGGGGGTCATGCGGTGCACCACTCGATGAGTCACGCGGCGCGTTGTGCGTTCGGGCGCCGGTTCACCAGCACGATGCCCAGCGCCACGCCGATCAGCGCCACGATCAGTTGCGCCGTGAGCGGCTCCTTGAGCAGCACCACGCCGAACACCAGTGCGAACAGCGGCGTGAGAAAGGTGAACGACGACATCTGCGTGGCCGGGTAGTGCCGCAGCAGCCACATCCAGGTGAGGTAGCTCGCGAAGGCGCCGATCACCGTCTGCAGGCCGATCGAAGTCCAGGCCCAGGTCGAGTACGCAAAGTTCCAGTGCTCGCCTAGCACCAGCGACAGCACGGGGCACACGGCCGCTGTCACCGCCACTTGGTAGAACAGCGTCTTCTCGGCGCTGGCCGTGGCCAGCTTCGTGGTGCGCAAGGTCAGCGTGGTCAGGCCCCAGAGCATGCCGGCCGCCAGGCCCATCGCATCGCCGATCAATTGCGACGAACTCATGTGGCCGAAGCCTTCGCTGAAGGCCAGCACCACGCCCGCGAAGGCGATGAACAGGCCCAGCCATTGAAAGCCGCGCAGGCGCTCGGCCGGCACCCAGCGCGGCAGCAGCAGCGACACCCAGAAGGGCGCGGTGTACAGGAACACCGTGAGCCGCGAGGCGCTGGTGTTCTGCAGGCCCAGGTAGATGCCGGCGAACTCGCCCGAGAACAGCAGGCCCGCGAGCAGGCCGGGCCACAGCGTGCCGTCGCGCTCGAAGAGCGGCACGCGGCGCCACACGCACCACAGCCACAGCAACACCGTCGCGCCGACCATGCGGATCGAGGCCTTCCACAGCGGCGGCACTTCGGTCACGGTGGTCTTGATGAGGATCTGCTGGAGGCCCCAGAACGCGCAACAGGCGATGAGCAGGCCGATGGCGAGGGAGTCGAGGTGTGTCTTGCGCTGGATCATTCGTCTGGTTGTTGTTGTCGTCGTGGGCCTATCTGTCGGCCAGTGGGTACGGCGGCTTGCCGCGGGTGCCGACCATGAGGTCGGGCACCACCGCCTCGACGTCGGGCAGGGCACGCGCGGCGTGTTCGAGCTTCTTGGCCAGTGCGGCGTTGGGCACGCAGCCCTGCAGGTAGACCCAGCGGCGCTGCACCATCACCCACACGCTGCTGCCGCGCACGCCCGGCACGGCCTGCAGCGCGGCGCGCACCTTGGGCGCGAGCGGCTTGTCGTAGCGGTAGGCATTGCTGTCGGTGCATTTGCCGGCGAGCCAGCAACTGGTGCCGCGCTCCAGCCGCGAGTGGATCTGGATGCGCCGCTCTTCGGCGGTATAGAAAGGCCCCTCGGGCATCGGGCATGCGGGCAGGCCCGATGACACCGGAAAGAACGGGTCGTCGAACCAGTTCTGCTTGAGCGGCCCTGCCGCTTCCTGCGCCATGGCGGTCTGCGCGGCAAGCAGCAGGACGGACATGAGCGCAGCGTGCTTCACAAGGGGTGTTCCGTGTAGAAGCGCCCGCCATGGAACAGCAGCGGCGAGGCGCCGGCGTCGTGGGTGCAGCGCTCGACCTCGCCGACGAAGATCACGTGGTCGCCTTCGTCGTAGCGGCTGCGGTTGAAGCACTCGAAGCTGGCCGCGGCGCCCACCAGCACCGGCGCGCCGCCCAGCCCTTCGGTGAACTCGACATCGGCCCAGCGGTCGATGTCCTTGGTGGCGAAGCGCGTGGCCAGCGCCTTCTGGTTGGCGGCCAGGATGTTGACGGTGTAGTGCGAGCCCGCGCTCAGCGCGGCCATTGAAGCAGCCGCGCGGGCCAGGCTCCACAGCACCAGCGGCGGCGCGAGCGACACCGAGTTGAAGGAATTGGCCGTCAGGCCGACCAGCGTGCCGTTGGCCGCGCGCGCGGTGACGATGGTCACGCCCGTGGCGAACATGCCGAGCGCTTCACGAAACTCGTCGGGCGAAAAAGTGGGCGGCTGGGCCCGGCGGGGAGTGGTCACGGAAAGGGCAGGGCGGTGGAAGGCAAGAGGGTCATTTTGGCTCAGCGACCGGCGGGCTGCTGGGCCGGGTCCATCAACTCGGTCACGAGGCGGGTATAGACGGTGGCGGCGGCCGAGGGTGTGCGCCCCGCCAGCGTCACCAGGCTGTAGTGCGTCTGCATGCGCGTGAGGCCGGCGATCGGCAGGGGCACGAGCGATTCGGTCTCGGGGTTCAGGGCCGGCGCGTTGGGCGCAAGGATCACCGCGTTGGCGTTCAGTGCCAGGTGCCGCAACGTACCGGGGTCGTCGCAGACCACGTTGAAGACGCCGCGGTCGGTGCGCTTGATCTGCCTGTCGAAATGCGTCGCCACCTCGGCCGGCAGGTTGGGGCCGGCCACGGGGTAGTCCATGGCTTTTTCGAGCGTCGCCTGCTTGAGCCTGCGCAACGGATGCTTCGGCTGCACGAAGAACGACACCGGCACGTTGGGCAGGCGCACCAGCTTCAGGCCCGGCGGCTTCTTCAGGTCGCGCGTGTCGGCGATGAACAGGTCGAGCTGGCGCCGGTGCAGGCGCTCGCACAGCGTGGTGGTGTCGGCCACTTCCATGCGCATCAGCAGCTGGGGGTGGCGCTGGGTCATGAGCGACAGGGCCACGCGCCCCAGCATGCCGGCGGCAAATGGGCCGAGCCCCACGTTGAGGCTGCCGATGGCCAGCCCTTCGAGCTGCAGCACGTCGCGCTCGATCTGCTGCGCATCGGCCAGCAGCTCGCGGGCACGGGCCAGCACCAGTTCGCCGGCCTGCGTGAAGCGCACCGTGCCGTAGGCGCGATCGATCAGGCGGGCCTGCAAGCCTTCTTCGAGGTTGTCGATGCTGCGCGAGAGCGCGGGCTGCGACAGGTGCACCGCCTGCGCCGCGCGACCGAAGCTGCCCTGCTCGGCAAGGGCCAGGAGGTGCTGGAGCTGACGCAGCTGCATTTTGCGTTCTGGTTAAAAAGGAACGTCATATTTTGCATTTGCCAATGGTTCCTGTGCTTCGGAGAATGAATCTTCTCCGCCCAACAGCCAACCCAGACAGGCCCATCGATGACCCGTGACCGTTCGACCCGCGCGCCGGCAGGCGCTCCTTCTCTTGGCGCCCTGGCGCTTGCCGTGGCCTGTGCACTGGGCGCCGCATCCGCCGCCGCACAGCAGATTGCACCCAAGCCCCCCGAGCCCGCGACGCTGAAGGCCAACGCCGACATGGCGAAGACGCTGCCCTTTGCCAACCGGCAGGACTTCGAGGACGCGACGCGCGGCTTCATCGGCACCGTGCCCGACGCGCTGGTGCCCGGCACCGGCCCGCGTCCCGTGTGGACGATGAAGCCCTACGACTTCCTGAAGGCGAACGAGCCGGCTGACACGGTCAACCCGAGCCTGTGGCGCCAGGCCCAGCTCAATGCCATTCATGGCCTGTTCAAGGTGACCGACCGCGTCTACCAGGTGCGCGGCTTCGACCTGGCGAACATGACCATCGTCGAAGGCGACACCTCGCTCATCGTCATCGACCCGCTGCTCACCGCCGAGACCGCGCGCGCCGCGCTCGAGCTGTACTACCAGCACCGGCCGAAGAAGCCGGTCGGCACGGTGATCTATTCGCACGGCCACGCCGACCACTTCGGCGGCGTGAAGGGCGTGACCACCGAGGCCGACGTGGCGGCCGGCAAGGTGCAGGTGATCGCGCCCGTGGCCTTCATGGAAACGGCGGTGGCCGAGAACATCCTCGCGGGCAACGCGATGAACCGGCGCTCGCAATACCAGTTCGGCACGCTGCTGCCGCCGGGCGTGCGCGGGCAGGTCGACACCGGGCTGGGCAAGGCGCTTGCGCGCGGCAGCGTGACGCTGATCGCGCCCACCTCGACCATCGACAAGACCACCGAGCGCCGCACCATCGACGGCGTGGAGATCGTGTTCCAGCTCGTGCCGGGCTCCGAGGCGCCGGCGGAAATGCTCATGTACCTGCCGCAGTTCCGCGTGCTCAACATGGCGGAAGACGTGACGCACAACATGCACAACCTCTACACGATCCGCGGCGCCGAGGTGCGCGACGGCAACCTGTGGGCCAAGTACATCGACGAGGCGCGCGCGGCCTTCGGCGACAAGACCGACGTGCTCATCGCCCAGCACCACTGGCCCACCACGGGGCAGGCGCGCATCGTCGACCTGCTGAAGAAGCAGCGCGACATGTACAAGTTCATCAACGACCAGTCGCTGCGCCTGCTCAACGAGGGCTACACCCCGGCCGACATCGCCGAGACGCTGCGCATGCCCGCGAGCCTGGAGCAGGAGTGGTCGGCGCGCGGCTACTACGGCACGCTGCGGCACAACGCGAAGGCGGTCTACCAGAAGTACCTGGGCTGGTACGACGCCAACCCCGCCAACCTGAACCCGCTGCCGCCGGTCGCGCAGGCGAAGAAGACGGTGGAGTACATGGGCGGCGCCGACGCGGTGGTCGCGCGGGCCCGCGAAGATTTCAAGAAGGGCGAGTACCGCTGGGTGGCGAGTGCGATGAGCCAGGTCGTCTACGCTGACCCGGCCAACCGCGCAGCGCGCGAACTCGGTGCCGATGCGCTCGAACAGATGGGCTATCAGTCGGAGGCCGGGACATGGCGCAGCGCCTACCTGGTGGGCGCGATGGAGCTGCGCAACGGCGTGCCGAAGATTCCAGGCGGCAGCAGCTCGAACGGCGACACGCTCAAGGCGGTGAGCAACGAGCTGTTCTTCGACTTCCTCGGCGTGCGGCTGAACGCGGCCAAGGCGGAGGGCAAGACGATGGTGATCAACTGGAACTTCACCGACTCGAACCAGAAGTTCGTGCTGACGCTGGAGAACTCGGCGCTCACGCACCTGAAAGACCAGCAGACCGCCAGCGCCGACGCCACCATCACGCTGAGCCGGGCCACGCTCGATGCGATCACGCTCAAGCAGACGACCTTTCCGGAGGCGCTGCAGTCGGGGCAGGTGAAGATCGACGGCAACCGCGCCAAGCTGGGCGAGCTGTTCGGCATGCTGGACAACTTCGACCTGATGTTTCCTGTGGTCGAGCCTCGGAAGTAGGCTGAGTTTGGTTTTCGGCGCTCTTGTTCGGGGCGCGTGCACAGGACACCGGGCACTTCCCTCCGCGAATATCCCCCGCTTCGCTCCCCCTTTATTTCGCTGCGGGGAGCACCCGGTGCCCTGCGCACGATGAGCGCGGCTGTGGCGTTGGCGATTCGACCGCTGCGGTGGATTCGCGAGCGACGGGCGCTAGGCAAGCGAAACGCCGAAGGCCGGCATCGGCGTCGGTCGACATTGGCACGACTGTATTCAGTGCCCGCTTCAGACTGGGTACGGTCGTTCGCCGTTCTAAAGCGAATGTCCGCGGCTGCCGGAACCGGTCATTGACCTTCCTCGTGCGAAGCGATTCCCCTCGCCACCGACAACTCTCAGTCGGAATCTGTAGCCAGCCGGTCGGCTCAAGAGGGAATGACCTTGGTCTTCGTGCAAAACTCCGTCACCAATCGTCCTACGTCATAACGCCACGTGCCGGTCCGACTGACGAGGAGTTTTCCCTAGAGCTTGTGCCCCTTGAGCAGGGGGCATTGCGGCCAAAGCGGATCGAGTATGAGCGTGTGGACTTTTGCTCGCGTGATGCCGACTCGAAGCACACGTCGGCTTTTGGGATACGGGGCATTGTCGCCTCGCCAAACGAAAGATGATTCGACGGCGGGGCCGGTCCGACGAGCTTCGCGGACGAGGATGACTCCGTCGAACTGCTTGCCTTTGGCCTTGTGGAAATTCATGACTTGCAAGCCCATCGGCGGCTCCACGCCATCGAGGATTTGCTCCTGTGCGAGAGCCAAGTCGAGGGCGGTGCGGGCATTGGTGTAGGCGCCGTCGCGAAGCCATTCATCAGAGAGGGCAGCCGAGATGCGATGTCCCCGACGGAACGCCACCAAGAAGTCCAACTGCGCGGCGACCCGCGTGAGTTCGTCTTGATTGGTCGCCCGCAGCTCATGTTTGACCGTGAGCCAGTCCTCGGCGGGATCGCCGCTGAAATCGTTGACTGCCAAGCCTGAAATCAGGCCGCGCAGCGCGTTGGCTATGTTGATGTTCAGGGCCTTGCCACCCTTGATTTTGTTGGCCTGCTCCAAGAGTTTGGCGACTTCCTTCCGGCCCTGTCCCGTCGCGCGCCTCGCGGCGGCGATCATTTCCATACTGGTGGCGACATCGGCCTCCAGTTGGGCGAGGTCCTTGGGTTCCAGCAGAAAGGCCGCGAAACGGGCTGACAGCAGCGCTTCGGCCTCGTCGAACAGCAGCTTGTGCCGCACCGGCTTCCCGACATTGGCCCCCAACGCGTTGAGGGCGTTGGACATCTTCAACGCACTGCGGTTGTTGGTGACCAGTATCGCGACCGTCTCCACCTTCTTGTCGCTCTGAGCCCGAATTGATTTCAAGAGCTCCCCGAGGGCTCGGCGTAGCAGATGATTCCAGTTCGGCGGTGGCTTCTCGGGGCGGTAGGTAAGGGCGGATACGCCCTTGTAGGGCGCGCCGCGTGGGTTGGCCGTCAGGATGTCATTGCCGAACGCCAAGATTTCGGAGTCTGGGCTGCGGTGGTTCTGCGTCCCGAGGTCGATCTCGTGCGGCTTCAACGTCTCCCGAATGGCGATCACGCGCTCCGGGCCGACGCCTGGCAGGTAGTCGAAGATTTGCTGCTCGAGGTCTGCCAGGCACAGCACCTGCGTGTGTGGCGCGAGCATCTGGATGCACTGCCACGCGTATTGGCCGGTGTCCTGGGCCTCGTCCACGATGATGATGGGGTGCCGATGGGCGATCGACGCCAAAAAATGCGAGCTGCGAGCCAACAGAGCTGTCGCATTGGGCGCGAACAGATCGAACGCGATCCGCCCCTCTTCGCGAAACAGCCGCTCACGCTCGACGAGCCACTCGTCCCAGCCATCGTCTTCGTCGTCGAGGCCGCCCGACAGGGCCTTCTCGTCGTGTGGCAGCAAGATCGAGAGCCTATGCGGCGCCCCAAGCAGGTAAGCGTGGGCTTTGAGGATGTCCCAGAAGAACGAATGGAACGTCTGGATGGAGAGCTGCTCCTGTTCGGCTTTGGTGGACTCGAGCTTGGCGGCATCCAAGATGCGCGCCACTGCCGCCCGCGAGAAGCTCAGGAACAAGGCCGACTGACCCGGAAGCATGCCGTCGCGAATCCGCTTGACCGCCTTGCGCAGAGCGAGCGTCGTCTTGCCGCTGCCAGGGCCGCCGATGACCAAGGCATGGCCTTCGCAAGCCATGACGCTTTCGCGCAGCTTGCAAGGCTCGTTCATGGAGCTGCAGCAGCGGCCGCCGGTTCGGGTGGTGCTTCATCGTCGTCGTCGATCGGGGGGGGAGGCGGGAACAGTGCGAATACTGATGCCAGAAACTTCGTTACCGTGGCCGGCAGCTCGTGGAGCTCGCACTCCTCGAACAGGCGCGCCGACCAGCCGGCGCCCTTGTTGCCGCCGAGGGCTTCTTTGGCGATGGCCTTGACCGCGTCGTCGTTCGGGCGCGCATCGGGTATGGCAACGTTGCCGTTCTCATCATTGGCTTTTAGGCCCGACAGGAAGGACCACAGCCTATTCACGGGCACCTCCGCCACGACGAGGTCTTCGAAGCCCTTGTAGGCGTGCTCGACATTGATTTCGAAGTTGTCCGCCAGAGCCTGCGCCTGCTCGGCCTTGCGCTTCTTTTTGTAGTCAAGGTCATAGAAGGCGAAGGTGCGTAGCCCCAGCGTCTTGAAGAACTTTCCGAACTTGGGCATGTTCGACTCGCCATCAGCGTCGAAGAAGGCCACACCCGCGATGTCCAGCGGCTGCAAGTTGGGATCGCTCTCTTCCATGCGCCGTGCGACGACGGGCATCGCATGCAACTCGGTAACGCCTTCGACGACGATGGCTGCTCGTCCCAGCATGCATTCAGACAGGCCGGAGCGAGAGAAGCGCTTGTAGTCGTTGTCTTTGAGGCCGGTGGCGTCGGAGACCTTTCGCGCCGTGACTACGCCGGCATTGCGAGCCAGCAGCAGTGTCTTGGATGGCTCGAACTTCTCGATCACGAATGGCGAGTGGGAGGTCACGAAGGCCTGTGTCGTCTTGGTCAGCAGGTATTGGGCGATGCGTCGCTGGGTGTGCGGCGGCACCGCGATCTCGGGCTCCTCCATGGCGAAGATGACCGTGTCGGGCTTGAGATCGGCGATGAAGGAGAGCAGCGCGAGCACCAGCGTGTTGATGGTGCCCGTGCCGGCATGGGGGAATGGGACGTGTCCTTGGTCCGCCGACAGCGCCAAGAAGAACGTCATCGTCTTGCGCAGATGCTCACGCGTGAGCTCCGAGACATGCAGCTTGGTGGCGTTGCCGGGCGACTCCAATGCGATGTAGCGGGCCAGCCGCCTCTCCACGGATCGCAGAACCGGCGCGATCTCGGCCGCGTCGGCTTCGATGTCGAGGCCGCGCAGGCGCTCGATGCTCTTCTCCCAAAGGCTGGTGCGCACGCCCTTGGTCCGCAGGATGATGTCGAGAAGCGACCCACGCTCTAAGCTCAGCGCCCGCGAGCCGGTCCGCAACGCCCGCAGGTAGAGGAAACCAAACAGCCGCTTGATCGGCTTGGGAACCTTGGTCAGCTCCCCGGGGGGAGCGTCGGGACTATGGGAGAAGTAGCTGCGGGCCTCGAACTCGTCTTCCTCGAGGTTGTATTGGCCGATGGTCTCTATCCGCAGACAGGGGACGGCATAGGGTGGATTGGCGGCGTCGGCCTCTCCCGGCCCGAGCAGTCTTTGCTCGGCAACATGCCAGAACTCGATGTTGCCGCCGCACTTGGCTCCGATCTCGGCGCCGGGTTCGATGAGGACCGCCTCGATCCGAAGCGGAATCGGCACCCGCTTCGCACCTTCTTCTGCGGCAGGGGCCAAGTATTCAGCGTTGTAGAAGTCGAACTCATCGACCGGAGGGAAGCGGTTGAGCCGGTCCGGTCCCAAGACGAGGTCGAGTGCTTCGCAGAGTGTGCTCTTGCCGACATTGTTGGAGCCCACCATCAAGGTGTGCCCGTCGAACAGGAGTTCAGCCGATTTGATGCCGCGAAAATTCGAGATGGTCAGCCGGACAACCTTCATGTCGTCTCCCGTATTGGCGTAAGCCTTAGTTTGATAGTGTGGTGGTCATCATAAAGAGGCGCGCATGGCTTCGTGCTCCAAGGCGAAACCTATCTGGTGGAGGCCAAGTGGCAGGAGGCGCCGACCGGCGCGGCCGACCTGCACACGCTCCACGGCAAGCTCGAACCAACGGAGGTGTGGACCCGCGGCCCGTTCGTCAGCAAGAGCGGCCTCACCGAAGACGGCCTTGCCGCCTTCGGCAAGGGCAAGTGCGTGGTCTGCATGGACGGCCTCGACCTCTAGGAAACGCACAGCTGCGAGCTGCCGCTCAACCACGTCTTTGAAAGCAAGGTGCGCAGCCGAAGAGACCGGCCTGCCGTTTGCGCGCGTGCGCGACCTCTTTCCAACATAACCACATAGGGAGTGACCATCCCCAGGTGGTTCAGATCTAGTGCGGTGTGACAAGGCAGTTCTGCATCGGCGTCGACACCGTCTGCTCGAGCCAGCCTGGAACGGCCGCTTTGTGGCAGTCAGCGTCAGTTGATCTCGCAGCAACGACTGACAGCAACCGCTGCAAAGCAGCCGCTCGCATCGTCTGCCGACGATCAACACGGAGCGCATAGCTGCCACCGAGGCCTACCCCCACAGGCAACCTCAACCGAACCGAATTCCCTCCATCACGAAGGCTTCAGCCGTCGTATCCGAAAGAACCCGTTCACCAGAGCGGGCCGCGAAGCACGCGGCCCGCAGACCAGCCGCTAACCGCCGGTCTCAAGCGCCCCACATCGCGCCTTCTCGCTCATCTGAAAAAACTCCCTGGCCTTGCGCGCCAGTTCTGCTGCAAGCCAAAGCAGGTTGTCCAGTTGGCGAGGCCCTTCGCCGCTGCACCAGTCGATGTCTTCCCCGTGGCAGACCCACAGCAGAGCTTCGAGTTGAGAGAGGGTGTTTTCGAGAAGATCCGCCGGGTCTTGGGCGTTGTCTTCGGAAGCTACCGGCGTGCGGGGCCGGGCTATAGTCTTGGTAGCCATTTTTGTGCGGTTCCTTCCAAGGTAGTTGCACGAACTTGGTTAGACGGCCGGGGTGCTGAAACCACCCCGGCCGTCGCCTTTTGATACCTCGCATTTGCATCGCTGCTTTCGCACCGACAACCTGCCGCGAGGCAAGCAGCCTTCAAACATTCAATGCTTTGTGTGTGTCGCGCCTTCCGAGTCCCCTTGGTGGGGTTTTGAGTGACAGGGGCAATCACTTTAGAGAAGAGCGCAGCGCAGTGGCGGTGTCGCACGGCACGAAGTCTCGATGAGCGCCAACAAATGCAGCTTCCGCACTGCGCCGCGCGCTGGCCTCGTCAGTGCCGTGCCGTGCCGTGCTGTGTTGTGCCAGTTCACTGACTGAGCTGAACGCTCACGTCGACGGTGTGCTCCCCGCAGCGAAATAAAGGAGGAGCGAAGCGGGGGACATTCGCGGAGGGGAGCACGCCGTCGGCGTGGGCGTCGCCCTGAACAACGTCGAGCGCCTTACCCAAAGAACCAGTAGCAGACAGCGATCGCTGCAACGACTCCCGCCAGCTCGGCCAGCAGCGCACAAGCCACCGCATGCCGCGCACGCTGGATGCCGACCGCACCGAAGTACACAGCCAGCACGTAGAAAGTGGTCTCGGTGCTGCCCTGGATGGTGGCCGCCACCAGCGCGGGGAAGCTGTCGACGCCCTGGCTCTTCATGGTCTCGATCAGCATCGCACGCGCCGCGCTGCCTGAGAAGGGCTTGACCAGCGCGGTCGGCATGGCGTCGACAAAGCGCGCGTCGAAGCCGCCTGCCTGCACCAGCCAGCGCAGGCCATCGAGCGCGAAGTCGAGCGCGCCTGAAGCGCGCAGCACACCGACCGCGCACAGCATCGCAACCAGGTAGGGCAGCAGGTTCTTCGCAATGTCGAAGCCTTCCTTCGCGCCTTCGACAAAACACTCGTAGACCTTGATGCGCCGGATCGCGCCGGCCAGCAGAAAGATGATGATCACGCCGAACAGCGTGAGGTTGCCCAGCAGCGACGACAGCGACGCAATGGCCGCCGCCGACAGCGTGCCCAGCAGCGCCATGAAGCCGCCGAGCAGCAGCGCGCCGGGAACAAGGTAGGCGAGCACCACCGGGTCCCACAGCCGCAGGCGCTGCACGAACGCCACCGACAGCAGCCCGACCAGCGTCGATGCACTCGTGGCCAGCAGGATCGGCAGGAACACCAGCGTCGGGTCGTGCGCACCCTGTTGCGCGCGGTACATGAAGATGGTGACGGGCAGCAGCGTGAGCGACGAAGCGTTCAGCACTAGAAACAGAATCTGCGCGTTGGTGGCGGTGACCGGGTCGGGGTTCAGCCGCTGCAGCTCGCGCATGGCCTTCAGGCCGATGGGCGTGGCCGCGTTGTCGAGCCCCAGCGCGTTGGCCGCGAAGTTCATGGTGATGAGGCCGAGCGCCGGATGGCCCGCCGGCACGCCCGGCATGAGGCGCCGGAACAGGGGGCCGAGCAGCCGCGCCAGCCAGCCGACCAGCCCGGCCGCCTCGGCGATGCGCAGAAAGCCCAGCCACAGCGTCAGCGTGCCGAACAGCAGCACCATAACCTCGACCGCCAGCCGCGCCATCGTGAACAGGCTTTCGACCAGCGCCGCGAACACGGCCGGGTCGCCGCCGACCAGCCATCGCCCCAGCGCTGCGATCGCCGCCACCCCGAAGAACCCCAGCCACAAGCCGTTGAGCACGTTTCTTTTCCCTTTTTTGTGCGGCCGATCATAGGGCGCTAATACGGTCGGGCCGGCGCGAGCTACAGTGCGGCCCATGGCCGTTTCCGCCGCTTCCATCGTCCGCAGACTCGCCGCACTGGCACTGTGCACAGCCGCTTTCTGGCTGGCCGGATGCGCGAGCCTGCCGCCGCCGCAGCCGCGCCCGGTGGTCACGGCCATCACCGACGTGGCGAACACCGAGCTGGGCCAACTGGCCCTCAAGGGCACGCCGGGCGGCTCCACGGCGCTGTCGGGCTTCCGGCTGCTGCCCGAGGCGGCCTTTGCCTTCGACGCCCGCATCTCGCTGGCGCGGCACGCCGAGAAGTCGCTCGACGTGCAGTACTACCTGATCCAGAAGGACGACGTCGGCCTGCTGTTCCTGAAGGAGCTGCGCGAAGCCGCCGCGCGTGGTGTGCGGGTGCGCCTGCTGGTGGACGACCTCTACACGGCCGGCGAGGACGAGGTGTTCAGCACGCTCTCGGCCTTTCCCAACATCGAGGTGCGGCTGTTCAACCCGCTGCCTTCGCGCGCCAATTCGCTGTCGGCGCGGCTGCTGTTCTCGCTGACCGACTTCGGCCGCATCAACCACCGCATGCACAACAAGCTGCTGGTGGCCGACAACAGCTTCGCGGTCTCGGGCGGGCGCAACATCGCCAACGAGTACTTCATGCGCAGCACGGCGGCGAACTTCATCGACATGGACGTGCTCTCCAGCGGGCCGGTCGTGCGCCAGATGTCCGAAGGCTTCGACCGCTACTGGAACAGCGAGCACGTGCGCCCCATCGAGACCATCGCGCCGCTGCGCATGCCGGTGGAAGAGGCGCAAAAGCGCTTCGACGCCATCGCGCGCACCGCCGTGCCCGACGTGCCCATGCACCAGCGCGACGTGCTGAACAAGCCACCGGTGGGGCAGGAGCTCATCGCGGGTAACGTCGAGCGCTACTGGGCCCCGGCCACGCTGTTCGTGGACGACCCCGAGAAGATCACGCGCAAGGCCGAGGAGGCCTACGAGGGCAGCGTGACGGAAGGCGCGTTGAGCGTCATCAATTCGGCCAAGCGCGAGGTCAAGATCGGCTCGCCGTATTTCATTCCGGGCGCGCGCGGCATGGCGATGATGAAGAAGGCCATCGCACAGGGCGGGCGCATCACCGTGGTGACCAACTCGCTAGGCGCCACCGACGAGCCGCTGGCCTACGCGGGCTACGAGCGCTACCGCGCCGACATGCTGAAGATCGGCGTCACCATCTACGAGATCGCGCCCACGCTCACCGGGCGCTCGGGGCGGTTCGGCGACTTCGGCAAGTCGATCAGCCGCCTGCACGCCAAGCTCGCGATCATCGACGACGACCGCTTCTTCGTCGGCTCGATGAACCTCGACCACCGCTCGGCCGCCGTCAACACCGAGATGGGCGTGGTCATCGACAGCCCCGAGCTGGTGAAGGACTACGACAAGCTCATGAGCGGCGACCGCGTCAACCTCGGCTACCGGCTGCGCCTGGCGCCCGACGGCCGGCGCGTGCAGTGGCTGGAGTACGACGATGCCGGCGGCGACATCGTGCATGAGGACGAGCCGGGCGAGTTTCTCTGGCTGCGCTTCAAGAACTGGCTGCTGCTGCCCATCGTGGGCGAAGAGCTGCTGTAGCCGCAGGCAAGCAAGCACGCACGCACCGCGCGAGGGTGGCGCAAGGCCCTCGCTTCACGCAGCCGGGCCTGTAATCAGGCTTGCACATTGCCCCTCTAGATTTCGGCGTCCCACGTACAACAACCAGAGGGATTCCGATATGCACGCCGTGTTCACCCTGCCGCGGGTCCTGCCCGATTCGCGGCACCTGCGCTCGTTCGCCGCACTCACAGGACTGGCGGCTGCCGTGCTCCTGCAGGGTTGCAACGGCGGTGGCAGCAGCAACAACCTGTCGATCCTTCCGCCGCCGCCCGCTGCCGTCACGCCGCCGGCGCCGCCTCCCGCGCCACCGGCTCCCGAACCGGACGCCGCCAGCGCCGACGCCAACCTGCAGGCCACCTGGGTCGAGATCGGCGGCAACAACGCCGTGATCGCGCGTGCGATCACCA
This sequence comes from Variovorax sp. EL159, assembly GCF_900100965.1. Taxonomy (GTDB): domain Bacteria; phylum Pseudomonadota; class Gammaproteobacteria; order Burkholderiales; family Burkholderiaceae_C; genus Variovorax. Next base: position 19,120 of record NZ_FMUJ01000004.1, on the reverse strand, counting down.
GCTACAACGCGCCGGCGGCCGCCACGACGGCCAATGCCAATGCCGCGTGCCCGCAAATGACGGTGGACGGCAACACGACCCGCATGACCCTGCGCATCGGTGCCGGCACGATGGCGCTGCGCACCACGGCCAGCGACCCGGTCGACTCGAAGCCTTCCGCCTTCCCAGTGTCGACCTGCGAGGCGACGTTGCCGGCCGACGCGAAGCAGGCCGCCATCGGCAGCCGCACGTTGCCCTTGCCCAAGGCCGAACCGCAGCGCGTGCTGGTGCTGGCCGATACCGGCTGCCGCATCAAGAAGGCCGGCAGTGCCTTCCAGCCCTGCAACGACACCACCGCGTGGCCGTTCGCATCCATCGCCTCCACGGGCGCGGGCTTCAACCCCGACCTCGTGCTGCACATCGGCGACTACCACTACCGCGAGAACGCCTGCCCGAACGACATCGCCGGCTGCAAGGACAGCCCGTGGGGCTACGGCTGGGACACCTGGCAGGCCGACTTCTTCGCGCCCGCCGCGCCGCTGCTGGCGAAGGCACCGTGGATCGTGGTGCGCGGCAACCACGAGGAATGCGCGCGCGCCGGCCAGGGCTGGGCCCGCTTCCTCGAGACGCGCCCGTACGCCGACAAGAGCTCGTGCAACGACCCGGCCAACGACAGCACCGGCAACTACGCCGACCCGTACGCCGTCGCGCTGGGCACCGGCTCGCAGATCATCGTGTTCGATTCGGCCAAGGCGGGCGCTTCGGCGCTGAAGACCGACGACCCGCAGTTCATCGCCTACCAGAAGCAGTTCCAGGCCGTGACGGCGATGGCCGCCAAGCCGGGCATGACCACCACGATGTTCACCAACCACCACCCGATCCTGGCGTTCGCGCCGATCGCGGGCCAGAAGCCGGCGCCGGGCAATCTCGCGCTGCAGTCGGTCATGAGCAGCCTCAACCCCAAGGCCTATTACCCGGCCGGCGTGCAGGTGGCCCTGCACGGCCACGTGCATGATTTCCAGGCGCTGAACTTCTCGTCCGACCACCCGGCCACCATCGTGACCGGCAACGGCGGCGACAACCTCGACGTGGCGCTGGCCGACCCGCTGCCCAGCGACGCCACGCCCGCGCCGGGCGTGACCATCGACCGCATCACGCACCACAACAGCTTCGGTTTCATGCTGATGGAGCGCAAGCCCTCGCCTGGCGTGGGCTGGACCTTCAAGGCCTATACCGTGGCGGGCAAGCTGCTGGCCACCTGCGCGCAGACCGGCCGTACCGTGGCCTGCGACAAGACCGGCTTTCTCACGCCGTGATGGGTGGCCCGGCGCGCCAGCGAAGCCTGATCGGGGGCGGTCTGGCGTTGCTGGCCGCCTGCGCCGGGTGGATGGGCGGCGCCATCGCCGCGTCCGACAGCAGCAACGTGCAGATCAACCCCGGCGGGCCGCCGAGCGTGGTGATCGAACGCATCGGCGCCACGTCGAAGATCGCCGCGCGCATCGATGCGACCGAGGCCGTCTTCAAGCCAGACCCGGCGCTGGCCGCGCTGGGCAAGCGGATCTTTTTCGACGCGCGCCTGTCGCAGCCACAGGGCACGTCGTGCGCCAGTTGCCATGATCCGCTGCGCGCCTTCACCTCGACCCTGAACGCACCGTCGCTGGCGGGGCCGCGCACGCCGCAGGGCAGCCGCCCCGGCCACTTCAGCGCGCGCACCGCGCCGTCGCTGCTGTACGTGCGCTACGTGCCCCGGCGGCACTTCAACCAGGACGACGACGCACCCTTCGCGTCGCCCTTCGGCGGCCTCTTCGCGGACGGCCGCGCCGACACGCTGGCCGAGCAGGCGCGCGGCCCGCTGTTCGATCCTGACGAGATGAACAACACGTCGCCGCAGAGCCTGTTGCGCAAGCTGCGCGGCACCGACCTGGCGCCCGCGATGTCGCTGGCCTTCGGGCCGCAGGTGCTGCGCGACCCGGAGCGCGCGGTCAAGGGCATCGGCCTGGCGCTGCAGGCGTTTCTGCAGAGCGACGAGATGGCGCCGTTCAGCTCGCGCTTCGACGACTACCTGCGCAAGCGCACACCACTGAGCCCGCAGGAAATGCGCGGCCTGGCGCTGTTCAAGAACCCGGACAAGGGCAACTGCATGTCGTGCCACACGCTGTCGGACACCGCGAGCCGGCCCGAGCGCTCGCTTTTTACGGACTTCGGCTACGACGCGATCGCGGTGCCGCGCAACCTGTCGCTGCCCGCCAACCGCAACCCGCGCCGCTTCGACAACGGCCTGTGCCGCACGGCCGCGCAACTGCGCTGGCCCGAGCCCGACCAGTGGTGCGGCTACTTCCGCACGCCGGGGCTGCGCAACGTGGCGGTGCGCCAGAGCTTCATGCACAACGGCGTGTTCACCACGCTGCGCGACGCCGTGGCCTTCTATGCCACGCGCTCGACCGATCCGGCCAAGTGGTACCACGGCAAGAGCACCTTCGACGACGTGCCGGCCGCCTACCGCGCGAACATCAACGTCAATTCCACCCCGATGAACCGGCGCCCCGGCCGCACGCCCGCGCTGAGCGATGAGGAGATCGACGAGATCAGCGCCTTCCTGCGCACGCTGACCGACGCGCCCTATGTGGCCGCGATGCCGCCGATGGAAACGGCGGCATCGAAGCCGGCCGGCAAGTAGCCGCGCATGCAGCCGGCCCGGCCGGACAGTGGGGGCTGCGGGTTGTCATCGCCGATGCCACAATGCGCGTTACATTTCTAGCTCAAATGTGAACTTTTGTCACCGTCTTCTGGAGACTTCGATCATGACCGTTCCCGTGCCGCGCGAATCGATTGCGCCGCTTTCCACCAGCCGTCGCCGTGCGCTGACCGGGCTGGCCGCAACCGCTGCTGCCGCGGGTCTGGGATTTCCGGCGCTGGCGCAGAACCGGCCGGTTCGCGTCGGGGCCACCTTCGACAACAGCAGCGTCGAGAAGGCCAACGGCCAGGGGCTGTACCAGGGCTCGAGCGCGTTCTTCGCCGCGCTGAACAAGGCGGGCGGCATCAACGGCACCAAGGTCGAGCTGGTGATGGCCGACGACACCTTCAAGCCCGAAGTGGCCAAGGCCAACGCACTGGCCTTCGAGAAAGACAGCTCGGTGCTCGCGCTGGTGCACCCGCTCGGCACGCGCCAGACGGCCGAGGTGATGGACGCCGTGCCCGGCATGGCGGTGGTGGGCCCGATCACCGGCACCATCTCGCTGCGCAAGAAGACGTCGCCCAACACCTTCTGGGTGCGCGCCAACTACGACCAGGAAGTCGAGAAGCTTGTGAGCACGGCGGCCGTGCTGGGCCAGAGCCGCATCGGCCTCGTGCACTCGAACGATCCGCTGGGGCAGTCGGTGCTGGCGGCGTTCAAGAACGCGCTGGCCAAGGCCAAGCTGGAGCCGGCCGTGATCGCGACCACGCCCAACACCACCAGCATGGAAGTGGGCCCGGCCGCCGAGGCCATCGCCAAGGCCAAGCCGCAGGTGGTGGTGGTCGGCCTGGCGGGCACGGCGCCGGTGTTCTTGAAGGCGCTGCGTGGCGCGGGCAACAGCAGCTCTGCCTACGGCCTGTCGATCACGGCGAGCGCGCTCTCGGCCATGGGTGACCTGGCACGCGGCCTGGGCTTCGTGATCGTGGTGCCGTCGCCGTACTCGACCAAGTACGAGATCGTTCGCCGCTACCAGGCCGACATGGTGGCCAGCGGCGTCAAGGAGTTCTCGCTCACCAGCCTCGAGGGCTACATGAACGCGGCGGTGCTCGCCGAAGGCATGCGCCGCGCGGGCGGCTCGCTCACGCGCGCGTCGGTGATGTCGGGGCTGGCCAGCATCGAGAACTTCGACCTGGGTGGCGTGAAGATCAACTACGGCCGCACCAACCGCGAAGGCGGGCAGTTCGTGGACGTGGCGGTGATCGGTAGCCGTGGGCAGATGCTGAGCTGATTGCGTCGGTGCGGCCGTCGCTGGCCGCATTGCGCTGCTGTTCAGGGTGGCGCTCACGCCGACGGCGTGAGCGTTGTCAGAGCACTGGTTGATCGGCTGCACACCGGCAGCGTGCCCAAGTGCGAATGGCATCGGGTGCTCCCCGCAGCGAAATAAAGGAGGAGGGGCGCAGCCCCGGGGGACATTCGCGGAGGGGAGTACCCGGTGTCATCCGCACGCGCCCCGAACAAAAGCCCAAGAGCCTTCACACGGCCCAGCGCACAGGCTGTTCAGGCCGCCTGTTCTTCGGCTATCCCCACGCCTAGCAGCCCTTCGAGCAAGCCCTTGTCGGACGCGAGCGCCGCACTGGGCCCCGCGTGCACCACGGTGCCGCGCTCCAGCACGATGGCCTTGTGCGTCATCTCCAGCGCCAGCACCGGATGCTGCTCGACCACGATCGATGCCAGCCCTTCCGACTCGCACAACCGGCGAATCGCTACAGCCAGCTCTTCCACGATGATCGGCGCGAGGCCTTCCATCGGCTCGTCGAGCAGTAGCAACTTGGGGTTGGTCATCAGCGCGCGGCCGATGGCCAGCATCTGCTGCTCGCCACCCGACAGCTGGTTGCCGTAGTTGCCGCGCCGCTCGCGCAGGCGCGGAAAGAAGTCGTACACGCGCTTCAAGTTCCAGCCGCCCAGCCGCGCGATCACCGTGAGGTTTTCTTCGACGGTGAGCGAAGGGAACACCTCGCGCTCCTGCGGCACCCAGCCCAGCCCCGCGCGTACGCGCTGGTGCGAGGGCCAGCGCGTGATGTCCGCACCCTGCCAGCGGATCGCGCCCTGCATCACGCGGGTGTTGCCCATCAGCGTTTCGAGCAGCGTGGTCTTGCCCACGCCGTTGCGCCCGAGAACGGCAAGGCTTTCGCCCTGCTGCAGCGAAAAGTCGAGACGGTCGAGCACCACGGCATTGCCGTAGCCGGCGGTGACGTGGTCGAAGGCGAGTACTGCTTCAGACATGGTGATGCGAACTTCCCAGATACACCTCGCGCACGCGCGGGTCGGAACCGATGTCGGCGGGCGTGCCTTCGGTGAGGATGCGGCCGCCCACCAGCACCGAGATGCGGCGCGAGAAGCGGAACACCAGCTTCATGTCGTGCTCGATGAACAGCACGCTGATGTCGTCCGGCAAAGCCGCGATGGCTTCGAACAGCTCGCCGCTTTCGTCTTCGGGCACGCCGGCCGCCGGTTCGTCGAGCAGCAGGATGCGTGGCTTGGCCGCGAGCGCCAGCGCGATCTCGAGCAGCCGTTGCTTGCCGTAGGCCAGCTCGGCCACCGGCACGTCGGCCAGGCTGTCGAGCTTGAGCGTACCGAGCAGCGCATGCGCCTCGTCGAACACCGCCGTGCAGCCCCTGAGCGGGCGCCACCAGGTGGCGCCCAGCCCTTCGCGCTCGCTGATCGCGAGCACCACCGACAGCAGCGGCGTGAGGCTGGGAAAGAGCGTGTTGATCTGGAAGGTGCGCGCCAGGCCCATGCGGGCGCGCTTGTCGCCCGACAGGCGCGTGATGTCGCGCCCGCCCATGTGGATGCTGCCGCTCGTGGGCTTGAACACGCCGGTCAGCAGGTTGATGAGCGTGGTCTTGCCGGCGCCGTTGGGGCCGATCAACGCCTGCCGCGCGCCGGGTTCGAGCGACAGGTTGACGTCGCTCACCGCCTGGAAGGCGCCGAAGCGGATGCCCAGGCCCTGCGTGCGCAGGGTGTGCGTGGTGGTGGTGCTCGCGGTCATCGCGCCTTCCCCGTGCGAACGAAGCGCGACAGCGCGCCCATGATGCCGCCACGGCCCAGCATGACGGCCGCGATCAGGAAGATGCCGAGCCAGAACATCCAGTACTGCGGGTTCATGTCCGCGAACCAGTCGTGCACCAGCATGTAGACGATGGCGCCGATCATGCCGCCGTACAGGCGCCCGGTGCCGCCCAGCACCAGGATGATGAGCACCTCGGCCGAGCGGTTGAAGCTTATCGATTCGATGCCGACGAACTGCGTGGTCTGTGCCAGCAGCGCACCGGCCACGCCGGCCACCGCGGCCGAGAAGGCGTAGGCCATGCGCAGCCGCGCTTCCACCGGCGAGCCGATGGCGGACATGCGCTTGCGGCTGTCGTGAATGCCGCGCAGCGCCAGGCCGAAGGGCGAGCGCAGCACCAGCCGCACCAGCAGGAACATCGCGAGCACAACCCCAAAGGCGTAGCCGAACGCGGTCTTGCCGTAGAGGTCGAAGTCGAAGAGGCCGAGCACGGGCGCGATGACCACGCCCTGCAGGCCGTCGGTGCCACCGGTGATGCCCGAGAGCCGGTTGGCCACCTCGAACAGCAGCACGCACACGCCGATGGTGATCATCAGCCGCGTGAGGTCGGCGCCGCGCACCACGAGGTAGCTCAGCGCATAGCCGAGCAGGCCGCTCACGACCAGCGCGAACACGAGGCCGGTGAAGGGCTCGCTCCAGCCGTACTTGGCCAGGAGGCCCGCCGCGTACGCGCCTGCGCCGAAGAAGGCCGCATGGCCGACGGTGAGGATGCCCGCGTAGCCGAGCGCCATGTCGAGCGACACCGCGAACAGCCCGAAGATCATGATCTGGCTCATCAGCGTGAGCTTGTCGGGCAACAGGAAGAAGCTCGACGCGAGCGCGAGCCAGAAGACGGCTTCGGCAAGGCGCAGTTGCGCAGGGGAGGCTGTGAAGGTTTTCATGCGAGCCCCTTCTTCGCCACGATGCCGTTCGGCCGCACCAGCAGCATGACGATCATGAAGACGTAGATGAGAAAGGCGCCGGTTTCAGGCAGGTAGTACTTGCCCGCCACGTCGACGATGCCGACCAGCAGCGCCGCGATGAACGGCCCGGTGACGGTGCCCGCACCGCCCACGCACACCACCATCAGAAAGTACACGAGGTACTTGAGCGGGAACGACGGCTCCAGCCCCAGCATGCCCAGGCTCAGCGCGCCGCCCAGGCCCGCGAGGCCGCAGCCCAGCGAGAAGGTCAAGAAGAACAGGCGCTGCACGTTGATGCCCGTGCCGCCCGCCACGCGCTGGTTGTCGACCGCCGCGCGCACCATCGCGCCGTAGCGGGTCTTGCCCAGGCCCAGCAGCAAGGCGATGAGCACGGCCACGCCGCAGCCGATCAGAAAGAGCCGGTAGCGGCCCACTTCGAGGCCCAGCAGCGAGACCTGCCCGTCGAGCGCCGGCGGCAGCGTGAAGGGCTGCATCGTCGGGCCGTAGAAATACGTGAAGGCCGCGATCGAGACGAACACCACGCCGATCGACAGCAGCACCTGGTCGAGCGGGTGCGCGCGGTAAAGGCGCCGGTAGAACACGAACTCCAGCGCTGCACCCACCAGCGCCGCCGCCACGAAGGCGGCCACCAGCGAGAGGCCGAAGCCCACGCCCCACTGGTTCATCAGCACGCTCGCGGCGTAGCCGCCCACCATCGCGAAACTGCCGTGCGCGAGGTTGACGAAGTTCATGAGCCCCATCGTGATGGACAGGCCCACCCCGATAAGGAACAGGAGCATGCCGTAGGCCACCCCGTCGAAGATCACGATTCCCATGGATTTCCCGTCGCTGCTGCCAGGGCCTTGCGGCCCGGGTTGCTTGCTTGCTGGCTGTTTACTTGGCGGCTTCCTTGGCCGGGTCCTTCACGCGGTCGAACTTGTCGAACTCGACGTTCACCAGCTGGCCGTTCACGCGCTCGGTCTTGCGGATGTAGACGGTCTGCACGATGTCGCGCGTGACCGGGTCGATCTCGATCGGGCCGCGCGGGCTCTCGAAGCTCAGGCCCTTGAGCGCTTCCATGAACTTGTCGCCGCCGGTGTCGCCCTTGGTCTTGGCGAGCGCCAGGTCGATGGCGGCCATCGCGTCGTAGGCGGTCACGGCGAAGTAGCTCGGGCGCAGCTTGGTGCCGTTGTCGGCGGCAAAGTCTTTCACGAACTTCTGGTTCTTGGGCGAGGGGTGCGCGAACGAGTAGTGGTGGCTGGTGACCAGGCCCAGCGCCACGTCGCCGGTGGCGTCGAGGTAGCTGTCGTCGGTGGCCTCGCCGGTGGCGAAGAGCTTGATGCCGGCCTGTTCCATGCCGCGCTCCTTCCACACCTTGAGGAAGGCCGGCGGCATCACGCCCGAGGGGAAGAAGAAGAACACGGCCTGGGGCTTGGTGTCCTTGATGCGCTGCACGTAGGCCGAGAAGTCGGGGTTGTTCATCGGCGTGCGCACTTCGCCCGAGACCTTGCCGCCACCGGCGGTGAAGGTCTTCTTGAACGCGGTCTCGGCGTCGACGCCCGAGGCGTAGTCGGCGACGACGGTGTAGGCGTCCTTGATGCCCTGCTTGAGCATGTAGCGCGCCATCGGGTCGGTGACCTGCTGCACGGTGAACGACAGGCGTGCCACGTACGGCGAGCTGGTGGTGATGGCCGACGACGCCGCGTTCATCACGAGGGTCGGGATCTTGGCCTGCGTGGCGATGGCGCCCACGGCATAGGCGTTGGGGCTGAAGTCCAGGCCGGTGAGCACGCTCACCTTGTCGCGCACGATCAGTTCCTGCGCGATGCGCTTGGCGGCGTCGGGCGCGGGGCCGGCGGTGTCTTTCTTGATGATCTCGACTGTGCGGCCGCCCACCTTGCCGCCGTGCTCCTTCAGATAGAGCGCGATGCCGGCGTCGAACTGGCGGCCGTAGTCGGCATAAGGGCCGGAGTAGGTGGCAATGAGGCCGATGCGCAGGGGCTCGTCGGCGGCTTGCGCGGTGGTCGTGCCCCATACGCCGAGGCTCGCCAGCAGCAGGGTCGAGAGGATGGTTCTCTTGGTCATCGTCATTGGCGTCATTCGAAAGGGCCTTTCAGGTGGAATGGAATGCGCCCCGTCGGGCGCTGCTGTCGTGTAACCGGATGTGCGGCAGCGGGCGATGATGCCCGAGCCGCCCGTCAAACCTGTGTATCGGGCACGCGCACCGTGAGGCCATCGAAGGCCGCGGTCACGCTGAGCTGGCAGCTCAATCGGCTGCCCGACCTGCGCTCGGAGGCGACGGCGTCGAGCAGCGCGCTCTCCATGTCGTCCGGTGGTGGCAGCAGGTCGATGAAGGCGTCGTCCACGTAGACGTGGCAGGTGGCACAGGAGCAGCAGCCGCCGCACTCGGCGTCGATGCCGCGCACGTTGCCGCGGATGGCGGTTTCCATCACGCTGGCGCCGATCTTGGCGTCGACCTCGCGCGTGGTGCCGTCCTTGAGGATGTAGTGGATCGTGGGCATTGTTGTTCTTGGGGCTCGTTCAGAACATGTCGAAGTACTCGCGGTGTTCCCACTCCGAGACTTCGAGGTTGAAGCGGGCGATTTCCGCTTCCTTGATGTGGCAGAGGTAGTCGATGAAGACCTTGCCCATCTGCTTGTTGAGCATCTCGTCGCGGCGCAGGCAGGCGAGGGCGTCGCCGAGCGAGCGCGGCAGTTGCTCGGCCGGTGTTTCGTACGGTGCATCGGCGGAGGGACCGGGGTCGATGCTGTTGCGGATGCCGTCCAGGCCCGAGAACAGTTGCGACGCGAGGTACAGGTACGGGTTGGCCGTCGGCTCGCCCACGCGGTTCTCGATGCGCGATGCGCTCTGGCCCATGCCGCCAAGCACGCGCAGCATCGCGCCGCGGTTGTCGCGTGCCCAGATCGCGCGGTCGGGCGCGAGCGAGAACGGGCGGTAGCGCCGGTAGCCGTTGATCGTGGGGCTCGCGAGCGCGGCTGCGCCGCAGGCATGCGCCTTCAGGCCGCCGAGGTAGTGCATGCCGATGTCGCTCAGGTCCTGGCCTTCGGCCTGGGGCATGAACGCGTTGACGCCGTCGCTCTTGCGCCGCAGCGACTGGTGCAGGTGCCAGCCGCTGGACATCACGTTCGGAATCTTCGGGCGGCACATGAAGGTGGCGTGCAGTCCGGCGCGCTGGCAGATCTGCTTGATGGCGCTGCGCAGCAGCACCATGGTGTCGGCCGGCATCACGCCCGCCGTAGGGCCGAAGGTCAGTTCGAACTGGCTCGGGCCGAATTCGATCTCGAGCGAGCGCAGCGGCAGGCCGAGCGCGATGAGGTTCGAACGCAGCAGCTCCATCAGTTCATCGACGCGGTCGTAGCGCAGCTCGGTGAGGTACTGGTGGCCGTGCGAGAGCAGCGACACGCGCGGCGGCTCGCCGGGCTGGCCCGAATCGGCCAGGCCCATGCGCGCGTCTTCGAGCTTGAAGACGTGGAACTCGACTTCGAGGCCGGCGATGAAGTCGAGCCCGAACTCGTCGATCTGGCGCACGGCGCGCTGCAGGATCTGCCGCGTCGCGAAGGGGCAGGGCTTGCCATCGGCCATGTAGGCGTCGCACAGCACCCAGCCGGTGCGGGGCGCCCACGGCAGCACCTTGAAGGTGGCGGGATCGGCCACGATGGTGAAGTCGGCGCCGCCCTGCAGGCCTTCGATGGCAAAGCCGCCATTGGCGCTGAACACCGGGAACACGGTCTTGTGCGAGGTGTCCTTGGCCAGCAGCGTGGAGGTGAGGTTCACGCCTTCCCACAGGGCCGAGCGCGCCTCGCTGGCGACCAGCGTCTTGCCGCGCAGCAGGCCATGCTGGTCGGGCCAGGCGAAGCGGACCACGTCGACCTCGCCGCTGTCGATGCGGCGCACCAGCTCTCGGGCCTGCGCATGCTGGTCGTCGGACCAGAGGCCGAAGCGGTCGACGAACTTGTTGCCGCTGCCGTTGTTGTTATTGCTGCTGCTCATGGCGTGCGTGCTCAGGCGGCGAGCCGTGCGGCGGCCCAGTCGGACTTCAGGCGCCGCGCGCGGTCGGCCTCTTGCCAGTAGGTCTCGGTGGCGGCTTCGTCGCTGACGTGGCCGATGCCGTCGATGGAGGGCGGCCCGGTCATCGCGCTGGCTTGCGCGGCGTCGATCAGCATGGGGGCCGTCTCGCCAGCCAGCGTGGCTTCGATGGCCTTCACGAGCACGCGGCGGTAGGCAATGATGCCCTTGTCGGTGCTGCCCAGGTGCTCGCGCGTGCGGTCTTGAATAGCGCCTTGAGACTCCACCGCCCACTGGTCGTGCACGTTGATGTCGTCGCCCATGCCGGTGTAGGTTTCGGTCAGCTGCTCTTCGACGCTGAAGCCGTAGTTGTTGCGCTTGTTCTTGCGCGAGGTGTAGTCGGGCAGCTCGTAGAGCTTCAGGCGCTGGTCGCGCATCTGCTGCTTGTCGACCGGGCCGGTGAAGCTGGTGAAGATGGCGTACCAGTAGCAGTGCGTGTCGTCGACCGGCACGTGCCACTGCGAGATGGTCATCTCGGCGCTCATCGGAATCACGAAGGCCTGCGGAAACACCACGTTGGTCACGCGCACGTGGGTGGTGTCTTCCGACAGCTTGCGCAGCGCCTTCAGGCGGAAGCCGTAGTCGGTGGGTTCCACGCTGATGTCGGGCCGGTCGTACTCGCGCAGCACCTTGGTGATGGGCATGTCGGAGTCGGCCGAGGCGCCGCGGAACTGCTTGCCGTAGCTTTCCGACGTGTCTTCGTCCTCGAAGAAGCGGTGCAGGTACGAGGCGTGCGCGGGGTCGATGCCCACTTCGAGCGCCTGCAGCCAGTTGCATTCGAACAGGCCCTTGAACGCGAAGGTGTGGCTGTCGGGCGCCACGAAGCAGTCGAACTCGGGAAAGGCCGGGGGCTCGCCCTCGCCGATGTAGGCAAACACCACGCCGCTCTTTTCGACCACCGGGTAGGCCGACTGCTTGATGCGGCTGCACAGCTTACTGGTGGGCGGCTCGGCGGGCGTTTCCAGGCAGTTGCCCTTGGCGTCGAACAGCCAGCCGTGGAAGGCGCAGCGGATGCCGCCGTTTTCGAGGCGGCCGAAGGCGAGGTCGGCACCGCGGTGCGGACAGTCGCGGTCGAGCATGCCGAGCTGGCCGCTCTCGTCACGGAACAGGACGAAGTCCTGGCCCATGAGCTTCACCGGCTTGACCGGGCGCGGGCCCGCCAGTTCGTCGACCAGGGCCACCGGCTGCCAGTAGCGGCGCAGCAGCTTGCCGGCGGGGGCGTCGCGTCCGACGCGGGTGATGAAATCGTTTTGCTCTGCGCTGATCATCGTGCGGGCTCCATCGTGGGTTCTTTGGAAAGAGGCTTGCAGGCATTGCATGCAACTGTATGCATTGTCTTGGTGATCCTCGATCCGGGTCAAACTTTCATCTGCGATTTCGCCCCGAATTGGGGCTTGGAAAGCCAAAATTCAGGGTAAACGCTGAGCATAGCGTGTGTTTTTGACACTTGTTGCGAAGAAATGCATGCAACAAGCGAGCCAGGGTAAACATGCTGCGTGCAGTGTTGGACGGGTCTCCTAGAATCCGCTCATTCCTCTTCCCTGGCGCCTCCCGATGGACTCCCAACAATCCCGCGTGCTCGTGCAGCTGCGCGACTTGATTCTCAAGGGCGAATTCGTGCCCGGAGAGCGGCTGGCCGAGATCCCGCTCGCCGAGAAACTCGAAGCCTCGCGCACGCCGGTGCGCCTGGCGCTCGCCAGCCTGGAGCACGAAGGCCTGATCGAACAATCGCCCAGTGGCGGCTACCAGATGCGCCGCTTCACCTCGCAGGAAGTGGCCGACGCCATTCGCGTCCGCGGCGTGATCGAAGGCTTTGCCGCGCGCCTGCTGGCGGAAGACGGCGCCTCGCGCCAGCTGCTGCGCGACCTGAAGGAATGCCTCGAGGACGGCGACCGGGCGGTCAACAAGCCCAGCATGGAGATCGACGACTACGCGGCCTACGTCGAGATGAACGACCGCTTCCACAAACTGATCCTCGAAGGCTGCGGCAACCTCGCACTCAAGCGGGTGATGGACATGCTCGGCGGCCAGCCATTCGCCGCGCCGAGCGCGATGCTGCCGATGCAGTCGTCGATGGAAGAGGGCCAGCAATGGATGCGGCAGGCGCACCGCACGCACCATGCGATGGTGCAGGCCATCGAGCGCGGCCAGGGTTCGCGCGCGCAGGCGCTGGGCGAGGAGCACGTGGAGATCGCGCGCATGAACCTCGACTACGCGCTGGAGCGGCCGGAGCTGGCGGCGGAGCTGATGCCGGGCATCCGGCTTGTCTCGAAGGGTCGCAACGCCTGAGTCCGGTGGTTGCAACTGATCGGTCTGTAAAAGACCGAGTGGTATTTCGGCATCCGCCTCGTCTGGTCGGCGACGCCCAAGACTAGAATTTCCGGCATGAATGCCGCTGCCCCCGCCAAGACCTCATTCAAGGAACAGATGCTGCTGGCCCGCGAGGAGGCCATCGTTCAGACCGCGAACCGCCTCCTGGCCGAGAAGGGCTTCGAGTCGATGACGGTCGACGAGGTCGCCGCCTCGGTCGGCATCGCCAAAGCTAGCCTCTACAAGCACTTTCCGAGCAAGGAAGACCTCGCCGCCGCCGCGATGGTGCGGGTTATGCAGCGCACGCTGGACTTTCTGGCGTCGGTGCCCGCCGCCGACGCGCCGGTCGCCAAGCTGCGCGCCGTGGTGCGTTGGGCTATGCAGGTGCAGCTGGCCGGCGAGATGCCTTCGCTGCCGCACCAGAACTCGACCCTGCGCGCCACGCTCATGAACAACAAGGGCTATCTCGACCGCCTCGTGACGATCAGCGACCAGCTCGGCGGCTGGATCCAGGCCGCGCAGGCCGATGGCACGCTGAACCCGAAGCTGCCGGCGATTGCGGTGCTCTACACGTTGTTCGCGCGCGCCTGCGATCCGGTGCTCGGTTTTCTCAAGGCGGGTGGGCAGCAGAGCGACGAGCAGATCGTCGAGCTGGTGCTCGTGATCTGCTTCGACGGCCTGGCCGCGCGCTGAGCAAAACGCTTCAGCTGCTGAACGCGCGCCGCGGCGTCACCACCGCCTCGACCGCCGCGCCGACCGCCAGCAACCGGTGGTCGGTGTTGCCGATGCCGGCGACCATCAGGCCGACCGGCGCCGCGCCCGCCTCGTGGCAGGGTACCGACAGCGCGCAGCCGTCGAACAGGTTCACCACCGACGGGTTGCGCAGCATGCGGCCGTTGATCCGGTAATAGGTGTCGTCGTCCTTCAGCACCTCGGCAATCGGGGGCGCGATGTCGGGCGTGGTGGGCATCAGCATCGCGTCGTAGCCGGCCGCTGCCATGTTGATCGAGCGGATGAACTGGCGGCGCAGCGCCTGCAGCTGCAGGTAGTCGGGCGCGGTGATGGTTTCGCCGGTCTTGATGCGGGCCAGCACGCGCGGGTCGTATTTGGCCGCGCCGGTCTTGATGAACTCGCGGTGCCAGGTGAAGGCCTCGGCGGCGGTGATCATGCCGCGCGGGTTGATGGTCGGGGCCTTCGCGAACTCGGCCATCGGCAACTCGGTGACGGTGGCGCCGGCGGCCGACAGCTTGGACAGCGCTGCCGCGAAGGCCGTGGCGACCTGGGGCGACAGGTCGTCCTGGAAGAAGGTCTTGGGCACTGCGAAGCGCAGGCCGCGCAGTGGCGGCACCTTGAGCGGCCGCGGCAGTTCGCCGGCCAGCACCGCGTCGAGCAGGGCGCAGTCTTCCACCGTCCAGGCCATCGGCCCGGCGGAATCGAAGGAGGTCGACAGCGGCATCACGCCGTCGAGCGGAATGCGGCGCTGCGTCGGCTTGAAGCCCACCAGCCCATTCAGCGCGGAAGGAATGCGCAGCGAGCCGCCGGTGTCGGTGCCGATCGCGCCGGCCGCCATGCCGTCGGCCACCGAGATGGCGCCACCCGAGGTCGAGCCGCCTGGGATGCGGCCGGTCGCGCGGTCGTAGACATTCTTCGGCGTGCCGTAGTGCGGGTTGATGCCCAGGCCCGTGTAGGCGAACTCGACCGTGTTGGTGCGCCCGACGATGATCGCGCCGGCGCGCCGCAGCCGCTCGACCACGACCGCATCGCGCGCGGCCGGCGGCTGGCCGATCAGCACCGTCGAGCCGCCAAGCGTGGTGATGCCGGCTTCGTCGAACAGGTCTTTCAGTGAGACGGGGATGCCCGCGATGGGCGAGGCGGCGGCGCGGCCGCTCTTGCGGTCGGCGTCGAGCCGGGCGGCGGCGGTGCGGGCCGACTCGGCATGCACCTGGATGAAGGTGCGCGCGCCTTCGCCGGAGGGGTTCTGGATGGCGGCCAGTGCTTCTTCGACCAACTGGCTGCTGCTGAGCGTGCCGGCCGCGAGGCGGCGCGCCATCTCGCTCATCGACAGCTGGCCCATCGCCTTGCCGGCGGCATCGGGCGCTTGCATTTGTGTCTGCGCCAGCGCCTTGGGCAGCAGGGACAGCATGCCGACCGCTGCCGCGGCGCCTGCCGTGTGCTGCAGGAAGGTGCGGCGCGGTTGGGGTGACGATTGCGAGGTCATGGCGCTCTCCTCCGGGGATGGATGGGATGGGCTCGCGGCAGTCTACACAGCCGGCATGGTGGGAAGGTTGCGGGCCGTTACGGCGCCGCGGTTCGGTCAGCGCACGTCGATCAGCAGGTCGGGGCGAAAGCCCTCCTGCTCGCCATTGCGCTTGTAGCCCAGCGGATTGGCCACCACGCGGCAACCGTTCTTCATGTAGTCGAAGGGGCTGTGCAGGTGGCCATGCAGCCACAGCTTGGCGTGGGGCAACAGATCGTCGAGCGCATTGCAGAAGCCGGCCGTGCCGGGCGTCAGGCCATAGCGCGGATCGGCGCTCGCGAGACTCGGTGCGAAATGGGTGATGGCGACCGTGGTGCCGTCGAAGGGCTCGGTCAGCGCTTGCTCGAGCCATGCCTGGCAGGCGAGCGCCTGTTCGCGCAGTTGCGCGGCCAGGAACAGCTCGCCGTTACGCATGGTGGCCGCTTTTTCAAGGTAGAAATCGGCGGCTCGCATCGCCTTGCCGCGCTTCTTGAGCGCCTCGGCCAGGCCATCGGTGGGCTCGACCAGCGCGTCGAAATCGGCCCAAAGCGTGGTGCCGACGAAGCGGATGCCGTCGATCACCCGGGTCTCGCGCTCCAGCCAGAGGATGTCCAGCTCTTCGCAGAGCGTGCGCAGCCGCGCGTGGGTTTCGTCGAAGTCGACGTTGTCGTATTCGTGGTTGCCCGGCACGTAGACGACTGGCACGGGCCAGCCATTGCGGGGCGAAAAGCGGCCCAGGCCGAAGTCGGTGTCGGTGAGGCGGGAGCCTTGCTGGTAGGAGCCGATGTCGCCCGCCAGGATCAGCATGTCGGCGCCCGGAACGGGCTCGGCACGGAAGTGGGGGTGGGACTCCAGGTGCAGGTCGGAGAGCAGTTGCAGCTTCATCGTCGGGCCAGTCTAGGTGAATTGCCCCATGCATGAAGTGCATAAGGCGGGGCTTGTTTTATTAGGGATAACCCTTAATCTTGGAGCATCAACCACTCCAGCGCAGCCAAAAGCCGCGCACTGTCATGTTCAGCCTCATTGCCCAAGTGGCCCGTTTCTTCCGCTCCACGCCCGTCGACGCCCCCGCCAGCCACGCGGCCGCCCTGATGGAAAGCGCCGACGTTCGCGCCGGCCGTGGTGCCCACCACGCGCAGGAACTGCGCGCCGCAGCCAGCGCCTGGCTCAGCGTCGTCAGGTAATCGACTCTCGCCCCCTGGGCGTTGCGCACCTCGTGTCGCTTCGCCAACCCCTGCCGGGGGCAACACCCGAGGCCAAGCGAAACCTGGCATCTTGGTGTTTCATGAAGGGCCTCGGGCTATTGCGGGATTTTCTGTCCCAAGACCGATCCGGCGAAAGCCGCTGCCGCCGAGCGCAATAGCGCGGTGCGCAGCCACTCATGCGCGTGCCCGTGCTGGGCGCGCCGGTGCCAGACGGCATCCACATGCACCGGCGGCTGGTCGAAAGGCAAGTCGCGCAGCACCAACTGATCGTCGATGCCGGTCACGGTCACGAAGTGGCGCGGCAGCACGGTCAGCAAGTCTGAATTGGCCACGACCCGGCCTGCCGTGAAGAACTGGTTCACCGTCACCACGATGCGTCGTTCGCGCCCCATGGCGCCCAGCGTCTGGTCGATGAAGCCATAAGGTCGCCCCGAAAAGCTCACTAGCAGGTGCCGCGCGGCGCAGTAGTTGTCGAGCGTCAAAGGCGCGCCTGCCAATGGATGATCGCGGCGCATCACGCATACATATTGGCCCAGGTAGAGCCGCTGGGTCTCGAAAGCCACCCCCACCCCTGACTGCCCGCGCGCTGCGAGGCTGGCGATCACCGCCGGGAAGTAGCCGACAGCCATGTCGACCTCTTCCTGCTCCAGCATGCGGCGCGGATCGCGCGTCGTTAGCGGCAGCACGCGCAGCGAAATGGCGGGCGCCTCCCTTTCGGCAATCTGCACGAGGCCCGGAATGAGTTCGGCTGCGGTGGCGTCGGCCATTGCCAGCAGGAAAGTGGTGTCGGCGGTGCCGGCATCGAACTCGCCGGGCGCCAGGGTGTGCTGTAACTGGCGCAGGGCGTCGCGCACGGTTGGCCACAGGGCCAGCGCTCGCGGCGTGGGCTCCACGCCGGCGCCCGAGCGGCGCACCAGCTCGTCACCCAGGACTTCACGCAGGCGCCGCAGTGCGTTGCTCACGGCCGGCTGGGTGATCGACAGGTTGCGGGCGGCGCGCGTGAGGTTGCGCTCTGCCATCACCTCGTCGAAGACGCGGAGCAGGTTGAGGTCGAGCGTGCGAAAGTTGACGTCCATCAGTGCTGTGAATGATAAACATCAGAAAGATAAAGTGGCAAAACACTGGGGTAATCCCTAATATCACCCCATCGGCACTCTTTGCCACCACTGATCTTCACTGTCCCAGGAGGGATGCATCATGACCAGCTTCGTTCACGTTGACCAACCTACTGTTCACTCCGGCGTGCATCGCGCCGAGGTTCTCTTCGGCCAGATCCAGGCCGCGCGCGCCGGTGCCAACGGCGCCCGTCCGCTCATCGCACTGCTGATCGTCGCCATCGCGGCCGCCGTGCTGGTGGTGACCGACTCGCTCGTTTCGAACTGGAACGAAGGTGGTCTGCTGGCTGCATGGACCGTGTTCTGCGTTGCCGCCATCGCCTTGTTCGCGGTCTTCGCGGGTTCGGTGCGCAAGACGAGCCTTGCTGCCGCCTGGCGCGCAGCTGCCCAGCGTCGTGCTTCGGCTCGCGCCGATGCCCGCTTCCTGCAAACCGCGCAAAGCGATCCGCGCGTGATGCAGGAACTGCAGGCCGCCGTTTGGCGCCAACAGTCGGAAGGCACCGTGTCGGTGTCCGAAGTCGCCAAGATCGACGCGGTGGCCCGCATGAGCAGCCGTTCGCAGGAAGTGCGCATGCCCACGCTGTATGAAGCGATGCGCCGCATGAACAACTCGCGCTATTACTAAGTAGCAGCGATGCATTCAACGGAAAGCCGCCTTCGGGCGGCTTTTTTCATTGTTTGCTGTGCTTGCTCTGACTGGGGCGATGTAGAGCCTTCTTTCGAGAGGGGCCAGGTAATAGCGCTGAGTCCTCCATATATATGTGTGGGATTGCAGGCTGAACATGCCAAGAGGACTTCGCCTGGTTGGGAGGCCATCCTCCAATAGCCTGTGTTGCTAGTTGGCGAGGAGGACTCTCGCTGAGAGGGTGTGCGGCCGAGGCGGCGGCAGGCTCGCACTGAGGGCGGACGAAGCAGTCTCCCGATCGAGGTTTTCTGGGGCTGGAGTGCCGAAGCGAAAAAAGTTGGCGGAAGTTGACCAGGGCTCAAAAAACAGTAGATAATCGTGGGCTCGACAGATATTGCAGCGATGTGATGTGCAGGTGGTGAGGTCTCTAGGGATTGATCTGCATGCGGGTTGAGAAAAAAGTCCTCGAAAGTTGACGGTGCTTGAAAAAGCAGTGCATAATCGAAGGCTTCGCTGAAACAGCTTCAGCGTCTTGCGATGAAAGTTGCGGGGTGCTGGAAGAAGTTGAAGAAAGCGAAAATAGTTTGATGAGACTTTAAAAGTCGTGTTAGACTAGCAGGCTCCGCTGAAACAGCTTCAGCGTCTCGCAATGAAGATTGCGGGGTGCTAAAAAAGAAGATGTTGAAAGCGAAAAAAGTTTGACGGTACTTAAAAAATCGTGTTAGACTACAAGGCTTCGCTGATCGCAGCAAGCAAGACGAAGTAAACGATAAGTTGCTTCGGTGATCGTTAAAAATTTACAGCCGATAAGCGTGGGCGTTTGAAGGTAATTGCGTAAGTTCTTCGGAACAAGTCGCAAGA
>NZ_FMUJ01000003.1:875335-1056409 GCF_900100965.1 Variovorax sp. EL159 | reverse complement strand
CGCCTGCAAGCGATCAACCTGAAGGGCGCTGTCCTCGGTCTCGGCCTCGTGGGCCTGACCGGTGGTGCATTCGCTGCCGGCGACGGCCAGCCGGACGCCACCACCATCGCTGCGGCCATCGCTGCTCTCGGCGTGCTGGTGGCAGTGGTGGGCAACGCCAAGCTGCTCATCGACGCAGCCATCAAGGGCTTCGGCTACATCCGTCGCGCCATCGGCGGCTGATGTTGCCTAGCGCAGCGGGGGGACGCCCCTGCTGCCCTTTTCAGAGCGTCCAGTCGGGCGCTGCGCAAAGGGTCCACGTCATGGGCATTTACTACCTCGTCGCTCTTCTCGGTGCCCTATGGCTCATCTTCAACGACTGATTGCGTCCCTGCTGTTCGTTGGCGCTGCGTTTTGTTCGGTGTCCGTGCATGCGTTGCTCCCCAACGTCCCCGGTTGGACGTGGGGTGGGCCGAACCCCACCGTCTATCCCGACCCGTTGTCCGCGTGTCAGGCTCGTCCAGTTTCTGGCAAGGACATCACGTCCGTTTCCGGGCCGCCGTCTACCGTCACCGGGTCTAACTCTGATGCGGATTGCGTTGACCGCACTGGAGCGAAGCGGTTTGTGGTGACCAAGGTAGGCGTTACGTGTCCTGCAAACAGCACAGCGTCCGGTTCTGGCTGTGCATGTGCCAGTGGGTATGTGGAGATGGGTGGTAACTCCTGCGTCCCTGACAACGGGTGCATGACGATGATGGGCATGACGCCCCCGAACGAC
This sequence comes from Variovorax sp. EL159, assembly GCF_900100965.1. GTDB lineage: Bacteria > Pseudomonadota > Gammaproteobacteria > Burkholderiales > Burkholderiaceae_C > Variovorax. The sequence goes on along the minus strand of NZ_FMUJ01000003.1, from coordinate 1,055,652 downwards.
GGCGCGTGTCAGGGTGGTGTGTGCCAGTATGGCTACAAGGTCAACGCCGGCGAACAAGCTACGGCGCAGCCCTACGGTCGGTTCTGCAATAAGAGTTGCACAGTGAAGGGTGGGCTCGATTGGTGCGGCCAGTATTCCAGCGGCGTGATGATCTCGGGCCGTGGTGTCTGTCAGATCTCGAACAGCTTCTATACGGGCGACAAGTGCAACGGCTCGGGCGAGGTCAGTGGCCCTTCGTCGCAGGGCACCGATGGTGGCGCGAACCCTGACCCGACGAAGGTCAAGGACGAGGCGAACCCTGTGCCGTCGCAGCTGCCTCCAGGCAAGTGTCCCGGGCAGGTGAACGGCGTCGACGTGGTGGTCAACTGCGGTTCTACGGCGGAAAACACGAAGAAGGAACAGAACGGCACGACCAAGAACCCGGACGGCTCTGTCACCAACAACACGACTAACAACACGACGACAACACAGACTACCTGCAATGGCAATGCATGCCAGAAGATCACTACGGTGACCAGCGGTGGTTCTGGCCCCAACGGGACTGGGCCGGGCTCGAAGACGGAGACCACTACACAGAACGGCACGAAGAGTGAGATGTGTGCGGGCAGTGCGGCGGCTGCTTGCAAGGGCGACGACAAGAAGCCCACTGGCTTTGGTGGTTCATGCGCTAGTGGCTACAAGGCCGTCAGTGAGGACGCGGTCATCAACGCGATGGCCGAAGAGACCTTCCGCCAGAACTGCAAGGTCAACCCGGACGATGGCGAAACCACGCTGGCGAAGACTGAGCGCGCCAAGACCGGCAATCAGACTGGCGACAACCCCAACAACGACAAGGTATCGATCAGCAGCGGTGCCATCGATACCTCCGATGCGCTCGGCGGCGCTGCCATGTGCATCGGCGACAAGACGATCAACGTGATGGGCCTGTCTCCGGTGACCATCCCGTTCTCCCGCTGGTGTGACGGCTTCCCGTTGCTCGGCAACCTCATGCTGGCATGCAGCTTCCTGCTGGCCGGCGTGATCATCTTGAGGCGCTGACATGCCCGCAATCCTTCTCGCTCTCGGCACGCTCTTGCTCCAGCTGGTCGGCTCGATGGCCGGCCGTGTGCTGGTCGCGCTTGGCATCGGCGTCGTCACGTACAGCGGCATCAACACCACCATCGGGTGGGCCAAGTCGCAGGCTATCAGCGCCATCCTCGGTCTCGGGCCCGAGGTCGTTGGCATGCTGACCATGCTCAAGGTCGGCCAGTCCATCAACATCGTCTTCTCCGCGATGCTGGCGAAGGCAGTCATCAACGGTGTCCAGGGCGACACGTTCAAGCGTTGGGTGCACAAGTAAATGCTCTACCTTCGAACTGGAGCCAATGGCTCGTGCAAGACGCTGTTCACGCTGGAAGACGTGCGCAAGATGCAGGTGGCAGAGGGGCGCGAGGTCTACTACGTCAAGGACCGTTTCAAGCCCAATGCCATCATCACCGAGGAGTTCGGCTGGGTCGGCATCGAGTTCAAGGAATGGCTCCAGCTGCCCAACAACGCGATCATCCTCGCCGACGAATGCCACAAGGACCTGCCCAAGCGCGCACCGTCAGCGCCTGTGCCGGAGCATGTTCAGATGCTGGCCGAGCATCGTGCGCGGGGCTTCGACTTCTTCCTGCTGACGCAGCACCCCATGAACATCGATGAGTTCGTGCGGCGGCTCATCGGTGCGCCCGGCTATCACCAGCACTACAAGCGCATCTTCGGCGGCACGAAGTCCACGCGCATTCTCCAGTGGGATTCCGTCAACCCGGAGTGCGAGAAAGACGGCTCGGGAAAGAATGCGCAGGGCAGCACGCGGTCACATCCGGAGCATGTCTACAGCTGGTACGAGAGTGCATCGCTGCACACGGCCAAGGTGCGCATTCCGAAGCAGGTGTTCATCGTCGCTGGGTGCGTCATCGTGGTGCCGCTGATGCTGTACTACGCCTACGACAAGCTGCGTCCGAAGGAGCCGGCGAAGGTCTCGCAGACTGGTGACGCGGCAAGCTCGGGCTCGTTCGGCATGGGCACGAACTCGAATGCCTCGGAGCGCAAGCCGATGACACAGGCCGAATACATCGCGTCATATCAGCCACGCATTGCGGGCCTGATGCACACGGCGCCGGCCTACGACAAGTTGACCGAGCCAAAGCGTGTGCCAGTGCCGGCCGCCTGCGTCGAAATGAAGTCGGTCGGCTGCAAGTGCTACACGCAGGACGCCACGCCATACCCGGTGGATCTGGCAATGTGCCGTCAGCTGGTGGCGCAAGGCGCCTTCCTCGCGTTCCAAGCTGAGGGCGAGCGGAAGATGATCGAGCCGGCACCAGCACCCCGCCAAGCCACGGAAACGGCTGTTGCGGCGCCTCCAGCCGCGATCTTGATCGAGGGTGGCCCTAAGTCCCCCGGTGCGCCTACGGCCCTTGCAGCCGCTGCGCCGCCCGCGCAGCCTCGCGTGCAACCCGGCTCCAAGTGGTCGTTTCAGCCGGGCGGCCAGTGATCTACGCCTACGAGGATCTGCCGGCACGCGGGATGCTGCTTACGTGCCCCTGCGTCAGCGCTCGCGCTACTGCAAAGCAAACCCGCCGTAGCCCTTGTGGCGAAGGCGTCTCGTCTCTGGTGCTGGGTGGTTTACATGCCCCTGCCTGCTCTCTGGCCGGCCAAGCAAACGCCCGCGGCTGCGGGCTCCTGTCGGTGGTGTGTGGCCGCGGTTGCGATTTGGCACGCGCTGTAGCGGTCGAAGGGCCGAGGTACGAGGACCGAGGCCGCGCGCAGCGCGGCCTTAATTTATTACTAAGTCACTTCACGACGAATGCCTACGCTGCCTTCGTTGTGACCCCCGGCCCGTCGGGCCAAAAGAAAGACCCGGCGCAGCCTGCCAGCCGCCCGGGTCGTGATCACTGCCTTATCTTTGGGAAACAGCGATGCAACGGATTGTGGACGGGATTGCCTACGAAGGCAAAACCCTTGACGACTGCTTCGACGTCAGGGTGTGGGAATGCAACGGTCACCGGGAGATCTCTGCCCGGCCGGTGGTCGAGTGGACCGAGCTCGGTCCCGCTCCTGACTGGTCGCATCTGGCCGACGATGCAAAGCGCGCGGAATGGGCTGCGGCCGACGAAGCTGAGCGCAAAGAAAAGAACGCTCTGCGCAATGCTCGACGCGCAAAGACCATGTGCCGGCGCTTCATCAAGGCCAATGGCTTCAATGAGCTCGCAACGTTGACGTACCGCGAGAACCAAACGGACGAGCGCAGGGCCAAGGAAGACGCTAGGCGCTGGTTTCGGCGCATGGGCGACCTGATCCCCGGCTTCGGCTATTGCGCGGGCTACGAGCCTCAGAAGCGCGGCGCGTGGCATGTCCATGCAGCGATCCACCGGCTACCGGCTCACGTCGATGTGAAGAAGCGCATGCCCAACGGCGATTGGAAGACGTTCAAGGTCGAAGGCTGGCGGCTCGGCACGATGGTGTGGCGGGCCATCGTTGGCAAGGACAACGGGATGTGTTTCATCGGCGGCAAGGGCCCAGGTGCAAAGAAGGCACGCAACAGCTTGGCCAAGATGGCGGCGTACGTCGCGAAGTACATCACCAAGCACTACGAGATGGTGCCCGAAGGCAAGCAGCGCTACAGCCATTCGCAGGGGGTCGCCGTGCCTGATTCGGTGGTCGAGCGGCTGGTGCGCATGTCGTTGCGCGATCTCATCTCGATGTGCTTTTGGTGCGAGGACGGCGAGCGCGTTGTTGACCACCGAATCGGGCGGTTCAAGGACAGCTATTACCTCTGCACTGAGGCCGAGCCGCCGGGGCTATGGTCACTTGCAGTGTGACGTGTCGATGCGTTCCGACGGAGTGCCCGTTGCTGCTTTGGCAGACTTTGCTAGTGCAGCCGACTGGCATTCGCCGATGCGTTTTTGCGTCTCAACAGACATGGTGTAGTCGCGGCGCATGAAGAAGGCTCCAACATCATTTTTTGTGCAGGAACTCTCTTGCCATCGCACGGTGCCATCGGCGGCTTCGCATCTGTATAGAAAGCTCGCCAGGGGGGCGGCGGCGTCGCACATGGATGCGCAGCTTGCTAGGGCGAGGAGGATGGCGTGCTTCATTTTGTTGCCAAATGTAATGGACGACGAAACGATAGCACGCTCGGTCTGGCTGAGCTGGTGCGGGGGTGGCGAGTGTCAGCGTGCTCGTATGCCGCGATGTGCGGCCCAATGAATCACGCCGTTTTGCGTCTTACGTTGGGAGGGGAGCATGCTTGTTGGGTATGCGCGGGTGTCGACTCGCGAGCAGGAAACGCACCTGCAAATAGATGCGCTGGCGGCAGCCGGAGCTGAGGTTATTTTTCAGGAAAAAACGTCAAGCGTTGGTCAGCGTGTCGAGTTGAGGCGTTGTTTGCAGTCGCTGCGCCCAGGCGACGTGTTCATGATTTACAAGCTTGATCGGGTAGCGCGATCGTTGCCTGATCTGCTGTCCATCCTTGAGGAAATTCGGCTTGCTGGCGCGTTGGTGAAAAGTCTCACCGAGCCGCTGGATACCACCACTGCGATGGGCTCGTTTGTGATTCAAATTCTTGGCGCTGTTGCCCAGTTGGAGAGAGGCATCATCCGCGAGCGTTCAATCGCGGGTCAGCGTGCGGCTCGGGATCGCGGTGTGTTGGTCGGGAGGGGGCGGGCGCTCTCGTCAGAGGATGAGGCCGAAGTCGTCCGGTTGTACGCTGCTGGTGAACATACGATGCACGCTCTTGCCGTGATGTTCGAGGTCTCTGATTCCGTTGTGAAGCGTGCGGTGTATCGAGCCAAGAAACCCGGACATTCCAGTTTGAAGTAGGTTCGAAACCTTCCGGTTCCGCCAATACAGGTTTTGGACTAGTCCAGAACCTTCCCAGAAAAGCCCCGTAAATCATTGATTTACGGGGCTTTTTCTTTGGGCCGGGCTGACCAGGCTTCTGGCCCTTCGAGGTGGCCCAGCACAGCAGAAAAAAAGCCCGCGCGATGGCGGGCTGAAGGACCCGTACTTGCATAGGGTCGGAGGGAGGAGCTCGCTGCATGGAGAGAACAGCGAGCGGGGCCATCTTGGCGCTCGAAATAGGAGACTTCTGGGAGAGCGCGTGAGATCGCCGGCTTCAAGGCAAGACGCGCGGCAGGCCCACGAATCCCACATGCGCCAGCGTGTCAGGCGCCAACCCCATCCGCCGTCCGAAGCAGCACATCCTCGAAGAATGCCCCGATGGGCCGGGTCAGATCCCGCACCTGGATCTCCAGCACCCAGATCCCGTCGCCCGGCACGAAGTCGGCCTCGGCCAGCCGGTGCTTGCCGTAGAGCGCATGCGGAAAGTCGGAGACCCGGTGCCCCGCGGTCTCGCGCACGAGCGAACAGCCATGGCCGTGTGCCAGCCCGTCCGCGAAGTCGTAGAGCGCGCTGCCGCTCAGGCCTTGCTTCCATGCCTGCTGGGTCTGTTCGAAGATGTCGCGCGCGGCCTGGCTGCAGCGCTGGTGGTCGGGGTCGGGGTCGGCACCCATCACGAAGGTGTCGCCGTAGTCGCCCTCGTAGCCGTCCCAGACGGGGCCCAGGTCGATGGTGAACACATCGTCGGCACGCAGCTTCCGGTGACGGTCCACCTGCTGGCGGGACGTGCATTGCGTATCGGGTCCGAAGCGCACATAGGTCGGGTGCCAGTTGTACGCCGCGCCCATTGTCCGCAGGTGCCTGTCGGCGACGGCGATGGCTTCGCCGGTCGTGATGCCGGGTGCCATCAGGGCGGCGATCTGCGCCAACGCTTCCATCGAGCGCCTGCGCGCGTTGAGGATGCCGTCGAACGAAAAGGCGGTGCCGACCTTCTCCCAGGGATGCCGCACGATGTACGGTGCGGCGCCACTCTGCGCATGAGCGGCCGGCAGAAATGCTTCGGACAGGAACCGCTCTCCAGGCAAGCCTGCAGCCTTCAGCCGGTCACGGGTATCCCGAATCATGGCCGGGTTGCCGCATGCATGGACAAGGGCATGCGCCCAGTCGTGGCCAGCCGCAAGCGCCGCATCCTGTATGCGCCGTGGGCTGGCGGCCGAGCGAGCTTCAGAGCCCGCGAAGGCTGCTGACGACAACACAGCCGTCCAACAAAAGCCCTCATGCGCAGCCGCCAGTTCGTCGAGCCACTCGGCCGCATAGCAGTCATCGGCGCTGGCGCAGCCCCAGTAAAGAGTGACCGTGCGGAACGTGCCGCTCTTCAACGCCGTCTGCAGGATGGCGCTCACGCCCGCGAAGCCAGTGCCGGTCGCCAGCAACACCAAGTGATCGATGGGTTCGCAGGGCTCTTGCCACACGCATGCGCCATAAGGCCCGTCGAGTTCGAGCAGGTCACCGGGCCGCAGTTCCGGAAGCTGGATGTCGGTGAACGCCCCGCCCGGAATCCTCCGCACATGAAACTCCAGCTGGTTCGCGTCGCCGGTTTCCGCCGGCAGGTTCGCGATGGAGAAACTGCGGCGCGCATCGTCGTCCAGCACCAGTTGCGCGTGCTGCCCGGGCATGCATTGAAAGAGTTCGGCGCTCTGTATTTCCACCCGCAGCCGCGTGACGGTGGGTGCCACCGCATCGAGCGAAACGATCTTCGCAGCGTAACGGGCGGCCGGGCGCGCCGGCGTTCGCCAATGCGAAAAGTGCAGGCGCAGGTCGGTCGTGGCGCGGCATTGGCACATCAGCAGTTCACCGTCTGCCACCTGGTAGGCGGCTTCGGATGGCGGCGCGATTTGCTCGAAGCTGCCTTCGAGCACCTGTGCGCGGCACGAGCCGCATTCGCCGCGCTTGCACGAGAACGGCACCGCGACCCCTTCGGCCAATGCCGAATCGAGAATGCTGCCCGCATTGCCCAGAGGAAAGCGCGGGCCGTCCGGCGCGACGGTGCAGAAGTGAACAGGTGAATTCGTCATGCGTGGGAAATGTTCTGCGTTGAACCACGGCGGAGGCCGCAGCTTGAAAACCAAGGTCTTCAAGAAACAGAACTTACCTAGAATGCGGCCTTGTCCATAGAGCCATATCACGCAATATGACCAGGCCACTTTCTCGCGCCTCGCAATTGCGCCGAACGCAGTCGAGCCTCGACCTCGCGGCGGAGCCGATTCAAGGCGGCGAGCTGAAGCAAGCCTGGATCTACCGCCAGATCCGCGCCCGCATCCTCGAAGGCGTGCTGGCCAAGGGCGCGCGGCTGCCTTCAACGCGGCACCTGGCAGAGCGCTGGCAGGTGTCGCGCGCCACGGTCGACCTGGCATACGACCAGCTGCGCAGCGAAGGCTATCTGGTCAGCACGGCAGGCTCGGGCACCCATGTCGCGGCGAAGGTGCCCGACCAGTTCTTCGATGCCGGTGCGCGTGCGGGCGATTCACCCCGGCCGCAGGCGAAGCCGCCGCGGCGCGGCATCTCCGGCGTCGATGTGGCGCAACTCGTCGCCAGCGTGCCTGACGTGCCGTTCCTGGCCCGGGTGGCCGACCCCTCGCTCTTTCCACTGGACCGCTGGCGCAAGGAGCTGCAGATCGGCGCACGCCGCGTGACGGCCGAGCAACTGAGCGACAGCGAACCCCTCGGCCTCCACGCCCTGCGGGTGCAGATCGCGCGCTATCTGGGCGTGGCGCGCGGCATCTCTTGCGACGCGGAGCAGGTCGTCGTGCTGTCCGGCATCCGCCAGGGGCTGGACCTGTGCGCGCGGCTCCTGCTCTCGCCCCAAGACCGGGTCATGGTGGAAGACCCCGGCTATCTGCATGCGGCCCCGATATTCAGCCGGCACGCACGCGAGGTCATTCATGTGCCCATCGACGCGCAGGGTTTTTCAGTGGCGCATGCACGCCGCCGCGCTGGCGTGCGGCTCGCGCACGTCACGCCGGCACACCAGGCGCCCACCGGCATCACGATGCCGGTCTCGCGCCGGCTGGCGTTGCTCTCATGGGCCGAGGAGGCCGACTGTTGGTTGATCGAAGACGACTACGACAGCGAGTTCAGCTACGACAGCGCACCGCTGCCCGCGCTGAAGAGTCTGGACGCGGCCGATCGCGTCATTCATTGCGGCAGCTTCAACAAGACGATGTTTGCCGCGCTGCGCATCGGCTATGCCGTGTTGCCCGAAAAACTGGTGTCCGAGTTTCGCAAGGCACGACACGTCACCGGTCGGTCCACCGGCGTGATCGAGCAACTGGCGCTGGCGAACTTTCTCGAGAGCGGTGCGTTTGCCCGGCACGTGCGCCGCTCGCGCCCGGTCTATGCGCAGCGCCGCGACACGGTGTTGCAGGCCCTGCGCGATGCGCTGGGCCCGGGGCGGCTGCACGTCAGTGGCGAGCAATCGGGTTTCCACTTCGTGTGGTGGCTGCCGCCGGAAATCGATCTGGCTGCATTCCAGCGCAATGCCACGGCGCGCGGCCTGCGCTTCCAGGCCATTTCAGACTTCTGCAAGCGTGCCGTGCTTCCCCCCGGATTGGTGATCGGTTATGCGGCGCTCGAAGACAAGGCGTTGCTCCGCCACGTTGAAGAACTGCGCCAGTTGATTCCTCGAATCAGCGGATGACCAGGCGGCGCGAGGATGCGTCGGCGCATACCTCTCGCATCGGATGCGTACTCAACGCGGCGGCGATCCGTTGCGCCGTTCGGCGCGTTGCGGGATCACCAGAACGCAGCCGAGGATGAACGCGCCCAGCGCGGCCGATGCTGTGTAGCGGCTCAACGCCAGCCCACCGCTGCTCAGTGGCTTGTCGAGCAGATCGCCGACGGTCGCACCGAGCGGCCGCGTAAGGATGAATGCGAGCCAGAACAGCACCGTGTGCGAGGCCTTCGTCCACCAGTACACGGCCACCACGAGCGCGAGCCCCGCGGCAAAGAGGAGCGCGCCGCCTTCGTACCCCAGGCCCAGGCCGCCCGCGCTGTCGGCCATCCAGTCGCCGAGCGCGGTGCCCAGGGTTTGCGAAAACAGGATCGTCGTCCAGTAGAAGATCTCGGCCTTGCGCGAGGAGATGTCCGACACCGAGACCGATCCCATCGTGCGGTGCCACAGGGCCAGGGTGCCCAGCAGCAGGGCCAGCAGGATCGCCGAGCCTCCCAGGTAGCCGATGCCCAGCGAGCGGTCGAGCAGATCGGCCAGCGTCGTTCCCACGGTGGTGGTCGCGATGATCACCGCCCAGAAGAGAAAGGGATGGAACTTGCGCACCGAGATCTGAGCCGCCACCGCGAGCAGGAACAACGTGGCAAAGATGGCGGTGCCGGCGAGGTAGCCGAGGTTCATCGACATCGTGACTGCGTCGCCACCGGTTTCGCCGAGCGTCGTTGCCGCGATCTTGATGACCCAGAACCAGAAGGTGACCTCGGCGATCTTGCCCACGCCGGTGTGGGGCTGCGCCTGCGCGTGCTCAGTGGTGCTCATCGGCGGCCTTGAGTGCGAGGTAGGTTCCCCGGTCGATTTCGTGCAGCTGCTTCGGGTACTTTTCGGTGGCCGTGTACCACGCGTTCCTTCGCGACAGGGCGTCCTTTCCGCCAAGGTAGGCATCTACCGCGAGAAAGTAGCGCATGGCGTTGCGCTCGACCAGCCCGTGGATTCCGCCGATGTACTCCGGCTGCCCCTCCGCCTTCTGCCCGACCTCGGTGAAGCCGACCTTCGAGCGGCCGAAGGTGGCAAGGTAGGCCTCCATGGCGGCGCGGGTCAGGAAGTTCTCGTCGTACGCGTACGAGAAGTGCAGAAAGCTGTGCGCCGCGTCGGCGGGTACGGCCTCGAATGCGATCTGGTAGTTGCCGGTGCCCAGCGGGCCGGCCTGCGCGCCGAGCCGCACCTCCAAGTGCTGCGGCGACGCATCGATGGTGTGGAAGTCGAAGTCCAGGCGGAAGGCGCTGTCGACCGGCTTGTCATACCTGCGCACCACGCTCAGCGCGATCACGGGGCCCGCGGCGCCTTTCGAGACGGTGCAATCGCGGTTGTTGATGTGCAGCAGCATGGCGTGGCACCAGGCCTCGGGCGTGCTCAGGGCCGAGCTGATCGACGAGACCGGATGGTCGACGATGGCGTACACGTCGCCCTTGAGCCCGTTCGCGGTGTCGCTTGCGTTCAGTATCAACGGGCGCTTGAAGACCGACCTGTCGAGCAGGCCGTGCAGCAGGACGAGTTTTCCGCTCAGCTCGTCGGCCCCCGACGCCTGCGCGGCAGAGGCGCAGAACGCCATCACGACGGCAAGGGCGACGCCGGCCGCACGGCGCTGGAATGAGTGCAACGAGAACATGTGGCGGCCAGTGTGGAATGCCGCGACTTAAGGAACACTTAATGGCCTGATGCCCTCGCGGCCGCTGCAAATTGCACACGCACTTCGAGCCCGCGCCGGTCGGGGCCTTCATGCAATGACACCGTCGCGCCGTGCCGTTCGGCAATCGACTTGACGATGGCCAGCCCTAGGCCGCTGCCGGCCGGATCGCCTTCGCGCACGTGCGGGCCCTCGCCGCGAAAGAAGCGATCGAACGCGCGTGCGCGCTCCGCCTGCGGAATGCCGGGGCCGTTGTCGGTCACGCGCAGAACGGGCGCGCCGTCGACGAGGGCCGTGGCCACATCGACCTTGCTGCCGGCGGGCGAGTAGTGCAGTGCATTGCGCACGAGGTTGTTCAGCAGCACCTGCAGTTCATGCGGGTCTGCCAGCACCGAGGCCTTGGACGCGGCGGCAGCGCCCAGGTCGATCTGCCTGCGCGAAGCGGCGGCCGCGTGCGCCGACACCGTGTCGCGCACCAGTTGATCGAGGTCCACAGGCTGCAGGCTGTTGTCGTCGCTGCCGGGCTCGGCGCGCGAGAGCGCGAGCAGTTGCTCGACCATGCGTTGCAACCGGTCGATGCCTTCGCGCGCATCGTGGAACGCCGCCGCGCGGGCGGGGGCATCGTGCGTGTGCTCCAGCAGGCCGATCTGCAGGCGCAAGGCGGTCACGGGCGAGCGCAGTTCGTGCGCCGCGTCGGCAACGAACTGCTGCTGCACCGCGAATGCAGCGGCCAGCCGGTCCATCAGGCCATTGAATGCGCCGACCAGTGGCTGCAGTTCGCGCGGCATCTCGGCGCCGTCGATCGGCTCCAGCGTGAGTGCATTGCGCTGCGCGATCTGCGTCGTCGCCTCATGCAGGGGAGAGAGGCCACGGCGCAGCGCCAGCACCAGCAGGCCCGCGATCATCAGCGCCAGAAGGAGCAGGGGAAACAGCAGCTTGGAGGCGGCCTCCACCGCCATTTCCTGCCGGGCCGCGGTGCGCTGCGCGGCGAGCACGACGAAGTCGCCTTCGATCACGGTGCAGGTGCGCCACTCCACGCCGTCGAGGGTCGTGCGGCGGGCGCCCGCAGCCGTGGGAAACGGGAACGCGAAGGCGCTGTCGGGCACGGTGACGGGTTGGCCGTCGCGGCGCCATACGCGCGTGATCAGGTCCGATTGGTCGGGTGCACGCGCACGTGGCTGCGTGGCCTGGGAAATCGTCGGAAAAGACTGCCCCTCGGCGTGATAGCGCCCGACCGCCGAGGCGACTTCGCGCAGGTTGTCGTCCAGCACCTCGTTCATTTCGTCGAGCACGAAGACATACGCCACGAGCACCAGCACGATCGAGCCGAACGCCAGGGCGCCGAGCGTCCATTGCAGCAGTCCGCGTCGCAGCGAGCGCAAGATCAGTCCACAACGCGGTAGCCGACACCGCGAACATTGACGATGACGGCGGCACCGAGCTTCTTGCGCAGGTAGTGCAGGTGCACCTCGACGGCATTGCTGCCGATCTCTTCGCCCCAGCCGTAGAGCGATTCCTCCAGCTTCTCGCGCGAGAGCACCACGCCGGGCCGCTGCATCAGCGTCTCGAGCAGGGCGAATTCGCGTGCCGACAGCGCCACGGGCTGGCCGCCTTGTGTGACGGTCTTGCGTAGCGGGTCGAGCAGCAGGTCGCCTGCCGCCAGCAGCGAAGAGCCCCTGCCGGCATGCCGTCGCAGCAGAGCGTGCACGCGTGCCACCAGTTCGTCCATGTCGAAGGGCTTGACGAGGTAGTCGTCGGCGCCTGCGTTGAGCCCGGCGATGCGGGCCGAGACGGCATCGCGCGCTGTCGCGATCAGCACCGGTAGGTGGTTGCCGCCGCGCCGCATGCTGTCGAGCAGCGCCATGCCGTCCTTGGTGGGCAGGCCCAGGTCGAGGATGGCCAGGTCGTACACGCCGTTGCGCAGGGCCAGCTCGGCGGCGGGGCCGTCGTGCGCCCAGTCGACGGTAAAGCCCGCGTTGAGCAAGCCCTGGCGAACGGCCTTGCCGATCATGGGATCGTCTTCGACGAGCAGCAGACGCATGGATGGACGGAGCCTTCAGTCGCGGTGCAGGAAGCGGAGCGCGGCGCGCTCGCAGGCATCGTAGCGCTTCAGCAGCGCCACCATCCACTTTCCGAGCCGCTCGCGCAGGCCCCATGCGGCAGCCGCGCCGAGCGCCGCCACCGGCAGCGCGGCGGCCACGTCGAAGGGAAAGTGCACCCCCAGGTAGACGCGGGACCAGCCGACCAGCAGGCCGAGGGTGAGCAGCGGAAACATCAGCCACGACCCGCGCGCGGAGGCCAGCGTGGCCAGCGCGACCGCCCATATCAGCGTGACGTGATCGCTGGGCAGGCCCGGGTCGTCGACATGCGCCAGGTACTGGTGGCCCATGTGCAAGGCGAACGGCCGTGGCGAGGGCCATGCCAGGCCCACGAGCTGCGCGAGGCCGAGTGCGATGAATACGGACAGCGCCACATGCAGCAGGTCGAGCCGGGTGCGCTGGCCACCGCGCAGCCAGAGCACGCCGCCGACGAGCGGAAGGGCGACGATCAGCCATTGCGCGACGAAGCGCGCGAACGCCAGCGTCAGCGGCGCCGGTTGCGTGCCTGCGTTGAAGAGTTCGAAAAGGTGTGCGTTGCTCAGGACCATGGGGTCGGGCATCGTCGATGGCCGACCCTTAAGTGCGCCTTAAGCCCTTGCGCGCGTGCCGGCGTTGGCTGACTGCATGGATGACTGCACGGCCGGCGCCACCTTGCCCGCACGCTCCAGCGGCAACCACAGCATGAACCGCGTTCCGCTCGCACGCGATTCCCATGTCACCGTGCCCTTGATCGCCTGCGCCCGGCGCAACTGGTTCTGCAGGCCGCGGCCCGAGGCGGATGCATTGCCCAGCGCCTTGTCGACATCGAAACCCTGGCCGTTGTCTTCGATGGTCACCTGCACGCCCGATGCCGACAGCGCGGTGCCCACGCGGATCTCGGTGGCGCGCGTGTGGCGCAGGATGTTGGCGATGCTCTCCTGCACGATGCGAAGAATGTGCAGTGCGCTGGACGGGTCGAGCCACGGCAGGTCGGGCAGTTCCTGCACCTCCCATTGCAGCGACACGCCCGTGCCTTCGAGCCGTGGCTCCAGCCGGTAGCGCAAGGTGGCGAGCAGCAGCAGCAGATCGGCCTCGACGGGCTCCAGCGAATCGAGCGTGAGCTTCAGGTCGTCCAGGCAGCTCTTGAGAATCTGCGAGACCTTGGTGTCGCTCATGCCGCCACCTTCCACCGAGCGGATGGCGCTGATCAGCGACGAGCCGAGTCCGTCGTGCATGTCCTGCATGAGGCGCTGGCGTTCGTCGCTGATGGTCTGGCGGCGTTCCACCTCGCGCAGCCGCCGGTGGCTGTCTTCGAGTTCGGCTTCGCGCTTCTGCAGGCGCTCGGCCAGGCTGGCATTGAGGTCTTCCACCTCGGCGATGGCATCGACATAGCGCCGGTACATCAGCGCGCCGAACACGCTGAACGCCACCGCGCTGGTGTAGGCGCCCAGGTACCAGGATTCAGGGCTGATGAAGTTGTTCTGCAGCAGCCAGTCGGTCACGCCGAGCAGCGTGCACACGCCGATGCCGGCCGCGACCAGCCGGCCTTCGTTGGAGCGGCGCCAGGCGCTGATGCCGCCCACCAGGCAAACGGCGGCGCCCATCAGCGCGGCAACGGAGTAGATGAGCGGCGTGACCTGCGGCGTGTTCCGCAGGATGGCGAGGTTGGGCATCGTCAGCACCGCGATGGTGGCCGTGATGCCCACCACGCCATAGGTCAGCCATTTGAGTGGCCGGCCATGCAACTGGCGCAGGAAGAAGTGCACCACCATCACCAGCCAGAACAGCGCGTTGACGGTCAGCCAGGCAAACCAGTCGTTGGCGACCGGCAGGCCCACGTAGAAATGCAGGCCCCGCAGGAAGGACGTGGCGGCGAGATTGAAGAACAGCAGGTAGCCCATTTCATGCTGCCGCTTGAACCACACGAACAGCGCGAACACGCCCACGGCCATGAAGGCCGCGCCGAGCATCGCGGGCAGCTCCTGCTGGAGCCATTCGCGCAGGCGGTAGCTGCTTCGCAGTGCTTCGGGAGGGCCCAGCCACAGGGAAGACAGCGCCACCTGCGCGCTCTGGGTGTGCTCCAGGCGAAGCAGGATTTCTTTCAGCGGCGTGCCGTCGGCGTTCTTCTCCAGAATCACCCACAGCGGGGTGCGGGTGCTGTTCCACAGCGGGCCCTGTTGCTGCGCGCGGTGCACGAGGTGGCCGTTGGCGTAGACCGCAATGGTGCCGTCCGTCTTGACCCGCACGCCGTACAGCGCCAGAGGCCCCGAGGTGGGCGGCAGGTCGCGCGCGGACAGTCTGATCCACGTGATGCGGGTGGCACCGGTGGAGGCGCCGTCCTTGGCCTGGCGCAGCAGCGCGATGGGCAGCGCCAGCGGCAGTTCCACATGCGCCCATGTGTCCGGCAGGGCCGTGCTGTCTTGTGTGAGCGGTGGTGCGCTGAAGCCCGATGCGTCTTCGACCTGCCAATCGGCCTGCGTCATGTGCAGCAGCGCCTCGGGATGGCGCTCGCCACCGGCTCCGCCGAACAGGGCGCCCATGGCGGCCAGCAGAGCCATGGAAAACACAAGCACCACGATGGCGAGAAAGGGCGCGGGGCGATGGTTCAAGGGACGTTGGGAAGGGCGCGTTCGGAGTTGACGCACCGCATGTGTAACTTATTTTGTCGCGATGTTACTAATCGGCGAGTATTCCCTGGGTCCTTGCTTCGTAGATCGCTTCTGCCTTGGACGTGACTTTCAGCTTGGTGTAGATGCGCCGCACGAAGGTCCGCACCGTGAAGTGGGACAACTGCATGAGCTTGGCGATCTCGTGCGCGGTGAAGCCCTTGGTGATGAGGTCGAGCACTTCTTTCTCGCGGGCCGACAGCGGTGCCGAATCGCTGCCCGCAGGCGCCGCCTGTGAACTGGTGGCGGTGCCGCTGCCCGACACGCCTTGCCGGAAACGCTCCAGCACCTGCCGCGCGATGAGCGGGCTGATCGGGCTGCCGCCGCTGGCAAGGCTGCGGATTTCGTCGACGGTCTTGGTGGGGGAGCTGTCTTTCAGCAGGTAACCGGCGGCGCCGGCCTCGATCGACTGCATCACGTGCATCTCGTCGCCGAAATTGGTGCTGACCATGATGCTGCAGCTGGGCCATTGCTGCGCCGCGGCCCGGATGATGTCGATGCCCGAGCCGTCCGGCAGGCCCAGGTCGACCAGCAGCACATCGGCCGGCGGTCCCTGGAGCATGGCCAGCCCAGCGGCGCGCGTGCTGGCGATGCCTGCCAGGTGCATGTCGGGCGCGTCCCGCACGACCTTGCTCAGCGCATCGCTGAAGCAGGGGTCGTCCTCGACGATGACGACGTGGATGGGGGGCTGGTCCTGTTCGGTGCGCGCGCGTTGCATCGGGGCGCCATTTTGCGACGGATTCAAGAGGGAGGCCGTAGCGCATTCGTTCTACGGACAACTGCTGCCGTCGCTCATAGCATCCCGCCGCAGCCATGGAGCCGACGCCGGCCGTGCGCACGACATTGCTGCGCAGCGCCTCGGGCGCCCCCATTTCCATCTTTCAGTTTCGTTGAGGTCCTGCCTTGAACCACGCCTATCGCCTTGTCTGGAATCATGCGGCCCGTCGCTGCGTTCCCGCGCCCGAAACGGCCAGGGGGCGCGGCAAATCGGCAGGGCGGGGCGCTGTCGTCGTGGCCTTCTGTGCGGCCGTGTCGGGGGCGTGGGCTGCACCCAGCGGCGGCAGCGTCAGCGCGGGCAGCGGGAGCATCACGCAGAACGGCAGCACGACCACCATCGTCCAGGGCAGCCAGAACCTGTCGATCAACTGGGCCCGCTTCGGCATTGCGGCGGGCGAGAGCGTCAATTTCATCCAGCCGGGCAGCAGCGCGATTGCGCTGAACCGCGTCACCGGCACGGAGGCTTCGGCCATCCACGGCAGCCTCACAGCCAACGGGCAGGTGTGGATACTGAACCCCAATGGCGTGCTGTTCGGCAACGGCGCCAGCGTCAATGTCGGCGGGCTCGTGGCCTCGACGCTGTCGTTGAGCGATGCCGACTTCATGGCCGGCAAGCGCAGCTTCTCGGGTGACGGTACGCAGGGCACCGTGGTCAACCAGGGCCACCTGACCGGCGGCTACGTGGCGTTGCTGGGCAAGCAGGTGCGCAACGCCGGCACCATCACCACCGCCAACGGTACTGCCGCACTGGCCGCCGGCGACAGGGTGTCGCTGGACTTCAGCGGTAACCGCCTGCTGTCGGTGCAGGTGGACGAAGGCACGCTGAACGCGCTGGCCGAGAACAAGGGGTTGATCCGCGCCGACAACGGCACGGTGATCCTGAGCGCCAGCGCCAAGAATGCGCTGCTGGACACGGTGGTCAACAACGAGGGCGTGATCGAGGCGAAGGGCATCGACAGCAGCGGCGGCACCATCCTGCTGCTGGGCGGCATGAATGGCGGCACGGTCAAGGTGGCGGGCAGTCTCGACGCATCCGCCGCGGGCAGCCGCAACGGCGGCTTCGTCGACACCAGCGGCGCCCACGTGCAGGTGGCCGAGGGCGCCAGGGTCAGCACGCGGTCGGACAGCGGCAAGACGGGCACCTGGCTGATCGATCCGACTGACTTCACCATCAGCGCGGGCAGCAACACCGGCACGGCCAGCGGCAT
The DNA here is from genome assembly GCF_900100965.1 of Variovorax sp. EL159. Taxonomy (GTDB): domain Bacteria; phylum Pseudomonadota; class Gammaproteobacteria; order Burkholderiales; family Burkholderiaceae_C; genus Variovorax. The sequence goes on along the minus strand of NZ_FMUJ01000003.1, from coordinate 1,038,652 downwards.
CGGCGCCGCCACGCTGGCGAGCAACCTCGCCAACAACAGCGTGACGCTGCGCACCAGCAACGGCGCGGGCAGCGACCCGGGCGACATCAACGTCAACGCGGCGGTGAGCTGGAGCGCCAACACGGTGCTCACGCTGGAGGCCTGGCGAAACATCAACGTCAACGCGCCCATCACCGCCACCGGCGCCACCGCTGGCCTGGTGCTGAACTTCGGCAACTACGCCAACACCGGGAGCGTCGCGAGCGGCACCGACTACCAGCTCGCCGCGCCGGTCACGCTCAGCGGCGCCAACGCGTCGCTGGTCATCAACGGCAATGGGTACCGGCTGATCCACAGCATGGCCGACCTGCTGACCATCAACAGCCAGGGCCTGGGCGGGCGCTATGCGCTGGCGCAGGACCTGGACGCGGCCGGCACGACCTACGGCGATGCGCTGGTGGCGTCGGGCGGCAACGCGTTCGGCGGGACCTTCGCGGGGCTGTACCACACCATCTCCAACCTGAAGATCGTTTCGACGAACGGGGCCGTGGGGCTGTTCGGCACCACGGGTGGCGGCGCGATGGTTCGCGACATCGGCCTGGCGGGCGGCAGCCTGAGCGCGGGCGGCACCATCGGCGGGCTGGTCGGGCGCAATGGCGGCAGCATCTTCAACGCCTACAACACCGGCACCGTCAGCGGGGGCGCCGATGGGGTGGGTGGACTGGTCGGCGAGAACAGCGGCAGCGGCAGCATCCGCAATGCCTACGCCACGGGCCAGGTGAGCGGCAGCGCGCGGTACGTTGGCGGACTGGTTGGGCGCAGCTACGGCGCGATCGACAGCGCCTATGCCACAGGCGACGTGAGCGGCGACCGCGGCATCGGCGGGCTGGCCGGCGGTGGCGACGGGCACATCGACAACGCCTACGCCACGGGCGCGGTGAGCGGCAACAACTACATCGGCGGGCTGGTCGGCATCACCACAGGCGGCGCCAGCCTCAGCAACGTGCGCGCGGGCGGCCAGGTGACCGGCACCGCCAGCTTCATCGGCGGGCTGGTGGGGCAGAGCGCCGGTGCGATCAACAACGCCTATGCCACGGGCTTCGTGACAGGCACTGGCAGCAGCGGCAACCACGTGGGCGGGCTGGTAGGCCAGAACTCCGGCAGCGGGTCTGTGCGCAACGCCTATGCCACGGGCAATGTGCGTGCGGCGGGCCACTCGTACGTCGGCGGGCTGGTCGGCTCCAGCCTTGGCACGATCGACAGCGTCTATGCCAAGGGCAACGTCGAGGGCCAGCAACGGGTGGGCGGACTGGTGGGGCAGAACCAGGGGGCCAGCCTCTCCAACGCCTATGCAACGGGCACCGTGACGGGCACTTCCTACGCGATCGGTGGCCTGGTCGGCACGAACACCAGCGGCGGCACCATCACCAGCGCCTTCGCCACCGGCAACGTGAGCGGCCAAGGAGCGAGCGTCGGCGGGCTGGTGGGTGAAAACACGAGCGGCACGATCGACACCGCCTATGCCACGGGCAGCGTGAGCGGCGGAGGCGACGGTACCGGCGGGCTGGTCGGGCAGAACCAGGGCAGTGTCAACAATGCCTACGCCAGCGGCCAGGTCAACGGCCCCTCCGCGACGGGTGGCCTGGTGGGCTGGAACCTGGGGGGAAGCACCAGCAACAGCTACTGGAACACCGAGACCACCGGGCAGGGCGGCAGCGGTGGCGGCGGCACCGGGCTGACCAGCGCGCAGATGATGCAGGCCAGCAGCTTCGCCGGCTGGAACATGGCAACCACAGGCGGCAGCTCGGCGGTCTGGCGCATCTACCAAGGCAGCACCGCGCCGATGCTGCGCGCGTTCATGACCGGGCTGACGGTGAGCGCCGACAGCGCCACCAAGACCTACGACGGAACCACCGCCTTCGGCAGCGGCAGCGGCTATGCGACCAGCGACCCCGGCGCGAATCGCGGCCTCATCCTCGGCACGGTGGCCTACGGCAACAGCAGCAGCAAGAACGTGGGCAGCTACAGCATCGGCATCGGCGGGCTGTACTCGTCGCAACTGGGCTACGACCTGAGCTTTGCCGCCGGTACGGCCACCATCACCGCCGCCACGCTGACGGTGAACGGCACGACGGCGAGCAACAAGACCTACGACGGCACCACGGCCGCGACCGTCGGCGGCGGCAGCCTGGGCGGGCTGGTCGCTGGCGACAACGTCACGCTGAGCCAGAGCGGCACGTTCAGCGACAAGAACGCGGGCACGGGCAAGTTGGTGAATGTGGCCAACAGCCTCTCCGGCAGCGACGCCGGCAACTACATCGTGGTGGCGGGCCTTACGCCCACCACGGCCGACATCCGCGCCGCCACGTTGACGGTGAACGGCACGACGGCCGCCAACAAGACCTACGACGGCACCACCGGTGCCGTGCTCAGCGGCGGCAGCCTCGGTGGCCTGATCGGTGGCGACATCGTCACGCTGAGCCAGAGCGGCAGCTTCAGTGACAAGAACGCGGGCACGGGCAAGACGGTGACCTACGCCAGCAGCATCGCGGGCGGCGATGCGGGCAACTACGTGCTGGCATCCGGCAGCGGCACGACCACCGCCAACATCGGCGCGGCGACCTTGACGGTGAACGGCACGACGGCCGCCAACAAGACCTACGACGGCACCACCGGCGCCGTGCTCGGTGGCGGCACTCTGGGCGGTCTGATTGCCGGCGACACCGTCACGCTGAGCCAGAGCGGCAGCTTCAGCGACAAGAACGCCGGCACGGGCAAGACGGTGAGCTACGCCAGCAGCATCGCAGGCAGCGATGCCGGCAACTACGTGCTGGCGTCGAACAGCGGCACGACCACGGCCGACATTGCCCGCGCCGCGTTGAGCGTCAGCGGGACCACGGCCGCCAACAAGACCTATGACGGAACGACCGCTGCCACGCTCAGCGGCGGCACCTTGGGCGGCGTGATCGGTGGCGACATCGTCACGCTCAGCCAGAGCGGTGTCTTCGGCAACAAAAACGCCGGTACCGGCAAGACAGTGACCATCGCCAACAGCCTCGGCGGCAGCGACAGCGGCAACTATTTCGTGGTGGCGGGCAGCACCACCGCGGACATCGGTGCGGCGACCTTGACCGTCAGCGGCACCACGGCAGCCAACAAGACCTACGACGGCACCACGGGCGCCGCGCTGAGCGGGGGCGCGTTGGGTGGCGTGATCGCCGGCGATACCGTGCTGCTCAACCAAAGCGGCAGCTTCAGCGACAAGAACGCGGGCACCGGCAAGACGGTGAACTACACCAGCAGCCTGTCGGGCGGCGATGCCGGCAACTACGTGCTGGCGTCGAGCAATGGAACGACCACGGCCGACATCGCCCGCGCCATGCTGTCAGTCAACGGCACCACCGCCGCCAACAAGACCTACGACGGCACGACGGTGACCACGCTGAACGGCGCAAGCCTCGGTGGGCTCATCGCAGGCGATACCGTCGTGCTCAGCCAGAGCGGCAGTTTCGGTGACAAGAACGCCGGCACGGGCAAGACGGTGAGCTACGCCAGCAGCATCACGGGCAGCGACGCCGGCAACTACCTGCTGGCGTCGAGCAGTGGAACCACCACCGCCGACATTGCGCGCGCCACGTTGTCGGTCAACGGCACCGCGGCGCTCAACAAGATCTACGACGGCACGACGGCCGCGACGTTGAGCGGCGGAGCCTTGGGTGGCGTGGTCGCCGGCGACGCCGTCACGCTGAGCCAGAGCGGCACGTTCGGCGACAAGAGCGCCGGCACGGGCAAGACGGTCAACTACGCCAGCAGCATCACGGGCAGCGACGCAGGCAACTACGTGCTGGCGTCGAACAGCGGCACGACCACCGCGGACATTGCCCGCGCTACGCTGTCCGTCAACGGAACGACGGCTGCCAACAAGATCTACGACGGCACGACCACCGCCACGCTGAGCGGCGGTGCGCTGGGCGGCGTGGTCGCCGGCGACACCGTGGTGCTCGGCCAGAGCGGCACGTTCAGCGACAAGAACGCAGGCACGAGCAAGACCGTGAGCTACGCCAGCAGCATCACGGGCGGCGATGCCGGCAACTACGTGCTGGCATCGAGCAGCGGTACGACCACCGCGAACATCGGCGCGGCGACCTTGACGGTGACTGGCACGACGGCCGCCAACAAGACCTACGACGGCAACACGTCCGCCACGCTCAGCGGTGCAAGCCTGGGTGGCCTGATCGCCGGCGACAGCGTGGTGCTCGGCCAGAGCGGCACGTTCAGCGACAAGAACGCGGGCACGGGCAAGACCGTCAGCTACGCCAGCAGCCTCTCGGGCGGTGACGCCGGCAACTACGTACTGGCATCGAGCAGCGGCACGACCACGGCCGACATCGCCCGCGCCACGTTGTCCGTCAACGGTACCACCGCCGCCAACAAGACCTATGACGGCACCACGAATGCCACGCTCAACGGTGGCGCGTTGGGTGGCGTGATCGCCGGCGACACCGTCACGCTGAGCCAGAGCGGCAGCTTCGGCGACAAGAACGCCGGCACGGGCAAGGTGGTGAACTACGCCAGCAGCATCGCAGGCAGCGACGCCGGCAACTACGCGCTGGCGTCGGGCAGCGGCACGACCACGGCCGACATTGCGGCAGCCATGCTGATCGTCAGTGGCACGACCGCTGCCAACAAGGTCTACGACGGCACCACCGGCGCCACGCTGAGCGGTGGGGCATTGGGTGGCGTGATCGCTGGCGACACCGTCACGCTCAGCCAGAGCGGCAGCTTCGGCGACAAGAACGCTGGCACCGGCAAGACGGTGAGCTACGCCAGCAGCCTGTCGGGCGTGGATGCCGGCAACTACGTGCTCGCGTCGGGCAGCGGAACGACGACGGCCGATATCGCGCGCGTGACCTTGTCCGTCAATGGCACGACCGCGGCCAACAAGACCTACGACGGCACTACTGCCACCACGCTGAGCGGCGGCACGCTGAACGGCCTGATCGCCGGCGACAACGTGATGCTGAGCCAGAGCGGCGCATTCGGCGACAAGAACGCCGCGACGGGCAAGACCGTCAGCTACGCCAGCAGCATCACCGGCGGTGACGCCGGCAACTACGTGCTGGCATCGAGCAGCGGCACGACCACGGCCGACATCGCGGCGGCCACGCTCACCGTCAGCGGCACGGTTGCCGCCAACAAGACCTACGACGGCTCCACCACGGCCACGCTCAACGGTGGCGCGTTGAATGGCCTCATCGCGGGCGACAGCGTGGTGCTGCAGCAGAGCGGCGCGTTCGGCGACAAGAACGCCGGCACAGGCAAGGCGGTCCACTACGCGAGCAGCCTGTCGGGCAGCGACGCAGGCAACTACGTGCTGGCATCGAACAGCGGCACGACCACCGCCGACATCGGCCGCGCCGCGTTGACCGTGACGGCCAACGACGACAGCAAGACCGCCGACGGCCGCGCCTACAGCGGTGGCAACGGCGTGCGCTACAGCGGCTTCGTGGTCGGCGAGAACAGCGGCGTGCTGACCGGAAGCCTGGTCTATGGCGGCACCGCGCAGGGCGCAACGGGCGCGGGCAGCTACGGCATTGCCGTCAGCGGGCTCGGCGCGGACAACTACGCCCTGAGCTTCGCGGACGGCACGCTGCTCGTGCGTGCCGCGCCCGTTGTGCCTGTCGCGCCGGCCGTGCCTGTCATGCCGGTCACAACGACCGATCCGTTGCTGCGCGTGGTCCAGCAGCGCTTGCAGGCCGACCCACCGGGTTCGGTGTTCGAGCCACCGGAGCGCGCCGCGCCGAACAGCCAGACGGCGGTGTTGAACGTGCAGGACTGCGGCCTGCGACTGGCTCCGGGCCAGACCTGCAATTGATGCCCCTTTCACGAGACACGCCCCGATGCCTTCCACGTTCCGCACCTGCCGTCTTCCGCAGGCCCTGTTGTCCAGCGCGCTGGCGCTTGCCGCAGCGCAAGCTTTCGCCGCACCGCCCGATGCGGGCCAGATCCTGCAGGAGCCGCGCGGCCCGGTGCCGTTGCCGCCTGCGCCGGCACCCACGCTGTCGGTTGCAGACCCTGTCGCCGGCCGGGTGCCTGAAGGCGGCCCGCGCGTGGCGCTGCTCGCCATCCGTTTCAGCGGCAACACAGCCTTCGCCACCGACGCTCTTCAGCGTCTCGTGGCCGACGCCGTGGGCAAGGAGCTGAGCTTTGCCGAACTCACCGGGCTGGCCGAACGCGTCACCCGCCACTACCGCGAAGCCGGCTACCTTGTCGCGCGTGCCTACCTGCCGGCACAGGAGGTCAAGGGCGGCGTGCTCGACATCGCCGTGCTCGAAGGCACGCTGGGCCAGGTCGAACTGCGCAACGCAGCGGGGCTCGAAGCTTCGGCGCTGGCGCCGCTGCAGCGCCTGCCGCTGCAGTCGGCCGTGCAGGAGCAGACGCTGCAGCGCAGCCTGCTGGCGCTGGCCGACCTGCCCGGCGTGGCGGTCCAGTCCACCCTGCGGCCGGGCACGGCGGTCGGTGCATCGGACCTGCTGGTCGAGGTGCAGAAGACCCGCGCGTTCCAGGGCAGCGTCGACCTCGACAACTACGGCAGCGTCTACACCGGCCAGTACCGCGTGGGCACCAGCCTGTACTGGAACAACCCGCTCGACCGCGGCGACCAGCTCAGCCTGCGGCTGCAAGCCAGCGACGCGCGACTGCACTACGAGCGCATCGGCTACCAGTTGCCGCTGGGCGAGTGGGGCACGCGGGTGGGCGTGGCGTACTCGAACATGCACTACCGGCTGGGCAAGAACTTCGAGGTGCTCGACGCGGACGGCAGCGCCCGCATCGCCAGCATCTACCTGCGCCAGCCCTTGCTGCGCAGCCAGACGGCAAACTGGTACGCGCAACTGCAGTTCGACGACAAGACCCTGCGCGACACCGTGGGCCGCACCGCGACCACGACGAAGAGCGATCTGCGCAACGTCGTGCTCGGCCTCAATGGCGACTGGCAGGACGACGTGGGCGGTGGCGCGCGCAACGCGCTGGCGCTGAACCTCACGACAGGGCGGCTCCAGCTCGATGCGGACAGCCTGCTGCAGGACGCGGCGAGTGCAAAGAGCGCGGGCAGCTTCAGCAAGTTCAACTACCAGCTGCAACGCCTGCAGGCACTGACACCGGGGCTCGCGCTGGCGCTGAGCCTGGGCGGCCAGCAGGCGAATCGGAACCTCGCGTCGGCGGAGAAGTTCAGCCTTGGCGGCAGCCAGGGCGTGCGCGCCTATGCGCAGGGCGAAGCGAACGGGGACGAAGGCTGGCTGGCCACGGCGGAACTGCGCTGGCAGGCCGCACCCGGCTGGCAGGTGCTGGCCTTCCATGACTCGGGTTCGGTGAAGACCAACCGCCGCCCCTGGACCCGCGACAGCAATCGGCGTCACCTCGAAGGCGCGGGGATGGGCGTGCTCTGGAGCACGGAGCGGCTGAGCTTTTCGTTCACCGCGGCGTGGCCGATGGGGCGTGAAGCGGCCCAGCCCGATATGAACCGCGGGCCGCGCCTGTGGGGTCAACTCGCCGCCATGTTCTGAATCAGCCGCTGGTCGAGCCGCCGGCTGCTGCCCAACTTCCGCAGGCGCAGCGCGATGACATATTCGTCATGTTCACGACGGATGACTGTCAGTTGCCTTTCCTAGAGTCGCGTCGCTCCCCATCGATGCCGTCCCGGCATCGCAGCGCCTCCCGGACTTCAATGAACCTGCTCTCATCGCAACTGCTTCGGTCGTCGGGTGGCCCGCAGCCGTCGGTCTCGCTCAGCGTCGTGGTGCCTGTCTTCAACGAACAGGCGGTGCTCGCCGAGTTCCATCGGCGATTGCGTCGTGTGCTCGAAGGCATCGGCTTGCCGTATGAAGTGGTGTATGTCGATGACGGCAGCGACGACGATACGCCGCGTTTGCTGCAACAGCTGCACGCGAGTCATCCGGAGATCGCATATGCACGCCTGACCCGCAATTTCGGCAAGGAAGCCGCCATGAGCGCCGGCTTGGAACTGGCCAGGGGCAGGGCGGTCGTCGTCATCGATGCCGACCTGCAGGACCCGCCCGAGCTGATTCCCCTCATGGTGGAGGCATGGCAGGACGGCTTCGATGTCGTCAACATGCGCCGCCGCAGCCAGGACGGGGTGTCCTGGCTGCGGCGCGGTATTGCCAGGGCCTTCTATCGTTTCATCGAACGCATCAGCGAGGTGTCGATTCCTCGCGACGTGGGCGACTTCCGCTTGCTGAGCCGTCGCGCGGTGGACGCGTTGAACCAGCTCCCGGAGCGCGGGCGCTTCATGAAGGGCTTGTTCGCCTGGATCGGATTTCCGCAGACGACCCTCGACTTCGACCGCGATGCGCGCGCGGCCGGCACCACCAAATGGCCCTTCTTCAAATTGGTCGGTCTTGCCGTCGAAGGCGTCACTTCGTTTTCGGCCATGCCGCTGAGGCTTGCCACCTGGCTCGGACTGGCCACTGCCGGTGGCGCCTTCGCCTATGCCTTCTACTTTTTCGTCAAGGCCCTGATCGTGGGCGACTCGGTGCACGGGTTTCCTACCCTCATCGTGAGCCTGCTTTTTCTTGGCGGGCTGCAACTGCTCTGCATCGGTGTGCTGGGCGAATACGTCGCGCGGATCTTCACCGAGGCGAAGCATCGCCCGATCTTTCTCATTGATGTCTTCCTGCCGGCGCAGGCGCCGAAGATGGACAGCCACATCGCCGGCAGCCCGTGCTGACCCCGGTGGCCCGTGCCTGGCACGCCGCGCGCCTGTCGCTCGGCGGTGGTGTTGCCGGTCTGCTGATCGTGCTGGCCTTGCTGCGCCTTGCATCGCTGGGTGCCTATCCGTTGATGGACACGACCGAGGGGCGCTATGGCGAGATCGCGCGCCGGATGGTCGAATCCGGCGACTGGATCACGCCGTGGATCGCGGACGGCGTGCCGTTCTGGGGCAAGCCGCCGCTGTCGTTCTGGCTGTCCGCCGGCAGCATGCGGATGTTCGGCGTTGGCGAGTTCGCGGTCCGACTGCCGCATTTCCTGATGGCCGTGACGATTGTGCTGCTGGCCTTCGACTGGGCTCGCCGCACCGGCATGCGTCGCGCCATCTACGTGCTGCCTGTTCTTGGAAGCACTGTTCTTTTCTGGGTATCCGCCGGGGCCGTGATGACCGACATGGTGCTGTGCCTGGGCGTGCTGCTGTCGACGCGCGGCTTTTGGTTGGCATTGCATGGATCGTCCGAAGACAGGCGGCGCGAAAGCTGGCTGTTCTTTGTCGGGCTCTGGATCTCTGCCCTGGCCAAGGGGCCGGTGGGGTGGGTGCTGGTGCTTCTGCCGCTCGGGGCCTGGTCCTTGTGGGCGGGCAATGTCCGGCTCGCGTGGCGCGCGCTGCCATGGCTGCGAGGTGGACTCCTGCTGCTCACCGCCGTTGCTCCGTGGTATGTGCTGGCCGAGTGGAAGACGCCGGGATTCCTGTCGTATTTCTTCGTCGGCGAGCATTGGAGCCGCTTCGTGGTGGCCGGCTGGCAAGGTGATCGCTACGGTTCGGCGCATGCCTTTCCGCGCGGAACCATCTGGCTCTTTGGCCTGATCGCCAGCTTGCCGTGGAGCATCGTGTTGCCGTGGGTCGCGTGGCGGGCGAGAAGGCAGGGGCGGCCCGTTGCGCGACAACATGGGCGCGAGTCGGCGGAGCGTTCCTTTGGCCTCTACCTGTTGATGTGCGGCATGGCGTCGTGTGTCGTCTTCACCGCGGCCGGCAACACCCTCTGGACCTATGTGCTCCCCGGCCTGCCGCCCATGGCACTGTGGGCTGCGCGGTACCTTGGCAGCCTCGATGCGCGGCTCGCGCGGCGCGCATTGTGGGCCGGTACGCTGGCCAGCACCACGCTGCTCGGCGCAGGACTGACAGCACTGACTCTGGGTGGCCGCGCCGGCAGCGAGTCGGCGAAAGCGGTGGTGCAACTCCACGCCGCGCAACGGCGTCCCGACGTTCCGTTGGCATTCATGCAGGCGCACATGCTCTCGGCGTCTTTCTATTCGAGCGGGCGTGCGCTGCAGATTCCAGATGTCCGGCAACTGGCCACTGTGCTTGGCGAGCCATCGCCCGCCCCCTTGTTCATTGCTGTGCCGCTTTCCGTTCTGCCGCGCCTGCCGCCGCTTGATATGCATGGTCTGCGGACCGTGGGCGATGCAGGAGCGTATCGCCTGTTCCTGCGAGAGGGCGTATCCGGCGGCTGATGCCGCCGGGCAAAAAAATACCCGCCGAAGCGGGTATCGCGAAGAGCGGGCGAAGGTACCGCAAAGGCGCGGTACCCGCCCGGCTTCATCAGAAGCTGAAGCTGCCCGTCAACGAGGCCGAGCGGCCTGCGCCCACGGTCGCGTAGTGCGATGCGTATGCCTTGTCGAAGTAGTACTTGTTGGTCAGGTTCTGGATGTTCAGTTGCAGGCTGAAGTTCTTGTTGACCACGTAGCTCACCATGGCGTCGTACTTCACGTACGACGGAATCCACTTGGTGTTGTTGACGTTGCCGTACTGCTTGCCCATGTACGTGGCGCCGCCGCCGATCGTCAGGCCCGGCATGATGGTGTAGGTGGTCCACAGCGTTGCGCTGTTCTTCGGCGTGTTCGGGAAGAAGTTGCCGTTGAAAGGCGAGGGCGTGCCCGTTGCCGTGTAGCCGTTGTCGGTGAGCTTGGCGTTCAGGTGCGTGAAGCCGCCGAAGACCTGCCAGTCGCGCGTGATGCTGCCAGCCACGCCGAACTCGATGCCTTGCACGCGCTTCTTGCCGACGTTCTGCGTCGAGCCGTCCGCGGCGGTGGTGCGGGCATTGTTCATGTCCGTGCGGAAGATCGCCGAGGTGAGCACAAGGCGGCGGTCCAGCACTTCCCACTTGGTGCCGATCTCGAAGCTGCGGCTGTCTTGCGGCTTCAGGTTGCGGATGGCGGCGGAAATGCCGTCAGCGCCGTCGCCACCGTCGGTGCCGGGCGGCGTCGACGAGGTGCCGTAGGACACATAGATGCTGCCGTTGGGCGCCGGCTTGTAGACCGCGCCGACCTGGTAGTTCAGGAACGAGGCCTTGTTGGCGAGTTCGATGCCGGGCACGAGGCGGCCGGCGGCAACGGCCACGCTGGTCGAGCCGGTTGCGGCAAGGCTCGGCACGGCGGCGGTGGTTGCGATCGGCGTGAGGTATGCGGGCGTGACGGCGTTCGTCTTGTAGTCGTCCCAGCGCAGGCCCAGGTTCAGCGACCACTGCGGGTTGAACTCGATGGTGTCGAAGGCGTAGACCGAGGTGGTCTTGGTCTTGACTTCGGTGCTGGCCGGCGAGCGCACGATGCCGCCCATCCACGGGTCATAGGGCGTGGGGCTGTAGGCCGAGGTGCAGTTGAAGTCGCTGCGGATGCCCGAACCCACCGCGCAGTTCAGCGCGCCGGCGGGTGCGCCGGGGACCGTCGCTCTCGGGTAGCTCTCGAAGCCCGTGCGGGCGTTCTGCAGGAACAGGTAGCTGGCCTTGGTCGTGGCCTCTTTGCCGATCTCCAGGCCGGCCACATAGGTGTGCTTGATGCCGGCGGCTTCGAACTTGCCCGACAGGCTGGTCTGGTTGACCAGCGATTCGGAGTCCGACACGCGGCTGTTGGGCCGGCGCCAGACCGTGCCGTTCAGCAGGAAGTTGCCGCGGCTGTCGTCGGGCTGCGTCCAGATGTAGTCGTTGCCCGACTTGCTGGAGCGCGTGACGTTGCGCAGCACCAGGCCGCCGCCGAAGTCGTGCTTCACGTCGACCGTGCCGGCATCGACCTTGGTGCGCTGGTAGTCGCGGTTGACCACGCCGTAGTAGGTGCCGCGCGGCACCACGATCGGCTGGCCGTCGCCGTTGCGCAGCTGGTTGACGCCGGAGGTGAACGGGTTGTTGTACGGAATGCCCGAATCGGGCAGGTCGTTGGTCTCGTAGTGGTAGTAGCTCAGCGTGACCTGGGTCGGCGTGCCGAGGCCGAAGGTGACGCTCGGCGCCACGCCCCAGCGCTTGACGTTGACCGGGCCGCGGCCGGCGACGTCCGACTTGAAGTTCATCACGTTCAGGCGGGCGGCGATCGTGTCGGACAGCTTGCGGTTGATGTCCAGCGTCTCGCGCTGGTACGAGTCGGTGCCCAGGCCGATGCTGCCGCTGAAGAAGTTTTCAGCTTGCGGCGTCTTGCTGATGATGTTGACCGAGCCGCCGGCCGAGCCGCGGCCGCCGAACGCGGAGCTGGGGCCCTTGACGACTTCGACCGATTCCACGTTGAAGATTTCGCGCGTCTGCGCGGCGCCATCGCGCACGCCGTCCACGTAGGTGTCGCTTTGCGAGTCGAAGCCGCGGATGAAGGGGCGGTCGCCGACGGGGTTGCCGCCTTCGCCCGCGCCGAAGGTGATGCCGGGCGTGGTGCGCAGCGCGTCGACCAGTGTGGTCGCGCCGGTCTGGCGGATGACTTCCTGGGGAATGACCGTGACCGACTTGGGCGTGTCCAGCAGCGGGGCGGTGAATTTCGGGGAGGCGGACTTTTCGACCTTGTAGTCGGTCGTGGCTTCGACGCGGACTTCGTTCAGCGTGCTTTGCGCCTGGGCCGACATGGAGGCGCCGAGCGCAACCAAGGTGGCAGTGGTGGCCGCGCGGCCAGGAATGTAACGCGCAGGCGAATGCTTGCGGCTCTTGATGTACGCCATGAATGCTCCAGAAGACAGGATGAGGTCGTGAACCTCTTGAATGGCTGTCCGGCGCGGAGCTCGGAGTGGCTAGAGGCGTGGCCGTGGGGCCAGACGACACGGAATGATAATGACTAGCATCTGACTTGCTCTCTGATTTTTGAGAACTTTACAATTCAGACGCAAAAAAACTGGAACCAAACATCCAAATTAAGACAGCAAGCGCTACTTGTTTGCCATTGTCGAAGGGATGCGAACCTTCTTTTGCGATTGACAACATCCTGGCCGCACGCGCATCGTCGGCGCCCGAACTACCTGCAAAGCGAGGGCCTCCATGACACACAACGATGTGCGCCGTTCGAGAACCCGGGCCAGCGCCCCGCGCCTTCCCTACGACGGCATCGCGCTGTTTGCCGTGCTGGTTTCGCTCGGTTCCTGGCTGTTCTTCTGGTTCGGGGACTGAGCCGGCAGTGACTGACGCGCCACGGTGACGAGCCGGTTGCCGGCCCGGTTCAACCCGGCGATGGCTGCGACAGCACCCAATGCGCCAGCGCCTGCGCATCGGCAGGCGAGACCTGCGTTTGCCGCGGCATGATGACCCGCCCCCAAGTGCCCACGCTGCCATCGCGGATCTTGTCGGCGAGCCGTGCGGGCGCTTCGGCGTCTTTCAGGTAGCGCTGCGCGATCTGCGCAAAGCCCGGCCCCACCTGCTTGTGGACCAGGCCGTGGCAGGCCATGCAGCCGTTCTTTCTGGCCAGTGCCTCGGGTGCAACCTGGGCCGAGGCCGGAAGCGAAAACGCAGCCAGCATCGCCGCGATTGCGATGAAGTGCCCCTGAAAGCATGGGAACTGCGTCGCCATCACGCAACCCCCGTCTTTTCGTTTTGCCCGATCTTCCTGAGGAGCCACGCGAAGCCGAGGAACACGGCTCCGATGACGCCCGCGATGGCCGCGCCGCCCCACAGTTCGAACAAGTCATTGAGCAGGGCGTTGTTCGGGTTCGACGGCTGATAGAACACATCGACCTTCTCGCCGATCTCGTAGCCCGGCGAGCCGCTGCTGCTCGAAGTCGTGAAATCGATGATCGCGCCCGACGGCAGCCGGAACTGCACGACCGGCCGCCACGTGCCGTCGGTGTTGTTCTTGTTGGTGCTGCGCACGTGCTGCAGATCGGTCACCTGGCCCTGCACCCGCTGGGCCGATGCAATGAAGGCCACCCGCTGGTAGAGCAGCACGCCGCACAGCGCGAGCAGCGCAATGCCGATGAGTCCGAAAAGGAATTTGGCGAGGGTCTCGAACTTCATGCAGCAGGCTTCGGCGCTTTCTTTTCTTGTCCGGGGCCGCAGGGTGCGGCTGGCCGCCGCATCGTCGCATGGCTTTGCTGGAGGGCCTGAAACAGCCTCCGTTCGCGCCAATGCGAGCCGTCGTGCATTCGCGACAAGGCGATTCAAGAGTAACTATATGTATGGTTAAATCCCCGCAACTATCGCGAAGAAGACGAGGGAATTCCATGAAGCTGATGCTGAGCGTTGCGTTCGCCGCCATGGCGCTGGTGGGCTGTGCAAGCACGCAGCCACCGACCGAACCCGGCACGGGCTCCGGCAAGTCCTACGTGCCCATGGTCGCGATGCAAGGCGTCGACAAGGTCCGCTACGACAACGACGTGGCCGAATGCCGGGTCGCGGCGAACCGCATCGAGGCTCGCAGTGACACCAACGACGGCGGCTGGGCCGCATTGGGCCTCGGCCTCGTGACTTGGTACAGCCGTGGCCTGGCCACGGGTGCCGCGGTGGCTGGCATCGGTGCTTCGATTGCCGACTGGGTCGGCCGTCCGCCGGACAGCGTGATCGCCGAGCACCAGCAGATCGCGATCGTGCATTGCATGGCCAAGCGGGGCTATCGCAACCTCGACCCGAACGTGCGGGACACCTTCTACGCGCATAACAACTTCGACCCCGCCGCCGTCACGGCCAAGCCGCGCCGCACCGGCGTCGACACGTACAACGTCGAGACCCTGGCCAAGGCCGGCCGCTGCAACCTGCAGCCGCGCGCCGAACTTACGGCCAAGGGGCCGGGCTTCGAAAACTACAACGTGCCTTGCGACAACGGCGGCACCTGGGCCGTGCGCTGCGAATTCGGCAAGTGCCGCGTGCTGGCACAGGCGGTGATTCGCCGCTCGTGAACTGAGTGAATCAGCGACGCCGCGTCTTTACGCACTTCGCGTCGCTTTCACCGGGCCGGGTCACCGGCGCCGGGCTCACTTGACGATCATTCCCTTCAGCGCCGGGTCTGGCGGCGGCGCCTTGAGCTTCATCTGCCGCAGCGTCTTCACCAGCAATTGCGCAACCATCACATTGCGATGCCGCTTGCTGTTGGCGGGCACCACGTGCCAGGGTGCGTGGTCGGTCGACGTCGCGCCGAGCGCGCTCTGATACGCCTGCTGGTAGGCGCTCCACTTGGTGCGCACCTCCAGGTCGTCCATGCTGAACTTCCATTGCTTGCCCGGCGTGTCGATGCGGGCCTGCAGGCGTTCGCGCTGCTCGTCCTTGTCGATGTGCAGCATGCACTTGACGATCACCGTGCCGGTCTCGGTCAGCAGCCGCTCGAAGTCGTTGATCTGCGCATAGCGGCGCTTGGCCTCGGCCTTGTCGATCCAGCCTTCGACCACGGGCACCAGCACGTCTTCGTAGTGGCTGCGGTTCCACACCATGATCTCGCCGGTGCGCGGCACCGCGGCATGGCAGCGCCAGAGGTAGTCGTGTGCGCGCTCCAGGTCGTTGGGCGCCTTGAAGGCCATCACGCGCACGCCCAGCGGCGAAGTCCGCGAGAACACCCAGCGCACCGTGCCGTCCTTGCCGCTGGTGTCCATGCCCTGCAGCACCAGCAGCAGCTTGCGCCGGCCTTCGGCGTGCAGCAGGTCCTGCAGTTCATCGAGTTCGACGGCCAGTGCGTCGACCTCCGCGCGCTGCGATGCCTCGTCGCCCTGGCAGAAGGGCGTGTCGTCAGGATCGATGTGCGAGAGCTTGAACTTGCTGCCGACGCGGTACTTCTTGAAGCTGGCCATGTCCCGGATCTCCGTGAGAAAGGAAAGGCGACAGCGTACGCGAATCAGCGGTCGGTTTCGTCGGGGTCGAGCGAGGCGCTCCAGCGGCTGTCCCATTCGGCATGGCGCACCGCGCCGTCCAGGTCGCGCCGGTCGCGCTTGGTCGGGCGCCCCTGTTCGATGGCCAGGGCCGGCTCGCTCCCCATGCGGCGCTGCTCGCGCAGGGCGGCCTGCGCCGCGATGCTCTCGGGCGTTTCTTCGTAGAGCTGCTGGGCCACGGGCGCCGGTCCGCGCTGGCCGCTGATGCCGCGCACCGTCACGGTTCGCGTCTGCACGCCCAGGCGCATCGTCACCGTGTCGCCGGCCTTGACCTCGCGCGAGGCCTTGGCGATGTCGCCGTTCACCTGCACCCGGTTCTTGCCGATTTCCTCCGCGGCCAGCGAGCGCGTCTTGAAGAAGCGGGCGGCCCAAAGCCATTTGTCGATGCGCAGACGTTCCGGAGATTCCATAGATCAGGAATTGTGCCGCGAGAGCGGCAGCCGCACGACGGCATCGAGCCCGATCACCTGCGCGGCGTCGTCCTTTGCCGTGCGGTTGTCCAGGCTGATGCGCCCGTTCAGCGCCAGCACGATCTCGCGGCAGATCGCCAGCCCCAGCCCCGAGCCGCTCGACGTACTGCCGGCCGAGAAGGGCGCGAACAGCCGCTGGCGCAACTCGGGCGAGATGCCCGGGCCGCCGTCGCGCACCGTGAGCACGGCGTCGTCGCCCTCGGCGTGCACCGACACCGACAGCGCTGCGCCCGCCGGGCTCAGCTTGATCGCGTTGTGCAGCAGGTTGCGCGTGAGCTCCTGCAGCATCCACTGGTGCGCGCGCACCGTCACCGGCTCGTCGATGGCCAGCTCGAAGTCGAGCGCCTTGTCGGCCACCAGCGGCGACAGGTCGAGCGCGATGTGGCGCACCACCTCGCCCAGGTCGAGCGCCACCGATTCCGGCTGCTGGCGCAACTGCTCGACCTTGGCAAGCGACAGCATCTGGTTGGCCAGCGTGGTGGCGCGCTCGACCGTCTGGCTGATCTCGCTGAATGCCTGCTCGGGCGCGACGTCGCCGCGCCGCGCCGACTGCACCTGCGCCTTGAGCACCGCCAGCGGCGTGCGCAACTGGTGGGCGCTGTCGCGCACAAAGCGCTTCTGGTGATCGAGCAACCGCTGCAGCCGCCCCATGACCTCGGTGGTGGCATCGACGAGCGGACGCAACTCGCGTGGTGCATCGGGTGCGTCGATGGGCGAAAGATCGTCGGCTGCGCGCTTGCCGATGGCTTCGCCCAGCTCGCGCACCGGCCGCGTGGCGCGCTGCACCACGAACACCGTCACCAGCGCGATCACGCCCATCAGCAGCAGCTGCCGCCACAGCGTGTCGACCAGCAGCTTGCGCGCCAGTGTCTCGCGGATCTCCAGCGTCTCGGCCACCTGCACCACGGCCATGCCGCGCCCGCGCGCGCTGGACACGGGCTGCAGCAGCACGGCGACCCGCACCGGCTGGTTGCGGAACTGCGCGTCGTAGAAATCGACCAGCGCCGCGTAGGCGCTGCGGTCGGGGATGCGGCCGCGCCAGAACGGCAACTCGGCAAAGCCCGAGATCATTTCGCCGTCGAGCGCCGAGACCCGGTAGAACAAGCGGCTGCGGTTGTCGGCCTCGAAGGCTTCGAGCGCGGAGTAGGGCACGATCGCGCGCAGGTGCGCCAGCTCGTCGTAGCCCTCCACGTCGAGCTGTTCGCCGATGGTCTTGGCCGAGGCGAGCAAGGTGCGGTCGTAGGCCGTGGTGGCCGCCGCCAGGCTCTGGCGGTACAGGCTCACGCTGTTGATCACGATGAACACCGCAATCGGCGCGAGGATGCCCAGCAGCAGCCGCGCGCGAAGCGACAGGATGCGGGTCATGCTTCCGGTCGCACGAGGTAGCCGAGCCCGCGCATCGTCATCAGCACGGCCCCGGTGCCCGCGAGCTTCTTGCGCAGGCGATACACCACCACCTCGATGGCCTCGTACTGCACCTCGGTCTCGCCCGGAAACACCAGCTCGAACAGGCGTTCCTTGGTGACCGCATGGCCCGGTTTCATCATCAGCGCCTTCAGCAGTGCCAGCTCGCGCGGCGTGAGTTCGAGCAACTCGGCGCGGTTGTAGATGGCGCCGTTGTCGGGCTCGAAGCGCAGCCCGCCGATCTCCTGCGGGTTGAGCCCGGCGTCCGGCCCGATCGCGCTGTGGCTGCGGCGGCGCAGCGCGCGGATGCGGGCTTCGAGTTCGTCCAGGTCGAAGGGCTTGGGCAGGTAGTCGTCGGCGCCGGCATTCAGGCCGACGATGCGGTCGCCCACCGTGCCGCGCGCGGTCAACAGCAGCACCGGCGTGCGCAGCCCTTCCGCGCGGGCCTGGGCCAGCACCTGCAGGCCGTCGAGGTTGGGCAGGCTCAGGTCGAGCGCCACCACGTCGGGTTCGATGGCGCGCCATTGGGCGACCGCCTCGGCCCCGTCACCGCAGACGCGCACGTCGATCCGCCGGCGCCCCAGCGTGCGCTGCAGGGTGATTTGCATCGAGGGGTCGTCTTCGACCAGCAGCAGCTTCATACGGTGGCGGCAGGGGTGTGTACTTTGGTGTTTTCCCCAGTCTGGCGGACAGCCAACTGACAGCGGGGCGGCGCATGATAGCGCTCAGGTTCAAGTCAGGTTCCTTTCAAGTTCCTTCCAGTTTCAGGAGACAACAATGCGTCGCGACACCTTTTTGAAGTCATTGGCCGCACTGGCCGCCGCCGGGGCGCTGCCGCTGTCGGCCCGGGCCGCCGCCAACGTCAAGATGATGATTCCCGCCAACCCGGGCGGCGGCTGGGACACCACCGGCCGCGCACTGGGCAAGGCGCTGAACGACGCCAAGGTGGCCGACACCGTCACTTATGACAACAAGGGCGGCGCCGCCGGCGCGCTGGGCCTGGCCCAGTTCGTGAACGGTTCCAAGGGCGACGCCAACGCGCTCATGGTGATGGGCTCGGTCATGCTGGGCGGCATCATCACCGGCAAGCCGCCGGTCAAGCTCGAGCAGGCCACGCCCATCGCGCGCCTGACCACCGAATACAACGTGTTCGTGCTGCCGTCCAACTCGCCTTTCAAGACCATGAAGGACGTGATCGACCAGCTCAAGAAAGACCCGGGCAGCGTCAAGTGGGGCGGCGGTTCGCGCGGTGCCACCGAGCACATCGCCGCGGCCATGATCGCGCAGAAGGTCGGCGCCGATCCGTCGAAGATCAACTACGTGGCCTTCCGTGGCGGCGGTGAAGCCACGGCCGCCATCCTGGGGGGCAACGTCACCATCGGCGGCAGCGGCTACAGCGAATTCGCCGAATACATCGCCGCCGGCAAGATGAAGGCCATTGCCGTCACCTCCGGCCAGCGCCTGCCTGGCATCAACGTGCCGACCCTGAAAGAGCAGGGCATCGACGTCGAGATCGGCAACTGGCGCGGCGTGTACGGCGCGCCCGGCATCTCGGCCGAGCAGCGCAAGGCGCTGACCGAC
This sequence comes from Variovorax sp. EL159, assembly GCF_900100965.1. GTDB lineage: Bacteria > Pseudomonadota > Gammaproteobacteria > Burkholderiales > Burkholderiaceae_C > Variovorax. The sequence continues at coordinate 1,019,401 of NZ_FMUJ01000003.1, read as the reverse complement.
ATGGTGCTGGCCGCCATGAAGAGCGCGTCGTGGGCCGAGTCGCTCAAGAAGAACGACTGGACGCCGGCCGTGCTGTCGGGCGACGCCTTCGCCAAGTTTGTCGACGACGACTTCGCCAGCCTGCGCGCGATCATGACCAAGTCCGGCATGGTCTGAATTGGGCTCGCCCCCAGGCTGCGCGCACTTCGCATCGCGCGCGCCTTCCCCTGCCGGGGGCAACACCCGAGACCCGGTGACGCCGGTTTTCTCGGGGGTTTCTGGCAGGGACGCTTTCTTTCCCTGACTCCGGGAGCAAAAAATGACAACTCCAGATTCCTCGGCCTTGCCGCAACCCGCGGTCACGTGGCCGCAAACCCTGGTCGGCGCCGGCGTGCTGCTGACCGGCCTGGCGCTGGCCTTCGGCGCCATCGGCATTTCTTCCGAGGCCGGCTACGGCGGCGTCGGTCCCAACTTCCTGCCTTGGCTGGTGTCGGGCGTGCTCATGCTCTGCGGCGCGTGGATCCTGTGGGAAGCGCGCACCGGCGGCTTTCGCGAGCTCGATGCGCCTTCGGGCGCCGCGCATGCCTACTGGCCCGGCTTCATCTGGGTCTCGGCGGGGCTGCTGCTCAATGCCGCGCTCATCACCACCCTGGGTTTCATCCTCAGCTGCACGCTGTGCTACGTGCTCGCGGTGCAGGGGCTGCGCCGCGCCAGCGGGCAGGCGGGTGCGAACGCGCCGCGCACCTGGCTGACCGACTTCATCGCCGGCGCGCTGATCTCCGCGCCCGTGTTCTGGACATTCACGCAATTCCTGGCGATCAACCTGCCGGGCCTGACTTCCTCCGGCTGGTTCTGACATGGACATCTTCAACGCACTCATGGCGGGCTTCGCCACGGCGATCACCCCGATCAATCTGCTCTGGTGCCTCGTGGGCTGTGCCCTGGGCACCGCCGTCGGCGTGCTGCCCGGCATCGGCCCGGCGGTGGCCGTGGCGATGCTGCTGCCCATCACCGGCAAGGTCGACATCACGGCCTCGATGATTTTCTTCTCGGGCATCTACTACGGCGCCATGTACGGCGGCTCGACCACCTCGATCCTGCTGAACACGCCCGGCGAAACCGCCAGCATGGTGACCGCGATGGAGGGCAACAAGATGGCCAAGAGCGGAAGGGCGGGCGCGGCGCTTGCCACCTCCGCCATCGGCTCCTTCGTGGCCGGCACCATCGCCACCGTCATCGTCACGCTGTTCGCGCCGTTCGTGGCCGAATTCGCCGTCAAGCTCGGCCCGCCTGAATATTTCCTCTTGATGCTGCTGGCCTTCACCACGGTGAGCGCGGTGCTCGGCAAGAGCACCCTGCGCGGCATGACGGCGCTGTTCGTCGGCCTGGCGGCCGGTTGCGTCGGCCTCGACCAGATCTCGGGCCAAGGCCGCTACACGGGCGGCGTGCCCGAGCTGCTCGACGGCATCGAGATCGTGCTGGTCGCGGTGGGCCTCTTTGCCGTGGCCGAAGTGCTCTACGCTGTGCTCTACGAGGGCCGGGTGGTCGAGGGCCAGAACAAGCTGAGCCGCGTGCACATGACCAAGCGCGACTGGAAGCGCTCGATTCCCGCATGGCTGCGCGGCACCGCCATCGGCACGCCGTTCGGCTGCATCCCGGCCGGCGGCACCGAGATCCCGACCTTCCTGAGCTATGCGATGGAAAAGAAGCTCGTGAAAGACCCCGAGGACAAGGCCGAGTTCGGCACCAAGGGCGCCATCGAAGGCGTGGCCGGCCCCGAGGCCGCCAACAACGCCACGGTGACGGCCGCGCTGATTCCGCTGCTCACGCTGGGCATTCCGACGTCGAACACCACGGCCATCCTGCTGGGCGCGTTCCAGAACTACGGCATCCAGCCGGGCCCGCAACTCTTCACCACCTCGGCCGCGCTGGTGTGGGCGCTGATTGCCTCGCTCTACATCGGCAACGTCATGCTGCTGGTACTGAACCTGCCGATGGTCGGCCTGTGGGTCAAGCTGCTGAAGATTCCGAAGCCACAGCTGTACGCCGGCATCCTGATCTTTGCGACGGTGGGGGCCTACGGCATGCGCCAGAGCGCGTTCGACCTGTTCCTGCTGTATGCCATCGGCCTGCTGGGCGTGGTGATGCGGCGCTTCGATTTCCCGACCGCGCCCGTGGTGGTCGGCATGATCCTCGGCCCGCTGGCCGAAGCGCAGCTGCGCAACGCCATGTCGATCGGCGAAGGCAGCGCGGCGGTGTTCTTCCAGCGGCCGATGTCGATCACGCTGGTGGTTATCGTGGTGGCTGTGCTGGTGTTGCCTCGCGTGGCCAAGCGCATGAGCGAACGCAAGGTGGCGAGGCTCGCGGCCTCCACCTGACGACGAAGGCTTCTGAAACGAGGGGCGCGACGCTGAAAGGCATCGCGCCCCTTTTTGCTTTTTCGACGCCAGAGTTTTTCGGGCCAATGGATGGATCGAATCGGTGTGTTCACCGGCTGTCGCCTGGATGCGGAGAGGGCTGCATCGGCATCGCTTGCCCCAGGAACCGCACGGGGCGCCCCGCCGGCGCGGCGGACAACTCGCCATCGCGCATCACGACCCTGCCGCGCACGACGGTCGCCATCGGCCAGCCGGTCACCCGCAGCCCGTCGTACGGCGTCCAGCCCACCACGCTGGCGATCCACCGGTTCGTGATTTCCCGGCGTGCCGCGAGGTCGACCAACGTGAGGTCCGCGTCGAAGCCCACCGCGATGCGTCCTTTTCCCTCGATGCCGAAGACGCGGGCTGGCCCTGCGCTGGTCAGGTCCGCCAGCCGCTGCAAGCTCAGGCGGCCGTGGTGCACGTGATCGAGCATCACCGGCAGCAGCGTCTGCACACCCGTCATGCCGCTGGGCGAGCGCGGATAGGGCAGTGCTTTTTCCTCGCGCGTGTGGGGTGCGTGATCGCTGCCGAGCACGTCGACCACGCCATTGCGGACCGCTTGCCAGAGCGCCTCCTGGTGGCGTGCGCGGCGGATCGGTGGATTCATCTGCGCCAGCGTGCCCAGGCGCTCATAGCACTCGGGCGCGCTCAGCGTCAGATGGTGCGGCAGCACCTCGACGGTCACGCGCGCCTTGTGCTGCGCGAGAAACTCGATCTCCTCGGCCGACGAGATGTGCAGCAGATGAAGGCGGCGGCCGCTTTCCCGCGCCAGCGCCACGATGCGCCGGGTGGCGCGCAGCGCGCTTTCGATATCGCGCCAGACCGGGTGGTTGCGCACATGGCCCAGGGTCTCGGCGATGCTCCTGCGCTCGCGAAGGCGCGCCTCGTCCTCGGCATGCACCGCCATGCGCCGGCGGCCGTGGCGCAGGATGCGGCGCAGCACCGCGTCTTCATCGGCGAGCAGGTCGCCGAACGAGCTGCCCATGAAGACTTTCACGCCGGCGCAGCCTGGCAGCATTTCGAGTGACGCCAACTGCTCGGCGTTGACGCCGGAACCACCGATGTAGAAGGCGTGGTCGCACCAGGCCTGCGTCTGTGCAATGGCGAGCTTGGCGTTCAGGTCGGCTTCGTGCAGCGTCAGCGGCTGCGTGTTCGGCATCTCGAACACGGCGGTGACGCCACCGAGCACGGCGCCGCGCGTGCCCGCCTCGATGGTTTCCTTGTGCGTGAGGCCCGGCTCGCGGAAATGGACCTGGCTGTCGATCACGCCCGGAAGCACGTGTAGGCCCCGTGCATCGAGCGTTTCGTCGGCGCTCCAGCCGGTGGTGTCGAGCGCCGCGATGCGGCCGTCCACGCAGGCGATGTCGATCGTCTCCACGCCGTTGGGCGTGAGGACCGTGCCGCCGCGAACCAGCAACTCGGCGTGGCGCGTCCGCAGGCGCAGGCGTTGCTGCGCATCGAGGGGCATGGCGCGGCGTTCTTCTCCCGCGCCGCAGAAGCGTTCGCGCTCAGAACTCATTCTGGATTCGCTTGTAGCCCTCGACCAGACGGTTGTTGGTGCGCGCCACGTCCTCCGAGAACTCGGAGGCCCGCGCGGTGACCTTGGGGATGGTGGAAAGATCGGTCTTCGCGCCGATGCGCTCGGTCGACGGCACGTAGAAATCCGGCGGCAGATGGCAGTCGTCGAGCACCGCGTTGTGCCGCACCACGCAGCCGCGCGCGACGGTGCAGTTGAAGAGCACGCTGTTGAATCCGATGAAGACACCGTCGCCCACGGTGCAGGGGCCGTGCACGATGGCGCGGTGCGCGATCGAGGTGCGCTCGCCGATGGTCACGGCGGCACCGGACTTGGAGTGGATGACCACGCCGTCCTGGATGTTCGAGTGCGCGCCGATCACGATCGGGTCCATGTGGCCGTCCTCGTCGACCTCGTCGGCGCGGATCACCGCGTACGGGCCGATGAAGACGTTCTCGTGGACCACCACGCGGCCGCACAGGATGGCGGTGGGGTCGACAAAGGCGCTCGCATGGACCTGGGGCAGGTCGCCCCGTGGGTTGCGGCGGATCATGCAAACACCTCCCCGGCGGATGCGTTGGAAACCCGCGCGAAGGCGTCGTGCGGATGCAGGCTCTCCAGGTGGCGCACGTCGATGCGCGTGACAGCGAAAGACCCGGCGAGCGCCGCCTGCAGCCTGCGCGCCGCGTCCTCGACGTACATGAGGTTCTGGCCGTTCAGCCGCGCAAAGGCCTGCTCGTCGGCGCGCTTGACTGCCCCCTGTGCCGGCGTGCCGAGCGCGGCTTCCGCGAGGTCGATGAGCCGCAGCAGGCCCAGGTCGGGCGCATCGTGCGGCAGGCGGACCTGGATGTCGGCAATGCTTCGCTGGCTGTGCGGCGTGGCCAGGGTCGCATTGTCTTGCAGCCAGGCCAGGGCATCCGCCGTTGCCATCGTCTTGTGCGTGGCGAACCGTGCATCGAAGGCCTGGGCGATCAGTTGCCGCGACAGCGCGGCCGAGCAGGGGCAGGTGGAGGCGTAGGTGACGCGGACCTGTGCGTCGAGCGTGAAGCTTCCGTCGCGCCAGAGGGCCTCCAGCCGCACCGGATAGGCGTTCCAGCCGTGAAGCCCCGGCGTGACGAGTGCGGCGCGCTTGCACAGGAGCTCGAACGACAGCACGAGCCGTGCACGTGCCGAGCCGCAGTCGGCGTGGCTCTCGACCATGGCCCGCAGCAGTTTTTGAAGCGAGGCCGCGCCCAGCTTCTGGCTTTCGGCGCTGTCGCACAGCAGGCGGTACAGGCGCGACATGTGGATGCCCTTGACCTGTGGGTCAGGCAGGTCGACTTCGACGTCGGCGCGCGCATGGACCGGGTGGCGTACGCCGGGATCGTCGGGCCAGATTGGCAGTTCGACACCCCGCATGCCGACTCCATCGAGCGGCAGGGGCATGGGGGAGGCTTCGGTCAGGGCAATGTCGGGTAGTCGCGCGGTCATGATGAAGTGTCGTCAATTAATGCAATTATGTTGCATTAATTGACGGCGGCGCAATGAAGCTCCTTTATCCGGATTCGCGCTGCTTGAGTGCGCGCGCGAGTCCCCTCATCAGTGCTGAGGCGTTTCGACCAGGTCGTCGTCGATGTGCGGATCGGCCGGCTGCCCGCGCAGCTTGCGCACGGTGCGCCGCAGCCAGTGCTCGATGTCGTCCACGTAGGTGAACACGGCCGGCACCACCAGCAGGCTCAGCACCGTCGAGGTGATCAGCCCGCCGATCACCGCCATCGCCATCGGCGAACGGAAGCTCGAATCGGCCGAGCCGAAGCCCACGGCAATCGGCAACATGCCGGCGCCCATGGCGAGCGTGGTCATGATGATCGGCCGCGCCCGTTTGTGGCAGGCGTCGCGCAGCGCGTCCCAGCGGTTCATGCCGTGGTCGCGGCGCGCCACGATGGCGTACTCCACCAGCAGGATCGAGTTCTTCGTGGCAATGCCCATCAGCATGATCAGGCCGATCAGCGAAGGCATCGACAGCGCCTTCTGCCCGATCAGCAGGCCCACGAAGGCCCCGCCCAGCGCGAGCGGCAGGGCGCACAGAATGGTCACCGGGTGCAGGAAGTCCTTGAACAGCAGCACCAGCACGATGTAGATGCACAGCACGCCGGTCAGCATCGCCAGGCCGAAGCTGTTGAACAGCTCGGTCATCACTTCGGCGTCGCCCACTTCGGCCACGCGCACGCCGGGCGGCAGCTTCTGGATCGAGGGCAGCGCCGCCACCGCGGTCTTGGCGTCGCCCAGGCCCACGCCCGACAGTTCGATCTCGAAGTTGACGTTGCGCGAGCGGTCGTAGCGGTCGATCACCGCCGGGCCGCCTTCCATGGTGAGCGAAGCCACCTGGCTCAGCATCACCGGGCCGCGCGCACCGGGCACCGAGAGCCGGCCGAGCAGGTCGAGATCTTGCCGCGCGGAGTCTTGCAGCTTGACCACGATGGGCACCTGCCGCTGCGCGAGGTTGAGCTTGGCCAGCGCCTGGTCGTAGTCGCCCAGCGTGGCCACGCGCAGCGTCTCGGCGATGGCGGAGCTGGTCACGCCCAGGTCGGCGGCGCGCGCGAAGTCGGGGCGCACCGCGATCTCGGGCCGGATCAGGCTGGCGGTCGAGGTGACGTTGCCCAGGCCGGGGATGGTGCGCAGGTCTTTCTCGACCGCGCTCGCGGCAGCGGCCAGCGCCAGCGGGTCTTCGCCGGTCAGCGCCAGGATGTACTTTTCGCCCGAGCCGCCGAGGCCCACGGTGCTGCGCACGCCGGGCAGCGTTTCGAGCGCGGCGCGGATCTGGTTTTCGATCACCTGCTTGCGCGGCCGGTCGCCGCGTGGGTCGAGCTTGATGGTGAGCGTGGCCTTGCGCGTCTCGGGCGTGCCGAAGTTCGCGAACGGGTCGCCGCCCGCGCTGCCGCCCGCCACCGTGGTGTAGACGCTCTTCACGTGGTCGAGCTTCATGACGCGGTTGCGCGTTTCTTCCGCCGCGGCCGTGGTCTGCGCCAGCGTGGAGCCAGGCGCGAGCGACAGGTACACCTGCGTCTGCGAGTTGTCGTCCGGCGGAATGAAGCCGGTCTTGAGCAGCGGGATCATGGCCAGCGAACCGAAGAAGAAGAGGGTGGCCAGCACCATCGTCTTGAAGCGGTTGTGGGTGCTCCACGTCACTGCGCGCATGTACCAGCGCAACCAGCCGGGCTCGGTTTCCTGCGTGACGATGGGCTTGAGGATGTAGGCCGCCATCATCGGCGTGAGCACCCGCGCCACCACCAATGACGCGAACACCGCGAGCGACGCGGTCCATCCGAACTGCTTGAAGAACTTGCCGGCCACGCCGCTCATGAAGGCCGTGGGCAGGAACACCGCGATCAGCGTGAAGGTGGTGGCGATCACGGCCAGGCCGATCTCGTCAGCCGCTTCCATGGCCGCCTGGTAGGGCGTCTTGCCCATGCGCAGGTGGCGCACGATGTTTTCGACCTCCACGATGGCGTCGTCCACCAAGATGCCCACCACCAGCGAGAGCGCCAGCAGCGAGATCACGTTGACCGAGAAGCCCAGCAGGTACATGCCGATGAAGGCCGGAATCGCCGACATCGGCAGCGCAATCGCCGAGACGAAGGTGGCGCGCCAGTCGCGCAGAAACAGCCACACCACGATCACCGCCAGGATGGCGCCCTCGTACAGCAGATGCAGCGAGCCGTTGTATTCCTCTTCCACCGGGTCGACGAAGTTGAAGGCCTCGGTCAACTCCACGTCGGGCCGCTGCGCGCGCAGGTCGGCCAGCGCCTTCTGCACCGCGTGGCCCACTTCGACCTCGCTGGCGCCGCGGCTGCGGGCCACCTCGAAGCCGACCACCGGTTTGCCGTTGAGCAGCGCTGCGGCGCGCGGCTCGGCGATGGTGTCGCTGATGCGTGCCACCTGGTCGAGCCGCACGCGGCGGCCGTCGCTCAGTGCGATCTGCATGTCGGCGAGCTGGTCGGCCGACTGCACCGTGGCCATGGTGCGCACGGGCTGCTCGCTGCCGCCCAGGTCGAAGCGGCCGCCCGCGCTTTCGGTTTGCACCTGGCGCAGCTGGCGCGAGATGTCGGCCGCCGAGGCGCCCAGCGCCTGCAGCTTGGCCGGGTCGAGGTCGACGTGCACCTGGCGCGTGACGCCGCCCACGCGGTTCACCGCGCCCACGCCGGGCAGCGCGAGCAGCTTCTTGGTGACGTCGTTGTCGACGAACCAGCTCAGCGCCTCGTCGTCCATGCGCGACGATGCGATGGTGAAGGCCAGCACCGGCTGCGCCGCGAAGTCGAGCTTGGTGACGACCGGGTCGCGCACGTCGGCCGGCAGGTCGGCACGCACGCGCTGCACGGCGGAGCGCACGTCGTCCACGGCCTCCTGCACCGGCTTTTCGAGGCGGAATTCAACGATCAGCGTGGCGGCGCCGTCCTGCACCTTGGTGGTGATGTGCTTGAGGCCCTGCACGGTGGCGATGGAGTTCTCGAGCTTGCGCGCGACGTCGGTTTCGAGCTGCGAAGGCGCGGCACCGGGCAGCGACGCCGAGACCGTCACGGTCGGCAGGTCGATGTCCGGAAAGTTCTGCACCTTCATCGCGTTGAACGACAGCAACCCACCGAAGGTGAGCAGCACGAACAGCATCACCGCCGGAATCGGGTTGCGTATGGACCAGGCGGAAACGTTCATGGGCGAGTCCTTGTTGTCTTACTTGGCTGCATTGGCCGCGGCGGCGGACGCGGCAGCCTTGGCGGGCCGGGCCCCGGCGGGTGGCGCGTCGACCACGCGCACCAGGTCGCCGTCGTTCAGGAAGCCCGCGCCCTGCACCACGACCTGCGCGCCGTCGGGCAGTGCGCTGGTGATCTCGATGCGGTCGTTCAGGCGGCGGCCGATCTGCACCTTCAGCTGCGACACGTGGTTGTCGGGGCGCAGCAGGAACACGTTGTTGAAGCCGTCGCGCGGCACGATGGCGCTTTGCGGCACCGTGGGTGCCGAGCTGCGGCCGAGTTCGAAGTCGCCGCGCGCGAACATGCCGGCCTTGACGCCGGTGTTCTGCAGCACGTTGGGCAGGTCGACATAGACCAGCGCCGCGCGCGTCTGCGGATCGACCGTGGGCGCGATGCTGCGCACGGTGCCGCGCACCTGCGCGCCGGCGGCGCTGACCACGAAGGCCGGCGTGCCCACCGAGATGCGGCCGAGTTCGGCCGAGGTGACTTCGGCGCGCCATTCGAGCCGGCCCTGGCGGATCAGGCGGAACAGCTCCGTGCCCGCCGAGACCACGCTGCCCACCGTGGCGGTGCGCGCCGAGATCACGCCGTCGTCGGGGGCCAGCACCTGCGTGTTGCGCCCGCGCACCTGCTGCGCCGCCAGCACCGCTTCAGCCGCCTCGACGCGCGCCTTGGCGGTCTGTTCGGTGGTCTGGTACTGGTTGATCTGCTGCTGGCTCAGTGCGCCGGTGGCTTCCAGCGTGCGGGCGCGCGCGGCGTTGCCGGCAGCGTCGGCGGCGGTGGCACGGGCTTCCGCCAGCGAGGCGCGCGACTGCGCGATGTCGGCCTGCACCGTCTCGGGCGAGAAGACCGCGAGCACCTGGCCCTTCTTGACCACGTCGCCCACGTTCACCCGCACTTCGGCCAGCTTGAGCCCGTTGGATTCGGAGCCGACCACGGCCTCTTGCCAGGCCGCCACGTTGCCGTTGGCCGCGAGCGTGAGCTGCAGTTCGGTGGCTTCGGGCTTCGCCACGGTGACGGTCAGGGCCGGCTTGGGCGGATGGGCGCCGTCCTTGGCCTTGTTGTCCGCCGTGGCGGATTCGGCGGCCTTGTCGGCGGGCTTGCGCGACATCCACGTGGCCGCGCCGCCGACGACGAGCAGCGCCAGCAGCGCGATGACGAGAGTGGAACGTTTCATTCTTTTCATGGCGACTTCGCAACCTTGGCGGCCGGTGTGAGGGTCATGGGGGACGATTCGGGGCGGCTCCAGCCGCCGCCCATCGAGCGGTAGAGCGCAACCCAGGCTTCGGTGCGCTCGCGTTGCAGCGAGACGCGCGCGGTCTGCGCGGCGTACAGCGTGCGGCGCGAATCCTCCAGCTCGAACAGGCTGGCCAGGCCGCTGCTGTAGCGGGCCTGCGTGGCATTGAACGAGGCCTGGTAGTTCTGCACCGCGCTGTCGGCATCGGTGGTGCGGGCGGCGGTGGCGTCGAGGTTGACGAGGGCTTCTTCCACCTCGCGCACCGCCTGCCGCACGCTCGCGCGGTAGGTCGACACCGCCTCGGCGTAGCGCGCCTTGGCCGCCTCGCTGTTGGCGATGCGGGAGCCGCCGTCGAGCAGCGGCACGCTGAGCGACAGCGGGCCGATGGTCCAGGTGTCCAGCGACTGCCTGAAGCCGTCGGTGCGGTACTGCAGGCGGCCGATGGAACCCGACAGCGTGAGCTTGGGGTAGCGCTCGGCCTCGGCGGAGCCCACGTCGGCGCTGGCCGATGCCACGCCGAGCTCGGCCGCGTACACGTCGGGCCGCTGCGAGATGGCTTGCGCCGGCACGCTGGCGATGCTGCCCACGACCGGCAGCACGCGCTGCGCGGGCGAGGCCGCGAGCTTTTGCTCGAGCGTGGTTTCGTCGATGCCGCTGAGCGCCACCAGCGCCTTGCGCTGCACCGCGCACTGCGCACGCTGCTGGATGAGCCGGCCCGATGCATCCGAAGCGCTGGCACGCGCCAGCGCGGCGTCGGCCGGCGAGGTGAAGCCGGCGCGCGCCGACAGCTCGGTCAGCCGCGAAGTCTCGGCGCGCGAATGCGCGTCGGCTTGTGCCACCCGCAACTGCTCCTGGCAGGCGCGTTCGGCGAAATAGGCATTGGCCGTTTCGGCCGCCACCGACACGCGCGCGTCGTGCCACTTGGCGTCGGCGCTGTTCTGCTTGGCCTCGGCGGCGTCGCGGTCGGCGCGCAGGCGGCCGAACAGGTCGATCTCCCACTTGGACTGCAGGCCGGCCTGCAGCGTGGTGAGCGGCGCGACCGCCACGCTGCTGCTGCTCGTGGTGCTGCCGGCGCCGCCTGCGCCAAGCGCCGAGCCCGAGACACCGCGGCTGGCCGACGCCGTGCCGTCCAGGCTCGGCAGCAGCGCGGCGCCGGCCTGCACGCGGGTCGAGCGCGCTTCGGCCACGCGCGCCGCGGCGCTTGCGACATTGGGGCTGACGGCTTCGGCCGCGGCGATCAGCTCGACCAGCAGCGGATCGTTGAGCTGGCGCCACCAGTCGGCCAGCGAGGCGAGCGAGCCGCCGTGGGGCAGGGGGGCGTGCCATTGCGCGGGCACGGGCGCCTCGACCTGCGCGGGCGGACGCGTCAGGGCGCAGCCCGAAAGGCCCAGGCCCAGCCCGACCGGCAGGCAGAGGGTGGCAATCAGTCGGAGTCTTCTCATTTCTTCTTTCTCGCAGCAGGTGCGGGAGCCGGAATGCTGGCGGCGGCCGCGGTGCGGCGGCGTGCCTCTTCAGCCTGTACCAGTGCCAGCGCATAGCCCGTCAGGCGGTCGGCCCAGGTGTCGACGCCGCGCGCGGTGCGCAGCAGCGAAGGCCGGATCGCCTCGATGAAGTCCTGGCTCACGTAGAGCTGCATCGACAGGCCGGTGATGGCGAAGGTCAGGCGGTGGATGTCGTCGTCGGCCCGGTCCACCTTCAGGTGGCGGCACAGCAGGTCGGCAATGGCGCGGTGCGGGCCCTTGATGTCCTGTTCGAGCTCTGCGGCCCAGCGGCTGGAGGGCTCCAGCATCTCGCGCATGTGCAGCTGGATGCATTGCCGCACGATCTCGCCCTGCTTGAGCGGGTCGATCATGGCCGACATGCAGATGCGCAGCGTGGTTTCGAGCGACTGGCCGGGCACGTTGCAGGCGGCCACGAGGTCGCTCGAATCGCCGCCCATCGGCTCGTTGAAGGTGGCGGAGTAAAGCCCTTCCTTGTCGCCGAAGTAGTAGCTGATGGCCGAGATGTTGACCTCGGCCTCGCGGGCGATCTCGCGCGTGGACGTCTTGGCAAAGCCCTTTTGCGCGAACAGCCGCAGCGCGGTGTGGAGCAGCCGGTGGCGTGCCTCGGCGCCGTCGCTGCGCGGTGCGCGGCGCGGGGCCTGGGTGATGGTGGCTCTCGCATTCATGGGCGGCATTACACCACGCGGGAAATCAAACGATTGATTAACTTAAGGCTTTATGAAGGCTTTGTTGCAAGGCTTGCAACCTGAGCATTTCATGAACGCCGGCGGCGCCCGGTTTTCCCTGTGTGAGGGCGCGCTACGATCCGCGCATGCCAGCCGCCCCCACAGTCGCCGCACCGCCCGCCTTGCCCCTCGATGCCGAAGGCATCCTCGCGCTTGCCGCGCGCTCGATGTTTCATTTGTTTTCCAGCATCAGCCAGGGCATGTTCCTGGTGGACAGCAGCGGGCGCATCGTGTGGGTCAACGAAAGCTACCGGCGCTTTCTTCCGGCGCTGGGTTTTTCGTCCATCGACCAGTTCATGGGCCACATGGTCGAGGACGTGATCCCCAACACCCAGATGCGGCGCGTGCTCGAAACCGGCGAGCCGATATTGATCGACCTGCTGACCAACAAGGCGGGCACCTTCGTCGTGAGCCGCATCCCGCTGCGCGAGGAACGCGGAGGCGGCGAAGGCGGCATGGGCGAGGTGATCGGCGCCATCGGCATCGTGCTGTTCGACCAGCCCGAGACCACGCTGCAGCCGCTCATCAGCAAGTTCGCGCTGCTGCAGCGCGACCTCGACGATGCGCGGCGCGAGCTGGCCAGCCAGCGCAACAACCCGCTCTACCAGCATGCCGACGGGCAGCGCCGCTCCAAGTACACCTTCGCGAGCTTCATCGGCAGCAGCCCGGCGGCGGTGGAGGTCAAGCGCCATGCGCGCCGCGCTGCGCAATCGGCCAGCCCGGTGCTGCTGCTGGGCGAGACCGGCACCGGCAAGGAACTGCTGGCGCATGCCATTCATGCATCGTCCGCGCGTGCCAAGGGCCAGTTCGTCAGCGTCAACATCGCGGCCGTGCCCGACACCTTGCTGGAGGCGGAGTTCTTCGGCTTCGCACCCGGCGCCTTCACCGGCGCCGACCGCAAAGGCCGCGAAGGCAAGTTCAAGCTCGCCGATGGCGGCAGCCTGTTCCTCGACGAGATCGGCGACATGCCGCTCGGCCTGCAGGCCAAGCTGCTGCGTGCGCTGCAAGAAGGCGAGATCGAACCGCTCGGCTCCAACAAGCTCGTGCCCTTCGATGCCCGCGTGATCGCCGCCACCTCGCGCGACCTGCCGGAGCTGGTGCGCCGCGGCCTGTTTCGCGAAGACCTTTATTACCGCCTCAATGTGCTGCCGCTGCGCGTGCCGCCGTTGCGCGAACGGCGTGCCGACATTCCGGCGCTGGTCGAGGCGCTGGGCGAAGACATGGCCCTGCGCAGCGGCGAGGCGCCGCCCGAACTCACGCCCGATGCGCTCGCGTTGCTCGCCGGCCAGCACTGGCGCGGCAACATCCGCGAGCTGCGCAACGTGCTGGAGCAGGTGACGATGCGCAGCGATTCGCAACGCATCGACGCTGCGCAGCTCGAACGCATCCTGCGCGAAGCGGGGCTGGAGCAGATCGAGCTGCCGGATACCTCGCTGAACGCGCCCGATGCCGATGAAGAAGCGGCCCTGTTGCGCCCCCTGGCGCAGCAGGTCGCGGAGCTGGAGCGCAAGGCCATCGCCGCCGCGCTGGCATCGACCGGCGGGAACAAGCTGGCGACCTCGCGGCTGCTCGGTATTTCGCGTGCGACGCTGTATGAGCGGATGACCAGCCAGGAGCGGCCGGCGTGACGATGCAGGGCCACTTGCGCCAGATCGATCTGGCCGACATCGGAGTCGGAGAGCCCGTGATCAGCGTCAAGATGCCGTACGAAGCGTTCGTGACGCGATTCGGCGAAAAGCACTCGGACCATCCGGCCGACTGGGATGCGCCCGGCCCGGTGGAGCTGTGGTTCTTCGAGCTTCCATGGGGACACAAGATCATCCTGGAATACCACTTGGCCATCACCCACTTCAGCATCCATCTCGAATCTCTTGAGGTCGATGCGGTGCTCGACTTCCTCGATCTGAGAGGCTTTGAAGTTCACGTAAGTGCATTCGTAGCGGACTTATTGAGAGAGCAGGGGGTCAAGCGATACTCCGGCCCCTGAACGCAACCCAACCCCAACGACCCATGAAAGCTCTTGCCCGTATCGCTGCCTGCCTCGTCCTTTGCTCCGTGGCAGGCATCGCCAGCGCAGCACCGCCCCAATGCGCGAGCGAAGCCGTCGTGCAGGCCAAGAAGCTCCTCACCTTTCACTTCGGGCCCGACGACCGCATCCAGATCGACCCCGAGGTCAAGGAGCTTGCGCCGATTCGCAACCCGGCCGACAAGAAGCAGCAGTTCAAGGTGCTCGAAGTCTGGGGCTCGATCTACAAGGGCAACTACCGGATGCGGCTGATCTACTTCCCCATGGACAAGAGCTGCGTGCTGATGGGGCAGGAGATCCTCGAGCTGGCGCGGCTGTGAGCGTCCGGGCGCTCCGGTCGAGCTTCGGCCCCAATTGCCACTGGTGCGGCCTGCCCATGGATTTCGACGAGCCCTGCGGCCGCCCCGAGTCCGCGACCATCGAACACCTCATCGATGCCACGCTCGGTGGCGTGCGCACGCAGAAGCATCGGCGCCTGGCCCATGCGATCTGCAACCACACGCGCAACGAATTCCGGATGCAGGCCGAGCGCGAGTTCCAGCGCTGGATCGCCGCGCGGCAGGGTGCTAGTAAACCCTGACTGATAAAAATACAGTTGTCTGAAAATTGAACATGCGAAGTGTTCTGAAATAAGGCGAATCGGGTTTCTCTCCAATGAAGAAACCTTTGTTATCAATGAGTTGGGCGGGTGGCACGAACTGTGCAATATTCAGTCACCATTTTCAGGAGACAAAGAATGAACCGTCGCCACCTCGTCGCCCTGGCCGCGCTCGCCACGTGCGTTGCTGCCGCTCCCGCCTGGGCCCAGTCCAACGAAATCCGCATCGCCCACGTCTACAGCAAGACCGGCGCGCTGGAGGCCTACGGCAAGCAGACCCAGACCGGCTTCATGATGGGCCTGGACTACGCCACCGGCGGCACGATGATGGTCAACGGCAAGAAGCTCGTGGTCATCGAGAAGGACGACCAGGGCAAGCCCGATCTGGGCAAGTCGCTGCTGGCTGCCGCGTACTCCGACGACAAGGCCGCGCTGGCCGTCGGCCCGACCGCCTCGGGCGTGGCGCTGGCCATGCTGCCGGTGGCCGAGGAATACAAGAAGATCCTGATCGTCGAGCCCGCCGTGGCCGACTCGATCACGGGCGACAAGTGGAACAAGTACATCTTCCGCACCGGCCGCAATTCGAGCCAGGACGCGATCTCGAATGCGGTGGCGGTCGACAAGGCCGGCGTCACCGTCGCCACGCTCGCGCAAGACAACGCCTTCGGCCGTGACGGCGTGAAGGCCTTCGGCGCCGCGCTCAAGAAGGCGAAGCTGGTGCACGAGGAATACCTGCCGCCCGCCACCACCGACTTCACCGCCGGCGCGCAGCGCCTGATCGACAAGCTGAAAGACCAGCCGGGCCGCAAGATCATCTGGATCGTCTGGGCCGGCGCGGGCAATCCGTTCAAGATCGTCGACCTCGACCTGAAGCGCTACGGCATCGAGATCGCCACCGGCGGCAACATCCTGCCGGCCATGACGGCCTACAAGGCGCTGCCGGGCATGGAAGGCGCGGCGTACTACTACTTCGGCATCCCGAAGAACCCGGTGAACGAGGCGATGGTCTCGGCGCACTACAAGCAGTTCAAGGCGCCTCCGGACTTCTTCACGGCCGGCGGTTTCTCCGCCGCGATGGCGGTGGTGACGGCGCTGAAGAAGACCAACGGCGACACCAACACCAACAAGCTCATCAGCACGATGGAAGGCATGAGCTTCGACACGCCCAAGGGCAAGATGACCTTCCGCAAGGAAGACCACCAGGCCATGCAGTCGATGTACCACTTCAAGATCAAGGTCGATCCGGCGTTCGCCTGGGGCGTGCCCGAGCTGGTGCACGAGATCAAGCCCGAAGAGATGGACATCCCGATCAAGAACAAAAGGTAAAGCTCGCCCCCAGGCTGCGCGCACTTCGTGTCGCTTCGCCAACCCCCTACCGGGGGCAACACCTGCGGCCCGGCAAAGCCGGTTCCGCGGTGTTCTTGAAAGTTCAGCGACCCGAGAAGCACCTCTCCCTATTTCGCCCCGGATGGCCGCCGGGCGAAGCGCCAGCCTGCGCCTTCATGGCGCAGGTGGCGCGATCCACGGCCGATTCGTGAGCAAGCAAGCGTTCGACAAACCACAACAGAAGGAGACAGCGATGCCAGCGATGCGATTGAACTGGAAGGGCCTTGCCGCAGCTGCGGCGATGACGGTGGCGGCGCATGCCGCAACGGCGGCGGTGCCGCTGCCGGCGCTCGGCGCCAACCCGGCGGAGGTGAGCGTGTCCGGCCTGTCGGCCGGCGGTTTCGCGGCGGTGCAACTGCACGTGGCTTACTCGGCCACCTTCAAGCGCGGCGCCGGCGTGGTGGCCGGCGGCCCGTACTACTGCGCCGAGGGTTCGGTGCTCAATGCCACCGGGCGCTGCATGACGCACAGCACGAGCATTCCGGTGTCGTCGCTCGTGAGCACCACCAACAGCTGGGCTGCCAGCGGTGCGATCGATCCGGTCTCGAACATGAGCGGATCGAAGGTGTACATGTTCTCGGGCACCTCCGACAACACCGTCAAGCAGCCGGTGATGGACGACCTGAAGACCTACTACCAGAGCTTCGTGCCGGCGGCCAACATCGTCTACAAGAACAACATCGGCGCGGGCCACGCGATGGTCACCGACGACTACGGCAGTGCCTGCAGCACCACCGCCGCGCCCTACATCAACAACTGCGGCTTCGACCTGGCGGGCGAGATCCTCACGCAGCTCTACGGTCCGCTGAACCCGCGCAACAACGGCACGTTGGGCGGCACCTTCACCGAGTTCAACCAGTCGGAGTTCATCACCGGCCACGGCGTGGCCGCCACCGGCTGGATCTACGTGCCGCAGGCCTGCACCACCACCTCGTGCCGCGTGCACCTGGTGCTGCACGGCTGCAAGCAGAACTACACCGACGTGGGCGACCAGTACGTGAAAAAGACCGGCTACAACCGCTGGGCCGACACCAACAACATCATCCTGATCTACCCGCAGACCAGCACCGCTGCCACCAACAGCTGCTGGGACTGGTGGGGCTACGACAACGCGAACTACGCGAAGAAGTCGGGGCCGCAGATGGTGGCGCTGAAGGCCATGGTCGACCGCGTGGTCAGCACCGGCGGCGGCTCGTCGCTGCCGGCACCAACCGGCGTGGGCACCTCGGGCGCGACCAGCAGCAGCATGACGATCGCATGGACCAGCGTGTCGGGTGCCAGCGGCTACAACGTCTATCGCGGCGGCAGCCAGGTCAACAGCGCGGCCGTCACCGGCACCAGCTACACCGACACCGGCCTGGCCCCGTCCACCAGCTACAGCTGGACCGTGGCCGCGCTCGACGCCAACGGCGCCGCGGGTGCGATGTCGGCGGCGGCCACGGGCACCACGTCCGCGGACAACGGCGGTGGCGGAACCTGCTATACCGCGAGCAACTACACGCACACCATTGCCGGGCGCGCCTATGCGCTGTGGGGCCTGACCTATGCCTACGGCTCGGGGCAGTCGATGGGCCTGTGGAACATCTACGCCATCACCACGCTGAAGCAGACCGGCCCCAACTACTACGTGATCGGCAGCTGTTGACGCCGATCGTCATCGACACACTTTTCCATCTGCAATGACCAACGATGCTTGAGACCCGAGACCTGACCATCCGCTTCGGAGGGCACGTGGCCGTCAATGGCGTGAGCTGCGCTTTTGCGCCGGGCACGCTGACGGCCATCGTCGGCCCCAACGGGGCGGGCAAAACCACTTACTTCAACCTGATCTCGGGCCAGCTCAAGGCGAGCGCGGGCACGGTGTCGCTCGACGGGCAATCGCTGTCGGGCCTGTCGCCGTCGGCGCGCACGCATGCGGGGCTGGGGCGTGCCTTCCAGCTCACCAACCTGTTCCCGAACCTTTCGGTGCTGGAGAACGTGCGGCTGGCGGTGCAGGCCACGCGCGAGGGCGCGCACCGGCGCGGGCTCAATCTGTGGAGCATCTGGAGCGACCACAAGGCGCTGACCGAACGCGCGGACCAGATCCTGGCCGACGTCGCGCTCAAGTCGCGCGAGCATGCGACGGTGGCGAGCCTGCCGCACGGCGACCAGCGCAAGCTCGAAGTGGCATTGCTGATGGCGCTGGAGCCCAAGGTCTTCATGTTCGACGAACCCACGGCCGGCATGAACGCGGCCGAGGCGCCGGTCATCCTCGACCTGATCCGCAAGCTCAAGCAGGACAAGACCAAGACCATCCTGCTGGTCGAACACAAGATGGACGTGGTGCGCGAGCTGGCCGACCGCATCATCGTGCTGCACAACGGCACGCTGGTGGCGGACGGCGAGCCGGCCGAGGTGATCGCCTCGCCGGTGGTGCAAGAGGCCTACCTGGGTGTTGCGAAGGAGGCCGCTGCATGACGCGCCCGATGACGAATCTGAATTTCTCCCTCCCCCGCTGGGGGAGGGCAGGGGTGGGGGCTCGCGGCCTTCACTTCGCTGCGGCCTTGCCAGCGCCGCTCGCCCCCATCCCAACCTTCCCCCGGAAGGGGAAGGAGCAAGACCGATGACTGCTCAGAACCTGTTGACCCTCGAAGGCGTGCAGACGCACATCGGGGCGTATCACATCCTCCACGGCGTCGACCTTGCCGTGCCGCGCGGCCAGCTCACGATGCTGCTGGGCCGCAATGGCGCAGGCAAGACGACCACGCTGCGAACCATCATGGGCCTTTGGCATGCGTCGCAGGGCAGCGTGCGGTTCGGTCACGACAAGGCCGTGGACATCACCGCGCTGCAAACCCCGCAGATCGCCAGCCTCGGCATCGCCTACGTGCCCGAGAACATGGGCATCTTCTCGGACCTCACGGTGAAAGAGAACATGCTGCTCGCCGCGCGCGGCGCCAAGAACGCCGCGCAGATCGACGACACGCGGCTGAAGTGGATCTTCAAGCTCTTCCCCGCGGTCGAGAAGTTCTGGAACCACCCGGCCGGCAAGCTGTCGGGTGGACAGAAGCAGATGCTGGCCGTGTCGCGCGCCATCGTCGAGCCGCGCGAGCTGCTGCTGATCGACGAACCCAGCAAGGGCCTGGCGCCCGTGATGATCAACAACATGATCGACGCGTTTGCCGAGCTCAAGCGCAGCGGCGTGACGATCCTGCTGGTGGAGCAGAACATCAACTTCGCCCAACGCCTGGGCGACACCGTCGCGGTGATGGACAACGGCCGCGTGGTGCACAGCGGTTCGATGGCGGCGTTCTCCGAGGACGCGCAATTGCAGCAATCTCTCCTGGGTCTCGCGCTATGAAGTATTCGATGTTTTTCTCCCTCCCCCTCTGGGGGAGGGTTGGGGTGGGGGCTCGCGGCCTTCGATGCAGCGCGGGCCTGCAGGCGCCGTCAGCCCCCATCCCTGCCTTCCCCCGGAGGGGGAAGGAGCAAGAGAAGGGAGCGCTGCAATGAAGGCACTCGACTTCGACTGGAAGCCGCTGCTTCTCGCCCCCATCCTCGCGCTCATCGCGCTGCCGCTCACCGGCTCCTTCTCGACCTGGCTCACGCTCACGGTCGCGGGCCTGGCGATGGGCATGATCATCTTCATCATCGCCTCGGGCCTCACGCTGGTGTTCGGCCTGATGGACGTGCTGAACTTCGGCCACGGCGTGTTCATCGCACTCGGCGCCTTCGTGGCGAGCAGTGTGCTCGGCCTCATGGGCGATTGGACGGGCTCGGGCGAACTCTGGCGCAACCTCGTGGCCGTGTTCCCCGCGATGCTGGTCGCGATGCTCGTGGCCGGCGCAGTGGGCCTCGCGTTCGAGCGCTTCATCGTGCGGCCGGTGTACGGCCAGCACCTGAAGCAGATCCTCATCACCATGGGCGGCATGATCATCGGTGAAGAGCTCATCAAGGTGATCTGGGGCCCGGCGCAGATTCCGCTGCCGCTGCCCGAGGCGCTGCGCGGTTCGCTGCTCGTCGGCGACGCCGCCATCAGCAAGTACCGCCTGCTCGCGGTGGCCGTGGGCGTGGTGGTGTTCGGCCTGCTCGCATGGACGCTGGGCCGCACCAAGATCGGCCTGCTCATTCGCGCCGGCGTGCAAGACCGCGAGATGGTCGAGTCGCTCGGCTACCGCATCGGCCGGCTCTTCGTCGGCGTGTTCGTGGTCGGCAGTGCACTGGCCGGCCTGGGCGGCGTGATGTGGGGGCTGTTCCAGCAGAACCTGGTGCCGCAGATGGGCGCACAGGTCAACGTGCTGATCTTCATCGTCATCATCATCGGCGGGCTGGGCTCGACGGGCGGGGCGCTCATCGGCGCGCTGCTGGTGGGCCTCATGACCAACTACATCGGCTTCCTGCTGCCGACCCTCACGCAGTTCGCGAGCATCTTCCTGATGGTGGCCGTGCTGTTGTGGCGTCCGCAGGGTGTGTACCCCGTGGCGAACCGTTGAGAAAGAAAAAAGCCGTCATGTTCCTGAAACGACTTCTCTCCAACGACACCCCGCGCAGCCGCCTGCTGGCGCTGCTGCTGGTGGCCGTGTTCCTTGCGCTGGCCTTCGCGCCTTTTATCTTCCCGGGCGTCAAGGCGCTCAGCGTCGCGGCCAAAATTTTGGTGTTCGTGGTGCTGGTGGCTAGCTTCGATTTGCTGCTGGGCTACACCGGCATCGTGAGCTTTGCGCACACCATGTTCTTCGGCATCGGTGCCTATGGCATCGCGATCTCGGCTTCGCGGCTGGGCCCCAACTGGGGTGCAGTGCTGGTGGGGCTGGGCGCATCGCTGGCGGTGTCGCTGGTGCTCTCGTTCGCCATCGGCCTGTTCTCGCTGCGGGTGCGCGCGATCTTCTTCGCGATGATCACGCTGGCCGTGGCCTCGGCCTTCCAGACGCTGGCCTCGCAACTGTCGGACTTCACCGGCGGCGAAGACGGCCTGACCTTCAAGCTGCCCGAGCTGATCTCGCCGAGCTTCGAGTTCTCCGAAGAGCCTTTCCTCGGCGTCTCGCTCGACGGGCGCTTGCTCTGCTACTACCTGCTGTTCGTGGCCGCCGTGGTGCTGGTGCTGGCGCTGCTGCGCATCGTGAACTCGCCCTTCGGCCGCGTGCTGCAGGCGATCCGCGAGAACGAGTTCCGCGCCGAGGCCATCGGCTACCGCGTGGTGGTGTACCGCACCACGGCCGCCGTGCTGTCGGCGCTGTTCGCCACGCTGGCCGGCGCGATGCTGGCGATCTGGCTGCGCTACAACGGGCCCGACACCTCACTGAGCTTCGAGATCATGATCGACGTGCTGCTGATCGTGGTGATCGGCGGCATGGGCACCATCTACGGCGCGGCCATCGGCGCGGTGCTGTTCGTGGTGGCGCAGAGCTACCTGCAAGACCTGCTGCGCCTTGGCAACGAGGCCGCCAGCGGCCTGCCGTGGCTGGCGGCGTTGCTGTCGCCCGACCGCTGGCTGCTGTGGCTGGGCGTGCTGTTCGTGCTCTCGGTGTATTACTTTCCCACCGGCATCGTGGGCAAGCTGCGGGCGAGGGCGGCACGATGAGCGACCGCAACGTCATGACGCCCCTGTCGCGCTATGCGCAGCTCGCGGGCCGCGAGATCCACTGGCTCGAATGGGGCGCACCCGAGGCGCCGGTGGTCATCGCCTGGCACGGCCTGGCGCGCACCTGCCGCGACATGGACGAGCTGGCGCAGCACTTCGCGTCGCGCGGCTTCCGCGTGATCTGCCCCGACACCATCGGCCGTGGCCTGAGCCAGTGGAGCCCGCTGCCGGACGAGGAATACCAGCTGTCGTTCTACGCACGCATCGCCAATGCGCTGTGCGACGAGCTGCGGATCGGCCGCGTGCACTGGGTCGGCACCTCGATGGGCGGTGCCATCGGCACGGTCTGCGCATCGGGCCTGTTCGAGCCGCGCATGAAGGCGCGCATCGCGAGCCTGGTGCTCAACGACAACGCGCCGCAGCTTGCGCAGGCGGCCATCGAGCGCATCCGCGCCTATGCGGGCCAGCCGCCCGCGTTCGACACCGTGGCCGAGCTGGAGGCCTTCTTTCGCACCGTCTACAAGCCCTACGGCTGGCTCAGCGACGCGCAGTGGCGCCGCCTGACCGAAAGCTCGACGCGTCGCCTGCCTGACGGCCGCGTCACGCCGCACTACGACCCCGCCATGGTTCGCCAGTTCAGCGCGCACGACAACGACTACCTGATCTGGCCGCACTACGACGCCATCGAGGTACCGGTGCTGTGCCTGCGCGGCGCCGAGTCCGACCTGGTGCTGCCCTGCGTGGTCGAGGAGATGGCGCGCCGCGGTCCCGGTGCGGCCGGGCGGCTGCAGGTGATCGAAGTGCCTGACTGCGGCCACGCGCCCGCGCTCAACGTGCCGGCACAACTGGAGCCGATCGAAGGGTTTATTCGCGCCGCCAGTCGTTGAAGACACGGCGGCGAGACAATCGCCGCCGACTCCAACCACCACAAGGCTCACCTCCCATGGCGCTCTCGATGTACGACCTGTCCGTGCCGGTCTTTGCACGCGGACTCGGACAACTCACCCACCTGCTCGACAAGAGCCTTGCGCACGCACAAGCCAACGGCATCGACCCGGCGACGCTGGTCGAGGCGCGGCTTGCGCCCGACATGCTCACGCTGGCCGGCCAGATCCAGCGCGCAAGCGATGCATCGAAGCTCGGCGTGGCGCGCATCGCGGGCATCACGGCCCCCAGCTTTCCCGATGAGGAAAAGACCTGGGACGAACTGCAGGCCCGCATCGCGAAGACGCAGGACTTCCTGAAGACCGTCGAGCGCTCGCAGGTCGATGGCCAGGAAGAGCGCCCCGTGGTCATCAAGCAGCGCGAGGGCGAAGCGCATTTCACCGCGCAGCGCTACCTGCTGCAGTTCGCGCTGCCGAACTTCTTCTTCCACGTGACCACTGCCTACGACGTGCTGCGCCACAAAGGCATGCCGATCGGCAAGATGGACTACCTCGGCAAGTTCTGAGCGATCTGCCCGCCAGGCCTTCACGCCGCCGGGACAAACTTCAAATTGCCGTGACACATGCGCGCATGCTGGGCGCGCGGCAAACAATCGCGCCTGACCGCTGTCGGTCTGACATGCACGAGGTTCGCGATCATGAAGATGTTGTCCAGAAGGGCGTTCTCGGGGCTGGCCGTGGGCTCGTCCGCACTCGTTGCGGCGGCCGGTGGTGGCTGGCCCGTGCGCAGTGCTTTCGCCGCGTCGCTGGGCTTGCAGGACTACGGCCGCGCGCCCGAGTTCGCGGGCATCGACAAGTGGCTCAATTCGGAGCCGCTCACCATGCAGGGGTTGGCCGGCAAGGTGGTGCTGGTCGACTTCTGGACCTACTCGTGCATCAACTGCATCCACACGCTGCCGCACGTGGTGCGCTGGTACGAGAAGTACAAGGACCAGGGCTTCGTGGTGGTGGGCGTGCATTCGCCCGAGTTCGCGTTCGAGAAGTCGACGCGCAACGTGCAGGACGCGATCGGCCGCTTCAACATCCGCTACCCGGTGGCGCAAGACAACAGCTTCGCCACCTGGAACGCCTACAGGAACCAGTACTGGCCCGCGTTCTACCTGGTCGACAGCAAGGGCCAGGTGATGCGGCAGCACTTCGGCGAAGGCGAATACGCGGAGATGGAAGCCGCGATCGAGGCGCTGCTGGCGCGCAAGGCTGCGGCCTGAGACGGGGCCTGCAGCCTATCGAGTGCGGCCTATCGCGTGCGAGCCACAGGCGGTGACGCCAGGATGCGCCGCACGGCCGCCTTGCCTGCGGGCGTGAGCATCGGGTCGAGGTCCGCGTAGGGCACTTCGACCGTGATCTCGCAGCCGTCGCCGTTCGCGGGTTGAGAAAAGCTCATGCCTTTGGTCTCCAGCGTCAGGTCGTACGGGCTGCCGTCCTCGTAGTTGTCCTTGCAGTTCTTTTCCGCCTGCGAGGGATCGATTTTTCCGTAGGCGAACAGAAAGCGCCGCAGCTTCGGAGTGAGCATTCCGCGGCCCGTGCCGCTCTTCTCGTGCGGGTCGCTCTGTTTCTGCGTGCGTGCGCCGAACCATGTCCACGGGTCGACCTGCTTGCCGGTCCTCAGGTCCCAGGTCCGAAAAAACCACGAGATGCCGCGGCTGCCGGTGCCTGCCGTCCAGCTGTAGTTGCGGATGCTGAGCCATTCGGAGGTCCAGTGATCGGGCGAGGCGGTTTTCTCGTCTTCGGCCGGCACGCCGACCTGGCCGAGGAACTCGCGCCGCGTATCGAAGTACGCCTTGACCGCCTCCTTGCTGGTGTCGAAGTCGCCGCGAAGCTCGCGGTTGATGGCGGCGAGCGTGGGCTCGGGGCCGAAGAGTTCCAGGGTTTCCTGTCCCGCGAAGCGGAGCGCGCGGAAGCTGCGGCCTGGCGTGTACTCCTCTTTCTTGCCGGTCTCGATCTTCGGCGGTGCTTCGAGCAGGCCCGCATAGCCGTCGGTGCCGCAGGCCGTGTCGCCGCCCGTTGCGTCGGCCAGGTTCAGCTGGATGGGCAGCGTGACGGGCTTGCCCTTCGCGCTTTTCCAGGTGCCCGTGAGCGTCGAGCCCTTGGCGGGGTCGAGCGACCAGAGGCCGGTGTCGTCGGCCTCGTGCCAGAACTCGTCCTTCTCGAGGCGGCGCAACTGGATCGGCTTCTTGTACTGCCGGTAGAAGTAGCTGCCGCTCGCAAACTGCGCGTTGAAGCAGGCCACGATGGCCTTGGTACCGAGCGTGCCTTCCCAGATGCCCTTGGGCACGTCGGCCGTCTTCGCGAAGGAAGCGAACGGCAGCAACAGGGCGCAGATGCAGAGCGCGGGAAGGCGGGTCATGGCTTGCGCGCGGCGAGCGAGTACATCAGCGGAATGCGGGCCATGCCCTCGGGCGCTGCCATGCGGCGGCCACCGATGTCGCGCATGCCTTCGAAGGGCTTCCAGCCGTTGGCGTACGGGTACTCGCCGAGGTGCTCGACGATCAGCCCGGACTGCCCGAGCGCGGTCGTCACCTGGCCCACGCCCCATGCGAACTCGAAGCTTGGATGCGGGTTCTTGAAGTCCTGCACGCCGGTCTGGTAGCCATCGGGGACGAGGCCGTCGCCCGACTGGGCCACGTAGTCGCCCACCCCTTCTTCCGGCACCGGTGCGTCGTTGAAGTAGTCGTAGTGAAACTTCCACGATGGGTCGAACACCATCGCAACGGGATGGAAGTCGATGAAGACGAAGCGCCCGCCGGGCTTGAGCATCTGCGACACGCCACGTGCCCAGGCCGACAGGTCGGACAGCCAGCAGAGCGTGCCGTACGAGCAGAAGACGATGTCGTAGCGCTCGCCGCGCGCCTGCGCATCGCGAAAGTAGTCGTAGACATCCGATCGCTCGAAGCGCGCCGCAATGCCCGACTGTGCCGAGAGCCGCGTGGCGAAGGCGATGGCTTCGTCGGAGATGTCCACGCCCGTCACCTGCGCGCCGAGGTGCGCGATGCTCAGGCTGTCTTGCCCGGCGTTGCACTGCAGGTGCAGCACGGCCAGGTCCTTCACGTCGCCGAGCAGTCCGGTTTCTTCGGGGAAGAGCGTGGAGCCGCCGTTGCGGAAGAAGGCGGCCTGGTCGCCCTTGTGGCTGTTGTGCGCGACGGTTGCCGCGTTCCACGAGAGCCGGTTGGCTTCGTGCAGTTCTTTCTTCATGGTGTGGGTGCTTGTGTGGGCCAGCCCGCCAGGTTGCGTTCGGCAATGCCCGCGAGCGCGGTGATCCATGCCGGGCTGTCGTTGAGACAGGGGATGTAGCTGAAGGCCTCGCCGCCCGCATGCATGAAAGCCTCGCGGCCTTCCATGGCGATTTCTTCCAGCGTTTCGAGGCAGTCGGCCGGAAAGCCGGGGCACACCACGTCGACCCGCTTGACGCCGGCGGCGCCGAGTTCGCGCAGGGTCGGCTCGGTGTAGGGCTCCAGCCATTTGGCGCGGCCGAAGCGCGACTGGAAGGTCACGCGGTATTGCGTGTCCGACAGGCCGAGCCGTGCCGCGAGCAGCCGCGCCGTGGCAAGGCACTGCGCCTGGTACGGGTCGCCGAGCGCGATGTTGCGCGCGGGAATGCCGTGGAAGCTCATCAGCAGCACCTGGCCGCGGCCTTCGGTCTTCCAGTGGCGCTCGATGCCTTGTGCGAGCGCTTCGATGTAGAGCGGATCGTCGTGGTACTGGTTGACGAAGCGGAACTCGGGCACGCGGCGCTGGCGGCGGCTCCAGTCGTTCACCGCATCGATCACGCTGGCCGTGGTGGTGGCCGAATACTGCGGGTAGGCCTGGAGCACCAGCACGCGTGTCGCGCCTTCGGCCTGCAGTGCATCGAGCCGCGAGGCGATGGACGGGTTGGCATAGCGCATGGCGTCGCGCACCATCACGCGGTGGCCGCGCTCGCCGAGCCAGCCGGCCAAGAGCGTCGCCTGCTTCTGCGTCCACACCTTGAGCGGCGAGCCTTCGGGCATCCAGATGCTGGCGTACTTGGCGGCCGACTTGGCGGGCCGGGTGCGCAGGATGATGCCGTGAAGAATCAGCGCCCAAAGCACCCTGGGAATTTCAACCACGCGCGGGTCGCCCAGGAAGTCGGCCAGGTACGGGCGCACGGCCGCGGCGGTGGGCGCATCGGGCGAGCCCAGGTTGCACCAGAGCACGGCGCTGCGTTCGACGGTCGATGCGACCTTCTCGTTGTCTTGAGGCATGCGATATTCTCAGGCAAATGACTTCCGCTCCTACGGCGCCTGCGAGCCCCGCGCCTCTCGATCTCTCTCGCATCTCGGCCATCTCCCTCGACCTCGACGACACCCTCTGGCCGATCTGGCCGACCATCGAGCGCGCCGAGATCGCGCTGCAGGAATGGCTGCTGCGCGAGGCACCGAAGACGGCCTCGCTGTTGCTGAAGCCGGGCATTCTTCGCGAGCTGCGCGAAGCCACCGCCAAGGAGCGCTCCGACCTTGCGCACGACCTGAGCGCGCTGCGCCGTGAATCGATCCGCACCGCACTCACACGCGCGGGCGAAGACCCGGCGCTGGCCGAGCCGGCCTTCGATGTCTTCTTTGCCGAGCGCCAGCGCGTGACGCTGTACGACGACGCGCTGCCGGCGCTCAAGTGGCTCAGCGAGCGCTATCCGCTGGTCGCGATCTCGAATGGCAACGCCGACATCCACAAGACCGGCGTGGGCCGCTGGTTTCGCACGGCCTTCAATGCGCGCGCCTTCGGCAGCGGCAAGCCGCATGCGCCGATCTTTCGTGCTGCCGCGGCCTCGATCGGCCTGTTGCCGAAAGACGTGCTGCACGTGGGCGACGACGCCGAGCTCGACGTGGTGGGCGCGCTCAACGTCGGCATGCAGGCGGCGTGGCTGGTGCGCGACGAGCGGCCCTGGGTGCATGGCGCGCGGCCGCAACTGATCGTGCCGAACCTGCACGCCCTGTGCGTGGCACTGGGCGCCTGATAAGGACGGCGCGGCCTTACTTGAAGACAGGTCGGAAGAAGCTGCGCTCGTAGCTCACGATGCAGCGGGTTTCTTCGGCGTACTTGAAGGCCGCCTGGCACTCGGCGTCCTGCATCGAGTCGGCGCGGTAGCGTTCGTACGCGGCGAGGCTGGGGAAGGTGAACATGGCCAACGCCACGTTGTTCGTGCCTTCCGAGGGCAGGAAGTAGCCATGGTGCTGGCCGCCGAACTTCTCGACCAGCGGAATCCAGAGCTTGCCGTAGTGCTCGAATTCCTTGAGCTTGTAGGCATCGACGATGTAGCGCAGGTAGCAGGTGACCATGTTCTTTCCGTAGGTGAGGGGTAATCGGCGCGACCCCGGCGGGCGGCGGGCCGTCGGACTATAGTTTCCCGCTCCCCGTCTTGTTCTTCCTTTCGCGCAGGAAATCCGAAAGTGCATCTCTCCAACTGGCTCATCTTCTGCGGCGTGACGCTGCTCGTCGCTTTCACACCTGGCCCGGCCGTGCTGCTCGCGGTGTCGAATTCGATCTCTGTCGGGCCGCGACGCGCGATGATCAGTTCGCTGGGCAATGCGATGGGGCTGTTCATGGTGTCGGCCGCCGCCATGGCCGGGCTGGGTGTGGTGCTGACCACTTCGGCCCATGCCTTCATGGCACTGAAGCTGGCCGGCGCGGCCTACCTGATCTATCTGGGCATCAAGCAGTGGCGCAGCCGGGGCAGCGTGTTCTCGGACCTGAGCCCGTCTGCCGCAGTGGGTGCGAATCGGTCCTCGTCATGGCGGCTGTTTGGCCACGGCGTGACGGTGGCGCTGACCAATCCCAAGGGCATCCTGTTCTTCTCGGCGCTGTTCCCGCAGTTCCTGACGCAGGACGCACCGATCCTCGAACAGTTCGCGGTGCTCACGACCACCTTTGCCGTGGGCTCGGTACTGTCGCACGCGTTCTACGTGCTGCTGGCGCGGATGCTGAAGAAGCAACTGGGCGACCCGCGCCGCTCGCGGATGTTCAACCGCGTGTCGGGCGGTGCATTCGTGCTGCTGGGCCTGAGCCTGCTGCGGCTGCCGAACAAGGCGGCCTGAGGCGGGCGCCCTGCGGCGCCTTCCTCAGTCGAGCGCGAACCGTTCGCGCAGCGCCGTGCAGAAATCCTCGGTGCCGACCAGCGAGAACGTGACCGTGTCGAAGCGCGGCGTTTCGCGCGTCTGCTGCAGGTCGTAGTCCCACGTCGCGCAGTCGTCGAGCGCACCGCGTCCGTCCGGAAAGGTGGCTTGCGCCCAGGCCAGCACCTGCTCGATTTCCGCGAGCACTTCATGCGTTTTTTCTGGCGTGGTCGACGCCATGGCGTCGAAGGTGCCGTGGCCTTCGGTGTCTTCGCTGTAGTCGAAATCCAGGTAGCGCAATTCGGTCATGGTGTCTTCTTCAACGCCTGGGCGACCGCGAGCCCGCCGAGCACCGCGCCTTCGAGCGTGGCGGGGTAGGGGCCTTCGGTGTAGTCGCCACAGGCCAGCAGGCCGGGCGCGATGGATGTGGGTGGCCGCGCGAGTGCGGGCGTGCAGGCGAAGGTGGCGCGCTTCTCGACCACGGTCTGTATCAGTTCCAGGCCGGTCTGCCCCAGTTGGGTGGCGGCCTGCGCGATGACCTGCCGCTCCAGGGTTTCGCGCGAGGCTTCATTGGCGCTGATGACCAGTGCGAGCACACCTTGCGGGCCGCCGAGCTGGCTCCGGTCGAAGACGAACTGCGCGGGTGCCGTGGCCGGGTTGCTGCGTAGCGCGAGCATGGGTTCGGCCATCGGCGCAGCGCCACGCACGTAGACCGTGGCGATGGCCTCGAAGCGCAAGGCCTCGGTGGTTTCGCACCACGAATCGGCCGGCACGCCCGAGGCGCGGACCAGCCGCGCGGCGTCCCATGGCGCACAGGCCAGCACGACCTGATCGAAGGCTTCTCCGTCGACGTGCCACTGGTCCCCTTCAGGCGCGATGGCCCGCACGCGGGTGCCGATGCGCAAGGTGGCATCGTGCGCGGCGAGCCAGCGGATGGCCGCATCGGGAAACAGCGCGCCCAGATCGACCCGAGGCAGCAGCAGGTCGGCGCCGCCGCTGCCGCTGAACAGCGCGTCGTTGAGCACGCGCAGGAACACCTCGCCGCTCGATTGGGCGACCGGTGTGTTGAGCGCGGAAACGCACAACGGCTCGATCAACTCCTGCATGACGCGCGGCGTGAGGCCGGCGCAGAGCGTGGCCACGGTGGTGTCGCTGGCGCAGCGGAATCCGGCAAGGCGCCATCCGATGGCGGTGCGCAGCAGCGAGGACTTGTCGCGCCATGTCCAGCCGCGGGCCGTGAAGATGCCGGCCAGCAGATCGAGCGGCGCGGGCAGCCGTGGCAGCTTCAGCCCGCCGCCATCGGCGAACCGCAACGAGAGCGGGAGGCGCTGCAGGGCGGTGTCGATATCGACGCCCACCTCGCGCATCAGCTTCAGCGTGGTGGTGTAGGCGCCGATGAGGATGTGCTGCCCGTTGTCCAGCGCAAGGCCGTGGATGTTGTCGACCCGGCGCGCGCGGCCGCCGGGCATGTGCGCGGCCTCGAAAAGCGTGACGGTGTGGCCCAGGCGCGTGGCTTCGACGGCGCAGGCAAGGCCGGCCCAGCCGGCGCCGATGACGGCGAGCTTTTTCATCCGGGGATGCGGGGAAGCCGGACTCGGTCGCCGTAGGGATACAGGTCGTCGTCCGGCTTCTCGCAGCGGATGAAACACCTGTGAGTGAGCAGCTCGATGCGCTCGGCAACTGTCAGGTCATCGTCGGAGGCCGGCAATCCGGGCGCGGCCAGGTCGTGCTTGCCGTCCGCATTGAAGAGCAGCTCGTCGCCAACGACATGGTCGCGGCGAAAGGTCGTTCTCCATTGCGAGTTGGAGCCCCAGCCATCCGACAGGTCCGAGGTGCGTCGGTGCTTGCGTCGGCATGCCCAAAAGAGAGTCGAGGACGTGGCGATCTCGGAATGCAGGGCGCCAAAGGCACAACTGACGGCGACGCCCGCGCGCGAGAACAACATCGTGCCCAGCATCAGCGCGGGCCAGTCGACCCTTGCCAGTTCAACGGCCTTGCGCCGCGATGAGCGATTTCTCTCTTCGCTGACTTCGACAATCTCATGGAAGAACGGCGAGTAGTCCGCTTCATCGGCCACGCGGCAACCGAGTCCCGTCATGAAGGCCAGGTAGTCCGGCAGGCTCAGGAGCGGGCCTGCCCAGCCTTCGCCTTCATCGTGTTGAAAGGCCAGCAGCAGGACCTGGTTGACGCGCGAGAGTGCGTAGAGGCGCCACGAGTCCTCGATGGCGATGGGCGCATGCGAGGTGCTGTGCGCGAACGCATTCAGCCAGTCGCGTTCCTCCTCGTGTGCATCGAGCCACGGGCGAAGCAGCGTCTGGAAGACATCTTCCGCGGGGCTGCTGTTGTAGAGCGCATCGAGCAGGTCTCGATACGGCACTTGGCACGGGTCCATGGGCGTGGCGGCTAGATGCGGCCCAGCGCCTGCACCTTCCAAGCCAGCCAGAACTTGCGCACCGGCGTCAGGCTCACGCGCTGGTTCAGCACCTGGAAGTCGTCGCGTTCGATCTCGCGCAGCAGCGTGCGGTAGATGCTGGCCATCATCAGGCCGGGCTTTTGCGTGCGGCGGTCGGCCAGCGGGAGCAGGGCGAGGGCTTCGTCGTATGCCGCGTGCGCACGCGCAGCCTGGAATTTCATCAGCGCGACGAAGCGGTCGGAATGCACGCGGTTGAGGATCTCGTGCGCCTTCACGTCGAACTTCTGCAGTTCGTTGACGGGCAGGTAGATGCGGCCGCGCAGCGCGTCTTCGCCGACGTCGCGCAGGATGTTGGTGAGCTGCAGCGCCAGGCCGAGCTTGTGGGCGTAGGCGGTGGTCTGCGGGTCGGTCTGGCCGAAGATGCGGGCCGCGACTTCGCCAACCACGCCGGCCACCAGGTGGCAATAGCGCGCAAGGCCGGGAAAGTCGAGGTAGCGGGTCTGGTCCAGGTCCATCTGGCAGCCGTCGATCACGTCGTTGAGCTGGCGGGCTTCGATGCCGTAGGCGGCGGCGTGCGGCATCAGCGCCTGCATCACCGGGTGGCGCGGCGGGCCGGCGAAAGACTGGGCGACCTCGGTGCGCCACCAGGCGAGCTTGGTGGCGGCCACGCCGGGGTCGGACACCTCGTCGACCACGTCGTCGATCTCGCGGCAGAACGCATAGAACGCGGTGATGGCAGCGCGGCGCGGCTTGGGAAGAAACAGGAAGGCGTAATAGAAACTGCTGCCCGAAGCGGCGGCCTTGTCTTGCACGTATTGCTCGGGGGTCATCGGGGAGGCGCTGCTTTCATGGGCCGCCATTGTCTCCGCATCCGCATGGCCTTCCAGAGCAGCCGCGGCGCATCGGCCTTGCCGATGGTGGGGCGTTGCGAGAAGGTGTCGAAGCCCAGGTCCTCGATCTTGTCGAGGATGCGCAGGCCGCCCTGCACGACAAGGCGCAGCTCCCAGCCGGCGCGACCGGGCAGGCGGTGCACGAGGGGCGCGCCTTCTTTCATCAGCTCGCGCGCCCAGAAAGACACGACTGCTATCAGATTGATAGCTTCCTGCGGAGGCGGGGCGTTCGAGAGCGGCGCAAAAACCTTGAAGTTCTCGCGTGTGAGGCTGCGCCGGTCGCAGTCGGTCAGCGGAAAGTAGAAGCGGCCGCGCGGCAGGTCGACGCTCGGGTCCTGCCAGAAATTGATGAGCTGCAGTGCGCTGCAGATGGCGTCGCTCTGCGCCAGCGCCCCTGAGTCGGTCACGCCGTACAGGTGCAGCAGCAGGCGGCCGACCGGGTTGGCGGAGCGGCGGCAGTAGTCGAGCAGCTCGGCGCGGTCGGCGTAGGCGCCGCGGTCGCGGGTTTTCACGATGTCCTGCACGAAGGCGCTGAGCAGGTCGGCCAGCAGGGCCTCGGGCAGGGCGTGCTGCGCAATGCTGTGGGCCAGCGGGCCGAACACCTGCGGCCAGCGCGACGAGGTGGACACCTCGCCGCGGGCGGCGGCGGCAAGTTCTTCGCGGTAGGCGGCCAGCTCGGCCAGGCGCTGCTCGGACGAGGCGTCGCCCTCGTCGGCGATGTCGTCGGCCGTGCGCGCGAAGTGGTAGATCGCGGCAATGGGCGGGCGCAGGTGCGGCGGGCACAGCCACGACGCGACCGGAAAATTCTCGTAGTGCGCCGGCGGCGCGGCGTGGGGGGGAGTGGCGGACACGCCACGATTGTCCGCGACGTCGTCTCCGGGCACTATGCTCGCGGCGTCGCCACTTCGAACTTTCCGCTTCATGAAAGCATCTGCTTCGGCCCCCAGGCCCCAGGTTTCAGCGCACGGCGAGGCTGCGCATCCGGCGGGGCCGGGGCTGATGATCGCGGCGCTCGGCGTCGTGTTCGGCGACATCGGCACCTCGCCGCTCTACGCCTTCAAGGAGACGATGAACCCCGAGCACGGCGTGCCGTTCTCGCCCGATTCGGTGCTGGGGCTGCTCTCGCTGATCTTCTGGGGGCTGATGTTCGTGGTGACGCTGAAGTACGTGGTGTTCGTGCTGCGGGCCGACCACGACGGCGAAGGCGGCATCCTGGCGCTGCAGGCGCTCGCGCGCAACGCGGTGTCGGGCCCGAAGACCAAGCCCTGGATGTGGAACGCGATCGGGCTGCTGGGCCTGGTGGGCGCGGCCATGTTCTATGGCGACAGCCTGATCACGCCGGCCATCTCGGTGCTGTCGGCGGTCGAGGGGCTGGAAGTGCAGGCGCCGGTGCTGCAGCGCGCGGTGATCCCGATCACGGTGGCGATCCTGGTGGCGCTCTTCATGGTCCAGAAGAAGGGCACGGGCGTGGTCGGCAAGGTGTTCGGGCCGATCATGCTGCTGTGGTTCCTGGTGCTGGCGGCGGCCGGGCTGTGGCAGGTACTGCAGCAGCCGCAGGTGCTGGCGGCGCTCGATCCGCGGCGCGCGTTCGGCTTCCTGATCGAGCACCGGGCGCAGTCGCTGGCGGTGCTGGGCGCGGTGTTCCTGGCCTTCACGGGCGGCGAGGCGCTGTACGCCGACATGGGGCATTTCGGCGCCAAGCCGATCCGGCTGGCCTGGCTCTTCATCGCGCTGCCGGGGCTGGTGCTGAACTACTTTGGACAGGGCGCGCTGGTGCTGGCGAACCCGGCGGCCATCGACAACCCGTTCTTCCGGCTCTTCCCCGCCTGGGGCGTGCTGCCGATGGTGGTGCTGGCCGCCATGGCCACGGTGATCGCCTCGCAGGCGGTGATCTCGGGTGCTTTCTCGCTCACGGCGCAGGCCATGCGCATGGGCTACCTGCCGCGGATGCGGGTGATCCAGACCTCGGGCACGGCCATCGGGCAGATCTACGTGCCGGCGGTCAATTGGCTGCTGATGGTGGGCGTGCTGCTGCTGGTGCTGGGCTTCCGCAGTTCGGGCGCGCTGTCGGCGGCCTACGGCATCGCGGTGTCGATCACGATGGTGACGACCACGCTGCTGGCCGGCATCGTCGCGTGGGGGCTGTGGCGCTGGAACAAGGTGGCGGTGGTGGTGGGCGCGCTGGCCTTCGCGGTGGTCGACCTGACCTTCGTGGTCGCCAACAGCCTGAAGATCGCCGAGGGCGGCTGGCTCACGCTGGCGGTGGCCGTGGTGGTGATGGTGGTCTTCACCACCTGGGCCAAGGGCCGGCGGCTGGGGCTGGAGGCGGCCGAAGCCGAGAGCCTGCCCCTGCGGCCTTTTGTCGAGTCGCTGGCGCTGCACATGCCGCACCGTGTGAGCGGCACGGCGGTGTTTCTGAACCCCGACGCCACGGCGGTGCCGCATGCGCTGCTGCACAACCTCAAGCACAACCAGGTGCTGCACGAGCAGGTGATCGTGCTGCGCGTGATGCCCTGCGACACGCCGCGCGTCGACGCCAGCATGCGCATCGAGGCCGAGCAGCTGATGGACGGCATCTGGATGGTGACCGCGCGCCACGGCTTCATGGAGCGGCCCGACGTGCCCGAGTTCATTCGCATCCTGGCCTACCAGAAGACGCTGGCCATCGATTCGATGAAGACCTCGTACTTCGTTTCCCGCGCCTCGGTGGGCGAAGAGAACCTGCCGGGCATGAACCCGATCCGGCGGGCCTTGTTCGGCTGGTTGCAGCGCAATGCGGGGCGGGCATCCGACTATTTCGAGCTGCCGGACAACCGGCTGGTGGAGATGGGACAACGGACCTGAGAACGTCCGGCAAGCGGCCCTGAGGCGGGCCGCTTCGATCGTGCAAACGGCGCGGAGGATGCTGCCAACTGACCGACGAGTCATTGACAGTATTTAACGTTTACCCTAGATTACTAACCAGTGGGTCATTAAAGGCCCGGGTTTGTCCTTTCTTGGGTGTCTCATGACCGCCTCCGCCATTTCTCCCCGTGTGCGCAGCGCCCTCTGGCTGTTGCTTCCCTCCTTGTTCCTGGCTGGCTGCTCGCCAAAGCCGGCCGCCGAGGAGCCCGTGCGAGCGGTGAAGCTCGTGACCGTCGGCACCAGCGACTTCGACGCCCAGCCCGAGTTCTCGGCCGAGGTCCGGGCCCGCGTCGAATCGCGCCTGGGGTTCCGCGTGGCAGGCAAGATCACCCGGCGACAGGCCGAGCTCGGCCAGCATGTGCAGGCCGGACAGGTGCTGGCCCAGCTCGATCCGCAGGACTACAAGCTGGCCGCCGAAGCCGCGCGGGCCCAGCAGGCCGCGGCCCTGACCAACCGCGACCTCGCCGCCGCCGACCTGAAGCGCTATACCGAACTGCGCCAGCAGAACTTCATCAGCGGCGCTGAGCTGGAGCGCCGCGAATCGACCTGGAAGGCCGCGCAGGCGCAGCTCGAACAGGCCCAGGCGCAACTGGCCTCGCAAGGCAACCAGGCCAACTACACGACGCTGGTGGCCGACGTGGCCGGCGTCATCACCGCCATCGAGGCCGAACCCGGCCAGGTGGTGCAGGCCGGCACGCCGGTCGTTCGCATTGCGCAGGACGGCGCGCGCGACGTGGTCTTCGCGGTGCCCGAAGATCGCGCCGCGCTCATCAAGGCCGGCTCGCCGGTCGCGGTGCGCGGCTGGTCGGGCGGCGAGATGCTGCAGGGCCAGGTGCGCGAAGTGGCGGCGAGCGCCGATGCGGTCACGCGCACCTATTCGGTCAAGGTCGCGATCGACGCGGCCACCTCGCCCGCGCTCGGCGCCACGGTCTACGCCCGGCCGCAGGCGCTGGCACGCACGAACACCGCGGTGATCAAGCTGCCGACCAGCGCGCTGCGCCAGGAAGGGAAGGGCTCGGCGGTCTGGGTGCTCGACAAGTCGACCATGACCGTGCGTTCGCAACCGGTGCAGGTCGCGACGGCCGACGGCAATGAAGCGGTGATCGGCGGCGGGCTCACGTCCGGCATGATGGTCGTGGCCGCGGGTGTGCATGTGCTGTCGCCGGGGCAGAAGGTCACGATCTACCAGTCCAAGGAGGCGGCCGCGGCCGCCGCCAGCGCGAAGGATGTCGTGCAGGCCGTCGAGGCCGTTGCCGCCACGCAGAAGGAGATCGCTGCGGGTGCTTCCAAATGACGGAAGGCGCAGCGACCACCACCACCGACAAGCCCGCGCGCTTCAACCTTTCCAAATGGGCGCTGGACCACGCGCCCCTGACGCGCTACCTGATGGTGGTGCTGATGGTGCTGGGTGCCTTCGCGTACTTCCAGCTCGGCCAGGACGAAGACCCGCCTTTCACCTTCCGCGCGATGGTCGTGCGGACCTACTGGCCCGGCGCCACGGCGCAGCAGGTGGCCGAGCAGGTCACCGACAAGCTGGAGCGCACGCTGCAGGAAGCGCCGTACGCCGACAAGATCCGCAGCTACTCGAAGCCCGGCGAATCGCAGATCATTTTCCAGATCAAGGATTCGTCGAAGGCCAACGAGGTGGCCAACGTCTGGTACACGGTGCGCAAGAAGATCGGCGACATGCGCAGCACGCTGCCGGCCGGCGTGCAGGGGCCGTTCTTCAATGACGATTTCGGCGACGTCTATGGCGTGATCTACGCGCTCGAGAGCGACGGCTTCAGCTACGCCGAGCTCAAGACACTGGCCGACGACGTGCGCCAGCAGCTGCTGCGCGTGAAGGACGTGGCCAAGGTCGACCAGTTCGGCGTGCAGGACGAGAAGGTCTACATCGAGATTTCGCAGAAGCGCCTGGCGCAGCTGGGACTCGACTTCAACGCGGTGCTGGCGCAGCTCGGCTCGCAGAACGCGATCGAAAGCGCCGGCACGATCCAGTCGCCGCTCGACGTGGTGCAGGTGCGCGTGGGCGGCCAGTTCACCAGCGTCGACCAGTTGCGCGACATGCCGATCCGCGGCAGCTCGGGCAACCAGCTGAAGCTGGGCGACATCGCCGACATCCACCGCGGCTACATCGATCCGCCGGCGGTCAAGGTGCATCACCAGGGCAAGGAAGTGATCGCGCTGGGCGTGTCGATGGCCAAGGGCGGCGACATCATCGCGCTGGGCAAGGCACTCAAGGAAACCACCGCCACCATCGGGCAGCGCCTGCCCGTTGGCGTGAAGCTTGCACAGGTGCAGGACCAGCCGGTGTCGGTGGCCAGCTCGGTGAACGAGTTCGTTGGCGTGTTGATCGAGGCCGTGGCCATCGTGCTGGCCGTGAGCATCATCTCGCTCGGCCTGCACAAGGGCGGGCGCTTCGGCTGGTACATCGATGTGCGGCCGGGGCTGGTGGTGGCCATCACCATTCCGCTGGTGCTGGCCGTGACCTTCCTGGCCATGAACTACTTCGGCATCGGGCTGCACAAGATATCGCTGGGCTCGCTCATCATCGCGCTCGGCCTCTTGGTGGACGACGCGATCATCGCGGTCGAGATGATGGTGCGGAAGATGGAAGAGGGCTACGACAAGGTGCGTGCCGCCACTTTCGCCTACGACGTGACGGCCAAGCCGATGCTGACGGGCACGCTCATCACCGCGGCGGGCTTCCTGCCCATCGGCCTTGCCAAGTCGGTGACGGGCGAATACACCTTCGCGATCTTTGCGGTGACGGTCATTGCGCTGGTGCTCTCGTGGATCGTCTCGGTGTACTTCGTGCCTTACCTCGGCACGCTGCTGCTGAAGGTGAAGCCGCACGACCCCGAAGCGCCGCCGCACGAGCTGTTCGACACGCCGTTCTACAACGTCTTTCGCCGCGCGGTGAACTGGTGCGTGGCACACCGCTGGATGACCATCGGCGCCACGGTGCTGATCTTTGCGCTCGGCATCGTCGGCATGGGCAAGGTGCAGCAGCAGTTCTTTCCCGATTCGAGCCGGCCGGAAATCCTGGTCGACATCTGGTTCCCGGAAGGCACCTCGTTCGCCGCGAACGAAGAGGTGGCCAAGCGGGTCGAGCAGCGCTTCATGCAAGAGGCCGGCGTCAGCACGGTCAGCACCTGGATCGGTTCGGGCGTGCCGCGCTTCTATCTGCCGCTGGA
The DNA here is from genome assembly GCF_900100965.1 of Variovorax sp. EL159. Taxonomy (GTDB): domain Bacteria; phylum Pseudomonadota; class Gammaproteobacteria; order Burkholderiales; family Burkholderiaceae_C; genus Variovorax. Next base: position 981,315 of record NZ_FMUJ01000003.1, on the reverse strand, counting down.
CCAGGTGTTTCCGCAGACGAACGTCTCGCAGCTGATCGTGCTTGCCAAGGACCTGAAGGTGCGCGAGACCCTGCGCATCAAGCTGCCTGCACTGCTGGCCCAGGAATTCCCCGAGGTGCGCGGCCGCGTCAAGCTGCTGCCCAACGGGCCGCCGGTGCCGTACCCGGTGCAGTTCCGCGTGATCGGCACCGACCCCGCCGAGCTGCGCGGGCATGCCGACGAGGTCAAGGCCGTGCTGCGCGAGAACGCCAACATGCGCGGCGTGAACGACAACTGGAACGAGTCGGTCAAGGTCATCCGCCTGCAGGTCGACCAGGCCAAGGCACGCGCGCTCGGCGTGACCAGCCAGGCGATCGCACAGGCATCGCGCACCATGTTCAGCGGCACGACCGTGGGCCAGTACCGCGAGAACGACCTGCTGATCGACATCGTGCTGCGCCAGTCGTCCGACGAGCGCGAGGCGATCTCGGACATCGGCAATGCCTACATCCCGACGACCTCGGGCCGCTCGATTCCGCTGACGCAGATCGCCCGCCCGGTGTTCACCTGGGAGCCCGGCGTGATGTGGCGCGAGAACCGCGACTACGCGATCACCGTGCAGGGCGACGTGGTCGAGGGGCTGCAAGGCGCGACCGTCACGGCGCAGTTGCTGCCGAAGCTGCGCGCGCTCGAAGCCGGCTGGCATGCAGCCGGGCAGGGCGGCTACCGCATCGAGGTGGCGGGCGCGGTCGAGGAAAGCAGCAAGGGCTCGGCCTCGATCGTGGCGGGCGTGCCGATCATGCTGTTCCTGGTGTTCACGCTGCTGATGCTGCAGCTGCACAGCTTTAGCCGTTCGTTGCTGGTGTTCATCACCGGCCCGATGGGCATTGCCGGCGTGGCCGGTGCGCTGCTGGTGCTGAACCGGCCCTTCGGCTTCGTCGCGCTGCTGGGCGTGATCGCGTTGATGGGGATGATCCAGCGCAACGCGGTGATCCTGATCGACCAGATCGAGAGCGACCGTGCGGCGGGCGTGCCGGCCTGGGATGCGATCGTCGAGTCGGCGGTGCGGCGGCTGCGGCCCATTGTGCTCACGGCGGCGGCCGCGGTGCTGGCGATGATCCCGTTGTCGCGCAGCGTGTTCTGGGGCCCGATGGCCGTGGCCATCATGGGCGGGCTGATCGTTGCGACCGTGCTGACGCTGCTGGCGTTGCCGGCGATGTATGCCGCCGCGTTCCGTGTGAAGCGCGAGCCGGTGAATCCGGTGGAGCGCGCGCCCGAACCGGCCCCAATTCACGCTTAAAATCGCGAGTTGACCGATTTCAAGCGGATGGTCTTTGGTGCTGCGGAGACCCCGTGGCGCCGGAAGGCCGTCCGCTTTTGCATTCACCTGAAAAAGATTGGCATCGCGCGGGTGGCGAAATTGGTAGACGCACCAGGTTTAGGTCCTGACGTTCGCAAGAACGTGCCGGTTCGAGTCCGGCCCCGCGCACCAGCCCTGCCAAGTAGCCCGTTCTATCGAGCAGTGACGAAGCCCCGTTTCGCAAGGAACGGGGCTTTTTCTTTGCCTGTCTGTCTACCAGTCGCTGCTGCTGCTGTCGCTGCTTCCGCTGTCACTGCTGCTGTCGGAACTGCTGCTACTGCTGCTGGAGTCGTCCCACGAACTCGTGTCCTTGATGCCGAAGTTGTCGTCGACGAAGCTGCGGTCGGGCGCGCGGTCCGGCTCCGGATCGGATGAGGGCCAAAGGCTGCGGCCGATGTCGGCGTTGTGGTTGTGGCTGCCGTGGTTGTTGAAGATGTTGACCGTGTTGCCCCGGTGGTCGTCCGAGCGGTCGTTCAGCAGGTGACGCAGCAGCTCGCCCGCGACCACCGCACCCACGCCCGCCGCGGCACCGGCCGCCAGCGCGCCGCCGACGCTCGGCCCCTGGCTGGGCGGCGGCGAGGGCGGAAAGCCTCCGTCGCTGTTCGCCGTGGCATAGCCCATGGACGAGTCGCTCATGGGCCCCGAGAACCGAGGTGCGCCCGCGGCGCCCGCTGGCACAGGGAAGGTGACGGCGCGCGAACGCCGCCGGAAGAAGGCGTAGGCGACGACAACCAGCGCCACGACACCGAGTGGTCCCCAGGGGATCGATCCAGTGGGCGGAAAGTAGTCCGTCGGCGTGGGAGTGGACGCGGGCACCGGCGCGGTAAGCGGGCTCGGCGCAGGCACCGGATCGGGCTTGACCTCCACCGGCTTTTCGAGTTTTCGCTCGAGCTTGGCGAGCGACTCGGCCTTCGCGAACGGGAGGCCCGGCGCAATCTCCTTGGCCAGGGACAGCGCCTCGCGCGCGTCGTCGAGCTTGCCGTCCATGGCGAGCAGTTCCGCGTGAACGAAATGGGCCTTCGCGCTGTTCGGATGGTTCTTCAGCACCTTGGCGATCATCGCGTTGGCTTCCGCCATCCGGCCGTTCTTTGCCGCCTCGTAGATCTGCTGGATGCCCGGCTCCTTCGGCGCCGTCTTGGCCAGCGCGGGCGTGGGTGCGGCGAACGAGATGGCCAGCACGAAGGCGATGGCGGCGAACAGGCGCTGGAGCATGAAATTTCCTCGAGGCGATGGCGAATCGCCCGCCACTGTAAGGGCGAAACCGGGCCGCAAATCCGGTCCGATCCGCAAACTCCGCGCGTCGTGCCTTGCGCCGGCAAAAGAGGGCGTTCCCGGCCGATTAGAATCGCGGGTTGCCCAGTTTTGCGCGCGGCACGTGTGTGCCTCCGCATAAATCCCGCTAGCGCGTGTAAGTCCTTGATCTGTATTGATAAAAAGATGCAGGCCCCGCGCACCAGCCCCCTTACAAGGAAGACACCATGACCGTGAACGTTGAAACTCTCGAGAAGCTCGAACGCAAGATCACGCTGACCCTGCCGGTCGGCACCATCCAGTCCGAAGTCGATTCGCGCCTCAAGAAGCTCGCGCGCACCGTCAAGATGGACGGCTTCCGTCCGGGCAAGGTGCCCATGAACGTCGTGGCCCAGCGCTATGGCTACTCGGTGCACTACGAAGTCATGAACGACAAGGTCGGCGAAGCCTTCTCGCAAGCCGCCAACGAAGCCAAGCTGCGCGTGGCAGGCCAGCCCCGCATCACCGAGAAGGAAGAGTCGCCCGAAGGCCAGCTCGCCTTCGACGCGGTCTTCGAAGTGTTCCCCGAAGTCAAGATCAATGACCTGTCGGGCGCCGAAGTCGAGAAGCTCTCGGCCGAAGTGGGCGACGAAGCCATCGACAAGACGCTCGACATCCTGCGCAAGCAGCGCCGTACCTTCGCCCAGCGCGCACAAGACGCCGTGGCACAAGACGACGACCGTGTCACGGTCGACTTCGAAGGCAAGATCGACGGCGAGCCCTTCCAGGGCGGCAAGGCCGAAGATTTCCAGTTCGTCGTCGGCGAAGGCCAGATGCTCAAGGAATTCGAAGACGCCGTGCGCGGCATGAAGTCCGGCGACAGCCGCACCTTCCCGCTGTCGTTCCCGGCCGATTACCACGGCAAGGACGTGGCCGGCAAGCAAGCCGACTTCATGGTCACCGTGAAGAAGATCGAAGCCTCGCACCTGCCCGAAGTCAACGAACAACTCGCCAAGTCGCTCGGCATTGCCGAAGCCACCGTCGAAGGCCTGCGTGCCGACATCAAGCGCAACCTCGAGCGCGAAGTGAAGTTCCGCCTGCTGGCCCGCAACAAGAACGCCGTGATGGACGCGCTGGTTGCCAACGCCGAACTCGACCTGCCGAACGCCAGCGTGCAGTCGGAAGTCGCCCGCATGATCGAAGGCGCCCGCGCCGAGCTCAAGCAGCGCGGCATCAAGGATGCCGACAAGGCCCCGATTCCCGAGGAAGTGTTCCGTCCGCAAGCCGAGCGCCGCGTGCGCCTGGGCCTCGTCGTCGCCGAACTGGTGCGCTCGAACAACCTGCAGGCCAAGCCCGAGCAGATCAAGGCTCACATCGACGAACTGGCCGCCAGCTACGAAAAGCCGGCCGACGTGGTGCGCTGGTACTTCAGCGACAACAACCGTCTGGCCGAAGTCGAAGCCGTGGTCATCGAGAACAACGTGACCGACTTCGTGCTGGGCAAGGCCAAGGTCAACGAAAAGTCGGTGTCGTTCGACGAACTGATGGCGCAACAGCAGGGCTGATCTCCGTCGCCGCCCGCATCGCCAATGGGGCTTGTGCTTTGCGGCACGAGCCCCATTTCACTCAGGCGTACAGTTCAGAAACAGCGAACGATTCCATCTTCCGGAGAGCAAATTCATGAGCGCACAGGAAATTCAAGGCCTCGGCATGGTTCCGATGGTCATCGAGCAATCGGGCCGTGGCGAGCGGTCTTATGACATCTACTCGCGCCTTCTCAAGGAGCGCATCATTTTCCTGGTGGGCGAGGTCAACGACCAGACCGCCAACCTCGTGGTGGCGCAGTTGCTGTTCCTCGAAAGCGAGAACCCGGACAAGGACATCTCGTTCTACATCAACTCCCCGGGCGGCAGCGTGAGCGCCGGCATGGCGATCTACGACACCATGCAGTTCATCAAGCCCGACGTGTCGACCATGTGCCTGGGCTTTGCGGCCAGCATGGGCGCCTTCCTGCTGGCTGCCGGCGAGAAGGGCAAGCGCTTCTCGCTGCCCAACTCGAAGATCATGATTCACCAGGTCCTGGGCGGCGCCCGTGGCCAGGCCACCGACATCGAGATCCATGCACGCGACATCCTGCGTACCAAGGACCAGATGAACCGCATCCTGGCCGAGCGCACCGGCCAGCCATTGGAAAAGGTCAAGGCCGACACCGAGCGCGACTACTTCCTGACGGCCGACGAGGCCAAGGACTACGGCCTGGTGGACCAGGTCGTCGCCAAGCGCGGCTGACGCGGCCAACGCGGTTGCGGCCGCCTGGCGCTGAAGGCGCCAATTGGCAGAAAACGGCGTTTTCCACAAGGGGAACGCCGTTTTTGTTTAGTTATCATTGTCCCTACCCTGTAACGAGGCACCTGTCCATGGCCGATAAAAAAGGCTCTTCCAGCGAAAAAACGCTTTATTGCTCGTTCTGCGGCAAGAGCCAGCATGAGGTCAAGAAGCTGATCGCGGGCCCTTCGGTCTTCATTTGCGACGAGTGCATCGACCTTTGCAACGAGATCATCCGCGACGAACTCCCGGCCGGTGAAGAGGCGCGCGAAGCACGCAGCGACCTGCCCACGCCGCTGGAGATCAAGACCAACCTCGACAACTACGTGATCGGCCAGGAGCCGGCCAAGCGCATGCTGTCGGTGGCGGTCTACAACCACTACAAGCGCCTTCGCCACAAGGAAAAGAACACCAAGGGCGACGAGGTCGAGCTCAGCAAGAGCAACATCCTCTTGATCGGCCCGACGGGCTCGGGCAAGACGCTGCTGGCGCAAACGCTCGCGCGCATGCTCGACGTGCCCTTCGTGATGGCCGACGCCACCACGCTGACCGAAGCCGGCTACGTGGGCGAAGACGTCGAGAACATCATCCAGAAGCTGCTGCAGAGCTGCAACTACGAAGTCGAGCGCGCCCAGCGCGGCATCGTCTACATCGACGAAATCGACAAGATCTCGCGCAAGTCCGACAACCCTTCGATCACCCGCGACGTGTCGGGCGAGGGCGTCCAGCAGGCGCTGCTGAAGCTCATCGAAGGCACGATGGCCAGCGTGCCGCCGCAGGGCGGCCGCAAGCATCCCAATCAAGACTTTTTGCAGATCGACACGACCAACATCCTGTTCATCTGCGGCGGCGCGTTTGCTGGCCTCGAGAAGGTCATTGAAAACCGCACCGAGGCCTCGGGCATCGGCTTCGGCGCTTCGGTCAAGAGCAAGGCGCAGCGCAGCATCACCGAGGTGTTTCGCGAAGTCGAACCCGAAGACCTGATCAAGTTCGGCCTGATCCCCGAACTGGTGGGCCGCATGCCCGTGGTGGCGTCGCTGGCCGAGCTCAGCGAAGACGCGCTGGTGCAGATCCTGACCGAGCCGAAGAACGCGGTGGTCAAGCAGTTCACCAAGCTGCTGCAAATGGAAGGCGTGGACCTCGAGATCCGTCCGGCGGCGCTCAAGGCGATCGCACGCAAGGCGCTGGCCCGCAAGACCGGTGCACGCGGCCTGCGCTCGATCCTTGAACAGTCGCTGATCGACACCATGTTCGAATTGCCGAACGCGACCAATGTCGACAAGGTGGTGGTCGAGGAATCGACCATCGACGAAAACAAGCCGCCGCTGCTCGTGTACCGCGAAGCGGCGAAAAAGGCCTAAAGCCAAAGACGCGAAGGATCTGCATGTCTGGCCACACCCCATTGCCTCCCGAAGCCCTCGACCTGCCGCTGCTGCCGCTGCGCGACGTCGTGGTGTTTCCCCACATGGTGATCCCGCTCTTCGTGGGACGCCCCAAGAGCATCAAGGCGCTCGAACTGGCCATGGAGGCCGAGCGCCGCATCATGCTGGTGGCCCAGAAGGCTGCCGCCAAGGACGAGCCCTCGGTCGAGGACATGTTCGAGGTCGGTTGCGTCTCGACCATCCTGCAGATGCTCAAGCTGCCCGATGGCACGGTGAAGGTGCTGGTCGAAGGTCAGCAGCGCGCACGCGTCAACCGCATCGACGACGGCGAAACCCACTTCACGGCCAACGTGACGCCCGTCGAGGCGCCTGAAGGCGGCGAGAAGGGCACCGAGGTCGAAGCGCTGCGCCGTGCGGTGATGCAGCAGTTCGACCAGTACGTCAAGCTCAACAAGAAGATTCCGCCCGAGATCCTCACCTCGATCTCGAGCATCGACGATCCGGGCCGCCTGGCCGACACGATCGCCGCGCACCTGCCGCTCAAGCTCGACAACAAGCAGGCCGTGCTCGACCTGGACGACGTCAAGGCGCGCCTTGAAAACCTGTTCGGCCAACTCGAACGCGAAGTCGACATCCTGAACGTCGACAAGAAGATCCGTGGCCGCGTGAAGCGCCAGATGGAGAAGAACCAGCGCGACTTCTACCTCAACGAGCAGGTCAAGGCCATCCAGAAGGAGCTCGGCGAAGGCGAAGAGGGCGCGGACATCGAGGAGATCGAGAAGAAGATCAAGCTCGCCAAGATGTCCAAGGAAGGCCTGAAGAAGGCCGAAGGCGAACTCAAGAAGCTCAAGCTGATGTCGCCCATGTCGGCCGAGGCCACCGTGGTGCGCAACTACATCGACGTGCTGATCGGCCTGCCGTGGAGCAAGAAGACCAAGATCAAGCACGACCTGGCCAATGCCGAGGCTGTGCTCAATGCCGACCACTACGGCCTCGAGAAGGTCAAGGACCGCATCCTTGAATATCTCGCGGTGCAGCAACGCGTAGACAAGGTCAAGGCACCCATCCTGTGCCTCGTGGGCCCACCGGGTGTCGGCAAGACCTCGCTGGGGCAGTCGATCGCCAAGGCGACCGGCCGCAAGTACACCCGCATGGCGCTCGGCGGCATGCGTGACGAAGCCGAGATTCGCGGGCATCGCCGCACCTACATCGGCGCGCTGCCGGGCAAGGTGCTGCAGGGCCTGAGCAAGATCGGCACGCGCAATCCGCTGTTCCTGCTCGACGAAATCGACAAGCTGGGCACGGACTTCCGCGGCGACCCGTCGAGCGCGCTGCTCGAAGTGCTCGACCCCGAGCAGAACCACACCTTCGGCGACCACTACGTGGAAGTCGATTTCGACCTGAGCGACGTGATGTTCGTCGCCACCTCGAACTCGATGAACATTCCGCCGGCGCTGCTGGACCGCATGGAAGTCATTCGCCTCTCGGGCTATACCGAGGACGAGAAGACGCACATCGCGATCAAGTACCTGCTGCCGAAGCAGTTGAAGAACAACGGCGTCAAGGAAGACGAACTCCTCGTCACCGAAGAAGCCGTGCGCGACATCGTGCGCTACTACACGCGTGAAGCCGGCGTGCGTTCGCTCGAGCGCGAGTTGTCCAAGATCTGCCGCAAGGTGGTCAAGGGCCTGCTGCTCAAGCAGATGACGCCGAAGGTGACGGTCAACGGTGCGAACCTCAACGAGTTCCTGGGCGTGCGCAAGTACAGCTTCGGCCTCGCCGAGAAGCAGAACCAGGTTGGTCAGGTCGTCGGCCTGGCGTGGACCGAAGTCGGCGGCGATCTGCTGACGATCGAAGCGGTCACGATGCCTGGCAAGGGCGTGATCAGCCGCACGGGTTCGCTCGGCGATGTGATGAAGGAGTCGGTCGAAGCCGCACGCACCGTGGTGCGCAGCCGCTCGCGCCGGTTGGGCATCAAGGACGAGGTGTTCGAGAAGCGCGACATCCACATCCACGTGCCCGACGGTGCCACCCCCAAGGACGGCCCGAGCGCGGGCGCGGCGATGACGACGGCCTTCGTGTCGGCGCTCACGGGCATCCCCGTGCGCAGCGACGTTGCGATGACCGGTGAAATCACGCTGCGCGGCGAGGTCACGGCCATCGGTGGCCTGAAGGAAAAGCTGCTGGCCGCATTGCGCGGTGGCATCAAGACCGTGCTGATCCCGGAAGAGAACGCCAAGGACCTGCAGGACATTCCCGAGAACGTGAAGAACGGCCTCGAGATCGTGCCCGTCAAGTGGATCGACAAGGTCCTCGAGATCGCGCTCGAGAAGACGCCCGAGCCGCTGTCCGACGAAGAGGTGGCTGCATCGGCTGCGGCCTTGGCCGAGTTGGCCAAGCAGCGCGCCGGAACGCCGGCCGCCGAAGGTTCGGTCAAACATTGACGGTGCAACTTGCGAAGCCTCGAAAAACTGGTATATAATTCGAGGCTCGAAACGCGGGAATAGCTCAGTTGGTAGAGCGCAACCTTGCCAAGGTTGAGGTCGAGAGTTCGAGACTCTTTTCCCGCTCCAGTTTTGAAAAAGGGAAGCAACAGCTTCCCTTTTTTTCGCAAGTTCGTTTTTTGTTCTGCGTGGCGCGATAGCAAAGCGGTTATGCAACGGATTGCAAATCCGTCTAGCCCGGTTCGACTCCGGGTCGCGCCTCCACCTTCTCGTTAGACACGATTCGATCCGACAAACAAGCCCCGCCAACCGACGTTGCCGGGGCTTGTTTTGTTTGGGTTATCGTCGATGTTCAACCTGACGCCCGGATGGTGAAATTGGTAGACACATCGGACTTAAAATCCGCCGCTTCCTTAATCGGGGCATACGGGTTCGACCCCCGTTCCGGGTACCAAACTTACAAGGGAGCATTCGATGCCTCGCTACAACGCTCCATTTGAAATCCATGTGCACGGCGATGTGCCGCTGCGTCCGGACGTGAGCTTCGACCAGATCCAGGAAGCGCTCAAGCCATTGTGGAAGTACGCCGGTGCCAAGTCGCTGGCCGACGGCGCCACAAGCACCTACGAAGAAGAGCCGGGCATCCGCTTCGAGCAGAAGGACCACACGCTGCAGATGTGCTGGACGGTGCCGGGCGACGAAGACTTCCGCCAGGCGCTCGACGAAATGTGCATGGGCCTGAACGAACTGTCGGACCGCGGCGCCGCCATCGAAGTCACCTTCTACGACACCGACTTCGACGAAGAAGAAGGCGACCCCGACGAAGAATCGCGCGACGACTTCCTGATGCTGTTCGTCGGCCCCAACCCGGCCGCGATCATGCAGGTGCAGCGCGACCTGCTGGTCGAAGACGTCGTCAATCTCATGGAGCGCCATTTCGATGGCGCCGAGCTGGGTGGTGTCGTGTCCGAGATCGATCGCCTCTTCAGCGACCGTTTCGATGCGCTCGTGAACTCCCTCGAAATCGGCAAGCGCCCGCGTGGCACGGGCGGTACCGGCGGTGGTGGAGGCAGCGGTGGCGGTCATGGCGGCGGACGCCGTCCCCGTCACCTGCACTGAGCCGGACGGCGGTCAGTTCCGTTGTTGTTGCTGCTGTTGCAGCAACGACTTCGGCACACGGAAGCGCTCGCCGTCGTAGCGCAGCGTCACGGTGCTGAACTTGGCGGGCAGCGCTCTTTCGACACAGGTCTGATCCTCCTGCTCCTGCGCGCGGCTTTGCACGAGCGTGCGCGACAACATTAGGTCGGCAAAGCCATTGCTGCTGGCCTTGCCGACCGAGAGCATGGTCCGCAGCTTCTCGAAGTGACCGGTGCAGGTCGCGTCCCATCCCCCGTTGTCGTGGTCGAGTTCGATCTCCTGCAGCACCTGCCGCAGCTTGTTGGCGTGGTGCACATACAGGCGCACGGTCTCGCTGGCCAGCGGGCCGGCGGACGTGCTGCCGTTCTTGTAGCGAATGCGCAGGCCGAAGGCGCGCGCGTCGGCAGACAGCACATAGCGCGAGGTATCGACGCGAATATCCTGGATCGACGTGGTGGCGTCTTCGTCGAGCGCTTCGGGCTGAAAGAGCCGCCCGATCACCGTGTCGCGCTCGGTGTTGCCGTTGTCCGGCCGCTGGATCAGCAGCAGCTCGAGGTCAAAGACTTTCCCGCCGGTATCGGTGGTCTCGCGCGGCATGGGCAGCACGACGATGCTGCGCCCCGGAAAAGCCGGCCAGACCTTGCAGGCGGCCAGTCGCTCGTCGAGCGGGCGGTTCGGATGGAGCTTGGCGTGCATGCGCTCGGCCAGGCCGCTTTCGCAGGCGGCATGGCTCAGGCTGGCCGTGAAGACGCACAGCAGGAGCAGGGCGGGGCGCAGGAGGCGCATGAAGAGGTGTTTCAGGCCGGGGTGGCCGCGGATGCCGCAATGCGCTGCGAAGGGCCTTGCAGCCATCGTGCGGCGGCTGCTTCGAGCACGGCGACATCGCCGCTGCTCTGCAGCAACAGGCTGCCCTGCGGCACGCCATGTTCGTCGGCGAGGCGGCCTGCCGAAGCCAGCAGCCGTCGCGTCTGTTGTGCGACCGGCAAGCCGGTGTCGATGAAGCGCAGCGTGGCCGGTGCGTGGCGGCGCAACTCGTCCTTGACGAGCGGGTAGTGGGTGCAGCCGAGCACGACCGTGTCGACTTCGCCGGCAGCTTCGCCGAAGGGCCCGGCTTCCGCCATGTAGCGTGCGCAGAGTGCCGCGATCGACGGGAAATCCATGCCCTCGATGGCCTTCACGAGACCATCGCATGGCACGGGGCGCACATCGGCCGATCCGGCGAACGAGTCGCGCAATGCGGCGTACTTGGCGCTGGCCAGCGTGCCCCGCGTGGCCAGCACCGAGATGTGGCCGGTGCGGCTGCTCGCCACGGCGGGCTTGAGCGCGGGCTCCAGGCCCACGATTGGCAGATCGGGGTTCTCGGCCCGCAGCAGGTGGATGGCGGCGGTCGTGGCCGTGTTGCAGGCGATCACGAGCGCCTTGATGCGGTACTCGCGCACCATGTGCTCGATCACCTTGCGCGAACGCTCGATCACGTACGCGTCGCCGCGCTCGCCGTACGGCGCATAGGCCGTGTCGGCGTAATAGACGAAATGCTCGTGCGGCAGTTCGGCGCGCAGCGCGGCCTGCACGCTGAGCCCGCCCACGCCGCTGTCGAAGACGCCAACCGGGAGCATCAGAAGACCTCTGTGCTGCTGCGCAATGCGAACGGGTGGGCGGTGTGCTGCATCAGGCTTCTTCCATCATGATGGTCTTGAACTCGCCGCTGGCAATGCGCTTTTGCCACTCGGCCGGGCCGGTGATGTGCGCGCTGGTGCCGCCCGCATCGACTGCCACCGTCACGGGCATGTCGACCACGTCGAATTCGTAGATGGCTTCCATGCCGAGGTCCGCAAAGCCGACCACCTTGGCCGTCTTGATGGCCTTGCTCACGAGGTAGGCGGCGCCGCCTACGGCCATGAGGTAGGCGCTCTTGTGCTTCTTGATGGCCTCGATGGCGACCGGGCCGCGCTCGGCCTTGCCGATCATCGCGATGAGGCCGGTCTGGGCCAGCATCATTTCGGTGAAGCCGTCCATGCGCGTGGCGGTGGTCGGGCCGGCGGGGCCCACGGCTTCGTTGCCGACCGGGTCGACCGGGCCGACGTAGTAGATGACGCGGTTGGTGAAGTCCACCGGCAGCTTCTCGCCCTTGGCCAGCATGTCCTGGATGCGCTTGTGCGCGGCGTCGCGGCCGGTGAGCATCTTGCCGTTCAGCAGGATCGTGTCGCCCGGCTTCCAGCTTGCGACTTCAGCGGGCGTGAGCTTGTTCAGATCGACGCGCTTGCTCTTCTTTTCGTCCGGCGCCCAGTTCACGTCGGGCCACAGGTCGAGCGACGGCGGGTCGAGGTAGACCGGGCCGCTGCCGTCCATCACGAAGTGCGCATGGCGCGTGGCGGCGCAGTTGGGGATCATCGCCACAGGCTTGCTGGCCGCGTGCGTGGGGTACATCTTGATCTTGATGTCGAGCACGGTGGCCAGGCCACCCAGGCCTTGCGCGCCGATGCCCAGAGCATTGACCTTCTCGTACAGCTCGATGCGCAGCGCCTCGACCTTGCTCAGCTCGGCGCCGGATGCCTTCTTGGCCTGCAGTTCGTGCATGTCGAGGTCGTCCATCAGGCTTTCCTTGGCCATCAGTGCGGCCTTCTCGGCGGTGCCGCCGATGCCGATGCCCAGCATGCCCGGCGGGCACCAACCGGCGCCCATGGTCGGCACGGTCTTGAGCACCCAGTCGACCACGCTGTCGCCGGGGTTCAGCATGACCAGCTTGCTCTTGTTCTCGCTGCCGCCGCCCTTGGCCGCCACCGTCACTTCGACGGTGTTGCCCGGCACGATCTCGGTGAAGATCACCGCGGGCGTGTTGTCCTTGGTGTTCTTGCGATCGAACTGCGGGTCGCCCACGACCGAGGCACGCAGCGTGTTGTCGGGGTGGTTGTAGCCGCGGCGCACGCCTTCGTTGATGGCGTCGTCCAGGCTGCCGGTGAAGCCGCCCCAGCGCACGTCCATGCCCACCTTGAGGAACACGTTGACGATGCCGGTGTCCTGGCAGATCGGGCGGTGGCCCGTGGCGCTCATCTTGCTGTTGGTCAGGATCTGCGCGATGGCGTCCTTGGCGGCGGGGCTCTGCTCGCGCTCGTAGGCCTTGGCCAGGTGGGCGATGTAGTCGGTGGGGTGGTAGTAGCTGATGTACTGCAGCGCGGCGCTGATCGATTCGATCAGGTCGGCCTGCTGGATCGTGGTCGTCATGGTGGGGGCTTTTATTGGAGTGGGAAACGCCCCCCGATTATCTCAGCCGCCGTCTAACGGCGTCTGTCCCGATCCCGTCGGGACCACGAAGGTGGCCGCAGGGCGCGCCGCAGGGCTTTTCGGGGCAAACCCGACCCTCGCACCCCGCGGCGCCTGCCGCTACTTCGCAGCGGCGCGTGCCTCTTCGATCCAGCCGTCGAACAGCGCCTGATGGGCCTTGATCCATCCGTCCGTGTGCCGCGCCACGTCCTGTTGCGTGTTGGCGCCCTGGCTCATGCGCAGGTTCTGGGCGTTGATGTCGCTGATGGGCAGCTTCATCACCTCGAACAGCTTGCCGGCGGCCGGGTTCTTCTCGACGAAGGCCTTGTTGGCGACGATCTGCTCCTGGTTGGCCTGGAAGCCGTAGTTCTTGCCGTTCGGCAACTGCGTGTCGACACTGCCGCCATCGCCTTGCGACGACGAGAAGGGCACCTGCAGCCATACCACGTCCGCACCTGGCCGCAGCACCGCGCTGACCCAGTACGGCGTCCACGTGTAGTACAGGATCGGCTTGTCCTGCTTGAAGCGGGCGATGGTGTCGGCCATCAGCGCGGCATAGCTGCCCTGCTTGTGGGTGACCGTGTCGCGCAGCTGGTAGGCCGTCAGGTGGTTCTCGATGGCCAGCTCGCAGCCCCAGCCGGGATTGCAGCCGGTCAGGTCGGCCTTGCCGTCGCCGTCCGCATCGAACAGCTTCGCAATCGCCGGATCTTTCAGCTGCGCGATGCTGGTGATGTTGTATTGCTCGGCCGTCTTGCGGTCGATCAGGTAGCCCTGCACCGCGCCTTCGGAATACACGCCCTTGCGCGACAGCTTGGCGTCGCCACCGCTGTTCTTGTAGAAGTCGGCGTGCAGCAGGCTCCAGTGGTTGGCCATGAAGGTGGCGTCGCCGTTGGCGATGGCCAGGTGCTCGGTGGCGGGTTCGAGGTCTTTCATGGGCTCGACGGTGTAGCCGAGCTTTTCGAGCCCGCGCATCACGAGCAGCGTCTGGAACGCCTCCTCGGCGAGCGAACTTTTCAGCGGCAGCACGGTGACGCCCTTGCCGGGCAGCTCGCTGCCGGCCTGTGCGGCGATGCCAAAGGCGACGAAGCCAAGGGCCAGAAGGCCGCGTGCGATGAGGCTGGTTTTGTTCATGCGTCGGATTCCTTCGTAGCCATTCATTGCGCTTGCGTGGACAGGGCGGGAGCGGGCTCGTTCGCATGGCGCGAAGGCGTGCCCACCAGGCGTTGCAGCAGGCGCAGCGCGAAGCCGGCCGGCCCGGTGTGCCACCAGCGGCGCCCGGCGCTGCGGCGCGACTTGCCCATGGCCTGCGTCAGCCGGTCGAGCGAGATCGCCAGCAGCACGATGCCCAGGCCACCCACGGTCGCCAGGCCCATGTCGAGCCGGCCGATGCCGCGCAGCACCATCTGGCCGAGGCCGCCGACGGCGATCATCGAGGCGATCACCACCATCGACAGCGACAGCATCAGCGCCTGGTTGATGCCCGCCATGATCGACGGCATGGCCAGCGGCAGCTTCACCTTCACGAGCATCTGCCAGGGCGAGGCACCGTACGCGCGTGCCGCTTCGATCAGGTCGGGCCGCACCTGGCGCAGGCCGAGGTTGGTCAGGCGCACCAGCGGGGCCAGCGCGAAGATGATCGTCACGATCACGCCCGGCACGTTGCCGATGCCGAACAGCATCACCACCGGCACGAGGTAGACAAAAGCGGGCGTGGTCTGCATCGCGTCGAGCACGGGGCGCATCAGGCGCTGGGCTCGGTCGCTGCTGGCCAGCAAGACACCCAGCGGCAGGCCGATGACCATGCAGAAGACCAGCGAGGTCAGCACCAGCGACAGCGTCACCATGGCTTCAGGCCAGATGCCCAGCATGGCCACCAGCAGCAGTGCGACCGAGGTGCCGATGGCAAGCGCGCGGCCGGCGAACTGCCAGGCCAGCAGGCCGATCAGCGCGATCATGGCCAGCGTGGGCAGGCCGGTCAGCAGGCTCTGCACCCAGTTCAGCGTGCTGTCGATGGGCAGGCGCACGGTCTGGAAGAAAGGGCGGAAGTGCTCGACCACCCAGCCCAGGCCCTGGTTGATCCAGGACTCGACGGGCAACGAGCCGTCCCACAGGCGATGCAAGTGAAAGCCGCTGGTGGTGGCATCGACCGATCCGGCCAACTGATGGGCTGCGTCCACGGGCGCATCGAGCCAGGCGCTGGTCGCGGACGTGTCGGGCGCTGCGGACATGGCCTCCCACGGGTCGATGGGCATGGGCGCCTGCGGCGGCAAGGTGGTCGCGGCGTCGTTCAACGGCGTGAATTCGGAAGGCAGTGCGGTGTCGTTCATCAAAAGATCCTTCGAAGTCGTTCAGGCCGCAGCGGCGGTCACGGATGCAGGCACGGGTTGCTGGGGCTGGTGCGTGGGGTCGATCGGCGGCGTGTCGCGGTCGAGGAACTTCAACAGCGTCGTCTTGCTGATCGCACCGCAGAAGCGGCCGTCGCTTGCCACCACCGGCATTGCGCAAGGCGCCTGGCCCACCTGGCCGATCAGTCCGGCCACGGGCGCATCCGCCTCGATCACGCCGAGGTCGTTCAGGAACGCATGGCGCAGGCCCAGGGGGCCCGAGTGGCCGTCGAGCGCCGAGCGCAGCGTGTCGGCCGACACGGTGCCCAGGTAGCGCTTGTTCGGGTTGGTCACGTAGGCATAGTCGCGGTCCTGGTCCTCCAGCAGCTTGAGCGCCGCGCGGGCGCCGCGCTCGGGGTGCTCGCACACCACCGTGAGCGACTTGCGGGCGATGTCCGCAGCCTTGAACACGGCCGCTGCATCCACGCCGCGCACGAAGCTGCGCACGTAGTCGTCGGCGGGGCTGCGCAGGATCTCGTCGGGCGTGCCGACCTGGATGACCTGCCCGTCTTTCATGATGGCGATGCGGTCGCCGATGCGCATGGCTTCGTCCAGGTCGTGCGAGATGAAGACGATGGTGCGGCGCTGTTCCTGCTGCAGCCGCAGCAGCTCCGACTGCATTTCGGTGCGGATGATCGGGTCGAGCGCCGAGAACGCCTCGTCCATCAGCAGGATCGACGGATCGGACGCCAGTGCCCGCGCCAGGCCCACGCGCTGCTGCATGCCGCCCGACAGCTCGTCGGGGTAGCTGTCGCCCCAGCCCGCCAGCCCGACTTGCGCCAGCGCCTTGTCGGCCTGCGCAAGGCGCTCCTTCTTGCCGGTGCCCGAGAGGTCGAGGCCGAAGGCGGTGTTCTCGCGCACCGTCATGTGCGGCATCAGCGCGAAAGACTGGAACACCATGCTGATGTCCTTGCGGCGCAGCGCGCGCAGCTTGGCGTCGGAGTGCTCGTTGATGTCCGCGCCATCGATCACGATGCGTCCGGCGGTCGGCTCGATCAACCGGTTCAGCAGGCGCACCAGCGTCGATTTGCCCGAACCCGAGAGACCCATGATGACGAAGATTTCTCCGGCCTGGATCTCGAAGGTGGCGTCGAACACGCCGATCGACTGGCCCGTGCGCGCCAGGATCTCTTTCTTGGAAAAGCCCTGCCGGACCAGCGCCAGGGCTTGCTCCGGCTCGTCGCCGAAGACCTTGAAGACGTGGTCGATGAGAATTCCTTTGGCCATACGCAGCGGGCTCCTTGTGTGAGGGTGGACACGGCGCCGCCCCGCAGGGCGGCAACGGCCACGCCATCAGCCGGCGAGGCTGCCCGAACAGAGCGCGTGATGAATGCGCGTGCAATGGCCCGGCGAGCCGCAAAGGCTGCCGACAGGCACTGAAGACGACATGGCGACGAAACCAGTGCCCGCCGGATGCTTCATTCGCAGAGCGACGGGCCTGGTCGAGGGGCGCCGCCTGGAGGAGCGTGACGTGGCAATGGGGCCGGAAAAATCCGGCCGGTTTGCCGGGCTGGGCCCGGCGGATGAACCTGGCACCGCGACGGGATTCGAGATCCGCGAGTAGTGCAGGCGGGACCTACAGCGTCATCAACATGACTTATAGGTCCTCGGAAGCTCTCGATCATAACTTTTTGACATGAAGTCTGTCAATCCGACAGGCGTAAGGTGATGTCGGACCCGAGGCAAAGTCCTCGTCAGATGAGAGCTGTTCTTATCGGGGCGATACTCGGTGCCGCGCCCGGCGAGCGGGTGCATTTTTTCCCAAGACTGCGGAGCTTTTTTCATGACGACTTCCCCCAAGACCCGTGCCGAGCGCGACACCTTCGGACCGATCGACGTGCCGGCCGACAAGCTGTGGGGCGCGCAAACGCAGCGCTCGCTGCAGAACTTCGACATCTCCGGCGAGCAGCAGCCGCGCGAGATCATCAAGGCGCTGGCACAGGTCAAGCGCGCGTCGGCCGTGGTCAACCATGCGCTGGGCCTGCAGGACGCGAAGAAGACGCACGCCATCGTGGCCGCCGCCGACGAAGTCATTGCCGGCAAGCACCCGGGCGAGTTCCCGCTGGTGGTCTGGCAGACCGGCTCGGGCACGCAGAGCAACATGAACGTCAACGAAGTGCTGGCCAACCGCGCCAGCGAGCTGCTGGGCGGCGAGCGCGGGGAAGGGCGCCTGGTGCACCCGAACGACGACGTCAACCGCAGCCAGTCGAGCAACGACGTGTTCCCCACGGCCATGCATGTGGCCGCCGTCGAGGCCATCACGCACAAGCTGCTGCCGGCCATCGCCAAGCTGCGTGGCACGCTGGAGCAGAAGTCGAAGGACTTCGCCGACATCGTGAAGATCGGCCGCACCCACCTGCAAGATGCCACGCCGCTCACGCTGGGCCAGGAGTTCTCGGGCTACGTGGCGCAACTGGCGCACGGCGAGGCCCACGTGCGCGCCGCGCTGCCGCACCTGTGCGAACTGGCGCTGGGCGGCACGGCCGTCGGCACCGGCCTCAATGCGCCCAAGGGCTACGCGGTGCAGGTGGCGGCCGAACTGGCGAAGCTCACGGGCCTGCCTTTCGTGACTGCGCCGAACAAGTTCGAAGCCATGGCCAGCGTCGATGCGCTGGTGCATGCGCACGGCGCGCTGAAGACGCTGGCGGCCAGCATGAACAAGATCGCCAACGACGTGCGCTGGCTCGCGAGCGGCCCGCGCAGCGGCATTGGCGAGCTGAGCATTCCCGAGAACGAACCCGGCTCGTCGATCATGCCGGGCAAGGTCAACCCGACCCAGAGCGAAGCCGTCACGATGCTGGCCGCGCAGGTGTTCGGCAACGACGTCGCCATCAACATCGGCGGCGCCTCGGGCAACTTCGAGCTGAACGTGTTCCGCCCGATGGTCGCGCACAACTTCCTGCAGAGCGTTCGCCTCCTGGCCGACGGCATGGTGAGCTTCAACGACCACTGCGCGGTGGGCATCAAGCCGAACCGCGAGCGCATCACCGAGTTGGTCCAGCGTTCGTTGATGCTGGTGACGGCGCTGAACACGCACATCGGCTACGACAAGTCGGCCTACATCGCGAAGAAGGCGCACAAGGAAGGCACGAGCCTGCGCGACGCGGCGATTGCCTCGGGGCACCTGACGGCCGAGCAGTTCGACCAGTGGGTGGTACCGGAGAACATGACCGGCCGTTGAGTCGAAGCACCCCTGAAAAAGAAAAGGACCCGCGAGGGTCCTTTTTTTGTTGCCGGCCGATCAGTAGCCGATGGTGTAGCGCTGGCGGGAGTGCGCGGGCTTTTCCAGCTCGTCGATGAACGCGATCGCGTAGTCCTCGAAGGTGATCCAGCTGCGGCCTTCGGCGCTCACCAGCAGGTCGTCCTTGCCCAGGCGGAACTTGCCGGTGCGCTCGCCTTCGACGAATTCGGCGGAGGGCGACAGGAAGGTCCAGTCGAGTTCCTTCTCGTTGCGCAGCGCATCGAGAAACACGCCACCGGCCGAGGCTTCGGCGCGGTACGCATCGGGGAAGTTCGGCGTGTCGATCACCTTGAGGCCCGGCGCCGCGAACAGGCTGCCGGCACCACCGACCACCAGCAGGCGCTTGACGCCCGCGCGCTTGACCGGACCGATGACGGCTGCGGGCGGCACGGTGGCGAAGTGCGCGGCGCTGAACACGGCGTCGTGGCCGGCCAGTGCCTTTTCAAGCGCGGGTGCGTCGAGCACGTCGAGGTCGACGGCTTTCACGTTGGCGCGACCCGACAGCTTCTCGCTGGCCTTGCGGGCGATGGCGGTGACGGTGTGGCCGCGACGCAGCGCTTCTTCGAGAAGGCGGCCGCCGGCGCGTCCGGTGGCACCGATGATGGCGATGTGGCTCATGAGGGACTCCAGTCAAAAAGTTGGGAAGGGATGAGCCGCATCTTAGGTTTCTGCTTTCGAAAGAAATACCTCGAATTGCGCGTTTCTTTATTTCTAAAATCGTTCATATGGATCGATTGAACGCAATGCGGGTGTTCGTGAACGTGGTGGATTCGGGCAGCCTCTCGGCCGCGGCCGACAAGCTCGACATGTCCCGCCCCGTGGTCACGCGCTATGTGGCCGAACTGGAGCAATGGACCGGCGCGCGCCTGCTGCACCGCACGACGCGCCGCCTGAGCCTCACGGCCGCGGGCGAAGAGCTGCTGCCGCGTTGTCGCCAGGTGCTGGAGTTGACGGGCGACATGCAGGCTGCGGTGCGCCATCCGGCCGAGGCGCCGCGCGGCCAGTTGCGCATTACCGCCAGCACCTCGTTCGCGCAGGCGCAGCTGGCCGATGCGGTGGCCGACTATGTGCGGCTCTATCCGGGTGTGGCGGTCGACCTTGTGCTGCTGGACCGCGCCGTGAACCTGGTGGACGAGCGCATCGACCTGGCCATCCGCGTCGCGGTCGAGATCGATCCCAACCTGATCGCACGACGGCTCACCGTGTGCCGCTCGGTGGTCTGCGCATCACCGGCGTATCTGCAGGAGCATGGCAAGCCGCTGCGGGTGGAAGAGCTGGCCCAGCGCAACTGCCTCACGCATTCCTACTTCGGGCGCAGCCTCTGGAATTTCACGCGCAAGGAAGATGGGGAGCCGGTGTCCGTGGCCGTGGGTGGCAACGTGTCGACCAACGATGCGGCCAGCCTGATGTACCTGGCGCGGTCGGGGGCGGGTATCGCGATGCTGCCGACCTACCTGACGTCGGAGCTGGTTCAGGCCGGGGAACTGGTGCCGCTCTTCACCGATTTCGAGCCGCAGGTGGTGGGCATGTATGCCGTCTACGCCTCGCGCAAACACATGCCGGCCACGCTGCGCACCATGCTCGACTTTCTGGCCGAGCGCTTCACCGAAATGCCTGCGTGGGACCTGCCGCACGCAGGATAGGCAGGCGAAGCGGCAGGCGCGTCGCCCGCCGCCGAAGGATCAGTGAGGGGCGCCGCCTTGCGCCGCGTTCGCCGTCATCAGCTTGTCGGTATAGGCGATGGCCATCGCCGAGAGCAGGAAGGCGATGTGGATCACCGTCTGCGCAATCAGCACGCGGTCGGTGTAGTTGTCCGCGTTGATGAAGGTCTTGAGCAGGTGGATCGAGCTGATGCCGATGATGGCGGTGGCCAGCTTCACCTTGAGCACCGAGGCGTTCACGTGGCTCAGCCACTCGGGCTGGTCGCGGTGGCCTTCGAGGTTCATGCGGCTCACGAAGGTCTCGTAGCCGCCCACGATCACCATGATCAGCAGGTTGGAGATCATCACCACGTCGATCAGTGCCAGCACCACCAGCATGATCACCGTCTCGTTGAGCGCGCCGACCGGCGCGGTCGTCTTGTAGCCGATGCTGGTGATCAGGGCCTGCAGCGCGGTCTGGCTGCCGAACGCGGCTTCGACCAGGTGCAGCAGCTCGACCAGGAAGTGCACCACGTACACCGCCTGCGCCACGATCAGGCCCAGGTACAGGGGCAGTTGCAGCCAGCGGCTCGCAAAGATCAGCCGGGGCAGCGGCCCCATCGGCATGGTCCGGGGGGCGGGCGGGTTCAGAGGGTCGAAAGGATCGGGCGCGGACATCGGGTGGAGGTTCGTGGAAGACCGGCGATTCTAGGGGTGCCCCCGTGTCGTACTCGTGATAACCCCGCGAACTAACATCGGGCCGTCAGTAGCCCGTAAGTGGGCCCGCCGACATTACGGCCGCATCCATCCAGGAGACATGAGAATGAGCAGCGCATCGAAGAACATTGAATCCGTCCTGGTCGAGAACCGCGTGTTCCCGCCCGACGCCCGTGCCACCGAAGGCGCCCGAATTTCCGGCATGGCCGCCTACGAGGCGCTGTGCAAGGAAGCCGAGCAGGACTTCGAAGGGTTCTGGACCCGGCTGGCCAAGGGCAACCTGCAGTGGACCAAGCCGTTCACCAAGACGCTCGACGAATCGAAGGCCCCGTTCTACGAATGGTTCGGCGACGGCGAGCTCAATGCCAGCGCCAATTGCCTGGACAAGCACATCGGCACCCCGGTCGAGAACAAGACCGCCATCGTCTTCGAGGCCGACGACGGCACCGTCACCAACGTCACCTACAAGGAACTGCTCGCCCGCGTGAGCCAGTTCGCCAACGCGCTGAAGGCCGCGGGCATCAAGAAGGGCGACCGCGTCATCGTCTACATGCCGATGACGGTCGAGGGCGTGATCGCCATGCAGGCCTGCGCGCGCATCGGCGCCACCCACAGCGTGGTGTTCGGCGGCTTCTCGGCCAAGGCGCTGCAGGAGCGGATCATCGACGCGGGCGCCGTGGCGGTCATTACCGCCAACTACCAGCTGCGCGGCGGCAAGGAACTGCCGCTGAAGGCCATCGTGGACGACGGCATCGCGCTCGGTGGCTGCGAGTCGATCAAGACCGTGTTCGTGTACGAGCGCACGCCCACCGCGTGGAACCGCGTCGAGGGCCGCGACAAGACCTTCGCCGAAGCGCTGAAGGGCCAGAGCACCGATTGCCCGCCCGTGCCGGTGAACGCCGAGCACCCGCTCTTCATCCTCTACACCTCGGGCTCCACCGGCAAGCCCAAGGGCGTGCAGCACGCCACTGGCGGCTACCTGCTGTGGGCCAAGCTCACGATGGACTGGACCTTCGACTCGCGTCCAGAAGACGTGTTCTGGTGCACGGCCGACATCGGCTGGATCACCGGCCACACCT
This sequence comes from Variovorax sp. EL159, assembly GCF_900100965.1. Lineage (GTDB taxonomy): Bacteria > Pseudomonadota > Gammaproteobacteria > Burkholderiales > Burkholderiaceae_C > Variovorax. Next base: position 959,136 of record NZ_FMUJ01000003.1, on the reverse strand, counting down.
ACGTCGCCTACGGCCCGCTCGCGGCCGGCGCCACGCAGGTGGTGTTCGAGGGCATCCCGACCTTCCCGCATGCAGGCCGCTTCTGGCAGATGATCGAGAAGCACAAGGTCAGCGTGTTCTACACCGCGCCCACCGCCATCCGCTCGCTCATCAAGGCCGCCGACGGCGACGAGAAGGTGCACCCGAAGAACTGGGACCTGTCGAGCCTGCGCATCCTCGGTTCGGTCGGCGAGCCGATCAACCCCGAGGCGTGGATGTGGTACCACCGGAACATCGGCCATGAGAAGTGCCCGATCGTCGACACCTTCTGGCAGACCGAGACCGGTGGCCACGTCATCACGCCGCTGCCGGGCGCCACGCCGCTGGTGCCGGGCTCGTGCACCTTGCCGCTGCCGGGCATCATGGCCGCCATCGTCGACGAGACCGGCAAGGACCTGCCCAACGGCGCAGGCGGCATGCTGGTCATCAAGCGGCCCTGGCCCTCGATGATCCGCACCATCTGGAACGACCCCGAGCGTTTCAAGAAGAGCTATTTCCCCGAAGAGATGGGCGGCACGATCTACCTGGCCGGCGACGGCGCGGTGCGCAGCGCCGACCGCGGCTACTTCCGCATCACCGGCCGCATCGACGACGTGCTGAATGTGTCGGGGCACCGCCTGGGCACCATGGAAATCGAATCGGCCCTCGTCTCCAAGACCGACCTCGTGGCCGAAGCCGCGGTGGTGGGCCGTCCCGACGACGTGACCGGCGAGGCCGTGTGCGCCTTCGTCGTGCTCAAGCGCAGCCGCCCGACCGGTGAGGAAGCCAAGCAGATCGCCAACGAGCTGCGTGCCTGGGTCGCGAAAGAAATCGGCCCCATCGCCAAGCCCAAGGACATCCGCTTCGGCGACAACCTGCCCAAGACGCGCAGCGGCAAGATCATGCGGCGCCTGCTGCGCAGCATCGCCAAGGGCGAGGCGATCACGCAGGACACCTCGACGCTGGAGAACCCGGCGATCCTGGAACAGTTGTCGCAGACGAACTGATCCGCCCTCTGTAGGACATGGCCGTTTGTGCGGCCATCTGCGCCGAAGAGGCCTCTTCAGTGAGGTAAAACCATCGCAGTCACCGCGCGCCTCGACGCGCGCGGGAGTTTCCGATGTGTTCGATCTTTCCGAAGGAGGCCCCCATGGGCGTGAGATCCGCTTTCCTGTTCGTCATCGTGCTGCTGATCGCGGCACTTGCTGCCCTGAACTGGGGAACGCTGTCGGCACCCACCGATGTGTGGCTCGGCTTCATGACCGTCTCGGCGCCGCTGGGGCTGATCATGCTGGGGCTTACCGGCGTGCTTGCCGCTTTCTTCCTGGTTTATGTGCTGTACCTGCACAGCTCGGTGCTGCTCGACACCAAGCGCCACACGAAGGAAATGCAGGTCCAGCGCGACCTTGCCGACAAGGCCGAGGCCTCGCGCTTCACCGAGTTGCGCAACTTCCTCGAAGCGCAGGAGAACAAACACATGGCGCACAACGCAGACCGTCACACGGCGCTGCTGGCGCGCATGGATCAGCTTGAAGCGGCGGTCCGCTTGCGCTCGGACCAGACCGACAACACCGTGGCCGCGCACATCGGCCAGCTCGAAGACCGCATCGAGCGCCGGCCGCTGCCGGTGGACATCAACCCGCAGGGTTGATGCGGGTTATTACTTCGTCGACAGCACCCAGGCCGCCAGCTTCTTCGCATCCGCTTCGCTGACCTGGTTGTTCGCCGGCATCGGCACCGGGCCCCACACGCCGGAGCCGCCCTTCATGATCTTGGCGGCGAGCGTGTCGACGGCGCCCTTGTCGTCCTTGTACTTCGCGGCCACGTCCTTGAACGATGGCCCGAGCACCTTGCGCTCGACCGCGTGGCAGCTCATGCAGTTCTTCGAGGTGGCCAGGGCGAGATCGGCGAAGGCGGGGGCCGCAACGCCGAGGCCCAGGGCGACCAACAATAGGACTCTTTTCATGGGGATGTATTTCGTAAGGGCTGAGTTACATTCGATGCAACGCGATTGTAGGTAGCGCCGTGCACTGGCGCCCGGATGCGTTGCCACAAACCCCGGGGGATTCGCGATGTTGTTTTTGCTGCTGGGCCTGCTGGGCATTGCCCTCAAGTACTTCGAAATCGGCATGGTCGCCGGCTGGAGCTGGTGGATCGTGCTGTCGCCGTTCGCCATGGCCGTCGCGTGGTGGGCCTGGGCCGATTCGTCGGGCTACACCAAGCGCAAGGTGATGGAGCGGGAAGCAAAGCGCAGGCAGGCACGCATCGACCGTCAGAAGACCAACATGGGCATGAAGACCAGCAACGGCCAGCCCCCGCGCCGCTGAGCGCGGCACTGCCGCTTCCGGCCTGACAGACCCGCGCCCCATGCCGAAAGGAGGTGCGCCATGGATGACCAGGCCACTACCCGTGCACTGCTCGTCTTCGGACTTTCGCTGCTGGTCGGGCCGGCCATCGGCGGGCTCGTGGGGTGGCTCAAGACTTTCTTCTGGGGTGTCGGCGTCGGTGCGCTGCTGATCGGCTGCGCGGGCCTGTACGGTGCGGTCACGGTCGGCTGGCACCGCTACCAGTCGATTGCCGGCACGGCCAGCGTGCAGGGCAGCCTGGTCGAGTTCGTGGAAGAACGCAGCAAGGACAGCAACGGCCGCACCATCGTCACGCGTGCACCCATCGTCGAATACACCGCATCCGATGGATTGAAGCGTCGCGTCAAGGGGCTGGGCGGTGGCCTTGGCGACAAGGAGTGGGGCGACCCGGTCGAGGTGCGTTACAGCAAGGCCGACCCGGCGCAGGCGTTGGTGGCCGATTTCCAGAACATGTGGGGCATCGTCTGGGGGCTGGGCATCTTCGGCGGATTTCCGACGATGTTCGGCCTGTTCTTCACCGGCATGGCGGTCAGGGAAAGCCGGCACCAGGATGGGCTTCGGGCAACGCGCGACCCTACGCCGGCACAGCAACGCTGGCGCACGCGCGGCACCGTGCTCGCGAACTTCGTGTTTCTCGCGGGCTTCGCGCTCGTGTTCTTCTATCCCGATCCGAGCTTGGCGAAGCAGTTAGGTGCGGGCTTCATGACCATCGGCGCCGGGGCCATGCTGCACTTCATCGTGCAGAGCCTGCCACCGGCGACGGATTTCCAGTTCCGCAGCATCCTCGCGATCGTTGGCCTCGGGTTCCTGGCCTTCGGCTACGGCGCGTGGATGATGGGGTAGACAAGGCTCGCCCCCAAGCTGCGTGCACTTCGTGTCACTTTTCCAACCCCCTACCGGGGGCAACACCAGAGGCCCGGCAAAGCCGGTTCCTCGGTGTTTCCCGAAGGATCAGAACTTGTCGAGCACAGCGCCCGAGCTGGCGCTCGATGCGTTGAACGCGAACTTCGCCTGCACGCCACGCGTGTAGCGCGGCGCCGGGGCCTTCCAGCCTTCGCGACGCTTGGCCAGTTCGGCTTCGGGCACGTTGAGTTCGAGCACCAGCTTGTGTGCGTCGATGGTGATCGAGTCGCCTTCGTTCACGAATGCGATGGTGCCGCCGGCTGCCGCTTCGGGCGCGACGTGGCCGACCACCATGCCCCAGGTGCCGCCCGAGAAGCGGCCGTCGGTGATGAGGCCCACGCTTTCGCCGAGGCCCGCGCCGATCAGCGCACCGGTGGGTGCCAGCATTTCGGGCATGCCTGGGCCGCCCTTGGGGCCGAGGTAGCGCAGTACCATCACGTCGCCGGCCACGATCTTGCCGTCCAGGATGGCCTTGAGCGCCGACTGCTCGTCGTCGAACACGCGCGCCGGGCCGGTGATGACCGGGTTCTTCAGGCCCGTGATCTTGGCGACTGCGCCTTCAGGCGACAAGTTGCCCTTCAGGATGGCCAGGTGGCCTTCGTCGTACATCGGCTTGTCGATCGGGCGGATCACGTCCTGGTCGGCGCGCGGCACATCGGGCACGTCCTTCAGCACTTCGGCAATCGTCTGGCCGCTGATGGTGATGCAGTCGCCATGCAGCAGGCCCGCGTTCAGCAGCACCTTCATGACTTGCGGAATGCCGCCGGCCTGATGCAGGTCGACCGCCAGGTACTTGCCCGAGGGCTTCAGGTCGCACAGCACCGGCACCTTCTTGCGCATGCGCTCGAAGTCGTCGATGGACCAGTCCACGCCGGCCGCGTGCGCGATCGCCAGGAAGTGCAGCACCGCGTTGGTCGAGCCGCCCGTGGCCATGATGACCGCCACGGCGTTCTCGATGGCCTTCTTGGTCACGATGTCGCGCGGCTTCAGGTCTTTCTTGATCGCCTCGATCAGCACCTTGGCCGATTCCTTGGCCGAGTTGGCTTTCTCGTCGTGCGGGTTCGCCATGGTCGACGAGTAGGGCAGCGAGATGCCGAGCGCCTCGAATGCCGAGCTCATCGTGTTGGCCGTGTACATGCCGCCGCACGAGCCGGTGCCGGGAATGGCGCGCTTCTCGATCTCGTGCAGGTCTTCGTCGCTCATGTTGCCGGCGGCGTTCTGGCCCACGGCTTCGAACACGCTGACGATGTTCAGGTCTTGCCCCTTGTACTTGCCGGGGAGGATGGTGCCGCCATACACGTAGATGGCCGGCACGTTGGCGCGCAGCATGCCCATCAGGCCGCCGGGCATGTTCTTGTCGCAGCCACCGACCACCAGCACGCCGTCCATCCACTGGCCGCCGACGCAGGTTTCGATGCAGTCCGAAATGACTTCGCGGCTCACCAGCGAGTACTTCATGCCTTCGGTGCCCATCGCCATGCCATCGGAAATGGTGGGCGTGCCGAACACCTGCGCGTTGCCGCCGGCTTCCTCGATGCCCGCGATGGCCGCGTCGGCCAGCTTCTGCAGGCCCGAGTTGCAAGGCGTGATGGTGCTGTGGCCATTGGCCACGCCGACCATCGGCTTCTTGAAGTCGCTCTCTTCGTAGCCCATGGCGTAGAACATCGAGCGGTTGGGCGCGCGGCTCTTGCCTTCGACGATGTTGGCGCTGCGGCGGTTGATCTGGATCGGTTTGGTGTCCATGGTGTCTCTTCTGTCGTGGGGAGTGGGTGTCGCGGGGAGCACCGAGTATCGGACTTCTGATTGATTGGTTCCAATCCAATTTGAAGCATGGATTGATATGCTTGGCATATGAATGAAGCCCTGATCGACCTGCGAGCCTGGCGCCAGTTCGTCGCCGTGGCCGAAGAGCTGCACTTCGGCCGGGCCGCGCTGCGGCTGCACATGACGCAGCCACCCGTCACGCAGGCCATCGCCCAGCTCGAGAAAACGCTGGGCGTGGTGCTGTTCGACCGCACCCGCCGGCGCGTCGCGCTCACGCCCGCCGGCGAGGCGCTGCTGCCCGACGTTCGCGAGCTGCTGGCCCGCGCACAGGCGCTGCCGGCGCGGGCGCGCGCGGCGGCGGCGGGGCAGGTGGGCCGCGTGCGCATCGCCTTTGTGTCGACGGTGGGCTTCGAGCAGTTGCCGGCCTGGGTGCGCGAATTTCGCGTGCTCTGCCCCGAGGTGGCGCTCGAACTGGTCGAGGCCACCGGCGACGTGCAGCTCGAAGCCTTCGCGCGCGGCGAGATCGATGCCGGGCTGATGCTGCATTCGCCCGGCGCGGCGCCGCCCGGACTGACGCGGCTGGCCGTGTCCGAAGAGCCGCTGGTGCTGGCGCTCCCGGCCCGGCATGCGCTGGCCCGCACGCAGAAGTTGTTGCTGGCCGACGTGCTGGCCGAGCCGCTGGTGATCTTTCCGCGCCGCATCGTGCCCTCGCTGCACGACGCGATCTTTGCGCTGTACCACGCGGCCGGCCGGGTGCCGCAGCTCGCACAAGAGGCGATCCAGATGCAGACCATCGTCAACCTCGTGTCGGGCGGCATCGGCGTGGCCTGGGTGCCGGAGAGCGTCACGCAGTTCAGGCGCGAAGGCGTCGTGTACCGGCGCGCCGCGGAATTCGCGCCGGCCGCGCGGCGACGCAGCGCACCGGCGTTGCCCGCCTGCGAAACCAGCCTCGTGTGGCCCGCCGGGGCGGCCAACCCGGCGCTGGAGCGCTTCGTGGCGTTCGTGCGCGAGCTCAAGCTATAAACGGCGGCGTCGGCGCCGCGTCGGTGCGCTCACTCACTCAAAGAAGAAAAGAAGAACTGCATGAAGACCGCATCCTCTTTCATCGTCCGTTGCGCTTTGACAGTGGCAGCGTTGTGCGCGATGGCCGTGCAGGCGCAGCCTGCGGCGCCGCAGTTCAAGGACTATCCGGCCGATGCGCCCTACACCGGAGCGAACCACGCACTGGTCATCGACAGCGAGTTCGCTAAGCTCTTCCGCACCCGGCTCAGGAACGCGCTCGAGTCGAGCAAGCCGGATTTCGCGGGTCGCTACATCGTGGTGCGCTGGGGCTGCGGAAGCGGCGGATGCAACATGGGCGCGGTGATCGATGCGGCCACGGGGCATGCCACGCGGCTGCCGGTGGTGCTCTCGAGTGCGTATCCGCTGAAGCCCGAGTTCGAGAAGGAGGACGGGCAAGAGCTCATCTTCAAGCTCACCAGTCGCCTGATGGTCTTTGCGGGCGACATCAACATCGAGCAGCCGGAGGGCGGCAGCGGTGACACGGTGGCGTTCTACGAGTTCACCAAGGGCAAGTTCCGGTTGGTCAAGAGCCTTCCTTACGGGCGCAAGGACATGAAGGCGCGCTGACCTGATCGATCAGGCGCCGAGCGAATCGGCCAGCAGCGTTTCGAGCCAGCCCGCGAAGGCCTGCATCCGGCGCGACAGGTTGCGCCGGTGCGGGTACACCAGATGCACCGGCAGCGGCTCGGCACGTGCATCGGGCATCACCTCGACCAGTTCACTGGCGGCCAGGTGCTCGCGCACGTCGTAGGCGGGAATCTGGATCAGGCCCAGCCCCGCCAGCGCGCAGGCGATGTAGGTTTCGGCGTTGTTGGTCGTCACCTGGTTGCGCATGCGCAGGGTGTGGGTTTCGCCGTCGCGCTGCCATTCCCAGGGCGCCGCGCGGCCGCTGGTTGGCGAGGCGTAGTTGATCGCGAGGTGCTGTGGCAGATCCGCGGGCGTGCGCGGCGTGCCGTGTTGCGCCAGGTAGGCCGCGCTTGCGCAATTGATCAGCGTGAAATGCCCGAGCGGCCGCGCGACGAGGCTGCTGCTTGCCAGCGGCCCGACGCGCAGCGCGCAATCGACGCCTTCGAGCACGAGGTCCACCGCGCGGTCGCTGGAGCCGAGTTCAAGCTCGATGCCCGGAAAGCGCTCGAAGAAGCCCGGCAACGCCGGTGCGATCAGCCGCCGCGCGATGCGGCTCGGCACGTCGACCTTGAGCCGGCCGCTCACATGGCCGTGCGCGGGCAGGAACTGCTGCTCGATGTCTTCCATGTCGGCGACCAGCGCGCGGGCCCGCTCCAGCATCACTTCGCCATCGGGCGTGAGGCTCACGCGCCGCGTGGTGCGGTGAAGCAGCCGCGAGCCCAGCCGCGTTTCGAGCTGCTGCACGGCCGTGGAGATGGTGGCGCGCGGCAGGCCCAGCCGGTCGGCGGCCCGCGTGAAGCTGCCGGTTTCGGCCACGCGCAGGAAGACCTGGAGGAGGTCGATGCGGTCCATTCGCTGTTTGCCTGATTGTTCGTGATTTATTGAACAGTCTAGCCTTGGATCAATGATTTATCAGCGCATTGGCGACCAATAGACTGCAACCCGCAGTCACACATTCACATCACCTCAAGGAGTCCATTCATGTCCGCACGCACGCTCAAGAACAAGGTCGCCGTCATCGCCGGCGGTGGCAAGAACCTCGGTGCCCTCATCGGCCATCAACTGGTCGATGGCGGCGCCCGCGGCATCGCCATTCACTACAACAGCGATGCCTCGCGCGCCGACGCGGAAGCCACCGCCGCATCGCTCAAGGCCAAGGGCGCCGACACGCTGCTGGTGCAGGGCGACCTGTCGGTGGTGGAGAACAACGTCAAGCTGTTCGACCAGGCCGTCAAGCACTTCGGGCAGGTCGACATCGCGATCAACACCGCCGGCGTGGTCATCAAGAAGCCGATCCTCGATGTCACCGAGGCCGACTACGACAAGAGCTTCGATGCCAACGCCAAGGCAGCCTTCTTCTTCATCCAGCAGGCCGGCCGCACCCTGGCCGAGGGCGGCAGCATCGTGTCGATCGTGAGTTCGCTGCTGGCGGCCTACACGCCGTTCTATGCGATCTATCCTGGCTCGAAGGCCGCGGTGGAGCACTTCACGCGTGCCGCATCGAAAGAGTTCGGCGAGCGTGGCATCTCGGTCAACGCGATCGGCCCCGGCCCCATGGACACGCCGTTCTTCTACGGCCAGGAAAGCAAGGAAGCCGTCGAGTACCACAGCAGCGCCGCGGCTCTGAGCAAGTACTCGAAGAAGGGCCTGACCGACATCGAGGACATTGCACCCATCGTGCGCTTCCTCGTCACCGAAGGCTGGTGGATCACGGGCCAGACCATCTTCGCCAACGGTGGCTACACGACCCGCTGACACGGCAACATCCCGCCTGGAGAACAAGCGACATGCACACGATCCTGGTGATGGGCGGCGGCTTCGTGCTGCTGGTGGTGTTCCTGCTGGCTGGCCGCCTCATGGGCGACGGCTCCGCGCTGGCGCTCGCCACGGCGGCCAAGTGGTTCATTCCGGCATGGTTCATTGGTGCCGGCATCAACATGGCCGTGGGCGTGATCAAGGCGGGCTATTCGGTGGCCGAAGAACTGCCGATCTTCCTGCTGATCTTCGCGGTGCCGGCCGTGGTGGCGGGGCTCGTGTGGTGGAAGTTCGGGCGCTGACATTGCCCTGAATGTCCCCGTGCCTGCCTCGACATTCGGGGCGGGCACAATCTGCGAATGCTCATGTATCCGCAGATCAATCCCATCGCCCTGCAACTGGGGCCGGTGGCCATCCACTGGTACGGCCTGACCTACCTGGCCGCCTTTGCGCTGTTCTACTTTCTCGGCACGCGCCGGCTGCGACATGAGCCGTACCGCTCGCTCGTCGGTGCCGGCGCATGGCAGCGCAAGGACATCGAGGACATTCTTTTTCTTGGTGTGATGGGCGTCATCGTCGGTGGCCGGCTTGGCTACTGCCTGTTCTACAAGCCCGAGTTCTATCTGACGCATCCGCTCGAAATTTTGTACGTGTGGCAGGGCGGCATGAGCTTCCACGGCGGCATGCTGGGTGTGATCGGCGCGATGGTCTGGTTCTCGCATTCGCGTGCGCGGCCGTTCTGGCAGGTGATGGACTTCGTCGCGCCGTGCGTGCCGACCGGCCTGGCCGCTGGCCGCGTGGGCAACTTCATCAACGGCGAACTCTGGGGCCGCTTCAGCAATCCCGAGCTGCCATGGGGCATGGTGTTTCCGCAGAGCGGCTCGATGCTGCCGCGCCACCCTTCGCAGATCTACCAGTTCCTGCTCGAAGGCCTGCTGCTGTTCGTGATCATGTGGCTCTACGCGCGCAAGGAGCGCAAGCAGGGGCAGGTGGCGGCCGTGTTCCTGATCGGCTATGGCGCGCTGCGCTTCTTTGCCGAGTACTTCCGCGAGCCTGACGATTTCCTTGGCCTGCGCGCACTGAGCCTGAGCCAGGGGCAGTGGCTCAGCGTGCCGATGGTGATCGCCGGCATTGCGCTGTGGTTCTGGTTCGGCCGCGCCAAGGCCGCGACCGCCGCTCGCGCCTGAGCAGGAAGTTCGCAGGGTAAATCCCTGCCCTGAAAGCGGGGCAGGGCACTTGCGCGGTGTCGTGTCCGTCCTCACAATTACGCGTAATTACAGGAAATTACGCCGAGCCGCCCGAGGTCAACGCTTCGAATTCCCATGCGCCTGGTTCCCAACTCCCTGCACGACGAAGTCGCGGCCACCCTGCGCGAGCAGATCTTCGACGGCACGCTGGCCCCCGGCAGCTTCGTGGACGAGGTGGCCCTGTGCGAGCGCCTGTCCATCTCCCGCACGCCATTGCGCGAAGCGCTCAAGGTGCTCACCGCCGAAGGCCTGTTGCGGCACGAACCGCGACGCGGCTGCTTCGTCAACGAAGTCACCGAGCGCGACCTTGACGAAATCTTCCCCGTCATCGCGCTGCTCGAAGGCCGCTGCGCCTACGAAGCCGCCCGCAACGCGAGCGACGTCGAGTTGCACGAGCTCGACGCACTGCACGAACGGCTGGTGCGCCATGCCAAGGCGCGGCGCATCAACGACTACTACGCCACCAACCACATCATTCACGAGGCGATCATCAAGCTCGCCGACAACAAGTGGCTGGCGCAGGTGATCGGCGATCTGCGCAAGATCCTCAAGCTCGCGCGGCTGCAGCAGCTGCATGCGCCGGGCCGGCTCGACCAGAGCCTGTCCGAGCACCTGGCCATTTTTGCGGCCCTCAAGGCGCGCGACAGCGAAGGCGCCGACGCCGCCATGCGCACGCACATGACGCGCCAGCGCGAGGCGCTGCGCGAAGTCATGCAGCAACAGAAATCCAGGGTGATGCCATGACGCTCGAGCGTCGCCACGGCATGCCCGGCCCCCTCAGCATTGGAGTGACCCGATGAGTGCGACCGAATGGTTCCAGGCGCGGCTGCGTTCTGGCGAAAAGTCCAAGGTGCCCGTGGCGCCCGAAAGCACCGCGAAGAGCGCATCGAAGAACGCGCCCAAGCCCAGCGTGCGTTCGACCGCCGAGCGTCTGCAGGTCACGCTACGCAAGGCCGACGAGGCGCTGTCGCCGCGCGCGCTGCGCCGCGTGCTGGCCGATCTGCAGGCCGTGATCGATCCGCGCGTGAGCGAGGTCGAAGGCGGCCGCCGTGCCCACGCCATCGCCGTGGCCTACGCCGCCGCGCAGCCCGAAGAGCGCCGCGACTACTGGGCGCTGATGAGCGAGCATTTCGCCGCCGATGCGCAAAAGCTCAAGACCGCGCGCGACCAGCACCAGGCCGCCGTCGGCACGCCCGATGAAGGGCAGGCCGAACTGCGCCTGCGCCGCGCGCTCGTGTCGCCGCGCATGCGCCTGCTGCAGCGCTTCGCGGTCGAGCCCGAGGGCATGCGCTTCCTGGTCGACCTGCGCGCCGACCTGCTGCCTTGCCTGAAGGCCGACAAGCGCCTGCTCGCGCTCGACGCCGAGCTGGAGCAGCTGTTCTCCACCTGGTTCGACGTGGCTTTTCTCGAACTGCGCCGCATCGACTGGGATTCGCCGGCCTCGCTGATCGAGAAGCTCATCCGCTACGAGGCCGTGCACGACATCAAGAGCTGGTCCGACGTGAAGAACCGGCTCGACGACAGCGACCGCCGCTGCTACGGCTTCTTTCATCCGCGCCTGCCGAACGAGCCGCTGATCTTTGTCGAAGTGGCGCTGGTCGACCGCATCAGCGACGGCATCGTGCCGCTGCTCGATGAGGCCGCCGTGCCCGTGCCGCCCGCCAGGGCGACCACCGCGATCTTCTATTCGATCAGCAACACGCAGAACGGCCTGCGCGGCGTGAGCTTCGGCGACTCGCTCATCAAGCGCGTGGTCGAGACCCTGCAGGACGAGTTGCCGCGCCTGAAGACCTTCGCCACGCTGTCGCCCATTCCGGGCTTTCGCACCTGGCTGGCCAAGAACGTGGCCGACCTGCTGCCCCGCCTCGACGAAAAGCGCGAGGCCGAGATCGGCCGCCTCATCGGCTCGCTGCCGCCCACCGCTGAACGGCTGTTGGCTGCCGTCGATGCGGCCGCCACCTTCGATGCGAAGTCGCCGCTGCGCCAGTGGCTGCTGCAGGCCGCCGCCGAATACCTGGGCCGTTCGCTCGTCGACGGCACGCCGGCCGACCCGGTCGCGCGTTTTCATTTGGGCAACGGCGCACGCGTCGAGCGGCTGAACTGGGCCGGCGACCCGTCGCCCAAGGGGCAGAAGCAGTCGTACGGGCTCATGGTCAATTACCTCTACGACCTCAAGCGTCTGGACAAACATCGCACCTGGCTGGCGGATGGCAAGGTGGCTGTATCGGGAGATATCGAGAGCCTGTTCTTCAAAAAAGGCTGACAAGGCGCCAGAAGCCGATGCAAGAAACATCGGCGGCCGCATCGGGCGGCAAAATCCACAACGACAGGAGATGAGACAAATGAACCCAAGCTTTCAACGCCGCGACGTCTTGCGCGTGGCTGCCGCCGGTGCGGCCGTTCTTTGCGGCGCGGCGCGCGCGCAGGGCTGGCCGACCAAGCCGGTGACGATGGTCGTGCCGTTCCCGGCCGGCGGCGGCACCGACGCGTTTGCGCGGCCGATCTCGGGCCAGTTCTCGCGGCTGACGAACCAGTCGCTCATCATCGACAACCGTGGCGGCGCCGGCGGCACGCTCGGCGCGAGCGTGGCCTCGAAGGCGTCGGCCGATGGCTACTCGCTGTTCATGGGCGCGGTGCACCACGCCATTGCGCCTTCTGTCTACCCCAAGCTCGACTACGACATCGAGAAAGACTTCGTGCCGCTGATGCTGCTGGCCAACGTGCCGCAGGTGGTGGTGGTCAATCCGCGCCGCGTGGCCGCCACCAACATCAAGGAGCTGATCGTGCTGGCCAAGGCCAATCCCGGCAAGCTGAACTACGGCTCGGCCGGCGCGGGCACCTCGCACCATCTGGCGGGCGAGCTGTTCAAGATCCAGACCGGCACCTTCATCACCCACATTCCCTACCGTGGCGCCGGGCCGGCGCTGGCGGACCTGATCGCGGGCAACGTCGACCTGATGTTCGACGGCCTCGGTTCTTCGGCGCAGTACATCAAGAGCGGCCGCATCAAGGCGCTGATGGTGGCCGGTGCCAAGCGCAACCCTGCCTTTCCCGATGTGCCGTGCGCTGCCGAGGTTGGCTTGCCCGACTACACCGTGACCACCTGGTACGGGCTGTGGGCGCCCAAGCGCACGCCGGCCGACGTGCAGCCGCAGATCGTTGCCGAGATGCAGAAGGTGCTGGCCGCCGACGACATCAAGGCCATCTGGGCGCAGAACGGCTCCGAGATCCCGACGCTGACCGGGCCGGCCTACGGCAGCTTCGTGAACGCCGAAATCAAGCGCTGGGCCGCGGTGGTGAAGGCCTCGGGCGCCAAGATCGAATGACGGTCGGAAGCAGCGTTCTATTTCGCCAGGAAGGCGCCATCGCGGTTGTCACGCTGTCGAACGCGGGGCGCCTCAATGCCATGACGCGCGCGATGTGGCGCGAACTGCGGGCCGTGTTCGACGGCCTTCGCGCCGGCGCCGACGACACCGGCAGCAGCGTGCGCTGCGTCGTCGTGCGGGGCGAGGGCGGTGCGTTCTGCGCGGGTGGCGACATCTCCGAGTACCCCTCGTTCCGCTTCGAAGAACCCAGCCTGCGCGAGTTCCACGAGAACGAAGTCTGGGCCGCGCTGCAGTCGATGCTCGACTGCCCGTTGCCGCTGATCGCGCAGATCGAAGGCGCCTGCATGGGCGCCGGCATCGAGATCGCGAGCTGCTGCGACATCCGCCTGGCCGGTGCCGCCGCCAGGTTCGGCGCGCCGATCGCCAAGCTCGGTTTTCCGATGGCCCCGCGCGAAGCTGCGCTGGTGCATGGCGCCATCGGCGATGTGCTCGCGCGCGACATGCTGCTGGCCGCCGGCGTGCATGGTGCGCAGCGCCTGTACGACGCGGGCTTTCTGCTGCACGTGCTGCCCGACAACGAAGTCGCCGCCACCGTGCAGGCCCATGCCACGCGCGTTGCCGCGCTGGCGCCGCAGGCCGCGCGCCTGCACAAGAAGACCTTTGCCGCATTGCGGGCCGGCGCACCCTCGGCCCACAGCCTGCTGGCCACCGCCTACGACTACGCCGATTCCGCCGAGCACCGCGAAGGCATTGCCGCCTTCCTTGCCAAGCGCACACCGAATTTCTGATGAAGTACCCGTTCAAAGACGAAGCGATGAAGAAGACTGCCAACGCCAACCTGTTCGCCGCCCTGCGCGCGGCCTTTCCCGCCGACCTCGACGGCATTGCCGTCGAAACCGACAACGGTCTTTTCTACTCGTGGCGCGACATCGAGCGCGCGAGCGCGATGATTGCCAACCTGCTCGATGCGCTGAAGCTCGAGAAGGGCGCGCGCATCGCGGTGCAGGTCGAAAAGTCGGTCGAAGCGATGCTGCTCTACCTTGCCACGCTGCGCGCCGGCCATGTGTTCCTGCCGCTCAACACCGCCTACCAGAGCGCCGAGATCGAGTACTTCATCGGCAACGCCGAACCTGCCGTGGTGGTGTGCACCAGCCGCAATGCCGCGTGGGTCGGACCCATCGCGACCGCGGCCGGCACCAAACACGTCTTCACGCTGGACGACGACCGCACCGGCACGCTGCTTGAAGTTGCCGCGCAATGCAGCGACCGGCACGAAGTCGCGCAACGCAAGCCCGACGACATGGCCGCGATCCTCTACACCAGCGGCACCACCGGCCGCAGCAAGGGCGCGATGCTCACGCACCGCAACCTGCTGTCGAACGCCGAGGTGCTGAAAGACTACTGGGGCTGGACCGAAGGCGACGTGCTGATCCATGCGCTGCCCATCTTCCATGTGCACGGCCTCTTCGTGGCGCTGCATGGCGCGCTGCTCAACGGCAGCAAGATGCTGTGGTTCTCGAAGTTCGATCCCAAGCGCATCGTGCAGAAGCTGCCCGAGGCGACCGTATTCATGGGCGTGCCCACGCTCTATGTGCGGCTGCTGGCCGAAGCGGGCCTCACGCGCGAGGCGGTGCGCAACATGCGGCTGTTCATCGCGGGCTCGGCACCACTGCTGATCGAGACCTTCGACGAATGGCGCGAGCGCACCGGCCACACGATCCTCGAGCGCTACGGCATGAGCGAGACCGCCATGCTCACGTCCAATCCCTACAACCCCGCGCAGGGCGAGCGCCGTGGCGGCACCGTCGGCTTTGCCTTGCCCGGCGTGCAACTGCGCGTGCGCGACGACAGCGGACGCGACTGCACCACCGACGAGATCGGCAACATCGAAGTCAGCGGCCCCAACGTGTTCGCGGGCTACTGGCGCATGCCCGAGAAGACGAAGGAAGAATTCACCGCCGACGGCTTCTTCAAGACCGGCGACGTGGGCAAGATCGATGGCCGTGGCTACATCACCATCGTTGGGCGCAGCAAGGACCTGATCATCAGCGGGGGCTACAACGTCTACCCGGCCGAGATCGAGGGCTACATCAACGAGATGGCCGGCGTGGCCGAAAGCGCCGTGTTTGGCGTGCCGCATCCCGACTTCGGCGAAGTGGGCGTGGCCATCGTGATCGCGAAGGCCGGCGCCGCGCTCGATGCCGAAGCCATCGTGGCCGACCTCAAGGCGAAGCTTGCGAACTTCAAGATTCCCAAGCGCTGCTTCGTGGTGCCCGAGTTGCCGCGCAACACCATGGGCAAGGTGCAGAAGGCGCTGCTGCGCGCCGAGCACAAGGGGTTGTTCGCCTAGGGACGCACTGAGAAAGTTGCCACCGTGAGGTGCCGGTGCATTACTTTCGGCACTGGTGCCTGCACGGCCCCGTTGCCAGCAGGAGGAGAGTTGCTCGCGTCGAAAAAAGCAAGGGAGGACCTCAATGAACCAACGTGCCATGCGCGCGGTCGTTGCAGTCCGGATGCTCTGCATGGCCGGTTCTGCCGCTGCGCAATGCCAGGCCGGCATGCCCACCGTTTCGGGCGCGGGTGCGTTCCGCGCGAATACATCGAGAACAGCAAAAGGGGGGCGCTGCAGCCGCAGTACGCCCCCGAGGCGCCGCCGCAGCGCAGGGCG
The DNA here is from genome assembly GCF_900100965.1 of Variovorax sp. EL159. Classification (GTDB taxonomy): domain Bacteria; phylum Pseudomonadota; class Gammaproteobacteria; order Burkholderiales; family Burkholderiaceae_C; genus Variovorax. The sequence continues at coordinate 943,400 of NZ_FMUJ01000003.1, read as the reverse complement.
GCAGGTGCGCCTGCAGTGCCGACGACATGGTGCGCCGCGTGCTCTGCACCAAGAGCCGATAGGCGCAGCGTTCCGGCTAGGTGCCGGCCACTCTCGGCGCGATGGCAGTGACGCGTGGCTCGTGAAAGATCAGCGCGTCCACCGCATCCGGTGAAGCTCGGCGGAACTCCACGCCGAAGCCTTCCAGCGTATCGACCTTGAACCGGCGTCCATCGGCCGGAAGCAGGCGATAGGTCGGCTGGCCCGGGATCGTCATGGCGAGTTCGCCCCGCGCGTCGAGACGGATCTCTATCACGCGGCCGGCGTGCAGGTAGTCGCCAGCACACAGGCGGCGGAACGCGGGGTCGAGCACGTCGCCGGCCGCGACGCGGCGGAACACGATGTCGTCCACCATCTGCTCGAACGGGATTTCGAGGCGGTCGATGTGGCCGTGCCGGTCGTAGCGGAAGGTGACGGTGTGGTCGCTGGGATGCATCAGCGTCGGCCGGTCGGGGGTGACGAAGACATCGTAGTGGCGATGCGCGAGCTTCTCCGCGATGCCACGCCAGCGCCACGCGAGGCCGTCGGCTTCCTTGTCGATGCGGATGCGCCCGTAGGCCGGGTGTTCGTAGTCGCCCGCATAGTCGTCCAGCGCGTGGCTGGGCAGCGTGTCGCCGTGGCGGACCTCCGCTCTGGACTTCTTGTCGAGCTTGATCTGTTCGACGGCCTGCCTGCGCTTGGGCGCGAGCCTGCCGAACCAGTCGACGGGTTCGCGGCCGCAGAGGCGGTCGAGCGCCGCGAAGGTGAGGATGGGCGTGGCGCCGCCCGGCGCGCGGTTCGTCAGCACCACCACGCCCGCACGGCGTTCGGGCAGCATCGTCATGAGCGTGCTCCAGCCGGCCCAGGAGCCCGAATGCGCGATCGTGCGTTCGCCGCGGTATTGCTCGCAGAAGAGGCCCAGGCCGTAGTGCGAATCGCCGATCTCGGCATGTTCGGAGCGGCCCATGTGCACGCGCGGCGTCGTCATTTCGCGCAGCGACTTCGCCGAAAGCAACTGCCGGCCGTCCGCCTTGCCGTCGAGGAGAAAGCGCGCCCACTTAGCCAGGTCGGCGACCGAGGTGTTGATGCCGCCGGCGGGCGTTGCGCGAATGGGCGACAGCGGCGTACGGTAGCGCGCATCGCCGTCCATCGCATGCGGGCGCGCACCGTCTTCGGCGGCGCCGAGCGCCTCGATGGAGAAGCCGAAGTGGCGAAAGCCCAGCGGCTTCATCAGGCGCTCGGTGGTGAATTCTTCGTAGCTCTGGCCGCTGATCCGCTCGGTGATCATTCCCGCGACGAGGTAGCCCAGGTTCGAGTACTGGAAGGTGTCGCGCAGGTCCTTGTTCGGCGCGAGATGCCTGAGTGCCGCGAGCATCTGCGCGTTGCTCAGGTCGCCGGGCATGTGGATCCAGTCGTGGCGCGGGAGGCCACTGTGGTGGCACAGCAGGTCGCGCACCGTGAGCAGCCCGGTCGCCACCGCGTCGTGAAGGCGGAATTCGGGGATCACCTCGCGCACGGACCGGTCCCAGTCGAGCTTGCGCTCGTCGACCAGCAGGCCAAGCCCCGCCGCGGTGAACGACTTGGTGATCGAGCACAACAGGAACTGCGTGTCGGTGGTCACGGGCAGGCCGGTGTCGGTGTCGCGCACGCCGTAGCCTTTCTGCAGCACCACCTCGCCGTCCTGGATCACCGCCAGCGCGAGGCCGGGGACTTGCCATTCCTGCATCGAGGCTTCGACGAGGCTTTCGAGTTCGCTCCACATGGTCTGGGTCCTTGCCTTGCGGCCTTGAGAAACAGGGGGCGAATCCTAAGGCAATCCCGCGCGTGGAATTTCTCCTATGTGGCAGCCAGCCCGTTCATGAGGCCGCTGCGCGCGTGGCAGTTGATGTATTCATAGCTCTGCTCGTCGGCCTTGAGCACCGACACCTCGTGGTACACGCGCAGTTGCAGCTGGAAGTTCAGCGCCTGCACGTAGCGCATGAAGCTGCCGAAGATCGCGACGTGCGTGGGGTGCGACTCGGCCCAGCGTTCCATGTCGGCGAGCGAACGCCAGTAGCTCAGGCCGAAGGACTTCTGCAGCGGCGTGCCCTTCGCGTCGAGGTGATGCATGTAGCGGTTGCTGTAGCAGCCGATGCCCAGGCCCTGGTCGCGCAGGAACTCCATGCCTTCGCGCAGCACCGGTTCCATGTCTTCGAGGTAGAGCGTGCGCTCCTGGCCGGTGGTGTCGGTCCATTCCTGGCCGGAGCGGATCATCGCGATGTTCTCGTGGCCTGCGATGCGCACGCGCTGGCCCGGCGCGGGCGTGCCGGCAACTACTGCGCGCGTGCCTGAGGGCGACAACGCATCGGTCTGCGAAAGCGGGATGCGGTCGCGCATCGACCCCCAGTAGCCGTGCTCCTGCAGCTCGCCGCTGACCTCGCCCATGACGACGCCGACGCCCTCGAAGCGGTCAGGCGTGTTGAACATGGTCTCGAAGTGCTCGACGCGCGGCGAGGCGATTTCGCGGAAGTAGCCGAGGCCTTCGTTCAGCCGCTCGTCGGAGCGCCACCATGCGTCGACGGCGGGCGTGGCCCTCCAGCGCGCGAAGGCTGTGGCGTCGTTCCAGTAGGCGATGGCGATCATGTTGTCGAAGCCGTCGGCATCGACGTGGTGCGTCAGGTCGTGGTGGCCCGGGCCGTCGGGCAGGGCGAAGTCGCGTGCGATCTTCATCAGCGCGGCGCAGGCGCGGCCCTGCATCTCGGAACCGCGCGACTGCACGCCGAAGTGGCCCATCACCACCTGCGTCACCGAGGTGGGCGCGCGGGCCGACCAGACGGGGTAGGGCGGCGTGTAGTCGTCCTCGACGCGGCGGTGTCGCGTGCGGAGGCATCTCAGGTGCTCGGCAATGGCGGATTCCATGGCGGGACTCCGGGCGGTCAGGCGGCGAGCTGCAGGCGCGGCTCGGTGCCTGCTGTCACTGCTTCGGGGGCGCCGCTCTCGGGCTCGGGCGTGCGCTGCAGCACCACGGGCTCGCGGCGCGTCTTGTTCAGCAGAAGCTGCGTGACGTCGGGCCGCGAGTAGTGGCCGCTCGGGTCGGCCGCCGCCTTGGCGAGCGAGATCATGCCCAGGTCGATGTCGGCGATCACCAGGCCTTCCTGGTCTTCGGCCAGCGGCGTGCCGAGCGGCGAGCCGTCGGGTGCGTAGATGCGCGCGTAGCCGCCGCCGGTGCGCAGCATCTGCTGCTTGGCCGGGTCGGTGCACATCAGCTCGCTCATCGCCTGCGAGACGGTGGCACACGGCGCGACCACGAAGCACTGGCCCTCGGCCGCGTAGATCTGGCTCGCCGCGTTGTTGACCTCCGGCCCGAGCGCATAGGCCGCGCCGCGGTAAAGCGAGAAGCTGGGCCATGCGCCGCAGTGGATCTGCTCGTTCTGCGCATACATCGCGTACTTGCTGAGCGGCTGCAGGTGCTCCCAGCACGAGAGCGATCCGACGTTGCCGATGGCCGTCTCGGCCACCGCGAGGTCGGAGCCGTCGCCTTCGCCGAACACGGTGCGCTCCACGTGCGTGGGCTTGAGCTTGCGGCGCGTCTGCACGGTGTTGCCCTGGTCGTCGATGAGCGCCTGTGCGATGTAGAGGCTGCCCGCAGCCTTCTCGCTGTAGCCGAGCGACACCCAGATCCGGTGCTTGCGCGCCGCGTCCTTGATGCGGTCGAACTCGGCCGAGCCGACCACCAGCGAGTTGTCGTGGTAGCGCTGCACGAACTGCATGCCCCAGGCGGGCGAGTCGAGCCAGATCCACCACGGGTAGCCGGGCACCCAGGTCTCGGGAAAGGCGATGAGCTTCACGCCCTGGCCGGCTGCCTGGGCCATGAGGTCGATGGTCTTGTCGATGGTGCCGTCGAGGTCGAGGAACACGGGCGCGGCCTGCACGGCGGCAACGCGGAGCTTGGGGTGAACGGTGGTGGGCATGGCGGGCCTCTCGAGGGGGTGGATGAAACAACTTCGCACGCCCCGGCGCGGGTTTGCGCGGTGGCATGCGGGTTGCTTGAAGCGTAGATTCGCCGCCGCGGAACGCCTTGATCCGAACTGGCGGCGTTCTTGTTCCAGCGTTGCACGCGCGCTTTCCGGGGAACCCCATGAACCAGTTGCTCAGCACCGATGCCGTGGCGCGCGACCAGCGCCTGGCCTATTGGACCGACATGATCTGCAACGTCTACGTGCAGCTCGGGTGCGACCCGGTGCGGCCGGACGACATCGGCCGCTTCGAAGGCAGCATCCGCCAGCACTCGCTGCCGAGCCTGGACGTGTCGGTGGTCAAGTCGAGTGCGCAGAAGGTCAGGCGCACGAGCGGGCACATCGCGCGCTCGGGCGACGACTATTTCCTGGTGAGCATCCAGGCGCAGGGGCAGGGCGTGGTGCGGCAGGACGGGCGCGACGCGGTGCTCTCGGCCGGCGACTTCGCGCTGTACGACAGCACGCGGCCCTACGAGCTGCTGTTCGACGACAGGTTCGAGCAGATCGTGCTCAAGCTGCCCGGCGAGCGCCTGCGCAGCGAACTGCGCGACACCGAGGCGCTGACGGCCACGACGGTGTCGGGCAAGGAGGGCGCAGGGCATCTGCTGCTCGGCATGATCCGCACGCTGCGGGAGGACATCGACACGCTGCAGCCCGCCTCGGCGCTGGCCGTCGCCAACGGCGTGCAGAGCATCCTCGTGGCGGGCCTGCAGACGCTGCCGGTGGCGCGAGCGCCATCGCTGAGCAATCTCACGGCGTACCACCTCGCGCGCGTGAAGCGGTGCATCGACGAGCAACTGGCCGATCCCTCGCTGTCGGTGGGCAGCATCGCGGCGTCGCTCGGGGTGTCGGCGAGCCATGTACATCGCGTCTTCAAGAGCGAGCCGCTGACGCCCGCGCAATACATCTGGGAACGCAGGCTCGAAGCCTGCAGCCGCGACCTGCTGGAGCCGCGTCTTGCAGGCAAGCCGGTGGGGGAGATCGCGTATGGGCGCGGCTTCAACGATGCGGCGCATTTCAGCCGCGCGTTCCGCGAGCGCTTCGGCTGCTCGCCGCGCGAGTGGCGGCAGCAGCGGGTGCAGTAGGGCCTACTGAACCAGCAGCACGGTGATGTCGGTTTCGGAAAGCACCTTGGTGGAGACCGAGCCCATGAGCGCACGCCCGAAGATGCCGTGGCCGTGGGTGCCGAGCACCATCAGTTCGGCCTGCGCGTCGTTCGCGGCCTTCAGGATTTCTTCGGCCGCATGGCCGTGGCGCGAGTCGATCGTGTAGTTGCTCAAGCCCTTTTCGGCGAACAGCGCCTTCACCGGGTCGAGCACCTTGGCGCTTTCCTCGGCGTAGTAGCCCGCGACCACTTCCTTGCTGAGGTGGCGGGCCACATTGGCCGAGACGCCGGTGCACACATGCACCACCACGAGCTGATGCCCGTCCACGAATATCGCGCGGTGGCTGAACAGGTAATCGAGTGCCTTGCGCGTGTAGGCGCTGCCATCGACGGCGATGAGGATTTTCATGAAATCCTTATACGCCTGCCCCTGTGAAATGCCAGGAGTCGCACCTGGGCGACAAGGGCCTTGAATCAGCCGTGCAGCCCCTTCCAGAGCATGTAGGCGGCCAGCAGGTAGAGGATGCTGGCGAACACGCGCTTGAGCTTCTTCACCGGCAGGCTGTGCGCCGCCTTCGCGCCCAGCGGCGCGGTGAACACGCTGCACGCGGCGATCACCGCCAGAGCGGGCAGCCAGATATAGCCGAAGGCGCCGGCCGGCAGGCCCTGCACCGAGTGGCCGCTGATGACATAGCCAAGCACATTGGCCACCGCGATCGGAAAGCCGAGCGCCGCGCTGGTGGCCACCGCGTTGTGAATGGCTACGTTGCACCATGTCATGAACGGCACGCTGATGAAGCCGCCACCAGCGCCCACCAGGCCCGAGATGAAGCCGATGGCGCCGCCGGCTGCAAGCTGGCCGCCCGTGCCCGGCATCTGCCGCGTGGGCTTGGGCTTCTTGTCGAGAAACATCTGCGTGGCCGAGAAGCCCACGAACAGCGCGAAGACGATGGCCAGTGCCGTGCCCTTGAGCAGCGCGAACACGCCCAGGCTGCCCGCGAGACTGCCGATCACGATGCCGGGTGCAAGGCGCTGCACGATGTCCCAGCGCACCGCGCCGCGCTTGTGGTGCGCGCGCACGCTCGACACCGACGTGAAGATGATCGTCGCCATCGACGTCGCGATGGCCATCTTCACCGCGAGGTCGGCCGGCACACCGCGATGGCCCATGATGATCGTGATGAAGGGCACCATCATCATGCCGCCGCCGATGCCCAGCAGGCCCGCGAGAAAGCCCGTGCCCAGCCCGAGCGCGGCGAGTTCGGCAATCAACAAAGGGTCGAGCAGGGCGGCGAGGTTCACGGCGGAGGGCTCTTCAAAAAGCAACGGCCCCGTGCGGTGAGGCAGGGGGCCGTGGCGGGAAAAGGTGTCTGCAGATGGTGTGCCGGACCCGCATCCTGAACCAGGGTTCAGGTGGGCGAGGGCAGCAAGACTTCGGGTTCATCTGACGCGAGATGATCACGCCCGTCAAGCGATGTACCAAGCCCGGCTCCGGAGAGCATTGGAACAAGGAAATATTAAGCCCGACACGTCTGCAGACGAGGTGGATTTTACGCCTCGTATGTGTCCGCCGCGCTCATTCAGAGCAAATGTCCATCGCCGGCCAGCGCCTGATCGAGTCTTTGAATGAGTTGCGCGGCCTTCGGGTCGGCTTCGCCGGTCTCGGCTGGTGCCGTGGCAGCGGGCACCGCCGCCGGCGCTGCGGCCGCCGCGGCCTGTTGCGCCGCGAGGTCGAACGCCAGGTTCAGCGATGCCAGCACCGCGATGCGGTCGCGGGCCTTGACCTTGCCCGCGTCGCGGATCTTGCACATGGCCGCGTCCACGCGTTCGACCGCATCGCGCAGTTGCGATTCGCCGCCGTCGGGACAGCCGAGCAAATAGCTCTGGCCCATGATCTGTACTTCAATCTGCTTCATGCGGGGGAATCTTGGGATGGGGGTTCGGCCGGCAGCCGTTCGAGCAGGGCGTCCAGGCGCGTGCGGGCTGCGGCGAGCCGCGACTTCAGGGCGTCGCGTTCACGCGTGAGCGCATCGACCTGTTCCTGCAGCAGCACATTGGTGCGCTGCACCTCTTCATGACGCACAAGCAGTCGTTCAACACGCTCGGCGATCTGATCGATGGGGCTGGAGGCGGGCATGGTTGGCGATTGTAGTTTCCCGGGGAGGCCGTACCGCCGATGGCGCGCGCGGCCCCGTTTGAATGTCGATTCACCCTAGGGCTTGGCATGGATTCTGCTGCCTTCCAGTTGCCTTTCAAACTCCCACAGCCAGTCAATGACCACGAAGAACAACACTTTATTCAGTCGGCGCGACCTGCTCTCCCTCATCGGCAAGACCGCCGGAGGCGGCGCGATGTACCAGGCGATGACCTCGCTGGGCTTTGCCGCCGAGTCCAACTACAACGGGCCACCGAAGCTCGATGGCGCAAGGAAGGGTGCGTCGGTGCTGGTTCTTGGTGCGGGGCTGGCCGGCATGGCCGCCGCGCTCGAGTTGCGCAACGCGGGCTACTCGGTCAAGGTCCTTGAATTCAGCAACCGCGCCGGTGGCCGCTGCTGGACGCTGCGCGGCGGCGACATCTTCACAGAGCTCGGCGGCGCGGTGCAGCAGTGCGGCTTTGCCAAGGGCGAGTACTTCAATCCGGGGCCGTGGCGCATTCCTTATCACCACCATGCAGTGCTCGGCTACTGCAAGCGCCTGGGCGTGGCGCTGGAGCCTTTCGTCCAGGTCAACTACAACGCGCTGGTGCATTCGAGCAAGGCCTATGGCGGCAAGCCGCAGCGTTATCGCCACGTGCAGGCCGACTACCAGGGCTATGTCGCCGAGTTGCTCGGCAAGGCCGCCACGCAAGGCAACCTCGATGCAGCACTCACGAAAGAAGACAAGGAAAAACTGCTCGAAGGCCTGCGCCGCTGGGGCGCGCTCGACACGCAATTCCGTTATCGCGAAGGCCCCATCAGCAGCGACCGCCGTGGCTACGAAGTCGATGCGGGCGGCGGCCTCATGCCGCTGGCCACGCCATCGAAGCCGCTCGACATGAGCGAGCTGCTGCAATCGAATCTCTGGCGCTACATCGCGAGCGGGCAAGACTACGAATTCCAGAGCGCGATCTTCCAGCCCGTGGGTGGCATGGACATGATCGCCAAGGCCTTCCAGAAAGAAGTCGGCAGCCTGATCCGCTACGGCGCCAAGGTCACGAAGATCGAGCAGAACGACCGCGGCGTGACCGTCACCTACACCGACGCGTCCAAGGGCGGCGCGGTCACGCAGGCCAAGGCCGACTGGTGCCTGTGCACCATTCCGCTGTCGGTGCTGAGCCAGATCGACATCCAGGTCAGCACTCCGATGCAGGAGGCCATCAACGCCGTGCCCTACGGCGCATCGGTCAAGGTGGGCCTGCAGTTCAAGCGCCGCTTCTGGGAAGAAGACGAGCACATCTACGGCGGCATCAGCTATACCGACCTGCCGATCTCGCGCATCTCGTACCCCTCGACGCGCTATGGCGCCAAGGGCAAGTCGGTGGTGCTCGGCGCCTATGTGTTCGATGGCCCGAACTCCTACGAATTCACCGCCATGGCGCCCGAGGAGCGCGTGCGCCGCGCGGTCGAGTTCGGCACGCAACTGCACCCGCAGTACGCGCGCGAATTCGACAACGGCATCTCGGTCGGCTGGCACCGCGTGCCGGGCTCGCACGGCTGCTATGGCATGTGGACCGACGAGACACGGCAGAAGCACTACAAGAACCTGTGCCAGGTCGATGGCCGCATTGCGCTGGCGGGAGAACACGCTTCCTACATTCCGGCCTGGCAAGAGGGCGCACTGCTCTCGTCGCTCGATGCCATCCAGCGGCTGCACGCCCGTGCCGTGGCCTGACCGTCGCATGAAGGACACACCCACCATGAACCACGACATCACGACCTTCAAGCGCGCGCTGCTCGGCCTTTCGTTCGGCGCACTGGCCTCGGTGACCGGCCCGGCTGCATTCGCGCAATCGCCCGAGCCTGCGTTCTCCGTCGGCCCCCGCTTCCAGGAAAGCTCGGGTGAGTCGATCTACCGTGCCACCTGCCAGGGTTGCCACATGGCCCAAGGGCAGGGCGCGAAAGGGGCTGGTGCGTACCCGGCACTTGCCTCGAACCCGCGGCTCGCGAGCCCTGAATATCCGCTCTACGTGGTGATCAACGGGCAGAAGGGCATGCCCGCTTTCGGCAAGATGCTGAGCGACGAGCAGATCGCTTCGGTGGTCGCGTACGCGCGTACCCATTTCGGCAACCAGTACCCCGACGCCATCGCGGCGGAGAACGTCAAGAAGCTGCGGCCTTGACCTGGCTCCCATATCCGGCAGACCCTTCCTTTCATCCCTGTAGAGAGACAACACACATGACCATGACCTCCATCACGAAGAAGCTGGCGCTCGTCGCCGCACTGTTCGCAGCCGGCACCGGTGCCGCCCACGCGGCCGACGAAATCATTCGCCATCGCATTCCGAATTCGTCCTTTCCGATTTCGGCGGCGGTGGAAATTCCATCGTCGTTCACCAGCGTCTACCTCTCGGGCCAGGTGCCGCCCCTGCAGGACGCGACCGCGCCCAAGAACAGTGCCGCAGCCTATGGCGGCGACACCAAGGGCCAGACCATCGGCGTGCTCAAGGCCATCGAGAAAAGCCTTGCGGGCCTGGGTCTCACGATGGGCGATGTGGTGAAGATGCAGGTGTTCCTGGTGGGTGATCCGGCCAAGGACAACAAGATGGACTTCGCCGGCTTCATGGAGGGCTACACCCAGTTCTTCGGCACCACCGCGCAGCCCCGGCTGCCGGTGCGCTCGGCGATGCAGGTGGCGGCGCTCGCCAATCCGGCGTACCTGGTCGAGATCGAGGTGATGGCGGTGCGTCCGGCCAAGTAAGCAGCGCAGTACGGCGCAGCGCGCTGCTTACTCGCTCAGCCGCACGTAGGTGGCGAGCAGCGCGCTCTTCGCGGCCACGCCCAGCAGCACGGGTTGCTCGGTGCTTTCGATCACCGGCAAGCGTTCGCCACGGTGCTCCAGAAAGCGCTGCAATGCCTCGCCGAGGCTGGTGTCGGCCGTGATCGGCTGGATGGTCTGCGAAAGCAATGCGGCCGCGGTCGTCTCCGACGGCGCCGTGCCAAGCGCGGCCAGCGGCACCACGCCGAGGTAGCGGTTGCCGGTGTCGACCACGTAGAGGTACTTCACTGGATGCTGCAGAAAGATCCGGCTCATCGTTTCGCGGCCGGCGTCCGGGCCGACCACGGTTTCGGCGGGCTGCACCAGATCGCGCATGTGCAGCCCGCGCAGGCGCAATTGCGCATCGCGCTGTGCATTGCGGTGCAAGGTGATCTCGTACATGGAACCGGCGTTGGCCGAGCGCGCCACGAAATACGCGATCACACTGGCGGCCATGAGCGGCAGCATCACCTGGTAGCTCAGCGTCATCTCGAAGATCATCAGGATCGCCATCAGCGGCGCCTGTGTCGCGCCCGCCAGAAAGGCGCCCATGCCGACGATGGCGTAGGCGAACGGGGCTGAACTTGCCGCCGGCCACAACGCCTGCACGCCCAGCCCGAACAGCGCGCCGATCATGCAACCGAAGAACAGCGCGGGCGTGAACACGCCGCCCACCGCGCCCGAGCCGGCCGTGGCCAGCGTGGCGACGGCCTTGGCCACGAGCACCATCGCGATCAGCGTCCAGGGCCAGGGCGTGTGCAGCACTGCATTGACCACGCTGTAGCCGTTGCCCCAGACCTCGGGCAGCGGCACCGAAATCACGCCCATCACCAGCCCGCCCAGGGCCAGCCGCCACGGCAGCGCGATCGGCAACTTCGCAAACAACGCGCGGCTGCCATGCAGCGCCCGCAGGAAGCCGACCGAGACAAAGCCGAGCAGCACGCCCAACAGCGCGAACAGCACGACCTCGGTGCCGTGGATCTCGGGAAACACCGGCATCAGGTAGGGCGGCTGGTAGCCCGGCAGCGCGCGCATGGCCACGTTGGCGACCACCGAGGCAATGATGATCGGCCCCACGCTTTCCATCGCGATGGAGCCGAGCACGATCTCGGCGACGAAGAAGGCGCCGGCGATCGGTGCGTTGTAAGCGGCGGTCAGGCCGGCCGCCGCACCGCAGGCCACCAGCAGGCGCAGCCGCTCGACCGGAAAGCGGAACACCCGGCCCAGCAGCGAGGCGGCCAGCGCCGCGAGCTGCACCATGGAGCCTTCGCGCCCGATGGAGCCGCCGCTGCCGATGCTTACCAGCGACGACGCGCTGCGCACCAGCGTCTGCGCGACCGGAATGCGCCCGTCGCCGAGCACGATGGCTTCCATGTAGTCGGAGGTGGCGCTTTGTACCGTCACGCGTTTGGCCAGTACCAGCAGCCCGCCGGCCACCAGCCCGCCGAGGGTGGGGCAGGCGATGCGCGCCCACCACGGCAGATGGCGCGCCATGGCCACGAGGCCTTCGCCGGGGCCGAGCACCAGATGCTCGAAGGCATACAGCGCGGCACGAAAAAGTTCGGTGGCCAGCGCACCGAGCAGCCCGGCCACGATGGACCACAGCAGCATCGACTGCCAGCCCGAGACGCCGAAGAGCCGCTGCAGCGCCGAACGAAGACTCAGAAAAAGCGAAGCCGGCCGCATCATGCCGATGCCCGTTTCATGGTCTTCAAAACGCAACAGTCCATGGCGTCGATGTTAGCGGGGCGCAACTTTCGACTTAAACGGGCGGTGGCAGGGCCTAAAATCCCGCCCGTTGGTGCTCGCGGCGTGGTTCACACGGCGCAGTTCAACGGGAAGCAGGAGTGGAAGCCCCCGAACACGGGACCCAAGGCCCAAGCCACCTGCGCTGCCCCCGCAACGGTCAAGCAGACGGCGCCGCAAGGCGCCAACCCCTTTCCATCCAGCCACTGGGCGCCCTGAAACAGGCGCCTGGGAAGGCGGCGAGGGGCCGTTCTGCCAGCCCGGATACCGGCCAACGAGGCGGCTGCCGCATGCATGACGATGAATCGCATCATCGATGCACCAGGCAGCCATGGCGCCCAGGCGCCGGCGGGGAGGCCGGCAAGGGGCATTGATGTTCGTCCGGCTCAATTCATGATTTCCTGCGTTTCTCTTTCTCGCGGCCGCGCCCCTGTGCGCCGCAGCCACCTCGCGTGCCTGCCGCTCGCGCTCGCCTCGGCCTTCGGTGGCCTCGCCCATGCCCAGGAGGCGCCGACGCTCGGCGAAACCGTGGTCACCGCGAACCGCACGCCGCAGGCGCTGTCGGACATCGTGGGCGACGTGTCCATCATCGACCGCCAGACCATCGAGCGCAGCGGCGCGACCGGCGTGGCCGACCTGCTGGCGCGCCAGCCGGGCATCGAGATCACGCGCAATGGCGGCATAGGCAACAACACCAGCGTGTTCATCCGCGGTGCCGAAACGCGCTTCACGGCCGTGTACATCGACGGCGTGCGCATCGACTCGCAATCGACCGTCGGCGCCGGCTGGGAAGGCATTCCGCTCGCTCAGATCGATCGCATCGAAGTGCTGCGCGGCCCGGCCGCCGCGGTGTACGGCTCCGACGCCATCGGCGGCGTGATCCAGCTTTTCACCAAGCGCGGCGAAGAAGGCGTGTCGCCCTACGTGGGCGTGGGCATCGGCAGCAACGACCTGCGCAAGCTCGAAGCGGGCCTGAGCGGCAAGTCGGGCGCCTTCGACTACTCGCTCGGCGTGGCGCATGAAGAGAGCAAGGGCTTCAACATCCAGCCGGCGTCCAAGCGCGTGCTGTCGAAGGACGGCTACACCAGCCCCGACCGCGACGGCTATCGCAGCAACTCGGGCAACGTGAAGCTGGGCTACCAGATCACGCCCGACCAGCGCATCGAAGCCTCGGTGCTGTCCAGCGACATCCTGGCGGGCTACGACACGACGATCCCCTTCAGGACCAAGCTGCCGTTCCTGTTCAAGGACGACCTGTCGAGCAACACCTTGCGCACCGCCGCCCTGACGTGGTCGGCCAAGTGGAACGAGATCTACAGCACCCGCGTGCAGGTGACCGATTCACGCTCGACCTACGAGACCGATCCTGCCTACTACCGCACCGAGACGCACCTGCGCGGCTACCTGTTCCAGAACGAGTTCCGCTTCGGCCCCCATCTGGTGACGGCCGCGCTCGAACGCCGCGAAGACGGGCTGGTGAACCCGGCCGCCACCACCACGGCCAAGCTGCTGGCGCGCGACCGGTCGCAGGATGCCATCTCGCTCGGCTATGGCTTCGTGCAAGGCCCGCACTCGCTGCAACTGCATGTGCGCCACGACAAGGACAGCGAGTTTGGCGGCAAGACCACCGGCAGCGCCGCCTACGGCTACGCCATCACCCCCACGCTGCGCGCCACCGTGTCGGCCGGCACGGCCTTCCGGGTGCCCACCCTGTACCAGCGCTTCAGCGAGTACGGCCTTGCGAGCCTGAAGCCCGAGTCGAGCCGCAACGTCGAGCTGGGCCTGAAGTACACCGAAGGCGCCACCAGCGCGGGCATCGTCGTCTACAGCAACCGCGTGCAAAACCTGATCGTGTTCGACGGCAGCGCCAAGGGTTGCGCGTCGTCCTTCGGCTGCTATGCCAGCACGGCGCGCGCCCGCTACCAGGGCGTCACGCTGTCGGGCGGCCATCGCATCGGCGACGTGACCCTGCGCGCCTCGCTCGACTACCAGGACCCGCGCGACCTCTCCACCAACAACCTGCTGGCCCGCCGCGCACAGCGCCATGCCACCTTCGGCGCCGACTGGCGCGTTGCCGGCTGGACGCTGGGCGCGGAAGTGCAAACCTCCAGCAAGCGTTACGACGATGCCGCCAACACCGTCAAGCTCGGTGGCTACACCCTGCTGAATCTGTCGGCCAGCACGCAGATCACGCGCGACCTCAACCTGATTGCGCGCGTCGACAATGTCGGCAACAAGGACTACCAGTACGCACGGCTCTACGCCACGGCGGGCCGCACCGCCTACGTCGGTCTCAAGTGGACACCGCAATAAGCCAACCCTCGCAACGAAGCGACGCCGACGGCGCCGCGGCCCCCGCCTGCGCCGCGGTGCTGGTGGCGGCCCCTGCCTCGGGGCAGGGCAAGACCACCGTCGCAGCCGCGCTCGCGCGGCTGCATGCGCGCCAGGGCCGGCGCGTGCGGGCCTTCAAGTGCGGGCCCGACTTTCTCGATCCGCACTGGCTGGCGCTAGCCACCGGCGCACCGGTGCATTCGCTCGACCTGTGGATGACGGGCGAGGCCGATTGCCGCGCGCGCCTGCGTGCCGCGGCGGCCGAATGCGACCTGCTGATCGTCGAAGGCGTGATGGGCCTGTTCGATGGCACGCCCAGCGCGGCCGATCTAGCCGAGCGCTTCGGCCTGCCGGTGCTGGCGGTGATCGACGCGGGCGCCATGGCCGGCACCTTCGGCGCGCTGGCTTTCGGCCTGCAGAACTTCCGCCCCGGTTTGCCGTGGGCCGGCGTGCTGGCCAATCGCGTGGCCAGCGAGCGCCATGCGGGCATGCTGAAAGACGCATTGCGCGAACCCTCGCAATGGCTGGGCGCCTTGCCGCGCGACCCGGCGTTCTCGCTGCCCGAGCGGCATCTGGGCCTGGTCCTGGCGGCTGAACTTGGGGACGCTATGGCCCGGCTCGATGCGACAGCCGATGTGCTGGCCGCAACGCCGCTGGGCCGGATGCCGGTCGCGCAATTGCCGCAGGTTCGCTTCGAAGCAGAAGCTTCGGTGGCGCCCGTGCCGCCTCTGCTGGCCGGCCGCACCATCGCCATTGCGCGCGATGCGGCCTTCTCGTTCATCTACCCCGCGAACCTCGACGTGCTCACCGCGCTCGGTGCGCGGCTTTCCTTTTTCTCTCCGCTCGCAGGCGATGCCTTGCCGGCCTGCGATGCCGTCTGGCTGCCCGGCGGCTACCCCGAACTGCATGCCCAAGCCCTGGCCGGGTGCTCGCAGATGCGCGATGCGCTGGCCAGGCACATCGCGGACGGCAAGCCGATCTGGGCCGAATGCGGCGGCATGATGGCGCTGTTCGACGAACTGGCCACGCACGCCGATGCCACGCGCCCGCCAGACGTCCACCGGCTCTGGGGCCTGTTGCCGGGCCGCGTGACGATGCAAAAGCGCCTGGCCGGCCTCGGCCCGCAGCAGCTCACGCTCGGCAGCCACACCTTGCGCGGCCACACCTTCCACTATTCGAGCTGCGACACGCCGCTCGTGCCCGCCGCCCACACCGGCCGGCCCGATACGGCCCAGGCCGTGGGCGCGCGCGGCGGCGAAGCCTTCTATGTGCATGGCCCGGTGCGCGCGAGCTATTTCCACGCATGGTTCGCCTCCAGCCCCGAAGCCACGGCACGGCTCTTCGGGGCCATGCCGATCGAACTCGACGGCCACGACGCCGAGAAGGAAGACAGCGATGCCCGTTGAACGTGAATTCATCCTCGGCGGCCAGAAGAGCGGCAAGTCGCGCCGCGCCGAGCAGCGTGCCATCGACTGGCTCGCCGCCGAATCGAAGGGTCGCCGTGCCGTGCTGATCGCCACCGCGCAGGCCTACGACGACGAGATGCAGGAGCGCATCGTGCGCCACCAGGCCGACCGCGCCGAGCGCGTGCCCGGCATGCGAACCATCGAAGAGCCCATCGAACTGGCGCGGGCCGTCGTCACGCAGAGCACGCCCGAGACGCTGGTGGTCATCGACTGCCTCACGCTGTGGCTCACCAACCTGCTGATGCCGATGGAAGACGCGCGGCCCGCCACGCGCACGCCGGCCACGCACGTCGCCATGCTGCTGATCGCACTGCGCGAGGCGCGCGGTCCCGTCGTGCTGGTCGGCAACGAGATCGGCCTCGGCGTGATTCCCCTGGGCCGCGAGACGCGCGCCTTCGTCGATGCGCTGGGCCGCCTGAACCAGGAAGTGGCCGCCGCCTGCGACCGCGTCACACTGATGGCGGCCGGCCTGCCGCTGAGCCTGAAAGCACCCGCTGCATGAAGAAACTGATCCGTTCGCTGTCGTTTGCCCTCGGCCTGGCCGCGTTCGCGCTGGGCGCGCACGCCTTCGACGTGGTCGACGAACGCGGCGTGACCGTGAGCCTGCCGCAACCGCCGCAGCGCATCGTCTCGCTGCTGCCGTCGCTCACCGAGTCGGTCTGCGCACTCGGCGCCTGCGCGCGGCTGGTGGGCGTCGACCGCTATTCGAATTCGCCCGAGCAGGTGAAGGCGCTGCCGCAGGTCGGCGGCGGGCTCGATCCGAACGTGGAGGCCATCGTCGCGCTCAAGCCCGATGCGGTGCTGCTCGCCAAGTCGTCGCGCGTCACGCAGCGGCTCGAAGCGCTGGGCATGAAGGTGCTGGTGCTCGAGCCCAAGAGCCATGCCGATGTGCGGCGCGTGCTCGACAAGCTCGACCAGGTGCTCGGCACGCACGAGGCACCCAAGGTCTGGCGCGTGATCGATGCCAGCGTGTCGGCCGCCGCGCAGTCGCTGCCGCCGGGCGCGAAGGGCCTGCGCGTGTACTTCGAGGTCAACAACGCGCCCTACGCGGCAGGCGAATCGTCGTTCATCGGCGAAACGCTCACGCGGCTCGGCGTGAAGAACATCGTGCCGGCTGCGCTCGGCCCGTTCCCCAAGCTCAACCCCGAATACGTGGTGCGCGCCAACCCCGACCTCATCATGGTGAGCGTGCGCAGCGCGCAGGGGCTGGAACAGCGCCCCGGCTGGGCCGGCATCCGCGCGGTGCGCGAGGGCCGCATCTGCCGCTTCAGCGCGGAGCAGTCCGACGTGCTCGTGCGCCCCGGCCCGCGCATGGACGAGGCCGCGCGCCTGATGGCGCAGTGCCTCGCCGACAAGGGCAAGAGGTGAGCGGGGCACGCATGCACACCGCCCATCTGCGCCGCGTGCTGCTGCTCGGCATCGGCCTGCTGGTGCTGGGCGCCGCGCTGCTGCTGTTCGGGCTGGGCATCGGCAGCACCGGCTTCGAGAGCCTGCTGTCGGCGCGCCACGACCCGGTCGCGCTGCAGATCGTGTGGGACATCCGCCTGCCGCGCACGCTCGGCGCGTGGCTTGCCGGCGCACTGCTCGGACTGGCGGGCGCGGTGGCGCAGGGGCTGTTTCGCAACCCGCTGGCCGACCCTTATCTGCTGGGCAGCGCCTCGGGCGCCTCGCTCGGCGTGGCGGTGGCGCTGCTGATGTTCGGTGGCTCGGCCGCGAGCATGCAGTGGGTGATGCGGCTCGGGCTCACGGGTGCGGCCTTCATCGGCGCGGTGCTCGCGGTGATGCTCACGCTGATGCTGGCGCGCGGCGTGCAACAGACGCTGCGCCTGCTGCTGGCGGGTGTGATCGTCGGCGTGGTGCTCGGCGCAGCGAAAGACCTGATCACCATTGCGTCGGCCGACATCCTGCAGGCCCTCCAGGGCTTCGTGCTCGGCAGCACCGGGCTGGTCGGCTGGAGCGCCTGCGCGGTGATGGCCATGGTCGGTGTGGTCTGCGTGCTGCTGGGCTGGGCGCTGGCGCCGGTGCTCGACGGGCTGGCGCTCGGCGAGGCCACCGCGCGCAGCCTGGGCCTGCCCTTGGGCGCGATGCGCGCGGCCCTCGTGGTGGTGCTGGCGCTGGCCACCGGCGCGGCCGTGGCGCAGACCGGGCTGATCGCCTTCGTCGGGCTGGCGGCGCCGCATCTCGTGCGCTCGATCGTCAAGACCACGCATGCGCGGCTGATCGTGCTGTCGACGCTGATGGGCGGCCTGCTGCTGATGGCGGCCGACCTGCTGGCGCGCTGGCTGATCGCCCCGCAAGAGCTGCCCGTGGGCGTGCTCACTGCCGTGCTCGGTGGCAGCTACCTGCTGTGGCTGATGCATCGCCGCAGCGCAAGAGGTGGCCTGGCATGAGCGACAACGACCTCGTTCCGGCCCTCGAAGCACGCAGCGTGAGCGCCACGCTCGGCATGACCGAGGTGCTGCACGGCATCGACTTGAGGCTTTCTTCCGCACGCTGGACCAGCATCGTCGGGCCGAACGGCGCGGGCAAGTCGACGCTGCTCAAGGCGCTGGCCGGCCTGCTCGCCCACCGTGGCGAAGTGCGCCTGTTCGGTGAAGCGCAAGGAAAGATTCCGGCCCGCGTTCGCGCCCAGCGTCTCTCGTGGCTCGGCCAGAGCGGCTCGGGCGAGGGCAGTGCCGACGACCTGATGGTCTACGACATCGCCATGCTCGGGCGCCTGCCGCACCAGCGCTGGCTGGCCGCCCCGAGCCCAGCCGACCGCGAGGCTGTCGAGCGCGCGCTGTGCAGCACCCAGGCCTGGGACTGGCGCGACCGCCCGCTGGGCCAGCTCTCGGGTGGCGAACGCCAACGTGTGCTGTTGGCGCGGGCGCTGGCGGTCGAGGCCGATCTGTTGCTGATGGACGAGCCGCTCGCCAACCTCGACCCGCCGCATCAGGCCGACTGGATGCAGACCGCGCGCGCTCTCGTTGCCGAAGGCAAGACGGTGGTGAGCGTGCTGCACGAACTGCCGATGGCGCTGGCCGCTGATGAACTGGTCGTGATGAATCTTGGCCGCGTGGTGCACCACGGAGGCTGTGGCGACCCCGTCACGCATGCGGCGCTGGAGCAGGTGTTCGACCATCGCATCCGGGTGCATCGTGTGGCCGATCAATGGATCGCGTTGCCGTTATGAAATGCGCGGGCGAGCTCGTTGGTATGCGGAAGGGCCATTCAAGGCGCGCGCACGCCGACGGCGTACTCTGCTCCGCGAATGTCCCCCGGGGCTTCGCCCCTCCTCCTTTATTTCGCTGCGCAGAGCACACCATCGACGTGCGCGTTTTCAGAGCACGAGTTGATCGGCTGCACACCAGCAGCGCGCCCCGAACCTCCACGCCTCTAACAACAGCCAGCGCAACCGAATTGGAGTCCCCATGCAAATAGAAACCCCTCCCAGCGAAAAACCCTACGAAAAGCCAGAAGGCGAACGCCGCGGCATCGTCATCGTCAACACCGGCGACGGCAAGGGCAAGAGCACCGCGGCCTTCGGCCTTGCGCTGCGCGCCCATGGACGCGGCAAGGCCGTGAAGATCTACCAGTTCATGAAGGTGCCCTCGGCGCGCTTTGGCGAACACCGCATGTTCGAGCAGATCGGCATTCCGATCGAAGGGCTCGGCGACGGCTTCAGCTGGAAGAGCCAGGACCTCGAACGCTCGGGACAGCTCGCGCGCGACGGCTGGGAAAAAGCCAAGGCGGCGATCCTCTCGGGCGACTTCTTCCTCGTCGTGCTCGACGAGATCACCTATCCGCTCATCTACGGCTGGCTGCCGCTCGAAGGCGTGCTTGAAACACTGCGCGCGCGGCCCAAGCACGTGCACGTGGCGCTCACCGGCCGCCGCTGCCCGCCCGAGATCATCGAGCTGGCCGACACCGTGACCGAGATGACCATGGTCAAGCACGCGTTCAAGGCCGGCATTCCTGCCCAGCGCGGTATCGAGGACTGAGCCCGATGGCGCAGGCATTTGCAGCCGATGAGGTGGACGCGGTCTACCGCGCCATCCACGAGCGGCGCGATATGCGCCACTTCGCGGGCGGAGAGGTCGCGCCCGATGTGCTGCGCCGTTTGCTCGAAGCCGCGCACCACGCGCCCAGCGTCGGGTTCATGCAGCCGTGGCGTTTCATCCGCGTGCGTGGACAGGCTTTGCGCCAAAGCCTGCACGACACCGTCGAGCGCGAACGCGTGCTCACCGCCCGTGCACTCGGCCAGCGCGAAGACGAGTTCATGCGCCTGAAGGTGCAAGGCCTGCTCGATGCAGCCGAGCTGCTGGTGGTGACGCTGGCCGACGGCCGCGAGAAGCACATCTTCGGCCGCCGCACCTTGCCGCAGATGGACCTGGCCTCGGCCTCTTGCGCCATCCAGAACCTCTGGCTCGCGGCGCGCGCCGAAGGGCTGGGCATGGGCTGGGTGTCGCTGTTCGATCCGGCCGAGGTGTCGGTGTTGCTCGGCCTGCCGGACGATGCCGAGCCCATCGCCTTGTTGTGCCTGGGCCCGGTGCACGATTTCTACGAAGAGCCGATGCTGCAGCGCGAACGCTGGGCCCGGCGCGAGCCGCTGTCGGCACTGGTGTTCGACGAATGCTGGGGCCGGGCGGCGGACCTGTTTGCCGATGGGCCATCCATCAATCCGTCGCTTGTGGAGCCCACCTGATGCTGGCCTTCGATACCGTTCTGTTCGAGCTGGCGCGCCTGTTCCTCTGGCCCGTGACGCTCGGTGTGCTGCTGTCCTTTGTCTACGCGGTGTATTGCCTCGGTGCCTTCGGCATCGAGTACCTGCAGCGCCGCCGCGACCCGGCACGTGTGCTGACGCTGCAGCGCCATGCCGATGCGAGCCAGGAGCAGATGGAGCTGGTGGTGCTCAAGCAGCTCGAAGGCGTGCGCCTGTGCAGCCGCGTGGCGCCGATGCTGGGGCTGATCGCGACCATGATCCCGATGGGTCCGGCGCTGGTGGCCGTGGCTTCGGGCGAATCGCAAGGCGTGGCGCAGAGCCTGGCACCCGCGTTCGCGAGCGTGATCGTGGCGCTGGCTTCGGCCTCGATCACCTTCGTGGTCTACACCGTGCGCCGGCGCTGGCTGATGCGGGAGCTGGTGACGGTGCTCGATGCGCGGGATCGGCTGTCATGAGTCGTCGCCAGTTTTCCATTCTGAGCAGCCTCGACAGCGATGACGACGACCCGGTGTTGTCGACCATCAACCTGATCGACGTGTTCATGGTGGTCATCGGCATGCTGATGATTGCGGTCATCAACAACCCGATGAATCCGTTCGCGCAAGACAAGCTCACCATCATCCGCCACGAAGGCCAGCCGGACATGGAGATCATCACGCGTGAAGGCCAGAAGATCACGCGCTTCAAGGCCAGCGGCGCGACGGGGCAGGGCGATGGCGAGAAGGCCGGCACTGCTTGGCGATTGAAAGACGGCACGATGGTCTATGTGCCGGCTGATGCGGTGCCTGCGCAGGGCGGGAAGTGACGCGGTTCTTTTTCTGGCTCCTGCTGATGGGGCTGGGCTTCCTGGCGCCGGCACAGGCCGGGCAGACGGCGGCTTCGCGCGTCGTGGTGTTGAGCACATCGCTCGTTTCTCCGGCGCGCGTGGTGCGACTGCAGGCGGCCGCACGCGAGGCGGGGCTGCCGATGCAGGTGGTGTCCGCTTCGCAGGATGCTCCTGAGGCGTTGTCTGCCGCACTCGAAGGCGCGCGGTTGCTCGTGATCGACGCGCCGCACATCAGCGTGGCACAGGCCGCCGCGGCACGTTTCGGTGATGCGATCTCGCGCAGCGCCGTGCCCTATGTGCTGATCGGTGAGTTCGCACCCGTGGCCAAGGGACAGGCTTCCAGCGCCCCTCCGTTGATGGCCGAGCGCGGTGTCGATGCCGCATGGGCGCAGCGCTTGCGCGAGTACTGGCGCTTCTCCGGTAGCGCGAACCTCGATGCGGCGATGAAGGCGATGGCGCAGGTGGGCGACCTCGCTCGATTGCCCGAACCCGTGCCACTGCCGCTAGCTGGTCTCTATCACCCAGGCTGGCCGCGCATCGAAACCGACATCACCGCGCTGGACCGCCTGCCGGGCGCGAATGGCACGGTCGCCATAGCGATCAACAGCGCCACCGTGACCAGCGACGACACCGGCTGGCTCGACCGCCTGATCGCCTCGCTCGAGCAGCGCGGCCTGCGGGCCTATACCTTCTACGGCCCGCGCCAGCAGAAGGATCTGTTCTTCCGCATGACCCACCGCACGAGCGCGGACGAGAAGCGCGTGGCCGACCTGATCGTCAATGCCTCGCTGGTCTTCAGCCCCAACGAACGCAAGGCCGAGCTGGAGCGCATAGGCGTGCCCGTCCTGCAGACGCTGCCTTCGCTGGCGATGGATGCCACGCAGTGGGCGCAGAGCAAGGACGGGTTGGCGCAGACCGACATCGCGTCGTACTACAGCCCGAGCGAGCTGGCCGGCATGACCGACCCCATGCTCGTGAGCGCCCGCGATGCCGCGAGCGGCACGCTGCAGCCGCTGCCCGCGCAGATCGATGCGGTGGCGGACAAGGCCGCCGCCATGCTGCGCCTGCAGCGCACGCCCGCGGCGGATCGCCGTGTCGCGATGCTGGTCTACAACTACCCGCCGGGCGAGGCCAACTTCGGCGCTTCTTTCCTCAACGTGCCGCGCAGCGTGAACAACATGTTGGCGGCGATGAAGTCCGCGGGCTACCGCACGGGCATTCCCGGCGCCGACGCGCTCATCGCGCAGGTGCAGGCCACGATGAAGGCCTACTACCCGACGGCGCAGGGCGATTCGCTGCAGCCGCTGCTCGACAAGGGGCTGGCCGATGCGCTGCCGCTGTCGCACTATGTCGCGTGGTTTCGCGCGCTGCCTGCGGACACGCAGCGCCGCATCGAAACTTACTGGGGCCCGCCCGAGAAGTCGACCATGCTGCGCCCCGTTGCGGGCGAGCCGTCTTTCGTGATCCCGCGCGTGCAGTTCGGCAACGTGGTCGTGCTGCGCCAGCCACCGCGCTTCGAGCCCGGCACGGCGGTGGCGGGCAAGGCCGAGCAGGTCTATCACCGCTCGGCCATTCCGCTGAGCCACAGCTACCTGGCCACCTACCTGTGGCTGCGTACGCAGTTCGGTGCCAGCGCGGTCGTGCACGTGGGGACACATGGAACGGTCGAATGGTCGGCGGGCAAGGAGCGTGGCCTCTCGGTGCAAGACGATCCGCTGCTCGCGCTCGGCGACCTGCCCAACGTCTATCCGTACATCATGGACAACCTCGGCGAGGCCACCACCGCCAAGCGCCGTGGCCGCGCGACGATGGTGAGCCACTCGACGCCGATGTTCGCGCCTGCAGGCTTTCGCCCCGGCGTGCAGGCGATGCACGAGCGCATGCATGACTGGGAGACGCTGTCGCCCGGCCCGGTGAAGACCGCGATGGAGCGGCAGCTCACGGCCGAGTTCGTCGAGCAGCATTTCGACCGCGACCTGAAATGGACACCGGCGCAGATCCGCGCCGACTTCGCAGGCTTCATTGCCGTGCTGCACCCGTACCTCGACGAACTGGCGCAGACCGCGCAGCCGCTGGGCCTGGCGACCTTCGGGCAGGCGCCGGATGCGGAGCGCCGTCGCATGACGATCCTGCAGATCCTCGGCAAGCCGCTGGTGGAAGCCTTGGGCGAAGACATCGACGAGGCCTTCCTGATCGACGCGAAGAACGTGGCCGCCTCCCGGCCGGCGCGTTGGGTCGAACTCGCCCTGACGGATGCGCAAGCGGCCGGCGCCATGGGCAAGACGCCCGCCAACGTGCAAAGCCTTCTCGCACTTGCTCAACGCGCGCAGAAGCTCGATGCCGTGCTCGCGCACAACGAGGAAATCGAAGGCCTGCTGACCGCGCTCGACGGTCGTTACCTCAAGGCCAGCTACGGCGGTGACCCGGTACGCAACCCCGACAGCCTGCCGACTGGCCGCAACCTCTACGGCTTCGACCCGAGCCGCGTGCCCACGCGCGCGGCCTGGGAGACTGGCGTGGCCGCGATGGACGCATGGATCACCGAACACGCGAAGAACCACGCTGGCAAGGCACCCGAAAAGATCGCCTTCACGCTCTGGGCTGGCGAGGCATCGCGCCACCAGGGCGTTCTGGAGAGCCAGGCCTTCTACGCCATGGGCGTGAAGCCGCGCTGGGACGATGCCGGCCGCATGACCGGCATCGACGTGATCCCCGCGCAGGTGCTGGGCCGTCCGCGCATAGACGTGCTGGTCAGCGTCACCGGCTCCTACCGCGACCAGTTCCCGAACGTGATGCGCTGGCTCGATGAGGCGGTGCAGCAGGTGGCCGCATTGCCCGAGGCCGGCAACGCCGTCGCGCGGCACAGCGAGGCGCTGGCGCGCAAGCTGCGCGCGGAAGGCGCGACAGCGGCCGAGGCCACGCGCTGGTCAACCGCACGCGTGTTCTCGAACGAGCAGGGCAGCTACGGCGCCGGGCTCGAAGAGGCAGCGCTGGCGAGCGACGTGTGGGCCAACCAGCGCCGGGGCGGCGGCGATGCGCAGATGGCGCAGCTCTACATCGACCGCATGGGACACGCCTACGGCAAGGGCCTCGACGGCGTGGCCCGCCCCGGCGCCTATGCGGGCAACCTCGTGCAGGTCGATGCGGCGCTGATGGCACGCAGCTCCAACCTCTACGGCGTGCTGACCAACGACGACCCGTTCCAGTACCTGGGCGGCATTGCGCAGGCCGTGCGGCAGCTCACGGGCAAGGACCCCGCGCTCTATGTGCAGAACCTGCGCGATGGCAGCGCGGTGCGCACCGACACCGCCGCCGGCGCCATCGCACGCGAGATGCAGACGCGCTATCTGCATCCGCAGTGGATCGCGGCGCAGAAGGCCGAGGGCTACAGCGGCACGCTGCAGGTCTTGAAGACGGCGCAGTTCTTGTGGGGCTGGCAGGTCACGGCCCCGGGCACCGTGCGGCAGGACCAGTGGCAGTCGCTGCACGAGGTCTATGTGCGCGACAAGTACAAGCTGGGCACGCGCGAATGGCTGGAAGGCGACAACCGTGCCGCCTTCGCGCAGACGCTGGAACGCATGCTCGATGCGGTGCGGCTGGCCTACTGGAAGCCGGACGCCAAGACCCGGCGCGAGCTGGCGCAGGCTTATTCGGAGGCGGTGCGTGCCACCGGGATGCGTGAACGGAATACGGCGGTGCAGCGGTTTGCGCAGGCGGAGTTGTCATCGGCCGTGGCACCCGTGGCGCCGAAGTTGAATGCGCCGGTGGTGCCCGTGGTCGTCGCTTCGCCATCTGCTGCACTCGCTCCTGCGCCCGAGCCCACAACACCGATAGCCGAGCCGGCACCGGACAGCACGCAGCCCGTCACCGGCCTCAAGCTCGAACCCGCAGCCGACGCGGCACCCACCCCGACGGCCGACACGCTCGTCTTCCGCTTCTGGATCGCATTTGGTGCAGCGCTGCTGGTGGCGCTCGGTGCATGGGTGCAGTGGCGACGCGGCAAAGTCCCCGCCTGATTCGCGAGAATGGCGGCTCTCATGCCCTACGCCACTCTTGAACATGCCCTTGCCGTCGTCGCCGCCCTGTGGCTCGCACTGGCCATCGACCGCTGGCTCGGGGAGCCGCCCGCGCGCTGCCATCCGGTCGTGTGGATGGGGCAGTACCTCGGATGGATCGGCTCGCGTGTCGCGCCAATGCAGAAAGATGCGAAGCCCATCGATTTGCCGGCCTTCTTCATCGGTGCGCTGACCTGGTGTGTGGGCGCGGCCGCCGTCGGTGGCGTGGCCATGATGTTGCAGGGGCTGCTCATGACGTGGCTGCCCCTGTGGGCCATGGCCATGCTGCTGGGCCTGTTGCTGAAGCCGCTCTTTGCATGGCGCATGCTGCGCGACGAAGTGCTGGCGGTCGATGCCGCGCTGGCCGTGTCGCTCGACGCCGGTCGCAAGCAACTGGCGAGGCTGGTGAGCCGCGATGTGTCCACGCTCAGCGAGCGTGAGGTGCGCGAGAGCGCCATCGAATCGCTCGCTGAAAACCTCAATGATTCGCTGGTGGCCCCGCTGTTCTGGTTCGTGCTGCTGGGCCTGCCGGGTGCGGCGGTCTACCGTTTCGCCAACACGGCCGATGCCATGTGGGGCTACCTCGGCGAGCGCAATGGGCGCGACTGGACGTGGTTCGGCAAATGGGCCGCGCGCGCGGACGATCTGCTCTCGTGGCTGCCCGCGCGGCTCACTTCACAGCTGCTCATGCTCGCGGCTTGGCGCTGGCCGGTAGGTCTGACCGACGAAGCGCGCCGCACGCCGTCGCCCAACAGCGGTTGGCCGATGGCGACGATGGCGCTGCTTCTCGGCGTGCGGCTCGCCAAGCCCGGTGTCTATGCATTGAATGCCGAAGGCCGCGCGCCGACCGCCGCCGACATGCAGCGCACTGCGCAGCTTGGCGGCCGGGCCGTCTTCGCTGTGGCTGTCCTTGCATCGCTGGTTATCGTGGCGGCCACGGGCTGGAGGTGGGCATGACATCAGATCGCATCGCCGACGTTGTGCATGGCGGCCCCGACGAATCCGGTGCCGCATTGCACGACTTCTCGACCAATGGCAATGTGGTGGGCTCGTGCCCTGCCGCCGTGGCCGCGATCCGCGCCGCCGATGCCGCGCACTACCCGGACCCGCGCTACACGACGCTGCGTGCGAGGCTCGCGCACTTTCATGGCGTGGCGACCGAACGCATCTTGATCGCGGCGAGTGCGAGCGAGTTCATCCATCGCATCAGCGCCGCTGTTGCACAAGGCGGTGGCTCGCAGGTCTGGTTGCCGGCGCACAGCTACGGCGACTACGAGCGCGCGGCGCAGGCCTGGGGCTTGCAGTCGGTGCGTGCGCCGGCATCGCACGCGTCCGCAGCGCTTCGCTGGTGCTGCGAACCGTCGAGCCCGCTGGGACAGGCGCAGGCCGATCTGGTGCAGCACGCCGAAAGCACGAACGGCATCTGCGTGCTCGACATGGCCTATGAGCCGTTGCGCCTCGAAGGCCGCGCATCGCTCGATGCGACGCGACGCGACCGCGTCTGGCAGTTGTGGACGCCGAACAAGGCGATGGGCCTGACCGGCATTCGCGCCGCCTACGCTATCGCACCCGATGGCGAAGATGCCGCGCCGATGCTGCAACGCCTGGACCGGCTCGCACCATCGTGGCCGCTGGGCACGCACGGCGTCGCGCTGCTCGAAACCTGGACCGGCGATGAAGCGCAGGCCTGGCTCGCGCAGAGCCTCCAGACTCTGCGTATGTGGAAGGCCGAACAACGCGCCATCTGCGAATCGCTGGGCTGGCACTGCCTGCCCAGCGATGGCAATTTCTTCTGCGCACGCACCGACCGGCCGTATCCCCCGCTGGCCACCGCGCTGCGCGCCGAGGGCATCAAGCTGCGCGACTGCGCCTCCTTCGGCCTGCCGGGCCATGTGCGCCTGGGTGTCCTGTCGCCGCAGAGCCAGCAGGCCCTGAAAGAGGGCTGGACACGGGCCACCGCTTCCAACGAACATTGATCGAACGGACAACCAGAACAACACGATGCTCTACGCCATCACCACGCTTTTTCTTTGCCAACTGGCCGGCGAACTGCTCGTGCAGTGGCTCAGCCTGCCGATCCCCGGGCCGCTGATCGGCATGGTGCTGCTGTTCGTCGGGTTGCTGGTGCGCGGCGGCGTGCCGCAGGTGCTGACCGACACCTCCGGCCATTTGCTGCGCAACCTGATGCTGCTGTTCATTCCCGCGGTGACGGGCGTCATGCTGCATTTCGAGCGGGTAGGGCGCGAGTGGCTGCCGTTTCTTGCAGCCGGCATCGTGGGCGCGGCCTTCACCATGACCGTGACCGCGCTCACGTTCCGCTGGATGATCCGCGTCACCGGCAATGACGCTTAATGAGCGCCGCGCCGGGCCGCCCCAGGCAAGCGCGCACCGCAGCGCGAAGCGCGGAGATTTTTCAATGATGACCGCGCCTGCCAAGCTCTCCGAAATCTGGGTCTTCCTCGCCCAGTCGCCGCTGCTGTGGCTGTCGCTCACGCTGCTGGCCTACCTCGGCGCACTGTGGCTGCACACGCGCAGCGGGCGCAACCCGATGGTGAATCCGGTGCTGGTGTCGGTCATCGTCATCGTGGGTGTGCTGCTCGTCACGCGCACGCCTTACGACACGTATTTCGAAGGCGCGAAGTTCGTGCACTTCCTGATCGGACCGGCCACTGTGGCGCTGGCGGTGCCGCTCTACAGCCAGGTGGGCCGGCTGCGGCGGCTGTGGCTGCCGATCGGCGTGGCGCTGCTGGTGGGGTCGGTGGCGGCCATCGTGTCGGCCATCGGCATCGCGTGGGTGCTGGGTGGCTCGCACGAGCTGATCATGTCGCTCGCGCCCAAGTCGGCCACCATGCCCATCGCCATGGGCGTGGCCGAGAAGATCGGCGGGCTGCCGTCGCTCGCGGCCGTGGCGGCGGCCATTGCCGGCATCTCGGGCGCGATCATGGCGACCGGCCTGTTGAACCTGCTGCGCATCAAGGAGCCGGCGGTGCGCGGCTTCGCGGTCGGCCTAGCCGCGCACGGCATCGGCACGGCGCGCGCCATCCAGGTCAACGAAACGGCGGGCGCGTTCTCCGCGCTGGCGATGGGGCTGAACGGCATCGCGACGGCCTTGCTGGTGCCGCTGCTCGTGAAGCTGCTGGGCGCATGAGGGCCGCACGCGAACGTCGCACACAGGCGCGCACCGCGGTGCGAAGCGCGGAGGCGACCCCATGAGCAAGATGCCGCGCGCGGATGTCACACCTCGCCCGATGGAACTGGTCTGGCCGTCGAAGGCCGGCCTGGGCAGCTATGTCTCGGCCCTGAACCGGGGTTGGGCGCGGGACGAATCGCGCCCCGAGTCGGGCTCCGAAGAGCGTGCCCTGATCGAGGCCGATGCCGCGCTGTTCCTGGCGAGCCTGGTGGACCGCGACGCCAAAGGCCCGCCCGTCACCATGCCCGACGGCTCGCAGGTGCCGCGCCTGCCGGGCTACAAGTGCTGGATGTGGGACGGCGAGTTCTGCGGCAGCATCGACCTGCGCTGGCAGCCGGGCACCGAGGCCTTGCCCGCCTACTGCCTGGGCCATATCGGCTACAGCGTCGTGCCGTGGAAGCAGCGCAGGGGCTATGCCACACAGGCGCTCGGCGCCATGCTGAAGCGGGCGGCGGGCGAAGGGCTGCGCTGGGTCGAGGTCACGACCAGCCCCGACAACTTCGCGTCGCAGAAGGTGATCGAGGCCAACGGCGGGGTGCTGGTCGAGAGCTTCATCACCTCGCCGAGCCAGGGCAGCCTGACCAAGTTTCGCTACCGCATCGATCTCTGAGCCTGGGCCGCCCCGGGCATCGCCATGGTGCGGCCGTGGCGCAAAATTGCGCTCCCCCAACGCGTCGGAGCGCAATCCATGGCCCAGTACACCGCAGAAATCCTCTGGCAGCGAGGCGAGCAGGATTTTCTCGGCAACACCTACAGCAGGCGGCACTCGCTGCGCTTCGACGGTGGCGCGGAAGTGCCGGGTTCTTCGTCGCCGCACGTGGTGCCGCTGCCGATGTCCGATGCGTCGGCCGTCGATCCGGAAGAGATGTTCGTCGCCTCGCTGTCGAACTGCCACATGCTGTGGTTTCTCACCATGGCGGTGAAGCGCAAGTTCGTCGTCGACCGCTACTTCGATGCGGCCATCGGCGTGATGGAGAAGAACGCCGAGGGCAAGACCGCGATGACCGTGGTCACGCTCCGGCCGCAGGTGACGTTCTCGGGCGCGAACATGCCGACGCGCGAGCAGATCGACCAGATGCACCATCGGGCGCATGAAGAGTGCTTCATCGCCAACTCGGTGAAGACCGAGGTGCGCTGCGAGCCGGTTTACTGAGACCCTTGACCGGCTGCGGCCCTTGCAGGCCGCGTGCAGGCGGATTCAGCGGCGCTGCAGGCGCGGGTTCTTGGCGAACAGCTCGGCCGCCCAGTCGACGAAGGCCCGCACCTTGGCGCTCAGGTGGCGGTTGGGCGGGTAGACCACGTGGATCGGCAATGGCTCGCGGGTCCAGTCGGACAGCACCTCGACCAGCGCGCCGCTTTCCAGCAGCGGATCGGCCATGAAGGTGATGCACTGCGAAATGCCGAAGCCGCCGAGCACCGCCGCCATGTGGGCATTGCTTTCGTTGACCGACACGCGGTAGGGGCCGTTCAGCTCGATGCGCTCGTCGCCCTTCTGGAACTCGTGCGGGTACACGCGCCGCGTGGTGCCCGAGAAGTAGCTCACCACGTGGTGGCGCTTCTCGATGTCGTTCGGATGCTGCGGCGTGCCGTAGCGCTTGATGTAGGCCGGCGACGCCACGGTGACGAAGTGCAGCGTGCCGATGCGGCGCGCCACCAGCGACTGGTCGCTGAGTTCGCCGGCGCGCAGCACGCAGTCGACGTTGTCGCTGATCAGGTCCACCGTGCGGTCGCTCACGCCCAGGTCGACCTGGATGTCGGGGTAGCGGTCGCAGAAGGTGGCCAGGGCGGGCAGGATGATCTGCTGCGCCACCGAGGTGCCCACGTCGATGCGCAACCGCCCCGTGGGGCTGGCCTGCGCATTCGTCATGCTGGCTTCCATGTCGTCGAAGTCGTTCAGCAGGCGCGCCGCCCGCTCGAAGTAGGCCGCGCCGTCGGGCGTGACCGTGACGCGGCGCGTCGTGCGGTTGAGCAGCTTCACCCGCAGGCGCGATTCCAGCGCCTGGATCTGCTTGGTGACCGTGCCCTTGGGCAGGGCGAGCGAGTCGGCGGCCCGGGTGAATGTGCCGGCTTCCACGACGCGGACAAAGATCCGCATGGCCTGGATTTGATCCATTGAATGCCTGTTCTGGGATACCCGGCCCACACCGGGGGGAGCGGATTCTCACATAAGCGGGTAATCCCCTAAGACCCGTTCGAAGGGAGACCTTGCCGCACGGACGCCGGGTGCCAAACCGACCCGATGTGCATCCGATTGTTAGCTGTTTGGAAACAGAGTAGGGGCATGTTCCCTGTTTAACGGCACAGTGGGCGACTTATATTTCAACCATCGCCCATTCCCCTGAGGTCGCCCATGTCACCCGCTCCATCGTCCCGCTCTGCCGAAGCTGCTGCTCTCGCCGCGGCACAAGGCGTGGAAGCCGATCTGTCGATCGAGTTGCCCGGCCGCGCGCCGGTCGGTGCGCGTGTCTATGGGCAGCGTGCCCGGGGTGAAACGGTGCCGCTGGTGCTGCACTTCCATGGTGGCACCTTCATTTGCGGCAACCTGGACAACGGTCGCAACGTGGCGCGGCTGCTGGCGGGTTCGGGTGCAGTGGTGGTCTCGCTGGCATACCCGCTGGCGCCCGAGTCGCCTTTCCCGGAACCGATCGAAGTCGGCTATGCCGCCCTCGAATGGCTCTACAAGCAACGCGTCAAGCTCGGTGGCAAGGGTGCGCAGGTGTACCTGGCTGGCGAAGAAGCCGGCGGCAACCTCGCTGCCGCAGTGGCGCTCATCGCCCGCGACCGCGCGCATCCGCCGTTGGCAGGCCAGATCCTGCTGTCGCCCATGCTCGATCCGTGCGCCGGTACGGCCTCGCTGCGCAAGGCCACCAACGATGCGCCCGAATGCCGCTGGGCCACGGGCTGGGAGAAGTACCTCAGCTGCCCCTCGAATGCCACGCACCCCTACGCGGTGCCGAGCGGATCGCTGCGGCTGTCGGCCCTGGCGCCCGCGCTGGTGCTGGTTGGCACGGACGACGCCATGCGCGACGAGGCCCTGACCTTCGCGGGCCGCCTGCGCGCCGCCGGCATCGAGGTCACGAGCAGCGTGCTGCCCAGTGCCACCGATTGGCCGAAGGCGCTGTACGACACCGAAAACACCGGCTGTGTGGCCTGTGAAGCGACGGTGCAACAGCACTTCCGCGAATTCTTCAGTGCGACCACGCCGCCTCCTGCGGCGCCCAACCACCCCAGCTAGTTCCAGCCCGCCCAGGCTGCCTGATTGACACGCTGCCAGCGCGGCAGCGTGCAAGGGCCTCTTTTTCCCCGAAATCCGCCTCCCGGTGCCGAAAAGCGCCGGGGTGGCCTGTTGCATCCCAAAAGTCATCGAGAAGGACGAACCATCATGTCGAACAACAAGCAAAAGCTCTCTTCCGTGGCCCGCAAGGGCCTCTGGCCCGCCGTCACGGGCGTGACCGCGCTGCTGGCCGTGGCGGCCGCCGTGCTGGGCATGCACAGCTTCAAGGCCGAGGCCACGGCGCCGGTGGCTGCGCAGCAGGGCACCCCGGTGTCGGTGGCCATCGTGGCGTCGAGCGAGATCAATGCCTGGGACGAGTTCTCGGGCCGGCTCGAAGCCGTCGAGCGCGTCGACGTGCGATCCCGCGTGGCGGGGGCGGTGCAGTCGGTGCATTTCCGCGAAGGCGCGCTGGTCAAGCAGGGCGACCTGCTGGTCACCATCGACCCCGCGCCGTACGCGGCCGAGGTCGAGCGTGCCGAAGCGCAAGTGGCATCGGCGCAGGCCCGCCAGTCGTTCAGCCGCAGCGAGCAGGAGCGTGCCAAGCGCCTGTGGGACGACAAGGCCATCGCCCAGCGCGAATACGACGAGCGTGTGAACGCCGGCCGCGAAGCCGAAGCCAACCTGCGTGCGGCGCAAGCCTCGCTGCAGACCGCGCGCCTGAGCCTGGGCTACACGCAAGTGCGCGCCCCGGTGTCGGGCCGCATCGGCAAGATCGAGGTGACGGTGGGCAACCTGGTGGCGGCCGGTCCGGGTGCACCAGTGCTGACCACGCTGGTGTCGGTGAGCCCGATCTACGCGAGCTTCGACGCCGACGAGCAAGTCATCACGCGGGCCCTGAAAGACCTGCCGAGCGGCTCCAGCGCACGCGGCCAGATCGACACCATTCCCGTGCAGATGGGCACCGCCGGCCTCGACGGCACGCCCTACACCGGCAAGCTGCAGCTGATCGACAACCAGGTCGACGCCAAGAGCGGCACGGTGCGCGTGCGTGCCTCGTTCGACAACAAGGACGGCTCGCTCATCCCCGGCCAGTTCGCCCGCATCCGCATGGGCCAGGCACGCAACGACACGGCGCTGCTCGTGAGCGAACGCGCCATCGGCACCGACCAGAACAAGAAGTTCGTGATGGTCGTGGGTGACGACAACAAGGCCGCCTACCGCGAAGTGGCGCTGGGCGCTTCCATCAACGGCCTGCGCGTCGTGAGCAAGGGCCTGAAGGCGGGCGACCGCATCGTGGTCAACGGCCTGCAGCACATCCGCCCGGGTGCGCTGGTGGTGCCGCAGCAAGTGACCATGGACGCCAAGGCCGACACGAAGCAACAACAACCGGAACGCGTGGCCGAGGCCGCGAAGTCCTGAAACCGGAGGGGAGCGCACCCGCGCTCACCGGAGAACCAACATGAATCTTTCTAAATTCTTCATCGACCGGCCGATCTTTGCCGGCGTGCTGTCGCTATTGATGCTGATAGCCGGCCTGATCGCGCTGCGCGGGCTGCCGATCTCGGAGTACCCGGAAGTCGCGCCGCCTTCGGTGGTGGTGCGCGCCCAGTACCCCGGTGCCAATCCGAAGGTGATCGCCGAAACCGTGGCCACCCCGCTCGAAGAGCAGATCAACGGCGTCGAAGGCATGCTCTACATGGGCAGCCAGGCAACGACCGACGGCGTGCTGACGCTCACCGTCACCTTCCGCCTGGGCACCGATCCCGACAAGGCACAGCAACTGGTGCAGAACCGCGTCTCGCAAGCCGAGCCGCGCCTGCCCGAAGAAGTGCGGCGCCTGGGCATCACGACCGTCAAGAGCGCCCCTGACTTGACGATGGTGGTCCACCTCGTTTCG
This sequence comes from Variovorax sp. EL159, assembly GCF_900100965.1. Classification (GTDB taxonomy): domain Bacteria; phylum Pseudomonadota; class Gammaproteobacteria; order Burkholderiales; family Burkholderiaceae_C; genus Variovorax. The sequence goes on along the minus strand of NZ_FMUJ01000003.1, from coordinate 909,903 downwards.
CCGAACAACCGCTACGACATCAACTACCTGCGCAACTACGCGGTGCTGAACGTGAAGGACCCGCTCGCGCGCATCGAAGGCGTGGGCCAGGTGCAGATCTTCGGCGGCGGCGACTACTCGATGCGCGTCTGGCTCGACCCGCAGAAGGTCGCGCAGCGCGGCCTCTCGGCGAGCGACGTGGTGGCTGCGATCCGCGGCCAGAACGTGCAAGCCGCGGCCGGCGTGGTCGGCGCTTCGCCAGGCAACTCAGGCGTGGACATGCAGCTGTCGATCAATGCGCAAGGGCGCCTGCAGAGCGAAGAAGAGTTCGGCGACATCATCGTCAAGAGCGGCACCGACGGCGCCGTCACGCGTCTTCGCGACATCGGCCGCCTCGAAATGGGCGCCGCCGACTACTCGCTGCGTTCGCTGCTCAACAACGACCCGGCCGTCGGCATGGGCGTGTTCCAGGCACCGGGCTCCAACGCGCTCGACATCTCGTCGAACGTGCGCAAGACCATGGCCGAGCTCAACAAGAACATGCCCGAAGGCCTGGAATACCGGATCGCGTACGACCCGACGCAGTTCGTGCGTGCGTCGATCGAATCGGTGATCCACACGCTGCTCGAAGCCATCATGCTGGTGGTGCTCGTGGTCATCCTGTTCCTGCAGACGTGGCGCGCGTCGATCATTCCGCTGCTGGCCGTGCCGGTGTCGGTGATCGGTACCTTCGCGGTGCTGCACATCCTCGGTTTCTCGATCAACGCGCTGAGCCTGTTCGGGCTGGTGCTGGCCATCGGCATCGTGGTGGACGACGCCATCGTGGTGGTGGAGAACGTCGAGCGCAACATCGAGGCGGGGCTCACGCCGCGTGAAGCAACGTACCGAGCGATGCGTGAAGTGTCGGGCCCCATCATCGCCATCGCGCTGGTGCTGGTGGCCGTGTTCGTGCCGCTGGCTTTCATCAGCGGCCTCACGGGCCAGTTCTATCGCCAGTTCGCGGTGACCATCGCGATCTCGACGGTGATCTCGGCGATCAACTCGCTCACGCTGTCGCCTGCACTCGCCGCCTTGCTGCTGCGCCGCCACGACCAGCCCAAGGACGCGCTGACGCGCGGCATGGACAAGGCTTTCGGCTGGCTGTTCCGCGGCTTCAACCGCTTCTTCCATCGCGGCTCCGAGGCCTACAGCGGCGGCGTCAAGCGCGTGATCTCGCGCAAGGCGCTGATGCTCGCGATCTACGTCGCACTGATCGCCGTGACCTTCGGCCTTTTCAAGGCGGTGCCCGGCGGCTTCGTGCCGGCGCAGGACAAGCAGTACCTGATCGGTTTCGCGCAGTTGCCTGACGGCGCCACGCTCGACCGCACCGACGAAGTGATCCAGCGCATGGGCGAGATCATGAAGCAGAACCCGAACGTGGAAAGCACACTCGCCTTCCCGGGCCTGTCGATCAACGGCTTCACCAACAGCTCGAATTCGGGCATCGTGTTCGCCATGCTGAAGCCCTTCGATCAGCGCAAGCGCCCCGACCAGAGCGGCGGTGCCGTGGCGGGTCAGCTCAATGGTGCCTTCGCCGGCATCCAGGACGCGTTCATCGTGATGTTTCCGCCGCCACCGGTGGCGGGCCTGGGCACCACGGGCGGCTTCAAGCTGCAGCTGGAAGACCGCGCATCGGTGGGCTACGAACAGATGGACGCGGCAGTGAAAGCCTTCATGGCCAAGGCACAGCAGGCGCCCGAGCTGGCCGGCATGTTCACGAGCTGGCAGGTCAACGTGCCGCAGCTGTATGCCGACATCGACCGCACCAAGGCCCGCCAGCTCGGCGTGCCGGTGACGGACATCTTCGACACGATGCAGATCTACCTGGGTAGCCTGTACGCCAACGACTTCAACAAGTTCGGCCGCACGTACTCCGTGCGCGTCCAGGCCGATGCGCCTTACCGCGCCCGTGCCGAAGACGTGGGCCTGCTGAAAGTGCGCTCGACCTCGGGCGAGATGGTGCCGCTGGCCGCGCTGATGAAGGTCAATTCGACCTTCGGCCCGGAACGTGCCATGCGCTACAACGGCTATCTGGCCGCCGACATCAACGGTGGTCCGGCCCCCGGCTATTCGTCGGGCCAGGCACAGGACGCGATCACCAAGATCGCGGCCGAGACGCTGCCCAAGGGCGTGAGCTTCGAGTGGACCGAGCTGACCTACCAGGAGATCCTGGCCGGCAACTCCGCCTTCCTGGTGTTCCCGCTGGCCATCCTGCTGGTGTTCCTGGTGCTCGCCGCGCAATACGAGAGCCTGACGCTGCCGATCGCGATCATCCTGATCGTGCCCATGGGCATCATGGCCGCGATGACGGGCGTGTGGATCTCGGGAGGCGACAACAACGTCTTCACGCAGATCGGGTTGATCGTGCTGGTGGGGCTGAGTGCGAAGAACGCGATTCTGATCGTGGAGTTCGCACGGGAGCTCGAATTCGCCGGCAGAACGCCGATACAAGCGGCCATCGAAGCCAGCCGCCTGCGCCTGCGCCCGATTCTCATGACCTCGCTGGCCTTCGTGATGGGCGTGCTGCCCCTCGTGCTGTCGACCGGCGCGGGTTCCGAGATGCGCAAGGCCATGGGCGTGGCGGTGTTCGCCGGAATGATCGGCGTGACGGCCTTCGGCCTGTTCCTGACGCCGGTGTTCTACGTGCTGCTGCGCCGCCTGGCGGGCAACCGGCCGCTCAAGCTGCATGGCGAAGTGCCGCATGGCGACGACTTCGTGTCGGCCGACCATCCGGTGGCTCCGGCCCACGGCGGCTCGGGCGGTGGCGGCCTGCACCCGGTGCCTGCGTCGCCGCGCCCCTCGCACGGCTCGCATGACTGATCGAGAACGAGAAGAAAGCGAATCATGAAATTCTCAGTACAACCTTTGGTGAAGCCTCTTCGGACCGCGTTGCTGCCGCTGATGGCCGCCCTGGTGCTGGCCGGCTGTGCCACCGTGCCTTCGGGCCTGCCCGAGATCACGACCACGGCGCAGTTCAAGGAGCAGGGCCCCACGCCGCCCGCGGGCTTCACGCGCGCCGTGCCTTCCGAGGCGCAGGCCCGCGGTGCCTGGTGGCTGGCGTTCAACGACCCGGTGCTCAATGGCCTGGTCGAGAAGGCCGACGTCAGCAACAACAACATCCAGGCCGCAGCTGCGCGGCTGGCCGAGGCCCGCGCGCTGGCGCGCAGCGCCAACGCCGACCGCCTGCCGCAGATCGGCCTGAACGCCGGTGCCAACCGTGGCGCGGGCCTGGACAAGGCCACGGCCAGCACCCGGCCGGCCACCATGACCAACGCGGGCGCGACCTTCTCGTACGAGCTGGACCTGTTCGGCCGCCTCTCGGGCGCCAGCAACGCGGCCCAGCTCGACGCGGCCGGCCGCGAGGCGCTGCTGCAAAGCACCCGGCTCGCGGTGCAGGCCGAGGTGGCGCAGACCTACCTGCAACTGCGCGCGCTCGACGCCGAGCGCGCCCTGGTGCGCGAGCAGGTCGAGGCCTACCGCGACACGCTGCGCCTGTCGCAGCGTCGCGAGCAGGCCGGCGACATCGCCGAGCTGGATGTGGCGCGGGTGCAGACCGAGGTGTCGTCCACCGAATCGGACGCATTGGCGCTCGACCGCCAGCGCGCCCAGGTGGAGCACGCGCTCGCGGTGCTGGTGGGCGATTCGGCCTCCAGCTTCGGCCTGCGCACCGACGAATGGGCCACGGCGCTGCCGTCCATTCCGCCGGGCGTGCCCGCCACGGTGCTGACGCGCCGGCCCGACGTGTCGGCCGCGCAGAGTGCGGTGCTGGCGGCGCAGGCCCGTGTCGGCGTGGCGCAGGCCGCGTGGTTCCCGGACATCTCGCTCACCGGCGCCGCCGGCTATGCCTCGCCCGAGATCGGCGACCTGTTCAAGTGGTCGGCCCGCTCGTGGGGCGTGGGCGCGCTGCTGTCGCTGCCGATCTTCGACGGCGGCCGCCGCGAGGCGGGCGTGCAGGGCGCCAACGCGCAGCTCGACGGCGCGCTGGCCAGCTACCGCTCGCAGGTGCTGGTGGCCTTCCAGGAGGTCGAAGACCAACTGGCCGCCATCCGCACGCTGCAGGAGCAATCGGTGGTGCAGGCGCAGGCCGTCACGTCGGCCCAGCGTGCCACGAGCTTGTCGGACACGCGCTATCGCAACGGCTACATCAGCCAGCTCGACCTGCTCGACGCCCGCCGCAGCGAACTGCGCAACCGGCGCCAGGCACTGCAGGTGAAGTCGGCGCAATACCAGGCGGCGGTCGGGTTGATCCGTGCCATCGGCGGTGGCTGGGAGGTTCCTGCGGCCGCTGCCACGGCTTCGGCACCCGCCGCGGCGACGCAGGCGGTTGCCACGCGCTGAGAAGGAAAAGCCAGAGTTTCAGTTTGAAAGCCTGAAAGCCGCAGCCATGCGGCCTTGCGCCGCCGCAGATTCAGCCGTGACTGGCCGGGTCTGCGGCGGCGCTTATTTTTTGCAGCTCCAGCACGCCCAGGGCCAGGGCACTCGAATGGCTGGCCTGCGGCCTGGTCGCCGAGCGGTAGACCCGGTAGTCCAGGGTTTCGGAGGCTTCGTCGCCGTGGAGGGCTTCGAGCACGGTCCAGAAGAACTGGCCCGGTTCGCGTTCCTCGACGGCAATCGCCAGATCGTTCAGGGCAGGCATGGGTCAGGTTGCAAAGTTGGATGTTGGCGCATGTACGCACCAACGATGGCTTTGGATTCACCGGTGGCGCTCAACGACAATTCGCCGATGAGTTCAAAGGCAAAGAGCGGGCCGGCGCGTTGCGTCATGGTCCTGGGCACCACCAGCGGGGCCGGCAAGAGCTGGCTGGCCACGGCGCTGTGCCGCTGGTATGCGCGGCAGGGCCTCAAGGTGGCGCCCTTCAAGGCGCAGAACATGAGCAACAACGCGCGCGTGGTCGACGGCGGCGAGATCGGCAGCGCCCAGTACTTCCAGGCCCTGGCCGCGAATGCCGTGCCCGAGGTCCGCATGAACCCGCTGCTGCTCAAGCCCGAGCGCGACACCCACAGCCAGGTGGTGCTGATGGGGCAGGTGAGCGAAGAACTCTCGACCTTGCCCTGGCGCGGCCGCAGCGAGCGCGTCTGGCCGCAGATCGCGCAGGCGCTCGACGAGTTGCGCGCCGAGAACGACGTGGTCGTGATCGAAGGCGCGGGCTCGCCGGCCGAAATCAACCTGATGGCCAGCGACATCGTCAACATGCGCATCGCCCGCCATGCCCAGGCCCGCTGCCTGCTGGCGACCGACATCGACCGCGGCGGCGCCTTTGCCCACCTGTACGGCACCTGGGCGCTGCTGCCCGAGGCCGACCGTGCGCTGCTGCGCGGCTTCGTGCTCAACAAGTTTCGCGGCGACGCCTCGCTGCTGGCCCCCGCGCCGCAGCAACTGCAGGAGCTGACCGGCGTGCCCACCGTCGCCACGCTGCCGATGTGGTGGCAGCACGGCCTGCCCGAGGAAGACGGCGTGTTCGACGACCGCAGCCGTAGCAGCGGCACCGTCACCCGCACCGTGGCAGTGGTGGCCTATCCGCGCATCAGCAACCTCGACGAATTCCAGGCCCTGAAGAACGTGCCGGGCGTGCGCCTCGTCTGGGCCCGTACGCCGGCCGACGTGGCCGGCGCCGACTGGATCGTTCTGCCCGGTTCCAAGCACACCAGCGGCGACCTGGCCTGGCTGCGCGCGCAGGGGCTCGACCGCGCCGTGGCCGCCCACGCCGAGCGTGGCGGCGCGGTGCTGGGCATCTGCGGCGGCCTGCAGATGCTGGGCGAGGCGTTGGTCGACCCCCACGGCATCGACGGCAACGCCCCGGGGCTCGGCCTGCTGCCGCTGGTGACGGTGTTCGAGCGCGAGAAAACCGTGCGCCACCGCGCCGCCACCTTCGGCGAGCTGACCGGCGACTGGGCCGCGCTGTCCGGCGTGCCGGTGGCGGGCTACGAGATCCACCACGGCCAGACCGCCGCGCACCCCCAGATGGCGAACGATGGCCGCCCCGTCATGCCCGAGGGGCTGGCGTGGCAGAACACGCGCGGCAACGTGCTGGGCCTTTACCTGCACGGCCTGTTCGAGGATGCTGGCGCATTGCATGCGTTGTTCGGCGCCACGGCGCCCACGCTCGACGCCACCTTCGACGGCCTGGCCGACTTCATCGACACCCACTTCGACGCCGGCGTGCTGGCCGGACTGATTGCATGACCGACAACAACGACCTGATCCCCACCATTCCCGACATCGTCGACGCCGCGCTCGCGGCCCGGCTGCAAAGCGCGATCGACAACAAGACCAAGCCGCTGGGCGCGCTCGGCCGGCTCGAAACGCTGGCGCTGCGCATCGGCCTGATTTTGGGGAGCGAAGCGCCCGTGCTCGATGCCCCGCAGATGCTGGTGTGTGCCGGCGACCACGGGCTGGCGGCGCGCGGCGTCTCGGCGTACCCGAGCGACGTCACCTGGCAGATGGTCGAGAACTTCCTGGCCGGCGGCGCGGCCGTCAGCGTGCTGGCACGCCAGCACGGGCTGGCGCTGACCGTGGTCGATTGCGGCGTGGCGCGCGACTTCCAGCCCCGGCCGGGGCTGGTGCAGCGGCGCATTGCCGCAGGCACCGCCGACGCATCCACCGGCCCCGCCATGACGCCCGAGCAATGCGCCCAGGCCATCGCCAACGGCCGCGAGGTGGTGCGTGCGCTGCCGGGCAATGCCTTGCTGCTGGGCGAAATGGGCATCGGCAACAGCTCGTCGGCGGCATTGCTGCTGTCGCGGCTGGGCGGCCTGAACATCAACGACTGCATCGGCATCGGTACCGGCCTCGATGCGGCGGGCCTGGCGCGCAAGCGCGAGGTGCTGCGCCAGGTGCTCGCATTGCATGCATCCGCAACCGCGCCGCTCGATGCGCTGGCGGCTTTCGGCGGCTTCGAGATCGCCACGCTGGTCGGTGCGGTGCTGCAGGCGGCGCAGGAACGGCGCGTGATCGTGGTCGACGGCTTCATCGCCAGCGCGGCCGTGCTGGTGGCACAGGCGCTGCAGCCCTCCGTGGCGCAGCGCTGCGTCGCGGCCCATTGCTCGGCGGAGCCGGGGCACCTGCTGCTGCTGGAGTGGCTGGGGCTGGAGCCGCTGCTCAACCTCGACCTGCGCCTGGGCGAAGGCTCGGGCGGCGCGCTGGCGTGGCCACTGCTTGAATCGGCCTGCCGCATCCTGCGCGAGATGGCGAGCTTCGAGGCGGCGGGTGTGTCGCGCAAGGCATGACGGCTGGGTTTCTTGCCTGTCGCGTTGGGGGGCGAGGGCATTCGGGGCGCGCTCGCGCCGACGGTGTGCTCTGCTCCGCGAATGTCCCCCGCTGCGCTCCTCCTTTATTTCGCTGCGCAGAGCACACCGCCGGCGCAAGCGTTTTCAGAGCACTGGTTGATCGGCGCGAACCGGCAGCGTGCCCTGTGCGCATGGCACCGGGTGGTCCCCGCAGTGAAATAAAGGAGGAGGGGCGCAGCCCCGGGGGACATTCGCGGAGGGGACCACCCGGTGTCATTCGCACGCGCCCCGAATGCCCCCGCACCGAGGCAACCACCACGCGCCTGAAGAGACAGAAACGATGAACGGCGTTCGCCATTTCCTGCTCGCGTTGCAGTTCTTCACGCGCGTACCGGTGACGGGCGCGCTCGCAACCTGGGTCGGCTTCAGCCCGCAGATGCTGCGCGCGAGCGCGGCGCACCTGCCGGGCATCGGATGGCTGGTGGGCGGAGTGGCTGCAGCGGTTTTCGTTGGCGTGGGCATGGGGCTGGCGGGTACAGCGGGAGCGCTCGTCGCCGCCGTGCTGAGCACCGTCGCCACCGTGATGCTGACCGGTGCCTTCCATGAGGACGGCCTCGCCGACGTGGCTGATGGCCTCGGCGGCTCCGCCAACCGCGATCGGGCGCTCGAAATCATGAAGGACTCGCGCATCGGCGCCTTCGGCACGGTGGCGCTGGTGCTGGCACTGGGCCTGAAGTTCGCGCTGCTCGCCACGCTGGCTGGGCGCGGGTTGACGGCTGTGGCGGTTGCCATCGTCGGTGCGCATGTGCTGTCGCGGCTGGCACCGCTGTTCCTGATCCGATGGCTCCCCTATGTGGGCGACAGCGGGGCGAGCAAGGCCAAGCCCCTGGCCGACGCCATCAGCCGTGGCGCGCTGGCGATGGCCGTGGTGTGGTCGATTCCCGCTGTGGCGCTTCTGCTGTACGCGCATGACCCCGTTCACGTGGCGGCGGCGCTGGTGGTGGCGGCACTGGCCGCAGGCTGGATGGCTCGGCTCTTCATGCGGCGCCTGCAGGGCTTCACTGGCGATGGCCTGGGCGCGACACAACAGGTGTGCGAGCTGGCGATCTACCTCGTTCTGGCGTGGCGGGCATGAGCACGCTCTGGCTCCAGCGTCATGCGCCCGTGGTGGCCGAACCCGGCCTTTGCTACGGCGCCACGGACCTCGAAGCCCATGCGGACGCCACGCAGGCCGCGGCGCAGCGCATCGCACCCTTGCTGCCGGTCGGCATCGTGCTGCTGAGTTCGCCGCTGCGGCGTTGTGTCGCGCTGGCCAATGTCATCGTGGCCCTGCGCCCGGACCTGCAACTGCGCCACGACGCGCGCCTGGCCGAGATGAACTTCGGCGCCTGGGAAGGGCGCCCGTGGTCCGCGATCCCGCGCGAAGACTTCGAAGCCTGGACCGCCGATTTCGCCGATGCGCGCGCCGGTTCTCACGGTGAAAGCGTGCGCGTCTTCATGCAGCGCGTGGCCGATGCGCACGACGAATGGCGTGCGGCAAAGGGCGATGCACTGTGGGTCACGCATGCCGGCGTGTTGCGCGCGGTGTCGCTGCTGCAGCGCGGTGTTCGTTGCGTTGAAACCGCCGCCGATTGGCCTGCGGACGAAATGCCGTTCGGCGGCTGGCTGACTTTCGGCAACACGCCAGTCGCCTGACGCCGGCCGCGGCTACTTGCCGCTGCCGCTCTCGTCGTGCTCCAGTTCGAGTTCGTGCCGCATGCGCGCGGCGACCGCTCTGCGCCCGTGCGCATCCAGCTTCATGTAGATGTTCTTCAGGTGCCACTTGACCGTGTCGAGCGACAGCCCGAGCGTCAGCGCGATCTTCTTGTTCGGCAGCGATTGCTGCAGCAGCTCGGCAATCTCGGCTTCGCGCAGCGTGAGCAGGCGGGTCAGCCGGCGGTCGTCGCGAAAGCGTTGGGTGGGCGGTGGCTCGGTCTGTTCGTCGTGCTGCGATTGCGCCAGCGCTTCGATGCGCTCGATGAAGAAGGCCAGCACCGGGTCGAGCTTGGGAATCGCGGCCGCCGTGCGGATCAGCGGCAGCGCGTCGTCATGCGCGTTCAGCAAGGTCTGCATCAGTCCCAGTCGGTGGCCCAGGCGCAGGGCTGCGCACACGCGCGTCTTCGAGGCTTCGGTGTGGCCGAGCCTGCGCTCGACCTCGGCCGCCTGCAGCAGCAGCGCCGCCACGATGCCGACCTGGCCGCGCTGCTCGTAGCGCCTCAGCAAGGTCTCGATCTTGGCGAGCGCGAGCGGCAGTTCGCCGTCGTGCATCGCAAGGTGAATGCGCGCGCGTTCCCCGACGTCGGCCACCCGCCGCAGGATGCTGCTGGCTTCGGCGTCGGGGCGGCGGGCCTGCAGCGCCTCCATCTTTCGCAGCGTTGCGCGCGCCGCGTCGGCGTCGCTGCTTTTCAGCTGGATGCGCAACTGTTCCAGCAGCACGCAGGCCAGTGCGCGGTCCATGTGAAAGCGTTGCAGCAGGCCGTCGGCCTGTGTCAGGTCGGCAAGATGGGCCAGGGCTTCGGGCCACCTGCCGGCGGCTTGTTGCGCCCGGTTCGACACCAGGATCATCCGCAGCGTGGTGTCGGGGATCAGGCCGTCGGGCGTGCCCAACTGCTCCTGGATGAAGCGCGTGGCCACCAGCGGGCCGTGCTGTTCGTACAGCACCTCGACGAGCAGTTGCGCCGTCAGCCGCGCCGCTTCGGCGCAGTGCGCACCGCGCTCCTGCGCCTCGCGCAGCACCTGGCGGTAGACGCGTTCCGCGCGGTGGATCTGGCCTTCGATGGCGAACGAGAGCCCGACCAGGCACTGGCCCACCAGCGAACCGAAAAGCGTGCCGATGACCGGTTCGCCGTCGACCAGGGGCAGCGGATCGTCGCGCTGGATGCGCCGCGCCTGCTCGAAATCGCCGGTGTGCAGGTACAGCCAGGTCAGCACGTTGCGCCGCCCGGCCAGGGCGAAGTCGTCGGCCGCGGCCGGCGGTGCCAGCAGTTCGGGCAGCAGTCGCGAGACCGCGTCGTTGTCGTCGCTGCGGATGGCCAGCAGGCAACCCAGCAGCGTCAGCCGGTAGCGCATGGCCGGATCGAGGCGCCCGGGCGTCGCGCGCAGCCGTTCGATGCTGCGGGCGCAGTCGTCGAGCCGGTAGTCGGCCAGTTCGACCCAGGCCATCCAGAGACCGAGATGAACGTTGTCGCCGATCGTGCAGGCGTCGAGCTGGCGCACCAGCGCGATCATCTCGGCGAGCCGGCCCTTGACGAACAGCGTCACCGCGCCGTGCTCGGCCAGCCGCGCGGCCGTTTCGCAGTTGCCGGCGGCCAGCGCGTGCCGCACGGCCTGGTGATGCATGCCGCGAACCGCGAACGACTGGCAGGCCGTGGCGTGCAGCTTCAGGCGCTCGGCCTCGGGCCATGCCGCGAAGTGCGACAGCAGCACGCTGCACAGCAGCGGGTGCAGGTGCCACCAGCGCTCGCCGCCCGTGGCCGGCGCCTGCGGTGCTTCGGACAAAAGGCCTTCGCGCGTCAGCGGTTCGAGCAGCGACGCGCACATCGCGGGGGTGAAGCTCTCGCCCGCAAGGTCGGCGCACAGCGCCGCGCTGAAGCGGGTGGGCGCGGCGCAGCAGGTGAGCAGGCGCAGTTGCGTTGCCGACAGGCGCGGGAACACGTGCGCATGAAAGTACGCGGCGAACGGCTCGGGGTCGGGCACGCCAAGGGCCAGCGGCGAGTGCACGCCGCGCCGGCGGCGCACATCGACGCTCGCCAGCCGCAGCAGCGCCGGCCAGCCTTCGGTCAACCGGTGGATCGCGGCGGCGGCGCGCGCGTCGAGGTCGGGCAGGCGCATGCCGAGGTAGGCGATCGACTCCGGCAGGCTGAAGCGCAGGTCGTCGTTGCGCAGCTCCAGCACCGCCTTCGAGGCGGGGGCGTGCGCCAGGGTCATGGGCAGCTCGTCCTGGCTGGCGAACACGCACAGCAGGTTGGGCGGCGCGTACTCCACGAGCAGTTGCAGCGCGTGCAGCACGTTGCCGCTTTGCGCGCAGTGCACGTCGTCCACGATCAGCACGAGCTTGCGGCCGCGCGCGGCAATGCCCCGCACCAGCGCGATGACCAGCCGCTCGATCGCGTCGGCGTCCGGCCGGGCGTGCGCCACGGCGTGACGGGTGATGGCCGCGTCGATGTCGCCCAGCGCGGCCATGAGCGCCGCCATGAAATGCAGGTCGCCCCCGGCCAGGTTCGCGAGCCGCACCCAGGCGATGTCGGTGTCCGCCGAGACCAGTTCGCGCTGCCAGCTGAGCAGGAGGGCGCTCTTGCCGAAACCGGCGGGTGCCTGCAGCACCACGCAACGGCGATCGCCCGGGCCGGCGAGCTTGTCGAGCAAACCCTGGCGCGCCAGCAGGCGGCGGCTTCGGGTGCGCAGCGCCGGTGTTCCGTGGGAGGAGGCAGGTTGCATCTGCCCGAATTCTCATTCATCGCGCGCGCCGCGGGCATCCCATGTTCGAGGGTTTGCCCATCCCACCCTTCTCGGGTGGGGTGGCGCGCAGCAACGCTGCCGATGACCGAAAAAGATCCCGCCACACTTTGGAGTTCACCGCATGTTCGATCTCTCGAATCTCAAAATCGGCGCCCGTCTGGGACTGGGGTTTGCGCTGTTGCTGTTGCTTCAGCTCGTCATTACCGGCATCGGCCTGCACGAGATGGCGAACCTGTCGGACCGCATCGCCTTTGCGACCGAGGTGGGCGCGCGCAAGCTGGACCAGCTGAACAACGTGCAGTCGGCCATCGGCAAGCGCGCCATTGCGGCGCGCAACCTGGCGCTGGTGGAAGGCGCGGCCGCGCAGAAGGGCGACATCGAACTCGTCGGGACCTCGCAGCGCGAGATCGACAGCGGGCTGCAGAGCCTTGCGACGGTCATGGCCGACCCGGCCTCCGCGAGCGCCGAGGAGCGCAAGATGCTGGAGAAGCTGCGCACGCTCGAGGCGCAGTACCTGCCCATCGCCAAGAACGTCGTGGCGCTGGCCACGTCGCACCAGACCGAGGCAGCCGTGAAGGTGCTGACGCAGGAATGCATGCCGCTGCTGAACCAGGTGCTGGCGCACGTGTCGGCCTTCCAGGAGCTGCTGAGGAAAAGCGCCGATGAAAGCTCGGCGTCGGCCCAGGCTGCCTATCAGCGTGCCAAGTGGATCATCCTGTCGATCTGTTGTGCGTCGCTGCTCGGTGGACTGCTGCTGGCGTTTCGCATGACGCGCTCGATCACCCGCCCGCTCGGGCAGGCGGTGACGGTGGCGCAGCAGGTGGCGTCGGGCGACCTGACGGCGCGCATCGAAGTGGCCGACACCTCGGAGTCGGGCATGCTGATGCGGGCGCTGCGTGCCATGAACGACGAACTGGCCAAGGTGGTAGGGCAGGTGCGCGAGGGCACCGATTCGATTGCCAGCGCATCGAGCCAGATCGCCTCGGGCAACCGCGACCTGTCGTCGCGCACCGAGGCGCAGGCCAGCTCGCTGGAGGAGACGGCGGCGTCGATGCAGGAGCTGACCTCCACCGTCAAGCAGAACGCCGACAACGCGCGGCTGGCCAACCAGCTGGCCGACTCGGCCTCGCAGGTGGCCTCGCGCGGCGGCGCGGTGGTCGACCAGGTGGTGGAGAAGATGGCGTCCATCAACGCGTCGTCGCGCAAGGTGGTGGAGATCATCGGCGTGATCGACGGCATTTCGTTCCAGACCAACATCCTCGCGCTGAACGCGGCGGTGGAGGCAGCACGCGCGGGCGAGCAGGGACGGGGCTTCGCGGTGGTCGCGTCGGAGGTGCGCAACCTGGCGCAGCGCTCGGCGGCGGCCGCCAAGGAGATCAAGACGCTGATCGGCGACTCGGTGGTCGAGGTCGATGCGGGCAGCACGCTGGTCAACGAGGCCGGAAAGACCATGGAAGAGATCATGGGCAGCGTGCGCCGGGTGACGGACATCATGGCCGAGATCACCGCGGCCAGCCAGGAGCAGTCGGCCGGCATCGAGCAGGTCAACGACGCCATCAAGCAGATGGACCGCACCACGCAGCAGAACGCGGCGCTGGTGGAGCAGGCCTCAGCCGCCGCGCAGTCGATGAACGATCAGGCGGCGGGGCTGGTGCATGCGGTACGCATGTTCAAGCTGGCCTGAACGGCGCCGGGCCTGAAGAGGCGGCCGCTCAGTTCTTCGAGCGCCACTGCTCGCGCCAGAGCTTGTCGAGCTGGGGGGCGAGCGCGGCGGGCGGCGTGCCCACCAACTGGTTCTTGCCGTTGCGCTGCACCAGGCCGTAGATGTGGCCCGAGCCCTGGTCGTACAGCGCGATCGCGTTGTTGTCGAAGCAGTCGTGCGGCTTGCAGAAGGCATGCAGCAGGTAGCGCGTGCCATCGACCGTGACCCATTGCGGCTCGGGCGCCGGGCCTTCGCGGCGCACCAGCCAGCGGTCGTTTTCGCGTGTGCCCAGCGCTGCGCGCCAGGCTTTCTGCATGGCCGGGCCTTGCGCCAGCGCGGCGGGGCTGCCCGTGGGCGGTGGCGGCAGCTTGGCGGCCGGCGGCTCGACGGGGGGCGTTGCGGCGCGGGCGGCGCCATCGCAATGCCAGTAGCGCTGCTTCATCAGCTCGGGGCCCAGTTGGCCGGCAACCGGCTTGTCGGCGTCGAGCGTGATGGACTGCCCGCGTGCCTCGCGGAAGACCAGGAAGTTCATCGCGCCGGCCTTGCCGACCTTGCCCATCAGCGCCAGGTCGAAGTTTTCCGGTGGCTTGCTGTTGCCGAAGAAGCTGTGTGCCGTCAGCGGCGCGTTGCCGACCACGCGGCGCTTGCCGCTTTCTGCAATCAGCATGTCCTGGCGCACCTGCAGCGTGGGCGCGCCCGCATCGGCGCAGGCGGTCGACCAGCGGCCGCCGTAGAGCGCCATGGCATCGGGCGGCAGGCCGGCACCCTGCGACCAGGCGGCGGCGGGAAGGGCGGCCACGGTGGCAAGCAGGGCTGAGGCAAGAAGGGCGCGGTGAATCTTCGGGATCGTCATTCGTTCGTTGTCGTGTCAGGCCGTTTTCGGCGCAGGAGTCTTGGGTTTGTAGTCGCAGAAGGCGGCGACCGCGCATTCCCAGCAGCGCGGCTTGCGTGCCACGCAGATGTAGCGCCCATGCAGGATCAGCCAGTGGTGCGCGTGCAGCCGGTACTCGGGTGGGACGCGCTTCTCGAGCTTGAGTTCCACCTCCAGCGGCGTCTTGCCCGGCGCCAGCCCGGTGCGGTTGCCCATGCGAAAGATGTGCGTGTCGACCGCGATGGTCGCCTCGCCGAAGGCCACGTTGAGCACCACGTTGGCGGTCTTTCGGCCGACACCAGGCAGCGCCTCGAGTTCGGCGCGCGTCCTCGGTACTTCGCCGCCGTGCTGCTCGACCAGGATGCGGGAGGTCTCGATCAGGTGCTTGGCCTTGCTGCGGTACAGCCCGATGGTCTTGATGTATTCCTCGAGCCCTTCCACGCCCAGGTCGTAGATTGCCTGCGGCGTGTTGGCCACCGGAAACAGCTTGCGGGTGGCCTTGTTGACGCCCACGTCGGTGGCCTGGGCCGAGAGCAGCACGGCGGCCAGCAGCTCGAAGGGCGTGCTGTATTCGAGTTCGGTCTCGGGCGTGGGGTTGGCCGCCTGCAGGACGGCGAAGAAGGGGGCGATGTTGTCTTTTTTCATGGGGCTCGGTAGGGCGCGGCACCCGCCTGCCGCGCGCAGGAAGGCTGTCGTAGCGCAATATATCGTTGAAAGCCGATAGCCTTACGCAGCTTTATTGCCTGCGGCTTTCGCGACAATGACGCCCAGAAAGTGAGACTGACCATGCAATTCGCCTCCCGCCTCGACAACGTCGAAACCTCCGCCATCCGCGAACTCTTCAAGCTGTTGGGCAAGCCCGGCATCATCAGTTTCGCGGGCGGTTTCCCGGACAGCGCCATGTTCGACGTCGAGGGTCTCAAGGAGGCGAGCCAGAAGGCGCTGGCCGAAGAGCCCGGCGCGGCCCTGCAATACGGCGCCACCGAAGGCTACGAGCCGCTGCGCACGCAGCTCAGTTCTTTCATGAAGACCAAGGGCGTCGACGTGGACCCGAGCGGCCTGATCGTCACCACCGGCAGCCAGCAGGCGCTCGACCTGCTGGGCAAGACCATGATCTCGCCCGGCGACAAGGTGATCGTCGAAGGCCCGACCTTCCTGGCCACCATCCAGTGCTTTCGCCTGTATGGCGCGCAGCTCATCAGCGCGCCCATCGACGCCAACGGCGTGAAGACCGACGAGCTCGAAAAGCTCATCGCCGAGCACAAGCCCAAGTTCGTCTACCTGATCCCGACCTTCGGCAACCCCAGCGGCGCCATGCTGAGCCTGGAGCGCCGCAAGAAGGTGCTGGAGCTGGCCGTGAAGTACCAGACGCTGATCGTGGAAGACGACCCGTACGGCGACCTCTACTTTGGCGAAGCCCCGCCGCCGTCGATCATGTCCCTCAGCAAGGACGTGCCCGGCAGCCGCGAACTGCTGGCGCACTGCGGCAGCCTGAGCAAGGTGCTCAGCCCCGGCCTGCGCATCGGCTGGATGATCGCGCCGCCCGAACTGCTCGCGAAGGCCACCATGTGCAAGCAGTTCAGCGATGCCCACACGAGCACCTTCTCGCAGGCCACGGCCGCGCAGTACCTCAAGAGCGGCCGCATGCCCGCCACGCTGGCGCATGTGCGCGAGGTGTACGGCCAGCGTGCGCAGGCCATGGGCGCAGCGCTCAAGCGCGAGCTGGGCGAAGCCGTGAGCTTCACGCAGCCCAATGGCGGTTTGTTCTTCTGGGCGCGCCTGACGGGCGCCAACGGCAAGCTGGCCGATGCCAATGAACTGGCCAAGCGCGCCATCGAAAAGCTGGTGGCCTTCGTGCCCGGCGCGCCGTTCTTTGCCGAGAACCCCGATGTGGCGACGCTGCGCCTGAGCTTTGCAACGGCCGACGTCGCGAAGATCGAAGAAGGCGTGAAGCGCCTCGGTCAGGCGCTGTAAAGCCTCAGGGCGGGTTCAGGGCGAGCGGTGCAGGCGGGGCGCCGCCAGCAGGTCGAGGTTGTCCGCAATGGCCGCATCCACGTTCGGATAGCGGCCTTTCATTTTCGAGAGCGTCATGATCGTCTGCAGCGCCTTCAGGTCCTTGACCGAGGGCGCCACCTTGATCTGCGCGATGGCCGCGGGCGCGTTGCCGCCGTTCACCAATGCCATCACCTTGCTTGCCCAGTCGTTTGCGCGCGCCATGTCTTCACCTGCTTTCAATTGAACCGCCGACTGTACACAGCGCGGCGCGTTACGATCACCTATGAGAAAAACCTTTCAGCTCCAGGTCGAGGGCAAGCACCCCGACCGGCTTCTCGAAGCCATCAAACACGAGATCCGCAAGTACATCAAGCGCGAACGCCGGCGCGTTCTGCCCGAAGGCGCCGACTTCTGGGACTTCGATTGCAAGTTCGGCGCAGCCGAAGAATCCGCCCAGGTCGTGCACCTTTCCGCCATCACCGGCCTGATCGACGGTGTGGTCAAGGAAGCCGGCAAGCAGTTCTACGTCGAGGTCGTGGCCAAGCCCGGCAAGCGCACGCCCCGCCCGGCTGGGCAAGGGGCGCAAGAAGAGCCGTCCGAAGAAGACTGACCCGTCAGACCCACAGCGCGCGGGCCAGCGCCAGCCCGTGGCGCTGTTCCGCCTCCTGCAGCGAACGCGCAATCGACGGGTGCAGCCGCACCCCGTTCTTCGATTGCCCCTCCCGACGCTTCAAACCGCCTTCACCCGGCAGCCGGACCGGCTTCGCAGGGTCGATGGGCGTGTTGCTCCGGCACTGGGCCGCCACGTGGTCCATCTGGCGCAGGAAGGCTTCTTTTCCACCGAATGCGTGCAGGTCGTGCAGCGTGATGTGCACGGTGGCGCCCCAGCCTTCGGGCGGGTCCGCGCGGCCGAAGCCGGCCAGGCCGCCGGTCAGTGTTTCGACCAGCAGCGCCATCCCGTAGCCCTTGTGCCCGTGGCTCAGGCCGCCGACCGGCAGCAGCGTGCCGGGCGGTTGGTCGAACAGGACCTGCGGGTTGTTCGACGGCTTGCCGGTGGCGTCGATGAGCCATTCTTCGGCAAAGGTCTCGCCGGCTGCCCGCTTGCGGTTGCTCATGCCGTTGGTCGTGATCGAGGCCGAAATGTCGACCATCACGCCGCCTGTCGAGAGCGGAAAGCCCATCGCCAGCGGATTCGGCGTGAACACCGCCTGCGTGCCGCCGAAGGGCGCGACGCTGGCCGTGTTCGGGTCGGAGCAGGCCAGCAGCATCAGCATGTCTTCCTGCAGCGCACGCAGCATGTAGACCGCGAGGCAGGCGATGTGGTGGCTGCGGCGAATGACCAGCGAGGCGGTGCCGAGTTCGCGCGCTCGCGGAATCAGCAGGTCCATGCCCTGGTCCATGAGCCAGGGGCCGGGCAGGCGCTTGCCGTCCCACAGCACGGCGGCGGGGCGGTCCGACAGGACCTCGGGGGCGCCGTCGCGGGCCATGCCGCCCGATTCGATCTCCTTCACATAGCCGGCCAGCAGCGCCAGACCGTGCGTGTCGTGGCCCAGCAGGTCGCCTTCGACCAGCGTGCGCGCGACGCTATCGGCCATCGCTGCGGCGAGCCCGGCTTTCTGCAGCAGGGCGCTGGCGTAGTCCTGGAGCGCGTCGGCGCGGTAGAGCAGCGGGGCGGTGGTGTCTGCGGGTGTGGTCATTTGACGATGTCCAGCAGGCGATCGAGCCCGCCTTCGTTGATGGCCACCATGGCCTGTTCGCGCACCTTCGGCTTGGCGTGATAGGCCACCGAAAGGCCCGCTTCGCCCATCATCGGCAGGTCGTTGGCGCCATCGCCCACTGCGATGGTCTCCTGCGGCGAAATGCCCATCAGTGAAGCGATCTCGAGCAGCGTGCGGCGCTTTTCTGCGCCGTCGCAGATGTCGCCCCAGCTTTGCGTGACGACCTGTCCGGTGAGGTGGCCGTCGGCTTCGTCGAGCAGGTTGGAGCGCGCGAAGTCGATGCCCAGCCGCTCCTTCACGCGGTTCGCGAAGAAGGTGAAGCCACCCGACACCAGCAGCACCTTGAGGCCGGCCTTCTTGCAGGCGGCGACCAGCTCGGTCGCGCCCGGGTTGAGCTGCAGCCTCTCGTCGTACACCTGCTGCAGCGCCGCGACGGGCACGCCCTTGAGCAGCGCCACGCGGCGGCGCAGGCTTTCCTTGAAGTCCTTGATCTCGCCGCGCATCGTGGCTTCGGTGATCGCGGCCACTTCGGCCTTCTTGCCGACGGCATCGGCGATCTCGTCGATGCATTCGATGTTGATCAGCGTCGAGTCCATGTCGAACGCGATCAGCTTGAAGTCGGCCAGCACCAGCGGCGGCTTCACGCGCTGGATGACGAGGCCGGGGGAGATTTCTTGAGTTGCGCTCAGGGGGCTCATGCGGGGGCAGGTTCCTTGACGAGGGGTTGACCGAGGCTGCGCAGCACATCGCGCACCATCTGCGCACGCTCCTTCGGCTCTTTCAGTTCGCGCTCGATGCGCAGCTTTTCGTTGCCGGCGAGCTTGATGTGCTTGTTCTTCTGGATCAGCTGGATGATGGCCATCGAATCGACCGGCGGATCTTTCTTGAAGGTGATGTTGATGATGCCCGGCGCCGCATCGACCTTGACCACGCCATACGGCCGTGCCAGCACGCGCAGCCGGTGCGTGTCGATCAGCGTCTGCGCCTGCGGCGGCAGCTTGCCGAAGCGGTCGACGATCTCTTCGAGCAGCGTGTCGATCTGGTCGGGCGTCTTCGCGGTGGCCAGCTTCTTGTAGAACGACAGCCGCAGGTGCACGTCGCCGCAGTAGTCGTCGGGCAGCAGGGCGGGGGCGTGCAGGTTGATCTCGGTCGTGACCGACAGCGGCGACAGCAGATCGGGCTCCTGCCCGGCCTTGAGCGCTCGCACGGCCTCGCTCAGCATCTCGTTGTAGAGCTGAAAGCCGATCTCCATCATGTTGCCGCTCTGGTTCTCGCCGAGCACTTCGCCCGTGCCGCGGATTTCCAGGTCGTGCATCGCGAGGTAGAAGCCGGAGCCCAGCTCTTCCATCTGCTGGATGGCGTCGAGCCGCTGGGCCGCCTGCTTGGTCAGGCCTTCGGTGTCCGGCACCATCAGGTACGCATAGGCTTGGTGGTGCGAGCGCCCGACGCGGCCACGCAACTGGTGCAACTGCGCCAGGCCGAACTTGTCGGCGCGGCTCATCACGATGGTGTTGGCGGTCGGCACGTCGATGCCGGTCTCGATGATGGTCGAGCACAGCAGCAGGTTGTAGCGCTGGGCCACGAAGTCGCGCATGACGCGCTCCAGCTCGCGCTCGGGCATCTGGCCGTGGGCCACGGCGATGCGGGCCTCGGGAAGAATCTCTTCGAGCTTCTGGCGCCGGTTCTCGATGGTCTCGACCTCGTTGTGCAGAAAGTAGACCTGCCCACCGCGCTTCAGCTCGCGCAGCACGGCTTCGCGGATCACGCCCGTGCCTTCGTTGCGCACGAAGGTTTTGATGGCAAGACGTCGCTGCGGTGCGGTGGCGATCACGCTCAGGTCGCGCAGGCCTTCGAGCGCCATGCCCAGCGTGCGCGGAATCGGCGTGGCGGTGAGCGTGAGCACGTCGACCTCGGCGCGCATCGCCTTCATCGCCTCTTTGTGGCGCACGCCGAAGCGATGCTCTTCGTCGATGATGAGCAGGCCCAGGTTCTTGAACTTGACCGACTGCGAGAGCAGCTTGTGCGTGCCGACCACGATGTCGACCTGGCCTTCGGCCAGCCCCTTGGCGGCGGCGGTGATCTCCTTGGCCGAGCGGAAGCGGCTCATTTCGGCCACCTTCACCGGCCACTTGGCGAAGCGGTCGACCAGCGTCTGGTAATGCTGTTCGGCCAGCAGCGTGGTCGGCGCAAGAAAGGCGACCTGCTTGCCGCCGGTGACGGCGATGAAGGCCGCGCGCAGCGCCACTTCGGTCTTGCCGAAGCCCACGTCGCCACACACAAGGCGGTCCATCGGCTGCGGCGAGATCATGTCCTGCACCACGGCGTGGATCGCGGCCTTCTGGTCGGCCGTTTCCTGGAAGCCGAAGTCGTTGGCGAACACTTCGTAGTCGGCTGGCGAGTAGCGGAAGGCGTGGCCTTCGCGCGCGGCGCGGCGGGCGTAGATGTTGAGCAACTCGGCGGCGGAGTCGCGCACCTGTTCGGCGGCCTTGCGCTTGGCCTTTTCCCATTGGCCGGAGCCCAGCTTGTGCAGCGGGGCCTCGTCGGCGCTGACGCCGGTGTAGCGGCTGATCTGGTGCAGTTGCGACACGGGCACGTACAGCGTGGCCTTGTCGGCGTACTCCAGGTGCAGCATTTCCTGCAGCAGCGGCTTGCCGTCGGGGCCGTTGCCCTGGCCCAGGTCCATGTGGATCAGGCCCCGGTAGCGGCCGATGCCGTGCGCGGTGTGGACCACCGGGTCGCCGACGTTCAGCTCCGACAGGTCCTTGATGAGCGCCTCGACGTCGCTGACCTGTTCCTGCTTCTTGTTGCGACGGCGGGTGGTCGGCGCGGTGGCGAACAGCTCGGTCTCGGTGACGAGGTCGATGCCTTGTTCGCGCCACGCAAAGCCCGAGGCCAGCGCGGCGGTGGCGATGCCGATCTTTTCGTCGGGCGAGGCCTCGAACTCGGCCAGCGAATCGAAGGCCGGCGGGCTCACGCCGCTGGCGCGCAAGAAGTCGAGCAGGCTCTCGCGGCGGCCGTCGCTTTCGGCGATCAGCAGCACGCGATGCGGCGTGCTGGCGATGTGTGCCTTCAGGCCGACCAGTGGATCTTCGGCACCGCGCACCACGGCGAACGGCGGGAGCTTGTCGAACTCGGCGTAGGGTGTTTCGATGGCGTCGCCGCCGCCTGCCTGGCCGCGAATCGCGAGCTGGGCGTGCGGCTTGGCGCGCTGGTAGAACTGCTCGGCGTTCAGGAACAGCGCTTCGGGCGGCAGCGCCGGGCGCTCGGGGTCGCCCTGTACCAGCCGGTAGCGCTCGTTCGTGTCTTGCCAGAAATGCTGGAACGCCGGTTCGAGGTCGCCATGCAGCACCACGGTGGCGTCGGGGCCCAGGTAGTCGAACACCGTAGCCGTCTCGTCGAAGAACAGCGGCAGGTAGTACTCGATGCCGGCGGTGGCCACGCCGTTGCCCATGTCCTTGTAGATGCGGCTCTTGGTCGGATCGCCCTCGAGCAGTTCACGCCACCGGCTGCGAAAGCGCCCGCGGGCGTCGTCGTCCATCGGGAATTCGCGGCCGGGCAGCAGGCGCACTTCGGGCACCGGGTACAGGCTGCGCTGGGTGTCGGGGTCGAAGGTGCGGATGGTGTCGATCTCGTCGTCGAACAGGTCGACGCGGAAGGGCACCGGCGAACCCATGGGGAACAGGTCGATCAGCCCGCCGCGCACCGCGTATTCGCCGGGGCTCACCACCTGCGTCACGTGGCTGTAGCCGGCCAGCGTGAGTTGGGCCTTGAGCTTGGACTCTTCCAGCTTCTGCTTGGCCTTGAAGTGGAAGGTGTAGCCCGCCAGGAACGCTGGCGGCGCGAGCCGGTAGAGCGCGGTGGTGGCGGGCACCAGCACAACATCGGCTTCTTTCTGGCTGATGCGCCAGAGCGTGGCGAGCCGTTCGCTGATCAGGTCCTGGTGCGGCGAGAAGCTGTCGTAGGGCAGCGTCTCCCAGTCGGGGAAGAGGGCGCAGCGCAGCTCGGGCGCAAAGAAGGCGATCTCGTCGATGAGCCGCTGCGCGTCGTTGGCGTCGGCCGTGAACATCGCGGTGGCGCGGCCCGCGGTTTTCTCGCGCATGCCCAGCTGCGCGAGCAAGAGGGCATCGGCCGACAACGGGGGACGCGGCAGCGTGAAACGCTTGCCTGCCGTGAGATGGGGGAGGTCCATGGAGCGGTTCGAAAAATGCACAACACCCCGCGCCGGCTGGCGAGGGGTGTGCGAAGGGCAATTCTAGAATGGCGGCCCTTTATCCGCTTGTCGGCCATCGGCCCGTACAGGAGCTCATGTCTTCTTCCCGACTTTTCGTGCTGATTCCCTGCGCCGGCTCCGGCCACCGCGCGGGACATGCCCAGTCCACGCAGCCCAAGCAATACCGGCGCCTGGCCGGCCAGCCGATGGTGGCCCACACGCTGGAGGCCTTTCGTGCACTGGCGGGCCGTTTTGCGGGGCTGGCGCTGGTGGTGTCGCCGGACGACCGCGATGTCGACGCCGTGCTGCCACGCTTTCCGGCCCAGGGCGAGCACCTGCTGCGCGTGGGCGGCCTGACCCGCGCCGCCACGGTGCGCAATGGCCTGCTGGCGCTGCGGCAGAAGGGCGCCGGCGCGCACGACTGGGTGCTGGTGCACGACGCGGCACGCTGCCTCGTCACCTCGAGCCAGATCGAGGCGCTGATCGCCGCCTGCGAACATGACGCCGTGGGCGGGCTGCTGGCCCACCGGCTGGCCGACACGCTGAAGGCATCGACCACCGAAAGCCGCGTGGCCCAGACCCTGCCGCGCGCCGACAAGTGGCTGGCGCAGACGCCGCAGATGTTCCGCCTGGGCATGCTGCTCGATGCGCTGGAGCGCGTGGGCGACACCGTGACCGACGAGGCCAGCGCGATCGAGGCCATCGGACTGTCGCCGCTGCTGGTGCCGGGCAGCGCGCAGAACTTCAAGGTCACGTTTCCCGAAGACTTCGTACTGGCCGAGGCGGTTCTGCTCGGCCGCAAGAAAGCCATGGCATGACGACTCCGTTCAACATCCGCGTCGGCGAAGGCTGGGACGTTCACCAGCTCGTCGAAGGGCGCAAGCTGATCCTGGGCGGCGTCGAAGTGCCGCACGTCACGGGCCTGCTCGGGCATTCGGACGCCGACGTGCTGCTGCATGCGATCACCGATGCGTTGCTCGGCGGTGCCGGGCTGGGCGACATCGGCCGGCATTTTCCCGACACCGATCCGCAGTTTCGCGGTGCCGATTCGGCGGTGCTGCTGGCCGAGGCGGCGCGCCGCGTGCGGGCGGCGGGCTGGGAGATCGGCAACGTCGACAGCACCGTGATTGCACAGGCGCCCAAGCTGGCGCCGCACATTCCGGCCATGTGCCAGCGCATCGCCGGCACGCTGGGCCTTGCGGTCGATCAGGTGAACGTGAAGGCCAAGACGGCCGAGAAGCTCGGCCCGGTGGGCGAGGGCCGCGCGATGGAAGCACGCGCGGCCGTCTTGCTGCACCGCTGAAGCCAGCCCCTGCGGCCCTGGTGGCAGGGCGGCAGCAGGAGCTTCTTCAGATCTTCTTGCCCGGTGGCAGCTCGCCCGGTTTGGGCGCCGGTTTGCCTTCGGGCATGGCGCGCGGCATCCGGATGTGCGCGGCAAGGCCGCGCCCCGGCGTGCTGGTCAGCGCGAAGGTGCCGCCCATGCGCTCGATGTTCTTCGCCACGATCGACAGGCCCAGGCCGGCCCCTGCCGCCGAAGTGCGCGCCGCGTCGCCGCGGAAGAAGGGCTTGGTCAGCTGTGAGAGCAGGGCGGGCTCGACGCCCGCGCCGTGGTCGCGCACCTTGATCAGCACCGCATCGTTGTTGGCTTGCGCCTGGATTGTGACGTCGGCCACGCCGGTGGACGGCGTCTTGCCGTAGCGCCGCGCGTTCTCGACCAGGTTGGAGATCACGCGCGTGAGCTCGACCTCGTCGCCCAGCACCCGCAGGTCGGCGGGCACGTCGACGGTGATGTTCATCTCTTCGTAGTCCTGCACCGCGTAGGTGCAGGCATCGACCACGTCGCGCAGCAGCACAGGGCGCGGATCGACATGGTCGGGGCGGGCGTAGTCGAGGAACTTGTCGATGATCGCGTCGAGCTGCGCGATGTCGGCGGCCATGTGGTCGCGCGCGTCTTCGTCGGCCACGCTCATCTCGGTTTCGAGCCGCAGCCGCGCCAGTGGCGTGCGCAGGTCGTGCGAGATGCCGGCCAGCATGATGGCGCGGTCTTGCTCGATCTTGGCGAGCTGGTCCGCCATGCGGTTGAAGCCGATGTTGACCGCGCGGATCTCGTTGGTGCGGGCGCGCTCGTCGAGCCGGTGCGCCTCGTACTCGCCTTCGCGCACCTGCATCGTCGCGCGCGACAACTGCTTGAGCGGCAGGTTGATGAGCCGCGTGATCAGCGCCGCACCGGCCAGCGACAGCGCCATGGCCGTGCTGAGCCACACCAGCCACGTGCGTCCGCCCACGCGGCTGAAGCGCGTGGGGTCGAGCAGCAGCCAGTAGGTGTCGCTCTCGATGGTGAAGCCGATCCACAGGCCCGCTTCGTCGTTCACGCGGCTGGCGACCGTGGTGCCTTCGCCGAGCTGGTCGATCAGCTCTTCGGTCACGCGCAGGTCGAGCGCGCCGCTGGTGTAGGGCTGGAAACGGTCATTGGGCTCGCGCGGCAGGATGCGCACGCCTTCCTGGTCGGCCAGCGTCTTGATGAGCGACACCCGGGTGATGGCGTCCGAATACACCAGCGCCGCGCGCGTGAGGTTCACGAGCGAGGCGATCTGGTGCGCGGTCTGGATGGCGCGTGGCTCGTATTCGAGCGAGCGGAAGGTCTGCAGCCACGCGACCGTGCAACCGATCAGCAGCAGTGCGAGCAGAAAGAAAGTGCGCCAGAAAAGGCTGAAGCCCAGCTTGAGGCCGGGGCGGCGGTCGCGCGTGCCACTGCCCTCGAGAGGGCTGGGCATCGTGACCTGCGCACCGTCTTCCTGCGCATGGCCGGGTCTGGCGGATTGGCCGATGGCCACCTTTCAGCGGGGCGTCAGGCCGTGCCGTCCGGCACGAACACGTAGCCCACACCCCAGACGGTCTGGATGTAGCGTGGCGCCGCGGCGTCGGACTCGACCAGCTTGCGCAGGCGCGAGATCTGCACGTCCAGGCTGCGGTCGAAGGGCTCGAACTCGCGGCCGCGCGCCAGCTGGGCGAGCTTTTCGCGCGAGAGCGGTTGACGCGGATGGCGCACCAGCGCCTTCAGCATCGCGAACTCGCCGGTGGTCAGCGAGAGCTCTTCGCCATCCTTCTTCAGGGTGCGCGAGCCGAGGTCGAAGGCGAACGGGCCGAAGGTGACGGTCTCGTTCTCGGTGGAGGGGGCGCCCGGCGCTTCGAGCGGCGGACGGCGGCGCAGCACGGCGTGCACGCGGGCCAGCAGTTCGCGCGGGTTGAACGGTTTGCCCAGGTAGTCGTCGGCGCCGACTTCGAGACCGACGATGCGGTCCACGTCTTCGCCCTTGGCGGTGAGCATGATGATCGGCGTGCGGTCGTTGGCGGCACGCAGGCGGCGGCAGACCGAGAGGCCGTCTTCGCCGGGCATCATCAGGTCGAGCACGATCAGGTCGACCGTGTCGCGCAACAGGATGCGGTTGAGCGCCTTGCCGTCTTCGGCCACGATCACTTCAAAACCTTCCTGCGTCAGGTAGCGGCGCAGGAGGTCGCGGATACGGGCGTCGTCGTCGACGATCACGATCTTGTCGGTGCGAGCGGGAACTTGAGTCATTTCTACAACGTTGAATTTGTAACAGGGCCGATTCTGAAGGCGTTAAGGCTTCGTTGAGCCAGATTTACTTATGGTTTGACACTAAGTTACAAAACTTGCGGACGCTCGCGGTCTGGTCATCCGATGTTCTTCCAGCAGTGGCAAAGTCGTCGCTCCCCAGTGACTTTGCTCAATGAGACTACCTTTCTCCGCCTTGCCGTTCATCCTTGTTTTCGCCTGCGGTCCGACGCTGGCGGCTTCCGGTGATTTCTTAAGGATCGGCGAGGTGCGCCGCAGCGAAGTGCGCGATGCGGTGGCCGCCCACCGTGCGGCGCAACGCGAGGAGATTCGCCGCGAAGAGGCCATTGCGGGCCGCCGGCTCACGGCCGCCGAGCTGTTCGAGCTGCGCCAGCAGGTGCGGGGGCAGTGGACGCCGCCCGCAACGGGAACCTTGTTGAACTCGGCAGAATCACAGCCTGCCGAGCGGATCGCGCCGACACCACCGACCGCGGCCCGCCCGCTGATCGCACCGCGCGGCCAACGCCCATGAGGCGCTGGCGCGGGGTTTGTCTTTCATTCCAACAAAGGGAGTACATCGTCTTGAAGAACACCATCAAATTGCTCGCCGCCTGTGCCGCCCTGGCCGTGGCCGGTACCGCCCTGGCCCAGAACGTGACCACGCCCGCGCCGCAGAACGTGCTGCAGCTCACGGCCTCCGGCACGGTCGAGGTGCAGCAGGACATGCTGAGCATGACGCTCGTGACCACGCGCGATGCCGCCGATGCAGCCACTGTGCAGACGCAGTTGAAGGCCGCGCTCGACGCCGCGCTCACCGAAGCCAAGAAGAACGCGCAGCCGGGCCAGCTCGACGTGCGCACTGGCAACTTCAGCCTGTCGCCGCGCTACTCGAAGGACGGAAAGATCAACGGCTGGCAGGGTTCGACCGAACTGGTGCTGGAGGGCCGCGACTTCCCGCGCATCACGCAGACCGCGGGCCGCATCACGACGCTCGGCGTGGGCAATGTGGGCTTTGGTCTGAGCCGCGAGCAGCGTGCCAAGACCGAGACCGAGGCGCAGAACATCGCCATCGAGAACTTCAAGCAGAAGGCGGCCGAGCTGGCCAAGGGCTTCGGCTTCGGTGGCTACACGCTGCGCGAGGTGTCGGTGAATGCCAACGACAGCGGCCCGATCCACCCGCGCATGATGGCGATGCAGGCCAAGTCGTTCTCGGCCGATTCGGCTGTGCCAGTCGAAGCCGGCAAGACCAATGTGGTCGTGAGCGTGTCGGGCTCGGTGCAGCTCAAGTAAATGGCGAGCAGGCGGCGCCGGCGGATGCGGGCGCTGCCGGGCTGCTCTCACGGTGGCTTGTGCCACCTCGCCGCCTCAGGGGATGGAAGGTGGTGGATTTCACGCCGCGCCTTGGCGTGAAATCGGGCAGTCTCTTTTCTTCTTTTCTATTGGGCGGTCCACCCGCCGTCCATGGCCCAGGCGACGCCCCGCACCTGATCGGCCGCCGGCGAGCACAGGAAGACGGCAAGGCCGCCCAACTGCTCGACGGTCGTGAACTGCAGCGAAGGCTGCTTTTCTCCCAGCAGTTCGTTCTGGGCCTGCGCCGCGGTGATGCCTTCGCGTGCCGCGCGGTCATCGATCTGCTTTTGCACCAGCTGCGTCAACACCCAGCCAGGGCAGATGGCGTTGACGGTGACGCCGGTGGTTGCGGTTTCGAGCGCCACCGACTTGGTCAGGCCGACGATGCCGTGCTTGGCCGCCACGTAGGCCGACTTCTGTGCCGATGCCACGAGACCGTGCGCCGACGCGATGTTGATGACGCGGCCCCAGTTGGCTTCGCGCATCGCTGGAATCGCCAGCCGCGTCGTATGGAATGCGCTCGTGAGGTTGATGGCGATGATGGCGTCCCAGCGTTCGGTGGGAAAGTCCTCGACCTTGGCGACATGCTGGATGCCGGCGTTGTTCACGAGGATGTCCACGCGGCCGAACTTCGACGCGGCGAACTTCATCATGTCTTCGATCTGGTCGGGCTTGCTCATGTCGGCGCCGTGGTACTCGGCGCGAACACCGAGCGCTTCGATCTGGGCCTTGGGTGTTTCGGCATCGCCGAAACCGTTGAGCACGATATGCGCGCCTTGCTGGGCGAGCGACTTGGCGATGGCCAGGCCAATGCCACTGGTGGACCCCGTGACAAGCGCGGTTTTGCCTTTGAGCATGAAGATCAATCTCCGGATGAATTAGGATGCGACGAACCCATTATCCGCACCAGGACCCCACTGTTTTCATGACTGAACCGACGCTTCATTACGTGGCGTGCGACGACGCCCAGGGCGGCCATCGCATGGCCTATTGGCAATGGGGCGATGCACGCAGCGCGCGCGTCGTGATCTGCGTGCACGGGTTGACCCGCCAGGGGCGCGACTTCGACATGCTGGCCCAGGCCATCGTGGCGCGCGCGGGTGGCAACGTGCGCGTGATCTGCCCTGATGTGGTGGGGCGTGGCCGCAGCGATTGGCTGCGCGACCCGGCCTTCTATCAAGTCCCGGTGTATGCGGCCGACATGGTGGCGTTGATTGCACAGCTGCAGCGCGAACAGGCGATCGATACCCTCGACTACCTCGGTACCAGCATGGGCGGCCTGATCGGCTTCGTGCTGGCGGGCCACAAGGAATTGCCATTGGCGCGGCCGATCCGGCGCTTCATCGCGAACGACGTGGGCCCCACGATCGAACCCGCAGCCGTGCAACGCATCGGTGCCTACGTGGGGCAAAGCGGTCGCTTTGCCAGCGTGCAGGCGGCTGCAGATGCGATGTGGGCATTGTCGACCACGTTCGGCCCGCACACGCCCGCTCAATGGCTGGCACTGTCGCAACACATGGTGGTGCCTGCATCGCAGCGCACGGCGGATGGCGCGGCCAAGATCGATGCGGGTGACGACAAAGCTTCCGAATCGTGGGTGCTTCATTACGACCCTGCCATTGGCGTTGCGTTGCGCGCCATCACGCCTGAAGCCGCGGCGCAAGGCGGCGCGATCATGTGGGGTCTGTATGACGCCATCGACGCACGCACGCTGCTGCTGCGCGGCGCTGTCTCGGACCTGCTGTCGCGCGAGACGGCGTTGGCCATGACCCAACGCGGCCCGCATGCAAAGCTGGTCGAATTCGACGGCGTAGGCCACGCGCCGACCCTTGTCGATCCTGCGCAGATCGCTGTCGTCACCGACTTTCTCTTCGATTGAGTGGAAGCGTGAAGCGCGAGTCTTCGAATCTTCAGACGGCACCCATGTCCGAGGGGATCATGGTCGACTATCCGTTGTCCGCCGCAACGGCCGACCGCACGCCCGTGATCGAGAACATGCTCGCGCGCGCCCGTGCGTTCGCCGAGCCGCTGATTGCCGATGAGAAGCTCGATACGGGCGAGAACACGCTCGCACATGCGGATGCGGTGGCCGCCATCGTCGCGAAGATGGGAGGCTCGGAAGCCATGCAGGCGGCGAGCTATCTGGTCTATGCCTGCCAGCACCTGAACCGTCCGCAGGAAGTCATCGCCAAGGTCTTCGGCGACAACTTCGCGGCGCTCGCCGTCGAAACCACCAAGCTGGTTCGCGTGCAGGAGCAGGCGCGTGCGGCGTCGCAGGGCAATCACCTGGAAGGCGCGGGCGCGCAGACCGAGAACGTGCGCAAGATGCTGCTCGCGTTCTCGCGCGACCTGCGGGTGGTGATGCTCCGGCTGGCCTCGCGCCTGCAGACCCTGCGCCATGCCGCCGCGAGCAAGCAGCCCGCGCCCGAGAGTGTGGCGCGCGAGTCGCTGCAGGTGTTCGCGCCGCTCGCGAACCGGCTGGGCATCTGGCAGGTGAAGTGGGAGATCGAGGATCTTTCCTTCCGCTTTCTCGAACCCGAAACCTACAAGCTGATCGCGCGGCTGCTCGACGAGAAGCGCATCGAGCGCGAAGGCCACGTCGAGCAACTGCGTTCGCAACTGGAACGCGAGCTGCAGGCCGAGGGTGTGCATGCCGTCGTGCAGGGGCGCCCCAAGAATATCTACAGCATCGTCAAGAAGATGCGCGGCAAGTCGCTCGACTTCGCGCAGGTGTTCGACATCCTCGCGCTGCGCGTGGTGGTGTCCGACGTCAAGGATTGCTATGCGGCGCTGGCCTGGGTGCATTCGCACTTCCAGCCGATCGACGAGGAGTTCGACGACTACATCGCCCGGCCGAAGCCGAACGGCTACCAGTCGCTCCATACGGTGGTGCGGGAGCTGGTCGATGGCAAGCCGGGCAAGCCCATCGAGATCCAGATCCGCACTGAAGAGATGCACGACCACGCCGAGCACGGCGTGGCCGCGCACTGGGCTTACAAGGAAGCTGGCCACAAGGGCTATGCGGGCGTCTGGGCGAGCGGCGAGTACGACGCGAAGATCGCGGTGCTGCGCCAACTGCTGGCATGGGAGCGCGATCTGTCGGGCGGCCTGCAGGGGCAGGGCCTGTTCGACGACCGCATCTATGTGCTGACGCCCGATGCCGCGATCGTCGAATTGCCGCAGGGCGCGACGCCAGTCGACTTTGCCTACACGGTGCACACCACGCTGGGCCATCGTTGCCGTGGCGCGCGTGTCGACGGCGCGATGGTGCCGCTCAATACGCCGCTGTCGAATGGGCAGACGGTCGAGATCATCGCGGCCAAGGAAGGCGGGCCTTCGCGCGATTGGCTCAATGCGGAACTGGGCTACTTGGCCAGCCACCGTGCGCGCGCGAAGGTGCGTGCGTGGTTCAACGCGCAGATCACGCACGAGACCGTGGCGCGCGGACGCGAGGCGGTCGAGAAGCTGCTGCAGCGCGAAGGCAAGACGGCGATGCGGCTCGAAGACCTGGCTTCGCAGCTTGGGTTCAAGTCGGCAGACCATCTGTTTGAAGTCGTCGGCAAGGACGAGTTTTCGCTGCGCAACATCGAGACGCTGCTGCGTCCGCCGGAGCCAGCGCCTGGCCCCGACGATGGCGTGCTGATCAAGAAGGCGCGCGGCAGCGAGAAGTCGGGCACGGGCGGCGTGCTGGTGGTGGGCGTGTCTTCATTGATGACGCAACTTGCCAAGTGCTGCAAGCCCGCGCCGCCCGATGCCATTCGTGGCTTCGTCACCCGTGGGCATGGCGTCAGCGTTCATCGCGCCGACTGCAGCAACTTCCGCACGATGGCTGGCCGCGATGGCGAGCGCGTGATCGATGTCGAATGGGGCGCAGCAAAGAAGGGCGCCGAGGCGCCGGTCTACGCGGTGGATGTGGCTGTGGAGGCTGCAGATCGCCAAGGCCTGCTGCGCGACATCTCCGATGTGTTCGCGCGCGAGAAGATGAATGTGATCGGCGTGCAAACGCAATCGATCAAGGGCACGGCGTGGATGACGTTCACTGTGGAAATCGCCGATGCAGCGCGGCTCACGCAGGTGCTTGGCGTGGTCACTGCAGTGATTGGTGTGCGATCTGCACGTCGTCGCTGAAAACTGCGTTTTCTCCTGCTACAATAGCTGCTTCTCGGACACATCCTTAGGCGCGTAGCTCAGCTGGTTAGAGCACCACCTTGACATGGTGGGGGTCGTTGGTTCGAGTCCAATCGCGCCTACCAATTTCTGTTTCAACCCCGGCCAACCACCGGACCCGTTGAACAGAGCATGCACCGGGTTCCCCGGTGTTCAAATCGTCCCTTGTGGTGATGCAGAAAAAGACCTTGGCCATGTTGTTGTGCTACCTTGGTCGTTCTGCAAATCCTCTCCAATTTTCTTGATAAGCGATTCGATGAATACGCGATCGACGCTGGTTGATCGGGCTCATGCCGACAAGCGCCTGGCGGCACTGCTGAAGCAGGCCCCGATCGAGTTTGCGCGTGCGGTCTACGGCATCAACGACCATGCGAGTGGCCGTACCGACACCATGGCTGCGCGCGAAGTGGCGCGCGCCCAGCGGCAGGGCATGCCGTTGACCGAAGAGCGCGCCGAGCAGCGCGCTCGCGCCTATCTTCCGACGCTGGGGCAGGAGCACTGCCCGCGCTGCTGGGTGGTCTACGGGCAGAAAAACCCTCTGCGTTTTCGAGAGGCGGTCGAGGAGCGCCCCGAGTCGGCTGCTTGCCACGCCTGCGGCGCCGAGTACGCGACCTCGCCGGACTGAGCGAAAGTGCAGGCCGCGGTCAGGGTAAACCTTGTCGCGATGCAGCAAAAGCGCTCTCTAGAATCATCCGATGACATGGGCGTCCATGTGAAGGAGTCCGCAGTGCAGAGCAAGAAGTCCGGGGTCAAGCCGGTACAGCGTGTGATCAAGAAGTACCCCAACCGAAGGCTCTACGACACCGAGACATCCACGTACATCACGCTGACCGAGGTCAAGCAACTGGTGATTCAAAGCGCCCAGTTCGTGGTGCGCGACGCCAAGACGGGCGATGACCTCACGCGCAGCATCCTGCTGCAGATCATTCTTGAAGAAGAGGCGGGCGGCGCGCCGATGTTCACCGAACAGGTGCTGGCGCACATCATCCGTTTCTATGGGCAGGCCATGCAGGGCTACATGGGGCCGTACCTCGAGAAGAACATTCAGGCGATGACCGAGGTGCAGGCCCAGCTCGCCGACAAGGCCGAGGGCCTGACGCCCGAGATGTGGTCGAAATTTATGACCATGCAGTCGCCGATGCTCCAGGGCCTGATGGGCAACTATGTCGAGCAATCGAAGAATGTCTTTTTGCAGATGCAGGAGCAGATGCAGAAAAATACCGAGCAGGTGCTGGGAGCCTTTGGCATCAAGCGTCCCTGAATGTCGCCCAGTTGTGCGAGGGTGGCCGCGCCGCAGCCGGGGGAGGGGGATGCTCAATCATTGCCCGGCTGTCACCGATAGCTGGGACAATAGAGGCATATGAGCGAAGTTGCCTCCCCCGAACGTACGACCCAGTCGACTGCCCCCAAGGTCGGCTTTGTGAGCCTGGGCTGCCCCAAGGCCCTGACCGATTCCGAATTGATCCTGACCCAGCTGAGCGCCGAGGGTTATCAGACCGCAAAGACTTTCGAAGGTGCCGATCTGGTGATCGTCAACACCTGCGGCTTCATCGATGACGCGGTGAAAGAAAGTCTGGACACCATCGGCGAAGCACTGGCCGAGAACGGCCGAGTGATCGTCACCGGCTGCCTGGGCGCCAAGACCGGCGACCAGGGTGGCAATCTGGTGCGCCAGATGCACCCCAGTGTGCTGGCCGTCACGGGCCCGCACGCCACGCAAGAGGTGATGGATGCGGTGCACGCCAACCTGCCCAAGCCGCACGATCCATTCATCGATCTGGTGCCGAACACTTTCGGCATCGCCGGCCTCAAGCTGACACCGCGCCACTATGCGTACCTGAAGATCAGCGAAGGCTGCAACCATCGCTGCACCTTCTGCATCATTCCTTCGATGCGCGGCGACCTCGTGTCGCGGCCGGTCGGCGACGTGCTTGGCGAGGCCAAGGCGCTGTTCGAAGGCGGTGTGAAAGAGCTGCTGGTGATCAGCCAGGACACCTCGGCGTATGGCGTCGATGTGAAGTACCGCACCGGGTTCTGGGATGGCAAGCCGGTCAAGACCCGCATGCTCGAACTGGTGCGCACGCTCGGTGAGATCGCCGAGCCCTATGGTGCCTGGGTTCGTTTGCACTATGTGTACCCGTATCCGAGCGTCGACGAGATCATTCCGTTGATGGCGAGCGGTCAGGTGCTGCCGTACCTCGACGTACCGTTGCAGCACAGCCATCCTGATGTGCTCAAGCGCATGAAGCGCCCGGCCAGTGGTGAAAAGAACCTGGAGCGGCTGGCGCGTTGGCGCGAGGTGTGCCCTGAGCTTGTGATTCGCAGCACCTTCATTGCCGGCTTCCCTGGCGAGACGGAGCAGGAGTTCGAGCATTTGCTCGACTTCATCCGCGAAGCGCAGATCGATCGCGCGGGCTGCTTTGCCTACAGCCCGGTCGAAGGTGCAACCGCCAACGACATTCCCGGCATGCTGCCTGAGGCCGAGCGCGAGGCGCGCCGTGCCCGCTTCATGGAGGTGGCCGAAGCCGTGTCGATCGCCAAGCTGCAAAAGCGCATCGGCTCGACGATGCAGGTGCTGGTTGATTCAGCGCCGGGCATGGGCCGCAAGGGTGGAGTGGGGCGCACATATGCAGATGCACCGGAGATCGACGGCACGGTTCGCCTGTTGCCGCCCGAGAAGATCAGCAAGACGCTGAAGGTCGGCGAGTTCACTCGTGCACGCATCGTGGGCGCCGAAGGCCATGACCTGATCGCATTGCCCGTTTGATGTTTCTGATTCAAGCGGACAAGAAAAAAGCCACCGGAGACCGGTGGCTTGAATCGAATGACCTGGTAAGGGTCTGTTTGAATCCGTTGTGATTGACTCGAACCTCCACGATGTTACTCGCTAGTACCTGAAACTAGTGCGTCTACCAATTCCGCCATCTGGGCTATTTTTGCTCTTCAGCAAAGTCCACGATTATACACATTTTTGCGTGGTCGCTTTGTCGATTCGCTGAAATTCGGTGGATTCGCTCGTTCGCGCATGTGCGGCGGCGAGGGTTGCGGCTCGACCGCGTCGGCCGTTTGATGCGGATTCAAGCGGCCATGAAAAAAGCCACCGGAGACCGGTGGCTTGAATCGAATGACCTGGTAAAGGTCTGTTTAAACTTGGTGCCCAGAAGAGGACTCGAACCTCCACGATGTTACTCGCTAGTACCTGAAACTAGTGCGTCTACCAATTCCGCCATCTGGGC
>NZ_FMUJ01000003.1:0-875325 GCF_900100965.1 Variovorax sp. EL159 | reverse complement strand
TGTTTAAACTTGGTGCCCAGAAGAGGACTCGAACCTCCACGATGTTACTCGCTAGTACCTGAAACTAGTGCGTCTACCAATTCCGCCATCTGGGCCCACATAACTGCAGAAGCAGGTATGTTTTGAATTTCAGGAAAGAAGGAGATCATATCAAAAATAATGTCACTTCCAGCGGCTTGCTGGATGAAATCGAAGGCACTGTTCAAGGACATCGCGACGGACACGGCTTCGTGCAGCGCGATGACGGCGAGGCAGACATCTACCTGCCGCCGAACGAGATGCGGGCAGTGCTGCACAAGGACCGCGTCAAGGCACGCGTCGTGCGGCAAGACCGCCGCGGTCGTCCCGAAGGGCGCGTGGTCGAGATCGTCGAGCGCCCCGAGCAGCCCATCATCGGCCGCCTGTTGCACGAAGGTGGCATCTGGCTCGTTGCACCCGAAGACAAGCGCTACGGCCAGGACGTCCTGATTCCCAAGGGCGCGACCGGCCCCGCGAAGGTGGGGCAGGTTGTCGTTGTGCAGCTGACCGAACCCCCTGCGCTGTTTGGTCAGCCCGTGGGCCGCGTGAAAGAAGTGCTGGGCGAGATCGACGACCCCGGTATGGAAATCGAGATCGCCGTGCGCAAGTACGGCGTGCCGCATGAGTTTTCCGCGGAATGCCTGGCCGAGGCCAAGGCGCTTCCCGAGAAGGTCCGTCCCGCCGACAAGAAGGGGCGCGTCGACCTGACCGATATTCCGCTCGTCACCATCGACGGCGAAGACGCGCGCGACTTCGACGACGCCGTGTACTGCGAGCCTGCGAAGGTGGGTCGCGGCAAGGGTTGGCGCCTGCTGGTGGCCATCGCCGACGTCAGCGCCTACGTGAAGACAGGTTCGGGCATCGACATCGACGCCTACGACCGCGCCACCAGCGTCTACTTTCCGCGGCGCGTCATTCCGATGCTGCCCGAGAAGCTGTCGAACGGCCTGTGCTCGCTCAACCCCGAAGTCGAGCGCCTGTGCATGGTGTGCGACATGCTCGTCGCGGCCGATGGCGAGGTCTACGCCTACCAGTTCTATCCGGCCGTGATGTTCAGCCACGCGCGCTTCACGTACACCGAAGTGGCCGCGATCCTCGGCAACACGCGCGGGCCCGAAGCTGCCAAGCGCAAGGACCGCGTGAAGGACCTGCTGAACCTCGCCGACGTCTACAAGGCCCTGCTCAAGCAGCGAGGCAAGCGCGGTGCGGTCGACTTCGAAACCACCGAGACGCAGATCATCTGCGACGACGCCGGCCGCATCGAGAAGATCGTGCCGCGCACGCGCAACGAGGCGCACCGCCTGATCGAAGAAGCGATGCTCGCGGCCAACGTCTGCAGCGCCGACTTCATCGCCGAAGGCAAGCACCCGGGCCTGTACCGTGTGCACGAAGGTCCGACGCCCGAGAAGAAAGAAATCCTGCGCGGCTACCTCAAGGCCATGGGCGTGGGCCTGAGCATCACCGACGACCCCAAGCCGGGCGAGTTCCAGGCGATTGCCGAAGCCACGAAGGAGCGGCCCGACGCGCAGCAGATCCACACCATGCTGCTGCGCTCGATGCAGCAGGCGATCTACACGCCGATCAACAGCGGTCACTTCGGCCTGGCCTACGAGGCCTACACGCACTTCACCAGCCCGATCCGGCGCTAT
Organism: Variovorax sp. EL159; assembly: GCF_900100965.1. Classification (GTDB taxonomy): domain Bacteria; phylum Pseudomonadota; class Gammaproteobacteria; order Burkholderiales; family Burkholderiaceae_C; genus Variovorax. Next base: position 873,658 of record NZ_FMUJ01000003.1, on the reverse strand, counting down.
CCCGACTTGCTGGTGCATCGCGTGATCAAGGCGATCCTTACCAAGACGCGCTACCAGCTGCCGATGCTGCCGACGCCGGGCGAGGCGCACGCCAAGCTGGCCAAGCGGCTGGCCTCGCGCGTGAAGGCGCCCACGACCAAGCCGCAGAAGGCGACGGTCGCGCCCACCAAGGAAGTGCTGGCCTGGGAAGCCGCGGGCCTGCATTGCAGTGCCAACGAGCGCCGCGCCGACGAAGCCAGCCGCGACGTCGAGGCCTGGCTCAAGTGCAAGTACATGCGCGAGCACCTGGGCGAAGAGTACGGCGGCGTGGTCACCGCGGCCACGACCTTCGGCATCTTCGTCACGCTCGACGCGATGTACGTCGAGGGCCTGGTGCACATCACCGAACTCGGCGGCGAATACTTCAAGTTCGACGAGATGCGCCAGGAGCTGCGCGGCGAGCGCACCGGCATCCGCTACGCCATCGGAACGCGGGTGCGGGTGCAGGTGAGCCGCGTCGACCTGGACGGTCGCAAGATTGACTTTCGCCTTGTGCGCGAAGGCGAAGACCTGACGACCCGGGCCATGAAGGACAAGGGCGCCGTATCGTCCGGTGTGCCGGTGAAGGCGTCGGCCAAGCGCAGTTCGCGCCACAAGGCCGAGGCAAACAGCGAGCAGCGTTCGGACCGTGGTGCGGTCACCGCTGCGGCGGGGCCGCAGTCGGCCATGCAGGCCTTCAAATCGGCAGTCAAAAAGGCGGCCAACAAGATGAAGGGGCGCAAGCCCCGCCGCGGATGACCTGCAGGCATCACCTCACAAACGACAGACAAGCCACAGACAAGCAAGAAGGAGACATTGAGCATGAGTGCTGAGAGCAACAAAGGGCGCATCGCCATCGTCACGGGCGCGGGTTCGGGCATCGGCCGCGCAGCGGCATTGGCGCTGCTGGGCGATGGCTGGAGCGTGGCCCTGGCGGGCCGCCGCCTGGAGCCGCTGGAGCAGGTGGCCGAAGAATCGGGCGCCGGCGCGCGAGCCTTCGCCGTGCCTACCGACGTGGCGAATGCCGAGTCGGTGCAGGCGCTGTTCGCGGCCACGGTGGAGCGCTTCGGCCGCGTCGACCTGCTGTTCAACAACGCCGGCGTGGGCAACCCGCCCGGCCCGTTCGAAGACTGGACGCCCGAGCAGTGGAAGGGCGTGGTCGACATCAACCTGAGCGGCATGTTCTTCTGCATCCAGCAGGCGTTCCGCACGATGAAGGCGCAAACACCGATGGGCGGCCGCATCATCAACAACGGCTCCATCTCGGCCACCACGCCGCGGCCGAATTCGGCGGCCTACACGTCGACCAAGCATGCAGTCGAGGGCCTGACCAAGACGGCATCGCTCGACGGCCGCAAGTACGACATCGCCGTGGGGCAGGTCGATGTGGGCAATGCCATGACCGAACTGGCCTCGCGCATGGCCAAGGGCGTGCCGCAGGCCAATGGCGAACTGGCGATCGAGCCGCTGATCGACGTCAAGATCGTGGGGCAATCGGTGCTCTACATGGCGAACCTGCCGCTCGAAGCCAACGTGCTGTTCCACACCATCATGGCGACGAAGATGCCCTTCGTCGGGCGCGGCTAAAAGCCTCAGGCGGGCGCGCGGCGGGCCAGCGTGCCGGCCGTCAGCGGGGCCGCGTCGGCGGGCCATGTGTCGGCGATGTGGCCGTGCCGCCAGACGGCTTCTTGCGCCGCCTCGAAGGCCGACTGGCGGGCTGCCAGTGCGGCACCGATCATGCCGGCCAGCACGTCGCCCGTGCCGGCCGTGGCGAGCCGGGCATTGCCGGTCAGGTTGATGGCGGCGGGCCCATCGCCCGCGTCGGCAATCACGGTGCCCGAGCCTTTGAGCACGGCCACGACGCCGAAGCGCGAGGCAAGCTTGCGGGCTGCGGCCAGCCTGTCAGCCTGGACATCTGCGGCGGTGCAGCCCAGCAGCCGGGCGGCTTCCAGCGGATGCGGTGTGATCACCGTGGGGCGCCCGCGCTTCCCGCGCGATGCCAGTTGCGTTTGCAGCGCGCTGTCGGTCGCAATGGCATTGAGGGCGTCGGCATCGAGCACCAGGGTTGCTGCCGTTGCCAGCGCACGCGGCAGCAATTCGCGCACTGCGCTTCCTCCGCCGCAGCCGCAAACGGCGGTCGTGCCGGACAGGTCCAGCGTGCGGGCGTCGCGCAGCATCAATTCGGGCTGCGAGGTGTCGACCGGCGCAGCGCTCGGGTCGAGCAGCCCGACGAACACGCGACCCGCGCCGGCGTGCAGCGCCGCCGAGCCTGCGAGCAACGCGGCACCCGCCATGCCGGGGGCGCCACCGATCACCACCACGTCGCCGTAGATGCCCTTGTGCGATGCGTGCGCGCGCGGTTGCGTTCTTGGCGAGCCGGCAAGGCGCGCAACGGGCTGGTCGGTGAAGGCGCTGCAACCCAGGTCGTCGAACCAGACGGTGCCGGCCGCGTCGCGTCCTTGTGCCGTGAAGAGACCAGGCTTCAGGGTGAGAAAGGTGAGGCAGGCGCGGATCGGCTGCGCTTCTGCGGCAAGCGATTCGTCTGCGGGTGAAAGAACGCCCGTGTCCGCGTTCAATCCTGATGGCACATCGACACTCAGCACTGGTTGGGTTGTGGTCCGCATCTGCCGCAGCCATTCGGCCATCGTGCCTTCGGGCGGTCTGGACGCACCGATGCCGAGCAGCGCATCGATGGCTAGTTCGTACGTAGTGGGAGGCGTGGGTGCAAAGAAAGCGCCTGCATCGCGGGCACGCTGCAGCGAGGCCTTGGCATCCGGTGGCAGCCGGGCTTCATCGCCCACAAAAGTGACGACAGGAAAGAAGCCCCGGTGCCGCAGCTGCGCAGCCGCCTCGAACCCGTCGCCACCGTTGTTGCCCGGCCCGCAGGCGATCCAGATCGTGCGCGCATGCGGCGCGATGGCCATGGCAAGCCGCGCCACCGCCAAGCCCGCGCGCTGCATCAAGGTGTGGGCGGGCAGGGCGGCTGCGGCCGCTTGCTCGATGCGCCGCGTGGCTGCGATGTCGAACAGATCGGCGACGGTGGCGGACGTGATGCGTTGCATCGATCCATTGTGCCGCCGGGGCCGGTGCATGGGTGTTGCCACGCCACCTATCATCGCCCGATGAAATTCAAGGGCCTTGGCTGGCTGCTGCTCCTGCTGCTGGCGTGGTTTGTCTTCTTCGTGATCGCGACCTTGGCGTGGACGGCCGGCGTGGGTTGGGCGCTTGGCGTGCTGGGTGTCGTGTGGGGCACTTTCCTGCTGGCCGACGTGAAGCAGTGGGTGCCCTTGCGGGATCTGGCCTGGGCCGCAGGCGTCGGGTTCGGCCTGAGTGTCGTGCGTTGGCTCGAGGTGCCGATCGACAGCGTGTCCGGCATGGCGCGCTGGCTGGTGCTGGGCGGCTACGCGCTGTGCCTGGCATTCTTTGCGCTGATCGCGCCCGCGTTGCTGGGGCTGCTGGCCCAAAGGTTCAGGCCGCCAGCGGAGCCCGAGCCGCCGGCCGGTTTGCCAGTCGAAGCGCCGGCCAGTCCTGAAATGCTGCGCCGGTGGGACCCTAAAGACTGAGCCGCTCGACGCCCAGGCCTTCGAGGTCGACGCCCGGGTCTTGCCCGCCGATCAGGTCGCCAATCACGCGGGCGCTGCCACACGACAACGCCCAGCCGCTCGAGCCGTGGCCGAGGTTGAGCCATACGCCCGGGATGCCGCTGGGCCCCAGCACGGGCGGGCCGTCGGGCAGCATCGGCCGTGCGCCTTTCCATTGCTGCACGCCCGATTGCAGCGTGGCCGCACCCGGGAACCAGTCGTGCAGCACCTTGTAGAGCGTCTGCACGGCGGCGGGATTCATCGTGTCGAGCGAGCCGCCGATTTCTGCGCTGCCAGCCACGCGTACGCGTTGCCCGAGGCGCGAAATGGCGACCTTGTAGCGTTCGTCCATCACAGCGCTGCGCGGCGCGTTGAGCGGTTCGCGAATGGGGGCGCTGACGGAATGGCCGTAGATCGGCGCCATCGGAATGCGCAAACCCAGCGGCCGCAGCAGCGTGGCCGAAGCAAGGCCGGCGCACACGACGATCGCGTCGAAGCGGATGGCGTCTGAGCCGCTCGCCAGCGACAGCGAGGTGGGCGCCGCGCGGCTCAGCGGTGCGATGTCGCAGTTGAAGTGAAACTGCGCGCCGAGCGCCTCGGCCTCCCACTTCAGAAGCAATGCGAACTGGCGGCAGTTCGCGACTTCGTCTTCCGGCAGGTGGATGGCGCCGGCCAGTGGCGTGTCGGGGTTGAGGGCGGGCTCGATCAGCCGGGCCTCGTCGGCGTCGATTTCCTTGAACACGCTACCCGCAGCGCGCAATACGTCCAGGCCGGGCTGGATCAGCTTTTTCTCGCGCTTGGAGCGCAGCAGCACCAGGTAGCCGTCGCTGCGCTCGTAGCTCAGCTCGCGTGCTTCGGTCACCTCGTGCAGCCGGGTGCGGCTGTAGAAGGCCAGGCGCTGCATGCGGGCGCGGTTGGCCAGGTAGGTCTCGAGCTTGCAGTCCTTCTGCCAGCGCGACATCCAGCCGATGTCTCGTGTATTCAGCGGCCAGCGCAGCTTGATCGCGCCATGCGAGGAGAGCAGCGAGCGCAGCACCTTGCCGCGCATGCCGGGCGCAGCCCATGGCGTGACGTATCCGGGTGCGACCACGCCGGCGTTGGCGAAGCTGGCTTCTTCTGCGGCGGCGCCACGGCGCTCGAATACGGTCACTTCATGGCCGTCGGAAACCAGTTCCCAGGCGGTGGTGACGCCGATGATGCCGGCGCCCACGATCGCGATTTTCATTGAATGTTCTAGATAAAAGAGGCAGCTGACGCCCGCGGAATGGGCGTATGCAGCTATTGATTTTGCAGCGTGCGTTCGGCTTGCAGCGCAATCGCGAGCACGGCGTCGTCGTGCAGCGCGGCATGCCACAGCATCAGGCCGACCGGCAGTTCGCCGGGGTCATGGCAGGGCAGCGAGATGGCGCAGCCGTCGAGCATGTTGATGATCGACGGATTGCGCAGCAGCAGCGCGTTGACGCGGAAAAATTCTTCGTCGCGCTCGGCACCGGGGGCCACGCTCGCGATGGAGGGGGCGGTGATGGGCACGGTGGGCGACAGCACGGTGTCGAAGGGCGCTAGCGCTTTCTCCATGCGGGCGATCCAGTCGCGGCGGGCATGGATAAGGTCGATGTACTCGTGCGCCTTCATGCTGGCGCCGCGCAGGATGCGCTGGGCCACGCGCGGGTCGTAACCGGCGCCGCTGCGTTCCAGCAGCAACCGGTGCCATGCGTGCGACTCGGCGGCCGAGAAGCCGCCGGTGGCGTTGATGGACTGCAGGTCGGCCAGCTCGGGCAACTCGATTTCCTCGATGCGGGCGCCTGCGGCGGACAGCGCTTTCAGCGAACGCTCGAACGCGGCGGCCACGGTGGGCTCGATGCCGTCGAAGAAAACGTTCTTCACGACGGCCAGCCTGTAGGCGCCGATCGAGGCGGAGTCGGCCGTCACGGTCCGCGCGGCCAGGATTTCATGCGCGGTGACGGCGTCGCGCACCGAGCGCGTCATGGCGCAGACCGTGTCGAGCGTGGTCGACAGCGGCAGCGCGCCGGTGGACGGAACCAGGCGCGCAGTGTTCTTGAAGCCAACGATGCCGTTCAGCGCCGCGGGAATGCGGATCGAGCCGCCCGTATCGGAGCCAAGGCCGATGAACGCCGCGCCGCTGGCGACCGAGATCGCCGCGCCGGACGACGAGCCGCCCGGAATGCGCGGCGTGGTGGGGTCGCTCACGTTGGCGGGCGTGCCGTAGTGCGGGTTGACGCCAACGCCCGAAAACGCGAATTCGCTCATGTTGGTGCGGCCGGTCAGCGCGCCGCCCGCGGCGCGCAGCCGTGCGACCGCGACCGCATCGGCCTTGGCCGCCGGCGCATGGGACAGCACCACCGAGGCGGCGGGTGTCGGCTGGCCCGCCACGTCGAACAGGTCCTTGGAGGTGAAGGCCAGCCCGGCGAGCCTGCTTTCCGGCGCCGCCCCGACGGCCGCCTGGCGGGCCTCGTCGAACAGGGTTCGGGTGAAAACGTGGGCGCAGGCCGCGGACCCGGAGATGTCGATGGCGCGCTCTATTTCGGTGCGTGCATCGGAGCCGCCTGCCAGAAGCGCGAGACGGGTGGCGTGAAGGTCGTTCATGGGTGGCTGCTGCTGCCGCGTGGACGGCTCGGGTTCAGGAATGAGGGTGTCGGCCGTGCTATACTCTTTGGGTTTCGCTGGTCGAGCGACGGCTCCCGTTGCATCCAGTCAAACACATCCGCAAACCGGCCCAATCAAGGTGTTGTGACTCTATTCAAAAGAGCGCAAAACGGGCTGGATTTTAGACCCAACCTTTGGAGTAATTTCAATGTCTACCACCATGCGCGAAATGCTGGAAGCCGGTGTCCATTTCGGTCACCAAACCCGCTTCTGGAACCCCAAGATGGCTCCGTACATCTTCGGTCACCGCAACAAGATTCACATCATCAACCTGGAAAAGTCGCTCCCGATGTTCCAGGACGCGATGAAGTACGCCAAGCAGCTCACGGCCAACCGCGGCACGATCCTGATGGTCGGCACGAAGCGCCAGGCTCGTGAAATCGTGGCGGCTGAAGCCCGTCGCGCCGGCGTGCCTTTCGTCGACACCCGCTGGCTCGGCGGCATGCTGACCAACTTCAAGACCGTCAAGACCTCGATCAAGCGTCTGAAGGACATGAAGGCCCAGCAAGAAGCCGGTCTCGACAGCCTGAGCAAGAAAGAGCAGCTGACGTTCTCGCGCGAAATCGCGAAGCTCGAAAAGGACATCGGCGGCATCCAGGACATGGCTGCGCTGCCGGACGCCATCTTCGTGATCGACGTGGGCTTCCACAAGATCGCCGTGGCCGAAGCCAAGAAGCTCGGCATTCCGCTGATCGGCGTGGTTGACTCCAACCACTCGCCCGAAGGCATCGACTACGTGATCCCTGGCAACGACGACTCGTCGAAGGCTGTCACGCTGTACGCCCGCGGCATCGCCGACGCCATCATCGAAGGCCGCAACAGCGCCGGTGGTGACGTGGTCAAGGCCATCGCCGAAGGCAGCGACGAATTCGTCGAAGTCGAAGAAGGCGCTTCGGCCTGATTGGCGCGCCCGCGAGCCTGAAGAAGGGGCTTTGGTGCCCCTTTTTTTTAACCTGATTTTTGGATTTACGGAGATACACAAATGGCTGCAATCACCGCAAGCATGGTCGGCGAACTGCGCGCGAAGACCGACGCGCCCATGATGGAATGCAAGAAGGCCCTGACGGAGGCTGACGGCAACATGGAAAAGGCCGAAGAGCTGCTGCGCATCAAGCTCGGCAACAAGGCTGGCAAGGCATCGGGCCGCATCACCGCTGAAGGCGTGGTCACGGCTTTTGTCGACGGCGCTGCCGGCGGCATGATCGAAATCAACTGCGAAACCGACTTCGTCACCAAGAACGACAGCTTCCTGGCCATGGCCAATGCTGCCGCGATGCTGGTTGCCAAGAACAACCCTGCCGACATCGCTGCACTGGGCGCGCTGGCCTACGAGCAAGACGGTTTCGGCCCCACGCTCGAAGACGTGCGCAAGGGCCTGATCGGCAAGATCGGCGAGAACATGAGCTTCCGCCGCTTCAAGCACTTCACGGGCAACGGCAAGCTGGCTTCGTACCTGCACGGCACGCGCATCGGCGTGATGGTCGAGTTCGAAGGCGACGACACGTCGGCCAAGGACGTGGCAATGCACATTGCCGCCATGAAGCCGGTCGCGATCCAGGCATCGGACGTGCCCGCCGACCTGATCGAAAAAGAGCGCGCAGTTGCAGCCGGCAAAGCGGAAGAAGACCGCAAGACGGCCGAAGCCGAAGGCAAGAAGCCGCAGCCGGCCGACATCGTTGCCAAGCGCATCGAAGGCGGCGTGCAGAAGTACCTCAAGGAAGTCTCGCTGCACAACCAGCCGTTCGTGAAGAACGACAAGCAGACCGTCGAGCAGATGCTCAAGGCCGCCAACACCTCGATCAAGGGCTTCACCCTGTACGTGGTCGGCGAAGGCATCGAGAAGAAGGTCGACGACTTCGCTGCCGAAGTGGCTGCGCAAGTCGCTGCCGCCAAGGCTGCTGCCTGATCCAGCAGCCACATAAGCGGCGGTGCGCGAACGCGTGCCGCCGCTTTTTCACCGCTACGTTTTACACTCGCCCCCGCCAACTCAAGGAAATTGCCCATGTCTGATCCCCGCCCAGCCCACAAGCGAATCTTGTTGAAGCTGTCGGGAGAGGCATTGATGGGCGACGACGCCTTCGGCATCAACCGCGCCACCATCGTCCGCATGGTCGAGGAGATCGCGGAAGTGGTGAACATGGGGGTCGAGGTGGCCGTGGTCATCGGCGGCGGCAACATCTTCCGCGGTGTCGCGGGTGGTTCCGTCGGCATGGACCGTGCCACAGCCGACTACATGGGCATGCTGGCCACCGTGATGAATGCGCTGGCACTGGCCGACGCCATGGACAAGCAGGGGCTGGTGGCTCGCGTGATGTCCGCCATCGCCATCGAGCAGGTGGTCGAGCCCTATGTACGCCCCAAGGCCCTGCAGTACCTCGAAGAGGGCAAGGTCGTGGTGTTCGCGGCCGGCACCGGCAACCCGTTCTTCACCACCGACACGGCCGCTGCGCTGCGCGGTGCCGAAATCGGTGCCGAGCTGGTGCTCAAGGCCACCAAGGTCGACGGCGTCTACACCGCCGATCCCAAGACCAACCCCCAAGCAACGCGCTACGCCACGCTGACTTTCGACGAGGCGATCGCGCAAAATCTCGGCATCATGGACGCCACGGCCTTTGCGCTGTGCCGCGACCAGAAGCTGCCGATCAAGGTGTTCTCGATCTTCAAGAACGGTGCGCTCAAGCGCGTCGTGATGGGCGAGGACGAAGGCACGCTGGTGCATGCCTAGGAGTTTTTGAGATGACCATTGCAGACATCCGCAGTGCGACCGACGCGAAGATGAACCAGTCGCTCGCCGCATTCCAGAACAACCTCACTAAGATCCGTACGGGCCGTGCCAACTCGGCGCTGCTCGATTCGATCCACGTCGACTACTACGGCTCGCAGGTTCCGCTGAGCCAGGTGGCGAACGTGTCGGTGCTCGATTCGCGCACCATCAGCGTCCAGCCCTGGGAAAAGGGCATGGGCGCCAAGATCGAGAAGGCCATCCGCGAGAGCGACCTGGGCCTCAACCCGGCGTCGATGGGTGACCTGATCCGCGTGCCGCTGCCCGCCATGAGCGAAGAGCGCCGCAAGGAAATGACCAAGCTGGTCCGCAACGAAGGCGAAAGCGCCAAGATCGCCACGCGCAACCTGCGCCGCGACGCGAACGAATCGGTCAAGAAACTGGTCAAGGAAAAGCTGGCGTCCGAGGACGACCAGAAGCGCGCCGAAGCCGAGATCCAGAAGGTCACCGACCGCCACATCGCGGAAATCGATCGGCTGGTCACGGCCAAGGAAGCGGAGATCATGGCCGTTTGAGGCCTGCCATGGCCTCGTCATCGCCGCGCATTCCTCACCACGTTGCCATCGTCATGGACGGTAACGGCCGTTGGGCGACGCGGCGATTTCTGCCTCGCGTGGCGGGGCACAAGCAGGGTGTCGAATCGCTGCGGCGCTGCGTCAAGGCCTGCGCCGATCGCGGCGTGGGTGTGCTCACGGTCTTTGCGTTCTCGTCCGAGAACTGGAATCGTCCGGTCGAAGAGGTTTCGGGCCTGATGGAGCTCATGGTCGGCGCGCTCGGCCGCGAGGTGCCCCGGCTGAGCAGTGATGGCGTGCGGCTTCATTTCGTCGGCGAGCGGGCCGGCCTGTCGCCCAAGATGGTGAAGGGCCTGGTCGATGCCGAGGCGGCCACCGCGCACAACACGCGCATGGTGCTCAACGTCTGCTTCAACTACGGCGGCCGATGGGACATCGCGCAGGCCGCAGCCAAGCTGGCGGCCCAGGGTGAGGCGATCACCGAAGTCAGTCTCGACCGCGCCACGGCCCTGGCTCACGTGCCCGACCCCGATCTGTTCATCCGCACTGGCGGCGAGCAGCGGTTGTCCAATTTTCTGCTCTGGCAGAGCGCCTATGCCGAGCTTTTCTTCAGTGACAAGTTATGGCCTGAATTCGACGAGGCCGCGTTGGACGAGGCCATCGCCGCATTCCAGGCCCGCGAACGCCGCTTTGGCCAAACCTCGGCACAGGTCGCGGCCGTGACGGCCTGACCGATGGCCTGACAACCTCCCGCATGCTCAAACAACGCATCCTCACGGCGATCGTGCTGCTCGCGATCCTGTTGCCAGCGCTGTTCTATCGAAACCATATCCCCTTCGCCTGCGTGATGCTCGTGCTGATCGGCGCGGCGGCGTGGGAGTGGGGGCGCCTGAACGGCTATGGCCAGGGGGTGTCGCTCTTTCTGGGTGCCGAGACTGTGCTGCTGTGCGGGCTCTCGTGGTGGCTGGGCCTGCTCGAGCAGCCCTTGGTCCTGATGTGGACGCTGGCCAGCGCGGCTTGGGTGCTCGGCGGTGCGGCGCTTCTGCGCGTGGCGGCGCCGGGTTGGCCGCGCATTCCTCGCGGGCTGCGGCTGGTCGGCGGCCTGTTGGCGTTGTGGGTCGCATGGCTTGCCGCCGTGCAGGCGCGCATGGTCGGCATCAATTTCCTGTTGTCGATCCTGGTGCTGGTGTGGGTGGCCGATGTGTTCGCCTATTTCGCCGGCCGCGCCTTCGGCCTCAAGTTCACGCGGGCCAAGCTGGCGCCCGCGATCAGCCCGGGCAAGAGCTGGGAAGGCGTGTGGGGCGGCATGATCGGCGTGGTGGTGCTGGCTTTTGCCTGGGTCTGGGCCGACAAGGCTGCCGGTGCGACGGTTGCCAGCCTCTACACCCGCCTGAACGAACGCGGCTGGTGGCTGTTGCTGCTCGGTGCCATTTTTCTCGCTGCGATGAGTGTCGTGGGCGACCTCGTCGAATCCCTGATCAAGCGCAGCGCCGGCGCAAAGGACAGCAGCCGCCTGCTGCCCGGCCACGGCGGCGTGCTCGACCGGGTGGATGCTCTCTTGCCGGCGCTCCCCATTGCCATGATGCTGGCCTTCCTGTGAATACTCCCAAACAACGCGTGACGGTGCTCGGTTCGACCGGTTCGGTCGGTGTCAGCACGCTCGACGTCATTGCGCGGCACCCCGAGCGTTTCGAGGTGTTTGCGCTGTCCGCCGCTACGAAGGTGGACGAGCTGCTGGCTCAGTGCGCACAGTTCTCGCCGCGCTTTGCCGTGATGGCGAGCGCGCCGCATGCGGCGCTCCTTGCCGAAAAGATCAAGCAAAACGGGCTGAAGACGCGCGTTTTGACTGAGGTTGATGCTATTGAAAAGATAGCTTCCCATGAAGAGGTCGACGCCGTCATGGCCGCCATCGTCGGTGCGGCAGGGCTGGGCCCTTGTCTGGCAGCGGCGCGGGCAGGCAAGCGGCTGCTGCTGGCGAACAAGGAGGCCCTGGTTGTCGGTGGCGAACTTTTCATGCGCACGGTCCGCGAGGGCGGTGCCACGCTGCTGCCCATCGACAGCGAGCATTCGGCCATCTTCCAGTCGTTGCCTGAAGACTCTTCCACATGGTCGCGACGCATCGACAAGATCATCCTGACTGCCTCGGGTGGGCCGTTTCGCACGCGTGCACCCGAAACCTTGGGAGCGGTCACGCCCGAGCAGGCCTGCGCGCATCCGAACTGGGTCATGGGGCGCAAGATCTCGGTCGACTCGGCCACGATGATGAACAAGGCGCTCGAAGTGATCGAGGCGCGACACCTGTTTGGCGTCGCCCCTGAACAGATCGAAGTCGTCATTCATCCGCAGAGCGTGGTGCATTCGATGGTGCAGTTCACCGACGCCTCGGTCATTGCCCAGCTCGGCACCCCCGACATGCGGGTGCCGATCGCGGTGGGCCTGGCCTGGCCCGAGCGCATCGAGAGCGGTGCGGCACGTCTCGATTTCCGCCAGATGGCGTCCCTGAGCTTTGACGCGCCCGACGCTGCGCTCTTTCCAGGGCTGGGCCTGGCATGGCACGCGTTGCGTGCCGCACCGGGCACGACTGCCGTCCTGAACGCCGCCAACGAGGTCGCTGTCGAGGCTTTCCTGGACCGGCGCCTGCGTTTCGATCGCATTCATGCGGTGAACATGGAAACTTTGGAGACGGTCTCCCCCTCCAAGCCGGCATCGCTGGCCGACCTGCTGGCGCTCGATGCCAGCGCCCGCGCCGCGGCCAATGCCGCGGCACTGCGTTTCGCAGCCTGACTGACCTCCTACCAGCTCTCGAAGGTTCCTGATGCTCACTGTCATAGCCTTTGTGGTCGCGCTCGGTGTGCTGATCGCCGTGCACGAATACGGCCACTACCGTGTCGCGGTGGCATGCGGCGTCAAGGTCGAGCGTTTCTCTGTCGGCTTCGGTAAAACGCTGTTCCGCTGGCAGCCCAAACGCCAGCATCCGGGGCAGCAGACCGAGTTCGTCATCGGTGCATTTCCCCTGGGTGGCTATGTCAAGATGCTCGACGAGCGCGAAGGTCCGGTTGCGCCGGAAGAGCGCCATCGGGCCTTCAATACCCAGCCGTTGCGCTCGCGCGCGGCCATCGTCGCTGCCGGGCCGATTGCCAACCTGCTGCTCGCCGTGGTGCTTTACACGGCGGTCAACTGGATCGGCGTGCAGGAGCCTGTTGCCAAGCTGGCGCGGCCAGTGGCAGCTTCGCTCGCCGAAGCTGCGGGTTTGCGTGGTGGCGAGCAGATTACCCGGGCGGGCTTCGACGGCGATCTGTCGCCCGTCCAGTCTTTCGAGGACCTGCGCTGGCGCATGACGCGTGGCGCGCTCGACGGTCGTGACCTGACGCTCGAAGTGGCAGGCGAGGGCGGTCGCCCTGCGCACCAGTTGGTGCTGCCGTTGAGCCGCGTCGAGACCCGGGATGCCGATCCGCAGATGTTCCGCAAGATCGGCGTGCTTGCGCCGCTGACCCGGCCGGAGATCGGCGAGGTCATGGCGGACAGTGCGGCCGCGCGTGCGGGTCTTCGCAATGGCGACCTGGTGCGTGCAATCGGCAGCACCGCCATCATCGATGGCCAGCAGTTGCGCGAGGTGATTCGTGCGTCGATCGAGGGTGCTCAACCGCGGACGCAAGCCTGGCAGATCGAGCGCGGCGGCCGGCCGCTTGCGCTGGACGTGACGCCCGAAGTGCGGGAAGAAAACGGCGTCAAGGTCGGCCGGGTCGGTGCCTATGTGGGTGCTCCGCCTGAAATGGTGACGGTGCGGCAGGGCCTCGTCGACGGCGTCTGGCGCGGCGTGGTTCGTACCTGGGAGGTGTCTGCCCTCACGGTGCGGATGATGGCCAAGATGGTCATCGGCGAGGCTTCGATCAAGAACCTGAGCGGTCCGCTCACGATCGCGGACTATGCCGGCAAGTCGGCCAGCCTCGGTTTCACCCAGTATCTTGTCTTTCTTGCGCTCATCAGCGTGAGTCTGGGCGTGCTCAATCTCATGCCGCTGCCGGTCCTCGATGGGGGACACCTGATGTATTATCTTTGGGAGGGCCTGACCGGCAAAAGCGTCTCCGACGCCTGGATGGAACGGCTTCAGCGCGGCGGTGTCGCCTTGCTGCTGGTCATGATGTCGGTCGCACTCTTCAACGACGTCACGCGGCTCTTTGGTTAACTTTCTGCCGGCCCTTTCCGTGCCGGCTCAATTCACAGATGAACAAAAACTTCAGTCGCTTTCGCCTGCGTAGCGTTGCCGCGGTGGTTGCCAGCGCATTGGCAGCCACGGCAGCCTGGGCCGTCGAGCCCTTCACGGTACGCGACATTCGCGTCGAAGGCTTGCAGCGCGTCGAGGCCGGCACGATCTTCGCGTCGCTGCCCTTGCGCGTCGGCGATACCTACAGCGACGAGCGCGGTTCCGCCGCCATCCGCGCGCTGTTCGATCTGGGGTTGTTCAAGGATGTGCGCATCGACGTGAACGGCAACGTGCTGGTGGTGATCGTCGAAGAGCGACCCACCATCGCCGACGTCGATTTCGTGGGCACCAAGGAATTCGACAAGGCCGCGCTGCAAAAGGCGCTGCGCGAGATCGGTCTGACTGACGGGCGTCCATTCGACAAGGCGCTGGCCGATCGCGCCGAGCAGGAGCTCAAGCGCCAGTACGTGAGCCGCAGCCTCTACAACGCGCAGGTCGTGACCACCGTGACGCCCATCGAGCGCAACCGTGTCAACCTGACCTTCACCGTCACCGAAGGCGACTCGGCGCGCATCCGCGAAGTCCACGTGGTCGGCAACAAGGCCTTCAGCGAATCGACGCTGCTCAACCTGTTCGACCAGGACAGCGGCGGCTACCTGAGCTGGTACACCAAGTCCAACCAGTATTCGCGCGCCAAGCTCAACGCCGACCTTGAAACGCTGCGCTCGTACTACATCACGCGCGGCTACCTCGAATTCCGCATCGATTCGACCCAGGTCGCCATTTCTCCGGACCGCAAGGACCTGACGGTGACGGTCAACATCACCGAAGGCGAGAAGTTCGTGGTGGCCGGCGTCAAGCTCGACGGCAACTATCTCGGCCGCGACGACGAATTCAAGTCGCTGATCACGATCAAGCCAGGCGAGCCCTACAACGGCGAGCAGGTCACCGACACCACCAAGGCCTTCAACGACTATTTCAGCTCTTTCGGCTATGCGTTTGCCAAGGTGCAGGCGCGTCCCGAGATCGACCGCGTCAACAACCGCGTCACGCTGACGCTGCAGGCCGAGCCTTCGCGTCGCGTCTATGTGCGCCGTGTTTCCGTTGGTGGCAACAACAAGACGCGCGACGAAGTGATTCGCCGGGAGTTCCGGCAGTTCGAAGCGTCGTGGTACGACGGCGACAAGATCAAGCTGTCGCGCGATCGCGTGGACCGCCTTGGTTTCTTCACCGAAGTGAACGTCGAGACGCAGGAAGTGCCGGGCACACCCGACCAGGTGGATCTGGTCATCAACGTGACCGAAAAGCCGACCGGCAGCCTTCAGTTGGGTGCGGGTTACTCGAGCTCTGACAAGGTCGCCCTGACCTTCGGCATCTCGCAGGAGAACGTGTTCGGCTCGGGCAATTCCTTGGGCGTGCAGGTCAACACCAGCAAGTACAACCGGACGCTGTCGCTTAGCACGACCGATCCTTATTTCACCAAGGACGGCATCTCGCGCACGATCAGCGTCTATCACACGACGACCCGTCCGTACTCGACCAACATCGATGGCGACTACAAGCTGGTCAACCAGGGCGCGTCCATCCGCTTTGGTGTGCCGTTCAGCGAAGTCGATACGATCTTCTTCGGCGTCGGGCTTGAGCGGTATGCATTTAATCCGAACAAGTCAACGGCATTCGCCGGGCTCACAACACCGCGGTCTTACCTCAATTACTTTGGATGCCAGCTCAATACGGCCCCAATTCCCAACGGATTTCTTCCTTCAACGCCTGCCGGCTGGGCTGTGACCGGTTGCACGACTGACAGCGTCTGGGGTTTGCCGTTGACTGTGGGTTGGGGGCGCGACAGCCGCGACAGCGCGCTGGTCCCGACCAGTGGGGTGTTGCAGCGTGCCAATCTGGAGTTGGGGATTGGTGGCGACATGAAGTACATCAAGACCAACTACCAGTATCAGCAGTTCTTCCCAATCAACAAGCAGTACACCGTTGCAATCAATGGTGAGGTCGGTTACGCCAAGGCCCTTGGAGGCAAGGTTTTTCCGATCTTCAAGAACTTCTATGCCGGTGGTTTGGGGTCGGTTCGCGGCTTTGAACAGAACTCGCTGGGCCCACGCGATGTGCCGCTTTTTGGTCAAACCGAAGGGGCATCTTTGGGCGGTACCAAGAAAGCTATCTTCAGTGCCCAGCTCAGTACGCCGTTCCCGGGCGCTGGCAACGATCGCACGCTGCGCTTGTACAGTTTCTTTGACGTCGGCAATGTGTTCGGTTCGCGCGCTTCAGGCCTTACGGATGAACAGTGGAAGGCGCAGAAGAAGTTGCGAGCCTCGGTGGGTGTCGGTATCAGCTGGATTTCGCCTCTCGGCCCACTGAGCCTGGCTTACGCCTTCCCTGTCATGTACCAAAAGGAAGTGACGGACCCTGCCACGGGCTTCGTCTTGATCCCGAAGGATAGAATTCAGCGCCTCCAATTCCAGATCGGAACGTCTTTCTAAATGAAGCATTTGATTCGCGCCGCAGCAGGCGCGTTGTTGGTTCCCGCTTTCCTGCTCGCTGCTGTGCCTGCCCAGGCACAGACGCAGGAGACTTTCCGCATCGGCTTCGTGAATCCGGATCGCGTGCTGCGTGAAGCCCAGCCGGCCAAGGCTGCCCAGGCCAAGCTCGAAGCCGAGTTTCTCAAACGCGAGAAGGATCTGACGGCGCAAGGCGACGCACTGAAAACCGCTTCGGAGAAATTCGAGCGCGAGGCTTCGACCCTGACTGAAAGTCAGCGTGTTTCGCGTCAGCGTGCACTCGTCGACCAGGACCGCGATTTCCAGCGCAAGCGCCGTGAGTTCCAGGAAGACCTCAATGCCCGCAAGAACGAGGAACTCCAGCAGGTCTACGAGCGCGCCAACCGCGTGGTGAAGCAAGTGGCCGAAGCTGAAAAGTACGATGCCATCCTGCAAGAAGCGATCTACATCAACCCGAAGCACGACATCACCGACAAGGTGATCAAGGCGCTGAACGCGTCGGTCGGCTCTCCTGCGCCTGCGGCCGGCAAGTAACGCCGCGAACCGGCGTGTCGCTGCAGCTAGGAGCCATCGTTGACGCCCTCGGGGGCGAGCTTCACGGAGATGCCACGCTGTCCATCGAGCGACTTTCGCCGCTCCAGAATGCACAACCCGATGCGCTCAGTTTCCTGAGCCATCCCAAATACCAGCAGGAACTGGCGGCCTCGAAGGCCGCCTGTGTGATCGTCTCGCCTGCCATGCGCGAGGCGGCTGCTGCGCGTGGTGCGTTCATCGTCACGCCGGACCCCTATTTCTACTTCGCACGCCTGACGCAGCTCTGGAAGGCGCATCACGCGCGTCCGGACACCGATCGCATCCATCCCTCTGCGGTGATTCATGCCGAGGCACAGGTGGACCCGACGGCGCGCATCGGTGCGTTGTGCGTGGTGGAGCGGGGCGCGCGCATCGGCGCGGGGACCGTGCTCAAGTCGCGCGTGACGGTCAGCGAAGACTGCTCGCTTGGCGAGCGTTGCCTGTTGCACCCGGGCGTGGTCATCGGGGCCGATGGCTTCGGACTCGCGCTGCATGAAGGTCAGTGGGTCAAGATCGAGCAGCTGGGGGCGGTGCGCATCGGCAACGACGTCGAGATCGGTGCCAACACCTGCATCGACCGCGGCGCGCTCGACGACACGGTGATCGAAGACGGCGTGAAGCTCGACAACCTGATCCAGATCGGCCACAACGTGCGCATCGGCAAGAATACCGCCATGGCCGGCTGCGTGGGCGTGGCCGGCAGCGCGACCATCGGTGCCAACTGCACCTTCGGCGGTGGCGCCATCGTGCTGGGCCATCTGACGGTGGCCGATGGCGTGCACGTGTCCGCCGCCACCACGGTAACCCGTTCGATTCACAAGGCCGGCCAGTACACCGGTATGTTTCCCATCGATGACAATGCGAGCTGGGAAAAGAATGCGGCAACGCTCAAGCAGTTGCACAGCCTGCGCGAACGACTGAAGGCGCTGGAGAAAGCTCCCCCGAAAAAATGACGACGATGCAGGAACAGAACATCATGACGACGACGCTCGATATCCATCAAATTCTCAAGTTGCTGCCGCATCGCTACCCGTTCCTTCTGGTGGACCGGGTGCTCGACATGGAAAAGGGCAAGCGCATCACGGCATTGAAGAACGTGACGATGAACGAGCCTTTCTTCAATGGCCACTTCCCGCACCGCCCGGTGATGCCGGGTGTGCTGATGCTGGAAGCCATGGCGCAGGCGGCCGCGCTGCTGTCGTTCCATTCGCTGGACATCGTGCCGGACGACAACACCGTCTACTACTTTGCGGCCATCGACGGTGCGCGCTTCAAGCGGCCGGTGGAGCCGGGCGACCAGCTCACGCTCGAGGTCGAGATCGAGCGCATGAAGGCCGGCATCTCGAAGTTCAAGGGCTGGGCCCGGGTCGGCAGCGAGCTCGCCTGCGAGGCCACGCTGATGTGTGCCATGCGCCAGATCAACTGATCCGGCCGCAGTCAGTCACTTGCAAGGCATGACCCAGGTTCATTCGACAGCACTCGTCGACCCCAAGGCCGAGCTCGACGCCTCGGTGTCGGTCGGGCCCTATACCGTGATCGGTCCGCATGTGCGGATCGGCGCGGGCACCACCATCGGCGCGCATTGCGTGATCGAAGGGCGGACCACCATCGGCCGCGACAACCGGATCTTTCAGTTCTCGTCGCTTGGCGCCGTGCCGCAGGACAAGAAGTACGCGGGCGAGCCGACCGAACTGGTCATCGGCGACCGCAATGTCATTCGCGAGTTCTGCACTTTCAATCTCGGCGTGCCGGGGGCGGGCGGCGTGACGCGCGTGGGCCATGACAACTGGATCATGGCCTACACCCACATCGCGCACGACTGCCGTGTCGACAACCACACTACGCTGGCCAACCAGACGACGCTGGCTGGCCATGTGCACCTGGCCGACTGGGTCACGATCGGCGGGCTGACGGGCATTCACCAGTTCGTCTCGATCGGGGCCCACGCCATGGTCGGCTTCGCCAGCGCGGTGTCGCAAGACGTTCCGCCGTTCATGCTGGTCGACGGCAATCCGCTGGCGGTGCGCGGCTTCAACATCGTGGGGCTGCGCCGGCGCGACTTCTCGGCCCAGCGGCTCGCAGCGGTAAAGCAGATGCATCGCCTGCTGTATCGCCAGGGCAAGACGCTCGAAGAGGCGCGCGCGGGCATCGCCGCACTGGCCACCGAAATGCCGGAAGCCGCAGGCGATGTCGCGTTGATGGAATCCTTCATCGCCAGCTCGACGCGCGGCATTGCGCGCTGACGTGACCGCGATGCAGAAGGACGCTCAGCGACGCTTCGCGCTGGTCGCGGGCGAAGCCTCTGGCGACCTGCTCGCGGGCCTGCTGCTCGATGGCCTTCAGGCGCGATGGCCCAACCTTCAGACCGCCGGCATTGGCGGCCCTCGCATGCTGGCGCATGGCTTCCAGAGCTGGTGGCCGCAGGAAAAGCTCGCGGTTCGCGGCTACATCGAGGTGCTGCGCCACTACGCCGAGATCGCCGGCATCCGGCGTCAGCTCAAGGCCCGGCTGCTGCTGGAGCGCCCCGAGCTGTTCATCGGCGTCGATGCGCCCGATTTCAACCTCGATCTTGAGGCCGGGCTGCGCAGCCAGGGCATCAAGACCGTGCATTTCATCTGCCCGTCGATCTGGGCCTGGCGCCCCAGGCGCATTGAAAAGGTGAGGGCGGCGGCCGACCATGTGCTGTGCATCTTCCCGTTCGAGCCCGAACTGCTCGAAAAGCAGGGCGTTGCCGCGAGCTATGTGGGCCACCCGATTGCCAACGTGATCCCGATGGTTCCCGACCGTGCCGCAGCACGCGCCGCCATCGGCCTGGCGCCCGACGCACAGGTCGTCGCCTTGCTGCCCGGGAGCCGCCGCTCCGAGATCCGCTACCTGGCCGACCGCTTCTTCGCCGCCGCCGCGCTGATGCAGAAGGCACGGCCCGAACTCCAGTTCGTGGCCCCCATCATCCCGAGCCTGCGCACCGAGGTCGAGGCCTTGCTCCAGGCCAGTGGCATGGCAGGACGTGTGAAGCTGCTCGATGGCCAGTCGCATGCCGCACTGGCCGCCTGCGACGTCACGTTGATCGCCAGTGGCACGGCCACGCTCGAAGCCGCGCTGTTCAAGCGGCCGATGGTCATTGCGTACAACATGAATGCGCTCTCGTGGCGCCTCATGCAGCGCAAGCAGTTGCAACCCTGGGTCGGCCTGCCCAACATCCTGTGCCGCGAATTCGTGGTGCCCGAGTTGCTGCAGGAAGCCGCCACGCCGGAGGCGCTGGCCCAGTCCACGCTGGCCTGGCTTGACGCGCCGGAGAAGACGCGGGCACTGCAACAAAGATTTTCCGAGCTGCACTCGCAATTGCAGCGCGATACGCCGACACTTTGCGCCGATGCGATCCAGAAAGTTCTTGAAGGCTGAGCAGGCCCCGCTGGTGTGGGACGCGCCAGGCCTGCTTGCGGGCGTCGACGAAGCAGGACGCGGCCCGCTGGCCGGCCCGGTGGTGGCTGCGGCCGTGATCCTCGACGACCTGCGACCGATTCGCGGTCTGGCCGACTCCAAGACCCTCACGGCCCTGCAGCGCGAGCGCTTGTACGACCAGATCCTGGCCAAGGCGCTGTGCTGCTCGATCGCGCAGGCGAGCGTCGAGGAAATCGACACCCACAACATCCTGCAGGCCACGATGCTCGCGATGCGCCGTGCGGTTGAAGGGCTGCGCCTGAAGCCGGCGAAGGTGCTGGTCGACGGCAATCGCCTGCCGACGCTCGACGTGCTCGCTGAGGCCATCGTCAAGGGCGACTCGCTGGTCAAGGCGATTTCCGCGGCGTCGATCCTGGCCAAGGTGCACCGCGACCGGTTGTGCGAACAATTGCATGCCGAATACCCGGACTACGGTTTTGCCAGCCACAAGGGCTACGGTACGCGGGAGCACCTGGAGGCACTGCAGCGCCACGGGGCCTGTGTGCATCACCGCAAGTCGTTCAGCCCGGTGGCTGCAGCGCTGGCTCGAACGGCCGCTGCGGCGAGCGTTGCAGTGCCAGCCGGAGCAGGATCGCAAGCCATGGTCATCAGCGTCGCCGAGCCCGTGCGGCTCGACCTGCGCGCCGCACCCTGAATCAGCCATGACATCCGACACTGGCGCGAGCCACATCAGCTCGCGCGACAACCCGCTCCTCAAGGACTTGCGCAAGCTAGCCCAGGACCCGGGCGCGTACCGCAAGCTGGGCCGCATCTGGCTCGAGGGCGATCACCTGTGCCGAGCGGCGCTTGCCCGCGGCGTGAAGCCCGCAATCGCGGTGTTTTCGGAATCCTTCTGGCCGCAAGCGCCCGCCGAATGGTCGAGTGGTGCTATCAAAACGGTAGTGGTCGGCGACGATCTGCTGCGGGGCGTCAGCGGGCTGGAGTCGCCAGCGCCGATGGGTTTCGTGCTCGATCTGGTGGCGCGGCCCGAATTGCTCCCGGACGCGCCGAGCGTGGTGCTCGACCGCCTGCAGGACGCCGGCAACGCGGGTTCCATCCTGCGCAGCGCGGCCGCCTTCGGCTTTACCCAGGTGATCGCGCTCAAGGGCACGGCCGCGCTGTGGGCGCCCAAGGTGCTGCGCGCCGGCATGGGGGCCCACTTCGGCCTGCGGCTGATCGAAGGGGTGGAGGCAGACCTGCTCGACAGCCTGAAGGTGCCGCTCGTCGCGACCAGCTCCCATCGTGGCGAATGGCTGCACAAGGCCCGTCTGCCGCATCCTTGCGCTTGGCTGATGGGTCACGAGGGGCAGGGCGTTTCGCCCGCGCTCGAAGCTCGGGCGACCCATCACATCCGCATCGCCCAGCCTGGCGGCGAGGAGTCGCTGAACGTGGCTGCGGCCGCCGCCATCTGTCTTCACGCGAGCGGAGCAGCCCTCCAGGCCGGATAGGGCTTCAGTCCGGGCTACAATCGGGGGCTTACTCGCAAATAGCGTCGCCCGGCCGCCTTTAACGCCAAAATCCCCTTAAGCAGCAGTCCGCAGGCAACGCGCCTGGGGCTCCGGGCGACCGTAACCATCCGGAGAACCCAGTGCTTTTGTCTCTCAAGGGAAGTTTCCCGCCCGCCATCCTGGCGCTCGCAGACGGCACGGTCTTTCAAGGCAATTCGATCGGGGCCGCCGGCTCCACGACCGGTGAAGTGGTGTTCAACACCGCCATGACCGGTTACCAGGAAATCCTCACCGACCCGAGCTACTGCCAGCAGATCGTGACCCTCACGTATCCGCACATCGGCAACTACGGCGTCAACGGTGAAGACATCGAAGCCGACAAGATCCATGCCGCGGGCCTGATCATCAAGGACCTGCCTCTCGTCGCCTCCAACTTCCGCAAGACCGCCACGCTGAGCGAATACCTCGTGGCCGGCAAGACGGTGGCCATCGCGAACATCGACACCCGCAAGCTTACGCGCCATCTGCGAACCCATGGCGCGCAGAACGGCTGCATCCTGGGCCTGGCCGAAGGCGAAGCCGTCACGCAGGCGCTGATCGACAAGGCCATCGCCGCAGCCAAGGCCGCGCCGAGCATGGCCGGCCTCGACCTCGCCAAGGTGGTGTCGGTCACGCAGACCTACGAATGGACCGAGACCGAGTGGAAGCTCGGCGCGGGCTACGGCGTGCAGATCACGCCGCGCTTTCACGTCGTGGCCTTCGACTACGGCGTCAAGAAGAACATCCTGCGCATGATCGCGCAGCGCGGCGCGCGCATCACCGTGGTGCCAGCGCAGACGCCCGCGGCCGACGTGCTCAAGCTCAAGCCCGATGGCATCTTCCTGGCCAACGGCCCCGGCGACCCGGAGCCTTGCGACTACGCCATCAGCGCCGTCAAGGAACTGATCGAGACCGGCATTCCCACCTTCGGCATCTGCCTGGGCCACCAGATCATGGCGCTGGCTTCCGGCGCCAAGACCTTCAAGATGAAGTTCGGCCACCACGGCGCGAACCATCCGGTGAAGGACCTGGACAACGGCCGCGTGAGCATCACCAGCCAGAACCACGGCTTTGCGGTCGACGAGAAGTCGCTGCCGGCCAACCTGCGCCCCACGCACATCAGCCTGTTCGACAACACGCTGCAGGGCCTGGCGCGCACCGACAAGCCCGCGTTCTGCTTCCAGGGCCACCCGGAAGCCTCGCCGGGCCCGCACGACATCGGCTACCTGTTCGACCGTTTCACGGCACTCATGGAAAAGAACAAGACGGAAAAGACGGAGAGCAAGAATGCCTAAGCGCACAGACCTCAAATCGATCCTCATCATCGGCGCCGGCCCGATCATCATCGGCCAGGCCTGCGAGTTCGACTACTCCGGCGTGCAAGCCTGCAAGGCGCTGCGCGAAGAGGGCTACAAGGTCATCCTGATCAACAGCAACCCCGCGACGATCATGACCGACCCGGCCACGGCCGACGTCACCTACATCGAGCCGATCACCTGGCAGACCGTCGAGAAGATCATCGCCAAGGAACGCCCCGACGCGATCCTGCCGACCATGGGCGGCCAGACCGCGCTGAATTGCGCGCTCGATCTCTGGCGCAACGGCGTGCTCGACAAGTACACGGGCGCTTCCACCAACAAGCCGGTCGAGCTGATCGGTGCCACGCCCGAAGCCATCGACAAGGCCGAAGACCGCCTGAAGTTCAAGGACGCGATGACCAAGATCGGTCTTGGTTCTGCGCGTTCCGGCATCGCCCACTCGATGGACGAAGCCTGGGCTGTACAGCGCTCGGTCGGCTTCCCCACGGTGATCCGCCCCAGCTTCACGCTCGGCGGCACCGGCGGCGGCATCGCCTACAACCCCGAAGAGTTCGAGACCATCTGCAAGCGCGGCATCGAAGCCTCGCCCACCAACGAGCTGCTGATCGAAGAATCGCTGCTCGGCTGGAAAGAGTACGAGATGGAAGTCGTGCGCGACAAGGCCGACAACTGCATCATCGTCTGCTCGATCGAAAACCTCGACCCGATGGGCGTGCACACCGGCGACTCGATCACCGTGGCGCCGGCTCAGACGCTGAGCGACAAGGAATACCAGATCCTGCGCAACGCCTCGCTGGCCGTGCTGCGCGAGATCGGCGTCGACACCGGCGGCTCGAACGTTCAGTTCTCCATCAACCCGAAGGACGGCCGCATGGTCGTCATCGAGATGAACCCGCGCGTGTCGCGTTCGTCGGCGCTGGCCTCCAAGGCCACCGGCTTCCCGATCGCCAAGGTCGCGGCCAAGCTGGCCGTGGGCTACACGCTCGACGAGCTGCGCAACGAAATCACCGGCGGCGCCACGCCGGCGTCGTTCGAACCGTCGATCGACTACGTGGTCACCAAGATCCCGCGTTTCGCCTTCGAAAAATTCCCGCAGGCCGACTCGCGTCTCACGACGCAGATGAAGTCGGTGGGCGAGGTGATGGCCATGGGCCGCACCTTCCAGGAATCGTTCCAGAAGGCCCTGCGCGGCCTCGAAGTGGGCGTCGACGGCCTGAACGAGAAGACGCAAGACCGCGAAGTGCTCGAAAAGGAACTGGGCGAGCCCGGTCCCGAGCGCATCTGGTACGTGGGCGACGCCTTCGCCATGGGCCTGAGCGTCGATGAAGTGTTCGCGCTGACCAAGATCGACCCGTGGTTCCTGGTGCAGATCGAAGAGATCGTGAAGATCGAACTCGAGCTGGAAACCAAGTCGCTGGACGACATCGACAAGGACACGCTGCTTGCGCTGAAGAAGAAGGGCTTCTCCGACCGCCGCCTGGCGCGCCAGCTGAAGACCACCGACACCGCGATCCGCGAAAAGCGCCGCGCCCTCGGCGTGCGCCCGGTCTACAAGCGCGTGGACACCTGCGCGGCCGAGTTCGCGACCAACACCGCCTACATGTACTCGACCTACGAGGACGAGTGCGAAGCCGATCCGACGGACAAGAAGAAGATCATGGTGCTCGGCGGCGGTCCCAACCGCATCGGCCAGGGCATCGAGTTCGACTACTGCTGCGTGCACGCCGCACTCGCGATGCGCGAAGACGGCTACGAGACCATCATGGTCAACTGCAACCCCGAGACCGTGTCGACCGACTACGACACCTCCGACCGCCTGTACTTCGAGCCGCTGACGCTCGAAGACGTGCTGGAGATCGTCGACAAGGAAAAGCCGCTCGGCGTGATCGTGCAGTACGGTGGCCAGACGCCGCTGAAGCTCGCGCTCGACCTTGAAGCCAACGGCGTGCCGATCATCGGCACCACGCCCGACATGATCGACGCGGCCGAAGACCGCGAGCGCTTCCAGAAGCTGCTGCATGAGCTGGGCCTGCGCCAGCCGCCGAACGCCACCGCGCGCACCGAGCCCGAAGCGCTCGAAAAGGCTGCGGCCCTCGGTTATCCGCTGGTGGTGCGCCCGAGCTACGTGCTGGGCGGCCGCGCGATGGAGATCGTGCACGAACAACGCGACCTCGAGCGCTACATGCGCGAAGCGGTCAAGGTGAGCAACGACTCGCCCGTGCTGCTCGACCGCTTCCTGAACGACGCTGTCGAGTGCGATGTCGACTGCATCCGCGACGGCGAAGGCGCCACGCTGATCGGTGGCGTGATGGAGCACATCGAACAGGCCGGCGTGCACTCGGGCGACTCCGCCTGCTCGCTGCCGCCTTACAGCCTGAGCGCTGAAACCATCACCGAACTGAAGCGCCAGAGCGCCGCCATGGCCAAGGCCCTGAACGTGGTCGGCCTGATGAACGTGCAGTTCGCCATCCAGCAGAAAGAAGGCAAGGACGTCATCTACGTGCTCGAAGTGAACCCGCGTGCATCGCGCACCGTGCCTTACGTGAGCAAGGCCACTGGCATCCAGCTCGCCAAGGTGGCGGCTCGCTGCATGGCCGGCCAGTCGCTGGCATCGCAGGGCGTGACGAAGGAAGTCACGCCGCCGTACTTCAGCGTGAAGGAGGCCGTGTTCCCGTTCGTCAAGTTCCCGGGCGTGGACACCATCCTCGGCCCCGAGATGAAGTCGACCGGCGAAGTGATGGGCGTGGGCAAGACCTTCGGCGAAGCCTTCGTGAAGTCGCAACTGGGTGCCGGTACGCACCTGCCGAAGTCGGGCAAGGTCTTCATCTCGGTGAAGAACAACGACAAGGCACGCGCGGTCGAAGTGGCGCGTGGCCTCGTCAAGCTGGGCTTTGAAGTGATCGCGACCAAGGGCACCGCTGCCGCCATCAGCGCGGCAGGCATCGAGTGCGCGACGGTGAACAAGGTGACCGAAGGCCGCCCGCACATCGTGGACATGATCAAGAACAACGAGATTGCCCTGGTCATCAACACGGTGGAAGAGCGCCGCAACGCCATCACCGATTCGCGGCAGATCCGTACCTCGGCGCTGCTGGCCCGCGTGACGACGTTCACCACGATCTTCGGCGCCGAAGCCGCGGTCGAGGGCATGGGCTTCATGGACGAACTGGGCGTGATCTCGGTGCAGGAGATGCACGCGCAACTGGCTGCCGCCTGAGCGCCGTCATGGAAACCCAGCTCGTCGAACTGGACCTGCGCGACTGGAACGCGGCCACGCCCAACGAGGCGTGGATCGCGGAACTGGAAGCGGGCAAGGTGCTGTACTTTCCACGGCTGGGCTTCGAGCTGCTGTCCGAAGAGCGCAGCCTGCTGACGCCCAGCCTGCTGTCGCCCGACGTGCGCAACATCAGCCTCGATGCCAACGGCAAGCTCAAGGGCGCCGTGGGCGACGAGGCAGTGCAGCGCACTGCGGCCGCGATGGTGGGGCGGTTTCGCACCCAGGCGCAGCAGCTGATCCATGGCCTGCTGCCGCACTACACGCCGGCTTTGCGCCTCGCGCCCACGAGCTACCGGCCCGCGCAGGTCGAGACGCGCGTGCAGTCGTGGCGCGCGGACGATCGGCGCCTGCACGTCGATGCGTTTCCGTCGCGGCCGAACTATGGCGAGCGCATCCTGCGCGTGTTCACCAACGTCAATCCTGAAGGCGCACCGCGCGTGTGGCGCGTGGGCGAGCCCTTCGAGGACATCGCCAAGCGCTTCCTGCCGCGGGCCAAGCCCTATGCGCGCTGGCAGGCGAAGCTGCTGCAGGCGCTGCATGTGACCAAGTCGTTCCGCAGCGAGTACGACCACCTGATGCTGCAGCTGCACGACGGCATGAAGTCGGACATGGCGTACCAGGAAAGCTCACCGCAAGAGACGGCGAAATTCCCGCCCGGATCGGTGTGGGTGTGCTTCTCGGACCAGACCTCGCACGCCGTGATGGCGGGCCAATACATGCTCGAGCAGACCCTTCATCTGGCGGCGTCGAAGCAATACAATCCCGACTCGAGCCCGCTCGCCATCCTGAGCCGGCTGACCGGACGCACACTCGTCTGATCCTGTCCCTCATCGACCGCCGAACGGCAGCGTTCGGCGGTTTCGCTTTATGGAGAACCAACAACATGGCCACCATTCCCATCACCAAGCGCGGCGCTGAAAAACTGCGTGCGGAATTGCATCAGCTCAAGACGGTGGAGCGCCCCTGGGTCATCAACGCGATCTCGGAAGCACGTGCCCAGGGCGACCTGAGCGAGAACGCCGAGTACGAAGTCGCGAAAGACCGCCAGGGCTTCATCGAAGGCCGCATTCAGGAAGTCGAAGGCAAGCTGTCGGCCGCGCAGATCATCGATCCGAGCGAACTCGATGCCGGCGGCAAGGTCGTCTTCGGTTCGACCGTCGAACTTGAAGAAGAAGAGAGCGGCGAAGCAGTGAAGTACCAGATCGTCGGCGAAGACGAAGCCGACCTGAAGCTGGGCCTCATCAACATCTCCAGCCCGATCGCGCGTGCGCTCATCGGCAAGGAAGAGGGCGACACGGCCGAGGTGCAGGCGCCAGGCGGCCTGAAGCGCTACGAGATCGTGGCCGTCCGCTACCTCTGAGTGGGCATTCGATGAAAGACCGCATTGCGTTGATGCTGGCCGCCTTCTGGTGGGGCAGCCTCACCACTGTCGGCTTTCTGGTGGTGCCGATGCTGTTTGCCAGGCTCGGCAACCCTTCGGTGGCCGGCAACTTCGCCGGACAGCTGTTCGAGGCGCAAAGCTGGGTCGCGATTGCCTGCGGACTGATCCTGCTGATCCACTTCCGCAGCAAGGCCGACGAGCGCATGGATGGCCCCGCGTTGACGGCCATCTTCCTGATCCTGGGTGCGCTGCTGATGGCACTGCTTCAGCAATACGCCGTGGCACCCCGCATCCTGGCGCGGGAAAATCTCAAGCTGTGGCACCCCGTGGGCACGGGCATGTACTTTGTGCAGTGGGTGTGCGCCGGGGTGCTGCTCTGGCGCATGGGCGCTCGCCCATCGCACTGAGCGGTCGTGGCGGCGGCCTTGGAGGCCGCCAGCCAGGTCATTCTTTCCAGAACTTCGCGACCCAGCGCGCCGGCCGGATATAGCGGAAGGCGCGATTGCGTCGACCCGCCAGGGCATCGGGCGGGTTGCACTCGCCGTGGAACACCATGATGCGTGCGTCTTCGGGCACGAAGGGCTCTTCCCAGTAGTTGGTCGGCCAGGTCGGGATGCCGTGGTACTTGAAGCTCGGGCACCAGGCTTCGGGCCAATAGGCCAGCTTGCCCTGGTTATGGAGTACATCCGAGAGGTAGGCCTGCTCGTTGCGGTACTCGGCCTGGACCTTGTCCATGTTGGCGCGAAAGTACGCCAGCACGTCGGCATGGGCGCCCAGCTCGAAGCGGTAGACCGACGAGTTGCCCGTGATCCGGCCGCGCCGCCAGGGGCGGGCGTAGTCGTGAATGATCAGGAACTCGCCGGGCTGTTCGAAGAAGGCGTCCAGGCTGCCCACGATGACCACGTCGACGTCCAGGAACAGGGCGGTGCCGCGCAGGCCGTGGAGGTCCTGCTCGAAGGTCGTGAGCTTTTTCCAGGCCCCGTCGCGCTGGCCGGGAGCCAGCTGGAGGTTCAGCGGCGGAATCGGCAGGCAGGTCACCTCGGGGCGAATGCCGTTGCTGTCGTCCGTCAGGCACACGAACTTGAAGTCGCCGCTGAGGTTGCGGCGCACCATCGCGTAGAGGCGGTTGACGTATTCGGGGCCATACTTCGTGCCCCATTTCATGCAGAGGATATGGCGCTGCGCGCCTTGCGCTGCCGCCAAGTTCAGTCTGCCTGGTTGCGTTTCTTGGCCGACAGCGGCCGCTTGGCCTTGGCGCGCTTGATGGTGCCGCCCGGCGTGAGACGCTGGTTGCCGAGCACGCGCAAGGTCTTGATTTCGGGGCGTTGGCCGCCGCGCTTGCTGTACTTCAGGACCTTGACGTCGCGCGGGCCGGGCATGCGGTCTTCATCGACCACGCGCTCCTTTTCGGGCTTGGGACGCCAGAGCACCAGCAGCTTGCCGATGTGCTGGATCGGGGCGGCGTCGAGTTCGTCTGCCAGCGTTTGCAGCATGGCATCGCGGGCGAGGCGATCATCGGAGAACACGCGCACCTTGATCAGGCCGTGGGCCTTGAGGGCGGCGTCCGCCTCTTTTTTCACGGCAGGGGTGAGCCCGTCTCCACCGACCATGACGATCGGATCCAGGTGGTGAGCTTCGGCGCGGTGCACCTTGCGCTCGGCAGGGGTAAGTTGAATGGCGGGCATCCCCGTATTATCGAGGGTAGATAAGCACCCCATGAGCACTAAAGCAAAAAGCAAAAAAGTCAACAAAGCCTGGCTTCACGATCACATCAATGATCCGTACGTGAAATTGGCCACGCGAGAGGGGTATCGCGCACGCGCCGCCTACAAGCTCAAGGAGATCGACGAGTCGCTCGGATTGATCAAACCGGGCCAACTCGTGGTCGACCTGGGCTCCACGCCCGGGGCCTGGAGCCAGTACCTGCGGCGGCGCATGTCGCCCGACGGCGCCGCGGCCGGCGCCCTGAACGGCACGATCATCGCGCTGGACATCCTGCCGATGGAGCCCATCGAGGGGGTGACCTTCCTGCAGGGGGATTTTCGTGAGGCGGAGCTGCTGGAGCAGGTCCTGGGCGTGCTGGCGGGCCGCAAGGCCGATCTTGTGGTGTCGGACATGGCACCCAACCTGTCGGGCATCCATTCGGCCGATGCGGCCCGCGTGGCGCACCTGATCGAGCTTGCCATCGACTTTGCCCAGCACCACCTGAAGCCCGATGGCGCCCTGGTGGCCAAGCTTTTTCATGGCAGCGGCTACGACGAGCTGGTCAAGCTGTTCAAGGCAAATTTCCGCACCGTGAAGCCTTTCAAACCCAAGGCGTCACGGGACAAATCGTCCGAGACCTTCCTGGTCGGCATGGGCCTGAAGGCAACGGATACGCCTTGATACCTTGCCGTGGGGCGTGCGCTCAGGGCGCAAACCCCTGTCAGCCTATGGCTGCTTTAGGGAAATGCCCGCTTTTCGCAGCTTGAAAAGCCTAAAATGGGGCGCAATTGCGTACCCACAGCGCGTATTTCACATTCCCGTCACGCGCTTTCGACTGGAGCTTCGTTTGAACAATCAGTGGTTTTCCAAAGTTGCCGTATGGCTCGTCATTGCCATGGTGTTGTTCACTGTGTTCAAGCAGTTCGACACCCGCGGTGGCGTCGGCTCGGGAGCAGTCAGCTACTCCGAGTTCCTTGACCAGGTCCGGAACAACCAGATCAAGAGCGCCGTCATTCCCGAGGGCGCCGGCGGCGGCGAGATCATCGCCGTCACCAATGACGATCGCAAGATCCGCACGACCGCCACGGTGCTTGACCGCGGCCTTGTGGGCGACCTGATCGACCACAACGTCAAGTTCGACGTCAAGCCGCGTGAAGAGGGCTCGCTCCTCATGACGCTGCTGGTGAGCTGGGGCCCGATGCTGCTGCTGATCGGCGTCTGGATCTACTTCATGCGCCAGATGCAGGGCGGCGGCAAGGGCGGGGCGTTCAGCTTCGGCAAGAGCAAGGCCCGCATGATGGACGAGAACAACAACACGGTGACCTTCGCCGACGTCGCAGGCTGCGACGAGGCGAAAGAAGAAGTCCGTGAAGTCGTCGACTTCCTGAAAGACCCGCAGCGCTTCCAGAAACTCGGTGGCCGCATTCCGCGCGGTCTGCTGCTGGTCGGCCCGCCCGGCACCGGCAAGACGCTGCTGGCCAAGTCGATTGCCGGCGAAGCCAAGGTGCCTTTCTTCTCGATCTCCGGTTCCGACTTCGTTGAAATGTTCGTCGGCGTGGGCGCTGCCCGTGTCCGCGACATGTTCGAGAACGCCAAGAAGAACGCTCCCTGCATCATCTTCATCGACGAAATCGATGCGGTGGGTCGCCAGCGTGGCGCCGGCCTCGGCGGCGGCAACGACGAACGCGAGCAAACGCTCAACCAGATGCTGGTCGAGATGGACGGCTTCGAAACCAACCTCGGCGTGATCGTGGTGGCTGCCACCAACCGTCCCGACATCCTGGACGCCGCGCTGCTGCGCCCCGGTCGTTTCGACCGTCAGGTGTACGTCACGTTGCCCGACATCCGCGGCCGCGAACAGATCCTCGGCGTGCACATGCGCAAGGTCCCGCTGGGCCAGGACGTGAACCCGAGCGTCATCGCCCGCGGCACGCCCGGCATGTCCGGTGCCGACTTGGCCAACCTCTGCAACGAAGCTGCCCTGATGGCCGCACGCCGCAATGCACGCGTGGTCGAAATGCAGGACTTCGAGAAGGCCAAGGACAAGATCTTCATGGGCCCCGAGCGCAAGAGCATGGTCATGCCCGAGGAAGAGCGTCGCAACACGGCTTACCACGAGTCGGGCCACGCCCTCATCGGCAAGCTGCTGCCCAAGTGCGACCCGGTCCACAAGGTCACGATCATCCCGCGTGGCCGCGCCCTTGGCGTGACCATGAGCCTGCCGGCGCAAGACCGTTACAGCTACGACCGCGAATACATGCTGAACCAGATCAGCATGCTGTTCGGTGGCCGCATCGCCGAAGAAGTGTTCATGCACCAGATGACCACCGGCGCCAGCAACGACTTCGAGCGCGCGACCTCCATCGCTCGCGACATGGTCACGCGCTACGGCATGACCGATGCGCTGGGCCCGATGGTCTATGCCGAGAATGAAGGTGAAGTGTTCCTGGGCCGCTCGGTCACCAAGACCACGAACATGAGCGAGCAGACCATGGAAAAGGTCGACGGCGAAGTGCGCCGCATCATCGACGAGCAGTACGCCCTGGCGCGCCGCCTGATCGAAGAGAACAGCGACAAGATGCACGCGATGGCCAAAGCGCTGCTCGAGTGGGAAACCATCGACAGCGAACAGCTCGACGACATCATGGCCGGCCGCGCACCGCGTCCGCCCAAGGACTGGACGCCGCGCATTCCGCCTTCGGGCAGCGGCGGCAGCGGTGGCACGCCGGCAGTCAATCCCGACCCGGCGCCTACTGCGGCCTGAGGTGGGCTTGGCATCTAGCAGCAACGGGGCCTCTGGCCCCGTTTTCCATGGCGCAACCCCGAAGAAGGGGGCGGTCTGGCAGACCTCGCGCTTCGCAATCGATCTCGCGCAACCGCGCGTGATGGGGATCGTCAACGTCACGCCCGACTCCTTTTCCGATGGTGGCGCGCATGCGTCCACCAGCACCGCGCTGAAGCATTGCGAACAGCTGCTGAAAGAGGGGGCGGACATCCTCGACATCGGCGGTGAATCGACCCGCCCCGGCAGCCCGGCCGTGCCACTCGATGCCGAGTTGGCGCGCGTGCTGCCTGTGGTGCGCGAGGCCGTGAAGCTGAACGTGCCGCTCTCCATCGACACCTACAAGCCCGAAGTCATGCGCGCGGTGCTCGACCTGGGCGCGGACATCGTCAACGACATCTGGGCCCTGCGCCAGCCGGGTGCGCTGGAAGCCGTCGCCGCGCATCCTTCATGCGGCATCTGCCTGATGCACATGCACCGCGATCCACAGACCATGCAGGCCGCGCCCATGGATGGCGACGTGATCCCCGCAGTGCTGTCGTTCTGGGCCGAGCAGGTGGCGCGGCTTCGTGCATTGCGCATCGACCCCTCGCGCGTCACGCTCGATCCGGGCGTTGGCTTCGGCAAGACCGTGGCGCAGAATTTCGCGTTGCTGGCACGGCAGGGCGCGCTGCTCGAAGGTGGCTATCCGTTGCTGTTGGGCTGGTCGCGCAAGTCGTCCATCGGTGCCGTCACCGGGATCGGCGTGGCGCATGAGCGGATCGTGCCCAGCGTGGCTGCGGCGCTGCTGGCCGTCGAGCGTGGCGCGGCCGTCGTGCGCGTGCACGATGTGCACGACACGGTCGCAGCCATCGCGGTATGGCATGCCATGAGAGCGCAGGAATCACAACAACCACAAGAACATACCCAATCACCATGACCCGTAAATATTTCGGCACCGACGGCATCCGCGGCACTGTTGGCCAGGCGCCCATCACCCCTGACTTCGTGCTGCGCCTGGCGCATGCTGTCGGCCGCGTGCTCAAGAAAACCCAGCCTCGCCCCACGGTGCTCATCGGCAAGGACACCCGCATCTCCGGCTACATGCTCGAATCGGCGCTCGAATCGGGCTTCAATTCGGCGGGTGTCGACGTGGTGCTGCTGGGTCCGCTGCCCACGCCTGGCGTGGCCTACCTCACGCGCGCCCAGCGCGCGAGCCTCGGCGTGGTGATCAGCGCGAGCCACAACGCCTTCCCGGACAACGGCATCAAGTTCTTCAGTGCGCAGGGCACCAAGCTCGACGACGCATGGGAGCTGGCCGTCGAGGCCGCGCTCGAAGAAGCGCCGGTGTGGGCTGCCTCCGCCGATCTCGGCAAGGCCCGCCGCCTCAACGACGCGTCCGGCCGCTACATCGAGTTCTGCAAGAGCACCTTCGCGAACGACCTGACGCTGCGGGACATGAAGCTGGTGGTTGATGCAGCACACGGCGCGGCCTACCAGGTGGCGCCCAACGTGTTCCATGAACTGGGGGCCGAGGTCACCAGCATCGGTTGCGCGCCCGACGGGCTCAACATCAACAAGGGCTTCGGCGCCACGCATCCCGAGGCGCTGGTTGCCGCAGTGACTGCGCAGAAGGCCGACTACGGCATCGCGCTCGACGGCGACGCCGACCGCCTGCAATTGGTCGACGCGAGCGGGCGCCTGTTCAACGGCGACGAGCTGCTCTACCTGATGGTGGCTGAGCGCATCGCGCGTGGCGAAAAGCCCGTGGGCGTGGTCGGTACGCTGATGACCAACAAGGCCGTTGAAGTGGCGTTGCGCGGGCAGGGCATCGAGTTCGTGCGCGCCAAGGTCGGTGATCGCTATGTGCTCGAAGAACTCGACAAGCGCGGCTGGCTGCTCGGTGGCGAAGGCTCGGGGCATTTGCTCGCGCTCGACCGCCACACCACGGGCGACGGCATCGTGAGCGCGCTGCAGGTGCTGCAGGCTTGCGTGCGCAGCGGCAAGACGGTGGCGCAGTTGCTCGAAGGCGTCACGCTGTTCCCGCAGACGCTGATCAACGTGCGCCTCGCGCCGGACCAGGACTGGAAGAGCAACAAGGCGCTCGCCAGCGAAACGCAGCGCATCGAGGCCGAGCTCGGCGATGCGGGCCGCGTGCTGATCCGTGCGAGCGGCACCGAGCCGCTGGTGCGCGTGATGGTCGAGGCGCGCGATGCGGAGCAGTCCAGGTCGTGCGCGAAGCGTCTGGCGGCTACGCTGGAGGTGGCGCCGTGAGCATCGAAACCCTGGTCGCGAACTACCGCGACGCTGCGCAAGCCGCGGCCGTGGTCGACCTGCTCGACAGCTATGCGAGCGACCCTGCGGGCGGTGGCACACCACTCGACGCGGCCGTGCGCGAGCAACTGCCCGCTGCGCTGGCAGCGCGCCCGCAAGCCTTCAGCGTGCGGGCCTTCGACGGCGGCACGCCCGTGGGCCTCATCAACTGCATCGAAGGCTTTTCGACCTTCGCCTGCCAGCCGCTGGTGAATGTGCACGATGTGGTCGTGCTGGCCAGCCATCGCGGGCAGCGCGTGGCGCAGAAGATGTTTGCCGAAGTGGTGCAGGAAGCGCGCAGGCGCGGCGCCTGCAAGCTCACGCTCGAAGTGCTGTCGGGCAATGCGCCGGCGCTGCGCACTTACGAGCGCGAAGGCTTCACCAGCTACCAGCTCGACCCGGCCTTCGGGCACGCGGTTTTCCTGCAGAAGAAGCTCTGAAAGCAAAAAGGGCCGAGGCGAGTGCATCGCCGTCAGCCCTTGCCCCAACCCTCTCCGCGAGGGAGCGGAGGTAAGACAGATCAGAAGCGGGTGACAGGCATGTCGGCTTCGGTCTTGTCGGCCGAGTAACGGCCCAGTTCCCACTTCGCGATGGCATTGCGGTGC
Organism: Variovorax sp. EL159; assembly: GCF_900100965.1. Lineage (GTDB taxonomy): Bacteria > Pseudomonadota > Gammaproteobacteria > Burkholderiales > Burkholderiaceae_C > Variovorax. The sequence goes on along the minus strand of NZ_FMUJ01000003.1, from coordinate 838,526 downwards.
ACTTCGTCCGGGCCGTCCGCAAAGCGCAGCGTGCGCGCGTGGGCGTAGGCGTTGGCCAGCGGGAAGTCGTCGCACATGCCGCCGCCGCCGTGCACTTGCATGGCCCAGTCGATCACCTGGCAGGCCATGCTCGGTGCCACCACCTTGATCATCGCGATCTCGTTCTTGGCGACCTTGTTGCCGGCCACGTCCATCAGCCATGCGGCCTTGAGCGTGAGCAGGCGGGCCATGTCGATCTTGCAGCGGGCTTCGGCGATGCGCTCCTGCGTCACGGTCTGCGACGCGACGGTCTTGCCGAAGGCCACGCGCGAAGAGGCGCGCTTGCACATCAGCTCCAACGCGCGCTCGGCCAGGCCGATCAGGCGCATGCAATGGTGGATGCGTCCGGGGCCAAGGCGGCCCTGGGCGATCTCGAAGCCGCGGCCTTCGCCGAGCAGGATGTTGCCCACCGGCACGCGCACGTTCTCGAAGTACATCTCGACGTGGCCGTGCGGCGCGTCGTCGTAGCCCATCACGTTCAGCGGGCGCACGATGCGGATGCCCTTGGCGTCCGCCGGCACGATGATCATGCTCTGCTGCGAATGGCGGGGTGCATCGGGGTCGGACTTGCCCATCGTGATGTACACCGCGCAGCGCGGGTCGGCCGCACCGGAGATCCACCACTTGTGGCCGTTGATCACGTACTCGTCGCCCTGGCGTTCGATGCGCGTCGAGATGTTGGTGGCGTCGCTGGAGGCCACTTCGGGTTCGGTCATCGCGAAGGCCGAGCGGATCTGGCCTTCGAGCAGCGGCTTGAGCCAGCGTGCCTTGATCTCTTCGGAGCCGTAGCGCGCGATGGTTTCCATGTTGCCGGTGTCGGGCGCCGAGCAATTGAAGGCTTCGCTCGCCCACGGCACCGCACCCATGATCTCGGCCAGCGGTGCGTATTCCTGGTTGGTCAAGCCTGCACCGGCGTAGCCGGAGGCCGAGGCGCTGTCGACCGGCAGGAACAGGTTCCACAGGCCCTGGGCCTTGGCCTTTTCCTTGACCTTCTCGACCGTCTTCAGTGCGGTCCAGCGCTTGCCGGCAGCCGTGTTGGCAGCCAGCTCGGCGCTGTACTCGGCTTCGGCCGGGTAGATGTTTTCATCCATGAACGCCTTGACGCGTTTCTGCAGATCTTTGGTTTTGGCCGAGTATTCGAAATCCATCTTCGTCTCCTGGTGGGTGTTGGGGCTGGTTACGCCTTTTGGGCAAACTGCCAGGCCATTTCGGCCATCGGACGCGCGCCGCGGGCAGAAGCCACGGCTTGTTCGCTCGATGCGGTACCGGCCTCGACCCGCTTGGCAATGCCTTGCAGGATCGCGGCCATGCGGAACAGGTTGTAGGCCTGGTAGAAATTCCAGTCGGGCGCCAGCGCCTCGGGTGTGCTGATGCGGGTGCGTTCGCAATAGCGGCGGATGTATTCGCTCTCGGTGGGGATGCCCAGCGAGGCGACGTCCACGCCCCCGATGCCGCGTCCCGTGGTGGGCGGCATGTGCCACGACATGCAGTGGTAGCTGAAGTCGGCCAGCGGATGGCCCAGCGTGGACAGCTCCCAGTCGAGCACCGCGATGATGCGCGGCTCGGTGGCGTGGAACATCACGTTGTCCAGGCGGTAGTCGCCATGGACGATCGACACCTTGGTTTCGTCGCGTGCGCTGGCCGGCATGTGAGCAGGCAGCCAGTCGATCAGCCGCTCCATGGCCTCGATGGGCTGCGACAGCTCGCCGGCACCATCGGCCGAGGCCTTGTACTGCTTGCTCCAGCGACCGATCTGGCGCTCGAAGTAATTACCGGGCTTACCGTAGTCGGCCAGGCCGCGGGCAGCGAAGTCGACCGTGTGCAGCGCCGCGATCACGCGGTTCATTTCGTCGTAATGGGCGGCGCGCTCGGCGTTGCTCATGCCGGGCAGCGACTGGTCCCACAGCACGCGGCCCTGCATGAACTCCATCACGTAGAAGGCGCGGCCGATGATGCTTTCGTCTTCGCACAGGCAGTGCATGCGCGGCACAGGCACGTCGGTGCCGGCCAGGCCGCTCATGACCTTGAATTCGCGTTCGACCGCATGGGCCGAAGGCAGCAGCTTGGCGACCGGGCCCGGCTTGGCACGCATCACATAGCTCTGCGAGGGCGTCACGAGCTTGTAGGTCGGGTTCGATTGCCCGCCCTTGAACATCTCGACCGTGAGCGGCCCCTTGAAACCGTCGAGGTTCTTTTCGAGCCAGGCTGCGAGCGCATCGACGTCGAAAGCGTGCTGTTGTGAAACGGCGCGGGTGCCGATGAAGTTGGAGAAGTCCTGGCTCATTTCAGCTTTCTAGCTTTCTGCTTCCGACACGCGCATCAAAGCCGCGCGATCCAAAACGACGAGGCCGCCCGGCTCGATCCGGATCGTGCCCTCGCGCTCCATGGTCTTGAGTTCCTGGTTGACCCGCTGGCGCGAGGCGCCCAGCAGCTGCGCGAGCTCTTCCTGCGCCAGTTGCAGGCCGATGCGCATCTGGCTGCCGTCTTCCAGGTTGGGCACGCCGTAGCTGCGCACCAGGTGAATGAGCTGCTTGGCCAGCCGCGCCCGCAGGGGCAGGGTGTTGAGGTCTTCCACCAGCCCGAACAACGTGCGGATGCGGCGTGCCTGCAGCCGCATCAGTGCTTCGTACAGCTCCACGTGCGAGGCGAGGATCTTCTGGAAGTCGGCCCGCGCCACGCAAAGAATCGTGCTGTCGCCGTGCGAGTAGGTGTCGTGCGTACGCCGGTCCCCGTCGAACATCGCCACGTCGCCGAACCAGATGCCCGGCTCCACGTAGGTCAGCGTCACCTGCTTGCCCGAGACGGCCGTCGAGCTGACGCGCACCGCGCCCTTGGCGCAGGCAATCCAGTGTTCGGGCGGGTCGCCGCGGGCAGCGATCAGGTCGCCGTCCTTGTAGCGTTTGACGAAAGCACATCGGAGGATGTCGTGCCGTAGCGATGGAGATAGGGAAGAAAACCAGCGACCACTGTTGATCGCTTCACGTTCTTCGATGGTAAGAATGGGGTCGTCCATTGGTCTGTCCTCTCGGCGACTGAAAAGCTGATGGGTGTCACGGGAGCGACGCCGTTTGGCGTTACTCGTACTGCGGCGGTTTCTTGTCGAGGAACGCGGCGATGCCGATGCCCGCGTTCGCATGGTGCAGGTTGCGCACGAAATGGTCGCGCTCCTGCGAAAGCTGCGAGGCCAGCGTGGCGCCCCGTGCCTCGCTCAGCAACTCCTTGATGCTGGCCAGCGAGTTCGGCGCGCGTGCGTTGAGCCTGGCAGCCAGCGCCAGTGCGCCCGCCAATGCCTGGCCGTTTTCCGTCAGCTCGTTCACCAGCCCGAGCGCGTGCAGGCGCGGTGCGCCGATGCGCTCGCCGTTCATCAGCCATTCGCTGGCCAGCTGGCGCGGCAGTTGCTGCCCCAGGTGCCAGCTGAGGCCACCGTCGGGCGACAGCGCCACGTTGCTGTACGAAGCCGCAAAGACCGCGTCGCGCGCGGCCACCACGAAGTCGCAGGCCAGCGCGAGCGAGAAGCCCGCGCCCGCCGCCGCGCCTTCGACTGCCGCAATGATCGGCTTGGGAAAGGTGCGGATCGAGTCGATCCAGTTGTGCAGGCCCTCGATGCTCTCGGCTTGCACCGAGCGGTCGAGCTCGCGGTTGGCCAGCAGCCGCTGCAGCGAGCCGCCGGCGCAGAACCATGCGCCTTCGCCCACGATGACGACACTGCGGATCTCGGCGCTGCCCTCGGCGCCGTTCAGCGCCTCGATGCCCGCGGCGTAGATCTCGGGGCCCAGCGCATTGCGCTGGGTCGGGTTGGCGATGGTCAGCACCATGGTGCTGCCTTCGCTGGTGCTCTTGAGTTCGGCGGTCATCGCTGTGTCGCGTTTCCTGTCGGTCGGTCGGTTGTTTGTCTGTTTATTCTTCTTCGTGCAGCAGGCTCAGGCCCAGCGCGCCGCGGCGGCGCAGCCACGGGCTGGGGCGATAGCGCGGATCGCCATACACGGTCTGCAGGTTGAACAGCACTTCGAGCATGTTGGTCGGGCCGTAGAGGTTGCCCATGGCGAGCGGGCCGCGCGGGTAGCCCAGGCCCAGCTGCACAGCCGTTTCAAGATCGGCCGGCGAGCACACGCGCTGCTGGCACATGTCGGTGGCGATGTTGACGATGGTGCCGATCACGCGCTGCGTGACGAAGCCGCCGCTGTCGCGGATCACGCTCACAGCCTTGCCGTCGCGCGCGAAGAGGGCGTGCGCAGCATCGCGGATGTCGCGGCGCGTGGCCGGGTTGGTGGCGAGCACGCGGCGCTTGGTGGCGGCGTCGTCGATGAGCATGTCGATGCCGATGGTGCGCGTGGCGTCCAGGCGCTCGACGGCGGCGACGGTGGTCACGTCGAAGCCCAGCGGTGCGACCAGGATCAGCGAATGCGGCGCGGCCGTGGCGCCGCTGTCGATCTGCGCGCCCAGCGTGTTCACGAGGCGCAGCAGTTCGGCGCGACGCGCGGCGCGCGGCGATACCCAGACCGATGCGGCCCCTTCCACCACGGGTACAGGCGCCTCGGGCGTCTGCTGCATCACGCCGTCGTTGTAGCGGTAGAAGCCTTCGTTGGTCTTGCGGCCCAGTGCGCCAGCTGCCAGGCGCTGCGCGGTGATCACGCTCGGGCGGAAGCGGGGCTCCTCGAAGTACTGGTGGTAGATCGACTCCATCACCGGATGCGAAACGTCGAGCGCCGTCAGGTCCATCAGCTCGAACGGGCCAAGGCGAAAGCCCGCCTGGTCTTTCAGGATGCGGTCGATGGTCGCGAAATCGGCCACGCCCTCGCCGACGATGCGCAACGCTTCGGTGCCGTAGCCGCGGCCGGCATGGTTGACGATGAAGCCGGGCGTGTCTTGCGCCTGCACGGCGCTGTGGCCCATCTGGGCGGCGTAGCCGGCGAGCTGCTTGCAGACCTCGGGCGCAGTCTTGAAGCCCGCGACCACCTCGACCACCTTCATGAGCGGCACGGGGTTGAAGAAGTGAAAGCCCGCGATGCGTTCCGGGTGCGCCAAGCCGGCCGCGATGGCCGTGACCGAAAGCGAGGAGGTGTTGGTGACCAGCGTGGCCGTCGGGGCCACCACGGTTTCGAGTTCGCGGAACAGCTTGCGCTTGACCTCAAGGTCTTCGACCACGGCCTCGATCACCAGATCGCAGCCGGTCAGGGCCTGGATGGAATCGACCGCCTTGACGCGGGCGATCTGGGCATCGCGCACGGCGGCGTCGATCTTGCCCTTCTCGTGCAGCTTGTTCCATTGGGCGACGAGGGCTTCGCGGCCGCGCTCGGCGGCGCCTGCAAAGCTGTCGAGCAGCAGCACCTCGCTGCCCGCCTGGGCGGCGATCTGGGCGATGCCGCGACCCATGGCGCCGGCGCCGATCACGCCGATTCGGGTGTAGTTCACTGTCATTGGATGAAGATTTTCGCTGGTTGGGTGGTATCCGTGGCTGCCGCGCGGGCGGGGAGCGAAGCGCGGCTGCAGGCTCCGATTTTGCAATTTCGCGCGGTCAGGGCGTGACGGGTCTTACGCGGGGGCGCGATTCGTGGCCGGCCGGTGGCTGCGGTCGATGGCCGTGCTCAGGGCAATGGCGACCAGCATCAGTGCAAAGCCGACCCAGTTCATCCAGGCGGCCGCGTCGTTGGCCAGCAGCCAGCCGCCGAGCGCCGCGCCCACCGCCTGGCCGGTATAGATGCCCGAGCTGTTCAGCGCGACGGAGCCCGGCGCAAGGGTGGGCGCCAGGCCCACGAGGCGCGCCTGCTGGGCCGAATTGGTGGCAAAGCAGCCCAGGCCCCAGGGCACGAGCACCACGGCCAGCCAGGCCAGCGTGGAGGCCATCGGCCACAGCAGCAGGCTCAGCGCGATCAGCATGGTTGTGACCAGCACCATGCGCCCGGCACCGATCCGGTCGATGAAACGGCTGACCACCATGTTGCCGACCAGCCCGCAGGCGCCGAACAACGCCCACATCACGCTCAGCGTGGTGGCGTCGGCACCGAAGCCCTGCTTGAGGATCGGGCCGAAATAGCTGAAGAGCACGAACTGGCCGGCCCCTTGCAGCGCCGTGACCGAGACGATGCCCATCAACACCGGGCTGCGGAGCACGCGCGACCATGCGGCGGCCGTCAGCGCGGCCGGGCGAATGCCCTGGGGAAGAGTGAGCCAGACCGAGGCCGCGCTCACGACGCTCAGCGCCGCGATCGCCAGGAAGGCCATCCGCCAGCCCAGGTGGCCACCGATGAGCGCTCCGATGGGCAAGCCCAGCACCGAGGCCATCGACCAGCCCAGAAAGACGAAGGTTACGGCGCGTCCGCGCTGTTCGGGCGGCACCAGCATGCCGGCGCAGGCGGCGGCCTGGGGCGTGAAGATCGCGGGCGCGATCACGGTGAGCATGCGTACCGGCAGCAGGGCGGCAAAGCTCGGCATCAGCGCCGAGAGTGCGTGCCCGGCGGCATACCAGAGCAGGGTGAGGGCCAGCAACTGGCGGCGGTCCCAGCCCGCGACGGCCGCGGCCAGCAGCGGGGCGCCGATGCACATCACCGCGGCGGCGGCTGTGATCAGTTGGCCCGCAGTCGCGACGTTGACGGCGAGCGATGTGCTGATTTCATTGAGCGTGCCGGGCACGACCATCACGCCCGTGCCGATCACGAAATTGCCGGCCAGCAGCGCCCAGAGGGCGCCCCGCGGCGCAGGCCGGGTCACTGAGTGCCCTCAGCCTTCGGCTGCGGTATTCGCCTTGGGGCGGCCCGGCGGCTCATAGGTTCACCGGCGAACCTGCAGCGCGCCTGGATTCACGATGTTCGTGGGGTTGCCGTTGATGTAGCTCACGACGTTGTCGAAAGCCTGGCCGAAATAGCTCTCGTAGCTTTCCTGCTCGACGTAGCCGATGTGCGGCGTGCAGATGCAGTTTTCGAGGCGCAGAAGGGCGTGGCCCTGCAGCGGCGGTTCGCTTTCGAACACGTCGATGGCCGCCAGCCCCGGGCGTCCACGGTTGAGCGCGGCCAGCAGGGCGTCGGCTTCGACCAGTTCGGCACGCGAGGTGTTGACGAACAGTGCCGTCGGCTTCATGCGCGAGAGGTCTTCCAGTGTGACGAGACCGTGGGTTTCTTCGTTGAGCCGCAGATGCACCGACAGCACGTCGGCCTGGGCAAAGAACTCGTGGCGGTTCTGCGCCACCTGGAAGCCGTCGGATCGGGCCTTGGCGCAGCTCGCCTCGCGACCCCAGATCACGACCTGCATGCCAAAAGCCTGCCCGTAGCGCGCGACCAGTTGGCCGATGCGGCCATAGCCCCAGATGCAGAGCGTCTTGCCCTTGAGGACCGACCCAAGCCCGAAGTTGGGCGGCATCGAGGCCGACTTGAGCCCCGACTGCTGCCACGCACCGTGCTTGAGGTTGCTGATGTACTGCGGCAGCCGGCGCATGGCGGCCATGATCAGCGCCCATGTGAGCTCGGCAGGTGCCTGCGGAGAGCCGGTGCCTTCGGCCACCGCCACGCCACGCTCGGTACAGGCCGTGACGTCGATGTGGCCGCCGACCCGCCCCGTCTGCGAAATGAGCTTGAGCTTGGGCAGCTTCTCGATGAGCTGGCGCGAGATCTGCGTGCGCTCGCGGATCAGCACGATCACGTCGGCATCCTTGAGGCGAACCGACAGTTGCCCGATGCCCTTCACCGTGTTGGTATAGACCTTGGCCGCGTACGCGTCCAGCTTGGCGGCGCAGCGCAATTTGCGCACGGCGTCCTGGTAATCGTCGAGGATCACAATGTTCATGGCGTGCCATTGTGCCTCGCAGCATTGGGATGTCGCCGCCGTGAACGTTTGGATACCCACCCCTGAGGGCGTTCACAGGGGCGTCGGGGCTCAGTGCAGGTGTGCGGAACGAGGTGCCGGGACCATGCTTTCCGCAGCCTCGAGCGCAGCAAGGCGGTCGAGTTCAGCGCACACGTCGGCCATCCGGCCCGAGATCACGACACGGTTGTTGGCGCGTTGCTGGCCGTGCCCATCGATCAGGCGAACCACACGCAGCGGTCGTGCCGGTGCGCTTGCTTGCGTCGTGGACGCCGAGCCATTGCCCGATCGGGCGGTGCAGGCGGGACGGACCGCAACGTAGCGCAGCCCGGCGGAAGCTTCGGCGTGGTCGAGCTTGTCGAGCCGGTGAGGGCGGCGGGCCGGGATCAGCCGGCTGGCGAGCGATTGCAGCGGCATCCAGAAATCAGCGATGGCGAGGAGGGCGATTCCCATGTGAACTCCAAAAAAGTATGAGGTTGAACACAGGCAGGATTTCTTGAATCGGCCGCGACAGGGTGATGGCGACTCTGCGCCATACGCCCGCCACCTGTTGCGGCCGGATGAGGTGCTGCTGCAAGCAGGCCGTGGGGCCTACATCAGCATGGTGTTGCGGATGAGGCCGACCGCCAGGCCCTCGATTTCGAAGGGCTCGCCGGGCTGGACGATGATGGTCGGGTAGTCGGGGTTTTCGGCGTGCAGCTCGATCACCTGCTTGTTGCGCTTCAGGCGCTTGACCGTGACTTCGTCACCCAGGCGGGCGACCACGATCTGTCCGTTGCGCGCTTCCTTGGTGGCTTGCACGGCGAGCAGGTCGCCGTCCATGATGCCGGCGTCGCGCATCGACATGCCGCGCACTTTCAGCAGGTAGTCGGGCTGGCGTTGGAACAGCGTGTTTTCGACGTAATAGGTCTGGTCGACGTGTTCTTGCGCCAGGATCGGCGAGCCGGCTGCGACGCGACCGATGAGCGGCAGCGCCAGTTGCGCCATGCCAGGCAGCGAGAGCGAGAACTGGCCGCCTTCGCGGTGGCGCGTTTCGTTGAGCGAACGCAGTGCGTCGCCCTTGAGGCGGATGCCGCGCGAGGTGCCGCTGACGAGTTCGATGACGCCCTTGCGGGCCAGCGCTTGCAGGTGCTCTTCGGCGGCGTTGGCCGACTTGAACCCCAGCTCGTTGGCGATTTCGGCGCGCGTTGGCGGCGCTCCGGTGCGAGCGATGGCGCTCTGGATCAAGTCCAGGATCTGCTGCTGGCGGGCTGTAAGCTTCACGGCGAACTGCATATGTGGTTCCTTGCGGCACTGGCTATTTATCCAGTGCCTGTATTTTTAACCAGTTTTTAGAAGTTGACAAGCCATGGCCAATGCCCCTTTGCCCGAGTTGCGTCGCGTGGTGGTTCTGGGCACCGGCGGAACCATTGCCGGGCGGGCTGCCAGCAGTGACGACAACATCGGCTACACCGCCGGACAGGTGGGTGTGTCCGACCTGTTGGGAGGCATCGAAGCGCCCGAAGGCGTGACGCTGGTGGCGGAGCAGGTGGCACAGGTCGACAGCAAGGACATGTCGTTCGACATCTGGCAGAAGCTCGCGCAGCGCTGCGTGCATTGGCTGGCACAGCCGGATGTAGTGGGCTTGGTGATCACGCATGGCACCGACACGCTGGAGGAGACGGCGTTCTTCCTGCATTCGGTGCTCGCGGCGGCCAAGCCTGTGGTGCTGACCTGCGCGATGCGTCCCGCCACAGCGCTGGCGCCCGACGGGCCGCAGAACCTGCGCGACGCGATGGCTGTGGCGGCCGCGGATGGTGCCCATGGCGTGACGGTGGTTTGCGCGGGCACGATCCACAGTGGCGTGGACATTCAGAAAGTGCACACCTACCGGCTGGATGCCTTTGCGTCGGGCGATGCGGGGCCGATCGGCTATGTGGAAGAGGGGGCGGTGCGCCTCGTCAGGGCATGGCCGGAGGGAGCGGCGAAGGCCTCGAAAGCCCTGGAGGTGGCTGCGGCCCGATGGCCGCGTGTCGAGATCGTCATGAGCCACGCCGGCGCAAGCGGCGCGATCGTCGACGCACTGCTGCTCGCGGGGGGCGCTGAGCCTGTGTGTGGACTGGTTCTGGCCGCGACCGGGAACGGCACGCTGCACCATGCGCTGGAGACGGCGGCGCTCAAGGCGCAAGACGAAGGGGTTGCCGTGCTGCGCGCCACGCGCTGCGCCAACGGGCGCATCCTGCCGAGGCCGGACGACCGGCTGCGCGATGCGGGCGCGCTCACGCCAGTCAAGGCGCGCGTGGCGCTGATGCTGGAATTGCTCGGCGTGTGAAGTAGCCGCCCCGGTGAAGGGCGGCTGCGTGAATCAGCTGCTCAACGCTGCGAGTGCGCGTTGCGTGATTTCGTCGACCGTGCCCACGCCCTTGATGGCGCGGTACTTCGGCGCTGCGCCCGGGTCGGTTTGGGCCCAGGCCGAGTAGTAGTCGACCAGGGGACGCGTTTGCTGGCTGTAGACGTCGAGCCGCTTGCGCACGGTTTCTTCCTTGTCGTCCTCGCGCTGGATCAGCTCTTCACCGGTCACGTCGTCCTTGCCCTCGACCTTGGGCGGATTGAACTTGACGTGGTAGGTGCGGCCCGAAGCAGGGTGCGAGCGGCGACCGCTCATGCGCTCGATGATGTCGCCGAAGGGCACGTCGATTTCAAGCACGTAGTCGAGCTTGACGCCTGCTGCCTTCATGGCATCGGCCTGGGGAATGGTGCGCGGGAAACCGTCAAACAGGAAGCCGCCGGCACAGTCGGCCTGCGCGATGCGTTCCTTCACGAGATTGATGATCAGGTCGTCGCTGACCAGGGCGCCGGCGTCCATGACGGCCTTGGCTTGGAGCCCCAGCGGCGTGCCGGCCTTGACGGCGGCGCGCAGCATGTCGCCGGTCGAGATTTGAGGGATGCTGTATTTCTGGCAGATGAAGGCCGCTTGCGTGCCTTTGCCCGCTCCGGGCGCGCCCAGCAAAATTAGTCTCATGGTGTCCTCGGACGGTTCTTAGATTTTGTGTCGCGCCAAGCGTCGGCCCCATGGCTGGGCAAGGCGGAGTTGCGTCGAGGATAGCACGCGTCCCGATGGGGATTTTCCCGCGTCTTCACTCGGGCGACACCCTGCCTCAGGGCTTGGGCTGCGCCGCAAAGACCGCGCGCACGCGTGCCAGGTCTTCGGGGGTATCGATGCCCGGTCCGGGCGCGACGTCGCTCACATGCACGGCGATGCGATGCCCGTGCCACAGCGCACGCAGCTGTTCAAGTGCTTCTGTCGCCTCGACGGGCGACGGCGGCAGCGACGGAAACTTGCGCACGAAGCCCGCGCGGTAGCCGTAGATGCCGATGTGGCGCAGGGGCGCCGGCGAAGGCAGCACGGTTGGTGCCGCACCCTGGCTGGAGCCGTCGCGCCACCACGGGATCGGTGCACGGCTGAAGTAGAGAGCGTGGCCCTGTGCATCGAGAACGGCCTTCACCACGTTCGGGTTCATGAAGTCGTCGACCGAATCGATTTCGTGGGCCGCGGTGCTCATGGCGGCCTGCGGATGCGCCGCCAGCTCCGACGCCACGGCGTCGATCAGCGCGGGGTCGATCAGCGGTTCGTCGCCTTGTACGTTGACGACGATGTCGTCGCCGTCAAGGCCCAGTTGCTCGCAGGCTTCGGCCAGCCGGTCGGTGCCGCTGGGGTGGTCCTGGCGCGTCAGGATGGCTTCGACGCCATGCGCCTTGCACGCCGAGATGATGGACGGATCGTCCCCGGCGACGACCACGCGCACCGCACCTGATTCGCTGGCGCGCTGGGCAACGCGCACCACCATGGGCACGCCGGCGATGTCGGCAAGGGGTTTGTTGGGCAGCCGTGTCGACGCCAGGCGCGCCGGCACGAGAACGGTGAAGCTCACAGCCCCAGCTCGTCGTCGGACAGCGTGCGGGCTTCGTTCTCGAGCAGCACCGGGATGCCGTCGCGCACCGGATAGGCCAGGCGCGCGCTGCGCGAGCAGAGCTCCTGCTTCTCCGGGTTCCAGGTCAGCGGGCCCTTGGTGACGGGGCAGACGAGCAGTTCAAGCAGCTTGGTATCCATCGAGCGATGATAGCTTTGCGTCGAGCGCGGTGAAGAATTCGGAAGAGGGTGCGAAGTGCAGCGGCACGGCCAATGCGTCGGGTGCCTGCCGCCACAGCTTGACCGCGTCTTTTTCCGTGCAGACGAGGGTGTACGCGGTGCCGGAGGGGCGCTGCCAGCCGTCGAAATTGTCGTGGTCGGGCAGGGCGATGGTCTCCGCGAGCGTGAGGCCGCGTGCGCGCAGCATCTCGAAGAACGCCTCGGGCCGCGCAATGGCTGCCAGGGCGATCACTGGCTTGCTCGCCAGGGCCTCCAGGGGAATGCGCTTTCCGTCACGGGTCACGGCCTCGGCCGCAAGGCTGCGGGTGGCGGTGTAGCCACCGGCGAAGGCAGGGCGTTCGCCACTGTGCAGGATCAGGTCGCAGCGGCGCGGCCAGGCTTCGCGCAACGGGCCGGCGGGCAGTCGCCAGCCATTGCCGATGCCGCGATCGTCGAACACGCAGATCTCGATGTCGCGCCCCAGGGCGAGATGCTGAAGGCCGTCGTCGCTGACGATGACCTGCGTGGCCGGATACCGGGCCAGCAGGGCGCGCGCTGCTTCGATACGTCGCCGGGCGACGAACACGGCTGCATTGGTCGCATGGCGGATCAGCGCAGGTTCGTCGCCGACATCGCGTGGGTCGCTGTCATCGCGCACCTCGCGGCAGTCGTCGGTCTGGCGGCCGTAGCCGCGCGACACCACGCCCACGCGTACACCCCGAGCCTGAAGGTGCCGCACGACCGCCATCACCACCGGCGTCTTGCCCGCGCCGCCCGCAATCACGTTGCCTACGACGATCAAGGGCACCGAGACGCGTTCGGTCCGAAGCAACCCCAGGCGATAGAGCCATCCCCGCAGCGCGAAGAGCGCAGCGTAGAGCAGCGACAACGGCCACAACAGGCAGGCAAGCAGACCGCGATGCAGCCAGGCGTCTTGCAGCCGCGAGGCCGAAGGGCCGGTGTTGCTGTTGCGGTCTTCCGAAGGCACTCAGTGCCCGGCTTGCGCCGTCGACTGGGCGGCGAAGGTGATCTGCATCAGGCCGGCACGCCGGGCCGCTTCCATCACCGTGACGACGGCCTGGTGCGGGCTGCTTGCGTCGGCGCTGATGATGACCACGCTGTCCTTGCCGCCGGTGGCTGCGGCGGCGAGTGCAGCGGCCACGGTTTCCACGTTGCGATCGGCCACCGCGGCCTTGTTGACCGAGTAACGGCCATCGGCCGAGACCGTCACGATGACTTCCTTCGGATAGTCGCGCTGCGCGTCGACGTCCGCCGTCGGCAGCCGCAGCTGCATCTCGGTGAACTTGCTGTAGGTGGTCGACAGCATCAGGAAGATCAGGATGACCAGCAGCACGTCGATGAACGGGATCAGGTTGATCTCCGGCTCGTCGCGCGCACCGTGGCGAAACTGCATGCGGGCGCGGGTCATTTGCGCAGTGCGTTCAGATGGCGCGCGAAGCGTTCACCCGACAGTTCGAGGTTCAGCAGATATTCGTCGACGCGGCTGCGAAAGTAGCGCCAGAAGATCAGCGTGGGAATCGCCACGATCAGTCCGAAGGCCGTGTTGTAGAGCGCGATCGAGATGCCGTGCGCCAGCTGCGCCGGGTTGCCCGAACCCACGGCACCGCTGCCTGGCGATTGCGAACCGAAGATTTCGATCATGCCGATCACGGTGCCCAGCAGGCCGAGCAGCGGCGCGGCGGACGCAATGGTGGCCAGTGCCGGCAGGTAGCGCTCCAGCCTGTGCGCGACCGTGCGGCCCGAGGCTTCCATGGCGGCGCGCAGGTCGTCTTCGGTGCAGCGGGGGTTGGCGTTGAGCGCCCGCAGGCCGGCGGCCAGCACCTGGCCGAGCATCGAGTTGCTTTCCAGCTTCGTCACGACATCGGGGCCGGGAATGGCGCCTCGCGACACAGTGATGGTTTCGTCCAGCAGCTTCGGTGGCAGTACCCTCACGGTCTTGAGACTTGTGAAACGTTCTATAACCAGCGCGAGCGCGATGACTGAACAGGCGAGCAATGGCCAGATGGGCCAACCCGCGGCAACAATGATGGAAAACAAGAAAATCCTCCGGCCCATAGACTGCAAATGCGCGGCGATTATCCACTGAGCCCACCATCGCCACGCGGCTTGTTTTGGTGTCGGCAAGGACGCACAGATTCTGTGGATAACTTTGTGATTAACCTGCTGCACAACGCGTCCGAACCCGCATGGGACGGGCTTTTTGCTAGATCGACTGAATTTTGAGCAGCACTTTTTTCAATGAAATCAATGGCTTGCACGAGAAACCGTGCACCTGTCCCGCTCCAGGGGCCGGAAACGGGCAAATTGCCGCCCGTTGTGGAAGAGTGGCATTGCGCCGAGCGTGCATTCCGTGAACTTGCGTGATGCGAATTCCGCGCCCGGGCCGCGCATCTGGGCCGTCGGCGCGTTGTGCCGCGCGGTTGCCGATGCGCTCGACGCGCGCTTCAATCCTGTCGCCGTGCGCGGCGAGATCTCTGGTTTCTCGCGGGCGGCAAGTGGACATTGTTACTTCTCGCTCAAGGACGAGTCTGGCCAATTGCGATGCGCGATGTTCCGTCGTGCCGCCGGCCTGCTCGACTTTTCGCCGCGCGACGGCGATCAGGTCGAGGTGCGCGGGCGCCTCGCCGTCTACGAGCCGCGCGGTGATCTGCAGCTCGTGGTCGAGAGCTTGCGGCGTGCGGGGCAGGGCGCCCTGTTCGAGCAGTTCATGCAACGCAAGGCGCGGCTGGAGGCAGAGGGGCTGTTCGATTCGGCGCGCAAGCGGGCGTTGCCGACCATGCCGCGTGCCGTGGGCGTCGTCACTTCGTTGGGTGCAGCGGCGCTGCACGACGTGGTCACGGCGCTGCGGCGGCGCGTGCCGCACATTCCGGTGGTGTTGGCCCCGGCGGCTGTGCAGGGCGCCAATGCGCCGGCCGAACTGGTGCGCGCCTTGCAATCCCTCTATGCGCTCGAGCCCGCGGTCGATGTGATTCTGCTGGTGCGCGGTGGCGGTTCCATCGAAGACCTCTGGGCCTTCAACGACGAGACGCTGGCGCGCACCATCGTGCAGAGCCCGGTGCCGCTGATCAGCGGCGTGGGGCACGAAACCGATTTCACCATCGCCGACTTCTGCGCCGACCTGCGTGCACCGACGCCGACCGCTGCGGCGGAGCTTGTCAGCGCGCCGCGCGACGTGTGGCTCGGCGCGCTCGACCTGCTCGAAGAACGGCTTGGCGATGCGCTGGGCGGTCGCCTCGATGCGTTGGGGCAGCGCCTCGACCAAGCCGCGGGGCGCCTCGGCCGGCCCTCGAGCCTCGTCGCGCGGCAACAGCTTCGGCTGGCACACCACGCGCAGCGGCTTCAGTACGCGGTGCTGTCGAGGCGGGAGCGACTGGCACAAACACCGCGTTCGATCGCGGCAGACTTTCCTTTGAAGTTCGAGCGAGCGCTGATGCAACGACGCGAACGGCTGGAGCGCGTGGCCCTGCGTCTGCGCCTGCTCGACCCATCCCTGGTCTTGCAGCGGGGGTATGCGTGGCTGACCGATACAGAGGGGCACGCGATCGTCAGCGCAGGGCAACTATCGGCGGGTGACGCTGTCGTCGCGCGGCTTGCGGATGGCGAAGTCGACCTGACCGTCACGCCCGGCGAAGCAACGGGAACGCGTCCGACGCGCCCTCAATAATTACTTCCTAGAATCCTTCATTCCCCACAACCAACCCACGAGAAAAAACCATGGAACATGTGCTCCCACCCCTGCCGTACGCCCTCGACGCGCTGGCGCCCGAGTATTCGAAGGAAACCCTCGAATACCACTACGGCAAGCACCACAACGCCTATGTCGTGAACCTGAACAACCTGCAAAAGGGCACCGAGTTCGAAGCCCTGACGCTGGAAGAGATCATCAAGAAGTCCAGCGGCGGCATCTACAACAACGCCGCGCAAATCTGTAACCACACCTTCTTCTGGAACTGCATGAAGCCGCAAGGCGGCGGCGCTCCTACCGGTGCGCTGGCCAAGGCCATCGATGCCAAGTGGGGCACTTTTGACGCCTTCAAGGAAGCGTTCGTGAAGTCGGCCGTGGGCAACTTCGGCTCGGGCTGGACCTGGCTGGTGAAGAAGCCTGACGGTTCGGTGGACATCGTGAACACCGGCGCCGCCGGCACGCCGCTGACCACCGCCGACACCGCGCTGCTGACCGTCGACGTCTGGGAGCACGCCTACTACATCGACTACCGCAACCTGCGCCCGAAGTTCGTCGAGACCTTCCTGGCCAAGCTGGTCAACTGGGACTTCGTCGCCAAGAACTTCGGCTGAAGCCGCGCTTCTCCATAGAAAAAGCCGACCCTCGGGTCGGCTTTTTTGTGGGCTTCAGCCAGCAGGACTTCAGCGTTTGGTGGCTGAGAACAACTCGCCGCCGAGCTTGGCGCCCTTCTTGATACTCTTCTTGGCGAACCAGCCCTGGTTCATTTCGAGCACGTAGCGCACGGGCTCGAGAGAGCAATGCGAGTTCTCGGTCATGGGCTGCATGTCGACGAGGTTGACGATGCGGCCATCGTCGGCCACGAATGCGGCAGTCAACGGCAAGATCGTGTTGCGCATCCAGAAGCATTGCGTTGCTGGTTGCTCGAACACGAAGATCATGCCTTCGGCCTGCGGCATCTCCTTGCGGAACATCAGGCCGATTTCTCGCTGCTGGGGTGTTTGCGCAATCTGCACGTCGATCTTGTACAGGCCGGCCGACAACTGCGTGCGTGCCAGATCGGTTTGGGGTTGCTGTTGGGCATGCGCCGGCATCACGAAGGACGCGGACAACAGGAGCAGGGCGGCGAGACGCTGAAACATCGGATAACTCTTTCAGGGCGGGGTCAGGGCCCGGCCCGTAACCAATAAAAATGCCCGCTGAAGCGGGCATTGCCGGTGAGCTGGAAAGCTTACACCTTCTTGGCAGCGGCCGTGTGGGCCTTGGCGACGTGGCGAACCTTGTGCTTCTTGGCTGCGTGCTTCTTCGAAGCGTGCTTGGCAACCTTGGGAGCGGCAGCAGGAGCAGCCGTGGTCGGTTCTGCTTGTTGAGCGAAGGCACCGGCAGCGAAGAGACCGGCGATCAGGGCTGCGAGCAGCTTGTTCATGAAAAATCCTTTGATGTCGTTGATTTGGATGGCCCTCCCCAGCGGAAGGTAGACATTCAACGGAGGTCGCTTCTGGCGGTTGACAACAAAGCAGCGACTGCCGACGAAAAAAAAGAGCGCTCCGTGGAGCGCTCTTTTTTGCGGGGGGGCAGGCCGACTTACTTGGCGGTCGGCATGTCGGGCGTGCCGCCTTGGGTCGACTTGCGCTTCACGCTGCCGTCCTTGTTGCGACGACGTTGGTCGCGGGTGCTGGCGCGCTTTTCGCCAGAAGCCGCAGCCTTGTCGGCACCGATGGCGCCGCCTTCGGGGGTCTTGGCTTCATCGCCAGCAGGACCAGCAACCTTGCCAGCGGGCTTGGCAGCCTTCTTGGCTTCAGCGCGTTCTTGCGACTTGCTGTTCGTGGCGTTCCCTTGTTCGGGCGACGTACCAGCCGGGTTTTGGGCGTAAGCGCCAGCGGCGAACAGGCCAGCGATCATGACTGCGAGAATTTTGCTCATTGATGATTCCTCTATCGAGAATTGGTTGGAAACGCCTCCCGGCGAGCAGAAGGTCAGCCACTAACGAGGCCATTGGCCCTATGGTTGACAAACGCCAGCTGATGGGTTGCGTCTAAAATGTACAGCGATTTGTTCATGGGCTGTACAGCGATTCCCCCTCGTGTCTGAATTCGCTGACAGTCGCCAAGATTACGCCACCCCCGGAGCCATTTCCCCCATGTCCAGCTACCAGCACATCAAAGTTCCGGCCGAGGGCCAGAAGATCACTGTCAACGCAGACAACTCGCTCAATGTGCCGGACCAGCCGATCATTCCGTTCATCGAAGGCGATGGAACCGGCCTGGACATCACCCCCGTGATGCTGAAGGTGGTGGACGCAGCCGTGGCCAAGGCCTACGGCGGCAAGAAGAAGATTCACTGGATGGAGGTTTTCGCCGGCGAGAAGTCGACCAAGGTCTACGGCCCCGACGTCTGGCTCCCCGAAGAAACGCTGCACGCCGTGCGCGACTACGTGATCTCCATCAAGGGCCCGCTGACCACGCCCGTTGGCGGCGGCATCCGCTCGCTGAACGTTGCGCTGCGCCAGGAGCTCGACCTGTACGTCTGCCTGCGTCCCATCCAGTACTTCGAAGGCGTGCCCAGCCCGGTGCGCGAGCCACACAAGACCAACATGGTCATCTTCCGCGAGAACTCGGAAGACATCTATGCCGGCATCGAGTTCGAAGCCGAGAGCGACAAGGCCAAGAAGCTCATCAAGTTCCTGCAAGACGAACTGGGTGTCAAGAAGATCCGCTTTCCCAATACCTCGGGCATCGGCGTCAAGCCGGTGTCGATCGAAGGCACCGAGCGCCTTGTGCGCAAGGCGCTGCAATACGCCATCGACAACGACAAGCCCAGCGTGACCATCGTGCACAAGGGCAACATCATGAAGTTCACCGAAGGTGGCTTCCGTGACTGGGCCTACAACCTCGCTGCCAAGGAGTTCGGTGCCGAGCTGATCGACGGCGGCCCGTGGATGAAGTTCAAGAGCCCGAAGACGGGCAAGGAAATCACTGTCAAGGACAGCATCGCCGATGCGTTCCTGCAGCAGATCCTGTTGCGTCCCGCCGAGTACAGCGTCATCGCCACGCTGAACCTCAATGGCGACTACGTGTCCGACGCATTGGCCGCGCAGGTCGGCGGCATCGGCATCGCACCGGGCGCGAACCTGAGCGACACCGTCGCCATGTTCGAGGCCACCCATGGCACCGCGCCCAAGTACGCCGGCAAGGACTACGTGAACCCCGGCTCCGAAATCCTCTCGGCTGAGATGATGCTGCGCCACATGGGCTGGACCGAAGCGGCCGACCTGATCATCAGCGCGATGGAGAAGTCGATTGCCAGCAAGAAGGTCACCTATGACTTCGCGCGCCTCATGGAAGGCGCAACGCAGGTGAGCTGCTCTGGCTTCGGTCAGGTCATGATCGATCACATGTAATTGCAGTCACTGACGCCTTCTGGCGTCGAGCATCAAAGCCCTTGAAGTTCCGAGAGGAATTCAAGGGCTTTTTTCTTGGCTGCCATCGCCCTCTTATTGAGTTGAATTACTACTTTAGTAAAAGACAAAACAGGCTGCATTGGGCAAATTGCACGCTTCAATCGCCTGCTTTTTAGGGGTAACTATTGGTAGAAACTGTGCTTGTCGCATGCCCGTGCATGGCCCCCAGAATCGCGCATTCATAAAGCACGGGGAGTGTTGGAGTGGGCAAGAAAATCGCAGAGAGTGGCGCGATGTGGGTGGGCGTCGCATGCAATGCCATTGAACAAATGGCATTGCATGCCGAGCTCTGGATCGCCCCATGACGATCTCCCGACGGGCGTTGTTCGGCAAGCTTGATCTCACTCTGTTTCGCGGCATCGAATCCGCGACAGCCTTTGCCAGATTGCGTGGCAATCCATACGTCGAATTGACTCACTGGATTCATCAGCTCTGGCAACTCAGCGACAGCGATCTGCATCGCGTCTGCCGCCATTACCAGATCGATTCGCAGGTCATCGAAAAAGACCTGACTGCCGCTCTGTCCGGATTGCCCTCAGGTGCCACGTCATTGGTCGATTTTTCGCATCACGTCGAGTTGGCGATCGAGCGCGCCTGGGTGTTGTCCAGCCTTGAATTCAACGACCGTTGCGTGCGCGGTGCCTGGTTGCTTGCTGCCCTGGTGCAGACGCCCGACCTGCGACGCGTATTGCTCGGCATCTCACCTGCATTCCAGCGGATTCCCGCAGATCAACTGACGGATGCCATCGCCGCGATCATTGCCGGATCTCCCGAAGACCAGGAAGGGCCGCACGCCGGTTCAGGCCTGCCGTCCGCCTTGCCAGGAGAAGCCAGTGGTGCCATCGCCGATCAGCCCGATCGCAAGTCAGCGCTGGCCAGGTACTGCACCGATCTGACGGAGCGTGCGCGCGATGGGCAGATCGATCCAGTGATCGGGCGTGAACACGAAATTCGCACGATGGTCGACATCCTGTTGCGCAGGCGGCAGAACAACCCCTTGCTCACCGGCGAGGCTGGCGTGGGCAAGACCGCCGTGGTCGAAGGGCTCGCCCTGGCAATTGCCAATGGCGAAGTGCCACCAAGTCTCAAAGAGGCGCGCTTGCTGAGTCTCGACGTGGGGGCGTTGCTGGCCGGAGCCAGCATGCGGGGCGAGTTCGAGTCGCGCCTGAAGTCACTTCTCGAAGAAGCGGGCAAGTCGATCCAGCCAGTCATTCTCTTCATCGACGAAGTGCACACCTTGGTCGGCGCGGGTGGACAGGCAGGTACGGGCGATGCCGCAAATTTGCTCAAGCCGGCTCTTGCCCGAGGCACCTTGCGGACCGTGGGAGCAACCACGTGGAGCGAATACAAGCGCCATATCGAGAAAGATCCCGCACTGACCCGGCGCTTCCAGACACTGCAGGTCATGGAGCCCGAAGAGGCTTCCGCCATTGAGATGGTGCGCGGCCTAGTGGCAACATTTGCCAAGCATCACGGCGTGACCGTTCTGGACGAAGCCGTGCAGGCCGCTGTCACGCTGTCGCATCGATACATTCCTGCGCGCCAGTTGCCAGACAAGGCCATCAGCCTGCTCGATACAGCCTGTGCGCGCGTCGCGATGTCGCTGCATACGCCACCTCCCGTGGTCGAGCAACTGCGCCGGCAAATCGCGGCACTCGACGTGGAGCTCGAGCTGCTGAATCAAGAGCGATGGGTTGCCCAGGGCCACGATGTCAGGTCGAAACGCATCGAGACCGCAACCGAGCGACGCGAGAACGCAAGCAACGAACTTGCAGCGCAAGAGATCCGATGGCATGAAGAACTCGCGATGGTTCGCCAGATTCATGCAACAAGAACAGAGGAGGGGGGGCAGAGAGGAGAGGCGGGCTGCGTCGAAGGCACATTGCCTTCGACGCAGCTGATCGCCCTCGAGCAAGGTCTTCTTGCGCGCCAGCAAGATGCGCCGCTGATTTTTCCTCAAGTCGACGAAGCCGTGGTGGCGGCCATCGTTGCGGACTGGACTGGCATTCCCGTCGGCCGCATGATGAAAGACGAGGTCGCGGCAGTCTTCAGTCTGCAAGCCACGCTCGATGAGCGCGTCATTGGCCAGAGCCACGCACTTGCTGCGATTGCGGAGCGTGTCCAGATCGCACGCGCCGGTCTTGCCGACCCGAACAAGCCCGTAGGCGTATTCCTGCTGGTGGGCCCTTCGGGCGTAGGCAAGACCGAAACCGCACTGGCACTTGCGGAGGCCATGTATGGCGGTGAACAGAACCTCATCACCATCAACATGAGCGAATTTCAGGAGCCGCACACCGTCTCGACACTGAAAGGCTCACCGCCCGGCTATGTCGGCTATGGCGAGGGTGGCGTCTTGACGGAGGCGGTGCGCCGCAAGCCTTACAGCGTGATCCTGCTCGACGAGATCGAAAAGGCCCATCCGGATGTCCACGAAGTTTTCTATCAGGTGTTCGACAAGGGCTGGATGGAGGATGGCGAGGGTCGTCACATCGACTTTCGCAACACCACGATTCTGTTGACGAGCAATACAGGTTCGGAGCTCATCGCGAGCCTTTGCGAAGACCCGGTGCTGACGCCTGAAGTCGAAGTCCTGCGCGAAGAATTGCAACCGCTCTTGCGAAAGGTTTTTCCTGCGGCATTCCTGGGGCGTCTGTCGGTCGTTCCCTATCTCCCACTGGGTGAGGGCGCATTGAGTCGCATCGTTGCATTGCATCTGGATCGCGTGGTCGACCGCATGAAGACGCAACACGGCATCGAACTGGTCTACATGCCCGCGCTGGCGGCCGACATCATCAAGCGAACCGGCAGGCACGAAACAGGCGTTCGTCGCCTGATCGGCTTCATCGAACAGAACCTGTTGCCTGTTCTGTCGCGCCAGTGGCTCGACGCCTTGCAGCAACGACGAAGGATCACCCGGATGTCCGTCGATGCAAGAAACCAAGGCGTCGCGAGCCAGGATTTGCAAGGAGGAGACGCCATCGTCTGCGACACCGAATACGCCTGATCCCCCGGGTCGTCACGCTTGGCCAGTCCTGGCGCTGAGGTTCGACTCTTGTTCCGCCGCTTTTTTCAGCAGGGAGTTTTCATGAGCACCAACAACAATAGCAGTCAGAAGTTCATTGCCCGCAATCGGGCGCCACGCGTGCAGATCGAGTACGACGTGGAAATCTATGGCTCGGAGAAAAAGATCGAGTTGCCCTTCGTCATGGGTGTGCTGGCCGATCTTTCCGGCAAGCCGACCCAGGCCTTGCCACCCGTCGCCGAGCGCAAGTTCCTCGACATCGATATCGACAACTTCGACGAACGCATGAAGGCGATCCAGCCGCGTGTCGCGTTCGCGGTGCCCAACACCTTGAGTGGGCAGGGGCAACTCATGGTCGACATCACGTTCGAGAGCATCGAAGACTTCTCGCCGGCCGCCGTGGCCCGCAAGGTCGAGCCGCTGAGTCGTTTGCTCGAAGCCCGCACCCAATTGGCAAATCTCCAGACCTACATGGATGGCAAGGCTGGTGCCGAAGGTCTGGTCAACAAGCTCCTGCAAGACCCTGCGCTCATGAAGTCGCTCGCACAGTCCCCCAAGCCCCGCGCCGTTGCCGGCAGCGAGGCCCCCATTGCCGATTCGGCCGCCTGAAACCCGTCGCAAGGAACCTGTCCATGAACACCACCAGCGATCCAGTGCGCTACGCGCCAGAGTCGGCGCAGTACACCAACCCTTCCGATTTCGCGTCCCTTTTGGACAAGGAGTTCAAGCCCAAGACCGACGAAGCCC
Organism: Variovorax sp. EL159; assembly: GCF_900100965.1. GTDB lineage: Bacteria > Pseudomonadota > Gammaproteobacteria > Burkholderiales > Burkholderiaceae_C > Variovorax. Next base: position 815,653 of record NZ_FMUJ01000003.1, on the reverse strand, counting down.
GCGATGCCGTCGAGGCAGCTGTACGTACGCTGGCCGAGCAGGCGCTCGTCAATGCAGCGACCATGACGGACGATGCCTACAGCAGCATCGAGGCCATCATTGCGGAGATCGACCGCAAGTTGTCCGAGCAGATCAATCTCGTGCTGCACAAGGACGATTTCCAGAAGGTCGAGTCGGCATGGCGCGGCATGCATCATCTGGTCTACAACACGGAGACGGACGAGAAGCTCAAGATCCGCTTCATGGATGTGTCCAAGGACGAGGTGCGCCGCACCTTGCGCCGCCACAAGGGCATCGCGTGGGATCAAAGCCCCATCTTCAAGCGCATCTACGAAGAAGAGTACGGCCAGTTGGGCGGCGAGCCTTATGGCTGCCTGGTGGCCGACTACTACTTCGATCACACGCCACCTGACGTCGAGCTGCTCGGGGCCATCGCCAAGATCTCAGCGGCTTCGCATGCGCCCTTCATCGCGGGCTCCGCACCGTCGCTGCTCGGCATGGAGTCGTGGCAGGAACTCGCGAATCCGCGCGACCTTGCCAAGATCACATCGAACCTCGAGCACGCGCCGTGGAACTCGCTGCGCAGCACCGAAGACTCGCGCTACGTGGGGCTGGCAATGCCGCGCTTCCTCTCGCGTCTGCCTTATGGGGCAAAGACCAACCCGGTCGACGAGTTCGACTTCGAGGAAGAAACCGACGGCGCAGACCACCGGAACTACGTGTGGAGCAACGCGGCGTACGCCATGGCCGTCAATATCAACCGCAGCTTCAAGCTCTACGGCTGGTGCACCATGATCCGCGGCGTGGAGTCGGGCGGCACGGTCGAAAACCTTCCGTGCCACACCTTCCCGACCGACGACGGCGGCTTCGACATGAAGTGCCCGACCGAGATCGCAATTTCAGATCGCCGCGAGGCCGAGCTGGCCAAGGCCGGCTTGATTCCCCTGGTGCATCGCAAGAACACGGACCATGCCGCCTTCATTGGCGCCCAGTCGGTGCAGAAGCCGCAGGAGTACATGGACCCGGACGCCACGGCCAATGCCAATCTGTCGGCCCGCCTGCCATACCTGTTCGCGAGCACCCGTTTTGCGCACTACCTCAAGTGCATCGTGCGCGACAAGATCGGCTCGTTCAAGGAGCGGGACGACATGCAGCGTTGGCTCAACGAATGGATCATGCATTACGTCGATGCAGACCCCGCCAACTCATCGCAGGAAACCAAGGCTCGCAGGCCATTGGCCGCGGCCGAGGTCGTGGTGGAAGACGTCGAAGGCAATCCGGGCTACTACAGCGCCAAGTTCTTCCTTCGCCCGCACTTCCAGCTCGAAGGCCTGACTGTTTCGTTGCGGCTGGTGGCAAAGCTGCCGTCTCTCAAGGAAGCAGCCTGACCGGCAGCGCAGTGAGCTGCTCAAGGAAGTGGCGCGCAGACGCCACCTGAAGAAGTCGTTCGAAGCGCCAGAAAGAGCGCTCGAACATCTGTCACACATCGAAAAACCAAGTTCAGGGAATCAACATGGCTCAAGACATTTTTTTGAAGATCAACGGCATTGAAGGTGAATCGCAGGACACCGATCACAAAAACGAGATCGAGGTCCTCGCCTTCAACTGGAAAGCCTTCCAGGAATCCACCATGCACGCCGGCTCGGGCGGTGGCGCAGGCAAGGCCACGGTGGAAGACCTCGAGTTCGACCATTTCGTCGACCGGTCGAGCCCCAACCTGATGAAGTACTGCCTGACCGGCAAGCATGTTCAGGAAGCGAAGCTCACAGTCCGTAAGGCGGGTGGCAATCCGCTCGAGTACCTGAAGTTCACGTTCACTGACGTGATCATCACTTCCATCCAGCCCTTCGGCTCGAACTCCGACGAGATGCGGGTCAAGGAGCGCGTGCGCCTCTCGTTCTCGAAGATCAAGCAGGAGTACTCGGTGCAGAACGCGCAGGGCGGCAGCGGTGGTGCGGTGACCGCCGGCTACGACATCAAGGGCAACAAGGAGTCCTGACTTCACCGGCCCCAGGGCCGTGCGATGCGCGAAGGCGCGTCGCATGGCATGGGGTGCGCTTGTCCATAGCAAACATCACTCTTGCTCACCATGGCCTTCGATGTGTCCGGTCTTCGATGGACTGCCGTCTTGCGACGCATTTTTTCATCTCGCGCGGCACGCTGCCTTCTGCTCATGTGGGCCGTCGCGCAGTCTTCGCATGCGCAGTTCTCGTACCCAAGAGAGCAGACCAAACTCGAGATCACCGTTACTGCGGATGCCAGTGTCAATCCGGACGACAAGGGCAGGGCGGCGCCCATCCTCGTGCGTATCTATGAGCTCAAGTCCGAGGGTGTTTTTGAATCGGCCGATTACTTCTCGCTTTCCAGTAACGACAAGGCATTGATCGGCAGCGATCTGCTCGTTCGCGACGAGTTCATTCTCCGGCCGGGCGATGTCAAGACCATTCGCCGCAAGTCGCATCCCGACCTTGCTGCAATCGGCGTGGTCGCGGGCTATCGCGATCTGGCACAAGCCGATTGGCGCGCGATCCAGGAGATCGACCCCGCTCCCGAGGTCGCCTGGTACCGCTCGGTGATGCCGGCCAACAAGGTCAGGCTGCAGGTTGATCTGCAGGCCAAGGGCATCCAGCTCACCCCTCTCAAATAACCCACGGCGCGCAAGCAAACGATCGATTTCATGAGCTGGTACAACAAAGTCGCCTGGAGTGAAGGGCTCTTCCTGCGTCCTCAACTGTTTCAACAGCAGGAGCGTTACCTCGAGCACCTCGCGCACAAACGCGCCGCGTCGCTCAGCCCCTTCTATTGGGGCTTCAATCACTACAGCATCGATGTGGAGTCCTTGTCCCTGGGCAAGCTCGTGCTTGCCAGTGCCGCAGGCATCTTCTCCGACGGCACTCCTTTCGACGCGCCGGGCCAGACCCTGCCGCCTGCGCCACTCACGATCCTGCCGGAGCACCTCGACCAGGTCATTCATCTCGCAGTGCCCATCCGCACGCCCAACGGCGAAGAAACGACTTTCGAAGATGTGCCCGCAGCCATGGCATCGCTCGCCCGCTTCTCGGTGTTCGACACCGAACTGCGCGATGCAAACTCCGTCGGGCAGGGGCCGAAGACTGTGCAGCTCTCCCGCTTGCGCTTGCGCCTGCTGCCGCAGCGCGAGCTCACCGATGCCTGGATCGGCCTTCCGCTCGCCAAGGTCACGGTGTTGCGTTCCGATGGCAGCATTGCCATCGACCCTCATCTGATTCCGCCCGTTGCCGGCTACGGTGCCAGCCCGCTGCTGACGGACTGGATCACCAACCTGCACGGGCTCTGCCGGCTGCGCGCCCAATCCTTGGCGGGGCGACTGAGCGGCAACGATGGCAAGTCGAGCGAGTCGGCCGAAGTGTCCGACTTTCTGCTGCTTCAGATTCTCAATCGCTACGAGCCTCTGCTGGAGCATTGGCTGCGCGTGCGGGAAACTTCGCCAGAAGCGCTCTACACCGCATTGCGCACCTTGAGCGGCGAGCTTGCGACGTTCGTGCGCGCCAGCACGCGCCGACCTCCGTCGCATCCGGCCTACCAGCACCTCGATCCATACCTGTCCTTCAGGGAGTTGATGGCCGACGTGCAGGCATTGCTCAATGACGTGCTGGTGCGCAGTGCCCAGAGCATTCCCCTGGCCCAACGTGCCAATGGCGTGCGTGTGGCAAGCGTCGAGCCTTCTGAGCTGCAAGGCTTCTCCAGTCTGGTATTCGCCGTGGCCTCTCATACGCCGCCCGATGAGCTGGCTCATCAATTTCCGGCGCGCTGCAAGGTGGGGCCGAGCGATCGACTCGCCGAACTCATCCGCTCGCATCTGCCCGGTATTCCGCTGCAGACGCTGCCCGTGCCGCCGCGCCAGATTCCATTCAATGCGGGCTTCGTCTACTTCCAGATCGATCCGCGTGGCCCTCTGTGGGAGCACATGGTGAAGCACGGGGGGCTTGCATTGCATGTGGCGGGAGAGTTCCCCGGCCTGCGCATGGAGCTCTGGGGCGTACGCGAAAAGTGATTCGCCAGAGCCGCCCACGACCGCGTTCATTCCCGACCCGAACGGCTTTGCGTGCATGGCTCGACCGGTCCGTCTTTCACCGCGTTCCACCCATTCATCTTCATAGCGCTTTCATGCTTCACAAAGAAGAATTCGTCGATGCGCCTGACGGCCCTCGCAGCCCGGAGTCTCACGGTGAGCCGCAGGACGATCGCTTTGCGCCAGAGGATTCGACGCATGGCTTTCGGCTGGCGTCGGAGCCTTCCGTGCAAGAACGCCTGGCGGCGATCACCGCCGCGCAGAACCCTTTGCTCCACGCGGCCCAGCCTCTCTTGCGCGCATTGGCTGACATGCCTGCAACGCTCAGCGATGCAGGGGTGCAAGTACTCCATCGGCTGCTGGAGCGTGAGGTGGCGAGCTTTCAGTCGATCTGCAGCAGTGCGCAGATCCGGCACGAGCACGTGGTGGCCGCGAGTTATTCGCTGTGCACCGCGCTCGACGAGGCTGCCAACAGCACCACGTGGGGCGGTGGCAAGGGCGGAGAGGCCGGTATTTGGGCGGGACAGCAATTGGCCGCCAAGTTCCATGGCGACACGAAGGGGGGCGACAAGTTCTTCCTGCTGGTCGGCCGGCTGGCTGCCAGCCCGCAAGAGCACACGGATCTGCTCGAACTGATGTACCAGATCCTCGGGCTGGGTTTCGAAGGCCGCTTCAGCGCGGCAGCCAATGGGCGACGGCAACTGGAGACGGTTCGCCATCGGCTGTTCACCCTGTTGGGCACGGCGCGTGGCGATGTGCCGCACGAGCTTTCCCCGCACTGGCGGGGCGTGGGGGCCGGCAAATTCCGCATTCTGCGCAGCGTGCCGGTGTGGGTGACGGGGTCGTTGCTGGCGCTGATCCTGTTTGGCCTGTTCGCCTGGTACAAGTACCAGCTTCTTCGGATGAGCGCCGATGTGGAGCAACGCATTGCGGCCATCGGCCAGATGCGGCCACCGCCGGTGCCGCCCGTCAAGCCCTTGCGCCTGAAGGAGCTGCTGGCGCCGGAGATCGCCCGGGGCACGGTCAGCGTGGAAGAAGACGAGCGCCGCAGCGCCGTCACCTTCAAGGGGGACGACATGTTCGTGCCGGGCCAGGCGCGCTTGAACGCGAAGATCCTGCCCGTGCTGGGCAAGGTGGCTGACGAGATCAACCAGGTCTCGGGTTCCGTTCAGGTCATCGGCCATTCGGACAACCAACCCATCAAGACCCGTGAGTTTCCCAACAACCAGGTCCTGAGCGAGAAGCGCGCTGCAGCGGCGGCCGCCGTGCTGCTCGACAAGGGCGTGGAGCCTTCACGCGTACGCACCGAGGGGCGTGGCGACACGGTGCCGATCGCCGACAGCGCGACTGCCGCCGGGCGGGCCCGAAATCGCCGGGTCGACATCGTCGTCACGCAGGGCGAGGGCAGCGGTTCCGAACAGGTGTCGCAGCCTGTCGCGGGGCGCTAGAGGCAGGTCAGGGAGCTCTCATGCAATATTTCAAACAGTTCATCGCGTTCCTTTTCTCGAGGCAGATGTTGGCCTTCCTGGCCATGGTGCTGCTGGCATTGGCGATCTGGTTCATCGGCCCGTTGCTTGCGTTGGACGGCGCGCGGCCGCTGGCATCGGCCGGTGTGCGGGTCACGTTCATCGTGCTATTGCTGGTGCTTGGCATTCTCTGGTTGGTCTCGGGGCCGTACAGCCTGGTGGGGGTCGCCGCGCTGTGCTTGCTGGTGTGGCATGCGGGGCCGTTGCTGGCGATAGGCGCCGCCAAACCCCTGGCGCCGATCTGGGTCCGGGCGACGATCATTTGCGCGGTCCTTCTGGTGTATGCGCTGTATTGGCTCTACCGCTTGTGGCAGGCCCTGCGCAACAACGACGATCTGCTCGCCAGGTTCCTGAGTTTCGGACGGGAGTCGGGCAAGGACGAAACGGGCAAGGAAGAACTCAAGACCCTTTCGGCCGCGGTCCAGCGCGCCCTGGCACAGCTGAAGGGATTGCGTGGTCGTGGTGGCCTGCGTCGCATCTTCGAGGGCAAGCGCTACCTCTACGAGTTGCCCTGGTACATGATCCTGGGCAGCCCCGGCGCAGGCAAGACGACGGCATTGCTCAATGCCGGACTGCAGTTCCCGCTGGCGCGCCAGATGGGCAACGCATCGAAGAGCATGGTCTTCAGGTCGGAGGGCGGCACGCTGCACACCGATTGGTGGTTCACCAACGAGGCGGTGCTGATCGACACCGCTGGCCGCTATACCACCCAGGAAAGTGATCCCGTCACCGACCCCATCGAGTGGCGTGGCTTTCTCGGCCTGCTGCGCAAGCACCGCACGCGCGCGCCGCTCAATGGCGTGATCGTTGCGCTCAATGCCGCAGAGCTTCTGACCATGGCCGACGCGGAGCGCTCCGAGCATGCGAGCATGGTGCGTGACCGGCTGGCCGATCTGCGCCAGGAACTGGGCATCCGCTTTCCTGTGTACGTCATCGTCACCAAGATGGACCTGCTGCGTGGGTTCAACGAGTACTTCCAGTCGCTGACCAGCGAAGGACGAACCCAGGCGTGGGGATTCACGTTGCCGTTCCAGGGCATGAAGAGCAATCGCGCCGCCGCACAGGAGCGTGAAGCCCTGCGCACGCAAGTCGAGGCCCAGCTTGCTTTGCTCAAGGACCGGCTCGCCGCCGGTTTGCGTTCGCGATTGAACGAAGAGTTCGACGTCGACCGTCGCAAGCGCCTGTTCGCGTTGCCGCAAGAACTGGCTGGTCTTGCCGTGCCCCTTGTTCCGATGCTCGATGAGATATTTCTTGCCTCGCGTTTCGACAGCACGCAATTGCACGACACATTGCGCGGCGTCTACTTCACGAGCGGCGCTCAGACCGATGCGGACCTGCCAGCCGATCCGGGCACCTTGTTCCAGCGGCTGCAGCGCAGCCTCGGCCTGTCCTCAGGCGGCGGCAGTATTGCGGCAGCGGGCGATGGCGTACCACCGAGAACGGCGCCCAATCGCGGGCAGCAGGGGTTCTTCATCCAGGACCTGATGACGAAGGTCATCATCCCCGAGGCGCATCTGGTGCGGCCCAATTTGCGCTGGGAATTCCGGTTCCGGCTGCTGCGCCTGACGGGGCATGCGTTGGCCGTGGTGATCTTCCTGTGGCTGGCCGGTGCGCTGGCAATGAGCTTCGGCAACAACCGCCAGTACCTGAGCACCGTGGGCCAGCGCACCGATGTGCTCGCTGGCCAGGTGCGGGCGCTGTTCGCAAGCTTCAAATCGTCTGGCGTGCCCGAGGTTCTCAACGGTGCGCGGGAACTACCCGGTTATTCCGGGCTGGATATCGACAACCCGCCCGGTAGCTTTCTCTACGGCCTGTACACGGTGCCTCCCGTGTTGCACGTGACGCAGGAGACCTACGCCCACCTGCAGGACCACACCTTGCTGCCGACCATCCTGCGGCGGATGGAAACCGTGCTGACGCAAAGCATGAAGGAAGGCGATGCGAAGACGGCCTACGAGACGTTGCGCGTCTACAAGCTCCTGCACGACAAGGCGCGCTATCTGAACGGCGGCGCGCGCGACGTGCGCAACTGGGTGCTGAAGGATTGGGAGAAGGCCGACAGCGCCGCGGCCTTCGGTGGACGCGCATCGATGGTCGGGCATGTGACGGAACTGTTCTCCGGCGAGCGGCCGGTGCAGTCGGCCGCACTGCCCAACGATGCGCTGGTGCGCTCGGTGCAAGACTTCCTGAACGGCAACACCTCTACGCAACGTGTCTACGAACGCGCCAAGGCGGCCATGCTGCCCGAAGCGCCTCAGGAGTTCACGCTGGTGCGTGCCGTCGGACCGCAGGCCGGAACCGTGTTCTCGCGTGTGGGGGGATTGCCGCTCGAGAAGGGCGTGCCTGGTCTTTTCACTTACGACGGTTATCACGAGGTCTTCAACAAGCGCTTGCCCGAATTCGTGGGGCGTGCGCTCGACGACGACGCGTGGGTCATGGGGCGCGGTGTGGCGGCTGTCGGGTTTGCTGGCGATGCCCCAGCCGCCAGCCGGTTGGTGGACGAGGCGGCTCGCAAGCTGCAGAACGATCCCTTGCTCGACGATGTTCGACGCCAGTACCTCGCCGAGTACGCCCAGCACTGGGAGTCGTTTCTCGAATCGATTCGTACCGTCAGCGGCAGTGAAACCACGGGCGCGAGTCTGGGGTTCGACCTCAGCGTGCTGCGGCAGTTCGCCGCGCCCGATTCACCGCTGGCACGGCTGGCACGTGCCGCAGCGCGCGAGACTACCTTGTCGCGTCCGCTGGTCGTGCGTACCCAGGAAGAAAAGGGCTTTCTCGACAAGGCCAGCGACGAGCTCAACAAGCAGACGAGTGCGCTTGGCCGCAACCTCGGCATCCGGGCGGAAGAGCGGCTCGAGAAGCAAATCGTCGACAACCGCTTCGCGGCCCTGCGCGAGGTGGTCACGGGGCAGCCCGACATCGGTGCCGACAACGTGGGGGCGGCCGGTGCCAAGCCGGGGCTCGAATCGATCTCGGGGCTCATCAACGAGTTCTACACGGTGCTGGTCGTGGCCGACACGGCGCTCGCGGCCGGAAGCCTGCCGCCAGGGGGCACGGAGGTCGGTGCACGCCTGAAACTGGAGGCCGGCAAACTCCCGGCGCCATTTCGCGAGGTGTTGACAGCGCTGGCCACGAGCGGCGGCGACAAGGTCGTGCTCGGCTCAACGGGCATCTTGCGCAGCCAGGCGCAATTGCAGCTCGACCGCATCATGGGCCTGATGGCGATGCAGGTCAGCGAGCCTTGCAAGCGAGGCGTGGAAGGACGCTATCCGCTGGCGTCGGTGGCCCAAGACGCGTCTATCGAAGACTTCACGCTGGTGTTCTCCGTGGGCGGGGCTGCTGACGAGTTCTTCAACAAGCACTTGGCGTCGTACGTCGACACGAGCGTCCGTCCCTGGCGCTACAAGGACCCGAACACAGTCCATGCGATGGCAAGCATGGAGGGCGCTGCCCCCGGGGTGAACGCTGTTGCACCAGCGCCGGCATCCGCGCCTGTGGCGAAGGGGCCGACCTTGCTTGGCGAGTTGCTCAAGCTGCTGGCCCAGAACGGCCCCAACCTCGACGCCTTCTATCGGGCACAGCAGATCCGGGACTTGTTCTTTCGCGATGCAGGCGGCAAGAAGCTGGCCTGGAAGATGGACCTGCGAGTGCTGGAGCTCGAACCCAGCATCACCGATCTGATCATCGACATCGATGGCCAGGGCCAGCGCTACGTTCACGGCCCGGTGCAGGCCTTCAACATCAACTGGCCGGGGCCGCGCGGTGGTGCGATGGCTGAAATTACGGCCAACCCGCGCATCTCGGGCCCGACCTCGACCTTTCTGGCGAACGGGCCATGGGCATTGTTCCGCTTGCTCGAGCGAGGCCGCATCGTGAACACGGCGACACCGGGACGCCTGAGCGTCGAGTACAGCTTCGATGGCCGAAAGGCCCTCATCGACATCAATTCTGGCAGCCAGCCCAATCCGCTCAGCAGCGATGTGCTCAAGGGCTTTCGCTGCCCCGGTCGGGCGGCCTGACGCCATGTGGGAGCAACTGCGCTCGCCCTGGCGCGCTTCGCCACCCGCCATCTGGGGCAAGCTGCCAGGTCATGCGGACTTCGTGCGCAGCGGCATGCGTCACGGCGAGTCGGAGGCATGGATGCCCTGGCTCGCGCAGCAAAGCCGAAACGCCGGTGCTGATGCCACCGTGCGGGCGGTCGCGATCCCCGTGGCCTTCGTGCTGCCTCCAGGAACGCTGGAATTCGCGCGCCAGCGTTTCGTGCTGGGGGTCATCGCGCCATCCATCGACAAGGTAGGACGGCACCATCCTTTGGTGATCTACCAACAGGCGCACCCGCGTTGGGTGCAGGCCCATTTCAGGGGACAGCTCCAGCAGCCGCTGGATTGGCAGTTCTGGCTGGCACGCGCCGTGGCGCGCCACACGCGTGCGCGTGGGGCATCCGATCTTCGGGCGCTCGAACACACTGTGCGGGCGCTGTGGCGCGAGCAGATGCAGCCGCAGCCAACGGATGGCATCCCAAGGGGCGCGACCGAGGTGCAACACTGGCGGATGCAGGCAGCGCTCGATCATTGGGCGGGTGAGGCGCCGCTCAACGATCCGGCCGTGCAGTTGCATGGCGTTCGCTATCTTCCCTGGGCTGATTGGCCCGAGCGCCTGGATGGGCCGCGTGCGGAAAGCGCGTTCTGGCAGCAAGACGCTCAAGGGCGTTTCATCGGTGCGGCCAATAAGCTGCAAAAGCTCTGGGGAGGCGGGTCTTGACCGCCGAGGGCTTGCGCCCTGGCAGCGACACGGTGACTCCGTTGTGCCTCCGGCTCACCCACAGCGGCGGTGAGGTTCGCGACGGCACCATGCGGATTCCTGCCATCGGTGCGGGCATGGCCGATGCGCTCCAGCTGTGCGGCGAACGCCAGAGCGACGCGCAGTGGCGCGTCGCCAACATGTGTCGTATCGCATGGAACGACAGGACCAAAGCCTGGCAACTGACGAACAACAGCCAGACGTTGATGTGCGTGCGCAATGGCGAGCGTGTCAGGGGTGGGACTGCTGTTTCCATTGCGGTCGGCGACACACTCGAGTTGGGGCTGCTGCGCTTCGTGGTGACCTCGAAGAAGGGCGAGGCGGCTCATGGCCGGCCTGCCAAACCGAGTACGACGCCAGGCCGTGTTCCGATGGATGGCGCGTCTCGAATCCCAACGCTAGAGCTGTCGGCCGAGCACGATCCGCCTTCCTTCGACTTGCGCGACCTGGCCGTCAGCACCGACGACCACGCCAGTTCCGAATCCCGAACAGATGCCCTGGACGATCCTTTCGGTGTGCTGGGCATGGCAAGCGCAAAGTCTCGTTCCACCGCGGATGTTCTGGCCGAGTTGCTCGGCGAGATTCCGAAATCGGCGAGTGCGCCTTTGGCCCCGCCAGCTCCGCGCGCTTTCCCGGAACAGGGCCATTCCGCAGGCCTGATCGATGAACTGCATGACGAGTTTGTCCGCGTCGTCCAGGACCCGGGCCAACTCGCAGGCCGAACCGACTGGGACGGCTTTCTGGCATTCGGTGCCGAGCCCGCGCCCACATTGGACGAGCTGAGCAAGCAGGCCGAGACCTATCCCTTGCTTCGCGACATCCTGCAGCCTCGCGAGGGCATCGACCGGATCATTGATGGCTTCGAGCCGCTCGCACGGTCGGCGGTGCTCGATACCGAGCAGCCCGAAGATGTCCTGAGCTTGTTCGCGCCAGAACTGGCGCGCGACACAAAAACCGCATTGCCGAGCCTGACGCGACGGGAGCACCACGCGCTTTCTCCAGACAGCCACATTCACATGGGCGGGGCCCGACCCAGCGACGAAGACAAAGACGGCGAGGCCGCGGCTCGATGAAGCCAGACACGAGGGGCGATCTGCAGTCCATGCTCGGACGGCTGCGCCAGGCGCCATGGAAGTTCGGTTTTCTTGCGCTGCTGAGGCGCTTTGGCGCTTCGCACCCGCAGCAACCGTCCATCGGACTCGCCAGCCGACCGCAGCAGGAGCCGTTCCGTCTGGGGCAAGCGGCGGCACTGGTTTTCGCCCCACGCGAAATTGCCGACGTCGTCTTGCCCGGGGAGGTTGCCCCGCGGGTTCTGGGAAGTCCCAATCCGAGAACCGGCAACAACCCCGCGCTTCCATTGGTTCGGGTCTTCGGCCTGGGGCTGCTCGGGCCGAACGGTCCGCTTCCCTTGCACTACACGGAACTGGTGCGCGAGCGGGCGGAGAACCACAACGACAGCACGCTCGCCAACTTCCTGGACCTGTTCCATCACCGCTATCTCACCCACATGTACCGGGCGTGGGCCCAGAGCCAAGCTGCGGCGGGGCTCGATCGCGCCGAGGACGAGGCCTTCAGCCGCTACATCGCTCGCCTGACCGGACACGACCCGCTGGAAATCCGCGATTCCGTGTTGCCTGCGCACGCCCGCCTGGCAGCCTCCACGCATCTGGGGCGAGAGGCTCGCAACCCGGACGGATTGGCCGCGACCCTGGCGCGCTTCTTTGCGGTGCCCGTGCAGTTGCAGGAGTTCGTGCTGCACTGGATTCGCATCGATGAAGAAGACCAGAGCCATCTGGGCCAGGCGCGCACCTCCAGCGTCATGGGAGTCGGGGCCATCGCGGGGGAGGTTGTGGCCGATCGGCAGAACAAGTTTCGGCTCGTGCTCGGGCCGCTCAGTCTCGACCAGTACCTGCGCTTCACGCCGCAAGGGCGCGACCTGCCGTTGCTGATCGAATGGGTTCGCGGCTTTGTCGGCTACGAGTTCGTGTGGGAGGTCGAGCTGCGCGTGCGCAACGACAGCACGCCGCCGGCCCGGCTCGATGACACCGAAAAGCTGGGCTGGTCCACCTGGCTGGGGGGCTCCGAGGGCGCGGTTCAGCATTCCAGCCCGTCGGATCGTACCTCCGCGCACGCCGTCGACTACACCGTCGGAATGGTGTTCGAGCCCGAGCAATACATCGGTTCGCGCTATCGCAACGACGCTTGATCTGCTCTGTTGAGCCCATCTATTCATGACCCTCGCTTTCACTCCCTCCGTGCCATCCGTTTCGCCAGCTCCTTATTCCACCGACCTGAACGAGATGGGGCCAGATCGGCTGCAGCCTATCAGCGTTGCCGAGCCCTGTGGCCCCAGCCTCGAATACGACGCCGAATACGCAGTGCTGCTTTCCCGCATGTCTCCGCGCGGCGACGCGCAATATGGCCAGTTCGTCGGCACCCCGGAAATGCCCAACTGGGCAGAGATCGAGCGAGACTGCCGGCGCCTGTTGCTGCGAACCCGCGACATCAACCTGCTTGTCTGGCTGTGCAGGGCCCGCACCAGACTTGCGCAGGCAGCGGGGCTGGCCCAGTCCCTGGCGTTGCTGGCCGACGTACTGCAGACCTGGCCTGACGCGGTTCATCCGCAGCTGGTGGTCGAGGGAGAGCGCGATCCGGCCGTGCGCGCCAATGCCCTGGCGGCGCTGGCCGATCCCGAAGGCTTGCTGGGCGACGTGCGCGAGATCGTCGTGGCCGCCAATGCGGCCAGGCACCTGACCGTGCGCGAGGTCGAGCGTGCATGGACGGTGCCTCGTCCTGCCGATGCACCCAGCCCCGAATCGGTGGCGCAGCAACTGGCCGAACTGCACTGCGAGGCAGAGAGCGACGCGACCGCTGCGGTGCGCCTGCTGGCGGAGGCGTCGCAGTCCGCACAATGGATCGGCGGCTGGGCTGCGAGTCACCTCGGGCACGATGCGCCTCCGCTGCAGGCGCTCCTGCGATTGTTGAAACCGTTCGATCCGGTCGTGCCGATCATCGTGGCCGGGGCTGATTCGGCGGGTGAAGCGACCCGAGGCCTGCTTCCTGCGAGGTCGGCCGGCACTACCACGCGCGACGACATTCAAAGAAGCATTCGCACTGCGCGCGAGTGGTTCGAAGACCACGAGCCGAGCAGCCCGGTAGCAGTGCTACTCAGGCAGGCGGAGCGCATGGTCGGCAAGCGCTTCGCAGAAGTCGCCGATGCGATTCCCCTGGACCTGTTGCGCAAATGGGATGCCGAGGGAGAGCTGTCGCGATGACGGAAGCCCACCTCGGCTTCCTGATCGTCTGTCTTGTTGTCGGTGTCCTGGGGGCAGTGCTGGGTGCCTGGGCCTATTCGCACAGCCGTCAAGCGGAACTCGAGGCACAGAGCCATGCCTTCGAGCTGGCCCGGGAGAAGGCGAATCGGGATTGGCAACAGGCCTTGCTGTGCGTGCCGCAATGGATCCAGCAAAACATCCGGCTCGAGCTTGAAATCGTGGTGCGGCAACAAGCCGAGCGCTGGAAGGAGCAGCTTCGCGAGCAGCAACGCTGGCAGTCCGAGCAGGACGAGCTGAGGCAGGCGGAGTGGCGCGCACTGCTGTCTGGCTCGCCGCAGCGGCCGGGCAAGGCGCCAGTGCCCGTTGTTGCCACTGCACCAAAGCGGTCAGCTCCGATGCCCGAGCGTGCGTTCGTTCCAAGGCCGATACCGGCGCCACCGCCGTCTCACTCGCCGGAGCCGTCGGAGACCCCACGGCCTCAGCCCGTGCCGGTATACATGACGCAGGTCCCGGAGCGCGAACTCAGCGACGAAGAAATCGACGCCTTGCCACCCGATTTACCGACGCCGAACAGGCTCTCGGGTCGAAAATTGCCGGCACCCAAAGGGCCGGTCCTGCGCAATATCTGAAAAGACCGGCAGCCTGCCGGTTTTTTTATGCCAACTGGGCTGGCGCACACGACGCAAGCCCCTTGATTTGTCGAATACGCGCCACCAAGTCTGCTGGCGTCGGCACGGTGCTTGCACGCTCTATAGAATCTTTTTCATGGCAACGAGAATTCCCAAGACCCCCAGCACCCCTCCGGCGCAGAAACCGGGCGGGGATGACGGAGATTCGGTCGTCCTGGAGCGCCGGCCGCAGAAAACTGCGCCGCCCCAGATGTACCAGGTGGTGATGCTGAACGACGACTACACGCCGATGGAGTTCGTGATCGTCGTGCTGCAGGAATATTTCAGCAAAGACCGCGAAACCGCGACCCAGATCATGCTCAAGATTCACCTCGATGGCCGAGGCGTCTGTGGGGTTTATTCCCGCGACATGGCGGCCACCAAGGTCAACCAGGTGATGGAGGCTGCGCAGCAGGCCGGGCATCCGCTGCAATGTGTCAGCGAGCCTGTTGCATGAACCAGTTGAATTGCGCAAGCTCCAACCCATCTGAGAACTTATTTACAGCAAGGCAAAAGGAAATCACATGATTGCCCAGGAACTGGAAGTCAGCTTGCACATGGCCTTTGTCGAGGCCCGGCAGCAGCGCCACGAGTTCATCACCGTGGAGCATCTGTTGCTCGCTTTGCTGGACAACCCGAGCGCCGCGGAAGTTCTGCGCGCCTGCTCGGCGAACGTCGACGACCTGCGGGCGTCGCTCACCAACTTCATCAAGGACAACACGCCGCAGGTGGCGGGTTCCGACGATGTCGACACCCAGCCCACGCTGGGTTTCCAGCGCGTGATCCAGCGCGCCATCATGCATGTGCAGTCCACCGGCAACGGCAAGAAGGAAGTCACCGGCGCCAACGTGCTGGTCGCGATCTTCGGCGAGAAGGACTCGCACGCGGTGTACTACCTCCACCAGCAGGGCGTGACCCGCCTCGACGTGGTGAACTTCATCGCCCACGGCATCAAGAAGAGCGATCCGCCGGAAGCCGTCAAGGGCAGCGGTGAAGCCCCCTCGGGCGAAGGCGAAGAGGGCGGTGGCGAGCGCAACGAGAAGACTTCGCCGCTCGAGCAGTTCACGCAGAACCTCAACCAGCTCGCCAAGGACGGCAAGATCGATCCGCTGATCGGCCGTGAATACGAGGTCGAGCGCGTCATCCAGATCCTGTGCCGCCGGCGCAAGAACAACCCGCTGCTCGTGGGCGAAGCCGGTGTCGGCAAGACCGCGATCGCCGAGGGCCTGGCCTGGCGCATCACGCAGAACGACGTGCCCGAGATCCTCGCCGAGGCGCAGGTCTACTCGCTCGATATGGGCGCATTGCTGGCCGGCACCAAGTACCGCGGCGATTTCGAGCAGCGCCTGAAGGGTGTGCTCAAGTCGCTCAAGGACAAGCCGAACGCGATTTTGTTCATCGACGAAATCCACACGCTGATCGGCGCGGGCGCTGCCTCGGGCGGCACGCTCGATGCGTCGAACCTGCTCAAGCCGGCGCTCTCGAGCGGCCAGCTCAAGTGCATCGGCGCGACCACCTTCACCGAGTACCGCGGCATCTTCGAAAAAGACGCGGCCCTGTCGCGTCGCTTCCAGAAGGTCGACGTGGTCGAGCCGACGGTGCAGGAAACCGTCGACATCCTGAAGGGCCTGAAGTCGCGCTTCGAGGAACACCATGGCGTGAAGTACGCCGTGGCTGCCCTGCAGGCCGCCGCCGAGCTGAGCGCCAAGTACATCAATGACCGCCATCTGCCCGACAAGGCGATCGACGTCATCGACGAAGCCGGTGCCGCCCAGCGCATCCTGCCGCCGAGCAAGCGCAAGAAGACCATCAGCAAGGCCGAGGTCGAGGACATCGTCGCGAAGATCGCGCGCATTCCCCCGGCCAACGTCAGCAACGACGACCGCGGCAAGCTGCAGACCATCGAGCGCGACCTCAAGAGCGTGGTGTTCGGCCAGGACAAGGCACTCGAAGTGCTGGCCTCCGCGGTCAAGATGGCGCGTTCGGGCCTGGGCAAGGGCGACAAGCCGATCGGCTCGTTCCTGTTCTCCGGCCCCACGGGCGTCGGCAAGACCGAAGCCGCGAAGCAGCTCGCCTACATCATGGGCATCGAGCTGATCCGCTTCGACATGTCGGAGTACATGGAGCGTCACGCGGTGAGCCGCCTGATCGGCGCGCCTCCGGGCTACGTCGGTTTCGACCAGGGCGGTCTGCTGACCGAGGCCGTCACGAAGAAGCCGCACTCGGTGCTGCTGCTCGACGAAATCGAGAAGGCGCACCCGGACATCTTCAACGTGTTGCTGCAGGTGATGGACCATGGCACGCTGACCGACAACAACGGGCGCAAGGCCGACTTCCGCAACGTCATCATCATCATGACGACGAATGCGGGTGCCGAGACCATGAACAAGGCGACCATCGGCTTCACCAACCCGCGCCAGGCGGGCGACGAAATGGGCGACATCAAGCGTCTGTTCTCGCCTGAATTCCGCAACCGGCTGGATGCCATCGTCAACTTCAAGGCGCTCGATGAAAACATCATCCTGCGCGTGGTCGACAAGTTCCTGCTGCAGCTCGAAACGCAACTGGCCGAGAAGAAGGTCGAAGTCACCTTCAGCGACAAGCTGCGCAAGCACCTGGCCAAGAAGGGCTTCGATCCGCTGATGGGCGCACGGCCGATGCAGCGCCTGATCCAGGACACGATCCGTCGTGCACTGGCCGACGAGCTGCTGTTCGGTCGCCTGACCGACGGTGGCCGCCTCGAAGTCGACCTCGACGACAAGGACGAAGTGCTGCTGGACATCCAGCCTCTTCCCAAGAAGGAAGGCAAGTCCAAGCCAGAGGCTGAAGAAGCAGCCGCAGGTTGAGAAACCGGGCATTCCGTGGCCGATGAGGCCGCGGAACCGCCTCCAAAGGCCGGTAGCATCGCGCTGCCGGCCTTTTTCTTTGGGCCGGTCGAAACCACACAGCGTTCTTCGCCTTGATCCTCCCCGAACTCAGTCACGAATGGAAAACCGGCCTCTCCCTGGCGTGGAGCGGCTACATCGCCGTGCTGTCGGTCTGGATCGTGATGCAAAAGCGCGCGCCGGTGTCCACCATGAGCTGGATCCTGTCGCTGGCGCTGCTGCCGTTCGCGGGCTTCGTCATCTATTACTTCCTCGGGCCGCAGCGCTTGCGCAAGCAGCGGCTCAAGCGGCTGCGCAACCGCGCCAGCGCCTACGCCCAGGCTGACCTTGCGCGGCTGCGCGATGTGGCGCAAAGCGCGCCACCGGCCCTGCAGCAGATGGCGCGGCTGGGCACTGCGACCTGCGGGCTGCCGGTATCGAGCGCGGTCGGCGTCGAGCTGCTGTCGGGCGGAGCGCGCACCTTCGACGCGATCTTCGAGGCCGTACGCGCGGCGCGCAACCACATTCACCTCGAGTACTACATCTTCGAGCCCGACAAGATCGGCACTGCGCTGCGCGACCTGCTGATCGAGCGTGCGAAAGAGGGCGTGACCGTGCGCCTGCTGATCGACGCACTGGGCTCCAAGCGCATCGGCCGCGAGTTCATGGCGCCGATGCACGCCGCCGGCGTGAAGGTCGCGCTCTTTCACGACACCAAGATCGGCCGCCGCCTTAGGCCCGTGACCAACTACCGCACCCACCGCAAGATCGTGGTGTGCGACGGCCGCGTGGGCTTCACCGGCGGCGTGAACATCACCGACGAGGAAGACAAGCGCACCAACCCCGAGGCCTACCACGACGTGCACCTGCGCATCGAAGGCAGCGCGGTGCGCTGGCTGCAGACCACTTTTCTCGAAGACTGGACCTACGCCACCGGCGAAGACTCGCGCGGCATGGACGACACCATGGACGCCATGCTGCCGCAGCTGGAGGCCGGCGACATCCCCGTGCAGATCGTCACCAGCGGTCCCGACAACACGCTCGAGGCCATCCACCGCATGCACGTCGAGGCGATCCATTCGGCCACGACCCGCGCCTGGCTCACCACGCCGTACTTCGTGCCTGGCGAGCCTGCGCTGATGGCGCTGACCAGTGCCGCGCTGCGCGGTGTCGACGTGCGCCTGCTGGTGCCGCGCCGCAGCGACTCGGCCGTGGTGAGCGCCGCCGCGCGCTCTTACTTCGACGAGCTGATCGCTGCCGGCGTGAAGGTCTGGGAGTACAAGGCGCGCATGCTGCACTCCAAGACCTTGGTGGTCGACGACCATTGCGCGATGATCGGCACCGCGAATTTCGACAACCGCAGCTTCCGGCTCAACTTCGAGGTCTGCGCCGTGGTCTATGGTCCGGCCTTGGCCCGGCCGCTGGCGGCGCAGTTCGAGACCGACCTGCACAGTTCCGGCGCCGTGCGTGCCCATCGGCCCCAAAGTTTCTGGCGCCGCCTCGGCGATTCCGTTGCGCGCCTGTTTTCACCCTTGCTCTGAATGAACCACACCTTTCTCTGGCACGACTACGAAACCTTCGGCGCCGTGCCGCGCCGCGACCGGCCCTCGCAGTTCGCCGCCATCCGCACCGACGCCGAGTTGAACGAAGTCGGCGAGCCGCTCATGGTCTATTGCAAGCCCGCGCCAGACTACCTGCCCAGCCCCGAAGCCTGCCTCATCACCGGCATCACGCCGCAGGTGTGCCTGGAGCGCGGCATTCCCGAGCACGCGTTCGCCGCGCAGATCGAGCAGGCCTTCTCGCAGCCCGGCACCATCGGCGTGGGCTACAACACCATCCGCTTCGACGACGAGGTCACGCGCTTCATGTTCTGGCGCAACCTGATCGACCCCTATGCGCGCGAGTGGCAGAACGACTGCGGCCGCTGGGACCTGCTCGACGTGGTGCGCCTCACGTATGCGCTGCGCCCCGACGGCATCGAATGGCCGAAGAAGGAAGACGGCAAGCCCAGCTTCAAGCTCGAAGACCTGGCGCGCGCCAACGGCCTCTTGCACGAGTCGGCGCACGATGCGCTGTCGGACGTGCGGGCCACCATCGCGCTGGCCCGGCTCATCCGCGACAAGCAGCCCAAGCTGTTCGATTTCGCCTTCGGCCTGCACCGCAAGGACCGCGTGGCCAGCGAACTCGGCCTGCCCGCGACGCGCGAAACCGCCAAGCCCTTCCTGCACGTCTCGGGCATGTTCCCGGCCGAGCGCGGCTGCCTGGCCGTGATGTGGCCGCTCGCGAGCCATCCGACCAACAAGAACGAACTGCTCGCCTGGGATTTGTCTCACGACCCGAGCGAGCTGCGCGACATCGATGCCGACACGCTGCGCCTTCGCATGTTCACCCGCACCGCCGATCTGCCTGAAGGCATGGTGCGGTTGCCCGTGAAGGGCATTCACCTCAACAAGTCGCCGATGGTGGTGGGCAACCTGCGCACGCTGGCACCGGCCATGGCCGAGCGCTGGGGCGTCGATCTCGACACGGCCATGCGCCATGCCGCCATCGCACGCGACCTGCCCGACATGAGCGCCATCTGGTCGAAGGTGTATGCACGGCCGAAAGAGGCCACGCCCGACGTCGACGAAGACCTCTACGGCGGCTTCGTCGGCAACGCCGACCGGCGCCGCCTGAACCAGCTGCGCGCGTTGTCGCCGGAAGAACTCGCCAAGGACCGCACCGGCTTCGACGACGGCCGGCTCGACGAGATCCTGTTCCGCTACCGCGCGCGCAACTGGCCCGAGCTGCTGAGCGAGGACGAAACCGAGCGCTGGGAAGCCCTGCGCGTCGCAAAGCTCTTCAAGGGCGAGGGCGGGGCGCGCACCATCGAGATGCTGTTCAGCGAGGTCGACGCGCTCTCCGAGAACGCCGACGAGCGCGGGGAAGAGATCCTCGGCGCGCTCTACGAATACGCCGAGGCCATCGCGCCCGAGGCCTGACAGGCGCACCCCATGAGCCTGACGATCAACGCCGAACTCTCGAAGGGCCTTGAAAGCTACGGGCTCTTCATTTCGGAAGGCTCGCTGCTGCCGATGCCGTTCCGCTTCGAGACGCCGCTGCGCGTCTGGCATGCCGTGCAGATGCACGGCCGGTGCGCCGTGGGCGCGTATTCGAGCATCTCGCCCGGCGCGCTGCTCGTCGACGTGCACATGGGGCGCTATTGCTCCATCGGCGATGGCGTGCAGACCCTGTCGGACCATCCCGCCGACTGGTTCACGACACACATGCTGGCCTATGCGCCGAATTTTCCGGAACCCTACCGGCACCAGTCCGTCGGCCAGTTTCCGTCGCATTCGCCGGTGACCATCGGCAATGACGTGTGGATCGGCTCGCGGGTGAGCCTCAAGAGCGGCATCACCATCGGCGACGGTGCAGTGATCGGCGCGGGCGCGGTGGTGACGCGCGACGTGGCGCCCTTCACCGTCGTGGGCGGCGTGCCGGCCCGGGTGATCCGCCAGCGCTTTCCCGATGCGCTCGTCGAACGAATCCGCGCCTGCCCCTGGTGGGACTGGGACCTGCGCACGCTGGCGCTCGACTGGCAGCATCCGGAGGTGGCGCAGTCGACGCTGGAGGCGGCAGTTGCCGCGGGCAGCCTGTCGCGCTGGAATCCCGGCTGGCGCCTGCTCGATCGCGGTGAGCCGCCCGCCGAGGGGCAACCCGCGCCGCTGATCTTTCTGCCTGGTTGACGACGACGCACGGAGGTTTTTTCGCATGAAGACAACAGGCATCCCGTCTCTTGCCCGCACCGCGTGGGCGGCTGCCTTGGTGGCCGTGGCGCTGGCCGGATGCGGTGCCTTGCCGCCATCGGCGCCCGGTGGTGCCAAGGCCTGCGCCAGCGGCTTCGAACCCTTCGAGCGCGACACGCTGTTTTTCGGCCGGGCCATTCCCTCGGGTGGTCAGGTGTCGGATGCCGAGTGGACGGCGTTCCTCGATGCCACTGTGACGCCGGCCTTTCCGCAGGGCCTGACGGTGATCGATGCCGCCGGCCAGTGGCGCGGCGTGTCGGGCGAGGTGGTACGCGAGCGCTCCAAGCTGGTCGTGCTGCTGCATTCGCGCAGCGAGAAGGACGACGCCGCCATCGCGACCATCGTCGGGACCTACCGTCAGCGCTTCGCGCAGGAAGCCGTGTTGCAGGAAAGACAGGCCGTCTGTGTCCGCTTCTGAGGCTTCGCCGCAAGATCGCGACATCGTCCGCCAGTTGAACGCGGCCGACACGCAGGCCTATCGCGCCGTGATGCTCGATGCCTACGCCACGCACCCCAGCGCCTTCACCTCCACGGTGGAAGAACGCGCTGCCTTGCCGCTGAGCTGGTGGATGCAGCGCCTGGGAGCCGACGACGGCGGCGAGAGCATCGTCTACGGTGCCTTCGACGACTGCGGCGCGCTGGTCGGCGCGGCTGGCCTGAGTTTCGAGACGCGGCAGCGAACGAGCCACAAGGCCACGCTGTTCGGCATGTCGGTGACGGCCTCGGCGCGCCGTGCCGGTTTTGGCAGGCGACTGGTGCTGGCCTTGCTCGACCACGCACGCGCGCGCGGTCACCTGAGGCTCGTGCAACTCACCGTCACCGAAGGCAATGAAGCGGCGCAGAAACTCTATGAGGACTGCGGCTTTCGCGTCTTCGGCACCGAGCCTCTGGCCATCGCGGTCGGCGATGCCTTGCTGGCGAAGGTCCACATGTGGTGCGACCTCGAAGCACCCGGATCTTGATCCGGAGAGTTCAGGCCGGTTGCGTATCGACGGCCGGCAACCCACTCAGGTCTTCCGACCATGCCAGTGCCGAGCGGCACCATATCCGTCGGCGTGGAGGCAGCAGCGCGCGCTGCGCCAGGGGGCCGATGCGCAGCGAATAGCTGGTCGGGGCATCGCTGTCCGCGCTGGCGTGGATCGGTGTGCCGCAGTTCCCGCAGAAGCTCTGCCGCCGGCGCGCACCGCTGTCCGCCGTCTTCACATAGGTTCTCGGCATGCCGCTCAGGAGGCGGAAGCTGGAGGCCGGCACCGTCACCGACACGCGATAGGCGGTGCCCGAGAGCACCTGGCAGTCGGTGCAGTTGCACAGCCCGACCTTTTCCGGGTCGACTTCGGCTTCGTACCTGATCTCGCCGCAGTGACAGGCGCCTTGGACTTTCATGCGAACTCCTGGTGAGGTGACGCAGGCATCGTAGGAAGGGCTGCCCCGGGGCGCAATGGCTGCCGACCGACGCAGTGCCTTCGGTGCCGGCCATTTCCCCCTGGCCGCGCGGCTCGCGGCGAGGCCACGTATGCTCCCCGGATGGACGCCAATTCCGCCGCGCTCGCCGACTTCGCCACACGCCACCGCACGCTCTTCGTGCTCACCGGCGCAGGGTGCAGCACCGATTCGGGCATCCCCGACTACCGCGACGTCGATGGCGAATGGAAGCGCCCGTCGCCCGTCACTTACCAGGCCTTCATGGGTGAGGAGTCCACGCGCCGACGCTACTGGGCGCGCAGCCTGATCGGCTGGCCGACCATGGCCGGCGCCCGTCCGGGCGCGGCGCATCGCGCGCTGGCGCGACTCGGGGACGCAGGCCGCGTGGGCATGCTGCTGACGCAGAACGTCGATGGGTTGCACGAGGCAGCCGGTAGCCGGGGCGCCATCGATCTGCACGGCCGCATCGACACCGTACGGTGCATGGGCTGCGAACGGCGCACATCGCGCGCGGAGCTGCAGATCGAATTGCGGCAACGCAACCCGCGCTGGGCCGAGCTGGAGGCCCGCGTCGCTCCGGACGGCGATGCAGACCTGGAAGGCCGTGATTTCTCCACCTTCGACGTGCCCGCCTGCCCGCATTGCGGCGGCCTGCTCAAGCCGGATGTCGTGTTCTTCGGCGAGAGCGTCCCGAAGGAGCGCGTTACCGCCGCCTTCGCGGCGATGGAACAGGCCGATGCGGTGCTCGTGGCCGGTTCGTCGCTGATGGTGTATTCGGGCTTCCGCTTCGTGCAGGCGGCCGCTGCGGCAGGCAAGCCCGTGGCGGCGGTGAACCTGGGCCGCACGCGGGCCGACGCGCTGCTTTCGCTGAAGATCGAGCGCCCGGTGGGCGAGGCGTTGTCCGAACTCGCGCAGCAGCTGGCGCCCGAGCCGCAACCCGACGCTGCCTAGCTCCGGCTCGGCGCGCCGCGCAAGGCCAGGGGCTGGATGAACGCATCCACCGTCGCGGTGTATGCGCCTGGAAGCCCCAGTTCGGCGTTGATCTGCGCGTGCGACAGGTCTTGCGGCGCCACTTCCGCACGACCGCCGGTGGCGGCGATCCGCGCAGCGAACGCCCGGGCCTGGGTGCACGAGCCGTCGCGGCGCTGGGTCGAGCACACCAGCAGCATCGGCGGTGCGCCACGCGCGAGCGTGGCGGTGGGCGACACAGTGCGCCAGTAGGCGGGATCATTGCCGAAGACGCGGTCGTAGAAGGGCATGTGGCGACGCTGCATCAGCGCGGCTGTGTCCAGCGCGGCGCTGTCGAGTGCCACGGCGCCCAGCCATGGGCGGGCGCCTTGCTGCCGCGCGATGTCGGGCGAGGCGCTGAGCAGCGCGACGAGGTGCGCGCCGGCCGAATGGCCCATGAGCACGAAGCGGCCGGCATCGCCGCCCCAGGAAGGCGCGCTGGCCTGTGCGGTGGCCACCGCTCGCGCCACGTCCTGCGCCTGCTGCATCACATCGACCTGTGGCACGAAGCGGTAGCCCACCGACACGAGGATGAAGCCCTGGTCGCGCACCCAGTGTTCGACCTTCTGGCTCACCACCGAGGCGGCCTCCTTGCTGCCGAACATCCAGGCCCCGCCGTGGACCATCACGAGCACCGGGGCGCCTTGCGCATTGGGCGGCAGGTAGACGTCCATGCGCTGCCGAGCATCCGGACCGTAGGGCTGGTTGGCCAGCAGCCGCACACCACCGGGTGTCGCGGTCGCCTCGGCAGGCTGCTGCGCCATGACCGGCGAGAAGGCCAGCACGAGCAACCATGTCGCGCAGATTCGTGCAAGACGTTTCAT
Organism: Variovorax sp. EL159; assembly: GCF_900100965.1. GTDB lineage: Bacteria > Pseudomonadota > Gammaproteobacteria > Burkholderiales > Burkholderiaceae_C > Variovorax. The sequence continues at coordinate 791,427 of NZ_FMUJ01000003.1, read as the reverse complement.
GAGAGTGCTCCCGATGAACCGATGAGATTCGGGATTTTCACGCGGCAGCCCTTTCGGCGGGCTGACCGCTTCACTCAGTCAGCCGGCGTGCCTCGGCGCCATCCAGCTCGTCGAGGCCCCCCGACCCGCGAGATGCAGGCTGGCGGTGGCGGCGGGCGTCTCGGCCAGCAACCGCCCCTTGCGGAACACCTTGAGTCGCACGGCACGCAAACGGATCGCCTCGACCGGATCGCGCGCCTGCAGCAGCACGAAGCTGGCGTCGCAGCCGGCCGCGATGCCGTAGTTTTCCAGGTGCATCACGCGCGCGGCATTCGTCGTCACTGCCTCGAAGCACTGGCGGATGCCGGCCTGGCTGGTCATCTGCGCCACGTGCAGGCCCATGTGCGCCACCTCGAGCATGTCGCCCGAGCCCATGCCGTACCACGGGTCCATCACGCAGTCGTGGCCGAAGGCGACGTTCACGCCGGCGGCCATCAGCTCGGGCACGCGGGTCATGCCGCGCCGCTTGGGGTAGCTGTCGTGGCGGCCCTGCAGCGTGATGTTGATGAGCGGGTTCGAGATCACCGCCACGCCGCTCTGCGCGATCAGCGGCAACAGCTTGCTCACGTAGTAGTTGTCCATCGAGTGCATCGAGGTGCAGTGCGAGCCGGTCACGCGGCCCTGCATGCCCAGCCGCTGCGCTTCGAAAGCCAGCGTTTCGATGTGGCGCGAGAGCGGGTCGTCCGACTCGTCGCAGTGCATGTCGACCAGCTTGCCGCGCTCGGCCGCCATTTCGCACAGCAGCTTCACGCTCGCGGCGCCATCGGCCATGGTGCGCTCGAAATGCGGAATGCCGCCGACCACGTCCACGCCCTTGTCGAGCGCGCGCTCGATGTTCTCCACGCCGCCTGGCGAGCGCAGCACGCCATCTTGCGGAAAGGCGACGAGCTGCAGGTCGAGGTAGGGCGCGACCTGGCGCTTGACTTCGAGCAGCGCGTCGACAGCGAGCAGGCTCGCGTCGCTGGTGTCCACGTGCGAGCGCACCGCCAGCAGCCCCTTGGCCACGGCCCAGTCGCAGTACGCCAGCGCGCGTTCGATCAGCGCATCGGCCGTGAGCAGCGGCTTCAGCTCGCCCCACAACGCGATGCCTTCGAGCAGCGTGCCGCTTTCATTGACGCGCGGCAGGCCGTAGCTCAGCGTGGCGTCCATGTGGAAGTGCGGGTCGACGAAATGCGGCGCGAGCAGCAGGCCTTGTGCATCAAGCTTCTCGTGCGCCGGTGCATCGAGGCCTTCGGTGACTTCGGCGATGCGGCCGTCCTGCACGGCAATCGACATGCCGGTGCGGCCGTCGGGAAGGGTGGCGTTGGTGATGAGAAGGTCGAGCATCGTGTGGAGGTCTCTGGAGGACGGATGGGTGGGCGGTATTTTCCGCCGCGATGCCGCTGGAATGCGGGGCGGGCCGTGAAAATCCCGCGATGGCAAAGAAACCCGCGACCAAGACCGAGGCCGGCGGCGGCATGCCCGATCTCAGCGAGCGCGCCGACGGCCCTGCGCTGATCGCGTTGTGGGGCGACGATGACGCGGGCAACGAATTCCGCCTCGGCACGCGCGAATACGACTGGCACAGCCACTTGCGTGGACAGGTCTTCTGCGTTGAAAGCGGCCTCGTGCATGTGCGTACCGCGCACGGTTCGTGGTTGCTGCCGCCACACCGCGCGGGTTGGCTGCCGCCCGGCGAGGCGCACAAGGTCAGCATCAGCGGCGCGATGAGTGGCTGGAGCGTGCTGATCACCCCCCAAGCCAGCCGTGAGCTGCCCACGTGCCCCTGCGTCATCGGCATCAGCGAGCTGATGCGGGCGCTGGTGCGTCGCGCGGTCACCTGGACCGGGCAGGCGCAACTGGATGCCGAGCAGGAGCGAATGATCGCCGTGCTGCTCGACGAAATGCGCCGCGCGCCGCACGAGCCGCTGCACCTGCCGATGCCCATCGACCGCCGCCTGCTGCGCATCGCAACGGCCATCTACGCGCAGCCCGAGGACTGCCGCACGATGGACGAATGGGCACGATGGGCAGGTCTCTCCGCGCGCACATTGAGCCGCCTGTTCCTGGCCGAAACGTCCGTGAGCTTCGCGCAATGGCGCCAGCAGGCGCGGCTGGTGCATGCGCTGGAGCGGCTCGCGCGCGGCGAGGCGGTGGCCGACATTGCCGATGCGCTGGGCTATGCGACGCCGAGCAACTTCATCGCGATGTTCAGGCGCAGCTTCGGGGAGTCGCCGGCGCGGTACTTTGCGAACCGGGCTGCGCTGCGTTGAGTCTGAACGGTCAGCGCGCCCAGGTGTTGTTGCGGGTGTGAACGTAGATGTGAACGTTCTCGCTGCGGTCCCTGGCGATGCCGACCTCGCCCCAGGGGAAAGACGCGGGCGTGGCCGCGATGCCGATGGACCGGAGCCAGCGTGCGTGCACGCGTTGGCGGTCGTCGGCACTGTTGTAGAAATCGTCGCCGCTCAGGTTGCGAAGGCGCGGCGGGGTGAGGGTGATGAAGGCGCTGACCAGCAGGTCGTTTTCGAAGCGCAGCGTCAACTCTGCCGTCATGTTGTCGACGGTGCCGGTGGCACTAGCGAAGACGCAGCTGACCGGCCTGCCTTCGATGTTCGCGGCCTGGCATGTTTTCGAGAAGAGCGCGGGAAGGTCTTCGGCCTTGGTGTCGGCATCGATGGCGATGCCGAAGGCCGTGATGCGGCCATCCGCGGGAGCGATGCTGAAGACGGCGCTGGTCATCAGGAGCGGGCAGCGTTGCTTATCAACAGAGATTCCGTTCAACGAGTGCGCTGCGCCCGATACCGGTACTGCCCGGCCGCCGGCCCGACCTCGATCGTCACCCGCCGCAGCTTGTCGTCATGCCCTGAAGAGGCCTTGGCCGTGACCACAACGCCGCGCGGGGAGGCGCGGCAAGTGAGATCCGACAACGCGATCTCCGCATGGTCGTTGTCCAACTCGGCAATGGCGACGGTGTGCTCGGCCTGCAGGCTGCCGTTGGCATCGCGCCCCATCCACTGCACGTAGAGGAACGACTGCGCGAACTGCTCGGCATGCACCACGCGGTAGGTGCCCTGGTGGTCCTTGCCCCAGGTGCCGCACAGCTGCACCCAGTTGACCGTGTCCGGCGTCTTGAAGGTCTCGTAGCTGTAGTCGGCGCCCAGCGCCTGCGCGTTCGCGCCGCACAGCGCCAGCCATGCGGCCAGCAGGGCGCCGCGCGTGGGGAAGAGCGTTGTCTTCATCAGCGTTCTCCCTTGCGGTAGGGCTTCATCAGTGCCTGCGGATAGCTGGCCTTGCGCGCGACCAGCACCAGCGCCAGGATCGACAGCAGGTACGGCAGCATCAGGTAAAGCTGGTAGGGCAGCACGGCATCGCCCGATTGCTGCAGCCGCAGCTGCAGCGCGTCGAAGAATGCGAAGAGCAGGGCGCCCAACAAGGCCTTGCCGGGCCGCCACGAGGCAAACACCACCAGCGCCACGCAGATCCAGCCGCGCCCGTTCACCATGTTGAAGAAGAAGGCGTTGAAGGCCGACAGCGTGAGGAACGAGCCCGCCATGCCCATCAGCGCCGAGCCCGCGACGATGGCGCCGGTGCGCGTGGCCGCGACCGACACGCCCTGGCTTTCCGCGGCCTGCGGGTTCTCGCCGGCCATGCGCAGCGCAAGGCCCAGCGGCGTGCGGTAGAGCACCCAGCCAACCACCGGCACCAGCAGCAGCGCGAAGAGCGTGAGCGCGGTCTGCGCGCTCAGGATCGGGATGGGCAGCCAGTCCATCGGCGCGAAGGGCGTGATGGTCGGCGGCGTGTTGACCTTCGGAAAGCTCACGCGGTAGCCGAAGTAGCTGAGCGCGGTCGCAAGCAGGGTGATGCCCAGGCCCGACACGTGCTGCGACAGCGCAAGGCCCACGGTCAGGAAGGCATGCAGCAGCCCGAACACCATGCCCGTGAGCGCGGCCACGCCGACGCCCACCCACAGCGGCGCGCCGGCGTACACCGCGAGCCAGCCGGTGAAGGCGCCCGCGACCATGATCCCTTCGATGCCCAGGTTGAGCACGCCCGCGCGTTCGCACAGCAGCACGCCGAGCGTGCCGAGGATCAGCGGCGTGGCGATGCGCAGCACGGCGACCCAGAAGGCCGGGTTGGCAAGGATGTCGAGAAGGTCGGTCATGGGGTGTCTCTCCCTCTCCCGTCGGGAGAGGGTTGGGGTGGGGGCAGGCGGCGCTCGAAGTGGAGGCCGATGCCCCCATCCCAGCCTTCCCCCGGGAGGGGAAGGAGCAAGGCAGAAGAAGTCAGCGCTGCCGTCATTTCTTCATCCTCACCCGGTACTGCGTCAGCAAGGTCGCCACCAGCACCGCGATCAGCGACGCGGCCACGATCACGTCGGCGATGTACGTCGGCACGCCGACCGCGCGGCTCATGGTGTCCGCGCCGACCAGCACGCCGGCCACGAACACGCCAGCGGCGATCACCCCCAGTGGATGCAGCCCCGCGAGCATCGCGATCACGATGCCGGTGTAGCCGTAGCCCGGCGACATGTCGAGCGTGACGTAGCTGGTGCGGCCGGCCACCTCGATGGCGCCGGCCAGCCCGGCCAAGGCGCCCGAGAGCAGCGCCACCATGACCACGGTGCGCGTCACCGGCACGCCGGCAAAGGCGGCGGCGCGCGCGTTGGCGCCCACGGCGCGGATGTCGAAGCCCAGCACCGTGTATTTGAAGAGCGCCCAGACCATCACCGCGAGCGACACGGCCCACAGCAGCCCGGTGTGCACGCGGGTCTGCGCGATCAGCTTGCCGAGTTCGAGGTCGGACTGCAGCGACACGCTCTGCGGCCAGCCCATCGCGGTCGGGTCTTTCATCGGCCCGTCGAGCAGCGCGGACACGCCCAGCAGCACGATGAAGTTGATGAGCAGCGTGGTCACCACCTCGTCGACGCCGAGCTTGTTCTTCATCAGCGCCGGGCCCAGCAGCATCAGCGCGCCAGCCACCGCTGCCGCCAGCATCATCAGCGGGAACAGCAGCCAGGGCGACAGCTCGAAGCCCGTGCCGCCATGCATGCCGCCCACCGCCACGGCCGCCAGCGCGCCCGCGTAGAGCTGGCCTTCGGCCCCGATGTTGAACAGCCGCGCTTTAAAGGCGACCGTGGCCGCCAGGCCGGTAAGGATCAGCGGGATCGCGCGCGTCAGCGTTTCGCTCCACGCGAACACCGAGCCGAAGCCGCCCTGCAGCAGCAGCGCATAGGTGCGGCCGACCGGCGCGCCGGCCCACAGCACCAGCAGCGCGCTCACCACCATGGTGAAGACGACCGCGCCGATCGGTGCGAGCACCAGCGCGGCGCGCGAGGTCTCGTGGCGTCGTTCGAGCCGCATCATGACGAGGCTCCCGTGCGTTGCGGGGCGGCAGCAGTCGCGCCGGCCATGGCCAGGCCGATGGCTTCGCGTGTCCAGGCCGCGGCGGGGCGTGCTTCGCCCAGGTGGCCGCCATGCATCACGGCCACGCGGTCGCCCAGCGTGAGCACTTCGTCGAGGTCGTCGGAAATCACCAGCACCGCCGCGCCGGCATCGCGCGCGGCAATGAGCTGCTGCTGCACATAGGCGACCGCGCCGATGTCGAGGCCCCAGGTCGGTTGGTGCGCCACGATCAGGCGCGGCGCGCGTGTCGGGTACTTCTTGTTGTCGCTGCCCTTGGCCTCGTCGGGCTGCTCGGGCGCCAGCAATGCGCGCCCCAGAATCAATTTCTGCATGTTCCCGCCAGAGAGCGAGCGGGCCGGCGCCATCAGGCCGGCACCGCGCACGTCGAATGCTTTTTCGATGCGCCGGGCGTGCAGGCGCGCGGCCGCGCGCTTCACGATGAACGACCAGCGTGAGAAGACCGGGCTGCGCAGCCGCTCCGACACCGCGTTCTCCCACACCGGCAGGTCGCCGACCACGCCGACCGCGTGCCGGTCTTCCGGAATTCGCGCCACGCCGCGCTGCACCAGCCGCGCAGGCGAGGGCGGCAGTGCCCGACCCATCAACTGCGCGGAGCCCGAACTGGCCCGGCGCGTGCCGCACAGCAGCTCGGCCAGCGCCACCTGCCCGTTGCCCGACACGCCCGCGATGGCGGTGATTTCGCCCGCGCGCAGCGTCAGCGACACCTCGCGCAGCCGGTCCTGGCCGCCGTCCTTGCTGGCCGCGGTGCTCACATGGTCCAGCACGCAAATCGCATCGCCCACCGACTTCGCGGGCCGACGCTGCGGCGCCTCGACCGCATGGCCCACCATCCACAGCGCCAGCTGCGCCTGCGTGGTGTCGGCCGTGCGCGCCTCGGCCACCAGCTTGCCGCCGCGCAGAACGGCCACGCGGTGCGACACGCGCAGCACCTCGCCCAGCTTGTGGCTGATGAAGATGACCGACAGGCCCTGCGCCACCATCTGCGCGAGCGTGGCGAACAGCGCTTCGCTTTCCTGCGGCGTCAGCACGGCGGTCGGCTCGTCGAGGATCAGGATGCGGGCGCCGCGGTACAGCGCCTTGAGAATTTCGACGCGCTGGCGTTCACCGACCGACAGGCTGCCGATCTTCGCGTCGGGCTGCACCGGCAGGCCAAAGCGCTGCGCCACTTCCAGCAGCCGTTCGCGCGCGGCCGCGCGGCGCGACACCGGGCGCCACAGCGGCTCGGTGCCCATCATCACGTTGTCGAGCACGCTGAGGTTGTCGGCCAGCGTGAAGTGCTGGTGCACCATGCCGACACCGGCGGCGAGCGCAGCCTTGGGGTTGCCGGGCGGCAGCGGCGCACCGAACACTTCGATGTGGCCTTCGTCGGCGACATAGTGGCCGAACAGGATCGACATGAGCGTCGACTTGCCCGCGCCGTTCTCGCCGAGCAGCGCGAGCACCTCGCCGGCTTGCAGGTCGAGGGAAATGGCATCGTTGGCCACCAGTTCGCCGAAGCGCTTGGTGATGCCGTCTAGCCGGAGCACAGTGGGGTTCATGGTGTGGCGGGCTCGGGGTTGCCAAGCTCGCGGCAAAAGGTTTCGATGGCGCGGGCGGCGGCAACGGGCGCGGCCTGCAGCAGGCCGTGCGGCCCCTCCAGGCGCACGATGCGAAGGCTTGGCAGGGCGCGTTGCACGATACGAGCGGCCTGCTCGGGCACGATGCGGTCGTGCATGGCTTGCAGGTACATCGCGGGCACGCGCACCTGCGAGAGTTTGTCGATCACGTTCACGCGCTGCACTTCTTTCATGCGGCGCGTCATGACGGCGGCTGTCGCCTGCCGCAGTGAATCCTGCAGCGACGCCGCAAGACGCGGCGTGGCGAAGCGGCCCAGCAGCATGTGGCGCATGGGGCCACGCATCAGGCCGGAGTGGATGAACTTCATCGACATCTCGAGCAAACCGCCGCGCAACAGCGCCAGCCCCGGCTTGGGGCTGCGGGCAAAGCTGCAGCACAGGATCAGCCCGCGCAGCCCCGGTGGCGGGGATGCCGCGATCGAGATGGCCAGCGGGCCCGAGAAGGATTCGCCGAGCAGCACGAAAGGCTGGCTGGCGGGCAATTGCGCGCGCACCAGCCGTTCGAGTTCGTCATAGCCCAGCGCTTCGGTGCCGGGGTAGCGCACCACGTCGATGGTGTCGCATTGGCCCATGGCTTGCGCCAGGGGCTCGAAGAGATCGCCCGTGCCGTCCATGCCCGGAAGCAGAACAAGTCGAAGGGGACGAAGAACGGACGCCGCCGTCACTTCCAGGCGGCCAGGAACGCCAGCATGACCTTGGCGGAGTTGTCCGCCGCGATGCTCATGAAGGTGCCCATTTCGTTCTCTCCGTCGCCGCCGCCCGCGAGGTCGCTGAGCGAACGGAAGGCGATGTACGGCACGCCGTTGCTGTAGGCGACCATGCCCACGGCCGCAGTTTCCATGTCGAGCACGTTGGCCTGGAAGGTCTTGTAGGTGTATTCGCGGTACGCCTTGTTGTCCATGAAGGCCTGGCCCGAGACGCCGTTGCCGCCCACCACCAGTTGCGGCTTGCGCGCCAGGCACTTGCCCGCGCTGCAGTTCGCCAGGTCGACGTTGCGGATGCTGCGCGCCACCTCGAGCATCTTCGGGTCGGCCTCGAACCAGAACTTGCGCGCGATCTCCGGCTTGGCCGCCGAGCGCACTTCGACCGGACGCGGAAACATCATCCCGAAGTTGGGCAGCGTGGCGTCGGTGATGAAGGGCGGCGCGCTGTATTTGCCCGGCGCGGTTTCGCGCGCCATCAGTACTTCGAGGTACTGGCCCCATTGCGCCGGCACCGTGACGTCGCCCACGTGCAGCTGCGGGTTCACGCCGCCCGCGATGCCGCTGAACACGATGTTCGTGATGCGAAAGCGGTTGAGCACGAGCTGCGTGTTCATGGTCGCGTTCGTCATGCTGATGCCCGACAGGAACAGCACCACCGGCTTGCCTTCGAGCGTGCCGGTGGTGAACTCCACGCCGTTCACGCTGTGCTTCACCGGCCCTTGCAGGCGGGTCAGCAGCAGCTTCAGCTCGGGCTCGAAGGCCGAGAGCACCGCGATGCGCGGCGTGTCGTCCAGGCGCGTGCTGCTGTTGATGCTGACCACGTCGGACTTGCTGTAGACCCCGACGCAGCCCGTGAGCGCAAGCCCGACCACGGCGGCAACGAGCGGACCGCGCAGGCGCTGAAGCAGGGAAGTAGTGTTCGTCGTCATGGGTTCATTGCGTGAGTTGAGGGCGGTGCGCTGCGTCGGGCGTGGCGATCCAGGCCTGCAGCGACGCAACGCGTGCGTGCTTGGGCGACAGGCCGACGAAGGTGGTGTAGGCGGCCAGCGCCTTGGTGTCGTTGCCGGCCTGCAGGTACGCATCGCCGAGGTTCAGGTAGGCGAGCGCGCGGCTGCCGTCCATCTCGATGGCCTGCTCGAACCAGCGCGCGGCCTCAACCGGCTTGCCGCGCTTGAAGTACACAAAGCCCAGGTTGTTGGCCGCCAGCGCAAAGCGCGGCTGCAGCTTCAGCGATTCGGTGAAGGCGGCTTCGGCCTCGTCGTAGCGGCGCTCGCGGTACAGCTGCAGGCCACGGTCGTTGGCGCGCTGCGCGGCCACGCGTGGCGGGAGCGGCGCGGCGGCCGGCATGGTCAGCTTGGCATCGCCGCCTTCCAGGTTCTTCACCACCACCTCGATGGCCGGTGCACCGGCTGCTGCACCGGCCTTGGGCGGCGCGGCGGCATGCACGGCCTGCTCGTTGGCTTCGTCGATGCGCTTGTTGACCTGGCTGGCGGCTGCGTCGAGCTGCACGCTGTCGCCGCTGAGGCCTTCGCGGTCCACGGGCAGCTCGAACACGAATTCGCCGCCCTCCGAGCCCGGCAGGCTGCCGAAGGCCGGCGTCTGCCGCGCGATGGCCGAGACGGCCGGTGCCACGTAGGCCGCGAGCTCGGTGCCGGTGATGACGCCATCGCCATTCAGGTCGGCCTTGCCCGACAGCGCCTGCAGCACCGTCCAGGTAAAGACCGAATGGCCACCGGGGCCGTCGTCGGCCACCTGCTGGTCGGCACCGCCGGCGGTGATCATCTGGCGGCCGATGCGGCGCGCGTTGTCGCTCAGGAAGTTCTTGCTGCCGCGCGGCGCACCGCCGCGCGTGAGGCCCAGGCCCGAGTAGCAGGCGTCCACCAGAAAGAGCACGTGCTTGGCCGACAGCGCCTCGGCCACTTCCTGCAACTGAGGCATCGAGATGGCGTCGGAGGCGAGGTCGTCCAGCGCCGCATCGACCGGGATGATGTAGCCGACGTCGCGCCCGCTGGCGAGCTTGCGGGTGCTGCCGTGGCCGGCAAAGAACACCAGCACGCGGTCGTCGCGCTTCACGCGCTTGCTGTCGGTGAGCTTGTCGTTGAGCACGCGCAGGATGTTGGCGCGCGTGGCTTCGCCGTCGTACAGCGCCGTGACGTTCTCGGGCTTGAAGCCGAAGCGCGTGACGAGCAGCTGCTCCATCGCCTTGGCATCGGGCACCGCATGGTGCAGGCCGGGCCACTTGGCGTACTTGTCGATGCCGATCACGAGTGCGTGGCTCTCGCGATAGAGCGTGTCGCCGGCGGCAGCCACGCCGTCGTCGGGCGCCGCCTTCTTGGGGGCGTTGACGACGAACTTGCCGTCGCGCCAGGTGGCGAAGCGGTAGCCGTCGGCCACCAACTGGTCGAGCACCGTGGGCAGGGCCTGCACGGTGCGGCCCTGGATGTCGTGGAACAGGATCACGCCGCGCTTGGCCTTGTCGACCTCGGCCAGCACGCGGTCGGCAATCGACTTGGGCACCGGGTCGGCCCAGTCCATCGAGTCGACGGTCCAGAGCATGGAGCGCAGCTTGAGCGCCTCGACGGTGCTCAGCTTGTCTTCGTTGCGCGCGCCGTAGGGAAAGCGGAACAGGGTCGATTGCGGGCGGCCGGTGGCGTCGAGCAGGGCTTCGGTTTCGGTGGCCTCGTTGCGCACCGCGTCGTCGCTCATCTTGGCCATCATGCTGTGGCTGAAGCTGTGGTTGGCCAGCACGTGCCCGGCGGCCAGCACGCGCTTGGCCACCGCGCCATTGGCGCCGAGCTGCGCCTTGCCCTGCGCGTCGAGCTTGCCCAGGTTCTGGCCGAGCTCGAAGAAGATGGCCGGCGCGTCGTAGCGCTTCAAGATTTCCAGGATCTCGTCGGTGTGCTTGGCGTGCGGGCCGTCGTCGAAGGTCAGCACCACGGTCTTCGGGGGCAGCGAGGTGCCGAAGATCTCGCGCACGTCGCCGCCTTCCTTGTCCTTGGCACCGCCCGCGGGCTGGGTGTAGGGAACGATGGAGCCGAAGTCCTTCAGGATCTTGTCGCGCGAATACAGGCCCTGCAGCTTGGCCACGTAGTCGGCCCACTTCTCGCGCTGGGGCTCGATGCCGCGCTGCGCAAAGCGGCCGAACACGTCTTTCAGCTCGCGGTCGTAGGCCTGCTCGATCTCGGCGAGCACCGACAAGTCTTCGCTCGCGCGGCGGCCAAGCTTGAGGCCGGGCAGCGACTGCGCCTGCCCATAGCGCGTGCTCAGCTCGCCCAAAAACTCCTTGAACGCCAGGCGGTCGGCATCGAACCAGCTCGGCTCGCTTTCGATGCGGTCCAGCAGCGCGTTCAGGGCCGGCACCGTGGCCGGGTCGGCCATGTCGCCGGCCTGCGCGATCAGTGCGCGCTGGCGCTCCTGCATGTCATGAAACAGCAACTGGCCGACGGCCCCGACGGCGCGCTTCTCGGCCGCGCCGAGCGCGCGCTCGCCGGTCATCAGCACGATCATCTGCCGGTGCGCGGCGAGCAGGGCGTCGGCGCGTTCCTGCAACGCGGCCGGAATGCCGACCGGCACCGCGACCACAGGCGCCGCCGCCGCGGCCGAAGAGGCCGCAGCCACGGGCGGGGCGGCCGCTTCGGCCGGTGTTGCCGGCGCTGCCGTGCCCGCTGGCTCAGGTTTGCATGCGGCGAGCGAAACGGCCAACGCCGCAACAGCTACACCATGGATTGCGGTCCGCCATCGCGCACGGTTCATAGGTCTTGGAGATGCTTACTTCGCGGTGGACTTGGGCTGGCCGTCGTCCACCTTGACGGTGAACTTGCCCGCCAGGATGTCGGCCTGCTTGGCCTTCACCTTCGCGATGATGTCGGCCGGCACCTTCTTCTCGAAAGTGCCGAGCGGCGCGAGCTCGGAGCCCTTGTGCTTCATCTGCGCGTACACGCCGTAGTCTTCGGCCGCGAACTTGCCTTCCTTCACCAGCTTGATCGCGTGGTCGGCGGCGGGCTCGAAGTTCCACAGGGCCGAGGCGACCACCGTGTCGGGGTACTGGGCCTGGGTATCGATCACGTTGCCGATGGCGAGCTTGCCCTTTTCCTTGGCCGCGTCCGACACGCCGAAGCGCTCGGCGTACATCACGTCGGCGCCCTTGTCGATCATGGCGAAGGCGGCTTCCTTGGCCTTCGGCGGGTCGAACCAGCTGTTGATGAAGCTCACGCTGAACTCGACCTTCGGATTCGTTTCCTTGGCGCCCGCCATGAAGGCGTTCATCAGGCGATTGACCTCGGGAATCGGGAAGCCGCCGACCATGCCGATGCGGTTGCTCTTGGTCACGCCGCCGGCCACCATGCCGCTCAGGTAGGCGGGCTCCTGGATGTAGTTGTCGAACACGCTGAAGTTGGGCGCCTGCGGCTTGAGCGACGAGCCCATCAGGAACGCGACCTTCGGAAAGTCTTTCGCGACCTTGCGCGCCGCCGCTTCCACGCCGAACACTTCACCCAGGATCAGCTGGTTGCCACCGGTGGCGTACTCGCGCATCACGCGCTCGTAGTCGGCGTTGCTGACGTTCTCGGTGGCCTTGTATTCGATCTCGCCGCGCGCTTCAGCCGCCTTCAGCGCCTTGTGAATGCGGCCCACCCATTGCTGCTCGAAGGGCACGGTGTACACCGCCGCCACCTTCAGCTTGGCCTGCTGCGCAAGCGCCAGGCCGGGGGCGCCGGCCGCGAGTGCCGCGGCGATGGCGACGGAACGAATGATCAACTGACGGCGTGCTGCCATGGTCTTCTCCTCGAGGTGTGGAAATATTGTTCTGGGCTGTCCCATGGGCAGCCGGACGCCCCTCGGAGCCGGAGGGGGCGTCGGGTGGGGCGGTTTACTTGGTGCCGAAGATGCGGTCGCCGGCGTCGCCTAGGCCCGGAAGGATGTAGCCGTGGCTGTCGAGTTCGCGGTCGATGGCGGCCGTGTAGATCGGCACGTCCGGGTGCGCGGTCTGCATCGTCTTCACGCCTTCGGGGCAGGTCAGCAGGCAGACGAACTTGATCGACTTGGGGTTGAGCTCTTTCAGGCGCTCGACCGCGGCCACGGCCGAGTTGCCGGTGGCCAGCATCGGGTCGACCACGATCACGTCGCGGCTGTCCATTTCGCCGGGCATCTTGAAGTAGTACTCGACGGCCGTGAGGGTCTTGGGGTCGCGGTACAGGCCGATGTGGCCGACGCGGGCGCCCGGCACCACGGTCAGCATGCCGTCCAGGATGCCGGTGCCGGCACGAAGAATGGACACCAGCACCAGCTTCTTGCCGTCGATGACCTTGGCCTGCATGGTTTCGAGGGGTGTTTCGACCTCGATGTCCTGCATGGGCATGTCGCGGGTGACCTCGTAGGCCATCAGCATGCTGATTTCATTGAGGAGCCGGCGGAAGCTGTTGGTGGACGCATCCTTGCGGCGCATCAGCGTGAGCTTGTGCTGGACGAGGGGGTGATTGACGAGGTGGACGTTGCTCATTTGAATTTTTTCTGGCGTTGCTGAACCCGGGAGTCTAAAAGACGGTGCCGTCGCTCTCGATCAACAGGGGTGGCGCACCGTCTCGCAAGCGTTGTGCCAGCGCCCGGCCGGCCGCCCAGGTGCCGCCTTCGAGGATGCAGGCCAGCGGCAGTTCTTCGGCGGTGCGGTCGAGCACCTTGCGCACGCGCGGCGCCACTTCGTCGAGCAGCGCCACGGTCAGCGCGCGCCATTCGACGATGAATTCGTCGCTCGCCTTCCAGCGGCGGGTGAGGAAGGTCGGGTCCCTGGGCACGATCACGCCGCTGTCGATCAGGAGGCCGCCGTTGCGGTATTCGGGCAGGGCGGTGAGCGCATCGAGGTGCCGCACCTTCACGCCCGCCCACTCGAAGGGTTCGAGCAGCGAATAGGTGAGCCATTGCGACAGCTTGTGGAAGGGCATCCAGCCATTGGTGAGGCCAGGCCCGCGCACCGCGCTGTGGCGCCAGCAGTCGCCGAGCGCCAGCGCCGGATCGCCCGAGCCGATGCCGCCCGCGTTGTCGCTGCCGTCGGCCGCGATGCTGTCCACGGCATTGGCCGAGGGCCAGATGCGCGAGAGCGAATCGAGCAGCAGCGACAGGATCTGGTGCGCCGTGATCTCGGCGGTGGGCGGCGCGGCCGGGCCATAGGGGCCGACCAGCGCGTCGAACAGGCGGCCGGGCCGGCCGTCGTCGCCGAAGATCTCGGGCTGCTCGCTCATTGCCTCGCCCAGCCGGCGCAGCAGCGTGGCGCGGCCCGCCAGCCCGACCAGCGGATTGACTTCGCTGACCTGGAAGGCATCGCCCAACCGGTCGGTGACAAGGCCGCGCAAGCCGGCCGCATCGACCTGGTACGGGTGGTCGGGGTCCGAAGAGAACAGCCCGCCCATGAAGGCATGGAAGCTCGCCACGCCCAGGCCTTCGGAGCGCGTGAAGCGCTCGCCGGTGGCCGATTCGGTGTAGTGCCAGTCGGGGCCCGCGCCCGCATCGAGCAGCACGCTCACCAGCACGAGATCGATCTGCGCACGGGCGCGCTGCCGCGCATCGAGCCCGTTCAGCCGGGCGTTGAGCTCCTCGATGCGGTCGACCCCGCCGGCCTCGAAGTGGCGCCAGCGGCTGTGATAAGGGATGGTGTCCCAGGGATAGCGCTCGCGCGTGACCTCGGCCACGGTGCGCGCCGCGTCTTCCAGCGCATCGTCGCCGCCGATGCGGAACCACTGCGATTCGCCCCGGCGTGCGCGTGCCAGCAGGGCGCTTGCGCGCTGGCGGATGGCGGCGGTGGTGCGCAGCAGGCTCGCCGCGCCGGCCGGGTGGCCGGTGTCGGCGGCGAACTCGATCGATGGATCGACCTTGCCCGCGCCGCCGGGCGGCAGGCTGCCGGAGCCGTCGACGGGCATGTTGGGGTCGGTGTTGCGGCTGGTGGTCATTCAGTCAGTCCCCGGCCCTTGGCCTTCTTGAGTTCTTCGGCATCCGGCACCGGGCCGGGCGTGAAATAGCCGGCCGCCATCTTGGCGTCCATCTCGACGCGGGCGTCGGCCGGAATCAGTTCGTCGGGAATGTTCACGCGCTCGCCGATCTCGATGCCCGAGCCGGTGATCGCGTCGAACTTCATGTTGCTCATCGACACGAGGCGATGGATCTTCTTGATGCCGAGCCAGTGGAAGACGTCGGGCATCAGCTCCTGGAAGCGCATGTCCTGCACGCCGGCCACGCATTCGGTGCGCGCAAAATACTGGTCGGCCGTGTCGCCGCCCACTTGGCGCTTGCGGGCGTTGTAGACCAGGAACTTGGTCACCTCGCCGAGCGCGCGGCCCTCCTTGCGCGAGTAGGCGATCAGGCCCACGCCGCCGCGCTGGGCGCCCATGATGCATTCCTCGATGGCGTGCGTGAGGTAGGGGCGGCAGGTGCAGATGTCGGAGCCGAACACGTCGGAGCCGTTGCACTCGTCGTGGATGCGCGCGGTGAGCTCGACCTGCGGGTTCGCCAGGTCGCGCGGGTTGCCGAAGATGTACAGCGTCTGTCCGCCGATGGGCGGCAGGAACACTTCGAGGTCGGAGCGCGTGACCAGCTCGGGGTACATGCCACCGGTTTCCTCGAACAGGGTGCGGCGCAGGTCGGTCTCGGAGCAGCCGAAGCGGCGGGCCACCTCGGGCAGGTACCACACGGGTTCGATGGCCGCCTTGGTCACCATCGCGGCACCGCCCGCGGTGAGGAAGTGGCCGTCGGCCTTGAGCCGGCCGCTCTGCAGCGCCTCGATCACCTCGGGCAGGATCACGTGCGCCTTGGTGATCGCGATGGTCGGGCGGATGTCGTAGCCGGCCGCCAGCTCGGTCGAGAACACATCGGCCACCAGCGCGCCCCACGGGTCCATCGAGACGATGCGCCCCGGCTCGCTCCATTGCGGGTACGGCCCGATCACGTCGGTGGGCGCGGTGTTGGTCAGGTCGGCCTTGTGCTCGCGCTTGAGCGCGCCGGAGGCCACCGCCAGCGCGCGGTACACGCTGTACGAGCCGCTGTGCGTGCCGATGACGTTGCGGTGCGCGCGCTTGGTGGTGGTGCCGACGACCGGGCCGCGCTCGGCGGCGGTGGCTGCGCCCCACTGGATCGGCAGTGCGCCGAAGCCGCCGGCGTGCGATGTCAGCCGGATGTGGCCGGTCGACGAGGAGGGGTGGAGCGCAGGGGAGGGCGTGGTGCCGGTGGGTGGTTCGGCGGTCGCGAGCGGCGCGGCGAACGGGGTGGCAAGCGGCGTTGCAGAAGGGATCGTTGTGCTGTCGGCAGACATTGGTAGCCCTCAAAAAACACAATGTACCGATGGTGTGTGGTGCTTGCAAGCGGGCGGCTTCGGCACAATCGGCCGGAATCTTTTTTTCGACAAGGCTGTAACCAGCCAGCCCGATGGCACGAAACACCGTAGGCAGCAGGATGCAAACAAGCGACGCGGAAGCGGCGCTGCGGAGCCTGTTTCTTCGCGGCCTCGATGGCGACGCGACGGCCTACCGCGAATTCCTGCAGAAACTCAGCGCGCACCTGCGCGCCTTTCTGGGCAAGCGCCTGTTTGGCTGGCCCGATGAAGTGGAAGACCTCGTCCAGGAATGCCTGCTCGCCATGCACAACCAGCGCCACACCTACCAGAGCGACCAGCCGTTGACGGCGTGGGTGCACGCGATCGCGCGCTACAAGATGATCGACCTGCTGCGCGCCAAGTCGGTCCGCGAAGACCTGCATGACCCGCTGGACGACGACCTGGCTGTGTTCGCCGAATCGGCCACCGAGGCCAGCGATGCCAAACGCGACCTGGGCGGCCTGCTCGACAGCCTGCCCGAGCGCCAGCGCCTGCCGATCGTGCACGTGAAGATCGAGGGCCTGTCGGTGGCCGAGACGGCGAGCCTGACGGGCATGTCGGAGTCGGCCGTCAAGGTCGGCATCCACCGGGGCCTGAAGGCGCTGGCCGCCAGGTTCGGCAACAGCTGGGGTGGTGCCGCATGAAGACCGACGACCTCGTGGCGATGCTGGCCACCGGCCATGTGGCCGTGCCGCGGCGTGGCGCGGGCTGGCGCATCGGGCTGGCGGTGCTGGCCGGCCTGCCGCTGTCGTTCGCGATCCTCTTTGCCGAATACGGGCTGCGGCGCGACCTGATGCAGGCCCTGTCGTGGCCGATGTTCTGGGTCAAGGTGCTGTTTCCGCTGTGCATCGCGGCGGCAGCCTTCGTGATGGTGCAACGGCTGGCCCGTCCGGGCGTCGCCGTGCAACGGTCCTGGCTCGGCGCGGTGTTGCCGGTGTTCGCGATCTGGGCGTTGGCGGTGATCGCCTGGTTTGCCGTGCCGGTCGAGGAGCGCATGCCCTCGCTCATGGGGCAGTCGTGGCGCATCTGCGCGCTCAGCATCGGGTTCATGGCGCTGCCGATCTTCATGGCCACGCTGGTGGCCCTCAAGAACCTGGCGCCCACGCGGCCGGCGCTGGCGGGCGCGGCGGCCGGGGCGTTGGCGGGCGGCGTGGGTGCCGCGGTCTATGCGCTGCACTGCATGGAGCTGACAGCGCCGTTCCTGGCCGTCTGGTATGTGAGCGGGATCGCGGTGCCGGTGCTGGTGGGGGCCGTGCTGGGGCCCCGGCTCTTGCGCTGGTAGCGGGCAGGTCGAAGACTCAGCCTGCCGGATCGAACATCGCGGTGTAGCGGCGCTGCATCTCCTCGGGCGTCAGCTTCTCGATGCTGTGGCCCACGTTCCAGCGATGGCCGAAAGGGTCGCGGAAGACGCCGGAGCGCTCGCCGTAGAACTGGTCCTGCGGCGCCATGTCGAGCGTGGCGCCGGCCGCGACCGCACGTGCCACCACCGCATCGGCGTTGTCGACGTGCAGGTGCAGCGTGACGGCGCTGCCGCCCAGCGTCTTGGCGCTGTAGATGTTGCACTCGGCGAACTCGTCCGAAATCATCAGGATGGCGCCGTTGTGGAAGTCCAGCTCCGCGTGGCCGATGCGACCGCTGGGCTCGGTGAGACGGAAGATTTCCTTCACCTCGAACACGTTGCAATAGAAGTCGATGGCCGCGCCGGCGTCGTGCACGCACAGGTACGGAAACAGCTCGTGGATTGCCATGATGGGTTGCCTTTCAGGGAGGGGCTGCAGAGTCGTGGCGGCGATTCTGGCGCGCCGCGCCACTAGCGTCTTGAACGAATTTGACCTGCGGCCGGCACGTGCCTCGGCGACGTCGCGCCCGCCTGCCGCCAGGCCTGCGGCGACATGCCCGCCAACGCCGAGAACTCGCGGCTCAGGTGCGCCTGGTCGCTGTAGCCCGCGTCGAGCGCGATGTCGGTCCAGGCCCGGTCGGGGTCGGCCGCCAGCGCCAGTGCGCGGTCGAAACGCATCACGCGTGCGTATTCCTTGGGGCCGAGGCCGATGGCGCCGCGAAAGAGCGCGATGAAGCGGCGGTGGCTGTAGCCGGTGTGCGCCACCAGCGCGGCAATCGACGGGTTCTGGTGCGTGAGCGGGCCGAGCGTTGCCGCCACGGCCGGATGCAGGCCATGCAGGCCGGCCCGCAGCGCGGCGGCGAGACGTTGCGTCAGCAGGGCCTCGAACACCTGCAGTTGCAGCGCGGGGTCCCCGGCTTCATGGAGCCTTTCGAGCGCATCGGCCGTCAGCCGCTCGCCCCACACCGCGTCGAGCGGCGTGTGCTGACCGGCCAGTGCGTCTTCGGGCGCGCCGAGCAGGGCGCGGGCGGCGCCCGGCTGCAATTGCGCGCCGACCGAGCACGTGGCCACCGACACGTCTCGCAGGTAGAAGGCGGCACGCGCGCCGCCGACGATGGCGTAGCCGACCGTCTGGCCCTGGGCGTCGCCCGTGTGGCCGAACAATTTCAGCGGCGGTCCGGACAGGCGGAACACCAGGTGCATGCCGCCAGTGGGCAGCACGTGCTCGCGGGCACCGGGCCGTTCGGTGGGCGTGCCGTCGGGCGCCGAGGCCCACAGCTGCCGCACGAAAGGCTGCAGGTGCGGGGCGGGAGGCCGCGTCAGTTGCATGCGGCAGGGCCCGTGGGAGGCTGGCGGTGGCACATCGCCGCATTGTGCGCCGGGGCTTTGCCGGGCGGGCGGCTCACCAGTCGCGTGGCGCGATCAGCTCTTCGGTGTCGATGTCGAACCCGTAGGCCCTTGCAATGGTTTCGAAGTCCGCCGCGATGGCCTCGCGCGCGGCGGTTTCCAGTTCGCTGTCGTTTTCTTCGAACTCCTCGGCGATGGCGTTGAATTCTTCGGTGGCGGCGTGGGTCAGCCGCAGCAGACTGGCGTTGTCCGAAGGCTTCTGCGCTTCGATCGCCTCGCACAGGCGAACGAGGATCTGCTTGCACTTGTCCACCAGGAAGTCGGGAAAGTACGCGTCGCGGTACATGTCCTGGAGGAACGGGTGGCTCAGCAGTTGCGGGTTCGTGATCGGCATGAAACGGGCTCCTGGTTTCCGCGCGGCGCGCACGGCCGCGGCAGTCTAGGGCGAGGTGTTTTCCGGGATATGACGGCCGCGCTAGCATCGGTGCATGAGCAAGCCTTCTACAGCACTGATCCATCACCCCTACACCCCGCCCGACACATTCGCCGCGCCGCAGCCCGGCGTGTTCAAGGCGTCGACGGTGTTCTTCGCCGACGTGGCCGCCATGCGCGCGCGCGACTGGAAAACCAAGGCCGGCTACACCTACGGCCTGCACGGCACGCCGACCACCTTCATGCTCGAAGAACGCCTGGCCACGCTCGAGGGCGGCACCGAATGCCTGCTGGTGCCGAGCGGGCTGGCGGCCATCTCGCTGGTGGCGTTCGCCTTCCTGAAGACCGGCGACGAGGTGCTGATCCCCGACAACGCCTACGGCCCCAACAAGGCGCTGGCCACCGGCGAGCTGGCCAACTTCGGCATCACCCATCGCCTGTACGACGCGATGAACCCGTCCGACCTGGCGGCCAAGATCTCGCACCGGACGCGGCTGGTGTGGGTCGAGGCGGCGGGCTCGGTGACGATGGAGTTCCCCGATCTGCCGGCGCTCGTGAACGTCTGCCGCGCGCGCGGCGTGCTGACGGCGCTCGACAACACCTGGGGTGCCGGCCTTGCGTTCGCGCCCTTCGATTTCAACGACAGCGGGCAGGGCGTCGACATCTCGGTGCACGCGCTCACCAAGTACCCGAGCGGCGGCGGCGACGTGCTGATGGGCAGCGTGGTCACGCGCGACGAGCGGCTGCACCGCGCGCTCAAGCTCACGCACATGCGCATGGGCTTCGGCATCGGCGTGGGCGACGTCGAAACCCTGCTGCGCTCGCTGCCCAGCCTGTCGCTGCGCTATGCCGCGCACGATCGCGCGGCGCGCGAGCTGGCGGGCTGGCTCAACGGCTGCGAAGAAATCGCGCAGGTGCTGCACCCGGCGCTCGAGGATTCGCCGGGCCACATCCATTGGCGCGCGCTCTGCGGCGCCACCGACCTGGCCGCCGGCCTGTTCTCGGTCGTGTTCGACGAGCGCTACAGCACCGAGCAGGTCGACCGCTTCTGCGACAGCCTGCAGCTGTTCCGCCTGGGCTACTCGTGGGGCGGGCCGATCAGCCTCGTGGTGCCTTACGACATCGGCCTGATGCGCGACGCCAGCGTGGCGCGCTGGCCCTACAAGGGCACGCTCGTGCGTTTTTCGATCGGCCTGGAAGACGTGGACGATTTGCGGGCCGATCTGCAACAGGCCCTCGCGAGGATGTAAGAAAGCGCGTCGGCGGCCTTGGGAAGTCCGCCGCCGGGCGCTCTGAAGACGTACCGTTATCGCTTACAGTAGCCCAACGCGCAGTCACCGTGACTGCCTCGCCCCAAGGAGAAGCAGTGGCAACACCAAATTACGGCTACGAGAAGCGCCAGAAAGAACTGGCCAAGAAGAAGAAAAAGGAAGACAAGCTCCGAGAAAAGGCGAACCGCAAGCTCAGCCCGAGCAGCGATGGACTGGCTCCCGGAGACCCGGAGACCGACGTGGCATCGCTCGAGCGCGATCCCCCCACGGTGCCCGAGTTGCCCACCAAGAACGGTTGATCCGCTCCTGGCGTCCCCCTCAAGAAGCCGCCGCAGGCCTGAGCCTGCGGCGGCTTTTTCGTTGCCGGCGCCTGGCGTTATTTCGGCAGCAGCTTGCGCAGCTCGGGCCAGACGTTGTCGAGCAGTTGCGGCTGCGCCACCGCGGTGGGGTGGATGCGGTCGGCCTGGAACAGCGAGAGCGCGTCGGGCGCGTCGGCCACGCCCTTGAGCAGGAAGGGCACCAGCGCCGCCCGGGTCGTGCTTGCGACCTTCGAGAACACCGCCTCGAAGCGCCGCGTGTAGTCGGCGCCATAGTTCGGAGGCACCTGGATGCCCACGATCAGCACCTTGGCGCCGGCAGCCTGCGCGGCCTTGGTGATCTGCAGCAGGTTGTCTTCGGTGTTGGCGAGCGGCAGGCCGCGCAGCGCATCGTTGGCGCCCAGCTCCAGCACGACGTAGTTCGGCTTGTGCTGCCTAAGCAGGGCCGGAAAGCGGGCACGGCCGCCGGAGCTGGTGTCGCCGCTGATGCTGGCGTTGACCACGGTGGCCGCGATCTTCTGCTGCGCAAGCCTTTTTTCGAGCAAGGGTACCCAGCCTTCGCCGCGCTTGAGGCCGTACTCTGCACTCAGCGAATCCCCGAGCACCAGGATGACCGGCTTGCCTGCCGTCGCGGCCTGGGCTTGTGCCGCGGTCGTCCAAGTCCCCGCGCTGCCGAGCGCGGCGGTGGTCAAGATAAAGTCACGTCGATTCAAAACCAAAGCCTTTCCATGTCCCAACCCCCGTCTGATGCCATTGTCGCCGTCGAGCATGTCTTCAAATCCGTCACCGACTCGACCGGTACGCTGGACATTCTGCAGGACATCGATTTCACTCTCGGGGCACGGGAAACCGCCGCCATCGTCGGCGCCTCGGGCTCCGGCAAGAGCACCTTGTTGTCGATCATCGCGGGCCTGGACACGCCTACGCGCGGCACCGTCAAGCTCGCCGGCGACGACCTCTTTGCCATCGACGAGGACGAGCGCGCGGCCTTGCGCGCGCAGCGCGTGGGCTTCGTGTTCCAGAGCTTCCAGCTGCTGGGCAACCTGAGTGCCCTCGAAAACGTGATGCTCCCGCTGGAGCTGGCCAACCGCAAGGACGCCCGCAAGGCCGCCACCGAGATGCTCGGGCGCGTCGGGCTGGGCCAGCGGCTGGGCCACTATCCGAAGGTGCTGTCGGGTGGCGAGCAGCAGCGCGTGGCGCTGGCCCGTGCGT
Source organism: Variovorax sp. EL159 (assembly GCF_900100965.1). Classification (GTDB taxonomy): domain Bacteria; phylum Pseudomonadota; class Gammaproteobacteria; order Burkholderiales; family Burkholderiaceae_C; genus Variovorax. The sequence goes on along the minus strand of NZ_FMUJ01000003.1, from coordinate 769,395 downwards.
TCGTGGTGCAGCCGGCCTTGCTGCTGGCCGACGAGCCCACTGGCAGCCTCGACTTCGCCACGGGCGAGCAGGTGATGAAGCTGATGTTCGACCTCAACCGCGAACTGGGCACCACGCTCGTGCTCGTGACGCACGACCGCGGCATCGCGGCCCGTTGCGAGCGCCGCATCACCATCGAGGCCGGCCGCGTGGCGCTCAACGAGAAAACGCTCATTTCGATGGGCGAACCTGCGCTGTAAGCTATCAAATAAATAGCGGCCCCATCAATCAACGAGGAGGAGATGCCCGTGGACACGCTACCCCCCGAGGCCGTGCTCGCGCTGCGGCGCGGCCAGCTCATCGAGGCCATCAAGATCGTGCGCGAGAGCACGGGCATGGATCTCAAGTCCTCCAAGGACGCGGTCGATCGCTACGTCAAGCGGCTGCAGGACCAGCCAGGCTGGCAAGAGGCCGACGCCGGCCGCGAAGCACCCGATGCGGCCATGCAGGACAGGGGCTTCGCCTCGATGCCGTCCACCGCGCTCGCCGCCTTGGCACAGGGCAACAAGCTCGAGGCCGTCCGCCTCACGTGCGAGGCCACGGGGCTGGGCCTTGCCGCGGCCAAGCGGCTGGTCGAGAACCACGAGAACCCGCCGGTCGGCGCCATCGGGCATCTGCCGTCGGAAGTGCCGCGCAGTCCCATGGCCGAGCCCGGACGCGTGCGGCCTGTCGGCTACGACAAGTGGCTGCCCGTGGCCATCGTCTTGCTGGTCATGGCGATGGCCTGGATCTATTTCGGCGGAAAGGGCTGAGTCGATGATCGTTCCCCAATACTGGGCCGAAGGCCGCATTCAAGAGCAGGTGGCGGGCAAGCAGCTCACCGTGCGCCGCTACGGCTGGTCCGACGACAGCCCGCTCGCTGCGCAGGCGCATGCCGACCAGCGCACCCGCGAAGCCTTCGACCGCATCGCCAGTGGCGAGAAGCTCGACCGCCGCGAGCGCAAGCTGGCCTACAACGGCGCCAATGGCGTGCCGATCCGCGAGGAAATCGTCGAGCGCCAGGGCGACACCGTCATCACGCGCAACAGCTACGGCGCCCGCTGCCTGAATACGCCCGACGTGCTTTTTGTCGACATCGACTTCGACGAACCGCTGCGCGGCAGCCTGTTCCTCTTTGCGCTGTTTCCGGCGCTGATCGCCGGCGTGGTCGGCGGTTGGGCCGGCCGGACCTGGCTCGGCGGGCTGATCGCGTTCTTCATCGTCTTTGCCGTCGCCTACGGCATCGGCCGGCGCAAGAAGCGCGGCGAGCACACGGACAACCCGACGCCCGAGAAGCGCGCGGCCGAGCGCATCGGGCGCTTCGTTCACCAGCACCCCGACTGGCATCTGCGCATCTACCGCACGCCGGCCGGCTTTCGCGTGCTGGCGATGCACGATGTGTTCAACCCCGGCGATGCGGTCGTGGCCGACTGCTTCCAGCTGATGGGCGTCGACAAGATCTATGCGCGCATGTGCCGCAACCAGAACTGCTTTCGGGCCCGCCTGAGCGCCAAGCCCTGGCGCATCGGCATCGGCGAGCCGATGCGGCCGCGGCCCGGTGTCTGGCCGGTGTCGCCCGACAGGCTGCCGCAGCGCGACGCCTGGGTGGCGCGTTATGAAAAGGCCGCCGAAGACCATGCCGCCTGCCAGTACCTGGAAAGCGTCGGCAACACCGAGCGCCTGCACCCTCGCGCGCAGGCGGTGCAGGAACTGCACGACGAACGGACCCGCGCGACCAGCGGTTTTCCGCTGGCCTGAGGGCTCCGAATCGTTCGAGGCCCGGGGGTGGGGATAATCGGCGGATGTCTTCCCCCAAAGTGATCTTCGGCTTCCATGCCGTGGGCGTGCGCATCAAGACCGCGCCCAAATCGGTGCTCGAAGTGATGTTCGATGCCAGCCGGCGCGATGCGCGCATGAAACAGTTCATTGCGCGTGCGCAAGAAGCCGGCGTGCGGCTGGTCGAGGCCGACGGCCTGCGGCTCTCCAAGCTCAGCGGCAGCCACGGCCACCAGGGCGTGGTGGCGCGGGTCGAGCCTGCCGCGCAAATCCATTCGCTCGACGAACTGCTCGAAGGCCTCGAAGAGGCCGGCACCGTGCCGCTGCTGCTGGTGCTCGATGGCGTGACCGATCCGCACAACCTCGGCGCCTGCCTGCGCGTGGCCGACGGTGCCGGCGCGCATGCGGTGATCGCGCCCAAGGACCACGCGGCCGGCATCAACGCCACCGTGGCCAAGGTGGCGAGCGGCGCGGCCGAGACGGTGCCGTACTTCATGGTCACCAACCTTGCGCGCACGCTCAACGAACTCAAGGAACGCAACATCTGGTGCGTGGGCACCAGCGACGACGCGCCGGGCACCATCTACCAGAGCGACTTCAAGCGCCCACTGGCGCTGGTGCTGGGTGCCGAGGGCGAGGGTATGCGCCAGCTCACGCGCAAGACCTGCGACGAGCTGGTCAGCATTCCGATGGCTGGCGCGGTCGAGAGCCTGAACGTCTCGGTGGCCAGCGGCGTGTGCCTTTATGAAGCGATGCGCCAGCGCAGCCTCTGACGAGGCCTGAGCGCGCCGGGTAGCCGGTGGCCATGCCGTGGATCACCCGGCCGATGGCCCGCCCTTGCGGTGGAAGTAGATGAGTTCCGCCACGCGCCGCATCTGCGGCGTGCCCAGCAGGTGGTTGAACATCCAGTCGCTCTGGAAATTGTCGAAAGCCCAGCGCAGCGTGCGCTTGAGCAGAAAGCTCGGGTAGCTGCGCACGAACCACGTGGCCGGGTCGTCGGCCTCGCCGCGCACGAAGCGCGCCACCGCCTCGCCCGCGCGTTCGCCATGCTGCAGCGCCGTGTGGATGCCGCCGGCCGTGACCGGCGACACCATGCCGGCCGCGTCACCCACCAGCAAGGCCCGCTCGCGCGCGACCATCGGCAGCACGCCGCCGCAGGGGATCATGCCGGCGCGCACCGCCACCGGTGGCGCGTCGCCCGGCGTCACCACCGAGGCGATCTTGTGCAGCAGCGGGTCGAGCCGCAGCGCGCTCGCGTCATTGGGTCTCATGCGGCGTGCCAGCCCGATCTGGCTCACGCCCACGCCGTCGAGCGCCCAGCCGATGTAGCCGGGCGCCAGCTTGCGGTCGATGAAGCAATGCAGCAGGTCGGGCGCCATGCGCGCGCCCTGGTATTCGTGCTCGATGCCGTACAGAAAGCGCTTGTTGCGCGACAGGCCGAGTGCCTTGGCCACGCGTGAGTGCGGCCCGTCGGCGCCCACGAGGTAGGTGGCCGTGATGCAGGGGCCCTGCGTCACCGGCACTTCCCAGCGGCCGTTCAGCCACAGCGCCTGCTCGAAGAGCGTGCCCAGCCGCACGTCGACGCCGCAGTCGCGGGCCGACTTCACCATCCAGTCGAGCAGCGCGGGCGCATCGGTGGCCCAGAACCAGTAGCCGGGCGCGTGCAGGTCCACGTGGCGCATGTTGGGCGCATAGAGCCGCACGCCTTCGATGCGGCGCACGAGTTCGGGAGGAACCTCGCCCAGCCACGGCACGCTGTCGACCGCATCCTTGACGATGATGCCCGTGGTGTGAAGCTTGGAACCGGCGCTGGCTTTTTTCTCCAGCACCATCACGCGGAGCCCGGCAAGGGCGGCGGCGCGTGCGCAGGCCAGGCCCGCAAAGCTCGCCCCGACCACGAGAAGATCGACCTTGGTGTTGCCGGTGCCGTTCGCTGCCATGGGAGCGGGGGCGCAGCCGGATGCGGCGCGGGAAGAGGGGGCGAGAGGAGAAAAGAAACTGGAGGAAGTTGTCATGGAGCAGCTGACCGAAGTCGATGGGCACCGCGATCTGCGGTGCGCATGCGAAGTTAGCGACGCCATGTGCGCGCGGCGTGAAGCCTGTGTGAACTCCCGCGTCCAGCCCGCTGCCGCAATCAGGCGGGGCTGGCCACCAGCAGATAGCGGCAGGCGCCGCGCCCGAGCGCCTTGAAGACCAGCGGCCGGTCGACGCCGAAGTCGAGGCAGTCGCCGGGTGCCAGCTCGAAGCGCTCGTCGCCGTAGTCCACCCGCAGCGCGCCTTCGAGCATCCACAGGCATTGGCGGTAGGGCTTGCCGCTCCATCGCGGGTAGCTGACCTGCGCCGAGCGCGGCAGTTCGACCTCGACCAGTTCCACGCCGCCGCCCGCATGCCGCTCCGCGACCTGGCGCCGCAGGTAGCCCGCCTCGGGGTCGCGCCAGACTTCCTGCATGGCCCTGGTGCGTAGCCTTTGGGGCTGTTCCTTGTCTTCGGTGAGAAGCTGCGCGAGCGGCACGCCGAGCCCGGCGGCCAGGCGCCCGAGCAGCACGGCGGTGGGGCTGCTCTGCGCGCGCTCCACCTTCGAAATCATCGCCTTGCTGACGCCCGAACGTTCAGCCAGCTCGGCGAGGCTGAGGCCCTGCGCCTGCCGCAAGGCCAGCAGCCGGGCGGCGATGAGCGCGTCGATGTTGGTGGCCGGATCGCTCGGGGTAGGTGAGGTGTTTCTCATATGAGATTATTATTCTCCTATATTCAACGACTGGCCGGGCCGAAATTGCCGTCCGCGCCGCCCCGAAAGGAACACCATGCGTCTCGTCCCCTGCACCGAAGAAGCCCACTCGGGCGCCATCCTCGCCATCCTCAACGAGGCCATCGTCACCTCGACCGCGCTGTACGACTACAAGCCGCGCACGCCCGAGAACATGGTGGCGTGGTTCGCCACCAAGCGCGCCAACGGCTTTCCGGTGATCGGCGCGGTGGACGAAAGCGGCAAGCTGCTGGGCTTTGCGAGCTACGGCGCCTTTCGCGCCTTTCCGGCCTACAAGTACACGGTGGAGCACTCGGTGTACGTCGACAGCGCGCATCGCGGCTCCGGCCTGGGCCGCACGCTGATGGAGGCACTGATCGCCGAAGCCATCGCACGCGACGTGCACGTCATGGTCGGGGCCATCGACGCCGCGAACGCGGGCAGCATCGGACTGCACGAGCGCCTGGGCTTCGAGCACTCGGGCACGGTGCGGCAGGCCGGGTTCAAGTTCGGCCGCTGGCTCGACGTGGCCTTCTACCAGCGCATTCTTTCCACGCCGCTGAACCCCGTCGACGGCTGATCGCCGGCCATCGGCTGCCGCGCGGGCTTCAGCTTCGCACCAGCGTGCCCGATTCCGAGGTGCCCCACAGGTGGCTGGCCGGTGCCCCCGGAAACAGCCAGTACGGCGTGCATTCACTCGACGGCACGACATTGCTGAACGCGTGGCTGGCCGCGCTGCCGGCGATGGTCTTCTCGAGCACCATCGACAGGTACTGGTCGTTGCTGCTTTCCTGCGTGTTGCCGTTGAGGATGACTTCCGCCCCCGTGGCCTTCGCGAAACGGCGGATGCCGTTGTGCCGTGAGTTCGCGGGCGCCCAGCTGTCGGCCGCAACGCCGTTCTCGCTGCTCACGCGCAGGCCATCGGCCGTGCGCCACACCAGCGAGTGGTTGCCCTCGGTGTGCCCCGGCGTGTGAACCAGCGCAAGCCCCCGGCCGAGCTGCACGCTGCCGTCGAAGGCAATGATGCGCTCGGCCGGCATGCCATCGAGCCCCTGCGGGCAGTACCAGTCCGCCTGCACCGGCAGCAGGCCGCCCACGCTCGCCAGCTCTTGCCGGTGCACCAGCAGCCGCGCATTCGGGAACAGGCCCGGCTCGCGCGCGTTGCCCAGCCAGCGCCGCAGGTTCTGCGTGTGCAGGTGGTCGTAGCTGATGTAGTCGATGCATGCCGGGTCCAGGCCGATGCTCGCCAGTGCCTGTGGGACCGTCGAATGGATCGGCGCGATGGTGCTGTGCAGGAACCTGGGCGTCTGCTCGCTGAGCCGCTTGAAGTAGGGCGTTTCGCTGCCGGTCTCGAAGTCGGCCGGCGTGAAGAGCAGGTGGCGCAGCCGGCCGTCGAAGTCCTCGAACTGGACCAGCACGGTGCGCGCCAGCAGATGGACCATGTGCGGCTTGAGCAATTGCTGCGAGTACACGCCACTGAACGCATACCAGGCCGGATAGGGAATGCGCAGCAGGTCGAAGCTGCGCACGTACCGAACCGGTGGCTCGTCGAGAAAGCGTTCGCGAAACCCCAGCCCGCCGTGGCGCAGGGCGCGCAACCTGTCCTGCGGCATCGCATGCTGTCGCGCGCCGTCGAACTCGTTGATGGGCCGCAGGAGGGGCAGAGGCGGAATGGCGTCGCGCATCATGGCGGCCCTTCGCTCAGGCTGCAGCAGCGGCGCGTTCGGGGGCGGCGGTTGCGTCGGCGGCCGGCTGGCCGAGCAGCCCGCCGATCACCGTCGGCAGCATCGCGGCCGGCACGCCCACGAGCAGTTGCCTGAGCATCGTCAGCGTGTCGAAGTAGACGCGCTCGCACACCAGCCGCTCGCCCTCGAAGATGAAGAGCGCGATCATCCGGCAGCGAAAGGCGTTGCCCGTGGGCGGCAAGCCCTTGAGCGGGCCGCGGTGCGTGCCGAGCAGCCAGAACTCGACGATCACCGAGTCGTCGGCATGGCGCAGCTGGATGATCTCGTGGCGTTGGTCGGGGAAGGCGGTGCGCGTCTCGGTGTAGTACTGGCGCACGTTGGCGGTGCCGTCGTGCACCTCGCCGCTCGGAATCAGCTCGTAGTGCGGATGCGGGAAGGTGCCGAGCACGGCGGCGAAGTCCTGGCGGGTCTCGTCGGCGAAATGATCAAGCACGAGGCGTTCGCGGCGAGCCTGCAGGCCGGTGTCGGTGGTCATGGGGTTTTCTTTCTCCATCGTGGGTTGGGGTGCGCTGTGGCGGGGTCGGACGTACTATCGGCAACCCCCTCGACGCAGACTGTCCGGTGTTGGCAGTTGCGGCTCGGGACAAACCCGCAATGACCATTTCCGCCCCCGAGCCGATCGACGCCGACGACCGCATGCGCCTGCCCGATGCCGTGCAGCAGACGCTGCTCGACGTGGCGCATCGCAGGCGCCTTGCGCGCGGGGATTCGCTGTTTCTCAAGGGCTCGTCGCCCGATGCGCTGTTCGGCGTGGTCGCGGGTTCGCTGCGCGTGAGCGTGGTGGCGCCGGGCGGGCGCGAGGCGGTGATCGCGGTGCTGGAGCCCGGCCACTGGTTCGGCGAGGTCTCGCTGCTGGTGGGGCGCGAGCGCGTCTACGACACCTGCGCGGTCGAAGACACCGAGATGGTCGTGGTGCGCGCCGAAGACTTCCACCGGCTCGTCGCCGAGCGGCCCGACGTGCACATGGCCTTCACGCGGCTGGTCTGCCTGCGGCTGCGGCAGGCGCTCGCGTGGATCGACGATGCCATCCTGATGCCGCTGCCCGTGCGCCTTGCGCACCGGCTGCTGACCATCGACGTGCACCCCGCGTCCGCCGGCGAGGCAGCGATGCTCGCGGTGTCGCAGGAAGACCTGGCCTTCATGCTGGGCGTTTCGCGCCAGAGCGTGAACCGCCAGCTGAAGCTGTGGGAAGAAGAGGGCATGCTCCGCCTGCGTTACCGCGGCGTCGAGGTGCTCGACCGCGAGCGCCTCGCGGCGTGCGCGCAGCCGGCCGCCTGAGCGGCGCGGCGGGCGCTGCTAGACCAGCGCGAAGAAGCGCATCAGCACCTCGGCGGGGTGCCTGATGCCCGCACCGACGAACATGCGTTCGTTGATCCACTGGAGCGCGGGCGAGGTGGTCTCGAAGCGCGGGTTGCAGCGGAAATACACCTGCCCCGCATCGACCGGTTCGCCGCGCAGCAGCTTCGCCATCACCTCCGGCGCGGCCGAGCGAATGGCGCGGTTCTGCACATAGACGAGATCGCCCGCGTCGGTTTCGAGGCCGTAGCGCGCGTCGAGTTCGGAGAAGGTGTCGCTCGCGATCAATTGGAAGTCGCTGCCGCCCGGCAGCACGCGTGCGCGCCAGCCATGGCCGATGGCTTCGCCGCCGGTGATGGGCACGACACGGTGCAGCCCGCGCGGGCCGCTGCCGAACACCTGCGGCACGCCCACTTCGACGCGCAGGTCGACGAAATGTTCGAGCGCAGGCGCGGCGATCGAATCGAAGATGCTCATCGCTGGTGTCCGGTTGTCTGGCTCAGGCAGCCGCCGTTTCGGCGCTGGCGCGGTCGAGCATTCCGATGGTGCCCGCGTCGAGTTTGAGCTGCGTGGCCACCACGAGTTCTTCGAGCTGCGCGATCGACGTGGCGCTGGCGATGGGCGCCGTCACGCCCGGGCGGGCGATCTGCCAGGCGATGGCGACCTGGCCCGGCTTCGCGTTGTACTGCTGGGCCACGCGGTCGAGCGCATCGAGGATGCGCAGGCCGCGCGGGTTCAGGTACTTCTTGGTGGTGTTGGCACCGCGCGCGCTCTTGGAGGCATCGGCCTCGGTGCGGTACTTGCCGGTGAGGAAGCCGGCAGCCAGCGCGTAGAAGTTGATCACGCCCACTTCGCGCTTGAGGCACAGCGGTGCCAGGGCATCCTCGAACACCGCGCGGTCGTACAGGTTGTACAGGGGCTGCAGGCTTTCGTAGCGCGCGATGCCGAGCCGCTCCGACACGTCGAGCGCCTCGGCCAGCCGCGGCGCGGTGTAGTTGGAAGCGCCGATGGCGCGCACCTTGCCTTCCTTGATGAGCGCATCGAAGGCGCCGAGCGATTCTTCGAGCGGCGTGTTGGCGTCGTCGTCGTGCGACTGGTACAGGTCGATGTAGTCCGTCTGCAGGCGCTTGAGCGAGGCCTCGACCGCCTCGCGGATGTACTTGGGCGACAGCCCCACCTTGCCTTCGCCCATCGGCTTGCCGACCTTGGTGGCCAGCACCACGCGGTTGCGCTTGCCGCTTTGCTTGAGCCACTTGCCAATGATGGTCTCGGACTCGCCGCCGGTGTGGCCCGGCACCCAGGCCGAGTACACGTCGGCTGTGTCGACGAAGTTGAAGCCCGCGTCGAGCCATGCGTCGAGCAGCTTGAACGAGGCGGCCTCGTCCACCGTCCAGCCGAACACGTTGCCACCGAAGGCGAGCGGGGAAACCAGGAGGCCGGAGCGGCCGAGCGGGCGAAGTTGCGACATGAGGATGTGTTCCCGAAGAAGCGTTGAGAAAGAGAAAGGGTCAGACGAAACCGATGGCGCCCAGCACCGCACCGGCACCGAGCAGCCAGAGCAGGTGGATGCGCGTGCGCCAGACGATAAGCGCGGCCGCACCGGTCAGCAGCCACAGGTGCCACGCAGGCGCATTGCCGGCGTGGTTACCGGTGGCGAGCACCCAGCCGGTGGCGATGAGCAGGCCGACCACCACGGGCGCCATGCCCTGCTTGAAGGCGCGCACTTCGCGGCGGGTGCGATTGCGATGGCCCCAGCGCGTGGCGAAGTAGGTCAGCGTGGTGCTCGGCAGCATGATGCCCACCATGGTCACCAGCAGGCCGAAGAAGCCGAGCAGCCACGCGCCCGGCCCCGCGCCGATGCCGCCGCCGGCGTTGAGCCCGACGTTCCAGCCCATCAGCGCCACGAACAGCACGTTGGGGCCGGGCGCGGCCTGGGCGATGGCGACCGAGGAACTGAACTGCGCATCGGTGAGCCAGCCGTGCTGGGCCACCAGGAAGCGGTGCATGTCGGGCACGGTGGTGATGGCGCCGCTGATGGACAGCAGCGAAAGCAGCAGGTACTGCCCGAACAGGGCCAGCCAGTCGTGCCATTGCATTGCGATGGTCATGCGGGGATCTTTCGCCAGGTCCAGACACAGGCCAAGCCGCCCAGCACCAGCAGCACCCAGCCCAGCGGGATCTTGAACATCGTGATGGCAAGGAACACCAGCGCCATGATCGCCAGGCAGACCGCGAAGCCCAGCGGGTGCTTGCGCAACTGCGGCACCAGCTTGATGCCGGTGGCCGCGATCAGCCCGCCCGACACCGCGCCCATGCCGCGCAGCGCGGCCGCCACCTGCGGATTGCCGGCGTAGTGCGCATAGAGCACGGCCAGCGCGAGGATGACGACCAGCGGAATGGTCAGCATGCCAGCCACGGCGGCGAGCGCGCCGCGCAGGCCGAAGTAGCGGTCGCCGATCATCAGGCCGAGGTTGATGACGTTGGGCCCGGGCATCACCTGGGCCACGGCCCAGTCTTCGAGGAACTGCTCGGGCGTGAGCCACTTCTTTTTCTCGACCATCTCGCGCTGCACGATGGCCAGAACGCCACCGAAGCCCTGCAGCGCAAGCCAGGTGAATGACACGAACAGGTCGCGCGGCGACTGGGGCTGGGCGGGGATGGGTGGCGCCACCGCGCCGGAGGCTGGGGGAGACGTTTGCATGTGGAGCGATTATCGTAGGCGGGCCTGCAACATGCCGGGCACCGGGCCGGTGGGCCGCGGGCCATTCCACAGGGAGATTCCATGCTCACGCAAATCCGCGCACTCTTCGATCTCTGCCAACGCGCCGTCGCCTCCTGGTCGAACGACTATGCGCCCAGCATGGGGGCGGCGCTGGCCTACTACACGGTGTTTTCCATCGCACCGCTGCTGCTGATCGTGATCGCGGTGGCGGGCCTCGTGTTCGGACAGGAGGCGGCACGCGGCGAAATCTTCGCCCAGTTGTCGGGCCTGATGGGCGAGCAGGGCGCAACGGCGGTGCAGGGCATGCTGAAGGCGGTCAACAAGCCGGCCGAAGGCATCGTGGCCACGGTGATCGGCATCGGCCTGCTGGTGGTGGGCGCGACCACCGTCTTCGGTGAACTGCAGGACGCGCTCGACCGCATCTGGCGTGCGCCGGCCCGCGAGAAGAACAAGGGCCTGTTCAACATGCTGCGCGTGCGGCTGCTGTCGTTCAGCATGATCATGGGCATCGGCTTCCTGCTCATGGTGTCGCTGGTGGCGAGCGCCGCGCTGGCGGCGCTGGGCAAATGGTGGTCGCCCATCTTCGGCGCGTGGGAGACGCTGGCGCAGGCGGTGAACTTCATCTTCAGCTTCGGGATGGTCACCGTGATCTTCGCGATGATCTACAAGATCATGCCGCGCGCCAAGGTGCAGTGGCGCGACGTGTGGGTGGGGGCCGCCGTCACGGCGCTGCTGTTTACCGTCGGCAAGCACCTGATCGGCTTGTACATCGGCAAGAGCAGCGTGGCCTCGGGCTATGGCGCGGCGGGCTCGCTGGTGGTGGTGCTGGTGTGGGTGTACTACTCGGCGCAGATCTTCTTGCTGGGGGCGGAGTTCACCTGGGTCTATGCGCGCACCTATGGCTCGATGAAGGACTCGAAGGGCACGGCCGATCTGAACCCCTCACCGACGCGCGACGTGCCGCTGGCGCACAACGACGCGTGAGCCATTCGACGGCCGCTCAGCCGGCGAAGCCGCCTTCGTCGAGAAACTTCTGCTCCTCGGCCGTGGACTCGCGGCCCAACAGCTTGTTGCGATGCGGGAAGCGCCCGAAGCGCGCCACGATGTCCCGGTGCAGCACGGCGAAGCGCTGGGTGTCGCTGTCGAGCGCGGCATTGAGTTCGACCGAACGCTCCTGCTCGGCCAGCACTTCGGAGTGCATGAAGGGCAGGTAGAAGAAACGCCTCAGTGCCGGCTCGGGCTGCAGGTCGAAGCCCGCGGCAACGGCCGCCTTGGCCACGGCCAGCGCCTTGCCGTCGGTGGCGAGCATGTGCGGGTTGTTGCGCCAGGTGTTGCGCGGGAACTGGTCGAGCAGCACCAGCAGCGCGAGCGTGCCTTCGGCATCGGCCAGCCAGTGGTCGAGTTCGCCACGGGCGGCGGCCTGGTGGGCAAGCGAGAAGCGGGCGGCAAAGTCGGCGTCGAAGGCTTCGTTCTTGGCAAACCAGCGGTCGGGGCCGGCTTCGCGCCAGAAATCGACGACGGCGCGGGCGGCAGGGAGGGCATTGGAAGTCATCGTTGCATTCTCTTTCAGCCTTGTCAGCCCCGCCTTGCCCTGGCGACCAAAGTCGGGGTGGTGGCCGACAAGACATCGCTTCAGGGCTGCCTATGCTGGCATGTTCTTATAACCAGGAGATAACGCTCATGAACCGATATGGCACTCTTTTGCGCGCAGCCCTCGTGACCGGCGTGGCCGCGGCTGCACTGGCCGGCTGCGGAATGATGTCGAAGTCGAACGTCGCTAGCTTCAGCGGCGCGATGAACGCCGCCAGCGAAGTCCCGCCGAACATGACGCGCGGCAGCGGCATGGCCGAAGCCTGGCTCAACCGCGACACCAACGTACTCAAGTACAAGATCACCTACACCGGCCTGAGCGGCCCGGCCACCATGGCGCACTTCCACGGCCCTGCGGCCGCGGGCGCCAACGCGGGCGTGGTGCTGCCCTTTGCGAATCCGATGAGCCCGATCGAGGGGCAGGCCACGCTCACGCCTGCGCAGGCCGCCGACCTCGTTGCCGGCAAGTGGTATGCCAACGTGCATACCGCAGCCAACCCGGGTGGCGAGATCCGTGGGCAGTTGCTGCCGAAGATGTGAAATCGTTCCAGGGGTGAACAACCCCTGGTCAGGTTGGTGTCGCACGGCTGGTGTCAAATGAACGCATGACGACACCAACGAAGAAGAAACCCCGTGCCGCATCCCAACCCCTCAACCCTTTCGCATCACGCCGCGAAGACATGCGCAGTGCCCGCAAGGCACTCGTGCTGCAGGGCGGTGGGGCGTTGGGTGCCTACCAGGCGGGCGTGTACGCGGCGCTCAGCGAAACCGACCTGCAGCCGCACTGGATCGCAGGCGTTTCCATCGGTGCCATCAATGCGGCGCTGATCGCGGGCAATGCGCCCGAGCGGCGGGTCGACCGGCTGCGCGAGTTCTGGCACCTGGTGTCTTCGGGGCCTTCGCAGCGCCTGCCGTCGTGGCTGGGCGACCGGGCCACGCAGAACCAGTGGAGCGCCACGATGGCCTCGCTGGTGGGCATTCCGGGCTTCTTCGAGCCGCGCTATTCGCCGGCCTTGCTGATGGGCGGCGCGGCACCGCTGCTGAGCTACTACGACACCTCCGCGCTCAAGACCACGCTCGAGCGTCTCGTCGACTTCGACCGCATCAACGCCTGCGAAGCGCGCTTCAGCGTGGGCGCGGTCAATGTGCGCACCGGCAACTCGGTGTACTTCGACAACACGCGCCAGCGCATCGGCCCCGAGCACATCATGGCCAGCGGTGCGCTGCCGCCGGGCTTTGCGCCCATTACCATCGACGGCGACGACTACTGGGACGGCGGCATCGTCTCCAACACGCCGCTGCAGTACGTGCTCGACATGCACCCGCGCTCCGAGCCGCTGGTGGTGCTGCAGGTCGACCTGTTCAATGCGCGCGGCGAAATGCCCCGCACCATGGCGGGCGTGATGGAGCGGCAGAAGGACATCACCTATTCGAGCCGCACCCGCATGAACACCGACGCGATGGCCGCCAACATGAACCTGCAACAGGCCATTGCCGACTTGATCAGCAAGCTGCCGGCCCATCTGCGCAAAGACCCGAGCGTGCTCGAGGTGCAGTCGCAGCTCACGCACGAGCCCATCGACATCTTTCACCTGATCTACCGCGACAAGCCCTACGAACTCGAATCGAAAGACTACGAGTTCTCGCGCGCCGCGGTCGAAGAACACTGGGAGTCGGGCGCGCGTGACATGCGTGTGACGCTGGCCCACCCCGAGACGCTGCGCGCCGATGCCACCGTCAACGGTGTCACCACCTTCGACCTGGGCGAGCATGGCGCGGGGCGCGTCAAGCGTCCAGGCCTGTCGCGCTGAGCGACGCAGCAGGTTCAGTTTCAACTAAGAAACCAGCGCCAGACTGGTCGGCCACTTCAACAGGAGGAAATGTTCATGAACATTGAAGATGTGCGGCGCCAAGCCTTTGCGATGCCGTTGACCAGCCCCGCCTTTCCGCCCGGACCTTATCGCTTCGTCCGGCGCGAATTTCTCATCATCACGTACCGCACCGACATGGACGCCCTGCGCGCCGTGGTGCCCGAGCCGCTCGAAGTGGTCGAGCCGCTGGTCAAGTACGAATTCATCCGCATGCCCGACTCCACCGGCTTCGGCGACTACACCGAGTCGGGCCAGGTGATTCCCGTGCAGCTGCGCACCGACAAGGGCGTGGAGAAGGGCGCGTACGTTCACGCGATGTACCTCAACGACCATCCGCCGATTGCCGGCGGACGCGAGTTATGGGGCTTTCCGAAGAAGCTCGCCTCGCCGGTGCTCGACTACGAGACCGACGTGGTCGTCGGCACGCTCGACTACGGCAAGGTGCGCGTGGCCAAGGCCACCATGGGCTTCAAGCACCGCACGCTCGACCCCGCGCCGATCCTTGCGGGCATTGCACAGCCCAACTTCCTGCTCAAGATCATTCCGCACGTCGATGGCACGGCCCGCATCTGCGAACTGGTGCGCTATCACATGGTCGACGTGACGCTGCACGGCGCATGGGGCGGGCCAGGTTCGCTCGAACTGCATCCGCACGCGCTGGCACCGGTGGCCGACCTGCCGGTGCTGAAGGTCGAATCGGCCGTTCACTACATCGCCGACATGACGCTGGCGCTCGGCACGGTCGAACACGACTATCTCGCCTGATTCCTGTCGATACCTTTCAACTCCACTCTCAAGGAACATTCCCATGCAACTCAAGGACAAGGTCGCCTACATCACCGGCTCGGCCAGCGGCATCGGCAAGGAAATCGCCATTCTTTTCGCACAGGAAGGCGCGAAGATCATCATTGCCGACCTCAACAAAGAGGCCGCGGACGCCACCGCGGCCGAACTGAAGGCCACGGGCGCACAGGCCATCGGCGTGGGCGTCGACGTGACCAACGAAGACCAGGTCAATGCGTCGGTGGAAGAGGGCGCTGCGGCCTTCGGCGGCATCGACATCCTGATCAGCAACGCTGGCATCCAGATCGTGCATCCGGTCGAAGAGTTCAGCTTCGCCGACTGGAAGAAGATGCTCGCCATTCACCTCGACGGCGCGTTCCTCACCACCAAGGCGTGCCTCAAGCACATGTATGCGCAAGGCCGTGGCGGCAGCGTGATCTACATGGGCTCGGTGCACTCCAAAGAGGCTTCGCTGCTGAAGGCGCCTTACGTCACGGCCAAGCACGGCCTGATCGGCCTGGCCAAGACGGTCGCGAAGGAAGGCGCCAAGCATGGCGTGCGCGCCAACGTGATCTGCCCAGGCTTCGTGCGCACGCCGCTGGTCGAAAAGCAGATTCCCGAGCAGGCCAAGACGCTGGGCATCAGCGAGGAAGAGGTCATCAAGAACGTGATGCTCAAGGAAACGGTCGACGGCGAATTCACCACGACCGAAGACGTGGCGCGCGTGGCGCTGCTGTTCGCCGGCTTCCCGACGAATGCGCTGACCGGCCAGTCGCTCGTGGTGAGCCACGGCTGGTTCATGCAGTAAGTTTTTTCTTTCTCTCTCCCCTTACGGGGGAGGGTTGGGGTGGGGCTCGACGGCCTCCATTTCCAACGCTCTGCCTGCCCCCATCCCTGCCTTCCCCCAGAGGGGGAAGGAGCAAGGCAAGGCCGGCGTGGCGCTACAGCTTCAATTCCCAGGTCTCTCCCACGAGCGGTTCGCCGTAGCCCTCGTGCGGTTCCGAATGCGTCAGTTTGAAGCCGCGTGTGGCGTAGATGCCGCGCGCAGCCAGCAGGACGCTGTTGGTCCACAGCACGATCTTCTTGTAGCCCTTGCGCCGCGCAAAGGCGATGCACTCGTCGACGAGGCGGCCGCCCAGGCCCAGCCCGCGCGCAGCGGGCGCAAGGATCAGCAGGCGCAGTTGCGCCACCGTGGCCGATTTGCGCACCACGAAGATCGCCCCCACGCGCTCGCCGTTGAGCTCGGCGATCCAGCAGCGCTCCCACTCGGGCTGGAACTTGAGCAGGAATTCGCTCGCGATACCCGCCACCAGCGCCTCGAACTTGCTGCCCCAGCCGTATTCGCGCGCATAGATTTCGCCGTGCTGCTGCACCACCCAGCCGATGTCGCCCGGCGCCGGGTCGCGCAGCACGGCTGCCTGCGGCCGGGCCGGGGCGGCTTCGGGGTCGAGCAGCGACTGCATCGTGCCCATGGCCTGCACCAGTTGCTGGCGTTGCGCCGGTGCGAGCGGCGCCAGCAGGGCCGCAGCCTCGTCGCGCGATTTCTGTTGCAGGGGTGCAAAAGCGGCATGGCCGGCATCGGTCAGGCGCAGCACGCTTTGCCGCGCGTCGCGAGCGTCTGGCGCGCGCGTGAGCCAGCCTTCGGTCTCGAAGCGGCGCAGGATGCGGCTCATGTAGCCCGCGTCGAGCCCGAGGTCGCGGCCGATCTCGCTGGCGACGGGCGTTTCGCGATGCGCCAGCTCGTACAGCACGCGGACATCGGTCAGGGACATGGGGCTGCCCAGGTAGGGGTCGAGGGCGCCGATGCGGCGGGTATAGAAGCGGTTGAACTGCCGGATCGCCTTGACGGCGGCGGTATCGACGGTGGGTGATGGCGTAGACATGGTTGCCATTGTCATTCAATTGATTGACTTTAGCAATCAATTGATGGGCGGGCAACGCCCCGGTCACTGGATGTTTGTCGCGACAGGGATGCTGGAAAACCCTAAAATCAAGGGTTGCCCACAACAGCGCGCCCTTGGCGCTGTCAACTCCCACCGATGAACGCCCCCGTCGACGTCTCCTTTTTCGCGCGTGCCGCCAAGCCGCTGACCAGCTACCGCAAGTACTGGGCGGCCCGCTTCGGCACGGCCAAGTTCCTGCCGACCACGCGCAAGGAGATGGACGCCCTCGGCTGGGACAGCTGCGACATCATCGTGGTCACTGGCGACGCCTACGTCGACCACCCCAGCTTCGGCATGTCGGTCATCGGCCGCATGCTGGAGGCGCAGGGCTTCCGCGTCGGCATCATTGCGCAGCCTGACTGGCAGAGCGCCGAGCCCTTCAAGGCACTGGGCAAACCGAACCTGTTCTTCGGCGTCACGGCCGGCAACATGGATTCGATGATCAACCGCTACACGGCCGACCGGAAGATCCGCAGCGACGATGCCTACACGCCCGGCGACGTCGGCGGCTCGCGCCCCGACCGCGCGGCCATCGTCTATTCGCAGCGCTGCAAGGAAGCCTGGAACGACGTGCCGATCATTCTTGGCGGCATCGAAGGCAGCCTGCGCCGCATCGCCCACTACGACTACTGGTCGGACAAGGTCCGCCGCTCCATCGTGGTCGATTCGAAGTGCGACCTGCTGCTGTACGGCAACGCCGAGCGCGCCATCGTCGAGATCGCGCACCGCCTGGCCGCCAAGGAGCCGGTGCAGCAGATCACCGACGTGCGCGGCACCGCCTATGTGCGCCGCGAAACGCCCGAAGGCTGGTTCGAGATCAACTCCACCAGCGTGGACGAGCCGGGCCGCGTCGAGGCACACGTCAACCCGTACCTGATGGTGTCGGAGCAGGCCAAGGCCAACGGCGCCACCTGCGCGAAGGAAGACGAGGCGAACGACGTGGCCAAGGCGGCGGAAGCGGCTGGTTCGCCGGCGCTCCAGTCGGTGGTCAACCCCGCGATCAAGCCGCTGACCTTCATGCCGAATCCGGCGCTGCAAAGCCGGGGCAAGATCAGCGTGCCACCGCGCGACCGCTCGGTGATCCGCCTGCCTTCGTACGAACAGGTGCGCAGCGACCCGGTGCTCTACGCCCACGCCAACCGCGTGCTGCATCTCGAAACCAACCCCGGCAATGCCCGCGCACTGGTGCAGGCGCACGGCGAAGGCACCACGGCGCGCGACGTGTGGATCAACCCGCCGCCCATTCCGCTCACGACGGCGGAAATGGACTACGTGTTCGACCTGCCGTATGCGCGCAGCCCGCATCCGCGCTACGCCGACGAAAAAGGCAGCCACGACGGCGCGACGAAGATTCCCGCGTGGGAAATGATCCGCTTCAGCGTGAACATCATGCGCGGCTGCTTCGGCGGCTGCACCTTCTGCTCGATCACCGAGCACGAGGGCCGCATCATCCAGAGCCGCTCGGAAGATTCGATCATCAAGGAGGTCGAGGCCATCCGCGATTCGGTCAGCGGCTTCACCGGCACCATTTCCGACCTCGGCGGCCCGACCGCCAACATGTACCGCCTGGGCTGCAAGAGCCCCGAGATCGAAGCAGCCTGCCGCAAGCCCAGCTGCGTGTACCCGGGCATCTGCCCGAACCTGGGCACCAACCACGATCCGCTCATCAAGATCTACCGCCGCGCGCGTGCGCTGCGGGGCATCAAGAAAATCCTGATCGGCTCGGGCTTGCGCTACGACCTGGCCGTGCAATCGCCCGAGTACGTGAAGGAGCTGGTGCAGCACCATGTCGGCGGCTATCTCAAGATCGCGCCCGAGCACACCGAGCAGGGCCCGCTCACGAAGATGATGAAGCCCGGCATCGGCAGCTACGACAAGTTCAAGCAGATGTTCGAGAAGTTCTCGGCCGAGGCGGGCAAGAAGCAGTACCTCATTCCGTACTTCATCGCCGCGCATCCGGGCACCAGCGACGAGGACATGATGAACCTCGCGATCTGGCTCAAGAAGAACGGCTTTCGCGCCGACCAGGTGCAGACCTTCTACCCGTCGCCCATGGCCACCGCGACGACGATGTACCACACCAACAAGAACCCGCTGCGCAAGATCACGCGCGAGAGCGAGACGGTGGACATCGTGCGCGGCGACAAGCGCCGCCGCCTGCACAAGGCCTTTTTGCGCTATCACGATGCCAACAACTGGCCGCTGTTGCGCGAGGCGCTGAAGAGCATGGGCCGCGCCGACCTGATCGGCAACGGCAAGCACCACCTGATCCCGACGTGGCAGCCACTGACCGATGGCGGCTACACGAGCGCGCGCCGCAAGAACTCGACGGCCGTGCCCGCCAAGGCTTCGGCGCCGGTCAAGCTGACGCCGGTGAAGCCCTCGAAGGGCCGCATCCTGACGCAGCACACCGGCCTGCCGCCGCGCGACAACGGCTCGGCGCCGCGCAAGGCGTCGTCCGGCCCGGTGCGCGGCAGCATTCGCAAGCCGCGCTGAGCCCCACGCCGAAAGGCTGGCCGGCTGGCATGCGCCCCGCCAGTCCGGCAGGGGCCACTACGCGTACTGCATTTCCCCGTTGCCGAACGACCAGTTTTCCTTTGCGACCTCGACGAGGTTGATGAAGACATCCTCGCGCCGGATGCCCAACTGGCCGTGCAGGTCGTCGGCCACGCGCCGGTAGAAGGCCTTCTTGAGGTCGATCGAGCGGCCATGGTTCAGCGTCACCTGGATCATCACCAGCCCCGCCGAGTATTCGATGCCCAGGTAGCTGGCCGGGCGAACCAGCTCGCCGGCGGCGTGCCGCGTGACGATCTGGAACTTGTCGTCTGCCGGCACGTTGATGGTGTCCCTCATGGCCTGGTAGATCAGCTCGCCGATGGCGGTGCCCAGCGTCTCGGGGCTGTCGTTGGAAAGATCGATTCGAACGAGTGGCATGTGTGTTTTTCCTTGAAGGGATGGGGTGAGGGTAGGAGCATCCCGGGGCCATAGTCTGCGCCCAAGCGCCTAAGATCGCCGCCATGGCTCTGTACCGTTCTCCCCCTCCGTCGACCCGCAGCTGACGCGCGCCTTGTGCCGCGCTCAGACCCGCAAGTGGTCGCCGCCGTCCGCCTTCTTCGCGAAGGCCGGATGACGGCCGGATGGTCGTGCCCGCCCTCTGCAAAGAGACAGAAGCGGCGGGCCTCATGGAGAACTTTCAACAATGAACGCAAGAATGTCTGCCGCCCTGGCTTGGGGCGGTGTGTTGCTGGCCGGCGCGCTGTGGGGCGGCGGCGCGCTGGTGGCGCAATTCCTGATCGATGGCGGCATCGCGCCGCAAAGCCTGTCGCTGGCGCGCTTCGCGCTGGGGCTGCCACTGCTCTGGTGGCTGTACTGGCGCACGCCCGCGCAGCCCGATGCGCGTTGGGCCGATCTGTCGGGGCGGGAGCGCTTCCAGATCGTCGCCACGGGCGCGGCCATGGCGCTCAACGTGAGCTGCTGGTTCGCGGGCATCGCGCACCTGGGGGCGGCGTTGCCGACGGTCATCTCGATCTGCTGTGCGCCCGTGATCGTCGCGCTGGTGTCCGTGCTGCGCGGTTACGAGCGCTTCGGCGCGCGCCTGCTTGCGGGGCTGCTGCTCGCGCTGTCGGGCGTGCTGCTGCTCGTGATGCCAGCCGAAGGCTGGGGGCCGTTGGCGCCGGGGCACATGGCGGGGCTGGCCTGGTCGTTCGGCTCCGCGTTCTGCTACGCGCTGGTGGTGCTCGGCAACGCGCGCATGCCGGTGCGGGTGCCTGCGGTCACGGCGTCAGCCTGGGGCATGACGGTGGCGGCGCTGTGCATGCTCGCGATCACGTGGCCCGGCGGTATCACCTGGCCGGCAAATGCGGCGCAATGGCTGGGCGTGGGCTACACGGGCGTGGTGACGACCTCGGTGGCGTACCTTGCATTTGCCTGGGGTGCACGGCGGCTGTCCCCGACGGCCGCCGTGGTCGGCACGCTGATCGAGCCGCTGGTGGCGGCCGTGCTGGCGGCAATGCTGCTTGCACAGCCGATGGCGCCGCGCCAGTGGGCTGGGGCCGTGCTGCTGGCCGCGGCGATGGTTCTTTTGGTCGGACGCCAGGGAACTACGGGAGCGGCCTGAGCGCAAACTGAGGCACTCCGTTGTATGGTGTGACCCCATGAGTCATTCGCTCCGTACGCCGGCCCCATGGATGCGCACCCTGGCGGGCGCCGTGCTGTTCGCCGCTGCATTGCCGGTGCTGGCAGCGTCGCCCGAGGCCGCGCCGGCTGCGTCGGCCACGCCCGCCCAGACCTTGCGCGCCGCCCATCAGCGCATGAGCGACAAGCTCGATCACAGCAGCTTCGGGCGGCCCGTGCAGCTCGACTCGGAGGAGACGCCCGGTGGCCTGCAGGGCGACGTCTATGCGGTGGTCGACCATTCGCTCTCGGAGATCACCTCGACGCTGAAGGGGGCCACACGCTGGTGCGACGTGCTGGAACTGCACATCAACAATCGCCGTTGCCGCACGGGCACATCGCCGCAGGGGCGCGAGACGCTCACGCTCTACGTGGTGCGGCGCTACGACAAGCCGGTCGACCAGGCCTTCGAGCTGCCCTTCGTCTACCGGATCGTGAATGCCGCGCCCGAGCACCTGTCGGTCGAGATGACGGCGGCCAGCGGCCCGCTGGGCACGAGCAACTACCGCGTCACGCTCGAAGCCGTGGCGCTGGACGAGCGCAAGAGCTTCCTGCACTTCAGCTACAGCTACGACCACAACATGATGGTCCGGCTCGGCACCCAGGCCTACCTGGCGACCTTCGGCCGCGACAAGGTGGGCTTCACGCCGGTCGGCAAGGGCCCGGACGGCCAGCCGGAGTACATCCGGGGCCTGCGCGGGCTGGTGGAGCGCAATGCGATGCGCTACTTCCTCACGCTCGACGCCTTCCTGGCGGCGCCGGCGCAAGACCAGGCCGAGCGCCGCGAGCGCTACTGGTTCGCGGCGGCCGAACAGTATCCGCGGCAGCTGCACGAGGTCGATCTCGACACGTACCTCGCACTCAAGCGGGAAGACCGCAAGCGCGAAGGCCCCGCCCGCTGACCGGCCCGGCTGTGCTGCAGCGGATCAGTCGGCCAGCGTGAGCAGCGGCACGTCGCGCTCGCGGCTCATTGCGTCCAGCTCGGCACGGGTGCGCGCGGCCAGCCACGCGGCCAGCGCCTCGTGCGTGGCCGGTGCCAGCATGTCGCGCGACGTCACGCCTGCCGCTTCGCAAAGGCGTGCCGCGAAATGCGGCTCCAGCGCCGCGACCGCCACGCGCCCATCGGCACAGCGATAGATGCGGTAGCCCGCATGCGCGCCGCCTACCGCGCCCGAGGGCTGCGTCAGGCCCCAGGTGCGCGGCAGCGCGAGCCAGTCGGCGGAGGCGTTCAGTGCGACTTCGAGGTACACGCCGCCGGGCTTGTGGTTGCCGCCCGTGCCGGCGCGGGCGCGCAGCAGCATGGCCTTCAGCACCGCCTCGCTCGCGAGCAGGGCACCGCCCATGTCGGCGTAGAGCGTGGGCGGCAGTTCGGTGCCGGTGACGAGGCCGCTTTCGGCCAGGTAGGTGAGGTCGTGGCCCGGCTCTTCGGCCCGCTCGCCCGGCGCGCCGACGATGGCCACCTGCGACAGCGACGGGTGGCGCGCCTGCAGCGCGGGCCAGTCCAGGCCCAGCTTGCGCAAGGCCGAGGGGCGGAAGGAGGTGAGCAGCACGTCCGTCTTCGCCAGTTCGGCGTGCAGCTGCTGCTGCCCTGCCTCGGTCTTCAGGTCCGCGGCCTGGACGGTGATGCCTTCGTGCAGCGCGGCATACGCGGGCCGGTTGTAGAGCCCCATCGGATCGCCGCCCGGCGGTTCGAGCTTCAGGCAATCGGCGCCCATTTCGCGGCAACGCAAGAGCGCGGCGGGGCCGGGCAGGTTGAGCGCAAGGCTCAGGACGCGCACGCCCGCGAGTGGCAACAGGGAAGGGGCTGATTGGCTTGGCATGGGCGTGTATCCAGAAGCAGGTGGCTGTCGAATGGCAGCGATTCTCCCTCGGGCGCCCAAGCCCGAGGGAGCCAGATTCCGCAAGCCAGCGCACCGGGTGCGCGCGTAGCATGCGGCATGGCGGCGCTCTTTCCTGCCGCTGCCGCAACGACAAGGAGATGAACATGTTCGAAGCTTCCCTCATGAGCGGCCAGCGCATCCTCGTGACCGGTGGCGGCACCGGTCTCGGTCGCGCGATGGCCGAGCGCTTCCTGAGCTTGGGTGCCGATGTCGCCATCTGCGGACGGCGCCAGTCGGTCTGCGAGGAAACGGCCGCCGAGTGGCGCCAGCAGTTCCCGGCGCGGCGCATCGACACCTTCGGCGTCGACATCCGCGTGGCGCAGGCGGTCGACGAAATGGTCGATAGCCTGTTCCAGAGCGGCGGCCTTACCGGGCTGGTCAACAACGCGGCGGGCAACTTCGTGTCGCCGACCGAAGCCCTCTCGCCACGCGCCTTCGACGCCGTCGCCAACATCGTCTTCCATGGCAGCTTCTACGTGACGCAGGCCGTGGGCAAGCGCTGGGTGGCGCAGTCCAAGGCGGGCGAATGGAAGCAGGGCGATGCCTTCCGCAGCGTCATGAGCATCATCACGACCTGGGTCGACAACGGCAGCCCCTACGTGGTGCCCTCGGCCATGAGCAAGGCCGGGATCGACGTGATGACCAAGTCGCTCGCGGTCGAATGGGCGCGGCACGGCATCCGCCTGAATGCCGTGGGCCCCGGCGAGATTCCGACCGAAGGCATGAGCAAGCGCCTGAACCCCGGCGAAGAGCCCGGCGCGCGCAGCAAGCAGAACAACCCGATGGCGCGCACCGGCCGCATGAGCGAGCTGCAGAACCTCGCGGCCTTCCTCATGGCCCCGGGCCAGTGCGACTGGCTCACCGGCCAGAGCATCATGATGGACGGCGGCAATGCACTGGCCACCGGCGGCAACTTCTACGAGCTGCGCCAGTGGAGCGACGCCGACTGGCTGGCCGCGCGCGAACGCATCGAGGCGCAGAACCAGAAGGACAAGGCGCAGCGCTGACGGCTGCACGGCTGCGCGGTTACTTGCGCGGCAGCTTCGCGGCGTGCACGGTGACGTGCTTGTTCACGGGGCTCGACAGCACCAGCGAGGTGGTCACCGCGCCGTCTACCGCCAGGGCGTCCACCACGCGCTGCAGGTCGGCCGGCTCCGCGATCGCGCAGCGCACGATGAAGCAGTCTTCGCCGGTCACGCGGTCGGCGCTCAGCACTTCGGGCATGGCGTCGAACAGCTTCAGGGACTTGGCGATGCCCGCATGCGTGGTCTCGATGCGGATGATGGCCTGCAGCCCCACGCCCAGTGCGCGCAGGTTGACGCGGGCGCCGTAGCCTTCAATCACGCCTGCATCCTCGAGCTTGCGCACGCGCTCGCTCATGGCCGGTTGCGAAAGGCCGATGCGCTTGCCCAGCGCGGCCAGGCTCTGGCGGGCATCGGCTTGCAGGGCTTCGAGGATCAGGCGGTCCTTCTTGTCGATGTTCATGTGTGCGCTCGGGCAGGTGTGGCGGTGGCCGATGGTTGATCGGTTTGCGGCCCCGATTTTCGATGGATTGCCATTCGGCGCGGGCACGGTGGCCGGTATCGTGGCGCTCCTTCTTCAGGAGAAACAATGCAACTCGTCGGCATGCTCGACTCACCCTTCGTGCGGCGCGCCGCCATTTCGCTGCGGCTGCTCGGCGTTCCCTTCGTGCACCGGTCGATCTCGGTGTTCAGCACCTTCGAGCAGTTCCGCCAGATCAACCCGGTGGTGAAGGCGCCTACGCTGGTGTGCGACGACGGCACCGTGCTGATGGATTCGGCGCTCATCATCGACCACGCCGAAGCCACCTGCAGCCGCAGCCTCATGCCGCGCGATGCGGCCGAACGGCTGCGTGCGACGCGCGTGGTGGGCCTCGCGCTGGCCGCGTGCGAGAAGACGGTGCAGATCGTCTACGAGCGCAACCTGCGCCCGGCCGAGAAGCAGCACCAGCCGTGGATCGACCGGGTGCACGGCCAGCTCATCGCGGCTTACGCGGCGCTCGAAGAGGCGGTGGCTGCGCATCCGCTTGCGGCCGAAGAGTCGGTGATGACGCAAGCCGACGTATCGACCGCCGTGGCCTGGGCGTTCACGCAACTGGTGTTGCCCGATGCCGTTGCGCCTGGCGACTTTCCGGTGCTGGCCGCGTACTCGGCGCAGGCGGAAAGCCTGCCGGTGTTTCTTTCCGCGCCGCAGGTCTGAATCAATTCGCGATGTCGGCGCCGCGCTCGGCCAGCAGGGCGCGCAGCACCGAGCGGTGGCAGTGCGATTCGTCCTCGCAGTAGCAGCCGACCGCGAGCGACGTGCCGTGCGACAGCGCGGCGAGCAGGTCGAGGCTGCGGCTCGCGTCGGCCTCGGCCATCTCGGCCTTGAACTTGCGCACGAAGGCGTTCCATTGCGCGGGCGTTTCCGCTTCTTGCGCCTGCTTCATGGTCTCGACCGAGGGCGCGAGATTCGGGTACCACACGTCATACCAGTTCTGCGACGCGAACTCCGTCTTCGGAACGCCGCGCGGCGGGCGCCTGACGGTGCCGATGCGCAGGCCTTCGCCGGTTGCGCGCGGGGTGCCGAGGCGAACGATGCGGATGCTCATGACATGGTCCTTCTGTTGTCTTGTCTCGTGAGGGATGTGATGCGATGCGCTCAGGTGCCGACGATACCGCCGTCGCGCCGCCGGATCGCCAGCGTGGCCGAGCGGGGGCGCACGCTGCCCGGCGCCGTGCCGTCGGGCCATGCGCTGTTCGGTGTGGCGCTGCCGTCGTCGCGCGCCTCGCCCGGATGCTGGATGTTCACGAACAGCGTGCGCCGGTCGGGCGTGACCACGCAACCGGTGATCTCGCAGCCGTTCGGCCCCGTAAGAAAGCGCTGGATGCGGCCGGTGGCGGGGTCGGCGCACAGCATCTGGTTGTTGCCCAGCGATGCATAGGGCGGCTTGCCGATGACCTGGCCGCTCATGTCGGTCTGGATCCAGAGCAGGCCGCCGCTGTCGAAGTGCAGGCCGTCGGGGCTGCCGAACATGTCGGCATCGGCCGAGGGGTAGCGCGCACCGCTGCCCGGTTGCGCGGGGTCGCCCGCCAGCGCGAAGTGGTCCCATGCGAAGCCGGTGCTGGCGGCGTCGCCACCGTCCTCGCGCCAGCGCAGGATGCCGCCGAAGAGGTTGTTGGCGCGCGGGTTGGCCGCATCGGGCGCGGGCTTGCCGGCATCGCCGCGCTGGCTGTTGTTGGTGAGGGTGACGTACACCTCGCCGCTTTGCGGATGCACCGCGATCCATTCGGGGCGGTCCATCTTCGTGCCGCCGACGGCGTCGCCTGCAAGGCGTGCGTGGATCAGCACGTCGGCCTGGTCGGCAAAGCCCTTGCCAGCGTCGAGCCCATCGCGGCCGTGCGCGAGTTCGAGCCACTGGCCGCGGCCACCCGCGTCGTAGCGCGCAACGTACAGCGTGCCTTCGTCCAAGAGGTGCCGGTTGGCGGTGCGCGCGGCCGCATCGGTACCGGGGCGCACCTTGTCGCGGCTGACGAACTTGTAGATGTATTCGAAGCGCGAGTCGTCGCCCATGTAGACGACCACGCGGCCGTCCTTGGCGAGCGTGCAGGTGGCGCTTTCCTGCCGCTTGCGGCCCAGGGCGGTGCGCTTGATGGGCGTGGAGGTCGGATCGAAGGGATCGATCTCGACCACCCAGCCGAAGCGATGTGCCTCGTTCGGATGCCGGCTCAGGTCGAAGCGTTCGTCGAAGCGCCAGTACTCGACCCATTGCGAGCCTGGCACTGTGCCGTAGCGGCGCTGCGCGTCCGTCACGCCTTTCGCAGCTTCCTTCGGTCCACCGAAGTAGCCGTGGAAGTTTTCTTCGCAGGTCAGGTAAGTGCCCCACGGCGTAACGCCCATGGCGCAGTTGGCGAAGGTGCCGAAGACCGCATCGCCGGCTGGGTTGGCGGCGGTGCGCATGCGCGGCGTGCCAGCGGCCGGGCCGGTAATGCGCATGGGGGTGTTGCCGTGCACGCGGCGTGCGAAAGGCGAGGGCAGCACCTGCTGCCAGCCGATCGGGGTGCGGCGGATCTCGATCACCGAGACGCCCATCGCGTGCAGCGACTTGCGGACCTTGTCCGCTGTCCAGGCCTTGATGCCGTCGGTGTGCAGCAGCTGCTCGTCGGTGTATTCGTGGTTCATCACGAGCAGGCCGCGCTCGCCGCTTGCATCGAGCGCAAAGAAGTGCATGCCGTCGTGGTGCATGCCGGCCTGCACCGCCTGGTCGGCGGCGCTGTTGCTGGCGTCGGGTGCGAAGGCCGGCATGTGGCCGGCAACGCCGGTCGGCGTGCCCCAGGGGTAGAGCACCTGCCACTCGTATTCGGGCGGCACCACGACGGCGTCGCGCAAGGAGGCGGGCACGCTGGTGAAGCTGGGTGCGCCGCTCTGGCGTGGGGTGGCGGGTGATGCGCAGCCTTGTCCGAACAGCGCGACCACGGCGGCGGCGGAGCCCGATTGAAGAAGAAAGCTGCGGCGGTCCAGTGGCATGGCGAAGGTGTTGTGTAGGCGACAGCCGCCATCATCGCCCAGCGCCATGCCGGGCGATACTGGCCACCAGAACCGCCCAGGAGACACGCCCCATGACCGACCGCCGAATCGAATGGACCCGCCACCCCGATGGCGTGGTGGAACTGCAGCTCGCACGCGCCGACAAGATGAACGCGCTCGATCCGGCGATGTTCGATGCGCTGATCGAGTCCGGCGAGGCGCTGCGCGGAGACGCCACGGTGCGCGCGGTCGTGATCTCCGGCCGCGGCAAGGCTTTCTGCGCGGGGCTCGACATGGCCTCCTTCGAGCGCATGCAGCAGCAGGGCGGTGCCGCCGATGTCTTGGGCGCGGGCGCTGCAGGAACCGACCTGCTCAAGCGCACGCACGGCATCTCGAATGCGGCGCAGCAGGTCGCGATGGTCTGGCGCGAAGTGCCGGTGCCGGTCATTGCGGCCGTGCACGGCGTGGCCTTTGGCGGCGGCCTTCAGGTGGCGCTGGGTGCCGACGTTCGCATCGTGGCGCCCGACACCAAGCTGTCGGTCATGGAGATCAAGTGGGGCCTGGTGCCCGACATGGCCGGCATGGTGCTGATGCGCGAGCTGGCCCGCAGCGACGTGGTGCGCGAACTCACATTCACCGGCCGCATCTTTTCGGGCGAAGAGGCCTTGCAGATCGGCTTTGCCACGCGCCTTTCGGCCGACCCGCTGACCGAGGCCCTGCAGATGGCGCACGAGATCGCGGGCAAGAGCCCCGACGCCATCCGTGCCGGCAAGCGCCTGCTCAATGCCGCGCTGGCGCAGAGCGCGGCACAACTGCTGATGGCCGAATCGGTCGAGCAGCAGGCATTGATCGGCAGCCCGAACCAGATCGAAGCCGTCAAGGCCAACATCGAACGCCGCGCACCGCGCTTCAACCCGGCTGCCTGACGGCGCTTCGGCAGCGTTCCGGCGGCGGGTGCCGCGACATCGGCGCACGGGGTCTGCAGGCACGCATGCAGCCCTTGGTGTTGCGTGCCCTGCACACGGCTGGGTGGGTATTCCCGGAGATGGCTTGCCGCAGCGCCGGCTCTGCGTGCACGCTCGCACACTTCCTCTTTGTTCTTCCTTGCAAGCGCCACATCGGTGCTTGCTTCCCCGAATTCGGGAGCATTTCGCGCTACCAACGCTCGAAAAACGCTGAAAAGTGCACTTGGAGTGCCCTTGTGTAAGAATAAAGTAGTTGTTTTAAGGGGAAGATGGGTGAAAATGGAGACAATTTGTGTGCAGAAGGTCACGTCTTCCCGTGAGACAGGCCTTAAGGAGGATGGCTCCTGACGTCACAGTCATCAACAATCGAACACTTTGCCTAGCGACGGCGATCCTGCATGTCGACGACCACGTTTTTCTGTAACCTCAGCGTGCCCATCCTGGTGGGCGAGGATCGCTACAAGTACGTCCCCATCGTTGGGGTCTTTCGCAGTATTCCGTTCGATCAAGTGGATGAATGGGTGATGCACCCCGATGGCCGGCCGCGCAGCGACCGCGAATTGGCGGCTGAAGTTCTTGTCGAGATCCGCAAGCCACTCGGTTCGAGTGGACGCACCGCCCCGCACGCCTTCGACGTGGGAGACATCCTGCAGCTCGATCGCGCCGCCGCGATCGTCGTGTCGACCTATCTTGCGGCGTTGCCGCGCATCTGAGCCTTGCGCTCGATCACTTCGTCTTCATCATCCAGGCGAAAAAGCGCGCCGCTGCCCGGCACGCTCCGGATGGTCTCTCTTCAAGACGCGACCGCGCCCACTGCCCAGTAGAAAGTCGGCCTTGCTCCGTTGAGCAGATGGTCGCCCACCACCCGCCCTTTGTAGATCGTCGGGTTGTGCGAAGCCAGCGTGCGCGCATTGCGCCAGTGGCGATCGAGCCGACGGTCTTCCTGCAGCGCTGAAGCGCCCCCGATATCGAACAGCCGCGTGCCGGCCTGCAGCACCGCATCGACGATGCCCGCCTGCGCCTTGGCGGTGTTGAGTTCGACCTCGAACAGAAGGCTTTCGGGCACGGTCTCACCGCGTTGGAGAAAGCGGTCGATCTCGCCGAGGCCGCGCGCCACCGCCTGCACGGTCGACGCCGCAATGAACGCGGTGCTCGCCAGTTGGCCGATGACCTGCTGCACCAGCGGATCTTCACGCGGCGTGTCGCCGCTACCGTGGCTGTAGACGCGCTTGCGCGGCTGCACGAAGGCCACCGCGTCGCGCACGATGGCACGCGCGATGCCCGCCAGCGTCGCAAGGTGCGTGAGCTGGAAGTGCGCGGTCAGCGGCGTGGGTTGGTCGCGCACGTACAGCAGCACGTTCTCGGGCTTCACGCGCACGTTGCGAAAGCGCGTGGTGCCCGATGCGCTCAGGCGTTGGCCGAAACCGCGCCAGTCGTCAACGCGCTCCACGCCGACCGCCTCCGAGGGCACGAGGGCGATCACGCGCTCGCTGCCGCCGTCGTCGTTCAGGCGCTGGGCCGAGACCGAGATCCAGTCGGCATAGAGCGTGCCGGTGCTGTAGTACTTGTCGCCGTCGAGCCGCCACGCATCGCCGTCGCGCTTCAGCGTGGTCTGCAGGGTGCTCAGCGAGCCTTCGCCGAGTTCGGTGGTGGCGTTGCCGAAGATCACGCCTTCGGCGGCAAGACGCATCCACGGGCCGTGCAGTGCGGGGTCGATCTCGGCGAACAGGCGCTCGATGAAGCCGAAGTGCGCGCGCAGGATCTGCGGCAGGTTGGAGTCTGCTTCTCCCAGTTCGATGAGCAAATCGTAGAGCTGCTCGACCGAGGCACCGAGGCCGCCGTATTCGACCGGCACGCGCAGCGCGCCGAAGCGTTCGGCGTTGAGCCAGGCCACGGGCTCGTAGGCCAGCTCGCGTTCGTTCTCGCGCTGCGCGGCGCGTTCGGCGATGCGATGGAAGATCGGGCGAAAGCGCTCGGCGAGTTGCTGCGAAGTGAAAGGGGATGCGGGCTTTGCCGCATGACGCGGCCTTGCCGCCTGTGCCGCGAGGTCGGCCGTTTCTTGGATGGATGCCATGGAGACCGGACGGCTCTGGAGCCGTCCGCGAAAAGAGAGACAGGCGCCGACTGTGCCGCTGCGATGCCCGCCTTGTGAAATACGCTTTTCGAGTTTCCTTATGCCGGTCGGCGCCTACCGCTTGCCGCGCGCGTCCACCGGCCAGATGGCGACCAGCGTGTCGCCATCGACCACGTGGTAGCTGTCATGCAGATTGACCGTCGGGTCGCAATGCGGCGTGACGAATTCGACGCGGGCGCCGAGTTCGGGCCGGGGTCCTGGCGGAAGCATCAGCTTGCCGTGCTCGTCGCCGAAGAAGGCATAGCGGCTCGACGGGTCGACGCCATGCGCCACCAGCGGTACGCCGCTGTCGGTCGAGAAGCACTTGCTGCCGCCATCGACCGTCACCCATTCCGCCGCATTGGTGCTGACCACCGCGGTCTGCACCAGCAGCGAGACCTCGAAGGGCGAGGGCTGCGTGCCGCTGGCCAGCACGCGCGTGTATTCGGCGTCCATGAAAACGTAGGAGCCGGCCTGCAGTTCGGTGAACGCGTTCTCTTGCGAGTCGAGGTCGTGCGTGCCAGTGCCCGCGCCGGTGACGATCTCGAAGTGAATGCCCTTGGCCTTCGCCGCAGCGACGATGCCCGCCACCGTCTCGCGCAGACCCGCAGCCGCAGCGCTGCGCCGGTCGCGCTCCACGATGTGCTGAAGGTTGCCGGCATAGGCCTGCAGGCCGCGCAGCCGCAGGCGCGGCTCGGCTGCGACCTGTGCCGCCAGTTCGAGCACTTGCGCCTCGGTGGCGGTGCCGGTGCGGTTGTAGCCGGCGCCGTAGTCGACCAGCACGTCGAGCGGATGCGCGAGTTCGCTGGCGGCCTGCGCCAGGTCGGCCAGGTTGCGCGGGTGGTCGACCACCACCATCACGTCGCCAGGGCGCGCGCGCTGTGCGAGCTTCATCAGCCGCGCGATCTTGCTCGGCGTGACGGCCGGCGATGTGATCAGCACGCCGGGGATGCCGCCCTCGACCATGATCTCCGCCTCGCCCAGCGTGACGCAGCTCACGCCGATGGCGCCGGCCGCCACCTGCCGCCGGGCAATCTCGACCGACTTGTGCGTCTTCACATGCGGGCGCAGCCCGATGCCGCGCGCCTTGGCAAAGGCGGCCATGCGTTCGATGTTGCGCGTCATCGCGGGCAGGTCGATCAGCAGGGCGGGTGTGTCGAGCAACTGGCGGCCGCCAGGAACGCCGATCAGCGGCGCGTTGACTTGGAGTTCAGTGGGCATGGGCGAAGCCTTGGTTCTTGAAGATGACGGTGCGATGCAGGGAGCGCCGCGCTGTGAAATGATCGCATCGAAATGCGTGCACCACCCCTTGTTTGCGAAATGGCAGGCCCGCGATGAAGGCCCTCGACATCGAGGCGGTGCAGGCCTTCGTGCGCGTGGCCGACCTCAAGAGCTTCACGCGCGCGGCAGAAGCCATGGACAGCGCGCAGTCGGCCGTGAGCCTCAAGATCAAGCGGCTCGAAGAGGTGCTGGGGCGACGCCTGCTCGAACGCACGCCGCGCTCGGTGAGGCTTTCGGCGGAGGGGTTGGCCTTCTTGCCATCGGCACGCCATTTGCTGGCCGCGCACAGCGGCGCGCTCGAATCCTTCGGCGTGCAGCCGCGCCGCCTGGTCGTCGGCATCAGCCACCACGTCGTGGGGGCGGAGCTTCCCTTGCTGCTGCGGCAGATGAAGGACGCGGAGCCCCGCGTGGTGATGGAGGTTCGCGTCGCGACCTCGCGCGAACTGCTCGATGCCTTCGACCGTGGGCTGATCGATGCCGTCGTCATCCTGCGGCACGACAGCCGGCGGCTCGATGGCGAGTTGCTGCTCGAAGAGAAATTCGGTTGGATGGCCGCACCCGATTTCGTGCACCGCTCGGGCGAGCCGTTGCGGTTGGCCACACAGGCCGAGCCGTGCAGCGTGCGCAGCATGGCGGTTGCCGCGCTGGCTGAAGGCAAGGTGCCGTGGACCGAGGTGTTCGTGGGCGGCGGCGTGCTCACGGTGGGCGCTGCGGTTTCGGCAGGGCTGGCGGTGGCTGCCCTGGGGCGGCGCGTGGCGCCGCCGGGGACCATCGACGTCGGGCCGGCGCTGGGCCTGCCGCCATTGCCGTCGCGCGAGGTGGTGCTGCACACCGGCGTGTCCGATCCGCAGGGGCGCAGTGCGCTGCGCTCGCTGTCGGCGGCGATTCGTTCGACGGCGGTGTAGCCGCTGCGCAAAGGCACGCGGCTACGTCGACAGCAGGCGATGCACCGCCATCGCCGCCAGCGCGGCAAGCCCGCAGATCGATGCGGCAGCGACGCCCAGGCTTGCGAGATGACCCAGCAGCATTTCCGTGCGGCGGGATGAGCGGTCGTGGGTCATTCGAGTTGGCCGATGCCCGGCTTCGCAAGGTGCAGCACTTCGTAGGTCGTGGCGCCGTCGACATGCGCTGGCGCGCGGGTCGAGAGCGTGAAGCGGACCAGCTGCCAGCTCGCAAGATCGAGTGCCGTCCAGACGGCGACGGTGTCGGGCCGTGCAGCCCGTTCGCAGTTGCCTTCGGCTTCCGTCGCTTGAAAGGCGATGCGGTCCATTGCCGCATCGAGCACGCGTTCCTCGCGAAGGAGCGAATGCGCCTGCTGGGCGCTAGCGGTGCCGGCGCGCGCATCAAGCGGCAGCCAGGTCTCCACGCGCGGCCGTCCGAAGGAATCGATCACGCTCTGGAAGCGCTCACCCATGAGAAAGCGCACTGCCGCCGCCGGATCGAGCCAGAGATAGACCGAGGCATAGAGGTGCCCCGTGGCGCCGTGCCGGCCGCGCTCCTGCGCGACGAAGGCCTTGAAGGCGAGGCCTTCCGTGTCGTCCCACAACGGGCCTCGGCGCGCCGCGCGCTGGCGGATCGTCTGCATGTCGTAGTCGGCCGGCAGCCTGTGCGAATACTGCATCGCGAACATCGTGTCGCTCCTTGTCGTGAATGGAGCAGACAAGCTTGCGCGCGTGCGCGCACCGGGAGAAGAGGGCGCGCGATATAGCTGTGATTCGCTGGCGCAATGGCTGGCGTAGCCGGCCAGGGGCGCGCGCCTTGTCCCCGCTGCGCGTGTCCGGCTATGCCGAGTGCGACGGCACGCGATGCACCTGCCGGCGTCGACGCAGCGCCAGCCACCACAGGAGCGCCGCATTGATCGCCCAACTGCCGGCAAGCAGCAGCAGCGCCGTGTGCGCCACGCCGGGCGACAGCCCCAGGGTCAGCAGGCTGAGTGACCACGGAAGGCCACCCAAAATGGCGATGAGCATGCCCACGTCGCTTTCCGGCACGAGGGCGCAGGCCACGATGCAAACGACGCCCACGACCGTGTAGATCGACGCTGCAAGGCGCCATCCGGAGAGCTGGAACGACCGTGAATTCGCGGTGGGCATACCGCAAGCTTCGCCGATTGCGCGATTCGGTGTGAAGGCCTTCAGCGCGTAGGGATGTAGTGCTTTGGCGATGGTTGTCGGGGTGAGCCCGGCAACCGGTTTTCAGGCGTGTTTCTTTCTTCTGCCTGTCACTTGAAGGCGCCACCATCCGCGCATGACAGGCCAACTGATCTCCATCGCCCTGACCGTGGACCAGCACGACGGCGGCGATTATTTCTGGGTATTGCTCGAATCCTTCGACCACTCGATGGAGTTCGAGCCGCTGCTGGAAGCGGCAGCAGGTTTCTCCACTTACGCCGACGCCTTGCAGGCCGGTTATGCGGTGCTGAAGGGCTTGTCGGAAGACCTGAACATCGGCCCTCGGGAAGAGCGCGACGATCCGGTCGAGGCCGCCGACGACAGCGCTTTTCTGTAGCACGCAGCTTGGGTTGGGGCTGTACGTGCGGTGATCGCCGTGCGGCGGCCGGTGCCATGTGCGGGGCGGGCTATGCTCGCGGCAGTTTTTGCGCCACCGGACTGCCTGCCATGAAGAAATCCAAGCCCCCGAAGAAGACGAGCACCTACGACATCAAGAAGCAGTGGCATTGGGGCCGTGCCATGCGGGAGCTTCGCATTGCCGATTTCCTGAAGGACGGCCGGCTCCTCGTTCCCGGCGAGTACACCGGGGAGGGCCCCGCCACCGACGACGGGACTGGCGCACTTCGGACCGTGGGAGGCATCCAGGTCGGCGCCGCCGATTACGCGACGGGAATGATGTGGGTCGGCCGCAAGCTGCGAGAGGGCGATCTGCCCGCGAAGCCGGCCTCGCAGGCATAGGGTAAGTCCTCGCGATTTTTGTCTCCTGCAGGTCTATGTTGGGTTCGTGACCCACTGCAGGAGACGATCATGCTGATGGTTACGAAAGTGGTTGCCGCGGGGGTGACCGCCCTCGCATTTGGCGGCGCGCCTTCTCCGAACAACCGCGTTGCCGACCAGTACCGTCCCGCCGAGCCGGTCGTTGCCGCGCAGGCCCACCCAGACGCGCAGTGCCCGAATGGATGCAATGTCTGGCGCCTGATTTACGACGGGCGCTGACGCTCGCCGGCGTTCGATCGAAAGCGGTTCGTTGCCGCGTGGGGCTGCGTTGGCTTGCAATCGCTTGGCAGCGGCATCGAATGGCGGTGTCGGGGCAACGACCAGGGCGCGGAAGTGGGTAGAATCCGGCCTTCCCCGGTTTGCAGAAACAGCGGCTAAGTCGTTGATTTGCTTGGAATGTCGCCCTGCATTGGGAACAGACGGCCGAAAGCTCGAATGCTTTCGCACCCGGCCAGGCAAGCCTCTCCAGCTTTCGCTTGCAGCTTCTCTGTCCAACCCGGAATCTGCCCGTAGCTCAGTTGGATAGAGCACCTGCCTTCTAAGCAGGTTGTCGGGGGTTCGATCCCCTCCGGGCAGGCCAATTCAATGCCAATGTGAGACGCGGTTTGCCGTCAATCGTCAGGCCCTGCACGCCCTTCGAAGACATGCGCATCGTCGGCACAGCCAGCCACGAATCACGAAGCGCCGGAAAGAAAATCAGACCCCGAAAAGCAAAATGCCTGCAACGACATGAGTCATTGCAGGCATTCACTTTTTTTGGTCGGGGCGAAAGGATTCGAACCTTCGACCCTCTGGTCCCAAACCAGATGCGCTACCAGGCTGCGCTACACCCCGACAAGCCTTCTATTCTAGCCCGGATATTGACCCGATTCAGCGTTTCTCGTACTGAGTCTTGCCGAAAAGAATCTCGCGCTCCTTGTCGCCGGTGATCGGCTGGCGCAAATCGGCCAGCACTTTCACTCCGCGCTGCACGGCTGGGCGCGCGGCGATGCCGTCGAACCAGGCCTTCAGGTGCGGGAAGTCGGTGAGGGTGATGCCCTGGTTTTCCCAGCTGCGCAGCCAGGGGAAGATGGCGATGTCGGCAATCGAATAGGTCTTGCCGGCGATGAACCTGTTCTTCGACAGCTGCTTGTCGATCACACCGTAGAGGCGGCGCGCCTCGTTGGTGTAGCGGTCGATCGCATAGGCGATCTTCTCGGGCGCGTACATGCGGAAGTGGTGCGCCTGGCCGAGCATCGGGCCGACGCCGCCCATCTGGAACATGAGCCACTGCAGCACGTCGTAGCGCTCGCGGTCGCCGGTGGGCAGCAGCTGGCCGGTCTTGCCGGCGAGGTAGACGAGGATGGCGCCCGATTCAAAGAGCGAGATCGGCTTGCCGTCCGGACCGTCGGGGTCGGTGATGGCGGGGATCTTGTTGTTGGGGCTGATCTGCAGGAACTCGGGCGCGAACTGGTCGCCCTTGCCGATGTTCACGGGATGCGCGCGGTAGGGCAGGCCGCACTCCTCCAGCATGATGTGAATCTTGTGGCCGTTCGGCGTGGGCCATGAATAGACCTCGATGGGCGATGCGGACATGTCGCGGGCTCCGGTGGGTGTGGATGTGATGCGAGCGCGCAGCATATACGCGCGAATCCACCCGCGTGCAGGCGCGGGAATTGGCCCTTCGCAAGCCTTTTCAGCCGACCTGTTTCTCGTGCGCGTTGCACCACATCCAGGCTTCACCGGGCTCGATGGACTGGATCACCGGATGCCCTTCGGCCTTCGAGTGCCGGGTCGCGTGGCGGTTCTTCGACGAGTCGCAGCAGCCCACGTGGCCACAGTGCACGCACACGCGCAGATGAACCCAGGTGTCGCCCGTCTTCAGGCAGTCTTCGCAGCCCTTCAGGGTGTGGGGCTGGGCAATGGTCGCAGGCACGTGGTCGCAGGCTTTGATGGGCACCGGAAGGCTCCTTGTTGCAGGGATGTGTGGGAGACGAATGAATAAACGGCTTCAGGCAACCGCCGATGCCGAAGACAGATGCTGATGGATCAGCGCGACCGCCGCAGCGCCTTCGCCGATGGCGCCACCCACGCGCTTGACCGAGCCCGAGCGTACGTCGCCCACGGCAAAAACGCCCGGCACGCTCGATTCGAGCGCGGTGGCCGGCCGCGCCGGAAAGCCGCTGCTGGCCTCGGTGCCGGTCAGCACGAAGCCGTGCTTGTCGACCGAGACGCCGCAGCCGTCGAGCCACGAGGTCTCGGGTTCCGCGCCGACGAACAGGAAGATGTTGCGTGCCGGGCAGTCGTGCTCGTTGTCCGTCGAGTGGCAGCGCCATGTCGCACCTGTAAGGCCTTCGTCCGAACCGCCATGCAGGCGCACGAGTTCGGTGTGAGGCTGCAGCGAGATGTTGGGCGTGGCCTCGATGCGATCGATCAGGTAGCGCGACATGCTGGCCGCCAGCGACGGTCCGCGCACCAGCACGTTGACCTTGGCCGCGTGGTGCGACAGGAACACCGCCGCTTGGCCGGCCGAGTTGCCGCCGCCGACCAGCGCCACTTCCTGGTTCGCGCAGATCTTCGCCTCGATGGCCGATGCCCAATACCAGATGCCGCGGCCTTCAAATTCGGCCAGCCGCGGCACGCCGGGACGCCGGTAGCGCGCGCCACTGGCAATGACCACCGTGCGTGCGTTGATCGTGCGGCCATCGGCCAGCGCAACGGACAGGCTGCCGAGCGCGTTGTTGCGCGAGCAGTCCAGCGACACGACCTTGGCCGGGATCAGCATCTCGACGCCGAACTTCTGCGCCTGCACGAAGGCGCGGCCCGCCAGGGCCTGGCCGGAGATGCCGGTCGGAAAACCCAGGTAGTTCTCGATGCGCGCGCTGGCGCCGGCCTGGCCGCCGAAGGCGCGGCAGTCGAGCACGATCACGCGCAGCCCTTCGGAGGCGGCGTACACGGCGGTCGCCAGGCCGGCCGGACCGGCGCCGACCACGGCCACGTCGAACAGTTCGTCGTGCGCCACGGTATCGACCATGCCGAGGCAGCGCGCCAGCGCGTCGTCGCCTGGGTTCACCAGCACCGAGCCGTCGGGGCAGACCACGAGCAACTGGCTCGCGCCGTACTGCGCCAGCAGCGCGGCGGCATCGGGGTCTTCGACCGCATCGACCACGTGATAGGGATAGCCGTTGCGGCGCAGGAAGTTCTCGAGCCGCGCCATGTCGGGCGACTGCGGCGGGCCGATCAGCACCGGGCCGCTGGCGCCCGATTCAATGAGCGCCACCCGGCGCAGGATCAGTGCGCGCGTGATGCGTTCGCCCAGGTCGGCTTCGGCCACCAGCAGCGCGCGCAATTGCGCGGGTGACACCAGCAGTGCCTCGACGTCTTCGTCGGCGTGGCCGTCGACCAGGGCAGGGCGGCCGCTCAATTGCCCGACTTCGGCCAGGAACTCGCCCGGCCCCTGCCGAACGATCGGCACCACATGGCCCAGGCCGTCGCGTTGCGTGACAGCCACGATGCCTTTGAGCAGCACGAACATGCCGGGGCCGGTTTCGCCGGCGGTAAACAACCGCTCGCCGCGCGCAAAGCGCTGCACGCTGCCAAAGCGTGCGATGCGCGCAATCTCGGTGTCACTGAGGACCGGAAAGGTCTGGTGAAGGCGGCTGTTGCCGGTGTTGCTGATGTCGATAGGCATGGGCTGACACTCCGTTTCGCGAATCCAGCGCATTAGACGCCGAAGCCGTGCCGACGCGTTGTAACACCGTCATGTGGCTGCAATGTTCCTGACATGCCGGCTTCATCGCAGGTGCGGAGACTCCCTCGGCAGAAAGGGTTCCCCATGAAAGAACTGCCCAACCCGACGTTTCCGCTTTCGCAGATCGGGCTGCGCGCGGCCTTGTGGCCCGCTCCTGCAACCGGCGCCTCGACGGCAGCCCGCACGTCGGTGCCCCAGGCCCCGGCCGTCATTCTTCCGCCGGTCATCGAGTCCAAGCAAGGCATCACGGTGGGCTGGGCCCGCCACCTCGACGACGTGCGCGCCGCCCAGCGCCTGCGCTACGACGTGTTCGTCGGCGAGATGGGCGCCCGGGTCTCGTCGCCGCTGGCCGGCCACGACATCGACCTGTTCGACGACTTCTGCGAACACCTGCTGGTGCGCGACGAACTGACGCAACAGGTGATCGGCACCTACCGCGTGCTCACGCCGGCACAGGCGCGCCGCGTCGGCAGCACCTACAGCGACACCGAATTCGACCTGACCCGGCTGCGCGACCTGCGCGAACGCATGGTCGAACTGGGTCGCAGCTGCGTCCACCCGGACCATCGCCAGGGCGGCGTGATCCTGGCGTTGTGGGGTGCACTGGCCGGTTTCATGCACCGCAACAAACTGGACACCATGATCGGCTGCGCGAGCATCCCGATGTCACACAACGGCGTGACGAACGGCGATGCGGCCGCCAGCATCTGGCGCCAGGTGTCGGCCAAGCACATGGCGCCTATTCAATATCAGGTGCAGCCCCGCCTGCCGCTGCCGGTCGAACGGCTCGACAGCACGCTCGACGTGGAGCCGCCGGCGCTCATCAAGGGTTACCTGCGCCTGGGCGCCAAGGTGCTGGGCGCACCGGCCTGGGACCCGGACTTCAACGCCGCCGACCTGCCGATGCTGATGCGCATCGACGATCTGCCGGCGCGCTACCGCAAGCACTTCCTGGGCGCATGAAGCCAGCGGCCGCCCGGCCCGACACCGGGCCGCTTGCTTCTTCCCCGGCGGGCGCCAGGCCGTCATCGGCCGGCACAGGGGCGTCACACGAATGTCATGCAACTGTCACAAGCGAGGCTGACACTGTCATATTTCAGCCTACGTGTTCTCCCGTGCCGCTTGCATCAGAATCAGTGCCCATGCCATCCGCCCCCGCAGACCTGTCGCCCGACGTCGCGGCGCCCACGTTCACGCTGCTGGACCGCGATCACAGCATCCTGTCATTCAATGAGCGGGTGCTCGACTGGGCCCATCGCCCCGAAGTCCCGCTGATCGAGCGCCTTCGCTACCTGTGCATCGTCTCGTCGAACCTCGACGAATTCTTCGAAGTGCGCGCTGCGCCGCACCTGATTGCGGGCAGCGCCGGTGACCACAAGGGCACCTACACCGTCGAGTCTTTCGAACGCCTGGCCGAGGCGGCCCATACGCTCGTGGCGCGCCAGTACGCGCTCTACAACGACGAGCTGATGCCGACCTTTGCCAAGCACGGCATCCACATCATTTCGCACGGCGAGCGCAACCCCGCGCAGCGCAAGTGGGTCAGCGAGTATTTCGAGCGCGAAGTGCGCCCGCTGCTGATCCCGGTCGGGCTGGACCCGGCGCACCCGTTCCCGCAGGTGGCGAACAAGTCGCTCAACTTCATCGTGCGGCTGGGCGGCAAGGATGCGTTCGGGCGAGAGAACCCGATCCAGATCGTCAAGCTGCCGCGCGTGCTGCCGCGCCTGATCCGCATGCCGGCCAAGGTATCGGACGGCAAGACGCTGTTCGTGGCGCTGTCGAGCGTGGTGCGGGCGCACCTGTCGAGCATGTTCCCGGGCCGCGAGGTGGGCGACTTCTCGCAGTTCCGCGTGACGCGCCACTCCGACCTCGCGGTCGACGAGGAAGACGTCAAGAACCTGCGCACCGCGCTGCGCCAGGGCCTGCAGCATCGTCACTACGGGCAGGCCGTGCGCCTCGAGGTGTCGGCCAGTTGCGCCGAATCGCTCGCCAGCTTCCTGCTGGCGCAGTTCAACCTGCCGCCGGAGGCCCTGTACCGCGTGCACGGGCCAGTGAACCTCGCGCGCCTCACGCAACTGATCGACCTGATCGACGAGCCGCAACTGCGCTTTCCGCCGTACCCGGCGTCGTATCCCGTCACGCTGTCGCCGGCCCAGTCGTTCTTCGAGCGGCTGCAGCGCGGCGACGTGCTGATCCACCAGCCCTTCGAGAGCTTCGATGGCGTGCTCGCCTTTTTGCGCGAAGCCGTGCTCGACCCGCAGGTGCTGGCGATCAAGCAGACCATCTACCGTACCGGCGCCGACTCGGAGCTGATGGACCTGCTGCGCGAAGCCGTGCGCCGCGGCAAGGAAGTCACCGTGGTGGTGGAGCTGAAGGCGCGCTTCGATGAAGAGGCCAACATCAACTGGGCCGAAATGCTCGAGTCGATCGGCGCGCAGGTGGTGTATGGCGTGGTGGGCCTGAAGACCCACGCCAAGATGCTGCTGGTGACGCGCCGCGAGGGCAAGCAGATGCGCCGCTATGGCCACCTGTCGACCGGCAACTACAACCCGCGCACCGCACGCCTGTACACCGACATCAGCCACCTCACGGCCGATCCGATGCTGACGGCCGACATGGAGGCCGTGTTCGTCCATCTGGCAAGCCAGAGCCGGCTGCCCAAGCTCAACCGCATGTGGCTGGCTCCGTTCGACCTGCACAAGAACCTCGTCACGCAGATCGATGCGCTGGGCGTGGCGGCCGCGAGCGGCCAGCCGACCCGCATCGTCGCCAAGATGAATGCGCTGACCGATGACGAGATCATCGGTGCGCTGGTCCGCGCGGGGCAGAAGGGCGTGAAGATCGACCTCATCGTGCGTGGTGCCTGCACGCTGCCGGCGCAGGTGCCGGGGCTGACCGACAACATCCGCGTGCGCTCGGTGATCGGCCGCTTCCTCGAGCACTCGCGGGTCTTCTACTTCCGCAACGGTGAAGACGAGTCGCTCTACCTGTCGAGCGCCGACTGGATGAACCGCAACATGATGCGGCGCGTCGAACTCGCCTGGCCCGTGACCGACCCCGGGCTGCGCCAGCGCCTGATCGACGAATGCCTGGTGGCCTACCTGCACGACGGGCGCGATGCCTGGGACCTGGGCGGCGACGGCATCTACACGCGCGTCAACCACGACACGCATGCGGGCGAGGCGGGCGCTTCGCCTGTCGTCGAGGCGCATGGCGCACAGGCTGCCCTCATGAACCGCTATGCATCGCGAGGGCATCATCGTGATGCAAGCAGCAACTGAAGACCGAAAGACGATGACCATGGACTTGATCTTCTGGCGTCATGCCGAAGCCGAGGACTGGACCGAGGGCTGCGACGACATGCAGCGCTCGCTCACCGCACGCGGCGAGAAGCAGGCCAAGCGCATGGCCAGCTGGCTGGACCGCCAACTGCCCGATGGCACGCGCATCATCTGCAGCCCCGCGCGGCGCTGCGAGCAGACCGCGCTGGCACTGGGCCGCAAGTACAAGGTGCGCTCCGAGCTGTCGCCCGAGACCACGGCCGAGGCGCTGCTCGGCGCGGCCGGCTGGCCCAACGGCAAGTCGGTGGTGCTGATGATCGGCCACCAGCCTTCGGTGGGGCAGGCGATCTCGCTGCTGCTCGGCCTGAAGCAGGACAGCTGCCCGGTGCGCAAGGGCGCGCTGTGGTGGATCCGCACCCGCGAGCGCGACGGCGACGTGCAGACCGTCGTGGTGACGGTGCAGTCGCCCGAGCTGCTCTAGCGCGTTGCCTTAACCTTCGCTCAGCTCCACGCGCCAGTTGCTGGTCTTCTGCCAGGCCAGCACTTCTTCGCGCAGCAGGTGCGCCGACTGCGGATAGGCCTCGGCCCAATCCGGCGCGCAGGCGATCGTGAAGGCCCGGGCGCCCAGCGCCGCAAGGTGCAGGGCTTGCGGGTCGGGGTCGCGGCGCGCATGGCACAGGATCACCGCCAGGCGCAGCGCGAGCAGTTGCATCACGAAGGTTTCGTCGTCCAGTGCCACCTCGAGCTTGCGCAGCTTGCCGCGCTGGCCCAGCACGAGCTGGCCGAGCGCATGCATCTCGTTGACGGCGAAGCCGGGCGCGTCGGTGTTGTCCAGGATGTAGGCGCCGTGCTTGTGATAGTCGCTGTGCGAGATCTGCGTGCCGATCTCGTGCAGTTGCGCGGCCCAGCCCAGCTTGCGCAGGGCGCGGCCGGCACGGCTCGATGTATTGCCGCCGCGCGCCGCGGGAGACAGCTGCAGGAACAGGGTCGCGGCCGTTTCGCCGACGCGCTTGGCCTGCGCCGCGTCGACGGCGAAGCGATTGGCCAGCCGCGCGACCGTCGCGGTGCGCATGTCGGCCACGCTGTCGTCGCGCTCCAGCAGTTCGTAGAGCACGCCGTGGCGCAGGGCGCCCTGGGCCACTTTCATCTCGGTGATGCCGAGCAGGTCGAACACCGCGCGCAGCACGCTCACGCCGCCGCCGATCACGGCCTTGCGGTCTTCGCGCATGCCGTCGATGCGCAGTTTGTCGGCGCTGCCGGCCTTGAGCAGGCGGTCGAGCAGCCAGTCGAGGCCTTCGCGCGTGACGAGGCCGGGTTCGGCTCCGGCAGCGGCCAGCACGTCGCCGACCGCGCCGATGGTGCCGGAGGCGCCGTAGGCCACGTCCCACTGGTCGCGCGTGTAGCTGGCCAGTGCGTCGTCGAGCACGGCCTTGGCCGCGACCTCGGCGGCGCGGAAGGCGGGCAGGGTGAAGAGGCCTTCGCCGAAGTGCTTCATCGACCAGGCGACGCTGCCGACGCGGTACGACTCCATCCGCTCGGCCTCCAGTGCGTGGCCGATGATCATTTCGGTGGAGCGCCCGCCGATGTCGATCACCAGCCGGCGTTCGCGGTCGGAGGCGTCGGTGTGCGGGAGCATGTGCGCCACGCCCTGGTAGATCAGGCGGGCTTCTTCCCGGCCCGGGATCACGTCGATGCCGAAACCCAGGATGGTGCGCGCGCGCAACAGAAATTCTTCGCGGTTGCGGGCCTCACGCAACGTCTGCGTGGCCACGGCGCGTACCTGCGAGCGCTTGAAGCCGGCCAGCCGCTCGCCGAAACGCGCCAGGGCGTCCCAGCCGCGCTGCATCGCCTCGGGCGTGAGGTTGCGCGCGCTGTCCAGGCCGTTGCCCTGGCGCACGGTTTCCTTGAGGTACTCGGTGCGGTGAATCTGACCATGGTCGACCTGTCCGATTTCCAGCCTGAAGCTGTTCGAACCCAGATCGACCGCTGCGAGGCGAGTGCCGTTTTGCATTGTGTAGTGAGGAGGGCGGTTCTCTGATCGTAGCGCCGTGACAGAACGCGCCGTCGCCCAAGTGTCATCACGGGGAGGGTTGGAGACTAGGTGCGACGCATGACGGTTGTGTGACAGCGTCACACAAACCGATGGCGAGAAGACGGCATTTTCCCTCGACAGAGGGGTGTCATATGGATGTCACAGAAGCTTTTTAGAGTCCGTCCCAAGCCCGAAAGGGACTACTTCTTACTTCTAAAGGAAGCTTTATGAAAACGACGTTCAAATTTGCTGCAGCCGGCCTGATCGCCGCTGCTTTCGCCCAAGCTCCCGCTTTCGCACAAGATGTGACGGGCGCCGGTGCCAGCTTCCCGGCACCGCTGTACGCCAAGTGGGCTTCCGACTTCAACAAGGCCACCGGCGTCAAGATCAACTACCAGTCGGTCGGTTCGGGCGCTGGCATCAAGCAGATCGAAGCCAAGACCGTCGACTTCGGCGCATCGGACGCTCCACTGAAGGACGACGAGCTGCAAGCCAAGGGCCTGATGCAGTTCCCCACTGTCATCGGTGGCGTGATCCCCGTGGTCAACATCCCTGGCATCAAGCCCGGCGAGCTGAAGCTCAACGGCCAGGTCCTGGGCGACATCTACCTGGGCAAGATCACCAAGTGGAACGACCCCGCCATCAAGGCACTGAATGCATCGCTGGCCCTGCCGGACGCCGCCATCGCGCCGGTTCGCCGCGCCGACGGTTCGGGCACCAGCTTCC
Organism: Variovorax sp. EL159; assembly: GCF_900100965.1. Lineage (GTDB taxonomy): Bacteria > Pseudomonadota > Gammaproteobacteria > Burkholderiales > Burkholderiaceae_C > Variovorax. Next base: position 725,252 of record NZ_FMUJ01000003.1, on the reverse strand, counting down.
TGTTCACCAACTACCTGAGCAAGGTCAACGCCGAGTGGAAGTCGAAGGTCGGCGAAGGCACGGCCGTCAACTGGCCCACCGGTGCGGGTGGCAAGGGCAATGAAGGCGTTGCCGCTTTCGTGAGCCGCCTGCCGAACTCGATCGGCTACGTCGAGTACGCCTACGTCAAGCAGAACAAGATGACGTATGCACAGATGCAGAACGCTGCTGGCACCTTCGTGTCGCCTGACGACACCGCCTTCAAGGCCGCTGCCGCCGGCGCCGAATGGAGCAAGAGCTTCTACCAGGTGCTGACCAACCAGGCTGGCAAGGACGCATGGCCCATCACCGGCGCCACCTTCATCCTGATGCACAAGGTGCAGGACAAGCCCGCCAACGCGACCACCGTGCTCAAGTTCTTCGACTGGGCCTACAAGAGCGGCGACAAGACTGCCGACGACCTCGACTACGTGCCGATGCCTGACGCCGTGAAGGCCACCATCGCCAAGTCGTGGGGTGAAGTGAAGGACGCGTCGGGCAAGGCCGTCGCGTACAAGTAAACCCACCCATCAGTCCAGGACGGCGCGCCCATGAGCATTTCATCGCTCGAGGACGCGCCGATTTCGTCTTTGCCGGAGCGACCCTTGTCATCCACCTTTCCTGCCGCCGCCGCCACGCTCGACCTCGCGGCCGAGCGCGGTCGTGCCACCGCCCCTCCGCCTCCCGCCAAGGCACCGCGTTCCGGCCCCATGGCCGACCGGCTGTTCGGCTGGGCCGCCAAGGGCGCCGCGCTGCTGACGCTCGCGATGCTCATCGGCATCCTGTTGTCACTGGTGATCGGCGCCTGGCCTGCCATTTCCAAGTACGGCCTCGGCTTTCTCACGAGCAGCGTGTGGGACCCGGTGAAGGACGAGTACGGCGGCCTGGTGATGATCTACGGCACGCTGGCCACCTCGTTCATCGCCCTGGTGATCGCGGTGCCGGTGAGCTTCGGCATTGCGCTCTTCCTGACAGAACTTTCGCCCAACTGGCTCAAGCGCCCGTTGGGCACGGCCATTGAACTGCTGGCGGCGGTGCCTTCCATCGTCTACGGCATGTGGGGCCTGCTGGTCTTCGGCCCGATCCTCTCGACCTGGGTGCAACAGCCGCTGCAGAAGCTGCTGACCGGCGTGCCGTACCTTGGCGCGCTGGTGTCCGGCCCGCCCGTGGGCATCGGCATTCTTTCGGCCGGCATCATCCTGGCGATCATGATCATCCCGTTCATCGCCTCGGTGATGCGCGACGTGTTCGAAGTGACGCCGCCGCTGCTCAAGGAGTCGGCCTACGGCCTGGGCTCCACCACCTGGGAAGTCGTGTCCAAGGTCGTGCTGCCCTACACCAAGGCCGGCGTGATCGGCGGCATCATGCTCGGCCTGGGCCGGGCGCTGGGCGAAACGATGGCGGTCACCTTCGTGATCGGCAACATGAACCAGCTCAACTCGCTGTCGGTGTTCGAGGCTGCCAACAGCATCACCTCGGCACTTGCCAATGAATTCGCGGAAGCCGGTGCGGGCCTGCACCAGGCTGCGCTGATGTACCTGGGCCTCGTGCTGTTCTTCATCACCTTCGTCGTGCTGTCGCTCTCGAAGATGCTGCTGACCCGGATGAAGAAGAGCGAAGGAACGAAGTCGTGAGCACCGCACAAAACCTGCTGAGCGCCAAGGCGCTCGCCGAAACGCGCCAGGCGAAGTTCGCCTCGCGCAACCGCGTCAACAAGATCGCCCTCACGCTGTCGCTCGCCGCGATGGCGTTCGGCGTGTTCTGGCTCGTGTGGATCCTCTGGGAAACGCTGCGCCAGGGCGTCGGCGGCCTGGCGATCGCCACCTTCACCGAAATGACGCCGCCGCCGAACGAGGCGGGCGGTATTGCCAACGCCATCTTCGGCTCGTTCGTGATGGTGATGCTGGCCACCTTCGTGGGCACGCCGATCGGCATCATGGCCGGTATCTACCTGGCCGAATACAACCCCAAGGGCTGGCTCGCCTCGGTCACGCGCTTCGTCAACGACATCCTGCTGTCGGCGCCGTCGATCGTGATCGGCCTGTTCGTCTACGCTGTGGTGGTGGCCTACTTCAAGACCTTCTCGGGCCTGGCCGGTGCGCTGGCGCTCGCGCTGATCGTGATTCCGGTGGTGATCCGTACCACCGAGAACATGCTGCAGTTGGTGCCGCCGGGCCTGCGCGAAGCGGCCTACGCCCTGGGCACGCCGAAGTGGAAGGTGATCCTGAGCATCACGCTGCGTGCTGCGCGCGCCGGTGTGGTCACGGGTGTGCTGCTGGCCGTGGCGCGCATTGCCGGCGAAACCGCGCCGCTGCTCTTCACCGCGCTGAACAACCAGTTCTGGACCGCCGACGTGAGCCAGCCGATGGCCAGCCTGCCGGTCACGATTTTCAAGTTTGCGATGAGCCCGTACGAGAACTGGCAGAAGCTGGCATGGGCCGGCGTGTTCCTGATCACCGTCGCCGTGCTCGCCCTCAATATCCTGGCGCGGGTCCTCACGCGCACCAAACACTGACTGAAGAAGAAGATCACCCATGGCAAATACCGTCGCACAACCGTCGCGTTCGAAGATCTCGGTCAAGGACCTGAACTTCTACTACGGCAAATTCCACGCGCTCAAGGGCATCAACCTCGAGATCCCCGAGAACAAGGTCACGGCCTTCATCGGCCCGTCGGGCTGCGGCAAGTCGACCCTGCTGCGCACCTTCAACCGCATGTTCGAGCTTTACCCCGAGCAGCGCGCCGAGGGCACGATTGCCCTGGACGGCGAGAACCTGCTCACCTCCAAGCAGGACGTGGCGCTCATCCGCGCCAAGGTCGGCATGGTGTTCCAGAAGCCCACGCCGTTCCCGATGTCGATCTACGACAACATCGCCTTCGGCGTGAAGCTGTTCGAGAACCTCTCGGCCAGCGAGATGGACGACCGCGTCGAGTGGGCCCTGAAGAAGGCGGCCCTCTGGACCGAAGTGCGCGACAAGCTGCAGCAAAGCGGCTCGGGCCTCTCGGGCGGCCAGCAGCAGCGCCTGTGCATTGCGCGCGGCATTGCGATCAAGCCCGAAGTGCTGCTGCTCGACGAGCCGTGCTCCGCGCTCGACCCGATTTCGACCGCCAAGATCGAAGAACTGATCGCCGAACTCAAGAACGAGTACACGGTCGTCATCGTCACGCATAACATGCAGCAGGCCGCCCGCTGCAGCGACTACACCGCCTACATGTACCTTGGCGACCTCATCGAGTTCGGCGCGACCGAACAGATGTTCTTCAAGCCGCAGCGCAAGGAGACCGAGGACTACATCACCGGCCGTTTCGGTTGATCCCCAGGAGACACCATGACTGAAAAACACCTCTCCAGCCAGTTCGACAGCGAACTCAACGGCGTTTCGTCGCGCGTGATGGAACTCGGCGGCATGGTCGAGTCGCAGATCCACCAGGCGGTGTACGCGCTGCTGCAGTTCGACCCCGAGGCGGCCGACCGCGTGATGGAAACCGAGCACCGCGTCAACGCGATGGAAATCGACATCGACCGCGAGCTGTCGTCGATCATCGCGCGCCGCCAGCCGACCGCGCGCGACCTGCGCCTGTTGATCGCCATCTCGAAGACCACGGCCAACCTAGAGCGTGTGGGCGACGAGGCCAACAAGATCGCGCGCATGGTCAAGTCGATCATCGAGAGCGGTTCGGCACGCGCGTTGCCCACCACCGAGCTGCGCATCGCGGCCGACTTGGCGTCGAGCCTGCTGCGCACCGCGCTGGACGCCTTCGCGCGCCTGGACACGGCCGCGGCGCTGTCGATCCTGAAGGACGACGACCTGATCGACAAGGAGTTCGACGGCTTCGTGCGCAAGCTGGTCACCTACATGATGGAAGACCCGCGCACCATCTCCGCCAGCCTCGACCTGCTGTTTCTGGCCAAGGCCATCGAACGCATCGGCGACCACGCCAAGAACATCGCCGAGTTCATCATCTACATCGTCAAGGGTGCCGATGTGCGGCACACTTCGATGCAAGAAATCGAGTCCGCGCTGCAGTAAGCGCGGCAAAAGACTCCCAAAGAAAGCATGAAGAAACCCCGAGTCCTGATCGTCGAAGACGAGTCCTCGATCGCCGAGCTGATCGCCGTCAACCTGCGCCACAACGGCTTCGAGCCGATCTGGTCGGAAGACGGTGCCGCAGCACAGCGAGAGATCGACGCCTTCCTGCCGGATCTGATCCTGCTCGACTGGATGCTGCCGGGCCAGAGCGGCCTGCAGCTCGCGCGCCAGTGGCGCAAGGACCCGCGCACCAAGGCCATCCCGATCCTGATGCTGACTGCGCGCGGCGACGAACCCGACAAGGTGGCGGGCCTCGATGCAGGTGCCGACGACTACATCACCAAGCCTTTCTCCACGCAGGAAATGCTGGCCCGCATCCGTGCGGTGCTGCGCCGCCGTGCACCCGAAGTGGTGACCGAGCGCGTCGAGATCGGCGAGCTGGCACTCGACACCTCCACCCACCGCGTGACGTGGCAGGGCGGTGCACTCAAGGTCGGGCCGACCGAATTCAAGCTGCTGGCCTACCTGATGCAGCACGCCGAGCGCGTGCACAGCCGGGCGCAACTGCTCGACAAGGTGTGGGGCGACCACGTCTACATCGAAGAGCGCACGGTCGACGTGCACGTCAAGCGCCTGCGCGAGTCGCTGGGTGCGGCCGCGCCGATGGTGGAAACCGTCCGGGGAGCGGGCTATCGCCTGACCGCCCAAGTCACGGTTTGAACGCCGTGACGTCCCTTGGCTGCGGGCGCGGATAATCGCCCGCCATGCCCTTTCGAATCGCTACATTTTTAATAGCGTCCCTCGTAATAGGAGCGGGCGCTGTCGGCCTTTTCGGCTGGAAGTTCGCCTGGCTCGGTGCCTGGCTGGGCGCCGTGCTGTGGCTGGGGCTCGACGCCTGGCGCGCCGAACGGCTGCTGCAGGTGCTGCGCAACGACGCCCTGGGCCTGCCGGCACGTGGCCCTGGCGTGTGGGGTGAGCTCTCCGAACGCATCCGCAAGCTGCTGCGCGACCGCGAGCAGCAGACCCGCCAGGCCGAAGACCGGCTGCAGGAGTTTCTGGCTGCGATCCAGGCGTCGCCCAACGGCGTGGTGCTGCTCGACGAGCAGGGCCGCATCGAGTGGTGCAACGAGACGGCGGCAGGCCAGTTCGGCATCGATGCCGAGCGCGACCTTGCGCAGCATCTGGCGAACCTCGTGCGCGACCCGGCCTTCGTGGCTTACCTGGCTTCGTGGAACTACAGCCGCGACGTGATCATCGATGCCTCCGGGCCGGGCCATGCGCACCTGCGCAGCCATCCTGTGCGGTTGTCGGTGCAGGTGCACCCCTACGCGGGCAACCGCCGGATGCTGCTCACGCGAGACATCACCGCGCTCGAACAGGCCGAGGCGATGCGGCGCGATTTCGTCGCCAATGTCTCGCATGAAATCCGCACGCCATTGACCGTGCTGGCCGGCTTTGTCGAGACCCTGCAGAACCTGCCGCTCGATGCGGACGAGCGCACGCGCTACCTCGCATTGATGGGGCAGCAGTCGCACCGCATGGAAACGCTGGTGAACGACCTGCTCACGCTGTCGCGCCTCGAAGGCAGCGCGGCGCCTTCAGGCAACCAGTGGATTCGCACCCGTGCCTTGCTGGCGCAGTGCGAGGACGAAGGCCGTGGCTTGTCGGGACGGCTGGCGCCACTGGGGCATCGGCTGTCGTTCACCATCGATGCCGAGTCCGAGGTGTCGGGTGCGCCCACCGAACTGCAAAGCGCGATGTCGAACCTGTTGAGCAACGCAATCCGCTACACGCCCGGTGGTGGCGAGGTGGCCGTGAGCTGGAAGGTGCTGCCGGATGGCCGTGGCGAGTACGCGGTGCGCGACACCGGCCCGGGCATTGCGGCCGAGCACATTCCACGGCTGACCGAGCGCTTCTACCGCATCGACCGCAGCCGCTCGCGCGAGACCGGCGGCACCGGGCTGGGCCTTGCGATCGTGAAGCACATCGCGCAACGCCACGGCGCCGAGCTGCGCATCGAGAGCACGGTCGGCAAGGGTTCCCGCTTTGCGCTGCTGTTTCCGGCGGCACGCGTGCGGGAAGCACGCGTACTCGCGAAGTAAGCGGCTGGCGGGTCGGGCGACTCAGGCCGCCCGCTTCGCCATCGTCCAGCGCAGCAGTGCGCCGAACAGCAGGGCAGTCAGTGCCAGTGCCGCTGCACTCATGATCCAGAACGCCAGCGGCGACTGAATGGCCTCCCAGGGGCCGAGCCCGTGGTACGCCAGCAGGTAGCTGCCACCGAGGCCCAGGCCCCAGAGCATCGTGCAATAGATGACCAGCGGCGCCAGCGTGACCCGGTAGCAGCGCAGCACGAACACGCAGAGCGTCTGCATCGCATCGGCCAGGTGGAATGCGGCCACCGGCAGCATCAGCGCCGCGGCCAGCGCAATGACGGCGGGGTTGTCTGAATACACATTGGCCAACGGAAAGCGCAGCGTGACCAGCGCCGTCGCGAAGAGCAGGGCGCACAGCACCGCCAGCTCGAAGCCCAGGCGACAGCTGTGCCGCGCCTTGGCGGCATCGCCCGCGCCGAGCCAGAAGCTCACGCGCGCGCTGGTGGCGATCGAGAGCGACAGCGGCACCATGTAGGCCACCGCCATCAGGTTCGCGGCGATCTGGTGGGCTGCCGCCGCGGCGGTGCCCAGGCGCGCGATGAACAGCGCCATCAGCGTGAACGAGGTCACCTCGACCAGCACCGCAAGGCCGCCGGGCACGCCCAGTCGTGCGAACTGCCGGATCTGGTTCCAGTCGGGCTTCTCGATGCGCTCCCAGAGCCGGTAGTTCCGGTAGAAGGGGCTGCTGCGCAGCAGCCACACCGCACAGGCGAGCATGGCCCAGTTCACGCACAGCGTCGCCCAGCCGCAACCCACGAGGCCCATCGCCGGCAGGCCCGCACCGCCGAAGGTGAACCAGATCGACAGCGGGAGCTTGACCAGCAGCGAGCCCAGCTGCAGCCAGGTCACGAGTTGAGGCTTGCCCAGGCTCTGGTTCAGGGTGCTGAAAAGGCGAAACAGCAGGGAAGGCGCGAGGGCGAAGGCCAGCACGCTCAGGTACATCTCCACTTCGCCGCGCATTTCCGCAGGCACTTGCGTCAGCCGCAGCACGGCGCCAGGCGACAGCAGCGCCGCCATGCCGACCACGATGGCAATGGCGGCAAGGTACAGCGATTGCCGCACCGAGCGGCCCACTTCGCTGCTGCGGCCGCCGCCGTGCAGTTCGGCCCAGATCGGCAGCAACGCCTGCAGCACGCCCATCAGCGAGACATACACGCTGATGAAGATGGCGGCACCGACCGAGAGCGCGGCCAGCGCGTTCTCGGAATAGCGGCCGGCGATGATGGTGTCGGTGACGCCGAAGGCCATCACCGCCAACTGGCCGACCAGCACGGTGCCTGCGTGCCGCGCGATCAGGCCCCGTTCGCCTTTCACTGCGGCGGGATCTTCTGATACAGCAACAGGTCGTCGGCCGGGCTGCTGGGACGGCGCAGGGTGCCGCTGAACCGCCATTGATCGAAGGGGATGATCGTGTGCAGCCGCCCGATCGTGTCGGGGCTCACCAGCAGCCAGGGGCAGTCGGTGCCCAGCAGCAGCGGCTGCAGGTTGAAGTTGCCGTGGTGGCGCAGCGCGGCGATGTGCTGCCGGCTCAGGGCCAGTTCGGCAATGCAGCGGGGCTGTCCGACCCGCTCGGCCACGGCGCGCACCTGCGGCACGTAGCTGCGCGCGTAGTCGATGGGGGGCAGCCAGAGCGTCATCAGCAGCATCCAGCACAGCGCGGTGCCGCCGGCTGGCAGCACCAGCGTCTTCCAGAGCGCGGCGCGGTGCCGCCCGGTGCGCCAGCGCACCAGCCAGCACCAGGCGATGGTCGCGGCCAGCGCGAGCACGAAGGCGATCGGAGAGAACTCGGGCACGAAGCCGGGCACCAGCCGGGCCACGCTGGCCGCGGGCTTCGGCGGCACGCCGGTCAGCATGGCGATCCAGTACATCCAGCCCAGCGCGGCGAGGCTGCTGAACAGGAGCACGTTGAACCAGTCGATCAAGGCCAGCGCGCTGCGGCGGAAGGTGGGCAGGGCAAAGGCGGCCAGGGTGGCGAAGGCCGGAAGCGCCAGCAGCAGCGAGCGGTCGGAGAAGTCGGTGGTCCAGGTGGCGGCCAGCGGAACCAGCGCGAACCAGAGCGGCAGCGCCACATGGCGCGCGGAGAGCTGGCGGCGCCAGCGCCACAGCGTCCAGAGCGCGAACGGCCAGACCGGCCACGTGAACCACAGCAGCAGCTTGGCCTGGCTGCGGATGTCGCCAAACAGCGAGTTGCCGATCAGCGTGATCTTCCACTGCTGCAGGCCCAGGCCGAAGACCAGCGCGGCCGCAAGAAGGACGACGCAGACCATCGTGATCAGCGCGCCGCGGGTGTAGCCCGGGCCGTCGTCGGGACTGGCATCGGCGCCGAGCTTTGCCGTGCGGCGGCGCTCGTAGGCGATGTACAGCGCACCGCCGGTGGCCAGTGCAAGGCCGACCGTCGGCGCGCCGCTCAGCGTGATGCCAAGTGTGCCCACGATCAACCCGATCACCGGACCGGCGCGTCGGTACGGAAGTGCCGCCACGCCGTAGAACAGGTGCGAGGCAAAGTACAGCTGGGCCAATGCCGGCGTGGTCTCGTGGCCAAGCTGGGCCAGGCCCATGCAGGCGATCAGCGCCAGCAGGCCGCCATCGGCGATGGCGCGTGCGTAATCGGTGGGGCGGGCCTCGCCGCCGAAGGCGAACGCGACAGGCTGTGCGCGGGCTGTGCGGGCGAGGTAATAGACGGCGTACCAGGTCGCGGTGAAGGTACCCCAGAGCAGCAGCGCGAAGGCGATGCGCACGGCCAGGTCGGGGTTCAGCCACGAGGGAGAAATCTTGATGGCCCAGGCGCCGATCCAGTAGGGGATCAGCGCGGGCGTTTCCGGGCGCATGCCCAGCAGCATCGGATCGAACCAGCGGGAGATGCCCTCGGTGGTCCGCGCCAGTTCGGCCATGTAGCCGAAGGCCGTGATGTCCGCGCTCTTCCAGGGGCCCCGGCCCACCAGACCCGGCAGCAGATAGGCCGCGCACAGCAACAGCAGCGCGATGCGCGGCAGCCGGCGCACGGCGTTCTGGGCAACGATTGCGGGAGTGGGTTGGTTCAAGAGACGGAGAGCCGGGTTCGGAAAGAAAAAGGGCAGCGCGGTAAACCGGGCTGCCCTCGACGCAAAAGCGCGTGCCTTACTTCGAGGCGGCGCCGGTGGTCTTGCCGAAGCGGTTGCGGAACTTCTCGACGCGACCGCCCATGTTGTCGACCGACTTTTGCGTGCCGGTGTAGAAGGGGTGCGATTCGCTCGTGGTGTCGAGCTTGAACAGGGGCAGCTCGCGACCGTCATCGGTCGTGCCCATTTCCTTGGTGTTCGCGCACGAACGGGTCACGAACTTGAAACCGTTCGACATGTCGACGAACAGGATTTCGCGGTAATTGGGGTGGATGCCTTCTTTTGCCATGGTCTTTCCTTTTGCGCTGTTGGAATCAATGCGCGGTCGATGCGAGAGCCACCGGTGTGCCAGCAATCTGGCGCGCCGTCCTCAAGTGAATTGAGAAAGCTGGGCGACGCTGCCCAGCCGCACTTTTCGCGGAGCCCATGATTATCGCATACTGGCCCATTTTCGAACAAACCCGGCCCTCCCATGACCTCCACACCCCTGCGCGCCGGCCTCGTCGGCTACGGTTTTGCCGGCCAGACCTTCCACGCGCCGGTGCTTTCCGCCGTGCCAGGGCTCGAGCTGGCGGCCGTGGCGAGTTCGCAGCCCGACAAGGTCCGGGTCGATTGGCCGGGCGTCGCGGTGGTGCCCGACGTGTCGGCGCTGGTGGCGCGGGCGGACATCGATCTTGTCGTGGTCGCCACGCCCAATGCCCAGCACTACCCGGTCGCGAAAGCCGCGCTGGAGGCCGGAAAGCACGTGGTGGTGGACAAGCCCTTCACCCTCGATGTGACGGAGGCCAGGGCGCTTGAAGTGTTGTCAAAACGCAACAATCGCGTGCTGGCGGTTTACCAGAACCGGCGTTTCGACGCCGATTTCCTGACGCTCAAGGACGTGCTGGCAAGCGGCGAGCTGGGCCGGCCGGTGTATCTGGAGTCGCATTTCGACCGATTCCGACCCGAAGTGCGCGAGCGTTGGCGTGAGCAGGCCGTGCCGGGATCGGGCCTTTGGGTGGACTTGGGTGCCCATCTGGTCGATCAGGCGATGCAGCTGTTCGGCCGGCCCGATACGTTGCAGCTCGACACCGCCGCCCTGCGCGATGGCGCTGTGGTCGAAGATTACTTTCATGCCGTTTTGCGCTACGAGCGCGGCGCCCACGCGCCGCTGCGCGTCGTCTTGCACGCCACCGCACTCGCGGCCGAGGCTGCGCCGCGCTACATCGTCCACGGCACGCGGGGCAGCTACATCAAGCACGGTGTCGATACGCAAGAAGATGCGCTGCGCGCCGGACAACGGCCGCCAGCGGCAGGGTGGGGCGTCGATCCGCTCGATGGCGAAATCACCGTGATCGGCAGCGACGGCGTGCCGCAGCGGCGTGCCTTGCCGACCCGGGCGGGCAACTACGTCGACTACTACGCCGCGGTGCGCGACGCGATCCTTGGCAATGGCCCCAATCCCGTGCCGCCCGAGCAGGCCGTCGCGTTGATGGAACTGCTCGACATCGGCCGCCAGAGCGCCCTCGAAGGCCGCGCGATCCATACGTCGCGCCCATGAAAAAAGCGCGTCGACCCGCAAGGGCCAACGCGCTTTTGCGACAGAGCCTGGAGCTCAGCCGCCGCGACGCATCATGTCGAAGAACTCGACATTGGTCTTCGTCGCCTTCATGTTCTTGAGCATCAGCTCCATCGACTCGATCTCGTCCATGTTGTACATGAGCTGACGAAGAATGCGGGTCTTCTGCAGGATCTCGGGTGCCAGCAGCAACTCTTCACGGCGGGTGCCGCTGCGGTTGAGCTGGATCGAGGGGAACACGCGCTTTTCGTACAGGCGGCGGTCGAGGTGGATTTCGGAGTTGCCGGTGCCCTTGAACTCTTCGAAGATCACTTCGTCCATGCGGCTGCCGGTGTCGATCAGCGCCGTGCCGATGATGGTCAGCGAGCCGCCTTCTTCCACGTTGCGCGCGGCGCCCAGGAAGCGCTTGGGGCGCTGCAGTGCGTTGGAATCGACACCGCCGGTCAACACCTTGCCCGACGAAGGAACGACGTTGTTGTAGGCGCGGGCCAGACGCGTGATCGAGTCCAGCAGGATCACCACGTCCTTCTTGAGTTCGACCAGGCGCTTGGCGCGCTCGATCACCATTTCGGCGACGTGCACGTGGCGCGCTGCGGGCTCGTCGAAGGTCGAAGCAATGACTTCGCCCTTCACCGTGCGCTGCATTTCGGTCACTTCTTCAGGGCGCTCGTCCACGAGCAGCACCATCATGTGGACGTCGGGGTAGTTGGCACTGATCGCGTGGGCGATGTGTTGCATCATCACCGTCTTGCCGCTCTTGGGCGGCGCCACGAGCAGAGCGCGCTGGCCTTTGCCGATGGGCGCGATGATGTCGATGATGCGGCCGGTGATGTTCTCTTCGCCCTTGATGCCGTCGCGCTCGAGCTTCATCTGCTCCTTGGGGAACAGCGGCGTCAGGTTCTCGAACATCACCTTGTGCTTGTTCTGCTCGGGCGGGCCGTCGTTGACCTTGTCGAGCTTCGTCAGCGCGAAGTAACGCTCGCCGTCCTTGGGCGTGCGCACTTCGCCTTCGATCATGTCGCCGGTGTGCAGGTTGAAACGCCGCACCTGGCTGGGCGAGATGTAGATGTCGTCGGTACTGGCGGTGAAGCTGGTGTCCGGGCTGCGCAGAAAGCCGAAGCCGTCGGGCAGGATTTCGAGCACGCCGTCGGCAAAGACCTGTTCGCCAGCCTTCGCGCGCTTCTTGATGATCGCGAACATCAGCTCCTGCTTGCGCATGCGGCCGACGTTTTCGATCTCAAGCGCTTCAGCCTGCTTGAGGACTTCAGACACGTGGAGTGCCTTGAGTTCGTTTAAGTGCATGGAATGACCCCTCGCGGGGCAATCGAACGGAAAACGGGGGGAGGTTTGATGTGAAGCGAGAACTGCTTCACTAACCGGGGAACTCGAACCGGTTGCCAGAAAGGGCCGGTGATCTGTGGGAGATTATGACAGTAAAAAAGCGCTCCGGCCAACGCATTGCGCGTCGGCCGGGTCAAATGTCGCTCAGGCGAGTTGCTGGTCGATGAAGGCCGTGAGTTGCGCCTTGCTCATTGCACCGACCTTGGTGGCGGCCAGTTGGCCGTCCTTGAACAGCATCAGCGTGGGGATGCCGCGAATGCCAAACTTGGCGGGGATGTCGCGGTTCTCGTCGACGTTCAGCTTGGCGATCTGCAGCTTGCCTTCGTAGGTGGCCGAGACTTCGTCCAGGATCGGGGCGATCATCTTGCAAGGGCCGCACCATTCGGCCCAGTAGTCGACCAGCACCGGCTGGCTGGACTTGAGCACGTCGGCCTCGAAGGAGGAATCGGAGATGTGTTTGATGAGTTCGCTGGCCATGTAATGGGTCCTTGTGCGCAGAGAGTTTCGGTGCAGCTAAAGTGCAGGTCATTGTGACAGAAACCAAGGGGTGGCGCGCCATGCGCAGACGCTATGGCACCGATAGCCAAAGCCCTTTGCGGGTCACCTCCAAGCGCTCTCCAACCCCTCGATAGAACATGAACGAAGGCCACCCTGTACAGGCCCTGTGGTGCGATCCCGCCGACGGCGTCGTCGCGCGGATCGTCCGCGCGCTCGAGCAGCGTCAGCTGCATGCGGCGCGCACTGTCGTGCTGGTGCCTTATGCGCAACTGATGGGTGTGGCGCGCAGCATGTGGGCGCGGTGCGGCAGCCCCGGCTTCGTTCCGCGCTTCGAGACCACGCACAACTGGGCGCGCAGCGCGGGCGGTTTCGTGCCGACCGGCTACGACATCGCGCACGACATGGCCCGCGATCTCGTGACGGCACAGGCGTTGCTGTCGCAGGCCGGCTTCAGCGCCGAACGCTTTGCCCTGGCGGGGCGCGTGGTCGAGTTGGTCTACCAACTGGTGCCGCTTGCGGCCGCCGTGCAACCGGAAGAGCGGGGCGCCGAATGGGCGCAGCGCGCGTCGGCGGTGGCCGAGGCCGGCAGCGAGTCCGAATGGTTCCGCACCGAAAGCGCGCTGATCCGCATCGCCGTCGCGTGGGCCGCGAACTCCGGCTTCGCCACCGATGTGCTGCTGCGCGACAGCACGCGCGATCAGGTCGATGCATTGATCGTGCTCGATGGCTTCCAGACCGACCCTTTGACGCATGCACTCTGCAACCTGTGGGGCGACCGCGCCCTGCATCTTTCGTTGGTGCCTCTCGATGCACCGACCGAGGTTGCGGCTTCGCACGTCGCCCTCGACCCCGAAGACGAAGCCGAACTGGCGGCCGCCTGCGTGCTGCGCCACCTTGCCGAAGACCGTGCGCCGGTCGCGCTGGTCGCCACCGACCGCGCGCTCACGCGCCGCATCAGCGCCCAGCTGAAGGCACAGGGCATCGTCACGCACGACGAGACCGGCTGGAAGCTCTCGACCACCCGCGCTGCCGCAGCATTGATGAGCGCGCTGCGCGCCTGTGCGCATGACGCCGGCAGCGACCAGGTCCTCGAGTGGCTCAAGAGCGGCGCCGGTGGCGACGCGCTGGCCGTCCAGTCGCTCGAAATTCGCCTTCGACGCGAGGGCTTGCGTGACTGGTCAGCCTGGTGTGCCCTGGTGGCTCGCACCGGCGAAATGAAGGACCCGACGCTGCTGCCCTTCACCGAAGCCATCGAGGCACGCCGTGCGCCGATGGCCCGCTCACGCTCGCTGGCCGATTGGCTGCGTGCCCTGCGCGAGTTGCTGGAAGCGAGCGAGCAATGGGAGCCGCTCGCCGACGACCTTGCCGGTGGCAAGGTGATCGCCGCGCTGTGGCTCGATGCCGACGCCCACGGCGATGACGGCGATTTTCCCGGTGGCCGCCACACGCTCGCCGAGTTCACCGCCTGGGTGCGCGACGTACTCGAAGACGCGAGCTTTGTGCCGCCCGCGGGCGACCAGGCGCCCAAGGTCGTGGTCCTGCCGCTCTATCAGCTGCTGGGTCGTGCATTCGGCGCCGTGGTCATCCCTGGTTGCGACGATCGGCGCCTGCCGGCATCGCCCGAACCCCCCGGCAACTGGAGCGCAGCCCAGCGTGCCGAGCTGGGCCTGCCTTCGCGCGACACGCTCGAGGCCGCGCAGCGCGCCGCCTGGAGCGCGGCGCTGCACAACCCCTCCTGCGAGATCGTCTGGCGCCAGTCCGATGCCACCGGCGAGCCGGTACGCCCGAGCCCGCTGGTGCAGGCGCTGCATCTCGACCACGCCTTGCAGTCCGCCGCCGACCCGCGCATGGAACGCGAAGTTGCCGTGCAGCCCACCGCGTGCCCCGCGCCGTCCGGTGCCTTGTTGCCCTTGCTGAACATCTCGACCAGCGTGTACGAGGACCTGCGCCGCTGCCCCTATCGCTTCTTTGCGCTGCGGCAGTTGGGCCTGCGCAGCGCTGACGAGCTCGATGCCGAGATCGACAAGCGCGATTTCGGCAACTGGCTGCACGCCGTGCTGGGGCATTTCCATGAGGCAATGCTCGAAGCGCCGACGCAAGATGCACAGGCGCGCATCGCACTCATCGAAAGCGCGGCGCAGCGCGCAACGCAGGAACTCGGGCTGTCCGAGGCCGAGTTCCTGCCGTTCGCTGCCGCGTGGCCGGCCGTGCGCGAGGGCTACCTCGAATGGCTCGTCGGGCACGAGGCGAGCGGGGCGGTCTTCATCGAGGCCGAACCCTGGAAGGAGCAGCCGCTGGGCGACCTGCGGCTGATCGGCCGGCTCGACCGCATCGACCGCACAACCGACGGCAAGGCCTTCGTGATCGACTACAAGACCGAGTCCACCACCGTTTCCAGGGAGCGCGTGAAAGACCCGACCGAAGACACGCAGCTCGCGTTCTATGCCGCCCTGGTGGCCGACGACACCCTGCGCGCGGCCTACGTGAACGTGGGCGAAAAATCTTCCGGCACGCAGACCGTCGAGCAACCCGCCGTGGTCGAAGCAAGGGACGCACTGGTGGCCGGCATCATCAGCGACTTCACCCGCATCGCGCAGGGCGCGGCATTGCCGCCGCTGGGGGAGGGCGCGGTCTGCGACTACTGCGCTGCGCGTGGCCTTTGCCGCAAGGACTTCTGGAGCGACGAGGCGCTTCGGCCTACGGTTCCCGAAGAGCGGGCGCCGTCCCTTCAGGGTGTCCCGACAGTCGGAGGCGATGCGAAATGAGCGGCGCAGCCTACGAACACAACGGCAAGCACGTCACCCGCGAGGCGTTCTACACCGTCGCCTGCGATCCGCGCCGCTCGGTCGCGGTCGAAGCCTGCGCCGGCGCGGGCAAGACCTGGATGCTGGTGTCGCGCATCGTGCGCGCGTTGCTCGAAGAGGGCGACTCGGCCTGCGAGCCGCACGAGATCCTGGCCATCACCTTCACCAAGAAGGCCGCTGGCGAAATGCGCGAGCGGCTCGACCAGTGGCTCGAACAGTTCGCTGAACAGGCCCCCGAAGAGCTGGTGAAGCAGCTCGTGATGCGCGGGGTCGAACCCGCGGCGGCGCTGTCCGCCGTGCCGCGTCTGCAGGGCCTCTATCGACGCCTGCTCGAAGGCGGCAGGCCGGTGCAGTTCCGTACCTTTCATGCCTGGTTCGCGGGGCTGTTGCGCAATGCGCCGCTGGCGGTGCTGCGCGAGCTGGGCTTGCCGTCCAACTACGAACTGCTCGAAGATGATGCCGAGGCGCGCAGCCACACCTGGCGGCCGTTCTTCGAGGCCGTCACGGCCGACAAGAGCGCGCTGGCCGACTACTACGCCGTCGTCGCCACGCACGGCCGCTCGCAGACAGCCAAGGCCTTGAGCGAAGCGCTGTCCAAGCGCGTCGAGTTCTCGCTCGCCGATGCGGAGAACGCGGTCCAGCACTTCAGCGTGCTCCATTCATCGCTGGCCGGCATGGACCAGCCGACCGACGCCTTGCGCGGCGAACCGGTCCGTCGCCGCTGGCTCGACCGCGCCGCCGCGCTAGGCCGCGAAAGCAACAAGACGCCGCAGAAGGCGGCCGAGGCCATCATCGACGTGTTCGGTGTCGGCGAGCCCGAGAGCGAATCGCGGGTGGCTGCACTGGCGCACCTGCGCAAGAATTTCTTCGTTGCGAGCGAAGACCGCCTCAACAAGAACCTGCAGAAATTCCCCGCGGCCCAGGAGGCCGAAGCCGAGCTGCAGGTGTTGTGCGCTGCACAGGCGCAGCACGCGGCATGGCTCTATCAGCAGCGCATGACGCGGCTCACGCGCATCCTGATTGCCGCCTTTGCCGAGGTGAAGCGCGCGCACGGCTGGGTCGACATGAACGACGTCGAACAGGCCGCGCAGTTGCTGCTTGGCCAGTCGGCGCTGTCGGGGTGGGTGCAGGAGCGGCTCGACGCGCGCATCGCGCACCTGCTGATCGACGAGTTCCAGGACACCAACCCGCTGCAATGGCAGGCGCTTTACGGCTGGCTCAGCGCCTACACCGGTGCGCAGGGCCGTGCGCCGCGCGTCTTCATCGTGGGCGATCCGAAGCAGAGCATCTACCGTTTTCGCCGTGCCGAGCCACAAGTGTTCATTGCCGCCAAGAAGTTCGTGCGCGAAGGGCTCGACGGCGAGCTGCTCAATTGCGATCACACCCATCGCAACGCACGCGGGGTCGTCGGGTTGGTCAATGCGGCAATGCTGGCTGCGCAAGAGGCTGGTGAGTTCGACGGCTACCGCGCTCACACCACCGAGCGCGGCGACGATGGCGAGCTGCTCAAGCTGCCGCCCATCGACCGCGATGCAGTCGGTTCGGCCGCCGAAGCAGCGCCCGCGGACGACGGCATGCTGCATTGGCGCGACAGCCTCGTCACGCCGCGCGTGCTGCCCGAAGAGCAACTGCTGCAGAAAGAATGCGAGCAGGCCGCGCGCTGGGTCGCGCAGCGCATCGCCGACGGCACGCCGCCGCGGCAGATCATGGTGCTGGCGCGCCGGCGCAGTCGCCTGTCCGCCATGCAGGACGCACTGCGGCAGCGCCACATCCCCGTGCAGCAGCCCGAAAAGAACGAGCTGCATGACGCACCTGAAGTGCAGGACGTGGTCGCGCTGATCGACGCGCTGGTTTCGCCCGCGCACGATCTTTCGCTGGCGCAGGCGCTCAAGTCGCCGCTGTTCGGCATCGATGACGAGGCACTGGTGCAATTGGCGTTGCGCCAGCGTGAGCGCCCTTCAGCCAGCTGGTTCGGCCTGATCCAGAAGGGCGAGGGCTTGCCGCCGGTGCTGGTTGAGGCGGGCGCCAGGCTCAGGAAGTGGCAGCGCTGGTTGATGTCGCTGCCGCCTCACGACGCGCTCGATGCGATCTTTCATGACGGCGATGTGCTGGCGAAGTTCGGCGCCGCAGTGCCCGCCGCCATGCGGCAAAGCGCGCTGGCCAACCTGCGCGGCTTGCTGTCGGCGTCGCTCGATATCGAAGGCGCGCGTTTCGCCACGCCTTATGCGTTGGTGCGCGCCCTGCGTGCCGGCGGCGTGCGTGCGCCATCCGTCGCCGCACCCGATGCGGTGCAACTGCTGACCGTGCACGGTGCAAAGGGGCTGGAGGCGGACACCGTCCTGATGCTCGATTGCGATGCCGCACCACCGCGCGCGCAAACCATGGGCGTGCTGGTCGAATGGAAGGGCAGCGACAGTGCTCCGACGCGTTTCGTGTTTCTCGCGAGCGAGAAGACGCCGCCTGCCTGCGCAGCGACCTTGCTCGAGGATGAGCAGCGCGCGCGCCGTCGCGAAGAACTCAATGGCCTGTACGTTGCAACCACGCGGGCGCGCGAACGGCTCGTGCTGTCTTCGGTGCGGCCGGCGCGCGCCAACGAAGGCAGTTGGTGGACGCGGTTGGAGCCGCTGTGCGAGCCCACCGAGGCCGATGAGCCGCTGGTCGCGCTGCCCGTCGAGACCAGCGTCGCCAGCTTCTCGATGAAGCGGATGCCGGTTCTCCCCGTCGCTGCTGAACAGCCCTCCGCCAAGAAGGCTGCGGATGCCACGGTCGATGCGCGCGCTGCAGCCTTCGGCCAGGCCATGCACCGGCTGCTCGAATGGGCCGTGCCCGGCGAGCCGCTGCCGCCGGCCCACGTGCGTGCCGCGGCGCGGGAATTCATGCTCGATGCGCAGCAGGCGCGCGGCGCCGCGACACTGGCCGAGCGCATCCGCGCGGGAGCCGGCGCCTGGGTGTGGGACGATCGCCGGGTCGACTGGCATGGCAACGAAGTCACGCTGGTCCATGAAGGGGAGACCTTGCGCATCGACCGGCTGGTGCGTGAGCGCGCCAGCGGTGCCTGGTGGATCCTCGACTACAAATCTGCCGCGCGCCCTGAACGGGACGCGGCGTTGATCGCACAGATGCAGCGCTATCGCGCGGCAGTGCAACATGCCTACCCTGGTGCCACGGTCCGCGTCGCGTTCCTCACCGGGCAGGGCGAACTGGTAAATCTCGAATGACTGTTTCTCCTGTCGTCGCCGTGATCGGCGGCGGACCCGCCGGCCTGATGGCGGCTGAAGTTCTCAGCGCGTCCGGTGCGCAAGTGCATGTGTACGACGCCATGCCCTCGGTGGGGCGCAAGTTTCTGCTGGCTGGCCGTGGCGGCCTGAACCTCACGCATTCGGAGCCTTTCGACGTTTTCATGAGCCGCTTCGGCGAACGCCGCGCGCAGCTCGAACCGATGCTCGCCCAGTTCGGACCGCAGCAAGTGCGCGAATGGGCAGCGGGCCTGGGCGTCGAGACCTTCGTCGGTACGTCGGGCCGGGTGTTTCCGACCGACATGAAGGCTGCGCCGCTGCTGCGCGCGTGGCTGCAGCGGTTGCGCGCGGCGGGCGTGCAGTTCCACATGCGCCATCGGTGGCTGGGCGGCGAGCACATCGATGCAGCGGCATTGCGATTTGCAACGGCGGCAGGCGAGGTCACGGCAAAGGCCGACGCCGCGGTGCTGGCGTTGGGCGGCGCCAGTTGGGTGCGGCTGGGCTCCGATGGCGCGTGGGCGCCGTGGCTGGAGGCCTGCGGCGTAGGTGTCGCGCCGCTGCTGCCCGCCAACTGCGGGTTCGACGGCGCCGGCTGGAGCGAGCATTTCTCCAGCCGCTTTGCGGGACAGCCTTTCAAGTCGGTCGCGATTTCTTTCACCGACAGCCAGGGGCGCCGCTTTGCACGCAAGGGTGAATTCGTTGCGACGGCCACGGGCATCGAGGGCAGCCTGATCTACGCCGCGTCCGCGCTGTTGCGAGACGAGATCGCCGCGAATGGCAGTGCGACGCTGTTGCTGGACCTGCTGCCCGATCGCAGCGCAGAGCAGGTGCTGGCTGCGGTGAAGCATCCGCGCGGCGCGCGTTCCCTGAGCAGCCACCTCAAGAGCCGCCTCGGACTGGAAGGCATCAAGGCAGGTGTGCTGCACGAGGCATTGAGCCGCGAAGCGATGCAAGACCCGGTGCAACTGGCGGCAACGATCAAGGCCGTGCCGTTGAGGCTGGTTGCAACTCGACCCATCGATGAAGCGATCAGCACGGCCGGTGGCGTGCGCTTCGATGCGCTCGACGAGCAGCTCATGGCGAGCGCGTTGCCTGGCGTGTTCGTCGCAGGGGAGATGCTGGACTGGGAAGCGCCGACCGGCGGCTATCTGCTGACGGCCTCGATGGCCAGCGGCGCGGCGGCCGCGCGCGGCGCGATCCAGCGGCTGGGCCTGTGAGGGCCTTTTGCCGGTGGATGTTCTGTCGCTGAGTGTGTTTGCAAACCTCGTTTTATTTCGCATTGGAATGAAACGAGGCCGCTGAAGAGGTTGACGAGCCTTACCCCTGGCACTGACTACGCAGTTAGGGCTGCTTGGTTCCCCACCTGACCCGGTTGGCCACTTCACCATGCAGGGAGGCCCGTCAGCGGGGATTGTAACCCGCCGGGGTGTGCCCACTCCGTATCGCTTCTCCTTCTCCTGCCGGGGCCACAGCAGCAGCCCGGCAGAGGCGGTTCCGTGGTGCTCTGCAAAGGATGCAAGCCTTTTTTCATTGCAGTGCGGGTTCGAGGACCGTCGCCGCGCCTTTTAGAATGCCCGCAATGTCTTATCTCGTGCTCGCTCGCAAGTTCCGTCCGAAAACCTTCGGTGAGATGGTCGGCCAGGGGCATGTGGTCCAGGCGCTCGAGAACGCGCTGACCACGCAGCGCCTGCATCACGCCTATCTTTTCACCGGCACGCGGGGCGTGGGCAAGACCACGGTCTCGCGCATCCTGGCGAAGTCGCTCAACTGCCAGGGCCCGGACGGGCAGGGCGGCATCACCGCCACGCCGTGTGGTGTCTGCCAGGCCTGCCGCGACATCGATTCGGGTCGCTTCGTCGACTACACCGAGCTCGACGCGGCCTCCAACCGCGGTGTGGACGAAGTCCAGTCGCTGCTCGAACAAGCCGTCTACAAGCCGGTGCAAGGGCGCTTCAAGGTCTTCATGATCGACGAAGTGCACATGCTGACCAACACCGCGTTCAACGCGATGCTGAAGACGCTCGAAGAGCCGCCCGAGTACCTCAAGTTCGTGCTGGCCACGACCGATCCGCAGAAGGTGCCGGTCACGGTGCTGTCGCGTTGCCTGCAGTTCAACCTGCGGCCGATGGCACCCGAGACGGTGCTAGAGCACCTGACCAGCGTGCTGCAGACCGAGCAGGTACCCGCCGAGCCGCAAGCACTGCGCCTGCTGGCACGCGCCGCACGCGGTTCGATGCGCGATGCGCTCTCGCTGACCGATCAGGCCATTGCATTCGGCAATGGCGAACTGCTCGAAGCCGGTGTGCGACAGATGCTCGGCAGCGTCGATCGCGGTCACGTGTTCCGCCTGATCGAAGCGCTGGCCCAGGGCGATGGCAAGACGGTGGTCGATACCTCCGAGGCGCTGCGCCGCGACGGCATGTCCGCCGCCTCCACGCTCGAGGAAATGACGGCGGTGCTGCAGGCCATGGCCGTGCTTCAGGCCGTGCCTTCGCGGGTCGAGTCCGCCGATTCGGCGACCGACCCCGACGCGGCGGACACCGCGCGGCTTGCATCGCTGATGCCGGCCGACGAAACCCAGTTGCTCTACAGCCTGTGCCTGCACGGCCGTGGCGAGCTGGGCCTGGCGCCCGACGAATACGCTGCGCTGACCATGGTGTTGCTGCGGCTCCTGGCCTTCAAGCCTTCCAATGCGGCTGCTGCGACAGCCTCCCCGGAAAAAAAAACTCTGAATGAAGCCGCGGTCGCGGCGCCGACGGCTCAGCCGCGCATCGCGCCCCCCGTTCCGGCACCTGCGCCTGCGGCTGAATTCCCGGCTGCGCCCGCCCCGACACCCCCAAGACCGGCCCCGGCACCAGCCGCGCAGTCGGTTCTGGCCCCCGCAGGACAGCGCCTTTCGGTGGTCGACGAGCCCTTGCGGCAGCCCGCACCCCGGAGCGAGAGCGCAGCGGAGGCCCCGGCCAAGGTCGTCGGCGTTCCTATCCGCGTGCAGCCGCCACCCGGTGCGCGCGATGCGCCCCGCGCCGAAGAATCGCGCAGCACCTACACCCCCATCCCGACCAGCGAAGACGGCGACTTCTGGTACGCCACGGTCACGCAGCTGGTTGCCGCCGAAGCCGTCGCGGCCCTGGCCCGCGAGCTGGCCCTGCAGTCGCAACTGGTGGCGCGCGACACCGACCAGTGGATGCTGCGCATCGAGCGCGAAACGCTCAACCAGCCGTCCAGCCGCGAAAAGCTGACCGCCGCATTGAATGCGCTCGGCCACGACGTCAAGCTGGTCATCGAAATCGGTGGGGTGGTCGATAGCCCCGCGCGCCGCAACAAGCAGGCCGCCGACGAGCGCCAACGCGTGGCCGAAGAGGCCATCCACAACGACCCCGAGGTGCAGGCGCTGATGCGCGACTTCGATGCGAAGATCGTGCCCGGAACGCTCAAGCCGGCCTGATCCGCGAGCGGCAACAATCTTGGGTCGGCCCTTGCGGTACTTCAGCCCGGCCACCATCTCTCTTATCCTTCTTCCACTTTCCAACCAATCAGGACCAACGATGTTCAACAAAGGACAACTGGCCGGCCTCATGAAGCAGGCGCAGGCAATGCAGGACAACCTCAAGAAGGCCCAGGAAGAACTGGCGCACATCGAGGTCGAAGGCGAATCCGGCGCCGGCCTCGTCAAGGTCGTCATGACCTGCAAGCACGACGTCAAGCGCATCACCATCGACCCCAGCCTGCTGGCCGACGACAAGGACATGCTCGAAGACCTCGTGGCTGCGGCCTTCAACGCCGCCGTGCGCAAGGCGGAAGAAACCAGCGAGCAGAAGATGGGCAAGCTCACTGCTGGCATGCCGGGCCTCCCGCCGGGCATGAAGCTGCCGTTCTGAGCCATTGATGGCAGACGCCAGTTCGCTCGACGCGCTGGTCGATGCGCTGCGTCGCCTGCCCGGCGTCGGCGTCAAGTCGGCTTCGCGCATGGCCTTCCACCTGCTGCAGCACGACCGCGAGGGTGCGCAGCTGCTTGCACGCGCATTGCAGCAGGCCGCCGGCAACGTGCGGCATTGCGAGCTTTGCAACACCTTCACCGAAGCGCCGATCTGCAGTGTCTGCATGGACTCGCGGCGCGACGGAACCAAGCTTTGCGTGGTCGAGACGCCGGCCGACCAGGCCGCGCTCGAGCGCACCGGTGCGTTCCGTGGCTATTACTTCGTGCTGATGGGCAAGCTCAGTCCGCTCGACGGCATCGGGCCCAACGACATCGGCCTGAAGAAGCTCTTCGAGCGTGCGCTCGACGGCACGGTGAGCGAGGTGATCCTTGCCACCAACTTCACCGCGGAAGGCGAAGCCACCGCGCACGTGATCGGTGAAACGCTCAAGCAGCGCGGGCTCAACGTGACGCGCCTTGCGCGTGGCGTGCCGGCCGGCAGCGAGCTCGAATACGTGGACCTCGGCACCATCGCGCACGCACTGGTCGACCGCCGGTAAAAAAGCCCTGACGGGGCACTGCGCGCCGCGCAACGGAGACAAATCGACATGACTTTTTCATTGCTCACGGTAGCCTACTGGTGCGTGTTCATTGCCTGCGGATTGCCGTACCTGGCCGCATGGATCGCCAAGGCCGGCAGCTTCGGTCCGCGCGACAACCTGCACCCGCGCGACTGGGCCGCAAAGCAGAGCGGCTGGCGTGCACGTGCCAACAGCGCGCAGGCCAACAGCTTCGAGGGCTTGCCGTTCTTCATCGGCGCGGTGGTCATCGCGCATCAACTCGGTGTGGCGCAGGCGCGGCTCGACATGCTCGCGGTGGCTTACGTGGTGCTGCGCGTGATCTATCTGGGCCTTTACATCAAGGGCATCGGCGCTGCGCGCAGTGCGGTCTGGTCCCTCGCGTTCATCGTCAACATCGCGATCCTTTTTCTCGCGCGATAGACGCGCATCGCAGGCCTGCGAGAGGCCTTCGTGCTTACGTAAAAACCCGCACGGGATGACCCCGATGCAGGCGCATGAGGGCGCCCCTAAGCTCGATTCAGTTCACAGGAATCACAGAGCCCTCAGGCACCGTTCATGCTCCATCGCCGCACCCTTATTTCTGCTTCCGCCATTGCCGCCGCAACGATCGCATTGCCGCGTGTCTTTGCGCAGCAGGCGAAGCTGGAGAAGACCAAGGTCTCCATCGCGGTCGGTGGCAAGGCGGCGTTCTATTACCTGCCGCTCACCATCTCCGAGCAGCTCGGCTACTTCAAGGCCGAAGGCCTCGAAGTGGAGATCTCCGACTTTGCAGGCGGCGCACGCGCGCTGCAGGCCGTGGTCGGTGGCTCGGCCGACGTGTGCTCGGGCGCCTACGAACACACCATCAACCTGCAGGCCAAGAACCAGTTCTTCCAGGCCTTCGTGCTCCAGGGCCGTGCACCGCAGATCGCAGTGGGCGTGTCGACCAAGAACATGGCGGGCTACACTGGCATCGCCGATCTCAAGGGCAAGAAGATCGGTGTCTCGGCACCGGGCTCATCGACCAACATGGTGGCCAACCTCGTGCTCTCGCGCGGCGGCCTGAAGGCGAGCGATGTGAGCTACATCGGCGTGGGCGTGGCGGCCGGTGCGCTCACGGCATTGCGCTCGGGCCAGATCGACGCCATCAGCAACACCGACCCGGTGATGACGATGCTCGAGCAGAAGGGCGACGTGAAGATCATCAGCGACACGCGCACGCTCAAGGGCACGCAGCAGGTGTTCGGTGGCACGATGCCCGCGGCCTGCCTCTACGCATCGACCGAGTTCATCCAAAAGAATCCCAACACCTGCCAGGCGCTGGCCAATGCCATCGTGCACGGGCTCAAGTGGCTGCAGACGGCGGGGCCGGGCGACATCATCAAGACCGTGCCCGAGACCTACCTGCTGGGCGACCGCGCGCTGTACCTCGCGTCGTTCGACAAGGTGCGCGAATCGATCGCCACCGACGGCCTCGTGCCGACCGACGGGCCCAAGACGGCGCTCACGGCCATCGCGAGCTTCGACACTTCCGTGAAGGCCGACAAGATCGACCTCTCCAAGACCTACACCAACGATTTTGCAAGGCGCGCGAAAGACAGGTTCAAAGCCTGACTGCGAACGTCCCGCGACCCGGCCCAGGCCGGGTTTTTTATGCCATGTCCGACTACGCCCTCGAACTTCTCTCCATCAGTTGCACCTTTCACTCGAAGGACGATCCGGGTCAGCGCTACACGGCCGTGGCCGACACCACGCTGCGCATCCGGGCCGGGGAGTTCGTCTCGGTGGTCGGGCCCACGGGCTGCGGCAAGTCGACACTGCTGAACGTGGGAGCCGGCCTGCTTGAACCGTCTTCCGGCACGGTGAATATCTTCGGAAAGACGCTCTCGGGCGTCAATGCACGCGCCGGCTATATGTTCCAGACCGAGGCGCTGATGCCGTGGCGCAGCGCCATCGACAACGTGATGGTGGGCCTGCAGTACCGCGGCGTGCCCGATGCCGAAGCACGCAAGCAGGCCGAGGCGTGGCTGTCGCGCGTGGGGCTTTCGGGCTTCGGCGACCGCTACCCGCACCAGCTCTCGGGCGGGATGCGCAAGCGCGTGGCACTGGCGCAGACGCTGGTGCTCGACCCCGACATCATCCTCATGGACGAGCCCTTCAGCGCACTCGACATCCAGACGCGCCAGTTGATGGAAAACGAGGTGCTGGAACTCTGGAGCGCGAAGAAGAAGGCCGTGCTGTTCATCACGCACGACCTCGACGAGGCGATTGCAATGAGCGACCGCGTGGTGGTGTTGTCGGCCGGCCCGGCGACGCATCCGATCGGCGAGTTCGCCATCGACCTTGCGCGCCCGCGCGACGTGGCAGAGGTTCGCACGCAGCCGCGCTTCGTCGAACTGCACACCCAGATCTGGGAAGTACTGCGCGACGAGGTGCTCAAGGGCTACGCGCAGCAACTGAAGAAGGCCGCGTGATGTCGCGCCTCAATGAACGCAACGCGCGCATCTGGCAACTGGCATTGCTGGTGGTGATCCTGGTGGCGTGGCACCTGGCTTCACGCAATCAGCAGTTCGCCTTCTTCGTCGGCGAGCCGATCCAGGTGGCGGGGCGCATCTGGAGCTGGTTCCTGCCGTTCGAGGTGTCACCCAACGCGCTGTTTCCCGAAGGGCTGAAGGGCAACGCCGACATCTACCTGCACCTGGGCACCACGCTGCTCGAGACGGTGCTGGCCTTCGGCATCGGCACCGTGCTGGGGCTGGCCTGCGGGCTCTGGCTGGCGCTCGCGCCCACGGCGAGCATGATCCTCGACCCTTACATCAAGGCCGCCAACTCGATGCCGCGCGTGATCCTGGCGCCCATCTTCGCGCTGTGGTTCGGCCTGGGCATCTGGAGCAAGGTGGCGCTGGCGGTCACGCTGGTGTTCTTCATCGTGTTCTTCAACGTCTACCAAGGCGTGCGCGAAGTCAGCCCGGTGGTGCTGGCCAACGCGAAGATGCTGGGTGCCAACCAGCGGCAGTTGCTGCGCACGGTGTACCTGCCGAGCGCGACGAGCTGGGTGTTCTCGAGCCTGCACACCTCCGTCGGCCTGGCCTTCGTGGGCGCGGTGGTGGGCGAGTACCTGGGCTCGGCGCGGGGCGTGGGCTACCTGATCCTGCAGGCCGAAGGGACCTTCGACGTCAACACTGTGTTCGCCGGCATCGTGGTGCTCACGGCCTTTGCGCTGGTGCTCGATGGCGTCGTCGGTCTGATCGAAAAGCGCCTCATGAAGTGGCAGCCCAAGACGGGCGAAACCGAGAAGTTGTAGCGCCCGGGCGTATCGGCCCAGAGCCCTCACCGTGCGATGATCGCGCCCGCGCCGGGGGGCGCAACAACGACTTATGGGGGTGAATCTTGAAACACAACAAGAATGAACGCGCGAGCACCTTGCGCAGGCGTGGCGAGTCGGCCAGGGTCTTGAACGAAGAGCTTTTCTTCGATCTGGTCTATGCGTTTTCAGTCACGCAACTGTCCCACTACCTGCTGGACCACCTGACGCTGCTTGGCGCGCTTCAGACGCTGGTGATGTGGTTCGCGGTCTGGCTCGGCTGGCAGTACACGGCCTGGGCGACCAACTGGTTCAACCCCGGCACGCTGCGCATCCGGGGCGTCCTGTTCGGAATCATGCTGCTGGCATTGGCGATGGCTTCGGCCCTGCCCGGTGCCTTCGCCGAACGAGGCTTGGTCTTTGCGCTGTGCTTCGCGGGCATCCAGGTCGGCCGCACGCTCTGCATGCTGATCGCGGTCGGGCGCAACCACGCGTTGGCACCCAACTTCCGGCGCCTGCTGGCCTGGAACTGCGTGGCCGCGGTGTTCTGGATCGCAGGTGGCTTTGCGGAAGGGCAGACGCGCCTGGCCCTGTGGTTCGGCGGCGTGCTGTGCGAATACATCGCGCCGATGATCGGGCTGCGGTTTCCGGGGCTGGGGCGTTCGTCGACGGCCGACTGGACGATCGACGGCGGCCATCTGGCCGAGCGTTGCCAGCTGTTCGTGATCGTGGCGCTGGGCGAATCGGTGCTGGCCACCGGCATCGCATTCGGGCATCACGCCGAATGGCATTCGATGGATCTGTTCGCGCTGCTAGTGAGCTTCGCGGGCAGCCTGGCCATGTGGTGGATGTACTTCGACACCAGCGCGAAAGAGGCCACGCACGTCATCGAGCACTCGAGCGACCCCGGTGGCGTCGGTGCCAAGTTTCACTACACGCACGTGATCCTGGTGGCCGGCATCATCGTGTCGGCGGTGGCCGATGAACTGGTGATCGGCGAGGGGTCGCACCACGCGGAGTGGAAGTACCTCGGAGCCCTGCTCGGCGGGCCGGCGCTCTACCTGTTCGGCAACGCGCTGTTCAAGCGGGTGGTGCGTGGCTTCTTGCCGCAGTCGCACCTCTACGGGCTGGCCTTGCTTGCGGTGCTGGCGATCTTCGCGCCGCACCTGTCGATGCTGGTGGTGGGCACGCTCACGACGGTGGTGATGATCGCCGTGGCGGCACTGGAGGCCGTGGTGCGTCGCCGGGCGTGGGCTGCGGAGTCGCACCCGCAGCACTGAATGTCGTCCGATGCCTGCCAGGGCTGTGCCCGGCAGGTTTTTCGCGTCAGTGCTTCTTCTTCGCCGGCGTCTTGACTGGCGTGCCGCCGCGCTTTTCGCGCACGACCTGCTGCTTGCTGCTGGCGGGCACCTTCACGATCTGGCCGCCACGCGAGGCGGCTGCCTTCGCCGGCGCCGCGCCACCGCGCTTGGCGGGAGGTGCCGCCGTGTGGCCGCCGCGGGCAGCCACCGACACGCCGGCACCCGCACGGGCCGCGACCGTCGCACGAACCGGCAGATACACCACCACGCTGTAGCCACGCTTGAAGGCATGGTTCGGCTTCACGTCGTTCCATTCGGCGACGTTGGTGGGCTTGAGGTTGTAGCGGCGCGCGATGCTTGCCACGTTGTCGTTGCGTCCGGCCTTGACGGTCGTGCGGCGGTTGACGATCTCGGGTTGGAAGCTCAGGTGGCCCTCGTCGGCCACCACGGCGGCCACGTCTTCCTTGACGCGGGCGCCGCGCGGCACGATGAGTGTCGAGCCCGCCTTGATGAGCATGCGCGGCGGCACGTTGTTGATTGCGCGCAGGTCGCTCTCGCTCATGCCCGAGCGCTGGGCCGCGTCGGCGACCGTCATGGTGGTGGGCACCACCCAGGCCGTCCAGCTGGCGTACTGGCCTTGCGCATAGGCATCGAAGTTGCGCTGGAACACGGCCGCGTTGTCCCACGGCAGCAGGATCTGCGGTGTGCCGGCGGCGATCAGCACCGGCTTGTGCGCGGCCGGGTTGAGCGCGCGGAAGTCTTCGAGCCGCACGTCGGCCAGCTTGGCCGCCAGTTCGACGTCGAGGTCGCGCGTGAGCGTGACGGTCTGGAAGTAGGGGTGGTTGGCGATCAGCGGCAGTTCGGTGTTGAACGCCTGCGGATTGGCCACGATGTTCTTCACCGCCTGCAGCTTGGGCACGTACATGCGCGTCTCGGCGGGCATGGTGAGGTCGCTGTAGGTGGTGGGCAGGCCCAAGCGCTGGTTCTTGGCGATGGCGCGGCTCACGCTGCCTTCGCCCCAGTTGTAGGCGGCCAGGGCGAGTTGCCAGTCGCCGAACATGCCGTAGAGCTTTTGCAGGTAGTCGAGCGCGGCGCGCGTCGAGGCCAGCACGTCGCGGCGGTCGTCGCGGAAGATGTTCTGCTTCAGGTCGAAGTCGGTGCCGGTGGCGGGCATGAACTGCCACATGCCGGCGGCGCGCGCGCTCGAGATGGCCTGCGGATTGAATGCGCTCTCGATGTAGGGCAGCAGGGCCAGTTCGGTCGGCATGTTGCGCCGCTCGAGTTCCTCGACGATGTGGAAGATGTACTTGTTCGAGCGCTCGGTCATGCGCTGGATGTAGTCGGGCCGGCTGGCATACCACTGCTCGCGATCACGCACCATGTCGTTGTCGAGGTTGGGCATCTTGAAGCCACGGCGGATGCGGTCCCACATGTCGACCGGCGGCGCGAGCGTGACCACGCTCTGCGAATGAGCCTGGCTGCTCGAAAGGGGGGTGAGGGCGTCGCGCGGGTAGACCGGAGAGGTGCTGCCTGCGGCTTGGGGAGAGGTCGAAGAGGGTGTGGAGCTGTTGTTCGTGGTCGCGCAGCCCGCGAGCACCAGTGAACCTGCAAGGCAGGTGGCAGCGATAAATTTCATCGGAAGTCGTTTTTCCATTGGCGCAGTGCGGCAAACACATCGGCTTCGCCTGCATCGGCAGAAAGCTCGGCATGGGCACGCACCGCTCGAAGGACGGTGGCTTCGCGGCTGCGAAGAAAGGGGTTGATCCGGCGTTCAGTCGCCAGTTGCGACGGCAGTGTGGGCTGCCCCTGTGCGCGCAGGCTTTCGCAGCGCGCGTTGTAGTGAGTCAGATCGTCGTTGGCGGGTTCCACCGCACGAGCGAAACGCAGGTTAGCAAGTGTGTATTCGTGGGCACAGCACACGCGCGTGTCGCCCGGCAGCGCCGCGAGCGCATCGAGCGAGGCCAGCATCTGCGCGGGCGTGCCCTCGAACAGGCGGCCGCAGCCGCCGGAGAACAGCGTGTCGCCGCAGAACAGCAGTGGCGCCTGTCCCGCCGTTGCCGGCAGGAAGTAGGCGATGTGGCCGGCCGTGTGGCCCGGCACGTCGATGACCTGGAAGCGCAGGCCGAGCACCTCGGCGGTGTCGCCTTGCGAAAGCGGCGTGAAGGGCTCCGGGATGCGTTCGCGTGCGGGGCCCCACACCGGTGCGCCCGTGGCGGCGTGCAGCGCGGCCACGCCGCCGGTGTGATCGGCATGGTGGTGCGTGACTAGAATCGCGGCCAGCTGCAGCTTGTGGCGCGCCAGCGCGTCGAACACCGGTTGGGCATCGCCCGGGTCCACCACGATTGCGTTGGGTCCGTCGTGCAGCATCCAGATGTAGTTGTCAGCGAAGGCGGGCAGCGGAACGAGGGTCATGAGCGGTCAAATTATAGGTTTGCAGGATTGGTTCGCGACCCCCCCCGGCCGCTACCTGCTGGCGTGGGAGCAGGCCCAGTTCGACCAGGCGGTGGCCGATGTGTTCGGCTACCACGCGCTGCAGCTGGGCGCGGCGGAGGTCGATGGCCTGCGCGCCAACCGCATGCCGCACCGCTGGCTGGCGCTGGACGACTCGGCCCGGGCCGGCAAGGCGACGCTGCTGGCCGACTTCGCGGCGCTGCCGTTCGCGGCCAACAGCCTCGACCTGGTGGTGATGCCGCATGCGCTGGAGCTGAGCCCCGACCCGCACGCCACGCTGCGCGAGGTCGAGCGGGTGCTGGTGCCGGAGGGCCGCGTGGTGATCTGCGGGCTGAACCCGACCAGCCTCTGGGGCATGCGGCAGCGCCGCGCGCACATCTACCGCAAGCTCGGTATCGGCGACCTGTTCCTGCCGGAAGGCGGGGAGTTCATCGGCTACTGGCGCATGCGCGACTGGCTGCGGCTGCTGAGCTTCGAGGTGGAATCGGGCCGCTTCGGCATCTACCGGCCGGCCGTGCGCAGCGAAGCCTGGCTGGAGCGTTCGCGCTGGATGGACGCGGCCGGCGAGCGCTGGTGGCCGATCTTTGGCGCGGCGTACTTCCTGGTTGCGGTCAAGCGGGTGCGCGGCATGCGCCTGCTGAGCGCCGACTGGCGCCGCGCCGGCGCCCGCGCAACGGCCCCCGTGCCCATCGCCGGCAAGGTGCATCGCCATGAGGCCGGCAAGAATTGAAGACGAATGAATTGAATGAATGATCGAATCGAAAGCAGAAGGAAAAGCCAGTTTGAATGAAGTCGTGATCTACACCGATGGCGCGTGCAAGGGCAATCCGGGCCCGGGAGGCTGGGGCGCATGGCTCAAGTCGGGCGCCACCGAAAAGGACCTGTTCGGCGGTGAACTCAACACCACCAACAACCGCATGGAGCTGACGGCCGTCATCGAGGGCCTTGCCGCCCTCAAGCGGCCCTGCAAGGTGCTGCTGTACCTGGACAGCCAGTACGTGCGCAAGGGCATCACCGAATGGATTCGCGGCTGGAAGGCCAAGGGCTGGATGACCGCCGGCAAGCAGCCCGTGAAGAACGTCGAGCTCTGGCAGCGGCTCGACAAGCTGGTGGCCGAGGGCGGTCACCAGATCGAATGGCGCTGGGTCAAGGGCCATTCGGGCGATCCGGGCAACGAGCGCGCCGACATGCTGGCCAACAAGGGCGTTGACAAGGCATTGGGACGCATCTGATCGATTGAGCCCTGGCTCGTTCGTGGAACACCGCGGAACCGGCTCTGCCGGACCGCGGGTGTTGCCCCCGGCGAGGGGGTTGGCGAAGCGACACGAAGTGCGCGAAGCCTGGGGGAGTACCTAGATACAGCCGTCGAACATCATCACGTCCACCTCGTCGCCCGCCGCGACGGGGCCCTGGTCGTGATGCAGCACCACGAGCCCGTTGGCTTCGAGCATCGAGCTCAAGACGCCCGAGCCCTGGTTGCCCGCAACGCACACCTCGGGCAATGCGCCCGCCACCGCCTTGACGAATCCGCGCTGGTACTCGGTGCGGCCCGGCTTCTTGCGGATCGCGCTTGCGCTGCGTGCCCGCAGCAACGGCGGCGGTGCGGCTGCGGCCTCGTGGCAGCCCATCATGCGCAGCAGCGCCGGCCGCACGAAGGCCAGGAAGGTCACCATCACCGCGACCGGGTTGCCGGGCAGGCCGAACAGCACCGCTGGCTGCTGTGACGGGGCTTCATCGCGCGGAATCAACCCCACGGCCAGCGGCCGTCCGGGCCGCATCGCCACGCGCCAGAAGGCCATGTCGCCCAATTGCTGCATCACGTCGCGCGTGTGGTCGGCCGCGCCGGCGCTGACGCCACCGCTGGTGATGATGGCGTCGGCCTCGCGTGCGGCGCGTTGCAGCGTGGCGGCCAGCGTGGCGGGGTCGTCGCGCACGAGGCCGAGGTCGATCACTTCGCAGCCCAGCCGCGCCAGCAGGCCGAACACGGTGTAGCGGTTGCTGTCGTACACGGCGCCTTCGCGCGGCGCATCGCCAAGGCTCAGGATTTCGTCGCCGGTCGAGAAGCAGGCAACGCGCAGCCGCCGCAGCACGGGCACGCTGGCCAGGCCCAGGCTGGCGACCATGCCGAGCGCGGCGGGCGAGAGCCGCTCGCCGCGGCGCAGTGCGGCCTGGCCTTTCATCAGGTCTTCGCCGGTGAAGCGGCGGTTGTCGCCGCGGCGCAGCACCTTGGCCGGAAAGCTCACGCGGTCGTCTTCGACGTTGCAGAACTCCTGCGGGATCACGGTGTCGAGGCCGGGCGGCATCATCGCGCCGGTCATGATGCGGACCGCATCGTGGGCGCCGAGCGCGCCGCGCCAGGCCGAGCCGGCCAGCGCCGTGCCCGCCACGCGCAGGCAGATCGAGGCATCGATCGGTGCATCCTGCGGCAGCATCGCGCCATCGAAGGCGTAGCCGTCCATGGCGGAGTTGTCGTGCGGCGGCACGCTGATGGGCGAGACGATGTCTTCGGCCAGCACGCGGCCCAGGGCCTCGAAGAGCGGAACGCTTTCGCGCTGCGTCACGGCTGCCGATGCGGTCAGCTCCGAAAGAAAGGCCTGCACCGCATCGACGCTGAGGTCGGCGGCGTCATAGGCCGGCAGGGCGGCGGCAATGTCTGCGATGCGGCTCATCGGTTTTCGAGGGCTTGCAGTTCAGCCAGGGTGTTGGCGTTGAAAAAGGCGTCGGGCGCATCGCCGGGCCGGTCGAAGGGCACGGCCACGGTGCGGTGCTGGGCGGTCCATGCGTGGACTTTGCGGCCGCCGGCTTCGGTGAAGCGGCGCAGGCTGTCGTGCAGGTCGGCGCGCAGAAGACAGAAGACGGGCTGGGGGCGCAGCAAAGGCGGCGTGGCGTTGTCGGCTGCTGCTTCGGGTGCGCTGGCCATGGCGATCTCGGCGCTGGCGGCGGCGGCCGTTTCGGCGAGGCGGGCCACCAGGTCGAGCGGAAACAGCGGCGTGTCGCAAGGCACGGTCAGCAGCCAGGGCGTGGTGCAGTGCGCAAGACCAGTCAGAAAGCCCGCGAGCGGGCCCGGATAGTCGGCCACGCTGTCGGGCCATACCGGCACGCCGAAGGCCTCGTAATCGGCCAGGTTGCGGTTGGCATTGACCATGAGCGGCCCGACCTGCGGGACCAGCCGCCGCATCGCATGCAGCGCCAGCGGCTCGCCGTTGAAAAGCTGCAGGCCCTTGTCGACGCCGCCCATGCGCGAACCGCGTCCGCCGGCCAGCAGCAGGCCGGTAAT
This sequence comes from Variovorax sp. EL159, assembly GCF_900100965.1. GTDB lineage: Bacteria > Pseudomonadota > Gammaproteobacteria > Burkholderiales > Burkholderiaceae_C > Variovorax. The sequence continues at coordinate 691,706 of NZ_FMUJ01000003.1, read as the reverse complement.
GTCGGCGGGTGCGATGGCATGCGCAGGCATGGCTACCGCCTGCGTCATCCGCCGATGTAGCTCATCTCGACGCGGCGCGGTGCCTTGTCGTTGGCATTGCTGCTGTCGTCGTGGTGGTTGTCCGGGCCGCGCAGCGCGCGAAGCTCGGAGTAGCGGTCGGCACGGCCCTGCCAGATGTGGCCGATGGCGGACGCAATCTCGTCGTCGCTGGCGGTGCCGCGCAGCAGCGGGCGCAGGTCGTGGCCGGCGCTGGCGAAGAGGCACAGGTACAGCTTGCCCTCGGTCGACAGGCGCGCGCGGCTGCAGTCGTGGCAGAAGGCCTGGGTCACGCTGCTGATCACGCCGACTTCGCCGCCACCGTCCGCGTAGGCCCAGCGCTGGGCGGTTTCGCCGGGCGTGCTGGCTTCGAGCGGCACGAGCGGGAATTCGGCGGCGATGCGCGCGATGACATCGGCCGAGGGCAGCACCTCGTCCATGCGCCAGCCGTTGGTGGCGCCCACGTCCATGTATTCGATGAAGCGCAGCACCACGCTGCCGCCGTGGTGCTCGCGGAAGTAGCGCGCCATCGGCAGGATCTCCTGGTCGTTGGCGCCGCGCTTGACCACCATGTTGACCTTGATCGGCCCGAGGCCGGCGGCCCGTGCGGCGTCGATGCCGGCCAGCACGTCGGCCACCGGAAAGTCGACGTCGTTCATGTGGCGGAACACGGCGTCGTCGAGGCTGTCCAGGCTCACCGTCACGCGCCGCAGGCCGGCGGCCTTCAGGGCAGCGGCCTTGCGCGCGAGCAGCGATCCGTTGGTGGTGAGCGTGAGTTCCAGCGGCTCGCCGCCGGGTGTGCGGAGTTCGGCGAGCTGTTCGATCAGCCCCTCGATGTTCTTGCGCAAGAGCGGCTCGCCGCCGGTCAGGCGGATCTTGCGCACGCCGTGCGCCGCGAACAGGCGGGCCAGGCGCGTCATTTCCTCGAAGCTCAGCAGCGCGCTGTGCGGCAGGTACTTGTAGTCCTTGTCGAACACGTCCTTCGGCATGCAGTAGCTGCAGCGGAAGTTGCAGCGGTCGGTCACGCTGATGCGCAGGTCGGTCAGGGGACGGCCGAGGCGGTCGAGCAGCAGGCCGGTGGCCGGCACGGCCACCTCGGGCACCGCGACGGCGGGGCGCAAATGGCCGACCTCGGTGATCGGGATGACGGTGCTGCTGCTGTTCTTCATGGTGGAGACGAACGCCGATTTTGCGCCATCGACCAAGGGCCGGCGCGCCGCGGGCTACTTGAGCATGGCCGCGTACACCATGTCGCGCGTGAGGCTGCGGTAGTGCGTGCGGTACTTGGGTGACTGCAGCATGAGCACGACGAACATCTCGTTCTTCGGATCGACCCACATGTAGGTGCCGCCCGCGCCGCCCCAGTTGTATTCGCCGCCGGCGGCCGGGTAGGGCGCCTCGCCGTCGTTGCGGCGCACGGCAAAGCCCAGGCCGAAGCCGTAGCCGGGGCCCGGCAGGTAGAGCGGGCCGGGCACGATGCCGGCCCCGGCGTTGGAGTGGTCGGCCGTCATCAGCGCCAGGGTGCGCGGGCCGAGGTAGCGCTTGCCGTCGAGCGAGCCGCCGTTGAGCAGCATCTGCAGAAAGCGTGCGTAGTCGCCCGCCGTCGACACCAGCCCGCCGCCGCCCGATTCGAGCTTGCGCACCACGCGCGGGTCGTTGAAGTCGGCCCCCACGCCGAAGCTGCGGTCATTGGCCAGCGGCTCGGCGATGCGCGGCTGGCGTGCCGCCTCGGGCACGTAGTAGCTGGTGTCCTTCATGCCCAACGGATCGAGCAGGCGGCTTTTCTCGAATTGGTAGAGCGACTGGCCCGACACCACCTCGACCACGCGGCCGAGGATGTCGGTGGAGTGGCTGTATTCCCAGGTCGTGCCGGGCTGGTAGGCCAGCGGCAGCTTGGCCAGCCGTTGCGAGAACTCGGCGTTGGTCGGATCGTCCACGCCCAGGTTGGCCGCGTTGTAGGCCTGCTTGACGAGGCCCGGGCCGAAGAAGCCGTAGGTCAGGCCCGAGGTGTGGCGCATGAGGTCTTGCACGGTGATCGGGCGGCGCGCGGGCACGGTGTCGAGCACCGGCTTGCCGTCGGGCCCCGGCTTCTCGACGCCGACGGTCATGCGGGCGAACTCGGGGAGGTACGTGGCGATCGGGTCGTCGAGCTTCAGGCGGCCGTCTTCCACCAGCATCATCGCGGCGACGGTGGTGATGGGCTTGCTCATCGAGTAGATGCGGAAGATGCCGTCGCGCGGCATGGCCGTGCCGCTGGCGGGGTCGAGCTTGCCGACCGGCTCGAACCAGGCGACCTTGCCCTGGCGTGCCACCAGCAGCACCGCGCCGGGGATCTTGCCGGCCGCCACGTCGGCCTTGAGCACGTCGCTGAGCATCTGCAGGCGCGGGGTGGACAGGCCGACCTGCTCGGGCGTTGCCGTGGGCAGCGACTGCGCCGCGGCGAGCAGGGGAAGGGCCAGGCCGAGCACGGCGGCGCAGAGGCTGCGCTGGAAGAACTTCATGGTGTTGTCTCCGTCTTGTTGCGAATGGAAATTCGGCACGGCGGTCTTGGGTGCCGCCTGTTGCCCTGCGCGGGCGATCGGCGAGGCTATCCGCGGCAGAGCTTCAGGTTCGTGCGCGTGGCGCGGACCACGGGCAGGAAGATTTCCGCATCGGCGGGCGGATAGTTTTCCTTGATGCCGTCGTCGGTGCGGGCGGCGTCCTCGGCCAGCGGTTGCAGGGTCCTGAGGCAGGCCGCGCGGTCGTTGAGCTTGAACTGCGTCAGCGCGACGTCGTTGCGCATCCAGCCCTTGGTGATCCAGTCGAGGGTCTTGTCGCACTCCGAAAGCACGGGGGACAGGGTGGCCAGGGCGATGGCGTAGTCCTTCGCGTCGTACTGGCGCTTGAAGGACTTGCGGGAGTTCGCCACGGCCTTGTCGGTGCAGGCCGGGGTGGGGCGGGTGTAGGTGCCTTCGAAGCCGGCGCGCATGCCGCAGTTTTCGCGGCACTGGTCCGCACCGTTGGTGCTGACCTGGACCTTGTCAGCACTGGTCGCGAAGTTCACCACGCAGTTCGTGTCGCCGAGCTTGGCCTTGCCGCGCACGATGGTGCCGTCGAGTGCGCAGGTGTGGGCGTTGCTGCCGATGGTGGTGATGTCGAAGCGCCCGTCGGGCTTGACGCGCAACGCGCCGCTGCCGCCCTCGTAGATGTACTCGCCGGCCGGCGGTGTGGCGGTCTGTGCGAAAGCGAGGCCCGCGCAAAGCAGCAGGGCGAGGGGCAGGGCACTTTTCTTGAGCTTCATCGTGACGGGCTGGTCTGCGAGACGCATGGTGTATCTCCCAAAAAGGAGGCCGCGTGCAGTGTATCGAGCGTCGCCATCGGTACCGATGGTTTGGCTTGTTTGAACCATCGGAAGGTTGTATGTCTTGACATAGACAATGCGAATTACTATCATCTGGATGCCTGAGTACGCAGCACGTCGACAACGCAAAGGGCTCTTCAACCAAGGAGCTTTCGAACCGTGCCGTACACCCTCCCAGCCTTGCCCTATGCCTTCGATGCGCTCGAACCCCACATCGACGCGCAGACGATGGAAATCCATCACAGCAAGCACCACCAGGCCTATGTGAACAACCTCAATGCGGCCCTGAAGGACACGCCGCACGAGGGCTTGCCGGTCGAAGAGCTGATCGTCGGCGTCGAGAAGCTGCCCGAGGCGCTGCGCGCGCCGGTGCGCAACAACGGCGGCGGCCATGCCAACCACAGCCTGTTCTGGACCGTGATGGCGCCCGCTGGCCAGGGCGGGGGCGGCGTTCCCATGGGGGCGCTGGCCAAGGCCATCGACACCGACCTGGGTGGCTTCGACGCCTTCAAGGAAGCCTTCACCAAGGCCGCGCTCGCGCGCTTCGGCAGCGGCTGGGCATGGCTATCGGTTGCCAGGGGCGGCAAGCTCGCCGTCGAGAGCAGCGGCAACCAGGACAGCCCGCTGATGCAGGGCATCGGCTCCGGCAACACGCCGATCCTTGGGCTCGATGTGTGGGAGCACGCGTACTACCTCAAGTACCAGAACCGCCGTCCCGACTACATCGCGGCCTTCTACAACGTGGTGAACTGGACCGAAGTGGCGCGGCGCTACGCCGCAGCCACCGGCGGCTGAAGGGCAAACCCATGAACGACGAGACGCAGCAACAGCCGCAGGTTCTGGCCGTGCCGGCACGGCCAAGGGCAGCCGCCGCCCGTTCGGTGCGCGAGCGGATCGGGCTGGCCATCGTCGGCGCCGGCGTGCTGGTGCTCGTGTCGCAGTTCTGGCAGTTCGTGCGCGCCGATCCGATCGTCTGGAACGCCTTGCTCGGCGGTTCGGTGGCCGCGCTGGCCACCGCGCTCGGCACGCTGCCGGTGGTGTTCTCTCAGAAGCTGCCTGAGCGGTTGCAGGACACGCTGTTCGGTTTCGGCTCCGGCGTCATGCTGGCGGCCAGCGCCTTCTCGCTGATCATCCCCGGGCTCGAGGCGGCGAAGAACGTGGGCGTCTTCGGCGGTGGCCCGTGGGCCGCGGGCGGCACGATCGGCTCGGCCATCCTGCTGGGTGGCCTTGTGCTCATGGTGATGGACCGCGTGCTGCCGCACGAGCACTTCATCAAGGGGCGCGAGGGGCAGTCGGCCAGGCAGTTGCGCCGGACGTGGCTCTTCGTGTTCGCGATCGCGCTGCACAACGTGCCCGAGGGGCTGGCCATCGGCGTCGGCTACGCGGCCAACAACGGCTTGCGGGCCGATGCGCTCGCCACCGGCATCGCGATCCAGGACGTGCCCGAAGGGCTGGTCGTGGCGGTGGCGCTGCTGGCCGCCGGCTACAGCCGGATGTTCGCCGTGCTGATCGGCATGGCGTCAGGGCTGGTCGAGCCGCTGGGTGCCGTGCTGGGCGCGGCCGTGGTCGGCCATTCGGCGATGCTGCTGCCCTGGGGCCTGGGCTTTGCGGCGGGCGCGATGCTGTTCGTGATCAGCCACGAGATCATTCCCGAATCGCACCGCAAGGGGCACGAAGCCTTTGCCACCAGCGGGCTGATGATTGGCTTCGTGCTGATGATGCTGCTGGACACCGCGCTGGGGTAAGACGCTCCCTGTGCCTTTCGTGGGCCGCTGGCGTCGCCCCCGGCGAGGGGGTTGGCAAAGCGACACGAAGTGCGCGCAGCCTCGGGGAGAGCCAGTTGCTAGCCGTGCTTGACGGCAACCGTCTTCAGCGTAGTGAAGCCATACAGCGCCTCGAAGCCCTTCTCGCGGCCATAGCCTGAAGACTTCACGCCGCCGAAGGGCAGCTCGACGCCACCGCCCGCACCGTAGTTGTTGATGAACACCTGCCCGCTGCGCACGCGCTTGGCCATGCGGAACTGGCGTGATCCGTCGGCCGTCCACACGCCGGCCACGAGGCCGAACTGGGTGGCGTTGGCAAGGGCCACGGCCTCGTCTTCATCGGCGAACTGCATCGCTGCCAGCACCGGGCCGAACACTTCTTCTTGCGCCAGGCGGTGGTTCACGGGCACATCGCGCAGCAGCGTGGGGGCCTGGTAGAAGCCGGTTTCGGGCGCTTCCTCGACCACGATGCCCTGCGCCACCATCGGGATGCCGGCATGCTGCGCATCGCTCAGGAAGTCCCACACGCGCTGCTGCTGCGTCTGGCGGATCAGCGGGCCGACATCGAGGTCCATTGCAGCAGGACCGACGCGCAGGGCCTCGAAGGCGTGGCCGAGGCGTTCGAGCAGCGGCTCGTAGATGTCGCGCTGGATCAGCACGCGCGAGCCGGCCGAGCAGGTCTGGCCGGCGTTCTGCACGATGGCGTTGATGATCACGGGGATGGCCGCATCCAGGTCGGCATCGGCAAAGATGATCTGCGGGCTCTTGCCGCCCAGCTCCAGCGTGACGGGGCAATGCCGCTCGGCCGCCACCTGCTGGATAAGCGTGCCGATCTTCGGGCTGCCGGTGAAGCTGATGTGGTCGATGCCTTCGTGCCGCGCAAGCGCATCGCCCACTTCATGACCGTAGCCCGTCACGATGTTGAGCGCGCCCGCCGGAAAGCCGACCTCGGCCGCCAGCTGCGCCACGCGGATCAGCGAAAGGCAGGCGTCTTCGGCCGGCTTGACCACGCACACGTTGCCCGCCGCCAGCGCGCCGCCCACGCTGCGCCCGAAGATCTGCATCGGGTAGTTCCACGGAATGATGTGGCCGGTCACGCCGTGCGGCTCGCGCCAGGTGAAGACGCTGTAGCCATCCTGGTAGGGGATGGTCTCGCCGTGCAGCTTGTCGCAGGCACCGGCATAGAACTCGAAGTAGCGCACCAGCGCCACCGCATCGGCGCGCGCCTGCTTCACGGGCTTGCCGCAGTCGCGCTGCTCGATCAGCGCGAGCTCGTCGACATGCTCGGCGATCTTCTGCGAGAGCTTGAACAGCAGGCGGCCCCGGTCGGCGGCGCTGACCTTGTGCCAGACGCCCTCGAAGCAGTCGCGGGCGGCGCGCACGGCCGAGTCGATGTCGGCGGCGTTGCTGCGCTGGATTTCGTCGAAAGGCTGACCGTCGGAAGGGTCGATGACCGGCAGGGTGCGGCCGGAGGAGGACGGAACGTCCGCGTTGGCGATGTAGTTGAGCTGCATGGGACCCGATTTTGCGCGAAGCACGCCGAAACCGTGGCCGCCGGGCCGGCTGTCCTTACTTCGCCGCCGTGGCCTTCGGCAGCGCCCGCACTGCGTTCAGCATGCGCTCCACATGCTTGTCGGGGTTCAGGTTCTGGTAGTAGTAGGCGACCTTGCCATCCGGCGCGATCACGTACGACAGGCGGTTGGCAAAATCCGGCCGCGTCTGCATCAGTGCATCGAAGCCTTGGATCACGGCTTTCGATTCGTCCGACGCCACGGGAAAGCGGCTCTGGCAGGACTTGACCGAGAACTTCGCCAGGGTGCCGATGTCGTCCGCCGACACGCCGATCACGCTGGCGCCCAGTGCGGCGAACTGGTCGACGGCCTCGGCGAAGGCATGGGCCTCGATCGAGCAGTCGTTGGAGTCGGCCGCCGGAAAGAAGTACACCACCACCGGCCCCTTGGAGAGCGCATCGGCCAGCGAATAGCGGAAGGTCTTGCCGCCCAGTGCGGCGTTGGCGGTGAACCGGGGCACCGGGTCGCCGATGTCCAGCGCAGCCCAGGCGGGATGGGCGAGGGCTGCAAAAACCGTCATCAGGGCGATGCGCGAAAAGGTCGATCGGGCCATGATGTAACTCCGAAGCGGTGTGGGGCGAATTCTAGGCTCCGCACCGTCCGAAGGGGCATGTGAAACCGGCCCCGGGCGGCAGGCGTATTCAAGGCAACGGCTGGCAAAACAAGGCAACGGAAACATCCTCATGAACGCCTCGATGATTGTTCTTCTGCGCATGGCGCTGGCAGGCGCGCTGGTCGCGGCGCTCGGTGCCTGCGGCTCCTTGCCTCCGGCGCGCGAGCGGCCCGCCGAGCAGGCCGCGCCAGCCGACCCATCGACCCCGCTGGCGAAGATCGCCGCCGCCTCCACGCCGCCCGGCGAGCACTCGGGTTTTCGCCTGATGCCGCTGGGCGTGTATTCGCTGGACGCGCGCATCCAACTGGCGCAGCGCGCCCAGCGCTCCCTGGTGGTGCAGTACTACCAGCTTGAAAACGATGCCGTCGGCCGCCTGCTGCTGCGCACGCTGCGCGAGGCCGCGGCCCGGGGCGTCAAGGTGCGGGTGCTGGTGGACGACCTGTACACCGTCAAGAGCCAGCTGCTGCTGCTGGCGCTGTCCGAAACGCCCAACGTCGAGGTGCGGTTGTTCAACCCTTTCTGTTGCGGCCGTGACGGACTTCTCTCGCGCTTCGTGGCTTCGCCGTTCGAGATCAACCGGCTCAACCACCGCATGCACAACAAGCTCTTCATTGCCGACGGCGTGATGGCCGTGGTGGGCGGGCGCAACATCGCCGAAGAATATTTCGTGCTGAGCGAGGCCCAGAATTTCATCGACATGGACGCGCTGGTGGTCGGCAAGGTGGTGCCGCAGCTCGAATCGATCTTCGACGCCTACTGGAACAGCGTGCAGGTCTGGCCCATTGCCGACATCGTGACGGGCGAGGGCGGCCACAAGCCCGGCGCCGACGACTTCGACAGCTGGGTCGGCATGGCCGCGCCGCCGCCGAAGATCGTGCTGCCGCCGTCCGACATCCTGGGCTATGGCCCCATCGCCGAAGAGCTCGACGGCGGCCGCATGGGCCTGCTGTGGGGCGAGGCCCGCGCCATTGCCGACCCGCCCTCCAAGCCGGCGACCATGACGGCCGACGAGGCCATCGCCACCAGCGTGACGATGAAGGTGTGGGCCCTGCTGCTCGACGCTAAGACCGAGGTCGACATGACCTCGCCCTACCTCGTGCCGGGCGAGCGCGGCATGGCGGCTTTCGAGGATCTGTCCCGGCGCAAGATCAAGGTCACGCTGCTGACCAACTCGCTGGCCGCCAACGACGAGCCGCTGGTGCACACCGGTTATGCGCGCTACCGCGAGCGGCTGCTGCAGGGCGGCGCCGACCTGTACGAGCTGAGCCCGCAGCGCACCAGTGCGGGCGAGCGCTTCGGCATGTTCGGCAAGTCGCTCGGCCGGCTGCATGCAAAGACCGCCGCCATCGACAAGGAGCGCATCTTCATCGGCTCGATGAACCTCGATCCGCGCTCGGCCAGCCAGAACACAGAGATGGGGCTGGTGGTCGACAGCCCGCAACTGGCGCGCGAGATGCTGCGCGTCATCAACATCAGCAAGCTGCAGAACTCGTACCGGCTGCGGCTGGCCAAGGACACCGGCACGCTGCAATGGCTCACCAACGACGGCGAGAAAGAGGTGATCCTGACCGCCGAACCCGAGTCGGGTTTCTTCAAGCGCTTCTACAACATGCTCATCGCGCCGATCGTTCCCGAGATGCTGTTGTAGCCTTGGGGGATGGCACAGACTTTTACATCGTTGTCCGTCCTGCAGGTCATGCTGTGGGGCGTGCTTTTTTTCGGGGGCATCTACTTCGGTTTCGGCGGCATCTTCTGGCTGCTGACGAAGCGGGTGCTGCCGGCGCTCGGCATCGGGCGTGCGCTCGATCCGCGCCCGTTGCAGCCGGGGCAATTGCGGCGCGAAATAGGGCAGTCGAGTATCTCGGTGCTGATCTTCGGGCTCGGCATGGTGTTTCCGTGGGGCTTGCTGCAGCTGGGCTGGGCTCGGCTCGACGCCGATGCGGGCGGGTGGCAGATCGCGATTGAAGTCCTCATGCTGGCAGTCTGGAACGACGTGCATTTCTGGATCAACCACCGCCTGCTGCACACGCGATTGCTGCGGCGCTTTCATGGGCCGCATCACCGCTCGTTCGTGACCACGCCGTGGTCCACGTACAGCTTTCATCCCCTCGAGGCGCTGATGTTGGGCAACGTGATCCTGCTGCCGATGGTGGTGCACGACTTCAGCTTCTGGGCGCTCGCGGCGGTGCCGGTGTTCAGCCTGTTCTTCAATTGCGTCGGGCACTCGAACTACGATTTCTTCAGGCGGGTGTCGTACAACCACTGGTTTGCCGCGAGCCGCCGTCATCATCTGCACCATGCCGTTCACAACGGCAACTATGGCTTCCAGTTCACCTTCATGGACCGGCTGTTCCGCACCCGCATCGCGGCCGATGCCGCTGAGCCGCTTTTCCAGGCCTTCCGCGACAAGCAACTGCAAAGGCAACAGCAGCAACCCCAACCAGAGCAGCATGGCGCGACCGCCTGACGTGCGCCGCCGCTTGCCACGCCTGAGACACTGGCGCGACTGGCAGAGCCTGGCCTACCTCGTGGCGCTGCCCGCGCTTGCGGCGTGGCAGTGGGTGCATGGCTTCAACGTGCTGCTCTACGCGCTGATGCTGTTCCTCACGCTCGGCATCGGCGTGATCCACCACAACCACGTGCACCTGCGCATGTGGCGCGGGCGGCGCATGAACCGGCTGACCGACTTCTGGATCACGCTGCTGCAGGGGCACCCGACCTTCGTGTTCTGGCCCGCGCACGTGGCCAACCACCATCGCTACCGGCACGGTCCGAAGGACGTGGCGCGCACCTACCGTTTCGGTGGCGACACGAACCATCTGTGGGGCTACCTGCTGCACCCGTTCCAGGCGGTGTGGGTGCTGATGCCTGTGTTCTTCGACTGGCTCGCGAGGCTGCGCAAGCACCAGCCGGGCGCCTGGCGTTATTGCATGGCGCAGTACGCGCTGTGGCTGGCGAGCTGGGCCGTGCTGCTGGCGCTCGACTGGCGCAAGGCGCTGCTGTTCGTGATCGTGCCGCAGCTGCATGGCCTGCACTGGCTGCTGGCGACCAACTACCTGCAGCACGCGCACGCCGACGGCCGCAAGACGCCGCGCAAGGAGAAAGAGGCGCTGGGCGATACCCACGGGAGCGGACTGAACTACGCGCGCAATTTCGAGGGGCTGGTCAACCCCTTGCTGTTCAACATCGGCCTGCACACCGCACATCACGAGAACCCGCATGCCCATTGGTCCGAGCTCACGCACCTGCATCACACGCGCTACCGCGCGCGGGTCGCGCCCGTGCTCAACGAGGGCGGGCTGGTGCCGTACATGCTGCGGGTGTTCGTGCTGGGGGCCGTGTGGCCGCGCTTTCGCAGCCGCTCGCTGATGCCTCCCGATTCTTCAATCCACTGATCCCATGCCTGTTCCATTTCAACGCGTCTACCTTGAAAGCGCCGGCTACTTCATGCCGGGCGAACCCATTCCCAACGAGCGCATGGATGCGTACATCGCACCGCTCAACCGCATGTCGGAGCGCATCAAGCGGCGCATCCTGGTGGAGAACGGCATCCTCACCCGGCACTACGCCATCGACGCCGAAGGCGTGACGCAGCACACCAATGCGCAACTGGCCGCCGGTGCGATCCGCGACTGCCTGCGGCGCGGCGGGGCCGAGCTGTCGCGCGTGTCGCTGCTGGCCAGCGGGTCGTCGGGCGGCGATGCGCTGATGCCCGGCTTTGCCAACATGATCCAGGGCGAGCTTGCGGCGCAGCCGATGGAAACGCATTCGGTGCACGGCATCTGCGCCGCGGGCGTTTCGGCGATCCAGACGGCCGCGCAGGGCATCGAGCTGGGCGCACACCGCACGGCGATGGCAGTGGCGAGCGAGATGCCGTCGCGGCTTTTCAAGCGCTCGCGCTTTGCGGCACGCGGCTACGAGACCGACTTCGACTCGCACTTCCTGCGCTGGATGCTGTCCGATGGCGCGGGTGCCTTGCTGCTGTCCGACGGTTCGCCGGCACTGGCCGGGGTGCCGGGGCTGCGCCTGCGGCTGAAGTGGGTGCACCAGCGCGCCTTTTCGGGCGACTACCCGGTCTGCATGCAGCTCGGCCTGACCGAAGACCGCGCGCGCGGCCACCTCGACTTCGGCTCCTGGGCCGAGGCGGAAGCCGCCGGTGCGCTGTCGCTGCGGCAAGACATCCGCCTGCTGCCGCACCTGTTCGACGTCGGCATCCACGAATACGCAGGGCTGGTGCGCGACGGCTGGGTCGATCCGAAGCGGGTCGATCACTTCCTGTGCCACTACTCGTCGGAAAGATTCATTCCGGTGGTCGAGGACCTGATGGCAAAGGCCGATCTGTCGATTCCGCGCGAACGCTGGTGGAGCAACCTGGCGTGGCGCGGCAACACGGGCGCGGCGTCGATCCTTGTGATGCTGGCCGAATTCCTGCACACCAAGACGCTGAAGCCCGGCGAGCAGATCTTCTGCTACGTGCCCGAGTCGGGCCGTTTCATGGCGGCGTACATGCTGCTCGAAGTCGAGGCGGTCGATGCAGCGCCGGCCGCCGTTGCGCCCCGTGCAACGGTACCGGCGGTGCCCGACGACGACCTCGTCATCGCGCCCCCGCACGATCCGGCCGCCGCGCCCGAAGGCCTCGGTGCCTTGCTGACGGAGCTGGCCTCGATCTGGCACGACTACCGCTCGCGCGTCTGGCGCACGTCGCTGATCCGCCAGATCCGCGAGCGCCGCTTCGCCTTGCCTGACTACCTGAACTGGATGGAGCAGTGGGTGCCGCAGGTGCGCGAAGGCAGCAAGTGGATGCGTGAGGGCGCGGCCTCGCTGAGCGAGCCCTACCAGATGCTTGCGTCGCTGATCGACGTGCACGCAGGCGAGGAGCAGAACGACTTCAACATCCTGTTCGACGACTACAAGAAGGCCGGTGGTACGGTCAGGCAGATCGACGAGCTGCGCCGCAACCCCGGTGGCGAGGCGCTCAATGCCTACCTGCACGGGCTGGCCGCCACGCGCGACCCGATCGGCCTGCTGGGCGCCATCTACATCATCGAGGGCACGGGCCAGCGCATCGTGCCGGCGCTGTTGCCGCTCATCAAGGCCGGCCTGAAGCTGCCGCCCGATGCCTTCCGCTTTCTCGAGTACCACGGCCACAACGACGAGAACCACCTGAACCGTTGGCTCGCCGCGGTCGAGATGGTCATGGCCGTGGAAGGGCAGGCGCGCGCGGCCCGCCAGATCATCGACACGGCGCGCCATACGGCCGCGCTGTATCTGATGCAGTTCCAGCACATCACGGAGCGAATGACCCATGAGCCGAACGCCTGAATTCCTGACCCAGGCACACGACGAGCGCGACCCCAGCCCGTGGCTGGCGCTTTACCTCGACCAGAGCACGCCGCTGCCGGACAACGTCAAGTCGGCGTGGCTGGCCGATTCGAGCTCGGGGTCGCGGCAGTACCTGTTGCCCTTTTTGCGGCCGTTGGCGCGGCTGACGATCATCCTGATCCAGATCGTCAAGGTGTTCGTGCCGCGCAACTGGTCGCACTCGAAGCTGCTGCACCGCTTCCTGGCCTGGGGGCTGACGCGCTTCGTGTCGCCCGAGGCCAACTGGCTGATCCTGCGGCACTTTCACCTGGGCTCGCAGGTGCTGGCCTTCATCGGCCGCAATTCGCCGGCGCCCGTGGCCACGAACCCGCTGGAGCCGGCCGACATCGACGCGCTGAAGGACGAGATGTTCCTCAAGCACGACCTGAATCTCTTCAATTTCGTGATCCGCCTGAACACGGCGCTGCGCGAGAAGGGGCTGGCGCTGTGCAAGGCCGAAAAGGTCGATTTCTCGATGATCAAGGAGCCGGGGCTGCGGCTGGAAGACATGCCGAACGGCAGGCTGAACTTTCTCGACCTGCAAAGCGCGATCGAGCTTTTCACGCCGCTCTACCAGCTGATGCTGACCGACAACGATTTCTGGCGTGCGGCCAACTCCTTGCAACTGGACGAAACCATCGGCATCTACACGGCGACCCTGCTGAACGCGCCCGAGCACCTGATCCTGGTCAACAACAAGCACCCGCTGGTGCCGTTGTCGACCCTGCGCGCGGGGCACCGGCTGGTGATCCACGGGTTGTCGACCGAGATGCTCCACAGCCTGCTCCAGCGGATGCAGGCGGCGCAGAAAGCGGGGGAAGCCGAGACATCCCTGTACGAGCAGCCACTTGCATAGGCGTATGCTGCCCCCAGATGCAAACCATGAACACGACCCGAAATCCGTCGCCCAAGACCGATCTGGCAGTGACCCACGTGCTGGCTCAACTGCTGGAAAAGCTCGAGCACAGCCCCGTGCCCGTCGGCGCCGAGCAGTACCGCTCGGTGGTCGAGCACCTTGTCCACGAGTTCGAGGATGTCGAACAGGGCGCCGACCTCGGCCGGCTGCTCGATGCCTATCCGGCCGCCTCCGAGGTCTACGAAAATCTCAACTATCAACACGCCGGGCTGTGCCGCTCGGCGCTGGACGTTTCCCTTGCGGCTGAGGCCAGCGCCAGGGAAGCCATTGCACGCGCGATGCGCCGTGCCGAACCGAACAACAAGGACAAGACGCATGGCGAAGGGTGAAGTGAAGACGGCAGTGGTGGCGGACGGCCTGCGCTACAAGACCAAGACGCCGGGCTCGCCGTTCCGCGCCTCGGCATCGTTCAGCGGCGCGACCATGTCCTGCTTCATGTGCGGCAAGCACCGCGTTCGCTCGCAGTTGCGTACGCGCCAGGTGCTCGGAAAATCCCAGACCGTTTGCGCGCCTTCGTGCAAGGCGCTCGACGAGGCATTGGCGGCGGAATAAAACAGCGTCTCCCCGCTACCACGGTGGGGAGACGTTTTGGCGACATTTCCGCGCGAGCTTGTCGCTGATTGGCTTCCACATCGGGCCCAATCGATATACAGTTGGAAACAAATGATGCATCGATTTGCATTTATTCAAAAGTTCTAATCTGTAGTCGATTTCCAATGAATTTGCAGCAAAGCCATTGGCGCTCCGCACCGGGCGCGGATTTCAACGCTCGCAAAGGGGTTCAGCCATGAGCAAGCCGCGCCATGTGGTCATGCAGGTGGTCAAGCGCTCGTCCGGCAGCGCCACGCACCACGTCGAATTCCTGATGGACGACAACTTCGCCGAGCGACTGCGCCAGCTGCGTTCGCTCGTTCCGCCCCTGGGCAGCCTCAACAAGCAGCGCGACCTCGTGATCGACAAGGTCCGGGTGCGCCTGCCCAACGCCATCTGGCGCTCGGGCAACGAGATCGACGTGGATGGCGGCGTGGACGGCTCCTGCATCGTCATCGCCGCCGAAGGCTCGTTCAACTGCGGCGGCAAGGACCGCAAGACGCGCGAGAAGCTTGTGACGTACAACTTCTCGATCGCGCGCCTGATCGAGCTCCACGGCGAGCGCCCCGAAGGCGAAACCCTCTACATCCGCGACGGCGTGTTCGCCAACGACGAACCGGCCGAATCGCCGGCCGGCCGCTGGGTGACGTCGATGCACGAACTCGAAGTGGTGATGCGCGTGCCCGACGCCCCGTCGGACTTCGACACGCTGCACGACCTCACGCTGCGCCCCGAGCACCAGCAGGCTGGCAGCGGCGGCCCGCACCGCGCCACCTTTTACTGATTCATCGAGCGGCGGCCGCCTCGGGCGCCGCGCCCACGGGCGTGTATTGCGCGCGGTTGTCCACCAGCCAGCGCGTCGACAGGCTGCTGTCCTGCTGTGCCGGATGGAAATCCGCGCGCAGGTAGCTGCGCCAGCCGCTCAGGTTGCCGCGCAACAGGCCATCGCGGCTTAGCAGGATGCGCGCGGCGCTCTTCCAGGTCGACCATTTCCACAACTGCTTTTCGTGGCGCAGGTTGTCGATGGTCTGGTGCATCAGGTCGCCGAGGAACATCATCGTCACGCGGCGGAACCAGCGCTTGCGCCAGGCCTCGGAGCCGTCCGCGGCCTTGTAGATGTCGAAGGCGACGCTCTTGTGCTCCAGCTCCTCGGCGCTGTGCCACAGCCACATGGTGCGCAGGCGCGGCTCGGCGCCGTCGAGTATCCCGGGGTGGGCCAGCAGCCATTCGGCAAACATCGCGGTGAAGTGCTCGGTGGCCGCGGTAACCGCCAGCGCGTGGCGCGGATCGGCGCCTTCCATCAAGGTCATGCGCTTGCCGGCGCGCGCGGTCCAGCCGTCCACCAGGCCCTGGCTTTCGAGGTGGGCGTTGAACAGCGAATGGATGCGGCGGTGCGTGGCCTCCTGGCCGATGAAGCCGCGCACGTCGGCGCGGTACTTTTCCTGGACCTCGGGGGGCAGGGTGGCCACCGCGTCGCGCACGGCATCGATGAAAAACTGCTCTCCGAACGGGAAGCTCATCGACAGCGCGTTGAAGAAAGCGGTCGAGAATGCATCGCCGCCGCACCAGTCGCGGGCAAATGGCGATTGCAGATCGATCAGAAGGCGGCGAACAACGAGTTCAGTCATGAAAACAATCCTCGAAAAAGCACGGGAAGCGTGGGATGGGCGATTGGTACAACTGCGTACCGAATGCCGCCATGGTGCAATCGCAGGCTGGTACTGTCAAGTACCGAGACGTAGGAAAATGTGCCATTCATGAGCGCAACCATCGAAAAGACAGCCGTTGCCAAGCCTGCCGAAGGCCCGGTCAACGAACACTACGCCCGGCTGCTCCAGGGCATGGCGCATGCCGTGGCGGCCAAGGGCTACGCCGAAACCACCATTGCCGACATCGTGCGCGAGGCCGCCGTCTCGCGCCGCACTTTCTACGAGCATTTCAGCACCAAGACCGAGTGCCTGATCGCGCTCTACGAAACCGCGAGCCGGCTGGCGCTGCAGGCGGTGAGCGAGGCGTTCGATCCGGTGCAGCCCTGGCATGCGCAGGTCGAGCAGGCAATGACCGCGTACTTCGACTACCTTGCGCAAGACCCGGTGCTGCTGCGCACGCTCTTCGTCGAGATCCTGGGGCTGGGCATGCCGGGCCTTGTGGTGCGGCGCCGGGTGAACGACGAGATCGCCAACTTCATCCAGATCGCGATCAACAGCAGCGGTGGCGCGGAAGACCCCGCGGTGCACCTGACGAACGAGATGGCGATGACGGTGGTCGGCGGCATCAATGAACTGGTGCTGCAGTCGATCGAGCAGGACCGCGCGGGCGATCTGCGTGAACTGGTCGGCCCGGCCACGCGGCTGGTGCGCGCGGTGGCCGCCGAGAGCCAGCGCTAGAGACGTTTCTTGTCGGCGGCGCGCGGCGTGGCGGCGAGCCACAGCGTCAGCAGCCCCGCAAACGTCAGCGACAGCAGCACGCCCAAGTAGGGCAGCACGTCATGCAGCGGCGCGCCCATCTGGTTGAGGCGCAAGGAAGCCTGAATGCCCGAGGTACTCGGGAAAATCCAGCGCAACCCCTGCAGCGGCCCGGGCAGGGCTTCGACCGGCCATGAGAAGCCCGAGAGAAAAGCCATCGGCAATGCAGTGAACAGCAGCACCTGCAAGGCCCGCTCCCGATCGCGGAACCAGCAGCCCAGCAGCAGGCCCAGCGTGCAGATCGCGGGCACGTAGAACACCAGCAGCACCAGCGCCCCCCACGGATTGCCGCCGCGCGGGTAGTCCTGCAGGAAGAACACCCAGCCGAAATAGAAAAGGCCGCTGAGAACCCCGAACACCGACAGCGCGCCCAGGCGCCCCAGCCACGCACTCGTGGACGCACGCAGCCGCCCGGCCTCGGCCCAGGTGCCGGCCAGCATTGCGGCACCCATCAGCAGCGTCTGTTGCAGGATCAGCAGCGCCACCGCCGGCACCACGTAGCTGCCGTAGCCTTCGGTCGGGTTGAACAGCGCCACGAGCTGCGTGCTGAGCGGGCTGCGGCTGCGTGCCGCCTGAATGGCGCTCTGGCCGCCGGCCTGCAGCTTGCGAATCTCGACACCCGCCGAGACCGTGCCGACCGCCTCCGAAAAACCGTACAGCACCGCTTTGTTGAGCAGCGCATAGGCGCCGTTGCCCTCGATCGTGACCACCGCCGACGTGCCGCGCAGCACGTTGCGCTTGAGATCGGCCGGCAGCAGCGCATAGCCCTCGATATCGCCGCGCCAGAGCGCCTGCTGCGCCTCGCGCACATCGGCCGTGACCATCCGCACGTCGAGGCGCGGGTTGGCCATGGCAAAGCGCGCGATCTGCCGCGACAGCCCGCTGTGATCCTGATCGACCACCGCCACCGGCACGCGCGTCACCGCTTGCGTGCCGTAGGGCCACGGGTAGAAGAAGCCGTAGATGATGGGCGCGAGCAGCATGATCAGCAGCACGCCCTTGTCGCGCAGCACCGCCAGCGCGGTATCGCGCCAGGCGGCGCCCAGGCGGGTGCGGCTCGCATCGTTCGTCATCAGCGGCCACCCCAGGTGTCGGGCGCTCCGGCGGCGCGCACCAGCGCACAAGCCGACACAGCAAGCAGCACCGCCGTGCCCAGCACCATCCAGAGTGGCGTGGCCGCCGAATAGGCCAGCGGCGCGCCCATCTGCAACTGCTCCATCTGCACGCGGATGTAGTGCGTGTAGGGCAGCAGGGTGGCCCAGGCCTGTGCAAAGAAAGGCATCGCGACCAGCGGAAAGCCCACGCCACCGAACGCGAAGGCCGGCGCGGTGATGAAGCCGGTGGCCGACAGCGCAGTGCGCAGCGACCGCGTGAGGCTGGCGGCAAAGGCACCCAGCGCGATCGACAACGCAAGGAACACCACGAGCGCAAACAGCGTCCACCCCACGGAGCCGACCGGATGCCATCCGCGCCCGGCCGTGATCCACAGCATGGCCGCGATCCCCACCGTGGAAAGGCTGGCGAACGGCAGCGCCAGCTTGCCCGCCAGCGCAGCCAGCGCCTCGTGCCAGCGCGGCGAGGTGCCGAGCCACTGCGCGATGCTGCGGTCGCGCAGCTCGCGGCCCACGGCCCAGGCGCCGGCCGTCATCGCCAGGATGTGCAGCAGCGCCGGAATGAGCGCCGCGCCAAGAAACTGTTCGTAGTCGGTCGAGGTGTTGAACAGCGCCACCATGCTCGCCTTGATCGGCTCCATGCTCACGCGCGCCGATGTCATCGATTCGCCACGCTTGTTGCGCACCGTGAGTTCGACGCCGGCCGACACGGTGCCGACGGCGGTGCGCACGTCGCGCTGGATCAGGCTCGAATGCGTGCCCAGTTGCGCGTTGTGCAGCAGCAGCACCTGGCCGACGCGGCCCTGCTTGACGTCGCGGCTCAGGTCACGCGGCAGCTGCACCGCCGCATCGACCGCACCGCTGGTGAGCGCGCGCGACATCGCGCCTTCGTCGTCGAACTGTTGCACCACGCGCAGGCCGGGCGTGGCATCGAGAAAGCGCACCAGCTGGCGCGAGAGGGCCGAGTGGTCCTGGTCGAGCACGCCGATCGGCAGGCGCTCGGGCAGGCCGGCCGAGAAGATCCACCAGATCAGCCACACCGCGAGCAACGGCACCCACGAGATCATGGCCAGATCCCAGGGGCGGGTGCGCAGCAGCGAGAACTCGCGCCGGGCACTGGCTGCGGAAAAGCCTCGGAGGCTCATCGGAGGGCGCCGTGCGGGCTCAGTCGACCAGCACGCTCATGCCGGGGCGCGCGCCTTCGATGGGCTTGAGCGGCCGCGCGCGAACCTCGAAGGTGCGCACGTCGAAGCCGGCACCGCCGCGCGTTGCGCGCCAGGTCGCGAAGTCGGGCATGACGGCGCTGTAGTAGACCTTGAAGCGGGCCTCGCGCTTGTTGCCGCCGCTGGCCAGCGCGGGCAGGCGGGCATCGAACTCGTTGCCGAGCGCGAAGCGGGCGAGCCGGTCTTCGCGCACGTTGAGCACCACCCACTGATCGCTCAGGTCGACCACCGTGACCACCGCCACGCCCTGCGGCGACAGCTCACCGACCTTGGCCAGCACCTTGGCCACTTCGCCACCCACGGGGCTGCGCAATTCGGTCTCGGCCTTGGCGGCTTCGGCCTCGGCCACCACGCCCGCGACCTGGCGCGCCTGTGCGCTGGCCGCCGCCTTGTCTTCGGGGCGGGCGCCGCTTCGTGCCATGTCGTACTGCGCCTTGGCTGCGATGGCGGCATCGCGCGAGGCTTTCCAGTTGGCTTCGGCCTCGTCGCGTTTCTGGTCGGCCACCAGGCCTTCGCGGGCCAGTCCGTCGACACGGCGGAAAGATGTTTGCGCCAGTTGGGCCGCGGTTTCGGCGCGCTGCCACTGCATGCGTGCCATCTCGACTTCTTGCGGGCGAGCGCCGTTCTGCGCCTTCTCGGCCACGGCCTGCGCGGCCTGTTCGGCGGCGGTGGCTTGTGCGAGCTTGGCTCGCACTTCGGGGCTGTCCATGCGCACCAGCACCGCGCCGGCCGGGATGCGGTCGCCTTCCTTCACCAGCACTTCGGCGATGCGCGCCGTCACCTTGCCGGCCACGTCGGTCTCGCGCGCTTCCATCTGGCCCTGGAACACCTCGGGCGCGGGCTGCGACGCGCGCCAGAAGCCCCAGATGAGCAGCGCCAGCACCAGCAGGGCAGCAAGGATCGCGATCAGTTTTCGGGTCTTGGCACTCATCATCAATTCACCCTCACGTCGGCGCGCGCGATGTAGTCGGAAAACTTGTCGGAAAGGCCCGCGCTTTCGAGCAGTTGCGCGAGCGCCTGCACGTAGTCGTTGGCGGCTTGCGCACGCTCGGTCAGCACCTTGGCTTGATTGGTTTCGGCGTCGATCAGGTCGAGCGTGGTGCTCGTGCCTTCGCGCAGGCCTGAGGTGCGCAGCTTGACGACTTCCTGCGCCAGCTCGACCGAGGCCTTCATTTCCAGGTATTGGCGCCGCGCGTTTTCAAGCGCGCGCCAGTTACGCTCGACCAGCAGCGAGATGTCGCTGCGCGCCTGCGCGTCGGTGCGTTCCGCCTGCTCGACCTTCTTCATCGAGGAGGCCGAGAGCGCGTCGCGGTCCACGGAGTCATAGAGCGTCCAGCGCACGCCCAGGCCGGCCACCCAGTCGGCATTGCCGCCCTTGATCTGTCGTGTGCCGAAGGCAATGACCTGCGGGCGCCGCAAGGCTTCTTCGCCTTCGTGCAGCTGCTCGGCCTGCGACTTCTTGGCCGCGACCTTGTCCAGCCCCGGGTGGCGCGTGAGCGCCGAATCGATGAAGTAGCCGAGCGGTTCGATGGGTGTGCTGATGAGGAAGAGGGGCGTTTGCGGTGCCACGCTGCCGTCGGCGCGCACGGTGCGCGCGAGCGCCACGGCGGCCAGTGCCGCGTCGTCTTCGGCCTTGCGCGCGTTGCGCCGGGCTTCTTCGTAAGCCGCGCTGGCCTGCAGGCGCTCCACGCGCGAGATCACGCCGGCCGCGAGCATCTTTTGCGCGGCCGAGTCGTGCTGGGCGATGGTGCGCTCGGCCTGCGCACGCAGCGCGGCCGCGCGCCGGGCGAGCTGGGCACCGAAGTAGCGCTGCACCAGCAGCGTGTCGACCTCGTGGCCGGCCTGGTCGGCATCGGCCTGCGCTTCGCGCGTCTGCGCTGACACGAAGCCGCGCACCGCGTCGGTCGCGCCGCCGACGTAGATCGGCCAGACCGCCGAGACCGAGGCGTTGGAGCCGGTGTCGTGCCGGTTGATCGTGTAGCTGTTGGGCAGCTGCGGAATCGGCATCTGCGAGATGAGGCCCTGGATGGGCGACGGCAACGCCTGGCCAAGCTGCCCGAGCCTCTGGTTGAGCGGATCGAGGTCGAGGTTCAGGTTGGCGTTGTACGCATAGGCCAGACCCGAGACGCTGACGGACGGGCCGCCCAGGCCCTTGAGGCCCTGGCTCTGCAGCTCCTTGGATTCGACTGCCGCGTGCGCGGCGGCCAGCTTGTCGGAGCGCTCGATCATGCGGGCGCGGGCCGCGTCGAAGCTCAGCGCCAGCGTGTCGCCGCGGGTTTGCGCGAAGGCGGTGCCGCCGGCCAGGGCCGGCAACAGCAGCAAGGTGTGGAGGAGGGCGTGGCGGGGGCTTGTCATCGGGTTCAGGCGGCCTTGCGCAGCAGGGCGTCGAGCTCCTGCTGCAGGATCACGGGGAACGCGGCCTGCACCGCGCCGGTGGCCAGCGGCCGCGCCTTTTCGAGCAGTTGCGCGGTGCGTTCGGCATCGATCGCATCGCCCGCCAGCAGGCTGTCGGCCAGCGTGCGCAGCCAATGGCGCGCGGTGGTGCGCAGCGTGCAGGCCATGGTTTCCTGCATGCCGATCACTTCTTCGAGCGGCAGGCCCAGCGCAGCCAACTGCTCGGCGATCTGGCCGAGCGCGGGGCTCAGCATCTGCACCTGGCCGTCGGGCAGTTCGCGCATCAGGCCGGCCTTGGCTGCGCGCACGAGCAGGGCCGGCGTCATCTGGCCTTTCCATTTGGCGGCGAGCGCCTTGGCCGACACCACGACGGGCGTTTCCGAGGCAAAGAGGCTGCCCGACACAGAGCGCGCGACGGCAACCAGGTCGCCCCAGGCCGAGGCCGGGGCGCGCCCGAAGATACGGCGGATCGCCTCGATGCCGAAGCCCTGGTCGCGCAGCTCGCGAATCAGCGCCAGCCGCTGCGCGTGGTCGTCGCCGTACAGCCCGAGGCGGCCCCGCAGCCTGGGCGATGGCAGCAGCCCCGCCGTGGTGTAGGCGCGGATGTTGCGCACCGTGACGCCCGTGCGCGCTGCCAGGGCTTCGATGGAGAGCTCCTGGGTGGCGTCGACGTCGGTGTCGGCGGTGGGCGTGGCGGGTGCAGTCATTCGACAAATTCTATGTGACATCGAAAGTGTTGCATTCGCCGGACGCCTTCAGACCTGGATCGTGGGCTTGTAGTCCGACAGCAGCACCTCCTTCCATTTGCCGAAGATCGCCATCAGTCCGACCGCCACCGCGCCCGACAGCACCACCACGCCGCAGGCATGCGCCCAGCCGTCGTCGAAGGCGCCGAACATCACGGCGCGGAAGGCCTGCACCACCCAGCTGAAGGGCAGCCAGCTATGGACGGTGCGAAAGAACCCCGCCGACAGTTCCACCGGCAACACGCCGCCGCCGGCGGACAACTGCAGCGTGAGCAGCAGCACGGTCAGGATGCGGCCGAAATCGCCGAAGACATGCAGGATCGCGAACAGCACCACGAGAAACACCAGCGAGGCCAGTGCCATCGTGAGCGCAAGCGCCGCCACCCGCGGCGCCTGCACCTCCAGCACGCCGAGCAGCGTGGCCAGCACCAGCGCCACCTGCAGCAGCACGATGAGCGCCGGCACGGTGATCTTGCCCAGGGCCTTGGCGAGCTTCGGATAGTGGGTGTGGTCCACCAGCACGATGCGGATGTTGAACAGGTAGCCGGCCATCACGGCGCCGATCCACAGCGCAACCGACACCATGTTCGGCACGAAGGCGCTGCCGTTGTTGGCCACCGGCGCCACCACCTCGACCTTGGGCTCGACCGAATCGGCCAGCCCCGAGGCGCTGCCCTGGATGCGGGTGATGGACGCGGGCAGGGCGGCTTCGATGGTGCGCACGCCGGTCAGCAGTCGCTGCGCGCCCTGCGCCAGTTGTGCGCCGCCCTGGATGAATTCGTCGAGCTTGCGGTCTTCGGGCAACTTGCCCGCCATGGTGCGGATGCCGGCGGACAGCGCGCCCATGCCGTCGGTGAGCTTGCCGACACCGCCCTCGAGGGCCGAAGCGCCGGTGGCCAGCTTCTGGTTGCCTTCTTCCGCCTTGCCGAGTGCGGCTTGGGCCTGCCCGAGGCCACCGTGCAGCTTGTCCGCGCCGGCAGCGAGTTCTCCGGCGCCCTTGGCGAGGCGGTCGCCGACGAAAGGGATGTCGGCCGTTTCTTTCTGCATCCGCCGCGCGCCGTCGCCCAACTGGCCGGCGCCGCCATTGAGCAGTTCGAGCCCGTCGCCGATCTGCGCGAGGCCACTGCCCAGCTCATGCTGGCCGGCTGTGAGTTGCTGCGCGCCGCTCTTGAGCGCACGCAGGTCCGCGTCGGCCGGCAGTTTCGACTGGATGGTCCGGATGCCGCCGTTGACCTGCTTGAACCCGCCGCCGACCTGCTGCGCCGCGGCGCTGTACTGGGCCGCCCCGTTGGCGAGTGTCTGGCTGCCGTCGCGCAGCTCCAGCAACGCCTGCTTGAGCTTGTCGAGCCGCGCTTGCGAGCCGGAGGCCGCGTTCAGCACCAGGCCCCAGCGCTGCTCGTTGAGCATTTCGTTGACCTGGTGGCCCAGCTCGCCTGCGAAGCGGCGGGCCAGTCCGGCCGAGCTGTAGTTGTTGCCTTCGGAGGTGTAGACCACCAGTTGCCCGGCGCCGCGCTGGGTGCCCGGCACCGCGTTGGCACTGAAGTCGCCGGGGATGAACAGCGCAAAGGCCAGCGTGCCGCGCCGCACCTCGGCGCGCGCGGCCTCGGCATCGGTCATCACCCGAAAGCCGAACGCGCGCTTGGTAAGCAAAGTGCGCGTCAGCTCGTCGCCGACGTTGACCGAGTGCGCCATGTAGGTGACGCCGCGGTCCTCGTTCACGATGGCCGCGGGCAGGTCGGCCGTGTGGCCGGCCGGGTCCCAGACGCTCGTGAGATAGATCAGCGCATAGATCGCCGGCACCACGCCAACGGCCACCACGGCCAGCAGGATGCGCGGAAAGCGCCGCACGATCGCCAGTTCGGCCAGGGCGATGGTCAGCGTGCCGGCAATCAGTGCGCGGAGGTATCGCATGGGGCTAGGAGGTGGTCTTCAGCGCCATGGCGGTGGAAGCGTGCAGTGTCTTCAGCCCGGCTTTCTTTGCGCCGGGTCGTAGAAGAACTGTTCTTCGGCGATGCGCTCGCCTTCCCAGCGCTGCCACGCGATCTCTTCCATGCGCATCGTGCCGCCATTCTTGAAGATGAACTCGAAGACCCAGTGGATCGCCACGTGGTCGCCGTTCACCAGCACCGGCCGCACGCAGGTGCTGGTGACCGATTCGGTGCGCGCGAGCACGGCGGTTTCCTGTGCCACCAGCGTGCTGCGGCCGCGCCGCGGTTCGGCCTGGTTCTCGCGCATGGTGGCGTCTTCGGTGTAGTAGTCCTCGATGGCCTGGGCATGCGCGCCGCCTTCGACGGCGGCGATGAAGGATTCGAGTCGTGCGGCAGTGGGCATCTCAGGACTTTACTTTGACTTCCACGCGGCGGGCTTCGGAAGGTGGCCCGTCGGCCTGCGATTGTTCGGGCTTGGCAAGCTCGATCTTGTCTTCGGGCGCGCCGGCCGCCTTGAGCGCCTCGCTCACGGCCATCGCGCGCTGCTTGGCAAGCTCGGCGTTTTTCGCCGGGTCGCCGCTGGCGTCGTGGTAGCCGCTCACGAGCACGGTGCTGCCGCTCTGCACCGCCTTGATGACGTCGGCCAATGCTTCCTTGGCATTGGGCGCGACCTCGGCGCTGGCGGTGGCGAAGTAGAACTTGACGACGCCGTTCTCGACCTTCACCGCGGCGGCCTCGGTGGCCGTCACGGCGGCCGAGGCGATGGCCGCGCCCGGTGTGGCCGGTGCCATGGCGGCGGGTGCGGTCGCGGCCGGCGGCGTTTCCACCTTGGCAGGTACGGCCGCTGCCGCATCGCCGGCGTGGAATTTCACGACCAGCGGCACGATCAGCAGCGCCACGATGTTGATGATCTTGATCAGCGGGTTCACGGCCGGGCCGGCGGTGTCCTTGTAGGGGTCGCCCACGGTGTCGCCGGTGACGGCTGCCTTGTGCGCCTCGGAGCCCTTGCCGCCGTGGTGGCCGTCTTCGATGTACTTCTTGGCGTTGTCCCAGGCGCCGCCGCCCGTGCACATCGAGATGGCGACGAAGAGACCCGTGACGATGGTGCCCATCAGCAGGCCGCCCAGCGCCTTGGGCCCGAGCAGCAGGCCGACCAGAATCGGCACCACCACCGGCAGCAGCGAGGGGATCATCATTTCCTTGATGGCCGCGCCGGTCAGCATGCCCACGGCCTTGCCGTACTCGGGCTTGCCGGTGCCTTCCATGATGCCGGGGATGTCGCGGAACTGGCGGCGCACTTCTTCCACCACCGCGCCGGCCGCACGGCCCACGGCTTCCATGGCCATGGCGCCGAACAGGTAGGGGATCAGCCCGCCGATGAAGAGGCCGACGATCACCATCGGGTCGCTCAGGTTGAAGCTGATGTTCAGACCGAAGCTCTCCAGCTTGTGGGTGTAGTCGGCGAACAGCACCAGCGAGGCCAGGCCGGCCGAGCCGATCGCGTAGCCTTTGGTCACGGCCTTGGTCGTGTTGCCGACCGCGTCGAGCGGGTCGGTCACGGCGCGCACGCTGTCGGGCAGCTCGCTCATTTCGGCGATGCCGCCGGCGTTGTCGGTGATGGGGCCGTAGGCGTCGAGCGCGACCACGATGCCGGCCATGCTCAGCATCGACGTGGCGGCCACCGCAATGCCGAAGAGGCCTGCGAGCGAGTACGAAGCCAGGATCGCGATGCACACGAAGATCACCGGCCAGGCCGTCGAACGCATCGACACGCCCAGGCCCGCGATGATGTTGGTCCCGTGGCCGGTGGTCGAGGCCTGTGCGATGTGCTGCACGGGCTTGTACTGCGTGCCGGTGTAGTACTCGGTGATCCACACCAGCGCGGCCGTCAGTGCGAGGCCCACGAAGCAGGCGCCGAACAGCTTCAGCTGGCTGCCGCTCGCGGCGATCGCGTTGTCGGGAATGATCCAGCTCGTGACGAACCAGAACGCGATCAGCGACAGGATGCCCGCCACCGCCAGGCCCTTGTAAAGCGCCGGCATCACGTTGACCATGCCCGGCGAGGCCTTCACGAAGAAGCAGCCGATGATCGACGCGATGATCGACACGCCACCCAGTGCCAGCGGATACAGCACCGCGTTGCCCGGTGCCGTGGTGACCATCAGCGCGCCCAGCACCATGGTGGCGATCAGCGTCACGGCGTAGGTCTCGAACAGGTCGGCCGCCATGCCGGCGCAGTCGCCGACGTTGTCGCCCACGTTGTCGGCGATCACGGCCGGGTTGCGCGGATCGTCTTCCGGAATGCCGGCCTCGACCTTGCCCACCAGGTCGGCGCCGACGTCGGCGCCCTTGGTGAAGATGCCGCCGCCCAGCCGCGCGAAGATCGAGATCAGCGAGGAGCCGAAGGCAAAGCCGATCAGCGGATTCAGCAGGCCCGAGAGGCTCTGGCCTGCAACCGGCGTGCCGCTCGACAGGAACCAGTAGAAGGCAGAAACGCCCAGCAGGCCCAGGCCCACCACCAGCATGCCGGTGATGGCGCCGCCGCGGAACGCCACGTCAAGTGCCGGGCCGATGCCGTGCGTGGCCGCCTGCGCGGTGCGCACATTGGCGCGCACCGACACGTTCATGCCGATAAAGCCGCAGGCGCCCGACAGCACGGCGCCGACCACGAAGCCCACGGCCGTGGTCAGGTCCAGGAACAGGCCGATGAGGATGGCGAGGATGATGCCGACCACCGCGATGGTGGTGTACTGCTTTGCGAGGTAGGCCGAGGCGCCGGCCTGGATGGCCGCGGCGATTTCCTGCATTCGTGCGTTGCCCGGGTCCTTGGCCAGAATCCAACTTCGGGCCCAGAAACCGTAGCCCACGGCCACGAGGCCGCAGACGACTGCCAGTATCAGGGGAGTGTTGCCGATCATGCTTTGCTTCTCCATTCGTTCGTTGTGACTTGTGGAGACGGACAGCAGGGGCCCTGCGCACAACGCGTACGGGACCTGATTTCCGCCGCGTTGCTTCCTCGAAGCTCACTGCACCGAAGGTGCGGAGCCGATTGGCCAACGGTGGCAATTTACAGGCAAAAACAGATGCGTGTGCGACCGCGCCGTGACACGGAAAGTAAACTCCGGGTTTGTCCCCATCCCTCTCATACTTTTCAACTACTCGAAAAACGTCATGTCCTTCGACAAAGTTTCCCCCGGCAAGAACGTTCCCGACGCCTTCAATGTGGTCATCGAAATCCCGATGAACGCCGACCCGATCAAGTACGAGGTCGACAAGGAATCGGGCGCGATCTTCGTCGACCGCTTCATGACGACGGCCATGTACTACCCGGCCAATTACGGCTACGTGCCGCAGACGCTGTCGGGCGACGGCGACCCGGTCGACGTGCTGGTGATCGCGCCGTACCCGCTGCTGCCCGGCGTGGTGGTGCCTTGCCGCCCGCTCGGCATCCTGATGATGGAAGACGAAGCCGGCGTCGACGGCAAGGTGCTGGCCGTGCCTACCGACAAGGTGCTGCCGATCTACAGCCACTGGAAGTCGGTCGACGACGTGAACCCGATGCGCCTGAAGGCCATCAGCCACTTCTTCGAGCACTACAAGGACCTGGAAGCCGGCAAGTGGGTCAAGGTGCTGGGCTGGGAAGGCATCGACGCCGCCAAGAAGGAAGTGCTGGACGGCATCGCCGCTTACAAGAAGTAGGAGCAAGCCAGCGTCTTCGTGATTCGTGAAACACCGCGGAGCCGGCCTTGCCGGGCTGCGGGTGCTGCTCCCGATCGAGGGAGTTGACGCGACACGAAGTGCGTGAAGCCTGGGGCGAACCTAAGCCTTGAACGGGCTGCGTTCGCCCAGGTGGTCCATGTAGTTTTCGATGCCCGCGCCCTCGCGTTCGAGAAAGCGCTCCACGGCATCGGAGAACGCCGGGTGTGCCAGCCAATGCGCGCTGGTCGTCTTCACCGGCATCAACGCCCGCGCCATCTTGTGCTCGCCCTGGGCACCGCCCTCGAAGCGCTTCGCGCCATGCGCGATGCACCACGCCAGCGGCTGGTAGTAGCAAGCCTCGAAGTGCAGGCAATCGACCCGTTCCAGCGCCCCCCAGTAACGACCGTAGGCAACCAGCGCCTTGCCCTCTTGCGTCGAGAGGGCGATCAGGCTGGAGGCCATGGGCTTGCCGTTGCGCTCGGCGATGAACAGGAGCCAGGCCTCGGGCATCGTGTCGGCCATGCGCTGGAAGAAGTCGCGGGTGAGGTAGGGCGGGTTGCCGTGCTCGCGGTAGGTGCGCTCATAGCAGCGGTAGAAGAAATCCCAGTCGGTCGCGGAAATATCGGCGCCGCGTGACCAGCGAAAGCTCACGCCAGCGTCGGCCACCTTGCGGCGCTCCTGGCGGATCTTCTTGCGCTTGTCGTGGGAGAGGCTTGCGAGGAAGGTGTCGAAGTCCGGGTAGGTCGCTTCGCCTTCAGCGGGCTGCAGTGGCCCATCGCCGCAGGGCTTCGGGGCCGCATTCGTCCAGTGGAACTGAACCGTGTTGCGCAGCATCAGCCCGGCCTCGGTGCAGGCGGCGATGTCCGCGTCGGCGCCGAACAGCAGGTGCAGCGACGACAGTTCTTCCTGCTTGCACAGGGCGACCAGCGCCTGCACCAGCAGCGTGCGGCTTTCGGCGTTGCGCGCCAGCAGCCGCGTGCCCGGCACCGGCGTGAAAGGCACCGCAACCACGGCCTTGGGGTAGTAGGCCAGGCCGTGCTGCTCGTAGGCATTGGCCCAGGCCCAGTCGAAGACGTACTCGCCGTACGAATGGTCCTTGATGTAGAACGGGCAGGCGGCCTCCAGCCGCTTGCCGCGCCACAGCGTCACGAACTGCGGCATCCATCCGCTGGCGGGCGAGGCGCTGCCGCTTTCATGCAGCGCCGACAGGTATTCGTGGCGCATGAAGGGCGAGGGCTCGGCCTCGGTGGCCAGCAGCGCGTTCCAGGCTTGCGGGCTCACGTCCGACGGTGACGCCAGAACCCGAATGACATAATCGTTCAAGCCTTTTTCTTCCTTCTGTATGACGCTCAAGCTCGCCATCGCGCAACTCAATTTTGTGGTGGGCGACCTCGTCGGCAACGCAAAAAAGATCGTCGATGCCGCACGCCACGCCTATGCGGAAGGCGCGCGCCTGCTGCTGACGCCCGAACTCTCGATTGCCGGCTATGCGGCGGAAGACCTGTTCCTCCGTCCCGCCTTCACCGAAGCCTGTGATGATGCCGTGAAAGGCATTGCCGCTGCGCTGGCCGACCTCAAAGACATGGTCGTGGTGGTGGGGCATCCGACTGGTGGCAGCCTGCGCAGCCGCTCGGTGGCAGTGCAGATGCGCCACAACGCGGCCAGCGTCATCAAGGAAGGCCGCATCCTCGAGACCTACGCCAAGCGCGAGCTGCCGAACTACCAGGTGTTCGACGAGCGCCGCTATTTCACGCCGGGGCAGGGCACTTGCGTGTTCGAGGCGGGCGGTGTCTCGGTCGGCCTGCTGATCTGCGAGGACGCCTGGTTCGACCAGCCGGCCGAACTGGCGCGCGAGTCCGGCGCCGAGGTGCTGGCGGTGATCAATGCCTCGCCCTACCACGTGGGCAAGGAGGGCGAGCGCGTGGCGCGCATGGCTGACCGGGCGCGCGCCGTGGGCCTGCCGCTGGTCTACGCGCATCTGGTCGGCGGGCAGGACGAAGTGGTGTTCGACGGCGCCTCCTTCGCATTGCAGGCCGATGGCGAGGTCGCCATGCAGGCCGAGAGCTTTCGCGAGCAGGTGCCGTTGGTGCAGCTGGAACGGGGCCCGAGAGGCGGCGTCGGCTTCATGGCCCAGCCCGGTGCCATCGCGCCCCCGCGCGAGGCCGAGGCGCAGCTCTGGGACGCGTTGGTGCTCGGCGTGCGCGACTACATCGGCAAGAACGGTTTTCCGGGCGCCATCCTGGGGCTCTCGGGCGGCATCGACTCCGCATTGGTGCTTGCCATCGCCGTCGATGCACTGGGCAAGGACAAGGTGCGTGCAGTGATGATGCCTTCGCCTTACACCGCCGACATCAGCTGGATCGACGCGCGCGACATGGCCGGCCGGCTGGGCGTGCGCTACGACGAAATCTCGATCAGGCACACCTTCGAATCTTTCAAGGGCGCGCTGGCCGACGAGTTCAAGGGCCGGCCCGAAGACACGGCCGAAGAGAACATCCAGGCCCGCATCCGCGGCACGCTGCTGATGGGGCTGTCGAACAAGTTCGGATCGATCGTGCTGACCACCGGCAACAAGAGCGAGATGGCCACCGGCTACTGCACGCTCTACGGAGACATGGCTGGCGGCTTCGCGGTCATCAAGGACCTGCTCAAGACCACCGTGTTCGCCCTGGCGCGCTGGCGCAATGCCCACGACCCCTATGGCACCGGCGCCGAGCCGATTCCCGAGCGCATCATCACCCGCCCGCCGAGCGCGGAGCTGCGGCCCGACCAGACCGACCAGGACAGCCTGCCGCCCTACGACATCCTCGACGGCATCCTGGCACGCTACATGCAGGACGACGAGGGCATCGACGAGATCATTGCCGCGGGCTACGACCGCGCGGTGGTCGAACGGGTTGCGCGGCTCATCAGGATCAACGAATACAAGCGGCGCCAGGCGCCCGTAGGCATCCGGGTCACCCATCGAAGCTTCGGCAAGGATTGGCGTTACCCTATCACCAGCAAATTCAACGAAACCGCCGGAGCACAAAACCCATGAAGCAGATCACCGCCATCGTCAAACCCTTCAAGCTCGAGGACGTGCGCGAGGCCTTGGCCGAAGTGGGCGTTACCGGCCTGACCGTGACCGAAGTCAAGGGCTTCGGCCGCCAGAAGGGCCACACCGAGCTTTACCGCGGCGCCGAGTACGTGGTCGACTTCCTGCCCAAGATGAAGGTCGAAGTGGTCGTCAACGAGGCCGATGTGGAGCGCTGCATCGAAGCCATCGTCAATTCCGCGCGCACCGGGAAGATCGGCGACGGGAAGATTTTTGTCACCGCCGTGGAGCGCATCGTGCGCATCCGCACTGGCGAAGAGAACGAAAACGCAGTCTGACAAGGCGCAAAAAAGCCCCTTGCGGGGCTTTGTCGTCGAAGGCGGGCGTCAGAGGTTTTCGGACAGCCTGTCTTCACGCGGATGGAGCGGCACTTCGGCGCGCAGTGCCGACAGCAATTCGGTTGCGTCGGTACCGGTGCGGATCAGCTCCATCTGCCATTCCCCCATGAAGCCCTCGCGCACGCTGTGCGCCAGGAAGCCCAGCAACCCGTCGTAGTAGCCCGCGGTGTTGAGGATGCCGGTCGGCTTGTCGTGATAGCCGAGCTGGCGCCAGGTCCAGATCTCGAACAGCTCTTCGAAGGTGCCAATGCCGCCCGGCAGCGCCACGAAGGCATCGGCGCGCTCGCCCATCATGGCCTTGCGCTCGTGCATGGTGTCGACCACATGCAGTTCGTCGCACAGCGGATTGGCCAGTTCCTTGTCGACCAGTGCCTTGGGAATGATGCCGACCACGCGGCCGCCGGCCTGGCGGGTGGCCTCGGCCACCGTGCCCATCAGGCCGGTGCGGCCGCCGCCGTAGACCAGTTGGCCGCGATGCTGGCCGATCCACTGGCCGACCGCTTGTGCGGCCTGGGAAAACTCGGGGCGCTCGCCGGGGCGCGAGCCGCAATAGACACAGATCGAAAATTCAGGATTCATCCCGCCATCATGCCGTAGCCGGCGGGCTGTCTCATGACACGAAGCGTTGCCAGAGCGCTGCCGCCCAGATGCCACCGCACAGCGTCAGCGAGAGCAGCACGGCGGCGCTGCCCATGTCCTTGGCACGCTTGGAAAGGTCGTGCCATTCAGGGCCGATACGGTCGATGGCGGCTTCCACGGCAGTGTTGAGCAGCTCGACGATCATCACCAGGATGGCACTGCCCGCGAGCAGCGCCACCTCGACCCAGCTGCGCCCGAGCCAGAAAGAGGCCGGGATCATCACGATCGACAGGACGGCCTCCTGGCGGAAGGCGGGTTCGCTCCAGCCGGCACGCAGGCCGTGCAGCGAGATCAGTGTGGCGTGCCAGACGCGCTCGAAGCCCTTGCGGGCCTTCTGCGGGTTGACGGCGGGATCGGGAAGATTGGGCAAGGCACTCATCGGCGGCTCATCGGTTGGGAGGTGATGAGCCGCGTACCGGCCCAGGCGTCGTGCCAGAACTGGCGATCGGGGTGAAAACGGGCGAGCAGGGCCCAGATGGCGACCCAGCCAAAGACGAGGAGCGTTGTTTCGCCGCCCGACAGCTTGAAAGGCGCAATGGCGGCCAGCGGCGGCAGGAACCAGACCCAGCTCAGCAGGTAGCGCGCCAATGCGCGGCGCTGGCTGACGGGATGGCACTGAGCATCGACGATGCGGATGTTCCAGGTTTTCATGGCGAGCGTCTGGCCCTTGGCCCAGAACCAGACGAAGTACACGCCGAACACCACGAACAGGAAGGCCTGGAAGAGGTGTCGGCGCGAGTCCATCGCGTCGCGCATCTGGCCCAGCGTGCTGAACAGCCAGCCTGAAACGAAGACCACGGCGAAGAGCAGCATGCCTTCGTAGAGCCAGCAGGCCATGCGGCGCCACAGGCTGGGCACGATCGAAGCTGAGGCGCTGCTTGAAACAGGAGCAGGCGAGCCGGGCTGATTGGACCCCGAAGCCTCGGGCGTGCTGGAAACCATCGAAGCCTTCGGTCAGGGAGCGGAGGAAGGCGGCTCGGTCGCCGAGGACGGCGGCGGTACCTGGGCTTCGGCCGGGACCGGAGGCGACGTGATGCTGGCGGGGGCGGGCGGTGCTGCCGGCACGACGGCGACGGCTGGGGTGGTCGCCGGAACCCGTTCAGCTGGTGTCGCCACCATCATCGTTGCCGGGGCTGAAGCCGGGGCAGGCGGGGGCGTCAGCAGGATTCGGGGCGTGTGCTGTCCACCGGGCGCGATGGCCGGCACGGGCACGAGCTTCTGGGCGGAAACCGGGCGCACCGGAATGGCCGCGCCGCGTGGCTTGACCGGTGCGCGCTCAGCGAGCTTGCGCTTTTCTTCTTCGCTCAGGGCCTGGTATTGCTCCCACTTCGCCTTGCGCTCATCGGCCGGGATGCGCTTGACCTCGGCGAAATTCAGCCGGGCCTGGGTGCGCTGCTGGTTGCTGAGCGCGGCCCATTCGATCATGCGGCTGTGCAGCGTGACCTGGTCGTCGGCCGACATGTTCGCGAAATTGCGCGACAGGGCCAGCCATTTGCGTTTCTGGCCGGCGTTCAGCGCGTTCCAGTGAGGAGCCAACGGCTTGAGGGCCATTTGCTGCCCTGCGGTGAGTTCGCTCCAGAGCGGCTTGGTCGGCGAAACCGCCTTGGGGCTGGTGGCAGCCGCGGAAGAGGCGGCCGCCGCCGGGCTGCCCGCTGCCTTGATTGCCGCCTCGGGGCGGGTCTGGGCGCTGGCGAGCGTCAGGCTGAAGGCCGCGGCTGCAAGCGCACCCGCCCAAACGACTGCGCCCGCCGGGAGCGGGCGCAACGGGCGGGGCTTGTTCGCGCTGGGGGGAGAGCGGCGTCGCATTCGGTCGGTGAAAGTTCAGTCGGAGGCGCTGTCGGCCTTCAGAAATTGGGCAAAACCGGGGTCGGTATAGGCGGCAGGCGGCAGATCGCCCGTCAGGAGCGCGGAATCCACTTCGGCCAGTTCGCTGGCTCGGTCGTCGTCCTGCATCACGCTGATGGTGACGAGCCCGGCGACGAGCGCAATCAAGGGCACCACCGAACCAATACGGGTCCACCAACTGCCACCCAGCGTGGCCGTATGGCCCGACCGAACCACGACGGGCGCCGTTCGCAACTGCGGCGGCAGCTTGCGTGCGGCCACGGCTTGCGCACGGGCGACTCGCAGGCGCTCGCCGATGTCGTGCGACAGCTCGCGGTTGCCGCTCGACAGGCGTGCAGCCAGACGCTGGCCGAACTGGTCCTCGGCGGCGGATGAAGAAGTTGGAACCTTAGTGTTCATAGCGATATTCCCTTGGCCTTGAGCGCCTTGCTCAGAGCGTGAACGGCTCGCGAGCAATGGGTTTTGACGCTGCCTTCGGAGCAGCCCATCGCGGCGGCCGTCTCGGCGACGTCCATTTCCTCCCAGTAACGCATCAGGAAAGCCTCGCGTTGACGGCCCGGCAGCGCCGCGATTTGTTCCTCGATCTCGTGGAAGACCTGGGCGCGGCGGGTCGTGTCTTCGGCGCTCTCCGTCTCCCTAGAGTCGGCGGGCGAGACGAAGTTCTCGAGCAGATCGAAATCGCCGTCGTCGTCGATCGAGTCGAAATCGCTGAGGTTCGAGAACAGGGCGCGGCGGGTTTTCTGGCGGCGGAACCAGTCGAGCGTGCAGTTCGACAGGATGCGCTGGAACAGCATCGGCAGCTCGTTCGCCGGCTTGTCGCCGTAGTGCTGCGCCAGCTTCATCATGCTGTCCTGCACGATGTCGAGCGCCGCTTCTTCATCCCGCACGTGATAGACCGAGCGCTTGAAAGCGCGCCGTTCGACGCTTTTCAGGAAGTCGGAGAGTTCTTG
The DNA here is from genome assembly GCF_900100965.1 of Variovorax sp. EL159. Classification (GTDB taxonomy): domain Bacteria; phylum Pseudomonadota; class Gammaproteobacteria; order Burkholderiales; family Burkholderiaceae_C; genus Variovorax. The sequence continues at coordinate 657,079 of NZ_FMUJ01000003.1, read as the reverse complement.
TTCAGTGGCCAAGCGAGAAGGGGCGCAGGGCGCGCCGCGTGGGGAGGAGGTGTCTAGCGATCGCGTATGTTTACCGCCGGGGATTATGCCTTTGTGTCTTTACACGACAGCTGAAGCGAATCTGAACGCCCGGAAATGTCATAATCCGCCCTGCAAGTCAAAAGGCAAACGGGTCAAGGTCCGGCGGAACATCAGTCCGCTCATGGCTATGGCCTCAAGTCCTGGCGCGACCTCACAAGGGTTGGCAAGGGGCACCCAAGGTATTTCGTTCCCGAAATAGACAAAGGTTGATCATGGAAATCTCGAAAGCGGAAATCATCTCCGCAGCCGCCGCGTCTTCCGGCGCCGGCAATGCCACGCAAGAACTCATGGGCGCTGAAGTGCTGGTCAAGGCACTGCAGGCCGAAGGCGTTCAGTACGTCTGGGGCTACCCCGGCGGCGCGGTCCTCTACATCTACGACGCGTTCTACAAGCAGGACACCATCCAGCACGTGCTGGTGCGCCACGAGCAGGCCGCTGTCCACGCAGCCGACGGCTATGCGCGCGCTACCGGCGAAGTCGGCGTGGCGCTGGTCACCTCGGGCCCTGGCCTGACCAACGCGGTCACCGGTATCGCCACGGCGTACATGGATTCGATCCCGATGGTGATCATCTCGGGCCAGGTGCCGACGGCAGCCATCGGCCTCGATGCTTTCCAAGAATGCGACACGGTCGGTATCACCCGCCCCATCGTCAAGCACAACTTCCTCGTCAAGGATCCGAAGGATCTGGCCATGACGATGAAGAAGGCCTTCCACATCGCACGCAGCGGCCGCCCCGGCCCCGTGGTGGTGGATGTGCCCAAGGACGTTTCCTTCAAGAAGACGCCTTACGCCGGCTATCCCGACAAGGTCGAGATGCGCTCGTACAACCCCGTGCGCAAGGGCCATGGCGGCCAGATCCGCAAGGCGCTGCAACTGCTGCTGGCGGCCAAGCGTCCGTACATCTACACCGGCGGCGGCGTGCTGCTGGGCAATGCCTGCAACGAACTGCGCACGCTGGTCGACATGCTCGGCTACCCGGTCACCAACACGCTGATGGGCCTGGGTGCCTATCCGGCGAGCGACCGCAAGTTCCTCGGCATGCTGGGCATGCACGGCACCATCGAAGCCAACAACGCGATGCAGAACTGCGACGTGCTGCTGGCGGTGGGTGCGCGCTTCGACGACCGCGTGATCGGCAACCCCAAGCACTTTGCGCAGAACGAACGCAAGATCATCCACGTCGATATCGATCCGTCGAGCATTTCCAAGCGCGTGAAGGTCGACATCCCGATCGTCGGCGACGTGAAGGACGTGCTCACCGAACTGATCTCGATGATCCGCGAGAGCACGACCAAGCCTGACGCCGGCGCACTGGCCGACTGGTGGAAGACCATCGAGGCCTGGCGCTCGCGCGATTGCCTCAAGTACGACCGCGACAACAAGGACGTCATCAAGCCGCAGTACGTGGTCGAGACCCTCTGGAACATGACCAAAGACGCTGACGCGTACATCACGTCGGACGTCGGCCAGCACCAGATGTGGGCCGCCCAGTACTACCGCTTCGACGAGCCGCGCCGCTGGATCAACTCGGGCGGCCTGGGCACCATGGGCGTGGGCATTCCCTACGCCATGGGCATCAAGCTCGCCAAGCCCGAGTCGGAAGTGTTCACCATCACCGGCGAAGGCTCGGTGCAGATGTGCATCCAGGAACTCTCTACCTGCCTGCAATACAACACGCCGATCAAGATCTGCTCGCTGAACAACCGCTACCTGGGCATGGTGCGCCAGTGGCAGGAGATCGAATACTCCGGCCGCTACAGCCACAGCTACATGGATGCACTGCCCAACTTCGTGAAGCTTGCCGAGGCCTACGGCCACGTCGGCATGCTGATCGAGCGTCCACAAGACGTGGAGCCGGCGCTGCGCGAAGCACGCAAGCTCAAGGACCGCACGGTGTTCATGGACTTCCGTACCGACCCCACCGAGAACGTGTTCCCGATGGTGAAGGCCGGCATGGGCATCACCGAGATGCTCCTGGGTTCCGAGGATCTCTGATCCCGGTTCCCCGTTCGTTCGCTAGTTCTCGTTCAACCCTTACTGACGAATCTATTGCCCGCCAAGCCCGCGCATTACCGTGCGCGGGGGAGGGCGGCGAAAGCGAAAGCTTCCGCGCAGGCGAAATGAGGAGTCACGCAAACATGAAACACATCATTGCAGTGCTGCTGGAAAACGAGCCGGGTGCTCTTTCCCGCGTGGTGGGCCTTTTCTCGGCCCGTGGCTACAACATCGAATCGCTGACCGTCGCGCCGACCGAGGACTCGAGCCTCTCGCGCATGACGATCGTCACCACCGGTTCGGACGACGTGATCGAGCAGATCACCAAGCACCTGAACCGCCTGATCGAAGTCGTGAAGGTCGTCGACCTGACCGAAGGCGCCTACACCGAGCGCGAGCTCATGATGGTGAAGGTGCGCGCGGTCGGCAAGGAGCGCGAAGAAATGATGCGCATGGCCGAGATCTTCCGAGGCCGCATCATCGACGTGACCGACAAGAGCTACACCATCGAACTCACCGGCGACCACGGCAAGAACGACGCTTTTCTTGAAGCGATCGACCGTAGCGCTATCCTCGAGACTGTCCGCACCGGTGCCAGCGGCATCGGGCGCGGCGAGCGCATCCTGCGCGTGTAGGGGGTGAAGATCCCCTCAGTTCCATCGTTTATCAACACGACATGAGGAGAAGGTGATGCAAGATTTGCTGGGTTTCGACAAGATGGTGACCCCCATCGTCATCCGGGTACTGTATTTCCTGGGGTTGTTGGCGGTATTGATTACCGGGGTCGGCACGCTTTTCAGCGGCGGCCTCAGGGGCATTGTTGCCGGCCTCGCCATTCTGGTTATCGGCGCGATCATGGTTCGCGTCTACAGCGAATTGCTGATCCTGCTGTTCCGCATTCACGACAACCTCGTGTCCATCAATCAGCAAATGAAGGACCGGAATTCTTCCGGCCAACTGTGAGTGAACGCACCCCCGTGGAGGGGGTGCCCGAGATTAAATAGGAAAGACGCATATGAAGGTTTACTACGACAAGGACGCGGATCTCAGCCTCATCAAGGGCAAGACGGTCGCAATCATCGGTTACGGGTCGCAAGGTCACGCGCATGCGCAGAACCTGAACGACAGCGGCGTCAAGGTCGTGGTCGGCCTGCGCAAGGGTGGCGCTTCGTGGGACAAGGTCGGCAAGGCCGGCCTGCAGGTCGCCGAAGTGGCCGATGCCGTGAAGTCGGCCGACGTGGTCATGATCCTGCTGCCCGACGAGCAGATCGCCAACGTCTACAAGAACGACGTGGCCCCGCACATCAAGGAAGGCGCTTCGCTCGTCTTCGCGCACGGCTTCAACGTGCACTATGGCTTCGTGCAGCCACGCGCCGACCTCGACGTCTGGATGGTCGCCCCCAAGGCCCCAGGCCACACGGTGCGCAGCACGTACACGCAAGGTGGCGGCGTGCCCCACCTCGTGGCCGTGCACCAGGACAAGACCGGCAAGGCGCGTGACCTCGCGCTGAGCTACGCCACCGCCAACGGCGGCGGCAAGGCCGGCATCATCGAGACCAACTTCCGCGAAGAAACCGAAACCGACCTGTTCGGCGAACAAGCGGTTCTGTGCGGCGGCACGGTCGAGCTGATCAAGGCTGGTTTCGAAACGCTGGTGGAAGCCGGCTACGCGCCCGAAATGGCGTACTTCGAATGCCTGCACGAGCTCAAGCTCATCGTCGACCTGATCTATGAAGGCGGCATCGCCAACATGAACTACTCGATCTCGAACAACGCCGAATACGGCGAGTACGTCACGGGCCCGCGCATCGTGACCGACGAGACCAAGAAGGTCATGAAGCAAGTGCTCAAGGACATCCAGACCGGCGAATACGCAAAGAGCTTCGTGCTCGAAGCCGCTGCCGGCCAGCCCACGCTGATCAGCCGTCGTCGCCTGGGTGCCGAGCACCAGATCGAAGTGGTTGGCGAAAAGCTGCGCGCGATGATGCCCTGGATCAAGAAGAACAAGCTGGTCGACCAGACCCGCAACTGATTCTGCAGGCAAGAACGGGTGCTTCGGCACCTGTTTCCCAAGGGCCACCCGTCGCGGTGGCCCTTTTGTTTGATGGGGGCAAAGCATCCCCTGAACTACACTGCGAACCATGCGACTCACAGATCAAGATGCTATCGAATGGATAGCTGACCGCGCAGTGCCCATGAGGGACGGAGGCAAATTCAATGCATGACGATACGGTTCCCGACGAGGTGCAACCGCGCAAACGCCGCAAGGGCATCTACATCCTGCCGAACCTGTTCACGCTGGCGGCGTTGTTCGGCGGTTTCTACTCGGTCGTGATGGCCATGAACGCGCGCTTCGATCTCGCAGCGCTCGGCGTGTTCGCCGCGATGATTCTCGACAGCCTCGATGGCCGCGTCGCGCGCATGACCAACACGCAAAGCGCATTCGGCGAGCAGATGGATTCGCTGTCCGACATGGTGTCGTTCGGTGCCGCGCCTGCGTTGATCGCCTACGAGTGGTCGCTCAAGGGCCTGGGGCGCTGGGGCTGGATCGCAGCTTTTGTGTACTGCGCCTGTGCCGCGCTGCGGCTGGCACGCTTCAACGTCAACACCGGCGTGGTCGACAAGCGCTGGTTCCAGGGCCTGCCATCGCCTGCGGCTGCGGCATTGGTGGCGGGCTTCATCTGGCTGGTGGACGAGTGGGGCAAGCGCGGCGGCGAGGTGCTGTACCTCTCGTGGACGCAGATCACCTGGGTCACCTTCGCGTTCACGCTGTATGCGGGCCTGACGATGGTCACCAATGCGCCGTTCTACAGCTTCAAGGACATCCAGATGAAGAAGAGCGTGCCCTTTGCAGCGATCGTGCTGATCGCGCTGGGCATCGCGGTCATCAACATCCATCCGCCGACCGTGCTGTTCGGCCTGTTCGTCGTCTATGGGCTGAGCGGGTATGTGGTCTACGGATGGCGCAAGGCCAAGGGCCAGCCGGCCAGCGTGATCAGCACCTCGACCGAAGAGCCCGACGAGCGAGGCCTGCACAACTGAGCCCTGGGGCCTTCCCAGGCCCGCAAAGGCTGTGCTACATTCGCAACCCTCATGACCAAGATTTCGCTGCTGGCCCTACTAGCTCTCCCTCACGGGCGGAGACGGTAGCGCACGCGCAAATCCCTCACCACGGCCCGTTCGCACCAGCAACGGGCCGTTTGTTTTTGGGGTTGCTGGTTGAATACCAACCATCACAGAGAAATCGACATGCTCAAGCAACCTCAAGCCAAATACCGCGCATTCGCCCCGATCGGCCTCAAGGACCGCACCTGGCCCGATGCCGTGCTGACCAAGGCCCCGATCTGGCTGTCGACCGATCTGCGTGATGGCAACCAGGCCCTGGTCGAGCCCATGGACATCGCGCGCAAGATGCGCATGTTCGAGACCCTCGTGGCCATCGGCTTCAAGGAAATCGAAGTCGGCTTTCCTTCCGCTTCCCAGGTCGAATTCGACTTCGTGCGCAAGCTGATCGAGGAAGACCGCATTCCCGACGACGTGACGATCCAGGTGCTGACGCAGGCACGCGACCACCTCATCGCCCGCACCTTCGAGGCGCTGCAGGGCGCACCGCGCGCCATCGTTCACCTCTACAACGCCGTGGCCCCGGTGATGCGCCGCGTGGTGCTCGGCATGAGCGAAGACCAGATCGTCGAGCTCGCCACCACCCATGCGCGCATGTTCAACGACTTCGCCGCCAAGCAGCCGGCGACGCAGTGGACCTTCCAGTATTCGCCCGAAATGTTCTCGGGCACCGACGTCGCGTTTTCCAAGCGCGTGGTCGATGCGGTCACCGAAGTCTGGGCGCCGACGCCCGAGCGCAAGTGCATCGTCAACCTGCCCACCACGGTGGAGCATTCCACGCCGAATATCTTTGCCGACATGATCGAGTGGATGCACCGCAACCTTGCGCGGCGCGACTCGATCATCCTGTGCGTGCATCCGCACAACGACCGCGGTACTGGCACGGCGGCAGGTGAGCTGGCATTGATGGCGGGTGCCGAGCGCATCGAAGGCTGCCTCTTCGGCAACGGTGAACGCACCGGCAACCTCGACCTCGTGAACGTCGCGCTCAATCTCTACACGCAAGGCGTGTCGCCCGAGCTCGACTTCTCGAACATCGACGAAATTCGCGCGACGGTCGAGCACTGCAACCAGATTCCGGTACACCCGCGCCACCCGTACGTGGGCGATCTGGTCTACACCTCGTTCTCGGGCTCGCACCAGGATGCGATCAAGAAGGCCTTCGCCGCGCGCAAGGACGGCGACATCTGGGACATGCCCTACCTCCCCATCGACCCGAAGGACGTGGGCCGCAGCTACGAGGCCGTGATCCGCGTCAACAGCCAGTCGGGCAAGGGCGGCATGGCCTACCTGCTCGAGAGCGAGTACGGCATCGAGATGCCGCGCCGCCTGCAGATGGAATTCATGCAGACCGTGCAGCGCGTGATGGACGTGGCCGGCAAGGAGCTCACGGCGGCCGACCTCTGGGATCTCTTCGTGCGCGAGTACGGCATCGAGGCCGCCCATTCACTGCAGCACCGCGTGATCGAGGAAGAGGGCGAGGGCGCCGATGCTGTCGTGGTTCTGCGCGGCGACCTGCCCTGGGACGGTGAGATCCGCGCCATCGAAGGCCGTGGCAACGGGCCGATCGACGCCTTCACGCAGGCACTGAGCAAGGCCACCGGCCACACCGTGCGCGTGATGGACTACCACCAGCACGCCATCGGCGCCGGTGCCGATGCCAAGTCGGTGGCGTACCTTGAACTGCGCGTTGACGAAAGCCAGACCCTGTTCGGCGTCGGCATCGACGCGAACGTGATCTCGGCATCGCTCAAGGCCATCGTCTCGGGCGTCGAGCGGGCGCGGAGCCGGGGCGCGCGCAGCGCACAATCGGCGGTTGAAGTCGCCTGACGCTGCCCTTTGCCGGGTGCGCAAGGTGGAAACGAACAAAGGAGATTCACGATGGCTGACCAACTCATAATTTTCGACACCACCTTGCGCGACGGCGAGCAATCGCCCGGCGCCTCGATGACGCGCGACGAGAAGATGCGCATTGCCAAGCAGCTGGAGCGGCTCAAGGTCGACGTGATCGAAGCCGGCTTCCCGGCCAGCTCGAACGGCGACTTCGAAGCGGTCAAGGCGATTGCAGATGTCATCAAGGACGCGACGGTGTGCGGCCTTTCGCGCGCCAATGATCGCGACATCGCACGCGCGGCCGAGGCGCTGAAGGGCGCGGCGCGCGGCCGCATCCACACCTTCATTGCGACATCGCCGCTGCACATGGAGAAAAAGCTGCGCATGTCGCCCGAGGAGGTGCATGAGCAGGCCAAGCTGGCCGTGCGCTTTGCGCGCAATCTGGTGGGCGACGTCGAGTTCAGCCCCGAAGACGGCTACCGCAGCGACCCCGACTTTCTCTGCCGCGTCATCGAGACCGTGATCAACGAAGGCGCCACCACCATCAACGTGCCCGACACCGTCGGCTACGCGATCCCCGAGCTCTACGGCAGCTTCATCAAGATGCTGCGCGAGCGCGTGCCCAACAGCGACAAGGCGATCTGGTCCGTGCACTGCCACAACGACCTCGGGATGGCGGTGGCCAACTCGCTGGCCGGCGTGAAGATCGGCGGCGCGCGCCAGGTGGAGTGCACCATCAATGGCCTGGGCGAACGCGCGGGCAACTGTTCGCTCGAAGAAGTCGTCATGGCGGTGAAGACCCGCAAGGACTACTTCGGGCTCGACCTGCGGATCGACACCCAGCACATCGTGGCCGCCAGCCGCATGGTGAGCCAGACCACCGGTTTCGTGGTGCAGCCCAACAAGGCCGTGGTGGGGGCGAACGCCTTTGCGCACGCCTCGGGCATTCACCAGGATGGCGTGCTCAAGGCGCGCGACACCTACGAGATCATGCGGGCCGAAGACGTGGGCTGGACGGCCAACAAGATCGTGCTGGGCAAGCTCAGCGGCCGCAATGCCTTCAAGCAGCGCCTGACCGACCTGGGCGTGGCCATGGCGAGCGAAGCCGACATCAATGCCGCGTTTTCGCGCTTCAAGGAGCTGGCCGACCGCAAGTCCGAAATTTTTGACGAAGACATCCTCGCGCTCGTCAGCGCGGAAGAGGTGTCGAACGTTGGTGAGCAGTTTGCTTTCGTCTCTCTCTCCCAGCACAGCGAAACCGGCGAGCGCCCCCAGGCGAAGGTGGTTTTCACCGTCCAGGGCAAGGAAGTCACCGGCGAGTCCGACGGGAATGGCCCGGTGGATGCTTCCCTCAAGGCGATCGAGTCGCACGTCCAAAGCGGCGCCGAGATGGTTCTTTACTCTGTCAACGCCATCAGTGGCTCGACGGAAAGCCAGGGAGAAGTTACAGTCCGGTTACAAAACGCAGGGCGGGTGGTCAACGGTGTGGGTGCAGACCCCGACATCGTGGTCGCTTCGGCAAAGGCTTATTTGAGTGCGCTCAACAAGTTACAGAGCCAAGCTGAGAGAGTGGCAGCGCAAGGTTAGGTTTTCAGGCGTTCCTTGGTATTCGAATGAAGAAGAGGATGCAAGTAACTGATATTGCGTGTCTTTTTTGAATTCGATACACTGCGGTCCTCGTTTGTCGCCGCTGGAGATTTATTAATGCCTGAAGCCCGTCTCCGCCGAGTTTCCAGCCAGCGGTTTCTACCCGCGTTCAAATTCATCGCCGTCGCGCTCTGTGCCACGGCGTTTTTGCTGCCTGGCGCCCAGGCAGCAAAGAAAGAAAAGCCCACCGCCACCAAGACCGCCGCCGCCAAGAAGGCGAAGGGTCCGGTGCCGGTCGAAGTCAAGCGCACCGCGTCCGTCAAGGGCGCGCGCGGCGCTACCGCCGTTGTCGCCAAGCGCGGTGGCCGGGCCGAGAAGGCCGAAAGAGCAGAAAAGGTCGTTCGCGGTGGCCGCAATGTCGTCGCGACCATCCACAAGAAGAACGGCAAGACCGTGGTGGCCGTCCAGCGCCGCTCGATCGTTCGCGTCGAAGCCCCCCCGCGTCAGTCCTTCGGCCAGATGGCCGGCCTGCATGGCACCGAAGACGTGCTTGACCTGAAGTCGAGCGTTGCACTGGTGATCGACCAGGACACCCACGAAGTGCTGTTCAGCAAGAACGACCACGCCGTGCTGCCGATCGCGTCGCTCACCAAGCTGATGACCGGCCTGCTGATCAGCGAAGCCCATCTGCCGAACGACGAACTCATCACCATCACCCAGGATGACGTCGATACCGAAAAGCGCAGCAGCTCGCGCCTGACGGTCGGCACCACGCTGTCGCGCGGCGAACTGCTGCACCTGGCGCTGATGTCGAGCGAAAACCGCGCGGCGCATGCACTGGGCCGCACCTATCCGGGTGGCCTGGCGACCTTCGTGAGCATCATGAACGCCAAGGCCAGGATGCTCGGCATGAAGGACACGCGCTACGTGGAGCCCACGGGCCTGTCGAGCCGCAACCAGTCGAGCGCCCAAGACCTGGCGCTGCTGGTCAATGCCGCGTATTCCGATGCCACGGTGCGCTCGCTTTCGACGTCGCCTGAATACCAGGTCGAGGTCGGCAACCGCGTGCTGCAGTTCAACACCACCAACCGTCTCGTGAAGAGCCCGGATTGGGAAATCGGCGTGCAAAAGACCGGCTACATCTCTGAAGCCGGCCAGTGCCTCGTGATGCAGGCGAAGGTGGCTGGGCGCAAGCTGATCATGGTGTTCCTGGATTCGGCCGGCAAGTTCAGCCGCATTGCCGACGCCGAGCGCGTGCGTCGATGGGTCGAGGCCACACATGCCGTCGGTTCGCCGGCAGCTTCTTCCCGGAACACGAGCTTCCAGGTCGCTGGCTGAGAGGCACGATCCACAAAAAAGCCCGCTCTGCAGCGGGCTTTTTTATTTGCGCAGTCGAAGGGGCCCTGGCCGAAGGCCAAGGGGGTCGATCAAACGCCCGCAGTCGACGAAGAACTGTTGCCAGCGGGTGCCGGCGTGGCAGACGCCCCGTCCTTGAACCCAAGCGCTCCCGATATTTCGTTGGCCGTGGCCTGCAGCTTCGGCAGCCAGCCTTCATCCAGACGGTCGGCAGGGGCGGAAATCGACAGGCCCGCCACCAGCTTGCCCTGGTCGTCGTAGATGCCTGCGGCCATGCAGCGCACGCCCAGTTCGAGTTCTTCGTTGTCGCGGGCGATGCCGTACTGGCGCGCCTTCGACAGCTCCCGTTCGAGCGCGGGCAACTGCGTGATGCTGTTGCGCGTGTGGCCGGCCAAGCCCGTGCGCGTGGCGTAGCTGCGTACGCGCTGTGGATCGTCGGCCGCCAGGAACAGCTTGCCGGTCGACGTCAGGTGCAGGGCGGCCCGGCCGCCGATGGCGCGCACCACCTGCATGCCCGAGCGCTCGCTGTAGGAGCGCTCGATGTACACGATCTCGTCGCCCTGGCGCATGCTCAGGTTGACGGGCTGCTGCGTGAGCTTGTGCAGCTCGCGCATCGGGCCCAGGGCGGCGTCGCGGACGTTGAGCCGGCCCTTCACCAGATTGCCCAGCTCCAGCAGGCGCATGCCGAGCCGGTAGCTGCCCGCCTCGGGCCGGTCGACAAAGCGCCCGACAGCCAGGTCATTGAGGATGCGGTGCGTGGTGGAGGGGTGGAGGCCGGTCTTTTCGCTGATCTCCTTCAGCGAAATGGCCTCCTCGCGCGATGCCAGGACATCGATCAGCGAGAACATGCGCTCGATCACCTGGATCACGGGAACGGCTGGAACGTCGGATTGGTTTTTTCTCATGGCGCTGTGCGGTGAAGACCGGGCGCCATTTTACCTTGTGAAATCGCTTGGTGCCTGCCAGTGTCCATCCACCAACACTTCGTGAGGGGAAAAGCGCGCCTTGTAGTTCATCTTCGAGCTGTGCTCGATCCAGTAGCCGAGGTAGACGTGCGGCAACCCCAGCTTGCGGGCCTGCTCGATCTGCCAGAGCACGCTGTAGGTGCCGTAGCCAGCGCTCGTATCAGGCTCATAGAAGGTGTAGACGGCTGAAATGCCATCGTTCAGCACGTCGAGGATCGACACCATCCGCAATGCGCCGGCGCTGCCGTCGGGCAGCGTCTCGCGAAACTCCACCAGCCGCGAATTGACCCGGCTCTGCAGCAGGAACTGGGTGTACTGGTCGATGCTGTCGTGGTCCATGCCGCCGCCCGCGTGGCGGCCGTTCTGGTAGCGCAGGTAGAGCTGGTAGTGCTCGGGCATGAAGCACAGCTTGAGCACGCGCGCCTGCAGATCGGAGTGCTGCTTGAGCGCGCGCCGCTGGCTGCGCGTGGGGCGAAAGCTGTTCGCCAGCACCCGCAGCGGAATGCACGCGCGGCAGCCGTCGCAGTAGGGGCGGTAGGTGAACATGCCGCTGCGCCGGAAGCCGCTGAGCACCAGGTCGGAATAGGCGTCGTTGTGGATCAGGTGGCTGGGCGTGGCCACCTGCGAGCGGGCCTGGCGATCCGGCAGATAGCTGCACGGATAGGGCGCCGTCGCATAGAACTGCAGCGTGTGAAGCGGGAGATCCTTGAGGTGCGTCACGTCGAAAGAGGAGGTCGCGCGGACAGGAGTTCGTTCCAGTATACGGGCTCGAATCGCCACCGTGGCGCCTCCTCGTTCCGTGCCGCGGCCACATGCGCGACGAAGCGCTTGCGCGCCATCTCGCGGGCGCCGAGGCTCGCCAGATGGGCGGTGTTCTGCTGGCAGTCGATCATCTGCACGCCGAAGCGGCGGCACAGCGACACCAGCGCGGCCAGCGCGATCTTCGAGGCATCGGGCTGGCGGGTGAACATCGACTCGCCGAACACCGCGCGGCCCAGCGCCACGCAATACAGGCCGCCCGCGAGCTTGCCGTCGATCCAGGTCTCGACGCTGTGGGCATGGCCGGCCTCGTGCAAATTCGTATAGGCCTTGACCATGTCCGGCACGATCCAGGTGCCAGTCTGGCCCACGCGCGGCGAGCGCGAGCAGGCCTCGATGACCGAGGCGAAGTCATGGTCGATGCGCACTTCGCAGCCGGGCGTTTCCGCAAATCGGATCAGTGTCTTGCGCAGCGAGCGGTGCAGCTTGAACTGCGCCACCTGCAGCACCATGCGCGGGTCCGGGCTCCACCAGAGGATCGGCTGGTCTTCGCTGAACCACGGAAAGACACAGTGGCTGTAGGCCTGCATCAAAGTATTGACGTCCAGTGCACCACCGGCCGCAAGAAGACCGGGTACAGGGTCGGCCATGCCCCATGCCGAGGCGGGGTCGGGCAGGGCATCTCCGGGTTCGAGCCAAGGCAGTTGTCGCATGGGCATAGGTATACACGGCTTCACCAACCCCACTCCAGTTGGGCGAAAATCGCAGATCGCCGACACCGCCACGAGGGTTCGGCTCACAAGCTACGGCACCACAAAATCCGCCGAAAACCCTATAGTGCACAGCTTGCATTCGCAGCACACAGCAAGATCAGGCAGGCCCACGCACACGTTGGGGATGAGCACAAGAGGACCACGTTGACCACTGAACCCAACCCCACGCGCTTCGGCAGCGGCCAGGCGGTGCGCCGCCTTGAAGATGAAAGCCTGCTGGCAGGCGCCGGCCACTACACAGACGACGTCACGCTGCCCGACCAGGCCCATCTGGTCTTCCTTCGTTCCGCCTATCCCCACGCACGCATCCTGTCGATCGACACCAGCGCGGCCGCGGCCATGCCCGGTGTGCTGCGCGTGATCACCGGCGCCGACATGGCTGTAGCAGGCGTCAAACCGATGCCGGGCGCAGCAGGCTTCAAGCGCGCCGACGGCACCGACAGCGCCAGCCCGCCGCGCCGTGCCATGGCCCACGAGCGCACGCGCTTCGTCGGCGAGGCGGTGGCGGCGGTCATTGCCGACACGGTCCAGCAGGCGCGCGATGCCACCGAAGCCATCCTGGTTGAGTACGAAGACCTGCCCATGGTCGTCGACCTCGCCAGCGCCACCGCCGAAGGCGCGCCGCAGCTGTGCGAGGAGGCCACCGGCAACATCGCCGCCGAAATGCGGCACGGCAGCAGCGAAGCCGCAACGGCCGCCTTCGCCAAGGCCAGCCACGTGGTCGCGCTCGACGTCCACAACCAGCGCGTGGTTGCGCTCACCATCGAGCCGCGCTCCGTGCTGGCGGTGCAAGACGACGAAACCGGCCGCCTCACGATCCGCATGAGCACCCAGATGCCCTCAGGCGTGCGCGATTCCGTCTGCGCGGCCATCGGCCTTGCCAAGGAAAAAGTGCGCGTGGTCGTCGGCGACGTGGGCGGCGGTTTCGGCATGAAGACCGGCGCCTATCCCGAAGACATCGCGGTCGCCTTTGCGGCCTTGCAGGTCAAGCGGCCGGTCAAGTGGGTGGCCGACCGCAGCGAAGAATTCCTGTCGAGCGCGCACGGCCGCGACATCGAGGCCCGCGCTGAAATGGCGCTCGATGCCCAGGGCAAGATCCTGGCGCTGCGCATCAAGACGTTGGCCAACGTGGGCGCCTATGCCACCGGCACCGGCGTCGCGATCCAGCTGCTGATCGGCCCGTGGGTCCAGACCAGCGTCTACGACATCCAGACCATCGACTTCCACTTCAAGGCCGTGCTCACCAACACGGCGCCCACCGGCGCCTACCGTGGCGCAGGGCGGCCCGAGGCCATCTTCACCATCGAGCGCCTGATGGACGAGGCCGCGCGCCAGACCGGCATCGACCGCATCGTGCTGCGCCGCCGCAATTTCATCCGCCCCGAGCAGATGCCGTACAAGAACCCGATGGCGCAGACCTACGACACCGGCAACTTCGAGTCGGTGATGGACCAGGCCCTGACGCTCGCCGACTGGCAGGGCTTCGAGGCCCGCGCGGCCGAATCGGCCAGCCAGGGCAAGCACCGCGGCCTGGGCATCGCCACCTTTCTCGAATGGACGGGCGGCAACGTGTTCGAGGAGCGCGTCACGGTCTCGGTGCAGGCCGACGGCGTGATCGAGGTGTTCTCCGCCGTCAACGCCATGGGGCAGGGCATTGCCACCTCGCTCGCCCAGCTGGCGGTCGATGCCTTCGGCGTGCCGATCGACAAAGTGCGCGTGGTGCTGGGCGACACCGACCGCGGCGACGGCTTCGGCAGCGCCGGCTCGCGTTCGCTCTTCACAGGTGGCTCGGCCGTGCGCATCGGCGCCGAGCGCACCATCGACAAGGCCCGCGAACTCGCGGCGCAAGAGTTCGAGGCCGCCCTCGACGACATCACCTACACCCGCGGCGTGTTCACCGTGGCCGGCACCGACCTCGAACTCGACCTCTTCACGCTCGCCGGCAAGCAGCCCGAGCGCGAAATCTTCGTCGACTCCACCAGCACGGTGGCCGGCCCCACCTGGCCCAACGGCTGCCACATCTGCGAGATCGAGATCGATCCGCCCACCGGCGAGATCAGCGTGGTGGCCTACAGCTCCGTCAACGACGTCGGCCGCGTCATCAACCCGATGATCGTGCGCGGCCAGCTCGAAGGCGGCGCGGTGCAGGGCATCGGGCAGGCGCTCTACGAGCAGGTGGTGTACGACCACGAAACCGGCCAGCCCGTCACCGGCAGCCTGATGGACTATGCGGCGCCGCGCGCCGACATCGTCAGCACCATGTTCAACATGGAGATGGACGAATCGACCCCCTGCATCAACAACCCGCTGGGCGTGAAGGGCGTGGGCGAACTCGGCACCATCGGCGCCACGCCGGCCATCGTGAATGCGGTGGCCGATGCCTTTGCGCGCAACGGCCTGGCAGCGCGCGCACCGCGCCTGCACATGCCACTGAGCCCGTCGCGCGTCTGGCAGGCGATGCAGACCATCGACTAGGAAGGCCGCTCGCCGCAGGGTGAAACGCGATGCTCGTCACCACCGAACTGCAGACCGACCCGATCCGCGTGTCGCGCTACCGCTGCGACGCGGGCCCCGATGCGCAGCCGTTCACCGAGATGCACGAGGGCTACTCGGTCTCGTACGTGCGCAAGGGCAGCTTCGGCTATCGCACGCGCGGCAACGCCTATGAGCTGGTCGCGGGTTCGGTGCTGGTGGGCTGTCCGGGCGACGAGTACGTCTGCACGCACGATCACCACATCTGCGGCGACGAGTGCCTGGCCTTTCACCTGTCCCCGGGTTTCGTCGACCTGATCGGCGGCGACCAGCGCACGTGGCGCACGGCTGCGCTGCCGCCGCTGCCCGAACTCATGGTGCTGGGCGAGCTGGCCCAGGTCGCGGCCGAAGGGCAGAGCGACGTCGGGCTCGATGAGCTGGGCATGTGGTTCGCCAGCCGCTTCGTCGAGGTCGTGGGTGGTCAGGGCAAGCCGGCACCGAAGTCCGCCGGTGCGCGAGACCGCCGCCGCGCGGTCGATGCGGCGATGTGGATCGACGCCAACTCCCACGACGACATCGGCCTCGATGGCGCGGCATCCGAAGCGGGCCTGAGCTCGTTCCACTTCCTGCGCCTGTTCTCGCAGGTGCTCGGCGTGACGCCGCACCAGTACCTCGTGCGCTCCCGGCTGCGCCACGCCGCGCGCCTGCTCGCGGACGACGAGCGCCCCGTCACCGACGTGGCCTTCGACGTGGGCTTTGCCGATCTCAGCAACTTCGTGCGCACCTTCCACCGGGCTGCCGGCGTGTCGCCGCGCGGCTTCCGGCAGGCCGCCAAGGGCGACCGCAAGATTTTCCAAGACCGCATTGCCGCGCTCTTCCATGATGACCGCCTGATTCACACATCGAGCAGGAAGCCATCATGTACGACCACATCGGATTGAAAGTCGCGGACCTCGCCGCGAGCCGCCGTTTCTACGAAGCCGCGCTTGCGCCGCTCGGCCACGTGCTGGCCTCGCACGACGACAGCTATGCCGGCATCGGCCCGGCCGGAGCGCCCGCGCTGTGGCTCTATGCGGCCAAAGGCACGAAGGGGCCGGGCACCCACATCGCGTTCCGCGCCACCGACCACAAGGCCGTCGCGGCCTTCCACAAGGCGGGCCTGAAGGCCGGCGGCACCGACAACGGCGGCACCGGTCCGCGCACGGACTACAGCCCGACCTACTACGCGGCCTTCCTGATCGATCCGGATGGCAACAACGTCGAGGCCGTCTGCCCCTGAGGCGCGCGCATTGCCATGGCAACGATCTACAAGGAATTCATCGTCGAAGCGGATGTGGCGCAAGTGTGGGATGCATTGCGCGACTTCGGCGCCGTGCACACGCGTCTGGCGCCGGGCTTCCTGACGGGCTGCAGGCTCGACGGCACGGGTGCCCGCATCGTCAGCTTCGCCAACGGCCTCGTCGCGCGCGAGATGCTGGTCGGCATCGACGACGCGAACCGGCGCCTGGCCTACACCGTCACCGACGGCAAGGCCAGCCACCACCACGCATCGGCGCAAGTGTTCGCACAGGGCGAGGGGCGCGCCTGTTTCGTCTGGATCACCGACGTGCTGCCGGACGCACTGGCGGCCTACATCGAGCCGATGATGGTGCAGGGCGGGCAGGCGATGAAAGCCGCCCTCGAAGGGCAAAGCGCCACCGTGGCGCCGCTCGCCTAGAAGTCTTCGAGCGGCAGGCCGACGTAGTTTTCCGCCAGCGCGGTCGACGCCGCCTTCGAGTGCACCAGGTAGTCGAGTTCGGCTTCCTGGATCTTCTGGCCGAAGGCGCCGGTCTCGGGAAAGCGGTGCATCAGCGAGGTGAACCACCACGAGAAGCGCTCGGCCTTCCACACGCGGCGCAGGCAAAGGTCGGAATAGCGGTCGAGCGCCGAGGCCGATTTTTCGCCGTAGAAGATCTCGAGCGCACGCGAGAGGTAGCCCACGTCGGCGGTCGCAAGGTTCAGCCCCTTGGCACCGGTCGGCGGCACGATGTGCGCCGCGTCGCCGGCCAGGAACAGCGAGCCGAAGCGCATCGGCTCGGCCACGAAGCTGCGCAGCGGCGCGATGCTCTTTTCGAGCGAGGGGCCGGTCACCAGCTGCTCGCGGGCCTCGGGGTCGAGCCGCGCGCGCAGTTCGTTCCAGAAGGCTTCGTCGCTCCAGTTTTCCACGCGTTCTTCGGTCGGCACCTGCACGTAGTAGCGGCTGCGCGTGGCGCTGCGCATGCTGCACAGCGCAAAGCCGCGCTCGGTGTTCGCGTAGATCAGCTCGTGCGACACCGGCGGCACGTCGGCCAGTACGCCCAGCCAGCCGAAGGGGTAGACCTTCTCGTAGGTCTGGATCGCATCGGCCGGCACGCTCGCGCGGCTCACGCCGTGGTAGCCGTCGCAGCCGGCGATGAAGTCGCATTCGATCTCGTGCGTCTGGCCGTCTTTCTCGTAGCGCACGCGCGGCCTGCCCGAATCGAAGTCGTGCAGGCTGACGTTCGCCGCGCTGTAGATGGTGGCAAGGCCCTCGGCCGTGCGCGCTTCCATCAGGTCGCGCGTCACTTCGGTCTGGCCGTACACCGTGACCTGCTTGCCGCCCGTGAGGCCGTGCATGTCGATGCGATGGCGCGCGCCCTTGAACAGCAGCTCGATGCCCTCGTGCGGCAGGCCCTCGGCCTTGGCGCGGACGTCGACGCCGGCACGCGCCAGCAGGTCCATCGTGACCTGTTCCAGCACGCCGGCGCGGATGCGGCCGAGCACGTAGTCGCCGCTCTGGCGCTCGACGATGACGTTGTCGATGCCTGCCTTGTGCAGCAGTTGTCCGAGCAGAAGGCCGGCGGGGCCTGCGCCGATGATGGCGACCTGGGTGCGCATGTTCGTGTCTCCGGAGGGTTTTGCAGAGCGTAGGGCGCACCCGGTGTTTTGGCGCGGCGGACCGCGAGGCTCTGTGCGATCATGCGAACGCGTGCGCGATGATCGCGCAAACACTTCGACAGACCCACGAATGACCATCGCCAAAGCCGATTTCATCGAAGGCATTGCCAAGGGAATGGCGGTGCTCGAGAGCTTCGACACCGAGCGCCAGCGCCTCAATGCCACCCTGGCCGCCGAGCGCGCCGGCCTCACGCGCGCCGCCGCCCGCAGGCACCTGCTGACGCTGGCCCATCTGGGCTACCTCGAAACCGACGGCAGCTATTTCTGGATGGCACCCAAGGTGCTGCGCTTCTCGGGCAGCTACCTGGCCTCGTCGCGCCTGCCGCGTGCGTTGCAGCCCACGCTGAACCGGCTGGCGGCGCAGACCGGTGAGTCGTTCTCGGCGGTGGTGCTCGATGGGGAAGAGGTGGTGATCGTCGCGCGCAGCGGCAGCTACGGCACGCCGACCCGCGTGCTCGCCTACGGCCTGCACCTGGGGGCGCGGCTGCCGGCCCATGCCACTTCCACCGGCCGCGTTTTGCTGGCCGCCTTGCCGCCCACCCAGTTCACGCAGTGGCTCAAGGGCCGCCACCTCGCGCGGCTGACGCCGCACACCGTGACACAAGCTCGCGGACTGCGCCAGCTGGTCGCGCGCGCGCGCAAGGACGACCATTGCTTCGCGAGCGAAGAGCACGAGCTCGGCGTGCAGGCGCTGGCCGTGCCGCTGCGCGACATGCAGGGCCACACCGTGGCCGCACTCAACGTGGTGTTGTCGGGCACGCGCTACCAGGAAGAGGCCCTGCAGCGCGACATGCTGCCGCTGCTGTTCGAGGCGGCGCGCGAAGTCCGCTCCCTGCTCTGAACTGAACTTCGCCGCAAGCCCTGCCTCGAAGCCAAAAACGGAACACAACAACCATGCGACTCCTGCTTCTCGAAGACGACGTGATGATCGGCGAGGCCGTGCTCGACCTGCTGCGCGCCGAGCAATACGCGGTGGACTGGGTGAAAGACGGCGATGCCGCCGAGTCGGCATTGCGCGCCCAGCAATACGACCTCGTGATGCTCGACCTGGGCGTGCCCCGGCGCGACGGCCTCGAGGTGCTGCGCAACCTGCGCGCGCGCAAGCAGCGCATGCCGGTGCTGATCGCCACCGCGCGCGACTCGGTGCAGCAGCGCATCGAAGGGCTCGATGCCGGTGCCGACGACTACGTGCTCAAGCCCTACGACCTCGACGAACTGCTGGCCCGCATCCGGGCCTTGCTGCGCCGCGCCGCGGGCCGGGCGGAGCCCGTGTACGAGCACATGGGCGTGAGCATCAACCCGGCCACGCGCGAGGTCACGGTCAACGGACAGCCGGTGGTGCTCTCGGCGCGCGAATGGGCCGTGCTGGAGCCGCTGCTCGCGCGGCCCGGCATGGTGCTTTCGCGCGCACAGCTCGAAGAAAAGCTCTACAGCTGGAAAGACGAGATCAGCAGCAACGCCGTCGAGGTGTACGTGCACGGCCTGCGCAAGAAGCTCGGCGCCGAGCTGATCCGCAACGTGCGTGGCGTCGGCTACATGGTCCCGAAGGTATGAGGCGCAGCCTGACCGGATCGCTGCGCGCGCGCCTGCTGTGGTTCCTGCTCGCGGCCATCGTGCTGGCCGCCGGTGCGCAGGCCCTCGTGGCCTACCGCACCGTGCTGAGCGAAGCCGACGACATCTTCGACTACCACATGCAGCAGATGGCGATGTCGTTGCGCGCCGGCCTGCCGCCGAGCGCGGCCGTCGGCGGCATCGGCAGCGGTGAGCAGAACTTCGACTTCGTCGTGCAGGTGTGGACGGCTGACGGTGTGCGCGTCTTCGAGTCGGCCGAGCAGGCCGCGCTGCCGCAGCTCGCGGTGCTGGGCTTTGCCGATGTGCACGCGCGCGGCACCACCTACCGCGTGTTCTCGATGCAGACGCGTGGGCTGGTGATCCAGGTGGCGCAGGACATGGCGGCGCGGCGCAGCATGGCCGGCACGCTGGCGCTGCGAACCATCGCGCCGGTGGCGTTGATGGCGCCCCTGCTGATGCTGGTCGTGTGGTGGGTGGTGAGCCGATCATTGGCGCCGGTGGCGCGCGTGCGAACGCAGGTGGCGTCGCGGCAGGCGGACGACCTGTCGCCTGTGAGCGAAGAAGACCTGCCCGACGAAGTGCGCCCGTTGGTGCAGGAGTTGAACCTGCTGTTCGACCGCGTGCGGCATGCCTTCGATGCGCAGAAGCACTTCGTCGCCGATGCGGCGCATGAGCTTCGATCACCGCTTGCCGCGCTCAAGCTGCAGGTGCAGGGCCTGCAACGCGCACCCGATGGCGCGTCGCGCGACCTGGCCGTGAGCCGGCTGGTCGCGGGCATCGACCGTGCCACGCGGCTGGTCGAGCAGATGCTCGCGCTGGCCCGCCACGAAGCCAGCATGGCGGCCGGTGCCAGGCCCGAGCCGGTCGACCTGTCCGAGGTCGCGCGCCTGGCCGTGTCCGACGCCGTGGCCGCCGCGCAGGCGCGCGGCATCGACATCGGCATCAACCATGCGGATGCGGCCGTGGTCAGCGGCCAGCCCGAGGCCTTGCGCATGCTGCTGCGCAACCTGCTGGAGAACGCGGTCAAGTACACGCCCCTCGAAGGCCGCGTCGACATCGGCATTGCGCGACTCGACGGCGCGGTCGAACTCAGCGTCGAAGACAGCGGCCCGGGCCTGCCCGAAGCCGAGCGCGAGCGTGTGCTCGACCGCTTCTATCGCTCGGGCGAAACGCAGGCGCCCGGCAGCGGGCTGGGCCTTGCCATCGTCAAGTCGATTGCCGAGCTGCACGGCGCCACGGTGGCGCTCGATGCCTCGCCCAGCCTGGGCGGCCTGCGCGTGCGGGTGGTGTTTGCCCCTTCTGGCCCGGAAAAGGCGAAGGCATAGAGCCCTGGCCCGTTTAAGCGGCGCTTAAGTCAGCGCAACGACATTCCTTTCATCGTGTTTGCGTCCATACGCATTGAAAGGAACCGACAAATGAACACCCGTCTGACTTCGCCCCGCGCCCTGGTGATTGCACTGGCGAGCGCAGGTGTGATCGGCGCCGTCGGTGCCGGTGCCTACACCAGCGCCCGTGCCGTGAATGCCCCGGCGACCACCACCGCCACGACGGCGGCGCCCGCGGCCATGGTCACGCTGCCCGACTTCTCGACCATTACCTCGCGCGACGGCCCGGCCGTGGTCAACATCAGCGTGACCGGCACCATGAAGGCCTCGGACGACCAGGCCGCCGCCGAGATCCAGGGCATCGACCCCGACGATCCGATGTTCCAGTTCTTCCGCCGCTTCCAGGGCCAGATGAACCCGCGCGGCCAGCAACAGCAACGCGACGTGCCGGTGCGTGCCGAAGGCTCGGGCTTCATCGTGGACCCGAACGGCATCATCATCACCAATGCCCACGTCGTGAAGGACGCGAAGGAAGTCACCGTCAAGCTGACCGACCGCCGCGAGTTCCGCGCCAAGGTGCTCGGCGCCGATGCCAAGACCGACATCGCCGTGCTCAAGATCGACGCGAAGAACCTGCCCGTGCTGGCACTGGGCAACACCAAGGACCTGAAGGTCGGCGAATGGGTGCTGGCCATCGGCTCGCCCTTCGGTTTCGAGAACACCGTGACGGCCGGCGTGGTCAGCGCCAAGGGCCGCTCGCTGCCCGACGACAGCTACGTGCCCTTCATCCAGACCGACGTGGCCGTGAACCCCGGCAATTCCGGTGGCCCGCTGCTCAACACGCGCGGCGAGGTGGTCGGCATCAACTCGCAGATCTACAGCCGCAGCGGCGGCTACCAGGGCCTGTCGTTCGCGATCCCGATCGACGTGGCGATCCAGGTGAAAGACCAGATCGTCGCCACCGGCAAAGCGCAGCACGCGCGGCTCGGCATTGCGGTGCAGGAAGTGAACCAGGCCTTTGCCGATTCGTTCAAGCTCGACAAGCCCGAAGGTGCGCTGGTCTCGAACATCGAGAAGGGCGGCCCTGGCGACAAGGCCGGCCTGAAGGCGGGCGACGTGATTCGCAAGGTCGACGGGCAGGCCATCGTGTCGTCGGGCGACTTGCCCGCGGTGATCGGTCAGCAGGCACCGGGCAAGAAGGTCACGCTCGAAGTGTGGCGCCAGGGTGAGCGGCAGGAGCTGCAGGCGAAGCTCGGCGACGCCAGCGACAAGCCGGCGAAGGTCGCCAAGGCCGACACCGCCACGGGCCAGGGCAAGCTGGGCCTGGCGCTGCGTCCCCTGCAGCCGCAGGAAAAGCGCGAGGCCGGCGTTGACGGCGGGCTGCTGATCGAAGATGCGGCGGGCCCCTCGGCCATGGCGGGTGTGCAGGCCGGCGACGTGCTGCTGGCCATCAACGGCACGCCGGCGCAAAGCCTGGAGCAGGTGCGCGAGGTGGTGGCGAAGGCCACCAACAAGTCGGTGGCGCTGCTCATTCAGCGCGGCGAAGACAAGATCTTCGTGCCGGTGCGCATCGGCTGACGGGAAGGGCTTCGGTCGGATGAAGCCGCCCGGCAAGCTGCCGCACGAAGTGCTCCAGGAGCGTGCGCCGACCGGCGGCCTGTCGGCGCACATCCTGCCCACGTCGGCCACGATGATCGGCGTGTGCATGACCGTGATGTCGATCGGCCATCTGGGGCCGCGCGACGATATGCGGTTGCTGATCGATCGTTTGCTGGCCGTCGACGCGCTGGTCTTCCTGGCCAGCGCGTTGTTGTCTTTCATCTCGATGCGTACGCGCAAGTCGGGTGCGCGGCTCGAGGCCTGGGGCGAGATGGTCTTCATCGCCGGACTGGCGTTGCTGGCGCTCGGCGCGGTCACGCTGGCGTTTGCGTTGCGCTGATGCGCCATCCGGTCAGGGCAGAGCACAGGGCCAGTCGAGCTGAATGCGCGTCCCTCCCGCGCGTTCGTCGGCCGTTTCGATGTGCAGCCGCGCACCGATGGATTGGGCGCGTGCCCGCATGTTGTTGATGCCATGCCCCGCGGGCCGGCCGCCGGCGGGGGCTGCGGGCAGGCCGCGTCCGTTGTCGGTGAGCACGATGCGCACCAGCGGCGGCGTTTCGTCGCCGTGCCAGCTTGCATGCAGCACGATGCGCGTGGCCGATGCGTGCTTGAGCACATTGGTGAAGGCTTCCAGCAGGATGCGCTGCAACTGCAGGGCAGCCTGCGCGGCGAAGGGCGCGACGGTGGGAATCACGGCCACGTCCCACACCAGTTCGATGCCGGCGGCATCCAGGCGCGGTTGCAGGCGATAGCGCAAGGTGGCCAGCACGGTGGGCAGGTCGTCGTGCGTGGGCTGCAGCGAATCGACGGCCATGCGCATTTCGTCCAATGCGAGCTTCACGTGCTCTTCGACCACGCCACGGTCGGGCGTGGTCTGGGTCACCACGTTGAGCAGGCCCACCAGTTGCGAGCCCACGCCGTCGTGGATCTCCCGCATGATGCGCTGGCGCTCCAGCAGCACCGCCTGTTCCTGTTGCTGCTGGCGCATGGTTTCGAAGGCGCCACGCAGCTGCTCTTCGCGTTCCGCGACGCGGGCCGCGAGGTTGGCGTTGAGCGCGCCGTAGTCGGCCACGGTGCGGCTGTAGCGCTCGACCACCAGCCCCGCGAGGATCATCACGAAGAAGAACATCGCATGCGGCGTGAGCGTGTAGTAGGCGCCGCCGAAGAGCCCCATGCGCACCAGCAGCAGGTCGTGCGCACCGGCCAGGATGGCGAGCGTGCCGGCCGCCATCAGCACGCCCGCAATGCGCCGCCGTGCCACCAATGCGCCGTGGACCACATAGGGCAGGCAGACGATGCTGGTCACCTGCAGGATGACGAGGCCGCTGGTCCACAGCTTGGGCAATGCAAAGGCGAAGGAGGCGCAGGCCAGCGTCACCGACAGCGTCAGCGCGGCGTAGATCGACCGCACCAGCCACGGCGGGTTGCGGTCCAGTACCAGCAGCACGAAGCGTGCGATGAGGCCGATGTGCAGCGCATAGCAGACCGCCACCACCGCGCCCCACAGCGGCCACGGCACGGGCACTTCGGGCCAGACGCGGTCGAGGTTGCGCGTCACGCCCGACAGCGCTGCCAGCGCGAAGCAGCCGTAGAGCGCATCGCGCTGACGCAGCCACAGGCCGCCGGCCATGCCGCCCATCAGCAGCAGGCTGACCGCATAGACGATGGCCGACGTGTTGCGCCAGTTCTGCTGCGTGCGGTAGAGCGATGCGAGCGAGGCTTCGGTGCCATAGCGGATGCTGGCCAGCCCCGCGCCGCGCTGGCGTTGGATGGTGGTGCGCACGACCAGCACCTGCGAC
The DNA here is from genome assembly GCF_900100965.1 of Variovorax sp. EL159. Taxonomy (GTDB): domain Bacteria; phylum Pseudomonadota; class Gammaproteobacteria; order Burkholderiales; family Burkholderiaceae_C; genus Variovorax. Next base: position 632,883 of record NZ_FMUJ01000003.1, on the reverse strand, counting down.
TGCCCCTCGCGATGCAGCGCGGCCGCCAGGGGAACCAGCTGGTTGCCCTTGGCCGCGTCGTATTCGGGGTCGCCCAGCGTGCCGAAGCTGGCGACGAGCGCGTCGTTGAACACGACGGCCACCTGGTTGCCCACGCCCGACATCAGCAGCGCCGCGGATTCGCCGGCCGGTACCGCCGAAGCGGGAAGATCGATGCGGTAGCTGGCCTTGCCGCCTAGGCCGGGAAACTCGTGGTCCCAGCGGAACGGCAGTGGCACGCGGCGCACCTGGACGGGAAAGCCATCGGGCTCGAGGGTGGCCTCGGCGAAGCTCGCGTCGATGGCTTCGGCGGACCTGGCCGCGTGGGCAGGATGGCCCGTCAACGCGGCGATCAGCAGCAGTGCCGCGAGCAGCAGGCGATGGACTCCTCCTGCGGCCACGGGACTAGGGAAGCCAGCCGAGATTGCGAGCCTCGAACACGGCTTCCGATTTGTTGTGCACATCCAGCTTGCCGTAGATATTGCGGATATGGGTTTGGACCGTCGAGGCCGAGACTCCCATCTGCACGCCGACTTCGACATAGGTGAAACCACGAGACACCAGGTCGAGCACTTCGAATTCGCGCGGCGACAGGCGCTCGGAGGCGGTGCTGGCGCCGTAGGCCGCAGCGCTCGACGGCCGGGCGGCGACGGGTTCGGGCGGCGTGCCGGCGCGGGTCTGCCAGCGGCGCAGCAACTGGCGCGCGATCACCGGCGACATAGGCGAGCCGCCTGCGCGCAGGTGGCGGATGTGGGTGGCCAGGTCTGCCTCGGTGCCATCTTTCAGCAGGTAGCCGCTGGCACCGGCCTCGAAGGCCTGGACCATGTTGGCCTCGTCGCCGAAGATGGACAGCACCATCACCGCGCAGGCCGGCTGCATGTGGCGGCACTGGCTGATGACCTGCAGGCCGGGGTGGTCGGGCAGGCCGAGGTCGACCAGCAGCACGTCGACCGGGTTGTCGACCAGCCAGGCCAGGATGTCGAGGGCGTTGGAGGCGCTGTAGGCCAGGGTCAGCGAAGGGTCGGCATCGACGACCCGTGCGATGCGCTCGCGCATGCCGGTGTCGTCCTCGACCAGCGCGACCTGCGTCGCCATCGTCATGCGCCTGCCCGGCGCAGCTTCGGCCCATCCGCCGGGAAGGCGCCGAAGGCGATACCCGGTGTGAGAAAACTGTATGCGCTCATACAGGACAGGAAGGCGAGGCGCATGGGGAGCCCTTGGCGGCAGGTTTGCTGAATGACGCCGAGGGTAGGGGCCGGTTGGGCCCGTGCACATCCTATATACGGGGGAGGCGGCGCGCCGCTTTTCCGGGCTGGCGCGCGGCCTTGTTCAGCCGGCCGTCGGCGTGCACCTCCGCTGGAGGCGTGGCCGGCCGGCGGTGAACCCGGGTGCTTACTGTTGCTGCTGCTTGCGACGTCCCCTGGACGTGCTCGGTGCCGAGGTTTGCGACGGTGCCGCACCGCCGTCCACGCCCAGGCGGCCGCCGCCACCGAGGCCCTGGCCGCGCACGGTCTGCGCCTTGTAGTTGCGCAGCGAACGGACCATCTGGTTGAAGGCGTCCATGAAGGCCGCGGCGATCACCTTGCCTTGCGGCGTGCGCGTGTAGCCACCGATGCCGCCGGCAGCGGAGATGCCGCTCAGGTTGGCGAAGCCGCCGAAGTCGGTCTTGGAGGCACTGCCTTCGGCCGCTGCGACCTGCACGCCCGAGCGGTTGTCGATCAGCGTCAGGAGCGCGCTGGCTTCCTTGGTCTGCAGGTTGGCACCGAGCTGGGCCAGTGCACGGCCACGGCCACCACCGACCAGGCCGCCGAGCGCACCGCCGATGCCGCCGGCATCGCTGTTGCTGAAAACGATCTCGGGCGACAGGCCGTAGTCGGAAGCCACCATCTGGCCGCGGCCGAAGTTGCTGCCGCCGCGCATTTCGCCCGACTGCATCAGGGCGCGCTCACGCGTCATGGCATTCATGCCGGCGGCGCCGCGCTCGACCACCACGAAGCAGTTCGATTGCTGCACCAGCAGGCGCAACAGGTTGGCTGTGGGCGGCAGCTTGTATTCGCCGGTGAGCACCGTGTACCAGCCGGCATTGACGTTCTCGATCAGCGAGACGGTGCCCAACGGCGAGTCGCAGCGCTCGAGCTGGCTGCTTTCGCCGGAGGTGGCGGCGCCTGCCGCGCTGCCGGTAGCCACGGTCTTGGCCGACTGGCTGCCCATCTGCATGTCCATGGTCTGGCAGCCCGAAAGAGCCAGCAGGCCGGCGAGTGCGCTTGCGAGAGAGAGTTTAGAAAAAGCCATGTCCCGATCTATCAAGTGAAAACAATGCGGTGCCCGTTGCGGGCGGCACGCGTCGAGAACCGAAGAGGGGGCTGCGTGGCCTGTACGGCCTCCCGATCCGACGCGCTGCAGCAAGCGGCCGCGCGACGATACGACCTGAAAGTCAGGCACACCAGTGCCGAAAGTCATGTGCATGCGCGCAAGGCCCGGTCGTCTGCCGCTCACCGTGGAGGGCATGTCGACCCGTGTCAGGAACGGGGACGCATGGGTTGCCAGCAACCCGATCCTCGGTCGCTCCAGCCATGACGCCAAACAGAGAGCTCTGTGCGAGGGCGGCCAGCGGAGCGGGGCGATTATTACTCAGGACTCCTCATCGAACAGGCGTGTGATGGGAGGGCGCGGCGCCTTGCCTGAGAGGGGGCAGGGCGGCGCTGTCTCGAAGGTTACAGCCGGGGTGCTTGATGGCGTTGCGGCCATCGACTGCACCATGCGTTGAAGCTCAGGTCGTGTAGTCGCCGCTGGCTTCCGGCTGGAAAAGAATCGCGACCACGCGCGCCGCGCCTTCCGCGCCGTTCGGCATCTGCCAGCGCGCCAGCGTGCCAGCCTTCACGCCGAGCAGGCCGATGCCCACCGGCGAGAGCACGGAGATGAAGCCGGACGCCGGCTCCGCGTCGCCCGGGTAGCAGAGCGTGATCTTCTGCGTCTGCTGCGTGGCCAAGTCTTCGACCTCGATCTGCGAGTACATCGTCACGATGTCCGCGGGCACCTCGCGCGATGGCAAGACCTCTGCCAGGTCGAGAAGATCGGCCAGCGCGGGCGGAAGCTGGCTGCCGTTCAGCTTGTTGAGGCGGGCGACGTCGAGTTCGGTGAGCGTGCGCTCCCCGTGAATGGTTGCAAGCATGAAGCACTCCAATGGAATGCGACCTCGCCCTGTCTGCGTCTGTGTTGTGTTGGAGCAGGCGAAGTCGCGACCGCGCGGCGGGTGCCCGGCGGTCAATGGTTCGCGCAACAAGAAGGGAAGTAGCGGACCGCCGGGCTCAGGAAAGTGCGGAGGTACGTCGGATGACCATCGTGGCCGCCGCAACGGCCAAGCCCGCGCGACGGCCGGCCGCTGCCAGCGGCAGGGCTGCGCACGTGGGGTGCTTGCGGGACGAGGACGGGGAGACCATTCGGGCGAGTGTAGGTGTGCCGTGTGGGGGCATCAAGCAATGGCCTCACGTGCCTTGCCGATAAGCCCGGCCGTGCGGCATGCAACGCGGCCCGCACAATCGATGGATGCGGACCTTTCTTCTTTATGTTGCGACAGCCCTCGCGGAAATCATCGGTTGCTACCTGCCTTACCTCTGGCTCAAGCAGGATCGCTCGGCGTGGCTGCTGGTGCCGGCGGCGATCAGCCTCGCGGCCTTCGCGTGGCTGCTCACATTGCATGAGGCCGCGGCGGGCCGTGTCTATGCGGCGTATGGCGGCGTGTACATCGGCGTGGCCATCGCGTGGCTGTGGGCGGTGGACGGCATGCGGCCCACGCCGTGGGACGTTGCAGGCGTTGCGGTATGCCTTGTCGGCATGGGGCTGATTGCGTTCCAGCCGAGCTAGTCGGAACGCCAAAAGAAAATGCCCCGCTACCTTGTGAGTAGCGGGGCATCCAAGAACCACGAGGGTTTGTTTTGGCTCCTCGACCTGGGCTCGAACCAGGGACCTACGGATTAACAGTCCGGCGCTCTACCGACTGAGCTATCGAGGAACAAGCCTCAAATTATATTCAATGAAATTGTCGATTCCGGGCTTGCCGACTTCATTTTTTGAGAGGCAATGCGCGGAGCGTGGTGAAGCCGCAAATGAAAATGCCCCGCTACCTTTGAGTAGCGGGGCATCCAGTTGCCTTGCGGCTTGTAGTGGCTCCTCGACCTGGGCTCGAACCAGGGACCTACGGATTAACAGTCCGGCGCTCTACCAACTGAGCTATCGAGGAACAAGCCTTAGATTATAGCGTGGTTTTTCGAGGCTTCTCAAGTGCCCGCCACTGCCTCGCTAAATTTCTGCAGCGCGGCGGCACTCACAGCGCAATGCTCAACCCCAGGCGCAAGGTGCGCGGCGCTCCCGGAAAGAGGTAGACGTGGCTGAACTGGTAGGGCGATTCCTTCCAGTAGCGGCGATCGAACAGGTTGTCGACGGCCAGCGTCCAGGTTGCATTCGCGCCGCGCAGCTTCGTGTCGTAGCGCAACACCGCATCGACGCGCGTCCACGAAGGCAGCGTGACCGAGCCATCGGGCAGCACATTGCGGCGGCCTTCGTACGAAAGCTGCCCCGCCAGTTCGAGGCCCGGCACCGATGCGAAGCGATAGGCCGTCTGCGCGCGCAGCACCTGCTTGGGCACGTTGGTGGGCGACTGGCCATTGAGAGCCGGGTTGGCCGTGCTGTCGCGCCGCTTCGCATCGATCAGCGTGAGGCTGCCGCCAATGCGCCAGGGCCCCTGGCTCCATTGCGCGCCGGCTTCGAGGCCGCGATGCACCGCGCGGCCATCGTTGCGCACTTCGCACAGGCCGCTGCACAGGTCGAGGTTGGTCATCGGCCGCGAGATGTCGAACCACGCAAGCTGCCAGTTGAAGGCGTCGTTGCCGCCCTTCAGGCCCAGCTCCCATTGGCGCGAGCGTAGCGCGGGCAGCGCCTGGCCGGCATTGCTGTATTGCGAGCTCTTGTTCGGCACGACCTGCGACTCGACACCCTGGCCCCAGCTCGCATAGGCGAGCAGCCCCGGCTGTATCGCGAAACTGGCGGCGAGCCACGGCGTGGTCACGCCCTGCTTGTAGCCGGTCGGGTTCGAGCCGTCGTTGCCGATGCTGCTGCGGTCGAGCCGCGTGTGGCGTGCGCCGAGCCAGGTGGTGAAACGATCGTTCCAGCGGATCGCGTCCTGCACCGAGAGTTCGGTCGAACGCTCGTCGCGATTCGTCTGCGGCGTGGTGGCGTCGGGGTTCGGCGGCACCATGGCCGTGGCCCAGATGTTGCCGGTGCCCGCGTAGTTGTAGGCCTGGTTCTGGAAGCGGTTGCGCACACGGCTTTGCAGCAGGCCGAAGCCCAGCTCGTGCCGCACGCTGCCGGTCATCACGTTGCCCTTGAGGTTCAGGCTGCCCGCTGTCTGCGTGCGGCGCTCGTTCTCGCTGCGGAAGTCGTAGACGTCGAAGGTGCCGTCGGAGCAGTAGCGGTCGTAGTTGCCTTCGGCGCTGCAGCCGAAGGCATAGGCCAGCCGGTCGTCGCTCTTCAGGCGCTGCTGGCCGATCTGCGCGCTCCAGCGCCAGTCGGTGTTGATCGTCTGGCTGAAGCGCACCGTGCCCGTCACAGCCTTGAATACCGAGGGCTGCGACCATGGCTGGTTGTTGAGGTTGATGCGCGGATCGACAGGCGCGGGCAGCACATTGCCCAACAGGCTGTAACCGTTCTGGCTCGGCTGCGTCTTGCGGCTTTGTTCGATCTCGAACTCCAGCACCGAGTCGCGCGTGATGCGCCAGTCGGCCGCGAGCGAGAACAGGTTGCGGTTGCCGTCGAGGTCGTGCGTGAGCGGCTTGAGGTTTTCGCTCGCCACATTGAGCCGGTAGCCGAACTGCCGGTTTTCGCCGAAGCGTCCGCCAAGGTCGATGGCGCCCAGCACGCTGCCACGGCTGGTGGTTTCGATGCGCACCACGCGCAGGTCTTGTTCGGTCGGCCGCTTGACGACGTAGTTGACCAGTCCGCCCGGTGCGCTGGTGCCGGCTTGGATGCCGCTGGTGCCGCGAAGGATCTCGACGCGCTCCTTGTTGTCGAGCGGGATCGATGTCTCCGCGCTGATCGGCAGGCCTTCGCGCCGGTAGTTGAAGCGGTTGTCGAGCACGAAGCCGCGCACCGTCAGGTAGTCCCAGTAGCCGGCGGAGTTGTAGGCATCGGTGACCGAGGCATCGAACTGCGTGAGGTCGGCCAGCCGGCGCGCGCCGCTGGCGCGCAGCTGCTGGCTGTCGATCACCGTGGCCGAGATCGGCAGCTCGCGCAGCGGCACGTCGCCGAAGCCGCTGATGTCCGCTTGCGGCGCGGCTGCGCCTTCATTGACGGTGACTTCGGGCAGCGAGGCTTGCTGCGCATGGGCGCTGCAAGCGGTCGCAAGGAACACAACGGCGATCGCACGTGAAACGGGAGAGAGCGGCTGGATGGAAGAAAGGAAAGGGAGTCGTTGGTTCATTCTGTTCAGTTGCCTGCGGCGGCGCCCAGGGCGGCCATCCATTGCGCGGCCGTGGCCTCGGGGTCTTCGGCCGCGACCAGCGCGCGCACCACGGCGACCGAGCCGACGCCGGTGGCCAGCACTTCCGGCAGCCGCACGGCGTCGATGCCGCCGATGCCGACCTGCGGATAGCCGCGCAGCAGGCGCGCGTAGGCCGCGAGCCGGGCCACGCCCTGCGGTGCGGTCGCCATCTTCTTGAGCGTCGTCGGGTACACCGCGCCCATCGCGATGTAGCTCGGGCTCACGGCATCGGCGCGCACCATCTCGGCGTAGCCATGGGTACTGACACCCAGCCGCAAGCCGGACGCACGAAGCGCCTGCAACTGCGCGGGCGAAAGCGCGTCGAGGTCTTCCTGGCCGAGGTGAATGCCGTAGGCGCCGGCAGCGATGGCCACTTGCCAGTGGTCATTGATGAAGAGCAGGGCATCGGTGCCTTGCACGGCTTCGACGGCCGCGCGCACTTCGCGTTCGATGGCCGCTGCGTCGTCGGACTTGAAGCGCAGCTGCACGGTCGGCACGCCGGCGCGCGCCATGCGGCCGACCCAGGCCGCATCGGGCAGCACCGCGTAGAGGCCGAGCCGTTCGGGGCAGGGCGGAAAGGCGTCGCCGCGCGCGGCGGGAGGAAACGACCGCAAGCCGAAGTCGGCGGGGTTGTCGGGCCACTGTGCTGCGTCGAACTGGCTCAGCCGTTCGGTCTGCGCGCGCCAGGCGCGTGCAAGGCACTCGGCATCGATCTCGATGAAGCCAAGGGCCGCGCAGGCCTGCTTGGCACCGCGATAGACAGGATCGTCCGAAGAAAAGATCGGTGCGCTGACAGGGGCCGCGGTGTTGCTTCCGAAGCGCAATCCATGGGCGGCGACGATGGCTTGCGCCACGGCGCGGGCGTCGTAAGTGCTGCTCATGGTGCGTGGTGCCAGAAGGGTGTGCCGAGCACGGGCGTGCTCGGCTGTGCGGCGTCTTGCGCGGCCATGGCGCCGGCGCGATACGCCGTGCGGCCCGCCTGCACGGCGTCGGCGAAAGCGCCCGCCATGGCGACCGGGTCTTGCGCGAGGGCCACGGCCGTGTTGAGCAGCACGCCGTCGTATCCCCACTCCATGACCTGGCAGGCGTGCGACGGAAGGCCCAGGCCCGCGTCGACCAGCATCGGCACCTTGAGCCGGTCGCGCAGCACCTGCAGCGCGTAGGGGTTGATCGGCCCGCGGCCGGTGCCGATGGGCGCGGCCCAGGGCATCACGGCTTCGCAGCCGACGTCGACCAGCCGCTGGCACAACACCAGGTCTTCGGTGCAATAGGGCAGCACCTTGAAGCCATCGCGGATCAGCTGCGATGCGGCATCGACGAGGTTCAGCGTGTCGGGCTGCAGCGTGTAGTCGTCGCCGATCAGCTCGAGCTTGATCCACGGCGTGTCGAACAGCTCGCGTGCCATCTGCGCGGTCGCGACCACCTCCTGCACGCTGTGGCAGCCGGCGGTGTTGGGCAGCACCGGCACGCCGAGGTTGCGCAGCAATTCCCAGAAGCCGTTACCGAGGTCGCTGTTGCCCGAGCCCTGGTGGGCAGCCTGGCGGCGCAGCGACGCGGTCAGCATCGCGGGCTTGGCGCGCTTCACCGCGGCTTCGAGCAGGTCGGGCGAGGGGTAGCGCGCGGTGCCCAGCAGCAGGCGGCTCTGGAAGGTCTGGCCATAGAGAACCAGCGGGTCGTTCGTGTTGTTCGTCATGGGTGTTGTCTCCATCGTTTGTTCAGCCGCCCGTCACCGGGCGGATCACCTCGACGCGGTCGTCGGGTTGCAGCGTGCGCGCCGCATAGGCCGAGCGCGGCACGAACTCGCGGTTCACGGCCACCGCGAACGGCGGCGTGGCGTTCAATGCCGTCAGCGCGTCGGTGAGCGTGGCGCTGTCGGGCAGCGCGAAGGGCTTGTCGTTGATCAGGATGTTCATCGTCATGCGTTGTCGGAGGTCTCCATGCCGAAGCTGCGCGCAAGCGTGGCGTGGCCGTGCGCAAGCAGTTCCATGGTGGCGTCGAGGAGGGCGGGCGCGATCATGAAGCCGTGGCGGTACAGGCCGTTGATCTGCAGCACGCGCGGCTGCGGCTGGCGGATGGACGGCAGGTTGTCGGGCAACGTGGGGCGGCACTGCGTGGCGATCTCCACGATGCGTGCTTCGGCAAAGCCGCTGTGCACGGCATAGGCGGCGCTCAGCAACTCGAGCGTGGAGCGCACGCTGGCGGGCGACATGTCGTCCGACTCGATCTCGGTCGCGCCGATCACGAAGAGGTTGTCGGGCTTGGGCGCGATGTAGAGCGGATAGCGAGGGTGCACCAGGCGGGTGGGGCGCTTCAGCGTCACTTCGGGCGCATGCACGCGGATCACTTCGCCGCGCACGCCACGTAGCGCCTGCCACTGGGGCTTGGCACCGAGGCCACGGCAGTCGATCACCCAGTCGGGCTGGCCGGTGGTGCCGGGTGAAAAATCTGCCGGGGCGCGCGGCGATTGCCAGTGCAGGCTGACGTTCGGATGGGCTTGCAAGGTGGCGAGCAGCGACGCCAGCAGCGCACGGTTGTCGAGCTGGCCTTCACCCGGAAGGAACAGGCCCTGTGCGAAACGCTGGCCCAGCGAGGGCTCCAGCGCGGCGATGGCTGCCGCGTCGATTGCCTGCATCGGCGCGAGTTCGGGCACCTGCGTGCCCGTTGCGGCAAGCACGCGTGCGAGCCGCGAGGCTTCGGCGGCGTCTTGCCGATGCCAAAGCACGAGCGTGCCTTCGCGCTGGAAGAACACGGGCTGCGCGAGCGAGGCCAGCAGTTCGGGCCAGCGCGACAGCGCGTGCTGGCCCATGCGCACCACCGACACCGGCGCCACGGCCGATTCGGCCAGCGGTGCGAGCATGGCGGCGGCTACGCGCGCCGCCGCGCCTTCGGCGTCGGCGCTGCCTGCTTCGTACAGGTCGACTCTGCAGCCGGCCTGTGCCAGCGAGACCGCCAGCAACCGCCCCATGAGGCCCGCGCCGAGGACGGCGACTGATCGAAATGGCAGGTTCATGGTCTGGCTCCTTCCCCCTCTGGGGGAAGGTTGGGATGGGGGCAGGCAGAGCGCCCGATGGAGACGCCGCGTGCCCCCACCCCAACCCTCCCCCGGGAGTGGAGGGAGAAATTCAAAGCCAGTCGCCGATAATTTTCGGCATGACCCAAGGACTTTCCCAGCGCTACGCACGTGTGCTTTCCATCGCCGGCTCCGACAGCGGCGGTGGCGCCGGCATCCAGGCCGATCTCAAGACCTTCGCGGCCCTCGGCTGCTACGGCATGACGGCCATCACCGCGCTCACCGCGCAGAACACGCTGGGCGTGTCGGGCATTCATGGTGTGCCGCCCGACTTTCTGAAGGCGCAGATCCAGGCGGTGGTCGAAGACATCGGCGTCGATGCCGTCAAGCTCGGCATGCTGCATGCGCCCGAAGTGGTGGACGTGGTGGCCTGGGCCATCGACCGCTATCAACTGAAGAACGTGGTGCTCGACCCGGTGATGGTCGCCACCAGCGGTGACCGCCTGATCGCCGCGGAGACCGTGCAGGTGCTGGTGCGCGAACTGTTCCCGCGTGCGCTGGTCGTCACGCCCAATCTGGACGAAGCGGCCTTGCTGATCGGCCATGCCATCGATGGCGTGGATGCGCTCGATGGCGCCGCCGACGAACTGCTGGCGCTCGGCGCCAAGGCCGTGCTGCTCAAGGGCGGACATCTGCCGGGCGATGACGTGGTCGACGTGCTGCTGCAGGCTGGCGGCGCGCGCAAGCGGCTGGCGTCGAAGCGCATCGCGAGCCGCAATCTGCATGGCACCGGCTGCACGCTGTCGTCCGCCATCGCGGCGCATCTGGCACTGGGCTTTGCCTTGCCCGAAGCGGTCGAGAAGGCGCGTGCGTACATCCTCGGCGCAATGGCCGCCGGTGCGAACGTGCAGATCGGTGCGGGCCATGGTCCGCTCAACCACGGCTTTGCGCCAGTGCCGACGCACCGCCTGCCCGCGACGGGCGGCTGAGCCAAGCAAGCACGAAGGTCGTTGCCAGCGTCGGAAGCGCCGAGCCCAGTTGTGGCGCCCACTTGGCCAGCGCGTGGTACGCCGCAATGCCGGTGATCCAGATCAGTGCCGCGCTGAAATCGACCTGGCGCGTGCCGGTCGTCACCACCGACTGGCCACTGCCCAGTCGCCCGAGGATCACACCGTAGAGCGGCACGAACACCGAACTGAGCAACAGCAGGAAGGGCTCGAGCGTGTGCATCGGCAGCACCAGCGCCAGCGCAATGCACAGCGTGGCCAGCAGCAGGCCCCAGCGCCGCACGCTCCATCGGGGCAGCAGGCTGTGGGTGGAGACCGAGCCCGAGTAGACGTCGCCATAGGCGTTGTCGAGTTCGTCGATGAGGATCAGGCCCAGCGCCACCAGCCCGCCCTGCGCCAGCAGCAGCGCGGTGACGAGGCTGACACCCGGTTCGGCCACGCTCACCACCATCACGCCCAGCGCATAGCACCAGATGTTGGCCAGTGCGTAGCCGATCCAGGTGCCGTTGAACGCTCCGCCCAGACCTCCCGTGCTGCGCTTGCCGTGCCGCGCGTAGTCGGCCACCAGCGGCAGCCATGACACCGGCATCGCGATCACCAGATCGAGCGCGCCGAACATGCCCATGCTGCCGTCGCCCGGCCGCGCCCAGAAGGCGTCCAGCCCCTTGGCCTGCAGCCGTGTCGCGAACTGCCAACTGAGCCACAGCAGCGACAGCACCACCAGCGGCAGGCCGAAGCGGCTCACGAAGCGCCGCACCAGCTTGACCATCGAGCCTGCGAGCAGCGCCAGCAGCACCGCGCCCCAGAACAGCGTGGTCAGCACGCCGCCCCAGAAGGAGCCGAGCGACGGCCCGAACGCCAGCTGGCCGATGGCCTGCGTGCCTTCTCGCATGACCACCAGCTCGAAGGTGGTCCAGCCCACCAGTTGCACGATGTTCAACAGCACCGGCAGGCGCGCAAAGGCGCTGCCGTAGGTTGCATGCATCAGGCCGGCGCTGGCGAGGCCGCTTTCGCAGCCCAGCCGCGCGGTCCAGGCCAACAGGCCGGCGCCGATGACGGAGCCGACGACGATCGCAATGGCCGCATCGCGCGTGCCCACCGCCGGCACCAGGTAGGCGCCGATCTGCATCACCAGCAACCCCACGCCCAGGCTGAACCACAGCGAGGCATGGTCGTGCCAGCCGAAGACGCGCTTGGACGCGGGCAGCGGCGTCAGCGCCTCGTTGGCGCTGGAGTGATCGTTGTTGTCGTGTGCCATCCATTTGCTCCAGTGCAAAGGTTTGGCAGGTGGGCGAGGCCCCAGCAGCTCGGCCATCGCGCGAGACAACGCGACAGGCCACCGGACCAGCTTCCCTGCGCGAGGATTACCTCAAGCCGACAAAATGAATTGCGGCGGAACAGGTTCAAAGGGTCTGATCTCAGCCGGTCCGGCAAAGCCGTTCCAGCACCCCTAGCAAGCGCGCATTGTAGGCGCTGCCAATGGGGATGCGGGCGGTGTGGGTGACTTGGGGCTGGCCCCGGTGGTCGGTCGGGCAACCGAGGAGGGCCGTTCGAGCGAGGCTGTGCTGGATGAAAAAGGGGAGTTGAAAGGGCGCAGAAAATTCGCACCCCTTCTGCTGAATCAACTCAGGATTCGGGCTGCCCGTCTTCCGGAGGCTGCAATCTCGTTGCGATTCCGTATTGCGCCAGCAGGCCCAGCACGTGCCCGATGGCAACGCCGGGCTCGCCTGATTCAATGCGGGCGATCGTCTGCACATGCACGCCCAGCCGGGCGGCCGCTGCGGCCTGGCCTTCCCCGGCACGAGTGCGCGCCAGCTTGGCGGCTGCGCCCATGTCCTTGATCGCCTGAAGGGCGGTACTGCCGATGTCGACTGAAATGCGTTTGCCTTGGGCCATCGGGGAATTGTCGCCGCACAATCGCCGCGTGCCTCGAACCCCGCCTGCTCCATCGTCCACGCCGTACTGGCTCTACCTGCTCGAATGCGAGGGCGGCGTGTACTACGTGGGCATCGCAATCGACGTGGAGCGGCGCTTCTTTCAGCATCTCTTCGGAGTGGGCGCCAAGTTCACACGCGCCCGCCCTCCGGTGCGCGTGCTGGCCGCGCGCGAGTATGCGAACAAGGGGGCCGCACTGCGGGCGGAGCTGCAGGTCAAGTCGCTGCCTCGTGCCCGGAAGCTGGCCTTCTTCGCGGAGGCGGGGGCGGTTCTCGCCGAGTGATTTGCAGCGAGCGGCTTCGGGGAGTTTGTCTGCGTGCCTGCGTCTTTCTTCACGGACACGACTGTTACCTGCATGCCCCATCTATTCCATGCGAGGCGGCCTGCACGTTATCTTCCTTCAGCCAAGCCTAAGGTTGGCGAACGATACTGGCGCTGACGGTCTGTTGGCGCTGGCAGAGGTCGCTCTGGCACCGCTCCTGAAGGCGGTTCCTCGAGGCTGGCAGTCGTCGCGAATCCCCTCGATGTTCCTGCTGCGATGTGAAGCTGCAGGCTTAAGAAAATGCGCCACTCACTCCTTCGTTATCTCGCCGGTCAATCGCTTCCCGCCACGGTCGCGGGAACAAGCGGCGTTGCCGCTGTGCAAGCCCTCGTTCAAGATGGTCTTGTGAAGGCGATCCTTCCTTCGATCCGCTCTGCTGCAGCGCAATTGCCGGCCGCCACGGTGGTCGAATTGACCCGCCTGGGGCTGCGCGAGCTGCGCCGCAACCAACCGGCTCCTTCGCCGCAGTAACTGGCCTTTTCGGCTCTGGCAAAGCCTCCCGCGCTTCCTCGAGCGCGGGCCGTGCGTGAAATACTCCCCGTTTCCGCTGTCGAACTTGTGAAGTTTCAGCACTGTCGTACGCAATGTCGACGGTGGCCTATTCCCAAGGCCTCATCCTCTGCATCACACTCTTTTCCAAAATGAAAATTAGGTGGTGCTATGGGAGCGATGAAGGAACTGTCACTTGAGGCGGGCGCGTTTTTGTGCCGCTTCAATATTCCAATCCGGCTGGACGAAGATCGGCATCAATATGTCCCGGTCCTCGGCGTCTTCCGACGCATTCCCTTTGATCGGCTCGATCAATGGGTGATGCGGGCGGACGGTCGACCGCGCACCGATCGGGACCTGGCTGCCGAGGTGCTCCTCGAGTTGCGGCGACCACTCGGGACAACGGGCAAGACCGCTTCGCTGCGCTTGAGCTTGAGCGAGATCATCGAGTTCGACCGCGCCGCGGCGATCATCGTCGCCACCTTCCTTGCCGAGCTTCCGCGCGAAGCGGCATGCGGGGAAGACCTTGAACTGGCACGCGCGGCGTAGCGCGATCTTCTCGACGTAAAAAAGCCCTCGCGAGGAGGGCTTCTTTGCGACCAGGCTGACGCTGCGTATCAGCAGGCCTTGCCGTGGGCTGCGTGCGCGCCCTTGGCCTTGGCATCGGCTTCGGACATGTACGAGCCATGCTTGGTCTTGCCGAAGTACTTGTCGCTGGCGCAGTGATAGACCTTGCCGTTGACCCACACCTGGCCAGGTGCGGCACCTGCTGCAGGCGCTGCTGCTGCGGTGGTGGCGGCTGCCGGCTTTGCAGCAGGGGCAGGCGTTGCGGCCGGTGCGGCTGCAGGTGCCGGAGCGGCGGCAGGCGCGGTTTGAGCCGCTGGGGCAGGGGCCGCAGCAGGCGGCTTCTGCGCGAAGACCGAAGCGGTGAAGACGGTACCAGCGGCCAACAGGATCAGAGCTTTTTTCAAGGTTGCACCTCAAGGTTCGCACGGAAAGACGTGCATGTTGCAACCAACGCGTGGGTCTGATTTCAGTTGACTGTCCGGACACCATGTTGACGCGGCCGACCTGATGAGCGGTCATTTTTCACGCTTTGCATCGGCCTTCTTCTGTGGCCTAAATAGCTAGAAGGCGGTGAGTGCTCTGCGATGTCGGAGTACTTTTCTCTTCGACGCAACCTGCTGCACGCTGTCGGCCTTCAGCCTGTCGAAGTCGGCACGCAGCATTTGTCTCATCTGAAACAACTTGTATGACGCACGCAGCAACACGGGCAGTGTTCGGCGAGCCGGCAGCTCTCTACGCCGCCTTGACCCTTCGGGCGAAGGCTTCCAACCCATCGATGGTGATCTGCACATGCCGCTCGAAGCTGCTGTCCAGCGGCACCGTCGTGCCGTTGTCCCATCGCACGATGAAAGCCTTGTTGGCCAGCAACGGCAGGTGTCGCGTAAGCACTGGGTGATCGAGCGGGCGAATGGTGTGGACGCGCTCGCGCAGTTCCTCGGCCCAGGCCTGCGTGTTGTCGGAGGGCAGGGGTGAGAACTCCATCGTCACGAAGCCAAGCATCGCCGCGATCACGCAGTTGTAGGCCTCCAGCAGCGATTCGCCCTCGAAGCCGGCTTCGACCAGCGCCGCGAGCGTGCCCTCGACAAGCTCGGTGGGCAGGCTGCCGTTCGACACCAGCTGCGCACCCAGCAATTGCGCCACGTTCGGGTGGCGCCGCACCGTCGCCCGGCAACGGCGGAACAACTCGGCGATCCACGCCTGCCAGGCCAGCTTGCCCGGAGGCGGAGTGACCTCGGCCATCACCGTCGCCGCCACCTCGGCGAGCAAGGCTTCGCGCGTGCTGACATGCCAGTGCACCGTGGCCGGATAGACGTCGAGCCGCGCCGCGATCTCGCGCATGCTGAAGCCACCGAGGCCGAACTCGTCGATCTGTTCGAGCGCGACTTCGGCGATGCGTTGCTTCGTCAGCGCGGCACCGCCTGCGGGGCGGCCGGCTGTTCTGGGTTTGGGCTTGGCAGGCGTTTTCTTCATGGATGTCGGCATTGTGCCGCCAGTAAATTGCTTGTATAAATAATATTAATTGAGCATCGACCAATTAAGTGCAGCGATTGAATCCAGGCGCACCACCATCGAGAGGACATCTCCCATGACCGACACCGCGATCGACCAGGCCCTTGCCAAGGCACATCAGCACTTCACCGGCAGCAACCCGGCCAGCCTGCGCCAGTTCGAGGAACAGGCGCGCTACATGCCCGGCGCCAACAGTCGCTCGGTGCTGTTCTATGCGCCGTTCCCGCTCACCATCGCCAAGGGCGAGGGCTCCGCCCTATGGGATGCCGACGGGCATCGTTACGCCGACTTCATCGCCGAGTACACGGCCGGCGTCTATGGCCACTCCGCACCGGAGATCCGCGATGCCGTCTTCGAGGCGATGAATGCCGGCATCAACCTCACCGGACACAACCTGCTCGAAGGGCGGCTGGCCCGGACCATCTGCGAGCGGTTTCCGCAGATCGAGCAACTGCGCTTCACCAATTCGGGCACCGAGGCGAACCTGATGGCGCTCACGGCGGCGCTGCATTTCACGGGGCGCCGCAAGATCGTGGTGTTCTCTGGCGGCTACCACGGCGGCGTGCTGGGCTTTGGCACAAAGCCGTCGCCGACAACGGTGCCTTTCGACTTCCTGGTGCTGCCCTACAACGACGCGCGGGCCGCGCGCGCGCAGATCGATGCGCATGGCCCGGAGATCGCCGCGATCCTGGTCGAGCCGATGCAGGGTGCCAGCGGCTGTATTCCGGGGCGCCTCGACTTCCTGCAGACGCTGCGCGACGGGGCCGCGCGCGTCGGTGCGCTGCTGGTCTTCGACGAAGTCATGACCTCGCGCCTCGCGCCGCATGGCCTGGCCAACAAACTGGGCATCCGTTCCGACCTGACGACGCTGGGCAAATACATCGGGGGCGGTATGTCCTTCGGCGCGTTCGGCGGACGCCGTGACGTGATGGCGCTCTTCGACCCGCGCACCGGTCCGCTTGCCCACTCGGGCACCTTCAACAACAACGTGATGACGATGGCTGCCGGTTATGCGGGCCTGACGAAACTGTTCACGCCCGAGGCGGCCGGTGCACTGGCCGAGCGCGGCGACGCCATGCGTGCGCGCCTCAACGCGCTGTGTGAAAAGGAAGGCGTCGCACTGCAGTTCACTGGTCTGGGTTCATTGATGAACGCGCATTTCGTGGCGGGCGAGGTGCTGCGGTCCGAAGACCTCGCAGCGGTCGACGGGCGCCTGCGCCAGTTGCTGTTCTTTCACCTGCTCGGCCAGGGCATCTATGCCTCGCCGCGCGGGTTCGTCGTGTTGTCGTTGCCGGTGAGCGATGCCGACATCGACCGCTTCGTCGCCACCATCGGCAGCTTCATCGACGAATACCGGCCGTTGCTGGCGGCGGTCGGCTAACGCGGAACGCTCACGCCCAGCAGTTCGTGCAGGCGGGTGCTGGTGGTCGTGTACTGCAGCGGCACAGCCTTGCCCGGGAACACGATGGCCGTGGCGCCCCAGGCGGCCAGCGTGGCTTCGTGGAAGCCGCAGACGATGAGCTTTTTCTTGCCGGGGTAGGTGTTGATGTCGCCCACTGCGAACACGCCACGCTCGCGCGTCTCGTACTTCTCGGTATCGACCGGCACCTGCTTGCGCTCCAGTTCCAGGCCCCAATCGGCGATGGGGCCTAGGCGCGGCGAGATGCCGAGGCAGGCGACCAGCGCATCGAGCGGCAGGTCGACGGTCGTGGCGTCCGGCGTGGTGATCTGCAACTGCTTGCCGTCGAAGGCCGTCGGCTGCCCGACCTTGAAGGCCAGTTTGCCGGCAGTCACCAGAGCGCGCATCGATGCCACGGTGTCTTCATTGGCCTGGAAGCCGTCGCGCCGGTGAACCAGCGTGACCTGTGCGGCCGTGGCCGAGAGGGCGATGGCGGTTTCGAGCGCGATGTCGTCGCCGCCATTGACCACGACCGTCTGGCCGGCGAAGCGGTCCAGCGAATCGGGGTGATAGAAAAGCGACGTGCCCTCGA
The DNA here is from genome assembly GCF_900100965.1 of Variovorax sp. EL159. Lineage (GTDB taxonomy): Bacteria > Pseudomonadota > Gammaproteobacteria > Burkholderiales > Burkholderiaceae_C > Variovorax. The sequence goes on along the minus strand of NZ_FMUJ01000003.1, from coordinate 615,500 downwards.
AGCGCTCGATGCCTCCCACGGCGATGCGCTTGGGCACGAAGGCGCCGACACCCGCCGCGATGAACACGGTTTTCGCGAGGAAGGCCGTGCCGGCCGACGTTGTCATCAGCAGCCGCCCGTCATCCTGGCGGGCCAGCGTGGCCACCTGTTCGCCGAAGTGAAACTGCGGCTTGAACGGCGCGACCTGCTGCAGCAGCGATTGCGCGAGTTCACGTCCGCTGGTCACCGGCGTGCCGGGAATGTCGTAGATCGGCTTGTGGCCATACAGCGCCACGCACTGGCCGCCCGCGGCGGGCAGTGCATCGACGATGTGGCAAGAGATTTCAAGCAGGCCCAGCTGGAAGGCCTGGAACAGCCCGACAGGGCCGGCACCGACGATCAGTGCGTCGGTTTCGACGGGCGCGGTGGGCTGGTTCAGCGCACCAGCTCCCCGACCTTGTCCGTCTTGTCCTTCCACTCTTCAGCGTCGGGCAGGGCGGGCTTGCGCTTGGTGATGCTCTTCCAGCCGTCGGCCACGGCCAGTTCGGCATTGATCTTGATGAAGGCGATCTGGTTGGCCGGGAGGTCTTCCTCGGCGTAGATCGCGTTGACCGGGCATTCGGGGATGCAGACCGCGCAGTCGATGCATTCGTCCGGGTCGATCACCAGCATGTTGGGACCTTCGCGGAAGCAATCCACGGGACAAACGTCCACACAGTCGGTGTATTTGCAACGGATGCAGGCTTCGGAGACGACGTGGGTCATTTGTCTTTTAACGTCAGTGTGTCGGGGGAAACCCGAGATTTTAGGCCTTTGCGGCGGCAGGCTGCACGAGCACGGCAGCGGCGGTCTTGTGGGAGGCCGTATCGACCAGCACCAGGGAGCCCAGCGCACGCGATTGCGTGAAGGGCAGCACCGCCAGCGGCTGCTGCAGCGCCAGCACCACGTCGCCGATGGAATTGGCTTCCAGCTGGGTGGCCGGTTCCGAATCGAGCGTGGTGATGTTCACCCGGTCGACGATGCGCGCCACCTTGGCCTTGACCCAGCGGTGGCCCTGCAGCGCCCAGTACACACGGCCCGCGACCAGCGGCTCGTCATCGAGCCAGGCCACGGTGGCGGTGATCTCGCGCACCGGCTCGAAAGCCTCGGGGGCCAGCAGCCAGTCGCCGCGCGACACGTCGACCTCGCGGTCGAGCACGATGCCGGCGCTGTGGCCCGCATGCACCGACTTCGGCTGGCGCGTGTGGCTCAGCACCTGGGCGACGGTGGCGGTCTGGTTGCTCGGCAGCACGGTCACGCGCTGGCCGGGCTCCACGTGGCCCGATGCCACGCGGCCCCAGAACACGCGGCGGCCCTGCGAGGTGTCGGCGGACGAGGAGAACTTTTCGACCCACTGCACCGGGAAGGCAAAGGGCACGGCCTCGTCCTGCGCGGTGACCGGCAGGTCTTCGAGCAGTTCGAGCAGGCTCGGGCCTTCGTAGCCGACCCAGTCGGCATGGCGCGTGGCCACGTTCCAGCCCTTGAGGGCCGAGATCGGCACGATGGCGGCGACCTTCACGCCGGCCGCTTCGGCAAAGGCATTCAGCGCGGTCGAGATGCGCTCGAAGGCCAGGCCGGCGTCGTCGATGGCGTCGAGCTTGTTGACCGCGAACACGATCGACTGAACGCGCAGCAGGTGGGCCAGCAGCGTGTGGCGGCGCGTCTGCGGCAGCAGCTCGCGCTTGACCACGGTGCCGTCTTCCACTTCTGCGGCCCAGGCCAGCTTGGTCGCATCGACCAGCACCACGGCGGCATCGGCGGCCGAGGCGGCGGTGACCATGTTGCGCGTGTACTGCTCATGGCCCGGCGCGTCGCCGATGATGAACTTGCGCTTGGCGGTCGAGAAGTAGCGGTAGGCCACGTCGATGGTGATGCCTTGCTCGCGCTCGGCCGAGAGGCCGTCGGTCAGCAGGGCCAGGTCGGTTTCGCCGCCGCGCTGCACGCCGGCGAGCTGGTCTTGCAACACGGTCTTGCTGTCCACCAGCAGGCGGCCGATCAGCGTGCTCTTGCCGTCGTCGACCGAGCCGCAGGTGATGAAGCGCAGGGCGGTGCCGGTGTCGCCGTGGATGTCGGTGATGACGGGGATTGCAGTCGTCGCGCTCATCAGAAGTAACCGTCTTTCTTTCGTTTTTCCATGGAGGCTTCGGACGTCATGTCGTCCATGCGGGTGGCGCCGCGTTCGCTGACGTCGACCGACAGCGTTTCCAGCACCACGTCGCCCGCGTCGGCCGCAAGGCTCTCGACCGGGCAGGTGGTCGTGATGTCGCCCACGGTGCGAAAGCGCACGTCGCGCACCTGCACGGTTTCGCCGTCGCGCGGCGGCGTGAGTTCGGTCACGGGCACCAGCAGGCCGCGGCGCTCGACCACTTCGCGCTTGTGCGTGTAGTAGATCGACGGCAGGCCGACGTGCTCGCGCTCGATGTACTGCCACACGTCGAGTTCGGTCCAGTTCGAGATCGGGAACACGCGGAAGTGCTCGCCCGGAGCCAGGCGCGTGTTGAACAGCGTCCACAGCTCGGGGCGCTGGTCCTTGGGTTGCCATTGGCCGAAGGAATCGCGGTGCGAAAAGATGCGCTCCTTGGCGCGCGCCTTTTCTTCGTCGCGGCGGGCGCCGCCGATCAGCGCATCGAAGCGGAACTCTTCAATGGCTTCGAGCAGCGTCACCGACTGGTGCGCGTTGCGCGATTCGCCCGGGTGCGCCAAGCGCACGGTGCCGCGCTTCATCGAGTCTTCGACATTGCGCACGATCAGCTCGGCGCCCAGTTCCTTCGCACGCTGGTCGCGGTAGGCCGTCACTTCAGGGAAGTTGTGGCCCGTGTCGATCATCAGCAGCGGATAGGGAATGCGGCCCACGCCGAAGGCCTTCTCCGCGCACTTGAGCAGCACCAGCGAATCCTTGCCGCCCGAGAACAGCAGGGTGGGGCGCTCGAAGGCGGCCGCCACCTCGCGCAGGATGAAGATGGTCTCTTCTTCCAGCGCATCGAGGTGCGTGTTGGACAGGTGTGCCGGTGACAGCAGCAGTTCGGTTTCGGTACGGGCGTTCATCGGATGAGGTGCTGAATGCGAAGGGTCGGTGAGGCGTGAGGCGAGGCGCTGGCTCTCAGTGCGAGAGATGCAATCCGCACTCGCGGTTGTCTTCGCCCTTGGTCGGGTCCACGTAGTCGAAGTTGTTGGGCAGGCCATGCGCCGTGCAGTACTCGTACAGGTCCTTGGACGACCAGTGCAGCAGCGGCGCGACCTTGATCAGCCCGTCGGGGTTGACGCTGACCGGGTCCATCTGCGCACGCACGGCCGTGTCGGTCGCCCGCAGCGCGGTGAACCAGACCTTGGGTGCCGTCTCGCGCAATGCGCGGGCAAAGGGCTCCAGCTTGACCTCTTCCGTGAACGCGGCGTGGCGCGGATCGTCGAGCGCCGGCGTCGCACCTTCCACCGCTTCGCGATGCGCACGCGAACGGCGTGGCAGGTAGATGTGCAGATCAAGACCCAGCAGCTTCGTCACTTCGTCGGCAAAGCGGTAGGTGGCTTCGGTGTTGTAGCCGTTGTCCATCCAGATCACCGGAACATCGCGCCTGGCACGCGTGACCATGTGCAGGATCACGGCCTCGAACGGGCGGAAGTTGGTGGTGATGATCGAAGGCTGGCCGAGGCCAATCGCCCAGTCCACCAGGCCCTCGGCATTGCGGCCGAGGTCGGTGTTGATGCGCGCGAAGTCGATGTCCGTGGCGATGCTCATGTCGGGTTCCGATGCGGTCTCAGTTGCCGGCGGCCACGAAGTGCGGCGCGGTCTTCACTGCATCGCCTTGGTAGAAGGCGGAGAAGCGGTCGAACTGGCGCTGCGCGTCGGAGGCGTCCACGCCTTCTTTCAGCACGGCGCTGGAGAAGCCGGTGCGTTCCATCTGCACCAGCTGGTCGATCAGCACGTCGCCCGTGGCGCGGATGTCACCGGTGAAGCCGAGCCGGCGGCGCAGCAGGAAGGCCTGGCTGTACGCACGGCCGTCGGTGAACTTCGGAAAGTTCAGGTCGATGCGCTCGATGTCTGCCAGGCACACCTCGATGGCGAGCGGGTCGGCATCGTTGGCCAGTTGCAGAACCTTCGGATCGCCGTCGTCGATGTGCTCTTCGGCTGAAAGAATGTTCAACGTCTTGTTCATGCTGCTTCCTCCACCTTGAATCGCGCACCGTTGGCCGCGGCCTTGAACGGGTCGTGGCCCACGCGGCGCAGGGTGTCGATGAAGGTCTCGCCGCCCTCGCGTGTGTCGCGGTATGCCGTGAGCACGGCTTCGATCACGCCCGGCACTTCGGCCGCCGAGAACGAGGGGCCGACCGCCTTGCCGGCTTGCGGCGTGCCGCTGAGTGCCGAACCGTCGGAGCCGCCCAGCGTGACCTGGTACCACTCCTTGCCGTCCTTGTCGACGCCCAGGATGCCGATGTGGCCGCTGTGGTGGTGGCCGCAGGAGTTGATGCAGCCGCTGATGTGCAGGTCGATCTCGCCGAGGTCGTCGAGTTCGTCGAGGTCTTGATAGCGCTCGGTGATCGCTTCGGCAATCGGGATCGAACGCGCATTGGCCAGCGCGCAGAAGTCGCCACCGGGGCAGGCGATCATGTCGGTCAGCAGGTGCACATTGGCGCTGGCGAAGCCGGCAGCGCGGGCGGCGAGCCACAGCGCGTGCAGGTCTTCGGCATGCACCCAGGGCAGCACCACGTTCTGGTCGTGCGTCACGCGGGCTTCACCGGCCGAGAAGCGGTCGGCCAACAGCGCGAGCGTGTCGAGCTGGTCGGCCGACGCATCGCCCGGCGCCTGCTTCAGGCGCTTGAACGACAGCGTGACGGCGCGCAGCGCGGGGTTCTTGTGCGGCGCGACGTTGCGGGCGAGCCAACGCGCGAACTGCACGTCGTCGGCGGCGTGGGTGCGCAGCTCGGCGTCGGTCTTCTCGGCGCTTTGCAGCACGCGGGTGGCCAGCGTCGGCGGCACGAAGGAGGCGGCCACGCGGTCGTACTCTTCCTGCGTGATGGTGTGCGGTGCGCCGTCGTGTTCGAGGATCTGCTTGTACTCGGCGTCCACGTCGTCGATGTAGCGCTGGCCTTCGGCCTTCACCAGGATCTTGATGCGCGCCTTGTAGATGTTGTCGCGGCGGCCATAGCGGTTGTAGACACGGATCACCGCTTCGAGGTAATTCATGATCTGCTGCCAGGGCAGGAACTCGCGCAGCACGGTGCCGATGATGGGGGTGCGGCCCATGCCGCCGCCCACCTGCACGCGGAAGCCGATTTCGCCGGCTTCGTTCTTCACCACGTGCAGGCCCACGTCGTGCCAGCCGGTGGCGGCGCGGTCTTCGGTGGCGCCGGTGATGGCGATCTTGAACTTGCGCGGCAGGAACGCGAACTCGGGGTGCAGCGTGCTCCACTGGCGCATGATTTCCGCGAAGGGGCGCGGGTCGGCGATTTCATCGATGGCGATGCCGGCGCGCTCGTCGCTCGTGATGTTGCGGATGCAATTGCCGCTGGTCTGGATGCCGTGCATGTCGACCGAGGCCAGCAGGTCCATCACGTCGGCCGATTTCGACAGCGGAATCCAGTTGAACTGGACGTTCTGGCGCGTCGAGAAATGGGCGTAGTGGGTCGGGAGCTTTTGGCTGCCGAGCAGGCCCTGCGTTTCGATGGCCTTCTTGTAGACCTCGGCTTCGGGTTCGTCGTACTCGCGGGCAATCTTGGCCAGCACGCGCAGCTGGCGGCTCGAAAGCTCGCCGTAGGGCACGGCCACGCGCAGCATCGGCGCGTAGCGCTGGACGTACCAGCCGTTCTGCAGCCGCAGCGGGCGGAACTCGTCCTCGTGCAGGCGGCCCTTTTGCCAGCGTTCGAGCTGGTCTCGGAACTGGGCAGCGCGTTGGTGAACGAACTGGCGATCGAATTCTGTGTATTGGTACATCGTGCGTGCTGTGTCTTGAGAAGTGCGGTGCCGAACGTGAAACGGGGCGCCCCAGCAAGAAGCCGAGATTCTGAAAGGGGGCCTTATGGAAACAAACTATTTTTTGGTTCGCGCCTTATCCGGATAAGCATATTCACCAGTCCCCATGCGGGTTTCCGGACGGTTGGATGCTTATTCCGGATAAGGCGCGGGCGCCTGGGAAGGCTTGCTCGGCCCGGGAATTCTAGGAACAGAACGAAGTTCCGGCTGGCGCGGGGCGGGCCGCGTCGGGCTTCGGCGGAGCCTGCCTAAAGTTTTCCGACGAACCGCCGATATCAAGCCATGGAGAGCGGCCAACGGGGCCGCTTTTTCTCCCCGGCTCGACGGCACTGCCCGTGTCTTGCCGCCGTCTTTCCGTCCCCCTTGCGTTCTGGAGTTCGATCATGTTCTTGAGCAATGTCTCGATTGGCAAGCGCCTTGCCATCGTGCTGGGCGCCATCCTGGCGCTCTTTCTTGCCACCAGCGTTGCCGCGGTGCTGAAGCTGCAGCAACTGAGCCTGGAGATCGACGCCATGATCCAGGACAACGTCAAGACCGAGCGCGCGGGCTCCGACTGGCTGCGCCACACCACGTCGGGCGTGCAGCGCGCGGCGGCCATCGCCAAGAGCGGCGACACCAGCCTGATCGAGTACTTCGCGCCCGCGACGGCCAAGTCGATCAAGGAAACCAACGAGCTGCAGAAGTTCATCGAGACCAAGCTGGTCAGGCCCGCCGAGCGCGAGCTGTTCGAGAAGGTCGGCAACCTGCGCAAGGCCTACCTGGCTTCGCGCGAAGAGGTGAGCAAGCTCAAGCAGATCGGCGACCTGGCCGGTGCCAGCCGTGCCTTCGAGGACCAGTTCCAGCCCACGTCGACCAGCTACCTTGCCGGCGTGCAGCAGGTCGTGGACATGCAGCGCGAGCAGCTCGACGCCGCCGCGGCCCGCGCCAAGGATCTGCAGGCGCAGACCCGCACGCTGCTGATCGTTTGCTCCGCCGTGAGCCTGGTGCTCGGCGCGCTGCTGGCGTGGCAGCTTGCACGCAGCATCACCCGCCCGCTGCGCAGCGCCGAAACCATTGCCCAGTCGATTGCCGACATGGACCTGACAGGCATGCCCCAGCCGGGCTACGCCAAGGACGAAACCGGCCGCCTGCTGCGCGCGCTCGACCTGATGCGCTCGGCCCTGCAGGGTTCACTGATGCAGGTGCATGGGGTCGTGATGAACGTCTCGACCGCCAGCACCCAGATCGCGATGGGCAACCAGGACCTGTCGTCCCGCACCGAAGCGCAGGCAAGCTCGCTGGAGCAGACCGCCGCATCCATCGAGGAGCTGACGTCGACCGTCAAGCAGAACGCCGACAACGCGCGCCAGGCCAACCAGCTGGCCACGTCCGCGTCCGAAGTGGCGGTGAAAGGCGGCAGCGTGGTGTCGCAAGTGGTCGACACCATGGGCTCGATCAATGCCTCGTCGAAGAAGATCGTCGACATCATCGGCGTGATCGACGGCATCGCCTTCCAGACCAACATCCTGGCGTTGAACGCGGCGGTCGAGGCGGCCCGTGCCGGCGACCAGGGGCGCGGCTTCGCGGTGGTGGCGTCCGAAGTGCGAAGCCTTGCGCAACGCTCGGCTGCCGCGGCCAAGGAAATCAAGACCCTGATCGGCAACTCCGTCGAGAAGGTCGAAGAGGGCAGCCGGCAGGTGGCCGACGCGGGCCGCACCATGGACGAGATCGTCGGCAGCGTGAAACGCGTGACCGACATCATGGGCGAGATCAGTGCAGCGAGCCAGGAGCAGACTTCGGGCATCGAGCAGATCAACCAGGCCATCACGCAGATGGACCAGGCGACCCAGCAGAACGCCGCGCTGGTCGAAGAAGCCTCGGCTGCCGCGCAGTCGCTTCAGGAGCAGGCCGGCAGCCTGTCGAAGATCGTCGGTGAGTTCAAGCTGGAACAGGGCGGCCAAGGCGGCCGGAGCGCAACCCCGGCCCTGGGCTACGCGGGCTGATCGGGCAGCTAGCGCCTCAGCGCAGCATCGTCGACATCGCCGAGCAGCAGTTCAGCATGCGTACGGCGGCTTCGACCGTGTCGGCCGTGAAGCGCAGGGTCACACCATCGACGCGCTCGAAGTTCGGCCACTGGCAGAACAGGTCGGCCAGCGCGGGCGACTGGCAGCGCAGCCGGACGGTCTGCGGTCCCTTGAAAACCAGCGGCTTGGCGTCGGCACGAGCAGCCAACGCCTCTTCAACCCCCGCGCGAATCGCATGGCGCGACTGCTCGGGCGACAGCGACACGCCACTGTTGTTTCCCGTGGCCCGCTTGGTCTGCACGAAGGTCGCGTGCGGAAACAGCGGCCGGTTCTCGGCGATGAACACGTCGTCGCCGCTGCCCATCACCACCGGGGCGCCGTACTCGCCGGCCAGTGCGCCATAGACACCGGCTTCGCCCAGCTCCTGCTCGCCGAACCAGATGCCGGCAAAGGCAAAGCCGTTGATCGTGTGCGCGAGGATGCCGCGCCCCTGCGCGCGCGAGTGGTAGCCCACCATGCAGACCGCGTCCACGCCTTCGTCCACGCCCGCCACCATGCTCAGGTAGCGCGGCTTGCCCTGCACCACGCGCGCACGCGCATCGAGCACGTCGGGCGGCATGTTGCGAAAACCGCCGTGCGAGTCGTTCACCAGCACGTCGGTGGCGCCTGCATCGAATGCACCGGCAATGGCCGCGTTGGCCTCGTGCGCCATCAGCAAGCGGGCACGTTCGTATTCCGGATTGCCCTGGCGCGTCTGCTCGGGGTGGTAGACGCCGGCAACGCCTTCGATGTCGGTGGAGATCAGGACTTTCATGGGGCGAAGGCTTTCCTCAGACGAGGGGTGAAAGGGAAGACGCCGGCAGCAACTCGCCGAGCGCGGCGCGGTGGTTGCCGTCGCGGCCCGTGACAGGCGTCGCGCGCCACAGCGCATGAAGAATAGCCTGCTCGGTGCTGTCGGCCGCGGCCTGGAACAGGCCATCGAGCAGCCCGTCATGCAGCATCGCCACGGCCGGCATCGGCCGCTCGACGCGGTCGGGCACGGTGTAGGCGGTCGAGAAGGCGAGCACGATGTCGCCGCTGCCATGGCCGAAGACCGAGCCCGTGCGGGCCAGCCCCGCGCCCGCGCGCAGCGCGAGACGGCGCAACTGGCGCGCATCGAGCGGCGCGTCGGTGGCGACGACGATGATGATCGAGCCCTTTTCGGGTTCGCCCGACACCGCGGCGTTGCGCGATGCCTGCAGCGCCGCCAGCCGCTCGCCGACCGCGTGGCCCGCCAGCAGCATCTGCGGCTGGCGCCCGTAGTTGGCCAGCACCAGCGCGCCGACCGTGTGCAGCCCACCGTCGCGCGACGACACGCGGCGCGAAGCGCTGCCGATGCCGCCCTTGAGCTGGAAGCTCGACATGCCGCGCCCCGCGCCCACCGAGCCTTGGGCGAAGTCGACGGCAGCGGCATCGAAGGCGCGCAGGTAGTCGGCCTCCGTCACCGCCATCCGCTGGATGTCGTTCAGAAAGCCGTCGTTGCACTCGAAGACCAGCGGGTTGACCGTGGGCAGCGCCCGCCCGGTCTCGGGGTTGGCCGCCGCGCACTGACGGATCTGCGCCGTGGCCACGGTGCCGACCGAGAAGGTGTTGGTCAGCGCGATCGGCGTCTCGAGCACGCCGAGCTCGGCAAGCTGCACCAGCCCCACGCTCTTGCCGAAGCCGTTGAGCACCACGGCAGCCGCCGGCACCTTGTCGCGGAAGGGGTCGCCCGCGTGCGGCCGGATGACCGTCACGCCGGTCTGCACTGCGCCATCGCTCAGCGTCTGGTGGCCGACCGTGACGCCCGCGACATCGGTGATGGTGTTGCGTTCGCCCTGGAGCAGGTGGCCGATGAAGGGCAGGGGAGAAGTCTGCGTGAGGGATGGCATGAAGAACGGAAAGACTACGTGCGGTCGATCTTCGGATCGAGCGCGTCGCGCAGGGCATCGCCCAGCAGGTTGAAGGCGAGCACGGTGAAGAAGATGGCCAGGCTGGGGAACAGCGCCACGTGCGGCGAGGTCACCATGTCGGCGCGCGCCTCGTTGAGCATCGCGCCCCACTCGGGCGTTGGCGGCTGCGCGCCCATGCCCAAGAAGGAAAGGCTGGCCGCCGTGATGATCGAGGTGCCCACGCGCATCGAGAAATACACCACGATCGACGAGATGGTGCCGGGCAGGATGTGCCGCACGATGATGGTCCAGTCCGAGGCGCCGATGCTGCGCTCGGCCTCGATGTAGGTCTGCTGCTTGAGCACCAGCGTGTTGCCGCGCACGAGGCGCGCAAAGGCCGGCACGCTGAACACCGACACCGCCACCACCACGTTGGTCATGCTGCTGCCCAGGATGGCGACCACGCCCAGCGCCAGCAGGATGCCGGGGAAGGCGAAGAGCACGTCCGAGATGCGCATCACGATGCGGTCCCACCAGCCTTCGTAGTAGCCCGCGAGCAGGCCGAAGGCGGTGCCCACGAAGCCGCCCACCAGCACCGACAGGAAGCCGGCCGCCAGCGAAATGCGCGTGCCCGCCAGGATGCGGCTGAAGATGTCGCGGCCCAGCGGATCGACGCCGAACCAGTGCGTGGCCGAAGGCCCGCTGTTGAGCATGTCGTAGTCGAAGAAGTTCTCGGGATCGAAGGGCACGATCCACGGCGAGAACACCGCGATGAACACCAGCAGCAGCACGAAGATGGCCGCCACGATGCCCACGGGCTGTTTCTTGAAGCGGCGCCAGCATTCGCCCCAGGGCGTGCGGACTTTGCCTGCGGTCAGCGCAACGGCAACGGGGGACAGGGGAACGATGGATTCGGCAGGCACGCCGGTAGCTTGCGTCATGGCTGCTTGCTCACTTGTAGCGGATGGTCGGGTTGATGTAGCCGTACAGCACATCCACCACGAGGTTGATCAGGATGAATTCGAGCGAGAACAGCAGCACCAGCGTCTGGATGACGGGGTAGTCGCGCATCTGCACCGCGTCCACCAGCAGGCGGCCCAGGCCCGGCCAGTTGAAGACCGCCTCCACAAGAATGGAGCCGCCCAGCAGGAAGCCGAACTGCAGGCCCATCATCGTGACCACCGGAATCAGCGCGTTGCGCAGCGTGTGCTTGAACACCACGCGGGTTTCGTGCACGCCCTTGGCACGCGCGGTGCGCACGAAGTCTTCCTGGATCACTTCGACGAAAGACGCACGCGTGAAGCGCGCCATCACGGCCGCGACGGCCGCGCCCAGCGTGATCGAGGGCAGGATGTAGTGCTTCCAGGTGGCGGCGCCCACCGTGGGCAGCCAGCCGAGCTGGACCGAGAAGATCTGCATCAGCAGCATGCCAAGCGCAAATGCGGGAAAGGAGATGCCCGAGACCGCGAGCGTCATGCCCAGCCGGTCGGGCCATTTGTTGCGGTACACCGCCGAGACGATGCCGATCCCCATGCCGAAGATCACCGCCCACACCATGCTGGTGATGGTCAGCATCACCGTCGGGAAGAAGCGCTCGGCAATCTCCGTGGACACCGGCCGCCGCGTGCGGATCGAGGTGCCGAAGTCGCCCTGCAGCATGTGGGTGAAGAAGTTCACGAACTGTTGTGGCAGCGGCTTGTCGAGGCCCAGCTCCTGGCGCACCATGGCCACGGTCTGCTCGTCGGCGTCCTGTCCGGCGGCAAGGCGCGCCGGGTCGCCGGGCAGCATGTGGACGAACAGGAACACCAGCACTGCCACGATGAGCAGCGTCGGGATCAGGCCCAACAGTCGTTTGAGGAAGTAATTCAGCATGGGGTGCGGTTGTCGCGAACGGGTGGCAGCCAAAGGCCGCCGCCCGCCGGACAGTCAGTCAGGAAACGAAGAGTGCGCGATCAGTTCGACACCGACACGGCGTCGATGTTGATGTTCGCGTCGGGCATCACGAACACACCCGACAGGCGCTTGGCGTGCGCCGACAGGTTCTGCTCGGTGACCAGCGGCACGCGCGGCAGGTCCTTGCGGATCTCGTCCTGCGCGGTCTTGTAGAGCGCTGCCTTTTCCTTGTCGTCCACCGTCACCAGCGCCTTGGCCAGCGCGGCGTCGACCACGTCGCTCTTGTAGAACGACATGTTGTTGAGCTTCGGTGCCCACGACTCCGAGGCGAACAGCGGGCGCAGGCCCCAGTCGGCTTCACCGGTCGACGACGACCAGCCCGTGTAGTACATGCGGACCTTGGCCGTCTTCGGGTCGGGCCATGCATCGACCTGCTCGGTGCGCTGGCCCACTTCGAGCGCCTGCACCTGCAGCTTGATGCCCACCTGCGCGAGCTGCTGCTGCACGAACTGGATGGTCTTCTGGCTGGTCGTGTTGTTGTAGGCGCTCCACAGCACCGACTCGAAACCGTTGGGGTAGCCGGCTTCGGCCAGCAGTTCCTTGGCCTTCTTCACGTCGTAGGGAATGGGCGCCATCTTCTCGGCGAACTTCACGCCCTGCGGCATCACGCCTTGCGCGGGGAAGGCATAGCCGCCGAACGCGACCTTCGACAGCGCTTCCTTGTTGATGGCGTAGCCGATGGCTTCGCGCACCTTCGGGTTGTCATAGGGCTTTTGCAGCATGTTGAATGCCAGGAAGCGCGTGATGATCGAAGGCGATGCCACCACTTCGAGCTTGTCGCTCTTCTTCAGCAGCTCGGCCTGCTCGTAGGGAATCGGGAAGGCGAAGTCGGCTTCGCCGGTCTGCAGCATGGCGGCGCGCGTGTTGTTCTCGAGCACCGGCTTCCACTGCAGGTTGTCGATCTTCGGGTAGCCCTTCTTCCAGTAGCCGTCGAACTTCTTGGCCTTGACCGCGTCGGTCTGCTTCCATTCGACGAACTCGAAGGGGCCCGTGCCCACGGGGTGGAAGGCGATGTCCTTGTTGCCCCACTTCTTCAGTGCGGTGGGCGAGATCATCGCGGCGGATGCGTGGGCCAGCGAGTTGATGAAGGGGCCGAAGGGCTCCTTCAGCGTGATGCGCACGGTGCTGGGGTTCACTGCCTCGACCTTGCCGACGCGGTTGAACTGGTTGTAGCGCAGCAGCTTGTTGTCCTGGTTCAGCACGCGGTCGAGCGTGACCTTGACGGCTTCGGCATTGAAGTCGGTGCCGTCGTGGAACTTGACGCCCTGGCGCAGCTTGATGGTGTAGACCAGGCCGTCTTTCGACACGTCGTAGCTCTCGGCGAGCACGTTCTGCACCTTCAGGTCCTTGTCGAACTGGAACAGGCCTTCATAGAAGGTCTTGGTCACGGCCGTGGTGATGGTCGTGTTGGTGTTGTACGGGTCCAGCGTTTCCGGCTGGTAGCCGATGGCCAGCACCACGTCTTTGGCGGCCAGCGCCGTGCCCGATGCGGCAATGGCGGCCAGGCCCAGCAGTGCGGATGCCCATCGCAGGGAGGAAGAAGATGGCTTCATGGAAGAACTCCAGTCGGTTCGTGGAAAAAAGCAGGAGGGCCTGCGGGATGAAAAACGGTTCGGGTTCAGAAGGTCGGAGGCTCAGAAAGCGCCGCCGATGGCATGCCGCGCCACGAAGTGGCCCGGCGCGACCTGCACCAGCGGCGGCACGTCGGGCTCGTCGCCGACCGCGCGGATCGGGCTGGGAATCTCGCCTTCGAGCAGCGCGCGCGGCTTGTGGCGGCGCGACGGGTCGGCCACCGGCACCGCCGCCATCAGCTTGCGCGTGTAGGCGTGCTGCGGCGCTTCGAACACCGCGCGGCGCGGGCCGATCTCGACGATCTGGCCCAGGTACATCACGGCCACGCGGTGGCTGATGCGTTCGACCACGGCCATGTCGTGCGAGATGAAGAGAAAGGCCACGCCCAGCTCGCGCTGCAGGTCGAGCATGAGGTTGACGATCTGCGCCTGGATCGACACGTCCAGGGCCGACACCGACTCATCGGCCACCACCACCTTCGGGTTCAGCGCCAGGGCGCGTGCGATGGCAATGCGCTGGCGCTGGCCGCCTGAGAACTCATGCGGATAGCGCTGCGCCACCTCGGGCGGCAGGCCGACCTTCTGCAGCAGCCAGTCCACGCGCTGCTGCGCCTCGGCGCCCTTGGCGATGCCGTGGATCAGCAGTGGCTCCATGATCGAGAAACCGACCGTCACGCGCGGATCGAGCGACGCGAACGGGTCCTGGAAGATGAACTGGATGTTGCGGCGCAGCGCCTGCAGCTCGCGCGTGGGCAGCTCGCGGATGTTCTTGCCGCCGAACTCGATGGCACCGCTCTGGCTTTCGACCAGGCGCAGCAGCGAACGCCCGGTGGTCGACTTGCCGCAGCCCGATTCGCCGACCAGCGCCAGCGTTTCGCCGGGGTACAGGTCGAAGCTGATCTTTTCCACCGCATGCACGCGGCGCTTGACGCGGCCGAAGATGCCGCTGCGCACGTCGAAGCGCGTGACGAGGTCGCGCACCCGAAGAATGGGGCCGGCTTCTTCGCGCACCGTGTCTTGCGGCGTGGTGTGGTCGCACGGCGCCATCTCGGCGCTGGCTTCCGTGCGCAGCAATTCGAACTTGGCCGGCAGGTCGGTGCCTTGCATCGCGCCCAGCTTGGGCACCGCCGACAGCAGCGCCTTCGTGTAAGGGTGCTGCGGCGAGGCGAAGACGGTATCCGACGTACCGGCTTCGACCTTGTCGCCGCGATACATGACCAGCACGCGGTCGGCGATCTCGGCCACCACGCCCATGTCGTGCGTGATGAAGAGAACGCCCATGCGCATCTCTTTCTGCAGCTCGCGGATGAGCTGGAGAATCTGCGCCTGGATCGTCACGTCGAGCGCGGTGGTGGGCTCATCGGCAATCAGCAGTTGCGGCTTGCACGACAGCGCCATCGCGATCATCACGCGCTGGCGCATGCCGCCCGACAGCTGGTGCGGAAAGCGGTCGAGCACATTGCGCGCTTCGGGAATGCGCACCAGCTCCAGCATGCGCAGCGCCTCGGCGCGCGCGGCCGCGTTGCTCTTGCCCTGGTGGATGCGGATGGCCTCGGCGATCTGGTCGCCGGCGGTGAACACCGGGTTCAGCGACGTCATCGGCTCCTGGAAGATCATCGCGATGTCGGCACCGCGAATGCCGCGCATGGTGTTGTCGCGCGCCTGCGCCAGGTCGAGCACTTCGCCGTTGCGGCGCCGGAACGCCATGCTGCCGCCGAGGATGCGGCCACCGCCATGCTCCACCAGCCGCATCAGCGCGAGCGAAGTCACCGACTTGCCCGAGCCCGATTCGCCCACCACCGCGAGCGTTTCGCCGTGGTCGACGTGAAAGGACAGCTTCTTGACGGCATCGACGGTGCGCTCCGAGGTCGAGAAGCGAACGGTGAGATCGTCGACGGCGAGAACGCGGCCGTCCGGCAGGGCGAGGGCAGGGGTGGACATGGGAGTGCGAGAGAAAGAGGGCGCGCGTGTCAGGCGAAGATGGCGGTCACGGGCGCTTGGTCGCCGCGCGCGTGGCCGCGGTACATGCCTTCGGTGTTGAAGGCGAGGCTCAGGTTGCCATGGCGGTCGATGGCGATCAGCCCGCCGGTGCCGCCGATGGCGGGCAGCGACTGCTGCACCACCGCGTGCGTGGCGGCTTCGAGCGTGGCGCCGCCGTAGGCCATGCGGGCGCAGACGTCGTAGGCCGCGGCGACGCGGATGAACATTTCGCCGCTGCCGGTACACGACACGGCGGCGGTGCGGTCGTCGGCGTAGGTGCCGGAGCCGATGAGGGGCGTGTCGCCGATGCGGCCGACGCGCTTGTTGGTCATGCCGCCGGTCGAGGTGGCGGCCGCCAGGTGGCCGTGCACGTCGAGCGCGACGGCGCCCACGGTGCCGAACTTCTTGTCTTCGTCCAGCGGCGGCGTCATGGCCGCGCCTTCGTGGTCGACCACCACGCGGCCGGTGTCGCGCACGCGGTAGAGCTGCTGGCGGCGCGCCTCGGTGGAGAAGAACGAGGGCTCGACCATTTCCAGCCCGCGCTCGCGCGCAAAGACCTCGGCGCCCGCGCCGGCCAGCAGCACGTGTGCGCCGTCTTCGAGCACGGCACGCGCGGCGCGCACCGGGCGGCGCACGTGGCACACGCCGGCGATGGCACCGGCGGCGAGCGTGGCGCCGTCCATCACGGCGGCGTCGAGCTCATGGGTTTCGTCGTGCGTGAAGACCGCGCCGTGGCCCGCGTTGAAGAGTGGGCAGTCTTCGAGCATTTCGACGGCCAGGCATGCGGCGTCAAGTGCACTCGCACCTTTGAGCAGCATGCCTTGCGCTGCAAGCACGATGGCGTGCAGGGCATCGTGGTAGGCCTGCGCCTGCTCGGGGCCGGTCGTGGCGGCGCTGATGGTGCCGGCGCCGCCGTGGATGGCGATGACGGGCGTGGTGTTCTTCATCGGGAAGCTTTCTTTTTCTTCTTGGCGACGCCGTTCAGGGCGGCGTCGTCGGAGGTACCGGTGGTGCGCGCTGCAAGGCCGTCGATGCGCGGCAGCCCGTTCGCGCCGTGCAGCCAGGGCCGCAGCACTTGAAGCGTGCGGCGGGCCGACTGCACCGGGTCGGGCGCCCGCAGCGCCACCGCGCTGGTCAGCGCTTCGACCAGCGCGAGCACGCTGGTCTCGCAATTCGGGCGGTAGTTGGTTTCCGTCTGGCAATACAGCGCCACGTCGGCCAGCGGCGCCATCGGCGAGGTCGGGCGGTCGGTGAGCGCGATCACGCCGCAGCCCTGGTCGCGTGCGATCTGCGCGAGCATCACGGTGTCGGTCAGGTAGCGCGGGAAGGTGAGGCCGATGAACACGTCCTTCGGGCCCGCGTGCATCAGCGAGCGGGCCGCGTGGGTGACGCCGCTCACGCCGGGGAGCAGGCGCACGTCGCGGCAGCTGCTGTCCAGCCCGTGCTGCAGCAGGCCCGCGAGCCAGCCGCTCGCGCCGAAGCCGGCGATGTAGATCGAACGCGCCTTGCCGATGCGCTCCACCGCGGCTTCGCAGGCGGCGTAGTCCAGCGTCTGGCGCGTGGCCTCGATGTTGCGGCGGCTCTCGTCGAGCGCGGTGGAGAACACCTCGGCCACCGTGCTCGGGCGCTCCAGGTTGCCGCGCAGGCGTTCCACCGGCGCCACCAGCGGTTCGAAACCCCGCACGAGCTCGGCACGGAAGGTGGCGTAGCCGTCGAAGTCCAGCGCGCGTGCGAAGCGGTTGGCCGTGGCGACCGAGACGCCCGCAGCGGTGGCGAGTTCGTCGATGGGCAGCGTGGCCACCTGCAGCGGGTGCTCCAGCACGTAGTCGGCCACTTGCCGGTGCGAACGCGTCAGCCGCGGCAGCGCCTGCGCAATGCGCTGGGCCACGGTGGTGCCTGGGGTGTCGACGTTGGTGCTCATGCGGGGAGTGGGGCGCCCGAAGGGGTGCGGTTTATGAAAATGAGTTTACAAATATAAGTCAGATAAGAAAATTTTCTGTCATTTTGAGACGAAGTTGCAAGTAACGGGCCAGCGGCGAGGGGGCTTTTCTTGCCCGGTTCGAACGCGGCATGCGCGTCGTTTCCCTCGTGGGGCGGTCGTTTAAGCTCGACGCAGTTCGGCCTCTAGGTGTTTTCCCGATGTCTTCGTTTCGTTCACCGTCAGCAGCAGCCGACACCGGCAATGCCGCCGCATTCCCCCAGCCCGCGCCAACGCGGAATTTCAGGATCGACATCCTTCGCGGGATCGCGATCTCGCTGGTGTTGCTGCTGCACTTCCACCTGTCGTACTCGCTGGTCGACAGCCCGCTGGCGGCCGTGCTGCCGGAGGAGTTCATCAAGTCCCTGGCGCGCAACGGCAACTACGGCGTGACGATGTTCTTCGCGGTCTCGGGCTACCTCATCACGTCAACGACGTTGCGGCGCTACGGCAGCCTTGGCAATGTGGACGTGCGCAGCTTCTATGCCTTTCGCTTCGCGCGGATCGTGCCGTGCCTCGTGGTCGCGCTGGCCGTGATCGTCGGGTTGGGGCTGCTGAAGCAGCCCGCCTTCATGAACGTCGCCAAGCCCGGCTGGCCCGAGGTCGGCTATCCGGTGGCGGTGCTGTCGGTGTTGAGCTTCTGGCACAACGTGTTGATGCAGCACGCGTGGTACTTCAACTACGCGATGAACATCTACTGGTCTCTGTCGGTGGAAGAGGTGTTCTATCTCGCGTTCCCGCTGCTGTGCTTCGGGCTGAAGCGCCAGTGGGCCATCGTGGCCGTGTGGGCGGTGGCGATCGTCGCGGGGCCGGTCTATCGCAGCTTTCATGTGGACGACGAGATCTACTTCATGTACGGCTATCTGGCGTGCTTCGATGCGGTGGCCTTCGGCTGTTGCGCCGCGTTGCTGGCGCAGCGCATCCGGCTCGACAGCTGGGGCGGGCGCCAGCTCCAGCTGACAGCGGCCTGCCTCGTCGCCGTGACGTACCTGCGCGGGATTCATGGCAACGAAGTCTTCGGCTTCACCGTCATTGCGGCCGGCACCGCCGTGCTGCTGATCGGCGCGCACAACGAGCGGGTGCCGGGCTGGGCACTGCGAAGCAGGGCGCTGGCGGCGCTGCGCTGGCTGGGGCGGCACAGCTACGAGCTGTACCTCTTCCACATCATCGTGCTGGGGTTGATGCGCAGTTTTGTGCCGCGCGGGACGATGCCTGCCGTGTGGAAGCTGCCGGCGATGGGGTTCTTCGTTGCGGTTTCGGTGGCGGTGGCGTGGGGCATTGCGCGGTTTTATTCGGAGCCGATGAATGCGAGGCTCAGGGCGGCGTTCGCGCGCAGGCGTGCCCGGATCGAGGCGTAGCTGAACGCGTTGCGAGACGCGATTTCCGAAATATGGAGGGAGGAGAAAAATGAAATCCGAAAGAAGATCCACCAAAGCCTCGACGCTCGGGGAGCGCATCCTGAAGGTCGATCACGCAGGCGAGCAGGGCGCGGTGAACATCTACAGGGCGCAGATACTCGTGGCGCGCTGGACCGCACCGTCGCTGGTGCCGGAGCTTCAGGAGTTCAAGTCGCACGAGGAGAAGCATCGGGCGCTGTTCTGGGCAGAACTGCAGCGCCGAGGAGTGCGCCGTTGCCGCAGCTATTGGCTGTGTGGTGTTGGCGGGTGGGTGCTGGGCTTGATGACCGGGCTGTTGGGCAGGCATGCCATCTCGGCCACCACCGTCGCTGTCGAGCGTGTGGTGCTGGGGCACCTCAAGGCGCAATTGCGCGATCTGTCGGGCAAGGACGACGCAGCGGTTCACGTCATCGCGCAGATCGTCGAGGAAGAGCAGTTGCACCACGATCAGTCTGCCTCGCACGTGCAAACGGGGCATGTGTGGTCGAAATTGCTGAGTCCGGTGGTCGCCGCGTCGACGGAGTCGGTGATCTGGCTCGGGATGCGCCTCTGAATCAGCGCAGGGGAATGCCAGGCGACGTTACTGAAACACGTCCAATACGCTGGCAGCCCATCCGGCCGCATAGAGGCCAAAACCGAACACACCGTGCGTGACGAGGCTGTGGAAGCGCGCGGCGTTCGGGCGTGGCGTGCGGCTGGCCGCGATGCCTGCACCCATGCCCGGCTGCATCACCAGGAAAGGCGCGGCCACGCTGGCGATGCCGACGATCATCGGGGGGCCAAGCGTCGGGTGGTGAATCCATTCGAGGCCCCAGATCGCCAGCAGCACGGCTGCAAACGCGATGCCGATGGCGTAGTGGGCCGTCCATCCGATTGCGCGCTCGCCCTTTACGGGAGGGGAGGCGCCGATGGGCGCATGACGAAAGCGGCCGCGCGTCAGGTACACGAGCCAGCGGCCGACCAGTGCGTAGTCGAGCGACGGGATGCCGAACAGTTGCTTGCGGACGATGGCCCAGATGTCCATCACCGCTGTCGCACCCGCTCCGATCAGGGCGGCGGATACGAGATAAGTCGTCGCCTCAGACATTCGCAGCTTCCTTCGGCGCGGCCGATGCAGAAGGTGCGCGTGCACCGACCATCCAGCAGGCTGCGGTCAGGCGAACTTCATCGCCGTGCACGTACGGCTCGAAGGCGGTGCGGATCGTTTCGATGACTTGCGCGCGCGCTGGCTCGTCCATGGCCGCCAGTGCCAGTCCGACGGGGCCGAGGCGGGCGAGGTAAGTGCGCAGGTCTTTCTCGGGGAAGGTGCAGGCCAGGTCGACCGGCTGGATGTCGATGCCGGTCCAGCCGCTGTCTTCCAGCAGGGCCTCAATCCGGTGCCGGTCGGCGAAGGCGAACTGTCCGGGTGCGCCCGGTTTGCGAACGGGGAGGTTCGGCAGCAGTGGCGCCGCGGCACGTTCGGCGGTCGTCATGAACGGGTTTTCCGCGGCGCTGCGCCATGCGATGAAGCGGAGTTGGGCACCATCCCGCGCGGCACTTCGCAGATTCGCAAAGGCGAGGACGGGATCGTCGAAGAACATGACGCCCAGGCGCGAAACGATCAGGTCGAAGCTTGCGGGCTCGAACGTGTGGGTCTGCACATCAGCGCAGATGAAGCTGGCCGGCAGGCCTTCGCGCTCGGCGCGCGTTCGGGCTGCCGCGATCATCGGCTCCGAGATGTCGATGCCGGTGCAGTGACCCTCGGCGCCTTGTCTCCGTGCGAGCGCACGCGTGATGGCGCCGGTGCCGCAACCCACGTCGAGCACGCGGTCTGCCGGGGTGGTGCGCGTCGCTTCGACCAGCAGGTCTTCGAGCGGTTGAAACAGATGGTCGAGCGTGGCTTGCACATCGACCCAGGCGCGGCCCGCGAGGCCATTCCAGAGCTTGGCCTGTTCGTCGTAAGCATGCTGCGTGTCGGTCATGATCGTCTTCCTTTGCGTGCCCTCAGGGGGCGGAAGCTAGACTGTGCAACTTCAAGTCGACTTGAGGTCAAGGGGTAAGAGACATGGACATCGCAGAGGTGTCGCAGCGGTCCGGCGTTCCTGCTTCAACGTTGCGGTTCTATGACGAAAAAGGGCTGATCACCTCAATCGGCAGGCATGGCTTGCGCCGGCTGTTCGATCCGGGCGTGCTCGACCGACTGGCCCTGATCGCGCTGGGGCGCGCCGCCGGCTTTTCGCTGGACGAGATCGCGCTGATGTTCGCGTCGGACGGCCAGCCGCGCATCGACCGGCGGATGCTTGCGGACAAGGCCGATGAACTCGACAGGACGATCCGCAACCTGAGCGCCATGCGCGACGGGCTGCGGCATGCGGCCGTCTGCCCCGAGCCGAGCCACATGGAATGCCCCAAGTTCCGCCGCATCGTGAGGGCCGCCGCGTCGGGCGCCCTTGGCGTTCCGGGGAAGAAGATCCGCCGCGTGGCGAGCGCACCTTCGAAGTAATCGCAGCGGCAAGAGCCAGGCTACTGCTGCACGTCTTTTTGCATGAACACGCTCAGCGGATCGTCCGGGTAGGTACCGAACCGGCCGCGCCGCACATAGCCCGAACGCGCATAGAACGACAGCGCCTCGGGCTGGCTGACACCCGTCTCCAGCCTGAACATCGCGCAGTTCCGCTGCATCGCTTCGCCTTCGAGAAAGGCCAGCACCTTCGCGGCGATGCCTTGCCCCCGATTTTCCGGTCGCACGTACATGCGCTTGAGTTCGCCGTAGCCGGGCTCCATGACGATGGCGCCGCAGCCGATCGCCGTGCCGGCCTCGTCGCGCGCCACCGCGAACAACACGTGGGCCGCCGACAGCGCCGCGATGTCGATGCCGTAGTGGCACTCGGGGGGATAGAGCGGCTTCTGGTACGCATCGAGGTCGTCGATGAGCTGGATGACGTCGGGTTGGTCGGGGCTTTCAAGTGCAATGGTCATCGGGTCTGCTTCTTTCGAAGCGTCGATATTACTTAGCCCGATCGGCAAAGCCCGTCTGTCAGTGGGGCTTCGACGCCACGGCCAACAATGGCTGCGACGACAGGCCGACCTGCCTGCCGGAACCCCGTCCGTTTGTTCGCATGAAGGAGTCACACTTTGGAATACCGTCACCTGGGTAAATCGGGCCTCAAGGTCCCCGTGTTGAGTTTTGGCACCGGCACGTTCGGTGGCAAGGGCGAGTTCTTCAGCGCGTGGGGCAGCACCGACGTGGCCGAGGCGCGCAAGCTCATCGACATCTGCATCGACGCCGGCGTGAACATGTTCGACAGCGCCGACATCTACTCGGCCGGCGCAGCCGAATCGGTGCTCGGCGAAGCGATCAAGGGCCGGCCGCGCGACCGGCTCATCATCTCGACCAAGGCCACCTTCCGCAGCGGCGAGGGGGCGAACGACGTGGGCTCGTCGCGCCACCACCTCGTGCAGGCGGTCGATGCCGCGCTCAAGCGGCTGGGCACCGACTACATCGACCTGTTCCAGCTGCACGGCTTCGACGCGAGCACGCCGGTCGAGGAAACCGTGTCCACGCTCGACGACCTCGTGCGCGCGGGCAAGCTGCGCTATGTGGGCGCCTCGAACTTTTCGGGCTGGCACCTGATGAAGTCGCTGGCGGTGGCCGAGCGCTACGGCTACGCGCGCTATGTGGCGCACCAGGCTTATTACTCGCTGGTCGGCCGCGACTACGAGTGGGAGCTGATGCCGCTGGCCAAGGACCAGGGCGTGGGTGCCGTGGTCTGGAGCCCGCTGGGCTGGGGCCGGCTCACGGGCAAGATCCGCCGCGGCCAGCCGCTGCCCGCCAACAGCCGCCTGCACGTGACGGCCGACATGGGCCCGCCGGTGGCCGACGAGTTGCTGTTCCGCGTGGTCGATGCGCTGGAAAAGATCGGTGCCGAAACCGGCAAGACCGTGCCGCAGGTTGCGCTCAACTGGCTGCTGCAACGGCCGACCGTGTCAACGGTGGTGGTCGGCGCGCGCGACGAGGCGCAACTGCGCCAGAACCTGGGTGCCGTCGGCTGGAACCTCACGCCCGCGCAGGTCGCCGAACTCGATGCGGCCAGCACCACGACACGGGCGTATCCGTACTGGCACCAGCAAGGTTTTCTCGAGCGAAACCCGAACCCTGTTTAATCAAGCAGGCGTCAACCCGAGCACCCATGTCTTGAAGTGCTCCAGCGCCCCGGAGGCCGGCCGGCCTTCGGGGTACGCGAAGTAGTAGCCCTGGCGCACGTCCAGGTGCCGGTCCACCGGGATCACCAGTTCCCCGGCGCGCAGCTCGTGTTCGATCAGGATGCGCGGCGCCAAGCCGATGCCCATGCCGGCGGCAGTGGCCGCCACCACCATCGTGAACAGCTCGTAGCGCGGCCCGCGCGAGGCGTGCACCGTGTAGTCCCACCCTTGCTGTGCGTACCAGTCGCGCCATGCGTGGGCACGCGTGCTCAGGTGCACGTGGCGGCAGCGCTCGAAGCCGGCTTCGTCCCATGGTCCGTTGGCATCGCGAAATGCGGGGCTGCAGACCGGCACCATCTCGCCCTCGGCAAAGATCAGCCCGCCGCGCGTGTCGGGCCAGAACTGGTCGCCGAAGTAGATGGCCGCGTCGTAGGCGTTTTCCTGAAAGGAGAAGGGCTGCGAGCGCGCCGACAGGTTGACGGTGATGTTCGGGTGCAGCCGGCTGAACTCGGGCAGCCGGGGAATGAGCCACTGCGTGGCGAAGGTCGGCACCACGGCCAGTTCGAGCACGAAGCCCATCTCGTGGCCCGCGCTGATCTCCAGCGTGTCGCGGCGGATCTGGTCGAGGTGGCGGCGGATGCGCGCCGCGTATTCGCGCCCCACCTCGGTGAGCGTCAGCCGCCGGCGCACGCGCGAGAACAGCGGCACGCCGAGCCGCTGCTCGAGCATGGCCACCTGCCGGCCGACCGCGCTCTGCGTCAGCGCCAGCTCGGTGGCTGCGCGCGTGAAGCTCCCTAGCCGCGCCGAAGCCTCGAAGGCCTGGAGCGCGCCGAGGTTGGGAATGTCTTTTCTCATCGATTCACTGCCTGTTGTCTCTGTCTTCTTGTCGAAGCACCCGCCGTGCCTGCTTCGCGGAAACCGCGCCAGGGCACCGGCTTCCTTCCGCGCCTGCACAACGTTGTGAGTATTTAGCGTTTGTTCCGCACGCGGTCACGACTCTATTCTGCGTGCCGACCCCTGCCAACGATACGAGGAGACTTCCGATGATTGTTTCGTGCAAACGGCGCGCCGCCTTGGGCATCGCGCTCGCTTCCGTCCTGGGCCTGCCCGCCGCCGCGTGGGCGCAGGCCGAGCAGACCGTCACCATCGGCCACGCCGGCCCGCTGACCGGTGGCGCCGCCCACTGGGGCAAAGACAACGACAACGGCGCGCGGCTCGCGGTCGAAGACCTGAACAAGCAGGGCCTGGTGATCGGCGGCAAGAAGATCAAGTTCGTGCTGCAGTCCGAAGACGACCAGGCCGACCCCAAGCAGGCGATGGTGGTCGCCAACAAGCTGGCCGACATGGGCGTGAAGGGCATGCTCGGCCACTTCAACTCGGGCGCGGCCATTCCGGCATCGGCCGTCTACAGCCGCGCGGGGCTGCCCGACGTGTCGACCGCCACCAACCCGACCTTTACCAAGCAGGGCTACGACAACGTCTTTCGCATCCTGGCCAGCGACGACGACGTGGGCGTTGCCATCGCCAACTTCACCGTGAAGGACCTGAAGGCGAAGAGCATCGCGGTGATCGACGACCGCACCGCCTACGGCCAAGGCGCCGCCGAGGTGTTCACGCGCGGCGTGAAGGCGCTGGGCGGCAACATCGTGGCGCAGGAGTACGGCAGCGACAAGGCCACCGACTTCATGGCCATCCTGACCACCATCAAGGCCAAGCAGCCCGACGTGGTGTTCTACGGCGGCATGGACGCGCAGGGCGGCCTGATCGCGCGCCAGATGAAGCAACTGGGCATCACCGCCAAGCTGCTCGGCACCGACGGGCTGTGCACCAACGAGGTCGCCAAGATCAGCGCGGGCGCCGTCGATGGCCTGCTGTATTGCACGCGCGGCGGCAAGGAGCTGGAGAAGACCCCGAAGGGCGCCGAATTCGAGCAGCGCTACAAGGCCCGCTTCGGTGTCGACGTGCTGACCTACGCGCCGTACCTCTACGACGCCATGATGGCGCTGGCCGCGGGCATGCGCGCGGCCAACTCCGTCGAGCCCGAGGCCTACCTGCCGGCCATGCGCAAGGTGAAGTTCGACGGCGTGACCGGCACCATCAGCTTCGATGCCAAGGGCAACCTGCAGAAGCCCGACTTCACCGTTTTCACCTACAAGGACGGCAAGCGCGTTCGCGTGGCCGGCTCCTGACGCCAGCACCCGCATGCGAACCCTGAACGCGGCGGAAACCGCCGCAGCGCTTCCCTACGGTGCGCTGGTCGATGCGCTGCTGCAGATGTTTGAGCGCGAACGCCGGGGCGAGGCGCATGCCGCCCCCCGCACGTGCGTGCCGCTCGCGGCCGATGGCGTCATGCTGCTGATGCCCGCGGCCGATCTGCGCTTCGCGGTGCTGAAGACCGTGACTGTGCACGCCGGCAACGCCGCGCAGGGCCTGCCGGTGGTGCAGGGCGACGTCACCTTGATGGACGCGGCCAACGGCAACCGGCTGCTCGGGATGGATGGCAATGTGCTGACCGCCCGGCGCACTGCGGCGTTGTCGCTGGCGGGTGCCATGCGGGCAGGGCGCAAGGGCGGGGCTCGCATGCTGCTGATCGGCGCGGGCGTTCAGGCGCACGCGCATGCCGAGGCTTTTGCCGAGGTGTGGGGCGTGCGGCACCTGCAGGTTCACGCTCGCTCGCAGGCACATGCTGAAGCGCTGGCGCAACACATGCGTGCGCGCGGTGTCGATGCCAGTGCGGTCGCCGGCCCCACGGCCGCGGCCGCGGAAGCCGACGTGGTCGTGGCCACGACCAATTCATGCGATCCCGTGGTGCCGCCGCAATTGCGGCCGGACGCCACCGTGATCGCCATCGGCGCCTACCGCGCCGACATGGCCGAAGTGCCGCCCGAGGTGGTGCGGCGCTGCGCCGTGTTTGTGGATACGCTGGAGGGCGCGCGCGCCGAAGCGGGCGACCTGATCCAGGCCGATGTCGACTGGTCCGCCGTGCAGGCCTTTGCCGGCGCATCGTCCGTGGCGGCCGACCGGCCGGTGCTGGTCAAGACCGTGGGCCATGCGCTGTGGGACCTGGCGGCGGCGCAACTGGCGTACAAGAATCAGCAATGACGCCGGCAGCGATGCCGGGCAGAAGCAAGAAGAAAGGCAATTCATGCGTCGTGTGGTGATCATCGGCGGCGGTGCCATCGGCTCCGCCATCGCCTACTTCCTGACCCGGGAGCCGAAAGAGGAGCCCTTCGAGGTCACGGTGGTCGAGCGCGACTTTTCGTACAAGCAGGCGTCGTCGGCGCTGTCGGCCAGTTCGATCCGCCAGCAGTTCTCGACCGCCATCAACATCGAGATGTCGCTCTATGGCATCGACTTCTTCCGCAAGCTCGGCGAGACCCTGCGCGTGGGCGACGACGTGCCCGACATCGGCCTGGTCGAGCCCGGCTACCTCTACCTGGCTTCACAGGCCGGCGTCGACGTGCTGCGCGAGAACCATGCGATGCAGAAGGCGCACGCGGTCGACGTGGCGCTGATGACGCCCGACGAGCTGAAGGCGCGCTTTCCGTGGATCTCGACCGACGGCGTCGCGCTCGCATCGCTCGGCCTCTCGGGCGAAGGCTGGTACGACGGCTACAGCCTGCTGCAGGCCTTCCGCAAGAAGGCTGTGTCGCAAGGCGTGCGCTATGTGCAGGCTCATGCCACCGGCTTGCGGCGCAAGGGGCGCGCGCTGACCGGTGTCGAACTCGACGGCGGCCAGGTGCTCGATGCCGACGTGGTCGTCAACGCGGCGGGCGCCTGGGCCGCGAAGGTCGCCGACTGGGCGGGCATCGCGCTGCCGGTGCGCGGGCGCCGCCGCAGCGTGTTCAGCTTTTCATGCCCCGATGCGTTGCCGGGCTGCCCGCTGGTGATCGACACCTCGGGCATCTGGCTGCGCCCCGAGGGCCGGCAGTTCATCTGCGGCTTTGCGCCGCCCGAGGCGCAAGACCACGACGACGTGCCGCTCGACGTCGAGTACGACGCCTTCGACAACTTCATCTGGCCTGCGCTGGCCGAGCGCGTGCCGGCTTTCGAGGCGATCCGCATGACGGGCGCCTGGGCCGGCTACTACGAGATGAACGTGTTCGACCACAACGCCATCCTCGGCCTGCATCCCGACTGCGACAACCTGTTCTTTGCGAACGGCTTCTCGGGGCATGGGTTGCAGCAATGCCCGGCAGCGGGGCGGGGTGTGGCGGAGTTGATCCGCTTTGGCGAATACCGCAGCCTCGAGCTTTCTGCGGTCTCGTTCGACCGCATCCTCAAGAACCGGCCGCTGCTCGAAAAGAACGTGATCTAGGGCGACGCCAGCGCGGTGAACGGCCCCGCCTGGCCCAGCGCCGTCTGCCCTTCGTTCAGCACGGCCACCAGCCTGCCGTAGAAAAACGGCAAGCCGAAATCGATGGCGCCGTTGATGCCGGTGCCGGCCACATCGTTGACCGCCACCGCACCCGGGTTGCTCGTGAACAGCGACTGCGCATTCGCGATCGAGAAGTTCTGGCTCAACGAAGACCCGCCTGCCGCGGTGAAGCTGGCCGACAGGGGCAATGAACTCGCGGGGCAATAGAAGCCTGAAAACGAACCGCTCGGGCATTTGGCAATCGCGGAATCGTTCAGAAAGAAGAAGTTCGAGCCGCTGTCCAGAAAGCTGTCGGGAAAGCTCGTGCCCTTGTAGGTCGCCGAGACGGCGAGCGTCTGCGGATTGGTCCGCAGCACCGTCGCGCCGCTCATGGCGTTGTTGGATTGCGTGCCGACGCCGAAGTAGAGCGTGCCGAGCGTCGTGCCTTGGCCTGCCGCCGAGATCGCGGGCAGGCTGAGCACCACCCCGTTGTTGTCTTGCGCGAAAGCGGCCACGAGGTTCTGGGCCTGCATCGCGAGGGGCACCATGCTTCCCTGGCACGCACCTCCCGAGGGGCAGGTGTAGTAGGTGGCCGCAACGACCTGCTGCGCGCAGGCCGTACCGCAATCGTGCAGGAAGGCGGCCATGCCGATGATGCCGTTCGTTCCGAGGTCGGCGGGGGTGTTTTCAGCCGCCAGCGTGCCGTTGTCCGAGCATGTGACCGGGGCGCCGCCCGCCGCCGTATCGCCCACGATCTGCAGCGGTTGCGCCGCCGCCGACTTCGGCCCGAGCGTGACGTCGGCCACGCGCATCGTTCCCCAGGTGTAGCCATCGAGGAACTGCTGGCATGCATTCAGTGGCGCACTGTTCACCGACTCGCGCGGCAGGGCCGCGAGCAGCGAAGGATTGATGGCGGCGGCGGTGATCCGCAAGCCCGTGGAGCCGGTGTCGATCAGCACGTTGTTGATCGTCTGGCAGTTGCTCGTTCCCGGCGCGCAGAGCTGCACGCTGACCTGTGGAAGATTGACCCCGCTCGAACCCGTTCCACGGTCCACCGTGACGGTCATCGAATTTTGTGTGCTTGCCGCCGGGGCTGGGGCCGGTGCAGGGGCCGGAGCCGCGACAGGGGGCAACCCGATCGGCAGGCCACCGCCGCCTCCACCGCCGCCCCCGCCGCAGGCCGCGAGGCCCGCCGCGCATGCAGCCATGGCCGCAGCCCTGAGAAGCCAGGCTTTGGCGCCCGGGCGCATTGCCTTCGCACGCGCGCTGGCGCCGGTCATGCGTTCGTTGCTTGCCTGCTGTGATTCCATGGGCATGTTGGCTGGTGACTGAATCAAGGGTTGAGAGGCTCAGGAGCCTGGCGGGATCGACAGCGCATCCGGACTGACGCCGGCAGGCAGCAGTTTCGGCAGCCAGGCAACGCCCGTCGAAGAGCGTTGGTGCGTGGAGGCCTGCACCGCGAACGTCTCGTCATTCTGCGAAGTCGTGCCGTGCGAACCCTTGCCTTGCAGGCGCAGCGCGCGTGCGTTCCGGGACATCTGCGTGGCGTACTGGGTGCCTAGCAAGACCGAGAGCTCGGGCCGGTGCGAGCCGCGCCACGCCACCGCGAACACGACACCGTCCGCCGTCAGGTATTCGCGCTCGATCAGGCCGTCGGGCAGCGTGGTTTCGCGCGTGGTCCAGCTTGGCGTTGTTCCGGTCGTTGCGCTGCCGCCCGTTGCCTGTTCGGTGCTGGTCGCCGGGCTACTGGCCTTGTTCGACTCGACAGCAAGGCGCTGAACCGAACGCGCGCTGGCGGCGCTCAGCGTGGGGGCGCCCCCCAGTTCGGCAAACGCCGAGGGCATGCCGGCCGCGCCGAGCGCAAGCGCGAAGCCGCCCAGCAGGGCGGCCCGTTGGGCACGATGCGCATGACATTTTTGTGACCTGCTCTTCATGCAGTTTTCCTTTGACGTGCCGACGCGCGGAGATTACATCTCGTTGGCACCGGGTGGGCAAAGACCTGTGTGCCTGCATAGGCTGGCACGCCAAGTCGGCCAGCGATCAGGTTGGCGGTGTTAACGAGTTCGCGGCGAGGGCGTAGGATCGCCGCCAGAGAGGTGTCCCGACATGACCGCACAGACATTGATCGATACCGCGCAGGCGCTGGTCGCCGGCGACAAGGGCCTGCTCGCGATGGACGAGAGCAACGCCACCTGCAACAAGCGCTTCGCGGCGCTGGGCATTCCGCAGACCGAGGCCGCGCGGCGCGACTGGCGCGAACTGATCGTGACTGCGCCCGGCCTGGGCGACAGCATCGGCGGCGCGATCTTGTTCGACGAAACCATCCGGCAGAAGACGAATGCCGGCACGCCGTTCGCCAAGGCGCTGGCCGACGTCGGCATCATCCCGGGCATCAAGGTCGACATGGGCGCGAAGGCGCTGGCGGGCCATCCGGGCGAGACGGTCACCGAGGGCCTCGACGGGTTGCGCGAACGGCTGGCCGAATACGTCGGCATGGGCGCGCGCTTTGCCAAGTGGCGCGGCGTGATCGCCATCGGCGACGGCCTGCCCAGCCGCGCCTGCATCGACGTCAATGCCCATGCGCTCGCGCGCTATGCGGCGCTGTGCCAGGAGGCCGGCGTGGTCCCCATCGTCGAGCCCGAGGTGCTGATGGACGGCGACCATTCGCTCGCGCGCTGCGCGCAGGTGACCGAAGAGGTTCTGCGCGAAGTGTTCGTCCAGCTGAACGCGCAAGGCGTGCTGCTGGAAGGCATGCTGCTCAAGCCGAACATGGTGCTGCCGGGGCATGGCAGCCAGGTGCAAGATTCTGTCGAGGCCGTGGCCGATGCCACCGTCGCCTGTCTATTGCGCACCGTGCCAGCGGCCGTGGCCGGCGTGGCGTTCCTGTCGGGCGGGCAGTCGGCGCAGCTGGCGTCGGCCCGGCTGAATGCGATGAACACGAAGTTCAGGTCGCGCCTGCCGTGGGCGCTGACCTTTTCCTTTTCCCGTGCGGTGCAGCAGCCGGCGCTCGATGCATGGAAGGGCGATGCGGCCAACGTCGCGGTGGCCCAGCAAGCGCTGGTGTTCCGCACCCGCAGCAACCGGGCGGCGCGCCGTGGGGAGTACGACGCGCAGAAGGACGCGCCGCGCTGAGCGATCACTCGTTCAAGCAGGCAATCGAGCAAAGACTCGATCAATCAAGCAAGCAATCGATCGACCAACAGACAACGAGAGACAAGACCCGCTTCATGACGATGCAAGACCTGTACGCGCAAAAGCGCGTTTCCGCAGCCGATGCCGTGCGCCAGGTGCGCAACGGCGACATGATCATCGTGCCGACCGGCGTCGGCGAGCCACCCACGCTGCTGACCGCACTGTCTGAGCAGCGGCGCGACTTCCGCGACGTCAAGGTGGCGCAGATTCTTGCGATGCGCAAGTACGCCTACATCGACCCCGAGACGGCCGAGCATGTGCGGCACGTGGCGCTGTTCTTCGGCGGCGCCACCCGCGCGGGCGGGCAGGAGGGCTGGATCGATTTCATCCCCAACTACTTCTCGGAGATACCGGCGCAGATCGAGCGCGAACAGATCCCGGCCGAGGTGGTGTTCAGCATGGCGTCGCCTATGGACGCGCACGGCTACTTTGCCGTGAGCCTGGGCGCCGACTACACCATGGCCGCCATTGCGAAGGCGCGCGCGGTGGTGCTGGAGGTGAACCCGAACGTGCCCTTTGCGTGTGGCGACTGCCACGTGCACATCTCGCAGGTGGCGGCGCTGGTCGAAAGCGACGCACCGGTGATGGAAGTCGGCCTGCCGAAGATCGGCCCCGTGCAGGAGGCTATCGGCAAGCACGTGGCCGAGCTGATCGACGACGGCTCGACGCTGCAGATCGGCTACGGCGGCATTCCCGATGCGGTGGTGATGCAGCTCACGGGCAAGCGCGACCTGGGCATCCACACCGAGATGATCGGCGACGGCATCCTCACGCTGGTCGAAAGCGGCGCCGTCACCAACCGCCGCAAGAACTACCTGCCGGGCAAGTCGGTCGCCACCTTCGCGCTGGGTTCGAGCAAGCTGTATCGCTTCATGGACCGCAACCCGGCGCTCGAGATGCACCCGGTGAACTTCACCAACGATCCGGCGCTGGCGGGGCTGAACGACAACCTCATCGCCATCAACGCCACCATGCAGATCGACCTGCTCGGGCAATGCGGCTCCGAGAGCCTGGGGCACGCGCCGTATTCGGGCACGGGCGGGCAGTCGGACTTCGTGCGCGCGGCGAACCGCTCGCGGGGCGGCAAGGCCTTCATCGTGCTGCCCTCGACCGCCAAGGGCGACACCATATCGCGCATCGTGCCGTCGCTCTCGCCCGGCACGCATGTGAGCACGAGCAAGAACGACATCAACTACGTGGTCACCGAATACGGCGTGGCGCAGTTGCGCGGCAAGTCGGCGAAGCAGCGCGCGCAGGCGCTGATCGCCATAGCGCACCCGAACTTTCGCGCGGAGCTGACCGAGCAGGCCAGGCGCGCGAAGCTGCTCTGACTACTCAGCTGGCCTTGGCCGCGCGCACCAATGACGGCGTGGCCTTGTAGCTTTCGGGGAAGAGCTTCTTCAGGTCATCGATCTTCGGCAGGTCGTTGATCGCGATGTAGGGCTGGTTGGGGTGCAGCGTCAGGTAGTCCTGGTGGTAGTCCTCGGCCGCATAGAAGGGCTTGGACATCTCGACGGTGGTCGCGAGCGGCTTGCCGAAAGTCTTGGCCTGGTTGAGCTGCGCGATGTAGTCCCTGGCAACGCGGGCCTGTTCGGCGTTTTCGGCGAACACCGTCGAGCGGTACTGCGTGCCGCTGTCGGGCCCCTGGCGGTTGAGTTCGGTCGGGTCGTGCGCCACCGAGAAGTAGATCTGCAGCAGCTTGCCGTAGCTGACCTGCTGCGGGTCGTAGGTGATGCGCACCGATTCGGCATGGCCGGTGCTGCCCGAGCCGACTTCGTCGTAGCGCGCCGTTTTTGCGTCGCCGCCGGCATAGCCCGACACCGCGTTGCTCACGCCCTTGACGCGCTGGAACACGCCCTGCACGCCCCAGAAGCAGCCGCCGGCGAACACCGCGGTTTCGGTCCTCGCGGTCGGCGGGGCCACAAGGTCGACGGTGGGCGCGGGCACGCGGCGGGCCGTTTCGGCGAACGAGGGCACGGCATGCCAGACCAGCAGCGCGGCGGCGAGCGTGCCTGCGGTGAGTGCGAAGGATTTCATGGGGTCTCCTTGAGAGAGGTGTCGGTCGCGAAACCGGTTGACGAGACGTTGACGCCAAACCTGCCGGGCGTCAATGGCGGCTGCTGTGGGTGAAAGCGTTCGAGCAGGCGCTGCTCCAGGCCAGTGCCGCCGTCGCCGGACGACCATTGCGCCAGCAGGCCCGTGTCGAGCCCGAGGGCCACGGCACCCACGCCCGCGAGCACCGCCACGCCCAGGCCCTTGCGCACCCATTCGCCGACGCCCAGCGAGCGCTTCATGGCCGCGAACAGCCGGCCGCCGGTCCACAGGGCGAGGGCGAGCGAACTGGCCGCGCCGGCTGCATAGGCCAGCAGCAGCAATGAGGTCTGCACGCTGGCGCCGTGGATCGCGGCACCGGCCAGCACGAGGCCCAGCACCGGGCCGGCGCAGGGTGCCCACAGCAGGCCGGTGGCGATGCCGAGGATGAAAGAAGGAACAGGGGACGCCGGTGCGCGCCGTGCCTTGCGATCGGCCGCATCGGACAGCCGCGCCCCCAACGCCACCAGCGGCTGCGCAAGCCGTGCCGAAAGGCGCGGTGCCAGCAGCGTGAGGCCGAGCAGTGCCAGCATCGCCATCGCGAGGTAGCGGCCGATTTCGTTGGCATGCACCGCCCATGCGCCCCCGACCGCCGCGAGGCTGGCCACGGCGGCGAAGGTGAGCGCCATGCCCGCCAGCAGCGGCAGGCCGCTGGGCGCAAAGGGCTGGTCGACCCGCGCGAACACAAAGGGCACGATGGGCAGGATGCAGGGCGCGAAGATGGTGAGCGCGCCGCTCAGGAACGACAGCACGAACAGGATCACGAAGGCTCCTTCGGTGCGGGTCGCAGCGGGCGGCGCATGGCTTGCAAGGCAGAGGCGGGGGAAGAAGAAAGAGGAAAGCGCCCGGCGCTTACTTCTTCATCTCGTCCTTGCCCATGCTGTCCTTGGCCATGGCGTCCTTCTTCATGCCGTCCTTCGACATCGAATCCTTGGCCATCGAGTCCTTCTTCATGCCGTCCTTGGCCATGCCGTCCTTCGCCATGGCGTCTTTCTTCATGCCGTCCTTGGACATCGAGTCCTTGGCCATGCCGTCTTTCGCCATCTCGTCGGCAGCGAAGGCCGAGGCGCCAGCGAAGGCCATGCAGGTTGCGAGCAGGGTTGCGGTGAGCTTGTTCATTTGAAGTCTTCCAGTTGAGGTTTCGTTTTCAAAAAATGGCGCGGTTCCAGGGAACGCGGCCTCGCACTTTCATCGGCAGTCGAGCGGCTGCGGCAGCCGCTCAGCTCCCTCCGAACCAGTTGTAGCCCTGGTCTTCCCAGTAGCCACCGGGATAGGTGTTGGTGACGAAAATCGCCTTGATGTGTTTCGGGTTCTTGTAGCCAAGCTTGGTGGGCATGCGCAGCTTCATCGGAAAGCCGTACTTGGGCGGCAAGGGCTGGCCGTCGTAGGTCAGCGTCAGCAGCGTCTGCGGGTGCAGCGCGGTGGGCATGTCGATGCTGGTGTAGTAGTCGTCGGCGCACTTGAAGCCGACGTACTTGGCCGTGGTGTCGGTGCCGATGTGGCGCAGGAAGTCGGCAAAGCGCACGCCGCCCCATTTGCCGATGGCGCTCCAGCCTTCCACGCAGATGTGCCGCGTGATCTGGTCGTGCTGCGGCATGGCGCGCAGCTCGGGCAGCGTCCAGCTGCGCTTGTCGGCGACCATGCCGGTCACTTCGAGCTTGTAGCTGGCTTCGTCCACCTCGCGGACCTCGTCCTCGCCGTAGTAGGCATTGAACGGAAAGGGGCGCGTGATTTCCGATTCAGCGTAGGTCGGCGCAAGCTGCGTGGGGCTGAAGATGAGGCCCTGCACCTTGTCGTTGAAGCGCGAGATCTTCGTCAGCGCCGCTTCGACGTGGCTCTCGTCGCTGATGCTGCAGCCCGTGAGCAGCGACAGGCCACCCAGCGTCAGCGAGCGCTGCAAGAAGGCGCGGCGCGCGGGCTGGTCGAGCTTCTTCGCAATCAGCGAGCGGGCTTCGCGCACCACGGCGTCGCCGTCGATGCCGGTCAGGGAGGGGGCTTTGAAGATTTTCATCGGGCTTTGGGCGCGCGGCCGCGGATCATGGTCAGCAGGGTGCGGGGAACCAGCGCCACCATCACAAGGTGCAGCGCCACGAAGGCGACGATGGCGGCCATGGCAAAGAAGTGGATGCGACGCGCAAACTCGTAGCCGCCGAGCAGGTCGCGCAGCACGGCGAACTGCACCGACTTCCACAGCACCAGGCCCGACAGCACGATCACGATCAGGTCGAGCATCACGAACAGGTAGGCCAGGCGCTGCACGCTGTTGTAGCGGCGCGGGTCGGCATGCGAGAGCTGGCCCTTCAGTGCCGCCAGCGCGTCGTGCCAGATGCCCGCCGGCGTGACCGGGAAGAACTTGGCCGCGAACCGGCCGCTGGCGATGTTGATGGCCAGGTACACGAAGCCGTTGAAGACCAGCAGCCACATGGCGGCAAAGTGCCACTGCAGCGCACCGCCGAGCCAGCCGCCGAGCGTGATCACGGTCGGGATGGTGAACGGGAAGAAGGGCGACGCGTCGTAGATGCGCCAGCCGCTCGTGACCAGGATCAGCACGGCCAGCGCGTTCAGCCAGTGCGTGATGCGCATCCACAGCGGGTGGATGGGGCGGGCATCGGGTGCGGTGCTTGCGATGGCGGTGCTGTTCATGGGGCGGATTGTTGGGCGCACCCCATGGCCGATTCATCACGCAAAGTTCAATTAATCGTGATAACTCCAAAACCCGTATCGCGGGACAATCGGCGCCATGGACACCCCCAAGCGCGTGCTGATCGTCGAAGACGACGCCCACATTGCCGAACTGCTGCGCATGCACCTGCGCGACGAAGGCTATGGGGTGGAACACGCCGCCGACGGCCACGCCGGCCTGCGCGAACTGGAGCGCGGCAACTGGGACGCGCTGGTGCTCGACCTGATGCTGCCCGGCATCGACGGCCTCGAAATCTGCCGCCGCGCCCGCGCCATGGCCCGCTACACGCCGATCATCATCATCAGCGCGCGGTCGAGCGAAGTGCACCGCATCCTCGGGCTGGAGTTGGGCGCCGACGATTACCTCGCCAAGCCTTTCTCGGTGCTGGAGCTGGTGGCGCGGGTGAAGGCGCTGCTGCGGCGCACCGACGCGCTGGCACGCAATGCGCGCATGGAGTCGGGCAGCCTCACGCTGGGCAACCTGGACATCGAGCCGCTGGCGCGCGAGGTGCGCGTCGAAGGCAAGCTCATCGAACTCACGCCGCGCGAGTTCGACTTGCTGTACTTCTTCGCAAGGCATCCGGGCAAGGTGTTCTCGCGGCTCGACCTGCTCAACCAGGTCTGGGGCTACCAGCACGACGGCTACGAGCACACGGTCAACACGCACATCAACCGGCTGCGCACCAAGGTCGAGGCCGACCCGGCCGAACCGCGCCGCATCCTGACGGTCTGGGGGCGAGGCTACAAGCTGTCGGCCACTGGGACCGGCGAGGAGGGCGCCGCATGATGGCCTGGGCCACGCTGTCGCGGCGGCTGTCCGCGGTGTTCGCGGTGCTGCTGCTGGCCTGCTGCGGCGCGTCGGCATGGCTGCAGATGCGCGCCAACGGGCAGCACGAGCAGGAAGTGATCCAGCGGCTGTCGAGCGGCCTGGCGGCGCACATCGCGGGCAACTCCGAGCTGATGCGGCCCGGCGGCCTCAACCAGGACGCGGTGAAGGACCTGTTCGACAAGCTGATGGCCGTGAACCCCAGCGTCGAGGTCTACCTGCTCGACCCCGAGGGCCGCATCGCGGCGCAGGCGGCACCGCCCGGCCACCTGAAGCACGACAAGGTCGATCTTGCGCCGATCCGCCGCTTGCTCGGGGGCGCGCCGCTGCCGGTGCTGGGCGACGATCCGCGCGGCGAGGGTGGCGCCGGCAAGGTGTTCAGCGTGGCGCCCCTGCGTGTCGATGGGCGCGATGCCGGCTTTGTCTACGTGGTGCTGCAGGGCGAAGACCACGACGCGCTGGCCGCCAACGTTGCAGCCAACAACGTGCTGCGCACCACGCTCTGGTCGATGGGGCTGGTGGCATTGCTGGGTCTGCTCGCGGGGCTGGCGGCCTTCCGGCTCATCACCCGGCCGCTGCGCGAGCTGACGGCGGCGGTCAAGCGCTTCGAGACCGAAGGCATCGCATCGCTGGAGCACGAAACGCCCCGGCTGGAGCGGCTGTCGCGCGGCAATGACGAAATCGCCCAACTGGGCGAAGCCTTCACGCAGATGACGCGCCGCATCGCCGAGCAATGGCGCGAACTCACGCTGCAGGACCAGCAGCGCCGCGAGCTCTTCGCCAACATCTCGCACGACCTGCGCACGCCGCTCACGTCACTGCATGGGTATCTTGAAACGCTGCTGCTCAAGGCCGGCACGCTGAGCGAGGAAGAGCGACGCCGCTACCTGGAGATCGCACTCGGCCAGAGCCGCAAGGTCGGGCGCCTGGCGCAAGAGGTGTTCGAGCTGGCGCGGCTCGAATACGGCGTGGTCAAGCCCGAGAAGGAAAGCTTTGCGCTGGCCGATCTTGTGCAGGACGTGTTCCAGAAGTTCGAGCTGGCGGCCGAGGCGCGCCACCAGCAGCTGAAGCCCGACATCGCGCCGGGCCTGCCGGTGGTGTCGGCCGACCTCGGCATGATCGAGCGCGTGCTGACCAACCTGCTGGACAACGCGATCCGTCACACGCCGGCAGGCGGCCAGATCGAGGTGCAGTTGCGTG
Source organism: Variovorax sp. EL159 (assembly GCF_900100965.1). Lineage (GTDB taxonomy): Bacteria > Pseudomonadota > Gammaproteobacteria > Burkholderiales > Burkholderiaceae_C > Variovorax. The sequence goes on along the minus strand of NZ_FMUJ01000003.1, from coordinate 578,195 downwards.
CCCAGAACGGCGGCGTGGCAGTGCAGGTGAGCGACACGGGGCCGGGCATTCCGGGTGAACTGCAGAAGGCGTTGTTCATGCGCCCCGTGTTCATGAGCGGCTCGCGCACCGACAGCGCCAGCAGCGGCGGCCTGGGCCTGGTGATCGTCAAGCGCATCCTGCAGCTGCACGACAGCGACATCAGGCTCGTGCAGCAGGCGGACAAGGGCGCGGTGTTCCGCTTTCAGCTCGGTGGTGCGTTGGGCGGCTGAGCCGCTTCGTTCGGTTCAGGCCTCGGGGCCGACGCGCTGCTTTAGTTGCGCGATGAGCCCCTGCAGATCGAAGCCCTGCTCGGCCACCGACTTGGGCAGGATGTGAAAGATGCGGGGCATCGGGTAGATCAGCACGAAGCGGTCGTTCTGCCGCCACTTCAGGATGTTCTCCCAGACGATGGTGCCTTCGCCATGCGGGGAGCTCAGGCGCAGGCCGCTGGCGAGCAGCTCGGCACCGAATTCCGAATGCATGGCCTTGTACTTTCGATAGTGGCGACGGGCCATCACTGGTGCAACGACAAGGGCAATCAGGATCACGCCGACGCCGCCACCCAATCCGCCCAGAGCAATGGGCCACATCGCGGGACCGCTGAGCAACGCGCCAACCATCACCAGCACCGCCAGGCCGGCCAGCAGCGCCCAGCGCGCCCGGGTCATCCGCGCGAAGGTCTTCATCGCTGCGGCGTAGTCGTCTTCGGAGATCCTGAATTTCGCGATCATGGGCTGCTGTAGATGGTTTGCCTGCGAATGACTGTCGATGCTACAAGAGCAGCGCGACCCCACAACAGGAGACAAGAGACATGCCCGCTTTCGACACCGTCCTGATCGACAAGGACCCGCAACACCCGCGCATCGCACGCCTCGTGCTCAACCGGCCCGAGAAGCTCAATGCCATCGGCGAGACCACGCCTTCCGAGATCCGCCGCGCGGTCGAATGGGCAGAGGCCGACGACGAAGTGCATGTGATCGTGGTCGAGGGCGCGGGCCGCGCCTTCTGCGCCGGCTACGACCTGGGCGACTACGCCGAAGGCCACGGCCGAGAGGGGAAGGGCGACCACCCCTGCCGGCAAGAGAAGACGCCGTGGGACCCGATGCTCGACTACGCCGCCATGAAGCGCAACACCGACGACTTCATGGCCCTGTGGCGCTGCAACAAGCCGACCATCGCCAAGGTACACGGCTACGCGGTGGCCGGCGGCAGCGACATCGCGCTGTGCTGCGACCTGCTGACCATGGCCGACGACGCGCGCATCGGCTACATGCCCACGCGCGTGTGGGGCTGCCCGACCACCGCGATGTGGACCTACCGCCTGGGCGCCCTGCGCGCCAAGCAGCTCATGTTCACGGGCGACACCATCGCCGGCACGCAGGCGGCCGAATGGGGCCTTGCCAACTTCTCGGTGCCCGCCGCGCAACTCGACGACGCCACGCTGAAGCTGGCGCAGCGCATCGCGGGCGTGCCACGTTCGCACCTGATGATGCACAAGCTCGTCGTCAACCAGGTGTGGCATTCGATGGGGCTGGAGCAAAGCCAGATGTTCGCCACCGTGTTCGACGGCATCACGCGCCACAACCCCGAGGGCATGTGGTTTCGTCGGCAGGCGGAGGCCGAGGGTTTCAAGAGCGCCGTTACGTGGCGCGACAGCGGCCGCGACATTCCCGAGGGCGACGAGGCGAGGGCGCTCGTGGCGGAACTCGAAGCGAAGCTGGCCGCGGCGCGGGCAGCCGTGCCGGTCAGCCGGTCGTGAGCCGCATCTGCGGCCGCTGGCGTTCGGGCTGGCCCTCGATGGGCGCCGCGATGGCGCCGATGCGTTGCGCGCCGAAGGCCTGGTAGAAGGCTTCGGCGTACGGGTCGGCGTCGATGTGCAAGGTGCTGGCGCCTTGCGCGGCCGCGAGCTGCCGGGCGGCCATCAGCAGCGCGCGGCCGATGCCGCGGCCCATGTGGGCCGAAACGACCCAGAGGTGGTCGAGCAGCCACTCGGCATTCGCATCGGCCTGCGGCGGCACGATGATGACGAAGCCCGCCACCTCACCGTCGACTTCGGCCACGCGCGCATAGCGTTCATCGAGCTGCGCTGGCTCGACCGTCAGGTCGCCGCGCCAGCGCTCCAGCTGTGCGGCGGGGTACGGCCAATGGGCTTTGGAAGCCAAGGCGATGTCGCTCAGCCGCGCGGCCTCTTCGGCGCGGGCGGGGCGCAACAGCCACGGCGTTTTCTGCGATGTCGTCATGGCCCGGTCGCACCGCCGGCACCGCGGCGTGTGACGACCACCGTGGCTTCGAGGCCCTCGTACGCCTCGGCGTCGCCATACCAACTGCCCGAGATCGGCGCCGCCTGCGCGGGGTCGCGCGTGACGCCGACGCGGATCAGCTGGCCGCTGCCCATCAGGTTGTTGGTGGGGTCGAACGCCAGCCAGCCGACGCCAGGCAGGTAGGCCTGCAGCCAGGCGTGGGTGGTGCCGGCACCGGTCATCGATTCGCCGGCGGTCTGGTTGGCGCGGTCGAGCGCGGCGTCGTAGAGATAGCCGGAGACGAAGCGCGTCGCGATGCCCAGGCGGCGCGCGGCTTCCATCATCAGCAGCGCGTAGTCGCGGCAACTGCCGCTGCCCAGGGCCAGCGTGGCAAGCGGCGTCTGCGTGCCTTCCTCGTCGCGTGCCTTGTATTCCAGGCTCTGGCCGATGTGCGCGTTCATGCGCGTGAGCACTTCGCGCGTGCTGTTCGGCTGGTCGGTGTGCAGGAACTGGTGGGCCCAGCGGATCAGCGTGCCCTGGTTGTCGTCGTCGTGGTGCGGGCGCAGGTAGTGCTCGAGGTCGAGGCGCTCCTGCACCGAATAGGCAAAGGGCAAGAACTCGGCGGCCGGATCGAGCGCCAGCTGGTCTTGCTGCGCGGGCACATGCTCGATGGTGAAGGAGCAGGTGATGCGCAGCTCGGTGGCCTCGCCCATCGGCTGCACCAGCGCCACGGAGTTGGAATGCGGGTCTTGAATGAGCCGCGTGAAGGCCTGCGGGCTCACCTGCAGGTCGGTGGCCAGCACGCGCAGGTCGTGGCTGTCGCGTGGTCGGAACATCACGCGGTGCAAGCCGAAGGTGACCGGCTTCTTGTAGCGGTAGACGGTGGTGTGTGTGATGTCGTACTGGATGGCCATGCGCTGCATTCTCACGCGTTCACAAGACAAGTGGTGGCTTGCGGCGGCCCGATGCCGCAGAATCGGCGCCCGCCCGATCTTTCGGGCCGTCTTCTTTCATGCAGGAGATTCCGGCCGCCATGTTTTCCGCCACCTTCATCTTCGCCAAGAAGCAGTTCGACGACGAGTTCCATCGCCTCGACCAGGCCATCGCCGCGGCCGCGAAGTCGCTGCTCGGCTACCTGGGCGAAGAGACATGGGAGAACACCGGCAACGGGCTGGTGTCGAACGTGTACTACTGGGATTCGCTCGACAGCCTGCAGGCGCTGATCCGCCATCCGGTGCACCAGCAGGCCAAGGCCGCGCAGGCGAACTGGCTCGATGGGTACAAGGTGGTGATCTCCGAGGTGGTGCGCACCTATGGAGACAGCCGCATCGATCACATGCTGGCGCCTTCGGGCCAGGCCGGAGCGTAGCCGGCGCATGACCGAATCGTTCGACCTCGTCCGGGTGCTGGGCGGTCTGGCGATCGGTGTCTTCTCGGGCGCGGTGGCCGGCTTGCTGGGCGTGAGCCCGGGCGGTGCGCTGGTGCCCGCGCTGGCGCTCATGCCGGGCCTGGGGCAGCACGATGCGCAAGGCATCTCGCTCGCGGCGCAACTGGTGCCGACCAGTCTGGCGGGGTTCCTGCGCTATCGGGTGTCGGGGCACGGTGCGTCGTGGCGCACGGTGGTCTGGATCTCGCTGGGTTTTCTGGGCGGCGCTTACCTGGGCGCGCGCGGTGCGCATGGCGTGGGCGATGCGGCCTTGCGGTGGATGTTCGTCGGCTACCTGCTGGTGCTGGCGGCGCTGGTCGTGCTGAAGTCGCTGTCTTCGCACGCGGCCGGTGTGGGCATTGCGTTGCCTGACGAGCCGCGCGGTTCGATGCCTGCATTGCTGGCGGTGGGCGTGGTGGCGGGTGCTTCGTCGGGCCTGCTCGGCATTGGCGGCGGGCTGGCCATTACCGCGCTGCTGACGGTGGCGCTGCATTACTCGCAGCACCGGGCGCAGGCGGTCAGCCTTGCCATCAACGCGTTGCCGCTCGCACTGCCGGCGGTGTTCGTCTATGCCAGCCTGGCGAACGGATTGCCGTGGGGGCTGCTGGGGTTTGTCGTGATCGGGTTGTGGATCGGCACGGCGCTGGGGGCCCGGCTTGCCACAGGGCTGGAAGAACGCGCGCTGCGCAAGTACTTCCTCGTGCTGGTGGTTTGCATGGCGCTGCTGATGGCGTATCGGGCCGCGGGCGCAGCCTGAAGCGATCGTTCAGAGCCGCTGCGTGCCGAGCGCCTTGGCCAGCGTTGCGGGCAAGGGCAGTGGTTCGCCATGCCATTGCGCCGCGAGCAGCTCGGCGCACAGCGCGGCAAAGCTCAGGCCGCGCGAGCCCAGGGCGGTGCAGGCCCAGGGGCCGTTGGCATCGGCACCCAACGGGCCGATCAGCGGCCGGCGGTCGCCCGAGGCACAGCGCACGCCGACCCAGGCGTTGACTTCGCCGCGCGCGAACGCCGGCGCCAACGAGGCGGCCGCGGCGGGGTGCAGGTGGGCGAGGCGTTCGCGGTTTGCCGCGGCGTCTTCGGGCTTTGGTGCGAGGTTCGTGCTGTCTCGGTCGAAGGTGGCGCCGGCCAGCCAGAGCGGGGCGCCTTCGGTGCTTTCGTTATGGGGGACGTGGGCGATCAGATGGCCGTCGCCGTTGAGTGGCGTGGTGGGCAGCGCGGCTTCGGCCGTCATGCGCCCCCAGGCGACCTGACCGCGCACGGGTTGCAACGGGAGTTCGGGGGCGAAGCGGCCCGACTCGAAGCCTGCGGCGATGACGACGCGGTCTGCTTCCGCCAACAGTTTGTCTGCTGCGTCGAAGAGTTGCCAGCCTGTGGCGCTGTGCGTGAGGCGTGCCACCAGGGTGCTGCCACGGAATGTGATGCCGGGTTCGCCCAGCCACGCATCGATCAAGCGACGGGGTTTCACCCATGCAGCACGCGCGTGCCAGAGCGCTGGCGTATCGGCAGGCAAATCGACGGCTGCCAGCTGCGCCGGGCTTGCGGGCCACGATTCATTGGGGCCGCTGTCGCTCCAGCCGGCAGGCACGCGCGCATCGCCATCGGGGCGACGCTCCAGCACGCCGCTGGCACGCCAGTCGCGGCCTTCTTCGAGCAGGCGTGCGAGTTCCTGCCATGTGGCGCGGATGCCGGCGCGCGTCAGACGCGACAGCAGCGCGTCGTCTGGCGAGACATGGGGCGCCAGCATGCCCACCGGCAGGCCCGAAGCGCCCGAGGCTGGGTGGTCGGCCGCATCGAGCACGGTGACCCGCCATCCGCGCCGCGCGAGGCTGGCCGCCACGGCAGCCCCCGCGAGGCCGGCACCGATCACGGCGCAGTGCCCGGGCGCCGCTACATGCTCGGCTGCAGGCCCGCGCCGTCGCACTGTCCACGCAGGCGCAAACACGCCGCCCAGGCAATCGCGCTTGGGCGGCAGGCCGGGGCGCCTTTCAAGCTGAAAGCCGTTCTGCTGCAGCGCATCGCGCACCGCGCGCGCAAAGGTCCAGGTGGCCAGCCCGGTACCCTGGCGGGCAAAGCGCGACACCGCCTTCAGCGTGTCGGGCGACCACATGGCCGGGTTCTGCTGCGGGTTGAAGCCGTCCAGGAAGATGCTGTCGGCCTCGAAACGCTGCGCGCGCAGCATCGCCTGCACATCGCCGATGCACAGCGTGAGCAGCACGCGGCCCCCGTCGAAGGCCAGCCGGTGAAAGCCGGGCAGCAGCCCATGCCATTGCGCGACCAGTTCCTCGGCCAGCGGCAGCAGCTCGGCATAGGCCCCGGCGGCGCGCAGCAGGTCTTCAGGCGCGACCGGGTGCGCCTCGACCGAGACGAAGTGCAGCATCCGCGGACGGCCGGCGTCCGCACGCCAGGCCTGCCAGGTTGTCAGGAAATTGAGGCCCAGGCCGAAGCCGGTTTCGAGAATCCGCCATTGCGGGCGTCCGGCCCAGGCCGCGGGCAGCCCGCAGCCGCCCAGGAACACATGGCGCGATTGCGCAAGTGCCCCGGTTTCGGTGTGATAGATGTCGTCGAAGCGTTCGCTGCGGGGCACGCCGTCGGCGCGCCAGGCGACGGGCTCGGCCGCCAAGGCGGACTCAGTTCGAGGGAGGGACGTAGCCTTGCGCCACGTCGGCGCCTTCGCCGAAGAAGTGCTTTTCCATCTGGCGGGCCAAGTACTGGCGGGCGCGCAGGTCGGCCAGATTCAGCCGGTTTTCATTGACCAGCATCGTTTGCTGCTTGAGCCAGGCGGCCCAGGCTTCCTTGCTGACGTTTTCCCACAGGCGCTTGCCCAGGTCGCCAGGGTAGGGCGGGAAGTCGAGCCCTTCGGCCTCTTTGCCGAGCTTGATGCACTGAACCATGCGTGCCATTTTTTGCCTCTTGTGGGGGTAAGCGTGTTGCTTAGTTGATTTCGCTATTTAGAACTGAAAACTTGGTCGTTCCAGTTTCTATATGTCGTATTGAGAATACGCAGCTTCATTGATATGCCTTTTTAGAGCAAGACACCATGAGCCTTCGCCGCGACTTTATCAAGCTTTCCCTGGGTGCCGGCGTGGCCGGTGCCATGGCCCTGTCGGCGTTGCCGACGTTTGCCCAAGGCGGCGCGGCGCCCGTGACGCTGCTGAACGTGTCGTACGACCCGACGCGCGAGCTGTACGTGGACTACAACCAGGCCTTCGCCAAGTACTGGAAGGCCAAGACCGGCCAGGACGTGACGGTCAAGCAATCGCACGGCGGCTCGGGCAAGCAGGCCCGCTCGATCATCGACGGCATCGACGCCGACGTGGCCACGCTGGCGCTCGGCGGCGACATCGATGCGCTCGTCACGCACGGCGGCCTCGTCAAGGCCGACTGGCAAAAGCGCCTGCCGCACAACTCCGCGCCCTACACCTCGACCATCGTGTTCCTGGTGAAGAAGGGCAACCCCAAGGGCCTGAAAGACTGGGATGACCTCGTCAAGCCCGGCGTGCAGGTGATCACTCCCAACCCCAAGACCTCGGGCGGCGCCCGCTGGAACTACCTTGCCGCCTGGGAATTCGCCAAGCGCAAGTACGGCGGCGATGCCAAGGCCAAGGAATACATCGGCAACCTGTTCAAGAACGTGCCCGTGCTCGACACCGGCGCGCGCGGCGCGACCATCACCTTCGTGCAGCGCGGCGTGGGCGACGTGCTGCTGGCCTGGGAAAACGAAGCCTTCCTGGCGCTGAAGGAATTCGGCCCCGAGAAGTTCGAGATCGTCGTGCCTTCCATCTCCATCCTGGCCGAGCCCAGCGTGGCGGTGGTCGACAAGGTCGTCGACAAGAAGGGCACGCGTGCCGTGGCCGAGGAATACCTGAAGTACCTGTACTCGGACGAAGGCCAGGACATCGCCGGTCGCAACTTCTACCGCCCGACCTCCGACAAGGCGAAGGCCAAGTACGACAAGCAGTTCCCCAAGCTGACGCTGGTGACCATCGACCAGGCCTTCGGTGGCTGGGCGAAGGCCGACAAGGAGCACTTCGCCGATGGCGGCTCCTTCGACCAGATCTATACCGCCAAGCAGAAGTAAGCAGTCCGGTCCGCTGTCCAGCCGATAGCGCATGGCGCCCGTTCGACGGGCGTCATGGACTGTTTCGCCCTGAATTCCTGAAGAAAAACGAAAGCCTTCCGTGTCCGTTCTCCTGATTGCCGGCAGCCCCTCGGCCCCGTCCCGTTCCACCGCCTTGCTCGAGGCCGTGGGCGAGCGGCTGGCCAAACGCCATGCGCAGATCGAGCGGCTCGCGATCCGCGATCTGCCGGCGCAGGCGCTGCTGCTGGCCGAGTGGAGCCACCCGGCCATCGAGCGTGCCGTTGCCCAGGTGGCGGCGGCGCGCGTGATCGTGGTGGCCACGCCGGTCTACAAGGCGGCCTACAGCGGTGTGCTGAAGGTCTTTCTCGACCTGCTCGCGCAGAACGCGCTCAAGGGCAAGACCGTGCTGCCGCTGGCCACCGGCGGCAGCCCGCACCACATGCTCGCGCTCGACTACGCGCTGCGGCCCGTGCTGCAGTCGCTGTCGGCGCGCCACATCCTGCCGGGCGTCTACGCCAGCGATTCGCAGATTGCGCTGACGCCCGAGAACGCCTACCAGGTGCACAACGACCTGGCCGAGCGGCTCAACGAGGCCGTCGAGGTGCTCGCCACCGAAGGCCTGAAGCTGCCTGCCACACACGGCTTCGAGCCGGTGCCGTTTTCGCGCGTGCGATGTAGCGTCTGACGGCCGGGTTCCTCATCGAACCGGCCTCATCCAGACTCCAGACCCATCCCTGTTCCCGATTTTTCGAAGCCGCCTGTGCGCGGCCGGGGACAGCCTTTGCCTGACGTTTTGCAACACCGAGGAATCCACGCATGACCCCCGTTGCCACCGAAGACTCCGTGCTCGACACGACACCGCGTTCCCTCTGGCACGCGCTGGGCGACCTCGCCGTGAGTGCCGTCGTCGTCAGCGCGATCGCGCTGATCGTGAGCTTCATTTCCGCCGCCTGACTTGCGCGGCCCCTCCACACGAACACCGATCGCCATGACACTGATTTCTGCTCCCCGCCGCCGCCTGATCCAGGGCGTTGCCGCCGCCATCGCGCTGCCTTCCTCGTTCGCCGCACTGGCGCAGGCACCCGCGCGGCAGCTTCGCATCGGCCACCAGAAGGGGCCGCTCAGCATCCTCAAGGGCCGTGGCACGCTGGAAAAGCGGCTCGCGCCGCTCGGCGTGACGGTCAAGTGGACCGAGTTCACCGCCGGCCCCGTGCAGCTCGAAGCCCTCAACGTCGGCTCCATCGACTTCGGTGATGTCGGCGAAGCGCCGCCCATCTTTGCGCAGGCTGCCGGTGCGCCGCTGGCCTATGTGGCGGCCACGGTGACGCGTCCGCAGTCCGAGGCGGTGCTCGTGCCCAAGGGCTCGGCCATCAAGACCGTGGCGGAACTGAAGGGCAAGAAGATCGCGCTCAACAAGGGCTCGAATGTTCATTACTTCATCGTCAAGCTGTTCGAGAAGCACGGCCTTTCGTACAGCGACCTGAACCTGGTCTACCTGCCGCCCGCCGATGCGCGCGCCGCCTTCGAGAAGGGCTCAGTCGACGCCTGGGTCATCTGGGACCCGTTCCTCGCCGCGGCCGAAAAAGCGCTGGAAGCGCGCGTGCTGGCCGACGCCACCGGCGTCGTTGGCAACCGCGCCTACTACTTCTCGTCGCTCGACTACGTGGCAAAGAACGCCGACGTGCTCGCCATCGCCATCGAAGAGCTCAACAAGATCGACGTCTGGGGCGCCGCCAACAAGAGCGAATACGCGGGCGAGCTGGCCAAGCTCTGGGGCCTGCCCAAGCCGGTGGCCGAACTGTCGGTGGGCCGCGTGAACTACGGCACGAGCCCGATCACCAAGGCCATCCTGGCCGAGCAGCAGAAGATCGCCGACACCTTCTTCGAGCTGAAGCTGATCCCGAAAAAGATCAACGTGCTCGAAGCCGCTGGCGCAGGGATCGCGTGATGCAGATCTTCTGGTTTCTCCCCACGCACGGCGACAGCCGCTACCTTGGCACGAGCGAAGGTGCGCGCCCCATCGACCTGGCCTACCTGCAGCAGATCGCGGGGGCGGCCGACAACCTCGGCTACGAAGGCGTGCTGATTCCCACGGGCCGTTCTTGCGAAGACCCATGGGTCATCGCATCGAGCCTGATCGGCTCGACGAAGAAGCTCAAGTTCCTGGTCGCGGTGCGGCCCGGCCTGCACCAGCCCAGCCTGGCCGCGCGCATGGCCGCCACGTTCGACCGGCTCTCGGGCGGGCGCCTGCTGGTGAACCTCGTGACCGGCGGCGACCAGGCCGAACTCGAAGGCGACGGTGTGTACCTAGCCCACGCTGCGCGCTACGAGCAGTCGGCCGAGTTCATCCGCATTTGGCGCGAGATCATCGCGCGCAGCCATGACGGGCAGGCCTTCGACTACGACGGCAAGCACCTGAGCGTGAGGGGCGCCAAGCTGCTGTATCCGCCGGTGCAGAAGCCGCACCCGCCCGTGTGGTTCGGCGGCTCGTCGGCCGCGGCGCACGACCTCGCGGCCGAGCAGGTCGATGCGTACCTCACCTGGGGCGAACCGCCCGCCGAAGTGGCGAAGAAGATCGCCGACGTGCGTCCCCGTGCCGAGAAGCAGGGCCGCCGCGTCGAGTTCGGCATCCGCCTGCATGTGATCGTGCGCGAGACCGAAGACGCCGCCTGGAAGGCGGCCGAAGAACTCATCAGCCGCGTGGACGACGAGACCGTCATTCGCGCCCAGGCCGCCTTCGCGCGCATGGACTCCGAAGGCCAGCGCCGCATGGCCGCGCTGCATGCCGGCGGTGCGAAGCGCTCGCGCGCCGAGCTGGAGATCTCGCCGAACCTGTGGGCCGGCGTGGGTCTCGTGCGCGGCGGTGCCGGTACCGCACTGGTGGGCGATGCGAAGACCGTCGCAGCACGCATCGAGGAGTACGCGGCGCTCGGCCTCGACAAATTCATCCTCTCGGGCTACCCGCATCTGGAAGAGGCGTACCGATTCGCCGAGCTGGTGTTCCCGCTGCTCTCGCGCAAGGCGCAGGCGCGTCTGGCCGGGGGCTCGCTGAGCGGCCCGTTCGGCGAGGTCGTCGCCAATCTCGATGCGCCGTCGCGCCTTGTTTCTCAAAGCTGAAGGACGCCCATGACTGAACAAGTGCAGGAGCTTCCGGTGGCTCCGACCGATTCCGGTGCTGCGCCCGGTAACGCGCTGAAGGCCTTCGGCCTCAACCTCGCGGGCCGCCTCGTTCCCTGGCTCGTGCCCGTGGGGCTCATCGTGTTCTGGCAGATCGCTTCGTCGCTCGGCTGGCTGTCGACGCGCGTGCTGCCGGCGCCCATCGATGTGGTCAAGGCCGCGTGGACGCTCACTGTGTCCGGCGAGCTGTGGACGCACGTCAAGGTCAGCGCCGGCCGCGCGCTCGCGGGCCTGGCCATCGGCGGCGGCGCCGGGCTGGCGCTGGGCCTGCTGACCGGCTCGGTGAAGTTCGCCGAGACGCTGCTCGACTCGACCATCCAGATGGTGCGCAACATCCCCGCGCTGGCGTTGATTCCGCTCGTGATCCTGTGGTTCGGCATCGACGAATCGGCCAAGCTGTTCCTGATCTCGGTGTCGGTGTTCTTCCCGATCTACCTGAACACCTTCCACGGCATCCGCAACGTCGACCCGCAGCTCATCGAGATGGGGCGTACCTACGGCCTGTCGCGATGGCAGCTGTATCGCGAGGTGATCCTGCCGGGTGCGCTGTCGTCGATCCTGGTGGGCCTGCGCTTTTCGCTGGGCCTGATGTGGGTGATCCTGATCGTGGCCGAGACCATCTCGGCGCAGGCCGGCATCGGCTACTTGACGATGAACGCTCGCGAGTTCCTGCAGACCGACATCGTGCTGGTGGGCATCCTGCTGTATGCGCTGCTCGGCAAGCTCTCCGACCTGTTCGCGCGCGGACTGGAGCAATGGTGGCTGCGCTGGCACCCCGGCTACCAGCGCAAGCCGAAGTGAGGGCAGGGCACATGATGAACCACGCCATTTCGCGACGCACGGCCATCGCCACGCTGGGCGCGCTGGGTGTTGCGGGCGCGGGCACCGTGCTGGCACAAGGTTCCGCCACGCGACCCGTGACCGTGCGGCTCGGCTACCAGAAGTCTTCCACGCTGATCGCGGTGCTGAAGGTGCAGGGCACGCTCGAAAAGCAGCTCGCGCCGCTCAATGCCATGCTGAGCTGGCATGAGTTCACCAGCGGCCTGCCGCTGCTCGAAGCGCTGAACCTCGACAACCTCGACATCAGCGCCGATGTGGCCGACACCGTGCCCGTGTTCGCGCAGGCTGCCGGTGCCGACCTGACCTTCGTCGCGCAAGAGGCGCCGTCGCCCGCCGCGCAAGCCATCGTGGTGCGCGAAGACTCGTCGATCCGCTCGGTGGCCGACCTCAAGGGCAAGAAGATCGGCTTTGCCAAGGCGGCCGGCGTGCACTACCTGCTGATCGCCGCGCTCGACAAGGCGGGCTTGTCGTTCAAGGACATCGAGCCCGCGTACCTCACGCCCGCCGATGGCCGCGCCGCCTTCGAGAAGGGCGCGATCGACGCCTGGGTGGTGTGGGACCCGTTCCTTTCCGCTGCACAACGCCAGCCGGGCCAGTCGAAGGTCCGCGTGCTGGCCGACGGTACGGGCATCGCCTCGTACCAGCGCTACTACCTCGCCGGTAGCAAGTTCGCGAAGGCGCGGCCCGACGTGCTGCGCGTGGTCTACGCCCAGTTGGAGAAGACCGGCCAGTGGGTCAAGCAGAACCCGAAGGAAGCGGCCGTGCTGCTGGCACCCGTCTGGGGCCTGGACGCCGCGACCATCGAGCAGGTCAACAGCCGCCGCAGCTATGCGGTGCGCCCGGTCGTGGCCGAAGGGCTGGCCGAGCAGCAACGCATTGCCAATGCCTTCTTCGCCGAGAAGTTGCTGCCCAGAAAAATCGATGCGCTGAACGTGGCGCTTTTCAAACCCGGAGCCTGACCCATGAGTGCCGTTCTGAAAGATATCCAGCAACCCCAGGCCATCGCGGGTGGCGTGCGCCTGGAGGCGCGCGGCCTGCACAAGCGCTATGGCGCGCGCGAAGTGTTGCGCAACACCAGGCTCACCATCGAGCCGGGCCAGTTCATCGCCATCGTCGGGCGCAGCGGTTGCGGCAAGAGCACGCTGCTGCGGCTCATCGCGGGCCTCGAAGAGGCATCGTCCGGTGGGCTCTATACCGACGGCAAGGCCGTGCACGGCCTGCACGACGACACGCGGATCATGTTCCAGGAAGCGCGCCTCCTGCCCTGGCGCCGCGTGCTCGACAACGTGACACTCGGCCTGCCGGGCGATGCCAAGGCGCGCGGCAAGGAAGTGCTGGCGCAGGTCGGCCTGGCCGACCGCGAGAACGAATGGCCGGCGCGCCTGTCGGGCGGTCAGCGCCAGCGCGTGGCGCTTGCACGGGCACTGGTGCATCACCCGCGCCTGTTGCTGCTCGACGAGCCGCTCGGTGCGCTCGATGCACTCACGCGCATCGAGATGCATCGCCTCATCGAGAACCTGTGGCAGCGCCATCGCTTCACCGCGCTGCTGGTGACACACGACGTGCAGGAAGCCGTGGCGCTGGCCGACCGCGTGATCCTGATCGAAGACGGCCGCATCGCGCTCGACGAAAACATTGCACTGGCCCGTCCGCGCTCGCAAGGTGACCCGGCCTTCGCGGCCATCGAGAAACGCATCCTCGACCGCGTGCTGCAGAAGCCCGACGAGCCCGAGGCGGGCAGCGCCGGCACGGGCTGGCTCGGCACGCCGGCACATGCGCTGCGCTGGGCCATCTGATTTTTTTCTCCTTCTTTCTCTTTCTTTTTCTCCAACCCTGAAAGGCAGTTGTATGTCGCAGAACTGGAAATTCGAAACCTTGTCGGTGCATGCCGGCTACTCGCCCGAGCCGACCACGCGCGCCGTCGCGCCGCCGATCTACCAGACGGTGGCCTACGCCTTCGACAGCGCGCAGCACGGCGCCGATCTGTTCGACCTGAAGGTGCCGGGCAACATCTACACCCGCATCAACAACCCGACGCAGGACGTGCTGGAGCAGCGCGTGGCTGCGCTCGAAGGCGGCATTGCGGCGTTGGCACTGGCCTCGGGCCAGGCGGCGGTGACCTACGCGATCCAGACCATCGCCGAGGCCGGCGACAACATCATCAGCAGCACCGCGCTGTATGGCGGCACCTACAACCTGTTCGCGCACACGCTGCCGCAGTTCGGCATTACCACGCGCTTTGCGGACCATCGCGATCCGAGCAGCTTCGAGAAGCTGTTCGACGAGAAGACCAAGGCCGTGTTCGTCGAGTCGCTGGGCAACCCGGCCGGCAACGTGACCGACATCGCGGCCATTGCCGAGATCGCGCACCGCCACGGCGTGCCGCTGATCGTCGACAACACCGTGCCTTCGCCTTACCTGAGCCGGCCCATCGAGCACGGTGCCGACATCGTCGTGCACTCGCTCACCAAGTACCTGGGCGGCCACGGCACCAGCATTGGCGGCGCCATCGTCGATTCAGGCAAGTTCCCGTGGGCCGAGCACAAGCAGCGCTTCAAGCGCCTGAACGAGCCCGACGTGAGCTACCACGGCGTGGTCTACACCGAAGCGCTGGGCCCGGCCGCCTACATCGGCCGCGCACGCGTGGTGCCGCTGCGCAATACCGGCGCGGCCATCTCGCCGTTCAACGCCTTCCTGATCCTGCAGGGCATCGAGACGCTGGCGCTGCGCATGGACCGCATCAGCAGCAATGCGCTCGCGGTGGCGCAGCACCTGAAGACGCACAAGGCCGTGAACTGGGTCAACTACGCGGCGCTCGAAGACCACCCCGACCACGCGTTGGCCAAAAAGTACTTCGGTGGCAAGTCCAGCGGCGTGCTGACCTTCGGCATCGGCAGCGGCCGCGAGGGTGGGGCGAAGTTCCTCGATGCGCTCAAGCTGTTCACGCGACTGGTGAACATCGGCGACGTGCGTTCGCTGGCCACGCACCCGGCCTCGACCACGCACCGCCAGCTCTCGCCCGAAGAGCTGGCCAAGGCCGGCGTGACCGAGGACACGGTTCGCCTGTCGGTCGGCATCGAACACATCGACGACCTGATCGCCGATCTCGACGTGGCGCTGGCCGCCGCGTCCTGAACGCCTTGCAGAAAGAACCATGAGCACACTCAACACCATTCCAGACGCGGCGCTCGACCAGCTGTTCCGCAAGGCGCGCACCGTGCACGCCTTCAAGCCGGTGCCGGTGACCGACGAACTGATCCACAAGCTCTACGACCTCGTGAAGTGGGGCCCGACCGCCTTCAACGCCCAGCCGGCGCGTTTCGTGTTCGTGCGCAGCGAAGAGGCCAAGGCAAAGCTCAAGCCGGCGGTGTCGGCGGGCAACACGGCGCAGACGCTGCAGGCCGGCGTGACGGTGATCGTGGCGCACGACACGCGTTTCTACGAACACCTGCCCGCGCAGTTCCCGGCCTACGACGCCAAGCCCATCTTCGAGAAGAGCGCCGAGGCCGCGCAGGCCACGGCCTTTCGCAACAGCAGCCTGCAGGGCGCCTACCTGATCCTGGCGGCGCGCTCGCTCGGACTCGACGCGGGGCCGCAATCGGGCTTCAACGCGGAGCTGGTCGACAAGGCCTTCTTTCCCGATGGCCGCTACCGCGCCAACTTTCTCGTCAACCTCGGCGTGGCCGACCACGCCAGCACCTTCGAGCGGGGGCCTCGGCTCGCGTTCGGCGAAGTGGCGCAGATCGTCTGAGCTGCCGCTGCTTCATCACTTCCACCCAGACCCATCCTTCCACCTGAAAGAGAAACCATCATGTCCATTCAAGCCATCAACGTGCGCAACCAGTTCAAGGGCAAGGTCCGCGAGATCATCCGCGGCGACGTCGTCTCCGAAGTCGATGTCGAAACCGCCTGGGGCATCGTGACCTCGGTCATCACCACGCGCTCGGTCGACGAGCTGCAGCTCAAGGTCGGCTCCGACGTGGTTGCCCTCGTGAAGTCGACGGAGGTTTCGATCGCGAAGCTCTGACGGACCCTCGGGCAATTGCGAACAACCCGGCGCCGCGTTTGGTGCCGGGTTTTTTTCGTCAGGCCGCGAGCGGTATCAGTCGCCAGAGGCCGTAGGGGTTGTGAAAGAGCGAGTCTTCCTCGTAGGTCTGGCTGCTCTCTTCTTCGATGCGGTAGACCGGTGCGGCTGCCGCCACCGAGAAGGTCTGGCCGTGCCGGATGGTGGGCTGCTCGGTGAACAGATAGTGCGTGAAGGCGCGCAGCAGTTCGGTGGCGGCCGTCGGGTCGTCGGAGCCGGTGGTCACGGCATCTTTCAGACCGAGGTTGTGCATGCCGCAGGAGCACACATCCTCGCCGGTGAGGTAGACCACCAGCGCCCGGTGGGCAAAGAACAGATAGAGGTGCGCGCAGTGGTCGAGCCACGCGGAAGGTGTGTGCGCCAGGCCCGTGCTCTCCACCTTCACGCCAAGGCCGCCCGCGCGCACGAGGGCAGCGCCGGCCCGCATGAGCGATTCGGCGTTCTGCTGGCTTCCACCGGAACCGACGAGGTAGACCACCGACCGGTGCGTGGCAATGGCCGCCATCTCGGCCGTGTCGCGCCAGTGGGGGCCGGCCGCGTGGAAGGCCCTGGCCATGCGTTCGTCCCGATCCTCGAAGACCAGTTCGCAACTGAAGCGCGTCTCGGTATGCATGAGGATGCGGCCCGCGAAGAGGTAGCCGTCGCCGTCCTCGATGAGCCGGCGGATCAGCTCTGTGGTGCTCTCCCAGGGGCCGGGAATGCACAGGACCATCTCGGGATCTTGGATCGGCTCGCTCACATCTTGTCCTTGCCGTTGTCGGGGCGGCCATTGTGCGCGAGGCACCAAGCGGCTTATAGATCGCCTGGTTGTTAGGAATCGACTTTTCAGTTGTTGGAGCTTCGGCCTCGCACTCCTAAAGTGGTGGTCATCGCCACCAAGGCGACATCCAACGCACAACAGGAGCCGCACAGCATGTCAGTGGAAGTCGAAGAACTCGTCCTGCCCGAAGCACTGGAACAGGCGCGCGCCCGGGCGGCCGAAGCCAACTGGCCCTACGCGGGCGGTGTGACGCCGCCGGTGGCGTGGGCGCTGGTACAGAAAGGGCAGGCCGTACTGGTCGATGTGCGCTCGGGCGAAGAGCGCAAGTTTGTCGGCCATGTGCCCGAAAGCCTGCACGTGGCCTGGGCCACGGGAACGGCCCTCACGCGCAACCCGCGCTTCGTGCGCGAGCTCGAAGCCAAGCTTGCCAAAGATGGTGGCAAGGAGGCCGTGGCGCTGCTGCTGTGCCGAAGTGGCAAACGCTCGGCGCTGGCTGCCGAGGCCGCTGCCAAGGCGGGCTTTACCCACGTCTTCAATGTGCTCGAAGGCTTCGAGGGCGAGATCGACGAACAGCAACACCGCGGCGGTGCCGACGGCTGGCGCTTCCACAAGCTGCCCTGGGTGCAGGACTGACCCATTACGACAAACCGGATTTTCCAGGGAGAAAAAACACATGGCCCATTTCGAGGTGAGCGACATCGTGCGCGCGCTGCATGGCGTGCGCGACGAGTGGCGCGATTCGCAGCGCCGTTCGCGCGAACCCGGTGCACGCGAGTTTCCGTCGCGCGATGCATTGGCGCAGATCGTGGAGTCGCTGAAAGGCGCGCTGTTTCCGATGCGGCTCGGGCCGCCCGACCTGCGCCACGAGAGCGAGGACTTCTATGTCGGCCACACGCTTGATGCGGCGTTGCAGGCACTGCTGGTGCAGGCGCGGCTCGAGTTGAACTTCAACGCGCGCCACCAGCCGCGTTCCGCGAGCGAGATCGACGAGACCGCGACCGAGGCGGTGCGCCAGTTCGCGAATGCATTGCCGGGCTTGCGCCGCCTGCTCGACAGCGACGTGCTCGCGGCCTACCAGGGCGACCCGGCCGCACGCAGCGTGGACGAAGTGCTGCTGTGCTATCCCGGGGTGCTCGCGATGATCCATCACCGCCTGGCGCATCGGCTGTACGCGCTCGACCTGCCGTTGCTGGCGCGCATCGTCGCCGAACTGGCGCACGCGCAGACCGGCATCGACATCCACCCGGGCGCGCAGATCGACGCGGGTTTCTTCATCGACCACGGCACGGGCGTAGTGATCGGCGAGACGGCCGTCATCGGCAAGCGCGTGCGGCTCTACCAGGCCGTCACGCTCGGTGCCAAGCGCTTTCCGACCGATACCGAAGGTAACCTGCAGAAGGGATTGCCGCGGCATCCGGTGGTGGAAGACGACGTGGTGATCTACGCCGGCGCGACCATCCTCGGGCGCGTCACGCTGGGCAAGGGCGCGGTCATTGGCGGCAATGTGTGGATCACCGACGACGTGCCCGCGGGCGCGAGCGTCACGCAGGCCAGCCTGCAGAACGCACCGAAAGCGAGTGCGCCATGAAAGCCTTTGTTGAAGACTTCGGCGTCACTGTGCGCCAGTTGCGCGAGGGCAAGGGTTGGTCGCAGGAAGAACTGGCGGAGCGTTCCGATCTGAACCGCTCCTACGTGGGCGAGATCGAGCGCGGGAGGGTGATCCCCTCGATCGTCACCGCGCAAAAGCTCGCCACTGCGTTGGGCATCAACATGGTCGGCTTGCTCATGCGTTGCGAGCAACTGGAGCAATCGCGCCTTGCGCGAAGGATCAACTTGGCGGCTATAGCCTGTTGAGGGGAAACCCGTGGTCGCCAGACACTCAGTACGTCGATCCGGAGATTTCGAAACACGAAAGCGCGTCTTCGCACCGATGGCGGCGTTGCAAATCCTCGCGATACCTCGGGTATCGCTCCGGTTTGCGCCTTGCCCTCGGCGCGAATCCATCGCTTTCGTCATGTTTCGAAATCTCCGGATCGACGTACCTGCCACTTTTTCCCAACAGGAGCCTTGATTCATGAGCGCAACAGTCGGTGGTACCACCGCCCTTGGCGACAACGCCGCACGCCAGCTAGCCAATGCCACCAAGACAGTTCCCCAGCTCGAGACGATCAGCCCGCGCTGGCTGACGCACCTGCTGCAATGGGTGCCGGTGGAAGCGGGTATCTACCGCGTCAACAAGGTCAAGAACCCCGAGTCGATCAAGGTCACCTGCACCTCGCGCGAAGAAGAAAACCAGCTGCCGCGCACCTTCGTCGACTACGAAGAAAACCCGCGCGAGCACTACCTCAATGCCGTGAGCACCGTGCTCGACGTGCACACCCGCATCTCCGACCTGTACAGCAGCCCGCACGACCAGATCAAGGAGCAGCTGCGCCTGACGATCGAGACGATCAAGGAGAACCAGGAGAGCGAGCTCATCAACAACCCCGACTACGGCCTGCTGGCCCAGGTGAGCGAAGAGCAGCGCATCTTTCCGCTGACCGGCGCGCCCACGCCCGACGACCTCGATGAGCTGCTGACCAAGGTCTGGAAAGAGCCAGCGTTCTTCCTCACGCACCCGCTGGCCATTGCCGCCTTCGGCCGTGAAGCCACCCGCCGTGGCACGCCGCCGCCAACCGTGAGCCTGTTCGGCTCGCAATTCATCACCTGGCGCGGCATTCCGCTGATTCCCTCGAACAAGGTGCCAGTGGCCGACGGCAAGAGCAAGATCCTGCTGCTGCGCGTGGGCGACAAGCGCCAGGGCGTGGTCGGCCTCTTTCAGCCAGGCCTGTCGGGCGAGCAGAGCCCGGGCCTGTCGGTGCGCTTCATGGGCATCAACAACCACGCGATCGCGTCGTACCTGATCTCGCTGTACTGCTCGCTCGCGGTGCTGACTACCGACGCACTGGCGGTGCTCGACGACGTCGAGATCGGCAAGTACCACGACTATCCCGACACCTACAAGTAAGCCGCGGTGAGTACCCCTTTGACTCCGGGCGGCCTGCCGTCGCAGGCGGGCGAGGCGCCGTTCGATCCGGCCATCCTCTCGCGCATGGCCAGCGCCATGTTCTCCGCGCTGCCAGGCACGCCGCCATCTTCGTTGCCCGGTATGGCGAGCGGGCTGGTGCCGGGCGCGCAGTTTCCCGCCAACATCGCACCGCCGGGCTCGCCGTTGGTGAGTCCGGCAGGCTTCGGGCCGAGCGTGCCGGGCACGCCGATTCCGCAAGGGCAGATCCCGGGCGCGAATGTGCTGCCCGCATCGCCGACGCAGTTGCCGTCGCTCGCGAACCGTGCGCCGGCCTTGCTGCCGCATGCGGTGGCGGGCAATGGCGTGCCGGACAACGTGCTGTCCGTGGCGCCGGCGTTCGAGCCGCGCCTGGGTGGCACGGTGCTGGGTGTGCCGCAGCAGGTCAATGCACCTGCTGCGCCGCAGGCGGCCGCGTCGCCGTTCTACTTCTTGAATAACAGCTACGGTCATCCGTTGGCGGGTGACGGCCATGGCGCCGCGATTCATGACCCGTTCGCCGGCCTTGCCGCACCTGTGGCTCAGCCGGCATTGCCGCCGAGCCCGCCTTCGGCGCCAGTTGGTCGCGATGCGCAGTTCTACTTTGTCGATGCGGTGCGCTTGCCCAATGGCTTCGTTACGCCGGCCAAGCCCGATCCGCGTGGCCCCGAGGCGGTGCCGCTGGCCGGGAGCAGCCTGCATCCGCCATTCGACGTACATGCTGTGCGGCGCGACTTTCCGATCCTGCAGGAACGCGTCAACGGCAAGCAGCTCGTGTGGTTCGACAACGCGGCCACCACGCACAAGCCGCAATCGGTGATCGACCGCATCGCGTACTTCTACGCGCACGAGAACTCGAACATCCATCGCGCGGCGCATGAACTGGCCGCACGCGCAACCGACGCCTATGAAGGCGCACGGGAGCGGGTGCGCAAGTTCATCAACGCGCCCGAGGTGGAAGAGGTGATCTTCGTGCGCGGGACCACCGAGGCCATCAACCTCGTAGCCAAGAGCTGGGGTGGCCAGCATGTGGGCGAGGGCGACGAGATCATCGTCTCCAACCTGGAGCACCACGCCAACATCGTGCCTTGGCAGCAGCTCGCCGCCGCCAAGGGCGCGAAGCTGCGCGTGATTCCGGTCGACGATTCGGGGCAGGTGCTGCTCGACGAATACCGCAAGCTGCTCAACGACCGCACGAAGATCGTGGCCGTCACGCAGGTCTCGAATGCGCTGGGCACCGTGGTGCCGGTCAAGGAGATTGTCGAGCTGGCCCATCGCGCGGGCGCGAAGGCGCTGGTCGATGGTGCGCAGTCGGTCTCGCACATGCGTGTGGACGTGCAGGACATCGGCGCGGACTTTTTCGTGTTCTCGGGCCACAAGGTGTTCGGCCCGACCGGCATCGGCGTGGTCTGGGGCAAGCGCGAAGTGCTCGAAGACATGCCCCCGTGGCAGGGCGGCGGCAACATGATTGCCGACGTGACCTTCGAGAAGACAGTGTTCCAGCCGATCCCGAACAAGTTCGAGGCCGGCACCGGCAACATCGCCGACGCGGTGGGGCTGGGTGCCGCCATCGACTACGTCAACAAGGTCGGCATCGAGAACATCGCGCGCTACGAGCATGACCTGCTGGTGTACGGTATGGCACAGCTCGGTGCGATCCCGGGTGTGCGGCTCATCGGCACGGCGGTCGACAAGGCCAGCGTGATGTCTTTCGTGCTCGACGGCTACAGCACCGAAGAGGTGGGGCAGGCGTTGAACGAAGAGGGCATCGCGGTGCGCACGGGCCACCACTGCGCGCAGCCGATCCTGCGGCGCTTCGGTGTCGAGACCACGGTGCGGCCGTCGCTGGCGTTCTACAACACCTTCGACGAGGTCGATCGGCTGGTGGCTGTGGTGCGCAGGCTGGCTGGCCAGCGCCGCGCGGGTTAGGGGCGGCTCGTCCGCCCTGGCGGCTGTCAAAAGCTATCAAGGGCCCGTCGCCGATCCGCGTCAGGCCGCGCCAACTCAAGGCACGCCGGCAGAACGAATGGGAATGAGCAGGTCCGTGCGCAGCTCGGCCTGCGACACCTGCCGCGGCGAGTTCAGGTAGTGCTCCAGCATGGGCCGGTCGTCCGGCTCGTAGCCGCTGCCCGGCAGCCAGCGGGCATACAGCGCGTTGATGGCTGCGTTGATGCGGGCATAGGGGCCGGCCAGGCAATGCAGCGCGTAGCGGCCGCCCGGCAAGTCCAGCGTTTCGAGCTTCACGTGAGCGGGCCAAGGCTCGGGCGATGCCGCCGCGGCGTAGTACCGGTAATCGTCAGGATTGGGCCCCTCGCCGCAGGAAACGCCCAGCCAGGTCGACATGACCCGGTCGCCGGCGTAGGCGCGCAGCCGGCGATGCGTGTGCGGAATGGTCGACAGCGGCCCCTGATGGCGCAAGGCCTGCACCTGCTGCGCGGGGCGCTCGACGATCCGCACCAGGGCCTGGGTGGCACCGGCATCGGGCGCCATGTGCTGCATCTGCTGCTGGAACTCGCGCGGCGACTGTCCGGTGAAGTGGCCGAAGGCCCGCGAGAAGGCCTGCGGGCTGTCGTAGCCGACCTCCATGGCCACCTGCGTGACGCTCTGGTGGCCTTCTTCGAGCAACTGCGTCGCGCGCGCCAGCCGCACGCGACGCACCGTGGCGGCCACCGTTTCGCCAGCGATGCTGCTGTAGACGCGGTGGAAGTGAAACGGCGAGAAATGCGCCAGCCGCGCCAGGTCTTCGAGGCGGTGCTCCGCCATCGGGTCCGCCACGATGGCCGCGACCACACGGGCCACGCGGGACCGGTAGTTCTCTTCGGCGCGCGGGGTTCTCATGGGGGCGAGTGTGCCGCTTTCAGGCGTGGCGTACTTAGCCGTTCTTGCGCAATGGCGCCAGGGCCGCACCTGCCTAACGGTGGCGAGGCTGCCGGCCGGCACAAAAGGCCGAGGTGCTCGGGCGTTAGGAGTTGGCCGCCTGCAGAAGATGCCGCTTGAGGAATTCAACCACCTTGGCGTTGAAAGTGGCATGAAAGGCCGCCCGGTCGAAGCCCGGTTCGTCGTTGCAGATCTCCAGTTTGGCCGCGAGCTGCGTGGCCGAGCAGGGCGGCAGAAAGCCGAAGTGCGCAGCCTTGTCCGCCACGTGCCATTCGGGTGGTGAGGGCAGGTTGCGGCGAACCGCGGCCACGCTTTCGGGCGTGACGCCGTCACCGCCATAGGCGGAGGCCCAGAGCTGGATCGGGAGGGTGACGTTCTTCAGGCCCTGGGCGTCGAAGATGGGGCTGAACGGATCGGCGATCACCGCCGCCTTGATGCGTGCGTCATGCGTCAGCGGCGTGGCCAGGAGCTCCCTGAAGCGCTCCTGCATCAGCGTGCACAGCGGACTCGTTGGGGCCGATGCGCAGTTGGACGAAGGCAGGGGAGGGAGCCGTTCGAAATCGGGCACGGCGCCGCCGAGCACGAGACCGGTGTAGCCGCCCCTGGAAAACCCGAAGAAGCCGATCTTGTCGGCCGCCAGCGCGCTGCGCGACGGCCACTGCTGCAGCATGTAGTCGATCAGCCGCTTGATGTCGGTGGTGCGCGTCGCAAGCGCGGAAATCCTGTCGTTCGGGCCGCCGCGGATCTGGTAGTTGTCGCTCGAATGGCTGATGGCCGCGACCACGAAGCCCGCATCGGCCAGGGCTTGCGCCGTGTCCTGGTGGCCGCGGAAGGAGCCGCCATAGCCGTGCGACACCACGACCAACGGCAATTGCGCACCGGCAACCGGGCAGTCCTTGGTGTCGGGCGTGACGCAGGGCGTCCACACGGCGCCGTGCAGCGCCGGGCCTTGTGCATCGGCGGGCACTTCGATGGTGGTGAAGCCGGCGGCCTGGGCGAAGGGCGCCGCGAGGCAGCAGAGCGTGAGCAAGAGCAGGCGAAGAAGGGGCATGGCGGGTCCTGGCAAGAGAGGATGCAAAGGCCGGGTCGCGTGGCGGGCGTGGCGCGTCCGCCGGCCGCGACGGCACGGGTTGTCATGGCGGCCAGTGTGCCGATCCGGGCCGCCGCGCACTTAGCCGA
This sequence comes from Variovorax sp. EL159, assembly GCF_900100965.1. Taxonomy (GTDB): domain Bacteria; phylum Pseudomonadota; class Gammaproteobacteria; order Burkholderiales; family Burkholderiaceae_C; genus Variovorax. Next base: position 554,473 of record NZ_FMUJ01000003.1, on the reverse strand, counting down.
CTTTGCGCAAATGCACCGGCCCGGCCGGTGTGCCGCGGCAGCGCCGGCGCGCTTTTTCGCCGCGTTATGCTGTGCGGCACCGTCAATCACGAGCCTCACACGAATGCCCCCGATCGAAGATTCCCCCGTTCCTGCCAGTGCCGATGCATCCTGCGATGTGCTCGTGATCGGTGGCGGCCCCGCCGGCTCCACGGTCGCGGCGCTGCTGGCGCAACAGGGCCGCAGCGTGGTCTTGCTCGAAAAGGCGCACCACCCGCGCTTTCACATCGGCGAATCGCTGCTGCCCGCGAACGTCGAGCTGTTCGAAAAGCTCGGCGTGCGCGACCAGGTCGAGAAGATCGGCATGCCCAAGTTCGGCATCGAGTTCGTCTCGCCGGAGCATGAGCACCGCAGCTATGTGGAATTTGCCGAGGGTTGGGACAAGTCGCTCGACTCCGCCTGGCAGGTGCGCCGCTCCGAACTCGACGAGCTGCTCTTCCGCAATGCCGCCACCCGCGGCGCGCAGACCCTGGAAGGCTGCAAGGTGCGCGACGTGGCCTTCGACGCCGACGGCGCCACAGTGCAGGCCGAGATGGACGATGGCGCCAAGCGCAACTGGCGCACCCGCTTCGTGGTCGATGCCACCGGGCGCGACACGCTGCTCGCCAACAAATTCCGCTGCAAGGAAAAGAACCCGGACCACAACAGCACCGCGCTGTTCGGCCATTTCACGAATGCCGAGCGGCTCGAAGGCAAGAAGGAAGGCAACATCAGCATCTGCTGGTTCCCGCACGGCTGGTTCTGGTTCATTCCGCTGGCCGATGGCACCACGAGCGTGGGCGCGGTCTGCTGGCCGTACTACCTGAAGACGCGCGACAAGCCGCTGAAAGAGTTCTTCTACGACACCATCGCGCTGTGCCCGGTGCTGGTGGACCGCCTGAAGAACGCCACGCTGGTCGACGACGCGGTGCACGCCACCGGCAACTTCTCGTACTCGAGCACGCACGCCACCGGCGATCGCTACCTGTTGCTGGGCGACGCCTTTACCTTCATCGACCCGATGTTCTCGTCGGGCGTGTACCTGGCGATGCACAGCGCCTTCGACGGTGCCGAGCTCGTAGCCACCGCGCTCGACCGGCCGGCGGAAATGCCCGCCACGCGCCAGGCCTTCGAGGCCATGATGCGCAAGGGCCCGAGCGAGTACTCGTGGTTCATCTACCGCGTGACGAACCCGACCATCCGCGACATGTTCATGCACCCGGGCAATCCGTTCCGGGTGAAAGAGGCGCTGATGTCGCTGCTGGCCGGCGACATCTACAAGGGCACGCCGATGTGGGGCGCGCTGCGCATGTTCAAGGTGCTGTACTACGGCATCTCGATCGCCAACTTCCGCCGCACCTGGGCCGGCTGGAAGCGGCACCGCTTCAACACCCGCGACATGGGGATGCTGAAGGGCGAGACGATCCTCAAGTCGGACTGAGGTTCCACGCGGTGCGCGAGGCGCGCAGCGTGGCCACGGCGTGCGCAACGCCCAGCCCGGGGCTGCTGAGCACCTCGATGCCGAGATCGCCGAGCAGGGCGGTCACGGGCGCCATCGAGGCCTGCGCCAGCACGATCACATCCGAGGCGCTGGCCACGGCGCGGATCGATTCGGCCAGCGTCTGCACATAGCGTGCGATGTCGCCGGCCTGGAAATGCACCCAGGCATCTTCGACCAGCAGCGTGTTCGCACGAATCCCGACGCCGGCCTGCGTGGCCGCCGAAAGAACCAGCGAGCGGGTCGGGTCCAGCGTGCTTTCGACCGCACCGACGATCAGCACGCGGGGCCCGCTGCGCACCGCGCGATCGGCCATGGGGCGGTCGATGCGCAGGGCGGTGAAGGCGCCGCCGGTGGCCGTTTTTTCGGCGATGCCGCCGATGGTCGAGCAGGTGCACACAACCACCAAGGCGCCGTCCGCCGCGGCTTCTCGCATGGCCTCGTGCACGCGCGTGACCAGGCCCGCGTTGTCGACGCCCAGCGTGCGGGCATCGCCCAGCAGGTCTTCCATCACCAGGTGCTGGACGTTCAGCTCGGGCGCAAGCTCGCGCGCGAGGCTCCCGAAGGTCTGCACATGCACCTGCGCCGTATGGAGGAACGCGAGCGTGTCACCCATGGTTTCTTTCGTGTCTTCCGTTTCAGCCGGCTTCGCGGGCACGCCTGGCTTCGTAGGCCTTCAGATGGACGTAGGCGGTGCGCAGCACCGAGGGCGCGGCCGGGTCGCCGGCCGGCGCACGGCGCAGCAGGTCGCCAACAATGTGGTCGGCCTCGACCTGCGCACCGCGCACGATGTCCTTGTACATCGATGCCGTCATCTGCGAGCCCGCCGTCGTGACCACCGCGCGGCCGCGTTCGAGCGCCGAGGGGCGGGGCGCGAAGCCGTTGTGCGCGGCGATGGCGCAGCATTCGTTGAAGATCGAGAGCGCCACGTCCTGGCCGCCGGCGGCCACGATGTCGCCGATGGACGCGCGCATCAGGCTCGTGAGGCCCGCCGCCGAGGCGATGAAGACCCACTTCTCCCACATGTCCTGCATGATGGTTTCGCTCGCGGTGGCATCGAACTTCGCACCCGCGAACTGTGCCGCGATGGCGTCGACGCGGGCCGATCGGCCGCCGGTGCGCTCGCCGTAGGTCAGGCCATGCATGTCGTTCAGGTGCAGCACGCGGCCTTCGTCGTCCAGCGTGGCGGAGATCATGCACAGGCCGCCGAGCACGCGTTCTTCACCGAAGCGCTCGACCAGCCGGTCGATGTGCTTCATGCCGTTGAGCAGCGGGAGGATGAGGGTGTTCGGGCCGACCGCGGGTGCGAACGCATCCATGGTCGCGTCGAGGTCGTAGGCCTTGCTGCCGACCACGACGACGTCGAAAGGCGTCTTGATGTCTTCGGCCAGCACATGGGGCGGGGCCGGTAGCTGCAGGTTGCCGAAAGGGCTCTGCACCACCAGCCCGGTCTTTGCGAGCTGCGCCACGCGGCGCGGGCGAAGCAGGAAGGTGACATCGCGCCCCGCCTCGATCAGTCGACCGCCGAAATAGCCACCGAGTGCACCCGCACCCACCACCAGAAATCTCATCGCGCGTCGCTCCTGAAACGGAAACAAATAAAGATCGGGAGCGATGATGCCCGGGATCGCGCGCGCTTGCTCTAGGTTGTTTCCTTCCCCAGAAGTCGCTGTCGGGCAAAAGGCCTCAGGTCCAGGCCGTGCGAGCTGGCGCGGCCCAGCACGTGCTCGGCGACGGCTTCGCCCAGGCCGGCCGAGTGCTTGAAACCATGGCCCGAGCAAGCCGAGGCGATGAGCACGTTCGGCAGCCCATCGAGTGCGTCGATCACGAAGCTGCGGTCGGGCGTCACGGTGTACATGCAGGCACGCGCCTTGATCGCGCGGCCGTCGATCTGCGGAAAGCGACCGGCCACGCGGTGGCGGTACATCGCGGCGGTTTCCTCGGGGCTCACGGTGCGGTCGAGCGCGTCGGGTGTGGTGGCGTCGACGTACTGCTCGGTCGCGACCTTGAGTGCGGGCTGCGACGGATCGGAGGCCGGAAAGCCGTACATGTAGTCTTCCTGCGCGTCGCCGAACATCCAGATGAAGATGGGAAAGCGGCCTGGTGCGAAGTCTCCAGCGGCACTGCCCGCGTCGAACCAGTGCATGACCTGGCGGTGAACCGAAAAGTTTGCCTGCCAGTCGGCGCGGGCCTGCCGGCCGAGAAACTCGGGCAGCCATGCACCGGCCGCGACCACGACGCGATCGGCCGTGAAGTTGGCCGTGTCGGTGCGAACCCGCACCGTGTCGCCATTGCCCACCGGTTCGACCGACTGCACGCGCTCGCCGGTGCGGGTCTGCGCGCCCGAGGCACGGGCCACCGCGAGCTGGGCGCCGATGGCGTCTTCGGGCCGCACGAAGCCGGCGTCGCGCTCGTGGTAGCCGATCTCGTCGCCCTGCAGATTGAATTGCGGAAAGCGCGCGCGGATGCCGGCCGCATCGAGCACGTCGTGCGCAATGCCGAAGCGCTCGGCGCAGGCGATGGTGCGGCGCACGAAGTCCGATTTGCCATGGTGCTCGGCCACGCGGTCGCGCGGCGCGAGGATCAGGCCGCTCGTGGTGGTCATCAGCGGCTTGCCGGTGCGGGCTTCGAGCTCGCGCCAGATCGCGTGCGAGCGCTGCACGAAGGGCACGTAGGCATCGCCTTCGCCGACAGCCAGCCGCGTGATGCGCGAATCGCCATGCGAGGAGCCCTGGTCGTGCGGGGGCGAGAACTGGTCGATGCCCAACACGCGCGCGCCGCGCTGCGAGAGCTGGTAGAGGGTGGCTGCGCCGAGGGCGCCAAGGCCGACGACGATGACGTCGTAGTGGGAAGACGTGGTCACGTGAGCAGGCGTTTCAGACGAGGTTCAGGTCCAGGAAGGCGTCCTTCACCTCGATGGGTTTGGGAATGAGCTTGAGTTGCGCGAACACGTCGGCCAGGCCTTGCTGTTCTTTCGCAATGGCGGGCGTGAGCGCGACCACGCCATATTGGCGCCGTTCGGTCGCCAGCGCCAGTACCTTCGGATCGACCTTGAGCTGCGGCGCCAGCGTGGCCACCACGTCGGCCGGATGCGCCTGTGCCCATTCGTTGGCCTTGCGCAGTTCGGTGAACACGGTGCGCAGGATGTCCTGGTTGGCCCGCGCATAGCCGGGTTGTGCGAAGTGATAGGTGCGGTTGCCGCTCAGGCCGGTGCCGTCGAACAGCACGCGCGAGTTGGTCGCGATCTGCGCACCGGCCAAAAACGGGTCCCACAGGCCGATGGCCGCGACGCTGCCCGACTGGTAGGCCGCCACCGTGTCGGAGGCCGTGACGATGTAGACGGGCTCGATGTCTTCGTAGCGCAGGCCCGCGGCTTCCAGCGCGCGGATCAGCACGTACTGCGTGTTGTAGCCACGGCCGGTGACGACGCGCTTGCCTTTCAGGTCGCGCACGCTGCGGATCGGCGAATCGCGCGGCACCAGGAAGCCGACGCCGCCGGGGTACGGGCTTTCCGCCGCGAGGTAGACAAGGCCCTTGCCGCTGGCCTGCTGGAACACGCCGATGCCGTCGGAGGCATGGCCGAAGTCGATGGCACCGGCGGCCAGCGCTTCCGACAACTGGCTGCCGCCGAGAAACTCGGCCCATTCCACTTTCACGCCGGCGGCTTCGAGCGCCTTCTCAAGCTGGCCGGTGCCCTTGAGGATGTTGAGCGTGTTGAACTTCTGGTAGCCGATGCGCAGCGTCTTGGCGCGCGATTGGGCAAAAAGCGGAGTGAGGGCTGTGGTGGTCGCGGCACCGATGCCGGCGCGAAGCAGAAGGCGCCGCGACAGGGCGAACGTGAAGGGGTGGTTGGGGTTCATGACGCTGCCGCGCAGGCGCGCGGTCTGGAGAAAGAAGAGAGAGGCCGGCGAATTTAGAAGCACGCCCTTCTTCGCGCCACGAAGCTTTTCTCATTAGTTCATGCGCAAGTCGGCGATGCATAAGCAAGCGGAAATTGCTTCGTTGGTGCGAGCGGGCGGGCTGCCTAGAGTCGCGGCTTTTCATTTCCGAGAAGAGCAGGCATGACCCGCAGCACATTCATCGTTTCAAGCCTGGCGCTGGCCGCCGGCTTTCTTTCCTTTGGCGGCACCGCATGGGCCGACAAGCTCGACGACATCAAGAAGGCCGGCGTGCTGCGCGTGGCCGCGTTCGATGGCAATCCGCCCTTCGGCTACATCGATGCGGCCAGCAAGAAGCAGGTGGGCCACGACATCGACCTGGCCACCGAATTCGCCAAGAGCCTGGGCGTGAAGATCGAGCTGGTGCCGACCAACCCCGCCAATCGCATTCCGCTGCTGACCTCGGGCAAGGTGGACGTGGTGTTCGCGAGCTTCACCATCACCGACGAGCGGGCCAAGGCGGTCGACTTCACCACGCCTTACTTCCTGGTCGGCCAGCAGTTCCTTGCAAAGAAGGGCGTGCTGAAGGATGCCGCGCAGATCAAGGACATCCGCATCGGCACCGAGAAGGGCACGACGATGGAAGCCAACCTGCGCAAGAACTACCCCGACGCCAAGGTCGTGCTGTACGACGACTCGCCCTTCGCGCTGGCTGCGCTGCGCAACGGCAACGTGCAGGCCATCACCAACGACGGCGTGAAGCTCACGGCCCAGTGGAATGCGATTCCCGACAAGGAGAAGTATGAGATCCCGGCGATCACCGTGTCGAAGGAATACCTTGGCGCCGCGGTGCCCAAGGGCGAGACGCGGCTGCTCGAGGCGCTGAACACCTGGCTGATCGAAAGCGAGAAGAACGGCCGCGCGCTGGCCATCTACGACACCTGGTTCGGCCCGAACAGCAAGGCGCCGCTGCCGCGCCTGCTAAAGATCGGCGACCAGCGCGTCGCTGCCGCCAACTGAGGTCGATGCGGCCTTGATCGATCTGTTGCGCGAGCAGTTGCTTGCGCCTCGCTACCTGGGCTGGCTGCTCGACGGCTGGCTGACCACGCTGTGGGCTTCGCTGCTGGTGTCGGCGGGCGCCACGGCGCTCGGCGTCGTCATTGCAGCGGGCCGCTCGTCGAGCCGGCCCGTCCTGCTGCGCGCGACGGGCGCGTATGTCTCGCTGTTTCGCAACACGCCGCTGCTGGTGCAGCTTTTCTTCTGGTACTTCGGCGCGCCGAGCGTGCTGCCCGAGGCCGTGCGCGAATGGCTCTATGCGGGGCATGTGCTGTCGTTCGAGTTGCTCTCGGCCCTTGTCGGGCTGACGCTGTACGCGGCCGCCTATGTGGGTGAAGACATCCGCTCCGGCATTCGCGGCGTGCCCGTAGGCCAGACGCTGGCGGCGTCCGCCCTCGGCTTCACCCGTGCGCAGGTGCTGGCGAATGTGGTGTTGCCGCAGGCGCTGCGCATCGCCTTGCCGCCGCTCTTGGGGCAGTACATGAACATCGTCAAGAACACCTCGCTCGCGATGGCGGTGGGGCTGGTCGAGCTGTCGTATGCGTCGCGGCAGGTGGAGGCCGAGACCTTCAAGACCTTCCAGGCCTTCGGCTTCGCGACGCTGCTGTACATCGTGACCATCGGCGCCATCGAGGTGCTGGCCGCGTGGGCGGCACGGCGGCAGGCGCTCGCGCCGGGGAGGGCGGCATGACCGTGATTGAGACCTTGTGGGACAGCCTGCCGTACCTGCTGTGGGGCGCGTTCCCCAACGGGCAGCTCGGTGGCGCGGCGCTCACGGTGCTGCTCAGTGCCGGGTCGGGCATCGCCTCGGCGGTGCTGGGGCTGGCGTGGGGCATCGGGCTGGCGATGGCGCAGGGTTGGCTGAAGAGCGTGCTCACGCTGGTGCTCGGGTTCTTCCGCGCGATCCCGGTGCTGATGCTGATCTTCTGGACCTACTTTCTCTTGCCGTTCGCGCTCGGCATCAGCGTGCCGGGCATGCTGTCGGTGATGTGCGCGCTGTCGCTGGTGGGCGGCGCCTACCTGGCGCATGCGGTGCACGCGGGCATTCGCGGCATCGGGGCCGGGCAGTGGGCGGCGGGGCTGTCGCTCGGCCTCACGCGATGGGGCACGCTGCGATTCATCGTGCTGCCACAGGCTCTGCGGATGATGCTGCCGTCGTTCATCAACCAGTGGGTGACGCTGGTGAAGGACAGTTCGCTGGCCTACATCGTGGGCGTGGGCGAGCTGTCGTTCGTGGCCTCGCAGGTGAACGCGCGCACGATGGTCTTTCCGGCGGAGATATTCATGCTGGTGGGCGCCATCTACTGGCTGCTGTGCACCGGGCTCGACCGGCTGGCGAACAGGCTCGCGCGGCGCGCGCAAGAAGGTGTGCGAGAGCGCAAGAACTTTTCTGGAAAAGGTCTTGAGCGGTTCGCATAATCGCGTTCGTCATTTCGACCCCCCTCACTTCAAGGAGTTACATCCATGGCCCAGACCCGGATCGCAGTCATCGTCGGCAGCCTTCGCAAGGAATCCCACAACCAGAAGCTGGCCCTGGCGCTCGCGCACCTGGCCCCGTCGGATTTCACTTTCGAGCACTTGCGCATCGACGACCTGCCGCTCTACAACCAGGACGACGACGGCAACCAGTCGCCGCAGGTCAAGCGGCTCAAGAGCGAAATTGCCGCGGCACAGGGCCTGCTGTTCGTCACGCCCGAGTACAACCGTTCGATTCCCGGCGTGCTGAAGAACGCGATCGACCATGCCTCGCGTCCTTATGGCCAGAACGCCTGGGGCGGCAAGCCGGCCGGGGTGGTGGGCATTTCGGTCGGTGCCATCGGCACCGCGCTGGCGCAGCAGCATCTGCGCAACATCCTGGCCTACCTCGACGTGCCCACGCTCGGCGCGCCCGAAGTGTTTCTGCAGACCAAGGACGACCTGTTCGACGACAAGGGCCACATCGGCAACGAAGGCTCGAAGAAATTCCTGCAGGGGTGGATGGACAAGTACGTGGCCTGGATCAAGAGCCACTCGGCCTCGTAAGGTGCTTGCGCATCTCGCGATGCGCCAGACGTGAAAAAGCCGCCCGGCAAGGGCGGCTTTTTTCATGGGCGCGAAGCAGGGCGGATCAGGCCGCTTGCGCCACGTCCTTCTGGTTTGCGGCTTCGGCTGTGGCCACCAGGATGTCGGCCCGTGCGGAGGCCAGCGCGGTGGCCTTGGCGCCGTCGCCCATCGCCACGCCTTCGGCACGCACGAAGCGCACGTCGGTGATGCCGAAGAAACCGAAGATCACCTTCAGGTAGCTCTCCTGGTGCTCCATGGCCTGACCGCCTTCGGTGGTCGAGTAGATGCCGCCGCGGGTGGAGGCCACGATCACGGTCTTGCCGCCGGCCAGGCCCACGGGGCCCTTGTCGGTGTACTTGAAGGTGCGGCCGATTTGCGCGAGGCGGTCGATCCAGGCCTTCAGTTGCGTCGGGATCGAGAAGTTGTAGAACGGCGTGCCGATCACGACGACGTCGGCGCCCAGGAACTGGCTCACCAGCTTTTCGGACAGGGCGTTTTCGCGCTGCTGGGCGTCGGTCGGCTGGGCTTGCACGCCCGTCTTGATGCCCAGGGCGTCCGCGCTGAAATGCGAGGGGGTGTCCACGGCCAGGTCGAGGTATTCGACGGTGGTGTCGGGGTGGGCGGCCTTCCAGGCGGCCACGGTTTCAGCGGAGAGCAGGCGCGAGGTCGAGTTCGTGCTGAGGATGCTGGAGTCGATGTGGAGCAGCTTCATGATGGATCAATCACTTTCGTGTGGCTGTCGGCGCTCAAGGTGGCCGGCGATGTGAGAATTCTATTTTTGGATCGAGTGACTGATAAGTAGCCAAAAATCGCCTAGCTCGTTCTATTTGCAGGACAATCGAGCCCATGCAAGACCTCAACGACATGGTTTTCTTTGCCGAAGTCGCCGAACGCGGCGGCTTTGCGGCGGCCAGCCGGGCCCTTGGCATTCCCAAGTCGCGCCTGTCGCGCCGCGTGGCGGAGCTGGAAGAGCGGCTCGGCGTGCAGCTGATGCAGCGCAGTACCCGGCGCCTGTCGCTCACGCCGGCGGGCGAGATCTACCTGCGGCACGCGTCCGCCATGCGCGATGCGGCCCAGGCGGCAGCCGAAGCCGTGGCCCAGGTGCAGACCGAGCCGAGCGGGCTGGTGCGCCTGACCTGCCCCGTCACCATCGCGCACAGCGGGCTGGCGCAGCTGATGCCGATCTTCATGGACCGGTATCCGGCGGTGCGCATCGACATGCGGGTGATCAACCGGCCGGTCGACCTGATCGAGGAGGGCGTCGACATCGCGCTGCGGGTGCGGCCCGCCATCGAAGACAGCACGGTGCTGGTGGCCAAGACCTTCGGCTACAGCCGCGGCGTGCTGGCCGCGAGCCCGGAGCTGCTGGAGCAATACGGCCCGGTGAACACGCCGGCCGACCTGGCGAAGCTGCCGACGGCGGCGATGTCGGTGAACGGCGAAGGGCGCTCGGAGTGGCGCCTCGACGGCCCGAACGGCGAGACCCACGTGCACATCCACACGCCGCGCTATGTGGCCGATGACCTGGCGACGCTGCAGTTCGGCGCGCTGGGCGGCGTGGGCGCCACGATGCTGCCCGACTACATGTGCCGGGCCGACATGGTGGCCGGACGCCTCGTCAGGCTGCTGCCCGGATGGGGGCCGCCGCCGGTGGTGGCGCACATGGTGTTTCCGGCGCGGCGGGCGCTGGTGCCGGCGGTTCGGCGGCTGATCGACTTTCTGACGGAGCGTTTGCAGAGCGCCGACATGCAGATGTTCTGAGGCTGAATGGGCGCTTACGGGCGCCACAACAACGGATGTTGCTATTCAAAAGATAGCGACCTGGCTTGACCGCCAGCATTCGTTATGCGGAAAACGTCATATCCAAACAAGCAGATATTCGTTTGGCATTGAAGCCGCCGTTCGCACAATCCAGGGCTCCCATCCATTCAGGAGCGACCATGGCAACTCTGCGACTCGGCGACACCGCCCCCAATTTCACCCAGGATTCCAGCGAAGGCCCCATCGACTTCTACCAATGGGCCGGTGACTCCTGGATCGTGTTCTTCTCGCACCCGGCCGACTTCACGCCCGTGTGCACCACCGAACTCGGCAAGACCGCGGCGCTGTCGGGCGAGTTCGCCAAGCGCGGCGTCAAGCCCATCGCGCTGAGCGTCGATCCGGCCACCAAGCACAAGGAGTGGATCAGCGACATCAACGAGACGCAGAACACCACGGTCAACTTCCCGATCATTGCGGACGCCGACCGCAAGGTGGCCGACCTGTACGACCTGATCCACCCGAACGCCTCGACCACGGCCACGGTGCGCAGCGTCTACATCATCGACCCCAAGAAGGTGATCCGCACCACCATCACCTACCCCGCGTCGACCGGCCGCAACTTCGACGAGATCATCCGCGTGATCGACTCGCTGCAGCTCACCGACAGCCACAAGGTGGCCACCCCCGTGAACTGGAAAGACGGCGACGACGTCGTCATCGTGCCCAGCATCCAGGACCCGGCCGAGCTGGCGGAGCGCTTCCCCAAGGGCTTCAAGGCCGTCAAGCCTTACCTGCGCATCACGCCGCAGCCCAACAAGTAAATAGCAAGGCGGCACCCGCAATGCAGACCAGCGTCGTCATCGTGCCCGGTTGGCGCGACTCCGGGCCCGGCCACTGGCAGAGCCTGTGGGAGGAGCGCATTCCGGGCGCCGCGCGCGTGGCGCAGGACGACTGGGCCTCGCCCAAGCGCGACGCCTGGGTGTCGACGCTGGCGAAGCTGGTGCTCGACTGCGAAGGCCCGGTGGTGATCGCCGCCCACAGCCTGGGTTGCATCGCCACGGCGCACCTGCCGGCCGCCGCGGCCGCACGAATCCGTGGTGCGCTGCTGGTGGCCCCGGCCGACCCGGAGCGCCGCGCGGTGCTGTCCGACTTCGCGCCCGTGCCGTATGCGGCGCTGCCGTACCGCAGCATCGTCGTGGCCAGCAGCAACGATCCTTACTGCCCGATCCGGTTGGCGGGGGCCTATTCCCGCGCCTGGGGCAGCGAGTTCGTCCGCATGCAGAATGCGGGCCACATCAACATCGATTCGGGGCACGGAGACTGGCCGCTCGGCCTGGCCCTGCTGCAATCGTTGACCGACGAACCCGCCGCCTGGCCGGCGGGTCGTGAATTTTCAGAAAACCTGGCAACCACATGACTTCCAGAATCAAGACCTTCGTCGCCGTGCTCGCGCTGGCGTCCTCCGCTCTCGCCGGCAGCAGCGCCTTTGCCCAAGGTACGTCGCTGCTGAACGCCTCGTACGACGTGGCCCGCGAGTTCTACAAGGACTACAACGCGGCCTTCGTGGCGCACTACAAGAAGGCCACCGGCAAGGACGTCAAGATCGACCAGTCGCATGGCGGCTCCAGCGCCCAGGCACGCGCCGTGGCCGACGGCCTCGACGCCGACGTGGTGACCATGAACACCTCGACCGACATCGACTTCCTGGCCAACACCGGCGTGGTCGCGAAGGACTGGACCAAGAAATTCCCCGACAACGCATCGCCGACCACGTCGACCATGCTGTTCCTGGTGCGCAACGGCAACCCCAAGGGCATCAAGGACTGGGACGACCTCGTCAAGCCGGGCGTGCAAGTCGTGATCGTCAACCCCAAGACCGGCGGCAACGGGCGCTACGCCTACCTTGCGGCCTGGGGCTACATCAAGAAGAAGGGCGGCACCGATGCGCAGGCCGCCGAGTTCGTCGGCAAGCTGTTCAAGAACGTGCCGGTGCTGGCACGCGGCGGCCGCGACGCCACCACCGCCTTCCTGCAACGCAACATCGGCGATGCGCTGATCACCTTCGAATCGGAAGTGGTCTCGATCGACCGCGAGTTCGGTACCGGCAAGGTCGACTCGGTCTATCCGTCGATCAGCATCGTGGCCGAGAACCCCGTGGCCGTGGTCGAGCGCACCGTCAACAAGAAGGGCACCGGCGAACTGGCCAAGGCCTACCTCGACTGGCTGTACTCCGAAGAAGCGCAGGAAATCGCCGCCAAGCATGCGCTGCGTCCGCGTTCGCAGGCCGTGCTCAAGAAGTACGCATCGACCTTCAAGCCGCTGCAGCTCTTCACAGTGCAGGAACTGTTCGGCAGCCTCGGCGAAGCACAAAAGGTGCACTTCAATGACGGCGGCCAGTTCGACAAGCTCTACACGCCCGGCGCGAAGTAAATGAGCGGCGCTGTTTCATCGGCGCTCCCGTCCGCGGGAGCGCCTTTTTCGCGTGCCAACCGGGCAGGGGGCGCCAAGCGCGTGCTGCCCGGTTTCCACATCACGCTCGGCTTCTCGATCCTCTATCTCAGCCTGATCGTGCTGATCCCGCTGTCGGCGCTGGTCTTCAGGACGTTCACGCTGACCTGGGACCAGTTCTGGGTGGCCGTGACCGCGCCCCGCGTGATGGCCTCGTACCGGCTGACCTTCGGTGCCTCGCTGATCGCGGCCGTGGTGAACGCGGTGTTCGGCCTGCTCGTGGCGTGGGTGCTGGTGCGCTACAAGTTCCCGGGCAAGCGCATCGTCGATGCGCTGGTCGACCTGCCGTTTGCGCTGCCGACGGCCGTGGCCGGCATTTCTCTGACCGCGTTGCTCGCGGGCAATGGCTGGATCGGGCAACTGCTGGAGCCGCACGGCATCAAGCTGGCCTTTACTCCGGCGGGCATCGTCATCGCGCTGATCTTCATCGGGCTGCCGTTCGTGGTGCGCACGGTGCAGCCGGTGCTGGAAGATGCCGAGAAAGAGCTCGAAGAAGCCGCCACCTCGCTCGGCGCGACGCGGCTGCAGACCTTCACCAAGGTGATCTTCCCGTCGATCGCCCCGGCGCTGCTCACCGGCTTTGCCATGGCCTTCGCGCGTGCCATCGGCGAGTACGGCTCGGTGATCTTCATTGCCGGCAACATGCCGATGATTTCGGAGATCACGCCGCTCATCATCATCGGCAAGCTGGAGCAGTACGACTATGCGGGCGCCACGGCGGTTGCATTGGTGATGCTGGTCATTTCCTTCGTGCTGCTGCTGGTCATCAACGGCCTGCAGGCATGGCAGCGCCGCAGGGCAGGGGCCTGACATGAGCGCACCTTCCAAAGTCATTCGCCGCGCACAGGCCGGCACCACTGAAGCCGCATGGGTGCGCTGGCTGCTGATCGGCATTGCGCTCGCGTTCATGTTCCTCTTCCTCGTGCTGCCGCTGGCGGCCGTGGCGACCGAGGCGTTGCGCAAGGGCGTTGGCGCCTACCTCGATGCGCTGAAGGAGCCCGATGCCTGGAGCGCCATCCGCCTCACGCTGATCACGGCTGCCATCGCGGTGCCGCTGAATCTCGTGTTCGGTGTCGCGGCGGCCTGGGCCGTTGCCAAGTTCGAGTTTCGCGGCAAGGCCCTGCTCACCACGCTGATCGACCTGCCGTTCGCGGTGTCGCCGGTGGTCGCGGGCCTGATCTACGTGCTGGTGTTCGGTGCGCAGGGCTGGCTCGGCCCGTGGTTGTCGGAGCACGACATCAAGATCATCTTCGCCGTGCCCGGCATCGTGCTGGCCACCGTGTTCGTGACCTTCCCGTTCATCGCGCGCGAGCTCATTCCGCTGATGCAGGCGCAGGGCACCGACGAAGAGCAGGCCGCCATCGTGCTGGGTGCGACCGGCTGGCAGACCTTCTGGCGCGTGACGCTGCCCAACATCAAGTGGGGCCTGCTGTACGGCGTGATCCTGTGCAACGCGCGCGCCATGGGCGAGTTCGGCGCGGTGTCGGTGGTGTCGGGCCACATCCGCGGCCAGACCAACACCATGCCGCTGCACGTGGAAGTGCTCTACAACGAATACCAGTCGGTGGCCGCGTTTGCCGTGGCCTCGCTGCTGGCGATCCTGGCGCTGGTCACGCTGGTGATCAAGTCGGTCATCGAGTGGCGCCACGAGCGCGAGATGAAGGCCATTGCCGAGTTGCCCCCCGAGCGCCCGCCTGAAACGACGGCAGCCTGAGAGAGAGAAGAAACCATGAGCATCGAAATCCGCAACATCAGCAAGCAGTTCGGCGACTTCCGCGCGCTGCGCGACGTGAACCTCGACGTGGAGTCGGGCGAGCTCGTCGCGCTGCTCGGCCCCTCGGGCTGCGGCAAGACCACGCTGCTGCGCATCATCGCGGGGCTGGAAACGGCCGACACCGGCAGCATTCTGTTCTCGGGCGAAGACACCACCGACGTGCACGTGCGCGAGCGGCAGGTCGGCTTCGTGTTCCAGCACTACGCGCTGTTCCGCCACATGACCGTGTTCGAGAACGTCGCGTTCGGCCTGCGCGTGAAGCCGCGCAAGGAGCGCCCGAGCGACGCGCAGATCAAGACCAAGGTGACCGACCTGCTCAAGCTGGTGCAGCTCGACTGGCTGGCCGACCGCTATCCGTCGCAACTGTCTGGCGGCCAGCGCCAGCGCATTGCGCTGGCCCGCGCGCTGGCGGTGGAACCCAAGGTGCTGCTGCTCGACGAGCCCTTCGGCGCGCTCGACGCCAAGGTGCGCAAGGAGCTGCGCCGCTGGTTGCGCCGGCTGCACGACGAGCTGCACGTCACCTCGATCTTCGTCACGCACGATCAGGAAGAGGCGCTCGAAGTGGCCGACCGCGTGGTGGTCATCAACAAGGGCCAGATCGAGCAGGTCGGCTCGCCGCAGGACGTGTGGGACAAGCCCGCGAGTCCTTTCGTGTACGGCTTTCTCGGCGACGTGAACCTGTTCCATGGCCGCGCGGACAACGGCGCGGTGCAGCTCGACGGCATGCGCCTGGATTCGCCCGAGCACAGCGGCGCGCGCGATGCCAAGGCGCTGGCCTACGTGCGGCCACATGACCTGGATGTGACACGCTACGTGACCGGCGCCACCGGTATCGTCGCCACGCTGTCGCGCGCGATTGTTGTCGGACCCATCGCAAGGCTGGAACTTGAGCCCACCGAATCGAATCCAGATAATCCGGGCTCCGGAACCATCATCGAAGCGCAACTCCCTGCGCAACAGTTCCGCGACCTGGGCTTGAAGGAAGGCGACACCGTCGTCGCCAATCCCCGCAAGGCCAGGGTGTTCGTCGAAGAAGAATGGGTATCTCCTTGATCGATTGGTACTTTGGCGCGCCGCGCCGCGCGTACGGGCTGATCTGCCTGGCCTGTGTCCTGATGCTGGCCTTTGGGCTCTACCTGCAGCACGTGGTCGGGCTCGAACCCTGCCCGATGTGCATCGTGCAGCGCTATGCGCTGGTGCTGGTGGCGCTCTTCACGGGGCTGGCCGGTGCGTTCCGCAACAGGGGTTTGCAGATCACCAGCGGCCTTTTGGCCCTGGTCTCGGCCATCGGCGGCGCCTACACGGCGGCGGCGCAGAGCTGGCTGCAGTGGTATCCGCCCGAAGTCGTGTCCTGCGGGCGCGACCTCTACGGAATGATCGAGACTTTTCCGCTCAAGCGCGCACTGCCAATGATCTTCCGCGGCGGCGGCGACTGCTCCAAGGTCGACTGGTCGCTGTTCGGGCTCACGCTGGCCAACTGGTCGTTCGTTGCGTTCACCGTTCTTTCGCTGTTGCTGATCACCTTGCTCGTGCGCTCGCGCCGCGCGCGTTGAGCCACTGATTGAACGCACGGCAGCCGGCATGGCTGCCATGGGGGCCACGTGGTGCCATCCAATCGCCTCGCAGGCCTGAAAGGGCCGGCGGGGCTTTTTGCTTTTTTCCTTCCTCAAGCCGGGCAAAAGTCCCTGCAAGGCGCAGCCCCCTTTAGCAGGCCTTAAGTAACGGGCGATAGGATCGATCCGCTTCTGCAGCGTGTTCCACTCCCATCTCATTGCATGCCCAACATCCCCCCGCGGCGATCGCGCAAGCTCCTTGTCGGTATCGTCGCGATCGCTGTCCTGGCCCTCGTTGGCTTTTTCTGGCTGAGTCCCGCAAAGAAGAACGAGTACCTGACCGCCACGGTGCAGCGCGCCGACCTCGAGAACGCGGTGCTCGCCACCGGTGTGCTGCAGGCCCTCAAGCAGGTGGAAGTGGGTGCGCAGGTCAGCGGCCAGCTCAAGTCGCTCAAGGTCGTGCTCGGCCAGACCGTGAAGAAGGGCGACTGGCTGGCCGAGATCGATCCGGTCATCTCGCAGAACACGCTCGCGCAGGAGCAGGCCAAGCTCGAAAACCTGCAGGCGCAGAAGCTGGCGAAAGAGGTGCGCGTCAAGCAGGCCGAACTCAGCTGGGCCCGCCAGCGCGAAATGCTCGCGCAGGACGCGGCGGCGCGGCAGGACATGGAAAGCGCCGACACCGAGCTTCGCGCGCTGCGTGCCGATGCGGTGTCGCTCGACGCGCAGATCCGCCAGCAGAAACTGGCGCTGGCCTCGGCGCAGACCAACCTGTCGTACACGCGCATCGTGGCGCCCATCGATGGCGATGTGGTGTCCATCAGCACGCTCGAAGGCCAGACGGTGGTGGCCTCGTTCCAGGTGCCCACGCTGATGAAGCTGGCCGACCTGTCGACCATGACCGTCAAGGCCCAGGTGTCCGAGGCCGACGTGGTGCGCGTGCGTCCGGGGCAGCCGGTGTACTTCACCATCCTCGGCGACCCCGACAAGCGCTACTACGGCACCTTGCGCGCCGTGCAGCCATCGCCCGAGAAGATCAACAACGCCGTGTTCTTCAACGCCCTGTTCGACGTGCCCAACCCCGACCGCACGCTGCGCGTGGACATGACGGCGCAGGTCGCCATCATGCTGGGCGAGGCCAAGCAGGCGCTGACCATTCCGCTGACCGCGCTCGGCGCGCGCGACAAGGAAGGGCGGCGCGAGGTCCGCGTCCTCATGCCCGACCAGTCGGTGCAGACGCGGCACGTGCGCGTCGGCATCACCAACAACTTCCAGGCACAGGCGCTGGAGGGCCTGAAAGAAGGTGACAACGTCATCACCGGCGACGCTTCGGCGCTGGAGAAGGCGGACGACGGCAACGGCCGGGGCAAGCACTGATGGCACAGGCACCGCTGTCGCCGCCGCCGCAGCAGCAACCGCAACCCCTGTTGGCGCTGCGCGGCATCGGCCGCAGCTTTCCTTCGGGCGAGCAAGAGGTGCAGGTGCTGAAGGACGTCAACCTCGACATCGGCAGCGGCGAAATGCTGGCCATCGTCGGCGCCTCGGGCTCGGGCAAGTCGACGCTGATGAACATCCTCGGCTGCCTCGACCGGCCCAGCACCGGCACCTACACGGTGTCGGGCCAGGACGTGGGCACGCTCGACAGCGACGCGCTGGCCGAGCTGCGGCGCGAGCACTTCGGCTTCATCTTCCAGCGCTATCACCTGATGCAGCACCTGACGGCCACGGGCAACGTCGAGGTGCCTGCCGTCTATGCCGGTACCGAGGGCAGTGCGCGCGAGTCGCGTGCCCGCCAACTGCTCGCGCGCCTGGGCCTGGGCGACCGCACCGAGCACCGGCCGAGCCAGCTCTCGGGTGGCCAGCAGCAGCGCGTGAGCATCGCGCGCGCACTCATGAATGGCGGGCAGGTGATCCTTGCCGACGAGCCCACCGGCGCGCTCGACAGCCGCAGCGGGCAGGAGGTGATCGCGATCCTGCGCGAGCTGCACGCGCTGGGCCACACCATCATCATCGTGACGCACGACATGCAGGTGGCCAGCTGCACCGAACGCATCATCGAGATCGCCGATGGCGTGATCGTGGGCGACCGGCCCAACGTGCCGACCGTCGCCGCGGCGGAGCAGGAGACGCAGACCGGGCCTGCCGACACCAACATCGAAGCCGGCGCCATGGGCCGGCCGCGCCTGGGCATCGCGCGCTTCAGCACGGGCTGGGCGCGTTTTGCCGAAGCCTTCCGCATGGCATGGCGCTCGATGATGGCGCACCGCATGCGCACCGCGCTGACCATGCTGGGCATCATCATCGGCATCACCTCGGTGGTGTCGATCGTGGCCATCGGCGAGGGCGCCAAGCGCTTCGTGCTGTCGGACATCAAGGCCATCGGCACCAACACGCTCGACATCTATCCGGGCCACGATTTCGGCGACGACAAGGCGGCCGGCATCCGGACGCTGCTGCCGTCCGACCTGCAGGCGCTGTCGGCGCAGTCGTATGTGCACAGCGTGACGCCCGTCACCATGCGCAGCCTGCGGCTGCGCTATCGCAACGCGGACATCAACGGCAACGTGAACGGCGTCAGCGACAGCTACTTCCAGGTGCGCGACATCCAGATCGGCAGTGGCTCGAGCTTCAACGCCGAAGACGTCCGGCGCCAGTCGCAGGTGGTGGTGATCGACCAGAACACGCGGCGCAAGCTGTTCACCGACGGCAGCGATCCGGTCGGCAAGGTGATCCTTGTCGGCAACCTGCCGTGCACGGTGATCGGCGTGGCGGCAGAAAAGAAGAACATGTTCGGCGAGAACAAGTCGCTCAGCATCTGGCTGCCCTACAGCACGGGCGCGAGCCGGCTGTTCGGGCAGCAGCACTTCGACGCGATCACGGTGCGCATCCGCGACGACCAGCCGACCCGCGCCGCCGAAGACAGCATCGTGCGGCTGCTCACCATGCGCCATGGCAGCAAGGATTTCTTTACCTACAACATGGACAGCATCGTGAAGACGGTCGAGCGCACGAGCCAGTCGCTCACGCTGCTGCTGTCGCTGATCGCGGTGATCTCGCTCGTGGTGGGCGGCATCGGCGTGATGAACATCATGCTGGTGTCGGTGACCGAGCGCACCCGCGAGATCGGCATCCGCATGGCCGTGGGCGCGCGCCAGAGCGACGTGCTGCAGCAGTTCCTGACCGAGGCGGTGCTGGTGTGCCTCGTGGGCGGGCTGATCGGCGTGACGCTGTCGTATGGCATCAGCTTTGTGTTTTCGCTTTTCGTCAAGCAATGGCAAATGATCTTTTCGATGGGCGCCGTGGTGTCGGCGTTCTTGTGCGCGTCGCTGATCGGCGTGCTGTTCGGCTACCTGCCGGCGCGCAACGCCGCGCGGCTGGACCCGATCGAGGCGCTGGCTCGTGAGTAGCGCGCGTTGTTGCTTGCGACTTGGGGCAGTCGCCATCGCGGCGGCGCTTGCCGGGTGCACCGCGTTCCAGCCGGAGCAGCGCGCGCAGCGGCCGATCGAAATGCCGCAGGCATGGCAGCAGCAGAAAGCGCCGCAGCCGGCCGCGATGAATGCCGCGGCGATGCCTGCGACCCGCTGGTGGACAGCCTTCAACGACCGCCAGCTCGACGCCGTGATCGACAGCGCGCTGAGCACCAACAACAACCTTGCCGCAGCGGGCATTCGCGTGCAGCGCGCGCAGTTGCAGGCTGGTCTTGCGAACACGAACCTCACGCCGGGCGTGGCGGGGCAGACCGGCACGAGCCGTGGCTACGACCTGAAGCGTGGCGGCGTGGCGGGCACCACATCCAGCACGCAGATCACGCTGAGCTACGAGATCGACCTGTGGGGACGGCTCGCCGCATTGCGCAGTGCCGCCGATTGGGAGCTGAAAGCGACCGAGTCCGACCGCCAAGCCACGGCACTTGCGCTCGTGGGCACCACGGCCGGACTGTATTGGCAGACCGGCTACCTGAACCAGCGCATCGCCTTGAGCGAAGCGGGCATCGAGGACGGTCGGCGCATTCTGGCGCTGGTGCGCGTGAAGTACGCCGCCGGAGCCGTGTCGGGGCTGGACGTGGCGCAGGCGGGCCAGAACCTGGCGAGCCAGGAAGCCGCGCACACGCAACTGCTGCAGCAGCGTGTCGAGGCACGCAACGCGCTGGCGATCCTGTTCGACCGGCCGCCCGAGGCGATGGCGGTGGAGCCCTTGCAGTTGCCGGTTGCCGAACTGCCGGGGATCGATGCAGGTTTGCCCGCGAGCCTGCTGGGCCGTCGCCCCGACCTGCGCGCGGCCGAGCTGCGCCTGCGCGGTGCACTGGCCAACGTCGATGCAACGCGCACCGGCTTCTATCCGACGCTGAGCCTCACCGGTTCACTGGGCACGTCGAGCACCGCGTTGGGCGATCTGCTGAAGAACCCGGTCGGCACGCTCGGTGCAGGGTTGGCGCTGCCGTTTCTGCAATGGAACACGGCGCGGATGACCGTGGCCGTTTCGCAGGCGCAATACGAAGAGGCCGTGCTGGGCTTTCGCCAGTCGCTGTACACGGCGCTGTCCGAAGTGGAGAACGCGCTGTCGTCACGCACGCAACTGCGCGACGAGAGCGGAAAACTGGTGCTGGCTTTGCAGCAGGCGCAGCGCGCGGAGACGCTGTCCGAGGTGCGCTACAAGGCGGGTGCGACGGCGCTGCAGCCGGTGCTGGACGCCAAGGACAGGCGCCGTGCGGCCGAGGTGTCGCTGGCCCAGAACCGGTTGAACCAGCTCAATGCGACGATGACGCTCTACAAGGCCTTGGGTGGGGGCGCTGTCGCCGAGTAGCGGCTTTCGGGTCTTGTCCGGGGTGCTGCGATCGGCAGGCACCCCTTCAGAACTACAGAACTACAGCGGCAAGGTATCGAACGCCGCGTAGACCGTCGCCAGCCACGACTTCACACGCTGCCGTTCGAGCAGCCCCAGCGCATGCGCCCCTTCGCGGTCGTTCACGGCCTTCCAGAAGCTGGTGTTCTGTGCATCGATCTTCCGCATGCTGGCTTCGTGCAAACGCGGAAGCGCAATCACGCGCGCGCCGTTGGCGGTGGCCTTGGAGAGCGACTGCGAGCCCAGCAGCATGCCGAAGTCGCTGCCGCGGCCATAGTTCTGCACCACGATGTAGTTGGGCCGGTTGCCGAAGGTGTCGATCAGCGTGCCGAGCAAGTCGGTCGAGTCCTTGCCATCGTCCAGCACGTGCCAGAAATTGACGGTCACGCCGATCTCGGCGAAGACGTCGAAGAGGTCGGATTCCTTGATCCAGCGCGACAGCGGTGCGAGCGTCTGCGCTGCGAGGTCGACGATCACGCTCTGCTGCGGGTTGGCCTCGAAGCCATTCACGACGGTGTCGAGTCCTTCGAAGCTGTCGACCACCACGGGCGAGGCGAAGCCTTCGTAGAAGCGGGTGAACGAACTGTGCGAGCGGTCGGTGTCGAAGCCGGTGAACGGACGGCTGTGGTCGATGAAGTACTGCGCCAGCACGCGCGCCGTGACCGACTTGCCGACACCGCCTTTTTCGCCGCCGATGAAATTGATGGAGCTCATGAGTTGCTGCTGCCTCGAATGGGTTGAGGGGTGAAGGGCGGATTCATTCTAGGGGCCTGCTTTTTCTGTGAGCCACGCTGGGCAATGGTCTGCAGCAAGGCGCGTGCCTAAGGAAACATCTTTTTTCCGGTCGATCCTGCCGGCCTACTTGGGCACCAGTGTGAAGAGCGGCATGACCACGCCCATGATCCAGTTCTGGCCAAAGTCGAGCGCCGCGCGGCGGTACTTCTCGTCGGCCTGGGCGGCCAGCAGGTCGAGCCGCGCGATCACCTTCGACAGTTCGCGGTCGGCCACGAGGTTGCGGCCGCGGTCGCTGATCTCGGTGGCCAGCAGCAGCGGCTGGCCGTCGGGGCCGGTCTTGGAAGAGATCAGCCAGAGCGAGATCTCGAAGTTGCGGGCCACCCGGTAGCTGTTCTCGGCGTCGATGCCGTCGATCATGGTCTGGTCCCAGGTGTTGCCGTTGGCCTGCTTGAGCATCGTGGTCCAGCCGTACACCAGCGCCGCGACGCGGTCGCCCTGGTAGGCCTGCGGACCGGTCTCGAAGGCCAGCCGGACGGCGTCGATGCCGGTGGCGCCATGCAGCTCGGGCAGGGTGCCGTCTTTCAGCACCGCGTCCCAGGTGCGCTGGGTGGCTTCGTCCATGCTGGGCGCCGATTTGCGCCATTCGCGCGGGTTGCGCCGGTAAAGGGTGTTCTGCACGCGCCGGACCGATTGCAGGTTGTCGCGCAACGAAAGGCTGGCAATGCGGTTGGCACCGGACTGCAGCCACTCGTGGCTGGCATAAGGCTCGGCGCGATCGGTGGAGCGGACCGACGAACAGCCGGCCAGGCCGAGCAGGGCAATGACGCCTGCCTGCAGGCAAATGCGTCGCGCCGCAAGGGGGGGTGAAACCAAGGAATCGCTCATGCCCTGACGTTATCATCCACAACTGGGGCGGCGGCCTGCTGCAAGCCTGCAGGCCCGTGCAATTTTCCTTACAAATCAATACCTTGGCGCTATGCCAAGGCAGGCCGACAAGTCGTGCGTCTTAATTCCATCAAGCTTTCGGGCTTCAAGTCGTTCGCCGAACCCACCAACTTCCTGCTGCCGGGCCAACTGGTCGGCGTGGTCGGACCCAATGGTTGCGGCAAGTCGAACATCATGGATGCGGTGCGTTGGGTGCTGGGCGAGTCGCGTGCCTCGGAGCTGCGCGGCGAGTCGATGCAGGACGTGATCTTCAACGGCACGACCACCCGCAAGCAGGCCAGCCGTTCGAGCGTGGAACTGGTGTTCGACAACGCCGACCACCGCGCCGGCGGCCAATGGAACCAGTTCGGCGAAATCGCGGTGCGGCGCGTGCTCACGCGCGACGGCACCAGCAGCTACTACATCAACAACCAGCCGGTGCGCCGGCGCGACGTGCAGGACGTGTTCCTGGGCACCGGCCTCGGCCCGCGCGCCTACGCGATCATCGGCCAGGGCACGATCAGCCGGATCATCGAATCCAAGCCCGAAGAACTGCGCCTGTTCCTCGAAGAGGCGGCTGGTGTCTCCAAGTACAAGGAGCGCCGTCGCGAGACCGAAAACCGCCTGGGCGACACGCGCGAAAACCTCGTGCGGGTCGAAGACATTCTTCGCGAGCTCAACGCCAACCTCGAAAAGCTCGAGAAGCAGGCCGAGGTGGCCGCGCGCTACAACACGCTGCAGGGCGAAGCCACCAAGAAGCAGCATCAGCTGTGGTTTCTGAAGCGCAGCGAAAGCGACAGCGACCAAGCCAAGATCAAGGCCGATTCCGAAAAGGCCATCAACGACCTCGAATCGCGCACCGCCGATCTGCGCCGCATCGAATCCGAGCTCGAGACCGTGCGCCAGGCCCACTACGCGGCCGGTGACCAGGTCAACCAGGCGCAGGGCAAGCTCTACGAAGCCAGTGCCGAGGTGGGCCGGCTCGAAGGCGAGATTCGCTTCGTGGTCGAAGGCCGCCAGCGCGTCGAACAGCGCCTGGTGCAGTTGCGCGAACAGATGGGCCAATGGGGCACGCGCCGCACCGACGCCGAAACCGAGATCGAAACGCTGGCCGGGCAGGGCGTGGACGCCGAAGAGCAGGCGATCCTGCTGGCCGCGCAGCTCGAAGAACACGACGCGCGCATGCCCGAGCTCGAAGAAGCCGTGCAGCGCGCGCAAGACGAGGCCAATGCCCAGCGCACGACCGTGTCGCAGGTGCAGCAGCAGATCCAGGTGCTGGCCGCCGACCAGCGCAACATCGAAGACCAGAGCCGCCAGCTCACGCAGCGCAGCGAACGCCTGCGCGCCGACCAGAGCGCGCTGGCTGCGCCCGACGAAGCGCGCCTGCTCGAAATGCAGGAGCAACTGGCTGCCGCACAGGAAGTCGCCAGTGAAGCCGACGCGCGCCTGCAGGAGCTGCAGGAAGCCGTGCCGCAACTCGACGACGATCGCCGTGCGAAGCAGCAGGCCGTCAACACCGAGGGCGCCCGCCACGCGGAGTTCTCGGCGCGCCTCGAAGCGCTGCGTGCGTTGCAGGAAAAGGTCAAGACCGACGGCAAGCTGGCCCCCTGGCTGGCCAAGCATGGCCTCGACGGGTTGCAGGGCGTGTGGAGCCGCATCCACATCGAGCAGGGCTGGGAAAGCGCACTCGAAGCCGCATTGCGCGAGCGCCTGGGTGCGCTCGAAGTCAGCCGGCTCGAGATGGTGCGCGCCTTCGGCAACGACGCGCCGCCCGCCAAGCTGGCCTTCTACAGCCCGCCGGCCGCCGGTGTGCCGCAAGACGCAGGCACGCTGCCGCGCCTGTCGAGCCTCCTGCGCCTGAACGACGCGGGCCAGCAGGCGCTGCTGACCGACTGGCTCCACGGCTGCTACACGGCTTCGAGCTTCGAGGACGCACTGGCGCAGCGCGCCACGCTGCAGCCCGGCGAAGTCATCTATGTGCAGAGCGGCCATGCCGTGTCTTCGCACAGCGTCAACTTCTACGCACCCGATTCCGAGCAGGCCGGCCTGCTGGCGCGCCAGCAGGAAATGGAAAACCTGGAGCGGCAGCTGCGCGCCCAGACGCTCATCAACGAAGAAGCGCGCACCGCGCTGATCCGTGCCGAAGCCGCCTATGGCGATGCCGCCTCGCGCCTTGTGACCGCACGGCGCGAAGCCGCCGACACGCAGTCGCGCGCGCACGAGCAGCAGGTCGAGACGCTGCGCATGACGCAGCTGGCCGAGCAGACCCGCGCGCGCAGCGAGCAACTGGCCTCCGACCTTGGCGAAGTCGACGCACAGCTCGAAGAACTGCAAGAAAAGCGCATCGCCGCCGAAGGCCGCTTCGAAGAGCTCGACATGCAGCTGGCCGACAGCCAGGAGCGCCACGCCCAGCTGGACGAGCGCGTCATCGATGCCGGCCGTGCGTTGAATGCCAGCCGCGAGCAGCACCGCAGCCTGGAGCGCCAGGCGCAGGAAGCGACTTTTTCGCAGCGCACGCTCGAAGCGCGCCGCGCCGAACTCAACCGCGCCATCGAAACCGCCTCGCAACAGGTCGTGGCGCTCACCGACGAAGACGAGCGCGCCCGCGCCGAACTGAGCCGCCTGTCCGATGCCGCCGCACAGGCTGGCCTGCAGGACGCGCTGTCGCTCAAGCTCGAACGCGAAGCCTCGCTGGGCGCCTCGCGCAGCCAGTACGACGACCTCACGCTCAAGCTGCGCGCGAGCGACGAGCGCCGCCTGCAACTCGAACGCGAACTCGATCCGCTGCGCCAGCGCATCACCGAGTTCCAGCTCAAGGAACAGGCCGCGCGCCTGGGCGTCGAGCAGTACCAGCAACTGCTGGACGATGCAGGCGCCGATCTCGAAGCCGTGGCGCTCTCGATCGAGACCGACAAGGTGCGCCTGACCGGCCTGCAAAGCGAAATCGACCGCCTCAACCGCGAAGTTGTTGCGCTGGGTGCGGTGAACCTTGCCGCGCTCGATGAGCTCGCCATTGCGAGCGAGCGCAAGACCTTCCTCGACGCGCAATCGGCCGACCTGAACGAAGCCATCGGCACGCTCGAAGACGCCATTCGCAAGATCGACGCCGAAACGCGCGACCTGCTGGGCGGCACCTTCAAGATCGTCAACGACCACTTCAGCCGCATGTTCCCCGAGCTGTTCGGCGGCGGCAATGCGCGGCTCGTGATGACGGGCGACGAAATCCTCGATGCCGGCGTGCAGGTGCTGGCGCAGCCACCCGGCAAGAAGAACCAGACCATCCACCTGCTGTCGGGCGGTGAGAAGGCGCTCACGGCCATTGCGCTGGTGTTTGCGATCTTCCAGCTCAACCCGGCGCCTTTCTGTCTGTTGGACGAAGTGGACGCGCCGCTGGACGACGCGAACACCGAGCGCTATGCCAAACTCGTGACCGCCATGAGCCGCGAAACCCAGTTCCTCTTCATCAGCCACAACAAGATCGCCATGGAAATGGCCGAGCAGCTGATCGGCGTGACGATGCAGGAGCAGGGCGTGTCGCGGATCGTCGCGGTCGACATGGAGTCGGCGGCCTCGATGGTCGAGGCTGCTTGAAGCGGGCGGCCTCATGAGCAACCTCACTCTTGCCCTGGCCATCCTCGGTGGCCTCGTTCTCGCAGCCGTCGTGGGCTACGAGGCCATGATGTCGCGCCGCAATGCGCCGCGCCAGCCCGATGCGGTCGATACCGCGCTGGCCGATGTCGAGCGCTCCCTGTCGTCTTCGGGCGATGGCGTGGAGCCGATGCTGCATGTCGACCCGCACCAGGTGTCGGGCAGCGCCGACCGGCATGAACCCCTGTTCGACCCCGACCTGCCGGCACCCAGCGGCGTGCCCGTGCCGACCGGCGAACGCCGCGGCGGGCTCGACCCGCTGATCGACGTGATCGCGCCGATCTCGCTGGACGGCCTGGCCTCGGGCGATGCCGCCATCGCCGCCATGCCGCCGACGCGGCGCGCGGGCAGCAAGCCAGTGGCCATCGAGGGCCTGAACGAGCGCAACGGCCAATGGGAGCCGCCCGCACCCGGCCAGCGCTACAGCGCGTTCCAGGTGGGCGTGCAGCTGGCCAACCGCACCGGCGCACTCAACGAGATCGAGTATTCCGAGTTCGTCGTGAAAGCGCAGGCCTTTGCCGACGCGGTCAATGGCGCGCCCGAATTTCCCGAGATGCTTGACGAAGTGGCGCGCGCCCGCGAGCTCGACCAGTTCGCCAGCGCGCACGATGCGCAACTCGGCTTCGTGCTGCGCGCGCTGCATGCGGCATGGAGCCCGGGCTACGTGCAGCAGAACGCCGCGCGGCTCGGTTTCGTGGCCGGCATCATCCCGGGGCGCATGGTGCTGCCAACGGGTGAGGTCGGCCTGCCGCCGATCCTCGGACTGGCGTTCGACACCCAGGCCGCGCTGGCCGACGACCCGGCGCAATCGGCGATTCGCGAACTCAGCCTGAGCCTGGACGTGCCGCAGGTCGACCGCGACGAAGAGCCTTTCCGCCGCATGCGCGAAGCCGCTGCCACGCTCGCACGCGAAATGGACGGCGTGGTGACCGACAGCGACGGCCAGTTGCTGCGCGACGAGACGATGGACGTGATCGGCACCGACCTCGAGCAGCTCTACGACACGCTCGATGCGCGCGACCTGGCAGCGGGTTCGCCGCTGGCGCGCCGCCTCTTCAGCTAATCCGATTCTTTCGGGAGACAACCCCATGACGACGCGCGACGAAGCGGCTCGCGAAGCCGCCGCACTGAGCGAACAGCTTCACCGCAACGCTCACCTCTACTACGTGCTCGACGCGCCCGAACTGCCCGACGCCGAGTACGACAAGCTGTTCCAGCGCCTGCAGGCCCTGGAAGCCGAATACCCCGAGCTGCGCACGCCCGACTCGCCGACGCAGCGCGTGGGCGGCAAGGTGCTCGACGGTTTCACCAAGGTGCGCCACAAGGTGCCGATGCTGTCGATCCGCACCGAGACCGACATCACGCCCGGCGGCGCCAGCGCCTTCGATGCGCGCGTGCGCAAGGAACTGGGCCTGGCCGAAGACGGCCCGCAGGTCGAGTACGTCTGCGAGCTGAAGTTCGACGGCCTGGCCATGAACCTGCGCTACGAGAATGGCGTGCTGGTGCAGGCCGCGACGCGCGGCGACGGCGAAGTGGGTGAAGAGGTCACGCAGAACATCCGCACGGTGCGCGAGATTCCGTTGAAGCTCAACGGCAAGGCGCCGCCGGTGGTCGAGGTGCGTGGCGAGGTCTACATGAAGCGCGCCGATTTCGACGGGCTCAACGAGCGCCAGCGCCAGAAGATCGCGGCCGGCCAGAAGAACGAGAAGGTGTTCGTCAATCCGCGCAATGCGGCGGCCGGTGCGGTGCGCCAGCTCGATCCGGCGATTGCCGCAGCACGGCCGCTCAGCTTCTTTGCCTACGGGCTCGGCGAAGTGACGCCAGCCAGCGAAGGTGGACCCGATTGCCCGACGCAGTTCGACTGGCTGCAGCAGTTTCATGCGTGGGGATTCCCCGTTGCAACGCAGACCGCGCGTGCGAAGGGTGCTATTGAACTCATAGCGTTCCACGAGAACATCGGCCGCCAGCGCGATGCCTTGCCCTATGACATCGACGGCGTGGTCTACAAGGTCGACAGCGTGGAACTGCAGCGGCAACTGGGCTTTGTCTCGCGCGAGCCGCGCTGGGCCGTGGCGCACAAGTACCCGGCGCAGGAGCAACTGACCGAGGTACTCGGCATCGAGATCCAGGTCGGCCGCACCGGCAAGCTCACGCCGGTGGCCAAGCTGGCGCCGGTGTTCGTCGGCGGCGTGACCGTGACCAACGCCACGCTCCACAACGAGGACGAGGCCCGCCGCAAGGACGTGCGCGTGGGCGACACCGTCATCGTGCGCCGCGCGGGCGACGTGATTCCCGAAGTGGTTGGCGTGGTGCCCGAGAGCCTCGCCAAGCCTGACGAGCAGCGCGGCCCGGTGTTCACCATGCCGCACCAGTGCCCGGTGTGCGGCTCGGAGGCCGTGCGCGAAGAGGGGGAAGTCGACTACCGCTGCACCGGCGGCCTGTTCTGCGCGGCACAGCGCAAAGAGGCCATCCTGCACTTCGCGGCGCGGCGCGCGGTCGATGTCGATGGCCTGGGCGACAAGCTGGTCGAACAGCTGGTCGACGCCAACCTCATCCGCACCTTGCCCGACCTCTACAGGCTCGGATTCACCACGCTGGCGGGGCTGGACCGCATGGCCGAGAAATCGGCCAAGAACCTTGTCGATGCGCTCGAAGCCTCGAAGAAGACCACGCTGCCGCGCTTCCTGTTCGGCCTGGGCATCCGCCACGTGGGCGAGAGCACCGCGAAAGACCTGGCCAAGCACTTCGGCAAGCTCGACGCGATCATGGACGCGAGCGAAGAGCAATTGCTCGAAGTCAACGACGTGGGGCCGGTGGTGGCGCAGAGCCTGCGCACCTTCTTCGACCAGCCGCACAACCGCGAAGTGGTCGAGCAGCTGCGCGCCTGCGGCCTGACATGGGAAGAGGGCGAGCCCGCGGCGCGTGCGCCCAAGCCTTTGGCGGGACTGACCTTCGTCATCACCGGTACCCTTCCTACGCTGGGCCGCGACGAAGCGAAGGATAAATTGGAGGCAGCCGGCGCCAAGGTCGCCGGTTCCGTCAGCAAGAAGACCCACTACCTCGTGGCCGGCGAAGAGGCCGGCAGCAAGCTCGACAAGGCCCGCGAGATCGGGGTCGAAGTGATCGACGAGGCGCGTATGCTGGAGATTCTGGCGAACGGTGTCCCGGAAAAATGAAGACGTAGCGGCGGGCTCTCTTTACCGGCCGTTACGCGACTTCATCCTGCCGCAGTCAACAGGGTCTACAACCTGGCGTTGAAAGCAAACTGAAGGCCAATAAGGAGAGACCCTCATGCAAAAAATTCGTGTTCTTGGTGCCACCATCGCCCTCGGCGGCCTCGTGCTGCTGACCGGTTGCGCCGTTCCAGGCGATCCCTATTACGGCGGGGGCTACGCTGGCGGAGGTTATTCCTCGGGCGGTTACTACACCGATCCCGCGCCAGTGGTCGTCCAACCGGCACCGGTCTATATCAACGGCGGGGGCTACTACGAGCGCCGCCCCTCGTACTACGACCGTCCCTACTACGACCGTCGCCCCTACTACAACAGGCCCGGATACCCGTATCCAGGGGGCGTGCGACCGGGCAACTACCCGCGTCCTCCTGTCGTCGGGATTCCAGCCCAACCCGTCCGTCCGGGCGGGCTTCCGGCGACCGGCCGGCCGGCGTTGCCCAACCTGCCGGGCACGCCGATCCACAGTACGACGAACCCAGTCCGCGATCAGTGACCTTCGCGTCCTGATGGTGCTGTGAGGTCGCGCAGCGTCGCGATAATCGCGCCATGGCCATCCGCGAAATCCTCAAGATGGGCGACCCCCGGCTGCTGCGCATCGCGCAGCCGGTCGCCGCCTTCGACACCGACGAGCTGCACCTGCTGGTGCGCGACATGTTCGAGACGATGCATGCCGTCAACGGCGCGGGCCTTGCGGCTCCGCAAATCGGCGTCGATCAGCAACTCGTGATCTTCGGCACCGACATCGTCAACCCCCGCTATCCCGATGCACCACCGGTGCCCCGCACGGTGCTGCTCAACCCCGTCATCACCCCGCTGAGCGATGAAGAGGAAGAGGGTTGGGAGGGATGTCTTTCGGTGCCGGGCCTGCGCGGCGTGGTGCCGCGCTTTGCCAATGTCCGCTATACCGGCTTCGACCTCTACGGCGACCCGATCGACCGGGTCGCGAGCGGTTTTCATGCGCGTGTGGTGCAGCATGAAGTCGACCACCTGCTGGGCAAGCTCTACCCGATGCGGGTGCGCGATTTCTCGCGTTTCGGCTACACCGAGGTCCTGTTCCCAGGCCTCGATGCAGCCGATGACGACTGACTGAGCTCGCTCAGTTGTACTTGCTGCTCAGGGCGAAGCGGCCGCCACCCATGAACGCGAGGGCCAGTGCCGCGAACAGGAACATGCCCTGCAGTTCCAGTGCCCAGCCGCCTTGCTTGCCGAGCGCCGTCAGGTCCTTCATGTGGACCAGCGCAAAGGCCACCAGCATGTTGATCGCGACGATCCATGCAGCGGGCCGCGTGTAGAGCCCGATGATCAGCAGCACGGGCGCCACCACCTCGCCGATGTAGACCAGGTAGGCCAGCGCGCCCGGCAGGCCATGCTGGGCCAGCATGCCGGAAATGAAGCCGACGCCACCCTGCAGCTTGGCGATGCCGTGCAGCAGGATCAGGACGCCAAGCGAAACGCGCAGGATGAACTTGCCGGTGTCGTCGGATTTGACCATTGTGTTGATTCCATTTGAGAGTGATTCGAGGGCCGTATGGTAGTGAACCGCCGGCGCTTTCGGGCGCTGGATGAGGGGCGAATCGCCGGCATATGCATCCAACCCGGTGTTCTTTGGCAGAGTGCGGTGTCGCCCCGTACACTGCCTTTTGCTTACTGTTGAGGAGAACACCAATGATGAAGAACCGATTTGCCGGATTCCGTCCGGCCCTGCTCGCCGCCGCGTCCGTTGTCGCCTTGGCCTCTGCCGCTCCCGCCTTCGCCGGCAAGACGCTCGATGCGGTCAAGCAGCGCGGCACCGTCAAGTGCGGCGTGACCAACGGCGTGGCCGGGTTCTCGGCACCGGACACCCAGGGCAACTGGTCGGGCCTCGATGTCGACACCTGCCGCGCCATCGCGGCCGCCGTGCTCGGCGACGGCAAGAAGGTCGACTTCGTGCCGCTCAATTCGCAGCAGCGCTTCTCGGCCCTGCAGGCCGGCGAAATCGACATCCTCGCGCGCAACACCACCTGGACGCTGACGCGCGACGCGTCGCTCGGCTTCAACTTCACCACCATCACCTATTACGACGGCCAGGGCTTCCTGGTGCCGAAGAAGCTCAAGGTGACCAGTGCCAAGCAACTGAAGAACGCCACCATCTGCACGCAGTCGGGCACCACCAACGAGAAGAACGTGTCGGACTACTTCCGCGCGCAGAACATCCCGGTCAAGACCGTCGTGTTCGAGAGCTTCGAGGCTTCGTTCAAGGCCTTCTTCTCGGGCCGCTGCCAGGCCTTCACCACCGATGCTTCGGCGCTGGCGGGCCTGCGCAACAAGGAAGCGCCGAACCCCGACGACTACATCATCCTGCCCGAGCTGATCTCCAAGGAGCCGCTCGCGCCGCTGGTGCGCCGTGGCGACGACGAATGGTTCGCCATTGCCAAGTGGGTGCCCAACGCGCTCATCGAGGCGGAAGAATTCGGCATCACGCAGGCCAATGCCGACCAGCTCAAGGCCAACAGCAAGGACCCGGCGCAGCAACGGCTGGTCGGCACCGGTGAAGACCTCGGCAAGCTGCTGGGCCTCGACAAGGACTGGTCGTTCCGCGCGATCAAGGCCGTGGGCAACTACGGCGAGATGTTCGAGCGCAATGTCGGGCCGAAGTCGGTGCTCAAGCTGCCGCGCGGCTCGAACAACCTCTGGAGCAAAGGCGGCCTGATCTACGCACCACCGGTTCGATGAACGGCAGGGCCTCGCGCCGCGGCGCCTGGCTGGCCTGGGTGGTCCAGGCGCTGCTGGTGCTGGCCGTCGTGGCTGGCGCGGCCTGGGTGGTGCACCACGCGCTCGAAGTGCTGCGCGCGCGGGGTGTCCGCTCCGGCTTCGACTTTCTCACCGAGCCTGCGGGTTTCTCGATCAGCGAAGGCTGGCTCGACTTCGATGCGAGCCAGCCCTTTTGGCGTGCATTTCTTGCGGGCCTGATCAACACGGTGCGCGCGGCGGTGCCGGCGGCCATCTTCGCGGTCGTGCTCGGCACGCTGATCGGCATTGGCCGGCTGGCGCCGCACGTGCTGCTGCGCGGCATCTGCACCGCGTATGTCGAGTTGCTGCGCAACGTGCCGCTGCTGGTGCAGTTGCTGATGCTGGCCTTCGCGATGGCCAACCTGCTGCCCGATCCGACCGAGCCCGTGCACCTGATGCCGGGCGTGTGGCTCAGCAAGGGCGGTCTCAGCGTGCCCTGGCCCGTGGCGGGCGAGGGCGGCTGGTGGCCCACGCATTTCGAGTGGCCCGAGCGCGGCGATTTCGGCGTGAGCGGTGGCGCCGCGCTGAGCCCCGAGTACGTGACCATCGTGGCGGGGCTGTCTTTCTACTCGGCGGCCTTCGTGGCCGAGATCGTGCGCGCCGGCATCCTGTCGGTCTCTCAGGGGCAGGTGCTCGCGGGGCAGGCGCTGGGGCTGTCGTCGGTGCAGCAGTTGCGCATCGTGATCCTGCCGCAGGCGCTGCGGGTGATCGTGCCCTCGCTCACCAACCAGTTGCTGAGCCTCGTCAAGAATTCGTCGCTGGCGGTGGCCGTGGGCTACCCGGAGCTGGTGTCGGTGGCGAACACCACCATCGGCTCGAATGGCCGGGCCTTCGAGTGCATCGCGATCATCATGGCGGTCTACCTGCTGCTGTCGCTGCTGATTTCCTTCGGCATGAACCGCTACAACGCGCGCGTCGCGCTGCGAGGCTGGCGATGAGGAACGTCGCACAGGGCCCGATTGCATGGCGCAGCGAGCTCTGGGGCTCACCGCTGCGCGCGCTGGCGACTGTTCTGTTAATTGCGCTGCTCGTGTGGGGCGGCTTCCATGTCATCGAGTGGGGTGTGGTGCACGCTGTGTTCCGCCCCGATGCCGAAGCCTGCCGCGCGGTGCAGCACGGCGCCTGCTGGGGCGTGGTGGCCGAGAAGTGGCGGCCGATGCTGTTCGGCCGCTTTCCCTATGAAGAGCAATGGCGCCCGGCCATCGCGGTGGTCGTGTTGTCGGCCATCACCGTGCTCAGTGCGTGGCCGCGCAGTTGGCGCTGGTGGCTGGTGCCGTTGTGGGTTGTCGCGCTGCTGTTGTTCGTGCTGCTGATGCGTGGCGGCGTCGCCGGGCTGAGCCATGTGCCGACGAGCCGCTGGGGTGGCCTGCCGCTCACCATCGGGCTGGCTGTGGTCGGGCTGGCGCTGGCTTTTCCGCTCGCATTGCTGCTGGCATTGGGGCGCCGCTCGGGTTGGCCTGTGGTGCGCACGCTGAGCGCGAGTTACATCGAACTGGTGCGCGGCGTGCCGCTGATCTCGGTGCTGTTCATGGCTTCGTTCCTGTTGCCGTTGCTGTGGCCGGCGGGCTGGCAGCCCGACGTGCTGGTGCGGGTGCTCGCGGGCCTCACGCTGTTCGTGGCGGCGTATCTGGCCGAGATCATCCGTGGCGGCCTGCAGGCGGTGCCGCGCGAACAGACCGAGGTCGCCATGGCGCTCGGCTTCGGCCGCTGGCCGGTGCAGCGCGACATCGTGCTGCCGCAGGCGCTGCGGCTCGTGGTGCCGGCGCTGACCAACAGCGTGGTCGGCACGCTGAAAGACACCTCGCTGGTCACGGTGGTCGGCCTGTTCGAGTTGACCGGTGCGCTGGGCCTGGCACTCGGCGGCGACCCGACCTGGCGGCCGTTCTACCTCGAGGGCTACCTGTTCATCGCGGCGATGTACTGGGTGCTGTGCTTCGGGCTCTCGCGCTACAGCGTGTGGCTCGAAAAGCGCCTGTCGGCTGCGCCCTGAGCCGGTTGGTTAACAAGCCTGTTGTACACTCCGGCCCTCATGTCGAGCCACAACTTCACCCCCGCATCCGCCGCAGCCTCCATGGCTCGCATGATGCCGCCTGCCTCCGCGCAGGCGATGGTTGTTGCTCGAATGATTACCACCATTACCACCGCGGCCACCTGAGCACGCGCAGGTGGCCGTTCCGGCAGCCACCTGGTGTATCGCTCTCTCCCCGAACGAATCAACCCAGCTCTGGCAGCTGGGTTTTGTTTTTTCGTCTGGAGATGTCCATGTACCGCGATCCCGTTGAATCCCTCGAGCCCTTGCACAGCCGCCCTGCGGCCATTCGTCCCCTGCGCGTGGGGATGATCGGTATCGGCACCGTGGGCTCGGGCACCTTTCGCGTGCTGGCCCGCAACCGGGCCGACATCGCGGCCCGCGCCGGCCGGGCGATCGAGCTGGTGATCGTTGCGGCCCGCAACCTCGAACGGGCGGCAACGGTCGTCGAGGGCAGCGTGCCGCTCACTGCCGACCCGCTGCATGTGGCCACGCACCCCGACGTCGATGTGGTGGTGGAAGTGGCGGGCGGCACCGGCCCCGCGCGCGACTGGGTGCTGGCCGCCATCGCGCACGGCAAGCACGTGGTCACGGCCAACAAGGCCTTGCTGGCGGTGCACGGCACTGAAATCTTTGCCGCCGCGCGAGAGAAGGGCGTGGTCGTCGCCTACGAAGGCGCCGTGGCCGTGAGCATCCCGATCATCAAGGCGCTGCGTGAGGGCCTTGCGGCCAATCGCATCGAATGGGTGACGGGCATCATCAACGGCACCACCAACTTCATCCTGAGCAAGATGCGCGACGAGGGGTTGGACTTCGCGAGCGCACTCGCGCAGGCCCAGTCGCTCGGCTACGCGGAAGCCGACCCCACCTTCGACATCGAGGGCATCGATGCCGCCCACAAACTGACGCTGCTTGCCGCCAATGCTTTCGGCATGCCGCTGCGCTTTGTCGATGCGCAGGTGGAGGGCATCACCGCCTTGCAAGGGCTGGACGTGGCCTGCGCCGAGCAACTGGGCTACCGCATCAAGCTGCTCGGCGTGGCGCGCCGCAAGGCGGACGGCGTGGAGCTTCGCGTGCAGCCCGCGCTGGTGCCGGCCGATCACCTGATGGCGCATGTGAACGGATCGATGAATGCGGTCATGGTCAAGAGCGACGCCGCCGGCCTGACGATGTACTACGGCGCGGGTGCCGGCTCGGAGCAGACCGCATCGGCCGTGATCGCCGACCTGGTCGATGTGGCGCGACTCGATGGTGTCCATGCCGCGAACCATGTGCCGCATCTGGGCGTGCATGCCCACGCGACGAATGCCTTGCCGGTGTTGCCGCGCGCGGCCGTGCACACGGCGCACTACCTGCGGGTGCCGGTGCATTCGGTCGGCCAGATCCAGGCGGTGACGGCCTGCCTCGCCGAGCAGCGCGTGCCGGTTCGGCAGGTGGCGCTGGCGGCCGAGCGGCCCGGTGTCGGTCCGCAGGTGCTGGTACTGACGGGGCCTGCTTCGCAAGGCGCGCTGGACCTGGCGGTGCATGCGCTGCAGGCGAGGGCGGAAGTAGCCGGCCCGGTGGTGACGCTGCGTGTGGAAGCGCTGGAGGCCTGAACACCCCCCCCAGCGCGTCAGGCCGTCCGCGCGCGCAGCTCCGGTGCGCTGGCATCGGGCAGCGGCTCATCATGCAGCCCCAGTGCGACCGCCTCGCGCCGCGGCGCTGCGGTAGCCAGACTGACGACAACCACCACCGCTGCGTTGATCGCCATCGCGATCAGCCCGGCCTCCCACTGCGGCACGGCTGTCGCCCAGAACTTCGCCGCGAAAGGCGCCAGCAGGGCGACGAAGCCCGCCACCAGCCCGGCCAGCACGCCGATCGCGCTCGTGCGTTTCCACAAGAAGCCGAGGAACACGCCGGGCGCGAGCATGCCGATGGCCGAATAGGCATCGAGCAGGATCTTCACCAGCGAGCCCTTCTGGCTGACCGACAGCCACACCGCGATGGCCGCGAACACCACCAGCGAGCCGCGCGACAGCGCCAGCGACCCACGCTCGCCCAGCCCGGGCCGGAACGGCCGCACCACGTTGCGCGTGAAGATCGAGCCGGCCGTCAGCAACAGCAGCGAGCCCGGTGCCAGCGCCAGCAGGAAGCCCGTGCCCGCGAGAAGGCCGACCATCCACGCCGGATAGCGGTCCGACACGAACTGCAGCAGCGCCGCGTTCAGGTTGCCGCCCGGCGGCTGCGTGTGGGCCAGCAGCGCCGCGAAGCCCAGCAGGATGATGAAGAAATAAGCCAGCGAGTACAGCGGCTGCCAGATCGCATTGCGGCGAATCGCCGTGGCGCTGTGCGCCGTGTACGACATCTGGAACAGATGCGGAAAGACCCAGTTGCCCAGCGCGATGTTGATGGCCGATGTCATGAGCCAGATCGCGGTGGTGGGCGAGGTGGCATCCAGGCCCGGAAACTTGCCGATACCGGGGTGCTGCGCCTCGGCCATCGAGAACAGGTCGAGCAGCGAGGCCGCGCCGACCTTGCTGGCCACGGTCACGCTCAGCAGCACCACGACGATGACCATCAGCACGTCTTTCACGCCGGCCGCGAAGGCGGCCGAACGCACGCCCGCCGTGAAGACGAAGGCCACCATCAGCAGGCCCGCGCCCACCGTCGCGGCCTCGCCCGAGATGCTGCTGCCCAGCGTGAGCTGCACGATCAGCCCGAGGCTCACCAACTGGATCTGCACGTACACGACCAGCGAGGCGATGCCCACGACGCCCGTGAGCACGCCGAGCCAGGGCGCGTCGTAGCGCGCGGCGAAGAAGTCCGACTGCGTGAGCAGCCGCCCGAGCCGGCCCGCGCGCCAGATCTTCGGCATGAGCCAGTAGCCCACCGCATAGCTCATCGACACCGAACAGAACGCGAGGTAGGCGGGCGCGCCCAGCGCCCATGCGTAGCCCGAGATGCCGAGCACCGCGAAGGTCGTGTAGACCTCGCCCGCATTCATGAACCAGAACACCAGCGTGCCCAGGCTGCGGCCACCGACGGCCCAGTCGGCAAAGCTCTTGCCGTGGCGGGTGCGGCGGCCGTAGGCAATGGCGCCCGCAACAGTGGCCAGCAAGATGGCCAGGACGATCGCGAGCTTCATGGTGCGCCGTCCTTGCCTGCATCGTCGGCCCGCTGGCTTTTCGCGAGGAACTCGGCCTCTTCGGCTTCGACGCCGGCGCGCGCATCGAGCCTGAAGACCAGCGCGATCACCACGCTCGTGAGCACGATGCCGGCCATCTGCCAGAACATCGGAAAGGGCAGTCCGAATGGCGTGGCGGCGATGTCGTTCACCGCCGGCGCCAGGCAGGCCTGCCAGACGAAGGGAAACACCAGCAGCCATCGGTGGCCAAGGCGGGGTGGCTTGCTTCTGCTGCGTTCGGCGGGGACGTCGGCCATCTAGGTTCCTGTAAAGTGGTACTGCACAAAACTGGACGGAGTGTGCAACCGGATTGCCGGAAAGCGCAAGATGGTATTCCGCTATTTTTGTTCTTAGTCGCCTTGTGGTTTGACAATATTCCAGTGCACCGGCTTCGAGTGAACGCACCGTTGACGTGCAGCCACACAGCACATACCATCGCCATCCAATGAAGCCACACTGCACAAAACCAGGATGCCCACATGATCGGTGAACGACTGAAAGAGCTGCGCACCGTGCGCGGCCTGTCGCTGCGCGATCTGGCCGCCCAGGCCGGTGTGTCGGCCACGCTGCTGAGCCAGATCGAGCGCTCGGTCACCGACCCGAGCCTGGACACCATGCGCCGGCTGGCTGGCGTTTTTGGCGAATCGGTGTCCTCGCTGTTCTCCGCGCCAGCGCCACCTTCGGTGTGGATCAGCCGCCCGGGCGAACGCTCGCTGCTCACCGCGCCCAAGGGGCAGGTCGGCTACGAACGCCTCACGGCCGGCAACGGGCAGCTCGAAGTGCTGCGCGCCGTGCTGCAGCCGGGGCAGGTGTCGGCCGACGAACCGCGCGGCCATGCCTCGACGGAATGCGTGTACGTCGTCGGCGGCGCACTGGTGGCGCAGATCGCGGGCGTCGATTACCCGGTGCTGGCTGGCGAGAGCATCTCGTTCGACTCGCGCCTGCCGCACCGCTACATGAACCAGTCGCAGGCGCCCACCGAAATCATCCTGTCGGTGACGCCACCCAACCCCTGAACCCGCAAGGCCCCCGATGACCACCGACACCCGTTTCACGCTCCATGACCTGCGCGTCGAGGTCGTTGCCCCCGAAGGCGCCAGGCTTTACTGCGGCGCGAAGGTCGGCGACTTCTTCGAGCTGCGCGGCGAGATGCTGCATCTGCCTGAAGGACAGGGCTTTTCGATCTATTCGCTCGGCGCCTTGCTGCCGCTGCTGGCCGCCAAGCAGCGGCCCACCGATGCGAACGACTGGATGAGCACCGACGCCGAAGTGGCGTGCCCCGACCCGCATTGCCCGTCGCGCTTTCGCATCACCCGCATCGGGCTGCGCACCTTTCGCCACGCCGACACCACGGCGGTGGTCCATCCCTCGAACGAGCCTTCATGACTTCTTCTCTCACCTCTTCTTCGCAGCACCGCATCGAACTCGCATCCGGCTACTCGATCTCCCGTTTGCTCAAGGGCGGCTGGCAACTGGCCGGCGGCCATGGCGATGTCGACCGCGCAAGCGCCATCGCCGACATGGCGGCCTACTACAACGCTGGCATCACCACCTTCGATTGCGCCGACATCTACACGGGCGTCGAAGAAATGATCGGCGAGTTCCGCGCCGACCACCTGCAGCGCCATGGCCGGGACAGCCTTTCGCAACTGCGGGTGCACACCAAGTTCGTGCCCGACCTCGCAATCCTGCCAACCATCGACAAGCGCCAGGTCGAGCAGATCATCGACCGCTCGCTCAAGCGACTGCGCATGGAGCGGCTCGACCTCGTGCAGTTCCACTGGTGGGACTACAGCGTGCCGCGCTATCTCGAAGTCGCGCACTGGCTCACCGAGCTGCAGCGCGCCGGCAAGATCGACCGCGTGGGCGGCACCAATTTCGACACGCCGCACGCGCGGGAGCTGGCGGAGGCGGGCGTGCCCTTGTTCAGCATGCAGGTGCAGTACTCGCTGCTCGACCAGCGGCCCTTGCCGCTTATGACGCCGTACTGCGCGCAGTCGGGCATGAAGCTGCTGTGCTACGGCAGCGTGGCCGGTGGTTTCCTGTCGGAGCGCTGGCTGGGCAAGAGCGATCCGGGCCACACCTTCGAGAACCGCTCGCTGGTCAAGTACAAGCTCGTCATCGACGACTTCGGCGGCTGGGACCTGTTCCAGCAACTGCTGGTGCAGCTGCAACGGGTTGCGCAGCGGCATGGCGTGTCGATCCCGACGGTGGCCATGCGCTGGGTGCTGCAGCAGCCGGCCGTCGCGGCCGTCATCGTGGGGGTGCGGCGCGGTGACCATCTTGCGGACCACCTGAAGGTGCTCGACCTGCAGCTCGACGCGGCCGACCTTGGCGCGCTGGATGCGGTGCTGTCGCAACGCAATGCGCCCAGCGGCGACGTGTACGCCGTCGAGCGCGACCTCGAAGGGCGCCATGGCCGGATCATGAAATACGACCTGAACGACACGCCGCACTGAAGGCGGCGCAACGCGGGGCTCAGGTCAGGCGGCGCGGTACCAGTTCGGCATAGCCGGTCGCGGCATCCGTTTCGCGCGAGAACTGCCAGTCGGGCAACTGCGCGATGAGGATCTCGGCCGTGGTGCGCACCACGCACCCCGGCGCCGCATGGCCGCCGAAGACGCGCCCCTCGGCATCGGACACGCTGATGTGCAGGTGCGAGCCGTCCGGCGACAGCGAGCCCGCGAGCGTGAGGATTTCCAATGCGCCTTCGATCCGTGCCGGCGCTTCGGCTCCCGCGAAACGGATGCTGGCGCCGGCCAGGCTGCCGATGCCCGACACCACGAACGCGGCCTTGCCGCCGCCTTGCTTCAGCACGAGATCGAGTGCGGCCCGCAGGTCGTCGCCCGGGTTCAGTCGCAGCACTGTCGTTTGCATGCCGTGCGCGTTCGCTCAGGCGCCAGAGAGCGCGCCATCCACCACGTGCTGCGCTTCTTCAAGGATGCGCGCCAGATGCTCCTTGCCCAGGAAGCTCTCGCCGTAGATCTTGTAGATGTTCTCCGTGCCCGAAGGCCGCGCAGCGAACCAGCCGTTCTCGGTCATGACCTTCACGCCACCGATGGCCGCACCGTTGCCCGGCGCATGGCTCAGCACGTTGACGATCTTCTCGCCCGCCAGGTCGGTCGAACGGATCTGCTCCGGCGACAGGCTCGACAGCCGCTTCTTCTGCTCGACCGTGGCCGCCGCATCCACGCGGTCGGACACGGGCTTGCCCAGCGCCTGCGTCAGTTCGGCATAGCGCTCGCCGGGGTCGCGCCCGGTGCGCGCGGCGATCTCGGCGGAGAGCAGGGCGGGCACGAGGCCGTCCTTGTCGGCGGTCCAGGTCGAGCCGTCCAGCCGCAGGAAGGTCGCGCCCGCGCTCTCTTCGCCGCCAAAGCCCAGCGAGCCATCGACCAGCCCGTCGACGAACCACTTGAACCCGACAGGCACTTCGTACAGCTTGCGGCCCAGCCGCGCGGTGACGCGGTCGATCATCTGGCTGCTCACCACCGTCTTGCCGACAGCTGCCTGCGCCGGCCACTGCGGGCGATGCGTGTAGAGGTAATCGACCATCACCGCGAGGTAGCTGTTGGGCTGCATCAGCCCGGCACTGCGCGCGACGATGCCGTGGCGGTCGTGGTCGGTGTCGCAGGCAAAGGCGATGCCGAAGCGGTCTTTCAGCGCGATCAGCTTGTGCATCGCGTCGGGCGAAGACGGGTCCATGCGGATGCGGCCGTCCCAGTCGAGCGACATGAAGCGGAAGGTCGGGTCGACCTCCTGGTTGAGCACGGCCAGGCGCTCGAGCTTGTAGCGCTCGGCAATGGCCGGCCAGTAGTGCACGCCCGCGCCGCCCAGCGGATCGACACCCAGGTCGATCGCCACGCCGCGAATCGCGTCCATGTCGAGCACCTGCGCCAGGTCTTCGACGTAGGTGTTCAGGTAGTCGTGCCGGTGCGTGGTGGCGGCGCGCAGCGCCTGCGCGAGCGGCATGCGCTTCACGCCGTCGAGCTTGGTCGCCAGCATCCTGTTGGCGGCGGCTTCCACGGCGGAGGTGATGTCGGTGCCGGCCGGGCCGCCGTTGGGCGGGTTGTACTTGAAGCCGCCGCTTTCGGGCGGGTTGTGCGAGGGCGTGATGACGATGCCGTCGGCCAACCCGCTCGTGCGCCCGCGGTTGTAGACCAGGATCGCGTGCGACACGGCCGGTGTCGGCGTGTATTCGTCGTCCTTCGACAGCATCAGCTCGACGCCGTTGGCCGCCAGCACCTCGACCGCGCTGTTGAAGGCGGGCGTCGAGAGCGCGTGCGTGTCGATGCCCAGGAACAGCGGGCCGTCGATGCCTTTCTGCTTGCGGTAGTCGCAGATGGCCTGGCTGATCGCCAGCACATGCCATTCGTTGAAGGCGTTGTCGAACGACGAGCCGCGATGGCCCGAAGTGCCGAAGGCCACGCGCTGGGCCGGCACGGTGGGGTCGGGCTGCCCCGTGTAGTAGGCCGAGATCAGCCGGGGCACATTGACCAGCAGGTCGAGCGGTGCGGGCTGGCCCGCGAGAGGGTTGGTGGCTTGGCTCATGTCGAAGAAAAGTCGATGTTGACCAGATCGCCGATGCGTTCGATGGTGATGTCGGCGGGCGCGTAGGCGGCAATGGCCTGTGTGTCGAGCGCGTAGTGGCCCTGCCGCACGAAAACCGTGGTGAGGCGCGGGCCCCAGATGGCTTTCATGGCCGAGAGGATGCGCAGCTTGTCGTCGACCATCACGTAGTGCGCGGCGGGGTGGCATTGCGCGATGGTGTCGAGCATCTGCTCCTTGTGCACGTAGATCAGCACGCGGCCCTCGGTGGCGTCCCACAGGCCCGAGCGCTGCACCTTGCGCGGCTGGAACACCACGTCGCCGTCGGACAGGATCACCGTGGGCCCGTGGCGGCGCAAATGCTGCAGCGCCGCCAGCGCGCCCGGGTACAGCCGGTCGGCAAAGGGGTAGTCGATGAGAAAGCCCGACATCAGCAGCAGGCGCGAGTCGCTCATGCCGCGCCGGCTTTCCTCGGCGCGGTAGCGCTGCAGGGCGCCCAGGTAGTCGACGTAGCCCAGTTCGCTGCGCAGCGCCTCCAGCGCCACCCAGTAGCGGCCGGCGCTTTCGGCGCCGAAGCTTTCTTCGAGGTGGGCGCGCAGGTCGTCCACGACGCGGTCGTTGTCGAGCAGGGTGTTGTCGACGTCGATCAGGAAAACGGTGTCTGCAGGCTGTGTCATGGAAGATGGGGCCGTGGGCCGGTGCTGCGCGTCGTGGGCAGCATACCCTTCGATCGTGGCGCGAGGCCATCGGGAGGCGAAACCTTGGATAAGCTCCCACCAGTTTCAAGGAGCAAAAAATGCGCGTGACGAATGGTCGAGGACGAATCTGCTTTCTGGCCCTGGCCTTTGTGCTGGCCGGCTGCCAGGCGCCGCCCAAGGACCGGCCGCTGACCTCCGAGGTGCCCGAGCCGCCCAGTTTTGCGTCGCCGCCCGAAACCTGCCAGGCCGCCGCCGTGCGCTTCGGGCTGGGGCTGCGCGTGACCGCGCCATTGCTGGAAGAAATGCGCCAGCGCGCCGGCGCCCGGCTGGGCCGCACCGTGCTGGCGACCGACCCCACGGACCCGGTGCAGGACACGACGCGGCTCAATGTCCAGGTCGAGCCCACGGGCCGCATCGTGGGGGCGTACTGCGGCTGATCGCCACCGTTCGTACTGCTTTCCGCGTTCAAGTGTTGTGCGTAAACCGCGCTGGTAACAAATCTGCGTTGCAAACCGTGGAAAGCCCCGAATTGGGAGAACAATAGTCCGCGCCTTTTCGGAGCCTCTCTTTCTTGTCGTCCAAGCAACCCGTCGTCTCACTCCCGTCGCATCACGACGGCTCGGCACGCCTCCCGCCGGATGAGGTGCTGCGCCCCTTGATGGCCGACTGGGCCCGCTCAGGCAAGCGCCTGGCCGCCGTGTGCTACCTCGACATCGACCGTTTCCGCGATCTCAACGATCGCCTGGGCATGGTGGCCGGCAATGCCGCGCTGGAAGAGGTGGCCCGGCGCATCCAGGCCCAGCTGCCGCGCGAAAGCGTGATGGCCCGCGTCGGCGGCGACGAATTTGCCGCCGTGTTCGCCGGCCTGGGCACCTCGCAATGCGCGCAGGTGCTCGAAAGCATCCAGGCCGCGCTGGCCGTGCCCTGGACCTGGCGCGACCAGACCATCAGCCTCGACGCCAGCATCGGCGCCATGCTGCTCGACAGCAACGGTCCGCCACCCGAAACCGCCTTGCGCCAGGCGCAGCACGCGGCCTTCTTTGCCAAGCGCGCTTCGGACGGCAAGGTCCATTACTTCGACGCCCCGCAGGCCCGCGCCGACGAGCAGGTGGTGCGCGAGCGCCAGCGCATTCAAGAAGGGCTGGTGCGCGACGAGTTCTTCCTCGTCTACCAGCCCAAGGTCGACATGCAGCGCGGCGTGGTGGTCGGCGTCGAGGCGCTGATCCGCTGGCAGCACCCCGAGCGCGGCCTGCTGCCGCCCGTGCAGTTCGTGCCGCTGATCGAAGACGACGTGCTGGTCGAGCAGATCGGCGACTGGGCCATCGGCACGGCGCTCTGGCAGGCGCACCAGTGGCGCCTGGCCGGCCTTCAGATTTCGGTCAGCGTGAACGTGGCGCCGCGCCACATGATGCGGTGGGACTTCGTCGACCGGCTGTCGCGCCACCTGTCGCAGTTTCCGAACCTCGGTGCCGGCATGCTGGAGCTGGAGATCCTCGAAACCACCGCCATCAGCCAGTTTGCGAACGTGGCGCTCT
Organism: Variovorax sp. EL159; assembly: GCF_900100965.1. Taxonomy (GTDB): domain Bacteria; phylum Pseudomonadota; class Gammaproteobacteria; order Burkholderiales; family Burkholderiaceae_C; genus Variovorax. The sequence goes on along the minus strand of NZ_FMUJ01000003.1, from coordinate 510,266 downwards.
TCGTCGAGGCCTGCAAGGCGCTCGGCGTGGGCGTGACCATCGACGACTTCGGCACCGGCTATTCGTCGCTGACCTACCTGCGGCAACTGCCGGTGTCGGCGGTGAAGATCGACCAGTCCTTCGTGCGCGGCATGCTCGACAACGCCCAAGACCGCGCGATCGTGCAGGGCATCCTTGCGCTGCTGCAGGCGCTCGGGCTCACGGCCGTGGCCGAGGGCGTGGAAACGCTGGGGCAGGGCGAAGCACTGCTCGCCATGGGCTGCACGTTGGCGCAGGGCTACGGCATCGCGATGCCGATGGCCGCCAAGGACGTGCTGGCGTGGGTGGCCGAGTTCGAGCGGGCGCCGCTGTGGGGCACGGGCTCGACGGCGGGCGTGGCGCTGCCACCATCGCCGGCCGCCTGACCCTGATGCCCTGAAAGCCGGCGATTGCCGGCTGCGGCGCGGGGTATCGCGCCCCCGCCTTCAGGCCCGCTCACACATTGCTGGTTGCGCGGATCTCATCGAAGGTCGTCTTGCCGGCAAGCACCTTCTCGATGCCGTCCTGCCGCAGCGTACGCATGCCTTCGCCCAGCGCGGCTTCCTGAATTTCTTCCGCGCGCGCGCCGCCCTGCACGAGCCGGCGCAGGCCCTTCGACATCACCATCAGTTCATGGATGCCGACGCGGCCCTTGAAGCCGGTGTCGTTGCAGTGCTTGCATCCCATGCTCCTGTAGACCTGCAACTGCCCGTCGCGGCCGTAGCGGCGCAGCCAGTCGCCGCGCACGGTTTCGCGTTCCTTCGGGGTGTCGTGCGAGCCGAAGGGGTGCATGTAGTTGGCCAGCAGTTCCTCGGCCTGTTCCGGGCTGGCGGGGCTGCTGCTGACGCAGTGGCTGCACAGGCGGCGCACCAGCCGCTGGGCCAGCACCGCCAGCAGCGAGTCCGCGAAGTTGAAGGGGTCCATGCCCATGTCCAGCAGCCGGGTCACGGTTTCGGGGGCGCTGTTGGTGTGCAGGGTCGACAGCACGAGGTGGCCGGTCAGCGAGGCTTCGATGGCCGTTTTCGCGGTTTCCTCGTCGCGGATTTCGCCGACCATGATCACGTCGGGGTCGGCGCGCACGAAGGCGCGCAGCGCCTTGGCAAAGGTCCAGTCGATGCGCGGGTTGACCTGCACCTGCCGCAAGCCGGTCTGCGTGATTTCGATGGGGTCTTCCGCGGTCCAGATCTTTCGCTCGGGCGTGTTGATGTGCATCAGCGCCGAGTGCAGGGTGGTGGTTTTGCCCGAGCCCGTGGGGCCGACGCACAGCACCATTCCATAGGGGCGTTCCACGGCCTGCGCCAGCTGCGTGAGGTTGCGCTCCGACAGGCCCAGCTCGCTCATGGGAATGGGCTTGGCCGAGGCCAGGATGCGCATCACCACGTCTTCGAGGCCACCGCTGGTGGGAATGGTCGCCACCCGCAGCTCGATGCGATGCTGCGGCGAGAACTTGGCGAAGTTGATCTTTCCGTCCTGCGGCTTGCGCTTTTCGCTGATGTCCAGGTCGCACATGATCTTCACGCGCGCGACGATCTCGTTGCGGTAGCTGGGCGGCAGCTCCAGGTAGGTGTAGAGCCGGCCATCGCGGCGGAACCGGATGCGGGTCTTTTCCTGCCCCGGATAGCTCTCGATGTGGATGTCCGACGCGCCCTCGCGATGCGCCTCGAGGATCATGCTGTTGATCATCCGCACCAGCGAGTTGTCCGATTGCTCGACCGGTGCTGCCTCGGTGCTGGCGAGCGACAGCTCTTCCTTCTCGAGCGTCTGCAGCAGCTCGCCGGTGCCGGCCATGTCGAACTCGATGGGCTGCGCCGGATCGATGCCGAACGAAAAGCCGGTCGCCAGCTCGCCGGCTTTCTCGTACGTGCGCTGCAGCATGCTGTCCAGGTCGAGGCATTTGCCCAGCACCGGAACGACCTTCATCTGCGCGATGAACTCCACCTCGTCGATGACCGAATGCCGGTCGGACAGGTCTTCGAGCGCAAGGATGAGGCGCCCCTCGTGCACCATCAGCGGCATGACCTGCAGGCGCCGGGCAACGGCGTGGTTGATCTTGCGCAGGGCTTCCGTCGTCGCCGGAAACATGTGCAGGTTTACCAGGGGGTAGCCCATCTTTCGCACCAGCGCGGTCTGGAGCTGGCCCCGGCTCACGACGCCCATGCGCACCAGCGTTTCGCCCAGCGGCACGTGGGGCTCTTTCTTCTGCTGGGCCAGCCCGGCGTGCAGCTGGTCTTCGGTGATCATGCCCAGCGCTGCCAGTGCCTCGCCGATCCGCGCGATCGGCATGCGGCTCTGCGCGTCGAGCTCCTTCAGCAATTGCTCGGGCATGACGACTTCGGTCGATGACATGAGATCGATCTCCTGTTGGGGCTGGCTCGGGCTCTGCGCGGCAAAGCCCCGGTGCGGCGGATTGAAAACGTAAACAGATTGTGTCTTGCTTGACACGCATCGTAACGTGTCCCCCGCGTGGGGAAATGCCCTGTGGCTCGCCAGCGTCGGAAGCGGGTTGCTAGCGGCCCACGCGCACCACGCCACGGCCGGCGGCCTTCGCGGCGTAGCACGCGGCATCGGCGGCTTCGACCCAGGCATCGACGGAGTCGATTTCGGGCGTGAGGCTGGCCACGCCGATGCTGGCGCCGACCTGCAGGCTGCCCGACAGCCAGGGCAGCGCGATGGCCGAAATCGAGGCCACGATGTCTTCCGCCACGCCCACCGCCGCCTCGTGGCTGCACTGTTCGAGCAACAACGCGAACTCGTCGCCGCCGATGCGCGCGGCCAGGTCGCCGGAGCGCACGCGCGACATGATGGCCGCGGCCGCCGCGCGCAGCATCGCGTCGCCCGAGAGATGGCCGGCGGTGTCGTTGACCGCCTTGAAGTGGTCCAGGTCGATGAACACCAGCGCCGCGGGCAGCGAGCCGGGCCGGGCGCCGATCAGCCGTTGCGCCTGCTGGTCGAAGCGCTGGCGGTTGGCCAGCCCCGTCAGGCCGTCATGGGCGGCCGACCATTCGAGCGCGCGACGGGCGTTGCGTTGCTCTTCGATGTTGACCAGCGTCCAGATCGAGCCAAGATCGGTCTGTGCCGCATCGACCGGCCGGCTGCGCAGCCGGGCCCAGAAGCGGGAGGCGTCGCCGCGCCGCATGCGCCGTTCGCCCACGTACGAGTTGCCGCTGGCAAAGGCCTCTTTCTCGAGGGAGGCAAGGTCGGGCTGGTCGTTTTCGGGTGGTACGACGATCAGGTCGACCGGCTGGCCCAGCAGGTCGTCGGCCGTATAGGCGAGCATCCGGCACAGCTCGTCGCTCACCAGCTCGAAGCGGCGGTCGCGAACGAAGGCGATGCCGATGGGCGCCGCGCGCATCACCGAGCGCAGCTTGCTGATCATTTCGCTGTTGAGCTGTTCCAGCCCGGCGCGCTGGATGCCGACCTGGCGCAGCACCTTGCCCAGATTGCCGATCTCGCCGTCGGCGTTGGGCCAGCCGTCTTCGGCCTTCATGCCGCTGTCGAACATGTGCTGCGCGCGGCGCTCCAGCAGCGTCAGCGGTTGCAGCAGCCACCACAGGATCAGGAAGAGCCCGGCCGACAGCACGGCGACAAGGCTGCCGGCCCACACCATCGCCTGCTCGCGCGCGGCCTTGACGGGCGCCAGCACCTCGGCTTCGGAGCGCTCGCGCCACACGATCCAGTCGGGCCCGGGCACGCCGGCGGCGCTGACGATCTCGTGCGCCTGCGGCAGCAGAACCCCCTGGGGCTCGATCGGCGCGCCGCTGGCCTGCCAGGCCTTGAAGGCCTGCGCCAGCCGTGGCTCGTCGGAGATCGAATGCAGGAGCTTCTTGCGGTCGGGGTGGGCTAGCACGAGGCCCTGCGTGTCGGTGACGACGATGAGCGAGCTGGCGTCGCTTTCCTGCGCGTCGACCAGTCCGTCGAGCAGGTCGCGGCTGGACAGCCGCAGCGTGCCGCCGAGCACGCCATAGATGCCGTTGGCATTGCGCACCGGCTGCGTGAAGGCCACGATGGGCTCGCCGCTGATCGACCCGCGCAGCGCGGTGGACACCGTGGGCCGGCCCTCGGCCAGCGTGAGGCCGAAATACTGGCGGTCGCGGATGTTCAGCGTGGGCCATGACAGGCCCTTTTCGTCGGCCACGATGCGCACCTGCCCATCGGGCGTTGCCACGTAGACGGTGGCGAAGAAGTTCCGCATCACCGGCTTGTTCTGCATGAACGCCTTCAGCGCGGCCGGGTCGTGCAGCGTGGGTTCGTCGAGCATCGCCGTCACGGATTCGAGCACCCGCTGCAACTGGATCACGTTGTGGCCCAGCAGCGCGGCGGTGCGCACCGATTCGCTCAGCTCGCGCTGGCGCTGCGATTCAAGAAGGTCGTGCTCTGTCCGGCCCACCAGCACGGTGGTGATCAGCCCGATGCCGAGCACCAGCCCCAGGATCCCGCCCATCGTGATTCGTGCCTTGAGCGAACCCAGGGCGCTTTCGAGGCGAGCCAGCCAGTCGGTTTTCATTCAGACGGACGACGTTTCCCTGGCGGCCGCGCGGCGGCTGCGCTTGACCTCGTACATGGCGTCGTCCGCCTTTCGCAGGGCTTCCTCGGCGGAGGCGGCACGCGGGTCGACGGCCACCACGCCGACGCTGGCCCCTTCGTAGCGCACCGTCGCCCGGTGCAGCTTCAGCTCGCTGACCGTGCTGGCGGCCACGCGCGCTTCGAGCGCCCGTGCCGCGCCGGTGGGCGCTTCGCCCAGCGCCGGCCCGGGGCCGATCACCACGAACTCGTCGCCGCCGAAGCGCGCGAGCATGTCGTTCGCGCGCAGCGAGGTCGAAAGCCGCGCGGCCATCGCGGCCAGGAATTCGTCGCCGGCATCGTGGCCGTGCGCGTCGTTGATTTGCTTGAAACCGTCGAGGTCGATGAAGCCGACCAGCACCCAATGACCGTCTTGCGCACCCTGCGCGAGCATGCGGCGCAGCGCCTCGATGAGCGAGCGGCGGTTGGCCAGGCCGGTGAGGGCGTCGGTCGATGCATAGGCGGCCAGCTCGGTGTTGGCCTTCTTGAGCTTGACGAACAGCAGCTCGCGCTCGACCTGCTGGCCGATCAGCCGCGCGAAAAGCTGGAGCACCGATTCCGCGCGCGACGACAGCGGAAGGCGCACCGCGCTGGCCGCGCACAGCGTGCCGAAGAGGCCGCCGCTGTCGGTTTTCACGGGCGTGCTCACATAGGTCTGGATGCCGAGCTGCCGCGCCGCGTCGGAGTCGCCCCAGCAATTCGCGACGTCGTCGGTGTAGGTGCGGCCTTCTTCGAGCGCGCGCCGGCACAGCGTGTCGGACCAGGGCACCGACAGCCCTTCGGGAATGGTCAGCTGCCTGGCGTTGCGCGCAAAAAGAATGTGCTGCAGGCCCTTGTCGAGGTCGATGGTCGTGAGGTAGGTCGATTCGAGGCCGGTCACCACTTCGAGCATCTCGAGCATCGGACGCGTGAGGTCTTCCAGCGTCTTTGCCGAAGAGACCGAGTCGGAAAGCTGTTCGATCAAAGTGTCCATGTCGGCATTCTGAAGGCGATGGTCCGAAACGTCGGCCTGGCGTGGCGATGGGCTGCATGACCCGCGGCGCCACTCGGGAATCGGTTGCTCAGGAGGCCAGGGCTTCCATCAGGTCGGTTTCGATGGCCAGCTGCGTCTTCTGGCCCTGCAGTTCGGGGCCGCTGATGAGGAAGCTGTCTTCCACGCGCTCGCCCAGCGTCGTGACCTTGGCGAGCTGCAGGTTCAGGTGATGGCGCGCAAGCACGCGGGCTACCGAGTACAGCAGGCCCGCGCGGTCGCTGGCCGAGATGCTGAGCACCCAGCGCTGCGCCTTGTCGTCGGGCACGAGGCTGATGCGCGGCTTGATCGGAAAGCTGCGCACCCGGCGCGACACTCGGCCCATGCTGGGCGCGGGCAGGGCGCCGGCCTCGGTGAGCGTCTGCGCCAGGCCCGACTCGACCATGCTGATGAGGTCGCGGTAGTGGTCGGGCAGGAAGGTGGTCACGACCTGGAAGGTGTCGAGCGCGTAGCCGTTGCTCGTGGTGTGCACCTTGGCATCGAGGATGCTGAAGGACGACTGGTCGAAGTAGCCGCAGATGCGCGCGAACAGATCGGGCTGGTCGGGCGTGTAGACGACCACCTGCAGCCCTTCGCCCACCGGCGACAGGTGCGCGCGCACGATGGGCGGCGCCTTCGGGTCGATGGGCACGTTCTTGGGCGGCACGAAGCGCGAGAGCTGCTTGGCGTGCCAGGCGATCTCGGTGGCGTCGTGGCGCATGAAGTAGCCGACGTCGAGCGTGTCCCACAAGGCCTTGTGCGCCTCGAAGCGCTGGGCGTGCAGGGCGAGCAGCACCAGCGCCTCGCGCTTGCGCGACTCGACCTCGGCGTCCGGGTCGGGCATGCGCCCGCCGAGTGCACGCAGGGTGAAGCGGTACAGGTCTTCGAGCAGCTTGCCCTTCCAGGCATTCCACACGCGCGGCGAGGTGCCGCGGATGTCGGCAACCGTCAGCAGGTACAGCGCGGTGAGATAGCGCTCGTTGCCCACGCGCTTGGCGAAGGCGCCAATCACCTCGGGGTCGCTCAGGTCCTGCTTCTGCGCGACTTGGCTCATCACCAGGTGCTCGGCGACGAGGAACTCGATGAGCTTCGCGTCTTCGCGCGCAATGCCGTGCTGCTTGCAGAAGCGCTGCACGTCGCGTGCGCCGAGCGTCGAATGGTCGCCGCCGCGGCCCTTGGCGATGTCGTGGAACAGCGCCGCGACATAAAGGATCCACGGCTTGTCCCAGCCGGCCGCGAGCTGCGAGCAGAACGGGTATTCGTGCGCGTGCTCGGCAATGAAGAAGCGGCGCACGTTGCGCAGCACCATCAGGATGTGCTGGTCGACCGTGTACACGTGGAACAGGTCGTGCTGCATCTGCCCCACGATGCTGCGGAACACGCGCAGGTAGCGCCCCAGCACCGAGGTCTGGTTCATCAGCCGGAAGGCATGCGTGATGCCGTAGGGCTGCATCAGGATCCGCATGAAGGTTTCGTGGTTGACCGGGTCGTTGCGGAACTTGCTGTCCATCACGTGGCGCGCGTTGTACAGCGCGCGCAGCGTGCGCGCCGACAGGCCCTTCACGCCGATGGTCTTCTGGTAGAGCAGGAAAGTTTCGAGCACCGCATGCGGCTCGCGCTCGTACAGGTCGTCGCTGGCGATCTCGATCAGGCCGGCGCGCTCGTAGAAGCGCTTGTTGATCGGCGTGGGCTGCTCGCCCTGCGGCTGCAGCCGTTCGGCGATGTTGAGCAGCAGGATCTGGTTGAGCTGCGACACGGCCTTGGCGGCCCAGTAATAGCGCCGCATCAGCGCCTCGCTCGACTTGCGCTGCGATTCGCTTTCGTAGCCGAAGCTCGCGGCCACGGCGGTCTGCAGGTCGAACACCAGGCGGTCTTCGCGCCGGTTGGCGATCACGTGCAGCCGGGCGCGAATGAGCGAGAGCAGGGCCTCGTTGCGCTTGATCTGCTGGGCCTCGAACGAGGTGGCCAGGCCGTTCTTGGCAAGGTCGTCCCAGCGGCTGCCGAAACCGGCGGCCTTGGTCATCCACAAGATGGTCTGCAGGTCGCGCAGGCCGCCGGGCGATTCCTTGCAGTTGGGTTCGAGCGCGTAGGGCGTGTTGTCGAACTTCTGGTGGCGGTGCCGCATCTCTTGCGACTTGGCGACGAAGAAGGCCTGCGGATCGATGGCGCGCGTGAAGCGGCGGCGAAAGGCGGTAAAGAGCTTCTTGTTGCCGGCGATCAGCCGGGCTTCGAGCAGCGAGGTCTGGACGGTGACGTCTTTCTCGGCTTCGGCCAGGCACTCTTCGACCGTGCGCACGCTGGAGCCGATTTCCAGGCCCGCGTCCCAGCAGTGGCCGATGAAGGCCTCGATGCGGGCCGGGTCGATCTCGCTCTCGTGGCCTTCGGGCGGCAGCAGCAGGAGCACGTCGACATCGGAATATGGAAACAGCTCGCCGCGGCCGAAGCCGCCCACGGCCGCCAGCGTCAGCGAGTCGCCGAAATCGGCTTCTTCCCAGAGCGTGCAGAGCGTCTGGTCGGCCAGCGCCGAGAGCTGGCGCAGCACCGTGTGCACGCTGCGGGTGGGGGCGCGCGCAAAGCGCAGGGTGTCGAAGAGGGCGAGCTTCTTCGCGCGATAGGCTTCGCGCAGCGTCGCCACGTCGATCTTGGCTGCTTCGATCACGGCCGGAAGGCGCGCTCGGGGCGCGTCAGGTCTTGGTCGAGGTGACGAAGGAGGGCAGCGGCGGGCTGCCTTCCGACAGGGTCAGCACCTCGTAGCCGGTTTCGGTGACCAGCACCGTGTGCTCCCACTGGGCCGACAGCGAGTGGTCGCGGGTGACGATGGTCCAGCCGTCGTACTGGCCGCCCTTGAAGTCTTCCTTCACGTCGCGCTTGCCGGCGTTGATCATCGGCTCGATGGTGAAGATCATGCCGGGCTTGAGTTCTTCCATGGTGCCGGGGCGGCCGTAGTGCAGCACCTGCGGCTCTTCATGAAAGCGCTGGCCCACGCCGTGGCCGCAGAACTCGCGCACCACCGAGAAGCCCTGGCCTTCGGCGAACTTCTGGATCGCGTGGCCCACGTCGCCCAGGTGGCCGCCGGGGCGCACCTGCAGGATGCCGTGCCACATGGCTTCGAAGGTGATGGAGCACAGGCGCTTGGCCGCGATGGAGGCGTCGCCGATCACGAACATGCGGCTGTTGTCGCCGAACCAGCCGTCCTTGATGACGGTGACGTCGATGTTCATGATGTCGCCCTTCTTCAAGGGCTTGTCATTGGGGATGCCGTGGCACACCACGTGGTTGACCGAAGTGCACAGCGATTTCGGAAAGGGCACGCTGCTTGCGCCCAGGTAACCCACCGTGGCCGAGGTGGTGCCCTGCTTGACCATGTATTCCGCCGCCAGCCGGTCGATCTCGTTCGTCGTGATGCCGGGCTTGATGAAGGGCGTGAGGTAGTCCAGCACTTCGGACCCGAGGCGGCAGGCGACGCGCATGGCGACGATGCCTGCAGCGTCTTTGTAAGTAATGCTCATCCTGGAATTATCCCATCGCAGAATGAACCTGCCCCCAGCGCGGGGCACTTCGTGTTCCCGCTGCCCCCCGAGGGGGGCGGCCAACTTGGGGCGGCCCGGCGTTGGCCTAAAATCCCGGGTTAACGCGGATGACCCCAGTCAGCGGCCATCCGCCCAGATTTCTTGATTCCCAACGCGGCCACCAGGCCCCCATCGACCGTGACGCAGCCCGCACCTCAAGCCCTTCCCGTCGTAACCCTGTTCGAGGGCGGCAGCGCGCTCAGCGACTTCCGCGCGCGGCAACTGCTGCCGAAATTGCAGGCCATCGAGCCGCGCATCGAGGGCATTTCGGCCCGTTTCGTGCACCTCGTGGTGACCGACGCCTCGCTGGGCGATGCCGACCGGGACCGCTTCGCCGCGCTCCTGACCTACGGCGAGCCCTTCGAGGCGCCGGCCAAGGCGGGCACTTCGGTGGTCGTTACGCCCCGGCTGGGCACGGTGTCGCCCTGGGCCTCCAAGGCCACCGACATTGCCCACAACTGCGGCCTGGCGCTGCGCCGGGTCGAGCGCGTCACGCAGTACCACCTGAAGCTCAAGGCCCCGCTGATCGGCAAGGCGCCGGTTCTCGAAGGCGACGCACTGGCCGCCGTGGCAGGCCCGCTGCACGACCGCATGACCGAATCGGTGCTGGCCACCGTCGAGCAGGCGGCCAGCCTGTTCAGCGAACTGCCGGCCCAGCCGATGGCGCAGGTCGACGTGCAGACCGGCGGCCGCGCGGCGCTGGAAGCGGCCAACACCGGCTTCGGCCTGGCGCTGGCCGAGGACGAAATCGACTACCTGGTCGAAGCCTTCACCCGCCTGGGCCGCAACCCGAGCGACGTCGAGCTGATGATGTTCGCGCAGGCCAACAGCGAGCACTGCCGCCACAAGATCTTCAACGCCAACTTCACCATCGACGGCACGGCGCAGCCGCAAAGCCTGTTCTCGATGATCCGCCACACCGAGAAGCAGAACCCGCAGCACACGGTGATCGCCTATGCGGACAACGCCTCGGTGATGGAGGGCAACAACATCGAGCGCTTCGTGGCACGTGCGAGCGCATCGGGCGAGCAGGGCTATCAAAAAGAGAGCGCCCTGAGCCACGTGCTCATGAAGGTCGAGACGCACAACCACCCGACGGCCATTTCGCCTTTCCCGGGTGCCTCGACCGGCGCGGGCGGCGAGATTCGCGACGAAGGCGCCACCGGCCGGGGCTCCAGGCCCAAGGCCGGCCTGACCGGCTTCACCGTGTCCAAGCTGTGGCCTGAAGACGGTCACTACGGCAAGCCCGAGCACATCGCCAGCCCGCTGCAGATCATGACCGAGGGCCCGCTGGGCGGCGCCGCGTTCAACAACGAATTCGGCCGGCCCAACCTGCTGGGTTACTTCCGCGAGTACGAGCAGACCATCGCGAGCGACCTCGACACCGTGCAGCGCGGCTATCACAAGCCCATCATGATCGCGGGCGGCCTCGGCAGCATCGACGCCGCGCAGACCAAGAAGATCCAGTTCCCGGCCGGCTCGCTGCTGATCCAGCTCGGCGGCCCCGGCATGCGCATCGGCATGGGCGGCAGCGCCGCCAGCTCGATGGCCACCGGCGCCAACGCGGCCGAGCTCGACTTCGACTCAGTGCAGCGCGGCAACCCCGAAATCGAACGCCGTGCGCAGGAGGTCATCAACCACTGCTGGCAGCAGGGTGCGGCCAACCCGATCCTGGCGATCCACGACGTGGGCGCGGGCGGCCTGAGCAACGCCTTCCCCGAGCTGACCAACGACGCCGGCCGTGGCGCGCGCTTCGACCTGCGCGCCGTGCCGCTCGAAGAGTCGGGCATGGCGCCCAAGGAAATCTGGTGCAACGAAAGCCAGGAGCGCTACGTGCTGGCCATCGCGCCGGAATCGCTCGAACAGTTCAAGGCTTTCTGCGAGCGCGAGCGCTGCCCGTTCTCGGTGGTCGGCGTGGCGACCGAAGCGCGCCAGCTGCTGGTGGCCGACGAAGGCGCCGCGGTCCAGCCGGTCGACATGCCGATGGACGTGCTGCTCGGCAAGCCGCCCAAGATGCACCGCGATGTGAAGAGCGTCGCCCGCAGCTTCAAGCCGCTCGACCTCACGGGCGTCGACCTGCAGAAGGCCGCCATCGACGTGCTTGCGCACCCGACCGTGGCGTCCAAGCGCTTCCTGATCACTATCGGCGACCGCACCGTGGGCGGCCTGAGCCACCGCGACCAGATGGTCGGCCCGTGGCAGGTGCCTGTGGCCGACTGCGCCGTGACGCTGGCCGACTACAAGGGCTTCGCCGGTGAAGCCATGAGCATGGGCGAGCGCACGCCGCTGGCCGCGCTCGACGCGCCGGCCTCGGGCCGCATGGCCGTGGCCGAGGCCATCACCAACCTGCTGGCCGCGCCGATCGAACTCTCGCGCGTCAAGCTCTCGGCCAACTGGATGGCGGCTTGCGGCGAACCCGGCGAAGACGCCGCGCTGTACGAAACCGTCAAGGCCGTGGGCCTGGAACTGTGCCCGGCGCTGGGCGTGTCGATTCCGGTCGGCAAGGATTCGCTGTCGATGCGCACGCAGTGGAAGGACGAAGGGCAGGCCAAGAAGGTCACCTCGCCCGTGAGCCTGATCGTCACCGCCTTTGCCACCCTGGCCGATGTGCGCGGCACGCTCACGCCGCAGCTCGACGCCACCGAAGCCGACACCACGCTCGTGCTGATCGACCTGGGCCGTGGCCAGCACCGCATGGCCGGCAGCATCCTGTCGCAGACGCTCAACCAGAGCGGCGACGCCGTGCCCGACCTCGACGATCCGGCGCAACTGGTCGCGCTGGTGAACGCCGTGAACGCGCTGCGCGCCGACGGCAAGATCCTCGCGATGCACGACCGCAGCGACGGCGGCCTGTTCGCCACCGCCTGCGAAATGGCCTTTGCCGGCCATGTCGGCGTGGCGCTCAACGTCGACATGCTGGTCACCGAGGGTGACGGCATTTCCGACAGCCGCATGGAAACCGGCGACGCCAAGAACTGGGCGCAGCAGGTCAGCGGCCGGCGCGAAGAGCTCACGCTCAAGGCGCTGTTCAACGAAGAACTCGGCATGGTGCTGCAGGTGCGCACGGCCGAGCGCAACGACGTGATGCAGGTGCTGCGTACCCATGGCCTGAGCGCCCACAGCCATTTCGTCGGCAAGACGCGGCCGGCCAGCTCGACCATGGACGCCGGCAAGGGCAAGCTCGAAATCTGGCGCGATGCCAAGTCGGTCTTCAGCGCGACCTTGCAAGACCTGCAGCAGGTGTGGGATTCGGTCAGCTGGAAGATCGCCCGCGAGCGCGACAACCCGGCCTGCGCCGATGCCGAGCACGCCGCGGCCGGCGAGCCTTCGGACCCGGGCATGCACGTGTTCCTGCCGAACGCGCAGCCGGCGGCCCCGGCCATCCTCCAATCCCGGCCGAAGGTCGCGATCCTGCGCGAGCAGGGCGTCAACTCGCATGTCGAGATGGCCTATGCCTTCACCGAGGCGGGCTTCGAGGCCTACGACGTCCACATGACCGACCTGCAGACGGGCAGGGCAGACCTGGCCAACTTCAAGGGCGTGGTCGCCTGCGGCGGCTTCAGCTACGGCGACACGCTGGGCGCCGGCATCGGCTGGGCCCGCAGCATCACCTTCAACCCGAAGCTGGCCGAGCAGTTCAAGGCCTTCTTCGGCCGTACCGACACCTTCGGTCTGGGCGTGTGCAACGGCTGCCAGATGTTTGCCGAACTGGCCGACATCATTCCGGGCGCCGAAGCCTGGCCGCGCTTCACCACCAACCAGAGCGAGCGCTTCGAGGCTCGCCTGTCGATGGTCGAAGTGCTCGAATCGCCCAGCATCTTCTTCGCGGGCATGGCCGGCAGCCGCCTGCCGATCGCGGTTGCGCACGGCGAGGGCTACGCCAACTTCAAGCACCGCGGCGATGCGGCCAAGGCCATCGCGGCCATGCGCTTCGTCGACAACCACGGCAAGCCGACCGAGCAGTACCCGTTCAACCCGAACGGCAGCGCAGGCGGCCTGACCTCGGTCACCACGCCTGACGGCCGCTTCACCGCCGTGATGCCGCACCCGGAGCGCGTGTTCCGCAACATCCAGATGAGCTGGACGCCGGGCGACCGCAGCGAACTGAGCCCCTGGATGCAGATCTGGCGCAATGCGCGCCGCTGGGTGGGCTGAAGCCGATGCTCGACCTCGACCATCCGCAAAGCCGGCACGTGCTGGAAGCGGCGCGGATCGAGGACCTGATTCGCAAGCAACTGCTCGCGTGGCAGGGCGACCCGGCTGCCGAGCCGGTGGCCCGTGCGCAGGTGTTGCAGGTCCTGCTGCCGCAACTCGATGCGCTCAACGCCGCGCATTTCGGCGCCTCGAAGAAGATCGTGCGCACGCTCGACGCGCTGCGCCGTGCGATGCAGGGCGACAGCGCGGATGCCGCCTGGCGGGCCTTTCTTGTGCTCGACGGGCCGGGCGACAACTTCGGCACCTGGGCGATCTGATCTCGCCGGTTTCGAGGCAATAAAAAAGCGGCCCGTAGGCCGCTTTTTTGTGGGGGCAGAAGCCGGAGGCTTGCTTACTCCACCTTCGCCTTCGCGCGCAGTTCTTCCTGGTACTTCTGCAGGCGTTGTTGCTGCAGCTGCTGGATGATCTGCGGCTTCACTTCTTCCAGCTTCGGCAGTTGGGCCTGGCGGATGTCGTCGACACGGATGATGTGCCAGCCGAACTGCGTCTTGATGGGCGCGGGGGTGGTCTCGCCCTTCTTGAGCTTGATCATGGCTTCGGAGAACTCGGGCACGAAGCTCGCGGGGTTGGCCCAGTCGAGGTCGCCGCCGTTGGCGCCCGATCCCGGGTCCTTGCTCTGCTTCTTGGCGATGTCTTCGAACTTGGCACCCTTCTTCAGGTCGGCCATGATCTTCTTGGCCTGGTCTTCGGTTTCGACCAGGATGTGGCGGGCCTTGTATTCCTTGCCGCCATTGGCCGCGACGAACTTGTCGTACTCGGCCTTCACGTCGGCGTCCGAGATCGGGTTGGTCTTGCGGTAGTTGTCGAACAGGGCGCGGATCAGGATGGCCTGGCGTGCGAGTTCGAGCTGGTTCTTGTAGTCGTCGCTGGCGTCCAGGCCCTGCTTTTGCGCTTCCTGCATGAACACTTCGCGCGCCACGATTTCCTCGCGCAGCTGGCCTTGCATTTCAGGCGTCACCGGGCGGCCGGCAGCGGCGAGCTGTTGTGCCAGCACGTCCATGCGGGCCTTGGGCACCGGCTTGCCGTTGACGATGGCTGCGTTCTGCGCCAGAGCCGCCATGGGGATGGCACCGAGCAGCGCTGCGGCCGCAACGGCCTGCAAGATTTGTTTTTTCATGGAATGAATATCAAGCTGGGAAGGAAATGCGCGTGTAGGAAAAGGCGCGTGAAAGAAAGCAGGAATGGGGGAGAAATTGGGGAAGAAGGGGTTGGGTGGCCGGCTTGCCGCGACGAATGCGATTGGTGGCCGGCATATGACCCATGGACGACTCAGAGCACCTCGATGGCGATGGCGTGCAGACCCTGTGCGATAAAAACTTGGAGGGCATCATACACAAGCCGATGCCGCGCCACGCGGGGCTTTCCGGCGAAAAGCGGGGAGGCGATGCGCACCCGGAAATGGGTGCCGCGGCCCTCCGCGTTGGCGCCCGCATGGCCGGCGTGGGCGCCGCTCTCGTCGATCACTTCGAGCGCCGTGGGCGCCAGTGCTTCGCGCAGCGCGGCCTCGAGGTCGGCCGCGGTGGGCAGGAGTGCAGCGGTGCTCATGCGGTGGGCTTGTCGTCGCCCTTCAGGTGCGGCGCAATGTACAGGCCCTGCGCCACCAGGAAGACGATGGGGAACACGTAGCCCCAGAGCTTGAAGTTGACCCAGGCCTCGGTGGTGAAGTAGGCCGCCACGTAGCCGTTGATGAGCGCCATGAAGAGGCAATAGCCGATCCACGCCACGTTCAGGCGGCCCCAGATGCGCTCGGGCAGCTCGAGCTGCTGGCCCAGCAGCATCTTCAGGAAGTTCTTCTTCAGCGCCCAGAGCGCCACCGCCAGCGCGATCGCCATGGCGCCGTAGAGCACCGTCGGCTTCCACTTGATGAAGCGGTCGTCGTGCAGCGCCAGCGTGAGCGTGCCGAACAGCAGGATCAGCACCAGCGTGGCCTTCTGCATCGCCTGCAGCTTGCGTTCCATGGCGTAGATGACCGCCATCTGCACCACGGTGGCGGCCATCAGCACGCCGGTGGCGGTGTAGATGTCGCCCAGCTTGTAGGCGCCGAAGAACAGCAGGATCGGGAAGAAGTCGAGGAGCAGTTTCATTTTTTCTGGAAGTCGAGCGACGCCGAGTTCATGCAGTAGCGCAGGCCGGTTTCGGTCGGGCCGTCGGGGAACACGTGGCCCAGGTGGGCGCCGCAATTCGCGCAGACGTTCTCGGTGCGCACCAAGCCGTGCGAGCGGTCGACGATGTTGCGGATGGCGCCGGGAACGGCTTCTTCGGAGAAGCTGGGCCAGCCGCAGCCCGCGTCGAACTTGGTGCTCGACTCGAACAGCTTGGCGCCGCAGCACACGCAGTGGTAGGTGCCGTCGTCCCAGTGCGCTTCGTACTTGCCGGTGAAGGGGCGCTCGGTGGCGGCGTGACGCGTGACCTCGAAGGCTGCAGGCTCGGCGCCTTTTTCAGGGAGGAGGGCTTTCCATTCGGCGTCGGTCTTTTCAACGGGGTTGGTCATGATGAGCAGCTGATTTCAATCGTGGACGCCCAGTCGGGCGGGAAGCCGGCATACGCGTCGGCGCCGGGGTGTTCTTCAAATGGGGTCTCGAGCAGCGCCAGCAAGACTGCCACACCCGAGTTGTCTTTTTGCTGACTTGCTTCGATGGCTTGCTGGCCGAGGTGGTTCCGCAGCACGAACTTGGGGTTGGATTTGAGCATCAAATCGGCCGCTTGCGAGCGTTGGCCCTTCACATGCCGCTCTGAAAACAATAGCAGCCAGGCGTCGAAGCCCTCGCGGTCGAGGAACAGGTCGCGCACCGGTTCGACCTGGCCGTCGGCCATGAAGTGCGAGAGCCGGCGCCAGAAGATCGTGTAGTCGACCTTGCCCGCGGCCAGCAGCTTGAGCACGCCTTCGATCAGCGCGCGGTCGCCTTCGGCCGAATCGGTCAGGCCGAGCTTGGCGCGCATGCGGGCCTCGAACTCGGTGGGGAACACGGTCTTGTACGACTCCAGCGCGGCCACCGCGACTTCCTGGTCGCCGATCAGCGGCAGCAGCGCCTGCGCCAGGCAGAACAGGTTCCAGTACGCCACGTTGGGCTGCTGGTTGAAGGCGTAGCGCCCGCCGGTGTCGCTGTGGTTGCAGATGTGGCGCGGATCGAAACCGTCGAGAAACTGGAACGGCCCGTAGTCGATGGTGAGCCCGAGGATGCTCATGTTGTCGGTGTTCATCACCCCGTGGCAAAAGCCCACGGCCTGCCATTGCGCGAGCAGGGCGGCGGTGCGCTCGCTCACCGCTTCGAGAAAGGCCGCGTAGGCATTGCCGTCGAAGCGCTCGGTGGTGCGGCAGGCCGGGTAGTAGCGGTCGATGACGTAGTCGGCCAGCGCGCGCAGTTCGTCTTCGCGCTGGTTGGCTGCAAAGTGCTCGAAGTGGCCAAAGCGGATGAAGCTGGGCGCCACGCGGGTGACCACGGCGGCGCTTTCCAGCTCTTCGCGGCGCACGCGGGCGTCGGAGCCGGTCACGCAGAGCGCGCGGGTGGTCGGGATGCCCAGGCCGTGCATGGCCTCGCTGCAGAGAAATTCGCGGATGCTCGATCGCAGCACCGCACGGCCGTCGCCGCCGCGCGAATAGGGCGTGCGGCCCGCGCCCTTCAGTTGCACTTCGAGGCCGGCTTCGGTCTCGCCGATCATGATCGCGCGGCCATCGCCCAACTGGCCCGCCCACACGCCGAACTGGTGGCCGCTATAGACCGTGGCGAAGGGTTGCGTGCCGGCGATCTGCATGCTGCCCGTGAGTGCCGACAGCGTGCTGTCGGAAGGCCAATCGGCCGGCAGGCCGAGTTCGCGCGCGACGGCCTCGCTGCGGCACACCCAGTACGGGTCGGGCAGCGGTGTCGGTTGCAGTGCGGTGAAAAACGCGGGGCCGAGGGTCGAAAAGCCGGGTTTCCAGCGCAATCCCAGGTCCGCGACGTCGGTGTCTTCAGCAAGCAGGCTCATCGCCGGATTGTCCGGCAGAGCGCGAAACCCCTTGCCGGCGGGGCCTTCAGTTCAGCAGCGCGCCGGCTGGCAGCATCCTGCCCACCGGGCCACTGCCTTGCCAGATCCGCGCCCGGTACTGCGCGGGCGGCAGTCCAAACCAGCGCTTGCAGGCGCGAAAGAAATTGCTGGTGTCCACAAAGCCCAGCAGGTCGGCCACGTCGGTCAGCGTGTGGCGCTGCTCGGCCAGGTACTGCTGCGCCAGTTCGCGGCGGGTGCGGTCGAGCAGTGACTGGAACGACACCGACTCTTCCTGCAGCCGGCGCTGCAAGGTGCGCTCGGCAATGCCGAGGCCGGCCGCCACGTCCTGCCGTCGCGGCTCGCCTTGCTGCAGCCGGCGCGCGATCTCGGCGCACACGAGGCTGCTGGTGGTGGTCTGGCCGAGCTGGGTCAGCTGGTCTTCGAGCAGGTGCTGGTGCATCTCGGCCAGCGCTGGATGGTGCGTCGGCAGGTGCATCGTCATGTCGACGGTTGACAGCAGCAGGCGGTTGGCGCTGCAGTTGAAGCGGATGTCGCAGCCGAAAGCTTCGCGGTGCGGGCGGTCGTCGGCCGGGGCAGGGTAGACGAACTCCACCATCAGCGGCTGCAGGTCGCGCCGTGCGGCCCAGCGGGCGAAGGTGAACAGCGTCAGCAGCGCGTATTCGACGCGCTGGCGCGGAATCGGCAGGCTGCCGCCGCTGTGCTCCAGCGACATCCAGCTGCCGCGCGGGTCGTCGTTCATCGAGAAGGTGGTGGCGTCCGAGATCACGGCCATGTAGCGCGTGAGGCTGCCCAGGCTGGTCTTCAGGTCGGGCGCGCAGGCCATCGCATGGCCGACGGTGCCCAGCTTGCTGTAGGTCGAGGCCAGTTCGCGGTTCAGGCCCAGCGTGGGCTTGCCGACGCGCGACACCGCCAGCTGCCAGAGCATCGTGATCTCGTCGACCGGAAAGCGCGCGTTCTGCTGGTGCAACGACTCCGGATCGAACCCCGCGTCGCGCAGCAGCGCGGGCACGTCGAGCCCTTCGGCCTCGAACATTCCGAGCACCCCTTCCAGCCAGTCGGCGGAGCTGGTGCGCAGTTCGGGCTGCGGCACACAGGCCCCCCGGCGCTGCGGACGGCGCAAGTGGCGGGGGATTTGTGCTCCTGAAGTCATTGCTTTGGCTCGTTTGTGATAGCGGGAAATGCGGGGCCGGTTTCTAGAATTTTTGTGGGTTCGGCGGGCCGGAGTATGGGTGCCGGGCGCCGATGCACGCATTCCGATTAACCCGGTGTGGAGACAAAAAAATGAACAGCACAGAGACAACGGAAAACCAGGGTACGGCAAGGGCAGGAACGACAAAGGCCGGCGCGATCGCGCTGGCCGTGACCGCATGCGTGGCCCTGTCGGCCTGCGGCGGCGGATCGTCGGGGTCAGGCTTCATTCCCCTGCCGCCACCGGCAGCCGTCGTACCACCACCCGCGCCGCCCGCACCGCCCGCCGACGGCCCCATGGTTCGCCAGACCTCGGCCGGCAAGATCGAAGGCGTGGACGACAGCGCCAACTCGGGCAGCTACTTCTGGAAGGGCGTTCCCTTCGCGCAAGCGCCTGTGGGCGATCTGCGCTGGCGCGCGCCGGTCGAGCCCACGGCCTGGAGCGACACGCGCAAGGCCGACAAGTTCGGCAATGCCTGCCTGCAGATGGGCCGCATCTACGGCCCCGGCAGCCACAACACTTATGACGCGAGCATCGGCACCACCCTGAACACCCCGGTCGGCAGCGAAGACTGCCTGACGCTCAACATCTGGCGTCCGGCCAACACCGACAAGAACCTGCCGGTGCTGCTGTTCCTGTATGGCGGCAGCAATATCTCGGGCTACACCGCCGACCCGGTGTACGACGGTGCCAGGCTCGCGAAGGCCACGAACGCCGTCATCGTCACGGCCAACTACCGCGTCGGCATCCTGGGCTACCTGGCCATACCGCAACTGCGCACCGGCAGCACCGCGGGCGACGACTCGGGCAACTTCACCATGCTCGACAACATGGCGGCGCTGCGCTACATCCAGAAGAACATCGAGGTGTTCGGCGGAGACCCCGGCAACGTCACGCTGTCGGGCCAGTCGGCCGGCGGCACCAACGTGCTGGCGCTGCTGGCGTCGCCGATGGCCAAGGGCCTGTTCCACAAGGCGTTGCCGATCAGCGCGGGGCTGTCGCTGCAGAGCAATCTGACTGCCGGGTTGCCCACGCTGAGCCCCGAATCGACCGCGCTCACGCAGGGCCAGAACATCTTGAAGACGCTGGTGGTGGTCGACGGCAAGGCATCGAACGCCACCGCCGCGAGCTACATCGCCGCGCAGCCGCCGGCGCAGATCGCCGCCTACCTGCGCGGGCAGGATGCGAACAAGCTGCTGGCCAACGTGCTGGCCGCGGGCCTGAACAGCGCCGGGCCGATTCCCGATGGCAAGGTGTTGCCGGTCGATCCCATCCATGAGATCGGCGTCGGCAACTACAACAAGGTGCCCTTGCTGCTGGGCTTCACGCGGGACGAGGGCAAGCTTTTCGCGCCGCTGCTTGCCAGCCTGGCGCCGGGTGCCAAGCCGGGCCACCTCATCAGCGACGCCGCGCGGTTCTCGATGATGATGAACTTCAAGCCCGACGAGCCCACGCCGCTGACGGTGGCCGACATCATCGATCCGTCGTACCTGCCGATCACGGCACCCGGCACCGGCTTCAATGCGAAGACCGCGCTCATCACGCAACTGCTGGGCGACGCCAGCCGCGTGAACCTGCTCGACACGCTGAAGCTGCAGCAGCCGAACAGCGTCTGGCACTACCGCTTCGACTGGGCGCAGGAACCCGCGCCGTGGAACGACGTGTACGGCGCCGCGCACGGCTTTGACCTAGGCTTCATGTTCGGCAACTTCGGGCCGTCGCTCTTTTCCAGCGTGACCAACAGCACCGCCAACAAGCCGGGCCGCGTGGCGTTGTCGAACGCCATGATGGCCAGCATCGGCGCCTTCATGCGCAAGGGCGACCCGAACACGCCCGAACTCGGCGCCACCTGGGCGCCCTGGCCAGCCACGCTGCGCTACGACGCCACGCTCACCGAAACCCGGATCACGACGACGCCCTGAGTCGCCGGATCGCTTGAGTCGCCCCGAATCGCGCCTGGGCCGCGCATGACTTCAAAACAACAACGGAGACAACCAATGACGACTTTCAGACACCCCAACCGCTGGCGGCTTGCCGCTTCGCTCGTGGCCGTTGCGGCCGGCCTTGCCGCATGCGGCGGCGGCTCGCACAGCGGGTTCTCGTTCTTTCCGTCGGCCGGCTCGCCGCCGCCGGCCACCACGCCCGAAGCCCAGCCCGAGAAGGGCCCGGTGCGCAAGTGGGGCTACATCACGCTGCCCGATGGCAACAAGATGCGCTACTCGCTGCTGCTGCCCAGTGCCACCGGCAGCTTTCCGCTGCTGGTGGAGTACGACGGCTACAGCTCGGGCTCGGCCCCGAACGTCGGCCAGCCCTGGTTGGCCGAAGGCTATGCGGTCATGGGCCTGAACGTGCCTGGCACCGGCTGCTCGACCGGTGAAGACCAGGTGTTCGACGCCAGCACCGGCGCGGCCGGCGCCTTCGCGCTCGAATGGGCCGGCAAGCAGCCATGGTCGAACGGCAAGATCGGCATGATCGGCTACTCGTATTCGGGCTACAACCAGCTGTGGGTGGCGGCGCACCGGCCCAAGGGCCTGCTGGCCATCACGCCCAGCAAGAACGTGACCGACCCGTACCGCGACGTGGGCTACCCCGGCGGCATCAAGAACATCGGCTTTCCGGCGCAGTGGTGGGGCGGGTTCCCGGCCACCTGGAACAAGGCCGCCGATATCGCGGCCAAGCTCGACGGCGACACCGAGTGCGCCAAGACCGTGGCCGACAACATCGCGAAGATCAAGCGGCCCGATCTGGACCTGACGAAGTGGCTGGAGAACCCCTACGCCGACGGCCTGTACGTCAAGCGCAGTGCGTTCTACGAGACCGGCAAGATCGACATTCCCGCGCTGGGCACCCAGTCGTGGCAGGACGAGCAGATCGGCCCGCGCTCGGGCTACTACGAGGACACGATGGCGCCCGAGAAGATGTGGCTCATCAGCGCCAACGGCGACCACCACACCAACGTCACCTCCGACTACATCGACAGCACGCTCAAGCGCTTCCTGGCCCATTTCGTGAAGGGCGAAGACAACGGCTTCGAAAAAGAGCCGCATGTGCGCCTGCTGCAGGAGATGCAGAAGATCGACCAGAAGGCCATCACCGGTGCGCCGAAGCTCAAGCCCACGGGCGTGGCCGAGTTCGACCGCCTGCCGGTCAAGGTCACGCCGATGCGCCTGTGGATGCAGCCGGGCGGCGTGCTTGCCGATGCCAAGCCGACGCAGGCTTCCGATTCTTCGACCTACCGCTACCCGATGAAGAGTCCGGTGGTGAACAACCCCGCCGCCGAAGGCTGGCAGGCCGTGGCCGACAGCGAAAAGGACGGCCAGCTCACCTTCACCACGGCCGCTCTGCCGGAAGACCTGAGCTTCTACGGCGAAGGCTCGGCCGACCTGTGGATCAACGCCACCGCCGCCGACACCGACCTGCAGCTCACTGTGTCCGAGGTGCGGCCCGACGGGCAGGAGATGTTCGTGCAGCGCGGCTGGCTGCGTGCCTCCAAGCGTGCGCTGGACGGTGCCCGTTCGTCGGTGCTGCGGCCCTTCGGCGACTTCACCAAGGCCACCGAAGCGCCGTTGGATGCAGCCCAGCCCAACCCGGTGCGCGTCGAGATCCAGAAGTTCGCCCACGTGTTCCGCGCCGGCTCCAGCATCCGCGTGACCGTCGATACCCCTTCGCAGACTGGGTTCTGGATCTTCGGCAACAACACCACGGCCTCGACCAACAAGGTGTGGCACGACGCCACGCACCCTTCGAGCATCGTGCTGGGCCACATCCCGTATGCCCATGCGAAGGAGCTGCCGAGCTGCGACAAGACGATCCGCCAGCCGTGCCGCAAGGTCGTGGGCGCGGTGCCCGCGGGTGTCGGGCCGCGGGCGCCCACTTGAGCCGCTTCGTTCAATCATGCAGTGCGGGTTTGTGTCATTGTGCAAGTGGCCGAAGCTTGCGTGAATCTCTTGTTCGCAAGCTTTCAGAAGTCATTTCACAAAGGAGTCCGTAGATGCTGGGTTTGATGCAAGACCAACCGCTTTTGATCTCGTCGCTGATCGAGTTCGTCGAGCGCCACAACGGCGACGGCGAGATCGTCTCGCGCCGGGTCGAAGGCGATATTCACCGCACGACGTGGGGCGGTATCGCATCGCGTGCCCGGCAGGTGGCCAACGCGCTGGACGGCGAGCAATTGCTGTTCAGCGACCGCGTGGCCACGCTGGCCTGGAACGGCTATCGCCACCTGGAGCTGTATTACGGCGTGAGCGGCAGCGGCCGCGTGCTGCACACCATCAACCCGCGCCTGCACCCCGACCAGATCGCCTGGATCGCCAACCACGCCGAAGACCAGATCCTGTGCTTCGACCTGAGCTTCCTGCCGCTGGTGCAGGCGGTGCATGCGCGCTGCCCGACGATCCGCAAGTGGGTGGCACTGTGCGACGCCGACAGGCTGCCGGCCGACAGCGGCGTGCCCAACCTCGTGAGCTACGAAAGCTGGCTCGGCCAGCAGTCTTCGGACTACGACTGGCCGACCTTCGACGAGAACTCGGCGTCGAGCATGTGCTACACGAGCGGCACCACGGGCAACCCGAAGGCCGCGCTCTACAGCCACCGCTCGACGATGCTGCACGCCTACGCCGCGGCGCTGCCCGACGTCATGCGCATCTCGGCGCAAGACTCGGTGCTGCCGGTGGTGCCGATGTTCCACGTCAACGCCTGGGGCATTCCGTACTCGGCCGCGTTGGTGGGCTGCAAGCTGGTGTTTCCGGGCCCGTCGCTCGACGGCAAGTCGGTGTACGAGCTGATCGAGTCCGAGGGCGTCACCTTCGCGGCCGGCGTGCCCACCGTGTGGCAGATGATGCTGGGCCACATGCAGACCAATGGCCTGAAGTTCAGCAAGCTGAACCGCACCGTGATCGGTGGCTCGGCCTGTCCGCCGGCCATGATCACGGCGTTCCAGGAGAACTACAACGTCGAGGTGCTGCACGCCTGGGGCATGACCGAGATGAGCCCGCTGGGCACGCTCTGCACGCTCAAGAACAAGCACCTGTCGCTGCCGGCCGATGCGCAGCTGCAGATCCGCATGAAGCAGGGCCGGGCGATCTTCGGCGTCGACATGAAGATCGTCGATGGCGACGGCAACGAGCTGCCCTGGGACGGCAAGGTCTACGGCGACCTGCTGGTCAAGGGCCCGTGGGTCGTGAAGGAATACTTCAAGGGCGAGGGCGGCAACCCGCTCATCGCCGACGCGCAGGGCCGCGGCTGGTTCCCGACCGGCGACGTTGCCACCATCGACGCCGACGGCTACCTGCAGATCACCGACCGCAGCAAGGACGTGATCAAGTCCGGAGGCGAGTGGATCAGCTCCATCGACATCGAGAACATCGCGGTCGCGCACCCGGCGGTGGCCATGGCCGCCTGCATCGGCGTGTTCCACCCGAAGTGGGACGAGCGCCCGATCATCGCGGTCGTGAAGAAGCCCGGCGCCGAGGTCACGCGCGAGGAGCTGCTGAAGTTCTACGAAGGCAAGACCGCCAAGTGGCAGATCCCCGACGACGTGGTGTTCGTCGATGCCATTCCACTGGGCGCCACCGGCAAGATCCTGAAGACCCGTCTTCGCGAACTGCTCAAGGACTACAAGCTGCCGACGCTCTGAAGACACAAGCCAAGCCCACACGCACTGTCGCGCACGTGATAGCAAGGCCGCCTCGGCGGCCCTTCTTCCGGGCATTCCCTGTGCGGCGAAAAAAAGGGCGCTTGTACGCTGGCATCCCGCCTTTCACTCAGGAGACTCTTCATGCAATTTGCTATCAAGTCAGTAGCTGCCTGTGCAATGTTGGTGAGCGTGACGGCCGCATTCGCCCAAAAGGGCGAGACGGTCAAGATCGCCTGGCTCGACCCGCTGTCGGGCCTGATGGCCGCGGTGGGCACCAACCAGCTGAAGACCACGCAATACCTTGCTGAAGAGTTCAACAAGAAGAACCTGTCGGGCGTGAAGTTCGAGATCCTCGCGCTCGACAACAAGCTCAGCCCGCAGGAAACCACCGCTGCGCTGCGCTCCGCGCAAGACCAGGGTGCGCGCTACATCATGCAGGGCAACGGCTCCGGCCCCGCGCTCGCGATCATCGACGCTGTCGAGAAGAACAACGCGCGCAATCCGGGCAAGGAGCTGCTGTACATGAACTACGCGGCGGTCGACCCCGACCTGACCAACAGCAAGTGCAGCTACTGGCACTTCCGGGTCGACGCCGACACCTCCATGAAGATGGAGGCGCTGACCACCTGGATGAAGGACCAGCCTGACATCAAGAAGGTCTACATCCTCGGCCAGAACTACGCGCACGGCGTGCAGGTGTCGAAGTTCGCCAAGGAGGACCTGAAGGTCAAGCGCCCCGACATCCAGATCGTGGGCGACGACCTGCACCCGCTGGCGCAGGTGCGCGACTTCTCGCCCTACATCGCCAAGATCAAGGCCTCGGGCGCAGACACCGTCATCACCGGCAACTGGGGCTCCGACCTGTCGCTGCTCATCAAGGCGGCCAACGACTCGGGCCTGAACGTCAAGTTCCTGACGTACTACGCGCCGGGCGCCGGCACGCCCACGGCCATGGGCGCCACCTCCGACGGCAAGGTCTACACCGTGGCCTATGCCCACTACAACATGGGCGGCGACATCCAGAAGATCATGGCGGGCTACAAGAAGAAGATGAACGACGACCTGACGCAGGCCTCGATCTATCACGTGTTCGCGCTGCTCGACGCCGCCTTCGCGCAGACCAAGTCGACCGATCCGGTCAAGGTCGCCGCCGCGCTCGAGGGCATGAAGATCAAGAGCTTCAACGGCGAGGTCGAGGTGCGCAAGGCCGACCACCAATTGCAGCAGGGCCTGTACATCTCGCGCTGGGAAAAAGCCAGCGCCAAGTACCCCTACGACGCTGAAAACACCGGTTACACGAACGTCCCCGTGAAGTATTACGAGTCGTATGTGGCGAGCACGCCCACGACCTGCCAGATGAAGCGCCCCTAGGCGTCTTTGTGAACGCATTTCCTACCCGTTGGTAGAAGTCATCTACCCACGGGTAGCAATTTGGAGAAATGCGGTGTCGCCTGCGCGATAGAAACGGGCCTTCGAGGCGCCTCCCTTACGGGCATTCCCTGAGGGGAGGGGCTGCGAACGCTTGTACTCTCGTGAGGCCTTTTGAATCGGTTTGACCAGGAGATATAGATTGAAGCTCGCTCTGAAGATCGTTACCGCAGCCGTTCTCGCGGCAAGTGCCACCGGCGCGCTTGCCCAGAAGGGTGAAACCGTCAAGATCGCGTGGATCGACCCGCTGTCGGGCCTGATGGCTGCGGTGGGAACGAACCAACTCAAGACCTTCCAGTTCTTTGCCGAAGAATTCAACAAGAAGAACGCGGCCGGCGTGAAGTTCGAGATCATCGCGATCGACAACAAGCTCAGCCCGCAGGAAACCACCAGCGCACTGCGCTCGGCCATGGACCAGGGCGCACGCTACATCGTTCAGGGCAACGGCTCCGGCCCCGCGCTCGCGATCATCGATGCGCTCGAAAAGAACAACGCGCGCAATCCGGGCAAGGAAGCGCTGTACCTGAACTACGCGGCGGTCGACCCCGAGCTGACCAACGCCAAGTGCAGCTACTGGCAATACCGCTTCGACGCCGACACGTCGATGAAGATGGAAGCGCTGACCACCTACATGAAGGACCAGCCGGACATCAAGAAGGTCTACATCATTGGCCAGAACTACGCCCACGGCCAGCAGGTCTCCAAGTACGCCAAGGAAGACCTGAAGCACAAGCGCCCCGACGTCCAGATCGTCGGCGACGACCTGCACCCGCTCGCACAGGTGCGCGACTTCTCGCCCTACATCGCCAAGATCAAGGCTTCGGGCGCCGACACCGTCATCACCGGCAACTGGGGCTCCGACCTTGCGCTGCTCATCAAGGCGGCCAACGACTCGGGCCTGAACGTCAAGTTCTATACCTACTACGCCGTGACCAGCGGCACGCCGACCGCCATGGGCGCCGCGTCCGACGGCAAGGTGTTCCAGGTCGGCTATGCCCACTACAACATGGGCGGCGAGATGCAGAAGTACGCCGAGGACTTCAAGAAGAAGTTCAACGACGACATCTACACGACCGATGCCTACACCGTGTTCCAGGCCCTGACCGAAGCCTTCGTCAAGACCAAGTCGACCGACGTGGTCAAGGTGACGGCGGCGCTCGAAGGCATGAAGTTCAAGAGCTTCAACGGCGACGTCGAACTGCGCAAGACCGACCACCAGCTGCAGCAGGGCCTGTACATCGCCCGTTGGGAGAAGGCCAGCGCGAAGTACCCGTACAGCCCGGAGAACACCGGCTACACGCTGGCACCGGTGAAGTACTACGACGCCTACGTGGCCAGCACGCCCACCACGTGCCAGATGAAGCGGCCCTGAGTCAGGCAGCACGCTAACGCGGTCGAGGCCCGACTTCAACACTCGGGCCTTTTTCTTTTTCAACCGACACGAAAGACCGATGAACGTCGAATTCTTCGTCATCTCGCTGCTCAACGGCGTCAGCTACGGCTTGCTGTTGTTCATGCTGAGTTCTGGCCTCACGCTGATCTTCAGCATGATGGGCGTGCTCAACTTCGCGCACGCCAGCTTCTACATGCTGGGCGCCTATTTCGCCTACACGCTGTCGGGCATCCTGGGCTTCTGGCCCGCGCTGTTCATTGCGCCGCTGCTGGTGTTCGTGCTGGGGGCGGCCTTCGAGCGCTATTGCCTGCGCCGCGTCCACAAGTTCGGCCATGTGCCCGAGCTGCTGGTGACCTTCGGTCTTTCGTACCTGATCCTTGAAATCGTGCAGCTGGTCTGGGGCCGCTCCACGGTGCCGTACGGCCTGCCGACGGCACTGCAGGGCCCGCTCTTCTCGCTGTACGGCACGCAGTTCCCCAAGTCGCGCTCGTTCATCATGCTGGTGGCGGTGCTGATGCTGATCTCGGTGTGGCTGCTGCTCACGCGCACGCGCATCGGGCTGGTGATCCAGGCGGCGCTCAAGCACCCCGACATGGTCGAGGCGCTGGGCCACAACGTGCCGCGCGTGTTCATGCTGGTGTTCGGCGGCGGTGCCGCGCTGGCCGGCCTGGCGGGCGTGGTCGGCGGCAACACCTACGTCACCGAGCCGGCCATGGCGGGTTCGGTCGGCTCCATCATCTTCGTGGTGGTGGTGGTCGGCGGCATGGGCTCGCTGGCCGGTGCCTTCCTGTCGTCGCTGATCATCGGCGTGGTGCAGACCTTTGCCGTGGCCATGGACCAGTCGCTCGCGACCGGCCTGCAGGCCCTGGGCGTGGCCGTGACCGACCAGACCTTCGGCTACGAGCTGCTCAAGCTCACGATCTCGCAGGTGGCGCCCATTCTTCCGTACCTGTTCCTGGTGCTGATCCTCATCTTCAGGCCCAAGGGTCTTCTCGGAACCCGGGAGGACTGACGCCATGACCGCTGCAACCACAACGACACCGACGTCGGCACCCAATCCGACGCCCACGCGGTACTACCGCTTCAAGCCGCTGAACATCGGCCGCATCCTGATCTGGTCGCTGTTCGCCGTGCTGCTGATCGTCGCGCCGATGATCTTCACCAGCAGCCTGGCGCTGACCATGCTGTCGCAGATCGGCTACCTCATCATCATCTGCCTGAGCTACAACATCCTGCTGGGGCAGGGCGGCATGCTCAGCTTCGGGCATGCGGTGTACGTGGGGCTGGGCTCGTTCATCGCCATTCATGCGATGAACCTGGCCGGCGCCGGCAAGCTGCCGATTCCGCTGGTGCTCATTCCGCTCGTGGGCGGCCTGGGCGGCATGTTCTTCGCCATGGTGTTCGGCTACGTGTCGACCAAGAAGTCGGGCACCACCTTCGCGATGATCACGCTCGGCCTTGGCGAGCTGGTGGCCGCGATGGCACTGATGTTCCCCAGCTTCTTCGGCGGCGAAGGCGGCATCACCACCAACCGCGTGTATGGCGCGTCGTTCTTCGGCATCAACTTCGGGCCGCAGAACCAGGTGTATTACCTGATCGCCGTGTACTGCTTCATCTGCACCGGGCTGATGTTCGCCTTTACCGGCACGCCGCTCGGACGCATGCTGAACGCGGTGCGCGACAACCCCGAGCGCGTCGAGTTCATCGGCTACAACACGCAGCGCGTGCGCTACTTCGCCTTCATCATCGCGGGCTTCTTCGCGGGCATCGGCGGCGGGCTGGCGGCGATCAACTTCGAGATCGTGAACGCGGCCGACAGCCTGAACGGGCTGCGCTCGGGCAGCTACCTGCTGTTCACCTTCCTGGGGGGCGCCACCTTCTTCTTCGGGCCGATCATCGGGGCGGCACTGCTGGTGTTCGCGCTGGTGCTGCTGTCCGAACTCAGCAAGGCCTGGCTGCTGTACGTGGGCCTGGTGTTCCTGCTGATGGTGATGTTCGCGCCGGGCGGCGTGGCCAGCCTGATCATGATGAACGTGCGCGTGGCGCTGTTCGGCAAGATCAAGCGCTTCTACCTGCTCTACGTGGGCCTGTTCATCGGGGCGGCCATCATGCTGGCGGGCGCCGCGGCCATCGTCGAGATGATCTATCACATGCAGCTGAACGCGGCGCTCGGCTCGACCGTGCCGTTCGCGGGCCTCACGCTGGACACCGCGTCGGCCACGAGCTGGGTCGTTGCCGCCGCGTTGCTTGTGGTGGGCCTGGGCATCTTCGAGGTCGTACGCCGTCGCTTTGCGCGGGTGTGGGGTCAGGCACAAGAAGAAATTGAAGCCGAGATCAAGCGGCGGGAGACGGCATGAGCTATTCACTCGAACTCAAGGGCCTGAAAAAGAGCTTCGGCAAGACCGACATCATCCGTGGCGTCGATTTGGCGGTGACGGCGGGCGAGCGCGTGGCCATCATCGGGCCGAACGGCGCGGGCAAGTCCACGCTGTTCAACCTGATCAGCGGGCGCCTTGCGCCCACCAGCGGCGAGGTGCTGCTGAACGGCCAGCGCATCGACGGCATGAAGCCGTATGAGATCAACCGGCTGGGCCTGTCGCGCAGCTTCCAGATCACCAACATCTTTCCGAAGCTCACCGTCTTCGAGAACCTGCGCTGCGGCGTGCTGTGGAGCCTGGGCTACAAGTACACCTTCCTGCGTTTTCTTTCGAACCTGGACGACGCCAATGCGCGCACCGAAGAGCTGGTTCGCCAGATCGGGCTGGAGCGCAAGCGCGACGTGCACGCGGTCAACCTCACGTACGCCGAACAGCGCGCGCTCGAGATCGGCGTGACCATCGCGGGCGGCGCCAGCGTCATCTTGCTGGACGAGCCCACGGCCGGCATGAGCAAGACCGAGACCTCGCATTTCATCTCGCTCATCAAGCACGTCACGGTCGGCAAGACGCTGCTGACGGTCGAGCACGACATGGGCGTGGTCTTCGGCCTGGCCGACAAGATCGCGGTGGTGGTGTATGGCGAAGTGATTGCCTTCGACACGCCCGCGGCCGTGCGTGCCAATGCGCGCGTGCAGGAGGCCTACCTGGGCTCCTCGGTTGCTGACGCGCAGGGAGCGGGACACTGACATGCTGAAGCTTCAAGACATCCACGCCTACTACGGCAAGAGCCATGTGCTGCATGGCGTTTCCTTCGACGTGAACCCCGGCGAGATCGTCGCGCTGCTGGGCCGCAACGGCTCGGGCCGCTCGACCACTGCCAAGGCCATCATGGGCCTGGTGCATGCCGAGGGCGGACTGCACTGGAAGGGCCAGGACATCCTGCGCCGCAAGGCCTACGAGATCGCGCACTTCGGCATCGGCTACGTGCCCGAGAACCGCGACATCTTCCCCAAGCTCACGGTGCACCAGAACCTGCTGCTGGGGCAGAAGGGTTCGGGCAAGGGCAGCCGCTGGTCGTTCGACGACATGTACGGCATGTTCCCGCGCCTGAAGGAGCGCCAGCACACCGAGGCCGGCGTGCTTTCGGGCGGCGAGCAGCAGATGCTCACGCTGTGCCGCACGCTGATGGGCGATCCCGATCTCATCATCATCGACGAGCCGACCGAGGGCCTCGCGCCCAAGATCGTCGAGCTGGTGGGGCAGTACCTGCGCACGCTGAAGGACAAGGGCATCTCGGTGCTGCTGATCGAGCAGAAGCTCACCATCGCGATGCAGATCTCCGACCGCGCGCTCGTCATGGGCCACGGCAGCATCGTGTTCGACGGCACGCCCGACAGCCTGCGCGCCGACGCCACCACCCGCAAGGAGTGGCTGGAGGTTTAGGGCAAACCCCCTTGCAGAAGGCAACACCCGCGGCCCCGGCAACGCCGGTTCCGCGGTGTTTCCCAAAGGGCCCGCTCTCTTCATGGAAGGCCTTGTCTCGACAGCGACTGCGTGCCATTGTTGCGTCGCCACAAACGCCTAGAATCCCCCGAAAAAGAACACTCGTGCTTTTTCTTCTTTTTCTTCACACACCAAGGAACGCAGCATGACGGCTGAATACAAAGTGCTCGGCGATGTCGCCGTGATCACACTGACCAACCCTCCGGTCAACGGTCTCGGTTTCTCGACCCGCATCGGCATCACCGATGGGCTGGCCAAGGCCAATGCCGACGACGCCGTCAAGGCCATCGTCCTCACGGGCGCCGGCAAGGCGTTCTCGGGCGGCGCGGACATCAAGGAATTCGGCACGCCCAAGGCGCTGCAAGAGCCCAACCTGCTGAGCGTGATCCTGGCGCTCGAAGCTTCGCCCAAGCCCATCGTCGCCGCCATCCACTCGGTGTGCATGGGCGGCGGCCTCGAACTGGCCCTGGGCTGCCACTACCGCGTGGCCGCACCCGGCACCGCCGTGGCACTGCCCGAAGTCAAGCTGGGCCTGCTGCCCGGCGCCGGCGGCACGCAACGCCTGCCACGCGTGCTCGGCGTGGAAACCGCGCTGAACATGATCGTGAGCGGCGAAGCCGTGCGCTCCGAAGTGCTGGCCAGCCTGCCCGGCCAGAAGCTGTTCGACAAGCTGGCCGCATCGGCCGAATCGGTGTTCGAAGAAGCCGTGGCCTTCGCCAAGAGCGTGGCCGGCAAGACCGGCGAGGCGCTGCCGCTGGTGCGCAACCTGCCGTGCAAGCACCCGCAAGGCGACGCGTACTTCCAGTTCACCAAGAACATGGTCGGCGCCATGTCCAAGAACTACCCGGCACCGCTGAAGTGCATCGAGGCCGTGCAAGCCGCCACGAAGATGAAGTTCGAAGACGGCATGGCCGAAGAACGGCGCCTCTTCACTGCGCTGATGTTCACGCCCGAGTCGCTGTCGCTGCGCCACCTGTTCATGGCCGAGCGCGCCGCGAGCAAGATCCCCGACGTGCCCGAAGACACGCCCAAGCGCGAGATCAAGGCCGTGGGCGTGATCGGCGCCGGCACCATGGGCGGCGGCATCTCGATGAACTTCCTGAACGCGGGCATCCCCGTCAAGATCCTCGAGATGAAGCAGGAAGCGCTCGACCGCGGCGTGGCCACCATCAAGAAGAACTACGAAGCCCAGGTCAAGAAGGGCAAGCTCAAGCAGGACAAGTACGAGCAGCGCATGGCGCTGCTGAGCACCACGCTGAGCTACGACGACCTGAAAGACGCCGACCTCATCATCGAAGCCGTGTTCGAAGAAATCGGCGTCAAGGAAAAGGTCTTCAAGGAACTCGACCGCGTCGCCAAGAAGGGCGCGATCCTGGCCTCGAACACCTCGACGCTCGACGTCGACAAGATCGCCGCGTTCACCGAGCGTCCGCAGGACGTGGTCGGCATGCACTTCTTCAGCCCGGCCAACGTGATGAAGCTGCTCGAAGTGGTGCGCGGCAAGGCCACCGCCAAGGACGTGCTCGCCACGGTCATGGCCATCGGCAAGAAGATCAAGAAGACCTCGGTGGTCTCGGGCGTGTGCGACGGCTTCATCGGCAACCGCATGATCGAGCAGTACTCGCGCCAGGCCGGCTTCCTGCTGGACGAAGGTGCGCTGCCGCAGCAGGTCGACAAGGCCATCGAGAAGTTCGGCTTTGCCATGGGCCCGTTCCGCATGGGCGACCTGGCCGGCAACGACATCGGTTGGGCCATTCGCAAGCGCCGCGCCACCGAGCGCGCCGACATGAAGTACAGCCGCACGGCCGACAAGCTCTGCGAACTGGGCCGCTTCGGCCAGAAGACCGGGGCAGGGTGGTACGACTACCAGGCCGGCAAGCGCGATGCGATTCCGTCGGAGCTCGTCAACAAGATGATCGAAGACCACCGCAAAGAGCTGGGCATCACGCCGCGCAAGATTTCCGATGAAGAAATCGTGCAACGCCTGGTGTATGCCCTCGTCAACGAAGGCGCGCACATCCTCGAGGACGGCATTGCCTCGAAGTCGGGCGACATCGACATGGTGTACCTCACCGGCTATGGCTTCCCGATCTGGCGCGGCGGCCCGATGCACTACGCATCGCAAGTCGGCCTGTACAACGTGGCCGAGTCGATGAAGCGCTTTGCCAAGAACCCGCGCGACGACGCCGAGTTCTGGCAACCCGCACCGCTGATCCAGAAGCTGGTCGCCGAAGGCAAGCAGTTCGCCTGATACCGACGCAAAGACAGGACACCGACCGCCAATGTTGAAACGCATTTTTCTCGGGCTGCTGCTGGCAATCGTCTTGCTGGTGGCCGCCGTGGCGGTCAAGACCTGGACCACGCCATCGCAGCAACTGGCGGTGGCGCCCGCACCCAAGCTGGACTTCGACCTGCAGGCAGCCGCCAAGCGGCTGTCCACCGCGATCACGTTCCGCACGGTGTCGGGCATGGACGATCCGGCCGCCAACGCGGCCGAGTTCGACAAGCTGCACGCCTACCTCGAACAGCAGTTCCCCAAGGTCCACGCCACCCTGAAGCGGGAAGTGGTGGGCAACAAGGCGCTGCTCTACACATGGACCGGCACCGATCCGAACGCCAAGCCGATCGCGCTGATGGCGCACCAGGACATGGTGCCCATCGCTCCCGGCACCGAGAAGGCGTGGACGGTCGACCCCTTCAGTGGCGAGATCAAGGACGGCTTCATCTGGGGCCGCGGCACGCTCGACAACAAGAGCAATCTCTTCGCGCAGATGGAAGCCATCGAGCTTCTCATCGGCAGCGGCTTCAAGCCCAGGCAGACCGTCTACCTCGTGATGGGCGACGACGAAGAAGTGAGCGGCCTGCGCGGTGCGCTGCCGATTGCCGAACTGCTCAAGTCGCGCAACGTGCGCCTGGACTGGGTGCTCGACGAAGGCCTGCTGGTGCTCGACGGCGTGCTGCCCGGCCTCTCGAAGCCCGCGGCGCTCATCGGCCTGGCTGAAAAGGGCTACGGCACTTTCTTCCTGTCGCTCGACACCGCGCCCGGCCACTCGTCGATGCCGCCGCAGCACAGCGCCATCGGCAGCATGAGCGCGGCGCTGGCACGGCTCGAAGCCAACCCCATGCCCGGTGGCATCAGTGGCGTGGCCGGCCAGATGTTCGGCGCACTGGCGCCCGAGATGAGCGGCATCAACCGCGTGATGCTGTCGAACCTGTGGCTCACCGAGCCACTGGTGCGCGGCCAGCTCGAAAAGAGCCCGAGCAGCAACGCCATGCTGCGCACGACCACCGCGCTGACCATCGTGCGCGCCGGCAATAAAGACAACGTGCTGCCCGGTCGCGCCGAGGCCGCCGTCAACTTCCGCATCCTGCCGGGCGACACCATCGCAAGCGTCGAGGCACACCTGCGCAAGGCGCTGGCCAACGACGACATCAAGATCAAGCAGTACCCCGGCAACGCAGAGCCGTCGCCCGTGTCGTCGACCGACAGCACCGGCTACCGCGCGATCCAGCAGGCGGTGCGCCAGACTTTCCCCGATGCCATCGTGGCCCCCGGCCTCATGACCGCCGCCACCGACTCGCGCCATTTCAGCCTCGTGAGCGATGCCGTCTTCCGCTTCTCGCCGTTCCGCGCGAAGGGCGAAGACCTTGCGCGCTTCCATGGCAACAACGAACGCCTGGCCGTCTCCAACTACGGCGAGATGATCGGCTTCTATCACCAGCTCCTGAGCAACACCAACGCTGCTCCGGCGCCATGACGACAACCTTCTTTCCCTTCCATCTTCAAAGGACCTCACCATGACCAGCGCCGTCATTGTTTCCACCGCCCGCACGCCGCTCGCGAAGAGCTGGAAGGGTGCCTTCAACATGACGCACGGCGCCACGCTCGGCGGCCATGCCGTTCAGCACGCCATCTCGCGCGCCGGCATCGAAGCCGCCGAAGTCGATGACGTCATCATGGGTTGCGCCACGCCCGAAGGTGCCACCGGCTCCAACATCGCGCGCCAGATCGCGCTGCGCGCCGGCTGCCCCGTCACCACCTCGGGCATGACCATCAACCGCTTCTGCTCGTCGGGCCTGCAGACCATCGCCACCGCCGCCCAACGCATCATCGCGGGCGAAGGCGAGGTGTACGTGGCCGGCGGCGTCGAGAGCATCTCGTGCGTGCAGAACGAAGCCAACAAGCACATGCTGGCCGACCCCTGGCTCGTGAAGCACAAGCCCGAGATCTACTGGAACATGCTGCAGA
This sequence comes from Variovorax sp. EL159, assembly GCF_900100965.1. Taxonomy (GTDB): domain Bacteria; phylum Pseudomonadota; class Gammaproteobacteria; order Burkholderiales; family Burkholderiaceae_C; genus Variovorax. Next base: position 475,133 of record NZ_FMUJ01000003.1, on the reverse strand, counting down.
CGGCCGAGCAGGTCGCCAAGCGCTACAACATCGGCCGCGACGCCATGGACGAATACGGCGCAGCCAGCCAGCAGAAGGCCACCGCCGCGCTGGAAGCCGGCCGCTTCAAGGACGAGATCGCCCCTATCACCGTGCTGGCCGGCGTGGCCGACCCGGTGCTGGGCCTGCGCACCAAGGAAGTCACCATCGAGAACGATGAAGGCATCCGCGCCGGCACCACCAAGGAAGGCATCAGCGGCATTCGCTCGGCACTGCCCGGCGGCCTGATCTCGGCCGGCAATGCCAGCCAGTTCTCGGACGGCGGCGGCGCCTGCGTGCTGGTCGAAGAGAAGTACGCCGAGAAGAAGGGCCTGAAGCCGCTCGGCCGTTTCCTCGGTTTTGCCGTGGCCGGTTGCGAGCCTGACGAAATGGGCATCGGCCCGGTCTTCGCGATTCCCAAGGTGCTCAAGCGCCTGGGCCTCACGGTCAACGACATCGACCTGTGGGAGCTGAACGAAGCCTTCGCCGTGCAGGTGATCTACTGCCGCGACAAGCTCGGCATTCCGGCCGACCGCCTGAACGTGGACGGCGGCGCCATCGCCGTGGGCCACCCCTACGGTGTGAGCGGCCAGCGCCTGACGGGCCACGCGCTCATCGAAGGCAAGCGCCGTGGCGCCAAGAAGGTGCTGGTCACGATGTGCATCGGCGGCGGCATGGGCGCCGCGGGCGTCTTCGAGGTCTTGTAATCATGGCCGGCTTGGGCCACGACCAGGAGGTCTCGCCCGAAGCCGCCCTGGCCGTTCTCGCATACGGGCGCGGCGTTCTGGCCGCGCAGCCGTTCAGCGTGCTGATCGGCGCAGAGCTTCATGCGCTGTCGCCGGGCCATGCCGAGATCCAGTTGCCGCTTTCCGCGCAGCTGAAGCAGCAGAACGGTTTCGCCCATGGCGGAATCGTCAGCTACATGGCCGACAACGCACTGACCTTCGCCGGCGGCAGCGCATTGCGCGTGCCGGTGGTGACTTCCGAATTCAAGATCAACTACGTGCGGCCCGCCCTCGGCGAGCGGCTGGTCGCGCGCGCCCGGACGGTCCATTCGGGCAGCTCGCAGGCCGTCTGCACCTGCGAGGTGTTCGTGGTGAAGGACGGCATTGAAAAGCTCTGCGCGCTTGCGCAGGGCACCATCGCGAAGCTGCCGGAGCGATAGATTGGCCGCCAGGCGGCGGCAGACAGAACCCTCTCGAAGAAATCGACATCATCATGAGCCTGCGTTCCACCCTCGACTTTCTGCTCTACGACTGGCTCGATGCCGAGTCGCTCAACCAGCGCGAACGCTTTGCCGACCACTCGCGCGAGACTTTCGATGCGGTGCTCGACACCTGCGAGCGCATTGCGCGCGAGAAGTACGCGCCGTTCAATCGCACGGTCGACACCCAGGAGCCGCATTTCGACGGCGAGAAGGTCGTCTTGCCGAAGGCCACGCACGACGCGCACAAGGCCTTCGTCGAGTCGGGAATGATGAGCGCCGCGCAAGACTACGACATCGGTGGCATGCAGCTGCCGTACACGCTCTCGGCCGCCGCCAACAGCTTCTTCGCGATGGCCTCGGTGAGCATCGGCTCGAACATGCTCACGAGCGGCAACGCCAACCTGCTGATGGTGCATGGCACCGAGATGCAGAAAGAGGTGTTCGCCAAGAACGAGTTTTCGGGCCGCTGGGCCGGCACCATGTGCCTGTCGGAGCCGCAGGCCGGCTCGTCGCTGAGCGACGTGGCCACGCGCGCCGTGCCCGACGGCGCCGATTTCCAGAACGATCCGCTGGGCCCGCGCTATCGGCTCACGGGCAACAAGATGTGGATCTCGTCGGGCGACCACGAGCTGACCGAGAACATCGTGCACATCGTGCTGGCCAAGATCCCGGATGAAAACGGCAAGCTGGTGCCCGGCACGCGCGGCATCTCGCTCTTCATCGTGCCCAAGCGCATGGTGGACACGAAGGGCCAGCTCACCGGTGAGCGCAACGACGTGGCGCTCGCGGGCCTGAACCACAAGCTGGGCTGGCGCGGCACCACCAACACGCTGCTGAACTTCGGCGAGGGCAAGTACCCGGTCGATGGCAAGGCGGGGGCGGTGGGCTATCTGGTCGGCGCGCCCGGCAAGGGCCTGCACTGCATGTTCCACATGATGAACGAGGCGCGCATCGGCGTCGGCACCGCCGCCACCATGCTCGGCATGGCGGGCTACCACGCCTCGCTCGAATACGCCAAGAGCCGCCCGCAAGGCCGGCTGGTGAAGAAGCCGGAAGCCGCAGGCACAGCCGTCGTCAAGGACTCGGCCGCGCCGCAGGTCCGCATCATCGAGCACGCCGATGTGCGCCGCATGCTGCTCGCGCAGAAGGCGTATTGCGAAGGCGCATTGGCGCTGGAGCTGTACTGCGCCCGGCTGGTCGACGAACAGAAGACCGGCGACGCGCAGGCTGCCGACGACGCGCGCTTGCTGCTCGAAGTGCTCACGCCCATTGCCAAGAGCTGGCCGAGCGAGTGGTGCCTGGAAGCCAACTCGCTGGCCATCCAGGTGCACGGCGGCTACGGCTACACGCGCGACTTTCCGGTGGAGCAGTACTGGCGCGACAACCGCCTGAACATGATCCACGAGGGCACGCACGGCATCCAGGCGGCCGACCTGCTGGGCCGCAAGGTGCTGATGGAAAAGGGCCGGGGCCTGCAGTTGCTGGCCGGCCGCATCACCGACACCATCGCCCGCGCGGCCAAGGTGCCGGCGCTTGCGGCCAACGCCAAGGCGCTGGGCGCCGCGCTGCAGCGCATCGGCAGCGCCACCGAGGCCGCATGGTCCACCGGCGACCCGGCCGACGCCCTGGCCAACGCCGTGCCGTACATGCAGGCTTTCGGCCACACGGTGCTGGCCTGGATCTGGCTCGACGTGGCGCAGCGCGCCCTGGAGATCGACAGCGAAAAGGCGAGGGCGGTAACAGCTGGCAAGATCGGTGCCACGGACTATTTCTTCCACTACGAGCTGCCGAAAATCGGCGCATGGCTCAACGTGGTCGAAAGCCGCGACCCGACCTGTACAGCTTTGCCCGAGGACGCCTTCTGATGGCCACTACCAATCCGCCGAACCCCAGCAACAACAACAACACCCCCGTCAAGCCACCCAAGCCGCATGCCCGGCTGGAGAAGTGGATCTGGATCCTGATCTACGGCGGGCTGTTTCTCGTGATCCTGGGGATTTCCACCGGTCGCACCGATGCCGCACTGGGCTGGTCGATGGCGGTGCCCGGCGGGTTGGTGACGCTGGTGGGCTTCGTGCTCATCTACGTGCGCTCGCGGCTCAACGACAAGTAACCCACCCATCCAGCAAGCAACGCAAAGGACCGCCATGCTCAAGCACATCGTGATGTGGAAGTTCAAGGAGCACGCAGAGGGCGCCGACAAGGCGACCAACCTGCTGAAGGCCAAGGCGCTGCTCGACGCCTGCGCCAAGCTGTCGCCCGGCACGCGCCTGTTCGAGGTGGTGATCGCCCAGCCAGGGCTTGAAGCGACCTACGACCTGATCCTCAATTCGGAGTTCACCGACGCCGCCGCGCTCGCGGCCTATGCGGACCATCCGCAGCACGTGGCGCTGAAGCCCTTCATTGGCGCGGTGCGTGAAGCCCGCCAATGCATGGACTACGTGATCTGAGCCAGACAGACGACCTTCCACACCGGAGACATTCCATGACCCCCCGTACCGTTCAAAAACTCTTCGACCTCACGGGCAAGACCGCCCTCATCACCGGCGGCTCGCGCGGCCTGGGCCTGCAGATGGCCCATGCACTCGGCGAAGCCGGCGCGAAGATCATGCTGAGTTCGCGCAAGGCCGACGACCTGGAGCAGGCCGCCGCCGAGCTGCAAGCCGCCGGCATCGACGCGCGCTGGATCGCCGCCGACTGCTCGAGGGAAGAAGACACCCGCCGCCTGGCCGACGAAACGCTGGAGCGCATGGGCGCGGTCGACATCCTCATCAACAACGCCGGCGCCAGTTGGGGCGCACCCGCCGAGAACCACCCGGTCGAGGCCTGGGACAAGGTGATGAACCTCAACGTGCGAGGCTATTTCATCCTGTCGCAGCAGATCGCCAAGGGCTACATGATCCCGAAGAAGACGGGCCGCATCATCAACATCGCCTCGATCGCGGGCCTGAACGGCAACGGCCCGGGCATGCAGACGCTGGCCTACAACACCTCGAAGACGGCGGTGATCGGCTTCACGAAGACGCTGGCGGCTGAATGGGGCAAGTACGGCATCAACGTGAATGCGATCTGCCCGGGCTTCTTCATGACGAAGATGGCGGCGGGGCTGATCAAGTCGCTGGGCGAGGACAACATGGCCGCAGCCGCGCCGTTGGGCCGCCTGGGCGACGAGGAAGACCTGAAGGGCATCACGCTGCTGTACGCGAGCGATGCCGGCAAGCACATCACGGGGCAGTGGGTTGCCGTCGATGGCGGTGTCAGCGTGGTGCTCGGCGCCTAGATTTTTTCGATAGGCCGGGCATGCTGTTCAGGACGGCGCTCACGCCGACGGCGTACTCCCCTCCGCGAATGTCCCCCGGCCTTCGGGCTACCGCCCCTCCTCCTTTGTTTCGCTGCGGGGAGCACACCATCGGCGTGAGCGTTGCACGCAGCGGTCGTTGATCGGCGATATACCCGCAGCGTGCCCTGTGCGAATGGCATCGGGTGCTCCCCGCAGCGAAATAAAGGAGGAGGGGCGCAGCCCCGGGGGACATTCGCGGAGGGGAGTACCCGGTGTCATTCGCACTCGCCCTGAATGAACCCGAGCAGCGCCCGGAAAAAGCCAGCCGAACAAAACACAAACACCCAGCAACCCAACAAGTCAGAGTAAGAACCAAGATGTCTTCCCCCGATTCCAGCGACATCAACATCCGCTCGTACACGAGCCAGATTCCGTTCGCCCGCCACCTGGGCTTCGAGCTCACGAAGTTCGAGAACGGCGAGTCCGAGATCGTCTACACCGCCAAGCCCGAACACCTGAACACCTTCGACGTGACTCACGGCGGCGCCTGCATGACGCTGCTCGACATCACCATGGCCGCGGCCGCGCGCAGCGTCGCGCCCGAAACCGGCGTCGTCACCATCGAGATGAAGACCAGCTTCATGCAGCCTTCGGTCGGCCCGCTGCATGCGCGCGGCACGCTGATCCACCGCACCGCCACGCTGGCTTTTACCGAAGCCAAGATCTACGACGAACACGAGCGCGTGTGTGCCCATGCCACCGGCACCTTCAAGTACGTGAAGCGCCGGCTGCCTACCGGCCCCACCAGCGTCAACGAGATGCGTCCGCCTTCCACCGATTGACCAGATTTCTCCGGAGATATCCATGCCCACGAACCAACAGATCCATCTCGACAACCGCCCCGAGGGCGAAGCCGTTGCCAGCAACTTCAAGCTGGTGACCGCCGAAACGCCCGCACTGAAGGACAACCAGGTCCTGGTGCGCCACCACTACATGAGCCTTGATCCGTACATGCGCGGCCGCATGAACGACGCCAAGAGCTACGCGCAACCGCAGCCGCTCGGCGCCGTGATGCAGGGCGGCACCGTGGGCGAAGTGGTCGAGAGCAAGCACCCCAAGTACGCGGTCGGCGACAAGGTCGTCGGCTTCGGCGGCTGGCAGGAATACAGCGTGGTCGACGCCTCGCAGCCCGGCGCGCTGAAGAAGGTCGACACCACGCACGTGGCGCTGTCGCACTACCTCGGCGCGGTCGGCATGCCGGGCGTCACGGCCTGGTACGGCCTCGTGAAGATCATTGCGCCCAAGGCCGGTGAAACCGTGGTCATCACGGCCGCCAGCGGCGCGGTCGGCAGTGCCTTCGGTGCGCTGGCCAAGGCGCGCGGTTGCCGCGTGGTCGGCATTGCCGGCGGCGCGGACAAGTGCAAGTACGTGACCGACGAACTCGGCTTCGACGCCTGCATCGACTACCGCCTGCACCCCGACGTGAAGAGCATGAGCGCCGCGCTCAAGGAAGCCTGCCCGAAGGGCATCGACGGCTATTTCGAAAACGTCGGCGGCTACATCTTCGACGCCGTGCTGCTGCGCGCCAACGCCTTCGCACGCGTGGCGCTGTGCGGAATGATCGCGGGCTACGACGGCCAGCCGCTGCCGCTCGCCAACCCGGCGCTGATCCTCATCAACCGCATGAAGATCGAAGGCTTCATCGTCAGCGAGCACATGGAAGTGTGGCCCGAGGCGCTGACCGAGCTGGGCACGCTGGTGGCCACAGGCAAGCTCAAGCCGCGCGAGTCGGTGGCGCAGGGCATCGCGTCCGCCCCTGAAGCCTTCCTGGGTTTGCTCAAGGGCAAGAATTTCGGCAAGCAGTTGGTCAAGCTGATCTGAATGAAATGAGATGAACTGAACGCACGGCAAGGAGGCCGGATATGGAAATGACGCACGAGGTGTTCAACCAGCCCGCACCGCTGGTGGACTACAACCTCTTCGACACCAACCGGCCCCTGCGCGATGCGTTGAAGTTCAACGCGCCCGCGTTGCAGCTTGCGCAGCTGCAGGAGCTGGGCGCGACCCTTGGTTCGGCCGGCATGCAGATGCATGCGCGGCTTGCCAACATCCACACGCCCGAACTGCACACGCACGACCGCTTTGGGCGGCGCATCGACGAGGTGGAGTTTCATCCGAGTTATCACGCGCTGATGACGGCCGCCGTGGGCGCGGGCCTACACGGCACGCCGTGGACCGGTACTTCCGCCTCGCCGCATGTGCTGCGCGCGGCCGGCTTCATGCTCTTCACCGAGCTGGAGCCATCGATTCTTTGCCCGATCTCGATGAGCTATGCCGTCACGCCTGCGCTGCGCGACAATGCGGCCGTGTACGCCGACTGGGGCCCCAAGCTCGGCAGCCTCTGGTACGACCCCGCGCTCAAGTCTTTCAAGGACAAGCCCGGCGTGACCATGGGCATGGGCATGACCGAGAAGCAGGGCGGCTCCGACGTGCGGGCCAACACCACGCGCGCCGTGCGGGACGGCAGCGACGCCTGGGGCGAGCGCTATGCCATCACCGGCCACAAGTGGTTCTTCTCGGCACCGATGTGCGATGCATTCCTCGTGCTGGCGCAGACCCCCGCCGGGCTCAGTTGCTTCTTTCTTCCGCGCGTGCTGCCCGATGGCGCGCGCAACGCCATCCGCATCCAGCGCCTGAAGGACAAGCTCGGCAACAAGGCCAACGCGAGTTCCGAGGTCGAGTTCGACGGTGCCACCGCGTGGCTGGTGGGTGAGGAGGGCCGCGGCATTCCGCAGATCCTCGAGATGGGCACGATGACCCGGCTCGACTGCGCACTCGGCACCAGCGGCCTGATGCGCCAGGCCCTGAGCATCGCGCTCAACCACACCAGCCAACGCAGCGCCTTCGGCAAGCCGCTGATCGAACAGCCGCTCATGAAGAATGTGCTGGCCGACCTCGCGCTCGAAAGCGAAGCCTCGACCGCGCTCGCGATCCGCCTGGCCCGCGCCTTCGATCAACCCGGCGACGAACACGAACGCCTGATGGCGCGCCTGCTCACGCCGGTCGCCAAGTTCTGGATCTGCAAACGCGGCAGCCACTTCGCACAGGAGGCCATGGAATGCCTCGGCGGCAATGGCTACGTGGAGGAGGGCGGCGAAGGCATCATGGCGCGCATCTACCGCGAGATGCCGCTCAACTCGATCTGGGAAGGCGCCGGCAACATCATGGCGCTCGACCTGCTGCGTGGTTTGCGCAAGGGCGATGCGGTCGCCGGCCTTGCGAAAGAGTTGGCTCCGGCGCGCGGCCAGCATGCCGCGCTCGACCGCCTGGCCGACGCACTGCCCGCGCGCATCGAGGCGATGGCCTCCGAGGTCGAGGCGCGCCGTCTGGCACAGGACGTGGCGCTCGCGGTGCAGGCTGCATTGCTCGTTCAGACCGCACCGGCCGCAGTCTTCAGCGCCTTTTGCGACTCGCGCCTTGGCGGCGACTGGGGCCAGACCTTCGGCACGCTCGGCGCGGGCACCGATTTCGATTCGATCATCCAGCGCGCGCAACCTCGTTGAGCCGCGCTGAACATTCACCCGCAGAAGCAAGCAAACCCCTCACGGAAAACACCACATGGCCGACCTGATCCTTCACCACTACACCACCTCGCCGTTCTCCGAGAAGGTGCGGCTCATCCTCGGCGCCAAGAAGCTGCCGTGGAAGTCGGTTTTGATTCCACCGATCATGCCCAAGCCCGATGTGGAGGTGCTCACGGGCGGCTACCGCAAGACGCCGTTCCTGCAGATTGGCGCCGACATGTATTGCGACAGCGCGCTCATCGCCGACGTGCTGGAGCACCTGCAGCCCGAGCCCACGCTCTACCCCGAGCCGGAAAAGGGCATGTCGCGCATCCTGGCGCAGTGGGCCGACACCACGCTGTTCTGGGCCGCGATGGCCTGGAACATGCAGCCCAAAGGCGTGGCCGAAGTGTTCGCCAAGGCGCCGCCCGAAGCCGCCAAGGCCTTCGGCGAAGACCGCGGCAAGATGAGCGCCGGCAACATGACGCGCCTGCGTCCGGCCGACGCCACCAGCGCCTACAAGTCGTACCTGCGCCGCCTGTCGGACATGCTGGACGACAAGCCTTTCCTGCTGGGCGGATTCCCCTGCATCGCCGACTTCTCGGCCTACCACCCACTCTGGTACACGCGCCGCATCGAGTCGGTCCGCACCATCCTCGACCTGACGCCGGCGGTGATCGACTGGATGGACCGCATGGCCGCCATCGGCCATGGCGCACCCGAGAAGTTCAGCGCCGCCGAAGCCATCGCCGTCGCCAAGGCCGCGACGCCGCACACGCTGCTGACCGACAGCACCTTCCAGGACGACCACGGCATTCCGCTGGGCAGCGCCGTCACGGTGCGTGCCGAGAGCTTCGGCCTCGAAGAGACGCCGGGCACGCTGGTCGCCGCCACGCGCACGCACTACACGCTGGCGCGCAGCGGCGATCGCACGGGCACGGTGCATGTGCACTTTCCGCGCATCGGCTACGTGTTGAAGAAAGCTGAGGCCTGACCGAAAACGGGACGCATGGCGGGCACCTTCGTGACTGCGCCCGCGCGCGTTCCGTATTTCAATAGCGGCTCCAACGTCAGAGACATTCAACAGAAGGACACCGGCAAATGATTCAGGACTTCAAGGGCAAGACCGCCGTACTCACCGGCGCTGGTTCGGGTTTCGGGCTCGAGTGCGCACGCATCGGCGCTGCCCGTGGCATGAACCTCGTGCTGGTCGACGTGCAGCAGGACGCACTCGACAAGGCCAAGGCCGAGATGGAAGCCGCCGGCGTGCAGGTGATGGCCCGCAAGGTCGATGTGTCCGATGCCGCGCAGATGGAAGCGCTGGCCGCCGCCGTCAAGGAACGCTTCGGCGCGCCGCACTTCGTGTTCAACAACGCCGGCGTGGGCGCGGGTGGCCTCGTGTGGGAAAACACCGTCGCCGACTGGGAGTGGGTGCTGGGCGTTGACCTGTGGGGCGTGATCCACGGCGTGCGCCTGTTCACGCCGATGATGCTCGAAGCGGCCGCCAAGGACCCCGGCTATCGCGGCCACATCACCAACACCGCCAGCATGGCCGGCCTGCTCACGCCGCCCAACATGGGCATCTACAACGCGGCCAAGGCTGCGGTCGTGAGCCTCACCGAGACCATGTACCAGGACCTGAACCTCGTGACCGACCAGATCGGTGCGAGCCTGCTGTGCCCGTACTTCGTGCCCACCGGCATCACGAGCAGCGAGCGCAACCGCCCGAATGCGCCGAAGGATTCGGAACTCACGAAGAGCCAGCTCATCGGCCAGGCCATGAGCAACAAGGCGGTGAGCAGCGGCAAGATCACCGCCGCCGAAGTGGCGGCCAAGGTGTTCGAGGCGATCACGGCCAACCAGTTCTACGTGTTCAGCCACCCCAAGGCGCTGGGCAACGTGCGCAGCCGCATGGAGAACATCGTGTCGGGCACCAACCCGGCCGACCCATTCCTGGAGCGGCCCGAGATCGGGCAGAAGCTGCGCGAGCAGCTTCGTTCGGCCTGAAGCCGAGCCACGCCGCGCCTGGCACGGCGCGGCTTCAGTTGGTCAGTTGTAGCTGACCGTCACCATCGCGCCGGCCATGCGGCCGGCCGGTGGCAGGCCTTGCGGCTTGATCGACAGCGTGCCGCCGTCGAGGCCCACGTGCTGTTCGCCCGCCGGATCGAAGGTGTTTCGATGGCCCTTGGCGTCGGTGAATGCGGTGGCCAAGGGCAGGCCACCGAGTGCATCGACACGAACCCTGGCGCTGGGGCGGTCCACCCATTGCCGCAGGAACACCACCTCGGTGGTGCTTGCCGCAACCACGCGATGCGTGACTGCGGGCGCCTTGGCGACGACCCGCATTTCATACGGAGCGGCAACGATCTCTCCCGTGAAGTGAATCGTGCCGTCTGCAGCGTTGGCGCCCAACGATGCCGCACCCATAAACAAGAATCCCAATGTCGCGAACACGCGCGAACGAAGGTCATGCCTGGTCATTTCGAGCCCTTCTTTTCTCTCTCTTCTTGTGGCTCCCTTTTGTGTGCATTTGTAATGCACAGCCCATGACATCACAACGAAAGAGAGAGCACAAGGCGCATTTGCATACGCGTGGCGACATGCCCCGGCTGTGTTGTCAATTGCCCTCGCACTGTTGTCGCGAATTGCATTTCAGGCGTGCGCAGCCGACTGCAATTCATGCACGAGTGCATCGACACGCGCGAGTGCCGAAGCGATCGATTGATCGAGCAGGTCGCCGTGGTCTTCGGCATGTTCGATGGACACGCGGTGAAGCTCGTCGAGCCCGAGCAGCGCGAGCGGGGTCGCGACACCCGGCGTGAGCAGGTCCATGTGCGCCTGGAAGCCTCCGGGGCCGTAGCCGTTGCTGCCGCATGAAGTGAGCAGCACGGTGCGCCGCACGCGCTCGGCCAGCAGCGGCACATAGGGGTTCTCGCGGCTGCGATCGAAGTCGAAGGTGGCGCCGATGCGCACGACGTTGTCGATCCACGACTTCAGCGGCGCCGGCATGCTGAAGTTGTACATGGGGGTGCCGATCACCAGCACGTCGGCCCGGCGGATCTCCGCGATCAGTGCGTCGCTTTCGGCGAGCACGCCATGCATCCACGGCGCGCGCAGCGCCTCGGGCGTGTAGCCCGCCTCGATCCATTCGCCGGTGACTGTGCCGGGCGGCTTCGCGCCGATGTCGCGGTAGATCACCTCGTCTTGCGGACGGGTGGCCTTCCAGGCCGAGACAAAACGGTGGCTCAGGCGGCGCGAGTGCGAGCCGTGTTCGGTGGAGCCCGAAAGGCCGGGGCGGGCGCTGGCGTCGATGTGGAGCAGGGTGGTCATGGCGTGGTCCTCGGGTGGGTTGATGGGGTGAATGAAATTCATCTGACTGCTTGACACGGTTTGAAATTTATCCAAGCATCACAGCCGCCACAAACGACGTTTTCTTTGCTTTGCAGAAAAATTAATTCATCCATGGCCACCCTTCATTCATTGCCTCCGCTAGCGGGGCTGCGCGCCTTCGAAGCCGCCGCGCGGCACTGCAGCGCCAAGCTCGCGGCGAACGAGCTGTCGGTCACGCCCACGGCCATCAGCCATCAGGTGCGGCAGCTCGAAGAGTCGCTGGGGGTGCAGCTGTTCGTTCGCCAGCCGAGGCAACTGGTGCTCACGTCGCAGGGCCGGGAGCTGCAGGCGGTGTTGAGCGAATCGTTCAGTGCCATGGCCAACGCCGTCGCGCGGCTGCGCGCGCCGCCCGCGCGGCAGGCCATCACCTTGTCGACCACGCCGGCAGTTGCGGCGCGCTGGCTGCTGCCGCGCGTGAGCACCTTGCGCGCGCTGCATCCGCGGCTCGACCTGCGCATTCACGCATCGCACGAGGCGGTGGCGCTCGACGGCATCACGGCCGACATCGCCATCCGCTACGGCAAGGGCCAATGGCCGGGCCTCGTGGCCGAGAAGCTGTTCGACAACACCTTCGCGCCGGCCTGCAGCCCCGCGCTCAAGCTGCGTCGCCGCAGCGACCTGACGAAGCACACGCTGCTGCATTTCGCGCTGCCCGGCAGCAAGAGCCCGCCGGGTACGTGGGCCGAGTGGCAGCAGCAGGCGCAGGTGCCGGGCCTCGATGTGTCGGCCGGGCCGGTGTTCTCCGACGAAACGCACACCGTGTCGGCCGCGCTGCAAGGGCAGGGCGTGGCGTTGATGGGCCTGGCGCTGATCGCGGACGAGTTGCGCGCGGGCAATCTGGTGCAGCCTTTCGGGCCCGTGCTGCCCGGCCTGCCGTTCTACCTGGTGTGCCCGGAGGCGCGGCGCTCCGAGCCGGCCGTTGCGGCGGTGTTCGAGTGGGTGAGGGGGTTGTCGCCCCTGGGCGCGGCGGTTTGAAACTCGCGCGGCAGCATCACTGCCGCGGATGCGCCTTGCGCCCCTTCGCTTCGGCGGACTGCAGTTCCTTCGCCGTCAAAACGTAGGTCGTGTTGTTCACGAGGCGCTGCACTGCCAGGTCGATGAAGGCCCTGACGCGCGTGGGCTGCGCGACGCGGCTTCCGTAGTAAACGAAGGTGCTGGAGTGGTCGTCCACGTGAGGGGTCAGCAGCGGCACCAGCCGTCCGGCGCGGATGTGGGGCGCGGCGATCACGCCCGTCAGCAACCCGAGGACGTGTCCGGCCAGCACCGCTTCGGTTTCCAGCGCTTCGTCGTTGATGCACAGCGCTGGCACCACGTGATGCTCGAGTCGGGCATCTTCGACCTTCACGTACCACGGCAGCACCCTGCCGGTGCCCGGATGGCGAAAGGCGCTGCAGCGGTGGGCGGCGAGTGCGTTGAGGTTGTCGGGCGCACCGTGGCGGGCAAGGTACGCCGGTGCGCCGCAGATGATGAGCTGCGATGAAAACAGCTTGCGCGCGATCACGCCCTCGGCCGGCGATTGCCCCACGCGAAAGCCCACGTCCACGCGGTCTTCCACCCAGTTGCCGATGCGGTCGTCCAGGTGCACGTCGGGTTGCACGCCCGGGTACAGGCGGCAGAACTCGTCGAGCAGCGGCCACAGCACCGGAGCGAAGGTCGAGCGCGGACCGACGATGCGCAGCGGCCCGGCGACTTCGTCCTTGGCCTGCCGCGCCATGCTCAGGGCGCGCTGCAGGCCGACCAGCGACGGCTGCGCGGCTTCGAGAAACTGCCGGCCTTCGTCGGTGAGCGACATGCTGCGCGTCGTGCGGTGAAAGAGCCGCACGCCCAGGTGCTGCTCGAGCTGGGCCAGCGCCTGGCTCGCCGCCTGCGGCGTGATGCCCTGTGCGGCGGCCGCCTGGCGCAGGCTGCCGAGTTCGGCGGTCTTGGCAAAGGTCGCGATGGAGCGCAGTTCGTTGATGGGCATGGGCACCTCTTTCGCCGGCGATTATCAACAGCAACTTGCCAGTCCTTCAAGGTTGCGGGGTCTATTCGCGCCGGGGGCGCAGACCTACAGTCCGTTCTTGCCGGCCGTCCGGGCTGGCCAGCCACCTGCGCGTGGCGCTGTGCCCATGCAGCGCATGCGATCGACCAAGGAGCAGACGCGACATGACAACCCCCGATGAGTTCACGATTTCCCGGCGCTGCCTGCTGAAGGCGGGCGCGGCCACCGCATCGGTGCCGGCGCTGGTGACCGCCGCGCCGGCCATCGCTGCGCCGCCTCGCACTGCCGGCGACGCAGCGCTTTCGCCCGTGACGCTGAACGTCAATGGCAAGGTGCACCGCCTGTTGCTCGACACCCGCACGACCTTGCTCGACGCATTGCGCGAGCACCTGCACCTGACCGGCACCAAGAAGGGTTGCGACCACGGCCAGTGCGGCGCCTGCACGGTGATGCTCGACGGCCGGCGCATCAACTCGTGCCTGACGCTCGCGGTGATGCACGAGGGCGCGAAGGTGACGACCATCGAAGGCCTGGGCACGCCGGGCAAGCTGCACCCAATGCAGGCGGCCTTCGTCAAGCACGACGGCTACCAGTGCGGCTACTGCACGCCGGGCCAGATCTGCTCGGCCGTGGGCATGCTGAGCGAGATCGCGCAGGGCATTCCGAGCCACGTCACCGAAGACCTGGGCGCGAAGCCGCCGTTGTCGAGCGTCGAGTTTCGCGAGCGCATGAGCGGCAACATCTGTCGCTGCGGTGCCTACAGCAACATCGTCGAGGCGATCACCGAAGTGGCAGGGGTGAACGCATGAAGGCCTTCACCTACGAGCGCGCGGCATCGCCCGCGCAGGCCGTCGCGGCGGCCGCACGCGTGCCGGGCGCGCGCTTCATCGCGGGCGGCACGAACCTGCTGGACTTGATGAAGCTGGAGATCGAAACGCCCGCCCACCTGATCGACGTCAACGGCCTGGGCTTCGACAAGATCGAGGGCACGCCCGACAACGGCCTGCGCATCGGCGCGCTGGTGCGCAACACCGACCTTGCCGCGAACGAGCGCGTGCGGCGCGACTACGCCGTGCTGTCGCGCGCCTTGCTGGCGGGTGCCTCGGCGCAGTTGCGAAACAAGGCGACCACCGCGGGCAACCTGCTGCAGCGAACCCGCTGCCCGTACTTCTACGACACCTACCAGGCGTGCAACAAGCGCCAGCCGGGCAGCGGCTGCGCGGCCATCGGCGGTGTCAGCCGGCAGCATGCGGTGATCGGCGCGAGCGACGCCTGCATCGCGACGCACCCCAGCGACATGGCCGTCGCCATGCGCGCGCTCGACGCGAGCATCGAGACGATGCGCCCCGACGGCGCGCGGCGGACCATTCCCATCGCCGACTTCCACAAGCTGCCTGGCACCACGCCGAACGTCGAAACCGCGCTGCAGCCGGGCGAGCTGATCACGGCGGTCCAGTTGCCGAGCCCGGTGGGGGGCCGGCACGTCTATCGCAAGGTGCGCGACCGCGCGTCGTATGCCTTTGCACTGGTCTCGGTGGCCGCGATCGTGCAGCGCGACGGCTCGGGCCGCGTCGCATTGGGTGGCGTTGCGCACAAGCCGTGGCGCGTCGAGGCCGCCGAACGCGAGCTGCCGCGTGGCGCCAGGGCCACCACCGATGCGCTGCTCGCCGACGCCCGGCCGACCGCGCAGAACGCCTTCAAGGTGACGCTGGTCGAGCGCGCGCTCGATGCGGTGCTGACGGACGCGAGGAGCTGAGCGATGAAATTCGACACACCCGCGACCACCAACCCGATCGACCAGCTCAAGGTGATCGGCCAGCCGCTCGATCGCATCGACGGCAAGCTCAAGACCACGGGCACGGCGCCCTATGCCTACGAGCGTCACGATGTGGCGCCCGACGCGGCCTACGGCTATGTCGTCGGCTCGGCGATCGCCAAGGGCCGCATCGCGTCCATCGATGCGAGCCGCGCGAAGGCCGCGCCCGGCGTGATCGCCATCGTCACCGCCGAGAACGCCGGCAAGCTCGACAAAGGCCGCCTCAATACCGCGAGGCTGCTCGGCGGCCCGATGATCGAGCACTACCACCAGGCCATCGCGCTTGTCGTCGCGGAAAGCTTCGAGCAGGCGAGGGCGGCCGCGCAGTTGCTGCGCGTCGAGTACGTCCGGGCAGACGGCGCCTTCGATCTGGCCGATGCGAAAGACTCGACCGAGCGGCGCACCACCGACCGCAACAGCACCGTCGGCGATTTCGCAGGTGCGTTCGGCAAGGCCGAAGTGCGGCTCGACCAGACCTACACCACGCCCGACCACTCGCACGCGATGATGGAGCCGCACGCTTCGACTGCCGTGTGGCATGGCGACAAGCTCACGGTCTGGACATCGAACCAGATGATCGACTGGACCCGCTCCGACCTCGCGACGACGCTCGGCATTGCAAAAGACAACGTCCGTCTCGTGTCGCCGTTCGTCGGCGGGGGCTTCGGCGCGAAGCTGTTCCTGCGTGCCGACACCGTGCTGGCCGCCCTCGGCGCGCGTATCGCGCAGCGACCGGTGAAGGTGACGCTGCAGCGGCCGCTGGTGGCCAACAACACCGTGCACCGGCCGGCAACCATCCAGCGCGTGCGCATCGGCACCACGCGGCAGGGGCGCATCACGGCCATCGCGCACGAGAGCTGGTCGGGCAACCTCGTCGGCGGCAAGCCCGAGAACGCGGTGCAGCAGACGCAGTTGCTCTACGCTGGAGAAAACCGCCTGACCGGCACGCGGCTGGCGCTGCTCGACCTGCCCGAAGGCAATGCGATGCGCGCGCCGGGCGAGGCGCCGGGGTTGATGGCACTGGAAATTGCCATCGACGAAATGGCCGAAAAGCTCGGCATGGACCCGGTCGAATTCC
Source organism: Variovorax sp. EL159 (assembly GCF_900100965.1). GTDB lineage: Bacteria > Pseudomonadota > Gammaproteobacteria > Burkholderiales > Burkholderiaceae_C > Variovorax. The sequence goes on along the minus strand of NZ_FMUJ01000003.1, from coordinate 458,800 downwards.
GCGTGCTGAACGACACCCAGGTCGACCCTGCGAATCCGAACCGCCGCTTTTCGGAGCGCCGGCTCATCGAGTGCCTGCGCACCGGCGCACAGCGTTTCGGCTGGGCGCAGCGAAGCGCCCAACCCGCGCAGCGGCGCGAGGGCCGCTGGTGGATCGGCACGGGCCTGGCCGCGGCCTTTCGCAACAACCAGGTCATGAAGTCGGGTGCGCGCGTGCGGCTCGATGGGCGCGGCGTGGTGACGGTGGAAACCGACATGACCGACATCGGCACCGGCAGCTACACCGTCATCGCGCAGACTGCTGCGGAAATGATGGGCGTGCCGATCGACCGCGTGGTGGTGCGGCTTGGCGATTCGTCCTTTCCCGTGTCTTCAGGGTCGGGCGGGCAGTGGGGCGGCAACAGCGCGACGGCCGGCGTGTATGCCGCCTGCGTCAAGCTGCGCGACACCGTGTCGCAGCGCGCCGGGCTCGACGCGGCCACCGCGACCTTCTCTGATGGCATGGTGCGTGCCGGCGGGCGCAGCCTGTCGCTCGCATCGGTGGCCGGCGAGGGTGGCATCGTGGTCGAAGACACCATCGAATACGGCGACCTCACGACCAGGTACCAGCAATCGACCTTCGGCGCGCACTTCGTCGAAGTCGCGGTGGACGCCTTCACCGCCGAGGTGCGCGTGCGCCGGATGCTCGCCGTGTGCGCGGCGGGCCGCATCCTCAACCCCAAGTCGGCGCGCAGCCAGGTGATTGGCGCCATGACGATGGGCGTGGGCGCGGCCTTGATGGAAGAGCTGGCGGTCGATACGCGGCTGGGCTTTTTCGTCAACCACGACCTGGCCGGCTACGAAGTGCCGGTGCACGCGGACATCCCGCACCAGGACGTGATCTTCCTGGACGAAACGGACGTCATGTCGTCGCCCATGAAGGCCAAGGGCATCGGCGAGCTGGGCCTGTGCGGCGTCGGCGCGGCCGTGGCGAACGCGGTCTACAACGCGACCGGCATGCGGGTGCGCAACTACCCGGTCACGCTCGACAAGCTCATCGGCCACATGCCTTCGCTGGCTGCATGACATCGCCGTCCGCGCTTTTTCTTTTTCTTCTTCACACAACCACCCGATGAAATCCATCGCACTGACCGCCGTTTCCCTTTCCATGGCCGCGTCCGCGCTGGCGCAGCCCGACAACGACGGCCTGCAGATCGCGCGCAACGGTTCGCAGGCGTCGGCCAAGGGGCCGACCGACTATTTCACCGGCACCGTGCGGGTCGATCCGCTCTTTCTGCAGCCGAAGGCGCCCGCGCGCACGACCGGTGCCTATGTGACCTTCGAGCCCGGCGCGCGCACCGCATGGCACACGCACCCGATCGGACAAACGCTGATCGTCACCGCGGGCTTCGGCCTGGTCCAGCGCTGGGGCGACCCGGTGCAGGAGATCCGTCCGGGCGACGTGGTCTGGATTCCGGCGGGCCAGAAGCACTGGCATGGCGCATCGCCCACCACGGCCATGACGCACATCGCGATCACCGAACAGGAGAACGGCAAGGCGGTCGACTGGATGGAAAAAGTCAGCGACGCGCAGTACGGAAAACAGCCCTGAGCAAGCGGAGGAGCGCAAGCCAGGAACCCCTCGGCGTCCGGGGGCAACAGGGCGGGGCGTTGCGGGTGGGCCCTTAGAATCGCCGCTCCCTTGGGGAGTAGCCGGCTTCCGGACTTCGGAAGCGCTCACGTCAACATACTCGATTCGCACCTTGCGAACCGTGGCGTGAGCAACCGACAGGTTGGCGAGACCAGTGGTGCATGAACACGGCATTGGCCGGCGGGTTCGTGTGCCGCGGCGTCTTGAACCGGCCTTTCTTGCTACTTCCAACCATGAACATCGCTTCCACGATTCTTCTTGCATTCGCCATGTCGACGGATGCCTTCGCCGCTGCCGTCGGCAAAGGCGCGGCGCTTCGCAAACCTTCCTGGCGCGAGGCCTTGCGCACGGGCCTCATCTTCGGCGTCATCGAGGCCTTGACGCCTGTCATCGGCTGGGCGGCCGGCCTGGCCGCCGCCAGCTACGTCGCCCAGTGGGACCACTGGATCGCGGTCACGCTGCTCAGCGTGTTGGGCCTGCGAATGATCTGGGCAGGCTTCGGCGCGCCCGATGCGGTGGAAGACAAGCCCAGCCGCAATTCCTTCTGGACGCTGGCCATCACCGGCTTTGCCACCAGCATCGATGCCATGGCTGTGGGCGTGGGCCTGGCCTTCATCAACGTGAACATCGCCTGGACCGCGCTGGCCATCGGCCTGGCCACCATGGCCATGGTGACCATCGGCGTGATGATCGGGCGCGTGGTGGGCGCGGTAGTCGGCAAGCGCGCGGAGATCGTCGGTGGGGTGGTGCTGATCGGGATCGGCTTTCTCATCCTCTACGAGCACCTTGGCGCGGCGGCCTGAGCCGCTGCAAAAAGGTGGCAAGCCGGTCTCGTATTTGTTGTAATCCAAAGGTTATAGGTCCGGGCCTGAAAAATGCTCGGACCCTCTCGCGCACTTCCATACTGCCACCCGCGGAACAACAAGACAGACAAGGATCTCCATGGAGACGTACCCGACCCTGCGCCAGGCCACAGGCGTTGCCCGCATTCTCAGCAAGCGCTCGGCCTGCACCATCGTGGTCTACCGGCAGGGGGACGAAAAATTCGTGGCGGCGCATTCCGCCGATGCCGTGGACGGCACCATCGAAGCCGTGTACCGCGACGGGTATGTCGTGCCGACGCTCTTGAGCAAGACGACGCGCTGACGCACCGGGCGCTCCGGTCCAACGGACTTGCGGCCAAGCCTCCTTCGGGAGGCTTTTTCGCGTGCGCTTTTTTCGAGGGGCCGGTGCGGCCTGCCAGTGCACATCAGACGTTGCGTGCCTCGGGTGCCGCAGCCTGCGTGGCAATCCAATCCCACACGGCGCGAATCGCGGGCTCGTTCTCGCGTCCGTTCGCGGTGGCCAGGAAGTAGCTGCCCGTCTCAAGCGCGGGCCCGAAGGGTTGCACCAGCGCGCCGCTTCGCACTTCCTCGGCCGCGAGCGTGAGGCTCAGCAATGCCACGCCGTGTCCGCCGAGCGCGGCGAGCATCGCATGCGTCTCGTCTGAAAAAGACAGACCCGAGGCCTTCATCGCCCGTCCTCTTGGCGGTGCGATGCCGGCCTCGCGAAACCAGCGCGGCCAGACGGCCGGCGCCGTTGCCTGCGGCTGCCAGTCGCAATGGATCAACTGGTGCTTCGGCAGATCGGCTGTGCGCCGCAGGCCCAGCATCGGGCTGCACAGCGGCGCGTAGCGTTCGGACATCAGCTCGCGCGACACGAGGCCGGGCCAGTTGCCGCCGCCCATGCGCACCGCGATGTCGGCATCGCCGCGCGCAAGGTCGACCGACGTGTCGCTCGCATGCAGCCGCAGCTCGATGCCGGGGCAGGCTTCGCGAAAGGCCGCCATGCGCGGCAGCACCCATCGCGCGGCGAACGCGGTGTTGGTGGTCAGCGTGACGGCCTGCGATGCCGCAGGGCGGCGCAATTTGTCGACACCGGCTTCGAGCACGTCGAAGCCCGTGCGCAGGTCGTCGAACAGCCGCTGGCCCACGGGCGTCAGTGCGAGCTGCCGCGTGAGGCGGCGAAACAGCGGCTGGCCCAGCGTGTCTTCGAGCGCACGCACCTGGTGGCTGATGGCCGATGGCGTGACCGACAGCTCGAGTGCCGCGCGCTGAAAGCTCAGGTGCGCCGCCGCGGCCTCGAAGGCGCGCAGCGCCAGCAGTGGCGGCAATCGGCGGGGTTGCCGGGCAGATGAGTCAATCTCGTTCATGAGAGGAGAAATGATCGTTTGTGAATGCCTCGAAGCGTCTCTAGATTCAAGGCCTGCGCAGTCATTCTGACAGCGCGGCACAGAACAGATCAACTCACTCATCAAGACGCTCATGACTTTGAACCTTCTTCACATCGACGCCAGCGCCCGTCCGGGCCGTTCCGACACCGACGCACACGGCTCGCACACGCGCCGGCTTTCCGCGCGCTTCGTCGAGCGCTGGCACAAGGCGCGGCCGGACGACCGCATCGACTACCTCGACGTCGGGCAACAACCGCCCGCGCACGTCAACGGCCGCTGGATTCACGCGGCCTTCACGCCGCCGGCCGCGCGCGAGCCGTGGATGGCCGACGTGCTCGCCGAGAGCGACCGGCTGGTCGACCAGCTCATCGCCGCCGACGTGGTCGTGGTCGGCCTGCCGATGTACAACTTCAGCGCGCCCGCGCAGTTCAAGGCCTGGATCGACAACATCGTGCGCGTGGGCCGCACCTTCGGCTTCGACCGTTCGCGCGGCGCCGTGCCTTACTGGCCGTTGCTGGCGGAGGCGGGCAAGCGCGCGGTGCTGCTGGGCGCGCGCGGCGACCACGGCTACGACCCGGGCGGGCGCATCGCGCACCTCAACCACACCGAGAACAGCGTGCGCTCGGCGCTCGGCTACATCGGCATCACCGACGTCTTCGAGGCGGCGGTGGAGTCGGACGAATTCGGCGGCGAGCAACTGGCGCAGTCGATGCGCAAGGCCGAAGCCGCCGTCGATCGCCTCGTCGACGAGCTTGCCGGCACGGCGGCATGCAAGGCCGGTGCAGACACCGATCGCAAGCTCGTATATTCAGACGGACCTTGACGACGAAATCGGAGAAGATGGCGGCCCGGCCGCTTCAACGACATCGATGAATCCATCGGCTCCCTCGAAATTCCGCATCGGCTTGCACACGCGCCTGAGCCTGGGCGTCGCGGCGGTCGTGCTGACGGCCACCTTCGCCATTGCCACCGTCGCGCTGCATCTGGTCAAGAGCCGCATGCGCGCGTCGATCGCGGACGAGCAGGTGGCGCGCGTATCGGCCATCGCGGACGCCATCGACCAGAAGTTCAGCAGCCGCCGGATATTGCTGCAGACCTTTGGCGACAGCGTGGAAACGCAGGGCTTCGAAAACGCCGCACCGCTGCAGGAATTCCTGGAAAAGCACCCCGCGCTGAAGCAGGCCTTCGACAACGTGGCCTTCATCGACACCGACGGCAATCTGGTGGCCAACCAGAACGGCGCGCAGCAGATCGGCAGCGTCAACCTCAAAGACCGCGCGTACTTCCAGCAGACGGTGGCCTCGAAGGCTGGCGTCATCTCGCAGCCGTACCGCAACCGCCTGAACGGGTTGGCGCAAGTCGCCATCACCGAGCCGGTGCTCGACAGCGCGGGGCAGGTGCGGTTCGTGATCTCCGGTGCCATCAATCTGAAAGACCGCAGCATCCTGGGCAAGCTGGCCGATGTCCGGTTCGGCAAGACCGGCTACCTGTTCATCACGACCACCGACGGCATCGTGGTCGATCACCCGCATGCCTCGCGCATCCTGAACCACATCCGGGCGGAAGGTGGCGGTGCGCCGGAAGTCATCCGCGCGATGGCCGGTTTCGAGGGCGCGAGCGAGGGCATCGACGAGGGCGGCGTGCCCGGCCTCTATGCCTTCGACCGCACCGAGCAGACGAACTGGATCGTCGGGGCCATGTACCCGCGCGCCGAGGCCTTCGCGCGGCTGGATGCCATCGAGCGCGGTGCCTGGCTTGGGGCTTTGCTGCTCGCGCTATCGGCGGGCGCGCTGGCGCTGGGCGTGGTGCGGCGTCAGCTGCGGCCGCTGGACGATCTGCACCGTCACATGCAGTTCGCCCAGGACGCGCCTTCGGAAGTGGTGGCGCCGCGCACCTACGCGCAGGACGAGATCGGCGACCTCTCGCGAACCTTCGACGAACTGATGGCGCAGCGGCGCGCCAGCGAAGTCAGCCTGGCGCACAGCGAGGCACAGGTGCGGACCATCGCCGACAACATCCCCGCGATGGTGTCGCACGTGGACGCGTCGCTGCACTACACCTTCGTCAATGCGCACGTGAGGACGCTGCACAAGAACGCGCAGCTGGTCGGGCGGTCGATGCCCGAGGTTCGCGGCGCGAAAGACTTCGCCACCGTCGAGCCGCATTTCCGGCGCGCGCTGGCCGGCGAGACCGTCATCCTCGAGAAGACCGGCGACCCGTCGCTGGGCATCGGCAACCGCACCTTCAAGGCCCACTACATCCCCGACATCGACGCCGACGGCGTGGTGCAGGGCGTGTTCTCGATGACCTTCGACATCACCGAAGAAGTCAACATCCGCAAGGCCCTGACCGAGCAGGAGAAGCGGGTGCGCGACGTGACCGACAGCATCCCGGCGCTGGTCGGCTACTTCGACCGCGACCAGAACTGCCTGTACGGCAACAGCCGGGCGCGGCAGATGGCGGGCGTGGGCGACGGCTCGCTGCAGGGCCTGACGTTGCGCTCGGCGCTGGGCGACGCGATGTACGCGCAGCACGAGCCCTACCTTCCGATGATGTTCAGCGGCCAGAAGGTGCGCTTTCCGGTGCACGCGCCGATGCATGGCAAGGAAGGCTACTTCCAGGTCAACCTGATTCCCGACAAGAACCTGCAGGGCGAGGTGCTGGGGTTCTATCTCATGACCTTCAACATCACGGCGCTGAAAGAGGCCGAGCTGCACCAGGCCGAGAGCGAGCTGCGCCTGCGCACCATCACCAACAGCATGCCGGCGCTGATCACCTACATCGACCGCGAGGAAAAGATCACCTTCGCCAACGCCACCAGCCGCGAGTGGCTGGGGCTCGATCCGTCGCAGGTGCTGGGGCGCCACGTGCAGGACGTGGCGGGCGCCGACGTGTATATCTCGCGCAAGGCCATGATCGCGCGGGCCCTGGCGGGCGAGCGGGTGGAGTTCGAGGCGCGCACCCAGCGCAAGGGGTTCGAGCGCATCACGCAGGTGATCTACGTGCCCGACACCCGCGCCGATGGCGTGACGCATGGCATCTTTTCGCTCGCGCTGGACATCACCGCGCTGAAGGTGGTGGAGCACAAGCTCATCGAGTTGGCGCGGCTCGACACGCTCACCGGCCTGCCGAACCGGCTGGCCTTCAACGAATACCTGCCCGACGCGGTGCTGCGCGGGCGGCGCACGGGCCACGCGCTGGCGTTGATGTTCCTGGACATCGACCACTTCAAGCGCATCAACGACACGCGGGGCCATGCGGTGGGCGATGCCGTGCTGGTCGAATACGCGCGGCGGCTCCTGGGTTGCGTGCGCGGCACCGACATGGTGGCCCGGCTCGCGGGCGACGAGTTCGTGCTGGTGCTCGAGAACCCGAGCACGCCGGAGGCCGTGGCCGGCGTTGCCGAAAAGATCGTGGCGCGGATCAACGCACCGGCGTTCGAGGTCGATGGGCAGCGCATCGAGGTCACGACCAGCGTCGGCATTGCGTTTCTCCGGGCTGCCGATTCGTCCGTCACCGCTGCAGAGCTGCTGGCGCGGGCCGATGCGGCGCTCTACAACGCCAAGGCGCAGGGGCGCAACCGGTTCGAGTTCTTCATGCGGGTGGTGCAGGCCGATCCGGCCACCGAGAGGCATTGAGGCCGGCTGCGGCCGGCGCGGTTCAGTTCAGGGCACCGGCGGAAGCTCCGCGCGGCTGTCTCCAGGGATCAATGCGAGCACATGGTTCTCGTGGCGCCCCTCGCCAAGAATGAAATGGGTGCGGCCTTTCTCGACCAGGCCGTGCTTTTCGTAGAAGTCGCAAGCCCGCCGATTCCTGACGTTGACCGAGAGCCACAGCGCTTCGATGCCCGTGCGCTCCCGGACTGCGGCACGCACCTCGCGAAGCAGCGCCGAGCCGACGCCGCATCCGGTAAAGGGCTCCTGGACATAGAGCGTGCAAAGCTCCGTATCGGTTGAAGCCACTAGCGGCTGGGCGACACCGAAGCGCACCAGCGCATAGCCGACGAGGTGCCTGTCGATTTCCGCAACGAGCAGGCAGGCGCCGGCGTCTTCGATCGATGCGGCGAATTTCGCCGGCGTGAACTCGCCGAGCACATGGCTTGCGAGCAGGTCATTCATGCCGTCCGTGGCGTAGGTGTCGAGCCAGACCTGGATCGCCAGCGCCGCGAGCGTGCGCGCATCTGCCGCAACGGCCGGGCGCACGGCGATGTGCGCACGTGCCGCGTTCTCCGGCGCCTTGCGGTCTTGCCGCAGGCAGCCTTCGAGCTGTTCGATCAGGCGCCTGACGTCGCCTTCGCCCAGGTCGAGCGGATCACCGTGCGCGCCCACGGCAATGAGGCAGATGGCGGAGCCGTCGTGCCAGGCTTCCAGGCGGTCTTTCTTTTCTGGCACGGGCATTGTGGTCGGGGTGGTCATGGCGAAGTTCTATCACGCGATGGCGCCGGTGCCCGACTTGCACGGGCACCGGCGCACCAACGAATGAACAGGCTCGCGCCGGCGGCGGGCGCTTCAGGCCTGCGCCGAGGCGCAATCGCCCAGCGAGGCACGCGCCTCGTGCTTGTCGAGCGAGCGGCTCCACAGCGCGATGCCCAGGCCCACGAGTGTCAGCAATGCCGCCACCCAGCCCAGCGCATGCAGCCCCGGGCCGTGGTCGATCACCACGCCGCCGACCCAGGCGCCGAGCGCATTGCCCAGGTTGAAGGCCGCGATGTTGAGGCTCGACGCGAGGTTCTGGCCGGCGCCCGAGGCCTTTTCAAGTACCCGCAGCTGCATCGGTGCCACGGTGGCGAACGAAGCCACACCGAGCAGGCCGACGAAGACCACCGCCGTGAACGGCGTGCCGATGGTGAACTGCATCGCGCCGAGCACCACGGCCAATGCCACCAGCGTGCCGAGCACGGCAGGCATCACCGAACGGTCGGCCAGCTTGCCGCCGAGGATGTTGCCGATGGCCAGGCCACCACCGAACACCAACAGGATCGGCGACACGGCCGACTCCGACAGGCCGGTGATCTGCGTCAGCAAGGGTTGGATGTAGGTGTAGACCACGAACACGCCGGCAAACCCGAGCACCGTCATCGCGAGGCCCAGCAGCACCTGCGGGCGGGCCAGCACGGCCAGCTCTTCGCGCAGCGGTGCAGGCTTGACTTCCCCCTTCATGCGGGGCACGAAGGCCGCGAGCACCACGAAGGCCAGCACGCCGATCAGCGTCACCGCCCAGAAGGTCGAGCGCCAGCCCAGTTGCAGGCCCAGCCAGGCGCCGGCCGGCACGCCGAGCAGCGTGGCGGCGGTCAGGCCGGTGAACATGATCGCGATGGCCGAGGCGCGGCGCTCCGGCGCCACGAGGCCGGTGGCCACCACCGAGCCGACGCCGAAGAAGGTGCCGTGCGCCAGCGAGGTGATCACGCGCGCGGCCATCAGCATTTCGTAGTTGGGCGCCAGCGCACAGGCGAGGTTGCCGAGCGTGAAGATCGCCATCAGCGCGAGCAGCACGGTCTTGCGCGGCAGCTTGCGCGTGGCGATGGTGAGCACGGGAGCACCGACCGCGACCCCGAGCGCATAGCCCGAGATCAGCAGGCCGGCGGCCGTGATGGTGACGTGAAGATCCGTCGAGACCTGCATCAGCAGGCCCATGATGACGAACTCGGTGGTGCCTATTCCGAAGGCACCGGCGGTGAGGGCAAGAAGAGCGATGGGCATGATGCCATGTACTGTGCGGACATTCGTCTTCGATGACTAGAATGCCGCCAAGACAAGCACTTGTGAGTTGAACTCACAGAAAGAGCGTATGCCCCGCATCGACGTCAACCGCTCCGGCGAAATGGAAGCCTTCGTGCAGGTGGTCGAATCGGGCGGCTTCTCGGCGGCGGCGCGCCTGCTGGGCATGACGCCTTCGGCCGTGAGCAAGCTGGTCGCGCGGCTCGAACTGCGGCTGGGCATCCAGCTCGTGCACCGCTCCACGCGCAAGCTGCAGCTCACGCCCGAAGGCACGCAGTTCTACGAGCGCAGCACCCGCGTGCTGGCCGACATGGACGAGGCCGAGCGCTGCGCGGCCGCCGGTGCCGCGCCACGCGGGCGCGTGAGCATCAACGCCAGCGTGTCTTTCGGGCAGCACAAGCTGGTGCCGCTGGTGCCGCGCCTGCTCGAGATGCATCCGGAGATCACGCTCGACATTGCGCTCACGGACCGCATCGTCGACCTGATGGACGAGCGCGCCGACATCGCGATCCGCTGGGGCCAGTTGCCGTCGTCCGACCTGGTGGCACGGCGGCTCGGTGAAACCAGCCAGGCCATCGTGGCCGCACCGGCCTATCTGGCGAAGTACGGCACGCCGCGCACGCCGCAAGAGCTGGAAGCGCACAACCGCCTGGGCTGGACCTACCGGCGCAACGCGCCCGACTGGCCGCTGCGCATCGACGGCCGGATGATCGCGCTGCCGGTGGTCGGCCCGGTGCGCGCAGCCGACGGCGAAACGCTGCGGCACCTGGCCATTGCGGGCGCGGGCGTGGCGCGGCTGTCGCTGTACCACGTGCAGCACGACATCGACGCGGGGCGGCTGGTGCCCCTGCTCGAGGAGTTCAACCCCGGCGAGATCGAGCCGATCCACGCGGTGTACATCGGCAAGGCCGGCACGCTGCCGGCGCGGGTGCGCGCGGTGCTCGACTTCCTGGTGGCCTGTTCGGGCGTGGGTGGAGGGCGCTACACGCTCAAGCGCACCGCGCCGATGCCGGGGAATTCCGCCGTCACCTGATCGCCGCGGCGGCAGGGCAGCACGCCGACCCACGAGCCCGTGGTGACGACGGTACCGGCCGGCACGGTCTGGCCGTGGCGCGTGAGGTGGCGCAGCCAGATCGGCAGCAGCCACGCCGGGTCGGACAGCGGGTGCGTGCCGACACGCACCACGGTGTCTGCATGGCCGACCTTGGTCTCGCAGCGTTGCGAGGCCCAGTCGACGGCGGCGTAGGGGCGCCATTCGCCAAGCACCAGGGCGCCGTGCACTTGCGAGTCGGCCAGGCGGAGCAGGGCGGGCGTGGTGGGCAGGTCTTGCCAGCGCGCATCGACGATCTCGACCGAGACGGCCATGGCGTCGATGAGCGATGCGGCATCGGGGTGGTCGAGCTTGGCGGCCTGCGCGGGCGTGACATCGCTGCCGAGCCGCAGCGCGATCTCGGCTTCGATGCCGGGTGTGTGGAACACGAGGTCGCTGAAGTCGGCGGGGCTTTGCCGCACGCCGGCGGGTGGCAGCGGCGCATGCGTGAGCGTTGCGCTGCGCGAGCCGCCACCGGATTTCCAGGTGCGGGGCAGGGCGGTTGCGCCGAACCAGCCGAGTGCGGCGGCGACGGCGTCCTGCACTTCGTAGGCCTGGGTGTCGTTGCCGAGCGTGTCGGTCCAGGGCGTGGCGTCGAGGGTGCGGTTGCCGCGGCGCGCGGCGACCAGGGCGTCTGTGAGGGCTGTCTGTGAAGGGGTCATCTGTCGGATCTTCTCAGTTTGCGAGGATGGTTGTTCGAGGCTTTTCGGGGCATGTGCGAATGACACCGGGCACGCTGCCGGTGTATCGCCGATCAACGACCGCTCTGGGCGCTCGCGTCGATACGGCGCTCCTTTTCGCGAAATAAAGGAGGAGGCCGCAGGCCGGGGGACATTCGTGAAAAGGAGTGCCGTGTCGGCGTGAGCGCGCCCCGAACAGCAGCATTCAGGTCTCGACGTGCACCTTCCCATCCTTCACCACCTTCGCCCACTTGGCAATCTCGGTGTTGATGAACTGCTTGAACTTGTCCTGCGAACCGCCGCCGTCTTCGGCTCCATAGGTGTCGAGCCGCTCCTGCACATCGGGCATCGCCAGCACCGTGTTCACGTCGCGATTGACCTTCTGTGCAATCGCCGGCGGCAGCTTGCCGGGGCCGGCCAGCCCGTACCACGTGGTGGCCTCGAAACCCTGGAAGCCCTGTTCCTGCATCGTCGGCACGTTCGGGTGGCCTTTCGCGCGCTTGGTGCGCGTCTGCGCGACGGCCAGCACGCGGCCGTTCTTCACATGCGGCGTGGCGGCCGTCATGGTCTCGAAGCTGTACTGGATCTGCCCGCCCATCAGGTCGGCCAGCAACGGGCCGCTGCCCTTGTAGGGCACGTGCAAAGCGTCGATGCCGCCCTGCAGCTTGAACATTTCCAGCGCCAGATGCTGCGCGGAGCCGGCGCCGGCCGAGCCGAAGCTCACGGTGCCGGGCGCGTCCTTGCAGGCGGCCACGATGTCCTTCACTGTCAGCGCCTTCTGCGAAGGCCCCGCGATCAGCAGGTTCGGCGTGACGCCCACCAGCACGATCGGCACGAAGTCGCGCTCCACGTTGTAGCGCAGCTTGGGCTGCAGGCTGGGCGCGAGCGCATGGCTGTTGATGTGGGCCATCAGCAAGGTGCTGCCGTCGCTGGGCTGCTGCGACACGTAGTCGGCCGCGAGCACGCCCGCCACGCCGGCCTTGTTCTCGACGATGACCTGCTGGCCCCACATGAGCGTGAGCTTCTGCGCGACCACGCGCGCCAGCGCATCGGTGCCGCCGCCCGGTGGAAAGCCCACCACGATGCGCACCGGCCCGGAGGGCCACTCCTGCGCGAAAAGGCGCGGCACGCCCAGGGTGGCGGCGGCCGCGCCCGCGGCTTGAATGAGGGAACGTCTTTGCATCATCTTTGTCTCCGTGGTGTTGGGGTCCGATGCGTGCCGGGCCTGAAGGCCCGGCAGGTGGGCCGCCGCGTCGTTCGAGCGACGCGATGCGGCCGGTGTGCGTGCTTGCGCGTGCGCGCGTGTTTGCTTGTATGCGCCGGCGGTGCCTAGGCAGCCTTCTGCAAGGCCGCCACAGGCGCGGCATGGCTCGCGAAATGGTCCATGGCTGCGTGCACGCCGCTGCCGGCCAGCTTGATGCCCGCGAGCTTCATGCCCATCTCGACACCCGCGACCATCGCCACCAGCGTCAGGTCGTTGCTGTCGCCCAGGTGGCCCATGCGGAACATGCGGCCCTTGAGCTTGCCCAGGCCCGTGCCCAGCGACAGGTCGAAGCGCTGGTGAATCAGGCGGCGCAGCGCGTCGGCGTCGACGCCCACGGGCGTGATCACGCCGGTGAGCACGGGCGAGTACACGGCCGGGTCGGCGCACTGGATCGGCAGGCCCCATGCGTTGACGGCGGCGCGCACGCCGGCGCCCCAGCGCTGGTGCCGCGCGAACACGTTGTCCAGCCCTTCGCCGAGGATCATGTCGAGCGATTCCGACAGGCCATAGAGCAGGTTGGTGTTGGGCGTGTAGGGCCAGTAGCCGTCCTTGTTCATCTCGACGATCTCGTCCCAGGCCCAGAAGGCGCGCGGCAGCTTCGCGGTCTTCGAGACTTCGAGCGCGCGTGGCGAGAGCGCGTTGAAGCTGATGCCGGGCGGCAGCATCAGGCCCTTCTGCGAGCCGCTGATGGTCACGTCCACGCCCCATTCGTCGTGGCGGAAATCGGCGCTCGCCAGGCCCGAGATGCTGTCGACCATCAGCAGGGCGGGGTGGCCTGTTGCATCGATGGCCTTGCGCACCGAGGCGATGTCGGAGGTGACGCCGGTGGAGGTCTCGTTGTGCACCACGCACACGGCCTTGATCTTCTTTTCGGTGTCCTTGCGCAGGCGCGCCTCGATGAGTTCGGCCTGCACGCCACGGCGCCAGCTCGGCGCGTTGGGCAGGTGCTCGTCGGTGCCACCCGCGGCGAGGAATTCGGTCGACAGGCCCAGGCGCGTGGCCATCTTCTGCCACAGCGAGGCGAAGTGGCCGGTCTCGTACATCAGCACGTGGTCGCCGGGGCTCAGCGTGTTGGCGAGCGCGGCCTCCCATGCGCCCGTGCCCGAAGCAGGGTAGATCGCGACGGGATGCTTCGTCTTGAAGATCTCCTTGATGCCGCCGAGCACCTTCAGGCCGAGCGTGCCGAACTCGGGCCCGCGGTGGTCGATGGTGGGCAGGCTCATGGCCCGCAGGATGCGATCAGGCACCGGGCTGGGGCCGGGAATCTGGAGGAAATGGCGGCCGGTGGGATGGATGTCGAGTTGCAGCATGGACGTTCCTTTCGCATTCAGTTTTGCATTCAAAATGCATTTTTGTTTGATGGTTTACCCTTAAGTCAAAGGCTTGTGGTGCCATTTTTTTGCATTCAAAATGCATTCAAGGGACACAAACCATGACAGCAGACATCATCGAAATCTCGCGCCTCGCACTGCACGACCAGGTGGCTTCGCGCCTGCGCACCTTGCTGGTCGAAGGGCACATCGCACCCGGCGCCAAGCTCAACGAACGCGAGCTGTGCCTGCAGATGCACGTGTCGCGCACGCCGCTTCGCGAGGCCATCAAGCTGCTGGCGGCCGAAGGGCTGGTCGACCTGCTGCCCAACCGCGGCGCGGTGGCGGTCAAGCTCACCGAGGCCGACGTGCTCAACACCTTCGAGGTGCTGGCCATGCTCGAAGGCATGTCGGGCGAGCTGGCAGCCAAGCGCATCACCGACGAAGAACTGGCCGAGGTGCGCGCGCTGCACTACGAAATGATGGCCTGCTTCTCGCGGCGCGACCTGTCGGGCTACTACCGCATCAACGCGCGCATCCACACCGCCATCAACGAGGCCGCGGGCAACCCGGTGTTGTCGAACACCTACCGCTCGATCAATGCGCGCGTGCAGTCACTGCGTTTTCGCACCAACCAGAACGAGACCAAGTGGAAGCACGCGGTCGAAGAGCACGAACAGATGATCGAGGCGCTGGCCGCGCGCGATGCGGCGGCCATGCGCAAGGTGCTCACGGCGCACGTGCTGCGCAAGCGCGACACCGTGCTGGAGCTGCTGCGCGCCGGCGAGATCTACCCCCAGGCCCAGAACAAAGCGAGCTGACCTCACACACACCATGCGCATCGACCCCGCCAGCCACATGCAGCCAGCCGGAACCGTTCTTCCGCCCAACGACACCTGCGAACTGCTCGCGCGCCGGCTGCGTGCCGACACACAGGGCGAGGTGCTGTTCGACGACGGCTCGCGCGGGCGCTACGCCACCGATGCGTCGATCTACCAGATCACGCCCGTGGGCGCCTTCGTGCCGACGAACGAGCGCGACATTGCCACCGCCATCGACATCGCACGCGACCTGAAGGTGCCGGTGCTGGCACGCGGCGGCGGCACCAGCCAGTGCGGCCAGACCACGGGCGCGGCGCTGGTCATCGACAACAGCAAACACTTCCGGCGCGTGCTCGACGTGAACGTCGAAGAAGGCACCGCCACGGTCGAACCCGGTCTGGTGCTCGACCACCTGAACGCGCAGCTCAAGCCGCACGGGCTCTGGTATCCGGTCGATGTGTCGACCAGCGCGCAGGCCACGCTGGGCGGCATGGCGGGCAACAACTCCTGCGGCTCGCGCTCCATCGCCTACGGCAACATGGTGCACAACGTGCTGGGTGCGAGCGCGTGGCTGTCGAGTGGCGAGATGGTCGAGTTCGGTCCGCAGGCGATGCTGGGCACGCGCGCGGCCGGCATCGCGCAGTTCGTGCACGGGCTGGCCCAGCAGCATCGCGAGCAGATCGCCGCGCACTGGCCCAAGGTGATGCGCCGCGTGGCGGGCTACAACCTCGACATCTTCGACAACCAGAGCGAGCGGCCCTACACCGCCGATGGCAGCGTCAACCTCGCGCACCTTCTCATCGGCGCCGAAGGCACGCTGGCTTATACGAAGAGCCTGAAGCTCAAGCTCGCACCGCTGCCGCGCGCCAAGGTGCTGGGCATCGTGAACTTCCCGACCTTTCATGCGGCCATGGACGCGGCGCAGCACATCGTCAAGCTCGGGCCCACGGCGGTCGAGCTGGTCGACCGCACCATGATCGAGCTGAGCCTGGCAAACCCCGCGTTCAAGCCCACGGTCGAGACGGCGCTGATCGGCCGGCCGGCGGCCATCCTGCTGGTGGAGTTCTCGGGCGCCGACAAGGCTGCATTGCTGCCGCAGCTCCAGCAGCTTGTCGAGCTGATGGGTGACCTGGGCCTGCCTGGCAGCGTGGTCGAAATGCCCGACGACGCGCGCCAGAAGAACCTGTGGGAAGTGCGCAAGGCCGGCCTCAACATCATGATGAGCCTCAAGGGCGACGGCAAGCCGGTGAGCTTCATCGAAGACTGCGCCGTGCCGCTCGAGCACCTGGCCGAATACACCGACGCGCTGACCGAAGTGTTCGCCAAGTACGGCAGCCGGGGCACGTGGTACGCGCACGCCTCGGTCGGCACGCTGCATGTGCGGCCCATTCTCGACATGCGCGTGGACGGTGCTGCAAAGATGCGCGCCATTGCCGAAGAGGCCAGCGCGTTGGTGCGCAAGTACAAGGGCGCCTTCAGCGGCGAGCATGGCGATGGCCTGTGCCGCGGCGAGTGGATCGAATGGCAGTTCGGTCCGGCCATCAACGAGGCCTTTCGCGCCATCAAGCAGAAGCTCGACCCGGCCAACCTGTTCAACCCCGGCAAGATCATCGACCCGCCGCGCATGGACGACGGCGCGCTCTTTCGCTTTGCGCCGCTCACCGCGCCGAAGCCGTATCGGCGCATCGAGCTGAAGCCGGTGCTCGACTGGTCGGCCTGGAACGTCAATGCCGACCCCGTGACCGAAGAGACCACCGCGCCCGGCACCGGCGGCGACAGCACCGGCGGCCTCGCCAAGGCCGTGGAGATGTGCAACAACAACGGCCACTGCCGCAAGTTCGATGCCGGCACCATGTGCCCCAGCTACCGCGCGACGCGCGACGAACAGCACCTGACGCGCGGCCGTGCCAACACCTTGCGCCTTGCGCTGTCGGGGCAGCTCGGCCCCGACGCCTTCACCAGCGAGGCCATGCACGAGACCATGGACCTGTGCGTCGGCTGCAAGGGCTGCAAGCGCGACTGCCCGACCGGCGTCGACATGGCGAAGATGAAGGTCGAGTTTCTCGACCACTACAAGAAGCGCCATGGCCACACGCTGAAAGACAAGCTGGTCGCCTACATGCCCGACTACGCACACAAGGCCAGCCGCATGCCGTGGCTGCTGAACCTGCGCAACAACGTCCCCGGTGCTGCATGGCTCGGCGAAAAGCTGCTGGGCTTCTCGGCCAAGCGTTCGCTGCCCGAATGGCGCAGCGACACCTTCTGGCGTGCGAAGGGCGATGCGCCCGGGCTGTTCGCGGACAAGGCCACGGCGCTGTCGGTCGCGGCACGCGGCGGCAAGGCGGCCGTGCTGTTCGTCGACACCTTCAATGGCACCTTCGAGAGCGAGAATGCCTTCGCGGCAGCCCGCGTTCTCGAAGCCGCGGGGTACGTGTTGCACACGGTCGAGAAGCAGGGCGGCCACCACTGTTGCGGCCGCACCTTCCTGGCCAGCGGCATGGTCGCAGAGGCCAAGCTGCGCGCCGAGGCATTGATCGATGCGCTGCTGCCGCTGGCGCAGGCGGGCATTCCCATCGTCGGGCTCGAACCTTCGTGCCTGCTCACGCTGCGCGATGAAACACTGGCCATGGGCTTCGGCGACAAGGCCCATACCGTGGCCGGGCAGGCGCTGCTGTTCGAGGAATTCATCGCACGCGAGATCAAGGCCGGCCGCTTCGAACTGGCACTGAAGCCATCCACCGGCCCGATCCTGCTGCACGGCCATTGCCATCAGAAAGCGTTCGGCGCGGTCAGCCCGGTGATGGACGTGCTGAAGCTGATTCCCGGCGCGCAGCCCGAGCTGATCGAAAGCTCATGCTGCGGCATGGCCGGCAGCTTCGGCTACGAGGCGAGCCACTTCGACGTGTCGATGCAGATGGCCGAGGCCAGCCTGCTGCCCGCCATCCGCGCGAAGCCCGATGCGACCGTGGTGGCCGATGGCACCAGCTGCCGCCACCAGATCGGCGACGGCACGCAGCGCGAAGCCGTGCACGTGGCGGTGCTGCTGGCGCGGCATCTGCTGAACAGCAGCGACCGGGCGGCCGGCGCGGCTTGAGGGGCGGAGCCCTCGCCAGCACGATCGGGCAGGGTGCCGCAAAATAGGCGGCCCCCATCGCTCCGATGTCGACCTCGCTCACTTCCACAGCCCTTCCGGCGCAGCCCACGCTTCGACTCGCATTCGCGCTCTCGATGGGCGCGGCCGTGTCGCTTGGCATCACACGCTTCGCCTACGGGCTGCTGCTGCCGCCGATGCGCGCCGACCTGGGCTGGAGCTATGCGCTGGCCGGTGGCATGAACACGGCGAATGCGGTGGGCTACCTGATCGGTGCGCTCATCACGCCGATGCTGATGCGCCGCTTCGGCGTGGCGCGGCTGCTGCTGGTCGGTGCGGTGCTGGCGAGTGTCTTCATGGCCGGCAGCGGCTTCGTGACCGCCGCACCGGCCTTGCTGCTGCAGCGCCTGCTGGCCGGCATCGCCAGCGCCTGGGTCTTCGTGGCGGGCGGCTTGCTGGCCGCGCGGCTCGGCGAGGCTGGGTCTTCGCGGGGCGGCCTGCTGCTCGGCATCTACTACGGCGGCACCGGCTTCGGCATCACGTTGTCCGCGTTGCTCGTGCCGCAGGTGCTGCGCGCGGCGGCCGACGTGCCGCATGGCTGGGCCTGGGCGTGGTGGGCGTTGGCGATCGCGAGCGCGGCCGCCACCTGCCTGCTGGCCTGGGCGGCCCGCGCCATGCCGGACAAGCCGGCGGCGCACACCGCGCAGCCGGCCGCATCGACCACCAATGCACCGCCGGTCGCACTGCACCGCTTCGGCTGGGCGCTCGCCGGCTATGCGCTCTTCGGCATGGGCTACATCGGCTACATGACCTTCGTGATCGCGCTGCTGCGCGAGCAGGGCGCCAGCGCCGGTTTCGTCACGCTGTTCTATGCCTTGCTGGGTGTCGCCTGTGTGGCTTCTTCGCGCCTGTGGGCCGGACTGCTCGACCGCTACCACGGCGGCCAGCCGCAGGCCCTGCTGAACGGGTTGCTCGGCGTGGCCACGCTGCTGCCGGTGCTCAGCCCTTCGGCGCCGATGGCACTGGTGTCGGGCGTGCTGTTCGGCGGAGTGTTCCTGTCGGTGGTGGCATCGACCACCGCGCTGGTGCGCCACAACCTGCCGCCTGCGCGCTGGGTGCAGGGCATCAGCATGTTCACCATCGTCTTTGCGGCTGGACAGATCGTCGGGCCGACCGTCACGGGCTGGATTTCCGACGGCCCCGGCGGGTTGGCGCGGGGCCTCGTGGCTTCGTCGATCACGCTGTGGGCGGCGGCCGTGCTGGCGTCGCGCCAGCATTCGTTGCGGGAGGTGTGATGAGCGGCTTTGCCTTGTTCGAGACGTCCATCGGCATGTGCGCCCTGGCATGGGGTCCGCAGGGGCTGGTCGGCGTGCAACTGCCCGCCGACAACGGCGAGCCGGCCACGCGGGCGCGCATGAAGCGGCGCTTTCCGGATTTGCAGGAAGGGCCACCCGACGCGACGGCACAGCGCGCCATCGTGGCGATCCAGGGCCTGCTGCAGGGCGAGCGCGACGACCTGGGCCACATCGAACTCGACATGCGCGGCGTGTCGGAATTTCACCAGCGGATCTACGCGATCGCGCGACGCATTCCGCCCGGGCAGACGCGCACCTATGGCGAGATCGCCGAAGAGCTGGGCGACAAGAGCCTGTCGCGAGCCGTGGGGCAGGCCATGGGCCACAACCCGTTCGCACCCGTGGTGCCTTGTCATCGCGTGCTGGCAGCGGGCAACAAGCCCGGTGGTTTCTCGGCGGGCGGCGGCGCGCTGACCAAGCTGAAGATGCTCGCCATCGAGGATGCGCGGCCGAACGGAATGGCGTCGCTGTTCTAGGGCGTCCCGTATCGACGCAAGCGCCCAGAGCCGTCGTTGATCGGCGATACACCCGCAGCGTGCCCAGTGCGAATGGCACCGTGTGGTCCCCGCAGCGAAATAAAGGAGGAGGCCGCAGGCCGGGGGACATTCGCAGAGGGGACCACCCGGTGTCACCCGCACGCGCCCCGAAAAGAAGCTCCGAACAAAAGCCCGGAGCGCACGAACGAGAGAGGCCCCGTCAGCGATCCAACCCCGCAAGGCAAACGTACTTCACCTCGAGAAAGTCATCGAGCCCGTACTTCGACCCTTCGCGCCCCAGCCCCGATTGCTTGACACCACCGAACGGTGCCTCAGCAGTCGAAACCAGTCCCGTGTTCACGCCCACGATCCC
Source organism: Variovorax sp. EL159 (assembly GCF_900100965.1). GTDB lineage: Bacteria > Pseudomonadota > Gammaproteobacteria > Burkholderiales > Burkholderiaceae_C > Variovorax. The sequence goes on along the minus strand of NZ_FMUJ01000003.1, from coordinate 438,782 downwards.
CGACTCCAGCGCCTCGGCCACGCGCATGATCCGCCCGATGTCTCGGCTGTAGAAATACGCGGCCAACCCGAACTCGGTGTCGTTCGCCGCCGCGATGGCCTCGGCCTCGGTGTCGAACGCAAAGATCGGCGCCAACGGCCCGAAGGTTTCTTCGCGCGCAAACAGCATGTCTGCCGTCGCACCACCGATCACCGTCGGCTCATAGAACAGCCCACCCAGCGCATGCCGCTTGCCACCAGCCAGCACCTTGCCGCCCTTCGCCACCGCATCGGCCACATGCTCCTCGATCTTCTCGACCGCCTTGCCGTCGATCAGCGGCCCTTGCGTGACGCCGGCCTCAGTGCCGTCGCCGACCTTCAGCGCATTGACCTTCGCCACCAGCTTCTGCGTGAAGGCTTCGAGCACGCCGCGCTGCACATAGATGCGGTTCGCGCACACGCAGGTCTGGCCCGTGTTGCGGTACTTGGAGACCATCGCGCCCTCGACGGCCGCGTCCACGTCGGCGTCGTCGAACACGATGAAGGGCGCGTTGCCGCCCAGCTCCAGCGACAGCTTCTTGATGGTGTCGGCCGACTGCTTCATCAGCGTGCGGCCGACCTCGGTCGAACCGGTGAAGGTCAGTTTGCGCACGATGGGGCTGCGCGTCATCTCGCCGCCGATCTTGCTGGCCGAGCCGGTGAGCACCGACAGCAGGCCCTTCGGCACGCCGGCGCGGTCGGCCAGCTCGGCGAAGGCCAATGCCGAGAACGGTGTTTGCGTGGCGGGCTTGACCACCATCGCGCACCCGGCGGCGAGCGCGGGGCCGGCCTTGCGCGTGAGCATCGCAGTCGGGAAGTTCCACGGCGTGATCGCAGCCGTCACGCCCACGGGTTGCTTGAGCGCGAGGATGCGGCGGTCGGCCTGCGGCGCGGGAATGGTGTCGCCATACACGCGGCGCGCCTCTTCGGCGAACCACTCGATGAACGAGGCCGCATAAGCGATCTCGCCGCGGCTTTCGGCCATCGGCTTGCCCTGCTCGGTGGTCATGATGAGCGCGAGGTTGTCGACATTCGCAAGCATCAGGTCGTTGAGCCTGCGCAGGATGGTCGAACGCTCCTTGGCCGGCACCCTGGCCCAGGCTTTCTGCGCCTTCTCGGCGGCGGCGATGGCGCGCACGGTTTCTTCGGTGCCGCACATCGGCACGGTGCCGATCTGCTGGCCGTTGGCGGGGTTGGTAACGGCCACGGTGGTGCCGTCGTCGGCGTTCACCCAGGCGCCGGCAATGAAGGCCTGCTGGCGCAGCAGGGTCGGGTCTTTGAGCTGGATGGGCATGAGGTGATAAATGGATGGATCGGGTGAGGGTGGTCAGGCTTGCAGGGCCGCCGCGAGGATGCCGAGGCCTTCTTCGAGCACGGCATCTTCGATGGTCAGCGGGAACAGGAAGCGGACCACATTGGCATGCACGCCGCAAGTCAGGAGCAGCAAGCCCGCGTCGCGTGCGCGGGCTTGCACCTGCTTCGTGAACTCGGGGTCGGGCGCGCCGTGCGCATCGGCGAACTCCACGGCCACCATGGCGCCAAGGCCGCGCACGTCCGAGATCTGCGGCACCCTGGCGCGCAGGCCTTCGAGGCGCGCCTTGAGCCGGTCGCCCAGCACCTGCGCGCGCTCGCAGAGCTTTTCTTCCTCGATCACGTCGAGCACGGCATGGGCCGATGCAATTGCCAGCGCGTTGGCGGCGTAGGTGCCGCCGAGCCCACCGGGCGCCGGCGCGTCCATGATGCTGGCGCTGCCGCACACCGCCGACAGCGGCGTGCCGCCGGCCAGGCTCTTGGCCATGGTCATGAGGTCGGGCACCACGTCGTAGTGCTCCATCGCGAACCACTTGCCGGTGCGGCCGAAGCCGGTCTGGATCTCGTCGGCAATCAGCAGGATGCCGTAGCTGTCGCAGATCCGGCGCAGCGCGCGCATGAACTCGGGCGGTGCCGCATAAAAACCGCCTTCACCCTGCACCGGCTCCAGGATCATGGCCGCCACCTGCTCGGGCTCGATGTCGGCCTTGAACAGCCGGTCGATGGCGCGCAGCGAGTCTTCGACCGACACGCCGTGCAACGCAATCGGCGCAGGCACATGGAAGATGCTGCCGGGAAAGGGGCCGAAGCCGGTCTTGTACGGCACCACCTTGCCCGTGAGCGCCATGCCCATGAAGGTGCGGCCATGAAAGCCGCCACCCAGCGCGATCACGCCGGGGCGACGCGTGGCCGCGCGAGCGATCTTGATGGCGTTCTCGACGGCCTCGGCGCCGGTGGTGAAAAAAGCCGTCTTCTTGGCATGCGTGCCGGGCGTCAGCTTGTTCAGGCGCTCGGCCAGCGAGACCACGCTTTCGTACGGCACCACCTGGTAGGCCGTGTGGGTGAAGCGGTCGAGCTGCGCGCGGATCGCCTCGACCACGCGCGGGTGGCGGTGCCCGGTGTTGAGCACCGCGATGCCCGAGCCGAAGTCGATGTAGCGCCGGCCTTCCACGTCCCACAGCTCGGCGTTGAGCGCGCGCTCCGCGTAGATCGGAAAACCGATGCCGATGCCGCGCGGCGTGGCCGCGATGCGGCGTGCGTCGATGGCGGCGTTGTTGAGGGGAGTCATGCGAGTTTTCCTTCCTTGTGGCTTGTTGTCGATATTCGGTGGCCGGCTTCAATGGGCCAGTGGCCTAGTCAGTGACTGCCCGGCGCCACCATGCGGTGGCGGACCTGGTCGGCGACCACCGCCACGATCAGCAGCGCGCCCAGCACCACCATCTGCAGGTAGGAGCCCACACTGGCCAGGTTCATGCCGTTCTGCACCAGCCCGATGAAGATGGCGCCCATCACCACGTTCGGCACCCGGCCGATGCCGCCGCGCAGGCTCACGCCGGCGATCACGCAGGCGGCAATCGATTCGAGCGCCACGGTGCCGCCGAGGTTGGCCTCGCCGGTCTCCACGCGCGCCGTCAGCAGCAGGCCGCTCACGGCGGCCAGGCCGGCGCACAGCAGGTAGGCCATCAGCAGCACGCGGCGCGTGTCGATGCCCGAGAGCGCGGCCGCCTTGGCATTGCCGCCCACGGCCAGCAGGTGCGTGCCGGTCGGCATGCGCGCCATGAGCACGCCCATGCCCGCGACGCACACGGCCGTCACCAGAATCGGTATGGGCACCCCGAGCAGCGTGCCAAAGCCGAACAGCTCGCTGAACTCGCCAGGGATGCCCGACACCGGCACGCCGCCCGTGAGGTAGAGCGCAAAGCCGAAGCCGATGGACTGCACGCCCAGCGTCACGATGAAGGGCGAGACGCCGATGAACGCCACGCCGATGCCGTTGATGAGACCCACCGACAGTCCTGCGAGCAGGCCGCAGGCGCAGCCTGTGATCACCACCACCCATGTCGCGTCGGGCAGCGCCGCGCCGAAGCTTTGCATGGCCAGCGCCGAGACCACCGAGGTGATCGCCATGACGGTGCCGACCGAGAGGTCGAAGCCACCCGTCACCAGCGCCAGCATCTGGCCCATCGACACCAGGATCAGGTAGACCGACTGGCGCAGCAGGTTCACCAGGTTCTGCACTGTGAGGAACTGGTCCGACAGCGTGCTGAACACAATGAAGGCGACGACCAGCATGAAGGGCAGTACGCCGAGGCGCAGGAACAGGCTGCGCAGCAGGCCGAGCAGGCGGCCCGCAAGGCCGGGGGTGGGCGCGGCGGTGGCGGTGGTGGCAGTGGTCGTGGCCACAGTGGGAGACGGAGTCATGGCTTTCTTTCGCTGGAACCGAAAAACAGGTTGAGCACGCGGGTTTCGCTGATCGCATCGCCTTGCAGCTCGCCGGCGATCTCGCCGCGGCACATCACATAGACGCGGTGGCTCAGGTGCAGCACCTCGGGCAGGTCGGACGAGATGACGACCACGGCCGCGCCGCCTTCGCAGAGCTTCTGGATCACCTGGTAGAGCGCGCTGCGCGTGCCGATGTCCACGCCCACCGTGGGCTCGTCGAACACATAGAGCGCGGCGTCGCGCGTCATGCCCTTGCCGAACAGCACCTTCTGCTGGTTGCCGCCCGACAGCAGCGCCACCGGCCGTTCGAGGTTGCGGGGCGCCAGCTCCACGCGCTCGGCCGCCGTGGCGGACAGCCGGCGCCCGAGCCGCTTGCGCAGCCAGCCGCCGTGTCCGCGCAATGGCCCATGCACCAGTGGCAGCGTGATGTTGGCGCGCGAGCTGAAGTCCAGCACCAGCCCTTCGCCCTTGCGATCCGGCGGCAGGTAAAACAGGCCTTCGTCGAGCAGTTGCCGCACCTTCGCACCGGTGCGCGGCAGGCCCTTGAACAGCACGCGGCCCTCGCTTACCGCATCGAGCCCGTAGATCGCGCGGAACAGCTCCGACTTGCCGCAACCCACCAGCCCCGCCAGCCCGACCACTTCGCCGCGCCGCACCGTGAGGCTCGCGCCGCGCACGCCGTTGGGCGAGCTCAGGCCTTCGACCTGCAACACCACCTCGCCAGGGGCATGGGCGATGCGCGGATAGATCTGCTCGATCGCGCGACCGCTCATCAGCTCGATCAGGCGGTCGGCGCTGGTTGCATTGGCTTCCACCGTGGTGACCTTGCGGCCGTCGCGCAGCACCGTGATGCGGTCGGCGATCAGCGCGATCTCCTGCATGCGGTGCGAGATGTAGACGATGCCCACGCCGCGCGCCTTCAGCCGCGCCACCAGTTCGAACAGGCGCTGCGTCTCGGTGTCGGTCAGCGAGGCAGTGGGCTCGTCGAGGATCAGCACCGACACCTCGCCGCGCAGGCCCTTGGCAATTTCCACCATCTGCTGCTGGGCCCGCGTGAGGCCCGAGACGGGCGCATCGACATCGATCCCGAAGCCCAGGTCGGCCAGCATCGCGCGGGCCCGCTCGCGCACCGCGGCGCGGTCGAGCAGGCCGCCTTTGCAGGGCTCTTCGCCCAGGCTCAGGTTCTGCGCCACCGACAGCGTGGGAATCAGCGAGAACTCCTGGAACACCGCGCTGATGCCGTGTCGTCGGGCCTCGTGCACGTTCGAGAAGCGGACGCGCTCGCCATGCATGCGGATCTCGCCGGCCGAGGGCGTGTTGGCGCCGGCCAGCAGCGAGATCAGCGTGGACTTGCCGGCCCCGTTCTCACCGAACAGCACATGCACTTCGCCGGCGCGCAGCTCGAAATCCATCGCGTCGAGCGCCAGCACGCCGGGGTAGCGCTTGCCGAGGCCGACGGTTTGCAACAACGGGGCAGACATCGACGGCGGGCTTACTTGACCTCGAACACCGGCTTGAAGCCCGGCGGCGGCAGGATGTCGTCGAGCTTCACGCTCTTGATGTTGCTGCTGTCGACCACGAAGATCTTCGGGCCGACATGCTTCACCACCTCCTTGTTCTCGAGCAGGCGCACCGCCTGGTCGACCGCGATGCGGCCCTGGATCACCATCGAGTCGGCCGGGGAGGCGACGATGCGGCCCTTCTGGATGCCCTCGTAGACGCCCGGCGTCATGTAGAAGGACAGCACCTGCACCTTCTTGTCGAGATTGCGCGAACGCAGGATGCCGGTGGCGGCTTCGGCCGTGACGGCGGTGCCGGCCACGTAGGCCAGGTCGGGGTTGCCCTGCAGCACGTCTTCGACCAGCTTGGCCTGCGCCTCCTTGCCGGTGTCGCCGTATTTCGGGTCGAGCACCACCACCGCGCTGCCCTTGATCGCTTCCATGAAGCCCTTGTGCGCGGCCTCGACCCAGCCCGCGCCGGCCGGGCCGGGGAACCAGCCCACCTTGACGGGCGGCGAGCCGGCCGGGTGCTTCTTCGCGAGGTACTCGCCGGTCGAATGGCCCATCGTGTAGAACGACACCAGCGACTTGGCCGACAGGTCGGGCGAGTTGATGCCATTGACGAGGTCGATCACCGGCACCTTCTTGGCGGCCGTGGCCTTGATGACGTTGTTCAGTCCGTCGCCCGAGATCGCGCCGATGATCACCGCGTTGGCGCCGCGCGCCACGCAGTCCTCGATCTGCGAGACCTGCTTGGCCAGGTTGGTGTAGCCGCCCGCATCGGCCAACTGCAGCTTCACGCCCTGGCGGCGGGCTTCCTCGATCACGCCGTAGTCGACGCCGAGCCAGTACGCATCTTTCATGTGCGGGAACGACACGCAGATGTCCCACTTCTTTGATGCCTTGGCCAGCGGCGTGTAGTCGATGGGCTTCTTCGTGCCTTCGGCCGAGAAGGCGGGCTCAGTCGCTTCGGCCTTGTAGGGGAACCAGTCGGCGGCCGAGGCCGCGCCGTGCCACAGCAGGCCCGTGGCGGCGAGCGAAGCGGCGATCAATGAAACGCGCAGGGGCGAGCTGTTCATGAAGAACTCCTTGGGTGACAGCGGTGAAAAAAGAGGGGAAGGGGTGGCCGCGGCTCAGGCCGCGAGCGCCGCGCGCAGGCGGTCTATCCGTCGTCGCCGTTCGGCGCGGGCTTCGAGCGCCTGGGCCATGTCGACCTCGACGAAGCGGGCCTTGTGGTTGGGCTGCATCTGGGCGATGAGGTCCATGTCCGCGCTGATCACGGTGCCCACCATCGCGTAGCCGCCGCCCGAGACCGCATCGCGGTGCAGGATGATCGGCTCGCGTCCGCCCGGCACCTGGATGGATCCATACGGGTAGCCCGCATCGACGATGTTCGACGGGTCGTAGCCCGCGCCGAAGGGCGGCTTGCGATCGAGAAACTTCAGCGGCGTGCCGCTCTTGTAGCGGTAGCCGATGCGGTCGGCTTCGGAGCCCACCGTCCAGGTGTCGGCGAAGAAACTCTGCACCGACACCTCTTGCAGGCGGTGGAAGTAGATGCCCGGCAAAACGCGCAGCGCCACTTCTTTCGCCAGCACAGGCAGCAGCGCGGCATCGACCCTGCGGCCCGGCCTGGCCTTGGCCGATGGCGTGCCGACCGGCAGGCTGTCGCCGGCCAGCAGCTTGCGGCCGTTTAAGCCGCCGAAGGCGCCCAGCCCGTAGGTCGAGCGGCTGCCCAGCACCACCGGCACGTCGATGCCGCCGGCCACCGCGATGCACATGCGGGCGCCGAGCTTCATGAAATCGAAGCTCAGCTTGTCGCCGGCCTGCACCGCGAAGGATTCGTTGCGCGGCATCTCGTTGCCGTTGAGCTTGACCTTGGCGTCGGCACCGGTCACGGCCACCAGCGCGGGTGCGTCGAACTGCAGCTCGGGCCCGAGCAGCGTGCTTTCGATGACGGCCGCGCCTTCGTCGTTGCCCACCAGCAGGTTCGCGAGCACCAGGCTTTGCTGGTCGAGCGCGCCCGACAGCGGAATGCCCAGGTTGTAGTAACCGGGGCGGCCCGCGTCCTGCACGCTGGTCGCCAGGCCGGGCTTGATGACTTCAATCGCCATGGAGCACCTTCAGCAGCTGTTGGTTGTAGCCATCGGGGTTGGCCAGGAATTCCTTGAGCGAGAACGACACCGGCGCGATGCGCAGCGTGTAGCTCCCGTCTTCGACCTGCGCGATCTGGCGGTCGTACTCGGCGCGGTCGATGGGCTTCCACTTCACGATGTCGCCGGGCTGGAAGAACACCATCAGGTCCTTCAGGTACGACAGCCGCTGCGCCGGGTCGAAGATCGGCGCGGGTGTGACGCCGAACATCTGGTAGCCGCCCGCGCCGCGCACCGAGTAGATGCAGCTGAAGCAACCGCCGTGGCCCAGCGTGAGCTTGGGCGTGTCGGTACGAGGGCTCAGGTACTTGGGCACCTGGATCTGGCGCTCGCGCTCGACCATCTGGAACAGGAAGGGCAGGCCGGCCACGAAGCCCACCATCGACACGAACCACGGCGCGGAGGAATGCGCCTCGATGAAGGCATCGACCGAGGCATGGCCATTGATGCGCGCCGCGTATTCGATGTCGGTGCTGGTCGGGTCCTGGTGCCGCTCGCGAAAGCGCATCAGCGTTTCGTGCGTCCACGGGTCGTTGTAGAGCACCGGGATTTCGATGATGCGGGTCTGCAGCTGCAGGTCGGCTTCACCCAGGCCCGCCTCGATTTCCTTCAGCGTGGCGAGCAATGCATCGGGCGCGATCGCATCGGGGTCGAAGCGCACGAGGTAGGCGGCATTGGCCGGGCAGATCTCCGTGACGCCGGGCAGCGCGCGGCGGCGCAGCTCGTTGCAGATGGCCATGCCCTTGAAGAAGGCCGGCAGCGACATCTCTTCGCTGATCTCGACGAACAGGTGCTCGTCGCCGCCGAAGCTGTAGCGGGCCTGGGCGGGAAGGGTGGTCGTGGCGGTCATGCGGGCACCTTTACTGGAGAGGCAGCGGCATCGGCGAGTGGATTCGCCGCGAGCCATGTTTCGAGAAAGCCGGTATGGAAGGCGGCCTTTGCCACGTCCGCGTCATTGCACAGCGCGCGATGCAACGGGATCGTGGTGTGGATGCCCTCGACCTTGAGTTCGCCCAGCGCGCGGCGCATGCGGGCCAGCGCGCCTGCGCGGTCTGAGTCGTGCACGATGAGCTTGCCCAGCAGCGAGTCGTAGTAGGCCGGCACCGTGTAGCCGGGGAACAGCATGGTGTCGAAGCGCACGCCCGGCCCACCCGGCACCACGAGCTGCGACACCAGCCCCGGGCTCGGCATGAAGTTCTTCGCGGCGTTCTCGGCGTTGATGCGCACCTCGATGGCGGCGCCGGTCAGGCGGATGTCTTCTTGCTCGAGGTGCAGCGGCTGGCCGAGTGCGATGCGCAGCATTTCCTTGACCAGATCGACGCCGGTGATCATTTCGGTGATGGGGTGCTCGACCTGGATGCGGGTGTTCATCTCGATGAAGAAGAACTCGCGCGTGTCGTCGTCGTACAGGTATTCGAGCGTGCCGGCGCCGCGATAGGCCACGGCATTGGCCAGCCGCAGCGCCGATTCGCACAGCGCGGCGCGGGTGGCCTCGCTGATGGCGGCCGAAGGCGCTTCTTCCCAGACCTTCTGGCGGCGGCGCTGCAGAGAGCATTCGCGCTCGAAGCAATGCACCACGCGCTGCCCGTCGCCGAGGATCTGCACTTCGATGTGGCGCGCCTGCCGGATGAAGCGTTCGAGGTACACCTCGCCGTTGCCGAAAGCCGCCTGCGCTTCGGCTGTGGCCGTGGCGAACTGCTGGCGCAGTTCGGCTTCGTCTTGTGCCACGCGAATGCCGCGCCCGCCGCCGCCGGCCGAGGCCTTGATCATGATCGGGTAGCCGATGTCTTTCGCCACCTCGACGGCCGTGTCCGGGTCGGTGACCACGCCGGCGCTACCGGGCACCGTGGGCACGCCGGCCTTCATGGCGGCGGCGCGCGCGGCAGCTTTGTCGCCCATGGTGCGGATGGCGTGCGGCGTGGGGCCGACGAACACGAGGCCTGCGGCTTCGACGCGTTCGGCGAAGTCGGCGTTCTCCGAAAGAAAACCGTAGCCCGGATGCACCGCGCCGGCACCGCTGTCTGCGGCCGCCTGCAGGATGGCATCGACGCTCAGGTAGCTCTTGGTGGCATGCGCCGGGCCGATGCGCACGGCTTCGTCGGCCATCTGCACGGCGAGACTCTGCGCGTCTGCGTCGCTGTAGACGGCGACCGTCTTCAGCCCCAGTTCTTTCGCGGCGCGGATGATCCGCACCGCGATCTCGCCGCGGTTGGCGATCAGCAGCTTGTCGAATGCGGCGTTCTTCATGGGCCTTGCCTTCATGCCCTCACGCCGTCTCGATGACGGCCAGCACCTGGCCCGGATCGACCGGCTCGCCGTTCTCGACCGCGAAGCGCTGCAGGCGGCCGGCCGCATCGGCGGTGACCTCGCTGAACTGCTTCATCACCTCGACCAGGCCCAGCACGTCGCCCACGGCCACCGTGTCGCCTTCGGTCTTGAAGGGCGGCGCGTCGGGCGCCGAGCGGCGGTAGAAGGTGCCCGGCAGCGGGCTCAGGACTTCGTGGGTAGCGGACATTGGATGCACTCCTGGAACAAGAACGAAAAAACGCAATCAGCCCTGCGCCGGCGCGGCGAGGCCGGCAACGCGAATGTCGTGGTCGGCGAGGGCGCGCCGCGTGGCCTGCACCAGCGCGAGCGCACCGGGCGTGTCGCTGTGGATGCAGACCGAATCGAAGCCGACAGCAATATCCTTGCCTTCGACGGTGCGCACCAGTCCCTCAGTACAGGCGCGAAGCACCTTGGCAGCCACGGCAGCGGGCTCCAGCGCACCGACGCGGCGTGTGAAGACGATGGAGCCGCTCAGGTCGTAGTCGCGATCCGCATAGAACTCGCGCACCACCGGCTGGCCGAGTTCGCGGGCCACCTGGTACGTGACGGAGGCTTCCATGCAGAACAGGCGCAGCGTCGGTTCGATCTGCTGCAGCGCCGTCACCAGTGCACGCGACAGTGCCTCGTCGTGCGCCGCATGCATGTAGAGCGCGCCGTGCGGCTTGATGTGCTGCAGCGTCATGCCTTCCAGCCGTGCGAACTCGCGCAGCGCACCGAGCTGGTAGACCATGTCGTTCACCAGCTCGTCGGCCGGCGCGGTGATGTGGCGGCGGCCAAAGCCCACCAGATCGCGAAAGCCCGGATGCGCGCCGATGCCTACGCCGTGCTCGCGGGCCAGCAGCACCATCTTGCGCATGATGTTCGGGTCGCCCGCATGGAAGCCGGTGGCGATGTTGGCCGAGCTGATCAGCGGCATGAGCTGCTCGTCGACACCATCGCCGATGGTCCAGGGGCCGAAGCCTTCGCCCATGTCGGAGTTCAGATCGATCAGCGTCTTCTTCACGTCTCGCAGCCTTTGTTCTGTGGGCATCGCCGGACAGCGGCAATGCAGGACAGGGCGAAGATTAGTGAGCAGTCAAAAGACTGAAAAGCATTGTTTTCGAGCGGCTCGATATCTGAAAAACAGATGCTGCAATGCCGCGGATTGGGCGCTACTCTGGAGGGACGCGATTTCGCGATATCGGGTTTTCACCTAATGCGAGGTGCCCGTCGCGCATCCTGCAATACCCGACCGAAGACTCCGAGGAGGCCCGCGCCATGTCCCTGACCCTTCGCCAGCTCAAGTACTTTTCTGCCGTGGCCGAGGTGGGGCGCATCTCGCACGCGGCGCTGCAGCTCAACATCTCGCAGTCGGCCGTGACCACCGCCATCCGCGAGCTGGAAGAAATGATGGGGCAGCAGCTCTTCGAGCGGCATCCGCACGGCGTCGAATTGACGAAGGCAGGGCGGCGTTTTTTGAGCCACGCGTACGCGGTGCTGTCGGCGGCGGACGAAGCGCTCCGCATGCCGCACGAGGGCGCGAACGTCGAAGGCTCGCTGACCATCGCCGCGAGCTACACGGTGCTGGGCTACTTCCTGCCGCACCATCTGCAGCGCTTCGAGCAGCTGCATCCGCAAGTCACGGTGAAGGTGCACGAGGTGGCGCGCGAGGCCATCGAAGAAGGCCTGATCACGCAGAGCTACGACATGGGCGTGGTGCTCACGTCGAACGTGGTGCTGCGCGAGCTGTCGCTCGAAACTTTCTTCGGCTCGCAGCGCAGGCTGTGGGTGCCGGCCAAGCATCCGCTGCTGGAGAAAGCCGAGGTCACGCTGGCCGACGTGGCGGCCGAGCCCTACATCATGCTCACGGTGGACGAGGCCGCGGCCACGGCGCTGAAGTACTGGAGCAAGACACCGCACCAGCCGCATATCAGGCTGCGCACCAGCTCGGTGGAGGCGGTACGCAGCACGGTGGCCAACGGGCTGGGCGTGACGGTGCTGTCGGACATGGTCTACCGGCCGTGGTCGCTGGAAGGAAAGCGCATCGAGACCATCAACCTGCGCGACGCGGTGCCGACCATGAACATCGGCCTGGGGTGGAAGCAGGGTGTGGAGTTCTCGCCGGCGATGACGGCGTTTCGCGATTACTTCCGGCAGCTGTTCCTGGAGCCAGCTTCGGCGCGGCAGGTGCGGAACCGGGCCGCCTGAGCCAGCCTCAACCCACCGCCACGGGCAAGTGGCGCAGCCCCGCGACGCGCGAGGCAAAGATGATCGCGGCCTGCAGCACGAACCCTGCGAGTGCCAGCAGCAGGCAGGCCGGCTCTCCCCAAGCCGCGCCGACCGCGCCACCCAATGCAGCGCCAATGGGGCGTGAGCCCGCGTTGATCGTGAGGAACACGGCCGACACGCGGCCGAGCATGGCCGCGTCCGTCACGCTCTGGCGCAGCGTGGTGGTCGTGATGACCCAGACCATCGGCCCCGCGCCGAATAAAAAGAACGACAACGCAGCCAGCGATGCCGTCGGCACGACGAGCGTCGCGGCCATCGTGGCTGCGGCAACGACGGCCACGGCGGGGCCGACCTGGATCGCCCGGCCGAAAGGCATGCGCGCCACCACGCGCGACGTGAGCAAGGCCCCGGCCACCATGCCCGCGCCATACATCGCGAGCGTGAAGCCGACCGCCTGCGCGCCCAGGCCCAGCACGCGCACGGCATAGGGCACATACCCCGCCTGCAACACGAACCACGAGATGTTGAAGACTGCGCCCGTCATCAGCATGGGGCGCAACAACGCGTGCTGCCAGACGAAGCGCGCACCGTCGCGTACGTCGAGCAGCGGATGGCGCCGCGATGCCGTATTGCGTGGCGCTTCAGCCAGCTTCAGCAGCAGGCCCACGGCCGAGACCGAGAGCAGCGCGGCCAGCACGAACGCGGCCGGCGCACCGGCCCATGCAACCAGCGCGCCCGCCAACGCGGGGCCGGCGGTGAAGGCCGCGCTGCGCGCCAGCTCCAGCCGTCCATTGGCCGTGGCCAGCGCCTCGCGCGGCACGAGCGCCGGCACCAGCGCGGGCGCCGCGACGCTGAAACCCACCGTGCCCACTGCGCCCAGAAAACCGAGCACCGCCAGCCAGCCGATGCTCAAGCCCGATGCGAGCACCATCGCCAGAAGCACCAGCAGCGACACCGCCCGCAGAGCCTCGGACCAGACCATCAACCGCCGCCGCGATATACGGTCCGCGAGCAGGCCCATCGGCATCGACACCAGCAGAAAGGGCAGCGTCTGGATGGCGGCCAGGAAGCCGATCTCTCCAGGTCCGGCGCCGAGTGCGAGCACCGCCACCAGCGGTACGGCTGCAAGGCTAAGTTGTTCAGCGGACTGCGCGGCGAGGTTGGACCACGCGAGGTTCAGGAAGGGGCGGGGGAGGGCGGAGGACATGCGGGACGGTTTTGAAGAAGAGGAAGGTCTTGGGGAGAGACTTCATCTTGCGAGCCGGGGTCGTCGCGCGCTGGCCGTTTACGGACCTGACAGCAGTTCGCCGATCGGGCGTGATTTGGAGGCGGCGTTGGCCGCTGTCTGGCCGGCTGTCTGCCGGCCGGATGCGGAAGTTCCGTGAACGCTTGGCTTGGCTTGCTCAGGGCGTGGTGGAAGTTGCCGTGGTGGCTTGGGTCATGACGGTGGCCCAGGCACCGTCGATGCGCTTCCAGACTTCGACGACCCATAACCCGCCGCTGAAAAAACGGGTGACCACAAGGTCGCGTTGCTGCTCGTGCTGCTCGCGTTCGCGCGGGACATAGGGCCGCTGCTTCTGCGTGGCAAGGTTGCCGATCCGCTCGGCCCGAGACATGAATTGGCCGTTCTGCTGAACAGTCGTGAAGTCGCTCGCGGTGTACTTGGCCCACTGCGCCGAGTCGACGGCATAGAAGGCTTCGTCTCGTGCGCGCATGGCGGCTTGAAGGTCTGGGGGGAGCGTGTTTGTGTCGGTCATGGGAGCACTGTAGTGGTCATGGTCGAGGTCGGAAGTAGCTGCAGCTCAAGAGCGGACGCACCGCTGGACTTCTAGGTCGGCTCTATCGCGTGAGTTGCTGCTTAGGGACAATGGTTTCCCCTCGGCATGTCGAGCACTCTTTGAGCGCCGCAATCCAGCGCCCATTCACTTCTCGCTCCACGCAAAGGGTGCCTTGGCCGCTACAGTTTGGGCAGACTTGAAAGCCAAACCGCGGCGTCCGCTTGCCGTTGCGAACAGCGGCGAAAAAAAGCCGGCGACGAACGGCGTCTTTCGCTTCATGCAGGCTCAACGAATGCTCCTAGCGCGAACAATGCACTGGCTCGGTTGTGATCCGAGTGGCGTCTATGACTCTCGATGCCAATGAATGAATACGGCGTTGGCACGCGAACTCAGCAGCAACACATGTCCAAAACAACGCTCGCATCCATTGACGACGCGAAAGCACTCGTCTATCGGCGTCAAAAAATTGATCATCGCGACACTTCCTGCTCCAGCAAGATCACGCCGAATGGTTTCTAGAATTCCGTGCAGGCGGCTCGGTTCCGTCACTTCTATTTGAGCCCGCTGGGGTTCAATAGACTGGTCAGCGCTAAGGCACGATGCCCAGAAGGTGTCGAGTTCATGCCTGGATGAGACCGCGTTCTGCAAGACACGGACATAGCCGGACGCAGTTTCCACCTCCACCCTTGAAAGAACGCGGTCGCTTCCTGCGGAAGGAGGTTCAACTGCCTGGAGCAGGATCTGATCGATGCGATGAGTTGCGCTCATGAGTCGAAGTGGCGTGTGGGCTATTCGGCGATATTCGAGTTGCTTGCGTTGATCCTATGTCCGGCTTTGACTGACAGTAGCCGGACGCTGTGGTCTTCAATAGGCACCGCCCCTGGGTATACAGCCATCCACGTCATGCAGCTTGCCTTCAGTGACCACGTTTTGCATCTTGCAGACCTCGTTGAAGCTCCAGACCTCAAAGGCATCACCCGGGATCGCGTGTTGCTCCAGATAAGCCTCAAACTCCTCGAGGTCCTCGAAGCAAATGACACGTGGCGAACTTGCCCCTCGATAGAACCAGTGCTGAACAATGACAGGGCCTCTGGCCAAGGCATTCTTGATTCTCGCAAGGCTTGTCTCTGAAAGAATCTTGGCTCCTTCCACAGTCCAGTCGTCAGGCGCGTAGCGATCAAGAATTCGTTTCATAAGGTATTGCGAGAAGTGATTTTCTGAACTCAACCAGTCCGCGAGGAGACCGCCTTGAGCGACTGCATTTGGCCGACTACGGGCGCTCCATAAGTTCAGATACTGGCCAGTGCGACGGCGATGCCAAGCAGCGCCTCACTCCTCACCACCCGGTCCCCTCCAAAATCCTGAACAACGTCAAGCTGAAGAAGTCCTTCCCTCAATGAGGGCGAATCCGCCTCGTCAAAAACGAAGTCCACATGCTGCGCAGCGTTGTCGAAAGCAAATCGTCCATCCCCCATGAATTGGGAATAGACGGGATGACTAGCGTGCTCGCAAGTGCTTAACAGGTGATACCGAATGCCTACGACCCGTCCGTCAGTCGAGCGCCAGTAATCGTAGAACACCCCTCCGAGGTCGAGTGAGGATTCGATCTCCAACGTAGAGACCACCGCGCCCTTGGGTAACACGACAAAGTACCTCAAATTCACCATGCTCGTGCGTTCAGAAATTTCTTGAATTCGGACCAAGTGTTGGCTTTTTTGGGCGCATTTTTCTCCCGCGAGTGTCCGATATTGGCTGAATTCTGCCCGAGTGGCTTCACAAGTGGGCCGGTGTTAGCCCTCCGGATGAAACAGCCCCGGCAGCAGTCGATGCACGTATTCATGCATATACGAGTTGCCGCCGCAGAACTCCAAGGTTTTGTCGCCGGTAAGAAACGTCAGCAGCGGTGATACGTTTTCGCCATTCGCTGCGAAACCTGCCGTGTCGTCGATGAGGCTTGCCACCGCGAAGCCGATGCTGCCCGTGAGGTGCTCAATCAAATCTTCCGGCGCGTCGATCTTCTCCAACTCTGACTTGATTGTTCGCAGAAGCTCGACAGTTAGAGCTTGCTGAAGGCGGTCGAAGGCGCCGGTGGAGACCAGATTCATGTCGTTCCCGTGGTTTTCCGAGTCACTGCCGGGTGTCCGCTTGTGGCTGATTCCCCTCGTCATGGACTGGCCTGTATGCGAGGTTTTTGACCATCGACTTGGATAAGTATGGATTCGTCGGCCTCGACGATTTCGAATCGATTGCCCTCGCGTTCGTAGATTTCACCCGACAAGAACAGGATGACGGACGAGTCGACTCTTAGGAGAATTTCAATGACGTTGTTCGCCGCGTCTCGACGAAGTTCCTGCACTTGCATCAATCCCGTCGGCAGCTCGACGAGTTCCCGTAGCCTGAAGATTTCCGCACTTGGGGCAGCCAGCCGCAATGATTCGTGTGGCTCTGAAAGTAGGAAAAGTCCATGAATGCCGGTCCCATCGTCGAACTGCGAACGCAACGAGAAGCTGCGTCCGTCGTCGAGGCGCAAGAGGACTTCAATCATTTGAAGATACGGCTCGGCTGGATGGCTCCATTGGACATCACCTGGTCGGAAGGACTCCAGTCCTGCGTCGTCCGGCACCCATTCGCCGCTCTCGGAGAGGGCCATCTCACAGCCCATCCAGTTGACAACGACCAGCCCGTCAAGGTCGGAAGGGGAATGCAGCACTGTGTTTTTCATGGTTCAACTGGCTAGGCCCCAGCAACGTCAGCTCCTGGCTGACTGTCGCCGGTTGCGACCGACAGAGCTTCGGGCTTAGAAGAGTCATGCATCGCTGCCGAAGCGGTCACGAGGAGACGGCTTCATCCACCTGCGCCTGGATGACAGCCAACGTCTCGGACGGATTCGCTGAACGAGAGATGGAACGCCCGATGACGACGTGGCTCGCGCCCCAGCGTATTGCATCGAAGGGCGTAGCCACTCGCGCCTGGTCATTCTTCGCATCGGTTCGCAGCTGCGTGCCTGGGGTAACGATGAGCATCTCTGCTGGCAGGAGGCTGCGGAGCAGCCACGCCTCTTGGGCTGAAGCGACCACTCCGTGGCAGCCGGCTGCAGCGGCCAACTTGGCGAGTCGAATGACTTGCTCCGGGACGGTGGCGTCCAAGCCCAGTTCCGTGAGGTCCTCGTCTCGCAAGCTTGTGATGACCGTCAGCGCCAGGACTTTCAAATTGGGGTATGGCCGAGCGGCTTCCACTGCAGCCCGCAGCACAGCGGAGCCCCCAGACGCATGGACGGTGACCATCGATACCCCTAGAGCACCGGCCGCCGACACCGCGCCGGAAACTGAGGTGGGTATTTCGTGGAGCTTCAAGTCGAGAAAGACTTCCTTGCCGTCCACAATCAGCTTTCGGACCACGGTAGGGCCTGCCGCAGTCAGCAGTTGAAGGCCGACCTTGTAAGACCCTGCCAACGGTCCGAGCCGCTCCACCAGCTCCAGTGCTTCACTGGCCGAGTCGAAGTCGAGCGACACGATGATGTTGTTCCTCGGTGACATCGCGGGGTACAAAGTGAAGGGTTCGTTTGGATGACCGGCCCTGGCCGACTACAGCTCGTTGTCCCGGGGCGCTTCGATCAGGCCAAGCCTGGCAAGCGCCAACAAAAATTGTTCATATTCTTGATCTTGCATGCCTTCGACGGCGACGGCCACAGCGTGATACCACGGGTTGGGGTGTTCGCACTCAAGAGAGAAGCTGCAACTTAACTGCGGAGCACTGCAGGCGGTGCGTGCAGCAGCCAGAATCTCGTCACAGGCCGAATCAACTTCATCACGGCCGAATGCTTGCGCGATCAAACGCAAGGGGACACTTTGCGTCCGCTGCGGTGCGTTCGTGCGGGAAGAACGGATATTGGTCATGAATGCGGATTTGAACCTTTAGCCTGCGATTGCCAAATCGTCCATTTATGGACATTCCTCGCGTCGCTTCCATAGGCGAATTCTGGGACCCGCTCCAGAAATTATTTCGGCCCGACCGGCTGCTTTTGGGCGAACTGAGCACTGTTGATGAACGTCGGGTCATGGCCGAATTCGGGCGTCCGGCGCATAACGATGAATCGCTGAACTGCTAAGAGTGCCCGGGACTGAAGTCACCTCTTGTGGCAGATGTTGGCGCGTCTAGTTCGTCTTGCAGTGATTCAAGTACAGAGGCGATGGTGTCTGGCGCCGGTTGCCCATAGCTCTGTTGAAGCGCATTGGCGATGTGGCGGATTGTGTCTGCCAGCAATATGCCCCACGCGGGCGCCTCACTACGACCGTTCTCCTGCCACATGCCAATTTTGAGGGAGCAATGTAGTCCGTTCTCGGCTATCCATGCGCTGAGCATCTGAATCGATTTCTCGTCGCGCTGTGCCGCTGGAGGAACGACCAAAGGTTTCATGTGGTTTAAATGCGTTTGGAAGGGTCGGATTGCGGTTTGGTTCTAAGGCGGGGCCGAAGGTCTGCCTACGGCCGATTGCGGCAATGGGGCTGTGATTCATGTCATGTTAGTCACAGGGGCTCATAACCGGAAAATGTTGGTTCTACTACGGATAGAACGTCAACGCAGTAACTCCCGCTCAAGAACGCAAAATGCTTGATATTGAGGTCGTCATAGACACCGACCGATTGCCTGTGAAACTCCGCGATCAGCGCTGAATTCTCAACAGTCCAAAACGCGTGAGGGAACTTCATCTGCTCAGCGCTTTCGACCTTTGAAAGACGTTTGCCTTCGTCAGAGTTGGCGTAGAAAAGTGGTGAGTCAAATCGAACGATGATGATTTCCCCGGGGGATGGGGGGCGCAGCCAAATTCGGAACCCTTCGAGGTCATCATGGATGGCTTCCACATAGACTTGGACGCCTTCAAGTTCAACGAGGGGATTCCAGCGGATGTATCGACCTTGGAACATTTTTCGAATGCATCTATGTCAGAGAAAAACGCTGAGGCCGAATGTCTGCGGATGGCCGACTGCAGGCATACGCTCTTGCCATGCTTGACGAGCGCTACTTCTTCGCAAGAAACGAAGCAACCAAAGCGTTCGCGTGCCCATGACCAATCTTGTGTTGGGTCTTGAGCTGATTCACAAGCTCCATGTGCTTCAGCGGCCTCGCCTTCTCAAGAATCGCCATCCAATGCGCGATCGGCTGGGAGTAGGTCTTCTCGATGGAAGGAAAGTATGAGGCGGGTCCTTTTACCTTGGTTGTCTCGGCCATGAAGGGCTCCTTCTTACGTTGAGAGAGTGCGGTTCGTGTTGGTGACGTTCTGATTCTGGCCGACTGTATCCGGTCGCGCGAAAGAACCTCGAGCCGATTTCTGCTTCTCGATCCTCGTGAAAGCGGTCGCTGGCTGATGGCCTGAAAGGGTCAAGTGCGCGCAGGTCGCCAGGTTCCATGGAAGCCGAACGGTACGCGGTGCGGCAGGCGCGCGACTGCAACCGGTCCCGCTGCCAGGTCCATTGCATCGAACACCAGCAGGTCGCTGCGCCTTTCCTGTTCACGCCAGGCCACGGCAAGTAGCCATCCGTCACCCTCGGCTGCGTCGGCGGCGCGTGGCACGAACACCGGTTCGGACACGACATCTCCATACGGCAACGTGTGCATGCTGCGTTCGCCGGTGTCGAAATCGAAACGGGCGAGGCTGTCGTAGAGCACGCTTTCCGAGTCATCCCTTGCGCGCGCCGTCGCATGGCAGGTGTAGAAGCCGTAGCGGTTGCGCCGGCCCGTGTAGCGCTCGTCGATGCGTGGAAACTCCGCCACCAGGTCGTCGAGGTACTCGCGCCGGAATCCT
Source organism: Variovorax sp. EL159 (assembly GCF_900100965.1). Classification (GTDB taxonomy): domain Bacteria; phylum Pseudomonadota; class Gammaproteobacteria; order Burkholderiales; family Burkholderiaceae_C; genus Variovorax. Next base: position 419,246 of record NZ_FMUJ01000003.1, on the reverse strand, counting down.
GTGCCTGTGCTGCTCAAGTCGAAAGTCCAGCGGCACAGGCGCGCAGCCATGGCGTCGGGGTCACCGGCAAGTCCTTCGGCATCGGGCAGCCCGGGCGCTGTTTCCGACTGCATCACATAGGCCACGACAGTGGTGCCGTCGTCCCAGGCATTCATCACATGGAACACATGGCAGGGGTCGGCGTCGAACCAGCGCAGTGTGTCTGCTGCGCCGCCGCGCTGCATCACGCCAACGTGGGTCCGCAGGGCCGCGTCCCAGGCCAGCAGTGGCTTGCCGCGCATCGCGCGTTCCACACTGAGCGTCAGCGGCGTGATGGGAAAGAGCACATGCCCGCGCGTCACCATGAAGTCGTGCGCCATGCTGGCGTGCGGCGCCTTGAATGACTCGAGCCGCGTGACTTCGCAGTGCTTGTCCATCACGCCGTAGAGCATGGTCGGCGAACAAGGGCCGTCGGGCGAGTAAGCGAAGAAATGCAGTTCGCCGCTCTCGGAGTCCACCTTCGGGTGCGCGGTGCAGCGCGAGGTGATGCGGTCGCCAAAGCTCTGATGCCCTTTGGAAGCCAGCGTGCAGGCGTCGAGCTCAAAGGGTTGATGCGACTCTTCGAGGGCGAACAACCGGTCGCCATGCCACAGCATGCTGGTGTTGGCCGTGCCACCGTTTCGGCCCTGCGCCAGCGGGTCGCTGGTGGCGGGGTTGCCGAAGGTGCCGAAGAGCGCGCGTCCGGCTTCATGTTCGAGCTGCCATTTCGGCGTGCGCGCCCAACGGTTGCTGTACGACACGCAGCCCTTGTCGATGTGGAAAGCATGCACCATGCCGTCGCCGGAGAACCAGTGGTAGTTGTTGTCGCGCGGTGCGTACTGCGGGTTTGGGCCGACACGGTACAGGCTGCCCGACAACCCGGGCGGCATCGTGCCTTCGATGTGGAGCTGCGCAATGTCGTGCTCCTCGGCGAGCGGTGCGTAGTTGCCGGTGAAGAAGTGAGGGTTGGTCTGTGTTTCTGCGTTCACGTAAAGCCTTTGGAATTCATTCAGGAGGTCGATGTGCCGTTCAGGTGCGCGATGGCTTGCCCGACGTAGGCGGCCAATGTCTCGTCGATGCCTGAGCCAACCCGCAGCGCCGAATCGTGATGAAACGCGTGCTGCAGCTTCGCGTGCAGCGCGGCATCGCCGCCGGCCTTGGCGAGCGATAGCTCATGCCAACGCTGCGCCAGCGCACGCATGGCTTCGTCATCGATGGGCGTGCCCGCCAACATCTGTTGCCGCACCTCGGCGATGAGCGGCGGCCAAGCATCGGTCTGCGCAACGTAGTGCTGACGCAACTTGGCCATGTCGCGGGCGCTGCAGTAGGGCGCGTAGAGCTGGAGGCGCGCGAAGGCCATCGCGTGCGAGATGTAGCGGATGCCTGCGCGGTCCACACCGGTCAGCGCGTGGAGCGACGGTTCGTTCCAGTGCATGGCGTAGAGCTTCATCAGCAGACCTTCGTCGCCGCCGGCTTCTTCGAGCAACAGTTCAATCCAGCGTTGCGCCAGGGCTTGCGCTTGCGGGCTCTCGGGCGATACGCCCGCGGCGACCAGGCGGTGCAGCCACACCGACAACTCGGCGCGCTCGGGCGCCATGGCGTCAGTGAAGCCGTCGCGCTGCGTCTTGAGCGTGCGCTGTTCGTCGTCGTTGAAGTACTTCGAACCCGCGACCATGCTTTCGAGTGCGAGGAGCCAGTCGTCGATGCCGGGTTCTTCGCTGGCCTGCAACTGGCCCTGCACCGCGAGCAGATGGGTGCGCAGCGCCGAGGCTTGCAGGATTTCGCGGTCGAGTTGCGCCACCTGCTGCGCCACGACTTTCGCAATGCCGCCGGCCGCGTTGTCGAGCAGGCCTTGTATGTCAGCGAGCGAGAGGTCGAGTCGTCGCAATGCCTGAATGCGGTAAAGCCGCGCCACGTCTTTCCGCCCATACAGACGGTAGCCGCCACTGGACCTTTCGGACGGCACCAGCAGGGCGATGTCGTCATAGTGCCGCAATGCGCGCACTGTCAGCCCGGTGCGCCGGGCCAGTTCACCAATCCTCAGAAACATGCCTTCCCTCTCAAGTTGAAGGCATCCTAGACCGTGCCGTTACGAGAGGGTCAAGGCCTTTTGGTGGCTCGTGGTTGCTCTGTCATCAGCTTTGATGCGTCCGAGGCGAATCAGGCAAGAAGCTGGACCGCCATACTGCACTTCCAGTACTGGCCGCAACGTGCCACGCTCCTCACAGTCTCCATGCCATGTGAGAAATCACACCGCCTAGTGCCAACCATGGCCAGAGCGAGAGGGGCCAGTTGCCACTGACAACATGCCCTTCGTAGGGGGGGCGCCATCCACCTCGACCTTGATTGGAAAGGAACGGAGGCTGGCATGTCCCCAGGATAAGGTGACTTGGTGATGGATACCCTCATGCTCGAATTCGGCCGAATGCGAGCCGGTTAGCTTGAACACGCCACCGGTCCTGAGCAAGCACTTCCCGTCAAGAAACACATCGATGGACGCGGCTTGCCACAGCTTTCGTGGAAGGAGCGTCGAAGTCACGGCGAATTTGGAGCCATTCCATTCGAGTTCTAGATTTGGCATCGCTTTGAATTTTCTTGCTAGCGGCGTTCACATGCGACCGTCCGCTTCTGGCCGACCAGCGTTATCTGCTGTCATGTCCCATGGTCGAACGGTCCGTGCGAGAGGCCGCAACGCGGGCAGGCCTTAACGCGCAGCAGCCAAGCGAGCCACTGGGATACAGGTTGTCGTCGCATACCCTCCCAAACCAGAGCGAGACCGCAAGCTGGACACCGAATCGAGATACACGCCAGAACCAAGAGCAGGCAGGCTCCCGCAAGCGCCAATAGCCTGATGGTCGTCGCGTCGGCGCCGAGCCAGTCGGCCACGCACGCCGGTGCGAACTGACAAGCACCCACCAATACGGCTGCGAATGCACAGAGCCAGAGCTTCCATTGCTGCGAGGCAATGAGAGCGTTGTTCTCAATTAAAGGCATCAGGAAGGTCTGGTTGTGGCCGGTTGTTGTCCGGGTCAGCGGAGCCGCGCTTCAGAGCGTCGTTGCAGAATTGCACCAAAGATGAACGCTGGCACAGGCAGGAGGACAGACGCCACTCTGGACCAAAGCGGGATGGGCAGGGAATACGGCACAAGATTACTGAGCAGCACAAATGCCGCAACTAGAGCCCCAGCAACGACGGCGTTTCGAATGTGTGAGCTTTCGCTTAGCTTTGCCGCCCACAAGCCGCCAGGCAAGAGGCATAGAAATCCGACAACGTGGGCGAATAGAAGATACGAAGTGGACTCATACGCGCGTGCATAGGATTCGTTCCCGGGCACACCATGGGCAACAAGCACCCACAAAAAAACTAGCCCAAAGATGAAGAGAACGACGTAGCTCAAGGCGTTGCCGACCGCTGCACCAATCAGCACTGCTGCGACTGGGGGAATGGCCTTAATTTTCTCTCCATTGGAGGTTGCTTCGTTTGTCATATGTCCACTGCTCAACGGGCCGCTGGTTGAAAGTCTGCTGTTGGTCGCATTTTGCCCATCACTGGTGTCACGCGGTTTGAACAGCCTCCAGCTCATCGGCAAGGAAGTCTCCCAACCAGACCGTCGTTCCGTTAGCGTCGCTGCTCTCAACGATGTACCAGTCAGCAACGCCGGGCGCGGTTAGGACATCGAGCAAGGTTCCGATGTCTCCAACGGCGGGAGTCCGTTGATTCAGTCGCCAGCCGTCGTAGTCATCAGCTTGTCCAACCAATCTCCGACCACGCACGACGGCGTAAGGCTCAAGAATTCTTTCCATAACCTGCATTTCTGGAGGCGACCCGAATGGCTGGTTCTGGTGGACCTTGTCGCCGGAGTGCGTGTCAGCATAGACACTTGCTCGCTTCATCGTAGAGCACTGCACTTGGGATTTCTTCTTTGAGCCAGTCAGTAATCCAGATAATGTGATTCGTGAAGTCGCCCCCTTCATCTTGCGCAAAAACGATGCGTATGCGGTCGACAGGGAGGCGATCAGGGAAGACAACACCGGTCTCTTGCGAAACGAACTTTGCATCGGCCGCAACTTCCGCGCCGCTCTCGCAGGTCACTGAAAAACTCCATGTTGGCCAGCGATAGAGCAAGCGGGCCGTGTTCTTGAACGGCAAGGTGTTCGACGAAACGTCGGGTTGCGCGCTATGTTGACCCTGAAAGATTCTGGTGAGCTTTGGCTCTAAGGCCTCCAGCGGCTGGACGTCCGCGGCTGAAGCGATGAAAGCGTGAAGGGTAAACATCAGGGAAGTCCGAACGGCAAATGGCAGGGGTGTTTGGTCGCGGTGGCATTCATCAAGCCGGCATCTCGCGAATTCTGAGGCTCGGCCGACCGATCAGTCATAGCCGACTTCAGTCGCACGGCTGAAATCGCTCGCACTCGGGCACGACGCGAATCGATGTCAGCGTGTTCTCACCATCCAGATGCTTCGAGGTGAACCTTACCCAGGAGCCTTCCGGAATATCTGCCGTCAATGACCGGTCGAGCAGCCTGAAGGTCTGTGTGGTGAAGGGAACCTTGGACCTGGGCAACAGCTTCAATCGTACGTAGAGCCTGCCGCCAGGTTCTTCAAACGAGGACGCGAGTCGCGCTCGCGTGGATACCGCGGCTGGGTCAGTGGTTTGCGCTGTGGCTGCGCTCGCCATGATTGCGCACATCGTGACCGCGATGGTTCTGCGGAACGCACTCGACATCGTTGCCTCCTCGGGTGTTGGTCAGCCCTGATCGGCATTCTGCAATGCTCCTCGAGGTCCGGCCTTGGCCGATGGCGCCCGCGCGAGTCAGGCGCATCACGCGTGCTCCGAGAACATGTCCTCGAACCATTCAGCGACGTACTGCGCCTCGGGCGCCGCATCGGGCGCAAGACCGTAGTAATAGCGGTCGAGCGTCATGCGCGAGGTAGGCAGTGGCGATTGCAGGCGGCCCGACGCGAGGTCGTGTGCCACCAGCGAAGTCGGTGCCAGCGCAATGCCCAGGCCATCGACCGCAGCCTGCAGCACGAAGTGCAAGTGATCGAATTGCAGCCGCCCCGCGGGCCGCGTGCGCGGTGCACCGACCTGCTTCTTCCAGGCGTCCCAGTCTTCCTTGCGCGTCTTCGCGGACAGCAGCACATGCGATGCGAGCGCGCGCAAATCGGACAGCGGATGCGCCTTGAAAAGCGACGGCGCGCCGACCACCAGCACTTCGTCTTCAAGAAAGGGCCGGACCTTGATGGACGGTGGCCAGCCATCGAGGCCACGGCGCACCGCGATGTCGAAGCTGTCGAGCGCCTGCTCGGGCATGACGGTGCTGGTGATGACCTGCGGCTCGATGTCGGGGTAGCGCTCGACGAACGAAGGCAGGCGCGGAATGAGCCAGCGCACCGCGAAGGACGGCCGCACGTTGATGCGCACCGCGCGTGCCGGGCCCTGCGCCTGCAATGCCCGCGCGGCCGATGCGATCTGCGCGAGCGCGGGGCCCACGTCGGCAAAGAACTGCTGGCCCTCGGCGGTCAGCACAACCTGCCGGATGCGGCGCTCGAACAGCGCCACGCCCAGGAAGGCTTCGAGGCTCTTGATCTGCCGGCTCACCGCGCTGTGCGTGACATGAAGCTCCAGCGCCGCGCGCGTGAAGCTCAGGTGGCGGGCCGCAGCGGCAAAGGCGCGCACGGCATTGAGGGGAGGCTCTCGAAGCGGCATGCGTGCGATTTTCTCACGCATGCGGGGCGTTAATGTCGTTTGTCGGCGGGCGTTGCGGCGGCGCACCATCGGGGCTCGATGTCCCTCTCTTCACTTGCCCCGAACCCCACCTCCACCGACCTGAATTCGCGCCATGCGGCGATGGCGCTCGGCCTGTCGCTGCCGGCCGATGTCGTGCTTTATCTGCTGCTGCCGATGTATGCCAGCCAGTTCGGCGTGACGCTGGTCGAAGCCGGCATGCTGCTGGCGGCCAACCGGCTGGTGCGCATCGCCGGCTACGGCTGGGTCGCGCGCTTCTACGCCCGCAATGGCGACCGGCTGACCTGCACGATCGCCGTGCTCGCGGCCGCGGTCTGCGGTATCGGCTACGCCACGCTGTCAGGCTTCTGGGCGTTGTTGCCGCTGCGGCTGACGTGGGGTCTGTGCTTCGCGGCGCTCAATCTGTCGACGCAGGCACTGGCCACGGCCGACCCGGTCGGCGCGGCGCGGCGCAACGGGCGCTCGCGGGCGTTCATCGCGATGGGGCCGGTGCTGGCGCTGCCGTTGGGCGCGTTGCTGGCGCATGCGTACGGGCCGCGCGTGATCTTCGGCATCCTCGCGGTGTTCTCGCTGCTGGCGTGGTTCGTCACGCGGCGGTTGCCGTCGGCGCCGCATGCGGCCGGCAAGCGCACGCGGCGCTTCAGGTGGCCCAACAGTCTCGATGGCTGGTCGTTCATGGAAGGGCTGGCGCTCGACGGTCTTTTCATCGTCGGCCTGTCGTACCTGGGCAAGGACCTGATGCCGGGCGGCGCGGTGATCGTGGCGGGCGTGCTGATGGCGCTGCGCTACCTGGCGGAAATTTTGTTGAGCCCGGTCGGCGGCCACATGGCCGAGCGCTTCGGCGCCGAGCGGCTGCTGGTGAGCCTGTCGCTCGTGACGGCCATTGCGCTCGTGGGCTTCGGCCTCGGCTGGCTCTGGAGTTGCGCGGCCCTGATCGTGGTGCTGCGCGCGTTGCAGCTGCCTTTGCTGCCGCCCATCGTGGCAAGGCGCACACCGGGGCCGGAGCGCGTGCAGGCGCTGGCCGCGCGCTCGGTGTGGCGCGACATCGGCGCCGGCACCGGGCCCTTGCTGGCGGGGCTGCTGCTGCCGATCGCTTCGCCGCCGTGGATCTACAGCATTGCCGCGCTGCTGCTCGCGCTGATGGCGCTGGCCTGCGGCTGGAATTCGTCGCCCATGGCCGAGACGGCGCGGACGGCGGGTTGAAGAACAATCCTCCTTTCCGCCTACGCGCATTCACACATCCTCGCATTCACTTACCCAGGAACAATCGCCGATGACCTCGTCCCACACCATCGACACCGTGGCCCAGCTCGAAGCCCTGTTCGGCGTGCCCGGTGAGGCCTCGCTCAAGAAAGAGGTGCCGTACCTGCACCCGGCCTACCAGGCGCTGATTGCCGCGTCGCCCTTTGCGGTGCTCGCGACCCTTGGCCCGGGCGGGCTCGACGCCTCGCCGCGCGGCGATCCACCGGGCTTCGTGGCCGTGCAGGACGAGAAGACCCTGCTGATGCCCGAGCGCCGTGGCAACAACCGCATCGACAGCCTGCGCAACATCGTGGCCGATCCGCGCGTGGCACTGCTGTTTCTGATTCCAGGAGTGGGCGAAACGCTGCGCGTGAACGGCACCGCACGCATCACCGTCGAGCCGGCCTTGCTGGCGCGCTTCGCGATGGAGGGCAAGCCGCCCCAATGCGTGATCGAAGTCCGGGTCGAGACGGTGTTCTTCCAGTGCGCCCGCGCGATCCAGCGGTCGAGGCTGTGGGCGCCGCTGCCGGCGGATGCAAAGCGCGAGGTGCCCACGCCCGGCGCGATTCTTTCGGCGTTGACCGAATCGGCATTCGATGGCGCAACCTACGACCGCGAATTGCCGGCAAGGCAGCGCGCGACGCTGTACTGACCGGATGCTGACCCGCTGCTTCGAGCAGGCGTAAAAAAGCCCGCATGCGCGGGCTTTTTCATGAGGGGATCAACGCACCCAGTGGCACACGCGGTGGTGATGGCGAGCGTCCCACTTGCACACCTTGTGCTTTTGCGGGTGATGGGGTGCTGCCGAGGCGATGCCAGGGGCCAGCAAGGCCAGGCCGGCAAACGCGAGGATGCCGGAAAAAATGATTTGCTTGGTTTTCATGGTGGTCTTTCTAAGCAATGACATCAAGGATGGATGCGTCTTTCAGGCGCATCCACCCAACGAGCCGGGAATGCTTTCGGATGACATCCGGAAGGCCGTCATTTGGTAAAGAGCTGGAGCGATCGGGACTGTTCCGGGCTCAGGCCCGGCCCGGCTCCACGGCCTGCTCGGTGCGTGCGTCGTGCCCGATGATGAGCACCAGCGCAAAGGCCACCACCGACAGCAGCGCCAGGAAGATCACCGCGTACAGGTCGTTGCCCATGCGGTCCTTCAGCGCGCCGAAGATGGTCGGGCCGATGTAGCCGCCGAGATTGCCGATGGAGTTGATCCACGCAATGCCCGCCGCTGCGGCCGTGCCGCTCAGCAGGGCGGTCGGCAGGGTCCAGAAAGTGGGCAGCGCGCTGAAGATGCCGAAGGCGGCGAGCGTCACGGCGGCCATCTTGGGAACCGGCGCGCTGATCTGCGCGGCCAGCACGAGGCCGATGAAGATGCAGGCCAGCGGAATCAGCAGGAACCACTTGCGTTCCTTGCGCGCGTCGGAGGCACGCGTCCAGAACAGCATAGCGATGGCGCCGACGAGGTACGGAAAGGCGTTGATGAAGCCGATCTCCACATTGCTCAGCCCGCCGAAGCCCTTGATGATCTGCGGCAGGAAGAAGCTCAGGCCATACAGCGGCACGGTGATGCCCATGTAGACGAAGCCCAGCCCGATCACGCGCGGGTTCATCAGCGACTGCTTCCACGAAATCTTGTGGATCGACTCGCGGTTGCGGCGCTCGGCGTCCAGCGTCTGCTGCAGCCAGTTGCGCTCTTCATCGCTGAGCCACTTGGCATCCTTCGGGCCGTCGGGCAGGTACATCAGCACGACGAAGGTCAGGATCAGCGAGGGCAGCGCCTCCAGGATGAACAGCCACTGCCAGCCGTGCATGCCGCCGATGCCGTCCATGTTCAGGATGTAGCCCGAGATCGGCGAGCCGATGACGGTCGAAATCGGAATCGCGAACATGAACCAGCCCACGATGCGCGCGCGGTACGCCGCCGGAAACCACAGCGTGATGTAGAAGATCACGCCCGGAAAGAAGCCGGCCTCGGCAATGCCGAGCAGAAAGCGCACGACATTGAAGCTGGTCGAGCCGCCCACCCACGCCTGCGCGGCCGACAAGACGCCCCAGCTGAACATGATGCGGGCGATCCAGCGGCGCGCGCCGAAGCGTTCCAGCGCCATGTTGCTCGGCACCTCGAACAGAAAGTAGGCCAGAAAGAAGATGCCCGCCGCGCTGCCGAACACGGCGGCGCTGAAGCCCAGGTCCTTCGACATGGAGGCCCCGGCAAAGCCGAGATTCACGCGGTCGAGGTAGGCGATGAAGTAGCTGACCATCAGGAGCGGCAACAGCCGCCAGCTGATCTTCGAGATGGTTCTCTGTTCGATGGGATTCATGGTGTCTCCGGTGTTGTGTGGATTGGTTCTTGTGGAGCTGTATCGGATGCGGGGGAGGGCGGCCGTTGCCGCCGCGCGGTGCTACTGAAGTGCTGGTTGTTCCTGCTCCTGCTGCTGCTGGTGTTGTTGCTGTGCTCTCATGATCTGGTGCCGTTGCCAGTAGTGGCCGACCGCGGCCTTGAAGTGTTCTTTCTGCTTGCCCAGGCCGCCCAGCTTGACCTTGGTGGTGCGTGCCCCGCCGAGCTTGCGCTTGTCGGGGTGGGTGACGATCAGTGTGTCGCCGAAGCTGCTGTCCTTGTAGGTCAGGCCCTTGACCTCGTCCCACGGAATCGGCGATGCACCGTCGGCGCTCGGGTGGAGGCCGCTATAGCTGATGTCGATGCGGTTGCCGTTCTTCAGCGCGAAGCCGATCGGTGGAAAGTGGCGCAGCACCACGGCACGCTCTTCTTCGGTGGCGGGTTCATAGCGGTAGGCGAGGCTGAGTTCGTGGTTCTCGACGAAGCGCTGCTCGTACTCGCTCCACATGCGCTGCTCGATGGCGGCGGCGGTTTCGATGAAGTCGGCCCACGAGGCCTGCGGCGCGGTCGCGACGATGGCGCCATAGGCGCTCTCGGGCACATGGTGGCCGACGTTGCGCATGCGCTCGAGCAACGGCGGATGGGTGTCGTAGGGGTGCGGCACGTCGGCGGTCTTCATGGCTTCGATGAAGGCGTCGGAGCCCGCATACGGCGGCAGCCCGGCCGCCACGAAGCCGGCGATGCCCAGCGCGCCGTCGTGCTGGCGGTTCTGCTCGAACAGTTTCTGCTCGACATCGTTGCGGTAGCTGGCGTAGGCCGAAATCTTGATGAGCGATTGCACGATGGCGCTCGGTGCCGTGAGGCCCGCAGCCACGCGGTCGGCCTTGTACTCGCGCTCGCGGCTGTCGCGGGCCAGGGCAAACGCAAAGATCATGCGGTACAGGCGCAAGAGGTAATGCGCCACGATGGTCAGGCCGGCGCCGCGCATCTTCCAGGTGTACTGGTCGAACTGCAGCAGCTTGGGGCCGAGCGCCGCGCTGCTGCGCGTGTCGCCGCCACCCAGGTGGGCCAGCTCGTGCGCCAGCACCGCATCGGCCTCGGTCTGGTCGAGCACGCGCAGCAGCGGAATGCTGACGAACAGCGTGCGGCCGTTCAGCGTCCGCCCGCGCACTTCGCAGGGCGCCTCGGTCACGAAGAAGTTGGTGTCGATGCCGGCCACGATCTGGTCGGGCGGCGCGGTCTGCACGCGGCCGGCCAGTTGGCGGATGCGTTCCCACAGGCGCGGCGCATCGGCCTCGGCGATCAGCTCACCCTCGATCTCGTTACCCGAGGGCAGCGTCTTGAACAGCGTGTAGACCGCATAGAACACGGCCGCCGCGGCCGCGATGCCCGCGATGGCGATCAGCTTGATGTAGTAGCTGTGCCAGAAATAGGCGGTGAGCCAGAACGACAGCCACACCACCATCGCGCCCTGCAGCACGACCTCGACCGCGCTCGACACCGTCATCAGCCGCCAGCCGGCAACAAAGCTCGCATAGCGCAGGCCGCGGTTGGCAAAAGCCAGCGCGCCCAACACCAGCGCCGCCGCAAGCAGCGCCGCGCCGAGCACGATCGTCCAGATAGCGGCACGGTCGGCCCAATGGAACTGCCACTGCATCGAGTAGGGGCTGCAGACCTTGTCGTGGAAGTCCTTGTCCTCGGCGGCGGTGGCATCGCAGGCTTTTGAAAGCGGATGGCTCCGGTAGAAGGCCGTGGTCTCGGCCTTGTCGCTGGCGGACAGGCGGGTGTCGGCGGCGATGCGTCTTTCGACCGACTGCAGGAAGGTCGTGTCCTGCGAGCGCAACGCGTATTCGGTAAACAGCAGCGTCGCGGCCGGAATGGCGAAGAGCGACACGAGCGTCAGGAAGAACACGCGCAACAGGTCGGCGCGAATCGTTTGAGCGGGGGCCATGGGTTCACTTCTCCTGGAAGGCAACTGCTGTGCTTTGTTGTTCGAGCGGTCCGGGAAGGCGATAGGGTAGCGGGCGTTGGCGCGATTGCGAAGGGATTGCGAAGCGCATCGTGCATGGCGCGAAGCAAGGTGGGCGTCAAGCGGGGTTGCACACCGACCTATGGGCAAATAAGGTTATCGCCTTTCTGTCGTTCCACGCCCCCAAGCGCAGGTATAGCCTCCGTGCTCACTTATGACTGTCGCCTCCGTCACTCCCCCGGTTTCTTCTTCGCCTTCGCCTGTCGCATGGATCGCGGGTGTCGGGGCCAGTGCAGGGCTCGGCGCCGCACTGGCGCGGCGCTTCGCGGCCGAAGGTTTTGTCGTCGCGTTGACCGGCCGCACCCAGGCGCAACTGCAGGCGGTCGCCGCCGAGATCGAAGCGGCCGGCGGCCGTGCCCATGCCTTCGCGGGCGACGTGGCGAGCGAGGCCGAGATCCACGGCATCGCGCAGCGGGTACACGCGCTGGGCTCGCTCACGGTGGCGATCTTCAATGCCGCGAGCGCGGTGCGGGCGCCGACGCTCGACATCTCGGTCGACCAGTTCACGCAGGCCTGGCGCACCAGCGCTCTGGGCGGTTTCATCTTCGGCCGCGAAGCATTGCGCGGCCTGCTGGCCAACACCTTCGAGGCCGATGGCGCGAAAGGGCGGGGCAGCCTGCTCTTCACCGGTGCCACGGCCGCACTGCGCGGCAAGCCGCCATTCGCGGCCTTCGCCGCAGCCAAGGCCAGCCTGCGCTCGCTGAGCCAGAGCCTGGCGCGCGAGTTCGGCCCGCAGGGCATTCATGTGGCGCACGTGGTGATCGATGGCGGTATCGACGGCGAGCGCCTGCGCAACAACGCGCCACAACGCGTGGCACAAGCCGGCGACGACGGGCTGCTGCAGCTCGAAGCCATCGCCGAAAGCTACTGGCAGCTGCACGTGCAGCACCGCAGCGCGTGGACGCAGGAACTCGACCTGCGCCCGTTCAAGGAACCGTTTTGAGGAGACACGCCGCATGAGCGTCGGATCGAATGGCCAGATGCTGGCCGCAACGCTGCCTTCGGTGGAGGCAGAGGTCAATTACCTCAAGGCCGGCGAGGGCCGGCCCGTCAGCTACACCTTCGAGCCACCGCCCGGCGTGCCGTGGGTCACGGGCACGCTGGAGCCGCACCGCGTGAGCATTCGCGACGGCCGGCCGCTGGTGGCGCTGAACGAGCTGTCGCTCGACCGCAGCGGCTTCACGCAGATTTCGCACCGCAGCGTGGTGGCCGATTTTTCGCATGACGCGACCATCCGCGACATCTACTACCGCGAGTCCGAAGCCTTGCTGCGCGACATCACGGGCGCCGAAAAAATCGTGGTGTTCGACCACACCCTGCGCGACAGCGCGCAAGGTTCGCGCCGCACGGCCGAACTGCGCGAGCCGGTGCGGCGCGTGCACAACGACCAGACCTTCGTTTCCGCGCCACGCCGCGTGCGCGACCACCTGCCGCCTGAAGAGGCCGAGGCGCGCCTGAAGCAGCGCTTTGCCATCATCAACCTGTGGCGGCCGCTGGCCACAGTCGAGCGGCTGCCGCTCGCGTTGTGCGATGCGCGTTCCATCGCCTTCGAGGACATGGTGCCGAGCGACCTGGTCTACCCCGACAAGGTCGGCGAAACCTATTCGTTCACCTACAACCCGAACCACAGCTGGTATTGGTTTCCAAGGCTGCGCCCTGATGAAGCGCTGTTGCTGAAGATCTACGACTCGCGCGAGGACGGCACCGCACGCTTCACCGCGCACACCGCCTTCGAAGACCCGAACGGCGCGCCCGAGGCGCCGCCGCGCCGTAGCATCGAATTGCGCGCGCTGGTGTTCTGGCCCGCCGGCAAATGAGCGCCAGCAAGCAGTTGCGGCTGGGCGCGTTCATGCGGCCGGTCAGCATCCACACCGGCGCGTGGCGCTATCCGGGTGCCTGGCGCGACGCCAACTTCAACTTCGAGCGCCTGAAGCAGCTGGCGCAGACACTGGAGCGTGGCCGCTTCGACGCCTTCTTCATGGCCGACCACCTGGCCGTGCTCAACATGCCGATCGAGGCCCTGCAGCGCAGCCACACGGTCACGTCGTTCGAGCCTTTCACGTTGCTGTCGGCGCTGGCGCAGCACACGAAGCACCTTGGCCTGGTGGCGACGGCCTCGACCACCTTCGACGAGCCGTTCCACGTGGCGCGCCGCTTCGCATCGCTCGACCACCTGAGCGAAGGCCGCGCGGGCTGGAACATCGTGACCACCTCCAACCCCGACGCCGCGCTGAACTTCGGCCGCGACGACCACATGGAACACGACGAGCGCTATGTGCGCGCCCGCGAGTTCTACGACGTGGTCACCGGCCTGTGGGACAGCTGGGCCGACGATGCCTTCGAGCGCGATGCCGAAAGCGGCCGCTTCTTCGACCCGGCCAAGGTGCATGTGCTGAACCACAAGGGCAAGCACCTGTCGGTGCGCGGCCCGCTGCACATCGCGCGGCCGGTGCAGGGCTGGCCGCTGATCGTGCAGGCCGGCGCCTCGGAAGCAGGGCGGCAGCTCGCGGCCGAAACAGCCGAGGCCGTGTTCGCCGCGCCGGGCACGCTGGCCGCGGCGCGCAGCCTGTATGCCGACATCAAAGGCCGCATGCGCGCGATCGGCCGCGAGCCGGACCACCTGAAGATATTGCCGGCCGCCTTCGTCGTGGTCGGCGACACGCTGGAAGAAGCGCGCGGCATTCGCGCAAGGCTCGACAGCCTCGTGCACTACGACAGCGCCATCGCCTCGCTGTCCATCGCGCTCGGGCACGATGCCTCGAAGTTCGACCCCGACGGGCCCTTGCCCGAGGTGCCCGAAACCAACGCCAGCCAGAGCGGCCGTGCCCGCGTGGTCGAGCTGGCCCGCAGCGAGAACCTTACGGTGCGCCAACTGGCCCAGCGGCTCGGCGGCTATGGCGGGCTGGCCTTCGTCGGCACGCCGCAGACCATTGCCGACGAGATGCAGGAATGGCTGGACAGCGAAGGCTGCGACGGCTTCAACGTGATGTTCCCATGGCTGCCCGGCGGGCTCGACGCTTTCGTCGACAAGGTGGTGCCCGAGCTGCAACGGCGCGGCATCTTCCGGCGTGAATACGAAGGTCGTACCCTGCGCGAAAACCTCGGCCTGCCGCGTCCGGCCAACCGTTTCTTTGCCCAGAATTAGCACCGGCGCCTGACTGCCGGGTGCCCGACCCCACGCCTGCACCGATTGCCGCCCTTGGCGACAATCGGTCCAATGCGTTCTTCTCCTTTCTTCAAGATGGCCCTGCTGCTGGGCCTGCTTTCGGCCATCGGGCCATTCGCCATCGACATGTACCTGCCGGCGCTCCCCGCCATCGGGCAGAGCCTGCAAGCCGACATCGGCGCGGTGCAGATGAGCCTCACGGCCTTCTTTCTTTCGCTGGGCGCGGGCCAGTTGCTGTACGGGCCGATCTCCGACATGGTCGGCCGCAAGCCGCCGCTGTATGCGGGCCTCGTGCTGTTCGCGCTGGCCAGCGTGGGCTGCGCGCTGGCAACCGATATCCAGACATTGATCGTGCTGCGCTTCGTCCAGGGCCTGGGCGCGGCGGCCGGCATGGCGATTCCGCGCGCGGTGGTGCGCGACCTGCACACCGGCACCGACGCGGCGCGGCTGATGTCGCTGCTGATGCTGGTGTTCAGCGTGTCGCCGATCCTGGCGCCGCTCGCGGGCAGCCTCGTGATCGCATTCGCCGGCTGGCGCGGCGTGTTCTGGGCCGTGACCATCGCGGCGGTGGCGGGCCTGGCGATGATGGTCAAGCTGCTCGACGAAACGCGCCCCGCCTCGGAGCGTGTCGAAAGCAGCCTGGGCAGCGCGCTCGCCGCCTACTGGCTGCTGCTGCGCGACTGGCATTACCTCGGGCTGGTGTTCATCGGCAGTTTTGCGATGGCGGGCTTCTTCACCTACCTGGCCAATTCGTCGTTCGTGATGATCGACCACTACGGCCTGTCGCCCGCCATGTACAGCGTGGCCTTCGGCGTGAACGCGGCGGCCTTCATCGCGGCCTCGCAATTCACCGGGACGCTGGGCGAGCGCTTCGGGCTGGTCAACCTCGTCAAGTTCGGCGTGGTGTGCTGCGGCGTGGCCATGGTCGCGATGTTCATCTACTTCGCGACGGGCGGCGACAACATCTGGGTGCTGATCGTCCTGTACTTCATCGCGTCCGGCTTCATGGGCCTGGTGATTCCCACCACAGGCGTGCTCGCGCTCGAAATGCACGGTGCCATTGCCGGCACGGCCTCGGCGCTGCTGGGCACGCTGCAGATGCTGACCGGCGCGCTGGCCATGGCGGTGGTCGGCCTCTTCACCGACGGCCGTCCGCTGCCGATGGTGGCCGGCATGGCTGCCGGCGCGCTCATCGCGCTGGTGCTGACCTGGCTCACGCTGGGCGGCACGCGCGCCGAAGCAGCGCAGGAGGCGCAACGAGCCTGATGAACACCGCATCCGCAGGCGCCGCACGACCGGTGGCCGAAGACTCTTCTCACCGCCAGCCCATCGACGGGCTGGCATCGCCCGAGCGGGGCTGGGCGATGCTGGTCATCATCCTCGGGTTGATCGTGGCGGTGCTCGACGGCACCATCGTCAACCTCGCGCTGCCGGGCATCGCGCGCGAACTGCAGGCCAGCCCGTCGCAGGCGATCTGGGTGGTCAACGCCTACCAGATCGCCACGCTGGTGATGCTGCTGCCGCTGGCCTCGCTGGGCGACCTGGTGGGCTACCGGCGTGTGTATCTCGTGGGCATGGCGGTGTTCACGCTGTCTTCGCTGGCCGCGACCTTCGCCAATTCGCTGGGCACGCTGATCGCGGCGCGCGCCTTCCAGGGGCTGGGGGCGGCGGGCATCATGAGCGTGAACGCGGCACTGGTGCGGCTGACCTATCCCGCGTCGCAACTGGGCAAGGGCATGGCGATCAACTCGCTGGTGGTGGCCACGTCGTCGGTGGCCGGGCCGTCGGTGGCGGCGGCCATCCTGTCGGTGGCCTCGTGGCCCTGGCTCTTTGCCATCAACGTGCCGCTGGGCATCATCACCTTCGTGCTGGGCATGAAGGCGCTGCCGTTCAATCGCGTGGCGCCGGCGGCCGGGCTGCGGTTTTCGCCGGTCGACGTGGCGCTCAACGTGCTGATGTTCTCTCTGGTGTTTCTGGGCGTCGACCGCCTCGGCGTGCGCGAAGGCGCGGTGGAGGCGGGCGGCTCGCAGGCCTCGGCCTGGGGCATTCTGCTGGCCGGACTGGTGGTGGGCTTTGTCTACCTGCGGCGCCAGCGCAAGCAGGCGGTGCCGCTTTTCCCCATCGACCTGTTGCGCATTCCGGTGTTCGCGCTGTCGATGGGCACCTCGGTCGCCGCGTTCTGTGCCCAGATGCTGGCCTACATCGCGCTGCCTTTCCTGTTGCTCGACGTGTATGGCCGCAGCCACATCGAGGCCGGCCTGCTGATCACCGCGTGGCCGCTCGCCATCGTGGTGATGGCGCCCATCGCCGGGCGGCTGATCGGCCGCTACCCCGACGGGCTGCTCGGCGGCATCGGCCTGGCGCTGCTGGCCACCGGGCTCGCATTGCTGGCGGCGCTGCCGGCACATCCGGGCAATGCGGACATCGCCTGGCGCATGGCACTGTGCGGGCTGGGCTTCGGGCTGTTCCAGTCGCCCAACAACCACACCATCGTCACCTCGCCACCGGCGCACCGCAGTGGTGCGGCCAGCGGCATGCTGGGCACGGCCCGGCTGACCGGGCAGACGCTGGGCGCGGTGGTGCTTGCGGCGGTGTTCAGCCTCTGGAGCCCGCATGGCGGGCATGGGCCGGTGGTGGCCCTGGTGCTGGCGGCAAGTTGTGCCGCGGTGGCCGCAGTCTTCAGCACGCTGCGCCTCAAGACGACAAGCCACGCCGCCTGAATGAGTTAGGGTGCTGACCTATGAAGGAAGTACCTGACACAGTGGTTTGCCCGGGTTGCGATGCGGTCTATGCCCGCACGCCGCTGCGTCCGCGCGACGTGGCGCATTGCTCGCGCTGCGGCACCGAGCTCGACCGGCACACCGGTTCGCAGCAGCAGCGCATCCTGCCGCTGACGGTGGCGAGCCTGATCATGTTCGCCATCGCCAACCTTTTTCCCATCGTCGAGATCGAGTTGCAGGGCCTGCGCAGCCAGACCACGCTGGCCGGCGCGGTGGTGGCATTGAGCGCCGAGGGCATGTCGGTGGTGGCCTTGCTGGTGCTGGCCACGACCATTCTTTTTCCGCTGCTGCAGCTGTGCATCCTGGCCTACCTGCTGGTTCCGCTGAGTCGCGAGCACCGGCCGCTGGGCTTTGCCTTGCTGGTGCGGTCGATGCAGTCGCTGCGGCCCTGGGGAATGATCGAGGTGTTTCTGCTCGGCGTGCTGGTGGCCATCGTCAAGCTTTCGAGCATGGCGACGGTGGTGCCGGGGCCGGCGCTGTGGGCCTTCGTGGCGCTCACGGTCACGCTGACATCGGTGCTGTCTTTCAACCCCGGCGCATTCTGGGAAATGGCCTTCCGCCCGCGCGGCGAGCCGGAGACGCCGGCATGAGTTCGCTGTTCACCCGCATGTCGCGCGAGGCGCCCGGCCACGACGACGCAGGCGAGGGCGCCGCACCAGTGGCCACGGCCGCCTCGCTCGGCCTGCTGGCCTGCCCGCATTGCGGAACCGTCTGGCGCGACGCCGAAGAGGGCGACGCCTGCGGCCGCTGCGGCACGCACCTGCATGGCCGCAAGCAGCAAAGCCTGAACCGCACCTGGGCCTTCCTGATCGCGGCCTGCGTGATGTACATCCCCGCGAACCTGCTGCCGGTGATGATCACGCGCACGCTGTTCGGCGCGCAGTACGACACCATTTTGAGTGGCGTGATCTATTTCTGGGTCTCCGGGGCCTACGGGCTCGCGGCCATCGTCTTCATTGCCAGTTTTCTGGTGCCGCTGTTCAAATTGGCGGTCTTGTTCTTGCTGGTGGTGCTGGCGCAGCGCGGCAGCACCTGGCGCCGGCAAGAGCGGGCCAAGCTTTATCACATCATCGAGATCATCGGCCGCTGGTCGATGCTCGACGTGTTCGTGGTGTCGCTGCTGACCGGGCTGGTGCAGATCCAGGGGTTTGCCGTCATCACGGCGGGCGTGGGCATCGCGGCGTTCGGCTCGGTCGTGGTGCTGACCATGCTGGCTTCGTTGAGCTTCGATCCGAAGCTCACATGGGACAGCAAGGAAGAACAGGCGCTCAAAGCGCAGGCCGCAGCCATTGCACAGGGACAGGACAACAGGGATGAGAAACCAGCATGAGTGAAGACGAATCGCAACCCCAGGACAAACCGGCGCCTCCCGTGCCGCCTGCGCTGCCCCGGCCGCGCGTGGCGCGGCGGCGCGAGTGGCTGCCCTCGCTGATCTGGCTCATTCCCATCGTGGCGGCGCTGGTCGGCATCACGCTGGTGGCGCGCATTCTGATGGAGCGCGGCCCCGAGGTCGTGCTGACCTTCAAGACAGCCGAAGGCCTGGAGGCCGGCAAGACCGCCGTCAAGTACAAGGACGTGCAGATCGGCCTCGTCACGCACCTGCGGCTGGCACGCGACCGCTCGCACGTGCGCGTGCTGGTGCAGTTCAACAAGGACGCCGAGGGCTTCACCGCCGAAGACTCGCGCTTCTGGGTGGTGCGGCCGCGGCTCGACACTTCGGGCATCTCGGGCCTGGGCACCTTGCTGTCGGGCGCCTACATCGGCGCCGACGCGGGCGTGTCGAAAGAAACCTCGGGCGAATTCACCGGGCTCGAAACCCCACCCATCGTCACGAGCGACGACTCGGGCCAGCAGTTTCTCTTGCGCGCCAATGACATCGGCTCGCTCGACGTGGGCTCGCCGGTGTACTTCCGGCGCGTCAAGGTCGGGCAGGTGGCCGCCTACGAACTCGATGGCGACGGGCGCGGCGTGACGATCCGCGTCTTCATCAATGCGCCGTACGACAAGTTCGTCGGCATGAACACGCGCTTCTGGCAGGCCAGCGGCATCGACGCGCAACTCAGCGCCAGCGGCTTCACGCTGCGCACGCAGTCGCTGGCGACCATCCTGCTCGGCGGCATCGCCTTCCAGGCGCCCGACGACGCGATGGGGCCGCTGGCCAAGGCGAATGCCTCGTTCACGCTGGCGCAGGACGAGGCCGCCGCCATGAAGGAGCCCGACGGTCCTTCGCAGACGCTGCTGATGTACTTCAACCAGTCGCTACGCGGCCTCACGCCGGGTGCACCGGTGGACTTCCGCGGCGTGGTGATCGGCGAGGTGAAATCCATCGGCGTCGAGTTCGACCGCGCCGAGCGCGAGTTCCGCATGCCGGTGCTGGTGCAGGTCTACCCCGACCGCCTGCGGCGCCGCGAGGGCAATGCCACCGGCACCGAGTCGCGCTCGACGCAGCAGGAGCGGTTGCGCTTCCTGGCCGAGAAGGGCTTGCGCGCCCAGCTGCGCAACGGCAACCTGCTGACCGGGCAGGTCTACGTGGCGCTCGACTTCTTCCCGAAGGCGCCGCCGGTCAAGGTCGACGTGACGAAGAACCCGATCGAGCTGCCCACGGTGGCGAACAGCCTCGACGAAATCCAGTCGCAGGTGCAGGAAATCGCGACCAAGCTCAACAAGGTGCCGTACGAGCAGATCGCGGGCGACCTGCGCACGACGCTCGCCACGCTCAACAAGACGCTGACCGCCACCGAGCAGACCGTCAACCGCATCAACAGCGACGTGACGCCCGAGCTGGCCGCCGCCATGAAGGACGTGCGCAAGACCGTCAACACGGCCGAACGCACGCTGGCCGACGATTCGCCGCTGCAGCAGGACATGCGCCAGACGCTGCGCGAGCTGACGCGCGCCGCGGGCTCTGTGCGCATCCTGACCGACTACCTCGAACGCCATCCCGAGTCGCTGCTGCGCGGCAAACCGGACGACAAGAAATGAAGAAGACCTTCGCATTCGGAAACGCCTTCGGAAAACCCGCGCTCGCCGCCGCCGGCGTGGTCGCGTTGACCGCACTCGCAGGCTGCGCGAGCAAGCCCGACAGCTACTACACGCTCGCCAGCCCGGTGGCTGCCGCCGACGCTGCGCCATCGACGCTGGCCAGCGCCAAGCCGCTCTACATCGAGCTGGCACCGGTGGCCGTGCCCGAGCGGCTCGCACGGCCGCAGATGGTGGTGCGCCAGCCCAACGGCAGCGTGCAGGTCGAAGTACTGGAGCAGCACCGCTGGGCCTCTTCTTTCGAAAACGAGTTGCGCGATGCGCTCTCGTCCGGCATCGCTGGACGGCTCGGCGCGCTCGACGTGACCAAGGGCGGCCGCCAGACCTCGCAGCCGGTGTGGCGCATCGCCGTGCAACTGCGCCAGTTCGACGCCGTCGATGGCGGCCGCGTCGATGCCGATTTCAGCTGGACGCTGCGGCGCTCCGACGAGGCGCGCACGCTGGTCTGCCAACTGCGGCTCGGCGAGGCCGTGGGTGGTGGCATGGATGCGGTGGCGCAGGGCGCCCAGCGCGTGACCGCTGCGGCGGCTGCCGCGATGGCGCGCAGCGTGAGCACCGCGCAGGCCAACCCGGCTGCTACGGCATGCGCGCTCTGACTGCTTTGATATTTCTTTCTCCCTCCCCCTCTGGGGGAGGGCAGGGGTGGGGGCACGACGGCGCGCAACGATGCGCAGCGCCCATTTGGACGATGCCCCCATCCCAACCTTCCCCCCGAGGGGGAAGGGGCCAGACCGAAACCGACTAGACAGATCGGAGCCCGGCAACCATGGCACAGATCGGCAAGGCGCCCTGCGACGACACGCTGATCCTGCATGCTGCCGGGCCGCAAGAAAGCGCCTGCCCCGACGCCTCGAAGCCCTGGGTGCTGGCCGCGGCCATCGTCGGCTCGAGCATGGCCTTCATCGATGGCACGGTGGTCAACGTCGCATTGCCGGCCATCCAGTCCGATCTGCACGCCACGGCCTTCCAGGCGCAATGGGTGGTCGAGTCGTATGCCTTGCTGCTTGCCGCACTGCTGCTGGTGGGCGGCGCGCTGGGCGACCACTACGGGCGCCGGCGCATCTTCGCCATCGGCGTCGGCATCTTCGCCTTGTCGTCTGTGGCCTGCGCGCTCTCGGCCACGGTCCACCAGCTCATCGCCGCGCGTGCGGCGCAGGGCATCGGTGGCGCGCTGCTGGTGCCGGGGAGCCTGGCGCTCATCAGCGCCGCCTTTCCTGAGAAAGAGCGGGGCAAGGCCATCGGCACGTGGTCGGGCTTCAGCGGCATCACGGCGGCCGTGGGGCCGGTGCTGGGCGGCTTCCTGGTCGATCACTTCTCGTGGACCTGGGCCTTTCTCATCAACGTGCCGATGGCGCTGCTGGTGCTGTGGATCGTCTGGCGGCACGTGCCCGAGAGCCGGGGCGCCTCGGCACGCGGCGGCCTCGACCTCTCGGGCGCGCTGCTGGCCACGGCCGCGCTGGGTGGCATCGTCTATGCCTTCATCGAGGCGCCCACGCAGCATTGGAACTCGCCGGCCGTGCTCGCGGCGCTGGGCATCGGCATCGTCGGGAGCGCGGGCTTCATCGCGGTCGAGCGCAAGGCCCGCACGCCGATGCTGCCGCTGGGCCTGCTGCGCATCGGCAACTTCAGCGGTGCGAATCTGCTGACGCTGCTGCTCTACGCCGCGTTGGGCGGCGGGCTGTATTTCTTTCCGCTCAACATGATCCAGGTGCAGGGCTATTCGGCCACCGTGGCAGGCGCGGCGCTGCTGCCGTTCATCTTCATCATGTTCGCGCTGTCGGGCTGGGCCGGGCAGCTGGTCGACCGCTTCGGGCCGCGCATGCCGCTGGTCGTCGGGCCTTCCATCGCGGCCGTGGGCTTTGCGTTGTTCGCATTGCCGGGCGTCGGCGCAAGCTACTGGAGCGGCTTCCTGCCCGCCGTGGTGGTGCTGGGCTTCGGCATGACGGTGACGGTGGCGCCGCTCACCACCACCGTCATGAATGCGGTCGGCCCCGAGATGGCGGGCGTGGCCTCGGGCGTGAACAACGCCGTGTCGCGCGCGGCCGCCGTGCTGGCGATCGCGGTGTTCGGCGCGGTCATGGCCTGGGCCTTCGATGCAGCGCTGGCGCACAACCTGCGCGAGATGGGCGTGTCGGCGCAGGTAGCAGCATTTCTGGAAAGCGAGCGCAGCAAGCTGGCCGGTGCGGCGATGCCGCCGGGTGTCGATGCCGCGACGGCAGCCGCCATCAAGCGCGCCGTGGCTGAATCGTTCGTGGCGGGCTTTCGGTGGGTGATGCTGCTGAGTGCCGGGCTAGCGGTGCTCAGTGCGCTGAGTGCGTGGCGGATGATCCGGGGGCGGCCTGCCGATCCCCCCGCAAGAGAAAGTGCGAGAGACGACAACAACGACTGAGGAGACATATCGGTGCAGGAAGAACAGCAACAACATGTCGACGTTTTGATCGTAGGCGCCGGCCTCTCGGGCATCGGCGCCGCCTACCACCTCCAGGTGAATTGCCCCGGCCGCAGCTACGCGATCCTCGAAGGGCGCGAGCGCAGCGGGGGCACCTGGGACCTTTTCCGCTATCCGGGCATCCGTTCGGATTCGGACATGTACACGCTGGGCTATTCGTTCCGGCCGTGGACGCAGGCCAAGGCGATTGCCGATGGCCCGTCGATCCTGAAGTACGTGCGCGAGACCGCGAAGGACCATGGCATCGACGCGAAGATCCGCTTCAACCATCGCGTGGTGCGCGCCTCGTGGTCCACGGGCGAGGCGCGATGGTGGGTGGACGTGGAGCGCGGCCCCGAGCGCGAGCCGGTCCGCATGAGCTGCAACTTTCTCTTCATGTGCAGCGGCTACTACAACTACGCGGCCGGCTACACGCCCGACTTTGCGGGCACGGCCGACTTCGCCGGCCGCATCGTCCACCCGCAGCACTGGCCCGAAGACCTCGACTACGCAGGCAAGCGTGTGGTCGTGATCGGCAGCGGCGCCACCGCGATGACGCTGGTGCCCGAGATGGCGAAGACCGCCGGGCACGTCACGCTGCTGCAGCGCTCGCCCACCTACGTGGTGTCGCGGCCGGCCGAAGACCCGATTGCCAACCGGCTGCGGCGCCACCTGCCGGACCGGCTCGCGTACGGCATCACCCGCTGGAAGAACGTGCTGTTGAGCATGCTGTTCTTCCGCCTCTCGCGGCGCAAGCCGGAGCGCGCGAAGCAGATGATCCTGGGCGGCGTGCGGCAGGCCCTCGGGCCCGACTACGACATCGCCACGCACTTCACGCCGCGCTACAACCCGTGGGACCAGCGGCTGTGCCTCGTGCCCGATGGCGACCTGTTCGCGGCGCTCAACGCCGGCCGGGCGTCGATGGTGACGGACCACATCGACACCTTCACGCCGCGCGGCATCCGGTTGAAGTCGGGCCAGGAACTCGATGCCGACCTGATCGTCACCGCCACCGGGCTCGACCTGCAGGTGCTGGGCGGCATCGCGCTCGACATCGATGGCGTGCCCGTCAATCCGGCCGCGACCTTCAACTACAAGGGAATGATGTACAGCGACGTGCCGAACCTGGCGTCGTCGTTCGGCTACACAAATGCCTCGTGGACCTTGAAATGCGACCTGACCTGCGAGTACGTCTGCCGCGTGCTCAACCACATGGACAGGCACGGCTGGCGCCAATGCACGCCCCACAACACCGACCCGGCATTGGTGGCCGAGCCATGGCTCGATTTTTCTTCGGGCTATGTGCAGCGCTCGATCGGCAAGTTTCCCAAGCAGGGCTCGCGCGCGCCGTGGCGGCTGTACCAGAACTACGCGCGCGACCTGATGAGCCTGCGCTTCGGGGCGGTGGATGACGGGGTGATGGTGTTTTCGAGCCCGCGCGGCAAAGCCTAGGCTGCAGGCATGTGTGCGGGCGAGAGCAGGGTGTCCAGCTCCGCCCACAGCGGATCGCACAGCCCCGCGCGAAACGCCGCCGCCCTGAAGGTCGGGTGCTCGCCGTGATAGGTGTCCCACAGCGCGCGGTGCCCATCGGCGACACAGGCGCGCACATTGGCCAGCCGGTCAGCTGCCTTGACCACCAGGGCCAGTTCTTCGTCACCGGTCACCAGGGCCAACGCCGCATAGGTCTTGGCCTTGCGCTCCTTGCGGTTGGCGCCGGGCGCATCGGTCAGTAGCGAAACGCACCGCGCCACCAGATCGCCGAAGCGCTCCTGCACGTCCGACACCGTGGCGTCGGTGTCCTCGACCACGTCGTGCAAAAAGCCGATGACCTGCGCCTGCTTTCCATACGGCTGCAGCAGGGCGGCCACGGCGTCGAGGTGATGCACGTACGGATGCACGCCGTACTTCTGGTCTCCATGCATCTCGATGGCGTAGGCGCGGGCGGCTTCAGGTGTCGATGTGGTCATGAGCGTCCGTTGGCTTTTTTCCATTCTGCCTTCGCGCGGGGTGGTCTTTACCTTGTTTACGAAGGAAAACACCTACCGGAACGGCATTGTCGGGGTTCTTGTGTATCGATACAGTAAATCGTTCCACCAAACGAGCCACAAATGGGCAATCGACCCACAGGAGACAACACCATGCACCCGATTTCACGCCGCCAGTTCGTCCAGTCATCGTCGGCGCTGTCGCTCGCGATGGCGGCCACGGGCCTTTCGCAAAGCGCTGCCGCACAAGGCAAGACCGTGGTGCTGCGCCTGTCGTCGTCCCACGTGGCCGACCTCAATTCGTCGCACTTCGCGTGGTCGCAGCTCATGCAGGCGAACCTGAAGAAGGCGGTGGGCGACCAGATTCGCATCGACTACTTTCCGAACAACCAGCTCGGCAAGGAAAGCGACGTGGTGCAGCAGGTGAAGGTCGGCTCGGTCGACATGATGCTCACGGGCTCGTCGATCTGGGCCACGGTGACGCCGCAGCTCGGCATGCTCGACCTGGGCTATGTGTTCGACAGCTACGAGCACGCGGCCCGCGCGCTCGACGGCGGCGTGGGCGCCAAGCTCAACGACATGCTGCTCAAGAGCACGGGCTGCCAGGTCGTCACCTGGGGCGCGCACTATGGCGCGCGCAACGTGTACACCAAGCAGCCGGTGAAGTCGCTGGCCGACGTCAAGAACGTCAAGCTGCGCGTGCTGCCCACGCCGGCCTTCATCGAGACCTTCAAGATCATGGGCGCGATCCCCACGCCCATTTCTTTCGGCGAGTTGTACATGGCGGCGCAGACGGGTGTGGTCGATGGCTTCGAGCACGACGCGGCCACGGTGCTGGCGAGCAAGCTCAACGAGGTCGTCAAGTACTGCTGGATGACCGAGCACTTGTTCAGCCCGATGGTGTGCATTGCCGGCAAGCGCGCCATGGACAAGATCCCCGCCGCGCTGCGCCCGGCCTTCATGAAGGCCGCCAACGACTCGACGCTGCAGCAGCGCGAGATCGGCACGCAAAAAGGCCTGCAGGCCATCGAGGAACTGAAGAAGCTGGGCATCGTGTTCACGCCCATGCAAAAGAGCGAGCGCGACCAGGTCCGCAAGGAAATGGAAACGCGCCTGTGGGCGGCCTTTTCGAAGCAGTACCCGGAGACGGGGCCGCTGTTCGCCGCCATCACCGCCGCACGGGCCTGAGCCGCCATGTCGAGCCTTTCGATCTCGCCGGGTGCCCCGTCCATGCAGCCGCTCGCACTGTCGCCCGCATTGGGCTTCGACGTCAGCCATGCCTCGGGCCGCTGGCTGGCCTGGCTGATGCGCGTCACCGAATACATGGCCGGCGTGGTGCTGGCCATCGACGTGGTGGTGGTCTTCATCTCGGTGATCTTTCGCTACTTCCTGCACGACCCCTTCGACTGGGCGGAGGAGGTGGCGCGCGCGCTGATGGTCATCCAGGTGTTCTTCGGCGCGGCGACGGTGCTCGCGCGCAGCCAGCACGTGGGCGTGGACCTGTTCCGCGGCATGCTGCCGGCGAGCTGGCAGCCGGCGCTGATCCAGTTGGGCAGCTGGATCATCGTGGGCGTGTCGGCAAGCCTCTTTGCTTCGTCGTGCGAACTGCTGGTCGACTCGTACAGCATGACGACATCGATCGGCCTGCCGCAGTGGATCTACGTCTACCCGGTGACCATCGGCAGCCTCTTCATGACGCTCTTCGGGCTGGCCAATGCCATCAACGGGCCGTCGCGCCGGGTGTGGGGCACGCTGGGCGTGGGCATCGCGCTCACGGCGGCGGTGGTGGCGTGGAACACGCTGATGGCCGACCACGCGATCCCGCCATGGGCGCTGCTCACCGCCGGCTTTCTGGGCGGCATGGCGCTGGGCATACCCATCGCCTTCGTGCTGGCGCTGTCATCGCTGGTGTTCTTCATGGCCGACCCATCGCTGCCAATGCTGGTCTATTCGCAGCAGGTGATGGCGGGCACCGACCACTACGTGCTGCTGGCCATTCCGTTCTTCGTGCTGGCGGGCCTGCTGATGGAGGCCAATGGCATGTCGTCGCGGCTCATCGAGTTGCTGCTGCGCATGTTCGGCCGGCTGCGCGGCGGGCTGGGGCTCATCACCATCACGGCCACGGCGTTCTTTTCGGGCGTGTCGGGCTCCAAGCTGGCCGACATCGCGGCGGTGGGCGGCATCATCATGCCGGCCGTACGCAGGACCAAACAGGACCCGAACGAAACGGCCGGCCTGCTGGCCTGCACCGCGGTGATGGCCGAGACCATTCCGCCGTGCATCAACATGATCATCATGGGCTTCGTGGCCAACATCTCGATTGCAGGGCTGTTCATGGCCGGGCTGGTGCCGGCGGTGGTGATGGCCGTGTCGCTCGCGGCGGTGACCATCTACGTAGGCACCAAGATCAACCCCGACGAAGCTTTCGACGTGCGCACGCCGATGTTCCGCCTGCTCGGCGGCGCGCTGGTGGCACTGGTGATGGTGGCGATGATCGGCAAGGGCGTGACCTCGGGCATCGCGACATCGACCGAGGTGTCGTCCTTCGCGGTGATCTACGCGCTGGTGGTGGGCTGGCTGGCCTTTCGCGAGCTGACGGTGAAGTCGGTGGCGCGGCTGTTCGTGCGCTCGGCGTCGATGGCCGGTGGCATTCTCTTCATCGTGGCGGCGGCGTCGAGCCTGTCTTTTGCGCTCACGATCCAGCAGATTCCGCAGTACCTGTCGGAGTTCATGATCGGCTTTGCGCATTCGTACGGCAGCACGATGTTCGTGATGCTGTCGGTGCTCATCATGATCGTGTTCGGCGCCATTCTCGAAGGCGCGCCCGCGCTCATCATCTTCGGCCCGCTGCTCACGCCTATCGCTTCGCAGCTCGGCGTGAACCCGCTGCACTTCGGCACGGTGATGGTCATTGCCATGGGCTTCGGCCTGTTCGCGCCGCCCGTGGGCCTGGGGCTTTTCGCCACCTGCGCCATCACCGGCACGCAGGTGAAGGACGTGGCCCGGCCGATGCTGAAATACCTTGCCGTGTTGTTCGTTACCCTCGTGGTGCTGGTGCTCGTGCCGGCGTTCTCCACGTGGCTGCCGATGCGCGTGGGGTTGTGATCGAGCCCAGAGACAGACATCGATAGAACAGGAAAGATTCCGTGAGCAGAATCAGTGACGTCGCCCAGCGGGCAGGTGTTTCGACCAGCACTGTGTCGAACGTGTTGAACGGGCGCGGCGACCGCATGGCCAAGGAGACGCTGGCCCGCGTGGAAGCCGCGATCCGCGAACTCAAGTACCGGCCCAATACCTCGGCGCGGCAGCTCAAGACCGGGCACACGCCACTCATCGGCCTGCTGGTGCCGTCGATGGCCAACCCGATGTACGGCTTCATTGCCCGCGAGGTCGAAAGCCTGGCGCAAGAGCGCTACGGCTTTCGCATCATGATCGGCAACACGTACCGCGATGCGGGCAAGGAAGCGCATTTCTTCGAGGACCTGATGGCGCACGGCGTGCGCGGCGTGATCATCATCTCGTCGCTGATCGATGAACAGCATGTGGAGGCCGCCGCCGAGCGCGGGCTGGTGGTGGTGAGCTACGACCGGCGGGCCACGCCGGGCGTGCCCTCGGTCATCGACCATGTGACGGTCGACAGCTTCGAGTCGTCGCGCATCGCCACCGCGCATTTGATCGAACAGGGGCACCGCAGGCTGGCCTTCGTCACGCCCTCGGGCCGCACCATGAGCCGGAACGAGAAGATCAACGGCTTTCTGGCCGCAGCAAAAAGCGCGGGCCTCGAAGGCAGCGCACAGGTCATCGAGGGCCTGCCCGTGGATGAATACGGCGATTCGATGATGAGCGAGCTGGGCCGCATGCAGGCCAGCCAGCTCGCCGGTTCGGCCGAGCGGCCCACGGGCGTGATCGGCGTCAACGACCTGCTGGCTTTCGGCCTGATGGCGGGCTTTCGCGATGCGGGCCTGTCGGTGCCGCAGGACGTGTCGGTCGTCGGTATCGACAACGTCTTTCTCTCGATGCTGATGCACCCGGCCATGACCTCGGTGCGCGTGCCCGTGCCCGAGATGGCGCAGGTGATGGTCGAGCGCGTGATGAGCCGGCTGTCCGATCCGTCGATACCGACGTCTGAGTTCGTGTTTCCGCCCACGCTGGTGGCACGCGACTCGGTGGCACCGCCGCGCGCCTGAACACCTTCATTTTTCTTCTCCTTTCTTCTTGTGAGCAAAGTCGTTTTTTCATGACCACGGTTTTCGTCAGCCATCCGCAGAGCAAGCTCGCTTCCTATTTCGGCGAGAGGGCCACCGCGGCCTTGCAGGCCATCGCGCAGGTGCGCTTCAACCCGACCGACACCGACCTGTCGTCGCACGAACTGGCCGAGCTGGCGCGCGAATGCGATGCGATCATTTCCTACCGTCAGACGGTGGGCGACGAGGCGTTGTTCGCGGCGCTGCCGCAGCTCAAGGCCTTCGTGCGCTGCGCCATCGACATCCGCAACATCGACGTGGCCTCGGCCAGCCGGCATGGCGTGCTGATCACGCAGGCAAGCGCGGGTTTCATCGCGTCGGTGTCCGAATGGATCGTGGGCGCGATGATCGACCTGGGGCGGCACATCAGCGCATCGACTGCGCGGTATCACGCGGGCCAGCCCGTGGTGCCGGTGATGGGGCGCGAGTTGCGCGGCAGCACGCTGGGCGTGATCGGCTTCGGCCAGATCAGCCGCTACCTGTGCGACATCGCGCTGGCCCTTGGCATGCGCATCGTGGTGCACGACCCGTACACGGCAACCGGCCGTGCGGAGTTCGCGCAAGTTGGGCTTGATGAGCTGCTGGCCCAGTCCGATTTCGTGGTGTGCCTCGCGCCCGCCACCGAAGCGACCGAGAGCATGATGGACGCGAAGGCCTTCGCCGCGATGCAGCCGCATGCCTTCTTCATCAATGCCGCGCGCGGCAACCTCGTGGACGAAGACGCGCTGCTCGCCGCGCTCGACGCCGGCACCATCGCCGGCTGCGCACTGGACGTGGGCCGCGCGCCCGACCAGATGCCGTCGCCGCGCGTGGCGGCGCACCCGCGCGTGATCGCATCGCCGCACGTCGGCGGGCTCACGCCGCCAGCGGTGGAGCACCAGGCGATGGAAACCGTGTCGCAACTGGCCGAGATTTTTCAGGGCAGGGCCCCCAAGGGCGCGGTCAATGCCGCCGAGGCCAGGCGCTGGCGGCAGGCCTACGGCGCACGCGACTGACCGATCCGACCGACATCACAACAACTCGAAGAGACGCTCCATGGAATCGACCCCGAATACGCGCTACGCCGGCGCTTGCGACTGCCACGTCCACATCTACGAAGACCGCTTTCCGCTGATTCCCAATGTGGCGTGGGTGCCGCCGCATTCGCCGGTGTCGGCCTACCGCGCACAGGTGCAGGAGCCGCTGGGCATCGACCGCGCGGTGGTCGTGCAGCCGACCGGCTACGGCTTCGACAACAGCTGCACGCTCGATGCGCTGGCGCAGTTCGGCGATTCGGCGCGCGGCATTGCATTGGTCGCGCCCGAAGTGAGCGATGAAGAGATTGCGCGTCTGCATGCCGGCGGCATGCGCGGCGTGCGCTACATGATGATCGGCGGCGTGCTGAGCTGGGCGTCGCTCGAACCGATGGCCGCGCGCCTGGCCAATGCCGAATGGATGGTCAACCTGCAGCTCGATGGCCGCACGATGCCCGACCACGAAGAGGTGCTCAAGCGCCTGCCGTGCCGGCTGGTGCTGGACCACAACGGCAAGTTCCTGGAGCCGGTGGCGCCATCGCATCCGTCGTTCCAGTCGCTGCTGCGCGTGCTCGATTCGGGCCGCGTGTGGATCAAGCTGTCGGCACCGTACGAAACCTCGAAGACCGGTGCGCCCGGTTATGACGACGTCAGCCTGCTGGCGCGCACACTGGCCGAGAAGTTTCCGGAGCGCTGCCTGTGGGCCAGCAACTGGCCGCATCCGGGGCGCAACCCGGTGCCGGCGAACGTGCCGCTGTACGACCTGCTGTTCTCGTGGGCCACGAGCGACGACACGCGCCGCCGCATCCTCGTGGACAACCCGGCTGCGCTGTACGGCTTCTAGGCGCTGCGCCTGATCGGCCCGGCTGGCGCGTCCGTCGCAGGCAGGGTAGCCAGGGCCGTCCCGATCGCGGCAAGCGAAACGCCTACCCTTTGCAGGACACGCACGAAGGCCACGCCGCAGCATCGTGCGTGCATGGCGGCACTGGTTGCCCGGCGTGCGGGAACTGCCGGTCAGTCCTTGTGTTTCATGGAAATGGCATCGGCTTTCAGCGCGCCACGCGACGGCCTTGCCCCAGTAGATGCCGCCCGAGCGCCTCGAAAGCCGGCAGCGTGACCGGGTCGTTGGCCGAGTTGCTGGCCACGGGGTGCGAGGCGTAGCGCACGATCACCATCTCGGCCTTCGGGTCGATGTAGATGCGCTGGCCGTGCACGCCGCGCGCCATGTAGGCGCCGTGGTCGTTGTGCGTGACCCACCACATATCGCGGTAGCTCCAGCCCTTCAGCAGCGGATAGCCGCCCTTGGCGA
This sequence comes from Variovorax sp. EL159, assembly GCF_900100965.1. GTDB lineage: Bacteria > Pseudomonadota > Gammaproteobacteria > Burkholderiales > Burkholderiaceae_C > Variovorax. The sequence goes on along the minus strand of NZ_FMUJ01000003.1, from coordinate 387,905 downwards.
AGGCCGCCTTGTCGCCCCCGCGCCGGATGTCGTCGACCGCAGCCTTCGGCACGATCTGCTGGCCGTTGAAGCGGCCGTCGTTGCGCAGCATTTCTCCGAAGCGCGCCAGGTCGCGCAGGCCGGTGTTCAGGCCGCCGCCGACGAAGGGCGTGCCGATCGAATCGACGGTGAAGTAGGCGTCCTGCTCGGCACCGATGCGGCGCCAGATGCGCTCGGACAGCAACTGCGCCACGTTGCGGCCGGTGGCGCGCGCGATCACCCAGCCCAGCACGTCGGAGTTGACGGTCTTGTAGCCGAAGCCGTCGCCATGCCGTCCTTCGGGTTGCACGGTCTGCAGGAACTCGTAGTAGCTGCGCGGGCCGGTGTAGTCCTTGGGCTTCGGCAAGGGGTTGCCGGCCTGCGCATGCGCCCAGACTTCGGCGTTCGGGTCGGCATAGTCTTCGCTGAACTTGAGCCCGGTGGTCATGTCGAGCACCTGGCGCACCGTGGCGTTGCCGAAGGCGGACTTCGCAAGTTCGGGCACGTACTCGGCCACCTGCTTGTCGGCATCGAGCCTGCCTTCGGCCACCAGCATCGCGCCGAGCGTGCCGACCACCGACTTGGTGACCGACATGGCGCCATGCTGGCCGTCGTCTTTCAGCGCGCCGAAGTAGCGCTCGTACACGATGCGGCCGCGATGCAGCACCACGATGCCGTCGGTGTAGGTGGCGGCGAGCGATTGCGCCCAGCTCATCGGCGCGGTTCCGCCGAGCGGCATGAAGCTGAGCGTGTCGATGTCCTTGCGCAGGGCCGAGGACAGGGCGACGGGCGCGCCCAGGCCGCGCGAGACATTCATGGTCGGCATCAGCTGGCGGAAGTTCGACACGCTCCAGCGCATCGCCGGAAACTGGAAGTAGCTGCCGTCGTCGAAGCGCAACGTGCGCTCTGCGGGCGGGGGCGAGCCGGTCATCCAGCCGAGCGTAGCCGGGTCGCTGGCGGCGGCATCGGGAAAGGGCGCGGTGTCCGCCGCGTGGGCTGTATGAGCCGCAAAAGCGATGAGGCACGCGAGCATCGCGGCGTTGCGCTTGAAGCTGCTTTGGAGTGTGGCGAGCATGGCGATGGCGCAGAAGTGAACGGGCATTGTGGACCGCCATGGCCCATGGGAACTTCTCTCTGACAGCCGCCGCGCGGCTTGACAACGCCAGCTTCGCGCTTTGATACTGAACCCTCAGGTTCATCATTCAAGCGAAGGAGACCCCATGCAGAAAATCGTGCCCTGCCTCTGGTTCGACGGCAACGGCGAAGAAGCGGTGAAGTTCTACACCGGCATCTTTCCGAACTCGCGCGTGACCGACAAGCTGCTCTGGGGCGACACCAACCCCGCCCTGAAGGGCTCGCTGCTCACCGCGGTCTTCGAGCTCCAGGGGCAGGAGTTCATGGTGATCAACGGCGGCCCGCAGTTCAAGTTCACCCCGGCCATCTCGATGTACCTGAGGTGCGGGACGCAGGCCGAGGTCGACAACTACTGGAGCCGGCTGCTCGAAGGCGGAAAGCCGATGGAGTGCGGCTGGCTCACCGACCGCTATGGCGTGGCCTGGCAGATCGTGCCCGACGGCCTGATCGAGATGTTCCAGGACAAGGACCCGGCCAAGGCCGCCCGCGCGATGCAGTCGATGATGACGATGGTCAAGCTCGACATCGCCGCCGTGCGCAAGGCCTTCGACGGGGCCTGATCCATCGACCCGCCGCCGGAGGCGGCTGCTACACCAGCCGGTGGATCGCCTTCTTGCGCCACACCAGCTGGTAGTACGCGGTCTGCAGCAGCAGCATCACACCGAAGGTCGCCGGATAGGCGATCCAGATGCCGTCCAGCCCGATGCGGTGGCTCATGACATACGCCACCGGCACTTCCACGCCGAGGATGCAGAAGATCGAGATCAGCGTCGGCACCAGCACCGAGCCGCTGGCCCGCATGATCCCCGACAGCGCCGAGGCCATGCCGAAGAGCACCAGGCTCCACAGCATGATGTGCAGCAGCGTCTGCGCGATCTCGATCACCGGCGCGCTGGTGATGAAGAAGCCCATCAGGTGGCGCGAGAACAGGTAGCCCAGCAGCACGAGGCTGCCGGTCAGCACCAGGTTCATCATCAGCGCCGTCTTGGCGATGGCGCCGAGGCGGTTGGCACGGCCCGCGCCGATGGCCTGCGCGCCGAGGATCGATGCGGCAATGGCAATCGAGATCGCCGGGAACTGCACGTACGCGACCACCTGGTTCACCGCGCCGTAGGCGGCAGTGGCGTTCGAGCCGTAGCTGTTGACCATCGACAGCAGCACCACTTCGGCCAGCGCCACCACGATCATCTGCACGCCCGTGGGCACACCGATGCGGAGCACGGCCTTGAGCAATTGCGGCTGGATGCGCATGTTGCGCATGAACTCGGCGTCGGGCGCCAGCGGGCTCTTGCGATGGCGCAGCCGGAAGCCCAGCCACAGCGTGGCGACCACGAAGGCCACCACCGTGGCCCAGGCACCGCTGGCCACGCCAAGTTGCGGCAGGCCACCCCAGCCGCGAATGAGCGCGGGCGTGACCATCAGCCCGACCAGCGTGGAGATGACCAGCGTGAACAGCGGCGTGATGGTGTCGCCCACGCCGCGCAGCATGGCGGTGGACAGCAGGAACACGAAGAGGCCGGGCATCGCGATGAGCATGATGCGGGCGTAGCGCGTGGAGTCGGCCAGCACGTCGGGCGGCGTGCCCAGCATCGCCAGCATCGGCGTGGTGAAGACACCGCCGAACACCGCGATCACCAGGCCCATCAGGATGCCCACCGTGAGCGTGGTGCCGGCCACGGCCTTGACCTTGGCGACATCGCGCGCCCCCCAGGCCTGGCCGATCAGCACCGACGCACCGGCGCCCAGGCCGATGATGAAGGCGATGAAGAAGAACATCACCGGGAAGAAGCTCGACACCGCCGCCAGCGCGCCCACGCCGAGCATCTGCCCGACATAGATGTTGTTGAGCGTGCCCGACAGCGATTGCAGGATGTTGCTGAGCAACATCGGCGCCAGGAAGAAGAGAAAGACTTTCCACAGAGGACGCGGTGCGCCCACGGGCGCGACGGGCACGCCCTTGAGTCCGCTCGGGTCGCTCGTCGAGCCACTGGCTCCGCTTGGGCTGCCTTGGCTGGCGCTGGGGGTCTCGGGGGTTGCTCTCATGCGGGGGTGCTCCAGCCGGCGGCGGACAGTTTTTGCAGGTGCGCGCGCAGGTCTGGCGGCCAGGCGTCGATCAGTGCTTCGAAGCGATTGCGCTCGCCCGCGAACAGCGCGCGGGTGGCTTCCTCGAAGCCGGGCAGGGCGCCGGCGATGGCGGTCATGAAACGGTAGGCGGCTTCGCGCGATGCGCGCACGGCATCGCGGTCGGCGTTGACGCGGCTGGCGTCCTGCACCAGCCGCCGCAGTGCTACCGAGGCGCCGCCGGGTTGGCGATTGAGCCAGTCCCAGTGGCGCGGCAGCAGCGTGACTTCGCGTGCGACCACGCCGAGCTTGGGGCGGCCCACGCCGCGCGGCGCGTCGTCATGCGTCTCGGCACTGCCGGCGGGCGTGACCGCGCCGGCACGGTTGTGCACGTCGAAGTCGAGCAGCTCGCCGGTCTGCTCGTCGAACACGAGGTAGGGCGTGTCGTCGGTGCGCTCGCGCAGTTGCGCGAGCACGTCGGCGGTGGTTCCCAGGGCGATGCGTTTGAAGCCAGCGAAAACAATCAGGTGGGTCGGGGGCGCAGGGGTATCGGATGGCATGTCGGATTCTTTGTTCTTCCGGGTCCGGGCGAAACGAGGTGCGTAATCTACCCGTTGAATGGCTCAGGCGTGCGGCGCGTCGTCCTGGTACAGCACCCGCAACGCGGCGTGGATGTCCGGCAGGCGTTGCGGGGCCAGCGACTTCACGGCGTCGGCGCAGATCGCCTCGACGGTGGTGACGGCGGCCTGCATCAACAGTCGGCCGCCGCGGCGGATGGCCGCATGGCGCCGGCTGTCGCCGTTCGGTCCCGCCACGCGCTCGGCCAAGCCGGTTTTTTCGAGCAGCAGCATCTTGCGGATCAACGCCGACATTGGCAACCCCAGGGCTCGCGCGAGATCGGGCATGGGCATGCAGCCGTCGTCGCCTTGCAGGAGCAAATAGAGGAGGGCGAAGTCTTCGTAGTTCAGTCCGTGGAAGGCGCCGAGGTCTTCGTCGAGCTTCAGGGTCAGGGTGGCGTGGGCGCGGCCGATGCCAAGGCAAAAGCCCAATGCATCGACGCTCATGGCGTGTTGTAGCCGTTCTCGCCGGTGCACTGGAGTTCTTCGCACCAGAGCAGGAGCAGCTTCTCGAGCTCGGCCTTGCGGTCGAAGGCCGGGTCGTCGCGCTCCTTGACCCGGTCGATCACTTCGAAGCTGAAATTCGCCGCGCCGTGCGCGAGCCAGTCGCGTCCCAGTGCCTTGTTGCGGTGCGAGCGCAGGTCGAGTTCGAAGCGGGCGCGGTTCATCGCGCCTTCGACGTCGAGGCTGCCGGCCACATAGACGCGGCCGGTGAGCGTGTTGCGGATGACGTAGACGCCTGCAGGGCGTACGGATTCCTTGTAGGCCTTGACGAGGGCGCGCCGTGTTTCTTGAGGCAGGTTCATGCCTCAAATATTACCCGGGTCAAATTGAATTGACAATATACCCGGGTAAAAATAAATTCAGTCTTCCCTCAGCCCTCCTTCAGCCGCCGCCACCCACGGGAAAGCCGCCGGTTGATCGCCCGCACCACGCGCCACGGCCGGCTCTGGCGAACGCGCGTCAGCACCTGGTCTTTCCAGGCTTTCCAGCGCGGATACCAGCGGGCGAACCAGGGAATGCGCATGAGCGGGCCTTCGACCAGCTGGAAGATCCGCGCCACCACGGCCGTGCCGACGAGCTTGGCCAGCACCAGCACCGTTACGCCGCTGGCCGCGTGGCCGCGCCCGAAAAGAAAGAGCGCCAGCACCTTGACCGGCAGCAAAAGGAGCATCGGCACGAAGAACGCCAGCAGCGCGGCCCAGGGCGGCAGCTTGCGCAGGCGGTCTTCGAGACGCGCCCACAAGGGCAGGCGGGACAGTCGCGCCATCAGGGCGGCCAGTGGCTCCCATCCCCATTCCTCGAAGAGCAGGAAGGGCACGATGAGCACGGTGCCGATGGCGCGGATGATGACGCGCAGGGCGCGCGTGAAGGAGTTCATCCGGCAAGGGTACGGCAACAACAACGCGGCCGGGCGGCCGCGTTCGTCGTCGCTGCTGCCCGGCGCGTGGACTGTCGCGCTACTTCTCGGCGGGCCGGAAGAACAGGTACTCGCCCCGTCCGAGTTCCGGCGTCAGCTCGTAGCCGTTGCAGAGGTCGCCGACGCACTGCAGGATCACGACGCGCGGCCAGATGGTCGCTGCCGTCGGAAAGCCCGGCATGTACTGCGGCACGTGCCACACACCGTAGTCGCCGACCGGCTGGGCGTTCTCGGTGCCGTTGGCGTTCTGCAGGCCGCTGCCCATGCTCACCCGTTCGACGCGCAGGTTGGAGGGGTAGGTTGCCGCGACGGAGGCCGTTGCCACGCAACAAGCCGCCATCCAGAGGAGTACGGTCCTGGTCATCATGGCCTCCATGCGGTCATTGCGCAGTCGCCGTTGCCTGCGGTGCCGTCACGGCGTCGCCGGCTGCCGGTTCCGGCTCCGCGAGGCGGCGCGTCACGCGGTCGGCGCTGGCTTCGCCGGCATCGTTCGGCATCACCGTGGCGCTGGCGACGGGCATCGTCGTGGCAGCCGGCGGTTCTTCGGCTGGCGCGGCGGCCACGGGTTGCGCCACCGGTTGCGGCGCGGGCGCCATCTGGACGACGGGCGCGGGCGGCGTTGGCAACGGCGCTGGCACAGGTGCCGGGGCGGGCGCGACCGCGGCCGGCTGCACCATCGCGACCGGTTGGGCGGCGGGCCGTGCGGCGACCGGCGGTGCGGCGCCGGTGCTCGATGCCTGCGGCCCGTACGCGCTCACGCGCTCGTCCGCCGTCATCGATTGCGGGCATTTCGTGCCTGTCATCTCCAGGGCCGCCTGGGCCGACGGGTCCATGCAGTCCATGGCGAGCGATGCCGCCTTCATGCCCTTGTTCCAGAGCTCGCGGCTCATCTTCAGGCGCTTGCAGTGCTCGTCCGTCCAGGTGGTGCCGAAACTGAGACCGACACCCGGGCCGTTGGCGCTGGCGCTCGTGCTGCCCATGCAGGTGTCGTTGCTGGTGGTCAGGTTGGGCCCGTTGACCGACGGCACGTTCTTGATCGTGTAGCTGCCCTGGTAGTCGACAGTGCTCTGGGTCGCGCCACTGTTGACGATGTTCTGGTTGCTGTTCAGGCTCGTCTGGTTGGTGGTACTCGCGGGACTGGAGAACGTCACAGCCTGGTTGTTGCCCTGGGCCGAGGTGGTGGCCGAGCTGGACGATCCGTTGTTCGCGCCGCCAGCTGTCGTTTGAGCCATCGTCGCCGCGGACACGGTCAGCAGCGCGAAGAAAAGCAGTTTTTTCATTTTCTCAACTCCTTTGATGCCGGGGAGGGGCGGTGGCCCCTCCCCATTTCCAAACGCAACCTTGCCTGCAGCGCACTGCTCAGTTGGTTGCTGCGCTGGCGCCAGCGCCTGCCACACCGCCGGTGCCGCCACCGTTGCTGAAGCCCGCGGCATTGCCGAAGTGGAAGTTCGCCACGCCCGAAGAGCCGCCTGCCGAGCCGGCGGTTGCCGAGCTGCCAGTAGCGGTGATCGGACCCGAGATCGCGCCGGAGGAGGCGTTGTAGCCCGACGTGGTGCCCGAAGTCCGGGTCACGACGGCGAGACCGCCGCCAGGGCCGGCAGCCGTGGCAGCCGTGTTGTTGGTGCTGGAGCCCGCGAAGCCTGCGGCCGAGCCGTTCACCGGGTGAGAGTTGTCCACGTCGAAGCTGGCATTGGAGGCCGAGCCTGCGTTCGCCGATGCATTGGCACCGCCGATGGCCGCGCCGTTGCCGGTCGTGGCTGCCACGCTGGTCACCTTGCCTGTGGTCGATGCCGAACCCTGCACGCCTGCCGCGCCGACGCTGCCGCCCGGGAAGCCGGTGCCGAATGCGCCGCCGCTGCCCGTTGCCGAGGCATTGGACGTTGCCGAGTTGTAGCTCAACGCACTCCCGGTGCCGGAGCTCGCTGCCAGAGAGCCAGCCGAACTGGAGGCGCCCGTCGTCGTCGTCGTGGCGGCTACTGCGGTGCTGCTGACGGTTGCCGAAGCAACGCCAGCGACCAGAACCACTGCGATCGCAATAAGAGTCTTCTTCATGATGCTTCCTCGAAAGTGTGTGAAACAAACCCGATTGCCGGACCCTCCGGCCATCAGCTGACGGTCAGTGAACGCGGAATGAAATGTTTCCGTGGCGACCGGGATGAAGTTTCAGCGTCGAGTTGCAAACAAAAAATGCCTCAGGCTGGGTAGTGCAAGGCTATGGCGAAAGGAATGGATAAGGCGGGTTGCAAGCCCCTCTTAAAACCGCTTTTCCATGCGGCGACCGTGACAAAAACTACAACTTTTGATGGACATAGAAAATGAGTAGCAACAAAATGCAACCAAAGTAATCAAAAAAGCAGAATCACGGAATTTGAGTAGAAATGAACTAACTTTTGCTCACGAACAGCGTGATTCTTTTGTCACAAAGGGGCTGAAATGGAAAGCGAACTCGACATTTCATTGACAGACATCGGAAGCGGGGCTAGGAAATTTTCCAACCCTGGGCAGTTCGGCGGGCTCCTCGCACCCTCCGCCGATACCCTCCCGTGGCCTGATTTCCTGACGGGTCAACAGACCAAGCCGGTGCGTGTTCTGCTGGTGGACGACGACCCCTTCGTGCGCCGCGTGATTGCCCAGGAATTGCTGAGCGATCTGCGCATCCAGCTCGAAGGGCAGGCCGGTACCTTGCGAGAGGGGCGACGCCTCTTGATGCAGCACGAGTTCGACGTGCTCATGGTCGACATCCGCCTGGGCGACGGCAGCGGATTCGAGCTGATCGAAGAGGCCAAGAAGCACCGCAGCGCGGCCGAGATCATCGTCATCTCCGCGCTCGAAGACGAGCCGCAGGTGCTGCATGCCTTCGAGCTGGGCGCCTCCGGCTACCTCGTGAAGAACGCGTGGTTCCAGAGCTATGCGCAGGCCGTGTTGCAGGTGGTGAACGGCGGCGCTGCCATCACCCCGCGCCTGGCGCGCCGGCTGCTGGTTCACCTCGATCACAAGCGCTCCAACGTGAACCCGGTGCGCCCGCCAGACAGCAAGGCGACGTTATCGGCACGGGAGCGCGAAGTGTTGCGACTTGTAGCGACGGGGTACGTCACCGAAGAGATCGCGCTGCAGCTCACCATCAGCGCCCAGACGGTTAACGCACACGTGAAGAACATCTACCGCAAGCTGCACGCCCACACCCGGGCGCAGGCGGTGAGTTTTGCGTCGCACCGGGGTCTTCTGTAGGCCATGCTGCCATGCTCTCCCAGGAGGTCCTTCATCTCCCACATTTGCTGGAAGACCAGTACGTGTGGCTGTCGATTGCCTCCTGGTGTGTGCTGCTGACCTGGCTGTGGCCGCGCATTTCCCGCCGCCGGATGCTCACCTGGGTCGCGCTCGCCGCAGCCCTGCACCTGACGCCGGTGGCCGCGCAGGTGATCCGGGCCACCTCGGCGATCACGCTGCTGGCGCACGACATGCCGGTGACCTTCTGGGCGCTGCAGGCCGTCAACGTGCTGGTGCTCGGCATGATCGTGAGCATCTGGTACGTCTCGCAACGCCGCGTTGCGCGCTACCGGCAGGTGCAGGCTGTCATGAACGAGCGCCGCCGCATCGCCAACGACCTGCATGACGGCGTGGGCTCGCGGCTGGTGGCGTTGCTCGCCAGCCAGGACCCGAAGAAATCGGCCGAGCCCGACGGGCTGTCGATGGCGCTGCAGGCCTGCCTGCTCGAGCTGCAGATGACGGTGGACGACCTGGACGACCAGACCTCCGCCAGCGTCGTCGAAAGGCTGGGCCACCTGCGTTACCGGCTGCAACCCGCGTTCGACCGGCTCGGCATCGCGCTGGAATGGCACATCGCCAGCGCCGCCCACACCTGCCCGCTGCAGCCCGAAACCGCCGTGCAGATCTGCCGGGTGGCGCAGGAGGCTTTGTCCAACGCGCTGCGCCATTCGCACGCCACCCGCGTCGAGCTGCATTTCGGCCCGCAGGGCCACAAGCGCGGGATGATGCTGGAGGTGCGCGACAACGGCCGCGGCCTGCAGACCTCGGCCACCGTGCCGTCCGACCACGCGGGCAAGGGGCTGCGCAGCATGCGCGCCCGCGCCGAGGCGATACACGGCGAGCTGGCCGTCATGGATTTCGCGCCGCACGGGCTCTGTATCCGCCTGCTGATCCCGTGCCATGAAGTGGCTGCGGCCAGCGTGAATCCCGAGCCCGAAAGCATGCTGTAACACGCCCGCCGGGTGGCCCGGCAGGGGGCCGGTCGCGCCTATGGCAAACTCCCGCGCTTTGCCAGGGACGCGCTCAAGACATGCAGAAAATCATTCGCCAGCTCGCCGCCGAAATCAAGGTTGGCGAGCATCAGGTGAAGGCCGCCGTCGAACTGCTCGACGGGGGCGCCACGGTTCCTTTCATCGCCCGCTACCGCAAGGAAGCCACCGACGGCCTGGACGACGTCCAGCTGCGTGAGCTGGAAGCCCGCCTTTCCTACCTGCGCGAACTGGAAGACCGCCGCGTCGCGGTGCTCAAGAGCATCGACGAACAAGGCAAGCTCACCCCCGAGCTGCGCGCCGCGATCGAATTCGCACCGACCAAGCAGGAGCTGGAAGACCTCTACCTGCCGTTCAAGCAAAAGCGCCGCACCAAGGGCCAGATCGCCCGCGAATTCGGCATCGAGCCGCTGGCCGACAAGCTGCTGGCCGACCCCACGCTCGACCCGGCGGTCGAGGCCAAGGCCTTCCTGCAACCCGCCACCACGCTGGACGACGGCAAGCCCGGCCCCGATTTCTCGACCGTGCCGCTGGTGCTCGACGGCGTGCGCGACATCCTGTCCGAACGCTGGGCCGAAGACGCCGCGCTGGTGCAGGGCCTGCGCGAATGGCTCTGGAACGAAGGCCTGCTCAAGTCCAGCCTGATGGCCGGCAAGGACGAGAACAACGTCGACGTTTCCAAGTTCCGCGACTACTTCGAATACGACGAGCCCATCGGCCGCGTGCCGTCGCACCGCGCGCTGGCCGTGTTCCGCGGCCGTGCGCTTGACATCCTCGACGCCAAGCTGGTGCTGCCGGTCGAGCCCGAGCCGGGCAAGCCCAGCGTGGCCGAAGGCCGCATCGCGCTGCACATGGGCTGGAGCCATGCGGCTCGCCCGGCCGATGACCTCATCCGCAAGTGCGTGGCCTGGACCTGGCGCGTGAAGCTCGCGCTGTCGACCGAGCGCGACCTGTTCACCCGCCTGCGCGAAGACGCCGAGAAGGTGGCGATCAAGGTGTTTGCCGACAACCTGCGCGACCTGCTGCTGGCCGCACCCGCCGGCCCGCGCGTCGTGATGGGGCTCGACCCCGGCATCCGCACCGGCGTGAAGGTGGCCGTGGTCGATTCGACCGGCAAGCTGGTCGAGACCGCCACCGTGTTCCCGCACGAACCGCGCAAGGACTGGGAAGGCTCGCTGCACACGCTCGGCAAGCTCTGCGCCAAGCATGGCGTGAACCTGATCGCCATCGGCAACGGCACCGCCAGCCGCGAAACCGACAAGCTGGCTGCCGACCTCATCAAGCTGCTGGCCAAGATGGCCGCGCAGGCCGGCGCGCCCGAGATCAAGGTCGACAAGGTCGTCGTCAGCGAGGCGGGCGCCTCGGTCTATTCGGCCAGCGAATTCGCCTCGCAGGAAATGCCCGATGTCGACGTGAGCCTGCGCGGCGCAGCGTCCATTGCGCGCCGCCTGCAAGACCCGCTGGCCGAACTCGTGAAGATCGACCCCAAGAGCATCGGCGTGGGCCAGTACCAGCACGACGTGAACCAGAGCGAACTGGCGCGCACCCTGCAGGCCGTGGTCGAAGACTGCGTGAACTCGGTGGGCGTGGACCTCAACACCGCGAGCGTGCCGCTGCTGTCGCGTGTCTCGGGCCTGTCGGCCAGCGTGGCCAAGGCGGTGGTGCGCTGGCGCGAATCGAACGGCGCCTTTGCCACCCGCAAGCAACTGCTCGACGTGACCGGCTTCGGCCCCAAGGCCTTCGAGCAGAGCGCGGGTTTCCTGCGCATCCGCGGCGGCACCGACCCGCTCGATGTGACCGGCGTGCACCCCGAAACCTACCCGCTGGTCGAGCAGATCATCGTCAAGACCGGCAAGCCGATCGCCGAGCTGATGGGCCGCGCGGAAATGCTCAAGACGCTCAAGCCCGAGCTGTTCGCCAACGAGAAGTTCGGCGTCATCACGGTCAAGGACATCCTGGGCGAACTCGAAAAGCCCGGCCGCGACCCGCGTCCCGACTTCAAGGTGGCGCGCTTCAATGACGGCGTGGACGACATCACCGACCTGGCCGAGGGCATGATCCTCGAAGGCACGGTCAGCAACGTCGCGCAGTTCGGCGCCTTCATCGACCTGGGCGTGCACCAGGACGGCCTGGTGCACGTGAGCCAACTCAGCCACAAGTTCGTGAACGACGCGCGCGAAGTCGTCAAGACCGGCGACATCGTCAAGGTCAAGGTGATGGAAGTGGACGTGGCGCGCAAGCGCATCGGCCTGTCGATGAAGCTCGATGCGGCGCCCGCGCGCCGCGACGGCCCGCGCGACAACCGCTTCGAAGGCGCAGGGCGCGGCCAGCAACAGCAAGGCCGCCGCGACAACTCGCCGCAGCCCGCCGGCCAGATGGCCAGCGCCTTCGCCAAGCTGCAGGGGCTGCGCAAGTAGGCCGCGATGCACGGTTCTTGCTGAGGCCTCGGGCATGGTGAAAGCACTGCGTATCTATGCCGGCCCCACGGCCCGCAAGCACATCGAGCAGCACGGCCTGCGCCCGCAGGACGTCCGCACCATCCCCGGTGCGGCGGGCGGACCCAAGGGTCTGATCCTCGGGCCGCTCGACCGCTTCATCTTCGGCCGCTGGCTCACGCAGTCGAGCCAGCAGGTGCACCTGGTGGGCGCGTCGATCGGCGCGTGGCGGCTGTCTACGGCCTGCCTGTCTGACCCGGAGGCGGCCTTCCAGCGCTTCGAGCATGACTACGTGCGCCAGCAGTTCGAGGTGCCGCCGGGGCAGAAGCGGCTGAGCCCGCACCAGCTCAGCGAGCGCTTTGCGCAGAGCCTCGAAGACTTCTACGGCGGGCGCATCGCCGAGGTGCTGAACCATCCGCGCTATCGCCTGCACGTGGTGACATCGCGCGGGCGCCACATCCTCGGGCGCGAGGGCAGGGCGCGCACGCCGGTCGGCTACCTGGGCGCTTTTGCCACCAACAGCCTGCACCGCAAGAGCCTGGGCGCGTGGCTGGAGCGCTGCGTGTTCTCCACGTCCGGCGCGGCCTTGCCCTTCGGCACCAAAGATTTCCGCACGCGCCAGCACGCGCTGAGCGAGGCCAACTTCAACATGGTGCTGCAGGCCTCGTGCTCCATTCCGTTCCTGCTGGCGGCGGTGCACGACATTCCCGGCGCGCCGCGCGGTGCTTATTGGGACGGCGGCATCACCGACTACCACCTGCACCTGGACTACCAGCCAGCCGACGACGGCATCGTGCTGTACCCGCATTTCCAGCAGGCGGTGGTGCCGGGCTGGCTCGACAAGGGGCTGCGCTGGCGCCACAGGTCCACCGGCTTTCTCGACCGCATGGTGGTGCTCGCGCCCGACTCGGAATGGGTGAAGTCGCTGCCCAACGGCAAGCTGCCCGACCGCAAGGACTTCGTTCGTTTCGCCAACGATGCGCAGGCGCGCATCACAGCGTGGGGCCGGGCCACGCGCGAGGCGCAGCGGCTGTCGGACGAGTTCGAGGCGTGGCTCGAAACCGGACGCACGCCCGAAGTCCTGCCGCTCTGAACAGGCGCGTGCGCGCGACAATGCCGCCGGGCAAACCCTGACCAGCGGCGCGGGTGGCGCTTCGAGAATGGATCGATCCATTCAGAAGCAAGGAAGAGACAAGCCACCATGCCGCACGCCACGTTGTCACGCCGCCGATTCACGCTCGCCACCGCCGCGGCAAGCCTTGCCGGTCCGTCCTTCGCGCAAAGCGCGTGGCCCAGCAAGCCGATCCGCATCGTCGTGCCCTACACGCCGGGCGGCTTCACAGACCAGATGGCGCGGCTGGTGCAGGTCGGCCTGCAGACGCGGCTCGGCCAGCCGGTGCTTGTCGACAACAAGCCCGGCGCCAACAGCCTGATCGGTGTCGATGCCATCGCCAAGGCGCCGCCCGACGGCACCACCTTCGGCGTCGTCATCGCGGCCTATGCGGCCAACACCACGCTGTACCCCAAGCTGCCCTATGACTCGGGCAAGGACCTCAAGGGCGTTTCGCTCATGGGCGTCTCGCCCTTGCTGGCTGCGGTGAGCATGAACGCACCCTTCAAGACCGCACGCGAACTCATCGACTACGCGCGCGCCAATCCCGGCAAGGTGAGCTTCGGCTCTTCGGGCAACGGCTCGGCCGCGCACCTGACCACCGAGCTGTGGAAGTCGCTCACGCAGACCTACATGATCCACATCCCGTACCGCGGCGCCATGCCGGCGCTGACGGACCTGATGGGCGGGCAGATCCAGTTGTTCTTCGACGCGCCCACGGGCCTCATCAACCAGGCCAAGGCGGGCAAGGTGCGGCTGATCGGCGTTGCGGGCGACAAGCGCCTGCCGGCCGTGCCCGACGTGCCGACCTTCATCGAGCAAGGGTTCGCGGGCTTCACCGGCAGCACCTGGGCGGGCATGCTGGCGCCGGCCGGCACGCCGCGCGATGTCGTCAAGCGCATGTCGGAAGAGGTAGCACGCATCATCCGCAGCGACGAGACGCGCGCGAAGCTCGACGCCATGGGCACGATTCCGGCGGGCAGCACGCCCGAAGAGTTCGATGCCTTCGTCACCGCGGAGACTGCCAAGTGGGGCAAGGTCATCCGCACGGCGGGGGTGACGGCGGAGTAGGGACGCGGGGCAGGCCTTGCGGCCGGTTTCAGCGCAGCGCCAGCGGCGCGGTGCAATCAAGGATGTTCACGTGCACCGCATCGCCCACCTTCGGCTCGCTCCCCGCAGGCCAGCGCCCCGTGCCCAGCGAGCGCGTGTGCACGCCGCCGTTGCGATAGCGCACGACGGCGTAGCGCGCCGTGGCGCCACCGTCCGCGCCGCAATCGCGATCTGCCGTGCCGGCCAGATCGCCCGCTTGCCCCACGCTCACGACCTGCGCTGCGCGCCAGCCCTCCGCGTGATCGAAGGAATGCGCGTCGAGGGCCGTGCAGCCACCGAGCGCCAGCGCCCAGAGCATGGCAACGCGCCCCTTGGAGATCATGGTGCCGGCCCGATCGCGGCCGTGGCCTGGATCTCGATGCGGTACTCGGAGTCGATCAGCTTGGCGCCGACCGTGGCGCGCGCCGGCGTGTGGCCCACGGGCACCCATTCGTCCCACACCGAGTTCATCGCGGCGTAGTCGCCCACGGTGCGCAGGTAGATGGTCACGCTCACCAGGTCTTTCTTGGTGGCGCCCTGGGTGGCGAGCATGCTGTCGATGTGGTGCAGGATCTCGCGCATCTGGCCCGTGATGTCGAGCGAGGGGTTCTCGGCCACCTGGCCCGACAGGTAGAGCAGGCGTGCCGTGCCGAGGTCGACGACCACCATCTCGCTGAAGCGTGGTCCCATCTCGTGGCGAATGATGTTCATGGCGATGTGGACTTCGATGCAGTTGCGATGGATGAGTGTGAAGCAGAAACAGCGGCCACGCCGTCCGGCGGCGCATTCCACCAGCCGCCGCCGAGGGCCTGGAAGAGGGCGGCCGCGTCGGTCAGCCGGAGCGCGCGCGCCTGCACGAGGTTCAACAGCGCCTGCTGCTGGGCCTGCTGCGCCAGCCGCAACGACAGCGCGCTGGCATCGCCCAGTTGCACCTGCTTTCGGGTGCGGGCAAGGCTCTGCGACGCGGTGCGCTCGGCCTTGATGGCGGCCTGCAGCGCGCGGGTGTCGGCGTCGATGGCTTCGAGCGTGTTGGCCACGTCCTGGAACGCGGCCAGCACGGTGGCGCGGTACTGCGCCGCAGCCTGGTCGAACGAGGCGCGGGCGGCCGCTTCGCGGTGCTTGAGCGCGCCGCCGTCGAACAGCGGTTGTGTCACGCTGCCGGCAATCGTCCAGAACAGCGACGACGACTTGAACAGATCCGACAGCGTGTAGGCCGATGAACCGTAGGCGTTCACGCCCAGCGTCACGTTGGGCAGGCGCGCCGCGACGGCCACGCCGATGCCGGCGCTGGCGGCCTGTAGCTGCGCCTCGGCCGCGCGCACATCGGGGCGATGCTCGACCAAAGTGGACGGCAGCGTCAGCGGCAGTTCGTTCGGCAACTGGAGCGCATCCAACTCGAAATGCGCCGTCACGCCCTCGCTGGGGTAGCGGCCGGCCAGCGTGGCGAGCAGGTTGCGCTGCTGCGCGAGTTGCTTGTCGATTGGCGGCAGCGTGGCCTCGGTGGCGGCCAGAGAGGCTTCTTGCGTATCGACGTCGGCCAGCGCCACCTGGCCCAGGGCCTGCTGCTTGCGGAAGGCCTGCAACATCTCTTTCTGGCCATCGATGATCGCCAGCGTGGCGCGCTGCTGCGCGCGCAGCGAGGCTTCGGTGATGGCGGCCGCCACCACGTTGCTGCTCAGCGATAGCCGCGCGGCCAATGCCTGAAAGCGCTGCTGCTCGGTCTGTGCCTGCGCGCCCTCGACCTGCCGGCGCGTGGCGCCGAACACGTCGGGCGTGTACGACACCGTCACCTGCGCCGTGTGCAGCGTGTACAGGTTGGCGTTGGACGACACCGGGCTCGCCACGGTGCTTGCCACGCGCTGCCGCGTGGGCGAGTAGTTCAGCGCCACGGTCGGCCAGAACGCGGCCTGGTTGGCGGCCTCGTTCTCGCGCGCCACGCGCAGCGCGGCATCGGCCGCCTCGATGGTCGGATTGCCGGCCAGGCTCTGCGTGACCAGTGCATTCAGCGGCTCGGAGCGGAAGGCCTGCCACCACTGTGCGGGCACGTCGAGGTCGGGCGACAGGCGCGCCAGCGGCACGCCTTCGGCCTGCTGGGTGGTCGGGGGCGCGGCGGTGTACTGCGCGGGCAGGGCCAGCGGCGGGCGCACGTAGTCGGGGCCGACGGCGCAGCCGCCCAGCAGCAATGCAATGCCGGCTGCGGCCGTCGCTGCGGCGCCGGGCACGAAGCTTCTCGTTGTCATGGGATGGATGGGCCTTGTCATTAGCGGTCGCGGCGCGGGCGGTTGCCCCAGCCCTTGCGCTCGAAGAAGCGCTCCAGCGCGAAGTACAGCGTCGGCAGGATGAACAGCGTCAGCAGCGTGGACACCACCAGCCCGCCGACCACCACCGTCGCCAGCCCGCGTTGCACGTCGGTGCCGACACCGGTGGCCAGCGCCGCCGGCAGCATGCCGATGGACGCGACGGTCGCCGTCATCAGCACCGGCCGCAGCCGCTCGGCCGCGCCTTCGAGCACCGAAGCCTGCAGCTCCAGCCCTTCGCCGCGCACGCGCCGGAAGTTGGCGACCATGATGATCCCGTTCTGTATCGACACCCCGAAGAGCGCGATGAAGCCCACCGCCGTGGCCACGTTGAGCGTTTCGCCCGCCACGTGCACGGCAATCAGCCCGCCCAGCATGGCCATCGGCACCACGCCCAGGATCAGCACCACCTGCCGGATCTTGCCGAACTGGAAGAACAGCAGCACCGCCATGATCGACACCACGACCGCGAGCGACACCGCCAGGCGCGCCTGCGCCCGCTGCTGGTTCTCGAACTGGCCGGCCCACTGCAGGCGGAACTTCGTGGTGTCGAACTTGACCTCCTTGCCGATGCGCTCCTGCGCCTCGACCAGGTACGAGGCCAGGTCGCGGTCGCGGTTGTCCACGCGCACGGTGATCTGGCGCTCGTTCATCTCGTGCGAGATGGTGCTTTCGCCGGTCTGCAGCCGCACGTCGGCCACCTGCGACAGCGGCACCTTGGCGCCGCTCGAGCTGTTCAGCAGCAGCGCGCCGATGGCCTCGGTGTTGCCCTTGGCGCTCTTGGGCAGCTTCACCGACACGTTGTAGGTGCGGTTGCCGGCGTACACGGTGATCACCGGCGCGCCGCCGATGCCGGTCTGGATCAGGTTGGCCACGTCATTTGCGTTGACGCCGAAGCGTGCCGCCGCCTCGCGGTTCAGCTGGATCACCACCTGCGGAATCGGCGGCTCCTGGAACAGCGAGGCCGAGGCCGTGCCGCGCACCGTGCCCAGCAGCTCGACGATCTGGTTGCCGATGCGGCGGCTTTCCTTCAGGTCGTCGCCGTAGATGCGCAGCACCAGCGGGCTGTGCGCGCCGCCCACCGCGTCGTTCACGCCGTCGATGATCGGCTGGCTGATGCCCACGTCGAAGCCCGGCATCTTTGCGAAGCGCTCGGTCAGCGTGCGCACGAAGGCCGCCTTGTTCACACCGGCCGGCCACTCGTCGTAGGGCTTCAGGCCCACGGGCACTTCCATGTGCGAGGGCGTCCACGGGTCGGTGCCGTCGTCGTTGCGCCCGAGCTGGGTCACCACGTAAGACACCTCGGGATATTCGAGCAGCACGTGGCGCATTTCGGTCGCCATCTCGCTGGCCTTGTCCAGCGACAGGCCCGAAGGCAACTGCACCTGCAGCCAGAGCGCGCCTTCGTCGATGTCGGGCAGGAACTCGCGCCCCGCGGTGGCGCCCAGCACCAGTACGGCCGCCAGCGCCAGCGCGCTCAGGCCATAGGCAATGGCGGGCACGTTCAGCAGGTGGCTCAGCACGCGCCGGTAGGCACCGGTAAGCCACACCAGCGGCTTGTTGACGAACGGCTTGCTGGGCTTGCGCAGCGCCACGTAGGCCAGGCTGGGAATGAGCGTCAGCGCGCACAGCAGCGCACCGACCAGCGCATAGCCCACGGTGAAGGCCATCGGCTTGAAGAGCTTGCCCTCCGCGCGCTCGAAAGCAAAGAGCGGAAAGTACGCCGTGATGATGATCAGCGTGGCGAAGAAGATCGGCCCCGACACATGGCTCACGGTCTCGAGGATGTTGCCCTCGGTCAGCGTGGCGTTGGGTTCTTCCTCGCGCCGCCGCAGGATGGCTTCCATCACCACGATGGCGCCGTCCACGATGATGCCGAAGTCGATCGCGCCCAGCGAGAACAGGTTGGCCGGCATGCGGGTGAAGTGCATCACGATGAACACCGTGACCAGCGACATCGGAATCGCCACCGCCGCCACCACCGCGCTGCGCGGGCTGCCCAGGAAAAGAATGAGCACGAAGCACACCAGCGCCATGCCTTCCAGCACCGTGTGCGTGACCTTGTCGACCGTGAGCTTCACCAGGTCGTCGCGGTCGATGTAGGGCACGATCTTCACGCCCATGGGCGCCAGCTGCGCCTGCAGCTCGTCGATCTTCTTGTGCACGCCTTCGAGCACGCGCGAGGGGTTCTCGTACTTGAGCATCAGCACGATGCCCTCGATGGTGTCGGGGTTCGTGTCCTTGCCCAGGATGCCGCCGCGCTCCTGGTGGCCGAACTGCAGCCGGCCCAGGTCGCGCACCAGCACCGGCGAGCCGCTGCTTTGCGTGACCACCACCGTGCCCAGGTCGTCCAGTGTGTGGATCTGGCCGATGCCGCGCACCACGTAGCTCTGGTCGCCGCGCGCGATGCGCCCGCCGCCCGCGTTGGCGCTGTTGTTGTTGATGGCCGTGACCACGTCGTTCAGCACCAGTCCGTATTTCTGCATGCGGGCCGGGTCGAGTTCGAGCTGAAACTCCTTGGTGAAGCCGCCGAAGTTGTTGATGTCCACCACGCCCGCGACCTGCTTGAGCGCGGGAATCACCTTCCAGCGCTGGATCTCCGACAGCTCCATCAGGTTCTTGGTGTCCGACTCCAGCGTGTAGCGGTAGATCTCGCCGGCCGGCCCTGCGACCGGCCCCAGGCCCGGCTGCGCGCCCGAAGGCAGGCTGACCTGCCCGATGCGCTCGGTCACGCGCTGGCGCGCGAAGTAGTCGTCGGTGCCGTCCTTGAAGTTCAGGTTGATGAGCGACAGCCCGAAGGTGCTGCTCGAACGGATCGAGGCCAGCCCGGGCGTGTTGCTCAGCGCACGCTCCAGCGGTGTGGTGATCTGCTGCTCGATCTCTTCGGCGGCCAGGCCGTTGACTTGCGTCGTGACCTGCACCGTGACGTCGCCCAGGTCCGGATAGGCCTCGACCGTCATCTGCGTCCACGACCAGGCGCCGAACAGCACCAGCGCGATCGACATCGCCCAGGCCAGGTGCCTGCGGCGAAAGAACTGGGTGATGATGAGATTAATCATTCAGCAGCACACCGCCACGCACCACCACGCGCTCGCCCGCGGCCAGGCCGCTGCGGATGCGGACCCGGTCGCCGTCTTCGCGGCCCAGTTCGACCATGCGCCGCACGAATGTCCAGGGCTCGGCCTCGACGAACACGCTCACGCTGTCGTTGTTCATCAGCAGCGCCGATGCCGGCACCTGCGGCTGCTGCGCCTGTGGCACGCCGAGCACGGCCGTCGCGTACATGTTGGGCTTGAACAGGCCTTCGGGGTTGGCAAAGACGATGCGCGCGCGGGCGCGGCGCGTGTCCGCGTCGAGCACCGCGCTCACGAAGCCGACCTTGCCGGTGAAGCTGCGGCCCGGGTAGGCGGCCAGCGTGACCACCGCGTTCTGCCCCGGCGCAACGGCGCCCACCACGCTCTCGGGCACGTTGACCGTGACCCAGACCGAGTCGAGGTTCGACACCGTCATCAGCACCGCATTCGGGTCGTTCAGGTTGGCGCCTACGGCCCCGTTCAGGGCGGTGATCGTGCCCGAGGTGGGGGCGACGATCTTCAGCGACTGCCCGGCCTGCGTGCCGGAGCCATCGGCGCCGAGGCTGCGCAGCCGCGTTTCGCTGCGGCGAAGCTCAGCCGCCTGCTGCGCGACGCTGCTCTGGGCTGCTTCCACGTCCTTGGTCGCGTTGGAGCCCGTTTCGTTGACGCCGCGTGCCCGCACCAGCGCGCGCTGCGCCAGGTCGAGGGCGTCGCGGGCCTTCTGGGCATCGGCCACGGCCTGTGCCAGGTCGGGCGAGGTGATCGTGGCCAGCACCTGGCCGCGCTTGACCGTGTCGCCCAGGCGCACCTTCAACTCGATCAGCTTGCCCGTCAGCGGCGGCAGGATGTTGACGGTGTTGGCCGGATTGGCTTCCACCGTGGCGGGCAGGCTGACTTCATGCGGCGAGGCTTCGGCGCCGACGGTGGCGACCAGCAGGCGGTCGCGCAGCGGCGAGCCGGCGGGAATGGTCAGGCGGTTGCCCTGGCGCACCACCATCGGTGCGGGCGCCGCGGCCACGGCGGTGGCGGCATGGGCACCGTCGCCGAAAGAGTCGACGCACAGGGCCGCGCAGGTCAGCACGCCGAAGACCAAGCGGGCCGGCGTTATTTGGTAGAGGGATTTTTTCATCGCGATGCGGCGTCCGTTGGAGCCGGACGCGCCGCGCACGGGACGCCTTCCCATGCCCTTGACCCGCCCCGTCGCCCCGGATCGAGAATACGAAGACGCGACTGAAGAACATCCCAAGAAATCCTGAAGTTTTCTTCAGGATCGGGGCTTGCCGTCAGGAAGGAGCGGCATGATCCACCCCCATGAGAATCCTGCTGATCGAAGACGACCGCAAGGCCGCGCGCCTGCTGGCCCGGGGCCTGCAGGAAGAAGGCTTTGTCGTCGACGTCGTGCACACGGCAGAGGAGGGCGACGAGGAAGCCTTCGTCATTGCCTATGACCTGATCGTGCTCGATTGGATGCTGCCCGGCAAAGACGGCCTCACGCTGTGCCGCGACCTGCGCCAGCGCGGTTGCAAGACGCCGGTGCTGATGCTCACCGCCCGCGACGCCCTGGCCGACCGCGTGACCGGCCTGAACAGCGGCGCCGACGACTACCTGACCAAGCCCTTTGCCTTCGACGAACTGCTGGCGCGCGTGCGCGCCTTGCTGCGCCGCTCCGAAATCATGCGGCCGGTGGTGCTGGCCGTGGCCGACCTGAGCCTCGACCCGTTGAGCCAGCGCGTGGTGCGCGGCGGCACGGTGCTGGAGCTGACCCACAAGGAATTCGCGATTTTGCAGATCCTGCTGCGCCATGCCGGCGAGGTGGTGAGCCGCTCGCGGCTGGCCGAGCAGGTCTGGAAAGACGACCTCATCGCCATCGACAACCTGATCGACGTGCACATCGGCAACCTGCGCCGCAAGGTCGATGCGCCGCCGGCCGCGCCGCTGATCCAGACCGTGCGTGGGCGCGGCTTCCGGCTGGCGCAGGCCGACGATGCCCATGCTTAGTTTTCGCAGGCGGCTGGCGCTGGCGCATGTCAGCGTGATCGTGGTCGTGATGGCGATTGCCGCCTTCGGCTCGTACCTCGTGTTCTCGCGCAACGTGCACCGCGAACTCGACGCGGCCCTGCTGGCGCTGGCCGAAACCGAGATGGGCATGCTGCTGTCCGCCGGGTCCGGCGACACGGTGATCGTGCACGAGGCGCCGCCCGGCCCCGGCGCGCCTTCGTTCGTGCGGCTCGACCGTCTGGTGCAGATCGTCGATACCGATGGCCGGGTGCTGGCGCGCAGCTCCAACCTCGGCGAGGCGCAACTGCCCATTCCCGAAGTGCTGCGCAACCGGCTCGCGGCCGGCGAGACCGTGTTCGAAACGCTCAACGGCTTCGGCGAGGAGCCGACCCGCATGGTCTCGGTGCCCGTGCCGGGTCGGCCTTCGTTGCTGGCGGTGCAGGTGGCCGGCTCGCTGGACGACGTGAACCGCACCGTCGCCATGGCCAGCGTGCTCTTCCTGATCCTGGGTGGCGCGCTGCTGCTGGCGCTGGGCGCGGCGGGCGCGTTGATCACGCGGCGGGCCTTCGGCGCCATCAACGACGTGGTGCAGCAGGCCCACCGCATCGGCGACGCGAACCTGGGCGAGCGCCTGCCGCATCCGGGCACGAACGATGAGATCGGGCGATTGGTCGACACGCTCAACGACATGCTGGGACGGATCGAGAACGGCATGGAGGCGCAGCGCCGCTTCACCTCCGATGCCTCGCACGAGCTGCGCTCGCCGCTGTCGCGGCTGCGCACCGAACTCGAACTGGCCCTGCGGCGCCCGCGCGACCCGGCCGCCTATGTAGAGACGCTGCATTCCTCGCTCGAAGAGGTCGAGTCGCTCACGCTGCTGGTCGAAGAGCTGCTGGTGCTGGCCCGGCTCGATGCCGGCCAGGAACGCGATGCGGCCGAGACGGTGTCGCTCAATGTGCTGGCCGAGGAAGCGGTGCGCCGGCTGGAGCCGATGGCGCGCGAGCGGCGCTTGACGCTCCTGCTCGAACCCGCACCGCCCGTGGCCGCGCGGGTGGCGCGCGGCGCGGCCAGCCTGGCGCTGGCGAACCTGCTCGACAACGCGCTCAAGTTCTCGCCACCCGACACCACCGTGCGCGTGAGCCTGCGGGCCGATGCAGAAGCCAACGAGGCCGTGCTCAGCGTGTCGGACCGCGGCCCCGGCATCCGCAGTGACGACCTGCCGCATCTGTTCGAGCGCTTCTATCGCGGGGCCGTGGCGCGATCGGATGAGAAGACGCCCGGACTCGGGCTTGGGCTCGCGCTGTCGCAGGCCGTGGTGCATGGGCACGGGGGGCGCATCGAGGCGGCGAATGAAAGCGGTGGCGGAGCGCGCTTCGACATGCGGTTGCCGTTGGCGCATTGATGCCCCAGCGCATTCAGGAAGATAAAAACCGTTCGCGGCGAGTGCCGCGAGGTGCTCGTCGTGCCGTTCCACGCGGCGTGCCTGTCACCGAGGAACCCGCGCATTTCGCCTGCGCGAGCTCCTCGCTCTGCCCTTACTTGCCGTCGGTCTGACTACTCGCCTTGGCCGCGGCCTTCATGCGCATGACCCGCTGCGGCGTGCGTTGCGACTGGAAGCGCAGCACATCGTCGAGCCGGACATAGCCGCTGCCGGACTGGTCGATTTCGCTGAAATGGTCGCTCACGAAACCCCAGCCTGCCGCCTTGGCCTGCTGCTGGGACAGGATGCCGTTGACGTCGCCCCCCGCGGCAGCGGCGAAGCGCTCGCGGGTCTGGGTCTCGACATGCTGCGACACGGAGTCTTCGGTCGGCTTCGGCGGATGGACCCAGCCCTTGGGCGGCGGCGGCGGCCTGGGCATGTCGTCGTAGGCGTGTGCGGTGCTCATGCCCATCAACGGGACGATGGTGGCGATGGCGCTGGCGGTCAACCAGAAAGATGTGTTTTTCATGGTGAGCCTTTTGTTTACTGGAGTTGAGCGGCCGAAGCACTGGCGTTGTCCAGTGCGTCCTGGGCCGGCAGGGCGTAGTAGTCGTTGAGCGTCTGCTTGAGCGGCGCCCGCGATGCCTCGGTGTTGTAGATCATGTGGCCGCCTTCGAACCATTTGACCGGGATCCGGCTTCCCAGGTTCACGCTTTCCAGGTCGAGTTCGGTCTGGAAGCCCGGCGTCGCCACGTCTTCATAGCCGTGCAGGATCAGCATCTTGCTGTCGGGGTTGGCGGTCAGCACCGCCTGGATGTCGGTGATGCTCTGCGGGTAGAAGTCGTTGCTGCCGGCGCGCTGCCATTTCCAGTACTGGATCGTCTGGTTGTTCAGCGGCTGGTAGGCCGTCTTGTTCTTGTAATTCACGAAATCGGGGAAATAGGTCTTGAGCTGGTTCAGGAATGCGACGTTGATGTAATCGTCGGCCGCAAAGCTGTTGCCATTGGGAACCTTCATCCGCGCGTCGTAGCGGCCGAGCGTATTGCCCGCAACCAGTGCCGTCCGGAAGCTGCCGGGGCCGTAGTTGAAACTGCCTTTCCAGGTCGCCGCGGAAATCCCGGTGTAGGCCGCCATCTGGTTGAGCACCGTCTGGCCGGCCGTGCTGGCGGTGAAGGCGTTCCATTGGCTCTGACTCTTGGGGACGCTGTAGTCGCTCGGGCCGAAATACGTGGTCAGCGTATTTCCGTACGTCGTTTTCGCGAGCGTGCGCAATTCGGCAAGGTATTGATCCTGGGTTTTGGTTCCGCGCTTGGTGGATTTCCCGAAATAGTCCGCCGTCATTGCATACGAGGGGATGTAGCCCTCGCAGGAAGACTGCTCGTCCATCATGTCGCAGTTGGAGTTGTAGTTGACCAGCGGCGAATTGAGGATGAACCCGGCCAGTACCTTCGCCGGCTTGCCCGATGGGTCGGGCACATAGCCGCTGGTGCCGGCCTGCTCCAGCAGGTTGGCGACGATGGGGGTGCGAATGCCGCCGTACGACTCGCCATACAGGTACTTGGGCGAGCTCTGCCGGTTGAACTTGTTGGTGTAGGCGACGATGAAGTCGGCGACCACCTGGGCATCGATGTCGGTTCCCCAGAGGTCCGCGTTCTTCAAGGGCGAGATGGCCGTCGAAAGCCCAGTGCCGGGCGGATCGACGAAGACGATGTCCGACTTGTCGAGCAGCGAGATCGCGTTGTCCTCGAACGGGAAGCTCGCGGGCTGCTTCGTGGGGTCTGGCATGTTGGGCGCGTCCGACTTCAGCCGCTTCGGGCCCCATGAGCCCATGTGCAGCCAGATCGAGGCGGAGCCGGGGCCGCCGTTCCACAGGAAGGTCACGGGGCGGTCTTGCTTGGGCAGGTCGTCCCGCGTGTACGAGGTGTAGAAGATGGCCGCCTCGGCCTTCTTTGTGGCGCCGACACCTTTGTAGGCCACCAGATGCCCCGCGCGCGCCACGTAGTTCAGGGCCTGGCCGTCGATGGTGATCGTGTGCTGCTTGAGGGAGGTGTCCTCGTTGATCGACGACAGCGCGATCGAACCGGTCCGCGTCGTGTTGTAGGTGTTGGGATCGTCCAGAACCTTGTCCACCACGGCCACGTTGGCCGGCGGATTGCTGGCGTTCGGCGCGGGTGCGTCTGCGGCTTCCTTGGACGCGGGTGCGCTTGAAACCGGCGCGAATGACGAGGCGCTGTCGCCCCCGCCGCCGCACGCCGCCAGGGCGGCCGCTGCAAAAGCCGTGAAGACGGCTCGACTCAAAGTTCTGCGATGCATGGATGCGATCTCCGAGAGGTCAAAAAAAGAACGGCAAGCTGGTGGGCGCCGTTCGCCTTCGAGCCAGGTCGCGCAATGCCATCCGACTGCGAACGGACGCGCGCCCCGGTTCGTTTCGGTGCTCGTTGTGCAAGCACCGAAATTCGATGATCTTTCAGTCTTCCCTCTGCGCTGAGAATTCAAAAAACGCTCGCCGAATCTGAATTGAACGGCAGAGCCGTTGGTTTTCAAAAATCAGAAAATGAATGTTTTTGAATCAGCTTCTCGAAAAATACTATGCAAGCATTAAAGGAAAATTCCAGGAAATGGAACGTTGTTTTTAATTTCGTCCGAGATGACGTTTAATTAATATCTCTTACACCATGGGGAAATGCATTCTTTTTATTTCAGGACTTTAATCGGTGAATTAATTATTTGGCAGGCGAATTTATTTTTTGCCACCTGACTGTCAGCTGACTTGAATTGATTCAAAAGAAATGCAAATGCCGCGCGTGACTGTGCAGCGTCGACCGAGAGGGGAAAGGAAAAGCGTTGGGATTTGTGTCGGGCGATCCGCGTTGCGGGGCCCGATCGAGACCGGGAGGTCGGTCTGCGGACGCCGTTGCAGCGCCCGCCTGGCTTTGTTCAGTGCCTACATCGACGCTTCGAGCATCGCCCTGTAGTCGTCGCGCGAGGCCAGCCGCGGATTGGTCTTGTGGCAGTGGTCGGCCATGGCGCCGTCGATGATCTGCTCGAACAGCGCGGGCGTCACGCCCACTTCGGCCAGGCCCTTGGGCAGGCCCAGGCGCGCGTTCATGTCGCGGATGGCATCGCCGAGGTCGCCGGCCGAATCGAGGTGCATGGCCTGCGCCATGCGCTGCAGGCGCTGTTCTTTCTGCACCGATTCCGCGCCCGCGTTGAAGTGGATCACGGCGGGCAGGAAGAGGGCGTTGAGCGTGCCGTGGTGCAGGCGCGGATCGACGCCGCCCAGGCTGTGGCTCAGCGAATGCACGCAGCCCAGGCCCTTCTGGAAGGCCATGGCGCCTTGCATCGACGCGCTCATGAGGTTCAAGCGCGCCTCGCGGTCGCTGCCGTCCTTGGTGGCGCGTTCGATGTGGCCCCAGGCGCGCTCCAGCCCATCCAGTCCGATGCCGTCAGCGGGCGGATTGAAGGCAGCCGACATGAAGGTTTCCATGCAATGCGCGATGGCGTCCATGCCGGTCGCGGCCGTGAGCCGGGGCGGCAGGCCGAGGGTGAGTTCGGGGTCGCAGATGGCGGCCTTGGGCATCAGGAACCAGCTATGGAAGCCAAGCTTGCGGTGGTCGTCGACGATGACGATGGCACCGCGTGCCACTTCGCTGCCGGTGCCGCTGGTGGTGGGCACGGCGATCAGCGGCACCGCGCGTTCGGTGATCCTGGGCGAGCCGCCTTCGATGGTGGCGTAGGTCTTGAGCGGCCCTTCGTGCGTGGCCGCGATGGCCACGCCCTTGGCGCAGTCGATGGCGGAGCCGCCGCCCACGGCGATGAGCCCGTCGCAGCGGCCGCTGCGGTACAGCTCGACGGCGGCGCGCACGGCCGCCTCGGTCGGGTTGGAGGGGGTCTGGTCGAACACCGAGACCTCGAGGTCGGCGATGGCATCGAGCGCCTTTTGCAGCACGCCGGCCGCACGCACACCCGCGTCGGTCACGATCAGCGGGCGATTGATGCCGATGCGGGCGCATTCGCTCGACAGGAGCTTGATGGCGCCGAATTCGAACTGGATCTGGGTGAGGTATTGGATGAGGGCCATGAGGGTGGAGTGTGTGGGGCAGTACGATTGCCGACCACCCAAATCTAACAAGCAGGGGCCGTCCTGCACATGAACAAAACCCTTGCCGCTGTCGCGCCCGGCACACGGCGGGCCGCTGCGGCGGTGCGGATGCCTTTTCAGTTTCCATGACGATGAACCCTCCTACGACACCGGCGCAACCACCGCTCACCGCGAAGATGGCGAGCGTGGTCGAGCGCATGGCGCGCGCCGGCCATCCCACGCTCGAGCAGCTCACGCCCGACGAGGCCAAGGCCTCTTATGAAAAGGGCGCGGGCGTGCTCGAAGTGCCCAAGCCCGAGCTGGCGCGCGTCGAAGACTTCAGCATCGCCGCGCGCGACGGCTTCGCGATGCCTGCACGGCTCTATGCGCCGTCGTCGGCGGTGCTGCCGGTGCTGATCTACTTTCATGGCGGCGGCTTCACGGTTGGCAACATCCGCACGCACGACACGCTGTGCCGCGTGCTGAGCCAGAAGAGCGGCTGTGCGGTGGTGTCGGTCGACTACCGGCTCGCACCCGCGTTCAAGTTTCCGACCGCATCGAACGATGCGTGGGACGCCTTCCAGTTCATCGCGAAGGAAGGCGCAAGCCTTGGGCTCGATCCGCGCCGGCTGGCGGTGGGCGGCGACAGCGCCGGCGGCACCCTGGCGGCCGTATGCGCGATCCTTGCGCGCGACGCCGGCCTGCCGCTGGCGCTGCAGATGCTGATCTACCCCGGCACCGCCGCGCACCAGGACACTGCCTCGCACCTGCGTCACGCCAATGGTCCGCTGCTGACGAAGGCGATGATCGATTTCTTCTTCGCCCAGTACGTGCGCACGTCGGCCGACCGCGACGACTGGCGCTTCGCGCCACTGCAGGCCGATGACGTCGACGGCGTGGCACCGGCCTGGATCGGCCTGGCCGAATGCGATCCGGTGGTGGACGAAGGCATCGCCTACGCCGACAAGCTGCGCGCCGCGGGCGTACAGGTCGACCTCGAAATCTACCGCGGCGTGATCCACGAATTCATCAAGATGGGCCGCGCGATCCCCGAAGCGCTGCAGGCGCAGAACGACGCGGCCCAGGCACTCAAGGAAGCACTGAACCCATGACCGACACCACACCTCAACGCAAGGATTTCCGTTTCTTTCATCGCCTGCGCGTGCGCTGGGCCGAAGTCGACATGCAGAAGATCGTCTTCAACGCCCACTACCTGATGTACTTCGACACGGCCATCTCGGACTACTGGCGTGCGATGGCGCTGCCCTACGAAGAGGCAATGCAGTCGCTGGACGGCGACCTGTACGTGCGCAAGGCGACCATCGATTTCCGTGGGTCGGCGCGCATGGACGACGTGATCGACGTGGGCATGCGCTGTGCGCGCATCGGCAATTCGTCGATGACCTTCGAGGGCGGGCTGTTCCGGCAAGACCAGTTCCTGGTCGGTTGCGAGCTGGTCTATGTGTTCGCCGATCCGGCCACCCAGACCTCCAAGCCGGTGCCGGCCGCCTTGCGCGATGCGCTCACGGGCTTCGAGGCCGGCGAGCCGATGCGCACCGTCGAGACGGGCGGCTGGGACGCGCTGGGCGAAGGCGCGAGCGCCCTGCGTCGCGCGGTGTTCATCGAAGAGCAGAACATTCCCAAGGAACTGGAGTGGGACGAACACGATGCGGTCGTGCTGCATGCGGTGGCGCGCAACCGGCTCGGGCAGGTCATTGCCACCGGCCGCCTGCTGCCCGCCGAAGACGGTGTCTCGCACATCGGCCGCATGGCGGTGCACCGCAACCTGCGCAGTGGCGGGCACGGCGCGGCCGTGATGAAGGTGCTCGAAGACGCGGCCCGGGCCCGCGGCGACCGCGAAGTGGCGCTGAATGCACAGCGCAGCGCCGAGCGCTTCTACGCTCGGCTGGGCTATCTGCCGCACGGCGACGGCTTCGACGAAGCCGGCATTCCGCACATCGAGATGCGCCGCACGCTGCGCTGAAGCGGCGGCTTGTTTCTTTCTTCTTTCTTCGTTCAGTAGCGGCGCGGCGGGTCCGGCACGTAGCCGGAGTCCGAGCCGGGGAAGGGCGACGGGCCACTCGGACGCGTCCAGCGCGGCGGAGGCTCGGGCGGAATCACGCCGGCGGCGATGAGGTTCTCGCGGCTGTCGTACCGGATGCGGACCACGTCGTCGGGTGACGACCGGGCGCGCTCGAAGGTGGTCTTGCCGACGTACGAGTTTTCTCGGCGGCCATGGGCGGTACCGAGGCTTGGGCTCGGCGCAGCCTGCGGGCGCGCGAGGTTGCCAGCGGGCGCTTCGGCGGCGACCGCGCTGTCGGCGCTGGACTTGGCGCGTGCATCGCCCATCGACGACGACGGCTCGCGCTGCTCCCGGTCCGCGCCATATTCGCCGCGGCGCGAGTAGGGCACGACCGGCGGCGGTGGCGGCTCGGGCATGCGCTCGCGGAACATCGCGACACCGATCACGCCCACGTCGTCCGGGCGGCCCGTGCGGCTCGCGTAGGAGTTGCCGGCCGATGCGAACTGGAAGGCTGCGACCTGCGAGTCGCTCTTGCGCCAGCCCGTGATGTCGCCGCGCTCGCGGCTGCTGAAGACATAGCCGTTCTGCCCGGTGCTCGCGGTCTCGCCGGTGACGACGTTCACGCCGTCCACCGACATCACGGCCATGATGCGTTCGTTCATCACATTGCGCGCCCGGATCGCATAGCGCGCGCCGGGGCGGCCGGCCACCCAGTATTCGCCGCGATAGAAGTAGATCGGCAGTTCGATGCCGTTGTTGCGGTCGACCACGCTGATCTGCATCAGCGTGCCGATGGCGTTGGTGGGCGTCGGCGGAATGTAGGGCCGGGCCGGGCTGTCCGCGCAGGCCGCCAGTGCGGTGAGTGCCAGGACGGTCGAGAAGAGTCTGCGCTTCATGGTGTTCTTCCTTGCCAGGAGTGGATCGATGCAGGCTTCTACGGCGCAGCAACGCAGGCGGGGTTAAACGAGGCGCAAAAAAATGGCGCTATCTGTTCGATAGCGCCAAACGCCCATTTGCAGGGACGTTGGGGGAATTACTGCTTCAGATGTCTTCGAGCAATGCGTAGGGCAGCGGCTCGACCGTGAGCGATGCGCCATCGGCCGGCGCCCCGGCGCGCAGGGGGCCGGCTTCGAGTGCCGCGATCTGGATCGAGACCAGCGCGGCCCAGCCACCATCGGGCGCCAGTGCGGCCTGTGCCACGGTGCCCACGGGTTGCTCGGCGTCGTTGCCGGCAAAGACTTCCTGGCCGGCCGAAAGGGGCGCATCGGCCTGCACGAGATAGGTCCGGCGCTTCAGCGTGCCACGGAACTGGCTGCGCGCCACGATCTCCTGGCCGGGGTAGCAGCCCTTCTTGAAGTTGACGCCGCCCACCGACTCGTAGTTGATCATCTGCGGCACGAAAGCCTCGATGACCGGGGTGGTCAGCGTGACGATGCCGCTGCGCACCTCGCTCCATTGCCACAGGGCCAGGTCGATGGCCGGGCCGACCGGCGCGGCATGGCCGGCGGGCGCGATCCAGAGCGCGCGCGGCACGCCATCGGCCGGGTACAGCGACACCGCGCTGATGTCGTCGCCGATGGCCGTGCGCTTGCCGGGCGGCGTCTCGGCATCGAGGCCGTTGGCGGTCAATGCGGTGCCTGCCAGGCCATGCAGCGCGAACTGCTCGGTGGCGTCGGTGAGCTTGACCTTGGCCCGCAGCACATACATCGATAGGCGCTTGAGCGTGGCGGCCAGGATGTCGCGGCTGCACACCAGCAGGATCAGTTCGGGCTGCGGCCGGATGCCGATGAAGCTCGCGATGACGCGGCCCTTGGCGGTGCACAGCGCGGCCAGGCGCGCCTCGGTGGCGCCGAGCAGGGAGAAGTCCTGTGTGAGCTGGCCGTGCAGGAAGCTGGCGGCATCGGGGCCTTCGGCGCGGATCACGCCGAGGTGGGAGAGGGTGGTCACCCCATTGAGAACGACTGTGGTCATCGCTGAATTATCATGGCCGGGCCTGTTCCTTCGGGGCGGCAGGGGCTCCCGCCTTGCTGCACGCAGGGCCACCGTTTTTTCAGTTCCCGGGCGCTCTTTCTTTTCTCCCGTTTTCCCACCTTCCCATCGGATCCGTGCGCAGCTTTTTCCTCACGCTTTTCCTGCTCGCCGCCCTTGTCGCGCTCGCGCTTGGCGGTGGTGGCCTCTGGTGGGTGCACCAGCCTCTCAAGCTGTCGGCGCCCAGCGTCGATCTGTCGGTCGAACCCGGCACCACGCCGCGCGGCATCGCGCAGGCCGTGGCGGATGCCGGCGTCGACGTGCAGCCCCAACTGCTCTACCTGTGGTTCCGCGTGTCGGGGCAAGACCGCCAGATGCGCGCGGGCAGCTACGAGCTGGAGCGCGGCGTCACACCCAAGCTGCTGCTCAACATCCTGGTGCGCGGTGAAGAAGCCACGCGCAGCGTGGTGCTGGTGGAAGGCTGGAACATCCGCCAGGTGCGCGCCGCGCTGGCCAAGGCCGACCAACTCAAGCCCGAGAGCGTGGGCATGACCGACGAAGCCCTGATGGCCAAGCTCGGCAAGCCGGGCCTGCACCCCGAGGGCCGCTTCTTCCCGGACACCTACACCTACTCGAAGGGCTCGACCGACATCGCCTTGCTGCAACGCGCGATGCGGGCCATGGACAAGAAGCTCGAAGCCGCCTGGGCCGCACGGGCGGCCGACTTGCCGCTCAAATCGGCCGATGAGGCGCTGATTTTGGCCAGCATTGTCGAAAAGGAGACAGGCAAGGCCAACGACCGCGCGGAAATCGCTGCCGTGTTCGCCAACCGCCTGCGCATCGGCATGCCGCTGCAGACCGACCCGACCGTCATCTACGGCATGGGCACGGCCTTCGACGGCAACCTGCGCAAGAAAGACCTGCAGACCGATACCCCCTGGAACACCTACACGCGCGGTGGGCTGCCGCCCACGCCGATCTCCATGCCCGGCAAGGCCGCGCTGCTGGCGGCGGTGCAGCCGGCGCAGAGCAAGTCGCTGTACTTCGTGTCGCGCGGCGACGGCACCAGTCAGTTCAGCAGCTCGCTCGACGACCACAATCGCGCGGTCAATCGCTACCAGCGCGGTGGCGGCGACTCCAAACCCAAGGCAAACCCATGAGTGACAACGGCCTGTTTCTGACGCTGGAAGGCATCGACGGCGCGGGCAAGTCGAGCCACCTCGACGCGCTCGAAGCCCTGTTCAGGGCGCAGGGCCGCAATGTCGTGCGCACGCGCGAGCCGGGCGGCACGCCGCTGGCCGAAACGCTACGCCGGCTGATCCTCGAACAGCCGATGGACCCGCTCACCGAATCGCTGCTGGTGTTCGCGGCGCGGCGCGACCACATCGCGCAGGTCATCGAGCCGGCGCTTGCGCGTGGCGACGTGGTGTTGTGCGATCGCTTCACCGACGCCACCTTTGCCTACCAGGGCGCGGGGCGCGGCTTCGACGAGGCCGTGCTGGCGACGCTGGAGCAATGGGCGCAGGCGGGCAGGGCGTCGCTGCCCGCATCGCAGCTGCTGCAGCCGCAAGTCACGCTGTGGTTCGACCTCGCTCCCGAGATCGCGGCGCAACGGCTGGCCGGTGCGCGCGTGCCGGACAAGTTCGAGGCGCAGCCGGTCGAGTTTTTCCGCCGCGTGGCCCAGGGCTATGCGGCCCGCGCGGCCGCCGACGCAAAGCGCTTCGTGCGCATCGACGCCAGCCAGTCGCGCGACCAGGTCTGGCAGCAGGTCGAAACCGCACTGGTGGCGCGCGGCGTGCTGTCGCCGGCGGGTGGAGTCGCCCGATGAGCATTCAGGCACTTTCGCCTTGGCTCCACCAGCCGCTCGCGGAGCTTCTGCGCCAGCGCGGCCATGCCTGGCTGCTGCAGGGGCCGTCGGGCATTGGCCAATACGAACTTGCGTTGGCGCTGGCCGCCGCCTGGCTGTGCGAGCAACCGGCGGAGGAGGGCGGTACCGCCTGCGGCCACTGCCCGAGTTGCCACGCCATCGAGGTTCGCACCCATGCCGACCTGTGCGTGCTGATGCCCGAGGTCGCGATGGGCGAGCTGGGCTGGCCGCTCGATGAAAAGGCGCAAGCCGACATCGACGACAAGAAGCGCAAGCCCAGCCGCGAGATCCGCGTCGAGGCAATGCGCGATGCCGTCGGCTTTGCCCAGCGCACCAGCGCGCGC
This sequence comes from Variovorax sp. EL159, assembly GCF_900100965.1. Lineage (GTDB taxonomy): Bacteria > Pseudomonadota > Gammaproteobacteria > Burkholderiales > Burkholderiaceae_C > Variovorax. The sequence goes on along the minus strand of NZ_FMUJ01000003.1, from coordinate 354,692 downwards.
GGCCGCGGCAAGGTGGTGCTGGTGTATCCGGCCGAGCGCATGAACACCATCACCGCCAATGCGCTGCTCAAGACGCTGGAGGAGCCGGTCGGCGACGTTCGCTTCGTGCTCGCCAGCGAAGCCGCATGGCAATTGCTGCCCACCATTCGTAGCCGCTGCCTGGGCTTTACGCTGCCCTGGCCCGAGACCGCCGAAGCCGAGGCCTGGCTGGTGGCGCAAGACGTGCCCGCTGCCGATGCGACCGCGCTGCTGCGCGCCGCCGGTGGCCGCCCCAGCGATGCCTTGCGGCTGGCCCGCTCGGGCCAATCGCCCAAGGCCTGGTCCTTGCTGCCCAAAGCCATGACTCGTGGCGACGTCGGTGCGCTGGCCGATCACGCGCCGGCCCAGGCCGTCGGCGCGCTGCAAAAGCTCTGCCATGACCTGATGGCTGTCGGCAATGGCGCCGAACCCCGGTTCTTCGATGCCGCCGACCTGCCAGCCGCTCCGCCGCGCCTGGCGCTGGCGCGGTGGTCCAAGTCGCTGGCAAACGCCGCCAGAACCGCAGAACACCCGTTCAATGCGGGCCTCATGCTCGAAGCGCTTGTGAGCGAGGCGCGAAGCACCCTAAACTCAGCTGCTCGTCGCACATGAACCAACCTGTCGCCCCCGCTGCATCCGCCCCCACGCCCGCCCGGCCGAGCGTCATCCAGCTCGCCATCAAGGAGAAGGGCGCGCTGTACGCGGCTTACATCCCGTTGTTTGCCGAGGGCGGCATCTTCATTCCGACCTCGCGCGAATACCGCCTGGGCGACGACGTCTATGTGCTGCTGACGCTGCCGGAAGACCCGCAGCGCTATCCGGTCGCCGGCAAGGTCGCCTGGATCACGCCGGCACGCGCCGCAGGCAACCGGGCACCCGGCGTGGGCATCCGTTTTCCGTCCGACGAGAAATCGCGCCAGCTCAAGGCGCGCATCGAGACTGCGCTCGGCGGCTCGATGGCCTCCGATCGTCCGACCCAGACCATTTGAGTTCTCTGCCGTCTTCGTGACGCGGAACTCCGTACACGGCGCGGCCTCCCATAGGCGTGCGCGCCGCGCACCACACCATTTCCGATGTTCACCGACTCCCACTGCCACCTGACCTTTCCCGAGTTCGCGGACCAGATGCCGCAGATCCGCGCCGCCATGGCTGCCGCGCAGGTCGATCGGGCCCTTTGCATATGCACCAAGCTCGAAGAATTCGATGACGTGCAGGCCCTGGCCGCCAGCTACGACAACTTCTGGGCCAGCGTGGGCGTGCACCCCGACAACGAAGACATCGCCGAACCCAGCGTCGAAGACCTGGTGCGGCTGTCGGCCCGGCCCCGCGTGGTCGCCATCGGCGAAACCGGCCTCGACTACTACCAGATGGAAGAGCGCAAGGGCGGCCGCAGCATCGCCGACATGGAGTGGCAGCGCGACCGCTTCCGCGTCCACATCCGCGCCGCGCAGCAGACGCGCAAGCCGCTTGTCATTCACACCCGCGAGGCATCGGCCGACACGTTGGCGATCCTCAAGGAGGAGGGCGAAGACGGCGCCGGCAACGCGGCGGGCGGCGTGTTCCATTGCTTCACCGAAACCGCCGAGGTCGCGCGCGCGGCGCTCGACCTGGGTTTCTACATCTCGTTCTCGGGCATCCTGACTTTCAAGAAGGCCCAGGACCTGCGCGACGTGGCGGCCTTCGTGCCGCTCGACCGCATGCTGATCGAGACGGACAGCCCCTACCTGGCGCCTGTGCCGTACCGTGGCAAGACCAACAACCCGTCGTACGTGCCCTTCGTGGCGCGACAGATCGCAGAGCTGCGAAAAGTGCCCGTAGAGGACATCGCCAAAGCGACAAGCGACAACTTCGAAACTTTGTTCAGGGACGTCAAATCATGAAGAACTACTTTAAAAAATCAATTTATCTTGTTGTCATTGCTGCATCTTTTGCAGCACATGCGGGTTCGTTCGAAGACTTCTTCCGGGCCGTGCGTGGCGACAACGGCAGTGGTGTCCGCAGCCTGCTGAAGCGCGGGTTCGATCCGAATACGCGTGACGAACATGGCCAGACCGGCTTGCTGATTGCCATGCGCGAGCCGTCGCCCAAGGTCATCCAGGCGCTGCTCGAATCTCCGCAGACCGATGTCGACCTGGCCAGCCCCAAGGACGAAACCCCGCTGATGCTGGCCGCCATCAAGGGCCAGCAAGACCTGGTCGCCCAACTGCTGAAGCGCGATGCCGCCGTCAACAAGACCGGATGGACCCCGCTGCATTACGCCGCTACCAGCGGCCAGCTGGCGATCATGAAGGTGCTGCTCGAGAACTACGCCTTCATCGATGCGCAATCGCCCAACGGCACCACGCCGCTGATGATGGCCGCGATGTACGGATCGAGCGATGCCGTGAAGCTGCTGCTCGACGAAGGTGCAGATACGACGATGAAGAACCAGCTCGGCATGACTGCCGTCGATTTCGCGAACAAGGCGAATCGCTCGGATGCAGCCGCGATGATCACGGCCGCGGCGACGGCAAGAGCCAACGCGCCGAAGGCCGTGCCCAAAGACGGAAAGTGGTGAGTCGCGCGGACTCGATCACTGGAGATTTGCCAGCGCATTGAGCGTTGAATTCATCGCCTCAACGTGTTCGGCGAGACACGAAAAAAGGGCGTCTTCGCACTCGTGCGAGACTCTGCAAAGAAGGAGAAGCAGAGATGAATACGTTCCTATTCATGGTCTTTTTGCTGGTCGTTGGTGTGCTTGCGTTCGCACTGATCACCAGGAACAGATCGGCTCGAAACAGCAGCAGCGGCTTTGTCGACAAGCCCAAGGCGCGAGCACCACTCACAGCACGCGAACAGGCGATGTACAACCGCCTCGTGCAGACCCTGCCTGATCTGGTGGTGCTCCCGCAGGTCAGCTTCGGCGCGTTGCTCACGGCGCGCACGCGTGCGGCACGAAGCACGTTCAGCCGCAAGATCGCTGACTTCGTCGTGTGCGACCAGGCATTCAAGGTCGTGGCTGTGATCGAGCTTGGTGACAAGAGCAAGAGCCGCACGGGCAAGTCGCAACGCGACCCTGAGCGCGATGCGTTGCTGATCGAGGCTGGGTACCGGGTGCTGCGGTATCCGAGGGTTCCGGACGTTGGTCGGGTCGAGGCCGATTTCGATCCTTCGTTGGCGTCGGTCAGTCCTTTGGGGTGATCTCGGATATCTACACAATGTGCATTATGTAAAATCAAATGCACGAGGAAATTTCCTCATGTCGAGCTTCCGGCGTTCCCCGGTTGCTCGAACCGCCGGGCCAGGACACTCTTCTGTTCACCACGCATACCCCGCCTGCACCCGCGCCGCCACCCGGCTCCCGTTCCCGCTGCTCGTCGCCGTCGAGAGCCCTGCGCCCAGGTTCAGGTTGTCGTTGACCTGGTAGCCGAAGGCGATGCCCACGCCCGACGCTCCTGCGTAGCTGCCGACGGCCGCGCCCATCCACTTCCTGCCTGCTGGCAGCGTCGGCATCGACGGCATGGCCAGCGCTGCCACGACGCCCTGTGCGGCGAAGGCGTTGGCCTGGCTGGTCGCGTTGGCCACGGCCTGCTGCAGTTGGTTGACGTTGACAGCGTCGGTGCCCAGCACGCCGGGCGCGACATTCGTGATGCCGCGCAACTGGTTGGTGGCTGCGTTGCCCACCGACACGGTGTTGTCGCGATCGGCCACCGAACCCTGGCCCAGCGCCACTGCGTTGTTGCCGCTGGCCAGCGTGTTGGCACCCAGCGCGACGGCGTTGTTGCCGCTGGCGATGGCGTTGTTGCCTACGGCGGTGGTGGGATCGGCCAGCGCCTTCGCGCCCGCGCCGATGGCGACCGAGCCCGCGTGATCGGCCCGCGCGCCGTTCCCGACGGCCACGGTGTTGTCGCCGTTGGCCTGCGCATTGGTGCCCATCGAGGTGCTGCCCGCGCCGCTCGCGCCGGCGCCCGGGCCGCAAGCCACGGAGCCGCCCGCATTCACCGCGCACACGCCGCTGGACAGGGCCTGGTTCATCAGCGTCTGCAGCGCGTTGACCTGCTGCACGGTGAAGTTGTTCGCGGTGGTGATGGCTGTCTGCTGCGCCTGCTGCACCTGGCCGACGTTGGCCGCATCGGTGCTCGCCTGTCCGGCGGCCACGTTGCTGATGGTGGTGCCCGCGCCGCCGTTGGCGTTGAGCTGCAGCGAGGTGCCGCCCGCGCCGTACTGCGCCGAGTTCTGCGCAAGGCCCAGGGCCGTGTTGGAGGTCTGCTGCACCGTGTAGAGCTGGCTGCCGTTGACGGCATCGGTGCTGGTGGCGTTAACCGCGCCTGCACTCACGTTGACGAGCGCGCGCGTATGGCCCGCGGAGCCGAAGGAAACGGTGTTCGCCGCCGTGGCGACCGCGTTGGCGCCGATGGCCACGCTGTTGGTCGCGCCGCTCGCGACCTGGCTACCAGAGCCGATGGCCACGCCGCCGGTGGACAGCGCCGATGCGCCGGCCGATCCGTTGTACGCGCCACCGATCGCCGTGCTGCCGTTGCCCGATGCCGACGCGCCCTGCGTGGTGCCCGAGGCGCTGCCGATGGCGATGGCCGAGGTGCCCGACGCCTGGGCGCCGCTGCCGCCGGCCGGGCCGCCGAAGCCGCAACAGCCGTCGCTGCCGGTGCCTCCCGCGCCAAGCGCGATGGCGCCGCCGGCCGAGGCCTTGGCGCCGCTGCCCCCCGTGCCGCCTGTGCCGCCAGCCGCGCCGTCGCCACCGGATCCTCCACCACCGACGGCGGTTGCACCGGCTGCGGTGGCGCTCGCGCCGGCGCCGCCCGTGCCGCCAGTCCCGCCGGAGTTGGCGGTGCCGCCGTTGCCACCAGCGCCCACTGCCGTTCCGCCATCCGCCGTGACGGTGGCCGCGACACCACCGGCGCCGCCTGCTCCACCGAAGTCAGTCGCCCCATTGCTTCCGGCTGTTCCGCCGACGAAGCCGTCGGCGAAGGCGCTGCCAGCCGCGAGCAAGGCGATGACGGGCCAGTACCTCGTCGCGCCCCGCGACCGTCGCAGGCCTTTCGTGGCTTTCGTCGCGGCGCCGCTGGCATCGGCCTCAATGAGCATGGTGTTTCCTGTGATGAAGAGCGAGAAGGGACGACGAGCGATCCGGACGCGAGCGAGTGTGTCCTTTCGTTTCCAGCGGGGCCATACCCGAAAACAAGTAAATCGGAGGCTTGCTGCAAGGGCTTCGCGCTCTGCCGCCAGCGAGCAACTTGCGCCCGGCGTCGCGTCGTACCCAGCAGCCGTCCTTGATCGCGCGAAAGCGCCCTAGCCTTCGCGGCTAGTGCGCCGGCTCCTCCGTCCCACGACGATCACCGAAGGAACGGATTTCGCCGTGACGCCTCCGGCGGATCGCTCCGTTCCGTCATTCAAGGAGTTGGCGACATGCAAGTCGAACGCAGCGTCTATCGCGAGGACCACGAGACTTTCCGCACCACGGTGCGCCGCTTTCTCGAGCGCGAGTGCGTGCCGCACCAGGCCGAATGGGACCGCGACGGCCAGGTCAGCCGCGAGGTCTGGCTCAAAGCCGGCCGCGAAGGCCTGCTGTGCACCACGCTGCCCACCGAGTACGGCGGTGGTGGCGGCGACTTCGGCCACGCGGCCATCGTTGCCGAGGAGATCGCGCATGCCGGTGTCGGCGGCCTGTCGATCGGGCTGCATTCGGACATCGTGGCGCCCTACATCAACCGCCTGGGCACCGAGGCGCAAAAGCAGAAGTGGCTGCCAGGCATCTGCCGAGGCGAGCAGATCCTGGCGGTGGCCATCACCGAACCGGGCGGCGGCTCGGACGTGAAGTCGCTGCGCACCACCGCAATCCGCGACGGCGACGACTACATCATCAACGGCAGCAAGACCTTCATCAGCAACGGCTTCCTCAGCAATCTGGTGGTCGTGGTGTGCAAGACCGACCCCGCCGCTGGCGCCAAGGGCGTGAGCCTGGTCGTGGTCGAGACAGACCGCGCGGGCTTTCGCCGTGGTCGCAAGCTCGACAAGGTCGGCATGCGCGCCCAGGACACGGCCGAGCTCTTCTTCGACAACATCCGCGTGCCGGTGGCCAACCGGCTCGGCGAAGAAGGCAAGGGCTTCGCCTACCTGATGCAGGAGCTGCCGCAAGAGCGCTTCATGATCGCCGTCAGCGCCGCCACCAAGCTCGAGCGGCTGTTGCAGCAGACCCTCGAGTACGTGAAAGACCGCCGCGCCTTCGACCAGACCGTGTGGGACTTCCAGAACACGAAGTTCAAGTTGGCCGACATCAAGGCCCAGTCGGTGGCGTTGCGCACGATGGTCGATTACTACCTCGCAGCGCACATGAGCCGACGCCTCACGGTGGAAGAAGCCGCCATCGCCAAGCTGTTCGCCACCGAGACGCTGTGGAAGTGCATCGACGACATGGTGCAACTGCACGGCGGCTACGGCTACATGCTGGAGTACCCCATCGCACGCGCCTTCGTCGACATGCGTGTCAGCCGTATCTACGGCGGCACCAGCGAAGTGATGCGCGACCTGATCTCGCGCAAGCTGTAGACCGGGCAAGCCGGCACCTCACAACAAGGAGCATCTTCATGATCGACAAGAACATCATCGGCATGGCGTTCCCGCCCTTGCCATCACCGCCGAAGCCGGGCAGCTGCGCTTCTTCGCCAAGGCCATCGGCGAGACCGATCCGGTCTACTTCGACGAGTCCGCCGCGCGCGACGCCGGCCACCCTGCCCTGCCACTGCCGCCCACCTTCCTGTTCTCGCTGGAGCTTGCGCGTCCGCCGAGCAACTGGCGCGAAGAAGCCGGCATCGAGCTGGCGCGCGTGCTGCATGGCGAGCAGTCCTTCACCTATCGGCGCATGGCCTACGCGGGCGACACGCTGCACTTCGACAGCCGCGTCACCGACGTCTACGACAAGAAAGGCGGCGCGCTCGAATTCGTCGTCATGGAAACCCGCGTCACCAACCAGCGCTCCGAACACGTGGCCGACATCCGCAAGGTGCTGGTGCACCGCAATGGCTGAACACAAGGAACATCCGATGATGAAGACCCTGAACTTCGACGCCCTCGAACCCGGCGACACCCTGCCGCCGCTGGCACTCGCCCCGATCACCCGCACGACCCTGGCGCTTTTCGCCGGTGCATCGAACGACCACAACCCGATGCACATCGACCTGGACTTCGCCCAGCGCGGCGGCATGCCCGACGTGTTCGCGCACGGCATGCTGTCGATGGCCTACCTGGGCCGCCTGCTGACGCAGTGGGTCGACCAGCGCAAGGTGCGCCAGTTCAACGCGCGCTTTGCCGGCATCACGCATCTGGGCAATGCCATCACCTGCACGGGCGAGGTCATCGACATGTTCGAGGCCGACGGCGAAGAGCGTGTGAAGGTGGAGATCCGCACCACCAACCAGGACGGCGAGGTGAAGATCCTGGGCGACGCGGTCATCGCACGCTGAACTCCCGGCCGCAGCGTGGTCCCCGGTGCCGCGGCGCCAGGGACCATGCGATCACCGCATGAAATCCGGCCCCGCGAGCTTGACCAGTTCGCGCGTGCGCGCCGATTCGCCGGCGATCATCGTGCTGAACGCCTCCCGGCCCGTGCCGGCAAACTCCCCGCCGCTGATGCGAACCACCTGCTCGCGGAACGCCGGATCGGCGGCCGCGCGCACCATCAGCGCCTCGAACTTGCCGGCAATCGGCGCCGGCGTCCGGGCGCGGATCGCAAAGCCGATGAAGGTGAAGAGCGTGTAGTCGGTCACGCCGCCTTCCTGCACGGTGGGCACCGCCGGCATCAACGCATGGCGCTTGCCCGACGACACGGCCAGCCCCCGCACCTTGCCCGAGGCGATCAGCGGCGCCGCACCGCCGACGTCGATCAGCGCCGCATCGGCCACGCCGCCGATCACGTCGGCAATGGCCTGCGAAGCGCCCTTGTAGGGAATGGCGTTGAACTTCACGCCCGCGCGGCGCGCCAGGTCCAGCGCGCCCAGCCGGTACGAGTTGCCATAAACGCCGATGCTGACCGACCCCGGCACCTTGCGCGCCGCATCGAGCAGATCGCCCAGCGTCTTGAACCGCGAGTCGGGCGATGTCACCAGCACGGCCGGAATGCGCACCAGGTCGAGCATCGGCGAGAGGTCTTCCACCTTGTACGGCAGGTCCTTGATGACCAGCGGATTGATCACCATGGTGCTGTTGCTGATGAGCACCACCGAATGGCCATCCGGCGGTGAGCCCAACAGGTTCTGCGTGCCGACGACAAGGTCGGCGCCGGGCCGGTTCTCGACGAAGGTCGCCTGCCCCGAGACCGCCCTGAACTGCTCCGCCATCAACCGCGTGAGCGTGTCGCCGCTGCTGCCGGGCCCGATGGGCACGATGAAGCGCACCGCGCGGGACGGATAGCCCTCATCAGCCTGGGCCTGCGAGAGTGCGGGCACGGCCATCGCCAGGGCCAGCAACGCGAATACACCGGTCTTCTTCATGTCTTGTCTCCTTGCAGAAGCCACTGGATGCGGCGCACCCGTGGCCGGATTTTTTTCAAGCCAGTGCGGATGCGGCGGCGCGCGCGGCGCGGTCGCGTTCGTCCTGCTGCGCCTGCAGTTCCCGCCACAGGATCTTTCCCGTTGCCGTCTTGGGCAACGCGTCGACGAACTCCACCACGCGCGGCACCTTGTAGGCCGACAGGCGGGTGCGCGCCCATTCCGTCACCGCCTCCGGCATCAACGTGCCGCGCGCCGCCGGGCGCAGCACCACGAAGGCCTTGACGGTCTCGCCGCGGCGCGCGTCGAAGGCCGAGATCACGCAGGCTTCCTGCACGGCCGGATGGCCGTAGAGCGAGGTCTCGATCTCGGCGGGCCAGATCTTCAGGCCCGCCGCGTTGATCATTCGCTTGAGCCGGTCGGTGACGTAGAAATAGCCGTCCTCGTCGTGATGGCCGATGTCGCCGCTGCGCAGGAAGCGCTTGCCGTCGATCTCGATGGTCGCCGCCGCCGTGGCCTCCGGCTGGTTCCAGTAGCCGCCGAACAAGGTGGGGCCGTGGATCACGATTTCCCCGGCGTGCGCGGGCCCCAGTTCCGCACCCGAGTCGGGGTCGATCACCCGCGCATCGCAGTTGATGTGCGGCACGCCCGCGCACTGGCGCCGCGCGGCCTGCGGCGGGTTGATGTGCGAGGCGCCGCAGGCTTCCGTCAGCCCGTAGCTCTCGATGAAGGACAGCCCCAGCCGTTCCTCGATCTTGCGGATCAGCGCCTCGGGCATGGCCGTGGCGCCGCCATAGAGGCGCCGCAGCGAAGAAAGATCACGCTGCGCGATGTCGGGCCGCGAGAACACCTCGGCCAGCATCGGCGTGACGGCGCACCAGGCGTACAGGCGCAGGCGCTCGATCAGCTCGACCACCGCGTCGCCATCCCAGCGCGACAGCAGCACGACGGTGCGCCCGACGTAGATCGCCAGGTTCATCACGTTCATGCCGGCCAGGTGGCTGGCCGGCAGCACCAGCAGCTCGGTCTGGTCGGCCTGCTCCGACAGCCACTCCACGCGCTGCAGCGATGCGTGGGCGAAGTTGCGGTGCGTCAGCATCGCGCCCTTGGGCTTGCCGGTGGTGCCCGAGGTGTAGGCCACCACGGCGAGGTCACCGCCCCCGCCCTGCATCGGGGTCGGCGCGATGCCGGCCGCAAGCGCGCCCGAGAACGCGTGCAGCCCGGCGCCAGCCAACGGTCGCCGTGCTTCGCACACGAACTCGGGGATTTCAAGAAAGGGAACTTCCTCTGGCCGTCCGGCGAACTCCGAGACCGCGCCGACTACGCACCCGTCCAGGCGGTTTTGATCGAGCAAGGACTGCGCCCTGTCCATCATGTCCTGCGTGGCGATCAGCACCCGCGCGCCGGAATCGCTGGCGTAGTAGGCCACCTCTTCGGCGGTGCTCATGGCGTTCATGGCCACCACCACGGCATCGCATCGCAGCACCGCGTAGTAGGCGATGACGAACTGCGGGCAGTTCTGCATCAGCAGCAGCACGCGGTCGCCGCGCCGCACGCCCAGCCGCTGTTGCAGATAGCCGGCCAGCGCCAGTGCATCCGCATGCAGGCTGCGGTAGCTGGTCGAGCGGCCGTAGTAAGAGATCGCGACCTTGTCCGGCGCGGCCTCGGCGCTTTTGGCGAGGTGGCTGAACAGGTTGCGATCGGCCACCTCCAGCGTCTGCGGAACGCCGGCGGGCCAGTGTGCGTAGTGGCGGGTCAACCGTGCCATGAAAAGCGCCTTGCCTTGAGAGGTGCCTTGCTAGAAGCCGCCGCGCCCGCCGCCGCAGATCAGCGTCTGGCCGGTGACGTAGTTCGATTCCGGAATGCAGAACATGTAGACCGAGCCCGCCGCTTCCTCGGGCGTGCCGGGGCGGCCCAGCGGGATCTCGCTGCTGGCGCGTTCGATGGTCTCTGGCCGCACGCCGATGCGGATTTCCTTGCCCTCGATCTGGATCGTCTTGGCTTCCTTCACCGGCTGCGTGAGCCGCGTGGCGATGAAGCCGAAGGCCACGCAGTTCACGTTGACCTTCATGCGGCCCCATTCCTTGGCCAGCGTCTTGGTCATGCCCACCAGGCCCGCCTTGGCCGCCGAGTAGTTGACCTGCCCCGTGCTGCCCTGCGTGCCCGAGATCGAGGAGATGTTCACCACCTTGCGAAACACCTCCTTGCCGCTTTCGGCCTCGGCCTTGCTCACTTCGCGGAAGTACGGCTGCGCGGCGCGCAGCACCTGGAACGGTGCCTTCAGGTGGCAGTCGAGAATCGCGTCCCACTGCTCGTCGCTCATCTTCTGGATCACGTTGTCCCAGGTGTAGCCGGCGTTGTTGACGATGATGTCGATGGCACCGTAGGCGTCGAGCGTCGCCTTGACGAAGTTCGTGCCGAAGTCCGGCGCGGTCACGCTGCTGGCGAACGCGACGGCCTGGCCGCCGGCCGCACGGATCTCCGCCACCACCTCATCGGCCGGTGCCGCATCGAGGTCGTTGACCACCACCTTGGCGCCTTCATTGGCGAGCTTCAGCGCGATGCACCGGCCGATGCCGCGTCCTGCGCCGGTGACCATGGCCACCTTGCCTTCGAGATTTCTGTTCATGCTTGCTTTCTCCTGTGGATGAATGTCAAAGGGCGGCCACCACGGCTTCGCCAAGAATCTTCACGTCGCCGTTCTGGTTGGCGCACTGCACTTCGATGCGCAGCCGCGGCTCGCCTTCGTGTTCGAAGCGTTGGGTCACGCGGCCGGTGCACAGCGGCACGTCATGCACCTGCGTGATGCCGGTGAAGCGCACGTGCAGGCGCCGCAGCCGCTCCTGCCCCGCCCAGTTCGTGACCAGCCGCCCCACGTAGGCGGCCGACAACATGCCGTGCGCGAACACGTCGTCCAGGCCGGCATTGCGGGCGAAGTCGATGTCGATGTGAATCGGGTTGTGATCGCCCGACGCGCCGGCATACAGCGCCAGCGTGGTGCGGGAGATCGCGGGCAGCTGCAGCGCGGGAATGCTGTCGCCCACCTGCATGTTTTTCAGTGCCGGGGTCGTCATGTGTTCATGCCTCCGCGAGCTGGCGTTGCACGAGGGCCGTGCGCAGGTCGGCGATGTGCACGCCGTCCTGGTTGGTCACGCGGGTCTGCTTCACCAGAAACTCGAGCGCCCCGCCCTTCTTGTCGTAAACGTCGACGATCTTCGGCTCGTAGCTGAGAACGTCGCCGGCATAGGCCTGCGCGTGGTACTCGTAGCTTTGCTCCGCATGCAGCAGTCGCTTCAGGTCGATGCGGGCCAGCTCCAGCAGCGCGCGCGTCTGGAACAGCCGGCCCTCCAGGCACGACAGGAAGGTGGGCGGCACGCGCAGCGCGCGGTGGCCGGCATCGCGTGCGGCCGAGGCATCGAGGTAGGTGGCATCGGTCTCGCCGATGGCCTGTGCGTAGGAACGCACGGCACCCTCTTCGACGGTGAGGCTGCGCTTGCCCAGCGTGTGGCCGATCAGTTGGCGGTCGAGCATGTGGCCTCCGCGCTCAGTTGCGGCCGTACAGCGTCACCACGCAGGCGCCGCCAAGGCCGAGGTTGTGCTGCAGCGCCAGCGTCACGCCGTCCACCTGCCGCTGGTCGGCCGTGCCGCGCAACTGGTGCGTCAGCTCGTAGCACTGCGCAAGGCCCGTGGCGCCCAACGGATGGCCCTTGGACAACAGGCCGCCCGACGGATTGGTCACCACCCGTCCGCCATAGGTGTTGTCGCCGTCCTCGACGAACTTCTCGCCCTCGCCCACCGGGCACAGGCCCAGCGCTTCGTAGGTCAGCAGTTCGTTCTGGGCAAAGCAGTCGTGCAGCTCGCAGACGCGGATGTCCATGGGGTCGACGCCGGCCTTCTCGTAGACCTTGTGCGCCGCCGCCTGCGCCATGTGGAAGCCGGCGTAGCTGATCATCGACGGCGGATCGAAGGACGCGACCGGGTCGGTGGTCATCGCCTGCGCTAGGATCTGCACGTCGCTGCGCAGGCCGTGCTTCTTCGCGAACTTCTCGGACACGATCAGCGCGGCGGCCGCGCCGCAGGTCGGCGGGCAGGCCATCAGGCGCGTCATCACGCCGGGCCACATCACCTTGTCGTTCATCACGTCCTCGGTGCTGAGCACGTTCCTGAAGATGGCCAGTGGATTGCTCGCGGCATGCCGGCTGGCCTTGGCGCGGATGGCGGCGAAGGTCTGCATCTTCGTGCCGTACTTCTGCATGTGCTCGCGGCCCGCACCGCCGAAGGTGCGCAGGGCCTGCGGCAGCTCGGGCACATCGGCCGTGAGGTCGCTCACGATGTGCGCGACGCGTGCACGCGTGCGCGGCCGGTCGTCCCAGTGCGACTTGAGCGCGCCGGCCTGCATCTGCTCGAAGCCCAGTGCCAGCACGCAGTCGGCGTCGCCCAGCGCCACGGCCTGGCGCGCCAGGTAGAGCGCGGTCGATCCGGTCGAGCAGTTGTTGTTGACGTTGACGACCGGAATGCCGGTGAGCCCGACTTCGTACAGCGCCGTCTGCCCGCAGGTCGAGTCGCCGTACACGTAGCCCACGTACGCTTGCTGCACCAGCTCGTAGCCGATGCCGGCATCGGCCAGCGCGCGGCGCACTGCATCGGCCCCCATGTCGGTGTAGCTCGGGCTCGCGCCAGGTTTGGAAAACGGGATCATGCCGACACCGCCGACCAGGACTTTTTCACTCATGGTTTCTCCAGTTCAGTAAAGGGGAAAGAAGGAAGGAAAGTTGCAGGCAGCTCGGTGCCTACAGCTTGCGTGCGATGAGGTCGCGCATGACCTCGTTGGCGCCGCCCACCACGCGCGAGACGCGGTAGTCGGTGAAGGCGCGTGCAATCGGGTACTCCAGCATGTAGCCGTAGCCGCCGTGCAGCTGCACCATGTCGTCCAGGCACTTCCACAGGGCCTCGGTGGCGTACATCTTGGCAATGGCCGCCTCCTGCACGCTGAGCTTGCGGCGCAGGTGTTCGCCCAGGTAGTAGTCGACCAGCGTGCGCACGGCCACCGACTGGGCCTTGACGTCGGCCAGCTTGAACTTCGTGTTCTGGAAATCCCACACGGTCTGGTTGAAGGCGCGGCGGTCCTTCACGTATTCGAGGGTGATGCCGAGCAGGCGCTCCAGCGCAACCGCTGCGTACAGGGCGATGATCAAACGCTCCTGCGCCAGCTCCTGCATCAGGTAGGCAAAGCCCTGGTTCTCTTCGCCCAAACGATTGGCAACCGGAACGCGGACGTTGTCGAAGAACAGCTCGGCGGTATCAGCCGCGGGCTGGCCCACCTTGTCGAGCTTGCGGCCGCGGCGAAAGCCCGCGCGGTCGGCCTCGACCATGACCAGGCTCACGCCCTTGGCGCCGGCGGCCGGATCGGTCTTGCACACCAGCAGCAGCAGGTCGCAACTCAGGCCGTTGCTGATGAAGATCTTGCTGCCGTTGATGACGTAGTCGTCGCCGTCGCGCACGGCGGTGGTGCGGATCGCCTTCACGTCCGATCCGCCGCCCGGCTCGGTGATCGCCACCGCCAGGATCTTCTCGCCACGGCAGATGCCCGGCAGCCACTGCTGCTTTTGCGCCTCGGTGCCAAGCCGCACGATGTAGGGCGCGACGATGTCGGAGTGCAGCGAGAAGCCGGCACCCGACACACCCGCGCGGTGCACTTCTTCGAGCACGACGGCCGCGTGGCCGAAGTCGCCGCCACCGCCGCCGTATTCGGTGGGCACGGTCACGCAAAGCAGGCCTTCGCGGCCGGCCTTGAGCCAGGTCTCGCGGTCGATTTTTCCGGCCCTGTCCCACGCGGCCTGGTGGGGCACGCACTCGCGTTCAAAGAAGCGCTGCGCGCTGGGCCGCAGCATTTCGTGGTCTTCGCGAAAGACCGTGCGATTCACATCCACTGGAGGCTCCTCTCGATGCGTCTGTTGACGGAACTGCGGCTTCGAAAAAATCCTGCCGCCTTGAGGTTCATGATCGCGAGCCAGGCTGGGTAAATCACTAGCCGTATTGGCGAGTCGAGCGGGTGCAGGCGTTCTTTTCTTGATGGCGGCGCGCGCTCAATCCAACTTCGCGCCCGAGATGCGGACCAGCTTCTCGATGAGCGGCCCGCTGTCCTCGAAACCCTGGCGCGCCTCCCTGGCGCTGTTCCCGACACCGATGAGGCCGAAGACCTGGAAGCGCGCCTTCAACTGCGCGCTCTGGATCGCGGCGCGCGCCTCCTGTTCGAGGCGGGCCAGCACGGGCGGCGGCGTGCCGGCGGGCACCATCATGGTCAGCCCGCCGATGATCCGAAACTCCGGGTCGGGAAAGCCGGCCTCGGCCAGCGTCGGCACGTCGGGCAGGTCATCGAGCCGATGCTCACCCACCACAGCCAATGGCCGCAGCCGGCCGCTGCTGACATGCGGCAACAAGGAGCCCGCCGTGGCAAGCGCCCACGGGATATGTCCGCCCACCAGCTCCTGGATCATCGGAGCCTCTCCCTTGTAGGGAACATGGGACATGCCGAGTTGCCGCGATTCGCTGAGGTGTGCGCTCATCAGGTGCCCGGCCGAGCCCACCCCGTAGGAACCGTAGCTGAGCTTGCCCTTGTTGCCCTTGGCCCATGCGATGAACTCCTTCATGTTCCTGGCGGGAATGTCCCTGTGCACCGCCAGCACCAGCGTCGCATCGCAGATGTGCGTCACGAATGCGAGATCGCGGCGCACGTCGTAGGGCACCTTCGAGAACATGTGGTGCGCGTAGTAGATGGGCGTGGTGTGCGTCACCAGCACAGTGTGGCCATCGGCGGGGGCACGGGCCACCGCCTGCGTGGCCAGCATGCCCGACGCACCGGGCTTGTTGTCGACGATGACGACCTGGCCCAGCGCCTTGCCCATGGTCTCGGCGAGCGATCGCGCGATCGCATCGGAAGCGCCTCCGGCCGGCGCGGGCACGACCATGGTGATGGGCCGCGTGGGATAGCCCTGGGCGAAGCCCAGCGCGCTCCAGGCGAAGGCAACGGCGAGCACGAATGTCCGGATGCGGTTCATGGCGGGTTCCTTGCCTGGTCAATGGACCCGAATGGGGCCAGGCGGTTGGCGGATGCGAAACGATCGGACGCGAGAAGAAGCGGCCGTGCTACTCCGGCTGAAGACCCGAGGTGGTGATGTAGTGCTTCCACCGCGCCTGGTCTTCCAGGATGGCTTTCGCGAACTCGGCCGATGCGGCCGGGTAAGCAGCGGTGCCGCGCCGCGTGAAATGCAGGGTGGCTTCGGGCGAAGCCGCGAACTCCACGGCCAGCTTCGAGAGCTTGTCCACGATGGCGCGCGGCGTGCCGGCCGGCGCGAACAGGCCCAGCCAGCTCGTCAGCGTGGCGTCGCCCAGACCCAGCTCGTTCAGCGTGGGTACGTCGGGCAGCGCGGGAACGCGCACCGGGCTCGACACCGCCAGCGCACGCAGCTTGCCGCCCTCCACCTGCGGCACGGCCTGCGACACCTCCAGCATCGCGTAGTCGAGGGTGCCGGAGATCAGGTCGGGCAGCAGCGCGGTCGAGCTCTTGTAGGGAATCTCCAGCGCGCGCACCCGCGCGAGCCCGTTGATCGCGGCCACCATCACCTTGTAGCCGGTGGTGCTCGTGCCGTAGCTGAGCTTGCCGGGCTGGGCGCGCGCGGCGGCCATCAAGGCATCCAGGCTGCGGTACGGCGAGGTGGCCGGCACCATCACCACGATGGGCACCACGGACATGCGAGCGATCGGCACCAGGTCCTTGTTGGCGTCGTAGGGCAGCTTCTTGTAGAGGTAGGGGTTCGCCGTGATCGCGCTGGCCGCGGTCAGCAGCAACGTGTAGCCGTCCGGCGCGGCCTTGGAGACGTGGTCGGACGCCAGGATGCTGTTGGCGCCGGGCCGGTTCTCCACATAGAAGTTCTGGCCGGTCTTCTGGCTCAGGTAGCCTGCCGCCAGCCGCGTGAAGTCGTCGACGCCGGTGCCCGCGCCGCTGACCGACACGATGCGCACCGGGTGCGCGGGGTAAGACGCCGGCTGCGCTATCGCCGGCACGGACAAGCCCAGCCAGGTGCAGCAAATGCCGGCCAGCAGGCACCGTCGATGCCGGGCAGTGAAATCTTTGGGGGTCTTGCGCATGGCCTTGTCTCCTGTTGTTCTGAAAGAAATCAATGCTTGCCGTACAGCGTGACCACGCAGGCGCCGCCCAGGCCCAGGTTGTGCTGTAGCGCCAGCCGCGCACCCTCGACCTGCCGCTTGTCCGCCGTGCCGCGCAGCTGGTGCGTCAACTCGTAGCACTGGGCCAGGCCGGTGGCGCCCAGCGGATGGCCTTTGCACAGCAGGCCGCCGGAAGGATTGGTGACGACGCGGCCGCCATAGGTGTTGTCGCCGTCCAGCACGAACTGCTCGGCGCCACCTTCGGGGCACAGGCCCAGCGATTCGTAGCTCAGCAGTTCGTTGTGCGCAAAGCAGTCGTGCAGCTCGACCACCGGGATGTCCCGCGGATCGACGCCGGCCTGTTCGTAGACCGCGTGCGAAGCGCGCTGCGCCATGTAGCTGCCGACGAAGCCTTTCATGGTCGGCGGCTCGAAGGATTCCTCCGGGTCCGTGACCATGGCCTGCGCCAGGATGGCGACATCGGTGCGCAGGCCATGCCGCCGTGCGAACGCGGGCGAGCAGACGACCGCTGCAGCCGCACCGCAGGTGGGCGGGCAGGCCATCATGCGGGTCATCACGCCTTCCCACATGATCGGGTCGTTCATGACGTCTTCGGTCGTCACGATCTTCCTGAACAGCGCCAACGGGTTGTTTGCCGCATGGCGGCTGGCCTTGGCGCGGATCGCTGCGAAGGTGGACATGCGGGTGCCGTACTGGCGCATGTGCTCGCGGCCGGCGCCGCCGAAGGTCACCAGGTTGCGCGGGATCTCGCCGGCATCGCCGCACAGCGCGTCCTGTATCGGCAGCACGTCGCCGCGCGGGATCGGGCGATCCGGAAAGTTGGAGCGCGTGGCGCCCGGCTGCATCTGCTCGAAGCCCAGCGCCAGCGCGCACTCGACCTGCCCGCTCTGCACCGCCGCACGCGCCAGGTAGAGCGCGCTGGAGCCGGTGGCGCAGGCGTTGTTGACGTTGAACACCGGAATGGCCGTACGGCCCACGCGGTACAGCACGCCCTGCCCGCAACTGGTGTCGCCATAGACATAGCCGGCGAAGGCCATCTGCAACTGCCCGTAGCCGATGCCGGCATCGGCCAATGCCAGGCGCACGGCATCGCTGCCCATCTCGAGATAGCTGGGACCGGCGCCGGGCTTGGTGAAGGGCACCATGCCGACGCCGGCGACCAGAACGTTTTCAGTCATGCGCTTGTTCCTTTTTGCAATTCAGGAGGTGGGCCGCGCGGCGGCCAGGCGGTCCCAGTCGTAGCGGAAGGCGCCGTCGCGCGCGAAGTCGGCCACGGCCTGGGCGTGGTAAGGCGTTTGCATGGCAACGGCTTGCGCGCTGGCCTCGGCCATGAACATCGCGGCGCAGTCGGTCTCGAAGCTCTTGTTGACCAGGTTCTTGGTCATGCCGGCCGCTTCGCGCGGGCCTGCGCACAGGCGCTGCGCAAACGCCCTCGCCTCGGTTGGCAGCGCATCGTCCGCATGGACCGCATGCACGAGGCCCCAGGCCAGCGCTTCTTCTGCCCCCAGGCGACGCGCCGTCAGCATCAGCTCCTTCGCGCGGGACAGGCCCACGATGCGCGGCAGCGTGTGCAGCAGGCCGAAGTCGGGCACGGCACCCAGGCGCGCGAATGAAGCGCAGAACACGGCGCGCGTCGATGCGAGCACGAAGTCGGCCTGCAACGCCAGGCCGAAGCCCGCGCCGTAGGCCGGCCCGTCGACTGCGGCAACGACCGGCACCTCCAGCTCGCGCAAGCGGGTCAGCCACTGGTGCGCCTTGCGCAGCCGGCTCCGCATGTAGTCCGCCGTCGCCACGCTCGGGTCGGTCAGCCGCTCGCGCATGAACTTGACGTCGCCACCGGCCGAGAAGCTGCCGCCCGAGCCGGTGATCAGCAGCACGCGGATCTCGCGGTCGCCCTCGACGCGCGCGATGACGTCGACGTAATCCATCTGCAGTTCGGTGGACAGCGCGTTGCGCAGCGCCGGGCGCTGGTGGCTGAGTTCGGCAATGCCGCCCTCGATGCGCAACTGCGACGCGCGCAGGGTTTCGGTGCTGGTGTCGTTCATGTCCGGGTCTCCTTGTTCGGTTCGGCCTTGGCATAGCGCTCGCGCAGCGCGCGCTTGTAGAGTTTTCCGGTGGGAAGGCGCGGCATCTCGTCGATGAAGTCCACCGAGCGCGGCAGCATGTAGCTCGCGACCTTGCCGCGAAGGAAGGCGATGAGCGCTTCGGCCAATGCCGGCGTGGGCGCCACGCCGGGCGCGGGCTCGATGACGGCCTTCACGGCCTCGCCCATCTCGGCGTCGGGCACGCCGATCACGGCGGCGTCCTGCACGCTGGGGTGCAGGGCCAGCGCATCTTCGATGGCCTGCGGGTAGATGTTCACCCCGCCCGAGATGATCATGTGAAAGAGCCGGTCGGTCAGATACAGGTAGCCGTCCGCGTCCACGTGGCCGATGTCGCCGATCGTGGTCCAGCCCGGGTGCCGCGGGTGCTGGGCCGCACGGGTCTTGCCGGGGTCGCGGTGATAGTGAAAAGGCAGGCTGTCGCGCTCGAAATAGATCAGCCCGTCCTGGCCCGCCGCGAGTTCGTTGCCATCGTCGTCGCAGATGCGCAGCACGCCCAGCACTGCGCGGCCCACCGAGCCGGGATGCGCGAGCGCTTCCCCGCTGTCGATGGAAGTGAGGCCGTTGCCTTCGCTGCCGCCGTAGTACTCGCGCACGATCGGGCCCCACCAATCGATCATGCGGCGCTTGACCTCGACGGGGCACGGCGCCGCGGCATGGATGGCCACGCGGTGGCTGGACAAGTCGAAGGCCTCGCGGGATGCGTCCGGCAGCTTCAGCAGGCGGATGAACATGGTCGGCACCCACTGGCTGTGGGTGACGCGGTAGCGCTCGATCAGCGCCAGCGACCCGAGCGCGTCGAACTTGGGCATGAACACCACGGTGCCGCCCAGGAACTGCGTGTTGGTCGCATAGGACAGCGGGGCCGCGTGGTACAGCGGCGCGGTGGACAGGTAGACCGAATCGGCATCGAACGCGTACCTGTGCATCATCGTCAGGCGCGGGTCTGCCACGTCGTCGTCGAAGCGCGCACGGGCCACCGCGCGCACGATGCCCTTGGGCCGGCCCGTCGTACCCGAGCTGTACAGCAGCGTGCCACCCACCCACTCCTCGGCCAGCCGCTGCGCCGGTGCGGCGGCCACGGCCTGCTCGTAGGACTCCCAGCCGGGGATGGTGCCGTCCATCATCAGCCGGCGCGCGCAGTGCGGCGTGGTGCCGACGAGTTCCGCCGCGACGCCGGCCATCGCCAACGAAGAGATCAACACCTGCGCGCCGCTGTCCTCCACGATGTAGGCCACCTCCCCCGCCGTCAGGTACCGGTTGACCGCCGTCAGCAGCAGCCCCGAGCGGAAGGCGGCCCAGGCCACCTCGAAGCAACGCATGTGGTTCTCCAGCAGCATCGCGATGCGATCGCCGCGGCGCAGGCCCTGGGCGTACAGCACCTGCGCGAGCCGGTTGGAGCGTTCATCCAGTTCGCGGTAGCTGAGGCTCTCGCCGCTGCTGCCGTTGATGACGGCGGGCTTGTCCGGCGTCAGGGCGGCAAAGTCGCCGAGGTAGTTCGCCTTTTTCATGCGGTGCCTCCTGACGCGGACCGGTGTCCACAGTCCTTGTCCATGTCACGCGTTCGACGGGTTCAACTGGCCGCTCAGGTCGGCGTTCGGCGCCGCGCGCGCGACCAGGCCGGGCAGCACCTCGCCCAGCTCGGCGGCGGTCCAGCGGCTGTCTTTCTGCACATGGGGGCCGGCGCGCCAGCCTTCGGCCACCGTGATACGCCCGCCCTTGGCGCCGAACACTCGGCCGGTGACGGCGCTTGAATGCACGCTGCCCAGCCACACGACCAGCGGCGCCACGTTGGCCGCATCCAGCGGATCGAACCCGGCGGCGCCGGCGGGTGCCTTGGGGTTGAGCTGGCCGCTCTTGAAAAGGTCTTCCGTCAGGCGGCTCATCGCGGTCGGGTAGATCGCATTGACGGTCGCGCCATAGCGTTCCAGCTCGCGCGACGCCACGATGGTCATGTTGGCGATGCCGGCCTTGGCCGCGCCGTAGTTGGTCTGCCCCACGATGCCGTACAGGCCGGACGACGAACTGGTGTTGACCACGCGCGCCACGCGCGGGCGCCCGGCCTTGGCCTCTTCGCGCCAGTACGCGGCGGCGTGGCGCATCGGCGCGAAAGTGCCGCGCAGGTGGACGCGGATCACGGCGTCGAAATCGTCGATGTCCATGTTCACCAGCGTCTTGTCGCGCAGGATGCCGGCGTTGTTGACCAGCACGTCGAGCCCGCCGAACGCGGTGATCGCGGTCTGGATCAGCCGCTTTGCGCCCTCCCAGTCGGACACGTCGTCGGTGTTGGCCACGGCCTCGCCGCCCATTGCGCGGATCTCGGCCACCACTTCCTGCGCGGGGCCGTTCATGGCGCCCGTGCCGTCGGGCCTGGCGCCCAGGTCGTTGACGACCACCTTCGCGCCCTGCCGCGCGAACTCCAATGCGTATTCGCGGCCGAGGCCGCGGCCCGCGCCGGTGATGACGGCCACGCGGTCCTTGCACAGTTGCTGCATCTGCATTCCTTTCGTTTCGCTGGGATCGATGTGCCGGACCGGGCGGTCCGCAGCGGCGGTTGCCACACAGGCAATGCCGCATGCATCGATGATGCGAAGCCGAAGGCCGCGAGCCACTAGCCGCGATGGCTAGCCGGCGTTCAGCGCGGCTTGGGGGTTTCCCGCAGCAGCGAGAGATCGCGCATGCGCGCAACCGCTTCGTCGCGCTCGGCGACGCCCAGCTTGCTGTAGATCTTGCGCAGATGCCACTTCACGGTGTGGGGCGTGACGCCCAGCACGCGGGCGATCTTCTTGTTGGGCATGGCCTGTGCCACGAGGTCGAGCACCTCGCGCTCGCGCTCGTTGAGCAGGTCGACAGCAACGCCTTCGGCCGCCGCGCTTGCTGCCACGCCGGCGCCCGCGCGTGCGCGTCGCGTGGTTGCGGCCGCATCCACCAGCCGCTGCGCATAGAACGCGAGCACCGGGTCGAGTGCCGCGTCCGCCAGCAGCGCATCGAGCAGCGACGGCACGTTCGCCGACACGTCCAGCAGGCTGCGCACCAGCCCGAGCCGATGGCCCAGCCGCAAGGCTTCAATCGCCTGCTGGCGCGCGGGCCGCCGGTTGCCGCGCCCCGCCTCCGCGATGGCCAGTTGCAGCCGAAGCGCGGCCAGGATGCGCAACCGGCCGGCCGCCGCGGTGCACTCGATGAGGGGCTTCAGGCAATCGACGGCGCCATCGAAGTCGTTCCAGTGCAGGCACATGTCGGCGCGCGCACGTTCGGTGATGCGCCAGGTTTCGGCGGCCGTGCCCTTGTCCGCATCGGCATGGCGCGCATTCAGCACCTTGATGCGCTCGAACACCTGGTCGGCCTGCGCGGTCTCGCCTTGCTTCAAGTACAGGCGCATGCGCAGGACCAGCGCGTGCGCGAGCAAGCGGTCCAGGCCGTTGCGTACGGCATAGTCTTCCAGGTGGTCGAGGTGGTCCAGCGCTTCGAGGCGCCGGCCCGCCAGCCAGTGTGCGCATGCCAGGACGACGAAGGCACGCAGCACCGCATCGGGAATCGAGGCGCGCTCCAGCACTTCGATGCGGGGCGCCAGCAGGCTGCAGGCGGCTTCGAGTTCGTTCCACTCGTAGAGCACGTCGCTTTGCAGGCCCGCGGCCATGCTGGCCGCGCCGATGCGGGCGGCGCCGTGCCCTTGCGCTTCCTGCAGGACCTCGCGGAACAGGTGCTCCGCCTCGGTCATGCGGCCTTCGAGCGCGTAACTCATGCCCGCGAGGCAGCGCCCGACCAGGCCGCGCCCGGTCGAGGGGGCGTACTGCTGCGCGGCATCTTCCAGCAGCGTGCGGGCCTCGGCGTAGGCGTCGCGGTACATGTGCATCCAGGCCAGCAGGTGGTTGCGCCCGGCGAAGATGGCCTGCGCGTCGTCTGGAATGGCTTCGAGCTGCGGTGCGATCGCCAGCAGGGTCTCGGTGTCGTCGCGCTGAAGCGCCAGGCCGCCGCGCAGCAGCGTGAGGCCCCGGCGCTGCAATGCATCCAGCGTGTCGAACTCCGCTTCGAATTGCGCGATGCTGCCTTCGAGCGCTTCGATGTCGCGCGCATACAGGCGCAGGTACGCGGCCACGAGCCGAAGCCCGAAGCGTGCCTGCACCTGCGTCGCGGGCAGGCGTCGCATGAGGCCGCCCAATGAGGCCAGCTCGCCCCCGGCCAGCAGGTCGAACGCACAGGCCTCCACGATGTCGGCGGCTGCGTGCGCGTCGCCCGCCAGCACCGCATGGCGCACGGCCTCGTCGAAGTGCCCGTGCGCCTCGAACCATCGCCAGGCCGCGCCGTGCAGTGCGCGGCGTTCGTCGCCCGGCAGCCTTTCCAGGCGGGCCAGCAGGATCTCGCGCAGGAGTGGATGCACGCGATACCAGATCTCGCGGTCGTGGCTGCTGACCTGGCTGATGAACAGGTTCTCGCTGTCCATCCGTGCCAGCCGCAACGCCATGCCCACACCCGCGCCGGCATGCGGCAGCGCCAGCAACGCGGCGCACAGGGAGGCGCAGAAACGGTTGCAGACGGCCAGCCGCGTGAGCAGCGCAAGCTCTTCGGGCGGCAGGTGCGCCAGCACCTCGCCTTCGAAGTAGCTGGCGAAGGCCTGCGCATCGCGCACCTGAACCCGGGCATAGGCGGCGCCCTGCTTGGCCTGCATGTCGACCACGAACAGTTGCAGGCCGGCCACCCAGCCATCGGTGAGTTCGTGCAGCACCTGCACATCGCGCTTGTCGATGCTGCCCAGTTGCTCGCGCAGGAAGTGCTCGGTTTCTTCAGCGGTGAAGCGCAGGTCGCGCAGGTCGAACTCGCTCACGAGGCCTTGCGAGCGCAGCCGTGCGAAGGACAGCGGCAAGGCGTTGCGCGAAGCAAAGGCCAGGTGCAGTTTCGGCGGTGCGTAGTCGAGCAGCCATTGCAGCACCTGGAAGATGCGCGCGTCCTCCAGGTGCTGCAGGTCGTCGAGCATCAGCACCAGCTCGCGCGGGCGGGACGAGATGGCCTGCACGACGGTGATCACGGCGTGCTCGAGCGCCGACTCGTCGCTGTCCCGCCCCATCAGGAGCGCCGCCTCGCGCACCGCGTCCGGGTCGACCTCGCCGATGCTGGCCAGCAGGCAGTCGAAGAAGCGCGTGGGCTCGCAGTCTTCGGCGGACAGCGACAGCCAGGCAACGTCGAAGTCCAGCGCCAGCAGTGCCTGCCGCCACGCCACCAGCGTGCTGGTCTTGCCGCTGCCTGCCGGGCCCTGCACGACCACGCAACGCTGGCGCCGGGCCTCCAGCAGCCGCGCCTGCAATGCATCGCGCGGCACCAGCCGGCGCGACGGACGCGGCGGAAGCAGCTTGGTGCTGGCCACCGGCTCGATCCTGCGGTCTGACGCCACCGCTAGGCTGTTGTTCAGGGATTCATCCATGGACACGAAGGAAGAGATTCCTCGCAGTATGGAGCGTCGATGCGCAAATCAGTTTCGCGCGGTGCGCCATTCAGCGGCGATGGTGGGGAGATCGGCGTCCGGCAATTCCTGCGGTGCTCGGGGTATGTCCGGCACGGTGCGGCTGAAGCGCGGCGCCGGGGCCGGCTGCACCACGCCATCGACCTCGACGAAGGTGCCGCGCGCTTTCATGTGCGCATGCTGCGGCGCCTCTGCGAACGACAGCACCGGCGCAAAGCAGACATCGCTGCCTTCGAGCAGGTCGCACCACTGCTGTCGCGTGCGCGACTTGAAGCGCTGCGCGATCTGCACCTTGGCCTGCGCCCATGCGCCGCGGTCGTGCTGGCTGCCGAGCGCTTCGGCATCGAGGTCCAGCTTCTGCAGAAGCTGCGCATAGAAGCGCGCCTCGATCGGGCCGACCGAGATCCATCCGCCGTCCTGGCATTCGTAAACCTCGTAGAAAGGCGCGCCGGAGTCCAGGATGTTGGTGCCGCGCCGTTCGTCCCACAGCCCTGCCGCATGCAGGCCGTAGAAAGAGGTGGCCAGCGAAGCCGCGCCGTCGACGATGGCGGCATCGACGACCTGGCCCTTGCCGGAGCTGCGTGCTTCCAGCAGCGCCGCGAGCACGCCCATCACCAGGTAGAGCGCGCCGCCGCCCATGTCGCCGGCCAGGGCCAGTGGAATCGAAGGCGCCTGGTCTTTGCGGCCGATGGCGTTCAGGGCGCCGGTCAGCGCGAGGTAGTTCACGTCGTGGCCGGCGGCGTGCGCGAGCGGGCCGGTCTGGCCCCAACCGGTCATGCGGCCGTACACGAGGCGTTCGTTGCGCGCCAGGCAGGTCTCAGGCCCGAGCCCGAGACGCTCCGCCACCCCGGGCCTGAACCCCTCGATCAGCACATCGGCGTTCTCCACGAGTTCCAGCACCTGCTCGATGGCCGCGGGCTGCTTCAGGTCGAGCGTTGCGCATCGGCGGTTGCGCAGCAGCAGGTTGTATTTGGCCGGGCGCTTGACGCCCAGGTCGGCCGCTTCGGTGCGGTCGATGCGCAGCACCGTCGCACCCAGGTCGGCCAGCAGCATGCAGGCCATGGGGCCCGGGCCGATGCCGGCAAGCTCCACGATCCTGATTCCTTGCAGGGGTCCCATTCGCTTGTCTCCTTCGATGCGTGGCCACTGCAGGCCACGCTGATTGGTCAAAACTCAGGCAAAGGCCGGCGCAGACAAGCGCAGCCGGACGAAATCGAACAACCCGTCGGGCTGCTCCAGCAGGGCCTGGCCCAGCTGGCGCGCGCATTGCGTCTCGGTGCCCGGCGCGGCCCGCCATTCATGCAGGCGGCGCGTGTACAGGCCGAGCACATGCTCCTCGGTGATGCCGATGGCTCCGAACACGGCGTGGGCGATGGCGCAGGCGCTGCGTGCCGCCTCGCAGGCCCGCAGCTTCGCGGTGGCCGCCAGCAGCGGATCGGGTTGTATGCCCGCCGTGCTGCAGCCCAGGCGTGCGGCCAGCGTGGCCGAATGCGCCTGCTCGCCCAGCACGCTGAGTTCCTGCTGCACGGCCTGGAACTGCGCGATGGGTCGGCCGAACTGCTTGCGGTCGCGCGCGTAGTCGGTCACCAGTTGAAGCACGCGTTCCATCGCGCCCGCCATGCCTGTGGCGTGCAGCGCGTTGCAAAGCGCGACGGCGTCGGCGGTGCCCGCATCGAAACGCATCACCGCAAGATCGGGCGTGTGCCATTGCAAGGTGACCGAGGCCTGCGGGCGCCACGCACCCGGCGTTGCAGCTGCACGCTCGCGCGGCAACAGAAGCCATTCGCCTTGCCAGCTCACGAGCACATGCTGCGCCAGCGCACCGCCGGGCACATCGCGGCAAACGATGGCGCCTGCATCGCCGGGGGAGCCCGGTGCGATCGCGATGGGACCAGCGCCGCGCCGCTCGCCATGACCCGCCGCGGCCAGCAGTGCGCGAGCAACGGCGGTCTCGCCGAAGGGAAGTCCGAGCCCGGCCTTGCCTGCCGCGAACACGAGCGCGAACAGCTCGCGCAGCGACAGGCCCGCACCGCCCTGCTCTTGCGCCACGAGTGCATCGGTGTAGCCGAGCGCGTCGATGGCCTGCCACAGTGCATCGGTGGGCGCGCCGGCTTCGATGGCGCGCAAGCTGTCGTCGGTGCACAGCGCGCGCAGCGGGCGTTCGAAATCGTCAAGGAGTGTGTCGTTCATCAGATGTCCTTGTTTGTGCCGCGCTATCAGCGAACGCCCAGCCCGCGAGCGATGATGCCGCGCATGATCTGGCGCGTGCCGCCGCGCAGAGAAAAACTGGGCGCCAGTTGCGTCACGTAGGCCAGGGTTTGCAACAGGCCGGCCGATGGCACTGGATGGCCGGGTGCGTCGAAGGCCTCCTCGATCCATCCGGGTATCGCCTGTTCGAACTCGGTGCCCAAGTCTTTCACCAGCGAGGCCTCGAACGCGGGATCGAGCCCACGGCCCAATTGCTCCGCCACGGCCATCGACATCGCGCGCAGCACCGCCATGCGACCAGCGATACGCCCCGCGATGACCTGCACGCCGGCAGCCGGCGCCGGGCCCTGGCGCAATTCGGCGAGCCACGCTTCGGCAAGCACCAGGCTGGAGTAGATGCGCTCGGGTCCGCTGCGCTCGAAAGCCAGTTCGGCGGTCACCTGTTGCCAGCCCGCGCCCTCTTCGCCGATCAGTGCATCGGCCGGCAGCTCGACGTCTTCAAAAAGTACTTCGCAGAAATGCCCGTCGCCGCTGAGATCGCGGATCGGCCGCACCGTGATGCCGGGCAGCGACAGGTCGACCAGCAACTGCGACAGGCCCTTGTGCCGGTCTTCAGGCATGCCCGAGGTGCGCACCAGGGTGCACATGTAGTGCGCGCGGTGCGCATTGGTCGTCCAGATCTTGCGGCCGTTCAGGCGCCAGCCGGTGGCGCTGGGAACGGCCCGCGAGCGGACGCCGGCCAGGTCGGAGCCGGTGTTGGGCTCGCTCATGCCGATGCTGGTGAAGAGCTCGCCGCGCGCGATGCGAGGCACGAAGAACGCGCGCTGCGCTTCGGTGCCGTAGCGCAGGATCAGCGGCGCGGTCTGCCGATCCGCGATCCAGTGGGCCGACACGGGTGCGCCCGCCGCGAGCAACTCTTCGAGCAGCACGAAGCGCGCAAAGCTGCTGCGCCCCGCGCCGCCATAGGCCGTGGGCAGCGTCAGGCCGATCCAGCCCTGGCGCCCGAGCGCGCGGCTGAAGTCAGCGTCGAAGCCCATCCAGGAGCGCGCCCGTACGGCCGGCGGCACGCCATGCAGCGCTGATTGCAGGAAGGCGCGAACCGGCGCGCGCAAGGCTTCGTCCTCCGGTGGAATCGCGACCAGCGAGAAAGATTGCAGAGTGTTCAATGGTGTGTCCTCACAGATGCTTCATCGGGTTTTGCCCGCTTCGGGCGATGGATGCGGGCGCCATAATCCGTGTGGCTCCTGCACCGTTCGGCAGCCGCAGCGGGCCACCCGTCACTGCCGCAATCACCGAGACATTCGCCCCCATGGAGCTTCGCCAGTTGCGACAGGTCATCGTCCTGTCGGAGACGCTCAACTTTCACCGTGCCGCGGAACGGCTGCACATGGCGCAGCCGCCGTTGTCCACCTCGATCAAGAAGCTCGAGGAAGAGCTGGGCGTGCTCCTGTTCGACCGGCTCTCCACCGGCCTGCGGCTCACGGCCGCCGGCGAAGCCGTGCTGCAGAACGCCAAGCGCGCGCTGTTCTTCGTCGACGAGGTTCGCCGCGCGGCCCGTGACGGCGTGGCCGGCGAAGAAGGCCTGCTGCGCATCGGCTTCGTCGGCTCGGCCACCTATTCGCTGATGCCGCAGATCGTGCGCAGCTTTCACCGCCAGTACCCGCGCGTGGACCTGGAGATCGAGGAATCGACCACCACCGAACTGCTGCGGCGCATCGAAGACCACTCGCTCGACCTTGCGCTGGTGCGCCACCCCGTGTTGACCCCGACCGCCGCGCAGCTCACGCTGCTGCAGGTTGACCACCTGGTGCTGGCCGTGAGCGCCGATTCGCCCTTCGCGCAGCGCAGCGAGATCGCCATTGCCGAGCTGGAGGGCGAGCCCTTCGTCGCGTACTCGCGCACGCTGGTGCCCACCATGCACGTGCTGACCATGCAGGTGTTCCAGGATGCCGGCGTGCAGCCGCGCATCACCCAAGAGGCGGTGCAGGTTCAAACGATCCTCGGCCTGGTGGAAAGTGGCCTCGGCATGGCGCTGGTGCCGGCAGTGGTGCAGCGGTACGCCAGCAGCGGCGTGCGCCTGATCCCGCTGACCGACATGCCGTCCAAGTACACCGTGGGCATCGCCATGGCCTCGCTGCCCGATGCCCTGACGCCGGCCGCACGCAATTTCATCGCGGTGGCGCATGCGGCCGTTCATCCGTCTGCAACGCAGCCACCGGATCAATCTTCATAGCCGATGTTGGCGGTCTTCACGATGCGCCGGGTCTTCTCGATCTCAGCGCGCTGGAACTCGCCGAAGGCTTGCGGTGCGCCGTAGAACACCGCCCCGCCCTGCAGGGTGATGAAGGCCTTGGCTTCGTCGCTTTCCATCAGCTCTTTGATGGCCTGCGATGCCCGGGCGAGCACGGGCTCGGGCACCCCCGCGGGAAAGAACACACCGGTCCAGGCATACGACTCGTAGCCGGGCGTGCCGCTCTCGCCTACGGTCGGCACCTGCGGCAGTTCCTTGATGCGCTCGTTGGCGGCGACGGCCAGCGCACGCACCTTGCCGCCGCGCACCAGCGGCATCACCGCACTGACCTCGGCCATCGTGTAGTCGATGTTGCCGCCGGCCAAGTCGGTCATGGCGGCCGATGTGCCCTTGTAGGGAACGGCCGTGGCCTTGATCTGGTTGCGTTCGTGCAGCAGCTCCAACGCGACGCGATAGGTGGCGGTGCCGCTGCCGAAGTTGAGCTTGCCCGGCGCCAGGCGCGCGGCGGCCACCAGGTCCTGCAGGGTCTTGAAGGGCGAATTGGCGGGCACGACCAGCACCATCGGAAAACGGGCGATGCGCGCCAGCGGCTGGAAGTCTTTCACCGCGTCGTAGGGCAACTGCCGGAACACGGCCACGTTGGTCACCATCGGCGAGTTGCTGGCAACGAACATGGTGTAGCCGTCGGCCGGTGCGGTGGCCACGGCGCGCGCGGCGATGAAGCTGTCGGCGCCGGGCCGGTTGTCCACGAGGAAAGGCTGGCCGAGCTTTTCGCTCAGGTGCCTGGCCAGGAAGCGCGCGGTGGTGTCGGCGCCGCTGCCGGGCGGCAGCGACACGATGATCTTGACGGGCTTGTCCGGGTAGCCGGCCGCGGCCGCCAAGGTGGCGGCGCAGCCCAATGAAAGCGCCAGCAGCCAGCGCGCGAGCAAAGAGGTCTTCATGTCTCTGGTTCCTTGTAGTTCTTGGCCGGCCCGTTGATTACGGGTCCGTTGTGTCTGTCTTCTTACTCCGCCTCGATGCCCGCGGCCTGCACTGCCCCGGCCCAGCGCTTGAGTTCCGCGCGCAGGTAGGTGCCGAACTGCTCGGGCGACGAAGACTGGAGCATCACGCCCTGCGGCTCGAACTGGCTGCGCAGGCCCGGGTCGGCCACCGCCTTGTTGACGGCGTCATTGAGCGCCTTGACGATGGCCGACGGCGTGCCCCTGGGCACCAGCAGACCGTGCCAGGTGGGTGCGTCGAAGCCCGGAATCAGCGACTCGCCCAGCGCCGGCACGCCGGGCAGCACGCCGATGCGCGTCTTGCCGGCCACGGCCAGCGCGCGCACACGGCCGTCGCGGATGAACGGCAGCGACGAGTTCACGGCGTCGAGCAGAAACTGGGTCTGCCCGCTCATCAGGTCGGCCATGGCGGGTGCGGTGCCCTTGTACGGCACATGCACCGCATCGAGCTTCAGCGCCTGAAGGAACAGCGCGACACCCAGGTGCGTGACGTTGCCCTGCCCGCCCGAGCCGTAGCTGAGCTTGCCGGGCCGCGCCTTCATGTACTGCACGAACTCCTCGATGTTGGCGACGGGCAGGCTCGGGCTTGCCATGAGCACGGTCGGGATCAGCGCGGGCAGCGCCACCGGCACGAGGTCGCGCAGCGTGTCGTAGGGCAGGTTCTTGTGCAGCGCCGGGCTGATGGCCAGGCCTGACGAGTGGTACAGCACGGTGTAGCCGTCCGGCGCCGAGCGCGCCACGAACTCGGTCGCGATGTTGCCGCTGGCACCGGTGCGGTTGTCGACGACTACCGGTTGCCCCAGCAGCTGCGAGAGCCTGAACCCGATGGCGCGCGCCACGACGTCGGTGGGCCCGCCCGCGGCGTAAGGCAGCACCAGCCGGATCGACTTCTGTGGCCAGGCGTTCGGATCGCTGGCTGCGCGGGCCAGCGGCATCGCGGCAAGCGCGCCCGCTGCGGCAAGGATGCGGCGTCGTTGAAAGGACATCTTCATTTCCCCGTATCAGCCACGCGCAGCGGCACGGGCCGCCGCAGCATCGAGAAAGGCATCGAGCGCGGCTTCGTGCGCGGCGGTGTGGTGGGCCAGCGCCTGGAAGCCCGCCGACATCTCCAGCACCGTGTCGAGCCGCGCATGCTGTGCTTCGCGCAGCAGCCGCTTGGTCATGCGCAGGGCATGCGACGGATTGCTGGCGATGCGCTGTGCGAGCCGCAACGCGGTGGGCATCAACGCATCGGGCTCGACCACATCGGAGACCAGCCCCCATTGCAGGGCCTGCGTGGCATCGATGGGATCGCCGGTGAAGGCCATCTCGCAGGCGCGCGACATGCCGACCGCGCGCGGCAGCAGCCACGCGCCGCCGTCGCCCGGAATCAGACCGAGCTTGACGAAGCTCTCGGCGAACACGGCCATGCGAGAGGCGATGCGGATGTCGCACATGCAGGCCAGGTCGCTGCCCGCGCCATAGGCCGGACCGTTGACGGCCGCGATGGTCGGCACTTCGAGGTTGCACAGCGCCAGTGGCAGACGCTGGATACCGTCGCGGTAGGCGTAGCGGCTGTGCACAGACTCGCCCAACCCGCTGCCGACGGTGTCGCGCAAGGTCTTCAGGTTGCCACCCGACGAGAACGCCGTGCCGGCACCGGTCAGCACCACGGCGCGCACAGACAGGTCGCGGTTGACGGTGTCGCAGAGCGCGATCAGCGACTCGACGGCGTCCGCGTCGGACAGTGCGTTGCGGGTCTGCGGACGGTTCATCGTCACCACGGCGACACCGCCGTCGCGCTCGATCCTGAGGAAGTCTTCCATGTCAGTGCGCTTTCGTTTCGTCTGCCGGCTTCATGCGCATCATGCGCAGCGGCGTGTAGGTCAGGACGGTCTGGCCGTGCTGGTTGAGGACCGCATTACGGGTGCGCACGAGGCCGCGCCCCGGCTTGGCGGTCGGGCGACGCTCGATCACTTCGCACTCGACATGGATCGTGTCGCCCACGAAGGTCGGCGCGGCGATGTCGAGTTCGGCATTCAGGAACGCGAGGCCCGTGCCCTGCATGGACGGCGTGATCAGTCCTTCGGCGAAGGCATAGATCAGTGCGCCCGGCACCACCCGGCCCGGAATCGCCATGTGCGCCCGGTCGCTGGTGTCGGTGAACAGCTCCTCGTTCAGCCAGCTCAGGTTGATGAAGTTCACGAGGTCTGCCTCGGTCACGGTGCGGGCGCGGGAACGAAAGCGCATGCCCAATGAGAGGTCGTCAAAATGGAAACCGGTGTTCAGCTGGATCAAGCGGTTGCTCCGTTCGGGTCAAAGGGTCCACATCGCGAGGCTTCAGCTCGCCTCGGAAATCAGTTCGGCGGGCAACAGCGTGGCGCCTTGCGCGGCAAGCGCTTCGATCTGCGCCGTGCTGTAGCCGGCCTCGGCGAGCACCTCGGCGCTGTGCTCGCCGAGCCGGGGCGCCTGGCGCGACACCGCCGGTGGCGAGTCGGACCACCGCGTGGGGATCGCCATGGCACGCAGGCGCCCTTCGCTGGGGTGCTCGACGGTCTCGAAGAAACCCACGGCTTCGAGATGTGGGTCTTGCATCAGCGACTCGAGGGTGTGCATCGGCATGACCGGGATGTCGGCGGCTTCGAACCGTGCGGTCCAGTCGGCCGATGTGCGGGTCTTCATCACCTGGCCGACCAGTTGATACAGCTCGCCGATGTTCTCGGTGCGCCGGCCGATGGTGCTGAAACGCGGATCGGCCTCCATCTCCTGTGCCTTGCCGATCAGGCCGAAGAAGGTCTTCCACTGCTTGTCGTTGTAGATCAGCACGCACAGGTGGCCGTCCAGCGTGGCATAGGGACGGCGGTGCTCGTTGAGCAGCCGCGCATAGCCGGCAGGGCCGATCGGCGGCTCGAAGGTCTGGCCGCCCATGTGGTCGCCGAGAACGAACTGCGCCATGGTCTCGAACATGGGCACGTCGATCGATTGCCCCCTGCCCGTGCGCTCGCGGTGGAACAGGCCCGCCGACACCGCATTGGCCGCGCTCATGCCCACGATGCGGTCGACCATCGCACTGGGAACATAGCGCGGCACGTCGGCGCCCGCGCGCACGCTCAAGGTGGGGATCGCTGTCGCGCCCTGGATCAGGTCGTCATAGGCGGGCTTGGCCGCATAGGGCCCGTCTTGCCCATAGCCGTACACACCGACATACAGGATGCGTGGATTGACGGCGGCAATGGCCGCGTAGTCCAACCCCAGGCGCGCCATGGCCTGCGGCCGGACGTTGTAGATGAGCACGTCGGCATCGGCGGCGAGCCGCAACAGCGCCTCGCGGCCGTCGGGTTGCTTGAGATCCAGCACCACGCTGCGCTTGCTGCGATTGGCGTGCAGGAAGATGCCGCCCATGCCGGGGTTCCGGCCGGGGCCGATGCCGCGAACGGTGTCGCCCCCGGGTGACTCAATCTTGATGACGTCGGCGCCCAGATCCCCGAGGATCTGGGTGGCATAAGGGCCCATCAGCACCGCCGTCATGTCGACGATGCGCACACCTTCGAGCGGCCCGCTCATGGGGAAACCCGGCTTTCCGGCGTCGGCGTTTCAGTGTGAAGAAGGAAGCGATTCACCGCTTTCGGCTTGGTATCCATTCGGTCTCCCGTATCGTTGGAACGATGCTAGGGGAACGGATGTTCGCCGTGAAATACCGTCTTCATGTCGGGCGATACGCGTGGCGTATCGGGTGTTTGCTGCAATGCGCCATGGATCGCGAAGGGCCGCGCAGCAGGCATGCGCGCGTGCGAGGGACGTGCGCGTTGCGCGCTTTCATCGCAGATTCGGCGGGCTCCTTCAATGCAAGTGGTCTCGATCGACTCGCATCATTTCGTGCCCGCACTCATGGCGAAGGCCGTGTGAAACGGCCTCGACGAGGAGTCATGCGGCCTTGCGCAAGAAACCCTGGTTGCCGCCGTTGCGGTTCGGTGCGAAACCGTTGGCCAACAGCGATTCTTCGGTGGTCTTGTAGAACACACCGATCTTCGAGATCTCGCGCGCCTGCTGCGCTGTCGCAATCGGCCGGCCGAACTCGCGCGCGATGCGCACCAGTTGCTCGATCTGCGCGACGGTGCCGATCTTCGCGGTGCGCGTCTGGTTCCACAGCACGTCCTCGGTGCCGCAGCGCACGTGCAGGCCCATGGCTACGCCGAACATGTTCACGGGCAGCACGTTGCGCACCGAGCTTTCGAGCGTGAGCACCGCGCCGTCGGGCACGGCGCGCACGAAGTTCGACAGGTTGTAGATGTTGGGCGCATCCATGCCACCGCTGATGGCCACCCAGTTCATGACCAGCGGGCCCTTGTAGATCCCGCGGCGCATGAGCCGCTCCACCGACTCGAAGCTGTTGATGTTGTAGCACTGGAACGCACTCTGGATGCCTGCCGCGGTGAGGCGGCGGATGTGCTCCTCGACCCAGCCGGGCTGGGCCGGCACCGTCATCTCCTTGTAGGCCTCGAAGATGGCGGGGTTCTCGCGCGAGGTGCCCTTGAAGTCGGCCAGCTCGGCGTGCTCCGTCACGTTCATCTGCGAAGTGTTGACGGTCACCGTGACCTGGTCGGGCGTGGGCTCCAGCTCGGCCAGCATGTGGCGCGTATCGTCGCTCAGCCACTTGGCGGCGGCGCCTTCGCTCTCCGGTGCGAAGCTGATCGACCCACCCACCTGGATGATCATCTCGGGCACGGCCTTGCGCACACCGGCGATGAGCTCGTTGAATTTCGACAGCCGCTTGCTGCCCTTGCCGTCGAGCTCGCGCACATGCAGATGCAGCACGGTGGCACCGGCGTTGTAGCAGTCGACCGCCTTCTGGATCTGCTCGTCCATCGTGACCGGGATTTCCCCCGGAAAGTCGGAAGGCAGCCAACCCGGCGCATAAGGGGCGGCAGTGATGATCAGGGGCTGCTGGTTTTCCGGGAACAGGTGGCCGTCGAGGAAGTTCATGTCGTTGCGTCTCAAAAATGGGATACGTGCGATGTGGATGCCTGAAAAGGCGCGCGTTCAGTACGGCACGTCGCCGACGATGCCGGCGCGCTCCATCTTTCGCGGCGCCGGCCAGTAGTCGTTCAGCGCGTAGTGCTGCGTGCTGCGGTTGTCCCAGACCACCACGTCGCCGGGCTGCCACGACCAGCGCACCTGGTATTCGGGAATGGTGGCGCGGCTCAGCAGGTAGTTCAGCAGCAGTGCAGCGCCCGGTGTCTTGTCGATGCCGTGGCGCACGTTGTCGGGCGTGCTGTAGTTCGCAAAGTGCGTGGTGAAGCTGCCGACGTACAGCACTTTCTCTTTGGTCTCGGGGTGCGTGCGCACCACGGGGTGCTCTACGGGCGGATGGTCTTGCCCCAGCTTCCTGCGTGCCTCGGGCGCCATCACGGCACCGAACGAATGTTCGATGCTGGCCTTGGCGCGCAGGTTGGCGATCTTCTGCTTGATCTCTTCGGGCAGCTCTTCATGCGCCTGCACCATGTTCACCCAGATGGTGTCGCCGCCGATCTCGGGGCACTCGATGCAGCGCAACACCGCACCCATTGCGGGTGCCTGGCGCCACAGGCCATCGCAGTGGTAGGTGTTCTCGTAGCTGTGCTTGTTGTCGCTGCGGTAGATGCGCACGAGGCCCGGATGCTCGGGGTCGCTGCCGACCACGGGGTGGTCTTCCAGCGGGCCGAAGCAGGTAGCGAAGGCGACATGCTCGGCACGTGTGATGTCCTGTCCGCGGAAGAACAGCACTTTGTGCTTGAGCAGCGCGGCGTGGATCTGCGCGAAGGTGTCGGGGTTGCGCGCGGCCTCGCCGAGATGCACGTCCGAAACTTGCGCGCCGATGGCGGGCGTGACGGGGCGGATGTTCATGATTCAGTTCGCCTGGATGTGGTACTTCTTGACGATGGCCGCGTTGCGCTCCGACAGCGTGCGCGTCTCGGCCATCAGCGCGGGCGTGTCGACGCTGACTTCGGGCTCCAGCCCCACGTCGACGAGCTTCTGTTGCACGAGCTGCGACCTTGCCGCCTTGTCGATCGTGGCGTGCAGCCTTGCCATCACGTCGGGCGGCAGCTTGCTGGAGCCGATCACACCGACCCAGCCGCGGAACTGCAGATCAGGAAAGCCGAGTTCGGTGGTGGTCGGAATATCGGGCAGGTAGCGCGAGCGCACGTTGCCGGTGAAGGCATAGGGGCGCAGCTTGCCGCCGCGGATCAGCGGCATCGAGGTCACCATGCCGTCGAACATGATGTCGACCTGGCCGCCCAGGATGTCCTGCAGCGCAGGCGGAGAGCCCGCATAGCCCACGTGCTGCAGATCGAGGCCGGCGCGATCGCTCAGGATCAGCCCCGCGTACTGCGACGTGGTGCCGGGGCTGTAGCTCGCAAAGCTCGACTTGCCCTTGCGTGCCTTCAGTTGCGCGACCAGGCTGGCGAAGTCCTTGGCCGGATAAGAGGCGGCCGTCACGAGCACGATGCCCGAGCGCGCGAGCGATGCGATGGGCACCACGTCCTTCAGCGGATCGAACGGCATCTTCACGATCTGCGGCGTTTCGGCCAGCACGTTGCTCGCTGCGAGCACGATGGTGTTGCCGTCGGGGGCCGCCTGCAGCATGGCCTGCAAGCCGATCGATCCCCCGGCGCCGGGGCGGTTCTCGACGATCACGGGGCGCCCGATGTCGATGGACATCTGTTGGCCGAGCACACGGGCGACGATGTCCATCGTGCCGCCCGGCGGTGCGGGCACGATGAGCCGCATGGGCTTTTCGCCGAAAGCCCACACGCTCAGCGCCAACGACCATCCGGCCAGCGCCAGCGTGGCGCGCAAAAACTGCTTGATCTTCATTTCTGTCTCCGGTTCTTGTGGTGTCGCACCGATGTGCGGACGCCCTCAGTATCTGGCGCGAGGACCGGTGGCGACTTGCTTATCGGGGACAGCAAATTGCCTTTGCGAGACAGCCCATCGTTGCTGCCATGGTCGCCGCGCGGTGCCAGAATCGCGCCCATGACCGAGCCCGCGAGACCGATCTCCCGACTGATGCGCAGCGCCTCCCTGGGTGGCTACGTCGAGCTGGTGGCGTCGCTCGGGCGAGACCCTCACGTGTTCATGCGAACCGTGGGGCTGCACGCGAGGTTTCTGGAAGACCCCGAGACGCTGATCCCCCGCGATGCCGCACGCGAGCTGCTGGAAATCACGGCCCGCGCCACGCAAACGGAAGACCTGGCGCTGCGCCTTGCGGCAAGGCGCAAGCTCTCGGCCCTCGGGCCCATCAGCCTCGTGCTGAGGGAAGAGCCCACGCCCAGGGCCGCCCTGGACACGCTGTGCCGCTACCTGAAGCTGGTGAACACCTCGCTCATCATCCGGGTGGAAGACGCTGGCAGCGTGGTTGTGATCCGGGAAGACTTGCTGCCCAGCCCTGGGCTCGCCATGCGGCAGTCGGTGGAACTGGCCGTGGGCACCCTGTTTCGCATGCTGGGCGACCTGATCGGGCCGCACTGGCAGCCGCTCGACGTGTGCTTCACGCACCGACCGCCCAAGGACGCCTCCGCGCATCGCGCGTTCTTCGGACGCAGCGTCAAGTTCAATCAGGAATTCAATGGCCTGGTCTGCAGGGCGAGCGACTTGTCACGCCCGCGCGAGTCCGCGGACCAGGTGTCGGCGGGTTTCGCGCGCAAGTACCTGGATGCGGCCATGAAGGACCGCACCGAAAGCGCGCAGGAAAGCTGCCGCCAGATCATCCTGGCATTGCTGCCCGGCGGCGCCTGCAGCGCACAGGAAGTCGCGCGCCTTCTGCATGTCGATCGCCGCACGCTGCATCGCCAGCTCGATGCGGAGGGACTCAGCTTCAGCCGCCTGCTCGACGACGTGCGATCGGACCTGGTCAAGCGCCATCTGCGCGAGAGCGACCTGCCGCTGGGCGAAGTGGCCGAGCGGCTGGGCTTCGCCAGGCTCAGCAGCTTCAGCCACTGGTTTCACAACCTCTTCGGCTGCAGCGCCTCGCAGTGGCGCAAGCAGGCCGCCGAGGGGCCGGGATCAACAGTCCGGTAAGAGGCCCTCAGACCGGCTTGCGCAGAAAGCCCTGGTTGCCGCCGTTGCGGTTGGGTGCGAAGCCGTTGGCTTGCAGCGTCTCTTCGGTCGTTTCGTAGAAGACGCCGATCTTCATGATCTCGCGTGCCTGCTGCGCCGTCGCGATGGGGCGACCGAACTCGGTCGAGATGCGCACCAACTGCCTGATCTGCTCGACGGAACTCGCCTTGCCCGTGCGCGTCTGGTTCCAGAGCACGTCTTCGATGCCGCAGCGCACATGCAGGCCCAGCGCGATACCGATCATGTTCACGGGCAGCACGTTCAGCACCGAGCTTTCCACCGTGACCACCGAACCGTCGGGCGCGGCGCGCAGGAAGTTGGCCAGGTTGTAGATGTTCGCCTGGTCCATGCCACCGCTGATGGCGACCCAGTTCATGACCAACGGGCCCTTGTAGATGCCGCGGCGGATCATCCGCTCGATCGTCTCGAAGCTGTTGATGTTGTAGCACTGGAACTCGCTCTGGATGCCGGCGGCCGTCAGACGCCGTATGTGCTCTTCGACCCAGCTCGGATTCGAGGGCACGATCATGTCCTTGTAGGTCGAGTACAGGCGCGGGTCTCCGCGCGACACGCCCTTGAAGTCGTCGATGCCGGCATGCTCCGTCACGTTCATCTGCGTGGTGTTGACGGTGACCGTGACCTGGTCGGGCTTGGGCGTGAGTTCGGCGAGCATGTGCCGCGTGTCGTCGCTCAGCCATTTGGCTGCAGCGCCATCGTCCTCGGGCGCGAAGCTGATGGAGCCCCCCACCTGGATGATCATTTCCGGCACACGTGCACGCACGCCGGCAATCAGCTCGTTGAACATCGACAGGCGCTTGCTGCCCTTGCCGTTGGCCTCGCGCACATGCAGGTGCAGCACCGTGGCGCCGGCCTCGTAGCAGTCCACGGCCTTCTGGATCTGCTCTTCCATCGTGACCGGGATGTCTTCCGGAAAGTCCGAGGGAATCCAGCCCGGCGCGTAAGGCGCGGCGGTGATGATCAGGGGTTGCTGGTTCTCCGGGTAGAGGTGGCCGTCGAGGAAGTTCATGGTGATGGGGCTGCGGGTTGAAAGTTGATGTCGAGCGGGGTTGCGCGACTTCGAAATTCAGTATCCGGTGCACCTTCGCACGAGGCTTGCCAATTTGGGATGTGTATTTGTCAATTTGGGGCAGTGGCCGCCCACCGGCGCATGCAGCTGCATGCATGACGGCGCGTGTCGCGCAAGGCCGGGTGCATCAGGGCTTGTCAGCGCTATTTCCGCAGCCGCGTCGATGGAGCAACTGCGCCAGATACCCGAGGCCACCACGGCCCACAATAAGGCCGTCATCGAGAAACTGAAACTGAAGATCGGCCCCGAATGAAATGCGTGGGGCGCGCCAATGCCCCCATGAAACCTGTCGGCCGATTGATACGCAGCGCCAGCCTCAGCGGCTATGTCGAGCTTGTGAAGTCGCTCGGGCGCGACCCCTACGCCTTCATGCGAACCGTCGGGCTGCGCGCCAGGCTGCTCGAAGAGCCCGAGACCATGATCCCGGAAGACGCGGTGCGCGAGCTGCTGGAGATCACCGCACGCGCCACGCGCACTGAAGACTTTGCGCTGCGCCTGGCGGCACAACGCAAGCTCTCGCACCTCGGCCCGATCAGCCTCGTGCTGCGCGAAGAGCCCACGCCGCGCGACGCGCTCGACACGCTGTGCCGCTACCTCAAGCTCGTGAATGCCTCGCTCATCACGCGCGTGGAAGACACGGGCAGCGTGGTCGTCATCCGCGAAGACCTGCTGCCCAGTCCCGGCCTGCCGATGCGCCAGGCGGTGGAGCTGGCCGTGGGCATCATCTTTCGCATGCTGCGCGAGCTGATCGATCCGCAATGGCGGCCGCTGCAGGTGTGCTTCACGCACCGCGCTCCATCGGACGTATCGCGGCACCGCGCATTCTTCGGCCGCAACGTGAAGTTCAACGAGGAATTCAACGGGCTTGTCTGCTCGGCCACCGACCTGGCCAAGCCGCGCGAACTCATCGATGAAGGCTCTGCCCGGCTGGCGCGCAAATACCTCGAAGCAGGCCTGCGCGACCGCGGCGAGACCATGCAGGAAACCTGCCGCGAGCTCATCCTCGCGTTGCTGCCCGGGGGCGCGTGCACGGTGCAGGAAGTGGCTCGGCACCTTCGCATCGACCGCCGCACGCTGCACCGCCGGCTCGACGCCGAAGGGCTCACCTTCAGCCGCATGCTCGACCAGGTGCGCGGCGACATCGTCAAGCGCCATCTGCGCGACAGCGATCTGCCGTTGGGCGAGGTGGCCGAGCTGCTGGGCTTTTCGGGGCCGAGCAGCTTCAGCCACTGGTTTCGCAAGCAGTTCGGATGCAGTGCGTCCGAGTGGCGTTGATCGATGGCGCCCTCCTCCTTGCTTATCGGGGACATTGATTTGCTGATGCGGGACATCGCGAAGCCCGCGCTTCCCGTCCCGGCGGCACCTCGCAAGAATCCTGTCTTCCTATGCATTCCTCAGGAGACAGATCGTGACCAAGGCCATCCGCTTCTACGAGACCGGCGGTCCGGAGGTTCTGAAGCTCGAAGACGTCGAAGTCGATGAGCCCGGCCCCGGGCAGGCACGCGTGCGCCACAGCCTCATCGCCGTCAACTTCATCGACATCTACTTTCGCACCGGCCGCTATCCGCTGGCGTTGCCCAACGGGTTGGGCTCCGATGCAGTTGGTGTGGTCGAAGCCATCGGACCGGACGTGACCGACATCCGCGTGGGCGACCGCGTGGGCTATCTCATCGGACCGCAGGGCGCGTACTCGCAGGTGCGGGTGATGCCGGCTGACGTGCTGATCCCGCTGCCCGACGGCATCAACGACCGCACGGCAGCCACGCTGATGATGAAGGGCATGACGGCGCAGTACCTGTTCCGTCAGGTCTATCCGCTCCAGGGCGGCGAGACCATCCTGTATCACGCGGCAGCGGGTGGTGTCGGCTTGATCGCCTGCCAGTGGGCACGCGCAATGGGCGTGACGATGATCGGCACCGTCAGCACCGACGAGAAGGCGGCCGTCGCCAAGGCCAACGGCTGTGCCCACACCATCGTCACGTCGCGCGAGAACATTGCGCAGCGTGTGAAAGAGATCACCGACGGCAAGGGCGTGCCCGTGGTCTTCGACTCGGTGGGCAAGGACACGCTCGAAGCCTCGCTCGA
The DNA here is from genome assembly GCF_900100965.1 of Variovorax sp. EL159. Lineage (GTDB taxonomy): Bacteria > Pseudomonadota > Gammaproteobacteria > Burkholderiales > Burkholderiaceae_C > Variovorax. The sequence continues at coordinate 313,745 of NZ_FMUJ01000003.1, read as the reverse complement.
CTGCCTGCAGCCGCGCGGCTCGCTGGTGAGCAACGGCACCTCGTCGGGGGCCGTGGTCATCGACACCAAGGTGCTCGCGGGCAAGGGTTCGATCTGGCTCACGCGGCCGGCAATGATCCATTACATCCACCCGCGCCCGCACATGCTCGACATGGCGCGCGAGCTGTTCGACCACGTGCTGGCAGGCCGCATCGTGAGCGAGCCGCAGCAGATCTTCGCGCTCGCCGATGCGGCCGAGGCGCACCGCGCGCTCGAAGGCCGCAAGACCACCGGTGCAACGGTGCTCGTGCCGTGAAGCACGCTCAGAACGCGTGTCGGATGCCGACGTCGTAGCCCATCGAACTGCGGGGCTGGAACCCGCCCGTGTTGGTGAAGCCCGGCTGCGGAAAGATCGCGGGCAGGCTCACCACCAGCGGCGTCACGCCCATCACGGTGGGGTTGTTGTGTCCGTCCCGGATGCTGATCCGGGCCACTGACGCATACAGCGCCGTTCGCTTCGACAGGTTGTGCACATAGCTGATCGCGAGCTTGTTGGTGCTGGCATCCGAGTTCGGCACAGCCGCACCGCTGTCGAACTTCACTTTGGCATAGGACACGCGAACCAGGCCCACGCCAACCGGCACCGTGATGCCTATCAAGGCACCGTTGTACCTGTCGCTGACGCGGGCACCCAGCGACGCAGCCCTGTCGTCCTTCACGCGGGACAGTTCGCCAAACAGCTTCGACCACACGAGATCGTAGGACGCACCGAAGTTGATCGTCTTGATCCGCTCCTTGTTGAGCGACGTGTCGGCCAGCGTGCTTTCGCCGTAGGCCAGCGCCACGTCGATGGGGCCATTGGACCATCCGGCCCGTGCGCCCGCATAGCGCCCGCGTTGAGCCGTTGCGGCAGGCGTGGCGGCGCCATCGACCTTGACGTTCTCCGGAAACGCGTACTGCACCTGCCCGTAGAAGCCGGCCAGGTCCTGCGGCAGAAAGTAGCTGATCGCGTTGCTGGTGCGCAGGTAGCTGTCGGTTCCGGCGGAAAGGCCGCCGTTCAGCAAGCCACCCGTGGCCAATGCGCGCGAAGCCGCGATGTTGCTGTTGACGACAGCGATCAGGTTCGTACCCACACCGTTGACGGCCATCGGGTCGAACACCGCGTCATTCCAGAACGATGCGGTGTAGTCGCGGCCCAGGCGCACTTCCCCGAAAGGCCCGCTCAGGCTGAGCGTCGAGCGGCGCCCGAAGTTCAAGGTTCCACCGCCCGTGTCGTTGCTCAACGGCGCCTCGAGCCAGAAGCTCGCGGCCAGGCCACCGCCCAGGTCTTCGGTCCCACGGAACCCCAGGCGGCTCGAACTCAATCCCGAGGGCGAGAGCACCGTCTGACTCTGGCGCATCGTGCGCGTGCCGAACGCCGCGGCGGGGCCATAGGTCGAACTCTTCGTCGAATAGTGGCTGACCCCGGCATCGACGACGCCGAACACGGTCAATGAGGACTGGGCCCCTGCGCTGGCGGCGCAAAGGGACCCCGCAACAAGAACGAAACGTTGGATGAGCATGCCCGGTGTCTCCGATGGCTGTGGATGAAATTTTTCTTGTGGGAACGGGCCCGTGCGCGGCCCGGCGGACCGGCGACTCGATCAGCCGAGTTCGCGAATCAAGGCGTCGGCACCCGGCCAGTCGCCGAACCCCGCTTGCGGGTTCAGGTGCCCGACGGCGCCCAGTTCGACGAGGCGGCTGCCCCACGACCGCGCCAACTCGCGCGCACGCTCGAGCCGCGCAAGCGGATCGTTGCTGCTCGCGGCCACGATGCTCGGGAACGGCAGCGGTGCGCGTGGAATCGGCAACCAGCCGTTGTCCTTCAGCATGTCGATGGCCGGGTAGCCCGCGGGCAAAGGCGTTTCGAGGTCCGCCGGCGTGGCCAGCAGCGCGCCGCGGATGTCGCGCGCAGGATGCGTCGCCGCCCAGTGCGCGACCATGATCGCGCCAGCGCTGTGCGCCACGATGACCACCGGTCCATCGATGCCCTGCAGGGCTCGGTCGATGGCGCCGACGCGCGCCGCGCAGCTCAGCTTGTCGTGTTCGAGCGGGGGCACGCTGCGCACCCGTGGAAGCCGGGCCGCCAGCAGTGTCTGCCAATGGTCGGGCACGTGGTCGCGAAGGCCGGGCACGATGAGAACGGTGGAAGGGATCGAGGTATTCATGGCAGCTGTTCAACGGGGTCGGTCGCCGGCAATGGCCGTGCGTTGCATTCGTCGCGTGCAAGGCGGGCCGTACATCGCGATGCCCCGGATTCTGGTGACGGCCGTGTTCTCCCGATTGACATTGCGCGCCAGCCACTTACCCTTCGGTGCCACTTCAGTGCTCAGGCTTTCGATGTCTTCCCTGGTCCGCGCGGCAAGTCTTACCAACTACAGCGAGGTCGCCCGCGCCAGTGGCCTCGATCCGGTGCGCATGCTCCTGGATGCAGGCCTGAGCCCCAGCGTTCTGCACGAACCCGACCTGATGATTCCGGTCGAGAACGTCGCGTCGCTGCTCCAGTCGTCGGCCACCAGTTCGGGCAATGAGAGCTTCGGCCTGTGCATGGCGGAATCGCGGCGCCTGTCGAATCTTGGGGCGGTTGGCCTGCTGATCCGCGACCAGGCGACCTTGCGGGATTCGCTCGATGTGCTGATCCGCTACCAGTCGCTGCTGAACAGCTCGCTCTCGCTGATGCTCGAAGAGTTCGACCATGTGGTGGTCATCCGCGAGGAAGTCCGGCCCGGCAAGGGGAACCAGGCCACGCGACAACGCATCGAGCTTGCGCTGGGTGTGTTGCTGCGCCTGATGCGCCAGTTTCTCGGCGCGGACTGGCAGCCCCGGCGCGTGTGCTTCGCGCACTCCGCACCGCGAGACCTTCGCACCCATCAACGGTTGATCGGCCGCGTGGTCGAGTTCGATAACGACTTCAACTGCATCGTCTGCGCCAGGGAAGACCTGGCCATGCGCAACCCGTCGGCAGACCCGGCCATGGCGCGCTACGCGCAGCAACTGCTGGACGCATCGGCCAAGCTGCCCACGGACACCATGCTCGACGACGTGCGGCGCACCATCTTGCTGCTGCTCCCCAGCGGGCGCTGCACGATCGAGCAGGTGTCGGACCATCTGGGCGTGGTGTGCCGAACGATCCAGCGCCGCCTGGCGGACGAAGGGCAGACCTTCTCTTCGATCGTCAACGACGTGCGCACGGAGCTCGCCACGCGCCATGTCCTTGAAAGCGACCGTCCGCTGGCCGAGGTTGCGACCTTGCTCGGCTTCTCCGCACCCAGCGGGCTGTCGCGCTGGTTCCATGCGCAATTCGGTTGCAGCGCCAAGGAGAGCCGGGCAAGGCGCAGCGCGGGGCGCCGCCGGGCGGCCTCCCCGCTTGCCGGTGATTGACGCGGAGAATCGGCCCAGCCCCTTCCACGGACACGTACCCTTGGCGACCTTCTCGACGACCGGCTTGACCGGCGCCCCGCGCGACCTTCTGCTCAAAGTGACACCGCCGCGCGTGCCGCGCCACCTGGTGTCGCGCGCCCGCCTCTTGTCGAGCGCCGAAGCGCTGCGGGACTGCGCGGTTCTCGTGGTGCAGGCGCCATCGGGGTTCGGCAAGACATCGCTGCTGGCGCAATGGCGACTGGAGTACCTGAGCTTGGGTCTGCCGGTCGCCTGGGTCTCGGCGCAGAGCCATGACGATCCGGGCCGGCTGGTGCAGAGCCTGGCGCTGGCACTGCGCGCCGCCATGGGGCGCCCTGCCTTCGGCCGTGGCGTGCTTGAGGACGACAGGCCGGGCAACCTCGCCAGCGTCACTGCCCTGCTCTGCGAACTGACGCAGGCGGCCTTGAATGTGGTGCTGGTCATCGACGAGGCCGACCGGCTGCCGGCGGCATCGCGCGAAGCCCTGGCCTACCTGCTGCGCAATGCGCCGCCCAATGTGCGCAGGTTGATCGCGGCGCGACCCGACGGCCGGCTGGACATCGAAGACCTGGTCGCATACGGCCAGTGCGTGGAGATCGGCCCGGCGCAGCTGAAGTTCAGCCTCGACGAAACGCTGCAGCTCGTGCAGGCCCGCTTCGGCGCGCGCGTCGATCGCAACATGGCCGCGCGGCTGCATGAGCTGACGGAGGGATGGCCGCTGGGCTTGCAGCTGGCCATGACGATCATTTCGCGCGGCGCCGATGCCCACGCCGCACTCTCAGACATGACGGCGGCGGCCGGCGAGCTGAAAGGCGAACTCGTGCGGCTGCTGCTGCTTAACCTGGACCCGGACGATCGCGATTTCCTGGTTTGCATCGCTGCGCTCGACCTGCTGCACCCGGATCTCTGTCGGGCTGTGTCAGGTACCGAAGACGCCGCGGCGCGGCTGGCCCGGCTGAACAACGACACGCCGGTCTTCGCCGCCGCAGAAGGCGGCGATTGGCTGCGCATGCACGCCCTGGCGCGCGACGTGCTGCGCCAGCGCTTCACCGCGCTCGATGCCGCCGAGCAGGTCGCGGTGCATGCGCGCGCAGCGCAGTGGCTGGCAGCGCACGACCTGCTCGACGAAGCGGCCAAGCATGCGCTGAGTGCGGGCCAGCACCAGACAGCCTATGAGTTGGCGGAGCGCAGCCTGTACGAGTCCCTCATGCGGCGCGGCCGGCAGGCGGCCGTGATCGAATGGCTCGCGCAGTTGCCCGCCGATGAACTCGACCGCCGCCCGCGCCTGATGCTGGCGGCGGCATGGACGCTTGCCTCCAGCGAGCGGCATGAAGAAGCCCAGCGCTTCGTGGCGCGCATCCTGGTGCAGCCCGACGCCGGCGACGCGCTGCGCTGCGAATGCGCACTCATCCTCGGCGGTGCCGCCGTGTTCGCGGACGACCCCGACCACTTCGTCGCGTTGCATGCGCCGTGGGCCGGCACGGTTCCGCTGACCGAACCGCTGCTGCTCCAGTCGCATGCCAACCGCATGGCGTATCGCGCGCTGCTCGAGGGCGAGCCGGCCCTGGCGCGCTTGCGCCAGCAACAGGCCCCGCGCGGACATTCCGGCCATGGCATCAACTACATCCGGCGCTGGAGTGAACTGGTCATCGGCCTCAGCTATGTCTGGGAGGGGCAGGTCTTGCTGGCCGAGCAACTCCTGCGGCCTGCCGTGGCGAGCGCCGAAGCTGAACTGGGGCGGCGCCATCGCTTCAGCTGCAACCTGGCCGCGCTGCTCGCCGCGGTGGCCTGGGAGCGCGACCTGCCGGGCGACGCCGCGACGCTGCTGGCCGACCGTCTCGACGTGCTCGAACACAGTGGCATGCCCGAATCGCTGCTGCTGGCCTACCGCACAGCGGCCCGCATCGCGGCAGCCGAAGGCGCCGAACACCGCGCGCTGGCGTTGCTGAACGCGTTGGATGCAGCAGGTACCGCGCGGCGCCTGCCTCGGTTGCGCATTGCCAGCCTCGCCGAGCAGGTGCGCCTGCATGCGCGGCACCGTCGCGCCCAGACCTGCCGCGAACTGTGCGAGCGGATCGACGCGCAGTTGGCCGACCCCGCGCTGCCGCAAGGGCCGCTGTGGCGGCGCAGCGTGGAAGCGCTACGCGATGAAGCACACGCCCAGGCGGCCATGGCGGCTGGAGACTGGCCGGACGCCCTGGCGCACCTGATGCGGGCCGATGACCGGGCGCGGCAGCTCAAGCAGGGTGGCCTGCACATCGAGCTGCTCGGGCTGCGCGCCCTTGCGCTCGAACGCAGCGGCCAGGCGTCACAGGCGCTTATCCGCGAAGCGATGGACCTGGCACGTGCCTACGGGCTGCAGCGCGTCTTCTCCGACGCGCACCCCGATCTCGGGGCCTGGGTGGGCACGCTCTCGGCCGAGAGCGCGCAACCCGAGATCACCGTGGCCGTCACCGCCCCGGCGCCGCAGCCGATGCCCGCACCGAGCGCAACGCACGGCACCGTGCTCACGCCCAAGGAAGGCGAGGTGCTGACGCTGCTGGCCCGCAACCTGTCGAACAAGGAAATCGGACGCGCCATGCAGGTGAGCGAAACCACCATCAAGTGGCACGTCAAGAACCTCTTCGCCAAGCTCGATGCGGGCACCCGCGCGCAAGTGGTGCAGCGCGCGCGCATCCTGGGACTGCTCGCCCTCGAGCGCTGAATCAGGGTTACCCCTCCCCTCTCGGCACCCCGCCCCCTCCTGCGAGGAGGGGGCGCCGGAGAGGGGCACGACCTACTCTTCTTGTCAGCACAGGGCATCGCCAACGCGCGGTGTCACACGATCGGCAAAGGAGACAAAAAATGGGTTCGACGAACCAGCCAGCGCCCCCGAACGGGGCACTCGCCGTCCTGACACGCGGCATCGAGGTTCACCCGGTGACCTGCGCCATCGGCGCCGAGTTGCGTCACGTGTCGCTTGCCGATGCGTCGCGCGATGCCGGCCTGGCCGCCGAGATCCGCGCGCTGCTGGTGCAGCACAAGGTGCTGTTCTTTCGCCAGCAGGCGCTCACGCGCAGCGAGCACGTTGCCTTCGCCCGCCACTACGGCGAGCTCGAAGACCACCCGGTGATCGGCAGCGACCCCGAGCATCCCGGCCTGGTGCGCATCTACAAGAACCCCGAGACGCCGGTCGACCGCTACGAGAACAGCTGGCACACCGACGCCACCTGGCGCGAGAAGCCGCCCTTCGGCTGCGTGCTGCGCTGCGTGGAATGCCCACCGGTGGGCGGCGACACCATGTGGGCCAACATGGCGCTGGCCTACGAGAAGCTGCCGGTGCACATCCAACAGCAGATCGCCGGCCTGCGCGCGCGCCACAGCATCGAGGCCACCTTCGGCGCCGCCATGCCGATCGAGAAGCGCCTGGCCCTGAAGGCGCAGTTTCCCGATGCCGAACATCCGGTGGTGCGCACGCACCCCGACACGGGCGAGAAGATTCTTTTCGTCAACGGCTTCACGACGCACTTCACCAATTTCCATACGCCGGCCAACGTGCGCTACGGGCAGGACTACCAACCGGGCGCCGCGATGCTGCTCGCGTACCTCGTGAGCCAGGTCCAGATCCCCGAGTACCAGTTGCGCTGGCGCTGGCAGCCGGGCGACGTGGCCATGTGGGACAACCGTTCGACCCAGCATTACGCGGTCATGGACTACCCGCCCTGCCATCGAAAGATGGAGCGGGCCGGCATCGTCGGCGAAGCGGTCTTCTGAGCGGGCCCCGCCCTGCACTTTCCTTCTCTTTCCCTCTTTTACTTTCTACCGAGGTATCTGCCATGAATTTTCTCGACGGCCATCTGTTCCCCGAAAACCAGCAGCCGCTGATCATTACCGCCGCGCCGTACGCGCCGTCATGGGTGCCCTCCGACTTCCCCGAAGACATCCCGGTCACGATGGAAGACCAGATCCAGAAAGCGGTGGATTGCTACAACGCCGGCGCCACGGTGCTGCACCTGCACGTGCGCGAACTCGATGGCCGGGGCAGCAAGCGCCTGTCGAAGTTCAACGAGCTGATCGCCGGCGTGCGTGCCCGCGTGCCGGAGATGATCATCCAGGTGGGCGGCTCGATCAGCTTCGCGCCCGAGACCGATGGCGCGGCCGCCAAATGGCTGAGCGACGACACGCGCCACATGCTGGCCGACCTCGACCCCAAGCCCGACCAGGTGACGGTGACGATCAACACGTCGCAGATGAATGTGCTGGAACAGTTCGACGTCCGCGACATCAAGGGCACCTCGATGGAAGACCCCGCTGTCTTCAACGCCTACAAGGAGATGACGGTGCCGGCCCAGCCGGGCTGGGCCGAGGAGCACATCCGTCGCCTGACCAAGGCCGGCATCCAGAGCGCCTTCCAGTGCTACAACATCAACAGCTTCGAGTCCGTCGAGCGATTGATCCGGCGCGGGATCTACAAGGGGCCGCTGGTGATGAACTGGGTGGCCATCGGCGGCGGCATGGATGCGCCCAACATCTACAACCTGGCCAACATGACGCGTGCCGTGCCCGACGGTGCGGTGCTCACGGTGGAAAGCTCGGTGCTCAACGTGTTGCCCGTCAACATGATCGGCATTGCCATGGGCCTGCACGTGCGCACCGGCACCGAAGACAACCTCTGGAACCAGTCGCGCACCGCGAAGATCGGCACCGTGGCGCAGATCGAGCAGCTGGTGGCCATCTCGCGCCAGTTCGGCCGCCCGATCGCGACGGCCGCACAGGCGCGCGAGATCTCCAAGATCGGCGTCTTCTACGACACGGTGGAAGAGACGCTGCTCGCCAACGGCTTCGCGCCCAACCGCAACGGTGGCCAGCAGGGATTCCTGCGCAAGGCGGCCTGAGCCGGCCCTGCCCGCCCCTCCCCCACCTCACAGGAAACGCACCATGACCAAGGCCATCCGCTTCTACGAGACCGGCGGTCCGGAGGTTCTGAGGCTCGAAGACGTCGAGGTCGGCGAGCCCGGCCCGGGCCAAGCCCGTGTGCGCCATAGCTACATCGCCGTCAACTTCATCGACATCTACTTTCGCACCGGCCGCTATCCTCTGGCATTGCCTAACGGGTTGGGCTCCGATGCAGTTGGTGTGGTTGAAGCCATCGGACCGGACGTGACCGACATTCGCGTGGGCGACCGCGTGGGTTATCTCATCGGACCCCAGGGCGCGTACTCGCAGGTACGGGTGATGCCAGCCGACGTGCTGATCCCGCTGCCCGACGGCATCTCCGACCGCACCGCCGCCACGCTCATGATGAAGGGCATGACGGCGCAGTACCTGTTCCGCCAGGTCTATCCGCTCCAGGGCGGCGAGACCATCCTGTATCACGCGGCAGCGGGCGGCGTGGGCCTCATCGCCTGCCAGTGGGCACGCGCCATGGGCGTGACGATGATCGGCACCGTCAGCACCGACGAAAAGGCAGCCATCGCCAAGGCCAACGGCTGTGCCCACACCATCGTGACCTCGCGCGAGAACATCGCGCAGCGCGTGCGCGAGCTGACCGACGGCAAGGGCGTACCGGTGGTCTACGACTCGGTGGGAAAGGACACGCTGCAGGCCTCGCTCGATTGCCTGCAGCCGCGCGGTTCCCTGGTCAGCAATGGCACCTCGTCGGGCTCGGTGGTCGTCGACTCGCAAGTGCTCGCTGCCAAAGGCTCGATCTGGCTCACGCGGCCGGCAATGATCCATTACATCCAGCCGCGTTCGCACATGCTCGACATGGCGCGCGAACTGTTCGATCACGTGCTGGCTGGCCGTATCGTGAACGAGCCGCAGCAGAGCTTTGCGCTCGCCGATGCGGCCGAGGCGCATCGCGCGCTCGAAGGGCGCAGGACCACGGGCGCCACTGTCCTCGTACCTTGAACCGCGAGAGACCATCATGACCATGCACCTGCATACACGCCACCAGGGACAGGCCGATGCCGATGGCTACCTGATCGGACCTCGCCAGGCCTGGTTCGCCTTCGGCATGACCGCCGCCCTGATGCTGTTCGACTACATCGACCGCCAGGTGATCGTGTCGCTCTTTCCCCATCTGAAGGAAGCCTGGAGCCTTTCGGACAAGCAACTGGGCGGACTGGCTTCGGCCGTTTCAGTGACCGTGGCCCTGGCCGGCATTCCGGTGGCGCTGGCGGCCGATCGCTTCAGCCGCGTCAAAAGCATCGTGGTCATGGCGTTGGTCTGGAGCCTTGCGTCCATCTCCTGCATGTTCACGGGAAGCTACGGCCAGTTGCTGGCCGCCCGCGCGGTGGTCGGGCTTGGCGAAGCGGGCTATGGCTCGGTCGGTGCGGTGCTGATCGCCAGCCACTTTCCGTCCCGCATGCGCGGCATGCTGATGGCCGCCTTCTTTGCCTGCGCATCGATTGGCTCGGTCCTGGGTGTTCTGCTCGGTGGCGTCATCGCAGCCCACTGGGGGTGGCGCGCCGCGTTCGGAGCCGTGGGTGTTCCGGGGCTGCTGCTAGCGCTGCTGTACCTGAAGGTGCGGGACTACCCCACGGTTTCGCTCACGCCACGGCTGGATCAGGCGGTGCGCTCCCCGCAAGGAACGTTGAGCGCCATCGTCCGGCGGTTGATGGATTCGCGCACGCTGCTCTGGGTGTGCCTGGCGGCACCGGCGCAGGTGATCCTGATCTCTTCGGTCTGGTCCTGGCTGCCGAGCTACCTCAACCGCATGCACGGCCTGGCAACCGACCAGGCCGCCATCCGCGCCGCCATCGTCGTGCTGTGCGGCGCCGCAGGAAGCGTGGTCTGGGGCGCTGTCGCCGACCGCGCGGGTCAATCGCGTCCGCGCGCAAAACTGCAAGTGACGGCGCTGCTGTGCGCGGTCTCCGCGGTGGTGCTGGGCTTTGCATTCGGTGCCCCGTACCTGGGCGTGGTGCTCACCCCGCAGGCGCAGTTCGCGTGGATTGCCGTCGGAGGCTTCTTCATGGCGTGCCTCTCGGGCGTGGTCGTCGCAGTGACCATCGACGTCATCCATCACAGCATCCAGGCCACGGGTGCCTCGGTGCTTTCCTTGTTCCAGAACCTGCTGGGCCTGGCTGCGGGGCCGTTCATCGCCGGCCTGCTGTCCGATGCGTGGTCGCTCCAGATCGCCATGGCGGTGATGCCGGTCTTCGGCCTGTTGTCGGCCGGCCTCTTCGTGGTCGCATCTCGCAGCTACGAGAAGGACTTGCAGCGCGCCAGTGTGTGGGCCACGGACGATGCGGGAAGTGCGCCAACGGTCACGCCCCAAGCGGCTGCGGCCTGAGGCGGGTCAGTGAACCGTGGCGATCGTGAGCTTGATCCGGTCGGCGAAGCTCAATGGACACAAGCATGCATGCCCCAACGACATCCGCCGGCCAGTGCGCCGGAATGTTGTTGCCGCATCGCTGGTTGCCGTTGCCAACCTAGGTCTGGGACAGAAAGGCGTCGGCATCCCCAGCCTCGCACTTCCAATCCGCGAACACGCCGACCAGGTGGCAGCTCGCACATCGGCAGCCGATGTAGTACCAGCGAACGTCGTTGCTGTCCGCGTACAACGCGATGCCCGACAACAGTTCAAACGCCTCCGCATCGCAGATGCACTCGTGGCGTTCAACCTGCGCTTCACTTGCGTACTCGGCGCTGTCTCCCATGAAATGAATGACGCCGCAACGAACACAAGTTCGCCTTGCCACGCCTTCATCTTCATCGGACTCGAGCTTGAACAAGCTGCTGCCGCACGCGCATGCCGAGAGCGAGAACTTGACGGCCGTGTACCCGTTGGCCTTGCTGTAGGCGATGACTTCGGCCTCGATGTCCTGAGGGGTTGAGCCGTACCAGTACTTGCCCTTTTTCTGCAGTGTCATGGCTGGGGTGCCGGGAAGCGGTCCGGCGTTTCGACTTCTGACAACACTACGGTGTATTGCAGGACATCGTGGCGTCGACGTAGTGCTTGCCGTTCGACAGCGGCTTCTCGAATGTCACCTTGAATGATCCAGCGACAGGCTGACCCTTGTAGTTCTTGCTGCAGTTCGACTCCAGGGTGACTTGCGCCTTGGCGACCGCGTCGCTACGAGAGGCCCCTTCTGCCGTTCCACTGACGACAACGGTTTCCGCGAGAGCCACCTGGCTGCCAGCAGATGCGATGAGGGCTACAGCGATGAAACGCAACTTCATGCGAACAAACTCCCTGAGGTTGTGGTGTGTGAATAGCATAGCCACGGAACCCGGCACGGAAGGTAATTGCCTGTAAGTGCCTTGGCTCTTGCCAATGCTGAATGCTGTTGCCGGGGCCTCACGCCAGGCGTGCTGCTGGCTCCCGTGACTCAAGGGATGACGCGGATGGTGGTGCGCGGACGCACGTCGGCCGACGGTACGGTGACGCCCTTGGCTTCGCTGCCGTCGGTCTTCCAGACCAAGGTAGCGCCAGGAAACTCTTCCTTGCGCGTCATTGCATCGGCCTTCTCGGCCAGCACCGCGATGCTGCCCTTTGCTTCGGGGTTCCAGGCCAGTACCTTGACGGCGCCGTACCAGACCACCGGCATCTCGGCATCGAGGCGGCGGTCGGGACACAGGATCACATCGTTCTTGAGCAGCACACGAAGCGCATCGACCTTGACTGCGCGCACACCGGGCGTGGTGCGTTCCTTGGAATGGCCAGGGCAGATGGCCGACGAACGTTCAAGCGTGGCCTCGTAGGTGGTGGTGTCGCTTTGTGCATAGGCGGTGCCTGTGAGAACCAGAGTGGCGGTCAAAGCGAGACGAGACCAAGAGTGGCGATGGGGCATCGATGCGTCCTTCCTGAATGCTTGTTGTGCGCGAATGCCGCAGCAGTATTGCAAAAGCCGCCTCCCGCCATGTCAGTCTGGTACTTACGGCGTTGTCAGTCGGTGCCTCGCGCTGCGGCCACACGTCACAAGCGGCCGCACTCGATCATCTTGAAGAGCTCTCGACAAAACGAAGCCGGCCGGCGGTCATCGTTCGCCGCCCTGCGAGCTTGATTGTCAAGTTTCGTTTGCGAGTGCATCAATCCATTGAGGACTACTGGTCTGCCAATCAAAGTCCTAGGATCAAGCGCAATTTTTCGCAAGGAGCGATTTCATGAGCGACAACAACATCGATGGCAAGGTCGTCGTCATCACCGGCGCGAGCAGCGGACTGGGCGAGGCTACGGCGAGGCACCTCGTGGCACAGGGTGCGCGTGTCGTCCTGGGCGCGCGCCGCATCGACCGGCTGCAGGCCATGGTCGAGGAAATGAAGGCGAACGGTGGCCAGGCGATCGCGGTCGAAACGGACGTCTCCGACAAGGCGCAGGTCCAGCATCTCGTCGATGCGGCGATCACGGCCTTCGGCCGCATCGACGTCTTGATCAACAACGCGGGCCTGATGCCGCATTCGCCGCTCGAACGCCTGAAGGTGGATGACTGGGATCGCATGATCGACGTCAACCTAAAGGGCGTGCTGTACGGCATTGCGGCCGTGTTGCCGCACATGCAGCGTCAGAAGTCGGGGCACATCATCAACGTCTCGTCCGTTGCCGGCCACAAGGTCTCGCCCAACGGCGCCGTGTATGCGGCCACGAAGCACGCAGTGCGCGCGCTGTCCGAGGGGCTGCGCCAGGAGGTGAAGCCCTGGAACATCCGCACGACGGTGATCTCTCCCGGTGCCGTGGCCACCGAGCTGCCCGCCAGTGCGACCGAGCCGGACATCGCCGACGGCATGAAGGCGTTCTACGACGCCACAGCGATCCCGGCGGATTCGTTTGCTCGCTGTGTGGCGTTCGCGCTCAGCCAGCCCGACGACATGGACGTCAATGAAATCCTGTTCAGGCCGACCCGGCAGGCGTACTGAGTAGCCGCGCAGTCACTTATTCCCATCAGGAGCGGAAAGCCTCGAGGCCGCCACGTGGGCCCGGACGCTCATCAGTCGCTGATACCTCATCGTCGCGCGGCTGAAGCCGGCAGCGCGTCATCTTGGGCTCATGGCAAGCCCGTCGAATACGCCGTGCGCGCCGCGGCATGAAACCTCTCATGAAAAAACTGTTGCTGCCATTGGCGTTGGCCGTTGTCTCGATTTCGGGGTGGACTCAATCGACGACTGCGTCGGAGCGAAGCGCTTCTTCGATGAAGAGCGGGACGTCGTCCGCTCCGGTCGACGTGAACGTGTCGCATCGCGAAGACCGCGCCTCGTTCGACGGCGCGCCCGAGCGATTCACCGGACGCGTGCATGTCGAGATGCTGTTCGACCCCAGCGCACCTGCACGTGCCACCGCCGGATCGGTCACCTTCGCGCCCGGCGCGCGCACCGCCTGGCATACACATCCACTGGGCCAGACGCTGGTCATCACCTCCGGCATTGGTCGCGTGCAGTTCTGGGGCGGTCCGGTGCGAGATGTTCACCCGGGCGATGTCGTCTGGATTCCGCCAGGCGTGAAGCACTCGCACGGCGCCTCTTCGACCATGTCCATGACGCACATCGCGATCAGCGAGCAAGCCGACGGCAAGACGGTCACCTGGCTGGAGCAGGTTCAGGACGAACATCCCTCACAGGCCCGCTCGGATCTTGCCGCGATGAACACGGCTGCGCCTGCCGCGGAAGCCTCGGCGGCGCAGAAGCTGTTTGGCGACGTTGCGCCCGGTCTTGCGCAATTGACGGATGACGTGCTCTATGCCGACGTCTGGAATCGTCCCGGCTTGTCCAAGCGCGACCGCAGCCTTGTCACGGTCAGCGCGCTGGTCGCGATGAATCGTCCGGACCAACTGCGCTCGCATCTCGCGCTGGCCCAGCAGAACGGGGTGTCGCAGCAGGAGCTTTTCGAGGCGATCACGCATCTGGCGTTCTATGCCGGATGGCCGAGCGCCGTGACGGCAGCAACGACCGCGAAGGATGTGTTCGCGCGGCAGCGCTCCACCGGTGCGCTCCGCTGAAACGCAGGTCCTTCGCTTTTATTTTTCGAACTTCTTGACTTGTACCAACCGGGAATTTTCAGCTGACAACGGCGGTTGCGCACCGTGCCTGGAACGTTCGAGAACGGAAGAAGAGACGTCACTCAATATAGGTATGGGGGGGTATGCTATTCTTCATCGCATGACGCACACGATCTACGAAAAGCAGAAGCTCATGGCGCGGGTTCGCCGCATCCGCGGCCAGGTCGAGGCCATCGAGCGGGCCCTCGAAAGCGAGGCGGGCTGCGAACAGGTGCTGCATCGGATCGCGGGTGTGCGTGGCGCGATGGCCGGGCTCATGGCTGAAGTGGTCGAAGAGCACATCCGCACCCACCTGGTCGATGCGGAGAAATATCCCGGCGCCCTCGACCCCGACGCTACCGAGCAACTGCTCGAGGTCGTCCGCTCCTACCTCAAGTAAGGCCCCTCATGGCCAGCCTTGCGGACACTGCGGCGCCCCTCGAGCATTCCCACAACTTCCTCGGTGCCACGCATGCAACGAGCGAGCGCAAGACCTGGATGGTCATATGGATCTGCGGCGCCATGATGGCCGCCGAGATCGTCGGTGGCCTGGCGTTCGGTTCCATTGCGCTGGTGGCCGACGGCTTGCACATGAGTACGCATGCGGGCGCCCTGCTTCTTGCCGCGCTTGCCTACACCTACGCTCGCAAACACGCCGGAGACCGGCGCTTCACGTTCGGAACCGGCAAGCTCGGCGACCTCGCGGGTTTCACCAGCGCCATCGTGCTGGCGATGATCGCGCTGCTGATCGCCTACGAGTCGGTCCTGCGCCTGCTCGCGCCGGTGCCGATTCACTTTGCCGAGGCACTACCGATTGCCATCCTGGGCCTGGGCGTGAACGTCGTCAGCGCCTGGCTGCTGAGTGGCGGAGACCATCACCATGGGCATGGCCACGGCACAGCCGACAACGGGCACGGCCATGAAGAAGAAGCGCACGCGATCATGACCAGTGCCGGCCTCATGACCCTGTCGATCTTCGAGGACGGCGTACCCCCGCGCTTCCGGCTGCATGCGGAAACCGGCCCCGCCCCGGCGGCAAGATCGGTCCACATCGAAACGGTGCGCCCCGGCGGTGCACGCCAACGGTTCACCTTGGCCAACCGCGGAAGCTACCTCGAATCGGCCGAGGAGATTCCCGAACCCCATGCCTTCACCGCGCAGCTCCATCTTGGCGAAAGCGAAAGCCACGCGGTCGTGTTCGAGGAGCCCGAGGGTGAGCACGCGCATGGCGCGGCGCACCGGGACAACAACATGCGCGCCGCGGTGGTCCACGTGATCGCCGACGCGGCCGTCTCGGTGCTGGTCATCGTCGGCCTGTTGCTTGCCCGCGCCTTCGGCTGGCTCTGGATGGACCCACTGGCCGGCATCATTGGGGCCTGCGTCATCGCGAGCTGGTCTTACGGGTTGATCCGTGATACCGGTGCGATCCTGCTCGACATGAACCCAGACAGCCGCCTTGCAGACAAACTGCGGCAAACCATCGAGCGCGACGGCGACACGCTGTCGGACCTGCATCTCTGGCGTCTGGGCCCTGGTCACTTGGGTGCGATCGTGTCGGTGCGCACTGCGCGAGGACGCAGCGCCGACTACTACCGAGACCGGCTGGCAGCGTTTTCGTCGCTCTCGCACCTGACCGTCGAGGTGCAAGGCTGAGCCCGCTTCACGTGCAGCACAATCTGGCGATGCCACAGACGCTCCTTCGCCCCACCATGCAACAAACTCAAGCCGCCGATGCGATCGCAACGGCACCGGTCGCAATCCGCACACCTTCGAGCGCCCAGCGTTTGCGCCACGCCAAGCCCGCGCGAAAGTTCGGCCGCCGGCGTCCGAAGGTGTCGGGCTATCGCTTCCTCATGCTGGTCGTGTTCGCGGGCATCGTCATGGTCGACAGCTGGTTCGACCAGCATCTGTCGTCGGTGGTGAGTGCCGATGTCGTCGGCCCGATCTCCATCGTCGTCTGGATCCTCATCCTGCTCGGATCGTTCGATCTCGGCCCCTTCGCCGAAATCAAGAAAGCGATGCGCTGACGCGGCCTCAAGAAGGATTGGGCGTCAACTGAGATGCCAAACGGCGTAGCCCGCGAAGACTAGAGCGTAGATAGCTTTCGATCAGGAGCGCGCGGCCGTTGCGGCCGCACGCTCCCGCCGACAACAACCGCACTCGACTCAGGCGAGGTCGAACCTGTCGAGGTTCATCACCTTGGTCCACGCAGCCACGAAGTCGTCAACAAACTTCTGCTGGCCGTCCGAGCCTGCATAGACCTCCGCGATGGCGCGCAATTGTGCGTTGGAGCCGAAGACCAGATCGACGCGCGTGCCAGTCCACTTGAGCGCGCCCGTCTTGCGGTCGCGCCCTTCGAACAGGTCCCGGGTGTCCGAGGTGGCCTTCCACTCCGTACCCATGTCGAGCAGGTTGGCGAAGAAATCGTTGCTCAGCGTGCCGGGCTTGGCGGTCAGAACGCCGTGCTTTGTCTGTCCGACATTGGCATCGAGCGCGCGCAGGCCGCCCACGAGCACTGTCATTTCGGGCGCCGTCAGCGTCAACAGTTGCGCCTTGTCGATGAGCAGTGCTTCCGCAGCCACGCTGTAGCGAGCCTTCGCGTAGTTGCGGAAACCATCGGCGACCGGCTCCAGCGGCGCGAAGGACTCCACATCGGTCTGCGCCTGCGAAGCGTCCGCGCGTCCCGGTGCGAAGGGAACCTTGACCTCGCGGCCGGCGAGTCGGGCGGCTTGCTCCACGCCTGCGCCACCAGCCAGGACGATCAGGTCGGCGAGTGAAATCTTCTTGCCGCCCGTCTGCGCAGCGTTGAACTCACTGCGGATGCCCTCGAGCACCTGGAGGACCTTGGCCAGTTGCTCCGGCTGGTTGGCCGCCCAATCCTTTTGCGGCGCCAATCGAATCCGGGCACCGTTCGCGCCGCCTCGCTTGTCGGAGCCACGGAACGTGGACGCCGATGCCCAGGCCGTCGAGACGAGCTGCGCCGGGGTGAGGCCCGACGCGAGCACCTTCTTTGTCAAAGACGCGACGTCTTGCGCATCGACCAGCGGATGGTCGACAGCGGGGATCGGGTCTTGCCAGATGAGTTCTTCGGCAGGCACTTCCGGCCCCAGGTAGCGTGCGCGCGGCCCCATGTCGCGGTGAGTGAGCTTGAACCACGCGCGTGCAAAGGCGTCGGCAAGCTGGTCGGGGTTCGCGAGGAAGCGGCGCGAAATCTTCTCGTAGGCGGGGTCCATGCGCAACGACAGGTCGGTGGTGAGCATCGTCGGTGCATGGCGCTTGGACGGATCGTGCGCGTCGGGAATGGTGCCTGCACCGGCGCCACCCTTGGCCACCCACTGATGCGCGCCGGCGGGGCTCTTCGTCAGCTCCCATTCGTAGCCGAACAGGTTCTCGAAGAAGTTGTTGCTCCACTTCGTCGGCGTGGTGGTCCAGGTGACTTCCAGTCCGCTGGTGATCGCATCGCCTCCCTTGCCGGTGCCGAAGCTGTTCTTCCAGCCCAGGCCCTGCTCTTCGAGGCCAGCGGATTCGGGCTCGTGCGAGACGTGCGATGCCGCGGCAGCGCCATGGGTCTTGCCAAAGCTGTGGCCACCGGCGATCAGTGCCACGGTCTCTTCGTCGTCCATGGCCATGCGCGCAAAAGTGTCGCGGATGTCGTGGGCCGCGGCGACCGGATCGGGGTTGCCGTCCGGACCTTCGGGGTTCACGTAGATCAAGCCCATCTGCACTGCGCCAAGAGGGTTCTCCAGGTTGCGCGTGTGCGCGTCGCCGTCGGCCTTGTCGTCGGACGCCAGCACCGCGCCGCTCTTCTCGACACCCTCCGAGCCGTGGGCATAGCGCAGGTCACCGCCGAGCCAGGTCTTCTCGCGGCCCCAGTACACGTCCTGGTCCGGCTCCCACACGTCGGCGCGACCGCCGGCAAAGCCGAAGGTCTTGAACCCCATGGTTTCCAACGCAACGTTGCCCGTGAGAATCAGCAAGTCGGCCCACGAAATCTTCTGGCCGTACTTCTGCTTGATCGGCCAGAGAAGCCGCCGCGCCTTGTCCAGGCTCACGTTGTCGGGCCAGCTGTTGAGCGGCGCGAAGCGCTGCTGGCCGCGGCCGGCGCCACCGCGTCCGTCACCGATTCGGTAGGTGCCGGCGCTGTGCCATGCCATGCGGATGAAGAGCGGCCCGTAGTGGCCGAAGTCAGCGGGCCACCAATCCTGCGAGTCGGTCATCAAGGCGGCGAGGTCTTTCTTCACCGCGTTCAGATCGAGGCTCTTGAACGCCTTGGCGTAGTCGAAATCCTTACCCATGGGATCGGATTTCGATGAATGTTGATGGAGCAGATCGAGACGCAACTCCTTCGGCCACCAGTCGCGGTTCGTGGTGCCGGCACCTGTGGCCTGATTGAACGGGCACTTCGCTTCGGACTTGTCACTACTCTTCATGTGGGGCTCCTGGTTTCTGCAATGCGGGGGGACTTGAATTCTGTGGCAGAAACCTCTTCGGCGGGAATAGAAGCCTCTTATGCCGACGATAGTTCGCACCTGCAGCCGTGCGCGAATTTCGCGCAGCCTGGCAGTTGCATACCGAAGTTCGCGGGAGCTGTCCTGACCGTCAGGCCGACTACAAACTGCGACAGCTTTCTTTCGTGAGACGGGTATAAGCGCGAAACCCTTTGTCCTCCCTCCCCATTGGCCGAAAGAACCCACCATGTCCAGACATCTGCTCAAGCTTCAGCACCTCTTTGCCAAGTTGCAGACCCGGTACGGAGAGAACGACGAGGCTGTGCGCGAGCTCGGTGCCCAACTCGCGGCTTTGGAAATGATCGAAGCCAAGGGCGAAGAACTGCAGGTCGATTCGCACACGCCGCAGGTGGCCGGCAGATTCAGGTCAGGCGCGATCGCTGCCTCGCAGGCAGCCCGACTTCTATAGAAGGGTTGCGCGGCCGAGCATCACGCTCGGTTGCGGGCCCCCACGCCGGGCCCGTCTGAAGCCCTCGTGTGTCGCCTCAGCGATTGCGCCGCAGCGCACTTGCACCGATGCTGCCGCATGACCTCATCGACGACCCCCTTCAGCGCCTCCCCTGCCCTCTGCGGCCCGCTGCGCAAGCCGCGCCAGATGCTCAACGACCAGAGCTACGACGGCCACAAATCCATCCACGACGACAGCATGGCCGAGGGCTTGGGCCTTCGCGCCGGCCCCATCGAAGGGCCGACGCACTTCAGCCAGTTTGATCCGCTGCTGTTCGACATCTTCGGCAAGGCCTGGTTCGAAACCGGCTGTATCAGCGCGCACTACCAGAACATGGTCGTCGAAGGCGAAGAGGTGCGCGCCTTCGTGCAGCGCCCCGCGCCCGGCGAGCGCTTCGTGCGCCTGTGGGCCGAGAAGCGCGACGGCACGCCGGTGCTCACGGGCTCGGCGTCGGTGGGCGATGCGGCCGGCCTGCCGCATGAACTCGAGCAGCGCATCGCCAAGCTGCGCCCGGCCACCGGCCTGGTCATCAACCGCGACCTGAAGGTCGGCCAGCGCGGCGCCGTGACCGAGAAGGTGCGCATGGGCTTCGATCAGCACATGGGCAACTACTACCCCTTCAGCCTTGCCGACAAGCTGCAGGTCATCACCGAGCCAAGCCCGTGGTACATGCCCGAAGGGGCCGCCGGCTCGCCGTGGGGCCGCGCCATCATTCCGTTCGAGATGATCTCCGTGCTGCTGGGCAGCACCGTTGGCGAGGCCGGCTTCAAGGGGCGCGGGCCGGCCGTGGGCCTGTTCGCGGGGCAGCAGATCCGCCTGCTGAAGGGCCCGCTGTTCGTCGATCATCCGTACGAGCTGGAGCGCGAAATCATCGCGTTGAGCGAGAGCGCTCGCACCGAGTCGTGCTGGGTGCGCACCCGCGTCTATGACGGCCAGCCCGGCGCAGCACGCGAGCCGCTGGCCGAGATGATCCTCAATGGCGCGGTGCTGAAAGCGTCTTACGGGAACTACGAGACCGAGGCACGCGAACTGGGCCTTGTTGCCTGACGGCATATTTCAACTAGCTGCAACGCGCAGCTCAGCCGCGCTTGTTACCCGTGGTGCTCTTCCTTCCGATGAGGAGGCTCGCCGTGTGCGTGCGGCGCTGGTGGGTGGTCCACATGCGGATGCGGGGCGGGCTTCGGGTGTTCCTTGGGCGCCGGCGCCGGCCGTTGCGCGTGCAGCGCCTTCTGCTCGTTCGCTCGGCGTGCCGCATCGGCCTGCTGCTCTCGCGCAACCAATGCGGGATCGACCGGCGGCGGACGATGCTCCTGTTCGTTGATCGCAGGTGCTTCCCTTCGGGGTGCTTCAGCACTCGCCTGCACAGGTGCCGGGTGCGGCACCGCGGGCTCTGCTCCCTTGGCCGCGACTGGCGACAAGAGGGGCTGCGGATGCGCCTGAGCCGATGCCGTCGGTACCTGCGGTGGCACCGCGGCCGCTGGCCGTACAGCCTCGGCGGATCGGGGTGCAGCGGACGGATGCCCCGGCATGAACGCCGCGACCGGCTTCGCGCTGGCGGGTACCGGGGCCATGGCATGCACGACAGGCGGCAGTGCAGCCGCAAGATGCGCGCTCGCCGGCACCGCTGCTTCGAATGGCCGGCCACTGGCCGTTGCACTGGCAGGTGCCACCACCGTCACCGTGCGCGTGTTGTTGATGTTCGTGATGTTGGTGACGTTCGTCGTCGTGTTGTTCGTCACGTTGTTGATCGTCGTGTTCTGCACCCGCATGCCGACGTTGGTGACCGGCGGTGCGCTGACGACCACTGCGGGCGGCGTGCCGATGGGCGCCGGCACGATCAGGCCGAGCCGCGAACCAGGTGGCGCAGGAACGAATACGCCCTGCGGTCCGATGGGTGCGAGCCCGGCCACCACGCCGACTGCTGCAACGGACACCGCCAGGCTCAAGCCCAGCGGCGGCGGAATGAATGCGACGCCCGGCGCCGACCAATGTCCGGTGATGAAGACCACGGTGCTGTCGCGATGTTCGTAGTAGGGCTGGACCCATGCGTAACCCGGTTGGGGGGGCGCGGCCCAGCGGCCTGCGGCCCACACCCAGCTGCCCTGCCACGTCCAATAGCCACCGGTCCAGATCGCGCCCTGAAATGGCAGGGGCGTAGGTACCTCCACCAGCATCGGTGGCGGCGCCCACGCCACGGCAATCGGCGGAGGCTGGTACAGCGGCGGATCGACATACACGCTGACCACAGGCGGGGCAACGGCTACTGCAGGCGCGGGCTGAACGGCGACATAGCGCACCGGCTGTGGCTGGACGACGCAGCCTGCGGCCAGGAGCGTCAGGGCCATGCCCGCGAGCTGGGCGACGGAACGTGAAGATGGTTTGTTCATTCAGTCTTTCGATTCGCGTGCGCTGCTGCGCGGAAAGGACCTAACGGGCCGTGAAAAATTGGCGATGACAGAAACGAGGAGAATTTCTCGCCGCCGCAAGTTTTCCTTCTTCGGTCGCAAGCCGTCAGGTCGTGCTCAGGCGATCTCTTCCAAGCGAACTCGGGGCGTCGTCAAACGGATGTGGCGTGCACGGCGAACCCGCCACCAGCGCGGCTGGTGCCTACATGAATCAAGCGCAAAGCACTTCGCGCAGATGCTCGACGAAAGCGCGCGCCGCGTCGGGCAGGCGCCGGCCCGCCATGCTCTGAACCTCGAAATGCCGCTCGTTCATCTCGCGGTCGCGCAAGGGGAGCGCAACGATCGTGTGGTTCTCGAGTTGCTGGCGCAGCGCGAGATCGCCGCAGAAGGTCACGGCCTGGCCGTGGGCTGCGTAGTGCACGAGCGGATAGAGGTGGTCGCTGGTCAAGGCCGCCTCGAGCGGCAGGCTCTGGCGGGCGCAGCTGATGTTGAGCAACTGGCGCAGCGTCGACGTGCTGGCCGGCAGCGCGAGCGGGTAATGCACCACCTGCGCGAGCGACACCTGCCGCCGCGTGGCCAAAGGATGAGACGGCGCCATGATCGCGCGCACGGGCGATGGGTAGCGGATCTCGACGTCCAGTCCTTGCTCCGAACCCAGGCTCACCGTCACGCCGAGGTCGACCAGGCCTTCGCGCACACGGCGTGCCACTTCGCGCTGCACGCACATGTCGAGCGAAAAGCGGATGCCCGGACAGCGCGCCTGAAACGCCGCCACCAGGGCCGGCAAGAACTCGTAGGCAAAGCCCTCGGTCGCAGCCAGGCGCACCTCGCCCTTGCGCAGGCCACGCAGCGCGAGGATGTCGTCGGTCACGCGTTCGATGTCGAGCCATGCGCGACGCGCGTGCGCCGCCAGCAGCTCGCCCGCTGAATTGAGCGCCATGCCACGGGCGCGCCGCTCGAACAGGAGGGTGTCGAGTTCGCGCTCCAGCCTGCCGATCTGGCGGCTCACGGCCGAAGGTGCCACGTTCAATCGCGCGGCCGCTTCGGTGACCGAACCGACGCGCGTCACCTCCAGGAAGTAGCGCATCGACTCCTCCTGCAGCACGCGCTGGTTGATCGTGCGCTTCGCGCGTGCGCCGGCGTTCTTGGAGGCTGAAGGCTTGGAGATGGAGGGTTTCATCGGCGTTCTCTGCATTGCGTTTGCGGCAACGCAACCTTCCAATCATTGTGCTTGCTACACGGCAGGGCGTGCTCCAGCATTTCCCCTCTTCCCTCTACAGAAGGATCTGTCCATGAACACTCCCCATCCGCAAGCGCTGAACCGACGATGGTGCGGTGCCGTCCTCGCAGGCTTGGTCGCATCTCTCGGCACGGCCATGCCCGCCCTGGCGCAGCCGGCCTACCCGGTG
This sequence comes from Variovorax sp. EL159, assembly GCF_900100965.1. Taxonomy (GTDB): domain Bacteria; phylum Pseudomonadota; class Gammaproteobacteria; order Burkholderiales; family Burkholderiaceae_C; genus Variovorax. The sequence continues at coordinate 290,606 of NZ_FMUJ01000003.1, read as the reverse complement.
CGCCCTGTCACGCTGGTGGTGCCGTATCCGCCGGGCGGCAGCGCGGACACGGTGGGGCGCCTGGTCGGCCAGCGCCTGTCGGTGGAGTTGGGGCAGCCGGTGCTCATCGACAACCGGCCCGGTGCCGGCACCGCGGTCGGCGCGGCCTTCGCGGCAAAGGCGGCACCCGACGGCTACACCCTGCTGCTCGGCTCGGGCTCGACGTTCACGATGAACCCGGCGATCCGCCCGAACCTGCCCTACGACGCCCTCGGGAGCTTCGACCCGATCGCGATCGTCGCGCGCATCCCGCTGATCCTGCTGGCCAACAGGAACGTGCCCATCGGCAACGTCAAGGAGTTCGCCGCGGCGGTGCGCGCAACGCCGGACAAGTACTCGTACGCCTCGTTTGGCACGGGCACTTCGTCGCACTTCACGGGCGAGATCATCCTGCAGGCGGTGGGCGCGAAGATCATGCACGTGCCCTACCGGGGCAGCGCGCCAGCCATGACGGACCTGATCGGCGGACAGGTGCCGTTCTCGGTCGACACCGTCACTGCCGCCCTTCCCCAACTCAAGGGCGGCAAGGTCAAGGCGATCGCCGTGACCACCGCTCAGCGCTCCTCCCAGTTGCCGCAGGTCCCGACCTTCGCCGAGGCCGGCTACCCCGACGTCGATGCCGATACCTGGATCATGTTCGTGGCGCCGAAGGGCACGCCCGCGCCGGTGCGCGAGCGGCTGGAAAAAGCGCTCGCCAAGATCGTCGCCACGCCCGAGGCCAAGGCCGCGCTGCAGGCCCAGGGCGTGGAGCCCGCCTTTGGCGGGGCCGCCGCCTCGGTCGCGCAGATCGAGCGCGAACTGCCGCTCATGCGTGCCGTTGCCCGGCGCGCCAACATCCAGCCCGATTGATCGCGGGACATCACTGAACCCATGACCCATTTCTCTTCTTCCTCTTCCTCCGGGCTTGTCGAGCTCTCCGCAGTCGAGCTGCGGCGGTTGATTGGCACGCGCGCCCTTTCACCGGTCGAACTGCTCGAGGCATGCATCGCGCGCATCGAGCAGCTCAACCCCTTCGTCAACGCCGTGACCGCCACGTGCTACGAGCGCGCCCACACCGAGGCCCGCGCCGCCGAACAGGCCGTGATGCGCGGCGAGCCGCTCGGCCTGCTGCATGGCCTGCCATTGGGCGTGAAAGACCTTGAGCCGACGGCCGGGTTGCTGTCCACCATGGGCACGCCCACCCTGCGCAACCACGTGCCGTCGAAAGACATCGAACTGGTGCGCCGACTGCGCGCGGCCGGCGCGATCGTGGTGGGCAAGACCAACGTGCCCGAGATGGGCGCGGGTGCCAACAGCCGCAATCCGGTATGGGGTGCCACGGGCAACCCCTTCAACCCCAACCTCAATGCCGGCGGCTCATCGGGCGGTTCGGCCGCGGCACTCGCGCTGGACATGCTGCCGCTGTGCACCGGCTCCGACACCGGCGGCTCGCTGCGCATCCCGGCTGCCAAGTGCGGCGTGGTGGGCCTGCGGCCTTCGCCGGGCATCGTGCCCAGCGTGCGCAGAACCTTGGGCTGGTCGCCGATCTCGGTGGTCGGCCCGATGGGGCGGGACGTGGCCGACGCGTGCCTCCAGCTCGCGGCCACGGCGGGCCCGCATCCGGGCGACCCCTTGAGCTATCCGCTGGACGCGGCCGCCTTTCTTCGGCCGGAGCCGCAGGATCTGTCGCGCCTTCGCGTGGCCTGGACCACGGACTTCGGACACTGCGACGTCGACCCTTCGATCCGCCGCACGATGCGCGATCGCATGGGCGCCATGCGCGGGCTCTTCGCGGCCTGCGACGAGGCGGACTTCGACCTGGGCGATGTGCACCGCTGCTTCGACGTGCTGCGCGCGGAGGCCTTCGTCGCCAGCATGCGCGAAGCCTACGAACGCGCACCCGAGAGCCTTGGGCCGAACCCGCGCAGCAACTATGAGATGGGCGCGCGCATGAGCCTGCAGGACGTGGCCTGGGCACAGGCGGAGCAGACGCGCATCCTCCAGCGCTTCCAGAAAGTGTTCGAGAACTACGACCTCGTGCTGTCGCCCACGACGCCGGTGTCGCCCTTTCCCTGGACGCAGCCGCATGCGGCGCAGGTCGACGGCCGGCAGCAGGAGAACTACTACCGCTGGCTCGCCCTGACCTACGTGGTGACGCTGACCACGCACCCTGCGATCACCCTGCCCTGCGGGACCGACGAGGCTGGCATGCCGTTCGGCTTGCAGGCCGTGGGGCGTTTTCGTGGTGACCTTGCGCTGCTGTCGGCCGCGCAGGCGATGGAGCAGGCCTTCGCACCCGATGCACGGCTGCGTCGGCCGCGCCCTGATCTCGCGCGCCTGCGCAAGGCCGAGCCCGCACTCGATTCGATCGTGACCGCGCCGCCCGATGATCGATGTGCCAGCGTGCCTACCGACGGTGCGGCCGCACCGGTCGTCTGACGCCCTCTCGCTGCGCCGTTGCGCGGGGCCATGCGCGGCTGTGCACGGCCCGCTGATCCAACGCGATTCAGGCGTTCGAGGGTCGCGCAAACTCGATCGGCAAATCCTTGAACTGCTTGCGCAAACCCGGCGCAGGCGCCCCGCCCACCACGATGCGCGCAAACGCATCGAGTGGGCTGAAGAAGGCGGGCCGCAGGCGATTGAGCTTGCTTTCATCGACGATCAGAAAGCTCTGCGACGCGCTGCGGATCGCCGCCTGCTTCACCGGCACCTCGTGAAAGTTGGAGCAGCTCACGCCCCGCTCCAGGTCCAGCCCGCCGGCTGAAATGAAGGCCTTGTTCACGCCCAATCGGTTGAGATATTGCAGCCCCTCGTCGGAAAAGAAGGTGGCCGACGACGCGTGGTACAGCCCGCCCAGCAGCATCAGCTGCGTGTTCGGCCGGCGGCTCAGGATCGATGCGATGTTCGTGGAGTAACACACCACGCTCAGCGGCATGTCGGGCGGCAAGGCCTCCGCGAAATGGACCATGGTGGTGCCGCAATCGATGAACAGGCTGTCGTGCGCCTGCACCCACGTTGCGGCGCGTTCGCAGGCCACGCGCTTGTGCGCCGCATGCTGGTCGCTGGCCTCGTCGAGCGAGTACCTGTCGGCGCCCGGCAGCGTGGTCGCAAGCACGTAGCCGCCGAGGGCCGCGAGCGGTGAATCGGCGGCCGACAGGTCGCGGCGGATCGTCATTTCCGTCACGTCCAGCCGCTGGGCGGCCTGCTTGATCGGCAACGGCCCGCCCGCTTCGACGAGCTCCTGCATCTTTGCAAGGCGCAAGGCCCGGGCCTCGGCGCCGGCGGTCTTTCGCATGTTCTGGTTCCTCTGGTCCACAAGCTCGAGTATCGGGCATCGAAAATGTTATTTCAAAAACATCTTGCGCAGTTAAATGTTATTGAAATAACATTCAAGCCAAGACGCCGCCGGCCCTGCACGACGGTATGCACAACGACCGGAGACAAAGAGACATGCCCCTTGCCTGCCTGCCGCTCACGCGGCGCTTGCGCGCCCTGGCGCCCTTCACTCCATGACCTCCACTTCCCTCGTTCGCGCCAGCGGCGCAGTGCGTTCGCGCCCCGTCCCGTCCGCCGCGCCTGCATCGCCCCCGGCTGCTGTCGCCAGCGCCGCCGCGACGGCGCCCGACACCAAGCCGCACCCCATCGCACGCAACACCGCGCAACCCTTCGACTCCGGCTGGTTCGACAACCTCCGCGTCAATCTCTCGGCGGCCGAGCGCCGCGTGGCCACGCTGCCCGGCCGCCGCTCGGTCAAGAAAGATGCGCAGGCCGGCTGGCTGCTCAAGGCCATCAGCTGCATCGACCTGACCACGCTCAACGGCGACGACACGGCCGAGCGCGTGCGCAGGCTCTGCGCCAAGGCCGTGACGCCGGTGCGCCCCGACCTGCTGGCCGCGCTGGGCTTTGCAGACCGCGCGCTGCACACCGGCGCGGTCTGCGTCTATCACCGCTTCGTGGCCACGGCCGTCGATGCGCTCGCGGGCACCGGCATTCCGGTGGCGGCGGTGTCGACGGGCTTTCCGGCCGGGCTGATTCCGCGTGAGCTCAAGCTCAAGGAGATCGAAGCCTCGGTGCGCGATGGCGCGGCCGAGATCGACATCGTCATCACGCGCGAACACGTGCTCACCGGGCAGTGGCAAAAGCTGTACGACGAGATGCGCGACTTTCGCCTGGCCGCGGGCGATGCGCATGTGAAAGCCATCCTTGCGACCGGCGAACTGAAGACGCTGCGCAACGTGGCCAAGGCCTCGATGGTCTGCATGATGGCCGGTGCCGATTTCATCAAGACCTCCACCGGCAAGGAAGGCGTGAACGCCACGCCGCTGGTCACGCTGGTGATGCTGCGCATGATCCGCGCGTACGAAGCCCGCACGGGTTTTCGCGTGGGCTACAAGCCGGCAGGCGGCGTGTCCACCGCCAAGACCGCGCTCGACTACCAGGTGCTCATGAAGGAAGAGCTGGGCCGCGCCTGGCTCGAGCCCGACCTGTTCCGCATCGGTGCCTCCACGCTGCTGGCCGACATCGAACGCCAACTGGAGCACCACGTCACGGGCCGCTACTCGGCCTTTCACCGCCACCCGATCGGATGACCCGATGAGCAGCAGCCAGAACAACAACAGCAGCAGCGTCGCACGCTATTTCGACACCATGGACTACGGCCCCGCGCCAGAGAGCGACACCGACGCCCGCCAATGGCTCGCGCGCCATGCCGAGGGCTTCGGCCACTTTATCAACGGGCGCTTCACCGCTGCATCGGCCGGCCCGCGGTTCGACACGGCCGAGCCGGCCACGGGCCAGCGCCTCGCCGGCATTGCACAAGGCTCCGCGCAGGATGTGGACGCGGCCGTTGCCGCGGCACGCGCCGCGCAGCCCGGCTGGCTGGCACTCGGCGGCCATGGCCGCGCACGGCATCTGTACGCCCTGGCGCGCATGGTGCAGCGCCATGCACGCCTGCTCGCGGTGGTCGAGGCGCTGGACAACGGCAAGCCGATCCGCGAGACCCGCGACCTCGACGTGCCGCTGGTGGCGCGCCACTTCTATCACCACGCTGGCTGGGCGCAGCTGCAGGAGCGCGAGTTCGCCGACCAGGTGCCGCTGGGCGTGATCGGCCAGATCATTCCCTGGAACTTCCCGCTGCTCATGCTGGCCTGGAAGATCGCGCCCGCGCTGGCGCTGGGCAACACGGTGGTGCTCAAGCCGGCCGAGTTCACGCCGCTGAGCGCGCTGCTCTTCGCCGAGCTGGCAGCGCAGGCCGGCCTGCCCGCCGGTGTGCTGAACGTGGTGACAGGCGACGGCGCCACGGGCGCGGCGCTGGTCGCGCATGAAGGCGTCGACAAGATCGCCTTCACCGGCTCGACCGACGTGGGCCGACTGATCCGCGAGGCCACCGCGGGCTCGGGCAAGTCGCTCACGCTGGAGCTGGGCGGCAAGTCGCCCTTCATCGTGTTCGACGACGCCGACATCGATGCCGCTGTCGAAGGCGTGGTCGATGCCATCTGGTTCAACCAGGGCCAGGTGTGCTGCGCCGGCTCGCGGCTGCTGCTGCAGGAAGGCATTGCGGCCGACTTCATCGAACGCCTCAAGCGCCGCATGCAGAGCCTGCGCGTGGGCCCGCCGTTGGACAAGGCGATCGACATCGGCAGCCTGATCGACCCTTCGCAACTCGAACGCGTGCGTTCGCTGGTGGCCACCGGCGTGCGCGAAGGCGCAGCCTGCTACCAGCCGCCGGGCGCGTTGCCCGCGGGCGGCAGCTTCTTTCCGCCCACGCTGCTGACGGGTGTGCACCCCGCCTCCACCGTGGCGACCGAAGAAATCTTCGGGCCGGTGCTGGTGACCATGACCTTCCGCACGCCCGACGAAGCCGTGGCACTGGCCAACAACACGCGCTACGGGCTCGCGGCTAGCGTGTGGAGCGAGACCATCGGCCTTGCCTTGGGCATCGCGCCGCAGCTGCAGGCCGGCGTGGTGTGGGTCAACGCCACCAACCTGTTCGACGCGGGCGTGGGCTTCGGCGGCTATCGCGAATCGGGCTATGGCCGCGAAGGCGGACGCGAGGGCTGCTACGAATACCTGAAGCCGCGTGCATGGGCTGAGCGCAAGCCGCGTTCGGCAACTGCGTCGCTTCAAGCCGCGAACGAGGCAGACAAGGCACCGGCCGCTGCCGGGCTCCCGGTCATCGACCGCACGGCCAAGCTGTTCATCGGCGGCAAGCAGGTGCGCCCCGACGGAGAGTTGTCGTACCCCGTGTTCTCTTCCACCGGCCAACGGCTCGGCGAGGTGGGCAGCGGCAATCGCAAGGACATCCGCAATGCCGTGGCCGCTGCGCGCGCCGCCGCAAGCTGGTCGACTGCCACACCGCACCGCCGCGCGCAGGCTCTGTACTACCTCGCTGAAAACCTCTCGGCACGCGCCGATGAATTCGCCGCGCGCATCGCCAGCCTGACCGGCGTGGCCGCACGCGCCGCGCACGCGGAGGTCGATGCCTCGGTGAGCCGCCTCTTCGCCTACGGCGCATGGGCCGACAAGTACGAAGGCACGGTGCACGTGCCGCCGTTGCGCGGCGTGGCGCTGGCCACTGTCGAAGCCATCGGCGTGGTCGGCGTGGTGTGCCCCGACGAGGCGCCGCTGCTGTCCTTCGTGAGCCTGCTCGCACCGCTGCTCGCCATGGGTAACCGCACGGTGATCGTGCCGGGCGAAAAGCACGCGCTGGTCGCGACCGACTTCTATCAGGTGCTCGAAACCTCCGACCTGCCGGCCGGCGTGGTCAACCTCGTGACCGGCCCTGCCGCGGGCCTTGCGCAGACGCTGGCCGAGCACGACGACGTCGATGCGCTCTGGGTCTTCGGCGCGAAGGAACTGTCGCGCACCGCCGAGCGGCTGTCGATCGGCAACCTCAAGCGCACGCTGGTCGACCATGGCCTGGCCACGGACTGGCACGACGGCGCGGCCGCCGAGGGCCCGCTGTTCCTGCGGCATGCCACGCAGATCAAGAACATCTGGATTCCCTATGGCGAATGAACGTGGCGTGCACACCGAAACCAAGGGAAACCCCCGAATAGCAAACGTTTGCGCAAACGTTTTCCTTAACTAAGAATTGCGACCACAAGAACAGTTCCATTTGCAGGAGACAACATGCTGAAGTCCATCCATCCACTGCTCAACGCCGACGTGCTGTACGCCTTGCGTGCCATGGGCCACGGCGACGAACTGGTGCTGTGCGATGCCAACTTTCCGGCCGACTCGGTGGCGCGCCAGACCACGCTGGGCCGGCTGCTGCGCATCGACGGCGTGGGCACCACCGAGGCGGCGCGCGCCATCCTGTCGGTGCTGCCGCTCGACGAGGCGGTGGACGACCCGGCACGCCGCATGGAAATCATGGGCCAGCCGCACGAGATCCCACCGGTGCAGCAGGAGATGCAGCGCGAGATCGACGCGGCCGAGGGGCGCGTGCGCCCGCTGGGCTCCATCGAACGCTTCGCCTTCTACGAAGCCGCGCGCCGCGCCTACTGCGTGATCGCCACCGGCGAGCGCCGCTTCTACGGCTGCTTCATCTTCAAAAAGGGCGTGCTTGCGCCGCAGGCCTGACCCCATGAGCGTCGTCACTTCCAGGCAGCACGGCGTGGCCGTGCTCGGCATCTTCGTCGCCGACCTTGCATTCCGCGCGTCCAGCCTTCCGGGCGTGGGCCAGACCATCGCCGGCTCGGGCTTCGCGATGGGCCCGGGTGGCAAAGGGTCGAACCAGGCCGTGGCCGCCGCGCGCGCGGGCGCCGTCGTCACGTTCATCTCGAAGCTGGGGCAGGACGCCTTCGGCAATGACGCCCTCGCACTGTGGTCGCGCGAAGGCATCACGCCGCGTGCGCCGCAAGTGGCGGCGCAGCCGACCGGTGCAGCATTCATCTACGTGCATGAAGTCACCGGCGACAACGCCATCATCGTGGTGCCGGGCGCCGCGACGCTGATCGATGCCGCCGACGTCGATGCGGCAGCCGATGCGATCCGCGGCGCGCGCGTGTTCGTCACACAGCTCGAACAACCGGCCGCCGCCGCGCGCCGCGGGCTGGAGATCGCACGCGAGGCCGGCACGGTGACGGTGTTCAACCCCGCGCCCGCCCTGCCCTTCGACGACGCGCTCTATGCGCTGTGCGACTACATCACGCCCAACGAGCACGAAGCCGCCGCACTGAGCGGCATGCCCGTCGAAACCATCGAGGACGCGCGCCGCGCGGGCGACTTCTTCCTTTCAAAGGGCGTGGGCTGCGCGCTCATCACGCTCGGCGACAAGGGCGCCCTGCTGCACAGCGCCAGCGGCTCCGAGCACATTCCGGTGTTCCACGCCGGCGCGGTGAAAGAAACCGCCGGCGCCGGCGACGCCTTCAACGGCGGTTTTGCAACCGCGCTGGCCGAAGGCGCTACCGCCCGCGAGGCGGCACGCTTCGGTGCGGCGGTGGCCGCCATCTCGGTGACACGTGCCGGCACGGCGCCCTCGATGCCCACCCGCGCCGAGGTCGATGCGCTGCTGGGCCAAGCCCTAGCCCAAGCCGTCTGACAGGACCAGGACCCTGCCCATGAAGCTCAAGTTTTCAGACCGCGAACTCAACTTCCTGGTTGGCATCAACGTGCTCATCCTCGTGGTGGCGACGGTGCTCTCCAAAGGAGACTTTCTCGACGTCTACAACTTCCAGTCCATGGGCGGCCAGCTGCCCGAGCTCGGCCTGCTGGCCATGGGCGTGGCGCTGTCGATGATCTCGGGCAACGGCGGCATCGACCTGTCGGGCGTGGCGCTGGCCAACCTGGCGGGCGTGGTGGCCGCCACGCTCGCGCCGCAACTGGCCGCACCCGATGTGTCGCCGTGGCTCTACACCGGCTGGTTCGCCGCCGTTGCGCTGGCGGTGGGTTTGGCGGGCGGGCTGCTGAACGGCGTGCTGATCGCCAAGGCGGGCCTCACGCCCATCCTCTGCACGCTGGGCACGCAACTGCTCTACACCGGCCTGGCCGTAGTGCTCACGGGTGGTTCGAGCCTGCGCGTGGGCGATGCCGAAGCGCTCTCGGCCATCGGCAACGAGATGGTGCTGGGCGTACCGATTCCGTTCGTGATCTTCCTTGCCCTGCTGCTGGCCGTCGGCTGGCTGCTGCGGCAGAGCCCCTTCGGCATCCGACTGTTCCTGCTCGGCACCAACGCCAAGGCAGCGCGCTACGCCGGCATCTCGCAGGCCCGCATGCTGATCGCCACCTATGCGCTGTGCGGCTTCCTCGCGGCCGTGGCCGGCGTGATCATCGCCGCGCGCACTGCCAGCGTGAAGTCGGACTACGGCAACTCCTACCTGCTGATCGCCATCCTCATCACGGTGATGGCGGGTGTGCGGCCGCAAGGCGGCTACGGGCGCATGGTGTGCCTGTTCTTCTCGGCGGTGGCGCTGCAGCTGCTGTCGAGCACCTTCAACCTGCTGGAAATCTCCAACTTCTTCCGCGACTGCGCCTGGGGCCTGTTGCTGCTGTTCTTCCTGGCCTACGGGCGCTTCGGCCTGCAGGACCTGCGTGCCTTTCTTTCCACTGCGCGCACCAGCGCACCGCCGCATCAGCCCCCTCCTGGCGCGACGCAAAGAAACCTCGAGGGCTAGGAGACAAAAGAGATGCTGAAGAAAACAAAGATCGCCTGCACCGCACTCGCACTGACCACCGTGGCCTTTGCCTCGGCACTGCACGCGCAAGGCAAGCCGCAAGACATCGTCACCGTGGTCAAGATCACGGGCATCAGCTGGTTCAACCGCATGGAAGTGGGCGTGAAGGAGTTCGGCGCCAACACGCCGGGCGTGGCCACGCGCCAGATCGGCCCGGCCCAGTCGGACGCCGCGCAGCAGCAACGGCTGGTCGAAGACCTGGTGGCCAAGAAGGTCGACGCCATCGCCGTGGTCTCGATGGACCCGCCCACGCTCGAGCCCGTGCTCAAGCGCGCGATGGAGCGCGGCATCAAGGTCGTGACGCACGAGGCCGACAACCAGAAGAACACCATGGTCGACATCGAGGCCTTCGACAACACGGCCTACGGCGCGCGCATCAACGAACGCCTGGCGGCCTGCATGGGCCAGCAGGGCAAGTGGACCTCGCTGGTCGGCTCGCTGGGTAGCCAGTCGCAGGTGCAGTGGGCCGACGGCGGCGCGTCGAATGCCAAGAAGTACCCCAAGATGCAGCTGGTCGATGCCAAGAACGAATCGCTCAACGACGCCGAGAAGGCCTACGGCAAGGCCAAGGAAATGCTGCGCAAGCACCCCGACCTGAAGGGCTTCCAGGGCTCGTCGTCGCTCGACGTGCTGGGCATCGGCCGCGCCGTGGAAGAAGCTGGCCTGCAAGGCAAGGTCTGCGTGTTCGGCACGGGCCTGCCGAGCGAGGCGGCCAAGTTCCTCGAATCGGGCGCGGTGGGCGGCATCGCCTTCTGGGACCCGAAGGACGCCGGCCTCGTCATGAACAAGGCGGCCAAGATGCTGATCGACGGCAAGACCATCACCGACGGCGCCGACATGGGCGTGCCGGGCTACAACAAGGTCTCGGTCAAGAAGGGCCCGGGCGTCGGCATCATCGTCACGGGCCAGGCCTGGGTCGAGGTCGACAAGCAGAACTACAAGAAGTACGCCTTCTGAGCCTGCGAATCATGACCCTTGCAGCAGCGCCCTCCCCACGCGCCTCGCACGCCCCGGCCGCGCCGGCGGGGCGCCGCGTCTTTCTTGAAGTGCAGGACGTGCACAAGCGCTTTGCGGGCGTGCATGCGCTGCGCGGCATCGACCTCACGATCGAGGCCGGCGAGATCTACCACCTGCTCGGCGAGAACGGCTGCGGCAAGAGCACGCTGATCAAGATCATCTCGGGTGCGCAGCCGCCGAGCCAGGGCCGCATCGTGATCGACGGCAAGCCGCACGATGCGCTGTCGCCGCTGCAGGCGCTCACGCTCGGCATCGAGACGGTCTACCAGGACCTGTCCTTGCTGCCGAACATGAGCGTGGCCGAGAACGTCGCGCTCAGCGAGCAGCTGGTGAGCACCAGCGGCAAGCTGGCACGGCGCTTCGACCGCAAGGCGGTGGCGGCCACGGCCGTGCGCGCGCTGCAGACGGTGAAGCTGCCGACCGACGCCGCCTTCCTGGCGCGCCGCGTCGACGAGCTGCCGATTGCCACGCGCCAGCTGGTGGCGATCGCACGCGCCGTGGCCACGCGGGCGCGCATGGTCATCATGGACGAGCCCACCACCTCGCTCACGCAGAAGGAAGTGGACAACCTCGTGCACGTGGTCGAGGCACTGCGCGCGCAAGACGTGGCGGTGCTGTTCGTGAGCCACAAGCTCGACGAGTGCATGGCCATGGGCGGCCAGGCCATCGTGTTCCGCGACGGCACCAAGGTCGCGCAGGGGCCGATCAAGGACTTCACCAAGGCCGAACTCGCGCACTGGATGACCGGCAAGCAGCTCGATGGCGCACGCTACCGCCACCGCTCGCACGACGGCGACGCGTTGCTGAAGGTCGAGGCGCTGGGCCGCGGCGCGCAGTTCAGCGACGTCGGCTTCACGCTGCACAAGGGCGAGATCCTGGGCATCACCGGGCTGCTCGACTCGGGCCGCAACGAACTGGCGATGGCGCTCGCGGGCGTGCAGGCCGCAGACCGGGGCCGCATCGCGCTCGCCGGAAAAGAGATCGTGCTGAAGACACCCGTCGACGGCATTCGCCAGGGCATCGGCTATGTGCCCGAAGACCGGCTCAGCGAGGGCCTTTTTCTCGACAAGCCGATCCGCGACAACATCGTCACGGCGGTGCTCAACCGCCTGCGCGGCCGCTTCGGCGCGCTCGATGCGCGCCAGTGCCAGGCGCTGGCCGAACGCACGGTGGCCGACCTGCAGATCGCCACGCCCGATGTGGACCGCCCCGTGCAGTCGCTCTCGGGCGGCAACCAGCAGCGCGTGCTGATCGGGCGCTGGCTCGCCATCGATCCGCGTGTGCTGATCCTGCATGGCCCGACCGTGGGCGTGGACGTCGGCTCCAAGGACACCATCTACCGCATCGTGCAGCGGCTGGCCGAACAAGGGCTGGGCGTGATCCTGGTCAGCGATGACCTGCAGGAACTGCTGCAGAACTGCGACCGCATCCTGCTGATGCGCAAGGGCCGCATCGCCCACGACTTCGACGCGCAAGGGCTGCCCGAAAGCGAGCTGTACCGCGCGCTGGTTTCCGATACCCCCTCTCCCGCATTCTCATGACGGCTTCCACCATGCAAGCGCACACCACCGCTGTGCCCGCAACGCCCGAACCCAGGGCGCGCACGTCCTGGCGCCAATGGCTCGCGCAACGCCCCTCGGTCTTCACACTGGCGCTGATCGTGCTGGTGAGCCTGGTGGTGGGCGCGATCAACCCGAGCTTCTTCCAGCTGCCGGTGCTGTTCGACATCGTGCGCGCCTGCACGGTGCTGGGCCTGTTCGCGCTCGGCGTGCTGATCGTGCTGGCCGCGGGCGGCATCGACGTGTCGTTCGCGGCGATTGCCGCGCTCACGATGTACAGCATCACCAAGCTCGTGCTGAACTACTTTCCGGAAGCACCCATCGCGCTGCTGCTGGTGGCGGGCGCGGCCAGCGGCGCGCTGCTCGGCGTGCTCAACGGCCTGCTGGTGCATTGGCTCAAGGCGCCCTCGCTGATCGTGACCATCGGCACGCAGTACCTGTACCGCGGCATCCTGCTGACCTTTGTGGGCACCGTGTTCTTCATGAACGTGCCGCTGCCGATGGATGCCTTCGGCAAGCTCGCACTCTGGCGCTTCGACACGCCGCAGGGCCTGCATGCGGTGCTGCCGGCCACCGTGCTGGTGCTGGTGGGGGCTGCGCTTCTCACCTGGTGGCTGCTGAACCGCACGCTGATCGGCCGCGCGGTGTACGCCATCGGCGGCAGCCTGGCGATTGCGGAGCGGCTGGGCTACAACCTGCGCACCGTTCACATCTTCGTGTTCGCGTACGCGGGCTTCCTGTCGGGCCTTGCGGGCATCGTGCATGTGTCGAGCACGCGGCTGGCCAACCCTTTCGACCTGGTGGGCAACGAGCTGGACGTGATCGCCGCCGTGATCCTCGGCGGCGCGCGCATCACCGGCGGCAGTGGCACCGTGGGCGGCACGCTGCTCGGCGTGGTGCTGGTCACGCTCATCAACAACGTGCTCATCCTGGCGGGCGTGCCGAGCACCTGGCAGAAAGTCATCATCGGGGCCTTCATCCTCGTGGCCGGGGCCTGCTTCGCGATGCGCAAGCAGGGCTGAGGGCTGCTGCAGCGCGCAAGCGCGGCGAAAAGCCGGCCCTATCTGGCCGGCCCGTTCAAAGGGGAACGGACCCACGCGCCGGCCATCGACTTGCATCGGCACGGTCAATCCCGTACGCTGGCTCGACGTCCACGCGCCGCGCCCAAGCCCTAGCAGGCCACCGGGCTGGCCTTCCGGACGCGCAAAGGAGTCCAGCCATGCCAAGCCGATCGAACGGCCTCGCGGCCGAAATGGAAGCAGTGCGAACGCTGGCGCTCGTTGGCGCAGCGGCCGCCGGCAAAAGCTCCCTCGCCGAGGCCTTGTTGTTCAAGGCGGGTGCCATCAAAGCTTGCGGCAGCATCGAGCGCGGCAGCACCGTCAGCGACCACGACCCGCTCGAGCGACGCATGCAGCACTCGCTCAACGCATCGGTGATGCACCTCACGCACGCCGGCACCCGCATCCACTTCATCGACACGCCTGGCGGCCCCGACTTTCTCGGCCAGAGCCTGCCGGCCTTGGAGGCGGTCGAGACGGCGGCGGTGGTCATCAATGCCGCGACCGGCATCGAGCCGATGGCGGTGCGCATGATGGAGTACGCGGCCTCGCGCCACCTCACCCGCATGATCATCGTCAACAAGATCGACTCGCAGGGCGTCTCGCTGGCGGGCCTTCTGGCCGACATCCAGGCGACCTTCGGCCGCGAATGCCTGCCGCTGAACCTGCCCGACGGGGTTGGCAAGCAGGTGATCGACTGCTTCTTCAACCGCTTCGGGCAGTCCGACTTCGGCCCTGTCGAAGCGGCGCACCGCGCGCTGGTGGAGCAAGTGGTCGAGGTCGACGCGGCCTTCGTCGACCGCTACCTCGAAGAAGGCGACGTGAACCCGGCCGAGCTGCACGCGCCTCTCGAGCAGGCACTGCGCGAAGGCCACCTGATCCCGGTGTGCTTCGTCTCGTCGCGCAGCGGCGCCGGCGTGGCCGAGTTGCTGGACGTGATCGTCAAGCTGCTGCCCAACCCCACCGAGGCCAACCCACCGGACTTCATCATTGGCGAAGGTGCCGAGGCCAAGCCCATGGAGGCCAGGCCCGACCCGTCGCTGCACGTGCTGGCGCATGTGTTCAAGGTCACCATCGACCCCTATGTCGGCAAGATGGGCATCTTCCGCGTGCACCAGGGCACGGTCACGCGCGACAGCCAGCTCTACATCGGCGACGGCCGCAAGCCTTTCAAGGTGGGGCACCTGTTCATGCTGCAGGGCAAGGACCACGTCGAGGTGTCGCACGCGGTGCCGGGCGACATCGTGGCGGTGGCCAAGGTCGACGAGATCCATTTCGACGCCGTGCTGCACGATGCGGCCGAAGACAGCCATGTCCATCTCGCGCCGCTGGCGTTCCCGGTGCCGGTGTACGGCCTGGCCGTGGAGCCCAAGCGCCGTGGCGACGAGCAGCGCGCCTGGGAGATCCTCGGCAAGCTCACGGCCGAAGACCCGTGCCTGCGCATCGAGCATGTGGCCGCGACCAACGAGACGGTGCTCTACGGGCTCGGCGAGCTCCACCTGCGCATCGTGCTCGAGCGCCTGCGCGAGGTGTACCGCTTCGAAGTCCAGACGCGGGCGCCGCACATCGCCTACCGCGAGACCGTGACCGCGCCAGCCGCGGGCCATCACCGCCACAAGAAGCAGACCGGCGGTGCCGGCCAGTTCGGCGAAGTCTTCCTGCGCATCGAGCCGATGGCGCGCGGTGCGGGCTTCCAGTTCGGCGACGAAGTCAGGGGCGGCGCCATTCCGGGCCAGTTCATCCCCGCCGTCGAGAAAGGCGTGCGCGAAGTGCTGGCGTGCGGCGCGATTGCGGGCTACCCCGTGGTCGATGTGCGCGTGGTGGTGCACGACGGCAAGCACCACAGCGTCGACAGCAAGGACATCGCCTTCGCGACCGCCGGCCGCAAGGCCTTCATGGCCGCAATCCGCGAGGCCAAGCCGGTCGTGCTCGAGCCGATCGTCCAGATCGAGATTGCCGTGCCCGAGCATTCCGTCGGCGACGTCGTGAGCGACCTGTCGTCACGACGCGGCCTGGTCACCGGAACGTCGGCCGCGGGCGGCGGCACCGTGGCTGTCGGCGGGCAGGTGCCCGAGGCCGAGCTGGCCAACTACCAGTCGCGGCTCAACGCGATGACCAGCGGCCAGGGCCGCTACACCATCGCGTTGTCGCACTACGAAGCTGTGCCGCCGACTGTCCAGCGAACGCTGATGGACCAGTACCGGGTGCACGAAGACGACTGAAAAAGAAATGCGGCGCGGCGCCAGGCAAGGCGCTCACGCCGCGCCTTGCGCTTCCTCGGAGATGGCCGACCAGGCTTCCCATGTCGACATGCGTTGCGCATAGGCCTGCTTCGCGGCGGGCAAACCCGCCTTGCCGAGAAAGAGCCGCAGCGGCGGCGCTTCGGCATCGACGACGGCAAGGATCGCCGATGCCGTCGCGGCCGGATGGCCCAAGACCCGGTTGGCGCTCATCGCCTTGATCTTCTGGCGCAGTTCTTCATAGGCAGGCAGCGGCTCGGCGCTGATCGCGGAGTCGCCACGCCAATCCGTGTCGTAGCCCCCGGGCTCGACGAGCGTCACCTTGATGCCGAAGGCGCCGACTTCCGACGCCAGCGTTTCCGTCAGCCCTTCGACCGCCCACTTGGTCGCGTTGTAGACGCCCGCCGTGGGAAAGGTGATGACACCCGCCACGCTCGATGTCACGAGGACGTGCCCCCTGCCCTGTGCCCGCAGGTGCGGCAGTGCCGCCTGGATGACCCAGAGCGTGCCGAACAGGTTGGTGTCGAACTGCGCGCGCGCCTGCGGTTCGCTGCTTTCCTCGATGGTGCCAAACAAGGCATAGCCGGCGTTGCTGACAACCACGTCCAACCGGCCGAAATGGGCCATTGCCGTGTCGATTGCCGCGAAGACCGCATCGCGATCCGCGACGTCGAGCGTCAGCGGCAGGACCGCGTCGCCGTACCGCGCCACGAGCGGCGCGAGCGACTCGACGGAGCGAGCCGTCGCCACGACCTTGTCGCCGCGCGCCAGCGCTGCCTGCGCCCATACGCGGCCAAGTCCGCGGGAGGTGCCTGTGATGAACCAGACTTTGAATGCCATGAGATCGATGCCCTTTCTGCTCTGAAGTACGGGCCGATGCTAGGTTTTCGAGGCTGGCATCACTATGCTGTTCGTGCCAACCATTAGCTCATTTGCGCCATGCCTTCCTTGCCCCATCTCGACCTTGAGAGCCCGAAAGACGGTGCGACCGGACCGTTGGCGGTCGTCGTTTCCCAGTGCGTCGAAGGGAGCTCGCTGGTGGAGGCCCACAGCCACGCGCGCGGGCAGCTCCTGGGTGTTTGGCGGGGCCTTCTGACGCTGGGCACGGAGTTCGGCAAGTGGCTGGTGCCCAAGGTCCACGCGGTCTGGATACCGCCCGGACAAGCGCACTGGGCCAGCGTGCATGGCCAGGCGGACGCCTGGAGCGCCTACCTTCGACCCGATGCGTGCGAAGGCCTGCCCGCGCAACCCGCCACGCTTCGCATCTCGGCCCTGCTGCGCGAAACCGTGCGGCGCCTGGAAGGCCTCGACGGCGAGCCGAGCGAAGCGATGCGGAACCTGCTCGAACTCGTCGTGGTGAACGAGGTCAGGTCGTTGCCGGTCGAGGCGCTCAGCCTGCCGATGCCCACCAGTGCGCCGCTGGTACGGATTGCGCAAGGGCTCCTGGCGCAGCCCGCGGACGAACGCTCGTTGGACGCCTGGGCCTCGGTGGCGAACATCTCGCCGCGCACGCTCAATCGCCGCTTTCCGATGGAGACCGGGTACAGCCTCGGCGCGTGGCGCCAGCGCGCGCGCCTGCTGCGTGGGCTGGAGCTTCTGGCCGAAGGGCAGTCCGTCACCACCGTTGCGCTTGAACTGGGCTACTGCAACATCAGCGCGTTCATTGCGCTGTTCAAGCGCACCTTCGGCGTGACGCCGACGCGGTACATGCGCAACGCGTGAGCAGGATCTTCATTGCATCGCAGCATGCCGAGGCTCCTGCACATCCATATCCACAGCATATGGAAAACTGAGAGAAAAAGGTATTTCAGAATATAGGAAGGCTTGCCTACGATGCCTGCATGGCAAGCAGAGACAAGCCGCCCTCGCCGTCTTCATCCCGCTGGAAGCACGTCCAGCGCCGCCAACCGTTCAGGCCGGTAGCCATGGCCGCCCGCCGTTGCCGCGGCGACGACCGGCTGCCACGTGGCGCGCCGGCTGCGGAATTCGGGAATGTCCACCATGCCTTTTTCCGCCGCGATGCTGGCCGCTTCCGTCCGCGACGAAGCACCGAGCTTGGCAAGAACACCCTTGACGTGCGTTTTCACGGTACCGACCGCAATGTCCAGTTGACGGGCGATGGTCTTGTTGCACTGGCCGCGCGCCAGGAGCCGCAGGACCTGGTCTTCGCGCGCGGTGAGCTGTTCTCCCACGAAGACCGTTGCCATGCGGTGTGCGAGCTCGGGGCAGACATAGGTGGCGCCCTGCGCCAGCGACTGGACCGCCAGAACCAGTTCGTCGGGCGTGCAGCTGGACAGCACCAGCCCGTCGATGCCGGCACGCAGCGCCGAGGCCGAGGCGTACTCGCGTGCCCGGGAAGCGATCACGAGGATCTTCGAGTGCGCTTTCAGCGATGGGAGTTCAGGCTCCGCGCCGCGCTGCGCCAGTCGCAATCCCGAAGACCAGTCGGTCACGACCACGTGAATGCCCCGGTCCGTTGCCGAGGGCAGGCATTCGACCATCCACGCAAGCCCGGCCCCGAAGAGTGCCGTGCGCACGCCGGCCCGCAACAGCGGCTCGGCCAGCCAGACCAGAACGTTCACCGGTTCCGAAGTTCGATTCCACATGGCATCTCCTTCTCGACCGGCGAAGTCACCGATCCGGAAGAGATGCTCGGCGCGTCGGGCCCGGCGGTCCAGTTAGATGTTGTTGGTGTCGGGCCTCCCGAGGCAAACCCCGGGAGGCCGGGCACACAGGCCCTGCCCCTTGCCTTACTGCTGCTGCGGCGAGGCCATTGCCGCCTTCTCGATGATCGATGCCACGGCGGAGGGCTTCGACTCGTAGATGGCGTGGCTGCCGGGCGACTCGACCACCGTGGCGCCGGCGCGCTTGGACATGATGCGCTGAACGGGCGGCGGGATCATCTTGTCGTCCTTCGACACCAGGTACCAGCTGGGCTTGGTCTTCCATGCCGGCGCGGTGTTCTCGCCGCCCAGGGCTTCCAGGCCCCACGGCACCTGCGCGTTGGCAAGGAACGCGGCGCGTGCGGCCGGCAAATCGCCGGCGAACGAGCTGGCGAACTTCGCCTTGTCGAGCATCAGGAAGCCATCGACCGGCGGCAGGATCGGCGGCACGGGGGCACCGGGCGCCGGATTGGAGGTCAGCGTCTTCACCGACTCGCCCTTGTCCGGGGCGAACGCGGCGATGTAGACCAGGCGCGAAACCTTGGGGTCGTTGCCGGCTTCAGTGATCACCGCGCCGCCATACGAGTGCCCGACCAGCACGACGGGACCGTCCTGCGCCGCGAGCACGGCCTTCGTGGCCGCCACGTCGCCGGCGAACGAGATCGTCGGGTTCTGGACGATGCTGACGTTGTAGCCCTTGGCCTTCAGCAGCTTGTAGACGGGCTCCCAGCCTCCCCCGTCCACGAAGCCGCCGTGAACCAGCACCACGTTGTTGATGCGATCGGTCGCGGCGTTCGCGGCCGGGCTGGAAGCCACGATGCCGACGACCAGGGGCGCGGCGAACAGAGGGGCAAGCAATGCACGGATCTTGAATGTCATGATGAACTCCAAAGTTGAGGAAACTGGGCCCGCCGCCGGTTGTCGGTGGATCGGACCTGCAGGCATCGTCGGCGTCCGGCGCCGGGGTTTCGCCTCTCTTCGCGGCTACCTCCTTGGAGGTGGTCGCCGGGCCGGCGCCAACATCGCGGCCTGCGTTCACCTAACAAGATCTAACGCGCCGTTGTCCCGCCATCGCGCAAGATGGCGCGAAGGCCTTTTGGATCGAACCATGGACAACCCTTCAGACTCCGGCGACGCGGATCTTTCTCCGGGCACAGACAGCGTCGTTGCCGACTTCATCGCCGCCGTGAACGACGGCGACCTGCGCGCCGTGCTCGGCCTGTTCGCGCCCGATGCCCAGGTGAACGACCAGCTGCGCAACTTCTGGGGTATCCACTCGATCTGCGAATGGCTCGAGCGCGAGATCATCGGCGAGCGGGTCAACATCAAGGCGGTCGGCGTACGCGAGCATTACGATGTCGCCATCGTCACGGCCGAGCTGCGCGGAGACTTCGTGGCAACCGGCATGCCGCAGCCGGTCATCGTGGACATCTACTTCACCATCAAGGATGCAAGAATCGTTCGCCTCCAGTTGCTCATGGTCCGCGACGACGATGACGAAGACGCGGACATCCGAAAGGCCCCATGAGCCAGCCCATCGTGGAGTCCGGCGCCCGGTCCGGGGCTGACGCGCGTTGATCGTGAATCACCCTGCCGCACCGCCCGCCGCCAGGTGGCAAGCCACCTTCGGCCCTTTCTTTCTTTCGCCCGATGAACGCCTCCTGCAGCGCGATGGCGTACCGGTAAGGCTTGGCGGCCGTGCCCTCGACCTGCTGGTGGTGCTGGTGGAGAACGCAGGCAGCGTCGTCAGCAAGAAAGACCTGCTCGCGCGCGTGTGGCGCGACGTGGTGGTGGACGAAGGCAGCCTGCGCTTTCACATGCATGCGGTGCGCAAGGCGCTCGGCGATGGCGTTGCGGGCACGCGCTACATCGTGAACACGGCCAACAAGGGCTACACCTTCGTCGCTGGCGTGGAGCGACGCACGACCGCGGCCGAGGCCCGCACGCAGGCCCTGCCTCACCCCGGCAAGGCGTTGCCGTCGCTCGGCTCGGTGATCGTGGGGCGAGAGGGCGACATCGAGGCCATCGTCGCCAACCTGCTGCAGCGGCGGCTGGTTTCGGTGGTCGGTGCCGGCGGCATCGGCAAGACGACAGTTGCCATCGCATCGATCCAGGCCGTGGCGGAACGCTTTGAGCACGACGTCCACTTCGTGGATCTCGCCCAGGTCTCCGCATTGGGCTCGATCCAATCCGCCGTGGCCCATGCGGTGGGTCTGCAGAACGGCATGGACGAGCTTTCCGCCATTGCCGCTCATCTGGCCGAACGCAAGGCGTTGATCGTGCTGGACTGTTGCGAACACGTCATTTCGGCGGCCGCTGAACTGGCCGAGGGCTTGCTGCGCCATTGCCCCCAGGTGCACGTTCTTGCCACCAGCCGCGAGGCGCTGCGTGTCGAGGGAGAGTTCGTCTACCGGCTGCCGCCGTTGGCCTTTCCTCCTCCGGGCGAGGGTGCCAGCGCTGCGGCGGCGCTGGCCTATCCGGCGGTGCGGTTGTTCGTCGAGCGTGCTGCCGCCAGCGGGTCGGGCTTCGAACTGAAGGACAGCGATGCGTTGCTGGCCTCGCAGTTGTGCCGCGAACTGGACGGCATCGCCCTGGCCATCGAACTGGCCGCGGGCCGCATCGAGGCGCTCGGCCTGCAGGCCGTCACGTCGCATTTCGATGCGAGCGCCAGGCTCCGATGGCACGGACGGCGAACGGCCGTGCCGCGCCACCAGACGCTCGGCGCCACGCTCGACTGGAGCTTCCATCTGCTGACCGAAGGCGAAAAGCGCCTGCTGCGCCGGCTCTCGGTGTTTGCCGGAACCTTCCTTCTCGATGCGGCGCTGGGGGTCTGCTGCTTCGACGTCGAGCCATCGGAGGGCATCGAGCTGTTGGCCGGACTCGTCTCGAAGTCGCTCGTCAATGTCGATGCCGGTGGAGCCACGTTGCGCTATGGCTTGCTGGACACGACGAAGTCCTATGGCGGGAAGCGGCTCGAGGAGCAAGGCGAAGCCCAGATGCTGCTCGATCGCTTCTCGCAGTTCTACGGCGACTGGGCCAAGCAGCATGCGGCCCGGCCCTTGCCCAAGGATGCGCTGGAACAGGTTCGGCTGGAGCTGCCGAACTTGAGCGCCGCGATGGCGCTTCACTTTCGCGATGAAGCGCCTTCAGCGGCGGCGGTCGAGCTTGCCGCCTCGTTCTGCCCCCTGCTGCTTCAGCTGTCGATGCTGAAGGAATGCGCGCGCTGGGCCCAGGCCGCGCTGGCCCGGCCGCCTTCGGAGTTCGTCGGCTCCCATGCCGAGGTCCGCTTGCGCGGTGCACTGGGACAGTCGCTCATGTTCGTCGGCGGCGACGGCGACGAAGCCGACAGCGCTTTTCGCCGCGGCATCCAGGTGTCCGAAGAACTCGGAGACCCTCTCGCGACGCTCCACCTGCTCAACGGCCACGCCCTCCTCCTGCACCGGGAGGGGCGGTTTACCGAAGCGCTCGCAACCGCGCGCAAGGCCCAGGCACTGTTGCCCGCGCTGCACGACCCGGAGTGCCACGCCATCGTCGATTCGCTGATGGGTGTCGCGCTCCATCTGGTCGGCCACGTGCATGAAGCCATGGGCCATTGGCAACGGGTCACCGCCTATGGCGCGGGCTCGTCGACGGACACGACCTCCAGGCTGGGCTTCGACTATCACATCCGTGCAATGTGCGGCGTGGCGCGCAGCCTGTGGCTCACGGGGCACTACGCCGAGGCCGTCGCGGTGGCGGAAGAGACGATCGCCAAGGCACGCGACGCGGGCCACGTGGTCACCTATTGCATCGCGCTGATCTGGGCCGGCTCCGTGCATGTCTACCAGGGCAACGTCCGGAAGATCAAGGAGATCGTCGAGACGGTCGAGAGCGTGGCCCGGCAGCATTCGCTGACGCCGTACCTGAGCATCGCGAGCGCGACGCGCGGGCAGATCCTGGTGGCCGAGGGACGATCGGCCGAGGGTGTGGGCCTCATTCGGCGCGCGGTCGAAACGCTGCGGACCAGCCGTTACGAAATGGTCAGCACCGTCTTCCTGACCTTCATGGCCAGAGGCTTGTCCGACCTGTCGCTGCACGATGCAAGCCTTGCCTTGTGCGACGAGATCGCGCAACGCATCGAGACGGGCGGCGACCATCTGCGCATGCCCGACCTGCTGACAACCCGTGGGCACGCGCTGTCGGTGTCGGGCCGTCGCGACGAGGCCCGGGAAAGCTATCTCTCGGCCATCGCGCTGGCGCGGTCGCAAGGCGTGAAGCCCATGCAGGTGCGCGCGGCGGTCGCGCTGGCACGGTTGCTGATCGATATGGGCCGCCTCGATGAAGTCGATGCATTGCTTCGTCCGCACGTCATCGCGGCCGGCGATGAGTCATCGCCTGACCTGGTTCTCGCGCGAAGCCTTCTGGGCTGAGATGCGGGACGGCCCGGATCACTCCGAAAAAAGAGCGTCTCTCAGCAAGTTCCAGGACGCCTGATCGGGCGCGCAGATCAAGCCTCCGCTGAGATGGTCCGGCGTGTAGGGCGAGCCGTCGAAATGCGCGCTGTAGCCGCCCGCCTCCTTGTGGATCAGCCAGCCTGCGGCGTGGTCCCAGGGCATCAGCTTGTAGTAGAGCAGCGCGTGGCAGTGGCCCGCGGCCGCCATCCTGTACTCGTGCGCGGCGCAGCGCATCCAGAAGTTCATGGCGACCTTCGGCAGATTCCGGATCACCGTCGCGCGCAGCGGCGCCGGAATGAAGTTCGTGCCTGCCACCATGTGCATCCGGTCGACCGGCACGGAGGGCGCGACCTTGATCTCGGTAGCGATCGTGCCCTCCCCTTGCCGCCAGGCGCCGCTGCCACGTACCGCGAACGAGGTGTCGTTGCAGACGGGGTCGTGGATGATGCCCATGACGATCTCGCCGCGCACCGTGACCGCGAGCATCGTGCCGAACAGGGGCACGCCGGAAGAGAAGTTCTTCGTTCCGTCGATGGGGTCGACGATGAACGCGAGCTCGGCGGTTGCAATGCGCGACAGCAGGCCGGGGTCGCGGCCGGCCGCTTCTTCACCGATAACGAGCGCACCCGGAAAGAGTTCGAGCAACCGGCGCGAGATTTCGCGTTCGGCCGCTTCGTCGGCATCCGTGACCACGTCGAAGCTGGAAGACTTTTCCCTCGTGTCGTTGGCCATCACGCCAGTGAAGCGCGGCATGATCTCGGCGCGAGCCACGTCGGCCAGGATCTTTCCGAGGTTCGCGGCGTCTTGCAGGGTGAGCGTTTTCATACGAGTTTTTTCCGTAGAACGAAACGGCGGGCGCCTCCGGCGGAATGCTTGCGCGCCGCTGAAGATTCTGACGCCGAACTTCGCATTGGGTGCTTCAGGGTCGCGACATCGCGCTGGTGGCCTCGTCGTCGGCGATGCTGCCTTTCTCCATGTGGGCGTGCAGGGCCAGAGGGGCGATAGGGTTGCCACGCGCGACTGCGCGCTTCAAGCCACGACCGACGGCACATGCTCCGCCAGGAACTCGGCAAACGCACGCACCGAAGGCAACAGGCCCCGCCTCGAAGGTATGAGCAGGCTCATGGTCGCGACGCCGGCCGTCCATTGCGGCAGCACGCGCACCAGCTCTCCCCTGGCGACTTCATCGCGTCCGACATAGCCCGGCAGCGCGACGATGCCGACGCCCTGGCGTGCCGCCGCCTTGAGCGTCGCCATGTCGTCGCTCTCGAGGCATGGATTGAACGGCACGTCGACCACCACGCCCGCATCGCCAACGTCGGTCAGCCGCCAGGCGTGATCGTCCTGCGGGCCCCTCAAGGCGAGCGCGTCGTGCGATGACAGGGCATCGGGGTGATCGGGTATTCCCTTGCGGGCCAGGTAGGCAGGCCCGGCAAAGAGATGCCATGGAAGCCGCGCCAGTGGGCGTTGCACGAGCGTCGAGTCGGGCAGCGGATGCGTGTGCGCGCGCAGGCACAGGTCGAAGCCATCCTGCACCGGATCGACATGCCGGTTCGTTGCGTGCTGCACGATCCGCACACGCGGAAATTGCGTCATGAAACGCGGGATCAATTCCGCCAGCGCCAACTGCGCGAATGCCACCGAGCAGGTGAAGCGGATCGTGCCACTGGGCTCGGCCGTTCGCTGGCGCACGATGCTCTCGACCGACTCGGCCTCGACGAGCATCGCCAATGCGTGGCGATGGACCTCTTCGCCGATTTCGGTCACCACGAAGCGCCTGGACGTGCGCTGGATGAGCCGGGCACCCAGCGAGGCCTCCAGCGCAAGGATGCGGCGGCTGATGCTCGATTTCGGCACGTCGAGCACACGCGCCGCGGCGGTGATGCCCCTGTGTTCGATCACTTGGGCATAGAGATAGACGTCGTTCAGATCAAGCATTCGTGTGTGCTCCTGGGCGCGGGAGGAAAGCGTCCTTGGGTTCTATCAATCGTCCCGTTATAGGGACGATGGATTCCATTTTGGCCAATTGTTGACTGATCGTCCCGTCAATAAAGTTCATCCCACGCCGAGTTGACGTCATTTCGACGAGCCGGCCCAAGGAGCCACAAATGAATCGTCGCAATTTCCTGAATCACTCGAACGCAGCCGTCGCTGCGGTGGCGCTGAGCGCAGGCGCCGGTGCCGTCGCGAACGCTGCAACACCCTCACCCTCAACCCGTCCCACCAAGGAAACCCTCGCCATGAACTCGACCCATCTCTACGACCGCCTGACCCGCGAAAACGCAGTGCTGCTGCTCGTCGATCACCAGATCGGCCTTTACACCGGCGTTCGCGACATCGACACGCTGGAACTGAAGCACCACGTCGTCGGCCTTGCCAAGGCCGCGCTGGCGCTGAAGGTGCCCGTGATCGTCACGACGACCACCGAAAGCATGTGGGGCCCGATGATTCCCGAGCTGGCCGAGGCCCTGCCCGGCATCCAGCGCATCGAGCGCACCACCGTCAATGCGTGGGACGAGCCTCGCGTCGTGGCGGCCGTCAAGGCCACCGGCCGCAAGAAGCTGATCGTGACGGGCGTTTCCACCGACGTCTGCCTGGCCTTCCCCGCCATCTCGGCGATTGCCGACGGCTACAGCAGCTACGCCGTGATCGATGCGTCGGGCGGCTTCTCGAAGACGCAGGTCGAAATGGGCGTTCTGCGCATGCAGCAGGCCGGCGTGATCCCCGTGGGCTATTCGAACGTCGCGGTGGAAATCCTGGCGGACAACGCAGCCCCCGACGCCGAAGCCGTCTACGCCGCGCTGAACATTCCGTTCGGTGGCCTCGTGTATGGCCTGAAGCAGTACTTCTCGCATCGCTGATTGCGCAGGCTCCTCGGTCCGTGCACGCCATCGGCTTGCCGGCCACCGCATCAAGGCTGTCGGCTTGCCGGTGACTTCGGCTGCCGACTGGCGACAGCCTTGAAGCCGCCTTCCAGGAAGGTGCACAGGTTCTCGTACATCGTCGAGAGATCCTTGGATTTGAATTTGCCTCGAGACAGCGTCTCGATCCGTCCCGGCCTCGCGCAGGCCGTGACCATCGCCCCGACAGCGAAGAAGAACGCCTGGTGAAGGGCCTCGCTCGGCACCGTCGGCAGGCTGCGCTGCAACTCGCCCAGGTACTCGCGCGCCACCGCGTTGAAGTGCCGGTCGGTGAGTTCCGTCCACTCCGCACTGCCCCCTGCACTTCCAACAAGCTGCGTGTAGTTGCGCCAACCTGCATCGTTCCTGGAGGCCCGCGCCACGATGGTTCCGACATAGCCCTCCACGAGCGTGCGCACCGGAATCGCAGCCCCCTTGTTGTCTGCGCGTGCCTGCTCGAGAAATGCCAGCCGCTCGGCATTCAGGACTTCGGAGCGTCGCCCCAGCACTCTGTCCATGAGTTCGAGCTTGGAGCCGAAGTGGTAGCCGACCAGCGCGAACTGATAGTCCGCATCGGTCGCGATATCGCGTATGGACGTTCCGTGAAACCCGTGCCGCGCAAAGAGCTTCTCGGCACTGTCCAGGATGCGCTCCCGGGTTTGCTCGCTGTCCGGTCGGGGCTGTGGCGTGCGCTTTTGCGGCGTGCGTGCTTTGGAGGTCTTGGTGCTGGTGGCCATGGATACCGATTCGGAGTGACAGGGCATGGCGCCGTCGCCTGTGGCGGCGTCTTCGGCCCTGAAATGCGGAGCCAGTTTATCCATTCGTGCAAGCAATTGGATTGGTTGAATTTCTTATACGTACGTATAATCAATTGAAGCGGGCAGGCAGGCCAAGCAGCAGCACGCAAATTCCTGGAGACAAGATGACGACGAACCCTCTGCGCGGCTGGAAGGTCGACCGAACCCTGGTAAAGCCCGTTGGCGTCGACCTGAAACGCCCCGAATGCGTTCTGGCCGAGCCCAACGGCGATCTCTGGGCGGCCGACGCTCGCGGCGGCGTGATGCATATCCGACCCGACGGCTCGCAGCGGCTGATCGCACAGCAGGCCGACCCGCATTTCGACAGCACGAGCGACCTGCACGGCCGCTTCACTTCCGGCACGCTACCGAATGGATTGGCCTTCGATGCCGAGGGCAACCTGCTGATCGCCAACTTCGGCACCGACCGGCTGGAGTCGATGCGGCGCGACGACGGCCAATGCACGGTGCTGCTCGACACCATCGATGGCCTACCCATCGGCAAGACCAACTTCGTTCTGCGCGATTCCCGAAACCGGCTGTGGATCACGGTGTCCACGCGCATCAATCCGTGGACGGATGCATTGAAGCCCGGCGTCAGCGACGGCTACATCATCCTTCTCGACGAACGCGGCGCCCGCGTGGTCGCCGACGGATTCGCGTTCACCAACGAGGTACGGCTGGACGCGAAGGAAGAGTGGCTCTATGTCGTGGAGACCGCCGCCAAGCGGGTTTCGCGCCTGAAGGTTGCGGCCGATGGTTCGCTGTCCGGACGCGAAGTGTTCGGCCCACCATCGCTGGGCGCCGGTTCGCCGGACGGCATCGCGTTCGACGCCTTTGGCAATCTGTGGGTCACGATGATCATGTCCGACCGGCTGCTGGCCATCACCCCCGAGGGAGAGGTGCTGGAGCTGCTGGACGACGGCAACCCGCAGGCAAATGCCGCGCTCGAAGCGCATGCCGCCGCCGGGACATTGACGATGGAGGTGATGGCAAAGGCGCACGGCACGCTCGCGCCCTGGATGGCCAGCATCACGTTCGGTGGCACCGACCTGCGGACCGTGTACCTCGGCAGCCTGATGGGCAACATGCTGGCGAGCTTTCGCTCGCCAGTCGCCGGATTGCCGCTGGCCCATTGGCGCTGAGCACTTCCCCTCAAGAAGCCGGGGCAACCGCCCTGCCGCAAATCACCCTGCATCTCACCCAGCAAAGGAGCAATCGCATGTCTTACGAATGGCCCATCGATCCACAAGAACTCTTCCACGAGCGCTACCCCCAGATGGTCAGAGGGCTCGCTCCCGCCGACGTCGATGCGGTGCGCGCGTCGACCAGGCGCATGTGGGTCGACGAGCCCGGTGGCTGGGTGTACGAGTGGTCGCAACTTGCCAAGCGGTACGCGGATGCCGGCCGGCATGACCTCGCAGCGGTCACCTACGGCTGGGCGAAGTTCCCGACGCTTGCCAACGACGCGAGCCGGCGCGCCTTGCAACATCAGCTCGCGCAATACGAGCTGTGGTCCCGCGAGTTCCCGGTCGACCACGAACGCCGCGTGCTGCAGCTTCCGATCGGCGACACGACGACGCCCGTGGCCGTCAACATCTTCTCGCCCAAGGGCGCGCCGTCCGATGCGCCGGTCCTGCTTGCCAGCGGCGGCGTCGACTCCTGGAAGATGGACCTTCCGCTGATCTTCCTCGCCTTCGCGCAGCACGCGGGCCTGCGCGTCATCGCCTTCGATATTCCCGGCACGGGCGAGTCGCAGATTCCCATGTCCGCCGAGAGCGTGCAGATCGTGAGCGGACTGGTGGCCGAAGCGAAGTCGCTCGGCGCGCGCAAGGTCGGCCATCTTGGTATTTCGATGGGCGGTTATTTCTCGGCGCGTTCGGGCCTCGCCGGCGAAGTGGATGCGGCCATCGTGCTTGGCGGCCCCGTCGAAGCGTCTTTCGCGCCCAAGGGCGTCGCGAGCTTCGGCATGTCCGACATCGTCGGCAACGCGCTGGGCTTCAGCCAGCGCCCGCCGCAGGAGGACGTGACGCGCGCGCTCTCCGCCTTCTCGTTGCGCCCGCTGCTCGATCGCCAGACGAATGCACCCATGCTGGTCGTCAATGGCGCGGACGACGTGCATGTCCCGCAACACGACACGCTGGTGTTCGAGGGGCGCAAGGACACGGTGGTGGAACTGCTGGCGAACACCGGCCACTGCGCCGTCACCCGCCTCGACGAGGTCATGCCCAAGATGATCGGATGGATGGCCCAACGCCTTCGGTAGACGGCCGGCGATGGCGGTTCGACGGGCCATCCGGTTTCGATGGCCCGCCCTTCCCTTGCGGAAACGCTACGTCGGATTGATGCTGCGCTGGGTCACAAAGACTTCGACCAGCAGCAGCGCGTAGGTGGCGATCAGCGCGAGCATGGCCACGACGAAAAGCACCGCGACCGGGCGGTCGAAGGCCAGCTCGAGTTCGTTGGCCACGAACAGCGAGCCGATCAGCAGGCAGACGATGACGCCGCACAGCGCCCCCGTCGAGATCGCCCCATTGAGGATCTTGGCGCGGCGATTGAGCGTGCCGAGTTCGGTGTCGATGTCGATGCACTTGGCCGGCACGGCCTCGTCGCGTTCGTCCCGGCACTTGTGCATGCGGTCGTTCACACGCGCAAGGCGGTTCGTGAGGACCGTCAGCGTGCCCCCGATGGCCGCCAGCATGAACGATGGCCCCACGGCCAGTTGGATCACGTGGGAGGTGTCTGCGTGAATACTGAGCATGAGAACAAGGGTAACCGGCGCAACGGTCGGGAACAAGATGTGCCGGGCGGGACTATCCGGTCACCACTTCATGCGCACGCCCAGTGAGCCGTTGATCCCGCTCCTGACCTTGGCATCGCCACCCGAAGACCACAGCTTGCCCACTTCGCCGTACAGGCTGGTCGTCTGATTCAGCGCCAGCGTGAAGCCGCCCGCCAACTCGGTGCTCGTGCCGCCCACGGGCGCGGTGACGTGGGTGATGCTTGCACCGCTCACGAAGCGTGCGGTGTCCGTGCCACGCGAGGTCTTGTAGATGTCGAGGCGACCATACGGCTGCAGCGTGCCGATGCCGGTATCGACCTCGCCCTTGACCCGCAAGCCCGCGCGGGCGATCCAGCCGTTGTCCGCTTGCGGCTGAACCACGGCACCGGCGATCAGCGAGTTGTCCAGGTCCAGATGCTGATGGATGAGCTGCAACTGCGGCTCGATCGCCCAGCCGCTGTTGCCCAGCGCGAAAGACTGCCCTACTTCAATGGACGCCAGAAGGCTGCTGCCCTTGCCCCCCACCCCGGCGCTCCACATCGGCGCCACCGTGTAGCGGTGGCGGCCCGCCTGCAGCACGGCATCGGCATAGAAGCCGCTGTCGCCGGTGTAGGTGCCGTAGATGCCCAAGTACTGGCTGCGCAGATCGTTGCGGCCCACGCCCAGGTTGCTGATGCCGCTGGCGAAACCCTTGACGCGTGCATCGCCGTCGAGCTGGCCGACGTAGAGGCCAGCGCGCCAGTTCGGCGCGGCGATCAGGTCGGTGCCGGCCTGGAAGCCGGTCAGGCGCCCCTTGCTGTCGGGCGAGACGGCGCCGCCCTGCCGGATGTCGATGTCGGTGGACAGCACGCGGGCCCAGGCACGGCGATCCGAACCTGTCGACGCAATGGCCGAACCCTTCGCGTCGTCGTCGCCCACGCGCTTGCGCACATCGCCCAACATCGCGAGGTTGCCCTGGCGCAGTTGGCTGGGCAGCGCGGCATAGAGCGCCGCTTCGGGCCGGTAGGCAATGACGGGCAGGCCTGCCGGGTTTGTCGGGGACACCGCATTGGCGGTGGAACGCAGGTACCAGTTTTCGCCCGCGCCGTTGGCGTCGCCGGGATTGAGCCGGTACTCGTAGGCGCCGGCATCGACGTGGCCGCCGGCCAGAGAGAACGCGTCCTTGGTCGTCTGCGCGGTCGTGGTCGCACCGTTCTGCGCGGTGATGACCTCGATGCCATTGCCGCTGGTCAGCGCACCGAGGCCGCCGAAGTTGACGACCTGCACGCTGGTCTTGCCACTGGCAACCGCCGTGGGGCCGTTGAGGATCAGGCGGTCCGATGGGCCGCCGCCATTCAGGACCGCGCCCAGCTTCAGCACACCGTTGTTGCCCACGTACGGGCCGTTGACGGTCAGGGTCGCGCCCGGCGTGCTGCCGGGCAGAGAGACCGTGCCGCTGTTGGCCAGCGACGCGACCGTCTGGTTGAAGCCTGCGAGATCGAGCGTCGCGCCGGCTGCCACGCTGTGTGCCGACGCCGCGCTGAAGGTGTTGGCCGCGCCCGCCGACAGCGTGCCCTGCGCCACGTTGGTCGCGCCGCTGTAGGTGTTGGCACCCGACAGCGTCAGCGCGCCCGTTCCCTGCTTGGTGATGAAACCGCCCCCGCTGATCGCGCCGCTCAAGGTGGCATTGAAGGCGCCGGTGTCGATGACGGGATCGTTGTTGCCGGTCAGCTTGATCGCATTGGCGATGCGCAGGCCATCGGCGCTGAAGCCCAGCGTGGTGTCGTCGTCCATCGACAGCACACCGGTGCCCAGCGCCTGGTTGTTGCCGAGGTTCAGCCGGCCCTGGCGCAGGGCCGTGCCACCGGTGTAGGTGTTGGCGCCCGAGAGCGTCAACGCGCCCGTGCCGACCTTTTCCAGCGAGCCGCCGGCGCCCGAGATCACGCCCGAGATTTCGGTGCTCGCATTCAGGTTGCCGGTCGTCAGCGCCTTGCCGCCCAGCAGCACCTTGCCGGCGCCCGCCAGTGCGCCGATGGCCATGCCGCCTGTCGTGCCGCCGGAAATATCCAGCGTGCCGTCCGCGCTGGTGACGAGCGATGTCCGCGCCGCCGAGCCGCTGCCCGAGAACGCCACGAACCCGCCGCTGGTCGCGCCATCGCGCGGGCCCGTCGTGATGGTCAGGCTCCCCGGATCGGCGTTGCCGCTGAAGACGAGGCCCGCGCCGCCCGCCACGAAGACGTTGCCGCTGCCCAGTGCACCGGTGACCGAGGTGTTCACGGTGCCGGCCTCGATCAGCGTGCCGCCGCTGTAGCTGTTGAGCGCCGTCATCAACAGCTCGCCGCCGCCGATCTTGCGAAGGCTGCCAGTGCCGCTCATCGTGCCGGCGTAGGTGCCGTTCGTCGGCTGGTCGAAGGTGACCCTGGCGTTGTTGACGATGTCGCCCTGCAGGCTGGTGGTGTCGCCCTGCAGCACGCCGGCCTTGACGGTCGTGCCGCCCGTGTAGTTGTTGGCGCCCTTCAGGACCAGCGTGCCCATGTCGTCTTTCACGAGGCCGCCCGTGCCGGTCAGCACCGACTGGATGGTGGCCGTCATGGCCGCGCCGGAAGCCGTGCCGTCGCCGACCTTGATGGTCGTGGCGGCATTGCCGAGCGTGAGCGCGCCGCCGTTGACGACGTAGCCGTCGGCAAAGAACTGTGCACCGCCGATGCTGACGTTGCCCGCGCCGTTGTCCACGGTGACGGTGCCGGCCTTGCCGCCGAACATGGCGAACTCGTTCTGCGTCCAGGCCTTGTTGAGCTTGCCGTCGGCATCGGTCCAGCCGTCGTTGGGGCTGCGAAGGCCCCAGGTGCCGGAGCCGCCACCGGCCGCGCCATCGCTGTATTTCGTCGGGTCGCCACCGTCCCAGAAGTTGAGTTTGGCGCCCGTGCTGTTGATGAGGTTGACCTCGCCGGCGACCGAGCTCTGCACGTACAGGTCCGCCGCCGCGGCCTTGGCCGGCGACGTTCCGATCGACAGGCCGTTGCCGGTCAGCGTGCCGCTGTACTTCATGAGGCGGTACAGGCCGGGGCCGAAGTTGCCGCCTGCCGACTCGGTGACGTTGAGCGTGCCGTTCAGGGCAAGGTTGCCCTTCACGTCGATGAGGTCGTTGAGTGCACCGCCGGGTGCACCGGCCTGGCCGAGTTCGTAGTTGAGGATGGCGCCGCTGTCCAGGCTCAGCGCGCCTGTGGTCAGCGTGCCAGGGCTGTTGCCGGGTGACAGGATGCCGCCGCTGGCGATGTGGACGGCGCCCGCGATGATGCCGCCACCGGCCAGCGTTGCGCCGCTGTTGACCTGCACTGCGCCGCTGCCGGTCGCGCTGCCCGCGGTGTTGGTCACGCGCAGCGTGCCGGCCGCCACCGTCGTGCCGCCGGTATAGGTGCTGGCGCCTGTCAGCGTGAGCGTGCCGCTGCCGGACTGCGACAGCGAACCCGCGCCGGCCACGGCTCCGTCGAAGGTCACTGCGTTGTTGCGCTTGAAGATGAGCTGCGTGTCGAGGTTGACGTTGCCCTCGATCGAGCCGGTGTTTCCGCCATTGCCGATCTGCAATGTGCCTGCGCCGATCGTCGTGCCGCTGCCGAGGGTTTCGGTCTGTATCGCGCCGGTGACAACGGTGCCGTTCGCGGCACTCAGCTTGAGTTTTCTGGCCGTGACGCCGCCGGTGACCTTCAATGCCTGGCTGGTATTCAAGGTCAACGTGCCGCCACTGTCGAAGTCGCCCAGTTCGGCGATCTGGTTGACGTTGCTCAATGTCGCATCGCGTCCCGAACTGCCGGAGAGCTTGGTGGCCGTGATGGCTCCGGCGGTCTGGGTGATGAAGCCTGTCGAATTGAGTGTCGTGGTCGCGCCGATGACGTCGGCATTGAGCGTCAGGTCGCCGACAACTGTCAGGGCCGTGCTGGTGCCGCCATTGAGCGCGTCGGTGACCGTCAGGGATTGCCCGTTGTTCAGGCGGAAGTCGTTGGCCGAAAAGTGGCCGAGGTTGCTGATCTTGTTGTCGCCGTCGAGGGTTGCGGCCAACACAGAACTTCCCATCAGAGTGCCGGTGATCGAAGAACCCGTTGATTGCTTGATCGCATCGGTCGACGTGAGGACAATCTGCCCGGAGCCCGCGTTGATGCGGCTACGAGCCTGCAGGTCAATCAGGCCGCCGCTGACCATGACGGTCCCGCCCGCCGAGGTGCCTGTTGCATTGATCGTCCCCGCGATCAACACCCCGGTGTCGGAGGACAGGGAGACTTGCCCTCCATTGACTCCGTTGACGTCGATTGAACCTGCCAAGACGACACCACCGCCCTGCGCGTTCATCGTGACGGTTCCGCCGTTGCCGCTGAACCCCTGGGCCTGGATCACACCGCTGTTGCTGACCAGCTGGGCGAACAGCCCCGGCGTTGCGACCGCCTGCAGCACGATCACCCCGCCGTCAGCCTGCAGAGTCCCGACGTTGCTGACGGCCGGTGACCCGGCACTCAAGGCTCCGGTGAGCGCTCCGTTCGCAAGGATGTCGATCAGCCTGTTGCCATCGAACGCCAGCTCCGCATGATCAAGAGCCGAAAGGTTGATGCGTCCCGACTGGGCAACGATGTTGCCGCTGTTGGTCACATTTGCACCCACCAGCGCTACCGAGGCACCGGCCGAAGCCTGCAAGGTGCCGTTGTTGATGACTGCGCTGGAACTGCTGGCGTTCACGTCGAGCAGGTATCGATTTCCGTTCTTCGTGATGTCCAGTGCGGTGGCCAGGAACCCACCTGCATTCACCTGGGCGCCCGGTCCGAAGACGATGCCATTGGCGTTGCTCAGGAAAAGTTGACCGTTCGAGGCGACGGTGCCGTAGATCTGGCTGGGCGTCTGGTTGAGGATTCGATTGATCGAGAGGCTTCCCGTGCCCTGTTGCTCGAAGCTGATCGACGCTGTGCCGCCAAGGTCAAACGTGCTCCAGTTCTGCGCCACCAGCTGCGAAGTCTGTGTCACGGTCATGGTCTGGCCAGTGGTGGTGATCGAACCAATGCCACTGACGATCACACCGCCCCCAGGCAGCGTCGACGGGGGAGGACCGCCAGCTCTAGCGCTCATCGGTATCGCTGCGGCCAGTGCAAGAAATGCCAAAGCAGCCTTCCCCCTCACCCGAACACGCCCGCGCCGCGCCGTGACACGGGCACTGGACGCCCCGCCACCCGGCGCGCGCGCAAGCTCCGAGACGACCTGCAGCATGCCGCTTGCAGAGTTGAAGACAAGGCGGTACGCGCGATTCATTGATTCCCCCCGATTTGCTGAAATGCAGAAACTTGCCGGCCCACAAGCGTGGTGCCGCAATGCCGGGCGCTGGTTGCAGGCAGCACCTCGAAAGCCAGTGCAGGCGAGCCCTGCCACTGCAAGACTGCTCGCTTCACGACCCGGTCGATCGGGCGAAAGATACAGAAAGAAACACTCCGTTGAAATCCCTGAATTCAGGGATAAGCACCCACCATGAAGACACGGCAGGCGCTGCGTTCTTGCCCCAGCCCTTGCGACCCGAAGAGCGTTTTCCGCCGAGCCCTTCAGGTGAGAGTCGACAACGCATCCATGTGTGCACGCGATTGAAAACGACACGACGGATGCGATTCATGGGTTTCTTCTCCTGTTTTTTTCTGGACGAAAAGGGATCTGGCGCACGCCAACGCATGCGCGGGCGGCGCGATCCTAGGAGTTAATCGTGCGCGGCGCATTGGACTAAAGTCCAATGCCGGGCCGGGTGAGGCGGGTCAGCAACGCTGGTGCTGCGCCCCTGCCTTCGTCACCCAACAGGCGTTTGCGGCCCTTCCCGCCTGGCGAAGATCAGGCGCGCATCGAGAGCCGCTTGCGCCCAAGCCTTTCGGTGTGACGTGGCGTGACGTCGCGTCCGCCCGTCTTCGTGTCGTCCGGCACGCCCTGCGGCGACACCGCTCAAACAGGCGCCTTCTGCACCACGACGCCATACCAGCCCAGCCCCCGATAGCTTTCGTACCCCGGCGTCGCCGCGAACGACACCGTGGTGCGCCCATCAGCCGTGCGATAGAAGCCGGTGCGCTGCCCGCCGGTGACGAGGTTGAACCGTTCGGCGAGCACGCCCGCCGAATCCGAACTGGCGATCACGCGGAATGTGGAGTCGACGATCAGGCAGCGTGTGCGCCGCCATTCCTCGTCGGTGAGCCGCACGCCCTTGACGACCGCGCGGGCCTGTGCGGCCCAGTCGAAGAAGATCACCAGCGCGCCCAGCGGCCGGCCGTCGACGGCGCCGCGCTCGCGGATCGCGGTGGCGTAGGTGGCAACGTGCGCGTTGTTCAACAACGGCAAGGCCTCGACGTCGCCGGCAACAAAGTCGGCGCCCGACGGCGTTTTCATCGCCTCCTTGAACCAGCGCGCATTGGCGACGTTCCGGCCCGCGACCGGGTAGCTTTGCGAGCGGCCATTCGAGAGCACGGTGCCCGACGCGTCCACGATCCACAGGTCGAGGTACACGGTGTAGCTGTCGAGAATCACCGACAACCGGCGCGATGCGTGCTCGCGCTGCGGCGCACCGCCACCGGCAAGGCAGTCGACCACGGCGGAATCGGTGGCCCACCAGCGCACGTCGCACGAGCGCTCATAAAGATTGCGATCGACGATGTCGATCATGTTCAGTGCAAGGTCGGCGCAGCGCTGCCCTTCATGCGAGCGCAACCGCTCGATCATGCTGTCGCCCAGGTCGGTCAGCTTCGACAGCGAACCGGCAAGCTCTTTGTTGAGCACGGTGGTGATGTCGGCGATGCGCGTCGACACCTGCTTGACCTGGTTGGCCACCACCGCGAAGCCCTTGCCCGCATCGCCCGCGCGCGCAGCTTCGATCAGCGCGTTGAGCGCGAGGAAGGTGGTCTCGCGGTTGATGTCGTTGATGTCGGAGATTTTTCCGTTGGCCAGCTTCTTGACCTGGTGGGTGAGTCCGACGATTTCCTGCGGATTCGACATGGCATGGCCCCGAGTGGATGACTGGCTGTTCTCCACTGCGGAGCAAATATCAGGCCGGGCGCGCGCGGTGTCGCGCGGCACGGGAGCACCATCGGCGTGCACGCTCGCGTGGGCGAAGCGATGGCGTCAATGGCCGCCATCACCCCGGCACCTCACCACGCAATTACCAGACGCCGGGAAGCAGCCGCCATCGAACACGGCGCGCATAGTCCGCGTACCCCGAAAGCCCGGCTTGCAGCAAGCGATCTTCCAGAGCTGTCCGCACGACCAGAACCACGGAGGCAAGCGCAGCCGGCACCAGCGCCCACCACGAACCCAGCGCAAGCGCCATGCCGAAGAACAACGCGAGCGCCGCGGCATACCCCGGATGGCGAACGAAACGGTAAGGCCCGGTGTCGATCACGTGCTGGTGGCGCTCGGACTGGATACGAACGCCGGGCTCGAAGAACGGATTCACGGCCTGCGCCCATCCGGTCACGACGATCCCCTTAAGCGTCAGGACATAGCCCAGCACCACGACCAGATCAGGCACGCTCGACCAGTGACAGCGCCCGGCATCGAGTGCCCCGACGGGCAATATCGCCGCCATCGCCGGCAGGATGACCGCGAGCAGCGCCTTGTCCCACCCCTTGGTGCCCGGCTGGAAGCGGCTACGCGCGCGATAGATCATCGGGTTGACCCGCGCGATCACCAACGCCGAAACACCGAAGCCCAGGACCAGCACCGCAAGGAACACCCATCCCGGCCGCCAACCGATCGAGCCCGCGGGCAGGAAGATCAGCGCGAGCAATGCCAGCGGCATGCCGATCGCGTAGGCGACCGCCATGCGCGGCGAGATCGGGGGCGGGTCTTTCGGCGCTTCCATGATGTGCTCGACGTGCTCTGCGAAGCACATCATCCGCCTCTTGCGGGCCTCGGCACAAGCCACCTCCGGCAGAGGTGTTGTCCCGAAATGGAACACAACGGCCCTCTTCCACGCTCTTCTCCACGCGGCCATTCATCGATGTATTCTGTGATGCACAACGATTGCATCCGGCACACAGCCACCCACCAGGAGAAAGAGACATGCGCGACTACCTGAAGTTCTACATCGACGGCCGCTGGGTCGACCCCGCCCAGCCGAAGGCCATCGACGTGATCAACCCCGCGACCGAAAAATCGGCCGGCCGGATCTCGATGGGCTCGGCCACCGACGTCGACCGTGCGGTGCGTGCCGCGCGCGCCGCCTTCGCCGACTACTCGCAGACCAGCGTGCAGGAGCGCACCGCGCTGCTCGAACGCATCCTTGCCGAATACAAGAAGCGCTATGCCGACATGGCCGCCGCCATCACCGAGGAGATGGGCGCACCCGCCGCGCTGGCCCGGGACGCACAGGCCGCCATGGGCCTGGCGCATCTGCAGACGGCGCTGGAAGTGTTGAAGAACTACAGGTTCAACGAGGCACGCGGCAGCACGCTGCTGGTGAAAGAACCGATCGGCGTGTGCGGCTTCATCACGCCGTGGAACTGGCCCGTCAACCAGATCGCCTGCAAGGTGGCGCCGGCGCTGGCCGTGGGCTGCACCATGGTGCTCAAGCCTTCGGAGATCGCGCCGTTCTCCGCCGTGATCTGGACCGAGATCATGGACGCGGCCCAGGTACCCGCCGGCGTCTTCAACCTCGTCAACGGCGACGGGCCGACGGTGGGCGCGGCGCTCTCCAGCCACCCCGAGGTCGACATGGTGTCGTTCACCGGCTCCACGCGCGCCGGCATCGAAGTGGCCCGCAACGCCGCGCCGACCGTGAAGCGCGTGCACCAGGAGCTTGGCGGCAAGTCGCCCAACATCATTCTGGAAGACGCCGACTTCCAGCACGCCGTGACGGCGGGCGTGCGCGGCGTGATGGGCAACTCGGGCCAGTCGTGCAACGCCCCCACGCGCATGCTGGTGCCCAACGCGCGCATGGCCGAGGCGCTGGCCATCGCGAAGGCGGCGGCGGAAGCCACCACGGTCGGCGACCCGGCCAGCGGCGCGGCGCTGGGCCCGGTGGTGTCGGCGGCGCAGTGGGACAAGATCCAGACGCTGATCCACAAGGGCATCGAGGAAGGCGCCACGGTGGTGGCCGGCGGCCCCGGCAAGCCCGTGGGCCTGGAAACCGGCTACTACGTCAAGCCCACGGTGCTCGGCCACGTGAACAACCAGATGACCGTGGCGCGCGAAGAAATCTTCGGCCCGGTGCTGACGATCCTGGGCTACGACACGGTCGAGCAGGCCGTCGAGATCGGCAACGACACGCCCTACGGCCTGGCGGCCTACGTGTCGGGCTCGGACCCTGAAGCGACCAGAAAGGTCGCCTCGCGCCTGCGTGCCGGGCAGGTGAACATCAACAGCGCGACCCTCGACCTGAGCGCGCCCTTCGGCGGCTTCAAGCAGTCCGGCAACGGGCGCGAATGGGGCGATCACGCGTTCGGCGAGTTCCTCGAAGTCAAGGCCATGCTGGGCTTCGCGCCGAAGGCCGCAGCAGCCTGAATTGAGCGCGGCCCGCACTGGGCCTGGGCGGGGATAATGGCCGACCGATGATCGTCCGACCCCGCCCCCATTGGCTGCGCATGCTCTTCGTGTGGCGCGGTTCGGTCCTGCCGGACATTGCGCCGCAGTTGCTCTGGACCACCGCCTTCGCGGTTTTGGTGACCGTGCTGCACGGGCAGGTGTTTCACTGGAAGGTGCCGCTCAATTTCGTGCCCTTCTCGCTCATCGGCCTGACGCTGGCCATCTTCCTGGGCTTTCGCAACAGCACGAGCTATTCGCGCTACTGGGAGGCGCGCACGCTGTGGGGCGCGCTGCTCAACGAAACGCGTTCGCTGGTGCGCCAGGCCCTGACGCTGACCGACGCGCCCGCCGAAGCCACCGTGATGACCACGCGGCTCATCGCCTTCGTGCATGCACTGCGCCATCAGTTGCGCGGCAGCGACCCGGCCGCCGACCTGGCGCGCCTGCTTCCGCCGGAAGACTGCGCGCGCCTGCAGGCCGCGCGCTTCAAGCCGGCCGTGCTGCTCTTGATGGTGGGCGAATGGCTGCGCGACCAGCGCCGGCAGGGCAGGCTCGACCCGATGCTGGCCCAGGCCATGGAAGTGCCGCTGGGGCGGCTGACCGAGGCGCTGGGCGGTTGCGAGCGCATCGCGAGCACGCCGATTCCGTTCACCTACGCCGTCATCATCCACCGCACCATCTACCTTTATTGCGTGCTGCTGCCCTTCGGCATGGTGGACGCCATCGGTGCCATGACGCCGGTGGTGGTCGCCTTCATCGCCTACACCTTCTTCGCGCTCGAAGCCCTGGGCGCCGAGATCGAGGAGCCCTTCGGCACCGAACCCAACGACCTTGCGCTCGATGCGATGTCGCGCACCATCGAGGCGACCCTGCGCGAGATGATGGGCGAGCCGCAACCGCCGCGGCAAGACACCCCGCCCGACGCGTACATCCAGACATAGCCATAGCCCGCCACCGCAACCTGCCACCAGGACCCGCCCGCATGACATCGCCCACCCCCGCCGCCCATCCGCACTATGACCGCCTGATCGTGGCGGCGCGCGAGTTGCCTGCCTTGCGCGTCGCCGTGGTTCACCCCACCAACGAGGTGTCGCTCGAAGCGGCGCTCGCCTCCGCGCGGCTGGGGCTGATCGCGCCCGTGCTGATCGGCCCGCGCGCGCGCATCGAAGCGGCCGCGCTGGCCATCGGCGCCAATCCTTCGGACCTCGTGATCGTCGATGCACCGCACAGCCACGCCGCGGCCGACCTGGCCGTTGCCATGGCGCTGCGCGGCGAGGTCGACGCACTGATGAAGGGCAGCCTGCACACCGACGAGCTGATGGGCGCCGTGGTTCGCCGCGAAGGCGGCCTGCGAACGTCGCGCCGCATCAGCCATTGCTTCGTGATGGACGTGCCCGGCCATTCGCAGCCGCTCATCATTTCGGACGCGGCCATCAACATCGCGCCCACGCTCGAAGAAAAGGTCGACATCGTCCAGAACGCGATCGATCTGGCGCATGCGCTGCGGATGCCGGCGGTGCGCGTCGCGCTGCTCTCGGCCACCGAGACCGTCAACGCCAAGGTGCCCTCGACGCTCGATGCCGCCGTGCTGTGCAAGATGGCCGACCGTGGGCAGATCACCGGCGCGCAGCTCGACGGGCCGCTGGCCATGGACAACGCCATCGACGCCGAAGCCGCGCGCATCAAGGGCATCAGCTCGCCGGTCGCGGGCCGCGCCAACGTGCTGATCGTGCCCGACCTCGACGCCGGCAACATGCTGGCCAAGAGCCTGACCTTCCTGGCCGGCGCCTATGCCGCGGGGATCGTGCTGGGCACGAAGGTGCCCGTGATCCTGACGAGCCGCGCCGACTCCGAGCCCGCGCGGCTCGCCTCGTGCGCCGTCGCCTCGATGCTGGCGAAGGCCGGGCGCGAGCGGCTCATCAAGGCGGTGGGCTGAGCGCCCTTCTCTCGCGACTTCGACCGCGCGGCGCCCGGCCCCGCCGACTCATCAGAGCACCGAAGTTTCTTCGACGCCCTCTTCCGCTTCCGCCTGCGCCTCGAAGGCCTGCACGTCGCTCGCCGACAGGGGCTGGCCGATGGGCGCGGCCGCCCGTCCCACCCGCACCGCCGCCATGTCGGCCTCGTTCGGGTATTGCCCGGAGATCCAGTAGTCGAACACGCGGCGCACGATGGGCGCTGCATGCGCTGCGCCGAAGCCTGCGTTTTCGACGATGGCCGCCACCGCGATGGTGGGCGCCTCTGCCGGCGCAAAGGCCATGTACAGCGCGTGATCGCGCTGGCGCGCTTCGAGCGCCTTGCCGCTGGCCCGCGCCTTGGGCCCCAGGCTCACGGCCTGCGCCGTGCCCGTCTTGCCGGCCGAGGTGTACGTCGCACCGGCAAACACGCGGGTGCCCGTGCCGCCCTTGGTGACCGCCACCATCGCATCGCGCACCACGTTGACGTGCTTGCGCGCGTAGCCCAGGTCCTGGGCCGGGGGCTGCACCTGCCGCACCACTTCTCCGGTGACCGTGTCCCTGATGGCCCGCACCAGATGCGGCTGGTAGCGCACGCCGCCGTTGGCCAGCGTGGCATTGGCCGAGGCGAGCTGCAGCATCGTGAAGTTGTTGTAGCCCTGGCCGATGCCCAGCGAAATGGTTTCGCCGGCGTGCCAGGTCTTCATGTCGGGGCGCCGGTACGCGGCGCGCTTCCAGGCCTTGCTCGGCAGCACGCCGCGCGATTCGCCGATCAGGTCGATGCCGGTGAACTGCCCGAAACCCAGCGGCGCCATGAAGTCGTGGATCAGGTCGACGCCCATCTCGCTGGCCAGCGAATAGAAATACGTGTTGCTCGAAAACTGGATGGCGCGGTGCATGTCGACACCGCCCAGCCCGCCCCGGTGGCTGAGGAAGGTGCGGCCGCCGAAGTTGTAGAAGCCGGGGTCGTTCTCGACCTTCTCCGCCGAGCGCGTGCCGGTCTGCAGCGCCGCCATGGCCATGAACGGCTTGTAGGTCGAGCCCGGCGGGTAGGTGCCGCGCAGCGCGCGGTTCAGCAGCGGGTTGTCGATCGATTCGCTCAGTGCCTTCCAGCTTTCGGTGTCGATGCCTTCCACGAACAGGTTCGGGTCGAAGGTCGGCTTGCTCACGAAGGCCAGCACCTCGCCGGTCTTGGGGTCGATGGCGACCAGCGCGCCGCGGCGGTCGCCAAACATATCTTCCACCAGCTTCTGCAGCTTGATGTCGAGCGACAGCATCACCGTCTGGCCCGGCGTGGCCGGTCGGCGGGCCAGTTGTCGCACGGCACGGCCGCCGGCCGAGGTTTCCATCTGCTCCACGCCGGTCTGGCCGTGCAGGGCTTTTTCGTAGCTCTGCTCGATGCCGAGCTTGCCGATGTAGTCGGTGCCCCGGTAGTTGGCGCGCTCCTCTTCTTCCCAGTCGTCCATCGCGTTCTTCTCGCGCTGGTTGATGCGGCCGATGTAGCCGATGACGTGCGACGCCACGTCGCCATGCGGGTAGGTGCGGAACAGGCGCGCCTTGATCTCGACACCCGGAAAGCGATAGCGCTGGGCCGCAAAGCGCGCCACTTCTTCATCGCTTAGGCGGGTGCGGATAGGGATGGAGTCGAAGCTGCGCGAGTCTTCGCGCAGTCGCTGGAAACGGCGCCGGTCCTTGGCCGTGACTTCGACGATGGCGCCCAGCTCTTCCACCGTCGAATGAAGGTCGCCCGCCTTCGACGGCGTGATCTCCAGCGTGTAGGCCGCGTAGTTCGAGGCCAGCACCACGCCGTTGCGGTCAAGGATCTGCCCCCGGTTGGGCACCACCGGCACGATGGCCGTGCGGTTGCTCTCGGCCCGGTCGGCCAGCTCTTCGTGGCGCATGACTTGCAGGTACGCCAGGCGCGCCCCGATCAGCCCGAACCCGAACAGCACCACACAGCCGACCACCACCACACGGCGGCGAAAACGGGAAAGCTCGGCGGCGGCATCGCGGATTTCATTCATCGGAACAGCAGAAAAACTGGGTAAGAGGCCCACGCTGCCCGGAGGTTCCGCAATTCATCCGCCAGCCATCGCATCCCTTTGAAGCTCGATGATGTTCACGCCGTCGCCGAACACTTCGCGCACGAAGGGCAACAGGTGATCGTGGTGCGTGAGAAACACGACCTGCGTTCGCGTCGACAGCTCGCGCAGCGACCGCAGTCCGGCCTTGGCGCGTGCGTCGTCGAAGTTGACGAAGAGATCGTCGGCCACAAAGGGCAATGCCTTCGCGTTCTCCAGATGAAGCTCCAGCGCGGCGATGCGCAGCGCCAGGTAGAGCTGGTCGCGCGTGCCTTCGCTCAGGCCCGAAACCTCGACCACCTGCCCGCTCTTGCGGCGGGCGTAGAGCGCGGGCGTGTCTTTCTCGTAGTCCACACCCAGCTTGGTGAAGTCGCCCAGCGTGAGCTCGCAAAACACCGTGCTGGCTCGCTGAAGCATCGGGCCCTGCTTGCGGTCGCGGTAGCGGTCGATGGCCCACTTGAGCAGCTTGCCCGCCGTCGCGACCTCCAGGTATTGCTCGGCAACCTCGCCCATCGCGGCCAGCGCTTCTTGGCGCCGTGCTTCGGCGGTTGCGGCATTGGCCTGGCCCGCGATGGCCGAGAAAGCCTGCTCCGCGGTCACGCGCTTTTGCACCAGCAGGTTCAGGCGTTCGGTCACGGCGGCAAGGTCATTGCGGGCCTGTTCGAGCAGCCCGATCACCTCGGTCGGGGCGTGTCCCGAAATCTCGGCTTCGATGGCCTCGCGGGTCAGGCCGTCGCCGTCCTGAATGAGCGCCTCGCGCGCCTCGGCCAAATCCTGGCGCAGCGCCCGCTGCCTGTCGGAACGCTCCACGAGCGGCAGCGCCGCGGCCGCGGACTCGACGCCGGCCAGGTCCAGCAAAGGCTTGAGCCGCGCGTGCACGGTGCGCACGCGAAGGCCGGCCTCGCGCTCCTGCGATTGCGCCGCTTGCAGCGCGGTCTCGGCGAGCGCGGCCTTCTGCGCCGCGCTGGTCGTTTCCTGCAGGCGTTGCGACAGGCGCCGGGACACTTCGGGCCAGTCGCCCAGCGAAAGCAACGCAGGGTCCAGTTGCGCCGAGAGCCGCCGCGCTTCAGCCTCCAGCCTTTCCAGGTCGGCCCGCATCGTGTCGATGCGCTCGCGCCGGATGCCGTCCGCCTTGTCGAGCCGGTCTGCCGCCAGGTTCGCGAGTTCGACCGCGCCTTCGGCTTCGGCGAAGGTCGCGGAAGCGGCTTGCAGCGTCGCGCTGCGCAGGGCTGCGGACCACTGGAGCGCCCAGGCCTCGTGCTCGCGCGTGGCCGATTCGGCATTCGCCTTCAGGCTTTCCAGCGCGCGTTGCGCCTGCTTCACCTGCTGCTGCAGTCCGCTCTTTCGGGCATGCTGAGCGTCGGCATGGCTCACATGGAGGCTGGCCGCCGCGCAAAGCGCGGCGAGATCGTCTTCGGCCTGAACGGCCACGGCCGCGCCCTTCAGCGCCGAAGCCAGCGCCTCACATGCACGGCGCGAAGCCGAGGCTTCTTCGTCCAGATCGCGTTGCCGTTGCGCCAGCATGTCCTGTGCTTCGAGCGCGTCCGCCCGCTTGCCGAGCCAGTCGGCGGCATCGTCCAGCGGCATGTCCGTCCAGCCGGCAGCGGCT
The DNA here is from genome assembly GCF_900100965.1 of Variovorax sp. EL159. GTDB lineage: Bacteria > Pseudomonadota > Gammaproteobacteria > Burkholderiales > Burkholderiaceae_C > Variovorax. The sequence continues at coordinate 246,316 of NZ_FMUJ01000003.1, read as the reverse complement.
GCGGCCGTCGACCAGCTCCGGTCGATTTCTTCGAGTGCGGCCGTGCATTTGGCAAGCTGCTGCGCGCAGCGCGGAACGTCGGCCTTCGCCCGTTCCAGCCGCTGCCGGATGCCTTGCAGGGTCGCGGCATCGGTCGCGGTGCCGAGCTGCGAATCGACCAGTTCGTCCGCCAGCCGGATCGCCGCATCGAGCACGGGCGCACCGGCGGCGACCGGCACATCGCCGCGCTTGATCGATGTCCACGTCACATCGCGGTTCGCGCGCGCCTCGTGCACTTCAGTCGGTGTGACCACCTTGTGCGCGTGCTCGAATTGCGCCACCTCGAGTTCGAGGCGGGCCGTTTCGGCGTGGGATTCGTCCAGCTTCTCGCGCGCATGCGCGCACGCCGTCGCGGCTTCGTGGCGCTGGCGTTGCAGCGCCGAGATGCGCGCGGTGGACGGCGCCTCCATGCCGCGCAACGCGTCGACCGGCGCACGCCAGCGGCCCAGTGCGGCCAGCGCGTGGTTCAGCCGCTCGTTGGCCTGCTCGACCCCGACACTCAAAGTCCGCAGCCGGGTGCCGCTGTTCTTGAGCGGCAAGGCTTCGTCGAGCGCCTGCCGCAATGCCATCGGCACTTCCGACGCCTGCAGGCCTTGCAGCTCCGCGAGGTCGCCGTCGAGGTCCGCCGTCTTCTGCCGTACCGCCTCTTCTGCGCTGCGCATCGTCTGGTGCACCGCGCCACGGTCCCGCAGCAGGTTGGAAACGGCCTTCAGCGCCAGCGCCGTCGGCAGGCTGGCGCGAATGCCGGCCTCGTCCCCCGGCCAGCCCAGTTGCGCGGCGGCGGCCCTGGCTTCTTCAAGCAGCCGGTCGACTTCAGCCTGCCGCAAAGGCAGATCGCGCGGATGGTTGACGCACTGGCTTCGCATCGCGTCGAGCGCTTCGATGTCCTTGCGGAACGCCAGCACGCTGCGGTCGAACGACACCTCGTCGCACGCGGCCTGCAGCGTCTTCACGTCGGCGGTGCGCGCCTGCAGGAGAGATTCGGCGGACGCCAGCTCGGCGGCGGCAGCGTTCAGATCGGCAAGGGCACTGGATGGAAATTCGGTCACCTCGCCCTGTTCCGCGAGCGCCGCCAGTTCGGCTTCGCGGCTCTGCAGCTTGAGCAGGAACGGCGCAAGCCGCCGCACGCGCTCCAGCCGGGAGCGCACCGCTTCCAGCGACTGGCGCCGGGCTTCCTCGGTGGAGATCTCGCCGTGCACCTCGTCCAGCGCGCTCCTGGCGTCGCTCCAGACCTTCGTCTTGACCTGTGCGTTCTTGAGTTCTGCGCTGGCTTCGTCCAGGCGCTGCGCGGCCTGCGCATAGTCGCTGCTGGCCTTGCGCGGCGCCCAGAGGTTGCCCGCCTGCTTTTCCAGCGCCTCGCGCACCGGGCCGAGGCTCGCGATGCCGGCAGCCGACTGGAACAGCACGCGCCCGACGTCCTTGGAGCCATCGAGGATGCTCTTGCCACCTTCGACAAGCTGCTCGTGGTCCATGCAGAACATCTGTTCGAAGAAGGCCTTGTCGGCAGTTCCGAGGAACGGCGCGAGATGGTTTTCGGGCAGCGTGGCGTCGTCCGGCGTGCGCAGCGGCGTTCTTCCACGCGCCCGGTGAAAGACCGTGTCGCCCGCTTCGCTTTCCAGCGCGCCGCCAAGGCGCATCTCGGTGAGTGCATGCCTGAAGTCGAGCTTGGTGCGCAGCGGCATGCCGAACAGCAGTTCGGAAATGGCATTGCGCACGGTCGACTTGCCGGCCTCGTTCGGCCCGACGATCACGTGGAAGTCGCACGCGGCTTTGGCAAATTCGATGGACGTGCCATCGAACTTGCCGTACTTGAGAAGTTGCAGTTGCCTGAGGCGCATCGCCGTCACTCCCCGTCCATCAGGCTGGCCAGCAAGGCCGGCGAGACATGCGCGAGCAACGCGCTGAAATCGCCCTCGCGCGCCAGCGCAAGGAAGGGCACGTCTTCCTTCACGTCGGCGGGCACCTTGCCGAAGAAGGGCTGCAGCTCGCTGCGCAACTGTTCCAGGAAGGCCGGGTCGGCCGCTGCCTCGCCAAGAATCTCCTGCAGATCGGCAATCGCGTCCATGCGGGCGCCGACATCGTTTACCGCGTCGAAGGGCCGCGTCGCGAGCTTCACCTTTTCGAGCCAGAGCCGTTCGTTGCCGATGGCCGCGATCTGCCCCAGCACTTCGGCGCGCAGTTCATGCGCCTTGCCGAACAGCGAGCCGTGCGCCCGCGAGCGCCCGACCAGCGTGACCCGAACGGCGCGCGGCACGTGGCTGTCGACCTGCAGCAGGTCTTCGAGCGAACGGCCGACCTGGCGGGCCACGTCGGCCATCGAATGGCATTCCGACGCATCGACCGCCACCGACTCCCAGCGCAGCACGTCGAGGTACAGCCGCTCGACCTGCGTGCGGCCTTCTTCCACCGTCACCAGCACCGCACCGCGGCGGCCGGTCTCGCGGATGTGGCGCCCCTGCAGGTTGCCGGGGAAAACGATCTCGGACTGCTCCGACCAGTGCTGGAACTCGTGCACGTGGCCCAGCGCCCAGTAGTCGTAGCCCCGGGCATTGAGTTCGGCCCGAGAGCAAGGGGCGTAGTTGGCATGCGCGCTGTAGCCCTCCAGCGCCGTGTGCAGCACGCCGATGTTGTAGTAGCCGGCCACGGGCTCCGGGTAGCGCAGCACGAGGTTGTCGGTGATGGCCTTGTCCTTGAAGCTCTGGCCGTGCAGCGCGACCTTCAGGTCGTCCAGCCGGTGCACCTCGGGCTTGCGCGACGAAAAGCTCTGCACGTTGTCGGGCAAGGTGAGCTTTCGGGTCATCTCGCTTTCGGCATCGTGGTTACCGAACAGCACAAACACCCGGATGCCCGCGCGCTTCAGGCGCCCCATCTCCTTGCTGAAGAAGATGCCGGTGTTGTGGTCTTTCCAGTCGCCGTCGTACAGGTCGCCGGCGATCACGACGAAGGCCACCTGCTCTTCGATCGCGCGCTCGACCAGTTGGGAGAACGCGTCGCGCGACGCGTTGCGCAGCAGTGCAGCGGGCGCGTCGGGGTACGCGCTCAGGCCGTGCAGGGGGCTGTCGAGATGGATGTCCGCGGCATGAATGAATTTCACGCGGCCTCGCTTCGTTGATGGTGGGTATCGGGCAACCGCGCATTATCGGTTCCGCTGCATCGGCGCATGGAGCGTGCGGCGCGGGCCGGCGTCACAATCCACCTCTCAGGAGATACACACGATGGACGGTCTGGAAGAATCGGCGGAAGCCGCCAAGGGCAAGCTCGTATACCCCTTCGCGGAGCTTCCGCAACGCGGCAAATCGATCGAGGTGGCGGCCGGCGTGCGCTGGATACGCATGCCGCTGCCCTACTCGCTCGATCACATCAACCTGTGGGCGCTGGACGACGGCGACGGCTGGGCCGTGGTGGACACGGGCGTGCGCACCGAAGAAACCGTGGCCGTCTGGCGCGAGCTGTTCGCCAACTCGCCCGACACGCGCGGCCTGACCCGCGTCTTTGTGACGCACATGCACCCCGACCACGTGGGCATGGCCGGCTGGCTCACGCGCAAGTTCGGCGTGCGGCTGTGGATGACGCGCGCCGAATACATGATGTGCCGCGTGATGGTGTCCGACACCGGCCGCGAGGCGCCCGACGACGCCATCGGCTTCTACCGGCGCGCCGGCTGGGGCGACGCGGCCATCGAGACCTACCGCACGCGCTTCGGCAATTTCGGCAAGCACATCCATCCGCTGCCCGACAGCTTCCGGCGGCTGCGCGATGGCGAGACGCTGCGCATCGGCGCGCACGACTGGCGCGTCGTGACCGGCAACGGCCATTCGCCGGAGCATGCCTGCCTGTACTGCCCTGACCTCAAGGTGCTGATCTCGGGCGACCAGATCCTGCCGCGCATTTCATCGAATGTGTCGGTGTCGCCCGTCGAACCCGACGCCAACCCGATGGGCGACTGGCTCGCGTCGCTGGCCAAGCTCAAGCGCGAGATTCCCGACGACGTGCTGGTGCTGCCATCGCACAACGAGTGCTTTCGCGGTTTGCATGCGCGCATCGACAGGCTGCAGACGGGACAGGAACGCGCGCTCGAGCGCCTGAAGAACGCGCTGAAGACGCCCAAGCGCGCAGTGGATGTGTTCGGCAGCCTGTTCGCGCGCGCCATCGCCGAATCCGACGTTCCGCTGCTGGGCATGGCCACGGGCGAAAGCCTGGCGTGCCTCAACTACCTGCTTCACCGCGGCGAGATCGCCCGCGACACGGACGACGCCGGCATCGACTGGTACCGGGCCATCGCCTCGGCCTGAACGCTGCCGTCAGCGCAGGCCCGGCGCCAGCAGCGTGATCGCCAGCCCTGCGGCGCCACACAGGCCCAGCAGCGGCATCACGCCGATCTTGAAGCGGAACAGCGCCACGGCGGCCACCACCGCGATGACGGCTGAAATCGCATCGAAGTGCCCGCCGAAGCCTTGCGGCCAGAGCACGTGGTACGCGAAGAACAGCGCCAGGTTCAGGATCACGCCCACCACCGCGGCCGTGATGGCCGACAGCGGTGCCGTGAAGCCCTGCCGCCCGTGCGTGGCCTCGATAGCCGGGCCGCCCGCCAGGATGAAGATGAACGACGGCAGGAAGGTGAAGAAGGTGACCACGCTGGCCGCCAGAGCACCCGACAAAAACAGCGCTTCAGGCCCGAGCACCTGCTTGAGCCACCCGCCGACAAAGCCGACGAAGGCCACGACCATGATGAGCGGACCGGGCGTGGTTTCGCCGAGCGCGAGCCCGTCAATCATCTGCGCGCCCGACAGCCACTGGTACTGCTCGACGGCCCCCTGGTAGACGTACGGCAGCACCGCATACGCGCCGCCGAAGGTCAGCAGCGCGGCCTTGGTGAAGAACCAGCCCATCTGCGTCAGCGTGCCGTGCAGGCCTTGCATGGCGACGAGCGCGCCCATCGCGAGCAACCACAGAGCCAGCCCGACGCCCAGCACCTTGGCCAGGTGCGAGCGCGAAAAGCGCGCGTGCGGCGGCGGTGGCGTGTCGTCGTCGATCAGCGCCGGGCCGTAGCTCTTGCTGGCGCTGCCATGGCCGCCGCCGATCGCGAACACCTCCGGGTGCCATCGCGCGCCGAAGTAGCCGATCAGGCCGGCGCCGATCACGATGGCCGGGAACGGGGTGTCGAACGCGAAGATGGCGATGAAGGCCGCGGCCGCGATGCCCCACACCCACCCGTTCTTCAGCGCGCGGGTGCCGATGCGATGCGCCGCATGCACCACCAGCGCCGTCACCGCCGGCTTGATGCCATAGAAGATGCCCGCCACCACCGGCACGTTGCCGAAGCGCAGGTAGACCCACGAGAGCGCGATCAGGATGAACAGCGAGGGCAGCACGAACAGCGCGCCGGCCACGATGCCGCCCCGCGTGCGGTGCATCAGCCAGCCGATGTAGGTGGCCAGCTGCTGGGCTTCGGGGCCGGGCAGCAGCATGCAGAAGTTGAGCGCATGCAGAAAGCGCTTTTCGCTGATCCAGCGCCGGCGCTCGACCAGCTCGGTGTGCATCAACGCGATCTGCCCCGCCGGTCCGCCGAAGCTGATGAAGCCCAGCTTGAACCAGAAGCGCAGGGCTTCGGCGAACGAAACGGGCTGGATCGCCGATGCGGGCACCGGCGCTGCGGGTGGCTGTGAGGTGTCCACGGAGGCCTTCGTCATGGGTCGCACACATTACCAACATGTAATCTCCGCCGGACGACGCGCCGATAAAATTTTTGGCATGTGTCGTTTCCGTGCGTGGCTTCTGTGGGCGTTGATGCTTGCGATTCCCTTCCAGGGGTTCGCGGCCGTGTCCCAGGCGTTCTGCGCGCCGACACCGCCACCATCGGCCGTGCAGGCTGTGCATGCCGCGTCTTCTTCGCATGACCACGCCACGCCGGATGGTGATACCGCCCACAAGTGCGGCACCTGCGGCGCCTGCCAGGCGGCGGCGCTGATGCCTTCGGCATCCGTCGTGGTCTTCCCTCATCTGCCGGCGGCGAACCTGGCGGCGCGGCCCAGCGCCCTGCGGGTCCTTGTGCCCGGCGTTCCCGAAAAACCTCCTCGCGCCTGAGCGCGCCCGTGCCTCTGCACCCGTGATCCGTCGCGGGTGCGGCCGTGCGCGCCCGCTCATCTGGCTCCCGGTTTTTCCCCTCACATACCCCGACATACAAGGAATTTCATGAAAACGCTTCACTCTCTGGCCCTGTTCGCCCTTTCCGTATTCACCGCCGCGAGCGCCAACGCGGCCGGCAGCCATGCGGGCGGCCACGCCGCCGACGACGCCGTGGGCAAGCCCGGCGTGGCGGCGAAGGTCACGCGCACGGTCAAGGTCGACATGACCGACTCAATGCGCTTCACGCCCGCCAACATCGACGTCAAGCAGAACGAGACCGTGCGCTTCATCGTCTCCAACTCCGGCAACCTGAAGCACGAACTCGTGCTCGGCACCGAGAAGGATCTGAAGGCGCACTACGAGGCGATGAAGAAGAACCCCGAGATGGAACATGCCGAGCCGAACATGGTCACGCTCGCGCCCGGCAAGACGGGCGAGATCGTCTGGCAGTTCACCAAGGCCGGCAAGGTCGATTTCGGCTGCCTTCAGCCCGGCCACTACGACATGGGCATGAAGGGTGCCGTGAGCGTCGCCAAGGCGTCCGGCAAGTAGGCCGGCGCGCAGCTTCCATGGGGTCACGGCCCCATGCGGCGGCCGGCGTTGCTGCCGGCCCGTTCGGCCTACCCACCGAACCAGTCCCGCGCCGAGCGGCCCTGGTCCGGTCCCAGCATCGAGAAGCCGCCATCGACCGGAATGTCCGCGCCCGTCACGAAGCGCGCGGCGTCCGAGCAAAGGAACAGCACCACCTGCGCGACGTCGTCGGTGTCGCCCGCGCGGCCCAGCGGATGCATCGGCGCCGCGACACGGTCCGCATGCGCCCGGTCGCCGCCGGCCATGCGGGACAGCGCGTCCGACCACGTCCAGCCCGGCGACACCGAGTTCACCCGCACCCGCCGCGGCGCCAGGCTCGCCGCCTGGTTGCGCGTGAGCTGCAGGATCGCCGCCTTGGCCGCGGGATAGAGCGCCCGCCCCGCCGCGCCGAACTTGCCCCCGACGCTGCCCATGTTCACGACCGCCCCGCCCTGCGCCGCCAATGCGTCGGCGGTCTTCTGCAGCAGCATCGCACCGGAAACGAGGTTGACATCGAGCGCCTGCAGCCATTCGCCGCGCGAAGCCTCCAGCCCCTTGTCGCCGTAGACCACCGCGTTGTTGACCAGGAAGTCGATGCGGCCCGCGCTGGCGAGCACGTCGGCCACCAGCGCATCGAGCGCGGTGTCGGATGCGATGTCGCAGGCCACGAAGCGGCAGCGCGGGCCCAGCTCGGCCTGCAGTGCCTCGCCGCGCACGCTATCGACGTCGACCGCGAACACTTGCGCCCCGCCCTGCACGAAGGCCCGCACGATGGCGCTGCCGAGCATCGCGGCTGCGCCAGTGACGATGGCGACTTTTCCTTCGAGGTTCATGGCGTGGCCTCCATCTGCGCGATCGCGCTGTCGACGTTCATCACATCCGCGAGCATCGCCAGCGTTTCGAGGCTGGCTGCGTGCAGATGCGCGTGTGCGGTGCTGCAGGCATCTGCAACCACCGCCACGTCGTAGCCCAGGTCGCTGGCGTGGCGCGCGCCATGCTCGACCACGTGATTGGTCGCGATGCCCGCAACATAGAGGCGCGAGGCGCCCGTGCGGCGCACGGCTTCTTCGAGCCCGCTGGCCCAGAACGGGTTGTTCCTCTTGTGCGTGACGATGGCTTCGCCCGGCAGCGGCGCGAGTTCGTCATAGAACTCCGCGCCCCACGACCCGTCGAGCACCGCACCCGTTTCGGCCACGCGCCGGAACAGCGTGCAGTTGCGCAGGCAGTCCGCATAGCCGGGCGCGAAGGCGATGCGCACGAAGATCACCGGCACGCCGTTCGCCCGCGCACCGGCGATCAGGCGCGCGGCCGAGGCGATCAGCCGGGGCCGCGCGGGGTCGTCGGCCGCCACGCCCACCCGCACCTTGCCATCGACGTGCAACACGTCGTTCTGGTAGTGCATGGCCAGCAGCGCGGCCGTCACATGAACACCTGCAGGGCTTCGTGCGGCGCGTCGCAGTTGACCAGGTCAACGCGCTTGGTCTGCATGCGCAGTTCGCCGCCTTCGCGCCGCAGGGTGTGCAGCACGCTGCCGCCGAAGCTGCGCTGCTCGGTCTTGCGCCATTCGAGCAGCAGGAAGGTCGAGCGCACGACGCACCCGGTCTCACTGCGCGATTCGAGCGCGATGTTGCCCAGCACATGCACCGTGCGCGTGGGTGGCTGCTGCGAATAGGCGCGCGCCTGTTCGAGCCGCCGCGCCCGCATCGAGCGCAGCAAGGCGTCTTCGCAGAACAGCGACGCGTGGTTGATGTGGTCGGTCTGCCCGTGCACCAGCGGCACCCAGTACAGCCCGTCGGGCGTGAAGAGGCGCTGCCATTCGTCCCAGCGGTGTTCGTCCAGGAGGCGTGCCTCGTGGTGCAGGAACTGGGTGATCTCCTGCTGCTCGTGCCAGTCGTTGAAGTTCATGCTGCACCTCCGGCCTGCACGCCCATGTACGACGCCCAGGCGGCAAACATGTTGCGCGACGGCATCTCGCTGTTGCCGGTGGAGGAGCGCCCGCCCGGCAGGGGCTGGTCGCGCCCGGCCGCGCGGTGCATGCTGACCCAGTCGCCGCCGTCGGAGCCCAACCCCTCCTGCACGCGGTTGTAGGCCTCCAGGTCGTCGGGCATCACGTTCGACGAGGGTGAATTGACGATGTTGGTGTATTTCAGCGTGCGCTGGAAGCTCGCCTCCGGCGCGCCCTTCAGCCTGAAGCTGAAGATCTCGACCAGCGTGCGGTCGACCGACAGCGGCCGGATCACGCGGATCTGCTGGAACGAAGTGTGCGGCGAGCAGCTCGGGTACACGATGGTGTTGTGCCGGTTCACGCGAAGAATCTCGTCGGCACGCTGCGCGCCCTGGCTCGCTTCGAGCGACGCCACGTAGGCCAGGCTCACCGGATCGGTGGGCGGCACGAAGATGCCTTCCATGAAGCCGTGGCCGTGGTCGTAGCCCTTGAGTTCGAGGTTGGCCCAGAACTCCAGCGGCTCGCCGTTGCCGTCGACGATCACCACCTCGAAGGGCTTGCGCGTGCCGGCCGGCATGGCTTCGTACTCTTCCTTGGCCGCGCGCCACGACGATTCGTGCGTGGCCACCGCGTGGATGGTGTCGTGCAGGTTCTCGAAGAAGATCTTCCAGTTGTTGCGCTGGATCACGCGCTGCACGCCGCCGGCCACTTCCACCTCGCCATCGGGGGCGCGGTCGCAGAAATTGTCGAGCGAGGTCGCCACGCCGCCCAGAAACTCCGTCAGCCCGGGGCCGTCTTCGGACAGGCTCGCGAACACGAAGCCGCGATGGCTTGCCACGCGCGCCACCTTGCGCACCGAGTGCGACCCGTCCTTGAGGTCGAGCGCCGTGTCTTCATAGCCGCTGCGCAGCGGCACCGACAGCAGGCTGCCGTCGCACTTGAAAGTCCAGCCGTGGTAGAGGCACCGCAGGAACTTGCCGGCGCTGCCGCTGCCGTCGGGCACGATCTTGGCGCCCTTGTGCGGGCAGCGGTTGTACAGCACGTTCACTTCGCCGTCGGTATGGCGCACCATCACCACGGGCTCGCGGCCCAGGCGCGTGGTGAAGTAGTCGCCGACGTTCGGCACCTGGCTTTCGTGGCCCACGTACAGCCAGGCCTGGCCGAAGACGCGGTCCATTTCCAGCTCGAAGATGGCGGGGTCGGTGTAGACGCGCTTGTGCACGCGGTCAGGCTGCACGAGCGCCTGCAGGTCGATGGTGGTTGTCGTCATGGGGGTGGGTCTCCTGAAACTTCGTCGTCAGATGTCGAGCACCAGGTGCGGCGTCTTCGCGCGCGACACGCAGGTGCACAGGGTCCGGCCTTCGGCCTTCTCGCGTTCGCTGAGGTTGTGGTCGCGGTGGTCGGGAATGCCCTCGACCACATCGACGGCGCACACGCCGCAGTCGCCCTGGCGGCAGTCGTACAAGGGGTCGAGCCCGGCGGCGATGAGCACGTCGAGCAGGCTCTGTTGGGGTGAAACGGTCAGTGTCTTGCCCGAGCGCAGGGTGCGCACCTCGAAGGCCGTGTCGCCCGTCTGTTCGAGGGCACCGGCGAACAGTTCGCAGTGCACGTGGTCGTCGGGCCATCCGAGCGCGCGGGCCGTGTCCACCACGGCCTGCACCATGCCCCGGGGGCCGCACACATGCAGATGGCGGCCCGGTTGCGGGCGCGCCAGCACCGCGTTCAGTGCCAGCCCGCGCGACGGGTCGCCGCCATCGTGAACTACATGCCCGCCCAGCGCGCGCACTTCATGCAGGTAGGCCGTGGACTCTTCGCTGCGGGTGGCGTAGTGAAAGTCGAAGGGCAGCCCTTCGGCCGCCAGCGCCCTCGCCATGCACAGCAGCGGCGTGATGCCGATGCCGCCGGCGATCAGCAAGGGCGGCGCGCTTCCCTTGTGCAGTGCGAAGTCGTTGCGGGGCGGGTGCGTGGCAATGACGGCGCCCTGCGCCAAGCCATGCATCCAGGCGGAGCCGCCCGCGCCTTGCGGCTCGCGGAGCACGGCGATCTCGTAGCAGTCTTCGCCGGTGTGCGGCGCCACCAGCGAATAGGCACGCTGCCCTGTGCGCCCATTGGGCTGGACCACCTGCACGCCCAGGTGCGCGCCCGGCGCGAACGGCGGCAACGCACCGCCTCGCGCATCGCGCAGCACGAAGGACGTGATGGTCGGCGTGAGCGGCTTCACCGCCGCCACCACGAGTTCCAGCATGGCGTCGGCTTCTTTCATCCCAGAGGCAGCGCGGGGTCGGCGATGGTCAGCCCGTTCGACTTCGACCAGCGCGGCATCAACGTGTTCGACGGCTGCTTTTCATCGACCAGCTTGCGCGCGGTTTCCACGCCGGCCACCGGCAGGCCCTGGGTGTCGAGCAGGCCGATCTGCGCGAGCACGCTGGCCTGGTCCCAGTAGATGTGCTCGTGATAAAGCTTGTCGCCCCGAAACTTCACGATGGCCACAAGCGGAATTTCCACCGGCTTGCCGGTGGGCGCGATGCCCGGCAGCATCCAGTCGATCTCGACCGTGTGGGTGAAGCAGAACAGCATTTCGTCGACGATCTGCGTCGCGCCCACGGTGCGCGAGATGGGCGTGAGCCGCGTGTCCGGCGGCGTGCTCGGAATGAAGTGGTGCTTGTAGAAGCGCGACAGCTCCTTGGCCCCCACCCCACCGGTCATGGTCGGGATGTGGTTGACGTAGGGCTCGCTCACCATCGTGGCCATGGTGGCGACCACGTCGCGCGTGGCGAACTCGTACTCGCAGTGCTTGTCCCAGAGCGCCGACAGGTCGTAGACGGGGCCGATGGCTTCTTTGAACAGCGCCATGGAGCGCTGGTGCGCCATCAGGGTGGAAGGCTTGTCGAAATGCTCGCCGCCGGTGCGCGCGAACGCGTGGTCCACGCCGGGGTACACATACATCTGCGCACCCGGCTTGCCGGCGAAGGCGTCGAGCACCTGGGCGCGTGCCTCGGCCGGGCAGAACTTGTCGAGTTCGGCGAAGTGCAGCGCGATCGGGCATTCGATCTTGGGCACCAGGTCGAGCGCCGCCTCGATGCCGACGCCGTAGTAGCCCACGGCCGCGTCCACACCCGAATGCGCGGCCGCCAGGTAGGCCAGCTTGCCGCCCAGGCAAAAGCCCAGCGCGCCGACCTTGCCGGTGCAGGCCGGGTGCGCGCGCAGCGCCTTCACGCTGGCAGTGACGTCCGCAATGCCGGCGGCGATGTCGAACTTCTGGAAGAAGCCGAAGGCGCGCTGCCAGTCTTCCGGCGAATAGCCCAGGTCGACGTTCGGCTCCATCCGCCAGAACAGGTCGGGCGCCAGCACCACGTAGCCTTCTTCGGCATAGAGATCGGCCACCTCGCGCACGTAGTCGTTGATGCCGAAGATCTCCTGGCACAGCACGATGCCGGGGCCGCGCCCCGAGGCCGGCAAGGCCAAGTAGCCGCGAAAGGTCTGGCCGCCGTCGGTGGCCGGGATGTCGATGTACTGACTCATCGTGGGTGTCTCTCGAAGTGGTGGATGTGATGGAAACAGGTGGGGTTTGCGGGGCATTCTGGGCAGCGCCCTCCCCGCTGTCTGTCCATTTCGTGCAGGCCGCCTCGCTGCACAAAGCGGATAGCCGCCCGCCATGGCGGCACGCAGACTCCGACCCGCGCTTCGCATCCCCCACGTCACCCGAATCACCCCGAGAGGAGATTTTTCATGTCGCAGGCAAGCATCAGAACAGCCTTGTTGGCCATCGCCGTCGTCACTGGCGCATCGGCATCACAAGCGCAGGCACCGGCCGTCAAGGTCGGTCTCGCGATGGACCTTTCAGGCCCGTTCGCCGTCGGCGGCGCCGAGGCCAAGGCCGGCTTCGCCGTCGCGATGAAGCAGCTGGGCGGCAAGCTCGGTGGCGTGCCGGTCGAGTTCGTCGAGGCCGACACCGCCGGCAACCCCGAGACGGCCCGGCAGGTGGTCGACCGCATGCTGCTGCGCGACAAGATCGACCTGTTCACCGGGCCCGTCGGCTCGTCGGTCGCGCTGGCCGTGGGCCCACCGCTCTTCGCCGCCAAGGTGCCGTACCTGTCGAGCAACGCGGGGCCGAGCGACTATTCGGGTGCGCGCTGCAACCCGTACTTCTTCGGCGCGTCGTACCCCAACGACGCGTACTACGAATCGGCCGGCAAGTTCGCCTCCGACAAGGGGTTCAAGAAGGTCGCGATGATCGCGCCCAGCTACCCCGGCGGCAAGGACGCCATCAACGGCTTCAAGCACACCTTCAAGGGCACGGTGGGCGACGAGCTGTACACCAAGCTCGGGCAGCTCGACTACTCGGCCGAGCTCGCGCAGATCCGCGCGTCGAAACCCGAGGCGCTCTACTTCTTCCTGCCCGGTGCCATGGGCGTGAGCTTCATCAAGCAGTTTGTTGCCGCGGGGCTGTCGAAAGACGTGGCGCTGATCTCCACCGCGTTCTCGGCCGATGAAGACATGATCCCGGCCGTGGGCGAGCCGATGCTCGGGCTCTTCAACACCGCGCACTGGTCGTTCGACCTCGACAACCCGGCCAACCAGCGCTTCGTGGCCGCCTTCCGGCAGCAGAACAACGGGCGCAACCCGTCGTTCTATGCGGGCCAGGCCTACGACGTGCTGATGGCCATGGACGCGGCCGTGCGCGACATCGGCGGCAAGGTGGCCGACAAGCCCGCGCTGCTCAAGGCAATCAAGGCCGCGAACTACAAGTCGGTGCGGGGCGATTTCCGCTATGGGCCGAACAACTTCCCCATCCAGAACTACTACCTGCGCGTGATCGCCAAGGACGCCAACGGGCGCATCGCCAACAAGGTGATCGGCACCGTGTTCCAGAACTACCAGGACAGCTCGGCCGCCAAGTGCGCGATGAAGTCCTGAGCGTTCAGTGCCTGGCGCCAGGCTCCCGCGAAGTGTCGCGCGGGAGCTGGCCGAAGCGCTCGCGGTAGCAGGCGGCAAAGCGGCTCAGGTGCGAGAAACCGCAGTCGAGCGCGATCTGCGTCACGCTCGTGCCGTCGTGGCGCGCCAGCTGTTCGTGCGCGGCATCGAGCCGCATGTTGCGCAGCACTTCCATCGGCGAAAGATCGCGGTAGCGCCGGAACAGCAGCGCCAGCGTACGGCGGTTGACCCCGGCGGCCTGTGCCACTTCTTCCAGCGACAGCGCGGCTTCGAGATGGCTGCGCATGAACTCCTCGGCCCGCCGCAGTTGCCGCAGGCTGGTGGTTTCCGAGCCGATCCGCAGGGCCTCGTGCTGCCGGCGTACCGAGTTGGGCCGGTGGCACAGCAGGTAGAGCATGAGGTTGTCTTCGCAGTGCGCGAGCCAGCGCGGGTCGTACGGCGAGCTGTCGCTTGAAGCCGGCAACAGCGACGCAAGGTTGGCCACCATGCGGCACCACTGCGTACCGGCAGCATCGTCGAGCCGCAGCGGCATCTCGAAATCGATCTCGCCCACGTCGTGTGAATGGCGCGTTGCGAAGGCGCGGCGGGCCACCTCTTGCAGACGGCTGAGTTCGATCTTCAGCATCAGCTGTTCGCAGTCGGCATGCCAGCGCAGCCGCACCGGCTTGTGCGCGGACACCACCGCGCCCTGGCCAGGGTGTATCTGCAGCGTCTGCCCGCCGGTGTGGATCTCGGCATGGCCCCGCAGCGGCATCTGCACCAGCACAAAGTTGCCCAAGGCATCGGGCTCGATGTCGACGTCGCAGCCATAGCGCAGGATGCACAGCGACAGTGCGCTCAGCTCGGCGCGGCAGAAGATCGCATCGACATTGCCGCGCCCCCAGACGCTGCGGTGCGCCTTCAGCTCATGCGCCACGCGCTCGTGCGTCTCGTCCGCCTCGTGCGAGCGAAAGACCTCGCGCCCGTACAGGGGAGAAAGCTGCTGGCTCGACCATGCGTCCACGAACACTCCTGAGGGCCAAAGTGGGGAAATCGATTGCTTGCGCGCCGGTGGGCGTGCGGGCAATTTACCGGCGCTAGCCGCTTCGTGCCATGGGGAGTTGCCCGAGCGGATGCGGCGGCGCAGCAAGATTCCTGCCAATAACCCTTCGGCCGCGCCGTATTCAGCGGGCATACCGCTTGACCTTCACACCATGTCAATCCTGACACTGGCGTCAATTTCAACGAAGGAGTCCCCCATGCAAGAGTTCGAAATCCAGTCGATGACCTGCGGCGGTTGCGCCAGCCGGGTCGCCCGGGCCATCAAGAACCTGGACGCCCAGGCCCGGATCGAGTTCGACATGCCGACGCGAACGGTGCGCATCGACACCACCGAGGACCGCGCGTCCGTCGTGGCCGCCCTGGCCGAAGCGGGCTATCCGCCGAAGTGATCGATCCGGCACCACGCGTGCCACGCGCACCGCTCGCAACCCCTGCAACCTCTGGTTTCCCGTGAGAGAACCCGAATGAACCACACGCACCCGCACCCGCACCCGCACCATCACCATTCGCCAGGACACCACGCGCATCCACCCGTGCCGCCGCAGCCGGCCCCGGCGGACGGCGCATCGGGCACGGTCTACACCTGCCCCATGCACCCTGAGATCCGGCAGGACCACCCCGGCAACTGCCCCAAGTGCGGCATGACGCTGGAGCCCGTGATGCCGACGCTCGACGAAGGCGAAGACCCCGAGCTGCGGGACTTCAAGCGAAGGTTCTTCTGGACCCTGCCGCTCACCATCGCCGTGACCGTGCTCGCAATGGCCGGCCACCGCCTGCAGTGGTTCGACATGGCCACGCAGAGCTGGGTCGAACTCGTGCTCACGGTGCCCATCGTGCTGTGGGCCGGCTGGCCCTTCTTCGAGCGCGCGGTGCAATCGGTCGTGCATCGCAGCCCGAACATGTGGACGCTGATCGGCCTGGGCACCAGCGCCGCGTTCGTCTACAGCGTCGTGGCCACGCTGGCGCCGGGCGTGTTCCCGGCGTCGTTCGTGTCGATGGGGCGCGTGGCGGTCTACTTCGAGGCGGCCGCGGTCATCATCTCGCTCACCCTGCTCGGCCAGATCCTCGAGCTGAAGGCGCGCTCGCAAACCTCGGCGGCCATCAAGTCGCTGCTGGGCCTTGCGCCCAAGACGGCCCGCCGCATCGGCGCCGACGGCACCGAAGAAGACGTGCCCATCGCCCATGTGCACGTGGGCGACAGATTGCGCGTGCGCCCCGGCGAGAAGGTGCCCGTCGATGGCGTGGTGATCGAAGGCGGCAGCGCGGTCGACGAATCCATGCTCACCGGCGAGCCGCTGCCGGTGACCAAGCGGGTCGGCGACAAGCTCATCGGCGCGACGCTGAACACCCACGGCGCATTGGTGATGCAGTCCGAAAAAGTCGGCTCGCAGACCGTGCTGTCGAGCATCGTGCAGATGGTTGCGCAGGCCCAGCGCTCCAGGGCGCCGATGCAACGCATGGCCGACCACGTGGCCGGCTACTTCGTCATGGCCGTCATCGGCATCGCGGTGCTGACCTTTTTCGCCTGGGGCCTCTTCGGGCCGCAGCCCAGCTGGGTCTACGGCCTCATCAACGCGGTGGCGGTGCTCATCATTGCCTGCCCGTGCGCGCTGGGCCTGGCCACGCCCATGTCGATCATGGTCGCCACCGGCAAGGCTGCGACGCAGGGCATGCTGTTCCGCGATGCCGCCGCGATCGAGAACTTCCGCAAGGTCGATGCGCTCATCGTCGACAAGACCGGTACGCTGACCGAAGGCCGGCCCCGGTTCGAGCGCGCCGTCGCCCTGCCCGGCTTTGCCGAAGACGAAGTGCTGCGCCTTGCCGCCAGCCTGGACCAGGGCAGCGAACACCCGCTGGCGGACGCCATCGTGCGCGCGGCGCGCGAGCACGGCCTTGCGCTCGCCCCGGTCGACGGTTTCGAGTCGAGCAGCGGCATCGGCGTGAGCGGCACCGTGGACGGCCGCAAGCTGGCGCTCGGCAACACGGCGCTGATGAATCAGCTGCACGTGCCGGTCGACAGCCTCAAGCCGCAGGCCGAGGCCCTGCGCGCCGAAGGGGCCAGCGTGATGTTCCTGGCGGTCGACGGCCAGCCCGCCGGCCTGCTCGCCGTGTCGGACCCGATCAAGGCCACCACGCTGGAGGCGCTGGCTGCGCTCAAGGCCTCGGGCATGCGCGTCATCATGGCGACGGGCGATGGTTCGACCACCGCCCGGGCCGTCGCAAGCAGGCTGGGCATCGACGAGGTGCATGGAGAGGTCAAGCCCGCCGACAAGCTGGCGCTGGTGGAAAAGCTGCAGCGCGAGGGCCACATCGTCGCCATGGCCGGCGACGGCATCAACGACGCACCGGCGCTCGCCAGGGCCGACGTCGGCGTGGCAATGGGCACCGGCACCGACGTCGCGATGAACAGCGCGCAGGTGACGCTGGTCAAGGGCGACCTGCGGGGCATTGCCCAGGCGCGCGTCGTCTCCGAGCAGACCATCGCCAACATGAAGCAGAACCTGGGCTTCGCCTTTCTCTACAACGCCCTGGGCGTGCCGCTGGCCGCGGGCGTGTTGTTTCCGTTCACGGGGTGGCTGCTGTCGCCGATGATCGCCGCGCTGGCGATGAGCCTGAGCTCGGCATCGGTCATCACCAACGCGCTGCGCCTGCGGGGCTTCGGAAGCCCGGAGGGCGCGAAAGGTGCGCACGAAGCGCACCGCCACGGCAACTAGCGCGCGGCTTCCATGTGGGTCACGGTGGGCTTGCCCTTCATGACCTCCACATGGAACCGGACCTTGTCGCCGGCCTTCACCCCGTCGAGCATCTTCCTGTCGGCAACGTCGAAGCCCATGGTCATGGCCGGCATGGCGAGGTTCGGAATGTCGCCGTGCTTGAGCACGATCACGCCGCCCGCCGTGTCGATCTTCTGCACGACCGCATCGGTCAGCATGCCGGCTGCCGTTTGCGGCGCCGGCGCGGCGGGCTTCATGGACGACATCGCGTCCTTCGACATCTGGGCCTGGGCCGCAACGGCCGATGCAACGAGCAGCGCGAACGCGAGGGGATGCAGAACTTTCATCGGGTAACTCCTTCGGTGGGTTGAATGGAAACAGCGGGAGAACGGGGGCGCGCAGCATCGCCACGCCGGCGCAACAGGAACCAGGCAGCCGGAACGACCAGCATGCTCAACAGCGGCGCGGTGACCATGCCGCCGACCATCGGCGCGGCGATGCGCGTCATCACCTCCGAGCCGGTGCCGCTGCCCCACAGGATGGGCAGCAGGCCGGCCATCACCACGGCCACGGTCATCGCCTTGGGCCGCACGCGCAGCACCGCGCCTTCGCGGATGGCGGCCAGCAGCGTGTCGTCGTTCATTGGTTCGCCGGCTTCGAGGCGCCGTGCCAGCGCGTTCTTCAGGTAGACCAGCATCACCACGCCGAACTCGGCCGCCACGCCGGCCAGCGCGATGAAGCCCACCGCCGTGGCGACCGAGATCGAATGGCCCAGCGCCCAGATCAGCCAGAAGCCGCCGATGAGCGAAAACGGCACGGCCGCCATCACCAGCGCTGCATCGGCGAACGAGCGGAACAGCAGATAGAGCAGCACGAAGATGACCGCCAGCGTGACCGGCACGACCAGCTTCAGCCGCTCGGTCGCGCGCTCCAGGTACTCGAACTGGCCCGACCACGACACGGCATAGCCGGCGGGCATCTTCACGGCCTTGTCGACGGCGGCCTGCATGTCGTTGACGGCGGAGCGCAGGTCGCGGCCGCGCACATCGACGTACACCCACCCCGACAGGCGCGCGTTTTCGCTGCGCAGCATCGGCGGACCGTCTTCGATGGCGATCTTTGCCACGTCGCCGAGCAGCAGTTGAGCGCCCTTCGCAGTCACGAAGGGCAACTGCCGCAGCCGTTCGAGCGAATCGCGGATCTCGCGCGGGTAGCGCACGTTGATCGGATAGCGCTCGCGGCCCGAGATGACCTCGCCCACGTTCTCGCCGCCGATGGCCGTGGACACCACGGCCTGCACGTCGGCCACCGAAAGCCCGTAGCGCGCGACGGCCAGCCGGTCGACATCGACGTCGATGTAGCGCCCGCCCGTCAGCCGCTCCGCCAATGCCGACGACACACCGGGAACGTTCTTCACCGCCGCCTCGATCTGCGTGGTCAGCGCATCGATGGTGGCCAGGTCCGCGCCCGCCACCTTGATGCCCACCGGGCTCTTGATACCGGTCGCCAGCATGTCGATGCGGTTGCGGATGGGCGGCACCCACACGTTGGTCAGGCCCGGTACCTTCACCGCGCGGTCCAGTTCCTCGACCAGCCTGTCGGCTGTCATGCCCGCGCGCCATTGCGCCTTCGGCTTGAACTGGATGGTGGTCTCGAACATCTCGAGCGGGGCCGGGTCGGTCGCTGTGTCCGCGCGGCCTGCCTTGCCGAACACGCGCGCGACCTCCGGTACGGTCTTGATGAGGCGGTCGGTCTGCTGCAGCAGTTCCGAAGCCTTAGACACCGACAGGCCCGGCAGCGCGGACGGCATGTAGAGCAGATCGCCTTCGTCCAGCGGCGGCATGAACTCGCCGCCCAGCCGCATCAGCGGCACCGCCGTCAGCGCCAGCAGCAAGGCGGCCACCACCAGCGTTCCCTTGGGAAAGCGCAGCACCAGCTCCAGCGCGGGCCGGTACACCGCCATCAGCAGGCGGTTGACGGGGTTGGCGGCCTCGTGCGGAATGCGCCCACGGATCAGGTAGCCCATGAGCACCGGAATCAGCGTGACCGACAGGCCCGCGGCGGCCGCCATCGCGTAGGTCTTGGTGAAGGCCAGCGGCGAGAACAGCCGCCCCTCCTGCGCTTCGAGCGAAAACACCGGCACGAAGGACAGCGTGATCACCAGCAGCGAGAAGAACAGCGCGGGCCCGACCTCCACCGACGCATCGGCAACGAGTTGCCACCGCTCCGGCACGGTGGGCTGCCGGCCGTGCACCGTCTCGAAGGCCTCGATGTGCTTGTGCACGTTCTCGACCATCACGATGGCGCCGTCCACCATCGCACCGATGGCAATCGCGATGCCGCCCAGCGACATGATGTTGGCGTTGACGCCCTGCCAGTGCATGACGATGAACGCGGCCAGCACGCCGACCGGCAAGGCCACAACCGCCACCAGCGCCGAGCGCAGATGGAACAGGAAGACCGCGCAGACCAGCGCGACGACGATGAATTCCTCGATCAGCTTGCCGCGCAAGTTATCGACGGCGCGGTCGATCAGCAGCGAGCGGTCGTAGGTCGGCACGATCTCGACGCCCGGCGGCAGGCTGGGCTTGAGCGCATCGAGCTTGGCCTTGACGGCCTCGATGGTCGAGCGGGCGTTCTTGCCCGAGCGCATGACGATCACGCCGCCGGCCACTTCGCCCTCGCCGTCCAGCTCAGCAATGCCGCGCCGCATCTCGGGGCCGACCTGCACCGTCGCCACGTCGCGCAGCAGCACTGGCGTGGCACCGGACACGGCGAGCGGGATCGTGCGGAAGTCGTCCAGCGAGCGCAGGTAGCCGCGCGAGCGCACCATGTACTCGGCCTCGGCGAATTCGACCACCGAGCCGCCCGATGCCTGATTGGCCTTCTGCAGGGCCTCCACCACCGCCTGCTGCGTGATGCCCAGCGCGCGCATGCGGTCGGGGTCGAGCACCACCTGGTACTGACGCACCATGCCGCCGATGCTGGCGACCTCGGCCACGTCGGGCACCGTCTTCAGCTCGAACTTGAGGAACCAGTCGTTGAGCGCACGCAGCTGCCCGATGTCGCGCGCGCCCGTGCGGTCGACCAGTGCGTATTCGTAGACCCAGCCGACGCCTGTGGCGTCAGGCCCCAGCGAGGCGTTGGCGCCCGCGGGCAGCTTGCTCTGCACCTGGTTCAGGTACTCCACCACGCGCGAGCGTGCCCAGTACGGATCGGTCTTGTCGTCGAACAGCACGTAGACGAAGGAATCGCCGAAGAAGGAATAGCCGCGCACGGTCTTGGCGCCGGGCACGCTGAGCATGGTGGTGGTCAGCGGATAGGTCACGAGGTCTTCGACCACCTGCGGCGCCTTGCCGGGGAAAGGCGTGCGGATGATGACCTGCGTGTCGGAGAGATCGGGCAATGCGTCGAGCGGGGTGCGGGCCACCGACCACCAGCCGGCAGCCACCAGGAACACGGTCGCGATCAGCACCAGGAAGCGGTTGCCGACCGACCAGCGGATGAGCGCGGCGATCATGGCTTGGCGCCTTGCTGCGGGTTGTTCACGCGCTGCACCGAGACCAGCTCGTAGCCCGTGGGGCCGCCTTCCCTGAACTCGAAGCGGACCGTGTCGCCGGGCTTGATGTCGGGGAAGGCCTCTGGCGTGGCCTTGGCGAAGCCCATCGTCATGGCGGGCCATTTGAGCGTTGCGACGGGGCCGTGCGAGATGGTGATGCCGTCGGGCGCCACGCTTTCGACCTTGCCTTCTGCCTTGTGGACCATCGCGGCTGGCGCCGAAGTGCCCGTGGTCGGCGAGGCTGCTGGCGCCGCCATGTTGCCCAACACCGAGCGCAGCCGCGCTTCGGAGTCGATCAGGAACTGGCCGCTGGCCACCACCTGGTCGCCATCGGCGAGGCCCGAGACGACTTCGATGTCGTCGCCGAGGTCCACGCCCAGCGACACGTCTCGCGGCTCGAAGGCGCCGTCGGCCTTGCGCACGATGACGACGGCGCGCTTGCCGGTGCGGATCACGGCTTCGGCGGGTACCACCAACCGGGTACTGCCGGCACTGGCCACCTGCAGCCGAAGCAGCATGCCGGGTACGAGCTTTCCGCTGCGGTTGTCGACCTCGAAGCGGGCCTTCAGGGTTCGCGTGGCCGCATTCACTTCGGGAAGGATCTCGTCCAGCGTGCCGTCGAAAGACTGCGACGCATCGGCCTGCAGGCTCGCCCTGACCTTCTGGCCGCGCGCGAGGTGCACCGCTTGTGCTTCCGGAATTTCGACCACCGCCCAGACTTTTTCGAGGCCTGCGATGCGGAACAGCGTCATGCCTGGCGTGACCGCGACGCCTTCGCGCACGCCCAGTTCGGCCACGACGCCATCGGCCGGCGCGGCGAGAACGTAGCGCGCCTGCGCGGTGCCCGTCTCTTCGCTGTGCCGGACGAGATCGGCCGGGATGGACATGGCGCGCATGCGCTCGCGCGCCGCCGCGATGAGGTCTGATGAAACACCGGACCGCTTCAGCGCAAGCAGCTCGTTCTGCGGGCCAAGCCATTCCGGCGCGAAGACCGTCGCCAGGGCCTGCCCCTTGCGCACACGCTCCATCGGCGCGCGCACCGACAGGTGTTCGACATAGCCGGCAACGCGGGTCTGCACGGCGACGCTGAGCCGTTCGTCGAACTGCACACTGCCGACCGCGTCGAACGACGTGGCACTGGCCTCCCGCCGCACGCTGGCGTAGCGGATGCCCAGGTTCTGCTGAATCGAGGGGCTGATCTTCACGCCCTGTTCTTCTCCACTGCCGCTCGCGCCCGTTGCGCTGTCGGCATACACCGGGACCAACTGCATGTCCATGAAGGGCGACTTGCCGGGCTTGTCGAAGCGCTGGCCCGGCACCATCGGGTCGTGCCAGTAGAGAACCTTGCGGCCATCGGCGGTCGCTGGCGCGGCCATCGACGTATCCGCAGGCTGGGCCGTCTTGCGGCCCAGGTAGAAAGCGCCCGTGGCGAGCAACAAGGCGGCCAGCGCAGCAGCGCCCATCGTGTGTGTTCTGTTCATTGCGCCACCTCGGCGGTCAGCGGCCGGAAGGCCAGTTGGATTCGGGTCTTGGCAAGGTCGCGCTGCAGCGTCAGCAGCTTGCGCTGCGCCTCGACCTCGGCGTGCCGTGCCTCGAACAGGACGACGAGACTGCCCTGGCTCGATTGGTAGGCCGCCAACGCGGCGGCCGTTCTTTGCGCGGCGGGCACGACGACGCCACTGCGATAGCGGTCGATGCGTTGCTGCAGGCGTTGCGCATCGCCTGACAGCGACCGGTACTCGGCGGTCGCGGCCCGGGTGGCTTCGGCCAGGTCGGCTTCGGCCTTGTCGACCAGGGCCCACCGGCTTGCGGTATCGCGGTCCTGCCGCTCGCCGGGCGCCACGGCCAGCGGAATGCTCACGCCCACCGACACCATGTCGGCATAGCCGGTACGCTGGCCGTAAGACACCTCCCAGGTCCAGTTGGGCTTGCGGTTCGACGCGGTGACGTCGGCCGCGCGGCTGGCCACATCGACATCGCGCTGCATCGCCGCGACCGCGGGGTGGCCGGCGACATAGTCCTGCTCGCTGGGGAGCGGGATGACGTCGGGCGGCGCCAGCTCGCCGGGCGGCATGCCGACCCAGCGCTCGAACGCGACGCGGGCGGTGTTCTGCTGTTGCCGGATCTCGGCCGTCTCGTCTTCCGAGATGCCCCGCGCGCCGGCCAGTGCCAGCACGTCCTGGCTGCTTCCCGAGGCCGAGGACAGGCGTGTGCGCGAGGCTTCCAGCTCTTCATGGGCGTGGTGCTCCATGAGGGTGGCGAGCTTCAGGGTCTCGCCTGCGTAGAACGCGTCGAGGTACGCGAGCGCGGCTTGCAGGCGGGCATCGGCCGCGGCGACGCGTGCCTGTACCGCCTCGCGCCCGACCGAAGCGTCGGCCGCGGCCTGCCGCGCGGCCCGCTTGTCGGCGGACAGCCATTCCTGACTGATGCCGATGCGCTTCATCGTCATCGAATCGCGCGTGGTGTTGAAGCGATCCGGCCCTGTCGCGGGCAGGTTGTCGATGCCGACGCGCAAGGTCGGATCGGGCAACTGCGCCGCGGCACGGGAGGCCTCCGTGGCGCTCAGTACGCCGGCACGGGCGGCACGCGCCGCCTCGGAGCGCTGGACGGCAAGCCGAAGGGCCGCGTCAAAGGAAAGAGGTGCGGCCGCCGCAAGGCACGGCAGCGATAACGCGGCGGCCAGGGCGGCCGCGCGCGGAAAAGGAATGGACATGAAAACTCCGCAGACGAACGAGGCAATCGCTGGCGAGCGGACAAGCCGCGCCAGCACCGGTCAGTCGACGGAAATTTCAGACGCGAAGTCTGCGCGTGGCGAGAAAGACGGGGTCGGGTGGTGGATGCTGCTGTTCGGGCTGGGCCTGCACCGGGAGCGCATGGCCCTCCGACACGAGCACCAGTGGCATCACCACCACCTGCACGATGGCGGGCAGCGACGGCGTGGCCAGCTTCACCGGCTCGAACGACAGCGACATGTCGGCCGCGTGCTGGTAGCACAGCACGGGCTGCGCCATGTCCATGCCTTCGCAGGGCTCGCCCGACGCCATCATCTGCGCCATCGACGAGGTGTCGGGCACGCCCGGGCACACGTAGCTTGCCAGCGCCAGCTGCGAGAACAGCAGCGACAGGACCACGAGGAACGCGGTCGTGCAGCGATGGAAGGCGGAGCGGGACGACATGTGCGGCGGGAGTGTAGCGCCGTTGGCCCGGGCACGATGGCACCCGGGAAGCACGGCCCTCTTTTCAGCTCAGCGCTTTCTTATCTGGCCGGCAGGTACTGCCTCGGATCGACGGCCTTGCCGCGGTAGCGGATCTCGAAGTGCAGCTTGGCCTCGCTGCCCATCTCGGCGATCTTCTGGCCGCGTTGCACCTTCTGGCCCTGCTTGACCAGCATGGTCCGCACGTTGGTGTAGACCGACATGTACGAGCCGCCGTGGTCAACCATGATGACGCTGCCGTAGCCCCGCAGCGTTTCGGTGGCGGCCACCGAGCCCGCGCCGATGGACAGCACGGCCTCGCCGGCGCTGCCGCTGATGTCGATGCCCTTGTTGCTGCTGCCGTTGAAGCCCGCGACAACCGGACCCTGCGAGGGCCAGCCCCAGTCGCTGCGCCGGGACGCGGGCGGCACGACCGGATCGGGCTCCCTGGCCGGCGCCGTGGACCGGGGCGGCCTCGGGCGGTCGGCGCCGCTGGCGCTTCGCGAAGGCGCGGGCGCATCGGACGACGATGCGCCACCCGGCGGCACCACGCGCAGCACCTGCCCCGCTTCGAGGCGGTCAGGGTCCTGGATGTTGTTCCAGCGCGCGATGTCGGCGGCCGAGCGGCCCGACTTCGACGCGATGCGATAGAGCGTGTCGCCCTGCTGCACGACGTATTCGCCGGGCCCCGCCACCTTGGGTGCCGTGGTGCACGCCCCCACCATCAATGCCGCCATCAGCGCGAGGCTCGCGCGCCACTTCCTGCCTGTCACAACCACTACCGGATTCCTTCCTGGAAGACTGGGATCTCGCGCCCCCATGTGCCCGGGGTCGCGTTCGAAGAATCCGCAGAGGCTACCAGCAGTGGCTGAAGGGCCCTGTCGCCTTGACCCCAGAGCCCCTTCGGGCCCCGGAAGTCACCAGCCGTGGAAGCGCCCCCAGCGCGCCAGGCGGCCGTCTTCCGACAGCGCGTGGTACTCGGGAAACTGCGCGCCGGTGGCGCAGGCGTGGTTGGGCAGGATGCGCAGCCGCGTGCCGAGCGGAAAGCGCGCGGCAATGCCGCTGTCGGGTGCGCCTTCGCCCGACAGGATGCCGTGCTCCTGGTTGGCCGCGCTGAGCACATAGCCGTCGAGCACCTTGCCGTCGATGTCGCAGACCTGGCCGTAGCCGAAGTCGTGCCGCTGCTTTTGCGTGCCGCGGTCGCGGCTCATGGCCATCCAGCCCGCATCGACGATGGCCCAGCCTTTTTCGGCCTGGTGGCCGATGACCGTGGTGAGAACGCTCAGCGCGATGTCGTCTTCGGTGCAGACGCCGACATTGCGCATCACGAGGTCGAAGAACACGTAGACGCCGGCCCGCACCTCGGTCACGCCGTCCAGGCGCTCGGCCATCAGCGCGGTGGGCGTGGAGCCCACGCTGACCACGGGGCACGGCAGGCCCGCATCGCGCAGCCGTTGCGCGGCGCGCACGCAGCCGGCGCGCTCCTGCTCGGCGATGGCACGCAGCGCCTCGGGCGTGTCGAATTCGTAGCTGGAGCCGGCGTGCGTCATCACGCCGCCCAGGCGCATGCCGCCGTCGTGCAGCACGCGCGCCACGTCGAGCAAGGCGTCGTCTTCGGGCCGGATGCCGGAGCGGTGGCCGTCCGTGTCGACTTCGATCAGCACCTCGAACACCTCCCCCTGCGCGCGGCCGAACTCGGCAATGGCGCGCGCCGACGCCACGTCGTCGGTGAGGATGACCAGCGCGCAGCCGCGCCGGCGCAAGTCCAGCGCATGCGGCAGCCGGTGCGGCGCCATGCCGACCGCATAGAGGATGTCGGTGAAGCCATCGACGAAGAACTGCTCGGCCTCTTTCAGCGTGGACACGGTGATGCCCTGCGCACCCGCATCGCGCTGGGCCCGGGCGACCTCGGCGCACTTGGTGGTCTTGACGTGCGGGCGAAAGCGCACGCCCAGTTCGTTCATGCGCTGCTGCATGCGCGCGATGTTGTGCCGCATGCGCGTGCGCTCGACGATGGCGGCGGGCGTGTCGAGGGTGGCAAGGGTCGAAGAAGCCATGGGGTAATTCCGTTCAGAGTGTCTGGGCCGAAGCGAAGGTGCGCAGCCACGGCAGTGCCGGTGCGAGCGTGGCGCCTTGCAGCTCGGGCGGCGGCGCACCCTGCGGCAGCGCCAGGCCCACGCGGTTGTGCCAGTAGGTGCGCAAGCCGACCACCGAGGTGCCGAACATGTCGTAGCCCGAACCGGCGATGAAGGCGGCGTCTTCGGCCTGCACGCCCAGCTGGTCGAGCGCGGCGCGGTACGGGCGCGGGTCGGGCTTGTAGAAGCCGGCCTCTTCCGAGGTGACGACCGCGTCCCACCCGATGCCGAGCCGCGCGGCCGCCCGATGGCCGAGCTGGCGCGAGCAGTTGGTGACCACGGCCAGCTTGCAATGCGGCTGGAGCGCCAGCAGCAGTTCGCGCGCGCCGTCCCACACGGGCAGCGTGTCCCATTGGGCTTCGAGCGCATCGGGGGCAGAGTCGGCCATGCCGGCGTTGCGCGCGGCTTCTTTCACGAGTTGCTCGTAGGGCACGTAGGCGCCGCAGCCATAGGTCAGGCGCAGGTACTCGGCGCGCCAGGCGCGGCCTTTTTCTTCGGAGCCGGCGGCGGCGTTCCAGACGGTCGAGGAGTCGAGCAGCGCGGTCAGCAGGTCGAACAGAACGGCGCGTGGGTAGGTGGCGCCAGGGGGCGTTGTGGATGCTTGCATGAGCCCGGACTTTACGTTTCAAAGCCCCTGTCGTGCTTCAATACGCCGTCATCAATCGTTAAGCACAAGTGAATGATCCAGATCGAGGACATGCAACTGGCGGCTGCCCTGCTGCGCGAGCCCTCCCTGAGCGCCGCGGCCCGTGCGCTCGACGTGACGCCGCCCGCGCTGTCGATGCGGCTGCGCAAGCTGGAAGCCGCACTGGGCCTGTCGCTGGCCACCCGCACCTCGCGAAAACTCAGCCTGACGCCCGAAGGTGAACGCTTTGCGCGCGAAGCCGCCGCGCTGCTCGGGCAGATCGAAGGCCTGCGCGAATCGATGCAGCGCGACGACCGCCGGCTCGCCGGCACCCTGCGCATCGCGGCGCCCTTCGGCTACGGCCGGCAGTACGTGGCGCCGATGCTCGCGCGCTTCGCACGTCTGCATCCGGGGCTGCACGTGCAGCTCGACCTGCGCGAGACACCGTGGCCCGACCGGCACGATGCCGACGCGGTGATCCACATCGGCGCGGTGCGCGATTCGTCGTGGGTGGCGCGCACGCTCAGCGCCAACGAGC
This sequence comes from Variovorax sp. EL159, assembly GCF_900100965.1. Taxonomy (GTDB): domain Bacteria; phylum Pseudomonadota; class Gammaproteobacteria; order Burkholderiales; family Burkholderiaceae_C; genus Variovorax. Next base: position 218,895 of record NZ_FMUJ01000003.1, on the reverse strand, counting down.
GCTGGCTGTGCGCCAGCCCCGAATACCTGCGCCTGCACGGCGTACCGCATGTTCCGCGCGACGTGATGGCGCATGCCTGCATCAGCATCCGCGAGAACGACGAAGACGTGACGCTGTGGCACGTGCGCGCGGCCGGCAACGCTGCAACCGGCAAGCGCGCTCCGCAGCGCGAAACGCTGCGCATCGCACCCGCCTACGTCACCAACGACGGCGGCGTGGCGCGGCAGTGGGCCGAACAAGGCCTCGGGCTGGTGCTGCGTTCCGAGTGGGACGCGGCCGACGCCATCGCGCGCGGCACGCTGGTGCGTGTGCTGCCCGACTGGCAGTTCGACAGCGCGCCGGTGCTGCTGCTGGTGCCGACCCGCAAGGGGCGCACGGCACGCATGCAGGCGCTGGTCGAGTTTCTCGAACTGAGCTTTGGCACCGCGCGCAAGTGAAGCGCGGGCGGTTCGCCGCCGCATCCGTTACAGATGATTCGTGCATGTAGAAGCAACGAATCGGTCGTTGGTCGCGCGCAAGCTGCGCCACAGAATTCGTGGCCCTGAACAGAGGAGATTCCACGATGAGCGACAACAAGGTCCCTTCTTCTTCCATCGACACGCGCTTCGGCGATCTGCAGATCCGCCGCGTGGCCGGCCACATCGGCGGCGAGGTGCAGAACCTGAAGCTTTCCGCCGAGCTGCCGCAGGAAGCGATCGAGCAACTGAACGCGGCGCTGGTCAGGCACAAGGTGCTGTTCTTTCGCGGGCAAGACCATCTCGACGACGCCGCGCACCAGGCCTTCGGCGGGCGCTTCGGCCGCACCGTGGCGCACCCCACGGTGCCCTCGCCCAGCGGCACGAAGCTGTTCGAGCTCGATGCCTCCAGGGGCGGCGGGCGCGCCGACTCGTGGCACACCGACGTGACCTTCGTCGACGCCTTTCCCAAGATCTCCATCCTGCGCGCGGTAACGATCCCGGCCTTCGGCGGCGACACCGTCTGGGCCAACACCGCCCTGGCCTACGAGCGCCTTCCCGCGCCACTGAAGCAACTGGCCGACCAGCTGTGGGCCGTGCACAGCAACGACTACGACTACGGCGCCGATCGCGTGCTGGTCGACGAAGAGCGGCTGCGGCATCACCGCAACGTGTTCGTCTCGGCGGTGTACGAGGCCGAGCATCCGGTGGTGCACGTGCACCCGGTGTCGGGCGAGCGCGCGTTGCTGCTCGGGCATTTCGTGAAGAAGCTGGTCGGGCTGTCGAGCGCCGAGTCGGCGCGCATCTTCGAGCTGCTGCAGAACCGCGTGACCCGGCTGGAGAACACCGTGCGCTGGAGCTGGCGGCAAGACGACGTGGCGATCTGGGACAACCGCGCCACGCAGCACTTTGCGATCAACGACTACGGCGACCAGGCGCGCCTGGTGCGGCGCGTGACGGTGCACGGTGAAACCGCCGTGGCCATCGACGGCCAGCGCAGCCGCACCCGCAGCCGGCCCGAGGCGACGAACGACGCGCGCATCGACGAAGTCATCACCGCCACGGCGTGACGGTCTGAAGGCCTGACGGCCGGCGTGGCGCACGGCCCGTGCGGCGAAGCCACGGGCCGGCCGACACCTGCCTATGCCTTCGCCGTCTCTTGCGGCTCGCCCAGCGACAGCATCAGGCGGTTGGCCCAGTTGAAGAAGGCCGCGCCATAGATCACGTCGACAATTGCAAGGTCGTCCAGCCCCTGGGTGCGCAGCCGCTCGATGTGTTCCGCTCCGAAGGTCGATGGGGTGGACGACAGCGCGACAGAAGCCGCCACGATCGCATTCCACCGTTCACCCAGTTCCGCGCCCACGCCTTCGTCCAGCAGGCGCTGCACGGCTTCCGTGCGGTGCGAGAAATGCGAGGCAAAACGCGCATGCACCGACGCGCAATAGATGCAGCCGTTGTAGCGCGAAGCGGCCGCCGCCGACAGCTCGCGCTCGGCGCGCGGCAGGCCGGCTTCGGGGTTGTAGAAGATGTCCTTGTCGGTGCGCGTGCGGGCACCCAGGATGTCGGGGTCGCGCGCCAGCAGCCGGAAGTACGGCGACTTGGCGCGGGCCGCGTCCACCAGGCCGGCGTAGTGCCGCTCGGTCAGTTCGGCCTCGGGCAGCGGTGGCAGCCAGGGCAGCCATTCGAGCTGCGCCTGCGTGAATGCGGTCGGGTGCGTGTTGTCGGGATGGGTCAGGGTCGATTCGATGGTCATGGTGTTCAGGCCGTGGTTGCAGGATGCCGGGCCAGCGACTGGAGGCCCGTGACGACGCGGATCTGGAACGCGAGAAAGGCCACGAGCTGCGACAGCGTGACGATCTCGGTGCTCGACCAGCCTTCGTCGAGCAGCGTCTGCAAGGCGGCAGGGCTCGCGTCGCGCGGATGAAAGACGAGCAGGTGCGCGTGGACAAGGGCCGCGGACAGGCGGGCGCCCAGCACCTCGCGGTGCGTGTCGCTCACCGTGTACGTGGGGCCGGTGGTGTCTTCGGCACTGAGCGGGCCGGCGGGATAGCGCCCGTAGGGGCCCTGCGCGGCGGAGCGCCTTGTCTCAGTGGCGATGGCTTCGGCCAGACCGGCGCGTGGGCCCTGTCCGGCCAGCCCGGTGGCGTAGAAGTTCGCCACATCGGCTTGCCCGTGCAGCCCGGCGACGAAGGCCGCGACGGCAAACCTGTCGACCTGGGTGAAGTGCCCGAACACGGGCGGCGTAGGCGCGAACAACGCAAGGTAGCTTTGCTGCGCATGCGTGCGCGCTTCCTGGCGCCGCGCGCGGATGAGGTCGATGACGTCGCCCGGCGCCACGCCGACAAGGCGGTCGATCACGTCGGGGATGGAAGGCGTTGGAGAAGAAAGCGAAGAGGAAGAAGCCATGGCGTTCATGCAGCCTTGAGGAGTGTGTGGGTAGGTTGAAGGTCGGCCGCATCCGCGCCGCGCACCCAGCCCAACGCCGGGGCGACCACGGTGGCTGTCAGTTCGATGGAGCGCAGGATGGCGTCGTGCGGCGGGTCGATGGAATGCACCTGGCAGACCAGGTCGGTCACGCGCTGCAGCGTGCTGTCGGCGCGCAGCGAGGCGATCACGTCATCGGTCGTGCCGACGTGCACGTCGTAGGCGGCGATCAGTTCGTCCAGCGTGGCATCAGGCCCGACGCGGTCCGAAAGACCTGCCTGCCCCGACGAAGCGAAACGGGCCGCCGCACGGCGCAGGCCGATGTCGGCCAGCCGCAGCGCCTCGTTGCGGGTCTCGGCCACGAAGACGCTGCGCGAGCCGACGATGCGCGGTGTGCCGCCGGCCGGCAACGCGGCCAGATAGGCATCGACGATGGGGTTCTGGATGTCGGCCAGCGTGGCGTGGGGTGCGTCGGCCGAGCGCGGCTGCGTGCGCGAAAGCATGAGCCCGTCGCCCGCCAGCCCCGCGCGCGTGCCGCCGCTCACCGAGAAGGTCGCCTGCCAGATGCGGCCGGACAGTTGCGAGGCCGCGGGGTACAGCGTGTCGCCGCCGGGCAGCGGTTGCCCGGCCCAGGCCGCGCGCACCAGCGCGAGATGCTTCGCGAAGATGGCCGGACGGTCGTCGCTGTCGAGCCCGAACGCAGCAAAGGCCTCGGGCGTGCCGCCCGTTCCCACGCCCACTTCGAGCCGGCCACCGGACAGCAGGTCGAGCACGGCCGCGTCTTCGGCCACGCGCACCGGGTTTTCCAGCGGCAGTGTCACGATGCCGGTGCCCAGCCGGATGCGCCGGGTGCGCGATGCCACATAGGCCAGGAAGACGAAGGGCGATGGCAGGCCGCCTTCGTGCTCGTGGAAATGGTGCTGCGCGACCCAGGCCGAATCGAAGCCGAGGGCCTCGGCATGCGCGATCTGTGCGGCCACGAGGCGATAGCGTTCGGCGGCCGTGGCATCGTCGAGCAGCCGGCTGAAGAAACCCAGGCGCAGCGGCGCGGCGCGCTGGAAAGGCGTGAAGGAAGAGGAGGAAGGTGCGGACACGGTCGGGGTCCCTTCCGCCGGGAGCGGTGTCCGCGATCTGGTGCCCGGCATCCGGAAGGAAAAAAGTTGCGAGGAAGCCGTCGAGTTTTGCCCGCAACACCGCATCGCCGGAAATGCGGATTTGGAGTTTGCTTATCTGTTTTTCATGGCCACTCAGCGCAGCGTGTAGCCGCCATCGACGTAGATCGTCGAGCCGCTCATGTTGCCGTTGTCGAGCAGGAAGAGCGCCGCGCCCGCGGCTTCGGCCACGGTGCCGAAACGGCGGTTGAGCGTCAGCTTCTCCCACATCTCGCCCACGGCCTTGAAGACTTCGGGCGGCTTGTTGCGCCACAGCTCGCTGTCGATGGTGCCGGGCGATACGCAGTTGACGCGGATCGGTGCCAACTCCAGCGCCAGCGCGCGTGCCAGCCCTTCGACCGCCGCGTTGCATGCCGCGTAGGCCGGCGCGCCAATGGGCCGCACCGAAGCCGCGCCCGACATCAGCACCACCGCCGCATCCGGCGCGAGGTGCGGCAAGGCCGCGTGCACGGTCCAGTACTGGCCCCAGAACTTGGCCTTGAACACCGCCTCGGCCGCCTCTTGCGAGTCTTCGCGAAACGACACCGAATGGTTGACGGAGCCCGGCGTGAACAGGCCGGCCAGCGGGCCGCTGCCCTCGAAGAAGGCGGCGATGGATGCGCGCTCCCTCGCGTCCACGGTGCGGGCGGTGGCGAGCGGGCCGAGCTTCTGTGCCGCGGCCTCGGCCTTTTCGGGCGAGCGCCCGCCGATCAGGACGCGGTCGCCGCGCGCCACCAGTTGCTGGGCCAGCGCGAATCCCATGCCCGAGGTGCCGCCGATGATGGCGTATGTCTTGACTGTGCTCACAAGGTGCTTTCGTTAGGGGTTGAACTCATGCACCGATGCTAGGAAGCCATGCGCCAGAGGTAAAACGATAAGATTTCGCGAGACCCGCGCGCCGGGTTCCGCAATCGATCTCCCCCTCGCAGCACTCCTCCCCCGAATGTCCAACCTCGAGCCGCATGGCCCCATCCGCGTCTTCCTGGCCGTCTGCCAGGCGGGCAGCTTCGCCAAGGCCGCGGATGGACTGGCGCTGACGCCCTCGGCCATCGCCAAGACCATCGCGCGACTCGAAGCGCGCCTGCAGGTGCGGCTGTTCGACCGGACCACGCGCCGCCTTTCGCTGACGCGCGAAGGCCAGACCTACCAGGAGGCCTGCCAACGTGCGACCAGCGACATCGACCGGGTCGAGGCCTCGCTGGCGCAGGCCGCTTCGATGCCCAGCGGCACGCTGCGCGTCAGCCTGCCGCCGCTCTTCGGCACGCAGGTGATCGCGCCGGTGCTGTACGGGCTCGGCGAACGCTATCCGGCGCTGGCCTTCGACATCTCGTTGGACATCGAGCGCGTCGACCTGCTCGCGCGCGGCATCGACCTGGCCGTGCGCATCGGCGAGCTGCCCGACGTGACGGGCCTCACGGCGCGGCGGCTCGGCACGCAGGAACTGGTGATGTGCGCCTCGACTGCCTATGTCGAGCAGCACGGCGAGCCGGCCACGAGGGACGCGCTTGGCGCGCATGCATTGATCGCGACCGCGCATCGCGGCCAGCCGGTGCCTTGGCAATTGATCGATGACGAAGGCCGCATTGAAAGCTGGTCGCCACCCTCACGGCTGCGCACCGACAGCAGCATGCTCACCCTGGCCGCCGTACGTGCCGGCCATGGCATCGGCCTGCTGCCGCGTTGGCTTGTGGCCGACGACCTCGCTGCGGGCCGCCTGCGCACCTTGATGGACGGCCGGATCGCGGGGCATCTGCCGATCCATGCGCTGTGGCTCACGGCGCCGGTGATGCTGCCGAGGCTCAGGGTGGCGATCGACGCGATCGTCGAGGCGGTGTGAGGCGCGCTGCGATCCGTGCGATGACAGATCGCTTTGGGCTCTGCCGCTGAATTTGGCGCAGCCTCACGCCTCAACCATCCACGGCCTACCGGGAACCCCTCCGGTGAGTGATACGACGCGCAAGCAAGAGCGCGGAAGCGAGCATCAGCACAAGCCCGCTGGCAGCTTCAGCCCAGATGGTGAGATTCGTCGCGAGCGTGTGCTCCGAGCAAAGGGCCAGTGTGTAGTGCGCAAGCCCGTCAAGGCCGAAGGCCCCATACGCGCCGACCAGCAGAACGCCCAGCGCATGAAGACCGAGCCGTGCGACAAACAGGCCCGCAACGCCCAGGCTGGTGATGGCCAGCCAAACGAGATACACCTGCTCTCGCGTCAACCAGGCGGGCATGTTGGGATAGAAGGCAATGAACTCGGCGTTGTGGGCGAAGTGCGCCAGGCTGGCGACGAAATACACCGCGACAAGCACCCACATATGGGCCGGGAAAAGTGATCTCTTGGGCATGGCCCGCATTGTGTGCCAGCGGTTTGATCGTATGGATGCCACGCACAATGCCTTGGCGCCTTGCGCGCAAAAGTGGGGCGACTGAAGCCGCCCCTTCCGCACTGACCTAGCGCATGTACCCGAGGTCCCGCACGTCCGAGCGGACCGCCGCCCTGTCGGCCCCCTGCATCGGCAGGCTGACCAGCAGCTCCAGCCGGCGGCGCAGCGAGAACAGCAGCTGGATCGCGCCGTGGGCCGTCTCTTCGACGTCCTTTCCTGCCGCCACATCGGGGTAGGCCCACAGCGCGGCGTCGGGCTGGCCGGGCCATGACGGCTCCAGCGGCTGGCAGGCGGCATCGAGCGTGATGACGAAATCGGCCACGGGCGAATTCGAGCGCGCGAAGTCGTCCCAGCTGCGCGGCGGCCTGTCCGGCACGGGCATGCTGGCGCTCTTCAGGGCGCCGATGGCCGCGGGGTGGATTTCGCTGGCAAGTTGTCCGGGCTGACCGCAGGAATGGGCCGAGAACCGCGTCGGGTCCAGGTGCGCAAGGCATGCTTCGGCGAGGATGCTGCGCAATGAATTTCGCCGGGAGACGAAGATCACCGCTATACGTTTTTGCATGGAACCCTGACTATAGCCACGCTTCGTGACCTCTGTCACCGCCCGCTTAGTCGAGCACGAAAACGCGGCGAAAGGTCTGGACGACGCCGTCGCCGCGGTTCTTGATGCCCAGCTCCAGTTCGAGCCCGGTCGCGGTGGTGCGCGCGGGTGCCACGCCCGGCAGGTTGCGCCATCCCTGGCCGGGTTCCCAGGCCCGAAGCTGGAAGACGGACACCGCATCCAGCATCGCCACGCGCGCGGTCGCATCCGGCGCCGGCAAGGGGAACGAGGCCGACGCCGGCCCCGTGGCGCGATACAGCGCATCGCCGCGCCGCCACCACTGCACGCGCTGCCATTGGCCCGGCGCGGCCGGTGCCGCGCGGACGATCTCCAGGAAGAACGGCAGATCGTTCTGCCTGCGCACCAGCAACGCCGGCGGCAGCACTTCGGCCGCGGCAGGCTGCGGCAGCTCGGTGGTCGCGCGCAGGGCCACGTCGCGCTCCAACTGGTCTAGCGCACGCATGAGGCGGGCGATGTCCTCGGTGCGTTCTTCGAGCATGCCGTGGGCACGCGAGACGCTGTCCAGGCCGCGCCATGCCATCAGGCTCACCACCGCCATCAGCGTGATGGCGATCATGACTTCGATGAGCGTGAAACCCGCTTGCCGTCGCCGCTGCATCTAGCGGGTCTCCTGCAGGCGGGTGCGCAGCGAGGCCAGCCGGTTGCCGCCCTCTTCCGCCAGGTACACGTCGACCGCCGCGGCGCGCATGCCGTCGACGGCCGGGCTCAGCTCGAGCCGGCAGACCAGCCGCACGCCGCCTTGCGGGCACGGGCCGCGAACCACGCCCGGCGTGTTCGGGCCCTGGCCGATCTTCAGCTCGGCCAGCAGGTTCTCGGCGGACAGCATCGCAAGCGATTGCTGCTGCAGCAACCCGAGGTTGGTGATGGTCAGGCTCGACGCACGCACGATGGCCGCGAGCGCGATGCTGACGATGGTCAGCGCCATCAGTACCTCGATCAGCGTGAAGCCGAGCGAGCCACGGGATGGCGTCGATGATGAGAACGGCATGCGCATGATGGGCAATGCTTGCTAGTGCACCTCGTAGCCGCCCGCCGCGTTGCGCTGCACCACGACCGTGGCGTCGCCATGGCGCAGTTCCATCCGCCAGCCCGCGCCGATGGGCTCCGACGTGAGCAACACCGGCTGCGCGGGCGTGACCTGCACCGGCGCCACGCGCCACTGCCGGGGGCGCAGCTCGTCGTCGCGCGCAAAGTTGTCGAGCACGCCCGCTGTCGACACCACCGGGATCGCGCTGCCGGGCGCGGCGTACCAGGTTCCGCGCGCAAAGCTGTAGCCCTCGCCATCGGCCTGCCATGCGATCACGCGGCCGTCGATGCGCACCTCGTTCTGCGCGACGGCCAGGTGCAACACCAGCTCATGCGCATCGCGCCGCAGGTCTTGCGCGGGGTCGGGCGCGATGCTCAGGCTGATCGCCGCGGTCGCGATGCCGACGATGACCATCACGACCATCAGCTCGATCAGCGAGAAGCCGCGTTCGCCGGCTTTGGTCGGGGTTCCCTGTGGCATGCGCACCTTCATGTCGCGGCGCCCGGGGGATTCGCGGGGCCACGGCCCATGCTAGGCGGCCTGTGTGATGCCCCCGTGAAAGCGCCCATGCAAGCGCCCATGAAAACGCTGACACGAAAAGCCAACACCGCCGTGATAGACACGACAGGCACGAAGCCCAACGACCGCCAAGGAAAACCATGACCGCCATGCGCACCATGACCATCGCAACCCATCCCTCCGCGAAATACATCGTCCATGCGGTGGGCCTGCTGCTGGTGGTCGCGGGCATTGCGACATGGGCCCGCGTGCTCTACAAGCCCGCCCCGCCCGCCCCCGTCGCGCGGGTGCAGGCCACGCAGGCAGACCCGGCGGGCGACGTGCTCGCCACGTGGTTCGGCCCCGGCGAGCTGCGCGCGAACATCGCGGTCAAGGGGCTCATCAAAAGCGCGGACCAGGGCGTGGTCGTGCTGGCCGTCAACGACGCGCCCGCAAGGCCCTACCAGGTCGGAGAAACGCTGGCCCGCTCGGTCACGCTGAAGGCCATCGAGGCCGATGCGGTGGTGATCGACAAGGCCGGCACCACCGAGCGCATCGCCGCGCCGGTGATCCCGCAGCCCGCGACGCCGGGCATCGCCAGGGCCACGCCGGCCGGCGCTGCGCGCTGACGCCCGCGAGCCGCACCGGCGGGCCGGCATTTACCGCACCGCTTCGTGCGGCCTGGCGCCCGGCGTGGCGGACGGCGCCGACGCCCAGGCCGACAGGGCGTGCAACAGCCCACGGTTGACCCGGAAATCGCCGTCGCCGGACTCCGGCAAAAAGGTGTGCGACAGGCACCGCGTGATGACGCGCACCGCCCGCGCATCGGCCCCCACGGCGTTCAGCTCGCGTGTGAACGCCGTGCGCGCAGGCAGCTCGTCGGCGAACTTCTCGAAGCCCACGAACCAGCGGAACAGCATGTTGTAGGTCAGGCTCTCGTGCACCTTCTCGCTGTCTTCCAGCGAATAGATGATCTGCAGCATCAGGCACTTGAAGAGCCTCGCCGCACCGATGGTGCTGCCGTGCTGCCGCTCCAGGTCGGCGAGCAGGTCGCGCTCGTAGCGCAGCGCGTCTTCCACCAGGTCGTGCAACGGCACGAGGGGATGGCTCTGCGGCACCAGTGCGCGCAGGTTGTCGGCCTGCACCCAGGCCTGGTGGCTCACGATCCACACCCATGGCGAGCCGTAGCGGTTGACCGCCACCGGCTCCTCGCGCGCCCGCTCCACGATCTTCGAGAGCTTGGCGTCCAGCTCCTGCATGGTGACCCGCATGGGCGACATCCACTTCATCATCTGACTCCCTCCACTTCCTGAATGACTGTGCAACAGGATGCGCGACAGCAGCTCGCGCAGAGGTGTCGCATCCGGTAAGCCGCTCCCTGATCGATCATCAACGCAGCACGCCCAGCGCCTGCCGCAGCGCGGTGTCCACCTTGCGCACCGACACGCCATGGCGCCTTGCCACCTCCTGGCGCGACATCTCGTGCCAGCGCAGTGCCAGCAGCACCGACTGGTGGCGGCGCGGCAGGCGCTGCATGGCGCGGTCGACTGCCGCCACCTCCGAGCGCGCCTCGGCGATCAGCTCGGGGCCGGGCTGCCCGTCGGCGATCACGTCGACGTCCGCCCCCTCGTCGTTCACGCCGATCCAGCGCTTGCGCGCGCGCAGGCTGTCCATCGCGAGGTTGCAGGCCACGCGGTAGATGTAGGCCTCGGGGTTGGCTGGCGTCTCCTGCGAGCGGCGCTCGCCCAGGCGCAGCCACGCATCGTGCAGGCATTCGCTCGCCAGGTCCGAACACCCGAGCTGCCGTTCCAGGCGCTGGTGCAGCACCGCGTAGTGCGCCGCCAAGTGAGCCTGCAGATCGAGCGCGGGCGCCGTTGCCTTCTTCGGTGCGCGCAGTTCCACGGCCGGCAGCGGAATGCGCTCGTCGAGCCGTCGCCAGACCGATGGGAACAGCATGGAGAACCGGTCCGGCGCAGGGCGGATCGCCTGGGTGTTGAGGGTCATGATGGTTTTCGCTGAACGCCCGGCCTGCCCGCGTCCGGGATCGCCGGTTGCGGGAAAGGCCAGGCCTTGAGACAAGAAAGGAACAGGTGCGCCCGTCGACGGGGACGCCGGGCACGTGTCAGCGTTGCAGGTTGGCGCGCTCCTCGTCCGTCAGTTGCCGGCTCGCCGACGGCGGCAGGCTGCCGCCCCCGAGCACGCGGATCACGCTGCGCGGGTTGTAGGCGACCGGCGTGCCGGCCTTGCCGGCAGGTGCCTCGCTGTTGCTGTTGTTGTCGGGTGCGGGTTCGTTGCCGAAGCCGAGCACCCGCACCGTGAAGACCGAAGGCAGTGCCTGCCGCGCGGCGGCGCGTTCGCGCTGCATCGCGTCTTGCGCCGCCATGCTGGCCTGCGACGCGGCCGCGCTGGCGTTGGTCAGCGCGCCGATGTTCACCGACGCGATCACCGGCAGGCCCGACGACTCGCCCTTCACCTGGATGTTGGCCGCGTTGACCACCTGCAGCGCCGCCACGTTGACGTTGCCCGACACCCGGATGCCGGCCTCGCCCGCATCGATGGTGCCCAGCGGCGCGATCAGGTCGACGTCGCCCGGCGGCACTTCGGCGATGGGCGCCAGCGTCGCGATGCCCGCGCCCGAGCTCGGCACCTGCGGCGAGATCCCGACGTTGCCCACGTTGTCGTAGACCACCTTCGGCGGCGTGAACAGCACCGTCGTCTTGGAGCCGCGGCCGGCGTTGATGTCGCCCTTCTCGGACCACGCCAGGATGCTGCCGCCGAAGGTCGTCATGATGCGCGACAGGCCCAGCAGCAGACTGCCTTCGCTGAACAGGCGGATGTCGCCCTGCCCTTGCGTCATCACGCCCGACGTGGCCGGCGGCACCGCGCCCTGCACGCCGAGAATGATCTTGCCGCCCGGCGCCAGCATCTCGATGTCACCACCGAAATTGGTGCGCACGCCCGAGCCGCCGAACATCGTGATGTCGCCGCTGCGCGCAACCGGGTTGCCGGCCGCATCGTTGTCGGGGAACAGCGTGGCGATCATCTCGCGGCCGCGCAGGTACGAGCCCGTGCGGCTGCCGGTCTTGCCGTTGTATTCGCGGCCGCCTTCGCGCAGCTCGGCGTAGTACACCTGCCGCAGGAAGATGCGCTGCTGCTCCGGTGCGAGGCCGTAGAAGTACGACAGGGCCTGCGCAGTGCTGCCGCTGAAGCCGTAGCGCGCCTTCAGCCACGCGGCGAGTTCGACCTCGTAGGTCTTTGCCGCCTTGCCCGGTTGCTGGGCCAGCGGCGTGCCGGCCGCCGCGAGCTTCGACGGATCGAGGTAGCGCGCACGGATCGCCGACATGTCGAGGCCTGATGCGCCCACGCCCGCCATCAGCGCGATCGACGCGCCCGGCCGCGTGTCGCCCGCCACAACCGGCCCGATGGACGTGATGCCGCCCCGGTCTTCCTGCAGCAGGTTGCGGCCCGCCGAGACTTCGAGCGTGCCGGGGCCCGCGACGTCGAAGTTGGCATAGAGGATGTCGCGGCCGGCGGAGACGATGGAGACGTCGGTGGGGCTGTTGTGGACGATGAGGTTGCCGTGGAGCTTGGCCGCATTGATCTCCCTCGGACCTCCGGTGGAGGTGCCCGGTGCGTTGCCGGCACTGACGATGTCCCGGTTCGCCTTGATCCAGACCGGTCCGGCGGCGTTGTACCAGGCATCCACGCCAGGTCCTCTGTCCACTGTCTCGCCGGTCTTCAGGCCGACGATGTCGCCACCCGCGGCGTAGAAGCGGATGGGCGATGCATCGGCCGGACGATCCAGGCGCACCGCCGCCGTGTTCGGACCGAAGGCGAAAAGCGTGGGGCCATTGAACGTCGTCGTGATGCCGTTGTTCGACAGCGCCGTTCCGTCCCTGGAAACATTGCCAACAAGGATGTCGCCAGCCCCGTAGGCCTGGCCGACGAACGCGGGATTGAACGGCGTCGGCACCGGCGTGCCCGAGCCGGACATGCCGACCGAATACTGCCCCGCGTAGATCGATCCGCCCGCGAGCATTTCCAGCTCGCCCGATGTCGATGGTGCAAGGGTCAGGCCATAGGCGATCTTCTCGGGGATGCCCACGGTCTGCGGCAATGCCGCGTAACCGTAGTAGAGGCTCCCCGTCAGCGCGGCGGCGCGGAAGATCGAGGGATAGACGATCCATCCGTCCTTCGACGTGACCGCAGGGCTGACGTCCCCCGTCGTCGTGATGGGCGCAAGCTGGCCGCCGGCCGACACCAGGTTGATCGCGCTGTGAGGGGTCCAGAGACTGAACCACCCCTGGCCGCCCCCACCGTAGCTGCCGCCGCCGGCGGAAAAGGCGGAACTGTTCGGTGTGTTGCCACGCCCCGGGTCGGACGCCCCACCGAGCACCAGGTCACCGCGTGCCTGCAGATAGATCGCCGTGTCACCCGGTACGAGATTGATGCCGGCCCGGGCATTTCCGTAGGCTGCCGTGAAGGGATCGATGCCGCGTGCATCGGTCGGGTCGTTGAACGCAAAGCTGCTCGACAGGTACTGCAGGCCCACACTACCGATCGAGGCGGCGCTGACCTGCGTGGTGCCGCGCAGGTTGGCGATGGCACCGGCCAGCGGATTTTTTTCCGCCACCGTGCCGAGCTCGCGATGCGGGTTGAGGGCGCCGGCAATGCGCATGTCGATGTCGCCGCCGCCCGTCAAGGTCAGGCCGCCATCGGCGCCGACCCGGCCCGTGCCGCCCACTGCGACCATCAGGCCATCGCTGCGGTCGACACCGCCTACCGCAAGGCTGCCGCGCGTGCCCATCGTCCCGGCATCCCCGCCCACGCGGACGCGCACGTCGCCGCCCCCCAGCGTACCGATGCCGGTGAAGCCGGTCAGGTCGGGCGCTTTTCGGTCGCTCGCGGCGCTGGTGGTCGGGGTGTAGGTGCCGAAGTTGATCCACCAGGCGGTCGGGACCGGAGTACCGATCGCCGCCGTACCGGAGCCCTGCCGCCAGAGCCAGTTGCCCGGCACCACGCTGCTCGTCGCGGCGCCGGTCAGGTCGCCCACCAGGTTGCCGCCCGCAGCGACCAGCACATTGCCGCCCTGGTCGGGATACCAGGCGTGGTAGCCAGCGAGCGCGGCGCCGTAGTCCACGGGCTGTGTGCCGAGCAATGTTCCGTCGGCGGCCGTGCCGCGCGGGCGGTCGAAAGCGGCACCCACGGCCGTGGCGGCCCCTGCGGTGTAGACGCCGTAGAGCGAGTCCATCCGGATATCGCCGGCGGCAACCAGGTCCAGATCGCCCGTTCCGGTGCGAACGACACTGAAGGCCGGCGAGACCGGGTAGCTTCCCGTCACGATGGTCTTGTCGGCGACCACCTGGCAGAAAGATGGGTTGGCCTTGCACAGGGCGCGATCGGCCTCCTGCACCGGTGTTCCGGCGGCATGCCCTGCGGGGTTTCCCACGGCCCAGACGTAGTCGGGTTCGAGGCGGCACTGCTCTGCAATGCTGCAAGCGTCGAGTTGGTCTGGCGGTACGGGTTTTCCTGGCTCGCCGCCGAAAAAGTTGTCGTCGGTCCAAACCTGGGTTCCACCAGGAACCGTCGACGTGGCGTACCCCTTGACGGCATGTGTATCGCCCAGCTTGATTGCACCCGACGACGCCGGATTGAGCGCGCGCCGGTCGGCGGAGCCCAAGTCGGCGCCCGCCACCAATTGCATGTCCCACGAGGTGGCGCCCGCGCCGAGCATCGGCGCGACCGCCCAGTTGCGTCCCTGCACGCCATTCGTCTCCGGGCGCAGGTTGATCGGCTGGTTGTTGGGAAGCTCGATCCAGGTGCCCGACGGAATCAATGAGCCCCGCGCGAGCTTGACCACGCCGGTAGCTGTCATATCCACCGGCAGCGCCACGCCCTTGGGCCAGGTCAGCGCCGCCACGGCCGCCGGTGCGCGCAGTGCCGTTCCGGCTCCGAGCCGCATGCCGGCGCCAAGCGTCACGGCAGCCGGCAGCACCGCACCGGCGGCGTAGGCCAGCGAGCCGTCGGCGTTGTAGATATTCGCGGCGACCACCGTTCCCGCCGGCAAGCCCAGCTTGCCGGTCAGCACCGCGTCCACCGGCAACACGGTGCCGGCGGGCAAGGTCATCGCGGCCACGGCCACGCTGTAGTTGAGGGTCGATCCGACCGGAAAGCGCGTACCGGTATCGAGCGTCACGCCGTCGATCGGCACCACGACGTCGCCGCCGAATGTGGAACTGCCATTGGCACCCACGTAGCGCGCCTCCGCCAACACCCAGCCACTGTCGTCAGGCGTCGCTGCGGGTGGCGCGAAACCGTCGTTGATGCTGCCGTGGATGTTGAGGTTGCCGGCCGCGCGGATCGCCAACCGTCCCGGCTCGCCGAAACCGCGCCGCGCCGGATCGCTGCGGTTGGCATCGGGGCCATAGCGATAGCCCGAGAAGTCCAGGTCGCCCAACACCGTGAGATCGCCGTGCGGGTTGAGCACGCTGTCGCTGACGATCTCCACGCCGGGGCGCAGGTGGTAGCTGCCCAGGCCCGACAGCCGGCTGCCCAGTGCGACATTGCCAATCGCCGCGTTGATGAAGGACTGGCTGTCGCCATCGATGCGGTCCAGGTAGCCCTGCGTGATGAGCTGCGGCCGGTAGCCCGACACGTCGGGCAGGCTGGCCAGCGGCGCGTCGTCATAGCGCCGGAAGGCGTTGACCGCCACGGTCTTCGCCCCCTGGATGACGGGCGCGCCATTGACCGCGACCGCCACGTCGTTGGTGCCGACACGCGGCGCATTGAGGTCGAGCGTGCCGCGTGCGCGGCCGTCGTTCTGGCCGGCGCCCGTACCCGTGGGTACCTCGGTGCCGGCACGCAGGTCGATGCGCACACCGCTGCCCAGCGTCAGCGTGCCCGCGCTGCTGGTGAGGTCGACGATGGCCCGGTTCGGGCTGTCGATGATCTTGCCGTAGCTGTCCACGCGCAGGCCGGTGCCGTGCGCATCCAGCGTGCCGTTGACACGCAGGTCGCCCTTGGCCGCCAGCCGGATCGTGCCCACCTGGTAGCCGCTCGCATCGATGCGGCCGTCCACGCGGAGGCTGCCACCGTCCAGCGTGATCGCCACCTCGCGGGCCTTGACGCCGTCGCCCACGGCCAGGTCGCCCTGCTTGATCTGGAAGCGGCGGGCGCCGAATACGCCGCCCTCGTTCAGCCGGCTGTTCAGGCCCGCGAAATCGCCGAGGGTCTGCGCCCGCACGCTCAGCTCGGCCGCGTCATAGGGCACGACCGTGCCGCCTGCGTCGTAGGTGCCGCTGCTGCTGCCGCGGATCGCTCCGGCCAGATCGACGCGCCCGGCGCCCGCGCCCAGTGCGGTGGCCTCGACCGTGCCGCCACGGTTGAAACGGGCCGACACGTCGATGCTCGAGCCCGCAGCCTGCGTGATGTTGCCGGCGGCGCTGGACAGCACGAAGTCGCCGCCCCAGCTGTACTTGTCGACATCGAACAGCGACACCTTGCGCCCCGACAGGTCGACGCGCGAGGCTGCGCCCAACACGATGTCGTCGGTCGCCGACAGCACCAGCCTGCCGGAGGGCAGCACGACGCTGCCCTCCAGGCCGATGCTCTTCCCCCTCAGTTCCAGTGTTCCGCCCAGCGCATCGTTCGAAGCGCCCGCGCCAGCGCCTTCAGGCGCGGAGACGACGATGGCGCCGCCTGCGGTGATGCGGGTCTTCGAGCCCGCCTGCCCCGTCAGCAGCGGCGACACGATGGCCAGGTTGCCGCCTTCGTAGGCGTAGCCCGTGCCCGGCGTGTACGCACCCTGCCGGCGATACACCGACAGCGTGCTGTTGCCGTCGGAGGTCACGCGCTCGGTGGCCGCCAGCTTCACGTCGGCAAAGCCCAGCGCCATGCGCGCGTCTGTCGTGGTGCCGCTGACTTGCGCGTAAGGGCCGTGGCCCAGCACGATCGAACGGGCCGAAATGTCGAGCCGGCCGGCGCCCAGGAGCCCGGCAATGGCCGCGCCCGGCTGGCTGTCGGTGCCGGTCCAGACGAATTCGCCGGCACGGATCGCGGCCACGTCGCCCGCCGCGCCATAGCCGTAGATGGCGGGCGTGCCGAGCACCAGCCGGCGCAGGCTCGATGCGTCGAGCTTCACCGAGCCGTACATGTTGACGGCATCGCGCGCATTGAGCGTCAGCGTCTCCAGCGCCGGCGCACCCGTGGCCGTATTGCCGGCCAGCAGTTGGTCGAGCTTCGCCTGGTTCAGCACGAGGCCGCGCGGCAGCTGTCCGTTGGCGCTGGCGGCGGCGATGCTCGCGTCTTCGCCCAGGTTCACCGCGGCGAGCGCCAGCAGAAGATTGCGTGTGCCGTACGAGACGTTTCTGGACAAGGTCAGCGCACCGTCGGTGGCCACGGCCAGCGTGCCCTCCGACACCAGCCGGGTCGTGCCGTTGCAGACCGCGCTCACGCAACTGCCGATGTCGATGGCGACCGTCGTCCCGGGTTGCTGCCCCGGGGAAGGTTGCGCCAGCAAAAGGTTGAACCAGCCGTTGGACAGGGCCAGCACGCCGTTGCCGGTGAACACGTAGCCGTCGCTCGAACCGTAGCTCGGCGCGCCCTTGCCGATCGTGCTGAGCGAGGCACCTTCCTCGATGGTGATGCGGCCATCGGTGATCGAAGGCGCGGCGGCCAGGATGATTTCGGCGGCGGACAGGCTCGCGCCGCTGCGCACGACCAGGCTGCCCGCGCCTGCGATCTGGACCAGCCCGCCACGCTGCCCGTAGGTGCTGCCCATGGTGCCGTTGAGCAGCAGCCGGGGTGCGTTGAGCTTGTTCAGCGCGCCGTCGTAGACCGATGCGCCTGCCAGGGTTTCGTCCGCTGCCTGCCCTGTCGCCAGGACCTCGCCGACATTGCGCACGCTCACCGTCCCGCCGAAGCCCTTGCTGCCGGCCTGCGCACCCAGGCGCAGATCGCCGTCGAACTTCAGCCCGGTCCGGTCGCCATCCTCTTTGGCGGGCCTGGACAGGAAGATGTCCAGCGTGCGGGCATCCGAGGTTTGCATCGCGCGCAGAAAGCCGCGCCGTGCCGCGTCGGCCAGCACGAAGGCGTTGTAGTCGGTCTCGGTGTAGGCCGAGTAGCTGCGCACCTTGTCGGCCGGGGTGATGACGACCTGGTTGGGCAATGCGTCGCGGATCGGGGTATCGGCCACGCCCAGGTAGCCGCCGGCGACGTAGGAGCCATTGCCGGTGCTGGTGACGCCCGACAGGCCGACACGGTCGGCGGCGCCGATTTCCACCCGGAAGGCCCCCGGCAGAAGCGCGTAGCTGGAAGGCATCAGCGTGTAGGTGCCGGCGGGCAGGCCCGGCACGCCCGCTGGCACGGTAATCTGCTGCCCGATGCCCGGCGTACCGAAGCCCGCTTCAGGGGCCACCGGCGCATAGCGCGCCGCGCTGCCGGGCACGATGGCATAGACGGCGTTTCCGGCACGGCTGTAGGTGTTGACGGGGTTGGCATTGGCCAGGGCCGTGGTGAGCACGTTGACCGAACCGCCGCGTCCGCTGACGAAGCCGGCACCGGTCAGCGTGCCGCCGCCCGACAGGTCGAGCACGGCGCCGGCCTGTGCGTCCAGATGCCGGGCCTTCACCTGGATGCCCTGCGACAGATCGCCGACACCGCTCAGCACCACCGGCTGGCCGTTGTACTGGTAGCTCAGGCCGTCGACCGTGCCCCCATAGGGCATGAGCAAGCCCGCCCCGCTCACCGAGGTGATGCTGCCCGGCAGCAGGGTCACGCGCTGCGTCAATGCGGTCTGCTCGTCTGCCTGCGAACCCAGGGTCAGTTGCCCCAGCGGGGCCCGCACGATGCCGCCCTGTTCGATGGTCTCGGCGCCAAGGCTCAGGCGGCCAAAAGCCGAGTACGGCATGGCCACATCGCCTTCGCCATAGCGACGGATGGAAAGAACGCTGCCGGGGGCATAGCCCGTGCCCGAAGCCATGTAACCGGCGACGATGGAGCCCCCACCGCCAGTGCTCGGGTAGATCTGTGCCGCTGTCAGCAGGAGATTTCCCGTTGTCTTCAACCCGGTGCTGACGCCACCCAGCACGCGGAAGTCGCCACGGCTGGTCAGATCGACGGCGTCGAACCCGCGTCGGTCGACGGTGTAGCCCGAGGGGCGCAGGTTGACATCCGCGTGCGTGCCAAAGCCGACATCGTCACGAAGGTCGATCAGATCGGCCAGCACCGAGAACGAGCCGCCCCGCGGCTGCTGGGAGGGCCCGTTGGCCCAATGGGCCCTCGTCATGGTCGTGCCGTCCTGGGTTGCCCTGCGCGTCGTGCCGGCCAGGCGCACATAGGGCGCGGACAGCGACACCTTCGAGGCGGCCGCTGCGTTCTCGCCATGGGCA
Source organism: Variovorax sp. EL159 (assembly GCF_900100965.1). Lineage (GTDB taxonomy): Bacteria > Pseudomonadota > Gammaproteobacteria > Burkholderiales > Burkholderiaceae_C > Variovorax. The sequence continues at coordinate 199,955 of NZ_FMUJ01000003.1, read as the reverse complement.
TAGGTGCCCGCATACAGGCGCAGGCTCTGGTTCATGGCAAGCGCGACATCGCCATCGAAGCTGAGAGGCCCGTCGACAAGCATCGAAAGATTGCCGAAGCCACCGGCCCCGATGCGGTCCACGCCGATGCGCGCCGTGCCCGTGACCAGCCGATTCTTCGCGTCCGACAGGCCTCCTGCGCTGGCCAAGGCGCTGTCGCCTTGCGTTTGCGCCACCACCAATTCGCGGTGCCGCAGGATGCTGCCGCTCGCCGTCGCGACGTCGTAGATCGGCGAGGCCAGCGCCAGCGCCAGCGTTCCGCCCGCCGCGCCAGGGCCACCGGCCGCTGCCCGCAGCGTTCCATCCAGGTACAGGCCGTGGTTGGACTTGAGCACGATGGTGCCGCCGTTGCTGGCAACCGTCACGGGCGCCGGGGCACGGCCCGGCGCGTTGCCCACCGGGTCGAGCACGGCGCTGGTTCCCGAGGCATCGAGCAGCGCGCCGGGCCGGATCACGGTGAACACGTCGGCCGCATCGGCCTCGCTGGTCTTCTCCCAATCGAGCGTGCCACCGATGCTGATGGTGCCGCCATCGGCGACCTGGCCGTACACACGGCCGAAGTTGTCCCGCGCGGTGGCTGCACGCGCCGCGACGTCGAGCACCGCGCCCTCGCCGATCCAGACCAGGCCGGGCGTACCGGGCGCCGTGCCTCGGGGCCGGTCGATGGTGATCGCGCCACCTGGGGCACGGAGCGTGCCGTTGACCGTGACATCGCGGCCCAGCAATGTGATCGACTGGCCGGGGTCCACGGTGATCGCCGTGCCCGGCCGAAGGTCGATCGGACCACTGGCCGCAGTCGCGATGCCTGTACCGATCGTCGACTGCAGCACCACGCTGGCACCACCGCGCTGGGTGAGCACGCCGCGCACCGGGTCTTCGGTCCACACAGGGGGCGTCCAGCGCACGAGCGCGGTGGCCGGTTCGCTGCCGGTGGCGACCGTGTTCGCGGTATCGGCAAATCGGTAGACCGGCATCGCAACATCGAGCCGGGTGTTGTCGGCGACCACGGTGCCCAGATGGCCGTTGAGGTCGTAGCGGGCAAAGCCCGACTGGTAGACGGCCGCATCGATGGCGGTGTTGGCCAGGGTGGCCATGTCCTGTTTGAAGACCGAACCCGCGGCGACCTTCGTGCCGCTCTTGAGCGTGAAGTCGACCGGCGCCGCCTTGCCAGCAGCCACCGTCACGGTTTGCGGCCGGATGGCGAATCCATCCGGAAAGACATTCGCCGGCAAGACATAGCCGGCCGGGAACACGCCGTTGTCGGAGATGCCGATGAGCACCGAGCCGGCCGGCAAGGTCACCTTGGGCGTACCGTCGCCGTCCCTGCCACCGCTGAAGGTCTGCGGCACGCCATTGACGATGGCTTGCACAGCGTAGAAGGCGGCGTTGCCTGCGGATGCGCTGGGCAACGTCCAGTCGGCCGCCAGGGTGACCGTGTTGCCCGGGCTGTTGGCAAAGACCGGCACCGTCCCTACGGCCTCGCCAGGCCGGGCGCGCGTGCGTTCGTAGCGGTAGTCCACCGGCAGCAGGTCGCCGGCGCGGACCTGGTAGTCCTGCAGCAGCACCATGTCCAGCGGTGCGGCATCGCCCGCACCCAGAAGCCCGCCGGTGCCGCGCACCTTGCCACCAACCACGATGCCCGTGCCCGAGGCCATGCGCAATGTGCCGCCGCCGTTGACGCCATACCCGCGGATGTCGCCATCGACGGTCAGCAGGCCATAGGCCGGCGCACCCGCGGACTGCACATCGGCCCACAGCGTCACGTCGCCTCCGCGCCCTCCCCGTGTCTTGCCGTTCGCCAGCACGGCACCGCCCGAGGACACGTCGACCGTCGCGCCGGCCACGAGCGTCACCGCGCCCGAGCTGCGGATGTTCACGCTGCCGCCGTCCAGGTACGGCATGCCGCGCCCGTTGGCCGGATCGAGCTGCAGGTTGCTCCACAGGCCGCGCGCATCCAGCGTCACGCCCTTGGCCACGGTCACCTCGACCGGTGTCTTGTCCGCGGCGGGCATGGGTCCGTCCACGATGCCAGTGCCCGTCATGCTGCTGAGCACGTTGCCCAGCACGATCGACCCGCCGCGCGCCTTCAGGTCGGCGTTGACCGCGACCTGCGTCGCATGAAGCTCGATGTTGCCGCCCGGCTCGACCGAGAGCGCGCTCCCCACCGTCACGCTCTTGTTGGCCACCGCGACGATCGCGCCCAGGCCGAAGCCGTTCAGGCGTTCGCTGTCGATGTACAGCGCGTCCTTGCGCTCCTGCGGCAACGCGCTGCCTTGTGCCAGGCCGTTGCCGAGGTCCGGTTGCGCATGGTCGAACACGATGCGGTCGAGCGTGGGCAGCAGCGTGCTGTACTTGCCGACCGGACCCAGCTTCGCATCGGCGTTGTAGCCGGTCGTGTAGCTGCCCAGGATCAGTTGCGCTGCGTGCGCCGCCGCGTTGTGCGATTGGGCATAACCGTCGAGCGCCGCGTCGGCCTTCTCGGTCTGGCGCGGTCCCTGGTAGGCCTTGGCGGTGATGTCGCCTTCGAGCACGGCCGCGCCCGTGGCCACCACCAGCCGGCCTGCGTCGCGGCCCACCGTGTAGCCGTTCTCCATGCGCTGCTGCGGCCCGATCAGCGGGTTGTAGAAATAGTCCGTGGTCTTGTCGCCCCAGCGCTTGTGCTCGTCCTCGAAGCCCTTGTAGAGGCCCGTGTACGAGATGTTGGCCGGCGCGTTCGACACCTCGTAGAGCCTTCCGTCCGAACCCTTGAGCCAGCTCTGGCGGATCGCGCCGGTCTGCACGTCGAGCGTGCCGCCCGAGAGGTTGATGTTCGAGCCGGCCTGCGTCACCAACTCGCCGCCCGAGAAGGTCACGGTGCCGCCCTGCGCGGCCCACTCGCCGATGCCGTGGCCCTGCAGGCCCAGGTAGCCGCCGACCTCGAGCAGGCCGCCCGGGGTGTACCAGCGCTCCTTGTCGTAGCCGCCCGTGCCCGCGGCCACCCGCACCAGCTTGCGCCGGTCGATCCACACGTTGGCGTTGTTCAGCATCGAGGTGTCGCGGTTCAGCGGTGCGTCGCGCTGTTCGTTGCCCTGGATGTTGACCTTCACGTTGTTGGAGGACATGGCCACCTGCACGCCCACCGCGCCCGAGACATCGAGCCGCGCGCCGTCGGCCACGGTGCTGCGCCCAGTGGCCTTGCCGCCCGCGCTGACCGCGATCTGGCCGCCGGTGGCCAGCGTGGTGGAGCCGCCTTCGAACAGCACGCTGCCGCCCGAGACGATCTCGATGCGCGACTGGTCGCGGCGGTCGTCCAGCAGCGAGAGGTTGTCGAAGACCCCCTTTGCATCGGCGCGCGTGGTCGCCGTCAATGCGTCGCGCTGGCTGTCCAGCGCCGTACGGCCGTTCCTGTCGTCGATCAGCACAGCGTTCAACGCCTTCTGTGTGACGGTGACGATGCCCAGCTTGTCGCTGGCCGAATTCAGCAGGTGGATCGTGCCGCGCGTGTCCACGGTGGTGGTGGCGAGCGCCACGCCGTCCTGCACCACTCGGCGGCCGGCCAGCGTGATGTCGCCTTCGGGCGCCTGCAGCAGCCCGGTGTTGGCCACGCGGCCCGCCGTGCTGTCGGCGTTGAACTGCGGCGCCACCTCGTTGCCACGCGTGGTGGAGCCTTGATTGGCCGCCGTGCTCTGGCCGGGGCGCACGATGAAGAAATCGCCCGCCGCCAGTTGCACCTGCCCGCGCGGCGTCGTGATCGTGCCCGCGTTGCTCACCTCCTGCCCCATCAACAGCACGTAGCCGCCGCCCTGCTTCACCGAGCCCGGCGTGGCGGTCGTGATCCGCGCGCCTGCCTCGACCGTCACCGCGCCGCCCGCGTCGGTGAAGCTCGGCGCGTAGCTGTCCTTCGTCTGCGCGCTGTGGATGCCGCGTGATTTGAACTGGTCGTCGCTGATCTTCGCCGCGGCCGCCACCAGATTGCGCGTGTCGACCTGACTGCTGCCGCTGAACACCACGCCGTTGCGGTTGGCGATGAGCACCGTGCCGTCGGCCTTGATCTGGCCCTGAATCTGCGATGGCCGCGCCTGCGGGTCGTTCACGCGATTGAGCAGCGCCCAGTCGGCCTGCTGCTTGAAATCGACCGTGGTGTTGCGCCCGACGTTGAAGGTCTCCCAGTTCAGGATGGCCCTGTCGCCGGTCTGCTGGATCGCCACGTTCGTGCGGCCATCGGCCTGCTGCGTCTGCACGGGCGCGTTGGCGTTCTGCCAGCCGGCCGTGAGGCTGTTGGTGTCGACCTTCAGGCCGCCATCGGCCAGGCCGTTGGGCACCGACGACGGATCCTTCAGCGCCGCATCGCGCGCAGCGGCCTGCGCCGCCTGCTGCGCGGCAATGGCCTGCGCTGCGAGGTTCAGGTTGCTGATCGAACGCTGCAACTGCGCATTGGCCTGCTGTTGCTGCTGTGTCGGCCCCGCAAGGCTCGCTGCCGGCATGCCGTTGGGCAGCCGGCCGGTCTGCACCGCACCTGCCTGCGCCGCCCCCTTGTCCGCGAACCACGCGGGGCTGAAGGCCTGGCCCGCATGCGCCGCACCCAGCGCACCGATGGCCGCAAGTGCCACGGCCATCGAGCGCGCCATCGGTGTCAGGCGGAGATCACCGGCAACGATTTCGCTGGAACCTGCGGCGGACCGGCGCGAACGGGAGGTGTGCGGATTCAAGACCATGATTGCCTGGGACGAAGGTTCGGAGACAGGTTGTCGGACGCAGCGAAGGAATCCGCGCTGCGACTGGAGATGCGGATGTCGCACGCGCCAGCCGGAATTCGGGGGCGGCGGGCATGCCTTGGCTGTTCGCAGGCGACGGGCAGCAGCAGCCACAGCGCCATCGCTTCGCGCCAGGCCTGGGCATGCGCCGTGCTGCGCGCGCACCAGGCTTCGAGCGCCACGAACTCCGCCTCGCCGGCGCGAAAGCGGTTCAGCCGCACGAGCCAGTCCAGCGCTTCGCTCAGGCAGCTGTCGTCGCTGCGCGCGTCGCGTGGCCGGTCGTCATGAGGCTTTGCTTCCATACCTGCATGACGAGCCTGCGCGGGGCAACCCGTAAATTAATTTCGGGAAATCCGCGGCACTGCACGCGCGCGTCAGCTCAGCACGACGATGCCGCCCGGCAGGCTGCGCATGCGTGCGCCATACAGCTCGCGAATCATCAGCGGCGCGTTGTCGATGCTGCGCAGCGACACCTGCATCCGCACCAGCGTGCGGCCCAGTTCGTCGTTGCGCAGGAAGACCTTACCGGGGCGATAGCGGTTGATTTCGGCGACCACCTCCGACAGCGGCATGCGGTCGAAGGACAAGGTCCCGGTGCGCCAGGTGCTCACGCTGGCCACATCCGCGCGCACCACTTCGCGCAGGCCCGTCGCGTCGTAGGTCACCTGCCGCCCTGCCTCCAGCGAGCGCTGCTCGCCGCCCACCGAGACCAGCACGCGGCCATCGAGGCAGGTCACGCAGACCTGCGGGCCTGTATGGCGGATGTTGAAACGCGCCGCGCGTGCCTGCAGGCGCCCGCCACCCGTTTCGACGAAGAACTCGGCGGCGCCCGTGGTCACGACCTCGGCTTCGCCGCTCACCAGCTCGATGCCGTGTGCGTTCGCGCCGCCGATGCGGTTGACCAGCGTCTGGGTGTTCATGCGCACGCTGGCGCGCTCGCCCAAGGCGACCTCGCGTTGCTCGCCGGTGGCGGTGCGGTAGTCGGCCGCCATGTCGGTGACCGAGGGCCACAACCCCAGCGGCGGCTCGACCGCCAGCACGCCCGCCGCCACCGAGGCCGCGACCGCGCCACCGAGGAATGCGCGGCGCCCCGGCGAATGCAGGGCCCGCGAAACACCGGCCCACGAGAAGGCGCGTGTTCGCGACGCCTGGCGCGCGGCCTCTTCGGCCAGCAGCGGATCGAGTGCCGACCAGATGCGCATCACCTCGCGCCATGCCTGCGCATGCGCGGTGCTGTGCGTGGCCCATTGCCGGAATGCGTCGGCATCGGCGCGCGTGGCCTGGCCCGAATGCAGGCGCACCCACCAGGCTTCGGCCTGGCGACGCAGCGCTCCGGGTTCAGGTTCGTAGGAGGACATGGCAATCATCAGTATTTTCTCGGCCCGGCAAAGTGCCCGCGCTGGGCGGCCTCCACATCCGGCAAATGCTTCTTGCAATACTCCAGTGCCGCGCGAAGCTCTTTCTCGACCGTGCTCACGGACACGTCGAGCCGCTGCGCGATCTCGTCGTTGAGCTGGCCCTCGACGCGCGCCGCCACCAGGATGGCACGGCGCCGCGCGGGCATGCGGCCCAGCACGAGGCTCAGCGCCTGCACGTCGCTGCGCGCGCTGGCGATGCGCTCGGGGTCGCCGGCCTCGTCCACCACATGCACCAGCTCGGCGATCTCGCCGCGCACCAACAGCACGTTGTCGTGGCGGTAGTGATCGGTGGCGATGTTCGCGGCCATGCGCAGAAGGTAGGCGTCGGCGTTGTTCACCGAGCCCGTGTCGCCCATGGCGGCGAGCCGAAGCCACGTCTCTTGCATGGCATCGGCCGCATCGTCGCGCGAACCCACAATGCGCTCGAGCTTGCCGCGCAGCTCGACATAGCGCGCGACCATGCGCGCGCGCAGCGAGGACGAAGTGCTTTCGCTCATGGCACGCGCCCATCCGCGCCGGACACGGACGCTTCGCAGTCGGACTGCGCGCCCGGCCCCTCCGGCAGCAGCAGGACGACCAGCGGCTGCGGCAGCGAAGGCGGCGGCGGGCTGCCGACGGACATGCCGCGCACTTTCAGCTGCACGGCCGCATCGCGATCGGACACGCCGGTCGTGCTCAGCAGGCGAAAGCGATCCACCGTGCCGCGCGCATCCAGATGCAGCTGCAGCGCCAGGCGGTAACTGCCCGGACGCGTCTGCGTCGAGGCACACAAGGTGCTGCGCAAGGCCTGCTGGACCTGGGCGGCATAAGACTGATGCAAGACTTCCCCCTCGTTGAATCCCGATGCCTCCATGCCCGCGGGCTCGGGCAGCAGCGGCAAGGCCTTCATGCCCGGAAACCGCGACGCCCGGATCACCACCGACGTCGCGCTCGCGCGGCGCGCCTCCAATCCCGTTCCTGCCAGCATTGCCTCGAGTCCTTCCGGCGCGGTCATCGTTCCGCGCACCGTGCTCGAAAGCCGCTGTGCATGCTCCCCGTCGATCAATACGTCCAGCCCCGTGACCATGCTGTAGACAGCGATGGCATCGCCCAGACGCTGCGCCGCGATGTCGAACTCGATGCGCGCAGCGGGTGCCGTCGAAGCCATCGGTGCTGGTTGCTGCGCGTGCGCGTTGCTCGCGGCAGCCCCTAACGCGGTACCGACCAGACACCAGGCCAGTGCCAGAACACCAACCGGTGCCGAATTCGCTGTCATACCGGATGGGTGCACATGCTCCTGAACTGCCGAGGCCGCCGCCCGACGCACAGGCCACGTCAGCGAACCCAGACAACGTTAGTCCTCGGTGGTGACGTTCACATGACATTGCTAAAACGTATGCAGTCGTTGTCATTGGCCGCGGTGGTCGATGGCGCGCACGGAACAAAGCCCCGGGGCCCGGGCCACGCTTTCGCGCAGCCCGTTGCCTCGGGGCAGAACCGCAGCCGGCAGCCACCGCATCGCGGCGGCTGCACGGGCGCGATCAATCAACGATCAGGGACGGCCGATGCCGTTGCAGACGTTGGTGTTGCCGATGCCTTGCGAGCTGGAGGTCGTCAGGAAGGTCGTGTTGATCTTCGACTTCCAGTTGTCGGTGCCGTTCGTGCCGTCAGGCAGTTCGACGAAGCCGTGCTGGCGGATCTTGGCGCTCGGAACGTACAGGCGGGCCAGGAAGGACTTGACCTTGGTCAGTGCGCCGGAGTTGGCATAGCACTGGTTGACCAGCAGGTTGGTCGTGCCGAAGATCGGGTAGGCGGCGCCAGTGCCGGTGACCGGCGGCTTGATGTAGGCCGGGACCCAGGCCAGCGGGTCGGTGGAAGCGCCGTTGATCGGCAGCACCTGGGCGCCGAGTGCGACCTTGATCGAATCGGCGACCGGCAGGAAGCCATTGACCTTCGCAACGACCGTGTTGTTGCTCGGGTTGTAGGCCGGGTCCGGGCTCAGGTAGCCGATGCGGCCGGCCGTGCCGAACGAGCTCGACATGCCGCCGTTGCCGTCGACAAAAGTCCAGATCGCATCGGTTGCCGGATCTGCGGGGTCGGTGGCCTTGCGGGGTTGCGGGGTTCCAGCCGGGATCGCGCCAGCGACAACCTTGCGGAAGTCGTTGGAGACGATGAAGTTGGTGCCCGAGCATGCGGCGACAAGGTAGCGGCTCAGCAGTTCCGTGGTGCCGCTGGTTTCGTTGCGATAGACCACTTGAACCGGCGTGGTGTCGGTCGTGCCGAGCACTTCACCCCAGGTCCGGCCGCCCGGCGTCTTGGAGAAGATGGCGCAAACCTTGGCATCCGACAGGTCCAGGTTGGTGACGGCACTGACGGTGGAGCTCTTGTAGGGCACCAGCACGGCGGCGCCGACGGCGGGCAGCTGGATCAGGGGGCCCCAGCCTTGCAGGCGGGTCTTCGGAGCCGACGACGTTCCGAGGAAGTTGTCGTTGTTGTAGCTGTCGCGTTCGGCTGCGGTGAGCGCCGAATCGCTGCCGGCGAAGTGCACCGTTTGCGTGGTCGGCCAGAGCGGACGGGAAGCCTGGCTTTCGTCGCGGAACTCGCTGCCGGCCGTGGCTTGCGGGTTGTTGTTCAGGAAGGCCTTCTTGCCGGCGCCGCTGCCCGTGCCGGTGTAGCTGTAGTTGGTTTGGCCGACGCCGCTGGGCAGAAGGTCTTCATACAGGGGCTGGGGCAGCGTGGCGCCGCCGCCGACGGAGATCTGCGCCGAAGCTGCACCCGCAGCCATCAAACCCGCCATCATCACGGCCGACAGGGCGACCGTCTTGAACTTTGCATTCATGGAAACTCCTTTGAATGGACCAAAAGAAATGAGCTGCCAAGGACAGGCGTTGTTTGTGTGTTTCGCCTGCCCTTTCGCTTCCTGTGTCGCCCCTCTGGCGACGCCTTTGATCTTGCTTTTGGGAGGTGACAGCAGCCCGAAAAAAGCTCGGGAACACCGCGTTGAAAGTTCCCGAATTCATCGCGCTTTTTTCGCGCGATGCTCCCGAGAATTCAATGCACCATCTGGTTGATTTCCATGATCGGCATGAGCACGGCGAGCACGATCAACATGACCACGCCGCCCATCGCAAGGATCATCACGGGCTCCAGCAAAGTGGTCAGGCGCATCGCGCGGCGCTCCAGGTCACGGGAGAGGTTCAGCGCGGCACGCTCGAACATGGCCGCGAGCGCACCCGTCTTCTCGCCGCTGGCCACCAGATGCACGAGGTTCGACGGAAAAATCTTTTGCGCTTTCAGTGCCGTAGCGAGCGGCGTGCCCTCTTTCACACGGCCGGTGGCTTCGAGCACGCAGCGCTTGATCCATTCGTTCACCAGTGTCTGCCGCGCGGCCTCGAGCGCACGCAGCAGCGGCACGCCGGCATCCATGAGGATCGACAGCGTGGACGCGAAGCGCGCGGTGTCCACGCCCAGTGCATAGCGCCCCACCACCGGCATGCGCAAGATCAAGCCATGCCACCGCAATCGCCGCCCCGCATCGCGCAGCGACGCGCGCGCCAGCGCCCACGCGCCCACGATCAGCCCCGCCGTGAGCCAGCCCCATTCGCGCACGAAGGCGCTTGCAGCCAGCATGACGCGGGTGATGGTCGGCAGCTCCTGCCGCGCCTGCGCAAAGGCACCGATGACCTGCGGCACCACATACCCGAGCAGGAACACGACGATGCACAGCGACACGAAGCCGACGATGGCCGGATAGATGAAGGCCGTGAGCACCTTGCCGCGCAGGTTGTCGCGGTTTTCCAGGTAGTCGGCCAGCCGTTCCATCACGCGCGCGAGATCGCCGGAGTCTTCGCCGGCGCTCACCAGCGCGCGATAGATCTGCGGAAAGTCGCGTGGCCGCTCGCCCAGTGCATCGGCCAGGCGCATGCCGGCGCGCACGCCGTCGCACACCGCGCTCAACGACTCGGCGACGTGCTTGCGCTCGGCCTGTTCGATGGTCGCGACCAATGCGGCTTCGAGCGGCAGGCGCGCGCCCAGCAGGCTTGCCAGTTCGCGCGTGGCCCAACACAGATCGGCCGCGCCGAGCTTGGGGCTGAGCCACGCGAGCGCCCCACCGCTTGCGGCCTTCTCTCGAATGTCGAGCGGCGTGAGACCGCGCTCGCGCAACTGGGCGCGCACCGAGCGCGCGGACTCGCCTTCGGTGGTGCCGCGCTGGATCTCGCCGCCGGCGGTGGCGGCCTCGAACTCGAAACGTGCCATGTCGTGCAGCCTCCTCAGGCGTCGCGCGTCACGCGCAGGATCTCCTCGGCGGTGGTGATGCCCTCGCGCACCCAGCGTTGCCCGTCTTCACGCATGGAGCGCATGCCGTGCCGCACCGCCGCGGCGCGCATGGCTTGTTCGTCGCCGCCCTCGTGGATCAGGCGCCGGATGTCTTCGTGCACCACGAACAGTTCGTGGATGCCGGTACGCCCCTTGAAACCCGAATGGCCGCATGCCGGGCAACCCACCGGCACGTACGCGACGCTGCCATCGGGCTTCGTCTGCTGCACCTTGCATGCGGGGCACAGGCAACGCACCAGCCGCTGTGCGAGCACGCCGAGCAGCGAGGACGACAGCAGAAAAGGCTCGATGCCCATGTCGGTCATGCGGGTGACGGCGGAGACGGCGTCGTTGGTGTGCAGCGAGGCCAGCACGCCGTGGCCGGTGAGCGACGACTGCACTGCGATCTGCGCGGTCTCCAAGTCGCGGATCTCGCCGATCATGATGTTGTCGGGGTCTTGCCGCAGCGCGGCGCGCAAGGCCGCGCCGAAGGTCATGCCGATCTTGCTGTGCACGGGAATCTGGCCGATGCCCGGCAGGTCGTATTCGACGGGGTCTTCGACGGTGAGGATGTTGCTGGTGCTCAGGTCGAGCTGGCCCAGCGCCGCGTACAGCGTGGTGGTCTTGCCGCTGCCGGTGGGGCCGGTCACGAGCACGATGCCGTGCGGCTGGCGCACCAGCCGCGTGAGTTCGGCCAGCGTGTCGGGCGCCATGCCCAGGCGTTCGAGCCGCAGGCGGCCTGCATCTTTTTCGAGCAGGCGCAGCACGGCGCGCTCGCCGTGTGCTGTGGGCACCGTCGACACGCGCACGTCGATCGGGCGGCCGCCGACGCGCAGGGTGATGCGCCCGTCTTGCGGCAAACGTTTTTCTGCGATGTCGAGCTGCGACATGATCTTGATGCGCGATATCAATGCCGCATGCAGCGCCTTGCGCGGCGCCACCACATCGCGCAGCGTGCCGTCGACGCGGTAGCGCACCACCGAGTGCGTCTCGAACGACTCGAGGTGCACGTCGCTGGCGCCATCGCGCGCGGCCTGGGCCAGCAGCGCGTTGATCATGCGGATGACGGGTGCATCGTCCTGCGCATCGAGCAGGTCAGTGACGGCGGGAATGTCCTGCATCAGGCGGTCGAGATCGACCTGCTGCTCGACCGCGCCGACCACCGATGCGGCGTCGTCGGCATCGGCATAGCTGTTGCCGAGCAGCGCGTCCATCTCCTGCGGGCTGACCTGTTGCAGCGGCAGTTCGCCCAGCATCAGGCGGGCCTCGACAATGGCCCAGCCCGGCGTGCGTTCGCAGACCACGAGCGACGGCGCGGCGCCCTCGTCATGCCGCACGATGAGGCGCTGGCTGCGCGCCCATGCGTGGGGCAGCACGGCGGCTTGCGGCACGGCGCTCATGGCGTCACCACCATCTCTGGCCGGTAGCCGAGCTCGCGCAGCACGGCGATGGCGTTGTCCACCGACTGCGGATCGCGTGGAACGTCTGCGCGCACCATGTTGCCCTCGCCGCCCGGCCCGCTCACGATGTAGGCCCCAATGCCGCTGATGCGCACCCGCTTGACGACAAGCACCGCATCCGATTCGGTCTTCACGTCGGCGATCTGCACCACGGCGAGCTTGTCGTTGGCGCTGCCGTAGAGCGCGGTGGGGTCCGAGTCCACCGTCACGCCCCTGGGTAACTGCGAGCGCGTGACCGGCAGCGGGGCCTGCACCTCGGGCGACCGGCGCAGCTCGGTGGCCGACGCGGTGGGCGGCGGTGTCTGCTCGCGCGTGCGCTCCCAGTTCTGCGGACGCAGGTCGACCTCGGGCGCGCGGCCCACGGTGGGCACGTCCGAAGGGGGCAATGCAGGCCCGCCGAGATCGGGCAGCACCCCATGAGGCATCGGCCGCGAGCGCCCCTGCCGCGCGCGCATGAAGTTGTAGCGGTCGAGCGTGAGGCTGCGGCTCGCGTCGGCATCGCGAATCACGTAGGGCCGCAGAAAGACCATCAGGTTGGTCTTGACGCGCTGGCGCTTGTCGTAGCGAAACAGGTTGCCCACCACCGGCAGCGAGCCCAGGCCCGGCACGGCGTCGGTGCCGTTGGTGACGTTGTCTTCCATGAGCCCGCCGAGCACCATGATCTGGCCGTCGTCGACCAGGATGCTGGTGTCGAGCGCCCGCTTGTTCGTGACGATGCCGCTGGCCGCGCTCGATGCCTGGTCGTCGATGCTCGACACCTCCTGGTAGATGTCGAGCTTGACCGTGCCGCCCTCGGAAATCTGCGGGCGGATGTTCAGCTTCAGGCCGATGTCCTCGCGCTGGATGGTCTGGAAGGGATTGGTGCTGCTGTTGCCGTTGGTGATGTACTGACCGCTCACGAAGGGCACGGTCTTGCCGACCATGATCGAGGCGGCCTCGTTGTCCAGCGTGAGGATGTTGGGCGTCGACAGGATGTTGGCGCCGCCCTTGGTCTGCAGCGCGCGCGCCAGCAGCTTGAGGTTGAGGATCTCGCCCACGCCCGGCAATTTGACGGTGCCGTCGACCACGCCGATGTTCAGGCCGCGCGGCATGGCCTCGATGGTGTTGCGCGCATTCGGGTTGAGCGTGGCACCGCCGAAGTTCGCACCGCCGATCACGCGGCCGTTGCCCCCGCCGGCCATCCACTGGATGCCCAGCTCGGAGACGTCGGTCTCGGTCACCTCGACGATCAGGCTTTCGACCAGCACCTGCGCGCGCCGCTGGTCGAGCGTGTCGATCACCCGGCGCAGGCTGCGGTACATCGGCTCGGGTGCCGCGATGATGAGCGTGTTGGTGGTGGCATCGGCCTGCACCGTGACGCCGCCGGCCGAGAAGGCGGTGGAGCCGCTGCCGCCGCTCGCAGTGCCGGACTGGCCGCCTGTGCCACCCGCGCCCCCGATGCCGCGCAGGCCACCGCTCGTCGAGCTGCTGCTGCCACCGCTGCCGGTCGTGCTGCCCGTGCCACTCGTGCTCCGGTTCGAAGAACTGCTGCCCGCCGCGCCATTGCCCGCGCCGTTCGCGCCCCCTGCCCCGCTGAGCATGCCGCCCGCGCCCAGCGCCGCACGCACCGAGCCGCCGCCGGTGGTGGCCGGGTCTGCTGGCGACTCGCCCGTGAGCAGCCCGCGCAGCACGCCCGACAGGTTCACTGCCTGCGCGTTGCGCAGGTAAACCACGTGCAGGTTGCCCGGATCGCTCTGCGCATTCTCGAGCTTGGCGACCAGCTCGCGGGCCAGCGAGGTTCGCCCCGGGCTGCTGGAGCGGATCACGATGCTGTTGGAGCGCGGGTCGGCCAGCACCACGATGTCGCGCTTGCCTTTGTCGCCGCTGCCTTCCAGCAGTTCGGTGGCGAGCCCGGCGATGTCCACCGCCACGCCGTTCTTCAGCTTGATGACTTCCGAGTCCAGCGAGGTCGGCGTGTCGATGCTCTCGATGATGCGGGCCAGCCGTTCGAGGTTGTCGATGTAGTCGGTCACCACCAGCGTGTTGTTGGCCTGGTAAGCGGTGATGGTGTTCTCGGCCGCGATCAGCGGCTTGAGCACCGGCACCATGGCCTCGGCGTTCTCGTAGTTCAGCCGGAAGGTGCGCGTTGCCAAGCCGCCGCCGGGGTTGCGCGTGTTGACCGAGCCGCCCTGCATCTTGGCGTCGGCCACGGGCACGACGCGGCTGACCTCGCCCACATCGACGATCGCAAAGCCACGCATGCGCAATGCCGACGCCAGCATGCTGTAGGCCGTGGCCGCAGGCACCTCGCCTTCGGAGACCAGCGTGATCTGCCCCTTCACGCGCGGGTCGAACAGGAAGTTGCGGCCCAGGAATCTGGCCAGCGCCGAGACCACGGAGGTGATGTCCGCATCGACGAAGTTCAGCACCACCTTGTCGTCCCTGCCGCTGCGGGCGGGCTGCGGCGCGGGCGCGCGCTCCACGGCCGCGGGTGCGCCGGCTGTCGCGCCGGTCGCGCCCATCGCACACGGCGGCAAGGCGGCCAGCCCGATGCAACAGGCCACGGTCCATCGGCGCATCGCTGCGCCTTTCATCTCTCGTATCACGGGCCATCCTTGTAGAGTGAGGTGGACTGAAGCTCCACCACGCCGCGCACATGCCCTTGCGGGCCGGCGGCTGGGTCTGCGGCGGCGCTGTCCGTGCGGTCGAGCACAGCGCCGGTGAGTTCGAGGTCGGTGCGGGCAGACACGGCCAGCAGCCACGGAAAAAACTTCGCGGCAACAACCGGCTTGGCGAACTCGATCCGCCATGCCTTTGCCGGCACGGGCTTGCCGGTGGTCGGCGGTGCATCGGCCACCATCGCATCGATGCGGTAGAGGCCCTGCAGGCCTGCGCGGTCCAGCCCTGCCTGCAGCGGTTCGCTCGCACCGGCGGCCGGTTGTGCCGTTGGCACGCCCGACAGCACCTGATCGAGTTCGGCGGATTGCGCACGCAGCTTCGGCAGGTCGCGCTGCCAGCGCGTGACGTTGTCGAGCGCCGGCTTCGCGAAGGCCAGCCACAGCACGGCGAGCGTCATCACGAGGGCGGCGCTGCACACGGCTAGGCGATCGCGCGAAGACAGCGCGCACCACCGGGTCGTTCCCTCGCGCAGCCATTGCCGTGCCGGAGCCAGGCGGTGGAGCATCGGACGCAGGCGGTGGAGCATCGGACGCAGGCGGTCGGCGATCACGGCGCGCCCTTCTTGACGACGGCGCTGTCGGGCGCGGTGGTGGCCACGGTCACGCGCATGCCCTCCGCGTCGCTTTGAACGGCGAGGCCTTGTTCGGTGGCCTTGGTCTGCAGCGCATGCCACGCCTCGGCGCTCGGCGCGGCGCCTTCACGCCAGCGGACGCGCAGTTCGCCCGCCGCGTAGCGCAGCCCCTGCACCTGTCCCGGCGCCGCCTGTGCCAGCAGGCCCGTTGCCACACGCAGTAGACCCGCTGCATCGCTGGTGGCCGATGGCACCGCGCCGGCCGCGAGCGCCTCTTTCTGCTGCTTCGCCTGCTTTACCGGATCGACGACCACCGGCACGTCGGGAAAGGCTGCCTTCACCCGCGCCGCCATCTGCCGCTTCAACGCCAGCCCTTGCGATGCCAACTGGCTCGCGTAGACGTTCAACCCGGTCAGCCACACCGCAACGGCAACGACACCCCAGGCGACCGCCGGCCGCACCAGCGCCGCGGCTGCTTCGTTGCCCTCGGCTTCGCCCGACGACAACGCCCAGCGCCAGCCATCGCCCAACCAGGCTTCGGCCGGATCGCCTTCGCCGTTGCCCATCCATTGCACGGCCGGAGGCTCCGCATCGCCACCAGCCTGCGCCGCCACAAGAGCCACCGCGCGGTCCACACCTTCAGGCAGCCACTGCGAAAAGCCCTGATGCAACCCCGTGCGGACCACGAGCCAGCGATCGACCTGGCGGGCCACCCAGCCTTGCGCCGGGCATGGCAGGAACGCGGCCGGAAGCTGCAGCTCGCGCACCACCAATCCATGCTGCCGCAGCAATGCGAGCCAGCCTTCGATGACATGGCGCGCGATCCATGCGGCAGGCACGACGCCGTCCGCGCCGCGCGGGCCGAAGCCCGTCACCAGCCGGTCCAGCGGCTGCAACGCGCAAGGCTCGATGGCGCCCTGCACCGCCGCCTGCAGCCGCCGGCCCGACAGCGGCGGCAACGTGAAGGCGGCCATCGGCACGTCGCCGGGATGCAGGCCGACTTCGAGCCGTTTCGCGTTGAAGTCGCCGGCGATGGCCGACAGGGCACGCACGCCGCCGTCGCGCCACCGCCCATCGGGCAGGCGGTAGCCACAGTGCACGGCGATATCGGATGCGTCGCCGCCCGTCCACGGCGGCAGCACCAGGCGCAGCAGATCGACCTTCACACACCCTCCCGCAACCACACCACGCGCGGCAGCGAGCGCTTGTCGTCATGCAGCAGGGCCGTCAGAACGAACTTCGTGCGCACGGTGTCGAGCACGCTCGCCACGCGAAACCAGTTGCTGGTGATGCCCACGCGCAGCTCGGTGAAGTCCTGGTCCGGCATGCGCAGGCGCTGGGTGAAGTCGCCCCGGTTGATGAACCACTGGCCCTTGTCGCGCGCCGCCAGCAAGGCGCGGGCACGCTCCAGCGAAAGCCCCGGCACGCCCGAGGCCACGACCTCGGCGCTCGCGGTGTTCGAGTTGATCCAGGTCCGCTCGGGCAGCACGGTCACGAAGGGCGTGAGCCGCGCGAGCACGTTGCCGTCCACGCCGGGCACGGCCAGCAGGTCTTCCAGTGCGCGCAGCCGCGGCGCCTGCGCGGTGCGCGGCAGTTCGGCCGGCAGGCCGAGGCTTTCGGAGACCTTGGCCGCCTGCACGCGAACGGTGTCGGGCACATTGCCGGCCGATTGCTGGTCGGCGTCGCCCAGGCTCAGGGCCACGCGCCGCATGATCGACTGCGCCTGCGGCGCGGGCACGCCCACCAGCGCGCACAGGCGCGTGAACACCTCGGCCTCGGCCGGATCGATGCGCCCCCGATCGACCAGGTTGCGCAGGTTGAACTTGCCCTGCTCGTCCGTGATCTCGCTGACCAGCCGCCCGCCATCGGCAGCGACCTGCCCCGCGCCCTGACGCGAGAAGGCCCGGTTCCACAGCCCGTCGAGCCGCGTGGTCGGTTCGCGCGCGGCCTCGGCGCGCAGCGTGCGCTGGGCCTCGCCCACTTCGCCGCGCAGCAGCCACCGGGCCTGCACGCGGAACTGCTCGCCCTGGGTGGTGCGGATAAAGCTCGACTGCCGCCCGAGCAGGCTGGCCGCCAGCACCGCGATCACCGCGACGATCAGCAGTGCGCTCACCACCGCCATGCCGCGCAGGCGTTCTTGCGCGGACGGGCATCCGCCCGCCTTCACGCGCCCCGGTTTGTCCGGCATGGCGCTACCAGGAGCCGATGTCGGCGTTGGCTTTCTCGCCGCCGGGCTCGCCATCGGCGCCCAGCGAAAACACATCGACCTCGCCGTGGGTGCCCGGGTTCAGGTACTGGTAGGGGTTGCCCCAGGGGTCGGCGGGCAGCCGCTCCAGGTAGGTGCGCCAGTTGGCCGGCGGCTTGCCGGCCGTGGGCTTTTCGACCAGCGCGCGCAGGCCCTGCGTGGCGCTGGGGTAGCCACCGTTGTCCAGCCGGTAGAGCTTCAGCGCCTGCATGATCGCGGCCACGTCCTGCCGGGCGGCGGTGGCGCGGGCCTGGTCGGGCCGGTCCATCAGGCTGGGCACGATGAGCGCGGCCAGCACGCCGATGATGACCAGCACCACCATCAGCTCGATCAGGGTGAAGCCGCGCTGCAGCGGGGAGACGGAGCGCCGACCTGCGCGACAACGGGTTGAACGTGCGGCCATCTTCCACTCCCGGAACAAAGGACATCAAGGGCTTTCACGCGGTCGATCCTCGCAGCGCAGCATGTCAGTCCGATTGAAAATCCTCGGGAGTTTCCGGTTGGTGGTGGCCGACAGAGCAGGCTGGCGCGGCGCGGGCCACCGCCGATGTCCAGACGCGGACAGTTGTTCAGCAACTGGATGCGAGTGGCCGGCGATCGGCTACAGTCGCCGGCGGATTCAACCGGTCGAATCCACCACTCGCAAACAACACTGGGCACGCCAAAATTGCCCGATTGATTGATACCAAGATGCCTGCGATGAAATACGCTTTTCTAATCCCGTTCCTCGTTGCTGGCGCGGCCCATGCGTACACAGGCAACGATCTGCTCAAGGAACTGGAGGGCACGGACTCACAGCAACTTGGGGCGGTCAACTACATTCGCGGAGTGTTGGCCGGGATAGAGACAATGGAAGCGGTTACTGAGCGGCGGCGTATATGCGTTCCCAACGGCGTAACGCTCGGCCAGATCAACGATCTTGTCCTGGCCGACCTTCGCAAAAATCCGTCTGGCCGCCATGAGGAAGCGTCGGACATTGCATTCCTCGCGCTTCTCAAGACGTGGCCTTGCAAGAAGGCGAAGTAAAAGCCGCCTAGGTCACACCGGACCCAGCCGCACTGAGGGCAATTACTCGCAGCGGTTGGGCTGCAGACCCAGACTGAGCCGCAGGTGCGCTCGAGTTTCAGCGGGGAGTGGGCGCGGCGCGTTGTCTTCGCGTCTCGAGAGGCAACGCTTTCGGGAAAAAGCGTACTTCCGCTGCGATCCCGCTACCGCCCTTCGATCCGTTCGAAAACCGACGCTCACCGGTCGGGTCGAAAAAACCAACACTTCTATGGCCGTGCCGCGCGAAAAAACCCATCAATCACCGTCTTGAATTGCCCATCCGTCGGTGCCTGATAAAGGATGGGGCTGTCGAAATCCGCGAGCGCGCCGACAAGCGCTGCCCCGATCCCCGCCCCCACGCCAGCATGCAGAGGAGACATCGTCGGCGGAGCGCTTTGAATGGCGATGGCTGTCGCCGCATCGATGCTGCCGTCGCGAGCCGGACTCCCCTGTGTCGCCAGCTCCCTCCTCTGCGAAAGGGCATCAGCCAGGTTTTTTGTCCTGATCTCCTGATAGCCGTAGTAGAAGTAGATGCGAGGCGACTTCGATGAGTCCGTGGGTATCCACACACCGCCCCTCAAAAGCGCCAGATCTGAGCCGAGCATCCACCACACCGAGTGCAAATCTCCGAGATAGAACTGACCAGCTGCGTTTTCCTTCTCGAGGCGATATGTTCCCTGCAAGAGATGGACCTCGGCCTCCTTTCCAAAGGCTCCCAGGAACTTGTACGAGGCGTCGGCTTCAAGATTGACGATGCGCGGCGATGTCGCCTTTTGAAGGCTGGAAACTTCAGGCGGGGCTGCACACCCGAGACCCAGGGAGCAGATGGCGCAGGCCAGCAAGACTCTCAAAATGCCCATCATCAAAAATCCCTCCTTGTCTTCGCTTCTGTCATGGCGTGACGCAAGTGAGCACAGCCCGCGCGTCGCGCTCAGACGTTCGCCGACGCCTCGCGCAACGCCTTGATATCGATCTCGCTGGTCCTTGTAGGTCGGCGCATGCGCCCGGCGGCGACTTCCCGGACGAGCACCCAGACCGAGCGTGTGATCGGGTCGTCGGGTTCGGCAGCACGTGCACTGTCGATCTCCTTGCGAGCGGCGACCATGTTGCCGGCGAGCAGATGGGCAACCGCGAGATTGGTCCGCAGGCCAGCGTCCCCGGGTGTCGCCTTCAGTGCCTCTTGTGCATAGAAGACGGCGACATCCAGCTTTCCAGCCTCGGTCGCGCTGATGCCTGCCTCCCTCGAGTAGGCTGCGGTGCCCGGATCGATGAGGTACGCCTTGGACAGGCGGTCGAGCGACGCGTCGAAGTCACCCAGCAACTGAAGCAACTTGCCTTGCATCCATAGCGCTGCTGCATTGCCCGGATGCAAGGCCAGAAGCTTTTCAAGCAGCGCAATTGCCTTGCGCATCTCGCGTGCGACAAAAAACCCAGGCTTGAACGGTGGCACCAGGGCGTAGATCTTGTGCTTGTCTGCAATGCCGCGGGCCTGGTCCCAAAGGCGATTGTGTTTGTCGCGTTGAGCGTCGGAAAGCTCCTGCCCGCCCTTGGGCTGAGTTCCGTACGGCCGCCCCACATAGACCTCGCACTGCTGTTCGTTGTCCCAGTAGACCTCGACGTTGCCCTGGCTGCGAATGAACTCCAAGCGCGAGGCGTCAGTGCGCACGAAGTCGAGTGGTTTTTGCGAGACCGATCCCTGGAACTTCCAGCCCCCGGGCATGACGATGCGCTGCTCGCGCGTTCCCTTGAGGAACGCGACCGCGACTTCGCCTCCGATCTCATCGAGCGACATCCGCGTTGTGCCGAGCCAAGGCGCTGGCGCGCCGCTTCGTCCGAGTTGCTCCACCAGGCACGCGTCGACTTCGCCTGCGCCAGAAGCTACACGCAGGCCAAGCGATTGCATGTGAACAAGAAAGGTCTCGGCGTCCGCGACAGCCATGAACCCGACGCTTGCGAGTTCATCGTCGAAGCAGAACGCTCCGGTCGGAATGGCAGCAACAAAGGTGGCCCATCCTCCAGGGATGCGTTCTTCGATGGCGTCGCGCCGCACGACCGCGCACACCGCTTCAATCAAGACTGCCATATCGCCCTCCAGCGACATCAAGTAACGCCAGATGGCGTCAACACGCGATTCTATGGGTGAGCCGGAGTCCATAGCCTGCCTGGACGCAGTCGCAGGCGGACCTCTGCTTCCGGCCTCAGCCGATGGAAGCGACGCTCGCCGTGCGAGGCACGAAAACCCGTTTGGATTCATCCCCCGATCAAGGCAGACTAAGGCATGGACAAGCATTTCCTGACCCCGCTTTTCGCCCCGGCTTCCATCGTCGCCTTCGTCGGCCACACCGACGATCCGGGCGGCCACGCCCCGGCGGGCCGCACGCTGCGCGAAGCCTTTCGCGCCGACCGTTTCGACGGCACCCTGCGCTTTCTGGATGTGCGCACCAAGGGCACGCTGGAAGAGCTGTCGCAAACCCATGCCGACCTGGCGCTGATCGCCCTCGCCCCGCGCGACGTGGCCGCCGCATTGGAGATCGCCGGGCGCATCGGCTGCAGCGCCGCCGTCGTCATGTCGAGCGGCATCGGTGCCGACCAGGCCGACCAGTGGCGCAAGATCGCGCGGCGCGAAGGGGTGCATCTGCTGGGGCCGAATTCGCTGGGCTTCCAGCGTCCGCTGCTGCATCTGAATGCCAGCGTGGCCGGGCCGCTGGCCAAGGCGGGGCCGCTCGCGCTGGTGTCGCAATCGGGCGCCCTCACCGCCTCGATGCTCGACTGGGCGCGGCAGAACGGCGTCGGCTTTTCCAGCGTGGTGTCGCTCGGCCCGCACACCTCGGTCGACATTCCGCAGGTGCTCGACTTCCTGGCGAACGACCAGGCCACGCACAGCATCATCGTGTACCTCGAAGGTATTGCAGACGCGCGCCGCTTCATGAGCGCGCTGCGCTCGGCCTCGCATGCCAAGCCGGTGGTGGTGCTCAAGGCCGGCCGCAAGCCCGCTGGCAACGAGGCCGCGCAGACGCACAGCGCCGCCATCGTAGGCAGCGACGATGTGTTCGATGCCGCGCTGCGCCGCGCGGGCGCCGTGCGGGTGCGCTCCTTCGTCGAGCTGTTCTCGGCGGCCAAGTGCCTGGCCTCGCGCTACCGCCCGGTCGGCAAGCGGCTGGCCGTGGTCACCAACGGCGGCGGGCCCGGCGTGCTGGCGGCCGATTGGATCAACGAGATCGGCCTTGACCTGGGCAAGCTGTCGGCTCCCGCACAGCGCTTGCTGCAACCGACGCTGGCGCCGCTCGCCTCGCTGGCCGACCTGATCGACCTGTCGGAAGACGCGACTCCCGCGCACTACCGCGCCGCCATCGACGCCGCTTCGGCCGACAGCCAGGTCGACGGCGTGCTCGCCATCTTCTCTCCCAAGGCCGGTGCCGACGCAGCCGCCACCGCCAAGGCGCTGGCCGACATTCCGCGGCCGATGAACAAGCCGCTGCTGTCGTGCTGGATGGGCGATTCGTCGGTCGGCAAGGCCCGCACCGTGCTGGCCGACGCGACGATTCCGAGCTTTCGCACGCCCGAGGCGGCGGTCGGTGCCTTCGGCAACATCGCGGCCTTCTATCAGAACCAGCAGTTGCTGCAGCAGACGCCGCCGCCGCTGTCGGAGATGGCCAAGCCCGACATCGAAGGCGCGCGCCTTCTGATCGAAAGCGTGCTGGCCGAGCGCCGCCGCGTGCTGACGGAGATGGAGTCGAAGTCGCTGCTGTCGTCCTTCCACATTCCGATCACGCGCACGCTGCTCGCGCGCAGCGCCAACGAAGCCATGATGATCGCCACGCAGCTGGGCTTTCCGGTGGCGCTCAAGATCGATTCGCCCGACATCCCGCACAAATCCGACGTCGAGGGCGTGGCGCTCAACGTGCTCAACGGCACCAGCGCGCGCGACACCTACATCGAGATGATGGAGCGCGTGACGCGCCTGGCACCCGAGGCGCGCATCAATGGCGTGACCGTGCAGAAGATGGTGCGCGCGCGGCGCGGCCGCGAAATCTACGTGGGCATGGTGACCGACCAGCCCTTCGGCCCCGTCATCGTCTTCGGCGCGGGCGGCACCATGATCGAGCTGCTGAACGACCGCGCGATGGAACTGCCCCCGCTCAACCAGTTCCTGGCGCGCCGGCTCATCGAACGCTCGCGCGTGGCAGAAACTTTGGGCGAATGGCGCGGTGCGAACGCGGTCGACATGGAAGCGCTCGAACACGTGCTGCTGCGCGTGTCTGAAATGGTGTGCGAGCTGCCCGAGCTGCGCGAGATGGACATCAACCCCATCATCGTGGACGAGTCGGGCGCCATCTCGGTCGATGCGCGCATCGTGGTCGACAGCAGCACGCAGGCGGTGGCAGCGGGCCATGTGGGCAACGGCTACCAGCATCTGGCGATCATGCCGTACCCCGCGCGCTACCGGCGCGAATGGCCGCTGCCCGGCGGCAGCACCTACATCGTGCGGCCGGTGCATCCGAACGACGCGCAGATGCTGCAGGCGCTGGTGCAAGGCCTGTCGCCCGAAAGCCGCTGGTTTCGTTTCGTCTCGCGCTTCCACGAGCTGCCGCCGTCGATGCTCTCGCGCTTCACCCTCATCGACTACGACCGCGAGATGGCGCTGGTGGCCGTCGTGCTCGACCGCAGCATCACACCCGACGGCACCGTGCTCGAAAGCGAGCGCATCGTGGGCGTGTCGCGCTACATCACCAACCCCGACCAGACCAGCTGCGAGTTCTCGCTGGTGGTGGCCGACGAGTTCAGCGGCAAGGGCATCGGCTCTCGCCTGATGGAAAGCATCATCGACGTGGCCCGCGACAAGGGCTTGGCCGAAATCGACGGGCTGGTGCTGGCCAACAACCCCGACATGCTGAAGCTGGTGCGGCGGCTGGGGTTCAGCGTCAAGCCTTTCCCGGAAGACCCGGACTTCAGGCTTGTGACGTACATGCTGTAGCCCCTCGCCCTGAGGCGAGGGGCCACGGCGCACGCAGTACCGCTCAGTCCGCGTGGTTCATGTCCGTGCATTCATGCGGATCGGCGCGGCACATCTTCTCGTAGGCCACCACGGCTTTCCTGCGTTCGCTCAAGGCCAGCGGCGTGCGGAACGGCGCAAGGATTTCCGCGAGCGACATGCTCACGCCGTTCTTCACCACGTACTCGACGGCGGCCGCGGCCTTCAGGTCTTGGAGCGGGTTGCCACGCACCACCACCAGGTCGGCCAGCTTGCCGACCTCGACCGTGCCCAGGTCCTTGTCGACCCGGCTCATCTTCGCGGCATTGATCGTCACGTCCTGCAGCGCCTGGAAGTTCGAGGCCGCCATGCCGGCCGCGCGCAGGTTGGTCTGCAGCGCGATGCCGGGCGCGACCAGCGGCGTGTCGGTGCCGATGGCCATCAGGCCGCCGGCGCGCTGCACCTTGGCCGATTGCTCGGCGTCCTTGCGGGCGCCTTGCAGGATGGCATCGGTCGGCACGGCCGTTCCCGTGAGGCCGGTCAGGAAGTTCGGCGGAATCAGCAGGTTGAAGCGGTCGTCGGTGGTCATCGACGCGTCTTGCCCCACCAGCGCGAGCGATGAGAACAGCGTGTCGACCAAGTGGAAGTCGGCCTTCGCGTGCAGGTCGTAGGCATCCTGGTACGTGAAGCCGCCGACCGACTTCGACCAGCCATAGCCCATGCGCTGCGTGGCCGACAGGTGCGTGGTGCCGGCAATGCCCGCGGCCGCACCGGGCGCCAGCATGTGCGTGCCGGTGGGCACACCCATGTCGAGCCCGGCCTGCGCGATCTTCGTCATGATCGGGATCGGCGCGCGCACATAGGACTTCAGGTAGTCGACCCCCATGGCCTTCGCCTTGGCGATCTCCAGGTCGGCCACCTCGGGCGTGCGCAGGGTCCGCGCAAAGCTGTAGAAGAGCCGGTTGCCCTCCCACAGCGGCGGCGAGACGAACACGCGCGGCCCGACGAGGTTGCCTGAGTCGAGTGCCTCACGCATCTCGATGCTCTGGTGCAGCGGGCCGGCGACCGATTGCGTCGACGTGATCCCGTAGGCCAGCATCGACGCCGCCACCTGCCCGAACTGCCCGCCCTGGTACAGCGTGAGCGGATGGAAGTGCGGGTCCCACAGGCCCGGCATGACCGTGAGCGCCGAGGCATCGATGAACTTGGCCGCTGTCTTGGCCGACGACGGATCGTGCGGCCGGATCGCGGTGATGCGGTTGCCGTCGATCACGATGTCCACGTCGGTGCGCAGGTTCTCGCTGTTGCCGTCCCAAAGACGACCCGCATGCACGATGGTCGTGCCCTTCGACACGGCCTGCGTCCACGAAAGCGTCAGCGGCACTTCGGTCGCGCTCGAGCCGTCGGCGGCGATGGTCTTGAGCTTGTCGGTGGCCTTGTAGAGGATCGTGCGCGAATCGCCGGCCCACGAAGGCAGGTCGGCCGCTTCCTTGGTGATGGCCACGGGCGCGCCGGCTGGCGAACCATCGGGCTTCAGCGGCATCACATGCAGCACCGAATCCATGATGAAGGCGACCTTGGTGCCGTCCGGCGACACGGTGGCGGCGCCCTCCTCGCGGTCCGATATCTGGCGCGGCACTTCGGCCACTGGATAGAAGGTGCCGGTCTTGGCCGCCACGTCGATCACGCGCAGCTTGTTGTAGCCCTCGCGGAAGCGGTTGTTCATGCGTTCGTTGTCGACCAGCACCACCTTCTTGCCATCGGGCAGCCACGAGGGCGTGCTCACCTGCGAGCTGACCTGCGCGATCACGGTCTGCGCCGTGCGCGAGCCCACGTCCCACACCTCGAGCTGGCCCGAGCCGGTGGTGTAGGCGATGCGGTCGCCGGTGGGCGACATCTTCGGCGTGACCATCGACTTGGCGCGGATCGCCGCCAGCCGCGTGCGCTTCTTCGTCGCGATCTCGACCTGGTCGATGGCCAGCGCGCCGGCGTTGTCCTTCTCGGTCGAGAAGTACACCGAGAGCCCATCGGGCGTGAACTGCGGGCTGCCGTCGCGGGCGATGTCGTTGGTCAGGCGCACGGGCGCCTGGCCGATCTTCATGACCCAGACGTCGTTCAGCGCGACGAAGGCCACGCTCTGCCCGTCGGGCGAGATCACCGGGCCGCTGATGCCGCGCACCGGCTGCGGGCCCATCACGTTGAAGCCCCGGTCCTTCACCTTGGTGATGGCCGGGCGGCGCACCGTCAGCATTGCGCTGAAGGGCACGTCGGCCGGCTCGGTGCCGGCGGCGCTGCGAATCCTGATCTTGCCGTCGGCCGTGTACATGAAGCGGCCGTCCGCCATGTAGCGGACCGGGAACGGAAAGAAGTCTTCGCCCGGCGCCACGTCCTTGCCGGCGACCGTCAGGGCCTTTCGGTCGTTCTGGAACACGAGGCCGCTGCCATCTGGCGTCCACGCGGGCATGGTGCCGGCGCCGACGAGCTTGGGTGCCTCGCTGCCGCCAATGGTTTTCGTGAAAACGCGCGCCGTGTCCACGAAGGCGATCTGCTTGCCATCGGGCGACACGACCGGGTTGCTTTCCGCGCCGGGGCCGGTGGTCAGCGCCGCGTAGGTGGGCTCGCTCAGCGACACGCGCCAGACCTTGTACTGCCCGTCGTTGCTGCGGTCCGACGCGAAGACGAGGCCGTTGCCATCGGGCGTCCACGCCGGCTCGCGGTCGTCATAAGGGCCGGTCGTCACGCGGCGCAGGTCCGCGCCATTGGGCCGCACGACCCAGATGTGATAGTTGCCTTCGGCGTCGTAGTTCTGGAACGCGATCAGGCTGCCGTTAGGCGACCACACCGGCGCGGTGGGTTCCATGTCCCAGCTGGTGATGCGCGTGGCGCTGCCGCCGCCGGCCGGAAGGGTCCAGAGCGCGCCCATAGCAGTGAAGGCGATGCGTTTGCCATCGGGCGACGGCGCGGCCGCCATGTTGGTGCCCTCGTGGAACTCGACCGACACGTCCTTGGTCGAGCCCTGCAGGGTGTTCACGCTCACCACCGGCACGGCCGGTGGCGTGACACCCGAGAGGTCGACATACGGAATCCGGCCCCCGCCATCGCCGCCGCACCCCGCAACGAACAGCGATGCCGCAGCCACCGCCACCAGCGTTGCCCTGCGGGTTCTAGTGAGCGGATTCGGAAAGGGGTTCGATGGAAGTACCGGGCGGTACGAAACCGACGGACGTGCGAGTGCCGCCGCATGCTTGCGCATGTTCATGAGCTTGTCTCCTGTTGGTCTTTTTTCTATTCGCAACTTCGCTTGCGAACGCGCGGCACGCGACATAACAGTTGCAACGTGCCAGGGCACTTTGTGTGTGCTTTCTGACAGTTCGCTTACCTGTTACGTATAGAGATAATTGCGGCACTCATCTACTGAAGCTCCGAATGTTCTTGCGCTTTTGCGGCCGCCTCTCGGCATCGCTCCTCGTGTTGCTGACCGCGCTGTGGGCCTGCCTTGCGCTCTGGTACCAGTTGCCGGGGCCACCTGCGGTGAAGATCGGCGCCGCCATCCTGTGGGCCGGCTTCGGCCTTGCCGCCATCGCGTTGTTGTGGCGCGGCAGGGCGGCACGCGCCCTGCTCTCCTATGCCGTGGGCTTTGCGATGCTGATGGCGTGGTGGGGCACCATCCTGCCTTCGCAGAACCGCGTATGGGCCGACGACGTCGCACGCCAGCTGAGCGGCCATGTGGACGGCAACGTGGTCACCCTGCAGAACGTGCGCAACTTCGACTGGCGCAGCGACACCGACTACACCCAGCGCTGGGAAACGCGCCGCTACGACCTCGACCGCATCCGCTCGATCGACGTGGCCCTTTCCCATTGGTCCGGCCCCGCCATCGCGCACACGCTGGTGTCCTTCGGCTTCGACGACGGCCAGTTCGTCACCTTCTCCATCGAGATCCGCAAGGAACGCGGCGAGAGCTTCTCGTCCATCGGCGGCTTCTTCAAGCAGTTCGAGCTGAGCCTCGTTGCGGCCGACGAGCACGACATTCTTCGCGTGCGCACCAACGTGCGCGGCGAAGACATCTACATGTACCGCGTGACCCTGCCGCAGCCTGAAATGCGTTCGCTGTTCCTGGCCTACGTCGATGAAGCCGCTTCGCTGGTGCGCGCGCCGAGCTTCTACAACACGCTCACCGCCAACTGCACCACCATCGTCTACGCGCTGGCCAAGCGCATCGTGCCCGGTCTGCCGATGGACTGGCGGCTGCTGGCCTCGGGCTACCTGCCCGGCTACCTCTACGACGTGGGCGCCCTGCCCGCGGGCTACAGCCTTGAAGCGCTGCACACGCAAGGCCGCATCACCGAGCGCGCCATCGCCGCCGACAAGACCCCGGGCGCGGACTTCTCGCAGGCCATCCGCCGCGGCCTTCCGGGCGCAGGGGCCACGCCGTGATGCACGCTCGCGGCTTCTCGCTGCCCGCATTGCTGTGTGCCGCCCTGCTGCTGGCCGGTTGCGCGGGCGTGCAGGTCGGATCGATCTCGCCGGCCGAGTACCTCGCGCAGCGCCGTGGCGACGTGCTCACCACCGGCCGCCTGAGCACCTCGGCGCAAGAGGTTCTGCGCGTGATCGGCTCCGACGCCGACCTGTGCCTCAAGGACGGCCAGGCCTGCCGGCATGCGCTGGCCGATTCGCGGGGCATCACCGACGAACAGCGGTTGTCGGCGCTGTCGGAGGTCTGGCTGCAGGTCGCGCTGACAGAAGAAAAAAGTGGCACGGCCACCAAGGCGCCGGCCACGGCCGCCATCGATGCATGGCTGGAAACCGCCCGCTACGCCTACGCCTACCTCTTCTTCACCGCGCGCAACCCGCGCGATCGTGCCTTCGAAGACCGGCAGACCCAGGTGCGCGACTACTACAACTACGCGGTGCAGCAGGCCATCACCGGCCTGTTCAGCCGCTACCAGAAGAGCAACCCGCTCGGCGCCGAGGGGGCGCAGCCGGCCATTCCGCAAGTGGCCGACTGGCACATCGACAGCGACCTGTCGGCGCTGCAGTTGCCCACCGGCGCGATGCTGCCGCGCGAGCTGATTCCGGCCGCGTCCCTCACCTTCTCGGGCCTGCGCAACATCTACCGGCGCGACGGCTTCGGTGCCGAGCTGGTGGCCGTGACCGACGAGCGTCCGCATCAGGACAAGGTGCCCTATCGCGAGACGCCATTCCCCGCCCTCACGGCCGTGCTGAAGTTCGATGGCGACGACCTCGCGCAGGTGCTGGCCACGCGCTCGCTGCGGATCGTGGCCTTCGACCCCTACAAGACATCGACGGTCAAGCTGGCCGGACAGGACATTCCGCTCGCCGCCAACTTCACCTCGGGCTACGGCCTGTGGCTTGCGCGCTCCGACTTCGCGCTGCAGGCCCTGCGCAGCCTCTTCGGCAGCGCCAACGGGCTCACGCAGCCGCGCATCTACCTGATGCAGCCCTACGACCCGAACCGCCGCACGATCATCATGCTGCACGGCCTGGCCAGCAGCCCCGAGGCCTGGATCAACGTGGCCAACGAAGTGCTGGGCGACGAGACCCTGCGCCGCCGCTACCAGGTCTGGCAGGTCTACTACCCCACCAACGCGCCGCTGCCGATCAACAACCTCGCGATTCGCGAGGCCGTCACGCAGACGCTGGCGCATTTCGACCCCACGGGCCAGGCCGAAGCCTCGCGCAATATCACGTTGATCGGCCACAGCATGGGCGGCGTGCTGTCGCGGCTGATGGTGTCTTCGTCGGAAGACAAGCTCTGGGACGCGCTGCTCGAGAGCTATCCGATGCAGGGCGCGCAGCAGGTACGCATCGAAAAGCGGCTTGCGCCCTACCTGCGCTTCGAGCCCTTGCCGCAGGTGAGCGATGCGATCTTCATTGCGTCGCCGCACCGCGGCACCGACTTCGCCAACAACCGCATCGCGCGCTGGGTGGCCAACCTCATCACGCTGCCGGTGACGATGCTCGGGCAGCTGAGCGACATCTCGCGCGAGCTGATCCGCATCGCGCCCGGCAAGCAGGACCTGGGGCCGCTGCGCATTCCCAACAGCATCGACAACCTGAGCGACCGCGACCCCTTCGTGCGCCTCTCATCGGGCCTGCCGATGAACCCGCGCGTGCGCTTCCACTCGATCATCGGCAACGACACGCCGGGCGTGCCGCTGGCCGAGTCGAGCGACGGCATCGTGCCGTACGCGAGTGCGCATCTCGATGGCGCGGCGTCTGAGCTGGTGATTCCGTCGCAGCACAGCGTGCAGGAGGACCCGCTGGCGATCCTTGAGATCCGGCGGATTCTGAGGGAGCAGTTGGCGCCTGCCGAGACGGCCGTCAATGCACCCGGCGCCGCAGCAAGGCCCTAGGCCTTCTTGTTCTTCGCGCTGGCCTGCCGACCTCGCGCCTGCTTCAGGAAATCCGAGAAGAGCGAACTCTTCTCGGGGAAGCGCGTCAGGCCTTCCGCAAAGACGTCTTCCGCCGCCTCCAGCTCTCCCAGCCGCATGAGGCATTCGCCTTTTGAAAAGAAGGCCGCCACGCCATCGGGGTTCACGCGCAGCGATTCCTCGAAATCGCCCAGCGCATCGCGGAAATTGCCAAGTTCCATGTGCGTGAACGCGCGATTGTCGATGGCCTCGGGAAACGGAGGGAACAGATCGACCGCCGCGCTGTATGCGGCAATGCCCTCCAGCTTCAGGCCCTGCGCACAGAGTTCGTTCGCACGCTGATAGTGCGCATTGGCCTCGTGGATGATCGACTGGGCGTCCCGCCCCGTCGCCTCAAGGTAACGCGGAAAGTCCGTGAGCTTCAGGTATTCGAGAAAGCCGATCCGTTCGCTCTCGGCGATTGGCCGATTGCCGATCAACGTCCAGCCCTCACCGAAGCTGCCGGCGTCGATCGGGGCATGCCATATCAGCACCTCGGCATGCGCGAGCGATTCGACGGTGGGCGCTTCGGCCATCGGCTGGTAGCTCAGGCAATGGGCCGCCGCCGATCCATCGGGCCACGGATCAACTTCGAGGATCTTCACGGGCCGCCAGCCCTGCGCATCGCGCATGGCGATCAGGTCACCCGGCTTCACCACCAGCCAGCTTGCTGCCGGCGCCTCCGCATGATCGGCAGCAGGCGCAGCGGGCGCAGGAGCCGCAGAGCCGGCGAGGCGCGCGGCCAGCCGCTGGATGAATCGAGTGAGCATGGTGAGGTGCCTTGAAGATCGATGACGGTGGCGGGCAGGAGCCGATGACTTTAGCCGCTGTTCGCGCCGCGACAGCGGCTCCCATCGCTTCGAGGTCCGGCCCTTGTCGGGATGCTGCCTTGTCGTCGCGCGTCTTGTCGCACCCCTGCATCGCGCTACCATGTCGGCCGCGGTACAAGCCGCGCCCGGGCCCGCGGGAAGGGTTGAACCCACTTGTTGTCTTCATATGCCAATCCATCCACCTTTTGTGCAGCCGGATTTGCGGGCCATCGGCATCTGATGCACGGAGGTTCATGTGAAACGCATTCCCGCCCGGCCCGACATCGATCATCTGAAGAAGCAAGCCAAGGCGCTGCTTGTTCTTTGTCGAAACAACGACCCCACCGCCCTCGCCCGATTCCGCGACGCCTTGCCGGCCGCCGCGAACAAGAGCGATACCGCCATCGCCGCCCTCGGCTTGCGCCTTCACGATGCGCAGTCATGCGTGGCGCGTGAATACGGCTTCGCGTCGTGGGCAGACCTGAACGGTTTCGTGCTCGCGCGCCGCTCGCAGGCGGACGATCCGGCCAAGTCGGTCCTGCATTGGCTGCGCCTTGTCTATGCCGGCGACATTGCCGGCGGATCGAACCGTGCCCGGCCCTCCGTGGCCCTGCGCCTGCTGGAGGAAAGCCCGGGCCTGCTGGGCGACGACCCCTACCTTGGCTGCGCGGTTGGTGACGAAGCCTTGCTGCGCCGCACGACCGAACGCGATCCGGGTTGGGTCCACCGCGCGGGCGGGCCGCTCGGGCTTGTGCCACTTGTGGCCGTCACGCATTCCGGCCTGATGCAGCGCCCGGAGTTCCGCGAGCGCCTGCATGCCTGCGCCAGGTTGCTGCTCGCGGCCGGCGCCGATGCGAACCAGTCGGTCGGCAACCGCTGGCCGCCGGCATCGCTCGAAGCACCGGACGAAGGCGAGCGCCTTTCCGCGCTCTATGGCGCCGCCGGCCAGAACCGCGACCCGGCGCTCACCGCGCTGCTGCTGGACGCCGGTGCCGATCCGAACGATGGCGAATCGCTCTATCACTCGCTGGAGAACATCGACTGCACGCGGCACCTGCTGCAGGCCGGGGCGCGCATCACCGGCACGAACGCGTTCTATCGCGTGCTGGACTTCGATGCGATCGAGACGCTTCGATTGCTGCTCGCGCATGGCGCCGATGCGAACGAACCGTCGATGAACCAGCCTGCTCCCGAGTGGGGCACGCCGCTGCTGTGGGCGATCCGGCGCCGCCGCTCACCCGCGCACATCGAGGCACTGCTGGCTGCCGGTGCGGACCCCACCGCCACCACCTCGGAAGGCATCCCGGCATACACCGTGGCCCTGCGCTTCGGGCTGCCTGAAGTCGCCCGGCTGCTGCAGCAGGCCGGCGGCGGCACGCAGCTTCCGGTGGAAGAAGAATTCATCGCCGCCTGTGCCAGCGACGACGAGGCCTCGGCCCGGCGCATTCACGCCGCGCACCCCGGCATCGTCGGTACGCTCTCGCAGAAGCAGCTGAGCCTGCTCGGCGAACTCGCGGCGCAAGGCTGCGGCGATGCCGTGAAGCTCATGGTCGAACTCGGCTGGCCCATCGCCGTACCCGGTGGCGACTGGGACGCATCGGCACTCAACGGGGCCGTGTTCCGTGGCGATGCCGAACTCACCCTGTTCCTGCTGGAACACGGTGCAAGCTGGGAAGAGCCACACGGTTACGGAGACAACGCCTGCGGCTCGCTGTCATGGGCTTCGGTCAACGTGCCCGTCGAAGGCGGCGACTGGCTCGGCTGCGCGAAGGCACTGGTCGCGCATGGCATGCCCGCTGCGCGCCCCGACCCGCAGAGCGCGGACAGCGTGCTCGTGAACGGGCGGCGCTACCTTTTCTCCGATGAGGTCAGCGACTTCCTGCTCGAAGCATCGATGACGAACGCGGCGGCGGCGCCATCGGTGGAAGCGCGGCCTTGAATCACAAGCTGCCGCTTCGCCGATAGATCCCGGGCGCACTGCCCGTCCAGCATTTGAAGGCACGCTGAAAAGCGGAGCTGTTCGCGAACCCGAGTTCGTCGGCCAGCTCCGCCAGCGGCACGGCGCTGGTGCTCAGCCGCACGATGGCCGTGTCGCGGCGCAGTTCGTCCTTCAGCACCTGGAACGAGGTTCCCTCCAGTGCCAGCCGCCGCTGCAGCGTCGAGACCGTGACATGCAGCGCGTTCGCCGTCGCGACAAGGTCGGGCCATGCGGGCTGCGCGTGCTGGAGGTGACTGCGCACGCGCGCACCGATGCCGTCGTCGCCCCGCCTTGGAACAATCATGTAGGCCTGCGCGTTGGCAAGAAAGACACGCAGCGCGGCTTCGTCGCGGCGCACCGCGTCCTTCAGGCGTGCCGCATCGAACCAGAAGGCAGACTGCTCGCAATCAAACTGCTGCAACGCAGGAAAGATCTTTCCGTAGCCGCCCGCATGAGACGGCGACGCGAACGCGAAGTCGAAGCGCACCACGGGCAACTGCCCACCGACGATCCATGCCATCAGCCGCCAAGCCGTGCGCAGCAACACCTCCTGCAAGAAGACCGTCTGCATGGCGGCAGGCCCGGTGAAGCGCAACGTCACGCCGGCCAAGTCGCCCCTGCACACCAGGTCCAGCACCACGTCGTCCTGCAGCAGCCGAAAGGTTCGCGCCGCACGGCGAAGCGCAACCTGCAGCGTCGTGGCGCCGAGTGCGGAGCGTGCGATCAACGCGAAGCTCCCTTGCCGCAGCGGCCGACTCAACAGGCCGAGAAAGTCGTCGTCCAGGCGCTCAGTCAACACCCGGAACAAGCTTGCGTATTGCTGCGTCGTCACGCGCGCATCCGGCTGCGCGAGCAGCTCGGGCGCAATGCCGGCTTCTGCCAGGAAAGGCTCGAAGGGCCGGCCGCTGGCGCGGACACCGGACAGGATGCCGTGCACGAAGCTGATGGAAACCGTCTGGGGAGGGTGAGGCATCGAAGGCAGGAGGCGTGAAACGCGTGGTTGGGTCGGGCCGACTTTGCACCGGCACACGCCTGTCCTGCAAGCGCTGCGTCACGCCATCGCACCGCACTCGCGATAACCCCTAGGTCGCGCGCGTCGCCTTGCAGAAAACGCGAGATTGCGATTTTCTGCAATCCGAACGACGCAAAGCGGCATCGTGCAGATGGCGATCGATTCCTAACATTGGCATCGCAGGCAACAGCCTTCGAACCCAAGACCAACGAGAGACAACGCCATGTACATGACCCAGGCATTGCACCGCGCCGTGCAGCAAATTCCCGACAAGGTGGCCGTGCGCTTCGCCGGCCGTACGCGCACGTTCCGTGCGTATGTCGAGCGCGTTGCCCGCCTCGCGGGGGCCCTGCAGCAGCTCGGCATGAAGCCGGGCGACCGCGTGGCGATGCTGGCGCTCAACTCCGACCGCTACCTGGAGTACCAGATGGCCGTGCCCTGGGGCGGCGGCGTGCTGAACCCCTGCAACATCCGCTGGTCGGCCGCCGAGATTCTCTATTCTCTGGAAGACTCGGGCTCGACCATCCTGCTGGTCGACGAAGCCTTCCGGCCGATGGTCGAAAAGATGCGCGGCGAATCCAGGAGCCTGCGCGAAGTGATCTATTGCAGCAGCGGCCAGGACGACGGCGAACTGCCGCCCGGCATGCACGGCTATGAAGCGCTGCTGGCTGCGGCCTCGCCCGTTCCCGATGCGGTTCGCCGCGACGAAGACCTGGCCGGCATCTTCTACACCGGCGGCACCACGGGCTTTCCCAAGGGCGTGATGTTGAGCCACACCAACCTGTGCAGCTCGGCCATGGCGATGCAGGCCGAAGGCCTCGCGCCCTCCAGCGGCAACTACCTGCACGCGGCGCCGATGTTCCACCTGGGCGACATGGGCCTTGCCATGCCGCACTGGCCCGCCGGCAACACGCACACGATCATCCCGATGTTCAGTCCGCAGGGCGTGCTCGATGCGATCGAGCGCGACCGCGTGACCAACACGCTGCTGGTCCCCACGATGATCCAGATGCTGGTCGACCATCCGGCGATGAAGGAGCCGCGCGACCTCGGCAGCCTGAAGTGCATCTTCTACGGTGCGTCGCCGATGCAGGAGGCCGTGCTGGAACGCGCGATGGCGGCCTTTCCCCACGTGGAGTTCGTGCAGGGCTACGGCATGACGGAGCTTGCGCCGCTGGCCACGATCAACCCGCCCAGCTCGTACACGGCCGAGGGCCATCGCCTGGGCCGGCATCGTTCCGCGGGGCGCGCGAGCGTCTGCATGGAAGTGCGCATCGTCGACCCCGCCGGCATCGAAGTGCCGCGCGGCACGGTGGGCGAAGTCGCAGTGCGCGGCCCCAATGTCATGCAGGGCTACTGGGACAAGCCGGAGCAGACGGCCGCCGCCGTGCGCGACGGCTGGATGCACACCGGCGACGGTGCCTGGATGGACGATGGCGGCTACATCTTCGTGGTCGACCGCATCAAGGACATGATCATCAGCGGTGGCGAGAACGTCTATTCGGCGGAAGTCGAGAACGCCATCACCCAGCACCCCGCCGTCGCGGCCTGCGCGGTCATCGGCATTCCCAGCGACGAATGGGGCGAGAGCGTGCACGCGGTGCTGATCCTCAAGCCGGGGCAGAGTGCCCAGGCCAACGAAATCATCGCCCACTGCAAGACGCTGATCGCGGGCTACAAGTGCCCGCGCAGCGTGGCCTTCGTCGAGGCGTTGCCGATGTCCGGCGCCGGCAAGGTGCTCAAGACCAAGCTGCGCGAGCCCTTCTGGCAAGGCCGTCAGCGCAACGTCGCCTGACCCCGCCGCCCTTCTCTTTTTTCTTTCACACCCTCAGGAAATTCCCATGAGCCGCGATGTCTTCGTCACCGGGGTCGGCATGATCCCCTTCACCAAGCCGGGTGCCAGCGCGCCCTACCAGGAGATGGCTGCCGACGCCACGCGCCGCGCGCTGCTCGATGCCGGCATCGGCTACGAGCTGGTGCAGCAAGCCTATGTGGGCTACGTCTATGCCGATTCGACCGCGGGCCAGAGCGCGCTCTATGAGGTCGGCATGACCGGCATCCCGGTCGTCAACGTCAACAACAACTGCTCCACCGGCTCGACCGCCCTGTTCCTGGCGCGCCAGGCCGTGGCCAGCGGCGCGGCCGACTGCGTGCTGGCACTCGGCTTCGAGCAGATGAGCCCGGGCGCACTGGGCTCGGTGTTCAGCGACAAGCCCAGCCCCTTCGCGCGATTCGACAAGGCCACTGACGAACTGGTCGGCGGAATCGACATTCCCCTGGCACTGCGCTACTTCGGCGGTGCGGGGCTGGCGCACATGCAGCAGTACGGCACGCAACTCTCGACCTTCGCGAAGATCCGCGCCAAGGCCAGCCGCCATGCCGCGAACAACCCGTTGGCCCTGTTCCGCAACGTGGTGACCGAAGACGAAGTGCTGGCCACGCCCGTGATGTGGCCCGGCGTGATGACCCGCCTGATGGCCTGCCCGCCCACCTGCGGCGCAGCCGCCGCCATCGTCTGCTCCGCCGAGTTCGCGCAGCGCCACGGGCTGAACCGCAGCGTGCGCATCAAGGCGCAGGCCATGACCACCGACCGCCCCGTCACCTTCGAGGCGCGCGACATGCGCGAGGTGGTCGGTTTCAGCATGGCGCAGGAAGCCGCGCGCCAGGTCTACGAAGCAGCAGGCGCGGGTCCGCAAGACATCGACGTGGTCGAGTTGCACGACTGCTTCGCACACAACGAACTCATCAGCTACGAGGCGCTGGGCCTGTGCCCGGTGGGCGGCGCGGAGAAGTTCGTGGTCGACGGCGACAACACCTACGGCGGCAAGGTGGTCACTAATCCTTCGGGCGGTTTGCTTTCGAAGGGACATCCGCTCGGGGCCACCGGCCTTGCGCAGTGCACGGAGCTGGTCCAGCAGTTGCGCGGCACAGCCGAGAAGCGGCAGGTCGAGGGTGCGCGGCTGGCGCTGCAACACAACCTCGGGTTGGGTGGTGCCTGCGTGGTCACGCTGTACGAACGCGTCTGAACAAAACGACAAACCAAGGAGACCTTCTCATGATCGACAAGAAATGGATCGGCCACGCGCTGCCCGCATCGGTGCTGCCCATCGAGCGCACCCGGCTGCAATTCTTCGCCAAGGCCATCGGCGAGACCGACCCGGTCTACACCGATGCCGCCGCCGCGCGCGACGCCGGCTACCCCGATCTGCCCGCGCCACCCACCTTCCTGTTCGCGGCCGAACTGGACTCGGGTGCTTCGGACCGGTTGCTCACCGACCTGCAGATTCCGCTGGCCAAACTGCTGCACGGCGAGCAGAGCTTCAGCTACCACCGCCCGGCCTGCGTGGGCGACACCGTGACGGTGCGCTCCACCATCAGCGACATCTACGACAAGAAGAACGGCGCGCTCGAGTTCGTCGTGAAGACCGCGCGCGCCACCAACCAGCGCGATGAACTCGTGGCCGAGCTGCGCACGGTCATCGTCTGCCGCAACTGATTGAAAGAAACAAGCCCATGACTTCACCCACCTTCGACAGCGTCAAAGTCGGCGACGAACTTCCGCCCGTGCAGTTGCCGGCCGTGAACCGCACCGCGCTTGCGCTCTTTGCCGGCGCCTCGGGCGATCACAACCCGATCCACATCGACACCGACATGGCGCGCCGCTCCGGCATGCCCGACGTGTTCGCGCAGGGCATGCTGGGCATGGCCTGGCTCGGCCGCGTGCTGACCCAGTGGGCACCGCAAAGCCGGCTGCGCCACTTCGAGGCGCGCTTCCAGGGCATCACGCACCTGGGCAACGCCATGCGCTGCAGCGGCCGCATCGCGGAGAAGACCGAGCGTAACGGCGAACGCGGCGTGCGCATCGAGCTGCAAAGCACCAACCAGTTCGGCCAGACCAAGATCGTCGGCGAAGCCTTCGTCGCACTGCCCTGACAACCACACCTCCAGAAAGAACACCATGACACGCAAACTCGAAGGCAAGGTCGCCCTCATCACCGGTTCGGGCCGCGGCATCGGCCGCTCGATCGCGCTCAAGCTGGCCAGCGAAGGCGCACGCATCGTCGTCAACGACCTGGACACAGCACCCGCGCAAGAGGCCGTGCAGGCCATCCGCGAAGCCGGCGGCCAGGCCGTGGCCTGCGTGGGCAACGTCGCGGCGCCCGACTTCGCCGAACGCTTCGTCGGCACGGCCGTGAGCGAATTCAAGGGCCTGGACATCATCGTCAACAACGCCGGCTACACCTGGGACAACGTGGTGCAGAAGATGACCGACGAGCAGTGGTACGCCATGATCGACGTGCACCTGACGGCGCCGTTCCGCATCCTTCGTGCCGCGCAGCCGGTGATCCGCGCGCTCGGCAAGGCAGAGACCGAGGCCGGACAGCGCGTGATGCGCAAGGTCGTCAATATCTCGTCGATGGCGGGCCTCTTCGGCAACGCGGGCCAGACCAACTACGCGGCGGGCAAGGCCGGCATCGTTGGCATGACGCAGACGCTGGCCAAGGAATGGGGGCGCATGAACGTCACCGTCAACTGCGTGGCCTACGGCCTCATCAAGACCCGCCTGACCGGCAACGCCGCCGAGGGCGGCACGGCCAACATCGACGGCCGCGACATCAAGGTGGGCGTCAACCCCGACCTGATGGCCGCGATGGA
Organism: Variovorax sp. EL159; assembly: GCF_900100965.1. Classification (GTDB taxonomy): domain Bacteria; phylum Pseudomonadota; class Gammaproteobacteria; order Burkholderiales; family Burkholderiaceae_C; genus Variovorax. The sequence continues at coordinate 161,630 of NZ_FMUJ01000003.1, read as the reverse complement.
ACGCGGCATCCCGCTCGGACGCGGCGGCACACCCGAAGAGGCTGCGGGTGCCGTGTACCTGCTGTGCGTGCCCGAGTCCGACTACATCAGCGGCCAGACGCTGGTGTGCAGCGGCGGCCTGACGGGGTTCTGAGCGATGACCGCGACTGTCCGGAGCGAGGTGCACGAGGGCATTGCGACGCTCACGCTCGATCAGGCGCAAACCCTCAATGCCTTGGCCCCGCCGCTGCTCGAAGCGCTGCTGGCGGCGCTACGAGCATGCGCGGCGGACGATCGCGTGCGCGCGATCGTGCTGACGGGCGCGGGCCGCGCCTTCTCCGGCGGGGGCGACATCGGCTACTTCGGCGAGGTGCTCGCTGGCGGGCCGGCCCATGCGCAGGAAGAGATCGGGCGCGGCATGGAAGACGTAGGCAACCCCATCACGCAGGCCATTGCCGATTGCGCGGTGCCGGTGGTGGCCGCCGTCAACGGGCCGTGCGTGGGCGCCGGCGTGGGCATCGCGCTGGCGGCCGACGTCGTGATCGCGGCGCGCTCGGCCTACTTCCTGGTGCCGCAGGTGTCGCAGCTGGGGGCCGTGCCCGACCTGGGCGCGACCTGGTCGCTGCCCCGGCTGCTCGGCCGCAGCCGCGCGCTCGGCATGGCGTTGCTCGGAGAACGCATCGACGCAGCAAGGGCCGAGCAATGGGGGTTGATCTGGCGTTGCGTCGACGATGCGGCCCTGCCCGAAGAAGCCCATGCCATCGCCAAGCGGCTGGGCAATGCATCGGCAGCAGCCCTGCGCGACACGCGGCAACTGATCGACGCCGCGAGCGACAACACGCTGGCCCGACAACTGAGCGACGAATGCGCGGCCCAACGCCGGCATGTGGCCGGTGAATTCTTCAACAACGCCTGTGCGCGCTTCCTTGCGCGTGCCAGGTCCGACTGACCCCTGGGAGAAACATGCTGCCGCAGCTCTACCGCCATCGCTGGATGGACGAAGAAATCGACGCCTTTCGCGAACAGGCACGCCGCTACATCGCTGGCGAACTCTCGCCACATCTTGAAGGCTGGCGCCGCCAGGGCTTCATTCCGCGCGAGGTCTGGCGCCCGTTCGGGCAGATGGGTTTTCTGCTGCCCGAGATCGACGAGGCCTATGGCGGTGCCGGCGCTTCGCTGGCCTACCAGATGGTGGTGCAGGACGAACTGGCCAAGGCCGAGGTTCCAGCCAACACCGGCGTGCACAACCTGGCCGCGCACTACATCCTCGACTACGGCACCGAGGCGCAAAAGCAGCGCTGGCTGCCCAAGCTCGCCAGCGGCGAGCTGTTCGCCGGCATCGCGCTCACCGAACCCGGCTGCGGCTCCGACCTGAAGGCGTTGCGCACGCGCGCCCGGCGCGAAGGCGATCACTACGTGATCGACGGCGCCAAGACCTTCATCACGAACGGCTTCTCCGGCAACCTGCTGGTGGTGGCCGTGCGCACGGGCGAGGCAGGCAGTCGCGGCGTGTCGCTGATCGTTCTGGAGACCGAAGACCTGCCGGGCTTTCGCGTCGGCCGGCGACTCGAAAAGCTGGGCCAGCATGCGTCCGATACGGCTGAGATCTTCTTCGACGGTGTGCGCGTGCCGGCCGACCATCTGCTTGGCGGGAAGGAAGGCGACGGCTTCATCCAGCTCATGAGCCAGTTGTCGTACGAACGCATGTTCCTGTGCGTGCCGGCCGCCGCAGTGATCGAACGCGCGGTGGAGTTGGCGGTGGACTACACGCAGCAGCGCAAGGCCTTCGGGCAGACGGTGTTCGACTTCCAGAATACGCGCTTCAAGCTCGCCGAATGCGCGACCATCGCGCACGTCGTGCGCACCTTCGTCAACGACTGCATCCAGCGCATGGTCGACGGCACGCTCGACCAGGAAGCCGCCTACATGGCCAAGCTGTGGTGCACCGAGCAGCAAGGCAAGGTCACGGACGAATGCCTGCAGCTCTTCGGCGGCTACGGCTACATGGTCGAGTACCCCATCGCGCGGATGTATGCAGATGCGCGCGTGCAGCGCATCTACGGTGGCACCAGCGAGATCATGAAAGACTTGATTTCGCGCAAGCTCGGCGCGCAGGCCCGGGGCACCTGAGGCCCGAACGGGCCTTTCGATCACCGGCCGACAAGCCTGCGCGTTGAAGCCGCCGGGGCGAGGCTCGACAAGTCGAGCGTCACCTCGGGCACGCGCGCTGCGCGCAGATCCGGCACGGCCGCCATCAGCGCCTGCGTGTAGGCGTGCTTCGGCGCATCGAGCACCTCACCCGCAGGCCCCTGCTCCACCAGCCGCCCACGCTGCATCACACCCACGTCGTCGCACATGTGGCGAATCACCGCGAGGTTGTGGCTGATCAGCAGGTAGGTCAGCCCGAACTCGTCCTGCAGGTCACGCATGAGGTTCAGCACCTGCGCCTGCACCGACACGTCGAGCGACGAGGTCGGCTCGTCGCAGACGATGAACTCGGGCTGGCTCGCCAGTGCCCGCGCGATGGCGATGCGCTGGCGCTGGCCGCCGGAGAACTGGTGCGGGTAGCGCCGGCCGTCATCGGGCGACATGCGCACGCGGCGCAGGGCCTCGACCACGCGCGCTTCGGTTTCCTCGGCGCTGCCGGCCAGGCCCAACACTTCGACCGGCTCGGCGATCAGCCGGTCCACGCGCCAGCGCGGGTTGAGGCTGGCATACGGGTCCTGGAAGATCATCTGGAAGCGCCGTCGCAGCGCAGCAGTCTGCGCGATGCCGCCCCAGCGGTCGATGCCGTCGAACAGCACTGCACCTTTGGTCGGCCGCGTCAGGCCCGCGATCATGCGTGCCACTGTCGACTTGCCGGAGCCCGACTCGCCGACCAGCCCGAAGGTGCGGCCGCGCGCGATGTCGAAGTGCACATCGTCGACCGCGTGCAGCACCTTCTTCGGCTGTCGCGCGAGCGTGCGAACGAGCCAACTTGCGGACAGGTCGAACTCGCGCGAAAGGCCTTGCACACGGATCAGCGGTGTGCCCTCTTTTGCTGCCGGGCGCGACTCGATCTCTGCTGATGGCAGCACAGCGGGCGCGGCAATGTCCGCACCGACCTCCGGCACCGGCAACCGGTGCAGCCTGCGACGCACCGAAGGAATCGCGGCCATCAGCGCGCGGGTATAGGGCTCACGCGGGTTGTCCAGAATCTCGCGCACCGGGCCGGTCTCCAGCACGCGGCCCTGGTACATCACCATCACCCGGTCGGCGGCCTCGGCAATCACGCCCATGTCGTGCGTGATGAGCATGGCGGCAGTGCCGCGCTCGCGGCAGATGCGACGGAACACGCGGATCACCTGTGCCTGCACCGACACGTCGAGCGCGGTGGTGGGCTCGTCGGCAATCAACAGTTGCGGCTCGGCGCACAGCGCGAGCGCAATCGCCACGCGCTGGCGCATGCCGCCCGAGAACTGGTGCGGGTACTGGTCGATGCGGCTTTCGGGGTCCGGAATTTCCACGTCAGCCAGCAGCGCCAGCGCGCGCTTGCGCGCCTCCTGCTCGCTCACGGGAAGGTGCGTGCGGATGGTCTCGATCAGGTGCCTGCCTATCGGGTAGACCGGGTTCAGGCTGGTCAGCGGGTCCTGGAACACGCTGCCGATGCGGCGCCCTCTCAGGCGGCGCATGTCTTCGCCGCGCAGGGTGTCGATGCGCTCGCCGTGCAGTTCAACGGTGCCGCCGGCGATGCGCCCCGGTGGTGGCACCAGCCCGATGACGGCGGCGCCGACCATCGACTTGCCTGCCCCCGATTCGCCGACCACGCCAAGAATCTCGCCCGGCGCGATCTCGAAGGACACGACATCAAGCACGCGCACGGTGCCCCGGTGCGTGTCGAATTCCACGCCCAGGTCACGCACCCGCAGCACAGGTTGCGCGAGCACCCGGCCCTCCGACCATTCATCGCGCCCGCTCATTGCAGCCTCGGGTTCAGGGCGTCGCGCAACCAGTCGCCCACGAGGTTGACCGACAAGGCCAGCGCCAGCAGCACCAGCCCGGGGAACAGCAGGATCCACCACTCGCCCGAGAACAGAAAGCCCTGCCCGATGCGGATCAGCGTGCCCAGCGACGGTTGCGTGGGCGGCAGCCCGACACCCAGGTACGACAGCGTCGACTCCGCCACGATAGCCAGCGCAAAGCTGATGGTGGCAATCACCAGCACCGGCGCCAGCAGGTTCGGCAGGATGTGCCGCACCAGGATGCCGGTGCGCGAGCGGCCGATGATCTGCGCGGCCGACACGTAGTCCTTGTGCTTCTCGACCATCACCGCGCCGCGCACCGTGCGCGCGTACTGCACCCATTCCGACAAGCCGATGGCCGCGACGATCACGTACACCGCCATGTCGTCGCGGTAGCCCTCCGGCAGCAGGCCGCGCGCAATGCCGAAGATCAGCAGCGCCACCAGCAACACCGGAAAGGTGAGCTGTACATCGGCCACGCGCATCACCAGCGTGTCGAACCAGCCACCCGCGTAGCCCGCCGCCAGCCTGAGCGGCACGCCGATGGCCAGCGACAGCGCCACCGCGCTCACGCCCACCAGCAGCGACATGCGCAGTCCGTAGAGGATGGCCGAGAACACATCGCGCCCCTGGTCGTCGGCGCCCAGCGGATAGAAGGCGCCCGATGCGCCCTGCTGCCCCGGTGGCGTGAAGGCATCGATCAGGTCGAGGTTGGCCGGATCGAATGGGTTCTGCCGCGCGATCCACGGCGCGAACAGCGAAGCCACGGCGATCAGCAACAACACCAGCGCGGCCAACTGCACGGTGCGCGATCGCGCAAAGGCGCGCAGCACCGATGAATCGGCGTTGCGCCAGCGGCGCGATGCATCCGCGGCGGTCGAGGAAGGAAGCGTCATCAGGGAAGGAAGAGAAAAGAAGGTTCAGGCACGCCGAAGGCGCGGATCGACCAGCACATACAGCAGGTCGACGACAAGGTTGATCCCCACATAGAGCAGCGCGATCAGCAACAGGTAGGCCGCGACCACCGGCACGTCCACCCCCTGGATCGAGGAGATGAACAGCAGGCCCACGCCCGGCCACTGGAACACCGTCTCCGTGACGATGGCAAAGGCCACCAGCGAGCCGATCTGCAGCCCGGTGATGGTGATGACCGGAATCAGCGTGTTGCGCAGCGCATGCCCGTAGTTCAGGTCGCGCTCGCGCAACCCGCGTGCGCGGCCGAAGCGGATGTAGTCGGCGCGCAGCACTTCGAGCATTTCGGCGCGCACCAGCCGCATGATGAGCGTGAGCTTGTACAGGCCCAGCGTCAGCGCTGGCATCAGCAACGAGGCCCAGCCCGACGCGGTGAGCAGCCCCGTGCTCCAGCCGCCGAGCTGCACCGTGTCGCCGCGCCCGAACGACGGCAGCCAGCGCAGCTCGACGGCAAAGAGGTAGATGAGCCCGATGCCGATCAGGAAGGTGGACAGCGACACGCCCACCAGCGACACGGTCATGACCACGCGGCTGGCCACACTGTCGCGCCGGATCGCGGTGTACACGCCCAGCACTACCCCGCCCGCCACCGCCAGCACCGAGGCCACCAGCGCCAGTTCGAGCGTGGCCGGCAGCCGCTCGGCGAGCAGCTCGACCACCGGCCGCTTGAGCCGGTACGACACGCCCAGGTCGCCCTGCAGCGCATGCCCCACGTAGCGCAGGTACTGGATGGGAACCGGGCGGTCGAAGCCCAGCTCGGCCGTCAGCGCCGTGCGCTCTTCCACCGTCGCGTCTTCGCCGAGCAGGCTGATGGTCGGATCGCCGATGTGGCGAAACACCAGGAACGAGACGAAAGACACCGCCAGCAGCACCAGCACGGACTGGCCGAGCCGGCGCAAGAGATGAACCAGCATCGCGCGGTGCCGTTACTTCTTGCCCACCTTCACGTCCCTGAAATAGACGTTGCCATCGGGGTTGACCGGAATGTCCAGGCGCGGGTTCGACGCGAAGTTGAGCACCTGGTCGTGCAGCGCGATGTAGATGCGCTCCTTTTGCACCGTCTGCCAGATGCTCCTGATGGTGGCGTCGCGCTTGCCCTTGTCGCTTTCGGAGGCCAGCGATGCGATCTGCGCATCGACCTCGGGTTTGCTGTAGCCGGTGGCATTGGTCGGGCCGCGGCCGTCCTTGCCGCGCGTGTAGACCAGGTAGTCGAAGATGTACGCCGAGTCGAAGGTCGGCACGCCCCAGCCGAAGAGGTAGAAGTCGGTGTCGGCCGTGTTGATGGCCGTGCTGTGCAGCGCGATCGGGCGCGCCGCCACCGTGGTCTTGATGCCGATGCGGCCCAGGAAGCCCGACACCGCGGTGCTGATCGCCTCGTCGTTCACGTAGCGGTCGTTCGGCGTGTGCAGCGTGATCGAAAAGCCGTTCGGATACCCGGCCTCGGCCAGCAGCTTCTTCGCCTGCGCGGCGTTGGCCTTCGGGTAGGCCGCAAAGCTCTTCTCGTAGCCGTGCACGAACGGCGGCGCGATGATGCCCGAGGGGTTCGACAGGCCGCGCATCACGGCCGTCTTGATCGCATCGCGGTCGATGGCCAGCCCGATGGCTTCGCGCACGCGCGGGTCAGCCAGCGGGTTGCGGCCCTTCACGTCCGAGTACTTGAGTTCTTTCGCGCCCACGTTCAGGCCCAGGAAGATCGATCGGTTCTCGGGCCCTTCGGTCACGCGCAGGCGCTTGTCGGCCTTGAGCCGGCCCACGTCCTGCGCGGGCAGGTCCTGCACGAAATCGACCTCGCCTGAGAGCAGCGCCGCCACGCGCGTGGCGGGCGACTTGATGGGCACGTAGACCAGCTCGGTCACCTCCAGCGGGAACTGGCCTCGGCCCCAGTACTGCGGAAACTGCTTGAGCACCGTGCGCGTGTCGACCTCGCGCGAGGCCAGCACATAGGCGCCCGTGCCGTTCTCGTTGCGGGTGGAAAAGTTCTCGGTCTTGTTTGCCACGTCCTGCGACTGCTCGGCCTTGTTCGCCTTCGCCCACGCTTCGCTCAGGATGAAGATGTTCGTGAGGTTGTTCGGAAAGATCAGGTTCGGCCCCTTGGTCTTGATCTGCACCGTGAGCGGATCGACCTTCGTCACCTCGGCCACCGACGTCAACAGCGACTTCAGGGCCGACGTGGGCGCCTGTGCCCGCTTGATCGAGAACACCACGTCGTCGGCCGTGAGCAAGGAACCGTCATGGAACTTGACGCCGGGGCGCAGCTTGAACTCCCACACCGTCGGATCGGCCGTGAGCTTCCACGAGGTGGCCAGCGCGGGCCGCAGCTTGCTGTCGCCATCACGCAAGACCAGCGGTTCGTAGATCTGGTGCAGCAACGCGAAGTTGGTGCCGGTGTTGACCGCATGCGGGTCGAGCGTGGCCGGGTCGGCGCTGCGTGCCCATCGCACGGTTTCGGCGGAAGCGACGGACGCTTGCAGCAGGCCCGCAGCCAGCAGGGTCGCGGTCAGAAGTTGTCGGAGCATGAAATCCCTCGGGGTGTTCTTGTGAAAGAGAAACGGGCGGATGGCCATGGCTTGCATGACATCGCCCGTTGCTGCGAGAAACGACTTTGCCGCGCCCTGCGCAATACCCAAAGAAGGAGTCCGCATATGGAAATTCGGTGCCATGTACGCCGATGCGTGGCGCAAAAAAAAGCGAGCACCAGGGCTCGCCAAAAGTCGTCCGTCGAATCGGCCGCAAGACGCGACCCGACGCCGACTCACCTCGAACTCCTCCGTGAAAGATCCATGCCCTCAGCGAGCGTGCCACCCCAGTTCGGGCGCGATGCGCGCGGACAGATCGGTCAGGATCTGCGCGTACTCTTCGCTGCTGAAGTTGTAGGGAAGCTCCGCGCGCAGCTCGCTCACATGCGGCAGCACCGGGTCTTTGCGCAAGCGCTCCAGGATCTCGTCGGCACTGCCCACGAGGTCGGTCGCGAACAGCGTGCGACGCTCGCCCTGCGGCGCCAGGGTGCGCTCGATGCGGCCCGCCGCGAACTCGCGGTAGCGCTTGCGCGTGGCGGCATCGGCGCTGTCGAGCGGCACGATGACGCGGCCCAGCGCCACCCTGCCCTTGCGCAGTGCCTCTTCGCTGGCACGGTAGCGCTCGATGAGGCCCGACTGGGCCTGCAGGAAATCGTCGGTGGTCTCGCCCGACAGCACGTTGCCCAGCAGCAGGTTGAAGCCATTGCGCCCCGCCCACTCGACCGAGCGCAACGAGCCGCCGCCATACCAGAGCCGGTCGACCAGGCCCGGCGCATGAGGCTGCACGCGCGGGCGCACGCGGCCGCCGGCCGACTCGACGAAGGTGTCTTCATCGCCCAGCAGCACGTCCTCGAGGTTGGCCCGCAGCCGCCCCACCCGCTTGTGCGTGAAGTCGATGGTGTTCGGCGCCGTGTCGTAGAAGCGGTTGCCGAGCAGCGCGCCATGCAGCGGCGCACCCGCGCTCAAGCCCACCTGCAGGCGGCCGCGCGAGAGCACGTCGACGGTGGCCAGGTCTTCGGCCAGCCGGAACGGGTTCTCGTACCCCATCTGGATCACGGCGGCGCCGAGTTCGATTCGCTGCGTGCGTTGCGTCGCGGCGGCAAGGAAGGTCGAAGCCGACGAAACGCCGCGCTCCAGGTGCCGCTGGCGCACCCAGGCGCCGTCGAAGCCGAGCTTTTCGCCGAACTCGAAGAGCTTCAGCGCGGCTTCGAGGCCGGCCAGCGGATCGGCCTCGGCATAGTTGCCGGGCGTGAGAAAGCCAAGGTGTCGAATGGTCACGGTGTCAGAACTTCGGCAGGCCGGGCGGGTTGGTCTCGGACTTCGGCAAAGCCTCTTCGGCCAGGCTCCAGCGTGCGAGCGCCTTGGCATAGGTGCCGTTGCGGATCAGGCCGTTGGTTGCCGTGGTCAGCGCCGCGGCCAGGCCGCTGCCCTTGCGCGTGGCAATCGCCACGTCGGACTTCAGCGGCCAGCCGGCGTTGACCGTGCCCACCAGCCGAAGTTGCCCGTTCTTTGCGGCCTCGTACGCCTGCGGTGCATTGGGGTTGAAGTTGGCATCGACGCGCTTGGTGGTCACCGCCAGCCAGCGCGTCACATCGTCGTCGTAGTACTGGATCTCGACCGGCTTCAGGCCGGCGGCGATGTTCTGCTTGTTCCATTCGAGCAGGATGCGTTCTTGATTGGTGCCCGCGCCGGTCGTGAGCTTCAGGCCCGCCACATCCTTCGGTGCCTTGATCGACGTGATGGCGCTGTCGGTGCGCACGTAGAAGCCGTGCAGGCCCAGCCGGTAGGTCGAGAAGTCGAACTTCTCCTTGCGCTGCTCGGTCACGCCCACGTTGGAGATCACCGCGTCGTACTTGCCCGAACTCAGGCCCAGCGGCCAGTCGGCCCAGGCGATGGGCTGCAGGTCGAGCTTGCGGCCCAGGGCCTCGGCAACGAGGTGCGCAAAGTCGGCGTCGAAGCCGACCACCGTTTTGGCATCGGTGGCGTAGGTGGAGATCGGCGGCGCGAAAGGTGCCACCGCGATGGTGAGCACGCCTTCCTTCACGAACTTGAAGCTGGGTGGAATGGCGTTGACGGCCTCGGCGTCCTTGCCCGTGTGGAGGCGGCCAGCCTGCTCGGGGCTGAAGTCGAATTTGTCGGCGGCGTGCGCAGTCGTCAGGGCCGTCAAAGCCGTCAGGCCGAGAGTGGTCAGCACGGCTGCCTTGTTCTTGAATGACATGGTTTCTGGATGACAGTCGGGCTTCAGTTCTTCGGCAGGCCGGGCGGATTGGTGCGCGCCACCGAGATCGCCTCCGAACTCAGGTTCCAGCGCGACAGCGCCTTGGCGTAGTTGCCGTTCTTGATCTGCGCGTTCAGCCCCAGCGTGATGGCCTCGGCAATGCCCGAGCCCTTGCGCGAGGTGACGGCGATCTCGGCATCCAGCGGCCAGCCGCCCGACACCAGCCCTGCAAGGCGCGTCTTGCCATCGCGCGCCTCGTAGGCCGCAAGGGCGTTGGGGCCCACGTAGGCATCGGCGCGACCCGACTGGATCGCCAGGCGCTGCACCACATCGTCGTCGTAGTACTGCAGCTCGACCGGCTTGAGCCCGGCGGCAATGTTCTGCTTGTTCCAGCGCAAGAGGATCTGCTCCTGGTTGGTGCTGGCGCTGACGATGATCCGGAGCCCTGCGATGTCCTTGGGCTCCTTGATCGCGCCGATCTTGCTGTCGGACTTCACGTAGATGCCGAGCTGGTCGTTGCGGTAGGTCGAAAAGTCGAACTTCTCCTTGCGCTCTTCCGTCACCGTCACGTTCGACACCACCACATCGAACTTGCCCGACTGCAGGCCCAGCGGCCAGTCGGCCCAGTTGGTGGGCACCAGTTCGAGCTTGCGCCCCAGGCTGTCGGCCACCAGCTGCGCGATGTCGGGCGCGTTGCCCACGGGCGTCTTGGTGTCGGTGGCATAGGCCGCGAGCGGCAGGCGCCCGACGGTGGTGCCGACGACCAGCACGCCTTCTTTCAGGAACTTGAAGTCCTTCGCGAGCCTGACCGCTTCGTCCAGCTTCTGCGCGCGCGGCCGGTCGGGCTGCGCGGGGTTCAGGTCGCCCACGGACTGGGCCGATGCGGCCAGCGGGAGCAAGGCGGCAATGGCCAGGGCGGACAGGATGCTTCTTCGGTGGTTCATGAGGGGCGATGCAGTGAGAGAAAAAGGAGAAAAGAAAATCAGAGGACCTTGGCCAGAAACTCGGCCGTGCGCGGATGCTCCGGCGCGTTGAACACCTTCTCGGGCGTGCCGGTTTCGAGAATGCGGCCACGCTCCATGAAGACGATGGTGTCGGCCACCTCGCGGGCAAAGCCGATTTCGTGCGTCACGATGACCAGCGTGGTGCCCGAGCGCGCCAGTTCCTTGATGACGGCCAGCACCTCACCCACCAGTTCGGGGTCGAGCGCCGACGTGGGTTCGTCGAACAGCAACACCTTGGGCCTGAGCGCGAGCGCGCGGGCAATCGCCACGCGCTGCTGCTGGCCACCCGACAACTGGCGCGGATAGGCATGCGTCTTGTCGGACAGCCCCACGCGCACCAGCAGCTCGGAAGCCAGCGCTTCAGCGTCGGGCCGTGACAGGCCGCGCACCGAGATCGGCGCTTCGACGATGTTCTCCAGCACCGTGAGGTGCGGGAACAGGTTGAAGTTCTGGAACACCATGCCCACGTCGACACGGCGCTTGAGGATCTCTTTCTCATGCAGCTCGTACAGCGTGTCTTCGTCGCGTCGGTAGCCGATCAGTTCGCCGTCGATGGCGATGAAGCCGTCGTCCACGCGCTCCAGGTGGTTGATGGCGCGCAGCAGCGTCGACTTGCCCGAACCCGATTGGCCGAGGATGACGGTCACGCTGCCGCGTGCCACGTCGAGCGTCACGTCGTCAAGCACCTTGAGCGCGCCAAAGCTCTTCGACACACCGTGGATCGTGACCTCGCCGCCCTGCGTGAGCGGGTCGGTCCACCGGGGCACCTGCACCGGCGCGGGTGCATCGACAGCATCGCTCCCGACCACAGGCGCGGCCTCGGGCGCCTTCGACCGCCACAGCCCGCGCACCACGCCACCCAGCCACGAACGGGGCGGATTGCGCAGCGCGCCGCGCGAGAAATGCCGCTCGACGTAGTGCTGCACCACCGACAACCCCGTGAGGATGATGAGGTACCACACCGTCGCCACCATCAGCAGCGGAATCACTTCCAGGTTGCGCCGGTAGATGATCTGGATCGTGTAGAACAGCTCGGGCAGCGCCAGGATGTAGAGGTTCGACGTGCCCTTGGCCAGCCCGATGATGTCGTTGAAGGCCGTCGGCAAGATGGTGCGCATCGCCTGCGGCAGCACGATGCGAAAAGATTGGCGGCCCCGCGAAAGGCCCAGCGCCGCAGCCGCTTCGAGCTGCCCCTGCTCCACCGACAGGATGCCGCCGCGCACGATCTCCGAGGCAAAGGCCGCCTGGTTCAACGTGAGGCCCAGCAGCGCCGCGATGAACGGGCTGATGAGCTGCGTGGTCGGGTACGAGAAGAAGGTGATGTCGGTAAAGGGCACGCCCAGCGCGACCGTTTCGTACAGGTAGCCCAGGTTGTTGATGATCAGCAGCAGCACGATCACCGGCACCGAACGGAAGATCCAGGTGAACACCCACGACAGCCGCGCCAGCAGCGGCGAGCGCGACACCCGTGCCAGTGCCAGCCCGGTACCGAAGAAGAAGCCGAGCAGCGCGCCGAGTGCCGTCAGCAGCAGCGTGCGGCCCAATCCTTCGAGCACCGGCTCTGCGAAGAACCATTCGGCGAAGACGCCCCATCCCCAACGTGGATTGGTCAGCACCGAATGCAGCACGACGCCGATGACGAGCACCGCGAACACGGTGCCCACCGTGCGCGCCGGATAGCGGGCGGGCACGACGCGGAAGTGCGAGTAGTCGCCTTTTGCCGGCGCAATTGGCGCTGTCGGCGCGATGCGCGGCGGCGGTGCGGGCTCGGGCCGCGACGGGGCGCGTGCCGGTGCGGGAATTCGCGGCTCGGGGACGGCGTCAAGAACGGTGGTGTTCATCGCTGCGCCGCCTCCGCCACGGCCGCGACGGGCCGGCTGTGATGGCGCGCGGTGGCCAGGTGCTTCTCGAACGGCAGCTTGCGCGGCGTCTCGGGGTCGGCGACCTCATCGAACAACGCGGTGTAGCCATGGCCACGGTACAGGCCCACGGCCTCGGGCTGGCGAAAGCCGGTCGTGAGGTAGATGCGCTCGTAGCCCTGGCGCAACACCTGCGCCTCCAGCTCCAGCAGCACCTTGCTCGCAAGGCCCTGGCGCCGCAGGTCGGCATGCGTCCACACGCGCTTCAGTTCGGCCGTTCGCTCGTCGTGCCGCATGAAGGCGCCACCGCCGATCGCCACGCCATCGCGCAGCAGCAGCACGAAATTGCCATGCGGCGGTGCGAACACCTCGGCCGGATAGCGGTCGATCTCGCGCGGCGCACCGGGCTCGCGCAGCACGTCGCCATAGCGGGTGTCGTACTCGAAGGTCAGGCCCTCGATCAACGGCTTCGCACGCGGATCGAGCGGCGTGGTGTAGAGGAACTGTTCGCTCATGGGGTTGTCTCCTGGGGAACTTCATCCGAGAGAAAGCGCTCGGCCAGCCGCACCCAGTAGATGGCCGCGGGCGCGAGGATCGCGTCGTTGAAGTCGTAGTGCGGGCTGTGCAGCGAAGCGCTGTCGCCGTTGCCGAAGAACACGTAGCTGCCGGGGCGCGCCTGCAGCATGAAGGCGAAGTCTTCGCTGGCGGTGCGCGGGCGGAATGCGGCATCGACGCGGCCGGCACCGAAGGTGTGGAGCGCCACTTCGCGGGCGAAGGTGGTCTCGGCCTCGTGGTTGATGACGGGCGGAAAGCCGAGCCGATAGTTGACGTCCGCCGTGGCCCCGAAGCTTTCAGCCTGTGCGCGTGCCAGTGCCGGGATGCGCTGCTGCAGCAAGGCCCGCACCTCGGGCTTGAACGAGCGCGCCGTGAGCTTCAGCTCCACGGTGCCCGGAATCACGTTGGAGGCTTCGCCGCCGTGGATGGACCCCACCGTGACCACGCCCATGTCGAGCGGATTGACGTTGCGCGACACCACGGTCTGCAGCGCCGTGATGAGGTGCGCGCTGACCACGACCGGGTCGATCGTCTCGTGCGGCTGCGCGCCGTGGCCGCCCTTGCCGCGCACGGTGATCTCGGCCTGGTCGATGGCCGCCATCGCGGGGCCCGAGACACAGCCGACATGCCCGGCGCCGACGCAGGGCCAGTTGTGCAGGCCGAAGACCGCATCGCACGGGAAGCGCTCGAACAGGCCTTCGTCGATCATCTGCTTGGCGCCCGCGCCCAGTTCTTCGGCCGGCTGAAAGATCAGGTGCAGCGTGCCGCTGAACTCGCCCGACTGCGCGAGAAAGCGCGCCGCGGCCAGCAGGATGGCGGTGTGGCCGTCATGGCCGCAGGCATGCATCACGCCCGCATTCACGCTGGCGTAGGCCAGGCCCGTGGCCTCGCGGATGGGCAGCGCGTCCATGTCGGCGCGGATGCCCAGGCGCTTGCCGGCACCGCGCCGCAATGTGCCCACCACGCCGGTGCCGGCGATGCCGGTCGTGACCTCGTAGCCCCAGGCGGTCAGCCGCTCGATCACCAGGGCCGAGGTGCGATGCTCCTTGAACGACAGCTCGGGGTGCTGGTGAATGTCGCGTCGCAGCGCGATGAACTCGTCGCCGTAGCTGGCGATAGCCGATTCGACGCGGTGAATGTCCTTGACGGCCGGGCGCGGCAATGCGGCGCCCATCAGGCGGCCTTCTTCACTGCGGGTTCAGCGCCATCCTGCGCGACGTGTCGACTCGCCTTGCGCGGCAGGCCCAGGTGGTCGCGCAGCGTGTGGCCAGGTAGTTCGCGCTGGTAGCGCCCGCGCGCCTCCAGCACCGGAATCACGAACTCGATGAAGTCGTCCAGTCCCTGCCCCAGCACCGGAAAGCCGAGGATGAAGCCGTCGGCCGCGCCCTCGTCCACCCATCGGATGATCTCGTCGGCAATGCGCTCGCCGGTGCCGACGAACTGCGTGCGCGGCGTGGCGACTTCGAGCGCCACTTCGCGCAGCGTCTGGCCCTTGGCTCTGGCGTTGGCCTTGATGCGGTCGGTGGTCGAGCGAAAGCTGTTGCGGCCGATCTCGCCCAGCTCGGGGAACGGCGCGTCCAGCGGGTACTGGCTGAAGTCGTGGTGGTCGAAAAAGCGGCCCAGGTAGGCCAGTGTTTCTTCGACGGTCAGCAGTTCGCGGATCGCGCGGTACTTGGCTTCGGCCTCTTCCTCGGTGGCGGCGACGACCGGGCCGATGCCCGGGAAGATTTTCACGTCGTCGGCCTGTCGGCCCTGCGCCACCGCACTGGCCTTCACCTGCTTGAGGAAGGCGCGCGTTTCCTCGATGGAGGGCGAATGCGTGAACACCGCATCCGCGTACTTGCCCGCGAGCCCGACGCCCGCATCGGACGAACCCGCCTGGAAGATCACCGGCTGCCCCTGTGGCGAGCGCTGGATGTTCAGCGGACCCGCCACGTTGAAGAAGCGGCCCTTGTGGTCGAGCGTGTGCAGCTTCTCGCGGTCGAAGAACCGGCCGGTCTCGCGGTTGCGCGTGAAGGCGTCGTCGTCCCAGCTGTCCCACAGGCCTTGCGTCACCGAGAGATATTCGTCGGCGATCTCGTAGCGCAGCGCATGCTCGGGGTGTGTGCGGCTGTAGTTCTTGGCGCTGCCTTCGAGCGGCGTGGTCACCACGTTCCAGCCCGCGCGCCCGCCGCTGATGAGGTCGAGCGAGGCGAACTGGCGCGCCACCGTGAACGGGTCGCTGTACGAGCTGGAGACGGTGCCCGCCAGACCGATTTTCGAGGTCACGGTCGCGAGCGCCGACAGGATCGAGATGGGCTCGAAGCGGTTCAGGAAATGCGGGATCGACTTCTCGTTGATGTAGAGCCCGTCCGCCACGAAGGCGAAGGCAATGCCCGCCGCCTCGGCCTTCTGCGCGGTGCGCACGAAGAAGTCGAGGTTGACGCTGGCATCGGCCGGCCCGCCCGGGTGCTTCCATGAATTCATGTGGCTGCCGGCACCCTGCAGCATGACGCCGAACTTGATGTTGCTCATGACGATCGCTCTTCTTGACTGGAGAAAAAGGGAAAAGGAGAAAGACTCAGGCCAGTGCGAGTTCACGCGCCTTGGCCAGCAGTTCGACGGAGGCCAAACGCTCCGCGAAACCGGCGACGGGGATGTCGATGACGAACTCCTCGATGCCGTGACGCTCGCTCAGTGCATCGAGTGCGTCGCGCACTTCTTCGCCAGTGCCGGCGATCACATGCGGGCGGCGCTCTTCGGTGCGGTAGTCGGTCACGCCGGCCTGCCGTGCGAACTCGGCTGCAGCTTCGAGGCTGGGCAGGTTGACGCTCTGGCCACTTGGCAGATGCACCTTGAAGCTGCGCAGCGCGCCCACGAGTTGCGCGGCCTTCTCATGCGTTTCTGCCGCGAAGGCAAAGAGCGCGAGCAACGGTGCGCGGCCCGTGGCGGAACGGTAGGCATCAACGGACTGTTCGAGGTTGACCGGGTCGCCGTTGAAGTGCCCCGCGTAGACGAAATCCCAGCCGAGTTGCGCGGCCAGCAGAGCGCTCTCAGGGCTGCCGCCGAGCAACACACGCTGCGGCAACTGCGGCGGATTCGGTGTCGCGACCGCACCAGCCAACGCATGGCCCGAGGCCACGCCGTCATGCAGGAAGGCATCGAGTTCGGCAAGGCGCACGCCGAAGTTGTCGCGCTGCTTCACCGGGTCATGCAGCCACTGCAGCGCCTTGCTGGTGAGCGGCAGGCCACCGGGCGCCTTGCCGATGCCCAGGTCGACGCGGCCCGGTGCCAGCGAGGCCAGCACGCGGAAGGTCTCGGCCACCTTGAACGGGCTGTAGTGCTGCAGCATGACGCCGCCCGTGCCGACACGGATGCGCGAGGTCTTGGCAAGCACATGCGAAGCCAGCACTTCGGGCGCCGACCCCGCGTAATTGCGGTTGCCGTGATGCTCGGCCAGCCAGTAGCGGCGGTAGCCCAGCCGCTCGGCGCTTTGAGCAAGCGCAATGGTGTGCTGGAAAGCCTGCGCGGCGTCGGCGCCTTCAGGGATCAGGCTCTTGTCGAGCAGGGACAGCGAATAGGACACGGTGTGCGGCGAAAGTCGCCCTTGAAAGAATTGCTGCGAATTCTCTTGGGCATCGCGCGCACCGGTTGCGCTGAATTTCTATATCGATATTTGCAGATTGCTCAGTCGCCCGTGCGGTCGAGGATCGACTGCGCCGCGTCGGCCGCGCTGACGAAGGCCGTGTCGATCACGAGACGCGGCGTGGTCCACGGCATGTAGTCATGGCGCTGAACGGAAGCCCATGTGGGTGGCACGAGGCCCTGAATGTCGGAGATGCGCTGTGTGACGCGGCGCTGATGTTCGGCGATATCGGAGCACACGATCTCGACTTCGATCACGCGTGCGTACGTGTCCGCGGCCACGGCCCGCCATGCCTCGCGCGTGAGCTGCAGCGGGTTGACGCAATCGGCCACTACGGTCTGCCCGAGTGCGAGATTCGCGCGGGCCAGCTCATAGGCGACGACGTAGCCCGCAGGCCCCACGTCTTTCGCCAGCACTCTCGCCGACACGATGGCCTACTCGATGGCATCGATGCGCAGGTACACGGCCCGCGAACGCGCGACGATCTCGCGGGCGATGGTGGTCTTGCCTGTGCCGGGCAAGCCGCCCAGAACGATCAGCATGTGTGTCGGTGCCTCCAGGTTGGCCCCGCATGGTGCGGGCCTGGGCCCGCGCTGTCAAAGCACGCGTGCCGCGCTCACCATGAATGCGGCAGCAAGGCCAGCACCGCCGCCGCATGCAACCGGCGCAACGCCCTGACCGGCACATAGCCATGCGGCGCACGGCGCGCGATCTCGCGCGGCGAACTCGGCGGAATGCGCCACGACTTCGCCGTCAAAGCGAGAACATGGCGGGCCTGTGCGGCGGGAGAGTCGAAGAGAAGGCGCTGTGGCATGGCAATGGGAAGGTGAACGCTGCGCCCGATTCTGCGCAGCCCCCTGCCCTTTGCCAAAGACGGATTGCGAGTTTCCTGATGCAGAAAATTCCACCAGGCATGCCATGCACTCACTACGATGGCCTGGGTCAACCCCAAGGACCACAAGGAGCACAGACATGTCGAATCACGTTTACAAGTCGCTCGAGCTGACCGGCTCGTCCTCCACCGGCATCGAAGACGCGGTGCAGACCGCCATTGCCAAGGCGCACGAGACCGTCCGCAATATCCAGTGGTTCACCGTGACCGAAACGCGCGGCCATGTCGTCGATGGCAAGGTCGCGCACTGGCAGGTCACGCTCAAGATCGGCTTCACGCTCGAATAGCGGCTGGCTGCGCGCTCAGACGTAGAGCGCCACGGGGTTCAGCTCGCCTTCCTGCAGCGGCTTCTTTCGCCATCCCATGGCGACCGGCACCTGGTAGAGGCGCTCGTTGCCCAGCTCGGGCCAGATGTGGCACAGGCCGGGCACGACCACCTTCACCGTGCGCAGCGGAATGTCGGGGCGCGAGCAGTCGAGCACCACGGTTTCCATGCCGAGGGCCGAGGCGATGCCGACGCAGCGGCCGATCTCCTCGGCGATGTCGGCATGCGGGGCTGCAGCAGGCGAACGCATCGGTGCGGCGTCGCCCGGCTCGGCGGGCATAAGAAAACGCGGCACGCCTTCCTCATCGCCCGAAGGCGCAACGGAAAGCGTCTTTCCTGCGGCGATCAGCTGCCCCATCTCCGTCAGCGCCCGTTCGCAAGCCAGCACCGCGTCCGGACTGCAACCGAAGCCGATGGCCCAGTCGCCCGTCACGCGATGCCGGCCGATGGCGGCCGAAACAGGAATGCCGAAGTCGTGCGTGATGTCGAGCACCCAGTAGTGCCATGGTGCACCCAGGCTGCGCTCGATGCGTGCCAGGCTCTCGGCAGCCAGTTGCCCCAGGTCGATAGAGGACCTCTGGATTCGTCCGTACCACCAGATGGCGGCGGCGTCGCGCTCGACCAGTTCGAGAAAGCCCTGGAGGATGGCCTCCTCCAGCGTGTTCCCTGCAGCGGAGCCGTTCGATGTCCAGATGGCATGCCGCTGGCTTTCCGTCGTGGCGTTGGCATGGCAGAACGACAACGGGAGATAGCAGCGTTCGTTGGATGTCAGCGACCAGGCCGGTGCCCACCACGCCGACTCGTTCGTCGACAGCACCGGTGCGGCAACCGCATGCGGCGGCATGCTCGCATCGGGTTGCGCGCGCTGCCGGGCGCTGAAGCGTGCGAGGTCCTGCGGCGGGATGCAACGCGCGTCCAACGCCGAGGCGGGCGCAATGACCGTGGCCTCGTCGCCCTGATAGAACGCGGCGTACCGTTCGACCGCTTCGCACAGCGCACTCGCGCGCGATTGCTCGGTGGAGATGCCCTTGCCAAGACAGACCTGAACCAACCCGCCCGCAGAAAGATCGCCGTGAAGGTTCGGCGTCCTGAAGAGTTCGCTGCGGTAGACCGTCAATGCGTCTTCCGCTTGAGCGCCCACGGGAACGACCTGCGTGACGATGCCGCACAGCGGATCGACGTGCGGGGCCAGTCGTTCGAGCGTGGCAGACGCCGGCATCGTGCGCCAGCCACCATCGGACCGGGCCGTGAAAGGTGACGGCGCGAGCGTGATCGGCTGGCGCTGCCGATGCGCCATGAGTTCCGCGTCGCCGCACTGAGGGCACTGGGGCCGCGCCACGACGGCATGCGGCTGCGCGGGGTCGAGCGTCCACAGCGCCTGTGCGGCCTGCGTGACGATGTCTTGCGCCAAAGGAAGCAGCTGCTGCAGCTGTTCACCGACAAAGGCTTCGTCCGCGCGCACCGGCATGGCGATGGTTTCGCCGCCCTGCCTGCCCTGCCACCAGGCTCGCGCGGGCTTGTTGCGCAGCAGGCGGTGCGAGAGGCAATGCCAGCACGCGGTGACTTCCACCGCGTCGGGCGTGAACATCGGCCCGACCATGGCCTGCTCGCCCGTCGGCTTGACCAGCAGCCAAGCATGCTTTGCAGCCCGCTGCCGGGCATCGATCAGTCCGAGCCTGGGGTCGAGATAGTCGTCGCAGAAAACGACGGTGAGGTTGGTGGCGTCTCCCGCCGCGGCGCGTGCCCAGGCAATGGCCGCATCGTGCGCCACGGCTTTCGACAGCAGGATGGCGTCGACGCCTTCGCTCACTGGCACGTGCGCAGGCGGCAGGGAGAAATCGGGAACGACGTGGCGTGCTGCATCGTCCGCCCGCACCGGCCTTGCCATGCCCTGCCGCACCAGCGCTTCGAGCGCATGCAGCATCTCGGCCAGCAGCGCTGGCATGCCCACGGCCTCGCAATGCGATGCAAGGCTCACGCGATCGCGCAGCAATGGGTCGATGGCGCGCACACCGGGCGAACCGAGCATGAACAGGTCCGTCTCGCTCAGCAACAACAGGCCGTTCTGCTGCGCCAGTGGCGGCAGAAACTTGTCGTGCCACTGGAAGGCATCGGTGAAGAAATCCATCGGTGCCGGGTCAGGCCTCGTGCGGCGATCCGAGAGCGAAGCGCGCAACGGTATAGGGCGAACTGCCGGACGTTGCCCGGAATGCGGTCTCGAAGAGCCGGTGCTGTTCGGAGAACTGCGAATAGAGATGGTCTTCGGAGCGCACGCGCATCGCCGGATGGATCGCGGCGATGCGGGCCGAATCTTCGAAGCCCGACACCACCGGCAGATGCATGCCGCCCACCTGCACCGGCATCCTCGCGAGGATCGGATGCACGTAGTCCAGCACGACGACGCTTGCGGGCTTGCACCCGGCGAACCGCGTGGCCAGCGCATGCAGGATGGCTTCGAGGGGCGCTTGCGGAAGATAAGGACACACGCCTTCCAGCATGACGAGCACGGGGCGGTTGCCTGGCAGATCGGCGGCGTCCAGCCATTCAGGCGAAAGGATCGAGCAGGCCAGGTTGCGCTCGCCTGTGTCGGGTGGCATGTGCTGTTCGCGCAGGCGGATGGCTTCCGGCAGATCGATGTTGAGCCAGTTGACGCCACCGCTTTGTATCGCTTGCAGACCCAGCCGGCTGCGGCGCGTGCACAGCCCGGCGCCCAGCGTGATGCCCATGCCGAGCGGATGGGCCGCGAAGAACTCGGCCGCGAAACGGTCGATGAGCGCGGCCCGCAGGACCACGCCCCGGACGAAGGCCGGGTCCTTCGCGTAGGCCGAGAGGTCAAACGGCAGCGCCGCGGCAATGCGGCGCGCCTCGGCATCGAAGAACTCCGACGCCGGAACGACGCTGTCAGACCGGGCCCGGGCGGCCAACGTCAACAGCAGCGTGGCAGAGGCACCTTGCAGCGCGTGCCCCGCCTTGTCGTCAACGTTTTCCGTGGGCAATCCGGCGTCCCTGCAACAAGTCCTGCAGGTTCAGCAGGTGAACGGGTATGCGCTGCCCGTGTGGTTGTACGAAGTCAGCGCGATGGGCCACGAGGCCTCGGCAGCAGGCGCAACCGGGTAGTTGAGCACCACGGTGTTCTTGATCGTGCTGCCATCGGCGTTCTTCAGGTTCCACGCGCCGCGCTCGGCGTCCCACGAGAAGGACGGATTGACGGTGAAGCGAACGAAGAAGTTGTAGGGGTTGTTGTACCCCAGCCATTGGCTCAGCACCGGCGTGGCGTCGCTGTGATCGGCGCGCGTGAGTTCGCGCAGGAACTCTTCCGACTCCCATGCCATCGCGATCGCCCGCAGCACGACGCCGCCGAACGCCAGCATCGATTCCGGGCCGCCGCCCAAGCTGCCCACTTCGTCGAGCGCGGAAAGACCGACAGTCGACGCGGGTGCCGAAGCGGCGCCCGGCTGGTCCGCGAACACGCCGACGGGCCCCATGAAGTCGGGGAAGAACTGGTAGTAGGCAGCGAGCGCTTCCGACGCATTGGCGGTCGGCCGCTCGGGGATCACGATGTCGAAGGCATCGTTGAGGCCTGTCCATCCGCCGGTCAGCTGCGACTTCCACACGGTTCGGCGCGTCGGGTCGTCGATGCGATGAATCGCAATGTCCAGCAGCGGCCACACCGACTTCAGTCCGAAGTCGCGGTTGAGCATCGGCTGGATGTCCTTCTGCGCCAACAGTTCTTCGCGGTAGGCGGTGTCATGCCACGAGCGGGCGATGGCGCGCAGGTAGGCCAGACGAAAGTCCAGCAGCGGGCCGTTGTTCTCGATCCGGTAATCCCTCATGAGGCTTCCTTTCAGGAAATGCACGATCAACTAAAACGCAACCGTGGCCACGGCACGCCGCCCTCCGCGTCAGGCGCCGCAACACACGGGCACGTGGTTGCAATGCGGGAATCGGCAAGGCGGCGCGGCCCCGGTTCGGGTCGCGGCAACGATCCGGCGCGAGGCCGAATTCGGGAGACACTTTTTTACTTTAGCTGACAGTTTGTGATTTCCGTCAGGAAATTTTCAGACGACGCCATGGCATCCGGATCTCGGCTGTCTCCTCGAGTGTGCGGACCTTTGCGTATAAATCGAAAGGGCTCATTACCCCTTCGACACGTGGGCTCAAGCGAAGTCGGTCGACGGCTTTTCCCAGAGGTTCACGCCGCCCTCCACCGCGTACTTGTCGATCTCGGCCAACTCGTCGGCACTCAACGGCGCATGCGCGAGCGCGGCCACGTTGTCGACGATCTGCTCGGGCCGGCTGGCACCGATCAGCGCGGAGCTGACACGCGGATCGCGCAGGGTCCAGGTCAACGCGAGCTGCGCAAGGCTCTGGCCCCGGCGCTGCGCGATCTTGTTCAGCGCGCGAGCGCGCTCCACGTTCGCATCGGACAAATGCTCCTGCTTCAGCGAACCGCCGCCGGGCCGGTTGATGCGCGCATCGGGCGGAATGCCGTGCAGGTACTTGTCGGTCAGCAGCCCTTGCGCGAGCGGCGTGAAGGCAATCACGCCGGCACCCAGGTCGTCGGTGGCCGCGAGCAGGTCTTTCTCGATCCAGCGGTTGAACAGGTTGTAGGCCGGCTGATGGATCAGCAACGGCACCTTCCACTCGCGCAGCAACGCGGCGATCTCGCGCGTCTTGCCGGCCGAGTAGGAAGAAATGCCGATGTAGAGCGCCTTGCCCTGCTGCACGGCCTGGGCCAGTGCCGAGGCGGTTTCTTCGAGCGGCGTGTGCGGATCGAAGCGGTGCGAATAGAAGATGTCGACGTAGTCCACGCCCAGGCGCTGCAGGCTCTGGTCGAGGCTGGCGAGCACGTATTTGCGCGAGCCGCCGCCCTGCCCGTACGGGCCGGGCCACATGTCCCAGCCGGCCTTGCTGGAGATGATGAGCTCGTCGCGATAGGCCTTGAAGTCTTCGCGCAGCAGGCGGCCGAAGTTGGTCTCGGCACTGCCGTACGGCGGGCCGTAGTTGTTGGCCAGGTCGAAGTGGTTGATGCCCAGGTCGAAGGCCGTGCGCAGCAGCTTGCGCTGCACGTCGATGGGCGTGCTGTCGCCGAAGTTGTGCCACAGGCCGAGCGAGATGGCGGGCAAGACGAGCCCGCTGCGGCCGACGCGGCGGTAGGGCATGGCGTCGTAGCGCATGGGGGCGGCGAGATAAGTCATGAGGTGTTTCTAGGCAGAAAGATGTGAAGAAGGAAGGCACGCGTGGCGTGCCCGAGCAGCATGCCTGCGGGCGGATGTCGCCGCAAGCGCCGAAGCCGCTCATTGAAAGCGACGGGTGCGAACGTATCAACGGACACGCGCACGCACAAAGAAGAAAAGCGCGAAACGATATGCAGCGGGCCGAAGCCCCTCCCATCTACTCCGTACTCCGCGCAGCCTCGCCGTCGCCGACCTTGGCCCCGTGGCTTTCGAGCCCTTCCTTCGGCAGCAGCAACGCCAGCGCCACCACACCCAGGCTCACGACCAGCATCATCAGGAACGTGAGATGCAGCGATCCGCCCAGCGCCAGGCGGATGCCCGCGTCTCCGGCGACGGAACCGTGCACGCCCTGCAGCAGCATGCGCAGTTGGTCGTCGCTGAACATCATGGTGCCGTCCCCACGCGTCAACCCGAAGTTGAAGACGGCGCCGAAGAAGGCCGCACCCAACGCGCTGCCCAGGTTGCGCGAGAACACGTTCGAAGCGGTGGCGATGCCTCGCTGCGACAACTCCACGCCTTCCTGGATCAGGATCAATGAAGAAAGGCTCATCACGCCCATGCCAAGGCCGATGATGAAAGAGCCGATGGCGGGCAGCACCGGCGAGCTGCCGGCGCCGAGCAAGGCGAAGGTCGATGTGCCCACCGGGATCAGCGCCGCACCGACCACCACCATGCGCCACAGCCCGATGCGATGAAAGGTGCGCGAGGTCAGCGTCGCGCCGATGGGCCATCCGAGCATGACCATCGTGAGCGTGAGGCCGGCCGTGACCGACGAGCGCTCCAGCACCACCTGCACGTACATCGGCAGAAAGGTCGTGATGCCGATCAGCACCATGCCCGCGAGCATTGCGGCGCCGTTGACGGTCGCGATCATCCGCGCGCCCCAGAGCTTGAGCGACACCATCGGGTCGGCGGCGCGACGCTCCTGCGCGATGAACAGCACCAGCGTGACGACGAACAGCAGGCCCCACGCCAGCGCGACGCCTGAATTGCCGACGCCGAACTCGGTCAGCGCGATCATCAGCGCGGCAATGCCGACGGTGAACAGCACCGCGCCCACCACGTCGATGGACGAGCGGCGCACGGTCGGCGCCTCGTGCAGAAAGAACCAGAAGCCCGCCGCCGCCGCAAGGCCGATGGGCACGTTGACCCAGAAGATCCAGGCCCACGACAGCTTCTGCACGATCAGCGCGCCGATCATCGGGCCGACCACGGCCGACACCGCCCAGACGCTGGCCAGGTAGCCCTGCACCTTGCCACGCTCGCGCGCCGGATACAGGTCGCCCACGATGGTGAGCGACACCGGCTGGATGGCGCCCGCGCCGATGCCCTGGATCAGGCGAAAGCAGATCATGGCCGGCATCGACCACGAGAAGCCGGCAAGCACTGAGCCGATGACGAAGACGGCGATGCCCACGAACATGATGGGCTTGCGCCCGTACAGGTCGGAGAGCTTGCCGAACACCACCGTCATCGCGGTCTGCGCGAGCAGGAAGGATGCGAACACCCAGCTGTACAGATGCAGGCCGCCGAGTTCGGAGGCGATCTGCGGCATGACGGTCGAGACGATGGTGGCCTCGATGGCAACCATGGCCATGGAGGCCATGATCGAAGCGATGACCAGGGGGCGATTTGTTGTGTGTTGATTGGCGCTCATGGGGCTTCTTCGGGCCGGGAAGCGGCCCCCGGACGAAGGTGTCTGGTGGGCGCCGAGGTGGTATTGGCCGCGAAGCCCTCGATGCTATCGGGCCACGCGGTTCCGCGCTTGCACCCGGGTTCTCGCCCGGGTGCGCCTGCTGCAGCTCATCCCGCGTTCAGCCCGCGTTCAGTGCGGAGGTGCCGTCGTAGATGTAGCGGCGCGACCACGGCAGCGTCTTCGCCGCCCTGCCCGCCTTGCGGCCGACGATCTGGTAGATCGCCACGTCGTCGTTCTCGAAGGCATAGGCGCAGCCCGCGAGGTAGATGCGCCAGATGCGGAATTTTTCTTCGTCGACCAGCGCGCGGGCCTTCTCGCTGTTGGCTTCGTAGCTGTCGCTCCAGTGGCGCAGGGTCTGCGCGTAGTGGCGGCGCAGGTTCTCCACGTCGAAGGCTTCGAGGCCGCCCTGCTGCATCGCCTGCAGCGCCAGGCTGATGTGCGGCAGCTCGCCGTTGGGGAACACATAGCGGTCGATGAAGTCGCCGCCGCCATACGACACGCCGCCGCCTTCGGGGTCGGACGAGGTGATGCCGTGGTTCATCACCACGCCGTCGTCGGCCAGCAGTTCCTGCACGCGCTTGAAGTACGCCGGCAGGTTCTTGCGGCCCACGTGCTCGAACATGCCGACGCTGGTGATGCGGTCGAACTGGCCGGTCACGTCGCGGTAGTCCTGCAGGCGGATCTCGATGCGGTCTTGCAGGCCGGCCGCGCGCACGCGCTCGGTGGCCAACTCGAACTGGTTCTGCGACAGCGTGACGCCCACGCAGCGCGCGCCGAACTTCTGCGCCGCGCGAATCACCAACGCGCCCCAGCCGCAGCCGATGTCGAGCAGGGTCTGCCCCGGCTTGAGTTCGATCTTGGTGAGGATGTGGTCTATTTTCTTCAGTTGCGCGGTGGCAAGGTCTTCGTCGCCGTTCTCGAAGTAGGCGCACGAATAGACCATGTTCGGATCGAGCCACAGCTGGTAGAACGCGTTCGACACGTCGTAGTGGTACTCGATGGATTTCTTGTCCGACGACTTGGTGTGCGTGAAGTAGCGCGCCATGTTCTGCAGCGCACCGCTCGGCTTGTCGATCGAGGTCTTGGCCAGCCCGTAGGCAATGTCGATGACGTCGCTGAGCTTGCCCTCGATGTCGATCTTGCTCTTGACGTAGGCCTCGCCCAGGTTGTCGAGCGTGGGCTGCAGCATCAGCGACAGCGCGGCCGGGGACTTGACGTGCAAGGTGACCGCGGGCCCGCTGAAGGTGCCGAAGTCATACGACTGGCCGTCCCACAAGGTCAGGCGCGCAGGCAGGTTGGCACGTGCGCGG
The DNA here is from genome assembly GCF_900100965.1 of Variovorax sp. EL159. GTDB lineage: Bacteria > Pseudomonadota > Gammaproteobacteria > Burkholderiales > Burkholderiaceae_C > Variovorax. The sequence goes on along the minus strand of NZ_FMUJ01000003.1, from coordinate 135,441 downwards.
ACGGCGGCGCTCCACTGCGCCAGCTTCTTTTCCCAAAGCATGCAATTTCTCCATGTTGTTAGGTTCTCCCGGTCGAATGGGCCGGGTTGCTGCAGCGAACAAAACGATAGCGAAATTTTGTGAAGCCTGCATGGTGTGGACAACGCAAGAAATCGCAGTAAGTGCTAGAAGGCAACCCGCGTGCGTTGCGTCCACCATGCCTGCCCGGCGACGTGCCGTGCAACAGCGACCCGAGGCTGCTTCGGGTCGCTTCCGGTCGATCGCGTCAGGCCGCTTCCATCGACTCCGCACCCAGCGCGTCGTTGCCCGCCTCGCCGAGCCAGCGGCGCTTGTCGCGCAGCGGCGGCGCACCGAACATGCGGCCGTATTCGCGCGCGAACTGCGACGGGCTTTCGTAGCCCACGCTGTGCGCGGCCGAGGCCACGTCGGCGCCGGTCAGCAGCATCTGGCGGCGCGCTTCCTGCAGGCGCAGCTGCTTCTGGTACTGCAGCGGGCTCATCGCGGTCACCGCCTTGAAGTGGTGATGGAACGACGACACGCTCATGTGCACCGCGCGCGCCATGTCTTCCACCCGCAGCGACTGCGCGTAGTTGATGCGCAGCGCGCTGATGGCCTTGGTGATGCGCTGCGTGTGGCTGTCCTGCAGCGCGATCTGCCGCAGCCGCGCGCCCTCGCCGTTGACCAGCAGGCGGTACATGATCTCGCGCTTGATGAGCGGCGCCATGATCGGCACGTCTTCCGGCGTGTCGAGCAGCCGCAGCAGGCGCAGCACGGGCTCCAGCACCGGCATGGCGATGCGGTTGACGTACATGCCGCGCGAGGCCGGTGCATTGGCCTTGGCGGGCAGCTTCTCGTCGCCGATCAGCTCGCCGATCTCGTCGACGGCCAGTTCCAGCCGCACGCCGAGGTACGGCTTGTTGTCGCTGGTCAGCCGCACGTGGCCGCACACCGGCAAGTCGACCGAGGTCACCAGGTAGTGCATCGGGTCGTACACGTAGATGTCGTCGCCCACGATGATGCGCTTGGAGCCTTGCGCGATCAGGCCCAGCGCCGGGCTTGCAAAGCCGTGCTTGGGGCCGTCGGGCTTGCTGATGCAATACACCTGCAGGCCGGGCACGGCCGTGATGGTGGTGCCGTCCTGTCCACGCGTGATGTGGTTGATCAACTGCACCAGTTCCTTCCTGGCTTCGTCGAGTTCGGGTTCCAGCGGCATCGGCTGGGCAATGGCAGCAGCGAGTTCGGGTGTTTCGTCGGACATGTTCAGGGCCTTGTCACGGAAGGAGCCACGGCGCACAGCAGGTGGCCGTGGAGGAATGGGCGGTTTGGAGCTTAGCGCTCCTCCCCCGGATTCGCACCTGCCGCAGGGGTGGTCTGGAGAATTAGGCAAAGACTTTGCAGGAACGCGCTCGCCATGCCGGGGCGGCCAGCCGGATACTTTTCGCTGTCGCCCCCGGGCCGTCCGGCCTTTCAGCTCTTTGGGGGGCGCCTCCAACGCAAAGGATTTCTCCATGCAATACCGCAAATTCGGCCGCACCGGCCTCCTGGTTTCCGAACTCTGCCTGGGCACCATGACCTTCGGCGGCTCCTCCGGCATCTGGGGCCAGATCGGCAACCTGCAGCAGTCCGAGGCCGAAGGCCTGCTCGGCCGCGCGTTCGACGCCGGCATCAACTTCATCGACACCGCGGACGTGTACTCGGAAGGCCAGTCCGAAGTCATCACCGGGCAGGCGCTGAAAAACCTCAAGGCCCCGCGCGACAGCTTCGTGCTGGCCACCAAGGTGCTCGGCGAAACCGGCAGCAAGGGCGTCAACTCGGCCGGGGCGTCGCGCTTTCACATCATGGATGGCGTCAAGGCCAGCCTGAAGCGCCTGCAACTCGATCACATCGACCTCTACCAGATCCACGGCTTCGACCCGATCACACCCATCGAGGAAACGGTGCACGCGCTCGACAACCTCGTGCAGCAAGGCCATGTGCGCTACGTGGGCGTGTCGAACTGGGCCGCCTGGCAGATCGCCAAGGCGCTGGGCATCGCCGAGCGCGACCGGCTCGCGCGCTTCGAGTCGCTGCAGGCCTACTACACCATCGCCGGGCGCGACCTCGAACGCGAACTGGCACCACTGCTGCGCAGCGAAAGCGTGGGCCTGATGGTCTGGAGCCCGCTGGCGGGTGGCCTCCTGAGCGGCAAGTACGGCCGCGACACCGAAGCCGAAAAGGGCAGCCGCCGCACCACCTTCGATTTTCCGCCGGTGAACGTCGACCGCGCCTACGACTGCATCGACGCGATGCGCGTGCTGGCCGATGCGCGCAAGGTGTCGGTGGCGCAGATCGCGCTGGCATGGCTGCTGCACCAGCAGGTGGTGACCAGCGTGATCATCGGCGCCAAGCGCGTCGAGCAACTCGACGACAACATCGCGGCCACGACCATCAAGCTGACGGCCGACGAGCTCGCCACGCTCGACAAGGTGAGCGCGCTGCCGGCCGAATACCCGGGCTGGATGCTGGAGCGCCAGGGCGGCGTGCGCGCCAAGCGCCTGGCCGAATCAGGCCAGCGCGGCTGAGGCTTCTTCTTCGTCTGCGTAGCGCTGCGCCGCGGATCGACGCGCGGCGTGGGCCGCCGTCGCGCGCAGCGCACGCAGGTCGATGTGGCGGGCCGCGGCCGCCGCATCGGGCGCGGCCAGGTGCGGCACCACGCCGAGCAGCGGCGCACCGAGGCGCGCGCGCAGGGTCTGCAGATTGGCATCGGGCGCGAGCATCTGCGGATCGACCGCGCTCGCGATCCATCCTGCCAGCGTGAGCCCGCGCGCGCGGATCGCTTCCGCACTCAGCAATGCATGGCTAAGGCAGCCCAGCCGCAGCCCGACCACGAGGATCACCGGCAGCTGCAGTGCCGTGGCGAGATCGGCGCTGTCGAGGTCATCGCCCAACGGCACGCAGAAGCCGCCGACGCCTTCGACGATGACCGCATCGGCTTGTCGCGCCAGCGCCTCGAAGGCCGACTGCAGCACCGGCAGTTCGATCCGCACGCCTTCGTCCCTCGCAGCGAGATGGGGCGACATCGGCGCGCGCAGCACATACGGGCATCGCAAGGCCAGCGGCGCATCGACGTTGCCGGCCGCATGCAGCCGCACCACGTCTTCGTTCTGCCACGCGCCATCGATCATCTCGACGCCGGCCGCGACAGGCTTCATGCCGACCGCGCGCAAGCCCGACGACGCCAGCAAGTGCAGCATCGCGCTGCTGGCCAGCGTCTTGCCGATGCCGGTGTCGGTGCCGGTGACGAACCAGTGGCGGCCTGTCATGCCGCCTCCTGCATCGGCTGCGAAAGCGCCACGCCCAGCGCATCGACCAGGCGCGCGACGTCGGCCCGGCTGTGGCTGGCCGACAGCGCGATGCGCAGCCGCGCCGTACCAACTGGCACCGTCGGCGGACGGATCGCGCCCACACGCAGGCCGCGCGCATCGAGCTGTGCCATCGTCCGCATCGCGCGTGCGTTGTCGCCGACGATCAGTGGCTGGATCGCGGTGGGCGATTCAGGCAGGCACGCGCTGCCATCCGCGGGCAACACCGCCTTCACGCCCTCGCGCAACTGGGCGATGCGGGCTTGCAGTGCAGCGCGGCGCGCGGCGCCCTCCTCGCCTTCGATCAGCGTCAGGCTGGCCAGCAGCGCATGCGCCACCGCCGGCGGCGCGGCGGTGGTGAAGATGTAGGGCCGCGCGCGCTGCACGAGGTAATCGATGACGGTGCGGTGCGCCGCCACGAAAGCGCCCGACACGCCCGCCGCCTTGCCCAGCGTGCCGATGAGCACCAGCCGCTCGGAATGCAGGCCCAGCGCCTGCACCACGCCACGGCCGGTGTCGCCCAACACGCCGAAGCCGTGCGCGTCGTCGACGACCAGCCAGGCGTCGTGCCGCTCGGCCAGCGCCAGCAGTTGATGCACGGGCGCGAGGTGGCCGTCCATGCTGAACACCGCGTCGCTCACGATCAGCTTGACCGGTGCATCGCAGGCACCCAGCATGGCGTCGAGCGCGGCCACGTCGCAATGCGGGTAGCGCTCGACGCGCGCCTTGGCCAACCGCGCGCCGTCGATCAGCGAGGCATGGTTGAGCGCCTCCGAGAAGATCACCGCCTCGGCACCACCCAGCGCCGACAGCACCGCGAGGTTGGCCATGTAGCCGGTGCAGAAGAACAGGCTCTGCGCCTCGGGAATGAAGGGCGCCATCCAGTCGGCCAGTCGCTCTTCGAGCTGCGCATGCGCACGCGAGTGGCCGAGGATCAGGTGCGAGCCGCCGCTGCCCGTGCCATAGCGCGCCGCGCCTTCGGCCCAGGCCGCCGCCAGCGCGGGGTGCGCGGCCAGCCCGAGGTAGTCGTTGCTGCTGAAGCCGAGCATGGTGCGCGGCGCGGTGGTGCCAGCCAGCGTGAGCGATTGTTCGGGGGCGCAGGCTGTTTCGGCGATCTGGCGGCGGCGGCGCAGCGACTGCGCGTCGAGCGCGGCGATCTCGCCCTGCAGGCGTTCAAGCAAGCGCGACATCGCAGACCCCTTCTTCTGTCGAATTACCGGTCGAGACATCCGCCAGCGTGGCGAGCGTGCCGTCGACCAGCCGGTCGATCTCGCCATCGTCGATCACGTACGGCGGCATGAGGTAGACGGTGGCGCCGATGGGGCGCATCAGCAATCCGTTGGCGCGCGCCGCGAGGTGAAAGCGTTCGGCAAAACGCGGGCCGGGCGTGCGCACATCGAAGGCCGTGATCATTCCGCGTTGCCGCAGGTGATCGACCGGTTGGCCGGCCAGCCCTTCGCGCAGCCGCTGCAGCAGCCGGTCGGCGCGATCCCGGTTGCTGCGCAGCGCGTCTTCACGCTCGAACAGGTCGAGCGTGGCGAGCGCGGCGCGGCAGGCCAGTGCATTGCCGGTGTACGAATGCGAATGCAGAAAGCTGCGCGCCACGTCGTCGTCGACGAAGCTCTCGTAGATGGCGTCGCGCGCCATCACCAGCGCCAGCGGCAGGTAGCCGCCGCTGATGCCTTTCGACAGGCACAGGAAGTCGGGCCAGATGCCCGCTTGCTCACATGCGAAGAAAGTGCCGGTGCGACCGCAGCCGACAGCGATCTCGTCGGCGATGAGGTGCACGCCGTAACGGTCGCACAGGGCGCGCACCAGCCGCAGGTACACGGGGTCGTGCATCGCCATGCCGGTGGCGCACTGCACCAGCGGCTCGACGATCACGGCGGCGATGGTGTCGTGCTGTTCGGCCAGCAGCGCTTCGAGCTCGCCGGCGGCGCGGCAAGCAACGGCGATGGCGTCTTCACCGGGCTGTGCGTTGCGTGCATCGGGCGATGCGACCAGATGGGCATTCGCGAGCAAGGGCGCGTAGGCATCGCGGAACACTGGCACATCGGTCACATGCAAGGCACCCAGCGTCTCGCCGTGGTAACCCTGCTTCAGCGCCACGAAGCGCTGCTTGCCGCCACGCCCGGCGTTACGCCAGGCGTGGAAGCTCATCTTCAGCGCGATCTCCACGGCCGAAGCGCCGTCGGAGGCATAGAAGCAATGGCCCAGCGCGTGCCCCGTCAGCGCGGACAGGCGCTCGGCCAGTTCCACCGCCGGCGCATGCGTGCAGCCCGCGAGCATCACGTGCGCGAAGGTGTCGAGCTGGTCCTTCAGCGCCGCGTTGATGGCCGGATGCGCGTGGCCGAACAGGTTGACCCACCACGAGCTGGTGGCGTCGAGGTAGCGACGGCCCTCGTGGTCGATGAGCCAAGCGCCCTCGCCGCGTGCAATGGGCAAAGGCGGCACCGCGTCGAGGCGGATGCTCTGCGTGCACGGATGCCAGACATGGCGCCGGCTGCGTTGCTGCAAGGCGGCGTTGCCGCGCGCGGAGGATGTGGAAGATGGGGAAGGCAAGACAGTCGTCGAAGGCACCCGCGCATTCCTTTCTTGTTCGGAAAAAGCTCCGTCCGTCGAGAGGAACAGGAGGCAAGGCGCGGGATCGTATCGACGCCGGAGGGGCGCGGCAAACGCCTGGGCCGCGTGTGAAATGGCAGCGGATTGCGCGACGTTTCACTTCGTACGCCACGTGTTCGGCGCAACGTCGGGCAACAAGACGGCTTCACGCATGCACAGGGCTCGCAAGGATTGCTGCAAGTTGTCCGGCCAGCGCCATCGATGGCATCGAGTTGTCCGGTTCTCGCGAGCCTGCGGGCAAGACTCCAGTATTCGGACGCGCCAATTGGCCGATTTCAGCCACCCACGGCCCGGCCCTCTGCAAGATGTGCGTCTTCAGTCTTTGGAAGTCAGCCGCGCTTCTCGGCATTGCGCCTGCGCGTCGCGGCGGCCTTCTTCGCCGAGGCCGACCGTTCAGCCGCCGTGCGATGCGCAGCAGCGGCACCACCGAGGCGACCGCCCTTGCGCGCCGGCGCATGGTTCACCGTCTTGCCGCGCCCGGAGCCGCTCTTCTTGCCGCCACCGGTCTCCGCGTTCACAGTCGCCCAGGCGCGGCGTTCGGCTTCGTCCCTGGGTAAGCCACGCTGTTCGTAGCTTTCCTCGATGTGTTCGGCTTGCCGCTTCTGCTTGTCCGTGTAGGACGACTTGTCGCCTCTTGGCATGTCAACGCTCCTTCGGGTTGAGAAGCCTTCATGCTGGGCGGCTGGCACCCGCCGTGGGTAAGAAGACGCACGCGTCGCGCGTCAGCCTTGTCTGGCGCGCAGCGGTGCGAGCGCGTCAGGCGCCCGGTTTCATGCGGCGCAGGTGCGCCAGCATTTCCTCGCGCACCACGCCCGTGATGTGGCTGCGCCGCCCGTTCTCCAGCATGCCCAGCCGGCGCGCGATGGGCCGGCCCGGCAGCTGCAGCACGCACAGCGCGGGGTCGCTCTCCCAGTCGAAATTCTTCAGCAGCGGCGCCATGGTGAAGCCGACGTTCTTGCGCACCAGCTCCGCAATCGCAAGCAGCGAGTTGAGTTCGAGGAACTCCTTCGGAACGAGCTGCAGCCGCCGCAGGATGCGGTCGATGCGCGCGCCCGTCGGCGTGCGCCGGTCGAAGCGGATGAAGGGGTGCGTGGCGAACAGGCTCGCGATGTTCGTGTCGGGCGAAGCAATGCCCGAGTTGGCGATGACGGCGAGCGTCTCGTCATAGCAAGGCGTCCACAGCAGGCCCGGCACTTCGGGCCACTGCCGCTCGACCACCACGGCCGCGTCGAGCTCGCCGCTCACCACGTCCTGCATCAGTTGCGTCTGCTCTCGCACGCGCAACTCGACCTCGAGGTTGGGGTGCAGCGACTTGAGCACCGCCAGCGTGCTCGACAGCAAACCCATGGCCGTGATCAGCGAGCCGAGCTTGATGTTGCCGGCGATCTGCCGCTGGTCCTGCAAGTCGCGCCGCATCGATTCGTACTGCGCCAGCAGTTCTTCGGCACGCGGCAGCAGCAGGTGACCGGCCGGGCTCAGCACCATGGTGCGGCCGGTCTTGTCGAACAGCGTCTTCTTCATTTCTGCTTCGAGCGCGCGCATCTGCTGGCCGACTGCCGCCTGCGTCAGGGCCACCTGGTCGGCCGCAGCGGCAAAGGAACCACCGCGCGCGGCGGCCACGAAGGTGCGAAGAAAACGGATGGTGCTCACGGGTGGGCAGGCGACAAAAGATAAATAAATCCTTTATCAACTCTAAATGATTTTTAAATTTATTTTTTCCTGTACCTGCAAAACAATGCGGGCCATCGCCACCGCATTACCGCCTTTCCGCGTCGAGCGGATGACACCTTGCAGCCACCCATGACCACTCCTGAATACTTTCCCCTCGTCGATGTTTCCGGTACGCCGCACGCGCGCGGCGTGCAGCACGGCCGTGCCGTGCCAGAGCGCGTGGCGGGCGGCGTTGCACTCTACCGCGCCCAGCTCGGCCGGCGCGGCCTCGACGCGGCCACCATCCGCCATCTCGCGCAGTCGATGCTGCCGATCATCGAGGCCTATGACGCCAGCTATCTCGAAGAGATGCGCGGCATTGCCGAAGGCGCGGGCGTATCGCTCGAAGACGTGGTGATGGTCAATTGCCGCACCGAGATGCTGTTCGGCTATGCCGACCTCAAGGGCAAGGCCGACGCCACATCCGCCCCCACCACCGACGCGGCCCCGTCCGAAGACGGCGACTGCACCGGCCTGCTCGTGCTGCCCGCGCGCTCGGCCACCGGCCGGCTCATGCACGCCCACAACTGGGACTGGCGCCAGGAATGCGTGGACACCGGCATCGTGCTGCGCATCCGCAGCAACAACGGCGGCCCCGACATGCTCACCTTCACCGAAGCCGGTGCGCTCGCACGCCATGGCTTCAACACGAACGGCGTGTCGCTCACCGGCAATTCGCTGACCTGCGACGAAGACTTCCGCAAGGGCCCGGGCGTGCCGCTGGTGCTGCTGCGCCGCCGCATCCTGGAGGCCGCCAACCTCGCCACCGCGATGAAGTCGGTGTGGGCCTCGAAGCGCTACTGCGCCAACAACATGATCCTGGCCCAAGCCACCGGCAACGACGGCTCGGGCATCAGCCTGGAAACCTCGCCGGGCGAGATCTTCTGGACCCTGCCCGAGAACGACCTGCTGGTGCATGCCAACCACTGGATGTCGCCGTCCGCCGTGATGAAGCTGCGCGACCCCGGCCTGCCGCAGCGCCCCGACAGCATCTACCGCCAGCACCGCGTGGAAAACGCGCTCGGCCGCGTCGAGGGCCGCATCGACTGGACCCACGTGAAGGCCGCGCTGGCCGACGAATTCGGCAAGCCCGATGGCGTGCTGCGCACGCCCAAGCCGGCCGACTTCAGCAGCATCTCGGCCACCGTGGCCACCACGCTCATGGATGCGGCCAACCGCGTGATGTGGGTGGCGCGCAAGCCTTACGAGGCGCGCAACTTCCAGGAATACACGCTGTAGTTCCCTGCCCCTTCGGCGCCCTTCTCTTCCCACCGCAGCCTTCTTCATGACCGACACCACTGAAGCCACCACCGCCCTGGCCGAACGACGCGCCCGCGCCATCTACGACCTGGGCCCGAGCACCATCTACGCCTCGCGCAGCGACCCGCGCTTTTCGTACTGCACCTATGTGCCCGAACACATCGGCCAACCCGGCGCGCGGCCGATGCAGCTGGTGGTGGTGGTGCACGGCACCGGCCGCGCCTTCGTCAACTACCGCGAGGCCTTCAGCGGCTTTGCCAAGTGGAACGACTGCATCGTGCTGTGCCCGCTGTTTCCGGCCGGCGTGCGCGGCGACGGCAACCGCGACGGCTTCAAGCATCTCGTCGAGGCCGACATCCGCTATGACCAGATCCTGCTCGACATGGTGGCCGAGGTGGGCGAAAAGTTCGGCTGCGACTTCAGCCGCTTCGCGCTCTTCGGCTATTCGGGCGGCGGCCAGTTCGTCAACCGCTTCGCCATGCTGCACCCCGAGCACCTGTGGGCCGCGTCCATCGGTGCGCCGGGTTCGGTCACGCTCATCGACCCGCAGCAAGGCTGGTGGGTGGGCACGCAAGACTTCGAGGCCCGCTTCGGCAAGCCGATGAACCTCGACGCCTTGCGCCGCGTGCCGGTGCACATGATTGCCGGCAAGGCCGACATCGAGACCTGGGAGATCACGCACAAGCCCGGCGGCAAGTTCTTCATGCCGGGCGCGAACGACGCCGGCCGCACGCGGCCCGAGCGCCTCGAAACCCTGCGCCGCTCCTTCGAGGCGGCTGGCGTGAAGGTTGCGTTCGACCTGCTCGACAACGTGCCGCACAACGGGCTGGCCTGCGTGGGGCATGTGCAAGACTTCTTCGCGAAGGCCCTGCACGCGCTGCGCGCCACCGTGCCCTCGCCGGCCTGACGCCCACCACCCACAAGAAAGAACAAGGCATGTTCCGTTTTGCAGCCGCCCGCATCGCGATGGCGATTCCCACACTGCTCATCGTGGCGGTGTCGGTGTTCGTGCTGATACGGCTGATCCCCGGCGACCCGGCGCAGTTGCTGCTGGGCGACCTCGCCACGCCCGCGAGCCTTGCGGAACTGCGCGCACGCCTGGGCCTCGACCGCTCGGTGATGGCGCAGTTCGGCATCTGGTTCGGCCATGTGCTGCAGGGCGACCTGGGCACCTCGATCAACAGCGGCCAGGAAGTGCTGCCGCTGGTGGCCGAGCGCTTTCTCATCAGCGGGCGCATCGTGCTGGTGGCCGTGGCGCTGGCCGCGATGGTCGCGGTGCCCGCGGGCATGGTCGCCGCGTGGAAGCAGAACCGCGCGCCCGACCTGCTGCTGGTCGGCTCGGCCACCCTGCTGGTGTCGATCCCGACCTTCTGGCTCGGCCTGCTGTTGCTGCTGCTGTTCGGCCTCAAGCTGGGCTGGCTGCCGGTGGTGGGCTACGTGGGCATCACCGAAGACTGGAAGAACGGCCTGCTGTACCTGGTGCTGCCGATCCTCACGCTCTTCCTGCACGAGATCGGCGTGCTGATGCGCATGGCACGCGCCAGCACGCTCGAGGTGCTGCGGCTGGACTACATCACGCATGCGCGCGCCAAGGGCTTGTCGGAGCGCGCGGTGCTGATGCGCCACGCCTTCAAGAACGCCTTCGGACCGACCTGGACCCTGATCGGCCTGGTGCTGGGCAACCTGCTCGGCGGCATCGCGGTGGTCGAGACGGTGTTCACCATTCCGGGCCTGGGCCGCTTGCTGGTCGATGCGATCTTTGCGCGCGACTACCCGGTGATCCAGGGCTGCCTGCTGTTCGTGGCGGTGATCTACGTGGTGGTCAACCTCGTGATCGATCTTTGCTACCCCCTCTTCGACCCTCGCGTCGCCGTCGAATGACAACGATCAAGCGCAAGAAGCGCATTCCCCTCAACGCCCTGTTCGGCCTTCTGATCGTCGGCCTGATCGCCGCGGCGGCGCTCGTCAGCCTCGTGTGGACGCCGCACGATCCGCTGCGCATCAATTTCGGCTCGCGCCTGAAGCTGCCCGGCGGCACCTACCTGCTGGGCACCGACGAGTTCGGCCGCGACGAGCTGTCGCGCCTCATGGCCGGTGCCGCCACCAGCGTGTGGATCGCCGTGCTCACCGTCGGCTTCTCCATCGTGGTGGGCAGCATCGTCGGCGTGCTGACGGGCTTTCTGCGCGGCTGGACCGACCGCATCGTGATGGCCTTCAACAACGCACTGCTGGCCTTTCCGGGCCTGCTGCTGGCGCTGGGCCTGCTCGCGGTGGTGGGCGCCAACCCCTACGGCATCATCCTGGCGCTCGGGCTGGCGTATACGCCCTCGGTGACGCGCATCGTGCGCGGCACGGTGCTGTCGCTGCGCGAAAAGGAGTTCATCGAATCCTCGCGCGTGCTCGGCAACTCCGAGCTGTACACGATGCTGCGGCACGTGCTGCCCAACTGCACCGCGCCGCTCACGGTGCTGGCCACCTCGATGTTCGGCTGGGTCATCCTGGCCGAGAGCGCGCTGTCGTTCCTCGGCCTGGGCGTGCCGCCACCGGCCCCCACCTGGGGCAACATGCTCGCGTCGGCCCGCCCGTTCATGGCGCAGGCCAGCTACCTGTCGATTCTTCCAGGCCTGTGCATCGCATTGACGCTGCTGGGCATCAACCTGCTGGGCGACGCGGTGCGCGACTGGCTCGATCCGCGCATGAAGGGCGTGCAATGACAGCCACAACGAACACGCCGCTGGTCAGCGTGGAGGGCCTGACGCTCGCCGTCGGCATGGGCGGGCGCGAGATCGTGCGCAATGTGTCCTTCGACATCGCGCCGGGCGAGATGGTCGGCATCGTCGGCGAATCGGGCAGCGGCAAGACGCAGGCCGCGCGCGCCCTCATGGGCCTCACGCCGCCGCCGCTGGTGCGCACCGCCGGCCGCATCCTCTTCGAGGGCGAAGACCTGGCGCTTGCCAAACCGTCACGGCTGCGCGAGCTGCGTGGCGCGCGCGTGGGCATGGTGTTCCAGGAGCCGATGACCTCGCTGAACCCGTCGATGACCATTGGCAAGCAGCTCGGCGAGGCGCTCGCGCTGCACCGCCGCGACCTGTCGCCCGCCGCACGGCAGGCGCGCATTCTCGACATGCTGGCGCGTGTCGGCATCCGCGATCCGAAGGGTGCGCTGGCGGCGTGGCCGCACGAGTTCTCGGGCGGCATGCGCCAGCGGATGATGCTGGCCTCGGTGATGCTGCTGGAGCCCGCCCTGCTGATCGCCGACGAGCCGACCACCGCGCTCGACGCCGTGGTGCAGCGCGACGTGCTGGAGCTGATGGTCGGCCTCACGCGCGAACACCAGACCGCCGTGCTGATGATCAGCCACGACCTGCCGATGGTCGCGCGCTTCACGCAGCGCATGGTCGTCATGCGGCATGGCGAAGTGAAGGAAGTCGGCAACACAGACGACATGCTCGAACACCCGAAGCACGAATACACCCGCGAGCTGCTGCAGGCCATGCCGCGCCGGCTGCCCGCGCGGCAGGTGGTGGACGATGCGCCCGTCATCGAGGTACGCAACCTCGTGGTCGACTACCCCGGCCATCGCCGGCTGTTCGCCAAGGCGGTGCCCAAGCGCGCGCTGCACGGCATCGACCTCGTGGTGCGCCCGCGCGAAGTGGTCGCGGTGGTCGGCGGTTCGGGCTCGGGCAAGACCACGCTGGGCCGCACCATCGCCGGCTTGCTCAAGCCCAGCGGCGGCGAGATTCTTTTTCGCGGCCGCTCGATTGCCCGCTCCGACCCCGGCTGGCTCGACTACCGCCTGCAGTGCCAGATGGTGTTCCAGGACCCCTACGCCTCGCTCGATCCGCGCATGACCATCGGCCAACTCGTCGGCGAAGGGCTGCGGCTGGTCAAGGGCATGTCGTCGGCCGACAAGACCAAGCGCGTGGCCGAAGTGCTCGATGAAGTCGGCCTGGGCACGGCCTTTGCGCCGCGCCATGCGCACGAGCTTTCGGGCGGGCAGCGCCAGCGCGTGGCGATTGCGCGGGCCATCGTGCGCCGCCCGGCCTTCGTGATCGCCGACGAGCCGGTCTCGGCGCTCGACGTGACGGTGCGCGCACAGGTGCTCGAACTGTTCGCCGAACTGCAGAAGCGCCATGGCTTCTCGTGCCTGTTCATCAGCCACGACCTCGGCGTGGTCGAGCAGGTGGCCGACCGCGTGATCGTGATGCAGGACGGCCGCATCGTCGAGCAGGGCTCGCGCGACACGGTGTTCGATGCGCCCGAGCAGGACTACACGCGCAAGCTGCTGTCGGCCATTCCGGCGCTGGAGCCGACCGATGCCGGCGGCGTGCGGCTGCGCTGGCGCTTCGGCGCCGAAGCGCCGGCCTTCGCTTGATTTTTCTTCTTGTATTTGCCCAGCAGGAGTTCTTGATGCCCCGCTCTTTCTTCCGCCACGCCGCCATCGCCAGCGCCTGCCTGGCCGCTTCGGGCGCCTTCGCGCAGACCACGGTGACGGTCGCGCAGCCCGCCGACATCCGCTCCACCAACCCCGGCGTGAACCGCGACAACACCACCGACGGCGTGGTGCTGAACATCGTCGAAGGGCTGGTCGGCTATCGCATGGACGGCAGCGTGGGCCCGCTGCTGGCGCAGTCGGTCGATGTCTCGAAAGACGGCCTGACCTACACCTTCAAGCTGCGCAAAGGCGTGAAGTTCCACAACGACGCGCCCATGACCTCGGCCGACGTGGCCTGGAACTGGAAGCGCTACATGGACCCGAAGACCGACTGGCGCTGCACCAGCGAGTACGACGGTCGCAACGGCCTGAAGGTGGTCGAGACTGCCACGCCCGACGACAGCACCTTCGTGATGAAGATCAACAAGCCCTCGGCCGTGTTCCTCGACACGCTCGCGCGCACCGACTGCGGCATGACGGCCATCCTGCACAAGAGTTCGGTCAAGGCCGACGGCAGCTGGGACAAGCCCGTGGGCACCGGCCCGTTCAAGCTCGCCGAGTGGAAGCGCGGCGAATACGTCACGGTGACGGCCTTCAAGGGCTACACCTCGCCGGCCGGCGCTACCAAGTCCGACGGCTACACCGGGCTGAAGACACCGCTGGTGGACACGGTGAAGTTCATCGTCGTGCCCGACGCGGCCACCGCCGCGGCAGGCCTGAAGTCGGGCGCCATCGATGCAGGACAGATCACGTCGAGCGACGCGCAGGAGCTGAAGAACGACCGCAACCTCGTGGTGCAGGCACCGCCCGAAGCGATCAAGAACGTGCTGCTCATCCAGACGCGCGACCCGTTGCTGAAAAACCAGAAGCTGCGCCAGGCCATCGCCGCATCGCTCGATATCGAGCAGATCGTGGCGGCCGCTTCCGAAGGCCTGGGCTCGGTCAACAACTCGGCCATCCACAAGGGCTCGGCCTTCTACAGCCCCGCGCAAAAGAAGGGCTGGCACTACGACCCCGCGCAGGCCGCGAAGCTGCTGCGCGAGGCCGGCTACAAGGGCGAGAAGATCACCATCCAGACCAACAAGCGCGCCCACGTGCCCAGCTACACGGTGGCGGTGCTGGCGCAGGCCATGATGCAGTCGGTGGGCATCAACGCCCAGCTCGAAGTGCTCGAATGGGCCACGCAGCTCGACCGCTACAACAGCGGCAACTACCAGATCAGCTCGTTCAGCTATTCGTCGCGGCTCGATCCGGCACTGAGCTACGAACAGTTCTCGGGCCCGAAGGACAAGCAGGCGCGCAAGGTGTGGGAAGACCCGCAAGCGCTCAAGTTGATCGACGACAGCTTTGCCGAATCGGACCCGAAGAAGCGCCAGGTGCTGTTCGACCAGATCCACGCGCTGATGATCCAGCAGGTGCCCATGGTGATGCTGTTCAACGGCCTCGACGCCTGGGCCGTGCGCAAGCGCATCGGTGGCTTCGCGGTATGGGAAGGCAAGCCGCGCATGTGGGGCGTTTCGGTGAATGCGGCGGGCGCGGCCAAAGGTGGTTAAGGTCGTTGCCGTCCGGCAGGCGCCAGGCTCTTGAACGGTTGCACTTTTTCCTGGAGTTCTCTTCATGTCCATCGGCAAATCGGCAGGCAAATCGGCGGGCCTTGTGCGCGCAGCGCTTCTCGCGCTCCTTCTCATCGGCTCGAACGGATTCGCCCAGACGCAGGGCGAAGGCGATCTGGCAACCCGCAACAGCCGGCGCGTCGACGAGCCCGTGAAGCAGGTCGGCGACCAGCGCATCGTCGTCAAGACGGCGGAAGGCACAGGCACGATTCCGCTCTACGCCGACCGTCCGATCAACGCACCCGCGCCCGACGTGCGGCGCGTGGTCGTGATCGTCCACGGCATCCTGCGCAATGCCGACGTGTACTTCGCCACTGGCAAGAAGATCGTGCAGAACGCGGGCGACGCGGCCACGGGCACGATGGTCGTGGCGCCGCAGTTCCTTACCGTCACCGATGCGAAGGCCTTCAACCTGTCGCCCGACGTGCTCGGCTGGGTCCGCTCGGGCTGGGCACGCGGCGACGCGGCCGCCGGCCCCGCGCCGGTCAGTTCGTTCTCGGCGCTCGATGCGGTGCTCGCGCATTTCGCGAACCGCGATCTCTATCCGGCGCTGAAGGAAGTGCTGCTGATCGGCCACTCGGCCGGCGGACGCATCCTCAACCGTTATGTGGCCACCAGCGACGGCGAGGCGGTGCTGCGCCGCACCGGCATCCGCATCCGCTACGTGATCGCCAACCCCAGCAACTACCTCTACTTCGACCGCGACCGGCCCTCGGCCGACGGCAAGCTGCAGCCGGCCGACATGCAGGCCTGCCCCGCGCTCAACGACTGGCCCTACGGCCTGGACAAGGCGCCGCCCTACGTGACGAAGCAAGATGTGAAGTCACTCGAAGCCCGCTACGCATCGCGCAACGTCGTCTACCTGCTCGGCGGCGCCGACACCGATCCGTACCTGCATTTCTTCGACCGCTCGTGCAGCGGCATGGCTCAGGGGCCGAACCGGCTGGCCCGTGGCCATCCGTACTTCGACTACCTGAAGGGCCGCCACGCCACGAACTTCAAGCAGCACATCGTCGAGGTGCCGGGCATCGGGCACGACAACCTGGGCATGTTCACGTCCGACTGCGGCGTGGCGGTGCTGTTCGAGAAGAAGCTGCCGACGCACTGTCCGGTCTTCAGGTAAGGGTGGGCTTCGCGGCCGATGCCCTTTGCCGCACCGCATGGCCGGTATGGGCCACACAGGCCGTACGCCGGCCTAGCCAGCCACTTCGACGTTGGCTAGGCCGTCAAGACCTGCGCAAGGTCGGCCTTCAATGACGTGGCCCGCTCGGGCGCCCCCGCCAGCCCCGCATCGACCAGGGCTTGTGCCCGCGCCCGGTCGCCCAGGTGCACCGCGATCCGCGCGAGATGCAACGCCGTTCGGGCGTGGATCTGCGCCGGGTCGGTCTCGCGCAGCAACTGCTCGAAGCTTTGCGGGTATTGGCCGTAGCGCGCAAAGAACGCACGCCCCGGCCCTTCCCACTCGCTCACGATGAACTCGACGTTTTCTTCTGCCTGCTCTTTGGTCGCGCCATAGGCCCATCCGAACGCGGCGCCGGGCGGCGGTTCCATCCGGTCGCGAAACACGCAGTGCGATTCTTCCAAGGCATCGGGCGCCACGGTGCCGCCGCCTTCGGTCGGCAGAAACGCCAGGTGCGCGCCGAGGTTCAGGTAGCACGCCTTGCCGCCGCTCGCGCCCTGCACGTTGAACACGTGGATCACCGGCCCGTCGATGCGCCGCAGCGTTTGCCCCGCACCCTGGAAGCCTTGGGCCCTCAAGACAGGAAAGAGTCGTTGCCCAAGCAGCTTGAGGAAGGTGGTGCGGTTCATGGGGTGCGGATTCTCCGTGTACGCAAGGTGATCGAATAGCGCAGCGCCTCGGTCGGGGCGATGGCATGTTGCCACGCCCAGCGCGCCGGGCCGTGCAACAGGTACACGGAGCGCGGCTCGACCAGGAATTCGAGCGTGGCCGGCCCCGATGCGGGCGCGCCCGGCACATAGGGCCTGAACTGCATCACCGCATCGTTGTTCAGCGAGACGCCGATGATGTCCTCGAAGTCGGGCACGTCGCGGTGCCAGCCCAGCGGCGTGCCGGGCCGGTACTCGGCGATCAGCATGTGGGCGAGGTCTTCGGGCGCGACGCCGGCCCACGCCGCCACCTTCGCCCGCAGCGGATGCAGCAGCTCGGGCAGCGGCGCGCCGGGCTTGAGGCGGTTGGCGTCGAAGTCGTAGCTGCCGCCGAAGCTGGTGCCGCGGCGGCGCGCGGTGTATTCCTTGTAGCGCATCTCCTTGAGCGGCAGGCCCTGCACGATGCGTATCAACCCGGCCTCTTCGTCAGGCGAGAGAAAGCCGCGCTCGTAGCGCAGGCCCTCGATGGCGGCCACAGGCGCCTCGCCGAACAGGTCGGGCTGGCCCGCGTGTTCGAGGCGTCTAGCGACGCGCGCCATCTTCCGCGTCTCCAGTCAGCCGCACATGCCACCAGCGCGGCAGCAGTTCGCGGATTTCCGCGCGTGCGAAGCGGTCGTCGAGCAGGTGCAGCACGCCCCGGTCTTCTTCGGTGCGGATCACCCGGCCGGCGGCCTGCACCACCTTCTGCAAGCCCGGGTAGAGGTACGTGTACTCGTAGCCCTTGCCGAAGCGCGACTGCATGCGCTCGCGCGTGATCTCGTTGAGTTCGTTGTACTGCGGCAGGCCCAGGCTCGCGACAAAAGCGCCGATCAGCCGGCTGCCTGGCAGGTCGATGCCTTCGCCGAACGCGCCGCCGAGCACGGCGAAGCCGATGCCCCGGCCGCCCTCTTCGAAGCGCGCGATGAAGCCGTGGCGATCGGCCTCGCGCATGCCGCGCGTCTGCGTCCACACCGGCACGCCGGGGTGGCGGGCGGAAAAGGCGGCGCAGGCTTTTTCAAGGTAGTCGAAGCTGCTGAAGAAGGCCAGGTAGTTGCCGGGCAAGCGCTCGAACTGGGCGCCGATGATGTCGGCCACATTGCGCAGCGAGCCGGCGCGGTCGCGAAAGCGGGTCGACACGTCCATCGCCACTTCGACGCGCAACTGCCGGCTGTTGAAGGGCGACGCCACGTCGAGCAGCGCCGTGTCTTCGGGCAGCCCGAGCGCATCGCGGTAGAACTCGAAGGGCGACAGCGTGCCCGAGAAGCAGGTGACCGAGACCGCATCCGCGAAGCGGCTCTCGAGGAACGGCGCAGGCACGAGGTTGCGGATGGCGAGGCTGCGCTGTTCCTGCGCCGCGCCCAGCGTGCGCTCGAACACCGAGTGGTCGCCGAAGGCCTCGGCCATGCGGGCGAAGTGCAGTGCATCGAAGAAGAAGCGCTGCAGCGGCCCTTGCGATGCGTCGGGCGTGGCCGCAAAGTATTCGGCCATGGCGGTGTTGGCGGCCTGCAAGGTGCGCACGAAGCGCTCGGGGATCTCGTCGCCGGTTTCGTAGTCGGCCTGCTGCGATTGCTGCAGCGTGTCCCATTCGCGGAACAGGCGGGCCAGCGGGCCGCGCAGTGCCGAAGGCGCCACGCGGTGGGCTTCTTCGAGGGCGGCGCCCTCGAGTTGCGCGGTGTACATGCCGCGCGCCCGCTCCAGCAGATTGTGCGCTTCGTCCACCAGCACGGCCACGCGCCAGTCGGCGTCGCGCATGGTGGCGTAGAGAAAAGCGCTGCCGTCGAAGTAGTAGTTGTAGTCGCCGACGATCGCGTCGCTCCAGTGGGCCATTTCCTGGGCAAGGAAATAGGGGCACACCTCGTGCGCCAGCGCGATGTGGCGCAGGGCCTCGCGGTCGAGCCGCGCGGCCTGCGCCGCTTGTTCGCGCGCGGCGGGCAGGCGGTCGTAGAAGCCCTTGGCCAGCGGGCACGAGTCGCCATGGCAGGCGCGGTCGGGGTACTCGCACACCTTCTCGCGGGCGGCAAGCTCGAGCACGCGCACCCTGCCCTGCGCATGGCCAGTGTCGAGCGTTCGCAGGGCATCGAGCGCGACCGGCCGGCCGGAAGTCTTGGCGGTAAGGAAGAAGACCTTGTCGATGCGGCCCGCCGCACGCGCCTTCAGCAGCGGGAAGATGGTGGCGAGCGTCTTGCCGATGCCGGTGGGGGCCTGCGTCATCAGGCGGCGGCTGCCGGCGGCGGCGCGGTAGACGGCCTCGGCCAGTTCGCGTTGGCCGGTGCGGAAGGTGCGATGGGGAAATTCGAGCCGCGCCAATGTGTCGTCGAGCGCGGCGCGGTGGGCGGCCTCGCTCTGCGCCCAGGCGCTGTAGCGGCCGCACAGCAGCTCGAAGTGCGCTTGCAGCGACGCGCGGGTGTGGCTTTCTTCGAGCACGGTCTCGTCGCCGGTGGCAAGGTCGAGGTAGACGAGGGCCACCGTCATCTCTTCGTGGCCATGTTGCTCGCACAGCATCCAGCCGTAGGTGCGGGCCTGCGCCCAGTGCAGCGCGCGATGGTTGCCGCGGATGGCATCGAAGTCGCCGCGGAAGGTCTTGATTTCTTCCACGCGCGACCTCCGGGCTTCGTAGCCATCGGCCCGGCCGCGAACACGCAGCGTGCCGCAGGTGGCTTCGAGCCCTACTTCGCATTCGTAGCCGCTGCCCCGCCGGCCCTGCACCAGCGCATGGCCGGCCATGCCTTCGAGCGCGCTGGGCGCGGGCACGAAGCGCAGGTCGAGGTCGCCCGCCTTCGCGCCGAAAGCGCAGAGCGCCTTGACGGAAACGACGTGCGCCAAAGGAGCCCCGAGTGGCGGCCTGGAAGCTTCGGAAGCCATTTTGCTTTTACTGTATGAAATTACAGTATAGCCAGAGTACCCTTCACGGTTCCTCCCCAGGTTTCCAGCTGCCGTGCCGTCTCGGGGTGTTTTCCGACAGGGAAAGCATCCTTTTTCGGCAAGACTTGGCGAGTTTTGCTTACATACGCAACCGATGAACACTCCCACCGCGATCGACCCCGACCAATTCGAGCGTCTGCTGAGCCGCAACCTCAAGCTCCCGCTCATCGGGGGCGTCGTCGGCGCCGTGGTCTTCGTCGGGCTGATCCTTTTCCTGCTGAACACCATCGGCTGGGTCGAGCACACCGACCGCGTCACCCGCGCGGCCACCGAGCTGCAGCGCCAGAGCATCGACATGGAAACCGGCATGCGCGGCTTTCTGATCACCGGTGACGAAACCTTCCTGGAGCCCTACCAGATCGCCCTGCCCCGCATCAAGGGCGACACCGCCATCCTGCGCGAGCTGGTGTCCGACAACCGGCAGCAGGTCGAGCGGCTGGACCGCATTGCCGCGTTCCAGGAAAGCTGGAACGAATTCGCACGCAACCTGATCGCCGGGCGCCGCGCCGGCGAAGACACACATGCCGCAGTGCGCCTGGGCCTGGGCAAGCGGCTGACCGACGAGATGCGCGCCGAATTCGCCGCCTTCATCAGCACCGAGCAGGCGCTGCGCTTCCAGCGCAACAACGACGCCAACCGCATGGCGTGGTGGGTCGTGAGCCTGTTCCTGCTGTTCACGCTGGTGCTGACCGGGCTGGTGGCGTACTTCGGCCGGCGACAGCTGGTGCGGCTGTCCGACGGCTACGACGTGGTGCTCCAGGAACAGGCGGCGCACACCGACCGCCTGTCGCACGAAGCCTGGCTGCGCGGCGCGCAGACCGAGCTGGTGGGCGAACTGGTCGGCGAACTGAGCGCGCCGGACATGGGCCGCAAGGTCCTTGCCTTCTTCTCGCGGCACCTGGGCACCTCCGTCGGCGCGATGTACGTGCGCGAGCGGCATGGCCCGCTGCGCCGTGCGGCGAGCTACGGCTTCTCGAGCGCGGCCGAAGCGACGCCGCAGGTGTTCTCTCCCACCGAAAGCCTGGTGGGCCAGGCCGCCGCCGAACGCCGCCGCATGCTGGTCGACCCGGTCGATGCCGACTACCTGAAGGTCAACTCGGGCCTGGGCGAGATGGCGCCCAAGGCCGTGCTGCTGCTGCCGGTGGGCAGCGACGGCATGGTCAATGGCGTGGTCGAACTGGGCCTTGCCGGCCCGCTCGACGAGCGCGGCAGCCAGTTGCTGGATGTGGTGGCCGACGACATCGGCACGTCGCTCGCGGCGGCGCGCTATCGCGAGCAGCTGCAAGACGTGCTCTCCGAAACGCAGCAGCTCAACGAAGAGCTGCAGGTGCAGCAGGAAGAACTGCGCACCGCCAACGAAGAGCTCGAAGAACAGTCGCGCGCCCTGCGGGCCTCGCAGGCCATGCTGGAGAACCAGCAGGCCGAACTGGAGCAGACCAACAGCCAGCTCTCCGAGCGCACCGAGGCACTGGACCAGCGCAACACCGCCCTGCGCCGCGTGCAGCGCGACCTGGAAGACCGCGCCGACGAGCTGCAGCGCGCCAGCCGCTACAAGTCCGAATTTCTCGCGAACATGTCGCACGAGCTGCGCACGCCGCTCAACAGCGCGCTGATCCTGGCCAAGCTGCTGGGCGACAACCCGCAAGGCAACCTGAGCGCCGAGCAGGTGAAGTTCGCGGAGTCGATCTATTCGTCGGGCAACGACCTGCTGGTGCTCATCAACGACATCCTCGACATCTCGAAGGTCGAGGCCGGCAAGCTCGAAGTGGTGCCCGAGGACGTGGCGCTCGACAAGCTCGCGCAGAGCCTGGAAGGCACCTTCCGGCCGCAGGCGATGCAGAAGAACCTGGGCTTCCGGCTGGAGATCCGGCCCGGCGCGCCGGCCTCGCTGGTCACCGACCGGCAGCGGGTCGAGCAGATCCTGAAGAACCTGCTGTCGAACGCGCTCAAGTTCACCGACCGCGGCGAAGTGGCGCTGGTGGTGTCCGCCGCGGCGGACGGCGGCGCGGCCTTCGCGGTGTCCGACTCCGGCATCGGCATCGACCCGCAGCAGCACGAGCTGATCTTCGAGGCCTTCCGCCAGGCCGACGGCACCACCAGCCGCCGCTATGGCGGCACCGGCCTGGGCCTGTCGATCTCGCGCGACCTCACGCAACTGCTGGGCGGCACGCTCGCGGTGCAGAGCCAGCCGGGCCAGGGCAGCACCTTCGTGCTGCAGTTGCCGGCACAGGCACCGCAGGCTTCGGCACGCCAGCAGGCCGCCTTGCCGCCGATGCGCAGCGCGCACGCGTACGTCTCGCCCGCCCTTCCGGTGCCGGCCGCGCCGCCGCCCAAGGCAGTGGTGCCGGCGCCGCAGTTCGTCGACGACCGCTCGTTGCCGCGCGACCAGGTGCGCCGCGTGCTGGTGATCGAGGACGAGCCGCAGTTCGCGCACATCCTCTACGACCTGGCGCACGAGTTGGGCTACCGCTGTCTGGTGGCGCACGGCGCGGCCGATGGTTTCGAGCTGGCCACGCAGTTCGTGCCCGACGCGATCCTGCTCGACATGCGCCTGCCCGACAGCACCGGCCTCGATGTGCTGCAACGCCTGAAGGATTCGCCGCACACGCGGCACATTCCGATCCACGTGGTCTCGGCCGCCGACAACGCACAGGCCGCGGCCCTGCACATGGGCGCCATCGGTTATGCGCTGAAGCCGGCCACGCGCGACGAGCTGATGAAGGTGTTCGGCCGGCTCGAGGAAAAGCTGACGCAGAAGGTCAAGGTCGTGCTGCTGGTGGAAGACGACGCGCTGCAGCGCGAAAGCGTGATGCGGCTGATTGAAGACGACGACATCGAGATCGTCGCGGTCGGCTCGGGCGAAGAGGCGCTGGCGCTGCTGCGCACCCGCATCTTCGACTGCATGGTCACCGACCTGCGGCTGCCCGACATGCAGGGCAGCGAGCTGCTCAAGAAGATGGCGGCCGAAGAGATCGTGTCGTTCCCGCCCGTCATCGTGTACACCGGGCGCAACCTCACGCGCGACGAAGAAACCGAGCTGCAGCGCTATTCGCGCTCGATCATCATCAAGGGCGCGCGCTCGCCCGAGCGCCTGCTCGACGAGGTGACGCTGTTCCTGCACAAGGTCGAGGCCGAACTGTCGAGCGAGCGCCAGGGCATGCTGAAGACGGCGCGCGGACGCGACCGCATCTTCGAGGGCCGCACCATCCTGCTGGTGGACGACGACGTGCGCAACATCTTCGCCCTGACCAGCGCGCTGGAGCAGCGCGGCGCGGCCGTCGAGATCGGCCGCAATGGCCGCGAGGCGCTCGAAAAGCTCGACCAGGTGAGCGAGATCGACCTCGTGCTGATGGACGTGATGATGCCGGAGATGGACGGCCTCGAAGCCACGCGGCGCCTGCGTGCCGACCCGCGCTTCGAGAAGATGCCCGTGATCGCCATCACCGCCAAGGCCATGAAGGACGACCGCGAGCAGTGCCTTGCCGCCGGTGCCAACGACTACCTTGCCAAGCCGGTGGACCTGGAGCGGCTGTTCTCGCTGCTGCGCGTGTGGATGCCCCGGATGGAACGCCTGTGACCCGCAACCGCCCGCCCCTTGAACCAGCGGCGCCCGGCGCGACCATCGCGCCGCTGCATCCGCTGAGCGACACCGAGATCGAGCTGCGCCTGCTGATGGAGGCGATCTACCTGAAGTACAGCTACGACTTTCGCAACTACACGGTGGCCTCGCAGAAGCGGCGCGTGCTGCATGCGCTCGACCAGCTCGGGCTGCCCAGCATTTCGGCGCTGCAGGAGCGCGTGCTGCGCGAGCCGGCGCTGTTCGGCCGGCTGCTGCAGTTCCTGACGATCCCGGTGAGCGAGATGTTCCGCGACCCGTCGTACTTTCTGGCGCTGCGCCAGCACGTGGTGCCGATCCTGCACACCTACCCGTCGTTGAAGGTGTGGGTGGCCGGCTGCAGCACCGGCGAGGAAGTGTTCTCGCTCGCGATCCTGCTGCGCGAGGAAGGCCTGCTCGCGCGCACGCAGATCTATGCGACCGACATCAACCCGGCGTCGCTCGAGAAGGCGCGCCAGGGCATCTTTCCGCTGGCGGCGATTCGCGGCTACACCGTCAACTACCAGCGCGCGGGCGGACGCGGCGAGTTCTCCGACTACTACACCGCTGCCTACGACGCCGCGCGCTTCGACCCCTCGCTGTGCGCCGACGTGATCTTTGCCGACCACAGCCTGGCCACCGACAGCGTGTTCGCCGAAACGCAGCTGGTGTCGTGCCGCAACGTGCTGATCTACTTCAACCGCGAACTGCAGGACCGGGCGCTCGGGCTGTTCCACGAATCGCTGTCGCACCGCGGCTTTCTGGGCCTGGGCTCGAAGGAAAGCATCGACTTCTCGGGCTACGCGACCCGCTTCGATACGCACGCGCGGGCCGAACGCATCTACCGCAAGCTCGCATGAGAAGGCAGCTTCGCTCTTCCATCCGCAAGCATGTGGACGCCGTGGTGCTCGGCGCTTCGGCCGGCGGCATCGACGCGCTGACCATGCTGCTGCACGAGCTGCCCGCCACCTGGCACATCCCGATGGCGGTGGTGCTGCACCTGCCCGAAGAACACGAGAGCCACCTCGCGGAAATCTTCGCGCAGCGGCTGCCGATCCCGGTGCACGAGGCCATCGACAAGATGCCCGTGGCAACGGGCAGCCTGTACTTTGCGCCGCCGGGCTATCACCTGTCGATCGAACGCGAGCGCAGCTTCTCGCTCAGCTGCGAGCCGCCCGTGCTGTTCTCGCGGCCGTCCATCGACGTGCTGATGGCCTCCGCCGCAGACGCCTACGGCCCCGCGCTCGCCGGCTTCCTGCTGACGGGCGCCAACGACGACGGTGCCGAAGGCATGCACCGCATCCATCTGGCCGGCGGGCTCACCGCCGTCCAGGAACCGAAAGAAGCACTGATTTCCACCATGCCCCAAGCCGCCATTGCGCGCCACGCTCCCGACTATGTGCTCCCCCTGCGCGAGCTGCGCACCCTGCTTCTCCAACTAGAGGCCGCCCATGAACATTGACATCGAAAGCAAGCTGCTGATCGTCGATGACCTGCCCGAGAACCTGCTGGCGCTGGAGGCACTGATCCGCGCACCGGGCCGCACGGTGTACCGCGCGCTGTCGGCCGAAGACGCGCTCGCGCTGCTGCTGGAGCATGAATTCGCGCTGGCCATCGTCGACGTGCAGATGCCCGGCATGAACGGCTTCGAGCTGGCCGAGCTGATGCGCGGCACCGAGCGCACGCGGCACATACCGATCATCTTCGTGAGCGCCGCCGGCCGTGAGCTGAACTACGCCTTCCAGGGCTACGAAAGCGGCGCGGTCGACTTCCTGCACAAGCCGCTCGACCCCCACGCGGTGGTCAGCAAGGTGAACGTGTTCGTCGACCTGTACCAGCACCGCAAGGCGCTGCGGCACGAGATGGAATCGCTCGCGGCCGCGCACCGCAAGCAGGAAGAGCTGGTGCAGCAGCTGCAGCACACGCAACGCGAGCTGGAGCGCGCGGTGCGCATGCGCGACGACTTCATGTCGATGGTGTCGCACGAGCTGCGCACGCCGCTCAACACGCTCTACCTCGAAGCGCAGTTGCGGCAGCTTCACCTGTCGAAGGGCAACCTGGCGATCTTCGCGGCCGACCGGCTGCCCGCGATGATCGAGCGCGACCAGCGGCAGATCCGCAACATGGTGCGCCTGATCGACGACATGCTCGACGTGACGCGCATGCGGCGCGATGCGCTGTCGATCCAGACCCAGCCGGTGGACCTGACGGTGCTGGCGCAAGCCGTGGTCGAGAACCTGCGGCACCAGGCCGACGCGGCGGGCGCGGTCATCACGCTCGAAGCGCCGACCGAACTGCGCGGCGTGTGGGACGAGTTCCGCATCGAGCAGGTGCTGACCAACCTGCTGACCAACGCGCTGCGCTACGGCGGCGGCAAGCCCGTCGCGATGACGGTGCGGCAGGTCGATGGCATGGCGCAGGTGAGCGTGCGCGACCAGGGCATCGGCATTGCGCCGGAAGACCAGGCGCGCATCTTCGAGCAGTTCGAGCGCACCGACGACAGCCGCAAGCACGCGGCCGGTCTGGGCCTCGGGCTCTACATCACGCGCAAGATCGTCGACCTGCATGGCGGGCGCATCGGCGTGGAGAGCACGCCCGGCCAGGGGTCGCGCTTCGTGGTCGACCTGCCGCTGCAACCGGTGGAGACCAAAACGTAGGCCTGCGCCTACTGCACAGCGGGCCATGGCCCGCGATACTGCCCCCTTTGAGATTCAACCGGAAAGAAGACCCTCTGTGAACGTGCTGATCGTCGACGACAACGAAGCCGCGGCCAACCTGCTGCAGGAACTGCTGATGCTGCAGGACCACACGGCGCGCTGCACCTACACCGCGCGGCAGGCGCTGGATGCGGTGGCGGCCGAACGCTTCGACGCCGCGCTGATCGATCTCACGCTGCCCGACCTCCCGGGCACCGAGGTGGCCCGCCGTCTGCGCGCGAGCGCTGGCGATGGCGTGCCCAAATTGCTGATCGCCATCTCGGGGTTTTCCGCGAAGGACACAGGTGGGCAATCGGCCGAAGGGCTGTTCGACCATCACCTGCAGAAGCCGATCGACATCGGCGAGCTGGATCGCATCCTGGGGCAGTCGCCGAGCTAGCGATTCGCGTCGCCTTGCGATGCCCTGAACGGGCTTGAACGGGCTTGAACGCACAGCGGCGGCGAGCGACCCCGTCTTCGAACCGCGCCGGTCTTAGGGGCGCGAACCCACATCTTGGTGCATGCATTGCACCGCTCCGGTGATCGTCTCGCCATTCGACGACACCCTCTCCCATCGCCCGACAGAGGGCTTTCCCGAGGGCAACGCCTCTCGTAGGGGATTTCCCTCGCCGGCTGGCCTGGAGCTTGCGTAGGTTTTCAAGATAGTTGAACATTTCAACTATTGAAGACTTCTCCCATCTGGTCATGCACGCACCGCTTCAACTGAAGACCGACTACATCAACGTATTGCTCGACGTGGCTTCCGCGCGAACGCGCGACCGCGGCTCGCGCGTGTACGAGATCGAACTCGGCCTGTCGATCCGCGACGTGCGCCTGCTCCGGATGATCGGCGGCGCGCCCGGCATCACCATGGGCCAGCTGGTGCAGACCTGCGGCATCGAGAAGACGCTGGTCTCCAAGCTCGTGGGCTCGCTGGTGCAGCGCGAGCTGGTCCAGCGCCAGATCGGCAACGAAGACGCCCGGCAGATCCACCTGTGCCTGACCCCATCGGGCATCGACCTCGTGCTGCAGGCCGAGCCCATCGGGCAGGAGATGGAAGCGCGCTTTCTCGACTGCCTCAGCGCCAGCGAGGTCGACACGCTGCGCCGCATCCTGCACAAGATCATGGACGCGGAAGAACGCTCGCGCGACATCTTCGAGTTTCTGCTGGCCCAGCTGCGGGAAAGCAAGGCTGCGGACACCTCCCCTCCTCCTCCACCTCCCTCTGGCACTCCCCGAAAGAAGTAAGGCTTCATGGCAACTCCACTCTCGCTGCGCCGCGCGTTCGCGGTCACCCTGTCGGCACTGGCCCTGACGTTCACGGCCGCGGCCTCGGCGGACACCGTGCTGCGCACCGTGCCTTCGTCGGACCTGAAGATCCTCGACCCGATCTGGACCACCGCCAACATCACGCGCAACCACGGCTTCATGATCTACGACACCCTTTTCGGCATGGACGAAAAGGGCGCGATCAAGCCGCAGATGGTGGACAAGTACACCGTGAGCCCCGACAACAAGGTCTGGACCTTCACGCTGCGCCCCGGCCTGAAGTTTCACGACGGCGCACCCGTCACCTCGCAGGACGTGATCGCCTCGCTGGCCCGCTGGGGCAAGCGCGACACGCTCGGCCAGAAGATGTACGAGGCCATGGACAGCATCACCGCGGAAGGCCCCAACACCTTCCGCATGAACTTCAAGCAGCCCTTCGGCGTGGTGCTCGATGCGTTGGGCAAGCCCAATCCGCTGGTGCCTTTCATCATGCCCAAGCGCGTGGCCGACACGCCCGCCGACAAGCAGATCGAAGAGATGATCGGCTCCGGTCCCTTCACCCTCGCCAAGGAAGACTTTCGCCCCGGCGACCGCGTGATCTACCGCAAGAACACCGCCTACGTGCCGCGCAAGGAGGCACCATCGGGCCTGGCCGGCGGCAAGGTGGTGAACGTGGACCGCGTGGAATGGGTGCTGCTGCGCGACCCGCAGACGCAGGTCAATGCCCTGCTGAACGGCGAAGTCGACATGGTCGAGACCGTGCCCGCATCCGGCTACAGCGACATGCGCACCAATCCGAAGATCGAGCTGGTGGACGTGATGCCCGCGGGCCCCTTCACAGTCATCTACAACCACAAGGTCGCGCCCTTCAACAACCCGAAGGCGTTGAAGGCGGCCATGCTCGCCATCAACCAGGAAGCCATGCTGCGCGCGCAGGCCACCTTCCGCGACTTCTACAAGCCCTGCACCTCGATCTACCTGTGCGGCTCGATGTATGCGAGCGACAAGACGGGTTTCTACACCGGCAAGCCGCAGTTCGAGGAGGCGCGCAAGCTGCTGAAGGAGTCGGGCTACGACGGCAAGCCGGTCGTCATCCTGCTGCCGGGTGACGCGCCGGCGCTGAACAAGCTGCCCGCGATCTACGGGCAGCTGCTCAAGCAGGTGGGCTTCAACGTCGACGTGCAGACCACCGACTGGGCCACGCTCGTGACGCGCCGCACCAAGAAAGACCAGCCCGAGAACGGCGGCTGGAACGCCTTCATCACCTTCTGGGGCGGCGTGGATGCCAGCAGCCCCATCACCTACAGCCCGCTGACCGGCAATGGCGACCAGGGCTACTTCGGCTGGCCCGTTGATCCCGAACTGGAAAAGCTGAAGACGCGCTTCATCGAGACGGCCGACATCGCGCAGCGCAAGGACATCGCGACGCAGATCCAGTTGCGCGTGCTCGAAGGCGGCGTGATCGCTCCGCTGGGCGAAGGCAAGGCGCCCACGGCGGTGCGCCGTGGCGTGGTGAGCGGGCTGCTGCCGTCGCCTGCCGTCCTGTACTGGAACGTGCGCAAGAAGTAGGCGCAGCCCCCTTTCTCTTTCACCGAGGCGCTTGGCCGGTTGCCCCCGCGGCAACCGGTCGGGGACTTCCTTTGCCCGCGCCGGCTGTTCAACCGCTCGAACGAGACCCCTCACATGCTCAACTTTCTGCTGCGGCGCGGCCTGGCCACGGCGCCCGTTCTCCTGATCGTGGCCGTCATTGTCTTTCTCCTGCTGCGCATGACGCCCGGCGATCCGGCAGCGGCCATCGCGGGCGATGGCGCCACCGTGCAGGACATCGAGCGCATCCGCGCGCAGTTCGGCCTCGATGCACCGGTGGTCAGCCAGTTCTTCGGATGGCTGGGCCACGTGCTGCGTGGCGACCTGGGTTACTCCTACTTCTACAAGATGAGCGTCACCCAGCTGATCGGCCAACGGCTGGAACCCACGCTGTCCGTGGCGGCCGTGACCGTGGTGCTCACCGTGCTGATCGCCGTGCCGCTGGGCGTGCTGGCGGCCTCGCGGCGCGGCGGACGGCTCGACCGCTTCATCATGAGCGCGTCGGTTCTCGGCTTCTCCGTGCCGGTGTTCGTCGCGGGCTATCTGATGATCTGGCTGTTCTCGATGCAGCTGGGCTGGCTGCCGTCGCAGGGCTACAACCGCATTGCCGCAGGCGTGGGCCCGTGGCTGCGCAACCTGGTGCTGCCCTGCGTCACGCTGGCCGTGATGTACGCGGCGCTGATCGCGCGCGTCACGCGGGCGGCGGTGTCGGAGGCGCTGACCGAAGACTACGTGCGCACCGCGCGCGCCAAGGGCATCTCGGAGTGGCGCATGCTGATCCGCCATGCGCTCGCCAATGCGGCCGTGCCCATCGCCACCATCATCGGCCTGAGCGTGGCGGGCCTCATCGGCGGCGTGGTGGTCACCGAGACCATCTACGCCATACCGGGCCTCGGCCAGCTCACGGTGGACGCGGTGCTCTCGCGCGACTACCCGCTCATCCAGGGCATCACCCTGTTCTTCTCGCTTGTCTACGTCGTCGTCAACCTGCTGGTGGACCTGAGCTACCTGCTGCTCGACCCACGCATCCGCTACTGACGCGCACGGCTACCTTTCCTTCGGAGACCTTTTCCATGACTTCGATTTCCATACCGACGGACACGGCGGACACGGCGACCGCGGCATCGCCCCGCCAACGCAAGCCCTCCCTGCTGCGCCGCGTCTTCTCGAACGGTGCCGTGCGCACGGGCAGCGCGATCCTGTGCCTCATGGTGCTGCTGGCGGCAGCGGCGCCGTGGCTGTACACCATCGACCCCAACGCCATGGACCCGGCCAACTCGCACCTGTCGCCGGGCGCGCACGCCGAGTTCATGACGCTGGCAGGCGACAGCTTCGAGCGCTTCTTCCCGATGGGCACGGACAGCATGGGCCGCGACATCTGGAGCCGCACGGCCTATGGCGCGCGCATCTCGCTGTCGGTCGGCGTGGCGGTGGCCCTGGGCTCCATCACGCTCGGCATGCTGGTGGGCATGACGGCGGGTTACTTTCGCCGCCTCGACGGCGTGATCATGCGTGTGATGGACGGGATGATGGCGATCCCGGGCATCCTCTTCGCCATCGTGCTGGTCGCGGTCTGGCGGCCCAGCCTATTGACGGTGATCCTTGCCATCGTCGTGCCCGAAACGCCGCGCGTGGCGCGGCTCGTGCGCTCGGTCGTGCTGTCGGTGCGCGAAGAGCCGTATGTCGAGGCGGCCATCGCGCTCGACACGCCGACGTGGAAGCTGATGCTGCGCCACATCCTGCCCAACACGGTGGCGCCGCTGATCGTGCAGGGCACCTTCGTCTGCGCGGCCGCGATGCTGACGGAGGCAGTCATGTCCTTCCTCGGCATCGGCCTGCCCTCGGACGTGCCGACCTGGGGAAACATCATGTCCGAGGGCCGCGCGTATTTCACGTCGCATCCTTCGACCGTGCTGCTGCCGGGCGCCTTCCTCGCGCTCACGGTGCTGGCGGTGAACATGCTCGGCGATGGCCTGCGCGACGCGCTCGACCCGAAGTTCAACAAGCGCGGGAGCTGAGCATGGCAGCCACGCTTTCCTCCATGCCTACCAACACACCCGCCGCGGGATCGCCCTGCCTCGTCGTGCGCGACCTGTGCATCGACCTGCCGAAAGGCGCAGACCGTCCGCATGCCGTTCACGCCGTGTCCTTCGACGTGATGCCGGGCCAGGTCGTGTGCCTGCTGGGCGAGTCGGGCTCTGGCAAATCGGTGATCGCGCAAGCCGTGATGGGCCTCCTGCCCGACTCGCTGGTGCCTTCTGGCGGGCGCATCGAGGTTCTTGGCGAGAACATCCTCGCGGCCGATGCCGCGCACCTGCGCGCATGGCGCGGCGCCCGCATGGCGATGGTGTTCCAGGAACCGATGACGGCGCTGAACCCCGTGATGCGCTGCGGCGCGCAGGTCGACGAAATACTGGCCGAGCACACCGCGCTCGGCGCCGCCGAACGCCGGCAGAAGGTGCTGGCCATCTTCGCGCGCGTCAAGCTGCCGGAGCCCGAGCGCATCTACGACGCCTACCCGCACCAGCTCTCGGGCGGGCAGCGACAACGCATCGTGATCGCCATTGCGTTGATCCTGCGGCCCGCGCTGCTGATCTGCGACGAGCCGACCACCGCGCTGGACGTGACCACGCAGGCCGAGATCCTTTCGCTCATCCGCGAGATGCAGCAAGAGAACGGCACGGCGGTGCTGTTCATCACGCACGACTTCGGCGTGGTCGCGGACATCGCAGACCGCGTGGTGGTGCTGCAGCTGGGCCGGCAGATCGAAAGCGGCCCGAAAGACGACGTGCTGCGCCGGCCGAAGGCGCCCTACACGCGCATGCTGCTCGACGCGGTGCCGCGCCTGGAGCCCGTCTTGCGCCCGCTTGCCGCCGACGCAGCACCGCTGCTCGATGCGCGCGGCGTGACCAAGACCTACCGCTCCGGCTCGTGGCCGGGCAAGCGCCGCACGGTGCATGCGGCAACCGACGTGTCGCTCAAGCTGCATGCCGGCGAAACCGTGGGCATCGTGGGCGAGTCGGGCTCGGGCAAGTCCACCGTGGCCCGCTGCATCGCGCGGCTGATCGAGCCGACTGGCGGCGAGGTCTGGGTGCCTCACATCGACGCGCAGCACGCGCCGCGCGCGCGGCTCTCGGCCTTCCGGCGCATGGTGCAGGTGGTGTTCCAGGACCCGAACCGCTCGCTGAATCCACGCCGCACGGTCGGGCAGTCGATCATCGAAGGGCCGGTCAACTTCGGCCTGTCGCCCCAGAAGGCCTGGCAGCGCGCCGAGGAACTGATGGACCTCGTGCGGCTGAAGCCCGAGGTGCTGCACCGCTACCCGAGCGAGTTCTCCGGCGGCCAGCGGCAGCGCCTGTGCATTGCACGCGCGCTGGCCTGCGAGCCGCAGGTGCTGATTGCCGACGAGGCCGTCTCGGCGCTCGACGTCTCGGTGCAGGACCAGATCCTCAAGCTGCTCGCGGAGATCCAGCAGCGCCTGTCCATCGGCATCTTGTTCATCACGCACGACCTGCGCGTGGCCAGCCAGATCTGCGACCGGTTGATCGTCATGCACAAGGGCCGCATCGTCGAGCAAGGCACCGCGCACGACGTGCTGCTGTCGCCGCAAGAGGCCTACACCCGTTCCCTGTTGGCCGCGGCCCCTGGTCAGGGCTACGCATTCGGACAGGGCTGATGCGCGCGCACCAGCCACCGCTCCGATCAACATCTTCTTCGACCCCCAAAAAGACAACCATGGAAACACCCCTGTACGCCCTGAGCGCCGTCCAACTGCTGGCGCGCTATCGCGACCGCACCCTCTCCCCCGTCGACGTGACGCAGTCGGTACTGGCGCGCATCGAACGCTGGGAGCCGAGCATCCACGCGACCTACGGGCTCGACGCCGAAGCCGCACTGGCCTCGGCCAGAGCCTCAGAAGCGCGATGGAGCCAGGGCGTGCCGCAAGGCGAGCTGGACGGCGTGCCGGTCACGCTCAAGGAAAACATCGCCACGCGCGGCACGCCGTCGCCGATCGGCAGCGCCGCCACGGTGCTGTCGCCCGCCGCGGCGGATGCGCCCGCGGCCGCACGCCTGCGTGAAGCGGGCGCGGTGATCGTCACCAAGACCACGATGCCGGACTTCGGCTTTCTGGGCGCGGCCCCGTCGAGCTTTCATGCGCTCACGCGCAACCCGTGGGACCTGAGCAGGAACACGGGCGGCTCCAGCTCCGGTGCGGGCGCTGCCGCCGCCGCGGGCTACGGCCCGCTGCACCTGGGCACCGACATCGGTGGCTCGGTGCGCATTCCCGCCAACTTCTGCGGCGTGTTCGGGCTCAAGCCCAGCCAGGGGCGCATTCCGGTCGACCCGCCGGCGGCAGCCCGCGTGATCGGCCCGATGACGCGCACCGTTGCCGATGCGGCGCTCTTGATGAAGGTGGTTTCGCGCCCCGACCCGCGCGACTACATGAGCCTGCCGGCCCAAGACATCGCATGGGAGAGCCTGCGCCGCGACGTGCGAGGCCTGCGCATCGGCCTGTGGACCGACACCATGGGCGGCTGGCCGATCGACCCTGAAGTGAAAGACGTCGTGCTGGCGGCGGCACGCGTCTTCGAGCAGGCCGGCGCCATCGTGGAGCCGCTGTCCGACTGGACCACGCTGGACATGCGCATGGGCATGGCGCATTTCTTCACCATGCGTTGCCGCGTCGACCTGGCGGCCATGCCGATCGAGCGCGCCAAGCTGGCGGCCGACTACATCCATGCCGCTGGCGAATACGCGGGCTCGCTCACGCCCGAAGACACCTTCCGTGCCTTCACGCGCATGCAGGCGCTGCGCGCGGCCACCGTGGCCGCCACGCAGCCGTACGACTACGTGCTGTCGCCCGTGTCGCCGGTGCTGCCGTTCGCTGCGGAGGCCATCAACAGCGGCCCCGAGAACCCGCTGAAGGACTCGCACTTCACCTCGGTGTTCAACCAGTCGGAGCAGCCCGCCGCGTCGATCAATTGCGGCTATGCCCGAAGCGGCCTGCCCATCGGCCTGCAGATTGCCGGCCGCCGATTCGACGACCTGGGCGTGCTGCAGATGGCAGCGTTCTACGAGTCCGTGCGCCCGGCACAGGCGCCATGGCCAGAGCCTGTTTGAAGTGATGTAAAGCGAGCCGGCTAGCGCATCGCCTTGTAGCGGTAGACGCGAAAGCCGTCTCTCTGCACGAAGCTGATGGGCTCCCAGCCGCGCGCCAGCGCGCTGTCGGTGATCTGCGCCATCTGCAGGCCAAGGTAGTCCTGCAGGCTGTCGGCCACCGCCAGCTCGAACTTGCGCAGGTCGCGGTCCAGCGCCTCGATTGCCGCGACGGCGGCCTCCACGTCGCCGAAGGGGCGCACCTGTGTCGCCGGGCTGGTGCCGCTGCTGCGTGCCAGGCTGTGCGGCGCCGCGGGCTCCGCGCTGAAGTTGACGCTGGCGCCGCCGTCCATGCCATTGAGGCCGCCGATGCTCATCGATGTCATTTCATGAACCCGATGTCGCGCGGATAGACGATGCCGCTGGGCGCCGTCATGCCGAAGTTCTTGAGGTTCGGCAGGATGCCGTTGAGCCGCTCGTCGGACACGCCGAACCAGCGCGCGAGCGTGGCGGCGTACTGGTCGACCGAGGTGGTCGGCAGCAGGCGGCCCTGCCCGACGTGCCACTGGTCGTCGTCGGCGCTGGTGTTGGTCACGCTCACCGGTGGCGGCGTGCCATAGAACGCCTTGCCCTTCACCGCGCCGCCCACCACGAAGTGATGGCTGCCCCAGCCGTGGTCGGCCCCGTTGCCGTTGCTCGACAACGTGCGGCCGAAGTCCGAAGCCGTGAAGGCCGTGACCTTGTCGGCAATCTGGAAGGCTTCCATCTGCCGCTGGAACGCGGCCATGGCCTCCGACAGCGCGGCCATCAGTACCGGCTGCCGGGTGTCGATGTCGTCGTGCAGGTCGAAGCCGCCCATCGAGACGAAGAACACCTGCCGCTTCAAACCCAGCGCGGTGCGCCCGCGGATCAGGCGCGCGACCATCTTGAGCTGGCTGGCCAGATAGTTGCCGGTGGGGAAGTTGGCCGCGAGGTCGTCCGACTGGATGGCGTCGGTGATCTTGCCCTCGGCATCGACCGCGCGCTTGGTGACCTTGTTGTATTCGTTCTCCAGCGTATGGCTGCGCGGCTGCTGTGCCAGCTGCTGCAGGGCCGCCTTGACCGTGGCCGAGTTGTAGATGTTGCCCGTGGCCCCGCTCACGCCCTTGATGCGCACGGCGCCCCCCGTGCCGACCTGGTATTGCAGCGCCTCGTCGCCCGACAGGAACACGGTGTTGCCCGACACCGAGATGCAGGTGAAGAGCGACGACGCTGTCGGGTTCTGCTCCAGCGCGATGTCGCCGATGTTGCCGCCCCAGCCGATGACAGAGCCTTCGGGCGACGACGATTGCCAGATCGACTGCTGGTCGTTGTGCGAGAACAGCTTGGGCGGGATCGGAAAATCTTTCCGGTTCGGGCCGTTGAACTGCGCGCGCGTGAGCGGCTTGATGAGCGGGCCGACGTTGAGCTGCACCGCCATCTTGCCTTCGTCGAAGAGCGTGGCCAGCTTCGCCATCTTCGAGTCCAGGGCGTACTGGCGGCCGCCCGCGAGCGGCAGCGTGGGCCTCAGTTCGGTGAGCTTGTCCTGCGCCAGGGCGATGCTGCCGCGGATGGTGCTGTACTTCGCGTAGCTCGCGGTGTCGTAGTTGACGACGGTGTTGGCGTAGTCGTTGCCGCCGAAGAGGAAGACGCAGACCAGCGCCTTGTAGTCGTCGCTCGGTGCGGCCTGCGCGGCGGCTTCGCCCATGGCGGCGAGGTTGATCGCAAAGGGCAGCGCCGTGCCGGCCATGGCGAGCTGGCCCGTGCGGCGCAGGAAGGCGCGGCGCGAATGGCCGGCGGGGTCGATGAGGTACATGTGCGAAGGGCTCCGCGTTTATTTCTGGACCAGGTATTCGGGCGAGCCCATCACCAGCAGCACCGCCGCGCAGATGCGGTCGAGCCGGGCGGCGTCGTTGCTCGATGCATTGAGGTTGGGCGTGGTGAGCGCGTTGGCGATGAGCGTCACCGTGGCGGCCGACAGCTGGTTGCCGGTCAGCAGCAGGTTGAGCCGCCGCACCAGGGCCACGGGGTCGAGCACGAGCGCCTTCTCGGCGGCGTAGCTCGCCACCACGTCCTTGCTGTCGAAGCCGTTCTGCAGCATGCCCTGCATGAAGTTGAGATAACTGCCCACGCTGGTTTCGGTGACCAGCTGGAACTCGGGCGCCACCATCTTGTTGGTGGCGATGGTGGTCGACGGCGGCACGTAGCCGGGCCGGAAGAAGTTGAACACCGAGGGCGAACGCAGCGGGCTCTGGCCGAGGCTCAGGCTCGGGTCCGAGGTGTTGCCGATCTTCCAGGTGTCGTTGGCCGACGCGATGCCGAAGGTGCGGCCCCATTGCACGAAGCGCAGCATCGGCTCGCGCAGGCGGCCGAAGTTCGGATCGGAAAGGCCCGCCGGCGAGCGCGCCTCGTCGTCGATCAGCACTGCGGTGAACACGCTCTTCATGTCACCGCGCACGCCCGCGCCGTTGTTGGCGAAGATGTCGGACACGCGCTTGACGTAGGCCGGGCTGGGGTTGCTGGTGACCAGCCGCTGGATCAGTTGCCGGCCGATGAAGGGGCCGGTGTTCGGGTGGTTGAAGAGCGTGTCGAGCGCGATCTTCAGCGCCGCCGGGCCGGGCGTGTTGGCGGGCACCGTGACGCCGAGAAAGCGCGCCTCGCGCATCGAATGGCGCGCGGGGTCGAACTTCATCGGGCGCGTGGTCCATTCGTTGGACTCGATCGAGCCGCCGCCCGGCGGCTTGTAGGCGCCGTACTCGTTGGCCCGGATGTCGAGGTCGTAGCCGGTGAAGACGCGCGCCAGGTTCGACACGTCGTCCTGCACGTAGGTCTCGATCGGCTGGCCGTCGGCACCGGTCTTCGGCGTGCCGTCGGAGTTGAGCTGGTACAGGCCGATGGACATGAGCTGCATGACCTCGCGCGCGTAGTTCTCGTCGGGCTGCCGGCCGTTCGCGTCTTCCTTCCGGTTGTCGCGGGTGTTGAGGTAGAAGCCCATCGCCGGGTTCAGCGTGACGTCTTCCAGCAGCTGGCGGAAGTTGCCGGTGACGCCGGCCACGAGCATGTCCCAGTACTGCGCCATCATGATCACCGGCCAGCTCGAGCCGATCTCGGTGGCCGAGACCACGAAGATCTCGCTGAGCGCAAGGGCCAAGCGCTTGCGCAGCGGATCGGCCGAGGTCATGAGCTGGCGCCAGATCATGGCGTCGACCTCGGTGGGGATGCCGGTGCGGGGGCTCATCCATGCCCAGGCCGTCGGCGCGCGCGGTGCGCCGAACTGCGCGCCGAGCCAGGGCAGGTAGCCCTTGGCGCGCACGTCGGCGATCTCGCTGTCCGAGGCGGAGAACTGGGCCTGCAGCAGGAAGCGCGCGGCCTCCTCGTCGTTCTTGGCTTGCAGGTAGTGGTAGGGGCCGGTGTCGGGCACCGCATCGGGGGGTGTGGGCGGGTTGTCGCCGGTGGCCGGTGGCGGGAAGGGAAAGGCACCGATGCCGCCTCCACCGCCCCCGCCTCCTCCACCGCATGCGGCCAGCACTGCGGCGAGGGAAAACGCCGCCCCGGCCTTCAAGGGCCGGGATGCATCCGGCGTTGTGCGGGCTGCCGTTGTTGCATCTCCCACCGGCACATCGACACGCGCCGCCTCGTCGGCTGCCACGCATGCGCAGCCGGCTTCGATCTGTTCCACCATGTTCCTCGCTCCTGCGGCGCTCCAACGCCGGTCGGGCGATTCAAGGCAAGTGGCATGCCCTGCGGAAATCGCAGAGGGGGTTAGCCCAAAGCAAGGGAATCAGATCTACAAATGTGACTTAATGTGACTTTTTGGTCACTTCCGGAAACAAAAATGGCATGCCAGAAAACTGGCGATGCTTCAGCAAGCCTTCAGCAGGTGGGCGGCCTGGCGGATCCAGGCGCCACGTCGCTCAGTCGCGCTCGTCGTACCAGTCGTCGTTCGGCGGACGGTAGGGATAGCCGGGGCCGTAGTAGATGCGTCCCGGCGGCGGGGTGTAGATCGGCGCCGGGCGGTAATACACCGGTGGCGGCGGCCGGTAGTAGACCGGCGGCGGGTCGTAGTAGACCGGGGCCGGGTACGTGTACACCGGCGGCGGCGCGTAGTACGGCGCCGGGTAGGCACCGATGGCAAGGCCGGGCGTGCCGATCTGCACCGACCAGCTTCCGCGCGCACTGGCCGCGCCGGCGGCCAGCAAGGCGCCAGCGGCCATTGCGCCGATGGCGACCCATTTGAAAACAGAAGAATGATTTTTGAAGTTCACAACGGCTCCAGGGCCAAGGGCGGACAGCGCCCAGGTGGATACGCAACGCCCGATGTATGCATGCGGTGCACCCGCGACGCGCCCGGGTGGTTGCCAAACGTCACCGGTGGCGGGCGGTGCGAAGAGGCGCGTCAGCCGGCGATCTCGCGGCGCGACAGCATCACGTCGCCGCTGGTGGTGCTGAAGGCGATGGTCGGCGCGCTGAAGTCGCTCAACGGTGCGCCGAGGCCGATCTCGCCACGGCCATGCAGCACGCATTCTTCGCGCCGCAATGCGATCTCGGTGCTCGGACCGCCATTGCCGTGGAAGCGGACCCAGGTGCCATAGGTGCTGACGTCGATCAGCACGCAACTGCCCTGCCGCACTTCGATGCGCGCGTGCAGCCGCGAGACACGGGGGTCGTTGACCACGAACTGCGCGTCGTCGACGCGCCCGAGGTGGATCGGCAGTTCTTCGGTACGAAACATCGAGCGAACGTCGAGCCACGCCAGCTCGATCTGCCCGAATGAAGAGTCGGGCATCCTCAGGGGCGCGAGCGCGGCCGGCACGGTCAGGAAAGAGGTCACGTCTTCCTGCCAGTCGATGCGATGCACCACCGACATTTCGCTGCGGCCGCGGATGTTGATGAGGCCAAGGTCGCGATGCTGCACGCCACCTTCGCGCAGTTGCGAGATCACGGCATCGGTCACCCAGATCTGGCCCGGCCCGGCCAGGTCGCTCAGTCGCGAGGCGAGGTTGACGGCGTCGCCGTAGCAGTCGCCCTCCACTTCCACCACTTCGCCGCTCGCCACGCCGATCTGCAATGCCATGCGAAGGGGTGCCGGCCAGACGAGCAGCCGCTTCTGGTGATAGCGCTGCAATTCGATGACCGCGTGCGTGGCGGCGGCCCCGCTCGAAAAGATCGCGAACACACCGTCCCCCAGTGACTTGACCACCCGGCCGCCGTGCGCCTGGCAGACGCCACCGATCCATTGAGTAAGTCGCGTGACCGTTTCGGTAGCCCGTGCATTCCCCATGGCCTCGAAGACCCTGGTACTCCCCGTCAAGTCCGCGAATACGACTGTGGAATTGACACCCATACTGTTGTGATTCTCTCTTGCGATCTCTGGTTGATTATGGTCAAGGCTCCTCACATTTCTCTGCAAGCGGTTTCCTCGGCATTCGGCCAGACATACAAGGAACGCTCCGCATCACTCCCTTGTTGACCATATGTATACGCTCGTAACAGCCCGGTGGATGCCCTGAGGGCATCGATCACATGTAGTACTTTGGGAAACAAATCACAAATATCGGTGAAAACGTGAAGTAAAGCGTGTTGTTTTACAAACAAGAAACACTGTTTCTGATCTTGTGCAACGGTGAACTGAGGCTTAAGGTAGCGGCCGTCCCTGCTTCCGGCAATACGCTTTTTGTCACATGCCCTTCCGCCGCATTCTTCGTCTGCTGAACCTGCCCGGCTTCGGTTCCCGCCAGGTGGCAGAGAGCCAGCTGGGACGCATCCGGACAGCCATGCTTTCGGCGCTCCAGGGCCGCAGCGGTCACTCGGTCCAGCGTGTCAGCCAGCGCGTGCGCTTCGCGGTGGACATGGAAGCGCTCTGGTATCTGCGCCAGGACGTGATGATCGCGCTCAGCGACATCGACGGTGAATCGGCCGCCCGGCGCCAGATGAAAGCCATCAACAGCATGTTCAAGGGCGGTCTGCCCGGCTCGATGGGGCCGCGCGCTCACCAGCGCTTCACCAACAACGGCTGAAGCCGTCCGGCGGCCCGTCCGTGGCCGCCCTCGTTTCCGTGGCGGCTTCGCGCTCTTTTTTCAATGGGCGTGATGGTGATGGTCGTGGCGCGCGTGATCGTCGTGCGAATGGTCATGCCGATGTCCCCACACCAGGAACACGTCACGCCCTTCGGCCGCCATCGACACCTTCGCGCCCACGGGCAGCAGCACCTTCGTCGGCACGTGCCCGAACGGCAGGCCGGCCAGCACCGGCACCTTGAGCGTGGCGCGCAGGCGGTCGATCACGGTGTTCAGCCCGAACCCACGGTCGTAGCCCGGCACCTTGCGGATGCCGGTGAACTGGCCGAACACGATCGCGCGCTGGCGTGCGAGCACACCGGCCAGCTTCAGCTGGTCGAGCATGCGC
This sequence comes from Variovorax sp. EL159, assembly GCF_900100965.1. Classification (GTDB taxonomy): domain Bacteria; phylum Pseudomonadota; class Gammaproteobacteria; order Burkholderiales; family Burkholderiaceae_C; genus Variovorax. The sequence goes on along the minus strand of NZ_FMUJ01000003.1, from coordinate 95,005 downwards.
TCGATGCGGTACGGGTGCTCGTTGGTGTCCTCGATGAACAGCACGCCCTTGTCGATGGCCGGAAAGTACGGCGTGCCGAGCAGGCTGGTCAGCACGCACAGGTTGCCACCCCACAGCACCGCGTCTTGCACGGGCTTGAGCTTCAGCTCGGCATCGCGTGCCGGCATGCGCCAGCCGGTGCCTTCGCCCTGCCCGCTCAGGAGGTCGTCGAAACAGGCTTCCATGATGTCGTCGGGGCCGTCCTCCGCACCGAAGTCTTCGCCGACCGCGGGGCCCGACCAGGTGACGGCACCGGTCTTGGCAAGCAGCGCGTTCTGCAGCGCGGTGAAGTCGCTGCAGCCGACGAATTCGGTGCCCTTGTCGATCGCCTTGGCCACGGCCTTGTACGGAATCGCATCGAGGATGCGCGTGAGGCCGTAGCCACCGCGCGCGATGAGCGCCACGTCGGCGCCGCTGGCGGCCGCGCGTGAAATGGCGGCCAGCCGCGTGGCGTCGTCGCCCGCAAAGCGCTGATGCACCGAGAGTGCCGCGTCGTCGACTTCGACTTCATGACCGAGTGCCTCGAGCCGCTTCACGCCACGCCGGAAGGCGGCTTTGTCGCGGATGGCACTGGAGGGAGAGTAGATGTAGATGTGTTTGCTCACGAGGTCGAGTATCCCATTGCGTTGCGCGCCTGCAGGGCCAGCGCGCGGGCCTGAACCGGTGTCGGGCCCGAAGAAGAAGCGATGGGGCCGAGCGCGCGCAGCGCGGCTTCGTAGCCCCGATCGGGAAAGGGTGCGCGCCATGCGTCCTTGATGCGCTCGCCGCCTTCCGGCGCCACGAGCGTCGCCGCGAAACGCGCACCTGCCGCAGCCTGCAGCAGCGATGCAAGCGCGGTGGCCGCCGCGCTGTGCACCAGCACCATCGGCCCCGGCTGCACGCGGTCGAGCCATTTGAGCAGCACGTCGCGATGCCATTTGAGGGTGTGCGTCGCCTCGCGCTTGGGCTTGTCGCTCTTGCCGAAACCGATCAGGTCGGGCACCAGCGTGCGCAGTCCGGGCGCGCCGACGAGGTGCCGGAAGAAGTAGCCCCACTCGCCCGGACCATGCAGGCACAGGCAGCAGGCGAGCGGATCGCCCTGGCCGCTTTCGTCCACGTACTGCAGGCGCCAGCCTTGCAGGCCCGGCAGGTCGTACACGTGATGCGGGGCAAAGGCGTAGTCGTCCAGCGCGGCAAAGCGCTCTGCCGGCGTGCGCAGCGCGTCGTCGCGCAAGGGCTCGGCCTGCTCGCGCGCGATGCTGCGGCGCTGCTGGAAGAAGGCTTGCAGCACGCCGGCGCATTCATCCGCCAGCACCCCGCCCTGCACCTGCGTGCGATGGTTCAGGCGCGGCTCGGCAAAGAGATCGAGCACCGAGCCGGCCGCACCGGTCTTCGGGTCGGTCGCGCCGAACACCACGCGCGCCAGGCGCGAATGCAGCATGGCGCCCGCACACATGGCGCAGGGCTCCAGCGTGACGAACAGTTCACAGCCGTCCAGGCGGTAATTGCCGAGCGCGGTGGCACCGGCACGCAGCGCATTGATCTCCGCGTGCGCGCTCGGGTCGTGCTGCGCCACGGGCGTGTTGCGCCCGGTGGCGATGAGCTGGCCGTCCTTGACCAGCACCGCGCCGACCGGCACCTCGTCCGCTTCGGCCGCAAGGCGCGCCTCGGCCAGCGCCAGCGCCATCCAATGCGCGTCGTCGTTTGTGTTGTTGTTCGGTTGCGAGGGCAATGCGTTCTCAGTTGTCATCCGGCAGCTTGCGCGCCTGCGCGGCCGCGTCGAGCGCTTGCTTGACCTGTTGCTGCACTTGCTGCGCCTGGTCGCGCACCGTGGCCGGCGCCTCGCCCGCCGCTGGCGCCGCAACACCGGGCACCGTGGGCAATGCGGCCGAAACACCGCCCCCCATCTGCTTCTTCGCGATCAGTCCGACGATCAGCAACGCCAGCACGAGTCCGATCAACCCCAGCGCGCGCATTTCAGCGGGCCTCCGTCGCGGGCGCTTCGGCGTTCATGCCGAGGCGGTCCATCCACACGGCCAGTGCCTTCTCGTCCGGCGTGCCCGCGCTGTAGACCGCGTGCATCGCGGCATGCGATTCGCGGCGGTGCTGGTTGAGCTTGACCTTGCATTGCAGCGCCGTCACGCGCAGCTCGAAGCCGACGATGCCGGCCAGCATCTTGAGCTGGAACTCCTCGCCCAGGTCGCGCCACTGCTGCGCGTAGGCGGGCTCGTGATCGCCGATGAGCTTCTTGAGCAAGGCGTCCTTGGCGGCCGGCTCCTCGACCAGCCGGGCCTCGACGGTGCAATGGACCGCCAGGTAGTTCCAGGTCGGCACGCGCGCCAGATCGGGATAGACCGAGGGCGACAGGTACGAATGCGGCCCGAGGAAAGTCGCGACCGCCTTCGGCCGCGCCTGCAGGTAGCGCCAGTGCGGATTGGGCTTGGCGCAATGGCCCCACAGGACCAGCTCGTCGCCCTCTCGCGGCTCGGCCACCAGCGGCAGGTGGGTGACGTACGGCAGGCCGTCGTCGTCGTTCGAGATCAGGCTCGCGAACGGGTGCAAGCGGATCAGCTCCAGCGCGATGGCCGGGTCCTTGGCATTGAACTGCGGGGGCATGTACATGGGACGGGTTCCTCGTGGCGAGGCCCGATTGTCCTCGAGCCGCGCTACTTTGCGTGCGCGGCCTCCAGTTGCCTGACCATGGCGGTGTAGCCCCGGGCCCTGGCCAGTTGCAGTGGCGTGTTGCCCTGCCGGTCGACCAGCTTCAGGTTGGCACCCGCGTCGATGAGCGCGGCCAGCGTGCGCTGATGGCGCGGTCCGCCGTCGCCGAGCACGATGGATTCGATGGTCGCGGTCCAGTGCAGGTTGTTGACGTGGTCGAGCGGCGCGCCGGCCGCGATCAGGCGGCGCACCACGTCGTCGTGGCCCAAGTGCGCGGCGGCGATCAACGCCGTGCCGTCGTAGCGGCTCGTGGTCTGCCCGGCCTTTGCGCCGAGCGACAGCAGCAACGAAAGCGTGGCCACGTCGTCGGCCACGGCCGCGATGGTCACCGCGTCGTAGCGGTCGTCTTCGAGCAGGTCGAGGTTGGCGCCGGCCTTGGCCAGCAACTTCACCGCATCGCGTTGCCGCGCATAGGTGGCGACATGCAAGGGCGTGCGGCCGCGCGGGTCGCGCGCATCGAGGCTGGCGCCTGAAGCGATCAGCGCCTTCAGCTTGGGCAGGTCGCCATGCCAGGCGGCCCGGTGCAGCCCGTCGTAGGCCAGCACCTCGGCCGCCAGCGGCGGCACCTGTGCGGACACGCCGGCCGATGCGCCCAACCCGAGCGCCACCGCCAACACCGCCGTCCAGGCACCGCGCGCCGTCATCAGAGCTGGCCCTTGACCTTGTCGATGGCCGCGTTGGCGCACTGCTCGTCGAGGTTGCCGCCCGGCGCACCGCCCACGCCCACGGCGCCGATCACTTCGTTGCCCGACTTCACCGGCACGCCGCCGCCCAGCAGCAGGAAGCCCGGCAGGTACACGAGGTTCGCGGCGCCCGGGTTCTTCTGTGCGCCTTCCATCATGGCTTGCGTCGGGCTCTTGGCCGAGGCCGAGGTCCAGGCCTTGCGCTCGCTCGATGCCAGCGTGTGCGGGCCGGCGTTGTCGGCGCGCTGCACGGCACGCACGGTGCCGGCGCGGTCGACCACGGTGGCCGCCACGTTGTAGCCGTTGGCTGCGCAGGCGGCCACGGCTTCGGCCGCGATCTGGTTGGCCAGTGCGAGCGAGATGTTCTTTTCGGTGCGAACGGCCGGCGCGGGCGACTGGGCCTGGGCGGCGGATGCGGCGAGCAGAACGGCGAGGCCGCCGAGGCGAAGGATCGAATGCATTGTTTGGTTTCTCCAGTGGATGCGGGGTGAGTGCGCCGGCTGTTGCCGACCGCTGCGCCACTGTAGAAAACGCCGCGCACGAAGGCCATTCGTACGGCTACGCGCGGCGCTCCGTAGTTCTACGGAGCGCGCCCTGCGCTGCCCTGCGGCCCTGCTGCGCTTCAGGCCTTGCCGTCGACCAGCACCGCATAGCGCCGGATCAGTTGCGCCAGCGAGTCGCAATCGAGCTTGGCGAACAGGTTCGCCCGATGCGTCTCGACCGTGCGCGGCGACAGTGCCAGCGTGCGCGCGATCTCCTTGTTGGTCAGGCCCTGCACGATGAAGGCCAGCACCTCGCGCTCGCGCTCCGACAGTTGCGCGACCTGCTCGCGCGCGGCGTTGTCGGCCTGCGAGCGCTCGCGCGTGCGCACATGCGCGCGCACGGCCTGCTGCAAGGCTTCGAGCAGTTGCTCGTCATCCACCGGCTTTTCGAGAAACTCGGCCGCACCGGCCTTGAAGGCACGACGGCACATCTCGACCGTGCCGTGGCCCGTCAGCATGATCACGGGCTGGTCGACGCCCTGCGCCATCAAGCGGTCGAGCACGGTGAGGCCGCTGATGCCCGGCATGCGCACGTCGAGCACGATGGCGCCCACGCTCGCGCGGTCGAAGCCGTCGATGAAGGCCTGCGGATCGGCCCAGTCCTGCACCCGCAGGCCGACCGTGCCGATCAGCAGTGCGAGGCTTTCGCGCACCGCCTGGTCGTCGTCGATCAGGTGAATGAGCGGCGACAGCGGCTGCTGGGTGCCGGGCGTGCTCACGACGGGCGCTCCGGGGAAGATGCCGGCGCCACCAGCGGCAGCAGCAAGGTGAAGCGCGCGCCGCGCGGCGTGGCGTTGGCCGCGCCCAGGCTGCCGCCCATGCCGCTGGCCAGCGTCTCGCTGAGGCTCAGGCCGAGGCCCAGCCCGCCTTCGCGGGTGCTGAAGAAGGGCTCGAACAGGCGCGGCAAGGCTTCGGGTGCGATGCCGCGTCCGTTGTCGGTCACGGTCAGCACGCCCTCTTGCCCGTTGCGGCCGACGGACACCACCAGGCGCCGCTCGGCCGCCGGCACGAGGTCGAGCGCCTGCAGCGCGTTCATCAGCAGGTTGTGCACGATCTGCTCCAGCGCCACGGCCTCGGCCTGCACGCGCACGGGCGCCTGCGCCGTGGCATCGAACTGGGCCGTGATGGCATGCCGGGCGAACTCGGGCGCCAGCAGGTGCATCGCGCTGCGCACCACGTCCTGCAGCACCAGCGGCTTCACTTCGCCGCCGGCCTCGGGCCGTTCGATCACGCGGCGCAGGCGCCCCACCACGCCGGCTGCGCGGCGCGCCTGTTCGACGGCCTGCCCCATCGCGTCGCGAGCAGTAGCAAGGTCGGGCGGATCGTCGTCGAGCAGGCGGCGCGCGGCCTGCGCATTGGCCAGCACGGCAGTGAGCGGCTGATTGAGTTCATGCGCCAACCCCGCCGACAGTTCACCCAGCGCATTGAGCCGCGCAACCTGCCCGAGTCGCAACAGTTCTTCGGCCCTGCGGCGTGCGATGCGCTGGCGTTGCGCAGCCCACAGGCCGGCCAGCAGCAGCGCCATCGCCACCGCCCAGCCGCCGATGCCGCGCCACGGCAACTCGCCCCAGCCCACATCGCGCTCGGCCACGAGGTCGAAAGGCTGGCTCGGTGACGCCAGCGCCTTGGTCAGGCTGAAGTGCCAGCCGCCCGCCGAAGGCCGGCCCGGTTGCAGCACCAGTTGCTGCCCGTCGCGCTGCAGGCTCAGGCGCACAGGGCTTTGCTGCGGGTCCATCGGCCAGTCGCGCCACGGCACCGAACCGGCAAGATCGATTTCGAGCGCGTAGCTGAAGGGCGTGGCGCCCATCACGAGCTGGTAGCGGCCGTGCGTCAGGTCGAGCGCGGCCAGTTCGGCGCGACGCTGGCTGCGCGAACGCGCTTCGGCTGCGGCCAATGCACCGGCCTGCTTTTCGTCGGGCCAGGCCTCGTCGCGCTCGCGCCGCTGCACGCGCAGGATCGACGAGTACACGGACGGCAGGCGCTGCTCGGGGTGGTCTGCGTTGGTGCTGGGCTCCAGCAATGCGAGCGTGGCCAGCACGGCGTCGTACTGCACCACCTGCTGGCTCATCAGGCGATGGGCAATGCGCGCGTCGGTCTCGAAGTCGTCGTGCACCTGGGCCAGTTGGGCACGCGCCAGCCACACCGCACCGACGGCCGTGAGGACCAGCCAGGCCAGCCACCAACCACCCTGCGTACGCAACCACTGTTTCATGGCGCGGATTGTGCCCGGCGCTGCGGGCCGGTTCGATGTTGGCCGAGAATGCGGCCCCAGACATGAGTGAAGTGCAGGACTCCCTTTTCCCCGATCTTCCGCGCCCGCAAGAGGCGCCCGCGGTATCGCCGCCGGCCGGCCCGGAAGCCGGAGGCGAACCGCCCGCAAGGAAGAAATCGCGCGCCGCCACCGTCGAGCCCGCGCCGACCGATCCGGCGTTGGTCGAGCTGGCCGCCGCGCTGCCGCCCCGGTTGCGGCTCGGCACCTCGTCGTGGAGCTACCCCGGCTGGGCGAACCTCGTGTGGGACGGCGAATACGCCGAGACCGTGCTGTCGAAGAACGGCCTGTCGGCGCTGGCGAAGCACCCGCTGTTTCGCACCGTCAGCCTGGACCGCAACTTCTACCGCGCCCTTACCGCGAGCCAGTACGCGCGCTACGCGGCCATGGTGCCCGACGACTTCCGCTTCGTGGTCAAGGCACCGAGCCTGGTGTCCGATGCCACCGTGCGCGACGAAAGCGGTCGCGGCATGCAGGCCAACCCCGTGTTCCTGAGCAGCGAGATCGCGCGGCAGGAGTTCGTGCTGCCCGCGCTCGAAGGGCTGGGCCATCGCATCGGCGTGCTGGTGTTCCAGCTGAGCCCGATCCCCGGGCACCTGCTGGCCGACCAGCCCGCGCTGCTCGGGCGCATCGCGGCCATGCTCGAATCGCTGCCCGACCTGACATCGGTGGCGCCCGATGCGGTGATTGCCGTCGAGGTACGCGATCCGCAACTGCTGTGCCCCGCCTTCGCCGACATGCTGCGCAGCGTGCGCGCCACCTTCTGCATGGGCCTGCACGCCAAGATGCCGCCCATCGAAGACCAGTTGCCGATGCTGCGCGCGCTCTGGCCCGGCCCACTGGTGTGCCGCTGGAACCTGCACCGCCGCCACGGCCGCTTCGGGTATGAAGACGCGGAAAAGCTCTACGGCCCGTTCGACAAGGTGATCGACCCCGATCCGGAAACGCGTGCGGCACTGGCCAAGGTGATCGCCGGCACCACCCGTGCGGGGCAGAACGCCTTCGTCACCGTGAGCAACAACGCCGAAGGCTGCGCGCCGCTGACCATTGCGCAGCTGGCGCGCGACATCGTGAGCCTGCCACCGCGTTAGTCGGGCTCTGGCAGGGGGTAGACAGGGAATCCTATTCACGTAGCATGACCTTCCCACGACCCAAAGGACACCCCTGTCATGAGCGCGCCGGCATTGCTTCGCACCCTCTTCAACTACCAGGCATGGGCCCACGATGAGCTGCTGGATCGAATGGAAGCCTTCGACCCCGCAGTGCATGCAGATGCGCGGCACGCGGCCATCCGACTCGTCAACCACTGCCTCGTGGTGAACCAGATATTCGCGGCCCACCTCGTCGGCAGGAAGCACGACTTTTCCGCCGACAACACCGAACACACGCCAACGCTGAAAGACCTGCGCAAGGCGGTGACGGCCCTGGACCGCTGGTACCTCGACTACCTGGAAACGATGACGCCCGAGCTGCTGGCCGAGCGCGTGCCCTTCGTCTTCACCGATGGCGACAAGGGCTTCATGTCACGCGAAGAAATGCTGGCCCATGTCGCCACCCATGGTGGCTACCACCGGGGCGAGGTCGGACGACTCATGAGGCAGCAGTCTCTTCCGCTGCCGTGGGACACCTTCGCGGTGTACCTGCATCAGGCGGAGCCTTCGCGCCGCCTGCAAGGAACGGAGACGGCACCGACAGCGCAGGCCGCCTAGGCGCCCGGTGCCTCAGGCCTTCGCGGCCACCGTCATCTCGACCTCGACCGTCGCGTTCTTCGGCAGCGCATAGACACCGACCGCCGTGCGCACGTGCACGCCGGCATCGCCGAACACGCGGTGCAGCAGATCGGACGCCGCATCGGCCACCTCGCTCTGCTGCGTGAAGTCCGCCGTGCACTGCACGAACACGCCGACGCGCAGCACCTTCTCGACCGCATCGAGCGAACCCAGCGCACGACGCAGCAGCGCCAGGCTGCGCAGTGCGCAGATCTGCGCGCCCTCTTGCGCCTTGGCCAGCGACACCTGGTCGCCGACGCGGCCGGTGACGACCACCGTGGTACCCACGCGCGGCACCTGTCCGCTCAGGTAGACCGTGCGGCCATCGCGCACGAGGGGCACGTAGTGCCCGCCCGCAATGATGTCGCCCTCGAAACTGTGGCCCAGTTCCGAGGCGATGAGGTCGGCGATCTGGTCGCGGCTTTGCACTGTCGTCATATGGCTTCCATGAAAGGGAGCGTCATTGTCGCCACCGGCCCCGCCGGAAAACAGATACAGATCGTGCCGGCCCGATGCGGAACAGATCGCGCGGCCTTCGCCTTTCAGGCCTCGAACGCCAGGAAGACGCGGCCGCCTTCGATCTTCACCGGGTAGCTGCGCAGGTCTTCGGTCAGCGGCGCGCACATCGCCTTGCCGTTGCGCACATCGAAGCGCCCCTGGTGCAGCGGGCATTCGATCTCGTGGCCCTCCAGGAAGCCGTCGCACAACCGGGCATGGCCATGCGTGCAGATGTTGTCGGTCGCGTGGATGCCGTCTTCGGTGCCGTACAGGGCGATGTCCCTGCCCTGCACCTCGATGCCGACCACGTCGTCGGCGGGAACGTCGTCGACCGCCGCGGCGTCGACCCAGGTCATCGTGCTCATGTTCTTTGTCCTTCGCTCAGTTGTCGGCCTTGATGCCCGCGCGTTCGATCACCGGCTTCCAGCGCCGCAACTCCTCGCCCATGAACTTGCCCAGTGCCTCGGGCGTGCTGCCCACGCCGTCGAAATACGCGGTGTGCAGACGCTTCTGGGTTTCCGGGTCTTTCAGCACCGCCGCGATCTCGCGGCTCACGCGCTGCACGATCTCGGGCGACGTGCCCTTGGGCGCCATGTAGGCAAACCACGGCACGGCCTGGATGTCGGGCAGGCCCGATTCGCGCAGCGTGGGCAGATCGGGCAGCAGCGCCGAGCGCTCGGCCGAGGTGACGGCCAGCGCCTTCAGCCGCCCGGCCTTGGCCTGCGGCATCACCGTGACGGGCGGCAGGCAGGCGTACTGCACGTCACCCTGGATGATGGCCGTGACCGCCTGTCCCGACGACGCATACGGAATGTGCACCGCGAACGACTGGGTCTTGAGCTTGATCAGCTCCACGCCCAGGTGCGAGATCGATCCGTTGCCGGTCGATGCGAAGTTGTACTTGCCGGGGTTCTGCTTCATCGCCGCCAGCCAGCCCTTGACCGAATCGACGTTCATCGAATTCGACACCACGCAGACATTGGGCGTGGTCGCGGCGAGCGACACCGGCACCAGGTCCTTGAAGGGGTCGTAGGGCAGGTTCTTGTAGAGGATGGTGTTGTAGACCAGCGGCGCGTTCACCGACAACAGAAAGGTGTAGCCATCGGGCGAGGCCTTCGAGACCTGGTCGGTGCCGGTGTTGCCGCCGGCACCGGGCTTGTTGTCCACGATCAGCGGCTGGCCGATGCGGGCCGACAGCTTGTCGTTGACGATGCGCGCGAGGATGTCGGGCGACGAGCCGGCTGCGAATGGCACGACGATGCGCACGGGGCGCTGCGGCCATTCCTGCGCGTGGGCACCACCAGCCACCGCAAGCAGCGCGGCAACGGCAAGAGGCAGCATGCGAACCGCGCTCATGGCTTGGCCTCCACGTCGACCATGCCCAGGTGGTCCTGCTGCTCGCGTGCGATGAAGCCCGCGATGAGTGCGCGATACGCCGCTTCGACCACTTCCGGGTAAGCGCCCTCCTTCTCGGCCAGCGCCCGCACCTTGTCGATCACTTCCTGCTGGCGCTGCGGCGCCGACACCTGGAAGGCATCGCGCTTGAAGCGCGCGGCGTCTTTCACATAGCGGCCGCGTTCGGCCAGCAGCGCGACGATCTTGCGGTCGAGCGCATCGATGTTCTCGCGCACCTCGGCGAGGTTGCTGCACAGCGGCTTGTAGGTGGAGTCGACAAAGCGCCGCAATGGCGCACCGTGGGTCTCTGGTTCTTTTTCTTGCATGGCTCAGATGGGATAGATGATGGAGTTCGGGATCATTTCGCTGTCGAAGACGCACAGGCGCGAAGCGAACTTCAGGCCCTCAGGCGTCGGCACGACCTTGTCGATGTAGCGGCCGACATTGAACACGGTGGAAGGTCCGTCGAGCTTGGTGCGGAACACCGCGTAGTTGGCCTCGCTGTGGATCGCGCCGTCGGCCTCCACCGAATGCACCACCGGCAGGCCGACCACATGGCGCTGGTAGTACGGGTCGTGGAACAGCGTCTCCTGGATGCCGTAGACGCGGTCTTCGAGCATGCCCCGGCTCTCGAAGGACAGCGTGGCCAGCGGCAGGTTGCGCTCGTGGTTCTCGCGCGGCTGCAGCCGGTAGCTGCATTGCTCGATGAAGAACGCGGGCCACAAGTCCCACTTGCCGGAATCCACCGCGTGGGCATAGGCCGCATACAGGCTGGTCAGTTCGAGATAGGCGCTGGCGTCGAGCTTCATGCCGCCTCCATCACTTCGCGCCAGTAGCGGTACATGCCGCGGATCAGCGTCTCGGTCACCATGTGGTCGGTGTTCTCGACCTCGCGCCCGCCCAGTTCGGCGAGCGTGCGGTGATAGGGCTTCTGCTCGAAGCCTTCCTGCGAGAACTCGATCACCTCGCCGTCGTCGGCCGACACGAAGCCGGCCGGCCCGAACAGGTTGGCCTGGCGCAGGCGGCGCTGCGTCATCTCTTCGGTGTCGTCCTCGAAGCCGAAGTGCGTCCAGACGAAATCGAAGGCGTCGTGGCCCACCGGCTGGATGTGCCGCGTCGACACGCTGTTGACCTGCTGCTGCAGGATCAGGCTGGGGAACAGCGTCATCATCACGGCGGTCGGCCCGCCCCACCAGGGCTCGGGCACGATGTCGAGAAAGCGTGGGTCTTTCAGTTGCATGCTTTCCTTGAAGCTCGACACCTGCGTCACCTGCGCGGCCTTGCCCGCGCTGCCACGCGTGGAGATCATGGCGGCGTGGCGGCCGCGCGCATCCATCTTCAGCTCCGACTTGTTGTCGGCGCGCCAGAGGCCGAAGGTCACGAACCACGTATGCAGCAGGCCCGGGTGGTACGGGTCCTTGATGTTCTCCTGCATCAGCTTCCAGTTGCCCGGAATGCGCTGGCGGCTGTAGCCGAGGATGGTCAGCTTGCGGCCGTCGAACAGGCGGTCGAAATAATGAAGGATGTCGGGGCCGAGAAAGTCTTCGAACGATTCGATCCCGTGGTCGAACGACGCGAACACCACGCCGCCGCGCGACGCGACCTTGAGCTTGTTCAGGCCGTGGTCTTCGGTCTTGAAGTCGGCCGGCATGCCGCCGTGCACCTTGCCGTCCTGCTTGACGCCACGGCGGAACGGCACGCCCTGCAGGTCGCCCTTGAGCGTGTAGTTCCACTGGTGGTACGGGCAGACGAACTCTTTCTTGTTGCCGTGGCGCTCGCGGCAGAACTGCATGCCGCGATGCGCGCAGACGTTCTCGAAGACATGGATCTCGCCCGCTTCGTCGCGCGACAGAATGACCGAGCGTTCGCCGATGGTGGTGCGCTTGAAGTCGCCCGGATTCGGTATCTCTGCTTCCAGGCCGACATAGCACCAGTGCTTCTCGTAGAAGAAGCGCTGCAGCTCCTTCTTGTGCAGCGCCTCATCGGTGTAGGCCATGAAGGGGATGCGGCTGGTCTTGTCGCTCTCCCATCGCAGCTCGATGGGGAACACGGCTTGCGTGGTCATCGCGGGTCTCCTTTTCTTGTCGGTCAGTCTCTTCTGTCTGTTCTTCAGGTGCCTTGCAGGTAGAAGGCATCGGCATGGGTCTGCTCGGGTGCAAGGCCCCGGGCGCGCACCAACTGGGTCACGGCCTCGACCATCGGCGGCGAGCCGCAGAGGTAGGCACGCCAGCCGTCGAGCTTGCCCGGCCAGTCGGCGCGGATCGCATCGGTGATGAGGCCCGGCCGCTGGTTGTCGCGCGCGGGGCCGGTGACGACCACCACGTGCACGTCGAGGCCAGGGTGCTGCGACTGCAGCGCGCGCAGTTCCTGCAACCCGTAGACGTCGGCATCGGAGCGCACGCCCAGGTACAGGTGAATCGGCTGCGTGAGCCCCGCCGCGATGGCACCGCGCACGATGGAAAGAATCGGCGCCAGCCCGGTGCCGCCCGCGGCGCAGAGCATGGGGCCGCGATGCTTGGTGCGCAGGTACGCGGTGCCGAGCGGGCCGCTCACCCGCACCGAATCGCCCACGCGCAGTTGCTCGAAGATGTGCGCCGTGACGCGGCCGCCCGGCACCCTGCGCACATGGAATTCAAGCTCCGCATCGCGGCTCAGGCCGGCCATCGAATACGGCCGCGCCAGGTCGGGCGCGAACTGCAGCTGCGCGTACTGGCCCGGAGAAAACTCCAGCGGCTTGTTCGGCTTGAGCCGCAGGCGGCGGATGTCGTGCGTGAGCACGTCGATGCCGGTGACCGTCGCCTTCAGGATGCGCGCCGGGTGCACCACAACCTCATCGGGCTCGGGAATCTCGATGGCGCAGCTTTCGGTCAGCGTGCTCTGGCAGGCCAGCACGTAGCGCTCGCCCTGCCCGTCCGGCCGGATCGCGTCCTGCCCCGCATCGAGCACCTGGCCCGACACCACCTTGCAGCGGCAGGTGCCGCAGCGCCCCGACATGCAGCTGTACGACACCGGCACATGGTGCTCGCGCAGCACTTCGAGCAGGTTCGCGCCGGGGCGGACCTCGAGGGTGCGGGCAAGGGGGTGAATGTGCAGGTCCATCGTCGGGCTCTCTTTGCGCCGGCGTCGTGGCCGGCTTGTCTCTGGGAGTTGATGATGCGCGGTCGATGCAGATTGACCAATAGAATCCGGTGAATCCTCTCCATCACTGGCATGAATAAAGGTTTGCCATGCAGCTCAAGGACATCGACCTCAACCTGCTGCTGGTGTTCGACCGCATGCTGGCCGAGAAGCGCGTGTCGGCGGTGGCCGAATCGCTCGGGCTTTCGCAGCCCGCCATCAGCAATGCGCTGGCGCGCCTGCGCAAGCTGCTGGGCGACGAGTTGTTCCTGCGTACCGCGCGCGGGATGGAGCCCACGCCCTTTGCGTTGCAACTGGCCGAGCCGGTGGCCTATGCCATGGGCGCGCTGCACACGGCGCTCAACCAGCAGGTGGTGTTCGACCCGGCCACCAGCACGCGCAGCTTCACGCTCGCCATGACCGACATCGGCGAGATCTACTTCACGCCCAGGCTCATGGAAGCGCTGTCGCTCGCGGCGCCTGGCGTGACGATCAGCACGCTGCGCAACAACACCTCGACCAACCTGCGCGACGAGTTGGAGGCCGGCCACGTCGACATCGCCATCGGCCTCCTGCCGCAGCTCAAGGCAGGCGTGTTCCAGCGGCGGCTGTTCCTGCAACGTTACGTGTGCCTGTTTTCGGGCGAGCATCCGCTGGCGCGCAAGCGCAGCGTGTCGCTCAAGGACTTCAGCGCGGCCGACCACGTGCAGGTGCAGGCGGCAGGCACGGGCCACGGCAAGGCCGATGACGTGATGGCCGCGCAAGGCATCCACCGCCGCATCCGGCTGCGCGTGCCGCACTTCGTGGCCATCGGCCACATCCTGCATTCGAGCGAAATGATCGCGACGGTGCCCGAGCGGCTGGCGCAGAGCATCGCCGAGCCCTTCGGGCTGGTGTGGCGCCCTCACCCCGTGGCGCTGCCGCAGATCGCGATCAACCTGTTCTGGCACGCGAAGGTGCATCGAGACCCGGGCAACCAGTGGCTGCGCGGGTTGCTGTTCGACAACTTCGCGGACGGCGGTTAGCCCTCGGAACGGGGAAGCTCCGGCATCGCCGATTGGCGTGCGAGCTGGTCGACCGCGCGCAGCAGCGTCGGCACGCGGTACGGGCCGTGCATGCGGCGCACCTCCTGCGCGGCGAGCGCCACGTCGATCCCGACGGCGGTCACGAACAACGGCGATCCGCTCTCGCCACGCCGCACCTCGATGGCATCGCTCGCACTGCGATAGGCGGTCTTGGCGACCCCGACGACGGGCACCTTGCGCCCCAGCGCCTCGTGCAAATGCGCGCCCAGCCCCGGATGGCCCTGGCCCAGCGTTGCGTAGCCATCGACGATGACGATGTCGGCCGCCGGCCCTTCGCGCAGCACGCCGAGCAGGCACGGCAGTTCGCGGCGATAGAACTCGCCGGGTTCGTACGCGGCGACCTCGCTGAAGCCGGCGATGGCCTGCGTTTCTTCCTGCGCCGCGGCCCATCCGCGAAACCAGACGCCGGCGGCCACTGCCGTGTCGGCGCGGTAGTCCACGTCGAGGCAGACCAGCAGTGGCTCGCTCACGTCAGGCCTCCACGGGGTTCGGCGCGGCCGGCCATTGCGCCAGGATCTCGTGGATGCCCTGGCCCACATGGCTGTCGATCAACGCCAGGGAACCGGCGCGCCACCGGACCGGCTGGTCGGTCGCGTGCTGCTCGAGCTTGCGGCGCGCATAGGCCAGCGTGATGTGCGGCGTGAAGGCGCGGGTCGGCTTGAAGCCCGCGTCCGCCAGTGCTTCGCCGAGCCGCTGCCTGTACTGCGCAAGTGCGCCCGTCCCTTCGTTGCCGCACAGGACGAGTGCGCCCTTCGCATAGCTCATCGCCCGGTCGAACTCGACGTCGAAGGCCGGTGCCTCGAGCGTCGCGGCGGCGGCTCGCGCGAGCGCCACCTTGTCTTGCGGCACCGCCGCGTACTCACCCAGGTCGTGCAGCGTGACGTGCAGGCGCGGCGCATCGACCAGCGTGGCTTTGAGCACATGGCGCGAATCCATCAATGCGCCCAGCGCCGCGATGGATGCGGCGTCTTGCGGACTCGGGAGGATGGCGAAGAAGAGTGCGTGCGGCAGCGCTTCCTTGCGCTGCGGCTTGTTGTTTTTTCGGCTGCGCGGCAGAGGCCGCGGCGGGGGATCGATACCGGGAAGAAGAAGCTGTTCGGACATCCCTCGATCATCGCGCATGGCCGGCAACATTCATGAGACCTTCAGCAAGCGTCAAGCTCGCCTTCAGCTTGGAATTTGAGAATTGTCGAGCGCTGACGGCATGGCTCTTCATGCGGTCAGTCGATCGATTTCAACGACTCCAACCAGGAATTTCATCTTGACGAAAACGCCAGCCTGCACCGTCCTCGCAGCCCTCTTCCTCGGCACCGCTTCCATCGGCGCCTACGCGGCCGGCCCCAACCAGGACACCGGCCTGTACGTGGGCGGCGCCATCGGCCGCTCGAGCTACAGCCTGTCGGGCACGAACAGCATTCCCGTGCCATGGGGCGGCGAGAAGAACAGCAAGTCCGGCACCGCCTACAAGTTCTACGGCGGCTATCGGCTGACGGAAACCTTCGGCGTGGAAGTGGGCTATGCGCGCCTGGGCCGCGTGAGCCAATGGACCGCGGTGAACGGCATCTCGAGCCACCAGGGCGGCACCGGCAGCGCCTTCTATGCGGCCGCCACGGCCCGCCTGCCGCTCGGTGACTCCTTCGCCCTCAACGGCCGCCTGGGCCTTGCGCGCGGCAGCGTCTCCGGTGGCGACAGGTGGGCACCGAGCTACCAGCGCATCTCGGGCAATTCCACCGGCGTGATGGCGGGCTTCGGCGCCGAATACCGCGTGACGCAGAACCTGTCGGTGACGGCGGACTACGACTACTTCGGCAAGGTGTCGAAGCAGGCCAAGGGCGGGATGTTCTCGGTGGGTCTGAAGGCGAACTTCTAAGCCTCACTCCTGCAACGACAACGCGCCGTCATCGGCTGGTGACGGCGCGTTGTCGCGTCTCTCGTGAGAGAGTCCGAATCGCCTCTTTCGGGGTCCCGCGCCTAGCCACCGCTGCGATCTGCCTGAACGGCTCGCAACGGCGCCCCGGCCAGGCCCAGTTCATGAACCAGGCTGATGAGCGCACGCAGCCGCGCAGGCACGAAGCGATGGCCTGAGTAGTACAGCCTCAGCCCGCCGAACGACTGGCACCACGGCATCAGCACCGGGACCAACGCGCCGGTCTTCAGCTCTTCTTCGATGAACCACTCGGAGATGAAGCCGATACCCAGCCCAAGCAGCACCGCCTTCTTGATGGCCGGCAGTTCGTTGAGCGCCAGGCGCACGGGCAGGTCCATTTGCAATTTCTGGGCACCTTTTTCCAGCTCCCAGTGGTAGATGCCGCCGTGCGACATGCGCATGCCGATGCTCTGGTGCTGGAGCAGATCGCGCGGGTGCCTGGGCGTGCCGTGGCGCTTGAGGTACTCGGGCGTTGCCACCACGCGCATGCGGATGTCGCGCGAGAGCGGCACGGCGATCATGTCTTGCGGCACGGATTCGGCAAGGCGGATGCCCGCATCGAAGCCTTCGGCCACGATGTCGATCATGCGCGACTCGCTCACGATGTCGATGCGTATGTCGGGATAGCGCTGCGCGTACTGCAGGAAGAGCGGCTCCAGCAGCAGAGATGCCGCGCCCTGCGGCGCGTTGATGCGCAGCGTGCCACTGGGCACGTCGACGCCAGTGCCGGCTTCTTCGCCCGCGCTCTGGATTTCGGCCAGCGCCGGCGCGATCCGCTCCATGTAGCGTCGTCCGGCGTCGGTGAGCGCCACGCTTCGCGTCGAGCGGTTGAACAGCCGCACCTTCAGGCGTGCCTCCAGCCCGGCCACGGCGCTGCTCACGGCGGTGGTGGACATGCCCAGCTCCTGCGCTGCGCCGCGAAAGCTGTTGCGGCGCGCGACGGCCAGCACCACTTCCAGTTCGGTCATTCCTGTTCTGTGCATGGATTGTCCTGAATTCAGGGATACCTCATAAGTCACAAGACGGCTTATCAGAACAATAAACCATTCCTAGACTTCGCTCCATCAACCCCTACGGAGCCACCATGCAACGCATTGAACACATCTACATCAACGGCGAATTCGTCACGCCGCACGGCCAGGAATGGTTCGACCTGCACAACCCGAGTACCGAGGAAGTCATCGGCCAGGTCCGGCTGGGCGATGCGCAAGACGCGCAGCGCGCCATCGCGGCGGCACAGGCGGCATTCCCGGCCTGGTCGCGCACCACGCGCAAGGAGCGCATTGCGGCCCTGCAACGCATGCACCGGGCCGTGGCCGCACGCAAGGACGCGTTGATGGAAGCCGTCCTGCTGGAGTACGGCGCGCCCTCGGTGCGCGGACGCTGGATGGCAACCTACCCTGCCGACGTGATTGCCCAGGCCATCGTGGCGCTGGAGTCCTACGCGTTCGAGGAACAGGCGGGCGCGGCCAGGGTCATCCAGACACCCGTGGGCGTCGCGGGCCTGATCACGCCATGGAACAGCAATGCGGGCTTCATCTGCAACAAGCTGGCCACCGCGCTGGCTGCCGGTTGCACCGTCGTCATCAAGCCCAGCGAGATGAGCGCGCTGCAGACGCAGATCGTGGCCGAAGCGCTGCACGAAGCCGACCTGCCCCCGGGCGTATTCAACATCGTCAACGGCCGCGGCGAAGTGGTCGGCGAGGAGATTGCGCGCAACCCCGGCATCGCCAAGATCTCGTTCACGGGCTCCTCAGCAGTGGGCCAGCACCTGGTGACCACGGGCGCCGCCACGATGAAGCGCGTGACGCTGGAGCTGGGCGGCAAGTCACCCACCGTGGTGCTCGACGACGCGGACTTCACCGCCGTCATGCCACTCGTGCTCCAGGCAGGGTTCATGAACAGCGGCCAGGCCTGCATCGCGGGTACGCGCATCCTGGTGCCACGCAGCCGCCTGGCCGAGTTCGAGCAGGTGGCGAAAGAGGCGGTCTCGCACATCCAGTCCGGCGATCCGCGCCAGGCCGACACCGACATCGGCCCGATGGTGAGCAAGAAGCAATGGGAGCGCGTGCAGAGCTACATCCGCCTCGGGCAGGAAGAAGGTGCGACCTTGCTGGCAGGCGGTGAAGGCCGCCCCGATGGCCTGGATGCCGGATGGTTCGTGAAGCCCACGCTCTTTACCCGTGCCAACAACCAGATGCGCATCGCACGCGAGGAAATCTTCGGCCCCGTGCTGACCATCATCCCTTACGAGGACGAAGCCGATGCGATCGCCATCGCCAACGACACGCACTATGGCCTGAGCGCCTTGGTGCTGGGCACAGACCCGGAAAGCTGCGAGCGTGTGGCGCGCCAGATCGATGCGGGCCGTGTGCTCGTCAACACCCTGGCCCACGAGCCAAGCGCGCCCTTCGGCGGCTTCAAGCATTCGGGACTGGGGCGCGAGATGGGCCGCTGGGGCATGAACGCGTACCTGGAACCCAAGACACTGCTGATGAGTGCGGGCTGAAGCTTCGGGGAGCTCTTGTCCAGATAGCGCGGCCGGTTCTTTGTCGACCCGGCCGAGATCGTCGGATCAGGCGGGCTGATCAGGGCTGGTGCCGTCGCCTTCGGTCTTTTCGTCGAGCTTTTCCTTGACGAGTTCGACGCCCTTGTAGCCCGCCACCGCGGCAGCCGCCTCGCCCAGGAGCGAAGCATTCGGATCGACCTTCTTCAGGCCCTCGACTGCAACGACTGCGCCAGCGACTTCTTCCAGTGTGTTCAGAATGCCCATGATGTGCTCCAGCTTGAGTTGAAACCAAGGTAAATGTGAGTTCGGCGAACCCACGCAGAAAAGCGCAAAGCGTCGAGGCCGTTCAATGGCCCATGTATCGAGCGCGATGTCGAAGATGGTGGGCGCGAATACTGATTCGTGACTGACTTCGAATGACGCGGCAGTGCACTCCGCTGCAAACGTCTCGATGCTTACCTGTTTCTCTGGCTGGCCGGCTCGCTGGCAACGGCCATCGATAACTGCCGTGACGCTTTTTACGGATCAACACGTCACGTCAGTTTTTCTCGATGGCTGGCGATGTCCCCGAGGGACGTCAACTCACTCCCACTCGATCGTCGCCGGTGGCTTGCTCGACACGTCGTAGGTCACGCGGTTGATGCCGCGCACTTCATTGATGATGCGGCCCGACACCTTCTTGAGCAGCGCGTACGGCAGCTCGGCCCAGTCGGCGGTCATGAAGTCGCTGGTCTGCACGGCGCGCAGCGCGACGACGTAGTCGTACGTACGGCCATCGCCCATCACGCCCACGCTCTTCACGGGCAGGAACACGGTGAAGGCCTGGCTCGTGAGGTCGTACCAGGTCTTGCCGGTCTCATCCTTGAAGTTGCGCAGCTCCTCGATGAAGATCGCGTCGGCGCGGCGCAGCAGGTCGGCGTATTCCTTCTTCACTTCGCCCAGGATGCGCACGCCCAGGCCCGGGCCGGGGAACGGATGGCGATACACCATCTCGGGCGGCAGGCCGAGCGCCACGCCGAGTTCGCGCACTTCGTCCTTGAACAGGTCGCGCAGCGGCTCGAGCAGCTTCAGGCCGAGCTGCTCGGGCAGGCCACCCACGTTGTGGTGGCTCTTGATGGTGACGGCCTTCTTGCTCTTGGCGCCGCCCGACTCAATGACGTCCGGGTAGATCGTGCCCTGCGCCAGGAAGGTCGCGCCCTTGTGACCGCCGTCGCCGGCCTTGAGCTTGGCGGCTTCCTGCTTGAACACGGTGACGAACTCGCCGCCGATGATCTTGCGCTTGGCTTCGGGGTCGCTCACGCCGGCGAGCTTGCCGAGGAACAGCTCGCTCGCATCGACGCGGATCACCTTCGCGTGCAGCTTGCCTTCGAACATCTCCATGACCATGTCGCCTTCGTTCAGGCGCAGCAGGCCGTGGTCGACGAACACGCAGGTCAACTGGTCGCCGATCGCGCGGTGGATGAGCGCGGCAGCCACGCTCGAATCGACACCGCCCGAGAGGCCGAGGATGACTTCTTCATCGCCCACCTGCTCGCGGATCTTCTGCACCGCTTCGGCGATGTGGTCGCGCATGACCCAGTCGGGCTTGGCGTTGCAGATGCCGAGCACGAAGCGCTCGAGGATCGCCTTGCCCTGCACCGTGTGCGTGACTTCGGGATGAAACTGCACCGCGTAATAGCGGCGCGCCTCGTCGGCCATGCCGGCGATGGGGCAGCTGTCGGTGCTGGCCATGAGCTTGAAGCCCGGCGGCAGTTCGGTGACCTTGTCGCCGTGGCTCATCCACACGTTGAGCATGCCGTGGCCTTCGGGCGTGGTGAAGTCGGCGATGTCCTTCAGCAGCGCGGTGTGGCCATGGGCGCGCACGGCTGCGAAGCCGAACTCGCGCTTGTGGCCGCCTTCGACCTTGCCGCCGAGCTGGTGCGCCATGGTCTGCATGCCGTAGCAGATGCCGAGCACGGGAATGCCAAGATCGAACACGGCCTGCGGGCACTTGTCGGTGGTTTCCTCGTACACGCTGGCGTGGCTGCCCGAAAGAATCACGCCCTTGAGGTGGCCGTCGGCGGCGTATTCGCGCACCCATTCGTCGGTCACGTCGCAGGGATGGACTTCGCTGAGCACGTGGGCTTCGCGCACGCGGCGTGCGATCAGCTGGGTGACTTGCGAGCCGAAATCGAGGATGAGGATCTTGTCGTGTTGCATGGCGAAAGGACTCAGAGCGTTGAAATGTCGAACAGCTTGACGCCCGCCTGGGGCGCGGCCTTGATGAGGTGCTCGTCAAAGGTGGCGAGCGGAAGATTGAGCGACTTGGCGAGCCAGAGATAACCCGCGTCGTAGAGCGACACGCCAGCGTCGATGGCCACGGCCAGAACGGCTTTGTGCTGTGCCGGCGCAAGCTCGTGCAATTCGACGCGGTGGCGGATGGCATCTAGCACGCTCCACAACCCTTCGACCGCGGACGATGGAATGCGGCCGCTGCGCACGCCGTTGGCAAGGATGTTGGCGCACTCCCATTGCCAGGCGTTGGGCGCCTGCGGCTCGACCTCGTCGCGGCGGATGGCGGCGTAGAGTTTGCGGGTGTGTTCGCTGGCCTGGTCGGGCAGGAGCCAGGCGGCGGTGACGGAAGCGTCCATGACGAAGGCTGTCACGATTGGCGCCCTTCGTCGAGCAACGCATGCACCGAAAGGCCCGGCCGGATGGTGGCGTGGAGCGCGTCGATCTGGCCGAGTTCGCGCTCGATCTGCTCGTCGGTGATGACCGGCTTGCGGCGCACCGGCAGCATGCGCACGACTTCCTTGCCGTGGCGGGTGATGCGAACCTCCTCCCCCTTTTCGACCGAGTCGATCAGGGCGGAGAAGTTGTTCTTGGCTTCGGCGATGCCGATGGATTGCATTTGGGCCAGAAAATTTGAATCTGGCCTAAATTCTAAACCGAGTCTGGCCCGACTTTCAAGGTCTGGCCAGAATGGGCTTCAGGCCGGCACCCCCTCGGGGGGCAGCGCCCCACACGCAGTGGGGGCGCGTGGGGGCCCTGTTTACTCAGCGCGGTAGTTCGGCGCTTCCTTGGTGATCTGCACGTCGTGCACGTGGCTTTCACGGATGCCGGCCGTGGTGATCTCGACGAACTCGGCCCTGTTCTGCATGTCCTCGATGGTCGCGCACCCGCAGTAGCCCATGCTGGCACGCACGCCGCCGGCCATCTGGTAGACGATGGAGACGATCGAGCCCTTATAGGGCACGCGGCCTTCGATGCCTTCGGGCACCAGCTTGTCGGTGTTGGGGTTGCCGGTGGTCGATTCCTGGAAGTACCGGTCGGCACTGCCCTGCTGCATCGCGCCGATGGAGCCCATGCCGCGGTAGCTCTTGTAGCTGCGGCCCTGGTACAGCACGATTTCGCCCGGCGCCTCTTCGGTGCCGGCGAACATGCTGCCCATCATCACGGTGCTGGCACCGGCGGCAATCGCCTTGGCGATGTCGCCCGAGTAGCGCACGCCGCCGTCGGAGATCAGCGGAACGCCCGTGCCCTGCAGCGCGGTGGCAACGCTGTCGACCGCCATGATCTGCGGCACGCCCACGCCGGCCACGATGCGGGTGGTGCAGATCGAGCCGGGGCCGATGCCGACCTTGACCGCATCTGCGCCCACGTCGGCCAGCGCACGCGCTGCGTCGCCGGTGGCGATGTTGCCGCCGATCACGTCGACCTGCGGGTAGTTCTTCTTGACCCAGCGCACGCGCTCGATCACGCCGGCGCTGTGGCCGTGCGCGGTGTCGACCACGATGGCATCGACGCCGGCCCTGACGAGCGCTTCGACGCGCTCTTCGGTGCCGTCACCCACGCCGACCGCCGCGCCCACGCGCAGGCGGCCACTGGCGTCGCGTGCTGCATTGGGGAAGCTGGTCTGCTTGGTGATGTCCTTGACGGTGATCAGGCCCTTGAGCTCCCAGTCGCTGTTGATGACCAGCAGGCGCTCGAGCTTGTACTTGTTCAGCAGCGCCTTGGCTTCGGCCAGCGTGGTGCCGTCGGGCACGGTGATGAGCTTCTCGCGCTGGGTCATGATTTCGCTGACCGGCACGTCGTAGCGGTTTTCGAAGCGCAGGTCGCGCCCCGTCACGATGCCGACGACCTTGCCGCCATCGACCACCGGGAAGCCCGAGATGCCGAGCTGGTCCGACAGTGCCATCACCTGGCGCACCGAGTGCGTCGGCGTGATCACCACCGGATCGCGCAGCACGCCCGATTCATAACGCTTCACGCGGGCCACTTCGGCGGCCTGCTGTTGCGCGGTGAGGTTCTTGTGAACGATCCCGATGCCGCCCTCTTGTGCAATGGCAATTGCGAGGCGGGCTTCAGTCACGGTGTCCATGGCCGCCGAGACGAGCGGCAGGTTCAGCGTGATGTTGCGGGAGAACTTGGTGGCGAGGGAGGTGTCCTTGGGCAGGACCTGGGAGAACGCTGGCACCAACAACACGTCGTCGAAGGTGAGCGCTTTGCCGAGAAGGCGCATGGGTGAAGCTCCAAAAGACGGATTGTAACGAGGGGGCCGGCCAGTTCGCTGGCGCGGGACTTTCAGGACCGTTGCAAAAGCGCCCAATCCGGATGTTGCAAAAAGTAAGGCCCCGCTAAACTTCGGGGATGAAATTCGTGCACTGGCTGCTACTGGGATGTGTTGTTGCGATGCCGCTCTCCGCGAGCGCGCAATGGCAATGGATCGACAAGAACGGAAAGAAGGTCTTCAGCGACCAGGCCCCGCCGCCTGACGTTCCCGAGAAGAACATCCTGCGCCGTGCAGGTTCGCCACCGCCGGCGCGTGCAACCTTCGATGCATCCGGCGGCGAGGCCCCGGCGGCCGATGCCGCTGGCGGCGCACCCGCCAAGGCGCGCGAAAGCGCGGCGGCGCCCAAGCCCAGCGGCGTCGACAAGGATCTCGAAGAAAAAACCAAGAAGGCCGAAGCCGAGCAAAAGGCCAAGGAAGCCGCTGAAGCTGCCAAGCTCGCCAAGGCCAAGGCCGACAACTGCGCACTCGCCCGCCAGGGCAAGGCGACGGTCGACAGCGGCATCCGCATCGCGAAGGTCAATGCGCAGGGCGAGCGCGAGATCATGGACGACACGGCCCGTGCCGCAGAGCAGAAGCGCCTGCAGTCCGTGATCGACAGCGACTGCAAATAGCCTTCGACGGAGGGGCCGTCAGTACCCGGCCTTGCCGCCCTTGCGGCGATTCGCAAAGAGACCCGTGCCCCGCGCGCCCTGCCGCTGAAAGCGTTCGCGGCGCGCCACTTTCGGATCGACCTTGAGGGGGCGGCACAGCTCGATGCGGTCGCCATCTTTCAACGCCTGGTCCCATTCGACCGCGCGGCCCCAGATGCCCGGCGTCATCGCATGGCGCCAATCCAGCGCCGGAAAACGTGAGGCCAGCCCGCTGGCCTGCACCGCATCCGCCAGCGTCGTTCCGGGTGCGAGCTGCAAGACCTGCTCGAACACCTCGCGCGCCGCGGGCGAGCAACTCAGCGTGACCTCGATCATCGATCAGGTCGCGCCGTAGACCTGCTCGGCGCGCTTGACGAAGGCTTCGACCAGGCTGGACGCGATGGTGTCGAACACCGGTCCCACCAGCGCCTGCAACGCGAAGTTGCTGAAGCCGTAGCTCATGTGCAGCTCGACGCGGCAGGCCCGTTCGCCCTGCTCGCCGACAGGCACGAACTTCCAGGTGCCATCGAGGTTGGAGAACGGTCCATCGACCAGTTTCAATTGCACCTCGCGCCCCGGAATGTGGGTGTTGCGCGTGGTGAAGCTCTGGTGAAAACCGCCGAAGGACAGGCCGACTTCGGCCGTCATGCCGGCCTCGTCCTGCTCGATGATCCGCGACTTGTCGCACCACGGAAGAAACTGCGGATACTTCGCCACGTCGGTGACGAGCGCATACATCTCTTCGGCGCTGTACCAGATGAGGACGGACTTGTTGACTGTTTTCATAGAATCGGTGCAGCGTGCGCGACGGATTGTATTGAAGCCATGCAGCCCCAACATTCCCGAGTCATGGCCACAAAGAAACAAGATACCTCCTCCCGCATCGCCGACAACAAGAAGGCCGCGTACAACTATTTCTTCGAAGAACGCTTCGAGGCCGGCATGGTCCTAGAAGGCTGGGAAGTCAAGTCCCTGCGCGAAGGCAAGGTGCAGCTCACCGACGGCTACGTGGTGATCCGCGACGGCGAACTGTATGTCGTGGGCTTGCAGATCAACCCGCTCAAGAGCGCGTCGACCCACGTCAACCCCGACTCGGTCCGTACCAAGAAACTGCTCCTGCACAAGGAAGAGATCAAGCGGCTGATGGGCAAGGTCGAGCAGAAGGGCTACACGCTGGTGCCGCTCAACCTGCACTGGAAGGCCGGCAAGGTGAAGTGCGAGATCGCGCTGGCCAAGGGCAAGGCCGAGCACGACAAGCGCGACACCATCAAGGACCGCGAAGGCAAGCGCGAAGTCGAACGCGCGATGAAGAGCCGCAACCGCTAGGTCTTTTTTTTGCGGGCCATGGAATAAAAGGCCGGCCGCGGGCGTTTGTGCAGTTGTCATCGGATCGCCGATGCCAACCCTCACACAGGAGTCTTTCCATGTCGCCTTTCCTTGCTTCTTCCATCGGCCTCGTCACCCTCCTGCTGGGCGGTGCCCTCGCACTCCCCGCATTCGCCCAGCCCAAGCCCGCCGACGGCGCACTGGTCGGCCCCAACGGCATGACGCTCTACACCTTCGACAAGGACACGGCCGGCAACGGCAAGTCGGTCTGCAACGGGGGCTGCGCGACCAACTGGCCGCCCTTCATGGCCGCCGACAGCGACAAGCCCGCCGGCGACTTCACCATCGTCACCCGCGACGACGGCAAGAAGCAATGGGCCGCCAAGGGCTGGCCGCTCTACTACTGGGTCAAGGACACCAAGCCGGGCGACAAGACCGGCGACGGCGTCAACGGCACCTGGAAGATCGCCAAGCCCTGAGCGACGATCAACTGCGCACCCACCTCGCCTGCCCATGGACGCCCGCCTTTTGGCCGAGCACATCCCGAGCCTGCGCCGCTATGCGCGGGCGCTCACGGGCGACGCGTGGGCGGCCGATGACCTCGTGCAAGACACGCTCGAGCGCGCCTGCAGCAAATGGCGGCTCTGGGTCGCGGGCAGCGACCTGCGCGCATGGCTCTTCACCGTCATGCACAACACCTTCGCGAGCCAGGTGCGGCGCAGGCCGCCGCCGCACAGCGTGGTGCCGCTCGACGACGTGACGCAGGAGCTGCGCGGCGGTGTCGACCCGGGCCGCGACCAGGGCACGGGCCTCGACCTGCAGCGCTGCCTGATGCAACTGCCCGAAGAGCAGCGCGCCGTGCTGCTGCTCGTCACGCTCGAAGACCTGTCGTATGCCGAAGTGGCCAAGGTGCTGGGCATTCCCGCCGGCACCGTGATGTCGCGCCTCTCGCGGGCCCGTGTCCGGCTGCAGGAGCTGATGGACGGCGCTTGCGCGCCCGTTCGCCCCGGCCTGCGCCGCCTCAAATGAAAACCGCCACCCCATGAACCGCCCCGCTCCACCCCCTACCGACGACGAACTGCACGCCTGGGTCGATGGCCAGTTGGCCGCGGACCGGCACGGCGCGGTCGAAGACGCGTTGGCGCGCGACCCGGCCATCGCCGCCAAGGTGGCGGCGTGGCACACCCAACGCGATGCCTTGCGACGGCTGCATGGCGAGTTGCTAGACGCGCCCGTACCCGTGTCGCTGGCCAACACGCTCGATCGCCAGTTGCCCCGGCACGCCCGGCATGGCGCCTGGCTGCGCTGGGGCGGCATGGCCGCCGGCCTGCTGGTCGCCTTTGCCGCCGGATGGCTCGGCAATGCCCAGTGGTCCGCCGCGCCGCGTGCCGGCGCCCAACTGGCGCGCGCCCCGGCCGTGCGCGAGTTCGTGCACGACGCATCGGTCGCACACGCCGTCTATGCGCCCGAGAAGAGGCACCCTGTGGAGGTGGCAGCCAGCGAGCAGCAGCATCTGGTGCAGTGGCTTTCCAGGCGCCTCGACAGGCCGCTCAAGGTGCCGGACCTCTCGACCCAGGGCTACCTGCTGGTCGGTGGCCGCCTGTTGCCCGGGGAAACCGGCGCGCGTGCGCAATTCATGTTCGAGAACGCCACCGGCGAGCGCGTCACGCTCTACATCGGCACCCTCGACGCCCAGGCCGCGGGCGCCACCGCTTCGCGCGAGACCGCCTTCCGTTTCGCCTCCGAAGGGCCGGTGCCCAGCTTCTACTGGGTCGACCAGGGCTTCGGCTACGCCATCGCCGGCAAGCTGCCGCGAGAAGTTTTGCTCAAACTGGCGACGCTGGCCTACCGCGATTTGTCTTAGCAACCGCATAAACTGCCGGCTCGCGCAATCACCTGGCTTGTTTTCGCGATTTATCAACTGAAGGAGAAACTGCATGAAATTGCTCAGCGCCTCGATCCTCGCTGCGGCTTTGCTCGCCGGCTGCGGCGGCATGTCCCAGACCGCCAGCGCGCCCGACGCGCCCACCCGCACCGCCGACGGCGTGCTGGTCGGCCCCAACGGCATGACGCTCTACACCTTCGCCAAGGACACCGCGGGCGCCGGCACCTCCGCCTGCAACGCCCAGTGCGCCGCCAACTGGCCCGCGCTCGGCGTGGCCGACACCGCCAAGCCCATGGGCGGCTACACCATCATCATTCGTGAAGATGGCAAGCGCCAGTGGGCCTACAAGGGCTGGCCCCTGTACTACTGGTCGAAAGACGCCAAGGCTGGCGACCGCACCGGCGACGGCGTGGCCAACGGCGCCTGGAAGGTCGCCCGTCCCTGATCCCCTGCGGATCTGAAGAGAAAAACGCCGGCATCCGCCGGCGTTTTTTTGTCCGCTTTTCCTGGCAAGGCAGTCGATGGCACCCACGGCAGAATCCCCGCATGACTTCTGACGCCAACCCGGATGCGTTCCTGGCCCTGCTGACGCAGAGCCTGATCACCGACGCGCAGCACGACGCCGTGCTGGCCCATCCCGAGACCGCCACCCTGCCCCCGCTTCCAAGCCCGGCCCACGCCCTGGCATGGATGCGCATGCGAGGCCTGGTCACCGAAGAACAGCAGGACGCGGCGCTCGAAAGGCTCGAAGCCGCCACGCCCCCCGACCCCAATCTGGGCGACGCGGAAAGCACGGCCTTCGACGCCGACGATCTCGTCGAGCTGGCTGGCCGCGGCATCACGCACGAGGCCATCGAATCGCTCTACAAAGACGGGCTCATCGACGCCGAGATGCGCGACGAGGCGTTGCAGCAAACGCCCATCTTGGGCACCGTGCCCGCGGCGCCCGCCATCGCGCTGGCCTGGCTGGTGACCGAGGGCCTTCTCGAAAAAGAAGACTACGAGGCCACGCGTGCCCAGGTGGCCAACGAGCCGGCCTTTGCCATGGCCGCCGAGCGCCAGCGCATCGTTGCCGAGGCGCAAGTCCTCATTGATGCCGACGAGCAGGCCGTGCGCGCCTGGAGAAACCAGGCGCAACGAACCCGACGGGTCGGTGCATGGAAGTTCATCCTGACCGTGCTGGTCGTGGCGGGTGGACTCGGCTGGTACATCTTCGCGCCGGCCAGCGTGCCTGCCTGCGACGCAAGCTCCACGCGCAAGACGCTGAACAGCCTGATGATTCGCGCGGCCATGGACGTGCGCATGCGCAACCTCGACCCAAGCAGCCGCTCTTCCATCCAGACGCCTTCGGTCAGCAGCATGCGCGAGGTCGGCTATCGCAAGCCGGAGCGCGTGCGCGGCTGCGTGGCCCTCATGAAGCAAGGCGACAGCACCGAATCGATGGCCTACACCATCGGGCCCGCATCGCCGAAGGGCGACGAGATGGTGGTGCGGGGCGCGGATGTCGCCATCGTCGAAGCCCGCTTCGGGCACCTCGATGCCGATGGCAAGCCGCTCTACAACGCCGAGCCCATCGGCCGCGAAGCCATGGAGAAGGCGTTTCGCGAAGGCGCTGCCCCGCTCAGCATGCGCTCTTCGCCGGCCAGGGAACGCTTGCGCCAGCGCGCCGACTCCGGCCTGCTGACCCGCGACCCCGACCGCTCGCGCGAGATTGCCGAGATCGAACTCACCGGCCCCTGCAAGGCCGCCGAAGGCGGCGTGGGCCACGTCTGCCCGCTGGTCATCGAATACAACGACCGCCTGCTGGGCGCCCTCTCGGGCAGTGGCGACAACACGATCCCGGTCACCGGGGAATTCACTTTCGTGCAGGACAACGGCAACTGGCGCATGAGCGAAGACTTTGCGCAGACCTTCATGCGCAAGGTGGTCGAGGCCCGGATGAACAGCCTGGGCGTCATGGACGCCGCCATGCCGGCGACGCAGCCCCTTCCGCCGCCGGTTCCTCCGTCGCGTCAGTCGCGGTAGCGCCGCGCCGGGGCTCATTGCCTGGTGCGCTGCTAGTGCGCGCCCGGCAATGCTGTGTCTGCGGCCGTGGTGCGGCGACTGCGCAGCGCGAGCAGTTCGTTGAACACCAATGCGCCGATGACCAGCGCACCGCCGGTCAACACGCTGGCCGCCGGCTCCTCGCCTGCTCCGACCCAGGCCAGCGCGATGCCGAAGATCACCTCCAGCAAGGCCAGCAACGCGACCTCGGGGGCCTTCAAAACCTGGGCACACAGAACCGAGAGAACACAGGGAATGGCGAGCTGGAACACGCCGAGAAAAGCCAGCAGGCCGAGGTCATGTGCGCTTGCCTGGAACGGCCACGCAAAAGGCAGGGTGAACAGCGCGGTGAGCACCGCGCCGATCAGCACCGCGGGCACCAGGTCGATGTCGTGCCCTTTCGCCTGAGCATGCTGAACCACCGTCCAGTTGGCGGCACCTGCCAGCGGCACGCACAGCGCAACCAGCGTGCCGAGCACCGAAGCCCCACCACCCTGCAACAGCTGCGTGCCGTACATCCAGCCGATGCCAAGGCCGGCGACCACGATCGCCAGCCAGGTGCGCGTGGGCAACCGGTGCCCGATGAAGAAGCGGGCCGCGAGCGCGGTGAGCAATGGGCCCAATGACATCGTGACCAGCACGCTGGCCGTGGAAGCCAGCGTGAGCGCAACCATGAAGGCCGTGAACATCACGGCCCAGCAGACGCCTGAAATCCAGAGTTCGCGCCCGCCGTTGCGCACTTGCGAGAACACCGCGCGTCCCCGCCAAAGCGGCAAGATCACCAGCAGCGACAGCATCGTGAAGAGGCTGCGCCAGAAGGTGATCTCGAAACTGTGCGCCTGTGCGAGGTGCCGTGTGACGACGCCCGCCGTGCCCCACATCAGGGTCACGACGACCATCAGCCAGACGGCGCCGCCGTGCGTCAGGCGCATGGCCAATCGCGGGTTGCGATCAGCCTTGCGACGTGTCGCGGCCGGCCCGCTTGCGCTCGTGTTCCTTCAGGAAGCGCTTGCGCAGGCGAACGCTCTTGGGCGTGATTTCGACCAGCTCGTCGTCCTCGATGAATTCCACGCCGTATTCGAGCGTGAGTTCAATCGGAGGCGTGATCTTGATCGCGTCTTCCTTGCCCGAAACGCGGAAGTTGGTCAGCTGCTTGGTACGCGTGGCGTTCACCACGAGGTCGTTGTCGCGGCTGTGGATGCCGACGATCATGCCTTCATACACCGGGTCGTTGGCGCGCACGAACATGCGGCCGCGGTCGTCCAACTTGCCCAGGGCGTAGGTGAAGATTTCACCGTCGTCCATCGAGATCAGCACGCCGTTCTTGCGGCCGCCGATGTCGCCCTTGTGCGGCTCGTAGCTGTCGAAGATGTTGCTGATGAGGCCCGAGCCACGCGTCAGGTTCAGGAATTCGTTCGTGAAGCCGATCAGGCCACGCGCCGGAATGCGGTACTCCAGGCGCACGCGGCCACGGCCGTCCGGTTCCATGTTGACCAGCTCGCCCTTGCGCTCGCCCAGTGCCTGCATCACGCCGCCCTGGTGCTGGTCTTCGATGTCGGCCGTCACCAGTTCGATGGGTTCATGCTTCTCGCCGTTGACGGTGCGGAACACCACGCGCGGCTTCGACACGGCCATTTCATAGCCTTCGCGGCGCATGTTTTCCAGAAGAATGGTCAGGTGCAGTTCGCCCCGGCCCATCACTTCGAAGATGCCTTCTTCGTCGGTTTCGTTCACGCGCAGCGCGACGTTGTGCTGCAGTTCCTTCTGCAGGCGGTCCCAGATCTGGCGGCTGGTGACGAACTTGCCTTCGCGGCCGGCCAGCGGGCTGGTGTTGACGCAGAAGTTCATGGTCAGGGTCGGCTCGTCGACCTTGAGCATGGGCAGCGGTGCCGGGTTGGCCGGATCGGTCACGGTGACGCCGATGCCGATGTCGGCAATGCCGTTGATCAGCACGATCTCGCCCGGGCCGGCTTCGGTGGCCTGCACGCGGTCCAGGCCCTGGAAAGTCAGCACCTGGTTGACACGGCCCTTGATGGACTTGCCATCCGGACCTTCCATCACGACCACGTCGGTCATCGGCTTCAGGGTGCCCTGGCTGATACGGCCGACGCCGATGCGACCGACGAAGGTCGAGAAGTCGAGGGCCGAGATCTGCAACTGCAGCGGCGCGGCGGGGTCACCCTTTTGCGACGGCACGTGCTTCAGGATGGTGTTGAACAGGGCCGACATGTCGGGGCCCCACTGCTCACCCTGTGCGCCCTCTTCCAGCGACGACCAGCCGTTGATGCCCGAGGCATACACCACGGGGAAGTCGAGCTGTTCGTCGGTGGCGCCGAGCTTGTCGAACAGGTCGAAGGCGGCATTGACCACCTTGTCGGGGTTCGCGCCGGGCTTGTCGACCTTGTTCACCACCAGGATGGGCTTGAGGCCCAGGGCCAGCGCCTTCTTGGTCACGAAGCGCGTCTGCGGCATCGGGCCTTCCTGGGCGTCGATCAGCAGCACCACGCCGTCGACCATCGACAGCGCGCGTTCCACTTCACCGCCGAAGTCCGCGTGGCCGGGGGTGTCGACGATGTTGATGTGCGTGCCTTCCCAGGTCACGGCGCAGTTCTTGGCCAGAATGGTGATGCCACGTTCTTTTTCGATGGCGTTGTTGTCCATCACCGTGTCGACGACCTTCTCGTGGTCGGCGAAGGTGCCGGACTGGCGCAGCAGTTGGTCGACCATGGTGGTCTTGCCATGGTCCACGTGGGCAATGATGGCGATATTGCGGATTTGCTTGGTACTCATGGTGTCGCTTCGGTCTGTTGTGCGTTCAAAAGAATTTGCTGGATTTCGATGGGGTTCAGCAAGCGCCCCGGGATCAGTTCGCCGGCCGCCACATGGGCCGTGCCGAGGAAGGCGTGCGGTTCGCTGCCGAACACGGCCACTTCTGCCGCATCGGCCCAGCCGCCACGGCGGCGCAGGCCTGAAAGAAAGCGTGCCGCATCTTCCGCGCCGAGCGTGACGCGGCTGTGGCCGTCCACCAGCGACTCGGCTGGCAGGAGTTGCGCCAGGCGCTCCTCTTCGTCCATGGCTTCGAGCGCTTCGAGGGTGACGCATTGCGCCTGCCCGAAATCGCCGGTCGCGGTGCGCCGCAGCGACGTCAGGTGGGCGCCGCAGCCGAGTGCCTCGCCGATGTCTTCGCCGAGGGTGCGGATGTACGTGCCCTTGCTCACGGTCGCCGCGATCCTGATGGCGCGCTGCCCTTGCGGGGCGGCAGCCTCGGTCACCTCCAGCTTGTGGATGACGACGTCGCGCGGTGCCCGCTCGATCTCGACGCCTTCGCGGGCGTACTCGTACAACGCCTTGCCGTCTTTCTTGAGCGCGCTGTGCATCGGTGGCACCTGCCGGATCGGGCCGGTGAACTGCTGCTGCACGCGCGCCAGGTCTTCCGGCGTGACGTTGACAGGCCGTTCGGCGATCACGTCGCCTTCGGCATCGCCGGTCGCGGTCTTGACGCCGAGACGGGCCGTGGCCTCATAGGTCTTGTCGGCGTCCAGGTGCAACTGGCTGAACTTGGTGGCCGCGCCAAAGCAAAGCGGCAGGACACCCGTCGCGAGCGGATCGAGCGTGCCGGTATGGCCCGCTTTTTCGGCGCGCAGCAACCACTTGGCCTTTTGCAAGGCCTGGTTGCTGGAGAGTCCCAGCGGCTTGTCGAGCAACAACACCCCATGCACAGGGCGCCGCTGCACCCTTGTGCGTGGCGCATTCATGGCTAGTCGTCTTTCGAGCGCGAAGCGACGGCCTGCGCGATGAGCGCGTTCATGTCGGCGGCACGCTCGGTGGTGCGGTCGAACAGGAAGTGCAGCGTGGGCACGGTGTGGATATGCAGGCGCTTGAACAGGCCGTTGCGCAGGAAGCCCGCGGCCTGGTTGAGCGCTTCGGTGGTCTCGGTCACGTCGCCCGTGAGCATGCTGAAGTAGACCTTCGCATGCGCATAGTCGGGCGTGACCTCGACGGCCTGGATCGTGACCATGCCCACGCGCGGGTCCTTCAACTCGCGCGCGATCAGCTCCGTCAGATCCCGCTGGATCTGGTCGGCAACCTTGAACGCGCGGTTGGGGGCAGCGGCTTTTCTTTTCGGCATGGACTCTTTCGCATCGAACGCTTACAGCGTCCGGGCGATTTCCTTGATTTCGAAGAATTCGAGCTGATCGCCTTCTTTGATGTCGTTGTAGTTCTTGAGCTTGATACCGCACTCAAAACCTTCGCGGACTTCGCGGACATCGTCCTTCATGCGCTTGATCGAATCGATTTCGCCGGTGTAGATCACCACGTTGTCGCGCAGCAGGCGGAAATGCGCGCTGCGGTTGACCGAGCCCGAAGTGACGTACGAGCCGGCCACGGTGCCGATCTTCGAGGCCACGAACACCGTGCGGATCTCGGCCGAGCCGATGATCTCTTCGCGGCGCTCCGGTGCCAGCATGCCCGACATCGCAACCTTGATCTCGTCCACAGCGTCATAAATGATGCTGTAGTAGTTCAGCTGCACGCCGTTGTTTTCGGCCAGCTTGCGCGCACCGGCATCGGCGCGCACGTTGAAGCCGATCACGACCGCCTTGGAGGCGATGGCGAGGTTGATGTCGTTCTCGCTGATACCGCCCACGCCTGCGTAGACGATCTGCACCTTGACTTCTTCGGTCGCCAGCTTGAGCAGCGATTGCGCCAGGGCTTCCTGCGAGCCTTGCACGTCGGCCTTGATGATCAGGCGCAGCGTCTGCACTTCGCCCGCCGACAGGTCGGTGAACATGTTCTGCAGGTTCGCGGCCTGCTGCTTCGCCAACTTGGTGTTGCGGAACTTGCCGGCACGGTAGGTGGCGATTTCGCGCGCACGGCGCTCGTCGGCCATCACCATGAACTCGTCGCCCGCTTGCGGCACTTCGGTCAGGCCCTGAATCTCGACCGGGATCGACGGACCCGCGGCCTTGATGGTCTTGCCGTCTTCGTCCAGCATGGCGCGCACGCGGCCGTAGGTGGAACCTGCCAGCACCACGTCGCCGGTCTTGAGCGTGCCGGACTGAACCAGCACGGTTGCGACCGGGCCGCGGCCCTTGTCGAGCTGCGCTTCGATGACCAGACCCTTGGCGGCGGCATCCACCGGCGCCTTGAGTTCCAGCACTTCAGCCTGCAGCAGCACTTGTTCGAGCAGGTCGTCGATGCCCTGGCCGGTCTTGGCCGACACCGGCACGAACGGCACATCGCCACCGTACTCTTCGGGCACGACCTCTTCGGCCACCAGTTCCTGCTTCACGCGGTCCAGGTTGGCATCGGGCTTGTCCACCTTGTTGATGGCAACCACGATCGGCACACCCGCCGCCTTCGCGTGCTTGATGGCTTCCTTGGTCTGGGGCATGACGCCGTCGTCGGCGGCCACCACCAGGATCACGATGTCAGTGGCCTGTGCACCGCGGGCACGCATGGCCGTGAAGGCCTCGTGACCCGGGGTGTCGAGAAACGACACCATGCCGCGTTCGGTCTGCACGTGGTACGCGCCGATGTGCTGCGTGATGCCGCCGGCTTCGCCCGCTGCGACCTTGGCGCGGCGGATGTAGTCGAGCAGTGAGGTCTTGCCGTGGTCGACGTGACCCATGACGGTCACGACCGGTGCGCGCGGCAGAGCTTCGGCGGTTTGCGCCGACACGTCCTCGTCGGTGAAGGCTTCCGGATCGTCCAGCGCAGCAACCACGGCGTTGTGACCCATGTCCTCCACGATGATCATCGCGGTGTCCTGGTCGAGCGACTGGTTGATGGTCGCCATCATGCCGAGCTTCATCAGCTGCTTGATGACTTCCTGTGCCTTGACGGCCATCTTGTGTGCCAGTTCGGCCACGGTGATGGTTTCGGGCACGTGCACTTCGAGAACGCGTGCCTCGACCGGTGCGGCCGGTGCGTGCTGCTCGTCGTGACCGCCACGGTCATTGCCGCGACGGCCGCGCGGACCTCCGCGCCAGTTGCCGCGACCGACGCCACCGCTGGCATCGCCGCGGGTCTTGATTTCCTTCTTCTTGGCAGGATCGCCAGCCCAGCTCGACGAGAGCTTGGCGGACTTGACTTCCTTGCCGGCCCCGGCGGCGCCGGGCGCTGCTGCAGCACCGGGTGCGGCAGGCGCGCCGGGACGTGCCGCCGGCGTGGCCGGCTTGTGCAGCGTGCCCTTGACTGCGGCCTTTTCGGGCTGCGGCTTCTCGGGCGCCTTGTGCGGCACCAGCACGCGGGCCGGTGCATTCATCATCGCGCGAATGGCTTCGGCTTCGGCGAGGGCCTTGCGGCGACGCTCGTCGAGATCCTTGGCACGTGCAGCCTCTTCGTCGGCGCGGGCCTTCGATTCGGCAGCGGCCTTGGCCTTTGCGTCTTCCTTGGCTTGCGTCGCGGCGGTCTGGGCGGCGAGCTTGGTGTCGGCGGCCTGCTGCTCGGCGGCAGCGGCGGCGGCCGTCACTGCGGGAGCGGGCGCGGCAGCCGGCTTGGCAGGCGTGTCCTTGGCCGCAGCGGTTGCGGCGGCAGCTGCAGCAGCGGCCTTCTTCTCGGCGGCGATGCGTGCGGCTTCTTGCTCGGCCTGTTCGGCGCGCTCGGCCTTTTCAGCCTGCTCGCGTTCACGGGCTTCGGCTTCTTCGCGCAGACGGCGCTTTTCGGCCAGCTCTTCTTCCTGGCGACGGATCAGCTCGGCCTGGCGGCGCGCTTCTTCCTCGCGGCGGGCCAGTTCGGCCTCGTCGACCTGGGGCGCAGCTGGCGCAGGTGCCGGTGCTTCAGCGCTTTGCTGTGCATGTTCGGGCGTGGCCGGGTGGCCTTCATCGCGCTGGATGAACGTGCGCTTCTTGCGCACCTCGACCTGGATGGTGCGGGCGCGGCCGGTGGCGTCGGCCTGCTTGATCTCGCTGGTCGACTTCTTGGTCAGCGTGATCTTCTTGCGCTCGGGCTCGACGGTGCCATGGCTGGCTTTGAGGTGGCCGAGCAAGCGCTGCTTGTCGGCCTCCGTGAGCGCATCGGTGGCGGCCGCTTTGGGCACGCCTGCGCTCTTGAGCTGGTCAAGCAAGGTTTCGGGAGTCTTCTTGAGCTCGTTCGCGAACTCGGCGACAGTGGTACTGGACATATTGGTTTCGTGCCTCCATGACCGTCACTCTTGGCCGGCGAACCAGTGTTCGCGGGCTTTCAAGATGAGGGCTTTGGCGTCATCGGCGCTGTGGCCGGTGATCTCGGTGAGTTCATCGACCGCGAGGTCGGCGAGGTCGTCACGGGTGTTCACACCCGCCTCGACCAGCTTGGGAATCAGCTCGGGGTCCAGGCCCTCGAGGTCATGCAGGTCCTGAGACACCTGCGGCTGCACCTCGACACCCTCCTCCTTGGCGATTTCCATGGTCAGCAGCGCATCCTTGGCACGCGAGCGCAGCTCATTGATCGTGTCTTCGTCGAAAGCCTCGATCTCCAGCATTTCGGAGATCGGCACATAGGCGACTTCTTCCAGGCTGTTGAAGCCTTCGGAGATCAGGATGTCGGCGATTTCTTCGTCGACGTCGAGCTTTTCCATGAAGAGCTTGCGGCTGGCGTCCGTCTCGGTCGCCTGCTTCTGGGCCGACTCGTTGGCGTCCATGATGTTGATCTTCCAACCGGTCAGGTCGGAAGCCAAGCGCACGTTCTGGCCGCCGCGGCCGATGGCGATGGCGAGGTTTTCCTCGTCGACCACCACGTCCATGGCATGCTTTTCTTCATCGACGACGATCGACGACACGTTTGCCGGCGCCAGGGCACCGATCACGAACTGGGCCGGGTCTTCGCTCCACAGCACGATGTCCACGCGCTCGCCGGCGAGTTCGTTCGTGACGGCATTGACGCGGGTGCCACGCACGCCGACGCAGGTGCCGATCGGGTCGACGCGCTTGTCGTGCGAGAGCACGGCGATCTTGGCGCGCGAACCCGGGTCACGGGCGCAGCTCTTGATTTCGAGCAGGCCTTGCTCGATCTCGGGCACTTCCTGGCGGAACAGCTCGATCATGAACTCGGGCGCCGAGCGCGACAGGATGATCGGCGCGCCGCGCAGCGTCAGGTCGACCTCCATGATCATGGCGCGCACGCGATCGCCATTGCGCAGGTTTTCCTTTGCGATCATCTCGCTGCGGCGCAGGCGGCCTTCGACGCGGCCGGCCTCGACGATGATGTCGCCCTTGTCCAGGCGCTTGACGGTGCCGACGAAGATCTTGTCGCCACGCGACATGAAGTCGTTCAGCAACATTTCGCGCTCGGCGTCGCGGATCTTCTGCAGGATCACCTGCTTGGCAGCCATGGCGCCGATACGGCCGATCGGCACCGAATCCACCGCTTCTTCGATGTACTCGCCGACTTCGATGTCCGACATTTCTTCCTTGGCTTCGAACAGGAGGATTTCCTGGTCGGGCAGCTGCAGGCCGGCCTCGTCGGGAACGACGTGCCAACGGCGGAAGGTCTCGTAGTCGCCACTGTCGCGATCGACCGAGACGCGGATGTCCACGTCACCCTGATGGAGCTTCTTGGTGGCTTGCGCCAGTGCGGACTCGACTGCGCCGAAGACGACGTCACGCTCGACGTTCTTCTCGCGCGAGATCGCATCCACCAACATCAACATTTCGCGATTCATGCCACCACTCCTCTGGTCAGTCCGGAACATTCGTTCCGTCGTCAATATCCGAAAAACCCGGTTGGGTTTTGGCCTTGCGGCCCTTGAAATCCACAATGGGCGCAAGCCGCGCATCGCGCAGCTCGTCCAGCACAAAGCCCAGCGCATGCAACGGTGCAGGCGCGCGCTTCTTGCTCACTTTTTGACCCGGCTTGGGCTTGGGCGCATCGCTCCAGACGATTTGCCAACCCGGGGCCGCACCTTCGGCAGCCCCTTGCGCCTTTTCGGCACGCTCCAGCGTGCCGCGAAACTTCTTGCGGGTGGCCGACACCTGGCCCGCCGCGGCAGCCCCCATGGGCGCCTTGAGCGTGATGTCGATTTCCGACCCGACAAAACGCTCGAAATCCTGCTCATTGCGCAGCGGGCGATCGATACCGGGCGAGGAAACCTCGAGCCGCTTGTAATCAACGCCATCGACTTCGAGCGCGAACTGCAATTGCCGCGTGACTTTTTCGCAGTCTTCCACCGTCACGAACGGCTCGGGCACGCCGGCAGCCACATCTTCGGAGGTGGGGGCCGTCCAGGGCAAATCAATCGTCACGCGCAGCAATCCCCCGGCCGAGCGTTCGATCTCAACCAGGTCGTAGCCAAGACCGGCCACGGTTTGTTCCACTATTTGCTGCAATGCCACGTGTTTGAAAGTGCCTTTTAAATACCGAACCCGCGCATCCGCCCCGCCGCGGATGCCCGAATCCCAATGATCTCAATGAGTGCTCAGAATGAATAGACCAAAAAAAACGGGCGGTTGGTACCCGCCCGTTTGGTCGTGAGCCTCGAATTATATGCTATTCGTGTGATAAATGAAGGGGCATTCGCACTCAGGCAGCCAGTGGCGCACGAGATTTGGACCAAACCACCGCAAACAACACCGCCCCGAGCGCCAGCGCAGCGGCGGCGACCAGCAACGGGAGTTCGAAAGACCCGGTTCGCTGGGCCAGCGGCGCCGCAAAGAGCGGCCCGATGATCTGCCCCACGCCATACGACGCCGTCGCGTAGCCGATCAGCCCGGCGGCCGCATTGCCACGCAGGCGGCGCGCCTCCCGCATCGCGAAAAGCGTGATGGCCGTGAACGGCATCCCGAGCAACAGGCTGCCAAGCGCGAACCCGCCGATGGTCGGCCATGCCACCGACAGCACCACGCCGAGCGCCTGCAGCGCATAAGCCACGGCCAGCAACAGGCGGTTGTCCCAGTGGGTCGGCGCGCGTGCCCCGATCAGCGCGCCCGGAATGATGGCCAGCCCGAACAGCGGCCAGAAGAAGTCGGGCCACGACGAACCGGGCAACGCCTGGCGCGCGATCACCGGGAGAAAGGTCGCCGTGATGATGTAGCCGAAACCCGCCAGACCATAGAGCGCAACCAGCCAGATCGCGTCGCTGCGGGCGGCCGCCGTTCCAGCAGCAGCGCCTGCCGTCACTGGCGCCGGCGCAGCGGTGCCGCTCGCCGGCTGTTCGCCATCGTCGAACACGCGCCAGATCACGGCGATCAGCGCGATCGCGAGAAGACCAAGGCCCATCCACCCCGCTTCGGAACCCCAGCGCCCCAAAGCGCCGCCCAGCAATCCGGTCATCGCGATCCCGATGCCCGGCCCGGTGTAGATCACGCCCGCCAGCGTCGGCGCATTCGTTTCGGCCAGCCGCCGCATGCCCCAGCCCGAGGCAAAAACGAAGACCCAGGCGCTCATCACGCCCGCCGCAGTACGCAGGACACCCCACCCGATGAAGCTGTGCAGCAGCCCCATGCCGAGCAGAAGCGCCGCGGTGGCAACCAACCCGCCGCGCACCATGCTCGACGCCTTGATCCCGATGGCCGCACAGCTGACCGCACCGAAGAAATAACCCAGGTAATTGAGCGACGCCAGCACGCCGCCGCCCGCCAGCTCCAGCTTTCCCTCGTGCAGCATGATGGGCAGCATGGGCGTGAAGGCAAAGCGCCCCAGGCCCATCGCCACTGCCAGGGTGACCATGCAAGCCAGCGCTGCACGCCAGGCACCGCGCCGGTCGCGTCCGATTTCCGACATTTCCTGCAATCTCCGTTTATTCCAGCAGCGCCGCGGCCACCAATTTTTTTGTATAGGGATGCGCCGGCGCATCGAGCACCCGCTCGACCGGCCCGGCTTCAAGGATCGCCCCGTCCTTCATCACAATGACCTCGTGCGCCATGGCGCGGATCACTTCCACATCGTGCGTGATCAGCAAATAGCTCAGACCCCGCTCCCGCTGCAAGCGCTGCAGCAGGCTCAGCACCTGCTTCTGGATCGTCACGTCGAGCGCACTGGTCGGCTCGTCGAGCACCAGCAATTGCGGATCGACGATCAGTGCGCGCGCAATCGCCAGGCGCTGGCGCTGCCCGCCCGAAAACTCATGCGGGTAACGCTCGAGGAGCGACGGAAACTGCGCCTCGGTCAACCCGACGTCGGCCAGTGCCGTGAGTGCGCGGGCGCGGCGGGCCTCGGTGCCGAGTTCGGGCGCATGCACGCGCAAACCTTCGCCCACGATCTGCTCCACCGTCATGCGCGGCGAGAGCGATGAAAACGGATCCTGGAACACCACCTGCATGACCCGACGCAGGCCCAGGTCGGAAGCCCGATCGACAGCCCACCCCTTGCCATCGACCTTCAACACGCCCTGGTGCTTCAGCAGGCCAAGCGCCGCAAGCGCGAGCGTCGACTTGCCCGAACCCGACTCCCCGACCACGCCCAGCGTTTCGCCCGGCACGATGCGGAAGTCCGCGCCTTGCACGGCGACGAATTCACCCTTGCGGAACCAGCCCGCGAAGCCGGGGCGCGGCACCGGGTAGATCACGCGCAGGGCTTTGGCTTCGAGCACCGGTGCCGCCTCGTCCCGTGCGGCGACCGCCACCACATCGCGCTGCGGATGGCTGTCGATCAGCTTGCGTGTGTACGGATGCTGCGGCGCCTCGAACACGCCCGCCACGGCGCCATGCTCGACCACGTGGCCGCTCTCCATGACCACCACCCGGTCGGCGAAGCGACGCACCAGGTTCAGGTCGTGCGTGATCAGCAGCACGGCCATGCCGTACTTGCGCTGCAGGCCGGCCAGCAGTTCGAGGATTTGCGCGCGCACGGTGACGTCGAGCGCGGTGGTCGGCTCGTCCGCGAGCAGCAGGCGCGGCTTGCAGGCGAGCGCCATTGCGATCATGGCGCGCTGCCGTTGGCCGCCTGAAAGCTGGTGCGGAAACGCCCTCGCCCGCCGCTCCGGCTCCGGAATACCGGTGTCGGCCAGCAACTGGACGGCTGCCGCTTGCGCGGCACGGGCCGACAACCCTTCATGCAACTCCAGCACCTCGGCGATCTGGTCGCCGACGCTGTAGAGCGCATTGAGTGCGGTCATCGGCTCCTGGAAGATCATCGCGATCTCCTT
Organism: Variovorax sp. EL159; assembly: GCF_900100965.1. Taxonomy (GTDB): domain Bacteria; phylum Pseudomonadota; class Gammaproteobacteria; order Burkholderiales; family Burkholderiaceae_C; genus Variovorax. Next base: position 53,973 of record NZ_FMUJ01000003.1, on the reverse strand, counting down.
GCCTCGGATGCCACGCAATTCGCGCTCGGGGATCGACAGCAGATCGCGCGCGTTGTTCTGCGCATGCTCCGGGCCGAAGAGCCTTGCGACGCCAGCAAGATCGGCGTTCTGCACCAGGCGCAGCAGCGACAGCGCCGTGACCGTCTTGCCCGAACCCGATTCGCCGACGAGCGCGAGTTTTTCGCCCGCGGCGATCTGGAAGTCGATGCCGTGCACCACCTCCTTGCCGCTGAACGCGATGCGCAGGCCCTTCACGTCGAGCAGGGGTTGGCTTTTGGTGTCGCTCATCACTTGTCGGCCTTCCGGGGGTCTAGTGCGTCGCGCAGCGCGTCGCCCATGAAGGTCAGCAATGCCAGGGTGAGCACGAGCACGCCAAAGGTAGCCAACGAGATCCACCAAGCGTCGATGCTGGACTTGCCCTGACTGAGCAGTTCCCCCAAAGACGGCGTGCCCGGCGGCACGCCCAGCCCCAGAAAATCGAGCGAGGCCAGCGCCAGGATCGACGCACTGATCCGAAAAGGCAGAAAGGTGACAACAGGGACCATGCTGTTCGGCAGGATATGGCGCCACATGATCTGCAGATTGCTCACTCCGAGTGCACGGGCGGCGCGCACGTAGTCCATCTGCCGGTTGCGCAGGAATTCGGCGCGCACGTAATCGGCCAGGCCAATCCAACCAAACAAGCTCAGGATGATCAGCAGCAGCGCCACACTCGGCGCAAAGATTGCACTGAAGATGATCAACAGGTACAGCTCGGGCATCGAACCCCATATCTCGATCGCCCGTTGCATCAGCAGGTCGGTCTTGCCAGCGAAATAACCCTGGATGGCACCTGCCACCACACCCAGCACCGTGCCGATCGCGGCCAGAGCAAGGCCGAACAGCACGCTCACGCGAAACCCATAGATCAATTGCGCCAAGAGATCACGGCCGCGGTCATCTGTACCCAGCCAGTTTTGCCACGATGGCGGACCCGGTGCCGGGTCCTTGGCGAAGTAATTGATGGTGTTGGCGCCATAGCGGTTGGGCGCATACAGCGCCCAGTTGCCCTTCTCCCGCAAGCGCGCCTCGATGAAGGGGTCAAGATAATCCGTGGGTGTCTGAAAGTCGCCGCCAAACACCGTCTCGGGATACTCACGCAGCACGGGGAAGTAGGTTCGCCCCTCGTAGCGCACGATCAATGGCCGGTCGTTGGACAGCAGTTCAGCGCCCAGGCTCAGCAACACCATCGCGCTGAACAGCATCAAGCTCCAGAAGCCAAGCCTGTTGCGCCGGAAGCGCCGCCAGGCACGGCGCCCCGGGGACAAGGAAACAGGCACCGCATTGCCCCCTTCAGGACCGCCGGAGGTCATTGCGGGAGGGTCAGTCAAACTTGACACGTGGATCCACCCAGACGTAGCAGAGGTCGCTGATCAGCTTGGTCAGCAGGCCGATCAGCGTGAAGAAATAGAGCGTGCCCAGCACCACGGGATAGTCGCGCCGGATCACGCTTTCATAACTCAGCAGGCCCAGCCCATCGAGCGAGAACAGCGTTTCGATCAGCAGTGAACCGGTGAAAAAAGCCCCGATGAAGGCCGCAGGAAAACCCGTGACGATCGGAATCAGCGCGTTGCGAAACACGTGCTTCCACAGCACCTGGCGGTCCTTGAGCCCCTTGGCACGCGCCGTCAGCACGTACTGCTTGCGGATCTCCTCGAGGAAGGAGTTCTTGGTAAGGATCGCGGTGATCGCAAAGCTGCCGAGCACCATGGCAGTCACCGGCAACGTGATGTGCCAGAGGTAGTCGACGATGCGTGCGCCCCAGCTGAGCTCATCCCAGTTCGATGATGTGAGCCCGCGCAATGGAAACCACTGCAGCTGCCCACCGAAGATCACCAAGAGCGCGACGCCGAGCACAAAACCCGGAATCGCATAGCCGACCAAGACGAACACCGACGTCCAGAGGTCGAAGCGGGAGCCCGCGCGCACAGCCTTCGCCACGCCAAGCGGCACCGCAATCGCGTAGCTGATGAAAAAGGTCCACAGACCCAGGCTCAGCGACACCGGCAGCTTTTCAACGATCAGCGCCCATACGCTCTTGTTCTGAAAGAAACTTTGGCCAAGATCGAAGCGTGCAAACCGACTCAGCATCTGGGTGAGCCTCTCGAGCGGTGGCTTGTCAAAGCCATACAGCGCCTTGATCTCCTCCAGCCGTTTGGGGTCCACGCCCTGCCCGCCGCGGTAGGTGCCTCCACCCGAATCGGCACCCGAGCCGCCCGCAGCCACGCGAGACTCGATCAGGTATTGCTGGACAGGCCCTCCAGGCACAAACTGGATGACGCCGAAGGTGATGATGATGACGCCCAGCAACGTGGGAATCATCAGCAGCAGCCGGCGCAGGATGTAGCCGCTCATAGAAAATGCTCCATGCCTGACGCTGCGGTACCCGCGCCGTTAGCCTTGGTGAAGTGCATCTTCACCGTCCACCCACCTCGCCCGGACCGCGCCACCATGTGAGCATGGCCCACTCTTCGGCGAGCGCATAGGGCGGCATGGGATCGTGATGCGCCGTGCGCCATGCGTCGTAGACGATGCGGTGCGACGTCAGCGTCCATTGCGGGATCAACAGGTGGCTGTGCATGATGACGCGGTCGAGCGCGCGGCAGGCGGGCAACAGTTCCTCCTTCGAGGTTGCACCCACGATGCGCCCGAGCAGATCGTCCACCGCGGGACTCTTGACCCCGGTGAAATTTCCCGAGCCCTCGGTGTCCGCGGCCTTGCTGCCGAAAATCTCCATCATTTCCTGGCCCGGGTTGTGGGTGCCCTGGAAGTTGATGGTGACGATGTCGAAGTCGAACTGGTCCATTCGCTGCTGGTACAGCGCGTAGTCCACCGCATTGAAATTCAACCGGATGCCCAGTTTTTCGAGATTGCGTATCCACGGCGAGACGGTCCGTATGCCTCCCTCTCGGCTATCGAGGTAACTCAGCACCATCGGCTGGCCCTGCGCATTGCGCAGAGCACCATCGCGATAGTCCCAGCCGGCTTCGTGCAGCAGGTCGCGCGCTCGGCGCAGGTTGTCTCGAAGCGACCGGCCTTCGCCTTCTGTGGCGGGCGGTGTGTACATGGGCCCGAACACGGCGTCTGGCACCTTGCCGCGCCAGCGCTCCAGCAGGGCGTTTTCTTGTGCCGACGGCAGTCCTGTCGCCTCGCACTGCGTATTGCCGAACAGGTCGTGCACGCGTGGGTATCCCCGGTAGAACAGTTGCCGGTTCATCCAGTCGTAGTCCAGTGCCAGCCCCAGGGCCTCGCGCACCCGGACATCCTTGAGCAAGGGGCGGCGCGTGTTGAGAACATAACTCTGGTATCCAGACGGATGGCGGTGCGGAAACTCCTGCTTGACCAATTGCCCGCTGTCGAAACGCCGTCCATTCACACGGCGAGCCCAATCGCCGGCCGAATAGAAACTCATGAAATCGAACTCGCCAGCCTTCAGGGCTTCGAGCCTGGCCGTGTTGTCCCGGTAGATCTTGACGGTGATCCGCTCGAAGTTCGCGGTCCCACGTCGCACATTGAGCTCACGTCCCCAGTAGTTCGGATCGCGTACATAGGTGATGTCACGCCCAAAAATCACCGGGCCAATACGATAGGGGCCGCTGCCGATCGGCGTGTCGGTCACGATCTGGTCGAACGGCTTGGCCTTGCCGTCCTTCATGCCCCAATGCCGGCTGAACACCGGCACAAGGGTGCCCACAGTCAACGGGAGCTCACGGTCGGGGCGCTTGAAGCGGAAACGCACCGTCAGCCGGTCCAGAACCTGTACGTCGCGCACCTCCTGCAGCAAGGTCGCGAACTGCGGCATCGCCTGCGGACTGCGCAGCGTATCGACCGTGTATTTCACATCGGCCGCCTCCACCGGTGTGCCGTCGTGAAAGCGGGCTTCCTGGCGCAGGCGAAACACCACGCTCAGCCGGTCTGGCGCAACCTCCACGTCCTCGGCCAGCAATCCATATGCAGAGGCGGTCTCGTCGAGCGACGCGCTCAGCAGCGTTTCAAAGAGCAGTTGCTGCAGATAGGCCGGCGGTGAACCCTTGAGGGTGAATGGGTTGTACTTGTCGAAGGTCGAATAGCGCAGATTGCTCACCAGCCGCAGTTCGCCGCCCTTGGGCGCGTCGGGGTTGACGTAATCGAAGGACTTGAAGCCCTGCGCGTACTTCAGGTCGTCCCAAAGTGCATATCCATGCGCGGCCCACGCGGGGAACGCGCACACCAACAACCACCCGACCCAGAGAAACCGCATGCGAGAATTCTGCCCAAGATTTTCACAAGGCAACTTCATGGGCTTTCTTTCCGGCAAAAAACTGTTGATCACCGGTGTGTTGAGCAATCGCTCCATTGCTTATGGCATTGCCAAGGCCTGCCATGAGCAGGGCGCCGAGCTCGCCTTCAGTTATGTCGGCGAACGATTCAAGGACCGTATCACCGAATATGCCGCAGACTTCGGCTCGAAGCTGATTTTCGACTGCGACGTGAGCGACGACGCGCAGATCGACAAGCTCTTCGCCGATCTCGCCCAGGCCTGGCCGAAGTTCGACGGCTTCGTTCACAGCATTGGCTTCGCACCGCGCGAAGCCATCGCGGGCGACTTCCTCGAAGGCCTCTCGCGCGAGGGCTTCAAGGTCGCGCACGACATCAGCGCGTACAGCTTTCCGGCCATGGCCAAGGCGGCCCTGCCCTACCTCAACGACAAGTCGGCCCTGCTCACGCTGACCTACCTGGGCGCCGAACGCGCGCTGCCCAACTACAACACGATGGGCCTGGCCAAGGCTTCGCTCGAAGCCTCGGTGCGCTACACCGCCTCCTCGCTCGGCCCGAAGGGCATGCGCGTGAATGGCATCAGCGCCGGCCCGATCAAGACGCTGGCGGCCAGCGGCATCAAGGGCTTCGGCAAGATGCTGGCCGCCGTGGCCGACGCCTCACCGATCCGCCGCAATGTGACGATCGAGGAAGTTGGCAATGTGGCCGCCTTCCTGCTGAGCGACCTGGCCAGCGGTGTGACAGCAGAGATCACCTACGTGGACGGCGGCTTCAGCAACGTCGTCGGGGGCATGGCGGAATAAGCGCCGAGCCCAACTGGCTTGAAGCGGCCGCCCTGCGGCCGTTTTTCGCTCTTTATTTCATAGCATCGTGCTGAATCGACGCACCCTTCTGCTGGCCGGCCTCGGCGTGTCACTGGCGCGCGGCGCGTTCGCGCGCGACGCCGCGCCCTCGCTGATGCTCGCCGAGGTCTACCGTCGCGGCATGTCGCTGAACGACTACTGGGTCAGCGAAAAATTCGATGGCGTGCGCGGCTACTGGGATGGCAAGCAGCTATGGACGCGCGGCGGCGAAAAGGTCGTGGCGCCAGCGTGGTTCACCGCCCCGCTTCCCCGGCAGCCCATGGACGGCGAACTGTGGGCGGGCCGCGGCCGTTTCTCTCACGCGGTATCGACCGTGCGCAGCCAGACGCCGAACGACGTCGCCTGGCGCGAGATGCGCTTCATGGTGTTCGACCTGCCATCACAAGGCGGCGACTTCACCACCCGACTGGCGGCCCTGCGCAAGCTGTTGCCCATCACCGATGCGCCCTGGATCGTGCCCGTTCCACAACAGCGCGCGACCACGCACGAGGAACTGCAGGCTCTGCTCGACAAGACCGTGAAGATGGGCGGCGAAGGCCTGATGCTGCATCGCGGCAGCTCGCTCTACCTGGGTGGACGCAACAACGACCTGCTGAAGGTCAAGCCCTTCGACGATGCCGAGGCACGCGTCGTAGAGCATGTGCCCGGCAAAGGCAAGCACAGCGGCCGGCTCGGCGCGCTGGTGGTCGAAACGCCCGAGGGCAAGCGCTTCAAGCTCGGCAGCGGCCTGACCGACGCCGAGCGCGAAAACCCGCCGCCGATCGGCAGCTGGGTCACTTACCGCTACAACGGCCTGAACCCGAGCGGCCTGCCCCGCTTCGCGCGCTTCATGCGGATTCGAGAAGACGCTCCGCGTTCCTGAAGAAGAAAACAAAAGGGGCGCCGCTGCGGCGCCCCTTTCTCGATTGCAGCCGTCAGCTGTCAGCTGGCCTTGCGAACGCAATCCGCGTAGTAACGCTTCTTGCCCGTCTCGTCGATGCGCGCCACCAGACCATGGATGTCGGTCTCGAAGCCCGGGCACTGGGTGTTGAACTCGCGCGAGAACTTGAGGTAGTCGACGATCTTCTTGTTGAACACCTCGCCCGGAATCAGAAGCGGAATGCCCGGTGGGTACGGCGTGATCAGGCTGGTGGTGATGCGGCCTTCGAGTTCGTCGATCTCCACGCGCTCGGTCTTACGGTGCGCGATGTGGGCGAAGGCGTCGCTGGGCTTCATGGCCGGCGTGAGGTCGCTCAGGTACATCTCGGTCGTGAGGCGGGCCACGTCGTAGCGCGCATACAGCTGGTGGATGTGCTGGCACAGGTCGCGCAGGCCCAGGCGTTCGTAGCCCGGGTGCTGCTGGCAGAACTCCGGCAGGATGCGCCACATCGGCTGGTTGCGCGCGTAGTCGTCCTTGAACTGCTGCAGCGCAGTCAGCAGCGTGTTCCATCGGCCCTTGGTGATGCCGATGGTGAACATGATGAAGAAGCTGTACAGGCCCGTCTTCTCGACGATCACGCCGTGCTCGGCGAGGAACTTGGTCACCACGCTCGCGGGAATGCCGGTCTCGGCGAAGTTGCCTTCGAGGTCCAGGCCCGGCGTGACGATGGTCGACTTGATCGGGTCGAGCATGTTGAAGCCGTCGGCCAGTTCACCGAAGCCGTGCCAGTTGCGCGGCGACTTCTTGCTCTTCGGCTGGCGATTCTTCTCGCCGTGCATGATCCAGTCTTCGGCACGGCCGATGCCTTCGTCGACGAGCTTCTCGGGGCCCCAGACCTTGAACCACCACTCGTCCTTGCCGAACTCTTCCTCGACCTTGCGCATGGCGCGGCGGAAGTCGAGCGCTTCAAGAATGCTTTCTTCCACCAGCGCGGTGCCGCCGGGCGGCTCCATCATGGCGGCGGCCACGTCGCAGCTCGCGATGATCGCGTACTGCGGGCTCGTGGACGAGTGCATCAGGTAGGCCTCGTTGAAGAGGTCGCGGTCGAGCTGACGGTTCTGCGAATCCTGCACCAGCACGTGGCTGGCCTGGCTGATGCCGGCCAGCAGCTTGTGGGTGGATTGCGTGGCGAACACCAGCGATTCCTTCGGCCGCACGCGGCGCTTGCCCATCGCGTGGTAGGCGCCATAGAACGGGTGGAAGGCGGCGTGCGGCAGCCAGGCCTCGTCGAAGTGCAGCGTGTCGACGTAGCCGTCGAGCATGTTCTTGATGGTCTCGGTGTTGTAGATCACGCCGTCGTAGGTCGACTGGGTGAGCGTCATCACGCGCGGCTTGACCTTGTTCGGGTCCACGTCGGCCAGCAGCGGATTGGCCTTGATCTTGGCCTTGATGGCGCTCTGCTCGAACTCGCTCTTCGGAATCGGGCCGATGATGCCGAAGTGGTTGCGCGTGGGCTTCATGAACACCGGGATCGCGCCGGTCATGATGATCGCGTGCAGGATCGACTTGTGGCAGTTGCGGTCGACCACGACCACGTCGTCGGGCGCCACCGTGTGGTGCCACACCATCTTGTTGCTGGTGCTGGTGCCGTTGGTCACGAAGAAGCAGTGGTCGGCATTGAAGATGCGCGCCGCATTGCGTTCGCTGGCCGCCACGGGGCCGGTGTGGTCGAGCAACTGGCCGAGTTCTTCCACGGCGTTGCAGACGTCGGCGCGCAGCATGTTCTCGCCGAAGAACTGGTGGAACATCTGGCCCACCGGGCTCTTGAGGAACGCCACGCCGCCCGAGTGGCCCGGGCAGTGCCACGAGTACGAACCGTCCTCGGCGTAATCGATCAGCGCCTTGAAGAACGGCGGCTGCACGCCTTCGAGGTAGGCCTTGGCCTCGCGGATGATGTGGCGCGCCACGAACTCGGGCGTGTCCTCGAACATGTGGATGAAGCCATGCAGCTCCCGCAGGATGTCGTTCGGGATGTGGCGCGAGGTCTTGGTTTCGCCGTAGATGTAGATCGGCACGTCGGCGTTCTTGCGCCGCACTTCGCCGATGAAGTTGCGCAGGCTCAGCACGGCGGGGTCGAGGTCGGGGCCGACCGTGAACTCCTCGTCGTCGATCGACAGGATGAACGCGCTGGCGCGGCTTTGCTGCTGCGCGAATTGGCTCAGGTCGCCGTAGCTCGTGACGCCCAGCACCTCGAAGCCCTCGCTTTCGAAGGCTTGCGCGAGCGCGCGGATGCCGAGGCCCGAAGTGTTTTCGTAGCGGAAGTCCTCTTCGATGATGACGATGGGAAAGCGGAATTTCATGAGCGGGGCTCCGGACAGGCAGTAAGGCGAGGCAATGAGGCGAGGCGCGAAGTGTACGGAATTCAGATGAAGAATCTGGTCAGCCTGCAGCAAGACATTCGAGCCATGGCGGCAAGAGCCACTTCCGCAGGGAAAGTACCCCTACGTAACACAAGCGCATGAAACGCTATGCCTCAGAATGGCGCGGATCGAACAAGCATAAAGAGGAGTTGTCATGGCGAATTCCACCGTCTGGTGGCTGATAGCAGGCGCCGCCATCGTGGTCGAGCTGCTGTCCGGCACGGTCTACCTGTTGCTGCTGGCCGCTGGCTTTGCCGCCGCGGCCATCGCGGCGCACCTGGGTTTTGGCACCGTCACGCAATTGCTGGTGGCGGCGGTCATCGGCGTGGGCGCCGTGCTGGTCTGGTATTCGATCCAGCGCAAGCGCCCACCGGCACCGCCGACAGGCACGAACCGCGACGTGAACCTCGACATCGGCGAAAGCGTCTTCGTCGACGCGTGGAACCCCGACGGCACCGCCACCGTGCGCTATCGCGGCGCGCAATGGACCGTGGTGCCGCGTGCGGGCCGCGCACCCTCGACCGGCGAGCATCGCGTGGTCGAGATCATTGGCTCCCGTCTTGTCGTCGACAAGGTCTAGTCAGTCAGAACACAGAACCCGAAAAGGAAGCGCACCATGGAATTTTCCGTACCTCTCATCATCCTGGTCATCGCGATCATCTTCATCAGCCAGTCGGTCAAGTTCGTGCCGCAGCAGAACGCCTGGGTGCGCGAGCGCCTGGGCAAGTACCACGGCACCATGACGCCCGGGCCGAACTTCCTGATCCCGTTCATCGACCGGGTGGCTTACAAGCACAGCCTGAAGGAAATCCCGCTCGACGTGCCGAGCCAGATCTGCATCACGCGCGACAACACGCAGCTGCAGGTCGACGGCATCCTGTACTTCCAGGTGACCGACCCGATGCGCGCGAGCTATGGCTCGTCGAACTACATCGTGGCCGTGACGCAGCTCGCACAGACCTCGCTGCGCAGCGTGATCGGCAAGCTGGAACTCGACAAGACCTTCGAGGAACGCGACGTCATCAACGCCCAGGTGGTGGCCGCCATCGACGAAGCCGCGCTCAACTGGGGCGTGAAGGTGCTGCGCTACGAAATCAAGGACCTGACGCCGCCCAAGGAAATCCTGCTGGCCATGCAGGCGCAGATCACGGCCGAGCGCGGCAAGCGCGCGCTGATTGCCGCATCGGAAGGCCGCCGCCAGGAACAGATCAACATCGCCACTGGCGAGCGCGAGGCGTTCATCGCCCGCTCCGAGGGTGAAAAGCAGGCCCAGATCAACAACGCCCAGGGCGAGGCCGCAGCCATCACGGCCGTGGCGACCGCAACGGCGGACGCCATCGAACGCGTGGCTGCCGCCATCCGGCAGCCCGGCGGCGAGCAGGCCGTGCAGCTCAAGGTGGCCGAACGCGCCGTCGATGCCTACGGCAAGGTGGCCGCGGACTCCAAGACCACGCTGATCGTGCCGAGCAACATGACCGAGACCGCAGCGCTGATCTCTTCGGCCATGCGCATGATCCAGACTGGCAAAAGCTCCGGCCCAACCTGAAAACGGCCCGAAGCCACGCTACAATCGTGGGCTCAGGAGCGGTGGATGAGCGGTTTAAGTCGCACGCCTGGAAAGCGTGTGAGGGTTAATAGCCCTCCGCGGGTTCGAATCCCGCCTGCTCCGCCAGAGATTGATTGTTCGTAACCGTTCGCGAACATGCAGACAGCAAGAAGCCCAAGTCGCCACAAGCACTTGGGCTTTTTTGTTGCCCACGCTGTCCTTGCTGCCTGCAAGACACGCGATGCGTTGCTTTGCAGCAACTGCGCGTCGCAAGCACGGGCCCTTTCGTCTGGCGTACGATCCAAACGTTTTACTTTCAAGCCCGCAAAGGAACCTCGATGGCTGGACAACCCGAAACCTCGCCGCGTGGCACGACACCACTCGACAAGACACTCGCCAAAAGCGAGCAGGTGGCTGCCGATGTGCAGAGGGCATCGGACAACCTCGCCGTGGTGAGCACCGTGCTCGAACAGGAACTGCCCGACGAAGTCCAGGTCGGCGAGGTGGCGCAGGCCATCGAGCACACGAGCCAGCTCGAAGAAAAGTTGGCCAAGTCGGCCAAGAAGCTCGCCGAAGTGAATGCGGCCCTGAGCGAAGAGATCGAGAAGCGCCTCGAAGTGACCGCCGAACGCGACGAGAGCCAGGCGCTGGCCGAAAAGCTCAAGGCCAAGATCCGTTCCGACGGCGCAGGCTGACCCCGGATCGCGCGCGGATCCCTCCGTCCGTATCCCTTCTCCTACGCTGCGGCGGCGCCAGGCACGCTACGCTATTGGTTCTCAAAGCGAAACCACGGCATGGCCCTCATCACGTTCCTCGTCGAGGACAACAAGACCATCAGGGATAACCTGGTCCCGGCCCTCGAGGATCTGGTCAATGGCCGTGTGGTCGGCTTCGCCGAAACCGAGTCCGACGCGCTCGAATGGCTCGCAGCCCACCCGGACGACTGGCAGTTGCTGATCGTCGATCTCTTCCTGAAGGAAGGCTCCGGCCTCGGCGTGCTGGCCGGGCGCAAGTCGCGCAAGCCGGGCCAGCGTGTGGTGGTGTTGAGCAACTACGTCACGGGGGACATCCGGGCGCGCTGCGAGGCTCTGGGCGCCGACGCCGTGTTCGACAAGTCGCACGACCTCGACGCCTTCATCGAGTACTGCAACACCGACCGCCCTTCGGGCCTTGCCGCGCTCTGAGCCAGCTCAAGCAGCAGACATGAAAAAAGGGCCCGAGGGCCCTTTTTTCTTTGGCGGAAAACCGCCCGGTTGCCGATGCGATCAGCGCACCACGGCGATCTGCGTACGCACGCCACCCTTGTAGGTGTACAGCGTCAGTGCACCATTCTTGATGTCGCCCTTTTCGTCGAAGGCGATCGGGCCGGTCACGCCCTTGTACGAGATCTTGCCGACTTCAGGCAGGTACTTTGCCGGGTCCGAAGAACCAGCAGCGACCATTGCCTGGGCCAGCACGTTGACCGCGTCGTACACGTACGGTGCATAGATCTGCACGTCGACGCCGTTCTTGGTCTTGAACTTGGCCTTGAAGTCTTCCAGCGGCTGCTTGAAGTCGCCGTCGACACCGCCGGCTTCCGCGCACACCACCATGTCTTCGCCGATGGCATCGCCAGCCAGCTTCGGCAGTTCGCCGGTGCACAGGCCGTCGCCGCCCATGAACTTGACGTTCAGGCCGAGCTGCTTGACCTGCTTGAGCATCGGGCCGCCGACAGCGTCCATGCCGCCGAAGAACAGCACGTCGGGCTTGGAGGCCTTGAGCTTGGTCAGGATGGCGTTGAAGTCGGTCGACTTGTCGGTGGTGAATTCGTGGCCCACGATGGTCGCGCCTGCGGCCTTGGCCGACTTCTCGAATTCTTCGGCAACGCCCTGGCCGTAGGCCGTGCGGTCGTCGATCACGGCGATGTTCTTGCCCTTGAGGGTTTCGACGGCGTACTTGCCGAGCGTGCCACCCAGTTGCGTGTCGTCGGCCACCACGCGGAACGTGGTCTTGAAGCCTTGACGCGTGTACTTGGGGTTGGTTGCCGAGGGCGAGATCTGCGGAATGCCGGCGTCGCTGTACAGCTTCGAGGCGGGGATGGTGGTGCCCGAGTTCAGGTGACCGACCACGCCGTTGACCTTTTCGTCCACGAGCTTCTGGGCCACGGCCGTGCCCTGCTTCGGATCGCCTGCGTCGTCTTCGGCGACCAGTTCGAACTTGGCGACCTTGTCACCGATCTTGAGGCCCTTTGCATTCAGGTCTTCGATGGCCATCTTGGCGCCGAACTCGTTGTCCTTGCCCAAGTGGGCGATGGGACCGCTGGTAGGTGCCACGTGACCGATCTTGACGACCAGGGTGTCTCCGGCAGGTGCTGCAGGTGCGGGGGCCGCAGCCGTGGGCGCCGGCGTTGCCGCGGGTGCAGCAGCTTCTTCTTTCTTGCCGCAAGCCACAAGCGTGATTGCAGCCAGTGCGACCGCAGTCCATTTCAATTGCATGGGAACCTCCAGAACTTGGATGAAAAGAATAAAAAACCGGTCGTGTGATCCGGGCGCGCAGACCTCGCAAGTTTCGCGCCGCAGACCAGCGGCACCCTCACGCCCTTCCGACCTGCGGCGCAGTTTAGCCGAGGATTTACGCGCCGGAAGCTGGCGTAGACCCTGTGTTTTCGGAGAGTTCGGCGGCCATTGCCTCGATCACCAAAGCACGCAGGACGGCCTCGATTTCATTGCGCAAACGCGGCACCATTGCATCGAGTTGATGCTGAACAGCAGCTGACACGGTGTCGCTCAAACGCTCTTCCAGAGACAGGTCGACACGCTGCAGCACACGGTGCAGAAGCTGCTCTTCGAGGCTGACGATTTCCGCTTGCGAAAGCTGGGCGGAGGGAGGCAAGGCAACGGCGCTCGCCAGGTCGGGCTGGGGCGTCGATGCGGCGGACGCACCATGGAGCGCTTCGGCGGCGACGGGCTCCGCCGGGATCTCGAGCACCGTGGTCAGGGTGGGAACGAACCGGGGCGGCGTGCGCAGCGTACTGGCCATGTCAGGAGCTCTTTGCGAAGTCGTGCGGCTGGATGGTGTAGCCGCGGTCGGCATAGTGGCGCCAGCGCGAGCGACCGACCTGTCGGTCGTTGGTCTCGTCGCTCACGATGTCGATGAGGCGCTCGTAGCGCTCGAAACCGGCAGGCACTTCGAGGCCGAGGTTCACCAGCATCTCGCGGTGCGGCAACGCCGTCGCATCGGCGCCGTCCACGGAAAGAACGACCGGCGAACGGGCGACAACATGCGCCGGCGCATCGCCGCGGCAATGCGCGACGAAGTCCACGGGCGACAGCTGCCAAAGGGCGGCATCCACTGCGTCCAGCATCTGCGGGTCGCCCACGACCACCACGCGCAGGCCGCGCGCATTGACGGCCTTGCGAACCAGCCGGCAGGCATAGTTCAGCTTGTCGGGCGCGTTGTAGTGAAAGCCGATTTCCGTCACTTTGCGGACCGGGCCTTTCGAGCCGGCGCATCCGAAGCCTTCGACGACGCCTTGCGTTCAGCCTTCGCGGCCGTGTCGGCCGCACCGCTGCTCGCGCGATTCGTCAGGTAGGACACCAGCAGGCCCACCGGTCGACCGGTTGAGCCCTTGGCCGCCCCGCTCTTCCAGGCGGTGCCCGCGATGTCCAGGTGCGCCCACGGGAAGTCACTGGCAAAACGCTGCAGGAACTTGGCGGCGGTGATCGCGCCACCGGCACGGCCCGCGATGTTGGCCACGTCGGCGAAGTTGCTCTTGAGGCCTTCGGCGTAGTCGTCGTCGAGCGGCAGGCGCCAGCAGCGGTCTTGCGATGCCTCGCCGGCTGCTTCGAGTGCCGAGGCCAGCGTCTCGTCGCTCGAGAACAATCCGCTGCGCACACCGCCGAGCGCCACCACGCAGGCGCCAGTCAGCGTGGCGATGTCGATCACCGCGGCCGGGTCGAAGCGCTTGGCATAGGTCAACGCATCGCACAGGATAAGGCGGCCTTCGGCGTCGGTGTTGAGCACCTCGATGGTCTGCCCGCTCATGCTGGTCACCACGTCGCCCGGCTTGACAGCCTTGCCGTCGTTCATGTTTTCGCACGAGGGAATGAGACCGACAACATTGATGGCGGGCTGGATGTCGCCGAGCGCGCGGAAGGTGCCGAGCACGCTCGCGGCGCCGCACATGTCGAACTTCATCTCGTCCATCTCGGCCGCCGGCTTGAGCGACACGCCGCCGGTATCGAAAGTGATGCCCTTGCCGACCAGCACGACGGGCGCCTGATCTTTCGACGCGCCCTGGTAGCGGAGCACGATGAAGCGCAGCGGCTCGGCCGAGCCTTGGGCCACTGCAGCGAACGAACCCATGCCGAGCTTTTCGACTTCCTTCGGGCCGAGCACCTCGCACTTGATGCGCGGCAGCTTGGCAAGGTCCTTGGCGGCTTCGCCAAGCAGCGTGGGGGTGGCATGGTTGGCGGGCCGGTTGCCCCACTCCTTGGCCAGTTCGATGCCCAGCACGGTGGCACGGGCCTCATTGAAAGCACCGTTCACGCCGGAAGCATCGGCCACGCCGACGGTCAGGTGGCGGATGCTGCGCGGCTCGGCTTTCGACTTGGTGGTGGTGTAGACATAGCTGGCATCGGCCGCGGCCGTGACGGCGCCAGCCACTGCGGTGCCGTCCGCGGCCTGCGCGAACACCACGACCACCCGTTTCGGCCCCTGAGCCTTGACCGCATTGACTGCCGCGGTCACGCCGCTGCGCACCGACGCGAGCTTGCCGTCGCCGATGGCCGCGAACACGACGCGCGACGCCACGACGTCGTCGGGGCGGTACAGCGTGAGCAGCTTGCCGGCCTTGTCGGGCAGGTCGCCGGCCTTGCGGGCACTGGCGGCCAGCACGGAAAGCGGGTCTTTGGTGGTGAGGGGAGCGCTGCCGACGAGCACGATCAGGACATCGGATTTCTCGGCTGCAGCCTGGGCGACGGTGAGGGTCTTGAGTTGAAAGTCCATAATCCTTTTTTTCCTCGAACGATGTTATTCCATTCTTCCCTACGCAAGGAGCTGTCGCGCAGCTTCGGAGCGACCCTCGTGGTTCTGGTCACCATCGTGATGACCATGATGCTCATCCGTACCCTCGGGCTCGCGTCCAAGGGCAGTGTGAATCCGCAGGAGGTGTTCCTCGTGATGGCCTACACGGTGCTCGGCTACATGCCGACCATCCTGAGCCTGAGCCTGTTCATCGCCATCGTCGGGACGCTCTCGCGCATGTACCGCGACAGCGAAATGGTGATCTGGTTCTCCAGCGGACGCGGGCTGGTGGACTTCGTGAAGCCGCTGTTCCGCTTTGCCTGGCCGGTGCTGGTGCTGATCACCGCCATGGCGCTGATCGGCTGGCCATGGGCCAACTCGCAGACCATCGGCATGCGCCAGCAGTACGAGCAGCGCAGCGACATCGAACGCGTCTCGCCAGGAGAGTTCCGCGAGTCGGCCGGGCGCATCCGCGTCTTCTTCGTCGACAAGGAAACGCCGGGCGACGCCACGGCCACGAACGTCTTCATCTGGTCGATGGAAACCCTCAAGCAGGTCACCACGTCGGCACGCAGCGGCCACATCGACACCATCGGCGATAGCAAGTACCTGATCCTGGAGAACGGCCAGCGCCTGGAACGCCCCTTCACGCCGACCGAACCTCTCAAGATCAGCGAGTTCAAGACCTACGGCACCCGGGCCGGCGGCAGCTCCGGCCTGACCGACAACACGACGCCACCGCGCGCCCTCAACACCCTTGCGCTTCTTCGCGAACCCAACGACGCCAACCTCGGCGAACTGGGCTGGCGCCTCGGCATGCTGCTGGCCGCCATCAATTTCGTGTTGCTTGCGCTGACGGTGTCCAGCGGCAACCCGCGCGTGGGCCGCAGCGGCAACATGGTGCTGGCGCTCTTCGCGTTCATTCTTTACTACAACATGCTCAACCTCGGGCAGAGCTGGGTCAGCGCCGGGCGTTATGGCCTGGGCTCCTTCATGCTCCTGCTGCACGGCGGTGTGTTCCTCGCCGCCATGGTCTGGCTGACCCTGCGCAACAACAACTGGAGCCGCAAGAAGACAGTCCGCGCAAGCTTGCCGCAGACGCTCTCGCCTCCAAAGATCGACCCTACCTCGTGAAAACCATCCGACGCCTGATCTACGTCGAGGCACTGAAGGCCGTTGCCTTCGTGACGCTCGGCTTTCTGAGCCTGTTCTTCTTCTTCGACTTCGTCGACGAGCTTCAGTCCGTCGGCAGGCCGGAGAGCCTGGCCTACGGGCCGATGCAGGCGCTCATCTACGTCACGCTGATGATCCCGAACCACCTCTACGAATTGCTGCCGATCACCGTGCTGATCGGCTGCATCTTCGTGATGGCGCGGCTCGCGCAGAGTTCGGAATACACCATCCTGCGCACCAGCGGCCTGGGCCCCTGGCGTGCGCTGCGCACGTTGCTGCTGCTGGGCATGGGCTTCGTCATCCTGACCTTTGCGGTCGGCGACTACGTGGCGCCGATCTCCGGCCGCACGGGCCAACTGATCAAGTCGCGCTACCAGGGGACCTATTCGTTCGTCGGCAACACCGGCGCCTGGCTCAAGGAGAAACGCGACAACATGTCGTATGCGGTCAACGTGCTGTCGATTTCCCGCGACGGCGAACTTCGCAATGCGCGCATCTTCGAGTTCGACCCGAACGGCTACGTGAACAGGCAACTGGCCGTCAGCAGCGCGCGCATCTACGACGGCCACTGGGTGCTGTCGGACATCGAGCAGCAGGACTACGACACGAGCGGCAAGAACGACACCGCCCACATCACCACCACCAAGATCCCGCAGATGGACTGGCCCACCTCGCTGACCGCCGAAATGGTGTCGGTCGCGCTGCTGCGGCCGGACCGCATGAGCACCATCGACCTGTTCGACTACATCCGCCACCTGGATGCCAACGGCCAGACCGCGCAGCGCTACGAGATCGAGTTCTGGCGCAAGGTGTTCTACCCGCTCTCGTGTCTGGTGATGGTGGTGCTCGCCCTGCCCTTTGCCTACCTGCACTTCCGCCAGGCCGGCATCACCACCTACGTGTTCGGCGGCGTGATGATCGGCATCAGCTTCTTCCTGCTGAACAACGTGTTCGGCTACCTCGGCAATCTCAGCAACTGGTCGCCATGGCTGACGGCCGCCGCGCCGGGAATGATCTATTCGGTGATGTCGTTGACGGCCTTCAGCTGGCTGGTCTTGCGAAGATGACCCCCGCCGGATCGGTGCTGGGCATCGTCCTGCTGGCGCACGGTTCGCGCGACGAGCGCTGGCGCCAGCCGATCGAAGCCGTGGCCGCGCGCGTGTGCCAGTACGCGCCCGACGCCCGCGTGACCTGCGCCTACATGGAACTGGCCACGCCCGACCTGCCGACGGCAACCGCCGCGCTGATTGCCAGCGGCGCGCGTGCCATCCGCGTGGTTCCGCTGTTCCTGGGCATGGGCAAGCACGCCCGCGAAGACCTCCCGCTGCAGATCGAGGCGCTGCGGCAGCGCTGGCCCGACATCGACTTCACGCTCGCCCGCATCGTGGGCGAAGAGCCCGAACTGGTCGACCTGCTGGCCAAAATTGCCATCAAATCCTGAACATCCGGCAATTTCGATAGATTCCGAAGGCATAATGAATTCCGCAATAAGACGGAATTTGATATGAATCTGCATCAGTTCAAGTTTGTTCAGGAAGCCGTGCGGCGCAACCTGAACCTCACCGAGGCGGCCAAGGCGCTGCATACCTCGCAACCGGGCGTCTCCAAGGCGATCATCGAACTCGAGGAAGAGCTGGGCGTCGAAATCTTCGCGCGCCACGGCAAGCGGCTCAAGCGCGTGACCGAACCGGGCCAGCACGTCATCGCCAGCATCGAACTGATCATGCGGGAGGTCGGCAACCTCAAGCGCATCGGCGAACAGTTCAGCGCACAAGACAGCGGCACCCTTTCGATTGCCACCACCCACACCCAGGCCCGCTACGTGTTGCCGGTGCCCGTGGCCAACCTGCGCGAGGCGTACCCGAAGGTCAACGTCAGCCTGCACCAGGGCTCGCCCGACCAGGTGGCGCGCATGGTGATCGACGAGATCGCCGAGATCGGCATCGCCACGGAGTCGCTCGACGGCTATGCCGAGCTGGTGACGCTGCCCTGCTACGAATGGCAGCACGTGCTGGTGCTGCCCAAGGACCATCCGCTGGCGGCCAAAGAGCGCGTGTCGCTCGAAGACCTGGCGAGCGAACCGATCATCACCTACCACCCGTCGTTCACCGGCCGCACGCGCATCGACCACGCCTTCGCGCAGAAGAAGCTCACCCCGCGCATCGCGCTCGAGGCGATCGACTCCGACGTGATCAAGACCTACGTGCGCCTCGGGCTGGGCGTGGGCATCGTGGCCGAAATGGCGGTGCGCGACGAGTCGAATGCCGACCTCGTGGTGCGCCCGATGGGCCATGTGTTCGGCCAGAATATTGCGCGTGTCGCCTTCAAGCGCAGCGCCTACCTGCGCAACTTCGTCTTCAAGTTCGCAGAACTGCTGTCCGACCGGCTCGACCGCAACCTGATCGCCAAGGCCCTGAGCGGCCATCAACAAGACTACGAGCTATAGGATCACCCCCAGTCTTCGCGCACTTCGTGTCGCTACGCCACCCCCCTTCCAGGGGGCAACACCAGCGGCCCGGCAAAGCCGGTTCCGCGGTGTTCCACGAAGGAGTGCGAGGCGGCAGAACATCCGAACCTACGACCACCATGAGTACCGTTCTTTCTTCTCCCCGCACGCCCGGGATCACCACTAAGCTGCCGGCTGTCGGCACCACCATCTTCACGGTCATGTCGACGCTGGCCGTCGAGAAGAACGCGGTCAACCTGGGCCAGGGTTTTCCGGATTTCAACTGCGATCCGAAGCTGCTCGAAGACGTGACGGCCGCCATGGCCGCGGGCCATAACCAGTACCCGCCGATGCCCGGCATCCCGGCACTGCGCGATGCCATCTCGGCCAAGATCTCGGCGCTCTATGGCCACAGCTACAGCGCGGCCACCGAGATCACTGTCACCGCCGGCGCCACGCAGGCCATCATCACGGCCATCCTCGCCATCGTGCGGCCTGGCGACGAAGTGATCGTGCTGGAGCCCTGCTACGACAGCTACGTGCCCAACATCGACCTGGCCGGTGGCCGCGTGGTGCGCGTGCCGCTGGTGCCCGGCACCTTCCGCCCCGACTTCGACAAGATCGCAGCCGCGCTCACGCCGCGCACACGCGCGATCATCATCAACACGCCGCACAACCCGAGCGCCACGGTCTGGACCGACGCCGAGATGCGCAAGCTCGAAGAGCTGCTCGCGCCGACCGACGTGTTCGTGATCGCCGACGAGGTCTACGAGCACATGGTCTTCGACCAGGCGCGGCACGAGAGCGTGGCGCGCTACCCCGGCCTTGCGGCACGCAGCTTCATCGTGAGCAGCTTCGGCAAGACCTACCACGTCACCGGCTGGAAGGTGGGCTTCGTGGCCGCGCCGGCGCCGCTGATGGCCGAGTTCCGCAAGGTGCACCAGTTCAATGTGTTCACCGTCAACACGCCGATGCAGCACGCACTGGCACGGTACATGGCCGACCCGAAGCCGTACCTCGAACTGCCGGCTTTCTACCAGCGCAAGCGCGACCTGTTCGCCGCCGGCCTGGCCGAGAAGACGCGATTCAAGCTGCTGCGCAGCGAAGGCAGCTACTTCCAGTGCGTCGACATCTCGGCCGTGAGCGATCTGTCCGAGGCCGATTTCTGCCTCTGGCTCACCAGCGAGATCGGCGTGGCGGCGATCCCGCTGTCGGCCTTCTACGGCGATGGCTTCGACCAGCGCGTGGTGCGCTTCTGCTTCGCCAAGAAAGACGAGACGCTGCTCGCCGCGCTGGACCGGCTCGCGCGGCTCTGACGTCGGCAACCGCCCTGCAGCAGGCAACACTGGCATGACGATGAATCGTCCGCGTTGGGTCTTGTTGCTGCTGGGTGCGTCTTTCTTCGTCGCGGGCGTGGCAGATGCATTCCTTCCGCCGCTGCGGGGCAAGGACTACACCGTGGTCGATGTCGTCCATGCCTTCGTCATCGGGGCGCTGTGCTACACGTGGTGCAGGGCCGAAGCGCTGGCACGCGGCGTCGTCCCGCCCGGCCGCTCGGCGCTGGTCGCCGGCCTCTTCCCGTTGCTGGGTCTACCGATCTACTTCTTCCGTACGCGCCCCTGGCGACTCGCCCTGGTGGCCACGCTGTGGGCGCTCGGTTTTCTGCTCGCGGGCCTCCTGCTCTCGGCCGCGGGCACCTTGCTGACCGAGCAGGTGCTGGTCCGAAGATAGGCCTCGCGGTACTGCGCCTGCCTGCAAGCGAGCCGGCAAAGCGCCGACACCGCAGTAGGACGGCCCTGACCGTCGGAGGGCCGCCCCTCCCGCGCTTCATGCCCCTGGAGACGATGAGCATCAAGGCTCGTCACAACAACGTCCCAGGAGAAAACATGTCGCTCTCGTTCATTCTGTTGATCGTCCTGATCCTGATATTGATAGGCGCACTGCCGAGCTGGGGCTACAGCCGGTCATGGGGCTACGGGCCCAGCGGCGGCCTGGGGCTGGTGGTGCTGATCGTGGTGATCCTCGTGCTCATGGGACGCATATAGGCCCATCGCATCCCCCCAATGAAAAAGCCCGCGCTGCGGGCTTTTTCTTTGTCTTGTGGCACCGGCCCCGTCAGGCCTGCAGTTGCGCCCAGGCCTTGTCCAGCCGCTTCACGCTCACGGGTTGCGGCGTGCGCAGCTCCTGCGCGAAGAAGCTCACGCGCAGCTCTTCGAGCAGCCAGCGGAACTCGAGCATGCGGTCGTCCACCACGCCCTTGCGCTCCGCCACCAGGCGCCAATAGCGCTGGTCCTGCGGGCGCAGTTCGGACAGCTTGGCGGTGTCGCGCGCAGGGTCGGCGCGCAGCTTGTCGAGCCGCAGCACGATCGCCTTCAGGTAGCGCGCAAAGTGCTGCAGCTGCGTCCAGGGCGCATCGGCGATGAAGCGCTTGCCGACCAGCCGTTGCAGTTGCTGCGCGGCGTCCTGCACGGCTTCGGGCTGGATCTTCGTGTCCTTGATCTTGCGTGCGGCGGCGGCGTACTCGACGAGGATGATCGACGCGAGCCGCGCCACCTCGTTGGCGATCAGCGTGAGGCGGCCACGGCCCTCTTCGAGCCGCTTCTTGAAGGCGAACTCGTCGGTGGGCAGAGGCTCCTGCAGGAAGGCTCGGTCGATCGCCACGTCGATGATCTGGGTGCGCAATTCTTCAGACGTGCCGAGCGGCATGTAGGCCACCGACATCTTCTGCAAGTCGGGAATGTTCTTCTCGAGGTACTTGAGCGCGTCTTTCAGCTGCAGCGCGAACAGGCGGCGCAGACCGGCGCGGTGCTTGGCGGCGGCCACGGCCGGCTCGTCGAACACCTCGATGGTCACGGCGTCGCCTTCATCGCGCAACGCAGGGAAGCCGATCAGCGATTGCGAGCCACGGCGCACTTCCATCAGCTCGGGCAGCTCGCCGAAAGTCCAGGTCGTGTAACGCTGGCCTGCGGGCAAGGCCGCGACGGCCGGCTCGGCCGCGGCATTCTTCTTCGCGCTTGCCTGCGGCTGCCCATCGGCCGAAGCCGCTGTCTTCTTCTCGGGTGACGCCTTGACGTTGAGCCCCGCCAGCGCCTGGAACGCACCGCGTGCCTGCGCACCCAGCTCCGCCTTCAGCGCACCAAGGTTGCGCCCCATGCCGAGCTGCCGCCCGTGCTCGTCGATCACGCGCAGGTTCATGAACAGGTGCGGCGGCAGCATATCGAGCTTGAAGTCGGCGCGCTTGACGTCGATGCTCGTCATGTCGCGCACGCGCTTGAGCAGCACATCGGTCAGCGAACCGGTGCCGAACAGTTCGGGCACCGACAATGCCTCGGCCAGCTTCGACGCCGACTCGGGCAGCGGCACCAGCCGCGAACGCGGACGCTGCGGCAGGCTCTTGAGCAGCGCCTGGATCTTGTCCTTGAGCATGCCGGTCACGAGCCACTCGCAACGCTCTTCGCTCACCTGGTTGAGCACGAACAGCGGCACGCTGACGGTCAGGCCGTCTTTCGCGTCGCCGGGCTCGTGTAGGTAGCTGGCGGCGCAATCGACACCGCCGAGCCGCAGGGTGGGCGGGAACGACTGCGTCGTGATGCCCGCCGCCTGGTGGCGCATCAGCTCATCGCGCGTCAGGTACAGCAGACGCGGCTGCTCCCTCGATGCGTGGCGATACCAGTTCTCGAAGGTGATGCCGCTGGCCACGTCGGCTGGCAGTTGCGCGTCGTAGAAGGCAAAGATCAGTTCGTCGTCGACCAGCACGTCTTGCCGGCGCGATTTGTGCTCCAGCCCCTCGACCTCGCGCACCAGCTTGCGGTTGGCCGTGAGAAATGGGAACTTGCTTTCCCACTGGCCGCCGACCAGTGCTTCGCGGATGAAGATCTCGCGCGCCGCGACCGGATCGACCTTGGTGAAATCAACGCGGCGCCCGCTGTAGACCACCAGCCCATACAGCGTGGCCCGCTCCAGCGCGGAAACCTGCGCGCCCTTCTTCTCCCAATGCGGATCGAGCAGCTGCTTCTTCAGCAGATGGCCCGCCACCTGCTCCAGCCACTGCGGTTCGATGTTGGCGATGCCGCGACCAAACAGGCGCGTGGTCTCGACCAGCTCGGCCGCAACGATCCAGCGACCGGGCTTCTTCTTCAGGTGAGCACCTGGGTGCTTGTAGAACTTGATGCCGCGCGCACCGAGGTAGGCCTCGTCGTCTTCCAGCTTCCAGCCGACGTTGCCCAGCAGGCCCGCGAGCATCGACAGGTGCAGCGGCTCGTAGCCCGCAGGCTCGGCATTGATGCGCCACTTGTGCTCGGTCACCACCGTGAGCAGCTGCGAGTGAATGTCGCGCCATTCGCGCACGCGGCGGATGTTGATGAAGTTCTGCCGCAGCAACTGCTCGTACTGGCGGTTGCTGAGCTTGTGCGTGTCACCGTGGCCGCCGCGTGCGTCGGCGATCCATTTCCACAGCCGCAGGTAGCCGCTGAATTCGCTCTTCTCGTCGTCGAACTTCGAATGCGCCTGGTCGGCCTGCTGCTGGGCTTCCATCGGCCGGTCGCGCACGTCCTGCACGCTGAGGGCGGAGGCGATGACAAGCACTTCTTCGAGCGCGCCGCGCGTGCGGGCCTCCAGGATCATCCGGCCCACGCGCGGATCGAGCGGCAGCTTGGCCAGCTCGGCACCGGTGGCCGTGAGTTCGTTGGCGTCGTCGACCGCGCCGAGTTCGTTGAGCAACTGGTAGCCGTCGGCGATGGCGCGCGGCGACGGCGCTTCGAGGAATGGGAAGCGCGCCACGTCGCCCAGGCGCAGCGACTTCATGCGCAGGATCACGCCCGCGAGTGAGGAGCGCAGGATTTCCGGATCGGTGAAGCGCGGGCGGCCTTCGAAGTCTTTCTCGTCGTAGAGGCGAACGCAGATGCCGTTGGCCACGCGGCCGCAACGGCCCGCGCGCTGGTTGGCGGCAGCCTGGCTGATTGGCTCGACCAGCAGCTGCTCGACCTTGCTGCGGAAGCTGTAGCGCTTGACGCGCGCCGTGCCGGTGTCGATCACGTAACGGGTGCCCGGCACGGTGAGTGATGTCTCGGCGACGTTGGTGGCGAGCACGATGCGCCGGCCCGTGTGGCTGTCGAAGATGCGGTCTTGCTCAGGGCCCGACAGGCGCGCGAACAGCGGCAGCACCTCGGCGTTGCGAAGCAGCGGCTGGTGGCTCAGGTGGCGGCGCAGGTGGTCGGCCGCCTCGCGAATTTCGCGCTCGCCGGGGAGGAACACGAGGATGTCGCCCGCGTTGTGCGGGTCGCGCCAGAGTTCGTCGACGGCATCGGCGATCGCGTCGTTCAGGTCATGCTCGCGCGATTCCTCGAACGGGCGATAGCGCTGCTCCACCGGAAAGGTGCGGCCCGACACGTAGATGATCGGCGCCGGTCCCTTGGCCGACGCGAAGTGCTGCGCGAAGCGATCGGCGTCGATGGTCGCCGAGGTCACGATCACCTTCAGGTCGGGACGGCGCGGAAGAATCTCGCGCAAGTAGCCGAGCAGAAAGTCGATGTTCAGCGAGCGCTCGTGGGCCTCGTCGATGATGAGCGTGTCGTAGGCCTTGAGCAGCGGATCGGTCTGCGTCTCCGCGAGCAGGATGCCGTCGGTCATGAGCTTGACCGAGGCGTCGCGGCTCAGGCGGTCCTGGAAGCGCACCTTGAAGCCGACCACATCGCCCAGCGGCGTCTTCAGCTCTTCGGCGATGCGCTTGGCCACCGAGCTCGCGGCGATGCGGCGCGGCTGCGTGTGGCCGATCAGCCGGCCCTTGCCCGGCTCGGCATTGAGCTTGCCGCGGCCAAGAGCCAGCGCGATCTTCGGCAGCTGCGTGGTCTTGCCCGAGCCTGTTTCACCGCAAACGATCACGACCTGGTTCGCCAAGATGGCGGCCATGATTTCGTCGCGCCTGCCCGAGACAGGGAGCGATTCGGGGAATTCGATGCGAAGGGGTGTCGTGGTCGTCAAGGGAAGGCAGTCGTCGTCGGTCGCGTGCGCCGCCTGCACGAGGGCAGGCAGGCAAACCGTCGATTATCGACGGCCACCGCGGTTGTTGCACGACATCCACAGCGCGCGGCTTCGTTGCAACACGCGGCGTAAATAGTCTTTACTCCGCCGCAAACCGCCACTACGATCGCACCCCATGTCCTATCGCCTTGCCCCCACCACCTTGCGCCGTCGCTGCGCAAGCCATGCGCTCGCCGCGCATGGACGGGTCAAGTTGCCTCGCCCGGCCTGAAGCCCGCGCCCTTGTGCGCGCTTCGAGCACAGAAGCGCCGCAACTGAATCCCACAGCGTCTGCCTGCCGTGTCCTTCACCCCGAAGGAGCGGCCGCTTTTTCGTACCTGTTCGTTTCATAAAAAAATCATGTCCAAAGACATTCATTCCGACCTGCATGCCCAGCTCTCAGAGCGCACGCGGCACCTGCAGACCGTCGCCGAAGCGCTGAAGACCGAGCTCTTCGGCATCGACGACATCATCGATCGCGTGATCGATTCGCTGCGCGCCTGGTATGTGCTACCCCAGCTCATCAGCCGCCCCGTCATCGTCTGCCTCTGGGGCCTGACCGGCACCGGCAAGACGCAGCTGGTGCGCAAGCTCGCGCAGCACCTGGGCTTCTACGACCGCTTCATCGAAGTGCAGATGGACGGCTTCAGCCACGGCTCGGGCTACCACAGCCGCGGTTCGATCTCGGCCATGCTGGCCGAATCGGGCATTGCCGAGGGCACGCCGGGCATCCTGGTGCTCGACGAGTTCCAGCGCTTTCGCACCGTCGACAACGGCGGCCACGACGCCAAGGTCGAGCGCTACCAGGACGTGTGGGCACTGCTGTCCGATGGCCGCCTGCCGCCCGCGCTGTCGATGCTGGGCGAGATCGAATCGTCGCTCGCCCAGGCCGAGTTCGTGCAGGACCGCGACGGCCCCGCCGACAAGAAGAAGGACGGCAAGAAGCGCAAGCTGCACCTGTCGCCCTGGGAGGCACGCGAAGTGAAGCGCTGCCTGAAGCTGTCCGAAACCCTGCTGCAGATCATGGCGTGGAAGCCCGCCGAGGTGCACGCGCGCCTGCGCGCCTTCCGCGACACGCAGCAGAGCTGGGAAACCGACTACAGCAAGCTGCTGGTGTTCGTCTCGGGCAACCTCGACGAGATGTACGCCGAGACGGCGCAGCGCGTCGAAGACTGCGACACCGACGCCGACATCTTCCATGCGCTGACCAAGAAGCTCTCGGTCATCGACGTCAAGAAGGCGCTGGCCGAGCGCTTTCGCCCCGAGCAGATCGCGCGCCTTGGCAACAACCACGTGATCTACCCCTCGTTCAACCGCGCGACCTACGTGCGCCTGATCCTGTCGATCTGCGACCGCTACGTGGCCGAGATCCAGGAAAGCTCGGGCGTGCGCTTCGTGCTCGACGCCAGCGTGTACGAGCAGATCTACGCCAACGCCGTGTTCCCGGCGCAGGGCACGCGCCCGCTGTTCTCGTCGATCCACGCGATCCTGAGCGCGACGCTGGTCAACGCCGCGCTGTGGGCGCTGGAGCACGGCGCCAACGGCAGCGAGCCGGTGTGGCTGACGCTGGACCCCGACGTCCCGTGCATCGCGGCCAAGTACCGCAAGGCGCGACGACAGTTCCCGATCGCGCTGGAACTCAACCGCCTCAAGCAGCGTTCGAGCGAAGACTTTCGCGCCCTGCTCGCCGTGCACGAGGCAGGCCACGGCGTGATCTACGGCGTGCTGTTCGGCCGCGCACCGCAAGAGATCAAGATCAACGTGGCCTCGTTCGAGGGCGGCTACAACAGCTACGAGCAGCGCAAGACCTGGTCGAAGGAGAACCTGCGCGACCGCATCTGCGTGAGCCTGGCAGGCCGCGCGGCCGAGCAACTGGTGTTCGGCGAGCAGGCCTGCACCTCGGGCGCGTCGCAGGACTTCATGCAGGCCACGTCGAACGCCGCGCAGTACGTGCGCCACTTCGCCTTCGGCACGCGCCTGAGCCGCACCGACGTCGCCAACGACCCGAACGACAACCTGAACACCGATCTGGAGGCCACCAACCCCGAGATCGAGGCCCTGCTGACGCAGGAGCATGCGCGCGCGCTGGCGCTGCTCAAAACGCACACGCCGGCGCTGATGGCGGTGGTCGATGCGCTGATGCGCGAGGGCTCGATCGCGCCCGCCGAACTGGCGGCCATGCTCGGCCTGCCGGCATCCGTGCCCGGCGAGTCGACCGACGCCTACGCCGCGCTGCTGGCGGAGTTCCGTTCGCAGGTGGCCGCCGTCCCGGCACCGGCCCGCGCCAGGGGTCCGAAGGCCAGTGCGGCCCGGGTGCTCAAGGCCCTGGCCTGAGTCAGGCAAATCTCGCTCCATGAATGCACAATCACGCCCCATGTCCACCGTCTTCAATTTCACCTTCGTGCCCTGGTTCCGCTCGGTCGCGCCCTACATCCACACGCATCGCGGTAAGACTTTCGTGGTCGGGCTGGCGGGCGAGGCCATTGCGGCGGGCAAGCTGCAGAACATCGCGCAAGACTTGGCGCTGATCCAGAGCATGGGCGTCAAGATCGTGCTGGTGCACGGCTTCCGCCCGCAGGTCAACGAGCAGTTGGCCGCCAAGGGCCACCAGGCGCAGTACTCGCACGGCATCCGCATTACCGACGCCGTGGCGCTCGACTCCGCGCAAGAGGCCGCCGGCCAGTTGCGCTACGAGATCGAAGCCGCCTTCAGCCAGGGCCTGCCGAACACGCCGATGGCCGGCTCGACGGTGCGGGTGATCTCGGGCAACTTCATCACCGCGCGCCCCGTGGGCGTGGTCGACGGCGTCGACTTCAAGCATTCGGGGCTGGTGCGCAAGGTCGACGCAGCCGGCATCCGCCGCACGCTCGACTTCGGCGCGATGGTGCTGATGTCGCCCTTCGGCTTCTCGCCCACCGGCGAGGCCTTCAACTTGACGATGGAAGAGGTCGCCACCAGCGTCGCCATTTCCATCCAGGCCGACAAGCTGATCTTCTTGACCGAGATCCCGGGTATCCGCATGGACAGCGAGCTGCCCGAGAGCGAGGACAACCCGATCGACACCGAGCTGCCGCTGGACGCCGCCGAAAAGCTGCTCGCCTCGCTGCCGCCCGCGCAGCGCCCGACCGACACCGCCTTCTACCTGCAGCACTGCGTGAAGGCCTGCAAGGCCGGCGTGGAGCGCAACCACATCCTGCCCTTCGCGCTCGACGGTTCGCTGCTGCTCGAGATCTATGTGCACGACGGCGTCGGCACCATGGTGATCGACGAAAAGCTCGAAAGCCTGCGCGAAGCCTCGGTCGACGACATCGGCGGCATCCTGCAGCTGATCGAGCCCTTCGAGCGCGACGGCACGCTGGTCAAGCGCGACCGCACCGAGATCGAGCGCGACGTGGGCCACTACACGGTGATCGAGCACGATGGCGTGATCTTCGGCTGCGCGGCGCTCTACCCCTACCCCGAGGCGAAGACGGCCGAGATGGCGGCGCTGACCGTGTCGCCGCAATCGCAGTCGCAGGGCGACGGCGAGCGCATCCTCAAGCGCATCGAGCACCGCGCCAAGGCCATGGGCCTGGAAAGCATCTTCGTGCTCACCACGCGCACCATGCACTGGTTCCTCAAGCGCGGCTTCCAGCAGGTCAACCCCGACTGGCTGCCCGAAGCGCGCAAGCGCAAGTACAACTGGGACCGCAAGAGCCAGGTGCTGGTCAAGAAGATCTGACGAACCGCTGAAAACCCCGACGAAGGAGATTGCCCCGATGACGCTCGCCACCGCCCTGCTCTTCGCCATCGTGGCCTTCGCCGCCATCGCCACGCCCGGCCCCACCGTGCTGCTCGCGCTCAGCAACGGCTCGCGGCACGGCGTGCGGCGGGCCCTGCCGGGCATGCTCGGCGCGGTGCTGTCGGACTTCGTGCTGGTCGGCGCCGTGGCACTCGGCCTCGGCGCGCTGTTGGCGGCGTCGGAGTTCTGGTTCTCGATGCTGAAGTGGGTTGGCGCGGTGTACCTGGCGTGGCTCGGGCTGCGCATGCTGCGCTCCAAGGGCGGCTTCCAGTTGCCGACCGCCGATGCCGCCGCGTCGGTGACGGCGGGCGAAAGCCGCCGGATCTTCTTCAAGTCCTTCCTGGTGGCGGTGACCAACCCCAAGGGCTACATCTTCTGTTCGGCGCTGCTGCCGCAGTTCATCGACCCTTCGGCTGCGCAAGCGCCGCAGTACCTGATCATTGCCGTGATCTTCGCGGGCCTGGACATGACGGTGATGCTGGCCTACGCCTTCGTCGGAGCCCGCGCGATCCGTCTGCTGACGGTGTCGGCCACGCGCTGGATCGACCGTGCGTGCGGCGGCATGCTGCTGGCGCTGGCCGGCTCGCTGGCCTTCTACCGGCGCAGCGCGACCTGATACCGATCAGTCGGCCCATGTGGTCGACTGGTGGTCGGGGCCACGACGCTGACATTTGTCAGTAGCCGCTTCGCCGGGAGCGGTAACAGGTGTCACCGATAATCCCGGGCATGAATCCCTTGCTTTCCAGGTTGCAGCCCTATCCCTTCGAGCGGCTGAAGCAACTGTTCGCGGGCGTCACGCCCAACCCCGAGTTCCCGGCCATCAGCCTTGGCATCGGCGAGCCCAAGCACGCGACGCCCCCCTTCATCAAGGAAGCACTGAGCGCCAGCCTCGGCTCGCTGGCCGCCTACCCCGCCACCGCAGGCGACCTGAAACTGCGCACGGCCTTCACCGACTGGCTGAAGACCCGCTACAGCCTCGCGCTCGATCCGGCCACGCAGGTGCTGCCCGTCAACGGCTCGCGCGAGGCGCTGTTCTCGCTGGCCCAGACCGTGGTGGACGCCACCGTCTCGCCGCAGCCGGTGGTGATGTCGCCCAACCCGTTCTATCAAATCTACGAGGGTGCCGCGCTGCTCTCGGGCGCCGAGCCGTACTACGTGCCCAGCGTGCCGTCGCGCAACTTCGCGGTCGACTGGGACAGCGTGCCCGAGGCCATCTGGGCCCGCACCCAACTGGTGTTCGTCTGCTCGCCGGGCAACCCCACGGGTGCCGTGATGGCCCTGGACGAATGGAAGAAGCTCTTCGACCTGTCCGACCGCCACGGCTTCGTGATCGCGGCCGACGAGTGCTACAGCGAAATCTACTTCCGCGACGAGCCCCCGCTCAGCGGCCTTGAGGCCTCGGTGAAGCTCGGCCGACCGGATTTCAAGAACCTGATCGCCCTCACCTCGCTGTCCAAGCGCAGCAACGTGCCCGGCCTGCGCAGCGGCTTCGTGGCCGGCGACGCGGCCATCATCAAGAAGTTTTTGCTTTACCGCACCTACCACGGCAGCGCCATGAGCGGCACCGTGGCGGCCGCCAGCATCGCGGCCTGGGGCGACGAAGCGCACGTGATCGAGAACCGCGCCAAGTACCGCGCCAAGTTCGCGGCCGTCACGCCGCTGCTCGAACCCGTGCTCGACGTGCGCCTGCCCGACGCCAGTTTCTACCTCTGGGCCGGCGTGCCCGAAGTGTGGGCTGGCGACGACGAAGCCTTCGCCCGCGCGCTCTACGCTCAATACAATGTGACGGTTTTGCCGGGGAGCTATCTGGCCCGCGATACGGCGCACGGCGCCAATCCTGCGAACCCAGGCAAAGGCCGCATCCGCATGGCGCTGGTGGCCGAAACGGCCGAATGCGTCGAAGCCGCCGAACGCATCGTCCGCTTCGTCAAAGACGGCCGCCGCTGACCCTTCGCCCCGCTTCCCTGCCCCATTTTTCACCCGAGACTTTCTCCATGACACAGCAACTGCAACAGATCATCGACGCCGCGTGGGAAGACCGCGCCAACATCTCGCCCGCCGCGGCCCCCGCCGAAGTGCGCGACGCCGTCGAGCACGTGATCACCGAGCTCAACAACGGCAAGCTGCGCGTGGCCACCCGCGAAAGCGTCGGCAAGTGGACCGTGCACCAGTGGATCAAGAAGGCCGTGCTGCTGTCGTTCCGCCTGAAGGACAACGAACAGATGCAGGCCGGCTCGCTCGGCTTCTACGACAAGGTCGCGACCAAGTTCTCGCACCTGTCGGCCGGCGAGCTGAAGGAATCGGGCGTGCGCATCGTGCCGCCAGCCGTGGCCCGCCGCGGCAGCTTCATCGCCAAGGGCGCGATCCTGATGCCCTCGTACGTGAACATCGGCGCCTACGTGGGTGAAGGCACCATGGTCGACACCTGGGCTACCGTGGGTTCGTGCGCACAGATCGGCGCCAACGTGCACCTGTCGGGCGGCGTCGGCATCGGCGGCGTGCTCGAGCCGCTGCAGGCCGGCCCGACCATCATCGAAGACAACTGCTTCATCGGCGCCCGCTCCGAAGTGGTCGAAGGCGTCGTGGTCGAAGAAAACTCGGTGCTCGGCATGGGCGTGTACCTCGGCCAGAGCACCCCGATCTTCAACCGCGAAACCGGCGAAACCACCTACGGCCGCGTGCCGTCGGGCAGCGTCGTCATCAGCGGCAACCTGCCCAAGAAGACCAAGTCGGGCCAGGACTACAGCACCTACGCCGCGATCATCGTCAAGACGGTCGACGCGCAGACGCGCTCCAAGACCAGCCTGAACGACCTGCTGCGCGACTGATCGCAGCCGGCCTTGCGCCACGACTGATCCTTCCCCTTAGAAAAACAGCACCCGAGGAGAGAGACCGATGAACATGATGGAGCGAATTCTTCGTTTGATGGCCGAGCGCAAGGCCTCCGACATCTACCTCTCGGCCCACTCTCCGGTGCAGATCCGGATCAACGGCAACTGCGTGCCCATCAACGCGCAGGTGCTGCCGCCCGCGGCGCCGCTTGCGCTGCTGGCCGAGGTGGTGCCTGCCGCGCGCATCCAGGAGCTGGAAAGCACGGGCGAGCTGAACGTGGCCATCGCCCTCGAAGGCGCGGGCAACTACCGCATCAGCGCCATGCGCCAACGCGGCAGCTACGCGGTGGTGGTGCGGCATATCGCCTCGAAGATCCCGAGCTTTGCCGACCTGAACCTGCCCGACATCCTCAAGACGCTCATCATGGAAAAGCGCGGGCTGATCCTGATGGTGGGCGCCACCGGCGCGGGCAAGACCACCACGCTGGCCTCGATGCTCGACTACCGCAACGAAAACGCGAGCGGCCACATCCTCACGGTCGAAGAGCCGATCGAGTTCACCTACACCAACAAGAAGTCGCTGGTGAACCAGCGCGACGTGGGCAGCGACACCGCCTCGCTGCAGGTCGCGCTCAAGAACGCGTTGCGCCAGGCGCCCGACGTGATCCAGATCGGTGAAATCCGCGACCGCGAAACCATGAGCGCCGCGATTGCCTATGCGCAATCGGGCCACCTCTGCGTGAGCACGCTGCACGCCAACAACAGCTACCACGCGCTCAACCGCATTTTGAGTTTCTACCCTGTCGAAGTGCGCCCCACGATGCTGGGCGACCTCGGCTCGGCGCTGCGTGCCGTGGTGTCGCAGCGCTTGCTGCGCACGCCGGCCGGCGCCCGCGTGCCGGCGCTCGAAGTCATGCTCAACACCGCGCTGGTGGCCGAGCTGATCGAAAGGGGTGATTTCTCCGCCGTCAAGGAGGCCATGGTGCAATCAATGGCCGAAGGCTCGCAGACCTTCGAGGAAGACATCGCGCGCCTCATCATCGAAGAGCGCGTGACGCGCGAAGAAGGCCTGGCCCAGTCCGACTCGCCCACCAACCTGCTGTGGCGCCTGCAGAACCGCGCCGCTCCCAAGCCGCAAGCCGACGACCGCAACCTCACGGACCAGGTCGACGAACCCACCTTTACCGACATCACGCTCGACGTGAAGTTCTGAACCCAGCCTTTCCGGCTTTTCTCCGATGTCCCGCACGCTCCAGCTCGCCGAACAACTCATCTCGCGCCCCTCGGTCACCCCCGACGACGCGGGCTGCCAGCAGATCCTCGGCGAGCGGCTGGCGCAACTGGGCTTCACGCTGGAAACCATCGAAAGCGGCCCGGCCGACTTTCGCGTGACCAACCTGTGGGCGGTGCGCCGCCCGGCCGGAACGGCCGCAACCAAGACGCTGGTGTTCGCCGGCCACACCGACGTGGTGCCCACCGGCCCGGTCGAGCAATGGACCAGCCACCCGTTCACGCCCACGCACCGCGACGGCAAGCTCTACGGCCGCGGCGCCTGCGACATGAAGACCTCGGTGGCCGCCTTCGTGACCTCCATCGAAGAGTTCCTGCAGGCCACGCCCGAGCCCAGGCTCACGCTGGCCCTGTTGCTCACCAGCGATGAAGAAGGCCCCGGCGTCGACGGCACCGTCATCGTCTGCAATGCGCTGGCCGCGCGCGGAGAAGTCATCGACTACTGCATCGTCGGTGAGCCCACGGCCGTCGAGCGCTGCGGCGACATGATCAAGAACGGCCGCCGCGGCACCATGAGCGGCAAGCTCACGGTCAAGGGCGTGCAGGGCCACATCGCCTACCCGCACCTGGCGAAGAACCCTGTGCATGCAGTGGCGCCCGCGCTGGCCGAACTGGTGGCCATCAACGCCGCCGGCGGCTGGGACGCCGCGAGCAACCCCTACTTCCAGCCGACCAGCTGGCAGATCAGCAATTTCCACTCGGGCGCCGGCGCGAGCAATGTGATTCCGGGCAGCGCGGTGATCGACTTCAACTTCCGCTTCTCGACCGAATCCACGCCCGAGTCGCTGCAGCAGCGCGTGCACGCCGTGCTCGACGCGCATGGCCTCGACTACACGCTGGCCTGGACCGTCGGCGGCCTGCCCTTCCTGACCACGCCCGGCGAACTGGTGGTGGCGGTGCAGGGCGCCATCCGCGAAGAAACCGGCATCGAGACCGAGCTGTCGACCAGCGGCGGCACCAGCGACGCGCGCTTCATCGCCAAGATCTGCAAGCAGGTGGTCGAACTGGGCCCGGTGAACGCCAGCATCCACAAGATCGACGAGCACATCGACGTGACCGAGATCGAGACGCTCAAAAACATCTACGTGCGCACGCTCAAGCAGCTCGACGCCGCGCTCGCCCGATGAGCACCGTCATCGAGCTGATCGAAACCGGCGCCCAGCGCCTGGCTGATGCCGGCGTGGCTTTCGGCCACGGCACGGCCAATGCCTTCGACGAAGCCGCCTGGCTGGTGCTGTGGCGCCTGAAGCTGCCGCTGGACGACATCGACGCGGTGGCCGACAAGCCCGTGTCGCCGGCCGACGCCGGCAAGGTCGTCGCGCTGATCGACGAGCGCATCGCCACGCGCAAGCCCGCCGCCTATCTCACGAAAGAGGCCTGGCTGCAGGGCGTGTCTTTCTACGTGGACGAGCGCGCCATCGTGCCGCGCAGCTTCATTGCCGAACTGATCGCCGATGGCAGCATCGACTACTGGCTTGGCCCGCACACGCAACGCGTGCTCGACCTGTGCACCGGCAATGGCAGCCTTGCCGTTATCGCGGCCCTGACCTACCCGGACGTCACCGTGGACGCGGCCGACCTCTCGGTCGAGGCGCTCGAAGTGGCAGCCATCAACGTCACCCGGCACGAACTCGATGCGCGCGTGAAGCTGGTCGAATCTGATGGCCTGGCCAAGCTGGCCGGCCCCTACGACCTGGTGCTGTGCAACCCGCCCTACGTGAACAGCGCGAGCATGGCCGCCCTGCCCGCCGAATATCGCGCCGAGCCCGAACTCGCGCTGGCCGGTGGCGTCGACGGCATGGATTTCGTGCGCCGGCTGTTCGCCGACGCGCCCTCGCGCATGAGCGAGCAGGCGGTGCTGGTGCTGGAGATCGGCAACGAACGCGATTACTTCGAGGCTGCGTTTCCGCAGCTCGAAGTGGTGTGGCTCGAAACCTCGGCAGGCGAAGACCAGGTCCTGCTCGTGACCCGGGCGGCACTCGCGTCGCTCGCGCGGCCATGACGGTGGCCTGTGCCGGCGTGCGTTAGCTGCGCCCGCCCAAGCCTCTTTTTTTCAGCCGGCCATCGGGCCGGATTTCGCAGCCACTGCTGCGCCCCCTTCATCGGGTGATGTCCCCATTTGCCCCTTCGCGCCAGGCCGCCAAGGGCCGGACGGGATAATCGCCCCCACGGTTCCTATTTCATGATTACTCTCAAAAACGTCATTCTTCGCCGCAGCGCCAAGGTTCTGCTCGACGGCGCCACCGTCACCCTCAACCCCGGCGAGAAGGTCGGGCTGGTGGGCCGCAACGGCGCCGGCAAGTCGACCCTGTTCGCCCTGCTCAATGGCACGCTGCACGAAGACGGCGGCGATTTCTCGGTGCCCAAGCAGTGGCGCATGGCCCAGGTGGCGCAGAACATGCCCGAAACCGAGGAGTCGGCCACCGACTTCGTGGTGGGCGGCGACACCCGCCTGGCCGAGCTGCGCGAGTCGCTGGCAGCCATCGAGGCCGCCTACGCCGAGAACCCCGACGATGCCGACATCGGCATGGAGCTGGCCCACGCCTACACCGACCTGGCCGATGCCGGCGAGCACGACGCCGTGCCGCGCGCACAGGCGCTGATCCTGGGGCTGGGCTTCAAGTCGCACGAGCTCGACCAGCCCGTCAACAGCTTCTCGGGCGGCTGGCGCATGCGCCTGCAGCTGGCCCGCGCGCTGATGTGCCCGAGCGACCTTCTGCTGCTCGACGAACCCACCAACCACCTGGACCTGGACGCGCTCGTCTGGCTCGAAGCCTGGCTGCAGAAGTACCCGGGAACCATGATCGTCATCAGCCACGACCGCGAGTTTCTCGATGCCGTGACCGACGTCACCCTGCACATCGCCAACGCCCAGCTCACACGCTATGGCGGCAACTACAGCAAGTTCGAGGACATGCGCGCGCTGCAGATGGAGCAGCAGCAGCAGGCCTTCGCCAAGCAGCAGGACAAGATCGCCCATCTGCAGAAGTTCATCGACCGCTTCAAGGCCAAGGCCAGCAAGGCCAAGCAGGCGCAAAGCCGGGTCAAGGCGCTGGAGCGCATGGAACGGGTGGCGCCGCTGCTGGCCGAAGCCGACTTCAGCTTCGAGTTCAAGGAGCCGGGCAACATTCCCAATCCGATGCTGTCGATCAGCAACGCGAGCTTCGGCTACGTTGTCGAGAGCGAAGAGCCCAAGACCATCCTGCGCGGCGTCAACCGCTCGGTGCTGGCGGGCCAGCGCATCGGCATCCTGGGGGCCAATGGCCAGGGCAAGTCGACGCTGGTGAAGACCATCGCGCGCGAAATGGGTGCGCTGGCGGGCCAGGTCACCGAAGGCAAGGGCCTGAACATCGGCTACTTCGCGCAGCAGGAGCTCGACGTGCTGCACCCCGGCAGCAACCCGCTCGAACACATGGTGCGCCTGGCGCGCGAGATGGGCGGCAACGCCAAGGAGCCCTCGGGCGAACAGGCGCTGCGCGGCTACCTGGGCAGCTTCAACTTCAGCGGCGACATGGTCAAGCAGCCCGTGGGCACCATGAGCGGCGGCGAAAAGGCCCGCCTTGTGCTCGCGATGATGGTGTGGCAGCGCCCCAACCTGCTGCTGCTGGACGAGCCCACCAACCACCTGGACCTGGCCACCCGCGAGGCCCTGGCCGTGGCGCTCAACGAGTTCGAGGGCACGCTGATGCTGGTGAGCCACGACCGAGCCCTGCTGCGCTCGGTGTGCGACGAGTTCTGGCTCGTGGGCCGAGGCGTGGTCGGCGACTTCGACGGCGACCTCGACGACTACCAGCGCTACCTGCTCGACGAAGCCAAGCGCCTGCGCGAAGAGGCGAAGGTCGCGGTGCGCGAGGCCGAGACCGCCGCAGCCGCTGCTGCAGCCGCGCCGGTTGCAGCAGCAGCACCGCAGCAGCGCAAGCAGGACGCCCAGGAGCGCCAGCAGCGCAGCGACCAGGCCAAGCCGATCAAGCGCGAGATCGCCCAGATCGACGAACGCCTGGCCGCGGCCGGCACCGAACGCACCGCGCTGGAGGAACGGCTGGCACAGCCGCTGCCACCGGCCGAGATCGCCGAAGCGGGCAAGCGCCTGAAGGCGATCAACGACGAAATCGGCCGCCTCGAAGAACGCTGGCTGGCCCTTTCGGATCAACTGGAAGCACTGGCCGCCTGACGCGGCAGAAAAAGGACTCCGCATGCCGTCTGCCATCGAACTCGCCCAAGGCGACGAAAAGCTGATCGCGGCGGTCCACCGCAGCCGCCGCCTGATCGGTCGCAAGGCCCTGATGGCGGCCGCCGCCAGCGCGGTACCGCTGCCCGGCATCGATTGGGCAGCCGACGCGGCCCTGCTCTCGCGGCTGGTGCCGCAGATCAGCGCCGAGTTCGGGCTCTCGGTCACCCAGGTCGAAAGGCTCGCGCCGCACCAGCGCGAGCGCATCCAGAAGGCGGCCACCACGGTGGGCGCCCTGCTGGTCGGGCGGCTGGTCACGCGCGACCTGCTGATCCGGCTGGCCAAGCACGCGGGCGTTCGCCTGACGGCCAAGCAGGCGACCAAGTACGTGCCGATTGCCGGGCAGATCGTGTCTGCCGCACTCGGCTATGCGGCGCTGCGCGCCCTGGGCGAACAGCACATCAAGGACTGCGTGCGCGTCAGCGCCACTCTCGCTCTCGCGCCGCCCGAAGCGCACGCGAGCGCCTGAGCGCCTCGCCGTCGAACAGCACCATCGCCGCGCCCAGCGCGCCGATCAGCCCGAAGGCGCCACCGCCGGCAATGCCATGGCGCGCCGCCAGAAGCCCGTAGATCAGCGTCGCGAGGGACAGCAACGCCAGCAGCGCGCACAGTGCGCGGTCGAGCCACAGGCCCGGCGACGAAGGCCTGCGCACCGTTCATTCATGAAGGCGTGGCCAGGCAAAGGGCGCCGGCCGGATGGTCGCCTCTTTCACCGCCTGTTCGTGGGCGTGCAACAGCGCCAGATAGTGGCGCGACATCACGTCGTTGACCCGCCCCAGCCCGATCTTGCTGACCGTGGGCTGCGGGATCCCGGTTCGTTCCTGTATCTGCTTTTGCGTGAGCCCCATGGCCCTCAGCGCCAGCACCAATTCACGTGGCTTCATGACAAACACTCCCTTTTTTATATTTCTCAGTTTAAAGGTAATATTCACATAGGCTTAAATCTTCAGTCCATGGAGACTATTGCCACACGCGCCAAGGCCGCCCGCAAGTACGCGAAGATGACTCAGCGCCAAGCTGAGGCCGCCTCCGGCGTCAAGCAGGCGAGCATCTCGAAGATCGAACGTGGCGACACCACGCGCACCATCGGCCTGCTGGCGCTGGCACGCGTCTACCGCGCCGACCCCAACTGGCTCGACACGGGCGACGGCCCGGCGCCCTGGGACCCGGTGCAGATCCGCAAGTCGCAGAACAGCGTCAACGAGCCCGCCGCCCTTTACCGCGTCGTGCGCGTGCCGCCGGAAGTGCCGTGCTTCGCGCCCGGCACACCCGACACCGTGCCGCTCATTTCCTGGTCGCAGGTCGCCAAGTGGGAGAAGACCAGCGCACTGACCACCGACCGCTGGATTCCCTGCGTCGCCCATCACAGCCCCGATACCTATGCGCTGCGGGTGCAGGGCGACAGCATGACCGCGCAAAGCGGCGAGTTGAAGAGCTACCCCGAAGGCTCGATCATCTTCGTCGACACCAACCTCAAGACTCCGGACGATGGCGAGCGCGTCATCGCCCGGCTCGAAGAGGGCAACCTGATCACCTTCAAGGAATTCAAGCAGCAGGACGATCGCACCTGGCTGCTGCCGCTGAACCCGAAGCACGAGCCGATCCGCACCAAGTTCACCGTGCTCGGCACCGTCATCGGAAAGTGGGAAGACGAAGACTGAGGCCCTCGCGCATCTTCACATTTCTTCACCTTCGCACGGGGGCAAAAGGTCAGGTTGCGGGCAGGTTCAAAAGAGATAGTCATGGCTCTCCCTGTGGCCTGCACTCTCTGATCCTCCCTCCTCCAGCAGGTCACCTTCCAGCCCGCCTCGTGCGGGCTGTTTTTTTTAGGGCTTGTTGCTCGCCCCCAGGCTGCGCGCACTTCATGTCGCTGCGCCAACCCTCTATCGGGGGCAACACCTGAGGCCCGACGAAGCCGGTTCCCCGGTGTTTCTGGAAGAAGACGAAGACTGCTGAAATTACTTCGGCAGCAGAACCTTGTTGACCACGTGGATCACACCGTTCGACTGGTAGACATTGGGAATGGTCACCGTGGCCGTGCCGCCCTTCTCGTCGGTGATCGTGATCTTGCCGCCCTTCTCCTTGGCAACCAGCAGGCCACCCGCCACGGTCTTGAGTTCGGCCGAACCCTTGCCCGCCTTGATCTCTTTCTTCAGTTCGGCCGCATCGAGCTTGCCGGCCACGACGTGATACGTCAGCACGCCGGTCAACGCGTCCTTGCTCTCGGGCTTGAGCAGCGTGTCGACAGTGCCGGCGGGCAGCGCGGCGAAGGCTTCGTTGGTCGGGGCGAACACGGTGAATGGACCCGGGCCCTTCAACGTATCGACCAGCCCCGCCGCCTTGACGGCAGCGACCAGCGTGGTGTGGTCCTTGGAGTTGACGGCGTTGTCGATGATGTCCTTGGTCGGTAGCATCGGCGCGCCGCCCACCATGACGGAAGCGGCCATGGCCGAGATGGCACCGACGGAAATCGCGATGGCAAGGGTCATGCCGGCGAGGCGATGGAATGTTCTTTGCATGGAGATGCTCCTGGTTGAATGGACCGCTGCAGAATCGCGGCGGCTGTCATCCATACGGGCCTCCGCCTGGAACAGATTCGACTTCGGCGAAAAGAAAAGAGGTTTTCGCAGCCAGTGCACTTCGCGCCATGCCCGCGCTTTTCGCGCCTTGTAGTACCAATTTCGTCGCACCGCTCTTGCGCCGTGGCGCGCGTGCAGCGACATTTCAGGAAAGTCAGTTACCCCGGCCTTTCCGGGTGTACAAACGCTGCCCCATGCCCCATCAAGAAAACAATGCGTTGGAGGATCACCCCAGTTCGTCGCGCGCGGCCATCGCGCGCCGGCGGCCGGGGTGGCCCGCTCATGGTGCCGTGCTCGGCGCGGCCCTGTTCCTGAGCGCCTGTGCGGTCGGTCCCGACTTCGCGACGCCCGATCTGCCAGCCGCCGCCAAGGGCGCCGACTACACGCCCGCCCCCATGCCCCCGCGAACGGCGCAGGCGGCGGTGCCGGGCGGCCAGTCGCAAGAGCTGCTGGCGGGCCGCGACATTCCCGCGCAGTGGTGGGAGGTGTTCCGCTCGGAGCCACTCGACCAGCTGATTCGTGCCTCGCTCGCGCAGAGCCCCACGCTCGCGTCCGCACAGGCCGCGCTGCGCGAAGCCGAAGCCACCTACGAAGCGAAGTCCGGCAACCTGCTGTGGCCGCAGGTCAACGCACAGCTCGGTGCGCAGCGCGAGCGGGCATCGCAGGTCACCACCCAGGTGCCGGGCGGGCAACTGCTTTCTCTTTACAACGCGTCGATCAACGTCAGCTACAACCTCGACGTGTTCGGCGGCGCGCGCCGCCAGGTCGAAGGCGCGCAGGCCGCCGTCGAGGCGCAGCGCTACCAGGTCGAGGCGGTCTACCTCACGCTGACCGCGAACCTCGTGACCACCGCCATCCGCGAAGCCTCGCTGCGGGCGCAGTTGCAGGCCACGCGCGAAGTGCTGCAGGCACAGCGCGAGCAATTGAGCGTGATCGAAAAGCAATTCGACACCGGCGCCATTCCCAAGTCGATCGTGCTGCAGCAACGCACGCAAGTCGCGCAGACGCAGGCCACCCTGCCCCCCATCGAGAAGTCGCTCGCACAAACGCGCCATCAGCTCGCGGTGTTCGCGGGGCGCCTGCCCTCCGAAGCGGGCCTGCCCGAGTTCGACCTGTCGAGCCTCACGCTGCCGCAGGCCGTGCCGCTCTCGCTGCCGTCGGAGCTGGCCCGGCAGCGGCCTGACGTGCGCGCCAGCGAAGCACAGCTGCACCAGGCCAGCGCCGCCGTCGGCGTGGCCACCGCCAACCTCTATCCGCAGATCCAGCTCTCGGGCAGCTACGGCAACAGCGCGACGCGCGCACGCGATCTGTTCAGCGGCCCGACCACCTTGTGGAGCGTCGGCGCCGGGCTCACGCAGCCGCTCTTCAATGGCGGCGCGCTGCGGGCGCAGAAACGCGCAGCAGAGGCTGCATACGACTCGGCGGCGGCGCAGTACCGCAACACCGTGCTCGGGGCCTTCCAGAACGTGGCCGATGCCTTGCGCGCGCTCGAACTCGACGCCACCGCGTTGCAGACCCAGGCCACGGCCGAATCGCTGGCCCGGCAATCGCTCGACCTGACGACGACGCAGTTTCGTGCCGGCGCCGTCAGCTATGTGCAGCTCCTGACCGCGCAGCAGGCCTGGCTCCAGACGCACACCGCGCTGGTGCAGGCCCAGGCCGCGCGCTATGCCGACACGGCCGCCCTCTTCCAGGCCCTGGGCGGCGGCTGGTGGAACCGCGGCGAACTCGCCAACGCGTCCATCGCCCCGGCCGCCGGCGCCACGCCCGCAGCGGCACCGGCGCAGAACTGAACCCCGCTGCGGCATGACCTCGCCATGCCGCAGCACCACACCCCTTCATCCATAACTCGAAGAGAAGCCTACCCATGACCCGGAGAATGATCATCATGATCGGCTGCGTGCTGCTGCTGGTCGCCGCCCTGGCGCTCGGCAAGTTCCTGCAGATCCGCGCGTTGATTGCCGCCGTGCCCAAGCCCGCCCCGCAGACCGTGTCGACGGTGCAGGTGCAGAAGCTGAACTGGCAATCGCAGTTCGCCGCGGTCGGCACGCTGAACCCGGTGCGTGGCGCCGACCTTAGCACCGAAGTGGCCGGACTGGTGCGCAACGTGCACTTCAAGTCCGGGCAGGACGTGAAGGCCGGCGCGCTGCTGGTCGAGCTGAACGCCGACTCCGACATCGCCCTGCTGCATTCCGCCGAAGCCGCCGCCGCGCAAGCCGCCATCGTGCTCAAGCGCGACCAGGCGCAGCTCGCGGTGCAGGCCGTGAGCCAGGCGCAGATCGACGCCGACACGAACGACCTGAAGGCCAAGCGCGCACAGGTCGAGCAGCAGGCCGCCGTGGTGGCCAAGAAGTCGATCCGCGCGCCCTTCTCCGGCCGCCTAGGCATCACCACGCTGAACCCGGGCCAGTACGTGAATGCGGGCGACAAGCTGGTCACGCTGCAGACGCTCGACCCGATCTACGTCGACTTCACGCTGCCGCAGCAACAGCTCTCCGGACTGGCGGTCGGCCAGGTGGTCAACCTCTCGGTCGACACTTTCCCCGGCCAGGCCTTCAGCGGCAAGATCAACGCGATCAGCCCGAAGGTGGACGCCACCACGCGCAACGTGCAGGTCGAGGCGACCATCTCGAATCCGAAGCAGTTGCTGCTGCCGGGCATGTTCGCCACCGTGAAGATCGACATCGGCGGCTCGCAGGAACAGCTCACGCTGCCCTCCACTGCCGTCACCTACAACCCGTACGGCTCGACGGTGTTCGTCGTGAAGACGGCCGATGCATTCAAGGCCGCCACCGCGCCTGCGGCACCCGCTGCCCCTGGCGCACCGGCTGCACCGGCGGCCCCTGCCAACAACAACGCGCCGAGCGGACAACAGCTCGTGGCGCAGCAGGTCTTCGTCGAGACCGGCCCGACGCGCGGCGACCAGATCGCCATCGTCAAGGGCCTGGAAGCCGGCCAGGTGGTCGTGAGCAGCGGACAGAACAAGCTGAAGAACGGCACGCCGGTCGCCGTCGACAACAGCGTCCAGCCGGCCAACAGCCCGAACCCGACGCCGCAGGAAAAGTGAGGCCGACCGCATGAACTTCACCGACATCTTCATCCGCCGGCCCGTGCTGGCGATGGTGGTGAGCCTGCTGATCGTGGTGCTGGGGCTGCGCGCGCTCTCGGGCCTGCCGGTCAACCAGTACCCGAAGACCGAGAACGGCGTGGTCACCATCAGCACCGCCTACTACGGCGCCGATGCGGCCACGGTCGCGGGCTTCATCACGCAGCCGCTCGA
Source organism: Variovorax sp. EL159 (assembly GCF_900100965.1). Classification (GTDB taxonomy): domain Bacteria; phylum Pseudomonadota; class Gammaproteobacteria; order Burkholderiales; family Burkholderiaceae_C; genus Variovorax. The sequence goes on along the minus strand of NZ_FMUJ01000003.1, from coordinate 11,359 downwards.
AGCCGCCGTGTCGCAGGCTCAGGGCATCGACTACCTGTCGTCGTCCAGCAGCCTGGGCGTGTCGACCATCACCGCCACCCTGCGGCTGAACTACGACTCGAACCGCGCGCTGACCGAGATCAACACGCAGGTCAACTCGGTGCGCAACCAGTTGCCGCCGCAGGCACAGCAGCCGGTGCTGACCGTCGCCACGGGCCAGACCACCGATGCCATGTACATCGGCTTCTACAGCGACACGCTGCCCAACAACAACGTCACCGACTTCCTGGTGCGCGTGGTGCAGCCCAAGCTCAACGCCATTCCCGGCGTGCAGACCGCTGAAATCCTGGGCGCGCGCACCTTCGCGCTGCGCGCCTGGCTCGATGCGCAAAAAATGGCCGCCTTCGGCGTGACCGCCACCGACGTGAGCGCGGCGCTGTCGGCCAACAACTACCTGGCGGCCGTGGGCGCGAGCAAGGGCCAGATGGTGACCGTGCCGCTGACGGCCGGCACCTCGCTGCACAGCGTGGACGAGTTCAAGCAGCTGTCGGTCAAGAGCGCCAACGGCGCGATCGTGCGGCTGCAGGACGTGGCCACCGTCACGCTGGGTTCCGAGAACTACGACTTCAACGTCGCGTTCAACGGCGTGCGCTCGGTGTTCATCGGTATCAAGGTCGCGCCCGAGGCCAACATCCTCGAGGTGGCCAAGCAGGTGCGCACGACCTTCCCCGAGCTGCAGGCACAGCTGCCCAGCGGCCTGACCGGCAAGATCGTCTACGACTCCACCGACTTCATCAACACCTCCATCAGCGAAGTGATCAAGACGCTGGTCGAGGCGCTGCTGATCGTGACGGTGGTGATCTACCTCTTCCTGGGCAGCCTGCGCGCAGTGCTGGTGCCGGTGATCGCGATGCCGCTGTCGCTGATCGGCACCTTCTTCGTGATGCTGGTGCTGGGCTACTCGATCAACCTGCTCACGCTGCTGGCGCTCGTGCTGGCGATCGGTCTGGTGGTGGACGACGCGATCATCGTGGTCGAGAACGTCGACCGCCACATGCGGGAGGGCAAGACACCCATGCAGGCCGCGCTGCTCGCGGCGCGTGAGCTGGGCGGGCCCATTCTGGCGATGACCGTGGTGCTGGTGGCCGTGTACGTGCCCATCGGCTTCCAGGGCGGCCTGACCGGTTCGCTCTTCACCGAGTTCGCCTTCACGCTCGCAGGGGCGGTGGTGGTGTCGGGCGTGGTGGCGCTCACGCTGTCGCCCATGATGTGCTCGCGCATCTTCAAGCCCGAGCAGGACAGCGGCAAGTTCGCGATGAAGATCGAGCACATCTTCGAGCGCGTGCACCATCGCTACCAGCTCATCCTGCGCGGCGTGCTGCGCACCTGGCCGGTGATGATCGTGATGGGCGTCATCCTCATCGGGCTCTTGTTCGTGATGTTCAAGATGTCGAAGTCGGAGCTGGCACCTGAAGAAGACCAGGGCATCGTGCTGTCGCAGGTGGTGGGTGCGCCCACGGCCACCATCACGCAGATGCAGACCTACGCCGACCAGATCTTCAAGGTCGCGCACGACACGCCCGAATACGCGCAGCTGTTCCAGCTGACCGGCGTGCCGAGCACCAACGCGGGCATTGCCGGCGTGCTGCTCAAGCCCTGGGACGAGCGCACGCGCAGCGCGCACGACATCCAGACCGACCTGCAAAAGCGCTGGAACGGCATTGCCGGCGCCAAGGTGGTGGCCTTCCAGTTCCCGGCGCTGCCGGGCGCCTCGGGCCTGCCGGTGCAGTTCGTGATCAAGACCACGGAGCCGTTCGAGAACCTCAACACGCTCGCGCAGCAGATCATGGACAAGGCGCGCGCGGACGGAAAGTTCTACTACATCGATGCCGACCTGAAGATCGACCTGCCGCAGGCCACCGTGGTGGTCGACCGCGACAAGATCGCGTCGCTCGGCATCACGCAGCAGGACGTGGGCAACGCGCTCGGCGCGGCGCTGGGCGGCGGCTACGTCAACTACTTCTCGATCTCGGGCCGCTCCTACAAGGTGATCCCGCAGGTGCAGCAGGTCGACCGGCTCAACCCCTCGGACGTGCTGAACTTCTACATCAAGACGCCCAACGGCGTGGTGCCGGCCAGCACGGTCGCGAGCCTGAAGTACACGGTGCAGCCCGAGACGGTGAACCACTTCCAGCAGCTGAACTCCGTGACCATCCAGGGCGTGCCCAGCGGCACGCAGGGCGAAACGCTGGAGTACCTGCGCGGCGTGGTGCAGCAGCTGGCACCAAGCGGCTATACGGTCGACTACTCGGGGCAGTCGCGCCAGTTCGTGCAGGAGTCGGGCAACTTCGCCATCACCTTCGTGTTTGCGCTGATCATCGTGTTCCTGGCACTGGCCGCGCAGTTCGAGAGCTTCCGCGACCCGGTGGTGATCCTGGTGTCGGTGCCGCTCGCCCTCTTCGGCGCCATGATCTTCATCTTCTGGGGCTTCGCCTCGATGAACATCTACACGCAGGTCGGGCTGGTCACGCTGATGGGCCTCATCAGCAAGCACGGCATCCTGATCGTCGAAGTGGCGAACCGCCTGCAGAAGCAGGGCCTGAGCAAGCTCGACGCCATCGTCGAGGCCTCCGGCACCCGGCTGCGCCCGATCCTGATGACGACGGCGGCCATGGTGTTCGGCGTGCTGCCGCTGGTCATTGCCTCGGGTGCCGGTGCTGCAGGTCGCAAGGCGATGGGCATCGTGATCTTCAGCGGGTTGTCGATCGGCACGCTGTTCACGCTGTTCGTGGTGCCGGCGATGTACCTGTTCATCGCGGCGCGCCACGAGAAGGAAGAGCAACAACCGGCAGCCGAAACGCCGGCGCTCGGCGGCCCCGGCCACGGGTCGGTGGCACCCGAAGCCTGATCGCTTCCCCCTCAGCAAAAAGCCCGCAGTCGAAAAGACTGCGGGCTTTTTTGATGGGCTGGCCTTGCGGCCTTTTGCTTCAGTCGCAGCGGTAGACGACTTCTCCGGCGGGAACGCCGGCTGCCGGGTCTTCCGCTCCCTGGTTGGCCAGGAAGCGCATCGGCGCGCCAAAGTTGCGGCAGTAGTTCTCCGCATCCTGCGCGGTCGGCGACTTGAAGACGCCGTCGCCGAGCGAGGTATAGCGAGGGGCGGCTCGCGTGACACACCCGGCGGCCGACGCGGCCAGGACGAGAACGGAAAGAGCAATGAAGGGGCGCATCGGAAGGAGCAGTTGCCGCAGCTTGAACTGGAAATGAGGAACGGCGACTGTAGCGCCCTTCGCGCCCCCTGCTTCAACGGACCATTTCAGCGCATCACTTCAGCGTCATGGCGAACACGTGCATGACCGCGCCGTTGTCGGTCTGGAACGGCAGCGTCACGCTCTTGACCATGCGCTGCTTGTCCAGGCCGGCGTCCCAGTAGAAGACGAAGGCCTTGGTGGTGTCCGCCTTGCCGCTCTTGTCGACGCGGTGGTCGGTGGTCAGCGCAACCTTGTTGTAGGCACCCACCTTGCCCCCGCCGCCGCCCAGGGTCCAGTCGTCGAAGCGCAGGTCGAAGCCCTGGCTGGTGCCATCGGTGTAGGTCACCGTCAGCTTGCCCGTGGGCGCGGTCGACGCGACGGTGGCGCTGCCGAGCAAGGCCAGCGTGCCTGCCGCCTGCGGCTTGGCGAAGCTCAGCGTCTGCCCTTGCACGACCATGTTGTCGAGCCCCGCCTTGCCGTCCGGCCATGTGAAGTCGATGCCGTTGAAGGACACGGTGCCGCCCGGCGTGGCACCCGCCGCGGCCAGTGCCTTCGCCGAATAGCTCCAGCCGCCCATGTCGAAGGTGTAGCCCTCCAGCGAGCGGTCGGTGGCCTGGCCGTCGACGCCGATGCCACGATTGCTCAGCGCCGCGTCGAGGCTGTCGAAACCGTCGAGCCCGAACGACGGCATCCGCGCGGCCGAGTCCTTGCCCCACTGCGATTCGCCGGTGCCCAGCGCAAAGCCCAGCGTCGATTCTTTCTTGAGGTCCGCCAGCCACACCCACGGCATGTCGATCGCCTGCCCGTCCAGCTTCAGGCTCTGGATGTAGGGCGCGTTGGTGCCGGCACCGGAGGCATCGAGCGTGAGCTTCTTCGCGCCATCGGCCCAGCGGATCACCACCTGGTCGAAGACCGGGCTGCCGATGGTCAGGCCGCCGACCGACTGGATCTCGGGGTAGAGCCCCATCGCCGCCCACACGTACCAGGACGACACGGCACCCAGGTCGTCGTTGCCCGGCAGCCCACCCGCGTCATCGAAGAACACGGTGTTGATCACGTCGCGCACCACCTTCTGGGTGCGCCACGGCGTGCCCGTCCAGTTGTAGAGCCACGGCGTGGCAAAGCTCGGCTCGTTGCCGACATAGAAGTTCGGCTTGTTCATGCCCGCGTTCAGGTCCTGAAAGAACGCATCGAGCCGGGTGACCACCGCGGCATTGCCGCCGACCAGCCCGATCAGGCCACGCGCGTCGTACGCCGACATCCAGGTGTACTGCTCGGCATTGCCCTCCACCATGTCCGCATTGGCCGTCGGGTCGAACATCCAGCTGCCGTCGCGAAAGCGTGGCAGGAGCTGCTTGCGGTCGGTGTTGAACTGGTTCTTCCAGTTGGCCGAACGGCTGAGGAACAGGCGGTGGTTCGTCGTGTCGCCCAGCGCCTTGGCCATCTGCGAGGTCGCGAAGTCGGCCGTCGCGAATTCGAAGGTCAGCGAGCCGGCCCACCAGCCGTTGTCCTTGGCGGCATAGCCGCGCGTCAGGTAGTCGCCCATGCGGTTGGCGTCGTCGCGCAGGCCGCTGCCGGTGCACCTGAGGTCGGCCTTGTTGCCGACCAGGGTCATGTAGCCGAGCGCCTTCTTCGCGTCGAAGTTCGTCGCACCGAAGGCGTAGGCGCCCGCGACCGTCGGCACGCCGGAGTCGCCCGGCATGATGCCCTGGTCCGAGTTGACCGGCGCCCAGCGCGGAATGGCGCCGCACTGGTCGGCGTCGTTCACCAGCGACTGCATCATGTCGCTGGCCTCTCGCGGAAACAGCATGCCGGTCAGCGGCATCAGGCTGCGGTAGATGTCCCAGTTCGAGAAGTTGACGTACTGCGTGCGGCCGTCCTGCACCTGATGCACCGCCTGGTCGAAGCCGATGTAGTCGCCGGTCACGTCGCTGTTGATGTTTGGCGAAAGCAGCGCGTGATAGAGCGCGGTGTAGAACTTGCGCCTTTCGGTCTGCGTGCCGCCGCGCGTCTGGATGGCGTTCAGCCGGTCGTTCCATGCGTCGGATGCGGCGGTGCGCACGGTGTCGAAGCTCCAGCCGGGGCTTTCTTTTTCCAGGTTCTTGCGCGCGTTGTCGCTGCTCACGTACGACAGGCCGATCTTCATCATCACCGCCGGCTTGCTGCCGGTGGCAAAGCTCACGTTGGCCTTGCCGCCCTTGATGGTGGCGGTGATCTCGCGATCGAACTTTGCGTAGAAGTACAGCTTGTACGTGCGCGCGCCACAGAAATTGCCGCCCACCGTGGAGCCCGAAAGGCCGTCCTTTCCTTCCAGCTGGATCGCGCCCGTGGTGGAGGCGATGGTGTTGGTGCGGGTGGCATCGATCACCAGGTACGGTGTCTTGCGGGTGCTGTCCAGCGCCGACTGCGCCGGGTAGGTGAAGCGGCCGAAGCCGGTGCGGGAAGTGGCCGTCAGCTCGGTGGTCACGCCGTCTTTCAGTGTGACCTTGTAGTAGCCGGGGCTGGCCTCTTCGTCCTTGTGGTCGAAGTTTTCCTGGGCGCCGGGACCGACCGAGGCTGTGTCGAAGGTCGGCATGACCGGCAGCTCGCCCTCGTTGCCGTCGCAGCCCGAGCCGCTCATCTGCGTGAGCGGAAAGCCGATGATGGTTTTCTCTTTGTAGATGTAGCCCACGGGGTGGTCGGTGCCGCCGTTGCTCGGCGTCATCGGTGTCCACTGCACCATGCCGAAGGGCGTGGTTGCCCCCGGAAAGGTGCCGCCGCGCGCGCCGGCCGGTACGGGGTCGGAGGCCGGCTTGGTCGCATCCGCCGTGCCGACGAAGGGGTTCACGTAGCCGGTCAGCGATTGCTTGGTGAACGCCTCCACCGGCGTTGCGGGCGGCGGTGCGGCGGTCTTCACCGGCAGTGCCGCCGTGTCCGTGGGCGAGCCGGTGCCCGCGACGGTGACGAGGCTTTCGCCACCCGCACTGCCTGCACTGCCCGTGCTGCCCGCAGCGCCGCTCCCGAGCCCGGCCAGCGATGTGCTCGATCCGCCACCACCGCAACCGAAAAGAGATGCCGCGCTCAAGGCGACCGCGAGCACCCGTGTCCGATGAATCTTCATCATGGTCATGTCTCCTGGATTTCCGATGACAGGGGCGGCCTGCGCCCCAAAGCGAAGCCGATGCGGCTGCTTCGTCGAAAGGAGGCGGCTCCCCGCCCCTTGCTTTGCTGCACGCGCGTCAAGCCGCGCGGCAGTTCAACCCGGCGACGCGGTCGCCTTGGTGTAGTCGGCGGCGGGGCCTGAAGGCGGCGTCAATGCCGGATCGGAGGCCCAGTCGGTGGGCGTGGGCGACAGCGTGAAGCTGAGCGTTCCGCCGCCCCTGATCTTGTCCAGCGGCAGCCACGACCCTGCGTAGGCCGTTCCGTTGAGCTTCATCTCGCCGATGTAGCGCACGTCGTCGAGCAGCGCCTGCCGGTCGGCCTCGATGCGCAGCTTCTTTCCGTTGCCCAGCCAGAGCGTCATGCCCGAGAACTGCGGCGTCGATACCGCCAACCCCGGTGCCGAGGGGATCACCGGATACAGGCCCATCGCCGCCCACACATACCAGCCCGACGTGGCGCCCATGTCGTCATTGCCCGGCAGGCCACCTGCGCCCAGCGAGAAGTTCTTCTTCAGGATGACCGGGATGATGTACTGCGCGTACTTGGCCGAGCCGATCCAGTTGTAGGCCCACGGCGTCTGGAAGGCGGGCTCGTTGCCGATGTAGTAGCCGGAGGAGCTTTCGCCGCCGTTCAGCTTCCTGCCGCTCGGGTCGGGCCCCTTGGTCGGGTCCACCGCATTCACGCTGAACAGGTCGCTGAGCCGCTTGAGCGCCGCGGTCCTGCCGCCGAGCTTGTCGACAAGGCGGGTCCAGTCGTAGGCAAAGGTCCAGATGTAGTTCTGCTCGGTCGACTCGTGGAAGTCGCCGCTGCCCGACCAGTCGCCGGCCGCGGTCTTCGACTGCAGCGACTTCGTGGCGTCGTTGAAGATGTTCTGCCAGTTGCCGGCCCGCTTGAACACCTTCTGAATCACGCCGTCGTCGGCAACCCTCGTGTCGGGGAGCGCATCGAGAAACGCACCGACCGAGCGGTCCGTGGTGATCGCTTCGAGCGTGGTCGACGAGGGCTTGTCGTACTGCCTGTCGGACGGAATCCAGCCGAGCTTGATGTAGTCGATGCGGCTGTCGCCCGGCTTGCCGATCGCGAACTTGTCGTTGCACTGGCTGTTCGTGTCACCGACCGACTGGAGCATGAATTTGCGCGCCGTCGCCAGGTCGAACTTTCTCGCGCCGAACAGGTAGGAGCCCGCGACGACCGTGGGCGCGTGGTCGCCGTTCATCGGCACGGTGTCTTCGCTGCCGTCCACCCAGTGCGGAAAGGCGCCGCATTGCTGCGCGTCGGCCACCAGCGACTGGATCATCTCGCTGGCCTCGTCGGGCGCGATGAGCGCCAGCAGCTGCGACTGGCTGCGGTAGGTGTCCCACATCGAGAAGCCGCTGTAGTGGGTCTTGTAGCCCGCGTCCTTTCCATCGACCTTGAACTTGTAGTTGGCGACGTTCTCGTTGGCCCGCGTGGGCAGCACGTCGTTGGATTGAGAAAGATCGACCTGCTTCATGCTGCGGTAGTCGCCATTGACGTCGCTGTAGACCGTCGGGCCGCTGTAGACGCGGTAGAGCGCGGTATAGAACTTCGTCAGCTGTGTGACGGCATCGTCCTTCTTCTTTGCATCGACCTTGTCGATCTCGCCTGCTTTCGCAAGGTCGAGCTGCACGACGTTCAACCGGCTGTTCCAGTTGTTGTCGGCCGCCGTCCTGACCGTGGCGAAAGACCAGTCGGCGTTTTCCGCATCGAGGTTCTTCCTGGCGTTGACGGTGCTGACCGAAGAGATCCCGACCTTGACCTGCACCGCAAGGTCTGCCGCGCCCAAATCGAACTGCAGGATCGCGGCCTTGCCCGATACGGCGGAGCTTGCCTTCAGCGGCTTGTCGAAGGTCGCGTAGTAGTAGACGGGCTGCTTCCACGTGCCGCCGCAGAACTCGTTCGCAACGGCGGTGCCGGAGACGGACTTGCGGTCGTCGCTCAGCTTGATGTCCGTGAGGTCGGTGTAAGGAACGCCCTCCTGGTTGGGGTTGTTGCGGGCTGAGTCGATGACGAGGAAGGCCTTGTCTTTGTCCGTGTAGCTGATCTTCGCCATGCCGGTGCGCGTCGTCGCGGTCAGCTCGCTGGTGATGCCGTTGTCGAACTTCACCTTGTAGTAGCCGGGCGCGGCCGACTGGTTGGCCTTGTCGTAGGAGAGGCCGTCCGAAGAGATCGCGGCGTTGGTGCTGTTCGGCAGCAAGGCCACCGCCCCCTGCCCTCTGCAGCCGGGGCCGTTGAGGTGGGTCATGCTGAAGTAGCGGATGGCCTTGTCGTCGTAGTAGTAGCCGCCCGAGCCGAAGCCCCACGGCGCGTTGCTCCCTTTCGTGTCGGGGCCGAAGCTCACCATGCCGAAGGGCGTCTGGGCACCGGGATTGACGTTGCCGGAGTGGCCGCTGCCGGTGTCGGATATCTTCGTTCCGACGAACAGGTTGACGTACTTCGTCAGCGCCGGAATGTCGACGCGCGAGTCCGCTGCTGGTGCTGGTGCTGGTGCTGGTGTCGGTGTCGGTGTCACCGTGCCGCCATCCGGCCTCGCAACCGGTCCGCTCGCGACCTCGGACGCATCCGGCGGCGTTGACGTTGCGGTGGGTGTCGTTGTTGTCGTCGCCGTCGTCGTCATCGGCAACGGACCGCTGAAGCCGCCCGAGCTGCCACCGCCGCAGCCACCCAGCAACGACACGGCGACCAGCCCCGCCGCCAGGTTTCCGCACGCGCTTTTCTTTTCCATGTTGTCTCCCTTTGCTGCTTGCACATCGCCCGGAGCCCGAGCGCCAAACGGGCGCAGTGTATGTACGCCCTCCGCGCAAGCGCGCTTGTGATTTCCCGAACGAAACACAGCGCTGGCAAGGAAACAAATCGGCGTGCTTCCTCTCCCCGCGCGGCTGGTGCGCGTGTGAAGCACTGCCTCGACAACCCATTGCAGTCGCAGTAACAATGATGTCTTCCAAGTGACCGCACCACCCCTGAACGATCCATGCCCGTAACCATCCGCGATGTGGCCGAGGCCTCCGGCGTCTCCATCAGCACCGTCTCGCGTGCGTTGAAGAACCAGCGTGGCCTGTCCGACGACACACGTCGGTTGATCCGGCAAGTGGCGCGCGAGATCGGCTACAACTCCGGGCGCCTGCGCGGGGCCAAGGCCAAGCAGCTGGCCTTCATGGTGCACAGGCAACACAGCCACTTTTCGACCAACCCGTTCTTCTCGGACGTGCTGCATGGCGTCGAAGAGGCATGCCGCAAGTTCGGCATCGTGCCCACGCTGCTGACCTGCGGGCCGACCGATCCGATCCGCGAGCAGTTGCGCATGCACGAGCCCGACATGGTGCTGGCGGCCGGCTACTTCGAGAGCGAGGTGCTCGACATGGTCGCGGGGCTGGACCTGCCGATCGCGCTCATCGATTGCTCGCTGCGCGACCTTCCTTCGGTGAACCCCGACAACGCGGTGGGCGGCTACCTGGCCACCCAGCACCTGCTGGACATCGGCCGCCGGCGCATCGCCTACATCGCGGGCTCGCTGGCGCACGTGAGCATCCTGGAGCGTGCGCAGGGCTATCGCCGCGCGCTGTTCGAAGCCGGCATCCTGGCCGACCCCGAACTCGAGGTGGTGGCACCGCCAGGGCAACTGCACGACCTCGGCGCGATGGCGGCCATGCAGCAACTGCTGCGGCTGCGCAGGCCACCCGATGCCGTGTTCGCCTACAACGATGCGGCAGCGCTGGCGGCGCTGGCGACTTGCCGGCAGGCAGGCCTGTCGGTGCCGGGCGACATCGCCATCGTCGGCTTCGACGACACCCTGGCCGCCGCGCAGGCCGACCCGCCGCTGACCACCCTGCGCGTGGACCGGCAGGAGCTTGGGCGCTTCGGCGTCGAGCTGGTGATGCAGGGGTCTTCCATGCCCAGGCTCAACACGCTGCCGGTCGAGCTGATCGTGCGGGCCAGCACCCGGGCCTGACGCCTGCCCCGAAGGCCGTGCCGCGATGCCGGCGCGGCGTGATGCCCGGTGCTTTGTTGCGCTGGCCATGCTGTGTTTCGTTCGGGAAATCACAAGATGCCGCACGAAATCGCGCTCCTACACTGCGTGCCGTCACACATCGGGCACCCGCATCCGGGCCCCGTTGACAAGACGCAGCACAAGAAAGAGGAGCCGCCACACATGCCGACGAACTGCACGCACACACCGTGGATGCCTGCGCGCCGTCCCCCGCTGTCGCCTTCCGTCGAGCCCGGGCTTCGTGCCGCGCCTTTCTCTTTTCATGACCGCTTCGCACATCGCCCGATGAGGCGATAGCGCGCCCTCTTCCCCCTTTCCCCCTCTCCGTCTGAGCGTGACACCGCCGGTTTCCGGCCGGTGCGGGACAGCTTGTGCCCGAAGCGCCCGGACGGCCCTTGCGTACCTCCCACAACAACCACCTGACCAAGGAGACAACCGTGAAATTCAAGCTGAACCGAACCACTGCCGCAGCCCTCGTGCTGTTCGCCGGCATCCACGGACTGGCCCATGCCCAGTCGATGGACACGCCCACGGACGCACCACCCGAAGCCGAGGTCAAGACCGACCCCACCAAGGACTTCATCAAGAAGGTCAACGACGCCACCGGCCTGGAGTTCTGGGGCTACGGCCGCGGCGGCTTCTTCGGCGCGCCCAAGGGTGCACCCAAAGGCGGCTACTCGCTGGGCGGCGACCTGCAGAAGTACCGCCTGGGCAACGAGGGCGACAACTACCTGGAATTCGGCATCGGCAAGAAGTTCGACCTGGGCGGCGGCATCAAGTGGGGCGTGTTCTACATGCCCACGATCTACAACGGCAAGAGCGGCACGGCGCAGGCCTACTTCTCGCTCAGCGGCATCTTCGGCAACAGCGCCACGCTGTGGGCCGGCCAGCGCTACCACCGCATCCAGGACGTGCACATCGTGGACAAATGGGTGGTGGAGGACGGCGACAACTACGGCGCCGGCATCGACGACATTCCGCTGGG
>NZ_FMUJ01000002.1:59868-1292523 GCF_900100965.1 Variovorax sp. EL159 | reverse complement strand
GAGAGCTTCGTGGCCCTGGCCCTGCCTCGCTCCCTGGAGCTGGTGGTCAGCCTCCTGGCCATCCTGAAGGCCGGCGCCGCCTACGTCCCCCTGGACGTGGACTACCCCAAGGACCGCCTGGCGTTCATGCTGGAGGACGCTGCGCCGGCCTGCATGATCAGCAACCGCGCCACCGCAGCGATCCTGCCTCCGGGCGTGCCCACGCTCAGCCTGGACGATACGTCGCTCACAGCCTCGCTGGCCGCCGCGCCCCTTGCCAACCCCACCGACCACGACCGCGTTCGGCCACTGCGTCCCGCCAACCCCGCGTACGTCATCTACACCTCGGGGTCTACCGGCAAGCCAAAGGGCGTGGTGATTTCACAGCAGAACGTCGTGCGGCTCCTCGGTGCGACGGAGCAATGGTTTGGATTCGGTCCGCAGGACGTATGGACCCTGTTCCATTCGCACGCCTTCGACTTCTCGGTCTGGGAGCTCTGGGGCGCTCTGCTTCGCGGCGGGCAGTTGATCGTCGTTCCGAGTTTGATCAGCCGTTCCCCCGCAGAGTTCTTGAGCCTGCTCGTGCGCAAGCAGGTGACCGTCCTCAATCAGACACCATCGGCATTCCATCAACTGGCGCAGGCCGAGCGGGAGCACCCGGAGCTGCAGGCCGGCCTGGCTTTGCGCTGCGTGATTTTCGGCGGCGAAGCGCTTGAACTCCGGCTCCTGAAGGACTGGTATGAGAGACACGGCGATGAAGCGCCGTCACTCATCAACATGTACGGCATCACAGAAACGACCGTTCATGTCACCTACGCCGCGTTGAGCAAGGCGCTCATGGGCAGCGACGCCAACAGTCTCATCGGCCGCGGCATTCCGGACCTGCGGACCTACGTTCTGGACGCGGCACTGCAGCCGGTGCCTGTAGGCGTGACGGGTGAGCTGTACATCGCGGGCGCGGGCCTGGCGCGCGGCTATCTGAACAGGCCCGCCCTGAGCGCCGAGCGCTTCGTGGCCAGCCCCTTCGGCCCACCGGGCAGCCGCATGTACCGCTCCGGCGACCTGGCGCGCTGGCGAACCGATGGCGTGCTCGACTTCCTCGGGCGCGCCGACCAGCAGGTCAAGATCCGGGGATTCCGCATCGAGCTCGGTGAAATCGAGGCCGCACTGTCTTGGCAGCCCGGCGTCGCTCAGACCGCCGTCATCGCGCGCGAGGACGCACCAGGAAACAAGCAACTGGTGGGCTACGTCGTGGCTGCCACCGGACAGAGCGTCGACACCGCAGCCCTGCGTCGTGCGCTGACCACCGATCTGCCCGACCACATGGTTCCCGCAGCCATCGTCGTGCTCGATGCCCTGCCCCTGACGCCCAACGGCAAGCTCGACCGCAAGGCCCTGCCCGCGCCCGACTTCACGCTCCGCAGCATTCGCGCCCCGCGCACTCCGCAGGAAGAAATCCTGGCCAACCTCTTCGCCGAGGTCCTGCGCCTGCCCCAGGTGGGCATCGACGACAACTTCTTCGACCTGGGCGGCCACTCGCTGCTGGTCACCAGGCTCGTGAGCCGCATCCGCTCCGCATTGGGCGTGGAGCTACCCATCCGCGTGCTGTTTGAAGCGCCCACGGTCGCACAGCTGGGCCACAGGCTCGTCGGTGCGCAGTCTGCCCGTGCGGTCCTGCAGCCGATGGCGAGGCCCGAACTTATTCCGGTGTCGCTTTCCCAACGACGGCTCTGGCTCCTGTACCAGATCGACGGCCCCACGCCCACCTACAACGTGGCCATGGCCTTGCGGCTGAAGGGGCGGGTTGACGATTCAGCGCTGGAACTGGCCTTGGGCGACCTGGTCGGCCGTCACGAAAGCCTGCGCACTGTCTTCAGGGACACGGACGACGCAACACCCTTGCAGCAGATTCTTGCGCCCGAAGGTGCGCATCTTGCGATGCAGGTAGAAACGGCGTCCGAAGCCACGCTGGCGCAACGACTCGCCGAGGCAACCGCGTACTGCTTCCAGCTGGGCAGCGAGATTCCGTTTCGCGCCTGGTTGTTCCACCTTGATGCGGATCAGCACGTGCTGTTGCTGCTGTGCCATCACATCGCCAGTGACGGATGGTCGCTCGCACCGCTGGCACGCGATTTGTCCCTGGCCTACGCCGCGCGTGGCCAGGGCCAGCCACCGGCATGGACACCTTTGCCGGTGCAGTACGCCGACTACACGCTCTGGCAGCACGAACTGCTGGGCAGCGAGCGCAATCCCGACAGCGTCATCACCAAGCAACTGCGCTACTGGCAACGCACGCTCGCCGGCCTGCCCGAGCAGTTGGAACTCCCTACCGACAGGCCGCGCCCCACGGTGTCCAGCCACCACGGCGAGAGCGTCGCGTTCCGGCTCGACGTGGGCCTGCATCAGGAGCTGCTGACCCTTGCACGCGAGGGGCAGGCCAGTCTGTTCATGGTGCTTCAGGCTGCACTGGCCACCTTGTTCACCCGCCTGGGCGCAGGCACCGACATCCCGCTGGGCAGCCCGATCGCTGGGCGCACGGATGAAGCGCTCGACGACCTGGTGGGCTTCTTCCTGAACACCCTGGTACTGCGCACCGATACCTCTGGCAACCCGAGCTTTCGCGAGTTGCTGGCACGCGTGCGCGAAACCAACCTGAGTGCCTACGCGCACCAGGACCTGCCGTTCGAGCGGCTGGTGGAGGTGCTCAACCCCGCGCGTTCCATGGCTCGCCATCCCTTGTTCCAGGTCTCGCTGGTGCTGCAGAACAATGCCCGCGCCAGCTTCGCCTTGCCGGGACTGGAGATCAGCGCACAACCCATCGGCCTGAACACCGCCAAATTCGACCTGTCGTTCGAGCTGTGGGAACAGCGTGCCAAGGACGGCTCGCCGCAAGGCATTTCGGGCCGGCTCGAATTCGCCACCGACCTGTTCGACCGCGCCACTGTCGAATTGCTCGGCGACCGGTTGGGGTACGTTCTTGCTGCCGTTGCACAGGACCCCGCCCAGCCCATCGGGCAGATCGGAATCCTGCAGCCCGGGGAGCGTGAGCAGATCCTCCAGGGATGGAACGACACCGCGCACCCCGTGCCCCTCGCCACCCTGCCCGCGCTCTTCGAGCAGCAAGCGGCACGTGCGCCGGACGCGATCGCACTCGTGTTCGACGACGCCTCGCTCAGCTACGGCGAGCTCAATACACGCGCCAATCGCCTCGCCCACCATCTGATCGCGCAAGGCGTGGGACCGGAGGGCTTCGTGGCGCTCGCACTGCCGCGCTCACCAGAAATGATTACGGCGATCCTGGCGATCCTCAAGGCTGGCGCCGCTTACCTGCCGCTGGACGTGGACTACCCCAAAGAGCGCCTGGCCTTCATGCTGGAAGACGCGGCGCCCGTCTGCACGATCACCGACATCGCCACCGCGCAATTGCTGCCGGCGGGCGTGCCCAGCCTGTGCCTCGACGACCCGTCCCTCGTGGCCGAGTTGGCCCGGTCATCCGGGCTCGACATCAGCGATGCCGGGCGCCGGGCGCCGCTCGCCATGCTCAACCCGGCCTACGTCATCTATACCTCGGGCTCCACCGGCAGGCCGAAGGGCGTGGTCACCACCCACGAAGATGTCGCCCATCTGGCGCTCAATTCTCGTTGGCAGGGGAGCGGCCCGGCCAGGGTCCTTCAGCACTCGACGCACACCTTCGACGCGTCCACCTTCGAGCTGTGGATGCCTCTCTTGAGTGGAGGGCAGGTCATCCTCGCGCCTGCGCGGGAGCTCGACATTCCCACGCTGCGAGACTTGATCGCCCATCAGCGCATCAACACCCTGTGGCTCACCGCAGGCCTGTTCCATCTCTTCGCCGAAGAAGATCCAAGCTGCTTCGAAGGATTGCAGCATCTGCTCGCGGGGGGCGATGTGTTGCTCCCCACGGCCGTCCGGCGGGTGCTTGCGCGTTGCCCGTCCCTCACGCTGACGAACGGCTACGGACCGACGGAGACGACCACCTTCGCCACGCTGCATTCCCTTCGCCATCCGCTCCAGGCAAATCGGGGCATCCCGATCGGCTCTGCGCTGGGTAACACCCAGCTCTACGTGCTGGACGCACAGCTGAACCCGGTCCCCGCGGGCGTACCGGGCGAGCTGTATATCGCAGGCACCGGGCTGGCGCGCGGCTATCTGAACAGAGCCGGCCTGAGCGCCGAGCGCTTCGTGGCCAACCCCTTCGGCGCGCCGGGCAGCCGCATGTACCGCAGCGGCGATCTCGCGCGATGGCGCACCAACGGGGTGCTCGACTTCCTTGGGCGCGCCGACCAGCAGGTCAAGATCCGTGGGTTCCGCATCGAGCTCGGCGACGTCGAGACGGCCCTGACGGGCTTGCCCGACATTGCCCAGGCCGTCGTCATCGCCCGTGAGGAGCAGCCCGGGCACAAGCAGCTCGTGGGCTATGTCGTGGCACAGGATGCCCAGCGCGTGGAGGCGCAGGCCGTGCGCCGCACACTGGCAGACCGATTGCCCGACTACATGGTGCCCGCGGCCATCGTGGTGCTGGACAGCCTGCCGCTCACACCCAACGGCAAGCTCGACCGCAAGGCACTTCCAGCGCCGGACTTCACATCCCGGAGCGTTCGAGCCCCTCGCACGCCACAGGAAGAGACTCTGGTGGCGCTTTTCGCGGAAGTCCTGCGCCTGCCCCAGGTGGGCATCGACGACAACTTCTTCGACCTGGGCGGCCACTCGCTGCTGGCCACCAAGCTCGTTGGCCGCATCCGCTCGGCACTGGGCATCGAGCTGGCCATCCGCACGCTGTTCGAGAGTCCCACCGTCGACCAGTTGAGCGAAAGCATCAACTCGAGCCGCCAGTCGAACTCCTTCGATGTGATGATTCCGCTGCGCCTGACCGGCCACCTGCCGCCGCTCTTCTGCATTCATCCGGCAGCCGGACTCAGTTGGGGGTTTTCGTCGCTCATCAAGCACCTGGGGAAAGACCGTCCGGTCTACGGACTTCAGGCACGCGGATTCACGGAATTCGATCGCATGCCAAAAACGATCGAGGAAATGGCGGCCGACTACCTCGACCAGATCATGAAGGTCCAACCGACGGGCCCCTACAACATATTGGGCTGGTCATTCGGCGGCTATGTGGCCTACGAGATCATTCACATCCTTTCGAAGAGGAAGGAAGCCAACAACAGGCTCATTCTTCTGGACACGTATCCGCCCACGGATCGCACGCACGTGCAGTCTTCGCCGGAAAAAAGAGCGAGGACCTACAACGAATACAGGAAATTCTTCGTGAACCAGGCAACCTATTCCAAGGACCAGGGAGAGGAATCGGTCGAAAAGATGTGGCAGGTCGTCAAGAACAACATCTCGATGTTCGACAGGTACAGGCCGCCGACGATCAACGAGAACCTCACCCTCTTTGTTGCCACCAAGACATTCCGCCTTCCCAACCCTGACGCATGGTCTCCCTACGTGAGCGGGCAAATAAACATCCACGAAATTCCATGCCCTCACGGAACAATGACAGCGCCGGAATCGATGGCTCAGATCGGCCGGATTCTGACCACGCATCTGGACTGAGTTCGGGCAGGCGACTTTCCAACAGCCAGGCACCATGAATCGCAGCGACCCCATCCCCTCGCTCTCCACCGCCGCGCGAGACAGGCAGCCCGTGCAGAGCAAGGGCTCCGAATGGCATGTGCTGCGCCGGCTTTTTCCGTACCTGTGGCACTACAAATGGCGTGTGGTGGCGGCGCTTACGCTGATGGTGGGTTCCAGGCTCGCCAACATCGGCGTCATCGTCGTTTTCAAGATACTCATCGACACCGTCACCCCCCACCTGAACAAGACGCAGAGCATGCTGGTGGTGCCGGTTGCCCTGCTCACGATCTACGGGGTGCTGCGGTTTTCGAGTTCGCTGTTCAACGAGTTGCGCGAACTGGTGTTCGCGAAGGCCACCGAGGGTGCAGCGCGCAGCATCGCGTTGGAGGTGTTCGAGCACCTGTATGCGCTATCGCTGCGCTTTCACCTCGAAAGGCGCACCGGCGGCATGACGCGCGACATAGAGCGCGGGACACGCGCGGTGCGCTCGCTGATCGCCATGTCGCTCTACAGCATCGTGCCCACCATCATCGAATTGGCCCTGGTGCTGGCCATCCTCGGCGTGAAGTTCGGCGTGCTCTTTCTGCTGATCGCGGCGATCTCGCTGGCGCTCTACATGGTCTTCACCAAGGTGGTGACCGATTGGCGCACGCAGTTTCGCAAGGTCATGAACGAGATCGACTCGAAGACGCACAGCCACGCGATCGATTCGCTGCTCAACTACGAGACGGTCAAGTATTTCAACAACGAAGCCCTTGAGGCGCGCCGCTACAAGGACGGGTTGGGGCAACTGAGCGAGGCGGCGCTGAAGAGCCAGATCTCCTTGAGCCTGCTCAATGCCGGGCAGCAGTTTCTCATTACCTTGGGCATGTCGCTCATTCTTTGGCGCGCGGCCGCGGGCGTGGTCGAGGGCCATCTGACGCTGGGCGACCTGGTGATGGTCAACGCCTTCATGATCCAGCTGTTCATTCCACTCAATCTGCTGGGCGCGGTCTACCGCGAGATCAAGCAGAGCCTGACCGATCTGGACCGGATGTTCGTGCTGCTCGGCACGAAGTGCGAGGTACTGGATGCCCCGGATGCGCATGCACTCTCGGGCAGCAACTCCGAGGTGCGTTTTGAGGACGTGAGCTTTGGGTACGACCCGAGTCATCCGCTTCTCAGGCACATGAGCTTTGAGATTCCCGCCGGCAAGACCGTGGCGGTGGTCGGTGCATCGGGCGCGGGCAAGTCGACACTGGCGCGGCTCCTGTACCGCTTCTACGATGTTCAGGAAGGCCGCATCACCATCGGTGGCGAAGACATCCGGCAGGTCACGCAGTCGAGCTTGCGGCAGGCCATCGGCATCGTGCCGCAAGACACCGTGCTGTTCAACGACACGGTGGCCTACAACATCGCCTACGGCCGCCCGGACGCCAGCCACGACGAGGTGGTGGCTGCAGCCACGGCGGCGCGCATCCACGACTTCATCATGGCCACGCCCAAGGGCTACGAAACCCCCGTGGGCGAGCGCGGCCTCAAATTGTCGGGGGGCGAAAAACAGCGCCTCGCCATCGCACGCACCTTGCTGAAGAACCCGCCGCTGCTGATCTTCGACGAGGCCACGTCGGCGCTGGACTCCGCCAACGAGCGCGCCATCCAGGCCGAACTGGCCAGCGCCTTGCGCGGCAGAACCACGCTCGTGATCGCACACAGGCTCTCGACTGTCGTGGACGCACACGAGATCCTCGTGATGAACGCAGGCAGCATCGTGGAGCGCGGCACCCATGCCCAGTTGCTTGCCAAAGGCGGGGACTATGCCCACATGTGGGCGCTGCAGAAAGAGGGGCGTGTACCCGCCGAAAAGGGCGAATAGACTGGCACGCTATGCAGCAAACGCCCTCTTCTTCCTCCTTCAGCAGCGGCTGGCTCGGTGGTGCGATCCGCCGCATCGAGGCCGACTACCAGCGCAGTGCCGACACGCACCTGATCCCGCTGCCGCTGTCCGCGCTCGCCGCGCAGGGCATCGACCTGTACCTGAAGGACGAATCGACGCACCCGACCGGCAGCCTCAAGCACCGGCTCGCGCGCTCGCTCTTTCTCTATGCGCTGTGCAATGGCTGGGTGCGCGAAGGCACGACCATCGTCGAGGCGTCCAGCGGCTCGACGGCCGTGAGCGAGGCCTACTTCGCGCGGCTGCTGGGCCTGCCCTTCATCGCGGTGATGCCGCGCACCACCTCGCCCGAGAAGATCGCGCAGATCGCCTTCTATGGCGCCAGTTGCCACTTCGTCGATCACGCGGCGCAGGTCTACGAAGAAGCGCGCGCGCTGGCCGAGCGCACCGGGGGCCACTACATGGACCAGTTCACGTATGCCGAGCGCGCGACCGACTGGCGCGGCAACAACAACATCGCCGAGAGCATGTTCCAGCAGATGGCGCGCGAGCGGCATCCCGTGCCGCGGTGGATCGTGGTGGGCGCCGGCACCGGCGGCACCAGCGCCACCATCGGGCGCTACCTGCGCTTTCGCGGTCACGACACGCAGGTGTGCGTGGCCGACCCCGAAGGCTCGGTGTTCTCGGCCTACCACCGCACGGGCGACGCCACGCTCACCGCCGCGGGCTCGCGCATCGAAGGCATCGGCCGTCCGCGCGTGGAACCCAGCTTCATCCGCACGCTGGTCGATCGCATGATCGAGGTGCCGAACCTCGACTCGGTGGCGGCGATGCATGCGCTGTCGGCACTGCTTGGGCGCAAGGTCGGCCCGTCGACCGGCACCAACTTCATCGGCATGCTCGCCGTGGCGCAGGAGATGCGCGCGGCGGGCCAGCAAGGCTCGATTCTTTCGCTGCTGTGCGATGCGGGCGAGCGCTACCTGCCGAGCTACCACGATGCGGCGTGGGTGCGAAACGCCTTCGGCGACATCGGCCCGGTGCAGCAGCGCATCGACGCGCTGGTTGCTGCCTGATGCCCGCATCTTTCACGCTGTCGCGGCGCGGCCTGCTGCTGGCCGCACTGTGCGCGGGGCCGGCGGCCTGGGCCTTGCCTGCGCGCACGCTGCAGTTTCCGCGCGACTTCGGCAGCCACCCCGATCTGCATACCGAGTGGTGGTACATCACCGGCCACGCGAAAACCTCGGCTGGACGCGAGTTCGGTTTTCAGGTCACCTTCTTCCGCTCACGCATCGAGGCCACGCAGAACATGCGCTCGGCCTTCGCGGCCAAGAACCTCGTGTTCGCGCATGCGGCCATCACCGACCTCGAAGGCCGCGTGCTGCTGCACGACCAGCGCATCGCACGCGCGGGCTTCGGCGTTGCGTCGGCGAGCGAGGCCGACACCGACGCGCGCATCCGCGACTGGTCGCTGGCGCGCAAGGACGGCAGCTATTCGGCGCACATCCCCGCTGGCGAATTCACGCTCGACCTGCGCTTCACGCCGACGCAACCGGTGCTGCTGCAAGGCAATGCCGGCCTCTCGCGCAAGGGGCCCGACGAAGCACAGGCCAGCTACTACTACAGCGAGCCGCAGCTCAAGGCGCAGGGCAAGCTGATGCTCAAGGGCCAGGCCTTCGAGGTCGACGGCGCGGCCTGGCTCGACCACGAATGGAGCGAGGCGTTGATGCACCCCGAGGCCGTGGGCTGGGACTGGATCGGCATGAACCTCGACGACGGCAGCGCCCTCACCGCCTTCCACCTGCGCCGCGCCGATGGCAGCGCGCTGTGGGGCGGCGGCTCGTTCCGCGCGCGTGACGGTGCGGCGCGCATCTTCAAGAACGACGAGGTGCGCTTCGAGGCCCTCAATGCGTGGACCAGTCCGCGCACGCAGGCGAAGTACCCGACGCAATGGCGCGTGCAAACGCCCTCGGGCAACTTCGAGGTGCGCGCCCTGCTCGACGACCAGGAACTCGACAGCCGCGGATCGACGGGCGGCGTGTACTGGGAGGGCCTCAGCGACCTGCTCGATGCGCAGGGCCGCCGCGTGGGGCGCGGTTACCTCGAAATGACCGGTTACGCCGCCCCCCTTCGCCTGTAACGGTTGTAGCGCAACGCAAGCCCCGACAACCGGCCACGGGCCGCGTGCGTTGGGAGTCGTGCATTGCATGACTTGAAAAAGAGAGGACCCCCATGACGATTCGAATCACCGCACTGGCACTGGCCGGCGCCTGTTCACTGCTGGCCGTTCCGATGGCCGCGAACGCGCAGGTCTCGGTCAACATCAACGTACCCGGCCTGGTCATGACGGCACCGCCGCCGCCACGCTACGAGCCCGCGCCGCCACCGCGCGGCGGCTTCGTCTGGGTGCCCGGCCGCTGGGCCTGGGACGGCCGCGCCTATGCATGGCAGCGAGGCAGCTGGCAGCCCGAGCGCGTGGGCTACGCCTACGCACCGGGCCGCTGGGTGGAAGACCGCGGCGGCTGGCGCTGGGCCGATGGCGACTGGCGCCGGCGCGAAGAGCGCCGCGAGCGCGAATGGAACGACGACCACCGCCGCCATTACCGTGGCGACGATCGCCGTGGACACGACCGCGACCGGGGCGACTTCTGCCCGCCCGGCCAGGCAAAAAAGGGCAACTGCTGACGGCAATGAAAAAGGGAGCCAGACGGCTCCCTTTTTTTGTGTCGGCCAGTCTGCCTACTTCGCGCGCCGCCGCTCGATGAACGCGATGATCTCGGGGCCGATCGATGAATGCCGAATCCGCTTTGCTGACGGCATCACGGCCATCGATCAGCAGGGAGGCAGGGGAAGACGCTCCGAGAACTCGATCCGGGTGGCGTCGTTGGACGGTTCTTCATCCACATAGCCGTTCGGAAGAGCGGCCGTTGCGCGTCCCAGTACATAGACATAGTCTCTGTTCGTTGACACGGGATTCAGGCAGCTTCCGGTCCGGAATGCCTGTGAAGCGCGCACCTCCACCGTACTGGCGGGAGCCAGCTCGTTGACCAGGCTGCAGCGCACGTCGAACAACAAGCCCTCGCCGGGGACACTGGGACCTGGCACCGGTTGACCCACATTCACGCCGGGGCATTTCAGGTTCTGGTCGATGGAAGTGATGGCGGCCTCCACATAGCCGTTGTACGTCCCCGCCTTGGTGCGGCCGTCAAAGTTCGTGTAGATCTGGATTCGCAGCTCGGTGCCGATCGGCAACGGCTTGGTGCCTGCATTGGTCAACTTCGCCGTGCCCAGTCCGAGGCTCGAGACCTGGGCGTCATACCCGGTGTATCCAGCTTGCGCATGCGACAAGGCCGCCGAAGCGGCCAGTGTGGATGCCAGGAAAACACGGACCATTGCCCGTGCCACTCCGACATCATGCAAGCGTGCGAACGTCTTCACTCTCATGATTGCACTCCCTTTGGTTGGTTGATTGGCTGGCCAAAACCAGCCGTCCAAATTCTAGTTCTGGCCCTGGATCGGGGAGCTCGAAACGAGGGTGATGCCGCCGCTGTCGGCACTCAAGAGGGCTGGCTGGACGCCCAAAAAAAAGGAGCCATGCGGCTCCTTTTTCTGCTTGATCGGGGTCTGTCTACTTCGCGCGCCGCCGCTCGATGAACGCGATGATCTCGCCCATGATCCCCTTGCGGAAGGCCAGCACGCAGATCACGAAGATCAGGCCCGTGACCATGGTCACCGACTCGCCCAGCGTGTTGAACCAATCGACCGTCGTGATGCGCGCGAGGAAGCTGCCGAGTTCGCCGATCTTGTTCTCCAGCAGCACCACCACAGCCGAGCCCACCAGCGGACCCGACAGCGTGCCGAGGCCGCCCACCAACGTCATCAGGATGACCTGGCCCGAAGCGGTCCAGTGCACGTCCGACAGCGTGGCAAAGCCCAGCACCAGCGTCTTGAGCGAACCGGCCAGGCCCGAGAGCGCGGCCGAGATCACGAAGGCCAGCAGCTTGAAGCGGTTCACGTCATAGCCCAGCGACAACGCGCGCGGCTCGTTCTCCTTGATGCCCTTGAGCACCTGGCCGAACGGCGAGTGGATGGTGCGCACGATCAGCAGGAAGGCGGCCACCACGATCACCAGCGCGACGTAGTACATCGTGAGGTCGCCCGACAGGTCGATCAGGCCGAAGAGCTTGCCGCGCGGCACGCCCTGCAGGCCGTCTTCGCCGCCGGTGAACTTGGCCTGCAGCGCGACGAAGAACATCATCTGCGCCAGCGCCAGCGTGATCATCGCGAAGTAGATGCCCTGGCGGCGGATGGCCAGCACGCCGAAGAGCCAGCCGAGCAATGCACCGGTGAGCGTGCCCGCGAGCAGCCCCAGCTCGGGCGTGAGGCCCCAGACCTTCATGGCATGCCCCGCCACGTAGGCCGAGCCGCCAAGAAAGGCCGCATGCCCGAAGGACAGCAGGCCGGTGAAGCCCAGCAGCAGGTTGAAGGCCGCGGCGAACAGCGCGAAGCACATGAGCTTCATCACGAACACCGGGTAGGCGCCGAAGAACGGCGCGACGATGAGCGCGAGCAGCAGCAGGCCGTAGACGACGGTGGAGATCTTTTTCATGTTCATGCCGTCCGCCTTATTTTTCTTTGCCGAACAGGCCGGCCGGACGGATGAGCAGCACGATGACCATGATCACGAACACGACGGTGGAAGAAGCCTCGGGATAGAAGACCTTGGTGAAGCCCTCGATCACGCCCAGGCCCAGGCCGGTGAGGATGGCGCCCATGATCGAGCCCATGCCGCCGATCACCACCACCGCGAACACCACGATGATGAGGTTCTGCCCCATCAGCGGCGACACCTGGATCACTGGTGCCGCCAGCACGCCGGCGAAGGCGGCGAGCGCGCAGCCGAAGGCATAGGTCAGCGTGATCATCAGCGGCACGTTGACGCCGAAGGCTTCCACCAGCCGCGGGTTTTCGGTGCCGGCGCGCAGATAGGCGCCCAGCCGCGTCTTCTCGATCACGTACCAGGTGGCGAAGCAGACCACGAGCGATGCGACGACCACCCAGGCCCGGTAGTTGGGCAGCACCATGAACCCCAGGTCGGTGGCGCTCGACAGCGCCTCGGGCGCGTCGTAGGCCAGGCCCGACACGCCATAGACCGAGCGGAACACGCCTTCGATCAGCAGCGTGAGGCCCAGCGTGAGCAGCAGGCCATAGAGGTGGTCGAGCTTGTAGATCCAGCGCAGCAGCAGCCGCTCGATCAGCACGCCGAAAAGGCCGATGACGATGGGCGCCGCCAGCAGCATCACCCAGTAGTTGATGCCGAAATATTCCATGGCCATCCAGGTGAGGATGGCGCCCATCATGAACAGCGCGCCGTGCGCGAAGTTGATGACGTTGAGCAGGCCGAAGATCACCGCGAGCCCGAGGCTCAGGATCGCGTAGAACGAGCCGTTGACCAGCCCCAGGAGGAGCTGGCTCAACAGGCCGGGTAGGGAAATGGTCATAAGCGTTTCAACGAACCCGGGCGCCGCGGCGACGCCCGCGGGAGATCATTTCCAGAGGGCGCACTTGCTCTCGGCCTTGGTCGTGAAGACTTCTTCACCCTTGAGCTTCTGGACCACCTTGTAGTAGTCCCAGGGCTGCTTCGATTCGGCCGGCGACTTGACCTGCACCAGGTACATGTCGTGCACGAAGCGGCCGTCGGCGCGCACGGTGCCCTTGGCGTAGAAGTCGTCGATGGGCGTCTTCTTGATGGTCTCCATGACCTTGTCGGCATCGACCGTCTTGGCGGCCTGCACGGCCTTCAGGTAGGTCATGGTGGCCGAGTAGTCGGCCGCCTGGATGTCGGTGGGCATGCGCTTGGTCTTCTCGAAGAAGCGCTTGCCGAAGGCGCGCGTCTTGTCGTCCAGGTTCCAGTCCCAGCTGGTGGTGAGCAGCAGGCCTTCGGTGTTCTTCAGGCCCAGGCTGTGCACGTCGGTCACGAACACCAGCAGGCCGACCATCTTCATGGTCTTGGTGATGCCGAATTCCTTGGCCGACTTGATGGCGTTCTGCGTGTCGCCGCCCGCATTGGCCAGAGCCAGCACCTGGGCCTTGGAGTTCTGTGCCTGCAGCAGGAAGGACGAGAAGTCGGAGGTGTTCAGCGGATGCTTCACGCTGCCCACCACGGTGCCGCCCTTTTCCTTCACGACGCGGCTGGCATCGGCTTCGAGCGCCTGGCCGAAGGCGTAGTCGGCCGTGAGAAAGTACCAGCTCTTGTCGCCACGCGCGATCACCGCGCTGCCCGTGCCCTTGGCCAGCGCCACGGTGTCGTAGGCGTAGTGCACGGTGTAGGGGCTGCACTGCTCATTGGTGAGCGCCGAGCTGCCCGCGCCGTTCACGATGAAGACGCGCTTTTTCTCTTGCGCCACCTTGGCCATGGCCAGGCCGGTGCTGGAGGTGGTGCCGCCGAACAGCATCGTCAGGCCCTGCGTGTCGATCCACTCGCGCGCCTTCGACGCCGCGATGTCGGCCTTGTTCTGGTGGTCGGCCTGCAGCAGCTCGATGGGCATGCCGTTGACCTTGCCGCCGAAGTCGTCGATGGCCATCTGGATGGCGATCGCACCGTTCTTGCCCTCCACGTCCGCGTAGAGGCTCGACATGTCGGTGATGAAACCGATCTTGACCTTCTCCTGGGCCTGCGCCGCGCCCGCCGCCATGAGGCAGGTGGCAACGAGGCAGGCGGAGGCGATGAGCGTGCGTTTCATGGAGTGATCCTCTTTTTTTGACTTCGATGGAAAGGTCTGCTGGCGCGGCTTCAGCCGTTTACTTCCAGAGCGCGCACTTGGTCTCGGCCTTGGTCGTGAAGACCTGGTCGCCCGGCAGCGTCTTGAGCACCTTCAGGTAGTCCCAGGGCTTCTTGGATTCGGCGGGCGACTTCACTTCGACCAGGTACATGTCGTGGATGAAGCTGCCGTCGGCGCGGATCTGGCCCTTGCCGTAGAAGTCGTCGATCTTCATGCTCTTGAGCTGCGCCATCACCTTGTCGGAGTCGGTGGTCTTGGCGGCGGCCACGGCCTTCAGGTAGGTCATGGTGGCCGAGTAGTCGGCGGCCTGCACGTCGGTCGGCATGCGCTTGGTCTTCTCGAAGAAGCGGTTGGCGAACTTGCGCGACTCGTCGTTCAGGTCCCAGTACCAGCTGGTGGTGTGCAGCAGGCCTTCGGTGTTCTTCAGGCCCAGGCTGTGGATATCGCTCAGGAAGACCAGCAGGCCGGCGGTCTTCATGGTCTTGTTGATGCCGAATTCCTTGGCGGCCTTGATCGAGTTGATGGTGTCGCCGCCGGCATTGGCCAGGCCCAGGATCTGCGCCTTGGAGTTCTGCGCCTGCAGCAGGAACGAGGAGAAGTCCGACGCGTTCAGCGGGTGGCGCACAGCGCCCACCACGGTGCCGCCCTTCTCCTTCACGACCTTGGTGGTGTCGGCTTCGAGCGCATGGCCGAAGGCGTAGTCGGCCGTCAGGAAGAACCAGCTCTTGCCACCGCGATCGACCACCGCGGCGCCCGTGCCCTTGGCCAGCGCCACGGTGTCGTAGGCATAGTGCACGGTGTAGGGGCTGCACTGCTCGTTGGTGAGCACCGAACTGCCGGCGCCGTTGTTGAAGTACACGCGCTTCTTTTCTTCCGCCACCTTGGCGGTGGCCAGCGCCACGCCCGAGTTGGTGCCGCCGAAGACCATCGTCACGCCAGCGGTGTCGATCCATTCGCGGGCCTTGGAGGCGGCGATGTCGGCCTTGTTCTGGTGGTCGGCCACCAGCAGCTCGATGGGTTGGCCCAGCGCCTTGCCGCCGAAGTCGTCGATGGCCATCTGGATGGCCGTGGCGCCGCCCTTGCCTTCCAGGTCGGCATACAGGCTCGACAGGTCGGTGACGAAGCCGATCTTCACTTTTTCCTGTGCCTGCGCGGCGCCTGCGCCCAATGCGAGGATGCCGATGGCGGTTGCGATGAGGCCGAGTTTCTTGTTCATGCTGTTGTCTCCTGAAGAAATCTTTGTGGGACGAAAGGAACGGGTCTTGTGGACTTGATGGGGTTCAAACGCCGAGCAGCTCGGTGAGCACCGGCATCTTGGCTTCGAGTTCGGCCGCGCCGAACTTCTCGACGATGCGGCCGTGCTCCATCACGTAGAAGCGATCGGCCAGCGGCGCCGCGAAGCGGAAGTTCTGCTCCACCATGACGATGGTGTAGCCCTTGGCGCGCAGCATGGTGATCATGCGGGCCAGCGCCTGCACGATGACGGGTGCGAGGCCTTCGGAAATCTCGTCGAGCAGCAGCAGCTTGGCGCCGGTGCGCAGGATGCGCGCCACGGCCAGCATCTGCTGCTCGCCGCCCGACAGGCGCGTGCCCTGGCTGTGGCGGCGCTCGGCCAGGTTGGGGAACATGGTGTAGATCTCTTCGACCGACATGCCCTGCCCCGCACCTTTCAGCTCGGGCGGCAGCATCAGGTTTTCTTCGCACGAGAGGCTGGCGAAGATGCCGCGCTCTTCGGGGCAATAGCCAATGCCCAGGTGCGCGATGCGGTGCGTCGGCAGGCTGATGGTTTCCTTGCCATTGACCTCGATGCTGCCCTTGCGCGCACCGGTCAGCCCCATGATGGCGCGCAGCGTGGTGGTGCGGCCCGCACCATTGCGGCCCAGCAGCGTGACGACCTCGCCCGGCTGCACGACCATGTCGACGCCGTGCAGCACATGCGATTCGCCGTACCAGGCTTGCAGGCCCTTGATTTCCAGTGCGGCGGTCATCAGTGGGCTCCCTGCAGCTGGCCGTCGGTGGTGCCCATGTAGGCCTCCATGACCTGCGGGTTCTTCGAGACCTCGGCGTACGGGCCTTCGGCCAGCACCGCGCCGCGCTGCAGCACCGTGATGGTGTCGGCGATGGTCGAGACCACGCTCATGTTGTGTTCGACCATCAAGATGGTGCGCCCCGCCGACACGCGCTTGATGAGTTCGGCCACGCGGTGCACGTCTTCGTGGCCCATGCCCTGCGTCGGTTCGTCCAGCAGCATCAGCTCGGGCTCCATGGCCAGCGTGGTCGCGATCTCGAGCGCGCGCTTGCGGCCATAGGGCAGGTTCACGGTCTGTTCGTCGGCGAGCTCTTCGAGGCCGACTTCAGCCAGCAACTCGCGTGCTCTGGCATCCAAGGGCTTGAGCGACTTCTCGCTCTTCCAGAAGTGGTACGAGGTGCCCAGCCGCCGCTGCAGGCCCAGCCGCACGTTCTCGAGCAGCGTGAGGTGCGGGAACACCGCCGAGATCTGGAACGAGCGGATGACGCCGCGCCGCGCGATCTGCGCGGGGCGCTCGCCCGTGATGTCCTGCCCATTGAAGAGGATCGTGCCGGTGGTCGGCTCGAGGAACTTCGTGAGCAGGTTGAAGCAGGTCGTCTTACCCGCACCGTTGGGACCGATGAGCGCGTGGATCGAACCACGCGCCACCGACAGGTTGACCTTGCTGACCGCGGTGAACCCTTTGAATTCCTTGGTGAGCTGGCGTGTTTCGAGAATGACGTCGCTCATCTCGCGAAGTCGCCCGGGTTCGGAAAAAAGAAGTCGGTCATGCGGTCCATCTTGGCGCGCCACCATGGAGCGCGGACCGATTGTTCGTGGGCGCCCTGCGCTTGCATACTGGGGCAAATGCCTATGCTGCACTGCAACCATTTCACGGTTCAGTCGCCTTCAGGCGGCGCGACTGTCGTCTCGACGACAAAGGGCAGGTTCGCGGCACCTTCGCGATGCAGCCAGGGCCACAACCACCACCGTCGGCTTGTTGCGCTTGCTGCGCCGACTTTCGTCCGGGAAATCACAGCACGCCGCCGCGCGAACGCCCACCTAAACTGCCGCCGGACCTTCCCACCAAAGCCGATGCACAGCCTCATGAACCGCCTGTTGTCGAACGCCATGTTCTTCGACGCTCACGCCGAAGCGCCCGCGGCCGACTGGACGCCATGACCGACTGGATGAACGACATCCCCCGTGCCATCGTGCAGGCGCAGCGCGCACTGCGCGCGAGCGTTCCCGATCTGCAATGGCGCTTTCTGCACGAGAACGAGTGGCTGCGCGACGAAGTGGCGCTGGTGCAAGCCGAGCAGGCGGCCGGCGGCGCGGTGCCCGAGATCGGCTATGCGGACATCGCGCAGGGCCGCGTGTCGGCGCGGCAGATCGAGCGCATTCGCCGGCGCGGCTGTGTGGTGGTGCGGGGCGTGTTCGATACCGCGCAGGTGCAGGCGTGGAACGAAGAGATCCATCACTACATCGACGACAACGGCTACTTCGAGTTGGCCCACGCGAAGGCCGGACTCGACAAGTACTTCAGCGCCCTGGCCTCGGGCCGGCCGCAGATCTTCGGGCTCTACTGGTCGCGCCCGCAGATGGAGGCACGCCAGGCCGAGACCATGGACCGCACGCGCGCCTTTCTCAACCGGCTGTGGACGTATGAGAAGAACGGCGTGCGCTTCTTCGACCCCGACCGGCAGGCGAACTACGCCGACCGCATCCGCCGGCGCGAGCCCGGCGATGCGACGCTGGGCCTGTCGCCGCACTCCGACGGCGGCTCGGTCGAGCGCTGGTGCGAGCCGAGCTTCAGGCCCGTGTACCGCGACGTCTTCGAAGGCGAGCTCGCACGCTTCGACCCTTTCGACGCCGAAGGCCGCATCGACACGCGCGAGATTCCCTCGCCCGCCGTGTGCTCGGCCTTTCGCACCTTCCAGGGCTGGACCGCGCTGTCGCGCCAGGGGCCGGGCGACGGCACGCTGCGGCTGGTGCCGGTGGCGCGCACCACGCCCTGGATGCTGCTGCGTGCCCTGCTGCCCGACGTGCCCGAAGGCAACCTCTGCGGTGCGCAGCCCGGCCGCGCACTCGGCGCCACGCCCGAATGGCACGCCACGCTGCGCGAGGGCCTGGTCTCGATTCCGCAGGTCGAGCCCGGCGACACCGTGTGGTGGCACCCCGACGTGATCCATGCGGTCGAAGACCATCACCGGGGCGGCGCGCACAGCAGCGTCATCTACATCGCCGCCGCGCCCTGGTGCAGGAGGAACCACGACTTCATGGCACGCCAGGCCCCTGCATTCCTGGCCGGCCGCAGCAGCCCCGATTTCGCGCCCGAAGACTACGAAGTGAACTTCAAGGGCCGCGCCCGACTCGACGATCTCACGACCCTTGGCAAGCGCCAGATGGGACTGTGTCCCTGGGATTGAAAGACACCGCCTTCCATGCCGAACTTCCGCTCTCCCGATTTCCTGACCGACCACATCCTGCACACGCTCGCGTTCTATGAACCACGCTGCCTCGACGCCTCGGGCGGCTTCTTCCATTTCTTCAAGGACGACGGCACGGTGTACGACAAGCGCACCCGCCATCTGGTGAGCAGCGCACGCTTCGTGTTCAACCATGCGATGGCCTACCGGCGCTTCGGCCGCCCGGAGCAGCTGGCGGCGGCGCGGCATGGCCTGGCCTTCCTGCAGCGCGCCCACGCGCAACCACAAGGCGGCTACGCCTGGCAGATCGACTGGCACGCGCAGCGCGCGACCGTGCAGGACGGCACGCAGCACTGCTATGGCCTGGCTTTCGTGCTGCTGGCGCATGCGCACGCGCTGATGGCCGGCATCGAAGAGGCGCACGCCGGCCTCGACCGCACCTGGCAGTTGATGGAGCAGCACTTCTGGGAGCCGAGGCACCAGCTCTACGCCGATGAAGCCACCGCCGACTGGCGCGTGAGCGCCTACCGCGGCCAGAACGCCAACATGCACGTGTGCGAGGCCATGATGGCCGCGTGGGAAGCCACGCAGCAAACCCGCTACCTCGACCGCGCGCTGACGCTGGCGGAAGCCGTCACGGGCCGGCAGGCCGCGCTGGCCGACGGGCTGGTGTGGGAACACTACCGCCAGGACTGGTCGGTCGACTGGGCCTACAACCGCGGCGACAAGACGAACATCTTCCGGCCCTGGGGTTTCCAGACCGGGCACCTGACCGAATGGGCCAAGCTGCTCCTGCAGCTCGAACGCCACCTGGCCACCGCAGACCGGCGGGCAGACTGGATCCTGCCGCGCGCCCGTCACTTCTTCGACACCGCCATGTTCCGCGGCTGGGACGCCGACAACGGCGGCCTGGTGTACGGCTTCGGACCCGATGGCGCGGTGTGCGATGCCGACAAGTACTTCTGGGTGCAGGCCGAGAGCTTCGCCGCCGCCGCCCTGCTCGCGGTGCGCACCGGAGAGGCGAGCTACTGGAACTGGTACGACAGCATCTGGGCCTACAGCTGGGCGCATTTCGTCGATCACCGGTATGGCGCCTGGTACCGCATCCTCACGCCGCAGAACCAGAAGATCAGCGACGAGAAGAGCCCGGCCGGCAAGACCGACTACCACACGATGGGCGCGTGCTACGACGTGCTGAAGGCGCTGGGCGACGCCGCGAGGTAGCGAGGCCACCGAGACAGCGGCCTTCACGATTCGCACAAATCTTGTGCGGCTGCGCATCTACACCGCGGCGCCGCCGGTTTGTACGCTTCGTGGCTTCTTTCACTCGCTCAGAGAAGCCGCATGAAGCACCCCAGCATCCGCGCCATCACCGGCGCACTGCCAACGACCCGCCTCGATCCCGCCACCACGGCGTTGGTCGCGATCGATTTCCAGAACGAATACTTCGACGGGCGCATGCCCATTCCCGATGGCCTGGCGGCACTGCGGCAGGCCCGGCGCCTGATCGACTGGGCCGACCGGCACGCGATGCCGGTGTTCCACGCGCAGCACCTGGCGCCGGCGGACAGTCCGATCTTTGCCGAGGGAAGCAAGGCCTTCGACATTCATGCCGAGCTGCGTCCTGCGCCTAGCCACGTCGTGCTGACGAAGGCAACGCCGAGTGCCTTCGCGGGCACACCGCTCGAAGCGGCGCTGCAGGCGCGAGGCATCAAGACGCTGGTCCTGACCGGGCTCATGACGCACATGTGCGTGTCGGCCACCGCCTTCGATGCGGCACCGCGCGGCTACCAGAGCCTCATCGTGAGCGATGCCTGCGCGACGCGCGACCTGGATCTGGACGACGGCGGCCTGCTGGGCCACCGCGAGCTGCATCGCGCGGCGCTGCGTGGCGTGTCGGACGTCGTGGCCGAAGTGCGCACCACGGACGACGTGCTGCGCCTGCTGGATGCCGGAGTCGAATCGGTGCCCGCCGCCGCGCTGAACTGATCGGCCAGCGCATTGCCGCAGGCAGCTCAGTCGTTGCCGTCTTGGCCGGATGACGACAGGTAGCGCGCGGCGGCGAAATCGACGAAGGCGCGCACCTTGGGCGACAGGTGCCTGTTCTGCGGATAGAGCGCGTAGAGCTTCAGCGGCTGCTGGCGAAAGTCCGGCAGCACGCGCACCAGCTCGCCCCGCGCGACATGCTCGCGCACGAGGAACACCGGAGACGCCGCGATTCCCGTGCCGGCAAGCGCGGCCGCACGCAGCACGATGCCGCTGTTGGCCTGCAATCGGCCGCCCACATCGACCGTGTGCACGCTGCCGTCTTCGGCGGTAAAGCTGGGTTGCCCGGCCTTGCCCGCCAGCGAATAGTTGAGGCATTCGTGCGCCGCCAGGTCAGCGGGTACCACAGGGGTTCCGTGCCGCTGAATATAGGCAGGCGCGGCCACCCACCATTCCTCGAAGCTGGCCAGCCGCTTGACGATCAGCGTCGAGTCCGAGAGCGAATAGGCCAGGCGCAGGCCCACGTCGAACCCCTCTTCGATCAGGTCGACGAAGCGGTCGTTGCAAACGAGGTCGACCTTGACCCGGGCATGCGCATCGAGAAAGTCGGGCAGCCATTGCGCCAGCTCTTCCAGGCCGAACGACATCGGCGCGTTGATGCGCAGCAGGCCCGTCGGCTCGACCTGGTGCTGCGCAACGAGCAGCGCCGCCGCTTCGACCTGGTCGAGGATCTGCCGGCTGTGCTCGTAGTAGGTCTGGCCGGCCTGCGTGAGCGCAAAGCGCCGCGTGGTGCGGTTGAGCAGTTGCACGCCCAGCGAGGCTTCGAGCTGCTTGACGTGGCGCGAGACGACCGTGTGCGAGACATCCATCGCCTCGGCCGCGGCCGTGAAGCCGCCGGCCTCCACGACCGCGCAAAAGGCCTTCATGGCGGCAAGTTGATCCATGTGCGGGGCTCTGGGCTCTTTGCTTCGAAAGAAACCCCCAGGGTTCTCGAAGAAGCCTGGGGGTTGCGATGGGTGACGGGAAAGCGCGTGGTGGTCAGTGCGCGCCGGCTGCGGCGTCGCCGCCCGCGCCGCCCTTTTGCGGCTTGGCCAGCCACACCAGCGGAATCAGCAGCAGGAACAGGATCGCCGAGGCATAGAAGATGTCGTTCGTGGCCAGCATGTAGGCCTGCTGGTCGACGATGCGATTCATCTGCCCTAGCACCTGGTCGGTGCTGAAGCCATTGCTGGCGAGCCCGGCCATGGCACTGGTGGCCGTGTTGTTGCCCTGGTTGATCGTCTCCGCAAGCTGCGAGTGGTGCAGCGTCGCGCGGTTGTCCCACAGCGTGGTCGTGAGCGACGTGCCCATGGCGCCGGCCGTGATCCGCAGGAAGTTCGACAGGCCCGAGGCGGCGGGGATGCGATCGGGCGTCAGGCCCGAGAGCGTCAGCGTCACCAGCGGGATGAAGAAGAACGCCATGGCAATGCCCTGGATCACGGTCGGGATGATGATCGTGCCGAAGTCGGCCTGGGTGTTGAAGTTCGAGCGCATCCACAGCACCAGCGCGAACACCAGGAACGAGAACGTGGCATAGCGGCGCGGATCGACCTTGCCCACCGTGAGCCCCACCACCGGCGACAGGAAGATCGCCAGCAGCCCCACGGGCGCCATGATCATCCCCGCCTGCGTGGCGGTGTAGCCCATCCATTGCTGCAGCCACAGCGGCAGCAGCACCACGTTGCCGAAGAACAGGCCGTAGGCCACGGCCGTTGCCACGGCGCCCGACCAGAAGTTGCGGCGCTTGAACAGCGACAGGTCGACCACCGGGTGCTTGTCGGTCAGCTCCCAGATCAGGAAGAACCCGAAGCCGACCACCGCCACCACGGCCATCGCGACGATCTGCGGCGAATGGAACCAGTCGAGCTCCTTGCCCTTGTCGAGCATCAGCTGCAGCGAGCCGACCCACAGCACCAGCAGCGCCAGGCCGATGGCGTCGATGGGCACCTTGTGCGTGACGCTCTCTCGCTTGTGATAGAGCGCCCACGTGATGGAGGCCGCGACGATGCCGACCGGGATGTTGATGTAGAAGATCCACGGCCACGAGATGTTGTCGGTGATCCAGCCGCCGAGCAGCGGCCCCATCACCGGCGCGACCAGCGTGGTCATGGACCACATCGCCATTGCCAGGCCGGCCTTGGCCTTCGGATAGCTCGACAGCAGCAGCGTCTGCGACAGCGGGATCATCGGCCCCGCGACGAAGCCCTGCAGCGCGCGGAACAGGATCAGCGTGGTCATGTTCGGCGCCAGGCCGCACAGCAGCGAGCTGATCATGAACAGGATCACGCTGGCCATGAACAGGCGGACCTGCCCGAAGCGCTGCGTCATGAAGCCGGTGAGCGGCACCGCGATGGCGTTGGCCACCGCGAAGCTGGTAATGACCCAGGTGCCTTGCGTGGTGCTCACGCCAAGGTCGCCCGAGATGGCGGGCAACGACACGTTCGCGATCGACGAATCGAGCACGTTCATGAAAGTTGCCGCGGACAGCGCAACCGTACCCCAGACGCGGGCGGCGCCTTCGAGCGGTGGATGCGCAACGTATGCAGGAGCGGCGGTGGCCATTGCGGTCGCGCGAGCTGTTGTGTTTGTGTGGCGGGGTTACCCGGTGCAGGCGCGGGCGATCAGCCCGGCTGCCCCGACACGGCCACCGACGCCGCACCAGGCGCGGCCGTCGGTGCGGCCGAGCCCTTCGACGGAGCCGACGGGCTCGACGGAGCGACGGCCGGCGCGCTGCGCCCGATGTTGGCCGCGACGATGCGCTCCACTTCGGCATCGGCGCCGCGGTCGAGCTGGCTGTACACCGCCGTCTGCGTCAGCGCGGTGGGGCGCGGCGCGTCGGCGAGCATCTTGCCGCTCTTGGACGAGATGTCGATCTCGGCGTCCATCGACAGGCCGATGCGCAGCGGGTTGGCCTTGAGCTGCTCGGGGTCGAGCGCGATGCGCACCGGCACGCGCTGCACCACCTTGATCCAGTTGCCGGTGGCGTTCTGCGCAGGCAGCAGCGCGAACGCACTGCCGGTGCCCACGCCCAGGCCCGCGACCTTGCCGGTGTACTCGACCTTCTTGCCGTACACGTCGGCCGTGAGCTTCACGGGCTGGTCGATGCGGATGTTGCGCAGCTGCACTTCCTTGAAGTTGGCGTCGACCCACAGCTGGTTGAGCGGCACGATCGACATCATCGGCGTGCCGGCGGCCACGCGCTGGCCGAGCTGCACGGTGCGCTTGGCGACGTAGCCGTCGACCGGTGCGGGCATGGCCACGCGCTGCGTGGCCAGGTAGGCCTCGCGCACCTTGGCGGCGGCAGCCAGCACGCTCGGGTGCTGGGCCACGCTGGTGCCTTCGGTCAGCGACTGGTTGCTGACCAGCGCTTCCTTCGCAGCGACCACGCCGGCCTGCGCCGCTGCGAGCGCGCTCTTGGCGGTGTCCAGCTGCGTCTCGGCGTGGTTGAGTTCTTCCTTCGACACGGCGCCGTTGCCCGACAGCGCGCGGCGGCGTTGCAGGTCGTCCTGTGCCTTGGCAATGTCGCTCTGCGCCTTCACGATGTCGGACTGGCGCAGCGTGACTTGCGCGGCCAGCGAGCCGTTGTTGGCGTACAGCGTGCGCACCTGGCGCACGGCCTGCGCGAGCGCGGCTTCGGCCTGCTCCAGCGCCACCTTGGCGTCGGCGGGGTCGAGCTGCACGAGCGGCTGGCCGGCCTTCACGAAGTCGGTGTCGTCGGCGCTGATGGCCATGACGGTGCCGCCGATCTGCGGCGTGATCTGGATGACGTTGCCCTGCACGTAGGCGTTGTCGGTGTCCTCGTAGTGGCTGGCGACCAGCCATTCATAGAGGCCCCAGCCGCCGCCGGCGACGATCACCACGGCCGCCAGCGCGGTCAGCGCGCGGCGGCGCTTGCCGTTGCCGGCAGGTGCTTCAGGTGCAACAGAGGCTGCGGAAGCAGCGGGCGTCGGAGTGTTGTTATCGCTCATGGTGAAGTTCTTTCCGAAGACGAGGAAGTCGGGTCAGTTCAATTCAGTTCGTTGCAACGGCGGGGGCCGATGCGGTGGCCGTGGCCGGAGGCTGCCAGCCGCCGCCCAGGGCGCGCGCCAGTGCCACCTGCGTGTCGAGCGCGCGCGCGGCGAGATCGACGGCCAGCCGGCGCTGTGCGAGCACGGCGGTTTCGGCCGTCAGCACGTTGAGGTAGTTGCCCAGGCCCGCGCGATAGCGCTGCACGGCAATGTCGTAGGCGCCTTCGGCGGCCGTTTGCGCGGCGCGCTGTTCGGCCTGCTGGCGGGTGATCGATTGCGCGCTCGTGACCTGGTCGGCCGCGTCGCGCACGGCGTCGAGCACCGTGGCGTTGTAGCTTTCGATGGCCACGTCGAGGTCGGCCGACTTGCCGCGCAGGTTGGCGCGCAGCTTGCCGCCTTCGAAGATCGGCAGGCTGATGGCCGGGCCCACGCCCCACTGCTCGCTGCCGGACTTGAGCAGCTTGCCGAAGCCCAGACTCTGGAAGCCGACAAAGGCCGTGAGGTTGACGTTCGGATAGAACAGCGTCTTGGCATTGGCCACGTCGCTCGTGGCCGCCTCGACACGCCAGCGCGCGGCGGCAATGTCGGCGCGGCGGCCGAGCAGGTCGGCGGGAATGTTGGCTTGCAGCGCCATCGGCTTGACGCCGGCCAGTACGGGCGGCTTCAGCGATTGGGACACGCTGGGCTGGCCCACGAGCGCGTCGAGCGCGTGCTGCTGCAGCGCGATCTGCTCGTTGAGCGCTTCGATCTGCTGGCGGGCTTCGGGCAGGCCGCCTTCGCTCTGGCGCAGTTCGAGGCGGGTGTCGAGGCCGGCGGACACGCGGTCGCGCACGAGCTTGAGGGTTTCGTCGCGCTGCGCCAGCGTGCGGCGGGCCACCGTGAGCTGGTCGTTCAGGCGCGCCCACTGGAAGTAGCTGCGCGCCACATTGCTCGCGAGCAGCACGCGCGCCGCGTCGGCATCGGCGGCGGCGGCGTTGGCCGAACCGATGGCCGCGTCGAGCGCGCTGCGGTTCTTGCCGAAGAAGTCGAGCTCCCAGCTCGCGCCGAGCTGCAGCAGCCCGATGTTCTGGATCGAGCCACCCAGCGGTGCGGGGTAGATGTAGTTGCTGTTGAACTTCTGGCGGTTCAGGTCCAGCTCGCCATTGACCTTCGGCTTGAGGGCCGAATCGGCGATGTCCGCCGAGGCTTGCGCGCGCACGAGGCGCGCACGTGCCACCTGCAGGTTCGGGTTGCCGGCAACGGCCTGGTCGATCAGCGTGTTGAGCTGCGCATCGCCGAAGGCGAGCCACCACTGGCTGTCGAGGCGCGACACCGTGGCGGCGGCCGGGTCCGCGGCGATGCCGAGCGACGAGGCGTCGCGCAGCTTGGCCTGCGAGCCGATGCCGGCCATGTCGGCACAGCCGGCCAGCGCGACCACCAGCAACGCAGCGGCCACGACGGGAGTGCGACGCAGCGCGCGCACGGCGAGGGAATCAGTCATTTTTATCTCCACGGGCCGCGAGGGCCTGCGCGTTGTCGAGGATGCGACGCAAGTAGCCCTTGAGCTGCACCCATTCTTCGGTGGTAAAGCCTGCAAGATGTTCGTTCTGCACACGGCTGAGCACGTACGGCACTTCCTTGGCGGCGGCACGGCCCTCGTCGGTGAGTTCGATGTTGACCACGCGGCGGTCTTCGAGCGACCGCACGCGACGGCACAGGCCCTTGGCTTCCAGGCGGTCGAGCAGGCGCGTCATGGCGCCGGTATCGAGCTCGCAGGCGCGGGCCAGTTCGGCCACGGTGGTCGCCGCGCCGATGTGCAATTTGTAGAGAGGCACCCATTGCGGGTAGGTCGGGCTGCCGGGCTCGCACATGCGGGTTTCCACCGACTGCCCCACCGCCGTCACGATGCGGCGCATCAGATACCCGATGCTTTCTTCTGCCCGATAGTTCTCGGCGCGGTAGAAGATGTGCGGGCGACGCTCCGCTTCGGCGGAGGCCGGCGGTGTTTCGGGAGTGTTGGCATCGCTCATGGCCGAAATATTAGTTGCCGCGGCAGTTATTGTCAAGGCTGCCTTTGTAGGGGCAAGGGCTCGCTAGAATTGGCCCATGGCTTCTACCCCACCGTCTTCCATGGCCAAGGGCTCGCCCCGGTCGCTGTCGGGCCTGAGCCCTTTTCTTCGCCCCTACCGTGTCCAGATCGTGCTGGCGGGCCTCTTTCTGGTGATGGCGGCGGTCACCACGCTGGTTTTTCCTATCGCCTTGCGCAGTCTGATTGACGGTGGCTTGATCAACCCCGACAAGGGCGCGCAGACCATGGCGCTGCGCG
The DNA here is from genome assembly GCF_900100965.1 of Variovorax sp. EL159. GTDB lineage: Bacteria > Pseudomonadota > Gammaproteobacteria > Burkholderiales > Burkholderiaceae_C > Variovorax. The sequence goes on along the minus strand of NZ_FMUJ01000002.1, from coordinate 1,265,523 downwards.
AGCACTTCGGCGCCCTCTTCGCGGTGGCCGTCGCGCTGGGCCTTTTCTCGGCAGCGCGCTTCTATACGGTGAGCTGGCTCGGCGAGCGCGTGACCGCCGACATCCGCAACGCGGTCTACGGCCACGTGCTGAAGCAGAGCCCGGCGTTCTTCGAGACGACCCAGACAGGCGAAGTGCTGTCGCGCCTGACGGCCGACACCACGCTGGTCCAGACGGTCGTCGGTTCTTCGCTGAGCATGGGGTTGCGCAACGCCGTGATGGGCGTCGGCGCGCTGGCGGTGCTGGTCTGGACCAATCCTTACGTGATGGTGCAGGTGCTGGGCATCCTCGTGCTGGTGGTGCTGCCGAGCATGTGGTTCGGCCGCCGCGTGCGCAAGCTGTCGCGCGCCAGCCAGGACCGCGTGGCGGACTCCAGCGCCATCGCTGCCGAAGTGCTGAATGCGATCCCGGTGGTGCAAAGCTACACGGCCGAAAGCCGCGAGGCGGCCCGCTTCGATGCGTCGACCGAGAACGCCTTTCGCACCGCCGTGCGCCGGACCAGGGCGCGGTCGGTGCTGGTGGCATTCATCATCATCGCCACATCGGCGGCCCTGCTCTGGGGCCTGTACCAGGGCACGCAGGCCGTGCTGCGCGGCGACATCACGGCCGGCCACCTGGGCCAGACCGTGGTCTACGTCGCGATTCTGGCCAGCGCCACAGCCGTGCTCGGCGAGGTCTACGGCGACCTGCTGCGCGCCGCCGGCGCGACCGAGCGCCTGATGGAACTGCTGCACGCACCCACGGCGATCTTCTCGCCCAAGACGCCGGCCGTCACGGCCATCCCCGCCGCGGGCAGTGCCATCCGGTTCGATGCCGTGACCTTCCACTACCCGTCGCGCCCCGGCACGCCGGCGCTGCGCGACTTCAGCCTGGACGTGGCTCCGGGCGAGACGGTGGCATTGGTGGGGTCGAGCGGTGCCGGCAAGAGCACCGTCTTCCAGTTGCTGCTGCGCTACTACGACCCGCAGTCGGGCCGCCTGCTGCTCGACGGCACGCCGCTCGCCTCCCTCGCCCTGGACGACCTGCGCACGCGCATCGGCCTTGTGCCGCAGGACGCGGTGATCTTCTCGACCAGCGCCTTCGAGAACATCCGCTACGGCCGCCCCGATGCGACAGCCGACGAAGTGCATGCCGCCGCCCGCGCCGCCTTCGCTCACGACTTCCTGCAGGCCCTGCCCGAGGGCTACGACACCTTCCTCGGCGAGCGCGGCGTGCGCCTGTCGGGCGGCCAACGCCAGCGCATTGCGATCGCACGCGCGATCCTGAAGAACCCGCCGCTGCTGTTGCTCGACGAAGCCACCAGCGCGCTCGATGCGGAAAGCGAACGCATGGTGCAAGCCGCACTTGAATCGGCAATGGAAGGCCGCACCACGGTTGTGATTGCGCACCGGCTGGCCACTGTGCAGAAGGCTGACCGCATCGTGGTGCTGGACCACGGCGGCATCGTCGAACAGGGGACGCATGCGGCGCTGGTCGCACAGGGTGGCGTGTACGCACGCCTCGCGGCGCTTCAGTTCACGGCCTGAACACCTTGCCTAGCCTGGACCGGAGGCCGGCCGAGCCGATTACTGCAGTGTTTCCTTGAGCGCCGCAGGAATCGGCAGCGGTATCACCGCAATGCCTTCATCGAGCAGCGCTTCGGTCTGCTCGGGCGTCGCTTGGCCACGAATGCCGCGCTCTTCAGTCTCGCCATAGTGCATCTTGCGAGCCTCGTCGGCGAAACGATCGCCGACGTCCTCGGTCTTTGCCATGACCTCACGCACGGCGCGCATCCAGCGGGCTTCGGGCGACAGAGGCGCAGGAACGTTCGAAGAAGACGTGGCAGATGGTGCTGCCGTGGCCGCCTCTTGCGGCGCCTTGGCATTGCCGAGATTGAGGCGCGGCGCGCTCAACAGCTTGACGACGGCGGTGTCGCCGCAGACCGGGCATTCGACCAGCCCGCCGGCCAATTGCGTCTCGAAGGCCTCGTTGGACGCAAACCAGCCCTCGAAGCCGTGGCCATGCGTACAGCGGAGATCGAGAACCTTCATGCGCGGATTATCCCGCGCCGCCTTGCGACGGCAGCGCTTGCCAGTCCAGAGCCCATGCGCCCGACAGAACGTTCTGCAGCCAGAGCGTGCAGGTCAGCGTCTTGGCATCGGTCACGGTGCCATCGCGGCACCAGCCGGCCAACTCGGCGGGCGTTGCCGTGAACACATCGAGAAACTCGCCGTGATCGAGCTGGCGCTCACCGAGCGTGAGCCCACGGGCAAAGTAGATGTGAATGATCTCGGTCGAGTACGCCACCGCCAGATGCATGGCGCCGGCATGGGCCCACTCGCGTGCGGTGTAGCCGGTTTCTTCGAGCAGTTCGCGCCGGCCGCAAACGAAGGGGTCTTCACCCGCATCCAGCTTGCCCGCCGGAAACTCGACCATCACATGCCCGACCGGGTAGCGAAACTGGCGCTCCAGCACCACGCGACCATCGTCGAGCATCGGAATCACCACCACGGCACCCGGGTGCACCACGTACTCGCGCGTGGCGCTGTGGCCATCGGGCAGGCGGATGGTGTCGCGCCGGGCCTCCAGGAACTTGCCCTTGAACAGCTCCTCGCGGCTCGTGAGCTCTTCCTTCAGATGCGAATCGGTGGTGTCGATGGGCGAAGAAGTCATGTCGGTCAGTGCCTGTGCTTCATCAAATAGCGCCAGGTGAACCCTGGAAAGGCCAGCACGATGAAGAGCGCGCCGGTCACCGCATAGAACTCCCAGCCCTGCGGTGCTATCTGCCCTGCCCTGCGCTCGAACAGCAGGCCGACGCCGCCGGCCAGAAAGTACAAGACCACCAGTTCGGCGAAGCGCACCGCGAGCGATTTCGGTCGGCTCGGCAACGGCACGGCGCCGAACAGGCGGTCGTTGAAGAACGGCAGGTTGGCGGCCACCAGGGCCACCAGCAACACAACCCAGACCGACGCGGTTTGCGACACCGGGTGCGCTGCGTCAGTGAGCCAGCGTGGCCACGATCGCGTCGTAGCAGAGCGTCATCAGGCCGCCGGGCACGATGCCCAGGATCAGGATGAGTGCACCGTTGATCGTGAGCACGGTGCGCACGTCACGCGGTGCCGACACGGTGGTGGCCGTGACGGGTGCGTCGAAGTACATCACCTTGACCACGCGCAGGTAGTAGAACGCGCCGATCAGCGACATCATCACGGCGAACACCGCCAGGCCGATGTAGATGGCCTGGCCCGAGGCGATCAGCGCCTGCAGCACGGCCAGCTTGGCGTAGAAGCCGACCAGCGGCGGCAGGCCAGCCAGCGAGAACATCGCGATGGCCATCACGCCAGCGTACAGCGGGCTGCGCTGGTTCAGGCCTGCGAGGTCGGTGATCTCTTCGCTCTCGAAGCCTTCGCGTGCCAGCAGCAGGATGATGCCGAAGCTGGCCAGCGTGGTCAGCACGTAGGTCACGATGTAGAACATCGAGGCGCTGTAGGCGTACTGCGCGTTGTAGGTGCCCTGGTGGTCCGAGCCGGCGACCAGACCGAGGAGCATGAAGCCCATCTGCGAGATCGTCGAATAGGCCAGCATCCGCTTCAGGTTGCTCTGCGCAATGGCGGCCAGGTTACCGACCAGCAGCGAAGCGATGGCGAGCACGGCCAGCATCTGCTGCCAGTCGATGGCCAGCGGCTGCAGGCCGTCGACCAGCAGGCGGATGATGATCGCGAAGGCGGCCAGTTCGGGCGCCGCGCCGATCAGCAGCGTGATCGCCGTCGGTGCGCCCTGGTAGACGTCGGGCACCCACATGTGGAAAGGCGCAGCCCCCACCTTGAATGCCAGGCCGGCCACGATGAACACCAGGCCGAACACCAGCACCTGGTGGTTCACCTTGCCGCTCGCGATGGTCTTGAACACTTCATTGACGTCGAGCGAACCGGTGGCGCCGTACATCATCGACAGGCCGTAGAGCAGGAAGCCGCTGGCCATCGCGCCGAGCACGAAGTACTTCATGGCGGCTTCGCTGGCGATCGCGTTGTCGCGACGCAGCGCGACCAGCGCGTAGCTCGATAGCGTGAGCAATTCGAGGCCCAGGTAGATCAGCAGGAAGTTGCTGCCCGAGATCATCACGAACATGCCCAGCAGCGCGAACATGCTCATCGTGAACATTTCGCCGCCGCGCAGCATGTCGCGGTCTGCCGCATAGGGACGGCCGTAGACCAGCGTGACCATCAGGGCCAGGGTGGCGAAGCACTTGAGCCAGTTGCCCATCGGGTCGCTGACGACCATGCCGCCGAAGCCGTAGATGGTCTTGGCGTCGAGGGCCTGCAGGCCCGACAGCACGGCGACCACGGCCAGCGTGAGCAGCGTCAGCACATAGGTGCGGGTACGGCGATGGCTCGTAGTGGACAGGTCGACCAGCGCAATGATGCAGGTCATGACCAGCAGCACGATTTCGGGGTAGATCGTGACCCAGCTGAGTTTGTCAATCATCTAGTTCTCTTCTTCAGCGTGGAATCAGGGCAGCTTCGAAATCGCCGTGTGGCGCAGGAGCCCGCTCACCGAAGCGTCCATCGCATCGGTGAAAGGCTTCGGATACAGGCCCATCCACAGCACGGCAATGGCGAGCAGCGACAGCATCAGGAATTCGCGGGCATTGATGTCCTTGAGTTCCTTGACGTGATCGTTGCCGACCGGGCCGAGGTACACGCGCTTGTACATCCAGAGGGTGTAGGCCGCGCCGAAGATCAGCGCGGTGGCAGCGCCAAGGCCGATCCAGAAGTTGGCCTTGACGGCACCCAGGATCACCATCCACTCGCCCACGAAACCAGCGGTGCCCGGCAGGCCGCAATTGGCCATGGCGAACAGCAGCGCGAACGCGGCGAACTTGGGCATGGTGTTGACCACACCGCCGTAGTCGGCGATCTGGCGCGAGTGCACGCGGTCATACAGCACGCCGATGCCCAGGAACATGGCGCCCGACACGAAGCCGTGGGCAATCATCTGCACGATGCCGCCGGACACGCCCAGCTCGTTGAAGATGAAGAAGCCGAGCGTCACGAAGCCCATGTGGGCCACCGACGAGTAAGCCACCAGCTTCTTCATGTCCTGCTGCACCAGCGCAACCAGGCCCACGTAGATCACGGCGATCAGCGACAGCGCGATCATGAGCCAGGCCCACTCATGCGACGCATCGGGGGCAATGGGCATCGAGAAACGCAGGAAGCCGTAGGCACCCAGCTTCAGCATGATCGCGGCCAGCACGGCGGAACCACCAGTGGGCGCCTCGACGTGCACGTCGGGCAGCCATGTGTGGACTGGCCACATCGGCACCTTAACGGCGAAGGCCGCAAAGAAGGCGAAGAACAGGAAGGTCTGCGCGGTCGAGCCCAGCGGCAGCTTGTGCCATGCCAGGATATCGAAGCTGCCGCCCGACTTGTTGTACAGGAAGATCAGCGCCACCAGCATCAGCAGCGAGCCGAGCAAGGTGTACAGGAAGAACTTGAACGCCGCGTAGATCTTGTTCGGGCCACCCCAGATACCGATGATCAGGTACATCGGGATCAGCGTGGCTTCGAAGAAGACGTAGAACAGCACGCCGTCAAGCGCGGCGAACACGCCGATCATGAAGCCCGACAGGATCAGGAACGCGCCCATGTACTGGTTCACGCGCTCGGTGATCACTTCCCAGGCGGAAATGACGACGATGACCGTGATGAACGAGGTCAGCAGCACCAGCCAGAGCGACAGGCCGTCGATCCCGAGGTGATAGTTGACGTTGAAACGCGAGATCCAGCTCGTCTTCTCGACGAACTGCATGGCGGCGGTACCGTTCTGGAAGCGCGTGAACAGCGGCACCGTGACCAGGAAGCTCACGATGGCACCGACGAGCGCGACCCAACGCACGCCCTTGGCATGCTCGTCGCGGCCAAACGCCAGCAGCACGGCGCCGAATGCGATCGGCACCCAGATGGCAAGGCTCAACAAACCCATTTTTCTTTTTCTCCAGCGTTCAGGCTCAGCGTTTGAACCAGACGAAGTACGTCATCAGGATGAAGATGCCGAGCAGCATCGCGAAGGCGTAGTGATAGATGTAGCCCGACTGCATCCAGCGCACCACACCCGAAATACGGCCGATCACTTTCCACGAACCGTTGACGACGGCACCGTCGATCAGTGCCTGGTCGCCGCCCTTCCAGAGGCCGGTACCCAGCGCACGCGTGGCGCGGGCGATGACGTTCTCGTTGAACCAGTCCATGTAGTACTTGTTCTCGAGCAGGCGGTAGATCGGTCCGCAGGCGCGCTTGATGGCGGCCGGCAGTGCCGGGTTCTTCATGTACATGTACCAGGACAGGACCACGCCAGCCAGCGCCAGCCAGAACGGTGCGGCCTGCAGGCCGTGGATGGCCATGGCCACCGGACCGTGGAAGGCTTCTTCGAGTTCCTTCATCGCGTGGTGCTTGCTGACGTCCACGAAGATCGCGTTCTTGAAGAACTCGCCGAACAGCATCGGCTCGATCGTCATGAAGCCAATCACCACCGAGGGGATCGCCAGCAGCACCAGCGGCAGCCAGACCACCATCGGCGACTCGTGCGGCTTGTGGTCGTGGTGACCATGGCCGTGATCGTCGCCATGGCCGTGGTCGTCATGGTGGGCGTCGGGGTTCTGGTCGTAGCGCTCTTCGCCATGGAAGACCAGGAAGTACATGCGGAACGAATAGAACGCCGTGATGAACACGCCGGCCAGCACCGCGTAGTACGCGAAGTTCGCGCCCCACAGGTGGCTTTCGTGGACCGCTTCGATGATGCTGTCCTTCGAGTAGAAGCCGGCGAAGAACGGCGTACCGATCAGCGCGAGCGAACCCAAGAGCGACGTGATCCAGGTGATCGGCATGTACTTGCGCACGCCACCCATCCAGCGGATGTCCTGGTTGTGGTGCATGCCGATGATGACCGAGCCCGCACCGAGGAACAGCAGCGCCTTGAAGAACGCGTGCGTCATCAGGTGGAACACCGCGACCGAGTAGGCCGAGGCACCGAGCGCCACCGTCATGTAGCCGAGCTGCGAGAGCGTCGAGTACGCGACCACGCGCTTGATGTCGTTCTGGATGATGCCCAGGAAGCCCATGAACAGCGCGGTGATGGCACCGATCACGAGGATGAAGCTCAGGGCCGTGTCGCTCAGCTCGAACAGCGGCGACATGCGCGCCACCATGAAGATGCCGGCCGTCACCATGGTTGCCGCGTGGATCAGCGCCGAAATGGGGGTCGGGCCTTCCATCGAGTCGGGCAGCCACACGTGCAGCGGGAACTGGGCGCTCTTGCCCATCGCGCCGATGAACAGGCAGATGCAGATCACCGTGATGAGCATCCACTCGGTGCCCGGGAAGGTGATGCCTGCCAGCGTGCCGGCCTTGGCGAAGGCTTCGGTGTAGTTCAGCGTGCCGGCATAAGCGGCGATGAGGCCGATGCCGAGGATGAAGCCGAAGTCGCCCACGCGGTTGACCAGGAAGGCCTTCATGTTCGCGAAGATCGCGGTCGGCTTGTTGAACCAGAAACCGATCAGCAGGTACGACACCAAGCCCACCGCTTCCCAGCCGAAGAACAGCTGGAGCATGTTGTTGCTCATGACGAGCATCAGCATCGAGAAGGTGAACAGCGAGATGTACGCGAAGAAGCGGTTGTAGCCGTCGTCTTCTTCCATGTAGCCGATGGTGTAGATGTGGACCATCAGCGACACGAAGGTCACGACGCACATCATCATGGCCGTGAGGCCGTCGACCATGAAGCCGACTTCCATCTTCAGGCCGCCCACGACCATCCACTCGTAGAGCGTGGCGTTGAAGCGGGCACCGTCGACCACCACGCTCTTGAGCGTCATGGCCGAGATGATGAAGGCGACCAGCACGCCCAGGATGGTCAGCGAATGCGTGACCTTGCGGCCGATGTGATTGCCGCCGAACTTCGTACCGAACAGGCCTGCGACGGCAGCGCCGACCAGGGGTGCCAGCGGCACGGCCAGCAAGGTGGATGCGGAAAGGGTTGCGCTCATGTTGCTGTCAACCCTTGAGCGAGTTGAGTTCGTCGACGTTGATGTTCGACTTGTTGCGGAACAGCAGCACCAGCAGCGCCAGCCCGATGGCCGACTCGGCCGCAGCCACCGTCAGGATGAAGAACACGAAGATCTGGCCGTGCATGTCACCCAGGAAATGCGAGAACGCCACGAAGTTCATGTTGACCGCGAGCAGCATCAGCTCGATGGCCATCAGCAGAACGATCAGGTTCTTGCGGTTCAGGAAGATGCCGATCACTGACAGCGCGAAAAGCATCGCGCCGAGCGAAAGAAAGTGTCCGAGCGTGAGCGTCATGCCTTGTTTTCCTTTGCCGCGTCCGCAGGTGCTGCTTCAACCACGGGTTCGGCCGCGCGCGTTGCCGGCATCTGCACGATGCGCACGCGGTCACGTGCCTTCACGCGAACCTGGTCGGCCGGATTGGTGTACTTGCTGTCCTTGCGCGTGCGCAGCGTCAGCGCAATGGCGGCCACGATGGCCACGAGCAGGATGACGGCGGCAATTTCGAGCGGATACAGATATTGCGAATACAGCAGCTTGCCGAGTTCGAGCGTGTTCGAGCTGTCCGCGGCCATCGCGCCGCTGGGTGCACGTGCTTCGCCGAGGCGGAAGCCGCCCATCAGCACGGCCGCCATTTCGAGCGCGATCAGTGCACCCACGCCTGCTGCCAACGGAAAGTGCTTCCAGAAGCCCTCTCGCAAGCTGTCGACGTTGATGTCCAGCATCATCACCACGAACAGAAACAGCACCATCACGGCACCGACATACACGAGCACGAGCGAGATCGCGAGGAACTCGGCGCGCAGCAGCAGCCAGATGGCCGATGCCTGGAAGAAGGCCAGAACCAGGTACAGCGCGGCGTACACAGGGTTGCGGGCGGTGATGACGCGGAAGGCTGCAAACAGCAGCACCACGGCAAACAGATAGAACAGACCGGTCTTGACGTCCATTGGAATTCGAGTTGGTACGGGTTTCGGGCTGAACCGGATCAGCGGTACTTGGCGTCGGCCGCCTTGTTCGCTGCAATTTCTTTTTCGTAGCGATCGCCCACGGCCAGGAGCATGTCCTTGGTGAAGTACAGGTCGCCCCGCTTTTCGCCGTGGTATTCGAAGATGTGCGTCTCGACGATCGAGTCGACCGGGCAGCTTTCTTCGCAGAAGCCGCAGAAGATGCACTTGGTCAGGTCGATGTCATAGCGCGAGGTACGACGCGAGCCGTCGTCGCGCACTTCGGATTCGATGGTGATGGCCAGCGCCGGGCAGACGGCTTCGCAGAGCTTGCAGGCAATGCAGCGCTCTTCGCCGTTTTCATAACGACGCAGTGCGTGCAGGCCGCGGAAACGCGGCGACAGCGGCGTCTTCTCTTCGGGGAACTGCACCGTGATCTTGCGGGCGAAGGCGTACTTGCCCGTGATCGCCAGGCCCTTGAACAGTTCGAACAGCATGAAGCTGCCGAGGAAGTCCTTCAGCGAGAACGGCGCGGACGGTGTTGCGGTGTGCGCAGCAGACATGATGTTGGCGCTTCCAGTTATTTCCAGATGTTGAACGGCGTCTGCATCCAGCCACCGACCACGACCAGCCACACGAGGGTGACGGGAATGAAGATCTTCCAGCCCAGACGCATGATCTGGTCATAGCGGAAGCGCGGGAACGTCGAGCGCACCCACAGGAACATGGTGACCACGCAGAAGGTCTTGGCACCCAGCCAGATCCAGCCCGGAATGAAGCTCAGGAACTCGAACGGTGGCAGCCAGCCGCCGAGGAACAACACGACGGTCAGGATCGAGACCAGCCACATGTTGGCGTACTCGGCCAGGAAGAACATCGCGAAGCTCATGCCCGAGTACTCGATCATGTGGCCGGCAACGATTTCGGATTCGCCTTCCACCACGTCGAACGGGTGGCGGTTGGTTTCGGCCAGGCCCGAGATGAAGTAGACGACGAAGATCGGCAGCAGCGGCAGCCAGTTCCACGACAGGAAGCCGACGCCCATGTTGGCGAACATGCCCTTGCCCTGAACGTTCACGATCTCGCTCATGTTCAGGCTGCCGGTGACCATCAGCACCACGACGAAGCAGAAGCCCATCGCGATTTCGTAGCTCACCATCTGTGCCGAAGCGCGCAGCGCGCCCAGAAAGGCGTACTTCGAGTTCGAGGCCCAGCCGGCGATGATCACGCCGTACACCTCGAGCGAGGTGATGGCCATCACGAACAACAGGCCGGCATTGATGTTGGCCAGCGCCACGTCGGGACCGAAGGGAATCACGGCCCATGCGGCCAGCGCCGGCATGATGGTCATGATCGGGCCCAGCAGGAACAGGCCCTTGTTGGCGACCGTCGGAAGAATGATTTCCTTGGTCATCAGCTTGAGCGCGTCGGCGATCGGCTGGAGCAGGCCCAGCGGTCCGATGCGGTTCGGGCCGATACGGATCTGCGTAAAGCCGATGGCCTTGCGCTCCCACAGCGTGAGGTACGCCACGGCCAGCATCAGCGGGATCACGACCACGATGATCTTGATCAGCGTCCAGATCACGGGCCAGACCACGGTGGTCCACCAACCTGCGGCGACCAGCCCCTGGCCGAAGCCATGAATTGCGTCGACGATCATGCCAATGCCTCCTCGGCACGGGCCGGTGCGACCGATGCATGGCGTGCATCGGCGGTCAGTTGCAGCGACGGGGCACGGCGCACGATCGAGTCGAGCTGGTAGATGCTCGCGACCACGGGTGCCGGCACAGCGCCGTTGGATGCGACGGCGTTCGCAGCGGTCGCGTTGTTCAATGCGTTGGCCGGAACGGCACCGCCCTCGCCCACTGTCTTGAGTACGTCAGCGGTCGATTCGAACGCGAAGCCGGGCAGGCCGAGCAGGTTGGCCAGCACGCGCAGCACCTTCCACGCCGGACGCGTTTCGCCTTGCGGCTTCACGACGGCATGAAAACCTTGCAGGCGGCCTTCGGCATTGATGAAGGTGCCGGGCGTTTCGGTGAATGGCGCGATGGGCAGCAACACGTCGCTGAATTCGAGGTTGGCCTTGAACGGACTCAGCGTGACGACCATCTGTGCATTGCCGATGACGTCGGCAGCGGCAGCGCCGACGGCCGAGTCGAACACCGGCTCGGTGTTCAGCAGCAGCACGGCCTTCAGGCCGGAGCCTGCGGCGAGCATGCGGCCGGCATCGAGGCCGCCGTTCTTCGGGAAGGCGCCAACGATCTGCGCACCCACGGTGTTGGCCGCTTCGGTCAGGTAGCCGACGCTGGCGCCGGTCTGCGCACCGATCCAGTTCGCAAGGGCCAGCAGGCTGCTGGCTTGTCCGTGATGGGCGGCGGCGTTGCCAAGCAGGATGGCCTTGCGTTCGCCGCTCAGCAGCGAGGCTGCGATGGCTTGTGCAGCGGCGTCGGGTGCATTCTTCGGGGCCAGCGGTGCGGTGGCACCGTTGGTCTGAGCGATGGCGGCAGCAACGGCAGCCAGCGCTTCGACCCACTGGTCGGCACCGACGATCGTCGATTGCGCCACGTCGATGGCCCAAGCATCGCGGGTGGCCATCAGGTTGGCCGAGGTGATCACCGACAGCGCGGCGCCTTTGCGCACGGCCTGGCGGATGCGCTGTGCGAACAGCGGATGTTCCTTGCGCAGGTTCGAACCGACGACCAGCGCGCGCTGCACTTGCGTGAGCGAGGCGATCGAGGTGCCGAGCCAGCGGACGCCTTCGAAGGCCGTAAATTCGGCGTTGCGCAGGCGGTAGTCGATGTTGTCGCTGCCGAGTTCACGCGTGAGCATGGCGGCCAGTTGCAGCTCTTCGAGCGTGCTGTGCGGGCTGACCAGCGTGCCGATGCTCTTGGCACCGTGGTCGGCCTTGATCTGCTTGAGGCCGTTGGCCACGTACTCGAGCGCCGTCTGCCAGTCGACCTGCTGCCATTGGCCGCCCTGCTTGAGCATGGGCTGCGTCAGGCGCTCGGTGCCGTTGAGCGCTTCGTACGAGAAGCGATCGCGGTCGGCGATCCAGCATTCATTGACGTCTTCGTTCTCGAGCGGCACCACGCGCATCACGCGGTTGTTCTTGACCTGGACGATCAGGTTGGCACCCGTCGAATCGTGCGGGCTCACCGACTTGCGACGCGACAGTTCCCAGGTGCGGGCGCTGTAGCGGAACGGCTTGCTCGTGAGCGCGCCGACCGGGCAGATGTCGATCATGTTGCCCGACAGTTCGGAGTCGACCGAATCGCCGAGGAAGGTTTCGATTTCGGAGTGCTCGCCGCGGTGCGACATGCCGAGCTCCATCACGCCGGCCACTTCCTGGCCGAAACGGACGCAGCGCGTGCAGTGGATGCAGCGGCTCATTTCTTCCATGCTGATCAGCGGGCCGACGTCCTTGTGGAAGACGACGCGCTTTTCTTCTTCGTAGCGCGAAGAAGAGCCGCCATAGCCCACGGCCAGGTCCTGCAGCTGGCATTCGCCGCCCTGGTCGCAGATCGGGCAATCCAGCGGGTGGTTGATCAGAAGGAACTCCATGACCGACTGCTGCGCCTTGATGGCCTTTTCGCTCTTGGTGCGAACGATCATGCCCTGCGTGACGGGCGTGGCGCAGGCCGGCATCGGCTTGGGCGCTTTTTCCACGTCGACCAGGCACATGCGGCAATTGGCCGCGATGCTGAGTTTCTTGTGATAGCAGAAGTGCGGGATGTACGTGCCCGCCTTGTCGGCCGCATGCATCACCATGCTGCCTTCGGTCACTTCGACCTTCTTGCCGTCGAGTTCGATTTCTATCATGAGTATGTTTCTTCTCGCGCTCAGTCCTTGACGGGCGCCGCCGGGACGTAGCCCGGAATCAGGGCCTCGAACTCGTGACGGAAGTGCTTGATCATGGCGCGCACGGGCATTGCGGCCGCATCGCCGAGCGCACAGATCGTGCGGCCCATGATGTCGCCGGCCACGGAATCCAGCAGTTGCAGGTCGCTGGGCTTGCCCTGCCCGTTGTGGATGCGGTCCACCACGCGGTAGAGCCAGCCCGTGCCTTCGCGGCAAGGCGTGCATTGGCCGCAGGACTCGTGCATGTAGAAGTACGAGAGGCGCTTGAGCGACTCGACCATCGAGCGGCTGTCGTCCATGACGATGACCGCGCCCGAGCCCAGCATCGAGCCGGCCTTGGCGATGGAGTCGTAGTCCATGGTGCAGGCCATCATGATGTCGGCCGGCAGCACTGGCGCCGACGAACCACCGGGGATCACGGCCTTCAGCTTGCGGCCCTTGCGGACACCGCCAGCCAGTTCGAGCAGCTTGGAAAACGGTGTGCCCATGGGCACTTCGTAGTTGCCGGGCAGCTCGACGTCACCGCTCACCGAATAGATCTTGGTGCCGCCGTTGTTCGGCTTGCCGCATTCGAGGTAGGCCGGGCCGCCATTGCGGATGATCCAGGGCACCGCCGCGAAGGTCTCGGTGTTGTTGATGGTGGTCGGCTTGCCGTACAGGCCGAAGCTCGCCGGGAACGGCGGCTTGAAGCGCGGCTGGCCCTTCTTGCCTTCGAGCGATTCGAGCAGCGCGGTTTCTTCGCCGCAGATATAGGCACCGAAGCCGTGGGCTGCGTGCAACTGGAAGTTGTACGTGCTGCCCATGATCTTGTCGCCGAGGTAGCCCGCGGCGCGCGCTTCTTCGAGGGCTTCCTCGAAGCGGTCGTAGCTCTGGAAGATCTCGCCGTGGATGTAGTTGTAGCCCACGCTGATGCCCATCGCATATGCGGCGATGGCCATGCCTTCGATCACGATGTGGGGATTGAACTGCAGGATGTCGCGGTCCTTGCAGGTACCCGGCTCGCCTTCGTCGGAGTTGCAGACGAGGTACTTCTGGCCCGGGAACTGGCGGGGCATGAAGCTCCACTTCAGGCCGGTCGGGAAACCCGCGCCGCCACGGCCGCGCAGGCCCGAAGCCTTGACTTCGGCGATCACCTGGTCGGGCGTGAGGCCCTCGGTGAGGATCTTGCGCAGCGCCTGGTAGCCGCCACGCGCTTCGTAGTCGGCCAGACGCCAGTTGGTGCCATTGAGGCCCGCATAGATCTGCGGCTCGATATGGCGGTCATGGAAGCAGGTCTGGACGCCGGTGGCCTGGAACTGCTGGAGCACTTGTTCGGGTGACATCACGAAGCCTCCCCCTTGGTGGCCGGCGCGGCAGTGCGCAGGCCGTCGATCAGCTGGTCGAGCTTCTCGTTGCTCATGAAGCTGCACATGGTGCGGTCGTTGACCAACATCACGGGCGAATCGGCGCAGGCGCCCAGGCATTCGCTCTGCTGCAGCGTGAACAGGCCATCGGCCGTGGTCTCGCCCATCTTGATGCCCAGCTTCTTCTCGAGGTGCACGAGCGCCGTGACACCGTCGCGCAGCTGGCAAGGCAGGTTGGTGCACACGTTGAGCTTGAACTTGCCCACCGGGTGCTGGTTGTACATGTTGTAGAAGGTCGTGACTTCATGCACGGCGATAGGCGCCATGCCGAGGTACTCGGCGATCTCGCGCTCGCGCTGCAGGCTCACGAAACCCTCGTCCTGCTGGACGATGGCAAGGCAGGCCATCACAGCCGACTGCTTGCCTGCTTCGGGGTATTTGGCCACCTCGCGCGCAAAGCGCTCGAGGATCGCAGGCTTCAAAGGGGAAGAAGGCGCCGAAGGCGCCGTGTCATGGTGGGTCGAGGAAGTCATTCGCTCTTTCTCACCTGTCGATCTCGCCGAACACGATGTCCATCGTGCCGATCACCGCGACAGCGTCGGCGATCATGTGACCGCGCGACATTTCGTCGAGGGCGGCGAGGTGCGGGAAACCAGGGGCGCGGATCTTCAGGCGGTACGGCTTGTTGGCGCCGTCGCTCACGAGATAGATGCCGAACTCGCCCTTCGGATGCTCGACGGCGGCATACGCCTCGCCTTCAGGCACGTGGAAGCCTTCGGTGAAGAGCTTGAAATGGTGGATCAGCTCCTCCATGTTCGCCTTCATCGATTCGCGCGCGGGCGCGGCGACCTTGTGGTTGTCGGTGATGACCGGGCCGGGGTTGGCACGCAGCCACGTCGAACACTGCTGGATGATCCGGTTGGCCTGGCGCATCTCTTCGACGCGCACGAGGTAGCGGTCATAGCAGTCGCCGGTCTTGCCGACCGGCACGTCGAACTTCATCTGGTCGTAGACGTCGTAGGGCTGCTTCTTGCGCAGGTCCCATTCGATGCCCGAGCCACGCAGCATCGGACCGGTGAAGCCGAGGTTGAGCGCGCGCTCAGGCGTGACCACGCCGATGCCCACGGTGCGCTGCTTCCAGATACGGTTGTCGGTGAGCAGCGTCTCGTACTCGTCGACCATCTTCGGGAAGCGCTTGCAGAAATCGTCGACGAAATCGAGCAGCGAACCCTGGCGGTTTTCGTTGAGACGCTCGATCGCCTTGGCGTTCTTGATCTTGCTGACCTTGTACTGCGGCATGGCGTCCGGCAGGTCGCGGTAGACACCGCCCGGACGGAAGTACGCCGCGTGCATGCGCGCGCCGGACACGGCTTCGTACATGTCGAACAGGTCTTCACGCTCGCGGAAGCAGTAGATGAGCATGTTCATCGCACCGCAGTCCAGACCGTGCGCACCGAGCCACAGCAGGTGGTTCAGCAGGCGGGTGATCTCGGCGAACATCACGCGGATGTACTGCGCGCGGATCGGCACTTCGAGGCCCATCATCCGCTCGATGGCGAGGCAATAGGCGTGCTCGTTGGACATCATCGACACGTAGTCGAGGCGGTCCATGTACGGCAGCGACTGGATGAAGGTACGCGACTCGGCGAGCTTCTCGGTCGCTCGGTGCAGCAGGCCGATGTGCGGGTCGGCACGCTGGATCACTTCGCCGTCCAGCTCGAGCACCAGGCGCAACACGCCGTGCGCGGCCGGATGCTGAGGGCCAAAGTTGAGGGTGTAGTTCTTGATTTCGGCCATATCAGTGCAAACCGCCGCCGTAGTTGTCTTCGCGGATCACGCGCGGCGTGATTTCTCGCGGCTCGATCGATACCGGCTGGTACACGACGCGCTTTTGCTCTTCGTCGTAACGCATTTCGACGTGACCCGACACCGGGAAATCCTTGCGGAACGGGTGGCCGATGAAGCCGTAGTCGGTCAGGATGCGGCGCAGGTCGTCGTGGCCATCGAACACGATGCCGTAGAGGTCGAAGGCTTCGCGTTCGAACCAGGTGGCGGCATTCCAGACGGGCTGGAGGGAGTCGACCACGGGCAGGTCTTCATTCGGCGCGAACACCTTCAGGCGCACGCGTTGATTGAGGCTCACCGACAGCAGGTGCGAGACGACGCCATAGCGCTCGCCTTGCCACTCGCCTTCGCGGTAGTCGGAATAGTCCATGCCGCAGAGGTCGATCAGCTGCTCGAAACGGCAACCGGGCGCGTCGCGCAGGATGGTTGCAGCCTCGATGTAGTCGGCCGCACCCACCACCACGGTCACTTCGCCGAGGGCGAGCGTGACGCTCTTGGCCTTGGCGCCGAGCGTCTCGGCGATGGTGGCGCGCAACACCTCCGGCGAAATTGCAAAGTCAGTCATCGTCGGCAATCTCTCAGGCACGGGCAATGGTGTTGGTGCGGCGAATCTTCTGCTGCAGCTGGATCACGCCATAGAGCAGCGCTTCGGCGGTGGGCGGGCAACCCGGCACATAGACGTCGACCGGCACGATGCGGTCGCAGCCGCGCACCACCGAATAGCTGTAGTGGTAGTAACCACCGCCATTCGCGCACGAACCCATCGACAGCACCCAGCGCGGCTCGGGCATCTGGTCATAGACCTTGCGCAGAGCGGGCGCCATCTTGTTGCACAGCGTGCCGGCCACGATCATCAGATCGGACTGACGCGGGCTGGGGCGGAACAGCATGCCGAAACGATCGATGTCGTAGCGGGCAGCGCCTGCGTGCATCATTTCCACCGCACAGCATGCGAGGCCGAAAGTCATCGGCCAGAGAGATCCGGTCTTCGCCCAGTTCACCACCGAGTCGTAGGTCGTGGTGACGAAGCCTTCTTTGAGAACGCCTTCAATGGCCATTGTGTAGCTTCCTTGTCATTCCCAGTCGAGCGCGCCTTTTTTCCACTCGTAGACGAAGCCCACGACGAGGATGGCGAGAAAGATCATCATGGCCCAGAAGCCGACAGCACCGATCTCCTTGAGCGCAATGGCCCACGGAAAGAGAAAGGCAATTTCGAGATCGAACAGGATGAAGAGAATTGCGACGAGGTAATAGCGCACGTCGAACTTCATGCGCGCATCCTCGAAGGCCTCGAAGCCACACTCGTAGGGAGCGTTCTTCGCAGCGTCGGGCCGATTGGGACCCAGGATGTATCCGATGACTTGGGGGGCGACGCCTACGCCGACCCCGACCAAAATGAACAAAAGGACGGGAAGGTAGGAATCGAGGTTCATCGAGAAATTTTTCACCGCTTGCCACCGGCAGAAGAACCTCTGAATGAGATTTTCTGCCGATGAGATTTGGTGCGGTCGGCGAGACTCGAACTCGCACAGCTTTCGCCACTACCCCCTCAAGATAGCGTGTCTACCAATTTCACCACGACCGCGGTTTTTGCTGCTCAGATGGCATGAGGTACCTGTTAAGGCATTTGGCTTTCTGAACAGCTTTAGAGTTTACCCTGAAATGAAGCCGTTTCTCGCTGGCGGCTGCACGAAAACTCTTTGATTATTTGTTGGGAATCTGACCCGCACCCGAAACAGGGGCTGCAGGAGCCGAAGCAGGGGAGCTCGGAGCTGCCGCACCGGGGATTTCACCAGCCGCACCAGTGGTGGGCGCAGCAGGCGTTGCGGGCGCACCCACGGCGGCGCGCTCGAGAAGGCTGCCACCACCCGCAGGCCGTGCATGGCTGAAGTAAGCCAGCAGCAGCGTGCATGCAAAGAACACAGCAGCGAGCACAGCCGTGGTGCGCGACAAAAAGTTCGCACTGCCACTGGCACCAAACAGGCTACCGGCACTGCCGCTGCCGAAGGCGGCGCCCATGTCGGCACCCTTGCCGTGCTGGATCAGGATCAGGCCGATCATTGCCAGGGCTGCCAGCATCTGCACGCCGACCAGAAGGTTGAGGACCACGTTCATTCGTTCTTACTCCTAATTGATAGCAGCCGTTGCGCGTTCAGCGCGCAGCGGCAGAAATGATCTGCAGAAAATCGGGGGCCTTGAGCGACGCGCCACCGATGAGGCCGCCGTCGATGTCGGCCTGCGCAAGCAGTTCCGCGGCATTGGCCGCGCTCATGCTTCCGCCGTAAAGAATGTTGATGCCAGCCGCATGCTCGCTCGCCGCATGGTGCAGCTGCGCGCGCAGCACGGCGTGCACTGCCTGCGCCTGCTCAGGCGTTGCCGTCTTGCCCGTGCCAATGGCCCAGACCGGCTCGTAAGCCACGACGATTTCGCTGATGCAGTGCCCATTGACATGGATCACCGCAGCCAGTTGGCGCTTGACGACCTCTTCGGTCTGCCCTGCCTCGCGTTGCGCCAGCGTTTCACCGACGCAGACGATCGGCGTGATGCCGTTGGCCAGTGCCGCAGCCGCCTTCGCAGCCACAACTTCATCGGTCTCGCCGTGATACTGCCGACGCTCGGAATGCCCGACGATGGCATAGCGCACGCCGAAATCCTTCAGCATCGCCGCCGACTGTTCGCCGGTGAACGCCCCTTGCGGATGCGCCGAAACATCCTGCGCACCGAGCGCCATCGCCGCAGAGCCCGCCAGCAGCGACTGCAGCTGGGCGAAGTAAGGCGCAGGCACGCACAAGGCGACATCGCAACCCGCCGGGCTGGCAGCCAGGCCTTGTTGCAAGGCTTTCACCAGCGTCTCGTTGGCGGCCAGGCCGCCATTCATCTTCCAGTTGCCGGCGATCAGTTTCTTCTTGGTTGTCATCGCGTTCTTCTTGTCACCATGTCAGCACGATCTTGCCGATGTGCTGGTTCGATTCCATCAGCGTGTGAGCCTGGGCTGCGCCACTCGGTTCACCCACTGCCGCAAAGGTGCTGTGAATCACAGGCTTGATCGCGCCGCTCTCCAGCAGCGGCCACACCTTCTCGCGCAGCGCCTTGGCAATGGCGCCCTTGAACGCCACCGGGCGCGGGCGCAACGTCGAGCCGGTGATCGTGAGCCGCCTGCGCAGCACGAGGCCCGCATTGATCTGGCTCTTCACACCGCCCTGCACTGCAATGATCACGAGCCGGCCATCTTCAGCCAGGCACTCGATCTCGCGCGCCACGTAGTCGCCGGCGACCATGTCGAGCACCACATCCACACCCTTGCCACCGGTGAGCCTCTTCGCCTCTTCAACGAAATCGGTCGTGCGGTAGTTGATGGCGTGATCGGCGCCGAGCTTCTTGCAGGCTTCGCACTTGTCGTCGCTGCCTGCCGTGACGATCACAGTGGCACCGAGCGCCTTGGCGATCTGGATCGCCGTGACGCCGATGCCGCTCGATCCACCCTGGATCAGCAGCGTCTCGCCCTTTTGCAGGCGGCCGCGCTCGAACACATTGCTCCAGACGGTGAAGAAGGTCTCGGGCAGCGAAGCCGCATCGACATCGCTCCAACCCTTGGGCACCGGCAGGCACTGCGCCACAGGCGCCACGCACAGCTCGGCATATCCGCCACCCGCAATCAGCGCACAGACGCGATCACCGACCTTGAAACCCGCCTCGGCCAATGCCGCAGCATCGCCCGACACGATCTCGCCGGCCACTTCGAGGCCCGGCAGATCGGATGCGCCGGGCGGCACCGGATAGTTGCCCATCCGCTGCAGCACGTCGGGACGATTGACGCCACTCGCCGCAACGCGGATCAGCAGCTCGCCCGCACCCGCAACCGGATCGGGACGCTCTGCGACGCGCAGCACCTCGGGGGCGCCGAACGAAGTGATTTCAATGGCTTTCATGGTCTTTCGGCCTCCAACGCCCGCATGTGGGGCGAAGCTAGCTGTTCAAAAGATAGCAACGGCAGGGAAAACCTGCCGCTGCGCCCTTCTTACTCCTGAGGCTCGCGCGGGGCCTGCTGCTGCTCGCCGGCCGGAGCCTGCGGTTGCTCATTGCGCGGCTGTTGCTGCTGGTCGTTGAAGCGCGGTGCGCGCTCGCCACGATCGCCACGATCGCCACGGTCCGAACGCTCACGGCGGTCGCCGCCACGGTCACCGCGATCGCCGCGGTCTTCACGCGGCGGGCGCTCGCTGTATTCCATGCCGGCGGGACGCTCGGTCAGAGCCTTCATGGACAGCTTGACGCGGCCCTTTTCGTCGGTTTCCAGAACCTTGACCTTCACGATCTGGCCTTCGCTCAGATAGTCGGTCACCTTCTCGACGCGTTCGTGCGCGATCTGGCTGATGTGCAGCAGGCCGTCCTTGCCGGGCAGCAGGTTGATGAGCGCACCGAAGTCCAGGATCTTGGTGACCGGGCCTTCGTAGACCTTGCCGATTTCAACTTCGGCGGTGATCTGCTCGATGCGCTTCTTGGCCAGTTCGGCCTTTTCCGGATCGGTCGAGGCGATGGTGATGGTGCCGTCTTCGTCGATGTTGATCGTCGTGCCGGTTTCTTCCTGCAGGCCACGGATGACCGAGCCGCCCTTGCCGATCACGTCGCGGATCTTCTCGGGGTTGATCTTCAGCGTGGTCAGGCGCGGCGCGAAGCTGGAGACTTCGGCCTTGGCCTCGCCCATCGCTTCCTGCATCTTGCCCAGGATGTGCATGCGCGCTTCCTTGGCTTGTGCCAATGCGACCTGCATGATTTCCTTGGTGATGCCCTGGATCTTGATGTCCATCTGCAGCGCGGTGATGCCGTTGGTCGTGCCGGCCACCTTGAAGTCCATGTCGCCCAGGTGATCTTCGTCGCCCAGGATGTCGGTCAGCACGGCGAAGCGGTTGTCTTCCTTGATCAGGCCCATGGCGATACCCGCCACGTGCGCCTTCATGGGCACGCCGGCGTCCATCATCGAGAGGCAGCCGCCGCAGACCGAAGCCATCGACGACGAACCGTTCGACTCGGTGATTTCCGAAACCACGCGCACGGTGTACGGGAACTCTTCCTTCGACGGCAACACGGCGACGAGCGCACGCTTGGCCAGGCGGCCGTGGCCGATTTCGCGGCGCTTGGTCGAGCCCATGCGGCCCACTTCGCCGGTAGCAAAGGGAGGCATGTTGTAGTGGAACAGGAAGCGGTCTTCGTACTCGCCTGCCAGCGCGTCGATGCGCTGCGCGTCGCGCTCGGTGCCGAGCGTGGTGATGACCAGCGCTTGCGTTTCGCCGCGCGTGAACAGGGCCGAACCGTGGGTGCGGGGCAGCACCGAGTTGCGGATCTCGATGGGGCGCACGGTGCGCGTGTCGCGGCCGTCGATGCGGGGTTCACCCGACAGGATCTGGCTGCGCACGATCTTCGATTCGATGGCGAACAGCAGGTCGTTGACCTTGCCTGCATCGAAAGGCTCGCCGCTTTCCTTCAGCGTGTTCATCACGCTGGCATTGGCTTCGCGCAGGGCCTGCGTACGGGCTTGCTTGCTGCGGATTTGATAAACGGCGCGCAGCTTTTCTTCGGCCAGGCCCTTGACCTTGGCAACGAAGGCTTCGTCTTCGGCGGGCGCTTGCCAGTCCCACACCGGCTTGCCGGCGTCACGCACGAGTTCGTGGATCGCGTTGATCGCGACGTTGGCTTGCTCATGGCCGAACACCACACCACCCAGCATGATTTCTTCGCTGAGTTGCAGGGCTTCGGACTCGACCATCAGCACGGCGGCTTGCGTGCCGGCGACGACGAGGTCCATCTGCGAATCCTTGCGGGCGGTCTGGCCCGGATTCAGCACGTACTGGCCGTTGATGTAGCCCACGCGGGCGGCACCGATCGGGCCGTTGAAGGGCACGCCGGAGATCGAGAGCGCGGCGCTCACGCCGATCATGGCGGCGATGTCGGCGTCGACTTCGGGGTTGAGCGACACGGTGTGGATGACCACGTGCACTTCGTTCAGGAAGCCTTCAGGGAACAGCGGGCGGATCGGACGGTCGATCAGGCGGCTGGTCAGCGTTTCGTGTTCGCTGGGCTTGGCTTCGCGCTTGAAGAAGCTGCCGGGAATCTTGCCTGCAGCGTAGGTCTTCTCGATGTAGTCGACGGTCAGCGGGAAGAAGTCCTGGCCCGGCTTGGCGGTCTTGGAGGCGACCACGGTCGCCAGGATCACGGTGCCGTCGATGTCGACGAGCACGGCGCCGCTGGCCTGGCGTGCGATTTCGCCCGTTTCCATGACGACAGTCTTGTCGCCCCATTGGAAGGACTTGGTGACTTTGTTGAAGAGGCTCATGTTTGCTCCTGTTTTAGTAGCAGGCCACACAGGACCCGCAAAGGACGGAGGCTTCTCAGAACACGATGCCATTCCAGTGAAGCTCGGGACGAACTTCATTGGAATGACACAGCTTCGCTCTGTTTTGGCACTCCGAAAGTGGATCGCGAAGTAAAAAACGCCTGAGCTAGCGGACTAACCCAGGCGTTTTTTCATGCGATTCGGTTTACTTGCGCAGACCCAGCTTGGCGATCAGCGCGGTGTAACGGTCGGCGTTCTTGGACTTGAGGTAGTCGAGAAGCTTGCGACGGCGGCTCACCATGCGCAGCAGGCCGCGACGACCATGGTGGTCCTTGGCGTGCGTCTTGAAGTGGGGGGTGAGTTCGTTGATACGGGCGGTCAGCAGTGCGACTTGCACTTCGGGGCTGCCAGTGTCGTTGGCGGCGCGGGCATTGTCTTTGACGACTTCGGCCTTGATGGAGGCTGCGATCATGTTGAATTTCCTTGTTCCGGGATGTTTGACTTGCGGTAAGCGCTGGAACTGCCCTCACCGTGCGCCTTGCGGCATGCAAAGCCTCGGGATTATAGCCCGAGCTGGGCTTGCCCCCAGGCTACGCGCACTTCGTGTCGCTTCTCCTCCCCTGCCGGGGGCAACACCAGCGGCCCGGCAGAGCCGGTTCCGCGGTGTTTCACGAAGGGGCCGCGACTTCGTCGGGCCGCGCGCCGGGTCTTCCGTCGAGGGACGCCAGGGCCACCGCGCCCAGCACGCAGGCGGCTCCGCCCACCTGCGCCATGTTGATACTTTCACCCAGCCAAAGGGCCGCCAGTATCAGCGCGGAAACCGGCAGGATCGCCGTGAAGAGCGCGGCTTCCGCCCCCTTCAATCGAGCCGATCCGGCAAACCAGAGCACAAAACCCAGCACCGTCGGCACCAGCGCGTAGTAGGCGACGCCGGCCAGGGCGGCCGTCGGCAACGGCTGCTCCCAGGCGCGCTCGAACAGCGCCGGAATCAGCGACAGCAGGAGCCCGAAAGCCGTCATCAACGTCGACACCGCCAGCGGCCGCACCGGCACCCGCAGGCGCTTGTTGAGCAGGATGAACATCGCTTCGCAGACGACCGCGCCCAGTACCAGCAGATTGCCGACCATTGCAGCAGGGGATTTTGAGTCCCCCGCCGAACCCTCCCCTGGCCAGCTGATCGCCAGCACCCCTGCCGTCGCCAGCAGGATGCTGCCCACCAGATACCGCCCCGGCCGCTCGCGCAAGGCCAGCACCGCCACCAGCGCAGCAACCGCCGGCAGCGTGCCTGCCACCACACCCGCGCTCGCGGCTGGCGCCCATCGGACGCCCAGGATCAGCAGCACCGTGTAGCCGACGCTGCCCAGCCCGGCCTGGCACAGGAGCAGCACGAGGTCGCGCCGGTCCGGGCGAGGCCACGAGGTACGGGTCAGCCGCAGCAGCAGGAGAAACACCGGCAGCGCCATCGCGAACCGCAGCGCCGTCGCCGTGAACGGCGGCAAGCCGCCGGCGATCACCTTGCTGGCGACCACGGTGCTGCCCACCGTGACCATCGCCAGGGCGCACAGCGCCATTCCCTTGAGCCGTTCCGACATGCATGACCTTTCGCTCTCGATGAAAGAAAGGTCGAGCTTCGCGGGCCGCTCGCGCCGCGTATTGAACGAAATTGCAGCAGACGGCCGGATCAGGCCTTGCGCGGCTGCGCCGCCAGCCAGTGGCGCAGGCGCTCCACGCCTTGCACCAGCCGCTGCGGGTCTTTGGAGGCGAAGCACCAGCGCAGCCAGCCCTGCGCCTCGGGTGCGAAGGCATTGCCCGGCGCGAGGCCCAGCCCTGCCTCGACCACCAGCCGCTTGGCGACGTCGAGCGAGTCGCCAAACCCTTCGAGCCGGAAGAAGGCGTACATGCCGCCCTTGGCCGATGCCACCTGCACGCCCGGCACGGCCGCCAGCAAGGGCACCAGCGTGTCGCGGCACAGCTTCAGGTGCGCCACCACGCGCGGCGTAATCTCGCCGGTGTGCGCGATGGCCGCGATGGCTGCACGCTGCGTGAACACGCTGGCGCACGAGGTGTTGAACTCGATCAGCTTGCCGATGCCCTCGACCATGGCGGGCGGCAGCACCAGCCAGCCAAGTCGCCAGCCGGTCATGAGGAAGCTCTTCGAGAAGCTGTGCGTGACGACCAGCCGATCGTCAGGCTTCGAAATGTCGAGGAAGCTCGGCGCGCAGCCATTGGGCGTCGGCTCGAAGTAGAGGCGCTCGTACACCTCGTCGGCCAGGATCCACGTGCCGGTCTGGCGGCAATGATCGAGCACGGCCTGCTGCTCGTCGCGCGTCATGGTCCAGCCGGTCGGGTTGTTGGGCGCATTGACGATCAGCAGCTTGGTCTTCGAGGTGACTGCGGCGCGCAACGCGGCCAGGTCGAGCGTCCATTGCCCCGCCACCGGCACCAGCGGCACGGTGCGCACATGCGCCCCCATGATCGCGGGCTGCGCCGTGAGGTTGGGCCACACCGGCGTCACGGCGACCACGTCGTCGCCCGCATCGACCAGCGCCTGCACCGCCAGCATCAACGCGCTCACGCCGCCCGAAGTCACGGCGATGCGCGAGGCATCGACCGCCGGGTGCAGTGCGCTGGTGTAGCGCGCGATCGCCTCGCGCAGCTCGGGCAGGCCGAGGTTGTGTGCATAGAAGGTTTCGCCGCGCTGCAGCGACTCGATGGCCGCCTGCCGAATCACCTCGGGCGTGACCTCGTCGCTTTCGCCGAACCAGAAGGCCAGCACGTCGTCGCGGCCCATGCCGGCATTGGCGACTTCGCGAATCTTCGATGCTTCGAGGTTGTGGATGGCTTCACGCATGTCTTGTCGTCCTGTTCTTCGTCATCAAGGTCTCTTCATCTTGCACGAGGTGGGCAGTTCGGCGCGTTCGGGGGCGATGGTCTTGATCACGCGAAAGCCGTAGCCCGAGCCTTCGACATCGAACTGCACGCCCGGCTTGCCCTGCCTGTCCATCACGCCCACCACGAGCTGCTGCTGGAATTGATGGTCCGTCGCGCGCATGCGGCCGCGCTGGCCATACAGGCTGACATCGGCCTGCTCCAGCGCACGCGCCACCGCCACGGTGTCGACGCTGCCCGCACGCTCGATGGCCTGCACCAGCGACTCGATGAGCAATTGCAGCCGCATGTGCACGTAGTCGTCGGCGGGCTTCGGAAAGCGCGAGCGGAAGGCACGATAGAAAGCCTCCGACTGCGATGTCTGCACATTGGGCAGCCAGTCGGCCACCGCCACCACGCGGCCGATGCCCGCATCGCCGATGGCCGCGGGCGCACCGAGTGCATTGCCGTAGAAGGTATAGAAGCTACCGTTGAAACCCGCCTCGCGCGCGGCCTTCACGAGCAGCGTGAGGTCGTTGCCCCAGTTGCCGGTGATCACGGCCTGCGCACCGCTGGCGATGATCTTCGTGGCGTAGGGCGCGAAGTCTTTCACCTTGCCCATCGGATGCAGTTCGTCGCCGACGATCTCGACGTCGGGCCGCTGCACGCCGAGCTGTCGGCGCGACTCGCGCAGCACCGCCTGGCCGAAGCTGTAGTCCTGTCCGATCAGGTAGACGCGCTTGAGCGCCGCATCGTCTTTCAGCACGTCCATCAGCGCGGCCACGCGCATGTCGGCATGCGCGTCGAAGCGGAAGTGCCAGAAGCTGCAGCGCTCGTTGGTGAGCACCGGATCGACCGCCGCGTAGTTCAGGAAGATCACGCGCCGCGCGGGGTCGCGCTCGTTGTTCTTGTCGATGGCATCGACCAGCGCCGCGGCAGTGGCCGACGAGTTGCCCTGCAGCACGATGCGCGCGCCGTCGTCCATGGCGGCGCGCAGCGCGGAAAGCGCTTCCTCGTTCTGCCCCTTGCTGTCGTAGCGGTCCAGTTGCAGGGGCCGCGCACCGCCGGGCAGCTTCACGCCGCCGCGCGCGTTCACGCGCTCCACCGCCCACAGCAGATTGCGGAACACCGCCTCGCCCGTGTTGGCAAACGGACCGCTCATGCTTTCGATCAACGCGAGGCGGATGGGCGCCGCCTGCGGTGCCTGTGCGAGCGCCGCGAAAGGCCTCGCGCATAGCGCCAGCGCCGCGAATTTCAAGGCCTGGCGGCGCCAAATAAAGGGGGGATTCATTGTCTTGAAACGCTTGCCGATGCGCCTAGATGAGGTGTCAAGCGGCACTCACGATTGAACGGCCGCGCAGTGTAAGGGACACACATTCCTTGTCCCCATTGTGTTCATCCAGGAGCTTTTCATCATGTTCTTCGCACCCACGCTTCGCACCGCCCGCTTCACGCCCCGCGCGCATGACCACGCCTTCGAGCGCTTCGTGAACGACGCCTTCGCCGGTGCCCGCCGCTCCCCGCTCGTCGAGCAGGACGACAAGAGCTGGACCCTCTCGCTCGACGTGCCGGGCCTCTCGCGCGAAGACCTGTCGATCAGCATCGAAGGCGCCGTAATCCGCATCGACAGCAAGGTCGAAGCCAAGCGGCAGTTCAAGGCCGCCTACGAGCTGCCGCAGGACATCGACGTGGCCACGAGCAACGCCAAGATCGAGAACGGCGTGCTCACGCTCAAGCTCGGAAAACTGGTGCCGGCAAGCCAAGCCTCTCAGTTGCAAATTGACTAACTTTGCGGATGCCCACAAGAGGAAAATGTTAGTAGCGGCTTGTTTTTGACATTAAACAAGCACCCTATTCACAATAGCGCCGGATAACGTCACATGATGTGACGTTTTCTTAGTACTTTCTTCTTCGTGGGCGTCTCGTAAACGCATCGAGTTCCCGACGGTGCGGATCGGGTGCCCCCAAAGGCACCATGAAAACGCACTTTCAGCCAGCCAACGACCACCATCGTTCCGACACGCTCCTGATCTTTCTGCCTGGCGCGTACCTCAAGCCCGAAGAGTTCGAGCGCGAAGGCTTCATCAGCGCCGTGCGGGAGCGCCACCTTGCAGCCGACTCGCTGCTGGTCGACGCGGACGTTTCCTACTACTACGACCAGACGCTCAGCGAGCGCCTGCATGCGGACGTCATCGAGCCGCAACGTGCCAAGGGCTACACCTCGATCTGGCTCGTGGGCATTTCCATCGGCGGCTTCGGCGCATTGATCCACGAACTGGCGCGGCCGGGCTCGGTCGACGGCATCGTGGCGCTGGCCCCGTACCTGGGCCGCCGTGTGCTCGGCGCGGAGATCAAGAAGGCCGGCGGCCTGCGCACCTGGCAGGCGCCCACCGGGCCGCAGCCCGACGAAGAACCCGACCGCAAGCTCTGGCCCTTCTTCCAGCAGTACCTGGAGCCGCAGCCTTCCAAGGACCTGCCTCAGCTCTACCTGGGTTTCGGCCTGGCCGACCGCTTTGCCAGCAACCACAAGCTGCTGGCGGACGCCCTGCCCCCGGGGCGCGTGTTCACCACCGAAGGCGGCCACGACTGGCCCGAGTGGCGCCAGCTCTGGCGCAATGTGCTCGACGTGCTGCCGCTGCCTTCTTCGCGCGGCCGCATACGCAACCAGTCGGTTACGCGCTTTCCGGTAGCGACGCCTCGGCCGTCAGCGATGCCATCGGCCATCGCGGCCTGACGTCGAAGGCATAGCGCTCGGTGGCCTGCGACAGGCCCGACTGCAGCCGCATGGCAGCGGCCATGGCGATCATGGCGCCGTTGTCGGTGCACAGGTGCAGCTCGGGGTAGTGCACGCGCACCTTGCGCTTTGCACACGCGGCATTCAGCTGTTCGCGCAGGTTCTTGTTCGCCCCCACGCCACCGGCCACGACGAGCCGCTTGAGCCCCGTCTGGTCGAGCGCGGCGAGCGATTTCTTCAACAGCACCTCGACGATGGCGGCCTGCGTGGACGCCGCCAGGTCGGCCTTGTTCGCTTCGAGCTGATCGCCCAGCTTTTTCGCCTGCGTGAGCACGGCCGTCTTCAGGCCTGCAAAAGAAAAATCGAGATCGCCGCTGTGCAGCAATGGCCGCGGCAGCTTGAAGGCGGTGGCGCTGCCGCCTTCTGCCAGCTTCGCGAGCCAGGGGCCGCCCGGATACGGCAGGCCCATGAGCTTGGCGCTCTTGTCGAAGGCCTCGCCGGCCGCGTCGTCGATGGTTTCGCCGAGCAGTTCGTAGCGGCCCACGCCATCGACCCGCATCAATTGCGTATGACCACCCGAAACCAGCAGCGCGACGAACGGAAACTCCGGCGGATCGGCGCTCAGGAACGGCGACAGCAGATGCCCTTCGAGGTGATGCACGCCCAGCACCGGCTTGCCCAGCGCCACGCCCAGCGCGCAGGCCACGCCCGCGCCCACGAGCAACGCGCCCGCCAGGCCCGGGCCGCGCGTGTAGGCCACCACGTCGATCTCGCCCAGCGAACGGCCCGCCTCGGCCATGACGGCCTCGGTCAATGGCAGCACGCGGCGGATGTGATCGCGGCTGGCCAGCTCGGGCACCACGCCGCCGTAGGCCTGGTGCATGGCGATCTGGCTGTGCAGCGCGTGCGAACGCAGCAGCGGCAGCGCGTTGCCGTGCGACTCGACCAACGCCACGCCGGTTTCATCGCAGGATGATTCGATTCCCAACAAAAGCATGGCGCCGAGTGTAGGTGGCGCCTGCCGGGCGCGCCCGCCAAGGGACAAGCGGCGCCCGAGGCACGGATGTTGCAGTGACGCTGTGCCCCCTGCCCTTCGCGCGCTTCCCCACCATGAAATCCGGACTGAACTTTCTGATCGCCGCCCGCCGCTGCGAAATCGACGAGCTGGACCAGCTCGCCCGCACCAGCGACCTGGTCGGCGTGATCGGCCGGTTGGTCCACGCGCTGCAGCGCGAACGCGGCATGTCGAACGTGTTCCTGGCTTCGCGCGGCGGCCGCCTCGCCGACCAACGCGATCCGCAGATTGCCGAATGCCTGTCGCTCGAACAGGAAGTGCGCGCCGGTTTCGACCAGCTCGAAACCGAGGCCCGGCACCGCGCCGGCCCCGGCAACGGTGCCCGCCTCTTCAGCCGCATCGCCTGGGTGCTGCCGGGGCTGGACGCGCTGCCCGCATTGCGCCGCCGCATCGGCGCGCTCGAACTGAAGCCGGCGCAAGCCACCGCCGCCTTTGCCAAGCTCATCGCGGGCCTGCTGTCGGTGGTGTTCGAAGCGGCCGACGGCGCGACCGACCCCGAAATCTCCCGCCTGCTGGTGGCCATGTTCAATTTCATGCAGGGCAAGGAGTTCGCGGGCCAGGAGCGCGCCTTCGGCGCCGCCGCGCTGGCGGAAGGCCGCAGCGACGAGGCACAGCGCCTGCAATGGCTGCACTTGATCGAATCGCAGGAGCGCTGCTTTCAGGTCTTTACCGATTTCTCGGACGCGGCACTGCTGGTGCTCTGGCGCGAGAGCCAGTCCGATGCCACGCTGGCCGAGCTGGAACGCATGCGCCGCATGGGCGCCACGTCCGCGCCGGCAACTCCTGCGGGCATCGCCGGCACCCAGTTGAGCCAGGCATGGTTCGACTGCTGCACCCGCCGCATCGACGCCATGAAGACCGTCGAAGACCGCCTGGCCGCCGACCTGCGCGCGCTGTGCGGCCACAAGACCGCGCAGGCGCGCAGCGAGCTGCAGAAGTACCAGGAAGTGCTCGGCACCCTGGCACCGCAGGCCGACAACAGCGCCATGTTCTTCGACGACGCCGACGCGCAGGCCGCCGCGCCCGCCCAGTTCGGCCGCCACCTGGAACGCTCGGTGCTCGACATGGTCCAGGAGCAGTCGCACCGGCTGCAAGCCATGGGCGACGAACTCGAAACCGTGCGTGCCTCGCTCAACGAACGCAAGATCGTTGAACGCGCCAAGGGCCTGCTGATGGCGCACCGGCGCCTGAGCGAAGAAGAGGCGCACAAGATGCTGCGCCAGACCGCGATGAACCAGAACCGTCGCCTGGTCGACGTGGCCGAGTCGGTGCTGGCGATGGCCGACTACCTGCCGCTCGACACACAGCCCCCGCACTGAAGGCCGAAGGCGGTTCGAGTTGGTGCAGTGCACAACAAGCGTGCATCTCACATCTCAACGGGCCTCAGACCCATGTCGCCCGCAACGGCCTTGCACCGCCAGCTACCCTTTTCATAGCAAATCAGGCATCCGTCAGCTTGGCACACAGCTTGCAACACTGAAGCCATAGACCACCAGGTCTTCAGGCAGGCGACACCCAATGGCGGGTGTCACCCACCGAACCGGACAAAGGCGTCCTTATCCGCGGGGCTCGTTTTCGAGCAGCCCCGCGCGGTGAGGACGCCTTTCTTGTTTTTCGCTTTGCTTTTTCTTTGTCATCTGTCCCGCCTTCAACCGGAGCCCGCCCCATGACCGACCTGCTCAAAACCCGCCTCAGCCGACGCCGCGTCCTGCAAGCCGCCGCCATCGGCGCCGTGGGCATCGACCCCGCGCTGCGCGCCGCCGTCTGGGCCCAGGGCTCGGACAAGCCCGAAAAGGAAGAAGTGAAGATCGGCTTCATCCCGCTGACCGACTGCGCCAGCGTGGTCATGGCCTCGGTGCTGGGCATCGACAAGAAGTACGGCGTGAAGATCGTCCCCAGCAAGGAAGCGAGCTGGGCCGGCGTGCGCGACAAGCTGGCCAACGGCGACCTCGACATGGCGCACGTGCTCTATGGCCTGGTCTACGGCATGCACCTGGGCCTGAGCGGCCCGAAGAAGGACATGGCCGTGCTCATGACCCTCAACAACAACGGCCAGGCCATCACGCTGTCGAAGAAGCTGGCCGACAAGGGCGCGGTCGATGCCGCCTCGCTCGCCAAGCTCATCGCCAGCGAGAAGCGCGAATACACCTTCGCCCAGACCTTCCCCACCGGCACGCACGCCATGTGGCTCTACTACTGGCTCGCCTCGGCCGGCATCGACCCGTTCAAGGACGTGAAGAACATCACCGTGCCGCCGCCGCAGATGGTGGCCAACATGCGCGTGGGCAACATGGACGGCTACTGCGTCGGCGAACCCTGGGGCCAGCGCGCGATCATGGACGGCATCGGCATCACGGCCATCACCACGCAGGACATCTGGAAGGACCATCCCGAGAAGGTGCTCGGCTGCACCGCCGACTTCACGAAGAAGTACCCCAACACCGCGCGCGCCGTGACCGCCGCCATCCTCGAAGCCGGCAAGTGGATCGACGCCGGCCTGCAGAACAAGAACAAGATGGCCGAGACCATCGCCGACAAGAGCTACGTCAACACCAGCGTCGATGCCATCAACCAGCGCATCCTGGGCCGCTACACCAACGGCCTGGGCAAGAGCTGGGACGACCCCAACCACATGAAGTTCTACAACGGCGGCGCCGTGAACTTTCCGTACCTGTCGGACGGCATGTGGTTCCTCACGCAGCACAAGCGCTGGGGCCTGCTGAAGGACCACCCCGACTACCTGAAGGTGGCCACCGAGATCAACCGCATCGACATCTACAAGCAGGCCGCCGCCGCCACGCAAACACCGGTGCCCAAGGACGCGATGCGCACCAGCAAGCTGTTCGACGGCTCGGTGTGGGACGGCAAGGACCCGAAGAAATACGCCGATTCGTTCAAGCTCCATGCATAGGGAGAACAACATGGTCAGTGCCGTCTTTCATTCGCCCCTGGATACGTCCCTGGCGCCCCCTCTTCCGCGTACGGGAGAGGGCCGGAGCGAGGGTGTGCCCCGCGCCGAGGCCGCCCCTCACCCCAACCCCCTCCCAAAGAAGGAGAGGGAACAGAAGCAACGCGCGCCGCTCGACCTGCGTGCCTTCTGGATGCGCGTGCTGCCGCCGCTCGCCGGCTTCGGCCTGCTGGTGCTGATCTGGGAGCTGGTGGCCATGAACAGTACCACCGGCTTTCCCACGCCGTATGCCACCTGGCAACAGGCGCTCACGGTGTTCAGCGATCCGTTCTACAGCAAGGGCCCGAACGACCAGGGCGTGGGCTGGAACGTGCTGTCCTCGCTGCAGCGCGTGGCGCTGGGCTTCGGCCTGGCGGCGCTGATCGGCATTCCGGCGGGCTTTGCCATTGGGCGCTTCGAGTTTCTCTCGCGCATGTTCAACCCGCTGATCAGCCTGCTGCGCCCGGTGTCGCCGCTGGCCTGGCTGCCCATCGGCCTGCTGGTGTTCAAGGGCGCCAACCCGGCTGCCATCTGGACCATCTTCATCTGCTCGATCTGGCCGATGGTCATCAACACCGCCGTGGGCGTGCAGCGCGTGCCCAGCGACTACATGAACGTGGCAAAGGTGCTGAACCTGAGCGAATGGAAGATCCTTACCAAGATCCTCTTTCCTGCCGTGCTGCCCTACATGCTGACCGGCGTGCGGCTTGCAGTGGGCACCGCATGGCTGGTGATCGTGGCGGCCGAGATGCTGACCGGCGGCGTCGGCATCGGCTTCTGGGTGTGGGACGAGTGGAACAACCTCAACGTCGCCAACATCATCATCGCGATCTTCGTGATCGGCATCGTCGGATTGGTGCTGGAGTTCGCGCTCATCAAGCTGGCTACCGCGTTCACGTTTGAAGAGGTGAAGTCATGAACGACGACTCCAAGTACATCGAGATCCACGGCGTCGAGCAGGCATTCAAGACGCCCAAGGGCCGCTTCCTCGCACTGCGCGACATTCACCTGAACGTGGCCAAGGGCGAGTTCATCACGCTGATCGGCCACTCGGGCTGCGGCAAGTCGACGCTGCTGAACCTGATCGCCGGGCTCACCACGCCCACCGAGGGCGTGCTGCTGTGCGCCAACCGCGAGATCAAGGGCCCCGGCCCCGAGCGCGCGGTGGTGTTCCAGAACCATTCGCTGCTGCCCTGGCTGACCTGCTTCGAGAACGTGTACCTCGCCGTCGAGCGCGTGTTCGCGGCCTCGGAAACCAAGGCCCAGTTGCGCGAGCGCACCGATGCCGCGCTCGCGCTGGTCGGCCTCACGCCCGCCGCACAGAAGCGCCCCGGCGAAATCTCCGGCGGCATGAAGCAGCGCGTGGGCATTGCGCGCGCGCTGTCGATGGAGCCCAAGGTGCTGCTGATGGACGAGCCCTTCGGCGCGCTCGACGCCCTCACCCGCGCCAAGCTGCAAGACGAGCTGCTGGCCATCGTGCAGAAGACGCAGAGCACCGTCGTCATGGTCACGCACGACGTCGACGAGGCCGTGCTGCTGAGCGACCGCATCGTGATGCTCACCAACGGCCCGGCCGCCACCATCGGCGACGCGCTCTCGGTGGACATCGCCCGCCCGCGCAACCGCGTGGCGCTGGCCGAAGACCCGGCCTACGTCCATGCCCGCAAGGCCGTGATCGACTTTCTCTACACGCGCCAGGCGCATGTGGAAAAGACCGCCGCCTGAAGCCGTCCGCCCGCAGGAGCACAACACCATGGACATGCGCGTGAAGAAACAGAAGCTCGTGATGGTCGGCAATGGCATGGCCGGCGTGCGCACCATCGAGGAGCTGCTGAAGGTCGAGCCCGACCTCTACGACATCACCGTGTTCGGCGCCGAGCCGCACCCGAACTACAACCGCATCCTGCTGTCGCCCGTGCTGGCCGGCGAGCAGACGGTGGACGAGATCATCCTCAACCCCTGGAGCTGGTACGAAGAGAACGGCATCACGCTGCATGCCGGCAAGAAGGTGGCGTCGGTCGATCGCGTCAGGCGCATCGTGCGCGCCGAGGACGGCACCGAGGCCGCCTACGACCGCCTGCTGTTGTGCACCGGCTCCAACCCCTTCATGCTGCCGGTGCCGGGCGCGAAGCTCGACGGCGTGATCGCCTACCGCGACATCGCCGACACCAACCTGATGATCGAGACCGCAAAGACGCACAGGCATGCGGTGGTCATCGGCGGCGGCCTGCTCGGGCTCGAAGCCGCCAACGGTTTGATGAAGCGCGGCATGCAGGTCACGGTGGTGCACGTCATGCCCTGGCTCATGGAGCGCCAGCTCGACGAAGTGGCGGGCAAGCTGCTGCAGAAGTCGCTGGAAGACCGCGGCATGAAGTTCCTGATGGGCGCGCAGACGCAGGAACTCGTTGGCGACGCGGAAGAAGGCAAGGCCGGCCGCGTCAAGGCGATCCGCTTCAAGGACGGCACCGAAGTCCCGACCGACCTCGTCGTGATGGCCGTGGGCATCCGCCCCAACACCACGCTGGCCGAGAGCATGCGGCTGCACGTCAACCGCGGCATCGTGGTGACCGACACCATGCAGACCGTGACCGATGCGCGCATCTACTCGGTGGGCGAATGCGCGGCGCACCGGGGCATCGCCTACGGCCTCGTGGCGCCGCTGTTCGAGCAGGCCAAGGTGGCGGCCAACCACCTGGCGCTGTTCGGCATCGGCCGCTACACGGGCTCGCTCACATCGACCAAGCTCAAGGTCACGGGCATCGACCTGTTCAGCGCGGGCGACTTCCAGGGCGGTGAAGGCAGCGAAGAGATCGTGATGAGCGACCCCTTCGGCGGCGTCTACAAGAAGCTGGTCATCAAGGACGACAAGCTGGTCGGCGCCTGCCTCTACGGCGACACGGTGGACGGCAGCTGGTACTTCAAGCTGCTGCGCGACGGCCGCAGCGTGCACGACATCCGCGACAAGCTGATGTTCGGCGAATCGAACATCGGCGACACCGGCCACGAGGGCCACAGCAAGGCCGCGAGCATGCCCGACGATGCCGAGGTCTGCGGCTGCAACGGCGTGAACAAGGGCACCATCTGCAAGGCCATCAAGGACAAGGGTCTGTTCACGCTCGACGAGGTGAAGAAGCACACCAAGGCCAGCGCGAGCTGCGGCTCGTGCACCGGCCTGGTCGAGCAGATCCTGATGTTCACCGCCGGTGGCGACTACTCCGCCACGCCCAAGAAGAAGGCCGTGTGCGGCTGCACCGACGTGAGCCACCAGGACGTGCGCGACGCGATCCGCAAGGAGCACTACCTGACGCACGACGAGGTGTACCGCAACCTCGGCTGGCGCACGCCCAACGGCTGCGCCACCTGCCGCCCGGCCATCAACTACTACCTGATCAGCACCTGGCCCAAGGAGGCAAAGGACGATCCGCAGAGCCGCTTCGTCAACGAGCGCAGCCACGCCAACATCCAGAAGGACGGCACCTACTCGGTCATCCCGCGCATGTGGGGCGGCCACACCACGCCCGACGAGTTGCGGCGCATTGCCGATGCGGCGGACAAGTACAAGATCCCGACCGTCAAGGTCACGGGCGGCCAGCGCATCGACCTGCTGGGCGTGAAGAAGGAAGACCTCGAAGGCGTGTGGAAGGACATCGGCATGCCCAGCGGCTTTGCCTACGCCAAGTCGCTGCGCACGGTGAAGACCTGCGTGGGCAGCGAGTGGTGCCGCTTCGGCACGCAAGACTCCACGCAGATGGGCAAGGACCTGGAGCGCGCGCTGTGGGCCATGTACTCGCCGCACAAGGTCAAGCTGGCCGTGTCGGGCTGCCCGCGCAACTGCGCCGAAGCCGGCATCAAGGACGTGGGCGTGATCGGCGTCGATTCGGGCTGGGAGCTGTACGTGGGCGGCAATGGCGGCATCAAGACCGAAGTGGCGCAGTTCCTCGTGAAGGTGAAGACCAGCGAGGAAGTGATGGAGTACGCCGGCGCCTTCCTGCAGCTGTACCGCGAGGAAGGCTGGTACCTGGAGCGCACGGTGCACTACATCGGCCGCGTGGGGCTCGACTATGTGAAGAAGAAGATCCTCGAAGACGCCGAAGGCCGCAAGGCGCTGTGGGAGCGGCTGCAGTTCGCGCTCGACGGCGAACCCGATCCGTGGTTCGAGTCGGCGCAGGCGTCAGTCGACGTGCGGCAGTTCACGCCGATCGCGGCATGAGTGGAGTGCGTGGTTTGAAAAGACGTGTCTTCATCGCTTCCGCGGCACTGGCCAGCGTGGGGGTCCGCGCGCAGGTGGCGGACCTCAACGACGCCATCAACAGGGCGGGCCGCCAGCGCATGCTGTCGCAGCGCGCGAGCAAGGCCTATCTGGCACTGGTGCAGAACGTCGAGTCGCGCAATGCGCAGCAGGTGCTGGACCGGTCGATCGTGCTGTTCGAGCGCCAGTTGGCCGAGCTCAAGACCTTCGCGCCCAGCCCCGCCATTCGCGGCACCTACGACGCGCTCGGCGGCGCATGGAACGACTTCAAGCGCGAGCTGACCGGCACCGCACCGAGCCGCGACGAAGCCGCACAGGTCGTCAAGCTCGACGCCGCCGTGCTCGCACTCGCACACCAGGGCACCACGCAGTACGAGGCGGCCTCGGGCAAGCCGGTGGGCCGCCTGGTCAACATCGCAGGCCGCCAGCGCATGCTGTCGCAACGCATGGCCAAGTTCTACCTGGCTGGCGCCATGCGCATCGACCCGGCCGGTAGCGCGGTCGAGATCGGCAAGGCGCGCACCGAGTTCGTTGCCGCGCTCGAGCTGCTGCGCAACGCACCCGAAGCCACCGCGCAGATCAAGGAAGAACTGGTGCTGGCGGATGCGCAATGGATGTTCTTCAACCGTGGCCTGCAGCGCCTGGAAGGCGCCGGCACGTCGCCCGGCCTGATGTCCGACGTGTTCGTCACCAGCGAGAACCTGCTGGCGATCATGGACCGCGTGACCGGCCTGTACGCCGACCTCAAGACCTAAGGAGGCCCCATGAGCGAATGGAAAGTCATCTGTCGCATCGACGACATCCCGGTGCTCGGCGCACGCCGCGTGGCACGGCCCGCTGGCGTGGACGTGGCGGTGTTCCGCAATGCTGAAAACGAGGTCTTCGCGCTGCTCGACCGCTGCCCGCACAAGGGCGGCCCGTTGAGCCAGGGCATCGTGTTCGGCAACAGCGTGG
The DNA here is from genome assembly GCF_900100965.1 of Variovorax sp. EL159. Classification (GTDB taxonomy): domain Bacteria; phylum Pseudomonadota; class Gammaproteobacteria; order Burkholderiales; family Burkholderiaceae_C; genus Variovorax. The sequence continues at coordinate 1,228,294 of NZ_FMUJ01000002.1, read as the reverse complement.
CCTGCCCGCTGCACAACTGGGCGATCGGGCTGGACGACGGCTGCGCGAAGTCGCCCGACGAAGGCTGCACGCCGCGCTTTGCGGTGAAGCTGGAAGACGGCATGGTGCATCTCGATGCCTGCGAGCTGGCGACGCACGCGGTCGACCTGCCGCGCCCTGTCGCCGGGCCGAAGGCTTTCGCGGTCTTGTCCCCTCTCCCTCTGGGAGAGGGCTAGGGTGAGGGCCGCGGCGTGAGCACGGGCAACAGCGTGTCCTTGGGGCACGCCGCGAGCCCCCACCCCAACCCTCCCCCGGGAGTGGAGGGAGCGATGCGAGAGACCCGCTCCACCTGCCCTTACTGCGGCGTGGGCTGCGGCGTCATCATCGAATCGAGCGGCGACGAGATCACCGGCGTGCGCGGCGACCCCGATCACCCCGCCAACTTCGGCCGCCTCTGCACCAAGGGCTCGACGCTGCACCTCACGGCCAGCGCCACGGTCACGCGCCAGACGCGCCTGCTGCAGCCCATGCAGCGCACCGCGCGCGGCGACGCGCCGATGGTGATCTCGTGGGACACCGCACTCGACAACGCCGCCGGCAAGTTCGCGCAGGTGATTCACGACCACGGCCCCGACGCGGTCGGCTTCTACGTTTCGGGCCAGCTGCTGACCGAGGACTACTACGTCTTCAACAAGCTCGCCAAGGGGCTGGTCGGCACCAACAACATCGACACCAACTCGCGCCTGTGCATGAGCAGCGCGGTTGCCGGCTACAAGCAGACGCTGGGCGCCGATGCGCCGCCGGCCTGCTACGACGACCTGAAGCACGCGCAGTGCCTCTTCATCGTGGGCAGCAACACGGCGTGGGCGCACCCGATTCTGTTTCGCCGCATCGAGGACGCGAAGGCCGCGAACCCGGCACTCAAGATCATCGTGGCCGACCCGCGCCGCACCGACACGGTCGAGATCGCCGACCTGTTCCTGCCGATCCAGCCCGGCACCGACGTGATGCTCTTCAATGGCATGCTGCACCTGATGCTGTGGGAAGGCTGGATCGACACGGCCTACATCGCGGCCCACACCAGCGGCTTCGATGCACTGAAGGCGACGGTGCGCGAATGCACGCCCGACAAGGTGGCGCAGGTGTGCGGCATCGGCAAGGACGAGCTGCTCGAGGCGGCGCGCCTCTTCGCCACCTCGCCCGCCACGCTGAGCCTGTATTGCCAGGGCCTGAACCAGTCGTCGAGCGGCACCGCGAAGAACGCGGCGCTGATCAACCTGCACCTGGCGACCGCGCAGATCGGCAAGCCGGGCGCCGGCCCGTTCTCGCTGACGGGCCAGCCCAACGCGATGGGCGGGCGTGAAGTCGGCGGCCTTGCCAACCTGCTGAGCGCGCACCGCGACCTGGCCAACCCGCAGCATCGCGCCGAGGTTGCGGCGCTGTGGGGCGTGCCCTCGGTGCCCGAGAAGCCCGGCAAGACGGCGGTAGAAATGTTCCAGGCCGCCGCCGACGGCGAGATCCGCGCGCTGTGGATCGCCTGCACCAACCCCGCCCAGTCGATGCCCGACCAGGCCACCGTGCGCCGCGCGCTCGAACGCGCCGAATTCGTCGTGGTGCAGGAGGCCTTTGCCACCACCGCCACCTGCGCCTTCGCCGACCTGCTGCTGCCCGCCACCACCTGGGGCGAGAAGGAAGGCACCGTGACCAACAGCGAGCGCCGCGTCTCGCGCGTGCGCCCGGCCGTCGCGGCACCGGGCGCGGCGCGCAACGACTGGTCGATCGCGGTGAGCTTCGCGCGGCGGCTCGAAGTGCTGCTGGGCCTTCGCAAGCCCACGCTGTTTCCGTACGAAACCGCCGAATCGGTCTGGAACGAACACCGCGAATCCACGCGCGGGCGCGACCTCGACATCACCGGCATGAGCTACGCCATTCTGGAGGCCACCGGCCCGCAGCAGTGGCCGCTGAAGGAAGGCGAAAGCACCGGCCGCGCGCGCCTCTACGAAGACGGCGTGTTCCCCACGCCCGATGGCCGCGCCCGCTTCGCCGACACCGTCTACAAGCCGGTGGCCGAAGCGCGTGAGGCCCGCTACCCCTTCTCGCTCAATACCGGCCGCCTGCGCGACCAGTGGCACGGCATGAGCCGCACAGGCACGGCCGGCCGCCTGTTCGGACATGTGTCCGAGCCGGTGGTGCAGATGCATGCGCAGGACATGGCGCGGCGCCAGCTCAAGGAAGGCGAGCTGGTGCACGTGACGTCCAAACGCGGCTCGATCCTGCTGCCCGCACGCGCCAGCGCCGAGGTGGGCCTGAACCAGGCCTTCATCGCGATGCACTGGGGCGAGGAATACCTGAGCGGCTGTTCGTCCAGCGGCACGCGGCTGGCCGGCATCAATGCGCTGACAACGCCGGCCTACTGCCCCACGTCGAAGCAGCCCGAGCTGAAGCACACGCCGGTGAAGATCCTCAAGGCGGAGCTTCCGTGGTCGTTGCTGGGCATGGCCTGGCTGCCCGCCGACAGCGCGCTGAGCGCACACCGCGCACTGCAGCCGCTGATGGCGTTGTTTCCGTTCGCGACCTGCGTGCCGTTCTCGGGCAACACGCCGGGCGCGGAACGCAGCGGCATCCTGTTCCGCGCCTCTGCGCACGATGCGCCGGCCGATGCGCTGCTGGTGCAGATCGAAGCCCTGCTCGGCCTGCAAAGCTTCGACACCCTGCGCTACGCCGACCGCCGCCGCGGCCAGCGCCGTTCGGTGCGGCTCGTGCGCCGCAGCGACGACAGCGCGGGCCTCGAAGCCTTCCTGCTCGCTGGTGACACCAGCGCCGAAGCCTGGATCGCCACGCTGCTGCGCGAGGAACTGCCGGCACAGAGCTACGGGCGCCTGCTGCTGTCGCCCGGCGCGCGCGCGCCGCTGGCGGTGCAGTCGCGCGGCAAGCCGGTGTGCACCTGCTTCAACGTGACTGACCTGGCCATCGAGGCGGAGCTCGGCCGGTGCGGCGGCACGCCCGATGAACGGCTGGCGGCGCTGCAGGGGGCGCTGAAATGCGGCACGAACTGCGGGTCGTGTATTCCGGAACTCAAGCGGATGGTGCGGGCGACGCCGGCAAAGGCCGAAGCCGGAGCCATGGCGGTGGCGCCATGACCCCATGTCTTGCTCCCTCCCCTCCCGGGGGAGGGCCGGGGTGGGGGCAGGCGGCGCATCCATCGCGCGCCCTGCCCGCCCCCATCCCGACCTTCCGCCAAAGGGGGAAGGGGCAAGACAGAGGCATAAGCCGACTCACATTCCGGCATAAGCGTTGCAGGACAATCCGCACACCCATGGGAATCAGCCAATACATCAAGGAAATCGGCCGCGGCGCGCGAGGCGCCAAGCCGCTCACGCGCGAACAGGCCGCCGACCTGTTCGGCCAGGTGCTGGACGGCACCGTCACCGATCTGGAGATCGGCGGCTTCTGCCTGGCCATGCGCATCAAGGGCGAGACGCCGGAAGAAATGGCCGGCTTCCTCGACGCCACGCATGCGCGGCTGCACCTTATTCCCGCCACCGACCGCCCGCTGATCGTGCTGCCCAGCTACAACGGCGCGCGCAAGCTGCCGGTGCTCACCCCGCTGCTGGCGCTGCTGCTGGCGCGCGAAGGGCTGCCGGTGCTGGTGCACGGCAGCGCGAGCGAAACCTCGCGCGTGCTGGCGTCGAACGTGCTCGCGGCGATGGACATCCCGCCGCTCACGGCCATCCGCCCCATCGCACCTGGCGAAGTGGCCTTCGCCCCCACCGAACTGCTGAACCCCGCGTTGAAGCGCCTGCTCGACGTGCGCCGCGTGGTCGGCCTGCGCAACCCGGGCCACAGCGTGGTCAAGCTGATGCAGCCCACAACCGGCCCCTGCGTGGTGGTCGCGAGCTACACGCACCCCGAATACGCCCGCACCATGGGCGAGACCTTCGAGCTGATGGGCATGACCGCCCTGCTCTCGCGCGGCCTCGAAGGCGAGGTGGTGTCCGACCCGCGGCGCACCGCGCAGATCGACGGCTTCGTGCGAGGCACGCGCACCGAGTTGCAGGCACAGGCCAGCGGCACCGCCGCCGACGTGCCGGGCCTGCCGAGAGAAATCGACGTTGCCACCACGGCCGGCTACACGCGCCGCGTGCTGGGCGGCGAGCTCCCCGTGCCCGAGGCCATCGCCACGCAGGTCAGGCACATCGCGCAACTGGCATCCCACGCATGAGCACCACGGTGCGGCACACGAAGGCTATCCAATGAACACCTCTTCCGCCCTCATCACCGGACGCTGCACGCTGGTGGGCGCCGGCCCCGGCGACCCGGAACTGCTGACCCTGAAAGCCGTCAAGGCGATCCAGGCGGCCACGGTGCTGCTGGTGGACGACCTCGTGAACGACGAGATCCTGGCTTACGCGCGGCCCGGCGCGCGCATCGTGCACGTGGGCAAGCGCGGCGGCTGCAAGAGCACGCCGCAGGCCTTCATCGAGCGGCTGATGATCACCGCGGTGCGCGAAGGCGAGACCGTGGTGCGGCTCAAGGGCGGCGACCCGTTCATCTTCGGCCGCGGCGGCGAAGAGGTGACGCACCTGCGCGAAGCCGGCATCGAATGCGCGGTTATCAACGGCATCACCGCCGGCCTGGCCGCCGTGACCTCGCTGGGCGTGCCGCTCACGCACCGCGACCACGCGCAGGGCGTGGTGTTCGTCACCGGCCACGCCAAGACCGGCGCCGGTGCCGCCGAAGACCCGACCGACTGGCGCGCCCTGGCCTCGACCGCGTACAACGCGCGGCTCACGCTGGTGATCTACATGGGCGTGGCGGGTGCCGGCCACATCGAACGCGAACTGCTGCAGGGCCTGCCCGGCGACACGCCGGTGGCGGTGATCCAGCATGCGAGCCTGCCGCACCAGCGGCACATCGCGACCACGCTCGACAAGCTGCAAAGCGGCATCGCCGACGCCGGCCTTGCAAGCCCGGCGGTGATCGTGGTGGGCGACGTGCTGCGCGGGCTGGCCGCCGCGGCGCTGCCGGTGCCGCAAGCGGCGGACCGCTTCGGCACCTGACGGCGTCGGCGCGCGGCGCCGCTCAGCCGAAGTACGGGTGCTCCGCCGGAAACAACGCCCGCTTGACGAACCTGCGCCACTGCGCAGGTGCGCGATCACCCAGCACGATCAGCCCCGCGCTGTAGGCCTGGGCCCGGTACTGCACCGTCAGGCCCGCGATCGCCTCTTCGGCACGACGCGCGTCCTGCGTGGTCTTGAGCACAGTCACGAATTCACGCACCTTGCGCGCGTCTTCGGGCGACATGTACTTGAGCAACTCCATCGGCTTGTCGGCAGACCGCCCGTGCTTGATCGCCAGCCCGATGGCGGGAAGCAGCGCGTCGAAGTCGTTGACCGTGATCGAGGGAGAGGCCTCCAGCGCCTTGGCCACCTGTTTCTGGTTCGCACCGTCGGATGCGCCGATGAGCACCAGCAGCCGAACCGGCGGTTGCGTTCCCGACGTGGCGAGTCCGAAGGCCTTGTCCAACTGCCCCTTGCTCATGGCGATGTAGCCGAACGCGGAGCTGTCCGGCGGAATGTCCTTGCCGGTCTCCAGGATCTGCTGGATCTGCAGGAAGCTCGACTTGCCCCGGAGGTCGTCGAGCGATGCCGACTCACCCTGTTCGACACGCCGGATGCGCGCGAGGTCGTCAGTGGTGACGGTACTGAGGAACGGCGCCTTGGCGCCAGCGCGTTCATAGGCCCGCCGCGCTTCGGGCCAGGCCTGCTCGCCAGCCCACGCATGCCCCGCGGCATAGGCAAACCAAGCGCTGTCGGGATGCTCGGCGGCACCCTTCTTGAACGCGACGTCCTTGGCGGCTTGGTCGCTCATGCAGCGCACCACCAGGTAGCCCAGGTCGATCACGCCCGGGTTCGCCCGCGCCAACGCGCGATGCTGTTCGCAGATGCTTTCGCGCGCTTCGGGCGAGCTCGCAAGGTTCTGCTGCTCGCGCAGCGAGACAACCTCCAGCGGCGCACGCGCCACGCGCTCGGCGACGATCTGCGCATAACTCTCGGGTGCCTGCTGTTCGGCCGCCGCCAGCCATTCGAGCAGGTAGGCCGACTGGCCCGAATCCCACTTGCCGTGCGCCTCGATCAGCGCCTTGCGGTCGCTCTCGGCATCCACCATGTTCAGGTTGTTGTTGGCTGAGCGGGTTTCCGGGCCGCTGACGACCGAGCGCGTACCGCCACCACTGCCCTTGCTGGTGGTGATCTGCCGGGGCGGCGGTTCGAACAGCGCATCCGCGGACTGCGTCGACCAGCGAGGCGCGCCGAGCTTTCTCTCGGGCGGCTGGGTTGCCTGCCCATACACCGCTGTCCACGCGACCATCGGCGCAGCCCCGGCCACGTTGTAGACATAGCGCACCCCGATCAGCTCCGGGTTGGCCGAGAACGATTCGATCTCCTGCCCCTCGACCGTGCGCGCGCCCAGCGTGATCTTCTTGTCGGCCTCCACCTCGAAGGTGCGCTTGCCGCCCGGAGGCAGCGTCGCGCTGCTGCCGCCAACGCGCACCTTCACCTCGCGATCGAGCCCGTTGTAGGCAACCACGCTGGCGCTGCCCAGCGTGGTGCTGATACCCATGAGGCTCGCGATCACGCCACCGGCCACGGCCAGCCGCGCGGCGCCGGCCCACCAGCCATCGGCCGTCTGGAAGCGCGACCAGGCATCGAGCTTCTTCTGGCGCGGGCGTTCCTGCCCGTTCGTCAACGTGGCGTAGGTGCCCGGCAACACCGGCGCGGGCGGCACCTCGCCGGCTGGCGCCTGTGACAGGGCCACGTCGCCCAGCCGCGCCTCGGTGCGCAGCAGCTGGTCGAGTGCCGCGCGCCGCAGGCTGCCGAGCGCGCGCACCATCGGCCTGACCCAGCTGTCCGAGGCCTTGAGCCACTCGTTGATGTTCTCGCGCGTGGGGTAGCCGAAGTTGAATTCGCCCACCATCGCCGACCAGCTCTCGTGCCCCATGAGGGCCAGCGCGTCGGGGCCGGCCTCGATGCCGGGTGCGTCTTTCGCGATTTCGGCCATGCCGGTGAAGAGCGCGCTCGCGTTCGCCACCACGCGCTGGGCCTCGGCCTCGTTGGTCTTGCGCTTGGCGGTGACCATGGCCAGCGTGTTGAGCATGGCCGACTGCAGGTCGGTCAGGTTCGCTTCGACGTGCTCGGCGTAGTTCAGCAGCCGCAGCTGGGCCAGCCAGCCGGCCTCCCATTCGGGCCCGAGCACCGCGGCCAGCGCGCGTGCGGTGGAGCGGCAGAGGCGATCGTGCGTTTCGAGTTCGCGCTCGGCCTCGGTGATGTCGCGCGCCACTTCGTCGATGGCGCCCGCCAGCTCGCGCTTCTTGATGGCCTTGCCGCGATGCTCCAGGCGCGGCCCTTCGCTGCGGGCGATGCCGTCCTGCACCGCCACCAGCGCGGCCCGCTCGTGCAGCAGCGCATCGAGCCGTTCGAGCGCGCCCGACAGCGACTCCGGATAGAGCCCCGGCAGCGCAGCCGCGGCTTGCGATGCGCCGATGCGGTCGAAGAGCTGTTCGGCCGTGTGCTGCGAACGGGTGACGGCCCGCCCGAGGTACACGCCGCGGTAGCGCCGCTTGTACGACTCGCGGTTGTATTCGGCGTCGAGCGCCTCCTGCATGGCTTCGCGCGTGGCGGTCTCTGGCGGCGGAACGACGTGGCTGATGAGCTCGCGGCAGTTCCGCTCGCGAAAGGCCTGGGCTTCGTCGAACAGCGCCCAGGCGGAGTCTTCGCAGGCCTCGGCCGCCAGGTAGACCTTCTTCGCGTTGTCCTCGCGCTCGTGGCTGGCCGGGTGCGTGGCCCACATGCGCGACACCGACACCCGGTCGCGCTTGAAGATGCGATGCGCCGCGGGGCCGTCCGCCGGCACGGGTGGCGGCACGCCGTAGCCAGGGTCGTCGTAGATCACCCGCAGCTTCTGCAGGATGGTCGACTGGAGGTCGTAGAGGTCTGGCGCCGCGCGGCCCTTGTGCAACTGCTGGTTGGCGAATTCGAGGGTCCGGTCCCAGGCGGTGTCGGCGGCCTGCATCTTGTAGAGCGCATCGATCAGCGCATCGCTGCCCGCCAGGCTCACCGACACGCGGTCGGCCTGGAACTCCATCTCGCGCGACAGGGCGCGGTCGGCCAGCACCACGACGCGGAACAGGCTGTCGACCACCGAGCGGATCGACCACACCAGCAGCGAGAACAGCCAGCCGATCCAGGCAATGCGCACGTCGGTGCGCGAAAGGCCTTCGAGAAAACGATCAAGCCCGTCGCGCTTGGCCACGATGTGCGCCGCGATCTGCTGCGCCAGGTACACCCAGCGGCCGACCGCCATGCTGCGCTGCGCGAAGTGCCCGAACTCGTGTGCCAGCACCGCCTTGAACTCGGAGACGGTCAGCACGTTCACCAGCGGCAGGCCGATCTCGAGGTTCTTCTTCGACGGAAGAAAGAAGTTGAGCAGCGAGAGGTCGTAGAACACCGCCGCATTGACCCGCGACGACACGTACACCTTGGCGGGCCGCGGTGCGCGGGCTTCGTCGGCGAGCCGGTGGAGGAAGGCAAAGAGCCGGGGCTGCTCGGCCGCCGTGATCTCGGTCAGGCCGCCCATCTGTCCGCGCCGCACGAACACCAGCGCCTTCAGCATGAACACCGCGAGGAACGCCGCGCCCAGGCCCACGAGCGTCAGAAGCATTCCGTCGCGCGAGCCGTAGATCGAGGCACGTATGGAAAAGTACGCTTTCCAGGCCAGCCAGCCCGAGAACAGAAGATAGGCCAGCACGAACGCCAGCAGCGCCACCATCGCAAACCAGGCATGCCGCCGGTAGGCGGGCGATGCTTTGGCGAGCTGATTCCCTGCGTCGGCGGGGCCCGCCGGATAAAGCTGATCCACCATGTGTTTTCCCTCTTCCTCGCACAACAAATCGTCGTTCTTCGGACCTGTGGATCGCATCGCTGGTCCATGCCACCGATAATTCCACTTCGCTGTGTGCGGATTCTTACATCCGCAAAAGAAACAAATAGAGGGGAAAAGTGCTCGAGAAACTCAATGAATTCACGGAAAGCCACGGCGAACTGCGCCGCGGCCAGGGGCTGGTCACAGGAACGATTGCGCTGAGCCTGGGCATCCTGTGTTTTCTGGGTGTACTGGCCTTCCACTTTCCGCAGTACCTGACCACGCCGGAGTTGCGCAAGAGCTACAACGTCGACGTCATGCGCTACATCCTGCTGGTGGCCCTGGTGATCTCGGGCGGGCTGTCGCTGGTCAACATCATCTTCAACCGGTCGCGCTGGCTCTCGTCGGCGGCCTTCCTGCTGGTGGCGTCCTCGGCGCTGCTGGGCGGGCACAAGGTGCCGGTGCACGACTTCGCAGACCACACGCCGTACATCGGCCTGGACTGGTTCATCCTCGACCTGCTGGGCTCGTCGCTGATCTTCATCTTCATCGAGAAGCTGTTTGCGCTGCGCAAAGACCAGCCGGTGTTCCGCGAGGAGTGGCAGACCGACTTCCATCACTTCGTGGTGAACCACATGATCGTGGGCTTCGTGCTGCTGGCCACCAACCTGCTGGTGCACAAGCTCTTCGGCTGGGCCGCCAACGACGGCATCCGCGGCTGGATCGGCAACCTGCCGTTCTGGGCCGGCCTGCTGTCGATCATCCTGGTGGCCGATCTCGTGCAGTACTGGACGCACCGCGCGTACCACGAGGTGCCGGTGCTGTGGCGCCTGCACGCGGTACACCACAGCGTCAAAAGCATGGACTGGATGGCGGGCTCGCGCCAGCACATCCTCGAGCTGCTGATCACGCGCACGCTGGTGCTCGCGCCCATCTACGTGCTGGGCTTCAGCAAGGAAGTGATCGACGCCTACATCGTGGTGGTCGGCTTCCAGGCCGTGTTCAACCACTGCAACGTGAGCGTGCGGCTCGGGCCGCTGCGCTACATCATCGTCACGCCCAACTTCCACCACTGGCACCACAGCCAGGACCAGGAAGCGCTCGACAAGAACTACGCGGCGCACTACGCCTTTCTCGACTATCTCTTCGGCACCGCCGTCAAGAGCACCAAGCTCTGGCCCGAAAAGTACGGCGTGCTGGGCGACTACGTGCCCAACGGCTTCTTCAAGCAGCTGAAGTTTCCGTTCGTCTGGAAGGGATGATGCGCGCCGCTCTCAAGACCGCCGCGGTCGTCCTCGCCGCGGGCGCCGCCCTGCTGCTCACGGCCTGCGCCACACGCCTCGAACTGCCCACCAAGGACGCCGGCCTGCGCCTGCGGGTGCAAAGCTCGGTCATCGCGCCGGGCAACGGCGGCGAGCTCATCGCAGCCGATGCACTCGAGCCCGGCGACATCCTGCTGACCTCGATCGCCACGGTCAATTCCTTCGGCATCCGGCTGGGCACCTTCTCGCCGGTGAGCCATGCAGTGCTCTATCTGGGCGACGGGCAGATCGCCGAAGCCGTGGGCACGGGCGTGCGCGCGCGGCCGCTGGCCGAGGTGGTGGACGAAGAACAGATGGTCGTGGCCTTTCGCGTGCCCGGCGTCGATGCCGACAGCGCGGCGCGCATGCGTGCCTGGGCACTGTCGCAGGTCGGCGCGCGCTACAACACCGTGGGCGTGCTGCTCAATGCACCGTTCGTGCTGAACCGCCGCCTGTGCGAGTTGCCGCTGGTGCCGGCCTCGGTCAGCAGTTTCTGCATGAGCGGCATGGCCATGGTGCAGCTGGGCGCGAGCCGCAACGACCAGTTCTTCTGCTCGCAGTTCGTGCTCGAGGCCTACAGGCAGGCCGGCCTGCCGATCACCAGCGCCGATCCGCGCTGGGTGAGCCCGGCCGACCTGCTACACATGCGCGAAGGCGACGTGCCCTCGATTGCCGCGACACAGCCGCTGCGCTACATCGGCCACCTGAAGTACAACCCGCCGCCGGTGCTGGCGTCGGATGGTCCCTGACTTGAGCGCGCCCGTTCAATTCGACGTCGTCGTGATCGGCGCCGGCGCCGCCGGGCTGTTCTGCGCCGGCGTGGCCGGCCAGCGCGGGCTCAAGGTGTTGCTGGTCGATCACAGCGAAAAGGTGGGCGAGAAGATCCGCATCTCGGGCGGTGGCCGCGCCAACTTCACCAACCGCGATCTCGACGTGCGCGCGCCGCAGCGGCATTTCATCGGCGACAACCCGAATTTCTGCCGCTCCGCCCTGTCGCGCTACGCGCCCCAGCAGTTCATCGATCTGGTGCAGAAGCACGGCATCGCCTTCCACGAAAAGCACAAGGGGCAGCTGTTCTGCGACGGCTCCTCGCAGCAGATCGTCGACATGCTGTTGGCCGAATGCGACGCCGGTGGCGTCGAGCGCTGGCAGCCGTGCAAATTGGGGAAGATCGCGTTTTCTGCCCCATCCGCTGATGGAACGGTCGCCGGAAGCTATCAAATAGATAGCAATCAAGGCCTCATCGAGACCCCGAAGATCGTGGTCGCCACCGGCGGCCTGTCGATTCCGCAGATCGGCGCCAGCGACTTCGGCTACCGCATCGCCGAGCAGTTCGGCCTGCGCGTCGTCACACCCCGGCCGGCGCTGGTGCCGCTGACTTTCGGCGGCGACGCCTGGGCGCCGTACGCCGAACTGGCCGGCCTGGCCCTGCCGGTGCGGATCGAGACCGGTGCGAAGAAGGAAAAGATGGCCTTCCTCGAAGACCTGCTCTTCACCCACCGGGGCCTCTCGGGTCCGGCGGTGCTGCAGATTTCGAGCTACTGGAAGCCCGGAACCCCCTTGACCCTCGATTTCGCACCCGGCGTGGACGTGGCCGAAGCCCTGGGCGAGGCCAAGCTGCGCTCGAAGAAACGCATCGCCAACGAACTCGCCACGCTGGTGCCCTCCCGGCTGGCGGACGCCTGGGTCGGGCAAGACCCGGCCCTGCAGCGCCCCGTCAACGAGGCGGCCGACAAGGCGCTGGCGGCGCTTTCCGAGCGGATCGCCCGCTGGCAGATCACCCCGAGCGGCACCGAGGGCTACAAGAAGGCCGAAGTCACCGCCGGTGGCGTCGACACCCGCGACCTGTCTTCCCAGACGATGGAATCGAAGCAGCCGGGCCTGTTTTTCATCGGCGAAGTGGTCGATGTGACGGGTTGGTTGGGCGGATACAACTTTCAATGGGCATGGGCTAGCGCCCATGCGTGCGCAACCGCGCTATAATCGCGGGCTAACTTTTGGCCTTCCCTCAACGGCCGCAAAAATTTTTCAGTTGAGGAACCCCGGCTTTGGGCCTCGATCTCCCTGAGCCAACTTCAGTTCAACGAATCATCAATGACCACCATCCGCGTTAAAGAAAACGAGCCCTTCGACGTCGCTCTGCGTCGCTTCAAGCGCACCATCGAAAAGCTCGGCCTGCTGACCGACCTGCGCGCCCGCGAGTTCTACGAAAAGCCGACGGCCGAGCGCAAGCGCAAGAAGGCAGCCGCCGTCAAGCGCCACTACAAGCGCGTGCGGAGCATGCAGCTCCCCAAGAAGCTGTACTGAGCAAGCCCCAAGGCAGCTGGCCTTTGACGCAAGTCACCGCCAGCGCCCGGTTGCTACGGCCGCGCCAGGGAAACCTGCCGCGGCTTTTGTTTTTTCCAAAGGATCCCCAATGACCCTCAAAGAACAGATCACCGAAGACATGAAGACCGCGATGCGGGCCAAGGACTCCGAACGCCTGGGCACCATCCGCCTGCTGCTGGCCGCGCTGAAGCAAAAGGAAGTCGACGAGCGCGTCGAGCTCGACGACGCCATGGTCATCGCCATCGTCGACAAGATGGTCAAGCAGCGCAAGGACTCGATCGCCGCGTTCACTACCGGTGGCCGTGCCGACCTGGCCGACAAGGAAAGCGCCGAGATCAAGGTGCTCGAGGTCTACCTGCCCCAGCGCATGAGCGCCGAAGAAGTCGCCACCGAAGTGAAGGCCATCGTGGCCGAACTGGGCGCCTCGGGCCCCGGCGACATGGGCAAGGTGATGGGCGCGGTCAAGACCCGCCTGGCCGGCAAGGCCGACATGGGCCAGGTCAGCGCTGCGGTCAAGGCCGCTCTGTCGGGCGCCTGATGAGCGACAGCAGCAACCCCTCGGTCACGATCCCCAAGGCCTGCGCCTGCCTGGTCGACGCCAGGGGCCGGCTGCTGGTCTTTCGCCACCCCGAAGACGGCAACATGCAGTTGCCCAAGGGCACCATCGAGCCCGGCGAATCGCCCGAGGTGGCAGTGCGCCGCGAGCTGCTCGAAGAATCGGGCATTGCCTACACCGGCGCGCTGCATTCGCTCGGTACGCTCGATCGCGAATGCGAAGCCGGTGTCGAAGGCAACACGCACCGCCATCCGCAGCTGTGGCACCTGTTCCTGATGCGCGCCGACAGCGCACTGCCCGAAACCTTCGAGCACACGGCCACCGGCAGCCCTGAAGAAGAAGGCCTGGTGTTCCTGTTCAGCTGGCTCAACGCCGGCGACTCCATCGAGGACTTCGCCCTGCCTTACCGCCAGACCATCGCGCGCGTTCGCGCCGCCCTGCTCCAGGCGGCCTGAACCCCGGGGCTGCTCAGGCCATGGCGCGAACCGCCATGTACAGCCCCAGCAGCGCCAGCCCGATCAGGAAGCAGCGCCGGAACACCGCCACCGACAGCCGCTGCCGCAGCCAGGTCCCGAACACCATGCCGACGATGGCCGGCACCAGCATCGCGACCGACCCGCCCACCGCCGACGCCGGATAGCTCCCGTTGCCCGCCAGCCCGATGGCCAGCACCACGGTCGAGGTGGTGAATGAAATCCCCATTGCCTGGATCAGCGAATCGCGCTGGAACCCCAGCGCCTGCAGATACGGCACCGCCGGCACCACGAACACGCCGGTCACCGCCGTCACCAGGCCCGTCGCGGCGCCCACCAATGGCCCCATCCAGCGTTCATGCGCCGGCGGCACATGCAATTGCCGCCCGGCCAGTCCCCAGAGCGCGTAAGCCACCAGCGCCGCCCCGAGCGCCACCGAAGCCCACGCCCCAGCCGGCACGCCGAGCCACAGCGCGCCACCCAGCGTCCCCACCACGATCCCGACCTGCATGCCGCCGATGCGCCGAAGCACCGGCATGAAGGTCGCCCGCGGCCCGGTCTGCCAGATGTTCGTGACCAGCGACGGCACGATCAGCAGCGCCGCCGCGCGCACCGGCGCCATCCACAGCGCGAGCAGCGCCATCGACACCGTCGGCAGCCCCAGTCCGATCACGCCCTTGATCACGCCAGCCAGCAGAAAGACGGCGGCGGCCGCGGCCCAGTGGCTCATCCATTCGTTTGAAATCGTCATTTCCGGGAAGTCTGCCGACCGGCGCCGCGCCTGAAAATGCGGAACTCGCACAGCCAGCCTCAGGCACAGACTGAGGCTGCCGTGCTACCTTGCGGCCCATCATGCGATTCGATCTCACCGACCTGCGGCTCTTCCTCCACGTCGTCGAGGCCGGCAGCCTGACTGCCGGCGCACAGCGCTCGCACATGACGCTCGCCTCGGCCAGCCAGCGGGTGCGTGGCATGGAAGACGCGCTCGGCACGCCGCTGCTCACCCGCCACGCACAGGGCGTGCGCCCCACCGAGGCCGGCCGCACGCTGCTGCACCATGCGCGCGTCGTGCTGCAGCAGATGGAGCGGCTGCGCGGTGAACTCGGCGAGTACGGCCAGGGCCTGAAGGGCCACGTGCGCTTCATGTGCGGCACCTCGGCGCTGACCGAGCACCTGCCCGAGGTGCTGAGCCGCTTTCTCGCGGAGCACCCGCGCATTTCGGTCGACCTCGAAGAACGCGCCAGCCCCGACACCGTGGAAGCGCTGCGAGGCGGCCTGTGCGACATCGGCATCGTCTCCGACGCCATCGACAGCGAAGGCCTCGAATGCCACCCCTTCCGCCGCGACGACCTCGTGCTGGTCATGCCACGCGGCCACGCGCTGGCCGCGCGCCGGCGCGTGCAACTGGCCGATGTGGTCGACTGCGAATTCGTGGGCCTGCCCGCCGACAGTGCGCTGCAGCAGTTGATCACGCAGCACGTGCGTGCGCTCGGCAAGCATCTGGCCTACCGCGTGCGGGTTCGCAACTTCGAGGCCGTGTGCCGCATGGTCGAGTACGGCATCGGCGTGGGCATCGTGCCGCAGACCGCGGCCGAACGCTGCGCCCGTTCGATGAAGATCGCGCGGGCCTCGCTCACCGATGCCTGGGCCGAACGCACGCTGATGGCCTGCGTGCGCTCGTCGGAGGACCTGCCGCTCAATGCCCGGCGCATGCTGGAGCACCTGATCGCGGCGCCTCCGGAAGTCATCACGAAGAAGTGACAGGCCTCCCGGGTGCACCGCGCCTTGCGCGAGGTGCACACGTTGAACGGACGCTGAAGAAATCAGGCCGCCACCGGCTCTTCCGGAAACTCGATCTGGATCTTCACATCGGTCGCCCGCCCCGCGGCCGCCTCCTCGAAGGCCCGAACACCATCGTCGAACGCGAAGGTGCGCGAGATGAACGGCTTCACATCGACCTGCCCCGACGCAATGAGCGCCAGCGCTCGCGGGAAGATGTTGGCGTAGCGGAACACCGACTCGATGCGCACCTCTTTCGCCTGGATCGCCACGATGTCGAAAGGCACCTTGGTGGCGGGGATGCCCACCATCACGAGGCAACCGCCCGGGCACAGCAGGTCGAAGATGTTGTCGAAGGCGCGTGCGCTGCCACTGGCCTCGAACACCACGTTGGCGCCCCAGCCATCGGTCAGGGCCTTCACGGTTTCGGCGAGGTTCGCGTCGCGCACGTTGACCGTGGTCACGGCCGGGTTGCCGGCGAACAGCGCCAGCTTCTCGGTCACGAGGTCCGCCAGGATCACGCGCGCCGCGCCACCCGCAAGTGCGGCCAACGCGGTCATCGCGCCGATGGTGCCGGCGCCGATGACGACCGCCACGTCGCCAGGCTTCAGCGCCGCCTTCTTCGCGGCCTGCAGGCCGATGGCCAGCGGCTCGACGATGGCACCCTCGCCGAAGCTCACGTTGTCGGGCATGCGGAAGGTGAAGGCTGCCGGGTGCACCACGAAGGGCGTGAGGCAACCATGGATGGGCGGGGTGGCCCAGAAGCGCACCGCCGGGTCGAGGTTGTAGATGCCTTCAAGGGTGGCGCGCGAATCCATCTGCGGAATGCCCGGCTCCATGCACACGCGGTCGCCGGGCTTCAGGTGCGTGACCTCGGCGCCCACTTCCGTCACCACACCCGAGGCCTCGTGGCCCAGGATCATGGGCGCGTCCACGACGTAGGGGCCGATGCCGCCGTGCTGGTAGTAGTGCACGTCGCTGCCGCACACGCCCACGGTGTGCATGCGGATCTTCACGTCGCGCGGGCCCACGTGCAGGGGCACGTCGATGTCGCGCAGCGCGAGCTCGTGCGCCTTTTCCAGAACCAGTGCTTTCATTTCCATCTTTCCGTTGTCCTTGGGATTGGTGTGTGGTGCGTCAATGCAAAGCGGCGTCGCTGCGCAGCAGCGAGGCGCCGGTGTCGATGTCGAACAGGTGCACCTGCGCCGGATCGGCGACAAAGCCCACGCGGTCGCGCACGCGCGGGCATTGCGCGGACGGCATCAGCGCGGCGATCTCGTCAACCTCCTTGTCCTGGCCGGGGCCAAAGCTCACCAGCACTTCGTTGCCGAGGTATTCGATGAGCTGCATCTCGCCGAAGAAGCCGCCGCCCCGGCCACCTTCGGTGTCGACCCGCAGGTGCGCGGGCCGCACGCCCAGCGTGACGCGCTCGCGGCCCGCGAGCGCGAAGCGGCGTGCGTCCACGTGCACCGTGCCCCCTGCGCCCGCCAGCTCGAAATGCCCGCCCACGTCGCGCACCGACATCTCGACCAGGTTCATCGGCGGCGTGCCGATGAAGCCGGCCACGAAGGCCGAGCACGGCCGCTCGTAGATCTCGCGCGGAGAGCCGACCTGCTCGATGCGCCCGTCGCGCAGCAGCACGATGCGGTCGGCCAGCGTCATGGCCTCGTGCTGGTCGTGCGTCACGTACACGGTGGTGGTCTTCAGCGACTGGTGCAGCTTGGCGATCTCGATGCGCATGTGGTTGCGCAGCTTGGCGTCGAGGTTCGACAGCGGCTCGTCGAACAGGAACACCTTCGGCGTCTTGATCATGGCGCGCGCAATGGCCACGCGCTGCTGCTGGCCGCCCGACAGCTCGGTGGGCTTGCGCTGCAGGTAGCGCTCCAGGCCCAGCGTGTCCGACACCTCCTTGATGCGCAGGTCGATCTCGGGCTTGGGCACCTTCAGGCGCTTGAGCCCGAATGCGATGTTGTCGCGCACGCTCATGTGCGGATACAGCGCGTAGTTCTGGAACACCATGGCGATGCCGCGCTCCTGCGGCGGCAGGTCGTTCACGCGCTGGCCGCCGATCAGCAGGTCGCCACCCGAGATGTCTTCCAGGCCCGCGAGCATGCGCAGGATGGTCGACTTGCCGCAGCCCGAAGGGCCCAGGAACACGACGAACTCGTTGTCGGCCACGTCGAGGTCGAAGGGGTGGACGACCTGCGTGTCGCCATAGCGCTTGATGATGTTGTGACAGCTGATTGCGGACATGTTGTTCTTTGAAGAAAAAGGAATCGCCTGGCTCAGGCCGCGTCGCGCTTGCGCTTGAAGGCCGCATTGAGGAAGCCGCTGAGCACGCCGACCATCAGGAGCGGCGGCAGCGACAGCAGAATGACCGAGGCGTTCAAGATGCCCCAGGGCACGTCGCGCCCGAGCTGGCTCAGCTCCGAGGCCACGATGGGCAGCGTCTTCGCGTCCGACGTGGTGAGCATCAGCGCGATGAGGAACTCGTTCCACACCAGCACGAAGCCGAAGGCGATGGCCCCGAGCAGCGAGCGCGCGGCAATGGGCAGCGCCACCTTGAAGAAGATCGCGTAGGGCCCGTAGCCGTCGACCCGGCCCGCCTCTTCGACCTCCTTCGGCACGGCCTTGAAGGCGGGAATGGCGAGCCAGATCACCGTCGAGAGCGTGAGCAGCGTGTAGGTGACGATCAGCGCGAAGCGGGTGTCGTACAGCTCCAGCTGCAGCCAGATGACCATGAGCGGGATCGCCACCGCCACCGGCGGCAGGAAGCGCATCGACAGCACGAAGAACTGGATGTCGTTGGCCCAGCGCAGCGGGTAGCGTGCCAGTGCGTAGGCGGCGGGCAGCCCGAGCACCGCACCGGCAACCACGGCCGCACCGACCACGACGATCGAGTTGAGCAAGCCCTGCGCCACCGCTTCGCGGCTCAGCACGTAGACGTAGTTTTCCAGTGTCGGCGTGAAGATGAACTTCGGCACGGCCGAGACGATGTCGACCCGGTTCTTGAACGAGTTGAGGAAGGTCCAGAGCACCGGCACCAGCGCGGAGAGCCCGGCGCCGACGAGCACCAGCCGCGCGAGCAGCGTGCCGAAAGAGAACGGTTTTTTTCTCGAGATGGTCATGAGGGCCGCGTCCATTTCCAGATGTAGGTGAACGCCACGGTCGAGGCGACCATCATCAGCACCGCCATGCTCGATGCATACGAGATGCGGCCCGACTCGATGAAGCCCTGCGAGAAGGCGTACATGTCCAGCGTTTCGGTCGAGATGCCAGGGCCGCCGCGCGTCATGACATAGATCAGGTCGAAGGCCCGCAGCGACTCGACCATCTTCACGAAGGTCAGGCTGATGAGTGGCGCCTTCAGCATCGGCAGCGCGACATAGGCATAGACCTCCCATGTCTTCGCGTGGTCCATGCGCGCGGCCTCGAAAGGCTGTGGCGGCAGTGTTTCGAGCAGCTTCAACACGATGACCGCGAAGAACAGGCCCCACTGCCACACGTCCACGAAGGCCACCGTCAGCAGCGCGGTGAGCGGGTTGGCCAGGAGGTCGAGCGGCTCGCCCGTGATGGCCTTGTACGGCCAGGTGAGCAGGCCGAACAACGGGTGAAAGGCGAACTTCCACACGAAGGCGGCCGACACGCGCGGCAGCAGCACCGGCACGATGAACAGCATGCACAGCAGGTTGCGCCAACGCGCCGTGGTGCACTGGAACAGCAACACGCCCAGCAGCACCGCCAGCACCATCGTCGCGCTGACCGTCACCACCTCCCAGGTGAGCGACACGCCCACCGAGTTGATGAAGCGCCGGTCGGAAAACAACTGGATGTAGTTGGCGAACCAGACCCAGCCCGAATCGGCCTGGCCCAGTTCGCGGTCCTGCAGCGAGATGCCGATCGCGAACAGCGTCGGCACCAGCGCCAGGACCGCCAGCACCAGCAGGCCCGGCCCGATGAAGACGACCGGCAGCCTTGTTTTTCTTCTCTCCCTTGCAGCCATTACTTCTTGCGCCGTGCGATCAGCTGCTTGGCGTAGGCGTCGAGTTCGTCGAGCCCGCCCTGGATGTCGGTACGCGAGCCGGTGATGAGTTCTTCCAGGATGATCCCCCAGCGGTCGCCGAGGTCGGGCCATGCGGCGTCCTGCCAGAAGTTCACGGCCGTGACCTTGCCGGTGTCGGCCAATGCCTTGCCCAAGTCAGCGCCGTAGCGCTTGGCGAACTCGGGGCTGCCCAGCACGCTGGTGCGGTTGAGTTCACCGAACTGGCCTTCGGCAAGGCGGCGCTGCTCCTGCTTCTTCGAAGTGGCCCAGGCGATGAAGAGACCGGCGCACTGCTTCGCCTCTTCGGTCTTGTTGGCCTTGGTGCCGATGGCCAGGCCGTGGCCGTAGCCGCCGCCGGTCAGCGGCGTGGGTGGCGGCAGGTAGGCGACCTTGCCGATCACGGTCGACATCTTGGGGTCGAGCGCATTGCCTGCCAGCGGCGTCGACTCGACCAGCATCGCGACCTTGCCCGCCAGGAAGGCACCGGTGGATTCGTCCCAGCCGCCGGTCTTGGTGCCGGGCGCCGAGTACTTGAACAGTTCGAGGTAGGTCTGCGTGGCCTTCACCGCGGCGGGCGAGTTGAAGACCGGCTTGTCGCCGTCGAACCATTGGCCGCCATAGCCGCGAAAGAACGGCATCCAGCGCCACACGTTGGCGCCCGAGCCGCGCTGGCCGCGCAGGGCCACGCCGTAGACGCCGTTGGCAGGGTCGTTGAGCTTCTTCGCGGCGGCGACGAATTCGTCGAGCGTGGTCGGCGGCTTCACGCCGGCCTTCTCGAGCAGGTCCTTGCGGTAGACCAGCAGGTCGCCGCCACCGGTGAGCGGCGCAAACCACGCCTGGCCGGCGAAGGTCGCGACCTTCTGGCGGCCCGGGTCGAAGTCGGCGTAGTCGTAGTCCGCCGGGTAGTACTTGGCCAGCGGCACGATCCACTTGGACTGCGCGAACAGCGGCACGTTGGCCTCGTCGACGTAGTACACGTTGTACTTGCCGACGGTCGAGGCGTCGGCGCGCGTCTTGGTGCGGCGGTCGTTCTCGTTGAGGTTGTCGATGTTGAACGAGACGCCGCTCAGGGCCTTGAACTCGTCCTTGTACTTCTCGAGCAGAGTCAGCCCGTCACGGGGCTGGGACAGGACGCGCACGTCCTCCTTGCAGACCTGTTGGGCCTGGGCCGCGCCGCCCCATGCGGCCAGTGCCGCGATCAGCATCGCGCAGCCCACCATCCGGTGCCGGTTTTCTTGAACAGCCATCGCTTCGTCTCCTTTGAGCCTGTCGTGGATTGCCGGCAAATCGCGGCAGGAACAGGTGGCACGAAGCGTAGGCACCGGCAGCGCGGCGCCGCGTACACGCGAGCCGGAGCGCTGGTATTTTCATGACCACCCGGCTCGGGGTTTTGCCGGAGGCAGATGCGTATCGGTCGCCTCGCGGCGCGGGCCAACCGCATAGGGTTTGCCCAATGCAGTTCCCTTCCATCGCGCCTGTACCTCCTTCGTATCGATAGCAAAACGAAGGTGTGAAAGCCGCACGCGCGCACGCAGAAAACCTGCGGTATCGACTACTTCCCGCGTATCGACGCTCCATGGCATCCCGGCTGTAATGCACGCGGCCAATGACCGCTGTCACAAGCGGCGGTCGGGCCGGTATGTGTCTACCCCTTACATCACCTTTTGTGGAATGCCTATGAAAACCAGACTCAGAGTTCTCGTTGTCGCCCTGCTGACCGTGGCGGGTCATGTCGCCTTCGCCGCCGAGGCGGACCGACAGGCGGCCGTCGACCGTGCACTGGCGTTGATCCAGAGCAACCCGTCGAGCTTCAACGTCGCGGCGCCCCCTGCGGCCTCTCCGTCACCCTCGGGCCGGTCGATGGCATCCGGCGCAGCCGCCAAGCCGGCACTGCCTGGCAGTGGCGATCAGTTCAAGGCACGCGACGTGATCGTGGACAAGGACGGCACCGAGCACGTGCGCTTCGACCGCTATCACGACGGCCTGCGCGTGATCGGCGGCGACGTGATCGTGCATTCGAGCCAGGGCCGGCTGCTCCAGTCCGACCTGACGCAAAAGAGCGCCATCCGCCTGCCCGAGACGCTGGGCAAGGTCGGCGGGCGCACCGTGATCCAGAACGCGCCCGACATCGGCGCCGAGCGCGCAAAGAGCATTGCCGCGCAGAGCTTTGCCAGCGCGGTGATGCGCTACGGCACGCCCGAGCTCGTCGTCTTCGCGCGCGACGAGACACCGGTGCTTGCCTATGCGGTGCGCGTGTACGGCAGGGCCACCGCGGCGCACGGAAGCGCCGTCGTCTACTACGTCGACGCGCGCGACGGCAAGCTGCTGGACGCCGAAGACCTCGTGCACACCGCGGCTGCGATGGGGACCGGCAAGTCGCTGTACTACGGCGACCTGCAGATCGCCACCGACCAGACCGGCAACAACGCCTATCGCATGGTCGACCCGACGCGCGGCGGCGGCGAAGTGATCGACGGGCGCGACGCGGTGTACACCGACCTTGCGGACTCGCCCGACCTGGCGCCGTTCACCAGCCCCGACAACAAGTGGGGCAACGGCACCACCACCGACCGCAAGACCGTCGCGGTCGACATCAACTACGGCCTGGCCAAGACCTGGGACTACTACAAGGACACCCACGGCCGCAACGGCATCTTCAACGACGGCAAGGGCGTGCAGAGCTACGCGCACGTGCTGTTCCTCAACCAGGACGGCTCCACCACGGGCGCGAATGCCGCATGGCTGAGCGAGGGCCGCATGATGGCCTACGGCGACGGCGAGGCAGGCACCTCGCTGCCGAAGCCGGTGGTGTCCATCGACGTCGCCGGGCACGAGATGAGCCACGGCGTGAACCAGGCCACCGCGAACCTGGCCTACTCGCGCGACGCCGGCGGCCTGAACGAAGCGAACTCCGACATCTTCGGCACCCTCGTCAAGTTCTACGCGAACAACGCGAACGATCCGGGCAACTACGTCATTGGCGCAAGAATCCTGGCCGGCGGCCTGCGCAAGATGTACAAGCAGGACGTCGACGGGCGCTCGTACGTCTGCTATCCGCAGGGCGGCTTCAAGAGCACGCAGGTGAATCCCCGGCACGACCCGCACCTCACGTCCGGCGTGGGCAACCGCTTCTTCTACCTCCTGGCCGAAGGCGCGGTGGTGCCCACGGGCGAAAGCAGGCTGACCAAGAGCGACCTGGTGTGCAACGGCGACACGAGCCTTGCGGGCATCGGGCGCGACAAGGCCGGCAGGATCTGGTACCGCGCGCTGACCGTGTACCTCAACTCCAGCTCGACCTACCCGAATGCCCGCGCGGCATCGATCCGCGCGGCCACCGACCTGTACGGTGCCAACTCGGCAGAGCAGGCGGCCGTCGCCCGCGCGTGGAGCGCGGTGTCGGTGCAATGACCTCCTGATGTGATGCGATGAAGCGAAAGCCGGCGCGGCATTGCGCCGGCTTTCGTCGGAACGCGTGTGCGACGCATGCCTGCGGCATGGCTTTGCCCTCATTGGTTGCAATATAAAACTAGATCACTAAAATCAATCTGGTCTTTTTTTGCAACCACAACCGGCCACCGCCGCACGTTCCATGACCCACTACCGCACCACCACCATCGACGGCCTGAAGATCTTCTACCGCGAGGCAGGCGACCCCGCGCTGCCGGCCCTGCTCCTGCTGCACGGCTTTCCGGCCTCGTCCTTCATGTACCGGGAGCTGATCGAGCGACTGGCCCACCGCTTCCACGTCATCGCACCGGACTACCCCGGCTTCGGGCACAGCGAGGCGCCGTCGGTCGCGGAGTTCAGCTACACCTTCGACAACCTCGCGGACGTCGTCGGCAAGCTCGTCGACCAACTCGGCCTCAAGAGCTACGGCCTCTACATGCAGGACTTCGGCGGCCCCGTCGGATTCCGGCTGGCCACGCGCCGGCCGGACAGGATCGACTTTCTGGTGGTGCAGAACGCCAATGCCTACGAGGAAGGCCTGCCGGACGATTTCTGGGGGCTGGCCCGCGCGTTGTGGAAAGACCCGTCGACGGCCAACTACGCCAGGGTCCGCGAAGCCGCCATGTCGGACGAAGCCCTGGCATGGAACTACACCCACGGCGTGAAGGACGTGGAACGCATCGACCCCGACAACTGGCTGCTGCAGCGCGCCCTGCTGGCACGCCCCGGCAACAAGGACGCAATGGCCGCGCTGCTGTACGACTACAAGAACAACCTGCCGCTCTACCCCGTCTGGCAGGCCTACTTCCGGCAGCACCAGCCGCCGACGCTGGTCGTCTGGGGCGCCAATGACGCGATCTTTCCGCCATCGGGTGCCTACCCTTACCAACGCGACCTCAAGCGGGTCGACTTCAAGCTGCTCGACACCGGCCACTTCGCGCTCGAAGAGCTCGGGGAAGCCATCGCCGTTCACATCGCGCGTTTCCACGATGCGCTGAGCGCCTGAAGTCCACGCCTCCAGGAAACATCGCCATGGACTTGAACGTCGACTCGGCAACGGCCGGGGCCCATCGCTGCCCCGCGCCATCGATATCGGGTGCGCTCGCGCTGCTGTTCGCAATCGCCTGCGGACTCGCGGTGGCCAACGTCTACTACGCCCAGCCGCTGCTGGACACGCTGGCCGACACCTTCGGCATCCGGCCCGCCACGGTCGGCGCGGTCGTCACCATCACCCAGGTCGGTTATGGCCTGGGGCTCCTGCTGGTCGTGCCGCTGGGCGACCTGATCGACCGGCGGCGATTGATCGTCGGACAGTTGCTACTGTCGGTGGTCGCATTGCTGTGCGTCGCGCTGGCGCCGCGCGCGGCGATTCTGTTGCCGGCCATGGCCACCGTGGGCGTGCTGGCGGTCGTGACGCAGGTGCTGGTGGCCTACGCGGCCAGCATGGCCCCACCGGGCGAGCGCGGGCGCATGGTCAGCACCGTGACCAGCGGCATCATCCTCGGCATCCTGCTGGCGCGTGCCGTCTCGGGCAGCCTGTCGGATCTCTTCGGCTGGCGCGCGGTGTACCTCGCGTCCGCGGCGGCCACGCTGGTGGTGTCCGGGCTGCTGTGGATGGCGCTTCCGAGGCACGCGCGGCCGGCCACGGGCATGTCGTACCTGCAGCTGATCCGCTCGGTGTTCACGCTCTTCGCGCAGGAGCCGGTGCTGCGGGTCCGCTCGGTGCTCGCGATGCTGATCTTCATGGCCATCACGATGATGCTCACGCCGATGGTGCTGCCGCTGACGGCGCCGCCGTTCTCGCTCTCGCACACGCAGGTGGGCCTGTTCGGCCTGGCGGGCGTTGCCGGCGTCCTGGGTGCCGCGCGAGCGGGCCGTCAGTCGGACCGCGGACGCGCGCAGCGCATCACCGGCATCGGGCTTACGGCGATGCTGCTGTCGTGGGCGCTCATCGCCTTGTTGCCGTGGTCCATCTGGGCGATGGTGGCCGGCGTCGTCATGATCGACTTCGGGCTGCAGTCGGTGCACGTGGCCAACCAGAGCCTGATCTATCGCGTGCGCCCGGAAGCCCAGAGCCGGCTGACCGGCGGCTACATGATCTTCTATTCCATCGGCTCGGCCACCGGGTCGATGGCCTCGACGATGGTGTACGCCCATGCGGGCTGGAACGGCGTCTGCGCAGCGGGGGCGCTCGTCAGTGGGCTCGCGCTGGTGTTCTGGACGGTGACCCGGCACCTGACGCCGCAGGATTCAGAGCCCTGAGGCCGCTGCTACGGCGGCGCGGTTCAGGCCGTGGTGGCAAGCGGCGTGTTCTGCGCCGTGCGCAAGCCGAAGCGGTCCTGCGCCTGGTGCCGGTAGGCCGAGGGTGTCATGCCCTTGAGCTGCAGAAAGCGCCGGTTGAAATTCGCCAGGTTCGAGAAGCCCACCTCGTAGCAGATGTCGCTCACCAGCTGGTCGGACACCTGCAGCATCTCGCAGGCCTTGGCGATGCGCAGCCGCGTGACGAAGTCGGTGAAAGTGGCGCCCATGTGCTTGTGGAAGTAGCGCGAGAAGCTGCTTTCGGCCATGTTGGCCACGGCGCACACGGCCGGCAGCGAAAGCTCTTCCGTCAGGTGCTGGTCGAGGTAGTCGAGCACGCGGCGCATGCGGGTATTGGCGCTCGGGTCTTCGCCCGCCGGCTCGGCGGCGCTGGAAATCTGGCGCCAGTCGGGCCAGTTGGCCAGTTCGTGCAGCAGGCCGATGAACTCGGAGAGCCGCGCCATGCCCTCCTGCGCCTGCACGCGCCGGAAGCGCTCGCGCACCAGGTCGCCGATGCCGAAGAACTCGACGCCGAGCCGGGCCCGGTCGAGCAGCGGCACCACCGCCTCCAGTTCGGAGAACAGGCCCACGCCCTTGCGCAGCGGCTCGTCACGAAAGTGGATGACCATGCTGCGCTCGGCAATGCCCTCGGGCGGCACGTCGTGCGAGATCCAGGTGTGCGGCAGCCGCGCGCCCACCAGTGCCACGTAGCCCGGCTCGAAACGGCCGATGTGGTTGCCGACGAAGGCATCGCCGCTGCTGCGGTTGATGCATTGCAGCTCGTACTCGTCGTGGTAGTGCCAGCAGTCGAAGGGCCAGGGCACACCGTGGTGCAGGCACCGCACCGAACCGCCGCGTGCCGGCTCGAAGCCCAGCCGCGGGTCGCGCAGAAGCTCGTGCTCGAGTTCGGGTTTGCGTGCGGCGTGGTGTCTGCTCATCCTGAATGTCCCTGCCTGAAACGAAGCCGGGGTCTTTCGGGTCAGCGCCGCAATCGCAGTGGGCTGTGGCGCCGGCTCAGGCGCCGGCCACCTTCATGCGGTTCACCAGCACCGACCCCGTGGTCTTGGCACCGAAAGTGTAGGCATCCGCGCCGATGGCTTCAATGCCCATCAGCATGTCCTTGAGGTTGCCGGCAATGGTGATCTCCTGCACCGGGAAGGCGATCTTGCCCTTCTCGACCCAGAAGCCGCTGGCACCGCGCGAGTAGTCGCCGGTCACGTAGTTCACGCCCTGCCCCATCAGCTCGATCACGAAGAGGCCAGTGCCCAGCTTGGCGAGCATCGCGTCGAGGTCGTCGGTGTGCTTCGTCAGGCGCGAGCTGAGCGTCAGGTTGTGCGAGCCGCCGGCGTTGCCGGTGGTCTTCATGCCCAGCTTGCGGGCCGAGTACGTCGAGAGGAAGTAGCCTTCGAGCCGGCCGGCATCGACCACCTTGCGCGCGCGGGTGACCACGCCTTCGTCGTCGAAGGGCGAGCTGCCCTTGCCGCGCAGGATGTGCGGGTCTTCGGCGATGTCGATGTGCTTGGGCAGCACGGGCTTGCCCAGCGAATCGAGCAGGAAGGTGCTCTTGCGGTAGAGCGCGCCGCCGCTCACGGCCTGCACCAGCCCGCCCAGCAGGCCCACGGCCAGGGGCGACTCGAACAGCACCGGGCATTCGGTGGTCTTGATCTTGCGCGACTTCAGGCGGCTCAGTGCCCGTTCGGCGGCGTAGCGGCCCACGGCCTGCGGGCTGGCCAGTTCGTCGGCGGCGCGCATCGAGCTGTACCAGGCGTCGCGCTGCATGCCGTCGCCCTTGCCGGCGATGGGCGCCACCGAGATCGAATGCCGCGAGCTGGCGTAGCCGCCGCGAAAGCCGTGCGTATGGGCGCTGAAGAAATGGCTCTGCTGGGCCGAGACGCCCGCGCCTTCGCTGTTGGTGATGCGCTTGTCGGTCGACAGCGCGGCTTCTTCGCACTCCAGCGCCAGCCTGGCGGCCTGCTCGCTCGTCACGTCCCAGGGGTGGAACAGGTCGAGCTCGGGGTAATCCTTGGCGATGTCTTCCTCGTCGGGCAGGCCGCTCACCGGGTCTTCGGCCGTGAAGCGGGCGATGTCGTAGGCCGCTTGCACGGTCTGCTTGATCGCGGCTTCGGAGAAGTCGGAGGTGCTGGCGTTGCCGCGGCGATGGCCCACGTAGACCGTGATGCCGAGCGACTTGTCGCGGTTGCGCTCGACGTTCTCCAGCTCGCCCTTGCGCACCGACACGCTCAGGCCGCAGCCCTCGGAGGCCTCGGCCCCGGCGTCGGTGGCACCGAGCTTCTTGGCATGCGCCAAGGCGGTGTCGACCAGGTTTTCGAAGAAGGAGCGGCTGTAGGCGAAGCCGGAATCGGCGCGCGAGGAGGATGTCGTCATGTGGTGGCTATGATACTTGCGCCTCCTATTTCTCGTTTTCCCACTGTCTGTTGCGCACATTGCAACGCCGCACGGTGCGGCCCAGAATCCAACTCCATGTCCCGCAAACCCAAAAAAGGCTATTTCGTCCGTGGCCAGTTCGTTGCCGAAGGCAGCGAACTCGACCTTGAACTCAAGCGCGAGCTCAAGGGCACCGACGATGCCAGCCGCACCGACCTCAAGCGCGAGAGCGACGAACTGCAAAAGCTCGGCACCGAGCTGCTCACCCTGCGCGCCGCCCTGTTCGATGCCCTTCCGCTGGACGAAAAGCTGGTCGACGCCATTGCCGAGGCCAAGCGCATCACCAATTTCGAGGGCAAGCGCCGCCAGATGCAGTTCATCGGCAAGCTGATGCGCAAGCTCGAACCCGAAGTGCTGGAAGCCGTCAAGCTCGCCCTGACCGAGCAGAACACCGTGCCGGCCGCCGAAACTGCCGCGCTGCACGAAGCCGAGCGCTGGCGCGACCGCCTGATTGCCGACGACGACGCACTCGGCGGCTGGATCGAAACCCACCCCGCCACCGATTCCCAGCAGCTGCGCGCGCTGGTGCGCCAGGCCCGCAAGGACATGAAGACCGGCCCCGCCGGCGAAGCGCCGCGCCAGGGCAAGGCCTACCGCGAGATCTTCCAGCTGGTGCGTGCGCAACTGGCGGTGCATGGCGGCGCCGACCATGCGGCCGCAGCCGCCGCGCAAGACCGGGAAGAAGACGCATGAGCCCCCTGTCTTTCTCCCTCCCCTTCCGGGGGAGGGCCGGGGTGGGGGCACGACGGCCTCTGATCGTGCGCAGTGCTTCATCGAAGGCCGAGTGCCCCCGTCCCCACCTTCCCCCGGAAGGGGAAGGCGCAAGACCATGAGCGCGTTCGACCCCGTCCGCATCGGCATCGTCTCGATCAGCGACCGCGCCTCAAGCGGCACCTACGAAGACAAGGGCCTGCCCTCGCTGAAGGAATGGCTCGGCCGGGCGCTGAAGAACCCGATCGAATTCGAGCCCCGCCTGATTCCCGACGAGGCCGCTGGCATCAGCGCCGCGCTGATCGAGCTGGTCGACGCCGGCTGCTCGCTGGTGCTCACCACCGGCGGCACCGGCCCCGCCCTGCGGGACGTGACGCCCGAAGCCACGCTGGCCGTCGCCCACAAGGAAATGCCCGGCTTCGGCGAGCAGATGCGCCAGATCAGCCTGCGCTTCGTGCCGACCGCGATCCTGTCGCGCCAGGTGGCGGTGATCCGCGACAAGAGCCTGATCATCAACCTGCCGGGGCAGCCCAAGTCGATCGCGGAAACGCTCGAAGGGCTGAAGGATGCGGACGGTACGCAGCTCGTGCCGGGCATCTTCGCGGCGGTGCCGTATTGCATCGACCTGATCGGCGGGCCGTACATGGAAACCGACGACGCGGTCTGCAAGGCCTTCAGGCCGAAGTCGGCGATCCGCTCACGCTGAGGCGAACGGCCTCCGGCGAAGACAAGAGATGGGGGCGAACGCCCCCTTTTTTCATGGCGCCGGAGCGCTCCGGGCCTCGACGTCCTTCAGGCAGGCGTTGATCGCTGCGTTCGACGTCTGCTCATAGCAATGCGCGGCGGCCGCCCGCATGGCTTTCTCCTGCACGCGGCGCGCTTCCGCGCTGTCGATCTGGTAGCTCATGAGCCACTTCATGGCAAACGCCAGGACGATGCCCATGCCGATGGCCGCGCCGACCAGCGTCGATCGCCAGGTTCGGACACGGGGCTCGCGAGGCGCGGGGGCGGCATGCGCGGCGGCATCGAACAAGGCCATCGGCGGCTGCGACGCCGAGCCGCCATGGACCCTTCGGCGCTGCTGGGGCGGCGCTTCCGTCCTGCGCGCCCCGGTTGAAGATTGGTTGTAGTTGCCCATCGATCTGTCGTTGTGAATCGGGCCGCCAGCCCGTTGCATGCACAACGAGACGTGCCCTCTTCCAACGCAGATTCATGCGCCTTGCGGAAGGCCGCGGCCCACCGGATTCTCGCCGCAGAAACCGCTGATCGATGCGGCCAGGTTCGCGCTCAGGCCAGCGCCGGCCCGAACCCGTGGCTGTCGGCCGCCTGCTCGCACGGCACGCGCTCAACCTGCACCGTCGAATGGTGGATGTCGAACTTCTCGGCCAGCATCGCGCGCAGCTGCAGCATCAGCGGCGCCATGTCGCCCACCTCGGGCGTGCACACCACGTGCACGCTCAGGCTCACCTTGCCGCTGGACAGCGCCCACACGTGCAGGTCGTGCAGGCTCGCCACGCCCGCGCTGCCGGCCAGCGCACGCTCGACTTCGGGCAGGTCGACGTCGTCGGGCACGCCTTCGAGCAGCACGTTCAGGCTTTCGCGCAACAGCCGCCAGGTGCGCGGCAGCACCCACAGGCCAATGGCCACCGCGATCACCGAGTCGACCCAGGCCCAACCCGTGAAGCGGATCACCAGCGCCCCGACGATCACGCCGACCGAACCCAGCATGTCGGCCCATACCTCCAGGTACGCGCCCTTCACGTTGAGGCTCTCGTCCTTGCCGGACGCCAGCAGCCGCATGCCGATGAGGTTGACGATCAGCCCGCCGATGGCCACCACCAGCATCATGGTCGACTGGATCTCGGCCGGTGCCGAGATGCGCCGGTAGGCCTCGTACAACACGTAGATCGCCACGAAGAACAGCAGCACCGCGTTGAGCACCGCCGCCAGGATCTCGAAGCGGTAGTAGCCGAAGGTGCGCCGCTTGTCGGCCGGCCGCTTGCCGATCCAGATGGCCGTCAGCGAGATGGCCAGCGCCACGGTGTCGGTGAACATGTGGGCCGCATCGGACAGCAGCGCCAGGCTGCCCGAGACCAGCCCGCCGATCACCTCGGCCACGAGGTAGGTCCCCGTCAGCAGCAGCGCGATGCGCAGTGCCTTTTCATTGCCACCGACAGCGTGTGAATGCTCATGTGCCATTGGAACCCCGCAGTGAAGGATCGAGTGGCGCGCCGTGGCTCCGGTCTTCGCTCGCCTCCTCCTGCACCTCGTCTTCGTCGCGCCGGTGCGCAATGCGGTAGAGCAGCGGAAGCACCAGCAGCGTCAGCGCGGTCGACGAGAGGATACCGCCGATCACCACCGTGGCCAGCGGCCGCTGCACTTCGGCGCCCGTGCCGGTGGCAATGGCCATCGGCACGAAGCCCAGCGACGCAACCAGCGCGGTCATGAGCACCGGCCGCAGGCGGGTGAGCGCGCCTTCGCGGATCGCCGCATCGAGCGGCAGGCCGCCTTCGCGCAGGTTGCGGATGAACGAGATCATCACCAACCCGTTGAGCACCGCCACGCCCGACAGCGCGATGAAGCCCACCGCCGCCGAGATCGACAGCGGAATGCCCCGCATCCACAGCGCCACGATGCCGCCCGTGAGCGCGAACGGAATGCCGGTGAACACCAGCAGCCCGTCCTTCAGGTTGCCGAACATCGCGAACAGCAGCGTGAACACCAGCAGCAGCGACACCGGCACCACCACCTGCAGGCGCTGCGTGGCCGAGGCGAGGTTCTCGTACTGGCCGCCCCACACGGTCCAGTAGCCGGTGGGAATGGTCACCTGGCGCATGGCCTCTTCGGCCTCGGCCACGAAGGAGCCGAGGTCGCGGCCACGCACGTTCGCGCTCACCACGATGCGGCGCTTGCCGTTCTCGCGGCTGACCTGGTTGGGCCCCGGCGCCAGCTCCAGCGTGGCGACCTCGCCCAGCGGAATGAAGCTGGTGCGCTGCGCCTCCGCGCCCGCGCCCTTGGGCAGCGCTACCGGCAGGCGCTTGATGGCCTCCAGGTCGGTGCGCAGGTTCTCGGGCAGCCGCACGATGATGTCGAAGCGCCGGTCGCCGTCGAACAGCGTGCCCGACTCGCGCCCGCCCACCGCGATGGAAATCGCGTCCTGCACATCGCCCACGTTGAGGCCGTAGCGCGCGGTCTTGCTGCGGTCGATGTTCACGGTGAGCATCGGCAAGCCCGTGGTCTGCTCGACCTTCACTTCGGCGGCGCCGGCGATCTTGCCCAGCACGCCCGAGACCTCGGTCGCGGTCTTGTTGAGCACGTCCATGTCGTCGCCGAAGATCTTCACGGCAACGTCGCTGCGCACGCCCGAGATCAACTCGTTGAAGCGCAATTGAATGGGCTGCGAGAACTCGTAGTTGTTGCCCGGCAGCTTCTCGACCTCTTCCTGCACGGCCGCAAGAATCTCGGCGCGCGTGCGCTTTGGCTTGGGCCATTCGCTCTCGGGCTTGAGCATGATGTAGCCGTCGGAGATGTTCGGCGGCATCGGGTCCGACGCGATCTCGGCCGTGCCGGTGCGCGCGAACACGCGCTCGATCTCCGGAAATTTTTCTTTCAGCGTGCGTTCGAGCTGCTTTTGCATCTCGACCGACTGCGTGAGGCTGGTGCCCGGAATGCGCAGCGCCTGAATGGCGAAGTCACCCTCGCTCAGGCTGGGCACGAACTCCGTGCCCAGGCGCGTGGCCAGCAGGCCCGACAGCAGCACCGCCACCACGGCCGTGGTGATGACAAACGGCTTGGCGTTCATCACGCGCGTCAGCAGCGGCTCGTAGCCACGCTTGGCCCACTGCATCAGGCGGTTTTCCTTCTCGCCGACCTTGTTGCCGATGAACAGCGCCACGGCCGCCGGAATGAAGGTGATAGACAGGATCATCGCGCCCAGCAGCGCGATCACCACGGTGAAGGCCATCGGGTGGAACAGCTTGCCCTCCACGCCCGTGAGCGCAAAGATCGGCAGGTACACGATCATGATGATGAGCTGGCCGAACAGCAGCGGGCGCCGTGCCTCCTGCGAGGCCGCGAACACTTCATGAAAGCGCTCGCTGCGCGTGAGCGGCCTTCCATACTTGGCCTGCGCATGGGCCAGCCTTCGCACGCAGTTCTCCACGATCACCACTGCGCCGTCGATGATGATGCCGAAGTCGAGCGCGCCCAGGCTCATGAGGTTGGCGCTGATCTTCTGGTTCACCATGCCGGTGAAGGTGAAGAGCATCGACAGCGGAATCACCAGCGCGGTGATCAGCGCTGCGCGGATGTTGCCGAGGAACAGGAACAGGATCGCGATGACCAGCACCGCGCCCTCGAACAGGTTCTTCTTGACGGTGGCGATGGCCTTGTCGACCAGCACCGTGCGGTCGTACACCGTCACGGCCTTCACGCCGGCGGGCAGCGTGCGGTTGATCTCCTGCATCTTCTTGTCGACGGCCTGCGACACGGTGCGGCTGTTCTCGCCGATCAGCATGAACACCGTGCCCAGCACCACTTCGCGGCCGTTGTCGGTGGCGGCGCCCGTGCGCAGTTCCTTGCCGATGCCGACCTCGGCCACGTCCTGCACGCGCAGCGGCACGCCGTTGGCATTGCCCAGGATCACGTTGCCGATGTCTTCCGCCGACTTGACCTGTCCCGGCGCGCGAATGAGGTATTGCTCGCCGCGCTTTTCGATGTAGCCCGCGCCCACGTTGGCGTTGTTGCGCTCCAGCGCGGTGACCAGGTCGGTCATGGTGAGGCCGTGGGCCAGCAGCTTGGCCGGATCGGGTGCGATCTGGAACTCCTTGGCGTAGCCGCCGATGGAGTTGATCTCGGTCACGCCCGTCACGTTGCGCAGTTGCGGCTTGATGATCCAGTCCTGGATCTCGCGCAGGTCGGTCGGGGTGTAGGGCTTGCCGTCGGCCTTCTTCGCGCCCTCCTCGGCCTCGACAGTCCACAGGTAGATCTCGCCCAGGCCGGTCGAGATGGGTCCGATCACGGGCGACACGCCGCGCGGCATCTTCTCGCGCGCCGACTGGATGCGCTCGTTGACGAGCTGCCGCGCGAAGTAGATGTCGGTCCCGTCCTCGAAGATCACCGTCACCTGCGACAGGCCGTAGCGCGAGAGCGAACGGGTCTGCTGCAGGCCGGGCAGGCCGGCCATGACGGTTTCGATCGGGTAGGTCACGCGCTGCTCCGCCTCCAGCGGCGAGTAGCCGGGCGCGGCGGTGTTGATCTGCACCTGCACGTTGGTGATGTCGGGCACCGCATCGATGGGCAGCTTCTGGTAGCTGAAGACACCGAGCGCGGCCATGCCGAGCACGGCCAGCAGGATCAGCCAGCGCTGCTCTATCGAGAAGCGGATGATTCGTTCGAACATGCGGGCGTCCTCAGTGGGTGTGCGTGGCCGAGCTCTTGCCCTGCTGCGACTTCACGACGAAGCTGCCGCTGGCGGCGTAGGCGGTGCCGGGCTTCAGGCCGCTCACGATCTCGATGCGCTGGCCGTCGCTGCGGCCGGTCTGCACGTGCTGCGGCAGGAAGCCGCCGGGTACCTTGAGGAAGACGGTGGGCTTTTCTTCCACCGTCTGCACCGCGTCCGCCGCCACGGTGATGGGCACCTGCGCCTCGGACGACACCAGCTCGACATTCACGAACAGGCCCGGGCGCCAGATGCGCTGCGGGTTGGTCAGCGTGACGCGTGCGGTGGCGGTGCGCGTCTGCGCGCCGATCAGCGAGCCCACGTACGACACCGTGCCGCTGGCCGTCTGGTCGAAGGCACTCGAACGGATGCTCACCGGCTCGCCGATGCGCACCAGGTTCAGGTTGTTGGCGGCCACGCTGATCTCGGCCCACACGGTCGAGAGGTCGGAGATGGTGAAGACGTTGACCGCCTCGCCCACCGACTCGCCGAGCGAGATGTGCTTTTCGACCACCATGCCATCGAAGGGCGCGCGCAGCTCGTAGCGGCCGAGGGCCGACGCGCCCGGCGTGGCGCCCAGTGCCAGCAGCTTCTGGTTGGCATTGGCCACGGCAATCTGCGACTCCTGCATCGCCTGCTGGGCGGCCAGGTAGTCCTGCTGCGGAGAGATCTTTTCTTCCCACAGCTTCTTCTCGCGTTCGTAGGTGGTGCGCGCCAGCTCCAGCCGGCGCTGGGCCGACTGCAATGCGCTGCGCTGCTCCGACAGTGCCGGGCTCGACAGCACGGCCAGCACCTGGCCGCGCTTGACCTCCTGCCCCAGGTTGGCCGACACGCTGTCGACCACGCCCGCCACGCGCGGCACCACGTGCGCCGTGCGGTCTTCGTTGAACTTGATCTCGCCAGGCAGTTGCAGCGACGACTTGATGCGCGCGGGGCCGGCGTTCTCGATCGCCATGCCGGCGGCCTTGATCTGCTCGTCGGTAAAGGCGATGGTTTCTTCGTCTTCCTTGTGCTCGGCGGAGGCCTTCGCGGGCTCACCCGCTTCCTTGCCCTGCTCGGTCTTCTCTGCCTTCGGTGCCTCGGCACCCTTCTCTCCCGCAGCCTCCTCGTGATGCTCCTTGTCGGCATGCCCCTTGGCCTCGGCGTGGCTGTGGTCGTGGTCCTTGCCCTCTTCCTTGCCTTGCTTCCCGCCCTCTTCGTGGTGCTCGCCGTCGCCGTGTCCGGCCGCTTCCGAATGGCCGGCCGCCTCGGGCTTGGCGGGCGCCGTGCGCAGGATCAGCGCGCCGACGCCGAGCCCCACGACAAGCACCGCCACGATGGCGAGCCACTGCTTCTTGCCGACGCGTTCGGCGAGCGATTGACGTTCTTTTGTGTTCATGGTCTGTTGGTTCCTTGTCGGTCAGCGCGCGGGTGGCGTCGCGTTCGGTGTTTCGTCGCCTTCGGTGCCCAGCAGCCGGTCGAGATCGCCGGACGCGCGGTAGGCATCGGCCAGCGCGACCAGGTACTGCGTGCGCACCTGGAACAGCGTGCGTTGCGCATCCAGCGCTTCGAGAAAGCTGAACTTGCCCAGCTCGAAGCCCTTGGTGGCGGCCTTGAAGGCGGTCTCGGCACCGGGCAGCGCGTCGCGCTGCAGGGTCTCGGCGGTGGCGCGCGCCGAGCGCAGGCGCTCGATGGCCTGCGCCACGTCGGCACCCAGTTGCAGCTCGGCGGCGGCGAGGTCGTCGCGTGCCTTTTCCTCGCGGCTCAGGGCTTCGGCCAGGTTGCCCCGGTTGGTGTCGAAGATCGGCAACGGAATCGACACGCCCACCACCACCTGGTTGCGACGGCTGCTGCTGGCGTTGGCGCCTTCGGTTTCGGTGGGTGCCGGCACCCGCTTGACGCCCAGCGACACCGTGACGTCAGGCACGCGCTTGGCGCGCTCCAGGCTCGACAGCGCCTCGCGCCGCTCGATCTCGAGCCGCGCCTGCCGCAACACGGGCGCCGCGAAGAAGCGGCCTTCCACGTCCTTCGACGTCGCGACCACCGGCAACTGATCGACGGTGCCATCGGCCAGCGTGAAGCGCGGGTTCGGGTTGCCCCACAGCGCAGCCAATTGCTGGCGCGCCGAGCGCAGCGTGCCCTCGGCCTGCAGCAGCTCGACACGCGTGCCGGACTCGGCCACGCGCGCCCTGGTTTCTTCCAGCGGCGAGACCTTGCCGGCCGCCACGCGGTTGGTGGCGGCGCGGGTGGCGGTTTGTGCAAGGCCCAGGGAATCCTGCGCCAGCCGCAGGCGCTCCTGGGCGGTGAGCACGTCGAAGAAGGCCGTGACGGTCAAGGCGCGCAACTCGGAGCGCCGCGCGACCAGCGCCGACGCGGCCTGGTCGCGCGCGCGTTCCGCCGCCGTCACGCGGGCCGCGCGCTTGCCGCCCAGCTCGATGGGCTGGCCCAGCTGCACGGTGGTGGTCCGGTTGTCGCGGCGCAGGTCTTCCACCTGTGCGCTCAACACCGGGTTGGGCCAGGCGCCGGCCTGAACGATGGCGCCTTCGGTGGCTTCCTGCTCGCGCACGGCGGCGGACAGGCTGGGGTTGGACTGCAGCACCATCGAAACGGCGCTGTGCAGGGTCAGCGGGCCCGCGGGCTCCAGCGTCCTGGCGGCTGGCCGGGACGATGGCTGGGAAGACTGGGTGCCGGCAACAGTCGAGGTCTGTGGCTGCAGTGACTGTGACGACTGTGGCGACTGTGAATAGGCCGGGGGTACCGCCAAGGCCAAGACGGCCAGCGGCACGAAGAGCGTGCGCATCGAATTCTCCTGGGTTGCGAAACAACGGACGGACGAATTCGGCGAGAGCTCAGCTGATGAAAAAGACGATCAGTGGGGTTGTGTTCTCTCGCCGAATCAGACGGCAAGAGACCAGTCGGGACGGACCGGAACGTCGGAGATGTGCGAGACGAAGGCCTCGGCGGTCAAGGCACGCGGAAGCTGCGAGAGCCCCGGCAGCGCGGGCAGTTCGCCCGCGGTCAGGTCGGTGTGCTGGGCGTGGCCGAAATGGCTGACCGTGCAATGGCCGGCCGCCGCGCCCGGCTGGGTGCCGGTGTCTTTCTTGGCACCGTCGCCAGTGTGCGTGCGATCGGTGCCGCCCCGCTCGTCTTCGTGGTGGCCCCAGTGCTGGGGCTGCGTGTCGCGCTCATGCTGGCAGTACGCCGCCGACGCCGCCCAGCTGAGCTGGAACGGGAGCAGGAACAGCAGGAAGATCAGAAGCCAGCGGCGCATGGAGTCAAAAAGTATATCGATGGCCTGTGACGCGGCCCTGGGCAAAGGCCCTGCAATGTGCGGGCCTGGCGCAATGTATGACACGCACCCGAGGCCTTGTCCGTCAATAGGATTACTAAATCGTAACCTCCGTATCAAGAGGGGTTCGGTACCATCCGGCGATGCGCATTCTTGTCATTGAAGACGAGCCCAAGCTGGGCGATTACCTGAAAAAGGGGCTCGAAGAGAACGGGTACGTGGTCGACATCGCCCGTGACGGCATCGAGGGGAGATACCTTGCCACCGAAGGCGACTACGCACTCGTTCTGCTCGACGTGATGCTGCCGGGCATCGACGGCTTTGCCGTCCTGCAGGCCATACGGCGCACCAAGAACGTGCCGGTCCTGGTGCTCACCGCGCGCGACAAGGTCGAAGACCGCGTGCAGGGGCTCCAGCAAGGCGCCGACGACTACCTCGTCAAGCCCTTCTCCTTTTCCGAATTGCTGGCGCGCGTGCAGGCCCTGCTCCGGCGCGGCAAGCCGCAGGAGTCGACCGTGCTGCGGCTGGCCGACCTCGAACTCGACCTTGCCAGCCGCAAGTGCTTTCGCAACCGCGTGCGCCTGGACCTCACGGCCAAGGAGTTCACGCTGCTGGTGGTGCTGCTGCGCCGGCGCGGCCAGATCCTGTCGCGCACCACGCTGGCCGAGCAGGTCTGGGACATGAACTTCGATAGCGACACCAACGTGGTCGAAGTGGCGATCCGCCGCCTTCGCAGCAAGCTCGACGACCCGTTCGAGGTGAAGCTGCTGCACACGGTGCGCGGCATGGGCTACGTGCTGGAAGACCGCTCCTGGGCATGAGCCCCCGGCCGCACTCGATACAAAGCCGGCTCTCGCTCTGGTTTGCCGCACAGACCCTGTTCGGGCTGAGCGTGATCTGTCTTGCGATCTACCTCGTCACCGCGTGGAACTTCGCCCAGAAGCAGCAGGACGAACTCGACCATAAGGCGGTGCTGGTGCTGCATCTCCTCGAAGAGGCAGAGAAAGGCGGCGACCTCGTCTTTCTGCGGCACAAGCTGAACGACTTCTTCTCGATGCAGGACGACGTGTCGCTGTCGATCTCGCATGCGGGCAGCGAGCTTTTTCAGTCGACACCCGCACCGGGCGGCCGCTGGATGCGGCGCGAGCTGGAAGTGCCCTGGCACCAGGGCGGCAACACGACGCAGCTGTCGGTGCAGATCGGCGTGAACATGGCGCAAGAGGCGCGCCTGCTCGAACGCCTGGCGTGGACGCTGCTGGGCGCCGTCGTGCTGGGCACGGCGCTGGTGTCGCTCACCGGCACGTGGCTGGTGCGGCGTGGCTTGCGCCCGTTGAAGGCGCTGGCCGAACGCACCGCGGCGATGGCCCCCGACAAGGCCAACCGGCCCATCGACGCGATGGCCTTCGCCGAAGAGCTGCGGCCCTGGATCACGCAGTTCAATGCCCTGCTGCTGCGCGTGCAGCGGGCCTACGTGCAGCTCGAATCCTTCAATGCCGACGTGGCGCACGAACTGCGCACGCCGCTGGCCAACCTGATCGGCTCCACCGAACTCGCGCTCACGCGCCCGCGCAGCAACGAAGAGCTGCAGACCGTGTTGGCGTCGAACCTCGAAGAAGTCGGCCGGCTCTCGGGCATCGTCACCGACATGCTGTTTCTTTCGCAGGCCGACCGTGGCGTGCCGATGCGCACACGGGCCGCCGCGAGCCTGGCCGTGCAGGCTGGCAACGTGATCGACTTCTACGACGCCATGCTCGAAGAAGCCGGCCTGCGTGCCGAAGTGAGTGGCGACGCGATGGCCGATGTGGATGCCGCGCTGATACGGCGCGCGCTCTCCAACCTGCTGGGCAATGCGATCCGCTTCGCGACGCCGGCTTCGACCCTTCGCATCGAGATCGCGCAGGACGGCGACGAGTTCACCATCGCCGTCATCAACCACGGCGAACCGATCGACCCCGCCGCGTTGCCGCGCCTGTTCGAGCGCTTCTACCGTGCTGCCCAGGCCCGGGACAGCTCGACCCGGCACCACGGCCTGGGGCTGTCGATCGTCGAGGCCATTGCGCGCATGCATGGCGGACGCGTGTTCGCGGCCAGCCAAGGCGGCAAGACGCGCATCGGGTTCACGGTGTTGCGGCGCGCCGGCTGACGGGGCTGCGCGGCCCGTCAGTCGCCGCGCCGTTCAGGGCTTGGCGGGAGTGCGGTGGGCATCGCCCGCATCGGCCATTGGTGCTTTGCGCCCGATGAACAGGTTGATGAGCGGCCCCGTCATCGCGGTAGTCACCAGCGCCATCACCAGCAGCATCGTGAACAGCTCGGGGCCGATCAGGCCGGCGTCGAGGCCGATCTTCATCACGATCAGTTCCATCAGGCCGCGCGCGTTCATCAGCGAGCCCGTGGCCAGGCTGTCGCGCCAGCCGTAGCCCGCCATGCGGGCGCCGACCGCGCCGCCGGCGATCTTGCCGACCGTGGCAACGCCCACGATCAGCAGCATCGCCCCCATGCTCGCGCCCGAGAAGGCATTGGAGGTGGTGCCCAGCCCCGCCAGCGCAAAGAACAACGGCATCAGCACGACAATGGAAATCGGCTCGATGCGCTCGGTCAGCGACTTCAGCAGCCGGTCGTCGCGCGGCAGGCAGGCGCCGAACAGGAAGGCACCGAACACCGCGTGCAGGTGCAGCCATTCGGTGACCAGCGCGCACAGCAGCAGGCCGATCATCAGCGACGCCATCACCGTGGTCGAAGGCTCGCCATCGGGCGCCTTCACGCGCAGCAGCCAGGCAAAGGCCGGCTTGAGCCCGAAGAACAGCGCGCACAGCACCACCGCCATGCCCACCGTGGTCTTGAGCAGGCCGGCATAACCCTCGCCCGCCCCGACCAGCGCCACCACGAAGGCCAGCAGGATCCAGGCGAACACATCGACCACCGCCGCCGCGCCGAGCGACAGCTGGCCGAATGGCGTGCGCGTCATGCCGCGGTCCTTGAGGATGCGCGCCATCACCGGAAAGGCCGTGATCGACAGCGCGGCCGCCATGAAGAGTGCGAACGGCCAGAAGCCGACGCCCTTGGGCGCGAGCGCCGGATACAACGCCGGCGATATCGCGATGCCCAGTGCCAGCGGCACCACGACGCTCAGCACGCCCACGTAGCCCGCGGAGCGCAACTGCTCGCGCATGGTTTTCGTGGAACGCAACTCCAGCCCGACCACGAACATGAACAGCACCAGCCCCAGTGTCGAGAGCGAAGACAGCCCCTGCAGCGATTCCTTCGAGAACAGCTGCGCGTGCAGCGAGGGAAAGAGCGCCCCCATGACCACCGGCCCGAGCATCAGGCCCGCCGCCATTTCGCCCACCACCGATGGCTGCCCCACGTGGCGCAGGACCCAGCCGCAAACACGCGCGGTCGTGAGGATGACGATCAGTTGAAGCAGCAGGGACGTGGCGGACATGGACCGGATCGCGTGAACAGAAAAGTGTGGCGGCGATGTTAGTCCGGGCCGCCCTCCTCCAGCCATCGCTTCGCCCATTGGTTGAGCGGCGTCAGGCGCTTGACCAGCTCGGCGCCCGATTCGGTGAGCTGATAGCCCGCGTCCGCGAGCACGACCACGCCCGTCGCGCGCAGTTCCTTGAGCCGGTCGTTCAGCACCGACGGCGACATGTCGTCGGTACTCACGCGCAGCGCCCTGAAGCTTTGCGGCAGGCCGTCGCGCAACTCCCAGAGGATGCGCAGCGTGCCCTTGCGGCCCAGTTGCTCCAGCAGCCGCATGATGGGTCGCCGCGACACGACGGGCGTGGCCTGCTGGGCGGTGGTTTCTTCGTCTTCCATGACGCTCTTTCGGTGAAGGTTCGGCAGCATGCCTTGCGCTACGCATTTCGTAGCGATAGACTGCGCCAGATCGCTACGCAATCCGTAGCGATTTCCGTCGCATTCTATGAAAGGAACCGCCCGTGATCCACCCCGCCTCCGAAAGCCTGGACCCGAACCCCGCGCCGAGAATCCCGCCGCTCGCGCCGCCCTACCCCGAACCCATCGGCGAGCTGCTGACGCGCATGACGCCGCGACAGGCGCCCGAGATCCTGGCGTTGTTCCGCGTGATGGCCGTGAACCCCGCTCTGACCGAACACACGATGGGCCTGGGCCGCTACCTGCTGGGCCGCAAGGCGGCCATCAGCCTGCGCGAACGCGAGATCGTGATCGTGCGGGTCTGCGCCCGTTGCGGCGCCGAATACGAATGGGGCGTGCACTGGACCGGCTTTGCCGACGCTGCCGGCTTCAACGAAACCGACCGGCGCGTGATGGCCTCGGCCGATGGCGACCTCTCGCTGCTGGCGCCGCGCGACCGCCTGCTGGTGTCGATGGTCGATCAACTGCACGACACGAGCGATGTCGACGATGCGCTGTGGGAGGCCCTGAACGCGCATTGGAGCCACGCGCAGCTGGTCGAGCTGATGATGCTCGCCGGGTGGTATCACTCGGTCAGCTATGTGTGCAACGCGGCGCGCGTGCCGCTCGAAAAATGGGCGGCGCGCTGGTGATTGCAGCGCCTCGCAAGGCGCCCACGTTTGACCGATCTCGGGGCCGACGCTAGCATCGATCCCATGGTCGCCCGCTCTCCTTCCCTCTCCCTGCTTGCCAGCGCATGCTGTCACGGTCGGCCTGGGGGAGCCTGCGGCTAGCGCCTGCATCACGCCCGCATCCCCGATGGCCACCCGTTGAAAGACCGGTGGCTTTTTCTTTGCCTCGACGCTTCAACCCGCACGACAACCCACAAGAAAGAAGTCCGCATGCCTCTGGCCCTGTACGACACCTGGTCGCGCTCCGTGCGCCCCTTCGCTCCCTTGCAACCCGAGCACGTGGGCCTGTACTGCTGCGGACCGACGGTGTACGACTACGCGCACATCGGCAACCTTCGAACCTACGTGTTCGAGGACGTACTGCGCCGCGTGCTGATGCTCAACGGCTACCAGGTGCGGCATGTGGTCAACATCACCGACGTCGGGCACCTCGTCTCGGATGCCGACGAAGGCGAAGACAAGATGGAGAAAGGCAGCCGCCGCACCGGGCAATCCGCCTGGGCCATCGCCGCGCACTACACGGAGGCCTTTCAGTCCGACTGGCGGGCCTTGAACCTGCTGGAGCCCACGGCGTGGCCGCGCGCCACCGACCACATCCCCGAGCAGCTGGAATTCATCGCCGAACTGCAGCGCAACGGCTACACCTACCAGACGTCTGATGGTGTGTACTTCGACACGACCCGGCAGGACGACTACGGCCACCTGGCCCGCCTCGAACGCGCAGGCCTGCGCGCCGGAAAAAGGGTGGCGATGGGCGAGAAGCGCGACGCCTGCGACTTCGCGCTCTGGAAGTTCAGCCCGGCCGACTCCCAACGACAGATGGAATGGGACAGCCCCTGGGGCCGGGGCTTTCCCGGCTGGCACATCGAATGCTCGGCCATGTCGGCCAAGTACCTGGGCCCGTGGTTCGACATCCATTGCGGTGGCGAAGACCATGTTGGCGTGCATCACAGCAACGAGATCGCGCAGACGCAGGCACGCCACGGCACGCGGCTCGCGAACTTCTGGATGCACGGCCACTTCCTCACGCTGGACGACAAGAAGATGACCAAGGCGGATGGCGATTTCGTGCGGCTGCAGACGCTGATCGACCAAGGCATCGACCCGCTGGCCTACCGGTACCTGTGCCTTACCGCGCACTACCGGAGCACGCTGCGCTTCACCGAAGAAGCGATCGGCGGGGCGCAGTCGGCGCTGGACCGGCTGCGCAAGGCCTATGCAAGTTGGCCCGTGGGCGGGACGGCACACGAGGATTTCGTGAGCCGCTTCAACGCAGAGGTGAACCAGGATCTCAATGTGCCGCGCGCATTGGCGCTGTTGTGGGAGCTGGTCCGAAGCGATGTGCCTGCGGCGACCCGACGGGCCACCGTCGATCATTTCGACACGGTGCTGGGGTTGCGGCTGGACGATTGGCAGGCGCCGGTACAGCAGGTACCAGCGGACATCGCCGCCCTGCTCGCGTCACGTCAGGAGGCGCGAGCCGCCGGGGACTGGGCAGAAGCCGATCGGCTTCGGAATGCTCTGCGCGACCAAGGCTGGCAAGTCGAGGACAGTGCGGACGGACAGCGGTGGAGCCGGTGCGAGAAGTAGCTTCGGCTCGCACCGGGCTGCTCACTTCTCGGTGCGCATCAGCCGCAACCCGTTCGCCACCACCAGCAGGCTCGCACCCATGTCCGCGAACACCGCCATCCACATGGTCGCGCTGCCGAACACCGCAAGCACGAAGAACACGCCCTTGATGCCGAGCGCCAGCGTGATGTTCTGCCACAGCACCGCATGCGCACGGCGCGACAGGCGGATGGTCTCGGGAATGCGGCGCAGGTCGTCGTTCATGATGACCACGTCGGCCGCTTCCATCGCGGTATCGGTGCCCGCGCCCCCCATCGCGAAGCCGATGTCGGCCTGCGCGAGCGCGGGGGCGTCGTTGATGCCATCGCCGGTCATCGCGGCGGCGCCGTAGCGCTGCTGCATGGCCCTGATGGCGTCGAGCTTTTCTTCGGGCAAGAGGTTGCCGCGCACATCGTCGATGCCGGCGTGGGCGCCGATGGTCTTGGCGGTCGCGGTGTTGTCGCCGGTGAGCATCACGGGCGCAACGCCCAGCGCGCGCAGCTCGGCGATGGCCGCCTGCGACGATTCCTTGATGGTGTCGGCCACGGCGAACAGCGCAAGCACAGCCTGCCCCGAAGCCAGCAGCGTGACGGTGCGGCCTGCTTCTTCATGGCGCTGGAGTTCGGCTTCGAGCGCCGGCGTGCACAGGCCCCGCTCTTCGATCAGCCGGTGGTTGCCCAGCACATAGGTCTGCCCCGCCAGCGCGGCCTGCACGCCGCGGCCGGGCAATGCGGTGAAGTCGGCCACTTCGTCCTGCTGGCCCTTCAGGCCCTCGACGATGGCCTTCGACACGGGGTGGTCGGAGCGGCCCGCGATGCTGGCGGCAATCGCGTACACGGCAGCCTGGTTGCCCGAGGTGTCGATCAGCACCGACTCGACCAGCTTGGGCTTGCCTTCGGTGATGGTGCCCGTCTTGTCGAGTGCGATGGCCTTGAGCTTGCGCGCCTCTTCGAGGTAAGTGCCGCCCTTGATGAGGATGCCGCGCCGCGCGGCGGCAGCGAG
Organism: Variovorax sp. EL159; assembly: GCF_900100965.1. GTDB lineage: Bacteria > Pseudomonadota > Gammaproteobacteria > Burkholderiales > Burkholderiaceae_C > Variovorax. The sequence continues at coordinate 1,184,130 of NZ_FMUJ01000002.1, read as the reverse complement.
TGCACTCACCACGGTGACGGGCGTGGAGATCACCAGCGCGCACGGGCACGCGATGACCAGCAGCACCAGCGCCTTGTAGATGGACTGCATCCACGTCCAGTCGAGGAACAGCGGCGTGAGCACGGCCACGGCCAATGCCAGCACGAAGACCGTGGGCGTGTAGATGGCGGCGAACTTGTCGACGAAGCGCTGCGTCGGCGCGCGCGAGCCCTGGGCTTCTTCGACGGCGTGGATGATGCGCGCCAGCGTGGTGTTGGAGGCCACCGCCGTCACACGGAATTCGAGCGCTGCGGTCTGGTTGATGGTGCCCGCGAACACCGGGTCGCCGATGGTCTTGTCGACCGGAATGCTTTCGCCGGTGACCGGTGCCTGGTCGATGGCGCTGGTGCCGGCGGTGACGACGCCGTCGAGCGGCACGCGCTCGCCGGGGCGGATGCGCGCGACGGCGCCCAGCTCCACCGCGTTGGCCATCACGGTCTGCCAGCTGCCGTCGGCCTGCTTCACCTCGGCCTGTTCGGGCGCGAGCGCCAGCAGGCTCTGGATGGCGTTGCGTGCGCGGTCCACCGCGCGGGCCTCGATCAGCTCGGCGATCGCATAGAGCGCCATCACCATCGCGGCTTCGGGCCACTGGCCGATGATGAAAGCGCCCGTGACGGCCACGGCCATGAGCGCATTGATGTTCAGGCGTCCGCGCACGAGTGCGGCGAAGCCCTTCTTGTAGGTGTCGAGGCCGGCAAGGCCGATGGCGCCCAGCGCGAGGATCACCTCGGCCGCCTTGAAGCCAAGGCCGTCGAGCGCCAGGAACGAGATCGACTCGGCCGCGACAGCCAGCACCAGCGCGGCGATCAGGCGCACGAGGCCGGTGCTCATGCCCGCGATTTGCGCGGGCGCGGCGGCGGCCTGCGAACCGGAGGCGGGGCCGCCCGCCGCGTTCAGCGGCTCGGGCTTGAAGCCGGCCTTGCGGATAGCGGCGAGCGCCTCGGGCAGCACGCCTTCGTCGGTCGTGATGGCCATCGTGCGTTCGCCGAGGCGAAAGCGCAGCGCCTTGACGCCTGCGATGGGCTCCAGCGCGCGGCGGATTTCGGACTCTTCCACGGCGCAGTCCATGGTGGGAATGCGAAACAGCAAGGCGCCCTTGGGCACATCGGCCGGCTCGGGAGGCGCCAGCGGGATCGCGCCGTGGCTGGCGCCGCCGCAGCAGGCATCCTCGCCATGCGCGTGCGCTTCGGCCTTGGCGGGCGGATGCGCGTGGGCGTGGTCGTGGCTGTGGTCGTCGCCATGCGGATGGGGGTGCGAATGCGTGTGCGGCACGGGCCGGGTCAGAGCGTTCTGGTTCGTCATGGAATCGATTGGAAACCCTGAAGCAGGTGTAGAGTCAAACGCTGATTTCCACTTTCTTATTTGCCGCATCATGAAAATCGGTGAACTGGCCAAAGTCGCGAACACGCCTGTCGAAACCATCCGGTACTACGAGCGCGAGCAACTGCTGCCCGAGCCCGCGCGCACCGACGGCAACTACCGCATCTACGACGACGAGCATGCCCAGCGCCTGGGCTTCATCCGGCGCTGCCGCTCGCTGGACATGACGCTGGACGAAATCCGCAGCCTGCTGAAATTCCGCGATGCGCCGCAGGACGACTGCGGCGAGGTCAACCAGTTGCTGGACGACCATATCGGTCACGTGGCCGCGCGCATTGCCGAATTGAAGACGCTGGAGAAACAGCTCAAGGCGCTGCGCCTGCAGTGCGGCGGGCCCGAGTCGGCGCACAACTGCGGCATTCTTCAGGAGCTGGACACGGCCGCGCTCGCGCCCGAGACCTTCGGCCAGCACGCCGGACATGTGCACGGCTCATTGCACAGCTCGGCCGCGAAGCGTTCCGCCTAGCGCTCTGCCCGGCAGGCGTTGCGCAGCGGGCTACTTGCCCACCAGTTGGGTGAGCTTGTCCGCCTCGAACGACTCGTCGCGTGCCGCATCGCCCGGCACGCAGTCCCTGGTGCCCGGATGCGCCGACAGCTTCTCGATGGCCTGCCAGAGCAGCGCGATCTGGTGTTCCTGGCTCGATGCGTTGTCGATGAGCCCGCGCATGGCCTGGCTCAACGGGTCGTCGTCCTGCGTGATGCCGTAGGCGGAGAACTTCTGCGGCGAGGCCACGTCGGCGCTCTCGCCCGTCTTCGACGGAATGATGCGCGCCGGAATGCCCACCGCGGTCGCCCCAGCCGGCACCGGCTTGATGACCACCGCGTTGCTGCCGATCTTGGCGCCGTCGCCCACCACGAACCCGCCCAGCACCTTGGCGCCCGCGCTCACCACCACGTTCTTTCCCAGCGTCGGGTGCCGCTTTTCGCCCTTGTAGAGCGAGGTGCCGCCCAGCGTCACGCCCTGGTAGATGGTGCAGCCGTCGCCGATCTCGGCGGTCTCGCCGACCACCACGCCCATGGCGTGGTCGAAGAACACCTGCTGGCCGATCTTGGCCGCGGGGTGGATCTCGATGCCGGTCATCCAGCGCGCCCAGTGCGCGATGAAGCGGGCCGGCCACTTGAAACCGTGTGTCCAACAGGCATGCGCCCAGCGATGCAGCACCACGGCATGGAAGCCGGGGTAGACCGTGATCACTTCCCAGGCGCTGCGGGCGGCCGGGTCGCGTTCGAGGATGCACCGGATGTCGGCGCGCAGTCGAGAGAACATCGCTGCCTTTGTTGTCGTTATATCGATAGGGGGCGGGCAGTCTAAAGCCCCGTGTCATCGCGTACGCGCGATGGGGTTTTACGAATCGCCGGGCGCGCGGGGTGTCCGCGTTGCGTCGGTCATGGCCTTGGCAATGCCGCGCAGGATGTGGATTTCTTCCGGCGTAGGCTGGGCACGGTTGAAAAGCTGTTGCAGCCGGGGCATCAGCTTCTTGGGCGCGGCCGGGTCGAGAAAGCCGATGTCCACCAGCGAGCGCTCCCAGTGGTCGAGCATGCCGGCCACCGACTGCGCATCGGCCGCCTGCACCGGCGCCGTGGCGTCGCGCACCTCGTAGCCGCCGAGTGCCAGCCGCCATTCGTAGGCCACCACCTGGATGGCCGCGCCAAGGTTGAGCGAGCCGAATTTCGGGTCGGTCGGGATGCTCAGCGCCACGTTGCAGCGGTAGACGTCTTCATTCCGCATGCCGAAACGCTCGGAGCCGAACAGGAAGGCGACGTGCTGGTCGCCCTGCCTGGCCAGGGGTTCCAGGTGCTCCCGGGGCGTGCAGGTGGGCGGGCCGAAGTCGCGCGGGATCATGGCGGTGGCACAAAGATGGGTCACGCCGTCGAGCGCTTCGTCGAGCGTTTCGACGATGCGGGCGTTGGTCAGCACGTCGAGGGCACCGCTCGCGCGCTGGATGGTTTCCTCGCGCCGCAGCACGTTGGCCCAGCGGGGCGCCACGAGCACGAGGTCGTCGAAACCCATGGTTTTCATGGCGCGGGCGGCCGCGCCCACATTGCCGGCGTGGCTGGTCTGGATCAGGATGAAACGGGTGCGCATGACAGGGTGGGGAGACACAAACGGGCAGAGCCGGTAAAATGCCCGATTCTCGCCGCCCGCATCGCCGGGCCGCAGGGTCGCCAGGATTGCACAGATCGAATTCTCGGAGACCCCTTCCACCGTTCTTCTCACAATCCAGAATGTCGTCCCCCAACCTGCATCCCATGCTCAACGTGGCCGTCAAGGCCGCACGCGCCGCCGGCGCGATCATCAACCGCGCAGCCCTCGACGTCGAGGCCGTGCGCATCTCGCAAAAGCAGGTCAACGACTTCGTGACCGAAGTCGATCACGCCAGCGAAAAGGTCATCATCGAGACCTTGCTTGGCGCATACCCGGGGCACGGCATCCTGGCCGAAGAATCGGGCACCGAATACGGCGCCAAAGACTCCGATTTCGTCTGGATCATCGATCCGCTCGACGGCACCACCAATTTCATCCACGGCTTTCCGGTCTACTGCGTGTCGATCGCGCTATCGGTGCGCGGCAAGATCGAGCAGGCGGTCATCTACGACCCGAGCCGCAACGACCTGTTCACCGCCACCAAGGGCCGCGGCGCCTACCTGAACGAGCGCCGCATCCGCGTGTCCAAGCGCACCAAGCTCAGCGAGTGCCTGATCTCCACGGGCTTTCCGTTCCGCACCGGCGACAACTTCAAGCAGTACCTGGCCATCATGGCGGACATGATGCCCCGCATGGCGGGCCTGCGCCGCCCCGGCGCGGCTGCGCTCGACCTGGCCTACGTGGCCGCCGGCTTCACCGACGGCTTTTTTGAAACCGGCCTGAACCCCTGGGACGTGGCCGCCGGCTCGCTGCTGGTGACCGAGGCCGGTGGCCTGATCGGCAACTTCACGGGCGAGCCCGAGTTCCTCGATCAGCGCGAATGCCTGGCCGCCGCCCCGCGCGTCTACGGCCAACTGGTGCCGCTGCTCGCCAAGTACTCGAAGTTCGCCAACGTCGACGACAAGCTGCGCGCCAGCGACCGCGTGCGCGCCGTGTCGGCCTCGACCAAGTCGAGCACCGAAGACGCCTCGGTCGACCTCTATGCCCGCAGCACCGTGGTCGACTTCGCGGACGAAGCCGCCGAGGGCGACAAGCCCGCCGTGGCAGCCGCCCCCGCCGCACCCCGCAAGCTCACGCGCATCCGCCGCGACGCACCCGCGGCACCCGGCGCAACTGGCGCACCCGGCACTGGCAGCCCCTTCGAGGGCGACGCTTCCGCCAAGTGATGGTGCTGGGGCCCCGCGCCGCCGCCCGGGTTCGCGCGGCTTTGCGCATTGCGCTGAGCCACTACGTCGCGAGCGGGCTCACCGTCGCGCTCGGGCTCCTGTTCATTTCGGGCGGGGTGCACCTCTGGCTGGGCACCCTGGCCGCCTCCGCGGCGGCCACCGGCGTGATCGTGACCGCGCCGCCCGACCTGCCCGGCCCGCGCCGCGGCAAGTTCTTCCAGATGCTGCCGGCGCCGCTGATCGGCCTGCCGCTCTTCTTTGCCGTGCAGATGCTGCACACCGCGCCGATCCGCCTCGGCCTGCTGCTGGTGCCGGCCACCTTCGTGGCCTTCCTGGGCATGGCCTGGGGCAAGCGGGGCATCCCGATCGCGATCGCGGTGATGTTCTCGATGATCTTCTCGATGGCCACCCAGGCGCCGCGCGACATGGCCGATGCCATCGAGCGCACCTGGCACTTCGGCCTGGGCGCGGGCCTGTACGTGATCTGGGCCACGCTCGCCAACCTCGCGCTCAACGGGCGCTTTCGCACCCAGTCGGTGGCCGACGTGCTCTATTCGCTGGCCGCGCTGATGCGCACCGAGGCCAGCCAGTTCCTGCCGCAGGACGAAACCCGCGACGTGCGCGACACGCCCGCACCGGTGCTCGGCCAACTGCTGCGCGAGCAGGCCGCGCTGGCCGACCAGCTGCAGGCCACCCGCGACATCGTGCTCGAATCGCCGCGCACGCCGCGCCGTCAACGGCTGGCCGCGATGCTGGTGATCGTGCTCGAGATGCGCGACCAGTTGCTGGCCAGCGAGCTTGACCTCGACACGCTGCGCGCCCACCCCGCGCATGCCGAGGCGCTGATCGAGATGCGCTGCGTGCTCGAAGAACTCGCCGAAGAAACCATCGCGCTGGCCGATGCGCTGCTGATGCGCCGCACGCCCGCCGTGGTGCCCGACCGGCGCCCGCGGCTGGCGGCCATCCACGTGTCCGCCGACGACAGCGCGAACAGCCCGGGCGGTGGCGGCGGCCACATCGGCCCCACCGCCGCGATGCTCGCGCGCGGCCTGGCCAGCCGCATCGGCCACATCAACGACGAAGTGCTGCGCCTGTCGGCCATGGCGCGCGGCGACGCCGAGCCCAACCTGGCCGTGGTGCGCGCCAACTGGCAGCTTTTCGTGAGCCCGACCGACTGGTCGTGGCGCCCCTTCCTCACGCTGTGGCGCTGGGACGCGCCGCCGCTGCGCCACGCGATTCGCGCCGCGCTGGCCATCGCGGCCGGCTACGCCATCGCGGTGTCGATGCCCTGGGGCTCGCACGACTACTGGATTCTTCTGACCATCGTGGTCGTGCTGCGCGGCAGCCTCTCGCAGACGCTGGAGCGGCGCAACGCCCGCGTCGCCGGTACGCTGCTGGGCTGCGTGCTCGCGGTGGGGCTGCTGTCGGCCCACCCGTCGGCGCTGATGCTGCTGGTGATCGTGACGGTGGCGCAGGCCATCGCGCACAGCTTCGCAGTGCGGCGCTACCTCATCACCGCGGTGGCCGCCACGGTGCTGGGCCTCGTGCAGGCCCACATGCTGAACGTGGGTGTGGCGCCCATCTTCGCGCTGTTCGAACGCATCGCCGACACGCTCATCGGTGCCGCGCTGGCCTGGGGCTTCTGCTACGTGCTGCCCTCGTGGGAGCGCAGCCAGATCCCTGCGCTGGTGGCGCGCACGCTCACCGCGCAGGCACGCCATGCGCGGCTGGCGCTTGGCCTGGGCCAATTGCAGGCCATCGACAGCAGCCCCGAACTCGAATGGCGCCTCGCTCGCCGCGAGGCCTACGACAGCCTGTCGGCGCTGGTGCAGGCCACGCAGCGTTCGCTCTCCGAGCCGCGCGCGGTGCAACCGCCGCTCGAGCCGCTCGAACATCTGCAGGCCCACAGCTACCAGTTGCTCGCGCAACTCAGCGCCGTGAAATCGATGCTCGTGCTGCGGCGCGACCGCCTCACACCCGGCGAGGTCGAGGGCCCGATCAGCCGCACCGCGCAAAGAATCGAAGCCGCCATCGGAACTACACCGACCACCGGCCCCTCTCACCCCGAGAGCGCCGGCTCCACCACCGTCGGCGGCCCGATTCCCCTGCCCGACCCGTTCGACAACGACATCAGCCCCTGGCTGCTGCGCCGACTCGATCTGGCCACGGCCCTCGCCACGCAGCTGCGCGACGACGCAGCGCGCATTCTTCAACCGCTGAACGAGACAACACCGCCCGCGACCACCGCTTGATGATCAAAGAGATACTTGCCCACCCCTGGTTCGGCACATGGGTTGCCGCCCTGATCGCAGTTCCCCTCGCCCTTCTCGCCCACCGCATCGGTGGCCTTGTATTGAGGCGGATCACCCGCCCGGCGCCGGCGATCCATGCGATGGTGGTCAACTGCAACGCGGCGGCGCGGCTGGTGCTCCCGCTGGTCGCGTTGCTGCTGGTGTGGCAGGCCGCGCCCGACGACCTTCGCTTCATCGGCAACGTGCGGCATTTCAATGGCCTGCTGCTGATCGCCGCAACCACCTGGCTCGCAGTGAAGGCCATCAGCGGTTTCGCCGACGGCGTGCTCGCGCAGCACCCCTCGGACATCGCCGACAACCTGCAGGCGCGCCGCGTGCTCACGCAGACCCGCGTGCTGGCGCGCACCGCCATGACGGTGGTGCTGGTGGCCGGCGGCGCGATGATGCTCATGACCTTTCCGGGTGCACGCCAGGTCGGCGCCAGCCTGCTGGCCTCGGCCGGTGTCATCGGCATCGTGGCCGGTCTTGCGGCCAAGCCGGTGTTCAGCAACCTCATCGCCGGACTGCAGATCGCGCTGGCACAGCCGATCCGCATCGACGACGTGCTGGTGGTCGAGGGCGAATGGGGCCGCGTGGAAGAGATCACCGGCACCTTCGTGGTCATCAAGATCTGGGACGAGCGGCGCCTGATCCTGCCGCTGACCTACTTCATCGAAAAGCCGTTCCAGAACTGGACGCGCCATTCGGCCCAACTGCTCGGTGCGGTCTTCATCTACGCCGACTACGGCATGCCGCTCGCGCCGCTGCGCGAAGAGGTCGAGCGCATCGTGAAGGCAGCGCCCGAATGGGACGGCCGCTTCTTCAACCTGCGCGTGACCGATGCGACCGAACGCACGATGCAGGTTCGCGTGCTCTGCACGGCCGCCACCTCGGGCCTGGCCTTCGACCTTCGCTGCACCGTGCGCGAAGGGCTGATCGACTTCATGCAGCGCGAGTACCCGCAGTTCCTGCCGAAGATGCGGATCGAGAGCGAAGGCATGCACGAGAAACGGCAGGAGCCGCAGCAGCAGCCGATGCTGTAGCTGTTTGTTGCCGCTCGATTCAGGGCGCGCTCGCGCCGACGGCGTACTCCCCTCCGCGAATGTCCCCCGGGGCTGCGCCCCTCCTCCTTTATTTCGCTGCGGGGAGCACACCGCCGGCGTGAGCGTTTTCAGAGCAGTCGTTGATCGGCGATGCACCCGCAACGTGCCCTCGTGCGAATGGCACCGGGTGCTCCCCGCAGCGAAATAAAGGAGGAGCGAAGCGGGGGACATTCGCGGAGGGGAGCACCCGGTGTCATTCGCACGCGCCCTGAACGACAGCGCCCCGAACAAGAGCGCAAAAGAACCAGCGGGCTACTTGGCCGAAGCCATCATGTAGTCCACCGTCAGGTTCGCCAGCGCACGCACCCCGTTCACCAGCGCCGGCTCGTCCACATAGAACTCCGGCGAATGGTTCGACGCGGCCTTCGTCACGTCCACCCCCTTGGGTGTCACGCCCAGGTTGAAGAACAGCCCCGGCACGCGCTCCTGGTAGAACGAAAAGTCTTCCGACGCCGTGGCCTTCGGCCCGAGCATCCAGTTGCCCTCGCCCGCCACGCGCTGCAGCGTCGGCGCCATCTGCGCCGTCAACGCCGGCTGGTTGACCGTCGCGTTGTACAGCTCCACCACCTTGAACGTCGCCTCGGCGCCCGCACTCGCGGCAATCGACTCCGTCGTGCGTTTCATGCGCGCATGGATGTCCTTCTTCATGCCTTCGTCGTAAGTACGCACCGTGCCCATCATCTCGACCTTCTCGGGCACGATGTTCATGCGGTTGCCGCCATGGATGGTGCCCACCGTGATGACCGATGGCTCCAGCATCGCGTTGACCTGCCGGCTCTGGATGGTCTGCAGCCCCATCACGATCTGCGAGGCCACCACGATCGGGTCGATGCCGCCCCAGGGCCGCGCGCCGTGCGTCTGGCGGCCCTTCACGTCGATCCAGAACTGGTCGGCCGCCGCCATCGCTGCACCGCTGCGCCAGGCCAGCTTGCCAGACTCGATGCCGCTGCTCACGTGCAGGCCGAAGATCGCGTCGACCTTCGGGTTCTCGAGCACGCCCTCGGCCACCATCTGCTTGGCGCCCCACATGTTGCTGCCGTTGGGCTCGAAGTCGGCCGGGCTCTCTTCGGCCGGCTGGAAGATGAACTTGACCGAGCCCGGCAGCTGGTCCTTCATGCCCGCCAGCACTTCTGCCGTGGCCATCAGGATCGCGACGTGCGTGTCGTGGCCGCAGGCGTGCATCACATCGACCTCCTTGCCCAGGTACTGGCCCTTGGCCTTCGATGCGAAGGGCACGTCGACGCGCTCCTTCACCGGCAGCGCGTCCATGTCGGCGCGCAGTGCCACCACCGGCCCCGGCTTGCCGCCCTTGAGCAGGCCGACCACGCCGGTCTTTGCCACACCCGTCTTGACCTCGAAGCCGAGCTTGCGCAGATGGTCGGCCACCAGCTTTGCCGTGCGGGTTTCGTAGTTGCCGAGTTCGGGGTGCTGATGAATGTCGCGGCGCCATGCGATCAGCTGGGCCTCGACCGCCTTGGCGCGCGTGTCGATCTGCGCCTGCAGCGATGCGGCGCCGCTGGCTTGCTGCGCACCGGCCGAAGCGGCGCAGAGCGCCAGCGCGGCGGCCAGCACGGGGCGCATCAGGGCCGCGCGGTGCAAGGGTCGGGAAGTTTTTTTCATGTCTCTCTGTCTCCTGTTGAATGTTCTTTTGCGAGCCTGTGGCACCGCATGCGATGCACGCGCGGCCAAGGCCCGGGACTCTAGGTTGCGACACCCGCCGTGTATGTCCGCACAGATGAGGACACGGGAACCCGACCGGCGCGCGCCATGGCATTATTTCGCCGGAGCGCTCGCGGCCATGACACCGACAAGACAAGCGCCGGAGACAACCACACATGACCAACGAATTGACGCTGCCCGTGCAGGACGCATGGCTGGGAGACGCCGTCCAGCACCTGGGCAGCTCCAGCTTTCATTCGCGCCTGCTCGAAGGCCTGAACGCCGCGCTGGGCGCCGACCACGTCAGCTACCTCTGCTATGACGGACACGGCCGCGTGCAGGCAGCGTCGGCGGCCAGCGTGCTCGACCAGCACCTGATCGAGTCGACCACCGAGATCTTCGTCAAGCGCTTCTACGAGCGCGACCCCAATTACCCGCTGATGTGCACCGACGCACGCGGTGGCGCCTCCGATGGCAGGCCCGAACTCCAGCTGCTCTGGATGTCGCCCGCCAGCATCGGCGACCCCGAGTACCGCCGGCTCCTGTTCGACCGGCCCGGCTTCTCCAGCAAGGTATCGCTGCTGCGCCGCTGGCGCGACCAGACCTGCTACCTCAACCTGTACTTCTCGCGCACGAAGGTGCAGCGCGACCGCACGGCGCGGCTGATGCGCTCGCACGCCTCGACGCTCATGGCGCTCGCGCATCGCCACGATGAGCTGGTGTCGCTGCACCGGCAACCCGAAGCCAGCCACGCCCACCTGTGGCCCGAGCTGTCGCAACGCGAACGCGAGACCGCGCGGCTGCTGGTCGAAGGCTGCACCGCGAAAGAAATCGCGCGGCAGCTGTCGTTGTCTCCGGCCACCGTCATCACCTACAAGGAGCGCGTCTACGCGAAGCTGGGCGTGCAGAACCTGCGCGAGTTCCTGACGCTGGCCAGGCACTGAGCCGGTCGCTTTCTTCTTTCTTCTTCCATAACTACTACATGAAGACATCCATGAACAGATCCCTTCTCAAGCTGTGCGGCGCCCTGCCCATGGCCGCCGCCCTCGCGTTCGGACAAGCGCAGGCCGAGCCCACCGTCGTCGCGCCCGTCAAGGGCTACACCTTCGAGGGCGACAAGCTCGTCAGCTTCTCCGCTCTCGCCTTCGACAAGGGCCGCGTGCTGGGCGTGGGTGACGCCGCATCGATCGCCAAGCAGTACCCCGACGCACGCAAGCTCGACGGCCAGGGCCGCACGATGCTGCCGGGCCTGATCGATGCGCACGGCCATGTCTTTCGCATCGGCTTTCGCCAGAGCGAAGTAGTGGTGACCGAGACGCGCACGCTGGCCGAGGCCCTGGCCAAGATCAAGGCCTACGGACAGGCCAACCCCGCGCGCCAATGGATCATGGGCTCGGGCTGGAACCAGGTGATCTGGAAGCTCGACCGCTTTCCCACCGCGGCCGAACTCGACACCGCCATTGCCGACCGCCCCGTGACCCTGCGCCGCGTCGATGCCCACGCCATCTGGGCCAACACCAAGGCGCTGCAGATGGCCGGCATCACGCGCGACACGCCCGACCCCGTGGGTGGGCGCATCGAGCGCGACGCCAAGGGCGAGCCCACCGGCATCCTGGTCGACAAGGCACAGCTGTTGCTGACCAAGGTGATGCCGCCCTACACCGACGCCGAGCGCCGCATCGCGCTCGACTCGGCCATGCGCCACTTCGCCTCGCTCGGCCTCACGGGCGTGGGCGATGCCGGCACCAGCGCGGACGAGGCACGCATCTACCGCGAGTTCGCGGACGCGGGCAAGCTCACGTCACGCGTGTACGCCATGATCAACGACGTCGGCGACGACTACAAACAGCTCGCGCCCAAGGGCCCCGTCAAGGGCTATGCCGACGACCGCTTCAACCTGAGCGCCGTCAAGCTCTTTGCCGACGGCGCCCTCGGCAGCCGCGGCGCGGCCCTGCTGGAGCCCTACAGCGACGACCACAACAACAAGGGCCTGCTCTTCATGGACGACGCCGTGCTGCGCGGCAAGGTGCGCACCGCGCTCAAGGCCGGCTACCAGGTCAACGTGCACGCCATCGGCGACGCGGCCAACCGGCAGATCCTCGATGCCTTCGAAGCAGCCTACAAGGAAGACCCGAACGGCATGGCCCGGCGCAACCGCATCGAGCACGCGCAGGTGGTGTCGCTTCAGGACATTCCCCGCTTCAAGACCCTGGGCCTGATCGCATCGATGCAACCCACCCACGCCACCAGCGACATGAACATGGCCGAAGACCGCGTGGGCAAGGAGCGCATCAAGGGCGCCTATGCGTGGCAGACCTTCCTGAAGCAAGGCACGGTGATCGCGGGCGGCTCCGACTTTCCGGTCGAATCGGCCAACCCGTTCTACGGCCTGCACGCGGCCGTGACCCGCACCGACCACCAGGGCAAGCCCATCGCCGGCTGGCACCCCGAGGAAGCGATGACGCTGCCGCAGGCCTTCCGCGCCTTCACGCTCGACGCGGCCTACGCCGAGCACCAGGAGAAATCCATCGGCTCGCTGGAGCCCGGCAAGTGGGCCGACTTCATCGTCGTCGACCAGGACCCGTTCACGATCGCGCCGGGCGAGATCTGGAAGACGCAGGTGCTGGAGACGTGGGTGGCGGGCGAGCAGGTCTATCGGCAGAAGGCTGCGCGCTGAACGGCCGAGTCGGCGCCGACTGAACGGCTGAGCCTTTCAGGTCCGGCGCCCCTTGGCGCCGGCACGCGCCTCGGCATCGGCGGCACCGGCCGCACGATCTGGCGCTTCCACGGCCCGCGCCGGAATCGGCACCGACATCACGATCGAGGTGCGCGTTTCGCCCAAGTGGTTGATGCTGCCCACGAAGTCCTCCAAGTGCTCGATGTCGCGCGCGATCACCCTGAGCACGTACGAGTCCTGCCCCGTCACGTGAAAGCATTCGAGCACCTCGCTCTTGCCCTTGAGCAGCTTGATCAGCCGCGCCTTCTCGGGCTGCAGGGTGTGGATGCCGATCAACGCCGTGACGGTGTAGCCCGCCTTGCGCGGCGGCACTACCGCGCGGTAGCCCTCGATCACGCCCGCCTCTTCCAACCGTTTCACCCGCTCCGAGGTCGAAGGCACCGACAAGCCGACCTGCCGCGACAGCGAGGTCAATGAGGTGCGTGCGTCTTCCTGAAGCACGTCGAGGATCTGCCAATTCTTGGGATCGATTTCCATGGATTTAAGGCACGGGTTGGATATTTGCTTCCGATCTCAGGCAAACAGCGCGATCTGCCTGAGCTTCGCCATTTTCACCAACGAAACGTCTCGAGACAATTCGATGCCAGCCCGATCACCTCGGCCACCTTTGACTGCTTCGATCACCTCTCGAACAACGCACATGGATCTCGCCCTCTTCCTCAAGTCCCTCGTCATCGGGCTGTCGATTGCCGCGCCCGTGGGGCCCATCGGCCTGCTCTGCATCCAGCGCACGCTGGCGCACGGCCGCACCATCGGCTTTCTGAGCGGGCTGGGCGCGGCGCTGGCCGACGCGTGCTACGGCGCCATCGGTGCGCTGGGCGTGTCGGCCGTCATCGCGTCGATGGTGGCGGCGCGCGTGCCGCTGGCGCTGGGCGGCGCGGCCTTCCTAGCGTGGATGGGCATTCAGCTTCTGCGCGCGCCGGTCGCAACGCAAGCGCGGTCGGCACAGGACGCCACCACGCCGCTGAAGGCGATGCTGTCGGTGTTTGCGCTGACGCTGGCCAACCCGATGACGATCCTGTCCTTCATTGCGGTGTTCGCATCGGTCGCGACCGGGCACGTGGGCGGCACCGGCACCGCGACGTCGATGGTGCTCGGCGTGTTCCTGGGCTCGGCGCTGTGGTGGCTCGGGCTGTCGACCGGCGTGTCGATGGTCCGGCACAAGCTGAGCGCGCGAGCCATGCAGTCCATCAACAGGCTGTCGGGTGCACTGCTGCTTTGCTTCGCGGCGTACCAGCTCTCGACACTGCTGACATCCTGAGCGCTCCCGGCGCAGAATCCGGCGAAGACCAACGCACCGGATTGGAAGCCATGACCGACCAGCAAGATGCAGCACCAGACAGCACGGCAGCACGCGTTGCCCTGTGGCGGGCCCTTCATCTGGAGGCCGACCCCGCGCCGCATGTGCTCGAAGACAGGATCGGCCTCGAACTCCTCGCCCCCGGCGCCGACTGGCGCAGCCGCGGCGACATGGACCCGCAGTTCACGCGTCCGTTTCGCGCGTCCATCGTGGCGCGGGCGCGCTTCATCGAAGACCTGGTGGTCGAACAGGCCGGGCACGGGCTGGGCCAGTACGTGATCCTCGGCGCCGGGCTCGACAGCTTCGCGCAGCGCAGACCCGAGCTTGCATCGCAACTCAAGGTGTTCGAAGTCGATCAGCCAGGCCCCCAGGCCTGGAAGCGGCAACGGCTGGTCGCGCTGGGTTTCGGCATTCCCGACTGGCTGCGCTTCGTGCCTGTCGACTTCGAGGCCGGAGACAACTGGAAAGACGGGCTCGTGGCCGCCGGCTTCGACGACAGCAAGCCGGCCATCGTGGTCTCGACGGGCGTCAGCATGTACCTCACCAAAGAGGCGAATGCGGCCGCGTTGCGCCAGGTCGTCGCGGCCCTGGCTCCGGGCTCGACGCTTGCGATGACCTTCCTGCTCCCGCTGGAGATGGCGGACCCGGAGGTACGCCCCGGGCTCGAGATGGCGCAGAAGGGTGCACGCGCGAGCGGGACGCCGTTCATCAGCTTCTTCACGCCGCCGGAAATTTTGGCGCTGGCCCGCGAGGCCGGCTTTGCACAGGCACAGCACATCTCTGCGACCGATCTTGCGCAGCGCTACTTTGCTGGCAGGGCGGATGGCTTGCGTCCGCCCAGCAATGCCGAAGAACTGCTGCTGGCCCACACGTAGGCGCGGCGCGACTCAGGATCGCGAAGGCGACGGGAGCCGCTCCCTGCGCCGCATCGCGGGCAGCTCCAGGTTCGTCAAGGCCCGCAGCAGCCACTCCACCGGCCCATAGGCAAATCGCCCCATCCACCAGCGGCTCAGCACCAGTTGCGCCCCAAAGATCGCGAAGGCGAATGCGAAGGTCGCCAGCGGCCCGACGGTGCCCATCAAGCGAAGGCCGTACGCCAGGAAGATCCAGGCACACACCAGCGACTGCAGCAGGTAGTTCGACAGCGCCATGCGTCCGGCTGGTGCCAGCAGATTGGCCAACGCATGGCCGCGCGGCGTCTGGAACAGCAACAGCATTCCCGCGCCATAGGCAGCCGTAAGGAACGGCGCCGTCAACAGCCCGAGCGACAGGCTGTAGATCTCGCGCACCGAGTCGTTCAGCCGCACCGATGGCCACGCATAGAACACCGCGCCCGGCACACCCACGATCGCGCCCCAGAGCAGCAGCCGCTTGAACAGCGCCCGATGGGCTTCGACGTGCGCAAGCAGCCCACGCCGGCCGGCGATGAAGCCCGCGAAGAACATCGCCAGCGCGGTGGGCGCCTGCACCAGCCCGATCACCACCCAGACCTGCGACAGCTCGCGCAGATGCTGTGCGATGACCGTGGCCGGCGTTCCACGATAGGCCGCAAGGGCCGACACGGCTTCGGCGATCGCACCCCGGGTGTCTTGCGGAGCGCCCGAGAGCACCAGCAGATAGCCCACGCCGGCCCACACCAGCGAGGTCGTCAGCACGAGGCCGATGGCGCAGCGCATCAGGAACACATCGCCCCGCCGCCGCAACACCAGCAGCACTGCGCCCAGCACCGCATAGGTGGTGAGGATGTCGCCGTGGTACAGCACCACCGCGTGCAGGATGCCGATGACCCACAGCCCCACCAGCCGCCGCAGCAGGCGCGGCACGAAGGGTTTGCCATCGCGCTCGGCCGACTGCATCTGCAAGGTGAAGCTGTAGCCGAACAGGAACGAGAACAGCAGGTAGAACTTGGTCTCGAACAACAGGCTGCGAACGTACAGGGCCGCGCGCTCGGCCACGGACTGCGCCATCGGATCGGGCACGCCCACGCCGTAGTAGGACGAGGCAAAGCTCGCGATGTTGACGACAAGAATGCCCAGCAGCGCGAAGCCACGCAGGGCATCGACCAGTTGCTGGCGATGGTTGGCAGGCGCGCGCACGGGCTGCGCGGAGGGGTTCTGGAGCGACATGGTGTCTTCGGTCGTGTGCGTCATGGGTGTCGTGTGGCTCATGCGGCCGTCAGGCCGCCGTCGATGACGAACTCGCTGCCCGTCACATAGCGCGATTCATCGCTGGCGAGGTACAGAATGCCGTTGGCCACGTCGACGGCCGTGCCCGCGTGGCCGAGCGGTGCGCCGGCCCGGCCCGCCATGCCGAGGACCGCGCGGCGCCAGAGCCGCTTCAGGCCGGCCACCATGCCCCCGCCACCCGTCGGCTGCACGCGCGCATTCGTGCACCAGATCGGCGTGTCGATGATGCCGGGGTGCAGCGAGTTGACCCGCACGCCATTGCGCGCGCGGGCGCACTCCAGCGCCACCGATTTCGAGAACAGGCGCACGCCGCCCTTGCTGGCCGAATAACCCGCAAGGCCCGGTGTGCCGATGAGCCCGGCAACGGACGACACATTGACCACCGAGCCACCACCGGAGCGCGACATCAGCGGCACGCCGTGCTTCACGCCCAGAAAAACGCCATCGAGATTGACTGCGAGCTGGCGACGCCATTCTTCGTGGCTCATCGCGAAGGTGTCGCCGGCCAGCGCGATGCCGGCGTTGTTGACCAGCACATGCAGCGCGCCGTGGGCCGCGATGACGGTGTCGATCACGTCGCGCCAATCGGCCTCGCTCGCCACGTCGTGTGCCATGAACATCGCACGCCCGCCGGTGGCACGCGCCAGCCGCGCCGTTTCTTCACCGCCCAGGGCGTCGATGTCGGTGGCAACGACCGTCGCACCTTCGGCGGCCAGCCGCAGCACGGTGGCGCGTCCGATGCCCGAAGCCGCCCCCGTCACCAGCGCCACCTTGCCGAACACGCGGCCGCTGGCGCGGTCCCAGACCGGACGTTCGGGCGATGGTATGCAAACCACGGCGTTCACGCGGTGCTCCCAGGCTTGAGGAAACGGCTCACGATCAGGCGCAGCATCGGCGCCTCGCGCTCGGGCTCGAAGCTCGCGTCGATGGCCAGCCGCGAGAAGACGCCATCGATCAGCGCGGCGATCCAACTCGCGGCCTGCGCCGGATCGAGTTGCGCATCGACCTGCCCGCGTGCCACCGCGCGACGCAACAGCGCGGCAATGGCGGCGCGCGTCTCTGCGTCGCTCGCGGCCGTCATGGCGCCGACGGTCGGGTTGCGCGCGGCTTCGGCGGCGATCTCCAGTGCCAGGCGCGCGTAGGCCTTGTCGGCCGCAAACGCCATGACCACGTCGAGAAAGCCGAGAAGCGCCTCGAAAAGATCGGGGGCATCTTCGAGCGTGGCGAAGTAGTCGGCGGCATCGCGCCGCTCTTCGTCGACGATGGCCTCGATGATCGCGCTCTTGCTGTCGAAGTAATGGAAGAGATTGCCCGGGCTCATGCCGGCCGCGGCACAGATCTCGGCGGTGGTCGTGGCGTGGAAGCCGCGACGTGCGAAGCAGTCGCCGGCCGCTTCCATGATCTGACGGCGCTTGGCCTGCTGGCGCTCGGGGTCAACTTTTCGCACGGGGTTGCTCGGGCTGGTGGGTCATGCCTTTATTATTAGACCAAGTGCTCGATCTATTATTAAGAAAACCTTCAGGCAGGACGGACACGGGGTGGCGGCCGGCCGTTGCGCAGGCACGCGGTGTCGACTCACCCCAGGGCCCGCAACGGGCCTACCGTCAAGGCGACGGGGTCGAACGCGGATTGCCCGCGCCCCTGGCTGCGGCGCGCCGCCCCCTGTCTGCCTTGGGCAGCACCGCCTCTTCGACCAAGCGCTCGGCGCGCGCCTGCAGGCGATGCAGCGAATCGTCGAAGCGCGCGGCGTCGTCGGCGTCCAGTGCGCCCAGCAGCTCCGTGTTGATCTGCGTGACCAGTGGAAAAAGCGCGTCGTACAGCGCCCTGCCCGCTTCGGTCAGGCCCAGCGCCACCTGTCGGCGGTCGCCCGCGCGGGCCACGCGCGAGACCAGTTGCTTGGTCACCAGCGAGCCCACCGCCTTCGACGTGCGCGCCCGGTCGAGCTGGGCGTGCTCGGCCAGTTGCGACGAACTCAACTCGCCCCGGCTGGCCAGCACCGCGATCAACCGCCATTCGCGCCGGGTGATGCCGAAGCGCCCCTCGCACAGCCGGATCACCATGCTGCCCGCGACCGACAGCAGGCGCGACAGCCGGTACAGCAGCAGGTCGTCCAGCGGTCGGCGGGGGGCGTCGGTCATCGGGGGCGAGGCCGGGTTAATCCGGTCAATGGTTGATTTGATCAATTGACTGTAGCGTCTACAGAATCGTCCGCAGCCGCGGCCACCCGCCGCGACGGCGCCGCACGAAAGAAAGCAACCGAGCCCCCCGGAGACATCGCCCATGCCCCTGATTCCCGACCTGAACCGCCGCCATGCACTCGCCGCGCTGGGCGGCCTTGCCCTCGCGCCCGTCGCATCGCTCGCGCGGACCGAGCAGCCCTTCACGCCCGGCCAGCCGATCAAGGTGCTCATCGGCGTGCCCGCGGGCGGCACGCAGGACGTGCTGACGCGCGCCATCGCGCAGCAGGTGCGCGAGTCGCTGGGCCCGCTCATCATCGACAACCGTTCGGGCGCGGCGGGCCGCATCGCGGTCGAGGCCGTCAAGACGGCGCCGCCCGACGGCCACACGCTGCTGCTGGGCACGGCCGGCATGATGACCATGTTTCCGGGCGCCTACCGCAACCTCTCGTACGACCCGATCAAGGACTTCGTGCCGATCATCAATGCGGCCCGCTTCGAGCTGGCACTGGTCGTCAACAAGGACGTGCCCGTCAACACGCTGGCCGAGTTCATCGCCTGGGCCAAGGCGCAGGGCGACAAGGTGAGCTTTGCCTCGTATGGCGCGGGCACGCCTTCGCACTTTCTGGGCGAGATGCTCAACCGCGCGGCTGGCCTGAAGATGGTGCACGTGCCCTACCGCGGCTCCACGCCCGCGCGGCAGGACGTGATGGGCGGCAGCGTGCCCGTGTACTTCGACACCATCGGCGGCGCGCAACAGATGCTGCCCTCGGGCCGCGTCAAGGTGCTGGCCACCAGCGGCGAGAAGCGCTCGCCGCTCATGCCCAACCTGCCGAGCTTTGTCGAGGCCGGCTACGAGGACGTGGTTGCGACCGCGTGGTTCGCGTACTACGCACCGCTCAAGACACCGCCGGCCACCATCGAGAAGCTGCGCGCCGAATTCACCCGCGCCGTGAATGCGCGCGAGGTGCGCCAGCAACTGCTGCAGAACGGCATGTACCCCATTGCCGATGGCAGCGAAGCCCTGCTGAAGACCATGCGCGAAGACACCGCGCGCTGGACGGCCATCATGAAAGCCGTGAATTTCCAGGCCAACGATTGATTGATTGATCGAGATTGAACAAGGAGGAACCCACACCATGCCGACCCCTGCCCCCATCACCCGCCGCCTTGCCACGCTGTTTGCCGCAGCGGGCCTCATGGCGTGCGTTGCCATCAACGCGCACGCGGCACCGCTGCTCGACAGCCCGCTGCACATCGTCGTCGGCTATGCCCCCGGCGGCGCCACCGACCGCGTGGCGCGCGTCGTGGCCGACAAGCTCGGCGTCAAGCTGGGCGTGGCGGTCATCGTCGACAACAAGCCCGGCGCGGGCGGCCGCCTGGCGGCGCAGCAGGTGAAGATCACGCCCGCCAACCAGAACGTGCTGATGCTCGCCAACCCCGCCGTGATGGTGGTCGCGCCGCTCGTCTTCAAGGACAACAACTACGACGCCGAGCGCGACTTCGTGCCCGTGTCGCACGTCAACGACTACGACTTCGCGCTGTCCGTGTCGCCCACGCTGCCCGTGCGCGAGCTGAGCCACCTGCTCGCATGGATGCGCGCCAACCCCACGCAGGCCAACGTGGGCGTGCCGGCCACCGGCAGCCTGCCGCACTTCTTCGGCCTGATGATGGGCGAGAAGGCCAAGGTGCAGACCCAGGTGATCGGCTACCGTGGCTCGGCGCCACTGCTGAACGACCTCATCGGCGGACAGGTGCCCATCGCCGTCGACACGGAAGACGTGGTGCTGCCCCAGCACACGGCCGGCAAGCTGCGCATCCTGGCGCTCTCGGGTGCCAAGCGCTCGCCGTTCGCGCCCGACATTCCGACCTTCAAGGAAGCCGGCCTCGACCTTGCCGCCACCGGCTGGAACACCTTCTTTGCGCCGACCAGCATGCCCAAGGACAAGGTCGAGCGGCTGTCCACCGCCATCCGCGAAGTCATGCAAGACCCGGACACCCAGCGCAAGTTCAAGGACTCGGGCATGACGCCCGTGGTCAGCACGCAGGCGCAAACTGTCGCCATGCTCAAGGCGTATCGCGCCCAGTGGGCCCCCGTCGTGCAGAAGTCCGGCTACCAGCCCTGAAGAACAACCGCACCAGAGATATGACCAGACCCAACATCATCTTCATCGTGGCCGACGACCTCGGCTACGCCGACCTTGGCTGCTACGGCGGCCGCGATGCCGTGTTCGGCCCCGTGTCGCCCGTGCTCGACGGGCTGGCCGCCAACGGCCTGAAGCTCACCCAGGGCTATGCGAATTCGCCCGTGTGCTCGCCCACGCGCTTCGCGCTGATGACCGCACGCTACCAGTACCGCCTGCGCGGCGCGGCCGAAGAGCCCATCCGCAGCAGCAGCCGCGGCAGCACCACGCTGGGCCTGCCGACCGACCACCCCACCCTGCCGTCGCTGCTCAAGGCCGGCGGCTACCAGACCGCGCTCATCGGCAAGTGGCACCTGGGCTACCCGCCCAGCTTCGGGCCGCTGCGCTCGGGGTACGACGAGTTCTTCGGCCCCATGTCGGGCGGCGTCGACTACTTCACCCACTGCGACTCCACCGGCCAGCACGACCTGTGGTTCGGCGAAGAGGACAAGAAGGAAGACGGCTACCTCACCGACATCCTTTCCAAACGCGCCGTCGACTACGTGGAGCGCATGGCGAAGCAGGAGGCGCCCTTCTTCCTGAGCCTGCACTACACCGCCCCGCACTGGCCCTGGGAAACCCGCGACGACGCGGAGAAGGCACCGGCCATCAAGGACAACCTGTTCGACCTGGCCGGCGGCAACATCCACGTGTACCGCCGCATGATCCATCACATGGACGAAGGCATCGGCTGGATCATGGCCGCGCTGCAAAAGCACGGCATGGCCGACAACACCCTCGTGGTGTTCACCAGCGACAACGGCGGCGAGCGCTTCTCGGACAACTGGCCGCTGGTCGGCGGCAAGATGGACCTGACCGAAGGCGGCATCCGCGTGCCATGGATCGCGCACTGGCCCGCCGTGATCGCCAAGGGCGGCGAGAGCGCGCAGCTGTGCATGACCATGGACTGGTCGGCCACCATGCTCGACGCAGCCGGCGTGAAGCCCGATGCGGCCTATCCGCTCGATGGCGTGTCGCTGATGCCCGTGCTGAAAGACGCGACGCACAGCTTTCGCCGGCCGCTGCACTGGCGCATGAATCACCGCGGCCAGCAGGCGCTGCGCGACGGCGACTGGAAGTACCTGCAGGTCGACGGCAACGAGTACCTGTTCAACATTCCGGCGGACGAGCGCGAGCGTGCCAACCTGGGCAAGAAGCAGCCCGAGCGGCTGGCCGCCATGCGTGCCGACTGGCTCGCGTGGAATGCGACGATGCCCGCGATTCCGGACGATGCGACGGTGAGCCTGGGTTACTCGGTCAAGGACATGCCGCAGCGTTGACGCGGCACCGCGCGCCGGGCCCGCTCAAGGGCTGCGGCGCGCATGGCCGACAACGCGGGGATTTGGCAGAAAACGCCGTTGCACAGCCATATCGGCCAGGCAACCGCAAGCGAAACTGGCGCGCATGACGACCCATGCCGCTATGCAGCAGGCCACGCTGCCTGCCACTTCCTTGCCTCTCGGCACAGTGGACGCCCGCCCTGTCGGAGCGTCCATCAAGAACCTTCCCGTCAATCTGTTCGCGGCCGTGATGGGCCTCTCGGGCCTTGCCATGGGCTGGCGTTTTGCGCACACCGCATTCGGCGTCAGCCGAGTGATGGCCGATGTGATCGGGGTCTTCGCCACCTTCGTCTTCCTCGTGCTCGCCATCGGGTATGGCGCCAAGCTGCTGCGGCACCCGACCGCCGTGAAGGCCGAGTTTCATCACCCGATCGCCGGCAACTTCTTCGGCACCATCGCCATTGCACTGCTGCTGCAATCGGCCGTGCTGGGCGTGTACGACAGCACGCTCGGCCGCGTGCTCTGGACCATCGGCACCGTTGTCACGCTGCTGCTGGCCCTGCATGTCGTCTCGCGGCTGCTCGGTGGCAACGGCGACCCGAAGCACGCGGTGCCTGCGTGGATCATTCCGGGCGTCGCCGCGCTCGACATCGTGGTCACGGGCAGCCACGGGCCCATGGCCTGGGCCGGCGAGGTGCTGCTGCTGTCAATTGCGGTGGGCTCGGTGCTCGCGCTCGTGATGTTCACGATGATCTGCACGCGGTTGATCCAGCACGAGCCGCTTGCGCCTGCGATGACGCCTTCGCTGATGATTCTTGTCGCGCCGTTTGAGGTCGGGTTCACGGCATACACCAACCTCACGGGGCAGGTGGATCAATTCGCGGGACTGCTGTTTTACTTCGGTCTGTTTCTGTTCGTGGTGCTTGCGCCGAAGGTGTTTCGCAGGAGCGTGCCGTTTGGGGCGGGATGGTGGGCGATCAGCTTTCCGCTGGCTGCGATGGTGAATGCAGCGTTGAAGTACGCGTCTGTGCATCCGACATTGCCATTGAGGCTGCTGGCGGGGGTGTCGCTGGTGGCTCTAACTGCGGCGCTTCTGGTGTTGGTGGTTCGGACGCTGCATATTCTTTTCAATGGACGGTTGCTGGCGAGTTGACATGGCGAAGCGTGGCTCCATGGTCTCGATCGCGAGGGTACCGGGTTGTGCGTGGCGATGGACTGCGCGGTCACGGTCTTCGAACGGGCGCAGCCGAGTGGATCTGGCAATGTGGTTGTCTTCGACTGACGGCTCGGGATTGATTGCTGTCCTTTAGTCACGACGTTCGACTGTCGCGTCCGGGCCCTAACCGGATGTACGTTTCGACCTTCGACCGAAGCGGGCATGAGGCGCGAAGTCTCATAGCAAATTCGTAGGTTGACCTCAGCGCGCTAGCATCGAAGTGGCTTTCGTTCTTGTGCTTTCGAAGGGAAACCACTGTGATCACCGAGACCATTTACTTCGACCTGCCAGCAGGCATCTCGCGCGACGAGCTCCTCGCCAAATACAGACAGACGGCCTCTGCCTGGTCGACAAACGAGGACCTCGTCTACAAGTTCTACTTCTTCGATGAAACGAGGAATGTGGGCGGCGGCGTGTACGTTTGGAAGACGCTGGAAGCCGCCAAGCACTGGCATGGCGCCGAGTACCAAGCCCGTGTCAAAGAGGTTTATGGGAGCGAGGTGCAGATCACGCACCACGACACGCTGCTTGTGGTCGACAACATCAACAGGGATGTGTCGGAGCCAACGAGAGGCTAGAAAGAAAGTGGTCTTGGCGTGGCCGATCTTTACTTGACCATACCTAGTTGCTGTCTACGCAGGCAAGAGACAGACCCATCGTTCTTCAGCCAGAGACAGGCTGGACAGCAGCCATTCAGTCTCAGCTAAAAGAGCCCCCGCTGCGACGTCGTCAAAGCCATGAAGCTTTCTCCAATCGGCTGAAGAATGGCATCGGCAAGTGGCTGAAGCTGCTTGGTCAGATAGTGTTCGTAGTCAATGCGCGAATGGCGGGTTTCCAGCGGCTCTGGTCCGTTCTGGGTCATGACGTATTGAATCCAGCCGCCTTTCTGATACTGCTTGGGCCGGCCGATCCGTCCGTTGTGTTCGTCGGCGATGCGAGCGGCCCGGACCTGCGGAGGCACGTTGACCAGGTAGGCATCGAGTTGATGGCGCAGGCGCTTCCGGTAGACGAGCAGGTCATCCTTGGCGCCAGCCAGCGTCGATCTCGCGTAGTCGGTCACGAACTCCTTGTAGGGCTCGCCTTGAAAGATGCGTGACAGCAGCCCCTCCTGGAACTGGCGCGCCAAAGGGGTCCAGTCGCTGCGGGCCATCTCGAGGCCGCGGTAGACCATCTCCTCCTTGCCCGTGGCATCCGCACTCAGGCCCGCGTAGCGCTTCTTGCTGCCGACCTCCGAGCCGCGAATGGTGGGCATGAAGAACTTTCTGTAGTGGGTATCGACCTCGATTTCCAGAAAGCTCTGCAGGCCCTGCTCCTCGCGCAGCGTGCGCATCCACCAGTCATTGATATCAACCGCCAGGCTTGCCGCGACGGCATGCGCCTCTTCGTTGGTGTGGGTGCGCCTGAGCCAGATGAAGATGGAATCGGTGTCGCCGTAGATGGCCTCATAACCCCGCTTCTCCACGAATTCACGCGTGAGCCTCATCATTTCGTGCCCACGAAGGGTGACGGCAGACACCAGTTTGGGATTGAAGAACCGGCACTCGGACGCACCCAGCACACCGGCAAAAGAGTTCATGAGCAGCTTCAGCGCCTGGGACAGCGGCTCGTTCTTCGCCCGCTTGGCCTCGTCCCGTGCGCGCCAAAGCGTGGTCACGATCTCCGGCAGGCAGTGCTTGTCGCGCGAGAAGACGGTCCCCTGTGGTCCCTTGACGAGCACGGTCGAGTCGCTGGCGTTCGTGCCCTCGACGAGGCCCACCGGATCGACAAGAAAGGTCCGGATGATCGAGGGGTAGAGGCTCTTGTAGTCCAGCACCACGACGGAGTCATAGAACCCCGGCTTCGAGTCCATCACGTACCCGCCGGGATAGGCCTTGCTCGGAATCTCGCCTACATTGGGCGCCACGTAGCCCAGGCGATGCATTCGCGGCAGGTAGTGGTGGCTGAACGCGGCGATGGAGCCGCCGAAGTGGTCGATCTGCAGGCCTGTGGTCTGGGCCCGCTCCATCGCGAATTGCAGCAGCTTCGCCTTGTCGAAGATGCGCAGGACCAACTCGCAGTCGCGGATGTTGTAGAGCGCAAGCGCAGGCTTGTCTTCCTGGTACCGCCGCTCGATCTCCGCCATCTTGTCGTACTCGTCGCCGATGGCCTTGCCCTCGCCCAGCAGCGCTTGCGAGACGGTCTCGAGGCTGAAGGACGGAAAGCTCCACACCGCGGCCTTGAGTGCGTCGATGCCATCGATGATGACCCGGCCCGGTGTGGGTGCGAACAGGTAGCCCTGCTTGCCCGGATGGGTTCGCCATTCGATGGGGCGACGCTCCCGGCCCAAGAGGAGTTGCACGCCGCAGTCGTTGGCTGTCTTCTGAAGCACGCGCAGGTCGAACTGGATGACGTTCCAGCCGATGAGCACGTCCGGGTCGTTCCGCTCGAACCAGTCGTTGAGCCTCTCGATGATGGCCTTGCGGGTCGGGCAATAAATGAGCGAGAAGGCCATGGGCTCGTTCGACTCGGTTTGCGGCTCCGGTGGCGCTTCGCCCAGCATGAAGACGACGCGCTCCTGCATGCCGTCCAACGCAATGGAATAGAGCGCTTCGTGCTGGCTGGTCTCGATGTCCAGTGACACGACCTTCAACGTCGGCCGGAATTCGGGCGCGGGCTTGAGCCTGCAGTCGACGATGGTGGCGCGCTCTGCCTGCCCTCCTTCCACCAGAACGCCGGCGGTGATGAAGCGTTCCATCAGGTAGCGGTCATGTGGGCGCACGTCGGCTTCGAGCAGAGGAATGCCCTGCGCCTGGAGCGTGCGTGCCAACCGGCCGAGTTGGCGAAAGTGCTTCGCGTAGACACCGAAGACGGCTTCCTGATGGAAGGTCTTGAGCTCGAGCTCACGCAGCTGCACGCCCGGCATGGCCGCGAGATGCGCTTCGACTGCGGCCCTGTGCCGGTTGGCGACGAACGCAACGCTGCTGCGGGAGTTCAGGACCACTTTTCTTGGCCCCGCGTCGGTTGCCAGCCAATACTCGATCTCCGTGCCGGCGGGAGCATCCCGCCAGTGGCGCGTGAGGATGAAGCCCTTGAGTTCAGTGGGTGTCACGGGAGCTTGGAGAGAGAGTCGGATAGAGCGGAGCGGCAGACTTGGGCATGGGCGATTTTCGCCTGCTGATGCTCAGCTGTTATCGGCGGGCATCCTCACTCGGAGCGGCATCGAGCGGTCGTTTGGCCCCATGGGTTGCGCGCAATCGGGCGTCTTCGTGTCCCATTTTTTGCCCGAGTGGTTTGGGGTTCTTTGAATGCCTTTGAGACGCCGAGCATCAGGGGCAAAAACCCATCTGCTTGCTAGCCATCCCGATCCGTGGCACAAGCTGACGCTCGACTTGTTCCTTTCCTTATGAGGTAAACCCACCGTGTGTGATCTGAACGACCAGGAAGAACTCAAGAAGTACACCCGCCGCGACTTCGGTACGTTGGCCGCATCCGCCGGACTGCTGACCGCGTTGCCCAGTGTGGCCAACGCCGTGGCTGTTGCGGAGCGCGAGGTGAGCATCGCCACGGCAGATGGCACTTGCGACGCGTACTTTGTCGCACCCACGTCGGGGCCCGCACCCGGCGTGCTGGTGTGGCCCGACGTGTTCGGCCTTCGCCCGGCCTTCAGGCAAATGGGGCGGCGGCTGGCCGAATCGGGCTACAGCGTGCTGGTGGTGAACCCCTTCTACAGGCAGAAGAAAGCGCCCACTGCAGCACAGGGCGGCCAGACGCCCATCGCCGAGGTGATGCCGCTGATGCAGGCCCTGACACCAGCCATGCACCTGAGCGACGGCAAGGCCTTCGTGACCTGGCTCGATGCCCAACGGGAGGTGGACAAGGCGCGCAAGCTGGGTACCACCGGCTATTGCATGGGCGGCCCCATCGCTGTGCGCACCGCCACCGCGGCCCCTGGCCGCGTGGGCGCGGTCGGAACCTTCCACGGCGCCGCCATGGTGACCGCAGCGCCCGACAGCCCCCATCGCCTGGTGGCCCAGACACAGGCACGCTACCTGATTGCCGTGGCCGAGAACGACGACGCCAAGGACCCCGAAGCCAAGGTCGCGCTGCGCGCCGCGTTCGACAGCGCGAAGCTGTCGGCCGAAGTGGAGGTGTACCCGGCAGCCCACGGCTGGTGCCCGCCCGACACACGGGTCTACGACGCAGCCCAGGCCGAACGCGCCTGGACGCGTCTGCTGGCGACATTCAGCACCGCACTGGCCTGATCGCAGCAATGCAAATCGGCTGGTGAACTTGCCCGGGCGCTGCGGTGCCCCGGGCAGGCCCAGCCCGTAGGCGATACCTTGACGTGACTACTTCGGCGTGAGCCGATACAAGCCGCCCTCGCGGTCGTCCTCGATCAGCCACAGCGCGCCATCCGGTGCCTGCTCGACGGCGCGGACGCGAAAGCCGACCGTCCAGTGCTCCGCCGGCGTCGCGATCGCGCCGTGCACCTCGATCCGGTGCAAGGCACGGCTCACGAGGCCGGTCGCGAACGCCGAGCCCTTCCATTTCGGAAACATCGCGCCGCTGTAGAACATCAGGTTGCCGGGCGCGAGGACAGGCGTCCAATAGATGACGGGCTTGGCGAGGTCGGGGCGCGTGTCGGGGCTGGCAATGGGCACGCCGTCGTAGTTCACCGCATAGGAGACGAGCGGCCAACCGTAGTTCTTGCCCGGCTCGATGAGGTTGAGTTCGTCGCCGCCACGCGGCCCATGCTCGAGCTCCCAAAGGCGACCATCGGGCGCGAACGCAAGGCCGTAGGGCGTGCGATGCCCCGAGGACCATATCTCGGACGGTGTCAGGTTGGGACCATCAAAAACATAGGTGCGCACCACCGGCGCGGTCTTGGCGGCCTCCGTATCCCTTGGTGGATCGATCACCGGAACCGATCGTGCGCCGGTCTTGCCCTCCATGGGGTTGCCGGGTGCGGGCTTGCCGTCGAGGGTCAATCGCAGGATCTTGCCGGCCGGCTGGTTCGGGTCCTGCGCAGGGGTGAAGCGCTGTCGGTCGCCGGCCGTGAGAAAGAGAAGCTTCTGGTCTGGCGAAAAGGCCACGGCGGCGCCGACCTGGCCGCCCTTGCCCTTGATCGGGTCGTGCCAGATGACCTTCAGGTCCTCCAGCGAGGCGGTGCCGGCGCCGATCTTGAGCGTCGCACGCGCGAGCGCCGGGCTCGAGGTGCCCCGCTCTTGGCCGGGCTCCGAATAGGTCAGGTAGATCGCGCCATCGCTCGAATACGACGGGGACAGGTAGACGCCGAGCAGGCCGTTCTGGTTCTCGTACAGCACCGGCGGCACCCCGGTGACTTCGAGCTTCTGCCCGGACTGGGTCGCGAGGAAGAGCTTGCCGATCTTCTCGGTGATCAGCATGCGTCCGTCCGGCAGGAAGGCGATGCGCCATGGCAAGTCGAACTGCGCGACCTTCGTGAGCTTGAACGGCGGCGATGGGGTCGGTGCCAGAGTTCCTGCGTTGATTTGCGCAATCACGGGCGTTGCACCGAGGAGCAACCAGGGGATGAGTCCGGACTTCAGGAGTTGCATGCTTCACTCGTCGGTTGGTAGTGCGAAGAGTATCCGGCGATCGTGAAGGGAGTGCCAGGCGCCGGGCTATCGGAGCGGCGAGCATAGAGCCCCGCTCTCCGAGACGCCCGCCGGTGCAGCACCAACGCGCTCGCAACCGGCGAAGAAGAAAACGAAGGTGGCGTTACGCGTTAGCCGTCATTGGCATGCCGTCGCGCAGCACCTTGATCACACCGATCACGTCCTCATCCGCCTGCCCGCGCCGCATGGCTTCGCCGAACACGACGCGGTTGGTACGCGCAGCCGGCAGCCACAAGCCAAGCGCCTCGGCCTCATCGCACACGAAACCGATGTCCTTGAACGCCTGGCTGATCGCGGCCTGCCGCTCGAAGTCGTCCGTCAACAGCTTGGGCGCCTTCATGCGCAGCACGTCGTTGGCGAGCGGGCCGGCCTGCGCCATTTCGAGGAACTGCCGCAGGTCGAGCCCGATGGCGGCGGCGAAGTGCACGGCCTCGGTGATGGCCTCGAAGCTGGCGATCAACAACAGGTTGTTGGCCAGCTTCATCCGCATGGCGCCGGGCACGGCGCCGCAACGCACGGTGCGCTTGCCGATGGCATCGAAGGCGGGTTGCAGCGCGTCGAGTTGCATCGGGTCGGCCGCCGCGGCCAGCACGACGAGCTGGCCTGTCTGGGCCGGTGTCTTCGAGCCCGAGACGGGCGCCTCCACATAGCGCGCACCCGCCGCCACCACGGCACGTTCGAGCGCGATCGAATACGCGGGCGCCACCGTGGCCATGAGGACGAGGGTCTTGCCTTCGACGGAGATGCCGATGCGCCCGTCCGCATCGCGGCCGAGCACGGCATCGATCTCCTTGTGGCCCGGCAGCATCAGGATGGCCGCGTCGCTGGCCGCGATGGCTTGCGCCGCACTGCCCGCGACGGCAATGCCCGCTTCGCGCAAGGGCTCGCAGCTTTCGGGGCGGCGGCTGAAGACCGTCACGTCGAGCCCGGCCTTCTTCAGGTTGCGCGCGATGGGTTCGCCCATCACGCCGATTCCGATCACACCTATCTTCATGATTTCCTTTCAGGGGAGATCAAATCTAGGCGACTCAGGTGTTCTCATAAAATGAATTATTCAGAACAAATCGTTCGGACAAGGCGAATCGATGGAACTCTCCGACCTGCAGGTTTTCAAGGCGGTGGTGCAAATGGGCGGCATCGTTCGCGCGGCGGAATCGCTGCATCGGGCGCAGTCGAGCGTCACGGCCCGCATTCAGGCGCTGGAAGAAAAGCTGGCGGCGCCACTGTTCATTCGCGAAGGCCGGCGGCTGCAACTGGCGCCAGCCGGCCGCGTGCTGCTGCAGTACGCCGACCGCCTGCTCGACCTGGCGAAAGAAGCAACCGAAGCGGTAAAGCTCGACCAGCCTTCCGGCGTGCTGCGCCTGGGCGCGATGGAAAGCACGGCGGCAGTGCGCCTGCCGCAGCCGCTGGGCGTGTTCCACGACGCGCACCCCGACGTGACGCTGGAGCTGTATATCGGCGACCCGACGGATCACACGCGGCAGGTGCTCAACGGCGAACTCGACGCGGCGCTCATCGCCATTCCGGCATCGGACAAGCGGCTGGCCTCGGTGCCCGTCTATGAAGAAGAGATGGTGCTGATCTCTGAAGCGAAGCATCCGCCGATTGCATCGCCGCGCGACATCGACGCGACAAAAGCGCTGCTGGCCTTTCATCCGGGGTGCCCGCATCGCAAGCGCTTTGAAGACTGGTTCGCGCGCTCGCGGGTCGCGCCACGGCAGATGGTGGAGATGGGCTCGTACCACGCGATCCTGGGTTGCGTGGCGATCGGCATGGGCGTGGCGCTGGTGCCGGCCAGCGTGCTCGGCACGTATGCCGAGCGCGCGCGGCTCGGGGTGCACAAGCTGAGCCCGAAGTTCCGTCATGCGCAGACGCGGCTGATCTGGCGCAGGGATGCGCCGCAGGCGAAGATCGTGGCGCTCAGGAAGGTGTTGGTCGAGCAGGTTGGCAAGAAGGCCGTGCCGGTGCGTTGATCGGTCGGTCGGTCGGGCAACGCAACCAGCCATGCGGTGACCCGCCATCCCTCATTGCCGAACACCTGCGCCCTCCTTCTCGTGAAGGCGCGTGACGCCACATCTTGATCGCACGCCATGTGCGCGATGACGTGACGGCGCGGTGGC
Source organism: Variovorax sp. EL159 (assembly GCF_900100965.1). GTDB lineage: Bacteria > Pseudomonadota > Gammaproteobacteria > Burkholderiales > Burkholderiaceae_C > Variovorax. Next base: position 1,153,532 of record NZ_FMUJ01000002.1, on the reverse strand, counting down.
CTGCCACCCCGCAAATATCAAACGCAGAAGCGGTTCGAATGCACCTTTCAGTCAGGTGAAAGTCAGCCTCGCTCGCGCGATTTTTCTCGCACCAATCTGAGCGCAATGCTTGCTAATTCAGAGCTAATTCTTTTGCCTTTTGACTGACACAGGGCAAACCTAGATTAGCTCGCGGTCCGCAGTACTGGCGCAACACATTTGTTGCACTGCTGCTTACACGCCCCTCCCCCACCTTTGAAAGAAGACATTGAAAGCCACTCAAAAAATCAGATCCGGCTTGTTGTGCCCCACGTTGACCGTGCTTGCAGCGTCGCTGCTGGCCGCATGCGGGGGCGGTGGCGACAGCTCGGGCTTCATCGCACTCCCTTCCCCCCCAAGCCAGCCTGCAGGCCCCAGCAGCAGCAACGTCACCGTCAGCGGTGTGCTCACCGCCAGCGCCTTCAAGCCCGGCAGCAGCACCGATCCGGTGATCAATGCCGGCTACTACGCCGGTGCCACCGTCTGCGTGGACACCAACAACAACGGTCGCTGCGACAGCGGTGAGACTTCCGTTGTCACGGATGCCAACGGCAAGTTCAGCCTGTCGCTACCGAGCGCCTCGGCACTCATCGCCGACATCGGCACCAACGCAAAGAACACGGCTACCAATACCAACGTGACCACGCGCGAAGTGTTGCGCGTCACGCTCGACCAGGTGAATGAACAAGGCACGGCTGTGGTGATCAGCCCGCTGTCGTCCGAAGTTGCGCGCCTGATTGAAGCCAACAGCACGACCTACGCGGTCGAAAAGCAGAACCTGGCCACGCGTCTTGGCGTGCCGGTCGCCTCGCTGCTCGGCGACGTGAACACTGCCAGCGGCAACGTGCAGACCGCCCTGCTCAACGAGGCCAATGCGCTGAACAACCGCTTCGCCTACGCCACCACCAAGCTGGACCGCGGCGACAAGTTCCCCGACGCACTGGCCAACCCCGGTGGCGATCCGCGCCTGAACGGCATGGCCGGCGTGACGGCAGCCACGGCCACCGTCGTGGACAACCGCAAACCCATCACCTTCCTGCAGTCGCAGCAGGCCGCCTTCAACGTCGAAGGCATTCCGCGCTACGACAACATCTTCATCGTGATGCTGGAAAACAAGGCCACGATGTCGATCCTGAACTCGGCCTACGCGCCCAAGATCAACGGCTACCTGAAGGCCGGCAATCAGCTCGTGAGCTACTACGCCACGGGCAACCCCAGCGAGCCTAACTACACGGCGCTGGGCGGTGCCGACGATTGGGGCATCACCGACGACAGCCAGTGGAACTGCGACGCCACGGGTGCCAATGCAGTGCAAGACCTGCCCACGCCCGACAACACGCAACCGGGCCTTTCCAAGTCGCCATTCGCCGCGACCTGCACGCAGAAGGTCGCCGTCAACCACAACATCGTCGGCAAGCCCAACCTCTTCAACGCGATCACGAACGCCGGCCTGACCTGGCGCACGTACAGCGAGTCGATGAACCCCGGCCAAGACTTCCGCACCGACAGCGTGGCCGATGCCAAGGTCACGGCGCAAGACAACGTCTACGCGCCAGGCACCCTGGGCGGCAACACCACGGCGGTTGGCAATGCCACGCTCACGCTGCCGCTACCTGCCGGCCTGTACAAGACCAAGCATCACCCCGGCATGGCCTACCAGAACGTGCGCAGCGCACCCGAGTGGAAGTACAGCAACCGCACCATGGGTGGCGGCCAGTGGGATGCCAATCTGAAGAACAGCCTCGACTACACGATTCCCGCAAGCTACGACTACGACCAACTCGGCACCGACCTGGCCAGCGGCAATGTCGGCAACCTGAACTTCCTGGTGCCCGACCAGTGCGACGACATGCACGGCATCACCGTGGTGGGCACCGACGGTGTCACCAAGGCGAGCGACTGCAGCAGCGTGGCCAACAACGTGTCGGCCAGCGCCGTCTCGCCGATCATCACGCGCGGCGACAACTACGTCGACTACACGGTCAAGCGCATCCAGGCTTCGCCGCTGTGGCAGAACCCGCAAAAGCGCGTGGCCATCGTGCTGATGTTCGACGAAGGCAATGCCACCAGCGGCTTCAACTCCTGCTGCGGCTGGAACGTGGCGAACAGCACCAAGGCCAACCCGCTCAAGCAGAACGCGGACGGCACGTGGTCGGTCGATGCCACGATCAACAACTACACCAACGGCAACCGCGGCCACGGAGAAAGCATCTTCGGCATCCTGACCAACCAGGCCAACGCACCCAAGGGCGTGTCGGACAGCGACGCGTACAGCCACTTCTCGTTCGTTCGCACGCTGCAGGACATGTTCCAGTTGGCCGACCCGGCCAACGATGCCTCGTACATGAACCGCTCGAAGTACACCGAGGCCTTCATCGCCGCGAACATCCTGAACCTGCCGGAGTACACGGGCAGCGCCGACACGCACTTCGACAGCGTGCGGCCGATCAACCACGCCTTCGTGATTCCCGCGAGCTACGCCCAGAAGCAATCGGGTGACGTGTCGACCACGGCGCAGGTCGGACCGGATGCCAACCAGTTCAACGTCTGGTCGCTGAAGCAATGACGGAACACCGTTCAGGCCCGAAAGGGCCGGCGGTGACGCGTCTGGGCTGGTTTGCACTGGCCGCCCTGGGCGCGGCGGGCATCGCAGGCGCGGTGCTCGTCGCGTGTGGCGGCGGCGGCGGTGGTGGCGGCTCGGTTGGCATGCTGCCGGGTGGCACCACGGCGACCGGCGGCACACCGGCGCCGGCGGCGGCCCCACCGGCATCGCCAGCCAGCACCCTGAGTCTCTCGGCGCAGGTGGGCCAGAAGATGTTCTTCGACAAGAACCTCTCGGGCTCGGGCGCCATGTCTTGCGCCAGCTGCCACGACCCGGCGCATGCCTACGCACCGGCCAACGACCTGTCGGTGCAGCTTGGTGGCGTGCACATGGACCAGGCCGGTCTTCGCGCGGTGCCCTCGCTGCGCTACAAGGACATCACGCCGCCCTACGCCGACCTGCTGGACAACCCCGACGGCATCAGCGTGCCGGGCCCCGGTGGCGGCTTCACCTGGGACGGCCGTGCCGACACGCTGGCCGCACAAGCCCGCATTCCGCTGCTCGATCCGCTCGAAATGGCCAATGCCAGCAGCGCCGACGTGGTGAAGAAGCTCCAGGCCGCCGACTACGCACCGCTCATCGTCCAGGCCTTCGGCGCCAAGGTGTTCGACAACAGCGACGCGGCCTTCGCCAATGCACTGCAGGCCCTCGAGGCCTATCAGCTCGAAGACAAGAGCTTTCATCCGTACAGCAGCAAGTTCGATCTCTACGCGGCCAACAAGATCGGCGGCACGCTCACGCCAGCGGAAACGCGCGGCCTGAAGGTGTTCACCAATCCGGCCACGGGCAACTGCGCGTCGTGCCACTACCAGGGTGCGGGCCTGAACGGCAGCTCGGCGCTGTTCACCGACTTCTCGTACGAAGCGATCAGCGTGCCGCGCAACGCAGGCATTCCCGCGAACAACGACCTGAAGTATTTCGACATGGGCGTGTGCGGCCCCCTGCGCACCGACCACGTGCCCGCCGCGCCCAACGCAGCGAACAGCTTCTGCGGCATGTTCAAGGCACCGACGATGCGCAACGTGGCAACGCGCACGGCCTTCTTCCACAACGGCGTGATGCATTCGCTGGAACAGGTCATCCGCTTCTACAACACGCGCGACACGCAGCCGGAGCTGTGGTACCCGACCGTGGGCGGCACGCCCAAGGCGACGAACGACCCGGGCTTTCCGACCTACGGCCTGATCACCACGCAATACACGGGTGGCAAGGTGCAGAAGTACAACGACCTGCCGGCCGCCTACGCGTCGAACATCGACACGCAGTTGCCGATGGACGGCCGCGCCGCCGGCTCCGCGCCTCCCATGTCCGAGCAGGACATCGCGGACCTGATCTGCTTTTTAAACACCCTGAGCGACGCGGACACGAAACCCGCGACGCCCGCGAAGCCGGGTGCGTGCGTCAATTGATCTCTTCTCTCTTTCCTTCATGAACAAGAAAAAAATCTCCCTCGCACTGGGTGTTGCCACTCTGGCTGTGCTCGCCGGTTGCGGCCCGAAGCAGCCTGAAGCCAACCTGCAGAACCTGACGGTTGCCATGAACGAATACCTGGCGAAGAGAGGCGACCTGTGCCTGGGCAAGACCCAATGGCCCATCGACGTGCCGCAACGCGAAGCCGGCACGCGCGCACGGAACGCGGTGCAGATGCCTGTGCTGGAGCGTGTCGGGCTGGTGAGTGCATCCACCGCGAAGGTCCAGGATGCCAAGGAAGGCGAACAGCCCGCCGAGATCACCGTCACGCGCTATGCGCTGACCGAGGAAGGCAAGAAGTATTTCCACGTGCGCGAGCCTCAAAGCGACTTCTGTGCGGCCCACCTCACGCTCGACACCATCGTCGGCTGGGAAGCCCCCCCGAACGACAAGGACGCGTCCGCGGTGGTGGTCACCTACACCTACAAGATCGACGCTGCGCCGTGGACGAGCGACGCCGACGTGCAGAAGGCCTTTCCGATGGTCGACCGCGTGGTGCGCGGCGCCGGCACGATGCAGCTGAAGCAGAACTTCAAGCGCACCGAAAGCGGCTGGGTTCCGGCGGAGATCTGAGCCGATGGATGCGGTGCTGCGTTTCTCGCCCGCGCTGAGTGACTGGGTGCTGCACAACCTGCGCCAGGGCGGCACGCCCGCGCAGGTGGTCGAGGCAATGCGCGCGCAAGACATGCCCGCGGAAGCAGCCAAAGCCATCGTAGATGCCTTCGTGTTCGCGCTGCGCACCGGAAGCCCCGTGCCGATCGATTCGGTCACCGTGGCACCGGCGTACCAATACGAAGCGTCGCGGCTGCCACCGGGCACGACGATCCGCACGCCGGACCGTCTCGTGCGCGTGGCGGCACGCGCGGCGCAACCCGCCATGGCCGTGCTGAACGACGTGTTCAGCGCGCAGGAATGCGAAGAGCTGATCGCGCTCGCCAGGCCACGGCTCACGCCGTCGACCACGGTCGATCCGCTGACCGGACTGGACCGCGCGGGCGAACATCGCAGCAGCCTGGGCATGTTCTTTCGGCTGCGCGAGAACGCATTCATCGCGCGGCTCGACGAGCGTGTGTCGGCGCTGATGAATCTGCCGGTGGAAAACGGTGAAGGCTTGCAGGTGTTGCACTACCCGGCCGGTGCGCAAAGCATGCCGCACTTCGACTTTCTGGTGCCGTCGAACGCGGCCAACCAGGCCTCGCTGGAGCGCAGCGGGCAGCGTGTGAGCACGCTCGTGAGCTACCTGAACGAGGTGGAAGAAGGCGGCGAAACGGTCTTCCCGGAAACCGGATGGTCGGTGTCGCCGCAACGCGGCAGCGCGGTGTACTTCGAGTACTGCAACAGCCTCGGGCAAGTTGACCACGCGTCGCTGCATGCGGGCGGGGCCGTGCTGCGCGGCGAGAAATGGGTGGCGACCAAGTGGATGCGCCAGCGGCGCTTCGTGGCTGCGGGAGAGGCGCCGGGCCTCTGACGGTGCCGGGCGGCGTCAGGCGCCGCCCATGCGCTCGATGTTCTCGTTGACCCGAAGCAGCATTGCCGCCAGCTGCTCGACCTCGGCCTGAGAGAAACCCGCCAGCGCCTCCTGCGTGTGCGCGTCCATCAGCGCCTTCGCCTTCGGCAGGCGCTTGGCGGCCAGCGGCGTCAGCGATATGAGGCGGCTGCGCTTGTCCGCCGGGTCGTCCACGCGCTCGACGAGGCCGTCGCGCTCCATGCGGGTCAGCAGCTGGGCCATGCTGGGTTGCTCGACCTGCGCGATGCGCGCGAGCTCTGCCTGCGACAGCGCCTTGCGTATCTTGAGCGACACCAACACCGGCAACTGGCCCACCGCAAAGCCGAGCTCGCGCAGGCGGCCGTCGACGATCCGCGCGAACCCGCGGTTGGCCTGGCCGATGAGCTTCAAGGGATTGGGGGCTTGGGGTTCTGTCATGCGCCGCATTCTATCTTCATAGGTTCCTATGCTAATATAAATAGGAACCTATCCTTTTACTGGAGCATCCAGAATGCACACACATCCACGCATCGCCATCATCGGCGCGGGCCCCGGCGGGCTCACGCTGGCGCGCATCCTTCATCTCGCCGGCATTCCCGCCACCGTGTTCGAGCGCGATCAAGGCCCGCTCGCTCGACCGCAGGGCGGCACGCTCGATCTTCACGAAGACTCCGGGCTGCTGGCGCTGCAACGCGCCGGGCTCGACGACGCGTTCCAGCGCATCGCGCGCTACGACGACCAGGGCTCGCGCCTGCTGGACATGTCCGGCCACCTGCTGTTCGAAGAGGCCGACACCAGCGCCGGCAACCGCCCCGAGGTCGACCGCACCGCGTTGCGCGACATGCTGCTTGCCTCGCTGCCGGCACAGCGCGTGCAGTGGGGCCGCGCACTGCGCGCGCTCAAGCGCCGGGACGATGGCTGCTGGCACCTCGACTTCGCCGAGGGCGAGGCCGGCCCCTTCGACCTGGTCGTCGGTGCCGACGGCGCCTGGTCGTGCGTGCGCCCTCTTCTGTCGCCCTACAAGCCGCAGTACAGCGGCCTGACTTTCATCGAGTTCGGCATCGACGATGTGGATGCGCGCCACCCGGCGCTCTCGCGGCTGGTCGGACGGGGCAAGCTGGGGGTGGAAGGCGGTGGCAAGGAAATCATCGCGCAACGCAACGGCAACGCGCACATCCGCGGCTACGCGATCTTTCGGGTGCCATCGGACTGGGCGGCGAAACGCTTCGACTTCGCCTCGCCCGCCGCGGTGCGAAGCGCCCTGCTCGAAGAGTTCGCCGACTATGACGACGCGATCACCGATCTCTTTCGCGCCAGCAACGACCTGTTCTTGGCGCGTCCCATCCATGCGCTGCCGGTCGGCCATTGCTGGACCCACCGGCGCGGGCTGACGCTGCTGGGCGATGCCGCGCACGTGATGTCGCCCTTCGGCGGCGAAGGCGTGAACGCCGCGATGCGCGACGCGGTCGAACTGGCCGCGTCGCTTGCCGGGGAAGGCGATTGGGCAAGCGCCGTGGCCACTTACGAAACGCAGATGTTCGAGCGCGTGATCGATGCCGCGCGGGATTCGGCCGAGGCGGCGGCCGTCCAGATGTCGCACATCGGGGAGGCGCTGGCGCTGGAACATCTCCGGCAGCACAGCAGCAGCAACAACAGCAACGTCGCCGCTTAGCGCCCGTTCATCCCGGTGGAGGCACACGTATGTCTATCGGTTTGACTTTATTTTAGATATATCTAAAATAATTCAGATACACATCAAGAAGGACTTCCACCATGAGACATTTCCACTCCAACCATCACCACTGCCACGCCGCCCGCGGCGAGCACGAAGACGGCCTGACCGGCGGTCGCGGGCATCGCGGTGGACGCGGCGGCGGCGGCGGCGGTGGCGGACGCGTGTTCGGCCACGGCGGTCTGCGCTTCGTGCTGCTGCAACTCATCGCCGACAAGCCGGCCCACGGCTACGAGCTGATCAAGGCCATCGAAGACCGCCTTGGCGGCAGCTATGCACCGAGCCCCGGCGTGGTCTACCCCACGCTCACGCTGCTCGAAGAACTCGGCTATCTCAGCGTGGAAACCGCCGACAACGGCGGCCGCAAGCGCTACAGCATCACGGAGAGCGGCCAGGAATTTCTGGCGGCCAACCGCGAAATGGCCGACGCGATGATGGCCCGCATGACGGGCGGCGTCGACGGCGCCGGCCCGCGCGGCGGCCGCCCGCCGCAGGTCACGCGCGCCATCGAAAACCTCAAGCTCGCGATGCGCATGCGTCTGTCGGGCCCGACCCTCACCGAACAACAAGCCCACGATTTCGCCGCGGTGCTCGACAGCGCCGCCCAACAACTGGAACGCATCTGACATCTTCTGAAATGACCGACTTCACCACCACATCCACCACCATCATTCCTGACCGCATGCCGCGCCGGGTGCGCCACGACCTGCGCTTTCGCCAGCTCACGGTGAAAACCGCGCAGCGCGTGACGCCGCACCTGATCCGCATCACGCTGACAGGCGACGACCTCGCGGGCTTCACCAGCCCCGGTTTCGACGACCACGCCAAGATCTTCTTTCCCGATGCGGCCACCGGCCAGTTGACGCTGCCGACGGCCGGCCCCGATGGCCCCGTGTGGCCCGCCAGCGGCCGCCCGACCATGCGCGACTACACGCCGCGCCGCCACGACGCCAAGGCCGGCACGCTCGAGATCGACTTCGCGCTGCACGAAGCCGGCCCGGCCACGCAATGGGCCGAGCAAGCCAAGCCCGGCGACATCGTCGGCGTGGGCGGCCCGCGCGGCTCGTTCATCGTGCCGACCGCGTTCGATTGGCACCTGCTGATCGGCGACGACACCGCCCTGCCCGCCATCTCGCGCCGCCTGGCCGAACTGCCGGCCGGCGCACGCGCGGTCGTGCTGGCGGAGGTCGACAGCGAAGCCGACCAGATTCCGTTCGAGACGCGGGCCGAACTCACGCTGCAATGGGTGCACCGGCACGGCGCGGCGCCAGGGCTGAGCCCCGTGCTGGTCGATGCGCTGAAGGCGATGAAGCTGCCGGCCGGCGACTTCCATGCATGGGTGGGATGCGAATCGGCGATTGCCAAGGCGCTGCGCGCTCACCTCGTGGGCGAACGCGGTGCCAATCCGAAGTGGACCCGTGCGTCGGGCTACTGGCGGCGCGGCGCAGCGGCAACGCACGACTCGCACGACGAGTGATCCCGTCTTGCTCCTTCCCCCTCTGGGGGAAGGTTGGGATGGGGGCAGGCGGCGCCTGTTCGGCGCAATGCCTTATCGAACGCCGCTTGCCCCCACCCCTGCCCTCCCCCAGTGGGGGAGGGAGAAAAACCCAGGTCAGTGCGGCACTTCGGCCGGGCCTGACGCCGCGGCATCGCGCCGCGGACTCCTGATCAACAGCAACAGCGGAATCGCCAGCAGCGTGATCACCATCATGATCGCGAAGTCGTCCAGGTAGCCGATCAGCGCGCCCTGCCGCGTGACCTCGGCGTTCAGCAGCGCGAGCCCGCTCATCGTGTCCGGCGACATCATCTGCGGCAACGTCGACAGCGCCTGATTGCCGGGCGCCACGGTCGAAGCGATCTGCGCGTGCGCCTTGCTCGAGCCTTCGGTCAGCAGTGCCTGCACGATCGAGATGCCCACGCTGCTGCCGATGTTGCGCAGCAGGCTGAAGATCGGCGTGCCCTGGTTGCGCAGGCGCGGCGCCAGGGTCGCGAAGGTCGCGGTCGACAGCGGCACGAAGGTGAAGCCGATGCCCAGCCCCTGGATGAAGCCCGACACGATGATCAGCGTGCTGTCCATCTGCAGCGTGAGCCGCGTCATCTGGTAGAGCGAGAAGGCCGTGAGGCCAAAGCCCACGGCCATGATGGCGCGCACGTCGATGCGCTGCACGAGGCGCCCGACGATGATCATCGCGATCATCGTGCCGACCCCGCGCGGCGCCGTCACCTCGCCGGTGTAGACCACCGGGTAGCCCATCAGCCCCTGCAGGAAGTTGGGCAGCAGCGCCATCGTCGCGAACAGGATCATGCCGACGATGAAGGCAAACAGCAGGCCGGTGACGAAGTTGCGGTCTTTCAGCAGGTCGCGGTCGAAGAACGACACGCCCTGCACCGTCCACGTATGGACCACGAAGAAGCCGAAGGCCACCAGCGCGGCGGCGGCTTCGAGCTTGATCTCCCACGAGTCGAACCAGTCGAGCTGCTCGCCGCGGTCCAGGAAGAGCTGCAGCATGCCGATGGCCAGGCTCAGCGTGACGAAGCCGAAGATGTCGAGCTTCTCGCCCTGCGGCCGGCTCTCGGGCAGGTAACGTGCGATGCCCCAGAAGGCGAAGATGCCCACCGGCAGGTTGATGAAGAACACCCAGCGCCAGTCGAAGTTCTCGGTGAGCCAGCCGCCCAGCAGCGGCCCGAGGATGGGCCCGACCATGATGCCGGCACCCCAGATGGCCATCGCCTGGCCGACCTTCTCGCGCGGGTTGATGTCGAGCAGTACCGCCTGCGACAGCGGCACCAGCGCCGCACCGAAGATGCCCTGCAGCAGCCGCGCGCCCACGATGCCGACCAGCGAGGTCGCCATGCCGCATAGCGCCGAGGCCACCGTGAAGCCGATCACCGAGATGAGGAACACGCGCCGCCGGCCCCAATGCCCGCACAGCCAGCCGGTCAGCGGCAGCGCGATGGCCGAGGCCACGATGTACGAGGTGAGCACCCAGGTGATCTGGTCCTGCGAGGCCTGCAGGCTGCCCTGCATGTGGGGCAAAGCGACGTTGGCGATCGTGGTGTCGAGCGCCTGCATGATGGTCGCCAGCATGATCGAGATGGTGATCATGCCGCGGTGCGGCACCTTGGTTCCGGGTGCGACGCTCATGGCTTCGGCTCCCCGCCCGAGGTGATGTCCATCAGGCTGCCGCGCAGTTTGGCGAGCATGCTCAGCAGTTGCGCCCGCTCGGGTTTCGACAGCACCGCCATGACGCGGTCGTTGAGCCCGTCGCTGATGACCAGGGCGGCGTCGAGCGCCTTCTCGGCGCTGGGCTCCAGGTGGATCTTGTTGACGCGGCGGTCCGTGAGGCTGGGCTCGCGGCGAATCCAGCCGGCCGCGGCCATGCGGTCGCACAGGCCGGCCACCGCCATTGGAGTCAGGTCGAGCCGCTGCGCGAGTTCAGCCTGCGACAGCGGCTCTTCGCCGTCGTGCATGGCCAGTGCGCCGAGCAGGCGGAACTGGGCGCTGGTCAGGCCGATGCGCGCGCGCGCAAGGCGGTCGAACTCCTCGCCGTAGAGCTTGCCCACGCTCTTGAGGAGAAAGCCGAAACGCTGGGTGAAGTCCCTTTTCATAAGGGACTTGATTATCTACATGTTTATTAGTTGAGACTTAGCGGCAACAGCGACAAGCTCGTCGTCAAAGCCAGCCCGCGCGCCTGAACCGGTAATAGAGATAGCTGCAGGTCGTGACGATCAGCCCCAGCGCCACTGCATAGCCGTAGCGGAATTTCAGCTCCGGCATGTTCTCGAAGTTCATGCCCCAGATGCCGGCAAAAGCGGTGCACACCGCGAAGATGCTGGCCCAGGCCGCCAGCCGCTTGGTGACTTCGCTTTCCTCGATCGTGACCATCGACAGGTTCACCTGGATCGCCGTGCCGATGGTGTCGCGCATGGCATCGATCGAGCCATTGATGCGCCCCAGGTGGTCGCCCACGTCGCGAAAGTATTCCTGCGAGCCCATGCAGATCTGCGGCACGCGGCCGCCGTGCATCTTGCCCGCGGCCTCCAGCAGCGGCGCCACCGCGCGCTTGAGGATCATGCTGCGCCGCTTCAGGTCGTAGAGCTGCTTGATCTTGTCGCGCGCCGCGCCGCCCTGGCCGAAGATCTGCTGCTCGATGGATTCCAGCTCGACCTCCAGCGCATCGATCACTGGGAAGTAGCGGTCAACCACCGCATCCATCAGCGCATACAGCACGAAGCCCGCGCCGTTGCGCAGCAGGTCCGGCTCGCGCTCGCAGCGTTCGCGCACGCCCAGAAAGCCCTGCTTGCTGCGGTTGCGCACCGACAGCACGTAGTTGGTGCCGACGAACACGTCGACCTCGCCCACGTTCGTGCAGTGCTCGCCTTCGGCCGAGGGCTCCACCAGGTGCATGACGACGAAGAGCGAATCGCCGTACTCCTCCACCTTCGGGCGCTGGTGGCCATGGTGGGCGTCTTCGACCGCCAGCGGATGCAGGCCGAACTCGTGCTGCATCTCGGTCAGTTCCTCGTCCGAGGCATCGCTCAGCGCCACCCAGACAAAACAGCCCGGCCGGCTGATGTAGTCGCTGATGTCCTCGACCGAAATGTCGGCGAGCTTGGCGCCGTTTTCATACGCCACGCAATTGATCAGCATCGGTACCCCACACAGTTCACATGGATTGGAACTTCCGATGGTGCCACGCCCCCCGGGCCGGGGGCAGTCGTCCCCGATAATGTGTCGGCCCCGGGGTTTTCCGAGCGCATCTTTTCTCTCCCATGGACTCAACGACGTGCCGGTGAAAACCACGAACGATCAAGCACCTTCCGCCAACGACTTCTCGGGCCACACGCCCATGATGGCGCAATACCTCGGCCTGAAGGCCAACCATCCGGACACCCTGCTGTTCTACCGGATGGGCGACTTCTACGAGCTGTTCTGGGCCGACGCCGAAAAGGCAGCGCGTCTGCTCGACATCACCCTCACCCAGCGCGGCCAGTCGGCCGGGCAACCGGTGGTGATGTGCGGCGTGCCCTTCCACGCGGTCGACACCTACCTTGCACGGCTCATCAAGCTGGGCGAATCGGTCGCCATCTGCGAACAGGTGGGCGAGGTCGGGGCCAGCAAAGGGCCGGTCGAGCGCAAGGTGGTGCGGGTGGTCACGCCCGGCACGTTGACCGACTCGGAACTGCTCAACGACAAGAGCGAATCGCTGCTGCTCGCGGTGCATGCGGGTACGCGCAATTTCTGCGGGCTCGCGTGGCTCAGCGTAACCGGCGCCGAACTGCGGCTGGCCGAATGCCCGGCTGATGCGCTCGAAGCCTGGATCGCCCGCATCGCGCCGAGCGAGCTGCTCTACAGCGCCGAGGTCACGCCAGCCTTCGAGCAGCGCCTGAAGGCCGCGCGCGCCGCCACGCCCTTCACGCTGTCGATCCGCCCCGCTTGGCAGTTCGACGGCGGCCTGGGCGAACGCAAGCTCAGCGAGCAGATGGGCAGCAACAGCCTGGCCGCCTGGAACGCCGAGTCGCTCACCAACGCGCATGCCGCGGCCGCCGCGCTGCTGGGCTATGCAGAGCACACGCAGGGCCGGGCCCTGTCGCACGTGCAGCGCCTGTCGGTCGAACGCGACGGCGACCTGATCGAGCTGCCGCCCACCACGCGCCGCAACCTCGAACTGGTGCAGACGCTGCGCGGCGAAGACTCGCCCACGATGTTCTCGCTGCTCGACACCTGCATGACGGGCATGGGCAGCCGCCTCGTGAAGCGCTGGCTGCTCTCGCCCCGGCGCGACCGCACCGAGGCGCAGGCCCGGCTCGAAGCCATCGGCGCGCTGCAGGCCACGGTGCTGGGTGGCACGGCCGCGCCCTGGCGCACGCTGCGCGAGCAACTCAAGAACACCAGCGACGTGGAACGCATCGCCGCCCGCATCGCGCTGCGGCAGGTGCGGCCGCGCGAACTGCTGGCGCTGCGCCTGGCGCTCTCGAAAGCGGAACAGCTCGCACCCCTTCTGCCCGCGTCCGCCGCGCTGCTGGCGCAGATTGCCGAGCGGCTCGCGCCGCCGCCGGGCTGCGCCGATCTGCTGACCAGCGCGATCAAGCCCGACCCGTCGGCGCTCGTGCGCGACGGCGGCGTGATCGCCACCGGCCACGACGCCGAGCTCGACGAGCTGCGCGCCATCAGCGAGAACTGCGACGACTTCCTGCTCAAGCTCGAAGTGAGCGAGCGCGAGCGCACCGGCATCAGCAACCTGCGGGTGCAGTTCAACCGCGTGCACGGCTTCTACATCGAGGTGACGCAGAGCGCGCTCTCGAAGGTGCCCGACAACTACCGCCGCCGCCAGACGCTGAAGAACGCCGAGCGCTTCATCACGCCCGAGCTGAAAGCCTTCGAGGACAAGGCCCTGAGCGCGCAAGACCGCGCGCTGGCCCGCGAGAAGTGGCTCTACGAGCAGTTGCTCGACGCGCTGCAGCCCTCCGTGCCCGCGCTCACGCAGCTGGCCGGCGGCATCGCCACGCTCGATGCGCTCTGCGCGCTGGCCGAGCGCTCGCACACACTGCACTGGCGCGCGCCGACCTTCGTGGCGCATCCGTGCATCGAGATTTCGCAGGGCCGCCACCCGGTGGTCGAGGCCCGGCTGGCCGAAAAGTCGTCGGGCGGCTTCATCGCCAACGACACGCAACTCGGACCGCAACAGCGCATGCAGGTCATCACCGGCCCGAACATGGGCGGTAAGTCGACCTACATGCGGCAGGTGGCGATCATCGTGCTGCTGGCGTCCATCGGCTCGCACGTGCCGGCGGCCGCCTGCCGGCTCGGCCCCATCGACGCGATCCACACCCGCATCGGCGCGGCGGACGACCTGGCCAATGCGCAGTCGACCTTCATGCTCGAGATGACCGAGGCCGCGCAGATCCTGCACAGCGCCACCGCGCAGTCGCTGGTGCTGATGGACGAGATCGGCCGTGGCACCAGCACCTTCGACGGGCTGGCGCTGGCCGCAGGCATCGCGGCGCAGCTGCATGACCGCAGCAAGGCCTTCACGCTGTTCGCCACCCACTATTTCGAGCTGACCGAGTTTCCGGCCACGCACCACGGCGCGGTGAACATGCACGTGAGCGCCACCGAAGCCGGCCGCGACATCGTGTTCCTGCACGAGATGCAGCCCGGCCCGGCCAGCAAGAGCTACGGTATCCAGGTGGCACGCCTCGCCGGCATGCCGGCAGCGGTGGTCAACCATGCACGGCAGGCGCTCGAGGCACTTGAATCGCAGCATGCGCAAACTCGTGCACAGGTCGACCTGTTTGCGCCCCCTCCGGTGGCCGAAACACCGCTGACCAGCGCCGTAGAATCCGCGCTGGCCGCGTTGGACCCCGACACCATGAGTCCGCGCGAGGCCCTCGACGCGCTCTATGCCCTCCAGAAACTGAACACGCGTGAACGCAGTGCCGCCTGAGCGGGCCTGATTCATGCGAGACGAACTCATGACTTATTGCGTAGGCATCAAACTCAACGCCGGCCTGGTGTTTCTCTCCGACTCGCGCACGAACGCGGGCGTGGACCACATCAGCACCTTCCGCAAGATGATCGTCTACGAGCAGCCGGGCGACCGCGTCATGGTGCTGCTGTCTTCGGGCAACCTGAGCATCTCGCAGTCGGTGCGCGAAATCCTCCAGATCGAAGAGCTTCGTGAAACCCGCGAAGACGGCACGCAGGGCGAGCCCATCACGATCTGGAACGCCAAGAGCATGTTCGATGCCGCGCGCGTGCTCGGCTCGGCGGTGCGCCATGTGTACGACCGCGATGCCGAAGCGCTCAAGCATGCGGGGCTGGACTTCAACGTGTCCTTCATCTTCGGCGGGCAGGTCAAGGGCGAAGGCATGCGCCTCTTCCTGGTCTACGCGGCCGGCAACTTCATCGAAGCCACCACCGAGACACCCTACTTCCAGGTGGGCGAGTCGAAGTACGGCAAGCCGGTGCTCGACCGCGTGCTCACGCCCGAGACGCCGCTCGACGAAGCCGCCAAGTGCGCGCTGGTGTCGATGGACTCGACCATGAAGTCGAACCTGTCGGTCGGCCTGCCGCTCGACCTGGTGGTGTACGAAGCCAACAAGCTCGAAACCGACCGCGTGATCTGCATCGATGCCGACAACCCCTACTACCGCATGATGCACAACAGCTGGGGCCAGAAGCTGCGCGAAGTGTTCGACAGCATCGAAGACCCGGTGTGGGACGACAGCGCCACCGAGCATCCGCTGAAGATGCCCGCCACGCGGCACAGCCCGCTGCGCAAGATCTCGACCCCCGACGAAAAGCTCATCTGAGCGCGGCACCGGCCATGGCCATGCCGCCCGTCGTCTTCTCGCACGGCAACAGCTTTCCTGCGAGCACCTATCGCGTCGTCCTCGACAGCCTGCGCAACCGCGGCTTCGAAGTCGATGCCATCGAGAAATTCGGGCACGACCCGAAGTACCCCGTCACCGACAACTGGCCGCACCTGGTGCAGCAGCTGGCCGACTTTGCAAAGCAGCGCGCCGACCGCGCGGGCGGCCCGGTGTTCCTCATCGGCCATTCGCTCGGTGGCTTCCTCAGTTTGATGTGCGCCGCGCTGCACCCGACGCTGGCCAAGGGCGTGGTGCTGATCGATTCGCCCATCCTCGGTGGCTGGCGCGCCAACACGCTGAACGTGGTGAAGCGCACGCCGCTCATGAAGAGCATTTCGCCCGGCGCCATCAGCCGCAAGCGCAAGAACACCTGGGCGCACCGCGAGGCGGTGTTCGAGCATTTCCGCAGCAAGAAGGCCTTTGCAAAGTGGGACGAGCAGGTGCTGCACGACTACATCGACCACGGCACCTTCGACGGCCTGAACGCCGGCGAGGACAGCCGCGAGCTGAGCTTCGACCGCGACGTGGAAACCGCGATCTACAACACCCTGCCCCACAACCTGGGCGCGCTGCTGCGCAGCCATCCGCTCAAGTGCAAAGCCGCCTTCATCGGCGGGCGCCAGTCGGCCGAAATGAAGCGCGTGGGCATGGCGATGACCCAGCAGGTCACCAAGGGCCGCATCGCGATGCTCGACGGCAGCCACTTGTTTCCGATGGAAAAGCCGCTCGCCACGGCCGCCGCCGTCGAGGCCGCGCTGCGCAACCTGCTCTGAGCGGCGGCCCCTTGCGGGGCCTCACCGAACCGTCATCGGGCCATCACCCCTGGGTCACGTGCACGCCCGGCCGCTGGCCAGCATTCCACTTGCCATCGAGCGCCCGCTCGATCTGCGCGGCCAACTGCAGCAGCAAGCCATCGTTGGCTTGCGCCGCTTGCGCCTGGATGCCCAGCGGAAGCCCGTTCTCCTGGCTGGCCATCGGCAGCGAGATGCCCGGCAGCCCGCACAGGTTGGCCAGCGGCGTGTACGCGAAGTTGCGCCACAGGTTGGCGAACCAGTCATGCACCGAAGGATTGGTGCTGGTCGTGAGGTATTCGATGGTGCCGACGCGAGGCGTGGGCAGCGCGGTGATCGGCGTCAGGATGATGTCCCAGCGCTCGAAGAAATCGCCGAAGGCGCGCGAGGTGGTGTTGAACACCGCCTGCATCTTCGCGCGCTCGGTGTACGAGGTATGCAGCCCCGCTTCCCATATCTTGATATTGATGGGCTCCAGCAGCGCGGGCGGTGGTGTTTCGAGCCCCAGCCGCGCCAGCTGGCCCGCGATGACCTGCGCGAAGTTGCTGATGTAGCAGGTGGTCTGGGCCGCGAACGCGGTCTGGAAGTCCACCTCGGGCAGCGCCCATTCGACATGGTGGCCCAGGCCTTCGAGAAAGCGGCCGACACGTTCCAGCTCGGCCACGAAATGCGGCGTGGCGCGAAAGTCGCCCCATTCGTGCGACAGCGCAATGCGCAGGCGGCCGGGGTCGCGTCGGATCAGTTCGCTGTAGGGCTCGGCCGACGACCAGAAAGGCATGAACTCGCCAGGCGCACCGCCGCGGCAGTTGTCGACGAAGGCCGCCGTGTCGCGCACCGTGCGGCTGTGGCAGCCCTGGATCGACACCAGCCCCGACAGGTCCGACAGGCCCGGCGCCAGCGAGAACACGCCGCGCGACACCTTCAGGCCGATGTTGCCGTTGACGCCCGCCGGAATGCGGATGGAGCCACCACCATCGGTGGCGTGCGACAGCGGCAGCACACCGGCAGCCACCACGGCGGCGGTGCCGGCCGACGAGCCGCAGGTCGTGTAGTCGAGGTCCCAGGGGTTGCGGGTGACGAAGAGCGCGTTCTCGACCGAGCTGCACACGCCGAACTCGGGCGTGGTGCTGCGGCCCACGATGTTGAGGCCGGCCTTGCGGATCTTGCCGGTGAGAAAGCTGTCGGCCGCGGGGCGATGGCCCTGCATCAGCAGCGAGCCGAACTCCTGCAGCCGGCCCTTGAGCGTCGGGCCCAGGTCTTTCATGAGGTAGGGCACGCCGGCGAACGCGCCATCGGGGTTCATGCCGTCCTTCAGCGGGTCGGCCACCACGTCGTCGAAGACCTCGACCACGGCGCTGGTCTGCGGGTTGACCTTCGCGATGCCGGCCGCGGCCTGCGCGGCCAGTTCGGCCGGCGTCACGTCGCCCTTGCGGACCCGTTCGGCCAGTGCCACGCCATCGTGTGCGGTCCATTCTTCCCAGCTCATTGCCAGCGTCATCTCGGTGGGTTCCTTTGTTCCTTGGGGTGTTGCGGATGTGTTCGGGGTGCGTTCGCCCAGCGTAGCCGCACCCGGCAAAGCCGTCGTGGCCGTGCGGAGACGTCACACCAATGCAGTCGGCCAATGCAGTCGGCCAATGCAGTCGGCCAATGCGGCGGCGCAAGCGCACCGCGCACGGGCACCCTTTTGCCGAACGCATCGGCGCGCCGCATACTCGTGCGGCGTCGGATGCAACACAATGAAGACCATGCTCTATGCCATCCTGATCTACGGTTCGGAGTCTGCTGCGGCCGCCTGGGCACCCGGTGTCGAAGAAGACCTGCTCGAGCGCCATGCCGACCTGCGCGACGACCTGCAGACGCAAGGCCGGCTCGGCACGGTGCTGCGGCTGATGCCCGATGCCGCCACCACGGTGCGCCGCGCCGGCGACACTCATCCACTGGTCACCGACGGCCCCTTCGCCGAGACGAAGGAACAGCTCATGGGCCTGTACGTCGTCGAATGCGAAACCGTCGAAGAGGCCACGCATGCTGCGCACCGGCTGGCCTTCGAGACGGGCGTGTTCGAGATCCGGCCGATCACCTGGTACGACCCGGGCGCAATCCCGGCGCGCATCCCGCAAGTCTGACCGAAGCGGCTGAATGCGCACGGAGCGCCGTGCGGGCGACATCGCGCGGGGCGCAGCCGGGGCTCCCTAGAATCGCGCGGGTCATCAAAGAAGACCCCGCCCCACCCGCATGCCGCTGCCCGAGCCCCTGTCCACACCCGCCCTTGTCGACGCGCTGATCGTCGATCCGTTCTACCTGGCGATCTCCGTCGATTTCGAGAACGACCTGCCCGTCCGCAAGGCGGTGCTGGCGGCGTACTTCGGGTACTCGCTGGGCGAGGCTGGCCGGACCGGGCGTTGCGAAACGCTGGAAGACCGCGAACTGGGCGCCGCGGCATGGCTGCTGCCACGGAGCGCGCAGGCAGACACGCAGGAGTCGGCCGCCAAAGACGCGTTTCTGTCGCGCACGCTGGGCCCGCGCGGTTACGCGAACTACAACCGCATCGTCGACTTCATGGGCCCGCACGCGAGCGCCGCCGTGCCGGCGCAGGCCTGGTACCTGTCGATCCTCGGCATCTCGCCCGCCGCGCAAGGGCGTGGCCTGGGTGCGAGGCTTCTGGCCCCCACGCTGGCCGAGGCGGATGCGGCAGGCGTCGCCTGCTACCTCGAAACCTTCACGCCGCGCAGCGTGGCGTTCTACGAGCGCATGGGCTTCCAGCGCAAGGCCGCGCCCCTGGAGCCCGTCACGAACTCGGTCTACGAGATCATGTGCCGGCCCGCCAAGGGTTAACCCGTTCCGCCTTCAAAACCAGGGCCGACGGGGCCAGAACGGCGGCGGCGCCAGCCTTGCCCCGCGCCGGGCGATTTCCGGCGCAACCCCCTTGCGGGGCGCGATATTCCAGAAAAGCCGATGCTTCTTGCCGATTCGGCATGGCTTGCTGTCTTGTAAATGTCGCAACGATAGATACAAATTGAAATACTCGCAAACAATCCCCGAAAATAAGTAAAAACGTCCAACGCACCGCGACAGACAGATCCAAAATGCCGCCACATGTCATCTCTCCAGATCGAAGAAGCTGAACCTGTTTCACTGAGCCCCGCGCTCGTGATCGAGGACGATCCGGCGATGCAGGATCGCCTGCGCTATGTGCTGTCCACGCTCGGCTGCGATGACCAGCTGATCGCCGTCGCGGACAGCGTGGCCGGGGCCAAGCTGCTGCTCGAGCAACATCACTACGGCATCGTTCTGGTCGACATCGGTCTGCCCGATGGCAATGGCGTGGAGCTGATCAGCTGGCTGCAGATTCGCCGCCCGGGCGTTCCGGCGGTGGTGATCTCGGCCTGGCGGACCGAAGAAATCATCTTTGCGGCGCTGCGCGCCGGTGCCATCGGCTACCTGCTCAAGGAGCGGGACGACCTCGAACTGAGCATTGCGCTGCGCAGCATCGAGCAGGGCGGCGCATCGATCGACCCGTCCATCGCGCGCCGCATCATCGCGTGGCTTGCCACCACGCAGGGCCCCACACGCGCTGCCGCCGTGCTGCCGGACGAAAGCGGCACGGAGTCCGCCTCCGCGCCGGCCACCGCCCTGACGCCGCGTGAACGCAAAATCCTCGAACTGGTGGCGCAAGGGCTGAGCAACCGCGACATGGCCGAAGTGCTGTCCATTTCCAGGTTGACCGTTGAATGCCACACCAAGAACATCTACCGCAAGCTGGCCGTCAACTCGCGCACCGAGGCGGTCTTCCAGGGGCGAAAGCACGGCTTGCTGCACTGATCGGCGCCTGCTTCTTCTCATTTTTTCTTCTTCTCGCGGCCGGCCCGGCGCTGGCGCAACCCGCATCTGCACCCGCGCCCGCACTCCATGCCGAAGCCGCGCGCGGCACCGGCTGGGACGATGCGGCACCACCCACCGAAGGCTGGACGCCCGTCACCCTGCCCGACAGCTGGGCCGAGCGCTGGCCCGATTTCGACGGCGTGGTCTGGTACCGGCTCACCTGGGAGCAGCCGTCGCCGGTCACTGAAGCCGGCCTGATGCTGCACTACCTGAACATGGCCGGCGAGGTGTCGCTCAATGGCGTGCCGATCTCGCGCGACGACAGCCTGGTCGAGCCGCTCACGCGCGGCTGGAACACGCCGCGCTACTGGCTCCTGGCGCCGCCGCTGCTCAAGCCCGGCACCAACACGCTGCTGGTGCGGGTGTCGGGCCTGTTCGCCTACCAGGCGGGGCTGGGGCCGGTCAGCCTCGGCGCGCCGGCCGCGCTGCAGGCCGAGTTCGACCACGAGCGCCTGGTGCGCCGCGACCTGCAGGTGCTGGGCCTGGCGGTCAGCGCCGCGGTGTCGGCCTTTTTCGCCGCGCTGTGGGTGCTGCGCCGACGCGAGACGGCATACGGCTGGTTCGCGATGATGTCCGTGCTGTGGCTGCTGTTCGGCTACAACCAGATCGCGACCAGCCCCTGGCCCTTTGCCAGCAACCACAGCTGGCAGGCGATGAACACGTCGCTGCTGCTGGTGTTCGACGTGTCCTACATCGTCTTCGCGCTGCGCTTCTGCCAGCGGCGCATGCCGCGGCTGGAAGCCGCCGCGCTGCTGGTCGCCGCAGCCGGCGTGCTCGACCTGTGGCTCGCGAGCGGTCCGGGCCTGACCACGCACCGCGCCATCTGGACGCTGGTGGGCGGGCTGACGGTCATTGCCGTGAACTGCAGCTCGATCATTCACGCCCTGCGCCACCGCGACAGCCCGATGCGCTCGCTCGCGCCCTTCATGGCGGTGTCGGCCGTCACGGCCGGGCACGACCTGCTGGTTTTCACGCAGGTGATCGACAGCAACATCTACTACACGACGATGTCCTCGTACGTGCTGCTGCTGGGCATGGCCCTGACGCAGGCGGCGCGCTTCGTGCAGAGCCTCAAGCGCATCGAGAACTTCAACACCGAGTTGATCGAGGAAGTGAACGCCGCCAAGGCCGAGCTGGCCGCCACGCTCGCGCAGCAACATGCGCTGGAGCTGGCGCACGCGCGCATCGGCGAGCGCGTCAACCTCGTGAGCGACCTGCACGACGGGCTGGGCGGCATGCTGGTCGGCAGCATCGCGACGCTGGAGCGCCGGCCCGAAGAACTGTCGGCACCGCAGCTGCTGGCCATGCTCAAGAGCCTGCGCGACGACCTGCGGCTGATCATCGACGCCACCGGCCGGGGCGATGGCGCCCTCGCCTTCGGCGAGCTGCTGGTGCCGCTGCGCCATCGCATCTCGCAGCTCCTCGATGCCAACGGCATCGACTGCCGCTGGCAGGTGTCGGGCATCGACACGCTGGAGCTTTCGCCCTCGCACAGCCTGGAGCTGCTGCGCTTTCTGCAGGAGGCCCTGACCAATGTGCTGAAGCACAGCGCGAGCCGCCGCGTGGACGTGGCCGTGCAGCGCGCGGAGGGGGAGCTTCGGTTGAGCGTGCGCGACGACGGCCGCGGCTTTGCGGTCGATGCGGCCCGCAGCGCCGACGGGGCGGGCCTGCGAAGCCTGCGGGCCCGCGCCCGGCGGCTGGGCGCCGAACTGCAGCTCGACTCCCGCCCGGGTGACACACACGTGGCGCTGCGGATGCCGCTCGCGCCGGTGGCCTGAGGTCACTCAGGCCCTTATTGAGACCGGAGACCGCGCGCGCGATCCGACGGCGGTCAGCGGGAAATCAACAGCCGATCGATCAGTCGGCCCAGACCACCAGCCCGCTCCACGCCGTCGCCAGCACCACGATGCCGAAGGCGATGCGGTACCAGGCGAACGGAATGAAGTTGTGGGTGCTGATGTACCTCAGCAGCCAGCGCACGCACAGCCAGGCGCTGACGAACGAAAACACCAGCCCCACCGCGAACAGCGGAATGTCGGCCACCGACAGCAGCGCACGCTCTTTGTAGAGGCTGTACACGCCGGCACCGATCAGCGTCGGGATCGCCAGGAAAAACGAGAAGTCGGTCGCTGCCTGTCGCGACAGGCCCAGCAGCATGCCGCCGATGATGGTCGAGCCGCTGCGGCTGGTGCCCGGGATCATCGCGAAGCACTGCACCAGGCCCACCTTGAGCGCGTCCCACGCCGTCATGTCGTCGACATGCTCGACGCGCACCGAGCCCGGTGGCCGCTTTTCGGCCCACAGGATGATGAAGCCGCCGATGATGAAAGTGCTCGCCACCACGGTCGGAATGAACAGGTGCGCCTTGATTGCCTTGCCGAACAGCAGCCCCAGCACCACCGCCGGCAGGAAGCCGATGAAGATGTTCAGCGCCAGGCGCTGCGCCTTCGGCTGCCGGGGCAGCGCGACCACGGTCGACTTGATCTTCTGCCAATACAC
The DNA here is from genome assembly GCF_900100965.1 of Variovorax sp. EL159. Classification (GTDB taxonomy): domain Bacteria; phylum Pseudomonadota; class Gammaproteobacteria; order Burkholderiales; family Burkholderiaceae_C; genus Variovorax. Next base: position 1,130,676 of record NZ_FMUJ01000002.1, on the reverse strand, counting down.
CAGGATCACCGCGAAGATGGCCCCGGTCTGGATGGCGATGTCGAAGACCTTCGCCTTGTCGTCGTCGAAGCCCAGCAGCGAGCCCGCAAGAATCAGGTGGCCGGTCGACGAGATCGGAAGAAATTCGGTCAGCCCCTCCACGATGCCCATGACGGCGGCCTTGACCAGCAAAACGATGTCCACGCGTACTCCTTGAAAGACCGGCGATTATCGCGAGGCCACAAGTCAGCCCGCATTCAGGTGCGGGCGAAAAACCGACACATGCGGCCCGCAAGATACCCAGTTCAGGTGATGTTCGGCCGCTACGCTTTGACACATATTCCGGCGTGACCATTCATCTGCGTCCGAAGGAGTTTTGCAATGCGAACGTTCACCCCCGGGGATGGGCATGAAGAGCATGTGTCGACCGCCGACGACCACGGCAAGGACCGCCGCAAGAACGCCCGGGAAATCGAGATCGACCAGCATGCCTCGCTGAAGCGGGTGGCCGAGGCCACGGGCGCCTCGGCCCACGAGCTGCAGCAGCTGATGCAGCGCCTGCTCGACATCAACCGCGGCGGCACGAGCGCCGGCATCGTCGCGCAGGGCCACATCGCGGCCGACCGGATGGAATCGGCCATGCAGGCGCTGGACCTGGGCGACGGCAGCGTGGCCGAGCAGCGCGCCGACGCGATACAGAGCATCGACTTCTGGCTGCTGGAGCCGCTCGACCCGGCGCACGACAAGAAGTGGTACGCCCGCTGGAAGTTCTGGAGCTTCATCCTGGGTGCGCCCGGCCCGGAAGCCTCGCTCACCCTGCAGGGCCTGGCGCTGCGGCCCAGCGAACCAGGCGATGCGCATGCCGACCTGGTGGCCAAGGCGCGCAAGGTACTTGAAAGCTGGCGCCGCACTTCCGACCCGTTGTTCTGGTCGGCCGTCGAATGCTATGTGCGGCAGCACTCGTTCTCGCTCGAAACGCAGGCCTACCTGCTGCACTGCATCGCGGTCGTGTTCGGCGGCGACTCCATGAAGCTGTCGAACGCTCAGAGCGAACAGCTCACGGGCATTCTTGCCAACACCTATTGCGATGCGCTGGGCACCTCGGCAACGCTGCCTTCGTCGGACATCTACCGGCGCCTGTCGCAAGGCCTCGAAGCGACCGACCGCGAGACCGGCCTCACGCGCATGCTGGGCCGCGGCGATGCGGCCCAGATCGCGATGACCGCCCTGTTCTCGATCATCGAAGGCCCGAACCGGTCAGGCCTGCGCTGAACCGGGCGCGGTGCGCCGGCGCAGCGCGCGCACCGCGCTGTCGACCGTGGTCAGCACCGGCAATCCGCTCGCCCGTGCGCAGGCGTCGCGTGCCCGCGCCATGCTGAACTGCGCCAGCGCGATGCGCGTGCAGCCGCGCTCGCGCAGCGCCACGGCCTGCGCCGCGATCAATGCGTCGTGCCGTTGGGTGTCGCCGGCGTTCAAGGCGTCGAGCGCGCCTTCGGCCAATGCCAGTTCAAGTGCCGTGCCGGCCGGAAACTCGGGTGGCATCGACGCCAGCGTGGGCGCGAAGGTGGCGATCAGCCCGAGCCTGCCCTGCCCTTGCGCCGGCCCCTGCGTGGCCTCGTCGACCATCGCCTCGTTCGGCTTGAGCACCGGCATGCCCGCATGCCGCCGCGCCACGGCCTCGATGCAGGGCCCGAAGGCCGAGCAGGTGAAGAGGATGCCCTGCGCGCCGGTATCGACCGCGTACTGCGCCAGCCGCTGGAAGCGCTCGTGCATCGCCGCGTCCAGCCCTTGCCCGTTGCGGGCGAGGTCGGCCGAGAGGCTGTCGTCGAGCAGGTTCATGCGCAGCGCCTCGGGCCAGTCGCGCGCAAAGGCTTCGTTGATGGGCGCGACGGAATGCGAAAGCGCGTGGATCAGGGCGATGCGTGTCATGAAGCGAGCGGCTCAGATGCCCTTGGACGACGGGTTGGCAAACGCGTCCTTCGTCTCGGCGTTGAGCGGGTAGTTGATGTTGATGCCCTTCGGCGGAATCGGCGAGGTGAACCACCTGGCATAGAGCTTTTCCATCTCGCCCGACTTCATCATGCCCGACACCACGCGGTCGACCAGCGCCTTGAAGGCCGGGTCGTCCTTGCGGAACATCAGCGACTGGTTCTCGGTGCGCAGGCTCTCGCCGGTGATGATGAAGTCCTTCGGGTTGCGCGCATTGGCGATCTGCCCGGCCAGCAGGATGTCGTCGAGCACGAAGGCCTGGGCACGGCCGCTTTCGACCAGCAGGAACGAGTCGCTGTGGTCCTTGCCGGCGAGGTTGTTCACCTCGAGGCTGCGGCCCCGGTCGGCCTCGCGCAGCAGGCGGAACGAGGTGGTGCCGCTGGTGGTGGCCACCGTTTTGCCCTGCAGGTCGGCAATGCTCTTGATGCCCGAATCGGCCTTGACCAGCATGCGCACGTTGTAGCGGAAGATGTCCGGCGAAAAGGCCACCTGCTTCTGGCGCTCGACCAGGTTGGTGGTGGAGCCGCATTCGATGTCGACCGTGCCGTTCTGCACCAGCGGGATGCGGTTGGCCGAGGTCACGGCCTGGTACTTGATCTCGATGGCGGGCATCTTCAGCTCGGCCTTGGCTGCCTCGACGATGCGCTTGCAGATCTCGATGCTGTAGCCCACGGGCTTGAGGTTGCTGTCGAGGTACGAGAAGCCGAACGACGACTCGCGGTAGCCGAAGGTGATGGCGCCGCTGGCCTTGATCTTGGCGAGCGTGTCGCTCTCCTGGGCCTGGGCCGCCATGTGCGGCAACAGGAAGGCGAAGGCGACCGCGAGAGCGGCAGCACCGACGGGAATCGGCAGACGAAGCTTGGGCATGAAAGCGCTCCTGGGAACGGCGGTTGAAGAAACGGGGACGAAAGAAGAGATGCGGCGCCGGGCGTTGAACGCTCAGCGCGCGGCGGCCCGCGTGACCGCATCGATGGAGGCCGCCAGGCGCGCGGCGATCTCCTGCAGGTCTTGCCGCGTGGCGATGAAGGGCGGCGCCAGCAGCACGTGGTCGCCCTGGCGGCCGTCGACCGTGCCGCCGAAGGGGTAGCACAGCAGGCCGCGCGACATGGCGTCTTTCTTGACCGCGGCGTGCAGCTTCAGCGCGGGATCGAAAGGCGCCTTGGTTGTGCGGTCGGCCACCAGTTCGATGCCCCAGAAGAAGCCACGGCCGCGAATGTCGCCCACGTGCGGGTGCGCACCCAGCGCCTCGGCCAGCATCGCGCCGAAGGCGATGCCGTCGTCGTGCACCTTGGCCACCAGCCCGTCGCGCCGGATCACCTGTTGCACCGCCAGCGCGGCCGCGCAGGCCATCGGATGGCCGAGGTAGGTGTGGCCATGCTGGAAGAAGCCGCTGCCCTTCGACATCGCCTCGACGACCTTGCCCTGCGCCAGCACCGCGCCGATCGGCTGGTAGCCGCCACCCAGGCCCTTGGCGATGGTGATGAGGTCGGGCACTACGCCCTCTTGTTCGCAAGCGTGCAGCGTGCCGGTGCGGCCCATGCCGCACATCACCTCGTCGAGGATCAGCAGCACGCCGTACTTGTCGCACACCGCGCGCACCGCCTTGAAGTAGCCGGGCACCGGCGTCAGCACGCCGGCGGTGGCGCCGCCGACGGTCTCGGCCACGAAGGCGATCACGCGGTCGGCGCCTTGCGCCACGATGGCGGCCTCCAGCTCGGCCGCCAGGCGCAGGCCGTATTGCTCGGCGCTTTCGTCGGCGTACTGCTCGCGGTACGGATAGCACGGCGACACATGCGTGGCCGGCACGAGGATCGGCGCGAAAGGCTCGCGCCGCCAGGCGTTGCCGCCCACCGCCAGCGCACCCAGCGTGTTGCCGTGGTAGCTCTGGCGGCGCGCGATGAAATGCGTGCGCTGCGGCTGGCCGATCTCGACGAAGTACTGGCGCGCCATCTTGAGCGCGGCCTCGACCGCCTCGGAACCGCCGCTCACCAGGTACACGTGGCTCATGCCTTCGGGCGCCGAGCCGATCAGCTCGTCGGCCAGTTGCTCCGCCACCTTGCTGGTGAAGAAGCTGGTGTGCGCGTAGGCCAGCCGGTCGAGCTGGGCGTGCATGGCGGCCAGCACCTCGGGGTGCGCGTGGCCGAGCGACGACACGGCGGCGCCGCCCGAGGCGTCGAGGTATTCGCGGCCTTCGGCGTCGCGGATGAACATGCCGTGGGAGCCGGCGGCAATGGGCGGGGTCTGGCGAAGGTGGCGGTGAAAGACGTGCGTCATGGCGGAGAAATCCTGGAACGGATCGTGGAACTAACGTTTCCATCGAATTATTTCTTGGAACATTTGTTCCGTCAACTGTTCCGTTGCAATCGCTCCGGTACATTCGTTCCAACGACAGCCAGAAAAGAGACACCGCCATGGGCGCCAGAGAACAGATCCGCCAGCGTTTCAACGAACTGAGCCCCGCGCTGCAGCAGGTGGCGCGCTACGTGCTCGACCATCCGAACGAGGTGGTCACCGGCTCGATGCGCAATGTCGGCACGCGCGCGCAGAGCACGCCCGCCACGCTGGTGCGGTTTGCGCAGCACCTGGGCTACGAAGGCTGGCCGCAGCTGAAGGAGTCTTTCGCCGCCGACATGGGCCTGGGCACCGAGACCTACGGCGGGCGCGCCAAGCAGCTCGTCGGCCGCGCGAAAGACCAGACCTTGGCCGGCGAAATGTTCGAGGTGCAGCGCCGCAACCTCGAAGCCACGCACCAGCAGAGCGAGCAGGCGCTGCAGAAGGCCTGCGCGCTGATCGAGAAGGCGCCGGCCGTGCATGCCGCGGGCTTCAGGGCCTGCTTTCCGATCGCCTTTTCATTCGTCTATGTGTATCGGCTGTTCCGCACCAGCGTGCACTTGGTCGACGGCCAGGGCGGCTCGCTCGAAATGCAGCAGCGCGCCTTTGCCAAAGGCGACGCGCTGGTGGTGGCGAGCTTTGCGCCTTACTCGCGCGAGGCGCTGCAGGTGGCGCAGGCCGCGAAGGCGGCGGGTTGCCGCATCGTGGCCATCACCGACAGCGTGACGTCGCCGCTGTCGCTGCTGGCGGACGAGACGCTGCTCTTCACCATCCACAGCCCGTCGTTCTTTCCATCGATCGCCGCCGGCGTGGCAGTGACGGAAGCGCTGGTCGAGTTGCTCGCAAGCCGCGCGGGCAAACCGGTGATCCGGCGCATCGACCAGGCCGAGGCGCAGTTGTTCGAGTCGGGCGCCTACCTGATGGCGCCGGTGGCGCGCGGTGGCTGAGCTGCTCGCGACCTGCCACGCAAGCTGTCAAACAAGCGCGCGCGTGCGGCCGGCCTTCTGGCGCAGGTTGTCCACGAGCAGGTCGCGGTTGGCCGTGATGTGCTCGCGCATGACGCTTTCGGCAACGCCCGACTCGCACCGGCCCAGCGCGTCGACGATGCGCCGGTGCTCGGCCAGCGCGTTCTGGGCCTGTTCGCGCCGGTAGAGCAGCACCGAGGCGTCGCGGTTGTGCGGCCGCAGCTTGCTGTCGAAGATGATCGGCAGCTGGCAGGAGCGGACCACCGCCTCGGTCAGCCAGCGGTTGTCGGCCAGCGCCAGCAGCTTGCGGTGAAAGTCGAGGTTCAGGTCGTGCCAGAGCATGGCGTGGGCGTCGGTCCATTCCTCGCCGTACAGCAGCGCGTGCTGCTCTTCGAGCATCTGCGCCAGTTGCTCCTGGCCACGGGCATCGAGCCCGCGCTCGCCGAGCAGGCGGCAACCCATGCCCTCCAGCGTGGCGCGCAGGCTGAAGGCGTCGAACACGTCCTTGGCGTCGAAGCGGCGCACCTGAAAACCGCGCTGCGGGTGATAGACCAGCAACCCCTCGTCGGCCAGCCGTGCCATCGCGCCGCGCACAGGGGTGCGCGACACGCCGAACTCGTTGGCCAGCGTGATCTCCATCAGGTGGGCGCCGGGCGCGATGTCGCCGTCGAAGATGCGGGCGCGCAGCATGTCGGCCACGGACAGCGCGCGTGTCCGGGAGGGATCTGGGGGGTTCATCGGAGGTCGGAAACGGGGGCGGGCCGGAATCAGGCCGCGCGGATGTTACGGCTCAAGATCGGTGCGTGATATCCCCGATTTCCGTAAAAGTGCGTTTTCGGACTTTTTCGAGGATTACGGAAAATTTCTTAACATTTGCTAACACGTGTAAGCTAAAACACTGTAGTTCGCTTACAGAAAACGCCCCAAGGCGGTGCGCGCGCTGACGCGCCGGGGCCGGCCCTTCGGAACCCCGAGGGCTCCGCAAGGGTCCAATCGGTGTCGCGGCGCCTTGTCGCGACAGGAGGTAATGACCATGAAGCAAGTGAAGCATTGGCAAGACCCCGTCAACGCCGTGGCAGGCGCCTGGCTGATCGTCTCGCCCTGGGTTCTGGGCTTCCAGGACCTGACGCCCGCGATGTGGACCATGGTGGCGACCGGCATCCTGCTCGGCGCCGTGGCCCTGGGCGCGACCTTCGTGCCGCGCCAATGGGAAGAGTGGACCGAAGTCGCTCTGGCCGCCTGGCTCGCGGTTTCGCCCTGGGTGCTTGGCTTCCGCACGGCGGAAACGGCACTGGTCAATGCGGTGCTCGTCGCCGCGGTGATCCTGGTGCTCGCGCTCTGGGTGCTGGTGACCGACAAGGACTACCTCGGTCACACCATCGACCGTCCGGCCCACTGAGCGAACGCGCGATGTTGAAGAAGGGCCCCGCGCGCAGCCGGCGGCCGGGCTCCGGGGAACGGGCGCACGCATCGTCCGTTCCCTCGATTCCTCAGGGCTTGGGCTCGGAGGCGGACGGTTGCTGCTGCGTCGTCGCTGTCGTCGCAGCCTGCGCATCGCCGCCCATCCACCCGGCCTGCCAGCCGCCGCCCAACGCTTGAATGAGCGCCACGGCGGCGGTCTGGCGATTGAGTTGCACCTGCACCAGCGTGCGCCGTGCGCTCAAGGCGGCGACCTGCGCCGTCACCACGTCGGTGTAGGCCACCTGGGCTTCGCGATAGCGGTTCAGCAGTTGCTGTTCGGTCTTGTCGGCCGCATTGGAGGCTTCACGGTACATGCCCTCCTGCTGGGCCAGCGTAGCACCTGTGGTGAGCTGGTCTTCGACACCCTGGAAGGCGGCCAGCACCGTCTGGCGGTAGTGCGCCACGCTGGCGTCGTAGCTGGCCTTGGCCGCATCGACGCTGGCACCGATGGCGCCTGCATCGAACACCACCTGTGCCGCCGTCAGGCCGAGTGACCAGAGCGTATTGGGGGCGCTGAACAGGCTGCCGACCCGGCTGGCGCTGCTGCCAATCGAGGCGCTGAGATTGAAGCTCGGGAAGTAAGCCGAACGCGCAATGCCGATCTGCGAATTGGCAGCGGCCACCGCGCGCTCGGCGGCCGCGATGTCGGGCCGGCGCTGCAGCAGCGTCGTGGGCACGCCGGTCGGAATGCCGGGCACGGTCTGCGTCCAGGGTGCAGGTGCCAGGCTGAAGTCCGCCGGTGCGGCGCCTACCAGCACTGCGATGGCGTGTTCCAGCGTGGCGCGGGTGCGCACCAGCGTCAGGCGGGTGGCGCGCGCGTTGGCCAACTGGGTCTGGGCCTGCAGCACGTCGGTCTGCGCGGCGATGGCGGCGTTGTAGCGGTTGCGCGTGATCTCGAAGGCACGCTCGTAGCCCTTGATCGTCTCGTCGAGCAGGCCGATCTCGACATCGGCCTCGCGCAGCGACAGGTAGTTGGTCGCCAGGTCGCCAATGGCCGACAGCCGTGCCGATGCGAGGTCGGCCTCGCTAGCCTGCGCATTGGCCGACGCGCTGTTCACCGATTCCCGCAGCCGCCCCCAGACATCGGGCGCCCAGGCGGCGCCCAGCGAGGCGGCGAAAGCGTTGCTCGGGGGGGTGTCGCCACCGCCCGTGCGCTTGCCGGACCCATTGAGCGTCAGCGACGGGAACAGCGCCGCGCGTTGCCCCCGCACCAGCGCCTGGGCATTGGCGTAGTTGGCGACTGCCGCGGCAATGTTCTGGTTCGACACCTGCACGCGCGAGGCCAGTTTGTCGAGCGTCGGGTCGCCGAACAGCTTCCACCATTCACCACGGTCCAGCGCATCGGCCGGCGCGGCGGGCAGCCAGCCTTCGGCGGCCTTCTGCTCCTTCCAGTAAGTAGGCGACGCGCTGGCCGGCAACTGGTAGCGCGGACCGACGGAACAACCCGCGAGCAAGGCCGCCAGGGCGAGCGCCGAGAGCGCGAAGCGGCTCGAACGATGAGGGAAAAGCGATGCGTTCATGGCGGTGTTCTCAGGCGGTCATCTCAGGCGTTCGCGGCGCGGCCCAGTTCGTTCTCATGGGCGCCGCGGCGGCGCAATTTGTCGAGCAGCAGGTAGACCACCGGCGTGGTCAGCAGGGTCAGCAACTGGCTGGCGATCAGTCCGCCGATGATGGCCACGCCCAATGGCCGGCGCAATTCGGCGCCCTCCCCGAAGCCGATGGCCAGCGGCAGCGCGCCGAGTGCGGCCGCCAGTGTGGTCATCAGGATCGGGCGGAAGCGCAGCAGGCAGGCCTCGCGCACCGCCTCCATCGGCGAAAGCCCGCGCGAGCGCTCGGCCTCCAGCGCGAAGTCGATGATGAGAATGGCGTTCTTCTTCACGATGCCGATCAGCAGGAACACGCCGATGAGCGCAATGATCGAGAACTCCATGCGGAACATCAGCAGCGCCAGCACCGCGCCCACGCCGGCCGACGGCAGCGTCGACAGCACGGTGATCGGATGCACCAGGCTTTCGTAGAGGATGCCCAGCACGATGTAGATCACGATCAGCGCGGCCAGGATCAGCATGGCCTGCTGGCTCTGCGATTGCTGCGCGCTCGCGGCCGTACCCGAGAACGAACCGCGCACGTTGGTGGGCATGGCGATATTGGCCTCGGCCTTGGCGATGGCCTCGCGCGCATCGCCCAGGTTCGCGCCCTCGACGAGGTTGAACGAGATCGTGGTTGCCAGTTCGCCGTCTTCGTGGCTCACGGACGTGGCGACCGAGTTCTCGAAGAACTTCGCCACGGCCGACAGCGGCACCAGGCTGGTGGCCGTGTTGCTCAGCACGTTGCCCGACGAGGCATTGCGCAGCGCGGGGTTCGCCGATACGGGCACCGAAGCGCTTGCACCGGTGCTCGTGCCTGCGCTTGCGGACGTCTTGCTGGCGGACGCCGCTGAATTGGCGGTCGTGGTGGGGGCCGCGATCTGGGTGGTCACGGCCTGCCCGGCCACGACCACGGTCTTGGTCGCGGGCACGTACACGTCGCTCAATGCATTGGGGCTGAGCGTGTAGCGCGGCGCCCACTCCATCACCACGTGGTACTGGTTGAGCTCGGTGTAGATGGTCGCCACCTGGCGCTGGCCGAAGGCGTTGTAGAGCGCGTTGTCGACCGCCGTCGAGGTCAGGCCGAGCCGGCGCGCGCTGTCGGGATCGACCTGCGCCATCATCTCGACGCCGTTCTCGCTCTGGTCGGTGTCGATGTCGGCCAGCACCGGCTGCAGCTTCATCTCGTCGGCCAGCTTGTTGGCCCACACGCGCAGGTCGGCCAGGCTGTCGCTCTTGAGCGTGTACTGGTAGGTGGAGTTGCTGGAGCGGCCGCCCGACCGCACGTCCTGCACCGTTCCCAGGAACACGCGCAGGCCGGCCACCTCGTTGAGCTTGGGCCGCAGACGGGCGATCACGGCCAGGCCGCTGTCCTTGCGCTGGCTGGCAGGCTTCAGGTTGACGAACATGAAGCCGCCGCCCGCGCGGCTGCCGCCGGTGAAGCCCACCACGGTATCGACCGCCTCGTCGGCGCGGATGATGTCGACCACCTCGCGCAGCTTCGCGGCCATGGCCTTCGACGAAATGCTCTGGTCGGCGCGCAGGCCGCCGTTGAGCTGGCCGCTGTCCTGCTGCGGAAAGAAGCCCTTCGGCGCGGCGCTGAACAGATACACGTTCAGCCCCACCACCGCCACCAGGACCAGCATGACCAGCCCCTTGTTGTCGAGCGCCCAGTCGAGGCTGTGCTCGTAGCGCTTGAGCACCCATTCGTAGCCACGCGCCGCGATGCGGCCGAAGCGGCCCTGCGGCTTGTCCTTGTCGTGCTCGCCGCCAGGCTTGAGCAGCCACGCGCACATCATGGGCGTGGTGGTCAGCGAGATCACGAGCGAGATCATCACCGCCGCCGACAGCGTGACCGCGAACTCGCGGAACAGCCGGCCCACCTGCCCGCCCATGAACAGCAGCGGAATGAACACCGCCACCAGCGACACGCTGATCGACAGCACGGTGAAGCCCACCTCCTTCGCGCCGAGCAGCGCCGCCTTCATGCGCGACATGCCCGACTCGATGTGGCGGCTGGTGTTTTCGAGCACCACGATGGCGTCGTCGACCACGAAGCCAGTGGCTACCGTGAGCGCCATCAGGCTCAGGTTGTTGAGGCTGAAGCCCAGCAGGTACATCACGCCGAAAGTGCCCAGAAGCGCCGCCACCGTGGCCACCGCCGGCACGATGGTCGCGCGCACGCTGCGCAGGAACAGGCTCACCACCAGCACCACCAGCAGCACCGAGATGACCAGCGTCAGCTCGACCTCGCGCAGCGAACCGCGAATGGAATTGGTGCTGTCCGACGCCACCTGCAGCGTCACGTCGGGCGGCAACTGGGCCTGCAGCTCGGGCAGCAGCGCGCGCACGCTGTCCACCGTTTCGATGATGTTGGCCGAGGGCTGCCGCGTGATCAGCACGATGATCGCGGGCTCGCCATTGAACAGGCCCAACGTGCGCGTGTCTTCCACGCCGTCGACCACCTCGGCCACGTCCTGCAGCCGCACAGCCGCGCCGTTGCGCCAGGCCACCACCATCGAGGCGTAGTCGCTGGCGCGCAGGGCCGGCGTCTGTGTGTAGATCTGCAGCTTGCGGCCCTCGCCCTGCACCATGCCCTTGGGCCGGTTGGCATTCGAGGCCTGGATTGCGGCGCGCACGTCGTCGGTGCTGATGCCGTAGCGGCTGAGCGCGAACGGCAGCAGCTCCACGCGCACGGCGGGCAGCGAGCCGCCGCCGATTTCGACGTCGCCCACGCCATCCACCTGCGACAGGCGCTGGCTCACGATGTTCGACACCGCGTCGTAGATCTGGCCGGGCGTCTTGGTCTTGGACGTGAGTGCCAGGATGATCACCGGCGAGGCCGCCGGGTTCGCCTTGCGGTAGGTCGGGTTGCTGCGCAGCGTGGCGGGCAGGTCGACCCGGCTGGCGTTGATGGCTGCCTGTACCTCGCGCGCGGCGCCGTCGATGTTGCGGCTCAGGTCGAACTGGAGCGTGACGCGCGCGGTGCCGACTGCGCTCGTCGAGGTCATTTCGTTGACGCCGGCGATGGTGCCCAGGTGGCGCTCCAGCGGAGTTGCCACGCTGGTCGCCATGGTCTCGGGGCTGGCGCCGGGGATGGCGGCGCTGACGGAGATGACGGGGTAGTCGACCTGGGGGAGCGGGGAGACAGGGAGGACGAAGAAGGCGGCTATGCCGGCCAGGGCTACGCCTATGGTCAGGAGGACTGTGCCTATGGGGCGTTTGACGAAGGGAAGCGAGAGGTTCATTGCTTTGCCTCCTGCTCAGGGCCGGGTCTTTGCGATCCTGGCGCTTCTTGCTGAAAGCAGAGGCTCCGCTCTTGCGATCGTTGCGCTCCTTGCGGAGGGCTGAGGCCGGGTCTCGCCCCGGCGGGCGACCTACTTTTCTTTGCTTCGCCAAAGAAACGTAGGCAAAAGAAAGGCGACCCTGCTGTCTGCGTCCCTGCGCTTCGCTCCGGGCAACCTGCGGTGCTCACGTTTCGCGGGGTCTCGCCCAAACTCGCTTCGCTCAAACAAGGGCGAGCCCTGATCCGCGAAACGCTCCGCTCCTCGGCGCAGCCAGAGGGGCTTGGATACCGAACGCGCCATCGCTTCGCTCGGCTTGGGGCCGGGCCTTTGCTTCGCTCGACTTGGGCTCTGGCTCTGACTCCCTCTCCCCTTGAGGAGAGGGTTGGGGTGAGGGTCGACGGCGCAGGAACACCGCCTCGCCTGGATGAAAGCCGATACCCTCCCCCCCGCCCTCTCCCCAAGGAGAGAGGGCGCAACACCCAAGGCCGAGCGAAGCGAAGGCCCGAACGAAACCAAAGGCCGAGCGTAGCGATGGCCCGAAGGCGTCCCCTCCCCTCTGGCTGCGCCGAGGAGCGCAGCGTTTCGCGGATCAGGGCCGCAGCTGTTTGAGCGAAGCGAGTTCTGCGGACCCCGCGAAACGCGAGCACCGCAGGCTGCCCCGTAGCGCAGCGAAGGGGTCGCAGACAGCGGGGTCGCCTTTTCTTTGCTTACTTTCTTTTGGCGAAGCAAAAGAAAGTGAGTCGCCCGCCGGGGCGAGACCCGGCCCCGGAACTCAAAAAGGCAGCAGGCCGGAATCAAACCGCCTCCTCCTCAACCACAGACCGCCGAGTACTCCCCCCACCCAGCCGATCAAACGCCAGATAGATCACAGGCGTAGTGAACAAAGTCAGCAATTGGCTAACGATCAACCCGCCAAAAATCGCAAGCCCCAGCGGCCGCCGCAACTCGGCCCCATCGCCAAAGCTCAACATCAGCGGAATCGCAGCGAACAACGCAGCCAACGTCGTCATCAAGATCGGCCGAAACCGCAGCAACGCCGCCTGATGGATCGCCTCGCGCGCCGACTTGCCTTCATTGCGCTCCGCATCGATCGCAAAGTCGATCATCATGATCGCGTTCTTCTTCACGATGCCGATCAGCAAGATGATGCCGATGATGCCGATCACCCCCAGGTCGTTGCCGGTAATCATCAACGCCAGCAGCGCCCCGACGCCCGCCGAAGGCAGCGTCGACAAAATCGTGAGCGGATGCACGTAGCTCTCATAGAGCACGCCCAGCACGATGTACACGCAAACAACGGCCGCCAGAATCAGCCACAACTGGTTCGACAGCGATTTCTCATAAGCCCCCGAGGCCCCGAGGAAGGTCATGGTCACGCTGCTGGGCAAGCCGATTTCCTTCGCGGCCGCGCGGATCGCATCGACCGACGTGCCAAGCGACACGCCCGGTGCCGTGTCGAAGTTCAACGTGCTCGCCGGGTACTGCGCCACGTGCGTGATCTGCAGTGGCGCCTGCTGCTCGCTGATGTCGGCAATGGCCGAGAGCGGCGTGGCCGTGCCGGAGCCCGCGATCAGGCTCAGTTGCCCCAGCGTCTGCGGCGTGTTCACCATGCCGGGCATCGCTTCAAGAATCACGCGGTACTGGTTGGTCTCGGTGAAGATGGTCGAGACGATGCGCTGGCCGAAGGCGCTGTAGAGCGCATCGTCGACCGTGCTCGCGGTGATCGACAGGCGCGCCGCGGTGTCGCGGTTCACGTTCACGAAAGCGGCCAGGCCCTGCGCGCCGGCGTCGCTGCTCACGTTGCGCACCTTGTTCGACTCCTGCAGCTTCGCCACGAGCTTCTTCATCCACGACGTGATCGCGGCGCTGTCCACGCCTTCGAGCGACATGCGGTATTCGGTCGGGCCGGTCTCGGCATCGATGGTCAGGTCTTGCGTGGGCTGCAGGTAGAGCGTGATGCCCGCCACCTCGTGCGCGCGCTCGCGCAGCCGGTCCATGATCTGTTGCTGGTTGCCATGGCCCGGCTTGAGGTTGATGAGCATGCTGCCGGTGTGCAGCATGGTGTTGTTGGCGGCGTCCACGCCGACGAAGGAGCTGAGGTTCTCGACCTCGGGGTCTTCCAGGATGGCCTTGGCCGCCTCCTGCTGCAGCTGCGACATGCGGTCGAAAGACACGTCCTGCGATGCCTGGATGCGTGCCTGCAGCTGGCCGGTGTCCTGCGTGGGGAACAGGCCCTTGGGAATCGTGAGGTACAGCACCACGGTCAGCACCATGGTGAGCAGCGCCACCAGCAAGGTGAGCGGCTGGTGCTCGATCACCCAGTGCAGCGAGCGGTCGTAGCGCACCATGACGCCGTCGAAGAAGCGCTGGGCGCGCGCGCCGAAGCCGGTGCCGCCAGGTTCCTTCTTGGGTTCGTGCTTGAGCCAGCGCGCCGACATCATCGGCACCAGCGTGAGCGACACCACCGCCGAGATCAGGATGGTGATGGCCAGCGTCACCGCGAACTCGCGGAACAGGCGGCCCACCACGTCGCCCATGAACAGCAGCGGAATCAGCACCGCGATCAGCGACACGGTGAGCGAGATGATGGTGAAGCCGATCTGCGTGGCGCCCTTGAAAGCGGCCTGCAGAGGCTTTTCGCCCTCCTCGATGTAGCGGGCGATGTTCTCGATCATCACGATCGCGTCGTCGACCACGAAGCCGGTGGCGATGGTCAGCGCCATCAGGCTCAGGTTGTTGAGGCTGTAGCCCAGCAGGTACATCAGCCCGAAGGTGCCGATGAGCGAGATGGGCACCGCGACGCTGGCGATGACGGTGGCGCGCAGGCTGCCCAGGAAGGCGAAGATCACCAGCACCACCAGCACCACGGCCAGCACCAGCTCCATCTCGACGTGCTGCACCGAAGCGCGGATGCCGGCCGTGCGGTCGCTCAGCACCTCGATCTTCAGGCCGGCCGGGAGGCCCGCCTGCAGTTCGGGCAACTGGGCCTTGATGGCGTTGACAGTGGCGATCACATTGGCGCCGGGCTGGCGCTGCACGTTCAGCACGATGGCCGGCGTGAGCTGGCCGCTGCCGCTGGCCTTGCTGCCGGACCAGGCGCTGAGCTGCGTGTTCTCGGCGCTGTTGACCACCTGCGCCACGTCGATCATGCGGATCGGCGCGCCGTTCTTGTACGAGACGATCAGGTTCTTGTAGTCGTCGACCGTGACCAGCTGGTCGTTCGAGTTGATGCTGTAGGCGCGCTTGGGGCCGTCGAAGCTGCCCTTGGCGCCGTTCGAGTTGGCCGCCGAAATGGCGGTGCGCAGCGTGTCCAGCCCGATGCCGTTGGCAGCCAGCGCCTGCGTGTTGGCCTGGATGCGAACGGCCGGACGCTGCCCGCCGCTGAGCGACACCAGCCCCACGCCCGAGACCTGGCTGATCTTCTGCGCGAGCCGCGTGTTGACGAGGTTCTGCACCTCGGTCAGCGGCAGCGTGTCCGACGTGATGGCCAGCGTGAGCACCGGCGCGTCGGCCGGGTTGACCTTGGCGTACACCGGTGGCGCCGGCAGGTCGGCCGGCAGCAGCGAGCCGCCGGCGTTGATGGCGGCCTGCACTTCCTGCTCGGCGACGTCGAGCGTCTGGCCGAGCGAGAACTGCAGCGTGATGATCGACACGCCGGCCGCGCTGGTCGAGCTCATGCGGTCGAGCCCCGACATCTGGCCGAACTGGCGCTCCAGCGGCGCGGTGACGGTGTTGCTCATGACCTCGGGGCTGCCCCCGGGGTAGAGGGTCTGCACCTGGATGGTCGGGTAGTCGACCTGCGGCAGCGCCGACAGCGGCAGGAAGCGGAACGCCACCAGGCCGGCCAGCACGATGGCGACCATCAGCAGCGAGGTCGCCACCGGCCGAAGGATGAACGGGCGTGAGGGACTCATTCGAAAGCCTCCGCGCTACGCGCTGCGGCAATCACCCGGGTGGTGGGAGCGGCCCGGCGGCTCATTGGCCTTGCCGGCCGTCACCCCGACCCTCTGACATGCGCTGCCAGCGCTCCAGCGCCGCCGGATCGCCACGGTCCAGGGCTTCGAGAAAGCGCTTGCGGCGCTCGAGCTGATCGGGTTGGTCCTTGACCGAATCGAGCATGCGCTGGCGTTGCTCGGCGGTGGGCAGCTTGGCTGGCGTCGCCGGGGCAGCCGCTGGGGCCGTGGCTTGCGGCGTGGTGCCGGCGGGTGCGACCGGTGCGTTTGCGCCGGACGTGGCAGGTGCCGAAGGCGTGGAAGCATCGCCCCTCGCGCCATTGCCGCCCTGCCGCTTGCCGCCGCGATGCGAGCCCGATGCGGCACCCGACGCCGGCACGGCCGGCCGGTCCACCGTGGTCTGCACGCGCGCGCCGTCCTTCAGCCGGTCACCGCCTTCGGTCACGACGCGCTCGCCGGACTCCAGCCCGGACATGATCGCCACGTTGTCCACGCTCGCCTCGCCGCGCTTGACGGGGCGCTGCGACACGGTGCTGTCGCTGTTGATCACATAGACATAGTCGCCGTTGGGCCCGTGCCGCAGCGCCGTGACCGGCACCACCACCGAGCTGTCGACGGTACGCAGCAGCAGCCGCAGGTTGACGAACTGGTTCGGGAACAGCGCGCCGTCGGCGTTCGAGAAACGGGCCTTGGCCTTGACGGTGCCGGTCTGCGTGTCGACCAGGTTGTCGAGCGTGGCGAACATGCCCTTGGCAAGCCGGCGCGTGCGCGTGCGGTCGAAGGCCGTGGCTTCGAGCTGCGCGCCCTGCGCCAAGCGCTCCTGCACCTCGGGCACGCGGTCTTGCGGAACGGCGAACTCGACGTCGATGGGCGCGATCTGGGTGATGGTGGCCACGCCGCCGGTGGTGCCCGTGGTGATGTAGTTGCCTGCATCCACCGGCCGCAGGCCGATGCGCCCGCTCACCGGCGCGGTGATGCGGCTCCACGTCAGGTTGAGCTTGGCCGTGCCTTCGTTCGCACGGTCGATCGCGACGGTGCCTTCAAGTTGCTTGACCAGCGCGGCCTGCGTGTCGACGTCCTGCCGCGCGATGGAGTCCTGGCCGAGCAGGGTCTGGTAGCGCTTGAGCGTGACGCGCGCCGCATCGAGCGATGCCTCGTCGCGCAGCCGCGCGCCCGTGGCCTGCGCCAGCGCATTCTGGAAAGGTTGCGGGTCGATGGTGGCCAGCACGTCGCCCTTCTTGACCATCTGCCCTTCCTGGAAGAGCACCGCCGTGAGCACGCCCGACACCTGCGGCTGCACCGTGACATTGGCCAGCGGCGTGACCGTGCCCAACGCTTCGAGCTGGACCGGGATGTCGGCCCGCGTGGCCGTGGCCACGCCGACGGTGCTCGAAGCCGGACCGCCACCACCCGCGCCGCCGCGCCCACCAGGTCCGCCCGCGCCACCCGGACGGCCGCCACCGGGGCCGCCGGGTCCACCCACGCCGGCCACCGGCGTCTTCGAGCGCTGGATCAGGTACCAGGCGCCCGCCCCAAGCGCCGCGAGCAGCAGCAAGGTCAACAGGCCTCCCACCCACCGGCGCCTGCGCACCGGAGGATGTGTGGGAGACACGGTGGCAGGCAGGGGGTCGGGACGGTGGTTGGAATCCATGGGCGGTGCGTGATGCGTGGTGCGTGCGAAGGGGGCAGAGCTGCGACCTAGAGTACAGCGCCGAATGGTAGTCGCGCTGTTGGCTGCGCCGTAAAGCGGCGGTAAAGCTCCCGGCCGTGCCGCCGATCACGCCATTCGCGCCACCCGGCTGCAACTCGCGCCGCCACAGGGCATTCCGTCGCACGCCGATGGCAGGCGCGGGTGCCGCCCGGCACAGTCCGCTCCATCGCTTCCTGATCCTTTTTCAGCTTTCCTTCATCTTCCAACGGAGTGCCACCATGCTGATGCAAGTCATCCTCCATACCCCAAAGTGGGTGTTCGCCGTGCTCGTGCTGCTGGTCTGGCTCGGCGCCAGGCAGCTGCTCGCCAACAGCGTGAGCCTGAACCGTGTCACCTTGATGCCCGTCGCCATGGGCGGCCTGTCGGTGTTCGGCGTGATCTCGGCCTTCGGCGACTCCATCGGCGCCCTGCTCGGCTGGGCCGCTGCCGCCGCCGTGATGGTGGCGCTGCTGCTGCAGCGCCCCCTGCCCGCCACCACCCGCTACGACGCGGCCGAGCGCCGCTTCCACCTGGCGGGCAGCCCGGTTCCGCTGATGCTCATGATGGGCATCTTCCTGACCAAGTACGTGGTGGGCGCGGCCATGGCCATGCACCCCGAGCTGAACCACCAGGCCACCTTCGCGGTGGTGGTGCCCACGCTCTACGGCGCCTTCACCGGTGTCTTCGCGGCCCGCGCCCTGCGCCTGTGGAAGCTGGCCATCGCGACCGACTCGATGGCGAACAGCGTCCGCGCGGCCTAAGATCGTCGCCCGGCCCCAGCTTCCAGGAACCGCCATGAACGTGCTCTTGCTGATCCTCAAGATTTCGGTCACGGTGGTGCTTGTCGCCTCGATTCTCGAAGCGCTCGTGCTCTCATGGCGCAACGGCTGGCGCAGCTACGACTGGAAGGCGTCCGGCGTTTCGGTGTTCGACTTCCTGGTGCGCGAATATCCGCTGCGCTGGCTGCTGCCCCTGGCCTTCTGGACCAGCGCCATGGACTGGTTC
This sequence comes from Variovorax sp. EL159, assembly GCF_900100965.1. Classification (GTDB taxonomy): domain Bacteria; phylum Pseudomonadota; class Gammaproteobacteria; order Burkholderiales; family Burkholderiaceae_C; genus Variovorax. The sequence goes on along the minus strand of NZ_FMUJ01000002.1, from coordinate 1,112,430 downwards.
TACGCCCACCGGTTCTTCACGCTGCCGATGGACCACTGGAGCGGCTGGGCCGCCTGCTTCATCGGCCAGGAGTTCTGCTACTACTGGTACCACCGGGCGGCGCACCGGGTGCGCTGGTTCTGGTGCACCCACGCCATCCACCATTCGCCCAACCAGCTCAACCTGTCGGCCGCCTACCGCTTCGGCTGGACCGGCCGGCTCACCGGCACGCTGGCCTTCTTCATGCTGGCGCCGCTGCTGGGCATGCCGCCCCGGGTCGTGCTGCTGATGCTGACGCTGAACCTGCTGTATCAGTTCTGGATTCATGCCACCTGGATTCCGCGCCTCGGCCCGCTGGAATGGTTCCTGAACACGCCCTCGGCACACCGCGTGCACCACGCCTCGAACCTCGAATACCTCGACGGCAACTACGGCGGCGTGCTGACCGTGTTCGACCGCCTGTTCGGCACCTACATCCCCGAGCGCGCCGACCTGCCCTGCCGCTACGGGCTGGTGAACCCGATCACCTCGAACAACATCCTGGAGATCGAGTTCTCGCAGTGGCGCGCGCTGTTCCGCGACCTGGCTTCGGCACGCTCGGTGCGCGCCTTCGTGGGCTACCTCGTCAAGCCGCCGGGCTGGCGGCCGGACGGCCCCGGCGAAACGACTGAAGAGCTGAGGCAGCGCGCCGCATTGGCCACACCCGCGCCCCACGAGGCACCGCCGCACCTGGCCGGCGAACGCATCGCGGGCAGCCAACTATCTTGAGACGGCCCCTCGCCATGAAGCCCCGTTCCCTTGTCCTGACCGCCTCCGCCGTCGTGGCCCTGCTGCTGGCCGGCACCGCCGCGGCGCTCGCCTTCGGTGGCCCGACGACGCCCAAGCCGATGCAGAGCATCAGCGACCCGTTCAGCAACGTCGACTTTTCCGCCTTGCCGCCGCTGCAGCGCTACCCGGCGCGCGATGGCGCCCGGCTCGCCTATCGCAGCTATGCGGCAACCACACCCGCTGGGTCCGCCGGACAGAAGAGCCGCGGCAGCGTGGTGCTGGTGCACGGCTCGTCGGCCAACAGCCAGAGCCTGCATCCGCTCGCGCAGAGCCTGGCGCAGGCGGGCTTCACGGTCTATGCGCTGGACGTGCGCGGCCACGGCGAATCGGGCCCGCGCGGCGACATCGGCTACGTCGGCCAGCTCGACGACGACCTGCAGGACTTCGTGCGCGCCATCCAGCCCGCCGCGCCCCGCACGCTAGCGGGTTTCTCGGCCGGCGGCGGCTTCGCGCTGCGCGTGGCCGGCGGCGAGCGGCAGGCGCTGTTCGACAACTACCTGCTGATGTCGCCCTACACCAACCGCCGTGCTCCCACCTACCGGCCCGACGCCGGCGGCTGGGTGTCGGTCGGCATCCCGCGCGTGGTGGCGCTGTCGCTGCTGAACCGCGTCGGCATCAGCGCGTTCAACCACCTGCCGGTGATCGACTTCGCGGTCAGCAACGCGCCGCGTGCCGAGCTCACGCCTTCCTATTCGTATGCGCTGGTGACGAACTTCCAGCCGCACATGGACTACCAGGCCGACATCCAGGGCATCCGCAAGCCCACCGCCGTGCTCGTTGGCAGCAACGACGAAGTCTTCGTCGCCGACAAGTTCGCCCAGACCTTCGCCGACGCGGGCCGGCCCGACATTCCGGTCACGCTGGTGCCCGGCGCCGGCCACATCACGCTGACCCTCGATCCGGCGGCGCGCGCCGCGGCGGTGGCAGCCATCGAGCGGCTCGACGCGGGCGGGCCGGCCGACCGGCCCTGAAGCGGCCGGCCCCGATCCATTTATGCTGAGGAGCACCGCCATAAACCACACCGACACGAACTCCGCGCGCCCCGATCTGGAGCGCATCGCCCGCCGCCGCGCCGGCGCCAAGATGGGCTGGTACATCCACGCCTTCGTCTATGTGCTGGTCAACGTCGGCCTCGTCACGATCTCGGCCGCCAATGGCCACAGCTGGGCGATGTACCCGCTCATGGGCTGGGGCCTGGGGCTGCTGATCCACGGCGCGGTGATCTGGCTCCTTGCACCCGGCGGCGGCTTCTACGACCGGCTGCTCGAACGCGAGCGCCGCGCGCTGGGCGCCGGGGACCGCGGATGAGCCTGAGCCAGCCGTCGTTGTTTACCGCCCCGCCCCGGTTCCACTCCCAAAACCTTCGGGACATGCTGCGGCATGGCCTGATCACCGCCGTTTTCTGCTGCATCATCGCCGCCGCGCTGACCATCACGCAGGGTGGCAGCTGGAGCAACCACCTGGTCTATTCGCTGGCCATCGGCACCATCAGCTGGCTGTGCATCGACGGCGGCCGGCTGTTGCTCGCCGGGCGCCACGAGATCCTCTGGCCGAAAGGGCCGTGGGGCTTCGTGCTGGTCGCCATCGGCGTGACCGTCGGCTTTCTCGTCGGCAACCTCATCGGCGACGCCTGGAGCGGCGCCCCGATGCTCGACTTTCTCGATTTCGGCGGACACAAGCTGGCCACGGCGGTCGTCATCACGATCACCGCCACCATCGGCATGTGCTTCTTCTTCTACAGCCTCGGCAGGAGCAAGCACCTGCTGGGGCAGATCGAGCTGGAGCGGCGCAACGCCGCCGAGGCGCGGCTCAAGCTGCTCGAAACCCAGCTCGAGCCGCACATGCTGTTCAACACGCTGGCCAACCTGCGCGTGCTGATCACGATCGACCCGCCGCGCGCCGTGGCCATGCTCGACCGCCTCAACAGCTACCTGCGCATGACGCTCAGCGGCTCGCGCGCGCTGGCGCATCCGCTGTCGGCCGAGTTCGACCGGCTCGCCGACTACCTCGAACTGATGTCGGTGCGCATGGGCCCGCGCCTGCACTACACGCTCGACCTGCCCGAAGCCCTGCGCGACACGCCGGTGCCGCCGCTGCTGCTGCAGCCGCTGGTAGAAAACAGCATCCGCCACGGGCTCGAACCCAAGGTGGAAGGCGGCCAGATCACTGTGCGCGCGCACCGGGACGCCGACCAGCTTGTGATCGAGGTGAGCGACACCGGTGTCGGCCTCGATGCCGCGCCGCCCTCGGAAGGCAGCGGCTTCGGGCTCGGGCAGGTGCGCGAGCGGCTGGCCACGGTGTATGGCGCGCAGGGCCAGATGCGCCTTGCAGCCGCGCCGGACGGCGGCACCTGCGCCACGCTGCGTTTTCCTTTGCCCGCATGAACACCGTCGACGCCAAGAATCCCGTGAACCCCATGAACGCGATGCAACCCACCGCCCTCATCGCCGAAGACGAGCCGCTGCTCGCACAGGCACTCCAGGCCGAGCTGGCCGCCGCCTGGCCTGAATTGAAGATCGTCGCCACCGCCGGTGACGGCCGCAGCGCCGTGCGCGAGGCGCTGCGCCTGCTGCCGCAGGTGCTGTTCTTCGACATCCGCATGCCCGGCCTCGACGGCCTCGGTGCCGCCGCCGAACTGGCCGACTGCTGGCCCACCGACGAAGCGCCGATGCCTCAGCTGGTGTTCGTGACCGCCTACGACGAATACGCCACACGCGCCTTCGAAGCCCAGGCCATCGACTACGTGCTCAAGCCGGTGCAGCCGGACCGGCTGCGCAAGACCGTGGCGCGGCTGCAGCAGGCGCTGCAAGCGATGCGGCAAACCGCGCCCGGTACGCCCGCCATTGCCGACGAAGCCCTCGAAAAGACGCTGGCCCAGTGGCGCCAGGTGCTCACGGCTGCCGGCGCCGGCGCGCCCCCCGCCCCGCTGCGCATGATTGCCGCCAGCGACGCCGGCGGCGCCACCGTGCGCATGGTGCCCATCGACGAGGTGCTGTACTTCGAGGCCGCCGACAAATACCTGCGCGTGCTGACCGCCACGCACGAATACCTGATCCGCACGCCGCTCAAGCAGTTGCTGCCCCAGCTCCACCCCGACACCTTCTGGCAGGTGCACCGGGCGGTGGTGGTTCGCAGCGCGGCCATCGAGTCGGTGCACCGCGACGAGGCCGGCAAGCTGCACCTGATGCTGCGCGGCCGGGCCGAAAAGATTCCGGTGAGCCGCCTCTACGCCCACCTGTTTCGCGCCATGTGAAAAACGGGCGGCTCACGCGCCCAAGAAAAAACCGGCCCTTGCGGGGCCGGTTTTTCATTCAGTCACAAACGCCGTGGCGAATTAACGCCAGTGGCCATGGCCGCGGTAGTAGCCGCGACCGTAGTAGCGCGGGCCGTAATAGGCCGGCGGGCCGTAGTAGACCGGGGCCGGACGGTAATACACCGGCGGCGGGCTGTAGTAGACCGGGGCAGGCGGTGCGTAGTAGACGGGTGCCGGCGGCACGTAGACCGGGGCCGGGTAGTAGCCCGGGTTGCCCACGCCGACAGCCACGCCCGGAACGCCGACGCCAATCGACCAGCTCACGTCGCTGCGGGCGCTGGCCGACGTGGCGGCAAACAATGCACCGGCTGCCACGACACCTGCGGCGGCCCATTTGAAGAAAGTGGAACGTGTAAGGCTCATGATGTTGGACTCCTTGTTTCGGGGGCTGCGTTCGGGTGTGAACCGCCCATGTGTGTATTGAACGCGGCAAATGCAAAGAGGGTGCACCCAGCAATGTGAAGAACGTTGCCAAAAGTAACCCTTCAGAGGCGCCCTCTAGAATGCCTGAATGACCTCCCCGACCGACAAAAACGGCGCCAAAACGACCGCTGCACTGAGCAATTTCCTGCGCCACGTGATCGAGAACGACCTCGCACAGGGTGCCTACGCAGGCCGCAAATGGGGCGGCTCGCCCGGCGACGCCGCCCACCACGCCCAAGGCATGCCCGACCCGGCCAAGGTGCGCATGCGCTTTCCGCCCGAGCCCAACGGCTACCTGCACATCGGCCACGCCAAGAGCATATGGCTGAACTTCGAACTCGCCAAGGAATACGGCGGCGTGAGCCACCTGCGCTTCGACGACACCAACCCTGAAAAAGAAGACCAGGAATACGTCGACTCCATCCGCGACGCCGTGAAGTGGCTCGGCTACGAAACCTACCTGGCCGACCGCCCCAGCGCCCCCGGCACCCTGCAGCCGCACGAGTACTTCGCCAGCAACTACTTCGACTTCATGTACGAAGCCGCCGAGTACCTGATCGGCGCCGGCCTTGCCTATGTCGACGAGCAGACGGCGGACGAGGTGCGCGCCAACCGTGGCGACTTCAACACCCCCGGCACCAACAGCCCCTTCCGCACCCGTACGCCCGCCGAAAACCTCGAGCGCTTTCGCGCCATGCGCGACGGCCAGGTCGCCGATGGCGCCGCCATCCTGCGCGCCAAGATCGACATGGCCAGCACCAACATCAACATGCGCGACCCCGCGCTGTACCGCGTGCGCCGGGCCCACCATCACAACACGGGCGACAAGTGGTGCATCTACCCGATGTACACCTACGCGCACCCGATCGAAGACGCGCTGGAGCAGATCACCCACTCCATCTGCACGCTCGAGTTCGAAGACCAGCGCCCCTTCTACGACTGGCTGCTCGACCGCCTCGCCGAAGGCGGCCTTGTCGCCAGCCCGCATCCGCGCCAGTACGAATTCGCGCGCCTCAACGTGACCCACGTGCTCACCAGCAAGCGCAAGCTGCGCCAGTTGGTCGAAGAAAAGTACGTCGACGGCTGGGACGACCCCCGCATGCCCACCATTGCCGGCCTGCGCCGCCGCGGCTACACGCCCGAGGCGCTGCGCCTGTTCTGCGAACGCAGCGGCACCACCAAGTCGGGTGGCTGGATCGACTACGCCAGCCTCGAAGCCGCGCTGCGCGACAGCCTCGACCCCATCGCCCCGCGTGCCATGGCCGTGCTCGACCCCGTCAAGCTTGTCATTACCAATTGGGGCGAACTGATGGGCGGCGACGACGTGCTCGACGACTGCTCCGCCCCCGTGCACCCGCACCACCCCGAGATGGGCAAGCGCGATTTCAAGCTCGGCCGCGAGGTCTGGATCGAACGCACCGACTACGAAGAAGTGCAGCCCAAGGGGTTCTTTCGCTTGTTCCCCGGCAACAAGGTGCGGCTGAAGTACGGCCACGTCATCGAGTGCACCGGCGCCACCAAGGACGCCGACGGCAAGCTCGTCGAAGTGCAGGCCACGCTGGTGCCCGACACCAAGAGCGGCACGCCCGGCGCGGATGCGATCAAGGTGAAGGGCAACATCACCTGGGTGGCGGCGGCCGATGCGGTGCAGGCCGAAGTGCGGTTGTACGAGCGCCTGTTTGCCGAAGCCAACCCCGGCAGCGGCGAACTGCTGGACGAGCTGAACAAGTCGAGCCTGGAAGTGTGCTCGGCGTTCGTGGAACCGTCGCTGGCCAAGGCGCAGCCCGGCGTCGGCATCCAGTTCGAGCGGCACGGGTACTTCGTGCCCGATTCGAAGTCTGCTGCGGAAGGCAAGCCGGTCTTCAATCGCGCGGCGGGAATGCGGGACAGCTGGGGCAAGTAAGCCCACTTGTCGCCATCCGCAAAAGCCGGGGCCGCAATGGCTCCGGCTTTTTCTTTTTCGACGTGCCGTTATTCCGGCCGCTTGTAGACCACGCCCAGCACTGCGCTGTTTTCATCGGTGGTGCACACCGCCGAGCGGCCCTTGGGCCCGACCTTCAGGTTGATCGTGTAAACGCCGTCGCGTGGCGTCGAGCCGCTGTCGACGGCGATGCTGCCTGCGGGCACCCTCAGTTCGCGCGCAGCAGCGGCCACGCAGTTCTTGACGCTCGCCTCGGGCGCCCCACCGACACGAATGGAAGGGCTGTTGCACGCAGCCATCAGAAGACCCGCGCTCGCTGCGCACACGACTTGAATGAGGTTTCGCATCGTCATTTCGGGTTCCCTGTTGTGGGTCGTACAGGCCTGGATTAGCGCGCATCCGCGCACGACGCGATGCAGGACAGGTCCGCCATTTCACGTGGCCCCGCGCCCTCTTCTTTTCTGACGGCAAAGGCGTGCAGACCCGGGCTATCCTGTCGGCTCATGAATGCTTCGAGCCCTTCCCGCCTGATCCGCTTCAACAAGCCTTATGGCGTCCTCAGCCAGTTCACGCCCGAGGGCCGCTGGCGCGGCCTGAAGGACTTCATCGACATCCCCGGCGTGTACGTCGCCGGCCGACTCGATGCCGACAGCGAAGGCCTGCTGCTGCTCACCGGCGACGGCAAGCTTCAGGCGCGCATCGCCGATCCGCGCTTCAAGATGGAGAAGATCTACTGGGTGCAGGTCGAAGGCGTGCCCACCGAAGAGTCGCTCGCCGCACTGCGCGGCGGGGTCCAGCTCAACGACGGCCCCACCCGGCCGGCCAGGGCGCGGCTGCTCGAACCACCGCCCGAGGTGTGGGTGCGCGAGCCCCCCATTCGCGAACGCAAAAGCATCCCCACCGCATGGATCGAACTGGCGATCAGCGAGGGCCGCAACCGCCAGGTGCGGCGCATGACGGCCGCCGTCGGGCTGCCGACGCTGCGCCTGATCCGCGCCGCCATCGGGCCGCACACGCTCGACGGGCTGGCACCGGGAACCTGGCGGGAATGACGCGGCCACGTGCTCGCCCGCCTGCACATCAACAACCACACATCCATTTCATTCGACGTCTGTTGTCCATGACCACTTCTTCTTTTTCTCCCTTCCCCGATTCTTCTTCCGCAGCCTTGAACCGACGCGCCGCCATGCTCGGTGCGCTCGGGCTGCTGGCACTGCCCGCAACGCGCGCCGACGCAGCCGGCACTGCGAAGAAAGCGCAGCAGCCGCAACAACAACAGCAACCGCACGCCGCCGTCTGGCCCCACGCATCCCTGGTGCCTGGCGGTGTCGCGCGCCTCTCGCTCGGGCCGGCGGCTGTGCGCCCCACGGCTTTCGCGGGCGACGTGCCGTTGCTCGTGCTCGGCGACACGATCGAGTGGACCGCGCTGGTCGGCATCCCGCTTGCGGCCACGCCCGGCGACGCGAGCATCACGGTCCGCGCCGAAGGCCGCCCCGAACGGCAGATCGTCTACACGATCGCCCCGAAGCAATACCGCGAGCAGCGCCTGACCGTGGCGCCGCGCACCGTCGATCTGTCGCCCGAAGATCAATCGCGCTACGAACGCGAACGCGATCACCAGGCCACCGTGATCGCCACGCTCACCGACATGCGCCCCGACACCGCGCTGCAGATGCGCGTGCCCGTGCCGGGCCGCCGCTCCAGCTCGTTCGGCCTGCGCCGCGTGTTCAATGGGCAATCACGCAATCCGCATAGCGGCATGGACATCGCAGCGGGCACCGGCACGCCGGTGCTGGCACCGCTGCCGGGGAAGGTGATCGACACGGGCGAGTACTTCTTCAACGGCGGCACCGTGTGGGTCGACCACGGCGGCGGCCTGCTGACGATGTATTGCCATCTGAGCCGCATCGATGTGAAGGTGGGGGATGTGCTGAAGACCGGCGAACGGCTGGCTGCAGTCGGTGCGACCGGGCGGGTGACGGGGCCGCATCTGCATTGGTCTGTGATGCTGAATCGGGCGATGGTGGACCCGGCGTTGTTCATTGCGGCTTGAGTGCTTATCTAACAAGCAAGCGACGAAACCACCATCGTCGGTGAACCGCGCCACCTGCTGATCTGCAAGCGCCGGTCGTCGTCCCGCTTCAGGCCGCGATCAATCGCGGCGTGGCGCCGGCATCGTGCTCCACGCAATCAACGCCAGCAGCGCCACCTGAACCGGCAGCCGCAGCACCAACGCCCAATACGGCACGTTCGCGAACAGGTCGGCGCGCTGCAGCATGTAGACGTTCGCTGGCGTCACGGCCAACGTCAGCAGGAACAGGCCGATGCCCGCGGCCCGTCGCGTCGGCCGCCACAGCAACCCTGCCGCTCCCAACAGCTCGAACGCACCGCTCACCCACACGGTCTCGCGCGGCCAGGGAATCCAGGGCGGCAAGATGCGCATCTCGGCCTCGGTCGCCGCGAAGTGCGCGACGCCGCCGATGGCGAACCACAGGAAGACAAAGACCAGGCCCGCCACGCGCCAGCGATTGATGGCGGGCGTGGCGGTCATCTGCCGATTTGCCTCAGAGCGGCTTGGTGAGGTACACCGCCTCGCGGCCCACGATCGTACGTTGCGCGGGCATGAAGATCGTGCAGTCGTCGCACGGCGCGCGGATTTCGTCCGGACCGTTGGTGGCGATCAACTCGCCCTTGGCAAAGGTCTCGAAGCCGATGAGCGGGCGCACGAACGCGAAGTCTTCCGACTTGATGACGTGCGTCTGCAGCAGCTGAAAGCGGCGCTGCTCGCCGGGCACGGGCACGGTCGGGTCTTTGTCGATGAGGCCGAAGTGCGCCAGGAAGTCGAGCGAGATGGCGGTCGCCAGTTCCGATGCCGAGCGCAGAAAGTGCTGGCCGCATTCGGCCACCAGCGCCACGCCCTTGCCTTCGGGCAGGCCATGGCTGCCGTGCTGGATCAGCGGGGTGCCGGAGCCCAGGCCGTCGGGCATCACGAGATGCACCGAGGGGCGGCCGATGGCCAGCGCCGCTTCGGCGTTGCGCTCGAAGGCGGGGTACACCCAGAACGGAATGACCGGCTGGCTGGTGGAGTGGATGTCGAGGATGTGATCGGCCGCGCTCACCACGGGGCGCAGTTCGCGGGCGCGGCGCAGTTCGGGGCTGTCCTCGGTGCCGTCGAGCCACTCGGGCGACCAGATGCGGTTGAGGTTGTGCACCAGCTGGCGGCTGTCGAAGGGCAGCGCCTCGTTGAAGGACTCGTACGCCGCCACGTTGGCAAAGCTGACGGTGAGCGTGCCGATCTTCGGGCGCACGTTGGTGTCGAGCAGGTGGGTGGCGGCGGTCATGCCGCAGATTTCGTTGCCGTGCGTGAGCGCATTGATCAGCACGTGCGGGCCGGGCTTGCCGGACTCGAAGCGGTGCACGTAGTCGATGCCGGTGTTGCCCTTGCGATAGGCGGAGAGGTCGCGGGGCAAGACTTCGAGAGCGGGGGGAGATTGGGTCATGGGGCTGTGTGGGGGATTGAAGCGAAGCGGTCGGGCGAGTTTGCTACAGATGTCAATTTTTCGCCTCGCGCACCCGCCTCGCCTGCCTCACCCCGCGTTGCCCTGCTGACCTGCGCGCCGGGCCGTCCGCTTACCAGTTCACCTCGCGCTCCGGCGTGGCCGAGATGTGGTGGATCGACAGGTCCGCGCCGTCGTATTCCTCTTCCTGCGACAGCCGCAGGCCCATCGTCGCCTTGAGCGCGCCGTACACCGCCGCGCCCGCCAGCGCGGCCCATGCCACGCCGATGAGGGTGCCGATGAGCTGCGCCCACAGGTTCACGCCGCCGATGCCGCCCAGCATCTGCGTGCCGAAGATGCCGGCCGCGATGCCGCCCCAGGTGCCGCACAGGCCGTGCAGCGGCCACACGCCGAGCACGTCGTCGATCTTCCATTTGTTCTGCGTGAGCGTGAACATCTTGACGAAGATCGCGCCCGCCACGCCGCCCACCACCAGCGCGCCCAGCGGGTGCATCAGGTCGGAGCCGGCGCACACGGCCACGAGCCCCGCGAGCGGGCCGTTGTAGACGAAGCCCGGGTCGTTCTTGCCCATGGCCAGCGCGACCAGCGTGCCGCCGACCATCGCCATCACCGAGTTGACCGCCACGAGGCCGGAGATCTTGTCGATGCTCTGCGCGCTCATCACGTTGAAGCCGAACCAGCCCACGCACAGGACCCAGGCGCCGAGGGCAAGAAACGGAATGTTCGACGGCGGATGCGCGCTGAGCGAGCCGTCGCCCCGGTAGCGGTTGCGGCGTGCGCCCAGCAGCAGCACGGCCGGCAGCGCGAGCCAGCCGCCCACGGCGTGCACGACCACCGAACCCGCGAAGTCATGGAACTCGTGGCCCGTGAGCGATGCGATCCAGCCCTGGATGCCGAAGTGCTTGTTCCAGGCGATGCCTTCGTACAGCGGGTAGACGAAGCCGACGATCACGGCGGTGGCGATCAGCTGCGGCCAGAACTTGGCCCGCTCGGCGATGCCGCCCGAGATGATGGCCGGGATGGCGGCCGCAAAGGTCAGCAGAAAGAAGAACTTGACCAGCTCGTAGCCGCTTCTTGCCGACAGTTCGGTGGCGCTCACGAAGAAATGCGTGCCGTAGGCCACACCGTAGCCCACGAGGAAGTAGACGATGGTCGACACCGAGAAGTCGACCAGGATCTTCACCAGCGCATTGACCTGGTTCTTCTTGCGCACGGTGCCCAGTTCGAGAAAGGCAAAACCGGCATGCATGGCCAACACCATGATGGCGCCGAGAAGGATGAACAGCGCATCTGCGCCCTGTTTGAGTGCGTCCATTGGAGCTTCTTGCAGTTTTTGATTTGAATTGGTGCGTCGCACCCGAATTGCTCGGGGCGCCGGCGCAAGAAAGCAAAAATGGTGCCTGAAAGCTCTTTGATGGTGCAGAACGAACCATTAGCGGGACGATTCGCCCGCTCGCGCACCGGAACAGGCCATCGCCTGCCGTGTCGCCCGCCGCCGCGATTCAGCCGGCGCGCAGTGCGTCGCGGTAGCGCCGGCTGCAGGGCACGGTAGTGCCATCGTGCATGTGCAGTCGGGCGTCGCCGCCGTCCATCGGCTCGATCTCCTTGATGCGCCCCAGGTTCACCGCGTGGCTGCGATGCACGCGCACGAAGCGCGCGGGGTCGAGCTGGGTCAGGAAGTCGGTGAGCGTGGCGCGCAGCAGGTAGTCGTGGCCGTTGACGTGCAGGCCGACGTAGTTGCCCTCGGCCTGGAGCCAGTCGATATCGGTGGCGGCAATGAGGAATTCGCGGCGCAGCTTGCGCACCAGAAAGCGCTCGGGGCGGGCGACGGGTTGCGGTGGGGGCACGTTGGGCATCGAGGGTTCGAATCCCTCCGTTTCCGCCAAAACCGGGTTCGAGGGAGGAAGGACTGGCGATGGCTCGGCCACGCCCTCCTCCGGCGCATCGAGCACCCGTGCCTCGCCCTGCAGCCGCAGCACGAACAGCCGGTAGGCCCAGATGCCGAAGATCATCGAGGCGTAGACGCGCACGTCCTTCAGGTACTCATAACCCCACTGGCTGACCCAGCCGCCGAAGTCGTAGTGCGAACCGGCCATGGCGTAGACCAGCGCCCGCAACCCAAACATCGCCACCACATGGACCACGCTGAAAACAACGCTGGCCGCCGCGTGCCAGGCCAGGAAGCGCACCAGGTGGTTGCGCGCCAGCGGCGCCAGCCAGCGCTCGGTGGCCACCAGCGCCGGCACCAGCAGCAACAGCACGAAGTGGCTCGACACCTCCCAGGTCGCGACCTGCCATCGGGGGTGCGGCACGGCGGCGCGCGTGCTGGCGTCGACGATCGCGACGACGGTGCTGAAGGCGGCCTGCAGCGTCATCAGCACGATCCAGAAACCCACCTCCACATAGCGGCGGATCGGCTCGTAGCGTTCGTACAGGTTCTTGCGTGGTTCTCCCATGGCCGGAATTCTCGCGAAAACACCCCCCTGGGACCGGCGAATTTCGTCCCTCGGGGCCACCGCTCGTCACAAAGCGGGGGCGATCCGTCCCGCCGACACGCAGTGCAGGGCCGGCGCGGCCGAGCATCGCGGCTTCTTTGCTTCAAGGAGCCCGCCATGCGCGCCACCGCCGCCCCGCCCGACCACGCCGCCGCCTCTCATCGCCGCCACGACATCGACGCCCTGCGCGCCCTGGCCTTCCTGTTCGTGATCCTCTATCACGTGGGCATGTACTACGTGGCCGACTGGCCCTGGCACCTGAAAAGCCCGCACGCGGCCGAGTGGCTGCAATGGCCGATGCGCATCCTCAACCTCTGGCGCATGGACCTGGTGTTCCTGATCTCGGGCGTGTCGCTCGGCTTCCTGAGCCGCGGCCAGGGCACCTGGAGCCTGTTGCGCGGCCGTGGCGTTCGGCTGATGCTGCCGCTGGCCTTCGGCATGGCGTTGATCGTGCCGTACCAGGCCTATGCGCAGGGCGTGGCCAACGGGTTGGTCGCGCCGGGCTTCGGCACTTTTTTGCTGCGCTACTTGTCGATGGCCGAGCCGTGGCCGCGCAAGGCCTTCGACGGCGCGGAGTTCGGCATCACCTGGAACCATCTCTGGTACCTGCCCTACCTGTTCGCCTACACGGCCGTGATCGCGCTGACGCTGCCGCTGTGGAACTCGGCCGCCGGCCAGTGGATGCGCCGCCGCTTCAACGGGCTGCGCAGCTGGAAGCTGTTGCTGCTGCCGGTGGTGCCGCTGCTCGCCTGGACGATGCTGCTGGCCTCGCACTTTCCGCCGACCCACAACCTGGTGCGCGACTTTTACCTGCACAGCGTCTACTTCACGATGTTCCTCTACGGCTACTGGATGGGCGTGGACACCGGCGTGTGGCAAGAGCTGGAGCGGCTGCGCCGGGTGTCGCTGGCGCTGGCGGTCGCGGTGATCTCCACCCTCATCGTGCTGCGCATCGGCGCCAGCGGGCCGGCCTCGGGCCTGCTGATGGACGTGCTGCGCACGCTCTACCTGTGGCTGACGGTCGCGACCATCCTGGGCCACGGCCATCGCTACTTGAACCGCCCGTGGCCGTGGCTGCGCTGGGCCAACGAGTCGGTGTACCCGTGGTATGTGCTGCACCAGACGCTGATCATCATCGGCGTGACGCTGCTGGCACCGCTCGCGCTGGGCCCGGTGCTGGAACCGGCGCTGCTGCTGGCACTGACGCTGCTCGGCTGCTGGGCGCTGACCGACGGGCTGATCCGCCGCAGCAACTGGCTGCGCCCTCTGTTCGGCCTGAAGCTGCGGCGCCGGACCAAGCCTACGCAGCAGCCGGCTTCGTCTGAAGCTCTTCCACCGGAACCAGGATGGCGTTCCCCGTCGCCACGAGCTTGAGCGCGTCGTCGCCCTTGCCTTCGGGCTGCGCGAACAACTCGGCCCCGACGAACACCTGCTTGCGGCCGGCCTTGATGACCCGACCGCGCGCCACGAAGGCCTGGCCGATGGCGGGCGAGATGCAGTTCACCGAGAAGTGCGAGGCCAGCACGCGGCCCGCCTGCGTGGCGGCCGCGTAGCCGCTCACGGTGTCGAGCAGCGCGGCGATCATGCCGGCGTGCAGGAAGCCGGCGTACTGGCCCATGTCTTCGGCGCGCCAGTTCATGCGCAGCTCGGCCTGGCCGTCGCCGGCGTGCGTCACTTCGAAGCCGGCCCAGCGGTTGAAGGCGGCGGATTGGTTGATGGTCTTGATGGTGTCGAGCATGGAAGGTCTCCTTGGCGTGGCGACGCCGGTGGGTGGTGATGGGTGGACAGGTATGGGCCACTCTAAGAAGCGCCGGCCGCGCGCGTCGTCGCGCGGGTGACGGCCATCGCCGTTGCGGTTGCATTGGCGACAGCGCCACCAGTCACCGCACCCCGGTGAAATTTTTTTGACACCGCTTTAACCCCGTTCCGCGAGCCCGGCCGTATGAGTGGAGACAAACCCATTCATTTCCTGCGAAGGCTCCTCATGAAAGCACCGTACCCCGCCCTTCTTCTGCGTGCCACCGTCGTTGCCGCCGGCTGGCTGGTCCTGAACGCCAGCGCCCAGGTACCGCCACCCATGGCCGACAGCTCGCGCATCACCCAGGTCAAGGTCTACCCCGGCAGCGCCACGGTGGAGCGTGTGGCGCGCGTCGCGGCGGGCAGCCGCTCGGTCACCTTCGCCTGCCTGCCCGCGGGGCTGGACGTGCAAAGCCTGCAGGTGTCGGCCGACGCCTCGGTGCGCGTGGGCGAGACCTCGGTGCTCAACGAGACACGCGAGCTGTCGGCACGCTGCTCGACCAGCGCGCTCGACGGCCGCATCCGCGAGCTCGAAGACCAGAAGGCCGCGCTGCAGGCCGAGACCGACGCGCTGGGCATGGTCACCGGCTACCTCAAGGGCCTGTCGGGCGGCAGCGGCGACGGGGCCCAGGGCGCGCGCGCCCCGCTGGACGCGCGCAACCTCGCCGCGATGACCGAGGCGATGCGCCGCACCGGGCAGGAGTCGCTGCTCAAGCAACACCAGATCCAGCGCAAGCAGACCGACATCGACCGCCAGCTCAACCCGCTGCTGGCCGAGCGCACGCGCTCGCAGGGCAATGGCGGCCAGGTGGTGGCCGTCACCGTGACGCTGGCCGCCAGCGCCGATGCCGACATCAAGCTCAGCTACCAGGTCAACGGCCCCGGCTGGACGCCCACCTACCGCGCGCTGCTCGACACCAACACGCGCAAGGTGCGCATCGAGCGGCAGGCGCTGGTGGCGCAGTCCACCGGCGAAGACTGGCGCGGCGTGAAACTGGTGCTGTCCACCGGCCAGCCACGCCGCGAAACCACGGGCCGCACGCCGGGCGCGTGGCGCATCGGCATCGAGCCGCCGCCGCGCAAGCTGGCCGCGCAGGCCGACGAGGTCTACATGGCCGCCCCTGCTGCGCCGGCCATGGCGCCGATCGCCGCCAAGCAGGCCGCCGTCGACCGCCGCGAGCCGGTGTTCGACGTGAGCGTGTTCGACAACAGCTTCGCCACCGAATTCGCAGTGCCCCAAAGCATCGACGTGCCCTCCAACGGCCAGCGCGTGACGATGGCGCTGGGCCAGCACGAAGACACGGCCAAGCTGGCGGTGCGCACCAGCCCGCGCGTGGACGCCAGCGCCTTCCTGGTCGCCGAACTCCCGCAACCCACGGGCGTGTGGCCGGCCGGCCCGATGCAGCTCTACCGCGACGGCAACTTCGTGGGCAGCGGCCGCTGGAACGCGCCGAGCGACGCCAGCCTCACGCTGTCTTTCGGCCGCGACGAGCTGGTGCGCGTGCAGGCCGAACCCGAGCGCGACAACCAGGGCACCGGCGGCTTTGCCGGCTCGCGCGCCGAGCGCAAGGTGCAGCGCGCCTACGTGGTCGAGAACCGCCATCGCACGCCCATCGCGGTGCAGGTGCTCGAAGCCGCGCCGGTCTCGGTCGACGAGCAGGTGCGCGTGGCCTCGCAGTTCTCGCCGCAGCCCGCCGAGCTGGCCTGGAACAAGCAGCCCGGCCTGACGATGTGGCGCTTCGACCTCGACGCCGGCAAGACCGCCCGCGTGACGGCCGACTACACCATCGGCTACCCGAAGGACGCGCGGCTGCAGATGCGCTGAGGGCGCACCACCGGGCGCATCACCGGGCGCATCAGAAGTCGAACTTGGCCGACAGCTCGAAGGTGCGCCGTGGCGCCAGCAGCACCTGGCTGGTCGCGCGGCCGGCCCAGGTGGCGTAGAGCTTGTCGGTCAGGTTGCGCACGCGGAAGGTCAGCAGCGCCTTCTCGAGCCGGTAGCTCACCGCCGCATCCATGGTGGTGTAGCCGTTGATGCGGATCAGGTTGGCGTTGTCGGTGAACATGTGGCCAGTGCGGTTCAGCGACACGAAGTACTCGAACTTCGAGCCGTCGGGCCGGTAGGTCGCAAAGAGATTGGCCACGCGCTCGGGCACGTTCGGCGGCGTCTTGCCCACGCGCGAGACGCCACCCGCCTCGACCAGCGTGTCGAAGCGCGCATCGAGCGCCGCGAGGTTCCCCGCCAGCGTCCATTCACGCGTGGGCCGCCACACGGTCGACAGCTCGATGCCGCGCGAAGACTGGCGCCCGTTGTTTACCGTGTTGGCGACGTTGTTCGGGTCGCGCGAGAGCACGTTGCTCAGCTCGATCTTGTAGACCGCCGCCGTCCACTCCAGGTTGGCTTCGGGAATGCTCTGCTTGAAGCCCACCTCGGCCTGCTTGCCGCGCGACATCGGAAACGCCGCGTTCGACGCCGACAGCAGGAACAGCGAGTTCACCGGCAGCGTGGCGTTGGTGTACTGCGCGTAGATGCTCGACTGCGGCGTGATGTCGTACACCGCGCCGAGCCGGCCCGAGGTCGAGCGGTAGCTGGTGCCGAAGCGGTTGAGCGTGCCCAGGTTCAGGTCGAGGATGCCGCGTTCGACTTCGGTGCGGTCGTGGCGCAGGCCGCCGACCAGCGTGAGGTTGCGGATCGGCTTGAGCGCGTCTTCCATGAAGACCGAGGTGACCTTCACCTTGGCCGTGGTGTTGGTGCGGTTGCCGCCGCCCACGCTGAGGGCCGGGTCGTCGTTGAACAGGCCGACGTACGGGTTGAACACCGACACGCGCAATGCGTTCGCGGTGCTGGCGCTGCCGTTCGAAAAGCGGCGCTGGCTGCCGAAGCGCGTTTCGCTGTATTCGCCGCCGACGACGAAGCGGTTGTCCATGCCGCCGAGCGTGCCCTTGTGGGTGGCGTCGAAGCGGTTGAGCCAGAAGTCCTGGTCGTGCGAGATCATCGTCTGGTCGCGCCCGATGTTGCCCGGCTGCTCGAAGGCCGCGAACTCCGAGTTGCGGAACATGCGCTTCGCCTTGTTGGCCGAGAACTCGTTGCGCCACGACCAGCCGCCATCGAGCTGCCCCGTCAGGCGTGCGCGCAGCCAGTAGGTTTCGGACGAGTTGTCGTCGTCGAGCACGTTGTAGTTGATGCCCGTCATGCGCCGGTCGATCACTCGGCCGTCGGGCGTGCTGGCCACGCCGGTCGGCTGCGTGGCAAAGCTGCGCGGCACCAGCGGCGTGCCCCAGTAGGCCTGGTTGTTGTCCCGCAGGTAGTCGAAGGCCAGGTCGAGCTTGACCGAGCCGCCGAAGTCGACCATCAACCCGCTGGTGAAGTGGTCGATGCGCTCGCCGTTGCGCGCGATGGTGCCGACCCTGGTGTCGTTGCGGCTGTAGTCCAGCCGGTAGGCGCTGGCGTCGCCGAGCGCACCGCCGAAGCCGAAGGCCGCGCGCGTCGATCCGTAGCTGCCGTAGGACAGCAAGGCCTCCTTGTGCGGGTTGTCGCGGTCGGGCCGCTTGGTCACGAAGTTGACGACGCCGCCGATGGCGCCTTCGCCATCAAGCACCGAGGCCGGGCCCTTCAGCACTTCGATGCGGTCGTAGTTCCAGGTGTCCTGCACCCGGTTGACCACGCCCGCGCCGGAGCTGCGAACGCCGTCGTACAGATACATGATGCTCGTGAAGCCGCGCGTGGACAGCGTGGTCGGCGACGACGGCGGGCCACCGCCCGACAGGCCGGCCATGCCGCGCAACGCCTCGCTGAAAGTGCGCGCGCCGCGCTGCTGCATGGCGTCTTGCGACAGGATCTCGACCGAGGCCGGCGTCTCGCGCACCGATAGGCCAAGCCGCGACGCAGTGCCGCTCGATTCTTCGAGGTGCAGGCTGTTGGCATCGCGGCTGCCTTCGATGGTGACGGTGCCAAGCTCGGCATTGGCTTGTTGCGCGTAGGAAGGCTGGAAGACAGTGGCGGCAGCCACTGCCATGGCCGTGCGGATGAACGGGGTCATTGGATTGCTTCTGAAGACTGGAAAGAAAAACGGAACGGACGCTCAGGCGACCGAGAAGCGGCGCAACCGCCACGCGGCCACGCCGAACAGCAGCAGGCTCGGCAGCAGCAACTGCAGCACGGCGAGCGCGGCCTGGTTGCGCACGAGCGCGGCGGGCTCCTCCTGCCAGGTGAAGGCCGGAATGCGGTCGAAATCGACCGGCGAGAGCGCATCGCGCGCATCGATGCGCGGGAAGAAGAAGGCCTTCCACGCCTCGTGATAGGCGACCGTTTGCGCGTCGAAGCGCGCATGGCGCCGCGCGCCGGTGCCGGCCAGCGCGGTCATGCCTTCGTACGCCACAGCCGCCGGCGACACCGCGCCGAAGCGCCCCACCAGCACCTGCTGGCGCGCCTGCTGCGCATCGAAGCGATCGAGCTCGGGCCGGATGGCGTCATCGACCTCACGCTCGATGGCGTACATGGCCAGCGCGCGGCCGGCAATTTCGATCTTGCCGTCGCGCGGCAGGAGGATCGCACCACGGCCGACGTGCTGGTAGTCGGCACTCAGCAGATCCGCATGCCGCTTCATCGCCTCGGCGGTGACCACGCGCTGGCGCGTGGCGAGTTCGGTGCGCGAAGGCGCGGGGCTGGCCTGCGTGACGGCGAGGTTGAGCAGCACCGGCGCCACCAGCACCAGCAGCACCCAGGCAATGACCAGCACCATCGCATTCGTCGCCGACGAGGCACCGAAGGCATTGACCGCGACCACCAGCGCAAACCAGAAGAGCGCATAGGCGCCCACCAGCAAGGCCCACCAGAGCGTGGCGCTGCCGGCATCGCCCGCACTGCCCGCGGTGCCGATCCACCCGGCCTGCCGCGCGATCAACAACACCGCCACCGGCAGCAGCACTGCCGGCCCCAGCAGCACCGCGGCGCGCACCGAGAGCTTGCCCGCGAGCAGCGTGCGCAGGCGCAGCGGCTGCGACAGCAGCAGGCGCAAGGTGCCGTTCTCGCGCTCGGCCGACAGCAGGTTGTAGCTGAGCGCGAAGATCAGCAAGGGCAGCAGGTAGACGATGACGAAGGCCAGGTCGAAATGCCCGCTCATCAGGTGCCACGGGCTTTCGATGTCGCTCGGGTTCATGAACACGACACGGCTCTGGTTCGTGACCTCGTACTGGCTCGGGAACAGGTCGCTCTGCCCCAGCGCCACAGGTCCGAGCGGCGCGGTCGGCAGCAACACGTGATGGCCGCCGTAGCTGCTCGCCATGCGCGACGGGTCGGCCGGGTTCTGGAACGGCGTGGGCTGCGCGGTGCCCGCAAGGATCGCTTCGAGCTGCACGCGCTGCGCGGCGCGGGTGTCGCGGTCGGCCTTTGCGACAGCCGCCTGCGCGCGGTCGCGGTGCGCGCTTTGCAGCAGGCCGTTGCCGAGGGCGTAGGCCACCAGCAGCAGGAAGAGCGTGCCGACGATCCAGAGGCCGCGCTCGGCGAGCATCAAGCGGCATTCCTGGCGCATCACGGCCAGCAGGCGACGGCCCTGGGAGGGTTGGAGAGGTGTGTTCATGGTCATGCCCGTTCCCTCACAGCGCACGCTGGCGCACGGCGGTGAAGGCCGCGAAGGCGGCGGCCAGCAACAGCGCCACGCACAGCACCGCGAGGCTGCGCGCCTGGTGCCGCAGCGCCCACGTCGCGCCGGGTGGGTGGTAGTCGAACGGCGGCACGGTGGCCCACAGTTCGCGTGGCGCCTGGTAGGCGAAGTGACGGTCGCCCAGCGGATCGGCATGCGCCACGAGGTCCTGGCTCATCAGGTCCTGGATGTCGCGGCGATGCAGCTCGGCCTCGGTCGTGAAGCTGCGGTGGTGCGCGAAGTCGGTGCCGGCCATGCCCATCGAGAAGCTGCGGATCGCAAGGACGGGCAGCAAGAGGCCGCTCCACTCCTGCACCGTCTGCTGCTGCTCCCAGGTGTCCCAGAGGCGGCCGTAGTGGCGGTCGTAGACGGCGTACGACGACTGGTCGTCGAGCCGCAGTGCCAGACCCCACTTCGACAACGGCACGTCGCGCCCCCATCGCTCGGTGGTGCCGAAGTTCTTCTGCCAGACCGCGTCGGACACGGCCTTGCGCTCGGCGTCCAGAGCCTGGTCGAAGGCCAGCCGCGTGGGGCTGGGGAACCATGCGCGCGAAAGCTCCGACATCACGCGCGGCGCCATCACTGCCTGCCCGATCCACAGCGCCAGCAGCACGGTGATCGCCATGCGCGAGGTGGACGACGCCGCCGACACGCCCAGCACCAGGAACACGAAGATGCCGAGGTAAACGGCATAGCCGAGCGCCCATGCGGCCAGCCGCAGCAGCGCGTCGAGCCGGTCGCCCGGCCCCGCGCCGACGGCCACCGCGATGGCCGCGACGATGGCGGCCGGCACCAGCAGCACCGCCAGCGACGCCACCAGCGCCAATGCCTTGCCGCCGAGCAGGCGAAGGGGCGACACGCCGAGGCTCAGGGTCTGGCGCAGGATGCCTTGTTCGCGCTCGCCCGCGAAGGCGTTGAAGCCGAGCACGATCACCAGCAGCGGCCCGAGCACCTGCAGGATCCAGCCAACCGACAGATTGCCGAAGCGCTGCAGGCCGGTCGCATCTTGCGCGGCGTTGAACTTCACCTCGCTCTGGCGATGCGCCTGCAGCCACACGGTGCTGCCGATGTAGGGGTTGATGCCCGGGTCCATCATGGCGAGCGCGGCTTCGGGCTTGAAGGCATGCATGCCCTGGTGCGCGGCGTCGTGCGGATGGCGCCGGTCCTGCTGCAGCCAGTCGCGGTAGTCCATGGCTTGTGCGGCGTGTTGTTCGGCGCGGGCGTCGCGCTGGTGCGTCCAGCCGACCGCGAGCGCGGTGAGCAGCAGCACCAGCACCAGTCCGCCGGCCCAGTACAGGCGCCCGTCGCGCAGGCGTTCGAGAAATTCGCGTCTTGCGATCCAGGTGAGCGACATGCCTATGCCCTCATGTGCTGGAGGTAGAGCGACTGCAGGTCGGTGCGCGCGATCTGCGCGTCGCCGTCCAGGCTTTCGACGAGCAGGCCGCGCTTCATGATCCCGACGCGCGTGGCGGTCTGCTGCGCATGGAACAGGTCGTGCGTGGTGGTGAGCACGGCCACGCCGTTGTCGGCGGCGCGCCGCAGCAGGCCCGAGAACTCGCTGGCCGCCTGCGGGTCGAGCCCCGAGGTGGGTTCGTCGAGCAACAGCGCCTTGGCCTGCTTGGCCAGCGCCACTGCGATCCACACCTTCTGGCGCATGCCTTTCGAGTACGCGGACACGCGCTTGTCGGCCGCTGCATGGTCGAGCCCGACCTCGGTCATCAGCTCGAGCAGCCGGTTGCGCGGCAGCTCGCGGCCCAGCGCCAGCCCGGCGAAGAAGCGCAGGTTTTCCAGCCCCGACAAGGTGCCGTACAGCGTGACCTGCTCGGGGATGTAGGCCACGTGCTGCTTGGTGGCGACCGGATGGCGCGTGACGTCGATGCCGTTGACCTCGACCGTGCCGGCACTCGGCGCGATGAAGTTCAGGAACAGGTTGATGGTCGTCGTCTTGCCGGCCCCGTTCGCGCCGAGCAGGCAGTAGATGTCGCCGGCGCGGATGTCGAGGTCGAGACGGTCGAGCGCGGTGTGCGTTCCGTACTGTTTGGTAAGGCCGATGGCTCGGAGCATGAAGAGGTTCCGGTTTGAAAAAAGGACGCGCGCAGGCCAGCCCCGGCGGGCATGCGCCGATGCTTGTGTTCAGTGGTGGTCCTGGCGCCGGCGAAGGCCGCCAGCGCGCGAAAGAAAAAGAGGCGGAAGGGTCAGCGGTGGCGCATGGGCGCGCCGCAACCCTTCAGGTTGCGATCAACACTTGTGCTTGTTTTTCGCGCCGCCCTGCCTGGCCTTGAAGCGTGGGTTGGACTTGCAGATGACGTAGGTGCGGCCGCGCCGCGTCACCACCTGGCAATCGCGGTGGCGCTTCTTTGCTTCTTTGAGGGAGGACAGGACTTGCATAGGTAGGCCGTAAGGAGGAAGACCCGAGACTATACGTTATTGAGAATTCATTCTCAATAACATCGAGACCCTGACCGCCCCCCTCCCCCGCCATGCCGCCGGCCCCTGCAACGGCGGCCGGCCCGAAGCGGCTCAGTGCGCTTTCGGCGTGCGCGCCTTCTTGCCGCCCGTGTCCGCGCACGATGCGCACAGCCCGTGCAAGGTCACTTCGTGGCTTTGCACCTGAAAGCCCTTCGGCACAAGGTCGTCCATCGGCCCCGGACAGGCGTGCAGCAGAAAGACCTGCCCGCAGCCCGCGCAATGAAAGTAGTGATGGTGGTGATCGGCCTCTTTGCCATCATGCTGCGAATGGCGATGCGCATCGGGCTTGCACGCCACTTCGTAGCGCGCCGGCTCGCCCGGCAATTCGACCTTCGCGATCTCGCCGTCCGCCAGCAGCAGCGACACCTGGCGGTACACGGTCGACAGGCTGATTTCGGGAACGATCTCGCGCGCGCGCTCCAGGATCTGAGGGGCGGTGAGTACGCGACCGGCGTCGCTGAAGGCGGAGAAAACTGCGTTGCGCTGGCGCGTGAGACGTTGCATGTTTCGATGATAGTGGGCGGGCCCCAGCGCTTCAGCCGACGGTGCGAACGACCTTGCCGCTGGCGTCCTTGATCGTGGTCTTCTCGATCTGCCAGCGCACGCTGTCCAGGCTTTCGAGGGTGTAGGTTCCGGCGCGCGGCTGCAGTGTGCGGGCCAGTTCGCGCACCGCGTCGTCGGTCAGTTGCAGCGTCAGTTGGCCGTCGCTCTCGCTCACGCTGTTGGCGTTGCCGCGCTCGAACACCAGCGCGCCTTCTCGGCCGGCCACGCGAAAGACCCGGCCGAAGGGCAGCCGCAGCGGCAGCAGCGTGACGAGCTCATCGACCTGGCGCGCGCCCAGCTCGATCTCGGTGAGGGGCGTGCGCAGCAGGCGCTTCTTCACTTTCCAGCCCAGCACGTCGGTAAAGAGAAAACCGCTCGACGAACCATCGCGCTGCGTGCCTTCGGCCACCCGCGCACGCACCTCGGCGTTGTCGAGCAGCGAAGGCCGCGCCAGATCGGTCACCCACAGCGGCATGTCGGGCAGCAGCACGTCGAGCAGCTTGCGGGTCTGCCATTGCTTGGCGGCGCGCTCTTCGTCGACCGTGAGGCCGACCACCTGGAGGAAGTCCACGCGCCCATGCGGCGTGTCGATGGCCGGCAGTTCGGGGTCGAACACGAAACCCATCGAGCAGATCAGTGTTTCGCGCTCCAGGGCAATGGGGCCGTTGGCCGTCATCCAGTGGCCGTCGTCGAACACGTTGCCGCTGTTGAACACGTAGCGCGCCAGGTTCTGCAGAAAGTTGATGGCCCAGGCGGGCGGCTCCTCTTCGACGGGGTGGCAGGCCAGCCGAAAGGTCAGCTCGAAGCCGTAGCCGCTGGTGTCGGCGTCGTCCGATTCCTTGCGGTACAGCTCGGTCAGCCCGTAGCTCACGAAATGCCAGTGCGGCACCGGGTCCATGCGCTTCCAGGCGCTGATGCCGTCGAGCGGATCGGGCCCGCCGAGCATCCACTTGATGACCGTGCCGTAATGCTTCGGTTCCTGTCCGGGGTAGAGGCGGTCGAGCGCGCCACTGATGGCGTCCCAGCCCGGCGAGCTGTCGTCGGCCTCGTCGGCCCGGCCTTGCGTTGCATCCGTCATGTCGCTCCTCGCGATGTCGATGCGGGCAAGCCTACACCGGGGTTTCAGTCAGGGGTCAGGCCGTCGTGGCATCCTCGGGGGCCGAAACGTTTTCCCTTGGAGAAAAATCGTGAGTTGGATCCATCGACGGGGCGTGCTTGCCCTGTCGGCCGCAAGCGCCGCCTCTGCCCTGCTCGCCGCCGCCGGCTGCGGGCAGAAAGACGCGCCCGCAGCGGCCGCTCCACCGCAGACGCCTGCCCCGGGCAGCATCGCGATCACGCAGGACGACATCGACACCTTCCGCCGCAGCCATGCCGAGTGGATCGACTGCGAATCGGGCGCGCCCGCCATCGTGCCCGCCGACATGTCGCTCGAACAGTTCGGCGAGCTGCTCGACGGCGGCCAGTCGCCGGCCTTCGACCGCTTCGTGAACGTGGCGTCCGCCTTCTTTTTGCACGCGAGCTTCGCGGCCGGGCACTACGCCTTTCTGCCGCCCTTCGGCAAGCGCGCGAGCTTCGACGTCACGGACGAGCACATCCGCCTGCTGCAGCGGGCGAACTGGCAGACCTTCCTGATCGACTGCAAGCGCCCGTATGGCGACTTCACGCATTTCGAGATCGACATGGCCGACATCCTCGGCCTGCCGGTGACGAAGGACGCCAAGGGCCACGCGCAGATCGGCAAGGACGCCGAAAAGCGCATGGACGCATTGCACGCCGACATGCTCTTTGCACTGCAGGCCTACATCCGCTTTGCGCGGCTGAACCCGGGGCGCTATGTGGTGCCCGACCGGCGCTTTTCGCTGCACCTGAGCCGGCCGCTGTGCCGGCCGGTGTCGGCCACCCGCATCGCGATGTACCAGCGCGCGCTGAAGGCCGCGGGGCCCACGCCCGATTCGCACCGGCTGGCGGCGCTCAGCGAAGCGGCGGCGGGGTTGTTTGCGCTGGATTGAGCCGGGCTGCTGCAGGGCACCCCTTGCAACAGCGGAAGGCGCAAGGCGTCAGGCGTCGCCTTCCGGCGTGGCCTCGGGCGCAGGCGCACTTTCGGGCTTCTGCTTGCCCTTCTTCCCACGCGCCGCTTTCTTCGCGGCACGCTCCGCATCGATGCGCTGGCCTTCGGCCAGCCATTGCAAAAACTCTTCAGGCGTTTCGAGCGTGATGCGCCCGAGGTTGCCCGCGCGAAACTCGTGCATCACGATCTCGGCGGCCTTCTGCAGGTTGACCTTGCCCTTGCCCAGCAGCGCGCCGCGCTTGCGGCCGATGGTGTCGAGCAGTGCCTCGTCTTTCATCCCGGCCATGGTGGCGGGGTCGAGTTCCACGAGCTTGAAGCGCGCGGCCACGCCGTCGGCGTAGTTGACCTTGAGGTAGTTGAGCAACTCGAGCGCCACTTCTTCCTCGTCGAAGGCATTGCGCCCGATGGCGCCGCTGGCCGCGAGGTTGTAGCCGCTCTTGGGCACCACGATGCGCGGCCACAGCATGCCGGGCGTGTCCCACAGGTAGAAGTCGTCGGCCAGCGTGATGCGCTGCTCGAGCTTGGTGATGCCGGCCTCGTCGCCGGTCTTGGCCTTGCGCCCGCCGGTCAGGGTGTTGATGAGGGTCGACTTGCCCACGTTGGGAATGCCGCAGATCAGCACGCGCATGGGCTTGGCCATGCCGCCGCGCCGGGGCGAAAGTTCGTGGCAGGCGCGCACGATCTGCTGCGCGGGCGTGGTCTGGCTGGCATCGAGGCCGATGGCGCGCGTGTCGGGCAGCGCGTTGTAGTGCGCCAGCCAGAGCAGCGTGCGCGCCGGGTCGGCCAGGTCCTGCTTGTTGAGCACCTTGAGCGTGGGCCGCCCGGCCGTGAGCTCGGCCAGCATCGGGTTGGCGCTGGAGCCGGGCAGGCGCGCGTCGAGCAGCTCGATGACCACGTCGATGTCCTTCACCCGCTCGGTGATGGCCTTCTGGGTCGTGTACATGTGCCCGGGGAACCACTGGATCGCCATCGATGGATGCTCTTTCTTTCGCGCTGTCTGGAAGGGGTCGGCCAAGGGCCGGGGGAGGATTGTGGCCCGCGAACCTGAACAGTAGCTGGCTGCTATATCTTTGATAGCTGAAGGCCGCCATTCTGCCTTCGTTGCGGGCGAGATCGATCCTAGAATCCCCGCGCTGCGCCCGCGCAGCCATTTCAACAAAGACACCCGAGGGACATCCATGCTCAAGCGCCTTGCCGCTGCCGCCCTGCTGGCAGCCACCGCCCTGCCCGCCACCATCGTCCATGCCCAGCGGCCTTCGCCGCCGCCCGGCCCGATGCTCGACGGCTTCCTGTGCTGCAACATGCGGACCTACGGCGAGTCGATCAGCGACATCAACTACGACGAGCAGGGCACGCGCATCGTCGCGGTCGGCACGACGGCGCGCATCACGGGCTACGACTTCCGCTGGTTCAGCCTCGACCTCGGCGGCAAGCCGCAGCGCATCAAGAACGACTACAGCCGCAACATCACGCTGCCCGAATTCGCGCAGCGCTACGTGGTGACCACCGACCCGAAGCAGAAGATGGCGGCGTTTGCGCCCGCGGTCCGCGACGCGATCCTGGCCGCGAAGGTGATGCCCGGCATGACTCGCGAGCAGGTGCTGATGGCCATCGGCTATCCGGTGGCCAGCGAGAACCCCAGCCTCGATGCGCCCACGTGGCGCTACTGGCGCGACAGCTGGTCGGAGTTCCAGGTCAACTTCGACGACAAGGGCCTCGTGAAGACGGTGGTCGGCGACGCGGTGGCGCTCAGCCGCGTGCTGGCCGCATCGGCAGCACCGGCGCAGCCTTAAGTTCTCGCACGGCGCACGCGCGCAATCCCCTAGAGGGTTTTGCATCGCGAGGGGCCATCGCGCCCCTATCATTTGACCGAGTGCGGCGCACGCGCGTCGGTGTGAATCGAAACTTTATTCATGGAGTTACCGCGATGAAACCCGTCTCCGAACTGCTCAAGCGTCACGATTCCGCGGCCTGGCGCACCTCGCCCGATTCCAGCGTGTTCGACGCGCTGGCCACGCTGGCCCACTTCGAGGTGGGCGCGCTGATGGTGATGGACGGCGAAAAGCTGGTGGGCTTTCTTTCCGAGCGCGACTACACCCGCAAGGTGGCGCTGCAGGGCAAGAATTCGAAGGAGATGAAGGTCTCGGAGATCATGACGCCCGACGTGATGACCGTCACCCCGCAGACCCGCACGCGCGCCTGCATGACGCTGATGAGCCAGCGCAAGTTCCGCCACCTGCCGGTGGTGGACGGCGACAAGGTGGTGGGCATGATCTCCATCCAGGACTTGATGGACGACATCATCTCGGACCACGAGGCGACCATCGAACAGTTGACCACGTACATCCAGAGCTGATCAAGCCCGGCGAATTGCGGATCCTGCCCGGCTCGTGGGTAGGTAAAAGGCCTACGGACACCGGGGCGCTTCAGGGCGCACAGTGGGCACTCGTTCATCCATCCAGCAGGGACATTGCATGCAGATTCAGGTCAACACGAGCAACGGCATCGAGAACAAGGACACGCTGGAACGCTGGGCCGACACGGAGATCAAGCAGCATCTGAGCCGTTTCATCGAAGACGTGACGCGCGTCGAAGTGCATCTGAGCGACGAGAACCACGACAAGGCCGGCGGCGGCGACAAGCGCTGCGTGATGGAAGCCCGCCTTGCACACCACCAGCCCCTGGCCGTGACGCAGCACGCCAACACGCTCGACGAGGCCTTCCGCGGCGCGGCCGACAAGCTCAAGCGCCTGCTCGACAGCACGCTGGGCCGCCTGAACAACCACCGCGACCGCGGCTCGATCCGCAAGGACGCGGGCTTTACCGCCGAATAGCCTCTTCGCGCAGAAAGCCGAGCAGCAGGCGGCGCACCTCGCCGGGCTGCTCCTGCTGCACCCAGTGGCCCGCGCCTTCGACGAGGTGCACGCCGCGCATCCGCGTGCAGGCCGTGGCCTGCATCGCCTCGAAATCTCCGGGCTTCTGGTAGATGCCCCAGTCGCTGCGGCCCGCAATGAAGCACGAGGGCACGTCGATCGTGCGGCCCGACCAGGCCTGCATCTCGGCGGCGTAGCGGCCGCCGGTGCCGCAGCGATACCACTGCAGCCCGCCCTGGAAGCCGGTGCGCGCGTACTCGGTGGCGTAGGTGGCCAGTTCGTCGTCGGGCAGCCAGCGGCAGGCGGCGATCTGTTCGAGCGATGGCATTTCCTCGGCCACGGTCTCGGCCATGGTCCGGTCGGCGCGCATCACGTAGTAGCTCGGCAGGCGGGCCAGTTCGGCGGCGCTCATCGCGGCCAGCCTGAATGGCTGGTTGCCGGGCCAGTCGGCGCTCTTGTGGTGGTAGTAGGCACGCAGGAAGGCGTGCAGGCCTTGCGGCGGGTGCTGCATGTGGCCATTGGCCTCGCGCGTCGAGTAGTACCACTGGTAGTGCTGGCGCGGCGGCTGCAGCGCCGCGAGGCCTTCGAGCAGTTGCCGCGTGGACTCGGCGAGCCCGGCCGTTGCACCAGGCGGCGGACCGCCGAACGGCGCGCTCATCAGCACGACCGAGCGAAACACGTCGGGTCGCGTCAGCGCGCACCACGCTGCCACCGGCGAACCGAAGTCATGACCCACCACGGCGGCCACCGAGTCATGCCCCAGCGCCGCCAGCAGCCCGAGCGCATCGCGCACGAGATTCAGCAGGCGGAACTCGTCGAGCCCCGCGTCGTAGCCCTGCTGCCAGCCGGTGGTGCGGCCATAGCCACGCTGGTCGGGCGCGACCACGTGATAGCCCGCGGCTGCCAGCGGCAGCATCACCTTGCGCCAGCTGTAGGCCAGCTCCGGAAAGCCGTGCAGCAACAGCACGCAGGGCCGGCCCGGTGCTTCGAAGCCGGCTTCGAGCACGTGCATCGACAGACCGTTGCCGTTGTCGACCTGGCGCGAACGGATGCCCACGGGCAGCGGCAAGGGAGCGAGGGTGGTGTCGGTCATCGGGCTTTCCCCTTGCGTTTGTTCGGCGGCTTGAGGCTGGGCATCTCGGCGGGAATGAGCGGCGGCCGGTGGCCGCTTGCCATCCACGCGTCGTAGAAATCGATCTTGCGGTCGACCAGCGACAGCGCCCTCTTCCATTCGGCGATGGTCTCGGTCACGCGCGCGCGATGCGCCGCGAGCAGATCGCGCCGCTCGCGCAGCGTGACCTTGCCCTGCACCGCCAGCGCGGTGTATTCGCGCATCTCGGCGATCGACATGCCGGTGCGGCGCAGCCGCTCCATCAGGTCGAGCCAGCCCACGTGCAGCTCGCCATAAAGGCGCCGGCCGCCGTCGTCGCGCGCCACGCCGGGCACCAGGCCCTGCGTCTCGTACCAGCGGATGGCGTGTACCGTGCGGCCGGTGCGCGTGGCCAGTTCGCCGATGTGGAAAGGCGTGCCCTTCGCCGATGCCGGTGCCGGTGCCGCCACCGGTGCGGCAAGCGGCTCAGTGGCCGGCATGGGCAACGGCCGAAGGCGCATCGAGCGCCTCCTGCACCAGTGCGGTATCGAAGTACTCCGTCAGCTCTTTCACCTGGCCTCCTTCGAGTCGGTAGATGTAGCAGTAGCGGTTGTTGTAGCGCTTGCCGGCCTTGGTGGGCACGTCGCCGCTGAAGAGCACGACCACGCGGTCGCCTTCGGCAATGATGCGCTCGGTCTTGCTCACGTAGAGCCCTGCGAACTGCGCGAAGAGCGGCTTCAGCAGCTCTTCGCGGATCGCCTTCTTGCCCGCATAGGTGCGCGACCACGGCGTGGTGCCTTCCAGTGTCCAGCGGGCGTCGTCGGCCAGGCTGTCGACGAAGACCTGGCCGTTGCCCTTGTCCAGCTCGGCATGGATGCGCTGGACCAGGGCCTTGTTGTCGATGGTGGTGTTCATGGCGTGATTTCCTCGATGAATGATGGAACCGGGAAGCCCGGAAAATTCATTGGAAATGCTCGAGTGCACTCGAGGTCAAGCGCCACGAACGGCGCCATGAACGGCGCCGCGCGCTCAGCCCTTGCGGGCGCCCGCGCCGGCCTTCGCCTTGGCGACCTCGTTGCCGCCCTGCGCGGCACCGCTCTGCGGCACGGCTTCGCCATCGCGCGAAGTCACTTCGGCCAGCCGTTCGGCCAGCTGCTCGGGCACGTCGGGGCCGATGCCCAGCCACGCGCCCTGCGTCAGCGTGATGTGGGCGGCCTCGAACACGCCGGCACCGGCGCACAGCACGGTGCGGTTGGGCGCGTCCTGCGAAGCCAGCACCAGCATGGCGGGCACCACGGCCTCGGGCTGGAAGGCTTCGAGCATGTCCTTGGGGAACAGGTCCTCGGTCATGCGGGTGGCGGCGGTGGGCGCCAGGCAGTTCACGCGGATGTCGTTCTTGGCGCCTTCGATGCTCAGCGTCTGCATCAGGCCCACCAGCGCCAGCTTGGCGGCGCCGTAGTTGCTCTGGCCGAAGTTGCCGTACAGGCCGGTGGACGAGGTGGTCATCACGATGCGGCCGTACTTCTGCTCGTTCATGAGCGCCCAGACGGCCTTGGTGCAGTTCACGGCGCCCATCAGGTGCACGTCGACCACCAGCTGGAAGTCGGCCAGCTCCATCTTGGCGAAGCTCTTGTCGCGCAGGATGCCGGCGTTGTTCACGAGGATGTCGACGCGGCCCCAGGCATCCACCGCCTGCTTGACCATGGCCTGCACGGCCGCGAAATCGGTGACCGAGGCGCCGTTGGCAATGGCCTCGCCGCCGGCGGCCTTGATCTCGTCGACCACCGCCTGCGCGGCGCTGACCGAGCCGCCGGAGCCGTCGCGCGCGCCACCCAGATCGTTGACCACCACCTTGGCGCCGCGCGCCGCCAGGGCCAGCGCATGCTGGCGGCCCAGGCCGCCGCCCGCGCCGGTCACGATGGCCACGCGGCCCTTGAAGTCAATGCTGTTGCTGCTGCTCATGGTGTCTCTGTCGCTTTCCTTGGGAGTTGCCGGTATTCGGTTGCCGCTGTGCGGCAGCGTGGCGTTTTACCCCAGAAAGACACCCCGGCGCAGTCACCCGCGCGCGGCCCCAGTCACTCGTGCGACGAGCGGACCAGGTCGCAATAGGCCACGAGCTGGTCGAGCTCGGCCGATTTGTCGAAGAAGGCATCGGCGCCCAGCTGTTCGGAGCGCTGGCGCATGTCGGCGGTGGCGTAGTTGCTGAGCACCACCACCTTCTGGTGCGGTGCGCGGTTGCGGCACGCGTGGATCACGCCGAGCCCGTTGCCGCGCTTGAGGAACAGGTCGACGATGGTCATGTCCCAGTCGTCGCGGTGCAGGCCCAGCCAGGTGATGGCTTCGTCCTCGGTGCTGGCCGAGGCGACGACCTCCGCGTCGGCCACGTCCTCCAGAAAACCGACGAGGTTCTCGCGGATCACGGGGCTGTCCTCCACCAGGTAGGCCTTGAAAGTCATGGCGACCTCGCCGGGTCGGAGCTTGCGCAATGCATGGATGCCATCCTCGCAGCCCCGGCGGCGCGTGCGGTGGGCCATACAGGTCAAACCCTGTAGGCCATCGGCCCCCGCCGCTGTCCGCCGTTGGATGTCGAGCTAGGCAGCGACGGCCATGCGGCCGCGGGCCATGCCCAGGCGCGCGGGCGAGACGTACTGCTCGCGATAGATCTCGAAGGGCAGCGTGTCGGCGGCCTCGATGCGCTTTTGCTCCTGGATCGACTCGGCCGTCATCTGCTCGAACTCGGCCTGCTGCGCGGCCGAGAACGGCAGACCCAGCAAGGTCGCGCGGGTCTGCTCGGACTGGGCCCGCACGAAACCGACGAAGGAGTTGCCGTGCTGCTGCTCGATGGCCGCGAGCACGCGTGCCGAAGGCAGGCTGTCGGGGTTCTGCAGCGCGGCCCTGGCGGCGTGCACCGCCTCGGTGTGCTGCGTGCCGCCGTGGGCGGCATCGAGCGCGGCGGCGATGGGCAGGCATTGCTCGACCAGCTCAAGCCCCCAGTCGGCCAGCACCACTTCGCTGCCGCCACGCGCAAGGCGCAGGCCCGGCTCGCGGCCGCGCGCGGCCGTCAGGTGCTGGTTGCGGGCGAGGTCGGCGATTTCTTGCGGCGTGTCGTCGGGGCTGTCGCTCAGCAGGCAGTGCAGCAGGAACACGTCGATGAAGCGCATGGTCTGCGCGTTGATGCCGACGGTCTCGAAGGGGTCGAGGTCCATCAGCCGCACTTCGACGTATTCGACACCGCGCTCGCGCAGCGCATGCAGCGGGCGCTCGCCGGGATTGATCACGCGCTTGGGGCGGATGGTGCCGTAGAACTCGTTCTCGATCTGCAACAGGCTGGTGCCGAGCTGGTTGTAGTCGCCGCCCAGGTTGCGGATGCCGATGGCTTCGTAGGCCGGCCATGGGCGCGTGAGCGCGTCCTGCAGCGAGGCGCCGTAACCGTCGAGGCTGTTGTAGCTCACGGCCAGCGAGGCCTGCGCGTCGCTCTGGTAGCCCAGGCGGCCCATGCGCAGCGAGGTGCCGTGCGGCATGAACATGCTGCCGTCGCCCAGCGGCTGCAGCTCGTGCGGGCGGCCCGCGACAAAGCTCGAACACAGCGCCGGCGAAGCGCCGAACAGGTACAGCAAGAGGAAAGCGTGGCGGCGGAAGTTGCGGATCAACGCAAAGTACTGCTCGCTCGACACGTCGGGCAGCGACCAGTTGTAGTGAATGCCCGAGATGGTCTGCATGCGGCGGCCATAGCGGTGGCTCAGGCCCATGCGGTACACGCTCTTGGCGCGGCCCACGTTCGACGAGCCATAGCGGCCGATCGGAATGGTTTCGTCGGTCGGCAGGCCGCAGGGCATGCTCGACACCCAGAGGCGCTCGTCGCCCAACTGGTCGAGCACGCGGTAGGTGAACTGGTGCACCCGGGTCAGCTCTTCGAGCGCCGATTCGACGCCCGCGTGCACGCCCGTGATGAGTTCGAGCTGCGATTCGCTGAAGTCGGTCGTGATGTGCGGATGCGTGAGCGCGGCGCCCAGCGCCAGCGGATGCGGCGTCAGCGCGAGCTTGCCGTCCGGCAGCGCGCGCAGGCTTTCCTTCTCGATCCCTCGGCGCATGCCCTGGAGGCGTGCGGCTGAGAGTGCACCCAACCTCTCCTGCAATCTGTTGCTCATATTGTTATCACCCATCAATCTTCTGAGGGGCTGGAAGGTAGCACGGGTGCGCGGGCACTGCTCGTGCAGGGAATCCCGGGGTTGGCTACCCTGTGATGCGCTACTTTTTTAATAGCAAACAACGGCAGCGGCATGGTCGTTGACCGGTTGTTCGGCGAGCGCGATTCAGCCCTTGGCGCGGCCCGCCGACAGGTCGATCTCGTCCGACTGGTAGACGTGGATCTCCGGCGTGCCGTCGGCCATGGCCGCGAGCGCCTTGCCGAAGGCGCGCGAGGCATCGACGCGAAAGTGGGCCTGCAGCGTGGCCATGTCGCTCCAGCGCTCCACGAAGGTCAGGCGCAGCGGGTCTTGCACGTCGGTCGTGACTTCGTGCGAGATACAGCCGGGCTCGGCGCGCGAGCGCAGCACATGCTCCACGCTGATGGCCAGCATCGCCTGCAGGGTGTCGGGCTTGGCGAGGGCGTGTCCGATGACCAGGATCATGTCGTTGTCTCCTTTTCTCTCGTGGGCCTGCGCGAAGGGGCCTGTTCAGCCCAGCACGCGCAGCAGGAAGCGGTTCAGGTCGGCAATTTCTTCCATGCAGACCGAATGCGCCATCGTGTACTCGTGCCACTCGACGGTGTAACCCAATGCTGCGAGCGCATCGCGCGACTGGAGCGCCCTGGCAATGGGCACCATCGGGTCTTGCCGGCCGTGGCCGAGGAACACCGGCGTGTCGTGGTTGGCCGCATGGCGCTCGGCCGCGGTGCTGGCCGCCAGCGGCAACCAGCCCGACATGCCGACGATGCCCGCTAGGCGCTCGGTGTGGCGCAGGCCGGTCAGCAGCGCCATCGCGCAGCCCTGGGAAAAGCCTGCCACCACGATCCGGCCGGCGGCGATGCCACGGGCCTTTTCGTTGGCGATCACCGCCTCGATGGTGGCCTGGGAGCGGCGCAGGCCGGCCGCGTCTTCCTGCACGTTGAAATCGGCCGCCGCGATGTCGAACCACGCCGGCATCTGGTAGCCGCCATTCAGCGTGACGGGGATCACCGGCGCATTGGGAAACACGAAACGCACCGGGCCCACGCCCGACAGGTCGAGCTCGTTGGCGATCGGCACGAAGTCGTTGCCGTCGGCGCCAAGGCCGTGCATCACGATCACCGTGGCGGTGGGGTTGGGGGCGGTTTCGATTTCGATGGGGGGACGGGACATGGTCGGGCAAAGGTATTCAAAGACGCGAATGGCCAGACCTTAGCGCATTCGGGCCGCCCCACCCAGGAAGGCCCCGAAACCACAAGCCCGCCGCGACAGCCGTACCAAGGCCTTCGCCAGGGCACCGGCCAGGCCGGTTCGGCCGTTGCCGAAAGTTACTCGGCCTTGATGCCGACCGCCTTCACGATCTGCGCGTAGCGCGCGTACTCGGCGTTCACTTGCGTCTGGAACTGGCGCTGCGGATGGCCGGTGGCCTCGATGCCCTGCAGCGCGAGTTCGGCGCGGGCGGCCGGCGCCTGAACGATGCGCCCGGCTTCGGCCGCGATGGCATCGAGCACCGGCTGCGGCGTGCGCGCCGGCGCGAACAGGCCGAACCACGTGCCCGAGCGGTAGCCCGCGTAGCTCTCGCCCACGGTCGGCACTTCGGGCAACAGCGCGTGGCGCTTTTCGCCACTGGTGCCCAATGCCACCAGCCGGCCGCTGCGGATGTGCGGCAACGCCGGGCCCACGGCAATGAACATCACGTCGACCTGCCCCGCGATCACGTCCTGCATGCCCAGCGGCCCGCCCCGGTACGGGATGTGGGTGACGTAGATGCCCGTCTTCTGCTTGAGCAGCTCCATGCTGAGCTGCTGCGGGCTGCCGTTGCCGGCCGAGGCGTAGTTCAGGTGGCCGGGATGCGCCTTGGCCGCGCGAACGAAGTCGGCCACGGTGCGAAAGCCCGTCTTCGGGTTGGCCACCAGCACGAAGTCGATCTGCCCGAGCGACACCACCGGCACGAGATCGCGCCGCGCGTCGTAGGGCAAGCCGGCCTGGATGTTGGGAAGAATGGTGATCGGGCCGTCGGCGCCCACCAGCAGCGAGTAGCCGTCGGGCTGCGCCTTGGCCAGCCCATCGGCCGCCAGGATGCCCGCCGCCCCGGCGCGGTTGTCGACCACCACCGGCTGCTTCCACTGCTCCGACAGGCGTTGCGCAAGGTAGCGCGCCAGCACGTCGGGCGAGCTGCCGGGCGTGTTCGCGACCGTGATGTGCACGGGCTTCGAGGGGTAGCTTCCCGCCTGTTGTGGTTGCTGCGCCTGCGCCCCCATGGCCAGCAAGGCACCGGCCCACAGTGCAAGGAAGGGTTTCAGCAGGGAATGGGCACGCATGGAAGGAAGGCTCTCGGTTGCGGAAGGCAAAGCGCGCAATTCTGTCGCGCACCCGCCCCTGCGCAAACGACGTATTCGTCAGATGCTTAGCTGCATCCGGGCATATGCAGGCCCGTCAAACCGGCACCCCGCGCAGCGCATCGAGTTCGCGATAGAAGGCATCGACCTGCTGCTGGGCCGTGGCCTGCATCGCGGTGTTGCGGCGCGCGCAGCTTGCGGCGTCTTCCACCGCGCCCGCCTCGCCGACCTTGCGTGAGGCATCCTGCACGAACCTGCACATCGGGTAGCGTCGTCGACCGAAAGCCTGCAGGGTCTGCTCGCCGATGCCATCCGCCGCAAGCATCTCGGCCAGAACCACGGCATCTTCCACGGCCATGGCGCCGCCCTGCCCCATGAACGGCGTCGAGGCGTGCGCCGCGTCGCCGATCAGCAGCACGCGGCCCGCGTGCCAGGGCAAGGGCGCCTGCACTTCCTCGACCGCCGTGTAGAGCACTTCCGAATCCGCCGAGAGCCGATCGAGAAACTGCCGCGCCGGGCCACCGAATTCCGCGAACCGCTCGCGCATCAGCGCGGGCCACTGCGCCCTTGGATACCAGCGGTCGACCGGCTCGCTCACCGTGCCGAAGATGTAGAGCCTGTCGTCGCTGATCGGCATGATGCCCAGCCGCTTGCCGACGCCCATCATCATGATCTTTGCGTCGAGCGTGCGCGGTCGCTCGTGCACGCTGCGCCATACGCCGAAGCCGGTGTAGCGCGGCGCCACGGGTCCGGTCACGGCCTCGCGGACCTGCGATCGGATGCCGTCCGCGCCGATGGCCAGGTCGAAGTGCTGCGTCGATCCGTCGGACAGCGTGACTTCCGCGTGATCGCTGTCGGCGGGCGAATGGATCTTCTCCGTCGTCGTCGCCAGCCGGATCTCGACGCCGAGCGCACCGAGCCGACCCGCGAGGATGCGATGCATCTCCGCACGCTTGATACCGAGGATCGGCACCGCGCCGCCGTGCGAGCGCGGATAGAACACATCGACGATCGGCGCGCCATGGTGGTCGAGGTACACGTTGCGCCCGTCCGCGATGCCGAAACCCGCATCGAGGATCTGCGGCAGCACCCCGACGCTGCGCAACGCCTCCAGCCCGTTGCTGTAGATGAAGATGCCCGAGCTCTGGAAGCGCCACTCGGCCTGCTTCTCGATCAACGTGACGTGCATGCCCTTGTCGGCCAGCGCGATGGCCGCGGCACAACCCGCGATGCCGGCGCCGACGATCAGCACCCTGTTTGTAGTGGTCATGAACGGGCGCCTCAGAGTTGCGTGCGAACAGACCACAGCTCGGGAAAGAACCGGTGATCGACCACGCTGCGCAGCCACCCCACGCCGGCCGAGCCGCCCGTGCCCGGCTTGAAGCCGAGGATGCGCTCGACCGACACGAAGTGCCGCCAGCGGTATTGCGAGAACACATCGGCAATGTCCATCAACGCCTCGCCGAGCCGGTACAGGTCGTTCTCCGGCGTCGGGTCGCCGTACACCCACAGCCAGGCGGCCTCGACGCCCGGGTTCACCACATAGGGCGCAGACCAGTCGCGCGACAGCGCCTCGGGCGGCACCGCGATGTCGCGGCGGTGCAGCAGCGCGAGCACGTCGTCGTAGAGGCTCGGCGAGTTCAGCGCCCTTTCCATGTAGGGCCACACGTCGGGGTTGTTCGCATGCGCGCGCGCCAGCGGCACCGACTTGTTGCCCAGCACGAACTCCACATGCCGGTACATGTACGACTGCTGGCCCGAGGCAATGCCCAGCGTGTTGCGGAACTGGTTGAACTCGTGCGGCGTGATGGTCGAGAGCACGTCCCAGGTCTTGCCCAAAAACTCCAGCAGCGCACGCACCCGCGGCACCAGTTGCAGCGCACCGGCCACGTCGTCGCCGCGAACGCGCACCTGCATGTTCACCAGCTCGTAGTGCAGTGCCTTGAAGGTCAGTTCCTTGCAATGCGTGATGCACATGAAGACCATCTCGTCGTGGCCTTCGCTGCGCATGTGCTGGATGCTCAGCAGCAGGTCGTTGCGCTGGTGCTCCAGGTAAGGGTTGCTGCGGCCCTCGAACTGCAGCAGCGGCTCGCCGTCGGTGTTCTTCACCGTGGCTTCGCGCTGCTGGTTGTCGCCGGTTGCGATCGGCTTCACGAGGGAATTTTCGAGCGCCGGGTTGCGGACTTCGGGAATGACTCTTTGGCGTTGGATGGGCATGCGCCGATTGTTCGGCGCACCTGCAGGCGGCTCAACCTCCGGCACGCCGGATTTGGGCACCATTCGTCCGGCTCGACAGGCCGGGCCCGAATCAGCCGGATGCGGGCCCGCCGTGCTGGCGGGCGTAGGCGCTGGGCGTCATGCCGGTCCAGCGCTGGAAGGCGCGCGAGAACGCCTTTTCTGATGCATAGCCCACGGCCTCGGCCACCTGGTGCAGGCTCAGTTGCCGGTTCTTGAGCTTCTCGGCCGCCAGCGTCATGCGCCAGGAGCCCAGGTAATGCATGGGCGTCACGCCCACCAGCGCGCGGAAGCGTTCGCTGAAGATCGTGCGCGAAAGGTAGCTGGCCTGCGCCAGCGTCGCCACCGACCACGGATGCCCCGGCCGCTCGTGCATCAGCGACATCGCGCGGGCGATGCTCTCGTCGTCCAGCCCGCGCAGCCGGCCGGTCTGCTGCGCCTGCCGGTCCTGGGGCTGGGCATAGAGGTGCTCGCAGAGGATGTGCACCAGCAGCAGATCGGCCATGCGCGCCGCCGACAGTTGCCAGCCCGGCCGTTGCGCGATGGTCGCGTTCACCAGCGACTCCATGGTCTGCGCGAGCGATGCGGTGGTGGCAATCTGCGCCTTCCGCAGCACGATCAGCGGCGGCAGGCTAGCCATGATGGAACCCAGGCCTTCCGCCGGCATCCAGAGGTGCAGCGAGAACAGCTCGGTCGCCGGGCCACCGCCGCCATGCGAAAACACGATCGGGTGGTCGCCGTGCCGGCCGACCGAGTGGGCCGCGATCAGGTCGCGAAAGGGTTGGGCTTCGAGCCCCGGCGCGGAAGACACCGTGTGGGCGCTGCCCTGCGGCAGCATCGCGATGTCGTGCGGCGCAATGGCCACCGGCTCGGCACCGTCCACCGCGATCCAGTACGGCGCGCCGGTGCACATGCGGATCAGCGGGCCATCGACCCCGGTCGAGTGCAGCGCCCAGGGAGCGGTCAGCGAAAAGCGGGCCGTGACCGCCCGCTCGGACTTGTACGTCGCAAGCACGTGGCTGAGTACGTCGCCGCCCCCCTCTGTGTCCATGCTGTCCGTGCCGCCCGGTGATCTCGATGCGGGCGATTATCTGGCATGGCAGGCGGGCGATTTTTCGCGGATTTGCACAACAGGCCCGGGGATGCAACACAATGTCGTTTCGCATGAAGACCACGAACCCGCACCCGAAGCCCCCGCTCGCCGCCGCTGCATTCGACAGCGAATCCCTGTTGCGCGACAGCGGCCTGCGCGTGACACGCGCCGCCCAGACGGTGCTCGAACTGCTCGAACACAACTCCCAGCCCCTGACGCACGAGGAAGTGGCCGCCGCCTACACCGCCGCAGCCGGCGAGGCACCCGACCGCGTGACCATCTACCGCGTGCTCGACCGGCTGGTTGAAGCCGGCCTGTGCGACCGCCGCGTGGGCCCCGATCGGGTCAATCGCTTCTCGCGCCACGTGGAAGCCGCCTCGGGCAACACCTTCGAATGCGACCAGTGCCACAAGGTGCTGGCGCTGCCTTCGGACCCCGAACTGCCCAAGGTGATGGGCCGGCTGGGGAAGGCGCTGCGCAAGCAGGGCATCGACACGCGCCACACGGCGCTGACGCTGCACGGCACCTGCGGCGACTGCGCCCGATAGGCACTCGGCCCCTCGGGCTTCGCGCACAGGCAGCGGCCTATGCGTTCCAGGACGGGAAGGGGTCCGAAAAGTTCTGCCACCACGAAGCACCGAAGCGCATCTCGTTTTCGGTGAGCAGGCAGGCATCGAATTTCGCGCGAAGGTCGGCTTCGTCCATGCCGATGCCGATCAGCACCAGCTCCTGCCGGGCGTCGCCGGTGGCCGGGTCCCAGTTCTTGCGGATCATCTCGAGCGCCTCGGGGTCGGTCGGCCAGTGCTCGCGCGGCACCGCCGCCCACCAGAAGCCCGCCGCGCCATAACGGCAGGCGCCACCGGCCTGCGACCATGAGCCCGCCCGCGTGGCGCGGCTGGCAAGCCAGAATAAGCCCTTGTAGCGCACCACGCCCTCCCATTCGGTTTGCACCAGCTTCCAGAAGCGCATCGGGTGGAACGGCAGCCGCGAGCGGTAGACAAAGCTGCCGATGCCGTAGGTTTCGCTCTCGGGCGCGTGCTCGCCGCGCAGTTCGGCCAGCCAGCCGGGCGCCTGCTCGGCCTGCTCGAAATCGAACAGGCCGGTGTCGAGCACGCGGTCGAGCGCCACGCGGCCGAACTCCGACACCTCGATGCGGGCGCGCGGGTTCAGGCTGTGCAGGATCGCCATCAGACGCTCGCGCTCTTCGAGCGTCACCAGATCCGTCTTGTTGACCACCAGAACGTCGCAGAACTCGATCTGCTCGATCAAGAGGTCGACCACCGTGCGCGTGTCCTCGTCGCCGAGCGACTGGCCGCGCGCGCCCAGGCTGTCGGCCGAGCCGTAGTCGCGCAGAAAATTGAAGGCATCGACCACCGTCACCATGGTGTCGAGCCGGGCCACGTCGGCCAGGCTCTTGCCGTCTTCACCGGCAAAGGTGAAGGTCTCGGCCACCGGCAAGGGTTCTGAAATGCCGGTGGACTCGATCACCAACTGGTCGAAGCGCCCTTCCTTGGCGAGCCGCCCGACCTCGATCAGCAGGTCTT
Source organism: Variovorax sp. EL159 (assembly GCF_900100965.1). GTDB lineage: Bacteria > Pseudomonadota > Gammaproteobacteria > Burkholderiales > Burkholderiaceae_C > Variovorax. Next base: position 1,072,094 of record NZ_FMUJ01000002.1, on the reverse strand, counting down.
CGCGCAGGGTGCAGCAGATGCAGCCGTTGCTCATCTCGACCAGCTTCTCGTCGGTGCGCGACAGCTCGGCGCCACCGTCGCGCACCAGCGCGGCGTCGATGTTGACCTCGCTCATGTCGTTGACGATCACCGCCACGCGGCGCCCCTCCCGGTTGTGGAGGATGTGGTTCAGCAGCGTGGTCTTGCCGGCGCCGAGAAAACCGGACAGCACGGTAACGGGGAGACGGGCGGTCATCGTGGCGAACTCCATATATGCAACAGCATTGCATTATATGAACCATCGCAACCATGTTGCATTTCATGCTGACCAGCCGGCCCGGATCTCCCCTTTTCAGCCTCAGGCGGCCCGCGCAATCGCCTTCACGGAAATGTCGGGCTTGCGCTTGCAGCCCAGCGTCTTCTCGATCACGTACTCCACTCCCTTCCAGAAATTGATTTCTTCCAGCAACGGGTTGAGAAAGTTGGTGATCGAGCAGTAGTGCGAGTTCTTCTGCCCCGCATGGTGCTGCGCATGGTGGCGCTGCGTCTGCAGCAGCCTGAGCTTCTGCAGCATCGTGATCAACCGGCCGTTCTCGTGCGGCGCGCGGTGCGCCCACTTGTGGACCTGATTGGCATTGATGCTCACCGCCGTGAAAAGCCACACCTTCCAGGTCAGCGCCTTGAGCCACCAGGCGCCCATCAGCACCAGCGCACCGGTGAGCACCAGGTCCCACGAACTGGCCCACCAGCCGCGCAGCACGAAGGCGCGGGGCCGCACGTGGTGCTCGATGTTGGCCTCGCCGATCCATTTGCCCACCACGGGCGTTTCCTTGCGGACGTAGGCGTCTTCCGCCCAATGCACGAGACCACTGATGAAGTCGGCCAGAAGAACCACACCGACGAACTGGAACACAAGATCTCTCATACAAGCGACGCGGGAGCGTCATGGACTTTCCGGAGTTGAACACGCATGCCCTGGAGCGGGTTCGCACAAGGGCGAGGGCATTGTTTCCGGGCCGCTGGTTTTCGCGGTGTCGTGCTTGCGCAGTATCTTTCCGTGATGCCTGATGTGCCTTGCGGCGCTACTTCGGCGCGCGCGACGGCGCACTGCGGCTCATCTGCCGTGCCTACAGCGCGACCTGCGCCATCTTCTGCAGATAGTGCGCCAGCGGCGGCGTCACCCTGCCCTTCACCTTGGCCAGGTCGTCGTAGCGGCGCACGCGCAGCGACTCCTCGGCGAACGGCAGGCGCATGAAGGCCTCCGCTTCTTCCTGCGTGTGGCGGCCACCCTGCAGCTCGAGGCTGTGCTTCGAAGCCGGCGACAGCGTGGCCCAGTAGCCCGCGTCGAGCGTGCACAGGCAGCGCTTCGCATCCACATGCAGGCGGATCGGCGCCAGCACGCCGAGTGGAAACACCCCATGCAGGAAAGGCAGCGCGATGTACTGGTGCAGGTCGTCGCGCGCCCGTGGTGTCGCGGCCTCCTCCTGCGCGTTCTCGGGCGCGAGCAGATGGCCGAGGTCGTGCAGCAGCGCTGCCACCACGGTCTCGGTGCTCTCGCCTGCCTCTTCCGCCAGCGCCGCGCACTGCAACGCGTGGTCGAGCTGGCTCACGGCTTCGCGGCCGTATTGCCGCTGGCCAGGTCCGGCCAGCAGCAGTGCGATGTCATCGAGCGTCAGGGCCATGCCGCGCGCCTAGACCAACACCTTGCGGATGCGCGCCGACACCAGGTCGATGGCGCTCACGCTCACCACGATGATGATCATCACCGCGCAGGTCTCGGCGTACTGGAAGCCGCGAATGATCTCCCACAGCACCACGCCGATGCCGCCCGCGCCCACCATGCCCACCACCGACGCCGAGCGCACGTTCGACTCGAAGCGGTACAGCGCATACGAGATCCACAACGGCATTACCTGCGGCAGCACGCCGTACACGATCTCGTGCAGCGCGCTCGCGCCGGTGGAGCGGATGCCCTCGACCGGCTGCGGGTCGATCGCCTCCACCGCTTCGGCAAAGAGCTTGGCCAGCACGCCCGTCGTATGCACCCAGAGCGCCAGCACGCCGGCGAACGGCCCCAGGCCCACGGCCACCACGAACAGCATCGCGAACACCATCTCGTTGATGGCCCGGCAGCTGTCCATCAGCCGGCGCATCGGCTGGTAGACCCACCACGGCACGATGTTGGCCGAGGCCAGCAGCGCCAGCGGCACCGCCGTCAGCACCGCCAGCGCCGTGCCCCACAGCGCGATCTGCAGCGTGACCACCATCTCCTGCAGGTACATGCGCCACTGCGTGAAGTTGGGCGGAAAGAACTCGGCGGCGTAGGTCGCCATGTTGCCGCTGTCCCGGATCAGGTCGAGCGGCCGCATGTCCGCCCCCTTCCACGAGGCGAGCAGCAGCACCAGCAGCACCGCCCACGAAAGCTGCCACGCCAGGTTGCGCTTGGGAACCGCGGTGGCAAGCGGCGGGCGGGTCATGGGGATCGTCGAGGGCATGGCGTTCGGTCGGTGGTGCTGCTGCTGCGTGCGCTCAGTTCAGCGCGGCCAGCTTCTTGTCGATGTCGGCCAGGCGCGTCTTCTTGTCGGCGTCGCTCAGCACGGTGTCGGCTTCGATCTTGGTGCGCTGGCCGAACAGGTCAAGCTGGCGAATCGGCACCAGTTGCTTGTCGCTCGATTCCTTGAAGCCCGAGAGCTTGGAGATCTTCATGACGATCTCTTTCTCGCGCGCATCGGTCTTGGCGTAGTTGAAGAAGAAGTTCTTCAGCTTCGTCTTGGTGGCTTCGGGCAGGTCCTTGCGCATGACCAGCGGGTCGAGCGGGATCAGCGGCGAGGTCCAGACGATCTTGATGTCCTTGAACTTCTCCGGAAAGCGCTCCTTGACCTTCTCCAGGTTCTCGCTGTTGTTGGTCGCCACGTCGACCTGCTTGTTGGCCACCGCCAGCGCGTTGGTTTCGTGGTTGGCGCTGCGCGTGACCTTGAACGCGGTCTTGGCATCGACCTTGTTCTGCGCAAAGACGTAGAAGCCGGGCACGAGGTAGCCCGAGGTGGAGTTCGGGTCGCCGTTGCCGAAGCTCAGGCTCTTGGCGTTCTTCAGCACGTCGTCGAGCGTGTTGAGCGGGCTCTCGCGGTTGACGATCAGGTGCGAGTAGTAGCCCTGCGTGCCGTCGGCATTGACCATCTGCGCAAACACTTCGCCGCTGGCGCGGTCCACCGCTTCCATGGCCGACTTGTTGCCGAACCAGCCGAGCTGCACCTTGTTGAAGCGCATGGCTTCGATGATGCCGGCGTAGTCGGGCGCGAAGAAGGCCGTGACCTTCAGGCCGGTCTGCCGGCTCATGTCGTCGATCAGCGGCTGCCAGTCGCCCTTGAGGTTCTGCGTCGCCTCTGTCGAGATGATGCCGAAGTTGATGTCCTGCGCGAACGCGCCGACCATGCCCAGGCCGAGGGCCAGGGCTGCGCAGAGTTTCTTGATCATGGATGACTCCAAAAAGGGGAACGAAAAAAAGAGAAAGGAAACGTCGGGAAGACGCGTACGGTTCAGGCGGCCTTTGCCGGGCGCGTCGCCCAGGACACCACGGCGGGCTGCGGCAGCACGTGCACGCTCGCGCCCTCAGCTGCAACAGGCCCCGTCGGCCCCGCCGGCCGCAGAAGCTCTTCGGCCTGCACGCCGTACAGCGCATGCAGCAGCTCGGGCGTGAGCGCGGATGAAGGCCCGTCGAACACCACCTGGCCCTGGTTCAGCGCCACCACGCGCGGGCAGTACTTCATGGCGATGTCGACCTGGTGCAGCGACACGACCACGGTGCAGCCGTCTTCGCGATTGATGCGCGCCAGGATCTCCATGACCTTGCGCGACGATTCCGGGTCCAGCGACGCAATCGGCTCGTCGGCCAGCACCACCTTGGCGCCCTGCACCAGCGTGCGTGCGATGGCGGCGCGCTGCTGCTGGCCGCCCGACAGCGTGGACGCGCGCTGCGCGTGGCAGTCGGCAATGCCCACGCGCGCCAGCGCATCGAGGGCCAGTGCGCGCTCCTGCGCATTGAAGATCCGCATCCAGCTGCGCCACCACGGCATGCGGTGCAGCGAGCCGACCAGCACATTGACCAGCACCGGCAGCCGTGCCACGAGGTTGAACTGCTGGAACACGAAGCCCACCTGCGAGCGCACCTGGCGGATGTCGCGGTGGATGCGGCCGCCCTGCTGCACGCAGCGCCCGTCGATTTCCACCAGCGACTGCGTCGCGCCATCGGCCGCCACCAGCCCTGCGATGTGCCGCAGCAGCGTCGACTTGCCCGAGCCCGAGGCGCCGATCAGCGCCACCATCTCGCCGCGCGCCACGTCGAGGTTGATGTCGCGCAATGCATGCCGCCCGTTGGCGAAGTGCTTGTTGAGCTGGCGGATGTGAAGGAGAGTGTTCATGTGGCTGGGCCTCAAGTCGTCTAGACAAATGCAGTCTCGCCAACCGGTATGACGCGGCGGCGACACTTCCGCGACGCCCGCATGTCACGCGGATTTCAGATCAGATGACGCGACGCCCCTCGCGCCACACGCCGCGCACCAGCGGATGCCGCGCGCCGTCGGACAAGGTGCACATGCGCACCTGCACCAGGTCCGCGCGCAGGCCGGGCGCGAGCGCGCCACGGTCGTGCAGCCGCGCGGCATGTGCTGGCGTGCGTGTCACCATGGCCACGGCCTGCGGCAGCGTGGCGAGCCCGTCGTCCACCAGCCGCATCGCCGCACCCAGCAGGCTGCTCGGCACGTAGTCGGACGAGAGGATGTCGAGCAGCCCGTCGCGCGCCAGGTCGGCCGCCGCCACGTTGCCCGAATGCGAGCCGCCGCGCATCACGTTCGGTCCGCCCATCACATTGGCGAGGCCGTGGGCACGCGCCGCGCGCGCGGCCGCCATCGTGGTCGGAAACTCCGACATGCTCGCGCCCTCGGCGTGGGCCTGCTCCACATGCGCCACCGTGGTGTCGTCGTGGCTTGCGAGCGCAATGCCATGCGTGCGGCAGTAGTCGACGAAGTGCCGGCGATGCGGCTGCGCGTACTCGGTCTGCAGCCTGCCCGACTCGGCCACGCGCAGCTCGAACTTGCTGTCGCTCCAGCCCTTCTTGCCGGTGTAGTAGACGCGCGCCAGCTCGATGTTCTCCCACTGCCGCTGGCCCGGCGTGTGGTCCATCAGCGAGATCAGCGACACGCGTGCGTGCCCGCGAAAGGGCTCGAACAGCTCGATGGTGTTGGGCGCGGGCAGCTCGCAGCGCACGTGCAGGTGATGGTCGGCGCGCAGCACGTCCTGCGCGGCGCAGGCGTCGAGCATCGACAGCGTCGAGCCCCAGGTGCTGCCGCGCAGGCTTTCGGGGTCGGCCTCGCCCACGCCGAGCGCATCGAACACCGTGGTGATGCCGGCGGCAGCCACCTCGGCGTCGTGCGCCAGCAGCGCGGGCAGCGGGTTCCAGTGCACCTTGGGCCGTGGCATCAGGTGGCGCTCGAAGTTGTCGGTGTGAATCTCCACCAGGCCGGGCAGCAGGTAGTCGCCGTCCAGGTCGATCGTGCCTTCGGCGCTTGGGCCATCGTGAATGGCGTCGATGCGGCCACCGGCCACCGACAGCGAACCCGACACCACCTCGCTCGGCAGCACCATGCGTGCGTTCGAGAACACCATGCCCACGCTCATGACTGGCTCCTGAATTCGCCGACGTTGACGCGGCGCGTGGCCACCGCCGCGCCCACCTCGGCATCGTGAAAGATCCCGACCGTGGCGGCGCCGCGCGCCGTGGCCTCGCGGATCAGCGCGATAACCGTGTCGGTGTTGGCCGCGTCCAGCGACGCGGTGGGTTCGTCCAGCAACAGCAGCGGCTTGGGCTTGATCATGTTCCGGGCGATGTTGATGCGCTGCTGCTCGCCGCCCGAGAAGGTGGCGGGCGGCAGGTGCCACAAACGCTCGGGAATGCGCAGGCGCGTGAGCCAGCGGCGTGCGTCTTCGCGCGCGGCCTCGATGCCGGCGGGGTCATCACCCGCGTCTTCGGCCAGCGGCTCGGCCACCACGTCGAGCGCCGGCACGCGGGGAATCACGCGCAGGAACTGGCTCACGTAGCCGATGGTGTCGCGGCGCAGGCGCACCAGCTCGCGCGGCGTGACCTGCGTCACGTCGACCGGGCCGTCGCCCGACTGCACGGTGATGCGGCCTTCGCTCGCGCGGTAGTTGGCATAGATGAGCTTGAGCAGCGTGCTCTTGCCCAGGCCCGAGGCGCCGTCGAGCACCACGCATTCGCCGGCCGACACGCTCAGCTCGACCTGGTCGAACACCGACAGCTCGAGCTGGTTCTGGTGGTGCAGCGTGAAGCGCTTGGCCACGCCCTGGATGCAAAGCAAAGGGGTCGTCATGGGGTCAGTACCGAAGAAACGAGCAGTTGGGTGTAGGCGTGCTGCGGGTCGTCCAGCACCTGGTCGGTAAGACCCGACTCGACCACGCGGCCGTGCTGCATCACGACCATGCGGTGCGCGAGCAGCCGCGCCACGGCCAGGTCGTGCGTGACCACGATGGCGGCCAGCTGCATCTGCCGCGTGAGCTGGCGCAGCAGGTCGAGCAGGCGCGCCTGCACCGACACGTCGAGGCCCGAGGTCGGCTCGTCCATGAACATCAGGCGCGGCTGCGTCACGAGGTTGCGCGCGATCTGCAGGCGCTGGCGCATGCCGCCCGAGAAGGTGCGGGGCGCGTCGTCGATGCGCTGCGGATCGATCTCCACGCGCTGCAGCCATTCGGCGGCGGCGGCGCGCAGGCGGCCGTAGTGGCGCTCGCCCAGGCCCATGAGCCGTTCGCCGACGTTGGCACCGGCCGATACGTCCATGCGCAGGCCGTCGGCCGGGTTCTGGTGCACGAAGCCCCAGTCGGTGCGGGCCAACAGGCGTTGCTGGGCCTCGGTCATCGCGAAGACGTCCTGCAGCCCGCCGCCGCGCACCTGGAACTCGACGCTGCCCGCATCGGGCTTGTCGCGTGCGGCAATCGCGTTGAGCAAGGTCGACTTGCCGGAGCCCGACTCGCCGACCACCGCCAGCACTTCGCCGGGCCAGAGATCGAAAGACGCGTCGTGCAGCGCCACGCGGTCGCCGTAGCGCTTGCCGATGCCGCGCACGCGCAGCAAGGGAGGATGGGAAAGGGCTGCGTTCATGCGAGGGCCTGCTGTTCTTCGGGTGCGACCTGCCCGGCCTGCGCCTGCTGGCGCGACTGGCAGTAGTCGGAGTCCGAGCACACATGCATGCGCGAGCCCCGGTCGTCGGTGATGATTTCGTCGAGAAAGCTGTCGGTCGCGCCGCACAGCGCGCAGGGTTCGTCCCAGCGCTGCACCTCGAACGGATGGTCTTCGAAGCCCAGGCTTTCGACCGGCGTGTAGGGCGGCAGTGCGTAGATGCGCTTTTCGCGGCCGGCGCCGAAGAGCTGCAGCGCTGGGTTCATGTGCAGCTTCGGGTTGTCGAACTTCGGGATCGGCGACGGCGACATCACATAGCGGCCGTTGACCAGCACCGGGTAGTCGTAGGTGGTGGCGATGTGGCCGTAGCGCGCGATGTCCTCGTACAGCTTCACGTGCATCAGGCCGTACTCGGCCAGCGCGTGCAGCGTGCGCGTGGTGGTCTCGCGCGGCTCCAGCCGCTGCATCGGCTCGGGCACCGGCACCTGGTAGACCAGCACCTGCCCTTCGGCCAGCGGCGCTTCGGGGATGCGGTGGCGCGTCTGGATCAGCGTGGCATCGGTGGTGCGCGTGGTGGTTTCCACGCCCGTGGTGCGCTGGAAGAAGCGGCGGATGTTGACCGCGTTGACGGTGTCGTCCGAGCCCTGGTCGATGACCTTGAGCACGTCCTTCGGCCCGATCACGGCGGCCGTGACCTGGATGCCCCCGGTGCCCCAGCCATAGGGCAACGGCATCTCGCGCGAACCGAAGGGCACCTGGTAGCCGGGAATGGCCACCGCCTTCAGGATGGCGCGGCGGATCATGCGCTTGGTGCGCTCGTCGAGGTAGGCAAAGTTGTAGCTGATGGCGGTGGTCATGGCTGTTCTCCCGTGGCTTCCTCGTTCGTGCCGGCAGACGCGCGCATCTTTCGCACCAGTTCGAGTTCGGACTGGAAGTCGACGTAGTGCGGCAGCTTCAGGTGCTGCACGAAACCCGAGGCTTCGAGGCTGTCGCTGTGCGAGAGCACGAACTCCTGCATCTGCGCGGGGGCTTCGACCGGCTCGCCCAGTTCCTCCGCACGCAGCGCGCGGTCGACCAGGCTCATCGCCATGGCCTTGCGTTCGCTGTGACCGAAGGCCAGGCCGTAGCCGCGCGTGAACTGCGGCGGCTCGGTCTTGCTGCCGGCGAACTGGTTCACCATTTCGCATTCGGTGAACTCCATGTCGCCGATGGAGATGGTGAAGGGCAGCTCTTCGGGCGCCAGTTCCAGCTCGACGGTGCCCACGCGGATCTCGCCGACGAAGGGGTGGCTGTGCGAGTAGCCGCGCTGCGTCGAATAGGCCATGGCCAGCAGAAAGCCTTCGTCGCCACGCGCAAGGTTCTGCAGGCGCGTGGCGCGGTCGGCCGGAAAGCGCGGCGGCGTGCGCGTGAGGTCCACGGGTGCCGGGTCGCCGGGCGGCACCTCGTGGGTTTCGATCAGGCCTTCGTGGTTCAGCAGGTCGACCACGCGCGGTGTGACGGTGGGTGCGGCCACGCCTTCGCACGCCTCGGCCTGTGGCGACGGCTGCGCATTGGCCAGCAGCGTGAAATCGAGCAGGCGCTGCGTGTAGTCGTAGGTCGCGCCCAGCACCTGCCCGCCCGGCAGGTCCTTGAAGGTGGCGGAGATGCGGCGGTCGAGCTGCATGCGCGCGGTGTCGAGCGCAACGCTGGTGCCCAGGCGCGGCAGCGTGGCGCGGTAGGCGCGCAGCAGGAAGATGGCTTCGACCATGTCACCCGACGCCTGCTTGATGGCAAGCGCGGCCAGCTCGGGGTCGTACACCGAGCCTTCGGTCATCACGCGATCGACCGCGAGCTTGAGCTGCCCACGGATCTGCGACACCGACAGCTCGGGCGTGCCCGCATCGCCGCGGCGTTGTTCGGCCAGCAGTTCGTAGCTGCTGAGGATGGCGGCTTCACCGCCCTTGACGGCAACGTACATCTCAAGCCCCCTGTTCTTCGACGTGCGCTTCGATGCGCGTGGTGCGCGGCAGGCCGACGATCTGCTGCGGCGCGGCCAGAAACATGTCGATGCCGCGTGGGAACCCGGCGTGGTTGGCCGCCCATTGCGACGTGAAGGCAGAAGCGCCGGGATGCGGCAAGCCATCGACCTCGATCCGCGTGCTGTGCTGGATGCCGGGGCCCCGCAACGTCCAGCCGGCCGTGCCGCCTTCGGTCAACGCAGCCACGTCGAGCACGCACGTTGCCGACTGGTCCGGGTAGGCGTCGCTGCCATGGGCAAAGCTGCCGAGCGGCGGGCACGCATCGCCCTGTGCGACCCATGCGAACTGCGCGTTCTCCGGCGCGTCGACCAGCACGCAGCCGGTGTGAAAGCGCAGCCATGCGGCCGCATCGCTGCCCGCCAGCGAGGGCGAGAGCCAGAGCGTGCAATCGGGATCGAGCAGCGCCAGCAGCAGCGCAGCCGATGCGGCATGGCCACGCGACGGCGTCTGCGCGTCGTGCGGTAGCGCGATCACGCGGCCGGGATGCGACAGCGCCTGCAGCGCTGCGCGAAACACCGACTGGCTGCCCAGTGCCGCGTCGGAAAAGCCGGCGCCGAGTTTCGACAGATCGTGCGCGTTCATTCGTCGCCCTCCTCTTCGTCGGCGCCACCGGCTTCGCGTGCGACGGTGAAGAACTCGACCTTGCTGCTCTGCGCGCGGGCGTGGCGCTTGGCACGCTGCAGCGCGAGGTGGCGGCGCACTGGCACCAGCAGTTGCGTGTTCAGCGTGGCCTGCTGCGCCGGGTCTTGCAGCAGTGCATCGGCCACGGCCGCCAGTTGCGCGTGGCGGTGCGAGCGGCCCAGCACGTAGGCAACGCCGACGGCATCGCTCACATCGCCCAGACGCAATGCGCAACGCGTGACCGTGACCTCGCCCACGTTGAATCGCTCGCCCGTGCCGCCGGCGCGGCCCTGCACCATCACCAGCCCCGTTTCGGGCGGACGCAGCCAATGCGGCGCACGCTGCGCATGCGCGCCCAGCGCAGGTTCGAGCATGTCGAGCGGTGCCCGCGCCAGCGTCGCCATCCACTGCGCACGGTCGAGCGGGCGCTCTGCGGGTTCCGTGTCAAAAGCATGAAACATGAAAGTGATATTCTGAAAGTTGTATAGACAAATTGAACAACCGGCGCGAGCTTAGAGAGCGCACAAGACGACTTCATGACAAGCACAACAAGTTCTCCCGCATCGCTTCCCGCACGCTCCGAACGCCCGGCGCGCGACAGTTTCTGGACCCGCATCGCCGCCGATCTCGCCGACGCCATCGCGCGCGGCGTCTATCCGCCGGGGCAGCGCCTGCCCTCCGAACACGCGCTGGCCGAGCAGTTCGGCGTCAATCGCCATACCATCCGGCGCTCGCTGGCCGACCTCATCAGCCAGGGCCTGTTGCGCGCGACGCAAGGCAGCGGCACCTACGTCGAGGAGTTCGCGGTCGACATCGCACTGGGCAAGCGACCGCGCCACCATCAGCGGCTGGCGCAGGCGGGGTTGCGCGGTGCGCTGCATGTGGTGGCATCGAGCACCGTGCGCGCCACTGCCGCGCAGGCCCGTGCGCTGGGCGTGCCGGCGCGCAGCACACTGCTGTGCCTGAACGTGATCGGTGACGCCGAAGGCCAGCCGCTGCACTTCAGCGAACGCTTCTTTCCGCTGCCGCGCTTCGCCGGGCTGGAGGCCGTGGTGCACGAGACCGGCTCCATCACCGCCGGCTTCGCGGCCCACGGCGTGGACGACTACACGCGGCGCGAAAGCCGCATCACCGCGCAGATGCCCGAGTCGCCGGTGGCCGCGCAATTGCGCCAGCCGGTCGGCCGGCCGGTGCTCTTCGTCGAGAGCGTGAACGTGGACACGGCCGATGTGCCGATCGAATACGCGCGCACCTGGTTCGCGGGCGACCGCACCACGCTGACGGTGAAACACGATGACTGAGCGCCACGCCCACTCGCCGCAACTGCATCGCAAGGCACACCGCTACGCCGCGTACTACGCGCCCGCCATCGACAGCGCGTGGTGGAAGGCCGGCAGCGACTGGCTCGGCCGCTGCGCCGCCAGCGGCGAAGCAAGGCCGCAGCCGGTCTTCGACGGACTGCCGGTCGACCTGCAGCGCAAGGCGACGGCCGCGCCACGCCGCTACGGATGGCACGCCACGCTCACGGCGCCCTTCACGCCATGGCCGCACATCGAGGAAGCGACCTTGCGCGACGGACTGCAAACGCTCTGCCAGGCCTGGGAGCCGTTCACCATGCCCGCGCTCGAAGTCGCACTGCTAGACGACTTCCTGGCACTGGTGCCCGCGCGGCCGAGCCCCGCGCTGCAGGCGGTGGCCGGTGCTTGCGTGACGGGGCTGCATGCCTTTGCCGAACCGTTGTCGCCCAGCGAACTGCAACGCCGCCGCGCGGCCGGCCTCACGCCCGAAGAAGACGCGCTGCTGGTGCGATGGGGCTACCCCTTCGTGCTGGAGCGCTTCCGCTTTCACATGTCGCTGACGGGCTCGCTGCGCGACACCGAGCCCGCCGTGGTCGACACCCTGCGCGCGGCGGCGCGGCGGCATTTCGCGCCGCTGCTGGCGTCGCCGCCCTTGCGCTTCGAGGCCATCAGCCTCTTCGCCGAACCCACGCCGGGCGCCGACTTCATGTGCCTGGCGCAGATGGAGCTGGGCCGGTGACCGGGCGGCTCGTGTACGTCGCCGGCCCCTCGGGCGCGGGCAAGGACAGCCTGCTCGCGTGGCTGAAGGCGCAGCTGGCACCCGACGCACCGGTCGCCTTTGCACGCCGCACGATCACGCGCGCCGCCACGGCCGATGGCGAGCAGCACGACAGCGTCGACATGCGCGGCTTTCTGCACCTGCGCGAAGCCGGCGCCTTCGGGCTCGACTGGGCGGCCAATGGCCTGTGCTACGGCGTGCGCCATGCCGAGCTGCCACCGCGACGCGGCAGCGAGGTCGTGATCGTCAACGGGTCGCGCGCCTACCTGCCCGAAGCGGCGCAGCGCTATCCCGACATGACGGTGGTCCACGTCACGGCCAGTGTCCAGACCCTGCGGCAGCGCCTCATGGCCAGAGGGCGCGAGTCGGCGGAGATGGTCGAGGCGCGGGTGCAGCGGGCGCTTGATTTCCGGATGCCGCCGGGCCTGGCCGGTATCGAGATCCACAACGACCGTGCGCTGGCCGAGGCCGGCGCACAGCTCGCGCACGCGCTCCAGCTGACCGCCTTTGCATGAGGCACGGCCGCCGCGTCTACATCTCGAACGCTTCGACCTGCCGCCCATCGATGTCGGTGAAGCCGTACTCCCGTGCGAGGTCGGCCACGCGCAGCACATCGCCGCTCTTGGCCATCACCCCTGGATCGCCCGCCAGCGCGGCGATCGCACGCCCCAGGTAGCGCGGCGATTCCGTGCGCGCCAGCGGCGGGTGCTCATGCCAGTGCGCCTCGTCGGTTTTGTAGGCGGCCAGCACGAATTCGGTACGCATCCAGCCTGGCGATACGGCGATGGACGCGACGTTGTGCGGTCGCAGGTCTTGCGCCATGCCAAAGGCCAGCCGTGTCATCGAGGCCTTGGCGAGGTCATAGAAGAGGCTGCCGCGCAGGTAGTGGCCACGGTCCCAGAAGGTGGTGGTGAGCACCAGCCCCTTCTTCCGCCGCACCATCAGCGGCGCGGCGCAACGGCTGGCCACGAGGTGGTTGCGCACGCCACGGTCGAACATCGAATCCCAGTTCGACAGCGGGTGCTCCCAGAACGGCGCCTCGAACACACCGTTGAAGGTCTCGTGGCCGCCCCATGCGTTGTTGACGAGCAGGTCGAGCCGGCCCGCGTCTTTCTCCACGCGCGCGAAGAGTGCCGCCACTTCTTCTTCGCGCGTGTGGTCGCATCGCACGGCGATGCCGCGCCCGCCCATGCGGGTGACTTCGTCGGCCGTGTCGTCGATGCTGCCGGGCACGGCCTGCATGTCTGACAGGGCCAGCAGCTGCCCGTAGGTGGCCGCGGGTTGTTCGCGCGTGCTGCGCCCGGTGACGTACACGGTGGCACCGGCGGCGCCCAGTTCCTGCGCGATGCCGCGCCCGGCCCCACGGCTTGCGCCGGTCACCACGGCCACGCAGTCTTTCAATGGGCGGTTGGCGCTTTCTGTCTTCATGTCGGGTTGCTCCTTCGATCTGCTTCGATCTGCCTGCTTGAGAGCCGGCGAAGATAGTTCGCCCTCAGGCCGCCGTCTTGGAAGAACCCGAAACCGCATGCCCCATGAACTCGGTCGGTGTGACACCACAGAGCGCCCGGAATTCGTTCACCAGATGCGACTGGTCGTAGAAGCCACCATCGACCGCCACGTCCGCCCAGGCGGGCGAAGGCTGCAGGCGCAATGCGCGCAGGCAGGCATGCAGCCTTGCGAGCCGGCTCCATGCGCGCGGCGACAGGCCCACGTGCGCGTGAAAGAGCTGCTGCAGGCGCCGCTCGCCCACGCCGACAGCGGCAGCCACGTCGCGCACGGACTTGCGCCCGCCCGATGCGGTGATGAGCCGTGCCGCATGCATCGCAGTGGCAGCGGAGCCGCGCGCGACATCGCCATCGAGCAGCCGGCGTTGCAAGGCAGCGTGCAGCAACACACCGCGCGCCATGTCGTCCGACGCCTCGGCCATGCGCTCCAGCAACTCGGCGCCTTCGCCATGCCACAGCGCATCGAGGTGCACGGCCGTGCCACCGATCTCACCGGCCGGCACGCCCAGCAAGACTGCTGCGGCACCGGGGCGCAGCGTGACGGAGAGCCCTTCCACCCGCCGGCGCATGCGCACCACCACCGGTGCGGTCGATGCGCCGATAGCCTCCACCGCATGCCCCTCGCCGTCGTCCGCGGACGGTGCATCGCCGAAGTTGAAGATCAGCCGCACCGCGCCATCGGGCAGCACGCGCTCGCGCATCTCGTGGCCTTCGGCGAAGGTCTCGCGGTACAGCAGGATGTGCGAGACATGCGCCCGCAACGCGGCCCCTACCGGCAGTGCGCGCAGCGTGCCGGCGGGCACGCCCGATTCCGGCCCGTGCAATGGGTCGTCGTCGAGGCGAAGGAAGAGGCGTTCGGCCATGGCCGCCGATTGTGATGAAAACCCCGTGCCGGCGCGAGCCGCCGGCCGTCGCTGAAAATCGGAGGCTTCGCCCGCAAGTACGCATGTCCGCCACCGACCTCCCCGTTCTTTATTCGTTCCGCCGCTGCCCCTATGCGATGCGGGCCCGGCTCGCGCTGGTCGCGAGCGGCCAGCACTGCGAGCTGCGCGAGGTTGTGCTGAAGAACAAGCCTGCCGAAATGCTCGCCGCCTCGCCCAAGGGCACGGTGCCCGTGCTGGTGATGGCCGACGGCACGGTGCTCGAACAAAGCCTGGACGTGATGCGCTGGGCGCTGCAGCGCAGCGACCCGCACCATTGGCTGCAGCCCGGCGTGGGCACGCTCGACGACATGCTGGCGCTGGTGGCCGCATGCGACGACGGGTTCAAGCCCCAGCTCGATCGCTACAAGTACCCCGGCCGGTTCACTGACACGAACGTGGGCAACGCCGCCCGCGAGCAGGGTGCGCAGTTCCTTCGCGATCTCGAAGCCCGGCTCTCGGCCTCGGCCCACCTGGCAGGCGCGCACGCCACGCTGGCCGACGCCGCCGTCATGCCCTTCGTGCGCCAGTTCGCGATGGTCGAGCCGGCATGGTTCGATGCGCAGCCCTGGCCGCGCCTGCACGCGTGGTTGTCGGGCTGGACGGACTCAGCGCTGTTCGCACGCGCCATGCACAAGTACGCGCCCTGGCAAGGCGGCGAACGCGGCGTCGACTTTCCTCCAGCCTGATCCGCGCCCTTCGGCTTAGCCCGCCTTCGCGGCCATCGCAGCCGCCGACGCACGCTGCACGCATTCCACGAAGTGCTGCGCCGCCGGCGTCAGCAACTGGCCCTTGCGCTTGATGACGCACACGTTCAGCGTCGGCAGCGCCTCTTCGATCTCCACGCGGCGGATGCCGTGACGCTTGAAGGCGAGCTTGACCAGCGGCTCGACGAACAACCCGATCAGGTCCATGTGCCCGACCAGCCCCAGCGCCACCGTGACCGACTGCCCCTGGATGACGCGCGCCGGTGGCGGCAGGCCCAATGGCATGAACAGCGGCGCCACCGCATCGCCACCGCGCTGGCCGTGGTCGTCGCCCGGCAGGATCCATTCGCCTTCGTACAGGTCCATCAGCGAGCGGCTCGCGCGCAGCGGATGGCGCTCGCGCAGGCCCACCACCAGTTGCACGGGGAACAGCTCGATGGTCTCGAACTGCGGGTCGAGCCGGCCCGGCACCACGTGCGCGACCGCGAAGTCCAGGTAGCCGTCGCGCAGCCGCGCCAGCATCCACGGCAGCACCGCCTCGCTGAACTGCACGTCGACCGCGGGCAGGCGTGTGTGGAAGTCCTTGAACGCGGCGGGCAGCACGGTCAGCGCGAACGATGCGCTCACCGCCAGCGAGATGGAACCGGTGGCGCCGTTGCGGATCTGCGCGATCTCGTCGCGTGCGCGCTGCATGTCGGCCAGCAGCAGCCTCGCCCGGGGCGCGAAGGCCCTGCCGAACTCGGTGAGCCGCACGCCCTTGACGCTGCGCTCGACCAGCGGCGCCCCCACTTCGCGCTCCAGCTCGCGCACGATCTTGGTCACGGCCGGCTGCGAGATGCCCAGGACGCGCGCCGCGGCACGGATGCTCATCTGCTCGATCACCGCCACGAAGGCGTGCAGCTGGTTGGGCTTCATGAAAACCAAAAGTTATCTTTGACGCCCAATTATTGTCTTTTCATGACAGCGGCGAGTCTCTAGCATCCGGCGCGGTCGCGGTGTATGCAGATACCTTCGACCGACATCCTCGAAAAGCAAGACACACACTGGAGAGACATGAGCACCCCAAGCAAGCAGCCCTCGGCGTCCGCGCAAAGGCGCCAGACCATCGTGGCCACCACCATCGGCAACGGGCTGGAATTCTTCGACTTCACGGTCTATGGCTTCCTGGCCCTGGTGATCGGCAAGCTGTTCTTTCCGACCTTCAATTCATACGGCCAGCTGCTGCTGACGGTGGCCAGCTTCGGCGTGGGGTTCATCATGCGGCCGCTGGGCGGCATCGTCATCGGCGCGTATGCCGACCGCGCGGGCCGCAAGAAGGCCATGACGCTGACGATCTTCCTGATGGCGCTGGGCTGCGCGCTGATCGCCTTCACGCCCACCTACGCGAGCATCGGCGTCGCGGCGCCGATCATCATCGTGCTGGCGCGGCTGATCCAGGGCTTTTCGGCCGGCGGCGAAGTGGGCGCATCGACCACGCTGCTGGTCGAGCACGCCACACCGGCCAACCGCGGCTACATGGCAAGCTGGCAGTTCGCAAGCCAGGGCCTGGGCGTGCTGCTCGGCGCCGTGGTGGTGGGCGCGCTGACCGCCGCGCTGTCCACCGAAGCCATGCAGAGCTGGGGCTGGCGCGTGCCTTTCGTCCTCGGCATGCTGATCGCGCCGGTGGGCATGTACATCCGCCGCCACCTCGAAGAATCGCTCCATATCTCGCCGGCCGAAGCCGCCGCCCCGCGCGAAAGCAGCCTGAAGATCGTCTGCACGCAGCACGGCAAGACGGTGCTGGCCGCCATCCTCGCGCTGATCGGCGGCACCACGGCCGCCTACGTGGTGACCTTCTACATGCCGACCTACGCCGTGCGCGAGCTGGGCTTCACGCCATCGGTGGCGCTGATCGGCGCGGCCCTGACCGGCCTGATCTCGTTCGCGCTCGCGCCCTTCGTCGGCAAGCTGTCGGACGTGGTGGGCCGCAAGCCGCTGATCTTGTGGAGCCGCGTCGCGCTCGCGATCGTGATCTACCCGGCCTTCCTCTGGCTCAATGCCTCGCCGACGCCGACAGTGCTGTTCGTCGTGCTCGGCGCGCTGAGCGTCGGCCTCGTGGCGCAGACGGTGCCCGGCATCACGATGCTGCCCGAGATGTTCCCGAAGGCGGTGCGCGCCAGCGGCATGTCGCTGGTGTACAGCGTGGGCGTCGCGCTGTTCGGCGGCTTCGCGCCCTTCATCAGCACCTGGCTGGTGAACGCCACCGGCAGCAAGCTTGCACCGGCCTGGTACCTGGTGGGCATGACGGTGGTTTCGCTGCTGGGCCTGCTCTGGCTGCGCGACCACACCGGCCGCGACATCGATGCCGCCAACGCGTACGCGCGGACCTGACTGACCCCACATTCACCCCCACTTACCGCACAGGAACCACTCCATGCCAACCACACAACGCAGCGCCGCCACCCGCCACTTCTCGGGCACGTATGTCGAAGCCCGCGCCAAGTTCCTCGATGCCGCCGCACAGCGCGGCGCGGCCGTCGAATCCTTTGTGCTCGACGCGCACCGCGGCGCGCTCGGTGAAGAACTCGCCACCGACGTGGCGCTGATCGGCGCCATCGACGCCAAGAAGCTGCTGCTCGTGACCTCAGGCACGCACGGCCCCGAGGGCTTCTGCGGCTCGGGCGCGCAGATCGCCACGCTGAACGACGCGGACCTGCTCTCGCGACTGGCGCAGGCCGGTGTGGCGCTGCTGCTGGTGCACGCGGTCAACCCGCACGGCTTCTCGCACCTGCACCGCACGAACGAAGACAACATCGACCTGAACCGCAACCACATCGACTTCAATGCGCCGCTGCCGGTGAACGCCGGGTACGCCGAGGTCGAGCCGCTGGTGCTGCCCGCCACCTGGCCGCCGACACCCGCGGACGAAGCGGCCGTGGCCGCCTACATCGGCAAGCACGGCATGACCGCCTTCCGCGCGGCCGTCACCAAGGGCCAGTACACCTCGCCCGATGGCCTCTTCTACGGCGGCACCGCGCCGTCGTGGAGCAACAAGACCATCCGCGCGATCCTGCGCAAGTACGCGGCATCGGCCACGCACATCGGCTGGATCGACGTGCACACGGGCCTGGGGCCCTACGGCCATGGCGAGAAGATCTACCCGGGCCGCAACACGCCCGAAGACCTCGCGATGGCGCATGCATGGTGGGGCGCCGACGTGTTCGCACCCTTTGCCGGCGACTCGGCCTCGGCCGACGTGTCGGGGCCGGTCATCTCGACCGCCTACGACGAATGCCCGAACGCGCGCGTCGCGCCGATGGGCCTGGAGTTCGGCACGCTGCCCGACCTCGAAGTGCTGACCTGCCTTCGCGCCGACACCTGGCTGCGCCGCCACCCCGAGGCACCGGAAGCGCAGAAGCGCGAGATCCGCGCGCAACTGCGCGATGCCTTCTATTGCGACAACGAAGAGTGGAAGGGCATGGTGCTGGGCCAGACGCGTGTCGTGCTGCTGCAGACGCTGCAGGGCCTCAAGTCGAGCTAACCCCCAGTCTTCGCGCACTTCGTGTCGCTTCGCCAACCCCCTTGCAGGGGGCGACACCAGCGGCCCGGCAAAGCCGGTTCCGCGGTGTCCCGCGAGAAATCAGGAAATCAGCCGAAGTTCGGCGCGCGCCGTTCGCGCAGCGAGGCCACGCCTTCGCGCACGTCGGCGCCCGCGAAGCCCATGAATTCGAGCGCCAGCGAGGCGTCGAAAGTCGGCCCGGCCTGGCGCAGCCAGTTGTTGAGCGCGTACTTGGTCAGACGAATGGCGCTCTGGCTACCGGCCGCCAGCCGGTCGGCCACTTCGTAGGCACGCGGCAGCAGGTCGGCTTCGTCCACCGCGAGCGACACCAGGCCGATGCGCTCGGCCTCTTCGCCGCTCACCGGTTCGCACAGCAGCAGGTGGTACTTGGCCTTGGCCATGCCGCACAGCAGTGGCCACACGATGGCCGCGTGGTCGCCCGCCGCCACGCCCAGGCGCGTGTGGCCGTCGACGATCTTCGCGTTCTTCGCGGCGATGGAAATGTCGGACAGCAGACCGGCCACCAGCCCCGCGCCCACCGCCGGGCCGTGCATGGCGCTCACGATGGGCTTGTCGCAGTTGATGAGGTTGTAGACGAGGTCGCGCGCCTCTTTCCACACGCGCTGGCGCACCGCGTCGTCGGTGGTCATGTCCTGCACCATGCCCAGGTCACCGCCGCCCGAGAAGCCCTGCCCTTCGCCCCGCAGCACCGCGCAGCGCACCGTGTCGTCGGCCGACACGTCGCGCCAGATTTCGGCCAGCTCGCGATGCCCGTCGTGACCGGCCGTCGGCAGCTTGCCGTTGGTGGCGCGCATCTGGATGTCGAGCACCGCCCCATTGACGCCACGGCGCGTGATGGCAAGGGTCTGGTAGCGGGCGTAGTCCATGGCGGGGTGTCTCTTTCTTTCGTCTCTCTTTTGCCTATTTCCTGGCGGCCACTTCGCGGCAGCGCTGCACGTTGGCATCGAAGCGCGACGCCAGCCCGGGCTCGCATTCCTCGGAAGGCGTGAGCCTGCACATGCCGACGACCACGTAGTCCATGACCGCCGAAGTGCACATCGGGTAGGCCGCCAGGTCGGGGTTGGCCTTGACCTTGAAGCCCCAGCGCTCCGAAAACTGCACCGTTCGGGCCATCGCGCCGCTGAAGAAGCTGCGGTCTTTCGCGGCGATGGCGGCCTCCATGCGGGGCAATTCCTCGTTCAGGTAGCCGACCGAATCCAGCGGAAAGGCGGACGGGTCTTGCTGCGCGCCGGCCAGCGAGGCCGCCAACACGAGCGGCAGGACGGCAAGGGTGCGCGGCAGCGAACAGAACATGGAGCGGATGGGCGTGCGGTGGTGTTGCATGGCTTCGGATTCTGCAACGTTTGGAAGCACTTTTGAATTCGTCGCGATGCGCCGACGCGACGCTCCAGGGTCGGGGCACCGGTACGGGCCTGTGCCTAGCGCCCCTTTTTCTGCTTGTCGAACTTGCGCCAGTACTGGAATTCGTCCTCGTGCACTTCGAGATCGACCTCCGAAAGGCGGGACTGCAGCCGCTCCTGCACGTCGGTGACGGCCTTGTTGTAGACCACGGGCCCGACCTCTTCGAGAAAGAAACCGAGCAGCGCACCCGCCCCGATGTTGCCGATGGGCTCTTCCATGTTCTCGCGGAAATAGCGCTCGATGGAGGTGATGGCCTGCTGTCGCGCTTCCTTCGATATCTCGATGCTCACGGGTGTCTCCAGGGGTTCGGTCAATCGATTGTGCCGGGGGCGGGTTTGGCGACGAAGCCGCGCTCCACGTCGCCACGGAATCCGACGGACTCGTAGAGGCCGTGCGCCTCCTGGCGCGCCACGCCCGACAGCAGCAGGACTTTGCAGCAATCCTGCCGCCAGGCCAGCGCCAGTGCATGTTGAAGCACCACGCGGGCCAGCCCGCGCCTGCGGAAAGCAGCCGCCGTGATCACGTGCTCGATGACGCCGATACGGCGGCCGCCGCTGGCGAGGTTCGGAAGCGTCGCCAGCATGCAGGTGGCGCCCAGCCGGCCATCGATCTCCGCGACGACGACGCAGGCATGCGGGTCGTCGACGATGCCAGCCCACAGCCGCATCGCGTCGGCCGGCAACAGCACCAGGTCGTGCGGCCGGAGTTCGGCGTACAGCGCCTGCACCGCGGCGAGGTCGTCCATCCGGGCTTCACGCACATGGGCTCCTGCATTGGCGGAAATGGCAGGAGAGGTGTTTGTCGAGGTGTTCATGGCAGGACCGGATGGCGGCGATTTTTCGCATTCTCGCTACCATCCGCTGCCGGGCCGCGCGGCACGGACCACGACGACACAACAACACGGAGACAGCGCCATGAAGTTTCGCCCTGCCGCACTGGCGGCCCTTGCCCTCGCCGTCCTCTCGGGCTGCAGCACCCTCACACCCACCGTGCCGCAGCGCCAGCTGATGCTGGTCGCCAACGACGAGAAGCAGTCGTGGAACGATGCCGGCGCCGTGATCCTCGGGCCGATGGGGCGCGACACGGTACAGGTGCTGGACATCGGCACCGATCCGCTTGCACCAAAGATCCTCGGCACCCTGCAGCTGGACAACACCATCGCCGGCCCGCCGACCAACCTGGCGATCACGCCCGGCGAAACGCTGGCGCTGGTCGCCAATTCGCTCAACGTGGTCGAAGACAACGGCACGCGCAAGCAGGTGCCCGACAACCGCCTGTTCGTGATCGACCTGACCACCACGCCGCCCAGGCTGATCGATACGCTGCAGATCGGCAAGCAGCCCTCGGGCCTGTCGATCAACCGCGCGGGCAACCTTGCGCTGGTGGCCAACCGCGCCGACAACTCGGTGAGCGTGCTGCGCATCGCGGGCAAGAAGGTCACGCTGATCGACACCGTGGCCATGGGCGACTCGGTGGCGCACGTGCGCTTCACGCCTGACGGCAAGCGCGCGCTGGCCGCCAAGTTCCCGAGCCACAAGATCGCGCTGCTCGACGTGAACGGCGAGAAGGTCAGCTACAACAAGGTCGACCTCGCGGCGGGCCTGTGGCCCTACAACGTGGACGTGACGCCCGACGGCAAGCTCGCGCTGACGGCCGACAACGGCAACGCCGGCGCATCGGACGGCCAGATCGACACCGTGAGCGTGATCGACATGGAAGCCGCGCCGCCGCGCGTGGTCGACAAGGTGGTGGTCGGCGACGGCCCCGAAGGCCTGGCCGTGAGCCCGACCGGCAGGCACGCGGTGGCGGTGATCCTGCGCGGCAGCAATGCCGCGAAGAACGCCTACTTCTACAACCGCAACGGCTCTGTTGTGCTGCTGAAGATCGACGGCAAGAAGGTCACGCGCGCCAACGAGGTCGAGGTGCGCGGCCTGCCCGAAGGCGTGGTGTGGAGTGCCGACGGCAAGTACCTCTACGTGGGCAACTTCATCGACCAGGACATCACGATCCTGCGGCTCGATGGCGACACGCTGGTGCCGACGGGGAAGTCGTTTCCGCTGCAGGGGCATCCGGCCTCGATGCGCGGGACAATGACGCACTGACTCACTCATTTTTTGACCCAGAAGCCATGGCGCAACCCAAACGACAACTCCGCACGCTCGAACGCGGCATCCTCTGCCTCGTGATCGGCGCCGCCGTTCTGCTGGGGCCCCGTTTCCTGCAGGGCACGCGCTGGTTCGAGATGGTGGCGGGTGCCTACCTGGTCGGCTGGTTCGCGCTGGTGCTGGGGGCCGCGTTGATCGTGGTCGAGCTGGTCAAGCGCGGCAAGTCGCGCCAGTAGCAGCAGCAGTAGGAAACGCGCGGCGGCAGGCTCAGGCCTTCTTGCCGCGCAGCTTGCCGACCAGCTCCACACCCGCCAGCACGATGGCGCCGGCCACGACGCCCACGCCGGCGTTTACGCCCATCGAGCCGAGCGTGCCGAACACGCCGCCCGTGGCTTTGGCCCAGTCTTCGACCGCATGGCCAAGCGCGGGCACGCCGTGCACCAGGATGCCGCCGCCCACGAGGAACATGGCCGCCGTGCCGGCGACCGACAGGGCCTTCATGAGCCAGGGCGCGGTGGCGAGGATGCCCCGGCCCAGGGCGCGTGCGGCGGCGCTGGCGCGCTGGCTCAGGTAGAGGCCCGCGTCGTCGAGCTTCACGATGCCGGCCACCAGGCCGTAGACGCCGATGGTAATGATGAGTGCGATGCCGACCAGCACGCTGAGCTGCGTCGTGAACGGCTGGCCCTGCACGGTGCCGAGCGTGATCGCGATGATTTCGGCCGAGAGGATGAAGTCGGTGCGCACGGCGCCCTTGATCTTGTCCTTTTCCATCGCCACCACGTCGATCGCGGCATCGGCCACGGCCTTCTCATGGCGCTCGGTGTCAGCCTCGTGCGTCTTCTTGTGCAAGAACTTGTGCGCGAGCTTTTCGGTGCCTTCAAAGCAGAGGAAGGCGCCGCCCACCATGAGCAGCGGCGTCACCAGCCAGGGCAGCCAGGTGCCGATGGCCAGCGCCGCGGGCACCAGGATGGCCTTGTTGATGAACGAGCCCTTGCACACGGCCCACACCACGGGAATCTCGCGCTCGGCCCTGACGCCGGACACCTGCTGCGCATTGAGCGCCAGGTCGTCGCCCAGCACGCCGGCCGTTTTCTTGGCGGCCACTTTGGTGAGGATCGACACATCGTCAAGAACGGTCGCGATGTCGTCGAGCAGCAGGAGCAGGCTGGTGGCCATGGGCAAGGAAGGGGCTGAAAAGAAGCGGCGAGCTTATCCGCAGCCGCCAGGTACCCCGGCAATACCCGTACGCCCGAGCCCCGAACGCAGGGCTGGACGCGAAATTTGTCTGCGGACTAGAGCGCGCTGAGCGCGATCGCCAGCATGGCGGCCAGCGAGGCACCGAACAGCGCGAGCCCCACGCGGCGGCGGCGGTGCGTGAGCATCCACAGCGCCACGCCCGAGATCGACAGAAAGATCAGGCTGCCGGCCAGCGTATCGACCAGCAGGATCCACGGCAGCGACATGCCGCCGCCCTTGTGCATGTTGGTGAGCGTAGCGACAAAGCCGTTGTGCGTGGTGTTCACGCCGACCGAGCGGTTGCCCTGCCAGTACTCGGCCTGCACCATTTCGTTGGGGCCGCCGAAATTGAACACCCAGTGCGCCGGCTGCGTGAGCGCGGGGGCGCTCTTGTCGCTCTTGTCGGCCCAGGCCACCGGCTTGGCCGGCTCGATGCGGGTGGTGTTGGGCGGCCCGCTCATGCGCAGCGCGCCCTGCAGCCACTGGCTCATGGCCTCTGGCGTTTCGGGCACCGGATCGGGCAGCGCCAGCTGGGCGCGGGTGCGCTCCTGGGCCTGCGGCAGCTTCAGCACGTTGCGGTGGTTGAGCCAGATGCCGCTGAAGCCGAACAGCAATCCCAACACCGCGCCCCACAGCCCGAACCAGCCGTGGGTACGGCGAATCCATTGCACGGCAGTCGTGCGGCGCTGGTGGGCCCGCACGCGTGCTGCGTGGCCGGGAGAGCTGTCGTGCGTCATCAGGCTACGCTGCGCTTGAGGCGGATTTCTTCCACGCGCACGGTGCCCAGGGCGGTGGTCTTGGCGGTCTTCATCTCGCGCTTGAAGCCGGCGAGTTCGTGGAAGCGCATGGCGCGGTCGTTGCGGATGGGCACCCAGATGGTGACCGTGGTGCAGCCCTCTTCTTCGAGGCCTTCACGGGCCGCGTCCCAGAGGGCCACGCCCACGCCCTTGTCCCAGTGTTCGGGCTTGACGTAGATGGCCCAGATTTCGCCGGTGGTGGGCGGCGTCTTGGGGTCGCGCGAGCGGTCGAAGCCGACGAAGCCGACGATTTCGCTGCCGAGCACGGCCACGCGCACCTGCGGTTCGCTGTACTCGATGGCTTCGCGCCACTTGGCTTCGCGGGAGGCCGGGGCCAGAACGCGCAGGTCTTCTTCCGGCAGGATGCCTTCGTAGGCGGCCTTGGCGGCCAGGGCATGGACTTCGGCGACGGCCTTGGCGTCGCGCAGAGTGGCGGGGCGAACTTCGTAATCTGACATGAATGCGGGGAAATCAATGGAACCGCGTATTGTCGCCGCACCGCTAAACTGCCCGTTGCATCCGTAGCATCAACAGGAGAAATCATGGCCAAGGGTCAGCAACGCAGCACCAAGGAAGCAAAGAAACCGAAGAAGGACACCTCGCCACCCAAGCCCGTGGGCACGGGCGGCATCGAGCCGGTCCGCACGATCACCACCGCGGTGATCCCTCGCGGCAAGCTCAAGAACAAGTGACCGACGAGACGCCGGCGCCGGCCAGGCCCACCCAGCCGCGCAACCCGTTGCACGGGCTCACGCTGGAGGCCATCGTGACGGCGCTGGCCGACTACTACGGCTGGGAGCACCTGGGCGAGCTGGTGCCCATCCGCTGCTTCATGATCGACCCCAGCGTGGGCTCCAGCCTCAAGTTTTTGCGCAAGACGCCGTGGGCGCGCGAGAAGGTCGAGAGCCTCTATCTCTTCATGCTGCGCGAGCAACGCCGCGAACAGCAGCAACAGAATCCGACGTCGCCGTGACGATGAGGGTCCGCCTCGAACCGTCAGGCCTGGAATTCGAGACCGAAGCCGGCACCACGCTCCTGAAGGCGGCCGAGGCGGCCGGCATCGAGCTGCCGAGCTCGTGCCGCAACGGCACCTGCCGCACCTGCATCTGCCAGAAACTGTCTGGCGAAACGCGCCACACCATCGAATGGCCCGGCCTGAGCGTCGACGAAAAAGACGAAGGCTGGATTCTTCCCTGCGTGGCCGAGGCGCTGGGCGACCTCGTGCTCGACGCGCCGAAGGCGTTCTCGCTCTTCCCCGACGGATGAAGCGCTACATCGTTCCGGGCGAGTTGGCAGCAACAGGCACAGCGGGCCTTGCCACCGTCATCCGGTCGCGCTGCGCCAGCGACGGGAACAACCGAAACCAGGTCAACGCCACCAGCATCGTTCCCACGCCGCCCACGACCACCGAGCCGACCGGCCCGAGCAGTGCCGCCGTGGCGCCCGACTCGAACTCGCCGAGCTGGTTGCTCGCTCCGATGAAGATCGAATTGACCGCGCTCACCCGCCCGCGCATGGCGTCGGGCGTTTCGAGCTGCACCAGCGTCTGGCGGATCACCACGTTGACCATGTCGGCCCCGCCGGACACCGCCAGCGCGATCAGCGACACGATGAAGCTCTTCGACAGGCCGAACACCACCATGCACAGGCCGAAGAGCGCAATCGCCATCAACAGCGTGCGCCCGATGTGGCGCTCGACCGGCCGCCGCGTGAGCGCGATCGACATCACCAGCGCCCCCACTGCGGGCGCGCCGCGCAGCAGGCCCAGCCCCCACGGCCCGGTGTGCAGGATGTCCTTGGCGTAGATCGGCAGCAGCGCCACCGCCCCGCCCAGCAGCACCGCGAACAGGTCGAGCGAGACGGCGCCCAGCACGGGCTTGCGTTTCCAGATGAAGTCGACGCCCGCGAACACCGTGGCCAGCGTGACCGGCTCGCGCGCGGCCGGCGTGTAGGCATAGCGCAGCCGCAGCACCAGCGCGCAGGCCGTGGCGAAGAAGGCCACGCTCGCGCCATAGACCACCGCCATGCCCGCCACGAACAGCAGCCCACCGAGCGCGGGCCCGCCGATGATCGCGCCCTGCATGCCGGCCGAGCTGAAGGCCATCGCGCGCGACAGCATGGTGGGCGGCACCAACAGCGGCGTCAGCGCCTGTTGCGCGGGCATCTGGAAGGCCCGCACCGCGCCGAGCACCAGCGACAGGCCCAGCAGCAGAGCGCGCGAGTCGTGCTTTTCGAGCACTGCCAGCAGCAGCGTGAGCGCCACCAGCCCCTGCACCGCGAAACAGGCGGCCACGATGCGGCCGCGATGGTGGCGGTCGACGATGTGGCCGGCCAGCAGGGCCAGCAGCAGCGCGGGCACGAACTGGTAGAGCCCCACGAGGCCGAGGTCCCAGGCGCTGCCGGTCAGGTCGTACATGTGCCAGCCGATGGCCACCAGCAGCATCTGCGAGGCGGCGGTGCCGAAGAGCCGCGCCGTCCACATCTGCATGAACGGGCGCTCGCGCGTCAGGTCGGAAAAGCTCGGTGGAGGGGCCACGGTGCCGGGCAAGACGGCGGCAGGGTCTGGGGGAGGGTTGGAGGCAGGAGCGGGGCCGGACATTCGCTCAAGGATAGCCGAGGCTCCGTGAGCGGCGCATGAGCGGGCCGCCGCCCCGACAGGCAGGTGTCTCCCCTCTCTACACTCGACGGCATCCATGACCGCGCCGCCACCGCTTCTGCAACCGATCCACGAAGACCCGTACCTGCTGGTGCTCGACAAGCCCGCCGGCCTGCTCTGCGTGCCCGGCCGCGGCGAAGAAAAACAGGACTGCCTGAGCGCGCGCGCCATGCGCCAGTGGCCCGACGCGCTGATCGTGCATCGCCTCGACATGGGCACCAGCGGCCTCGTGGTGATGGCGCGCGGCATCGAGATGCAGCGCGCACTGAGCGCGGCCTTTGCCGAGCGCCGGGTGCACAAGCGCTATGAAGCGATCGTCGATGGCCGCATGCCGCTGCATGAAGACTGGTCGCTCATCGACACGCCGCTGATGGCCGACTGGCCGCGTCGTCCGCTGCAGAAGACCGACCCGGCCGGCAAGCCCAGCCTCACGCGCTGGCGTGCATTGGCCTTTGCCTCATCACCCGGCGAGCCCGAGGCCACCCATGTGCTGCTGGAGCCGCTGACCGGCCGCTCGCACCAGTTGCGCGTGCACCTGCTCTCGATCGGGCATCCGATCCTGGGCGATGCGCTGTATGGCAATGCGGCGGTGCAGGCACGTGCGCCGCGCCTGCTGTTGCATGCGAGCGAGCTGGGTCTGGTGCACCCGGTGACGCAGCAAGACCTTCGCTGGAAAAGTCCCTCAGGGTTTTCGCTCAGCCGGCCTTGACGACCAACACCGGCATGCGGGCGTCTTGCAGCACGCGCTGCGTCACGCTGCCGAGCAGCAGTTTCTCGATGCCGCTGCGGCCATGCGAGCCCATCACGATCAGGTCGGCCGCGATGGCGATGGCGGTGTCGACGATGCCTTCGTGCACCACATGGCCGTCGATCACGCGCTGGTCGCTGTGCAGGCCCTCGGCCGCGAGCGCCGCCACGCCGCGCGCCAGGGCCGCATTGGCACTTGCCGTGGCGGCGGCCAGGTATTCGTTCTGGCCGAGCGCGTAGTCCGCGCCCACGCCGATGAAGGGATAGTTGTCGATCACGTGAATCAACGTGATGCGGCTTCCAAAGGCCAACGCGAGGCCACTGGCCTTGCTGACCGCGAGCATGGAAGTTTCGGAGCCGTCGATGGGTACCAGGATGTGATTGAACATGGCGGACCTCGCTTTCGTTCGCAGACAGACACGGCTCGATGTCGAGCCGGGCCCCGAATTTAACCTCTGTTCCCAAGGGTGGCTGTAGGACTCCAGCCAGCGACGGCACACGGCCTGCGTGCACGCGTCGCGCAGGGCTTCAGTCCCCCTGGAAACCCTTGGCTCTGCAGGTGATCACGAGCGTGTCGCGCCATCCTTCGCCGCCCTCTTCCAGCGGCTGGATCGGCGTCGACTCGTGGATCACACGCGCATCGTCGAGCACCAGCAGGGTCCATGGCTCGGTCATCGTGAAGCGTTCGCCGCGACGGCCGTTGGCCTCGAACACGCGCGTTTCTCCGCCCTTGATGCCATGGCGTGCGACCAGCGCCACCGCCACCAGGTCGACACCGTCGCGGTGCGCGCCTTCGGGTGTCGGCCGGCCGATGCCGCCCGCGGTGTCGATGCGGAACTGGTGCGCCTCGACGTACCAGCGCTGCGGTGCGCCGCGCATGTCGCTGCTGGCCTTGCCGAGCTGCTGCAGCAGCCGCTGCCACACCGGCTGCGCCACCGTGGCGTCGAGCATCGGCGCGAACCAGCGCTGCATGCCGCCGTGCAGCGCGTTGTATTCCACCGGCTGCCAGTGCGCGCGATGCGGCACCTGCTGCAGCGTGGCGTGGTCGTCGGCCTCGACGGTGAAGCAGGCGTGGCGCCGCGTGCGATAGCGGCCGCCGTCCTTCAGGTAGTCGTCGGGCGGAAGATCGTTCCAGTCCGCGTGCAGTGCGTTGAGTTGTTCGAGCGGCACGCCGAGCCAGTCGGACACGCCTTGCGGGCTCAGCACCGCGTAGCCCTGCTCGCGCAATGCGGCGGGCAGTTCGGACGGGGCGATGAATGGTGGGGTGAATGCGGCCGTTGTCACGCGGCGACCTTCACGTCCTTCCAGAACGCGACGCGGTCGCGAATTTCCTCGGCTTCGGGCTTCGGGTCGGCGTAGTACCAGGCGGCGTCGGTGTTGAGCTCGCCATTGACCAGCAGCGAGTAGTAGTTCGCGGTGCCCTTCCAGGGGCAGGTGGTCTTGTGGTTGCTGAAGGTGACGTGATCGCGGTTGAGCGAGCTCATCGGGAAGTAGTGGTTGCCTTCGACGAGCACGGTGTCGTCGCTTTCGGCGATGGTGACGCCGTTCCAGGTTGCTTTCATGGTCTTGGTCTCCAGGGGGAGGGGTGGCGGGGGCGCTGGCCGTTGCGCTGCCGCACGGGGCTTGGGTATTGTGCCGTTGCTTGGTTTGGCTGCTGTTTTGGTGGTTTGTATGAACCTTATTGGCTTGTTTGTTTTCTCGGGGCGTTCGCTTTCGTGGGCTGGGTTTTCCTTTGGCTGAGGAATTGCTTCGGCTGAGGGTTTGCTTTTCGCTGCTTGGTTTGTTTCCCGGGGCCGGGTCTCGCCCCGGCGGGCGACCTACTTTTCTTTGCTTCGCCAAAGAAACGTAGGCAAAAGAAAGGCGACCCCACTGTGCGCGCCCCTCCGCTTCGCTGCGGGCAACCTGCGGTGCTCACGTTTCGCGGGGTCTCGCAGAACTCGCTTCGCTCAAACAGCTGCGAGCCCTGATCCGCGAAACGCTCCGCTCCTCGGCACGCCCAGAGGGGCTTCGAAACCACTCGGGCCTTTGCTTCGCTCGGCCTCCAAGGCACTGCTGGCGCTTCGCGCCTGCAGTGCCTTGGTATGGGGGTTGAAGCTTGGCGTTGATGGTGTGCTGCGCGTCAGCGCAATGCGGGGCGAATGGAATTGGTCGCGCTGCCCGTTGGTCGTTGGTCGTTGGTCGTTGGTCGTTGGTCGTTGGTCGTTGGCTGTTGGCTGTTGGCTGTTGGCTGTTGCAGGGCCGAGCGAAGCGACGGCCCGTCGGTTTCCAAGCCCTTCTGGCTGCGCCGAGGAGCGCAGCGTTTCGCGGATCAGGGCTCGCCCTTGTTTGAGCGAAGCGAGTTTGGGCGAGACCCCGCGAAACGTGAGCACCGCAGGTTGCCCGTAGCGAAGCGAAGGGACGCAGACAGCAGGGTCGCCTTTTCTTTGCTTACTTTCTTTTGGCGAAGCAAAAGAAAGTGAGTCGCCCGCCGGGGCGAGACCCGGCCCCGGGAAACAAAACTAAGCAGCCAGCCAGTGCACGCTGAAGAGCCTCTCAGGGTCCGTCCAGACAGCCCCCGGCCGAAACCCGGCCCGCACAGCCAAGGCACGCAACCCCTCAACGGTGAACTTGTGCGAGTACTCCGTATGAATCGTCTCCCCCTCCTCGAAGCCAAACCGTTCCCCATTCAAGAGAACGCTCTGAGCCCGACGACTCACAAGATGCATCTCGATCCGCTGCCGCGGCGCGTTATAGAACGCCGCATGCGCGAACCCATCCAGATCGAAGTCCGCATCCAGCTCCGCATTGGCCCGACGCAGCAGGTTGAGATTGAACTCCCCCGTCACCCCTTGCGCATCGTTGTAGGCCGCGTGCAGCCGCCCCGGGTCCTTCACCAGATCGACACCAATCAGCAGCCCGCCGCCACGCAACATCCGCGCAGCCAACTGCAAAAACGCCAACGCCTCTTCAGGCTCGAAATTGCCGATCGTCGACCCGGGAAAGAACCCCACGCGCCGCCCTGCCCCCACCATCGGCGCAGGCAGCACAAGCGGCATCGTGTAGTCCGCCGCAATGGGCTGCACCACCAGCTTCGGATAATCCGCCTTCAACCGTTCAGCAGCGGCCTCGAGGTGCTCGCCGGAAATGTCGATCGGCAGATAGCGCTTGGGCGTCTCCAGCGCATCGAGCAGCAGCCGCACCTTGGTCAGCGACCCCGCGCCGAACTCGACGATCTCGGCATTCGGCCCGATCTGCCCTGCGATCTCTCCCGCGCACTCGCCAAGAATCCGCAGTTCGGTGCGCGTGGGGTAGTACTCGGGCAATTCGCAGATGCGGTCGAACAGCTGCGACCCGGCAGCGTCGTAGAAGAACTTGGGCGAGATGCTGCGCGGCGTGCGCGCCAGGCCCGCCTGCATCTCGCGCCCGAACTCGGACAGCGGCTCGCTCGCCGATGGCGCGCGCTGCGACTGCGACGGCTTTTGCTGTTGCTGCTGCGGCTTCGCGGACACGAACGACAGCGACGAAGGCGAGGTGTTTGGATTGCGCATGATCAAAGGTCTTTCGCGAGCCGCAGCCCCGAGAACTGCCAGCGCGCCGCCGGCGGAAAGAAGTTGCGATAGCTGGGCCGCGCGTGCCCGGCCGGCGTGGCCACGCTGCCACCGCGCAGCACCAGTTGCCCCACCATGAACTTGCCGTTGTATTCGGCCGCGATGCCGGGCATCGGTCGAAAGCCGGGGTACGGGTCATAGGACGAACGCGTCCACTGCCAGACATGGCCGGTCATCTGCGAAATGCCGGGCGCATCGCATGCGGCTTCCCATTCGAACTCGGTCGGCAGGCGCGCACCGGCCCACTCGGCGTACGCGGCCGCCTCGTAGAAGCTGAGTTGCGCCACCGGTGCGTCGGCTTCCATCGGGCGCACGCCGTGCAGACCGAACACATGCCAGCCGGCCACAGCAGCCCCTTGCTGCGACGGTTGCTGCTGCAGCCCAAGGCCCAGGCGCGGATCGTCGGGCGCCAGCCAGTACGCCGGATGGCGCCACCCATGCGCCTGCACCGCAGCCCAGCCATCGGACAGCCACAGTTCGGCCCGCTGGTACCCGCCATCGGCGATGAACTGCGCGTAGTCGCCACAGTTCACGAGGCGGTCGGCGATGGCATAGGGCTGCACCAGCGCCTGGTGGCGCGGTGTTTCGTTGTCGAAAGAAAAATCGGAACCCGCATGCCCCACTTCGACCACGCCACCCGGCCGCGAGAGCCAGCGCACCGCGGGCGGCACGGCGGCCAACCGCAATGCGGGCCCGCTCGCGGGCTTGTAGGCCGGCAGCAGGGGGTTGCACGACAGCGCATGCAGGATGTCGGTGAGCAGCAGCTCCTGGTGCTGCTGCTCATGGTTGAGCCCGAGCGTGACGATGGGCTCGATCGCACTCCAGTCCAGCCCGCTCTCTTCTTCGAGCAGCGCGACCACCGCTTCATCCACATGCCGGCGGTACGCATGCACCTCGTCCACCGAAGGCCGCGTCAGCAGCCCGCGATGCGGCCGCGGATGGCGCGGCCCCAGCGCCTCGTAGTACGAGTTGAAGAGGTAATGGAATCGCGGATCGAAAGCCTGGTAACCCGCCGCATGCGGCTGCAGCAGCACGGTCTCGAAGAACCACGTGGTGTGCGCCAGGTGCCACTTGGTCGGGCTCGCGTCGGGCATCGACTGGATGCACTGGTCTTCAGCGGAGAGCGGCGCGGCAAGCGCCAGGCTCATGGCGCGCACCTCACGAAACTTGTCGCGCAGTGCGCCCGCCGCTTGTGTGATCGGCCGGGAAAGCGTCATGGGGTCTCCAGTGAGGTCAGCCGCAAGTTTTAGCCCATTCGGGTTGCGGCGGTGCGTAGGACAAAACGCCGCGGGCCCGCAGCCGCGAATTCGACGGGGCAGCCACTGTGGCACAAGATTCCGGGGCGTGCAAAACGCCTGCGTATCATCCGTCGAATGCAAACGACCAACCCTTCGGACAGGCCCCGCGTCGTCATCGTCGGCTGCGGATTCGGTGGACTCGAAGCGGCGCGCAAGCTGCAGGGCGCCGACGTCGATGTCACGGTGATCGACAAGACCAATCACCATCTGTTCCAGCCCCTGCTCTATCAGGTGGCGACCGCCGGGCTCGCCGCGCCGTCAATCGCGGCGCCGGTGCGTTCGCTGTTCCGCAAGCAGCCGCGCATCACCACGCTGTTGGGCGAAGTGAGCGCCATCGACCCGGCCGCGCGCTCGGTGCAACTGGGCAACGGCGACCAGGTGCCGTACGACCACCTCATCGTGGCCGCCGGCGCCACGCACAGCTACTTCGGGCACGACGAATGGGCGCCCGTTGCGCCCGGCCTGAAGACGCTGGCCGATGCCTTCGAGATCCGCCGCCGCGTGCTGCTGTCGTTCGAGACCGCCGAGATCACCGCCGACCTCGAACACCGCCGCGCCCTGCTCACTTTCGTGGTGATCGGCGCGGGCCCCACGGGCGTCGAGATGGCCGGCACGCTGGCCGAGATCGCCAAGCACACGCTCTCGGGCGAGTTCCGCCACATCGATCCGTCGAGCGCGCAGGTGCTGCTGATCGAAGGCGGCCCGCGCGTGCTGCAGGCCATGCCCGAATCGCTGAGCCAGAAGGCGCTGGAGCAGCTCGAGAAGCTGGGCGTCGAAGTGCGGCTGAACGCGCGCGTCACCGCCATCGATGCCACCGGGCTCGAAGTGCAGACCGGTGGCGGCGCAGACGGCACGGCCGTCACGAGCTACCGAATCGATAGCAGCTGCGTGGTCTGGGCGGCCGGCGTCGCGGCCTCGCCGCTGGGACGCATGCTCGGCAGTGCCACCGGTGTCGAATGCGACCGCGCGGGCCGCATCAAGGTCGAGCCCGACCTGAGCCTGGCGGGCCATCCCGACATCAGCGTGGTGGGCGACCTGGCCGCCGCCATGAGCCACGCGCCCGGCAAGCCGCCGAAGCCGGTGCCCGGCGTGTCACCCGGTGCCAAGCAGATGGGCCGCGCCGCGGCCGCGAACATCCTGCGCCGCATCGCGGGCCAGCCGACCGTGCCGTTCCGCTATGCGGACTACGGCAACCTTGCCACCATCGGCCGCAATTCGGCGGTGGTGGACCTGGGCACGCCCTTCGGCCCGCTGCGTTTCAGCGGCCGGCTCGCGTGGCTGTTCTGGCTGTTCGCGCACGCGTACTTCCTGATCGGCTTTCGCAACCGCATCGTCGTGATGATGGACTGGGCCGGCGCCTACTGGAGCTTCCAGCGCAATGCGCGCGTGGTGGCGGATGTTCAAGGCAAGGGCGAATCCTGACCGGCCATGTCGCTGTTCTGGTGGACCGTCTTCCACGCACTCGACGCCACGCTCTGGCTCTGGATACTGCGCTGGGGCGGCGCGGCCTGGCTTGAAGGTACCTTTCTCTCGGGCTTCATCGTCAGCACCTTCGCGCCGCGATGGAACGCCGAAGGTTTGCGCATGGCGGCGCTGATCATGCTGGTCTTCTGCGCGATCAGCTTCGCCCTGGGCCTGTTCATGCCCGAGGTGCGCTGCTGGTACTCGCGCAGTTGCTGAGGGCACCGCGCGAAGCGGTGCACGCGCGCCCTACCTCGCCAAGGTCGCTCAGAAAAAACCGCCCCAGTGCGGTTGCTGCGCCCGCTGGCGCTTTCGCCAATCCCACGGCGGGGTCGGCCTGGCGTCGGCCCACAGGCCCAGGCGCTTGGCCCGTGCGCCGTCCTGCAGCTTGAACAGACCGCCACCGCGCTTGGTGGCCAGCCGGTTGTAGTCGTAGACCCAGGCCCAGCCTTGCGACACCATGCGGCTGCCGACGTCTTCGCCGTTGCAGCTCACGTCGGCCACGGTACGGCCATAGCGGTCGGTGTCGATCTCGGTGATCAGCGCCTGCTCGCGAAAGCAGAGGTCGCTCAGCGCCTGCTTGCTGCGCTGGCCGTAGGGCTGCGCCTTCTCGGGCGCGTCGATGGCCGCGATGCGCACCCTCACGCGCTCGTAGGCGCCGATGCGGCCGCAGCGCGCGGTGAGCGTGTCGCCGTCGCTGATGCCGACGACAAGGCAGGTTCGGGGGGCCGCGTGGGTCAGGAGAGGAGAAAAGGCAAGAAGGCCGGAAAGCAGCAGCGCGCGCAGGAACATGAAGAAGAAACGGGAGGTAGGCAGAATGGCGAAACCGATCGAGGCTAAGTGATCCGTTCGCCGGAACGAATCGGTACACAGACTTTTTCTTTTGAGCAGCGCTTCGAAGGAGAGCACGCACCATGCAAGAACCCACCCAGGACGACTGGTTCCTCGCGGCGAACGACGCATGGGATGCCGGCGCGCACAAGAAGGCGCTCTCGCTGTTCCTCAAGGCCGCGGCGGCGGGCGAGATCCACGCGCTGAACAGCGTCGGCTACTTCCTCGACCACGGCATCGGCGTGAAGAAAAACGCCGCGGCCGCACGCGACTGGTACCGCAAGGCCGCCAAGGCGGGCGACGCGGCAGGGTGCGCCAACCTCGCCATCTGCTACCGCGACGAAGGCAACTTCCGCTGGGCCCGGTTCTGGTTCGAGCGCGCCTATGCGCAAGGCGACGGCGACGCGGCGCTGGAGCTGGGGCGGCTCTTTCTGTGGGAGGGAGCGAACCGGAACGACCACAAGGTCGTTCACTACCTGGGCAAGGCGGCGGCATCGCCCTCGATCACGCCGAATGGCAGGAAAGAAGCGCAGGCGCTGCTGAAGTCGCTGGGGCGCAAGCAGAGCCCCAGCGCCCGGTAGCTTCCGCAGGCAGGCTTGGCGGGCCTGCTCTGCTTACTTCTTCGCCCCGTTCTCGTCTTCCTGCAGCAGCCGCCACATCACCTTGCCGCTGCCGCTCTTGGGCAACGCATCCACAAACTGCACCTTGCGCGGGATCTTGTAGACCGCCATGTTCTCGCGGCACCAGTCGATGATCTGCTGCTCGGTGGTGTCCTTGTGCGTGGGGCGCAGCACTACCACGGCCTTGACCGATTCGCCGCGGTAGTCGTCCTTGGTCGAGATGACGCAGGCCTCCTGGATCGCGGGGTGGCGGAACATCAGCAGCTCGACCTCGGCCGGCCAGACCTTGAAGCCGCTGGCGTTGATCATCCGCTTGAGGCGGTCGGTCATGAAGAAGTAGCCGTCCTCGTCCATGCGGCCCATGTCGCCCGAACGGAAGAAGCGCTTGCCCTCGAACTCGACGAAGGCGGCGGCCGTGGCGTCGGGGCGCTTCCAGTAGCCCTGGAACACCTCGGGGCCGTGGATGATGATTTCGCCCGATTCGCCGATGGGCATTTCCTTCAGCGTGTCGGGGTCGACCACGCGCGCGTCGGTGCTCATGAACGGAATGCCCAGGCACTGCTGCTTGGGGTTGTCCGACGGATTGGTGTGCGAGGGCGCGGCGGTCTCGGTCAGGCCGTAGCCCTCCTGGTACTTCAGGCCGTACTGCTCCAGCAGGCGCTGCGCCACGGCCTGCGGCATCGCGGCGCCGCCGCCGCCGATGTAGTTCATGCTCGACAGGTCGTAGCTTGCGAAGTTCGGGCTGGCCATCAGGTCGATGACCATGGTCGGGATGTTGGTCCACGCCGTGACCTTCCAGCGCGAGATGAGCCGGCCGGCCACGTCGCGGTCCCAGCGCGGCATGATGATCAGCGTCGCCGCCGCCAGGATGGCCGTGTGCATCATGCTCACCACGCCGGTGATGTGGAACATGGGCACCACGGCCAGCACCACCGCCTCCGAGGTCGAGCCGCCCCACATCTGGCCGGCAACGGCGTTGTGCATCAGGCTCGAATGGTGATGGACGCAGCCCTTGGGCAAGCCGGTGGTGCCGCTGGTGTAGGGCAGCAGCGCCATGTCGTTGGCGCCCACCACGTGCTCGGGCGGCGGGTGGCCGGCTTCCAGCGCATCGGTCCAGGCGATGACCTTGCCGCCGTCCAGCGCGGGCAGCGGATGGCGGGTGGCGAGCCAGTCCTTCCAGGCGGGCGCCGGGGCATCGTCGCCCGAGGCGTCGGCGTCGAAGGCGTCGGTGAACTGGGTCACGATCATGTGGGCCAGCCGCTGCTCGGGCGGCAGGGCATTGCTGGCCTTGGCCAGTTCGCCGGCCAGGTCGCCCGTGATGAAGGCCACCTTGGCGTCGGGGTCGGTGATGTAGTGCTTGAGCTCTTCGGCCCGGTTCATGGGGTTGACCGGCACCACCACCGCATTGGCCCGCAGGATCGCGAAATGCGCGATCACCAGTTGCGGGCAGTTCTGCATGTCCAGGATCACGCGGTCGCCGCGCTTCACGCCCAGCGCATGCAGCGCGCCGGCCAGCCGCTCGGCCTGGGCGGCGAAATCGCGGTAGCTCACCACACGGCCGAAGAACACCAGCGCGGGCTTGTCCGGGTAGCGCGCGGCCGAGGTGGCCAGGTTGTGCCACATCGAGGTGGCGGGCACGGTGATCGAATGCGGCAGGCGTTTGGGCCAGAACTTGTAGTGCGGGCGTTGTTGCATGGTGAAAACGGCGGGGAAGGGAGAAGAAAAAAGAACGGGAGGAAGGCGAAGAAAGACGCACCAGCCTAAGCCGCCCCGGCCACGCCTCCCATCGGGGAAGCCCCCGGTGCGTCACATTGGCGACGCCCTTTCTTCTCACACTCGCCGCAGATGGCGGATGCGCCGTGCGACTACAGACACGGCCGGTTTTCCGCGCGATACCTGACGCTCTCTTTCACGACCCCATCCACCCATCCACCCAACCACCGAAGGAACCCACCATGGCAGCAGACAAGCACGCAAGCGTTCACTGGGAAGGCGCCGGCAAGACCGGCAAGGGCCAGATCAGCACCGAGACTGGCGCCTTGAAGGACTACCCCTATGGCTTCGCGAGCCGCTTCGAGGACGACAAGCGCGGCACCAACCCCGAGGAGATCGTCGGCGCGGCCCATGCGGCCTGCCTGACGATGGCCTTTGCCTTCGCGCTGGAAGCGGCGGGCCTGACCGCGACACGCATCGACACCAAGGCCGCCGTGCGGTTGGCCAAGGACGGCGCCGGTTTCAAGATCGACCGCATCCAGCTCGAACTGGACGCGGCCGTGCCCAACCTCGACGAAGCGAAGTTCCAGGAAATCGCGGCCGCCGCCAAGGCCGGCTGTCCGCTGTCGAAGGCGCTCGCGAGCGTGCCCGAGATCACGCTGAAGGCCACGCTGGCCAGTTGATCGCGCCTCCGAAGAGAAAAAAGGGCGGGCGGATGGCGCACTGACGGGGCGCATCGCGTCCCGCCCCAAGGCACGCGCCGCACGGCACCGATCCATTTCGGTGCACAGATCTTGCATACCAGTTGGCACAGAAGCTGCTGGTATGCAGGCGAATGTCTACATCCGCATCCGAAATCAGTGCGCGCATCGTCGAAGCGGTGATGGCGCAGAAGCTCGCACCGGGTTCGCGCCTGGGCGAGCAGCAACTGGCCATGCTGTTCGACTGCAGCCGCACCATCGTGCGCGAGGCCCTCACCCGGCTGGCGGCGCGCGGCATCGTCACGGTGAGCGCGCGGCGCGGCTGGTTCGTGATCGAGCCCTCGCAGGACGAGGCGCGCGAAGCCTTCGAGGCGCGCCGCGTGATCGAGCTGGGCCTCATCCGCAGCACCGGCCGCATCGACAAGGCCGCCCTGCGCCAATTGAAGGCGCACCTGCAGCGTGAAAAGGCCGCACTGAAAGAAAGCGACGTCGGCAACCGCAGCTTTCTGCTGGGCGACTTCCACGTGTGCCTGGCCGAGTGCCTGGGCAACACGCTGCTGGCCGACACGCTGCGCGACTTCACCGCGCGCACCACGCTGATCGCCATGCTTTACCAATCCACGCACGACGCGGTGCAGTCGTGCGAAGACCACGTGCAGATCGTCGCGGCGCTGGAGCGCGGCGACCACGCCGCCGCCGAGGCGCTGATGGCCGAGCACATCGGCACGGTGCAGTCGGCGCTGCGGGTGCAGGCGCCCAGCGATCCGCTCGCGCAGCTGCGCGATGCGCTGGCGCCGCTGCAGAACACGGCAACCGCAAAACCCAGGCGCCGCAACAAGGCGGCCGCGCCCTCCCCCGACGACACCCCAGATTCTTCGACTTACCTAGGAGCCCTGCTATGAACTTCTCTTCGTCCAAACGCCATCTCTCGCTCGCGCTGGTGTCCGTCGCCATGCTGGCCGCCGCCGGTGCCGCCCAGGCCCAGAACGCCCTGGACAACGTGCTCAAGGCCAAGACCATCAAGATCGCCGTGCCGACCGACTACCCGCCCTACGGCTCGGTCGACAAGAACATGAAGCCGCAGGGCCTCGACGTCGAAATGGCCGAGCTGATCGCCGCCAAGCTCGGCGTGAAGGTCGAGCTGGTGCCCGTGACCAGCGCCAACCGCATCCCGTACCTGCAGACGCGCAAGGCCGACCTCGTGATCTCCACGCTCGGCAAGAACCCCGAGCGCGAGAAGGTGATCGACTTTTCTTCGGCTTACGCGCCCTTCTTCCAGGCTGTGTACGCCGCCAAGAGCATGAAGCTCACCAACTTCTCCGAGATGGCCGGCAAGACCGTCGCCGTGACGCGCGGCGCGATGGAAGACCAGGAGCTGAACAAGGTGGCGCCGCCGAATGTCGACTACCGCCGCTTCGAGGACAACAACGCGACCATCGCGGCCTTCGTGGCCGGCCAGACGCAAACCCTTGCGACCAGCGCGGCCGTCGCCGGCGACATGCTCGCCAAGAACCCGAAGGTGAGCGCCGAGTTCAAGCTGCTGCTGAAAGACAGCCCCTGCTTCGTCGGCATCGCCAAGGGCGAAACCGCGTTGAAGACCAAGGTCAACGAGATCATCGCCGCCGCCAAGAAGGACGGCACGCTGGACGCCATGTCGAAGAAGTGGCTCGGCAAGGCCGCCGGCGACCTGCCGGTCTGATCGAAGCACGCGGCCATGAACATCGAGTTTGACTTTGGCGCGGTGCTCGCCGAATGGCCGCTGCTGCTGCGCGGCGTGGCGTGGACCATCGGCCTCACGGCCGTGGGCACGGTGCTGGGCATGGCCGTGGGCACCTTCTGCGCCTGGGCGCGCTCGGGCGGCCCGCGCTGGCTGCGGCTCATCGTGGGCACGTATGTGGAGCTGATCCGCAACACGCCCTTCATCGTGCAGCTGTTCTTCATCTTCTTCGGGCTGCCGGCCGCGGGCGTCAAGCTCTCGCCTGAAGTGGCATCGGTGATCGCGATGGTGATGAACCTGGGCGCCTACTCCACCGAGATCATCCGCGCCGGCATCGAGGCCACGCCCAAGGGGCAGATCGAGGCGGCCGTGAGCCTGGCGCTCAGCAAGGCGCAGGTGTTCCTGCGCGTGGTGCTGCCACCGGCACTGAAGAAGGTGTGGCCCGCGATGGTGAGCCAGATCGTCATCGTGATGCTGGGTTCGGCGGTGTGCGGCCAGATCTCGACCGAAGAGCTGAGCTACGCGGCCAACCTCATCCAGAGCCGCAACTTCCGCGCCTTCGAGGCTTTCATCGTCGCCACGCTGATCTACCTGGCGCTGTCGGTGGCGCTGCGGCGGCTGCTCGACTGGGCAGGGCCGAAGTTCTTCTTCGGCCGCTGAACGCGAGGAACCCGTCGTCATGACCGATTTTTCTCTCTGGGACATCCTGCGCAACCTGCTGATGGCGTTGCGCTGGACTGTCGTGCTCTCGCTGATCGCCTTCGTCGGCGGTGGCATCGTCGGGGCGCTGTTGCTGACCTTGCGCATGCGCGGCGGCAAGGTCGCGGACAAGGCCGTGGGCCTGTACGTGCAGCTCTTTCAGGGCACGCCGCTGCTGATGCAACTCTTTCTTGCCTACTTCGGCATTGCGCTGTTCGGCATCGACGTGTCGGCGTGGACGGCGGCCAGCGTCGCGCTCACGCTCTACACCAGCGCCTTTCTCACCGAGATCTGGCGCGGCTGCGTCGCCTCGATTCCGAAGGGCCAGTGGGAAGCCTCGGGCAGCCTGGCCCTGAGCTTCGGCGAGCAGATGCGCCATGTGATCCTGCCGCAGGCCGTGAAGATCGCGATCGCGCCCACGGTCGGCTTTCTGGTGCAGGTCATCAAGGGCACCGCGCTGGCTTCGGTGATCGGTTTCGTCGAACTCACCAAGGCCGGCAGCATGATTTCAAACGCCACCTTCAAGCCCTTCGTGGTGTTCAGTTGCGTGGCCCTGCTTTACTTCGTGCTGTGCTTCCCCGTGAGCCTGTACGCCAAGAACCTCGAGAGGAAGACCCATGGCCGCCGTGCTTGAAAAACAACCGGAACCCGCCACCTTCGCCGCGCCCATCGTGCGCATCACCGCGCTGCGCAAGTCCTACGGCACCAACGAAGTGCTCAAGGGCATCGACCTGGACGTGAAGCGCGGCGAGGTCATCGCCATCATCGGCAAGAGCGGCTCGGGCAAGAGCACGCTGCTGCGTTGCATCAACGGGCTGGAGGTGTTCCAGCAAGGCTCGCTCACCGTCGACGGCAAGCCGTTGCTGCACGAAAGCGCCATGGCCATGCGCGCGTTGCGCCAGCGCGTGGGCATGATCTTTCAGAGCTTCAACCTGTTCCCGCACCTCACGGTCGGCAAGAACGTGATGCTGGCGCCCACGCTGGTGAAGAAGCGCTCGTCGATGGAAGCCGCCTCGCAGGCGCGCAAGCTGCTCCAGCGCGTGGGGCTGGCGGAAAAGTTCGACGCCATGCCCGAGCAACTGTCGGGCGGCCAGCAGCAGCGCGTGGCCATTGCGCGCGCGCTGGCGATGGAGCCCGCGGTGCTGCTGTGCGACGAGATCACCTCGGCGCTCGACCCCGAGTTGGTGGGCGAAGTGCTGCGCGTGGTGGAGTCGCTGGCCGACGAAGGCATGACGCTGCTGATGGTCACGCACGAGATGAGCTTTGCGCGCAAGGTCAGCGACCGCGTGATCTTCATGCACCAGGGCCGCGTGCATGAAATGGGGCCGCCGGCAGAGCTGTTCGGCAACCCGCAGACGGCGGAGCTGAAGCAGTTTTTGTCGTCGCTGCATGACTGAAGGCTTCGGCCTCGGCTATCCTCGGCCCATGGCCTGCCTCCGGATCGCGTCGATTATTCGCACCATCGCAAAGATGGTGGGTTAGCGCGCGATCCGAAGAAGAAGTTCACGCCATACGACCCGCCCCACGAGGCGGGTTTTTTGTCTCCTGGGGTCTTGTTCCAAAGTCACAGGAGAAACGAATTGAACCCATCGACGCCCGCCACGCTTCACATGGTCTGCGGCAAGATCGGCGCCGGCAAATCGACGCTCACCCGGCGCCTTGCACTGGAGCCCGCCACGGTGCTCATCAGCGAAGACGCCTGGCTCGATGCGCTGTACCCGGGCGAGATCCGCGAGCTGCCCGACTACGTGCGTGCCTCGGGACGACTGAAGCAGGCGATGGCGAGCCATGTCTCGGCACTGCTGGCCGCCGGCGTTTCGGTGGTGCTCGACTTTCCGGCCAACACGGTGAGCAACCGGGCGTGGGCACGCGGCATCTTCGAGGCGGCTGGCGCGGCGCACCAGCTTCACTTTCTGGACGTGCCCGACGCGGTCTGCAAGCAGCGGCTGCGGGCACGCAATGCGAGCGGAGAGCACCCGTTCGAGACGAGCGATGCGCAGTTCGACCTGATCACGAGCCACTTTGCCGCGCCATCGGAAGACGAAGGGTTCCATGTGGTCCGCCACGCCTAGAGCCAACCGATGCACGGCGCATGCTTATGCTTGCGCCCCATGCAGATCGAACAAGCCCACCCCACTGAAGCAGCTACCGTTGCGGCGGTTCTGAACGAAGCCGCCCAATGGCTGGCCAACGAAGGCCGGCCGCTGTGGGCGGCTGCCGACATCAGCCTGGAACGCGTGCAGCGCGACACCGATGCCGGGCGCTACTTCATCGCCCGGGAAAACGGCGAGGTGGCGGGCGTGATGCGCTTCGACCTGGAAGACCCGCACTTCTGGCCCGAGATCGAGAGCGGCAGTTCGGCCTTCGTCCACAAGCTGGCGGTGGGCCGGCGCTGGGCGGGGCACGGCGTGTCGACGGCGCTGCTGAATTTCGCGCGTGAACGTGCCTCGAGCCTAGGCCTCAAGCATCTGCGGCTCGACTGCGTGGCGGACCGCGCGCCCCTGCGCTCGCTCTACGAGCGCTTCGGCTTCTCGCTGCACAGCGAGATCCGCAAAGGGGCCACCTCCTTTGCACGCTACGAACTTCCGCTGGAACGCCAGTAACCGAAACGGAGAACTCGTCCATGACCGCCACGCAAGACAACGCCTACCCCACGCCGTACGAAAGCGGCAACCACGACCAGACCGCCACCTGGGCCGAGTGCATCGCCTTCTACGAACGGCTGGCCGGGCACTTTCCGACGGTGCTGCGCTGGGCGCAGATCGGCGTGTCGGACAACGGCATTCCGATCCATGCCGGTGTGGTGACGGCCGACGGGGAATTCGACCGCGAGGCGCTGCAGCGCCAGCGCCGGCCCGTGTTCTTCAACAACAACGGCATCCACCCCGGCGAGCCCGAAGGGATCGACGCCTGCATGGCGCTGGTGCGCGATTTCTGCACGCAGCCAGATCGGCTGGCCGCGCTGGGCAACACGGTCTTCCTGTTCATTCCGGTCTACAACGTGGACGGCTGCCTCAATCGCCAGACGACCTCCCGCCCGAACCAGCAGGGGCCGGAGTCTTTCGGCTTTCGCGGCAACGGACGGCACCTGGACCTGAATCGCGACTTCATCAAGTGCGACAGCCTCGCCGCGCAGGTGTTCAACCGCTTCTTCACCGCGTGGGACCCGGACGTGATGGTCGACACGCACACCTCCAACGGCGCCGACTACGCCTGCACGATGACGCTGATTCCGACCCAGCCCGACAAGCTGGGCGCGGGGCTCGGCCAGTTCCTGCGCGAGCGCATGCTGCCGGCGATCTACGGCGGCATGGACCAGCGCGGATGGCCCACCAGCCCCTACGTGAACTGCGTGGCCGAAACGCCGGACGACGGCATCGCCGACTTTCTCGACCTGCCGCGCTTTTCCACCGGCTACGCGGCGCTGCACCACACCATCGGCTTCATGCCCGAGACCCACATGCTCAAACCCTACGCCGATCGCGTGGCGTCCATGCGCACGCTGGTCGAGGTGGTGCTCGATTTCACCGTGGCGCGTGCGGCGCAGATTCAAGAGTTGCGGCGCGAGGCCAAGGCCGGCGCCGCACGGCAAGTGCACTGGCCCCTGCTGTGGAAGTCGGACCTCGGCCGGCCGGCCAGCCTGCGCTTCAAGGGGTACCGGGCGGTGCGCACGCCCAGCAGCCTCGGCACCTACCAGCGCCTGTCTTATGACCGCAACCAGCCGTGGGAAAAAGACATTCCCTACTTCGACCGCTACCTCGAAGACGCCTCGGCCACGGCCCCCAAGGCCTACCTCATTCCGCAGGCCTGGCGCGAAGTGATCGAGCGCCTGCAATGGAACGGCGTGACGCTGGAGCGGCTGACGCAAGACCAGGTTTTCCATTCCGCGAGGGTCTACCGCATCCAGAGCGTGGTCTCGCGGGCGGGCCCGTATGAAGGACACATGTTCCATGACGAAGTCGTGCTCGTGACCCGAGCCGAGACCGTGCACGCCCGTGCCGGCGACGTGCGTGTGTCCCTGGACCAACCCAAGGCCCGCTATGTCGTCGAGACGCTGGAGCCCGAAGCCCACGACAGCTTCTTTCGCTGGGGTTTCTTCAACAGCGTGCTGGAGAAGAAGGCGGGCTTCTCGGATTACGTCTTCGAGGACACCGCCCACCAGATGCTGGAAGACGAGCCCCTGCTGAAGGCCGGCTTCGAGCAATGGAAGCAGGACA
Source organism: Variovorax sp. EL159 (assembly GCF_900100965.1). Classification (GTDB taxonomy): domain Bacteria; phylum Pseudomonadota; class Gammaproteobacteria; order Burkholderiales; family Burkholderiaceae_C; genus Variovorax. The sequence continues at coordinate 1,027,737 of NZ_FMUJ01000002.1, read as the reverse complement.
ACCCCGACAAGCTCTCCGACCCGCAAGCGGTGCTGGGCTACATCTTTGCGCACGGCCAGCGCCACGCGGAACCCGAATGGCGGCGCTACCCGGTGGCGGGCCTGAACTAGCGCACCCACGCAACCCGCGAGCCGCGCCACACACCATGCAATTCAAGTGGATGGAAGACTTCATCGCGCTGGCGCAGACGCGCAGCTTCACGCGCGCGGCCGAGCTTCGGCACGTCACGCATCCGGCCTTCGGGCGGCGCATCCGCGCGCTCGAATCGTGGGCCGGCACGACGCTGATCGAGCGCGGTAGTTCGCCCGTCGTGCTGACGGCCGCGGGCGAGAGCTTCCTGGACAACGCCAGCCAGATGGTGCGCAGCCTCGAAGGCTCTCGCGAGGAAGTGCACAACGTGGCCGGCCGACAGGCCCGCACGGTCACGGTGGTCACGGGCCGCACGCTGGCGCGCACGGTGATGGCCGACTGGCTGGTGCGGCTGCAGCCCGTGCTGGGCCAGGGCGAGGTGCGCGTGCTGACGGGCGCGCTGGCCGAAACCGTGCGGATGCTCGAACACAACGAGGTCGACTTCTCGCTCATCTTTCACCACGCCGCGCTCACCTTCCGGCTCGACGGGCGTCAGTTCGCCCATGTGACGGTGGCCTCCGACAAGCTGGTGCCGGTGTCGCTCGCCGACGCGCAGGGCCGCGCGGTGCACAGCTTCGACGGTGCCGGCGAAGTGCCGTTCCTGTCGTACGTTCGCACGCTCGCCATGGGGCGCATGGTCGAAGACCTGCTCGCCAACAACCCGCAGGCGCCGCGCCTGAAGCGCCGCATCGAATGCGATTCGGCCGATGCGCTCTATGAATACGTGCTCAGGGGGCTGGGCGTGGCGTGGCTGCCGTGGTCGATGGTGCAAGGCGATTGCAAGTCGGGCCGGCTGGTGCAGGCCGGCGGGCGGCGGATGGAAGCGCGTTTCGAAGTCCGGCTGTACCGGCCGAAGCGCCGCCTGGGCCCGTTGGCCGAAGACGTGTGGCGGGCCATGACCCCACGCTGACCCCGCATCGACCCCCTTTCAACCCAATCGGCACGGCTTCGTGCCAGCATGGCACCGCGCAGGCAGGGCCGGCTCCGCAAAATCCCCGGGATTACTACAACTCCGAGGCAACGATGCGTCTTCCCCGCCCTTTTTCCTCCTGTCTTGCCGTCGCCCTGTGCGGCCTTGCCTGGGCAGCGTCCGGCCCGGCCGGCGCCGAGACCTACCCGAACAAGCCCATCACGCTGGTGGTGGCCTACCCGCCGGGCGGCTCGACCGACCTGACCGGCCGCGCGCTCGGCGTCGAGCTGTCGCACCGCCTGGGCGTGCCGGTGATCATCGACAACGTGGGCGGCGCCGGCGGTGCCATCGGCGCACAGAAGGTCGCCAATGCCGCACCCGACGGCTACACGCTGCTCGCCGGTGCCAGCAACGAGATCGCCATCAACAAGCTGGTCAACAGCAACGTGAAGTACGAGCCGAAGGACTTCACGCCCATCGGCCTGATCGCCTCGCAGCCGCTCGTCCTGGTGGCAGCGCCCAGCGTGGGCGTGAAGAACAGCGGCGAATTCCTCGCGCTGCTGAAGAAGAACCCCGGCAAGTACAGCTACGGCAGCTCCGGCGTCGGCACCTCGCTGCACCTGGCCGGCGAAATGCTCAAGCAGCAGGGCGGCGTCTTCATGACGCACGTGCCTTACCGCGGCGTGGCACCGCTCACCAACGACCTGCTGGGCGGCAACATCGACTTCGGCGTGTTCGTTCTTTCCAGCGCGCTGCCCTACATCCGCAGCGGCAAGATGGTGGCGCTGGGCACTACCGAGGCCAGGCGCTCGGCCATCACGCCCGATCTGCCGGCGTTGAGCGAGAACCCGAACCTCAAGGGGCTGGACATCGGCGTCTGGTTCGCGCTGATGGGGCCGGCCAAGCTGCCGGAGCCTGTGCTGGCCCGGCTGAAGACGGCCTTGAACGAAACGCTGCAGTCGCCCGACTTCCGCAAGAAGATGGAGGCCACCAGCTCGGTCGTCCCGACGTCGAACGTGGACATCGACAAGTTCCTGGTCACCGAGACCGCCAAGTACAAGACCATCGTCAAATTCGCCAACATCAAGGAATGAGCTTGTCCACGCTGTTCGAACTCCCCGCCCCCGACCTTTCCGCCTGGCGCGCCGGCAACACCGGCGTCGAAGGCGTCTGGCACTTCGAGGCCGACGCGCCCGGCCGCCACGTGATGATCAGCGCACTCGTGCACGGCAACGAGGTGTGCGGCGCCTGGGCGCTCAAGGGCCTGCTCGAAGCGGGCGTGCGTCCGCAGCGCGGCAAGCTCACGCTCGCGTTCTGCAACCTGGAGGCCTTCGACACCTTCGATGCGGCCGATCACGACGCCTCGCGCTTCGTCGACGAAGACCTCAACCGCCAGTGGCTGCCCGATCGCATCGAGGCCGGCGGCACACGGGAGCGACGCCGTGCCGCCGCGCTGCAGCCGTATGTGACGCAGGCCGACTGGCTGCTCGACCTGCACTCGATGCACGAGCCTTCGGCACCGCTGACGCTCACCGGCATCCAGCCTCGCAACCTGGTGCTGGCGCAGGCGATGCGCAGCCCGGAGCACGTGGTCATCGACGCGGGCCACAAGGACGGCGTGCGCATGCGCGACTTCGGCCGCTTCGGTGCACCCGATGCCGACGCGCAGAGCGATGCGCTGGCGTTGCTGGTCGAATGCGGCTTCCACGGCGACCCGGCCAGTCGCACCGTGGCGCAGGACCAGTGCGCGCGCTTCCTGCGCTCCGCCGGCACGCTCGGCGACGACGCCATCGCGCAGCAACTGCCCGGCTGGCTGCAACCCGACGCGCCCCGCCAATGGGCGCTGGACGTGACCGGCCCGGTCGTGGCGCGCGGCGAAGACTTCCGCTTTGCCCAGCCCTTCACCGGCCTCGAAGTGATCGAGCGCGCGGGCACCGTGATCGGCTGGAACGAGGGCGAGCCCGTCGTTACGCCTTATGACGACTGCGTGCTGGTGATGCCGTCCACGCGCCAGGCCAAGCCCGGCGTGACGGTCGTTCGCTACGCCCGTCGCCGGCCACTCTGAAACAACGCCGGGGCGGCTGGCGGGAACCTTTGCGGCTGTGGCAAGCTCGGGACGGTATGAACCTCCGCACCCCGTCCCCCACCACCTCCCGCCGTCGGTTGCTGCGTGCGCTGCTGGGCGCCGTGGCCCTGCCGGCGCCGTTCGCGGCGCTGGCCGGCTTCAACTTTTTCACCAGCGAATACACCGCGACGCGCGACGAGCTGCAGGCGCAGATCGCCAAGCGCTTTCCGGTGGCCGAGCGCTATGCCGAGATCTTCATGGTCGGGCTGCGCGATCCGCAGCTGGCCCTCGATGCGCAGGCCAACCGCGCGGCCATCACGGCCACGCTGACCATTGCGAGCCCCCTGCTGGCGGCATCGCCGGTGCAGGGGATCGTGTCGGTCAGCAGCGCGCTCAGGTACGACGCCGCCACCCGCGCGCTGCGGCTCGACCAGCCCAAGGCGGAAAAGCTCGAGCTGCAGGGCGTGGAAGGCCGCGATGCGCAGCGGCTGCAGAAGGTCGGCGGCGTGGTCGCGCAAGAGCTGCTGCAAGGCCAGGTGCTGCGCAGCTTCACGGCCGATGAACTCACGGTCGGCCGCAAGACCTACGAGATCGGCGACATCACCGTGACAGACAACGGGATCAAGGTCCAACTCAAATGAAACACGTCCTTCTTGCCGTCGCCCTGGCAGCCACCGGCTGCGCGGCCATCATGCCCACGGCCCGGCAGCACTTCGACCTGGAAGCCCACCGCGGCGGGCGCGGCCTGGCGCCCGAGAACACGCTGGCCGCGTTCTCGAACGCCATCGACATGGGCGTGACCACGCTCGAACTCGATATCGGGCTCACGGCCGACGACGTGGTGGTGATCTCGCACGACACCTCGCTCAACCCCGACCACACGCGCGACGCGGGCGGCGCCTGGCTCGCGCCGAAGAGCGGCGCGGCCATCCGCTCGCTGACGCTGGCGCAATTGCAGACCTACGACGTGGGCCGCCTCAACCCCGCGAGCGACTACGGCAAGCAGTTCGCGCTGCAGCAGCCGCGCGATGGCGAGCGCATCCCGACGCTGGCCGCGCTCTTCGCGCAGGTGCAGGCACGCGGCGCCGATGCGGCCACGGTGCGCTTCAACATCGAGACCAAGATCGACCCGAACAAGCCGGGTGAAACCGCCGCGCCGGAACCCATGGTGCGCGCGCTGCTGGCCGAGATCGACAAGGCGAAGATGGCCGACCGCGTGACCATCCAGAGCTTCGATTGGCGCACGCTGGCGCTGGTCGGCCAGCTCGCGCCGCAGTTGCCGCGCGCCTACCTCACGACGCCCCGCACGCTGAAAGACAGCCGCTGGACGGCCGGCTTCGACGCGGCCGGCTTTGCCTCGGTGCCGCAGATGGTCAGGGCCGCATCGGCCAATGCGCCGGGCCCGGTGATCTGGTCGCCGGCCTACGCCGACCTCACGCCCACTGTCATCAAGGAAGCGCAGAAGCTCGGCCTGAAGGTGCTGCCCTGGACCGTGAACCAGCGCGCCGACATGCTGCGGCTGATGGACTGGGGCGCGGACGGCCTCATCACCGACTACCCCGACGTGCTGCGCGACCTGATGCGCGAGCGCGGCCTGTCGCTGCCGCCACCCGGAAAGGCTTCTTCATGAGCGCAAATGCCAGCCAGCAGCTCGACGCCATCGCCACGCACCTGGGCGCCTTGCGCAACGGCGGCAGCGGGTCGGTCACCGCGCTGTCGAACGAGGCCCGCGCCAGCACCGAGCTGCTCGCCGCCCTGCCCCCGCGTTACGGCGAGGTGCTGCTGAACCTGCTCGACCGGCTCGAATCGAGCGCGCTCTTCAGCGAAGAGAGCTGCTCCTTCAGCCAGAAAGACCTGCTCGACAACCTGCAGGTGTGGGCCGACAAGGCCCGCGGCCAGCTGGTGTCTTAGGCCACCGGTTTATCATCGCGCCCCATGCGCACCCTGCTGCTCGCCCTGATGATCGCCCTGCTGCCCATTCGCGGCTGGCTCGGCGACGCTATGGCGTTCGAGATGGTGCGGCATTCGCTGCCAGCGGCAGCGGCGGTGTCGATGGCTTCTTCGGCCACCACGGCCAGCGAAGCGCATTGCCATGAAGGCATGGCGGCCGACAGCGGCGCCATGTCGATGGACATGAGCATGAACATGGCCGACCACACCGGCGGCCACGACAACAGCGACAACGGCGCGGGCCACCAGGGCTGCGGCACCTGCACTGCCTGCCAGGTCTGCCACACCGTCGCGCTCGGCGGCATGCCCCTCATCGACATCGTGCACAGCGCGCCCCAGGCGCCACCGGCTGCACACGCGGCCCGCTTCGCCAGCGCAGAGCCCGCCCCGGGCCTGAAGCCGCCCATTTCCTGATCTCCCTGCCCGTAGTCCGTCCGCAGTGAGCCTTTGCAGGCTCGCGGCGTCCGTCGAATTGCTCATGGAGATCGAGCGTGAACCCTTTTGTTCGCCGGCAACCCGCCGGCATTCCCGGCCATGCGGCACCACCGCCGCATGCCGATCCGCGTCCGCCCGGCGGCCGCATGGCCCCTCATTCATTCATCCGAAGCGCCATCGCGCTGGCCGGCGTATTGACGCTGGCCGGCTGCGCCAGCCTCTCGTCCGACGGCGGCACGGCCGACGTGCAGGCGCTGGTCAACGGCAACCCGCTGATGGCGGGCACCACGGCCCAGCGCGCGCCTGACGAGGCCTCGCAAAAGAGCGTCGATGCGCTGCTCGCCAAGCCGCTGGACGCCGAAGCCGCCGTGCGCATCGCGCTGGTCAACGGCCCGCGCGTGCAGGACGCCTTTGCCACCCTGCAACTGAGCGACGCCGACCGCGTGCAGGCCGCGAGCCTGCCGAACCCGGTGCTTTCGTTCAGCCGGCTGGCGCAGGGCAGCGAGCGCGAGTTCGAGCGGATGCTTCGCTTCAACGTGCTGGGCCTCGTCACGCTGCCGTGGCAGGCCCGCTGGGCCGGCCAGCGCCACGAGGCCGCCAAGCTGCAGGCCGCGCAGAGCGTGCTGATGCTGGCCGCCGACACGCGCCGCGCCTGGGTGCGTGCGGTGGCGGCGCAGCAAAGCGTGGCCTACCTGCGCGATGCGAAGGAGGCCACCGAAGCCGGCGCCGAACTCGCGCACCGCATGGCCAAGGCCGGCAACTGGAGCGCCCTGCAGCGCACGCGCGAACAGCTGCTGCTGGCCGACGCATCCGCGCAGCTCGCGCGGGCCGAACAGGCCGCGGTCGCGAGCCGCGAGCAGCTCACGCGCCTGATGGGCCTGAGCGGCACGCGCACCAGCTACACGTTGCCCGACCGCCTGCCACCGCTGCCGCAAGCCGCGCCCGAGCTGGGCGACGTGCAGGCGCTGGCCTTGCGCGACCGGCTCGACGTGCGCGCGGCACAGGCGCAGAACTCGGCCGTGGCCGGCTCGCTGGGCCTGACGCACGCGACCAGCGTCATCAACGCGATGGAGCTGGGCGTGGTGCGCAACACCACCTTCGACAACGACGCCGATCGCACGAAGAAAACCAAGCGCGGCTTCGAGCTCGACCTGCCCATTCCGATCTTCGACTGGGGCCAGTCGCGCAACGGCCGTGCCGAGGCGCAGTACCTGCAATCGGCCGCGCGCGTGCGCGACATGGGCGTGCTGGCCACGAGCGAGGCGCGCGAAGCCTGGCAAGGCTGGAACACCGCCTACGCCATCGCCCGCCGCTACCGCGACGAGGTGCTGCCGCTGCGCAAGCAGGTAAACGAAGAGATGGTGCTGCGCTACAACGGCATGCTTGCGAGCGTGTGGGAGCTGCTCGGCGAAACGCGCGCAAGCATGCTGCTGGTGAACGCCGGCATCGAGGCGCAGCGCGACTTCTGGCTGGCGGACACCGATCTGCAGCTGGTGCTCACGGGCAGCTCGCCCGGTGGAATGACGGCCCTGCAGACCGCGGCGGCCAGCGAACCCGCGGCGGGAGGCCACTGACATGAACCGTCGCAATTTCTTTGCAGGCGCAGCCACGGCCGTTGCCGCCACCACGGTCAGCCGCGTGTCGATGGCCGCGCTGCCCGAGCCGGTGACGCAGGGCTCCACGGCCACCGCGCCGCCGCTCGTGCCGCCGAACGGCCGGCCTTACAACCCGGTCGTCACCCTCAACGGCTGGACCTTGCCGTGGCGCATGAATGCCGGCGTGAAGGAGTTTCATCTGGTCGCCGAGCCCGTGGTGCGCGAGATGGCGCCCGGCTTCAAGGTCAACATGTGGGGCTACAACGGCCAGTCGCCGGGGCCGACCATCGAGGTGGTCGAGGGCGACCGCGTGCGCATCTACGTCACCAACAGGCTGCCCGAGCACACCACCGTGCACTGGCACGGCCAGCGCCTGCCCAACGGCATGGATGGCGTGGGCGGCATCACGCAGCCGCACATTCCGCCGGGCAAAACCTTCGTCTACGAGTTCACCGCACGGCGCCCCGGCACCTTCATGTACCACCCGCACGCCGACGAGATGGTGCAGATGGCGATGGGAATGATGGGCTTCTGGGTCACGCACCCGAAGGCCGAGCATCCGCTGATCGAGAAGGTCGACCGCGACTTCTGCTTTTTGCTCGGCAGCTTCGACGTGGAGCCCGGCAGCGCCACGCCCAAGGTCAACACCATGACCGACTTCAACATCTGGAGCTTCAACAGCCGCGTGTTCCCGGCCATCGACACGCTCAACGTGCGCAAGGGCGACCGCGTGCGCATCCGCGTGGGCAACCTCACGATGACCAACCACCCCATTCACATCCACGGCCACGAGTTCGAGGTGACCGGCACCGACGGCGGCCCCGTGCCGCGCACCGCGCGCTGGCCCGAGGTGTCGGTCGACGTGGCGGTGGGCCAGATGCGGCAGATGGAGTTCATCGCCGACGAGGAAGGCGACTGGTCGCTGCACTGCCACAAGGCGCACCACACGATGGGGCCGATGGGCCACGACGTGCCCACCATGATCGGCGTCGACCAGAAAGGCGTGGTCGACAAGATCCGCAAGCTCGTGCCCGACTACATGGTGATGGGCGACAAGGGCATGGCCGACATGGGCGAGATGGAAATGCCCATCCCCGACAACACCGTGCCCATGATGACCGGCACCGGCCCCTTCGGATCGGCCGAGATGGGCGGCATGTTCACGCTGCTCAAGGTGCGGCGCGACCAGAAGCCGGGCGACTACCGCGACCCGGGCTGGTTCAAGCACCCGGCCGGGACCGTCGCGCGCGAAGTGCCCGGCGCGGCCGTTCCACCGGCCACGCGCAGCGCCCCTGCCACCAAGGGCGGCGACAGCAGCAAGACCGACGCCACCGTGCGCAAGCCTTCGGGCCAGGGCGCGCACAACCACTGACTACTTTTTTCTGGAACCCATCTCATGAACAAGACACTCGCATCCATCGCCGCCTGCCTTGCCCTTGCGGGCGCCGCCACAACGACGGCACAGGCCCACGAGAACCACGGCGCCAAGCCCCACGGCACCACCACCGCCGCGCCCGAGCAGAAGCCCTGGGGCATCGCCGGACAGGCACGCGCGGTGAAACGCACGATCGACATCGCGATGGCCGACGACATGACCTTCACCCCCTCGGTGATCGAAGTGCGCGAGGGCGACACCGTCCGCCTGCGGCTGAAGAACCGCGGCAAGGAGCTGCACGAACTGGTGCTCGGCACCACGGCCGAGATCGAGGCGCACGCGGCCATGATGAAGAAGTTTCCGGACATGGAACACGACGACCCATGGATGGTTCACGTGCCTGCCGGCAAGACCGGCGACATGGTCTGGACCTTCAACCGCGCCGGCGATTTCGACTTCGCCTGCCTCGTGAAAGACCACTACGAACTCGGCATGGCCGGCCGCATCCGCGTGCTGGCCGCCGCCGCATCCAAGCCATGACGACAAGGAGAGAAAAAGCATGCAACGACGAACCCTGCTGAAGCGCGCCGCCCCGCTGCTGGCGCTGGCCTCCACCGCCACGCTGCCCCTTGCCGCACTGGCGGCGGCGCCGATGGTCGAAATCTGGAAAGACCCGAACTGCGGCTGCTGCCAGGACTGGGTCAAGCACCTCAACAAGAACGGCCTGGCCACCCGCGTGCACGACGAAGGCAACAGCGCCGCGCGCGAACGGCTGGGCGTGCCCGCCAAGCTGGGCTCGTGCCACACCGGGCGCGTCGGCGGCTACGCCATCGAAGGCCATGTGCCGGCACGCGAAGTGCATCGCCTGCTGAAGGAAAAGCCCAAGGCCATCGGCCTTGCCGTGCCCGGCATGCCGGTCGGATCGCCCGGCATGGACGGCCCGGCGTATAGCGACCAACGCGATCCGTATGACGTGCTGCTGGTGCTGGCCGATGGCAGCACGCGCGTCTACCAAAGCTATCGCTGAACCCTCTGAAAAACCTCGAAAGGAAATTCATCATGAAGAAACTAGTTACCGCCCTCTCCGCCGCCCTGCTCGCCGCAACCGCATTTGCCCAGGCCACGCTGCCGTCCGTCGAAGGTGAAGTGCGCAAGATCGACACCGACGCGAAGAAGATCACCCTCAAGCACGGCGACATCCAGAACCTCGACATGACCGGCATGACGATGGTCTTCCGCGTGAAAGACCCAGCCATGCTCACCAAGGTGAAGGCCGGCGACAAGGTACGCTTTACCGCCGACAAGGTCGATGGCGCGCTCACGGTCATGTCGATCGAAGCGGCCAACTGACGCACGGAGGCCAGCGCAAGCGGCCGCTGACCGCCGGTAGTCGAAGACTCAACCGAAGCGCTTCGGAGCGAAGGGCACCAGCGAGATTTCGGGCGCGATGCCTGCGAGCAACTGGGCCGCGAGCCGGCCTGTGCGCGCCGAACCGCACAGGCCCACGTGGCCGTGGCCAAAGGCCAGCACGATGTCGGCGCTCGCGGCCGACGGGCCGATGCAGGGCAAGCCATCGGGCATGCTGGGGCGATGGCCGAGCCAGTGCTTCACGGCGGTGGCACCGGCCGTCTCCGCCAACGCCGGAAACATCGATTGCAGATGGCGATGCAAGATCTCTGCGCGGCGCCAGTCTGGCGCGGCGTCGAGGCCGCCGATCTCGACCTGGCCCGCGGCGCGCAGGCCGCCGTCCATCCAGTGGGCGATGAGCTTGCCGTCCGCCACCATCACCGGCGTGCGCGGCCCCACCGGGGCCCCTTCGACGACGACGTGGTAGCCGCGCTCGGATTCGAGCGGCACGGCAGAGCCTGCCGCTGCCGCCAGCGCGCCGGAACGCGCACCGGCGCAGATGGCCGCCGAATCGCAAACAATCTCGCCGGCCTCGGTCAGCACCGCGCGCAAGCGACCGCCTTCGATGCGAAAACCCGTCGCGCGCGTGGCACGGCGCTCGGCACCGCCTGCCTGCGCGTGCCGCGCCAGTGCCGCCACATAGGTACCCGGATCGCGGCAATGCCCGGCTTCGGGCACGAAGATGCCGAGCGTGTAGCGCGCATCGAGGTCCGGCTCGCGGCGGTGCAGTTCGTCGGCCGACCACTCTTCCCAACGGACACCCGTACGCTGGCGCACGCGCCACGCCAGCGCATCGCCCTCGAATTCGGCACGCGAGCGATAGGCATGCAGCAGGCCGCGCTGCTCGATGAGCTGCGGCACGCCCGCCTCGGCTGCGAGCCGGGTGTGCAGTGCCGGCGCATCCGCGAGCAGGGTGCGCAGGGCGTCGGCAGTGCGCTGCACGCGCGCCTCGGTCCAGCCCGACGCCAGGTAGCGCAGCAGCCAGGGCGTGGCGCGCGGCAGGTAGCGCCAGCGCAACGCGAGCGGCCCCAGCGGGTCGGCCAGCCAGCCCGGCACCTTGCGCCAGGCGCCGGGCAGCGCGGGCGGCACCACCGAATGCGACGAAAGCCAGCCCGCGTTGCCGTAGCTCGTGGCGTGCGGACCACCGGGCTCGCCGGGCTCGACCACCGTCACGCGCAAGCCGGCACGCAGCGCCTCGATGGCGGTGGCGCTGCCCACGGCGCCCGCGCCGATCACCACCACGTGACGCCTCGTATCGCCGGCACCCGAGAAACTACTTCTTGCAACTGTCATGGCGCCTATCGTAGAGGCGCGGTCTCATAATCGGCCGCCATGTCAGCCCCCTCTTCCATCTCTTCTCGTTCCGCCGGTTCCATCACCGACGTCGCCGGCATCAAAGTCGGCCATTTCTCCGACACCCGCCGCCCCACCGGCTGCACCGTGGTCATGGCGCGCGACGGCGCGGTGGGCGGCGTGGACGTGCGCGGCGCGGCCCCCGGCACGCGCGAGACCGACCTGCTCGCACCCGGCAACCTGGTGCAGCAGGTGCATGCCGTGATGCTCGCGGGCGGCAGCGCCTGGGGCCTGGCCGCCGCCGAGGGCGCCATGCGCTGGATGGAAGAACGCGACATCGGCATGGACGTGCGCTTCGGCACCCTGCCCATCGTGCCCGCCGCCGTGCTGTTCGACCTGCCGATGGGCGATGCGCGCATCCGCCCCGATGCAGCGGCCGGCTACGCGGCCTGCGAAGCGGCCAGCACCGCCGCCCCCGCCGAAGGCAACGTGGGCGCGGGCACCGGCGCGCTGGTGGGCAAGCTCTTCGGCGTGAACCGCGCGATGAAGGGCGGCGTCGGCACTGCGTCGGTCACGGTCGGCGGCGTCACGGTGGGCGCGCTGATCGCGGTCAATTCGCTGGGCGACGTGATCGACCACAACACCGGCCAGCCCGTGGCCGGCGCGCGCACCGAAGACGGCAAGGCCCTGCTCGACACGCGCCGGGCCCTGCTGCGCGGCGATCTGCCCAAGCCGCTGCTGGCGGGCACCAACACCACCATCGGCGTGATCGCCACCGACGCCGTGCTGACCAAGGTGCAGGCCAACCGCCTCGCCAACGTGTCGCACGACGGGCTCGCGCGCGCCATCAACCCGGTGCACACCATGAGCGACGGCGACACGCTGTTCGCGCTGGCCACCGGCCGCGTGCCGCTCGAAGGCAATGCACCGGGCATGACGGTGCTGAGCACCATGGCGGCCGAGGTGGTTGCCATTGCCACACTGCGCGCGGTGCATGCGGCGCGCGCAGTGACGGTCGGCGAGCTGCACATCCCGTGCGCCGCAGACCTGGCCGCAACGCGCGGCAGCTGACATACCGAAAGGACCACCATGGCGTTCCCCAGAACCCTGAAGCTGATCCTGCTGTCGATCCGCGACCTGATCGCGTCGGCGGGGCCCATCGTGTTCCTCGTCATCGGCCTGCTGATCGCCGCCTACTGGTGGCTGCAGCCGCAGCCGCCCAAGCACGTGACGCTGGCCACCGGCCCGACCGGCAGCGCCTATGCACAGTTCGGCAAGCACTATGCCGAGGCCCTGAAGCGCAGCGGCATCGAGGTCGAGCTGAAGGCCACCTCGGGCTCGACCGAAAACCTGCAGCTGCTGCGCACCGGCGGCGCCGACGTGGGCTTCGTGCGCGGCGGCAGCGCCGACCCGGTGGCCGACGAAGAGGCGGGCCTCAGCTCGCTGGGCAGCCTGTTCTTCGAGCCGATCTGGCTGTTCTATCGCACCGACTCGGCGCAGAAGATCGACCGCAAGACCAGCACGCTGACCTCGCTCACGCAATTGCGCGGCCTGCGCGTGAACGTCGACATGCCGGGCAGCGGCCTGCCCGACATCATGGAACGGATGCTCAAGGCCAACAAGCTCGGGCCCGACGACGTGCTGCTGTCGAACCTCGAACAGGCCGCCGCGGCCGGGGCCCTGGAGGCCGGGCTGCTCGATGCCATCGTGCTGTCTTCGGCGCCGCAGTCGCCACAGGTGCAGCACCTGCTGCGCGCGGACGGCATCAAGCTGATGGACTTCGGCCAGGCCGATGCCTACTCGCGGCGCTTTCCCTTCCTGTCGGCGGTGACGCTGCCGCGCGGCGTGGTCGACCTGTCGAAAGACCTGCCGCCGCACGACGTGTCGCTGCTCGCGGCCACCACCTCGCTGTTGTCGCGCGAAGAAACCCACCCGGCCCTGCGCCAGCTGTTCGCGCAGGCGGCGCAGAGCGTGCACAGCGGCGCCGGCTGGTTCAACCGCGCGCGCGACTTCCCGAACACGCGCACCAGCGAACTGCCGGTGAGCCCCGAGGGCGACCGCGCCATCAACGGCACGCCGCCGGTCTGGCAACGCTACCTGCCCTTCTGGGCCAGCAACCTCGTCGAGCGCATGTGGCTGGTGCTGGGCGGCCTGCTGGTGCTGATGCTGCCGCTGAGCCGCGTGATTCCGCCGCTGTACCAGTTCCGCGTGCGCCGCCGCGTGTTCCGCTGGTATGCGCGGTTGCGCGACATCGAGGCGAAGGTGGACGCGCGGCGCGGCGAGCCCGACACGCTGCTCAAGGAGCTGGACGAGCTCGACCGCGTGGTCAACAAGGTGGCCGTGCCGCTGTCGTATGCCGACGAGCTCTATGCGCTGCGCAACAACATCTACGCGGTGCGCAAGCGGGTGCTGGCGGGCTCGCCATCGAAAGACGGCATGCCACCGCCGCCGGCCAGAACGGGTGAACCTGAAGCTGAAACTGCCTGACGACGCCACGCCCTTCGTGCAGACGCTGATCGATTTCGCCGAGCCGCGAAGCGACGGAAGGACGCGGCTGCGCGCGGCCTTCGGAGCGCCGTCGCGCGTGCTCGTGGCGCACACACCCGACGAAGTGCGGCCCGTGCTGGAAGCGGTCGAAGCCTTCTCCCGCGAAGGCCGCTGGTGCGTGGGCTACCTGCGCTACGAGGCGGCCACCGCCTTCGACCCCGCCTTCGCCGTGCATGCGAGCGACGGGCCGCTCGCATGGTTCGGCGTGCACGATGCCGCACTGCCCTGGCCTTCGGAAGCACTGGATACGCAGGCGCCTGCGGTCGAATGGCAATCGGCACTGTCGCGTGCGGCATTCGACAAAAACATGGCGGCCATTCATCACGCCATCCGCAACGGCGAGCTGTACCAGCTCAACTACACGGCACCGTTGCGGGCCGGGTTCCATGGCGATCCGCAGGCCTGGTTCATGGCCCTGCGGCGGGCGCAGCCGAATGGCTACGCCGCCTTCATCGACACCGGCGAAGAGCAGGTGCTGTCGGTATCGCCCGAGCTGTTCTTCGACTGGCAGGGCGAGCGCATCCTGTCCCGCCCCATGAAAGGCACCGCCCCGCGCGGCGCGACGCCCGCCGAAGACGAGGCATTGGCGCTGCAGTTGCGCACCGTGCCCAAGGAGCGGGCCGAGAACGTGATGATCGTGGACCTGATCCGCAACGACCTGTCGCGCATCGCGCAGCCTTTTTCGGTGCGCGTGCCCCGGCTCTTCCACACCGAGGCACTGCCGACCGTGTGGCAGATGACCTCCGACGTCGAGGCGACGGTGCGCGACGGCGTCTCGCTGGTGGATGTGTTCGCAGCGCTGTTCCCCTGCGGCTCGATCACCGGCGCGCCGAAGGTCAGCGCGATGCGGATGATCCGCGCGCTGGAGCCCGAGGCGCGCGGCGTGTACTGCGGTGCGGTGGGCGTGGTGCGGCCGGGTGGCCATGCGACCTTCAACGTGCCGATCCGCACCGTGACCCTGCACGGCACCGACGCGCGATGCGGCATCGGCAGTGGCATCACGGCCGATGCGCGCGCGGATGCGGAGTGGGACGAATGGCGGCACAAGCGGGCCTTTCTCGGCAAGGGCTCCGCACCTGCGCCCGCGCCAGTGGCTGCCGAACCGCCCTTCGACCTGCTCGAAACCCTGGCGCTGGTGCAAGGCGATATGCGCGATGCACACGCGCACCTGGCGCGCATGCAGAACGCGGCCGCGCACTTCGGCTTTGCGTGGAACGAAGCGGCTGTGGCGAACTGCCTGCATCGCCTGGCCGCCGCGCATCCGGTGGGCGCATGGCGTGTGCGCCTGCTGCTCGATGCGCAAGGGCAGCCGCGCGCCGAAGCCTTTGCGATGGACGCGGCCCCGGCGCGTGTTCAATTGCGGCTCGCCGCACGCGCCTTCGACGAAGCCCACAGTGCGTTCTCGCGCTTCAAGACCACGCGCCGCGCCCACTACGAGGCCTTCGCGCCCACCGAGCCGGGCGTGTTCGACACCCTGCTCTGGAACCGCCACGGCGAGATCACCGAATGCACGCGCGGCAACATCGCGCTGCAACTCGATGGCCGCTGGGTCACGCCGCCGCTGCGCTGCGGGCTGCTCGATGGCATCGGCCGCGCACGCCGCCTTCGCGAAGGGCAGCTTGCCGAAGCCGTCGTGCGGGTGGACGATCTGCCCCGGGTGCAGGCCTTTGCCTTCGTGAACAGCCTTCGCGGCTGGCTCGATGCGGACCTGCAGCTTTCTTCACACACATAGTTCGACAAAGCGCTTGACTTAGAGCGCGCTCTAATTTCGAGAATCAACGCCATGGAAACCAGCCTGACCATTGCGGAAGTCGCAGAGCGAACCGGCCTCACGGCCTACACGCTGCGCTACTACGAACGCATCGGGCTGATTGCCGCGGTGCCCCGTGCGCCCGGCGGTCAGCGGCGCTATGCGAGCGCCGACATGGACTTGCTGGATTTCCTGTTGCGCCTGCGCGAGACCGGCATGTCCATCCAGGGCATGCAGGCCTTCGTCAGGCTTCGAAGCCAGGGGGACGCCAGCGTCGGCGAACGGCGCGAGATGCTCGAGGAGCACCTTGCCGAAGTTCAGGCCAGGGTGGCGGCGCTGCAGCAATCCATGCAGGCGCTGTCGTTCAAGATCGACCACTACCGCGAGGTCGAGAAGACGAACAGGCGTCCTCCTCTGTCGGGCAAGGCCCGGGAAGGAAAGACGAGCAATGACGAACAACACACAACAGGATCTGAGCCAAAGCGACAGCCTGCGCTACGTGCGTGGCCTGGCCAAGCTTCATGAGATCGATGGCGAAGGCGGCGTCAAGGTGGTCGAGAGCCTGGCCGGCATCGCGCCGGACTTCGGCCGCCTGGTGATCGAGTTTCCGTTCGGCGACATCTACTCGCGCCCCGGCCTTGACCTGCGCGCCCGCGAGATCGCGACGGTGGCCGCGCTCACCGCCATGGGCAATGCCGCGCCGCAGCTGAAGGTGCACATCCACGCGGCGCTGAACGTCGGCGTGACGCGCGACGAAGTGGTCGAGGTCATCATGCAGATGGCGGTGTACGCGGGCTTTCCGGCGGCGCTGAACGGCCTCTTCGCGGCGCGCGAGGTGTTTGCGGCCGAGGATGAAAAAAGCGCGCGGCCCCTTGCGGAACCGCGCGCTCTTGTAGAAGCAGACTGAGCTTATTCGAAGGCCGTCGTGCCCCCACCCCGACCCTCCCCCGGAAGGGGAGGGAGAAAGACCAAGTCTTACTTGAGGGCCTTGTAGCGCATGCGCTTCGGCTTGGCGCCTTCTTCGCCGAGGCGCTTCTTCTTGTCGGCTTCGTACTCCTGGTAGTTGCCGTCGAAGAAGGTCCATTGGCTGTCGCCTTCGGCCGCGAGGATGTGCGTGGCGATACGGTCGAGGAACCAGCGGTCGTGGCTGATGACCATGACCGTGCCGGCGAATTCGAGCA
This sequence comes from Variovorax sp. EL159, assembly GCF_900100965.1. GTDB lineage: Bacteria > Pseudomonadota > Gammaproteobacteria > Burkholderiales > Burkholderiaceae_C > Variovorax. Next base: position 1,011,100 of record NZ_FMUJ01000002.1, on the reverse strand, counting down.
GCGCGTCTTCGAGCGCACGCAGCGTTTCCACGTCGAGGTCGTTCGAGGGTTCGTCAAGCAGCAGCACGTTGCCGCCGGCGATCAGCGTCTTGGCCAGGTGCAGGCGGCCGCGTTCGCCGCCTGACAGGGTGCCGACCTTCTTCTGCTGGTCGGCGCCGTTGAAGTTGAAGCGGCCCGCATACGCGCGGCTGGCCATCTGGAACTTGCCGACGTTGATGATGTCCAGGCCGTTCGAGATGTCTTCCCACACGGTCTTCTGGTTGGCGAGTTCGTCGCGGTGCTGGTCGACGAAGGCCATCTTCACGGTCTGGCCGATGACGACCTCGCCGGTGTCAGGCTGTTCCTTGCCCGCGAACAGCTTGAAGAGCGTCGACTTGCCGGCGCCGTTCGGGCCGATGATGCCGACGATCGCGCCCGGCGGCACGGTGAAGCTCAGGTTGTCGATCAGCATGCGGTCGCCGAAGGACTTGCTCACGCCGTGGAACTCGAACACCTGCTGGCCCAGCCGCTCCGCCACAGGAATGAAGATTTCCTGCGTTTCGTTGCGCTTCTGGTATTCCATGTCGCTCAGCTCTTCGAAGCGGGCGAGACGTGACTTGCTCTTGGCCTGGCGTGCCTTCGGGTTCTGGCGCGACCACTCCAGTTCCTTCTTCAGGGCCTTGGCGTGGGCTTCTTCGCTCTTTTGCTCCTGCGCCAGGCGTTCGCCCTTCTGCTCGAGCCAGGTGCTGTAGTTGCCCTTCCAGGGAATGCCGCGACCACGGTCCATTTCCAGGATCCACTCGGCCGCGTTGTCCAGGAAGTAGCGATCGTGGGTGATGGCCACCACGGTGCCCGTGAAGCGCTGCAGGAACACTTCGAGCCACTCGACCGATTCGGCGTCCAAGTGGTTGGTCGGCTCGTCGAGCAGCAGCATGTCGGGCTTGCTCAGCAGCAGGCGGCACAGCGCCACGCGGCGCTTCTCGCCGCCCGACAGCACGCCGATCCTGGCGTCCCAGGCCGGCAGGCGCAGCGCGTCGGCGGCGATCTCGAGCTGGTGCTCGGAATCGGTGCCGGCGGTGGCGATGATGGCTTCGAGCTGGGCCTGCTCGGCCGCCAGCGCGTCGAAATCGGCGTCTTCGGCGCCGTAGGCGATGTACACCTCTTCCAGGCGCGCCTTGGCCGCGAACACCGCGCCCATGGACTCCTCGACCGATTCACGCACCGTGTGGTCGGGGTTGAGCTTGGGTTCCTGCTCCAGGTAGCCGATCGTCATCCCCGGCATGGGCAGCGCCTCGCCCTCGAACTCCTTGTCCACACCCGCCATGATCTTGAGCAGCGTGGACTTGCCCGAGCCGTTCAGGCCAAGCACCCCGATCTTGGCGCCGGGGAAGAAAGAGAGCGAAATGTCCTTCAAGAGCTGCCGCTTGGGCGGCACGGTCTTGCTGACGCGGTTCATCGAATAGACGTATTGAGCCATCTGTGGATAGTTACCTTGGGTACAAAGATCGGGGAAAAGCGCGGGCGCCGGAAAGGAGCATTCGGGCGCGGCAAACCACCGATTATCGACTCATGCGACAATAGCCACCGTTGCCGGGTCCAGTTGCCCGCAACACCGGCTCTCTGCCGGGGACGAAGAAAGCCCTTTTCACAGTGGGTTTTCAGGCTCCCACCCCTGACCTTCATCTGCCTTGACTGGCTCGGTGTCAACAAATAAGACGCCAAGCGGGCCGATGCCACTGCGCCGTGTATGGCGCTTATTGTTTCCAATGAATTTTGATGAACTGAAGCTGGCTCCCGCCATCTTGAAGGCTGTGCACGAGCACGGTTACGACTCCCCGACCCCCATTCAGGCGCAAGCCATCCCCGCCGTCCTCGAAGGCCACGACCTGCTCGGCGGCGCCCAGACCGGCACCGGCAAGACGGCCGCCTTCACGCTGCCGATGCTGCACAAGCTCAGCATGAGCCGCAGCGCCACCAACAAGTTCGGCGGCACCGGCATCCGCGCCCTCGTGCTGACCCCCACGCGCGAACTCGCGGCCCAGGTCGAAGAGTCCGTGCGCACCTACGGCAAGTACCTGCAGCTCGACTCGACCGTGATCTTCGGCGGCGTCGGCATGAACCCGCAGATCAGCAAGCTCAAGAAGGGTGTCGACATCCTCGTGGCCACCCCCGGCCGCCTGCTCGACCTGCAACAGCAAGGCATGCTCGACCTTAGCCAGGTCCAGATGCTGATCCTGGACGAAGCCGACCGCATGCTGGACATGGGCTTCATCCACGACGTGAAGAAGATCCTGGCGCTGGTGCCCAAGGAAAAGCAGAGCCTGCTGTTCTCGGCCACCTTCAGCGACGACATCCGCGACCTGGCCGCCACGCTGCTCAAGAACCCGCAGAGCATCCAGGTCACGCCGCGCAACACCACCGTGCAGCGCATCACCCAGGTGATCCACCCCGTGGGCCGCGGCAAGAAGAAGGCGCTGCTCGCGCACATCATCAACGAGAACAAGTGGAGCCAGGTGCTCGTGTTCACGCGCACCAAGTTCGGCGCCAACAGCGTGGCCGAGTTCCTGACCAAGAACGGCATCGAGGCGATGGCGCTGCACGGCAACAAGAGCCAGAGCGCCCGCACGCAGGCGCTGGCCGGCTTCAAGAGCGGCGACATCCGCGCGCTGGTGGCCACCGACATCGCGGCCCGCGGCATCGACATCGACGAGCTGCCGCACGTCGTGAACTACGAAATCCCGAACGTCAGCGAAGACTACGTTCACCGCATCGGCCGCACCGGCCGTGCCGGTTCGAGCGGCGAGGCCGTGAGCTTCGTGTGCCTGGACGAAGAAGGCTTCATGCAGGAAATCGAACGCTTCACCAAGCAGACGATTCCCGTGCAGATCGTCGAGGGCTTCGGCCCCGAAGAAGGCGAACGCGCCGAGCCGATCGCCATGGGTCGCCAGACGATCTGGGGCGGCGCCGGCCGTCCGCCGAGCCGCGACGTGATGCAGGCAGCCGCCAAGGCCGCCCGCACCGAGATGCTGCAACGCATCCGCGAGAACAAGGCCGGCCAGGGCGGTGGTGATCGCGCTGGCGGTGGCGGCAACGGCGGCGGTCAACGCCGCGGTGGCGGCCAGGGTGGTGGCCAGGGCCGCAACGCCAACGGTGGCGGCCAGGGTCAAGGCCAGGGCCCGCGCGGCCAGGGCGCACGCCCGCCGCAAGGCCGCGGCCCGCAAGGTCCTGCACGCGCGCCGCACCATGCACCACAGAACCACATGCCGCATGACGAGCGCCAACCGCGCCATCACGGCAACAGCCACAGCCCGACGCAGGCCAACCAGGTCGCGCACCTGCGCGCCGAAGCCGTCGCAGGCGGTGCCGGCCAGCCGGACCCGTTGCGCACGAGCGTCGACCACATGGGTGGCGGCCGCGGACGCGGTCGTCCGGGTGGCGGCGGCGGTGGCGGCTACGGCGGCAACCGTTCGGGCGGCGGTGGCCGTTCGGGTGGCGGCGGTGGCTATGGCGGCGGTGGTGGCCGCTCCGGTGGTGGCGGCGGTCGTTCGTTCGGACGTTGAGCACTGCGAATAGAACACCTACCTGATGGTTGAACAAGGGCACTTCGGTGCCCTTTGTTGTTGGTGCATCAACGTAACGACATCTCCTTGCTCGCTCGTTGCCCAGGATGCGCCAGAATTTCCCCACAGCCACCAAAACAGATCCAGGGAGAGCTACTTGTCGACCACCTTTGAGGTTTACCCCCAATCCCGCGGAGTTCCTTCTTTCAACGAGTTGATTGAACTTGCAACCATTCGCCTCTCCGAGCAACTTCGCCGTCGCGGCATCAATGCCGAACCAAAGCTACAGGCACTCGTTCTGCGAGCAAGCAGCAATGAGAAAGTCGCTATTGCGCTCGACGGTCCGATGACGTGGGAGGAGGACAAATACGCATGGCTCTGTGTTTCCGGCGTACCGGGCGGGACAGATGTCACCTATCAACCCGTTCGCGAGATCGACAGAAGAAATTGGCGGCATATATTCAAATCGAACACCCTGGCGAAGGCTGAAGAATCTCGCATCGAGTCCTGCTTGGACGTCGGGTACTTCTGTACTTTTCGGCGGAGTGCGGGGCAGCCCGCGATTATCAATTTCGCATATGGAATCATCGCAGCGTCGCTTGCCGAACTGACGGACGGCATCATCTACTCCGATGACTCGGCTTGGGACGACGAACGATTCCCCGCAGCAGCGGCCGGCTTCTATGAATGGTTCTTCGACCCCGAAAGCACGTCGGACAATAACCGCGCGAATTGGGCAAGAACTTGTCTGGCGATGATTGCAAATGATCCCGGCCTCCAGGAAGCTTCCGCGCCCCCTCCAGCCCGTCAAATCTGAAACCCTGGGACCGTTGCATCGCCGTCCAAACGGCAATCGCTCGCTCGGTCGTTGATATCCATGGCAGCACGCCTGCCCGAAACCTGAGCAAGGGCACTTCGGTGCCCTTTTTCTTTGCTGATGCGGCGGCGCCATACCCGGGCCACAATCGTTGCGCCATGCAATACATCCCACCCAACTACGCCACCCTCTTCGTAGCCACCTGCAACCTCCTGAACCTCGCGAACCCCAATCGCGTGTACTACGAGAACCAGGACGCCTACACCGAGCGCGAGTACGAGCGAAAGATCGACTGGACCGGCGAGCGCTTCCACGCGCTCAATGCCGATGTGCTCGCGGTGCAGGAGGTCTGGGACGAAGCGGCGCTCAAGGCCGCCATCGCGCGCAGCGGGTTGCGCTACGACTTCGTCTCGGTACCGGGCGCCGAGAACACGCCGCCGCCCGGCAGCCCCGCGGGCACGCCTGCAAGGCCGGGTGCGCAGGGCACGCCGCGCGTGGGCATCGCGACGCGGCTGCAGGTCGATCACATCGAGTCTTTCGTCGATTTCCCTCCGGGCTTCGGCGTCGAAGTGCCGGGCCTGGGCGCGCACACCCGCTTCGAGCGCCCGCCCCTCCTGGCCACGCTGCGCATGAAGCACGGCCAGCAGGTGCATGTGCTGACGGTGCACCTGAAGTCCAAGCGGCCGAAGTTCCTGCAGGACGCGCAGGGCAACCACCTCGAAGACCGCGACGACCGCAAGGTGGGCGCGATGGCCTCGTTGCGCTCGCTGCTGATGCGCGGTGCCGAAGCCGCGGCCCTGCGCTGCCTCGTCATCGACCTGCTGCAAGGCACGAACACGCCGCTGGTGGTGATGGGCGACTTCAACGACAACCCGCACAGCGTAACCACGCAACTGGTGGCGGCAACCTCCGATGTCGCGTACGACAAGTCCGCGCGCGACGTGGCGCTGTTCAACGCCTACGAGATGCAGGGCGAGTCGGCACTGAAGAAGGACGTGGCCTATTCGCACATCCACCAGGGCTTTCCGGAGGTGCTCGACCAGATCCTGGTGAGCGAGGAGTTCATCGCGAACAGCCGCCACAGCCTGGGCGACGTGCGGCGGGTCGATTACTTCAACGACCACCTGCACGAAGGGCGCGACCGCTCGCGCTCAGACCACGGGTTCGTACGCGCGCTGCTGCGGCTGCGCACGGCCTGAGCACCGCGACCGGGGCCGGTCAGCCCAGGCGCCGGCCGGTCTGCCGGTCGAACAGGTGCACGCTCTCGGCGTCGATCGCGAGCCGCACGGTCTCGTCGGGTCGGGCATCGACGCGGCCATGGACGGCCAGCACCAGCTTGGCCTCGCCGACCTGCACCAGCAGTTCGGTCTCGGCGCCGGTGGGCTCGACCACGATCACCTTCGCTTCCACGCCGTGCGAGCCGCCGCCCAGCGTGATGTCGCCGGGCCGGATGCCGTAGTGCACCGGCTGGCCATCGGGCGCCGAGGCCCCCATGGCCACGGGCCAGCGTGCGCCCTGCGCCTCGACCCAGCAATCGCCGCCTGAGCGCCGCACCGTGCCTTCGATGACGTTCATCGACGGCGAGCCGATGAACTGCGCGACGAACAGGTTGTCCGGCCGGTCGTACAGATCGAGCGGCGTACCGATCTGCTCGACGATGCCGTCGTGCATCACGACGATGCGGTCGGCCATGGTCATGGCCTCGATCTGGTCGTGCGTCACGTACACGGTGGTGGTCTTCAGGCGCTGGTGCAGCGCCTTGATCTCGGCGCGCATCGCCACGCGCAGCTTGGCGTCGAGGTTCGACAACGGCTCGTCGAACAAGAACACCTTCGGGTCGCGCACGATGGCGCGACCCATGGCCACGCGCTGGCGCTGCCCGCCCGACAGCTCGCGCGGATAGCGCCCGAGCAGCGCATCGAGGTTGAGAATTTTCGCGGCCCGCGCCACGCGCTCGTCGGTCACCGACTTCTCGGCGTTGCGCAGCCGCAGGCTGAAGCCCATGTTCTCGCCCACCGTCATGTGCGGATAAAGCGCGTAGCTCTGGAAGACCATCGCAATGTCCCGGTCCTTCGATTCGAGGTCATTGACCACACGGCCGTCGATCATGATCTCGCCGCCGCTGATGTCTTCCAGGCCGGCGAGCATGCGCAGCAATGTCGACTTGCCGCAGCCCGAGGGGCCGACCAGCACCACGAACTCGCCATCGGTGATGTCGAAGCCCAGGCCCTTGATGATCTGGACCTTGCCGAAGGATTTCTGGATATTGCGAAAGGATACGGATGCCATGTGTTGTCCCTGAAATCGTTCAGCTCTTGACGGCGCCGGCAGTCAGGCCGCCGACCATGTAGCGCTTGAATGCGTAGTAGATGGCCGCGGGCGGCAGTGCGTAGATCAGCCCGGTGGCCATCAGCAGTTCCCATGGCGAATCGTCGGCCGACAGGAAGTTGCCCAGCGCCACGGCCAGCGTCACGCTCTTGTCGTTCGACAGCAGCAGGAAGGCATAGAGGTACTCGTTCCACGCCAGCAGCAGCGAATACGTCCCCACGGCCACCAGCGACGGCACCATCAGCGGCAGGTACACGAGGCGGAACAGCTGCAACGGCGAGGCGCCGTCCATGCGCGCGGCTTCGTCCAGCTCGTAGGGCAGCTTGTCGGAGGCCTGCTTGAGCACCCAGATGCAGTACGGCGAAGCGATCGTCACCATCGCCAGGATCAGCGCCCACTGGCTGTTGAGCAGCCCGTAGTTGCCCATCGTCTTGTACATGGGCACGGCCAGGAAGGCGGCGGGAATGAAGTAGGTGAAGAGCGCCAGGTTCATCACCGTGCGGCCACCCCTCACGCGCAGCCGGCTGATCGCGAAGGCGGCCGTGGTCGCCACCAGCAGCGTGAGCGCCCCCACCGACAGCGCGATCACCAGCGAGTTCCACAGCTGCAGCCAGAAGTGGTCGAGGTAGAAGTGCTTCTGCTGGAACACGATGCGGAAGTTGTCCAGCGTCGGGTTCTTGGGCCACAGATGGCCCGAGGTCGCCGAGTCTTTCGACGAGATCGCGAACAGCACCATGTGATAGACCGGGATCAGCGTCCACAGCAGCACCGGAATGCCGATCAGCAGCAGCTTGGCCTCGGTCGCCACGGCCTTGAAGGTCCAGCGCTTCATTTCGAAAGCCTCTTCATCATGAAGTACACAAGGGGCAGCACGAGCGGCAATGCCACCACGATGGATGCCATCGACAAGTCGACCTGGTCGAGCCGCAGGTAGCGGATGCCCAGCGTGGCCAGCACGTGCGTCAGGTCGGCGGGGCCGCCACCGGTCAGCAGGTACACGCTGTTGAAATCGCCCAGCGTCCAGATCATCGAAAGAATGAGCGAGGTGATGTAGAGCGTCTTGAGCGCCGGCCAGCTCACGAAGCGGAACTTCTGCCACGACGAGGCACCGTCCACCGACGCGGCCTCGTACTGCTCCGTTGGTATGGCCAGTCGCCCCGCCACCAGGATCAGCGTCCAGAACGGCAGCGACTTCCACACGTGCACCACCATCGCGAAGGCCAGTGCCAGCGCAGGGTCGTTCAGCCAGTTGGGCCCATCGGCGCCGGTCAGGCGAAAGATGGTGCTGTTGATCACGCCCCACTCGGGGTTGAGCATGAAGCGGATCGACAGGATGGTCGGGATCGACGGCATCGCCCATGGCAGGATGAAGATCGCCGAGACGATCTTGATCCACCAGCGCGAGGTCACGAAGAAGCCCGACAGCACGAGTGCCACGAGCATCTTGAGATTGATCGCCACGACCAGGAACACGGCCGTGTTGATCACCGAGCGGAAGAAGATCGGGTCTTCGACCAGCTTCACGTAGCTTTGCGGATGGCGCGCGAGCCACAGCCCGTACCCCACCGGATAGAGCACGAACACCACGAACACCAGCAGGTAGGGCACGACCATCACCGCGCCCCAGAACTGCCAGCGCGCATGCCGTGCTCCGGGATTGACAACAGGCGCCGGGGACGGCGCGGCGGTGGCAGTGGCGGTAGAGCTCATGCGAAGAAGCCGCTGGTGTGGGTGATGCCGTGCCGTGGGCTTACTGCGCCGCCACCGTCTTGATGCGCGCGATCATCTCGTCGACCGCCTTGTCCACCGGCACCTTGTCGGTGACGATGCGGCTCATGGTCTTGGCCCACACGTTCTCGTTGTTCAGCACGGTGAACTTGTAGTTCTTGGTGAACTCGAAGGTCACGGTGCCGGCGGCGTACTGGTTGTAGACCGACAGGCGATGCGGGTCGGCCTTCCAGAAGTCGCGCTGCTGCGCGGCCTTGGTGACGGGGAACCAGCGACCCAGCGAGCCCTCGACGTACGGCGTGAGGTTTTCTTCCTGCAGCAGGAAGGCCACGAACTCCTTGGCGCGCGCCTTGTTCTTGGCGTCCTTGAACACCACGCCCGTCTTCACCGCCGTGCGGTAGACCATCTTGCTGCCATCGGGCTTGTTCGGAAAACCGGCCGTGCGGATGCGCTCGGTGTAGTTCTTGCGCGCTTCCTCGCGCTGCTCGGGCGTGAGCGAGGCGTTGGTCGAATCGTCGAGCCACTTGGCGGCGATGGAGATGGTCGCGTTGTGCGTCATCACGGTCGTCTTGTTGTGGAACGCGACGTTGTTGTCCGGGTCTTTCCAGCTCGTCGACGACGGCGGCGTGCAGCCCTTGGTGTACGGCGCGGTGTAGTCGGTCATGGCGCCGATCAGGCCGGTGCGCACCTTCGGGTCATCGACCAGCAACTTGCCGTTGTCGTCCACCAGCTTGACGTTGTAGGCGTCCATGAAGGTCAGGAACGAATAGAAGGCGTCGCTCGAATCCACGCCCATCGGCTGGCCGATGCCGAAGGTGCGCTTGCCCGTTGCCTTGCGGCTGCCGGGCTGCACCTTGTCGCACCAGAAGGACCAGTAGTCCTTCCAGTTGGTGGGCACGTCGGACTCCTTGAAGCCGGCCTCGGCGAGCATGTCGATCCAGTACTCGATATGCATCGTCTGCTGCTTGATCGGGAAGGCGTAGTAGGCCTTGGCCTTCGTCTGGTTGTTGTAGAGGTACGTGGTCTCCAGCGTGTTTGGCGCGAAGCGGTCCTTCATGGGCGTGAGCACGCTGCCGATGTCTTCGAGCTTGCCGTCGTAGGCCCACTTGCCCGTGACCTGGAAGTCGTACACGTCGGCGTATGCCACGTCGGGCGGGCTGCCGGAGTCGAGCGCGGACACGGTCTTCGGGATCATGTCCTGCACCGGGTACTGCGACAGCTCGATCTTCACGTTCTTGTTCTTCTCCTCGAACTTCTTGATGGCGGCGAACAAGGCGTCGTCTTCCGCCTTGTAGAAGCCCTTGACCCACCAGACGGTGAGCTTCTCCTGCGCCGCGGCGTTGCCCGCGGCTATCAGACCCAGCGCGACCAGCGTCGGCGCGATCAGCGACTTGACGAGTTTCATGGTTTGTCTCCTTCTTCTTGGGTGGAAATTGCTCGGGGCGCGAGCGTAGGGTGAAAGAACCGGATGCGAACTGCGGACAAACGCCTAGGCGGCGCCAGGGTGCCTAGCCGCCCTTGAGCCTGGGCGGTGGCCTGCTCAGACGCGGCAAGCGCCGGCGCGAGCCGAGCACGTCTTCGATGTCCTGGCGCGCGCCGTCGATGAGCCGGATGACCGCGCGCTCGGCCTTGGCTGGCTCGTGCGCGATCACCGCATCGAGCACCGCGCGATGCATCGGCAGCGAGAGCGCCGGCCCATCGGGCTTGGCCGTTGAGATCTCGAAGCTGGTGCGCAGCAGCGCGTTGAGCGCCTTGCTCATCTGCGCGAGCATGCGGTTGTGCGCGGCGTTCAGCAGGCCGTTGTGAAAGCGCAGGTCGAAGGTGACGTAGTCGCCACCGTTCTCTATGGCGTCTTTCATGCCCGCGTAGGCGCCTTCGATTTCCTCGATGTCTTCGGCGCGCGCGCGCTGTGCCGCAAGGCGCACCGCCGCGGGCTCCACCACGCGGCGCAAGTCCTGCAGGTCGCGCAGAAACTCGGGCGTGAGTCCGGCGCGCGCCTGCCAGGTGATGACGTCGGGGTCGAACCAGTTCCACTTGTCCTTGGGCAGCACGCGCGTGCCGACCTTCGGCCCGGTGACGATCAGGCCCTTGGCCGCGAGCGACTTGATGGCCTCGCGCACCACGGTACGGCTCACGCCGAGTTCTTCGCCCAGGATGGGCTCCGCAGGGATCGACGCACCGATCGCATAGCGCCCCGCCACCACGGCTTCACCGAGCAGCTCGAGCGTTCGACCGTGGATGTTCTTGACCATGCGATGTGAATTTCGGTATCTCGTCGTTCCAAAAAACCAAGGCTCTGGCAGGCCCTCCGCGCTTATCATATGATGATTGAAATTGCCCTCCGGCAGGACAAACCCTGAGGTTTGACGCCGCAAAATCAGCAATCGGAGACAAACCCCATGAGCACAATCCCCAAGAAAAAAACCAGCGAACTGCGCAGCCAGCAATGGTTCGGCCGCAACGACCGCGACGGCTTCATCTACCGAAGCTGGATGAAGGGCAAGGGCGTGCCGCACGACCAGTTCGACGGTCGCCCGGTCATCGGCATCTGCAACACCTTCAGCGAACTCACGCCCTGCAACTCGCACTTCCGCACGCTCGCGGAGCAAGTGAAGATCGGCGTGTACGAGGCAGGCGGCTTCCCGCTCGAGTTCCCCGTGATGTCGCTCGGCGAGACGCTGCTGCGCCCCACGGCCATGCTGTATCGCAACCTCGCGAGCATGGACGTCGAAGAGAGCATTCGCGGCAACCCACTCGATGGCGTGGTGCTTCTCATGGGCTGCGACAAGACCACGCCCGCGCTGATGATGGGCGCGGCCAGCGTCGACCTGCCGACCATCGGCGTGTCGGGCGGCCCGATGCTCTCGGGCAAATGGCGCGGCCAGGAGCTGGGCTCGGGCACCGGCGTGTGGCAGATGAGCGAGCAGGTGCGCGCCGGCACGCTCAAGCTGCAGGACTTCTTCGAGGCCGAGAGCTGCATGCACCGCAGCCACGGCCACTGCATGACGATGGGCACGGCGAGCACCATGGCCAGCATGGTCGAGGCGCTGGGCATCGGCCTGCCGGGCAACGCGGCCTACCCTGCCGTCGATGGCCGCCGCAACGTGCTGGCGCGCCAGGCGGGCCGGCGCATCGTCGGCATGGTGCATGAAGACATGAACATGTCGAAGATCCTCACGCGCCAGGCGATCGAGAACGCGATCAAGGTCAACGCGGCCATCGGCGGCTCGACCAATCTCGTGATCCACCTGCTGGCCATCGCGGGCCGCATCGGTGTCGACCTGACGCTCGACGACTTCGACCGCCTCGCTTCCGAGCTGCCCTGCCTCGTGAACCTGCAGCCCTCGGGCCAGTTCCTGATGGAAGACTTCTGCTACGCGGGCGGCCTGCCGGTGGTCATCAAGGAAATCGCGGATCACCTGCACAAGGACATCCTCACGGTCACCGGCCAGAGCGTGTGGGAGAACGTGAAGGACGCCGAGAACTACAACCCGCAGGTCATCCGCACGCAGGCCGAGCCCTTCAAGGACAAGGCCGGCATCTGCGTGCTGCGTGGCAACCTCGCGCCCAACGGCGCGATCATCAAGCCCAGCGCGGCCACGCCCGAGTTGCTGGTGCACAAGGGCCGCGCGGTGGTGTTCGAGAGCGCGGACGACCTGCACAAGCGCATCGACGACGAGAACCTCGACATCGACGAGCACTGCATCATGGTGCTCAAGAACTGCGGCCCCAAGGGCTACCCCGGCATGGCCGAAGCGGGCAACATGCCGCTGCCGCCGAAGGTGCTGCGCAAGGGCATCACCGACATGGTCCGCATCAGCGATGCGCGCATGAGCGGCACGGCCTATGGCACCGTGGTGCTGCACACGGCGCCCGAGGCGGCCGCCGGCGGCCCGCTGGCATTGGTGCAAGACGGCGACATCGTCGAGCTCGACGTGCCCAACCGCAAGCTGCACCTGCATGTGAGCGACGAAGAACTGGCGCGCCGGCGCGAGAAGTGGGTGGCGCCCAAGGCGCCGCTCGACTCGGGCTACTGGAAGCTCTACGTCGACACGGTGCTGCAAGCCGACCAGGGCGCGGACCTGAACTTCCTTCGTGGTCGCCGCGGGGCCTTCGTGCCGCGCGACAATCATTGAATGACAAGACTGGTAGCAATCGACTGGGGCACAAGTTCACTGCGCGGCGCGCTGCTCGACGCTGACGGCAAAGTGCTCGAAGAGCGCGGCGATGCGCGGGGCATCCTCACCGTGCCCGAAGGCGGGTTCCCCGCCGTTTTTCAAACGCTTTTTGGCGACTGGATGCAGGCCGAAGGCACGCGCTGCCTGATCTCCGGCATGGCCGGCAGCAAGCAGGGCTGGGTCGAGGCGCCGTATTGCGCCTGCCCCGCGGGGCGCGTCGAAGTGGGCCGCAAGATCATCGGCATCGATGCCATTCCCGGTGCGCGCATCGCGATCGTGCCGGGCCTGAGCGACGCGCATGACGGCGTGCCCGACGTGATGCGCGGCGAAGAAGTGCAGATCTTCGGCGCGATGACGCTCACCGGCCTTGCCGATGGCGTCTTCGTGCTGCCCGGCACCCACAACAAGTGGGCCACCGTCAGCAAGGGCCGCGTGACCGGCTTTCGCACCTACATGACGGGCGAGTTCTACGCGCTGCTGAGCCAGCATTCGATTCTTGCGCGCACGCTCGACGCGGCCGCGCCGCTCGACGAAGCCGCTTTTCTCGAAGGCGTGACGCGCTCCGGGAACGGCCATGGCCTGCTGCACAACGCCTTCGGCGCGCGCACGCTCGCCTTGTTCGAGCGCATGCCCAAGCAGGAGCTGTCGAGCTACCTCTCGGGCCTGCTGATCGGCGAAGAACTGCGCACGCAGTCGCTGCACGCGGCCGGCGAGGTCGTGCTGATCGGCTCATCCACCCTCACCCAGCGCTACACGCTGGCCCTGCGTGCCACCGGCGTCGCCACGCGCACGCTCGGTGCCGAGGCCCCCTGGGCCGGACTGCATGCGCTGTCCGGCTTTCTGGCCGCAGACAACATCGAACCATGACCACTCCTCTCGAAAAATTCAGCGCAGCCATGCGCGAGCTGCCACTCGTGGCCATCCTGCGCGGGCTCTCGCCCGCCGAGGCTGCCGACGTGGGCGATGCCATCGTCGAGCCCGGCTTCAGGCTGCTCGAAGTGCCGCTCAATTCACCGCAGCCCCTGGACAGCATCGCGCTGATGCGCAAGCGCTTTCCGCAGGCGCTGGTCGGCGCGGGCACCGTGCTTTCCGCGCAGCAGGTGCGCGAGGTGCATGCCGCTGGCGGCGAGCTGATCGTGTCGCCCAACTTCAACGCCGAAGTCATTGCCGAAGCCGCGCGGCTCGGCATGGTCTGCCTGCCCGGCGTGATGACGCCGACCGAGGCCTTCGGCGCGCTCGCGGCCGGTGCCACCGGGCTCAAGCTGTTCCCCGCCGAACTGGCCTCGCCCGCCGTGGTGAAGGCGCTGCTGGCCGTGTTGCCCTCCGGCACGCCGGTGATGCCCGTGGGTGGCATCACGCCCGCGAACATGGCCGTATGGCGCGCGGCGGGTGCGGCAGGCTTCGGCATCGGCTCCGCGCTCTACAAGCTCGGCAAGCAAGCCACCGCGGTGCGTGACGACGCGAAGCAGTTCGTCGCGGCCTGGACGGGCGTGGCGCACGCCTGATCCCCCAGCCCCCGACCTCAAAGAAAAATAGAAGGAGACTCCACGATGTCCGCCGATGCCACCTATGCCAGCCCCGCCGTGCGCCAGCTGCGCGAAGACCTCGCCCTTGCCTTGCGTGCCGCTGCCCATCACGGGCTGTCCGAAGGGGTCTGCAACCATTTCAGCGTGATGCTGCCAGGCACGCAAGACCGCTACCTCATCAACCCGCGCGGGCTGCACTGGAGCGAGATCGGCGCCGACGACATCGTGCTGATCGACGTGCACGGCGAGGTGCTCGCAGGCCGGCATCGCGTGGAGCCGACCGCGCTCTTCATCCACGGCGCGGTGCACCGGCTCACGGGCCACGCGGTGGTGCTGCATTGCCACATGCCCTACGCCACGGCGCTCACGCTCACGGTCGACCGCGCGCTCGACCCGACCGCGAGCCAGAACGCGATGCGCTACATGAACCGCATCGCCATCGACGCCGAGTACAACGGCCTGGCGCTCGACGATGCGGAAGGCGAACGCATCGCGCGCGCGATGTCGGGCAAAGACGTGGCCTTTCTCGCGAACCACGGCGTGATCGTGGCGGGCGCCACCATCGCGCATGCCTACGACGACCTGTACTACCTCGAGCGCGCATGCCTGCACCAGGTGATCGCGCAATCGACCGGGCGCCCGCTGGTGCCGGTGAACGCGAAGCTGGCCGCGCACGTGGCGGCACAGATCCAGGGCGAGCGCGAGCAGTCGGACCTGTTCTTCGAGGCCCTGCGCCGGATGCTGCCGCCACCGCGCCGCTGAACGACTGAACGACCGCGCTATCGATCCATCGACCTATGGCCGATGGAAGACGCCCGGTGGTGCTTTTCCGGCAGTAAAGCCCCCAGGATCGGCTGCGCAGCCCATCTGCGTCCTACGCGCATGGGCTTACAGCTCTTCATCCGATTTCGCTCCAGCCTTACAACAACTTCACAAAAGGCCGCGAGGATGAAGCTTCCAAATCAAACCACTGGGGGATCAGTGAAAAAGCTTACTTTCGCAATCGGCGCCGCGGCCCTTCTGTCGCTGGCCACGCTCAGCATTCCGGCCCAGGCCCAGACGGGCGGCCGCTTCATCCAGGCGCAGGTCTACGTGGTGCCCGCACCGCCGCCGCCGCGCCGCCACTACTACGCGCCGCCACCGCCGCGCTACTACCACGGCCCGCGCTACTACCGTGGCCATGACCGCTACTACGACCACGGCCGCCGCTGGGACGATCGCCGCCACAGCGGTCGCCGCGACAACGACCATGACGGCGTGCCCAACCGCTACGACCGCCGGCCGAACAACCCTTACCGCTACTGATCTTCCGGCCTAGGCGGATCAACGACGACCCGGGTCGCGCGCCCGGGTTCTTCTTTGTGCGGCAGCGTTCTATGCCGCAGCGCGCGCGGGCGAAGCCGCATAGGCTGGCGCTTCGCTCGACAGGCCCTGCTTCAGTTGGCGCGTGACGGTGTCGGCCAGCACCTCGGGCTTGCCGGCTTCCATGCCTTCCAGCGCCTGGCGCGCCACGTCGTCGGGCGATGCCTTGGCGCCGGGCACGTGCGCGGCCATGTCGGTGTCCATGAAGGCCACGTGCAGGCTCGTGACCTGCGTGCCCTGCCCCGCCAGTTCGTTGCGCAGGCCATTGCTCAGCGACCACGCTGCCGACTTCGTCGTGCTGTAGGTGGCCACGCTGGGAAAGGTGGTCCAGCTCAAGGCCGACAGCACGTTGACCACGGCACCGCCGCCATTGGCCGCGAGCACGGGCGCGAAGGCCTTCGTCAGCGCCCAGGGGCCGAAGAAGTTGGTCTCGAACTCGGCGCGCGCGGCATCGACAGCACCTGCGCCAAGCAGGTTCGATCCGCGCGAGATGCCGGCGTTGTTGACCAGCAGCGTGACGTCGCCACAAGCGCGCACGGCCGCTTCGATCTGCGCGGGCTGCGTCACGTCGAGCACCACCGGTGTCACGCCGGCCAGCGTGATGCGCTTCGGATCGCGCGCGGCACCGTAGACCTTGCGCGCGCCTGCCGCCAATGCGGCCTTGGCGAAAGCCAGTCCCAGCCCACGGTTCGCGCCGGTGATGAAGACAACGGAATCCTTGATTTTCATGGGAGGCCTTTCGGTGAGAAATTGATTCAGGCCTGCGCCACGCGGCGCAGCAATCCGGTGGTGCTGCGAGGCCAGCCCACGCGGCCGAACCACGCGCCGCCCGCGATGGCCGATGCGATCACGATGCCGTACACCACGAGCGCCACGCCTTGCGCCGCGAACACGCCGGTCAGGCCACCGCCCCAGCGCAACGCCAGCCACCCGCCGGTGCCCGCCACGGCCAGCCGCGCGATATTGCCGAGCACTGGCCACAACAGCCGCCCCGCGCCCTGCGACGCGAAGTACAGCACCAGCCCGACACCGAAGAAGCCGTACAGCGGCCCCACCACGCGCAGGTAGTGCGTGCCGGTCTCGAGCATCGCCGGGTCGCTGCCGAACAGCAGCAGCCAGGGGCGCGGAAAGAATGCGGCCGCGAGCCCGATGGTTTCGGTCAGCGCAAAGGCGAGCCCGGCGCCGGCCCACGTGGCACGCAGCGCGCGCTCGCGCTGCCCGGCGCCCATGCAGGTGCCGACCATCGCGACCAGTGGCGCGCCAAGGCCGAACACCAGCGGCACCAGCAGGTATTCGAGCCGCGATGCCGTGCCGTAGCCGGCCAGCGCGCCCGAACCGAAGTGCCCGGTCAGCGCGGTGGCAATGCCGATCGACAGGTTGGTCGCCACGGTCGACACCGCGCCCACCAGCCCGATGCGCAGGATGTCGCGGAACAGCGGCCAGCGCAGCTTGAGCGCGGCCATCGTGGGCCGCAGCAGGCTGCGCGGCGAACGCAGATAGGTGATGAGCGCGATCGAGCCCAACAGGTAGTACAGCAGCAGCGCCATCGCACCGCCCGCGATGCCCATGCCCGGCAGCGGCCCGACGCCGAAGATCAGCAGCGGCGATGCGGGAATGAGGAACACCACGCCCACCACCGTCACGTTGGCCGGCACCGACATGTTGCCGGTGCCGCGGATGATGGCCGAGAGCGAATTGAAGAGCCACACCAGCACCGCGCCCGCGAAGACCCAGTTGGAGTACGTGAGCGCTGCATCGAGCGCAGGGCCCGTGCCGCCCATCACGCCGTACAGCCAGCGCCCGCCGAACAGCAGCGCCAGCGTGAAGCACAGGCCGAAGCCCAGCGCGATGACGATGGCATGCCACACCAGCGCATCGGCATCGGCGCGCCGGCGCGCACCGAGCGCGCGCGCAATCGACGAAGCGATGCCGCCGCCCATCGCGCCGCTGGAGGTCATCTGCATCAGCATGACGATGGGAAACACCAGCGCCATGCCCGCGAGCGCGTCGGTGCCGAGCTTGCCGACGAAGTAGGTTTCGATGAGGCCGACGGAGGCCTGCGCCACCATCACCAGCACGTTGGGCGCGGCAAGGCGCAGCAGCGTGGGCACGATGGGCGCTTCGAGCAGGCGACGCGTGCGTGGGTCGAGGTCGGCCGACGAAGCGGCGGAAGAAGTCGCGATGGACATGGCGGGTGCGGGCGTTCGGTTGCGTGCGTATCAGGCGCGTGCCGCCGATGTCGATGCCGACGCCGAGGCCGGCGCACCGGTCTTGGCGGCGGGGCGACGGATCAGCATCACGATCAGCGCTGCCACCAGGCAGGCGGCGCCGGCCGCGTAGAGCGCGGGGGTGTAGGTCAGTAGCAGCGTGCGCGCAAAGCCGGCGCCGTAGGCGGCCGTGGCGGCGCCCAGTTGGTGCGCGGCGAAGACCCAACCGAACACGAGGCCGACCTTGGCCGGGCCGAAGGCGGCACCGGCGAGCTTGACGGTGGGCGGCACGGTGGCGATCCAGTCGAGGCCGTAGAACATCGCGAAGATGCCCAGGCCGTAGATGGTGAACTCCGAATGCGGCAACCAGAACAGCGACAGCCCGCGCAGGCCGTAGTACCAGAAGAGCAGCTTGCGGTTGTCGTAGCGGTCCGAGAGCCAGCCCGAAAGAATGGTGCCCACGAAGTCGAAGGCGCCCATCATGGCCAGCACCGAAGCGGCGGGCACGGCGCCCATGCCGTTGTCGCCGCACAGCGAGATGAAGTGCGTCTGCACCAGGCCGTTGGTGCTGAGGCCGCAGATGAAGAAGGTGCCAGCCAGAATCCAGAAGGTGCGGTTGGTCGAGACTTCCTTCAGCACGCGAAATGGCGTGGCGAAGTTCATGGGCGGCACTGCCGCGGCCGGCGCCGCGGGTTGGGTGCCGGGCACTTCACCGTAGGGCAGCAGGCCGATGTCGGACGGCCGGTTGCGCATGAGGCACAGCGCGAGCACGCCGATCAGGATGGTGCCGATCACGATCGGCACGATGGCCGAGCGCCAGCCCCAGTGTTCGATCATCCACGCCGCGAACGGCAGGAAGGCGAGTTGCCCCGTGGCCGAACTGGCCGTGAGCATGCCGATGACCAGGCCGCGGCGTGCCACGAACCAGCGGTTGGCCACCACTGCGCCGAGCACCAGCGCGGTCATGCCGGTGCCCAGCCCCAGCATCAGGCTCCACAAGAAGAAGAGCTGCCAGAGCTGCGAAGCCATGGTGACCAGCGCCATGCCCAAGCCGACGAGGGCAAGGCCGGTGCAGATCACGGCACGCAGGCCATAGCGCTCCATCAGCACCGCGGCGAACGGGCCCATGAGCCCGAACAGCGCGAAGCGCAACGCGAGCGCCGACGAGATCTGTTCGGTGCTCCAGCCGAACTCCTTGCCCAGCGGCTGCAGCATGGCGCCCGGCAGGCCCAGCGCGGCCGACATGGTCAGCATGGTCAGGAAGGTGATGGCGGCGACGATCCATCCGTAGTGGATGCCGCGGCGCTGGAGCCATGCGGAAACAGGGGTGGCGAACATGGGACCTCGGCTGTTGGAATGAGATATGGAGGAGGAAGGAGAAACGGGAAAAGCGGTGCCCGACGCGCCCATGCGCGGGGAGGGAATGGGGTGTTGCGGGGTGCCCGGTTCAGTCGCTGCTGTCGGGCGCGTCTTCGGTGCCGAGCAGTTCGAGCGACTCGTCGATCAGCAGGTGCAGCGCCAGCACGCGCTCCACGCCCAGCAGCGCGTTGAGCTTCTGCTGCGCGGTCTTCCAGTGCTGCTGCGCCTCGCGCCATTTGTCTTCGCCTTCGGGCGTGAGCGCCACCAGCCGGCTGCGCGCATCGGCGCCGGCTGTCTGCTCTACCCAGCCGGCAGCGATCAGCGGCTGCAGGTTGCGGCTCAGCGTGGAAGCGGTCATCTTGAGTTCGGCCGCGAAGTCGACCGGGCGCGTAGCGCCCAGCCGCTTGAGGTGCGACAGCAGCGAGTACTGCGTGGTCTTCAGTCCGCTTTGCGACACCTCGGCGTCGTAGTGCTGCGAGAGGCGTCGCATCAGTTGCCGCACCTTGAAACTGGTGCAGCCGCGGGGTTTGGTCTGGATGTCCATGGGGTATTATTGTATGTGCAACCATTGCATATACAACTCACCCACCACGCCAAAGCCCCCAGAAGGAACACAGGCATGACGACGAACCCCATCAACCTGCTCGACGCATGGATCGCCGAAGAGCGACAGATCACCGACCGCCTCGACGGCGGCCCGGGCCCCGGCCTGGCGCGCCCCGACCAGCTCGCGGGCAAGACCGGCCTCGAAATCATGCAGGCCATACTGAACGGCGACATCCCCTACGCCGCGATCGCCAAGACGCTGGACTTCACGATCCTCTCGGTGAGCAAGGGCGTGGCCGTGTTCCAGGGCACGCCGCTGCCGCAGCACCTGAACCCGCTGGGCACCATCCACGGCGGCTGGGTCGCCACCCTGCTCGACTCGGCCCTGGGCTGCTCGGTCCACACCATGATGCCGCCCGGCCGCGCCTACACGACGGCCGAACTCGGCGTGAACTACGTGAAAGGCCTCACGCCCAAGGTGCAGCGCGTGCGCGCCGAAGGCAAGGTGATCCACTGCGGCAAGCAGCTCGCCACGGCCGAGGCGCGCCTGTTCGGCCCCGATGGCACGCTGTACGCACACGCAACGACGACCTGCCTGGTGTTCGAGATTCCGCCGGCGCGCTGAGCCCGGTGGCCCAGTAGGCCTTCGACCCGTAAGTCCAAAGGCCGCGCACTTCTGCCTCCCAGTGATAATTATTCTCATCGGCGCCGCAGCCCGCTCTGCCGCCGATGCATTCCAGAACACGTCACTGCTCCCGGAGGATCCTTCATGACCGAACGCTCCCGCGTCCAAGGCCGCCGCGCTGCGCGCGCACTTCTCGGCGTCAGCGCCACCTGGCTGGCCATCGCGGCCCTGCCCGCACAGGCGGCAGCCGCCGACGAACTCACGCTCTACACGACGCGCGAGCCCGCACTGATCCAGCCGCTGATCTCAGCCTTCAGCGCGCAGAGCAACATCAAGGTCAACACCGTGTTCGTGAAAGACGGCCTTCTGGAGCGCGTCAAGGCCGAAGGCGCACGCTCGCCGGCCGACGTGCTGATGACGGTGGACATCGGCAATCTGATGGACCTGGTCGATGGCGGCGTGACGCAGCCGGTGAAGTCGGCCGCGCTCGAATCGGCCATTCCGGCCAACCTGCGCGGCACCGACGGCCAGTGGTTTGCGCTGTCTCTGCGCGCCCGCGTGCTGTATGCCGACAAAAGCCAGCCGCTCACCAGCTTCCGCTACGAAGACCTGGCCAGCCCGAAGTACAAGGGCAAGGTCTGCATCCGCGCCGGCCAGCACCCCTACAACACCGCACTCGTGGCCGCGCTGATCGCGCATGACGGCGAGGCCAAGGCCGAGCAGTGGCTGCGCGGCGTCAAGGCCAACCTGGCACGCAAGGCGACCGGCGGCGACCGCGACGTGGCGCGCGACATCCTCGGCGGCATCTGCGATGTCGGCCTGGCCAACTCGTACTACGTCGGCCAGATGAAGAGCGCCAAGGAAGGCACCGACGCGCGCAAGTGGGGCGATGCGATCAAGGTGGTCCGCCCGACCTTCGCCAACGCCAAGAGCGGCGGCACGCACGTCAACATCAGCGGCGCGTCGATCGCCAAGAATGCGCCGCAGCGCGCCAACGCGGTCAAGCTGCTCGAGTTCCTGGTGTCGGAGCCGGCCCAGTCGCTCTACGCGCAGGCCAACTACGAATACCCGGTGCGCAAGGGCGTGGCGCTCGACCCGATCATCGGCCAGGCCATCGGTGAGCTGAAGGTCGATCCGCTGCCGCTGACCGAGATCGCCAAGTACCGCAAGCAGGCCAGCGCGCTGGTCGACAAGGTCGGCTTCGACCAGTGACGGAGACGGCCGGGCACGCCTTGCCAGTGCCTGAAGAAAAAGAATGTCGTTGATTGCTCGGCGCCAGCCGCCGGGCCTGCAAGCCGCAGGCCCGGCCTGGCGCTGGACGTCGTTTGCGATTGCCCTCGGCGTGCTCGCGCCGGTGCTCACGCTGGCGTGGCTCGCCTTCGGGTCGGGCGTCGGGCACTGGGGGCCGCTGTTCGCGCACGTGCTGCCGCAGGCGGCGCTCAACACCGCGCTGCTGCTCGCGGGTGTCGGCACGCTGGTGCTGGTGATCGGCACCGGCTGCGCATGGCTGGTCACGGCGCATGACTTCCCGGGGCGCGGCACGCTGCACTGGGCGCTGCTGCTGCCGCTCGCGATGCCGACCTACATCGTCGCCTTCGCGTACCTCGACCTGCTGCACCCGATCGGCCCCGTGCAGGGCGCGATCCGCTGGATGCTGGGCTTCGACAGCCCGCGGCAGTTCCGCCTGCCCGACCTGCGCTCGATGCCGGGCGCGATCTTCGTGCTGGGCTTCGTGCTGTACCCCTACGTCTACATGACGGCGCGCGCGATGTTCATGACGCAGCCGGCGCACCTGATGGAAGCGGCGCGCACGCTGGGCGAAAACCGGCGGGGCGCCTTCTTTCGCGTGGCGCTGCCGCTCGCGCGGCCCGCGTTGGCCGTGGGCCTGAGCCTCGCATTGCTCGAAACGCTCAACGACATCGGCGCCTCCGAATTCCTCGGCGTGAACACGCTGACGGTGGCGGTCTACACCACCTGGATCACGCGCTCCGACCTGGCCGGCGCGGCCCAGATCGCGTGCGCGATGCTGTTCGTGGTGGTGGCCCTGGTCTGGCTCGAACGCAACGGCCGCCGGCACCAGCGCTTCGGCTCGGCGCAGCGCATGCGCGCCGTGCAGCCCAGGCGCCTGCATGGCGCGGCAGGATGGGCCGCCACGGCCGTCGCCGCGCTGCCGGTGCTAATCGGCTTCGTGGCACCCGCGCTGTATCTCGTCTGGGAAAGTGCCAAGCGGCTGCATCAGGGCGGCGGCATTTCGCGGGGGCTGGTTGCCAGCCTCGGCAACACGCTGGCGCTGGCAGCGGGCGTCACGGCGGTGGCCGTGGCTGCGGGGCTTGTGGTTGCCTGGGCCTCGCGCAGCCAGGGCACGGGCTTCAACCGCGCGCGTTGGCAGGCCCGTGTCGCCACGCTGGGTTATGCGGTGCCGGGCACGGTGCTGGCCATCGGCCTGCTCACGCCGGCGCTGGCCTTCGACGCCGCGCTGGCCACCGCACTCGGCCTGCAGGGCCTGCCGCTCATGGGGGCCGGCGTGGTGCTGGTCGTGGCCTGTGCGATCCGCTTCCTGGCAATGCCGGTCGGCGGCATCGAGGCCGGGCTCGCGCGCATTCCGCCCGCCATCGAGCAAGCCTCGCGGCTGCTCGGCGAAACCACCGGCGGCACGCTGCGCCGCGTGCACCTGCCACTGCTGCGGCCCGCGATGGCGGCCGGTGCGCTGCTGGTGTTCGTCGACGCCATGAAGGAACTGCCGGCCACGCTGCTGCTGCGGCCCGCCAATTTCGACACCCTCGCCACCTGGCTCTACGCCGAGGCCGCGCGTGGCACTTACGAAGAAGGCGCGATTGCCGCGCTGGCCATCGTGCTGGCCGGCCTGCTGCCGGTGGTGCTGCTGGCACGTAACCAGTTGGGTGCATCCACGGTGACGACCACCGATCCGGAAAAGACATGAGCTCCCCTCTTCACCTGGACGCGCTCCAACTCGCCTACGACACGCCGCGCGGCCTGCACACCGTCGTCGACGGCTTCTCGCTCTCGATGGCCGCCGGCGACATCGCCTGCCTGTTCGGCCCCTCGGGCTGCGGCAAGACGACGGTGCTGCGCGCCATTGCGGGCTTCGAGCCGGTGCGCGCCGGCACGGTCCGACTGGGCGACGTGCTGCTGTCTTCCGCGCAACAGCACCTGCCGCCCGAGCAGCGTCGCGTGGGGATGATGTTCCAGGAGTACGCGCTGTTCCCGCATCTGTCGGCCGCGAAGAACGTGGCCTTCGGCCTGCGCCGCTTGGGCCGCGCGGCGCAGCAGGCCCGCGTGGCCGAGATGCTGGCGCTGGTCGGCCTGGCCGAAGCCGGCGAGCGCTATCCGCATGAGCTGTCGGGTGGCCAGCAGCAGCGCATCGCACTGGCCCGCGCGCTGGCGCCCTCGCCCGCGCTCCTGCTGCTCGACGAGCCCTTCTCGAACCTCGACGGTGGCACCCGCGAGCGCCTGACCGCCGAGGTGCGCAACATCCTCAAGCAGGCGGGGCAGACGGCCATTCTGGTCACGCACAACGAGGCCGAAGCCCACGCCATGGCCGACCGCACCGGCGTGATGCACGGCGGCCGCATCACGCATTGGCTGAACACGGCGGCGCGCTAGCACAAGTCCGATTTTTTCAAATGAGCTTTCCGGGAAAAGGTTGTTCGAGGTCGCAAGAATCGCAGCGATCCGAAACACCCCTCCCCACCAGAACGGAAAGCCCATGCCGCAAGCCCTCACCCTCGTCAGCCACCTGCTGTGCCCCTATGTCCAGCGCGCCGCGATCGCGCTGCATGAAAAAGGCGTTCCCTTCGAGCGCATCGTGATCGATCTCGCCAACAAGCCCCAGTGGTTTCTCGACATCTCGCCACTCGGCAAGGTGCCGCTGCTGAAGGTGCGGCGCCCCGATGGCAGCGAGGCCGTGCTGTTCGAAAGCAACGTGATCTGCGAGTACCTCGAAGAGACGCAGGCGGGCGCGCGCCTGCACCCCGAAGACCCGCTCACCCGCGCCGAGCACCGTGCATGGATGGAGTTCGGCTCCGCCATCCTCGCTGACCTGTGGGGCTACGAAACCACGCAGGACGCGGCCGTGTTCGAGCAGAAGCGGCTCGCGCTCGTCGCCAAGTTCGCGCGCGTCGAAGCGGCGCTGGGCACGGGCCCCTACTTCGCGGGCGCGGGCTTCAGCCTGGTCGACGCGGTCTTTGCGCCCGTGTTCCGCTACTTCGAGGTGTTCGATGCCCTGCACGACTCGCACATCTTCGACGCCCTGCCCAAGGTGAACGCCTGGCGCCGGGCCCTGGCGAGCCGCCCGAGCGTGCGCGACGCGGTGGTGCCCGAGTACCCACAGCACCTGATGGCCTTCCTGCAACGCCACCAGGCCCACCTGCTGAAGCTGGCGGCTTGATCGCCGCGCCGGGAAGCCGACAATAGCGGCTCCCCATTCGATATCACTACACGGCACCACGAGATGCGACTTCTTCACACCATGCTGCGCGTTGGCAACCTCCAGCGCTCCATCGACTTCTACACCAAGGTGCTCGGCATGAACCTGCTGCGCACGTCCGAAAACCCCGAGTACAAGTACAGCCTGGCCTTCATCGGCTACGGCAAGGGCAACCCCGACCAGGCCGAGATCGAGCTGACCTACAACTGGGGCACCGAAAGCTACGAACTGGGCACGGCCTATGGCCACATCGCGCTCGGCGTGCCCGACGCCTACGCGGCCTGCGAGAAGATCAAGGCAGCGGGCGGCAACGTCACGCGCGAAGCCGGCCCGGTCAAGGGCGGCACCACCGTCATCGCGTTCGTGACAGACCCCGACGGCTACAAGATCGAGCTGATCCAGCGCGACGAAGGCGCCGCAGGCGGCGGTCTTCGCTGAAGCACGGCCGGGAGCAAGGTTGGTGGCGGGCTCGAAGAAACCGGCGACCACGACACGCCACGTCGCGCTGCTGCGCGGCGTGAACGTCAACGGCATCACGATCAAGAGCGCGGACCTGAAGGCGCTCTTCGTCGAGCTCGGCTTCGGCGCGGTGCGCACCGTGCTCGCCAGCGGCAACGTGCTCTTCGACACCGCCGAAAGCGATGCCGCCGCATTGCGCACGCGCATCGAACAGGCCCTGCGCAAGCGCTTCGGCTACGACGCGTGGATCGTCCTGCTCACGCAGAAGGCCGTGGCCGACATGGCCGCAGGCTACCCCTTCGAGCGCATCGACGAAGAGCGGCACCCCTATCTCGTGTTCGGCTCCGACGCCGCGATGCTCGACGAGATCATCGAGAAGGCCAGCGCGTTCGACCCGGCCACCGAACGCCTGCAACGCGGCAAGGGCGTTCTCTACTGGCAATGCCCGCGCGGCGAGAGCACCGACACGCCGGTCTCGAAGCTGCTGGCGAAGACGCGCTACAAGTCGAGCACGACCACGCGCAACCTGCGCACGGTCGAGAAGCTGATCTCGGACTGATCAGCAGCCGAGCAGGTCGGCCAGTTCGTTGATGTCGCGCGCGTGCAGGTTGTTGTCCGGCTGCGGCGACACGTCCTTCGGCTTGGCACGGCCGAACTCGTAGGGGCGCTCAATGTAGCCGGTCTTGAGGCCGCACGCGCGCGCGGCCGCCAGGTCGTCGTGGTGCGCGGCGGCCAGCATCACCTGGCCGGGCGTGGCGTCGAACACGCCCGCCACACCCAGGTAGGTGCGCGGGTCGGGCTTGTAGGCCTTGAACACCTCGGCCGACAGCACGCAGTCCCAGGGCAGCCCGGCGCGCTTCGCCATTTCGGTGAGCAGGCCGATGTTGCCGTTCGAGAGCGTGCAGATCGTGAACTTCTTCTTGAGTCGCGTGAGCCCCTCCACCGAATCGGGCCACGCGGGCAGGCGATGCCAGGCGCGACTCAGGTCGCGCCGTGCGGCGGCGTCGAGGCGATCGCTCAGGCTGAAATCGCTCAGCACCTGCTCGAGCATGCTCAGGTGCAGTTCGTCGAGCAGCGTGAAGCCACCCTCGCCTGCCGCGATGCGTTCCATCACGGCCTTCATGGCGGGCTGGTAGCCCGCGCGCCATGCCAGCGCGAAGGCGGCGCCATCGACACCGGGCAAGGCACGCTCGGCCTCCGCGGCAATGCCGCTGTGCCAGTCGACCACCGTACCGAAGACGTCGAAGGCGATGACCTTCAGGTCGCTCGCGTCGAAGTCGGTGCGCATGGCGATCAGCGCGGCAACTGGCTCGCGGCGCGCGCCAGTTGCTCGATCAGCGCCCAGTTGCCTTCGCGGATCGCATCGGCCGGCACGATCCACGAACCGCCCACGCAGGCCACGTTCGACAGCGCAAGAAACTCGGCCGCGTTGCCCGCATGGATGCCGCCGGTGGGGCAGAAGGTGACGTCGCCGAACGGGCCCTGCCATGCCTTGAGCATCGGCAGGCCGCCGGCCTGCAGCGCGGGGAAAAACTTGAGCTGGGTGTAGCCGTCTTCCTGCGCCGTCATGATCTCGCTGCCGGTGGCCACGCCGGGCAGCAGCGGCAGGCCGAGGTCGTGGCAGGCCTTGCCGACCGCGCGCGTGTAGCCCGGGCTCACGCCGAACTTTGCGCCGGCCAGTGCCGAGGCTTGCGCATCCGCAGCGCTGCGGATGGTGCCGGCGCCGGCCACGGCTTCGGGCACATCCCTGGCGATGGCTTCGATGCATTGCAGCGCCTGCGGCGTGCGCAGCGTGACTTCGAGCATGCGGATGCCACCGGCCACCAGCGCACGCGCCAGCGGAATGGCGTCTTTGACGTCGTTCAGCACGATGACCGGGATGACCGGGGCGTCGCGCATCACGTCGAGCGCAGTGAGTTTGTCTGTCATTTCATTTCTCCAATACGTTGCGCATGGCCTCGGGGGCGATGCATTTTCACAGCCAGGAGCAGGCGCCCTCTTCGGCGGCCAGTGCATTGCGGCGCATGCCGGCGAACAGCTCGCGGCCGAGGCCGTGTCCGTCGGCGATGCGCTGCGCTTCGGGCTGCGTCGCGGTTTCGCGCGCGGCCCATTCGTCTTCAGGCAGCAATACCGCAAGCGTACCCGCGACGGCATCGAGACGGATCAGGTCGCCGTCGCGCACCTTGGCGAGCGGGCCGCCCGCGGCCGCTTCGGGCGAAACGTGGATCGCGGCCGGTATCTTGCCCGACGCGCCGCTCATGCGCCCGTCAGTGACCAGGGCCACGCGAAAGCCCTTGCCCTGCAGCACCGACAGCGGCGGCGTGAGCTTGTGCAGCTCGGGCATGCCGTTGGCCTGTGGGCCCTGCCAGCGCACGACGCAGACCACGTCGCGCTCCAGTTCGCCGGCGGTAAAGGCCTTCTGCAATGCGGCCTGCGAGTCGAACACCCGCGCGGGCGCTTCGATCACATGGCGGTCGTCAGGCACGGAAGACACCTTGATGACGCTGCGCCCGAGGTTGCCGCTGAGCAGCTTGAGGCCGCCGGTGGCGCTGAACGGCTGCGCGACGGCGCGCGCGACCGCGTCGTTCTTCGAGGGTGCGGCGGAGTGCCATTGCAGGCGTTGCTGGCCACCTTCGACCAGCGCCGGGATGTTCGCGAATTCGCGGATGCCGCCGGCGCGCACGGTGAGCACGTCGCCGTGCATCAGGCCGGCATCGACCAGTTCGCCGATCACGAAGCCGGGGCCGCCCGCGGCCTGGAACTCGTTCACGTCGGCGCTGCCGTTGGGGTACACGCGGGTCAGCAGCGGGATCACGTCGGAGAGCTTCGAGAAGTCGTCCCAGTCGATCACGATGCCTGCGGCGCGCGCCACGGCCACCCAATGGATCAGGTGATTGGTGGAGCCGCCGGTGGCCAGCAGCGCCACCATGGCATTGACGATGCAACGCTCGTCGACCATCTCGCCGATGGGCGGGCAGCTGAACGCGGCCTCGCTCGCCTTGCCCAGCACCGTGCGCACCGCCTCGCGCGTGAGCGTCTCGCGCATCGCATCGCCGGGCTGGATGAACGCCGTGCCGGGCACGTGCAGGCCCATGGCTTCGAGCAGCATCTGGTTGCTGTTGGCGGTGCCATAGAAGGTGCAGGTGCCCACCGTGTGATAGGCCGCCATCTCTGCATCGAGCAGGCCCTGCCGGCCCACGAGGCCTTGCGCGGCCTGCTCGCGCACCTTCGACTTGGCGTTGTTCGACAGGCCCGAAGGCATCGGCCCGGCCGGCACGAACACGGTCGGCAGATGGCCGAAGTGCAGCGCGCCGATCAAGAGGCCCGGCACGATCTTGTCGCACACGCCGAGCATCAGCGCGCCGTCGAACATGTCGTGCGTGAGTGCGATGGCGGTGCTCATGGCGATGACGTCGCGGCTGAACAGGCTCAGCTCCATGCCGGGCGTGCCCTGCGTGACGCCGTCGCACATGGCCGGCACGCCGCCAGCCACCTGCGCGGTGGCGCCAAGGCGGCGGGCCTCGTGCTTGATGATGTCCGGGTAGCCCTGGTACGGCGCGTGGGCCGAGAGCATGTCGTTGTAGGCGGTGACGATGCCGATGTTGGGCGCGCGCTCGGTCACCACCCTGAACTTGTCGTTGGCCGGAATGCCGGCCACGGCATGCGCCACGTTGGCACAGCCCATGCGGTCGGAACCGCGATCGCGGCCGCGGATTTCGGCCAGCCTGGAGAGGTACGCACTGCGCTGCGCATGGCTGCGCTCGCGAATGCGATCGGTGACGTCGCGAACGATGGAATGTGTGCTGCTCATGGGGGTCTTTGGCTCTTGCTGCGTGTCGCGGATGCGACTGGAGGCCTGGAGACCCATCGTACCAAGTTGACGGAAAAGAGCTGATGAAATCCGGGCGCCGAACAATACGAATTTACTCAGGCATGCCCCCCATGCGGCAGGCACAAAAAAGCCCGGCATTGCCGGGCTTGTTCTGCGGGCGGGTGGCGCTCAGTCCACCAGCTTGACTTCGACGCGGCGCGCCTCGGCGTTATTGCCCGTGCCGGCGGTCACGGCCGGCTTCTGCAGGTCGATCTTGTCGGCCGGCACGCCCAGGCCCGTGAGCACGTCGCGCACCATCTGGGCGCGCTTCTTGGCGAGTTCTTCGTTGATGGCCGCGTCACCCGTGGCATCGTGGAAGCCCGAGACCACGGCCTTGTGGCCGCTCTCGACGCCCTTGATGACCGCGGCCAGCGCTTCGGCGGCGCCCGGTGCGAGGTCGGCGCTGCCGGTCGCGAAGTAGAAGTTCACCACGCCGTCGACCACGCGGATGCTGGCGCCGTCGGGGATGGTGACCGTCACCGTCTCGGTGACTTCGGCCAGCTTGGTCTCCTGGCCCGGCGCCGGCGCCGAGATCACCACGGCGGGCTTGGCCGGGGCGGCAGCCGCGTTGTGGCCCTTGTGCCAGAGCACGATGCCCACCACGAAGAAGATCACCAGGGCGATCAGGGCCATCACGAATCCGAGGATGAAATTTTGCTGGCTGTCGTCGTCGCTCATTGCGGGTCTTGCTCCGTAGGAAAGGGGTCGGTAAATAATGGTGCGGTGAACCATGATCACGAAATTGTAGGCGCCGCCCCTGACACCCCCGTGTCGGACCCCTCGCCGGATCCCGGACCACCGGGCCTCGACCCGATGCCCAAGCCCCTGCGCGACCCGCAGCCGATGCTCGAACGCGCCATCGCCGACTGGGGCGGACACGAAGATCTCTGGCTGTTCGGCTACGGCTCGCTGATCTGGCGGCCCGACTTCGGCTTCACCGAACGGCGCCCCGCCTGGGTGCACGGCTGGCACCGCGCGCTGAAGATGTGGAGCCGCGTCAACCGGGGCAGCGTCCAGACGCCGGGCCTCGTGTTCGGGCTGCTCTCGGGCGGCAGTTGCCGCGGCATGGTGTTCCGCGTGCCGAAGGCCGAAGGGCTCGAAACGCTGAAGCGGCTCTGGCTGCGCGAGATGCCGACCGGCGTGTACGACCCCAAGTGGCTGCGCTGCGGCACCGACGACGGCCCCGTGCGCGCACTGGCCTTCACGCTGTCGCGCCGCAGCCCCAACT
Organism: Variovorax sp. EL159; assembly: GCF_900100965.1. Classification (GTDB taxonomy): domain Bacteria; phylum Pseudomonadota; class Gammaproteobacteria; order Burkholderiales; family Burkholderiaceae_C; genus Variovorax. The sequence continues at coordinate 980,880 of NZ_FMUJ01000002.1, read as the reverse complement.
TCACGGGCGAGCTGAGCGAAGAGCGCTATCGCCACATCTTCGCCCACGCGGTCGGCCGCTACGGCAGCTCGCTCGACTACGCACAGCAGACGCTGCTCGAGCTGCAGCGCCATTCGATCCACGACGCCGCGCTGGCCCGGCTGGTGGCGCTGGCGCCGCCCCCTGCATCCGCCCCCGCAAAGCAGGCACCGCAACCATCCAAGGCCGCCGCCGATTGCGATGCGCCAGCGGCTCCGGTATATGTTCCGGGGTCTCCCGACTCTTCTTCCCAACCTTCCGGACCGTCCAAGGAAAACACATGAACCATCGTCGTCTCATCGCCACCGGTGCCGCCCTCCTCGCCACCGCCGTCCTGGCCGCCTGCGGCAGCATGGGTGGCAAGCCGAGCACGGCCGTCGAGCTGGTGCCGACCGCCGCGATCACGCCCAACCCGACGCGCGGCACCGTAACCTTCACCGCGCTGGAGCACGGCGTGCGCGTGTCGGGCGAAGTGCGCGGCCTCGTGCCGGGCAGCGAGCACGGCTTCCACATCCACGAAAAGGGCGACTGCGGCGACAACGGCAATGCCTCGGGCGGCCACTTCAACCCGACCGGCGGCACGCACGGCAAGTTCGCCGCACCGGGCAGCCATGCCGGCGAACTGCCGAGCCTCGTGGCCGACGCCGGCGGCGTGGCCCGCTTCAGCGTGGAAGACCACTCGATCTCGCTGACCGACGGTGCCGCCAACAACGTGGTGGGCCGCGCGCTGGTGGTGCACCGCGACCGCGACGACTTCACGACGCAGCCGGCCGGCAACTCAGGCCCGCGCATCGCCTGCGCGGTGATCCCGAAGCCCTGATGAACCGCTAACGGCCCGCGCGCGCCAGCCAGAGCGCTTCGGCGCGCGCCAGGGCCTCGGGCGTGTCGATGTCGGTCACGACGCCGACATCGTCCACCACCAAGTCCGCTACCGAATCGATAGCGCGCATCGACCGCAGGATGGACGATGCGCCCAGCGGGCCTTCCAGCGCCGCAAGCTGCGCATGGCAGCCCGCCGCAAAGCCCACCGGATGCCCACGCTCGCCCTCGTACTGCGGCTGTACGGCATTCACCCGACCACCGAGCGCGGCAGCAACCGCCTGCAGTGTCTCGGGCCGCACCAGCGGCAGGTCGCCCGGCAGGATCAGCCAGCCCCTGGCGCCGGGCGTGGCGCGCACGGCCGCGGCGATGGAGTCGCCCATGCCGGGATGGCCGATGTCTTCCAGGTGCCACGGCAGCCCGCTGGCGCGCACCGCATCGAGCGTGCGCTCCAGCACCGGCTTGCCCGCGAGCATCGCCTTCAGTTTGGAACCCGTGCCACCGGCCGCAATGAAGCGTTCGCCCCGGCCCGAGGCCAGCACGATCACCACCGGGGAATTCGCCTTGGTCGTCATGGGCCGAAGTATGTGCGCAACAATTCGGCCATGACTTCCTCTCCAACCAACGAAACGCTGGCCGCGCTGCGCAAGAGCTACGAACGCGCCGAACTCGGCGAGGCCCACAGCGCCAGCGATCCGCTCAAGCAATTCGAGCGCTGGCTCACCGAGGCCATCGACGCGCAAGTGCCCGAGCCCAATGCCATGACGCTGTGCACCGTGGGCAGCGACCTGCGGCCGTCCAGCCGCATCGTGCTGATCAAGGGCTACGACGCGCGCGGCATCGTCTGGTACACCAACTACGAAAGCCGCAAGGGCCAGGAGCTGTCGGGCAACCCGTATGCGGCGCTGCAGTTCCACTGGGTCGAGCTCGAGCGCGTGGTGCGCATCGAAGGCCGCGTCGAGAAGGCCGGCACCGACGAAAGCGACGCCTACTTCGCCAGCCGCCCGCTCGATTCACGCATCGGCGCCTGGGCCAGCCCGCAGAGCGAGGTCATCAGCGGACGCGACGTGCTGGTGAAGAACGCCGCGGTGGCTGCCGCCAAGCACCTGCTGTCGCCACCGCGCCCGCCGCATTGGGGCGGCTTTCGGCTGGTGCCCGACCGCTGGGAGTTCTGGCAGGGCCGCAAGAGCCGGCTGCACGACCGGCTGCGCTACCGGCTCGAAGGCGCCGACTGGGTGCGCGAGCGGCTGGCGCCCTGATCTGTTCGCGAAACACCGCGGAACCGGCTCTGCCGGGCCGCAGGTGTTGCCCCCGGACGGGGTTGGCGCAGCGACACGAAGTGCGCGAAGCCTGGGGGCGAGTCAAGTCTCGCAACCCACCACCTTGAACTCGACGCGCCGGTCCAGCGCGTCGCTCGCATCGTCGGCCCCGGTACCGACGATGTTCTCGCGAAAGCCCATGCCGGCCTCGCGCAGCTTCTTCGACAGCGGCGGCGCCTCGGTCACCAACCGGCTCTTGACGCTCGCGGCGCGCTGCAGCGACAGCCGCTCGTTGACCGCCTCGGAGCCCGTGCGGCTGGTGTGCCCCGTCACGACCACGCACGAATCGATCTGCGCCGCCTGCCGCGCGATCTGGCGCAGCCACATCGGATAGGCCGCGCTGATCTTCGGGTCCGCCAGAAAGTCCGTCGAGCCCGGCTTGAACAGGAACTTGACGCTCAGGTTGTTGGTTTCGAGCCCCAGGCGCGCGATGGTGCCGAAGGTTTTCTCGGCATCGGCCGTGCGCCCAAGTTGCGATTGCGTGAGGTACAAGCCGCTGTAGATGCGCAACTGCTGCCCGTCGGGCCGCTTCGATGCCGCCTCGTAGCGGCTCAGCGCCTCGCTCATGCGGCCGGCCTCGTAGGCGGCGGTGGCCTCCTGCAGCACGGTCGAGGTCGGCAGGCGTTCGAGGTACAGCGCATCGGCCGCCTGGCCCGGCTGGGTTTCCGCGGTGCGGATGTAGCCCTCGACGCCGCGATCCTTGCCGTTCACCGGGCTGTCGCGAAAGAAGGCGGTAGGCCGCGTGTCGAGCGATGCGTCGCTGATGCGCGCCACCGACTGCGCGATCACCACGCCGCTCTTGATCTCGGTCAGCGCAAGGTTCAGGCGGTACGGGCCGCCCGACGCGTCCTTGTCGCGCACCAGCGTGCCGTTGAGCACGTACTGTGCGTTGCCGATCTCGGTGGCGTTGAACGGCGTCACGGTGAACTGCTTGAACTGGGCCTGCATGCGCTGGACGATGCGCTGCTCGGCCACGCGGGTCACCTCGGTCTGCTGGCCGCTCGCGCCTTCGAGCAGCGGGTCGATCACGATGCGGCTCTGCTTGAGCGACGACTCCACTTTCGCCAGGAAGGCCGGCAGCTTCTGCGTCTGCACCATCAGGTCGTCCACCGCCTGGTTGACGGCCTGGTCGAAGGGCATGGCGTTGCCGGGCACGGGGCGATGCGCGCAGGCGGCGGCGAGCACGACGGTGGCGCACAGCGCCAGCATGCGGAGCGACGCGCGGATGCGGCGCGGCGTGCGCGAGGTGGTCAGGGAGATGTTCGTCATCATCAGCATTGGCTCCTCAATGTCTTCATGTCCTGGTCCGACAGCGGCTCGCCGATGGCGGCGCGCATGTTGATGTCGCCGCAGCGCTTCGAGGGCGCGGGCCTTCTGGCGACGGGTTCCCTTTGCGCGTCCTGCGATGTCGTCGAGGCCTGCGCGGCGGCTTGGGGCCGTGGCTTCGCGGCCGGCCGCGCCACGGCCGCAGGCGCGGGCTTCGGCTCGGGATCCGGCGCTTTTTTGGGCGCCTTCTCCGCCGGCTTCTCCGCTATCTCACGGGGCACATTGACGGACAGGCACGGCGTCCTGCAGGGCTTCGCATCGGCCGCCGCCTGCGCGGGCATGCATTGCAGCGCGATCACCGTCGCGACCAACGCCATAGCAGGAAGGGGCGAAGAGCGCGCCGGGTAAATCATCAGCCGGCAAATGTAGGGCCGTGGGTGCCGTGCGCCATCTCACCAAACGGCCACCCTGCCGAACGGCATAGGGCGCGCGAAGGAACGCGCTAGGGCGAAAGTTCGCGACGCGCTACGAAGAGAGAACCGAAGGGCTCAGGGCAGCCACTGCACCCAGACCATCACCAGCGTGAGCGTGCCGAGCGCCAGCACGGTCGATACCGCCACGCTGGCCGTCACCAGGTCTTCAGCGGTGCGGTAGCGCTGCGAGAACAGGAACACATTGGCGCCGATGGGCAGCGCCGCCGCAACCACCATCACCGTGAGCGGTATGCCGCGCACGCCGAGCACCCAGCCGATGCCGGCCACCAGCAGCGGGTGCAGCAGGTTCTTGACCAGCGCCTGCACCAGCGCGCCACGCCAGTGCCGGCCGATGGGCGTGAGCGCGAGCGTGATGCCGACCATCACCAGCGCCACCGGTCCGAAGGCCTGGCCGAGCAGCTGGATCGGCTTGTCGATGACTTCGGGCATCGCAAGGCCGGTCTGCGCGAACAGCAGGCCCGCCATGATCGGCAGCGGCACCGGATGGATGATGGCGTTGCGCAAGGCGCGCAGCACGGTGCGCGCCATCGAGCGCTTTTCCGCACCGCCGACCACCGCGTGCTCGCGCGCAACGGCCAGTTCGAGCACGACGGTGGCACTGGTCAGCAAGACCAGCGAGTGCAGCGAGATCAACGTGAGCAGCACTACCATGCCCTCTTCGCCGTAGGCCAGGCCGATGAGCGCGATGCCGATCATCACGGTGTTGCTGTAGGTGTTGGCCAGCGCGATCACCGCCGCCGTGCGGTTGAAGCCACGCAACGCGAGCGTGCCCGCGAACAGCAGGCCCGAGGCGATGAAGTACGCCGCGACCGGCTTGAGGCTGAGTTGCTCGACGTGCACCGTGCTCATGGCGCGGAACAACAGCGCGGGCGCGAGCAACAGGAAGATGAGGTTCGACAGGTCCTTGACCGCATTGCCGCTGATCCAGCGACGCCTGCCTGCGAGGTAGCCCGCGGCGATGAGAAGGACGACGGGCAGGAGCGAGGAAATGACGAAGGAATTCACCCTCGAAGGATAGTCGAGCGCTTGCCGTGCCTTGCTCCTTCCCCCTCTGGGGGAAGGTTGGGATGGGGGCAGGCAGAGTGCTCGATAGGTCCGCCGCTTGCCCCCACCCCTGCCCTCCCCCGGAAGGGGAGGGAGAAAGACATCAGGGACAAATGCACGCACCGTTCCCGCATTGCTCCTTCCCCCTCCGGGGGAAGGTTGGGATGGGGGCAATCAGAGCGCTCGATGGGTCCGCCGCTTGCCCCCACCCCTGCCCTCCCCCAAAGGGGGAGGGAGCAATACAAGGTCAGAACGTCACGCGCAAACCGACCTTCAGCGACCGCCCCGGCAACGGCGCGTTCGGATACACCGTCGTCGTCAGGATCGACGTCGGGCTGTAGGCCAGCTTGTTCGTGATGTTGTCCATGCGCGCATACCAGGTGAGGTTGGCGCGCTGAACCTTCATGCGGTAGGTGATCGCCGCATTCCACAGCGTGTACGCATCCGTCTCGCGGGCGCCGACACTCGGCACGCGATGCTGCGCCGCGTTGTAGTCGAAGCCGAAGCGCGCGCCCCACGGGCCGTTGGCGTAAACCAGCGTCGCGCCCAAACGCAGCGGTGCGATGCGCGGCAGCGGTTCGTCGGTGTCGAGGTTCTTCGCACGCACGATGTCGCCGCGCCATTCGAGGTCGAGCGTGGACGCATCGGCCATCCGCGCGAAACCGTCGGTGCCCAGCAGGCGCAGGTTGCCGCTGGCCTCGATGCCGGTGAAGCGCGCGCGCACGCCGCGGTACAGGTACTCGGCCAGCGTGTCGGTCACCTCGGGGTCGGTCACCACCTGGCCTTCCTTGTCGAGCGTGCGGCCCGACGCGGTCAGGCCGATGTAGTTGCTGAAGCGCGTGACATACGCATTGACGCGGGCCGTGTTGGCGCCCGACTTCCACTGCGCCCCAAGGTCGAAGCCGGTGGACTTTTCCTTCTTCAGGTTCGGGTCGCCCACTTCCCACGCGGCCGTGGCCACGTGCGGACCGTTGGCGAGCAACTCGTAGTCTTTCGGCGCGCGCTCGGTGTAGGCAAGGTTCGAGGTCAGCTGCCACTGCGGCGCGAGGTTGACCAGCGCACCGAAGGCCGCGCTGTGCGGATTGAAGGTGCGCTCGCCAACGGCGAAGCGCGTGACGGTCGGATCGTCCGGGTAGCCCAGCGAGCGGATGCGGACCTTCTCGGTGCGCGCGCCGAAGCTCAGGCGGCCCCACGACGTGCCGTACTCCTCATACAGGAACAGCGCGTTCGAGCGCGTGCGGCTGTGCGGCGCAAAGGCCTCCTCGCCATCGGCGGCGAAGCGGTTGGTCTCGCTGCTGAAGCCGACCAGGCCTTCGAAGTTGCCGATCTTCTCGTGGCGCGCCTCGATGCGCAGGTCGTTGCTCATGTTCGAGAACTTCGTGCCGGGCTGGCTGCCCTCGAACTCGGTGTGGCGGTAGTTGGTGTGGCTGAGCTTGGCGTGGACGCTGCGGATGATGCCGCCCGGGCGCCACTCGCCTTCCAGCGCGTAGCGGTCGGACTTCATGCCGATGGTCACGTCGTCCTCGGCCACGGTGCCGTAGGTGCTGCGGTAGGTGGCGACCGACGCGCCGATGTAGCCCTGGTCGAAGAACAGCGTGCCGCCGATCGCGCCGCCATGCGCCTCGTTGGCCGAGTTGCAGATCTTGCGTGCACGCCACGGCGAGCCGGGCTTCTCGCAGTTCAGGTCGATGGGCACCGAGGCGTCTTTCGAGTCGCGCTTGAAGGCGTCGACGTGCACCGCGAAGCGGTCGTTGCCGCCTTCGAGCACCACGCCGCCGTTCTTCTCCTTGTTGCCGGTGGCGTAGCCCAGGTCGGCGCGGCCACCGAAGCCGTTGATCGGTTCGGACGGAATGCGGTTGTCGATCACGTTGACCACGCCGCCGACCGCACTGCCGCCGTACTGCAGCGCCGAGGGGCCGCGCAGCACTTCGATGCGCTCGGTGACCAGTGCGTCGACCGGCACCGCGTGGTCGTAGCTCAGTGCCGAGGCGTCGGGCGCGCCGCCGCCGTTCTGAAGGATGCGGATGCGGTCGCCGTCCTGTCCGCGAATGATCGGACGGCTGGCGTTCGGGCCGAAGTAGCTGCTGCTCACGCCGGGCACGTTGTTGAGCGTTTCGCCGAGCGTCGATTCGGAACGCAGCAGCAGCTTGTCGCCCGACAGCGTGGTGGTCGGCGCGATCAGCTCGCTGGCGCCGAGCGGATTGCCGGTGACGGTGACTTCGCGCAGGCTGGCGGGGTCGGCCGGTTGGGCCGGGGCCGCATCCTGGGCCTGCGCATGGGACGTGCCCGCGAACGCGGCGAGCGAGAGAACGGCAACGCCGATGGCGTTGCGACGGAAATTGGGAATCATGGATGGACACTCGTTGAATCGATGGGCGGCCCACCGCCCCCGCGCAAGGCGGGTTCGACAGCCGGAACACAAGGGAAATTCAGCGAGCGGAAGGCGGACCGCGTGCATCGAACAGCACGATCCATCGGGAGACGGCTTCGCCCTGCAGGTAGGCGAAGGTGGCCGACGGCAGCAGCATCGGCAACACCACCAGCGGCACGCCCGGCGCGCTGAAGCCGTGCGCCAACTGGTCGTACAGCCGGCATTCGGCGTCGGTCTTGTCGCCGAACAGCGCATACAGGCCGTCGTGCCGTGGCACGAAGCCCGAGGCCTTCGCGGCCACGGCCGTGCGCTCGGCCGCCACGGCCCAGCCGCGGTCGCCCGGCATGTGCAGCGTGGCATGCACGAGGCCGAGCGTCGACGCCATCCACACCGCAAAAAGCAGTGCGAGGGCGACGGTGCGCGACAGCCTCGGGTTCATCGTCATGCGGCGGTTCAGAAGTGCGTGGTCATGCTCACGTACAGGCTGCGGCGCGTGCCGTACTGCGGCGCACCCACGCCGACGCCCGTGCCGTCGCGCAGCAGGTAGCTCTTGTCGAACAGGTTCAGGACGGCGATGCGCCCGACGATGTCACCGCCCGACGCGTCCTTCCAGGTGTGCGAATAGGCGGCATTGACCACCGCGTAGTGCGGCAGCGCGGCGCTGTTGGGTGCGCCGCCGTCGGGCGTGCGGCGCAGGCCGCTGCCGAAGATCAGGTCGCCGCTGACCTGGTTGTCGCCGAAGCGGTAGCTGGCGCCGCCCGACAGCGTGTAGGTCTGGTCGTGGTCCAGGTACACGTAGTGGTTGGCGATGTAGGCCAGCTCATCGGTGCCGAACAGCGACTGGCTCGACACGATGTCCTTGCCCATCGCCTTCTGGTAGGCGAAGTTGGCATAGGCCGACCAGTGGTCGTCGTTGTAGCGCGCCGACAGCTCCAGCCCGCGCGCGAAGCCCTTGGCGTAGTTGAAGGGCGACAGGATCAGCGCCTGGCCGAACTGGCCTTCGTCGAGCAGGTTGGTGATGTTCTTGTAATAGACATCGGCCGACAGCGACAGGTTGGCGTTCACCTTGTGGTCCACGCCCAGGTCGAAGTAGTGGGTGCGCTCCGCCTTCACCGGGTCGGACGTGGGCACCGCGGGCTGGTTGGTGGTGCCCGCATACAGGTTGATGCTCTGCTGCGACGCCAGCTCCTGCGGCGGCGGCGTGAAGTAGCGCGCATAGCCCGCGTGCAGCGCGGTGTCGTCCGACAGCTTGTACGCAAGGTTCAGGCGCGGGCTCCACTGGTGCTCTTTGGTGAACGCATCGACGCTGTCGTAGCGCAGGCCGTAGTTGAGGGTGAGCTTCGGATCGATCCGCCATTCGTCCTGCACGTAGAGGCTCGCGAGCTGGCCGACCTTGCCGGAGTTGTCGTTGATGAGCACCGGCGTGTTGCCGACCTGCGCGCCGCCGTCGTCGACCGGGAACACGTTCACCGCATTGATGCTGCGCGTGGTCTGGCGCGTGTAGGCGCCGCCGAAGCGCAGCGTGTGCGCGTCGCTGGCCTTGTACGACGCATCGGCCTGCAGCCCGTTCGACGAGTTGGAGCGCAGCGTGTCGGAGGCCACGCCGTTGTAGATCAGGTCGCCCACCGGATCGGGCAGGTAGTGCAGGTTCGAGTACTGGTGGAAGGCCGAGACCTGGAAGTCGAGCGCGCCCACCGTCTTCTGGAACGACAGCGCCACGAAGCGCGTGGCCTCGGTCTGGCGCTCGCGCACGCTGGACGAAGGCAGCGCATTGAAGCCCGTGCCCAGGTCGCTGTAGCCGGCCAGCGAGAAGGCCGGCGACTGGTTCGGGTTGGTCGGGATCTGGAACTTGCCGTTGTAGGTGCCGAACATCAGGCCCACGCGCGTGTCCGCATCGAGGTAGTAGGACAGGTTGCCGAAGGTCTTGCCCTGCCGCGTGCGGTCGTTCTGCGCATTCAGCGTCGGCTGCGGGTTCTCGATGCCGTTGGTGTTGGAAACCAGGCTGCCCGACAGGTAGTAGCTGAGGTTGCCCTTGGTGCCGTAGATCGATCCGTTTTCTTCCAGCGTGTTGTGGCTGCCGAAGGTGAAGCCGAGCGAGCCGCCGGGCTTGCCGAAACCCTGCTTGGTCTGGATGTCGACCACGCCCGCGGTGCGCAGGCCGTACTGCGCGGGCAAGGCACCGGTGAGGAAGTCGACCGAGTCGATGTAGCGCGTGTCCAGCGACTGGCCAAAGCCCGAAATGCCTTCGGGCAGTTGCACGCCGTTGACGCGGTACTGCACGTTGCCGTGGTCGTCGCGCACGTGCAGCGAGCCGGAGGCCTTCGAGTCCTTGGCGACGCCGGGCAGCGTGAGCAGCACGTCGTCGAGCGGGGTGGCGTCGCCCTTGCCGAGCGCGTCGATGGCCGCGCGGTCGATGCGGTAGACCGTGGCGCCGACCTCGGGCGAAAGCTCCATGCGCGCCTTCTTCAGGCGCTCGGACTGGATCTCCACCGTCGACAGCGTGCCGGCGGCGGTGGGCGGCTCGACCGTCGTGGTGGTCGTGGTGTCGGCGGCGGATGGGGAAATCGGGGCGGCTGCGTCCTGGGCGAAGGCCGGCCAGGACAGCAGCGAAAGAACGGCAATGCCGATGGCATTGCGACGGAAATTGGGAATCATGATGGGCACTCGTTGAATCGATGAACGACCTGCCTCCACCCGCTCAGGGCGGATGTGGCAGCCGGAACACGGAGAGATTCAGCGAGTGGAAGGCGGACCGCGCGCGTCGAACAGCGCGACCCACCGGGCGATGGCCTCGCCCTGCAGATAGGCGAAGGTGGCCGTCGGCAGCAGGATCGGCAGCACCACCAGCGGCACGCTGGGTGCGGTGGAGCCGTGCTCCAGCTGGTCGTACAGCCGGCATTCGGCATCGGTGTGCTCGCCGAACAGGCTGCCCAGGCCGTGGTCCGCATGCTTGTGCACGCCGCCTGGCGATGTCGCCTGCGCGGCCGCCGCGGCCTTGGCGAGGCCGGGAACGTGCAGCGAGCGGTGCATCACCCCCAGCGTGCCCGCGATCCACAACGCGAACGCCAGCGCGACGATGAACGCGCGCGACGAACGGGTGGAAGCGGGGCGGGCAGCGTGCACGGGATGCAGGGCCGAAGGCTCAGGCCTTGACGCGCGAGGCGAAGGTCTTCTGGAACTTCTCGACCTTCGGGCCCACGACGAATGCGCAGTAGCCCTGGTTCGGGTTGTTCAAAAAGTAGTCCTGGTGGTAAGCCTCGGCCGTCGAGTAGTTGGCCAGCGGCGCCACTTCGGTCACCACGGGCGAGCGATAGGTCTTGCTGGCCTCGATCTCGCGGATGACGTCTTGTGCCACCTGCTTTTGCGCGTCGTTCGTGTAGTAGATGCCGCTGCGGTACTGCGTGCCGACGTCGTTGCCCTGGCGGTTGAGCGTGGTGGGGTCGTGCACGACGAAGAAGATCTCGAGAATCTCGCGCAGGCTGATCTGCGCCGGGTCGAATTCGAGCTTCACCACCTCGGCGTGGCCTGTGCGGCCGGTGCAGACCTGCTCGTAGGTCGGGTTGACGACCTGGCCGTTGCAATAGCCCGATTCGACGTCGACCACGCCCTGCACCCGGTCGAACACCGCCTCGGTGCACCAGAAGCAGCCACCACCGAGCACGATGGTTTCGTTGGGCGACGATGAGGGGGTCATGGCACGGCTCCGGCAGGTTGGAAAAAGGCGAACCCGATATTGTCGCGGCTTGACGCGCCGGATGCCGGTCACTACATTACTAACCCGTCAGTCATTAACAACATGTCCACGCCCCGCTCCTTCGTCGACAAGATCTGCCCGGTCCGCGCCAAGCGCGAGCGCCGCAAAGAGGCGCGCCCCGGTGAATTGCTCGCCGCCGCGCTCGATCTGTTCGTGGAAAAAGGCTTTGCCGCCACCCGCTCCGAGGAAGTCGCGGCACGCGCCGGCGTCTCCAAGGGCACGCTCTTTCTGTATTTTCCGAGCAAGGAAGAGCTGTTCAAGGCCGTGGTGATGGAAAACCTCGGCGGCCGTTTCACCGAGTGGAACGCCGAATTCGAGGCTTTCGAGGGCACCTCGGCCGAAATGCTGCGCTATTGCATGAAAGTCTGGTGGGAGCGTGTCGGCATGACCAAGGCCTCGGGCCTGACCAAGCTGATGGTGTGCGAAGGCGCCAACTTCCCCGAGCTGGCCGAGTTCTACCGGCAGCAGGTGGTGCGCCCCGGCCACGTGCTGCTGCGGCGCATCGTGCAGCGCGGCATCGACCGCGGCGAGTTCGCGCCGGTCGACGTCGACCACGCGATCTACTCGGTGGTGGCGCCCATGGTCTTTCTCATGCTCTGGAAGCACTCGGCCATGGTCTGCGTCGACGGCGCCAGCGCCCTCGACCCCGAAAAGTACCTCGCCACACAGGCGGAAACGGTGCTTTACGGGCTCAGCGTGCACGCCGGGGACAAGGCATGAAAGGCCATGGATGGCCGACCGGGCGGCGGGTGTCATCGGCGCAACCTAAAATTGAAGGTTTGTCCTGAGCCCACAAGGAAAGCCACGCCATGAACCCCACCCCTACCCTCGAGCGCTTGCGCTTCAACATGATCGAACAGCAGATCCGCCCCTGGGATGTGCTGGAGACGGACATCCTCGAGCTGCTGGCCGAAATCCACCGCGAGGACTACGTGCCGGACGAACACCGCACGCTGTCGTTCTTCGACATGGAACTGCCCCTGCTCGACGGCTCCGTGCCCGGCGAGTTCATGCTCTCGCCCAAGGTCGAGGCCCGCACCCTGCAAGACCTGCACATTCAAAAGCACGAATCGGTGCTTGAAATCGGCACCGGTTCCGGCTTCATGGCCGCCCTGCTCGGCGCCCGCGCCGCCCAGGTGCTGTCGCTTGAAATCAACCCCGTGCTGGCCGCCCGCGCCGCCGAGACGCTGCGCCAGAACGGCGTGACCAACGTCGAAGTGCGCCACGCCGACGGCGCCGTACCCCTGGCCAGCGGCCCCAGCTTCGACGTGATCGTGCTCAGCGGCTCGGTCGCCCGCATTCCGCAGAACCTGCTGGGTTCGCTCAAGGTCGGTGGCCGCCTGTCGGCCATCGTGGGCGAAGAGCCGATGATGCGTGCCCACTTCGTCACCCGCACGAGCGAAAGCAAGTGGGAAACCATCCAGCCCTGGGACACGGTGGCACCGCGCCTGCTGAACTTCCCCGAGCCCTCGCGCTTCTCGTTCTGAGCGGACGGTCCACCGAATGATCGACCAAGTCCGCCCCGCCGACCTTGCCGCCTGGTTCGCCCAGGACGCCGACGCCGCCCCCGTGCTGCTCGACGTGCGCGAGCCCTGGGAACTGCAGACGGCGAGCGTCGTGCCCCAGGGTTTCACGCTGGTCGCGATCCCGATGAACGAGATTCCCGGGCGGCTGGCCGAACTGGGCGAAGGCCATCGCATCGCCTGCCTGTGCCACCACGGCGCGCGCAGCCAGCGCGTGGCCGCCTTCCTGAGCCAGAACGGCTTTGACCAGCTCGCCAACGTGGCGGGCGGCATCGACGCCTGGTCTTCGCAGCACGACCCTTCCGTGCCGCGCTACTAGCTTCTCTCTTCAAGGACGTTCAATGCCTCCAAGGCCCCGGCTTCTGCCTCTTTCCGCAGCATTCGCAAGCGCCATTGCGTCACTGCTCGCACTGCCGGCCCAGGGCCAGACACTGAACGAACTCTATGAAGCCGCCCGCGGCTACGACGCCACCTACCAGGGCGCGCGGGCCCAATACGAGGCCAACGTGGCGCGCGCCGCGCAGGCCAAGGCCGGCATCCTGCCCGCCGTGGGGCTCACCGCCGGAGTGACGCGCACCGACCTCGAGATCGACACCCTCACCGGCACCAGCCGCGGCACCACGCCGCGCGACTTCAACACGCAGAACGTCGGCATCAACGCCACGCAGCCGCTGTACCGGCCCGCCAACTGGGCCACCTACGAGCAGGGCAAGCGGCAGGCCGACATCGCGCAGGCGGTGCTCACCATTGCCGAGCAGGACCTGATCGTGCGCGTGAGCCAGGCCTACTTCGACGTCCTCGCGAGCACCGACAGCCTGGCGCTGGTGCGCGCGCAAAAGGTCGCCGTGGCCGAGCAGCTCGCGTCGGCCAAGCGCAACTTCGAGGTCGGCACCTCGACCATCACCGACTCGCGCGAGGCCCAGGCCCGCTACGACCTCGTGATCGCCCAGGAGATCGCGGCCGAGAACGACCTGCAGGTCAAGAAGATCGTGCTCGACCAGCTGGTGGGCCGCCCCGGCAGCGTGCCGGTGCCGCTCGCGGTGCCGGTCGTGCTGCCGACGGCGATGCCGGCGGACATCAACGCCTGGGTCGCGCAGGCCAACGACGTGCACCCTGCGATCCGGCAGGCGCGCCTCGGCCTCGACGTGGCGGGGCTCGAGGTGCAGAAGGCCCAGGCCGGGCACAAGCCCACGCTCGATGCCAACCTGGGCTACAACGTCACGCGCAATCCCACGGGCACCAGCACCAGCGCGGTGGGTACGCGCGTCAACGCCACCACCGTCGGCGTGACCTTCAACCTGCCGCTGTTCGCGGGCTTCGCCACCGAGAACCGCATCAAGGAAACGCTGGCGCTCGAAGACCAGTCGCGCAGCGTGCTCGACGGCACCCAGCGCAGCGTGGCGCAGGCCACGCGCGCGGCCTACCTCGGGCTGGTGTCGGGCGCGGGCCAGGTCAAGGCGCTCGAAGCCGCCGAGGCATCGAGCCAGAGCGCGCTCGACGCCAACAAGCTGGGCTACCAGGTGGGCGTGCGCATCAACATCGACGTGCTGAATTCGCAAAGCCAGCTGTTCCAGACCAAGCGCGACCTTGCGCAGGCGCGCTACAACGTGCTGCTGGGCAACCTGAAGCTGCGCCAGGCCAACGGCACGCTGACGACGGACGACATGAACGCGATCAACGCGACGCTGGCAAGCAATGGCAGCGTGCCGGCCGTGCCTGCGGCGATCACGTCGACGCCGGACCGCGCGCCCGCGCCGTATGTGCCGGTCACGCCGCCGAGCATTCCGGTGATTCCGCCGGTGCCGGTGCAGCCGTTCAATCCGCCTGCGCCGGTGATGCCTTCGGCGCCTGTGCCGCCGGTGATTCTGAATCCGCCGGTGCGCTGAGGCGCGCGTTCGTCTTCTTTCTCCCTCCCCTTCCGGGGGAGGGCCGGGGTGGGGGCCAGCGGCGGTTCCATCGCGAGCGCCGTCGAGCCCCCATCCCAACCTTCCCCCAGAGGGGGAAGGAGCGAAGGCAAAGGCCGATCAGTCCAGCGTGGGTTCCGCTCTGGGTGGTTCGCTTTCCAGCGGTGCGCTGGCAGTGGCCACGGGCTCGGCAGCCTGCGCAATCGCCAGCACCGCAGCCGCCGTACGTTCTGCTGCGCCACGGTTCGATGATGAAAACGCCAGCGCGGCCTGTGCCATGACAGCGCGCCGCTCGGGGTTTTCGACCAGCTTCAACGCCGCCGTCACCGCCTGCTCCATGCCTTCGACACGCAGCGATGCGCCCGCCGCGAGCGACAGTTGCGCCGCCTCCGCGAAGTTGAAGGTCGACGGGCCCATGATCACCGGGCAACCGCAGGCCGCTGGCTCGATCAGGTTCTGCCCGCCCAGCGGCTCGAAGCTGCCGCCCAGCAGCGCCACGTCGGCCAGGCCGTAGTACAGCGCCATTTCGCCGAGCGAATCGCCCAGCCAGATCTCGGCATCGGTCGGCTGGCCCGCCGCACTGCGGCGCGCGACCGCGAAGCCTTCGGCCTCGATCAGCGCAGCCACTTCGTCAAAACGTTGCGGATGGCGCGGCACGATCATCCATTGCACGTCGTGCACGCGCTTGGCGATCGAACGGATCGCGCCCTGCTCGGGCGGCACGGGCGAGGTCGCGCCGAAGCGCTTGAGCACTTCGAGCAGCAGCCGCTCTTCGCCATCACGTGAGCTGGCAAGCACCACCATCGGCCGCGGCAGATGCTCGCGCAGCGACATCGCCGTGGCCAGTTGCCGCGTGTCGGGCGTGGCGTCGAACTTGAGGTTGCCGTAGACGCCGGCCACCTTGGCGCCGAGCGACACCAGCCGGTGCGCATCAGCTTCGGTCTGCGCCCACACGGCGGTGAGCGCCGAATACGCGGGCCGGGCCAACCATGCAAGCCGCTCGGCCGCCGCCAAGGATTTTTCGTTGAGCCGTGCGTTGGCCAGCACCAGCGGAATGCGGCGCTCGGCACAGGCAGCAGCCATTTCGGGCCAGACCTCGGTTTCCATCAGCACGCCAATCTGCGGCTGGAACTTGTCGAGAAAGCGCGCCACGGCACCGGGCGTGTCCCAAGGCTGCCAGACCTGCGTGTCGCCAGGTTCAAGCAGCTTGGCGCCCTCTTCGCGGCCCGTGGCCGTGCCGTGCGTGAGCAGGATAGGCACGCCCGGGTACTGCCGCCGCAGCTCGGCGATCAGGATGGCGGCGGCGCGCGTTTCGCCGAGCGAGACGGCGTGCACCCAGCATTGGGCATGGCCCGTGATGGTCTCGTCGTAATGGCCGAAGCGCTCTTCGACGGCCACGCCATAACCCGGCTCGGCCTGCGCCCGGCGCCGCAGCTTGCGGCGCACGAGGGGTTGCACAACAGTGGTGAAAGCGCCGTAGAGACGCAACAAGATAGAACGCACGGGCTTAACGCTCCATCACGCGATGGCGAAGCTCGCAACGCGTGAAACCGAAGCGGCCCTCTGCGCCAGGGATACCGTGGAACCGGCTTTGCCGGGCCACTGGTATCGCCCCCTGGAAGGGGGTTGGCGTAGCGACACGAAGTGCGCGAAGACTGGGGGTCATCCTGTTCAGTGTGAAGCTTCGGCCAGCTTGGCGTCGGGCTTGACCGTTCGCAGCAGCGCCAGCATCTCGGTTTCGATGCGCTTGAGCGCCGCGTCGGTCTGGCCTTCGAAGCGCAGCACCAGCACGGGGGTGGTGTTGGAAGCGCGGATCAGGCCGAAACCATCGGGCCAGTCCACGCGCAGGCCGTCGATGGTCGAAACCTTCGCCGGCGCCGCGAAGTTCGCGCCCTTCACGAGCCTGTCGACCACGGCATGCGGCTCGCCTTCGGCGCACGCCACGTTGAGCTCGGGTGTCGAGAAGCTGGTGGGCAGCGCGTTGAGCACGTCGCTCGCGTTCGGGCTCTTGCTCAGGATCTCGAGCAGGCGGCAACCGGCATAGGTGCCGTCGTCGAAGCCGAACCAGCGCTCCTTGAAGAAGATGTGGCCGCTCATCTCGCCGCCCAGCGGCGAATCGATTTCCTTCATCTTCGCCTTGATGAGCGAATGGCCGGTCTTGAAGATCATCGGCACGCCGCCCGCGGCTTCGATGGCCGGTGCCAGGCGCTGCGAGCACTTCACGTCGTAGACGATGGTGCCGCCCGGCACGCGCGACAGCACGTCCTGTGCAAAGAGTTGCATCTGGCGGTCGGGAAAGATGTTCTGGCCGTCCTTGGTGACGATGCCCAGGCGGTCGCCGTCGCCGTCGAAGGCCAGGCCCAGCTCGGCGTCGCCCTTGGCGAGCGCGGCCATCAGGTCCTTGAGGTTCTCGGGCTTGCTCGGATCGGGGTGGTGGTTGGGGAAGTCGCCGTCGACCTCGCTGAACAGCTCGGTCACCTCGCAGCCGATGGCGCGGAAGATGGCCGGGGCCGTGGCGCCCGCGATGCCGTTGCCGGAGTCGACCACGATCTTCATGGGGCGGGCCAGCTTGATGTCGCCTGCAATGCGCTTGATGTAAGCATCGGTCACGTCGACCTTGCGCACGCTGCCGCCGGGAGCGAGCTTGGCGCTGCCCTCTTCCATGGTCCTGCGCAGGCCCTGGATCTCGTCGCCGTAGATCGCGCGGCCGGCCAGCACCATCTTGAAGCCGTTGTAGTCCTTGGGGTTGTGGCTGCCCGTGACCTGGATGCCGCTGGAGGCCAGCGTGTGGGCCGCGAAGTACAGCAGCGGGGTGGTGACGGCACCCACGTCGATCACTTCGATGCCGGTGGCCACCAGGCCCTTGATGAGTGCTTCGACCAGCGCCGGGCCCGACAGGCGGCCATCGCGCCCCACGGCCACGGACTTTTCGCCGGCGGCGCGGGCGGCGCTGCCAAAGGCCCGGCCGAGCGCTTCGGCCACTTCGGCATCGAGAGTGACGGGCACGACGCCGCGAATGTCATAGGCCTTGAAGATCGAAGCGCTGAGCTGCATGAAAGGCGTTTCCCTGTTGGATTTGGAACGGGGCATTGTAGGCAACGCTCCACGGGCCCATATGTCCGAAAACGGCCAGTTGAAACGAGTCGAAACCGTATCATTTGCCCATGCCTACCACCCACGCCCCCACCGAAGCGCTCGAGAGCGACGCCTGCTACCTGGCGATGAAGACGCACGACGCGCGCTTCGACGGGTCGTTCTTCACCGCCGTGACGTCCACCGGCATCTATTGCCGGCCGGTCTGCCGCGTCAAGCTGCCGCGGCGCGAGAACTGCCGGTTCTTCCGCCACGCGGCCCAGGCCGAGGCCGCGGGCTTCCGCCCCTGCCTGCGCTGCCGGCCCGAACTGGCGCCGCGCGCAGCCAACTGGTCGACCGAAGACGCCTCGCGCATCCTGGCGCTGCAGGCCGCACGGCTGATCGACGAGCCCGATGCATGGTCCGAAGAAGGCCCCGGCGCGGCGCAGATCGCGGCGCGGCTGGGCGTGAGCGACCGCCACCTGCGGCGCATCTTCGAGGCGCAGTTCGGCGTGTCCCCATTGCAATACCTGCAGACGCGCCGCCTGCTCGCCGCCAAGCAGCTCATCGCCGACACGCGGCTGCCGATGACGCAAGTGGCGCTGGCCAGCGGCTTCGCCAGCGTGCGCCGCTTCAATGCGGCCTTTGTCGAGCACTACGGGCTCAACCCGAGCGCGCTGCGGCGTGCGGGCGGTGCCACCGCCGAGGGCGGCGGCGGCAAGGCCATCGAGGTGCGGCTCGGTTTCCGGCCGCCCTACGACGTGAGCGCGATGCTCGGCTTCTTCGCGCGCCGGGCGCTGCGCGGCGTCGAAGTCGCCTCGACCGCCGACGGCAAGGAGCCAGCCAAGGGCAGCACGCCCACCTACGTGACGCTCGCCCGCACCCTGCGCGTATCCCAGGGCGGACAGATGCACGCCGGCTGGCTGCAACTGCGCTTCGACATCGAGCGCGAGCAGATGCTGCTGTCGGTGAGCGATTCGCTCGCGGCGGTGCTGCCCATCGTCATCAGCCGCGCACGCGCCATGCTCGACCTCGATGCCGAGCCGATGGCCATCAACGCCGCGCTGCATGCCGCCTTTCCGCATGGCGATGGGCTGCGCGTGCCGGGCACGGTCGACGGCTTCGAGCTGGCGGTGCGCGCGGTGCTGGGCCAGCAGATCACGGTGGCTGCGGCGCGCACGCTGGGTTCGCGGCTGGTCGAGGCCTTCGGCGAGCCCATCGCCACGCCCATCGACGGCCTCAACCGTCTGTTTCCCACACCCGCCGCCATTGCAGCGGCAAGCGGCGATGCGCTGGGCCAGCTCGGCATCGTGCGCCAGCGGCAGACGGCGCTGCAGGCCATCGCCCGCGAAGTCGCCGCCGGCAAGCTCGCACTGCATGCGGGCGCCGACGTGCCATCGACCATCGCCGCGTTGCAGGAGCTGCCCGGCATCGGCGCCTGGACCGCGCAGTACATCGCGATGCGGGCCCTGCGCTGGCCCGACGCCTTCCCGGCCGGCGACGTTGCGCTGCAGAAGGCGCTGGGCGTCACCACCGCCCGCGCGGCCAGCGAAGCCTCGCAGGCCTGGCGGCCCTGGCGCAGCTATGCGGTGCTGCGTGCCTGGCACGCGCCCTCGCCTTCGACGGTTGCCACCGAACCGGTGGCGGCCCCGGAATCTCCCCTCATCACCACGGCAGGCCTCACCGCCTGAAATGTCATGAAGTTCAAGAGCAAAGTCATCTACACCTCGCACATCGACACGCCGCTGGGCGGCATCACGATGGCGGCCACCGACCAGGGCCTGGCCGGCGTCTGGTTCGACCAGCAACGCCACTGGCCCGACACCACGGGCTGGATTCCGAAGGACGACCACCCCGCGCTGGTCGAAGCCGCCGCGCAACTGCGCGACTACTTCGCCGGCAAGCGCGACCGCTTCGACATGAAGCTCGACCTGTCGCACGGCACCGCGTTCCAGCAGAGCGTGTGGCAGCAGCTGCTGGCCATTCCGGCCGGCGCCACCACGAGCTACGGCGCGCTCAGCGTCAACGTGGGCAACCCGGCCGCCGTGCGCGCAGTGGGCGCGGCCGTGGGGCGCAACCCGATCAGCGTGATCGTGCCCTGCCACCGCGTGCTCGGCGCCGACGGTTCGCTGACCGGGTACGCTGGCGGGCTGGATCGCAAGACGGCGCTGCTCGAACTCGAAGGGGCGCTGTAAGCACCTGCCGCCGCAGAACCTGGACGAAAGACGCATGACCACAACGAACAACAGCACCGTCGCCGCTCCCGCAAACGCCACCTCCTGGGTCGTCGACCTGGTGCTGCTGGGTGCACTCTGGGGTGCGTCTTTCCTCTTCATGCGCATCGGCGCGGCCGAGTTCGGCGCGCTGCCGACGGCTGCCGTGCGGGTGGCGATTGCCGCGCTGTTCCTGCTGCCGATCGCGCTGCTGCGCGGCCAGGGGCCGATGCTTGCGAAGCACTGGAAGGCCAGCTGCGTGGTCGGCGTCTTCAATTCGGGCATGCCGTTCGCGCTTTTCTGCTTCGCACTGCTGACCATCAACAGCGGCCTTGCCGCCGTGCTCAACGCCACGACGCCGATGTTCGGCGCGCTGGTGGCCTGGGCCTGGTTTCGCGAGCGGCCCAATGGCTCGCGCCTCGTCGGCTTGGTGATCGGCTTTGCCGGCGTCGCCATGCTCGCCAGCCGCAGCGCCGGCCTGCATGCGGGTGCCAGCGGCCATGCGGCGCTGTGGGCGGTGCTCGCCTGCCTGGGCGCGTGCCTGTGCTACGGCATCTCGGCCAGCGCCACGCGCCGCCACCTGAGCGGCGTGCCTGCCCTGACCACCGCCACCGGCAGCCAGATCGGTGCCACCGCGTTCCTTGCCCTGCCCGCCATCTGGCTCTGGCCCGCGCAGATGCCCAGCCTGCGCGCCTGGCTCGCGCTGCTGGCCCTGGGCATCGCCTGCACCGGCGTGGCGTACATCCTGTTCTTTCGCCTGATCGAGCGCGCGGGCCCGGCCCGCGCGCTGACCGTCACCTTCCTCGTGCCGGTGTTCGCGCTCTTCTACGGCGCGGTCTTCCTGAACGAGAGCATCACGCAGTGGATGCTGACCTGCGCGGTGGTGATCGTCTGCGGCGTGGCCCTGTCGACCGGCATCGTCAAGCTGGGGCCCACGCGCAAGGCCGCGACCTGAGTGCACGCAGCCCGAGGTGAGTCAGGCAGTCAGATCGCCCCGGCCACCACGTTGACCGAAAGTGCCAGCACCAGCATGTTGAAGGCGAACGACAGCACGCTGTGCATCAGCGTGATGCGGCGCATCTCGCGCGAGGTCGCCTGCACGTCCGACACCTGCGAGGTCATGCCGATCACGTACGAGTAGTAGAGAAAGTCGAAGTAGTCCGGCTCGTCCTTGCCCGGAAAGTCGAGGCCGCCGTCGGGCGAGCCGCCCTTGCGGTCGATGTAGTAGCGGTGCGCGTAATGGAACGCGTAGATCGAATGCATCATGAGCCACGACCCCACCAGCGCCACCAGCCCGAGCGCGATGTGGCCGGCCCGCGCGATGCCGTCCATCTGCTTGACCTCCTGCAGCATCATCGCGATGGCCACCACGCTCACGCCGACCGCCACCAGCATCGAGACCAGGATCACGATGTTGGGCTGGTCGAGCAACTGCGCCCGCTCGCGCGTGCGCTTCGCATCGAAGGTGTCGGCCAGCCACCACGTCAGCACCTGGTAGACCAGCACGCCCGCGCACCAGCCCGCCAGGCCGCGCGCCGTCATGCCAAGAGGCCAGGGCACCGACGCGACGGCAATGCCGACCACGCCGCCATAAAGAAGACGCTGGGGCCCGGTGGTGGTGGAGAGGTGTTGGCGCATGCGGCACTGTAGCGCCGGGCGACCCAGCTGCGCAGGGCCATCTGTAGCCACTCTTCGCAAGACGGGAGCTTGCGGCGAGCCTTACTCTGCGCGCCAACGAACGAAGCACGGAGACACAGAGCATGCCCACTGCCATTTCGAGCCCCCGCGACGCCGCATCACCCCTCGCGTTCGCGCAGCGTATTGCACGCGTTGCTCTCGGCGACGTGATCCATCGCGCCGCGCGCCGCTTCCGAGAGCGCATCGCGCTGATCGAAGGCGAGCACCGCATGTCGTACAGCGAACTCGACGCCGCGTCGAACCGCTTCGCGCACCACCTGCTGGGACTGGGCCTCGCCAGCGGCGAGCGCGTGGGCATGCTGTGCAACAACTCGATCCAGATGGTGGTCGCGATGCTCGGTATACAGAAGGCCGGCCTGGTGTGGGTGCCCATTAACACGGCGCTTTCAGTGGATGCGATCGGCTACATCCTGGCGCATGCCGAAGTGCGCCACCTCGTGATCGACACCGCGCTGCACGCCCGGCCCGAACTGCAACAACTGCTCGACGGCGCCGGCATCGCGCCGCTGCTGTGCGTGCTCGACGGCGACGCACCGCCGCCCCATCTGCCGACCGTGGCCCAAGCCATCGCGCAAGGCCCGGTGACGCTGCCCGACGTGCACATCGAGAGCGGCCAGCTCGCGCTCATCATGTACACGAGCGGCACCACCGGCCGCCAGAAGGGCGTGATGCATTCGCACGCCTCGGTGCATTCGGTGCTGATGAGCAACATGGTTGAATGGGGCAGCAGCCCCGACCGCAACGATGTGTGGAGCAGCGTGCTGCCGCTCTTTCATTGCGGCCAGCACACGGTGCTGATGTCGGCGCTGACGGTGGGCGGCACGCTCGTCATCTTGCGTGGCTTCGACCCCGGCGCGGTACTCGGCGCCATCGAGCGCCACAAGATCACCGTGATGGTCGGCCTGCCGATGATGTACGGCGCACTGCTGGCACACCCGCAGCGCCCCACGCGCGACCTGTCCAGCCTGCGCCTGTGCGTCTACGCGATGGCCCCCATGTCGCGCACGCTGCTGCTGCGGCTGCTCGACGAGTTCTGCCCCAACTTCGCACTGGTCTCCGGCCAGACCGAGATGTACCCCGGTGCCACCATCTTCGAGGCGCACGAGCAGCGCAAGCGCTTCGGCTCCTACTGGGGCGTCGCCACGCTGGTCAACGAGGTCGCGGTGATGGACGACGACGGCGGCCTGCTCGGCCCCGGGCAGGTCGGCGAGATCGTCTTTCGCGGGCCCAACGTGATGCTTGGCTACTACAAGGACCCGGAGGCCACGGCCCAGGTGCAGCGCTTCGGCTGACACCACTCGGGCGACCTGGGCAAGCTCGACGAAGACGGGCAGTTGATCTTTCTCGACCGCCTGAAGGACATGGTGAAGTCGGGCGGCGAGAACGTGCCGTCAATCAAGGTCGAAGAGGTTCTGCTGCGCCACCCTGGCGTACTCAACGCGGCCGTGGTGGGGCTGCCGCACGCGCACTGGGGCGAAGCGATCACAGCCTTCGTCACGCGCCGGCCCGACGCACCGGCAGAC
Organism: Variovorax sp. EL159; assembly: GCF_900100965.1. Lineage (GTDB taxonomy): Bacteria > Pseudomonadota > Gammaproteobacteria > Burkholderiales > Burkholderiaceae_C > Variovorax. The sequence continues at coordinate 957,862 of NZ_FMUJ01000002.1, read as the reverse complement.
TTCACCGAGGCCGGGCTCATCGCACATTGCAAGGCCCACCTGGGCGGCTTCGAGGTGCCGAAAGAAATCGTTTTTCTGCCAGCGCTGCCCATGACGTCGACCGGCAAGATCCAGAAGTTCGAGCTGCGCCGCGCGCACCAATCGCTCTATGAGCGCGGCTGAGGCGGCAGCAGCGCGGCGCGCACTTCCTTCTTCAGCACCTTCCCCACCTTGGAGCGCGGCAGGTCGACCCACACCTCGATCTGCTTGGGCGCCTTGACGCTGCCGATGCGCGCCTTGACGAAGGCCTTGATGTCTTCCGCGTTCACCTGCCGGCCGGCATGCAGCTGCAGCACCGCCACCACGCGCTCGCCCCACTTCTCGTCGGGCAGGCCGACGACGGCGCTGTCCTGCACGTCGGGGTGCTGCATCAGCACCTGCTCGACCTCGGCGGAGTAGACGTTGAAGCCACCCGAAATGATCATGTCCTTCGCGCGGTCGACGATGTAGAGAAAACCGTCGGCATCGAGATAACCGATGTCGCCCGTGTGGTGCCAGCCGTGGCGCGAGGCCTCTTGCGTGGCCTTCGGGTCTTTGTAGTAGCCGAGCATCACGAGCGAGCCGCGGACCACGATCTCGCCGCTTTCGCCGGTGGGCAGCAGCGCACCGTCGCCGTTCATCACGCCGACCTGCACCAGCGGGCCGGGCCGGCCCGCCGAAGCCAGCCGATGCCGCGCCACGGTGCCGTCAGCATTGAAGTGCTCGCGCGGCGACATCATCGAGATCATCATCGGCGCCTCGGTCTGGCCGAAGAGCTGCGCCATGACCGGGCCGATCTTCTGCAGCGCCTCCTCCAGCCGCGCGGCCGACATGGGCGCGGCGCCGTACCAGAAGCACTGCAGCGAATCGAGCTTCGTCTCGGCGAGCTTCGGATGCTGCAGCAGCATGTAGATCAGCGTGGGCGGCAGGAAGGTGTGGGTGATGCGGTGCCGCTCGATCAGCTCGAGGAACTCGCCCAGGTCGGGCTTCGGCATGATCACTACCTGCCCGCCCAGTGCCATCACCGGCAGGCACAGCACGCCGGCCGCATGCGTGAGCGGTGCGAGCGCAAGGTAGGCCGGCCGCCCTTCGAAGGGGTAGCCCATCAGCGTCAGCGCCGACATGGCTTCGAGGTTGCGGCCCGAGAGCATCACGCCCTTGGGCTGGCCGGTGGTGCCGCCGGTGCCGGCGATCATCGCCACGTCGTCGATCACCGGCACGTCGATGGGCGCATCGCTTGCATCGGCGAGCCACTGGTCGAGCGAAGGGGCAAAGGGCATCGGCTTGTCGATGCACACCAGCGTCGTCACCTTGGGCAGGTCGGCGCGCATCTGCTCGACCAGCGGTGCGTAGTTGCTGTGAAAGATCAGGCAACTGCAGTCGAAGGCATCGAGCACGAAGCGGTTTTCGGCCGCCTCGTTGCGCGGGTTGATCGGGCACCACACGGCCGCCGCGCGCGAAAGCCCGAAGACGCAGGCGAACGCAATCGGGTCGTTGCTCGACAGCACCGCCACCTTGCTGCCCGGCGCGATGCCGCTGCGCTGCAACGCGCGGGCCACGCGGTGGCTGAGCCGCTGCACGTCGCCGTATGAAAGCCGCGTGTCGCCCATGCCCAGGCAGGGCGCGTCGGTGCCGAGCGAGGCACCCTTGTCCAGGTAGTCGACGAGGCGCATCGGGGTCAGCCCATCCGCGTGAGCACGGGCTCCTGCACGAGCCCGAAGCTGCGCAGCGCGCCCAGCAACTCATGGTGCCCGAAGGCCTGGCACCCGGACGCGAAGCCGACGCGCCGCGGCGCCTGCTGCAGCAGCGAGGCTGCCGCGAAGGCCTGCAGCAAGCCGGTCTGCTTGTAGTTGCAGTTGCCGAAGATCACGCAGTGCACGCGGCCCAGCGGACCGGAGGCATGCACCGAATCGACGGACTTGTTGATGCGCGGGTTCTCGCGCGGGGGCATGGTGTTCATCACGCCGGCGGCCGTCTGGGCCAGCGCGGCGTAGCGGTCTTCCTCGTTCATGCCTTCGGTGGCCTTGAGCGCGGCGGCTACGATCTGCGGCACGCCCAGCATCAGCGGCTTGTTGAAGACGCCGCCGAGCACCTTCACGTTGGCCACGCGCGGGTCGCGCTTGAACCACACCGGGTGCGAGGTGCCGCCCCAGGGCAGCGCCAGCGCGGCCTCGTGCTGGCCGGGAATCGACAGGTGGTACAGGCCCGCGTCGGGTTGCCATTCCACGTACGCGTTCTGCTCCAGGTAGTAGGCCTTCGACGTAGCCGCGTTGACCAGGATGGTCTGGGTCGATGCGATGGTCGGGCTGCCGCCCCAGAACACGGCGATGTCGAGCGTGTCGAGGCCGGGTGTTTCCAGGCACAGTTGCGCCGCGATCTCGCCGGTGGTGTACATCTGCGCCAGGCCGGGCGAAAGCAGCAGGCCCGCAGCAGCGAACTTGGCGCCGTACTTCTCATCGAGCGTGATGAGCCAGTCCTGCTCGCCCGTGGTGTCGGTGTAGTGGCAACCGGCGGCAAGGCAGGCTTCGACGACCTCGGGGCCGAACTTGGCGAAGGGCCCCACCGTGTTGAGCACCACCGAGGCGCCGGTGAAGAGCTCGGTGAGCGCCGCCAGCGAATGCGCCACCTCGACCACCTCGTAGTTCGCGGTCTCGATGCCGGGCACGTTCGACTTCATCGCCGCGTCCAGCTTCTCCTTGCTGCGGCCCGCGGCGATGAAGGGGATGTTGTACTCGCGCAGGTACTCGCAGATCAGCCGCCCGGTGTAGCCCGAGGCGCCGTACACGATCACCGGCTTCTTCTTGTTGTTGCTGCTCATGTTGTCTCTCCTGTTTGTCTGGTGTGTGAGTTGTCGTGTGTGCGCACGGTGCGTGCCGTGCTCACATGCCCATGCCGCCGTCCACCGCGAGCCCCGCACCGGTGATGAACCGGGCGGCGTCGGAGCAGAGGAAGACCACCACGTCGGCCATGTCGCCGACCTCGCCGAGGCGGCCCAGCGGCGTCTGGCCGATCACGTCGCCAACGGCCGCTTCGACGCTCGGCGCGAGCCCGGCGGCCACGATGTCGTTGGCGAGCTTCATGCCCATGTCGGTCGGCACCAGCCCGGGGTAGATGCAGTTCACGCGCACGCCGTAGCCCAGCTTGCCCGACTCCATGGCCGCGACGCGCGTGGCGCGGTCGACGGCGGACTTGGTGGCGGAGTAACCGGCGATGGCCGGGAACGCGATGGTGGCCGCGACCGATGCGATGTTGACCACCGCACCGCCGCCACCCGCGCTGCCACCGGGACGCATCGCGCGAAACGCGTGCTTCATGCCGAGCAGCGTGCCGGCCACGTTCACGTCGAGCATGCGGCGCAGGTCGTCGCCGTTGACATCGATCACCAGCGAGGTGATCTCGATGCCGGCGTTGTTCACGAGGATGTCGAAGCCGCCCAGCTCCTTGACGGTGGTCTCCGCGGCCGAGGCCCAGTCGCCGTCTTTCGTCACGTCGAGCGGAACGAAGCCCACCTTCGCGCCTGAAGAAGAAAGCCGGGTGGCGGTCTCTCGCCCCAGGTCGGCGAGCACGTCGCCGATCATCACGGACGCGCCGGCAACCACCAGCGCTTCGGCAATGCTCGCGCCAATGCCGCGCGCACCGCCCGTCACCAGGGCCTTGCGCCCTTTCAAGTCGAACTTGGCCATCACTTGTCTCCTGTGGATATGTTGTGAGATGGAGCGGTCATCCTAGAAATCGACTTGACGTGTGTCAAGTTTTTATTTGACGACTGTCAAATTTCCTAGAATGGCATGCGTGGCATACCGGATGCGGGTTCTCCCGCTTGCATGCTATGGTTTGAAATCACAAAGAAACATGGAGGCCGGCAGACATGCGGCCTCGCCAGAAATGACGACACATCAACGGGCAAAGAAACACGCCGAACGAGTGCCCAAGGCACGGGTCGACAAGTTCTCGGAACGGCGCGCCGAACTCGGCGAAGCCGCACTGACCACGCTGGCCGCACTGGGCTATGCACGCACCAGCCTGCGCGAGATCGCGCAGAACTCCGAGTTCTCGCATGGCGTGCTGCACTACTACTTCAGCGACAAGGTCGACCTGATCATCTGCAGCGTCAAGCAGTACAAGGCGCGCTGCGTCAAGCGCTACGACCACGCGGTGGAAAGCGCCAGCACCTTCGACGAACTGATGGAAGGCTTCCTGCAGAGCCTGGCCGACACGCTGCGCGACGAAGGCCACGTGCACCGCCTCTGGTATGACCTGCGCTCGCAGGCGCTGTTCGAAGAGGCCTTTCGCACCGACGTCGTCCAGATCGACAAGAGCCTGGAAGACATGATCTGGCGCATCATGAGCCGCTTCGCCGAACTCTCCGGCGAGCCGCCCGGCATGCCGCCTTCGGCCACCTACGCGCTGTTCGACGGGCTGTTCCAGCAGGCGCTGCTCAAGCACCTGTCGGGCGATGCCAAGGCGATTGCCGACATGCAGGCGGACGTGCGGCAGTCGATCACGCGGCTGTTCGCCGCGTCGGTACCGAAGGCAGCCCCCGCGGCTGCGCGCAAGCGCCGCGCCTGAGCCCTTCAAAGCCCGAGCCGCAGGCGCCGCAAACGCCTACGGCGTCGCGCGGTCCCTGATGGCCAGCAGCGACTGGAAGCCCGTCCACCCCCAGTACACCCGGTGATGCGTGATGAGCCCATGCGCAACATCCATCACCTCGACCAGATCGATCTGGTCGCCCTGCGGCGTTGCGCGCGGGTACTCCCAGGTCAGCTGCCGCCCGTTCGAGAAAAAGGTGCCGGTGCGATACCAGCGCCCCAGCTCGCCCGGCAGCTTGCGCAGGCCCGCATCGAAGAAGGCATGGATCGCGGCCTTGCCTTCGAGCATGCCCACCTTCTTGTCGCGCAGCGTGGCAAGGATGAGCGGTGTCTCGAGGATGGCGTCTTCGGCATAGAGCGCCATCAGGCCGTTGATGTCGCGCGACACCACCGTGTGGTGCCATTGCTCGTAGATGCGGCGGATGTCCGCTTCGGTGTTGTCGTCGTGCATGCGTGTGTGCGCCTCTGTACGAGGGCTCGTTGATGAGGGCCCAGTCTGCAAGACTCGGGCACAGAACGCTTCGCCCCACGACGAAACGTGGCATGCGATCGATGCGATCATCTTCGCAAGCAAGCAACGCCTCACGAATTCCACGCTCCCCATGACCGAGTTCAACCGCGCCTACCGGCAGACACTTCTTGCCGGTCGCCTCACCCTGGGCCTGATGACGCCCACCGCACGCGCCAACGGCGCCATGGCCGACATCGACCTCGAGCGCCGCATCGCACAGCGCGCTGACCAGCTCGGCTTTGCGGCCCTGTGGACGCGCGATGTGCCCGTCATGGTGCCGCAGGGCGAAGAAATCTCCGTGCTCGACGAACCCTTCCTCTGGCTCGCCACGCTGGCCGCTTCGACGCAGCAGATCGCGCTCGGCACGGCGGCGGCGGTGCTGCCGCTGCGCCACCCCTTGCACGTGGCCAAGGCCGCGTTGTCGTTGAACCGCCTGTCGCAAGACCGCTTCATCCTGGGCCTCGGCTCGGGCGACCGCGAAGCGGAGTTCGCGATCTTCAAGCAAGACATCGCGCTGCGCGCCGAGACCTTTCGCGAGCGGTGGAACATCGTGCGCTCCGCGCTGTCGCCCGACGCGGCCGGGCGTGCCGCGCTGCGCGAAGCCACGGGCGGCTACGACCTGATGGCTCCGCCCGCCACGCGCATCGGCATGCTGGTGGTGGGCTCGGCGCGCCAGTCGCTGCAATGGACGGCCACCCATTCGGACGGCTGGGCCACCTACCACCGCGACGAAGCGCGTCAGCAGGGCCGCATCGGCCTGTGGCAGTCGGCCCTGCGCGAGCGCGCGGGCAGCGAGCCCAAGCCCTTCGTGCAGTCGCTGCAACTCGATCTGCTGGAGCGGGCCGATGCACCGGCCGAACCCATCGAACTGGGCCTGCGCACGGGGCGCGATGCGCTGGTCGCCTATCTCGACCGCATGGAAGACGCGGGCGTGAGCCACGTGCTGCTGAACCTCGTGCGCGGGCCGCGCCCGGCGATGGAGGTGATCGACGAACTCGGGCGTGACGTACTGCCGCGCCTGCAAGGCCATGCGCGCGCGCCGGTGGCCTGACACGGGCAGAATCCGGCGCTCTTGCCGCCATCTTTCTCAAGGAACCTACCCATGACCGATCTCTCGAGTTTCCCCATCACGAAGAAGTGGCCCGCGCAGCACCCCGACCGGCTGCAGCTCTATTCGCTGCCCACGCCCAACGGCGTGAAGGTGTCGATCATGCTGGAGGAAACCGGCCTGCCCTACGAGCCGCACTTCGTGAGCTTCGAGACCAACGACCAGATGTCGCCGGAGTTCCTGTCGCTCAACCCGAACAACAAGATCCCCGCGATCGTCGATCCCAACGGCCCGGGCGGAAAGCCGCTGGCGCTGTTCGAGTCCGGCGCGATTCTTCTGTACCTTGCCGAGAAGACCGGCAAGCTCATTCCGCAAGACGCCGCCGGCCGCTACGAAACCATCCAGTGGGTGATGTTCCAGATGGGCGGCATCGGCCCGATGTTCGGCCAGCTCGGGTTCTTCAACAAGTTCGCGGGCAAGGAATACGAAGACAAGCGCCCGCGCGACCGCTACGTTGCCGAGTCGAAGCGCCTACTCGGCGTGCTCGACAAGCGCCTGGCCGACCGCGCATGGATCATGGGCGACAGCTACACGATCGCCGACATCGCATCGTTCCCGTGGATTCGCAACCTGATCGGCTTCTATGAAGCGGGTGACCTGGTCGGCTTCAAGGACTTCAAGAACGTCGCGCGCGCGCTCGAAGCCTTCGTCGCGCGGCCGGCTGTGATCAGCGGCCTGACCATCCCGAAGAAGGGCTGACCCGGCCCATTCCAAGGGCACCGCGGAACCGGCTTTGCCAGCCGCCCCGCAGGTGCCGTGCGATGCATGCCGCCTAGTTGGCCGACAGGTCCATCAGCATGCGCGAGAGCAGGTAAAGGCGCGGCACCACGCTCTCGACCTCCGCATATTCTTCCGGCGTGTGGATGCCGCCACCCACGATGCCGAATCCGTCGAGCACCGGCACGCCGACACCCGCCACCAGGCTGGCATCGGCCGCGCCGCCGCTGCTCTCGATGGTGAGCTTCTTGCCGATCTCCGCGTAGATGCCTTCGGCCATCGCCACCAGCTTGTCGGACGAAGGCAGGCGCGGCATGGGCGGCAGGCCACGGCTCAGGCGCACGCGCACCTCGGAGTCGGGAATGAGCTTGTTCTGCGCGATGCGCACCATGTCTTTCTCGACGCGATCGAACTCCTCGGGCGTGGCCACGCGCACGTCGGCCTTGGCGCTTGCTGTGGCGGGAATCACGTTGGTCGGCCCGTTGGCGGTGAGCACCGTGAAATTGACCGTGGTCTTCTTCACCGGGTCCGCCGTCTTCGACAGCTGCAGCACCTGGTGCGCCACTTCCATCGCCGCATTGCGGCCGGCCTCGGGCGCCACGCCCGCATGCGCCGCCACGCCCTTCACTTCCAGCAGCGCCGTCGCCGAGCCCTTGCGCTCGACCACGAGGCCGTCGGCCGGGCGGCCCGGTTCCAGGTTGAGCGCCACGTCGTGCTGCTTGGCCACGCGCTCGATGAGCGCGCTGGTGCCGACCGAGCCGACTTCCTCGTTGGTATCGAGCAGGAAGGTGATCTGCCCATAGTCCTTGAAGCCGATCTGCTGCAGGATCTTCAGCGCATAGAGGCCGGCCACCACGCCGCCCTTGTCGTCCATCACGCCGGGGCCGTAGGCGCGGCCGTCCTTGATGTAGAACGGCTTGGCCGCCGCCGTGCCTTCCTTGAACACGGTGTCCATGTGGGCCAGGATCAGGATCTTCTTCTTGCCTTGGCCGGTCAGCGTCGCGACCACGTTGGTGCCGGGGTGCGGCTCCGCCGGAAAGGTCTCGATGCGCGCGCCGAGCTTGCGCAGCTCCTCGACCGCCATCTCGCGCACCTTCGCAAGGCCTTCGGTGCTGGCCGAGCCGGAGTCGATGTTGACCATGCGCTCCAGCATCTTCAGCGCGCCGTCCTTGCTCTGCGTGGCCGCATCGAACACACCCTGGTGCGGCTTCTGCGCCATCGCCTGGCCCGCGAGCAGCGCACATGCCAGCACCGCGCCATGGCAGGCGGTGCGCGCCCACCGGGGCGCGAGGTTGCGGGCGAAAGACGTGGGGCGCGTTTGAATCTTCATGGGGTCCGTTCTGTGTTCGTTCTGTGAAGGAGGAAGAAGCCGATGCGAAGAAAGGCGCGGCAGGCTATCACCCGCGTTGCGGGCGGGTCAAGCCGCGGGCCGCGCCCCCATTCATCAAGGCCGAACGGTCACGCGCCGCAGCAGCGGATCGCGTGCGATGTCTTCCTCGCGGAACGGAAAGCGCAGCCAGTCCTTTCTTGCATAGCGCGCCACGGATGCAAGTCCCGGGCCATTCGCCACCGCGGTTTCGGGCTCGCCATGCGCAAGCAGCGTGCGCGCCTGCACGCCGTGCCGGTCGAAGTACACGACCTGCAGGTAGGTATTGCCGTGCGAGCGATTGCCCATGGTGTAGTCGCCGTCGTTGGCGCAGGACACGGTGAAATAGCCTTCGATGTCGCAGCCACCGAAGAGCGGAACCTGCCGGCCTTCGCTGCGCGCGAAGCGGTGTTCGCCCAATGGCGCGTCCAGCGCCCAGCCATGCCTGGCCATGTCTTCGACCGCACCGGCCAGGGCGCGCGCCACGCGCGGGTCGGCGGCGTTGACGCCCGACGGTGTCTGCAGCGGCGCGGCGGCCGAGAACGCCTGCGTGTAGAACTCCTGCGCGGGAATCTTCTGCAGCCTTTCCCAGAAGGCGTCCCACAGCAGCACGCCCCGGTCCTGTGCGCCGGCGCGGTTCGACCAGCGCCAGAGCACCTCACAGGCCGGCCGCACATCGACCGTGCGCGGCTTGGCATCGTCGGCCGCCAGCTCGACCTGCCCCGACGCGCAGGCACCGTCGAGCAGGGCCGTCTTGAACTGGTCCGCGCTGTAGGAGCGGGCCTCCTGCGTCGTGCGCATCAAGCGGTCGGCCAGGCCCTTGGCGGAGCTTTCTCCCGCACCGGCAAGCGCGCCCGCCATGCGGTGCCCCGCCTGCCCGCGCATCGACAGGGCCTTCCCTTCTCCGCCGAGGATCGACGGCAGCCCCGTCAACGGCTGCGCGGGGTTCGTGAGCCAGTAGCTGTCGTTCATGTTCGCAACGTAGTCCTCGCGCAGCAGGCTGGGCATGCGATCGACAGGCAAGGTGCCGGCCTGCACCGCGTTCCGTGCGGACTGCCACTCGCAGGCCGAACGGCTGCCGTCGAGCATCGGCGTTGCCGGATCGAGCGCGGCGAAGGCCTTCGACAGCGGGGTCGCGCAGCTTGCACGCAGCGCGTCGGGAACGCCGGGAATGGCGCCGATGTCGGCGTACCAGACCCGCCCGTCGCCGCGCCCGATGGCCGCCGTATTGACCCACGGCATCGCCAGCTCTTCGCGCTGGATGCCGATGAACTCATCGAGCGAACGCGCCTGGTCCCATCGGAAGAAGTTGCGGAAGATGCGCCGGTTGTCGGCGTTGACGTCGCGGATGGCAATGGCTTTGTGCGCGCTCCAACCGAGCGCGGCGTTGCGCGCGCCCAGGTCGACCACGGGGCCGAAGCGTGTGCGATAGAGCGTGCGGCGAACGAGGTCCACCGTGCCGTCGGGCCGGCGCACCGCCACGGCCAGCGGCCGGGCCTGCATGGGCTCGGCAACGCCATCGATGAGGTAGCGTGTGGGGTCGGCCGGGTCCAGCGTCAGTTCGAACAGGCCGAAGCGCCGCGCGGCAGACACCGTGTGGCTCCAGGCCACGTCGTTGTTGAAGCCGATCATGACGAGCGGAATGCCGAGGAAGGACACGCCCGCCACGTCCAGCTTGCCGGGCAGCGTGAGGTGCACCTGGTAGAAGCGGTCCGGTCCGCCCCAGTACCAGTGCGGGTTGCCGAACAGCACGCTGCCGCCGCGCTCGCCGGTGGCGGCCTGCCCGAAGGCCAGCACGTTGCTGCCGATGCCGCGCGCATCGCCCACCGGAATGTCGAGCCTCGAGGACAGCGAGAACTTGTCTGCCGGCACGGGCGGCGCGGTGGCTGCGGGTTGGGCTTTGACGATCTCGGGGATGAAGTGCGTGTAGCCCCCTGCCAACCCTGCGGCGATCATCCGGCGATAGACATCTTCGGGCCCGATGGTTCGCACCCACGAGGCATTGGCACAGGCATGCGATGCGCCCGTGCGCCCCCGCTGTGACTGCAACGAACGCACATGGCGGTTGTAGCCTTCCGCATAGCCGGCAATGAGTTCATTCAGCTCCGCCGGCTGCTCACGCTTGAGCGCCTCGACCGCATCGTTGCCCGCGAACGCCTGGAAGAAAAAATCCAGATCGAGGTTCGCAGCTTCGCCGAAGGTCGAGCGCGTCGCTGGCTTGCCTTCGGCGCCGAAGTACAGCGAACGCTGCCCGCTGTAGGTGACGAAGGCATCGGCCAGCGTGCACAGCGCGTCTTCGGCCTGCGCCTGGCCGTAGCCGATGCCCAGCCCTCGCCAGCTGTTGGCGCGAACATGCGGAAGGCCGTCGGCGGTGCGACGGATCTCGATCGAGCTAGCCGGCGTCGACGCCTCACGCCGGGCCCATGCCGGCGCAGCGCCGATGAAGGTGCCCGCAAGGGCGATGGCGAGCATGCGGCGGCCCAGCGCGCAGGCGCGCAGTCTTGGTGTTGTTTTCAAGGTTTTCCCCGTAAACATGACAGGCGGGCACCGGCGATGAAGCGTGTCCATCCGCGGTGCTGCCGAAAAGTTGTCGCGCGTCGGCGCCTGCTTACTGCAGGTCGGGGCCGTAGCGCTGCGCCTCCTCGAGCACGGGCTTGATCAGGGCGACGCCGGCGAGCGCCCACAGCGTGAGCGCTTCGTCGAACGCCCGCACGTGGCGCGGGTCTTCGCCGAGCCAGTGAACGAGCTGGTCGGCATGGTCGCGTGAAGGCGCGTCGTGCAACTGGCAAAAAAGCGCCCAGGCCATATCGAAGGCAGCCTCTGCGGAAACAGGAGTTCTGGTGACCATCGTCGACTGCATGGGTTCTGTGCCCGGGTTGGCTTCGTTCCCCTATTGACGCGGAAGCCCCGCATATGTTCATTTCGGGGACTTCCGAAGAAGCATGCGCTCACCCGATGCACGTGGCGCGGCCCGGTCCGGGCCGGCCGGCTTGCGGGCTAGACCCGGACGGCCTGCGCCTCGTCCCGCACGGCATTGCGTGCTCTGGACTGCGCGGCGAGCAGCGCATTGCCGATCTCGCCCGTGCGCACAGAGGTCACCGAGAGCAGCGTGTCGCTCAGGCCATGGCTGTCTTCGCAGGCGCCCTGCAGGTAGATGCCCGGGTGGAAGTCGGGCGTGGTCTTCAGGCGGTAATAGCGATCGACGTCGTAGTCGCCCAGGTGCGGTGCGAGCGGCAGCAACAGGTCTTTGTGCTGGTCGCGCGCATAGCCGGTGGCCAGCACCACGGCGTCGTAGCGCACCGTGCTCTCGCGCCCGGCGTCCTGGTCGAGCAGCGTGAGATGAACGCCGTCGGAAGCCGCGCGCACCGCGCGCACGTCGTGCTGGCGCAGCATGCGCAAGCGCGTGCCGCGCGCCACCTTCTGGTCGTAGAAGACCTTGAAGATCTGCTGGATCAGGTCGAGGTCGGCCACCGCGTAGTTGGTCTGCGAGAACTCGTCGAGCAACGCGGCCCGCTCGTCGCTGGCGCGGCTGAACATGTAGTCGGTGAAGTCGGCGTTGAAGACTTCGTTCACGAAGGGGCTGTCGTCCGACGGCCGGATGGAACGCGCACGCATGACCAGATCGACCTGGAGCCCGCCAGAGCGCCCCTGCAGGTCCATGAAGATCTCGGCCGCGCTCTGGCCCGCACCGATGACGGCGACCCTGCGCGCCTGCGGATGGCGTGCCATGTCCTTCAGGTAGCTGCTGGAGTGGAACACCCGCCCGTCGCCCCGCAGCGCGCGGAAGCTTTCAGGAATATTCGGCGTGCCGCCAATGCTGACGACGAGGTTGCGCGCCAGCCGCTCCTGCACCCGGCCGCCTTCGCTGCGCGAGCGCACGCGCAGCAGCGACACCTCGCCGCCCTGCGTTTCGGGCAGCACCTCGAACACCTCTTCGCCGTAGCGGCAGGCGTCTTCGAACTGGTTCGCGGCCCAGCCCAGGTAGTCGTTGAACTCGTGCCGGCTCGGAAAGAAGCTCTTGAGGTTGATGAAGTCCGTCAGGCGCCCCTGCTCGTGCAGGTAATTGACGAAGGTGAAGCGGCTGGTGGGGTTGCGCAGCGTCGCGAGGTCTTTCAGGAAAGAGATCTGCATGTGCGCCTGGTCCAGCAGCATGTGTGGATGCCAGGCGAAGCGGGGCTGCCGCTCGATGAACAAGGCGTCGAGCGGCTTTCCGCCGTGGCGCTTCTCATCGAGTGCGATGGCCAGCGCGACGTTCGACGGGCCGAATCCGATTCCGATCAGGTCATGGATGTGCTGCATGCGATGTCAACTCCTCTGTGCTCGGTGGCTCTGTGTAGGGATGCGGATGAACTGGCGGGGCGTCACGCGGCCAGTCCTTGCGGTGTGCGCGCCCGGTCTTCGGCGATGCGTCCGGCCTTCATGGTGATCACGCGGTCGGCCAGGTGGAAATAGCGGTCGTCGTGCGAGATCACCACCAGCAGGTGGCCCTTGGCACGCAGCTCCGGAAGGAGCTCGGTGTAGAAAAGATGGCGGAAGGTCGGGTCCTGGTCGGCGGCCCATTCGTCGAACACCAGCACCGGGCGGCCTTCGAGGTAGGCGTGCACCAGCGCCAGCCGCTTGCGCTGGCCGGTCGACAGGTCGACGGTGCTGAAGGAGCCGTCTTTCACGCTGACCTTGTGGGCGATCTCCAGCCGCTGCAGGTAGGGCAATGCCGCCTGCGGCAGCGTGCCTTCGCCCTTGTCGCTGGCCACGAGGTCTTCGAACAGATAGAAGTCGGAGAACACGGTGGTGAACAACTGGCGGTAGTCGTCCCGCGCCTCGGGCGTCACGATGGCGTCGTCGCGCAGCACTTCGCCCTCCTGCGGCGCATAGAGGCCGAGCAGCAGCTTGATGAGGGTGGTCTTGCCCGAGCCGTTGTCGCCCACGACGAACACCATCTCGCCGCGCTGCAGCTGCAGGTCGATCGGGCCGAGCACGAAGGGCTCGCTGCCCTCGGCCGTCTCGAAGGCATAGCGCACGCCGCGCATGCCGATGCCGCGCGAGAGCGTGGCGATGCTCGGCGGGCGCTCCAGATGCAGGTGCGGCTCCGGCGTGGCGAAGCGCGCCGAGAGATCGCCGATGCGCTGGAACGCGATCTTGGCGCGGCCGACGTTCGGCAGCGCGCCGGCAATGACGTCGATCGGCCCCTTCAGGAACAGCAGCACCAGCACGAAGCCGCTGAGCACCACAGGCTCGGTGCTGCGGAATGCGGCCCAGCCGAGGATCAGCGCGATCAACAGGAAGAACAGCGCCGAACCGAAGGCGGTCGCCATCACATAGGTGTTGATCGCGCGGCCGTTGACGCGGCGGATGTCGTCGACGATGCGTTCGACCTGGCCACCGAACATGCGCGTGCGGCGGTCGCGGTGCATGCGCAGTTCTTTCGCGCCTTCGCTGATCGCGCGGTAGGCCTTGTGCAGTTGGTCTTCATGCTCGCGCGCTTTCCAGAAGCCGGTCTCGGCGCGGGTCTGCGCCATGGTCTGGATCGTGGCGCCGATCACCAGCGCCACCACCAGCAGGCAGAACAGCGGCAGCGACAGGAACGCCAGGTAGGCCAGGCAACCGAAGGCGACGGCCACCGCGATCAGCGTGGAAGACAGCACGAAGGCGGCGTCGCTGATCATGTCCACGTCTTGCGACAGCACCGGCATCAGGCGGTGCGTGCGGTAGCGCTCCAGCGCATCGATGGGCGCCGAGAGAATCTTCTGCGCCAGGCTCTTGCGCACCTGGGCCACCAGCCGCTGGCCGACGAAGTTGGTCGACACGTCCGAAGCCATGCGGCCGAACAGCGCGACGCCGCACAGCGCGATGAAGGTCAGCAGCAGGCCACCGGCCATGCCGCCGTCCTGGTTCAGCACCTGGTTGATGGTGCGCAGCAGCGCAACCGTTGCGGCGCCCGCGCCGACGCCCGTGATCGCGGACAGCACGATCCACGGAAGGAATGGTTTCAGCAGGCGCCCGATTTCCCCGCGAGGGCCACTGGCGTCATTGGTGGATGTCATGCACGAACTCTTTCCGCCCCGGGAGGCGACTGCGGCCCGGTCGCGCGGAACATCCACGGCCGAGCCGAAAACGGCTGGAGAAAGGCCATGCCCCTATGCACGGCCTGGCGGCACCACGCCACCCTTTGCATAGACGGCCGGGCCGCGCCGATGTTCATGCGAAAGATGTCGGCCGGCCGCGAATGAACATGCGGGCACGCTGGTGCGTCTTGTCTGGATGCACCCTGCGCACCGCTCCATCGCCCTGTGGCGGGCCGGGCCATGATCCCGCTGCTGGAGCCCCTCTTCCAGGGCGAACTGGCCCCGCTCGGCGAAAGACTCCAGCACGCGGACACGCCTCCGGCGGACGCCGTGCGCGTTGCCGACCTGCTGCGCTCCAGCGACATGCTGGCCGAGGTGCTGCAGCGCCACGCGCGATTCAGGAAAAGCACCGGGCATGACCTGCGGGCCGTTGCCTCGGCATGGTGCCTCGAGTACGTGGCCGCGTTGCTGCCGCCGGTGGCCGCGGCGGCGAGCGTGCTGCAGCATGTCTTTCCGATGGCTGCCGAGCAGGTTTGGGTACGGCTGGACGACGATGGCGCTCCCACGAGCTTCCACATCCGCGAGACCGGCCAGGCCCTGTACGGCACCAGCACCGCGCAACGCTACGCCCCGCTGCTGCGGCAGCACCTGCGGCCGCTGTTCGCGACGCTCTGCAGCCTCACGCGGGTCGCACCCAAGATCCTCTGGGGCAATGCCGCGCGACAGCTCGACCCGATCCTTGCCCAGGCGCTGGCGCTGACCGGCGGCGCAGCGGTGATCGCGCAAGACCAGGCGCACCTGCTGCACAGCCCCGAGTGGCCACGCGATGCCGGCAACCCGCCAGAGCCCAACCCGCTCTTCGGTCGGCAACGCGAGGTGCACCGCATCGACGGCGACGAGTGCGTGGCCATCAAGCTGCACCGGCAGTGCTGCCTGTACTACCTGCTGCCCGAAGAAGGCTACTGCGGTGCCTGTCCTCTGGCGCCACAGCACCGCAAGGGCGGCGTCGAGGTCGGCGAGGCGGACACCTGAAGGCGCCGGTGAACAGATCGCGCCGCATTCCGTCTCCCTCTGGAGGCACATCGGGCGGCTGCGCGCCGCCCTGCGCCGAATCCAGCGAAGAAGCCCATCCATTCATCCCACACCCATGACCAAGGCAAAGCTCGTCTACATCCTGTCCTTGAGAAACGCCGCGGCCGACCGGGCCGGCCAGCACATCGACTACAAGGGCGAGCCGCGCTACATGAAGTCGCCGCTCGAATACCTGGCCGAGGCGCTCGACACCACGCCGCTCGGCGATGCCTATTCGCTCGAAGGCATCGTCTACGACGACGATGCGCAATCGCCGCGCGACCAGGCGGCGCTGGCGGACTACGGGTTCGCGTGGCATCCCGACAGGCAATGGATCTTTCCGAAGGACCTGCGGGCCCAGGGGCAACTGCTGCGCGACATGCTGCATGCGGTGCCCTCGACCTACCGGCGCCTGCCGCTGGACGCGGCCACGCGCCCCGCGGCCAAGAGCGACTACGAACGCAAGCTGCTCGACAAGCTGCTGACGCTGCAGGCCGACGTGGTGGTGCTCGACGGGCTGCTCATCATCCTGGACGAACTGGTGCGGCCCGGTGCGCGCTTTCACCGCCGGATCGTCAACATCCACCCGGGCATCACGCGCATCGAATCGCCCTACGAACGCCGCGGCGCCTGCGCGACGCTCGACGCGCTGCATGGCGCGCAGGGCCGCAAGGTGACCGACTGGACCACGATGGCCACGGTGCCGGTGCCGCCGGTGCGCAAGACCGGCGCCTCGCTGCACTACGTGGACAACGGCATCGATTCGGGCGAGGTCATCTTCGACGTGCTCGGCACCGACATCGCGCCCGAGGACTCGATCCTCGAGCTGCGCTGGAACAACTTCAACCGCAGCCTCTTCCCGGCGCTGCACCAGGGCCTGGCCCTGCTGGCCCCGCACATCCGACGCCCGAGCGGCGCACACACCCAAGGAGACCTATGACACTCGCTACATCCACGTCGGCCCCGGCCTTCGATACGCGACCGAAGACCCCGCTGATTTCCTATGCGGACGGCGTGCCGCACGAGGTCACGCTCGAAGGCACGAGCCTGATGGTTCGCACCCAAAACAATGGTGCGCTGTCGCAGTGGCGGATCGAGCCGCCGCCATCCGCCGGCACCGGCCTTGCGCTGGCGCAGGTCGAAGGCGAAACCTCGGGCCCCGGCGCGGCGGCCCATCTGCTCGCGGCACTCGAAGCCACGTTCGCGCACCATCCTGCGAACCGCACGGTCACGGTGGCCGACGCGGACCGCTTCGCCGACCTTGCACAGGCCGGCGTGCTGCTGCCCGGCACCGATGGCCGTGCGCGCGCCTGCAGGGACATGCTGTGGCAGCAGGCGCGCCTGTGGCTGCCCGCGGTGCACACGCCGATCGCGCTGCAATACGCGCTGACCGGCGGCAAGCGCCATCCGGTGCGCCCGCCCAAGCCGCGCGGCGTGCTCTACCAGCGCTTCATTCCCTGGCTGGGCCAGACCTTCTCGTTTCGCAGCATCGACATCGAGCGCGACCTGCCGATGTTCAACCGCTGGATGAACGACCCCGACGTGGCCCGCATCTGGGAAGAGGAAGGCGACTTCGACAAGCACCGCGCCTACCTCAGTGCCATCGACCGCGATCCGCACATGTACTCGATGATCGCGAGCTTCGACGGCGAGCCCTTCGCCTACTTCGAGATGTACTGGGCCAAGGAAAGCCGCATCGCGCCCTTCTACGACGTCGACGACCACGACCGTGGCTGGCATGTGCTGGTGGGCGAGCCCGCGTTCCGCGGCAAGGCGTATGCGACGGCCTGGCTCACGTCGATCTCGCACTACATCTTCCTGTGCGATCCGCGCACCGGGCGTGCCATGGGCGAGCCGCGCATCGACCACGTGCAGCAGATCCGCAACCTCGACAAATCGGGCTACGCCAAGGTGAAGGAATTCGACCTACCGCACAAGCGCGCGCTGCTCGTGATGATGCTGCGCGAGCGCTATTTCTGCGATGCGCTCTGGCTGCCGCGCGACGACAACGCGGTGATCTCGGGACGCCCGCTGTCTGCCACGCCCTGAGCGCCGTCTTCGGCCGCCAACCGGCGGCCAGCCAACTTTGAATCTGTCGCGGAAATACGCCAAATGCAACAACGTGTGGCGGTGAATTAATAAAATGAGAACCATTCTCATTAAAATCCGCGCGGTTCAATCATCCGTGAGTCCTATTTCATGCGCACTCTTCCCCCGCCTCGCCAACGCCTGCTGAACGCTTCGCTCGCAGCAGCGTTCGGAACCGCCGCCACGCTCTGGAGCCTGTCGGCCTCGGCACAGACGACGACCCAGACACCCGCCCAGCCGGCCGCCCCTCAACAAGGCGCCGCCGTCTCGTTGCCCCCGGTGACCGTGAGCGCCGACACGGAGGAAAGCGGCACCGGCCACGTCAACGGCTACGTGGCCAAGCGCAGCGCCACCGGCACCAAGACCGACACGCCGATCATCGAGACGCCGCAGTCGATCTCGGTGATCACGTCCGACCGCTACGACGCAATGGGCGCCAAGACCGTGAAGGACGCGCTGAGCTACACGCCCGGCGTCATCCCCACGCGCTATGGCGCGGACTCGCGCTACGACTGGATCACGCTGCGCGGCTTCGACGCCTACGCGCCGGGCTTCTACCTGGACGGCATGCCGCTGCGCAACAACGGCAACTGGGGCGTGTGGCAGACCGAGAACTACGGCGCCGAGCGCATCGAACTGCTGCGCGGCCCGTCCTCGGTGCTGTACGGCCAGAGCGGCCCCGGCGGCTTGGTCAACGTGGTCAGCAAGCGCCCCACGGCCGATCCGGTGCGCGAGATCCAGATGCAGTTCGGCGACTACGGCCGCCGCCAGATCGCAGCCGACTTCTCGGGCGCGATCGATACCGAAGGCAAGCTGCTCTACCGCGTCACCGGCCTCCTGCGCGACGCCAAGCTGCCGGTCGGCAACATGCCCGACGACCGCACCTACATCGCGCCTTCCTTCACCTGGAAGCCGTCGAGCGACACCAGCTTCACGCTGCTCTCGCAATTCAGCCGCACGCGCGCGGGCGTCTACTCGCGCATGAACCCCGCCGTGGGCTCGCTCGTGCCGACGCCGATCGGCACCTACATTCCCTCTTCGCTGTTCACGAGCGACCCGATCAACAACCGGTTCAACCTCGACCAGTCGATGATCGGCTACCTGTTCGAGCACCGCATCAACGACACCTTCACGGTGCGCCAGAACGCGCGCTACGGCCAGCTCAAGGTCGACTACGCCGCGGTGCAGGGCCGCGCCTTCCAGACCATCAACCCCGACAACGACAACGATCCGTCGAACTTCGCGTTCATCCGCCGCACGATCTCGGGCAGCCGCGAGAAGGTCAAGGCCTTCAACCTCGACAACCAGCTGCAGGCCAGCCTGAAGTCGGGCGACTGGCAGCACAAGATCCTGGTGGGCCTGGACTACCAGCGCAACCGCATCGAGCAGTACAGCTACACCGGCGGCAGCGCAGCCCCGCTGAGCATCTTCGCGCCCGTCTACGGCGGCCCGATCCAGTTCCCCGACCCCTGGTTCAACGCCACCAGCACGCTGTCGCAGACCGGCCTGTACATCCAGGACCAGATCAAGTGGCGCGACAAGTGGATCCTGACCCTGGGCGGCCGCTACGACCGCGCCACCAGCAACATCGACAGCCGCCTGGACAACACGAACACGCGCATCTCCGAGCACAAGGCCACCAAGCGCATGGGCCTGACCTACGTGGCGGACAACGGCCTGGCGCCCTACTTCTCCTACGCCGAATCGTTCGCGCCGACGGCCACCCTCAACGCCGACACCAAGCAGCCCTTCAAGCCTGAGACCGGCCGCCAGTACGAAGTCGGCGTGCGCTACCAGCCGCCCGGCCGAAAGGAAAGCTACAGCGCCGCCGTCTTCGACCTGCGCCGCAGCAACTACATCACCGCCGACGAAAACTACAAGCCGCGCCAGACCGGCGAAGTGGTGGTGCGCGGCCTCGAACTGGAAGCCACGGCCGAGGTCATGCCGCGCCTGAACATCACGGGCTCGTACGCCTACACGCCCACGGCGAAGATCACGGCCAGCAGCACGCCGAGCGAGATCGGCAAGCCCCTGACGGCCGTGCCGCGCAACACCCTCGCGGTGTGGGCCGACTACCGCTTCACCAATGGCCTGAAGGTGGGCCTGGGCGCGCGCTTCATCGGCGCCAACCACGGCGACCTGAACGCCGCGCCGGCCAAGGTGCCATCGTCGACCGTCTTCGACGCGATGATCGGCTACGACTACGAACGCTGGAGCCTCGCGCTCAACCTGCGCAACCTGACCAACAAGACCTACTTCGCCAACTGCGACCAGTACGGCAGCTGCTACTACGGCGACCCGCGCCGCGTGACGGCCACGGCAACCTACCGCTTCTGAACCAGTCCGGGCCAGCAGGCCCGTATCAGGAAAAAAGCCCCGGAGGATGCAGCGTTCGCGCTGCGCCTTCCGGGGCTTTTTTTAGTGACCTGCGCGTTCTCGCGCAGGCCGGTCGGCGTCATGCCGCGGTGTCGGTAGCGCGCAGCGCCTTCGCAAGCGCCGCGCACAACTGCGGATGGCGAATGATGTCCAGGTGGCTCGCCTGCGGCAGCACCTCGGTCGCGACGACCTGCGCGTGGTCCTGCCAGCGGCGCAGCACGCCCTCGGCCGTCAGCGAACTGTCGGCCTGGAACACGTGGACCGGCAGTGCCGACGGCTCGTACGCATAGCGCTGCGCCTGCACGCGCTTGTCGAGCGTGACCCACATCAGGTACTCGGCCGCCTCGTCGCCGGGCCCGTCCACCGGGAAGTCCTGCGCCGCGTCGAGCACCTGCAACGCGACCCAGCTGCGTTCGCCGTCGTCCATGCGGGCGATCAGCGCCTGCCACTGCTCGGCCATCTGCGAGCGCGCGAGCCACGCCGCGAGCGCCTCGTCGGCCTGCGCGCGCTGTGCCGGCGCCAGCTCGCGCGAAGGCAGCAGCGGCTCGGTCTCGAACACATCCACCAGCGCGGTGAAGACGATCTCGACGCGCCCCTGCAAGCGCCGCGCGACCTCGAAGGCCAGGTCGCCGCCCGAAGACCAGCCCAGCAACGCGCAGCGCCCGCCCGTGGCCGTCGCGGCGATGAAGTCCGCGTACTCGGCCGCCATCTCCTGCACCGCAAAGCCGCGCCAGCGCTTGCGCGTGTAGACGTGGCTCACGAAGCCGTACACCGGCCGGTCAGCCTGCAACGCCTCGGCCAGCGGCAGGAACTCGCGCGTGTTGACGATCAGCCCCGGCAGGCAGAACAGCGGCGTGCCCGCACCGGTGGCGGCAAGGCAGACGGCATCGTGCGAAGTCTCGAACTTCTGCCGCAGGCGTGCCGCCAGGCTTTGCAGGCTCTCGGCCTGCATCACGTCGGGCAGGCTCAACTGGCCGCCGCCGGGCAACTGCTTGCGGATGCGCGCCACCAGCTTGAGGCTCAGGATCGAATCGCCACCGAGCGCGAAGAAGTTGTCGCCACGCGCGATGCGCTCCACACCGAGCACCTGGCGCCAGATGCCGGCCAGTGCCTCTTCGACCGGGCCACGGGGCGCATCGAAGGCCTGCTGCAGCTGCTCCGCCGCATCGGGCTCCTGCGGACGCGGCAGTGCACGCCGGTCGATCTTGCCGTTGGCCGTCAGCGGCAGTGCATCGAGCACGACGATCTTCTCGGGCACCAGCCACGCCGGCAGGCTGCCCTGCAGCGCCTGCCGCAGCCTTTCGACGTCGAAGGCCGCACCCCGCGCCTTCGGCACCACGTAGGCCCACAGCACCGCGCTGTCGTGCGCGCCCGCATCCGCAACAACCACCGCATCGCCGACCTCGGCGAACTGCCGCAGGCGCGCCGCCAGCTCGCCCGGCTCGACGCGATAGCCGCGAATCTTGACCTGGTCGTCGTTGCGCCCGAGAAACTCCAGCGTGCCGTCGCTGCGCTGCCGCACCCGGTCGCCCGCGCGATACAGGCGCTGGCCATCGCCGAACGGCGACGCGACAAAGCGCTCCGCACACAGGTCGGCACGCCCGAGGTAGCCACGCGCCACACCCGGCCCGCCGATGTACAGCTCGCCCGGCATGCCTGGCTGCACGGCCTGCAATTGCGCGTCGAGCACGTAGGCATCCATGTTCGGTATCGGGCGTCCGAGCGGCAGGTTGTCCATCGCCGCACCGGTGGGTGCTTCTGCAAAATGCGTCAGCATGCCGACCGTCGTCTCGGTCGGCCCGTAGTGATTGAAGATGCGCAGATCGGGCCGAAGCGCGCGGATCGTCTGCAGCGTGGCCGCATCGGTGACCTCGCCGCCCAGCACCAGCGTGTGCAATGGCAGCACCGCTTCGGGCCGCTGCGCATTGAGCAGCCCCTTGAGGTGGCTCGGCACGATCTTCAGCACACCCGTCTTGTGCCTTGCCATGCTTGCGGCGAAGGCATCCGGGTCGAAGGCCTCGTCGGCCGTCAGCAGATGCAGGCTGCCGCCCGAACACAGCGCGCCGAACAGCGAGGTGTGGCCCAGGTCGGCCCCGACGGTGGAGACCATCGCGAAGCGCCCGCCCGCCTGCAGATCGAAGCGCGCGAGCACGCCTTGTGCGTAGTTCGCGAGCGCACCGTGCGACACCGCCACGCCCTTGGGGCGGCCCGTCGAGCCCGAGGTGTAGATCACATAGGCCGCCTGGTCCGGGTGCACCTGCGTCGCGATGCGCGGCGGCTCGGCGTTGGCCGGCAGATCGAAGTGCACGTCCAGTTGCGGCACCGCCGGTTGCCACGGCAGCGGCGCGGTGACCAGCACCATCGCCGCGCCGCTGTCTTCCAGCAGATCGGCGATGCGCTGCGGTGGCAGTGCGGGGTCGACAGGCACATAGGCACCGCCGGCCTTCAGGACCGACAGCAGCGCGAGCACGAATTCCGGCGAGCGCTCCATGCAGACGGCCACGCGGCTCTCGGGCCCAACGCCACGGCGCCGGAGTTCGGCCGCCCAGTGCGCGGAGGCGCGGTCGAGTTCGGCGTGGCTGCGCACGCGGTCGCCGCAGACCAGTGCGGAGGCGTCGCCCCGCTGCGCCACGGCCTTGGCGAGCATCTGCAACACGGTGTCGAACGGCCATGTCTTGCGCTCGCCGCGCAGGCTCGATTCGCCGGCCAGTTCAGTGCCGTTCAGCGCCAATGCCGGCCGGCCTGCCACCTGCGCGGCGAGGCTGCGGAACGCATCGGCCAGCCGGTCGATGGTCACGCGGTCGAAGATGTCGGTGGCGTAGGCCAGCTCGAAGGACAACGCACTGCCCGTGTCGATCAGGTCGAAGCTCAGGTCGAAGTGCACTTCGTCGACGCCGATGCCATCGGCCGTCATGCCGTCCGCATCGGGCGCCGCCGCAGCAGGCGCGCCGCCCGTGGCCTGCTGCGTCGACTTGATCTGGAACAGCGGCTGCAGGCCCGGCGTGCGCTCGACCGCCAGGGCTTCGATCAGCATGTCCAGCGGCAGGTCCTGATGGCTCTTGGCTTCGAGCACCCGCTCGCGCACCTGCCGCAGCAGGCTTGCGAAATCGGCCGACGGATCGATCTTCAGGCGCAGCACCAACACATTGGTGAAGTGCCCCACCAGCCCGGCCAGCTCGGGCCGGTCGCGCGTGGTCGAGGGCGATCCGATGCAGATGTCGCGCTCGCCGCAGTAGCGCCAGACCAGCAGGCCGAGCAGCGCGATGGTCACCATGTAGGGCGAGGCCGCATGCTGGCGCCCCAACTCCTTCAGGCGCTGCGAGACATCGGGCGCGAGTGCGAACGCGACCATGTCGCCCCGTGCGCTGCGCGTGGCCTGCCGCGGGCGGTCGAGCGACAGTGCGGTGCTCGATGGCGCATCGCGAAGCTGTTCACGCCAGTAGGCGATCTGCCGTTGCAGCTCACCGGCCTCGAGCCACTGCCTCTGCCACACGGCGTAGTCGGCGTAGTCGAGCGCGCCCACCGCCGGGGCGGCCGGGGCCACCGGAGCAACAGGCTGCGCAAGCAATGCCATCAACTCCGCCATCAGCAGTTCGACCGACTGCCCGTCGGCCGCGATGTGATGCACGCCCAGCAGCAGTTCAGACACGCCATCGGCAAACACATGCAGCTCGCCCCGGAACACCGGGCCATGCTCCAGGTCGAAAGGCGCGGCGGCGAAATCCCTCGCCGCGGCCTGCAGCATTGCGTCGCTGTCGCGATGCGCCGAGCTCCACTCGCGCACCGCCCAACCAAAGCTGCGCTGCGGATCGATGCGCTGCAGCGCCTGCCCTTCCGCATCGGCGGGATAGGTGGTGCAAAGCACCGCATGCCGTTTCACCAGCAAGGCGACGCAGGCGCGAATGCTGTCGGCGCCGCGCGCATCGGGAATGCGCAGCCGGCCCGCCAGGTTGTAGGCCGGCGAATGCGGCGCACGCTGCCACGCCAGCCACAGGGCCCGTTGCGCGTAGGCCATCGGCACCGGCACGCCGGCATCCCTCGGGATCATCGGCAGCGTGTCGAAGTCGATGCCATTGGCGCGCAGCTTCTCCAGAAAGATTCGCTGCTTGTCGGCCGGCAGCGCGACGAAGCGCCGCGACAGGGCATTCAGTTCCGGGCTCATGCTTTCTATATCTCCAGTTCGCCAAGCAGCGCGTCGATGCGATCGGCGCTGCGGTCTTCATGGGCCACGAGGCCCAGGCCCGCGGGAATTTCCGCCGCCACGCCGGCGGCGAAATCCGCGAAGGACGGTGTCTCGAACACCGCGCGCAGCGGCAGCTCGATGCCGAAGCGCCGCTTGGTGGCCGACACCAGCCGCACCGCCAGCAGCGAGTGGCCGCCCAGCTCGAAGAAGTTGTCGCGGCGGCCGATGCGCGCCACCTGCAACACCTCGGTCCAGATGGCCGCGAGCTTTTCTTCCACCTCGCCTTGCGGCGCCTCGTGGGCGTCGGCGCTTTCCAGGTCGGGCGCCGGCAGCGCCTTGCGGTCCACCTTGCCGTTCGGGTTCAGCGGCAACGCCGCGAGCACCACGATCGCGCCGGGCACCATGTAGTCGGGCAGCGCTTCGGCGAGCGCCGCGCGCAGCCCCTGTCCTTCGAGCGAGCCCGAAGCCGGGGCCTCGCCCGACACATAGCCCACCAGCCGCGCACCACCGGGCGCCTGATGCGCCACCACCACGGCTTCGCGCACGCCGGGCTGCGCGAGCAGCGCAGCCTCGATCTCGCCCAGCTCGATGCGAAAGCCCCGTACCTTCACCTGGTGGTCCGTGCGGCCCAGGTACTCCAGCGCGCCTTCCGCGCTCCAGCGCACGACGTCGCCGGTGCGGTACAGGCGCCCGCCTGCTTCGCTGCCGAAGGGATCGGCCACGAAGCGCTCGGCACTGAGCGCTGGCCGCCCGTGATAGCCGCGCGCCAGCAACTCGCCGCCGATGTAGAGCTCGCCGGCCACGCCAGGCGGCGCGAGCTGCAGCTCGGCATCGAGCACGTAGAGCCGGCGGCCACCGAGAGGTTTGCCGATCGGCATCTGCGCCGGCAAGGCTTGCGTGCCGTCGAGGTAGGCGCCGCAATCGTGCGAGGTGGCGCTGACCACGGTCTCGGTCGGGCCGTAGACGTTCAGCAGCCGGATGTGGCCCATGCCCGCTTCGCGCCAGGCCTTCACGCCTTCGGCCGGCATCGCCTCGCCGCCGGTGTTCATCTGGCGCAGCACGCCGTAGTCGCGCACGCCCTGCTGCGCGAAGTCTTGCGCCAGCAGGTGCCAGTAGGCCGTCGGCAGGTCGGCGACGGTAATGCCGCGCGCGATCAGCTCGCGGTAGAAGGTGTCGCTGTCCCACAGCACCGGCCCGCGCAGCACGACGGCGCTGCCGGCCGCCAACGGCGGGAACAGCTGCTCCACGAAACCATCGAAGTTGATGGTCGAGAACTGCAGCATGCGTTCGCGCGGGGCAAGGCCGAACAACTCGATCGACACGCGGCTGTGCGCGGCCAGCGCGCCGTGCGCAATGCCGATGCCCTTGGGCCGCCCGGTCGAGCCCGAGGTGTAGATCACGTACGCAAGGTGGTGCGCGTGCTGCGCGACTTCGGGGTCGTGCACCGCTTCGTCGTCGAGCGCGAGCCGGTCGAGTTCTAGCAGCGTGAGCGGCTGGCCGCCTTGGGCGATGCGCGCGGTCAGCGGGCTTTGCGTGAGCAGCAGCCCGATGGCGCTGTCCTCGACCATGTAGGCCAGCCGGTCCGCGGGGTACTCCGGGTCCAGCGGCACGTAGGCGCCGCCGGCCTTCAGGATGGCCAGCAAGCCGACGACCATGTCCATCGAGCGTTCGACCATGAGGCCGACACGCACGTCGGGGCCCACGCCGAGCGCGATCAACCGGTGCGCGAGGCGGTTGGCGCGCTGGTTCAGCTCGCCATACTGCCACTCGGCCTCGCCGTGGATCAATGCCACGGCGCCGGGCTGCTGGCGCGCATGCCGCTCGAATTCGCGGTGCACGAATGCATCGACCCCGGTGGACACGCCCGCCGCATCCCATTGGCCGAATTGCCCCAGTTGCGCGCGCTGCGCATCGCCCAGCATCGATACCTCATGCACCGTGCGCGCGGCGTCGATTGCCAATGCCTGCAGCAACTGGCCCAGGTGCGCGGCGATGGCGGCGGCTTCGCGCTCGCCGATCAATGCCCGGTCGTGGTCGAACTGCAGCGTCAGCGTGGGCGCCAGCACGACCGACACCGTCAGCGGATAGTGCGTCTCGTCGCGCTGGCCGGCCATGGCCACGCGCATGCCGCCGGGCATGTTGTCGCGCAGCGCCTGGTCGACCGGGTAGTTCTCGAACACCAGGATGGTGTCGAACAGGCCCGGGCCGTTCTGCCCGGCCCAGCGCTGGATCTCGTAGAGCGGCGTGTGCTCGTGCTCGCGCACCTCGACGTTCTGCGCCTGCAGCTCGCGCAGCCATGCGCCCACCGTCCGCTCGGGCCGGGGCGTGCAGACCACCGGCAGCGTGTTGATGAACAGGCCCACCATCTGCTCGACCCCGGCCAGGTCGCCGGGCCGACCCGCCACCGTGGAGCCGAAAGCCACCGCCTGCTGGCCGCAGTACCGCTGCAGCAACAGCGCCCAGGCCGCCTGCACCAGCGTGTTCAGCGTGACGTGCTCGCGCTTGGCAAAGGCCACGAGGCGCTGCGTGGCGTCGGCATCGAAGGCGTGCTCGAAGTTGCCGTGGCCGGGTTGTGCCCCGGCCACCTCGGCGGCCTTGGGCAATGCATCGACCAGCCGTGTCGGCCCTTCGAGCCGCTGCAGCTCGCGGCGCCAGTAGCTTTCGCTGGCGGCTGCGTCCTGCGCCTGCAGCCAGCCGATGTAGTCGCGGTAGCGGCCTTGCAGTGCGGGCAGTGGCTGCCCGCCGTAGTGGCGCAGCACTTCGCCCAGCAATTGCGAAGTGCTCCATCCGTCCAGCAGCAGATGGTGCACGGTCCAGACGAAATGATGGCTGCGCGCGCCGGTGCGCACCAGCACGAAACGCGCGAGCGGCGGCCGCTCCAGATCGAAGCCGCGCGACAGCTCGGTACGCGCCAGCGCGGCAAGGTCTTCGGCCGACGCCGCCTTGCCCTGCCAGTCCTCCTCGCGCCAGGGCAATTGCGCGCCACGGTCGATCCATTGCAGGGGCTGGCTTTCACGTTGCAGGAAGCCGGTGCGCAGCACGTCGTGCCGTTGGAACACGGCCTCCCATGCAGCGCGAAAGCGCGTCGCGTCGAGCCCTTCGAAGTCGAGCCGCAGCTGGTTCTGGTAGGTGTTGGCACCCGGCTCGA
The DNA here is from genome assembly GCF_900100965.1 of Variovorax sp. EL159. Lineage (GTDB taxonomy): Bacteria > Pseudomonadota > Gammaproteobacteria > Burkholderiales > Burkholderiaceae_C > Variovorax. The sequence goes on along the minus strand of NZ_FMUJ01000002.1, from coordinate 930,625 downwards.
AGACGCTGTGGAACAGCATGCCCGACTGCATCGGCGACAGCGGGTACAGGTCCGCCAGTTGCGCGGCCGGCACCGGCAGCGCATCGAGCTGTTGCTGGTCGAGCTTCGCAAGCGGAAAGTCCGACGGCGTGACGCCGCGAGCGCCGCTCGTGCAGTGGCGCACCAGCGCTTCGAGTTCCTGCCGGAAGCGTTGCACCCAGCCTTCTACCGCCGCGCGCTCGTGGCGCGCTACGCTGTAGCTCACGCGCAGCGTCAGCACGCCGTCGAACACCTGCCCGTTGACCGAGAACTCGTGCGTCAGCGGGGCCCCGCCGTCCACCGGGGCGCCGCTGGACTCCTGCGCGGGCATCCACTGCGCGCGCTCGTCGAAGCCGCCGTCGAACTGGCCGAGGTAGTTGAAGACCACCTGCGCCTTCGGCACCGCCTGCAGCGCCTGCTGTTGCGCGGCATCGCCCGCGTGCTTGAACACGCCGTGGCCAAGCCCCTTGTTGGGAATGCGGCGCAGGCTTTCCTTCACGCGCTTGATCGCTTCGCCGATCTCGCCCTGCGGTGCCAATGCCACCGGGAACAAGGCGGTGAACCAGCCCACCGTGCGCGACAGGTCGATGTGCGCGAAGAGATCCTCGCGGCCGTGGCCTTCGAGGTCGATCAGGATGCGCGTGTGGCCACTCCAAGTGCACAAGGCCCGGCCGAGTGCGGTGAGCAGCAGGTCGTTGGCCTGCGTGCGGTAGGCCGCGGGCGCGTCCTTCAGCAATGCGTCGGTGGTCGCCTTGTCGAGTTGAAGTTCGACGGTCTGCTGGTCTTGGGCCGTGTTCGAGGCTTGCGGGTGCGCGCAAGGCAGGCTGGCCGGCACATCGGTCAATGCGCGCCAGTGGTCGATCTCATCGCCGTGGGCGGCGGCATAGCCTTGCAACGCAAGCGACCAGTCCTTGTAGCTGCTGGTCTTCGCGGGCAGCGCGACTGGCTGGCCTGCAAGGCTCTGGCGGTAGGCGTCCTGCAGGTCTTCGAGCAGGATGCGCCACGACACGCCATCGACCACCAGATGATGGATGGCCAGCAGCAGCCGCGACTCGCCCTCTGGCAGCTCGATGACCAGCGCACGGATCAGCGAGCCTTGCGCCAGGTCGAGGCTGCGCTGCGCTTCTTCGCACAGCGCCTCGATCTGCGCCGCATCGCCGGCGTTGCGCACCCAGAGAAGCTCCGCGAACTCGTTGTCGGAGACCGTTCCGTAGTGCTGTTGCCAGGCGCCCTCGCCATCCAGCGTGAAGCGCAAACGCAGGCTGTCGTGCTGCTGCACCACCGCGCGCAGGGCCTGCCGCAAGGCCGGCAGTTGCAGCGGCTCGCGGTTCTTCAGCAACACGGCCTGGTTCCAGTGATGGCGCGCTGTCATCTTCATCTCGAAGAACTCGCGCTGGAACGGCAGCAGCGGCACTTCGCCCTGCGCCGCTGCCTGCAACTCGGCGGCGGGCCGCTTCGCATCGCCATTCGGCACGATTGCGCCCGCAAGCTGAGCCACGGTCTGGCGCTCGAAAATCTGCTTGGGCGTGGCCTTCCAGCCTGCCAGCCGCAGCCGCGCCACGATCTGCAGGCTCAGGATCGAATCACCGCCCAGCTCGAAGAAGTTGTCGTTGCGGCCCACTTGCGCCAGGCCCAGCACATCGCGCCAGACCTTGGCGAGCGCCTCTTCAGCCTCGCCTTGCGGCGCCTCATAGGCGCGGCCCGTCTCGGCCGTGGGTTCGGGCAGCGCATGGCGATCGACCTTGCCGCTGGGGCTCAACGGCAACGCGTCGACCACCATCACGACGGCCGGCACCATGTAGTCGGGCAGCGCACGCGCAAGCCTTTCCTTGAGTTGTGCCGCATCGGCCTGCTGGCCGCTTCGCGACGACACATAGGCCACGAGCCGCGCGCCACTGAGGCCGGCCGCGGCAATCACCACCGCCTGCCGCACTTCGGGCTCGGCCAGCAGCCGCGCCTCGATCTCGCCCAACTCGATGCGAAAGCCGCGCACCTTCACCTGGTGGTCGATGCGCCCCAGGTATTCGAGCTGGCCGTCGTCGCGCCAGCGCACCCAGTCGCCGGTGCGGTAGAGCCGGCCGCCGGCCCCGTCGAAAGGATCGGCGACGAAGCGCTCGGCGCTCAGGCCCGCGCGATGCAGGTAGCCGCGTGCGAGGCCGGTGCCGCCAAGGTACAGCTCGCCGGCCACGTTGCGCGGCACGCGGTTGAGGTCGCCGTCGAGCACGTAGGCCTTGCGCCCGCCCACGGGCTGGCCAATGGGCGCATAGCCCTCGCTGAAGCTCGCGGCCGCATCGACCTTCCACAGCATCGGCGTGACCACCGCTTCGGTCGGGCCGTAGCCGTTGATGAGGATCTGCGGCTTCAGGTGCTTGCGCACCGCATCGAAGCTCTCGCGCGACATCGCCTCGCCGCCGAAGGAGTACAGGTGCACGGGCGGGCAGCGGCCGGTGTCGCGCGCCCAGTCGGCGAGCTGGCGCAGGTAGACCGGCGGAAAGCCGGCATTGGTCACGCCATGCCGCTGCATCGCGTCGAGCGTCTGCTCGGCGGTCCAGAGCGTGGCGTCGCGCAGCAGCAGCGAGGCGCCGCAACACAGCGCGGTAAAGAGCCGTTCGTGCGCGCCGTCGAAAGAGAAAGACAGGAAGTGCAGCTCGCAAGAGCGCGGCCCCATCTCGTAGAGCACGGCCGTGTCGACGCAATGCGCGGCGAAGGGGCCGTGCGCCACCATCACGCCCTTGGGCATGCCGGTCGATCCCGAGGTGTAGATGATGTAGGCCAGTTGGCCGGCGTGCACCGGCACCTCGGACGCCAGCTCGCTGTCGGCTGCCAGGTCGGTGGTGTCGAGTTCGAGCACCCGCACGCCCTCGCGCAGGGGAACGCGCGAGCGCAGATGGCTCTGGGTCACGAGCAGCGCGATGCCGCTGTCTTCGGCCATGTAGGCCAGACGGTCCACCGGGTATTCGGTGTCCATCGGCACATAGGCGGCGCCGGCCTTGAGGATGCCGAGCAGGCCGACGACCATGTCCATCGAGCGTTCGACCGCGATGCCGACACGCGCCTCGGGCTTCACGCCCCATGCGATCAATCGGTGCGCGAGGCGGTTGGCTCGGCGGTCGAGTTCGCCATAGCTCAAGGTCCGGTCGCCGAAGATCAACGCGGTGGCATCGGGTTGCGCCTTTGCCTGCCGCGCCATCAGGCGGTGCACGGGTTCGGCGTCGCCGCCCTCCGCGCGCAGGTTCACGCCCCATTGCGTGAGCTGCCGCGTTTCGTCGGCGGCCAGCAGGTCGATGTCGCCGATGCGCTGGTCCGGCGCGTGGGCCAGCGCTTCCAGCACCGCGAAGTAATGCGCCGCCATGCGCTCGACGGTCCGTGCGTCGAACAACTCGCGGGCGTAGTGAAAGTTCAGCTGAACCTGCCCAGGGCCGTCCTCGATGGCGCCCAGCGTCAGTTCGAACTGGGCCGCCTGTTCGCCCAGCGCGTAGTCCTGCAACGCCAGTCCCGGCAGGCTCTCGAGCGCGCGGTGGTCCTGCTGCAGGTGGTTGAACATCACCTGGAACAGCGGCGCCGTGCTCAGGCTGCGCTCGGGCTGCAGGGCTTCCACGAGCTGCTCGAAAGGCAAGTCCTGGTGCGCCTGCGCGCCCAGTGCCGCTTCGCGCGTGTTCGCGAGCGCCTGCTTCAGGCGCATGCGGCCGTCGAGCGCGTTGCGCAGCACCTGCGTGTTGACGAAGAAGCCGATGATGCGTTCGGACTCCACCCGATGGCGGTTGGCGATCGGTACGCCGACCCGGATGTCCTTTTGCGCGGTGTAGCGGTTCAGCAGCACCTGGAAGCCCGTGAGCAGCACCATGAACAGCGTGGCGCCCTCGGCCTGCGCGCGCCGTCGCAGCGCCTCGGCCAGCGACGGCGGCAAGGCCGTGGCATGGTGCGCGGCGCGGTACTTGCCGTCCGCGCTGCGCGGGTGGTCGGTGGGCAGTTGCAACACCGGATGCTCGGCACCGAGCTGGGCCTTCCAGTAGTCGAGCTGCCGGTCTTTCTCGCCGGCTTCGAGCCAGTGCTTCTGCCAGATCGCGTAGTCGGCGTACTGGATCGGCAGCGCCTCCGCTTCCGGCGCCAGCCCCTGCACGCGTGCGCGGTACTGCGCGACGAATTCGTCCACCACGATGCGCATCGACCAGCCATCGGACACGATGTGATGCATCACCACCGCCAGCACATGCGCGTCGCCGCCGAGGCGGATCAGCGCAACCCGCAGCAGCGGCCCGGTCGTCAGGTCGAAGGGCGTGTCGGCGATGCGGCGGGTTTCTTCTTGCGCGCGGGCCTCGCGCTGTGCGGCCTCCAACGACGAAAGATCGACGAAAGGAATGTCCAGCACGACATGCGGCAACACCCGTGGCTCGACCAGCCCCTCGGCCGTGGCACTGAACACGGTGCGTAGCGATTCGTGGCGCGCGACCAGCGCGTTGAAGCTTTCCTTCAGCGCCTCGATGTCCAGTTGCCCCTCGAGCCGAAGCCCGCCCGAGATGTGATACGCCGAGCTGCCCGCATCGAGCTGCCACAGGAACCACTGGCGCATCTGCGCATACGAGGGCACGCAGGCCGGCTGTGCCGACGCATCGCGCGCAACGATCGGGAACTGCCCGATGGTGAAGCCTTCGGCGCGGATCTTCTGGTACACCGCGCGGCGCTGCGCCGGGTTCAGGCGCGAGAAGCGGCGGCCGATGTGGTCGTGGGTGGCTGTCGTTGTTTCCATCAGGTTGTTTCTTCCATGGCGTCGATGAAGGCGTCGATGTCGAGCAGCGACTGCGCGTGCGGCTTGCGCGCGCCCGCTTCGGCGATCAGGGCGGCCATGTCCCTCAGAACCGGGTGTTGAAAGATGTCCTTGACCGCAAGGTCCGAATGCAGGCCGGCCTGCACGCGCGCCACCACCTGCATCGACATCAGCGAATGTCCGCCCAGCTCGAAGAAGTGGTCATTGCGGCCAATACGCCCGATGCCCAGCACTTCGGCCCAGATGGCCGCGAGCGCGACTTCGGTGTCGCCCTCGGGTGCTTCGTGAGCGGCTTCGCTGCTGCCGCCGCGCCCGGGGTCGGGCAGCGCCTTGCGGTCGACCTTGCCGTTCGCATTGAGCGGCAGCGACGCCAAGGTCACGATGACGCCGGGCACCATGTGGTCGGGCAGCACGCGGCCGAGGCGCGTGCGCAGCTGCGCCGTGTCGATGGCCTGCCCCGCCTGCGCGGACAGGTACGCCACGAGGATCGCGGCGCCGCCGCGCTCCCTTGCCACGACCACGGCTTCGCGGACCTCGGGCTGCGCCAGCAACTGGGCTTCGATCTCGCCCAGCTCGATGCGAAAGCCCCGGATCTTCACCTGGTGGTCGAGCCGGCCGAGGTAGTCGAGCTGACCCTGCGCATTCCAGCGCACGAGGTCGCCCGTGCGATAGAGGCGCCCGCCCTTCGCATCGAAAGGGTCGGCCACGAAGCGCTCGGCCGTCAGGCCCGCCCGCTTCACGTAGCCGCGCGCCAGGCCGACGCCGCCCAGATACAGCTCGCCCGCCACGCCCGGCGGCACGAGGTTCAGCGAGGCATCGAGCACGTACGTGCGGATGCCCGAGATCGGCCGCCCGATCGCAACCTGGCTGCGGCCGTCGTTGCGGCAGGTCCAGTGCGTGACGTCGATGGCGGCCTCGGTCGGGCCGTAGAGGTTGTAGAGCGTCGCGCCGGACAGCCGTGCATGCACGCCGTTCTGCGCTTCGGCGGGCAATGCCTCGCCGCTGCAGACGATGCGCCGCAGGCTCGTGCAGGCCTCGACGCCTTCATGCGCAAGGAACGCCTGCAGCATCGAAGGCACGAAGTGAAGTGTGCTCACTTCATGGCGGCGGATCAACTCGACCAGCCGTGCCGGCTCGCGATGATCGCCAGGCCGCGCCACGACCAGACGCGCGCCCTGCATCAACGGCCAGAAGAATTCCCACACCGAGACGTCGAAGCTGAATGGGGTCTTCTGCAGCACCGTGTCTTCGGGGCCGAGGCCGTAGGCCTGCTGCATCCAGGCCAGGCGGTTGTGCAGCGCGCCGTGACGGTTGGCCGCGCCCTTGGGCTTGCCGGTGGAGCCCGAGGTGTAGATCACGTAGGCAAGGTTTTCCGCATGGAGCGCCACCACGGGGTCGGTCTCGGCGCATCCGGCGAAGTCCATCGCGTCGATCGTCCACACCGCAACGCCGGCAGGCCACGACAGGCGCTCGTGCAGATGGCCTTGTGTCAGCACCAGCGACAGCTCGCTGTCTTCCGTCATGTGGGCGAGCCGGTCGGCGGGGTATTCCGGGTCCAGCGGCACATAGGCGCCGCCGGCCTTCATGACGCCGATCAGCGCCACCACGAGTTCGATGCTGCGCTCCAGCGCCACGCCGACCTTGGCCTCGGGGCGAACGCCCTCTGCGATCAGCCGATGCGCAAGCTGGTTGGCGCGCCGGTTGAGTTCGAGGTAGCTCAGTGTTTGCTCGCCGAAAACGAGCGCGACCGCATCGGGCTGCGCCGCGGCCTGTCGTTCGATCAGGCGATGCACCGGCACTGGCTCACCGTGGTGCGCCGCGTTGACTCCCCATTGCGCGAGCTGCGCATGCTCCACATCGCCCAACAGGTCGAGATCTCCCAACGCAAGCGTCGGTTGCGCCACCAGGGCTTCGAGCACGCGCCGGTAGTGCCCGGCAAGACGCTCGATGGTGCCGGGCTCGAACAGCTCGGCCGCGTAGCGGAAGGCCGCGCGAATGCCACCGTCCGCGCGCTCGATGGTTTCGAGCGTCAGCTCGAAAGGCGCGGCGCGCTCTTCGAGATCGATGCGGCGCACCTGCAGGCCGGGCCATCCGCGCAACGGCCGGTCGCCCTCGCCGAGGTGGTTGAACATGACCTGGAACAGCGAGGCCCCGGCATGCCCGCGGTCGGGGCGCAGCGCCTGCACCAGTTGCTCGAAGGGCAGCTCCTGGTGGGCCTGCGCCTCGATCGCGGTTTCGCGCACCTGGGCCAGCAGATCGCCCAGAGGCATGCGCGCGTCCATGCGCGCATCCATCACCACGGTGTTGATGAAGGCGCCCACCACGCCGGCCGTTTCGGGCCGGCTGCGACCCGCGACAGGTACGCCGACACGCACTTCGCACTGCCCGGTGTAGCGGAACAACAGGGCCTGGAAGGCGGCGAGCAGCACCATGAAAAGCGTGCCGCCCTGCGTACGGGCCTGCCGCTTGAGTTCGCCTGCCAACTGCGCGGGAATGTCGAGCGCGTGCTGCGCCGCGCTGTAGTTCGCGCCGGCCGAGCGCGGCCGGTCGGTGGCAAGGTCGAGCACGGGCTGGCCATGGCCGAGCCGCTGCTGCCAGTAGGCGAGCTGTCGCGCGCCCTCTTCGCCTTCGAGCCACTGGCGTTGCCAGCGCGCGAAGTCGATGTAGCGGATCTCGGGCTCGGGGCCCGCCGGCGCTTGCGAGCCCTCGCAGCGCAACGCATAGAGCCGTGCCAGTTCATCGAGGATCAGTTCGACCGACCATGCGTCGGAGCCGATGTGATGCATCATCAACAGCAGTTGATGGTCGTCGGGCCCCATCTTCAGCAAGGTGCCGCGCAACAGCGGCCCCGTCGTCAGGTCGAAGGGCGTGCGGCACACCTGCAGCACCGTCTCGCGGTAGCGCGCATCGCGGGCCGTGGCATCGAGCCCCGCGAGATCGACGAAGGGAATCTCGATGCGGCTCCCGGCCTCGACGAACTGCTCCGGCAGGCCCTGCGCGCCCGCGCGGAACACGGTGCGCAGCGTGTCGTGGCGCATCGTGAGCGCCTGCACCGCCTCTTGAAGCGCGGCCACGTTCAGCGGCCCCGAAAAACCCAACCCACCACCCACGTGATAGGCCGTGTTGCCCGCATCGAGCTGCCACAGGAACCACTGCCCCTGCTGCGCGAACGAAACGGGCGCGGCGCCATGGTCGGTGCCGCGCGCGATCGCGTCGCGCGATGGCGCCGGGGGCGCGCCGGCATTGCCGTCGCGCTTCAGGCGACGCTGCAGCATCTCCAGCTGCGCCGGCGACAACTGCGCGCGGCGCGCGGAAAGATCCTTGCTCTGATTCATTGGATAACCTTCGCAGCACGTGCTGCGGTGCGAGCCCCGTTCGGGGCGTTCGATGCGTTCGGAGAGGCCGGACGGGAGCTCATGGTGAAAGACTCGCGGTGGTCGCTTCGGGGGCTTCGGCGGCTTCGCGCTCGATCTCTTCGATCAGCCGCATCTCGACCAGCACCGCCAGTTCGGCGATGGTGGGTGCCTTGAAGAAGACGGCCGGATGCAGCTCCACGCCGAAGGCCTTGCGCACCCGCGCCAGCAGCCGGATCGCGAGCAGCGAATCGCCGCCGAGTTCGAACAGGTTGTCGTCCACGCCCACGGGCGCGATGCCGAGCGCTTCGCGCCACAACTCGGCCAGCCCTTCTTCGAGGTCGCTTTCTGGCGCGCGGTAGGCAGTCGGCAGCACCGGGCGCGAATGGCTGGCGCGGTTCTCGGCGGCGGGCGTGGCGGCATCGTCGTCCAGCGCGTCGAGCAGGCCTTCGAGCGGACGCAGGCGCGGTGCCAGCGGCGTGATCGACACCACGGTCTGCGGCAAGTCGGGGCCGTTGGCGATGCGCTCGAAAGCCAGCACGCCGGTGCGTTCGTCGAGGCCGACGCCCTCGGGCATGTCCATGTCGACGGCCACGCCCACGTCGCGCCAGGCGTCCCAGTTCACCGAGAACACCGGCAGCGCCGAGTGGCGCCGGTGCGCGTGCGCGAAAGCGTCGAGGTAGGCGTTGGCCGCGGCATAGTCGCTGCGGCCGAGGCCGCCGATGAGGCTGGCGACCGAGGAGCAGAACAGCACGAAGTCGAGCGGCTCGGCGCGCAGTGCATCGAGCAGTGCGATGGTGCCCGCGACCTTGGGCGCGAACGCGGCCTCGACCAGCGCCTGCGTGCGCCGCGCGATCATGCCGCGATCGGGTTGCACGACCGCGTGCACCACGCCGTTCACCGGGCCGAAGCGCGCATGCACCTCGGCCAGCGCGGTGCGCAGTTGCGCGGGGTCGGTGACGTCGCCCACCACCGCCAGCACCTGCGCGCCATCGGCTTCGAGGTCAATCAGTTGCTGCAGCCTGCGCCGCAGCGATGCGGGCTGGTCGGCAGCCGAGGCAAGGCGTTCCCAGTCGGCACGCGCGGGCAGCGGCGTACGGCCCATCAGCACGAGCTTCGCTTGCCAGTGCTTGCTGAGGTGGCGCGCCATCGCCAGGCCGACCCCACCCAGCCCACCGGTGATGAGGTACACACCGCCCTGGCGCAGGCGCTGCGTGCCGGCCGTCTGTGCGGGCACCGGCTCGTAGTGCTTGGTCCAGCGGTGCGGTCCCCGGTAGGCGACGACAAAATCGTCGGCCGATGAAGCGGCCTCTTCGGCGACGCGGCGGGCAAGCTCGGCTTCGGCAGCGCTTTCCGGCGCGGGCAGCACCACGTCGACGACGCGGCATGTCACGGAAGGCGACTCTTGCCCCAACACCTTGGCGATGCCGAGCACGGTGGCTTTTTCAGGCGCGAAGGGCTCGGTGCCCGCCACGTCTTCGACGCGGTCGGTGACCACGGTGAGCGCCAGCGGCTGGCGGCTTGCGGCGCCGACGGCATCGAGCGCCTGGGCCAGTGCGAGCAGGCTGAAGTAGCCTGCCTCGAAGACCGCCGCATGCGTGGCGGGTGCCGGCTTGTCGCCGTCGAGGCTCCAGAGGTGGAAAAGACGCGTGACGGGGCTGGCCTCGGCTTCGACTTCGCGCAACAGGGCTTCGTGGTCGGCGCGCTCGGCCGGGCGCATCGCGTACTGCCGCTCTGCCGTGCGCGCGAATTTCTTGCCGCGCAATGCCACTACGACCTGATCGCCCCGGGCGCGGAGCGTGCGCGCCAGTCGATCGGTGAAGCTGTCGGCATCGCCGAGGATCAGCGTGCAGCCCTGCGGCGCGGCCTTCGCTTCGGATGGTGTTGCGGCTGGAGCACGCAGCCACGTCGGCGCATAGAAGAGCCCCGATGCGGACGATGACGAAGAAGACGATTGCGCGGCCTCGCCGGCTTCGATCCAGAAGCGCCGGCGCTGGAAGGCGTAGGTGGGCAGCGGCACGCGGCGGCGCACGGCGCCTTCGCGGGCGGCGTCCCAGTCGATCGCCACGCCGGCGGTCCACAAACTGGCGACCGCATTCGCAAGCTGCTGCGCATTGCGTGCGTGCTGCTGCGGATGGGCCTGGCTGGCCCAGATGCCGGCGGCCGACTGGCTGCCGGGGTGCTGCCGTGCCAGGCCAGTGAGCGTTTCACCGGGCCCGACTTCGAGCAGCACACGGCCCGGTGTGGCAAAGAGACCGCGCAAGCCATCGACGAAGCGGACCGTGCCGCGCAGGTGCCGCCCCCAATAGGCGGGGCTGGCCGCTTCTTCCGCGGTGATCGGCTGGCCGGTGAGGTTCGACATGAAGGGAATGCGCGGCGCATGGCGCGGCACCGAAGCGATCAGGCGCTCGAGTTCCGCGACGATGGGGTCGGCCAGCCGCGAATGCGAGGCGGTCGACACATGCAGCCGGCGCGGCTGGTGCTGATGCGCGCGCAGTGCCTCTTCGGCGCGCTCGATGGCATCGATCGGCCCCGAGAGCACGCACAGTTGCTCGGCATTCACGGCGGCGAGATCGCAGCCGAACGCGAGGTACGGCGCAAGCTCGGCTTCGGTCAACGGCACGGCCGTCATGGCGCCGGGGGCCATGGTCTGCATCAGGTGGCCGCGCGCGGCAACGATGCGCAGCGCATCTTCGAGCGAGAACACGCCCGCCAGACAGGCAGCGACGTACTCGCCGAGGCTGTGGCCCAGCATCATCGATGGCGCAACGCCACGGTGCATCCACCAGTGCGCCATCGCGTACTCGACCGCGAACAGCGCGGGCTGTGCGAACTCGATGCGGGCCAGGCGCGCGTTGGCGGCCTGCTCATCGCCGGTGGCGGGGAACAGCAGGTCGAGCAGATCGATGCCGGCGTCCTGCTTCAGCAGTGCGGCGCAGCGGTCGAGCGTCTGGCGGAAGACCGCGCTGTCGCGATACAGGGCCTGCCCCATCAGCGCGTGCTGCGTGCCGCCCCCCGGAAAGAGAAACACCACGCCGGGCGCGGCAGCCGGCACGCGGGTCGCGGCGACCACGGGCGAGGCCAGCATTTCCCCAGCCAGCGCAGACTGGTTCGCCACCACGGCGCTGCGCCATGCGAACGCACGCCGACCGCTCTGCAGCGTGTGGGCCACGTCTTCCAGCGCCTGTTCGCCGTGCGATTGCAGATGCGCCGCGAGTTGCGCGCGGCCCTGCGCCAGCGCGGCCTCGTCCTTGGCCGCGAGCGGCAGTACCTGCCATTGCGACGTTGCCGCCGTCGCCTGCGCGGCGGGCGCCTCTTCGAGCACCACGTGCACGTTGGTGCCGCCGATGCCGAACGAGCTCACGCCCGCGCGGCGCGGCGTGCGGCCTTCCGCCCACGGCTGCGACTGCGCGCTGACGTAGAACGGGCTCCCCGCGAAATCGATCTGCGGGTTCGGCCGTTCGAAATGCAGGCTCGGCGGCAACACGCGATGCTTGAGTGCAAGCGTGGCCTTGATGAGCCCGGCCACGCCAGCCGCCGCATCGAGGTGGCCGATGTTGGTCTTCACCGAACCGACCGCGCAGAAGCCGCGCCGCTCGGTGTCGGCGCGGAAGGCTTGCGTGAGCGCCGCGATCTCGATCGGGTCGCCGAGCGTGGTGCCGGTGCCGTGGGCCTCGACATAGCCGATGGTGTCGGCCGACACGCCCGCGATCAGTTGCGCGGCACGGATGACCTCGGCCTGCCCGTCCACGCTGGGCGCGGTGAAGCCGACCTTGGCCGAGCCGTCGTTGTTGGCCGCGGTGCCCTTGATGACGGCGTGGATGGTGTCGCCATCGCGCAGCGCGTCGTCCAGGCGCTTGAGCGTGACCACGCCGGCGCCGCTGCCGATCACCGTGCCGGCCGCATCGGCGTCGAAGGCGCGGCAATGGCCGTCTGGCGAAAGAATCGCGCCGGCCTGGTAGCGGTAGCCGCCTTCCTGCAGCAGGTTGAGCCACACGCCGCCGGCCAGTGCCATGTCGCAGTCGTGGCTCAGCAGCGCCTGGCAGGCGGTGTGCACGGCCACCAGCGACGTCGAGCAGGCGGTCTGCACGCTCACGGCCGGGCCGCGCAGGTCGAGCTTGTAGGCCACCCGCGTGCACAGCGAGCCGCCCGAGTTGCCGCTCATCAGGCCCAGCAGGTCGGCGATACCGCTGTGCGCGCCGAGGCCGAAAGACGGCAGCAGGTTGCGGATCAGGTAGACGTTGGCGCCCTCGCCCGCATACACGCCGACCTTGCCGGGCCAGCGCTCGGGATCGCAGCCGGCATGTTCGAGCGCGGCCGATGCGCACTCCAGGAACACGCGTTGCTGCGGGTCGAGGGTTTCGGCCTCGCGCGGCGTGTAGCCGAAGAAGCTGGCGTCGAACTTGTCGAAGCCCTCGAAGAGCACGCCGGCCTTCACGTAGTCGGGGTCATCGAGCAGGCTTTGCGGCACGCCGCGCTCGCGCAGTTGCTCGTCGGTGAAGCGCGACATCGATTCGATGCCGTCGCGGATGTTGCGCCAGAAGGCGTCGACGTCGTCGGCGCCAGGAAAGCGCCCGGCCATGCCGACGATGGCGATCTCAAGCCCGGTCGGGCCGGTGGTGTCGTTGAAGTTCGACATGGTCAGTGCACTTTCTCTGCCGCCTGGCGGCGTTGAAGCATCGCGGCGCGCTGGCGCAGCGCGCGCTCGTCGCTGGCGGCGGCAGAGGAAGACGCCGCCTTGGCGCCGCCCTGCTCGATCCACTGGGCCAGCGATTCGACGGTGGGGTACTTGAAAAGATGAACCAGCGGAACCGTCGCCTGCAGCCGGTCTTCGAGCAGCCGGTGCGCGCGGATCAGCAGCAGCGAGTGGCCGCCGAGGTCGAAGAAGTTGTCGTGCAGGCCGACCTGGTCGACCTTCAGCACCTCGGACCAGATGGCCGCGAGCATGCGGGCCACCTCGCCCTGCGGCGCCTCGTAGGTGCTCGCGCGGCCCATGCCTTCGGGCTCGGGCAGCGCCTTGCGGTCGACCTTGCCGTTGGCATTGAGCGGCAGCGCCGCCAGCACGACGATGGCGCGCGGCACCATGTAGTCGGGCAACACCTGCGCAAGCCGCTCGCGCAGGGCCGCGGTGTCGATGGCCTCGTGCGCATGGGCAGCGATGTAGCCGATGAGCGAAGCGTCGGCCGGGCCTTCGCGGGTCACGACGACGGCTTCGCGCACGGCGGGCTGGGCGAGCAACTGCGCCTCGATCTCGCCAAGTTCGATGCGGAAGCCGCGAACCTTCACCTGGTGGTCGATGCGGCCCAGGTATTCGATCTGGCCCTCGGTGTTCCAGCGCACGAGGTCGCCGGTGCGGTAGAGCCTGTCGCCCCGCCCGAACGGGTTCGCGACGAAGCGCTCGGCGCTCAGTGCCGGCTTGTTCAGGTAGCCGCGCGCCAGGCTCACGCCACCGAGGTACAGCTCGCCGGCCACGCCGCGCGGCACCAGGTTGAGGCCTGCATCGAGGATGTAGGTCTGCGTGTCGCTGATCGGCAGGCCGATGGGCACGAGGCTCTGGCCGTCGTCCCTGCAGGTCCAGCGTGTGACGTGGATGGTGGTCTCGGTCGGGCCATACAGGTTCTGCAGCGTGGCACCGCTCAGGCGCCGCAAAGCTTCTTTCTGCGTCTCCGAGGGCATGGCCTCGCCGCCGCAGATGATGTGCTTCAGCCGCGTGCTGGCCTCGATGCCCGGATGCGCCAGGAAGGCCTGCAGCATCGCGGGCACGAAGTTCAACGTGGTGATCTGGTGCCGCTGGATGAGCGCCACCAGCCGCGCCGGATCGCGGTGATCGCCAGGGTTGGCAACCACCAGTCGCGCCCCTGCGGTCATGGGCCAGAACATCTCCCACACCGACACGTCGAAGCCGAACGGCGCCTTGTGCAGCACGGTGTCGTCATGGCCGAGGCCATAGACGCGCTGCATCCACGCCATGCAGCTGTGCAGCGCATCGTGGCGCACGGCCGCGCCCTTGGGGTTGCCGGTGGAACCCGAGGTGTAGATGACGTAGGCAAGGTTCTCGCCATGCAGACGCACCTGCGGATCGGATTCCGGCTCGGTGCTCAGATCGAGCCCGTCGATCTCGAGCACAGCGACATCGCGCGACACGGCGATGCAATCGCGCGTGGCGCGGTGGGTGAGCAGCAACGCGATGCGGCTGTCGGCCACCATGTACGCGAGCCGCTGCGCCGGGTACTCCGGGTCCAGTGGCAGGTAGGCGCCCCCGGCCTTGAGGATGGCCAGGATGCCGACGACCATCTCGACCGAGCGTTCCATCACGATGCCGACGGGCACATCGGGGCCGACGCCCAGCGAGCGCAGGCGCCAGGCCAGGCGATTGGCGCGGCGGTTGAGTTCGGCAAAGCTCAGGGCCTCGTCGCCCACCAGCAGTGCCGTGGCCTGGGGCCGGCTGTGCGCGTGCCGCTCGAAGATGCGGTGCACCGGCTGGAGATCGGGCTCGCGGTGCATGTTCACGCTCCATTGCGCGAGCTGCGCTTTCTCGAGCTCGGCCAGCAGGTCGATGTCGCCGACAGCCTGATCGGCACGGGCAGCCAGCGCGCCGAGGATGGCCACGTAGTGATCGGCCATGTGCCCGATGGTTGCGGGCTCGAACAATTCGGCCGCGTAGATCAGGTCGAGCTTCAGCCGCCCGTCGGGCCGTTCGCGCGCCTCGAGCACCAGCTCGAACTGCGCCTGCAGGTCGGGCAGTGCGTGATCGGCGACCGCGATGCCGTCGATCTGCGCCAGCGCCCGGTGGTCTTCGAACAGGTGGTTGAACATCACCTGGAACAGCGGGCTCTGGCTCATGCTGCGCTGGGGCTGCAGCTTCTGCACCAGTTGCTCGAACGGCAGGTCCTGGTGCGCCTGCGCGCCCAGCACGGCCTCGCGGGCCTGCGCAAGGGCACGCGACAGCGGCGTGCGACCGTCGATCGCATTGCGCAGCACCAGCGTGTTGACGAACAGCCCGATGACGCTCTCGAATTCGACGCGGTTGCGGTTCGCGATGGCGGCGCCGACGCGAATCTCCTGCTGGCCGCTGTAGCGATGCAGCAGCACCTGCAGCCCCGCCAGCAGCATCATGAACAGCGTCGCGCCTTCGGCCTGCGCAAGCTCGCGCAACTGCGCGAGCAGGGGCGCCGGCAGCTCGAAGGCGTGGCGGGCCGCGCGGTAGCTGCCCTGCGGCTGGCGCGGATGGTCGGTGCGCAGTTCGAGCACCGGGTGTTCGTCACCAAGCTGCGAATGCCACCAGGCCAGCTGGCGCTCGCCCTCGCCGGCCGCGAGCCATCCGCGCTGCCAGACGGCGTAGTCGGCGTACTGCACCTGTGGCACGGGCAGCTGTGCCGCACCGCCTTGCAAACGTGCGACGTAGCCCGCCGCCAGCTCGTCGAGCAGCAGTTGCATCGAGGCGCCATCGGACACGATGTGATGCATCACCACGACCAGCACCTGGTCGTCGTCTGCCGTGCGGATCAGCGCGGCGCGCAACAGGCCGCCTTGCGTGAGGTCGAAGGGCTCGGCCTTGAGGCGGCGCGCCTGTTGTGCCAGTTGCGCGTCTTTCTCGCCGGCGGGCGTGCCGCGCAGGTCGATCAGTTGCAGGGGCAACACGCCCGTGGGTTGAATCCACTGCGCGGCCGTGCCGTCGGGCTCGGCGCGGAACACGGTGCGCAGCGATTCATGGCGCGCAGCGAGATCGCCGAGCGCCGCGCGCAAGGCATCGGCATCGAGCGCCCCGTGAAGGCGCAGCGCGCCGCTCATGTGGTACGCGGCACTGCGCGGATCGAGCTGCCAGAGGAACCACTGGCGCTCCTGCGCATGCGACAGCGGCAGGCCTTGCTGCCTGCGCGCGGCCGGCAACACGGCAACGGGTGCGGGGCGTTCGCGCGAACCTTGTGCAAGCCGTTGCCGCACGGCATCGGCGCAGGCGTGCAGGCGCGGATGCTCAAACATCAGGCGCGCTGGAAAGTCGATGTCCCACTGCGCGGCGATGCGCGCCGCGGCCTGCGTGGCCGTGAGCGAACTGCCGCCGCGGGTGAAGAAGTGGGCGTCGCGCGCAAAGGGCTTCTCTGCCGTGGCCTTCAGCACCTCGCGCCAGATGGTGTCGACCGCGCGCTCGGTGTCGTCGAGTTCGGCGGCCAGTACTTCAGAAGACGAACCGCCCTTGACGAACCGGCCGTGCTCGAAGATCGCATACGCATCGGCCGTGCGGTCGAGCCAGCCCGCGCGGCAGGCGCTGCGCTGCAGCTTGCCGCTGGTGGTCTTGGGCATGCCGCCGGGGTTGAGCAGCAGCACCGCCGACAGCGGCTCGCCGAACACTTCGCTGACTGCCGCGCCGAGCGCCTCGACCAGCACGTGCGGCGGCACCAGCTTCTGCATGCTGCGCGACACCTCGGCCGCGGCGCCGATGCCTTCGCCATCGGGCCCCGTGGTCGCGAACACGGCGACGCGGCCCTTGCGCACCGCGTCGACCTCGGCTTCGATGACCCGCTCGATGTCCTGCGGATAGATGTTGTGGCCGCGCACGATGATCAGGTCCTTGATGCGGCCGGTGACGTACAGCTCGCCGTCGCAGACGAAGCCCAGGTCGCCGGTGCGCAGCCAGCGCTTGCCCGCCACCTCGACGAAGGTCTCGCGCGACTCGCGCTCCTTGCCCCAGTAGCCGGCGCCGATGCTCGCACCGCTCGCCCAGATTTCGCCGATGCGCCCGGGCGCTGCAACCGACAGCGTGGCCGGGTCGACGATCTCGACCTCGTGCTCGACGGCCACCGCGCCGCAGCCGACCAGCAGCGTGCCGCCTTCGCTCGGGGTGCCCGCGCCGCTGGCCAACCCGTCGGCGCTGAAGCCGCGCGCGACCATGCCGGCGCCACGCCGCCCGCCGGTGACGAACAGCGTGGCCTCGGCCAGCCCGTAGCAGGCGTAGACCGCGCCCGGATCGAAGCCCGCGGGCGCGAAGCGTTCGATGAATTCGAACTCGGTGTCGGCGCGCACGGGCTCGGCACCGGTGTAGGCCACGCGCCAGCTCGACAGGTCCAGTTGCGCGAGCTGCGCATCTTTCACGCGTTCGAGGCACAGGCGGAACGAGAAGTCGGGCCCACCGCTGAGCGTGGCGCGATGGCGCGAGATCAGTTCGAGCCAGCGCACCGGCCGCTCGAGAAAATAGCGCGGCGAGGTCAGCACCAGCGGAATGCCGCTGTAGAGCGGCTGCATCAGCCCGCCGATGAGGCCCATGTCGTGATAGAGCGGCGCCCACGAGACGAACTTGTCGTCGGGGCCGATGCCCATGCCGACCTGGATCGCATGTTCGTTGGCCATCAAGTTGCCGTGCGTCACGATCACGCCCTTGGGCGCCGAGGTCGAGCCCGAGGTGTACTGCAGAAAGGCGATGTCGTCGTCCACGGGCTCGAAGGGTTGCCATGCCTCGGCAAGCGCGACGTCGACCGCGTCGACGGCAACGATCTGCACCTTGCCGAACTGGTTGCCCGCAGCCACCATCGCGTCGCACAGCGCGGACGAAGTCAGCACGCAGCACGCCTGAGAATCGGTCGCCACGCCGGTGAGCCGCGCCAGATGCTGGGGCCGCGTGGATTCGGGCGGGAACACCGGCACCGCGATCACGCCGCTGTAGAAGCAGGCCAGCATGCTCACGGCATAGTGGTCGCCGTTGTCGAGCATCACCAGTGCGCGGTCGCCCTTGCTGAACTGCTGTTGCAGCCGGGCCGCGAGTGCGCGCACGCGTTGCTCGAACACGCGGTAGGTGAAAGGCTGCTCGCTGAACACGCCATCGATTTCGTCCGCGATGGTGAGCCAGACGTCGTCAGGCCGCTGTTGTGCCAACGCGCGCAGATGCGCCACGAAGTTGCGCGGTCGCGCGCTGCCGCCCTGCGCCGGCGTCGATTCGTTGTTTGTCATTCCGTGGACTCCGGTGCCTGGCTCAGAAACTGCGGTCGAGGTTGCCGTGCGGCTCGGCCATGGCGACGATCACCTTGCGCGGGCCCTTGAACGGCGATCGCGCGTGGGCCACGAGCATGTTGTCGAGCATGAGCACGTCGCCCTCTTCCCAGAGGAAGGACACAGTCTCGGCATCGAGTGCCTCGCGCACCTCGGCGAAGATCGCGTCGCTGATGGTCGAGCCGTCGGCAAAGAAGGTGTTGCGCGGCACGTTCTCGATGCCGTAGAGCTCTTCGAGCACTTCGCGCTCTTCGGCTTCGCGCGCCGAGATGTGAAACAGGTGGGCCTGGTTGAACCAGACCAGCTCGCCGGTGACCGGGTGCGTCTCGATGGCCTGGCACAGCTGGCGCGTGCGCAGGCCGTCGTCGTCCTTCCACTCCCAGGTGATGCCGGTGCGGGTGCAGAAGGCTTCGACCTCGGCGCGGCTCTCGGTGTTGAAGACCTTCTGCCAGGGCACGTCCATCTCGCCGAAATTGCGCACGTAGAGAATGCCCGGCTCGAAGAGCTCGCGGATGCGCGCCGGGATGCGCCGGTAGACCGCGCGGCTGTCGGCGATGGGTGTTTCGCCGCCCTCGGGCGAGGCGGTGATGCAGTGGAACCAGATCTTCATCGGCCACTCGCGCGTGTAGGCCTGCTCGTTGTGCAGCGGAATGCTCTGGTGCGCCGGATATTCGGTCGATGTGTAGACGCCCGCGCCGGTGGAAGCAGAGACCGCGGAACGCGGCGTGGAAGCAAACTCGTACTTCAGCAGCGGATGGCCGAACGACGAGGCGAACTGCTGGAAGGTTTCGACGCCGGGCACCGAGAAACCGCGCAGCAGCACGCCACCGGTCACGAGCAGCGACTGCTCGATCAGCGGACGCAGGCGCTCCACGGCCGAGAGCAGGTTTTCGCCGGACTCGCTGGGCGTCATCAACACGGGAAGATCGGACCCGGCCGGCGCCTTGCGCTCGAAGCGCGTGAGCATTTCATTCATGTCGTCGACTCCTTTGCGCACGGCGCCGAGTGCGCCGTCGCTTCAAAATTCGGGCACCTGGCGTGCGCGGCGCGCTCAGGCAAGGGCGTGGGGTGCATGGGCTTTTTCTTGCGCGATGAGCGGGCCGAGGCGCCGCACGAGCGCCTCGAGGAACGCGGCCTCGTGCTGGCGGATGAAAAAGTGGCCGCCATCGAAGGCATCGAGCGTGAAGGTGCCGGCGGTCTCGCTTGACCATGCCTCGATGCGCTGGATATCGATGTCGTCATGGCGCCCGGCGAAGGCATGGACCGGCATCGGCAACGGCACGCTGCCGGTGGCTGCGTCGTGCGCGAAGCTGCGGCAGATGCGGTAGTCGGCGCCCAGGACATCGAGGGTGATGCGCATGAGTTCGGCGCTGGCGAACACGTCTTCGGGCGTGCCACCCTGCTTGCGCAGGTCGGCGGTGAGCGAGGCGTCGTCGTCCTTGCCTTCGAAGCGCTCAGGGTCGCGCTGCGAAGGCGCGGCGCATGCCGAGACCAGCAGTGCGCGCGGCAACGTACGGCCCGCGTCGTGCAGCCGGCTGGCCATGCCGTGCGCCAGCAGCGCGCCCATGCTGTGGCCGAAGAGCGCGAAGTCGCCGCCCTGCATCGCCTCGGCCTGCTCGTCGCACAACTGCGCAACGAGTGCGTCGTAGTTGTCGGCGAAGGCCTCGCCCGTGCGCGCACCGCGCCCGGGCAGTTCGACGGGCACGATCCGCACCCACTGCGGCAGGAAGCGGCGCCAGCGCAGGTACATGGTGGCGCTTGCGCCCGCGCATGGCAGGCACAGCAGCGAGAGCGTCTGCGGCGTGAGCGACATCAGGCGGCTGCGCTCCCGGCCTGCTGTTCCTGCTCGCGCATCCAGTCGCGCAGCGAGCGGGGGCGCATGTCGGTCCAGGCGCCTTCGACGTGCGCGAGCACGGTCTTCTTGTCGCCCTTGATGCCATCGACCGCGGTCCATCCGGCCGGGACGGCCTTCCAGTGCGGCCAGATGGAGTACTGGTCTTCGTGATTGACCAGAACGATGAAGGTCTCGTCTTCGCGGTCAAAACAACTCGTCGACATCGGTGCATCCTTAAGTGATTGAACAAAAGGAAGCGCCCGATGACCGGACCGGTGTCAGGCGGAATCGCGGCGCTCCTGCAAACAGGACGCTTCGCGGGCGAATCTGTTCATTTCGGGAGGGGTCGTGGGGTGTGGAAAGGAGACGCGTGCAGATGGCGCGGCCGGGATCGGCCTGCGCTGACGCAGGAGGGGCGCGGGGTGGTCGTGCGCGACGGCTGGCGGCGCGTTCGCGAGGGGAGCGAGGGAGGCGGGCTTAGTTGCCGGTGCGAGGGGTTGTGTGGGGGGCGGTGTCGGGCGCGTCGTCACTATCGCCATCGCCATCGCCATCGCCAAAATGGTTGGTCGGCGGAACGAAGCCCGCGAGCAACCACAGTTGGGCGGCCCTGTCGTAGGCACGGCGGTGCGCGGGCTGCGCCAGGAGCCAGGCGGTCATCTCGGCGCGCGCGCTTTCATCGAAGCTGTCGGCGTCGTGTTCGCGCTGCACCCATTGCCATGCGGCGTCCCAGACGGGATCGTCCTTGTCCTGTTTCATTCGTGAAGCTGCTCGCGTTGTCGATGCGGGCCGGGTCTGTAGCGACGCCTGCCCTTGCAGCGCGCATTCTCGCGGCAAATCGGCGAGGCTTCTTTTTGCGCGATCTTCCCCGCGGGACTAGCGGGCGTCGCTTTCGAGCAGCAGGTGGCCGCACGACTTGATGGCCGTGGCGGCCTCTGCGATCAGGCCGTTCACGAGACCCAGTGCGCAGCCCAGCCGCGCGGCGATCTCGCGTTGCGTCAGGCCTTCGAGGCGATAGAGCTCGAAGACCAGCCGCGTTCTCGGGGCGAGCCCGGAGAGAACCTTGTCGATCGCGCTGATGACCTGGCGCTCGCACATCATGCGGTCGGGCGTGGCGGCGGCGGGCACGTCGAGCAGTTCGACGTCCACATCGAAGGTTCGATAGCTGGCTTCGACGCGATGACGACGGCAGTAGTCCAGCGCCATGTTGCGCACCACCTGGCAGCAATAGCCGATGGGTCGGTCGGCGTGCCGCACGCAGGGGCCGTCGACGATCTTCAGGTAGGCGTCCTGCACGACGTCGTCGGCCAGGTCCGCCGTATTGACGATCTTTCGGGCAACGCGCCAGAGTTGCGCGCGATTGGCGATGAATACCTCCCCGAGCGACGGCTCGGGCAAATGCGATGGCATGTTCAACACCTCTTCTCCTGTGAGCGAGCCGGCACGGGCCGCGAATCCGATTTACTACTTTTGATGGACAAATCTAAATAAGAATCATTTCTATTTATATGCGGATTTCGAGTCATCTTGATGACCCTTCCGAGTCAGTTTTCAAACGAATGATGTGAGGCCCCCGGATGAATTCGGCATGGCGAATCACGGGATCTGGCGTTCCGCTGGAAATGCGGAATCCGGCATCGCGTGTGTGGGGGACCGCGATGATAGACCACTTCGCGCCGTGTCATCATCCGCTCCACATTGCGATCGCGGCCATGCGCTGCGGCTCCTTCATGCCAAGCGCCGCCCCTCTCATTTCACTGCCTGCGGGCGACATCCACCTCTGGTTCTGCTTTCACGGCAAGTCCGGCGATGCCACGCAAGATGCGGCCTGCCGCGCGTTGCTGACGCCGGAAGAGTTGTCGAAGCAAAACCGTTTCCACTTCGCGAGCGACCGGTACCGCTACCTGCTGACGCGGGCTCTGGTGCGTTCGGTGTTGTCGCGTTATGCGCCGGTGCAGCCGCACGCCTGGCGCTTTGCCACAGGCCCTTTCGGGCGCCCTCGCATCGAGGCGCCCACCATCGAAGAAACCCATGGCCTCGACTTCAACCTGAGCCACACCGATGGGCTCATCGTGCTGGCCCTTGCGCGAAACATCGAGCTGGGCGTCGATGTCGAAAACATCGAGCGCAATGCGGCGCTCGACGTTGCCGACCACTTCTTTTCGCCCGTCGAAGCAGAAGCCTTGCGCGCCCTGTCCGCAGCTCTCCAGACAGCGCGCTTCTTTGACTTGTGGACGCTGAAAGAAAGCTACATCAAGGCACGCGGCATGGGCCTGCAGATACCGCTGGACAGCTTCAGCTTCACGCTGGACGACCACGGCGGCATCGAATTCGCACTCGCGGATTCGGGCACGCGCGATAACACCGCGCGGCCCTGGCACTTCTGGCAACTGCAGCCGACACAAGAGCATTTCGTGGCCCTCTGCGCCGCGCCGGAAAACCCGGCCGCCACGCGCATCGTGTGCCGCGAAGCCGCACCACTGCAGTGGGAGAAGCCACTCGAGCTCCACGCAAGGCGCACCAGCGCGCCCAACTAAAATTCCGCCCCTCTCTCCGATCCGCTCCCCATGAACATCGTCGTCAACGAAGAACTCAAAGCCTATATCGATCCACTGACTCCGGAGGAACACGAAGCACTCGAACGCAGCATCCTTGCCGAAGGTTGCCGCGACGCACTGGTGCTGTGGGGCGACGTGCTGGTAGACGGGCACAACCGCTACGGCATCTGCCAGAAGCACGGCCTGCCCTTCCAGACGGTGCAGAACACGCGCTTCAAGAGCATCGACGACGTGCACCTCTGGATGATCGACCAGCACCTGGGCCGGCGCAGCATTTCGGATTTCCTGCGCGGCGTTCTCGCACTGCGAAAGAAGGACATCGTCGACGAGCAGCGTGCCCGCGCCATGGCCGCACCGGCCTCGTCCTCCGATGCGCCGTTCGATGTCGACACACCCGCCGCCGAAGCACCTGCCGATGCTCCCGCGATGCCGCCCCAGGCACCGATGAACAGCCGCGAAGCCATTGCCAAGGCCGCGCGCCTGAGCAGCAACCAGGTCGGGATGATCGAGAAGATCCAGAAGCAGGCCGCGCCTGAACTGGTGGCGGCCGTGAAGTCGGGCGTCATCTCCATCAACACGGCCGCAGCGGTTGCAACCCTGCCGGCCGAAGAGCAGGTCTTCGCCGCGAACGCGGGCAAGGACGAACTCAAGCAGGCCGCCAAGCGCGTGCGCGAATCGAAGAAAAAGCCGCGCGAAGAATCGGCCGAATCCGATTCGGGCGAATCGCAAGACACGCCCGACGCCACCCAGTTGCTGGTGCAGCGCGTGGCCGCACTCACGGCCGAGAACGAAGCCCTTCGCAAGGAAGTGGCCGAGCTGCGCGCGCAACTCGGCCATTAAGAAAAAGAAGAAAGCCCCCGCCTGCGCGGGCAGGCGGCTTACAGCTGGATCTCGGTGATCTTCGCGCCCGACAGCGAGACGCCAGCCTCCAGGCCCACGTTGGTCATCACGAAGCCCACCACCGGCTGGCGGATCGTGTTGGTGTCGATGTTGCCGTTGGCACCGATGGTCGCAAGGGCCACGGTCGCATCGGCACCGGCCGTCCAGCCCTTGCTGTTGCGGAACTTGTCCAGCGCGGCCTGCGTGGTGAAGAGGTAGATCACCGCCTTCGATTGCGCACCGGCCTGGAAGCCGATCGAGCCCGCGGTCGTGCTGTAGTACGACTGCGTGCGGCCGTTCACGCGCAACGCGCCGCGGCCATATTCGGCACCCACGCCCATGCTGGCGCCCACCACGGCGGGAAACACCAGCACGCCGCTCGACTTGGCGACCAGCTCCCGCGATCCGGGCACCGAGTCGTACAGCCTGGACAACGACGCATTGACCTGCGCATCGATGGATGCGCGCGAGGACGTGCTGCTCGCCTGATCCTGTGGCCGCGTGGTGGTGCAGCCGACAAAAGCGATGCTGGCGATCGCGACGGCGGACGAAAGCGCCAGCGTGCGGAGGTTCATGGTGTTCATGGCGAAATCCTTTCCAAAGAACATGGATCGACGAAGAAATCACTGCCTTTCGAGGCAGCACCGACCCATGCTAATTCCGCAAAACGGCGGCAAATCCGACTGGGGGCGTCGGCCTACGCGAAGTCACGCCTTCTTTGAACGCCCGACCGGCGCGCGGCCAGCCCCGCCCGAAATGGGGCAAAACCTTCTGTCTGTAATCTAGTGTTTTTATTTGAAACAGGTGTTATATTTTTGGCGTCACACCTCTTGATCAATCTTTAGTTCTCGTTTCGACCCACGCCATGCGCGTTCCATCTTCGAAATCACACACAGAGAGCCTCAGGTTGAAAGCAAACCGGCATACACGCCCCAAGTTGGTGCTTCTGGTTCCAGAGGGACCAACCACCCGCCCGCACCCGTCTGCTCCCGTTCGCCGCACAGGCCGGTCATGACCACAGCAGCCAACCCCGCGACCAAAGGCCAACGCGCCTTGCTGAGCTTCAGCGTCGAGGGGTTGCCGCCCCGGGAGGAGCTTCTGTTCAGGTCCCTCGTGCGATTGCTCGACCACCGGACCCACCAGCACTGGGCATGGAAGGCCGGCGCGGCCGACCTGCGGGTGGTCGGTGAACCCGCCACGGCCACGGCGACGGACGAAGCCCCCGCCAAGGCGGTCCCGGTGCTGGCCGTCGGCCATGTCGATCCGCAGCGTGGCGGCCACTTCCTGGCCCTGCCGCTGCATGCCGACGTGCTCGAGCACACGCTCAACCAACTGGGCGCGATGGTCGTTCACGCGCGGGGGCTGGGGCTGGCATCGCCCGACCGGCACATCGGGCCCGACGAAGAGTTTCGCCTGCTGCGCTGGCCGCCGGCCGCCCTGCTCGAAGTGCCTGTCCGCATCCGGCTGGCCACGCTGATGACCGGCCGGCCCACCACCCTTGCGCTGCTCCAGCAACGCTCGGGCCTTGCGCAGCAGGACTGTCTGGATTTTCTGATCGACCTTCGGCGCGCCGACCTCCTTGAAAACACGCGGCCGGCCGAAGCCCCCTTGCCCACCCCCGACGCCGCTGCAACCGACAGCCGCCCCGCCGGCCCGGCGCGCGAACCCGTGCAACCCGGGCTGCTGGCCCGCATACGGAACCGGCTGGGCCTGCTGCCGACAGGCTCCAGATGACCATCGAACACAAGATCCTCTTCACCGGCACCATGGGCGCCGGCAAGACCACCGCGATCGCGGCCGTGAGCGAGATACCGCCGGTCAGCACCGACGTGCGCAACAGCGACACCTCGGTGGCCAAGGCCACCACCACCGTCGGGCTCGACTACGGCGAACTCACGCTCGACAACGGCGAGAAGCTGCGCCTGTACGGCACGCCCGGCCAGATGCGCTTCGATTTCATGTGGCGCATCCTGGGACGCGGCGCGCTCGGCGTGGTGATCCTCGTGGACAACAGCCGGCCCGATCCGCTGGCCGACCTCGACGTCTACCTCGACGGCTTCGCGGACCTGATCGCGCAGACCGCCTGCGTGGTGGCGGTGGGCCGCATGGAAGCGCATCCGCAACCGGGTGTCGATGCCTACGCCCGGCGCATGGAAGCCAGGGGCGTGCTCTGCCCGGTCCTGCCCGCGAACGTCACGGACCCGCCCCAGGTCGTGCAGTTGCTGGAGCTGCTGCTGCTGCAACTCGAAACCTGATCCCTCTTCTTCCTCATTTCCGAGCAGCCATGAACATAACTCCAAGAATCAAGCTCGCCGCCGAATCCGCCATCGACACGTTGATGCGCGAGATCAAGGGCGTGAAAGCCGTCGTCATTTCGACCGAGGACGGCCTCGAGCTGGCGGCCCGTGTCGAGAACACGGCGCAGGTCGCGCGCCTGTCCGCCATCGCCAGTTCGCTGGCCGCGCTGGGCGCCGTCGCGGGCGAGGAAAGCCAGCTCGGCGATTGCGACAACGTGACCATCGAGGCCACGCACGGCCACATCCTGATGCTGCAGGCCCGCCACCCCGACGTGACGCTGATCGTGAGCGTGGTCGCGGGCCGCGAGGCCATCATCGGCCAGGTCCTCTACTTCGCGAAGCAGGCGACGCTGTCGCTGCAGCACGCCTAGGGGCAGCGACAGCGCGACACACCGTTTCGACACCGGCCGCCGCCCATTTCTTCGCCCGGGTGGCTGCCGACTTTCAGGGGCGAGGGACTAGGAAAGATTCCGATGGCAAATATCAAGCAATCCATGGACGACCTGATGACCTGCGACGGCGCCCTGTGCGCGGCGCTGGTCGACTCCAGCAGCGGCATGATCCTGGGCCAGATCGGCTCGGGCGTCGATCTCGAAGTGGCCGCCGCCGGCAACACCGAAGTGGTCCGCGCCAAGCTCAGGACCATGCGCGACCTGGGCCTGAACGATGTCATCGAAGACATCCTCATCACGCTCGGCAAGCAGTACCACATCATCCGCCCGATGCTGAAGAAGGAGGGCCTGTTCGTGTACCTCGTGCTCGACAAGGCCAAGTCGAACCTCGCACTGGCCCGCCGCAAGACACTGGACGTGGAGCAGGGCCTGACGGTCTGAGAAGACCTCCTCTGCCGCAGCCACCCGGAGCCTTCTGGTGGTTGCGGCGGCGGCCGATACGGCTCACGCCGCCGATACGCGAAGCGCAATGTTCATGCAATGCTGATTCATAGCATCGCGGCTGGCGCGGGCGCTCCGATACGGGCACCCGCAACCCAGCAACCGCAGCCTTCACGTGTCCCCGATGACATCCGATCCCGCAAGCCTGCCGCGCTACCCGACCGCCGGCGGCCCATCGATGCGCTCCGGCGCGCTCCCCGTTTGCACCCACGCATCGCCGGCCTCAGGCGTTCGCCGCCTTGAACTGCTCGACGCACTGCGCGGCTTTGCGCTGTTCGGCGTGCTGATGGTCAACCTGCGCAGCTTCTCGCTCTTCGAGTTCCTCACGCCCGCCGCTCGCGCCGCCCTGCCCACTGCGGCCTGGGACCGTGTCGTCGACATGGCGATGGAGCTCCTGGTCGATGCCCGTTCGATCACGCTGTTCTCGCTGCTGTTCGGCGTCGGCTTCGCCATGCAGATGAATCGCCCGACGGACAAGGCGGACCACGTGCACCGTTATGTGCGCCGCATGCTGATCCTGCTGGCCATCGGCCTCGTGCACGCGTGGTTGTTCTGGTGGGGCGACATCCTTCGCTACTACGCGGTGTTCGGCCTGGCGCTGCTGGCGTTCACCCGCCTGTCGCCGCGCATGCTGGCCCTGCTCGGCGTGTTCGTGGCGGTGGCCATGCCCGTGCTGCTGCAGCCGGTGTTGCCGGCCTTGCTGCCACCACAGGCCAGCACGGCCCAGTCTGCGGCGGCGGCGCTGGCGGCTTTCGGCAGCGACCAATGGTCCACCGTGCTCGATGGCAACTTCGCGCGCGACGCACGCATGCGCATCGCCGTGTGGTGGCTGCCGCTCTTCGTCTTCGGCCGGCTGCTCATCGGCATGGCCATCGGCCGCGCCGGCGTGCTGCAAAGGTCGGTCGAGTACCGGCACTTCTGGCGCCACCTGCTGTATGCGAGCCTGGCCACGAGCCTCGTCGCGACGGTGCTGCTGCTCCTGCGGGACCACCACGCCGCGGGCATCGTGGCCGGATGGCTGCAGAGCGGCGATGCGGGCAAGACCGTCGTGCGCCTGCTGCGCCACATCGCGCCGCTTGCACAGGGCGTGTTCTACATGGCGGCCTTCGTGCTGCTGTTCCAGCGGGCCGCGTGGCGGCACTGGCTGCGCAAGCTCGCGCCGATGGGGCGGATGGCGCTGACCAACTACCTCGCGCAGACGCTGTTCGGGCTGGGCCTGTTCTATGGCATCGGCCTGGGCATCGGTCCGAAGCTCGGGCTGGTGGGCGTCGCGGCCTGCAGCATCGCGATCTTCGCGCTGCAGGCGGTGTTCAGCTGCTGGTGGCTCGCGCGCTTCAGGTTCGGGCCGGCCGAATGGCTGTGGCGCAGCCTGGTCTACGGAAGGCCGCAACCGATGCGATGGCTGGCCACGGCCTGAGCGAAAGCGGCGGCGGCGCCAAAACGGCCGGGCGGCCTACACGGATCGCCGCAGCGCGATGACTCGCCCGTCACAACGACGCGGTAGGCTCGGTGTCAGCCCATCCATCACCCGACGAGGAGCGAACCCATGCCAGCAAACGCGAAAGTCACCGGCGTAGTCGAATACCGGGCCGGCGACGGCCCTCTCATCCGCATTCCCGAAGGCCCGATCGAAGTCCAGCTGGCACCGGACAGCGCCGTGCTGAGCTGGGGCGACAGCGGCACCATGCAGACCACGGCCATTCCCGTGGCCGAGTACCAGCGCTTTCTGGACGAGGGCGTGATCCAGCCCGATTGAAAAAAAGCCCACGGCACACAACAAAAAAGGCCCCTCGCGAGGGGCCTTTTCTTTGCATCGGCGGCCAACGGCCGCCATGCATTACTTCTTCTTTGCGGCCACGGCCTTCTTGGCGGGCGCGGCAGCCTTCTTCGCTGCAGGCTTTGCTGCGGCCTTGGCAGCCGGCTTGGCGGCGACAACCTTGTCGGCCTTGCGCTTGGCAGCCTTCGGGTCCACGGCGGCCTTGAAGGCAGCGCCCGGCACGAACTTCGGCACCTTTTGTGCGGCGATCTTGATCTTCGTGCCGGCGCTGGGATTGAAGCCCGAGCGTGCGGCGCGTGCCACTTGCTTGAAGGTGCCGAAGCCGACGATCTGGACGGGGTCACCCTTCTTCACTGCGGCGACGATCGAGCTGGTCACAGTCTCGAGGATGCGCGCGGCTTCAGCCTTGCTGACGTTGTGGGCGGTGACGATTTTTTCGACGAGTTCGATGCGGTTCAACTGAGTTCCTAATAGGTTTAATTCGCCATGTTGCCTATGGCGGCGCAGCAACGAATGCAAGCTGCAAGCGGGGCGGAGTTTATTCGACTCTGGAGAGGCCCCACGCAACAAGCCATCAATCGACCGTCAAACACCTCTCTATCAGCCCCCGATCAGCCCTCTATCAGGCCTTCGGCGTGAACTGCCGCACGCACCGCGGGCCGCCGCGACACCCGCGTCATGTACGCCTCGATGGCCGGCCAGCGCGAGAAATCGAGGCCCGCATGGGACCCCAGGCGAAGGATCGGATAAAGGTACGCATCGGCCACCGTGAAGTGCGCGCCAAGAACGTACGGCCCTGGCCGCACCAGCGCATCCACACGCTCGAAAGCCCGTGCGTCCCGCAGCAGGCGCTGCTTGAAGCTGGCCGGCACCTCGGCATCGAACATCGGCGCAAAGCCCTTGTGCAGTTCGGTCGCCACGAAGCTCAATGCTTCCAGCAGGCGGTAGCGTTCGATGGTGCCGGCAGCCGGTGCCAGCTGCGAAGCCGGCGCCAGGTCGGCAAGGTACGCCAGCACGGCCAGGCCTTCGGTGAGCACCGCGCCATCGTCCAGCATCAGCGCGGGCACCTTGCCCATCGGATGGATCGCCAGATAGCTTTGCCCGCTGGCCGGCAACGTCTTGGTCTCCAGGTTGACCCGGACCAGTTCCGCCGCAAGGCCGGCCTCGCGCAGCGCGATGTGAGAAGACAATGAAGAAGCACCGGGGCTGTAGAAGAGTTTCATGATCGGCTCCTGCCAGAGGGGTTGGTTTCAATGGATGTGGTGATGTATCCGGCCACATGCGATGTGGTTGCCACGGATGGTGAGCGCGAGGAGCCGAATGAAAAAGCAGGTTGAAGGCACAAGATTGCTGAGCCGGACTCACGAGTTGCCGATCTCGGAAGCGGACGCGCGCGTCTTCGTGACCGTCGCCGATGCCGGCAGCTTCACGGCTGCTGCTGCATTGCACGCGATGACGCCATCGGCAGTGAGCAAGGCCATCGGCCGCCTTGAAGCGGACCTGGGCGTGCGGCTGCTGGTGCGCACGACGCGGGCTCTGCACCTGACGGAAGAAGGCATGGCCTTCCACGAGCGCTGCGCACGCGCCTTCAGCCTGCTGGCCGAAGCTGCCGAAGAAGCAGGTGCCGGCTCGCGCGCCGTGGCGGGCACGGTGCGTATCGGCGTGCCCTCTCTTTTCGGCACGTTCCTCATCGCACCCCTGCTGCCCGCGCTGCTTGCACGGCACCCGAAGCTGCGAGTGGAGATCGTATCGACGACGCGGCTGTCCGACGTGTTCGATCTCGGACTGGACCTGGCAATTGCCGTGGGCGCGTTGCCCGATTCAAGCCTCGTGGCCAAGCCGCTGGGGCAAGGCCAGTTCGTGACGGTGGCGGCACCGGGTTATCTCAAGGCCGCAGGAACGACGCCGCGACGGCCGTTGCGGCCCGAGGACCTCCTGGCCCATCGCTGCATCGCCTACACCCGGCCCGACGGCCGCGAGGAACCCTGGAACTTCCAGTTGCCCGAAGGCCCGCGACAGCTCGACGTCCGCGCCGATGTCCGGTCGGACGACATGCACCACCTCACGGCGATGGCCGTTGCAGGCCTCGGAGTCGCCCACCTGCCGCTGTTCGTGGTGGCGGAGCACCTGGCCGGCGGGCGCCTCGAAAGACTGCTGCAGGCCTGCGAGCCCGCCCCCAAGCTCGCCTCGCTGGTCTACCCCGCCGGGCGCTCGATGCCGCGCCGCGTGCGCGTCTTCATCGACTTCCTGCTTTCGCAGGAGCAGGCGCTTGCCGGTGTGACGCGGTAACGCCGGAGCAGCTCGCACCTTCATCTCGCTGGCGGAAGGAAGCCCCAAAAGAAAAAGCCCTCCAGCCTGGGCTGGAGGGCTTTCGCTTCATCTGTCATCGACCCGCACAACGCCCGGCATGCACCGTGCGGTGCGGGCCCCGACAAGACGCTCAGTCGTCCGTGTCGGTGTCCGACTCTTCGTCGTCCGCGTCTTCTTCGGCGCGGCGAACCGTCACGAAATTCGTCGCGTCTTCCACGAAGGCCATGAGCTTTTCGTCGGGTGCCATGCCGCGGACTTCCGTCTGCGGACCATCGCCGTTCTTGTAGTCGACCTGGACCAGCGCGAAGCAGGCCAGGGGTTCTTCCATCTCTCCGTCCTCGCCGCCGTCGTAGACAGCGACCCACCCTTCGGCGGGCATGATTTGCAGGATCTTCACTTCTTCCATCGATTCACTCCAAGCTCGAGAATTTGCATTGCGCCGCGCAGCATATCGCATGAAAACGAGGCCACCGCAGGCGCGCGACATGCGTTGAAATTCGCTCGCGGCCGCATCGCCATGAAGGCTGTCGTGGCCCGCGCTTGCGAATGCGCAGCGAGCTATGGCACGCTCGGCAACCCGGCGGAGCGAACCGCCGATGACCGTGGCCTGAAAGCACTTCCACGCAGGAGATCGTCGATGCGCAGCATTGCCAGACATTGGATCGCGGGCTTCCTGATCGCGCTGATCGCATGGGTCTCGCAGGCCCACGCGCAGACCACGCAGAAGGTGGTGGACATTCTCACGCGTCCCGGAGTCACGCAGCGAATGCTCGTGCTGTCCCCGTCGGCCCCCAAGGCCGCGGTGATCCTGCTCGCGGGCGGGCACGGAGGGCTGCAGATCTTTCCCAATGGCTCGTTCAACTGGGGCGCCGGCAACTTCCTCGTTCGCACGCGGCAGTTGTTTGCGGACCAGGGGCTCATGGTTGCCGTGGTCGATGCCCCCTCCGATCGGCAGAGCCCGCCCTACCTCAGCGGATTTCGCCAGACCCCGGCACATGCGGCCGACCTGAAGGCGGTCATTGCGTGGATGCGCGAGCAATCCAGGATTCCCGTGTGGCTCGTGGGCACCAGCCGCGGTACGCAATCGGTGGCGTACGTCGCCACCGAGTTGACCGGCCCCGAAGGCCCGGACGGCATCGTCCTGACCTCGACCATCCTCGTGGACACCGCCGGCCGGCCCGTCCCGGCGATGCCGCTTGCAAAGATCCGGGTGCCCGTTCTCGTCGTGCACCACGAGCAGGACGGGTGCCGGCTCTGCCCGTTTGCCAGCGTGCCCGTGCTCATGGAGAAGCTCGACAACGCGCCGAAGAAAGAACTGTTGAGCATCAAGGGCGGGGAAAGCAGGGGCGACGCTTGCGAGGCCATGGCGTATCACGGCTTCAACGGGCTCGACCGCGAGGTGGTCCCGCAGATCGCCGCCTGGATTCTTGCCAGGTAGGCGTCGATAGGCATCGGCGCCCAACCCGCCCTGGAGGATTGAGCGACAAGCGCCGTGGGTCGAAGCCCGCCTCGGGATGCGTGCGCTACCTTGCCGCTCTTGACGCCGCTCGACCGCCGGCACCGCCATGCCGTGGAATCCAGTACGCCAGGGTTCCCGCCGCCGCAAAGGCAATCAGCCCGGTCACCGCAATGCCGGAAGCCAGCGACAGGCTGGCCGCCAGGAAGGACAGCAGCGCCGGCCCGCACGAAGAGCCGATGTCGGACATCAGCCGCCACACGCCGAGGAAGTGCGCGCGCCCGTGGCGCGGCGAGTGATCAGCGCCGAGGGTCATGATCATTCCCGAGCCGATGCCGTTGCCGAAGCCGATGGCCAGTGCGGTGAACAGCAGCGTGAGCGTGCCGGTGGTCAGCGGCATCAGCAGCATCGCCAGCCCCATGATCAGCATCGATGGCACGGCCACCCAGCGCCGCCCCTTCTGGTCCATCACCTTGCCGGCCGGATAGAACACCAGCATGTCGATGCCGCCGGCCATGCCGTAGATCAACGAGGCCACCGAGGGCGCGAGCGCGAGGTGGTCGGCCCACAGCGGAATCACGGCCTGGCGCGACGCCCGCACCGCACTGACCAGCACCACGCCGATGCCGAGCGTGAGGAACACGCGGCGGTGATCCCGCAGCGTCGAGACGATGGTGGTCGAGGCGGGTGCCGCTTGCCCATGCGGAACGGGCGGTGCCACCAGGTCGGGAATGCGCGCCCCCATGACTGCCGCCCCCACCACCGCGACGATACCGATCACGTAGGCCGCCGACAGCCCGAACGCGTGCACCGCGCCGGCCGCGAGAAACGGCCCGATGAACATGCCGATGCGCATGACGCCGCCGAGCGTCGACAACGCGCGCGCTCGGTATTCGATGGGCACCGCCTCGGTCATGTAGCTCTGGCGTGCAAGGTTGTAGACGGCCTGCGACATGCCCACCATGAAGCACCCGACGGCGAACAGGCTGAAGTGCGATGTCCACACGCACAGGGCCATGCCAAGGCCGCTCCACAAGCCCGCAACCACGATGGCCCAGCGCTCGCCCCAGCGGATCGTGATCAGCGAGGCCGGGATGTTGTTGAGCAGCGAGCCGATGCCGATCAGCGCCACCACCAACGCCGCCATCGACACCGATGCCCCCAGGTCGCGCGCTGTCAGCGGCACGATGGGCAGGATGGCGCCCTCGCCCAGTCCGAACAGCAACGACGGGCCGAAGGCCGGCACCGCGATGCGCCACAAAGAGAACGGAGGCGAGGAAGCAGACGAGGAGGCCGAGGTGGCCGGAGTGGCGGGCGGGGATGACATGCGCGGAGGGTTCTGGTTTTGCTGCCCCGGCCCGCCGGTCGGGCGAAGGCGCGGCCATTGTCTCGCCGCCAGCGGATTTCTGCACGGCCGCCCCGCCTTCCGCCTGCAGAGCCCGATCCATCGATCGATCTATCTATCAATCCATCGGGCTCGCGCGCCAGGTCACGTGCAGGTGTAGCTCGACGCCGCGTTCACATCGCCCGCCCCGTTGTACTTGGGGTACTTGGGGTACTGGCAGACGGGCATGTTGCGGGCCGGGCTGCTCCCGAGGATCGTGTAGTTCATCTGTGTGGGCGCGTTGCCGTTCTCGACCCATCCCATGATGGCTGACGCCCAATCGACTTCCTGCAAGCTGCCGCCGGCGCCATGTCCGCCACCGGGCACGATGAAGAAGCGCGTGGCGCTGTTCGGGTCGGCCAGCCCCATCGATTTGGCGATGCCGGTCATGGTCGTCCAGTTGCGGTAGTGGTCGTTCGGCGACAGCAGCGCATCGCTGCCGTCGTGCCACGAGATGAGCTTCCGGCCCGATGCCACGAAGCTGGCAATGGCCGCCTTGTCATGGTCGGCACCGATGCGCGACAGGCCCGTGCCGAGCATGTAGTAGTCGGTGTCCAGCTGGAAGCCCGCCTGTTTGGCGGGCGTGAGCCATGCCGGGTCGCCGCTTGCGAGCAGCGCGAAGCCTCCACCGAGCCCGCCCCATCCGAGGCCGAGCCCGTTGCTCCACGAATAGCCCGAGAGCACGGTGCTGCCGTTCGAGAGCTTGAGCTCCGACAGGAACGACTTCAGCGTTCCAACCTGCGCCGCGCTCAGGCAGATCGATGGGTCGGTGCTGGCACCGGCCACGCCGCACTGCAACACCGCCGGATCGAAGGTGCAAGCCTGCGGATTGCCGATGAGGTTGTCGGTGGCCCCGTCGAGCGCATCGCATGCGGACAGCGCCGCCGCATAGGCCGCGCCGGTCTGCGCCGGGCTCAATGCGGCGGGCGTTCCCGTGAGCGAGGCCGCGCGGAGCCAGGCGCTGGTCTGGCCGGCCATGTCCATGGTCTCGCATCCCGCGACGATGCCGTCGAACTCCTGCGGCCAGCGCTGCGCGGCGATGTAGGCGTTGCGGCCACCGTTGGAACAGCCGTTGAAGTAGCTGTGATTCGGCGTCGTGCCGAAGAAGGCCTTGGCGACCGCCTTCCCGAAACGCAGCGTGGTGCCCACTGCCGCGTA
The DNA here is from genome assembly GCF_900100965.1 of Variovorax sp. EL159. Taxonomy (GTDB): domain Bacteria; phylum Pseudomonadota; class Gammaproteobacteria; order Burkholderiales; family Burkholderiaceae_C; genus Variovorax. The sequence goes on along the minus strand of NZ_FMUJ01000002.1, from coordinate 895,965 downwards.
GGCATAGTCGGTGGCCGACTGGCGGCCATCGTCGGTTCCGTTCGCCCACACGGCGGGTGCGGCCTGTGCGGGCACGTTCGCGCGGTTGCCGCCGTTCGATGCGGCATACACCGCGCCCTTGAGCGCCAGCACCGGGCTGACCGCCGTCACGGCGCCGCCCGCATCGGTCATCACCACCGAGGCGATGCGTCCGTCGAATCCACCGCCGCCCTGCTGCCAGTAGCGCCCTGTCCAGTTGTCCGGCACGTCGATCTCGATGTCGAGGAAAGGTGCGCGCGTGCCGAGCACCTGGCAGAAGCCCGAGGTGTAGATCGGCGCCTTGGCCTCGAAGCGCGTGGCCTGCGTGACCGTCACGCCCTCGATGACCTGGCCCTTGAGCGTGTTGCAGGTGTTCTTGAGCTGCTCGGCCGTGGGCCCTGCCGGTGGAGGCGCAGGGGGCGTTGGCGCAGGCGCGGGGGCCGGTGCGGGCGCAGGCGCAGGAATCGGAAGAAGGCCGCCCGCCCCATTGCCGCCACCTCCACAGCCGTGCAGGGCCAGGCCCAGGGCCAGCAGCAAGCCCTGTGGCAGCAAGGCTCGGGGAACACACTTGTCGTCGCGCATGGTTGTCTCCAATGTTTGAGTTGTGCGCCGGACATCCGGCGGATCGCGCTTGATTGCTTCATCGCCTGGATGATCCGGCAAACCGACCGACCGGTCGGTTCAAAAGCAGGGCGAGACTAACGCAGGTGAGCGAACGCGGGCAAGCGGCGGCGGATCGGGACTAACCCCTAAGATCGGTGACCGCGCCGCTTCGCGCAGGGCCCATCATCCCGACCTATGACTGTTGAATCCCCCTCTTCCCGCGCGGGCGACCAGCGCAGCCTGATCGCCAAGGCCGCCGCCGAGCTGTTTGCCCGCAGGGGCTATGCGGCAACGTCGATGAACGAGATCGCCGAAGCCAGCCATCTGTCCAAGCCCGGCCTGTACCACCACTTCAAGGACAAGGCCGAGGTGCTGCTTCACATCGCCGACGGCCATGTCTCGCGGCTGGTCGACATCGTGACGGGCGTGGAGGCCCTGGACCTGGCACCCGAACAGCGGCTGCCAGAGCTGATCGAAGCGTTCATGCTCGAGTACGCGGAGGCGCAGAGCGAGCACCGCGTGCTCACCGAAGACGTGCGCTTCCTCGCACCGGATGCGCAGGCGCGCGTGCTCGACAAGGAACGCACGGTGGTGCAGGTGTTCGCCGATGCCATCGCCGCCACGCGGCCCGACCTGCACGACTCGCAGCTTCACAAGCTGCTGACGATGTTCCTCTTCGGCATGCTCAACTGGATGTTCACCTGGTTCCGGCCCGAGGGGCGTTTCACCTACGAGCAGATGGTGCCCATCGTCACCCAGCTCTTCGTGAACGGCATCTCGGGACTCGACGTCAAGCCCGCGAAAGCACGCAAGGCGTAGGCGAAAAGAAGCCCCTGCACGGCCACGACGCCACGCCGGTACGCCCGCCGAACCTGCCGGTTCTGCCGTCACATGGGCATTCATCCAGATGCAGAAAGCCTTCGTTCAATACGAGGAAGGTATAAAAAAGCATCTCGAATGAGTATTTCCAGATATGGCTTTGTCTCCCTAGGATGCGCCCACAACTATCAGGAGACGAGACATATGAAGAGGATCACCACGCTGGTGCTGGTGTGGGCGGCGGGCCTGCACTGCACCATGGGCACCGCGTTCGCACAGAGCGCGCCCTGGCCCCAGCGAACCATCAAGATCGTGACGCCCACGCCCGCCGGCGTCGGCTCCGACATCTTCGCGCGCAGCTACGCGGAGCAGCTCTCTCGCCTGCTGAAGGTGCCCGTGATCGTGGAGAACAGGCCGGGCGCGCTGGCCACCATCGGCACCGATGCCGTGGCCAAGGCCACGCCCGACGGCTACACCGTGCTGTTCTCGACGAGCAATCCGTTCACGATGACGCCGTTTCTTCTCTCCCGGCTTCCCTACAACCCGAAGGAAGACCTGGTGCCGGTGACGCAGGCGCTCAAGGGCGGCTCGTTCATCGTGGCGAACAACGCGGTGCCGGCGCGCAACACCGACGAACTGATCGCGCTGGCCAAGCGCCGGCCGGGCCACGTGAGCTTCGCGTCCTATGGCTCCGGCAGCACCTCGCACCTGGGTTTCGAGCTGCTGCAGGAAGCCGCGTCGGTCGAGATGCTGCACGTGCCCTACAAGCAGGGCGCCATGCCCGACGTGATCGGCGGCCAGGTGATGCTGGGCTTCGAGCCCCCGATCTCGGCGCTGCCGAACATCAAGGCCGGCCGGGTGAAGGCCCTGGCGTACACGGGCAGCCAGCGCAGCACCGCGTTGCCCGACGTGCCGACCGTTGCCGAGCGCTATCCCGGCTTCGAGGTGTCGACCTGGCTCGGCTTCTGGGTGCCCGCGCGCACGCCCGATGCCATCGTCGAGCAGTTGAACCGCGCGATCACCACGGCCACGCGCTCGCCCGAGATGACGCGGCAGATCGCCGATGCCGGGCTGGAGCCGATGTCGACGAACACCGCCGACACCCGCGCCATCATCGAACGCGAGGCCCAGACCATGGGCCGGCTCATCAAGGCCAAGGGCTTGCGCCTTGACTGACGGCGGGCCGCGCGCCCGCCACCACTGCATGTCTGCTGCTGCCTGAGAGCGCCGCGCGCCTTCGCACGCTTGCGCGCCCTTCGCCACCCCTTGCCGTCACGCACACCCGCCCCTGCAGAGCGCATGGGGTGCGGGGCGGTGCACGTCATTTTTCATTTCTACAACCAGGAGACAAGAACCATGATCCGCCCCACCCTCTTGATCGCCGCGGGCTGCATCGGCCTGAACGGCCATGCGCTCGCGCAGTCCACCGTGTCGATCTTCGGCACGGTCGACCTCAACATCACATCCGCGAAGTCCGGCAACCGCTCGGTCACGTCCATGGACCAGGGCGGCAACATCTTCCCGAGCCGCCTGGGGTTTCGCGGCACCGAAGACCTCGGCGGCGGCCTGGCCGCGAGCTTCTGGCTCGAGTCGGCGACCTTGCCCGACACCGGCCAGTACCAAGGGGTCGGCTGGCAACGGCGCTCCACCCTGAGCCTCTCGCACAACAGCTTCGGCGAGCTTCGGCTGGGCCGCGACTACACGCCCAGCTTCTGGAACATCTCGCAGTTCTCTCCCTTCGGCACCGTGGGCGTCGGCGGCTCCAGCAACATCGTCGAGGGCTGGCCCTTCGGGCTCGGTGGCGCCAAGACGCTGGTGCGGGCCAACAACTCGGTCGGCTACTTCCTGCCGCGCAACCTGGGCGGCATCTACGGGCAGTTCATGGTCTCGATGCCAGAAGGCCAGAAAGGAACGAAGTACTACGGCGCGCGGCTGGGCTATGCATCGGGCCCGCTGGACATCGCGGCCAGCTACGGGCAGACGCCCCTCGAAGACCACCATCACTACCGCACCGCGAGCCTCGGGGGCAGCTACGACTTCGGCCTCGTCAAGCTGTATGCGAACTACCTGATGCAGAAGGCCCCGCAGGACAAGCAGACCAACGTGATGCTGGGCGCCAGCGTGCCAGTGGGCGCGGGGGTGATCAAGGCGTCGGTCGCGCGCTCGAATCGCTCGGGGCCGGGCGTGGACGCCGATGACGCGACCCAACTGGCCATCGGCTACGTCCACTGGCTCAGCAAGCGCACGGCGCTCTACACCACCTGGTCGAAGATCCGCAACCGGGGCAATGCCGCCTACATAGTGAGCGATGCGCTGAAGGAGCCGCAGCCGGGAGGGAATTCGCGCGGCTTCCAGCTTGGCATCTCGCACAACTTCTGAGGCCGGGGCCCTCGGCAGAGCCCGGCAAGGCCGGGTGCCTTGCGCACCCGGCCTTCGAAAGAAATATCAGGAAAAGTACGCGGGGTAGTCGGTGCCGTCGAGGCCGGGCACGACGGCCTTGCGCGGATCGTTGCCATTGGCCTGCAGCTGGTCGGCCGCATAGTCGGTCACGCAACCCGCCAGCAACTGGCGCGGGTCTTCCAGGATCACGCGCATGCGGGTGTTGAAGGCGCGCCAGTCTTCCGGGCCGCCGATCGCGGGCATCTCGCTGACCTCGGTGGTGTCGGGCTGCAGCACGGGCCGGCTGCCGCGCCCAGGGGCGAAGCGCGGATAGCCCTCGTACATCATCGGCCCCAGGTCGCTCATCGCACGCGTGGACCACCACAGCTTGCGCATCGGCATCTCGTGGGCCGCCACCGCCTCCGTCTCGACGGGATAGGTGAAGGTCGGCGCCTGCGCATGCGGCGCGATGTACACGCGCTCCAGCGGAAGCGCATGGCGCGACGCGGCCAGGATCATCGAGCAGACCGCGTTGGTGCTCCAGGTCACGCCCGCCGTCGGTCGGCCTTGCCTGCCGACGATCAGCACCATGGCATTGGCCCAGTCGATGTCGTGCCGGTCGAACCAGCCGATGACGCGGTGCCCGGTGTCCAGCCCCACGAGGAAGAAAGTCGCGATCATCACCTTGTTCATCGGCACGGTGGCGCCGGCTTCGCTGCCCGTGGCTTCGAGGCAGTGCGTGCGCAAGTCGTCGGCGGTGAAGGTGTGAGGCGCGGCGAGCGCGCGATGGATGCAGCGCTCGGTCAGTTCGCAGGCGTAGTGCACCATGTTCGCGATGGCCACTTCGCGGCCGCGATAGGCCGGCACTGCAATCTCGTCGCGCCACAGGGCCACGCTGTTGGCCTCGCGCGCGGCCACGGTGCTGGCCAGCAGGCGTTCGGCCTCGGTGCGCCACAACGAGCCTTGCGGATCGATCTCGCGCAGCCGCACCAGCGAGGCCAGCGCAGGCCCGAAGTGCGACACGGCCGCCAGCTCCTTGAAGCCACGCGTCGTGAGCCGGTAGCCCTCGACCTCGGGTGGACGGCCGCGGCCGGGAAAGAGGATGAAGTCCGCCGCGGTCGCAACGATCAATGGCCCATCGGGTGCGGCCTCGGCCGTGGCACGCGCCAGCTTCACGCCGATGCTGTCGGCGCTCGCGGTGTAGGTCTCGAACAGGCGGATGAACTCGGGGCTCTGGAAATTCGGATTCGTCATGGCCTGGCTCCTGTGGCCCCTTCGAGGCGATACACCTTGCTGGGTGTGCGAAAGCGGATGTCGGCGCCAAGGCTGTTGGCCACCACGAGGTAGCGCTGCCCACCTTCGTCGAAGACGCAGGCATCGGTGCCGCCGAAGGTCGGGAACTCACGCTGCGGCATCAGCCGGCCATTGATGAAGCGATAGCCGACCGAGGTCAGCGCGGTGATGGGTGCCTCGCGGCTGCCAAGCAGGAAGTTGACCTGGATCAGCTCGCCGCCGTTCGCGTCTTCATGCCACGCGAACTCGCGGCCGCCGGGGCCGCTGAGCGTCTGGTGCGCAACGAAGCGGCTGCCGTCCCATCGCAGCAGCACGGTGTTGTCGTGCAGGCAGGCGAAGGCGAGCCATGCGTGGCCTTCGGCCTCGAAGAACTGGAACGCGCGGCCGGTCTTGCCGTCGAGCAGCTGGAAGTCTTCGAAGCGCTGGCCGTTCCATCGCAGGATGCGCGAAGGCGCCACGTGGTCGGCGTACGCCAGGAAGCATTGCCCGCCGACCTCGAAGAACGCGAAGTTGTAGCCCCAGGCCGATTCGACTTGCTGGAATTCGGCGAAGCGCTCGCCGTTCCATTCGTAGATCGCCGACTTCGAGGGATGGCGAGGCGCGCTGCCCTCCATCGTCACGCCTTGTGCGAGCGCAAGAAAATGCCGTTCGCCGATGGCGAAGTGCTTCCACTGCTTGGCCGCGAACGTGGGCACGCGCTGGAACTCGGTGAACGCGCCGTCCTTCAGCTCGAAGATCGTCGAGTGCACATTCAGCTCGTAGGGGCCCGTGCCGGATTTCAGGCTCGCGGTGGCCAGGAAGGCACGGCCGTCGATCTCGAAGAACTCGGCGTCTTCGCCGCCCGGCACGGGCAGGCGCGCATGGGGCACGAAGCCCTGGCCCTGCCAGCGGTAGACGAGTGCGTCGACATCGCTGTCGCCGACCGTGATCATCGCGGGCTGGCCCGGCACGTCGACGGCCAGTTGGGGAATCACGAGGTAGCGCGTACCGCCGTGAACGAAGGTCTCCGTGGCGCGCGCCCCGGAAGTGTCGAGGTCCTGGATGCTCTGCATGGGGGTGTCCCGTGTGTCGTGCATGCGCACCTTACTGCGAAACCGGCCCGAAGCCGAACAGCCGCGCGGGGTTGTCCACGAGGATGCGCTGGCGCGCCTGCACGTCGGGCACCCAATGCGCGAGCAGGTTCAACAGCTCGCCGGTGTCGCGCCCGCCTTCGGGAATGTGCGGCCAGTCGCTGCCCCAGATCGTGCGCCGGGGCAGCGCTTCGACGATGGCATGCGCGAGCGGGCGCAGCTTTTCGTAGTTGCCGTCCTTGGCCACGCGGTAGGGGCCGGAAAGCTTCATCCAGCCGCGCCCGTCGGCCAGCACCTTCAGCAGCCGGTCGAAGTCCTGTCGCGTGAGGCCATCGCTTTCGAGCATGTAGCCCATGTGGTCGATGACGAAGTCGGCCTCGATGTCCCCCAAGTAGGGGATCAAGTCGCGAACCACCCAGCCCGGTGTGTAGAACTGCAGGTGCCAGCCGAGCGCCTTCGTCGCGCGCACGCAGCGCTGGATGTACTGCACCAGCTCGGCGGTCGGCAGGCCCGAGCGCAGGAACAGGTCAAGCCGCAGCGCGCGCACGCCGCGGCGGTGCATGGCCTGCAGTGCGGCCTCGGTGATGGTTTCTTCGACCATCGCCACGCCGCGCGCGCGCTCGCCGGCACGGTCGAGCGCATCGAGCATGCAGCGGTTGTCGGTGCCATAGAAGCTGGGCTGCACGATCACGTAGCGGGCCAGGCCCAGCGAGTCGCACATGGCGTCGAGCTTGGTGAGCGGGCCGTCGGGCAAGGTGTAGTGCGGATGGTCCACGTGCGGGTAGCGGTCTTCGCTTTCGAACACGTGCACATGGGCATCGCAGGCGCCCGCGGGCACGGCGAAGGTGGGGCGCGCCAGCGTATCGGCTGCGCGCATGGGTTTGGACGTGAGGATCTCTGGAGAGGTCATTTCGGTTCGGTGTTTTCGAGGGAAGCAAACGCCAGCCGCACGCGCTCTTGCGCGACGGCCAGCAGGAGGTCGGTGTCGATGCCGGTCATGAGGAACGGCGCGGCGCCGCGGTGCATCAGTTCGGCCGCGTAGCCCGCATCGGCGATGCCGCCGATGGCGAGCGGCTTGCCCACGCGCAGGCAGGCGGCCAGCGCGGCGTCATGTGCGGCGCGCACGCGCGGATGCCTGAAGTCGCCGGCCACGCCCAGCTCGGCGCTGAGGTCGTTCGTGCCGATGCCGACGATGTCGATGCCAGGCACGGCGGCGATGCCTTCGATGTTCTCGATGCCGAGCGGGCTTTCGATCAGCACCTTCAGCGCCGTGGCCTGGTTCATGGCTGTGTTGAAGTCCGGCGCGGCCATCTTGCGATAGCCCACGTGGGGCAGCGTGCCGATGGCCGAGCGGTGGCCCAGCGGCGGAAAGCGGCAGGCCGCGACGAGGTCTTCGGCCTGGGCCACGGTCTCGATGCGCGGCGCGATGATGCCGCCCGCGCCGCCATCGAGCAGCCGGCCGATCACGCCGTATTCGCGCTCGGGTACGCGCACGAAAGGCATGAGGCCGATGTCGAATGCGGCGGCGCAGATCTGCACTGCCGCATCGATGGAAATGCTGCTGTGCTCCAGGTCCACCCAGATCGCGTGGTGGCCACTGGCCCTGGCGATGCGCGCGATGTCCGGCGTGCGCGAGCAGCGGATACCCAACGCAGCCACCGGCAGGCGCTGCAGCAGGCGGCTCACGACGAGGTTGGTGGATGCGGCGGCAGCGGCCGGAGCCGTTTCTTGCGCCATTCGTGGTCTTCCTTTGTCTCGGGTTGTGCAGGTGTGAGGGGATGCTAGAGAATGGCCCTCATATCCGGAAATACCGGATTCGGATTGCATTCGATACTCAGGAGATATCGTGGAACTTCGACACCTGCGCTACTTCGTCGCCGTGGCTGAAGAGCTCAACTTCACGCGTGCGGCCGAGCGGCTCTACATGGCGCAGCCGCCGCTGAGCACGCAGATCCGCGGGCTCGAAGAAGAGCTGGGCGTGCAGCTCTTCGAGCGCGACAAGCGCCGCGTGTACCTCACGCAGGCGGGGCGGCATTTTCTGGACCGGGCGCGCACGATCCTCGCGTCGGTGCAAAGCGCAAAGGACGAGGTGCAGAGCGCTGCCGCCGGCGAAGTGGGCAAGCTCAACCTGGGCTTTACCGCGTCGTCGGTGCTCACGGCCGGCCTGCCAGCGGCCATCCGCAACTACCGCGCGAGCTACCCTGCTGTCGAGCTTCGGCTGCAGGAGATGGCGTCGATGCACCAGCTCGACGCCATCCACGCACGGGAACTCGACCTGGGCGTGCTGCGCAAGCCGAACGTGAGCATTCCCATGGGCGTGACCATCGAGGAGTGGTATTCAGCGCCGCTGGTCGCGGCCATGCCGCAGCAGCACGTGCTCACGCGCGGCAAGGGTATCTACATCCGCGAGCTGAAAGACGTGCCGCTGATCGTCTACCCGCGCGACGCGGGCATCGGGCTCTACTGGAAAGTGCAGGAGCTGTGCGCCAAGGCCGGCTTCCGGCCCTCGGTGATGCACGAGACGCGCGAAGCCTCGACCATGGTCGGGCTGGTGGCCGCCGGCTTCGGCGTGGCCATCGTGCCGAGCGACACGCAATGCATCCAGCTCGAAGGCGTGCTGTACAGCCGCATCCTCGACAACGACGCGGTGTCCAGCCTTTACCTCGGCTACCGCGATGCCGACGCCAACCCGCACCTCGACAGCCTGTTGCGTTTGCTGCGCACCACGCCGACGGCCCACGCGGCAGAAGGCCGCAAGAAGCGTTGACCGGTCAGGCGCGCCGGGTGCGGTGCGCGATCCAGCCCAACGCCGCAGCCGCGAGCAACGCGGGAACGGCTGCGAGCAGGAACAACTGGCTCCACGGCAGTTGCGCCCTCACGAGGAAGCCGCCTACCAGTGGCCCGACGATGGAACCGATGCGGCCGACCGACATCGACAACCCAACCCCAGTCGCGCGCACGTTCGCCGGGTAGTAGTGCACGCACAGCGCGGGGATGTTCATCTGCCCGCCGATGATCAGCAAGCCAATGGCGAACACCACGCAGAAGGCCGCCACTTCGCTGCCGACCCCGTGGAAGCCGAAGAAGGGAACCAGCAAGGCGCCCAGCCCCAGGCAGATCGCCACCGGACCGAAGGGACTGCGGCGCGCCACGACGAAGGACATGGCGAAGGCACCGGCCACGCCGCCCACATTGAGCATCACGCCGGCCAATGCCGAGCGTTGAGGGCTCATGCCGCTCATCGCGAGCACGCTGGGCGTCCAGCTCAAAAGGAAGTAGCTCACCAGCAGGATCATGAAAGCCGCGAGGCTGATCAGCACCGTGCCCAAGCCACGGCCATCGGCCACCAGTTCGGCAATCGGGTGCTTCGCGTGGACCGGCGCTGCATCCCCACGCGATGGATCGCGCCCGGCTTCCGACATCGCCAGAACCAGCGGCAACATCGCCAATGCGAGCGTGCCACCGCCGATGAAGATCCCGCGCCAACCCACCTGCTGCATCAGTGCTGCGGTGATGGCACCACCGGCCACGGCTCCGATGGGAAAGCCCAGGAACATGCGCGACACCGTGGCGCTGCGCTGTGCGGGCTGCGCGTGCTCGGCCGCCAGCGCGGAGATGGTGGGAATCGCACCGCCCAGCCCAATGCCCGAGAGAAAACGCCAGAGCATCAACTGCTCGGGCGTGTTCGACCACGCGCTCAACACGATGAAGCAGCCGGCCGAGAAGAGCGATGCCAGCAGCAACCTGCGGCGGCCGAAGCGGTCTGCAGCCGCACCCACTGCGATGGCGCCGACCACCGCGCCCGCGAAGCTCACTGCGAAAACCTTGCCGAAGGCGCCTGGTGGCATGCCCCATTCCCTGGAGATCAACGGCGCGACGAAGGACAGCATCAGCGTGTCGTAGCCATCGATCAGTGCCACCAGGAAGCAGACGAAGATCGAAAAGCGAGCAGTGCGCGAGGTGGCGCCGGAGGGGGTCTTCGCCCATTCCATGGGAAGCGATGGCATCGTTGTGTCTCCTGAATCGAGACGATGCTAGGGGTGGCCATCCATATCCACAAATACATTTTCAGGAATGCACTGCGGTAGCTTTTGCGTATGGATTGCGTGGCTTGCTTTGTTGAGTTGCCGGGCGTTGGCCTGTGCAGCTGAGGCAACTGCAAGAAGAGGCATGGCGTGTGCCGGGACGTTCTCTTTGAGCAAGCGCCGTGTCGGAACGCTCTTCGCCTGAGACGGCCCCGATCAGAGGCGAAGTTGCTTTGCTGGATCGAACGCGCCGCCCGGGGCGCTACGCCGGGCAGCGGTCGCAGCCATCACTTGGCGGCGACGGACACCTTGGCGGCGGCCTGTTCGATCAATGCGGCAACGGCCTTGGGATTCGATACATAGACGGCGTGGCTGCCAGGTGTTTCCGCGACGGTGGCACCCGCGCGCTTGGACATGCTTCGCTGGGCCGGCGGCGGGATCATCCTGTCGTTCTTGGCCACGAGGTACCAGCTCGGCTTCGACTTCCACGCCGGCTCGCCGACCGCTCCGCCCAGGGCAGCAACGCCCCATGGCACCTGCGAGTTGGCCATGAAGATGGCCGTTTCGCGCTTCACATCTGCTGCGAATGAGTCGGCGAACTTGGTCTTGTCGAGCAACAGGAAGCCATCTTGCGGCGGAAGAATCGGCGGCACCGGCGCGCCGGGCACCGGGTTCTTGATCAACGACTCGACCGACTCGCCCTTGTCGGGCGCGAACGCGGCGATGTAGACAAGACCCGCCACCTTCTCGTCGTTGCCTGCCTCGGTGATGACTGCGCCGCCATACGAGTGGCCGACGAGAACGACCGGGCCCTGCTGGGCAGCGATCGCGCGCTTGGTGACTGCGACATCGTCGGCCAAAGAGATCGTCGGGTTCTGGACGACGGTGACCGCGTAGCCGTCCTTCGTCAGGATCTTGTGGACACCTTCCCAGCCGGACCCGTCGACGAAACCACCGTGCACGAGAACGATGCCCGGCTTTGCCGGCGCCGCGGCTGCACCCACGGCGATGGCTGCTGCGCCGATAGCGACAGTGAAGAGCTTTGCGAACTTGAGCATTGACATTTGCAACTCCTGAATGCGCGCTCCGGCGCGCTGGTTGAACGAGTGCGTTGAAGGTGATGCCACTGAAAGCCGCACACGAAACTCTCGCGGCGATGTTACTTTATTTATAAAATGTTTAAGTGTCAACTATTTATTTGTGAATGCATTTTCTTCAACCGATGGCGGCTGGCTCGCCTTGTCGCGAAAAGAGTCTTCGGAGGAAGCTGATAGAGATGGCCCGCATGGATTTGTCGGGAGTGGAGTCAATGCGATGCTGTACACGTACAGGGCTCTCGACATCGCGGGCCATGTATTGGCCTTGGACGTTCGAGCCCGTTGCACCACCGCAGATCACAGCGCGGCCGTGAACACCGAATCAACGCATCCCGTGTTTCGCTCGGGACAAAAGATGGCCTGCTGGCGCTGTCATCACACATGACAACAGATGTCGTCGACGATGCGTTTGATGAAATCCACTTCGAACATCGGAAGCCCGAGCAGTCAACGGATGAAACTCGGCGTCAACAACACGGCCCGCCGATAGACAAGCGCGGATAGATGGCGATGCTCAACAGCTAGCGGAGCGGGGACGACGAACAAACGGGAATTGGCTTGCCAGAAGCCCAGCCGCCAGGATCACCAACTGAAGAGTCGTAGCCCAAAGATGGGTCGAGACGATGGTGATGTGATGAACGCGGTGATGCACGCCTTCGAGCACACGATTCGGTAGATCTACAACCGCCTACCTGCTGAGCTGCATTCCGAACCCTGGAATCTTGCTTGTGCGAGTACTCTTGCGTGCTGGGTGCCCGAAGTTCCGGTGAGCCAGAAAGTGAAAAACCCTTGCAACTCATTGAGCTGCAAGGGTTTCTGACTGGCGGAGTGGACGGGACTCGAACCCGCGACCCCCGGCGTGACAGGCCGGTATTCTAACCAACTGAACTACCACTCCTGGTAGACAACGTTCACTCCTTGCGGAGCCGAGTGTTGACAACTCGTGCCTGCTTCACTTGCGTGAAACTGGCGACCCTACGGGGATTCGAACCCCGGTAGCCACCGTGAAAGGGTGGTGTCCTAGGCCTCTAGACGATAGGGTCAAAACCTTAGGAACCGTGCTGCGATCAGCACTTCTTCTCTTCTCGACACTTTAATGGTGGAGGTAAACGGGATCGAACCGATGACCTCTTGCATGCCATGCAAGCGCTCTCCCAGCTGAGCTATACCCCCGTGTGGGTGTCGAGCCTCAAATTATAGCCCGAAATTTCAGGCCTTTTTCAATCTCTCGATAACTTTTTCGCGGGAAAAAATTTCGAGGACTGCATCGAGGGACGGTGTCTGCGATGTTCCCATCACAAGCACTCGTACTGGCATCGCTAACACTGGCATTTTCAGCGCGTGTGTCGCGAGTACTTCCTTGATGATAACTGCGATTGAGGGTCGATCCCAGGTCACCGTCATCAATTTTTCTGCGAGCGTCGCGATCGCGGGCTTCACTGCATCGGTGATGTGCTGCGCGCGATCGGCTTCGCTCACATCGATGTCCGCATAGAACGCCGCAGCCCAGTCGGCGAGTGCCACCGTGGTCTCGCAACGGTCCTTGAAGAGCGTGCAGATTGCCGGCAACCGATCGTCTGCAACGATGCCGCGCTTTTGCAACTGCGCTGCGACAAGGGGCGCGAGCTCATCACCGGTCTTCGCCTTGATGTACTGCGCGTTGACCCACGCCAGCTTTGCCGCATCCCACTGTGCAGGGCTCTTCGACAGGTGCGAGCCGTCGAACCAGCTCACCATCTGGTCGCGCGTGAACAGCTCGTCGTCGCCGTGGCTCCAGCCGAGGCGCGCGAGATAGTTGAGCATCGCTTCGGGCAGGTAGCCGTTCTCTTCATACGCAGTAACGCTCACTGCGCCACGGCGCTTGGAAAGCTTCTGTCCGTCGTCGCCAAGAATCACGGGCACATGGCCGAACTGCGGCAGCGGCGCACCAAGCGCGCGGAAGATGTTGATCTGCCACGGCGTGTTGTTGATGTGCTCGTCACCACGGAACACGTGCGTGATGTTCATGTCCCAGTCGTCGACCACCACCGCGAAGTTGTAGGTCGGCACACCATCGGGGCGCAGGATGATGAGGTCGTCGATCTCGCGGTTGTTGATGGTGATCTCGCCCTTGACGAGGTCGTTCCACGTCACATCGCCTTCGGGCGGATTGCAAAAGCGCACCACCGGCGGCACGCCTTCCGGCACGGGCGGCAGCACCTTGCCCGGCGCCGGACGCCAGCGACGGTCATAGAGCGTCTTCTCACCGCGTGCACGTTGCGCTTCGCGCATCTCGTCGAGCTCGGCGGGCGTGCAGTAGCAGTGGTAGGCCGTGCCGGCCGCAAGCATCTGCGCGATGACTTCGCGGTAGCGCTCCAGGCGCTGCATCTGGTAGATCGGGCCCTCGTCGTAGTCGAGGCCGAGCCAATGCATCGAGGCAAGGATCTGGTCGGTCGAGTCTTGCGTGGAGCGCGCCACGTCGGTGTCTTCGATGCGCAGGACGAACTCGCCACCATGGTGGCGTGCATAGGCCCACGAATAGAGCGCCGTGCGGGCCGTGCCCAGGTGAAGAAAGCCGGTGGGAGACGGTGCGATGCGGGTGCGAACTTTGCCGGTCATGAAAATCGATTCAGGAAATCAGTGTGCTCAGGCCGCGCTGCAGGTCGGCCGTGATGTCGTCTGCGTACTCGAGGCCGACCGCCAGGCGGATCAGGCCCTGCCCGATGCCGGCAGCCTGGCGCTGCACTTCGGTCAGCCGTCCGTGCGAGGTCGTGCCGGGGTGCGTGATGATGGTTTTGGTGTCGCCGAGGTTGGTGGCGATGCTCACCACGCGCGTGCTGTTGATCACGTGGAACGCATTGGCGCGCGCCGTCTCCGGATCGTTGCCGACCACATCGAAAGACACCACCGCCCCGCCCTGCCCCGACTGCTGGCGCATCGCAAGCTCGTGCTGCGGATGCGACGCAAGGCCGGGGTAGTACACGCGGGCAATGCCGGGCTGCGCTTCGAGCCACTTCGCCACGGCCAGTGCGTTCGCGCACTGGGCCTGCATGCGGATGCCCAGCGTCTCCATGCCCTTGAGCACGACCCACGCATTGAACGGCGACAGCGCCATGCCGGCGGTGCGAACCACCGGGCCGAACACGTCGACGATGAGCTTCGACGGCCCGCAGATCGCACCAGCCATCACACGGCCCTGGCCGTCGAGGTACTTGGTGCCTGAATGGATGACGAGGTCGGCGCCGAGCTCGACGGGACGCTGCAGCGCGGGCGTGCAGAAGCAGTTGTCGACCGCCAGCAGCGCGCCTGCACCATGCGCCAGATCGGCCAGCGCCCGGATGTCGCACACGTCGGTCAGCGGATTGGTCGGCGTTTCTGCAAACAGCAGCTTGGTGTTGGGCTTGAGGGCCGCGCGCCATTCCGCCACGTCGGTCTGCGAGACAAAAGTGGTCTCGACGCCGAACTTGGCGAACTCCTTGCCGAACAGGTTCAGCGTGGAGCCGAACACCGAGCGCGAGCAGATCACATGGTCGCCGGCCTTGAGGAGGCCCATGCACATCATGAGGATCGCGCCCATGCCGGTGGAGGCGCCAATGGCGGCCTCGGTGCCTTCGAGTGCCGCAAGGCGCTGCTCGAAGCTGGCTACCGTGGGGTTAGAGGTGCGCGAGTAGGTAAAGCCCGCCTCGGTGCCGGCAAAACGGCGCGCGGCGGTCTCGGCGTCGGGCTGCACGAAGCCGCTCGTGAGGAAGAGCGCCTCGGAGTGCTCGCCGTGCTGGCTTGGTGCCAGCCCCGAACGCACTGCGAGCGTGTCGCGGTGCAGTCCGGGCGGCAGGGTTCGTTCGTCAGTCAATTCAGCTCTCACTCACTCGGGTTGGGGAGCGCCAGGCGCGAGGAATCTTCTTCGGTCTCTTCGACGCGAGGACGGTTGCCGTTCATGCGCGAGATGGCATCGGTGTCGATGTCGCCGGTCACGTAGACGCCATCGAAGCAGGAGGCGTCGAAGCCAGTGAGCTTCGGGTTGAGCGAACCGATGGCGCGCTTCATTGCGTCGACATCCTGGTAGATCAGCGCGTCGCAGCCGATCAGCTCGCGGATTTCTTCGATGGTGCGGTCGTGCGCTACCAGTTCGTCCTTGGTCGGCATGTCGATGCCGTAGACGTTGGGGTAGCGCACCGGCGGCGCAGCGCTGGCCAGGTAGACCTTGCGGGCGCCGGCGTCGCGGGCCATCTGAACGATCTCGCGGCTGGTGGTGCCACGCACGATGGAGTCGTCGACCAGCAGCACATTGCGGCCCTTGAACTCGCTCGCGATCACGTTGAGCTTCTGGCGCACCGACTTCTTGCGAACGCCCTGCCCCGGCATGATGAAGGTGCGGCCCACGTAGCGGTTCTTCACGAAGCCTTCGCGGTACGGCACGCCCAGCAGGTGCGCCAGTTGCGTGGCGCTCGTCCGGCTCTATTCGTGAATCGGGATGATCACGTCGATCTGGTTCGGCGGCACGGTGGACACCACACGCTTGGCCAGCGTTTCGCCAAGGTTCAGGCGCGCCTGGTAGACCGAGATGCCGTCGAGCACCGAGTCAGGCCGTGCCAGATAGACGAATTCGAAGATGCAGGGGTTGAGCGTCGGCGACTCGGCGCACTGCATCGAGTGGACCTTGCCTTCCAGGTCGACGAACACCGCTTCACCCGGATCGATGTTGCGTTCGAACACGTGGCCCGAGCCTTCGAGCGCGACCGATTCGCTGGCCACCATCACGGTGCCATCGGCGCCGCGGCCCATGGACAGCGGGCGGATGCCGTAGGGGTCGCGGAAGGCGAGCAGGCCATGGCCGGCAATCAGCGCGACCACGGCATAGGAGCCGCGCAGGCGCTTGTGCATGTTCTTGACCGCGGCGAACACTTCGGCCGGATGCAGCGGCACGCCGCGCGACGAGCGCTCCAGTTCGTGCGCCAGCACGTTGAGCAGCACTTCGGAGTCGCTCTCGGTGTTGGTGTGGCGGTGATCGGTGGAGAACAGCTCCGCGCGCAGTGCATGCGCGTTGGTCAGGTTGCCGTTGTGCACGAGCACGATGCCGAACGGCGCGTTCACGTAGAAGGGCTGCGCCTCTTCTTCGCTGTACGCATTGCCCGCGGTCGGGTAGCGCACCTGGCCCAGGCCCACGTTGCCGGGCAGCGCGCGCATGTTGCGGGTGCGGAACACGTCGCGCACCATGCCCTTGGCCTTGTGCATGAAGAACTTGCGTTCGAGCAAGGTCACGATGCCGGCCGCATCTTGTCCGCGATGCTGCAGGAGCAGCAGCGCGTCATAGAGCAACTGGTTGACGGGTGCGTTGCTGACAACGCCGACGATTCCACACATGAAACGATTCCTCTCAGGGCAGGTAGCTTGCCAACTTTTCAGGCAATGAGGGTTTCAGGCCCTGCAATGCCGCATCGAGAACAATGGCGCTGCGCGATTCATGCCACCAGGCACTGTCGCTCAACACCAGCAAATGAACAACGACCGCCAGCACGAGCAGGGCCACCGCACCCCGTGCCGCTCCGAACGCTGCTCCCAAAATCCGGTCGACGGGCCGCAGCCCCACGACAGTGATCAGCTTGCGCGTGAGCGAGGCCACCAGGCCCACGCCGAACGCCACCCCCACGAACACCAGCACGAAGGCCAGCGGATAACGCCATGTGGCATCGTGTACGCCGAACGGCAGCCACGCGGCCACATCGGATGCCAGCCACTGGGCGGCGATGAATGCGGCCACCCAGCCGATCAGGGAAATCACTTCGAACACCAGTCCGCGCATCAGGCCGAGCAGCATCGACACCCCGATGAGCGCGACGGCGATCCAGTCGAGCAAGGCCACGGCGACAGGCGATAGCGCTTACAAGGTGAGGATCGCAGCCGACAAAGACAAGCCCTTGACGCGCTCGGCGGCCTTGTCGGCCTCGGCACGCGTGCCGAACGGACCGACACGCACACGCGTGCGCTCGCCATCGGCCGTTTTCGCCACGTTCACATAGGTCTTCAGGCCGGCCTTCTCGAGCTTCTGGCGCACTTCGCGCGCCTTGTCGGCATCGGCGAACGCACCGACCTGGACCACGAAGCGGCCTGCGCCGTCATCGGCGGCGGCTGGCTTGGGCGTTGCGGGCGCCGCGGCGA
The DNA here is from genome assembly GCF_900100965.1 of Variovorax sp. EL159. Lineage (GTDB taxonomy): Bacteria > Pseudomonadota > Gammaproteobacteria > Burkholderiales > Burkholderiaceae_C > Variovorax. Next base: position 878,526 of record NZ_FMUJ01000002.1, on the reverse strand, counting down.
TGGGCTTGCCTTCGAGCAGCGCGCGGGCACGGGCGCCATCGTCCACGGCGGCCGGCTTGGGCGTTGCGGGCTTGGGTTCCGGCTTCGGCTTGGGCTCTGGCTTGGGTTCCGGCTTGTGTTCGGGCTTCGGCTCCGGTTTGGGCTCGGGCTTCGGTTCAGGCTTGGGATCGGGCTTGCGTTCGACGGGCGCCGCAGGCGGGGCGCTGGTCACGGGCTTGCCGGGGTCGATCTCGGTGCCATCGGCCGTCTCGGTGATCATGCCGCCGGCCGACGATGCGGCCGCGACGCGCGAACCGCCGTCGGACACGGCAGGTGCGCTGCTGGTGGCGGGTGCCGGCGTGGCGGGCACGGGCAGCGGCTTGACCTTGTTGCGATCGGGAATCTCGATCGGGATGTCGACCGACACGGGGCGCGGCTGTGTATCGAACAGCAACGGAAAACCGATCACACCCAGCAGCACCAGCACCGCGGCACCAAGCAGCCGATGGCGCGCACGACGACGCATGGTTTCGACACTTTCCGCGGGTACTGCAGCCGGGGCGCTGCGTCCTTCGTTGCCTTGCTGGCCGCGCGTGCGGAACTTGAAAAACGCCATGAAGTTCGATCCCTGAAGGAGTGCAGCGAGGTGGTGCCAGATGGTGTGGACAGCCTGACGATCAGCCGCCTGGCAGCAGGTGTTTGGCTTGCAGCCGGGGGGTGCCGTTTTCGAGCACGCCACCCACGGTGAAGAACGATCCGAAGACGACGATTCTATCAGCGGGGTCTGCGTGCTCGATGGCTGCGCGCAACGCTTCCATCGGCCCCGAATGCACGGTGGCCGACGCATCGGTGCGCGTGTTCTGCGCCTGCCATGCGGCCAGCAGATCGGCGGCCTTCGCGGCGCGCGGCGTGGGCAGATCGGTGAAGTACCAGCGATCGATCAGCGGGCCGATGCGGGCCAGGATCGGGGCGAGGTCCTTGTCGGCCATCACGCCGAACACGCCATGCGTCGTCGGGTAGAAGCCCATCGCGTCGAGGTTCTCGGCCAGCGCCGCGACGGCATGCGCGTTGTGCGCCACGTCGAGCACCAGCGCGGGCTCGCCCGGCACGATCTGGAAGCGCCCCGGCAACTCGACCATCGCGAGCCCGTTGCGCACGGCCTGCGCGGTGATCGGCAGTTGCGGCCGCAGGGCTTCGAGCGCCGCGAGCACACCCGCCGCGTTGATGAGCTGGTTGGCACCGCGCAGCGCCGGGTAGGCCAGTCCGCTGTAGCGCCGGCCACGGCCCGACCAGCCCCACTGCTGCTTGTCGCCCGACACGTTGAAATCGGTGCCGAAGCGCCACAGGTCGGCGCCGATGGCGTTCGCATGATCGATCACGCTCTGCGGCGGCATCGGGTCGCTCACGATGGCCGGCTTGCCGGCGCGCATGATGCCGGCCTTCTCGAAGCCGATGCTCTCGCGGTCGGGCCCGAGGTATTCCATGTGGTCGAGGTCGATGCTGGTGATGACCGCGCAATCGGTGTCGATGATGTTGACCGCGTCGAGCCGGCCGCCGAGGCCGACTTCGAGGATCGCCACGTCGGGCTTTTCCTCGATCATGCAATGCAGGATGCCCAGCGTGGTGAACTCGAAGTAGGTCAGGCTCATGTCGCCACGCGCCTTTTCGACCGCTTCGAAGCTTGCTATCAGTTTGGAAGCATCGACGGCTTCGCCCTTGAGCCGCAGCCGCTCTTCGAAGCGCACGAGGTGCGGCGAGGTGAACACCGCGGTGCGGTAGCCCGCATGCGTCAGGATCGATTCGAGCATGGCACAGGTCGAGCCCTTGCCATTGGTGCCCGCCACGGTGATGACGGGGCAGCCGAAGCGCAGGCCGAGGCGCTCGGCCATCTCCTTGGCGCGTTCGAGCCCGAGTTCGATGTTCTTGGGGTGGAGTTGCTCGGCGCGCGCGAGCCAGTGGTCAAGGGTTTCCATGGAGGCCGGCATTGTCGCCGACCCGCCGGCCGGGGCATCATGGCGGCCATGACAACCCTATACGGCATTCCGAACTGCGACACCGTCAAGCGCGCCCGCGCCTGGCTCGATGAACATGGCGTGGCCTACACCTTCCACGATTTCAAGAAACAGGGCGTACCCGAAGCCGAGCTCGACCAATGGCTGAAGAAGCCCGGCTGGGAGGCCCTGGTCAACCGCAAGGGCACCACCTGGCGCAAGCTGGACGAGACCACCCGCGAGGCCGTGATCGATGCCGCCTCCGCCCGCCCGGTGCTGCTGGCCAACCCCAGCCTGATCAAGCGCCCCGTGGTCGATTGGGGCCCGAAAAAGCCTGTTACCACCGGATTCGACGCCGAGGCATGGGTTGTCAACGCCGTGTAAAACCTGGAACCCGTCCTGGGGCCCGGCGTCCAACCGTCCTCTGCAGGAGAGACACACCATGAAAAAAATCGCTTTTCGCACCCTCGCCGGCCTTTCCGTGGCCGGCGCGCTGGCGGCGGGCACCGGCCTCGTGCATGCCCAACAGCAGCAGGGCCAGGTGGTCCAGGCCCGGGTGATCTCGGCGACCCCGATCCGCGAATCGACCGGCAGCGACGTCAGCTACAACGTCACCTACGAATACAACGGCCGGCAATACACCACCCGCATGAACAGCCGGCCCGGCGCGACCATTCCGATCCAAGCCAGCAGCTACGGCGTGACGACATCGCCAGTGGCGCCCCAATCGCAGGTGCAGACCTACCCGGTCGAGGCCAACAACGGCGCCAACTACGCGCAGTCCGGCGGCTCGCCTTGGGACAACGTCGTGCCCGAGCCGGGCGTGGTGGTCGGCGCCGGCGGCCCGCCGCCGGTCTATGCCCAACCGGTGCCGGTTTACCCGGCGCCTGTCTACGTCGATCCCGGCTATGCCTATGGCTACCCCTACGTTTATCCGCCCGTCGGCATTTCGCTGAACCTGGGCTATTCGCGTGGCTGGGGCGGCGGCTACTACCGCGGTTACCGCGGCTATGGCTATCGCGGCTACGGCGGTTTCCACGGCGGCTGGCACCGCTGAGTGGCGGGGGCCTGTCGAGCCCCTAAAATCGAGGACTTTTCCAACCCTTGACGGGTGCGCCGCCGGTGCGGTGCGTCCTCGATCAGCCGACCGCCCAGGCGCCGGCGCCACCCAATGACGACGATTACCGACACACTCAACAGCGCCGCAGTGGCCACCAAGGCCAATGTGTATTTCGACGGCAAGTGCGTGAGCCACAACCTCACGTTCGCGGACGGCACGAAAAAATCGGTCGGCGTGATCCTCCCCTCCACCCTCACCTTCAACACCGGCGCGCCTGAAATCATGGAAGGCGCGGCCGGCAGCTGCGAATACCTGCTCGCGGGCGCCACCGAATGGGTCGCCTCCGGCCCCGGCCAGAAATTCAGCGTGCCGGGCAATTCGAGCTTCCAGATCCGGGTGACCGGCGAGCCCTACAGCTACATCTGCCACTTCGGCTGAACCGGAACCCGACATGTCGACCATTCTCCAAAACGTTCCCGCCGGCCAGAAGGTCGGCATTGCCTTTTCCGGCGGCCTGGACACCAGCGCGGCACTCCACTGGATGCGCAACAAGGGCGCCATTCCCTACGCCTACACCGCCAACCTCGGCCAACCCGACGAGCCCGACTACGACGAGATTCCCCGCAAGGCGATGCTCTACGGCGCTGAAAACGCCCGCCTGATCGACTGCCGCGCGCAACTGGCCAACGAAGGCATCGCCGCACTGCAGGCCGGCGCCTTCCACGTGACCACCGCGGGCGTGACCTACTTCAACACCACGCCGCTGGGCCGCGCGGTGACCGGCACCATGCTCGTGTCGGCCATGAAGGAAGACGACGTCCACATCTGGGGCGACGGCAGCACCTACAAGGGCAACGACATCGAGCGCTTCTACCGCTACGGCCTGCTGACCAACCCCAACCTGAAGATCTACAAGCCCTGGCTCGACCAGGTCTTCATCGACGAACTGGGCGGCCGCGCCGAAATGTCGGCGTTCATGCAGAAGGCCGGCTTCGCCTACAAGATGTCGGCCGAGAAGGCCTACTCGACCGACTCCAACATGCTCGGCGCCACGCACGAGGCCAAAGACCTCGAGCACCTGAACAGCGGCATGCAGATCGTGCAGCCCATCATGGGCGTGGCGTTCTGGAAGGACGAAGTCGAAGTCAAGCGCGAGACCGTCACCGTCCGCTTCGAAGAAGGCGTGCCGGTCGCACTGAACGGCGTGACCTTCCCGGGCATGGTCGAGCTGATCCTCGAAGCCAACCGCATCGGCGGCCGCCACGGCCTGGGCATGAGCGACCAGATCGAGAACCGCATCATCGAAGCCAAGAGCCGCGGCATCTACGAAGCCCCGGGCCTGGCGCTGCTGTTCATCGCCTACGAGCGCCTCGTGACCGGCATCCACAACGAAGACACGATCGAGCAGTACCGCGACAGCGGCCGCCGCCTCGGCCGCCTGCTGTACCAGGGCCGCTGGTTCGACCCGCAGGCCATCATGCTGCGCGAGACGGCACAACGCTGGGTGGCGCGTGCCATCACCGGCGAAGTGACGGTCGAGCTGCGCCGCGGCAACGACTACTCGATCATGAACACCGAGTCGCCCAACCTCACCTACAAGCCCGAGCGCCTGAGCATGGAAAAGGTCGAGGGCGCGTTCACGCCGCTGGACCGCATCGGCCAACTGACGATGCGCAACCTCGACATCGTCGACACGCGCGAGAAGCTGGCGATCTACACCCGCACCGGCCTGCTGTCGTCGAGCGAAGGCGCGTCGCTGCCGAAGCTGGCCAACGACGGGCAGGACAGCTGATCCGATCCGCCTGATCCGATCCGACTGCTGAAACAACAACGGGCCCCTCGGGGCCCGTTTTGCTTTGTCGCGGATGGACACGATGGGTCGGAAGCATCGGCCCCGGTCAGTCAATCAGTCAGTCGCCTCCGCCACCACCACAGCCGCCTCCGCAACCGCTGCCCCCGCCACAGCCGGAATCGCCACCACTCGCACCCCCACCGTCGCTGGAGCCGCCGTCACCGGAGCTGCTGCCCGACTCGCTGCCGCCGAAGCCGCCGGCATCGCCCGAGCTGCCGCCGTCGGACGACGAGTCGCCGAAGCTCGTGCCGCACTGGGCGTCCGAGCCGATGTAGCGCTCCACCGCCCGGCAGTCGGGCACATAGTGAAAGCCGCCGTCGATGGCGAACTTGACGTCCAGCGCGAACAGCAGCGGCAGCCGCGCCGGGTTGCGCGGATCGATGCTCTCTTCCTTGCAGGCCCAGTACCAGGTGCGGCGCAGGCCGTCGTTGCGCTTGGGGTCGCGCCCCAGCACCTCGGCGGGGCTGTGATGCAGCATGCCGCCAAAGGCCGCCTTGCACCAGTTCTGGTAGCCCTGCGTGTGCAGGATGAACTCGTGCCATGCGGTGTCGACCACCCTCGAGGGCATGGCGACGAACTTGCGGTCGCTGCGCAGATGGGACATGAAGAACTGGCGCAGCCCGCGCAGCACCAGTTCGGCGTCGCGACGGCTCAATTGCGGATGGGCCTCGCGCAGCTTGCCGATGAGGAACGGCGGCAATCGCGCCTCGCGGATGAACTGGCGTCGCAGGCTGGTCTCGAGGAACTTGAGCACCGCCGAGAACAGCAACGCCACCACGATCACGGCCACGATCGAGCCCACGCGGTGCGAGCCCCAAAACACAGCCAGCAGCGCAATGAGCGGCACCGCACGCCGGGCCCACATCAGGGCCGCGATGCGGCGCCGGAAATTCAGATGCAGGAAGTCGAGATCCATGTGCCGGCGGATCAGCGGGTCAGACGACCACCGGCTCCGGTTCCAGCCGGATGCCGAAGCGCTCGTACACGCTGGTCTGGATGGCCTTGGCCAGCGTCATCACCTCGCCGCCGGTCACCGGGTTCTCGGTGCCGCCGCGGTTGACCAGCACCAGCGCCTGCTTCTCGTAGACGCCGGCATTGCCGACCGACTTGCCCTTCCAGCCGCAAGCGTCGATGAGCCAGCCGGCCGCGAGCTTGATGCTGCCGTCGTCCATCGGGTAGTGAACGATCTTGGGGTCGCGCGCGATGATGTCGGCGCACTGCTCCGGCGTCACCGTCGGGTTCTTGAAGAAGCTGCCAGCGTTGCCCAGCACGCGCCAGTCGGGCAGCTTGGCGCGGCGGATGGCGCAGATCCAGTCGAAGATGTCCTGTGCATCCGGCGTGAAGTTGCCGGTTTCTTCCATCTTGCGTTCCAGGTCGAGGTAGCCGACCACGGCCTTCCAGGGCTTGGGCAGGCGAAAGCGCACCCGGGTGATCACCGCCCGGCCCGCCAGGCCGAAGTCGTTCGGCCCGCTGCGCACGTGCTTGAACACCGAGTCGCGGTAGCCAAAGGCGCATTGCGCGGCATCGAGCGTGAAGGCGCGACCTGTTTCGAGGTCGAAGGCATCGAGCGAATCGAAACGGTCTTGCAGTTCGACGCCGTAGGCACCGATGTTCTGCACCGGCGAGCCGCCCACCGTGCCGGGAATGAGGGCCAGGTTTTCCAGCCCCGGGTAGCCGCTGCGCACCATCCATTCGACCGCGTCGTGCCAGATTTCGCCCGCGCCGGCCTCGACGATCCAGGCACGCGGGGTTTCTTCCACCAGCCGCAGGCCCTTGATTTCAACCTTCAGCACCAGCGGCTTGACGTCGCCGGTCAGCACGATGTTGCTTCCGCCACCCAGCACGAAGCGGGGGGCGTCGCGCCATTGCGGATCGGCACGCAGCGCGACCAGATCGGCCTCGTCGGTGATCCGCGCCAGATGCTGCGCGCGCGCGACGATGCCGAAGCTGTTGTACGGCTGCAGAGGGACGTTGGACTCCACGATCATGGGAGAATTGTCGCATTCAGCCCAGTGCATCCAGGAGAGCCCATGCCGTCATTCGATACCGTCTGCGAGCCCAATCTGCCCGAAGTGAAGAATGCGGTCGAAAACACCGCCAAGGAAATCGCGACGCGCTTCGATTTCAAGGGCACCGCCGCTGCCGTCGATCTCAAGGACAAAGAGATCACCATGATCGGCGACGCCGAGTTCCAGCTCGTGCAGGTCGAAGACATTCTTCGCGCCAAACTCACCAAGCGCAGCGTCGATGTGCGCTTTCTCGACAAGGGCGACGTCCAGAAGATCGGCGGCGACAAGGTCAAGCAGGTCATCAAGGTCAAGAGCGGCATCGAGAGCGAGCAGGCCAAGAAGATCACCCGCATCATCAAGGACAGCAAGCTCAAGGTGCAGGCCGCGATCCAGGGCGACGCGGTGCGCATCACCGGGGCCAAGCGCGACGACCTGCAGGCCGCGATGGCGTTGATCAAGAAGGACGTGCCCGACATGCCCCTCTCGTTCAACAACTTCCGCGACTGACCCCATGAAGTCCCTCGTCATCGCAGCGCATCTTCTGACCGCCGTTGCGATGGCGAATGCCGCCGGCTCGTCGGTCATGCTGACCGGCACCATCGGCAACCGCGCGATCCTGATCGTGAACGGCGCACCGCCCAAGACCGTGGCGGTCGGCGAGAGTTTCCAGGGCGTGAAGCTGGTGTCGCTCCAGTCGGAGCAGGCAGTGGTCGAGTCCGAAGGCAAGCGGGTCACGCTGCGCATGGACACGCCCATCAGCATCGGCGGCAACGGCGGTGGCTCCAGTGGCGGCAGCCGCATCGTGCTGTCGGCCGACAGCCGCGGCCACTTCATGACGCCGGGCACCATCAATGGCCGCACGGTCACCTTCATGCTCGATACCGGCGCCACGTCGATCGCGCTGTCGGCGGCTGATGCGCAACGCATCGGGCTCGACTTCAGCAAGGGACGGCCGGTGCAGATAGGCACCGCCAACGGCATGACGCAAGGCTACAGGCTGCGGCTGCAGTCCGTGCGCGTGGGCGACGTCGAGGTCTACGACATCGACGCCGTCGTCTCGCAGGAGCCGATGCCCTATGTGCTGCTGGGCAACAGCTTCATCAACCGCTTCTCGATGCGCCGGGACGCGGACCAGATGGTCCTCGAAAAGCGGTATTGAAACCCTGGCGTCAGGCCTGCGCGGCCGTCACCACGATCTCGATCTTGTAGGCCGCATTGGCCATCTTGGCCTGCACCGTGGCGCGCGGCGGCGTATTGCCGGCCGGAATCCACGCGTCCCACACCTCGTTCATCGCCGTGATGTCGGTGATGTCGGCCAGGAAGATCTGCGTCATGAGGATGCGCGACTTGTCGCTGCCGGCCTCGGCCAGCAGGCGGTCGACCATGGCGAGCACCTGCGCGGTCTGGCCGCGGATGTCCTGCGTGGTGTCGTCGGGCACTTGCCCGGCAAGGTAGATGGTGCCGTTGTGAACTGCCGTCTCGGACAGACGCGGGCCGACGTGGAAGCGGGTGATGTTTGCCATGGTGTTCTTCAATCAAGCCTTTTTCTTCGAGCCGAGTTTCGACTCCGTGCCGGCCGCGAGCCGGCGGATGTTTTCGCGGTGCCGCCAGATCAGCAGCAAGCTCATGATGATGATCGCGATCAGCACCGTGCGATCGAGCGGCCACGCGATGTTGCCGCCGAGCAGATAGTAGGCCGGCGCAAAGAAGGCCGCCACCAGCGACGACAGCGACGAATAGCGAAAGAACACCGCGATGATCAGCCAAGTGGCGCCGGTCGCCAGCCCCAGCCAGGGCGCGATGCCGACCAGCACGCCGGCCGCCGTGGCCACGCCCTTGCCGCCCTGGAAGCCGAAGAACACCGGGTAGAGATGGCCCAGGAAGGCCGCGAGGCCCGCCAGCGCGGCCACACCTTCGCCCAGGCCCCACTGCGCGCCGAAATGACGGATCAGGAACACCGGCAGCCAGCCCTTGAGCGCATCGAGCACCAGGGTGGCCAGCGCCGCGCCCTTGTTGCCCGAACGCAGCACGTTGGTCGCGCCGGGGTTGCCGCTGCCGTAGCTGCGCGGGTCGGCCATGCCGAGCGACTTGCTCACGATGACCGCAAAAGACAGCGAGCCGATCAGGTACGACGCCACGATGGCGATGAGGGATGGCAGATGAAAGCTCAAGACGGCGCTCCGCGGGGATGGTTGTTTTTCTTCGGTGACAAACGAGGGCGTGCCGTCGTCAGGTCTCGGGCGGCGATTGGATCACAACGTATTGCTTGCGAAACTCGAAGCCGCGGTCGGGCCACTGCGCCACGTAGGCGCGCAAGGCGTCCGCACCGGCCGCCCAATCTTCGCCGTTGACGCGGCAATCGGCCTGTACCTCGCCATCGGCGTCACGCGCGGCATAGAGGCGCACGGCATGCAGCCCGTCCGATTCGATCTGCGGCTTGAAGGCTTCCCAGCTGTTGGTGAACAGGCAGCAGGGGCAGAACGGATGCTCGTCTTCCACCTCGGTATCTTCTTTCGTCGCATGGTGCGCGACGGGGCCGAACAGCACGCGCCGCTCGCGCCCTTCCTGCCAGTTCATGCGCATCGACGTGCAATGGGCCAGCTCGCTGCCCAGCGCATCCTGGAACACGACCAGATCGACCTGCGCCCAGAGGTCGAAGCCGCGGGTCAACGCGCCTTCGGTGCTTTCACCGTACGAATGCTGGTATTCGAAGATGCCCTGCGGCAACAAGTCGGCATGCGCCACTTCGATAGTGGTGGAGGTGCGCAAGCTGGCGTCCTCGGCCATCGAGAAGCTCAGGATCTGCGGCAGCAGCCAGAGCCCATCGGGCAGCACGACCCAGCCGTCACGCGCCAGTTCAGCGGCATGGCCACGCGCCAGCAGCGCGTCGCGCAGCAGCGCCGGCAGGTCGAGCGATTCGGTCCATTCGCGCTCATCGTTGCAAAAGGCAATTTCGAACGTGATGCCCTTGCCCGGGTTACCGGCGGCCCGCACAGGAAAGAAATCGGAAGACGGGGATGTCATGGCGCCGGCTATTCTGCCAGCGCACATTGCACCGGCTTGGCCCCCAGCAGCGTCACGCACACCTGCGGATCGATGCCGATGAGGTAGCCGCGCCGGCCGCCGTTGATCACGATGCCCGGCAACTCAAGGATCGTCGATTCGATGTAGACCGGCATCTCGCGCCGCGTGCCGAACGGCGAGGTGCCGCCCACCATGTAGCCGCTGTGGCGCTGCGCCACTTCGGGCTTGCAGGGCTCGACCGACTTGGCGCCGATCTGCCGCGCGAGGTTCTTGGTCGACACCGTGCGGTTGCCGTGCATCAGCACGATCAGCGGCTTGGCGTCCTGGTCCTGCATCACCAGTGTCTTGATGACGGTGAACGGATCGAGCCCGAGCATCTCGGCGCCGCGCTGGGCGCCGCCGTGCTCCATGTACTCGTAGGGGTGCTCGGTGAAAGCGATCTTGTGGGCGCGCAACAGCTGCGTCGCAGGGGTCTCGGAGGTGTGGGTGCTTTTCTTGGCCATCTTGCTGGCGGTCCGTCTTCAGAAAGTATTTATTGTTTTACGATAAACTTTGATCGTTTTATATTGAATAACGACCTGGATATGCAGCATACGCCAGCCCCGGCGGCCACGCCCTCGTTCTATCTGAAGCGACACGCCCAGGTCGTGCATGCGCTGATCCTTGTGGGCGTCGTCCTGCTGGTGGTGCAGCCCGTGCTGCTGCTGGCGTTCGAGCGCCCGTGGCTCGACCTGTTCGGCGCGGGCAGTTTTCTTGGCCTGCCCACGGCGCCTGCCGACGGCCCGGCACGCTGGCGCACGGCCCTGGTCAGCCTGCTGCCGGTGGGCGGCGGCCTGTATGCGCTGCGGCAGCTGTGGCGGTTGTTCGGCGAGTACGGACACGGCCGGGTCTTCGGCAAGACCGCGCAGGACGCGCTGGTGCACTTCGCCTGGGCGGTGCTGCTGCTGGCATTGCTGCTGCCGCTCGCGCGCGGCCTGATGACCGTGGCGCTCAGCATCGGCAACCCGCCGGGCCAGCGCTTCATGTCGATCTCCATCGCATGGTTCGACTGCCTGCACATCCTGTTCGGCGCGGTGCTCGTGGCCATCGCCCGCGTCATGGCCGAGGCCCGACGACTGGCCGACGACAACGCCGGCTTCGTCTGAACGCGCCATGCCGATCATCGTGAACCTCGACGTCATGCTCGCCCGGCGCAAGATGCGATCGCGCGAACTGGCGGAGCATGTGGGCATCACCGAGCAGAACCTGTCGCTGCTCAAGAGCGGCAAGGTGCGCGGCGTGCGCTTCGACACCCTGGAGCGCATCTGCGAAGCGTTGCAATGCCAGCCTGGCGACCTGCTCGAGTGGCAGCCCTCTTCCCCCGCCTCCGAGCCCTGACGCCGCGCCCTGCCCTGGCGGCCCTGGTGTTGGCCGTGGTGGCCATGCATGCAGGCGTGCTCTGGCTGATGCTGCTGGCGTCGCGGCCGCACGTGCGGCAGGCCGGCCCGACGAAGCGCATCGCGATGGAGGTCGTGCAGGTCTTGCCTTCGCCGAAGGCCGAGCTGCCGGCCCGACCGACAGGCACACCACGCATGGCTGCAGCGGCGGCGGCGCCACGCACGCCCGTCAGGCGCGTGGCACCGGTGACGCGCGGCGATGTCGTCACCGCATCACCCAGCGCCCCGGCCGCTCCAGCGGCCAGGGAAGAGCCGTCGCAGGCACCCGGCCCGTCGCCTGCTCCACTGATCCTCAACTCCGACGCCACGCGCCGCGCCTTGCGCGACGTGGCCCGTCAACGCTCTTTCGCCGACCGCGCGAATCAAGACCTCCAAGGCCCCGCCCCTTCCACCTTCGATTCGAAGCTGAGTGCCGGCGTCGCAGGCGCAGCACATGGCGACTGCATGAAGGGCCAGTTCAAGGGAAACAACATGGGCCTGCTGAGCCTGCCAGCCCTCGCGATAGCCGCCGCCAGCGGCGAATGCGCCCGTTAACCGCGGAACCAGCCAGCCTGGACTTCTTCGTGAAACACCGCGGAACCGGCTTTGCCGGGCCGCAGGTGTTGCCCCCGGCGAGGGGGAAGGAGAAGCGACACGAAGTGCGCGAAGCCTGGGGGTGTGCCAATCACGCGGCGGGGTCGCGAATCTCCCAGCGGATCTTGTCGATCTCGGCCAGGATCTCGGGCGACAGCGTGGTGCCGTACACGTCCAGGTCTTCTTCGAGCTGCGCCACCGACGTCACGCCGATGATCGTGCTCGCCACCTGCCACTTCGTGTAGCAGAACGCCAGCGCCAGTTGCGTCGGCGTCAGGCCGTTGTCGCGTGCTAGCTGGTTGTAGCGCCGGGCCGCGCGCAGCGAATCGGGGCGGCCCCAGCGCTGCTTGCGCACCGACTCGTAGCTCGAAATGCGGGCCCCCTTCGGCGCATCCGGTCCTTCGATGCCGCTCTGGTCGTACTTGCCCGTCAGCAGGCCGAAGGCCAGCGGCGAGTAGGCCAGCAGCGACACGCCCAGCCGGTGCATCGTCTCGTCCAGCGCGTTTTCATGGCCACGGCCGATCAGGTTGTAGACGTTCTGCACCGACGCCACGCGCGGCAGCCCGTGCTGCTCGGCCAGCCGCACGAACTCGTGCACACCGTAGGGCGTTTCGTTCGACAAGCCGATCGTGCGCACCTTGCCCGCCTTCACCAGCTTGCCCAGCGCTTCGAGCTGGTCGTGGATCGGCGTCTTCGACGTTTCCTTGGCCGGGTCGTAGTACATGTTGCCGAACAGCGGCACATGGCGTTCGGGCCAGTGGATCTGGTACAGGTCGATGACGTCGGTCTTCAGCCGCTTCAGGCTGGCATTGCAAGAGGCCTCGATGTCCTCGGGCGTCATGCCGCTGCCTTCGCGCACCCAGGGCATGCCGCGCGACGGACCGGCCACCTTGGTGGCGAGCACGAGCTTCTGGCGCGCGCCGGGGTTGGCGGCGAACCAGTTGCCGATGATGGTTTCGGTGACGCTGTAGGTTTCCTTGCGCGTGGGCACCGAGTACATCTCGGCGGTATCGATGAAGTCGATGCCGCGTTCGAGCGAACGGCTCAGGATGGCATGGGAAGTGGGCTCGTCGACCTGTTCGCCGAAGGTCATCGTGCCCAGGCAGATCGGGGTGACGTGCAGGTCGCTTTGACCGAGTTGGATCTTTTTCATGCGCGGGATGCTACCGCCCTGCCCCACCGCGCGCTGGCCGCATCCGAAAAGCCCGACGACGCCTGCCTGTCCTGTGCCGGACTGCGCCGACGAAGGCGCGTCCTTATCATCGGTCGCCATGTACCAAGCCCTCCGCCCCTCCCGCAGCGAATTCGTGCCCGTGCGCAATCTCAGCTACCACGTGCGCCTGTGGGGCCAGCCCTCGGACACGCGCCCGCCGTTGGTGCTCGTGCATGGCTGGATGGACGTGGCCGCCTCGTGGCAGTTCGTGGTCGATGCCATGGCGCAAGACCGCTTCATCATCGCGCCCGACTGGCGCGGCTTCGGTCTGACCGATGGCGGCGGTGTCGACAACTACTGGCTGGCCGACTACCTCGCCGACCTCGAATGGCTGCTCGACCACTACGTGGGCGAAGTCCGCGACGGCGAGAGCCCCCGGCAGATCGACCTTGTCGGCCACAGCATGGGCGGCAACGTCGCCATGCACTACGCGGGCGTGCGGCCCGAACGCATCCGCCGCCTCGTCAACCTCGAAGGCTTCGGCATGCCCATGCGCAGGCCCGACGAAGCGCCCGCGCGCTACGGCCAGTGGATCGACGAACTCAAGCGCCTGCACCGCGGCGAAATGGCGCTGGCCGGCTACTCGGCGGTGGACGGCGTGGCACGCCGGCTCATGAAGACCAACCCGCGCCTGTCGCAGGACAAGGCCGACTGGCTGGCCAGCCACTGGTCGGCCGGCCACGCACAGCCCGACGGCAGCCTGCGCTGGCAGATCCTTGGCGAAGCGGCGCACAAGATCGTCAACGCCCACATCTTCCGCGTCGACGAAACGCTGGCGCTCTATGCGCGCATCACGGCGCCGCTGCTGATGGTCGAAGCCTCGGACGACAGCCTGAAAGGCTGGTGGAAGAACCGCTTCACGCTCGATGAGTTCCACGAGCGCTTGAAGTCCGTGCCCTCGGTACGCATCGAGCGGCTCGGCGACGCCGGCCACATGCTGCACCACGACCAGCCGCAGCAGGTGGCGCGGATGATCGAGGACTTTTTGGCCTAGCCTTTTTGCGTGGCCCGGCGCAGCGCGGCCCGCGCCAGAAGGCGCGTCGAATCCAGCGTCGGCAGCGGCGAATTGGCGTCGCTCATGATCAGCGGGATCTCGGTGCAACCGAGCACGACGGCATCGCAACCGTCTTCGTCCTTCATGCGCTGGATGACGCGCTGGAAGGTCGCGATCGCCTCGGGCTTGAACACGCCATAGACCAACTCGTCCATGATGATCCGGGCGATCTCGTCGCGCTCCTCGACAGTGGGCCGAACGTATTCGAGCCCGCGCGCCGAGAGCTTCTCGGGATAGACCTCGCTGTCGACCAGCCAGCGCGTGCCGGTCAGGCCGATGCGGCGAAAGCCGCGCTGCGCCGCTTCGTCTGCCACGCAGCCCGCGATGTGCAGCCACGGCAACGGCGAGCGCGCCTCGATGAAGGGCAGGGCCTGGTGGATCGTGTTGTCGGGGCAGACCAGAAAGTCCGCGCCGATCTTCGCGAGCTTGTGCGCCGAGGCGAGCATCACCTCGCCCACGCCCCGCCAGTCGTTGCGGTAGATGTGCACCATGTAGTCCGACAGCGACGGCGTGTGCATCGAGACTTCAGGGTGGGCATGCGGGCCGAGCAGCTTCGCGCCCTCCACGCAGATGGTTTGATAACAAAGCGCTGCGCCTTCGGCGGAGCAACCGACGATTCCGATGTGCTGGGTCATCTACCCATTTTCGCGGATGACGCACCGTCATCTATTTGTTAGCATCGCACTCGCATTTAGTTACAAATCATTACGATGCCTGCATACCGCTTCATCGCGCACTTCTTCCATCTGCCTGCCACGCCTGCGCAATGCCTGCGGGGATGAGCACCGCCACCTCCTCGGCCTGGCGGCAAATCCAACGCGAGGCACCGGCCTTCGAGGCCTGCACTTTCTATCACTCGGTCGGGCTGCCTTCGCAGGGCCTCGTGCGCGGCTATTGGGACCTTCGCCCCACCGTCGATGCCTACCTGGGCGGTTTCGACTTCGCCGGCAAGTCGGTGCTCGAGGTCGGACCGGCCAGCGGATTTCTCTCGTTCCACATGGAGCGCGCGGGTGCAGTCGTCACGGCCATCGAGCCACCGATGGAGCGTCTCTGGGACGTCGTCCCCCTGCCCGGCTTCGACATGGCCGCCTGGCGCGAACAGTTCACCCGCGACATCCAGGGCGTGCGCAATTCGTTCTGGTATCTGCATCACCACTACCGCTCTTCGGTACGCCTGCTCGAGGCCAACCCGGAACATCTCTCGGCCGACGCGGGCGACTTCGACGTGGGCCTGTTCGCGGCCGTGCTGCTGCACTGCCGCTCGCCGATCTCGATCCTCGAAGGCTGCGCGCGACGCGTGCGCAGCACCGTCATCGTCACCGACCTCTATGACGCCACGCTCGGCGAGT
Organism: Variovorax sp. EL159; assembly: GCF_900100965.1. Lineage (GTDB taxonomy): Bacteria > Pseudomonadota > Gammaproteobacteria > Burkholderiales > Burkholderiaceae_C > Variovorax. The sequence goes on along the minus strand of NZ_FMUJ01000002.1, from coordinate 862,986 downwards.
TGCCCGTGTGCCACTTGCTGCCGCGCCCGAACATCCCGCAGGTCGACACCTGGTGGGCCCTCACGCCGGCCTTTGTGGTCAATGCGCTCGCGCTGATGGGTTTTCCGCACGCCCGCGTGACCACCCATCACCACAAGCGTGAGGTCGACGGCCTGCAGATTCCGATGTTCTCGGTGGTCGCGAACCGCCACTGAAGACAAGAGCGAAGCAAGCAGCAGCCCGGGGTGCGGCCCAGGCACCCGAAGAGACAGCCAAGGAAGCCGAATGCCCCATCGCCAACAACAACACGAGCAGCCCCAGGCCATCGCAGGGGAATGGCTCCCGGCCTCCGCTTCGCTGGGTGACCTCACGTCGCCCACGCTGTCGTCGATCTTCCGGCGCCCGCAGCGCATCGGCAAGCCCAGCGGCTGGTGGGGCCACGTGCCCTTCGCAGCCTGGGTGGTCGAGGCTTGCGAGCCGCGCATGCTGGTGGAGCTCGGCACGCACTACGGGGTGTCTTACGCGGCATTCTGCGAAGCCGTGCTCCACGCCGGCCTGCCCACGCGTTGTTACGCCGTGGACCACTGGCAGGGCGACGCGCACGCGGGCCGCTTCGGCGACAAGGTCTTCCAGGAGCTGCTCGAGTTCAACCAGCAGCACTACGCGGCCTTCTCCGAGCTGGTGCGCATGGATTTCGATGCCGCAGTCGATACCTTCGAGGACGGCACGATCGACCTGTTGCACATCGATGGCTTCCACACTTACGAAGCGGCGCGGCACGACTTCGACACCTGGAAGCGCAAGCTCTCGCCGCGCGCCGTGGTGCTGTTTCACGACACCAACGTGCGCCAAGGCGACTTCGGCGTCTACCGCCTCTTCGCGGAACTGGCCGCGGGGCTGCCGCACTTCGAATTCCTGCACGGCCACGGCCTCGGCGTGATCGCGCACGGCCCCCAAGCGCCCGCGGCCATCCGCCAGCTTTGCGCGGCTTCGCACGGCAGCGCGACACTGTCGATCCGCGACCGCTTCGCCATCGTCGGCGCGGTATGGGCGGGCCTTGCTCGCGAGCAAGAGGCGCAGCAAAGCTTCCGGCTGCAGGTCGAAGCACTGCAGGGGCACCACCGTGCGGCCGAGGCGGCTCGCGACGCGGCGCAGGGCCAACTGGACCAGGCGCTGCGCGAACGCGACGACGCCGTCGCACAGACACGCAATGCGGTGCGCGCCGAGCGCGAGCGCGACGTCGCACTAGGCCGCGCCTACCTGCTGCAGGCCCGACTCCAGGAAGCAGCGACCAGGCCCGCGAGTTCTCCGTCGTCCCGCAGCGAAGACATCGTGCAGCTCGAAGCCCGGTTCGCCGAGCTTCAGGCAAAGCTCGCGCACCAGGCCGAGCACCTGGCCGACGCCGAACAAACGCGCCGCGCGCTGACCGAGGAACTCGCACAGTCCACGCAACACCATGCGACGGCCGTTCGCTGGTTCGAGGAAGTCCAGAAGGAACGCACCGCATTGATCGCGGCAACTCTCGGCATGCGCGACCACCTTGCGACCTACACCGTCTCGGTCGGCCGCATGGTGTCCGACCTCGTGCGCCGGCACGGAGAGGTGATCGGCTTCGAACCCGCCACCGGAGCTGCGGCACAAGCCGTCACGCCGCCCGACCGCCCGGGGGTGCTGAGTCGCCTCCGCCCGAAGACGCTGCCGGCCGCGTTGCGCTGGCTCGCGCCGGCCGTGCGGCGCTACCGCATGGCCAGGCATCCAGTCGCGCAGGTCGTGCGGCACTCGATGCTCTTCGACGCGCAGTGGTATGCCGACACCTACCTCGACGTGAGGCGCTCAAGCGTCGATCCCGCCTACCACTACGCCATGTTCGGCAGCCGCGAGGCGCGCGACCCGAGCCCCTGGTTCTCCACCAGCGGCTACCTGCGCCACAACCCCGACGTGGCACAGGCCGGCACCAACGCGCTCTACCACTTCGAGGCCTTCGGCCGGCGCGAACAGCGGCCGTTCGTGCCGGGCTTCGCACAGGTCCAGCCTCCCGGCGTTCCGGCAACAGGCCTCCCTGCAACCACCATCACCACGCCTGCCGTCGCGGCCGACCTGAAGCAGACCTTCCGCGCCGATAGCGAAGCCGCGCTCGGCGCCTTTCTCGCGCGGCCCGATGCGCGCATCGGCCTGCCGGTCTCGGCGCAGCCGGCGGTGTCCATCGTGCTGGTGCTGCACAACCAGGCCGGCCTGACCTTCCGTTGCCTGGAAGCGCTCGCCCAGGCTATCGATGTGCCCGCCGAGGTGATCGTGGTCGACAACGCCTCGAGCGACCGCACCGCCGCGCTGCTCGCGCGCGTGGATGGCTGCCGCATGTTCGCGCAGTCCGAGAACCTGCATTTCCTGCGCGGCGCCAATGCCGGCGCGCGCGAGGCGCGGGGGCGCCACGTGCTTTTTCTCAACAACGACACCCAACTGGCGCCCGGTTCGCTCGCCGCTGCCTGCAGCCTGCTCGACGCCAAGGCAGATGTCGGCGCAGTAGGCGGACGCATCGTGCTGCTCGACGGCACGTTGCAGGAGGCCGGCTCGATCATCTGGCGCGACGGTGACTGTTCCGGTCACGGACGCGGGCAGGACCCGGCCGATGCGGCCTTCCAGTTCCGGCGAGACGTCGACTACTGCTCGGGTGCCTTCCTCATGGTGCGGCGCACCCTGTTCGAATCGCTCGCGGGCTTCGATCCGCTTTTCGCGCCTGCCTACTACGAAGACACCGACTTGTGCATGCGCGTGCGCGAGGCAGGCTTTCGCGTGGTGTACGAGCCCGCGGTACTGCTCACGCACTTCGAGTTCGGCAGCGCGGCTTCCGACGACGACGCCGCACGGCTCATGACGCGCCATCGCACGCTCTTCGCCCAACGGCACGCTCGCACGCTGGCTGAGACGCATCGCGCACGCAGCCACGGCGAGCTCGCCGCGCGCCAGCGCAGCAATGGCCGCGCAAGCGTGCTGGTCATCGACGATCAGGTGCCCATACCCAACCTCGGCGCCGGCAATCCGCGAGCCTGCAACCTCATCAACGCGCTGCATCGCGCAGGTGCGCTGCTGACCCACTACCCGGTCGCCTTCCCGGCCTGTGACGCCGCCGCGGCCGCGCGCTGCCTGCCCGCCGAATTGGAGCGCGTGACCGGCTCCGGCCGCCCGACGCTCGCCGACTTCCTGCGCAGTCGCATCGGCCTGTTCGACCTGGTGGTGGTGAGCCGCCCGCACAACATGGAGGTCTTCCGCCGCGCCTGCGAGGCCGTGCCCGGCTTCCTCGACCATAGCCGCGTGGTGTATGACGCCGAGGCCCTCTTTTCCGCTCGCGAGACACTGCGCCGCGAGGTGCTCGGCCTCGCCGCCAATCCACAGCCCGGCGCCATGACGCCGGAAACGGAACTTCGGCAGGCCCGCAGCGCTGCCGTGGTGCTCGCCGTGAGCGAGGCCGAGGCGCGCAGCTTCCGCCAAGCGGGCTGCCCCGACGTGCGAGTGCTCGGCCACTGCCTCGAACCCATGGCCGCCGATGCCGGAGCCGGCTTCGATGCGCGCCGTGACTTCCTCTTTGTCGGTCGCCTCGACGAGGAGGACTCGCCCAACGCCGACTCGGTGCGCTGGTTCGTCGACGAGGTCATGCCGCGACTCGACGCACGGATAGGCACCGCATACGGCGTGGACATCGTCGGCGGTTGCTCCCCCGCGCTGCGCGCGCGGCTCGGCAACTCGCGCGTGCGCTTCCACGGCCGCGTCGACAACGTCCAGGCGCACTACGACCATGCGCGCGTCTTCCTCGCGCCGACGCGCTTCGCCGCGGGGATTCCGCACAAGGTGCACGAAGCCTCTGCCCAGGGGCTGCCCAGCGTGGCCACGCCGCTGATCGCGGAGCAGCTCGGCTGGGCTTCGGGCGACGCGCTACTGAGCGCAGCGACCCCAGCCGACTTCGCCGCCGCCTGCGCGAGCCTTTACCAGGACCGCGTGCTGTGGGAGCGCCTGCGCGACAGCGGCCTCGCGCGCGTAGCGCAGGACTGCGCTCCTGCGCGCTTCGACGGCGTCGTGCAATCGCTGCTCCGCGATGTACCACACCAGTCACTGCCTGCACTGCAGGACGCCGCACGCGCGTTGCAGACCGCCCGCACCGCCAAGGAATGGAGCAGGCCGCTCGCCGAGCGCAACGAGACCCAGGGCTTGTTCTGGATGTCGCATCCACAGGTGATGCCGCGACTGAACCGCCTGGCGAGCGGCCAGCCGAACATCAACGCCTATGACCACCTGAAGAACCGGTTGAGCGCGGCCGGCTGGCAGTTTCCGGTGCGTCGCGTGGCCAGCCTCGGCTGCGGCTTCGGCGCGCTGGAGCGAGACCTCGCGGGACTCGGGATCGCCGAGCGCATCGACGGTTACGACCTCGCGGCACCAGCCATCGAAGAGGCGCGCCGCCTCGCCGCCGAGGCCGGCCTCCAGGGCCTGCACTATCACCTGATCGATCTGGAGCGCGAGCCGCTGCCCGAAAACGCGTTCGACATCGTTTTCGCAAGCCACTCGATTCACCACATCGAGAACCTCGACGGGCTCTTCGCCTCGGTACGGCGCGCGCTGCGCCCGGGCGGCGTGTTCCACCTGAGCGAGTTCATCGGTCCCGACCATTTCCAATGGACCGACGCGCAGTTACAGGGCATCAACGAGTTCATGGCGACACTGCCGCTGAAGTACCGGCGCTTTCCCTCCGGCATGGAACGCGGCGTGCTGAGCCGCCCCAGCGTTGCGGAGGTGATCGCGGTCGATCCGTCGGAGGCGGTGTGTTCCTCGCAGATCGTCGATGCGGTCGGTCGACACTTCCGGGTGGAGGAATTCCGCCCGCTCGGCGGCGCGCTGCTGCAGACCGGGCTCAGCGGCATCGCCCAGAACTTCGATCCTTCCGACCCCGAAGACGCGGCGCACCTGCAGCGCTTCTTCGACTTCGAGGACCGCTGGATGGCCGAAGGACTCATCGGCTCCGACTTCGCAGTAATCACTGCCGTACGGGACTGACATGGCCCGCGCCCTCGACACCTCCAACGCGCCCCTTTTCGTTCCGCCGGGCCACCACTACTCGCCTATCGTCAACACCGCACATGCACGCGCGCACTTCGCACGCCTGGCGGCCACCGCCGTGCCGTGCAAGCTGCCCGGCATCGCTACCGACGTCGCCGCCATGCGCAGGCTGTGGAGCGAGCTTCTGCCGTATTTCCAGGCCATGCCCTTCACGCACGAAAGGCGTCCGGGCATGCGCTTCGCGTTCGACAACCCGAGCTTCTCGTGGGCCGATGCGAGCGTGCTGCATGCAATGCTGCGGCTCCTGCGGCCACGCACCTACATCGAGATCGGCTGCGGCTGGTCATCTGCCTGCGCGCTCGACACCATCGAGCTGAACCTGGACGCGCAGTGCGAGGTGATCCTGATCGACCCCTTTCCCGAGCTCGCGCACGAGCTGCTCGGCGCGAGCCAGGCGCCCCTCACCGTGCTCGGCTGCCCTGTGCAAGAGGTGCCGCTGGAACTCTTCGCGCTGCTGGAGGCCGGCGACATCCTCTTCATCGACTCCACGCACGTGCTGCGCACCGGCAGTGACGTGTGCTTCGAACTCTTCGAGCTGCTGCCGCGGCTCGCGCCCGGCGTGGTTGTGCATGTGCACGATGTCTTCTGGCCGTTCGAGTACCCCGAGGCCTGGGCGGTCGACGAGAACCGCTCGTGGAACGAGCTGTACGCACTGCGCGCGCTGCTCACGAACAACCACGAATGGGAGATCCTGTTCTTCAACGACTACTTCGCGCGACACGAGCGCGCACTGGTCCAGGCCACCTACCCCGCCTTCCTGCGCAACACGGGCGGATCGCTCTGGCTGCGGCGCCGGTAAAGAAGAAAAAGAAGAAGGCGAAGAGGAGCAGCCCTTGATCCTGCACGGCAACACCGACCCCGATGCGGAGCTCGTCATCCTCTACGGCAACTGCCAGGTGCCGTGGATCGCGCAGCTGCTCTCGGCTGTGGACGGCCGCGACGGCCAGCGCGGCTACCTGAGCGTGCTCAACCACGGGCCGTCGGAGCAGGCGCTGCAGTTGCCCTCGCCGCGCGACCTCGCTCGCTGCAAGCTCTACCTGGAACAGTACGACAGCGAGATCTTCTTGCGTCAGCGCGAAGAGGTGCGCGACGGCATTCCCAAGGGCTGCCCGACAGTGCTGTTCCCGAGCTACCTGGCGCGCTTCCTGTGGCCCTTCAGGGTGGCCGAGCCCTCGCCGATGTGCGATTCCTCGCACGTGTTCGGCCGTTATTCCGAGGGCGACCGTGTGGGCCTGAAGGTTCGTGCCACCGGACTGCGCGGCGAAGCGGCGGTGGACGCCTACATCGCACGGTCCACTGAAAGCATGCCCAACCTCAATCGGCGCTTCGACGTGGACATGAACTTCATGGAAACCCGTGACCGTATCTGCGACGTGGCCGTGTGCGATTACGTGCGCGACAACTTCCGCACCGAGCACCTGTTCTGGAACTTCGGCCACGTCTCGGCGAAGGGAATCGCGGAGCTTGCAATTCGCGTGTGGCGCGCCGCGGCCTCCGACGTGGGTGGGGACGCCGCGACCGCACCCGCCAAGATCCGCGAGGCGGCCGAAGTGCTTGGCGGCATGGGGCCGATCCAGCAACCCATCCACCCGCGTGTGGCCGAACACTTCGGCCTTCAGTTCCATTCGCACGATATGCGCTACCGCTGGTTCGACCAACGTTGGACCTTCCGCGAGTACATGGCCCGCTACATCGGGCTGGACACGAACTGGTAGCGTGCCGCCATGCACGACACCGCTCACACCCACGGCCAGCACTTCTTCGCGCTGTACTGGCAGCCACACTTCAAGAATGTGGTCGAGCTCGGCAGCCAGAACATCAACGGCAGCCTGCGCGACCATGCGCCTGCCAGTGCCAGCTACCTCGGGCTCGATACCGCGCCCGGTGCAGGCGTCGACCGCGTGGTGGTACCAGGCGCGACGCTGCCGCTGCCCGACGGCTGCGCCGACGTGGTCGTCACCAGTTCGGCCCTCGAACACGACCCGTGCTTCTGGGAGACCTTCCTGGAAATGGTGCGCCTGCTGCGTCCGGGCGGGCTGCTCTACATCAACGCGCCGAGCAACCACGCCTTTCACCGCCATCCGGTCGATTGCTGGCGCTTCTATCCCGATGCGGGCACGGCGCTGGTTGCGTGGGCGCACCGCCGCGGCGCCGAGGTTGAACTGGTCGAATCCTTCGTCGCGAAGCCGGCGGCGCAAGGCTGGTCGGATTTCGTCGCGATCTTCCGCAGGCCCGGCCCGCCGCTGCTGCGCCGCGGGCGGCTGGCGGACCTCGGCGAGACGCAGAACAGCTTCGACATCGAAGCCGTGGGCCTACAGCACGAGCGGCCCGACACCTTCGACATGCGCGCGCTGGCCAACGCACGGCAGCAGTTGCAAGCTTGCGAGCGCGAACGCGACGAATTGCGCGTTCGGGCCGACCGCACGGGCAGCGAACTGCGAAAAGCCTACGAGGCCATCCTGGCCTTGAAGCAGGAGTCGGAAGCGCTACGGCAGCAATTGCTGTCGGTGCAGCCTGCAAGCGGACGCACGGGCACACGCTGATCGCGCCGCCGGCCGATATCCGTCCAGCGGATAACCAAGCGCACAAATCTTCGTTCGCCGGCCAAGCACCGCATCCTAGAGTGCGCAGCTCCTTTCGCCGTCCCTCCGGAGTTGCCCTTGATGCGTTTTTCTTCGCGCGCGCCGTCGCTGGCGCGCTGGTCCGTGCCGCTGCTCGGTGGCCTGGCACTGAGCCTGCTCCTTCACGTTTCCGCTCACGCCGCCGACCTGCGCGTCGGCTTCATGCCCGGCCCCTACCGCGATGCCTTCACGAACGGCATCGAGCCGCAGCTCAAGAAGCTCGGCTACACCGTCAAGTACGTCGAGTTCAGCCAGGGCGTGCAGCCCAACGACGCGGTCGAGCGCGGGCAGATCGACGCCAACATCTTCCAGCACTCGCTGTACCTCAACGCCACCAACAAGCAGCAGAACTTCGACCTCGTGCCGGTGGTGCATGTGCCCACGCCGCCGATGGGCCTGTACTCGCAGCGCCACAAATCGCTCGACGCGGTGCCCGACGGCGCCACGGTCACGCTGCCGGCCGATCCGGTGAACGCGGCACGCGCGCTCAACATCCTCGCGGCCATCGGCTGGGTGACGCTCAAGCCGGGCGTGAGCCCGCTGAGCGTTTCGGAACGCGACATCGCCAGCAACCCCAAGCGCCTGAAGCTGGTGCCGCTCGATGCCGCGCAGGCACCGCGCTCGCTGGCCGATGCCGACCTCGCGGCCGTGCAAGGCAACTTCGCGGTGGCCTCGGGCCTGAAGCTCACCGAGGCGCTGAAGCTCGAAGACATGACGCTGCCCTACGTGAACGTGGTGGCGGTCAAGCGCAGCAACGAGAACGCGAAGTTCGCGAAAGACATCGTGGCGGCCTACCAGTCGGCCGAGTTCCAGCAGTTCTTCAAGGCCAACCCCGTGTGGGCGGGCTACCGGCTGCCCGACTACTTCGCCAAGTAATTCAATGAGCAGCAGCACAACCGCACCCCGCAGGCAACTGCACCTGAACGTCAACATCCTGCACTCGGGCTTCGTGCCCTCGGCCTGGCGTCTGCCCGAGAGCGACCCGTGGGCCTTTGCCGACATCCAGCACTACATCCGCACGGCGCAGATTGCCGAGGCGGCCAAGCTGGACGCGATCTTCCTGGCCGACAACGCGGCCATCGTCGACCAGATCCACTTCCGGCCCATCACCGCGCTGGAGCCCACCATCCTGCTGGCCTGTGTCGCCGCGGCCACCACGCACATCGGCCTGATCGCTACCGCGTCGACCAGCTACAACGAGCCCTACAACATCGCGCGCCGTTTCGCCACGCTCGACCATGTGAGCGGCGGCCGCGCGGGCTGGAACGTGGTGACCACGGCCGACCTGCCCTCGGCACGCAACTTCGGCCTCGACGCCACGCCCGACCATTCGAAGCGCTACGCCCGCGCCTCGGAGTTCACCGATATCGTGAAGGCGCTGTGGGACAGCTGGGAAGACGACGCCTTCGTCGGCAACAAGGCCACGGGGAGCTTCATCGACCCGGCCAAGGTGCATGCGATTGCGCGCCGCGGCGAACACTTTACGGTGCAGGGGCCGCTGAACCTGCCGCGCCCACCGCAAGGCCATCCGGTGCTGGTGCAGGCCGGCGCATCGGCGGATGGCCGCGAGCTGGCGTCGCGCCATGCCGAGGCGGTGTTCTCGGCATCGCAGTCCTTCGAAGAATCGCTGGCCTATGCGCGCGCCCTCAAGACTCGCGCGGCCGAGTTGGGCCGCGGCCCCGATGCGGTGAAGGTGCTGGCCGGGCTCACCACCATCATCGGCAGCACGGAAGCAGAAGCGCGCCGCCGCCGCGACGAACTGGTCGACCTCATTCCGTGGGACTACAGCCTCACGCGCCTCGCCGGCACGCTGGGCATCACGCCCGACCGGCTGAAGCTCGACGAGCGCCTGCCCGACAACCTGCCGTTGCCCGGCAATGGCAACGGCAACCACACCTTCTTCAACGCAGTGGTGGCGGCTGGCCGCACACACGGCTACACGGTGCGCCAGTTGATCCGGGAACTGGCGGGCGGCGGCGGTCACCGTGTGATCGTCGGCACGCCCGAGCAGATCGCGGACGACATCGAGCATTGGTTCAAGGGCGGCGCGGCCGATGGCTTCAACCTGATGCCCGATGCGCTGCCGCACGGGCTGCAGGATTTCGTGGCCGGCGTGGTGCCGATCCTGCAGAAGCGCGGCATCTTTCGCACCGAGTACGAGGGGCGCACGCTGCGTGACCATCTGGGGTTGGCGCGGCCGGGCGGGCGGGCGGCTCAGCGGCTGGCGGCCTGACTGTGCGCGATGGGGGTGTTGCGTTCAGGGCGCGCTCACGCCGATGGCGTACTCCCCTCCGCGAATGTCCCCCGGGGCTGCGCCCCTCCTCCTTTATTTCGCTGCGGGGAGCACGCCATCGGCGTGAGCGTTATCAGAGTAGTCGTTGATCGGCAGCACACCCGCAGCGTGCCCCGTGCGAATGGCACCGGGTGCTCCCCGCAGCGAAATAAAGGAGGAGCGAAGCGGGGGACATTCGCGGAGGGGAGTACCCGGTGTCATTCGCACACACCCTGAATGACCCCGCATCGCGCCACACAGCCAACCCGACGAACATCGGAAAGGTCCTGAACAGATCAGACACGGACTTCAAGAGTCCGCGCTAAATCACCCTTCGTCGGCGTCGTTGCCCGTCATCGACAGCACTTCTTCGACGAACGCATCGAAGAGTGGCAACGCAACAGGCAAGCCTTCAAGAGACTCTGCCTCGCCCGCATCGAAGAAATGCGGCTTGCCAGAAGGCATCGCTGCCCACTCGCCGGCCTCCAGCAGCAGCCCCAGATACCCGTCGACCGTCGGCACGTAGAACAGTCCCGCGCTGTCGAGCACGCGCTGCCCCTTGGCCTTGCCGCGCCCCCAGCTCACCCCCTGCTCCGCTAGGCGCTCGGTGATCCAGCCGTCGCACACATGCGTGTCGCGCCAGCTTCCTTGGGCATCGAATATGGCGAGCACGGGCATGTGGGCGTCCTTGCTTGATGGGTGTGTTTACTGCAGGAAGCTGGGCTTGGCGTAGCCCTGGAACTTGCTGTCGACCACCGCCTTGAATTCCTTCGAGCGGTAGGCCTCGGCGATGTCCTTGGCCCACTGGGTGTTCTTGTCGGCCGTCTTCACGGCGACCACATTGAGGTAGTAGTCGGGCGTCTTCTCGAGCACCACGGCCTCGGTGAGCTTCAGGCCCGACGAGATCGCGAAGTTGCCATTGACGATCGCGTACTCGGTGTCGCCCAGCGAACGCGGCAGTTGTGCTGCTTCGAGCGGAATGAACTTCAGCTTCTTCGGGTTCTCGGCCACGTCTTTTTCAGACGCGCGCAGCGGGTCGATGCCGGCCTTGATGGTGAGGAGCTTGTTCTGCTCCAGCAGCACCAGCGCACGGGCCAGGTTGCTCGGGTCGTTCGGCAGCGTCACGCGGTCGCCTTCCTTCACGTCGGCCAGCGTCTTGCGCTTGGTCGAGTACACGCCCATCGGCGCGATCGGGCCTTGCACCAGTTCGGCAAGGTCGAGCTTCTGGTCGGCCGCGAACTTCTTCAGGTAGACCTGATGCTGGAAGAAGTTGGCGTCGAGCGAGCCCTGGGCCAGCGCGAGGTTGGGCTGCACGTAGTCGTTGAACTCGACCAGCTTGACCTTGTAGCCCTTCTTTTCAAGGATCGGAATGATGCCGACCTTGAGCTGGTCGGCGTTGGAGCCGGCGGTGCCACCGATCACGAGGTTCTTCTTGGCGGGGTCTTGCGCGTGGGCCTGCAGCGAGAGGCCGCCGAACGACAGCGCAACGAGGGACAGGGCGAGAACGGAACGGCGCAGCAGTGCGGTTTTCATGAAATGAACAGAGAGAAGAAGATGAAAAAAGGAAAGCAGGAAAAGATCAACGCTTGTCGAGCCGGCGCGCCGCGGTGTTGCCCACGAACTGCAGGATCTGCACCAGCACCACGAGCAGCGCCACGGTGAGCACCATCACGTCGGTCTGGAAGCGGTAGTAGCCGTAACGGATCGCCAGGTCGCCGATACCGCCGCCGCCCACCACGCCGGCCACGGCCGAGTACGAGAGAAAGCTCACGGCCAGCACGGTCAGCGCCAGCACCAGACCCGAGCGGGCCTCGACCAGCAGCACGCGCCAGACGATCTGCAGCTCCGAGGCGCCCATGGCGTGCGCCGCCTCGATCACGCCGCGCGGCACTTCGCGCAGGCACTGGTCCACCAGGCGCGCCAGGTACGGAATGGCCGCGAACGACAGTGGCACCGCGGCTGCCAGCGGCCCGATGGAGGTGCCCGCGATCACCCGCGTGAACGGCACCAACGCCACCAGCAAGATGATGAAGGGAAAGGAACGGACCGTGTTCACGATCCAGTTCAGCACCAGGAACGCCGGCTTGTTTTCCAGCGACTGGCCGGGGCCCAGCAAGAACAGCAGGATGCCCAGCGGCCCGCCGATCAGCACCGCGGCCGACAGGCCGATGGCCAGCATCATGAACGTCTGGCCCGTGGCAACCCACAGCTCGGGAAGGATGGGAGCGATGTTTTCAAACATAGGCCGGCTCCTGGGCGTTAAGGTTCAGCGAGGCGCCGGGTGCAGCGGATTCGCGGGCTTCGCGCACATCCCTTTCGCGGCGGCGCACCAGCTCGTCGATTTCGCGGCCCAGCGCGGTCTTGCGCTCGGGTCCCGGCGCATCGACGGCGAACTGTTCGATCAGCCGGCCTTTTTCAAGAATGGCTACGTTGCGGCACAGCACCTCGACCACCGACAGTTCGTGCGTGACGATCACGATGGTCACGCCGATCTTCTGGTTGATGTCGCGCAGCGTTTCGAGCAGCGCGCGAGTGGTTTCGGTGTCGAGCGCCGAGGTGGGCTCGTCGCACAGCAGCACCTGCGGACGCGGCGCCAGCGCGCGGGCGATGGCCACGCGCTGCTTCTGGCCGCCCGACAGCTGCGCCGGGTAGGTATCGATCTTTTCGGCCAGGCCCACGAGAGCCAGGCATTCGCGCACCCGCGCATCGATCTCGGCCTTGGAGTGGCGGCCGTGGATCTTCAACGGGAAGGCCACGTTGTCGAACACCGTGGCGTTCTGCAGCAGGTTGAACTGCTGGAAGATCATGCCGATGTTCTGGCGCGTGTCGCGCAGCTCGCTGCGCGAAAGCGTGGTGAGGTCGCGCCCGCCAACGAAGACCTTGCCCGCATCGGGCCGCTCCAACAGGTTGATGAGGCGCAGCAGCGTGGACTTGCCGGCGCCGCTCTTGCCGATCAGGCCGAACACGTCGCCCTGGTGGATGTCGAGCGAGAGCGACTGCACGGCGTCGAACACCTCGCCGCTGGGCAGGGCAAAAGACTTCTGCACCGATTGAAGACGGATGACCGGCGCCGCGTTGCCGCGGCTCGCATCGGACGAAGGATGGCTCATTGGGAAGAAGTGCGGCCAGCGAGAGCGCCGGACACGAAGGTTCGCGAAAAAGGTGCCGAGTATGAAAACAAAGGCGGCAAAAGGGAACGAAGAAAAAGGATGGTGTTTATATACGTAAACACATAAGAAAACCCGAACGCGAGCCATACACGCCATATCGATATGCCTATTCGTTCGTTCCCAATCGCGTGCTGCAGTGCCACATTCGCGCCTTCATTTTTTGATTTCGCGTCACCATGCACACCACTTTCCGCCGCCGCACCTTCGCCCTTGCCACGCTGGCCGCCGCCCTTTTGGCCGGCAGCCCCGCCTTCGCGCAGGACAAGAACACCCTGAAGGTCGGCGTCTCCGTCGGCAGTTCCGAGCAGGTGTTCGAAGTGGTCAAGAAGGTCGCCGCCAAGGACGGCCTGAACATTCAGCTCGTGGTGTTCAACGACTACCAGTTGCCCAATGCAGCGCTGGCCTCGGGCGACCTCGACGCCAACGCGTTCCAGCACCAGCCCTTCCTGGACAACCAGAACAAGGCACGCGGCTTCGACCTCGTGCCCGTGGGCCTGACGATCACGGCGCCGCTGGGCTTCTACTCGCGCAAGATCAAGTCGATCGACCAGTTGCCCGATGGCGCTTCGGTCGGCATCCAGAACGACCCGTCGAACGGCAACCGCGCCCTGCTGCTGCTGCAGGCGGCCGGCCTCATCACGCTGAAGCCCGAGGCGGTAAAGAACAACACTGCCACGCCGCTCGACGTGGTGACCAACCCCAAGAAGCTGAAGCTGGTCGCGCTCGACGCCGCCCAGCTGCCGCGCTCGCTCGACGACCTGGCCATTGCCGCCATCAACAACGACTACGCCGAGAAGGCCGGCCTGTCGCTCAACAAGGACGCCGTGATCAAGGAATCGGCCAAGAGCCCCTACGCCAACCTGATCGCCGTGCGCCGCGCCGACAAGGACAAGCCCTGGGCCAAGCGCCTCGTGGCCGCCTACCAGTCGCCGGAGGTGAAGAGCTTCATCGAAACGCAGTTCAAGGGTTCGCTCGTGCCGGCGTTCTGACCCGGACCGCGGACTTCCCCCTTGCCCCCTGCCCTCTGTGCGCACGACGCGCCCAGGGGGCTTTTTTCTTTTGGCGGGCGTTCGTCTGAAGGTATCTTCCGGGCTCCAACAGCTCACGGAGGGTCCACACCATGTTTTCCAGACGCAGCCTCACCGCCGTCTTTGCCGGTCTCGCGACACTGGCGCTGTTTGGCGTCGCCAACACCGCCTCGGCCCAGCGCGCCACGGACGCCGGCCCGACACCCGGCCAGATCAGCGTGACCGGCACGGCCGCCGTCCGCGTGGCGCCCGACGAAGTGTTCTTGACCATCGGCGTCGAAAGCCGCGACAAGAACCTGCAGGCGACCACCCGCGACAACAGCGACCGCATTGCCAAGGCGCTCGCGGTCATCAAGCGCCACGGCGTGCCCGAGAAGAACGTGCAGCTCAACTACATCCAGGTGGAGCCCGACTTCGACACCAACGTCAGCCGCATCACCCCCGTGGCCTACCGCGCGCACAAGAGCATCGGCATCCGGATCACCAGGCTCGACAGCTTCGAGCCCCTCCTGACCGACCTGTTCGCCGTGGGCGTCAACCAGGTCGAGAACATCGAGTTCCGCAATTCCGACATGCGCAAGCACCGCGACAAGGCCCGCGAACTGGCCGTCGTTGCCGCACGCGAGAAAGCCGACGCCCTGACCGCCCAGCTCGGCGTGAAGCGCGGGCGGGCCGTGCGGATCAGCGAAGACAGCGGCTGGCGCTGGGGCGGCTGGAGCGGCAGCTACCGGGGCGGCCAGAACCTGATGCAGCAAAACACGGTGCAGTCGGCCCCGGGTTCCGGGGCCCAGGGCGACAGCGCGGACGGCGACCTCTCGGTCGGCCAGATCAGCGTCACCGCCACGATCAGCGTGGACTTCCTGCTCGAATAGCCCCGGTTCGGGAGCCCTTTCCACCCGTGAGAAAATACCCGGTTCCCCCGAACACCAACCCTACACAGTCAGGACACCCCATGGACGCAGAACAGATCAACCAAATCGGCGCAATGCTCGCGGACCTGAGCGTCCGCACGGTCGATTTACGGAGGTATCTTTGACTACGATGCCAAAGCTGAACGACTGAGGACAGTCAACGCATCGCTCGAAGACCCGAACGTCTGGAACGACCCGAAGAAGGCCCAGGAACTGGGCAAAGAGAAGAAGTCGCTCGACGACGTGGTCGTCACGCTCGACCGGCTCACCAACGGGCTCTCGGACAACACCGAGCTCTTCGAAATGTCGAAGGCCGACGGCGACATGGACGGCCTGCAGGCCATCGCCGATGACGCGGGCCTGCTCGAAGCCGACATCAAGCAGCTTGAATTCCGCCGGATGTTCAACAACCCGGCCGATCCGCTCAACGCCTTCATCGACATCCAGGCCGGCGCCGGTGGCACCGAGGCTTGCGACTGGGCCAGCATGCTGCTGCGCCAGTACCTGAAGTACGCCGAGCGCAAGGGCTTCAAGACGCAGATCGAAGATGAGACGCCCGGCGACACCGCCGGCATCAAGGGCGCGACCATCAAGGTCGAGGGCGACTACGCCTTCGGCCTGCTGCGCACCGAGACCGGCGTGCACCGCCTGGTGCGCAAGTCGCCGTTCGACTCGTCGGGCGGGCGCCACACGAGCTTTGCCAGCATCTTCGTGTACCCCGAGATCGACGACTCGATCGAGATCGACATCAACCCGTCGGACGTGCGCACCGACACCTTCCGTGCCAGCGGCGCGGGCGGCCAGCACATCAACAAGACCGACTCGGCCGTGCGCCTGACGCACATCCCGACCGGCATCGTGGTGCAGTGCCAGGACGGCCGCAGCCAGCACAGCAACCGCGACGTGGCGTGGAAGCGCCTGCGCTCGCGCCTGTACGACCACGAGATGCGCAAGCGCCAGGAAGAGCAGCAAAAGCTCGAAGACAGCAAGACCGACGTGGGCTGGGGCCACCAGATCCGCAGCTACGTGCTGGACAACAGCCGCATCAAGGACCTGCGCACCAACGTCGAAGTCTCGGCCACGCAGAAGGTGCTCGATGGCGACCTCGACGTGTTCATCGAAGCCTCTTTGAAGCAAGGCGTGTAAATCCAATGAGCCTGACGCACGGCAAGGTCGAAGCCTTCATCTTCGACATGGACGGCACCATGATCGACTCCATGCCCTGGCATGCGCGTTCGTGGGTCGAATTCGTGGCGCGCCACGGGCTGAAGCTCGACGTGAGCGACATCCTGGCGCGCACCACGGGCCGCACCGGCACCGAGTGCATGCGCGAGCTGTTCGACCGCGAGCTCTCCGACGAGGAGTGCCAGGCCCTGGTGCACGAGAAGGAAGAGATCTACCGTGCCATGTTCAGCGACAACTTCACCGAAGTCGCGGGCTTCACCGCCTTCGCCAAGGCCGCCGTTGCGCGCGGCTTGAAGGTGGCGGTGGGCACAGCGGGCGACAAGGGCAACATCGAGTTCGCGATGTCGCGCCTGAAGATGGACCCGCTGCCGCTCGCCATCGTCGGTGGCGACGAAGGCTTCAGCGGCAAGCCCACGCCCGCGATCTTTCTTGAAGCCGCGCGCCGCATCGGCGTCGCGCCCGAGCGCTGCATCGTCTTCGAAGACGCGCCCTTCGGCATCGAAGCCGCCCGCCGTGGCGGCATGCGCGCCGTGGCCGTGTGCAGCACCCATACCGCCGCCGAGCTTGCCGGCCCCCATGTGATTGCCGCGGTTCGTGACTACAACGAACTCGCCCATTCGAATTTTCTGGAGACCCTCGATGCTGCTGCGTGACGCCCAAGGCCAACCGATTGCCATTCGCCGCGAAGACTATGCCGCTCCGGCGTACTGGATCGACACCGTCGACCTCACCTTCGACCTCGACCCCGCCAAGACCCGCGTGCTCAACCGCATGCAGATGCGCCGCAACCCCGAAGTGCCGGTGGAGCCGCTGCGCCTGCACGGCGACGAACTGAACCTGGCGCGCGTGCTGGTCAACGGCCAGGGCGCGTCGTTCCGCATGGAAGGCGATCAGCTCGTCATCGATGGGCTGCCCGACGCCTTCGAACTCGAAATCTTCACCACCTGCTGCCCCATCAAGAACACCAAGCTGATGGGCCTGTTCGTGAGTGAAGACACCTTCTTCACGCAGTGCGAGGCCGAGGGCTTCCGCCGCATCACCTACTTCCTCGACCGTCCGGACGTGATGGCGATGTACACCGTGACGCTGCGCGCCGCCAAGGCCGCCTATCCGGTGCTGCTGTCGAACGGCAACCTCGTCGAACAGGGCGACCTGCCCGAAGGCCGCCACTTCGCTAAGTGGGTCGACCCGTTCAGGAAACCCAGCTACCTGTTCGCCCTGGTGGCGGGCAAGCTGGTCGCACGCGAGCAGCGCATCAAGGCGCGCAACGGCAAGGAACATCTGCTGCAGGTGTACGTGCGCGCCGGCGACCTCGACAAGACCGAGCACGCGATGAACTCGCTCATCAACTCGGTGCTGTGGGATGAAGCCCGCTTCGGCCTGCCGCTCGACCTGGACCGCTTCATGATCGTCGCCACCAGCGACTTCAACATGGGCGCCATGGAAAACAAGGGCCTGAACATCTTCAACACGAAGTACGTTCTGGCCAACCAGGCCACCGCCACCGACGCCGACTACAGCAACATCGAAAGCGTGGTCGGCCACGAGTACTTCCACAACTGGAGCGGCGACCGCGTGACCTGCCGCGACTGGTTCCAGCTCTCGCTGAAAGAAGGCCTGACCGTCTTCCGCGACCAGGAATTCAGCCAGGACCTGTGCGCCGACGCCTCGGCCCGCGCCGTGAAGCGCATCGAAGACGTGCGCGTGCTGCGCACCGCCCAGTTCCCCGAAGACGCCGGCCCCATGGCCCACCCGGTGCGGCCCGACAGCTACATCGAGATCAGCAACTTCTACACCGTCACCATCTATGAAAAGGGCGCCGAAGTCGTCCGCATGATGCAGACGCTGGTCGGCCGCAAGGGCTTCGAGAAGGGCATCACCCTCTACTTCGAACGCTTCGATGGCCAGGCCGTGACCTGCGACGACTTCGCACAGGCCATTGCCGACGCCAACCCCGATTCGGAACTGGCCCGCCAACTGCCGCAGTTCAAGCGCTGGTACAGCCAGGCCGGCACGCCCCGCCTGGCCGCGCACGGCGTGTACGACGCGCAGAACCGCAGTTACACGCTGAGCGTGGTGCAAAGCTGCCCGCCCACGCCGGGCCAGCCGACCAAGGAACCCTTCGTCATTCCGCTGAACATCGGCCTGCTCGATGCCCACGGCCGCGAACTGCCGGTGCAGCTCGAAGGCGAAAGCGAAGTGACGCGCGGCACGCGCACGCTGGTGCTGTCGCGCGCCGGCGAACAGCTCACCTTCGTGGGCCTCGACGCCGAACCCGTGCCTTCGATCTTGCGCGGCTTCAGCGCGCCGGTGATTCTCGACTTCGAGTACTCCGACGCCCAACTGCTCACCCTGCTGGCCAACGACCCCGACCCGTTCAACCGCTGGGAAGCCGGCCAGCGCCTGGGCCTGCGCGCCGCGCTGCAAGGCATTGCCGCGCTGGCGACCGACACCACCCCGGTGCTGAACGACGCCTACATCGACGCCATGCGCAGCGTGCTGCGCAACCCGCAACTCGACGCCGCCTTCAAGGAACTGGTGCTCACGCTGCCTTCGGAAACCTACATTGCCGAGCAGCTCGAAGTGGTCGATCCGCAGCGCGTGCACCTCGTGCGCGAAGCCATGCGCGCGCAACTGGCCACCGCCCTCTTTGCCGACTGGCAGTGGGCGTATGAAGAGAACCACGACACCGGCGCCTACAGCCCCGACCCGACCTCGTCGGGCCGCCGCGCGCTGGCCGGCATGGCGCTCAACTTCTTGTGCCTGGCGGCGCGCGCCTCGGGCGATGCTGTGTGGCCCGGCAAGACGCTGCAGCGCTTCAAGGACGCGGGCAACATGACCGACCGCTTCAACGCGCTCAACGCGCTGGTGTTGTCGGGCCACGCGCTCGCGGCGCAGGCGCTGGCGCGCTTCCACGCGATCTTCAAGGACGAGGCGCTGGTCATCGACAAGTGGTTCTCGCTGCAGGCCGGCGCCGGCGACCGCGGCGGCGACATCCTGCCGCTGGTCAAGCAGCTGATGAAGCACCCGGACTTCTCGCTCAAGAACCCGAACCGCGCACGCAGCGTGATCTTTGCCTATTGCAGCGCCAACCCCGGCGCCTTTCACCGCCCCGACGCGGCCGGCTACGTGTTCTGGAGCGACCGCGTGATCGAGCTCGACGCCATCAACCCTCAGGTGGCCGCCCGCCTTGCGCGCGCGCTCGACCGCTGGAGCAAGCTGGCCGAGCCGTACCGCAGCGCCGCGCGCGAAGCGATTGCCCGCGTGGCCGCCAAGCCCGACCTGAGCAAGGACACGCACGAAGTCGTGACCCGCGCCCTGGCCGGAAACTAAGCAAGCCGGCAACCCAGCAGCAAGAGACACACAGAAAGCATATGGCTCAACAAAAGATTTCCCTCACCCGCTACCTCGTCGAACAACAGCGCGCCGACGGCCTTATTCCCGGCCAGTTGCGCCTGCTGCTCGAAGTGGTGGCCCGCGCCTGCAAGAGCATCAGCCAGGCCGTCAACAAGGGCGCGCTGGGCGGCGTGCTCGGCACCGCCGAGAGCGAGAACGTGCAGGGCGAGATCCAGAAGAAGCTGGACATCATCGCCAACGAAGTGCTCATCGAGGCCAACGAATGGGGCGGCCACCTCGCGGCCATGGCCAGCGAGGAAATGGACAGCATCTACGTGGTGCCCAACCGCTACCCGCAGGGCGAATATCTGCTGATGTTCGACCCGCTCGACGGCAGCAGCAACATCGACGTGAACGTGAGCATCGGCACCATCTTCAGCGTGCTCAAGAAGCCCGACGAACACCCCGGCGTGCAGGAAAGCGACTTTCTGCAGCCCGGCACGCAACAGGTGGCCGCCGGCTACTGCATCTACGGCCCGCAGACCACCCTGGTGCTGACCGTGGGCAACGGCGTGGCCATGTTCACGCTCGACCGCGAGCAAGGCAGCTTCGTGCTGACGCAGGAAGACATCCAGATTCCGGTCGATACGAAGGAATTTGCGATCAACATGAGCAACATGCGCCACTGGGACGAGCCCATGAAGCGCTACATCGACGAATGCCTGGCCGGCAAGGAAGGCCCGCGCGGCAAGGACTTCAACATGCGCTGGATTGCCAGCATGGTGGCCGACGTGCACCGCATCCTGATGCGCGGCGGCGTGTTCATGTACCCGTGGGACAAGCGCGAACCCGAAAAGGCCGGCAAGCTGCGCCTGATGTACGAGGCCAACCCGATGAGCTGGCTGGTCGAGCAGGCCGGCGGCGCGGCCACGAACGGCAAGCAACGCATCCTGGACCTGAAGCCCACCAAGCTGCACGAGCGCGTGAGCGTGATGTTGGGTTCACGTAACGAAGTTGAGCGTTTGACCCAGTACCACGCCGAAAAGGCCTGAAGACGTGGCTATAATCTGAGGCTTCGCCGGTGTAGCTCAGTCGGTAGAGCAGCTCATTCGTAATGAGAAGGTCGGGTGTTCGATTCATCTCTCCGGCACCAAAAAGTAAAAGCCCCGCTATCTCAGATAGCGGGGCTTTTTTACTCTGAAGGACATCATTTCAATGATTTGCACTTCTTGCGCGCCAGAGCGGGAAGCGCCGCTTCCGAATATGGGTCTCAAAAAACTCCCCGAAAGAGATGACGTTTGCCTGTCGCCGGTAGGCGGCCGCATCCGAGGCCTTTAGTGACTCCGGTACAACGAGGCAGATTCCGGCTTCGGCCATTTCCGAGATCACGCTGGCAGCGACGTTTTCGTCAACCGTCGCGAGATAGAGATCGCAATTCCGGATTTCGCCGTGAACCTGCTTCCAGCGCTCGCGCAGCGTCGTTTTGGCACTGAGCACAAGTGCCTCCTGCCGGATCCGCGTGGGATCCGAATAGAGAAGAAAGTCCGGAAGCACGAAATCTGGTCTCTTCTTAGACTCGATAACGACCTGTGCCTCATATGGAATTCCGCCGTCCTTCAAAAGTCGTTCGATATGAAGCTCGAAAGACTTCCCCGCACGAGACTTGCGCTGCTGTGCCGCAGATAAAAGCACTTTGTCGATGCGCGGAAATTCGGTGATGAGCGATCGGATAGCGCCCTCAACCGTAGTAGTGGCGCTGTCGAGCCCAAAGACGATACGGACCAGTTCTACGGATCTCGCTCGCAGTTCGAAGTCCTTGAACAGACGATATTCAATATCCCGACTGATGCGCATGACCGCATCTCCCGGCGCGGCGAGCGCGAATGGATCGAGCAAGTTGAGGGAATTGGCGTTCATGTACTCCGTTTGCGCCAGTTCGGCCATCCTGCTGGTGCTCGGAATCGCCGCATGGATCGCTGCAAATTCAACCAGCGACCCTTCACGCCAGGCAACCACGGCTTGCTCGACATAGCTGAGCGCTCGATCCGCAGAATCCCGGGCGGCGGCTTCCGGGACAAAACAGCCGGAGATGAAGTCCGAGGCAAAACGGAAAAGATCGTGTAGATAGCCGACGCCAAGCCCTCCGGAGTCGGCAATGAATGCCGTGAACTGCAACTCGCCTGTGCGCAGTCGTCGCCGCGCAATAAGCAGGAACGATGCCGGGCTCACGCCGCGGAATGGCTCCTTGACTACGTTGGTGAGATGCGTTTCCTGACCTTTGCTTGTGTAGTGAACGAGCCGGGCAGTTTTGGTGACTTCTGCCTGCGGCCAATGCAGGTCAAACCAGATTTCGCGAATGGGTGCTCCGCCTCCGGCACGTTCCTTCAGGCTTAAGGGCGGAAAAAACCCACCATCCCTATCCTCGTGCGGTATGTAAACGCCGCCTTGATGGGCACTCGGGTTCTCGCTCCATTGCCAATCGTTCAACGAAAGTTTTTTCAGATAGACCTGCTCCGCCCCCTCAAGAACAGCCGCGAGTTCGTCCAGTGAAGCTTCCGACTCGAACGTAAAAAGGTCGCTTTGCAGCAAATCGTTGGTCACTTTTTCTTCTCGTTTTGGGCGCGCTTTACTTCCGGCCGCGGGAGAGCGGCGCCCATCGGCGCTCGCAGCTCTAGATGCCCAGCCCCTACACGCACCCAGTTTTCAAGGCAGTCAAGCAGGCTCGCAAACTCCTCCATCGGCCTGCCACGAATCGCGCACTCCCAGATCGTCGCGGTGCGCCACCCGAGGGCATGCAGCGCGTCGAGCGTCCTGGCATCGCGTGCGCGATTGGCATCTATCTTCTCTCTCCAGAACTCGGTGTTCGAAGCGGGAAGTCGAAAAAACGAACAGTCATGACCGTGCCAGAAGCATCCGTGCATCAACACCGCGGCTTTCGCCGCCATGAACGCGATGTCCGGCCTCCCCGGCAAAGATCGGTTGTTCAACCGGTAGCGAAGTCCCCTCGCATGCAAGGCCTTGCGCACAACCATTTCGATCTTTGTGTCGCGGCCACGAATGCCGGACATCATCCGACTACGCGTGGCGCTATCGACTATGTCCACTTCAGGCGAGCGTCAGTTGGGCTGCGTTCTTTTGCTCTTCGATCAAGGTCACGATTGCGGGCTTCATTGCAGTAGCGGCGGCAGCCATAACCGGCATAACCACCGAATTGCCGAACTGCCGATAAGCCTGCGTGTCGCTGACCGGAATGATGAAGTCTTTCGGAAAACCCATAAGGCGAGCACATTCGCGAGGCGTAAGCCGCCGCGGATTCTTCCTGCTGCCCTGCGAGACAAGAATCTCCGAACCGTCTTTGTGGTAACGGGCCGAAAGCGTCCGGGTAACCGAACGACCGTCAACCAGACCGAAGCCGAATCCATTACCGGCCGCCTTGTGCTTGGCAGCATATGCCTGCAGATAGGCCCAGAGGTTATCTGTCAGTGTGTAGCGGTCGGCGATCTTCCCTTTGGAGCCGGTCGTGTACGGCTCTTCTGTTTTCTCACTGCCATCTTGCGGGTGAAGAATCGATTTCAGGCGGGGACCGTGCTCTGGCAGATGGACATCTGCCCACCGGAAACCCGCATCGCGCTGGAAGCCGGCGATCAGAATGCGCTCGCGATGCTGTGGCACGAAATGCTGCCCATCTACGACCTTGTATTCAATGTGATAGCCCAGCTCTTTTTCGAGCGTCTCCCGGATGATGCGAAAGGTGTTGCCCTTGTCGTGACTAACCAGGTTCTTGACGTTTTCGAGGAGAAACGCCTTGGGACGCTTGGCCGCGAGGATGCGAGCTACATCGAAGAACAGTGTTCCTTGGGTCTTGTCTTTGAAGCCGTGATCACGGCCCAACGAGTTCTTCTTGGAAACTCCCGCAATTGAGAATGCCTGACAAGGGAAGCCCGCTAACAACACATCGTGATCGGGGACGCTGTGCTCGTCGACCTTGGTGATATCTCCTTCGAAGCGGTGGTCATGCGAGAAGTTTGCCTTGTATGTCTTCACAGCAAACGGATTCCATTCGCTTGTGAAAATGCACTTGCCACCCGCCAGTTCGAAGGCCTTGCGGTTGCCACCAATGCCCGCGAAGAGGTCGATAAAGGTGAAATCAGAGGCAGTTGGGCTGGATACTTTGCGCTTTTCGGCGATCAGGATGTCGCGGATGGCTGGCATCTCCAAGGCGGAAGGATGTGTTTCCTGCCGCTCCCAGCGACCGATGGTCTTGGGGTCTAGATCAAGACGCTCAGCAAGCTCTTTTTTGTTGAAGCGAGTCAGCGCGTCGCGCAGGATGTCAAGGAAGTCGTTCGGGTCGCCCATCAGTATTCTCCGTAATCTGGGAAGAATAGCAGACAGCGTGTCCCAAAATCGTCCTTTCGAGAATATTTTCAGCAGGCGGGACGAAAACCAGGCAGACGCCGGGAATCTGTAACCCCATAACGCAACATGCCGGACAAACGCCCTGTTACCCTATTGGCGGTTCTCCCATCAATGGCGAAAACCAGTGCGCTGCCGAGAAGCGACTCCATCAAAGACAGACTGCACACACCAGAAATCATCATCAACGAGAAAGGGAATCGAGTCATGACTCACGGGCCAACTAAATTTCAAGCTTCTTGCACAAAGACTCTCTCGGCTGTCGAAGCCGATCCGAATAGATCAAATCAGCACGAATTTAATGGCATAGCAGAACTCAAGAGGATTTTTGGGCTTACCG
Source organism: Variovorax sp. EL159 (assembly GCF_900100965.1). Taxonomy (GTDB): domain Bacteria; phylum Pseudomonadota; class Gammaproteobacteria; order Burkholderiales; family Burkholderiaceae_C; genus Variovorax. The sequence goes on along the minus strand of NZ_FMUJ01000002.1, from coordinate 838,628 downwards.
ATTTTTCAAAAATTGCTTTCTTCTCAGTCAGCGGCCACGCGACCACCGCTCAATCGGAGGTCACCTGGTATGAAGCTCGGGAAGCACATCCGACGCGAAGTGAATATCGCCTTTATTTCAAGACAAATTCGGTAATGGCGCAGGCAAAAGAAGGCGATAGCGTCACATTTGGCCTAGATGAAATTGGAAATCTGCATATAGTTTTGTTGAAAAAGGGAACGAGCCGAAACTGATTTCGAAAATCAGATCCAGCTCTTGGCGCTACAACGGACTCTGTTAAGTCTCGATCGAGTTTGAGTCGCATCCTGCAACCTTTTGAAGCAACGTTTCCGCCTCTTCAACCAAGTCAGCGGCAATCCACATGATGTTGTCACGATGTCGCGACCCAATCGCGTCGAACCAATCGCTGCAGTCTCCATAGCAGCAGCTCAGTAGAGACCGCAGTTGGGTCAACTTGTTCTCAAGAATGTCTTTCGCGTCCTGCGCTGAGGTTGCGTTGACGGAGGTGGGCGTGTTCTGCCCGGCGATAATTTGATCAGCCATTGATGTGCGGTCCTTCCAAGGTAATGCACGTTGATTGGTCAGACGGCCATGGTGTTAGCGCACCTTGGCCGTCGCCTTTTGTGCCTCACATCGACATCGCTGCGGTGTGCATCGATGTCACGCCGTGAGGCGCGGCGGTCCTTCAAATGTAAGAACATACGCGCCGCATCGAGACCTCGATGCAGTGAACAAATCGCGCACCAAGCCAACTTTGCCCACATCGGCAAACCAAAACAAAATGCCCACCTGTCACGGCAATAAACCGACATGCAAGCCCCGCTCCTAACCCCCGCCCTGGGCCCGGCCCTCAAGCGCTGGCGCCTGGTCCACCGCGTGAAGCAATCGCACGCCGCCGAGCTCTTCAACGTCAACCAATCGACCATCTCGCGCTGGGAGTCCGGCACGCAAGCGATGGAGCCCGCCGAGCGCGCACGCGCTGAAGCGCTGTTGTCGGCCCGGCTCGATGCCGCCGCCGACCATGCGCTCGCAAGGCTGGTCAACGAGAGCCCGCGGCCGCTGCATCTGGTGTGCGACATCACGCATCGCCTGCTGGCCTGCTCCTCGCGCAGGGCCACCGAGTTCGGCGCGCCGCTCTCCACGCTGCTGGGCCGCTCGCTCTGGCGCTATGCCACGCCGGAGATCGCGGGCAAGGAAGCGATGCTCGAAGACATCGGCTGGCGCGATGCGCTCGCGCCGCCCTCGTTGGAATTCGTCACGGGCACCAACGATTCGCAGTTGGTGCCCATCGCGCACAGCCTGTGCCGATGGACGCGGCTCACGCTGTCCGATGGCACGTCGGCGAGGCTGGTCGAAACGCTCTGCTGACGCAGGCCTGCGGAGGCCCCGTCAGGACTTGAACTCGTCCGCCGCAATCCCAAGCTTGCGCAGCTTGTCATGCAAGGTCTGCCGCGCAATCGCCAGCGCGGTGGCGGTCGCGGGTTGGTCGCCCCGATGCTTGCGCAGCGCCTCGACGATCACCGCCCGCTCGAAAGACGCGACCTGCTGCGGCAGCCCGCTCGGCAAGGCGGGCACGCCTTCGGCAGCAGCACTGCTACTGCCCACGCCCCGCGTCTGCGTCAGGCGTTCGCCGAGCAGGCCCAGCACGAAGCGGTCGGCCACGTTGCGCAGTTCGCGCACGTTGCCGGGCCAGGCGTAGGCCATCAGGTCGGCCAGTTGCGCGCTGGTCAGCAGCGGCGCGGCGCGCTCGTAGCGGGTGGCGGCCAGCAGGGTGAAGTGCTCGAACAGCAGCGGGATGTCTTCGCGCCGCTCGCGCAGCGGCGGCAGCTCGATGAAAGCGACGCCCAGGCGGTAGTACAGGTCGGCCCTGAACTTCTGCTGGTCGCTCATGGCCTTCAGGTCTTCCTTGCTCGCGGCGACGACGCGGCAGTCGAAGGGAATGGTCTTGTTGGCGCCGATGCGCTCGATGCTGCGTTCTTGCAGCGCGCGCAGCAGTTTGATCTGCACGGCCATGGGCATGCTCTCGACTTCGTCGAGGAACAGGGTGCCACCGCTGGCGTATTCGAACTTGCCGATGCGCACGCGATTGGCGCCGGTAAAAGCGCCGGCCTCGTGGCCGAACAGTTCGCTCTCGGCCAGGGCTTCGGGCAGGCCGCCGCAATTGAGGGGCACGAAGTGCTGGCGGCGGCGTGCGCTGTGGTCGTGCAGGCAGCGCGCGACCAGCTCCTTGCCGGTGCCGGTCTCGCCGTAGACGAGCACATCGGCCGAGGTCTCGGCCAGGGTCTTGACGGTCTGGCGCACCTGTTGCATTTGCGCCGAGCGGCCGATCAGCACCGACTGGATGCCCTGCCAGTTCTCCAGCGCGTCGCGCAGCGCGCGCACCTGCAGCGTGAGCTGGCGGCGCTCGATGGCATGGCGCACGATGGCCACCAGCCGTTCGGCGCTGAAGGGCTTTTCGATGAAGTCGTAGGCGCCCTCGCGCATGGCCTGTACGGCCATCGCGATGTGGCCGTGGCCGGTGACGAGGATCACGGGCAGCTCGGCATCGGTGTCGCGCAGCTCGGGCAGCCACTCGGTGCCGCTGATGCCGGGCAGGCGCACGTCGCAGATCACGATGGCGGGCACGCCGAAGCCGATGTGCGGGCGTGCGCGCTCGACGCTCGCGAAGGATTCGACCTCGAAACCGGCCAGGGTCAGCAGCTGGGTCGTGCTGATGCGGACGTCTTCGTCGTCTTCGACGAGCAACACCCGGATGGCTGGGGCTTCGCTCACTGGGGGGTCACTCCTGTTGGGCAATGGAAAGAAAGGGAACGGGTGCGTTGCGGGTTTCGGCAACGGCGGCGGGCAGGTCGATCACGAAACACGCGCCGCCGTCCTTGAGGTTGGCCGCGCGCAGTGTGCCATCCATGGCCCGCACCAATTGTGCCGAGATGACGAGCCCCAGGCCCAGACCTGCCCCGGCGGGCTTGCCGGTCACGAAGGGCTCGAACAGGCGCGGCAGCACGTCGGGGTGGATGCCGGGGCCGGTGTCGCTCACGCTCAGGATCACGCGGCCGTCTTTCTGCCGCGCCTCCAGGCGCAGGGTGCGCAATGGGGCGTCTTGCATGGCGTCGATGGCGTTGCGCATGAGGTTGACGAGCACGCTGCCCAGCGCGGCCTCTTCGGCCATGACGCCGAGCGCGGCGGGCTGCACGTCGATCTCGAAGCTGATGCGCTGCTTTTTCGAGGCTTCGGCCACGATCACCTGCGCGTCGGCGATGGCCTGGGACAGCAGCAGCGGCTCCAGCGGCAGTTCGCTCTTGTGCGCGAAGGTCTTGAGCTGCGTGGTCAGGCGCGCGAGGCGGTCGACCATGCGGCGGATGCGTTCGAGGTTGCCGCGCACGTCGTCCAGGCGGTTTCTGTCGAGCAGGATGCCGGCGCTCTCCGACAGGGTGCGCATGGCGGTGAGGGGCTGGTTGAGTTCGTGCACGACGCCGGCCGACATCTGGCCCAGCGCGGCCATCTTGCCCGCATGCACCAGCTCGCCCTGCGCGGCGCGCAGTTGGGCGGTGCGGGCCACCACGGTCGATTCGAGGGTGTCGTGCGCCGCCTGCAGCGCGGCCTGGTTGGCGAGCCGCTGGCGCACCGCCCGGCGACGCTGCCAGAGCGCGACGGCGAGCAGCAGCAGCACGGCCATCGCGAGGCTGGCGGTGATGGCCGCGTTGCGCGCGGCCACGCGCACCGGCGCCAGGTCGTCGAGCACCACGAGCTGCCACGGGGCGCCGCGCAGGGTGCGGGCGGTGGCGAGCTGGTCCCGGCCGTCGAGCGAGATCACCTGCACGTCGCGGTCGAGCACCTCTTTCTGCGTCCACTGCAGTGGCTGCAGCTTGGCGTCGCCATAAGGGCGCGAGCGCAGCACTTCGGCGCGCTGCAGTGCGTCGAGCGGCAGCAGCGGCCTGAACTTCAGGTCGTCGCGCGTGGACAGGATCACCACGCCGCGCTGGTCGATCAGCACCACGTCGCCCGGCAGCTTGCGCCAGGCGTGCTCGGCCTCCGAGAGGTTGATCTTCACGGCCACCACGCCGCGCGAGGGCTGGCCACGCCGCAGTGCATACGACAGGTAGTAGCCCGGCCGGTTGCTGGTGACGCCCACGCCGTAGAAGCGGCCCCGGCCCTGTGCCAGCGCGTCGATCACGTAGGGGCGGAACGACAGGTCCTGGCCCAGCGTGGTGCCGGGCTTGTCCCAGTCGGACGCGGCCAGCGAGGTGCCGGCGCCATTCATCACATAGAGCATCTCGGCGCCGGCCGTGGCGTTGACGCCGTCGAGGTAGCGATTGACGGCATCGCGCAGATGCAGGTCGGAGGGCGTGCCGAGCAGCGCCGGCACGATGGGCGTCATTTCGAGCAGCGCGGGGAGGTAGTCGAAGCGGGCCAGGTCGGCATCGAGCCCGGTCGCGAGCATGTCGAGGCGGTGGTCGGCCGCCTCGCGCAGGCGCGCCAGGCCCGCCTGCATGGCGAGCTGGTGGCCGGCAAAGGCGGCCACGGCCACCAGGGCCAGTGCGCCGCACCAGCGCGGCAGGCCGCGCCATCCCCTTGTGCTGTCGGAAGGCATGTCGAAACGCCGGACCGGCTCCCTTGAAATCATGGGAGCGTTATTGCACAAGGGCGAGCTGCCCGCATCGGTGGCAGCCCGATGGCCCCCTTTTGTGGGGCCGGACATGCAAGCCCCGGCTCAGGCCTGCCGGGAGGCAGCCACGGCTGCCGGGCCTGCGGGCATGTGCGCGTCGGTGGCGTCGAGCACACGCTCGGGCTCGTTGGCTTCGAGCGTGCTTTCCTGGTTCAGGTGCTGATGCATGCGCACCGTGTCGAGGTCACCGGTCCACTTGGCGACCACGATGGTGGCCACGCCGTTGCCGATCAGGTTGGTCAGCGCGCGGGCTTCGGACATGAAGCGGTCGATGCCCAGGATGAGCGCGAGCCCCGCCACCGGCACATGGCCCACCGCCGAGAGCGTGGCCGCCAGCACGATGAAGCCGCTGCCCGTGACGCCCGCCGCGCCCTTCGAGGTGAGCAGCAGCACCGCCAGCAGCGTGAGCTGTTGCGTGAGGGTCATGTCGGTATTGGTCGCCTGCGCGATGAACACCGCCGCCATCGTCAGGTAGATGGAGGTGCCGTCGAGGTTGAACGAGTAGCCCGTGGGCACCACCAGACCGACCACCGACTTCTTCGCCCCCAGGTTCTCCAGCTTGGCCATCATGCGCGGCAGCACGGATTCGCTGGACGACGTGCCCAGCACGATCAGCAGCTCTTCCTTGATGTACTTGATGAACTTCCAGATGCTGAAGCCATGGGCCCTGGCTATGCCCCCCAGCACCACGAAGATGAACAGCAGGCAGGTGGCGTAGAAGGTGGCCATCAGCTGGCCCAGTTGCAGCAGCGAGCTCACGCCGTACTTGCCGATAGTGAATGCCATCGCGCCGAAGGCACCGATGGGCGCGGCCTTCATGATGTAGCCCACGATCACGAAGAGCACGTGCGAGCCCTTCTCGATCACGTCGAACACCAGCGTGCCGCGCCCGCCGAAGCGGTGCAGCGCAAAACCGAACATCACGGCGATCAGCAGCACCTGCAGGATCTCGCCCTTGGCGAAGGCGTCGACCAGGGTGTTGGGGATGATGTTGAGCACGAAGTCGGTGGTGCTCTGCATTTTGCCCGGGCCCGTGTAGGCCGCGATGCCCTTGGTGTCGAGCTGGCTCACATCGACGTTCATGCCCGCGCCGGGGCGCACGATGTTGATGATGACGAGACCCACGATCAGCGCGACGCTGCTCACGATCTCGAAGTACAGCAGCGCCAGGCCGCCGGTCTTGCCGACCTTCTTCATGTCTTCCATGCCGGCGATGCCGACCACCACCGTGCAAAAGATGATCGGGGCAATGATCATCTTGATCAGCTTGATGAAGCCGTCGCCCAGCGGCTTCATCGAAGCGCCGGTGTCGGGATAGAAATGCCCCAGCAGCACCCCGAGCACGATGGCGGTGATGACCTGCAGGTACAGGGACTTGTAGAAGGGTTGGCGTACGGGTGGGTGGTCCACGAATGTCTCCTGGAAAATTTCAGACGCCGGCGGCATGCGCTTGCCGGCCGACGTGGGGAGTGCGACTGCCGGCATCGACTGCCGACGGGCATGTCGATGTCGCGGCGGCGCAGGGCATGGCGGGTGCGTTGGCTTGGGCGATGCGCTCGCCAGTGCCCGTGAGGGCAAGGTCGCCCATGGTGTTCATCGGTTTTTGTCTCCTGTTGTGTCGTGGCCGGCCCCGCTTCGAGCGGCAGGGCCGGCCCAGTGACTGAGCAATCGATATGCCACGCGCCGCGAGGCAGCGAATGCGCGCCAAGTCGTTGATTTCATGAGGGAAATGGCTCGACCAAGAGACACGCCCCGCCGACGATCCGGCCGCAATGCAGTCGCCCCGTCCGGACCACCGGACCTCGGATCTAGGGCAAACCCTTAGCCCCTTCGAGGATCGGTAGCGGCGCTCCCCGCGCATATCTCATGCGTGGACAGCCGCGAGCCCGCTCCCTACGATTCCCCTCGATGAACATCGAGAAACTCAAGGGCAAGCTCGCCTTCTTGCGCGAGGCGGAAAAACTCAAGGACGTGCTGCGCAGCGGCCACACCTCTTCCGGCCGCGCAGAGAGCACGGCTGAGCACAGCTGGCGGCTGTGCCTGATGGCGATGGCGTTCGAAGAAGAGCTGGCCGGGCTCGACGTGCTGAAGGTGCTCAAGCTGTGCGTGGTGCACGACCTGGGCGAAGCCATTCACGGCGACATTCCGGCGGTGAGCCAAGGCGCCCACCCCGACAAGAGCGAGCGCGAACGCGCGGACCTGCTCACGCTGATGGCGCCGCTCGACGACAAGCTGCGCGGCGAGCTGCTGGCGCTGTGGGACGAGTATGAAAACGCCGCCTCCCCCGAGGCCAAGGCCGTGAAGGCGCTCGACAAGCTCGAAACCATCCTGCAGCACAACCAGGGCGCCAACCCCGAAGACTTCGACTACGCCTTCAACCTCGGCTACGGCAGGAAGCACACCGGCACCACGCCCTTGTTCAGCGCCCTGCGCGCGCTGGTCGACGACGACACGCGGCAGCGCATCGCGCCGCTGCTGATCCGCGAGGAACGGGCGGGCGACGCGGCGGCGATCGAGTGTGTCACCGTGGCTGCGTTCGCGGATGCGGCGCACACGAGCCACACGGAGCAGTTCATCGTCAACGCGTTGCGGCGGGCGGGGCAGCTGACAGTGTCGCTGGTGGCGCAGGTGGGTGAAGACGAAGAGATCGTGGGGCACGTGGCGGTGTCGCCTGTGTCGATTTCTCCTTCAGGTGCGGTTGGCTGGTATGGGTTGGGGCCGATTTCGGTGGTGCCTGGGCGGCAAGGGCAAGGCGTGGGGGCTGCGCTGATGAAGGCGGCGCTGGAGCGCTTGCGGCAGGCGGGTGCTGCAGGATGCGTGGTGCTGGGGGAGCCGGCGTACTACGGGCGCTTCGGGTTTGTTGCGCGGCCGGGGCTTGTGCTGCCGGGGGTGCCTGCTGAGTACTTTCAGGCGGTCTGCTTTGGAGGTGCTTGGCCAGAGGGGGATGTGCAGTATCACGATGCGTTCAATGCTACGCAGTAGCTGGCAACTCCTGTCCCATGAGGCAATGCCCCCGAAGATTCATGTACCCGAATTGATTTGACGGACAGTGAATTTTATTTCCTGAAGACTAACTCGGCCGCCACTGAGTGATTTCTGGATATTCCTTGAACCAGTACATCAAGGCATCCAAATTAACACCATCGCTTCCCGTCCAAAAATCTACCGGATAGGCCCAATCGGAACTTCTGGATTTTGTGGGCGTCAGGTGCCCTACGTAGCTATAAATGAATCCTTTGTGCTCCGGCGTCTGCAATATTCCGGCGTAGCCCAAGGCATCCAATAGATATTTGGCCTCTTCTCCGGGCAATTTTAGCCCGGGGATCTTTTTTATCTTTTTCAACAAAGATTTCGGAGTTTCTTCCGAAGGGCAAGTAGAGATGAGATCCAAGATGGAGCAAAAAATCTTCACATCCGACTCTGCGGGTAAATCAGTTTTTTCCGCGTTTTGCTGCTGAAGGTACAGAGCAAGCACCACAGGCTCTCGCCCTACAAGTGAGCCATTCCATCGGCATTTATTGATAAACGTCAGATCGACTGTCGATTCCTTCTGCTGTGCGCAGATTGCACAATGAACGCCCTCCGTTGCCTTGAAATTGTGCTCTGGGAAATTGGCCATTACCGCATAGGCGGAAAGCGCAGCTCGGGCATAGGACAGGTTGCCTCCGATACCCAGCAAGAAGGACGCAGCAACCTTCTCTCTACTGGCTTGCACAAACTCGTTGCGTGCCCACTGAACGGATTTATCGTGCGTAATCTTTATCGGATCGAACATCATTCCGGCCGATTTAGCGTATTCAAAATCTTCCTTTGAAGTTCGCCCTGGCTCCAAAAGATCATACGCCTTCAAAATTTTTAAAGCTTTGGGATCCATTTTTTTCATCAGCAAGTCTTTGGCTTCATGGTTTTACTTTGCAGCGGCTTCAATTCTCCCGCAGAGGCCGCCCCTCTGCTGCTCATCTCCGCCTCCGCCAGCGCGACTCTTCGTTTGCCTGCATCCGTTTTCAGTTTGGCATCAGAAATGCCTTGGTCAATATTCCCTCGAACGCTGTCCCCACCTCGCCCAAGCACACCCTTCGTTCTGGTTCCTGAGTTTTCGATACCTCGAACAGTATCTTTTGGGGTACCAACGGGCGTTGTTCTATTGATGGTGTCGCCGGGCTGCATTCGTGCAATACCATCCTTCCCGACATTGGCTCCGTGGCGGCGCATGACGTCGCTCAGCGTTTGAGAATCAGAGGCGCGGCCATGGTAGTAAATTTCTCCGTTTGCATCGGTCAGATAATAATTCCAGTCCCATCCCAACGGATCAATCCATCCACTCGGATTTGGAACATAGCCATTTAAATTGATTCCTCCCGCCAGTCCAATAGGATCTGGACTGATGAATCGCCCAATATCAGGGTCATAAAAGCGAAAAGTGTTGTAGTGCAGGCCCGTATCCCTGTCCAGATACTGCCCTTGGAAACGCAGGTTTTGCTCAATGCCCAATTGGTGCCCCTGCTCGCTCGGTGGGGCCTGCCGCCCGTCAAGGGCGGTCAATTCCCATTGCTCTGAAACTGTAGCGCCCCAGGTTCGATAGCTGGCGCGCCAGCACAGCCGCCCCTCACTGTTGCTCAACTCCTCGGGTAACCCAACCTGGTTCGCGTGGAAGTAGTAGATCTCACATGAAGGCAAGTCGCCACCCGCTCGAGGCACGTGCAATGGCGATGCGGAAGGCCGGATCACCGGAGCCTCCAAGCCGCTGGCTGTGGCCCTCTCTCCCCCATCAATCTCGCCGCCACGCGCGTCCAAACGCGCCAATGGCACATAGCTGTTGGGCTCATACACATAGCTCACCACTTGGGCACCGCGCCGCTCCTCGATGAGCCGCATGCCCTCCCAGATGAACCTCGTGCTGCCAAAGGCGTCGTGCTTCGCCACCCTTCTTCCGAGCGCGTCGTAATCGAAGCGCGTCACCTGCGTGATTGCATGCTCGGTACCAGGTCTTCTGGTGGTGTGCACTGCTACCAGGCGGTCTTCTGCATCCCACTCGAGGAACTGCTCGGTGTGCTTGCCCGATTTTTTTCGAATCAGCCGACCGTGGCCATCGTAGGTGTATCGCTTGTCCTCGTACACACGGACGAGGTTGTCGCGCACGTAGCCACGCGCGCGCTCAGGCAACGTGTTGCCTCCCAATGCTGCGTCGAGCAGATTGCCTGCGGGGTCGTAGGCAAACTGTTCATGAGTGGCGACCGTTTCGGCGGGCACGATGCGCGCTCTGGGCAATGGCGTGCGCACAGTCTCCTCAATGCGACCGGTGGCGTCGTAGTGATGCCCGGTCGCACCCTGGATGCTGTGGCGAGCTTGTCTAAGCTCGCCCGTGGCGTCGTAGCTGTACTCCTTCATCAATCCATCGAGGACACGAGCCTGGGAAGTACCCGCACTCTCGATCGCTTGACGCCATGCGGGATCATGTGTCGCAAAAGGTTCTGCCAACGAACCCGGACGGCACCACATCGCCACGCGACGCCCCAGCGAATCCAACGCAAAACGGGTTGCCAGTTGCCCCTGCGTCCGTGCGACCTCGCGATGTAGCGCATCGCGCTCCAGGTCACAGATGAGCATGTGGCTGGCTGGCGCGTCCCCCTCTTGCTGCGACAGGTTGATCTGGTGAAGATGGCCCGAACCATAGTAGAGATAGTTCAAAGCTCTCAGACCGCCGGTCTGCCCAGCCAATGCAGGCAAGAGCGTCTGGGTGCAATTGCCCAACTCGTCATGCGCATGGCGCATGCTGTGCTGCTCGCCTGTCGTTTCGTCGATGCTGGTTTCGGCGATCAGGTTGCCAAGCAGGTCGTATTCAAAGCGCACGGTGTGCAGCGGCCGCAACTCCATTGCGGCAACCGTGGTCGTGGAGTTTTGAGCTCCAGCGCTGCGCAACACCTGAAGCTTGACAGCTTCGAGCAAGCGATCCTGCGCGTCGTAACGATAGCGGTAATGGTGATCCTCGCATCGCTTCTCGATCAGTCGACCTGCTCGATCGCGAACAAGGTCGGTTCGCGAGGGCTGTGCTGGCGGCCGGGCATCACTGGGTCTCAAGAGTTCGAGATCGTCATCGCCGATGCCGGGATGCTGGACAACAGTCACAGGCCAGCCATTGGCGTCATACGCGATCTGCACGCGCGAGCCACCCACGCGGCGCTCTTCGACGATGCGGTCGGCCGCGTCGTAAATGAACTCGAAGCTCGCGCCGTTCTCGTTAACGAGTCTGTGCAAGCGCTGCGCGTTGTCATAGCCAAGAAAGACGCGCCGGCCCTCCGCATCTTGTTGATCCAGGAGTTGGCCACGGGGGTTGTAGCGGTACTGCGTGCGATGCCTCAACGGATCTTCGACCAGGGCCATCTGCCCCGTCGTGTCGTAACCGTAGCGATATTCGGCGCCATCCGCGAGCTTGACGATCTGCAATTGCCCCGAGTGGCTGTACTGATATCGGGTGCTCTGGTTCAGCGCATCCGTTTCCTGAATCAGGTCGTGTTCGGCGTTGTAGTAGTAGTGGGTGGTCCGACGCGAGCAATCGGTAAAGCTCACCATTTGGGCTTGCGGGTTGTAGCCATACCGAGTCACGCCGCCTCGGGCGTCTGTCACCAACACCGGTAGCCCCGCTTCGTCGTAGACCGCCGATTGGCTCACGCCATTCGGCCCTGTGACTTCGGTCAAGTCGCCTTGGTCGTTGTAGGTGTAGAACCAGGCTTGGCCGTCATAGCCCACCAGCTTGGACAACTTTCCCAGTCGATCCTCCCAACGCAAGGTGACGATGCGATCGAGCGGATCCTGCAGGGTTGCCAACTGCCCGCGCGCGTCGTAGACGAAACGGTACTCACCACCGCCAGGCAGGGTGTGGCGGGTCATGCGCTGCAGTTCGTTCCATTCGATCTCGCTGCGCTCGCCCAAGGCGTTGGTGTAGGAAGTCACCAGCTTGTCGGCATTGCAGGTCCAGTGCTGCACCCGCAGAAGCTGATCCACACAACGCACTGCATAGTTGCCACCGGCGTCAGGTGCCCCATAGCTGAATTCGTAGGACTCCCCGTCGTCGAGCCAATGCCTCAGCACACGGCCACTCGGGCTCAATTCGTCCCACGTGTAATGGCAACTCAAGCCGCTCCTGAAGCGCTGGTACACCATCATGTGGTTGTCGTATGCGAAGCTGCGAACCGACTGCCCCTCGCGATCAATCACCTCGACCAGATCGCCCGCATCGCTGTACCGGTAGCTGACCAGAACGACCGGCACGGCGCCACTCAGACGCTCGACCCTCAACAAGCGCGCGTGCGCCGGGTTGTCGGAGCTGTAGTGCAAGGCCAGTCGATGCCCGTTGCTGCTGCCGATCCCGCGCAGCAGTCCTGCTTCGTCATACTCGTATTCGATGGTGTTGTGATGCAGATCTGCCGCAATCTTCAGCGCCAGACGCTCGCCCTCGAAATAGGTGCGACGCGGACCGAACTCGTAGACCATGCCATCACCGGGATAGGCCACGATGTAGTGGCCACCAGGCGTGCGAACGATCTGGAACTGCTCGGAGACAAAGTAATTCTTGCTTCCAGGCGCCACGTCAGGGAATGTCAGTTCGCGTCCCTGCGGGCCCATGTAGTGGATTTGCCCATTCTTGAACACAAGTTCCAGAGCGCCCGGCGTTACCCAACCTTGCCCCATGATTCCAACACGCGCATCTTTGGAGCTGTAGAAGCGGGACCACACCAGGGGCAGCGGCCCAGGCAAGACGACGTCATCTTCGAATGGAATGATCTTGGCCCCCGTGGGCACATGCACTGGCTTGCCTTGCAGAGAATTTCCAAGCCAGGTGCCAAAGCTGTTGCCGCCTCGGCTGCCGTAGTCGAAGCTGGGCAAGCTGAGTCCGGTCGCGCTCGCACCAGCGGCAATTCCAAGACCTACTGCCACATTCGCCAAGAAACACGGCAATTTCTTGCCAACCCCTGAGGCAGCACCACCGATCAACTCGGCTGCAAAACGCGCATAGCCGGCATATTTGCGCTCATCGTCAGAAATTTCCTGCGAGCGCTTGTTCGCGATCGCCACCGGCGGAGAGCCAAAGATCACATTGCCGGAACCGGAACTGATCTTGGCATCGCAATCCACGGCATCGCCCTTGCGGGCAGCACGCATGCCATTGATCCATACGCTTGTCGCACCCTCGATCACAGGACTGTGCTTCGGCGACGGATGGTCGCTGCAATCGGCAAAGTCGACTGCAGCCATGTGCGCACGATACGCAGCTCTCTTGTTGACCAGGACGTTGGCGGAACCGATGGCATTCAACGTCCCCGTGACGTACGTGAATGTTCGCCCTATCGCCTCACCGGTCGATTGCACGAAATCGGCTGCCGGCCCAATGGCTGCCACGCCCACCACCACCCCGATGGCAATGGCGGCAATGGTCCCGAATGGAAACACACAAGCCATGCCCGCCAGTGCAGCCCCAAGCCCCCAACTGGCCAGCCCACCGACAACGCAAGCGGCTGCCGTTCCTAGCCAAAAACCCAGCTCTGCATGGCTATGCGATATCTCATCCAAATGGCGCGCGGCTTCTGGCATGAAATGGCCCTGAAGGAAGTGGTAAGGCGATGGCGCAAGAAAGAAGGAGCCCGCCGGCTACTGAAGCCGCACGCTGTCAATCAATTGGCTCCAGGTGGCGTCGTCTTTGGCCTCCCAGAGGCCCACGGTCGTTCCCACGATGATCAGGATTTTTCGACCACCAGCACTCATGTACAGATGGCGCTGGAAAACCACATTGCCCTTGTTCTTGTAGCGCACTGCAATTTCAATAGCCTCGACTTGGCTTGCGTCGACCTTGCTCACCATGCGCCTGGTTGCAGGCTGCAGCTCTTTGAAATTCTCCTGCGCCGAAGCGATGGACTTCATCTGCTTCCTGACGATCTCATCGAGGACTGCACCTTGGGGAATCACATCCCGGCTGATCACCAGATTGAAGTCCGGCGGCTGCTTGCTGCCCAACAGCAAGGCGTTGACACTGCGATCCTGAAAGGGCTCGGGAAGATTGAGTTCGAGTTCTTGGGTGACGTATTTCATGGTTTTTCCTCCGGTAACACCGCAGGGCCTTGGCGCCCTGACGCCAGTACTCCCGCCGGCCACCAATCCAGCTCAGGACTTGTCTGGGTTCAGGTGTATCTCCGAACCGTACTGGGCCAATGTTCCCGTGAAGTCCAGCACCCCCGTATCACCTTCGGCCCCAATCTTGGTCTTGGCCTTGAACGACAGATTGGCCGCCGTGGACTCCATGGAGACCTGGTTGGGCGCTTCGAAGGTGATGGTTCCAGCGTCGCCATCCATCACGATCTTTGTCGGACCACACACGAGCTCGATCCGCTTGGGGGCTGTGATCTTGATACCTGTGGTTTCTGCCTTGACCAGCACGTTGTTCTTGCCCTCGACGTTGGCATCGCCGGCTGTCGATGTCAGGCTGTTGTTGAGCAGAGACACGAGATTCATCGCCCCAGTCTTCGCCGTGTGGGCGATGTCCCCTGCTGAAACCACGGTGACGGCACCACCGGTATTGACGTGGGTGAACATTCCACATTTGACCAAGTGGGTAACCTGCGCGCCGCTCGACAGAGTGATGCTGTTCTTCACGTGCATCGAGACACTTTGGCCGCTGCTGATCACGACGGGCTTCGGACTGATGATCGATTGGCCTTCGGGACTGACGATCGACACGATAGGCTTGTCGACCTGTTTGCTGTCCGACAGCAGTTGCTTCGACTCCGACATCGCGGGGTCGCCACTTTGAGGCATGCCGGTTTCAGCCGCACCAGCGCCGGTTGCTGCACCGACGATGGAGGAAAGCATGGGCCCCAGGCTGCTCGAGCGCGCGTCCTTCAAGGTGCCCAATAACGCCTTGGTCTCTGACACGGCCTGCTCGGCCTGCAGCATCAGACCCTCGGTGTGTTGCAGCATGTCGCCCAACTGTTGATGGCCGTCGGGGTTGTCGCGCGAGATTTTCTGAGTGAAGTCCTGCGTGTACGTCGTCAGCAGCAACCCTTTGTCCGCCCGGATCGAGCCCCACTCGTTCGTGCGCAATTCAAAGCCATAGCTGCGCTGCACCTCGGAGCCCTGGTTCATCAGGTACCCCATGTGCAGATGGGTGTTGCCGTAGTCTGTCGACAGTTCGATGTGCTCGGTGCCCTTGCTGTCTTCGAAGCGCAGCATGTGCTTGCCACCGCCGCCCTTGCTCCAGTGCGTCTGGATGCCCGACTGGGTCTTGTGCCGGGGCAGCTCCCACGGTGGCATCTGCGCAGCGTTGTAGACGCGACCGGTGACGATCGGGTAGTCGGGGTCGCCGTTCAGAAAATCGACGATCACTTCCTGGCCGATGCGCGGAATGTTCATCGCGCCGTAGTTGCTGCCAGCCCAGGTCTGCGACACGCGAATCCAGCAGGAGGAGTTCTCGTCCATCTTGCCGTAGCGGTCCCAGTGAAACTGCACCTTGATGCGGCCGTATTCGTCGGTATAGATCTCTTCGCCCGCGGGGCCGACCACCACCGCCGTCTGCGGGCCGGTGGTGCGCGGCTTGGGCGTGACGCGGGCGGTGCGGTACGGCGCGTTGTCGGGCAACACCTCGAAGGCCTGCCGGTAGCTCGTGCCGCTGGTGGATTCGCTGTAGGCCGCGCCGGCGGCGCCGTCCACGCGCAAGGCGTTTTCCTGAAAGTCGTAGGTCGCGGCCTCGATCAGGTAGCGCCTGTTTTCCTCGTCGTTCGGATGCCTGGCCAGGTCGAACAGGTAGCCGGGCGCGATGTGGCGCAGGTTGCCTTCGGCCTCGATGAGTTCGCGCCGCCCGACCTGTTGCTCGAGGCGCAGGCGCGCGTAGTTTTCGCCATCGCCCAGTTCGGTGTACCCGCCTGGCCAGTCGTACAGCTCGTAGCTGTCGCGGCTGTGGCCGGCGGGTTGGCGGCGCAGGGTGTCGATCTCTGCGTTGGGCTTCTTGAAGTCGTAGTCGTCGGCCGCAAAGTGGCCCGACGCGATGTCTTCGCTGTGGCTCCAGGTGTCGATGAAGTCCTGCTCGAGGATCTGGGCCGCGAGCACGCCCGCGTGGTAGGGCACCTTGACTGGCCCGCTCGGCAAGCTCGCGTGCGATTCGGGGCCGTCGCACAGCACCAGCTGATGGCTGCCCTTGCTGTGGGCGAAGTAGTAGTAGATGCCTTCGAGCTCCATCAGCCGGCTGACGAAGCTGAAGTCGGTCTCGGAATACTGCACGCAGTAATCCCAGGAGCGGTAGCTGCCGCTGAGCTTGGCGTCGATGGCAAAGCCGTAGGGCGCCAGCACCTCTTGCAGGATCTCGGGCACCGTCTTGAACTGGAAGATCTTGAAGTCGGATCGCCGGGTGGCGTACCAGAGCCAGGGCCGCAATACGGCCTCATAGACGCACATGTCGCCGTCGTCCTTGCCGACATAGGCAAAGCGCGTGACCTGCCCGCTGAAAAAGCGCGTGCCCGCGCCGCCCAGTTCGGTGGCGAGGTTCACCTCGACGGTCATGTCCTCGCCCAGCATGCGCTTGGCCGAGATGCTGGACATGTCGCTGACGAGCCGCACCCGCGACTCGAAGAGCGTCGAGATGCGCTCCTGTCCCGTCATCGACCGGAACTTGAGCCGCTCGCCCAGAGAACTGTGGGCTATGAAGCTGCGATTCATTCTTTGGAAGCTCCCTGCCCCTCAGGACACCATTGCACCCGCTGCCTCCCTTTGCGGGACGGCAACCCCGAAATAGACAGACCGCCATCAATGCCCAGCTTCTGGTGACACAGGAGTCAGGGCTGTTATTTTTCAATGCAAGGCTTTTGCCTTACAGCGGCCAAGCAATCAACACTTGCAAATCGAACGTACAGCCATATTGCAGCCTGTACGTGACAAAGCGCTTTCGTTTTTAACAAACTTTGCCCAGCGACTCGCTATTTCTCACGAAATTTTGTTGCCAGCCTTTTCAAGCATCGAGGGAATAAAGTAATAAGTTTTAAATCCCGATTTTCAATTTCTCAAACAAAATAATTACACGCAATTCAAATTGCGAAAAACGTTTCTGTAGAGGCATCACGGTCTTGTCGGCACGCGGAGCGAGCCGGCCGGCACCGAGACCCCAGGAAAGGCGGCGGATTTTTCTACCCGCTCGTGACGGGCTTGTGACCTTGTCCGCCTTCTTCCGGCTGAACCCCATCTGTTTCAGATGTGTAAAAAATGAGGCTCTTTTGTGTTTAAATCACAAAAATCTTACATTTTTGATACACAAACGCACGAACAGATGGGCGCAACCTCCTCGCTCCTTTCTCGTGTTCTTCCCTCTGTCGTGGCGCTGTTTTTCGGTGTGCTGATGGCACCCGGTACGGCCCAGGCCGAGCTGAACAGTGTCGGCAATGCACCACACAGCGTGCATCGCCTGAAGTTCTACGTCGACCCGGCGTTGGCCGATGAAATCGGCCCCGCGGAAGCAGGCCGGCGCCTTGCGCAGTACGTGGCCGACGTCAACACAGTGTTCACGCGCGAGACCGTGCGCAGCTTTGTGTTCAACCCGGCGAGCGACCTGCAGCTGATCGCGCCCGCCTCGGCCCCGCCTTGCAGCCACAGTGGGCTGGTCGATGGCGAAATCGCGGTGTGCGTCTCGAAGTCGACGAAGGGCTACAGCCACGGCGGACTGGCCGCGAGCTGGACCTTTCCGCAAAAAGGCGTGACCTGGAACCTGAACTGGATCGCGATCCACGACCCGCTGCACCTGTCGCGTGCCATCACCGCGGCCGCGCCCGAATCCACCGAGAAAGACTATCTGGGCCGCCAGCTCAAGACGCTGCTGCACGAGCTCGAACACGTGTTCGGCGCCGGCGCGGGCGAGTACTACAACGCCGCGATGGTGAAAGACACCACCGGCACCGCGCCGCAGGCCGACCTGGCCCTGATGAGCGACACCGACCGCTACTGGTGGACACGCCAGAGCTGGCGGCTCGACCCGCTGCTCGGCACGGTGTTCGAGCAGCGGCGCGATCCGGCCACCAACCGCGTGATCACGCTGAACATGATCCGCTTCACGGCGGGCACCAAGGCCAACATCAACACCGACTGGAGCGACTGGCCGAAGTTCGGCACGTCGAAGTACATGGCGGGCACCACGGCCACGCAGGTGCGCATCACCGACCGCGACACGGGCGCAGCGCTGCCCGGCGCGCAGGTGTCGGTGTGGCGGCACACGGGCGCGTCGCCGCAGCAGCCGATGAGCCTGCTGGTGCAAGGCACGGCGGATGCGGCGGGCCACTTCGCCTTCGATTGGGATTGCGGCTTCACCTGCTTCAACAGCGCCAAATCGACACTGCTGGTCAAGGCCTCGGCACCGGGCCGGGCGCCGATGGCAAGCTGGTTCACGATCTTCGATGCCTTCGAGCAGAAGGCCGTGAAGGGCCAGTCGACCTTCACGATCGACGTGGCGCTGGGCGCGGTCGACACGACGCCGCCGACGGTGTCGCTGTCGGCACCGGCCATGGCCACGGTGGGCCAGCCCGTGACCATCGCGCCCGCGGTGGTCGACAACGTCGGCGTGTGGGGCGTGAAGGTCGCGGGCACGGACGGCATTCCGATCTGCACCTTCGACACGCCGCCCTACACCTGCATATGGACACCGCTGGCGCCGGGCATGCAGACGATCCGCGTGATCGGTGTCGACGCCGCCGGCAATTCGGCGATGGCGACTGCGAACGTGATGGTCAATCCGCCGGCGCAGACCACGCCGCCCGTGGTGTCGGTGGCCGTGCCGGCCGCCACCGGGGTGAAGACGGCGACAACGCTGTCCGCCGCGGTGCAGGCCGACGCCGGTGTTGCCGAGTTGCAGTTCATCGTCGACGGCAAGACGCTGTGCACCGTGAAGGCCGCGCCCTACACCTGCAACTGGACGCCCAGTGCAGCGGGCTACGCCAGCATCGAAGCACGGGCCACTGATTCGGCCGGCAACATCGCGAGCGTCTCGGCCAACATGCAGGTGAACGCGACGATCACGCCCTACCGGGCGCTGGCGCTTCGAGGCGGCGAGAACAACGAGGCGGTAGAAAACCTGCTTCACCCGACGGCATCGCCGTCGGCAACGCCCAAGGTTCGCACTGCGGGTGCCCCGCGCGATCGCAGCGGCTCCTGACGCCGCGTGCGTGGAGGCGCGGACCGGAGTCGAACCGGTCTGGACGGATTTGCAATCCGCTGCACTGCCGCTTTGCTACCGCGCCGAAGAGATGGCGTTCCGCAGGGGAGTCGAACCCCTGGCTTCCTCCTGGACAGGGAGGCACTCTGGCCACTGAGTTAGCGGAACGAAAAGACAGAACAAAGAAAAGATGGCAGGCCCTCAAGGATTCGAACCTTGGATACCGGGATCAAAACCCGGTGCCTTGGACCACTAGGCGAAGGGCCATCAAAAAAAGAAAGAAAAAGAAGATGGCGCGCACGGAAGGAGTCGAACCTTCAACCGCTGGGTTTGGAGTCCAGTGCTCTGCCAATTGAGCTACACACGCGTGAATGAAAAGAATGGTCTGAGTGGCAGGATTTGAACCTGCAGCCTCCTGCTTCCAAGGCAGGCCGTCTACCAGATTGACACTACACCCAGAGAAAATTTGATTGGTGCCCCAGGGGAGATTCGAACTCCCAGAATTCCGCTTCTAAGGCGGACACGTATGCCGGTTCCGTCACCGGGGCTGATGGATGCGAGGCGCGATTTTTTTAAAGAACGTCTGCCGGGTGGGGCCTCGGCGTCATGCAGCGCGATCACTGCGTGTTGTGTTGAACGAAGGTCGAAAAACAAAGAGGCCCGGAACCTTTCGGTGTCCGGGCCTCTGCTTGAGAGCGCTTGGGAGGTGTGCGCCTATGCGCTTCCTCCACCCGGTGACACCTGATCCTGATCGACGCAATCCCACGGCTTGGCCTGCAGGGCTTGCATCGGGTTCGGGCACTGATCGAGCTGCTGCGACGCCAGCATGCCCAGGCCATTGCGCAGCACGACGCGCACGAGCGCCCGGCCCGATGCGGGCCGAATGCTGTCGATGCGAATGCCTGTTGCTGCCACGATGGTTCCTGTTGTCTGGGTCGAAATGTTCTGCGGCCGAAACCGCGATGAGGTCGGACTGTAAATAGTCTTTACGCCGCCGTCAACAGGGCGCTTCAAATTTTTTCGGCACTGCCCCGGCGCAACGAATCGAGCGTGAGCTGGCTCCGTATGCTGACCGTGAAGGCGCACCCGCGCCCGGTCGGGTTCTGCGTCAGCTCGATCGTGCCGCCCATGCGCTGGCAGGCCTGCCGCGCAATCGAAAGACCGAGGCCCGTGCCCTGCGCGGACGTGCCCGACACGCGGTGAAAGCGGTCGAACACCAGCGCATGCTCTTCCTGCGGAATGCCCGGTCCGCTGTCGACCACCGACAGCGTGAGCACGCCGCCCGCCAGCCCCAGCGTGACGACCACATGCCCGCCTTCGTCGACGTACTTCACCGCGTTGTCGAGCAGGTTGCGCAACACCGATTCGTACAGCGGCACCGGCAGGCTGAACCCAACGCTGTCGGGCGATTCGAGGATCAGCTCCAGCTGCCGGCTGGCCGCATCCTTCGCGGCCTGCGCCAGGTGCCGCCGCGTGAGTTCCGCGACATCGACG
The DNA here is from genome assembly GCF_900100965.1 of Variovorax sp. EL159. Taxonomy (GTDB): domain Bacteria; phylum Pseudomonadota; class Gammaproteobacteria; order Burkholderiales; family Burkholderiaceae_C; genus Variovorax. The sequence continues at coordinate 818,292 of NZ_FMUJ01000002.1, read as the reverse complement.
CGTTGCACTTCGGGGCGCGCCGACCCGTCCATGGTCGCCAGTTCGAGCAATTGCTGGATGAGGTGCGAGCCGCGCGCAATGGCGTGCTCCAGGTGCTGCGCCGCTTCCTGCCGCTCCGCCGGATCGGTGGAGCGCGACAGCACATGGGCCTGCGCGCCGATCACCGCCAGCGGCGTTCGCAGTTCGTGCGCTGCATCGTTCACGAACGATCTCTCGCGATCGACCTTGCCCCTCAGCTGCGCCAGCAAGTCTTCGAGCGCCTTCACGAGCGGCTTCAGCTCGGCGTACTTCGGATTGAAACCCAGTGGCGAGAGGTCTTCCGCACTGCGCGACTGAATGCGCTCGCCGAGCGCCCTCAATGGCTTGATGCCTTGCGCCGCGGCGATCCACACTGGCCCCAGCACGAACGGAAACGCAATCAGGAAGGGCACGACGAGCGAGCTGCCGATGAACCCGAGCAGCCACGGAATGCCCGAGTGCGGCTCGCCCACCCACACCTGCCAGCGCGCATTGCGGCCCTCGTACAGCCAGTACCGCTGGTTGCCGAGCTTCACGTCGACCATCTTCTCGGGATCGCCCCGCACGGCCAGCCCGGCGATCTCGGGCGACACGTAGATCAGCTTTCCCTCGGTGTCCTTCAGCAGGAAGACCACGCGCCCCGGCAGGTTGCCCTCCCCCCGGCGCAGCTCGTTGATCATGTTCGACATGGTGTCCATGACCGCCACGGCGACCTCGTCGCGCTTGACCTTGGTCAGCGCGCTGTTGAGTTCGCGGCCCGCGCGCACCACGCCCGAGTCCGTGTCCATGGTCCTGCGAAAATCCAGGTACATGTAGGCCACGAGCGCGGCCCATGCGAGCGTGAAGGCAAGCAGCAGCGACAGCGCCACGCGCCGCACCAGGCTGCGCTGAAACAGCCACTTCATGTTGCGAGCATGTAGCCAACGCCGCGCACGGTCTTGATGCGCTCGGCGCCGATCTTGCGGCGCAGGTTCGACACGTGCACTTCGATCGCGCCGAAGTCGACCGGCTCGCCCAGTGGGTCCAACCGCTGCGACAGCGTGCCCTTCGGAATCACCGCCCCCGGCTCGCGTGCCAGCTCCAGCACCAGCTGGAACTCGCGCGGCGACAGGTCCAGCGCCACGCCCGCCAACCGCGCCACATGGCTGCGCGGTTCGATCTCCAGCTCGCCGAAGGTCCACACGTCGCTGGCCTGGTGCGCGTAGCGCCGGCGCACGGCATGGATGCGCGCCACCAGTTCGGGCGTGGCAAAGGGCTTGACGACATAGTCGTCCGCGCCGCCATCCAGCCCCGCCAGCCGGTCTTCGAGCGCCGAGCGCGCGGTGATGACGACGATCGGCACCGTCACGCCCTGTCGCCGCCAGCGCGACAGCAGTTGCAGGCCCGACCCGTCGGGCAGGCTCACGTCGAGCAGCACGCAGCCGCAGGCGTCGCCCTCGAAGGACCGTGGGGCGTCCGCGATGCGGCGCAGCCATTCGATGCTGAAGCCCTCGGCCTTGAGCGCTTGCGAGAGGGCCCGACCCAGGTCCAGGTCGTCTTCGATGAGCAGGAGGTGCATGGGGCCGGATTGTCCATGCACAAACCTTAAGCATTCCCAAAGGTTCGATGCCGAACAATGCGGTTCCCCCCGACCTACCGGGCAGCCACGGGGGCATCGGTCGGCCGCCCGGATTCAACGGAGTTTTTGCGTGGTCCCCGTCTTCAGAATCTCGAAGCGTCGCTCGCTTCTTGCAGCGATTCTGGTCGTCATGGCGCTCTCGGCCTGCGGCGACGGCAAAGCGCCGTCCGCAGCCGCCGAGCCGCGCGGCAACGACGCGGTGTCGCAGATCATTCCCGTGGTGCAGGAACAGGATGCGGCCGCCAGACGCGGCCTCGACAGCGACTCGCACGCCAAGCCGTTCCTCCTTCAGATGCGCTGCCGGCTCAGCCGCTGCAACCTGATCCTGCGCCTGAAACGATCGGGCCTGCTGCGCGCCTTGCTGAAGTAGCCGGCCGCGTGTGTCCCCCGCCCCGTTGCGGGCAAATCCCGAACGGCTGCAACGAGGCCACAGAATGGCGTTCATGCAAGAACCCATGCCTCTCCAGAAGAACCCGGCGCTGCAGCGCGCCTACCTGTTGCTCATCGCGGCCCTTGTGCTGATCGGCTGCTGGATCGCACCGGTCGACGCACCCGCGCGCACGCAGGTCAACGACGGCCTGAAGCGCGCGCTGACCACCTTCGCCGCGGCCCGTGCGCTCGGCGCCGTGGTCTCGGTGGCGCAAGGCACGCAGGTCGATGCCACGCCGGGCGGCGTGGGCGTGAGCTTTGCACCGGGGCAGGCGCTCAAGCCGCTGAACGAGCTGATCGAGCAGTTCGCGGCCATCATGCTGGCGGCCAGCGTGTCGTTCGGCATCCAGCTGGTGCTGCTGAACATCGGCGCGCACCAGTGGATGTCGGTGCTGGTCAGTGCCGTCGCGCTCGCCTGGATCGTGGTGCGCTGGCGGCGCGGCCGCTCGCCGCGCTGGCTGCAGTCGGCACTCATTGGGCTGCTGCTGGTGCGCTTCGCGGTGCCGCTCAGCGCAGTGGCCAACGAAGGCATCTACCGCGTGTTCATGGCGAACGAATACCAGGCGGCCTTGTCGGGCATCGAGAAATCGCCGACCGCCGTGGTCGACGCCACGCAGGAAGCACCCACGGCCCAGGAAGGCTGGAAGGACCGCATCGAACGCTGGCTGCCCAAGCTCCCCAACCTGAAGGCGACCTACGACCAGATCCTGAAATCGGCCTCCGACTGGGCCGAGCGCATCGTGAAGCTGATCGCGCTGTTCGTACTGCAGACCATCGTGCTGCCGCTGGCTTTCCTGTTCCTGGCGTGGCGGCTTGCGCGGGCGGCCATCCGGGAGCCCGCTGCCCGGAGCGCTTCGGCTTAGCGTTTTCGTTCGGAGTTTCCGGCAAGACGTAGCAAACTGGCGTCCCGACGACGCACCACCGAGGTCTTCCCATGCGCATCCGCGAACTCGCCACCGGCCTGCAGTTTCCCGAAGGGCCGATTGCCATGGACGATGGCTCGGTGCTGCTGGTCGAGATCGCACGCGGCACGCTCACGCGCGTGCGCGCCGATGGGCTGGTGCAGGTCGTCGCCGACCTGGGCGGCGGCCCGAACGGCGCCGCCATCGGGCCCGACGGCGCGGTCTATGTCTGCAACAACGGCGGGTTCAGCTGGCACACCGAGGCCGATGGCTGCCTGCGGCCCACAGGCCAAGCCGCCGACTACTCTGGCGGGCGCATCGAGCGCGTCGACCTGAACACCGGCCGCGCCGAGCGCCTGTACGACGCAGTCGAAGGCGGCTCGCTCTGCGGCCCCAACGACATCGTGTTCGACGCGCAAGGCGGCTTCTACTTCACCGACCTGGGCAAGGTGCGCGAGCGCGACATGGACCGTGGCGGCCTGTTCTACGGCCACGCCGACGGCAGCGCCGCCCACGTGATCGCGCGGCCCGTGATGACGCCCAACGGCATCGCCCTCTCGCCCGATGGCAACACGCTCTACTACGCCGAGACCGAGGGCGCGCGCGTCTGGGCCTTCGACATCACCGCGCCGGGCCGCGTGCGCAAGGACGGCTGGCCTTCGCCCCACGGCGGGTGCATGCTGTGCGCCTCGCCGGGCGGGCACTACCAGCGCTTCGATTCGATGGCGGTCGATGCGCTGGGCAATCTCTGCGTGGCCACGCTGCTGCATGGCGGCATCAGCATCGTCGCGCCCGATGGCAGCACCGTCGAGCATGTGCCGCTGCCCGACCGCTACACCACCAACATCTGCTTCGGCGGACGCGACCGGCGCACGGCCTTCGTCACGCTGTCCGGCAGCGGAAGGCTGATCGCCATCGACGACTGGCCCACGCCCGGCCTCGCGCTGAACTTCGAGGCCTAGGGGCTACGACACCACCTGGTAGTACAGGTTCTGTGGGTGCTTCGCCTGCGCGAAGAAGAACCAGCGCTCGGCCAGCAGGCCCGGTGCCTGCACCAGCACCGCGAGCAGCCATGGCCACACCGCGCCACTTGCCAGCCCCCACGCCAACAACACCGCTGGCAGCGCGAAGGCCAGCAGCAGAAAGCCGAGCTTCATGTTCTTGAGCACGGCCATCGACGCGCCATGAAAGAACTCGCGCGTGTTGAACGACCCGGCCGACATGCCCATCGATTTCTGCACCAGCTTTTCGGTGCGGATGCCCGTGGCCGATTGCAGGTTCGACTTGTGGCGGATGCCCGCATTGCGCCGCAACGTCTGCCCGCGCGCTGCCCACGCCGCCAGCGTGGCGACCAGCGCGCACGGGCCGAAGACCTGCACGAAGCGCAGCTCTCCGGCCAGCGCCGCCATCGCGCAGGCCAGCACCAGCCCCGACGACAACCCGATCAGCGTGAAGTTGACGACGGTCAGCGGATGCGCCCATTCCTCGATGAAGCGCAGGCAGGCGTAGATCATTGCCGTGCAGTACCAGAGCGCGACGGCGCCGCACAGCACCAGCACGGGCAGCAGCCACGACCACAGAGCATCCGTACCGAACTGCAGCGATAGCCACCACAGCGCCACCAGCGCGATGAAGCCCGGCAACACGATCACCTCGCGCGACATCCACGAGGTACGCCACATCAGCACCGCGCGCCATGCGCGCGTCTTGCGGCCCAGGTGCATGAACGATGCGGCCAGGCCGGCCACGAGCAGCACCTCGGCCACGCCCAATGCCATCGTCAGGAACCCCGGCGCGAGCCCGAGGCCGAGCAGCACCGCCAGCGCGAGCGTGAACACCAGCCCCTGCGCCGCACCGGCGAGCGTGGTGAAGAAAAGGATCGAGAACGCGGGATGCATGCGGCTACTCCCGCGCGTCGGTGGACGGTGTGGCCGACGTGATGTGGCGCGGCAGGTACTGGTTGGCCGGGTTGGTTTCCCACTCCGGCATCAGTTGGTAGCCACCGCGCTCGCGGATCGCCTTCGACACCTCGGAGTCCGGGTCCTTCACGTCGCCGAAGATCCGCGCGCCGGTCGGGCAGGCCTTGACGCAGGCCGGCTTGCGGTCTTCCTTGGGCAACTGCTCGTCGTAGATGCGATCCACGCACAGCGTGCACTTGGTCATGACCTGGCGCTCTTCGTCCAGCTCACGCGCGCCGTAGGGGCAGGCCCATGCACAGTACTTGCAGCCGATGCACTTGTCGTAGTCGACCAGCACGATGCCGTCTTCCTTGCGCTTGTAGCTCGCGCCCGTGGGGCACACGGGCACGCACGGCGGGTCTTCGCAGTGCAGGCAGCTCTTGGGGAAGTGGATGGTCTCGGTGACCGGGAAGGCGCCGGCTTCGTAGGTCTGCACGCGGTTGAAGAAGGTGCCGGTCGGGTTCGCTGCATAGGGCCGCTCGTCGGCCAGGGGGCCTGCGCTGCCGGAGGTGTTCCATTGCTTGCAGGACGTGACGCAGGCGTGGCAGCCGACGCAGACGTTGAGGTCGATGACGAGGGCGAGTTGCTTGGCCAGCGTCTCGCCCTGCTCGGCGCGCTTCGTCGCATTGCTCCCTCCCCCTCTGGGGGAGGGTTGGGGTGGGGGCACGGCAGCCTTCAATGCGACGAGGCTTCCAGTTCCAACGCCGATGCCCCTGCCCTCCCCCAGAGGGGGAGGGAGCGAAACCGAGGACGGGGCCGCGATCAGGTCTTTCAGCCACTGCATCATTTCCTGCCCCGCCCCGCAAAGTACGTCAACACACTCGCCGCCTTCCCCAGCACCCCAGGCGCACTCGGCATGCTCGCAACCTGCGGAAAGCTCTCTTCAGGCTCGCCGGGTTCCGCGGGCCTTATCCGCACGCGCACGTCGTACCAGCCCGCCTGCCCCGTGATCGGGTCCGAGTTGCTGATGCGCCCGCTCGCCGTGCCTTCGAACGGCAGTTCTTCGCTGATCAGGTGGTTCAGCAGGAAACCCTTGCGCGCCTCGTCCGACCCCGGTGCCAGTTGCCACGCGCCATCGGCCTTGCCGATCGCGTTCCACGTCCACACTGTCCCCGGCTCCACCGCTTCGCTGTAGCGCAGCATGCAACGCACCTGCCCCCAGCGGCTCTCGACCCAGCACCAGCCGCCATCGGCAATGCCGGCCGCCTGCGCGGTGAGCGGGTTCACATGCAGGTAGTTGTGGCTGTGGATCTGCCGCAGCCACGCGTTCTGCGAATCCCACGAGTGGTACATCGCCATCGGCCGCTGCGTCAGCGCGTTGAGCGGATAGGCATCGAGGTCGGTCGCGGCCTCTTCGAGCGGCGCATACCAGAAGGGCAGCGGATCGAAGTAGGTGTCGATGCGCTCGCGCAATGCCTCGGGCGGCTGCCGGCCGGTGCTCTTGCCCTGCGCCGCGAGACGAAAGCTCTGCAGCGTGTCGGAGTACAGCGCCAGTTGCACCGGGTCGTTGCGCTGGCGCCAGCCCTTGTCTTTCGCAAAGTCCAGGTACTCCCGGTTCCAGTTGCGCATGTAGTGCATGGTCTCGGGCATGTGGTACTGGAACACGCAGTTGTTCTGCGCATACGCCTCCCACTGCTTCGGGTTGGGCGCGCCGCGCAGATGCTCGGTGCCGTCCTTGCCGCGCCAACCCATCAGGAAGCCGATGCCCGGTTGCGGCTCGAAGTTGACGACGAAGTCCGGATACCCCGTGAACTTGCGCCCGCCCTCCGGCGTGGTGAAGGCCGGAAACTTCAGCCGCGAGGCCAGCTCGATCAGCACCTCCTGGAACGGCCGGCACTCGCCCGTGGGCGGCACCACCGGCACACGCACCGAATCCACCGGCCCGTCGAACTCCGAGATCGGCCGGTCGAGCATGCCCATCACATCGTGCCGCTCCAGGTACGTGGTGTCGGGCAGCACCAGGTCGGCAAAGGCCACGGTCTCGCTCTGGAAGGCATCGCACACCACGAGGAAGGGAATCATGTGCTCGCCCTTCTCGTCCTTGCGGTTGAGCATCTCGCGCACGCCCATGGTGTTCATGCTCGAGTTCCACGCCATGTTGGCCATGAAGATCAGCAGCGTGTCGATGCGGTAGGGGTCGCCCTTCACTGCATTCGTGATCACGTTGTGCATGAGCCCGTGTGCCGACAGCGGGTGCTCCCAAGAGAAGGCGTGGTCGATGCGGATCGGCGAGCCGTCGGGGTTGATCGCCAGTTCTTCCGGGCTGGCCGGAAAGCCCAGCGGCGCCGCATTGAGCGGCGTGTTCGGCTGGATCATGCCGGGGTCGTTGAAGGCCCGGTAGTTCGGCACGATGTGGCGCGGGTACGGCGCCTTGTGCCGGAAGCCACCGGGCGCGTCGATGGTGCCGAGCACGCTCATCAGCACCGCCAGCGCCCGCACCGTCTGAAAGCCGTTGGAGTGCGCCGCCAGCCCGCGCATCGCGTGGAAGGCCACGGGCCGCGCCTGCGTGGTCGGGTGCTGCTTGCCCCAGGCATCGGTCCATGGAATCGGCAGCTCGAAGGCCTGCTTGAGCGCCGTCTCGCCCATCTCGCGCGCCAGCTTGCGGATGCGCGCGGCATCGATGCCGGTGATGGCCTGCGCCCACTCGGGCGTGCAGCTCGCCACGCGCTCGCGCAGCAACTGGAACGACGGCGCAACGCGCGTGCCGTCGGCCAGCGTGTAGTGGCCTTCGAGGGCCGGGTCGCAGCCCTCTTCGATGCCTTCGGGGTACGCGGGCTTCACGCTGCCGCTGGTCTTGTCCCACACCAGCTTGTTGTGCGGATTGCGCCCATCGCCCGGCGGCCCGCGCTCGGGGTCGAAGGCGAACAGCCCTTCGCGCTCGCAATCGTCCAGCACCACGAGCTGCGGCGCATTGGTGAAGCGCTTGAGAAACGCGTGGTCGACCAGCTCATTGCCGATCAGCTCATGCAACAGCGCCATGAACAGCGCGCCGTCGGTGCCAGGCTTGATCGGAATCCATTCGTCGGCAATCGCCGAGTAGCCTGTGCGCACCGGGTTGATCGAAATGAAGCGCCCGCCCGCCCGCTTGAACTTGCTGATCGCAATCTTCATCGGGTTGCTGTGGTGGTCTTCGGCGGTGCCGATCATCACGAACAGCTTGGCGCGCTCCAGGTCGGGCCCGCCGAATTCCCAGAAGCTGCCGCCGATGGTGTAGATCATTCCCGCGGCCATGTTGACCGAGCAGAAGCCGCCGTGCGCCGCGTAGTTGGGCGTTCCGAACTGCCGCGCGAACAGGCCCGTGAGCGCCTGCATCTGGTCGCGCCCGGTGAACAACGCGAACTTCTTCGGATCGGTCGCGCGGATCTTGCCGAGCCGCTCGGTCAGCATGTCGTAGGCACGCTCCCAGCTGATGGGCTCGAACTCCCCTGCCCCGCGCTCGCTGCCGGCCTTGCGCAAGAGCGGCTGCGTGATGCGCGCGGGCGACACCTGCTTCATGATCCCCGACGACCCCTTGGCGCAGATCACCCCCTGGTTCAGTGGATGGTTCGGGTTGCCGTCGATGTAGCGCACCTCCGGCCCCTTCTCGCCCTCGCGCAGGTGCACGCGGATGCCGCAGCGGCAGGCGCACATGTAGCAGGTGGTGGTCTTGACGTCGGTGTCGGCAGTGGGCGTGGGGGCCGACAGCGGATCGTGCACGGGCTCGCGGGACAGGAAACTGAACACTGGCGGTCCTTTGTTTTCAAGCGGGGGCTGTGCCGATGCTAGGGGCCTTCCATCAAACGAAAAAGCGCAGAATATTGCTCACGATGACCGGAAAAACAGATCAGCAATCCGCCCAGCGGCTGCGCTTGAACCTGCGCCAGCTCGAAGTGTTCGTGGCCACCGCGCGCGGTGGCAGCACGCGCGCCGCGGCCGATCGCATCGCGCGTTCGCAGTCGGCGGCAAGCAGCGCGCTCGCCGACCTGGAGACCTCCGTCGGCGCCCTGCTGTTCGACCGCATCGGCCGCCGGCTGGTGCTCAACGAGAACGGCCGCGCACTGCTGCCCAAGGCACAGGCGCTGCTCGACCAGGCCAGCGACCTGCAGGCGCTCTTCAGCGGCGAGCACGCGGCGCCGCTGCGGGTGGCCGCCAGCTTCACCATCGGCGAATACCTGCTGCCCGAGCGCGTGTCGCAATGGACCGCACTGCATCCGCAGAGCCAGGTGCACCTGCACATCGCGAACACGCGCGACGTGATCGAGGCAGTCGCCGGTTTCGATGTGGACGTGGGCTTCATCGAAGGGCCGCAGACGCACCCCGACCTCGTGGTGCGTGCATGGCGTGAAGACGAGCTGGTCATCGTCGCGGCGCCGGGCCATGCCCTCGCGAACCGCATCGCCACGCACCGCCAGCTCTCGCAGGCCACCTGGGTTCTCAGAGAACTTGGCTCGGGCACGCGGCAGGTCACCGATGCATGGCTGATCCAGAACCTGGAGCAGGTGCACGTGGGCTTCGAGCTCGGCAGCACCGAGGCCATTAAGCGCGTGGTGGCTTCGGGCACGGGGCTGGCCTGCCTCTCGCGCTACACGGTGGCGCAGGCGCTGGAAGACGGTCACCTCGTCGAGCTGCGCACGCGACTGCCAGCGGGCATGCGACGGCTCGCGACCGTGATGCACCGCGACAAATTGTTGGGCCGCGCGACTGCCGACTTCCTTCGGCACTGCGGCGCGACCGTGCCACGCGCCCCGGCGGTGCGCTGACTCGCACCAGCGCGGTCAGGCTGGCCGCGACAACAGGTGCACGTACTCGTACTGCGCCGTGTTGATGGTCGACACGCGGTATTCCACCGGCTTGTCGCCGAACGTGAGTGCGGTGCGCTTCACCTCCATCACCGGGGCGCCCTGCGCCACGCCGAGGATGCGCATCACGCTGCGGTCGGCCGTCATCGCACGTGCGCGCTCGCGCGCCAGCGTCACGGTGATGCCGAACTCGGTCTGGTAGAGGTGGTAGATGGTGCTCGGCCGTTCGCGAAAGCGCTTCTCGGTCAGGCCCTTGAACAGCAGCGCCGGCAGCGTGAGCCGGTCGTGGATCACCGCCCTGCCCTGCAGCAGCAGGCGGTTGTCGATCTGGATGGCCGGCTCGCCGGTGCGCAGGCCCAGCGCCTGCGCTGGTTCTTCTTCCATGCGCACGCGCTCGAAGGCGACGAACTCCACCTGCGGTGCCTGCCGCAGCCCATCGCTGCGCTCGACATGGAAGAACTGGAACATGAAGCGGTCCGCGTTGTGCACCGCAACGAAGGTGCCGCGCCCCTGGCGCCGCACGAGGATGTGTTCGGCCACGAGATCGTCGGTTGCATGGCGCAGCGTGCCGATCGACACGCCCAGCGCCGCCGCCAATTCGCTCTCGCTCGGCAGCGTGCTGCCGGCCGCGCAACGCCCCGACTCGATGGCCCGCAGCAATGAACGCTTGACGAGCCTGTAGAGCGGCGCGCCCGCCGAATCGGCGGGTATCGGTTCGAACACGGACGGGTCGCTCGAGCGTGGCATGGCGCGATTGTTCGGCCACATCGCAATTCATTCAAGTCATCCATATGACCTGTTTGACACCCGGAGACACGCACTCGGACACTGCCCCGGCTGCAAATTCTCAGCGAGTCACAACAGGAGACAACGATGATTCATTTTGTTCTGCACGACGCGAAGGACACGGTCGCGGTCGTGGTGGTGGAAGGCGTCAAGGCCGGCATGTCGCTCACCGGCTGGATCATGGACGAGGACCGGATGACCAGCGTCGATGCACGCCAGGACATTCCGATCGGCCACAAGGTCGCGCTCAAGGACATGGCCACGGGCGACACGGTGTGGAAGTACGGCATCGACATGGGCAAGGTGGTCGCGCCGATCAAGGCCGGCGAACACGCGCACGTCCAGAACATCAAGACCAAGCGCTGGTAAGACCCTGCGCGCTTCGCCCACTTTCATCACCCACGAATCCGAAAGCACAGCATGTCCATCATTTCCAAAGACACCACCTTCCTGGGCTACCGCCGCGAAAACGGCCGCGTCGGCGTGCGCAACCACGTCATCGTCCTGCCGCTGGACGACCTCTCCAATGCCGCGGCCGAAGCCGTGGCCCACAACATCAAGGGCGCACTCGCCATTCCGCATCCCTACGGCCGCCTGCAGTTCGGCGCCGACCTGGAGCTGCACTTCCGCACGCTGATCGGCGCGGGCTGCAACCCGAACGTGGCGGCCGTCGTCGTCATCGGCATCGAGGACAGCTGGACGCAGAAGGTGGTCGATGGCATCGCCGCCACGGGCAAGCCGGTGGCAGGCTTCGGCATCGAAGGCCACGGCGACCACGACACCATCCTGCGCGCGAGCAAGGTGGCGCGCGAGTTCGTGCAGAACGCGAGCGAGAAACGGCGCGAGCCCTGCGGCATCCACGAGTTGTGGGTGTCCACCAAATGCGGCGAGAGCGACACCACCTCGGGCTGCGGCTCCAACCCCACCGTCGGCAACGCCTTCGACAAGCTCTACGAGACGGGCAACACGCTGGTGTTCGGCGAAACCTCCGAGATCACCGGCGGCGAGCGCATCGTGGCCGACCGCTGCCGCACGCCCGACGTGAAGGAGCGCTTCATGTTCATGTTCAACCGCTACCAGGACATGATCAACCGCCACAAGACCAGCGACCTGTCGGACTCGCAACCGACCAAGGGCAACATCGCGGGCGGCCTCACGACCATCGAGGAAAAGGCGCTCGGCAACATCCAGAAGATCGGCAAGAAGTGCCTGGTCGACGGCGTGCTCGACAAGGCCGAGGTGCCCACCGGCCCGGGCCTGTGGTTCATGGATTCGTCCAGCGCCGCGGCCGAGATGGTGACGCTGTGCGCCGCCTCGGGCTATGCGGTGCACTTCTTTCCCACGGGCCAGGGCAACGTGATCGGCAACCCGATCCTGCCGGTCATCAAGATCTGCGCCAACCCGCGCACCGTGCGGCTCATGAGCGAGCACGTCGACGTCGACACCTCGGGCCTGCTGCAGCGCGAGATGACGCTCGACCAGGCCGGCGACCAGTTGCTCGAATGCATGCTGCGCACCGCCAACGGCCGGCTCACCGCGGCCGAGGCGCTGGGGCACCGCGAGTTCGTGATGACGCGCCTGTACGAGTCGGCCTGACCGCGCCATGAAGCGCATCGTCATTGCGGAGTTCATGGACGCCGCCGCGGTCGCGCAGCTGCGCGCGCGGCACGACGTTCTCTACGACGTGGCCCTGGTGGACGACGGCGCCCGCCTGTACCGCGAAGCGAAGTGGGCCCATGCGCTCATCGTGCGCAACCGCACGCAGGTACGCGGGGAGCTGCTCGACACGCTGGCCCAGTGCGCGGTGGTGGGCCGCCTGGGCGTGGGGCTGGACAACATCGACGTGGCGGGCTGCGAGGCTCGCGGCATCCGCGTGATTCCGGCCACGGGCGCCAATGCGCTGAGCGTGGCGGAGTACGTGGTCGCGAGCGCGATGCTGCTGCTGCGCGGCGCCTACGCCTCGACGGCCGAGGTGGCCTCGGGCCGATGGCCGCGCAATGCGCTCTCCAGCGGGCGGGAGCTCTCGGGCAAGACGCTCGGGCTGGTCGGCTTCGGTGCCATCGGGCAACTGACGGCGCGGCTCGCGAAGGCGCTCGGCATGCGCACCGTCGCCTTCGACGCGATGATGGATGCGAACCATCCGGCCTTCGCGGAGAGCGGCACGCGGCCGCTCGACCTCGACGAACTCGTGGCGCAGGCCAACGTGGTGAGCCTGCACGTGCCGCTGGTCGATGGCACGCGCAACCTGTTCGATGCTGCGCGCATCGCGGCGATGAAAGGCGGCGCTGTGCTGGTCAACACCTCGCGCGGCGGCATCGTCGACGAAGCCGCCGTGGCGCTCGCGCTGCGTGAAGGCCGGCTCGGCGGTGCGGCGCTCGATGTGTTCGATGCCGAGCCCCTTGCGGCCAGCCCGCATTTCGAAGGCTGCCCCAACCTGCTGTTGACGCCGCACATCGCCGGCGTAACGGCCGAGTCGAACGAGCGCGTGAGCAGCCTGATCGCGCAGAGGGTGCTGGAGGCGCTGGAATCATGACGATGCTGAGTCTTCAGGAAGCGCGGCAAGTCGTGGCCTCGACGCTGCGCGCAGCTGGCGCCAACGAAACCATGGCCACGGCCACCGCACGCGCGCTGGTGCTTGCCGAGGCGCAAGGGCTGGGCTCACACGGCCTGGGCCGCGTCGCCCAGTACGCGACACACCTTCGCAACGGCCGCGTCAACGGCGATGCGATGCCCACGCTGCGCCGCGAGAAAGGCGCCGCGGCGTTGATCGACGCGCACGAAGGCCTCGCCTTCGCCGCGTGCGAAATGGCGGTGGCCGAAGCCATCGCCCGCGCGCGCGACTTCGGCATCGCCATCGCGGGCGTGACCGACAGCCATCACTGCGGCGTGGTCGTCGATCACCTGCGCGCGGTGGCCGATGCGGGCATGGTCGGCCTCGGCTTCGCGAACTCGCCGGCCGCCATGCCGGCAGCGGGCGGGCGTCATCCGATCTTCGGCACCAATCCGGTGGCGGCGGTGTTCCCGCGCCGCGGAGCGCTGCCCTTGATGATCGACCTGAGCCTTTCCGAAGTAGCACGCGGCAAGGTCATGGTCGCGGCCAAGCAGGGCAAGCCGATTCCGACCGGTTGGGCCGTGGACCGCAACGGCCAGCCGACCACCGACGCCCAGGCCGCGCTCGAAGGCTCGATGCTCCCCATCGGCGCCGCGAGCAGCCCCAAGGGCGCGATGCTGGCACTGGTGGTCGAGCTGCTGGTCACGGCGCTCATCGGTGCGCAGTTCGGCTTCGAGGCATCGAGCTTCTTCGAAGACGCGGGCAACCGGCCGCGCATCGGCCAGGCCTTCATCGCCATCGACCCCGGCGCCCTCGCGGGGTCGGCCAGCTACCTCGACCGCGTCGAGGTGCTGGTGGCCGAGATGCTGCGCGACGACGGCGTGCGCCTGCCCGGCGCGCGGCGCGAAGAGCTGCGAAGGCGGGCGGAGGCCGAAGGCATCGAGGTGCCCGACGCGCTGCTCGCGCAGTGGCGACGGTAAACACCGGCAAACGCCGCAGAGCGTCATTTCCCCCGAACACAACAACAGGAGACAACACGATGAAACGACGTGAATGGATGCAAGGGGCCGCCGCCCTGGCGGCGACGGGATCGCTCGGCGCGCTCGCGCCGGGGTTGGCGCGAGCGCAGGGCGCGGACTATCCGAAACCCGACGCCACGCTGCGCTACGTGGTGCCCTTCCCGGCGGGCGGCCTCACCGACGTGATGGCACGCCAGATCGGCCAGCAGCTCGGCGAGCGCTGGAAGGTCAGCGTGCTGGTGGACAACCGCCCGGGCGGCAACGGCCAGATCGGCGCCGACCTCGTGGCGAAGGCACCGCCCGACGGCAACACACTGCTCGCGATCACGCTGACGCATGCGGCCAACGTGACGCTGTTTCCGAAGTCGCCCTTCAACTTCCAGAAAGACCTGCGCCCGGTTGCACTGATCGCGGGCAGCCCGATGCTGATCGTGGTGCCGGCGGCCAGTCCGATCCAGGACTTGAAAGGGCTGATCGCGGCGGCGAAGGAGCGCAAGCTCAACGCCGGCTCCAGCGGCAGCGGCACGCCGCCGCATCTGACGCTCGCGCTCTTCAACGACCTGAACAAGTCCGCGATCCAGCACGTGCCCTACAAGGGCGGCGCACCCTGCATGACCGACCTGATCGGCGGGCAGCTCGACGTGGTGTTCTCGAACATCCCCGAGTCGATTCCGCATGTGAAGGGCGGCAAGCTGCGCGCACTGGCGATCGCGAGCAAGACGCGCTACCCCTTGCTGCCCGACGTGCCGACGACCGCCGAAGCCGGCATACCGGCGCTGCAGGTCGAGAACTGGACCGGCATCATGGCGCCGGCCGGCATGCCCGATGCCGCGGTGCAGAAGCTGGGTGCGGAGGTTGTGAAGATCCTGGCGCTGCCGGGCCTGGAAGAGCGCATGCGGCAGCAGGGTTTCGTGATCGATGCGCGCGGGCCGGATCGCTTTGCGCCATTCCTGGCCGACGAGATCGCGCGCTGGGCGCACGTCATCAAGGCGGCGGATATCCAGCCGAGCTAATTGGCCGATCTAGGCGCGCAGCACCTGCGCGGTGTGGTGCGCAATGACGGCCTCTTCGTCGGTGCGCAACACCCAGGCGCTGACGGGGCTCTCGGGCGTGGTGAGCCGTTGCGCGCCGCTGCGGTTGGCAGCGGCATCGACGTTCACGCCCAGCCACTCGCAGTCTTCAAGGATGCGTTCGCGCAGTCCGGCCGCGTTCTCGCCGATGCCACCGGTGAACACGATGGCGTCGACACCGCGCAGCGCCGACGCGAGGCTGCCCATGTGCTGCACCACCTGTTCGACGAAGTGCCCGATGGCTTCGGCCGCGGCGGGTTCGGCGGACGCTTCGAGCGCACGCATGTCGCTCGACACGCCCGACATGCCGAGCAGGCCCGATTCACGAAACAGCAGCGTCTCGACCTGGTCGGCCGACATGCCGCGCGAGCGCATCAGGTACAGCACCACGGCCGCATCGATGTGGCCGCAGCGCGTGCCCATGGTGAGGCCGTCGAGCGGAGAAAAAGTCATCGTGGTGGCCACCGAGCGGCCTAGTGCAATGCCGCACATCGAGGCGCCGTTGCCCAGGTGCGCGACGATCACGCGCCGCTGCGCCAGCCCGGGTGCCACGTGCGCGAGCTGCGCCACGATGGATTCGTACGAAAGCCCATGGAAACCGTAGCGCCGAACGCCTGCGTCGTGCAGCGCGCGCGGCAAGGCGAATCGGCGGTTGACCTCGGGCTGCACCGCGTGGAAAGCGGTGTCGAAGCACGCCACCTGCGGCACGCCCTCGAAGGCCGCCATTGCCGCGCGCACGCCGGCCAGGTTGTGCGGCTGGTGCAACGGTGCCAGCGGCTCGAGCCTGGCCAGTGCTTCGAGCACCTGCGCGTCGATGCGCACCGGCGCCACGAAATCCGTGCCGCCATGCACGATGCGGTGCCCGACGCCGGCGATGCGCCGGCCGTCGCCCTGCTGTGCATGCCAGTCGAGCAGCGCCGCGAGCGCGCCCTGATGCGAGGCCTGCGCGCCGTCGAGCGCGGCGTCGTGCAGGGTGTTGCCCTGCGCATCGCGCACGCGCAGCCGCGCCTTCAGTCCGGCGCCCAGGCCGTCGGCCTGGCCTGACCACAGTGCCGCTGGCAGCACATGGCCGTCGCTGCGTGCCTCATCCGCCGCATCGAACAGCGCGACCTTGATCGACGACGACCCGGCATTGAGAGTCAGCAGCGCATCGGCCATGGCTTGTTCAGACGTAGTCCTTGTACTTGTCCAGAAAGCGCACCGGCTTCGACAGCGCATCGCGGCGGAACGGGTCGCCCAGCTCGCGGGTGCACATGATCTCGATCACGCAGGTCTTGCCTTCGTTCATCTGCATGTCGATGGCCTTCTTCAGCGCCGGGCCCACGTCTTCGAGCTTGTCGACCACGATGCCTTCGGCGCCCATGGCCTTGGCGATGCCCGCGAAGCTTTCGCTTTCGAGTTCGCCCGCAACGAAGCGGCGGTTGTAGAAGTCGACCTGGTTCTTCTTCTCGGCGCCCCACTGGCGGTTGTGGAAGACCACCGCCGTCACCGGGATGTCGTGGCGCACGGCCGTCATGATCTCGACCATGCTCATGCCCCAGGCGCCGTCGCCGGCGTAGGCCACGGCCGGGCGGTCGGGCGCGGCGCACTTGGCGCCGATCATGGTGGGCAGCGAGTAGCCGCAGTTGCCGAAGCTCATCGGTGCGAAGAAGCTGCGCGGCTCCTCGAAGCGCAGGTAGCTGTTGGCAATGGCGTTGATGTTGCCAATGTCGGTGGAGACCATCACGCGCGGCGGCATGGCTTTTTCAAGCTCGCGCAGCACTTGGCGCGGGTGCAGGTAGCTGCCGCCCGTGGGTGTCTTTTCGCTCTTGGCTTCCTCGATGGCGTCGAGGCTGAACTGGTCGCGCTCGTGGGTCCACTCGTCGAGTTCTTTCTCCCACGCGGCCTTCTCGGCCTTGATCTTGTCGGCGCGCTCGGCCTTGGTGGCATCGCAGGCCAGCGTCTTGCCCTGCAGGCGCTTGAGCAGTTCCTTGGCGGTGGCCTTGGCGTCGCCGTGAATGCCGACGGTGATCTTCTTCACCAGCCCGAGGTTGGTGTGGTCGGCCTCGACCTGGATGATCTTCGCGTCCTTCGGCCAGTAGTCCATGCCGTGCTGCGGCAGCGTGCCGAACGGGCCCATGCGCGAGCCGAGCGCGAGCACCACGTCGGCCTGCGCGATCAGCTTCATCGCGGCCTTGGAGCCTTGGTAGCCGAGCGGGCCGGCCCACAGCGGATGGCTCGCGGGGAAGGAGTCGTTGCGCAGGTAGCCGTTGGCCACCGGTGCGCCCAGGCGTTCGGCCAGCGCCTGGCACTCGGCCACCGCGTCGCCCATGACCACGCCGCCGCCGGAGAGGATCACCGGGAACTTGGCCGAGGCCAGCAGTTCGACGGCGGCGTTCAGGCTGTTCTCGCCACCCGCGCCGCGCTCCACGCGCATCGGCTTCGGGATCTCGGTGGTGATCTCGCCGTAGAAGTAGTCGCGCGGAATGTTCAGCTGCGTCGGGCCCATCTCGGAGATGGCGCGGTCGAAGCAGCGCGCCGTGTACTCGGCCATGCGCTTGGGGTTGTTCACATGGCCCTGGTACTTGGTGAACTCCTGGAACATCGGCAGCTGGTTGGCTTCCTGGAAGCCGCCGAGGCCCATGCCCATGGTGCCGGTCTCGGGCGTGATCATCACGACCGGGCTGTGCGCCCAGTAGGCCGCGGCAATGGCGGTCACGCAGTTGCTGATGCCGGGGCCGTTCTGGCCGATCACGAGGCCGTGGCGGCCCGACACGCGCGCATAGCCGTCGGCCATGTGGGCACCGCCCTGCTCGTGCACCACCGGAATCAGGCGGATGCCGGCGGGCGCAAAGATGTCCATCGCGTCCATGAAGGCCGAGCCCATGATGCCGAAGATGTCGGTCACGCCATTGGCGACCATGGTCTCGACGAAGGCCTCGGAAGGCGTCATCTTCTGCACCCCGGTGACGGCTTCACGGGTGGGGGCGGCGGGTTGCTTCTGGCTCATGGAAGGCGTCTCCTGAAGAGGTGGGGGCTGCGATGTGCAATCGAAAAGTCGGAACCTCTTGTTCCGAAATTCGTTCCGGCGGAATATAGGACGGCATCGCGCTGGCGTCAAACAATTTACAAAAATCGGTACGCCTTGTCTTGTTTTTTGTAAAACAACTATGATCCGCCGCATGAAGATCGTCAAAGGCCCCTCCCTCGGCGCCGCTGCAGAAGCCGCAGAACCGGCGGGCGACACGCCCACCATGCGCCTGTTCGGCCTGCTCGAAGTCATGGCCGCGAAAGACCAGCGCTATTCGCTGCAAGGGCTGGTCGAAGAAACGGGCATGCCCAAGCCGACGCTGCACCGCATGCTGCAGCAGCTCGAAGGCGCGGGCCTGCTGCAGCGCGAAGGCGACGGGCGCCACTACGGCATCGGCACGCGGCTGCGGCGGCTGGCCGAGAACCTGCTGCTCAACGACAGCCTGCACGGTGCGCGCCACACGGTGCTGCGCCAGCTGGTGGAAGAGATCGGCGAGAGCTGCAACCTCACGGCCCTGTCGGGCAGCGAGGTCGTGTACCTCGACCGCGTCGAGACCGCTGCGCCGCTGCGCTTTTACCTGCACTCGGGTTCGCGCGTGCCGGTGCACTGCTCGGCCAGCGGCAAGATCTTTCTCTCGCAGATGAGCACCGCACAGCGCCGCCGACTGCTGTCGAACGCCCCGCTGGAGCCGTACACGCCCAAGACGCTGACCGACCCCGAAGCGCTGGAGAAGGAAGTGCAGCGCGTGCGCAAGAGCGGCTTTGCCATCGACAACGAAGAGTTCCTGCCCGGCCTGCTGTGCATCGCCGCGCTGGTGCCCTCGGGCGACGAAGGCCCATCGAACCTTTGCATCGCGGTGCAGGCGCCGATCATGCGGCTCGATGCGGCGAAGGCGAAGACGCTGCTGCCCGCACTGCAGCGCGCCGCCCTGGCACTGAGCCGCATCGACACCGACGCCGGCGCCGACCGCGCGCAGGCCTGACCGAATTTTTTTGCGAAAGCCCACCGTGACCGACACCGCAGACCTTCGGCCCGACCGCATGCTGAGCGTGCGCGAGGTGTTCGGCATCGACACCGACCTGCAGGTGCCCGCCTTCAGCGAGCGCGATGACCACGTGCCCGAGGTCGATGCGGTCTACCGCTTCAACCCCGACGTGACGCTTGCCATCCTCGCGGGCTTCATGCGCGACCGCCGCGTGATGGTGCAGGGGCTGCACGGCACGGGCAAGTCGACCCACATCGAGCAGGTGGCCGCGCGGCTGAACTGGCCCTGCGTGCGCCTGAACCTCGACGGCCACATCAGCCGGCTCGACCTTGTCGGCAAAGACGCGGTGGTGCTGCGCGAAGGCAAGCAGGTCACCGAGTTCCAGGAAGGCATCGTGCCGTGGTCGCTGCAGCGGCCCGTGGCGCTGATCTTCGACGAGTACGACGCGGGCCGGCCCGACGTGATGTTCGTCATCCAGCGCATCCTGGAGCGCGACGGCAAGTTCACGCTCATGGACCAGAACAAGGTGCTGCGCCCGCATCCGTTCTTTCGCCTGTTCGCCACGGCCAACACCGTGGGCCTGGGCAACCTCAACGGCCTGTACCACGGCGCGCAGCGGCTGAACCATGCGCAGATCGACCGCTGGAACATCGTCGCTTCGCTCAACTACCTGCCGGCCGATGAAGAGATCGCGATCGTGCAGGCGCGCGTGCCGTCGCTGGCCGACGAGGCCGGGCGCAAGCTCGTCGCGAAGATGGTGGCCGTGGCCGACCTCACGCGCAAAGGCTTCGCGGCGGGCGACCTGTCGACGCTGATGTCGCCGCGCACCGTCATCACCTGGGCCGAGAACGTCGAGATCTTCAAAGACCCGGCACTGGCGTTCAGGCTCTCGTTCGTCAACAAGTGCGACGACGCCGAGCGGCCACTGGTCGCCGAATACTTCCAGCGCTGCTTCGACCAAGAACTGAAGGAGTCGCAGCAACTCGCGCCGGGCTCGCAGCCATGACCGACACGCCCGCGAGCGCGATGCAGCGCCGCGTGCGGCAGGAAGAGCTGGTGGCCGAGCTGTGCGCGGGCGTGGTGCGGGCCTTCAGCGGCGAGCGCGACCTGCACTTTCGCGGGCGCCGCCTGCATCGTGGCCGCATGCCGCTGCCGTGGTTCGCACCGCACCTGCATCCGTCACCCGACACCGACGACTTCGCATCCTTTCGCGGCGTGGCCGATGGGCTGGCATTGCGGCTCACGGCTTCCGATGCGGCACTGCATGAACGCCTGCGGCCCGAAGAGCCGGTCGAGCGCATGGTGTTCGAGATGCTCGAACAGTTTCGCGTCGAGGCACTCGCGCCCGAGGTCATGGCCGGCATGCACCACAACCTGCGGCACCGCCACGAGCAGTGGTCGCTGGCCTTCCACCATTCGGGCCTGACCGATACCGCGCGCGGCCTGCTGCTGTATGCCGTCGCACAGATCTGCCGCGCCCGCGTGAGTGGCCAGCAGGTGGTCGAAGAAACCGAAGACATGCTCGAAGCCACGCGCTTCGCGCTCGCCCCGCGGATCGGCCATGCGCTCGCGGGCTTGCGCCGCGACCGCACCGACCAGGCCGCTTACGCCGTGCACGCGCGGACCGTCGCACGCACCATCGCCACCATGCTGCACGAGGCCGGCGACGAAGGCAGCGACGCCGCACGCGATCCGCATGTGGACGACAAGCGCAGCGTGTTCAGCCTTGTCGCCGACATGGACCAGGAGATCATCGAGCGCTTCACCACCGCCGAGTCGGGCCGCAGCGCGGTGCTCGACGATGCGGGTGGCACATACCGCATCTTCACCACCGCCTACGACCGCGAGCACGATGCCGCCACGCTCGCACGCAAAGACGTGCTGGCGGGGCATCGCGAAAAGCTCGACCGCCGCATTGCCGCGCAGGGCGTGAACATCGCCCGTCTGGCGCGCGAACTGCGCGCGCTGCTGGCCGACCCCACGCGCGACGGTTGGGACAGCGGGCAGGAAGAAGGCCTGATCGATGGCCGCCGGCTCGCGCAGCTTGTGGCCTCGCCCACTGAGCGCCGGCTGTTTCGCACCGAGCGCATGGAGCCTGTGGCCGACAGCCTGGTCACTTTTCTGATCGACTGCTCGGGCTCGATGAAGGAGCACGCCGAATCGGTCGCAATGATGGTCGACGTGTTCGCGCGCGCGCTCGAACAGGCCGGCGTGGCCAGCGAGGTGCTGGGCTTTACCACCGGCGCATGGAACGGCGGCCGCGCGCAACGCGAATGGGTGCGCGCCGGCCGGCCAGCGCACCCCGGTCGATTGAACGAGCGCTGCCACCTCGTCTTCAAGGCAGCGGCGACACCGTGGCGACGCGCACGGCCCGCGATGGCTGCGCTGCTCAAGGCCGACCTGTTTCGCGAAGGCATCGACGGTGAGGCGGTCGACTGGGCCTGCGCGCGCCTTCGCCAGCGCACCGAAGAACGCAAGCTGCTGCTGGTAATTTCCGATGGCTCGCCGATGGACAGCGCCACCCACCTGGCCAACGATGCGCACTACCTCGACCATCATTTGCGCGATGTGGTCGCGCGGCAGGAGCAGCGCGGCGACATCGCGATCGCCGGCATCGGCGTGGGCCTTGACCTGAGTCCTTACTACAGCCGCAGCCATGTGCTGGACCTTGCGACCTCTACGGGCAACACGATCTTTCGCGAGGTGATCGAACTCATGGCGGGGCGGCATCGGCGCTGAAATTCTTCGGGGCTTCAGGGCGTGTACACAGGACACCGGGTACTCCCCTCCGCGAATGTCCCCCGGGGCTTCGCCCCTCCTCCTTTATTTCGCTGCGGGGAGTACCCGGTGCCCTGCGCACAGTAGGCGCCGTCGTTGCGCCGGCCGATCAACGACCACTCTGAATAACGCTCACGCCGGCGGGGTGCCTTGCGCAGCGAAATAAAGGAGGAGGCCGCAGGCCGGGGGCATTCGCGGAGCAAGGTACCCCGTCGGCGCGAGCGACGCCCTGAACGGTCCCCATTGCACAGTGGGTACAAATGCAAAGTTTCATTCCCTCAGTTGACAAAAAGCCCCCAGGGTTCTTACATTGCGTTTCACATCCGAGAACACTGTTCCAATATTTGGAACATTCAAGAAGGTCTCATGGACTCCACGCTTGCCAAGGGCCTCGCCGCCATCGAGTGGATGGCGCGCCAGCAGCGCGACTGCCGCGTCACCGAACTGGCGCAGGCCTTCGGCATGGCGCGCAGCAACGCGCACCGCACGCTGCAGACGCTCGTGGAATGCGGCTGGGCCGTGCAAGACCCCGACACCAGCGCCTACCGCCCAAGCCTGCGGCTCTTCGAGCTGGGTGCGCTGGTCGGCGAGGCGGCCGACGTCGGTGCACTGCTGCGCCCGCACCTGGCAAAGCTGGCGCAGGCCACCGGCGAGACCATCCACCTGGCGGTGCTTGACCGCGCCGAGATCGTCTACCTCGACAAGTTCGACAGCCCTCTTCCCGTGGCCGCCTACTCGCGCGTCGGCGGCCGCGCGGCGGCCTACTGCGTGGCCTCGGGCAAGGCCTTGCTGGCGGCTGCATCGCTCGACGTGCCCGCGCTGCAGCAGCGGCTGGGCACGCTGGTGGCACACACGAAGAACAGCATCACCGACTTCGATGCCCTCTTCGCTGAACTGGAACGCACGCGCACGCGCGGCTACGCCGAGAACCGCGAGGAATGGCGCCTGGGCGTCTGCGGCCTCGGCGTGCCGGTGTTCAACGCGCGCGGCGAGGCCGTCGCGGCCGTGGGCATGAGCGTGCCGTCGATCCGCTTCGCGCGGACGCAGGCACGCGAACTGGCCGACCACATCAGGGCCTGCGCACGCGACGCCAGCGTCACGCTGGGCTACCGCGCCAGCCCCGAGCCCGCGACAGGGCAGCTCCCGACATCCGTCACGAAGAGAAGGAGACTCGAATGAACCTGTTCCTCGCCCCCTGGCTGCGCGCGGGCCTGCTGGCCGTCGCCGCCCTGGCCGCACCTCTTGCCACGCAGGCGCAACCGCCTGCCGGCGACTACCCGAACAAGCCGATCCGCCTGGTCGTGCCCTACCCGCCCGGCGGCGGCACCGACGTGATCGCGCGCATCGTGCAGGAGCGCTTCTCCAGCCTGCTGGGCCAGCAGGTGCTGATCGACAACCGCGGCGGCGCGGCCGGCTCCATCGGCACCGAAGTCGTGGCCAAGTCGCCGCCCGATGGCTACACGGTGCTGTTCACGCTGTCGTCGCACACCATCAACCCGGCGATCTACAACAAACTGAACTTCGACACCGCGAAAGACTTCGCGCCCGTGGGCATGGTCGCCTCGTTGCCGCAGATCCTGGTAGCCAACACGCAGTTCGCGCCGAACACGGTGGCCGAACTGATCGCGCTGGCCAAGGCCAAGCCCGACAGCATCTCCTTCGCGTCGGTGGGCAACGGCTCGCCGGGGCACCTGGCGGGCGAACTGCTCAAGCTGCGCACCGGCACGCAGATGACGCACATCCCCTACCGTGGCGGCGGCCCTGCCGTGACCGACGTGATGGGCGGGCAAGTGCCGCTGCTGTGGGTGTCGATTCCGGCGGCTGCGCAGTTCGTGAAGGCCGGCAAGCTCAAGGCGCTTGCCGTGTCGACCACCAAGCGCAGCGCGGCCTTTCCCGACGTGCCGACGATGCAGGAGGCCGGCATCGCCGACTTCGACGTGGACTCCTGGTACGCGGTGTTCGTGCCGGCGAAAACGCCGCAGCCCGTCATCGACAAGCTCAACCGCGTCATCAACGTCGTGGTGAAGGAACCCGAGATCCGCGACAAGCTGCTGGCGCAAGGCAGCGAAGGCGTGGGTGGTACGCCCGAGCAGCTCGGCAAGGTCGTCGGCACGGAACTCGTGCGCTGGCAGAAGCTCGCCAAAGAGGCCAACATCAAGGTCGATTGATCGACACAGACAGATCCCATGGAACATCCCGCATCCCCCTCTTCTTCCCCCATCGCCGAACTCGTGGGGCGCGCCCGCGCCGCGCAGCGCGTTTACGAAACTTGGTCACAGGCGCAGGTCGACACCGCCGTGGTGGCTACCGGCTGGGCCATCATCGAACCGGCGCGCAACCGCGAGTTGGCCGAACTGGCCGTTGCAGACACCGGCGTCGGCAATGTCGAAGACAAGGTGCGCAAAAACCACCGCAAGACCTTCGGCCTGTTGCGCGACCTGCACGGCGCGCGTTCGGTCGGCGTGATCGGCGAAGACCCGGCGCGCGGCATCGTCGAGATCGCGCGGCCCGTGGGCGTGGTGTGCGCCGTCACGCCATCGACCAACCCCGGCGCCACGCCGGCCAACAAGATCATCAATGCGCTCAAGGGGCGCAACGCGGTCATCGTCGCGCCGTCGCCCAAGGGCTGGTCGACGGCGGCGCGCTTGATCGAGTTCATCCACGCGCAGCTCGACCGCATCGGCGCACCGCGCGACCTGGTGCAGTTGCTGCCCCAGCCCATCAACAAGCAATCGACGGCCGAGCTGATGCGCCTGTGCGATCTGGTGGTGGCCACCGGCTCGCAGGCCAACGTGCGCGCGGCCTATGCGAGCGGCACGCCGGCCTTCGGCGTGGGCGCGGGCAACGTGGCGGGCATCGTCGATGAAACGGCCGACGTCCGCGCGGCGGCCGAGCGCATCGTGCGCTCCAAGACTTTCGACAACGCGACCAGTTGCTCGTCGGAGAACAGCCTCGTCATCGTCGATGCGGTACGCGCCCCGATGCTCGCGGCGCTGAAAGACCGTGGCGCAGTCATGCTCGCGGCCCCGCAGAAGGCCACGCTCCAGGCGCTGATGTGGCCCGAGGGCAAGCTCTCGGCCGCTGTCATCGGGCAGTCGGCGCGCACCATCGCCGAACGCGCGGCAAACGTCGATGGCGCGAACCGCGAGGCATGGCTGGCCATTGCGGCGACCGATCCGCGCATCCTCATGGTGGCCGAAGACGGCGTGGGCCACGACCATCCGTTCTCTGGTGAGAAGCTCAGCCCCGTACTCGCCATCTATGCCGCGCGCGATTTCGACGAAGCGGCCGCCACAGTCGAACGCATCTACGGCTACGAAGGCGCGGGCCACTCGGTGGGCCTGCACAGCGCGGTGCCCGAACGCGCGCTCGCGCTGGGCCTTGCGCTGCCGGTGTCGCGCGTGATCGTCGACCAGGCGCACTGCATCGCGACCGGCGGCAGCTTCGACAACGGCCTGCCTTTCTCGCTGTCGATGGGCTGCGGCACCTGGGGCAAGAACAACTTCTCCGACAACATGAACTACCGCCACTACCTGAACATCACGCGCGTGTCGCGTCCGATTCCAGAAAAGGTGCCGAGCGAGGAAGAGATCTTCGGAGCCTTCTTCGCCGCGCACGGCGCGAAGTGAGCATGGCGGCGGCAACCACGGCGCTGGAGACCGTCCACGCGCTGATCGAGCATCAGGCGCGGCTGCAGCCTCATGCGGTGTATGCCCGCGCGACCGAGAGCGAGCGGCACATCGGCTATGGCGAACTGGCGCGAAGCTGCCTGCGCGTGGCCGCCGTGCTGCGCGGCCATGGCGCACGGCCGGGCGACACGGTCTCGGTCGTCATGCCCAACGGGTTGCTGACGCTGCGGCTGCTGCTGGGCGCGATGCACGGCGGCTTCTGCGTGAACCCGGTCAACCTGTTGTCGCAACCGGAGCAGATGCGCCACGTGCTGTCGCATTCCGATTGCCGCGTGGTCTGCGTCGCACCCGAGTGGGAAGCCCGCGTGCGCGAGATCGTGCAAGCCCTCGACCGGCCGGTGACGGTAGTCGTGGCCGACCCCGAGGCCGATGCGTTGCCAGGAGAGAAAGACGAAGACACCGCACTCGCCACGGCACCGCCTGCACCCGGCAGCGTGGCGCTGCTGATGTACACCTCGGGCACCACCGGCCTGCCCAAGGGCGTGATGCTCACGCAGCGCAACCTCGCGGCCAACGCGCATGCGATCAGCGCCGAACATGCGTTGCAGCCCTCCGACCGCGTGCTCGCAGTGCTGCCGCTGTATCACATCAACGCTTTTGCGGTGACCATGCTCGCGCCGCTGGCACACGGCGGCAGCCTGGCGATGCCACCGAAGTTCTCGGCGGGCCGCTTCTGGGCGCAGGCCACGCACACGCAGTGCAGCTGGATCAACGTGGTGCCCACCATGATCTCGTACCTGCTCGAAGGCCCGAAGCCGCCGCTTGCGCAGACAGTGGCGATCCGTTTCTGCCGCTCGGCCTCGGCCGCGTTACCGCCCGAGCACCACCGCGCCTTCGAGCAGATGTTCGGCATCGGCATCGTCGAGACCATGGGGCTCACCGAGACGGCCGCGCCTTCGTTCTCCAACCCGATGGACCCGGCCGCGCGCAAGCTCGGCTCGGTGGGGCGCGCATCGGGCTGCATGGCGGGCGTGGTCGATGCGCGGCTGGCGGCCGTGCCCAACGGCGTGACCGGCGAGCTGGTGATCCGCGGACCGAACGTGATGCTCGGCTACTACAAGAACGACGAAGCCACGCGCGCGAGCTTCACGCCCGACGGCTGGCTGCGCACCGGCGACCTGGGGCACCGCGACGAAGACGGCTTCTTCTTCGTCACCGGGCGCATCAAGGAACTGATCATCAAGGGCGGCGAGAACATCGCGCCACGCGAGATCGACGAAGCGCTGCTGCAGCACCCCGCCGTGCTGGAGGCCGCTGCCTTGGGCGTGCCCGACCGCCACTACGGCCAGGAGGTCGGCGTGTGCATCGTGCTGCGCGAAGGCGTTGCCTGCACCGAAGAAGAACTGCGCGCCTTCAGCGCCGACGTGCTCGGCCGCTACAAGGCGCCCGGCCACTACCGTTTCGTGACCGAACTGCCGCGCGGCCCTTCGGGAAAGGTGCAGCGCCTGAAGCTGCTGCCGTTGTTCGGCGCATGACGGCGGCCGAGCTTCTGGTGCCGCCGCTGGCGCCGGCCTTGCTCGTCTACAGCCTGTGCGTGGTGTTCGCGGCGGGCATCGTGCGCGGCTTTGCGGGCTTCGGCTTCTCGGCCATCACGGTGGCGGGCATGTCGCTGGTGATATCGCCCGCGCTGGTGGTGCCCGCGATCTTCGCGCTGGAAATCCTCGCAAGCCTGAGCCAGTTGCGCGGCATCGCGCGCGATGTCGACATGCCCTGGCTCAGCTGGCTGATGCTGGGCAACCTGATCTGCATTCCCATCGGCGTGGCGCTGCTGGCGTGGCTGCCTGAAACGCCCCTGCGCCTGCTGATCGGCGCGCTGCTGATGGCGGCGGCCCTGCTGCTGCGCGGCGGCGCGCATGTCACGCTGGTGCCCACGCGCGGCGTGCGGCTCGCGGCGGGGCTGGCATCGGGCTTCATCAACGGCGTGGCAGCGATTGGCGGCATCGCGATCGCGGTGATGCTGAGCACCACGAAGATGGCACCGGCTGCGCTGCGCGCCACGCTGATCGCGCTGCTGCTGTTCAGCGATATCGTGTCGTTGGTCTGCGCCGCGCTCATGCCCTCCGCGGCGCATGCCTCGGGCACGCTGCTGGGGCCCGACACGCTCAAGTGGGCGCTGTGGCTCGCGCCCGCGATGCTGGCGGGCATCTGGTATGGGCAGCGCTCGTTCAAGGGTGTGTCGCCGGTGCAGTTCCGGAAGCACGTGCTGAATCTGCTGATTGCGCTGGCGACGGTGAGCGTGGTGCGGTCGCTGGTCGGTCTGCTTGGCTGAGTTGTCGCACCCTCGTGGGCGCGGAAATGCTCAGGTGGCCAGCGGCTTGATGCGCCAGCCGTCCGGCGCATCGAAGGACGCGCCGCACTTCGGCTGGGGACAGATGGGTGAGTCAAGCGGAATCACCGTTCCGCAATTCGGGCACGTGCCCTTTGGCAGCGCGTCGTACGCTTGCTGAGCCAGCAGAGCGCGGCCTTCTTCAGTCTGCCGAAGTTCGTCGGCCGCACGGCGGTTGCGCTCATCGGCCAGGTCCTGTGCACGACGTGCGGTGTACAGGGCCACGGTACGGTCCTTGTCACCGACCGCATCCGTGAATGCCTTGGCCCAGATGCCCGCCTTGCGCTGCCCGCTGGTCGCCTCTTCGAGCGCGACCGCATAGTCGTCATCGACCGGACCAGGAGGCGGAGCTGGAGCGCGGTTCGTCTGTCCTCCCGACACGGATTCAGCTGCGTCTTTCGAAAGATCCTTCATGACCGCCAGCAGAATGAAGGCGATCACGGGGCTCACGATGATGCTGATGAAGAACCAGCCCACACCGAAGCGCCCCCGGTTGGAAGCCCAGATACCCGCGCCCACGCACAGCAGCAGGAAGAAGAAAAAGCCGCTGAATATCATCTCTGATCCTTCTCTATATCTCTCGTTTTTTAAGCGAACCTCGATACGGGTCGCTGTTCGAATTAGAACTCAGGTTGTCAGTCGGATCGGTCCCGAATCAAGGAGCGATTCCATTCGAAAACTTGCGTGCGGTGCCCGGTTTGTCGCACGGGATTTCGCGGCCGTCGCGGCCGTCAACGCCCCGCTTGCGCAAGCCGCCGCGGTCTCTGCCTGGCCACCACCGTCTTGACCATGGTGGAAAGCGCCGGTGCCGCCAACAAGCCCTGCCGGTGCGCAAGCACCGCCTGCGCAATCAGCGCTTCAACTTCGGGCGTGTTCATCTGCGACGGCGCCTGCAGGCGAATGCTTCGCACCTGTTTTCCCGTGCCTTCGAGCAGCCCGGCCGGATCGTCCAGCGCCGCGCCGTCGAGAAAGAACAGCGTGACCCATCGGGGATAGCCGGCGATGGAGATGAACGCGTCCGACGCCTGATCGGTCGGGCTGATGCCGAACACCAGCGCGTTGTAGTTGTCGAAGACCAGCTCGAAGCCGCGCGGAAAGAAGGCGCGCAACCGTTGGCGCGCGTCGCGCAATTGCGCCTCGACCACGGGCGAATACTTGGCCAGGAAGGTCGCAATCTGCGGCTCGTGATCGGGTGCGTTCATGGTCGGCATTCCGGTGGTTCGCCTGGGCCTTCGACGCACATCGCCGTGGCAAAGCATCAGTTGTCGAAGGGTGTGAGAATTGTCACCTCTTTGTGAACTGCAGCTGGAGAAGGCCCCATCCCGTCCGTCGCGTCCGTCTGTGCTGGCTTCTGGCTCCGCTGCATCCTGTTGACACTGCTCCCGTGGCTCGGCCTCGGCGCTTCGGTGCAGGCTGCCACGGTGGGTGCCGCCGACGGCGTCGCAAGCGGCTTCGGCTTTGCACAGCGCGTCGAGGTGCTGCGTGCTCCGGCCGGCACCTTGCCTGCAAGCGAGGTGCTTGCGGGGCGGCACGATGCATCTTTTACGGCGCTTGCGGCGAACGATGCGGCTTCGCTGAACTGCACGGCGGGCGTCGAGTGCTGGGCCCGCTTCACCCTGTCGCGCACCGCCGATGCGCCCGCCGACTGGTGGCTGCGCGTGCGCGCCGTGCGGCCTGGCGGCGTGACGCTTCATCCATCCGATGCTGCAGGCGCGAACACGGCAGGCCGAGCCGGCCGCCAGTTTCCGCTGAGCTGGCGTTTCGTCAGCCAGGACCTGTTCTTTCCGGTGCAACTGTCTGCGTCGCCAGCCACGTATTACCTGCACCTGCAGGACACCTTGGGCGTCGACGGCTTCCAGCTCTTGCAGAACAGCGGCTTCGAGCGCCAGCAACGCCAGCTCGGCACCTGCCTGAGCGTCAGCGCCGGCGCAACCTTCGCGCTGCTGATGCTCAACCTGGTCTTCTGGAAGTGGCTGCGCGATTCGCTCTTCCTGCACTTCGCACTTGTGATGCTGGCCGCGCTGCTGCTGCATGCCTGGCAGATCGTGCCGTCGATGTGGGAGCCCGAGCAGTTGGGCGACATGGGCCTGCGTGCCGTGCTGCAGGCGCTGTTCCAGGCATCGACTGCACTCTTCGTTTCGCGGCTGTTCGAGTTCAGGCACCACCTGCCGCGCGCGGCGCGAACGGCCAACGCCTTCGTCGCGCTGAACCTGCTGAACGCAGTGCTCGCGCTGGCCGGTTATCACGCCGCGATCGAACCCTGGATGGCAGTGCTCGAACTCGCGGCGCTCATCGGCACCATCGGCATCGCCGGCTGGCTGTTGTTCGTCAGGCGCCAATGGCAGTTTGCATGGCCCGCCGCGCTGATGCTGCTGCTCGCGCTGTCGAGCCTGATCGGTCGCCTGCGATGGATGGGCCTGCTGGACGCCGGACCCGACGAAGGGCTGGGGCCAACATGGACGGCGGTGCGGCTGACCTACATGCTGCTGCTCGCGATCATCGTCGCCGACCGCACCCGCCGCGCCGAGACCCAGTTGCGGCAGACCCGCCATCGCGCGCTCGACGACGCGCAGCGCGCCGAACGCCTGCTCGAAGACAAGGTGCAGCAGCGCACCCTGGAGCTGTTCCGCAGCAACGCCTTGCTGGCCGAGGAGATCGGGCGCCGCCGGCAGGCCGAGGCCAGCCTGGAAGCCGCGCTGGCGTCCGAGCGCAAGGCGCTGCAGCAGCAGCGGCAGTTCGTGTCGCTGGTGTCGCATGAATTCCGCACGCCGCTGGCGGTGATCGACGCGGCCGCGCAATCGATCGAACTGCCGAAGGTGGAGATACCGCCGCGCGTCGCCAAGATCCGGCGCGCGGTGCAGCGGCTGACGCAACTGGTCGTCAACTGCCTGGCCGAAGACCGCCTGCACGGCGAGCGCCCGCAACTGAAGGCCGAGACCATCGATCTGCGCAGATTGGTCGAAGGGCTGATCGCGCCGCTCGGCCCGCTCGAGCAGGCACGCATCCGTCTGCACCTGCCGCACGGCGGTGCGTGGGTTCATGGCGACCCCGCGCTGCTCGAGATCGCGCTTCACAACCTTGTTCAGAATGCCATCAAGTACTCGGCGCCCGACCGCCATGTCGACATCCACGTCACTGTGCAGGAGCATCTGGCCTGCGTGGACGTGGAAGACCGTGGCGACGGCATTCCCGCGCACGAGCAGCCGCACATCTTCGAGCGCTTCTTTCGCGGCACCGGTGCCCGCATCGCCGGGGGCACTGGCCTGGGTCTCTTCCTGGGTGCGGAGATCGCGCGGGCGCACAGCGGCTCGCTGGTGCTGGTGCGCTCGAATCCGGCGGGCTCGGTCTTCCGCTTTCTGCTGCCGGTCGTGCCGGGTCATTGAACACGCTGCATGAGCACCATCGACCCCATCGAACCCGCTGCCATGGCCCCGCTGCGCGTGTACCTGGTCGAGGACGACGACGACCTGCGCGAAGACATCGTGCTGCTGCTCGGCAACGCGGGCTTCGACGTGCGCGGCCTGCCCGATGCGCCGGCCTTCTACAAGGCGCATGCGCTGGCGCCCTGCGAGGTCGCGGTGCTCGACATCGGCCTGAGCGGCGAAGACGGCCTTTCGCTCGCCGCGCAGTTGCGTGCGACGGGCCCCATCGGCATCGTCATGGCGTCCGCGCGCGGCGCGGTGGAAGAACGCATCGAGGCGCTGCGCCGGGGCGCCGATGTGTACATGGTCAAGCCCGTGCACATCGAAGAGTTGAGCGCCACCATCCGCATGCTGGGCAGCCGCGTGCGCGCCGTGATGCGCCCGCCACTCGCAGCGATACGGCACGTCGCCGGCTCGGCACCTGCATCTGTCTGGCGGCTCGCCGAAGGCGACTGGGTGCTGTGCGATCCCGCGGGGCTGCGCCTGAAGCTCACCACCAACGAGCGCGCCCTGCTGTCGTCGCTGATCGGTGCAGGCGGCCAGGTGCTGAGCCGCGACGACCTGCTGCTCGGCATGGGCGGCAACCCGCGCGATGCCGACCCGAAGCGGCTCGATGTGATCGTGAGCCGGTTGCGCCGCAAGGCACGGCAGGCCGGCATGCGCCTGCCGCTGCATGCGGTGCGCGGCACGGGGTATCAGTTCGCCCCCTGAGCCCGCGCCCGCGACAAGAGCCTCGGCGGTGCAACTTATTGCAACCCACTGAAAGAAAGTGGCGTTGACCCCGGCACGCTGATCTTTGACAGTCTCACCCGCGCGTCGAACTGCCACTTTTGTTTCTCGGCGCAGCATCTTTTGAATGTTCCGAGGAGACGGATCAGTGAGCAGGTTCTATCGAACAACGTGGCGCGTCGCGCCCGATGTGCCCCGTGCGCCCGGTACGCGGGTGGCCCAGTGAAGCCCCCGCCCCATGACGACGATCTGCAGGTCGCGGATCGCCCCGCCATGGCCGACACCGATTTCCAGTCGAGGCAGCCGTACGTCGTGCGCCTCGAAGGCGAGGCGCTGACGCTGAGAGACCGCATGGTGGTGAGCCAGGCCCTCCTCGTTCTTCTGGAGGAAAGCCTCGGCGGCCCAGCGCGGGTGATCGCATGCTTTCGCGCATGGTCGAGGCAGCTCGAACCGGACTTCCAGTGGATGAACGAGACCGAACAGACGGACGCGCGCGCCTGGCAAAGGGCATTCGAGCGCGCGAGCGATGCGGCACAACGCATGCTGTCGCGGCCGGGGAGCGGGACTTTCTCTTTCGAGCTGGCCTGAGGGCGGCCGCCCGAGCTCCGATCAGGACTTCAGCGCACCGCCGTCGAAAGCATCGCTGTAGGCCTTCCAGTCTTTCCCGACCAGCGCGGCGCATTGGTGCGCGGCGTCCAGCAGGTCGGCGCGCCACGACTTGGCCGAGCCTCCGAAGTCAATCAGCGCATCGGCGATGGCCGAGCCCTGGCGCCCTGCGCTGCGCAGTTGCGCCCAAGCCATCAGCTGCCCCATCTCGTCGATCACGCCGCGGATCTGGTCGAGCCCCGTGCGCTGCACGTCGAGCGTCACGCGGTCTTCGCTGGGTTGCAGGCCGCGCAGCACGTACGAAATCTTGGCCTCTGCAATGGGATGCAGGAACGCCATCGACACGGCCTGCATGCGGCGCTGCAGCCCCACCACGCGGTGCGCTTGCGAGGGCCAGTCGGGCTGCTTGAGCTTCAGGTGCGGCGCCAGGGACGACGGCAGCGCCTGCTTCAGGTCGAGCAGGTAGTTGCCGTCGGGCGAGCCCTTGCCTTCGACCAGCACGATGTAGCGCTCGACGCCGAGGCTGCCGGTGCCGGCGATGCGCCGCGCCACGTCGCGCACCTTGAAGAAGCCCGGCTTGTCCTGCGAGGCCGCGAAGGTGTCGACCAGCTTCGTCACCCGGTCGCGCGCGGCGTCGTCGACCTTCAGCGCGTGCTTGCCGTCGCAGCGAATGACGCGGCCGTGGCCCTTGCTGTCGGTGCGACGGTCGAGAAAGGCGGGCCGGGTGCGCGCCTTGAGCGTGTCCAGCAACTCGCCGATGAGCCCGTCGGCGGTGTCGCGCTCGACCCAGCGGGCCTTGCCCAGCGACAGCGCGCCAGCATAGGCGTCGAGGAAGACCTTGCACAGCGCGGTCGCGTCGTCGGCGCTCGCGCACAGGCTGTCGCCGGCCACCAGGATGCTGGTGAGAAAGCGCACCAGCTCCCACGTCACCGGCGCCAGCGCGGCTTCATCGAAATCGTTGAGGTCGAAGTACACGAGCCGGTTGTCGCCCTTGTAGCTGCCGAAGTTCTCGAGGTGCGCGTCGCCGCACAGCCAGCCCGCGGGCGCCTTCGTGAACAGCGGGTCGGCCGGCAGGCGGTCGTAGAACAGGTGGCAGGTGCCGCGCAGGAAGACGAAGGGGTTGGTGCGCAGGTTGGCGAATTTCATCGCCAGGCGCTCCGGATCGCGGCCTGCGTTGTAGTTGCGGATGGTTTCGACGACGTTGACGTTCACCATGGGTTTCCCTGTTCTTCATGCACGCCGCATGAGCACGGGATTCTCGGCCAACGCCCGATGGTGCGCACGCTTGCGGGGAGAAATCGGCGTGGCTGTTCGCGCCCCGCCTCCTCTATCCGGGAGGCTGCGGGCTCGAATGCTCAGGCTCAGAGAAGCCCGGTCATCTTCCCCGCCGCGGCCTTCAACGCATCGATGCGCTTCAACGCGTCTTCCATCGACATCCGCGCCGTCGGCGCATGCACCGCCAGCGCCGCGCGCACGGCGCCTGCGGCATCGCGCACCGGCACGGCCACCGCCACCAGCCCGGCGATGAACTCCTCGCGGTCGCACGAGTAGCCGCCCTTGGCGATGTCCTCGCACTCGGCGTGCAGCGCGGCGGCCGTAGTCAACGTGTTGGCGGTCATGCGCGCGAGCGGCAGCCGGTCGATCAGTGCGTCGCGCTCCTTCTTCGGCATCGACGCCAGGAACAGCTTGCCGCTGGCGGTGCAATGCAGCGGCACGTGCGAGCCCACGTCGAGCGTCAGCCGCAGCGGCCATTGCGCTTCGACGCGATCCAGATAAAGCACCTGCGCGCCGTCGAGCGTGGTGAGGTTGCAGGTCTCGCCGACCTGGCGCACGAGTTCGGACAGCACCTCGTGCCGCAGCCCGCGCACCACGCCGTGGTTGAGCGTGTCGAAAGCCAGCTTGCGCAGCGCGGGGCCGACGCTGAATGAGCGCTCGTCCACGTCGCGCGCCAGGAAACCCGTCGCCAGCAGTTGCGTGCAGATGCGGTGCGCGGTGCCCTTGGGCAGGCCCAGTTGCGCGGCCAGCTCAGCGAGCGTGAGCGCGCGGCCCTCGTTGGCCAGCAGCGCCAGCAGGCGCAGGCTGCGTTCGGCCGAGGAACCGGAGCCGGGTTCGTCGGCCACGGCCGGTGCTGGCGAAGGGACGGCAATGGCGGCGGCAGGCGTGCGCGCGGAACGGGGCATGCGGGTAAACCTTAAAAATGGAACATTGCGTTCCGAAAATCAATGGCCTACGATGCGGCCGAGCCCAGCGATTGTTCCACTCCCGGACCCCTTGCATGCCTGACCCAGAGTTCGACTACATCGTCGTCGGTGCCGGTTCCGCCGGCTGCGTGCTGGCTGGCCGCTTGAGCGAAGACCCGGCCACGCGGGTACTGCTGCTCGAGGCCGGGCCGCCCGACAGGTCGCTCTGGATTCACCTGCCCATCGGCTACGGCAAGACGATGTGGAGCCCCACCTACAACTGGCGCTTCGAGACCGCACCCGACCCGAACATGAACGGCCGGCGCATCTACTGGCCGCGCGGCAAGACGCTGGGCGGCTCGAGCGCGATCAACGGCCTGATCTACATCCGCGGCCAGCGCGAGGACTACGACCACTGGGCCGCGCTCGGCAACACGGGCTGGGGCTACGACGACGTGCTGCCCTACTTCATCAAGTCCGAGGGCAACCAGCGCGGCGCCGATACCTTCCACGGCGGCAACGGCCCGCTGAAGGTCTCGAACATCGCGGCCAGGCACGAGCTGATCGAAGCCTTCATCGACGGCGCGCAGCAGACCGGCGTGCCGCGCACCGAAGACTTCAACGGCGCCCTGCAGGAAGGCGCCGGCTACTACCAGCTGACCACGCACAAGGGCTGGCGCTGCAGCACGGCCAAGGCCTACCTGGCGCCGGCGAAGCACCGGCCCAACCTGCGCATCGAAACCGATGCCATGGCCAGCCAGTTGCTGTTCGAGGGGCGCCGTGCGGTCGGCGTCACCTACCGGCAAGGCGGCGAGCTGAAGACCGCGCGCTGCCGCGCCGAGGTGCTGCTGTCGGCGGGCTCGATCCAGTCGCCGCAGCTGCTGCAGCTCTCGGGCATCGGGCCGCGCGCGCTGTTGGAGCGCTTCGGCATTCCGCTGGTGCACGAGCTGCCCGGCGTGGGAGAGAACCTGCAAGACCACTTGCAGATCCGCCTGGGCTACGAGTGCACGAAGCCCATCACCACCAACGACCAGCTCAATTCATGGACCGGCCAGATCGGCATGGGCCTCGAATGGCTGCTGCACCGCACCGGCCCGCTGGCGGTGGGCATCAACCAGGGCGGCTGCTTCATGCGCGCGCTGAAGGATGCGAGCGGCCGGCCGGTGGCGGCCACGCCCGACATCCAGTTCCACGTTGCCACGCTCTCGGCCGACATGGCGGGCGGCAAGGTGCATCCGTATTCGGGCTTCACGATGTCGGTGTGCCAGCTGCGGCCCGAGTCGCGCGGGCACGTTCGCATCCGCTCGCGCGACGTGGCCGAGCCGCCCGAGATGCAGCCCAACTACCTGGCCACCGAACTCGACCGCGCCACCACCGTGGCCGGCGTGAAGGCGGCGCGCGCCATCGCCGATGCGCCCGCGATGCGGCCTTATGTGAAGCGCGAAGTGAAGCCCGGCCCCGACGCCGCGAGCGACGCCGAGCTGCTCGAGTTCTGCCGCAACAACGGCGCCACCATCTTCCACCCCACCGGCACCTGCCGCATGGGCACCGACACGTTGGCCGTGGTCGATGCGCGCCTGCGCGTGCACGGCATCGCGGGGCTGCGCGTCGTCGACTGCTCGGCCATGCCCACGCTGGTGTCGGGCAACACCAACGCACCCGCCGTGATGATGGCCGAGAAGGCCGTCGACCTGATCAGAGAGGACGCCGAAGCGGCCCGGGCCGCACGCTGAGTTTTTTCCGCAACGCCCAAAGGCCCGCAGAGGCCGCCACGACAAACCTCATTGGAGACAAACATGAGTGCAAGCGACGAGAAAGCGATTCGCAGGGTGGTGGCTTCGGCCCTGGTGGGCGCCACCATCGAGTGGTACGACTTCTTCCTGTACGGCGTGGTGGCCGGCATCGTGTTCAACAAGCTCTACTTCCCCGGCAGCGACCCGGTGGTGTCGACCTTGCTGGCCTACACGACCTTTGCCGTGGGCTTCGTCACGCGGCCGCTGGGCGGCGTGATCTTCGGCCACTTCGGCGACAAGATCGGCCGCAAGAGCATGCTCATCATCACGCTGATGATCATGGGCGTGGCCACCTTCCTGATTGGCCTCGTGCCCACCTACGCGCAGATCGGCATCGCGGCGCCGCTGCTGTTGCTGCTGCTTCGCATCGCGCAGGGCATCGGCCTGGGCGGCGAATGGGGCGGCGCGGTGCTGATGGCGTATGAGTACGCACCGAAGGAAAAGCGCGGCTTCTACGCCTCGCTGCCGCAGATCGGGCTGGCCATCGGCCTGTGCCTGGCCTCGGGCGTGGTGGCGCTGCTGTCGTCGCTGCTCACCGACGAGCAGTTCCTGGCCTGGGGCTGGCGCATCGCGTTCCTGATCTCGGGCGCGATGGTGGCGGTGGGCATGTACATCCGCCTGCACGTGCAGGAAACACCCGAATTCGCGGCCGTGAAGGCACGCAACGCCGAGCTGCGCATTCCCTTCATGGACATGCTGCGCCGCTACCCCGGCAACGTGCTCAAGGGCATGGGCGCGCGCTACATCGACGGCGTGTTCTTCAACATCTTCGGCGTGTTCTCGATCAACTACCTCACGGGCACGCTCAAGATCAGCCGCACCGAGGCGCTGCTCGGCGTGATGGCGGCGGCGGTGGTGATGATCTTCTTCATTCCCTTCTTCGGCCGCATGTCCGACCGGCTGGGGCGGCCGCGCGTCTACATGTGGGGCTCGCTCATCACGGCGGTGTCAGCCTTTCCCGGCTTCTGGCTGATGACGCACAGCGGCGGCAACGTGCTGCTGGTGTGGCTCGCGATCATCGTGCCCTTCGGCATTCTTTACGCGTCGGTGTACGGGCCCGAGGCCGCGCTGTTCTGCGACCTGTTCGACGCCAAGGTGCGCTACACGGGCATCAGCTTCGTCTACCAGTTCTCGGGCATCTTCGCCTCGGGCATCACGCCGATCATTGCGACCGCGCTGCTCAAGTCGGGCGGCGGCGAGCCGTGGCAGATCTGCCTGTACGTGCTGTTCGCGGGCGTGGTGTCGGCGGTGTGCGCGTGGATGATCGGGCGCAGCGCGTCGCCGGCCGATGCGCCGGTGGCCGTGCCCTCGCGCTGAGCCGGGCGGCCGCTTACCGGTTCGCGGTGTCGGGAACGAAAGTCACGTCGTACTCGCCGCATTCGAATTCGTCCGGCGCCTCCCACAGGGCGCTGGCCATATCGAAGACGTGGTCAGGCACGACCATCGAGAACGTCGGGCCCTTCTCGGCATTGCGTCGCCGCACGCGTTCGCGACGGACTTCGAGCGGCGCGTCCAGCACATGGACCGTGAACGCATGCCCCTCGGCCTGCATCCGCTCGCAGAACTCGGCCCGGCCCTGCCGCTGGATCAGGCCCAGCTCGAGGATCGCGTCCGTGCCCGACGCCAGCACACGGCCGGCATGGCGCCAGATGAGGTCGAGCAGCCGCGCCTTCCTGTCGATGTACCAGGGCACGAAGTCGCCGGCGGGCCGGTCGGGGCTGAACAGCGTGGCGAACCATTCATCGAGCGCGATGTGCACGCCCCCCGTCTGGCGCGCCAGGGCGGCCGCGTAGGTTGATTTGCCCGCACCGACGGGGCCTTCGATCAGATGGATTCTTGGCATGGAAGCTGAAGCGATTGATGCTGTCGCGATGTGACGATGGATGGATGGATGGATGTTCGATGGCGGCGACGGTCAGGGCTGCGGCACACCGTCGCGCACGCCGGCCAGCGCGCTCACCCCGGGTCCGGAGAGCCGGTAGCTGAGCCTGTCGACAACGCGTGCCGCGCCAAGGCTTTCGTAGAAGGCGATGCCCCTCGTGTTCGACGCCTTGACCGGCCAGTCGATGCGGCGGCAGCCATTCTCGAAGGCGTAACGGGCCATCCAGGCCATGAGCGCACGGCCGGCCCCATGGCTTCTGTCGGACGACCGCACGTACAGCTCCTTCAGCTGGCAGTGCCTGCGGTTGTCGGGGTCGAACTCGACCAGCGAATAGACCAGCGAGAAGGCGGCCAGCCCGCGCACCGCGCCGTCATCGCCCACCGCCACGGCCAGGCGCTGCGCCGAAGCGGGCGCCAGAAGATTCCGAAGAAGATGCTCCCGCACCGCCTCCCGCGATGCCACGGCGCCTTCGTTGTAGAAGGCATGCAACTCGCACAGCAGGTCGATCAGCGATTCGTGGCGGGCTTCGGAAACCAGTTCGACGTGCATGCGGTGTCCTTGGAAATGAAGGTGTGGCACAGGAGCGGGGACGGGCCGCAGCCGCGCGGCCATGAGCAGTCTCGACGCCGCCCCTCAATGCGGGATGTAGCCAAGCGGCAGTGCCGTCGTCTGCTTCAGCTCCTGCATGGCGAAGCTGGAGCTGACGTCATGCAGGTTCGTGCCTTCGGTCAGGCGCTTGTACACGGCGTCGTAGGCGGCAATGTCGGGCACCACCACGCGCAGGAGGTAATCGACGTCGCCGCTCATCCGGTAGAACTCGACCACTTCCGGAATGGCGTGGACCGTGGCCGTGAAGCGCTCGAACCATTCGCGCGTGTGCGTGCTGGTGCGCACCGACACGAACACCGTCACCGCGACGTTGACCTTCTGCGGATCGAGCAGGACCACCGAGCCCTTGATGACGCCCGCCTCTTTCAGGCGCTGGATGCGCCGCCAGCACGGCGTGGCCGACAGCCCGACCTGCTCGGCGATATGGGCCACCTGCTGCTCGGCGTTCCGCTGCAGGATATCGAGAATCTTGATATCTACGGAATCCAGTTTCATGAATCATCCAAAAATTAGCATGCCATTCTAATTTCAGAGAATCGAGGCATTCAAAAAGCACACAGCTGCCCGGCCTCGATCGGCAGACTCGTTCAGATGCGCGGCGCCCACACGGGCCCGCCCCTTCTTTCGCGGAAAACACCTGAATGGACATCTACCTCGACACCAACGCCACGACACCCGTGCTGCCTTGCGCCCGATCCGCCGCGCTTGCGGCCATGGCCGACGATTTCGGCAACCCCAGCAGCATCCACAGCACCGGCCTGCGGGCGCGCGCGCTGATGGACGCGGTGCGGGCCCGTGCCCGCCGCCTGCTCGGCGCCCCCACGGGGCAGCTGCTTTTTCTCAGCGGCGCCACCGAAGGCATCCAGACGGCGGTGCTCTCGGCACTGCGTTCGCTGCGCGGCCGGCAGGATGTGGACTGCCTGCTGTACGGCGCAACCGAGCACAAGGCGGTGCCCGAGGCGATCCGGCACTGGAACGAATTGCTGGGCCTGAACCTGCGCGTGCTGGCGATCCCGGTCAGCCCCGATGGCCGCCACGACCTGCAATGGCTGCGCGCGCACGCGGGCCGCGCCGGGCTGGTCTGCACCATGGCCGCGAACAACGAAACCGGCGTCGTCAGCGATCTCGACGGCATTGCGCAAGCATTGGACGCCAGCCCCGCGCTGTGGATGGTCGACAGCGTGCAGGCGCTGGGCAAGCTCGCGCTGCAACTGGAGACGCAACGCATCGACTACGCGCCCTTCTCCGGGCACAAGCTCTATGCGCCCAAGGGCATCGGCCTGCTGTACGTTCGCGAAGGCGCCCCGTTCACGCCGCTGATGGCGGGCGGCGGCCAGGAGGGCGCGCTGCGCTCGGGCACCGAGAACATGTCGGGCATCGCCGCCCTCGGCGCGGTGCTGGAGGCGCTCGAAGACGGCCACACCTTCAGGGACGCGCAGACGCTGGCGGGCTACCGCGACCGCATCGCCGCCGCGCTGAAGAGCGCGTTCCCCGGCATCGTGTTCAACGCGCCGTTCGCGTCGTGCCTGCCGACCACCCTCAACTTCTCCGTGCCCGGCCTGAGTTCGAGGCTGCTGCAAGACCTGTTCGACGCAGCCGACGTGCGGGTGAGCGGCGGCTCGGCCTGCAGCGCATCGAAGGCGATGCCGAGCCACGTGCTGGAAGCCATGAAGCTGCCCGCATGGCAGGCGGCCTCGGCCGTGCGGCTGTCGTTCGGTCCGGCCAGCGACGCGGGCTTCATCGACGAGGCCTGCGCGCGGATCGAAGCCTGCGGTGCCTCGCTGCGCGCCAGTTGCCTCAACACGCCCGCCGACGCAGTGCCTTCGGGCGACGTGCTCGACGGCCTGAAGCGTTTCGTGGTGAACGGCGCGTGCTGCTACCTGCTGGCCGACGCGGGCAGCCGGCGGTGCGTGGTCATCGATCCGCTGCCCGGGTTGACCGGGCGCATCGCGGAACTGCTGCGCTGCCAGGACTACGCGCTGGCCGCGGTGCTCCAGACGCACGGCCACGGCGATCACGTGGCCTCGGGCGCCGAACTGCGCGCTGCCCTGCCCGCACGGCTGCAGCCATCGGAAGAGGTCGATGCGCTCGGCTGGCCTGCAGATGCCGATGCGATCCGCCTCGGCACGCAGACGATCACCCGGCGGCCGATTCCGGGCCACGCCATGGACGCGACCGCCTACCTGCTGCACGACGCGCAGATGAACGTCCGACTGGCGTTCGTCGGCGATACCTTGATGCCCGACGCATGCGAGCAAAGCGATCTTGCGCAAGCTGCATCGCAGGCGCCCAGCTCATCGATGAATGAGCCCCGCACGCTGCTGCTTCCCGCGCACGATCACGACAACCGTTTCGCAAGCACCCTGGCCGCACAGCCACTGCTGGCGCAGGTTCTGCTCGGCCGCATGGACGCCGAGCGGCTCGCCGCAACGAAGGCCGAGCTTGAAAAGGATCTCACGCTCACCGAGTACCAGTCGCTGGCATCCAAGACGCCTCTCGACAGCGGCGACGACGGCCCCGGCCACGAGATGAGCGCCATCGAAGCGCGACGGCTGCTGCGCGAACATCCCGGCCTGGTGCTGGTGGACGTGCGCGAGCCGTACGAGCAGCGACTGAGCGAAGCGCCGCCGCTGGGCGCCGCCGCGCACCGCAAGGCGGTGCCGCTGTCGGAGCTGCTCGATGCGCTGCCCGCCTGGCTCGCCTTGCCGGCCACGACCCCGATACTGTTCTATTGCCGAAGCGGCAACCGCAGCGCCCAGGCGGCCAAGGTCTTGCGTCGCCTCGGGCACGTGCAGGCGTGGAGCCTGACGGGCGGCCTCGCACTCTGGCCCGCCGCGAGCGCAGCCGCAAAATCGAACGCCCCCGCGACCGCGATGGCAACTGCAACCGAACACCTCTCCCATTCATCTTGATCGACACAGCCATGACATTCGCACGCCGCCCTCTTCTTCTCGCCGGTTGCGCGCTCGCCATGTTCGCGTCCGCAGGCGCTTCGCACGCCCAGGCCGGCAACAAGAATCCGCTCGAGGGGCGCTTCCAGAAAATCGAGGGCTTCGCCTTCGACAAGCTGCCCCTGAACGACGCGATCAAGACCGTCCATGGCAACGGCAAGTACAGGCTGGCGGTTTTCTCCGACCCGAACTGCGGCCACTGCAAGCGCATCGACAAGGACCTGAAAGCGATCGGCAACGTCACGGTCTATGTGTTTCTCTACCCGGTGCTGGGTGCGGACTCGCTCGCCAAGGCGCGCGCCATCTGGTGCAGCGGCAACCGGCAGAAGGCCTGGTCGGACTGGATCGACAGCGGCACGGCACCCGCCGACGCGGCAACGGCCTGCAGCACGGACGGATTGCAGCGCGGCATCGACCTGGGCCGCCAGTACAAGGTCGAAGGCACGCCGACGCTGGTCTTCAGCGACGGCACGCGCGTGCCCGGCGCGATCCCGCCGCCGTGGATATCGACGCTGCTCGAGGCCTCCGTGAAATGACGGCCCGCTGGCGCTGCCCTCACACCGCAAGCGACGCGGCCGCACGGCCACGGGGGAGACGATGACCACTACCCAACGCATGAGCATCGAGGGCTTCCTCGACGCGTCCACGAGCACGATGAGCTATCTGCTCATCGACAGCCCGACGGGCCACTGCGCCATCATCGACAGCGTGCTCGAGTTCGACATGCGGTCGGGGCGCACCCACACCGCAGGCGCAGACCGCCTGATTGCGCGCGTGCGCGAACTGCGCCTGACGGTGGACTGGCTCCTCGAGAGCCACGTGCACGCCGACCACCTCTCCGCGGCGCCCTACCTCCAGCAGCACCTCGGAGGCAAGGTGGCCATCGGCGCCGGCATCCGCAAGGTACAGGGCGTGTTCGGTGCGCTCTTCAACGCAGGCGCCGAATTCGCGCCCGACGGCAGCCAGTTCGACAAGCTGCTCGCCGATGGCGAAGCATTCAGCATCGGCGGCCTGTCGGCACAGGCCATTCACACGCCGGGCCACACGCCGGCCTGCATGACCTACCTCGTCACCGATGGCACCGAAGCGGCCGCCTTCGTGGGCGACACGCTGTTCATGCCCGATTACGGAACCGCGCGATGCGACTTTCCGGGTGGCGATGCGCGCACGCTGTT
The DNA here is from genome assembly GCF_900100965.1 of Variovorax sp. EL159. GTDB lineage: Bacteria > Pseudomonadota > Gammaproteobacteria > Burkholderiales > Burkholderiaceae_C > Variovorax. The sequence goes on along the minus strand of NZ_FMUJ01000002.1, from coordinate 775,028 downwards.
CCGCTCGATCGCGAAGCTCCTGGCCCTGCCGCCGAACACCCGCCTCTACATGTGCCACGACTACCAGCCGGGTGGCCGCGAGTTCCAGTACATCAGCACCGTTGCCGAGCAGCGCGCAAAGAACATCCACGTGCGGGACGGCATCGGCGAAGACGAGTTCGTCGCGATGCGCACGGCGCGCGATGCCACCCTGCCGATGCCCGCGCTGATGCTGCCCTCGGTGCAAGTCAACATGCGCGCCGGCCACCTGCCCGAGCCGGAAGACAACGGCATCCGCTATCTGAAGATTCCGCTGAACGCGATCTGAGCGCCTGCGCCAGGGACGCAGGCGAGACAGAGGGAGAATCGACGCCCTGAAGCGGCAAACCGGATCGGTGCCGCTTCAGGGCGCGCAAGCGCGCAGAAACCAATCAGAAAACCAACAGGGCATCTCGCCCTGAGAGCCGGACAGCGCCCGGCGGGCCGAAAACCCGCAGCGCCTCATCCGGCCAGTGCATAGGGAACATCCAATGGCTCGAACCATCCGCATCCCGGCAGAAGTCACGCTACCGGAACTCACGTTCCGTGGCGTGCTGCTGGGCGCCTTGATCACCGTCATCTTCACGGCCTCCAACGTCTTCCTGGGGCTGAAAGTAGGACTGACGTTCTCATCGGCCATTCCGGCGGCGGTGATCTCCATGTCCGTGCTGCGCCTCTTCAAGAGCGCCAACATCCTCGAAAACAACATGGTGCAGACGCAGGCCTCTGCGGCGGGCACGCTGTCGTCGATCATCTTCGTGCTGCCCGCCCTGGTCGTGATGGGCCATTGGCAGGGCTTTCCGTTCTGGCAGACCTTCGGCATATGCGCCGCCGGCGGCATGCTCGGCGTGCTGTTCACGATTCCGTTGCGCAACGTGATGGTGGTGCAGAGCGACCTGCCCTACCCCGAAGGCGTGGCCGCGGCCGAGATCCTTCGGGTCGGCAGCGCCGAGCGCAACCAGGACGCGGGCGACAAGGCCACGTCGACACCGGCCGCGGCCAGCGGCATGGGCGACATCGTGAGCGGCGGCCTCATCGCGGCCGTGGTGAGCTTCTCTGCCAGCGGCCTGCGCGTGCTGGGCGAAGGCGTCAGCGGCTGGTTCAGCGTGGGCAGCGCGGTGTTCCGCCTGCCGATGGGCTTCTCGCTGGCGCTCCTGGGCGCGGGCTACCTGATCGGCATCGTGGCCGGGCTGGCCATGCTGACGGGGCTGGTCATTTCATGGGGCATCGCCGTGCCCATCCTCACATCGATGGGCCAGATGCCCGCCGGCCAATCGCTGGCGCAGTACGCCTCGGGCCTGTGGTCTTCGCAGGTGCGCTTCATCGGCGCGGGCGTGATCGCGGTGGGCGCGATCTGGACCCTGGCCACGCTGCTCGGGCCCCTGGCCAGTGGCCTCAAGGCTTCTTTTTCCGCGCTGACCCAATCGGGCGCAGCCCGCAACGGCGCCATTCCACGAACGGAACGCGACCTGTCGGCGGCATGGATCTCGATCGTGACGCTGGTGCTCGTGGCGATCCTGGTGTTCACCTTCCAGACCTTCCTGTCCGGCGCCGCGCTGTCCGCAGCCGCCATCTGGAAGCTGGTGGCCTATGCGGTGTTGTTCGCCTTCATCTTCGGCTTTCTGGTGGCTGCGGCTTGCGGCTACATGGCGGGCCTGGTGGGCTCTTCGACCAGCCCGATCTCGGGCGTGGGCATCGTGGCCATCGTGCTGGTCTCGCTGCTGATGCTGGTGCTGGGCGAAGAACTGCTGGAAGCGCAGAACGGCGTGCAGATGACGATCGCGCTGGCGATCTTCACGACCTCGGCGGTGGTGGCCGTGGCCTCGATCTCGAACGACAACCTGCAGGACCTGAAGACCGGCTGGCTGGTCGGTGCAACACCCTGGCGCCAGCAGGTGGCGCTGCTCATCGGCTGCGTGGTAGGTGCCGCCGTGATCTCGCCGGTGCTGGAGCTGCTGTACAACGCCTACGGCTTCGGCGACGCGATGCCCCGCGCGGGCATGGACCCGGCCCAGACCCTGTCGGCGCCGCAGGCCACGCTGATGCTGGCCATCTCTCGCGGCATCTTCACCCACCAGTTGAACTGGACCATGATCCTGATCGGCATGGCGACGGGCATCGGCCTGATCGTGGTAGATGCCATCATGAAGCGCACCTGCCGCGTGGCCCGCATCCCGGTGCTGGCCGTGGGCATCGGCATCTACCTGCCGCCGACCGTGGCCGCACCCATCGTGGTGGGCGCGCTCTTGGCCTGGGTGCTCGAGCGCGCGCTGCGCCGTCGCGCCGCGGCCGCCGGCCAGCCTTACGAAGCGTTCTCGGACGCGCCCAACCGCCGCGGTGTGCTGATCGCATCGGGCTTGATCGTGGGCGAAAGCCTCGTGGGCGTCCTGATGGCTGCGATCATCGGCGCCGCCGGTTCCGATGCCCCGCTGGCGCTCGTGAGCGAGGGCTTCACGCGCACGGCGTCGTTCCTGGGCCTTGCGGTCTTCGTGATGGTGGCGGTGTTCTTCTGGCGCCGCGTGATGCGCCTGGCCGATCCTCTTTCGGCGTCCAGCCAGGCGCGTCAGTAAAAAGCGTTGTGGCTGCGGGCAGCGCGGCCAGCGCCCTGCCCGTCACGGCGCCTTGCGCTTGCGCACCGGCCCCGGCAAGAAGGCGTTGGTGCGTGCGATGTATTCACGGTAGGCGGGCCGGCGCTCGCCGATGTCGCCTTCGAGCATCGCGACGCCCGAGACCTTCAGCAGCAGCCACGTCATGAGCAGCGGCGACACCACGCTCCACGCGCCTCCCCAGCCCGCACCGCTCATGGCGACAAGCCACAGCCCCCACCAGGCACAGGCTTCGCCGAAGTAGTTGGGGTGCCGCGTGTAGCGCCAGAGGCCACGCTCCATCACCTGCCCTTTGCTCGCGGGGGCGGCCCTGAAGCGGGCCATCTGCGCATCGCCGACCGCCTCGAAGAAGATGCCGAACAGCGCCAGCACCGCACCGAGCGCATCGAGCGCACCCATCGGCCGCGCCGCCATCATCCCCGCAAGGAACGGCGCGGAGACGACCCACGCCAGCACCGCCTGCAATGCGAACACGAGGTACAGGCTCCTGAAGCCGAAGTTCGGCTGGTTGCGCGCACGGATCGCCTGGTAGCGGCGGTCTTCGCCGTGCCCCCAGTTGCGCCAGGTGATGTACAGGCACAGCCGTACCGCCCACGCGGTGCCGAGCACGGCCATCCACAGGCCGCGCACCGTCTGCACCGGCAGCAGCACGAAATAGACGAGGCCGGCGCCCACGATGCAGACGGGCCACATGCGGTCGATCAGGCTGGCGTCTTGGCGCACGAGGCTGGCGATCCAGGTCAGGAACGCCAGCGATGCGGTCCATGCCAGGCCCGCCAGTGCCACGTCCATCAAGCCACTCATGCGCGGCGCTCGAAAAGGTAATGGCTGACCCACCAGCGCTGTCCGCCGTCGAAACCGAACAGCTCCGCCACCGACATGAAGAACAGGCGCCAGCGCGTCCACCACACCTGGGCCTCGGCACCGTAGGTGGCCTGGAACAGCGGGCGCAACGCGGCTCGGCGTTCGTCCATGTTGCGCAGCCAGGCCTCGGCCGTGCGCTGGTAATGGCGGCCTTCCCAGCGCCAGCGACGCAGCAGGCGCAGGTCGTCCTGGCAGTACAGGGCGAGGTCGTCGCTAGGCATCATCCCGCCCGAGAAGAAATACTTGCTCATCCAGTCGCTCGCATCGCGCACCTCGAAAGGGTACGGCGCCTCGCGATGCGCGAACACGTGCATGAAGAAGCGCCCGCCGGGCTTGAGCCAGCGCGCCACGTTCGCAAAGGCCTGTGGCCAGTTGCGCAGGTGCTCGAACATTTCGACGGACACGACGCGGTCGAAGCGCCCGTCGGTGTCGAACACGTTGATGTCGCGGGTCAGCACCCGCACATTGCCCAGCCCGCGCTGCGCCGCCTGTGCCTCGATGTACGCGCGCTGCGAATTCGAGTTGGACAGCGCCGTGATGCGGCTGCCCGGGTACTTCTCGGCCATCCAGAGCGTCAGCGAGCCCCAGCCGCAACCCAGCTCCAGCACGTCCTGCCCGTTGGACAGGCCGGCGCGCTCGCAGGTGGCGGCCAGCGCGGCGGCCTCGGCCTCTTCCAGCGTCCGCGTGCCTTCGGGCCAGTAGCAGCTGCTGTACTTGCGGTGGTTGCCCAGCACCTCGCCAAAGAAGTCGGCAGGAACCTCGTAGTGCTGCTCGTTGGCCTTCTCCGGCAGCGGCGCCACATGGGCCGCGCCCATGCTGGCGACGAAGTCCTGCGTCAGCTCGGCCACTGCCAGGGCGTTGCCGGCGTGCAATTCGGCGAGCCGCTCCTTGAGCAACCGGCGGATGCCCTGGCGGACCACGGCGTCCGGCACCAGCCCTTTCTCGACCCAACGAATGGCGAATGCGATGTCCTGCGGCATGACTGTTCCTCGGGCAAGGGCACGCCGGAGTGCGTGCCGTAGGCACTTGTACGCAGCGGGACGGGCTTTGGATGCGCCCGCCTGTCGATTTCCATGCCGGCCAGCCCGCTCGGACGGTGCGCCCGGCAGCCTGTGGGCAGCAGCGCCCCGCCGGCGCACGGCCGCAGCTTACTTGCGCGCAACCACTTCAGGCATGGCCGACGAGTGATGGTGCGCGATCAGCCATTGGCCGTTCACCCACTCGTAGATGTACGTGTAGCGGGCATGCACGCTCTTGCCATCCTTGAATTTGAAGGTGTACGTACCGACGTCCTGTGCCACGTTGCAACCGATCTTGATGATGCGCTGGTCGATCGTGCCCTGCGGCGCGCTCTTCAGGAACTTGACGAAGTAGTCGTGGATTTCCGTCGGGTTCGTGCGCGGCTTGTTCGACACGGTCGGCAGCAGCACGCCGTCCACCGCGTAGTTGGCAACGACCTTGTCGGGGTCCAGCGTGCGCAGCGAATCGTTCCAGCGGTCGAACAGCGCCGCGATCTGCGGTTCGGTGGCGGGTGCGCAGATCCCTGCGGCCGGTGCCTGGGCGAAGGCGGACGTGGAGATGGCGAGGGCCGCCGCCGTCGTGGCGGACATAGAAAGCGTACGGAGCACATTCATGGAGTTTTCCTTTTGCAATGAGAGGTCGATCACCGGCTTTTTTCCGGTGCTGCGCCCGTTGAAGAGGCAGGACTTCATTGTTCGATTGCGCCATGAACACCACCGGTTGCCCGCCATGAAGCGGGCATGACGCAGGCATGAACAACAGATGAACCGCAGCGCCTCAGGCGGGCGCCGCGTCCAGCCGATAGCCCAGGCCGCGCACCGTCTTGAGCAGCGGCACCGGATGGCCGTCGTCGATCTTGGCGCGCAGCCGGCGCACGTAGACATCGACGATGTTCGTCAGCGGGTCTTCGTTGGTGCCCCAGACGTTCGACAGGATGCGCTCGCGGCTGTAGACACGGCCCGGTGCGGCCATCAACAGTTCGAGGAACGCCAGCTCCTTGGCCGTGAGCGGCACGGGCTTGCCGGCGCGCGTGACCTCCATCCGCTCCCGGTCGAGAACGAGGTCCGCCACCTGCAGCGAGGCGGCCCTGGGCCGCTGCTCCCGGCCACGGCGAAGCAGGGCCTCGATGCGCGCCAGCAACTCCTCGAACGCGAAAGGCTTGGTGAGGTAGTCGTCGGCGCCCAGGCGCAGGCCGCTGACCTTGTCCTCCGTGTTGCTCAGCGCGGTGAGCATCAGCACAGGCACCTGCCGGCCCTCGGCGCGCAGTGTCTGGCAAAGCTCCAGGCCGCTGAGGCCGGGGAGCATCAGGTCGAGCAGCAGCAATGACAGATCACTGTCGCGGGCAAGGGCCAGGCCCTCGGGCCCGGTGCGCGCAAGTTGGACACGGTAGCCCTCGGCGCTCAGGCCGCGCAGCAGAAAGTCGGCGACACGGGCATCGTCTTCCACCACCAGGATGTTCATGTTTTCGATTCAGGATGCGAGGGTTGGACCATGGCTGCAAGGCAGTTCGATGCGAACCGTGGTGCCTTGCAACGGGATGCTGTCAATGTCGATGCGGCCGTTGTGGGCGCGCACGATGGCCTGCGCGATCGACAGCCCGATGCCTGTGCCGTCGGCCCGATGCACACGTGCACGGCGGCCGCGAACGAAGCGCTCGAACACCTTCGGCAGCTCGTCCGCATCGATGCCGATGCCCTCGTCGGCCACGATCACCTGCACGCGTTGGTCTTGCAGATGCCAACTCATCCGCACCGTCGTGTCGTTGCGCGAATAGCGCACCGCGTTGTCGAGCACGATCACCAAGGCCTGCCGCAAACGATCGGCATCGGCTTCGAGCATGACCGTGGGCAAGCCGACGCCAGGGCCTTCGAGCCGGACACGAACGTTCTGCCGCGCGCCCAGCGTATCGGCCATTTCAGCGGCTTCGCCCAGCAGTTCCGACAGATCGACCGCGCCGAACCGCATCGCAAGTTGATCGGCCTCGGCCTTGGCGACCAGAAGAAGGTCGTCGATCACGCCGGCGAGTTGCTTCACGCCACCCACGATGCGTGTCAGCGTCTCCCGGTATTCGGCCGGCGGCCTGTCGGCGCCGCGCAGGGCGATCTCTGCCTCTCCGCGAATCGCTGTGGCGGGCGTGCGGAGTTCGTGGCTGAGATCGGCGAGAAGCTGTCGGCGGCGCAGGTCGACCTGCTGCAGCGTCTCGTGCGCGGCACTCAGTTCGCTGGTGCGCTCCAGGACGGCATCTTCGAGCCGCCGGCGCGCGGCATCGGCGTCGAGCCGGTGCCGCTGCAGTTCGGCGGCCATGGCATTGAAGTGCTCGGCGACGCGGTCGAACTCGTCGCGCGAACCCAGCGCGATCCGGTGGCCAAGTGCGCCGGCACGCAGCGCCTGCGTGCCTTCGAGCAGGCGGTCCAATGGCCGCTGCAGCCGCCGGTTCAGGTACAGCGCCAGCACGACGGCAGCGGCCAGCGTCAGCACGGCCAGGCCGATGGTCTGCAGGCGCAACTGGTCCAGGCCGCGCTCGGTCGCGGCACGGGCCACCGGCATCGCATTGCGCTGCCGTTCGATGGCGCCGTTGATCAGCTCACGCAGATCGCGGCCGCGCGCCTTGTCGAACACCTCGTTCAGCTCCTGCCAGACGCTGGCGAATTCGGCGCCGCGCTCCAGCGGGACCAGCTTCAGCAAGCGCGCGCGGACCGCAGCGATGTTGTCGTTGAGCAGGTCGCTGACGGCCACGAGCTGATCGACCTCTGGCGGTATCGGAACGCCTTCGCGGTGGGCAATGCTTTCCCACAAGGAACGATCGCGGCGCGCGAGCTGCCTGAGCGTCTCCGTGCTCGCCTGCATGCGCGCCAACTGGCTGTCGCGCACATCGGGCGAGGCGTTGGCGTCCATCAGCTGCTGCGACGCCCAGACACGCAGCCTTTGCTTGCTGGCGGAAAGCTCCAGCAGCTCCGCCAGGATGTCGCTGGCCAGCCGGCTGTGCTGGGCGTAGTCGTTGACCCGGTTCGACCCCCAATAGACAAAGCCCGCCTGCATGCAAACCAGTGCGACAAGGACGGCAAATGCGAGTGACAGGCGCAGGCGGAACATGAGAAGGCACTGTAGCGGGGCAACGCGGGCCGACGCATGAACAACAGATTAAAAGCGGACCAAGGATCAGGCCCCGCCCCAGCCCGGTATCAAACCGGCGCGTAAGTGCCCGTGCCTCCCGGCCAGCGCGTCAGCACCTCGTACCCCTCGGGCGTGACCGCCACCATGTGCTCCCACTGGGCAGACAGCGACCTGTCCTTCGTCACGACCGTCCACCCGTCGGCCAACTGCCTCGTTTCGCGTGAGCCCGCATTGAGCATCGGCTCGATGGTGAAGACCATTCCCGCCTCCAGCGTGAGCCCTTCCCCGCGCCGCCCGTAGTGCAGGACATTCGGCTCATCGTGGTAGATCTGGCCGATGCCATGGCCGCAGTATTCGCGCACCACGCTGAAACGCTCGCGCTGCGCCACCGACTGGATCGCATGGCCGATATCGCCCAGGGTCGCCCCAGGCTTGACCTGGTGGATGCCGGCCAGCAGCGCCTCGTACGTCGTCTCCACCAGCCGCCGGGCCAGCACACTGGGGACGCCGACGAAGTACATGCGGCTGGTGTCGCCGAACCAGCCGTCCTTGATGACGGCAACGTCGATGTTGACGATGTCGCCCTTCTTCAGGATCTTGTCGGGCGAAGGGATGCCGTGGCACACCACCTGGTTGACCGACGTGAGGATGGTCTTCGGATACCCCTGGTACCCCACGTTCGCTGGAATGGCGCCCTGCACATTCACGATGTGGTCGTGGCAGATGCGGTCGAGCATCTCCGTGCTCGCCCCCGGCACGACATACGGCGCGACCATGTCGAGAACCTCCGCGGCAAGCCCGCCGGCACGCCGCGCCATCTCGATGTCTTCCGCGGACTTGATGGAGACGCTGCGAGCCATCAGCTTTTTCCGGCTGAAGATGCGCGGGCCCTGCCGGAAGGTTGGGCCGTGGCAGCCGCTGCGATGTCCAGCCCTCCCGACAGTTCAGCCTGTATCAGCAGCTGGCAGATTTCCCGGTGATCCAGCTCCGGATGCATTTCGGTCAGCATGCCGACCCGCATCCAGTGCTCTGCCTGTGCATTGATGGACCTGCTGAGCGCATTCCCCGCCACGCGCAGGTTCTCGTGCATCAGGTCTGAAATTTTGACGATACCCATCGCGGCTACTCCATATGAAACGTATACGAATTATATGTGTATCGTATGGCGCTGCAATGCGCCGGTGGATGGGGTCACAACGCACTGAAGATTGCCTTGCAAACAGTGCGCCTCTCGCTCAACCGGCTGCAGCAGGCCCCTTCTCGGGCATCAACGCCTCCAACACGAAACGCGTCGGACCACTCGCGCCCCGGTCGCTGACCGCAAGACCCAGCTGCCGCCACAGCGCCGGACTGAGCGGGCGGACGGCGATGCGCGGATCGCGCGCGGGCTCGTGCGACTCCTCCGGCAGCAAGGCCGCTCCATAGCCGGCGGCAACCAGCGTCCGGATCGCGTCGTTGTAGTTCAGCTCCATGCGCGGCCGGCAATGGACGCCCGCCGCCGAGAACCATTCCGCGGTCAACCGGTAAAGGCGAGTCGAAGCGTCGTTCATGATCAGCGGCTGCTGGGCCAGCCATTGCGGCGTCAATCGCTTGGGCGCCTTCCAGGCGGCCGGCAGGAAGGCGACGACAGCCTCGCGCCGCAAGGGCGTGACATGCACGCCGCGCACAGGCGCCTGCGGCAGCGCCACGATTGCCAGGTCCAGGCTGCCTGCGGCGAGCCGGGCCATGCTGTCGTTGGAGGTCAGCACCTGCGCGTTCACGTCGATGCCGGGATGGTTCCGCGCCAGGCGTTCGAGCGCGGGCGGCAGCAGGTGCGCAATGACGCCCGTCGAGGCCCCCACGCGCACGCGGCCTGTTTGGCCGGCGAGCTGGCGTCGAACGTCTTCCACCGCGTCGTCCGCGTCCGCCAGCAACCTGCGGGCGCGCGCGATGAAGCGCTCTCCCAAGGCGGTCGCTTGCACAGGCCCTCGCCCACGCACCAGCAACTGACCGCCCAGGCGCGACTCCAGTTCCGCGATCTGGACGGTGACGGTGGGTGCTGCCAGGTGAAGGGCGCGCGCGGCATTGGCCAGGGAGCCGAGGTCGGCAATGGCGACGAGGGTGCGCAGATGGTCAAGGCTCAGTTCTCGCATGCGGCTAATTTAACTTTTCTTAATCCGAGGTTCCATATATTTAGCTGGAGCTATCGAGTCCGCATCCCTACGATCGCGCTCCATGGACCTCAACATCTTCATCGACGGCGACCAGGGCACCACGGGCCTTGATCTGCAGAACCGGCTCCGGGGCAGCGAATTTCGCATCCACACATTGCCGGCCAACCTGCGCAAGGACGCGGCAGCGCGCCGGGCCGCGCTCAACGAAAGCGACATCGCCATCCTCTGCCTGCCCGATGCCGCGGCGCGCGATGCGGTGGCGATGATCGAGAACCCGTCGGTGCGCGTCATCGATGCCAGCTCGGCGCACCGCACCAGCCCGGGTTGGGTCTACGGCCTGCCGGAGCTCGATGCACGGCAAGGCGAACGCATCGCCTCGGCATCGCGCGTCACGAATCCAGGCTGCTATCCCACGGCCGCGGTCGCCCTGCTGCGGCCGCTGACGGATGCGGGCCTGTTGCCCGCCGACTATCCGCTGGCCATCCACGCCGTCTCGGGCTATTCGGGTCAAGGTAGAGCGGGAGCGGAAGCGCACGAGGCCGGGGCAGGCGCGCATTCGTTGACGGTCTATGGCCTTGCGCTCGAGCACAAGCACGTGCCGGAGATCGAGGCCTACGCCGGCTTGACGCAACGGCCCATCTTCGTGCCGGCCTACGGCAGCTACCGGCAAGGCATCGTGCTCACCATCGGGCTGCACACGCGGCTGCTTCCCGCCGATGTTTCCGGTGCGCGCATCCACGAATGCCTCGCGGCGCGATACCACGGCGCGGCGCATGTGCGTGTGATGCCGATGTCTTCTTCCACCACACCGATGACCGAGCTGGACCCGCAAGCCCACAACGGCTCCAACGACATGAGCCTGGCCGTTGCATCCAATGACCGCACGGGCCAGATCGTCTTGAGCGCGGTTCTCGACAATCTGGGCAAGGGCGCCGCAGGTGCGGCTGTACAGAACCTGCGTTTGATGGTGGCCGCCTCGGTCCGGTAGGCGACTCCCGCCGCGCAGCCGATCCGGGAAAATCTGAAAGGTTTCGATCGGCGCCGCCCGGTGCGGCTCACCCCATTCGACGAGGAGCCCCCGTGCCTGCCTACATCATTGCCCAGCTCGCATTCACGGATGTCGATGCCTACAGGCGATACCAGCGTGCATTCCCCGCAGTGTTCAGCCGCTTCGGCGCCAAGTTGCTCGTGGCAGACGAGTCGCCCGAAGTTCTCGAAGGAGAGTGGTCTCGCAACAAGGTCGTGGTCATGGAATTCGAGAACAAGGAAGCGGCCCAGGCATTCCAGACGAGCCCCGATTACAACGCCATCGCCGAAGACAGAAAGGCCGGGGCCGACGCCGTGGTGCTGCTGGTCGATGGCCTCCGTCCACGGCATTGACGGTTCGCGGGCTTTGCCTGCATCGCGACGGCGTTGCGATGCCCTGCTGACTGGCGTCGTCAAGGCCTGAATTCGCAACGACCTCACGCCATGGGTCGATTGCATCGGCGGGGCTCGGCGCGCCGGCTTTACAGCACACAAGACAGCAACTAAGCTCCCGCGCACAACCAGAACGATGCTGCGGCTCGCAGCGATTTTTTCGCGGACACCTCGGTGAGACCTGCGAAAAACCGCTGAGAGACGCGGCTTCCGGGATTGCGCAGCGAACCTGCGGAGCCTGGGCCTGTGGGGACCGAATTCGCCGTCATCAACGGCCTCATCCACCCAAGACTGACACCAGATGGCCGCGCCTTGGCCTTTGCACAAGGTCGCGGGTGGACAAGGGGCAAGTGGCGTGGCGCCGCTTGGCCACATGACGCACGAGGTTCCCTCCATGATGAAAGCGCCCAGCGCCGCGCCGCAGCTGACGACTCTTGTCTTTCTTTCGGCACTGGCCGTGTTGCCGGTCAACATGTTCGCTCCGTCGCTGCCTCATATCGCCGCGACCTTCAGTGCCGACTTTGCGCTCGTCAATCTCTCCATCGCAGGCTTTGCGATCGTGGCGGCCCTTACCCAGCTCGTGGCGGGGCCGCTGTCGGACCGGTTCGGCCGCCGCCCTGTCGTGCTGTGCGCCGTCGCGGTCTTTACCGTTGCGTCCATCGGCTGCGCGCTCGCACCCAGCATCGGCGTGTTTCTCGTCTGCCGTTTCATGCAGGCGGTGATTGCCACGGGCTATTCGGTTTCGCTCGCGATCATCAGGGAGACATCCACCGAGCGCGAGGCCGCGAGCAAGATCGGGCTCGTCGCTTCCGCGTGGGCCCTTGCGCCGATGGTGGGCCCGGCGTTCGGCGGCATGCTCGATCAGCTTTTCGGATGGCGTGCGAATTTCGTCGCCTTCGCTGTCATGGGCGCTGCCGTGCTGGCGCTGGTCGCCGTCGATTTGAAGCCACGCGCGAGGACCACCGCGCGGCCATTGGCGAGCTACCTGCGCGGCTATGCCGACCTGCTGCGCTCGACGAGGTTCGTGGGCTACGTGCTCTGCATGGCGTTTTCGAGTGGCACGCTGTACGTCTTTCTGGGCGGCGCGGCATCGGCGAGCGCGCACCTTCTCGACGGATCGAGCGCCAGGCTCGGGCTTCTCATGGGCATCGTGCCGGCGGGCTTCATGATCGGCAGCCGCCTCGCGGGCCGATATGCCTCGCGGTACCCGTTGAGCACGACGGTGCTCGTTGGCAGGCTGCTGGCATGCGCCGGCCTGCTGGTCGGCCTGTTGCTGTCGGCGTTCGATGTCGGTGGCGTGCTGGCATTCTTCGGCCCGTGCATGTTCATCGGCCTGGGCAACGGCCTGACCATGCCGGGCGCGAACGCAGGCGCGATGTCGGTGCGGCCGGACCTGGCCGGCACGGCTGCGGGGTTGGCTGCATCGCTCACTGTGGGCGGTGGTGCGCTGATCGCTTCGATCTCCGGGCTCTTCCTGACTGAAGCCAGCGGCTCGCATGCGCTCTTTGTCGCCATGTTCGCATCGGCATCGACGGCATTGCTTTGGGCGCTTCTCGTGGCGTGGCGCGATCGGTCTTCTGCCTGAGGCCGTGCGTTCCGGCGCAGCCCCAACTACAGTGCGGTTGCTCTGGCTGCGACGAAGCCCTTGCGCATGATGTCTGGCGATGCCGAGGGCAAGATCTCCTGCGACCGCACTTGGAAAGGACCACGCGACATGACAGTCAAGCGAATGGACAACGTCCTGATCGTTGTCGACGATCTCGACGCGGTGAAGGCGTTCTTTGTCGAGCTGGGCCTCACGCTCGAAGGCCAGACCACGGTTGAAGGGCCCGCAATCGGGAGCCTCATCGGGCTTGGAGACGTCCGCGCCACGCTCGCGATGCTGCGTACTCCCGATGGGCAAGGCATTGAACTGGACAAGTTCCACACGCCGGACGCCGTCAGGTTCGGGCCCGTGAACACGCCGGTGAATGCGCTGGGCCTTCGTCGCGTCATGTTTGCCGTCGATGGCATCGATGCCGTCGTTGCGCGGATGCAGGCCCATGGCGCGGAACTCATCGGGCAGATGCAGTACGGGGAGTCTTACCGGCTTGCCTATATCCGCGGGCCCGAAGGCCTCATCGTCGGGCTTGCGGAGCAGCTTGACCAGGAGCAGCAGTCCAAGCGCCCGCAGCATTGAGCCGGCGTAAAAAAGCCCCCCATCGCCTGACAAGCAGACGACAGGGGCCAATGGTGCATCAGCCTTTCAGCCGAGCACCTCGGTCACGATGCCGGCGCCGACGGTCTTGCCGCCTTCGCGCATGGCGAACCGCATGCCGTTCTCGATGGCCACGGGCTTGTGCAGCTCGAAGCTGATCTGCGCCTGTGCGCCCGGCTCGATCACGCCGGTCTCGGTGTCGACGCGGATGACACCCGTCACGTCGGTCGTGCCGAAGAAGAACTGCGGCTGGTAGCCGGAGCCGAACGGGGTGTGGCGACCGCCTTCGTCCTTGCTGAGAACGAAGATCTGCGCACGCCCCGTCCGGTACGGCTTCAGCGCGCCGGGCTTCACCACCACCTGGCCTCGCACGACATCGTCGCGCTTGACCCCGCGCAGCAGCAGGCCGACGTTCATGCCGGCACGCGCCTCGGCGACGTCCTTGTGGAAGGACTGCACGCCGGTGACGACCACCTTCTCGTCGCCGGCCGCACTGAGCCCGACGATCTCCAGGTTGTCGCCAACGCGGATCACGCCGCGCTCGACACGGCCGCTGATCACGGTGCCTCGGCCCGTGATGGTGTGCACGCCTTCGACGGGCATCATGAACGGCGCCTCGTAGTCGCGCACCGGATCAGGAATGCGCGAGTCCAACGCGTTCACGAGCTCGACGATGCATTGCACGTCGGCACCTTCGAGGTCGCCGTGCTCGGCGGCGGCCAGTGCCTTCAGCGCGCTGCCGAAGACGAAGCGCGCATCGTCGTAGCCGTGCGCAGCCAGCAGCGCGCCGATCTCCATCTCGATCAGCTGCTCGATCTCCGCGCGATCGCTGTCGGCCACCAGGTCCATCTTGTTCACAAACACCACCATGTGGCCGACGTTCACCTGGCGCGCCAGCAGCACATGCTCGATGGTCTGCCGCGCGGCGCCTTCGGTGCCGTCCACCAGCAGGATCGCGCCGTCCATCTGCGAGGCGCCGGTGATCATGTTCTTGATGTAGTCGGCATGCCCCGGGCAGTCGATGTGTGCGTAGTGACGGCAGTCCGACTCGTACTCGACGTGCGAGGTATTGATCGTGATGCCGCGCTCGCGCTCTTCCTTCGCGTTGTCGATCTGTCCATAGGACAGCGCGTTGCCGCCAAAGCGCGCAGCCTGCACGAAGGTCAGGGCAGCCGTCAGCGTCGTCTTGCCATGGTCGACGTGACCGATGGTTCCGACATTCACATGAACCTTGTTGTTCATCATTTCTTTCTCCAGTTTGAGAGTAAAAAACCGATCCGATTCGCTGGCCAGGCGAAACGGTCGGCGGGTTGTCGGTGCGCGCGCACCAAACTCGCGATGCCCGCCATGCGGGCGAAAAAAAAGCCTGCCGGGGTGGACCACCCGACAGGCTTTTTTTCTTGCCTGAAGGATGGACCTCCAGGCGCACGAGGGCCTGGAGGCTCTACACGAACCACTCCACGGAGTCGACGCGCAGCACTGCGCCGGCAGCGCGTGCTGCGAAAGGAAGAAGAAGGTCTCGTTCGGGGCTCATGTCCAAATCTCCAACGGGGCAGGCGGAAAACAGAAAACCCGGTGGCTTGAGGCCTACCGGGTTTTTGTGAAACGAGGAGGCCAAGCCTCCGGATGCAAAGGCTCTATGAAAGCAATTCGGCAAAAAACGCGCGCAGCGAAATCGCCGCGGCTGTGCGGGTCATCGATGCGTCTTGCGTGGTCAGGAACTGCTTCATGGGTCTCTCGCGCGGTCAGGTGTTGAACCGCAGTGCGATGGTTGATCTTTGAGGGGGTCGGAGGCTAACACCGCAATGGCGATCCGGCAACAGGCGCGTTGCACGCACGCAGCAAAAGCAACTGAGTTGCCTGGCGCCAGGAGGCGCCATGCCCATGGCCGGCATCAAGCCGCGTTGCGGCGCAGGAACATGTGCGTGGCGCGCTCACCAGCCACTTGCCGTTCGCAGCTGTAGCCCAGCGCCGGCAAGTCCAGGCCCGCGAACAGCGCCTCGCCCTTCCCCAACAGCACCGGCCGCACGGCCAGGTGCAGTTCATCGATCAGCCCGGCCTTCAGGTATTCGCGCACGGTGGCCACGCCACCGCCTATGCGAATGTCGCGCGCACCCGCGGCGGCCCGCGCCTGCGTCAGCGCATCGTGGATGCCGCCGGTGACGAAGTGGAAGGTGGTGCCGCCCTGCATCGTCAGTGGCGCTCGGGCATGGTGAGTCAGCACGAAGGCCGGCACGTGGTACGGCGGCTCGTCGCCCCACCAGCCTTTCCAGCTTTCGTCGGGCCAGGGACCGCGCACCGGGCCGAACATGTTGCGCCCGAGAATCCAGGCACCGACATCGACAAAGCCTTGTTCGGCGATCCCGTTGTCGATACCGGTCTCGCCATTGGCCTCGCCCGTCGCGTGCATCTGCTGCCAGACGCGCGTGGGAAAGAACCAGTCCATGAGCTCAGGGCCGCGAACGCCCAGCGGATGCTCAAGGCTCTGGTCGGGGCCGGCAGAAAAGCCGTCGAGCGAAACACCGAAGCTGCGCACCAGTACTCGGGTCATGAGGCCATCTCCTGCAATAAGGAAGCCGCAGTTTAGCGAGGGTGCCGCCCGCGTCCACGTGGCCGCCACGCCTGTCACGTCGACATCGTGGTGATTGCATTCGCTGGCGTTCATACCGGCTCGCGCCTGGATGAAAGGCGGGGTCGTAACATTTTTGATACTTCTCGACGGTGACTGGCACCCCAAAGCGTCGAGGAAAATGGCGAGAAGGCCCGTTCTGTCATCTGAACCTTCTCACCTCATTTCGATCGCATTGCGCGACCTGCACACGATTCACCACAATGTTCCCTATGCCCCTGACCAACGTACAAGCCAAGCGTCTTTCCACGCTCTCCATCGCTTTCGCCATCGCCGCAGGGGGCCTCGTGCCGTACTCGGCCTCGTATGCGGCCTCCCACCATGCCGCCAAGCCCGCTGCCCAGAACAAGAAGCCTGCTGCCAGCGCGCCTGCTTCGGCGCCGGCAGCAACACCGGCCGCTACTGCTGGCGGCCAGCCCGCGCTGGCCGCCAAGGCATGGCTGCTGATGGACTTCGACTCCGGCGAAGTGCTCGGCTCGGACAACGCCGATGAGCCGTTGCCGCCGGCGTCGCTGACCAAGATGATGACCAGCTTCCTGGTCGAACAGGCGCTTCGCTCGGGCAAGCTCAAGAAGGAAGACCTTGTTTCGGTCAGCCAGAACGCCTGGTGCCGTGGCTCGAGCACCGAGTCGTGCATGTACCTGCCGCTGAACAGCCAGGCCACGGTGATCGACATCCTGCGCGGCATCATCATCCAGTCCGGCAACGACGCGTCCAAGGCGATCGCCGAGCACATGGCCGGCTCCGAAGAGAACTTCGCCAAGCTCATGAACGCCGAAGCCCAGCGCCTCGGGATGACGCACACGCATTTCGTCAACGCGACGGGGCTGCCCGACCCGCAGCACAGGTCATCCGCGCGCGACCTCGCGATCCTGGCGCGCGCCATCATCCACGACAGCGCCGACTTCTATCCGATCTACGCCGAGCGCGAATTCAAATACAACAACATCAAGCAGGGCAACCGCAACGCCCTGCTCTACACCGACCCGACGGTCGACGGCCTGAAGACCGGCCATACGCAGGAAGCGGGCTTCTGCCTCGTCACTTCGTCCAAGCGCAACGGCATGCGCCTCATCACGGTGATTCTCAACACCAACAGCGCGCAGGCGCGGGCCGACCAGACGCGCACGCTGCTCGGCTGGGGCTTCAGCAATTTCGAGAAAGCCACGCCGATTCAACCGAACACAGTGGTGACGGCGGCCAAGGTCAGCTTCGGCAAGGCCGACACGGTCCCCGCGGTTCTGGAGTCGTCATGGGCCGTGACCGTGCCGCGCGGCCAGCAAGTGCAGACCGCGGTGCAGATCAAGCCGGACCTGGAAGCGCCAGTGGCCAAGGGCGCGGTGATCGGCAAGGTCGTCGCGACTTCGAATGGCAAGCAAGTGGGAGAAACGCCGCTGGTCGCGCAAGCCGATGTGGAGCGCGCGGGCTTCTTGCTGCGCATGTGGCAGCACGTGATGAAGTGGTTTGGCAAGTGACGGCTGCCCAGCTGTCGAACGCAACCGCCTGTTGATCCCAGGGCCTCTTGCCACGGTACCTGGCATTGCCTGCGCGGCCAGTCTTGGCTCTGGAGCGCGGCGATGCCGGGTTGTGTAGTGCGCCGATGATCAACATCACATTGAACGAGCAGTCGCTGCCTGCTTCCACACGAGCGCAGCTTGACGCAAGCCTTGCTGTTGTCAGAGCCTGGGAGAAGTTCGAGCTTTGGATCTCGACCGAAACGGGGCCCATGATGTGCATGCTGCGCAATGGCGAGAGCGCCTGGCTCATGTACCTGAACGAGCCCGGGGACAGCGGCTTCAGTTCTCGCGGCGAAGTGGCCCGAGCGGGTGCCACGACGTACACGTTGGCGAACGGGCAAGTCGATGAGTACCCGCTGTCGTGGTGCGTGAGTTTGTCGAGTTGCTTGCAGGCGATCGAAGAGTTCTGGGTCAATGCGGGTGGTCTGCCTTCGAGAATTTCGTGGAACAGGGACTGAGCCTGCAGGCCGACTAGTCTTGTGTCACTCAGGAATCCCCTGCGGCCGATCGCTGTCGTGACGTCCTGCAAAACTCTTAGCGCAAACGGGGCTGCCAATGAGCTTTGGAATCGGCCTGTACATCGGGTTGCTGGCGATCATGGGCTTGGTCGTCTACCTCTTTTTTCTTGCTGGGCGAGCACTTCCCTCCGCCGGCTACTGGCTGGCTTTCACCGCCTTTGTACTCGTGCTCGGTCTCTGGACTTTGCTTGCACTCGACGATGCGGATGGGCCCGGTGGAGCGCTTGGCATGGCCATCGTCGCTGCAGGCTCGCTTGCCTGCCTGAGCGCAGGTACAGGTCTTTTTGCTGGCGCAGGAAATAGCGCCGCGCCCATACTCGGCCTCGGGCTTGGTGTTGCAAGCGCAAGTGCTGTACATCTTTGGCTCGTACCGCATGCGAGTCCATATGTCGGCGCGGCGCTGCTGCTGTTTTCCTGCGTTGGCGGCATCGCCCATCAGGCATTGCGGAAGAGGAAAATGCAGCGGACCTGAGACCCCATGCTGAAATCACTCACACTGGCGTTTGTTCGTTCACGCCGTCGTGCTGTCGCACCGCTCGCTTAACCCGCCTTCAACGCCCCGACAACCCTGTACGCATTGACAACGATCCCCGACGGCATTGCCTTCGTCGTGACGAGCTCGAACGCACGCGGCGGGGTTCCCTCTGCGAAGAAGCGCTTTCCGGCCCCCAGCAGAACCGGATAGACGATCAGCAGGACGTCATCCACAAGCCCATGCGCAAGCAGCGTTGACGTCAGCGTCGAGCTGCCCCAGAGGATCAGGTTCGGCCCCGCCTGCGACTTGATGCGGCGAACGCTCTCGACGACGTCCGGCCCCAGGCCCTCGTACGGGCCCCATTCAAGACTCTCCGGACGGTGGGTCACGACAAACTTGGTCGCCGCATTCAAGCCATCCGCCATCGGGCCGCTCGGCGCCTTGGGCCAGTACCCCGACCACAGGTCGTAGGTGCGGCGACCAAGCAGCAGGTCGAACTTCCCGCCCTGCGCAGCGAGCACTTCGTCCCGGCCGGCGGGGGTCCGGTAGGGCATGGTCCAGTCGGCGTGGGGAAAGTCGTCTTCGCCGGTGGTTTGGATCACGCCGTCCAGCGAGATGTGCGCCATGACTTTGAGCGTTCTCATGCGGGTCTCCATGCTTGGGTTTGGAGGTTGCAATGCCGCGGCCTTGGGTGAGGCTGCTGCGGCTCGAGCGACACGGCGCGCGTCGGGGGAACCACGCGACCGGCGCAGTATAGCCACGCGGCTATCGCCGCAGCCCGTGAAATGGAAGCGGGGATTCCCCTACACCGCATACCCCCAACCCCGATGCTGGAACAATGCGCCCATCCATGGACGGCCTCGATCTCATCAAAACATTTCGCGAAGTCGCGTTCCGGCGCAGCTTCTCCCGCGCAGCGATTTCGCTGGGCATGTCGAAAGCCACGGTCAGCCGCTATGTGGCCGAGCTGGAAACCCGCAGCGGCGTGCGCCTGCTGAACCGCTCCACCCGCTCCCTGAGCCTGACCGACGCCGGCCAGATCCTGCTCGACCGCAGCACCGAGCTGGTGACGATGGCCGAGAACACGCTGAACGACCTGCAGGGCCACGGCGCCCACCCGCGCGGGCGCCTGCGCATGAGCGCGCCCAACGGCCTGATCGCGGGCTGGATGTCGGACGTGATCGCGGAGTTCATCAAGCTCTACCCCGACGTGTACGTGAGCCTGGTCTTCACCAACGGCGAGGTCGACCTGATCGGCGAAGGCATCGACATCCACCTGACCGGCGGCCGCATCGACGACATGAACCTGATCGTGCGGCGGCTGGTGCAGTTCGACATGGTGGTCTGCGCCTCGCCAGCCTACTGGGCGCAGCGCGGCATTCCCCAGGTGCCGGAAGACATGAGCCGGCACGACGTGCTGAGCTATTCGGCCAAGCCCACCACGCACCTGCCCTTCGAGACCAAGGGCAAGCCGCACGATGTGTCGGTGCACAGCCGCATGGAGGCCAACGACGCGGTGGCGCTGATCGAGCTGGCGCTGCGCGGCGTGGGCGTGGCCTATGTGCCGGAGCCGTTGGCGCAGTCGCACCTGGAGCGCGGCGCGCTGGTGCCGGTGTTGCGCGACCACATGCCGCGCGACCACTGGCTGTATGCCGCCTATTCGCAGCGCCGCCACAACAGCGCCGCGATGCGCGCGATGCTCGACTTCCTGGAGCAGTCCATGGGCGCCAACGGCGAAAACCCGCTGCTGCCGCCCATGCCCGCACCGTTGCCGATGTCGCCGCCTGCCCCTACATGCGCCCTTTCCAGGGTACAAGACGTCGCTCGAGCCACCGCATCAGCAGGTCGAACAGGTACGCCACCACGCCGATGACGATGATGCCCATGATGACGATGTCGGTACGCAGGAAGTTCGACGCGTTCAGCACCATCTGACCCAGCCCCATGTTGGCCGCCACCATCTCGGCGGCCACCAGCGTGGTCCAGCCGAAGCCGATGGCGATGCGCATGCCCACGAGGATGTCGGGCAACGCCGACGGCAATATGACGTGGCGGATCACCTGCATGTAGCTCGCGCCCATCGAGTACGCGGCGTTGATCTGCTCCTGCGAAGCGCTGCGCATGCCCGAGCGCGCGGCCAGTGCCAGCGGCGCGAAGCAGCTCAGGAAGATCAGCAGCACCTTGGGCAGTTCGTCGATGCCGAACCAGATGATGATGAGCGGCAGGTACGCGAGCGGCGGCAGCGGCCGATAAAACTCCAGCGGCGGATCGAAGATGCCGCGCCAGAAGCGGCTCATGCCCATCGCGATGCCCACCGGAATCGCCGTGGCGCAGGCCAGGAAGAAGGCCGAGAACACGCGGAACATGCTCGCCAGGAAGTGCTGCCACAGCGGCTTGTCGTTGGCCTGGCCGGTCAGGTATTCGTAGAACTGCTGAAACACCGCCTGCGGTGTCGGCAGGAAGAGCGGCTTGACCCAGCCCATGTTGGTGACGATGAACCACAACGCGATCAGCGTGACCACGGTCACCACGCTGATGGTCACGCTCGAGCCCTCGCCCGGCACCTTGAAGGCGCTGGTCTTGAGCTTGGCGCCGGCCGGGGGAGCGGGCGACGCGGCTGGCTTGGACGGCGGCGGTTGCGTCATGACGGCAGCAGGCGATGCAATGGTGACCTCAGGCATGGGCAGCCTCGCGATGATGAATGATCGACAACACCTCTTCGCGCATGCGGATGAATTCGGGCTCCGACTTCACCTTGCGCGAATCGCCGTGCGCCAGGAACTGGCGCGAGAACGGCACGGTGTCGTACACATGCGAGATGCGCCCCGGGCTCGGGCTCATCACGATCAGCCGCGTGGCAAGAAACAGCGCCTCTTCGACCGAATGGGTGATGAAGAACACCATCTTGTTCGACTTGGACCAGGCCTTGAGCAAAATCTCCTGCACCTGCTCGCGCGTGAACGCGTCGAGCGCGCCCATGGGCTCGTCCATCAGCAGCACGGCCGGGTCGCTGGCGAGTGCGCGCGCAATGCCCACGCGCTGCTGCATGCCACCCGACAGTTCGTACACGGCGCGATCGGCGTATTGCTGCAGGCCGACGAGCGCGAGCTTTTCTTCGGCGATGCGGTCGCGCTCGGCCTTGCCGGTGCCGGCCAGTCGCAGGCCCAGTGCCACGTTGTCGCGCACGTTGAGCCAGGGCATCAGCGCGTGCTTCTGGAACACCACGCCGCGGTCGGCACCGGGGCCGACCACAGGTTTGCCGTCGAGCAGGATCTCGCCGGTCGAGGGCGGCAGAAAGCCCGCGATGCTGTTGAGCAGCGTCGTCTTGCCGCAGCCCGAGGCGCCGAGCGCAACGACGAAGTCGCCGTCGTGCATCGTGAGGTTGACGGGCGCCAGCGCCTGCAGCGTGCCGCCCTTGACGGCGTAGTTGACCGTGAGGTCGCGGATGTCCAGCGTGGGCATCTCGGTTCTCCGCCGCGCCTACTTGCCCATCGCCTTGTCGACGTACACGGTGGTCACGAAGGCGCCGTAGTCGGGCTTCACTTCCTGCACCCGGCCCTGCTCCTTCAGAAAGGCGGCCGTGCCCGCCATCGCCTTGGCCGCGCCACCGCCCAGCCATGTCGGCGAGACCTGCTCGGCCATGGTCGGGAAGGTGTAGAGCGCCATCGCGGCCGACACGTCCTTCGGGTCGGCCTTGGTCCACTTGGCCATGGCCTTGATCTGCGGCGAATCGGGCGTCCAGCTCTTGCCGCTGGCCTTGTATTCCTCGTTGGCGCGGTTCAGCGCCTTCACGAAGGCGACCATGAAGGGTTCGTTGGCCGCCGCCCACTTGGCGTTGACCACGATGCCCTCGAAGGTCGGCGCGCCGCGCTGGCCGATGCTGCCCGAGGTCGCAATGGTCTTGCCGGTGGCCTTGATCTTCGACAGCACCGGGTCCCAGATGAAGGTGGCGTCGATGTCGCCGCGCTCCCATGCGGCCGCGATCTCGGGCGGGCGCATGTTCATCACGTTCACGCTCTTCGGATCGATGCCGTCCATCTTCATGCCGGCCATGAGCTGGTAGTGCGCGGTCGACACGAAGGGCGTGGCCACCTTCTTGCCGACCAGGTCCTTCATGCTGTTGATGCCCGACGCATTGCGTGCAATGAGTGCCTCGGCGTTCGCGATGTCGGCCGAGATCCAGAACAGCTTGATGTCCTGCCCCTGGCTGGCCGCGGCCGTCAGCGGGCTGGAGCCGGTTTCACCCATCTGCACGTCGCCTGAAGCCATCGCGCGGATCACGTCGCCGCCGCCCGAGAACATGCGCCAGTTGATCTTGTAGCCCGTGGCCTTCTCGACCTCGCCCGACTCCATGACCAGGCGCAGCGGCACCAGCATGTCCTGATGAGCGAAAGTGAGTTCCTTGGCTTGCTGGGCGAAGGCGCTGCCGCAGAGCGTGGCGAGCGTGGCGGCCAGCACGGCGAACTGGAGGGGGAGACGGCGGGACATGGTCATCGGGTTTCTCCTGTGGGTGAATCGGGGCGACTTTGCGCCTATCGGGTCCAGCCAGGAAGTGCCAGTGCTCTTGATGGTGTAGAGCCAGCTTGTTGGGAGATACCCTTGTTCTGGTGCATATGGCACTTGGACGGGGCGTTTTCTTCCCGGCACGGGGGCGCTCCCCCAAGAAACAAGGAACCGGACTCAGTGCGTGCGCAAACCGGCAGCCCGCTTCTCTCCGCGTGCCAGAGCCAGTTCTTCCACCGCCATCCCCAGGGCCCGGATGCCCGCCGGAATCTGCGAAGCGGCAATGGACGACAGCCGCAACCGGAAGAAGGGGCACGGGTAAGGCGGCTTCGCAAAGAAGACATCGCCCGCCTCGATCAGCACGCCGTGGTTGCGCGCCATCAGGGCCAGCTCGGTCGCATCCACCCACGTGGGCGCCTGCACCCAGATCGACGCGCCGCCCGATGGCAGCCGGAATTCGAAATCGGGCAGATGGTCGCGCAACGCCTGCGCCGCCAGGGCCAGCCGCTCCTGCATGGCGTGGTTCACCCGCCGCGCGTGCGACTCGTGATGCCCCAGCGACAGGAACAACGCATACGCATGCTGAAGAAACGCGCTCGGGTGCCGCACCATCGCATGCCGGATCACCCGCAGTTCCTTGATGAGCGCGCGCGGCGCCACGATGAAGCCGAGCCGCAATGCCGGTGACAGGCTCTTCGACACCGAACCCACGTAGATCACCCGCCCCGTCTTGTCCAGGCTCTTGAGCGCGGGCATCGGCGTGCCTTCATACAGGTTCTCGGCCTCGTAGTCGTCTTCGATGATGACGAAGTCCTGCAGCTCGGCCTTGCGCAGCAGCCACTGCCGCCGCTCCAGGCTCAAGGTTGCGGTGGTCGGGCTCTGGTGCGAAGGCGTGACGAACAGGTAGTCGGCGGCCGGCAGTGCATCGACCACCAGTCCGTCTTCGTCAACGTCGACCTCGACCCACTTCGGCTGCCGCAACGAAAAGCTGTTGCGCGCATGCGGATGCCCCGGCTCTTCGAGCCCCACGCGCGTCTGCTCGTCGAACAGCGCCTCGGCCAGCAGGTAGTAGGCATGCTGCGCGCCCATGGTGACGAGGATCTCTTCCTTCAGCGCGAACACGCCGCGCTTGGGCAGCAGCCGCGTGCGGATCTGCTCGATCAGGTCGGGCACGTCGTCGGTCTCGAAGTCGGGCGTCCAGTGCGGCAGTTGCGAACGCGCAAGGCTGCGGGCGCAGCACTCGCGGAAATCTTCGGTTGGAAAAAGCTGCGGGTCGTAGTTGCCGTAGACAAAGGGGTACGGGTAGTCGCGCCACCGGTCGGGCTTCGACAGCGTGGGCTTGTCGACCAGCGAGCGCAGCACGCGCCCCGACCAGTCCGGCGGCTGGCTGGCCTGCCCGCTGCGCCCGACCAGCGGCTCGGCATGCGCAGCCGACTGCGGCCGCGCATTGCGCGCCACGAACACGCCACTGCGCGGACGGGCTTCCAGGAAGCCTTCGTCGATGAGCTGCAGGTAAGCCGAGGTGACGGTGTTGCGGCTCAGGCCGAGCAGCGCCGCCAGCTCACGCGACGACGGCAGCGGCGCGCCGGGGCTCAGGTGTTCTTCGAGGATCGCCTGGACCACGGCGGTGCGCAGGCGGGCCTGCAACGGCAGTGCCGGTTGATCGGGCAGCGCGAAGAGCTGCGCCCATTGAGTGGCTCGCGGGTTCGGGGGCATGGTGCGCCGCAGTTTAGGACAGCCACGCCAATTTGTGCGTGCGCTCTGGCTCGGTCGAATCTCCGCAACTGGCCCTATCGCGGCGGCAACCGGCTGCCTACGCTTGCCCCATTCATTTCCGGAGTCTTCGCGTGACCGCACAGCAGCCCTCTTCTTCCCCCGTGACCATCGCCACCCTGGCCGCCTTCAGCGACGCCTGGAACCGCCACGACATCGACGCGCTGATGAGCTTCATGACGCCCGACTGCATCTTCCAGACCGCCGCCGGCCCCGACGCCTGCGGCACGCGCCACGTGGGCACCGAGGCCGTGCGCAAGGCCTTCGCCGCCGCATGGCAGGCCGTGCCCGATGCGCAGTGGATCAACGGCCAGCATTTCGTGCAGGGCGACTTCGGCACCTCGCAGTGGACCTTCACCGGCACCGCTGCCGACGGCAGCCGCATCGAGACCGACGGCATCGACGTCTTCACCTTCAAGGGCGGAAAGATCCACCTGAAGAACGTGTTCCGCAAGGCGCGCCCGAACCTGCCCGCGGCCAAGTAGCAGGCGGCGCGGATTGTCCTTTTCACCTGGAGCCCTCATGACCATCGCAGCAGGGACCGCCAACCGATTCAACCTCACCACCGCCAGCGCCGCCGTCATCGACGGCGCAGCCCCCATGCAGCCGCCGCAAGCACCCTTTCGCCCCTACGACCCGCAATACGACCCGCTGCACGCGCCCGATCCCGGCGCCGGCCGCGCCTACGCGCCCACGTGGTGGGTGGCCAGCGCCGGCGCGCCGCCCGAAGACGACGGCCCGCTGGTGCGCGACATCGATGTCGACGTGGCCATCATCGGCTCGGGTGCGACGGGCATGTCGACCGCGCTGTACCTTGCGCAGGAACACGGCATTCGCGCGACGGTGCTCGAAGCCAACCAGGCCGCCTGGGGCTGCTCCAGCCGCAGCGGCGGCCAGGGCCAGAACGCCAGCGGCCGACTGAAGCGTTCGCAGTGGATCGAACGCTGGGGCCTGGACACCGCGAAGAAGCTCGACGCCGAGATCCGCAGCGGCTTCGAGAACTTCCGCCACCTCACCACGCAGATCGATTGCGACGCCTACGACGGCGGCCACCTCTATCTGGCGCACCGCGCCGAGAAGCTCGCAGGCCTGGACACCGAGGCGCGGCTGATGCGCGAGAAGTTCGGCTACGCCACCCGCATGATGAGCGCCGAGGAAGTGCGCCGCGACTACTGCGACGAGCGCGAAACCGTGGGCGCGATGTTCGAGCCCGAAGGCGTGGGCATCCACCCGCTCAAGTTCACCTTCGGTCTGATGCGCCGGGCGCGCGCGCTGGGCGTGACGGTGCACACATCGAGTCCGGTGCAGGGCTGGCACACCATCGACGGCGTGCACCACCTGCAGACGCCCGCCGGCGTGGTGCGCGCGCGCCGCGTGGCGGTGTGCACCGGCGGCTACACGGGGCAGGCGCTCAACCCGCTGCTGAAGAACCGGATCATGCCGATCCTGTCGAACTCGGTGGTCACGCGTCCGCTCACCGATGCCGAGCTGAAGGCCACCAACTTCAAGTCGCTCACCTTCCTGACCGACACGCGCACGCTGCGCTTCTATTACCGGCTGCTCAAGGGCAACCGGCTGCAGATCGGAAGCCGCAGCGCGGTGACCGGCGCCGACGCCGAAGACCCGGTGCACCTGAAGCTGCTCACCGACGCCATCGCGCGCAAGTTCCCACCGCTGGCGGGCATCCGCATCGACTACTCCTGGTGGGGCTGGGTCGACATGAGCCACGACATGATGCCGCGCATCACCCAGC
The DNA here is from genome assembly GCF_900100965.1 of Variovorax sp. EL159. Taxonomy (GTDB): domain Bacteria; phylum Pseudomonadota; class Gammaproteobacteria; order Burkholderiales; family Burkholderiaceae_C; genus Variovorax. Next base: position 748,469 of record NZ_FMUJ01000002.1, on the reverse strand, counting down.
CCGACGCGGGCAAGAAGATCTGGTACGCGGTGGGCTACGGCGGCAACGGCGTGTCGTTCTCGACCTGGGCCGGCAAGCGGCTGGCCGAGCGCGTGGCGGGCAAGGACACGGGCAAGGACGTGTTCGAGCTGCCCATCTACCACTCGCCGCTGCCCTTCCCCAACGTGATGGGCATGGTCGAGTCGCAGGCCTTCGCGCCCTTTCGCCGCATGGGCCAGCGCATGCTCTACAAGTGGTATTGGCTACGCGACGAAAAGTAACCCGGGCACAGGCAGGGCCGCGCACCGGCGGTGCGCGTTCACCGAAGTGGCGCATCGCCCCGTTGCACAACGGGGCAAACCCGTGCCCTCTGGCCCTGCGGATCGCCCGTGGTTGGCTCTTCGCTGGCGCGCGGCCAGCGCCTATCTTCGACACCAAGGCTCTTGCGAGCCGATCCGGATTGCCTGTGTCGAACTCCCCGAGGTCTTGTCATGCCCCTTCCCCGTTTCACGCGCCGCACCACCCTGCTCTCTGCTGCCTTTCTCGGTGCGAACACCCTGCTGCCGCTGCCCGTCTTCGCAGCCGATGAACCCAAGCGCGGCGGCACGCTGGTGATCGGCAGCACGCAGACGCCGCGGCACCTGAACGGCGCGGTGCAATCGGGCATTGCCACCGCGATGCCTTCGACGCAGATCTTCGCGAGCCCGCTGCGCTTCGACGACAAGTGGAACCCGCAGCCCTACCTGGCCGAATCGTGGAAGCTGGCCGACGACGGCAAGTCGCTCACGCTCAAGCTGCGCAAGGACGCGTTGTTCCATGACGGCAAGCCCGTCACCTCGGCCGACGTGGCGTTCTCGGTCATGGCGATCAAGGCCAACCACCCGTTCACCACCATGCTCGGCCCCGTCGAGAAGGTCGAGACGCCCGACGCGACCACGGCCATCATCCGCATGAGCGTGCCGCACCCGGCCATCGTGCTGGCGATGTCGCCCGCGCTGTGCCCCATTCTTCCCAAGCACATCTACGGCGACGGGCAAGACCTGAAGAACCACCCGCGCAACACCACCGACGTGATCGGCTCGGGCCCGTTCCGCGTGACCGACTTCAAGCCGGCGCAGCGCGTGGTGCTGGAGCGCTTCGACAAGTTCTTCCTGCCGAACAGGCCCTACCTCGACAAGATCATCATCAACATCACGCCCGACTCGGCGAGCCTCACGCTCGGGCTGGAGCGCGGCGACATCCAGATGGTGCCCTTCGCCACGCTGCCCACCGACCTGAAGCGGCTGGCCAACGATCCGAAGGTGTCGCTCACGCCCAAGGGCTACGACGGCATCGGCGCGCTCAACTGGCTGGCCTTCAACACCGCGAAGAAGCCGCTGTCGGACGTGCAGGTGCGCAAGGCCATCGCCACGGCCATCGACAAGAACTTCATCACCAAGGCGCTGATGGGCGGCTTTGCCACCGTGTCCGACGGCCCGCTGGTGGCCAGCAGCCCCTTCGCGGTGACCGACCTCGTGCGCTACCCGCTCGACCTGAAGAAGGCCGGCGAAATGCTCGACGCCGCGGGCTACAAGGCCGGTGCCGGCGGCGAGCGCTTCAAGCTCACCATCGACTACCTGCCCGGCGCCGACGACCAGCAGAAGAACGTGGCCGAGTACATCCGCGGCCAGCTCAAGAAGGTGGGCATCACGGTCGAGGTGCGTGCCTCGGCCGATTTCCCGGCATGGGCCAAGCGCCTGGCCTCGCACGACTTCGACATGTCGATGGACACCGTCTTCAACTGGGGCGACCCGATCATCGGCGTGCACCGCACCTACCTGTCGACCAACATCAAGCCGATCGTCTGGACCAACACGCAGTCGTATGCCAACCCGAAGGTGGACGAGCTGCTCAACACCGCCGGCGGCCTGATCGATGCGACGCAGCGCAAGGCCTACTACGCGACCTTCCAGAAGATCGTGACCGACGAGTTGCCCATCGAGTTCATCAACCAGGTGCCCTACCACACCATCACGAGCAAGAAGCTGGCGAACGTGCCGACGACCATCTGGGGGCCGCTGTCGCCGATGGACGAGGTGTACTTCAGGTAAGGGCGCGGCGAGCACATCATGGGCATGCTGCGCTACGCCGCCTCGCGACTGCTCCAGGCCATCGGCCTCGTGCTCGCGGTGGTGGTCCTGAACTTCGTGCTGGTGCACGCCGCGCCGGGCGATCCGGTGGAAACCATTGCCGGCGCCAGCGGCGGCATGTCGCCCGAGCTGATGGCGCAACTGCGCACGCAGTACGGGCTCGACAAGCCGCTGCCCGTGCAGCTGTTCGTGTACCTGGGCAAGGTGGCGAGCGGCGACCTGGGCTACTCGTACTTCTTCAACCTGCCGGTGACCCAGATGATTGCCGAGCGCGTGCCGGCCACGCTGCTGCTGGTGCTCAGCGCGGTGCTGCTGGCCTTCCTGGTGGGCACGGCGCTGGGCGTGCTGTCGTCGCGCAAGCCGAACGGCTGGCTGTCGCAGTTCATTAACGTGCTGTCGCTGGTGGGCTTCGCGGCGCCGGTGTTCTGGCTGGGCATCATGCTGGTGATCTTGCTGGCGTCGGTGTTCCCCATCCTGCCAGTGGCGGGCATGCGCGCCATCGACTCGACCGGCACCGGCGGGTTCGCCGACATGCTCGACGTGGCCTACCACCTCGTGCTGCCCACGCTCACGCTGAGCCTGGTGTACTTGGCGCAGTACAGCCGGCTCGCGCGCTCGTCGATGCTCGACGTGCTGGGCTCGGACTTCATCCGCACCGCGCGCGCCAAGGGCCTGGCCGACCGCGTGGTGCTCTACAAGCACGCGCTGCGCAATGCGCTGCTGCCGGTGGTCACGGTGCTGGGGCTGCAGTTCGGCAACGTGCTGGCGGGCGCCATTTTGGTCGAGACGGTCTTCAACTGGCCGGGCCTGGGCCGGCTGGCCTTCGAGTCGGTGCTGCGGCGCGACTACCCGACCATCCTGGGCGTGCTGCTGTTCTCTTCCATCGTGGTGGTGGTGATGAACCAGCTCACCGATCTTTGCTACCGCTTCATCGATCCACGGATCAAGGCTTCATGAACAAGGTCGTCGCGATGCCCTCCGTTTCCGCTGCTTCCTCCAAAACCGACGCCGGAGCCAGAGCCGCGCCCCGGCCCGCCGTGCGCGTGGAACACCCCGGCGTGGAGGCGATGCGCATGTTCCTGCGCAACCCGTCGGCCATCGTCGGCATGGCGATGCTGTTCCTGGTGCTACTGGTGGCCATCGCCGGGCCTTGGGTGCTGCCGGCCGACCCGTTCGAGATCAAGGCCGCGCCACTCACGCCGCCCTTCAGCGAAGAAGCCTGGCTCGGCACCGACTACCTAGGCCGCGATGTGCTCACCGCGCTCGTCTACGGCGGGCGCGCCACGCTGCTGGTGGGCGCGGTGGCTGCGCTGCTGTCGGTGGCGATCGGTATCACGCTCGGCGCCTTCGCGGGCTACTACGGCGGCAAGATCGACGCCGCGCTGATGAAGCTCACCGAGTTCTTCCAGGTGCTGCCCGCGCTGCTGTTCGCGATGGTGGTGGTCACGCTCTTCTCGCCCACGCTGGTGACTGTGACACTGGCCATCGGCATCGTGAGCTGGACCGGCACCGCGCGCCTCACGCGGGCCGAGTTCATGAAGTTCCGGGGGCTGGAGTTCGTGCGCGCCGAGCGGGCCATCGGCGCGCGCGACGCCCGCATCATCTGGAAGGTGATCCTGCCCAATGCGCTGCCGCCGCTGGTGGTGTCGGCCACGCTGGCGGTGGGCGCGGCCATTCTTTTCGAGGCCGGCCTGTCGTTCCTCGGCCTGGGCGATCCGAACCAGATGAGCTGGGGGCTGATGATCGGCTCCAGCCGGCAGTACGTGCTGTCGTGCTGGTGGGCTGTGGCCTTTCCGGGTGCGGCGATCTTCGTCACGGTGCTGGCCGTGAGCCTGATCGGCGACGGGCTGAACGATGCCCTCAACCCGAAACTGAGGGAACGCTGATGGCGACCCCCAACGACCCGCTCCTGCGCGTGCAGGACCTGCATGTCGAGTTCAAGACCCGGCGCGGGCAGGCGCTGGTGCTCAACGGTGTCGACTTCGAGATTCGCGCCGGCGAAACGCTGTGCGTGGTCGGCGAGTCGGGCTGCGGCAAGAGCATGACGGCGCTGGCACTGCTGCGGCTCATTCCCTCGCCGCCGGGGCGCATCCGCAACGGCCGCGTGCTGTTCCAGGGCGAAGACCTGGTGCAGGCCAGCGATGCCCGCATGCGCGAGGTGCGCGGCAACCGCATCTCGATGATCTTCCAGGAGCCGATGACGTCGCTGAACCCGGTGTTCACCGTCGGCGACCAGATCGGCGAATCGCTGCAACTGCATGCGGGCATGAACGCGCACGCGGCACGCCAGCGCGCCATCGAGATGCTGCAGCAGGTCGGCATTCCGGCGCCCGAGCGGCGCGTGGACGAGTACCCGCACCAGCTCTCGGGCGGCATGCGCCAGCGCGTGATGATCGCGATGGCGCTGGCCTGCCGGCCCGACATCCTGATTGCCGACGAACCCACCACCGCGCTCGACGTGACGGTGCAGGCGCAGATCTTCGACCTGCTGCGCGACCTGCAGCGCGAGAAGGGCACGGCCATCCTGCTCATCACCCACGACATGGGCGCCGTCGCCGAAATGGCCGACCGCGTGATGGTGATGTATGCCGGCCGCGTGATCGAACAGGGCACCACCGAGCAGGTGCTGTCCGAGCCCGGTCACCCCTACACGCGCGGACTGATCGACTGCCTGCCCGAGCTGGGCAGCAGCGCGGCCTTCGAGGACGGCACGCGCGATGAACTGGCCGAGATCGCGGGCGTGGTGCCGTCCATCTGGGAGCTGGGCACGGGCTGCGCCTTTCGCGAACGCTGCCCGCGCGCGCTGGCGCGTTGCGCCGTCGAGGTGCCGCCGATGTTCGCGGTGCACGGGCATGTGGCGCCGGGTGTGCCGCATGGCGCCGCCTGCTGGCTGCACGCCGAAGCGCTGGCGCCGCGCGACCTGCACGAAAAGGAAGCCGCATGACATTCATCGGCAAGACCGACACGCTGCTCGCGGTCGATGACCTGAAGGTGCACTTCCCGCGCAGCAAGGCCGGCTGGGGCCGTACGCCCGAGGTGGTGAAGGCGGTGGACGGCGTCTCTTTCGAGATCCGACGCGGCAGCACGCTCGCGGTGGTGGGCGAATCGGGCTCGGGCAAGACCACGACCGCGCTCGCGGTGATGCGGCTGTCGCCCATCACGTCGGGCAGCCTGCGGCTGGGCGACACCGACCTCGCCGCGCTGCAGGGCGAAAAACTGCGGCAGGCGCGCACGCGCATGCAGATCATTTTTCAGGACCCGTTCTCTTCGCTGAACCCGCGTGAGCGCGCGGGCGCGGCCGTTCGCGCGCCGCTGGACCTGATGAACGTGGGCACGCCCGACGAACGCACGCGCCGCGTGGCCGAGTTGTTCGAGGCGGTGGGCCTGCGGCCCGAGCAGCAGCACCTGTTTCCGCACCAGTTCTCGGGCGGGCAGCGCCAGCGCATCAACATCGCGCGGGCGCTGGCCACCAACCCCGAGCTGGTGGTGTGCGACGAGCCGGTGTCGGCACTCGACATCGCCATTCGCGCGCAGATCCTCAACCTGCTGGCCCGACTGCAGCGCGAGCTGGGTTTGACCTACCTCTTCATCTCGCACGACATGGCGGTGGTGGAGCACATCTGCGACGACATCGCCGTGATGTACCTCGGCCAGATCGTCGAGCGCGCGCCGCGGCGCAGCTTTTTCGCACGGCCGCTGCATCCGTACAGCGTGGCGCTGATGTCGGCGGTGCCGACCGTGAGCGGCGGGCGCAGGCGCGCCGCCAACCGCATCAAGCTGAGCGGCGATCCGCCGAGCCCCATCAACCCGCCGAAGGGCTGCCGCTTTGCCGGGCGCTGCCCGGTTGCCGAGCCAGCCTGCGCGGCCGAACTTCCACCGCTGCGCGAAGTCGCACCCGATCATTGGGTACGCTGCAGGCGCGTCGACGTTGTCGACAGCCTGCCGCGCCCTCCTCTTTCGATTCCCACATCGCCATGAGCACGCACCACACCACCGTCTACCTCGCCCGCAAGATCATCACCATGAACCCGATGCAGCCGCACGCCACCCACGTGGCGGTGCGCGACGGCCGCGTGCTGTCCGTGGGCTCGCTCGCCGACATGCAGGCCTGGGGCGACTTCGCGCTCGACGAGCGCTTTGCCGGCAAGGTGCTGATGCCCGGCCTCGTCGAAGGCCACTGCCACCTGAAGGAAGGCAGCATGTGGGACTGGACGTACCTGGGCTGGTTCGACCGCCGCGACCCCGCAGGCAAGGTGTGGAGCGGCCTGCGCTCGATGGACGAAGTCGTGGCGCGGCTGTCGGAAGTCGCCGCGAAGATGACGGCCGACGGCGTGCCCGACACCGAGCCGCTGGTGGCCTGGGGGTTCGACCCGATCTACTTCGGCGGCGAGCGCATGACGGTGCAACACGTCGACCGCGCGAGCGCCACGCGCCCCATCGTCATCGGCCATGCCAACGGCCACCTGATGAACGTCAACAGCGCCATGCTGCGCATTGCCGAGATCACGCGCGACAACGAGGTCGAGGGCGTGGTCAAGTTCGCGAGCGGCGCAACAGAAGGCGAACCCACCGGCGAGCTGCAGGAGCCGGCCGCGATGTTCCTGGTGCTGCGCAAGGTCGGCAATGCCGGCCTGCTGGCGCCCATGACCGAGGCGGGCATCCGCTCCTTCGGCCGCCTGGCCTGCCTGCAGGGCGTGACCACCGCGACCGACCTCGTGAACAAGCTGACGCCGGAAGACTGCGGCGTGCTGGAGAAGGTGACGCAGGACGACGGCTTTTCCGTGCGCATCCTGCCCGCGTTCCAGGCCTTCCACGGCACGCATGGCGCCGCACAGGGCGCGGAGCATGTGAAAGGCCTGCTGCCGCGCAACACCGACCGCCTGCGCTACGGCCTGGTGAAGATGATGCTCGACGGCTCGATCCAGGGCTTCTCGGCGCGGCTGCGCTGGCCCGGCCACTTCAACGGTGCGCCCAACGGCATCTGGGTGACGGCGCCCGCGCAGTACGAAGCCGACTTCGAGACCTACCACCGCGCGGGCCTCACGATCCACACGCACACCAATGGCGACGAGGCCAGCGAAGTGGCCATCGACGCCATCGACCGTGTGCTGACGCGCGCACCGCGCCCCGACCACCGCCACACGCTGCAGCACGGCCAGATGATCGACGCGCCGCTGTTTCGCCGCATGGCGTCGCTCGGCCTGTGCGCCAACCTGTTCGCCAACCACATCTGGTACTGGGGCGACCAGCACTACGAGATGACGATGGGCCCCGACCGCGCCAACCGGCTCGACGCCTGCGGCAGCGCGCTCGCGGCCGGCGTGCCGCTGGCCATTCACTCCGATGCGCCGGTCACGCCGCTCGGGCCGCTGTTCACCGCATGGTGCGCGGTGAACCGCGTCACGCCCAAGGGCCGGCTGCTGGGCGAGGCGGAGCGCATCACCGTGGCGCAGGCGCTGCGCGCGATCACGCTCGGCGCGGCCTGGACGTTGAAGCTCGACGGCGAGATCGGCAGCATCGAATGCGGCAAGCGCGCCGACTTCTGCGTGCTCGAAGACGACCCGCTCGAGATGGACCCGATGCTGCTGAAAGACGCGCGCGTGTGGGGCACGGTGCTGTCGGGCCGCGTGTTCGAGGCGCAACGAGGCTGAGGCCCGCGTGACGACAACCACAACAACGACCGCGAAGAAAAAGCGCCTGCCGCTCACCGTCATCGGCGGCTTTCTCGGCGCGGGCAAGACCACGCTGCTCAACCGCTGGCTGCGCGAGGCGAAGGGCCTGCGCATGGCAGTGCTGGTCAACGACTTCGGCGCGCTCAACATCGACGCCGGCCTGATCGCCGCCACGCACGGCGACACAGTCGCGCTGACCAACGGCTGCGTGTGCTGCCAGATCGGCGACGACCTGGGGCGCGCGCTGGTGCAGGTGATCGAGGCGGCCACGCCTTTCGACGCGGTGGTGATCGAGGCCAGCGGTGTGTCCGACCCCTGGCGCATCGCGCAGATCGGCATGGCGGCGCCGGAACTGAGCCTGGAAGGCGTGATCGTGCTGGTCGATGCGAGCGCCGTGGCGCGCCAGTCGCGCGACCCGCTGCTTTCGGACACGCTGGCGCGGCAGGTGAAATCGGCCGACCTCGTGGTGGTCAACAAGATCGACCTGGCCTCGGGCGAGGCGCTGGCCGAGGCCCGCGCCTGGGTCGAGTCCACCGCGCCGGGCACGCCGTGCATCCAGACCGCGCAGTCGACGGTGTCGCTGGCGCTGCTGTCCGGCCTGCCGCAGCCGGAGGCGGTGCGAAACGCCACGTGCCCTGCCTGCGCGCACGGCGACGATCACGGCCACAGCCACCCTCACGACCACGACCATTCACCGGACCACGGCGCCCTGTTCCAGACCTGGAGCGCGCAGCCCGAAGCGGTGATTCCCCCGGCCACCCTGCGCGCCTGGCTGCGCGACGTGCCGCCGGGCATCCTGCGGCTCAAGGGGCTGCTGCGCACCGGTCGGGGCGCGCAGGGCGACGAGTGGTCCGAGATCCAGTTCGCCGGCCGCCACGGTTCGCTGCGCAAGGCCGCCGCACCGGCAGGCGATGCAGGTGCCGCCCGCGCCGCCGTGGTCGCCATCGGGCTGCGGCACCAATTGCCTGAAGAAACCCTTAATTTTTTCTTCAACGGCTGAACCGAGTCATGTTGCAATCGCGCGTTTTTCAACACGCGCAGATCGCAAACACATGACTTCTACCCTCCTGATTCGCCCCCCGACGCCTGAAGACTACGCGGCATGGAAGCCGCTCTGGGACGGCTACAACGCCTTCTACGAGCGCGAGGGCCCCACCGCCCTTCCCGACGCGATCACCCAGGCCACCTGGCAGCGCTTCTTCGACGCCTACGAGCCGGTGCATGCGCTGGTCGCCGAGCGGGACGGCAAGCTGGTGGGCCTGACCCACTACCTCTTTCACCGCAGCACCACGCGCATCGAGCCGACCTGCTACCTGCAGGATCTGTTCACATTGCAGTCAGAACGTGGTCAGGGCGTGGGCCGCAAACTCATCGAGGGTGTGTACCAGCATGTGCAGCGCGTCGGCGGGCACCGCGTGTACTGGCAGACCCATGTGACCAACACAGCAGGCCGGACGCTCTACGACAAGGTTGCCGAGCATTCGGGATTCATCATCTACGCCACCACTGTCTGACGCCACGCCAGGGCGTGCCCGACCATGCAACGCTTCACCATCTCGCTGGACGACGAACTCGCGCTCGAGTTCGATCAGTTGATTGCCGACAAAGGCTATGTCAACCGCTCGGAAGCCGTGCGCGACCTGCTGCGCTCGGCCCTGGGCAGCGAGACGCTCGCGACGACCTCGCGCAAGGGCAAGGCGGTGTGGTGCGTGGCGAACGCCAGCTATGTGTACGACCACCACGACCGGACGGTGACCTCCCGCGTGCTGGACTTGCAGCACAACCACCACGACATCGTGATCACCTGCGTGCACACGCACCTGGACCACGACCATTGCCTGGAAACCGTGGTGTTGCGCGGCCCCACCGCGGCCGTGCAGGCCTGCGCCGCGCAACTGGTGGCGCTGCGCGGCGTGCGCCACGGCAACGTGCACGTGGTGCCGTTGGACGCCGATGGCGAGCGCCACACGCACGGCACGGCCGGCACGCACACGCACCACCGGCCGCGCAACTGAGCTTCATCGCTGCGCTTTCCGCTTCGGATGTCAAAGAGTATTCTTTGATAAAACGTGAAACTCGCGGGACCCAAGAGGTCCGCGAGATCCGCGAACCCGAAGCCCAGAGAGCGCATGCCATGACCACACCTACGCCCCCTTCCGTGCCCGGCCCTTCGCCCGAGGCGCTCGAACGCATGCTGGCCTCGGGCCGCGATGGCGCCCTGCTGCGCATGAGCCTCGCACTGGCCTACCACCGGCGCGAAGAAGAGCAGACGGCGCTGATGCACGTCGAAAAGGCGCTGGCGCTCGATCCGGAGTTCACCGCCGCCGGCCGCCTGCACGGCCTGATCGCGCTGGCCCTGGGCGACAACGCAATGGCCGAAGCGGCATTTGCAAAGGCGCTCGAGGTGGCGCAGCGCCATGGTGAGCTTCAACTGGTCAAGGAACTGACCGTGCGGCTGAAGCGGCTGCGCCCCGCGCCCGGCCCGGCCAAATAAAGCTCCCCTGGCAACGCTCTAGCGCGCCGATTGCGCAAGGCGCCCCACGTGATCGAAGTCGAGGCGTTCGAGCGCATCGCGCAGCAGCGCGGCCAGCGTCGCGTGCTTCTGGTCGCCGGCAAGGCGTTCGATCCGGTCGTGCAGGTCCGACCACCGACCGTCGCGCGCCAGTTCCGCCAGTTCCTCACGGATCGCCGCGGGCAGCGGCTCCAGGCGCTGGCCTTCCGATGCTGGGGCTGCCGCCTGCGCGGACGCACGCGCCGACGATGAAACCGGGCGCGCCCGTGGCACGACCTCGTCGATCGATGCCGCCTCGACCTGCAGCGCGAACTTCAATTGCGTGCCGCGATGGGCGCGGCTGTGCAGCTCGAGCTTTCCGCCCATGCTCTCGACGATGCGCCGCGCAATGAACAGGCCCAGCCCGTGCCCGTCGAACTGCACGTCGGCGCGCTGGAACATCTCGAAGATGCGCGCCTGATCGGCTTCGTCGATGCCGATGCCCGTGTCGGCCACCTCGATCTCCAGGGACCAGCCCTTCTCGCATCCCTTGGCCGCCACGATCAGCTCGATGCTTCCGTCGCGCGTGAACTTGGCCGCGTTCGACAGCAGGTTCAGCACCAACTGCTGGAAGCGCTTGCTGTCCAGCCGCACGGCCGGCGGCAGCGTGTCGTGGCAGCGCAGCGTGAAGCGGTTGTTCTGGCGCAGCGCCAGCGTGGCGGCGTACTGGGCGATGTCGTCGATCAGCGCGGGCAGGTCGACGGGCTGCGGCGCCGGCACGATCGGCTGGAGTTCGCCCTTGGCGTATTCGAGCAGGTCGTCGATGAGCGAGAGCTGGTAGCCGGCATTGCGCTCGATGGCCTGCAGCAAGGTCGGCGAGCCGGCGTTCAGCTCTTCGCGCAGCAGCCGCACGTGGCCCAGGATGGTGGCGAGCGGCGCGCGCAGGTCGTGGCTCACGATGGCCATCAGCCGGGTCTGGTCGTGCATCTGCGCTTCGGACTGCAGCAGCGCCGAATTGAGCGCGCGGGTCTTTCGCTGGACTTCGTCCTGCAGTTTTCGCTGCGACTCGGCCTGCCAGCGCAGCAGCGTGTCGCGCGCTTCCTCGTGCTGGCGCGCGAGCCTGTGCCCCCACCACGAGAGCGTGACGAGGCCCAGCAGCATGCCCGGGAAACCGAGCGCATAGGGGTCGAAGCTGGTGGCAAAGCGTTCCTGGAATGCGATCTCCGACAGCCGCAGGCCGATGCCGGCGGCAATGAGCAGCGTGATGCCGAACACGAGCTTGCCGCGCACGCCGCCCCGGCGCATGTAGACGAAGCCGCTGATGTTGAGCGCGACCACCAGCGCCAGCACGGTCACCAATGCGGCCTGCGCAAAGAAGCCGTAGGGCCCGAGCAGGCCGCCGGCCACGATGACGGCCTGCAGCGCCGTGAGGGCGCCGATCACCTTCAGCCCCGGCGGACGGATGCCCGAGTGCCGCGTGATCTCGTGCAACTGGAGCACCAGCAATATGGCGCACAGCGGGCCGAGCGAGCCGGCCGCGCGATAGCTCCAGAGTGGCGAGTCGGGCCAGAGAAAGATGCGCGCATAGCCGCGGTACGAGGCTTCGTACAACGCCACGAGGATGAACCCCGCCCCCTGCCAGCCCATGGCCGGCGCGCGCGACAGCGCCCACGTGGTCAGCGAATAGACGCCCAGCACGAGCAGCCCGCCGATGAGCAGGCCGTCGAACAGCGCATGCCACTGCTCCGACGCGAGCAGCATCTCGGTGGTGTAGAGCACCGGCGCAAAGCGCAGGTTGGACGCGGTCTGCACACGCACCAGCACCAGCGCGCGTTCGCCCGGTTGCAGGTCGATCGCCACGAAGGGCTGGCGCCCCGGCGCGTAAGGCTGCGCCACGCCCCGCTTGCGCACGGCCCAGCGCGCGTCTGGCGCATCGCCCTTTCTCAGATGGAAGTCGGCGTGCTGCAGCCACGTGCTGTTGAGCATGAGCTGCAGCGACTGGGGCGCGCTGCCGTCGTTGACCAGTTCCAGGCGCAACCAGAAAGCAGCATCGGTGAAGCCGGGCCGCATGCCCGTGGGCGTGCCGGGGCGGAAGCCCTCGGGCGCGTCGTCGGAAATGGCGAGCACGTCGTCTCGCGTGAGCGCGCCGGTGGCGTCTTTCAGCACCTCGACCTGGCGGTCCAGCGAGAGCGGCCAGCGCTCCTCGCCTGTCAGGTGCAATGTCGATGCCCGGGCCGGGAGCCACAAGCTCAGGGACAAGCACAGTGCCAGGAGCGGCACGAGCAGCGCACGCATCCAGTGCTTCACGGCCGTTGTGCTTCGCTCGAAGGGTTCACGGCCGCGCCCGAGCGCCGGAACGCGCTCGGCGTTGCGCCAAAGCGCTGGCGGAAGGCCGTGGCAAGGTTGGCGCCGTTGGAAAAACCGGTCTCCGCCGCGATGTCCTCCATGCCCAGCAACGACTGCGCGAGCAGGCGACGGGCTTTCGCGAGCCGCGCTTCGCGCAGGAAGCCGAACACCGTCTCGCCCCGCTGCTCGCGGAAAACCCGCGACAGGCGCTTTTCGTGCGTGCCCAGGCGGGCGGCGATGGCCGCGAGGCTTGCCGGGTTGGCCAGGTCCGACATCAGCAGATCGACGGCCGCCTGCGCCAGCACCTGGTCGGCCCGTTGCGCGGGGTCGGTCGCACCTTGGGCGGGCGCGTCCGCATCCGGCGGCGATGTTTTCCTGGCGGCCCGATCCGGCCGGAGCGCCAGATGGATCGCCACGCGGGCCAGCACTTCGGGCGGATCGAAAGGCTTGGTGACGTAGTCCACCGCACCGCCGTGCAGGCCGGTCAGGCGCTCTTCGAGCGAGGCGGCCGCGGTCACGAAGATCACCGGAATGCCGGCGGTGGCGGCATCGGCCTTGAGCAGCCGGCACAGCGCGTAGCCGTCCATGCTGTTCATCTGCACGTCCAGCAGGATCAGGTCGGGCTGCAGCGCCGCGGCGCGCCGCAGGCCTTGCATCGGATCGAAGGCGATGCTCAGGCGATGGCCCGCATCCCGCAACGCACTCACCAGCAGCCGGAGTTCGTCGATGTTGTCGTCGATGAGGAGAAGGTGCGCGCTCGAACCGGAAATCTGCGGGAACGACATGCCAACGACGGGAGAAAAACAGGCGCCGCCTGTGCGTGGCGAGCGCCGAAATTATTGTTTCTGATTGTGTGAATACTTTAACACTCCGTCACCCTTGGCAAAGGTCCCATCCCCGCTGGCAAAGGTGCCGCCGCGCCCGTTTTCAAACAATCCCGTCTTCATCCGGTGCACGCCGCCTTTCATCCGCCATCGCGGACGAGCGCGTGCCCGTCCAGTGGAAGCACGGTGAAGGTCGAATGAAGAATTCATCAAGTTTGTTGCTTGCGCGCGCTGCGATCGAACGGGTCTCGGCCATGGAGCCGTGCGCGTTCCAGCACCGGGGAATTTCCGTCGAAGAAGCCATGAAGGCGCGCGACGTGCAGCTTCAGGAGGCGCTCGCCGCGCTTCGCTCCGCGGCCGACGACGCCTCGGCCGCGGTGGTCGCGCTGCTGCATGTCGTCAAGCCGAAGATCCGGCTCCAGCCTGCACCACCCGCAGGGGGAGACGCATGCAGGAAGACCGGTTTCATCACGCTCGCGCAGGAGCTGCGCGACGTCACGTTCCAGCTGCGCGTGCTCGAAACGTCGGTGGGCGCCGTCGCGCACCTGTCCCGGGAAGGCATTGTCTGAGGCGTTCCGCGAGGCAAGTGCCAGGCACGGCCGGGGCGACGCCCTGGAAGGCGCCTGCGTTCAGAGCCTGTCCCAGACCTGGACCACCCCCAGCAGGTGAACGATGCCGAAGCCCAGGCAGATCACCGAACTCCAGAGCAGGAAGGCCGAGCGGCGGCGACGGTCGAAGGCGGACAGGACCAGCGGCACAAGCCCGCGCACGAGGTAGACGGCCGTGATCGCCGGCAGCACGAACACAAGCAACGGCAATGGCTGCAGCACGCCGGCACCCGAGAGCGCATAGGCGGCCCACACGCCCAGCACGCAGGCGATCAGCAAGGTGACGACGGGCGGATACCAGTGGCCGGCCGCGGCGCCCGAGGCCATCCGCTCGCCGGCGCCGAAGAAGCGATACCACGCAGGGCCGCCGAAGATGATGCACAGATGCAGCAGCGCGGCCACGGCACTGAGGAAGGCCGCAAGGATCAGGGGAAGGTTGTAGGTCTCGGGCACAAGGTCTTTCAAGAAATGGAGGCGGCGCGCGTGGCGCGCACCGTGTCGCGTGTCGGGCCGAAGGCGCCGTAGCGCACGGGCAGCCCGCTCAGGGCTTCGACGCGCTCGACCCACACCTGCGGGCTGGCGATGGCGCCGGGTTCGTAGATGGGCTGCGCGCTGTGCAGCAGCTGCGTCAGCGCGTGTTGATGGTCGAGGTCGTGCACGGCATCGCTGCGCGGCAGCGAGCTGAGGATCGAACCGTCCGGCAGGCGATGTCTGCCGCACCAGCGCAGGCCCGCGCCATCGATCGCATCGAGATGGCTCGCCACCAATCCGTCGAGCGGCCCGACGGCATCGAGCGCATGGCGCAGCAGCACCGCATCGGGATGGCCGCGCCGGAAGATGCCCTGCCAACCTTCATCGGCGTTGTGCGGCTCGGCCAGCCGCGCGTCGAGTGCGCGGTCGTGCGTGGGCAGCGGGCCCGCGCCGTGGCGCGTGAGGTAGCTGCGCAGCACGCCGAGGTGCTGCACGGGCGATGCGATGCCAACGTCGTGCAGCACGGCCTCGACGGCTGCGGTGGAAATGGTGCTCCACGTGGTGTGCGGATGAAAGCCGCGCCACTCGTCGAGCAGCACGCCCTGCGCACCCTCGAACAACACGGTGCCGGGGCGCGCAAGCCGCTGGCCGATTTCGTCCGCGCTCGCGGGTGGCGATTGCCGCAGGCATGGCGCCACGGCATCGAGCCAGCGCGCGGCGAGCGAATCGTCGTCGAGCATCGCCAGTTCCTGCGCCGCATCAACATGCGATGGCAACGCATCGATGGCGGCGAACTCGCAGCGCAGCGAGGTGCGCGAAGCCTCCAGCTTGTCGAGCGCGCGTGCGGGGTTCAGCAGGTCGCCGTAGTGCAATGCGGCTTCGGGCGCGGCAAGTGCCTGCCGCACCGTTTCGCCGACCCCCACGCCGCAGCTGCCGTGCGCCTTCGCGCCCCGCGCCCATTCACGCAGACGGCCCGCCGCCTGATGAAACGGCGTCGTCACGCGGCAGCGCGCATCGACCAGCAACCGAGAGAAGGCGTCGTGCACGCCCACGCGCCGCAATGCTTCTTCTTCGACGCGCAGCGCGGTCGGATGCACCACCACCGGGCTCGCAAGCACCGTCGCCACGCCCGCATGAAAACTGCCGGCGCCGAATTGGGAAAAGGTGTGGTGGCGCCCATCGGCCAGCACCACGTTGTGTCCGGCCTGCGCGCCACCGTTGAAGCGCACCACGGTGTGGGCCCGCCACGCGCCGCACAGGTGGTCGGTGTACAGGCCCTTGCCGCAGTCCCCGAAGCCGAGGCCGAGCAGCGAGACGTAGCGCGTGGCCGCGGCAGTCGTCGTCGTCACACGGCGTCGATCAGCCGAACAGCCGCTTCCACCACGAAGAGCGCGTGCCCGATGCCGCGGCGGTGGCGACGGCCGGCGGCGCGCGGCGCGGTGCCGTGGGGTCGAGCAGCGCGGCGTAGCTGTCGAGCGCATGCAGCACGCCGCCCACGCGCTCCTTCGCCATGCCGGTGGCGCTCATCACCTTGGCAAGGCCATCGAGGTTGGGCACGGCCTTCTCGGTCAGCGCGACGATGCCGGCAGCCACCGCGCAGGCGTCGTCGGGCGAATCCATGCAGATGACGTGATCGCCCAGCAGCTCGCGCCAGCGCGGCTCGCAGCGGCGACGGCGTTGCGCGTCGGGGATCAGGAAGAACAGGTTCGTGGTCTCGGCCGCTGCAGCAATGACTTCCTCGATGGGAATGTCCTCGTCGAGCTTCTCGCCGATCAGGCCTTCGATCTGGTGGCGCGAAACGGCCGGGTACGGCAGCTCGTCGCCGGTCACGAACAGGTAGCCGCGCTTCTTTCGCTTGACCCAGCAGTCCATGTCGGTGTGCTGCGCCATCACGTAGAAGGCCAGCTCGTAGCTTTCTTCGCCGGTGCCGCCACCGCCGCCTTCGAGGTAGCTCCAGGTGAGCCACTGGTCCATGAGGTTCGCGGTCGATTCGAACTGCCCGACCTGCAGCGGCGCGTGGTCGGAGGTGGCGTCGCCGATGGCCATGAACATCAGCTGCGGGTCTGCCACGCCGCAGTCGGTCAGCAGCTTCATGAAGGTGGGCAGCTCGCGGCGCGCCAGGGTCTGCGGGATGTCGCCCATCGAGCCGGTGACGTCGAGCGCGAACACGATGCCCAGCGAGTTCGGGTGGTCGGCGTTGTCGCGCGACTCGCGCACCTTGAGCCCCTTGGGGTTCATCAGCGCATGCGTGGAACGTTGGGTGAAGACTTCGGCGCCCGGCTTGGCGGCGCGATCGGCAATCAGCGCCGTGTGGGCGGCATGCGAGTAGTTTCCGTAGCCCATGGGGTTGCTCCTTGAGGGTGGTTCTTCAGGCGCCGGCGCGCGGCGCAGGATCGAAATGAACGAACTGCGGCGCGCCGAAGGCTTCGCGCGACGCGTTGGAAAGCGATTGCTCGATGCCCTGCGCGCCCAGGCGCGTGCAGATGGCGGCGTCTTCGCTGCACTGGCGCAGCAAGGTAGCCAGCGGCGCGGGCGTGTGCGCGCCCAGCCCCGGCTCGCCGGCCGCGCCGCCGTGCAGCAGCGCACGCACGGTCCAGGCGGCTTGCATCAGGTCGCGTGCCACGGCAGCGGCATGCGCCGATGCGGAGGCGTGCTGCGCGCGCGACCAGCCGATGAGCAGCACGCCATGGTCACGCGGATGCACGAGCGCATGCGCGGGCGACAGGTCGCGGTGGGTCCAGCCGGCGCCGTGCACGAAAGCCAGCACCTCGAGCATGCGGCGCCAGATCCAGACGGCATGGCGCGGGTCGATGCCTTCGGGGTTGGCCTGCAGCACGTCTTGCAGGCTGCCCCAGAAGCCAGTGGGGTGGCGCAGCACCAGCGCCTGCCGTGCACCGTCGCCCAGGCCTTCGGCCACACCCACGCCCAATGGCTGCGGCATCCGGCGCGTGAAGTAGGCGGCACCCGGCACCGACAGCGCCTGCAAGGCCTGCAGCACCGCGCCTTCGCGTGCGAGCACGTCGTTGGCGGCCGAGTCGCGCGCCAGCTTGAACGTGACGCGCTCGGGCAGTGCGCCGAGCCGTTCTGCGAGCAGCACTTCGCTGTGCTCGCCGGTGGCCAGCGGTGCCAGCACGCAGTAGCGAGCCTGGCGCCATGTGAGGATGCGGCCGCCCGCGACGTCGGCATTGGCCCGGCGCCACGCGGCGCGAAAGCTCTCGCGCTCGACCGTTTCCTCGCCGCGCGTGATGGTCGCGCCGCAATAGCTGCAGTTGACGGTGCGCCAGCGCGCGGCGCGCGGCAACGGCGCGGAACATTGGGGGCAACTGAGCGTGAGCAGCGACAGCATGCCCGGCCCTAGTCTTCCCGTGGTGCGGCTGTGGGGTCGGGCGATGCCAGCACGCGGTCGATGCGGCGGCCTTCGAGCGCGACGATCTCGAAGCACCAGCCCGCGCAGTCGATGTGCTCGCCCACCTCGGGCAAATGGCCGGACACCGCCATCAGCAGGCCCGCCACCGTGTTGTAGCGGCCGCGCTCTTCGTCGGGCAGCTCGCGGATGCCGAGCCGCGCGCGCAGCTCCGACACCGGCATCAGGCCATCGAGCTCCCACACGCCGTCGGGCCGCTGGCGCGCCCAGGCGTCGGTCTGCGCGCCGGGTTGCAGCTCGCCGGTGATGGCTTCGAGCAGGTCGCGCGGGGTCATGAGGCCCTGCACCACGCCGTATTCGTCGACCACGAAGACCAGCCGGCCCGCACGGGCGCGGAACTGCTCCAGCAGCTCCATGCCGGTGAGCGTTTCGGGCACGAACACGGCCGGCGTGGCCTCCTGGCCCAGCACGCCGGTGTGCGTGGCGCCCAGGCGCAGCAGGTGCGCCACGCTGATCACGCCGACCACGTCGTCCAGCGAGTTGCGGCACACCGGGTACCAGGAATGCACCAGGTTGAGCGCGGCCGCGTCGGCCACTTTCTGCAGCGCCTGCCGCACGGTGAACGAGGCGTCGAGCCATTCGATGTCGGCGCGCGGAATCATCAGCGACGACAGGCGCCTGTCATCAAGGTGAAACACATTGCGCACCATCTGGTGCTCGTGCTGTTCGATGACGCCGGCGTCCACGCCTTCTTCGAGGCTGGCCGAGATTTCTTCCTCGGTGACGGAACGGGCCGCGTTGGCGTCGATGCGCAGCAGCTTCAGCATGGTGGCCGTGGCGCCCGCCAGCAGCCACACGAAGGGCTTGGCGGCCTTGGCCAGCCCGCGCATGGGGCGCGACACCCAGCGCGCCACCGGCTCGGGGTAGAGCTGGCCGATGCGCTTGGGCACCAGCTCGCCAAAGATGATGGTGAAGAAAGTGATGAAGGCCACCACCACCGCCGTGGAAACGAAGTCGGCGGTGCCGTGGCCCATGCCGAGGCTTTCCATCCAGGCCGCGACCGGATGCGCGAAGGCGGCTTCGCCGACGATGCCGGTGAGCATGCCGATGGAGGTGATGCCGATCTGCACCGTCGAGAGGAATTGCGTGGGCGATTCCATCAGCTTCAGCGCGGCCACCGCCCCGCTGTCCCCTGTTTCGGCCAGGGCCGCGAGACGTGCGCGCCGGCTGGTGGAAAGGGCCATTTCGGACATTGCGAACGCCGCGTTGAGCGTGGTCAGCAAGGCCAGCAGGAAAACATCCATGAACGGGGGGAGAGAATGAGGACATGGCACTTTACTTGATCGGTGACGTCCAGGGCTGCGACCCTGCCCTCCAGCGACTGCTCGACGAGATCGCTTTCTCGCCCAGCCGCGACACCATCGTGCTGCTCGGCGATCTCGTGAACCGGGGGCCCGATTCGGCCGCCGTGCTGCGGCGCGTGCAGGGCTACGGCGCCTCGGCGCGCAGCCTGCTGGGCAACCACGACCTGCACCTGCTCGGCGTGGCGCACGGTGCACGCAAGGCCGGCCGCAAGGACACGCTGGCCGACCTGCTGGCCGCGCCCGACAGCGAGGCCATGCTCGAATGGCTGCGCCAACAGCACATGGCACTGCACATGCAGATCGGCCACGGCGAGAAGGCGGGCGACCTGCTGATGGTGCATGCCGGCGTGCTGCCGCAGTGGACGGTGGGCGACACGCTGGCGCTGGCGGCCGAGGTCGAATCGGTGCTGCGCGGCCCGGGGCTGGGCAGCTTCCTGCTCTCCATGTACGGCAACGAGCCCGACGCATGGCACGACACGCTCACCGGCAACGCGCGGCTGCGCGCCATCGTCAATGCGCTCACGCGCCTGCGCTTTTGCACGGTCGATGGCGTGATGGAGTTCGAGGCCAAGGACAGCGCAGCCACCGCGCCCGAAGGCTTCATGCCCTGGTTCGACGTGCCCGGCCGCAAGACCGCCAGGGCCACCGTCGCCTTCGGCCACTGGTCGACGCTGGGCTGGCTCTCGCGGCCCGATCTGCTGTCGACCGACACCGGCTGCGTCTGGGGCGGCTGCCTCAGCGCGGTGCGCATCGGCGCGACGCTGGACCAGCGCGAGCTGGTCCAGGTGAAGTGCGAGCAAGCGCAGAAGCCGGGCAAGTAAGACAGCCCGCCCTCGCCTGCGCCCCTCAGTCCGCGCTGGAAGCGGAAGGCAGCCGGAACTTTTCCAGCGCCATGCGCTGCCGCCCTTGCGCATCGAAGTTGGCCGGCGCCAGCCAGCGCTCGAACGCCGTGCGCAGCGCCGGCCATTCGCCATCGACGATCGAGAACCAGGCCGCGTCGCGGCTGCGGCCCTTGTAGATGCTGTACTGGCGGAACAGGCCCTCGGCCTGGAAACCCAGGCGCGCGGCCGCACGCTTCGATGGCTCGTTGAAGTTGTCGCACTTCCACTCGTAGCGCCGGTAGCCCAGCACGTCGAAGGCCAGCTTCATCAGCAGGTACTGCGCTTCGGTGGACATCGGCGTGTGCTTGAGCAGCGGCGAGAAGTTGACGTGGCCGACCTCGATCACGCCATTGGCGGCGTCGATGCGCATTAGCGACAGCGTGCCGATGGCCCGGCCGCTCTGCCTGTCGAGAACGGCGAAGTGCAGCGGGTCGGTGGTCTGCGCAAGGCGCTCGGTGTGGGCGCGCGCAGTGTTCAGGTCGGCGGGCCGCTCGACGCCCAGGTAGGTCCAGTCGCGCCCGTCGGGGGCCTGCGCGTAGGCGGCGTACAGGTCGTCGGCGTGCTTGGCGGCGTTCACCGGTTCGAGCGCGCAGTAGCGGCCTTCGATGCGCTCGCGCGGAGGCAGCGGGCGCGCGCTCCATTCGGGCATGAGGGGGCCGAGCGATTGGCCGTGTTCGTTGTGGCGGACTGACATGAGGAAGGCTTTCGGAAAAAAGGCGACGGCATCGCCGGAGACCGATAAAGTACGCGCAACGTGGCGCCACAGGAAGTGCCACGACCATTGCTTTTCATGGTGCCACGCCTCTCGCACATTTCGCCCCATTCCGTCATGACCGATGCGCCAGGCCTCGTTGCCGCCACCACCCTGCTCGAAGCCCCGCTTGTGAAAGACCGCGATGCGGGTTCGATGCAGCGCCAGCTGCACGACCGCCTCAAGCGCGCCATCCTCGACGGCAGCCTCGCGCCCGGCAGCCGGCTGCCCGGCTCGCGTGCGCTGGCCGAGGCGCTTTCGATCTCGCGCAACACAGTCACCGCCACCTACGAGCATCTGGCCGCCGAAGGCTATGTGCAGCCCGACCGGCAGGGCACGCGCGTGACCGAGCTGTCGTCGCCCGCGCTGCCTGCACGGTCCGACCGACCCTCACGTCCGGCACGCCCGGCGCGCGCCGGCAAGCCGGCCGCCACGCCGCCCACCGCGCAGCGCCTGGCCCACATCGTGCCGGGCGCGTCGCGCGCCGGGCAGGAAGCCGCCCTGCGCCCCGGCGTGCCCGCGCTGTCGCACTTCCCCATGGCCGCGTGGCGGCGCTCGCTCGACCGCGCGATGCGCAGCGCCAGCCCCGCCACGCTCGGCTATGGCGATCCGCTGGGCGAGCCGCCGTTGCGTGCCGCCATCGCGCGGCACCTGGCCATTGCACGCGGCGTGCGCTGCGAGCCGCACCAGGTCGTCATTGCCGAAGGCGCGCAAGAGGCCATCACGCTATGCGTGCGGCTGCTGTCGAACCCCGGTGAAATCGGCTGGGTCGAAGACCCGGGCTACCGCGGCGCGAAGGCGGCCATGCATGCGGGCGACCTGCGCATCGTGCCGCTGCGGCTCGATGCCGAGGGCCTGTGCGTGAGCGAGCGCGACTGGCAGAAGCACCCGCCCCGGCTGATCTACACCACGCCCTCGCACCAGTACCCGGCCGGCACGGTGCTGAGCATCGCGCGCCGGCTGGCGCTGATCGCGCAGGCGCGCCACCACGGCGCCTGGATCATCGAGGACGACTACGACAGCGAGTTCCGCCACAACGGCGAGCCCATCGGCGCGATGCAGGGGCTGGTGCCGCAGGCGCCGGTGCTCTACGTCGGCACCTTCAGCAAGACCATGTTTCCGTCGCTGCGCCTGGGCTTCCTGGTGCTGCCCGAACAGCTCGCGGCCGCCGTGCGCGCGCCGCTGGAAGAAATGCTGCGCGGCGGCCATCGCCACGAGCAGCTGGCCATGGCCGACTTCATCGAGAGCGGCCAGTTCAGCCGGCACCTGGGCCGCATGCGGCGGCTGTATCGCGACCGGCAGCAGGCCTTGCGGCTGGCGCTGGGCAAGCACTTCAAGGTGCCGCACGAAATCGACGGCGGCCATTGCGGCCTGCACCTGACCGTGCGCCTGCCAGAGCACTTCGACGACCGGCGGATCGCCGCCGATGCGTTGCGCCATCGCATCGCGCCATCGCCGCTGTCGGGTTTCGCGATGCAGCCCACGCCATCGGACAACGGGCTGGTGCTGGGCTACGGCAACACGCCGGCCGAGCTGTTCGAGCCGCTGGTCAAGCGGCTGTCGCAGCTGGCGCGCGCGGCGGCCTCTTGAGGCAGGAATTTCTTCTTTCAGGGAAAGAAGAAGCCAGCCCATCACTGACTGCAGCCGTCGCGGCAGTACCCCTCGATCCGACAGTAAAAAACTGCCGCGACGCAAAACCGTAACCCTTCCGACACGCGTCAGTCACGCCCGAACACTAACGTCCTCCCCGTGCAAAGACCTCGACGGGCAAAAGGATATTCATGAAGATGAAGGTTTGGTCTGCTTGCTTTGCGCTGTCGATCAGCGCATTGCTCGCTTCATGCGGAGGCTCCGCAAGCAACGACTTCCGCCCGGGCCCCATTCCGGTCGTTCCCGACCCCACCCCGGCCCCGCCCCCGGCGGACTCGCATCCCACCAACCCCGTCAACGCATGTGGCGCCACCACGGCCGTCAAGATGAGTTGCCCGCCGACGGCCTCGTCGTCCTGAGTACCGCCCCATCATGATGAACAACCGTCGCAAATTCCTGAAGGTGTCCGCCAGCATGGCCGGCGCCGCCGCGGCCATGACCGTGTTTCCGGACGCCATTCGCAAGGCGCTCGCCGTCGAGCCCAACTCGGTGACCGGCACGATCCAGGACGTCGAGCACATCGTGGTCTTCATGCAGGAGAACCGCTCCTTCGACCATTACCTGGGGCACCTGAAGGGCGTGCGCGGCTACAACGACCGCTTTCCGCTGGCCCTGCCCAATGGCCTGCCGGTGTGGTTCCAGCCGCGCAAGGAAGACCCGACCAAGACCGTGCTGCCGTTTCGCTACGACACCACCCAGCCCGGCGTCAACGCGCAATGCATCGGCGGCCTGCCGCACACCTGGGGCACGACGCAGGCGGCCCTGCACGGCGGGCGGGCGGACCAGTGGGCGGTGCAGAAGACCAACATGACGATGGGCTACCACGTCCGCGAAGACATCCCCTTTCACTACGCGCTCGCCGACGCCTTCACCGTTTGCGACAACTACTTCTGCTCGATCCCGGGCAACACCCATCCGAATCGCATGTACCTGATGACGGGCATGGTCGATCCCAAGGGCACCGGCGGCGGGCCGCTGATGGACAACATCGACTACATCGACAACCAGTTCGATACCCAGAAGATGGCGCCCTTCACCTGGACGACCTACCCGGAGCGGCTCGAAGCCGCCGGGATCTCCTGGCAGATCTACCAGCAAGGCACGGACTTCGACGCCTTCACGGGCAACTACGGCACCAACATGCTGGCCTGCTTTGCCAACTTCGTGAATGCACCAGCAGGCTCTTCCCTGCAGCAGCGGGGCATGTCGACGCGGACCGTCCAGCAACTCAAGCTCGACGTGCAGGCCAATCAGCTGCCGCAGGTTTCGTGGCTGCTGCCGCCGGCGGCTTATTCGGAGCATCCCAAGTACACGCCGCTGTACGGTGCCGAGTACATCGCGAGCATCCTGGATGCGCTGACGTCGAATCCGGCGGTGTGGAGCAAGACGGTGCTGTTCATCACGTACGACGAGAACGACGGCTTCTTCGATCACATCATGCCGCCGCAGGCGCCGACCGTGGCCGGCACCGGCATGAGCACGGTGAACATCGACCTGGAGCGTCACGACCTCGTGAATCAGTTCCAGACCTCGACCTACACCGCGGACAACCTGCCCTACGGCTTCGGCCCGCGGGTGCCGATGACGGTGGTGTCGCCGTGGAGCAAGGGCGGCTTCGTGTGTTCGCAGGTCTTCGATCACACGTCGGTGATCCGCTTCATCGAACAGCGATTCGGCGTGAAGGAACCTAACCTCTCGCCATGGCGCCGCGCCATCTCCGGCGACCTGACGTCGGCGTTCAATTTCGCGGCGTCCGACGCCGCGGTCCCCAAGCTGCCGGACACCTCGGGCTACATCGCGTCGGCCGATGCGCAGTGCGCGCGAACCACCGCGCAAGCGGCACCCGCGGCGGGCACGGCGCAAACACTGCTGGCGCAGGAGGCAGGCACGCGCCCGGCGCGGGCGCTGCCTTATGAATTGCACGTCAATGGCCAGCAGGACCCGAAGGGTGCGAGCTACGCGATCACCTTTGCCAACACCGGCACGCAGGGCGCGCACTTCTGGGTGTATTCGAGCGATGCCTCGGTCGCGCCGCGCAGCTACAGCGTCGAGGCCGGCAAGCAGTTGACG
The DNA here is from genome assembly GCF_900100965.1 of Variovorax sp. EL159. GTDB lineage: Bacteria > Pseudomonadota > Gammaproteobacteria > Burkholderiales > Burkholderiaceae_C > Variovorax. The sequence continues at coordinate 723,869 of NZ_FMUJ01000002.1, read as the reverse complement.
GACGCATGGCCCCTCAATGCGCAAACGCCCTACCAGCTGAGCGTTCATGGGCCGAACGGTTTCTTCCGACGCTTTGCAGGTGCCGCGACCACCGACGGCACGGCCGGGCCGGAGGTTGTCACCTGCTATGACGTGTCCAACGGCAACGTCTACCTGACGCTGAAGAACAACCGGTCTACCGCCGTCACGCTCACGGTGACCGACCAGGCCTACGGGCTCGGTACCCGCACCTACACCCTGCAGGCCGGGGCGAGCCAGGACGACCGGTGGGATCTTTCATGCTGCGGCGGCTGGTACGACCTGGTGGTCGGCGTGAGCGATACCGCCAGCTACCAGCGCCGCATTGCGGGGCACGTCGAGACCGGGCAGCCCAGCATCAGCGACCCCGCGGCGACCGCCCCTGTGCTCACGGTGACCTGAATCGACCCGCGGCCTCACCCAGCCCACTCCATCAATGGCAAATCAACCGGCCACGCCGAAGCCGGTGTCGAACGTGCCCTTCACATCGAGCGGCTGCTTGATGAGCCCGACCTGCCGGTAGAAGTCCGCCGTGCCCTGCTGGTCGGCGATGACCTGCGCGTCGATGGCCACCCACTTCTGCTGGCGGCGCTCGAACTGCAGCTTGGCGGCTTCTGGCGGGATGCCGATGATGCGGGCGAGCGCGGCCGAGTAGGCATCGACGTTGCGGTACGACCAGAGCTGCGCCTTCACCACGCGCTGCAGAAAGTCCTGCAGCACCGGCCGCTTGGCGGCAATGGCCGCATCGGTCGCCGCAAGGTAGCTCAGCCCCGGCAGCAGGCCGCGCCCGCTGACCAGCACGCGCGCATGGTGGCTGACCTCGGCCAGCGCGGTGTAGGGCTCCCAGGTGGCCCACGCATCGACCGAACCCTGCGTCAGCGCGAGCTTGGCATCGGCCGGCGCAAGAAAGCGGATGTTCACGTCCTCGGGCTTGAGCCCCGCTGCGGTGATGGCCTTGAGCGTGACGTAGTGGCCGATGGAGCCGCGGTTGGTGGCCACGCTCTTGCCCTTGAGGTCGGCCGCGCTCTTCAGCGGTGAATCGGGGCGCACCAGCACGGCTGTGCCGTAGGAGTCGGACCGGTTCGCGCCGATGGCCTTGACGCGCGTGCCGGCCGCGAGCGCGAAGATCAGCGGCGCATCGCCGATGGGGCCGGAATCGACCGCCGCCGCATTCAGCGCCTCGGCCAATGGCGCGGCGGCAGGGAACTCGGACCACTGGATGTCGTAGCCCAGGCCTTCGAGTCCGTTGGCCGCTTCGAGCAGCGCGCGCAGGCCGCCTTTCTGGTCGCCGGCCTTGAGCACGGGCCGCGCCTGTGCGCGGGCCTGGAGCGAGAAGGCGGGCAACGCCACGGCCGTTGCTGCGGCAAGGCCGTGGGTGATGAGCTGCCTGCGCGATCTGTCGAGGTGTTTGTTCATGGGTTCTCCGGTGTCGTTCGATGGAAAGAAAAAATCAGTGGATGAAGCCGCCCTTGACGAAGCGCACGGGCTCGGCGTCCATGCGGGCGATCAGCGCACCCAGTCCGTCACTGGCGCTGTCCGCGGTCTTCGTGGGCACGGGCAGGCGTTCGCTGCGGCACAGCAGGTCGTCGTCGGACCAGCCCGCCTTGCCGGGTTCGCCGCGTGCACGCAGCCAGCCGTCACGGTCGGCGATGAGTTGGGTGCCGTCGAGCTGGTCGGTGCCGGCGATCAGCGCCAGCGCCTCCCATGCGGCAGGCGAATCGGCCACGCAATCGGCAGAAGCGGATGCATGCGATGAAGGCGGACTCAACACCACGGTGACCAGCCTCGGGTCTTCGGACGGTGCAACGTTGCCGGCCACGATGCGCAGCCGCTGCCCGCGCCAGCTCGCGAGCTGACGCGACGGCTTGGTGCCGCATTGCACCGCCATGTCGGGCAGCCCGATGGGCTGCGGCCAGTTGCCCAGCGCGCGCAGGCTCTGGCCCGCGCCCTGTGCCTTCATGAAATCGATCAGGGCCCATGCGTCGGATTCGTCCAGCTTGCCGCCGAAGCCGGGCATCGTGGATTGGCCTTGCCGCGCATCGCGCGTGCCATGAAGAATGCGCCAAAGCAAGTCGCCATCTGCACGTCGCCACAGCAGCGGGCCACTGAGATTGGGCGGCCACACGGCCAGCGAAGCTGCGAGCGGGCCTTCGCCCTTGCCGTCTGCACCATGGCAGGCCACGCAATGCTGGTCGTAGAGCGCCCGCCCCTGCGCGATGGACGCGGCCGTGAAGCCCGTGGGCGATTGCTGAAAGCTCGTCGGCGTCGCGGGCACCAGCACCACGTTCGCGTCGGGCCATGGTGCCGCGATCAGCAGCATCGGCACCAGCGCAAGAAGGTAGTAGCGCGGGCGCCGCCAAAGCAGAGCGAGCAGCAATGCAACCACCGCCACGGTGACGAACACCAGCGTCCACGCGAGGCTGCGTGCCTGCCCCAGATCGATCAGCAGGTTCTCGCCCGACAGCCGATGCGCCCATGGCCACGCGGGCTGGCCATGCACCTGCGTCGCAAGCCCCAGCGCATCGAGCACGCGCAGCAACTGCAGTTGAGCGCCCTGCAGCAGGCCGATCAGCAGGTTGAGCCAATCGGCCTCGGGCTTGCTGTTCATGTCACCAGGTCGCGTCGAGCCCCAGGTGGCGCAGCGCTTCGTGGCGCAACTCGGCCAGCCGCGCATGGCCGCGATGGCGCGGGTACGGCAGGTCGACCACGATCTCGGCCGCAATGCGCGCCGGCCGGTCGCTCAGCACGATCACGCGGTTGGCGAGGAACAGCGCCTCTTCCACGTCGTGCGTGACCAGCAGCGCCGAGAAGCCCGCGCGCTGCCACAGGTTGACCAGCTCGCTCTGCATCGCGATGCGCGTGAGCGAGTCGAGCTTGCCGAGCGGCTCGTCGAGCACCAGCAGTTGCGGATCGTTGACCAGCGCACGCGCCAGCGCCACGCGCTGCGCCATGCCGCCCGAGAGCTGGTGCGGAAAGGCCTTTGCGAAGTCGGTGAGGCCCACGAGCCTCAGCGCTTCGTCCACACGCCCGCGCTGCGCCTTGAGCACGCCGCGCGCCTGCAGGCCCAGCGCCACGTTGTCCCACACGCTGCGCCAGGGGTAGAGCGTCGGGTCCTGGAAGACGACGATGCGCGACGGGTCGGGCCGCGTGATCGGTGCGTCGTCTTGCGTGATGCGGCCGGCCGTGGCGGGTTCGAGACCGGCCACGAGCCGCAACAGTGTCGACTTGCCACAGCCGCTCGGGCCCAGCAGCGCGACGAACTCGCCGGGCTTCACTGTCAGGTCGATGTCGTCGAGCACCTGAAGCGGCCCCGCTGGCACATCGAACCAGTGGCTCACACCGCGAATGTCGATGTGCGCGCCGGCCTTGCGAACGCCCGGCTCGGCGGTGGTGGTGCTGGTGGTGACGGCCTCTACCATTTCACGGTCCCCTTCTGCCACGACAGCACGCGGTCGCGCACCTTGAAGAGCAGCGTGATGAGGCCCGAGCACAGCACGGCCATGACGATCAGCGCGGCGTACATGTTCGAGTACGAGGCCCAGCCCTGCGCCCACGACAGATAGAAGCCCAACCCGGCCTTCACGCCCATCATCTCGGCCGTGACCAGCACCGAGAAAGCCGCGCCCAAGCCCATGAAGAGACCGACGAACACCTGCGGCAGCGCGGCGGGAATCGCCACGCGCAGCACCAGGAAACGCTCGCTCGCGCCCATCGTGCGCGCCACGTCGTAGTAGTTGCGGTTGACGCCCGCCACGCCCGACCACGTGAGCACCGCCACCGGAAAGCCCGTGGCCAGCGCGATGAGGAACACAGCCGCTGCGTAGCTCGACGGAAAAAAGAAGAACGCGAGCGGCAGCAATGCCGAAGCCGGCACCGGGCCCAAGAAGCGCAGCACCGGATGCACCCAGTAGCCCGCGATGCGTGACCAGCCGATGGTCACGCCCGTGAGGAAGCCCGCGAGCGCGCCCAGCACGAAGCCGTGCGCGAGCAGCCGGGTCGAATGCAGCAGGCTTTCGCCGAGGCGACGCCAGTCGTCGATGTAGGTCTCGACCAGGCTTTGCGGCGGCGCGAAGAAAGGCGTGGGCAGCAGAGCGAGCTTGGCGGTCGCGATCTCCCAGAGGGCGAACAGCAGCGGCAGCGCGACGAGCCACGGCCCGGCGGGCCGCAGCACGCGCCCGACGCGGCCGGCCCGAGAGCCGAGCAACGCCGCGGCCAGCAGCAATGCACCGGCGACGATGGCAGCGATGCCGAACTCGTCGGTGTAGGCCCAGTCGCTGAAGCCGACGGCCTTGTTGGGCCAGTAGACCGTGAGCAGGCCCAGTGCGAACCATGCGACAGCGGCGGCAAAGCCGCTGCGCCACGCGGGCACGGCCGCGGAGGTGCGGTGCGGCGTCGAAGCGGAGGCCTGTGCGCGTGCGGGCGCCGCGGCCCCCACCTCGGCTCTCCCCCGGAAGGGGAGGGAATCGAAGCCCAGGGCCGGATCGGGGGTGCTCATGCCAGCGGGTCGTAGGAGACGTGCTCGGCGAAGCGCACCGGGTCGGTGGTCTTCTTCAACACGCCGACGCCACGGAAATCGCGCGCATAGAACTCCACCTCGTCGCGCAGGTTCCTGCCCAGCGGATGGTGGCTGTGCGTGAGCGTGCCCAGCAGCGCGCGCAGGTCTTCCACCGGCACGTTGGGCGAATACTTGGCGAAGAGCTTGGCCGACTCGTTCGGGTTCTCGGCCACGTAGTCCGAGGCCTGCGCGATGGCGCGCACGAGCGCGGCCACGGTCGCCTTGTCCTTGCGCACGAGTTCGCCGCGCGCGCCGACGATGCAGCAGACCTTGTCCTTGTATTCGCCCGAGAGGTTGCTCGCGACTTCGACGAACACGCCCTTGTTGCGCTTCTCGATCAGGTAGACATTGGGGTCGCCGTCGGCAATGGCGTGAATCTCGCCCTTCTTCACCGCGATGTCGAGCAGGTCGGCCGGGTACTGGCGCCACGTCACGTCGCGGTCGGCATCGACGCCGTTCTTCGTCAGCAGGATCGAGAAGAAATTCTTGCCCGGGCTCGCGATGTCCGACACGCCGATGATCTTGCCCTTGAGGCTGGCGATGTCGGTCACGCCCGCGCTCTTTGCGCCCACCAGCCGCACGCAGCCACCGTGCGAGCTGCCGACGATCTTCACGTCGAAGCCCGACTCCAGCGGCTTGAGCCAGCGGTGGATCATGCCCACCGCGGCGTCGGCCTTGGCCGTGGCCAGCGACTCCAGCAACTGGTCGGTCGAGCCGGTGTAGTTGATCAGGTCCACCTGCAGGCCGTTGCGCTCGAAGTAGCCGCGCTCCTGCGCCACCACCACGGGCGAGAGGCAGAAGGCCGCCGCGTTCCAGGCAAAGGTGAGCTTGCGCGACTGCTGCGAGAAGGCCTGCGAGGCGATCAGCCCGCCCGAGGCGACCACGGCGGCAGCGCCGCCTGCGCGCAGCACGCTGCGGCGGGAAAGGGATGCGTTCATCGACAACTCCGGAAGTTTTTCTTGGGGGTTCAGCGCAGCAGCTCGGGCTCGGCTTCGACCAGGCCTTCGTACAGGCTGTCGAAGGAATGAATGGCCCCCTCCGGGCCGCCGATCTGGCTGTGCGTGTGGCGTGCGGTGGCTTCGTCGATGGGCTGCGGCTTGCCGGCGGCCTCGGCCAGCAGTTGCGTGTGGCAAGCGTTGTCGAGCGCGATGTACCACCACGCCGCGGCCTCCACCGTCGGGCCCGCCGTCAGGATGCCGTGGTTCTTGAGGATCGCGCCTTTCCTGTCGCCCAGCGCCTGCGCGATGCGGTCGCCCTCGCTGCTGTCGACCACCATGCCGGTGAAGTCGTCGAACAGCGCCACGTCGTCATGGAACACGCAGCTGTCCTGCGTGATGGTGTCGAGCTTGCGGCCCAGCGTGGACCAGGCCTTGCCGTAGGTCGAGTGCGTGTGGGCTGCGGCAACGATCTTCGGGTTGTGCTCGTGGATCGCGGCGTGGATGGCGAAGGCGGCCTTGTTGAGCGGCCGGTCGCCAATGACGGTCTCGCCCTTCGCGTTGACCAGCAGCAGGTCGGAGACCTTGATGCGCGAGAAGTGGATGCCCAGCGGGTTGACCCAGAAGTGATCGGTCAGCTCGGGGTCGCGCGCGGTGATGTGGCCGGCCAGGCCTTGTGCAAAGCCGAAGCGCGCGAACAGGCGGAAGGCGCCGGCCAGGCGCTCTTGCCGGTGGCGGCGCTCGGCCTGCACGCTGGTGCGTGGGGGGATGGGGTCGAACCAGTACTTCTGTTGGGGGTTCGGGTTGAGCTTCAGCGATGGGGCGGCATTGCGGTCGATGGAAAGAACGGCACTCATGGGGATTCCTCGTGTTCGGTTTTTTTGGTCTTGCGCCTTCCCCCTCTGGGGGAAGGTTGGGATGGGGGCACGCGCGGCCTTCAAGGCTGCGCGGCGTTGAAGGCCGCTTGCCCCCACCCCTGCCCTCCCCCAGAGGGGGAGGGAGAAAGACGGGGTCAGGCCGCCTTGCGAACAGAGGCAGCGCGCTGCGCGACCAACTCGCGCGTGCGCGGAATCAGCTCGCGGCCGTAGTCCGTCGCGTCCTCCAGCGGATCGAAGCCACGAATCAGGAAGGTCGTCACCCCCAGGTCGTAGTAATCGAGCAGCGCATCGGCCACCTGCTCCGGCGTGCCGACCAGCGCGGTGCTGTTCGAGCGCCCGCCGATCTCCTGCGCCACGGCGGTCCAGAGCCGCTTGTCGAGGCGCGGCCCCTTGTCTGCAGCAGCCAGCAGGCGCTTGGCACCTTCGCTCTGCTGCGGCCCGCCGCGGTTGTAGCCCTGCACCACGCGCAGGCGCTTCGTCTCGGCCAGGATGCTGTCGGCGCGCCCCCATGCGGCCTCTTCGGTCTCGGCCAGGATCGGGCGGAACGACACCGAGAAGCGCACGCTGCGCCCGTGCTTGGCCGCTTCGGCGCGCACGCGCGTGGTCAGCTCGCGCGCCTGATCGAGCGACTCGCCCCACAGCGCGTACACGTCGGCGTACTTGCCGGCGACCGGAATCGCGGCCTCGGAGGCGCCGCCGAAGTACACCGGCACATGCGGCTTGCCGTTGCGGGTCTGCACCGGCTTCACTTCGGAAAAGGCATTCTGGAAACGGTAGTGCGCGCCTGCGTGGTCGAAGGGCTTCTCGCTGGTCCACACCTTGTGCAGCACGTCGAGGTATTCGTCGGTACGGGCGTAGCGCTGGTCATGGTCGAGCCAGTCGCCATCGCGCCGCTGCTCTTCATCGGAGCCGCCCGAGATGTAGTGCACCCCGAGCCGGCCACCACTGAACTGGTCGAGCGAAGCGAACTGCCGCGCCGCCAGCGTGGGCGCCACGAAGCCGGGGCGGTGCGCCAGCATGAAGTGGATGCGCTCGGTAACCGATGCCGCATAGGCCACGGTGAGCGTGGCATCGGGACTGGTCGAATGGTGCGGCACCAGCACGCGGTCGAAGCCGGCGTTCTCGTGCGCCTGCGCAAAGGCGCGCACATAGTCGCGGTCGATGGCCGGGCCCTTGGCGGCGTGGATCTCCGAGACCTTCTGGCCCTGGATCATGCCGATGAATTCAACGTCGTTCTGGCTCATGGTGTCCTCGTTTTTCGGGGTGGTGTGTATGGAGGGAATCAGGCGGCAGGCAGGCGCAGCACGCTTTCGAAGCTGCGGTCCCACAGGGGCTTCACATCGGCCGGGCCATCGAGCACGCCGATCTTCAGGAAGGTGTCGGCCACGTCCTGGTGGCTGCGTACCACGGCGTCGCTCACGGGGCCCAGGCTGTAGTCGCCGCTGCGGCCGTTGAACAGCTCGACGATGTCGCCGACGGGCACGCGCGTTTCGGCCGACTGCGCACGCGCGTAGGCCAGGAAGTTGCCGTTGATCCACGCGAACGAACGCTGCAGGCGCTGCAGCAGGTCGGCGAGTGCCGCGCGGCGCAGTGCGTCGTCGAGCGCACGCGGGTTGGCATAGATCGGGAAGTTGCCCGACAGGTACCCCACGCCGGTCTTGATGATCCGCGCGCCGTACTGGGTGCGCGCCAACTGACCGTTGTAGCCATAGATGGCCCAGGCATCGAGATCGCCCCGCGCAAAGGCCGAGAGGCCGTCCGAAGGCGTCAGGCTCACGGCCTGGATGTCGCTGAACGAAAGCCCCGCCTCGGCCAGCTGCTTGGCCAGGTAGTAGTGCGAGGTGGTGGCGCGCACGTAGCCCACGCGCTTGCCCTTGAAGTCGGCGATGCTGCGGATCGGCGAATCCTTGCGCGCCAGCGTGGCCTGGTTGTTCAGATCTTCATGCGTGACGGCCACGAGCCGCACGCTGGACTTCTGGCGCGCCGCGAACACGGGCGGAATCTCGCTGCCAGAGCCCAGGTCGAGCGCGTCGCCATTGATGGCCTCGATGTGCAGCACGCCGTTGTTGAGCTCGCGCCAGTCGATCTTGTAGGGCGTGTTCGCCTGACCCGATGCCTGCAGCAGTGGCCGCCAGAGCCCCTTGTAGGTACCCACGCGCAGCGTCACGCCCGACAGATCGCGCGATGGCGTGGCCGCACCGGCCCACCCTGCGCTCGCTGCGGCGCCCCATGCGGCGGCGGCTTGCAGCAGGCGGCGTCGGTCCAGAGGGAAATCCTGTTTCATGCGCTGAGTTCTTTCTTCTTCCTGCTTCGGCAGTCACGAGACCGTAACGAGAGGGCTGCCGAAAGCGAACGCAGAAAACCGAATTTGGATATGCGGGATACATCGTTCTCCGGGCTCTGGCAGCCCGTTACCGTGCAGGAACCATGAGTGCACTCCCCTTGCGCCGCCCGTCGGCCACGCCTGAAGAACAACACCCGCCGCACCCGCCCGCCACCGTCGACGATGCGGTGCTGGCGCAGCTGTCGGCCCAGTTCGCCGCCACCGCGGCCGACCACGACCGCAGCGGCGCCTTTCCCCACGACAACTTCGCGGCGCTGCAGGCCCACGGGCTGATCGGCCTGGTGGCGCCGGCCGCGCATGGCGGCGGCGGTGCCACGCTCGCCACGGCCCGGCGCGTGATTGCCGCCGTGGCGCGCGGAGAGCCGGCCACGGCGCTGATCCTCACCATGACCTACCTGCAGCACCACGGACTGACGCGCAACGACAGCCGCTGGCCGTCGCACCTGCGCGAGCGGGTCACGCACGACGCGGTGGAACGCGGCGCGCTCATCAACTCGCTGCGCGTGGAGCCCGCGCTCGGCTCGCCCGCGCGAGGTGGCTTGCCCGGCACCGTCGCCCGGCGCGATGGCAACGGCTGGAAGATCGACGGCCACAAGCTCTACACCACCGGCATCGAAGGCCTGACCTGGCTCGTCGTGTGGGCCCGCACCGACGAGGCCTCGCCGCGCACCGGCGTGTTCCTGGTGCCGCGCCATGCACCCGGCGTGCGCGTGATCGCGAGCTGGGACCATCTGGGCCTGCGCGCCTCGGGCAGCCACGAAGTGGTGTTCGAGAACGTGGCCATCGACCCCGACCATGCCGTCGACCTGCGCGCGCCGGCCGACTGGGCACCCGATGCCGGCAGCCAGACCGACATCGACGCGCACGCCACGCAACAGGCGTGGATGGTCGTGCTGCTCGGCAGCCTCTACGACGCGGTGGCCCGTGCTGCTCGCGACTGGCTGATCGGCTTCCTGAACGGCCGTGCACCCGGCAGCCTGGGCGCACCGCTCGCAAGCCTGCCGCGCGTGCAGGAGCATGTGGGCGAAATCGAAGCGCTGCTGCGCACCAACCGCGTGCTGCTCGACGATGCGGCCAGTGCCGTCGACCACGGCCATGCCCAGCCTGCCGCCGACAGCGGCCTGCTGAAGTACAGCGTGACGGGCAACGCCATCCGCGTGGTCGAACTCGCGCTGCAACTGAGCGGAAACCACGGCCTGACACGGCAGAACCCGCTGGAGCGCCACTACCGCGACGTGCTGTGCAGCCGCATCCATACGCCGCAGAACGATGCGATCCTGGTTGCTGCGGGCAAGCGCGCGCTGCTGGCTGCGGGAGTGGCCGCATGACCGACCTGCTGTTTTCCAATGCTTCCCGCCGCAGTTGGCTGAAGCAAGGCGCCGCGCTGTCGCTGGCCGCCACCGCCTCGTTGCGCGCCTTCGCACAACCTCAGACCACGCTGATCCTCGGCGACCAGGCCGGTGGCCTGCGCTCGCTGTTCGAGGCATCGAAGACGCTCGAAGGCGCACCCTTCGCCTACCGCTGGGCCAACTTCCAGGGTGCCGCACCTCTGTTCGAGGCGCAGCGCAGCGCGGCCGTCGACACCGCGATGGCCGGCGACCTCCCGGTGCTGGCCGCGGCCGTCGGCAAGACGCCGCTGAAGATCGTGGCCACGCGCGTCGGCAAGGCCGATTCGCTGGGCATCGTGGTGCAGCCAAATTCGCCGCTGCGCAGCGTGAGCGACCTGCGCGGCAAGACAGTGATCGTCTCGTCGGCGCGCGGCAGCATCTCGCAATACCAGCTCTACGGCGCACTCGAAGAAGCCGGCGTACGGCGCGACGAAGTGACGGTGAAGTTCGTGCTGCCGACCGATGCGGCCGCGGCCTTTGCGTCGAAGCAGATCGACGCTTGGGCCATCTTCGATCCGTACTACACGATCGCGCTGCAGCAGGGCGGCCGCATCCTGCGCGACGGGCGCGGCATCAACACCGCGCTGGGCTTCATCACGGCCAGCGAGCATTCGCTGGCCGAGCCGGCCAAGCGCGCGGCCATCGTGCAGTTTCTCGACCGGCTGGGCCGCGCGGGCGATTGGGCGCTGGCCAACCCCGAAGCCTATGCGCAGGCCTACACCCAGCTCACGCGGCTGCCGATCGAGTCGTCGCGCATCATCACCGCGCGCGCCTCGGTGGCAGGCCGGCCGGTGAGCGAGGCAGACATCGTCGCACTGCAGGCCGTGGCCGACCGCTCGGCGCGCGACGGCATCCTGCCGGTGCGGGTGGACGTGCGCGCAATCACCGACACGCAGCTCTGGAAACGCACGGCGTGACCGCGTCGTCTTTGAGCGCGCCGCCTTCGATCGCGCCGCTGCGCGAATTCGTCGGCGCCTTCGGCCGGTTGCTCGACAGCGCGCCCGATGAACCGCGCATCCTCGCCGAGGGCGGCGCGCTGCTGCGCACGCTGGTCGCGCGCGACGACTGGCTGCCCGATGCCTTTGCCCAACCCGATCCGGCGCGCTACCAGCAGTTTTTGCTGCATGCGGACAGCACCGAGCGCTTTTCGGTCGTCAGCTTCGTCTGGGGTCCAGGGCAGGCCACGCCGGTGCACGACCACACGGTGTGGGGGCTGATCGGCATGCTGCGCGGCGCGGAATACAGCCAGGGCTTTGCCTTCGGCGCCGATGGGCTGGCACAGCCGCATGGCGAAGCGGTTCGGCTGGACGCTGGCCATGTGGAAGCCGTGTCGCCCACCGTCGGCGATCTGCACCGCGTGCACAACGCGTACACCGACCGGGTGTCGATCAGCATCCACGTCTACGGCGCCAACATCGGGGCCGTGCGACGTCATACTTACCCGGCCGAGGGCGGTCGCAAGCCCTTTGTCTCCGGATACTCCAACACGCTGCTCCCCAACCTTTGGGACCGCTCCGCCGAACTCAGACAGACACCCGCATGACGACTGCCGCATCTCCCCAGCTCTCTTTCGCCGCCGTGCGCGAGCGCCTCGTTGCTCGCGAAGAAATCGCCCTGCTCGACGTGCGCGAGGAAGATCCGTTCGCGCAGGAGCATCCGCTGTGGGCCGCGAACCTGGCGCTGTCGCGCATCGAGATCGAAGCCTGGCGGCGCATTCCGCGGCGGGACACGCTGATCGTTCTGTATGGCGCGCATGACGGCATCGACCTTGCGCCGCTGGCCGCGAAAACGCTGGCCTCGCTCGGCTACAGCAACGTGCACCTGCTCGAAGGCGGCCTCGAAGGTTGGCGCGCTGCGGGTGGCGAGCTGTTCCGCGACGTGAACGTGCCGAGCAAATCTTTCGGCGAACTGGTCGAGCACGAGCGGCACACGCCTTCGCTTTCCGCGCCCGAAGTGAAGGCGCTGGTCGATGGCAAGGCCAATGTGGTGGTGCTCGACGCGCGCCGCTTCGATGAGTATCAGACGATGAGCATTCCTTCAGCCACCAGCGTGCCCGGCGCGGAACTGGTGCTGCGCGTGCGCGAGCTGGCACCCGACCCGGCCACGCAGGTCATCGTCAATTGCGCAGGCCGCACACGCAGCATCATCGGCACGCAGTCGCTGGTGAATGCGGGCATTCCAAACCCGGTCGCGGCACTGCGCAACGGCACCATCGGCTGGAAGCTCGCGGGGCAGGTGCTCGACCACGGGGCCGACCGGCAGGCGCCGGCGGCGGTGTCCGATGCGCACCGCGCGCAGGCACAGGCCGATGCGCGGCGCGTGGCCGATCGCGCAGGCGTGCGGCGCATTGCGCTCGATGCGTTGCAGACGCTCGAAGCACCGGGCCGCACGGTGTACCGCTTCGACGTGCGCACGCCCGAGGAATACGCGGTGGGCCATCTACCGGGCTTTGCCAGCGCACCCGGCGGACAACTGGTGCAGGAGACCGATCACCAGGTGCCGGTGCGCGGCGCGCGCATCGTGCTGGCCGATGACGATGGCGTGCGTGCGTCGATGAGCGCGTCGTGGCTCGTGCAGATGGGGTGGGAGGTCTATGTGCCGGATGTGGTTCCCGCGGCTTCGGCGTTGATTGAAACGGCCGCTCCGGCATCGGCCTATCCACCTGTTGCCGCCATCGTGGGAGAGATCACGCCGATCGATCTGGCGGCCTTGCTGAAGCAACCCGGCACAGCCGTGATCGACGTGACCACCAGCGCCAACTACGTGAAGCGCCACATCCCGGGCGCGTGGTACCTGATCCGCGCGCAGCTCGGGCACGCACTGGAGGCTGTCATCCCTTCGGCACAACGCTACGTGCTGACCTGCGGCAGCAGCCTGCTCGCACGCTATGCCGCGGCGGACCTTCGCGCGCTGCTCGATGCACGCGGCAAGGGCGATGTCGAAGTGCTGGTGCTGGCAGGCGGCAACACGGCATGGTTTGCCGCCGGCCTGGAAATCGAATCGGGCGAAACACGGCTCGCCACGCCACGCACCGATCGCTACCGCCGTCCCTACGAAGGCACCGACGCGCCGGCCGAGGCAATGCAGGCCTACCTGGATTGGGAGTACGGCCTCGTCGCACAGTTGGGGCGCGACGGAACGCATCATTTCAACGTGATCTAGCGGCCGCGCGAAAGCTGCTTGAAAGGCTTGGAAGACCTGCCCTTGCAACGGGCGGGTGACAGTGTTTCGCGCGGGTAAAGGCGGTCATCCACGGGGGAAACGGGGCGTTGCTTGAGGACATCGATAACAACTTGTCCAGGAGCATTGCCATGAGATTTCCTGTCATCGCCGTTTCTGCCGCCGCGCTGGCGGCCGCACTTACCGGCTGCGTGGTAGCGCCCGCGCAACCTGTGTACGCAGCGCCTCCGGGCGTGGCGTATGTCGCGCCGACTTATGTGTCGCCTGGTGTGGGCTTCGTGTGGGCCTATCACCCGCGCTATGGCTGGGGCTGGCACCACCCGCAATACGGTTGGCACCGCGGCTGGAGGTAAGGCTCGCCTCTCGCCAGGCTGCGCGTACTTCGTGTCGCTACGCCACGCCTCTACCGGAGGCAGCACCTGAGGCCCGGCGAAGCCGGTTCCTCGGTGTTTCTGGAGGGGATGAAGGAATGGATGCCGCGGCTTCGCGCGGCATCGGTGGAGCCGATCAGCTCGGCTCTGCGCTCTTGAAGAGCGCCGCGACCTTGCGCTTGCTCTTGATGTTGCTCGAAATGCCACGTGCGGGCGCTGCCTTGGCGGCGGCTTCCCAGGCTGGCGTGGTGTCGGGCTGGCCCGGTTCGTAGGGCTTGTCGAAGAACGGATCGCGCGGTGCCGATGGCGCACGGTGCGGGCGTCCGCCGCCACCACGGCGCGCGTCGCTGCCGCTCAGGCTGCTGCTGCGTTCGCGTGGCTGGTCGAGTACGTCGCGCGAGTCGCCGGCTTCGCCTTCTTCGCGCCAATGACGGCGTCCGTCGTTGATGCGGCCGCGCGGGCGGTCTTCTTCGAACTCGACGGGTTCGAGCTCGATCTTCTTCTTGATGAGCTTCTCGATGTCGGCCACCAAGCGCGCATCGTTGCCACCGCTCGCAAAGCTCACGGCCAGGCCGGAAGCGCCTGCACGGCCCGTGCGGCCGATGCGGTGCACGTAGTCTTCGGCGTTGAACGGGATGTCGAAGTTGAACACCGCCGGCACGTCCTTGATGTCGAGGCCACGGGCCGCGACGTCGGTGCACACCAGCAGGTCGACTTCGCCGGCCTTGAACGAGGCGAGCGCCTTCAGGCGTTCGTCCTGGCTCTTGTCGCCATGCAGTGCGGTGGTACGCAGACCGTCGCGCTCCAGCGAGCGTGCGAGGCGCGCGCAGCCGAGCTTGCTGTTGACGAACACGAAGGCCTGCGTGATGCCGCGCTGCTTGACGATCTGCTTGAGGGCGCGGCGCTTGTCGTCATCGCTCACGCTGTAGAAGTGCTGCTCGACGGTGGACGCCGTTTCGTTCGGCCGCGCCACCTCGATGGTGATCGGGTTCTGCAGGTAGCTGCTGGCGAGCCGCTTGATTTCGGGTGAGAACGTGGCCGAGAACAGGAGCGTAGTGCGCTGCTTGGGCAGGTAGCTCAGGATGCGCTGCAGGTCGGGCAGGAAGCCGATGTCGAGCATGCGGTCGGCTTCGTCGAGCACCACGTACTCGACCTGGTTGAGCACCGCGTTCTTGGCTTCGATGTGATCGAGCAGACGGCCCGGCGTGGCGACCAGCACCTCGACGCCCTTCTTCAATTCCAGCGTCTGCGGCTTCATGTCGATGCCGCCGAACACGACCGTGCTGCGCAGGTTGGTGTACTTGGCGTACAGCTTGATCTGCTGCGCGACCTGGTCGGCCAACTCGCGCGTGGGCAGCAGCACCAAGGCCCGGACCGGGTGCCGCGCGGGCGAGGTCGAGGCGTTTTCGTGCTTGAGCATGCGCTGCAGCAACGGGAGCGAGAACGCCGCCGTCTTGCCGGTGCCGGTCTGGGCGGCGCCCATCACATCCTGCCCCGAAAGCACGACCGGAATGGCCTGCTCCTGGATCGGTGTCATGGTCTCGTAGCCCATTTCGGCCACGGCGCGCGCCAGCGGTTCAGCCAGCGAAAGATTGGAGAAGGAACTTGTCATTGAGCCGGCTATTGTCGCATTGCCGCAAAAAACGGCAGTGACGGCCGCATGACAACGCCCGCGCCAACGGAATTGCTATTTATTCAATAGCGATCAGCTCAATGAAAATGGGCCTTTCAGGCCCTCAACGCTCAGAGGCTGCGTGCGTTGAAGGTGTCGCAGGACTTCATGTCGCCGCTTTGATAACCCGCGCCGAACCACTTCTGGCGCTGCGCGCTGGAGCCGTGGGTGAAGCTGTCGGGCACCACTGCACGGCCTGCGGAACGCTGCAGGGCGTCGTCGCCGATCTTCTGCGCGGCGTTCATGGCGGACTCGATGTCGCCCGGGTCGAGCCACTTCTTCGACTCTTGCGAGTGATGGGCCCACACGCCCGCGAAGCAGTCGGCCTGCAGCTCGACGCGCACGCTCATCGCGTTGTTCTGCGTCTGGCTCAGACGGTTGCGCATGCCGTCGACCTTGGCGGTGATGCCGAGTTCGTCCTGCACGTGATGGCCGACCTCGTGCGCAATGACGTAGGCCTGCGCGAACTCGCCCGGTGCGCCGAGCTGGTTCTTCAGCGTGTCGTAGAAGCCGAGGTCGATGTAGACCTTCTGGTCGCCGGGGCAGTAGAACGGGCCCATGGCCGATTGCCCGGTGCCGCAAGCCGTGGGCGTGACGCCGCGGAACAGCACCAGCTTGGGCGCGTGGTACGTGCCGCCGTTCTGCTTGAAGATGTCCGTCCAGACCACTTCGGTGTTGCGCAGCACGGTCGAGACGAAGGCCGCCTCGCGGTCGCCCGAAGGCGGCTTGGGCGCCGGCCCTTGATGGGGTTGCTGCTGCACCTGGGCAGGCCCGCCGCCACCGCTGAGCAGGCCCAGCACGGTGAGCGGGTTGATGCCGAAGACCCAGCCCGCGATCAGCGCGACCGCGATGGTGCCGATGCCGATGCCGCGGCCGCCGATGAAGCCGCCACCACCACCACCACCACCGCCACCACCTTCGTCACGGCGGTCTTCGACGTTGTCCGATTGTTCGTTGCCTTCCCATCTCATCGCGATCTCCTTACCGGCTTTTGCAGGAGTAGTTGCCGGTGACGCAGGATGGTACTTGGGCCAGCGCCCGGCGGGGTAACCGGCCGTCAGCGCGCGGCCTGCGGGCTCGTCAGGTTTTTGGCAATGTCACGCCGCGCTGGCCCTGGTACTTGCCGCCACGGTCCTTGTAGCTGGTCTCGCAGACCTCGTCGCTCTCGAAGAACAGCACCTGCGCGCAGCCTTCGCCCGCGTAGATCTTGGCGGGCAGCGGCGTGGTGTTGCTGAATTCGAGCGTCACGTAGCCTTCCCATTCGGGCTCGAAGGGGGTCACGTTGACGATGATCCCGCAGCGCGCATACGTGCTCTTGCCCAGGCAGATGGTCAGCACGTTGCGCGGGATGCGGAAGTACTCGACGGTGCGCGCCAGCGCGAAGCTGTTGGGCGGGATGATGCAGTAGTCGCCGTGCATGTCGACGAAGCTCTTCTCGTCGAAATTCTTCGGGTCGACCACGGTGCTGTGGATGTTGGTGAAGACCTTGAATTCAGGCGCGCACCGGATGTCGTAGCCATAGCTCGAGGTGCCGTAGCTGATGATCTTGTGGCCGTCGCTCTCGCGCACCTGGCCGGGCTCGAAGGGCTCGATCATGCCGTTCTGCTCGGCCATGCGCCGGATCCATTTGTCGCTCTTGATGCTCATATGCGGTCGCTGCTGCTGCGGGGGGAAATGGCGCGAATTGTGGCATGCCGGTTCGCGTGTGCGGCTTGAGGCTATCCTGCCCCGCACAACGACAAGACGGGCCCGCCGCAGCGCCGGCCACAGACCATGAACCCAGAAAACCAGCCTCGCCCCGCCGGGCCTAGCCCAGACGCGCCGGGCGACCGCATGTCGCGCATGTCGCGCAAAACCCAGGCGCTGCTCGGCCTGGCGCTGCTCCTGATCGGCCTTGTCACGATGGGCGTCGCGCTGGCCAGTGCGATCGGCGGCGCGATCGCGGGAGGATGCTGCGGCGGCCACGGTGGCGGCTCGTCCGGCTCGTCGTTCTGGACCGGCGCTGGTTTCGTTGGGAGTGGCTTCGGCCTTGCCTTGCTGCTGGCGGCGGCGCTGGCCTGGCGGACCCGAACGATTTCCATCGTGTATTTCGGCGCGGTGGGCCTGTTCATGGGCTTCGGCGCGGTGTCGGATTGGTCGCGTGAGCGCGAGGCGGCGCGCGAGGCAGCCAAGGGCGCCGTAGCCTTCGCGCCTTGGCGAAATTCTCACGACAAGAACCTGGCGGCAATTCGTGAAGCCATGGAAGCGGACGATCCCGTCGCGCTCGAAACCGCGGGCACGGCGTGCCTGGAATTCATCAAAACGGTGCCCCCCGAATTCCAGAGGCAGATCGACGCGTACACATGCGGCATGGCTGCGCTGGACTACTCCGGGCGACTCGACGATGCGCTCAAGGCCAACGCGTGGCACATTCTTGACCGCTCGCTGGAACAAGCGCAGCAGCAGGCCAAGAAATCCGGGTCGTGGCGCGGCGCCAGCATCGACCCCGCCCATACCGCCTGCTTTGTCGGCCTGGCGGAGCGCGACGACGACGCCCCTTGGCTCATGAAGGCGGAAGACGTGTCGGCCACCCTTGCGCTTCGCGAAGCCGGGGCCATCGCCAAGCCACAAGGCCCCGTTCCCACCGACATGCTGAGGGTGCTGGCCAGCCATCGCGCGCCGCCGCTGCGCGCAGGCGAAGGGGCGCTGCAGCGCCTTTTTGGCTACGCGCTCTCCCAGCGCCGCATGGACATCGTCGAGGCCATCTCCAGGCAGGTGAATGGCCGCTTCGCATGGTGCGCCGAAGGCGGTGCCTACGCTCGCAACCTCGTCAGCGCGATCAGCCCGTCCAGCCAGGGGCGCGTCTGGAAGGACGGCGAGGCAGCGCTCTTCCAGGCCATCGCAGCCTGGCCACAAGAGCCTTGGCGCGAAGTAGCGAACATCTACCTCGGAGAATTCACCCGCAGCGACAGCACGCGACCGCAAAGCGAGGCGCTGGCTTCATGCCAGAGCGCGGCGGCACGCATCGCCGCCTTGCGGCCCGGCGCGGACCGTGGGTCGTTGATCGAAAACTGCCGGGCCTCGTAGGCCCTGCAAACGCGGCCTGTCAGCCCGCCTGTGAAATCACCGTGCGCTCTACCAGCCGATCGTCACCCAGCACGATCATCGCGAACAGCATCTCTTCGAGGTTGTTCGCCAGCGAGGTCTTACGCGCCAGCAGCGGCGTGGCCGAAGGGTTGAGCACAAGGAAGTCGGCCTCGCAGCCGGGCTGCAGGTTGCCCACCACGCCATCGAGCCCCAGCGAACGCGCCGCGCCGCCGGTGTGGTGCCACCACAGCCGCGAGGGCGCGATGCTCAGGCCGGTCTTGGTCTGGCCTTCGCGGCCCACGTAGTAGGCGGCCATCATCGTGTGGAAGGGGCTGAAGCTGGTGCCGCCGCCCACGTCGCTTGCCAGGCCATAGGGCGACTCGATGCGATCGGCCGCGCCGAAGTCGAAGAAGCCGCTGCCCAGGAACAGGTTGCTCGTGGGGCTCACTGCGGCTGCCGTTTTCGTTTCGCGCATCAGGCGGCGGTCTTCGTCGTCGATGTAGATGCAGTGCGCGTACACGGCACGCTCGCGCATCAGGCCGAAGCCCGCGTACACGTCCAGGTACGAGCGCGACTTGGGGTACAGCTCGCGCGCCCATTGCACTTCGTCGCGGTTCTCGGCCACGTGCGACTGGATCCAGGTGTCGCCGTACCTGGCCGCCAGTTCGCCCGCGCCGCGCATCTGCGCGTCGGTGCTGGTAGGCGCGAAGCGCGGCGTGATGGCGTAGCCCAGGCGATCGACGTTGTGCCACTTGCGGATCAGCGCTTCGGAATCGATCAGGCTCTGCTCGGTCTGGTCGCGCACGCCGTCGGGCGAGTTGCGGTCCTGCAGCACCTTGCCGGTGATCATGCGCAGTTGGCGGCGCTGCGCGCTCTCGAAGAAGGCATCGACCGAGGCCACGTGCGAGGTCGCGAAGGTCAGCGACGTGGTCACGCCGTTGCGCAGCAACTCGTCGAAGAACACGTCGGCCACCTCGCGCGAATGCGCGGGGTCGACGAACTTGCTTTCGGCCGGAAAGGTGTAGTTCTCGAGCCAGGGCAGCAGCCCCGGCGAGGGCGCGCCGATGATGTCGGTCTGCGGATAGTGGATGTGCATGTCCACGAAGCCCGGCGCAAGAATGCGCCCCGGCAGGTGGGTCACTTCGGCATCGGGATGGCGCGGCGCCACGGCGGCATGGCTGCCGGCATCGAGCACGCGCTGGCGGCCGGTGGCATCGGGGGCGACGACCAGCAGGCCGTCTTCATCGAAAACGGGCTGGCCTGCGGCGTCGAATCGCAGGAGGGAGGCGCGGTAGGCTTTTTTCATCGTGGCTGCGGAGGGTAATCCAGCCCCGCGCCGCCGCAATTTCCATGCGCATATGAGTGCTATATGCCGAACGCACTCACCGTGGCAGCGCACGCGACTGGATGTCGAAGGGCACGCCGGACGGAATGGGCGGGTCGCTGTCCTTGTGCTTCGTCAGCAGCCCGTACTTCGATTCGATGAAATAAACCGTGTCCCCCAGCACCGCGCCCGAAGACGGATCGTTGAGCCCCGCCACCACGGTCTGCAGGCCGAGCTTCGTGCCGTCGATGCGTGCCGCGGTGATCTGTCCGCCATAGGGCCCGTCGCCGAAGGCATTGCTCTCGAACAGCACGAGGCGGCCGGGTTTCCAGGCACGGATCGCGTCGACGTTCTTCATCGTGCGCGGCGCCTCGATGCGCGTGACTTCGCCAGCCTTGCCATCGGCGCCGAGATCGATGCGCAGCAGGTAGGAAGCCGCCGCCACGAGGCTCACATACACATCGCGCCCACTATCGATGGCGATGCCGTTCAGCCCCTTGTAGGGCCCCTCCCCGGCCAGCGCCGGGTCTTCCTTCCAGATCGTCAGCGCCGTGGCGCCGGGTGCGAGCTTCAGCACGCGCGGGTGATAGGAATCCGTCACGTAGAGATTGCCGCGTGCGTCCTGCGCGAGGTCGTTGCAATAGCCGTTGTCGGGCATCGCGTAGCTTGCGCGCGGCGCACCGGTGGCCAGGTCGTAGCGCTTGAGCGCGCTCGGCGTCTGCGGCACGGTGGTGAAGCCGCTGTTGCCCGAGCAGACCCACAGCGACCGATGTTTCGCATCGACCAGCACGCCCTGCCCGTTCGCCAGGCCATTGGCGCCGGGCTTGACCAGCACCTCGGCCTTCGGCGCGGCGCCCGGCTTCAACCGCGCGATCGCGCCCTGCCGCCAGCTGCCGACATAGAACGTGCCGTCCGGCCCGATGGCCATGCTTTCCGGATACCAGTCTTGGGGCAGCGCCTGCACAGCAGGCGGCGCCGCGATGGCAGCCGTCGTCGTCGCAAGGGCGAGCAGCGCGCCCACCAGCCGCGTACGCCTGCTCATTGCCACACGCGAAACACGCGCCCCGTCAGCGGACCTTCGACGCTGCGCACATAGGCCAGCGCCACGCGCGCGGCCGGTACGGTTTCAACGCCCGGAAAGAGCGCGCCATACGCGGCCGCCGATTCGGTCAGCAGCGTCGGGCTCACCGCGTTGATGCGCAGGCCGCGCGGCAGCTCGATCGCCGCGCCGCGCACGAAGCCCTCGACCGCCGCATTCACGGCCGCTGCATTGCTTCCTCCACGAACCGGGTCGTCGGCCGCGACGCCCGTGGTCAGCGTGATCGAGCCGCCATCGCGCAGCACATGCTGGCCGAGTAGCGCGAGCCGCACCTGGCCCAGCAGCTTGTCCTGCAGGCCGACGTTGAAGTTCGCTGGCGTCATCTCCGCCACCGGCCCGAAGAACAGCCCGCCCGCCGCCGACACGATCGCATCGACACGGCCCACCGCCGCATACAGCGCCTCGACGCTCGCATCGCTGGTGATGTCGACCTGCCGGTCGCCGCGCGTGCGGCCCGCACGCACCACCTCGTGCCCACGCGCGGCCAGCACCTGTGCCACCGCGCTGCCAATGGCGCCCGTCGCGCCCACCACAAGAACCTTCATGAAGAACTCCGCCTAAGTGAATCAATGAAGCGGCCATTGTTTTGAGAACCGTTGATTTGATAAATTGGCAATCAGTTCGGTTATTCGGAACCCAGAGTTATCAATATGGACAAGCTCCGCGCCATGGAAGTCTTCGTCGCCACGGTCGACGCGGGCAGCTTCGCGGCCGCCGCCGAGGCGCTCGACCTGTCGGCCGTGATGGTCGGCAAGCACATCCGCGCGCTCGAAGAGCAACTGGGCGCGCGGCTGCTCGAGCGCACCACCCGCCGCCACGCGCTGACCGAGATCGGCGCCGCCTACCTGGAGCGCTGTCGCGACGTGCTGGCGAGCGTGCACACCGCCGACGGCGTGGCTGAATCGCTGCGCGCCATGCCGCAGGGCGTGCTGCGCGTTACCGCACCGGTGGCCTATGGCGCGCACCGGCTCACGCCGGTGATCGGCGACTACATCGCTGCCTACCCGCAGGTGAAGGTGGACCTGGTGCTCAACGACCGCGTGGTCGATCTTGCGGAAGAAGGCTTCGACTGCGGCATCCGCTCGGGTGCGGCGGTGGACGAACGCCTCATCGCACGGCCGCTCGCGCTGGCGCGCATGTTCGCGGTCGCGAGCCCGGCCTGGGTCAAGCGCCACGGCCAGCCGAAACATCCATCGGACCTCGAAGCCTTTCCGCTGCTGGGCTTTGCCACCTGGGGCCCGAACCATTCATGGCGCTTCACGCGCGACGGCCAGACGGTACACGTGCCCGTGCGCGGCCCGCTCACCACCAACAACGGACAGGCGCTGCTGGCAGCGGCGATGGCCGGCGTGGGCGTGATCGTGCAGGCCGATGCGCTGCTCGGCCCCGCGCTCGCCTCGGGCCAGGTGGTTCAGTTGCTGCCCGACTGGGAGCTGCCGACGCGCAAGGTGCACATCCTTCGGCTGCCCGAGGCGCGGCCCAGCGCCAAGCTGCGCACCTTCATCGATTTCGTGGTCGAGCGGCTCGGTTAGCGCGTCACGCGCCCTTGCACGCCTTCGACCAGCCAGTTCATCTTCAGGATCTGGTCGTCGCTCAGTTGTGCGCCCTTCGCGATGACGACATGGCCTTCGTTGTCGCGCACGTCGGCAGCCACCGCACGGAACGGCTGTAGCTTGCCCGCCGCGATGTCCTTCTGCCGCGCCAGCACCTCGTCCTGCACGGCCTTGGGCACCTTGGTGCCGAAGTCGCCGACGCGGATCATTCCTTCCTTCACGCCGCCCCAGAGGTTGCCGCTCCTCCAGCTGCCGTCGAGCACCGCGCGTGCGCGCTGCGTGTAGTAGCCGCCCCACTGGTGCGTGACCGCGACGATCTGCGCGTCGGGCGCGATCTTGCGCATGTCGGAGTGGTACGCAATGGCCAGCTTGCCGCGCTCCTGCGCCGCCGACATCACGGCGGTCGAGCCCGTGTGGAAGGCCACCACGTCGGCGTTCTGGTTGAACAGCGTCATGGCCGCATCGCGCTCCTTCGGCGGATCGAACCACTCGTTGAGCCACACCACGATCACCTTGGCGTTCGGGTTCACCGAGCGCATGCCCAGCGCAAAGGCGTTGATGCCCTGCAGCACTTCCGGAATCGGAAAGCCGGCGACGTAGCCCGCCACGTTCGTCTTCGTCATGCGGCCCGCGGCGATGCCGGCGAGATAGCGGCCCTCGTAGTAGCGCGCATTGGCGGTCGCAACGTTGGGCGTGGTCTTGTAGCCGGTGATCGACTCGAACTTCACGTCGGGGAAGTCCCTCGCCACCTTCAGCGTCGGCTCCATGTAGCCGAAGCTCGGCGTGAAGATCAGCTTGTTGCCCTGCTGCGCGAGGTCGCGGATCACGCGTTCGGCATCGGCGCCTTCGGCCACGTTCTCGACGAAGGTGGTCTTTACCTTCGCGCCCAGCGCCGCATCGACGGCCTTGCGGCCCTCTTCATGCTGGCGCACCCAGCCGGCATCGGTGACCGGCGTGACGTAGACGAAGCCGATCTTCAAAGGCTCTTTGGGAGCCTGTGTTTGAGAAAAAACGGGAGATAAAAAGCAAGCGGCTGCCAGCGCCAGAACGGCGCGGCCCGCGAGGTTTTTGTACATGGTGGTCCTCTACATGGCCCCGGAAAAGCAAAAACCCGCAGCCGGCCGGGACGCCCGGCTGCGGGGTGCGGATTTTAGTGCGGGGCTTTCTCAAGCCTGCAGGGCCACCTGCGCACGCGCACCCGTCACGCCATAGCGAGGCGCAGGCGCCGAGCTGGAAAGCCGGGCCGACATGGCACGGCGCGCCGCCTCGAAGGCATCCCACTCGGCCTGGCTCGGCAACGCGGGAATGGTGACCTGCTCACCCAGGTCGAGCCCGGCCAGGGCCGCGTCGACCATGTCTTCGGCGCTCATGACGATCTCTGTCGGCAGGTGCTGCACCGGCAGGCCGGCGATGTCCCAGAACTCGGTGGCCGTGGCGCCCGGCAACACCGCCTGCACGCGCACGCCCTTGTCGCCCAGTTCATGCTGCAGCGACTGGCTCAAGGCCAGCACGAAGGCCTTGCTGCCGCCGTACACGCCGTTGAGCGTTTCGGGCGAGACCGCCACGATGGACGAGATGTTCACGATGGTTCCCGCGCCACGGGCCACGAAACCGGGCGCGGCCGCGTAGGTCAGCCGCGTGAGCGCGTTCACGTTGATCGCGAGCATCTCTTCCATCTTCTCGATGTCCGAAGCCAACAGCGGCGCGGTGGCGCCCACGCCGGCGTTGTTCACCAGCAGCGTCAGGTCGCGGTTCGCGCGGATGGCGGCCTCGACGCGCGCGATGTCCTGCTTGTTCGTCAGGTCGGCGGCGATCGTCTCGATCTTGCGTCCCGTCTGTGCCGCCAGCCGGTCGGCCAGCGCCTGCAGGCGGGCCTGGTTGCGCGCAACCAGAACGAGGTCGAAGCCACGGCGGACCAGCCGGTCGGCATACACGGCGCCGATGCCCGAAGAAGCGCCGGTGATGAGGGCGGTGCCCTGTTGTGTCGAAGTCATGATGAAGCTTTCCTTTTGTCGCCACGTTGTTGTGGGCGTGAGGGAAGTTTCTTCTTTCAAGGCAATGGCGTAAATGCCATATAAGCCTCCTTTTAGGCCACTTCGGCCGCCTGCTTCGCCACGCGACGCACGGCCTGCGGCGGCTGGCCCAGCGTGCGCAGGAAGGCGCGCCGCATGCGCTCGGGATCGCCGAAGCCCGTCTCGCTGGCGACCACGTTGAGCGCGAGCCCGCCGGCATCGATCAGCAGGCGCGCCGCTTCCACGCGCAAGGTCTCGACGGCATGCGCTGGCGACTGGCCGGTCTCGGACTTGAAGGCGCGGCTGAACTGGCGCGGGCTCAGGTGCGCCACTTCGGCCAGGTCTTCCACCGACAGCGGATCGCGCAGGTTCGCCCGCGCATGCGCCAGCGCCTGCTGGATGCGGTCCGACTTGGGCGCCAGTTCCAGCAGTGCCGAATACTGCGATTGCCCGCCCGCCCTGCGGTGGTACACGACGAGCTTCTTTGCCGCCATGCGCGCGACTTCGACGCCCAGGTCCTGCTCCACCAGCGCCAGCATGAGGTCGATGCCCGCCGTCATGCCGGCCGAGGTCCAGAGCGTGCCGTCGTTGATGAAGATGCGGTCCGGCTGCACCTTGGCGAGCGGATGGCGCTTTTGCAGCTCCTGCGCAAAGGCCCAGTGCGTGGTGACGCGCCGCCCGTCGAGCAGGCCCGCGTCAGCCAGCCCGAAGGCGCCGGTGCAGATGCTCGCCAGCCGGCGCGAACTGCGCCCGCCCGCCCGCAGCATCTTGCACAGGGTGGCCGATGTGGGCTCGATGGTCAGCGCGCCGGTCATCACCAGCGTGTCGAACTTCGAGGCCGTGAACCGCCTGGTTTCGACGCTGATGCCCGACGAGCTGGGCGTGAGCCCGCCGGTCTCGGAAAGCAGCTCCACGCCATAGATCGGCTGGCCCATGTGCTGGTTCGCCAGCTCGAAGACGGCAAGGGCGGCCAGGTCGAGGATCTGGAAGCCCGGAAAGACGACGACGGCGATGCGCTTCATCACGATGTCCTGAAAAGAGGGGATTTTGATATTCAGGACAAAAGCTTACGGAGCATCCAGGGTTCGGTCAAACAGCCCCCATGCGCCGCTCGCGATGGGTGGCGCCGCCAATCGGCAGGCGCCCGATCGGCCGCATCGCCACACAATGAGTTCTCGCCCCATGACGAACTCGACAACCCACGCCTCGCGCGGCGCATCCGCGCCCGACCCCACCAGCAGTGCCAACGAACACTGGCAGCGCAATCTCTTCGTCTGCATGTTCGGCTCTTTCACCACCATCGTGGCGATGACGCTGCTGCTGCCCTTCCTGCCGCTCTACGTCGAGCAACTGGGCGTGAAGGACCATGCGGCCATCGTGCAGTGGTCCGGCGTGGCCTACGGCGCGACCTTCTTCACCGCCGCGCTGGTCGCGCCGCTGTGGGGCCGGCTGGCCGACCGCTACGGGCGCAAGCCGATGCTGATCCGCGCCAGCCTGGGCATGGCGGTGGCGATGGCGCTGATCGGCATGGCGGGCAATGTCTGGCAGCTCGTCGGGCTGCGGCTGCTCGCGGGACTGCTGGGCGGCTATGCCTCGGGCTCGATGGTGCTGGTCGCCACGCAGACGCCCAAGACGCGCACCGGCTGGGCGCTGGGCACGATGTCGTCGGCCATCATGGCGGGCAATCTCGTGGGCCCGCTGGTCGGCGGCGCGCTGCCACCGCTCATCGGCATCCGCGCGACCTTCTTCGCGGCGGGCGCGATGATCTTCGTGGCCTTTCTCGCCACCGCCTTCCTCATTCGCGAAGAGAAGAAGGCGCCTTCGACCGCGAAGCAGCGCGACGAAGCCGGCAGCGGCTGGGCCGCCGTTCCCGACAAGCGCCCGCTGGTCGCCATGCTCTTCACCGGCATGCTGCTGATGCTCGCCAACATGTCGATCGAGCCGATCATCACGGTCTACGTGGCCACGCTGGTCGAAGACCCGAATCGCGTGACGATGATGGCGGGGCTCGTGATGTCGGCCGCGGCGCTGGGCAGCATCCTGTCGGCCTCGCGGCTGGGGAAGCTGGCCGACCGCGTGGGGCACTGGAACGTGATCGTCGGCTGCCTTGCGGTGTCGGCGGTGCTGCTGATTCCGCAGGCCTTCGTCACCTCGGGCTGGCAGCTGGTGGTGCTGCGCTTTTTGATGGGGCTGTCGCTCGGCGGGTTGCTGCCGTGCATTGCGAGCGTGATTCGCCACAACGTGCCTGAGCGCGTGGCGGGCAACATGCTGGGCTACTCGACCTCGGCGCAGTACACGGGCCAGGTCATGGGGCCGCTGCTTGGCGGCTTCGTGGGCGGGCACATCGGCATGCGTGCCGTGTTCCTCGGCACCTGCGTGCTGATGGCCGCGGGTGCCGGGTGGAACTGGCTGGCGAAGCGGCGGCAGCCTTCTTGAATCACCGCCGCTTCGCGTTGCACCGATGCGGCGCTCTTACTCGCTGATGACCGCGCTGCTGTAGGCCGCGTCGCCCTTGATCTCCGATTCCGAGAACGGCACCTTCAGCCACTGCCCGGCGCTGTAGGCGCGGGTGTAGTCGGCGTTGTGCGCCGATGTGGGGTCGTCCGAGAGCGAGAAGGTCAGGAAGGTGTGGGCCTCCACGCCGCCTTCGGGGAAGCGCACGATCTGCATGTAGCTGTTGCCGTTGGGGTTGGCGTCCATCGTGTAGCCGCCCTTGTCGAGGCGGTTCTCGGAACACGAGATGGTGAAGTAGCCCGGACCGCCGCAGCCGCCGTACAGCGGGATCTTCTTGTCGCCGCGCGTGGCGAACAGGTAGTCGCCGCGCTGTGCGTCGGGTGCGTAGCCACTGGCCTCGACGCGCACGATGGCCGCACCGAAGGCCTGCGTCAGCGCGGTGGCCTCGCTGGTGTTCAGGTCGCGCGGCGTGTGGACCGGGTCCTTCGCATCGAAGGGCTTGTCGTAGGCCGTCGCCGGCAGCTTCACGCGGCTCCAGAACTCGTCCCACAGGTGCGCGCCCCGCGCGGTGGCAACGCCGGTGTTGTCCCACGCGCGCAGCGCGGCGCAGGCCGCGCCGGTGTTGACGGTGTGCCCGACGACCGTCGGATCGATCGGGTCCTTGACGACGGTGATCGTCGGCGACGCGCACACCATGTCCAGCGCCTTGTCCTTGAACAGCTCGGCCGTCAGCACGCGGCTGTTGAGCACCATGCGCTTGACGGTGTCGACGGTCGCGCCCTTGGCACCGTAGCTGTCGGTGCCGCCAAGGCGGCTCTGCGCCAGCACGTTGCCCATGCGGGTGCGGAAGCTCACGGCCTCGGTGCCGGCCGGTCCCATGATGTCGGGGTAGCCCGTCAGCGGCGCGTTCGGATTGGCGAGCCAGTAGCTGTCGTTCATGTTGGCGACGTAGTCGTCGCGCATCAGGCTGGGCATGCGCGAGGGGCCGATGGCGCCCTTCTGCGCCGAGTCGGCATCGGTCTGCCAGTCGCAGGCGCTGCGCGAACCATCGAAGACCGGCACGCGCGCAAGCGCCGCCCTGAGCGTCTGGCCAGCCGTGCTCGTGCTGGAGCACTTCGCCATCTGGTCGGCCGACACGTTGGGCACGGCGCCGATGTCGGCATACCAGGCCTTGGCGCTGCCGCGGCCCACGGCCACGGTGTTGACCCACGGAATGGCCGCTTCCTCGCGCTGGATGGCGGTGAACTCGTCGAGCGACTTCGCCCGGTTCCAGCGCAGCCAGTTGCGGAAGGTGCGGTAGTTCTCGCCGTTGATGTCGCGGATGGCGTAGGCGGTGCTCTGGCTCCACAGCGGCAGCTTGTCGCTGAGGTACGTGAGGTTGAGCATCGGCCCGTACTCCGACTTGTAGAGCGTGCGCGTCACCGTCGTCGTGCTGCCGTCGGCCTGCTTCACCTTGACGGTGATTTCATGCGCCTGCATCTTCACGGCATTGCCGTCGCGCATGTAGCTGGTCGGGTCGCCCGCGGCGAGCGTCAGCTCGTAGACCCCGAAGCGCTTGGCGGTCGACACGGTATGGCTCCACGCGATGTTGTCGTTGAAGCCGATGAGCATCACCGGAATGCCCAGGAACGACGTTCCGCTGATGTTGAGCTGGCCCGGAATCGTGAGTTGCGCCTGGTAGAAGCGATCGGGCCCGCGCCAGTACCAGTGCGGGTTGCCGAACAACAGCGGGCTGGCGTCGCCGGTGGCGGCCGTGCCGAAGCCGATCATGTTGCTGCCCACGCCCTCCTTGCCGCCGACCTGCATCTCGGGCTCGGGAATGTCGCGCAGGGCAAGCTGCAACGCGTGCTTCTTGTTGTTGTGCCCACGGCTGTGGCTGTGTGCCGCGACCTTCGCCGGTGCCGCCGGCGAAGGCGGCGTCGCGTTGGCGATGTGCGCCAGGAAGTTGCTGTAGCCGCCCGCAAGATTGGCCGCGTACATGCGGCGATAGATGTCGTCGGTCGTGATCGGCTGGACCCACGCCTCGGTGCGGCAGGCCGCGTGCGCGGTGCCGCTGGCCTTGGCATCGCGCACGTAGCGGTTGTAGCCCGCCGCAAAACCCTCGACCAGCTTCTTCAGGTCGTCGGGCTGCGCGTCGATCATCTTCTTCAGCACATCGGGCGAGATCACGTGCCGGTGGAAGAAGTCGGAGTCGATGTTCTTCGGCCGGCCGATGGTGCTGCCGGCCACCAGCAGCGCGTCGCCTCCCAGGTACTGCGAGCGCTCGCCGCGGTAGGTCAGGAACGAGTCGGCCATCGTGCAGAGGTTGTCTTGCGCCTGCGCATAGCCGTAGCCGTAACCCGCGCCGGCCCAGTTGTCGGCCTTGATGTGCGGCACGCCCATCGCGGTGCGGCGGATCTCGGCCTTGTAGGTGCTTGCTGCGGGCGGCGGGCTGCCCGGGTCCGGTGGCGGCAGGAACGAAAAGCCCTTGCCTCCGCCACCACCGCATGCGGTCAGGGTGGCGGCTGCGGCGAGCGCGAGCAAAGACAGCGGCATGGCGCCGCGACGTGTGATTGTTCTCATGGAGTCTCCAGTTGATGCTCTCTTGATGGAGCACCGAGGAGCTTAGGCAGCGGCTGCCGCGGCCTCTTGAACGCAGCCGCTGCGATGCCTAGGGTTGGCCCTAGGCCGACCCCGGGGCCGACCCCGGGCCGGGCCTACGCCAGTGCCCCGCCACGCCCCCACGCGTGCGAAGCCTGCTCGTCCGCGGTCACGCGCACCTGGTTCGCCAGAAAGGACGGTGCCAGGCCGAAGTAGCGCTGGAAGGTACGGCTCATGTGCGCCGCGTCGGTGAAGCCGCTGACCAGCGCAACGTCGGTCAGCGGGCGGTGCCCGGTGAACTGCTGCACCGTGCGGCGCACCTTGGTCCACAACGCATAGCGCTTGACCGACACGCCCACCTGCTCCGCGAACAGGTGCGTCAGCCGGTCGGGCGACAGACAGGCCACAGTCGACAGCTCGCGCAACGGGATCTGCCCCGCATGCACGCGGATGGCCTCCAGCACGCGTTCGATGCGCTTGTCGATGGGCGCTTGCAGCTCCGGGTGCTCGGTGATGGCCTCGACCAACCGGGCACTCAGCATCTGCAGCCTGCGGTCGGACAGCAGGCCGCGCTGCGCCGGGTCGAAGTCGTCGCGCAGCCGGCCGAAGCGGCGTGCGTCGATCGGCTGGATGCCATGGCCGCCCATGTGCCTGGCGAGCATGCGGTAGGCGCTCGATGCCGGGTCGAGATTGAGAGACAGCAGCCCGCAGCCATCGACATCGAGCCGGCGCGACACATGCGGCGCCACCAGCGCGGCGGTGCAACGCACGCGCGTGCCGTCGACGGCTTCGAGCACGAAGGGATGGCCGCTGACCGACGCCAGCAACGTGGCCGACGAGCGCGCCGTCAGCCCCGACTGGATCGCCGGCGTGATGTAGAGAAACCTGTCATCCCACAGGTGCAGAAAATTCTGTTGCGTGGCCATGCCGTGTCACTTTTGTTTTGTCTCCAGCGGCGGATTCTCACGCATTGCCGCTGCCGTCCGACAACGGTTTGTGCACACCCGTCTTCAGCATTCCTTCAGAGTGCAGCCACCAATGCATCGGTCTGCACATGCTGGCGCACCGCCTCCAGCAGCAGCGTCGCCAGCCGGCTTGCCGGGGCCTCGGCGCGGGCCTGCGCGCGATAGAGCACCAGCGATATCTGCGGCAATGCCGGCAGCGACAGCATCGCGCGGTCGATGGTGCGCACGTGCGCGGGCAGTCCGAAAGGCGTGCGCACCGTGAGGCCCAGACCGGCCGATGTGGCGGCCCACAGTGCCGACAGGCTGGCGCTGGCGAACGAGCGGCGCCACGGCACGCCCGCGCGGTCGAGCGCGGTGATGACGATCTCGCGCAACGGGCATGGCGCGTCGAGCATGACCAGCGGCAACGGCTCGCGGCTCTTGCGCGCGCCGGGGCCACGGCGCTCGCGCTCGGTCCACCAGGGGGCATCGACCCTGTCGGGCGCCTTGGGGCCGATCCACAACAGCGGCAGCCGCGCCACGCGCTCGGCATGAGGCGACAGGGGCCGGTCGCCCGCGTCCCATGCGAGCGCCAGGTCGAGCTGGCCGAGTTCGAGCCGTTCGCGCAGATCGGCGCTGCGGGCCACGCAGGCTTCGATGCGCACCTTGGGATGCGCCCGCGCAAAACGGCCCAGCACGGTGGGCAGCAGCGTCTCGCCGAAGTCTTCCTGCAGGCCCAGCCGCACCGCGCCTTGCAGGTCGACGCCGCGCATGGCGGCGCTGGCCTCGTCGTTGAGTTCGAGCATGCGATGGGCGTAGGTCAGCAGCGTTTCGCCGGCGTCGGTCAGTTCCAGCCCACGGCCCGCCTTGCGGAACAGCACCGTGCCGGCCTGCGCCTCCAGCTTCTTGAGCTGCGCGCTTACGGCCGAGGTCGAGCGGCCCAGCCGGTCGGCCGCGCGGGCATAGCTGCCGAGCGCGATGCCGGTGGAAAAACTGCGCAGCACATCGAGATCGAACATCACCTGGGACATGGTTTCTTCCTTTTTCAACCGTTCAGTTTTTCAGGATGGTTCGCTCATTATTTTCTGATTTTCAAAACCTTTGCAACGGCGGACACTGCACCGCAACATGACCCATTCATCGCACTCCCCTTCGTTTGCGCCCCGCCACCGCTGGAAGGTTCTGGCCGCGGGCGTGGCCGCCAACGCGGCGTTTTCCGTGGCCTTCAGCGGCATTCCGATGACCGCCGTGCTGATGCGCACCGGCTACCAGCTCGACAACGCCACGCTCGGGCTGGTGCTCGGCCTCATGGGCCTGGGCATCGCGGTGAGCGAGCTGCCCTGGGGCCTGCTGACCGACCGCTGGGGCGACCGGCCCGTGCTGCTGACCGGACTGGGCAGCACCGCCGTCGCGCTCGTGGCAATGGCGCTGTGGGCGGCACCGAACGCGCAGCACATCCCCAGCCTCGGCTGGCTGGCCGCGGGCCTGCTGCTGGTCGGCCTGCTGGGCGGCAGCGTCAACGGCGCCAGCGGCCGGGCGGTGATGACGTGGTTCGACGCCGGCGAGCGCGGCCTTGCCATGAGCATCCGGCAAACGGCCGTGCCGCTGGGCGGTGGCATCGGCGCGCTGGTGCTGCCCTTCGTCACCTTGCACTTCGGCTTTGCTGCGCTCTACGGCCTGCTGGCCTTGCTGTGTGCGTTGAGCGCGGCCATGAGCTGGGCCTGGGTGCACGAGCCGCCCATTGCGCCCCGCAGTACCAAGGCCACGACCACGACCGAAGTGCGCGCCGCGCCGAAGAGCGGCCCGCTGCGCGACGCCCGCGTGTGGCGCATCGTGCTGGGCATCGGCATTCTTTGCGCGCCGCAGTTCGCGGTGCTGTCCTTCGGCACCGTGTTCCTGCACGACTTCGGCCATGCGGGCTTCGCGACGATCACCGCCACCATGGTCTTCACGCAGGTCGGTGCCATGGTGACGCGCGTGTGGAGCGGCCGCTGGACCGACCGCCTCCGCAACCGGCCGGCCTACCTGCGCGCCTGCAGCGCACTCAGCGTGCTGCTGTTCGCTGCACTGGCGGTGCTGGTGATGGCCGCCGGCACGCACGTCGCCGATTCATCGGCGCTGCGCATCGCGCTGGTCGTGCTGCTGGGCGTGAGCGGTGTCTGCGTGTCGGCATGGCACGGCGTGGCCTACACCGAACTCGCCACGCTGGCCGGTGCGGCCCGTGCCGGCACGGCACTGGGCATGGCGAACACCAGCGTGTTTTTGGTGTGCTTCGTTACGCCCTTCTCCATTCCGCACCTGCTGGCGCTGCAGGGCTGGTCGCTGGTGTGGCTCGCGGCCAGCGCCTGTGCGTTGGTGGCGATGCCGCTGCTGGTGCCTCGGCCCGATACCGCCGCCGCTGTCGATCAGAACGTCGCAAAGACGGCGTTGAGCCGGTCGACGTAAGCGCGCTTGGCGGCCGCGTCGATGAAGCTGCCCTCGAAGCTGTTCGCCGCAAGCTGCCAGGCCTGCTGCACCTTGAGCCCGGTGGCCGCGAAGGTCTGCGTGAAGTTCTGGTTCATGTAGCCGCCGAAGTAGGCCGGGTCGTCCGAGTTGACGGTGGCGACCAGACCCGCATCGAGCAGCGTGCCCAGGTTGTGCTGCGCCAGGTCGGGGAACACGCAGAGCTTGAGGTTCGACAGCGGGCACACGGTAAGCGGAATGCGGTCTTGCGCGAGCCGCTTCATCAGCGCCGGGTCTTTGGCGCTTTGCACGCCGTGGTCGACACGCTCGACCTTCAGCACGTCGAGCGCGCTCCACACATAGGCCGGCGGGCCTTCTTCGCCCGCATGCGCGACGAGGTGAAAGCCCAGTTCCCGGCAGCGCGCGAACACGCGGGCGAATTTTTCGGGCGGGTGGCCGAGTTCGCTCGAATCGAGGCCGATGCCGATGAACTTGTCGCGGAACGGCAGCGCCTGCTCCAGCGTCTCGAAAGCCTCTTCCTCGCTCAGGTGGCGCAAGAAGCACAGGATGAGCGTGGCGCTCACGCCCAGCTTCGCCTTCGCGTCGGTGCACGCCCGGTGCAGGCCGTTGACCACCGTCTCCATCGACACGCCGCGCGCCGTGTGCGTCTGCGGGTCGAAGAACATCTCGGTGTGCACCACGTTGTCGGCCGCGGCGCGCTCCAGATAGGCCCAGGCCATGTCGTAGAAATCCTGCTCCTTCAGCAGCACGCTCGCGCCGGCGTAGTAGATGTCCAGAAAGCTCTGCAGATTGGTGAAGGCGTAGGCGCGGCGCAGGTCTTCGACGCTGGCGTAAGGAATGGCCACGCCGTTGCGCTGCGCGAGCGCGAAGATCAGCTCGGGTTCGAGCGAGCCTTCGATGTGCATGTGCAGCTCGGCCTTGGGCATGGCGCGCAGCAGCTCGGGCAGGCGGTCGGCGGGAATCCGGTCGAAGCTCTTGTCGAAGGCGGGGCGAAAGTCGGTCATGGTGGGGAACTCGGCGTTGTGATCCCGCAAAGCATAAGCGCAGCCGTCGCGCAGGCGATCACGGCAAACGTATACCTTCGATAGACTGGGTTTTCCTTCCATTCCACAGCAACAGGAGACAACGCATGCCGATCGACACCCTTGCCACCTGGCACCGGCTCGTCAAGGAACGCGACCTGGCGGGGCTGGACGCCCTGCTCGACGAAGAAGCCGTCTTTCATTCGCCGGTGGTGCACAAGCCGCAGGTCGGCAAGAGCATCACCAAGAAGTACCTGTCGGCGGCCTTCCAGGTGTTCTTCAACGAGAGCTTTCGCTATGTGCGCGAACTCAAGGGCGCGAACGATGCGGTGCTGGAGTTCGAGCTTGAACTGGACGGCATCGTCATCAATGGCGTCGACATGATCAAGTGGAACGAAGCCGGAAGGATCACAGAGTTCAAGGTGATGCTGCGCCCCCTGAAGGCAGTGAACCTGATCCATCAGAAGATGGGGGCGCAGCTTCTTCAGGCGGCGCAGCCGTAGAGGCGGCGGCGGTCAGCGACGGCGCGCCTGGAGACTCACGCGGTCACTTCGGGGCGCCGGCCTCGCTGAGCCTTGTGAGCAAGGCCTCGTCGCAGGTCGGCTCGACGTCGTAGCCGAAGTGCATGTAGAGATGCGCCTGCGGTTCGCCACCGCTGCCCAGTTGCAGAAGATGCGCGCCTTCGCTGCTGGTGCAGACCTGCGGGATCGTCTTGTCCGCCGCGCCACCCAGCAATGCGCGTTCGGCCGCGACCGAATCGCGCTCACCGGCCTTGAACACCAGCGCCCCGCCCACGAAGGGCACCGCATCCGCTGCCTTCAACGGCGGCAGGGCATACGCCCTCACCTGCCGGCCCTTCAGTTCGTCCGAGACGTCTGTCCGCCGCTTTTGCGTTCCGGTGATTCGCAGGGAGACGCAACACTTCGCGTCGCCCTGTGCCCCGGCGTGTTGCGCCACGACGTGATCGCTGCGGCTCAACCGCTCGGTCGTGAACACGGTCCGCCGGCCGTCAGGACGGACTTCGATCAATCCGGCGGACGGCTGCGCGGCCGACGCGACGAGCGACGAGACGAACAACGCCGTCGCCAAGAGGTATTTTTCAAAAGCCATTGTCTGACCAGTGCGGTGGATCGCTGACAAGCTTCTTGACGCCATATGTCGCGCCAACGGCATGAAGATCGCTGTCCTTCTGGATCAGCACCTCGACGCCCGAGGCGTTCTTGATCTTCTTGTTCTTCACGCCTGAAATCGTCATGTCGATGGCGCTTCGCTCCGTATGGCGGGATGCCAATGCGGGTGGATACACGATGTCGTAGGCCGAAGCCATTTCGCGCGCTGCAGCTCGGGATTTCTCGGCCGAGCCGTGGTCCCACTCGATGTCGACGCCGGGCATTGCGGGAACGCGCTCCGCGGCAGTGGAGCCGTTTGCGATGCGGCGGCGTAGTGCATCAGGTAGGCCCTCTCCTTGGGGCGAAAGGTGGCGGAAATTCTCACCGAACCACCGGCGCTTTCAATCGCGGCAATGAAGTCGTTGGTGTTCCGCCTGAACACCGGCGTCAGGTCGTTGGTGGATGTTCCGGTCGGAAATCTTGAAACCCATTTCCGTCCGCTCAATTCGAGCCGCGAATTTGCGCTTGCCGTGGATGCGGGCGCAGGCCCGGCTTGAGGCGTTGTAGCCATGTTGATCTCTCCCTGAAAGTCTTATTGATGAATTCGCATGGCCGGCGAAGGTGCGCGCCGGCAATGCGAATTCATCGTAGACCCACAAGGCCCTGCACAATTTAAAACGGGCCACCCCTTTGCAGGGGTGGCCCGTGAATTAATCAGCCTGTGGCTGCTTTACTTCTTGTCGCCGCCCGGCACCTTGCCTTCCACGCCCTTGACGTAGAAGTTCACGCCCGACAGAAACTTGTCGTCGGCCACGGCATCCTTGGCGACCACTTCCTTGCCGTCCTGGCCCAGGATCGGGCCCTTCCAGATCACGAAGCTGCCGTCCTTCAGGCCCTTCTTCACTTCATCGACCTTGGCCTTGGCTTCGGCCGGCACGTCGTCGGCGATCGACACGAGGTCGATGGCGCCTTCCTTCACGCCCCACCAGCTCTGGCCGGTGGTCCACTTGCCGTCCAGGGCTTCCTGGGTGGCCTTGATGTAGTACGGGGTCCAGTTGATGACGGCCGATGCCAGGTGGGCCTTGGGGCCGTAGGCGGTCATGTCCGAATCCCAGCCGAAGGCGCGCTTGCCCTTTTCTTGCGCCGTCTTCAGCACGGCGGGCGAGTCGGTGTTCTGGAACAGCACGTCGGCGCCGCCGTTGATGAGGGCGGTGGCGGCTTCGGTTTCCTTGGGCGGGCTGAACCATTCGTTCACCCACACGACCTTGGTCGTGATCTTCGGGTTGACCGACTGCGCACCCAGCGTGAAGCTGTTGATGTTGCGCAGCACTTCAGGAATCGGCACCGAGCCGACCACGCCGAGCGTGTTGCTCTTGGTCATCGAGCCGGCGATCACGCCGGCCATGTATGCGCCTTCGTACGTGCGGCTGTCGTAGGTGCGCATGTTCTCGGAGGTCTTGTAGCCGGTGGCGTGCTCGAACTTCACGTCCTTGGCGTCGGCGGCGACCTTGAGCATGGGCTCCATGTAGCCGAAGGTGGTGCCGAAGACCAGCTTGTTGCCCTGGCTCACGAAGTCGCGGAACACGCGCTCGGCGTCGGCGCCTTCGGGCACGCTTTCGACGAAGGTGGTCTTGATCTTGTCGCCGAATTCCTTCTCGAGCGCCTTGCGGGCGTTGTCGTGCGCGAACGACCAGCCGCCGTCGCCCACCGGGCCGACATAGGCGAATGCGATGTTCAGCGGCGCGGTGGTGGCCGGAGCCGGTGCGGCTGCCACGGGCGCGGGGGCCGCGGGTGCCGCGGCCGGTGCTGCCGCTTCTTCTTTCTTGCCGCAGCCCATGAGGGCCGCCGAAGCCACCGCGGTGAAGGCGGCGAGCTTGAGCAGGGAGCGCTTGTTCAGATCATTCATTGTCGGAAATCCTCAAAAAGGACAGGTTGGCAAAAAAACGAGAACGGTATTATGAGCCGGTGTAGAACGGTTTTCCTATGGAAGCCGGCATGTTGATGCGAATGAACGCCGGGTTGCGCGAGATCAGCGCCAGCACCACGATGGGCGCGATGTACTGCAGCATGCTGAGGAACTGGGGTGGCACGTCGACACCGCTGCTCTGCAGGTGAAAGCCCAGCATCGAGACGCCGCCGAACAGGTAGGCGCCCAGCAGCACGCGAATGGGCCGCCAGGTGGCGAAGGTGGTGAGCGCCAGCGCGATCCAGCCGCGACCCGCGACCATGCCCTCGACCCACAGCGGCGTGTACACCGTCGAGAGGTACGCGCCCGCCAGGCCGCACAGCGCGCCGCCGGCAATCACCGCCATGAAGCGGATGCGCCGCACCGGGTAGCCCAGCGCATGCGCCGACTCGGGCGATTCGCCCACCGAGCGCAGCACCAGCCCGGCGCGCGTGCGGTACAGGAACCAGATCAGCGCGAAGGTCAGCAGCACCGCGAAATACACCATCGGGTGATGGCGGAACAGCGCCGGGCCCACGAGCGGAATGTCGCCCAGCACCGGGATCGCGTACGAGGCACTTTCGGGCAGCTTGGCCTGCACGAAGTTGATGCCCGCGAAGGCCGAGAAGCCGACGCCGAACAGGCTCAGCGCCAGCCCGGTCGCGTACTGGTTGGTGTTGAGCCAGATCACCAGCACACCGAAGAAGGCCGCGAGCAAGGCACCCGCCGCCATGCCGGCGAGAAAGCCGAGCCAGGGGTTGTGCGTGGTCACCACCGTCGCGAAGCCCGCGATGGCGGCGCACAGCATCATGCCCTCGGCACCGAGGTTGACGATGCCGGCCTTCTCGTTGATGAGCAGGCCCAGTGCCGCGATGGCGAGCACGGTGCCCGCGCTCAGGGTGGAGCCGAGCAGGAGTGCGTAGCTGTCCATGTCAGAGGGCTCCCTCGGTCGGGCGCGCAACGGGCGCGGTGATGGGCGTGCTGGCTTGCAGCGAAGCGGTGGTCATGCCGGCGGCCGCGGCCTTCAGGGCCGCCTTGCGCCGGATGCGGTAGGCGATGAGCGTGTCGCACGCCAGCAGCGTGAACAGCAGCAGGCCCTGGAACACACCCGTCAGTGACTTCGGCAGCCCGAGCCGCGACTGCGCCAGCTCGCCGCCGATATAGAACATGCTCATGAGGATGGCCGAGAACACCATGCCCACCGGATGCAGCCGCCCGACGAAGGCCACGATGATGGCCGCGAAGCCGTAGCCCGCCGGCACGTACGGCGTGAGCTGCCCGAGCGGCCCGGCCACTTCGAGCGCACCGGCCAGGCCAGCCGCGCCGCCCGAGGTCAGCAGTGCGATCCACACCGCGCGCCGCGCCGAAAAGCCCGCATAGCGCGCGGCCGCGGGCGCAAGCCCGCCGACCTGCTGCGCAAAGCCGGCCCGCGTGCGGAACAAGAACACCCAGAGCGCGCCCGCGCCCACCAGCGCGATGACCAGCCCGATGCTCACCCGCGAGCCCTTGAAGAGCCTCGGAATCTGAGTGACCGCCTCGAAGGTCTTGGTCTGCGGAAAGTTGTAGCCGTGCGGGTCTTTCCACGGGCCGAAGACCATGTAGCCCAGCAGCAGCGTGGCGACATAGACCAGCATCAGGCTCACGAGAATCTCGTTGGCGTTGAACTTGTCGCGCAGGAACGCGACGATGCCCGCCCACACCATGCCGCCGACGATGCCCGCGACCAGGATGGCCGCGACGATCCATTGCCCGGTGTTCTTGTCGGCCAGCAGCGCGACGCCGCCCGCCGCGATGGCACCGAACACGAACTGCCCTTCGGCGCCGATGTTCCAGACGTTGGAGCGAAAGCACACGGCCAGCCCCAGCGCAATGATGAGCAGCGGCGTGGCCTTGACCATCAGTTCGCCAATCGCATAGCCGCTCTTGATGGGCTCGTAGAAAAACACCAGCAGGCCCTTGACCGGGTCCTTGCCGAGCGCGGCGAACAGCGCCACGCCGATCAGCACGGTGATGAGCAACGCCAGGATCGGCGAGGCATAGGTCCAGAAGCGCGACAGCTCCGGGCGGGGTTCGAGCTTAAGCATGAGCCGCCTCCTTCGCCTGCGCCTGCCACAGGCCGCTCATCCATTCGCCGATCTGCGGCAGCGTGGCCGCCGCGCGGTCGATCGAGGGCGAGAGCCGGCCCTTGGCGATCACATGCAGCCGGTCGCTGATGTCGAACAGCTCGTCCAGCTCTTCGCTGACCACCAGCACGGCGCAGCCGGCATCGCGCAACGCAAGAATTTCGCCGCGGATCAGCGCGGCCGCGCCCACGTCCACGCCCCAGGTCGGCTGCGAGACGATGAAGAGCTTGGGGTTGGCATCGATCTCGCGGCCGACGATGAATTTCTGCAGGTTGCCGCCCGACAGCGAGCGCGCCGCCGCATGCGGCCCACCGGCCTTGACGTTGAAGCGCTCGATGATGGAACGCGCATGGCGGTCGAGCGCGGCGGTGTTGATCCAGCCGCCCTTGCCCACCGCGTTGCCACGCGTGAGCAGCAGGTTGTGCGCCAGCCCCAGCGTGGGCACGGCGCCGCGGCCCAGCCGTTCTTCGGGCACGAAGTGCAGGCCCAGCGCGCGCCGTGCGCGCGGGCGCAGCCGCCCGGCTGGCTTGTCGAACACCTGCACCATCGCGGGCTCGGCGCGCACGTCTTCACCCGACAGCGCGTAGAGCAATTCCTTCTGGCCGTTGCCCGAGACGCCGGCAACGCCGACCACCTCGCCGGCCCGCACCTCGAAGGACACACCCTCGAGGTCGACACCGAACTGGTCTTCCCGCGCCAGCGACAGGCCCTTGACGCGCAGCGCCACCGCGCCCGCATGCACCGGCCGGTGCTTCAGCGGCGGCGGCTCGCTGCCGATCATCAGCCGCGAGAGCGATTCGTTGCTCTCGTTCTGCGGATTGCACACGCCCGTCACCTTGCCGCCGCGCAGCACGGTGCAGGCGGTGCACAGCTCGCGGATCTCGTGCAGCTTGTGGCTGATGTACAGGATGCTGCAGCCTTCGGAAGCCAGCTTGTTCAGCACCGTGAAAAGCTTGATGACCGCCTGCGGCGTGAGCACCGAGGTCGGCTCGTCGAGGATCAGCAGCTTGGGGTTGGTCAGCAGCGCGCGGATGATTTCGACGCGCTGCATCTCGCCCACCGACAGCGTGTGCACCGGCCGCGAGGGGTCGATGTCCAGCCCGTACTCGCTCGCCTTGGCCGTGATGCTGCGCGCCACCTCGGCCAGCTGCAGCGACTTGTCGAGCCCCAGCCACACGTTCTCGGCCACCGTGAGCGTGTCGAACAGGCTGAAGTGCTGGAACACCATGCTGATGCCCAGCGCCCGGGCCTGCTGCGGGTTGCGCAGGTTGACGGGCTGGCCGTCGAAGGTGACGGTGCCTTCGTCGGGCTTGACCGACCCGTAGATGATCTTCATCAGGGTCGACTTGCCGGCGCCGTTCTCGCCGAGCACGGCGTGGATTTCGCCGGGCTGCA
This sequence comes from Variovorax sp. EL159, assembly GCF_900100965.1. Taxonomy (GTDB): domain Bacteria; phylum Pseudomonadota; class Gammaproteobacteria; order Burkholderiales; family Burkholderiaceae_C; genus Variovorax. Next base: position 683,439 of record NZ_FMUJ01000002.1, on the reverse strand, counting down.
CGGCCAGGGAGATGTCGCTGTTGGCCACCACCGCGGGGTACCGCTTGGTGATGTGCGCGAGCTGGAGTCTGGGGGTTGTCATGCCGGGTTTCGTGGGTTTGTCTCGTTCAACAGCAACAAAGCGGGAACAGCTATCAGTTTAATAGCGTGTCCCCGCGACCATCGGCGCCCGACGGCGCTTTGCTCAGTTCACTGCATCAATGCCCGCCGACGTAGGCGAACTTGAACAGGAACACGGCGGCGATGACCCAGACCATCGCATGCACTTCCCGTGCCCGGCCGGTGCACAGCTTCAGCACGGCGTAGGTGATGAAGCCGAACGCCAGGCCGTTGGCGATCGAGTAGGTGAAAGGCATCGCCAGCGCGGTCACTGCGGCCGGGATCACCTCGGTGGTGTCTTCCCAGTCGAGCTCGACCAGGTCGCGCAGCATCAGGCAGCCCACGAAGAGCAGCGCCGGCGCGGTGGCATAGGCCGGCACCGAGCCTGCCAGCGGCGAGATCATCAGGCAGGCCAGGAACAGTACCGCCACCACCACGGCCGTAAGGCCGGTACGGCCGCCCGCTTGCACGCCCGCCGCGCTTTCCACGTAGGCCGTGGTGCTCGAGGTACCGAGCAGCGAGCCCGCGAAGATCGCGCCGCTGTCGGCCAGCAGCGCCTTGTTCATGCGCTCCATCTTGCCCGGCACCAGCAGGCCCGCGCGCTTGGCCACGCCCATCAGCGTGCCGGTAGCGTCGAACATCTCGACCAGGAAGAACACCAGCACCACGTTCAGGATGCCGCCCTTGAGCGCGCCCAGGATGTCGAGCTGCATGAAGGTCGGTGCGATGGACGGCGGTGCGTCGAACACGCCGTGGAACTTGTTGCCGCCGAAGAAGAACGACAGCACGGTCACCGTGATGATGCCGATCAGGATGGCGCCGCGCACCTTGAGCCTGTCCAGCGTCACGATGATGAGAAAGCCCAGCGTGGCCAGCACCACCGGTGGCGAGTGCAGGTCGCCCAGCGTGACGAAGGTGGCCGGCGATGCCGCGACCACGCCCGCGCCCTTGAGCGCGACCAGCGCCAGGAACATGCCGATGCCCACCGTGATCGCCGTTCGAAGCGACTGCGGTATGCCTGCGATGAAAAGCTCCCGCAACCCGGTGACCGTCACGATCAGGAACAGGCACCCCGAGATGAACACCGCGCCCAGCGCGACCTGCCACGTGTAGCCCATGCCCAGCACCACGACGTAGGCGAAGTAGGCGTTCAGGCCCATGCCCGGCGCCATCGCGATCGGGTAGTTGGCATACAGGCCCATGATGAGCGTGCCCAGCGCCGCGATCAGGCAGGTGGCCACGAAGACCGCGCCCTTCGGCATGCCCGCGTCGCCGAGGATCGACGGGTTCACGAAGATGATGTAGGCCATCGTCAGGAAGGTGGTGAGCCCCGCGATGACTTCCGTGCGCACGGTGGTGTTGTGCGCGCTGAGCTTGAACACGCGTTCAAGCAGACCTGAGCCGCTTGCGCTGCCCACAGCCGCACGCGGACGCGCGGACTCGACATGCCCCGACGCGCGGGGCTCGGCGTCTTTCGGCGCCTGTTCAAACGTACTCATTTAGCTTGTCTCCAGCTGTTGTTGTGGCGGTTTTCATCGTTGCCCCGCTCACGACGCCGGCGCGAACGGGAAGCTCTCAGGGATCGGATGTCTCAGGGGTGGCGGGCGGCCGCGCGACGGCGGAATGCGGTGGCCGCAGCGACGCCGCCACGTCCTTGATGCATTCGCGCAGCCAGCGCGCCGAACTCGACGAATGGGTGCGTTCGTGCCAGAGCTGGTAGTACATGAGGCGCGGCAGCGCCACCGGGCAATCGAGGATCTTCACCGGCAGCCGCGCCGCGAAGCGCTCGCAGTACTGGCGGCCGGTGGTCAGCACCAGCAGGCTGGACGCCACCATGTCGGGAATGAGGCTGAAGTGCGCGCAGCGCGCGGTGATGTTGCGCTGCCGCCCCAGCTCGTCGAGCATCTGGTCGATGATGCCGCGCCCACCCGGGTGCATGGGCGTGGGTGCGATGTGCTCGGCCGTGAGCCAGGTCTCCAGGTCCCAGCCGCGGCGCACCGCCGGATGGTCCTGGTTGACCAGCGACACCACCTCGTCGCCGAACAGGCGCGCCATGTGCAGGTCTTCCGGCGGCTTGAGCCAGTTGCCGATCACCAGGTCGACCTGCCCCAGCGCCAGATGGCCGTGGTAGTCGGAGTCGGGCGACAGCGCATGGATCTCGATCTGGCACAGCGGCGCCTCGCGCTTGACCTGCGCCACCAGCATCGGCAGGAACAGCGGGTCCATGTAGTCGCTGGCCGCAATGCGAAAGGTGGTGGCGGCCGACTGCGGCTCGAAGCCGCGCGCATCCGAGAACAACATCTCGGCCGCCCGCAAAATGCTCGCGGCCGGCTCGATCATGCGCAGCCCCGCATCGGTCGGCACCATGCCCGAGCCCGAGCGCACCAGCAGCGGATCGCCCGACAGCTCGCGCAGGCGCTTCAGCGCGGCCGAGACGGCCGGCTGGTACATGCCCAGGCGAATGGCGGCGCGCGAGACGCTGCGGTCGGTCAGCACGGTGTGAAGCACCCGGATGAGGTGTAAGTCGATCTTGTCGAAAAGCGCCTGGTCTCTCATGGCTGTTCACACCTTTCTTGTCTGTGCGAACAGTTATACAGCGCGGCATTTGGATGAAGTAAGAACGCTCGGACCGTGCGAGCACGGCCCGTTTTCATTCGACCGATGCGGATGGCGCTGCCTGGACAGCGGTCACGGCACGAAGAATCGACTCGCTCGTGGCCGGCGCTTTCAGCGGCGGATCGACCCTGTGGTCGCCGGCCGCCGACACCGCATCGCGGATCGCGAAGAACACCGAGAACGGCAGCAAGAGCGGCGGCTCGCCCACCGCCTTGCTGCGGTGGATCGAGTCCTCGAAGTTCTGGCCTTCGAACAGGCGCACGTTGAAGACGGGCGGGCAGTCGTTGGCGGTCGGGATCTTGTAGGTGCTGGGGGCGTGCGTGGTGAGCTTGCCGCTTTGCGGATGCCACACCAGCTCTTCGGTGGTGAGCCAGCCCATGCCCTGGATGAAGGCGCCTTCGACCTGGCCGATGTCCACGGCCGGGTTCAGCGACTTGCCCGCGTCGTGCAGGATGTCGGCGCGCAGCAGCTTCCATTCGCCGGTGAGCGTGTCGACGATCACCTCGCTCACTGCCGCGCCGTAGGCGAAGTAGTAGAACGGGCGGCCCTGCATCTTGTCCTTGTCCCAGCTCAGGCCCGGCGTGGCATAGAAGCCGTCGGACCACAGCTGCTTGCGGTCGAGATAGGCCTCGCCCACCACGGTGCTGAAAGCCAGCGACTTGCCGTTGACCTCGACCTTGTCGTTCGCAAAGCGCACCTCGCCGGCCTTGCCGCCGTGACGCTCGGCCGCGCAATCGGCCAGCCGCTCGCGGATCTGGCGGGCCGCGTCCTGCGCGGCCTTGCCGTTCAGGTCGGCACCGGTCGATGCGGCGGTGGCCGAGGTGTTGGCCACCTTGGTCGTGTCGGTCGCGGTCACGCGCACGCGCTCGAAGCTCACGCCCAGTTCATGCGCCACCACCTGCGCCACCTTGGTGTTCAGGCCCTGACCCATCTCGGTTCCGCCGTGGTTCACGAGGATCGAGCCGTCGGTGTACACATGCACCAGCGCGCCGGCCTGGTTGAAGTGCTTCACGTTGAACGAGATGCCGAACTTCAGCGGCGCCAGCGCCAGGCCGCGCTTGAGCACGACGCTCTTCTTGTTGAAGGCCGCGACCTCTTCGCGCCGCGCGCGGTAGTCGCTGCTGGCCTCCAGCTCGGCCACCAGCTCGTGGACGATGTTGTCGGTCACGGTCTGGCGGTAAGGGGTGACGTTGTTCTCGGCCTTGCCGTAGAAGTTGACGCGCCGCACGTCGAGCGGATCGCGCTTCAACTCGCGCGCCACCGAATCCATGATGTTCTCGATGGCGATGGCGCCCTGCGGGCCGCCGAAGCCGCGGAAGGCCGTGTTGCTCTGCGTGTTGGTCTTGCCCGAGTAGCCGTGCATGCTCACGTTCGGCAGCCAATAAGCGTTGTCGAAGTGGCACAGCGCGCGCGTCATCACCGGGCCCGAGAGGTCGGCCGAGTGGCCGGCGCGCGAGACCATGGTGATCTCGGCGCCGAGGATGCGGCCTTCGTCGTCGTAGCCGACGTCGTATTCGTACCAGAAGCAGTGGCGACGGCCGGTGACCATGAAGTCGTCGTCGCGGTCCAGCCGCAGCTTCACCGGGCGCTGCAGCTGGCGTGCCGCCACGGCCGCCACGCAGGCGAACAGCGCCGATTGCGATTCCTTGCCGCCGAAGCCGCCGCCCATGCGCCGGCATTCGACGTGCACTTCGTTCGACTGCAGGTGCAGCGCGTGCGCCACCAGGTGCTGCATTTCGCTCGGGTGTTGCGTCGAGCAATGGATGTGCAGCGCGCCGCCTTCCTTGGGAATGGCGTAGCTGATCTGGCCTTCGAGGTAGAACTGCTCCTGCCCGCCCACGTCCAGCGTGGCCTTGTGGCGGCGCGGTGCCTTGGCGATGGCGGCGCGCACGGCGGCCTCGTCGCCTTCGTTGGCACCGCCGCCGCTGCGCACGATGTGCATCGGCGGCACCACGTACTGGCCGCGTTCGTGCGCGGCCTGCGGCGTCAGCACGGGCGGCTGTGCCTCGATGGTCATGGCGTCCTTGGCCTTGGCGGCCGCGCGGCGCGCGGCCTCGCGCGTTTCGGCGATCACCGCGAACACCGGCTGGCCGAGGTAACGGATCTCGCCACCGTCGTTCACGGGCAGCAGGATCGGGTCGTCGTGAATGATCGAGCCGCAGTCATTGACGCCGGGAATGTCGTCGGCCGTCAGCACCGTGACCACGCCGGGCATCGCCCGGATGGCGTCGAGCGACAGCGCCGTGACGCGGCCGTTGGCGGCCGGCGACAGCCCCAGCGCGCAGTGCAGCGTGCCGGTGAGCTCGGGAATGTCGTCGATGTAGGTGGCCTCGCCGGCCACGTGCAGGTGCGCCGACTCGTGCGGCCGGCTGATGCCGACGCGCATGCCGCGCTCGTGCGCAAGTGCTTCGGCGCCCACGTCGATGCGGGCTTTGGCGTTGGTGAGGTAGTCGGCAAAGGCCTCGGCGGGCTGCAGCAGGCGGGCGTCGATGGGTTTGTTCATGGTCAGACTCCTTCGGCCGCTGTCTTGGGCGCATGGGGCATCACGCTCCAGACGCTGGTTTCCTCGATGGACAAGGCATCTTCGTTGCGGGTTTCGAGCCAGAGACGCTGGATCAGGTTCTGCGCCACCTGCAGCCGGTAGTCGGCCGAGGCACGCATGTCCGACAGCGGCTTGAAGTCTTGCGCGAGCGCCAGCTTGGCGGTGCTCACGCTGGCCTGCGTCCACGGCTTGCCGACCAGTGCCGCTTCGGCATTCGCGGCACGCTTGACGGTGGCGGCCATGCCGCCGAAGGCCAGGCGCACGGCCTTGACGGTGTCGCTGCCTTCTTCGAGTTCGATGGCAAAGCCCGCGCACAGCGCCGAGATGTCGCAGTCGAAGCGCTTGCTGATCTTGTAGGCGCGCACCTGGCGGCGCATGGCGGCCAGCGGAATCGCCAGCCCTTGCACGAACTCGCCGGGCTGCAGCTGGTTCTTCATGTAGTCGATGTAGAAGTCGGGCAGCGGCATGCGGCGCACCACGTCGCCACGGCGCAGTTCGATTTGCGTGTCGAGCGACATCAGCACCGGCGGCGAATCGCCGATGGGCGAGCCGTTGGCCACGTTGCCGCCCATGGTGCCGGCATGGCGGATCGGCGGCGAGGCAAAGCGCAGCCACACGTCCGACAGGCTGGGCACGCGCGCCACGAGCGCGGCAAAGGCGGATTCGAGCGAAGCGCCGGCGCCGATGTAGAGCTCGCCGCCGTCGGCGTTCTGGCGGGTTTCGATGGTCTTCATTTCGGCCACGTCGCCCACGTAGATGATGTCGCCCAGGTCGCGGAACTGCTTGTTGACCCAGAGGCCGACGTCGGTCGATCCGGCCAGCAGCTGGGCACGCGGCTTCTGCTCGCGCAGTGCCGCGAGCTGGGCCAGCGTTCTGGGGGCGTGGAAGTGGTCCATGCGGGCGCCCAGCGGCGCGGCGTAGTTCAGGTCATGGCCGCCGTTCTGCAGCGCGGTAAGGGCGGCCACCACGGGCTGCGTGTCGAGGCGCACCGAAGGCAGGTCGAACATGCGCTGGCCCGCATCGAGGATCGGGCGGTAGCCGGTGCAGCGGCACAGGTTGCCCGACAGTTCGTCGGCCAGTTGCTGGCGCGTGGGCTGGGTGCCCTCGGCCTGGTGGTGTTCGTAGCTGGACCACAGCGACATCACGAAACCCGGCGTGCAGAAGCCGCACTGGGAGCCATGGCAGTCGACCATCGCCTGCTGGACCGGGTGCAGCGTGTGCACGGCGTGCTTCTTGTCGCCGGCCTTGCCGTGGCTGGCGCACTGGCCCTTGAGGTCTTCGACCGTGAACAGCGCCTTGCCGTGCAGCGTCGGCAGGAACTGGATGCATGCATTGACCGTCTGCAGGTTCAGGCCACCAACGGCGCCCGGCGCATCGGCGTCGGAGGCCAGCTCGCCGATGACGACGGTGCAGGCGCCGCAGTCGCCTTCGTTGCAGCCTTCCTTGGTGCCGGTGCAGCGCGCGTCTTCGCGCAGCCAGTCGAGGACCGAGCGCGTCGGATGGACGCCGCTGACGTCGACGATCTTTCCGCGATGGAAAAAGCGGACGGGTTGGATCTTGCTGTTGCTGCTGCTGCTCTCGGTACTCATGCTTTTCAGGCTCGTGGGGTGGCCCTTTGTGGGCCAGTCATGGACGTTAGCGGCTTGTGGCGGGCCGTGCATACCGGCGGGGCCATATTGCGTATGTGGGGTCCGGTATGGCACATACGGGGAAACCCTTGCGTCGTCGGAGCAATTCCCGGGCCACGGCACGGGACGGTGCCCGCTCAGGTGGGTGCGATGCGAAGGTAGGCGGCTTCCAGGTCGCGCACATAGCGCGTCGTGTCGAACAGGGGGCTGGCGCCGCGCGCCCTGGCCAGATGTTCGCGCAGGGCCTGCCGCCGCGGGGCGTCGGCGCACAGGGCCCGCGCGCGGTCGAGGTAGTCGGCGGCGCTGTGCGTCACCAGCTCGGGCAGGCCCACCGCATGCAGCAGGCTGCCCGCCACGCGCGAGGCGAAGGTGTCGCCCATGCGCGTGAGCACCGGCGTGCCGGCCCAGAGCGCATCGCTGGTCAGCGTGTGGCCGCCATAGGGAAAGGTGTCGAGCACGAGGTCGACGCAGTGGCGCAGGCGCCCGAGATGGGCACGCATGGGAATGCTTTTTCCGAAGCCGATGCGATGCGCGGCCACGCCCTGCAGTACCGCCTGGGCGCGCAGGTTTTGCTGCGCCTCGGGCGATTCCCCGAGCAGCCACAGCACGGCGTCGGGGCGCTCGCGCAGCAGGCTGCACCACAGCGCAAAGACCTCGGGCGTGATCTTGTAGGACTGGTTGAAATTGGCCAGCACCAGCGCATCGGCCGGCACGTTGAAATCGGCCCGCGTCAGGGCGGACGGCTCGACGCGGCGATGGTCGTGCGGCTGGTAGGCGTTCGGCATGCGCAGGATGCGCTCGCTATAGAAGCGCTCCGACTCGGGCGGAACGACCACGGGGTCGGCCACCAGGTAGTCGATGAACGGTGCGCCGGTGGTTGCGGGGTAGTAGAGGTAGGCCACCTGGACCGGCGCGGGCCGCAGGGCCAACATGGCGAAGGCGTCGTCGACGGGCCGGCTGGTGTAGGCGGCGATGTCGATCTCCGCCTCGCGGATGCGCCGCGCCGATTCGGCCGCATCCAGCCCGTGCAGGCTCACGATGCGATCGAAGCAGCGCTCCAGCCGCGCACGGAATGACCGGCGCTCCACGCGGACGTCCTCGGCCATGCCGGGTACGTCGGTGTCGTCGGGCGAAAAATCGAAGCAGACCAGCTCGAAGCGCTCGCGGTCATGCTGCTCCAGCACGCCTGCCATCAGGTAGCTCGTGGCCTGGAAGCAGAAATCGCGGCCGATGTACCCGATGCGCAGGCGCCGGTGGTCCGGGTAGTGGTGCCCCGGCGGCACCAGCGGCGCCGCCGCCGGGTGTGCGCTCATGAGCCAGCGGGCGTGGCGCCGCGCGCTTTCGAGCTGCAGGGCCGGGGTCATTCGCGGGGTGGCCAGGACCAGTTCGCCGACCAGCCGGGTGTCGGCCTGGTGCGCCAGGCTCTCGGCCACCACCGTCTGCAGGAACTCGTGGCGCGTCCAGTCGCACAGGTGGGTGCTGTCGAGCAGCGCGTTCCAGGCGGCCTCGAAGTCATAGGGCTGCGCGTCGTGCCAGGCCCGGCTGAGCCGCCACGCGGCCGCCATGTCGTTCCGCTCGCGCAGCACCGCCAACTCGGCGCTGGCGGCGCTCGCGTCGAAGGGGGCGGCAAGGGTGTCGTTCGGCATCGGGGCGATTCTATGAACGGCCCGGTGCGGCGCGGGCAACGGTGTGCGCGTGCCTCCATCCGGCGCCTTCAGCGCACGAGGTCCCAGCCCATCATCACGGCGGCAAAGCCCATGAGCGCCGTGCCGCCCCAGCCGAGCCAGCGGGTGCGCCGGCCCGAGGTGAACACGCCCATGACCTTCTCGCGCGTGACCAGGATCATCATCGCCGCCATGATCGGCACCGCGACCACCCCGTTGATGACGGCGCTCCAGTACAGCGCCTTCATGGGGTCGATGGGCGTGAAGTCGAGCGCGGTGCCGACCAGCGTGGCCACGGCGATGATTCCGTAGAACTCCTTGGCCTCGCGCCAGTGCCGCTCCAGGCCTTCTTCCCACCCGAAGGCCTCGGCCACCGCATAGGCCGCAGAAGACGCCAGCACGGGCACGGCCAGCAGTCCGGTGGCAATGATGCCGCCGGCGAACAGCCAGAAGGCGAAATCGCCCGCCAGCGGACGCAGGGCTTCGGCCGCCTGCGCCGCCGAGGTCACGTCGTGCACGCCCGCCGTGAACAGCACCGACGCCCCCACCACCATCACGAAAAACGCGATCAGGTTCGAGAAGGTCATGCCCACCCAGGTGTCCAGCCGCACGCGCCGCAGGTCGTGCCGCACCTGCTTGTCGGTGCCGCGCCGGCCGCCCTTGAGCCGCAGTTCCTCGACCTCCTGAGAGGCCTGCCAGAAGAACAGGTACGGCGAGATGGTGGTGCCCAGCAGCGCCACCAGCATCATCCAGTAGTCGCTGCTCCACTGCAGCTTCGGCACGACCAGGTCGTGCAGCACCCGGCTCCATTCGACCTGCACCACGAACACCGCCGCCACGTAGGCGAACAGCGTGAGCGTGAGCCACTTGAGGATGTGGGCCAGCTTGCGATACGGCACGAACACCTGCAGCAGCACGGTGACCACCCCGAAGATCAGCGAATGGAAGTGCGCCCCGCCGCCCACCACGAGCTGCAGCGCCTCACCCATGGCCGCGATATCGGCCGCGATGTTGATGGTGTTGGCCACCACCAGCAGCGCCACCAGCGCGACAAGAAAGCCGCGCGGCATGTGCTCGCGCAGGTTGGCGGCCACGCCCTTGCCCGTGACGCGCCCGATGCGCGCCGACACCAGCTGGATCGCCACCATGAAGGGCAGCGACAGGAACACGGTCCAGAGCAGGCCGGTGCCGAACTGGGCGCCGGCCTGGGTGTAGGTGGCAATACCCGACGGGTCGTCGTCGGCCGCGCCGGTCACCACGCCGGGCCCGACGTGGCGCAAAAAGGAGGGGATGCGTTTCTTCATGTCGGCCGATGGTGGCATGCCGAGACTGACCTCCACATGAATCCTGCGTGTCAAAAGACGCGGATCAGGCCTTTTCGGAGAACAGCGTCACGATCACCTGCCGCAGCCAGCGGTTGCCCGGGTCGGCCTCGAAGCGCTTGCTCCAGTGCAGCGACACGCTGAAGTCGCGCAGAGGAAACGGCGGCTCGACGATGGCGTAGTGCCCCTCCTCGGCAAAGCCGCGCGCGATGTTGCGCGGCATCACCACCGCCAGGTCGGTGGCGCGCACGATGGCCGGCAGCACCATGAAGTGCTCGGTCGTCAGGCGCAGGCGGTCTTCGAGGTTGAGCAACTGAAGGATGCGCAGGGTGTCGGCATGGGTGCGCACGGCCACGTAGTCGAGCTCCTGCAGGGCTTCGAGCAGTGCCTGCCCGCTGCGGCGGCGCCGGACGAAGGGGTGGTCCTTGCGCAGCAGCACGATGTAGCGGTCTTTCAGCAACTGGGCGCGCTGGGTGTCCTTCACCTTGGGCAGGAAGCCGAAGGCGAAGTCGACCCGGCCGCTGTCGAGCGCATCGGCAATGTCGCCGGCGGCCAGCGGCATGGTCTCGACCCGCACGCCCGGCGACAGCTCGCGCAGCCGCGCCATCAGCGCCGGCAGGAAGCGGCCCTCGCCGATGTCGCTCATGTGGATGCGAAACAGCTTGCGCGAAGCCGCCGGATCGAAGCGCTCGGGCTCGGCCAGCGCCTGCTGCAGCAAGGTCAGCGCCGACTGCACCGACACGGCCAGCCGCTCCGCCCGCGGCGTGGGCGCCACGCCGCCAGGCGAGCGCGTGAAGAGCGCATCGCCCAGCAGCAGGCGCAGCCGCGTCAGGCCATGGCTGGCCGCCGGCTGCGTCAGTCCCAGGGCCTCGGCCGCGCGGCTCACGTTGCGGGTCCGGTAGACCGCATCGAAGAGCCGCAGCAGGTTCAGGTCCACCGCGTCGATATGCACTGAATTCATGTTGGATAGCCGTCTTATTTTATTGAAGTATGGCTGCACGCCCACCACACTGCGGCACCCCAGAAAAAAGAGACACGATGGAAGTTTCATTCAGCAAGGAAGTCGAGATGCTGCGTCTCGGCGCAGGCGACACTTTTCACGGCGAGGGCATCCTCGCGATCACCAAGGGGCTGCTGCAATCCGGCGTGGCCTATGTCGGCGGCTACCAGGGGGCGCCGGTGTCGCACCTGCTGGACGTGATGGTCCAGGGCAAGACCTACATGGACGAGCTGGGCGTGCACGTGGAGGCCTGCTCCAACGAGGCCTCGGCCGCCGCGATGCTCGGCGCCTCCATCCACTACCCGCTGCGCGGCGCGGTCACCTGGAAGTCGATCGTCGGCACCAACGTGGCGGCCGATGCGCTGTCCAACCTGTCGTCGCCCGGCGTGACCGGCGGCGTGCTGGTGGTGGTGGGCGAAGACTACGGCGAAGGCGCCAGCGTGATCCAGGAGCGCACGCACGCCTACGCGCTCAAGTCGAGCATGTGCCTGCTCGATCCGCGGCCCGACCTCGGCGTGATGGTGCGCATGGTCGAAGAAGGCTTTCGCCTCTCCGAAACCTCGAACATGCCCTGCCTGATGGAGCTGCGCATCCGCACCTGCCATGTGCGCGGCAGTTTCGAGTGCAAGGACAACGTGGCGCCCGCCGTCTCGACCCGCGCGCTGATGAGCGAGCCGGCCGGCTTCGACTACATGCGCCTGGCGCACCCGCCCGTCACCTTCCGCCACGAGAAGCTCAAGGGCGACGCGCGCATTCCGGCGGCGCGGCGCTACATCGTCGAGCATCAGCTCAACGAGCTGATTCCGGGCCGGCGCCATGCGGACCTCGGCATCGTGGTGCAGGGCGGCCTGTACAACGCGCTCATCCGCAGCCTGCAGCAGCAGGGCCTGGCCGATGCCTTCGGCGACACCGACATCCCGATCCTCGTGCTCAACGTCACCTACCCGCTGGTGCCCGAGCAGGTGGCCGACTTCTGCGTGGGCAAGCGCGCGGTGCTGGTGGTGGAAGAAGGCCAGCCCGAGTACATCGAGCAGGACATCGCCACGCTGCTGCGCCGGCGCGACATCCAGACGCCGCTGCACGGAAAAGACATGCTGCCCTCGGCCGGCGAGTACGGCGTCGAGGTGCTGTCGGGCGGCGTCGGCGCCTTTGCCGCGAAGTACATCGAGAACAGCGAGGCCTCGTCGTCGGCGCAAGCGTGGCTGGCCGGCAACCGCGAGCGCCGCGAAGCCGTGGCGCGCCGCCTGAGCGCGCCGCTGCCCAACCGGCCGCCGAGCTTCTGCATCGGCTGCCCCGAGCGGCCGGTGTTCTCGGCCCTCAAGCTGGCGCAGCAGGAAACGGGGCCGGTGCATATCGCAGCCGACATCGGCTGCCACGCCTTCGGCACCTTCGAGCCCTTCTCGATGGGGCATTCGATTCTGGGCTACGGCATGAGCCTGGCCAGCCGCGCGGGCGTGGCGCCGATGATGAACCGCCGCACGCTGTCGATCATGGGCGACGGCGGCTTCTGGCACAACGGCCTGCTGACCGGCGTGCAGAGCGCGCTCTTCAACGAAGACGACGCGGTGCTGCTGATCTTCAAGAACGGCTACACCTCGGCCACCGGCACGCAGGACATCATCTCCACGCCCGACGACGAGATCAAGGAGCGCGCGGAAGACAAGCAGCAAAGCCTGGTCGACAAGAACCAGACCATCGAGGCCACGCTGACGGGCCTGGGCGTGAAGTGGATGCGCACCGTGACCACCTACGACGTGGAGCGCATGCGCAAGACGCTGACCGACGCCCTCACCAGCGACTTCAACGGCCTGAAGGTGGTGATCGCCGAGGGCGAATGCCAGCTGGAGCGCCAGCGCCGCATCAAGCCGTGGATTGCCGGGCTGCTGAAGAAAGGCGAGCGCGTGGTGCGCGTGAAGTACGGCGTCGATGAAGACGTGTGCAACGGCGATCACGCCTGCATCCGCTTGTCGGGCTGCCCCACCCTCACGCTCAAGGACAACCCCGATCCGCTGAAGGTCGACCCGGTGGCCACCGTGATCGACGGCTGCGTGGGCTGCGGCCTGTGCGGCGCCAACGCCCATGCGGCCACGCTGTGCCCGAGCTTCTACCGGGCCGAGGTGGTGCAGAACCCCAAGTGGCATGAACGGCTGCTGCATGGCCTGCGCGGTGCGGTCGTGCGCGCACTGCAACCCGCGTAAAGGGGCAAGGACATGGAAAACAACCGCCCCATCACCCTGCTCGTCTGCGCCCTCGGCGGTGAAGGCGGCGGCGTGCTCACCGAATGGCTGGTGGACATCGCCCGCCATGCCGGCTACGCCGCGCAGAGCACGTCGATCCCCGGCGTGGCGCAGCGCACCGGCGCCACCACTTACTACATCGAGGTGTTCCCGGTGCCGCTCGCGCAGCTCGGCGGCCGCCGCCCGGTGTTCAGCCTGAGCCCGGTGCCGGGCGCGCTCGACGCCATCGTGTCGTCGGAGCTGCTCGAAACCGCGCGCCAGATCGGCAACGGCATGAGCGCGCCGCTGCGCACGCTGGTCATCAGCTCGTCGGCGCGCATCTTCACCACCGCCGAGCGCATGGAGCCGGGCGATGGCCGCGCCGACGCGCAACGGCTGCTCGACGTGGTCAAGGCCTTCAGCCGCGAGCACCATGTGTTCGACATGAACGCCATCGCGCGCGACGCCGGCACGGTGGTCAGCGCGGTGATGCTCGGCGCCATCGCCGGCAGCGGCCTCTTTCCGTTCAAGCGCGAGGCGTACGAACACGTGGTGCGCGGCGGCGACGCGAGCGCACCCGAGAAGCTGGGCAAGATGGCCGCGGCCAGCCTGCGCGGCTTTGCCGCCGCACTCGACGCGGTAAGTGCGCCGCGCGCGCAGGCCGCCTTCGTCAACAGCGTGATGGCGAACGACACCGCCGATGCGCCGCCACCGCCGCGCGCCCTGCCCGATGAACTGGCGCGGCGCTTTCCGCCCGCCGTGCACGACATGCTCACGCTCGGCCATGCGCGCGTGCTCGACTACCAGGACGCCGGCTACGCCGCGCTGTATGCCGAACGCCTGGGCCGCGTGCTCGATGCGGAGCGCGGCGCCGATCCGGCCGGCGCGCAGGGCTTTGCCATCACGCGCGAAGCCGCGCGCTGGCTCGCGCTGTGGATGGCCTTCGACGACATCGTGCGCGTCGCCGCGCTCAAGGGCCGCGCCAGCCGGGCGCAGCGCGTGCGGCAGGAAGTGCGCGCCACCGACGAAGACATCGTGAAGGTCTACGACCACTTCAAGCCCGGCGCGGCCGAGTTCGCTGCGCTGCTGCCGCCCGGCCTGTCGCGCCGCGTGACCGCATGGGACCGCCGCCGGCAGGCGCGTGGCCTTGCGCCCTGGGCGCTGCCGCTGAAGGTCGGCAGCCATTCGGTGTTCGGCATGGCGTCGCTGCGGCTGCTGGCCTCGCTGCGCTGGCTGCGCAAGCGCGGCAGCCGCTTTGCCGAAGAGCAGGCCCTCATCGAACGCTGGCTCGCGGCGGTGGAAGCCGGCACGCGCGAAGCCTGGGCACTGGGCCACGAGCTGGCGCTGTGCGGCCGGCTCATCAAGGGCTATGGCAGCACCAACGAGCGCGGCAAGCACAACCTGCTGCACGTGATCGACGAACTCGCCGGCCGTGCGGCCTTGTCCGCGCCGGCGCGGGCCGAGGCCATCGCCGCCGCCCGCGAAGCGGCACTGGCCGACGAAGGCGGCAAGGCGCTCGACGCTGCGCTGGTGCAGCACGGCGCCGCCCCGCGCCCCGTGCAGGCGCAGCCGATCCGCTGGATGAAGCGCAAGCCCACCGGCGGCGCCTGAGACGGAAGGCCCGCCGATGCCCCTTCTGAACGTAGAAGACTACCGGCGCCGCGCGCGCCGGGTGCTGCCGCGCCTCGTGTTCGACTATGTCGATGGCGGCGCGGAAGACGAACGCTGCCTGCAGCGCAACCGCGATGCACTGGAAAGCCTGCCGCTGATTCCCGAATGCCTGCGCGACACCAGCGCCATGGACATCGGCATCGAGCTCTTCGGCCGCCGCTGGCGCGCGCCCTTCGCCATCGCGCCCATCGGGCTGGCCGGCCTCGTGCGGCCCGGTGCCGATGCGTTGCTTGCCGGCGCCGCGCAGGCCGCGCGCGTTCCCTTCATTCTCTCGACCGCATCGAACACGCGCATCGAGGACGTGCGCGCCGCCGCACCCGATGCCACGCTGTGGATGCAGCTCTACGTGATGGGCGAGCGCGCGATTGCCGAGCGCATCGTGCGCCGCGCGCGCACTGCCGGTTTCGAGGCGCTGGTGCTCACGGTCGATGTGCCGGTCAGCGGGCTGCGCGAGCGCGACCTGCGCCACGGCTTTCGCGTGCCGATGCAGCTCACGCCCGGCACGCTGTTCGACATGGCGCGGCATCCCGCATGGCTGCTGCGGCTGGCACGCAGTGGCGCGCCACAGTTTGCGAACCTGCTGCCCGACGACGACGGCGCACCGGTGTCGGCGCAGACCCAGGCCGCGTTGCTCTCGCGCGCGATGGACCGCACGCTCACCTGGGACAGCCTGGCCTGGCTGCGCAAGCTCTGGGATGGACCATTGCTCATCAAGGGTCTGCTGGGGGCCGAAGATGCACGCCGCGCGCTGCGCCATGGTGCCGACGGCATCGTGGTCTCGAACCACGGCGGACGCCAGCTCGATGCGGCGCCGGCCAGCATCGCGGCACTGCCGGCCATTCTGGATGCGGTCGGCGGCCGCATCCCCGTCCTCATGGATGGGGGCATCCGGCGCGGCAGCGACATCGTGAAGGCACTGGCGCTCGGCGCGCGCGCAGCCCTCGTCGGCCGCGCACCGGTCTATGGCCTGGCCTGCGGCGGCGAACAGGGTGCGCTGTCGGTGCTGCAGCTGCTGGCGCAGGAAACCGAGCGAACGATGACGCTGCTGGGTGCCACCGGCGTGCATGAACTGGGGCCGCGCCATGTCGATCGGCCCGCGCCGCGTTCGCTCACCGAACAGGACGGCGCCGCGCAACGAATCAAGGAAACCCCGCACGGGAAAGCCTCCATTTACCCGGCGCGCGCGACTGCCTAGGCTGACCGACCTCGACGCTTTCAAGACACCACAAAGAAGGAGACACATGCCAAGCACCCACCAAACCCGGCCCCGGGGCACACGACCGCAACGCACCTTGCGTGCCTCGCCTCTTGCGCTGCTCGCGGCCTGCGCCGCGCTCGTCGCGGGCACGCCCGCCGTGCAGGCACAGGACAAGCCCGTGCAGCTCAAGCTGTCGAGCTGGGTGCCGGCGCAGCATCCGCTCAACCCTGCGCTGCAGGCCTGGGCGGACGACATCAAGAAGGCGTCGAACGGCACCATCACCGCGATCCTGTTTCCGTCGGAACAGCTCGGCAAGGCCTTCGACCACTACGACATGGCGCGCGACGGCATCGCCGACTTCTCGTACGTGAACCCGGGCTACCAGCCCGGCCGCTTCCCGGTCATGGCCGGTGCGTCGCTGCCCTTCCTGTTCGCCAACGGCAAGGAAGGCTCGGCCGCCATCGACGCCTGGTACCGCAACTACGCGGCCAAGGAAATGAAGGACGTGAAGTACTGCTTTGCGTTCGTGCACGACCCCGGCACCTTCCACTCGCGCAAGAAGATCGTGGTGCCCACCGACGTCAAGGGCCTGAAGGTGCGGCCGGCGACCAGCACCGTGGGCCAGCTCATCACCTCGCTGGGCGGCACCAACGTGCAGGCCTCGGCGCCCGAGTCGCGCGACATGCTGGAGCGCGGCGTGGCCGACGCCATCACCTTCCCCTGGGGTTCGATCGGCCTCTTCGGCATCGACAAGGTGGTGAAGTACCACATGGACGTGCCGCTGTACGTCACGCCCTTCGTCTGGGTGATGAACAAGGGCAAGTACGACGCGATGTCCACCGCGCAGAAGAAGGTGATCGACGACCACTGCACCAGCGAATGGGCGCAGAAGGTGGCCGCGCCATGGGCCGACTTCGAATTCGCCGGCCACGCCAAGATGGCCGCGCTGCCGGGCCACGAGATCTACAAGCTCACGCCGGAGCAGCTCGACGCATGGCGCAAGGCCGCCGCACCGTCCGAGGCGCAATGGGCCGAGAGCGTGAAGAAGGTCGGCGAAGACCCGAAGGCCGTGATGGACGCGCTCAAGGGCAGCCTCGCCAAGTACAAGTCGGCACTTTGATCGATCGCCCCCTCGGGGGCATCGGCCTGAAAAGGGAGACACATGGCTACACGGTCCGCCAGCTACATGGACCGCGCGATCAACACGATCGAATGGCTTGCCGCCATCTTCGTGGGCATCGTCGCGCTCAACATCTTCGTGGCCGTGGTGCTGCGCAAGTTCTTCGACACCTCGATACCCGACGCCTACGACTTCGGTCGCATGTTGCTGGGCATCCTGATCTTCTGGGGCATCGCGGCCACCAGCTACCGGGGCGGCCACATCACGGTCGACCTGGTGTGGACGGCCGCGAGCCCGCGCATGAAGCGCGTCATCGACGTGTTCGCCACGCTGGTGCTGCTGTTCGTGGTGGCGGTGCAGACCGCGATGCTGTTCGACAAGGTGCGCGGCACCTACGTCGACAACGTGCAGACCTACGACCTGAACATTCCGACCTGGCCGTTCTACGCGGTGGCCTGGACCGGCGACGTGTGCGCGGTGCTGCTGATCGCCATTCGCACCTACAGGCTGATCTTTCATCCCGAGCAGCTCGAAGAAACCCACCCTGAACAGAAGGCGGACGAATGAGCCCCGATGCAGTTGCCATCCTGGGCTTTGTCGCCCTGTTCGTATTGATGCTCTTGCGCGTGCCGGTCGGCATGGCGATGGGCCTCGTGGGCGTGACCGGCTACAGCTACCTCGTGGGCCCCGGGCCCGCGCTGAAGCTGGTGGGCCAGACGTCGATGCGCACCGTGACCGACTACACCTTCGGCGTGATCCCGATGTTCATGCTGATGGGCGCGCTGGTGTCGGTGTCGGGCGTGAGCCGCGAGCTTTTCAAGGCGGCCAACTCGATGATCGGCCACCTGCGCGGCGGCCTCGGCGTGGCCACCGTGGTGGCGTGCGGCGGCTTCGCGGCGATCTGCGGCTCGTCGGTGGCCACGGCCGCCACCTTCTCGGCGGTGGCATACCCGGAGATGCGGCGCTTCAATTACCCGCAGTCGTTTTCGACCGGCGTGATCGCCGCCGGCGGCACGCTGGGCGCGATCCTGCCGCCATCAACCGTGCTCGCGGTCTACGCCATCCTCACGCAGCAGGACATCGGCAAGCTCTTCATGGCGGGCATCGTCCCCGGCATCCTCGCGATGGCGATGTACGTGATGACCATCGCGATCATCGTCAAGCTGCGGCCCGACTGGCTGCCCGGCGGCGAGGTCAAGCCATGGTCCGAGCGCATCAAGGACCTGAAGAACGTGTGGGCGCCGCTGGTGCTTTTCATCTTCGTGATCGGCGGCCTCTACGGCGGCTTCTTCACGCCGACCGAGGCGGGCGGCGTGGGCGCGAGCGGCGCCTTCATCCTCGGACTGGTGCGGCGCAAGCTCGACGGCCCGAAGATCCGCGAGGCCCTGCTGTCGGCCACGCGCACCGCAGCGGCGGTGTTCACCGTGCTGATCGGCGCACTGCTCTTCGGCTACTTCCTCACCATCACGCAAAGCCCGCAGAAACTGACCGAGTTCCTCACCAGCCTGGGCATCGGCCGCTACGGCGTTCTCGCGCTCATCATGCTGATGTACTTGGTGCTCGGCTGCCTGATGGACGCGATGGCCATGATCATCCTGACCGTGCCCATCATCTATCCGGTGATCGTGCACCTGGGCTTCGATCCCATCTGGTTCGGCGTGATCATCGTGATGACGGTCGAGCTGGGGCTGATTCATCCACCGGTGGGCATGAACGTCTTCGTCATCAAGAGCGTGGTGAAGGACGTGAGCTTCACCACCATCTTCAAGGGCGTGTTGCCGTTCATCGTGACGGACATCGTGCGCCTGGTCATCCTGATCGCCTTCCCGATCATTGCCTTGTGGCTGCCAACGAGAATGGGCTGATGAGCAACAACAGCAATAGCAACGGCAAGGAAGTCGTCTACACCGCGCGCGTCGAGTTCGGCGATTGCGACCCCGCCGGCATCGTCTGGTTTCCCAATTTCTTCCGCTGGATCGATGCGGCCTCGCGGCACTTCTTTGCCGAGTGCGGCGTGCCGCGCTGGGAAGAAACGACCGAGACGCTCGGCGTGATCGGCACGCCACTGGTCGACACGCACACACGCTTCGTGAAGGCCGCAAGCTACGGCGACACACTGCAGATTGCAGTGCGCATCACCGAATGGCGCGAGAAGAGCTTCGTGCAGACCTACCGCGTGACGCGCGGTGAAGACCTGATCCTTGAATGCGAAGAGGTGCGGATCTTTGGTGCGAAGCGCGAAGGTGGGGGGATTCGGGCGGTGGCGATTCCGGCGTCGATCCGGGCGCTTTGCGAGTAGGCCCGGCCGTCAGTGTGCGTCGGCCTGCAGCTTCGCAAGCAGGCCATCGACGCCGCGGTCGATCAGGTCGAAGACTTCGATGAAGTCCTTCTGGCCGCCGTACCAGGGGTCGGGCACATCGCCCTCGATGCCATCGGCGAATTCCGTGAACATGTGCACCTTGCCAGCCGTTCCCGTGGGAGCGAGCCTGCGCAGCGCGGCGCAGTGGTGCGTCGTCATGCCGACGATGAGGTCGAAGCGCGCGAAGTCGTCGGTGCGAACCTGCCGCGCACGGTGCGCGTGCATCTCGATGCCGCGCCGCCGCGCCTCGGCCACCGAACGCGGGTCGGGCGGGTTGCCGCGCTCCTCGTCGGAGATGGCGGCGCTGTCGACTTCGACCTCGAAACCCGCCGCCCGGGCCTTGTGCATGAGCAGCGTATGGGCCGTGGGGGACCGGCAAATGTTGCCGGTGCAAATGAACAAGACCGCATGTTTCTTCATGGCCGGCATTCTCACGCCAGCTGCCCACCGGACCACATAATCGCCCGCGTATTCACAGCAAGCAAAGAGTGATTTCAACGATGAAGGTAGCAGGACACATCGCGCTTCTGGCGCTCACAAGCCTCGCCAATACGGCGACGGCACAGGAGCAGTTCCAGATCTTCGGCCTTCCGCTTGGGGCAAAGATGCCATATGCAGTCAAGGCATGTGCACCGAACCTCAAGGCGTCCAACACGGTGTGCTGGCTCGATCGTCCCTCTATCGGCAAGGACAAGAAACAAACCGGACGTGCCTTGCTGCCGGAGGACAAGTCGCCCGACTGGGTCGGGCGCGGCGAAGCCAAGCTCACGATCACCTCGGCAGGGATCCTGGAGAACGTGAAGGTCCGCGGGATGCCGATCGGCGACGAGTCGGTGGTCAGGTCATCAGTCGAACGTCGATTCGGCGGACCGAGCGATTCGGGCCGCTACCCGTTCGGCAGCTACGCCCGGTGGGCAAAAGCAGAGGCAGACATCAAATTGATCTGCTCAACGAAAGTGGCGGTTTGCGGGCTCGAGTTTCTTTCGGGCGCGGAGTTCAGGCGCCAGGAAGCAGCCAAGGAAGCAGAAGCAGTCCAGCGCTTGCGCAAGCCTCAATCGCCCTGATGCGCCACGGCCACCATCGAATCGCAACACAGAGGCGACAAGACCTTTTTTGCATCGCAGAACTTCATCCCAAGGGTTGACGCCTCGCATGCCGCGGTGCAACAATTCGGAATCTTTATTTCGGAGCCCCGTGCGTGGACAGTGCCAGTTGGATCAGTGACAAGACGCGTGCCTCGGCAGGCGTGACACTCCAGGCCCTTTAGCGCAGGCTCCCCGCGCTGTGGCCGCCGTGCACGCAGCGTGACCCCCTTGCATTCCGGCAAGCGGTTCTCCCCTCCCGATTCCCGTCGTTCTCGTCACTGACTTTTTCAGTCAGCTTGCGTGCGCCCATGCACGAGGCCCTTCATTGCGAAGGAGCCTTGCCATGCGTCAATTTCAACTTCGTCAGCCGCAGCCGTTACAGCAGCCGGTCGCTCGCCCGTCGGCACCTGCACCGGCACGCGCGGCCGCGCCCGAAATCGACGGCGCGCTGGACAAGGCCGCCGCGCTCTGGACCACGCGCCGCATCCGCAGCTTTCTGATGCTGCTCGAACAGCCCGCGCGCACCGCCCAGCGCTGAAGCGCGGCGCACGGACACCCCCCATCACCACGCGAGAAGACAAGGAGGCACCCATGGACCCCGCTCCTCATTGGCGCCCTTGCGCGCCCCAGCCGTTCCGATCGATTGCAAGAGTGCAGCGCGCCGTGCTGCGGAGAGACTTCCACGCCTGACTGACGCGTGGGCTTTCTTTCCTTCGCGGCCTGCGCCGCCGTGAAGGAGAGAAAAATGAAAAACGTCCTGAAGTCCTTTTTCGAGAGCTTCCTGCGCAGCCGCCACATGCTGCATCACTTCGAGCGCTGGCAGACGCTGCTGGGCCCGAAGCCCGCCGGCACCGGCTCCATCAGCATGCCGCCCGACATCGCGAAGGCCCTGGCCACGGCCTCGCGCACCGATGCCGGCGAGATGCTTATCAAGCTCTCCAGCTCGCCGCGCGGCCTGAGCGAAGGCCACGCCCAGGTGCTGCGCAAGCGCCTGGGCAGCAACGAGGTTCGACACGAGCAGCCACTGCCATGGTGGCGGCACCTGTGGCAGTGCTACCGCAATCCGTTCAACCTGCTGTTGACGGTGCTGGCGCTGATCTCGTACGCCACCGAGGACATGAAAGCCACGCTGGTGATCGGCAGCATGGTGGTGCTGTCGACGGTGCTGCGCTTTCTGCAGGAATCGCGCTCCAACAAGGCGGCCGACCGGCTCAAGGCGATGGTGAGCAACACCGCCACGGTGCTGCGGCCCGCGCCGGGATTCAAGGCTGGCCCGGCCGGCGACGAAGGCTTCGACACCACGCACGCCGGCACGGTGCGGGTCGAGGTGCCGATGCGCGACCTGGTGCCGGGCGAAGTGATCGCACTGTCGGCCGGCGACATGATCCCCGCCGACTGCCGCCTGATCACCGCCAAGGACTTGTTCATCAGCCAATCCGCGCTGACGGGCGAAGCCATGCCGGTCGAGAAGTTCGTCGTCGACCGCAATGGGCACGCGGCCGGTGTGCTCGAACGCGAGAACCTGCTCTTCATGGGCACCAACGTGATCAGCGGCACGGCCACCGCGCTCATCGTGCACACGGGCGACCGCACCTTCTTCGGCGCGCTGGCGCAGCGCGTGACGGCCACCGACCGTGGCACCAGCGCGTTCCAGGCGGGCATCAACCGCGTGAGCTGGGTGCTGATCCGCTTCATGCTGGTGATGGCGCCACTGGTGCTGGTGATCAACGGCGTGGCCAAGGGCGACTGGTGGGAGGCCGCGCTGTTCGCGCTGTCGATCGCGGTCGGCCTCACGCCCGAGATGCTACCGATGATCGTGACCGCCACGCTGGCCAAGGGCGCGGTCGTGATGTCGCGCCAGAAGGTGATCGTGAAGCGGCTCGAAGCCATCCACAACTTCGGCGCCATGGACGTGCTGTGCACCGACAAGACCGGCACGCTCACGCAGGACCGCATCGTGCTCGAACGCCACACCAACGCCTGGGGCGAGGCCTCGGACCACGTGCTGCAGCTGGCCTACCTCAACAGCTTTCACCAGACGGGCCTGAAGAACCTGCTCGACAAGGCGGTGCTGAGCCATGCCGAGATGCAGCTCGAGACGCGGCTGCAGACCGCCTACCGCAAGATCGACGAAGTGCCCTTCGACTTCTCACGCCGCCGCATGTCGGTGGTGGTGGCCAACGGCGGCAGCCAGCACCTGCTGATCTGCAAGGGTGCGCTGGAAGAGATCCTGTCGGTGTGCACCTCGGTCGAGCGTGGCGCCGAGGTGCTGGCGCTCGATGCCGATGTGCTCGCGCGCATCCATCGCGTGGCGTCGGAGCTCAATGCCCAGGGCCTTCGCGTGGTGGCCGTGGCCAGCCGCGCACTGGCGCTCAACGCACAGAAGCCGGCCTATGGCGTGGCCGATGAATCGGGGCTCACGCTGCTGGGCTACGTGGCTTTTCTCGATCCGCCGAAGGAATCGACCGCGCCCGCGCTGCGCGCCCTGGCCGAACATGGCGTGGCCGTGAAGGTGCTGACCGGCGACAACGAACTGGTCACGCGCAAGGTCTGCGCCGATGTGGGCCTGGAGGCCGGCCGCATGGTGCTCGGCCACGAGATCGAGGAGATGAGTGACGCCGAGCTGCGGGTGCGGGTCGAACAGCACCAGGTGTTCGCCAAGCTCACGCCCGCGCACAAGGAGCGCATCGTGCATGCGCTGCATGCCAACGGCCACGTGGTCGGCTTCATGGGCGACGGCATCAACGACGCGCCGGCGCTGCGCGCGGCCGACATCGGCATCTCGGTGGACAGCGCGGTGGACGTGGCCAAGGAATCGGCCGACATCATCCTGCTCGAAAAGAGCCTGATGGTGCTGGAGCAAGGCGTGATCGAGGGCCGCCGCACCTTCGCCAACATGCTCAAGTACATCAAGATCACCGCCAGCTCGAACTTCGGCAACGTGTTCTCGGTGCTGGTGGCGAGCGCCTTCCTGCCCTTCCTGCCGATGCTGCCGCTGCATCTGCTGGTGCAGAACCTGCTGTACGACGTGTCGCAGATCGCGATTCCGTTCGACAACGTGGACGAGGAATTTTTGAAGACCCCGCAGCGCTGGAACCCGGCGGACCTGGGCCGCTTCATGGTGTTCTTCGGGCCGCTGAGCTCGGTGTTCGACATCCTGACCTTCACGGTACTGTGGTTCGTGTTCGCCGCGAATTCGGTGGACCATCAGACGCTGTTCCAGTCGGGCTGGTTCATCGAAGGCCTGCTGTCGCAGACGCTGATCGTGCACCTGATCCGCACGCGCAGGATTCCCTTCCTGCAAAGCCGCGCCTCGTGGCCGTTGCTGGCCATGGGCGCCGCCATTGCGGCAGTGGGCATCTGGCTGCCGATGGGACCGCTGGCACACTATTTCAAGCTGCAGGCGCTGCCGCTGGCGTACTTCCCGTGGCTGGTGGCGATGCTGGTGGGCTATGCGGTGCTGACGCAGACGGTCAAGGGCTGGTATGCGCGGCGGTATGGGTGGCAGTGAGCGCCTGCAGCCTTGCGGGCTTCATGACACGCATATGACATTCGGCGGTTGCAAACTGCGGCATCAACAAGAAGAGGGAACCCATCGATGCAAGCCATCCATAACATCAACCTGCTCTCGCTCCTCGACACCTTCGTCAGCGTGACGGCAGCCTTCATCCTCGGCTCGCTGATCGGGCTGGAACGGCAGGTCCGGCAGCGCACGGCGGGCTTGCGCACCAACACGCTGGTGGCCGTGGGTGCCGCGGTGTTCGTCGACCTGGCCCAGCGGCTGGACGGCAGCGGCGGTGCGGTGCGCGTGGTGGCCTACGTGGTGTCGGGCATCGGCTTCCTGGGCGCGGGCGCGATCATGAAGGAAGGCGCCAACGTCACGGGCCTGAACACGGCGGCGACGCTGTGGGGGTCGGCGGCGGTGGGTGCCTGCGCGGGCGCGGACCTGCTCGGCGAAGCGCTGATCGCGGCGCTGTTCGTGCTGGCCAGCAACACGCTGCTGCGGCCGGTGGTGAACCGCATCAACCGCCAGCCGATCAGCGAGGGCGCGAGCGAAGCGACGTACGTGGTGCGCGTGATCTGCTCGCGCGCGGCGCGGCCCGAAGTGATGGACCAGCTGCTGCTGTTGCTCGAGGCCGCGAACTATCCGGTGCGCGACGTCGACCAGCACCCGTTCGGCCCGGCCGACACCGAGATCGGTGCAACGCTCTATGCGACAGCGGTCGAGCCTTCGGAGCTCGACCGTGTCATCGAAGACCTGGAAGCCCTCGACGGTGTGCAGCAAGCCTTCTGGAATGCCACCGCCGAGGAGTGATCCGAGGCCGACTTACACGCCCAGGATCGACACCGCCTTGGTGTTCAGGTAAGCCTCGAGCGCCTCGGGGCCGCCTTCCGAGCCGTAGCCCGAATCCTTCACGCCACCGAACGGCATTTCGGGCGACGGCGTGGCGGGCTGGTTGATCCAGAGCATGCCGAGCTCGAGCTTCTGGCTCAGCAGGTGCGCGCTCTTGATCGACTTGGTGAAGGCGTAGCCGGCCAGGCCGAACGGCAGGCGGTTGGCTTCGGCGATGGCTTCTTCGAGCGTGTCGAAACCGCGGATGGCGGCAATAGGGCCGAAGGGTTCGTTGTTGAACACGTCGGCGTCCAGCGGCACGTCGGTCAGCACGGTGGGCGCGAAGAAGTTGCCGGTGTCGCCGACGCGCTCGCCGCCAGCGGCCACGGTGGCGCCCTTCTTGCGGGCATCTTCCAGCACATGGGCCATGGCCGTGAGGCGGCGGGCATTGGCCAGCGGGCCGATGGTCGTGCCTTCGGCGAGGCCGTCACCGAGCTTCAGGCCTTCGGTGTACTTAACCAGCGTGCGGGCGAATTCTTCGCGCAGGCTGTTGTGCACCAGGAAGCGGGTCGGCGAGATGCAGACCTGGCCGGCGTTGCGGAACTTGGCGGCACCGGCGGCCTTGACGGCCAGCGCCACGTCGGCGTCTTCGGCCACGATCACCGGTGCGTGGCCGCCCAGTTCCATCGTGACGCGCTTCATGTGCGAGCCGGCCAGCGCGGCCAGCTGCTTGCCGACAGGGGTCGAGCCGGTGAAGGTGACCTTGCGGATGATCGGGTGGGCGATCAGGTAGTTCGAGATTTCAGCGGGGTTGCCGAACACGAGGCCCACGGTGCCGGGCGGAATGCCGGCGTCGACAAAAGCCTGCAGCAGCGCAGCGGGCGATGCCGGGGTTTCTTCGGGCGCCTTCACCAGGAACGAGCAACCGGTGGCCAGTGCGGCACCGAGCTTGCGCACGATCTGGTTGATGGGGAAGTTCCACGGCGTGAACGCGGCGACGGGGCCCAGCGGCTCCTTCAGCACGAGCTGCTGCGCGGCCAGGTTGCGCGAGGGCACGATACGGCCATACACGCGGCGGCCTTCGTCGGCGAACCATTCGATGATGTCGGCGGCGGCCAGGGTCTCGACCCGGGCTTCGGCGAGCGGCTTGCCCTGCTCTTGCGTCAGCAGCTTGGCGATTTCAGGGGCGCGTTCGCGGATCAGGCCGGCGGCGCGGCGCATGACGGCGGCGCGCTCGTTGGCGGGGGTGTTGCGCCACTTTTCAAAGCCGCGCTGGGCAGCGGCCAGGGCACGGTCGAGGTCGGCGATGCTGGCATGCGCCACCTTGCCGATGGCCTTGCCGGTGGCGGGGTTCACGACGTCCAGCGTCTTGCCGCCGGTGGCGTCGACCCATTCGTTGTCGATCAGCAGGCGTGTGTCGGTGTAGGTGGCGGTCATGGCGAACTTTTCCTTCGGGACTGGATGATGAAAAGGGGGAAATCTGGATGCGCGACGCGGCACCACGGGGTAGTGCGCTTGCAACAACGGCGGCAGCAGGCTGCCGGACGCGTAGATTAACCCGAGTTCACAATCCGCGCCGAAGCTGGGAAACCCGCCCCCCGCGCGTCTTTCACAGCACCAGCAGCGCCCGGAAGTCGTTGACGTTGGTGTGGGAAGGCCCGGTGATCAGCAGGTCGCCGATGGCACCGAAGTAGGTGTAGGCGTCGTTGCGGTCCATGTAGTCCGACAGCTTCATGCCCTTGGCCGTTGCGCGCGCCAGCGAGTCGGGCGTGACGAAGGTTCCGGCGTTGTCTTCCATGCCATCGATGCCGTCGGTGTCGCCCGCCAGCGCCCAGACGCCCGGCTGCCCCATGAGCGCGCCGGCCAGGCCCATGCAGAACTCGCCGCCGCGGCCGCCACGGCCCTTGGGCTGGCCGGGCTTGCGGGGCCGGATCGTCACCGTGGTCTCGCCGCCCGACAGGATGACGCAGGGCCTGGCGAAAGGTTGGCCGTGGAGCGCCACCGCGCGCGCAAGCGCGGCATGCACCTTGCCGACCTCGCGCGATTCGCCTTCCATCTCGTCGCTGAGGATGTGCGCATCGAGGCCGGCCGCGCGCACCACCTGGGCTGCCGCCTCCAGCGACTGCTGGGGCGTGGCGATCACGTGCGTCTGGTGGCCCGCGAACACCGGGTCATTCGGTTTGGGCGTTTCGAGCGCCCCGCTTTCAAGCTGCGCGCGCACCGGTGCGGGCACGTCGATGGCATAGCGCTCGAGGATGGCGAGCGCATCGGCGCAGGTGGTGGCGTCGGGCACCGTCGGGCCGCTGGCGATGACCGCCGGATCGTCGCCGGGCACGTCGCTGATCGTGAGGGTCACGACGCGCGCCGGCGCGCAGGCCGCGGCCAGCCGGCCGCCCTTGATGCGCGACAGGTGCTTGCGCACGCAATTCATCTCGCCGATGCTCGCGCCGCTCTCGAGCAGCTGCGTGTTGATGCGCTGCTTGTCGGCCAGCGTGAGGCCTTCGGCTGGCAGCACCAGCAGCGACGAGCCGCCGCCCGAAATCAGGCACAGCACCAGGTCGTCGGCCGTGAGGCCCTTCGTCAGCGCAAGGATGCGCTCGGCGGCGCGCAGGCCGGCTTCGTCGGGCACCGGGTGCGCCGCCTCGACCAGCTCGATGCGTCGCGGCAGGCCTTCGGGCCGCGGTGGAATGTGGTCGTAGCGCGTGACGACCAGACCCGACAGCGGCGCGTCGGCCGGCCACAGGGCTTCGAGCGCCTGCACCATCGAGCCGCCCGCCTTGCCGCAGCCCAGCACCAGGGTGCGGCCCTTGGGCGGCGGCGGAAGATGGGGGCCGAGCGTGGACAGCGGCAGCGCGCGGTCCACCGCCACGCGGTAGAGATGTTCGAGAAAGGCGCGCGGATCTTCGCGTGGATCGGGGGCAGCGGCCAGGGACGGATTCGATGCGGTCATTGCTGTATGTCTCCAGTCCGGCAATTGTGCTGCGGACCAGGCCCCGCCCCTTCGCCGGTCAACTTTTTCGGGATGCCTAGTTCGTCTTTGCGCCGGCCTGGAACCAGCGGCCGATCAGGGCGCGCTCTTCGTCGGTGATGCCGGTCGCGTTGTTCATCGGCATGATCTTGGTGACCACGACCTGCTGGTAGATCGCCTGTGCATGCGCGGCCACCTGCTCGGGCGAATCGACCCGCACGTTCTTCATCTGCACGGACGCGCCGTGGCACATGAAGCAGCGCTGCGCGAGCACTTTCTGCACGTCGGCGAAGGGCACCGCGGGTGCGGCCGCGGAAACGACCGGTGCCGCCACGGGCGCGGGCTTCATCCAGACGATGGTCAGGCCCAGCACCACGATGCCGACCAGCGCATAGGGCAGCGGGTTGCCCGCATTGCCGAGCTTGAAGCGATGGCGCACCACGAAGAACTGCCGGATGGCCGCGCCGCCGAGCATGATGAGCAGCAGCACGATCCAGTTGTACTGGTGCGTGTAGGTGAAGCTGTAGTGGTTGCTCAGCATCGCGAACAGCACGGGCAGCGTGAAGTAGGTGTTGTGCACGCTGCGCTGCTTGCCGCGCTGGCCGTGCACCGGGTCGACCGGCTTGCCTTCGCGCAGTGCCGCCACGTTCTTGCGCTGGCCGGGAATGATCCAGAAGAACACGTTGCCGCTCATGGTGGTGGCCATCATGGCGCCCACCAGCAGGAAGGCCGCGCGACCCGCGAACCACTGGCAGGCCAGCCACGTCGCGAAGGCGATGAAGATCGCGATCAGCACGCCGACGATGGTGTCGCCGTTCTTGCGGCGCCCGAAGATCTGGCAGATGCCGTCGTAGACCATCCAGAACACCACGAAGAAAGCCAGCGCCACGGCAATGGCGGCACCGGGCTGCCAGTCCATCTTCGACTTGTCGATGAGGTACGTGCTCGCGTTCCATAGGTACGACATGGTGAAGAGCGAGAAGCCCGTGATCCAGGTCGAGTAGCTCTCCCAGTACGACCAGTGCAGGTGGTCGGGCAGCTTCTTGGGCGCCAGCGCGTACTTCTGCATGTTGTAGAAGCCGCCGCCGTGCACGGCCCACTGCTCGCCGCCCACGCCCTTGTCGAGCGACTCGGGGTCTTGCGGCTTCTCGAGGCTGTTGTCCAGCATCACGAAGTAGAAGGAGGCGCCGATCCATGCGATGGCGGTGATGACGTGGACCCAGCGCAGCAGCAGGTTGGCCCAGTCGAGGTAGTAGCTTTCCATGTGCTTCTCTCTCAGCCCTGTGCACGCGTGGGGGCGTGGCAAAGGGGTTTCAGCCTGCTCACCACCGCGGGCGCTGTAAGCAGAGAAAGTGCCGCGAACGCAGGCTCCATGGAATGGGCCTCGCTCCGCTGCGGCTTGTTGTCGACCGAAAGTGTATACAGTTTTGGCAAGGGGCGGGATGCTTTTTTAGGGCGTCGTCGCCGGGAAAACCCTGTTCAGCCCAGCGATTGCAACAACTGTGCCGCCACCGCGACAGCGATCACCTCGGGCTCCTTGCCGGTGATGCCGGGCACGCCGATCGGGCAGGTGATGCGGGCCAGTTCGTCGGCCGTGAAGCCACGCGCTTCGAGCCGGTGGCTGAAGGTGGCCCACTTGGTCTTGCTGCCGATCAGGCCGATGTAGGGCAGGTCATCGCGCTCGCGCAGGCGCTTGAGGCAGGCGATGACGATGTCGAGGTCTTCGGCATGGCTGAAGCTCATGATGAGCACGCGACTGCCCGGCGCGAGGGCGGCCACGGCGTCTTGCACGGGCTCGGAATGTTCGGTGTCGATCTGCGCGGGCAGCTCGTCGGGAAAGACGCCGTCGCGGCTGTCGATCCAGCGCACGGCGAAAGGCAGCGCCGCCAGCAGGCGCGCGAGCGCGGCACCCACGTGGCCGCCGCCGAACAGCGCCACCGGCTTGAGCTGCGCCACCAGTTCGCGCTGCAACGCCGGTGCATCGGCCGCCGTGATGCGCTGGTACGACAGGAACATCACGCCGCCGCAGCATTGCCCCAGGCTGGGGCCGAGCGGATAGCGCTGGATGCCGTCGAAAGGCGCGCGTGTGCCGGCCAGCAGTTCGCGCGCTTCCTTCGTGGCCTGGAATTCGAGCTGGCCGCCGCCGATGGTGGCGGTCAGCGCGTCGGCCCACACCGCCATCCAGGTGCCGGCCTCGCGCGGCGCCGAGCCCTGCGTGGATTCGACGCGCACCAGCACCCCGTCTTCGTGGCGAAGACGCGCCAGCAGTTGATCGACCGCACCGCTCATTGCCGATACCTTCGGTTGCCCGGCCCGCGACGACTCACGGTATAAACCCGGCGATGAATCGCCAGCTTACGCCCCGCCGCCTTGCCCTTGCAGCCTCTGTTCTTTCCGCCTTGTGGCTCGCCGGCTGCGGCTCCACCGGGTCCGTGCCCGGCCAGTTGAGCGGTGCCAGCGGCGATGTGGGCGCAGGCCCCGCGCCGCGCGCATCGAATGCGGCCACCGCGCGCGACTACCGCCGCGACGCGGCGCGCCACATCTACGACACCAACCGCTCGCGCATCTACAAGGGCCAGCTGCCGCCGGTGCTCTATGCGGTCGGCACGCTGGAAGTGAACCTCGACACGGGCGGCAAGGTGCGCTCGATGCGCTGGCTGCGCGCGCCCAAGCACGCGCCCGAGGTGATCGCCGAGATCGAGCGCACCGTGCTGAAGGCCTCGCCCTTCCCGCCGGCCACCCGCCTGGGCACCGTCACCTGGACGGACACCTGGCTGTGGGACGAAAGCGGGCGCTTCCAGCTCGACACCCTGACCGAAGGCCAGCAGCAAGGGGACTGACGACATCAAGACCCGCGGTAGGTGGAGTAGCTCCACGGGCTCACGAGCAGGGGCACGTGGTAGTGCTGGTCGGTGTGCGCCACGCCGAAATCCAGCGAGACCTTGTTCAGGAAATTCGGCTCGGGCAGCTTCACGCCGCGCGCCTTGAAGTAGCCCGCCACGTCGAACACGAGGCGGTAGGTGCCGACCTTCAGCGAGTTGTTGTCGTAGAGCGGCCCGTCGCTGCGGCCGTCCGAATTCAGCGTGAAGCGCTTGACCAGCGTTGCGGCGTCGCCGTCGGTGGTGAACAGCGCCACCTCCATGCCGGCGGCGGGGCCGCCATGCATCGTGTCCAGTACGTGAGTGCTCAGGCCCATGGGGCGCTCCTTGAAAGTTCGAAAGTCGGATCGACGGGTGCGGGATATTCCGGTGGACAAAAGTGTATACAGTTCACGGCTTTGGGTCTATCATGAAAAACATGGAGTCCTCCACCACCCGTTCGATCGTCGACGCGCTCACCAAAGCGATCGTCGAGCACCGGCTTCAACCCGGCACCAAACTCGCCGAGCAGAAGCTGGCCGACCACTTCGGCGTGTCGCGCACCCTCGTGCGGCAGGCGCTGTTCCAGCTCTCGCAGAACAAGCTGATCCGGCTCGAACCCGCGCGCGGCGCCTTCGTGGCCGCACCGGCCGTCGACGAGGCCAAGCAGGTTTTCGCGGTGCGCCGCATGCTCGAAGCCGAGATGACGCGCGAGTTCGTGCGCACCGTCACGCCGGCCAAGATCAAGGCGCTGAAGGAACACGTCGCGCTTGAAAAGTCGGCGGTGTCGGGCGAAGACATCTCGGGCCGCACCGAGCTGCTCGGCGACTTTCATGTGCGCATGGCCGAGCTCATGGGCAACCAGGTGCTGGCGCAGATTCTTGGCGAGCTGATCTCGCGCTGCGCCCTCATCACGCTCATGTACCAGAGCACCAGCGCGGCCGAGCACTCCAACGACGAGCACGCCGACATCGTGAAGGCGCTGGCCGCCCGCGACGAAGAGCGCGCCGTGCGCCTCATGACCGAACACCTGGAGCACGTCGAAGCCAACCTCACCTTCGACCGCAAGGTACCCACCAACGACATCTCGCTCGCCCTGGCCTGAACACCCATGACCGTCTACGACACCACCCTGCCCTACCCGCGCGACCTCGTCGGCTACGGCCGCAACCCACCGCACGCCCAATGGCCCGGCGGCGCACGCATCGCCGTGCAGTTCGTCCTGAACTATGAAGAAGGCGGCGAAAACGCCACGCTGCATGGCGACGCGGGTTCCGAGCAGTTCCTGTCCGAGATGTTCAACCCGGCGAGCTACCCCGACCGGCACATCAGCATGGAAGGCATCTACGAGTACGGCTCGCGTGCCGGCGTATGGCGCATCCTGCGCGAGTTCGAAAAGCGCGGCCTGCCGCTCACCGTGTTCGGCGTGGGCATGGCGCTGCAGCGCTACCCCGAGCTGACCGCCGCCTTCAAGGAACTGGGCCACGAGATCGCCTGCCACGGCTGGCGCTGGATCCACTACCAGAACCTCGATGAAGCCACCGAGCGCGAGCACATGCGCCTGGGCATGGAAGCCATCGAGAAGCTCACCGGCGAACGCGCCCTGGGCTGGTACACCGGCCGCGACAGCCCGCGCACGCGCCGCCTCGTGGCCGACTACGGCGGCTTCGAATACGACAGCGACTACTACGGCGACGACCTGCCCTTCTGGATGAAGGTGCAAAAGACCGACGGCAGCGTGGTGCCGCAGCTCATCGTGCCCTATACGCTCGACTGCAACGACATGCGCTTCGCGCTGCCGCAAGGCTATTCGCACGCCGATCCGTTCTTCCAGTACATGAAGGACACCTTCGATGCGCTTTATGCCGAAGGCGATGCCGACGGCGACAACAGCCCCAAGATGATGAGCATCGGCATGCACTGCCGGCTGCTCGGGCGACCCGGCCGCATCACGGCGCTGCAGCGCTTCCTGGACCACATCGCGCAGCACGACCGCGTGTGGGTCTGCCGGCGCGTCGATATCGCGCGGCACTGGAAGCAGGCGCATCCCTTTGAATCGGCCGTCACCGGAAACTGACCATGAGCCTCACCCTCGCCCAACTCAACGCCGCCGCGCCGGCCGCGGCCGTCGCCCTGCTCGACGGCATCTACGAACATTCGCCCTGGATCGCGCAGCGTGCGCTGGTGCAGCGCCCCTTCCGCTCGCTCGCGCACCTCAAGCACGCGCTGGTGCAGGCGCTGGCCGCATCGACCGCCGACGAGCAGATCGGCCTGATCCGCGCCCACCCCGAGTTGGCGGGCAAGGCCATGGTCAGCAAGACGCTCACGGCCGAATCGACCCACGAGCAAAGCAAGGCCGGCCTGACCGACTGCACGCCCGAAGAGTTCGCGAAGATCCAGAAGCTCAACGCCGACTACAACGCCAAGTTCGGCTTTCCGTTCATCCTCGCGGTGCGCGGGCCGCGCGGCACGGGCCTGGCCAAGCGCGAGATCATCGACACCTTCGAGCGCCGGCTCTTCAATCATCCGGACTTCGAACTCGGCGAGGCGCTGCGCAACATTCATCGCATCGCCGAGATCCGCCTCGACGACAAGTTCGCGGCCGACGTCACGCTCGGCAACGACGTGTGGGACTGGCAGGAACAGCTCTCGGTGCACACCGACCCCGGCTATGCCGAGAAGGGCCAGCTCACCGTCACCTATCTCACCGACGCGCACCGTGCCTGCGCCGCACAGATCAGCGCGCTGATGCGCGACGTGGGTTTCGACTCGGTGCACATCGACGCGGTCGGCAACGTGGTTGGCCGCTACGAAGGCGCCAAGCCCGACGCGAAGACCCTGCTCACCGGCTCGCACTACGACACCGTGCGCAACGGCGGCAAGTACGACGGGCGCCTGGGCATCTTCGTGCCGATCGCCTGCGTGCGCGAACTCAAGCGGCAAGGCAAGCGCCTGCCCTTCGCCTTCGAGGTGGTCGGCTTCGCGGAAGAAGAAGGCCAGCGCTACAAGGCCACCTTCCTGGGCTCGGGCGCGCTCATCGGCCACTTCGACCAGCGCTGGCTCGACCAGAAGGACGCCGACGGCATCACCATGCGCGAGGCCATGCAGCACGCAGGCCTGAAGCAGGAAGACATTCCGAAGATCCAGCGCGACCCGGCCCGCTACCTCGGCTTTGTCGAAGTGCACATCGAGCAGGGCCCGGTGCTCACCGAACTCGACCTGCCGCTGGGCATCGTCACCTCCATCAACGGCAGCGTGCGCTACGTGGGCGAAGTGATCGGCATGGCCAGCCACGCCGGCACCACGCCGATGGACCGCCGGCGCGATGCGGCCGCCGCCGTGGCCGAGTTGATCCTCTACACCGAGCAGCGCGCCGCAAAAGACGGCGATTCGGTCGGCACCGTCGGCATGCTCGAAGTGCCCAGCGGCTCGATCAACGTGGTGCCGGGGCGCTGCAAGTTCAGCCTCGACCTGCGGGCGCCGAACAACGCGCAGCGCGACGCGCTCGCGACCGACGTGGTCAACGCACTGAAGGACATCTGCGAGCGCCGTGGCGTGCGCTACGAGCTCGAAGAAACGATGCGCGCCGCCGCCGCGCCCAGCGCGCCCGCATGGCAGCAACGCTGGGAACAGGCCGTCGATGCGCTGGGCATTCCGCTGTTCCGCATGCCCAGCGGCGCCGGCCACGATGCGATGAAGCTGCACGAGGTGATGCCGCAGGCCATGCTCTTCGTGCGCGGCATCAATTCGGGCATCAGCCACAACCCGCTCGAATCGAGCACCAACGACGACATCCAGCTCGCCGTGCAGGCTTTCCAGCTCCTGCTGGACAACCTCGCCACCGAACAAGCCCACTGATTCACAGAAGAACAACCATGACCGACTACACGAAGCTCGACGCCTGGATCGACGCCCACTTCGACGAGGAAGTGCAATTCCTGCAGCAACTGGTGCAGGTGCCCACCGACACGCCGCCCGGCAACAACGCGCCGCACGCCGAGCGCACCGCCGAGCTGCTGAAAGACTTCGGCCTCGACGCCGAGAAGCACGCCGTGCCCGCGCAGGACGTGAAGGACTACGGCCTCGAATCGATCACCAACCTGATCGTGCGCCGCAAGTACGGCAAAGAAGGCGACGGCGGCCGCACCGTCGCGCTCAATGCCCACGGCGACGTGGTGCCTCCGGGCGAAGGCTGGACGCACGACCCGTACGGCGGCGAGATCGCCGACGGCAGCCTCTACGGCCGCGCCGCAGCCGTCAGCAAGAGCGACTTCGCCAGCTTCACCTTCGCGTTGCGCGCGCTCGAAGCGGTGGCCAAGCCAACCAAGGGCAGCGTCGAGCTGCACTTCACCTACGACGAAGAATTCGGCGGCATCCTCGGCCCGGGCTGGCTGCTCAAGAACGGCCTGACCAAGCCCGACCTGATGATCGCGGCCGGCTTCAGCTACGAAGTGGTCACCGCGCACAACGGCTGCCTGCAGATGGAAGTGACGGTGCACGGCAAGATGGCGCACGCGGCCATCCCGACCACCGGCATCGATGCGCTGCAAGGCGCGGTGAAGATCCTGAACGCGCTGTACGCGCAGAACACGCTTTACCAGCAGGTCACGTCGAAGGTCGAGGGCATCACGCACCCGTACCTCAACGTCGGCCGCATCGAAGGCGGCACCAACACGAACGTGGTGCCCGGCAAGGTGGTGTTCAAGCTCGACCGCCGCATGATCCCCGAAGAGAACCCGGTCGAGGTCGAAGCGACGATCCGCAAGGTGATCGCCGATGCCGCCGCTGAAAGCGCCGGCATCACGGTGGACATCAAGCGCCTGCTGCTGGCCAATTCGATGAAGCCGCTGGCGGGCAACAAGCCGCTGGTCGACGCGATCCAGAAGCACGGCGGCGAACTGTTCGGCGAGCCGATCAAGGCCATGGGCACGCCGCTGTACACCGACGTTCGCCTGTATGGCGAAGCCGGCATTCCGGGCGTGATCTACGGTGCCGGCCCGCGCACCGTGCTCGAGTCGCACGCCAAGCGCAGCGACGAGCGCGTGGTGCTGGAAGACCTGCGCCGCGCAACGAAGGTCATTGCGCGCACGCTGAGCGATCTGCTGGCCTGATCGGCGGTGACCCCGGCCACTGCGGCCGGGTCACTTCACACGTTGCTGCGGAGCTTCAGCGGCCCACGGTCGACCAGACCGCGGCCCGGCAACCGGGCTGGTCGCGCGGATGCAGCACATTGCAGTTCTGCAGCGCGAGCCTTTGCATGTCGCTCAGCCGTGGCGCATTGCGCTGCGGCGGCGCTTCCCAGCGTGGCCCGTAAGGATCGGGCTGCCATTGGGGTGCCGGCACCGGGACCGGCACGGGCACATAGCGCTCCGGTGCCTCGCCCCAGCCATAGCGGCGGTCGTACTCGCGCCGCTCGTAGCGGCCGCTGCGATTGTTCTGCAGCTGCCACATGCAGCTGTTGAAGTCGACGCCCGAACGGCCGCTCGCGCAATACCTGCGGTCGCTTTCGTACACGTCGATGTCGCGCTGGGCGAAAGCGCTGATGGCGTTCAGACCCAGGAAGGCCAGGAGAACCAGTTTTTTCATAGATCGGACCACAGGTTCGTTGATGAAGGGCAGCCAGGCCGAGGCCGCTGCGATGCCTGTATTTTGCCCTTGTGAATTCGTGAGCAGGCACATGGATTCATCGCACCGCTGCCCGGATGATTTCAGGCGCGGGATTCACTCCTTGCCCCACCGCCACTTCGGCGGTTCGCCCTTGAGCCAGCAGATGGCCACGAGAAGCGCGCTCAGGCCCACGACGGCCAGAAAGAAGGTGAAGGGCGCGCGGTCGGGCC
Source organism: Variovorax sp. EL159 (assembly GCF_900100965.1). Lineage (GTDB taxonomy): Bacteria > Pseudomonadota > Gammaproteobacteria > Burkholderiales > Burkholderiaceae_C > Variovorax. Next base: position 646,923 of record NZ_FMUJ01000002.1, on the reverse strand, counting down.
GAATGCGCCACACCGCCACGCCCAGCAACGCGAAGTAGCCGAGCATCACGGCCCAACCCTCCCAACGCGTCGGTACGCCCCAACCCCAGCCATAGCGCTTGGCGGGAAACCAATAATCTTTCGGCGTGCGAGATGTCATGGGAAATTCCGGCCGGTTCAACATGCGCACAGGGTAGCGCCAGCGACGCGCGCGTGGGTTCATAAAGCCTTCAGATGCCGGGGAACCACGCGGTCTCTTACCTGCGGTTTCATCGCCGCGTCACAGCCTGAATTCAGACTCGGCGGCTCCTCCTGCCTCGAAAACCCGAACACGGCGGCCAGCCATCTGCTGGCCGTTGTCGTGTCTGCTCTCATGAAATCCGCTTCCCTGCCTTCTTCTCTTTTCACGCCCCTCGTGTCTTCCCTCGCGCTCGCAACGGCCCTGCTCGCCAGTTGCGGCGGTGGCTCTGGCAGCGGCGTGTCGTTCATCGGTTTTCCTACAGCCCCTGCAACGCCTGTGGCCTCCGTGCCGCCTGCCGAGCCTGCACCTGAACCCGCGGCCCCAGAACCAGCAGCGAAGCCCGGCCGCTGGACCGTCGGCGATCTGCACATCCACACGATCCAGTCGGACGACACGCAGCAGGTCTCGACGCTGGACCAGGTGCTGGCGCTGGCCTTCGATCGCTTCGGGCTCGACTGGGCAACCCTCTCGAACCATCTGCGCGAGTCCTCCTACGACAACGACGGCAACGCGCTCCCTCCCGCGATCTCGTTCCCGCGGTTCGACCGCAATGGCAATCCGGTTTTGCCGGTGATCCCGTTTTCAACCGGCATGGCGCTGTACGAAGTGCCGCGCATCAAGGCACTGCAGGCCAGCGGCAAGTACGCGGACAAGACGATCTTCTCGTCCTTCGAGTGGGACATGCCCACGCACGACCACGGCAACGTCGGCATCCTGACCGACAACCCGATGTCCGACGCCGCGCTCAAGGCCGTGAGCCAGTTCGAGTACCTCTTCACCAACCGCGACCCGGCGATGTTCCCGGCCGGCGACGTGGCGGCGTGGAACGCGAAAGATGCGCGAGCCAACGCCACCCATGAAGACGTGCTCAAGGCCATCGCCTGGCTCAAGAAGAACTATCCCGACACGAGCTACCTGCAGATCAACCATCCGTCACGCAATCCGGGCAAGTACACGGTCGCCCAGTTGCGCGAGATGAACGACGCCGCACCCAACATCGTCTTCTCGCTCGAAGGCATGGTCGGCAACCAGATGGAAGGCAACCGGGGCGGCTACGTCAGCGACTACATTCCGGCCAACCTGCCCTCGCGCACCTATGGCGGCGTCGACTACCTCGTCGCCAAGCTCGGCGGCACCTGGGACGCGCTGCTGTCCGAAGGCCGGCGCATCTGGAACGTGGCGGATTCGGACTACCACTTCACGACCGCCAAGGGCCTCTTCGCCAGCGGCTATGCGCCCGGCGAGTACGCCAAGAACCACCTGTGGGGCGACATCAAGGACCCGAAGTCGCTGCTCGCGGCCTTCCGCGCGGGCAAGCTCTTCGCGGTCAACGGCGACCTGATCGACGCGCTCGACTTCAAGGTGCAGAGCGCGAAAGCCACCGGCGAGATGGGCTCGGAAGTGGCAGCCAACGCGGGCGACGACCTGAAGATCACCATTCGCTTCAAGAGCCCCGAGCGCAACAACTTCGAGTACCAGCTCGGTAGCGGCATCTATGCCAACGTGAAGCCGGCGGTCGACCACGTCGACCTGATCGCCGGTGACGTGACCGGCCCCGAAACCCCGGGCACACCGGGCTACTCGCGCGCCACCAACCCGTCGACCCGCGTGCTCAAGCGCTTCACGCGCGCCGACTGGAAGCTCGACGCCGACGGCTACTTCGCGGTCAGCTACACCGTGAAGGCCGGCCGCAACCAGTACTTCCGCCTGCGAGGCACCAACCTGGGGACGGACGTGCCGAACGAGACATCGAACGGCGAGCCGCTGCCCGATACCGAGCTGACGGTGGGTGCCGAACCGGTCAAGGGTTTCAACGCCATCAATGCCCGCAACTACGCCGACCTGTGGTTCTACTCGAACCCGGTTTTCGTGAAGGTCGCCGCGCTGTAGCTTGTCGATCCGTCGGGGATTCCCTCTCCCCTTGCGCCGCACCTCACGACATGACGCGCCCGCCGGCGACATCGAGCGTCACGCCAGTGATCCACGCCGAGGCAGACGACAGCAGGAACAGCGTGGCGGCGGCCACGTCATCGGGATGCCCGAGGCGGCCCAGCGGAAAGGCGGCGCGCATCCGCTGCTGCTGCTCCTCGGGCATCGATGTGCGGGTGCGCTCGGTCAACACGGCGGAGGGCGAAACGCAATTGACGCGGATGCCGCTCGGTCCCAATTCCTGCGCCAGATGGCGAGTCAGCATGATCACGCCCGCCTTGGCGGCGCCATAGGCTGCGGGCGCACCAGAGGCGATTCGTCCGCCGGCGGAAGCCATCGTGACGATGCTTCCCGCTCCACGATCGAGCATTGCCGGAAGGAATGCCTTGAGGGTCAGGAAGGTCGACGTCAGGTTGTTGTCGATGCTTGATCGCCAATCGGACTCGCTGATCTGAACAAAGGGGACCGGTCTTCCCGTTCCACCTCCGGCGAAGGACACGACGAAGTCCGGAACACCCAGTCGTGCAAGGACATGATCGCGCATGGCTTCGACCGCTGAAGCTTGCGCGCAATCGGCGGGGGCAGCCATCGCGTCGCCTCCCATGGCGTGCACCGCTGCAACGGTGGTATCCATCGCCGCTTCGTCACGGCCATTGACGGCCACCTTCACGCCGTTCCTTGCAAGCGCCAGGCAGGTTGCGGCCCCGATTCCACGAGAGCCACCCGTCACGAGCGCGATCTTCCCCTCCAGGTCTGGATAGATGGGAAGGCTGGACGATTGCGTAGGCATGGTGGGCTTTCTTAAGCTGCGTTGCCGCCACTTTGCGTCCGACCTAGACTAAAGACAAATCATGAATATTCGGCACGGGTATCAATATTCTTATGTCTCACCTGCTCTACCTTCGGACCTTCCTGAGCGTCTACCGGCACAGCTCGATCTCGCGCGCCGCTGAAAAACTTCACCTGACGCAACCTGCGGTGTCCCGGCACATCAAGGTTCTCGAAGGTCGTCTCGGTTATCGCCTGTTCGAGCGTTTGCCGCGCGGTCTCTTGTCTACGCCGGCCGGCAATGAACTGGAGCGAAGGATTGCCTCTCACCTGGATGCGCTCGAGCAGATCGTCGGCTTGTCTGACGGCAAAGGCGAAGCGCTGGCAGGGGTGGTGCGCGCCGGTACAAGCAGCGGTTTTTCCCGGCTCGTGCTCTCGGCGCTTTCGTCGTTGCCGAACTACGGCGTCCGGCTCGATCTGCGCACTGCGCCACCTCCAGCGCTCCTCGCCGCGCTGGTGGACAACGACATCGATCTCGCAGTGACCCTCGCGCGAATTCCACACCGGGCGATCGAATACGACCAGCTCCACGAGAGTCCGTTGTTGCTTGTCTGTGCACCGCGCTGGCGCGATCGGCTCACCAGGACCGCAGCGCCTCGCGGCATACCGTTGATCGATTTGCAAGGCCCTGCGCCGGCGCTGGCGGGCTACTGGCGCGCGGCGTTCGGCGAAGCCCCGGCCGCACCTTCGGCGATCGTTCCCGACTACCAGGCGGCGCTCGATGCCACTGTGGAGGGCGTCGGTATTTCCGTCATTCCCGAGTGCCTGTGTTTCGATCACCTGCAGACCGGCCGCGTGATCAGCCAGCCCACACGGGCAAGGATCCCGGTACCGCTCTATACGGCGTACAGCAAGGCGGCCCGCGAAAATGCGCGCTTGCGCACTTGCCATTCCCTGCTCACGGAAGCTGCGGGGGGCTGGCTCACCCGAAGCACCCGCTGAAGGACCGCACAAAGGGCGGTCCAGACGGCCGCGTCAAAGCGCCCGTGCTTGATGAAATCAGCGCGCGCCGTGAGTACTTCACCCCATAGAAATTGAACCGCCCAGCGCGGACCACAGGACGGCATGCGGCCACGCCGGTGATCGTCGTCCGAACAGTGAAGTCGACAGCTGATGCGGCTCCCGCACGAAGCAACGGTCGCGCACAGTTGCGGTGCATCTGTGCAGATTGCCATCCCGCAGTTGTGTTTCAGCGCGCTCGCCCGCGTCCCCTGCAGTGGCGCCGGCACGGCGGCGCACTTCATTGGGCATCAGCCGTGCATCAGGGAATCTACGGATATATGATTCCCCGGATGGTCTTGATTGCGTGCAGTTTTTGTATACAAATAACGCACTCGAAAAGCCGGCGCGAAATTTGCGTCAAAACGGGTCCCCAAACCCAACTTAACTCGCACGAGGAAAGACCATGAGCACAGTCGTCAGCCAGGCCCCCACGGGGGCAAGCGAAGCCGGCATTGCGCCGCACGCCGAATCGAACGCCCTCATCAAGCCCGGCTACGACCCGCGCCTAACCAACGAAGACCTCGCCCCGCTCAAGAAGCAGACCTGGGGCCAATACAACATCTTTGCGTTCTGGATGTCCGACGTGCACAGCGTGGGCGGCTACATCACGGCCGGCAGCCTGTTCGCACTGGGCCTGTCGAGCTGGCAGGTGCTGGTGTCGCTGCTGGTGGGCATCGTCATCGTGCAGTTCTTCTGCAACCTCGTGGCCAAGCCCAGCCAGGTGACGGGCGTGCCCTACCCCGTGGTGTGCCGCGCGCCCTTCGGCGTGCTGGGCGCCAACATCCCGGCCATCATCCGCGGGCTGATCGCGGTGGCCTGGTACGGCGTGCAGACCTACCTTGCGTCGGCGGCCTTCATGGTGCTGGCGCTGCACATGTTCCCCAACCTCGCGCCATACGCCGAGGTGTCGCAACACGGCTTCGTGGGCCTGTCGACACTCGGCTGGGTGGCGTTCATGGTCATGTGGGTGCTGCAGGCCTTCGTGTTCTGGCACGGCATGGAAGCCATCCGCAAGTTCATCGACTGGGCCGGCCCGGCCGTGTACGTGGTGATGGCCGTGCTGTGCGGCTGGCTGGTGTGGAAGGCCGGCTGGAGCAAGATCGACCTGAACCTGGGCGGCATCAAGTTCCAGGGCTGGGACGCGCTGCCCGTGATGCTCTCGGCCATCGCGCTGGTGGTGAGCTACTTCAGCGGCCCGATGCTCAACTTCGGCGACTTCTCGCGCTACGGCAAGAGCTTCGACGCGGTGAAGAAGGGCAACTTCTGGGGCCTGCCGGTCAACTTCGTCTTCTTCTCGCTGCTGACCGTCATCACCACGGCTGCCACGCTGCCGGTGTTCGGCGAGCTCATCACCGACCCGGTGCATACCGTGGGCAAGATCGACAGCACCACCGCCGTGGTGCTGGGCGCACTGACCTTCATGATCGCCACCATCGGCATCAACATCGTGGCCAACTTCGTGTCGCCGGCCTTCGACTTCTCGAACGTGGCGCCGCAGCACATCAGCTGGCGCACGGGCGGCATGATCGCCGCCGTGGGCTCGGTGTTTCTCACGCCCTGGAACCTTTACAACAGCCCCGAAGTCATCCACTACACGCTCGACGTGCTGGGTTCGTTCATCGGCCCGCTGTTCGGCATCCTGATTGCCGACTACTACTTCGTGCGCAAGCAGCGCATCGACGTGGACGCGCTCTACACCATGAGCCCCAAGGGCGAGTACTGGTACAGCGGCGGCTACAACCCGAAGGCGATCCAGGCACTGGTGCCGTCGGCCGTGGTGCCGATCCTGTGCGTGATGGTGCCGACGCTGCGCGGTGCCGCCAACTACGCGTGGTTCATCGGCATGGGCCTGGGCCTTGTCCTGTACGTGCTGCTGAACCGAAACAACAAGACCTGAAACACTGATAGAGAAAGAAAGGGACCGCGCCGTGCGCATCAAGATCATCAACCCCAACACCACCTGGAGCATGACCGAGAAGATCGGTGCCTGCGCCCGCGCGGTGGCGCACGCCGGCACCGAGATCATTGCCGTGAGCCCGGCCATGGGGCCGGTCTCCATCGAGAGCCATTACGACGAGGCACTGGCCGTGCCGGGGTTGCTGCAGGAGATCGCGGCGGGCGAGCACGACGGCGTCGACGGCTACGTGATCGCCTGCTTCGGCGATCCGGGCCTGAAGGCCGCCCGCGAACTCGCGCGCGGCCCGGTGGTGGGCATCGCCGAGGCCGCGATGCACCTGGCCAGCATGATCGGCAGCCGCTTCAGCGTGGTGACCACGCTGGGCCGCACCATCGGCCAGGCCTGGCACCTGGCCGAGATCTACGGCATGGAACGCTTCTGTGCCAACGTGCGAGCCTGCGAACTGCCCGTGCTCGAACTCGAAGAGCCGGGCTCGCGCGCACGCGAACGCATCGTCGAAGAATGCCGGCGCGCACTCGACGAAGACGGCTCCGACTGCATCGTGCTCGGCTGCGCCGGCATGACCGACCTGTGCGAGCACATCAGCGAACTGCTCGGCGTGCCGGTGATCGACGGCGTGGCCGCGGGCACCAAGCTCATCGAATCGCTGGTTGCGCTGAAGCTGCAGACCAGCAAGCGCGGCGAACTCGCGCGGCCGCTGCCCAAGACGATGAAGGGCGCGCTCGAAGGCTTCACCCTCGCCGGGTGATACGGGCGGCGCCACAGCCACAACCGCTCGCTGGGCCACAATCTGCGCATGCCCCGCGCCAGCTCCAAACCTTCCGCCGCCCCTCCAACCGCCGTTCCGGCAGAGAACGGCGCGACAGCCGCTTCGGCTGCGGCCGACAAGAACAGCTCCATCGAGAGCATCGCGAACGACATCGCCACCGCGATCGTCGAGAAACGCTTGCCACCCGGCACCTGGCTGCGTGAAGAGGCACTGGGCCGCGTCTACTCGGTGAGCCGCACCAAGGTGCGCGCGGCCCTGCTGATGCTGTCGAAAGACAAGCTCATCGAGATGATTCCCGACAAGGGTGCTTTCGTCTGCCAGCCCTCGGTGGAGGAGGCGCGCGAAGTGTTCACGGTGCGCCGCATCCTCGAAAGCGAAGTGGTGCGCCTGTTCATCGCCAATGCACGGCCGCGCGACTACCAGGTGCTCGAGCAGCACATCAAGTTCGAGCGCACCGCGCTGCGCCAGACCACCACCACAGGCACTGTGCGCGAAAAGCTGCTGGGCGACTTCCACGTGGCGCTGGCCGAGGCAACGGGCAACAAGACGCTGGCCGAACTGGTGCGCGAGCTGGTGGCGCGCAGCTCGCTGATCGCGATGCTCTACCACTCGTCGAACGATCCGCACTGCTCGTCCGACGAGCACGCCGAGTTCCTGCGCATCTGCCGCAAGGGCGACGTCGAAGGCGCGGTGACCAGCATGATCGATCACCTCGAACGCATCGAGGCCAGCCTCGAGCTGGGCACCGACAAGCCCGACCGGCAGCTCGACCTGGTCAAGGCACTGCTGGCCTGACGCCACGCCTTCACGACGCCACGGCCGCCGGGCCGGTGCGACTGTCACAGAACCACGTCATGCTGCTGCCCGGACAGGCTCCGCGTTCTTTCTTCTTGCGGATGCGCCACCGACGAACATCCCAACAGCATGCCCCGGCACATTCGGCCCAGCGACACCCCTGCCTCTCATCCCGCGGTCCACCCTGTTTTCCAGCCCATCGTGGACCTGCGCCAGGGAACGATCTTCGGCCATGAAGCCCTGATTCGCGGCCCCGCCGGCACCCCGCTCCATTGTCCCCAGGCACTCCTCGCGCAGGCTGCCGGCGAATCGCGGCTGACCGAGTTCGAGCTGCATTGCGTGGAAGTCATCTTCACGCACTGGGGCCAGTTGCCCAAGCCGGGGCGGCTCTTCGTGAACATGAGCGCCGATGCGCTGGTCGCGGCCATGGGCGGCGTGGGCGCGGCCTGCTGGCTCGAACGCATGCTCGCGCGCTGCGACATCTCGGCCCGCGACGTGACGGTGGAACTCACCGAGCAACGCGCGGCCGTCAACCCCGAGGCACTGCGACAGGCCGTCAAGTCGCTGCACGCGCTGGGCGCACTCGTCGCGCTCGACGATTTCGGCGAAGGCCACTCGAACCTGCGGCGCTGGAAAGACCTGCAACCCGATTTCGTGAAGATCGACAAGCTGCTGACCCAAGGCATCGCGAGCAGCCCGCAAAGCGTGGCGCTGGTGCGCGCCATCGTCGGCCTGGGCAATGCACTGGGCACCGAGCTGGTGGCCGAGGGCGTGGAAGACGCCAAGGACCTGCGCGTGCTGCGCGACCTCGGCATCGCCCATGGCCAGGGCTACCTGTTCGGCCGGCCGGCGCCCGCGCTGCAGCCCTCGCTGCCCGAACCCGTGACGGCCGCCATCCACGACGCCCGCATCGCGGTGATGCCGCATGCCTCGCAGCCGTCGCAGCCCAACGTGCTGCGGGGCCTGTCGGTCATCCAGGCGCCGGCGCTGAGCCCGCAGACGCCGATCGACGAGGTCTCGGCCATCTTCCAGAAGCACCCCGACCTGCATGCGCTGGCGGTGGTCGAGCAGGGGCGTCCGGTGGCGCTGATCAACCGGCAGTCGTTCATGAACGACTACGCGAGGATGTACTTTCGCGAGGTGCACGGGCGCCGCCCCTGCCTCTTGTACGGCAGCCTCTCGCCGCGCATCGTGGAGCGCGAGGAGAACGTCGAGAGCCTGCTCGGCATCCTGATGTCGGAAGACCAGCGCTACCTGAGCGAAGGTTTCATCGTCACGGAGAAGAAGCGCTACGCGGGCCTGGGCACTGGCGACCAGCTGGTGCGCGCCGTGACCGAGGCGCGCATCGAGGCCGCCCGGCACGCCAACCCGCTGACCTTTCTGCCGGGCAACATCCCCATCAACATCCATATTGCGCGCCTGCTCGAGGGCCGCGCCGACTTTGTCGCCTGCTATGCGGACCTCAACAACTTCAAGGTGTTCAACGATCACTACGGCTACTGGCGCGGCGACGAGATGATTTTGCTGCTCGCGCGCCTGGCGACGCAGCACGCCAACCCGCACCGCGATTTCGTTGGCCACATCGGCGGCGACGACTTCCTGGTGCTGTACCAAAGCCCCGACTGGCAGCAGCGCTGCACGCGGTTGATCGAGGACTTCAACCGGCAGGCACCCGGCCTCTACGACGAGGCCGACAGGCTGGCGGGCGGCGTCGAAGGGGAAGACCGGCAGGGCGCGATGCGCTTCACGCCCTGCGCCACGCTTTCCATCGGCGCGGTGCGCATTCCGCCGGACATGTTCAGGCACGCCGAAGATGTGGCCAGCGAGGCCGCCATCGCCAAGCACGAGGCCAAGCACACCGCGTCGGGCCTCACGGTGCGCGAGCCCCGGCCGCACACACCGCCGCGCACGTAAAGCACCCGGCCGGATTCGGGTTTTTCCGAGTCCAGATTGTTGCATAAGTTGTATACAGTTTGGCGTACACAATGAGGTGTGCGCCATGGCAATGCCGTGCCGCGCAGCCTCTCCCCTCGCAGCAGCAGGAGACAACGATGACGGGCGATACCCTTTCCTCAGCAGTTCACCCCGTGGACGAGCGCCTGCCTTCGGGCAAGCTCGCGGCCCTCGGCCTGCAGCACGTGCTGGTGATGTACGCGGGCGCCGTCGCGGTGCCGCTCATCGTCGGCCGCGCGCTCAAGCTCTCGCCCGACGAAGTCGCGCTGCTGATCTCGGCCGACCTGTTCTGCTGCGGCATCGCCACGCTGATCCAGGCACTGGGCGCCACGCAGTGGTTCGGCATCAAGCTGCCGGTGATGATGGGCGTGACCTTCGCATCGGTCGCGCCCATGGTGGCCATGGCCAACGCCAACCCCGGACAGAACGGCGCGCAACTGCTGTTCGGCTCCATCATCGGCGCGGGCGTCGTGTCGATCATGATCGCGCCGCTCGTGAGCCGCATGCTGCGCTTCTTTCCGCCGGTGGTCACCGGCACCATCATCGCGGTCATCGGCATCAGCCTGATGCGCGTGGGCATCAACTGGATCTTCGGCAACCCCGTGGGCCCGACGGCGCCCGCGCTGGTCGACCCGGTCTATGCGAAGTGGCTGGCCGAGGTCACCTCGCCGGGCAGCTCGATTCCCGCGGTGCCCAAGGGCTTCGCGATCATGCCCACGGTGCCCAACCCCAAGTACGCCGACCTCTCGGGCTTCGGCGTGGCCGCGCTGGTGCTGGTGTCGATCCTGCTCATCGTGAAGTACGCCAAGGGCTTCATCGCCAACATCTCGGTGCTGCTGGGCATCGTGATCGGCGCGGTGGTGGCCTCGCTCACCGGGCTCATGACCTACGAGAAGGTCGGCAAGGCGGCCTGGGTCGACATCGTGCTGCCCTTCCACTTCGGCATGCCGCAGTTCGACCCGATCCTGATCTTGACGATGACGCTCATCATGATCGTGGTGATGATCGAATCCACCGGCATGTTCCTCGCCCTCGGCGAAATGACGGGCCGCAAGATCGACCAGAAAGACCTGGCCCGCGGCCTGCGCACCGACGGCCTGGGCACGCTGATCGGCGGCATCTTCAACACCTTCCCGTACACCAGCTTCTCGCAGAACGTGGGCCTGGTGGCCGTCACCGGCATCAAGAGCCGCTATGTGTGCGTGGCCGGCGGCGTGATCCTGATGGTGCTGGGCCTGCTGCCGAAGATGGCCGCGCTGGTCGAGTCGCTGCCCACCGTGGTGCTCGGCGGCGCGGGCCTCGTGATGTTCGGCATGGTGGCCGCCACCGGCATCCGCATCCTCTCGGGTGTGGACTTCAAGACCAACCGCCACAACGCGATGATCGTCGCCGTGTCCATCGGCATCGGCATGATTCCGCTGATCGCACCCAACTTCAAGCAGTGGATGCCGCATGCCATTCACTCGCTGATCGAGTCGGGCATTCTGCTGGCGTCGATTGCTGCGGTGCTGCTGAACCTGTTCCTCAATGGCGCGAAGCACGACGAGCAAGCGGTGATTGCTGCGGCCAAGCAAGCCGAGGCGCACTGAACAAGCAGGCGCTCTGGTCCCAGAGCGCCACGCCGGCTCACTGCTTGCGGCGAGTCCGGCTGCTGGCCGAAGAAGTGTTCAAGGCCACAGCCGCCCGAATCAGCGCCTTGATCCCCTTCTCGTCCAGCTTGTCACCCTCATGAAAATCGATGGCGCGCCGGACATTCCCGTCGAGGCTGGAATTGAAGAGGCTCGTCACGCCGTCCAGCGCCGCGCCCTTGGCAAAGGTCATCTTCACGGCGCTCTTGTAGGTCTCGCCCGTGCAGACGATCCCGTCGTGCGACCACACCGGCGTGCCTCGCCACTTCCATTCCTCGATCACGTCCGGGTCAGCCTGCCTGATCAACGCGCGCAGCCGCGCGAGCATCTCGCCCCGCCAGTCGCCCAGTTCCGCGATGCGCGCATCGATCAGGTCCGAGGCAGACGCGGCGCCTTGTGTGCGGCTCTTGTCGTCCATGCCGCCCACCTCAGCCCCGCGCCTCGATCATCTTCCAGCCGTTGCCCGACGGGTCGCGAAAGCCCGCGTCGACCGTGCCGAAACGCGCGACCGGCTCCTGCGTGAACTCCACGCCACGGGCACTCATTGCCTCGTGGGCGGCGCGGCAGTCGCTCACGCTCAGCACGAGCGGCGGCATCGCACCCTTGGCCACGATGGCGTTCAGCGTCTGCGCCGTCGCTGCATCGTGGACCGGTGGGCCGGGCACGAACAGCCCCAGCTGGAATGACGGCTGCTCCGGGTGCTGCACCGTGAGCCAGCGGTAGCTGCCGTTGCGCACGTCCGTGTGGACGCGAAACCCGAGCTTGTCGACATAGAACGCGAGCGCTTCGTCCTGATCGCGAACGTACAGGCTCACCACTTGAACACCTTGACTCATGGAATCTCCTTGTTGGATGGCCCGTTTATAGCGACGGCTTCGCGGCGCCGCTTCTCCGAAACTGCTGTCGTCAGATCGGGCCGCTGCGCCGCGCCAAGGATGCAGACCGGCACGCGGCCGGGCTCCTGCGCCTCGGCCCTGGCGCGCGCACGCACCGCGCTCGGGCTCTCGCCGGTGATGTCGCGGAAGGTGCGTCCGAAGGTGCCCAGGCTTTCCCATCCCGTCTGGAATGCGATCTCGGTGATGGGCAGGTCGGTATCGCGCAGCAATGCCGTCGCCCGCTCGATGCGCCGCGTCAGCAGGTAGCGGTGCGGCGGGATGCCGAAGGCGTCCTTGAACGACCGCGCGAAGTGGGCTTCGGAAACGCCGCTCACATCCGCCAGCCGCTGCACGGGCCAGTCTTCGCTCGACGCGGCATCCATCCGGTCCTTGGCGCGCAGCAGGCGCCGCAACAAGGCCGGGTCCTGGCTCGGGAGGTCGTCGTTCATGTCTTGTCGGGCAGGCTGCCGCGCGGCAATCGAAGGCCCGCGTCAGATCATCGCCAGCGGGGCCTTGCGGCGCGGCGGCGGATGCAGGCGGTCCAGTTCGGCGAGCGTGGCCGCATCGAGCTTCAGGTCGGCGGCGGCCAGGTTTTCTTTCAGGTGCGCGCTGCGCACCGCCTTCGGAATCGCGACGACACCGGGCCGCGCGAGCACCGCGGCCAGCGCGAGTTGCGCCGCCGTCACGCCGAGCCGCTGTGCCAGTTCGCCCAGCGCATCGTCTTCGGCCAGCGCGCCCTGGTCGATGGGGCTGTAGGCCATCAGCGGCATGCCGCGCTCGCGCTGCCACGGCAGCAGGCTGAACTCGGGGCCACGCTCGCCCAGCGACAGGTACACCTGGTTGGCCGCGCAGCCGGGGCCATCGCCGATGGTCTGCACCAGCTCTTCCATGTCGTCGGTGTCGAAGTTGCTCACGCCCCAGTGGCCGATGTGCCCATCGGCCACCAGCGCCTGCATCGCCTCGACCGTGCCGGCCAGCGGATGGTTGCCACGCCAGTGCAGCAGGTAGAGGTCGATGGCGTCGAGCCCCAACCGCTGCAGGCTGCGCTCGCAGGCCTCGCGCGTACCGCGACGGCTCGCGTTGTGCGGATAGACCTTGCTGACGACGAAGAGGTCTTCGCGCCGCACGTCGCCCGTGCGCAGCGCCTCGGCGATGGCCTGTCCGACCACGGTCTCGGCGCCGCCTTCACCGTACATCTCGGCCGTGTCGATGAGCCGGTAGCCCAGCACGATGGCCTCGCGCACGGCGGCCACCTCGGCCGCGCGACGGGCAGCGTCTTCGCCCATGCGCCAGGTGCCCAGGCCAAGAACCGGCATCCCGCCGCCGGTGGGGAGTGGAAGTGTTCGCATGGCCCCGATGGTACGAGGGGGCGAAGCCGCTGTCAGGCCGTCGACAGCGGCAGCCAGACGGTCACTTGCAGGCCGTTCCCCTTCGGATTGACGTCGAGTTCGATGCGGCCCTTGTGCTGTTCCAGCACCGACTTGACGATCGCCAGGCCCAGCCCGCTGCCCGACTGGGTCTGGTCCGGGTTGCGGAAGAAGCGGTCGAACACGCGCTCGCGCAAGGCGGGCGGAATGCCGGGGCCCTGGTCCGTCACGCGCAGTACCGCGCAGCGCCCTTCGCGGGCGATGCGTACCGTCACGGTGCCACCGTCGGGGCTGTACTTGATGGCGTTCTCCACGAGATTGCTGATCATCGAGATCAGGCTCTCGCGCTCGCCGAAGACGGGCGTCGCCCCTTCGGATGCGAAGTCCAGCACCACGCCGCGCGCACCGGCCAGCCCCTCGACCAGCGAGATCCTGTCCTGCACCAGCGCGTCGAGGGCAAGCACGGTGGGCAAGGCGTCTTGCGGAATCTCGTCGCTGCGCATCAATTGCTGCAGCTGGCCCACGAGCCGCGAGGCGCGGTCGTTGCTTCGCAGCAGGTTGGCCATCAGCTCGCGCTGGCCCGCGTCGTCGGTCTGCTCTTTCAGTGCTTCCACGTTCACGCGCATTGCATCGAGCGGCGTGCGCAGTTCGTTGGCGGCATCGGCGATCAGCCCGCGCTCGCGCGCGGCACGGTCACGCACGCTGCGCAGCAGGTCGTTGATGCTGCGCACCAGTGGCCGCAGCTCCTTGTGCTTGGGCTCGAACGACAGCGGCGTCAGGTCCGCCGGCCCGCGCGCGGCGGTTTCCTGCGTCACCTGCCGCCAGGGTCGCAGCGCCAGCAGCACCGACAGCCACGCCGGAAAGACCAGAAACGGCAAGCTGATGACCAGCGGCAGCAGGTAGTAGCTGCGGTTCTCGATGGTGAAGTTGAAGCGCCATATCTTCGGCTCGGCCAGCATCACTCGGGTGTCCAGCAGCGGCGAAGTCATGGTGCGCGCGCGCCACTCGCGGTCGCCCACCCGGATCGTCTCGACCTGCCCCGGCGCCGAATTCAGCATCACCGGCATGCCGGCGTTGGAGTTGTAGATGAGCACGCCCTCCTGCCACACCTGCATGATCGGCGCCTTGTCCGAGGTGGAGCCGAAGTCGCCCGAGGTCTCCAGCAATGTCAGGTCCAAGGTCCGCAAGGTCTCCTGCTGACGGTCGGGCGCATCCGCGAGGTTCTGGGCTGTCGAGAGGATGAGGTCGTAGACCTTGCCGTAGCGCACCAGCTCCGGCACCGAATTGGAGTCGTACAAGAAGAGCGCAACGGTCAGCCCCCACAGCAGCGCGACCACGCAGATCTGCGCCAGCAGCAGCCGCCGCACCAGCGACGGCTGTACCCATCGTTTCCATCGCCGGACGAGCGCCTGCGTCACCGCGCGCCGCTCTTCGCGCGTGCGTCGCGGCCGCAACGCGGCACCGTTCTCGACAAGCAAAACATGGGTGGGTCTCCTGGCGAGCGGCCCCGGGCGCGGGGTGTCGCGAGCGCGCCAGTATCTGGCAGCCCCTCCCTGAAGAATTCAGAAAACCTTCATGAACGGCCCAGATGGTGGGCATCCGCCGGCAAGCGAAGGAAGGCAACAGCCTTCTCATTTTCAGAAGTCGAAGGCAGTTTTATGACAGGGAAATTCCGTAGCCCCCTGGGAAACGACCCCTTCTTGTCTTCTGATTTTGTCAACACTGGGTGGGTGCCAACCCCGCCCCTCTGGCACGGCGCGTGCTCCTAGAATTTTTCGATGGTCCTGCGTCACGAGCGCCGGCACCCCATCAAAACGAACTTGGAACAGGTTGAGTCAATGCAGAAAAAGCACAGGATTGCCGTCATTCCCGGAGACGGCATCGGCGTCGAGGTCATGCCCGAAGGGCTTCGCGTGCTCGACGCGGTCGGTCGCCGCTTCGGCATCGACTTTTCGTACGACCACTTCGACTGGGGCTCCGACCACTATGTGCGCACCGGCCTGATGATGCCGGCCGACTGGGCCGACAAGATCCAGGGCCACGACGCCATCTACTTCGGTGCGGTGGGTGCGCCCGACAAGGTGCCCGACCACATCGCCGTGTGGGGCCTGCTCATCAAGATCCGCCGCGACTTCGACCAGTACGTCAACCTGCGCCCCGTGCGCCTGATGCCCGGCGTGCCCGGCCCGCTGGCGCACCGCAAGCCCGGCGACATCGACTTCCTGGTGGTGCGCGAGAACACCGAAGGCGAATACACCTCGGTGGGCGGGCGCCTGTTCGAAGGCACGCCGCGCGAAATGGCGATCCAGGAAGCCGTGTTCACCCGCACCGGCGTGGACCGCATCATCGACTACGCGTTCCAGCTTGCCAGCCGCCGCAAGCGCAAGAACCTGGTGGCCGCCACCAAGTCGAACGGTATCTCGATCACCATGCCCTACTGGGACGAGCGCCTGGCCGAGATCGCCACGCGCTACCCCGACGTGGCGACGAGCAAGTACCACATCGACATCCTGTGCGCGCACTTCGTGCAGCACCCTGACTGGTTCGACGTGGTCGTGGCCTCCAACCTGTTCGGCGACATCCTGTCCGACCTGGGCCCGGCCTGCACAGGCACCATCGGCATCGCGCCGTCGGCCAACCTGAACCCGGAGCGCAAGTTCCCGTCGCTGTTCGAGCCGGTGCACGGCTCGGCGCCCGACATCGCGGGCAAGGGCATCGCGAACCCCATCGGCCAGATCTGGTCGGCCGCTTTGATGCTGGACCATCTGGGCAACAACGACCCTGTGTATGCGCAAGCCTCGGCTGCGGTGATCTCGGCGATCGAGACGGTGCTCAGCGAAGGTCCGCGCACGCGCGACATGGGCGGTACTGCTTCTACCGTGGACGTGGGGCGTGCCATTGCTGAATGCATCTCTGCATGACGCCTTGCTTTTCTGTTCTTCGCCTTGTGCCGTTGGGGCGTGAAGTTCGTCGTTCAGGGCGCGCTCACGCCGACGGCGTGCTCTGCTCCGCGAATGTCCCCCGGGGCGCTGCGCGCCCCTCCTCCTTTATTTCGCTGCGCAGAGCACACCGCCAGCGTGAGCGTTATGCGGAGCGGTCGTTGATCGCAGGATCGCCAGCGGCGTGCCCAGGTGCGAATGGCACCGGGTGCTCCCCGCAGCGAAATAAAGGAGGAGCGAAGCGGGGGACATTCGCGGAGGGGAGCACCCGGTGTCATTCGCACGCGCCCCGAATGAACCCGCGTCCCAGCACCCCGAAACACAAGAGGCGGAGCCACTGACATGGGCCTGTTCCTGCTCAAGCGCACATTGACACTCATCGGCACATTGATCGGTGCGTCGATCATCGTGTTCCTGGTGCTGGAAATTCTCCCGGGCAATGCGGCGCAGATGCTCATGGGTCCAGATGCGTCGCCTGAAGCCGTGGCCGCGTTGGCAACGAAGCTCGGTCTCGACCTGCCCGCGTGGACCCGCTACTGGCACTGGATCGGCGGCCTGCTCACCGGCAACCTGGGCGACAGCTATGCCTACAGCTCGCCCGTGCTCGACCTGATCCTCGAACGCCTGGCACTGACCGTGCCGCTCGCGCTGCTGGCTATGACGCTCACCATCGTGATCGCCCTGCTCGTAGGTGTGACCGCTGCTGCCCGCCATAACAAGCTCGGCGACGTCGGCCTGATGGGGCTGGCGCAGGTCGGGGTTGCCATTCCGAATTTCTGGTTCGCGATTCTTCTGATCCTCGTGTTCTCGGTGCAGCTGCAGTGGTTCTCCGCCGGCGGCTTCGAGGGCTGGGGCGAAGGCTTCTTCGCGGGCATCAAGTCGCTGCTGCTGCCGGCCCTGTCGCTGGCCGTGGTGCAGGCGGCGATTCTTGCGCGCATCACGCGTTCGGCGGTGCTCGAAGTGATGCGCGAAGACTTCGTTCGCACTGCCCGCGCCAAGGGCGTGTCGCAGCGTGCCGTGCTGTGGACGCACGTGCTGCGCAACGCGATGATCCCGGTCATCACGGTGATGGGCATGCAGTTCTCCGAGCTGCTGGCCGGCACCATCGTGGTGGAGAACGTGTTCTACCTGCCGGGCCTGGGCCGGCTGATCTTCCAGGCCATCAGCAACCGCGACCTGATCGTGGTGCGCAACTGCGTGATGCTGCTCGCGGCGCTGGTGGTCATCGTGAACTTCGTGGTCGACGTGCTGTATGCCGTGATCGATCCGCGCATCAAGGCCAGCGACATATGAGCGCCATCACAGCCCCGAGCGCTGCCGCGCATAAGCCCCACGGATTCTGGCGCCGTGCGCTGCAGCACCGCAGCTTCGTCATCGGTGGCGTGCTCGCATTGCTGCTGGTCGTCGCAGCCCTTGTGTCTTTCGTCTGGACGCCGTGGTCGCCCTATGCGATGGACATGGCGAACAAGATGCAGGCGCCTTCGGCCTCGCACTGGCTCGGCACCGATGCATTCGGCCGCGACGTGGCTTCTCTGCTGCTGGTCGGCGCACGCGCCTCCATCCTCGTGGGCGTGATCGCCGTGGGCATCGGCCTTGTCGTCGGCACCGCATTGGGCCTGCTGGCGGCCGCGAAGCGCGGCTGGGTCGAAGAAGCGGTCATGCGGCTTTCGGACTTCACGCTCGCCTTTCCCGCGATCCTGTCGGCCATCATGATGACGGCGGTGTTCGGTGCCGGCATCGTGAATGCCATCGTCGCCATCGGCATCTACAACATCCCGACCTTTGCGCGCATCACGCGCGCATCGGCCAATGCCATCTGGTCGCGCGAGTACGTGGCCGCCTCGCGCGCCTGCGGCAAGGGACCGTTCGCCATCACGATGCAGCACGTGCTGCCGAACATCTCGGCCGTGCTGATCGTGCAGATCACGATCCGCTTCGCCATTGCGATCCTCGCCGAGGCCGCCCTCTCCTATCTGGGCCTGGGCACGCAGCCTCCACAGCCTTCATGGGGCCGCATGCTGAGCGAAGCACAGACCCTCATGTTCCAGCAACCGCTGCTGGCGGTCTTCCCCGGCATGGCCATCGCGTTGGCGGTGCTGGGCCTGAACCTGCTGGGCGATGGCTTGCGCGATTTGCTCGACCCCCGCCTCGCCCGCGCCCGCTAAGCCCTATGCCTCTCCTCGAAGTCAACAACCTCCAGATCGGCCTGCAGACACAGCGCGGCCCGGCGCTGGCCGTGCGCGGCATTTCGTTTTCGCTGGAGCGCGGCGAAACGCTGGGCATCGTCGGTGAGTCGGGCTGCGGCAAGTCGATCACCGTGATGTCGCTGATGGGCTTGCTGCCCTCGACCGCCGACGTCACCGGCAGTATCAAGCTCGACGGCCAGGAACTGGTCGGCCTGCCCGAAAAGCAGATGTGCCAGATTCGCGGCAACCGCATCGGCATGATCTTCCAGGAGCCGATGACGGCGCTGAACCCGGTGCACACCATCGCGCGCCAGGTCGGCGAACCGCTGCAGTTGCATCGCGGCCTGACGAAAGCGCAGGCCCGCAAGGAAGCATTGGGCCTGCTCGACCGCGTGGGCATTCCCGATGCGGCTTCGCGCCTGGACGCCTACCCGCACCAGTTCTCGGGCGGCCAGCGCCAGCGCATCGGCATCGCGATGGCGCTCGCCTGCGGCCCCGACCTGCTGATCGCCGACGAGCCGACCACCGCGCTCGACGTCACGATCCAGAAGCAGATCCTCGAACTCATCCAGAGCCTGGTCGCGGAGCGCGGCATGGCGCTGATCCTGATCTCGCACGACCTCGGCGTGATCGCCAACAGCGTCAAGCGCATGCTGGTGATGTACGGCGGCAGCGCGGTCGAGAGCGGCCCGACCGACGTGGTCTTCGCCGGCCGCGCCCACCCTTACACGCGCGGCCTGTTCGCGGCGCGACCGGCCATCGGCGTGCAACGTGCCGGTCGGCTGCCGACGATTCGCGGCAGCGTGCCCGAGCTGGTCGACCTGCCCCGGGGCTGCGGCTTCGCGGGCCGCTGCGAGCACACCATCGACCTGTGCCAGAGCACGCGCCCGCCCGCTACCCTGCTGCCGAACGGCCATGCGGTGCGTTGCCTGCGGCTTGCGGAGATCGCCGCACTGAATGCAAAGGCGGCCACCGCATGAGCAGCCAGCCCGCACGCGCATCCGCCAGCCAGCCGCTGCTGTCGGTCAACAACCTCTACCGCCACTACGCGCTGCCGCGCGAAAAGCTCTTCGGCCCACCACCGACCGTGAAGGCGCTCAACGGCGTGAGCTTCGATGTGCAGGCCGGCAAGAGCGTCGGCATCGTCGGCGAATCGGGCTCCGGCAAGTCGACCATCGCGCGCCTCGTGATGGCGCTCGACACGCCGACCTCGGGCACCGTCTCGCTCGAAGGCCGCAACCTGCATGCGCTGTCGAAGGCCGAGCTGCGCACCGCGCGGCGCGACTTCCAGATGGTGTTCCAAGACCCGTACGGTTCGCTCGACCCACGCCAGACCGTGGCACGCATCGTCGCCGAGCCGCTCGAAGCACTGGCCGAAACCAGCCGCGCCGTACAACGCGAACGCGCATCCGAAGCACTCGCCGCCGTGGGCTTGCGCACCACCGACATGGACAAGTACCCGCACGAGTTCTCGGGCGGTCAACGACAGCGCATCGCGATTGCGCGCGCGCTCATCACGCGGCCCAAACTGATCGTGGCCGACGAGCCCGTGAGCGCGCTCGACGTCTCCGTGCAGGCCCAGGTGCTCAACCTCATGCAGGACCTGCAACAGCAGTTCGGCATCAGCTACCTGCTCATCAGCCACGACCTCGCGGTGGTCAACCACCTGTGCGACGAAGTCTGCGTGGTCTTCAAGGGCCGCATCGTGGAGCGCGGCAAGCCCGCCGACCTGTTCGCACATGCCCAGCACCCCTACACGCGCACCCTGCTGTCGGCCGTGCTGCACACGCCGTCGCGCTAGGCGCGGCGGTCTTTCCCTCTCACTTCCAGGAGCTATCGAATGTTGAAGCGACGCACCGTCATGACCTCCGCCATGGCCGCGGCCATCCCGGGTGTCTTCCTGCCGCAGGCCCGCGCACAGGCCGGCAAGAACACGCTGACGATCGGCATGCCGCTCGAACCGCCGGGCATGGACCCGACCACGGGCGCCGCGTCGGCCATTGCCGAGATCACGCAATACAACATCTTCGAGACGCTCACCAAGGTCAACGCCGACGGCTCGGTCACGCCGATGCTGGCCGAGAGCTGGTCGTCGTCGCCCGACATGAAGACCTTCGTCTTCAAGCTGCGCCGTGGCGTGCGCTTCGAGAACGGGCAGCCCTTCAACGCCGCCGTCGTGAAGTTCTCGTTCGACCGCGCGGGCGGCGCCAAGAGCACCAACAAGGACAAGCGCTTCTTCAGCGAGATCGGCACCGTGGTGCTCGACGAGTACACGGTGGGCGTCAACAGCACGCTGCCCAACCCCGACCTGCCGTTCATGCTCGGCCAGTCGACCGCCTGCATCGTCGAGCCCAAGAGCGCCGAGACCAACGTCACCACGCCCGTGGGCACCGGCCCCTACAAGCTGGGCGCATGGCAGCGCGGCGCCTCGTGCACGCTGGTGAAGTCGCCGACGTACCGCGACCCGAACTTCGCGAAGACCGAGCGCTTCGTCTTCCGCTTCATGTCGGACACCGCCGCGCAGACCGCTGCGCTGATGGCGGGCGACATCGACATCTTCCCGCGCGCCGGCACGCGCTCGGTGGCGCAGTTCAAGGGCAACCCGCGCTTCCAGGTGATCGAGGTGGGCACGCGCGGCAAGGTGATCCTGACCATCAACAACCGCAAGAAGCCGCTGGACGACGTGCGCGTGCGCCGCGCGATCCTGGCGGCCATCGACCGCAACGCGATCATCCAGGGTGCGGCGGATGGTTTCGGAAAGCCCATCGGCAGCCACTACGCGATGGGCGCGCCGGGCTTCGTCGACACCACGGCAATGAACCCCTTCGACGTCGAGAAAGCGAAGAAGCTGCTGGCCGAAGCCGGCGTGAAGACGCCGCTCGAATTGCGTCTGCAACTGCCCCCGCCTTCGTATGCACGCCAGGGCGGCGAGATGATCGCGGCGCAACTGGCGCAGATCGGCATTCACGTGAAGATCCAGAACGTCGAGTGGGCCCAGTGGCTGATCAGCACCTTCGGCGGCGCGCACGACTTCGACCTGACGATGGTGGCGCACGTGGAGCCCTTCGACCTGGTGAAGTACACCGAGCCCGACTACTACTGGGGCTACGACTCGAAGAAGTTCCGCGACCTGTTCGTCACCATCCAGAACGAAGAGAACAAGAAGCGCCGCGCCGACCTGCTGGCCGAAGCCCAGCGCCAACTGGCCACCGATGCGGTCAACGGCTTCCTGTACCAGGCGGTGTTCCCGACCATCGCGCGCAAGGAAGTGAAGGGCCTATGGCCGAGCATGCCGATCGTGGTGAACGATCTGGCCGCGATCTCGTGGGGTTGATGCGATGACGATGAAGCCCCTTTACTCGCTGAGCGTGCAGGAGCTGCACGCGGCCTACCGCAGCAAAGAACTCTCGCCGGTCGAAGTGGCGCGCTCGGTCAACGAGCGCATCGCGGCGTACGAGCCCGCGTTGCATGCGACGTGGCTGTTCCGCCCCGAACTCGCGCTCGAACAGGCCCGCGCCTCCGAGGCGCGCTGGCTGGCCGGCACGCCTCGCGGCACGCTCGACGGCGTGCCCGTGACCATCAAGGACAACCTCGCGACCGAAGGCGACCCGATGCCGCTGGGCACCGCCGCCTACGACCTCGTGCCGATGGCGCAAGACTCGCCACCCGCCGCGCGCCTGAAGGAAGACGGCACGGTGCTGGTGGCCAAGACCACGATGCCCGACCTGGGCATGCTGTCGTCGGGCCTGTCGAGTTTTCATGAACTCTCGCGCAATCCGTGGGACCTGTCGCGCACGCCCGGCGGCTCCAGCGCGGGTGCCGGTGCGGCGGCTGCCGCAGGCTACGGCCCGCTGCACGTGGGCACCGACATCGGCGGCTCGCTGCGCCTGCCGGCCAGCTGGTGCGGCATCTACACGCTCAAGCCCAGCTTCGGCCGCATTCCGCTGAGCACGCCCTACATGGGCCGCTGCGCCGGCCCGATGACGCGCACCGTGGCCGACTCGGCGCTGATGATGGCGTCGGTCGCGCAGCCCGACGACCGCGACTATTCGGAGCTGCCCGCGCCCACCATCGACTGGAGCGCCTTCGAGGTCGATCCGTCGTTCCTCAAGGGCAAGCGCGTGGCGCTGCACATGGATGCAGGCTGCGGCCTGCCGCTCGATCCGCAGATTGCCGAAGCCATCCGCCGCGCCGCCAGGCGCATCGAGGCCGCCGGCGCGCACATCGAAGAAATCGCGGCCTTCATGACGCCGAAGATGCTGCAGGGTATGGACCACTTCTGGCGCATGCGCTCGTGCATCGACATCCAGGCCATGCCGGCCGAGAAGCGCGCGAAGATCCTGCCGTACATCCGCGAGTGGGCCGAGAGTGCGGCCGGCTTTTCGGGCGCGCACATCTTCGACGCCTACAGCCAGTTCATCGCGACGCGCGCGGCCACGGTCGCCGCCACCAAGGCCTACGACTTCGTGATTTCGCCGGTGTCGCCGAACATGCCCGCGCCCGCGGACCATGCCTCGCCCACCAACGACCCGATGCTGCCGCTGGAACACATCGGCTTTACCGTGCCCTACAACATGTCGGAACAGCCGGCCGCGTCGATCAACTGCGGCTACTCGGCCGAGGGCCTGCCCATCGGCCTGCAGATCGCGGGCCGCCGCTTCGACGACCTGGGCGTGCTGCAGTTCAGCCGCGCCTTCGAGCAGATCCGCGAAGCACAGCGCGCCTGGCCCGAACCCCAATGACGAATGACATCGCGGCGCATCCACACGGCGCCGCGCGCAAGGAGACAGATTCAATGAGCAACAACGACGCAGCAACCCACTACATCGACGGCCGCCGCGTGGCGTCCGAAGGCAACGCCACCATCGACGTGATCGACCCGAGCGACGGCCAGAAATTCGGTGAGATCGCGCGCGGCACCGCTGGCGACGTCGACACGGCCGTGCGCGCCGCGCGCAAAGCCATGGGCGAGAACTTCGACGGCCCCTGGGGCGCGACGACCGCACTGGAGCGCGGACGCCTGCTCGCCAAGCTCGGTGCCGCCGTCATGCAGCACCACGAAGAACTCGCGCAGCTCGAAGCCCGCGACACCGGCAAGGCGCTGCGCGTGGCGCGCAACGACGCGACCGCGCTAGCGCGCTACATGGAGTACTACGCCGGCGCCTGCGACAAGCTGCACGGCGACACCCTGCCCTACGAGCGCGGCTACACCGTGCTCACCGTGCGCATTCCGCACGGCGTGACGGGCCACATCATTCCCTGGAACTACCCGATGCAGATCGCGGGCCGCAGCGTGGGCGCATCGCTCGCGGCGGGCAACGCCTGCGTGGTCAAGCCGGCGGAAGACGCGAGCCTGTCGCTGCTGCGGCTGGCAGAGATCGCGACCGAGGTGGGCTTTCCGGCTGGCGCGCTCAACGTGGTGACGGGCTACGGCAAGGAAGCCGGCGCCGCGCTGTGCGCGCACAAGGGCATCGACCACATCTCGTTCACCGGCTCGACCATGACCGGCCGCAGCGTCGGCCTGGCCGCGGCCGAGCGCCACTGCCCGGTGACGCTGGAGCTGGGCGGCAAGTCGCCGCAGATCGTTTTTGCCGATGCCGACCTGGACGCGGCCGAGCCGGTGCTGGTGAACGCCATCATCCAGAACGCCGGCCAGACCTGCTCGGCCGGCAGCCGCGTGCTGGTGGAGCAATCGATCTATGAAGAGGTCGTGCAGCGCCTCGCCAAACGCTTCACTGCAGTGCGCGCGGGCACGCCGGCGGAAGACCTGGACATGGGCCCGCTCATCAACGAAAAGCAGTTCCGCCAGGTGCGCGACATGGTCGCGACCTCCGAGGCGAGCGGCATGAAGGTGGCGGCGCGCGGCACGGTGTCGCCCAACGCATCGGCCACCGGTTTTTATCAAGAGGCCGTGCTGTTCCGCGACGTACCGCACGACAGCGACCTCGCACAGCGCGAGGTCTTCGGCCCCGTGCTGGCGGTGATGCCTTTCGCCGACGAGGCCGAGGCGGTGCGCCTGGCCAATGGCACCGACTTCGGCCTGGTGGCCGGCGTGTGGACCCGCGACGGCGGCCGGCAACTGCGAATGGCCCACAAGCTGCACTGCGGGCAGGTCTTCATCAACAATTACGGTGCAGCGGGTGGTGTAGAACTGCCCTTCGGCGGCGTGAAATCCAGCGGCTTCGGCCGCGAGAAGGGCTTCGAGGCCCTGCTCGGATTCACGACCCTCAAGACCATCGCAATCAAGCACGGATGAAGAAGACAACACATGACAACCACTGAACAGCAGCAAGCGCCGCGCAAAGTCGGCCTCGTCGGCGTCGGCCTCATGGGCCACGGCATCGCCAGCAACATCGTCAAGCACGGCCACCAACTAACCGTGCTGGAACACGCCGGCAACCAGCCGCTCGACGCGCTGCTGAAGGCGGGCGCCACGTCGGTGGCCGATGTCGCCACGCTGGCCGCGCAGGTTGACGTGCTGATCCTTTGCGTCACCGGCACGCCGCAGGTCGAAGCCGTGATGCTGGGCGACAAGGGCGCGCTGAGCACCCTGCGCCCCGGCACGGTGGTGATCGACTGCTCGACGGCCGTGCCGGCATCGACCGCCAAGGTGGCCGAGGCTGTGAGCGCAAAGGGCGGCAAGTTTCTCGATGCGCCGATGACGCGCACCGCGAAGGAAGCCGCCGAAGGCCGGTTGAACCTGCTCGTGGGTGGCGATGCCGAAGTGCTGGCCTCGTGCCTGCCGCTGCTGCGCTGCTTTGCCGAGAACATCACGCACGTGGGCGGCATTGGTGCGGGCCATGCGATGAAGCTGCTGCACAACTTCGTGTCGCTGGGCACTGTCGCGTTGCTGTGCGAGGCTGCGGCCTGCGCAGAGCGCGCCGGCGTGAAGCCCGATGTGTTCGTCGATGTGCTCGCCAAGGGCGGCGGCAATGGCGTCGCGCTGGAACGCGTCAAGCCCAAGCTGCTGACGGGCAGCACCGATTCGCTGAAGTTCTCGATGGCGAATGCGAAGAAGGACCTGGGGTACTACAACGACATGGCGGAGCAGTCTTCTTCCAGTCATGGCATTGCGCAGGCCGTCGATGCGCTGTTGACGCATGGGGTCGAGAAGTTCGGTGGCGACCGGATGGTTCTCGATCTGGTCGAAGCGCTGCGCTAAGTACGCTTCGAGTTTTTTCGGGGGGCAGGTTCATTCGGGGGGCAGGTTCATTCGGGGTGCATGCGAATGACACCGGGTGCTCCCCTCCGCGAATGTCCCCCGCTTCGCTCCTCCTTTATTTCGCTGCGGGGAGCACCCGGCGTCATTCGCACGATGAGCGCGGCTGTGGCTTGGCAGTTCGCGGTTCGTGCGCTGCTGCGGATTGCAGATGGACATGCGCCGGCGCACCACTGAGCTTTCGCTAGAAACGGGCACTGGATAAGCAGAACTCCGAAAGGCGGGATTCGGCCACAGTCGAGATTGGCATGACTGCGTTCGATGCTCGCTTCAGGCTGTCAGCAACCGATCGATTTTGACGGCGAGACAGCCGCTTCGGTCAGCAGCAGCCATAGCCGCCGGATCACTGCTTCCGATTCTTTGAGAGGCGGCATGCCAAAGCGGCCTAGTGACGCCAACCTCCGCCTTGCTGAAACTCTTCGTCAGAAATCAAATCCAGGTTGTGCATATGCTCGCGCAACGCGATTATCCCGATCCCAAATCGTTCGGAGAGGTTCTTCATCTGCCCGCTGAGCTCGGCACCTGTCAGCGCCTTACTCAAGGCATGAGGCGTAGCGAGAAACATCGCAGCAAACGCATTTGCTCGCTTCTCAACACGTATTGACGCCCATGGACCACTAACGTGAGAGAGACGCTTTGCACTAGACCGATCAAAGAGAATATGACAAAGCTCGTGAGCCAGCGTGAAACGCCTGCCTCCCTTGCTGGCATTAAATTTATTTTTTTCATTGATCAAGATCGCAGGCGAGAGCCCAGCGCCCGCAATAGCAACGCCGCGGACACTCGCCGTATCTAGCGCCTCACTGTGAATTTTAATGCCGAGATCGTAGACAATTTGATGGATATCTACGAATGCCGTTTGATGATCAATGCCAAGGGATTCGCGGACTGCGTAGGCGAGTTCGTAGCCGTGCGCGTATGGCTGAATGAATTCATAAATAGACGGAGACGAAACGAGTGACTTCAGCCCATCACTTTCACCGCCGACTCTGTGCTGAACTAATAAGTCAAACAACCGAAGAATGTCCTGCTCCCCAAAGTTCACATTTAGCCCGCCAAACATAAGCGCTGGCGTGTCGAATTCAGCAATTACTGGCGCGTCTGGTAGAACCCTTCGATTCGGAACCCAGTGCGATGCTTTGCGTGCATTCTCAATGACAGAGCGAATGGCTTCATTTGCAAAATGCGCTGCCTCTAACTCGGCGGCGGCTAGCCCCTTCACATCAGTCAACTTCGACTTCAAGATAGCTACCTGATGCTTGTCTTCCTTTTCCAATGCGGGAGCAGTTTTGACGGCCCATTTTAGAAAATTCCACAGGGGCTCAGCGACGTCTTCCACTGGTAGAAGCGCCGTGCCTGGCTTGAGCTTCAATTCAAAACCATCGGGGGGGAAATCGGGCTGCTGGTCCAGCCATGAGATTTCAACATTATCCTCCACCCGTCGAATAAAAACATCGGGATATAGGGCGCTTGGATCGGCGGAATGCAATGCATGACGCGCCCACCACTCACGAATTGTTTTATAAATTTCTCGGTCAGGCCTATATTCAGAAGCAATAAATCTTTGCAGGTCGGCGGAAACCGTGATCGCAGATGAATCGGCAGGGCGCGTTGGCCAAGCGTAGGCCTCTTCGTGCATCAACCATTTCCACTCGCGGATAAGCCAAGCAATCACAGGGCCCAAATACCATCTGATGGCATCTTTCTGTTCCCCATGAATTTGATGATCCGTCAGTGAAACACCACCAACGACAATTTTGAGTTCACCCATCGACCATCCAAAATCCTTGGGAAGCAACTCACGTGGCTCAGCATCCCTTAGCCACTGCGCAGAGATTTCAAACCGTTCAGGATTTCCAAATTTCATCATGTTGGTTATCACGAATCAGAATCCAAGGCCCAATGGATATCTTTCTTAGGGTAGTCCTTGTGCAGCTTGACCTGCTTATTTGTCACAATTTCCCGATCAAGCCAGACATTCATAATTTCAATAGGTACGCTCTTCCACGGAATCGGATAGCCATGCCACGTACCATCGTTTGTTGGTTTCGCCTCAAACGCTATTCCGTTTTTTGTCGCGTATCGTCGCTCCTCGCCGCCAGGGTGCGGCACCGCGATACTGAAAAGCTGGTGCGCCTCTGTCTTTAACCAGTCGTGCTTAAAGGGGTCGCTTTCCAGCCTCGCTCCCAAGGCTAAATGTGTCCATTCAGGGCACAACGTCCCTTTTGCGCCCTCTGAAGGCCGGCTCTTGTGTTTCATTGAGCCTCTGTACAGACTCGTCGTCTTGTTCATGAGATTTTTGCTGCGCTAGCCTATTGGCGAAGCGAGCTGTCGCACGCCCCTCGATGGATCTTCTAGTCTACCAATCGCTCCGCCGCCCCTCACCGCTTTGGCTGATGCGGTCCCAGTGGGCCCCTCTTCTTGGCGGACGACAGAAGTCCGCTCAATACCGTGCCTTGGCATGCCTCCGGCGAAGGGGAGTAACCGCTGCAAAGCGGATGCTCACATTGTCTGTAGACGATCGGCACGGAGCGCATGGCTGCCACTGAGGCCTACCCCACAGGCAACCTCAACCGAACCGGATTCCCTCCATCACAAAGGCTTCAGCCGCCGTACCTCAAAGGACCTGTTCGTCAGAGCGGGCCGCGAAGCACGCGACCCGCAGACCAGCCACTAACCGCCGGTCTCAAGCGCTCCGCATCGCGCCTTCTCGCTCACCTGAAACAACTCCCTGGCCTTGCGCGCCAGTTCAGCCGCAAGCCAGAGCAGGTTGTCCAGTTGACGAGGCCCTTCACCGCTGCACCAGTCGATGTCTTCCCCGTGGCAGACCCACAGCAGGGCTTCGAGTTGAGCGAGGGTGTTTTCGAGAAGATCCGCCGGGTCTTGGGCATTTTCTTCGGAAGCTGCCGGCGTGCGGGGCCGGGCTATAGTCTTGGTAGCCATTTTTGTGCGTTTCCTTCCAAGGTGTGTGCACGAACTTGGTTAGACGGCCGGGGTGTTGATACCACCCTGGCCGTCGCCTTTTGATACCTCGCTTTTGCATCGCTGCTTTCGCACCGACAACCTGCCGCGAGGCAAGCAGCCTTCAAACATTCAATGGCTTTGCGTGTGTAGCGCCTTCCGTGTCCCCTTGTTGGGGCTTTGAGTGACAGGGGCAATCACTTTAGAGAAGAGCGCGGCGCGGTGGCGATTTCGTGCGGCAGGAAGTCTCGACGAGCGCCAACAAATGCAGCTTCCGCAATGCGCTGCGCGCGAACCTCGCAGGCCCCGTGCCGAGCCAGTCCGCAGCGGCACTGAGCGCTCACGCTGGCGGGGTGCCTTGCGCAGCGAAACAAAGGAGGAGGTGCGGTAGCCCGAAAGGCCGGGGGACATTCGCGGAGCAAGGTACCCCGTCGGCGTGTGCGTCGCCCTGAATGATCCCGAACCCGAGCCTCAAGACACCCCGCGCGTCAACAGATGCCGACTGCGCCGAGCACGCGGGCGTCAAGCCCTGCGTGTTCGTAGACGTGCTCGCCAAGAGCGGCGGCGTGCCATGGATGCCCTGCTCACGCAGGGCGTCGAGAAGTTCGGGCTCGACCGGATGGTGCTCGATCTGCTTGAAGCGCTGCGCTGAAGCGAGGCGCTTCTTTTCCGGATCTTCTTCCGGCCTTTTCTTGAAGCTTCATCCGGCGCGCGCCCCGTGCGGGCACGCGCCGGCGAGCCTCAGTTCAGGGTGTATGCGAACCCAAGCCTGAAGCGGTATCGATGGGATAGCTGTCCCACTGCACCGACGGATCGAAAACGGCAGTTGCGTTCGGGTCGCCCGAAGTGATGCCGGCCTTGCGGCGCAGCGTCTGGTCTTGCGAGCTGACGCCGTTGCTTATCCAGGCACTTGCCGGACGAAAGCCGAGCTGGCCGAACCGATCGATGACCACGCCCGACTTCTCCAGCGTCAGGGCATCGTCGCCGTTGAAGTTGACGGCACCGCTGGTGATGGAGCCCGCCACCTTGAACTGCGCCGCGGCGCTTGCATGGACCAGCACCACCGTGCCACCTGGCAAGAGCGATCCGCTCAGCGCCTGTGTGCCGGTCGCCGTGGTTCCGCCGTTGGCGTACAGCTTGACGGTGTACAGGCTCAGGTCCACCGCGGAGGCGGTCGGGTTGTAGATCTCGAGCGCCTTGTTGTTGGATGAACCTTCCACGTATTCGCTGAAGAAAAGGTCGGGCGGACCCGGCGGCACCACCACCACGGGTGCGCTGACAGTCACGCGGCCCGATTGCATGGCGGTCTGGCCGGCGGAGTTGGCCAGGGTGACCACCACCGTGTAGGTGCCCACGGCCGGATAGACATGCGTCACGGCGCCGGTGCCAGGCGGCAAGGAGGTGTTGCCGTCGCCCCAGTCGACCGTCAGGGAAGTCATCGTGGCCGAACCACCGGGCGTGGCTTCCGAGATGTCGACGCTGACGGTCTCGCCGGTCTTCGCGGATGTCGGAATCGTCGCGCTGACGATGGGCTGGCTCACCGCGGCGTCGGCCGCCAGGTTCAGGCCCACGAGCACCGGGTCATGGTCCGATGCACGGAACGGCGTGGGCGCATAACGGTCGTCGGTCGTGAAGTCGGTGTTGTAGTCGAGCGCAGTGGGTTCGTCGGAGTTGATGTGCCACACGTTCACGCCGCTGACCTGCGTGGCCAGCGAAGCCGAGACGTAGGCATGGTCGAGCGCGCCGGTCTCGCCGCCGAACACGTAGGTGTAGCGGTCGCCCACGGGCATGCGCTTGAGCAGGCTCTCGTGGCCCGCGGCCTCGAGTTCCTTGGTCGGGTCTTCGAGCAGGTAGCTGTTGAAGTCGCCCATCATCAGCACGTCGGTCTCGCCCATGGCCTTGAGCTTGCCGACGAAGCTGTTCAAGGCCTTCGCCTGCTGCACGCGCGCCAGGTTCCAGCAGCCCTGCCCCTGGTCGGTGTCGCCGGTCGTGGGGCAGCTGCCCTTGCTCTTCAGGTGGTTGACCACGAACCAGAAGCCGCCGTTGTTACCCACCGCGCTGAAGCGCTGGGCCAGGGGCGGCCGTCCGCTGGCGGCGGTGTAGTCCGTCAGGTCGGTGCCCGTCGGCAGAACGACGTTGCCGACGCGCTGGACCTTCGCGGGCTTGTAGAGGATGTCCACCTTGATCGCGTCGGTGCCGAACACGCCGCTGCTGACCGATGCATAGGTATTCGCACCGACCTTGGCGTTGAGCGCCGCGACGAGGTTGCTGGTGGCCACGTCGGTGTTCTGGATTTCCATCAACCCCACCACGTCGGCGTCGAGGCCCGCGATGGCGGCCACGATCTTGGCCTGCTGCCGCTGGAACTCGTTGAGGTTGTTCGCGCCGCGGCAGGTCGCCGCCGATGCGGGCCCGGTGCCGAACGAACAGCCCTGGCCGGTCTGGCCCGCGGCGTTCGTACCGTCCTGGAAGGTGGTGAAGTAGTTGAGCACGTTGAGGCTGGCCACCTTGAGCGAGCCGCCGACCACAGGGGCCGTGAGCTGGCGCGGATTGGCCTGCGCGAACACGGGCGTCACGGTCGGCTGGATGCGGTAGGCGCCGAAGTTGTGGCTCAGGATGCCCGTGACCTTCTGCGTCGTGTCGCCCATCCGGCGGGTGCCGTCGGTGCCGGCCGCGCTCAGGTACGGAATGGGGTTGGGGTTCGAGCGCGAAGAGCCGTCGTCCAGCACGATGCGCGAAAGCATGTTCTGCGCATGGGTGGCCGTCGAGTTGCCGTTGGTGGGGTTGAACTGGCGCCCGTTCAGCGACAGCACCATCTGGCCATAACGACCCAGCTCGAAGAGTTCAGTCACCGCCAGGGGCTGCGAGATCTCGACCAGCATGCCTTCGTAGCGCTCCAGCGTGGATTCGTCGGCCACCGGCAGCGTGATCTTCGTCGGGGCAATGGTCATGCCGCTGGCGCAGACGCTGATGGCAAGCGGCTCCTGGCTCGTGCCGGCGATCTGCGTGATGCTGTCGGGCTTGGCCCCAGCGGTCGTGGTCTGGCCGAACTCGGCGACTACGCCGGAGACCTGGACGAAGTCGCCCACGGCCACGCGGGTGGCACCGCTGGGGGCGTAGACGAAGACGCCTTCCGAGGTCATCGGATCGGCATCGGGGTCGAGCTGCTGAACGAAGAAGCCGTTCAGCTTGACGGTCGTGGTGCCGGTGTTCTGGAAGTCGCCAACGACCACGCCGCGCACGGTCACGGCCTGGTTCGCCAAGGGGCTGATGTCGCCCGTGCCTTGCACCGACGAGATGGCCTTCAGCGGCGCGCTGGCCGGAATGGCGGCGGTGCACGTGGCCGATGAAGGCGGAGGAACGACCGGCGGGTCCACGGCCGGCGGCGTCACCTCGGGCGGCGGCGTTGTCACGACCGGCGGTGTCGCTTCGGCCTGCGTTGCTGGCGGCGGCGTGCCCGCAGGCGTGTCACCGGCCGGCGGTGTGCTGCTGCTGGCCGGCGGCGCAGCAATCAGCGGAAAGGGTGCGTTGCCGCCACCGCCGCCGCCGCAGGCGGTCAGCGCGATGGCCGATGCCAACGCCAATGTCTTGAACAGCCACGTGGGCCCTGATCCTCGATGTGTCATGTGGGTTTCTTTTGTATTTGGGGGAAAGGTCCGGCAAGCGAACCGCAGCCGTTTATATGGACCTTGTGTGTAACCCCCGAGAAACCCAACGCCAGAGTGGTCGTTTTGCAGCAACCCCTTGCCGATCCGCTCCAGCAGCCCCTTCTTTGACGACACCAGGGCTGAAGCCGCTATGGCATGCCGCGCGCCAGCAAGTGATCGACAAGCCGCCGCTGCGGAAAACTCAGCGCCTCCTGCCGTGTGCAGAGATACATGCGGCGCGAGGCCCATGCATCGGTGAGATTGATGAAGCGCAGCTTCATCTCCTTGCGATACGTCGCCGCCGCGCCCTCGGGCAAGATGCCCACGCCCATGCCCGCTTCGATCATCCGGCACACGGCCTCGAAGCTCTTCACCCGCACGC
The DNA here is from genome assembly GCF_900100965.1 of Variovorax sp. EL159. GTDB lineage: Bacteria > Pseudomonadota > Gammaproteobacteria > Burkholderiales > Burkholderiaceae_C > Variovorax. Next base: position 614,305 of record NZ_FMUJ01000002.1, on the reverse strand, counting down.
GAAGCCGCAACACCTTGCGCGCGCTCATCGCCGCGTCTTCCATCGTGCGCGAGATGGCCGAGTCGTCTTCGAGCCCCACGAAATCGAAATCGAGCAGCTCCTCGAACGACACCTCGCGGCCGCGCAGCGGATGCTTTTGCGGCGCGATGGCCACGAGCCGGTCGGTGCGGTAGGGAATGAAGTGCAGCGCGGGGTCGGCCGCCTCGCTGGTGATCACGCCGACATCGGCCTGCCGGTCGCGAATGGCCTGCACGATGTAGACGCTGCGGTGCTCTTCCACGCTCACGCGGATCTCGGGGTAGCGCTGCCGAAAGCTCGCCACATCGTCGGGCAAGAACTGGCCCATGGCCGACGCGTTAGCGTGAAGGCGCACACGGCCGGTCGCGCCCTGCGCGTAGTCCGACAGGTCGGCGCGCATGCGGTCGACGTCGCGCAATATCTGGCGCGCATGCATGGCGAGCGATTCGCCGGCGCCGGTGGGCGTCACGCCCCGCGAGCTGCGGTTGAGCAGGCCAACGCCGAGCTGGCTTTCGAGGATCGCCAGGCGCCGGCTCGCGGCCGACAGCACCATGTGGCTTTCGGCGGCGGCCTTCGACAGGCTGCCGTGCTCAATCGCGCGCAGAAAAAGCGCCAGCGAATCCAGGTCGGGTCTCATCGCGTTCTCGTTGTGGGGACGGGCACCGGGCCCGGGGGCGGACATTGTCGGGCCTGCCGGGGTCTTGCGGGATTCGCAAGGCCGCCGAATGCCTTTCGGCGAAACGCCATCGCCAAAGACAAATCTTCCGTAAAGCACCCGAACCCGCCTCAACGAAGAAGCACTTTCCGCGCGCAACGAGGAAGAATCGTTGCTGCCCCGCCGTCTACCCCGGCGGGGCGTTTCGCGGGCCGGCCCTCTACCGGGGCCACGTCCGCATTCCACGAGTCCTACCCGGAGTCTTTTTCAGTCATGGCATCCCACGAACTGGCCAGCGTTGCGCTGGACGACAAATACACGGCCACCGAAGGCCGGATCTACCTCAGCGGCATCCAGGCGCTGGTGCGCCTCATGCTCGTGCAGAAATGGCGCGACCAGTCGGCCGGCCTGAACACGGCGGGCTTCGTCTCGGGCTACCGCGGCTCGCCGCTCGGTGGCCTGGACGAAGCGCTGTGGAAAGCCCAGCCGCAGCTCGAAGCCAACGCCGTCAAGTTCCTGCCCGGCGTGAACGAAGAGCTGGCCGCCACCGCCGTCTGGGGCACGCAGCAGGTGCACCTGACCGGCGAGGCCGCGGTCGATGGCGTCTTTGCCATGTGGTACGGCAAGGCGCCCGGCGTGGACCGCTGCGGCGACGTGTTCAAGCACATGAGCCATGCGGGCACGTCGCCCCATGGCGGCATCCTGCTGGTGGCGGGCGACGACCACGGCGCGTCGTCTTCCACCCTGCCCAACCAGAGCGACCACCTGTTCGCGGCCTCGATGATCCCCATGCTCTATCCGCAGAGCGTGGAGGAATACATCGAACTGGGCCTGCACGGTTTTGCGATGTCGCGCTTTGCGGGCCTGCCGGTGGGCTTCAAGGCGCTGGCGGACACGGTCGAGTCTTCGGGCTCCATCGCGGCCGGCGCGCTCGACGTGCACACGCGGCTGCCCGAAGGCTTCGTGTTTCCGCCGGGCGGCGTGCATGCGCGGCTGTCGACCGACACGCTCGGCGTGCAGGCGCGCAAGCAAGAGGCGCTGATGCAGGACTACAAGATCTACGCCGCCATCGCCTATGCGCGCGAGAACCGCCTGAACCGCGTGACCATCGACTCGCCCAAGGCGCGGCTGGGCATCGTGGCCTCGGGCAAGTCGTACCGCGACGTGCTCGAAGCGCTCGAAGAACTGGGCATCGACGCTGACGAGGCCGCGCGCATCGGCATCCGCCTGTTCAAGGTGTCGATGCCGTGGCCGCTGGAGCCCGACTCGATCCGCGAGTTTGCGGATGGGCTCGAAGAGATCCTGGTGGTCGAGGAGAAGCGCCAGATCGTCGAATACCAGCTCAAGGAGCACCTGTACAACTGGCGCGAGAACGTGCGCCCGCGCGTCATCGGCAAGTTCGACGAACAGGGCGAATGGGGCGCGCATCCGCGCGGCCACTGGCTGCTGCCGGCCACCGCCGACTTCTCGGTGGCGCAGATCGCGCGCGTCATTGCCGGGCGTGTGGCACGCTTTCATACCAGCGACCGCATCCGCATGCGGCTCGCGATTCTCGACGCGAAGGACGTGGTGCTCGGCAAGGCCGTGGCCATGCCACCGCGCCCGGCCTGGTACTGCGCGGGTTGCCCGCACAACACGTCGACCAAGGTGCCCGAAGGCAGCCTCGCGCTCGCAGGCATCGGCTGCCACGTGATGGCGACCGCCATCTACCCCGAGCACAACAAGACCACCACGCACATGGGCGGCGAAGGCGCGCCGTGGCTGGGGCAGGCGTGGTTCTCCAAGCGCAAGCACGTGTTTGCCAACCTAGGCGACGGCACCTACTACCACTCGGGCTCGATGGCGATCCGCGCGGCGGTGGCGGCCGGTGTGAGCATCACCTACAAGATCCTCTACAACGACGCGGTGGCCATGACCGGTGGCCAGCCGGTGGACGGGCCGATCAACGTGCCGCGCATCGCGCACCAGATGGCGGCCGAAGGCGTGAAGCGCCTTGCGCTGGTGGCCGAAGACCCGACGCGCTGGGCCGACCGCAGCATGCTGCCGGCCGACCGCGAAGGCTTCGTGCTCACCGTGCACCACCGCGACGACATGGACGCGGTGCAACGCGAGCTGCGCGAGTTCGAGGGCGTCTCGGTGCTGATCTACGACCAGGTGTGCGCGGCCGAAAAGCGCCGCCGCCGCAAGAAGGGCGAGTTTCCACAAGCCGCGCGGCGCGTGTTCATCAACGAAGCCGTGTGCGAAGGTTGTGGCGACTGTGGCGAGCAGTCGAACTGCACCGCCCTGCTGCCGCAGCCGACCGACCTGGGCCTGAAGCGCCGCGTCGACCAGAGCGCGTGCAATGCCGACGAGTCGTGCATCAAGGGCTTCTGCCCGAGCTTCGTGACCGTGGAAGGCGTGAAGCCGCGCAAGCAGGCGCCAGTGGTGGCGAAGGCAACATCCGAAGAACCACCGCTGCCCGAGCCCGCGCCACTCGCGCTCGACGGCATGCACAACATCCTCATCACCGGCATCGGTGGCACGGGCGTCATCACCATCGGTGCGCTGATCGGCATGGCGGCGCACCTCGAAGGCAAGGGCATCAGCGTGCTCGACATGACGGGCATGTCACAGAAGAACGGCTCCGTCACTTCGCATGTGCGCATCGCGCGCGATGCGGCGCAACTGAAGGCGCAGCGCATTCCCACCGGCGAGGCCGATTTGATCCTGGGCTGCGACATGCTCACGGCCGGCGCGCCCGACGCCATCGCACGCATGCGGCCGGGGCGCACCTATGCGCTGGTCAACACCTTCGAGCAGCCGACCGGGCACTTCGCGCAACAGCCCGATTGGGAGTTTCCGGCCGCGCAGGTGCGCGCGCTGATCGAGGAATCGGTCGAGGGCCGCGCCGACTTCATCGACGCCACGCAACTGGCCACGCGCCTCATGGGCGATGCGATTGCGGCCAACCTCTTCCTGCTGGGCTTTGCGTTCCAGAAGGGCTTTGTGCCGCTGTCGGCCGACGCCTTGAACAAGGCCATCGAGATCAACGGCGTGGCGGTGAAGGCGAACCAGGCGGCGTTCCGCTGGGGGCGCAAGGCCGCGCTCGACCTCGCGGGCGTGACGCGCGAAGCCACGCCGTCGAAAGTCGTCGCGCTGCAGCGGCCGCAGAGCTTCGAGGCGCTGGTGGCGCATCGCATCGAGTTGCTGACCGCGTACCAGAACGCGGCCTATGCGCAGCGTTATTCGGAACTGGTCGAGCGCGTGCGCGTGGTCGAGCAGCGCGAGCGCGGCAGCAACGTGCTGGCCAAGGCCGTGGCCTCGGGCCTGTACAAGCTCATGGCCTACAAGGACGAGTACGAGGTCGCGCGCCTGTACGCCGACAAGCGCTTCATGGAAAAGTTGAGCGAGCAGTTCGAGGGCAAGCCCACGCTGCGCTTTCACCTCGCGCCGCCGATGCTCGGCCGTCGCGATGCCGAAGGCCATGCGGTCAAGACCAGCTTCGGGCCGTGGATGCTGGGCGCATTCGGCCTGCTCGCGAAATTCCGTGGCCTGCGCGGCACGGCGCTCGACCCCTTCGGCCGCACCGCCGAACGACGCATGGAACGCCAGTTGATCGACGACTACCGCGCGATGGTCGAAGACCTGCTGGCGCGCTTCGATGCCATCGACTTCGACACCGCACTGTCGCTCGCGCGGCTGCCAGAGCAGATCCGCGGCTTCGGGCATGTGAAGGAAGAGAGCGTGGTGTCGGCGCGGGTGCGGTGGCAGGCGCTGGTGAAGAAGCTGGATGCTGCGGCAGCAGTGCCGCAGCGCGGCAAGGTCAGCGCCGTCTTGTGAGTCAGTGGTCCGCGCCGTGGGGTGGAAGCGGCGGCAATGCGTTGCCGTCGCCCCGCAGCCACGGCCGGTCGGCCCACGCGAGCATCTCGCGGTCGCCCCGGCTGTCGCCGTAGGCGTAGACCGTGGCGGGGCGCTCTCCATCGCCCAGCCATTGCTTCAAGCGCACCACCTTCTGCGGGCCCCAGCAGTTTGGGGAAGCCAAGTGGCCGGTGAACCTGTCGTCGGTGAATGCAAGTTCGGTCGCCAGCACCGCGTCGAAGCCCGCTTGCGCGGCCCACACGTTCAGGTAGAGCGACGGGGACGCGCTGACCAGCACCAGCCGGTGCCCACGGCGCTTGTGCTCGCGGACTCTGTCGAGCATCTCGGGGCGGATCATCTTCGGCAGTTCGTGTGTCGCGAAATGCCGCGCGGCGTCTTCCAGTTCGCGCCGCGCCATGCCGCCGATGGTGGCGGACAGGAACTGCGCCTTGGCGGTGCCCCGGTTGCAGACGCCGGCCCATGCGCCTGCCAGCCAGGGTGATGAACGCAACGCGCCAGTGGCGAAGCGCCCCTGGCCGACCAGCCCGTGCACGAATGCGCGCAGGCTGTCGGAAGTGGAAATGGTGCCGTCGAAGTCGAAGGCGGCGAGGGTGGGGGTGTTGGGCATCCGGGGGGGCTTGCGCTGGAGCTGCGGTGCGCGGAGGACTGGAGTTTATCGAGGCTCTTGTGCCACGCCGCCAACAAAGCCGAAGACCCCAGCGGCAGGATCAGTCAACGCTAATTTGAAGAAGCCACCTGAACTTCGCCTCTCGGTCCAGAGTGGATCTTCAGTATTCCGCCAGCCGGCCGTTTGCGCGCTATTCACCTCGGAGCTTCTCTAACGGCATACTGAAGCACGCCGGTTCTGTACGATCGTTTGCGTTCAGTTTTCGCAAAGAAGTACTTCGAAGCCTAGGCATCACAGTGAAGGAGTCCAACATCGCGACCGATCTTATCCAGCAGATTTCAGACTCGGCAGGCTCAAGGTATCTCAACCGTGCCTATCAACGCAGCTTCTCGCTCAACGTGTTCCAGATGAATGCGGTGGAGCTTATGGAGGCGGTTCAGAGGATCAGAGACCCCGATCAGGCCATAGCTCTGATGATGGAAGGAAATCAAGAAGCCGGACGTCAAGCCCATCGCGAACTGAACCGTTACGTCCACAACTTCGTTTCATCCGCCTTGACTCTCGTTGAGCACACGCGGGTCTTCATGAGAAAACACTACGCCGGCCTTGAGCTTCTGACAACCTATGAGGAGCAGGCGAAAGCGAGTTTCGCTGGATCGGCTGTGGCGCAGTTCGTCCAAGGACTTCGCAACTATATGCTGCACAGAGGCCTTCCCAATTCCAGCATGTTTATGCACTTCACGGCCAATCCGGACGCAAAGGATAGTTCTGGAACGGCGCAAACCGGTGTTCGCTATGACACCGCGTCGCTTTTGAACTGGAAGGACTGGAAGCCCGTCGCCCGCATCTACTTAGAAAAAGCCGGGGAGTATTTGGACCTTCACGAGTTTGCACAAGAGTACCTAACGCTCGTCAACCAGTTCCACGGATGGCTGGATGCGACTCTTGCGGCACACCATCAGGCTGACCTTCAGGAACTCGAACAGATTCGGGCACAGCTTCAATCGATTGACTCGACGAGACGGACATCTTTCACTGCGCCTGCCGAACAGCCCGATTCCGACGCTGTTGACCCCTTTGAATTCACTCCGATGCAGGAAACTGAAATCGATCGGATTTCCTCCGCTCTGCTGGGCAACATTCGTGAGCTTCACTTCCAGAAAATTCCCAAAGGGTTTGAGACCGAAAGGCCAATCACTACGGTCACGGACCGCGAAATAGTTGGGCCGATCACATTCTGGGGAAAGGAGGTTGGTGGAGAAGACGCCTTCATGTTTATCCGCCAAGAGGAAAAATCCTACGGCCTGCGCGAGAGTGACTATGAGGCCCTTGACGGTTTGATTGACGCGGTCATGAAATCAAATTGGGCTCGCGCTGGCTTAAGCCGTGAGTTTGTTGAGCAAGCCTTCTGCGAGTGGGCTAGAGAACGATTCTTTACGGCCGGGGAGTTCTTCCCAAAGGCCTTGAGTGTCGCGGCACGAGGAAGTCTCAAGAAGATCGAAGTTTGGGCGCCTATCGCAAACATGGAGGTGGAACAGGGATTCGATTTCGGCCCCGTCCGCGTCGAATCCATTACAGCTACTGCGATGGAAGACCTGCTTCGCAGGGTACCCTCAACTCGACCGGAGCAAGAGAAGCAAGTTAACCAACTATTCGAAAGATTGAGACGGGAGTTTCAAGGATACGCAGTCGTGGTGGTATCGATTGAGGCAGAGCCCATAGCCGCGCAAAAACGTGCACTGCAGATCGCTCAAGATGCCGTGAGCTTACTAAGATTCTTCTCACCAGCGGCGTCACGATCATTCATGTTTAGTCCAGTTGCTCTTATGGGCGCGGACTACATTCCGACATCAAAACTGATCGTTCTTCCGGAAAAAGGTTTTATCCTTAGCGAAGGTACTTTGCCAAGATCTGTGGGCTACTGGCGTCTATCAACGCAGCAAGTATCCGTACTCAAGTCCGACCTCCTAGACGTCGCGGCATCGCTCGTAGTACCAGAGAGCCTGAGCGATTTTGCGTTGTCGGTACGAGCGAGCCTCATGACCTATAGCAAGGGCACCACTGCGGCAGACCCACTAGATCGTCTGCGAAGCTGTGTATTTTCCCTTGAGAGTATTTTGCTCAGACACGAGATGGAACCACGAGCGCATAGCGTCTCTAATCGTATGAGCTTCCTTCTCGCTCATGGCGAAACTGATCGCGACGCTATTAAGCAGACCGTTCGACAAATCTATTGGCTGCAGGAGCAGCCCCAACTGACAGCACAAAGCCGCCGAGAGGACGCGTTGCTTACGGTCTTCGAGTCCTATACCTACGATGTTCTGCGCCTAGCGCTTAAGAATTCTCCGAATTTCCATTCGAAGAACCAATTCGTTATGGAAGTCGACAGGGTAGGTTTGTCTACTTAACCTGCACCTCGAAGGGCCGTCAGCGGGAGTCCCCTAGAGTCCGTGTTCGGACCAGAGCAGCCGCTTGATTCGACTTCGCATTGAACCGTCCACGACAGAAGTCTCTCCTCTTCTATCGGCACCATCTCGATCTCCATTGGCCTACTGCGCCCCCTGTTGGCACCGCACAGCAAGCGCGGTCCGCCCTCTTCACCCCGCCGCATCCATCACCCGCGAGGGCACCACCGCGATCAAGGAAAAATTCCAGTCGCCGCGCCGGTCGGCCCTGTCCCCATGCCGCCCCTCACGCCCGAACCCACGACCTCCAGACCTCGCCCCGGCCAGCGCACGCTGTACGCCTGGGCGGCGGCCGTGTTGGCGGCGCTCCTGCTGATCGGCATCGCGGGCCAATGGGCCGCGAGCCGCGAGCCGCGAGCCGCGAGCCGCGAGCCGCGAGCCGCGAAGCGAGCTTCCAGGCGGACTCGATCCGCCGCGCGATGGAAGTGCATGTGCTGGGCCTGCGCGATGCCGCCGGCAAGTACAGCTACCTGCCGCTCACGTGGGCATACACCCCGACGTGCTGGCCTCACTGGCCCATCGGCAAGACCCGGCCAGCGACGAGCTCCGATCCTCGCTATCAGCATCGGCCACGACCCGCATACGTATCTCAAAGACACACTACAGCGACTGTTCACGCGTAGGGTCGGTCACATCGACGAGTAGCTCCCTAGCTCACAGCCCTTACGCCGATCCGCGTAACGGACGGCCGACGTCATGCTCGGCCGTCAAGGCGGGGGCAACGGATCAACGACCTCATCATCAACTGCGATTGATCGACACCCCCCCATCCACAAGCAGCGCCGCCCCAGTCATAAACGACGCAGCATCAGACGCCATATAAAGAACCGACTGCGCCAACTCTTCCGGCGTAGCAATACGCTTGAGCGCATGCAGCCCTGCCACATGCGCCATCGCCTCAGGCGAGTCGCTCATCTCCCGGCCCATCGGCGTATCGACACCACCAGGCAGGATCGCGTTGACGCGAACCGCCCTCGGGCCCAGTTCGGCGGCAAGCGATTGGGTCAATCCGATCAGCCCCGCCTTGCTGGCGGCGTAGGCCGCGACGCCCGGAAACCCGACGGTGTAGCCGACGAAGGTCGAGGTGAAGATGATGCTTCCGGCACCACGAGCCAGCATCGCCGGTATCTGATGCTTCGCCCCAAAAAATGCGCTGGTGAGATTGGTGGCGATGGTGTCGCTCCAGCCCGCCGCCGATATGCCTGATGTGGGGCCCATTTCGCCGAGTGTCCCCGCGTTGTTGAACGCGATGTCCAGGCCGCCGAAACGGTCGATGGCGGTCTGCACGAGAGCCTGCGCATGCTCTTCCTCTCGCACATCGCCGGCGACGCAAACGGCCCTTCCGCCCTTGCCGGTGATCTCTTCGACGAGGCTTTCCAGTTCAGCCCTTCGGCGACCGGCGACGACCACTGCCCCGCCCTCGCGCGCGAACAGCTGCGCCGTGGCGCGCCCGATGCCTGAGCTGGCGCCCGTCACGATCGCGACCTTGTTTGCAAGCACATCCATGTTTCTCTGATCCACATATTGAGTTGATGAGCGCGCAGCATGTGCGCTGCGGTGTTTCGTGTCTGGTCGTTTGTGGACATCCGATTTCGATGGAATTCGCACGACGAGTGGCTGGCTCCGCGTCGGGTCGTCAGTCAAGATGAAGCGGCTGTGCGGCTGCCTTGTTGGCACCGCACAGCAAGCGCGGCCCCTGCCCTCTTCGCTCCGCTGTATCTCCCGCCCACAAGGGCGCCGCCGCGATCAAGGCAAAATTCCGGTCGCCGCGCCGGTCGGCCCTGTCCCCATGCCGCCCCTCACGCCCGAACCCACGACCTCCAGGCCCCGCCCCGGCCAGCGCACGCTGTACGCCTGGGCGGCGGCCGTGCTGGCGGCGCTCCTGCTGATCGGCATCGCGGGCCAATGGGCCGCGAGCCGCGAAGCGAGCTTCCAGGCGGACTCGATCCGCCGCGCGATGGAAGTGCACGTGCTGGGCCTGCGCGATGCCGCCGGCAAGTACAGCTACCTGCCATTCACCGCAGGCATGCACCCCGACGTGCTGGCTGCGCTGGCCCATCCGCAAGATCCGGCCACGCGGCAGCGCGCCAACCGCTACATCGAGGAAGTGAACCGCCTGGCCGGCTCCGACGACCTGTACCTGATCGACCTGCAGGGCCTGACGCTGGCGGCGAGCAACTGGGCGACGTCGCACAGCTTCGTCGGGCAGTCTTACGCCAACCGGCCCTATTTCATCGACGCCCGCGCGGGCCGCAGCGGGCTGTTCTACGGCGTGGGCCAGACCACGGGCGAGCCGGGGCTGTTCATCTCGGCGCCGGTGCAGCCCGAGGGCGGGCCGGTGCTGGGCGTGGTGACGGTCAAGGTGAGCCTGCGCGAGTTGCAAGAGGCCTGGGGTTTCGCGCGCGAGCCGATCCTGCTGACCGACGCGCGCGGCATCGTGTTTTTGAGTTCGGTGCCGGCGTGGCTGTACCGGGCCAACCGCTCGCTGGACGAGACGGACCTGAACTGGGTGCAACGCCACCAGCAGTACGGCCCGCGCACCAGCTTCCCGCTGCTGCCATGGAAGGTGGCACGCGACGAAGGGCAACCGGGCTACCTGGTGCGCACCGACATCGACGGCAAGCCGCGCCGCTTTCTCGCGGTGGACGAGCCGCTGCCCGACCTGGGCTGGACGCTGACGGTGATGGCCGACCATTCGGAAGTGACGAACGCGCGCGAGCGCACCTGGATGCTGGGCCTGCTGTGCGCCGGCGTGCTGCTGCTGGGCGGCCTGTACTGGCAACTGCGCGAGCGCCGCTTCGCCGAGCAGCGCGATGCGCGTCGCGACCTCGAACTGCGGGTGCGCGAGCGCACGCACGCGCTCGACGAAGCGCATGCCTTCCGCAAGGCGATGGAAGACTCGCTGCTGGTCGGCATGCGCGCACGCGACCTCGAGGGCCGCATCATCTACGTCAACCCGGCCTTCTGCGAGATGACCGGCTACAGCGCTGACGAACTGCTCGGCAAGCTGCCGCCCTACCCCTACTGGCGCCCCGAAGACACCGCGCAGCACTGGCGCGAGTACGAAACCATGATGAGCGGGCAATCGGCGCTCTCGGGCTTCGAGTCGAGCGTGCGGCACCGCGACGGGCACGAGGTCATCACGATGGTCTACACGGCGCGGCTGATCGATGTCGAGGGCCGCCACAGCGGCTGGATGAGCTCGGTGGTCGACATCACCGAGCAAAAGCGCGCCGAGTTGCGCCAGCGCCAGAACGACGAGCAGTTGCAGCACGCGCAGCGGCTGGCCAGCCTGGGCGAGATGGCCTCCACGCTGGCGCACGAGCTGAACCAGCCGCTGATGGCGCTGAGCAACTTCGCCAGCGCGGCCAAGGCCTTTGCGGAACAGGGCAACCAGTCGCTGCTGGTCAGCAGCCTGGACGAAACCGTGGCGCAGGCCCAGCGCAGCGCCGAGATCGTGCGGCGCATTCGCGGCTTCGTGCGCCAGCAGACGGTGGGCGCCGAAGACTGCGCGGTGGCCGCGCTGGTGACGAACGCGCTGGCGCTGTTGCAGGGCGAGATGCGGCTGCGGCAGGCCCGCGCCGAGGTGCGCATTCCGCCCACGCTGCCCGCCGTGCGCGGCGACCGCGTGCTGCTGGAGCAGGTGCTGCTGAACCTGCTGTCGAACAGCCTGCAGGCCATGCAGGCCACGCCGCCCGAGCAGCGCGTGGTCGAGGTCGAGGCCGAGGTGCTTGGCGGCCGCATGCACATCCGCGTGGCCGACCACGGGCCGGGCATCGATGCCGCGCTGGCCGAACAGGTGTTCGCGCCCTTCTTCACCACCAAGGCTGGCGGGCTGGGGCTGGGCCTGAACATCTGCCGCACCATCGTGGAGGCCCATCGCGGCCGCCTGTCTTTTGCCAACCGGGCCGAAGGCGGTACGGTCTTCACCCTGGAACTGGAGATTTCATCGTGAATGCGCTTGCCAACAACCTGTGCGTGGTGGACGACGACGAAGCCGTGCGCCGCTCGCTCGGCCTGCTGCTGCTGTCGCGCGGCTACGCGGTGCAGACCTTTGCCTCGGGCGAAGACTTCCTGGCCGGCGCCGACCTGCAGCGCGCGGGCTGCGCCGTGCTCGACCTGCGCCTGAGCGGCATGAGCGGGCTGCAGGTGTTCGATGCGCTGCGCGCGCAAGACAGCCCGCTGGTGGTGCTGTTTCTCTCGGGCCATGGCGACATTCCGATGGCGGTCGAGGCGGTGCAGAACGGCGCCTTCGGCTGGCTCGAGAAGCCCTGCAACGACGAGCGCCTGCTCGACAGCATCGCCCGCGCGCTGCAGCAGGCCGGCGATATTGCCGTGCGCCGGCAGGCCCGCCAGGCCGCGCAGGCGCTGTGGGCCAAGCTCACGCCGCGCGAGATGCAGGTGGCGCGGCTGGTGGCCGAGGGGCTGCCGAACAAGCGCATCGCCCTCGAACTGGCCCCGCTGGAGCTGCGCACGGTGGAAACCCACCGCGCCCATGTGTTCGCCAAGCTGGGGCTGTCGAACAGCCACGAGCTCGACCGCTTCCTGCGGGAGTACGGGCTCTGAGCGTCGGCGGCCCGGCCGCCCACGCTCAGGTGACGAAGAAGCGGTCCTGCCCGTCCTCGGTATCGAAGTAGGCCTTGTGCGTGCGGCGCACCGGCCGCCCGTCGGCCAGCCGGTAGCTGACGCGGGTGCAGACCGGCTGGTAACGCTTGGTGATGCTCACGCGCTCGGCATAGGCGCGGCACTCGATCACGGTGTTGCGGTGGTCGAAGGCATCGACCACCTCGATCCGGTCCGTTTCGCGGATGACTTGCTCGTAGGTCGCCATGGTTTCTCCTTGCGCCAGTGGGAGAGAGAGCCGGGAAATGACCCGATTGGAGATTCCCATGCCTACTACGTGCTGACTTGGCGGGTGGATGCGCGGGTTTGTGATGAAAAAGGTCTAGGTATTTACCCTTGCGTACACCTACGCAGCCGCGCGGCCGGAGGCTACGGACGACGGCGCGGGCACGGCGCGCCAGACTCGCCGGCACGGCTTGCCGCGTCCTCGCGGCGGGCCGCAGCCAGAAGAGACAAGGATTCCTCCATGACCGCCATCGCCAGTCCGGGCGCCAGCGCCGGTGCCTCCGGCACCGAAGCCGCCGACACCACCCCCTACACCTTCGAAGAAAAGCGCAAGCGCATCTTCGCGATCTTTGCCGCTTCGTCCGGCAACCTGGTGGAGTGGTTCGATTTTTATGTCTACGCGTTCTGCGCCATCTACTTTGCGCCCGCGTTCTTTCCCAAGTCGGACCCGACCGTCCAGCTGCTGAACACCGCCGGCGTCTTCGCGGCCGGCTTCCTGATGCGCCCCATCGGTGGCTGGCTGTTCGGCCGGCTGGCCGACCGCAAGGGCCGCAAGACCTCGATGGTGACCTCGGTCGTCATGATGTGCGTGGGCTCCCTCGTCATCGCCTGCCTGCCGACCTACGCGCAGATCGGCGCCGCCGCGCCCGCGCTGCTGCTGGTCGCGCGGCTGCTGCAGGGCCTGTCGGTCGGTGGCGAGTACGGCACCACCGCCACCTACATGAGCGAGGTGGCGATGCGCGGCCAGCGCGGCTTCTTCTCGTCGTTCCAGTACGTGACCCTGATCGGCGGCCAGCTGCTGGCCGTGGTCGTGGTGGTGGTGCTGCAGCAGTTCCTGGACGAAGCCGAGCTGCGCAGCTGGGGCTGGCGCATTCCCTTCGTGCTGGGCGCCGTGGCGGCCATCGTGGCCCTGATGCTGCGCCGCACGCTGACCGAGACCGCCAGCACCAAGACCCGCACCGCCAAGGGCGCGGGCAGCGTGGCCGAGCTGTTCAAGCACCACAAGCGCGCCTTCTTCGTGGTGCTGGGCTACACGGCCGGCGGCTCGCTGATCTTCTACACCTTCACCACGTACATGCAGAAGTACCTGGTGAATTCGGCCGGCATGTCGATCAAGACGGCCAGCAACGTCATGACGGCCTGCCTGTTCATCTACATGTGCATGCAGCCGCTGTTCGGCGCGCTGTCGGACCGCATCGGCCGGCGCAGCAACATGCTGCTGTTCGGCGCGCTGGGCGTGCTGATGACGGTGCCGGTGCTGACCAGCCTGCAAAGCGTGAGCAGCCCGCTGATGGCTGGCGTGCTCATCACCGTGGCACTGGCCGTGGTGAGCTTCTACACCTCGATCAGCGGCATCGTGAAGGCCGAGATGTTCCCGCCGGAAGTGCGCGCGCTGGGCGTGGGGCTTTCGTATGCGGTGGGCAATGCGATCTTCGGCGGCAGCGCCGAGTACGTGGCGCTGGGGCTGAAGTCCATCGGCCACGAGTCGTACTTCTACTGGTACGTGACAGCGATGATGGCCGTGGCCTTCCTGGTGAGCCTGCTGCTGCCGAAGCAGGCGACCTACCTGCACAACGACAAGTAAACAAAGCCGCTGCGGGGGCCAAGCGCCCGGCATCCCGCGGCAAGGTGCGATGCGATGCAGTGCGTCCGGCTAGAGCTGGATGCCCTCGAAGCTGGTGATCAGCACCAGCCCCTCGCCCACCCTGGGTTGCGCGGCATTGGCAATGGTGTCGGCCGCACGGACCAGGTCGCCGAAATCGAGCCCCGCTTGGGCTTCGATCTTCGCGATCGGCACGCGCCAGTGGTTCACGTCCACCGACGGCAGCGGCTGCGGCGCACCCAGGCTGTGCCGGGCCTCGGACAGCAGCTTCGACTGATCGACCACCAGCCCCACCGCCTTGGGCCCGGCCTGCCCCTTCCAGACCACGACCTTGAAGAACGACGAAGGGATCTGCACGTCGTCGGCCCAGAGGTCGATCTTGTCGTCGAAGATCGGCCCCTGGAAAACGACCAGCCTGCGTTTGGTGTCACCGGCCAGCGTGCCGTTTTCGAGCACATAGCGCTCCAGCCCCTGCCAGTACTTGGCGCTCTGGTTGAACCTGAAATGCTGGGGCGAGCAATTGGTGAAGTGGAAGGTGTCGGCATTGGCCCGCGCGGCCTCTTCGGGCGTGCCCCAGGTCGGATCGGTGCGGCGCGTCAGGTGGCCGCAATCGAAGTAGGTCGACCACGCCGAATAGAAGGTCTGGTCCAGCACAAGGCTCGCGCTGATGCGCGGGTCCTTGAACCAGACCTCGCCTTCCGAGGCGTTGGCCTGGCCTGTCTTGCGGTCGACGTCCAGGTAGGTCTCGCCGTCGATGTTCGTCGCCGTGAACGCGGCGATCCGCTTCGACTTGTTCACCTTCAGGCTGAAGTGCTCGTACTTCAACTCCCCTTCCGCCGCGCCCGGCTCGCCGGCGCGCAGCGAAGCGATCTGCCTGGCCAGCGTGGGCGAGGGTTGCGGCAACGGCAGCTCCAGGCCGGGAATGAACCCTGAGTCGTAGCCGTTGCGATTGCCGTAGTCCTGGTCGACCTGCACCGCCTCTGCGCCACGGGTCAGCACCTTCGGCTGCAGAGTGGCTAACGATGGCGCCAGAGCGGAAGACGGCGATGCCACGGCAACACCCGGCTGCAACTGCGATTGCACCGCCTGCCCGATGCTGATCGTCAATTCGACGGGCACGGTGAGTCGGATCGATTGTGGGGAAGGCGACGCGCTCGAAGTGGCCATGGTGTGCTCCGTGGTGGGGTTCGTGATGTCGACGGCCTTGCCCTCCTGCGCCGAGGGCCGGGGCGGCGAAAGCCTGCGGTCGCCCGCTGCGGGCAGCGTGCTTGCGCCAACGGCGAGCGCCTCGCGCAGCAGGGCTTGCCACTCTGCGGGCAACCCGCTCATGCGGCTCGCAAGGTCGCGGTAGATGGCGCTGATGCGCACGCCTTCGTTCACGTTTCTCGGAACCTCGCTGCCGAAGGTGTCGCGGTCGATGAAGGGCTCGCCCCAGTGATGAAGGGCCACCAGTTGCCAGTCGTCGTTGAACACCGGTGAGCCCGACGAACCCTGCTCGGTGTCGGTCTCGTAGAGCAGCGTGCGGTCGGTGCGCGCCGTGAGGATGTTGTTGCGCACCGTGATCATCTTCGGCCAGCCCGAAGGGTGCTGGACGATGTTCGTGTTCATCCCGAGCACGTGCTTGTCGGGCTGGTCCGACAGCGCGCAAAAACCCAGGTCGCCCGCCTCGGCCAGGCCCGACTGCCTGCGGCCCAGCGCGATGAGGGCGTAGTCGAGCTGGTCGTCGGGCGAGAACAGCGCAAAGCGGTCGGGGTCGAGCAGGAAGGTCGTGGTCGGCTTCGGAACGCCGCGCTCGTCGCGTTCGCGAAAGAAGGTCACCTGGGCGCCGCGCGCCGCAGTCGCGTCTTCGATCACGTGGCGGTTGGTAATCAACAGATTCGGGCTGACCATGAAGCCGGTGCCGATCTCCGCCTTGGTGCCGTAGTTGACCTCGACATAGCCGACGGCCCTGGCACTGAGCGCGCCCTGCGACAGGAACCCGACCCGCTGGAAATCTTCGGTGCTGCCGGTGATGGATTCCGCGCCGCTGGCCGACATCAGCATGCGATGCCGCACGGCATAGGCGCGCGACCGGTCGACGTCGGGTTCGGCCTCGCGCCAGCGGCCCGAGGCCACCAGCTTGCGCACCTGCTCGCGCGCCTGGGCGGTGCGCTCCACGCAGTCCTGAAAAGCGCTGATCGCGTCCTCGTTCATGGCGGTCCCCTTGCGAAGGCGCGGGGTTCAGATGAACCGCGCGACGCGGTTCATTGGATCGGCGAAAGGCGTCAGTGGCATGACACCTTCAGCTTCCGTGCCGGCCCTCCTCTGCCTCCTGGGGCGCGGCATCCGGGAGAACGTCGACGGCCATGAGTTCGCTGATGGCCTGCATGAGCGCTGCAGCGCCGACCGGCTTGAACAGCACAGGCACGTTCGACGCGCGCACGCGCAGCAACCGGTCGGGTGCGGTCTCGCCGGTGATCAGCAGCATCGGCGCATCGAGCCTGAAGCGCTCGCGCAGGCGCAAGCCGACCTCGAGCCCATCGGCGCCTTCCGCCAGGCGGTAGTCGCACATCAGCAATGCCACCGGATGCGCATCGGACTGCATCAGCAGTTCCGCGGCTTCGGCCTCTCCGGCCACCGCGATCGCGTCGATTCCATAGGCGCGCATGAGCTCCGTCATCGCCTCGCGGATGTCTTCCTCGTCGTCGATCAGCAGGACGCGTCCTTCCAGCGCCGGCACATGGAAAGCGTGGAGCACGGGCGATTCGAGTTCCGGCAACTGCAGGCTCTCCTGCGATGCGTCCGACGGCTCGGCCAGCGGCACCGTGAGGCGAAAGCGCGTGCCTCGCCCAGGGCGCGACCGCAGCTCGATCGGATGCTGGAGCAGCCGGCCGAGACGCCGCACGATCGACAGGCCGATGCCCAGGCCGCGTGAGCGATCGCGCCCGGGGTTGTTCACCTGGTAGAACTCTTCGAAGATCCGGCTCGATTGCTCCGATGCGATGCCGATGCCGGTGTCGCGCACCTCGATCCATGCATTCGCGCCGCGCGTGCGCGCAATCACCGTCACGCCGCCCTGCCGCGTGTACTTCAGGGCGTTGTCGACAAGGTTCGAGAGCATCCGGTAGAGCAGTTGCGGGTCGCTGCGCACCCATAGGCCGCTGGCGCGCACGCGCAACTGCAGCCGCTTGCGCTCGGCCTGTATCGCAAAGGTGTTGTTCAGGGGCAGGAACAGCTCGTCGAGTTCCAGCGCATGCGGCACCGGCTGCACCACGCCCGCGTCGAGCCGGGAGATGTCGAGCATGGTGTCGAGCGAGGCGCCGAGCGCATTGACCGCGCGCATCAGGCGCTCGACGTTCTTGATCTCAGGACGCTGACGCAGCGTGTTGCCCAGCGCGGCACCGAACAGGGCAATGGCGTGCATCGGCTGGCGCAGGTCGTGGCTGGCCGCGGCCAGGAAGTGGGTCTTCTCGGCGCTGGCGCGCTCGGTGGCGGCGATCTGCTCGCGCAACTGGGCCGCGAGCGCTTCGTTCTCGAACTGCAGGATCAACGACGCCGTGAGCCGCTTGTTCTGCTTGACGCCTTCGCTCAGCGTCAGCACCAGGTTGACGAAGGCGAAGCTCGCCAGGAACCAGTTGAGCGCGCCGCCGTACCACGCCAGCGAAATGATGAGCCCGCTCATCATGGGAATGCCATAGCCGAACATCGCGGCCCGCAGCGGCCAGCGGGCCTGCACGGCGCGGGTCCAGCTGCCCATGATCACCACCGTCACGAAGGTGGTCAGCATCGAATCCTGGATGCTGACGAGAAAGAGGCTGCTGGGCGCGGTGATCGTGCTGATCGTGGTGACGATGCGGGTGTACTTCCTTGCCCAGTAGGGCGTCTCGGGCAACGGCACCGCCGGGGTCCATCGCGGCGTGAGCACCGCGTACAGGTCCGCCAGGACGATGATCGCGATCAACGTGACGATGAGCAGCCTGAAGGACGGGTCCACATGGAAGTAGCCGAAGCACCCGATGCCGACGGCAAAGCCCATGTGCGCGAGGATGGCCGTGGTGTTGCCCGCGTACAGCGAGGCCACGTTTTCGCGAAGCACCCGCATTTCAAGCGTGGCGTCGACGGGCAGGCGCCCTGGGGTCTGGTCGTTCATTTGGTTGTCTCCCTCCGGGGTCTTTCGCGAGCCCCGTTTGTTTGCGTCGGCAGAACTCAGCGCAGGCTGCTGATCAACTGCGAACGCGAGCGCACGCCGAACTGCAGAAGAATGCCCGCGACATAGTTCTTGACCGTGCCTTCACTGAGCCCGGCCAACACGGCAATTTCGTGATTGCTCTTTCCCTCCAGCAGCCAGTTGAGCAATTGCAGCTGCCGCTTGGTCAACTTGTGCCTGGCATGGCTGGACGACGGCGGCCTGGCATCGCCGCGCGATGGCACGGCAAGAGGCCGGCGGCTCACCGCATCGCCGCCCAGCAACCCGCACGCGCGAATGAAGCTCACGACCTCGCGGAGTGTCGCGGACTTCGGCAGGAACGCAAAGGCGCCCAGGGTCATTGCCCCCTGGGCCAGCGTGTCTTGCGCAAGCGCCGTGGTGCCGGCGCCCGAGAGCACCACGCAACGTGCCGCAGGGTAGCGCGAGCGGAATTCCATGAGGCCGCTCAGGCCCTGCGTGTCCGGCAGAGCCAGATCCAGCAGGATCAGCTCGATCGTGTCCTCGTTGCGCTCGTAGATTGCAAGGGCTTCGGCCAGGTCCCCGGCCTCGAGCACGTCGATGGGCACTTCCGACATGTTGGCCTGCAGCAGCGCGCAGACGCCCATCCTCACGAGGTCATGATCGTCCACGACCAGGATGGCACGTGGCCTGGCCAAGTCTCTCGGTGCCTCGGCAAGCGGGTATGAAGTCCTTTCGGTTTCGCTCATTGTCGGATGCTATGCAACGCAGGAGCCGCACGGACAGTGCATAAGGTCATGTCCGTTGTCGCGCCTGCGAACGCGAAAGAAGCGCGCGACTTCGGGCCTGTATTACTTTGGAATCACAGATCCGGACAAACCCGGTCCTGAAGACCGGGCAGCGACAGCCTGCAAGAAAACGCAGACTGCGTTGTCGTCGTTTGCCACTGCCGCCGCGCGGCGGCGATTTCTGGCAGCCCCAACACAAGGGCTCTGGCCTTCGCTTCAAGGCACATCGCGCCTGTCCGCGCCTGCCGAAGAAATGTCAACGAACTGGCAACGGAGTGCGCATTCCGCGCGGCATCCGGCGCTATGGCGCGCCATGACTTTATGCACTGTTTTCGCCTGTGTGCGCTCGGTACCTTCGCGCACTCCGGCACAGGCCGTGGTTTCCGGCGAGAGCCGTCATTTATTCATTCAGAGAGAGAGGGATTGATTTCATGAAAACTAAATTCTTGCTGGCCTCGGTTGCCCTGGCCACATTGGCGGCCTGCGGTGGAGGCGGTGGTGGTGGAATTCCGTTCGTGCCCCCCGACTTGACCCCACCTCCCCCACCGCCGCCGCCTCCCCCGCCTCCGCCGTCCCCGGCACCGCCGGCACCGGCGCCGGACAACACCTCCGCGGTCTGCTTCAACGAAGCCGATCTGCGCGAAGGCACCACGCTGGTGGCGGAACAGGACATCAGCTCCAGCGCAGTCCCTGGAGAGGTCTTGAAGATGCGCCTGACCACAATCACCGGTGCCCGCGAGGCGTTCGCCGGCCTGAACCCGGTGCATCAGGTGCGTACCCAATACTTCTACTCCACCAACACCGAAGGGACGGACAGGCACTACCTCGATTTCGTCGATGGCAAGGTGATCAGGTACGGCACGCGCAACGGAGGCGATGGCACCGACCCAGCGCTCGGCTACACCCTCAACCAGCCAGCCATCGAAAGGCCCACCATGGCGCCGGGCCAGACGATCGACGAAAGCTACGTGATCGTCAGCATCTCGGGGCCGGACGGCGAGATCCGGCATGAGCAGCCCGTCTCGGGCACGGTGACCTATGTCGGACGCGAGGCGCTCGAATCGCCCGTCGGGACCACCCCTGCGTGCAAGTTCTCGAGCGTCTCGCGCATCCGGCAGATCGACGGATCGGACCTCACGCAATTGCAGGACAGCTGGATCGCCGCCGAGGGCCCCTACCGCGGCCAGATGCTGAAGCTGGTGACGAAAGAAGGAGAGACAGTCGGAACGATCGTCGCCACGCAGATCACCTACACACCGAAGTAGCGCGGCAACGCGAGTTGTTGCGATGCGCGACGACCGGCAACGGTGGTCGCGCGCGGGCTTCGGCGGTCTGCGCCGATAGCCCACCTACGGCCTGAAGTGGCCTGAACGTAGATGCCTCGCGCCCGCGGGGCATTTTTCTTTGGGCCATTGAAAGGCCCTCGGCCGCCTGCTTCGCCGGCCCCCTGGCCCGGGAATACCCTCTGACCGCTCCGAATTCTTCTTGCCTACATTTCTTGCATGCAAGACAAGGCATTGCTTGCATGCAAAAACTCGACAAAACAGTCTGGCAACAGACAGGAGATTCCATGCCTCGCTTCGCCAAATCGCTTTTCGGTCAGGTGGTCATCGCGCTGGTGCTCGGCGTGCTCGTGGGGCTGTTTGCGCCCGAGTACGCCGTCAAGCTCAAGCCGCTGGGTGACGGGTTCATCAAGCTGATCAAGATGATCATCCCGGTGCTGGTGTTCTGCGTGGTGGTGCACGGCATCGCCGGCGCGGGCGACCTGAAGCGCGTGGGCCGGGTGGGCGTGAAGTCGCTCATCTACTTCGAGGTGCTGACCACCGTCGCGCTGGCGATGGGCCTGGTGCTGGCCTTCGTGTTCCAGCCGGGCGCGGGCATGAACGTCGACCCGGCCAAGCTCGACCCGGCCGCGATGAGCGCCTATGCCTCGACCGCCGACAAGCTCACGAGCGGCGGCACGGTCGAGTTTCTGATGAAGCTCATTCCGACCACGGTGGTCAACGCCTTCGCCACCGGCGACGTGCTGCAGGTGCTGCTGTTCGCGGTGCTGTTCGGCTGCGCGCTCACGCTGCTGGGCGAGCGCGGCAAGCCGGTGGCGGTGGTGGTCGACGCGCTCTCGCTGGTGCTGTTCAAGATCATGGGGATCCTCATCAAGCTGGCGCCGCTGGGCGTGCTGGGCGCCATCGCCTTCACGGTCGGGCAGTACGGCATCGGCTCGCTCAAGCAGCTGGGCATGCTGGTCGCCCTGTTCTACGGCGCGGTGCTGATCTTCGTGTTCGTGGTGCTGGGGCTGGTGATGCGCATGTCGGGCTTCAGCCTGGTCAAGCTGCTGCGCTACCTGCGCGAAGAGCTCACCATCGTCTTTGCCACCACGTCGTCGGACAGCGTGCTGCCGCAGGTCATGGCCAAGCTGCGTCGCATGGGCATCCGCGATTCGACGGTGGGCCTGGTGATTCCCACGGGCTACTCGTTCAACCTCGACGCCTTCTCGATCTACATCACGCTGGCCGCGGTGTTCATCGCGCAGGCGACCAACACGCCGATCTCGATGGCCGACCTGCTGACGATCCTGGCGATCGCGCTGGTCACGTCCAAGGGCGCGCACGGCGTGCCGGGCTCGGCCATCGTGGTGCTGGCCGCCACGCTGCATGCGATTCCGGCGATTCCCGCCATCGGGCTGGTGCTGGTGCTGTCGGTCGACTGGTTCATGGGCATCGCCCGCGCGCTGGGCAACCTGATCGGCAACTGCGTGGCAACCGTCGCCATTGCCGCATGGGAAGGCGACATCGACCGCGAGCGCGCGCACGCGGTGCTCGACGGCACCTACTCCCCCGACGACGAGCCGCTGGCCGAGCCCGATGCCGCGCCCGTGGTAAACAGCGGCACCGCCGCCGCCGCATCGCGCGGCCACTGAAGCGAACGAAGAGAAAGAAGAGAAGCAAGACCCATGGCCACCGACGTCAGCCCCACCGCCATCGCCGAGCGCGTGGTCGAGGCCATCCTCGCGCAGAAGCTCGCACCCGGCGAGCGGCTCGGCGAGCAGGCGCTGGCCGAGAACTTCTCGGTGAGCCGCACGATGGTGCGCGAGGCGCTCATGCAACTGCAGGCGCGCGGCTTCGTCGAGGTGCAGTCGCGCCGCGGCTGGTACGTGGTGGAGCCTTCGGCCGAAGAGGCACGCGACGCCTTCTCGGCACGCCGCATCGTCGAGGCCGGCATCCTGGCCGCCAGCGAAGGCCGGCCGCTGGGCAAGGTGATCCGCAAGCTGCGCGACCACATCGCTGACGAGCGGCGCGCCATCGAGGGCGCCGACGCCGCCACGCGCGCCTTTCTGCTGGCCGACTTCCATGTGTGCCTGGCCGAGCAGATGGGGCACCAGCTGCTGGTCGACGTGCTGCGCGACCTTACGGCGCGCACCACGCTGGCCGCCACGCTCTACCAGTCGAAGCACGAGGCCGGGCAGTCGTGCGCCGAGCATGGCGCCATCGTCGCCGCGCTCGAAGCGGGCGACACCGACAAGGCGCGGCAGCTGATGCTCGACCACATCGGCAATGTCGAACGCGCACTCGAAGTGGATGCCACCGCCGAGCCCGACGCGCCGAGCCGGCTGCGCGCCACGCTGGCGCCCGTGGCCCTGCCGCGCGCCAAGCGCTGAAGCCAGCTGTGCATTAGTGCCGGTGTCCGCTACCAATTCGATAGCGCACATCGACCGTCACGCGTCCGTTTCAGGCGGATTCGCCATGCAACCCCACGGCACCGCACGAGGGCGCTCCGGCTGACACGGACCCGGCTTCCGGCTCGGCTACAGTCCGAGACACTTATGAACTCACCCCAACTCCAGCGCGGCGTGTTTCTCGCCCTTCTCGCCGCCGTGACCGCCGCCTTCATCTGGGTGCTGATGCCGTTCTTCGGCGCGGTGCTCTGGGGCGTGGCGCTGGCGATCCTGTTCACGCCGCTGTTCAAGTGGCTGCTCAAGAAGATGCCCGGCAAGCCCAACGTTGCGGCCCTGTCCACGCTGACCATCTGCCTGTTCATCGTGATCCTGCCGCTGGCGATGGTGGGCGTGTCGCTGGTGCAAGAGGTGGCGCTGGTCACGCAGAGCATCCGTTCGGGGCAGCTCAACTTCGCGGCCTACTTCCAGCAGATCCTCGATGCGGCGCCGCAGTGGCTGCTGAACCTGGTCGAGCGCTTCAACCTGGGCGACATGGCGGCCTGGCAGGCACGCATCTCGGCCATCGCGGGGCAGGCCAGCCAACTCATCGCGAGCCAGGCGCTGGCCATCGGGCAGAACACCTTCGACTTCGTGGTCAGCTTCTTCGTGATGCTGTACCTGCTGTACTTCCTGGTGCGCGACGGCGCGACGCTGTCCAAGACCATGCGCGACGCCGTGCCGCTGGCCAAGCCGCACACGCACTACCTGCTGAACAAGTTCACCACCGTGATCCGCGCCACCGTCAAGGGCAACGTGGCCGTGGCCATCGCGCAGGGCACGCTCGGCGGGCTGGCCTTCTGGTTCCTGGGCGTGCAGGGCGCGCTGCTGTGGGCGGTGCTGATGGCCTTCCTGTCGCTGCTGCCGGCCGTGGGCGCGGCGCTGATCTGGGGGCCGGTGGCCATCTACTTCCTGGCCACGGGGCACTTCTGGCAAGGCGGCGTGCTGATCTTCGTGGGCGTGTTCGTGATCGGCCTGGTCGACAACATCCTGCGCCCGCTGCTGGTCGGCAAGGACACGCAGATGCCCGACTACATCGTGCTGATGTCGACCATCGGCGGCATGGCGATCTTCGGCATCAACGGCTTCGTGATCGGGCCGGTGATCGCGGCGCTGTTCATGGCGGCGTGGGGCCTGTTCGCGGACTCGGGCCACGTGGGCACGGGGCATGACCCGGTGGTGGAAGACGCGACGGGCGCACAAGGCACCGAAAGCGCCGAAGACAAGAAGAAGGGCCAGGGGAAGGCCTGAAACGCAACGGGCTGGTGATGGGGCAGTGACGAGGCGCCCCGCTCCGGCCTGATCGCCTCGCTCCGTTTGCTCCCTCTTCGCGCATTTCGCGCGCACATTCCCGCATTCCGTCGCATGGCGCTGGGCACCGCAAGGTGCCTGCGAGATCGTCGGGCCTCCAAACCCAGAAGAGGCCTGCCATGCACCTTTCCAAGTTCCTGTCCCGTCCGGCCGTGCGCGCCCTGTGCGCCGCCGCGATCCTTGCGCCCGTGGGCGCCCTTGCCGCCGACCTGAGCCTGAGCGTCGCCGACGGCCCCGCCGCCGACGCCACGCTCTACGCCGCGCTGTACAGCGACGCCGCCGGTTATGCCGACAGCAAGCCCGTCGCATCGCAGACCACGCCGATGCGCGGCGGCAAGGCCCAGCTCGTGTTCCCGAACCTGGCACCGGGGCGCTACGCGCTGCGGGTGTTCGCCGACGAGAACGGCAACGGCAAGCTCGACACCAACCTGATGGGCATGCCGATCGAGCGCTACGGCTTCTCGAACGACGCCAAGGGCAACCGCGCCGCACCCGACTTCGAGGCGGCGGCGATCCGCGTCGACGCCGACATGCAGACCGTCATTCACCTGCGCTGAGGTGCCCGCCATGGAACGACGCGAACTCCTGCGCCTGCTGGCATCGGCCGGCGCCCTGCCCCTTTTTGCACCGCTGGCGCGCGCCGCCGGCACGGCCGATGCCACCGGCGGTGACAACTGGCAAGCCCAGTTCGAGGCCGCCAGCGCCCCCTGGAAGACGGGCTTTGCCACGCCCGCCAACGACCTGCCGCTGACCCGCGCCACCGTGCGCGGGCGCTTTCCCGACGCCGTGGCCGGCACGCTCTTCCGCGTCGGCCCGGCCGGGCACGACATGGGCGGCGAGCGCTACCACCACTGGTTCGATGGCGACGGCATGGTGCATCGCTTCGTGATCGACGGGGCCGACGTGCGCCACCAGGGCCGCTACGTGGCCACGCCCAAGCGCGTGGCCGAGGTGCGGGCCGGCCGTCGCCTGTACGAAACCTTCGGCACCATGCCGCCGGGCGGCGAGTCGCCGACATCGGCCGACAGCATCAACGTCGCCAACACCAGCGTGCTGCCGCTGCAGGGCGAGGTGCTGGCACTGTGGGAGGGCGGCTCGGCCACGCGCATCGACGCGCGCACGCTCGACACGCTGGGCGTGAAGACCTGGCGCGCCGACCTGGCGGGCATGCCGTTTTCGGCGCACCCCAAGGTGGACCCGGACGGCACGGTGTGGAACTTCGGCGTCAGCTCCGGCCAGGGCCTGCTGGCGCTCTACGAGATCGCGCCCGAAGGCACGCTGCGCCGCGCGGCCGTGGTGCCGGTGGCCGACATGCCGATGGTTCACGACTTCGCTGTGACCGAGCGGCACCTCGTCTTTCTCATGCCGCCGCTGGTGTACGACAACAAGCGCAAGGAAGCCGGCTCGACCTTTCTAGATGCCCACGTCTGGCGGCCCGAACTCGGCATGCGCGCACTGGTCGTCGACAAGCACGACTGGGAGCGGCGGCAGATGCTCGAACTGCCGGCGGGCTTTCTCTTCCACGTAGGCAATGCGTGGGAAGAAGACACGCCGCGCGGCACGCTGATCCACGTCGACTACGTGCGCTCGGACAACACCGATTCGGTGTTCATCTCCAACCGCGAGGTGATGCGCGCGCGCCGCGTGCGGGGTGCCGACCCGCACCTGACCGTGGCCACGCTGAACCTCGGCACCGGCAAGGCCACGCAGGTGGCGCTGGCGCAAGAGGCCGAGTTTCCGCGCATCGATCCGCGCCGCGTCGGCCTGCGCCATCGCCAGGTGGTGCACGCCACGCAGATCCGGCCCGACCTGCCGGGCTTCGGCGCGGTCGCGCGAACGGATGTCGAGACCGGCCGCAGCCAGCGCTTCAGCTACGGCACGCAGGCCATCGTGGAAGAACACGTCTTCGTGCCGGACGGCAAGAAGCCCGGCTGGGTGCTGGGCACGGCGTTCGACTTCGGTCGGCAGAAGACGGTGCTGTCGTGCTTCGCGGCCGACCACCTTGCTGCGGGGCCTGTGGCGCAGGCGACGCTGCCGTATGCGCTTCCGCTGGGGCTGCATGGGGCTTTTGTGCCGGCCTGAATTCGGAGGCTGCCTGCGGCCTCTGTTCGAGAGGCTGCAGATTGCCGCGGCGCTTCCAGGGAAGTGCGTTGTGCGAGCGCCAGAACGGCAAACGGACCCCGAGGGGTCCGTTTGCTGGAAACCGTTCGCCCAGATCAGCCAGGCGTGTAGGTCATCTTCGTCACGAGCGCTGGCGACTTCGGATCAACGCCCTTGAGCAGTTGACCCCGGTAGGGGCCCTCGGCAGCCAGCCACATCTCTTTCGTGGCGCCCATCGAGATCGCCGACACACCCACCGCGACCCTCAACGAGAACTTGCACGTATCGAAGGTTCCCAGCGGCGTTTCCAGCTTTTCGCGGCCGTGATAGGTGAGTTCACCCATCGCCGGCAGGGAAGTCGCCGGATCGCTGCGACCATTGAAGGTCCTGGTCTCGATCACGGAAGATTGTTGGCTTGCAACCTGCCCGGCCTTCATATCGACGGGAAACGAGAACGGCGGTGTAAAGACCTGGGAGACGGAAGAAACCCGATCCAGAACGAAACCTGGGCCCAGTGGAGCCCCGGCTTTCGGATCGATCTTGATCTCTTCGGTGAATGCTTTCCCGTAGAGCAGGATGCTGCCATTCACAAGATCCTTGTATTCCTTCTTGACCATCTTTCGCTGATACACAGAGGGAAAACTGGATGTTTCCGTGCCGACGTTGAAGGCCACCGGATTGGCGCCGGCAAACACCTCTCGTCCTTCGGTCACGCTTGTTCTCTGGAAGGCGGTGGTGGCGGGGTCCGCGCCCGGCTTCACGGCTTCGAACTCCAGGCGCGTTCCTTCGCGGAAGTCGGCTTCGTTGAAGCATGGCGCCGAGCTGTCCGCCACGGGTGCAGGCGCTGGTGCCGGTGGCTGCACTTGCTCGGCCGCTGGTGCCGGTGCGGCTGCGATTGGCAATGCGGAGAATCCACCGCCCCCACCGCCTCCGCATGCGGAAATTGCTACCGCTGCGGCCGCAACGGCAAGCAATCGCGCGCGCGGCATTGTTGAGTTGACATCTACTCTCTTCATGGTTCCTCCCTGTTGATGATCACTTCTGCTTATTGCAGGGAGCATATGTTTGACTTCGGCAGATCCACGCTCCCTCGCGCGAATTAAGTCACGAAGAATCCGACCAAAACCCTGAATGGCTTTGGTGAGAGGAACTCGGTCAATCACATACAGGCGCGGCAACGAAGCCGACCATTCATCGGAGGCAATGATCGTGGCGCGCGTCTGTTTGACCCGGCAGCGCCACGGTGGTTGAGCGATGCGGCCCAGGCCCTCAGACCGCCCACCACCCCTCGTCGAATCGCCCCTGAAGAAAGGCCACGAAGCCCGACACCTTCCCCGGCACCAGCTTGGGCGATGGAAAGACGGCGTGGATCTCCTGCTCGGGCAGCGCATGGTCTGCCAGCACCGCGACCACCTTGCCCGCGGCCAGCGACTCGCTCGCCACATAGCGCGGCATCAGCGCGATGCCCAATCCATCGCGCGCGGCCGCGAGCACGGCCGACAGGTTGTTCGAGCGGAAGCGCCCCGACACCGGCACCGTCACCGGCTCGCCCTTGGGCGTGTGCATGCGCCAGAACTCGTCGCCCACCACGCTGCTGTAGATCAGCGCCACGTGCGCGCTCAGGTCCTGCGCGCGCTTGGGCGTGCCGTGCTTCTTCAGGTAGCCCGGCGACGCGACCATGACCCACGGATTCGCGCCAAGGTAGCGCGCCCCCAGTGACGAATCGGCCAGCTTGCCCATGCGGATCGCCACGTCGATGCCTTGCGCGATGAGGTCGACATAACGGTCCTCGAAGCTCAGGTCGAGCTGCACCTGCGGATGCCGGCGCATGTACTCCAGCGCCAGCGGCACCACCACGCGCCGCCCGAAAGCCACCGACGTGCCCACGCGCAAGAGGCCCTGTGCCTGGTTCTGCCGCAGCTGCACGATGCTGTCGGCCTCCTCGGCCTCGCGCACGATGGTCTTGCACTTCTCGTAGTACAGCGCGCCCGGTTCGGTCAGGCTCACGCCGCGCGTGTTGCGGTTGAGCAGCCGCACCTTCAGCCGCGCCTCGGTGGCCGCGACCTGCTTGGTCACGGTGGGCTGCGTGGTGTTGAACTCGCGCGCCGCCTTCGAGAAGCTGCCGGTCTCGACCACGCGCACGAACATTTCCATTGCCAAGAGACGGTCCATGGCCGGATGTTAGTCACTTATTCCGCCATGGAATAGGTTTTATGGCCCGCAGCCGTCTTCTTCGAATGCGCCCCGCTTCCTACAGTGAGGCCACCTCAAGGAGACATTCAATGGCAAAGATGACAGCGGTCCAGGCTGCGGTTCTGGTGATGGAAAAGGAAGGCGTGACGCAGGCCTTCGGCGTGCCCGGCGCGGCGATCAACCCGCTGTATTCGGCGCTGCGCCAGCGCGGCACCGTCTCGCACATCCTGGCGCGCCACGTCGAGGGCGCCTCGCACATGGCCGAGGGCTACACCCGCGCCGTGGCCGGCAACATCGGCGTGTGCATCGGCACCTCGGGTCCGGCGGGCACCGACATGATCACCGGCCTGTACTCGGCCTGGGCCGACTCCATTCCCATTCTTTGCATCACCGGCCAGGCGCCGCGCGCACGCCTGTACAAGGAAGACTTCCAGGCGGTCGACATCGAGTCGATCTCCAAGCCCGTCACCAAGTGGTCGGTCACGGTGCGCGAGCCCGGCCAGGTGCCGCAGGTCTTTCAGCAGGCCTTCCACCTGATGCGCTCGGGCCGCCCCGGCCCGGTGCTGATCGACCTGCCCTTCGACGTGCAGATGGCGCAGATCGAATTCGACATCGACGCCTACCAGCCGCTCACCCCTTACAAACCGGCCGCCACGCGCGCGCAGGTCGAAAAGGCCATCGGCATGCTGAACGCCGCCGAGCGTCCGCTGATCGTGGCCGGCGGCGGTGTCATCAACGCCGATGCGGCCGACCTGCTGGTGCGTTTTGCCGAAGCCACCGGCGTGCCGGTGATTCCCACGCTGATGGCCTGGGGCGCGATTCCGGACGACCATCCGCTGATGGCCGGCATGTGCGGCCTGCAGACCAGCCACCGCTATGGCAACGCGACCATGCTGGCGAGCGACTTCGTGCTGGGCATCGGCAACCGCTGGGCCAACCGCCACACCGGTTCGGTCGAGGTCTACACCAAGGGCCGCACCTTCGTGCACGTCGACATCGAGCCCACGCAGATCGGCCGCGTGTTCACGCCCGACTTCGGCATCGTGTCCGACGCCAAGGCCGCGCTCGAGCTCTTCGTGCAGGTGGCCGAGGAGATGAAGGCCGCCGGCAAGCTGCCGAGCCGCAGCGCCTGGGCCGGCGAATGCCGCGACCGCAAGAAGACGATGCTGCGCAAGACCAACTTCGCCGACGTGCCGATGAAGCCGCAGCGCGTGTACCAGTGCATGAACAACAACCTGGACCGCGACACCTGCTACGTGAGCACCATCGGCCTGTCGCAGATCGCGGCGGCGCAGTTCCTGCACGTGTACAACCCGCGCCACTGGATCAACTGCGGCCAGGCCGGCCCGCTGGGCTGGACCATTCCCGCCGCGCTGGGCGTGCGCGCCGCCGACCCGACGCGCAAGATCGTCGCGCTCTCGGGCGACTACGACTTCCAGTTCATGATCGAAGAGCTGGCCGTGGGCGCGCAGTTCAAGCTGCCGTACATCCACATCGTGGTCAACAACTCCTACCTCGGGCTGATCCGCCAGGCGCAGCGCGGCTTCGAGATGGACTACTGCGTGCAGCTCGCGTTCGACAACATCAACGCGGCACCCGACAGCGGCATCGAGCGCAGCTACGGCGTGGACCACATGAAGGTGGTCGAAGGCCTGGGCTGCAAGGCGATCCGCGTGAGCAAGCAGGAAGAGATGGCGCCCGCCATCGCCCGCGCCGAAGCGCTGATGGCCGAGTTCAGCGTGCCGGTGGTCATCGAGGTGATGCTGGAGCGCGTGACCAACATCGCGATGGGCACCGAGATCGACGCCATCAACGAGTTCGAACCGCTGGCCGAGAGCACGGCCGATGCACCCACGGCCCTTGCCGTGGCGATGCTGGACTGAGAGAGAAAGAAAGCAAGAACGCAAGAGAGACAGACATGCCCAAGTTCGCAGCCAACCTCACGATGCTCTTCACCGAGCTGCCTTTCATGCAACGCTTCGAGGCCGCCGCCAAGGCCGGCTTCAAGGGGGTCGAGTACCTCTTCCCCTATGCCTTCGAGAAGAAGGAGCTGGCCGCCGCGCTGCGCGACAACGGCCTGCAGCAGGTGCTGCACAACCTGCCGGCCGGCGACTGGGACAAGGGCGAGCGCGGCATCGCCTGCCACCCCGACCGCACCGGCGAGTTCCGCGAAGGCATCGCCATGGCCATCGACTACGCGACCGCGCTCGGCTGCCCACAGGTCAACTGCCTGATCGGCAAAATTCCGCCCGGTGCCGACATCAACGTGGTCAACCGCACGGTGCTCGACAACCTGCGGCTGGCCGCGCGCGAGCTGGAGGCCGCGGGCCTGCGCCTTCTGATCGAGCCGATCAACAGCTTCGACATTCCGGGCTTCTACCTCACGCGCACCGACAAGGCACTGGCGCTGATCGAGGCGGTGGGCTCGTCGAACCTGCGCGTGCAGTACGACATCTATCACGCGCAGCGCATGGAAGGCGAGCTGGGCAACACGCTCACGAAGCACCTCGCGCAGATCGGCCACATCCAGTTGGCCGACAACCCCGGGCGCGGCGAGCCGGGCACGGGCGAGATCAACTACCCGTGGCTCTTCAGGCACATCGACGCGCTGGGCTACGACGGCTGGATCGGCTGCGAATACAAGCCGCGCACCGACACCGTCGCCGGCCTCGACTGGCGCGAAGCCCTCACGCAGCCGCAATGAACAACACAGGAAACACAGACATGGCAACCCAGCAAAAAATCGGATTCATCGGCCTCGGCATCATGGGCGCGCCCATGGCGGGGCACCTGCTCGACGCGGGCTTCGAGCTCTTCGTGAACACGCACGGCAACACGCCGGAGCCCTTCGTTTCGAAGGCGACCATCTGCGCCTCGGGCGCCGAGGTGGCGCGCAAGGCCGACATCATCTTCATCATGGTGCCCGACACGCCCGACGTCGAGAAGGTGCTGTTCGGCGAACCCGGCAAGGAAGGCGTGGCCGCGGGCCTGAAGGATTCGCACGGCAAGATCGTAGTCGACTGCAGCTCCATCGACCCGATCGCGACGAAAGACTTTGCACGCCGCATCACGGCGCTGGGCGCGGGCTACATCGATGCCCCGGTCTCGGGCGGCGAAGTGGGCGCCAAGGCTGCGAGCCTGACGATCATGTGCGGTGGCGAAGAAGGCACCTTCGGCCGCGTGAAGCCGCTGCTCGAGAAGATGGGCAAGAACGTCACGCTGGTGGGCGGTGCGGGCGATGGCCAGGTCTGCAAGGTGGCCAACCAGATCATCGTGGCGCTGAACATCGCGGCCGTGGGCGAGGCACTGGTGTTCGCCTCGAAGGCCGGTGCCGACCCGGCCAAGGTGCGGCAGGCGCTGATGGGTGGCTTTGCCAGCTCGCGCATTCTCGAAGTACATGGCGAACGGATGATCAAGCGCACCTTCGCGCCGGGGTTCCGCATTTCGCTGCACCAGAAGGACCTGAACCTGGCGATGCAGAGTGCGCGTTCGCTTGGTGTGTCGTTGCCGCAGACGGCCAATGCGGCGCAGCTCATGAATGCCTGCTCGGCGCTGGGCTATGGCCAGCTCGATCATTCGGCGCTGGTGAAGGCGCTCGAAGCGCTGGCCCAGCACACTGTTTCGCCGGACTGAGCCTCTTTGAAGGGCTGCGCAGGGGGCGGAGTCATTCGGGGTACGTGCGGATGGCACCGGGTACTCCCCTCCGCGAATGTCCCCCGGGGCGGTAGCCCGAAGGCCGGGGGACATTCGCGGAGGGGAGTACGCCGTCGGCGTGAGCGACGCCCCGAATGCGCCGGGAACAACGCCCCGGCCCCACGCATGAGATCAGCTCTTCGCAGCTTCCAGCGATTCCTTGAGATTGCGCCGGCGCCACGCCCAAGTCTTGATGGCCTGCGGAAGGATGCCGACGCACGACGCGTAGTACGTCACCTTGAAGCCCCAGAAGCGCGGCCCGATGGGCGTGTTGCGGAACAGGTCGCCGGCCAGGATGGACAGCAGCGCCTCCTGCATGCGCCAGATGTTGCGCGGCGCCATGAACAGGCGGCGGATGGCCGGCGAGGTGATGCGGTAGATGAACCACGAGAACATCTTCGGCCCGCGCTTCATGACCTTCTCGTAGTGCCGGAAGGCCTTCTCGGCCTCCTTCGCCTCGCCCTTGAGCCAGAAGTCGGCCGCGGTGGCGGCCTCGAAGCCGCTGTTCATTGCCAGGTACACGCCCGACGAGAACATCGGATCGACGAAAGCATAGGCGTCGCCGACCATCATGAAGCGGTCGCCGCGGCAGAACTTCGAGTCGTAGGCGTAGTTGCCGGTCGAGGTGGCACCTTCCATCAGCGTGGCGTTCTTCAGGCGCGCGGCCAGCTTGGGTGCCAGCGCGATGGTTTCCATCAGGAACTCTTCGAGCGAACCCTTGCGGCGCTTGAAGTAGGCCGGCGATGCCACCGCGCCCACGCTCACCGTGCCGTCTTTCAGCGGGATGTACCAGAACCAGCCATGGTCGAACCAGAACAGCGAAATGTTGCCCTCGAAGCGGCCCGGCCGGCGCTCGGCATTGGCGAAGTGACCATAGAGCGCCGCGCTGGCGTGCTTGCGGTTGCGCTGCTTGGCGTCGAACTGGTTCGACAGCAGCGTGTCGCGCCCGCTCGCGTCGATCACGAAGCGCGGGCGCCAGCTGGTTTCGGTGCCGTCGTCAGCCTTGACCTTCACCAGCGGGCGGTTGTCGGGCGTGCCCTTGCCGGCATCCATGTCCACGCCGGTGACGCGCTGGCCCTCGAAGGTGCGGGCACCGCGCTTGCCGGCATGGCGGAACAGCAGCTCGTCGAATTCCGAACGGCGGACGTGCACGGCATAGGGAAAACTCTTGTCCATCGCCTGGCCGAAGTCGAAGTGGCTGCTGTGGTCGTGCCAGGGCGAGACGAACTCGGCACCGTGCTTGCGCAGGCCGATGGCCTCGACCTCGGTGCGAACGCCCAGCCGGTCGAACAGCGGCATGTTCATTGGCAACAGCGATTCGCCGATGTGAAAGCGCGGATGCTGCGCCTTCTCGATCAGCACCACGTCGTGCCCCTTGTCGGCAAGCAGCGCCGCCACGGTGGAGCCCGAAGGGCCGCCGCCGATGACGACGACGTCCGGGTCGGTGCCGATGAAAGGTCCGGGTGTCATGCGCTGCCCCTCTGTTGTCGTTTTGTATCGTGGTTGACGATGCCCCAATTAACTTTGGGTAACAGTGCCGCAGTTTAGCGAACCGGCCAGCCGGGCCGATCAGGCGGAAGATATGCATCCAGGTGTTATCGATCCAGGCCTTTTCGGCATTCACCCTGAAAGAACAAGCCGCACTTTTGCGGTAGCCTCATTGCCCGTCAGAAACAAGGAGACATTCATGGCTGCACCCCTTTCCCCCGCAGAAGAAGCACTTCGCGAAGCAGCGCGCGAATACCACCGCTCGCCCGTCAAGGGCAAGATCTCGGTCACCCCGACCAAGCCCCTGCTGAACCAGCGCGACCTGTCGCTGGCCTATTCGCCAGGCGTGGCCTATCCCTGTCTCGACATCGCGGCCGACCCGGCCCTGGCCACCGAATACACCGCCCGCGGCAACCTCGTGGGCGTGGTCACCAACGGCACGGCCGTGCTGGGCCTGGGCAACATCGGCCCGCTGGCCGCCAAGCCGGTGATGGAAGGCAAGGGCTGCCTGTTCAAGAAATTCGCCGGCATCGACGTGTTCGACATCGAGCTGGCCGAGAACGACCCCGACAAGCTGGTCGAGATCATCGCGGCGCTGGAACCCACGCTGGGCGGCATCAACCTCGAAGACATCAAGGCACCCGAGTGCTTCTACATCGAGAAGAAGCTGCGCGAGCGCATGAACATCCCGGTGTTCCATGACGACCAGCACGGCACGGCCATCATCTCGGCCGCCGCCCTCCTGAACGGCCTGGAACTGGTCGGCAAGAAGATCGAGGAAGTGAAGATCGCGGTGTCGGGCGCCGGCGCCGCCGCCATTGCCTGCCTGGACGTGATGGTGGGCCTGGGCGCCAAGCCCGCCAACATCTACGCCTGCGACTCCAAGGGCCTGATCTACGCCGGCCGTGCCGGTGGCTTCGACGAGTCCAAGACGCGCTACGCCCAGAAAGACACCGGCGCCCGCACCCTGGCCGACGTGGTCAAGGACGCCGATGTGTTCCTCGGCTGCTCGGCCCCCGGCGTGATGTCGGCCGAGATGGTCAAGACCATGGGCACGCAGCCGATCATCCTGGCGCTGGCCAACCCCGAGCCCGAGATCCGGCCCGAGCTGGCCAAGGCCGTGCGGCCCGACTGCATCATCGCCACCGGCCGTTCGGACTACCCGAACCAGGTCAACAACGTGCTGTGCTTCCCGTACATCTTCCGCGGCGCGCTCGATTGCGGCGCCACCAAGATCACGGAAGAAATGAAGCTGGCCTGCGTGCGCGAGATCGCCGAGCTGACCAAGGCCGACATCAGCGAAGAAGTGGCCACCGCCTATGCCGGCCAGGAGCTGGCCTTCGGCCCCGACTACATCATTCCGAAGCCCTTCGACTCGCGCCTGATCCTGCGCATCGCGCCAGCCGTGGCCAAGGCCGCCGCAGCCTCCGGCGTGGCCACGCGTCCGATCGAGGACATGGAGAGCTACCGCCAGCACCTGACGCGCTTCGTCTACCAGACCGGCATGTTCATGCGCCCGGTGTTCACCGCCGCCAAGCTGGCCACGGCCAAGCGCGTGGCGTACGCCGAAGGCGAAGACGAGCGCGTGCTGCGCGCCGCCCAACTGGCCGTCGACGAAGGCCTGGCAAGGCCGATCCTGGTGGGCCGCCCCGCCGTGATCGAGGCGCGCATCAAGAAGGCCGGCCTGCACATCCGCGTGGGCACCGACTTCGAGATCGTCAACCCCGAAGACGACCCGCGCTTTCGCATCTACTGGGAGAGCTTCCACAAGCTCATGGGCCGCCGCGGCGTCACGCCCGAGGCTGCCAAGACGATGGTGCGCCGCTCCAACACCACCATCGCCGCGCTGATGCTGCACCTGGGCGATGCCGACGCGATGATCTGCGGCCTGGTCGGGCGCTTCGACGTGCACCTGGAGCACATCCGCAACCTGATCGGCCTGAAGCGCGGCGCACCGGGCTTCGCGACGCTGAACGCGCTCACGCTCGAAAAGCGTACGGTCTTCATCACCGACACCAACGTGAACGAAGACCCGAGCGCCGAGTTGCTGGCCAGCATCGCGATGATGGCCGCCGAGGAAGTGCGCCGCTTCGGCATGCCGCCGAAGGTGGCGTTCCTCTCGCACTCGAACTACGGCACCTCGAGCCGCGCCTCGGCGCGCAAGATGCGGCTGGCGCGCGACCTGTTCTCGCAGATGGCACCCGACATCGAGTGCGACGGCGAAATGCATGGCGACTCGGCCCTGTCCGAAGAAGTGCGCCGCACCGCCCTGCCCGAGACCACGCTCACCGGCGAAGCCAACCTGCTGGTGTGCCCGAACCTCGATTCGGCACACATCCTCTACAACGTGCTGAAGATGACCGGCGCCAACGGCATCACGGTCGGCCCGATCCTGTTGGGTGCGGCAGGCTCGGCGCATGTGCTGACCCCCACGTCGACTGTTCGGCGCATCGTCAACATGACGGCGCTGGCTGTGGCGAATGCAACGACGGCGCTGAAGTAAGCCTGCGCCGGCTCCATTGAAAACGCCCCGCTGCGGCCATCGCAGCGGGGCGTTTTTCTTGATGCCGTTCAGGCGTGGAAAGGCGATGCGATGGGTAGCTGCGCCGGGTCGAAGACATTCCAGGCCAGCAGCTCTTCAGCCTCAGGCGGTGGTTCGCAGCCACCCACGCGGCTGGGCTTCCAGCCGAAGCGCTGCTTCGTGTCGGCCAGCGCCTCGGCGCGCTTGAAAGCCGCCAGCGCCGAGTCGATGACGGGCACGCCCAGCACGTCCTGCAGCTGCTTGTAGAAGCCGAACTCCAGCGTGCAACCGAGGATGAGCGCCTCGGCGCCGTCTTCGTCGATGGCGCGCCGGCCCTGCTCGACCATGCGGCGCACGGTCTCGTTGCGGTCGCGCTGGAAGTCTTCCACGCCCAGCTGCAGCGCGCGGCACGAGGCCAGCAGATGGCCGTGGCCGTACTCGCGCACCCGCGACTCGATGCGCGGCACCCACTTGCGGCGCCCGACGATGATCGACACCTTCTGCGCCAGGTTCGATGCGATCTCGAACGACGCCTGGCATGGCGCGACCACCACCGTCTCGCCCGAGATCTCGCGCGCCTCGACCAGCACCGGGTCGTAGAAGCAGCCGACCACCACGGCGTCGAACTGCTTCACGGCGGCATCGCGCACCACGCGCACGATGTCGGCGCCCAGCAAGGCCTCGTAGCTCTGGTACTCGACGTGGTGCTGCACCGAAGGGTTGCGCAGCGACACCACCTCGACCTCGGTGCCGGGGTTCTTCACTTCGGCGAACTCCCGGGCAAAGCGCTCGTTGTAGGTGTCGTTGCCGACGGCTCGGATCCATCGCACGCGCAATGTCATGGTGATTGCTCCCTGTGTGGGTTGGAACGGATCAGGCCAGCGCTTCTTCGGGTGCGAAGGCCTCACCCAGCGACTTCTCGAGCGGCCGATACAGCTCGGGCATGAACATCGTGCGCGAGAGCAACAGGCGCGCGCGCGGTGCCACCAGCACGCGCAGCTTCGCGCCCTGGCGCACATGCGCCGACACCACCGGTTTGCCGTCGTCCGAGAAGGTCATCACCAGATCAGGGAAGCGGGCGATGCGCTTGCCGCCTTGCTCCAGCAGCATGTATTCGTTGATGAAGCGCAGCGTGGTGCCGGCCGCATCGTCGAGTTCGACCACGCCCACGTCCAGCCCTTCCTGCTGCTCGCAGCGGTAGGTACGCACGGTGCCCTCGGCCACGATGCGCCCGTCGAGCGAACGTGCCACGGCATCGACACCGCCATCGAGGTAGGTCTGGCCCAGCGCAATCGCATGGCTGATGGCGCCCGGCGCACCGTGCTGGCGGGCATAGCCCACGCTCACCGGATTGCGCGCCACGGCCACGAGGCCACCCGCCTCGACCGAGGCGCGGCGCACCACGGCGGAGGTCTGTTCCAGCCGGCCCGACACCACGCCTTCGACATAGCGGTGCGGCTCGCCGCCCGAATAGGCCTGCACCGACAGGTAGTCGGGCTCGGTGTGCAGGCCCAGCGCGCCCATCACGCTTGATGGATGCGCGCGGCCGTTGCAGGCCAGGTCGATCACGGGCAGGCCGGTCATGGCGGCGTGGAACCAGCCGTTGACCGTGGTTTCGGCGCCGTTCTCGTTGGCATGCAGGCCGACCAGCTTCTGCCCCGCGGGCAGCTCGCGGCGCAGCAGTTCGAGCGTGCGCAGCAGATGCGCGGGCTGCACATGCGGATCGGGCGCGGCCGGTGCACCGACCAGCGCCATCGTGGCCGTGAGCGCGGCCGGCTCGAACTCGTCGACGCTCCACAGCTGCGGCGTGCCGACCTGCAGCGCGAGCTTCGCGGCGCGCTCGCCGGCCTCGATCAGCCCGCCGCCGCCGCCACCGAGGATGGCGCCGCCCCAGATGGCCGCGCGAACGTCGTCGCTTGTCAGATTGCGTTTCATGGATTCGTTGTTCCTGTGTGATGAAGGGAAGAAAAAAGAAAGGTGCGCAGCGCTACTTGCGCAGGCTCTTCACGGCGCCGGAGAAGAAGCTGTAGAGCGCATCGCCCGCGATCACGCCGCCTGCAAACACCTCAAGCTTTTCGCGCGCGGACACGCCCACCACGCGATGCACGACAAGGCGGCAGGCGATGCCGGCCGCGACCATCCAGCCGGCCATCGGGCTCGCGATGAGCAGACCGGTGGCGAACAGCACGCCCAGTTGCTGGCGCGAGCCGCCCAGCACTTGCAGGATGGCGCCGGGAATGGCCCACAGCGCGAGGTTGCGCGCCGTGTCGCCCGAGATGCCGGCCTTGATGGCGGCCACGTAGGCGGCGTTGATGGGCGCCGTCTGGTGGTTGGCGAAGAACATCCTGTAGGTGCAGGCGACCACGACGATGGCCACCGCAAATCCCACCATGCCGGCGATCATCTGTTCGCGCCGGCCATCCAGCTCGAAGGCCGTGCCCGAGGTCTCGCCACGCAGGATGTGGCCGGCCTTGAGGTCGTAACCCATGTCCGCGAAGGCCGGCCCGGTGGCAGCCGAGAAGCCGGCCAGCACCACCAGCGCCTCGGGCGGAAAGCCGATCAGGATGCCGATGAGCAGCGAGATCAGCGCCACCGCGAACGCGGGGAACCAGCCCGAGTGCATCGCCGCGATGCCGACGATCAGCTCATGCACGAAGGCCGCGAAGGTGCCGTAGATGACGAAGCACACGAGCATCGCGGGCGACATGCCGGTGTACACACCGGTACCCGCGGCCAGCAGCACCATGATCGCCAGGTAGCCGGCACTGCCCAGCCGCAGCGAGCGGCCGAGCGCGGTGGCGCCGCGCGCCTCTTGCGTATCGGCCGGTGCATTGCGCGAGCCGCTGTCGCGCTTCTTCAGCACCACGCGCGCCACCTGCACCAGCGCGACGATGCCGGCGCCGATCATCATGCCGTGCGGCACGTAGAGCGTGCCGATGTCCATGCCGAAGAGCGGCGTCGAATAGCCGCGCACCAGCAGCCCGATGCCGAAGGCGATCATCGCGCCGAGGCCGCCGATCAGCGCCACGCCGAAGGCCGACATCGGCAGCTTGAACACCGCACCCGCCACGCCCGTCGCCAGCCCGCCGAGCAGCAGCCAGGCCTGCTTGCCACCGCCGTCGCCGGCCTTGATGGCCTCGGCCGCGGCAATGCCCAGCGGCCATGGGTTCTTCGCCGGAAAGGCCGGCGTGTCGAACATGCGATAGAGCAGCCAGGCGTCGAGCAGCATCGCCAGGCTCACGCCCACCAGCATCGGCACCACCATGTCGGGCAGGCCGAAGAGAAAGGGAATGCCGATCGGCAGGAACAGGCTGTTGGCCGCACCGAAGGTGGCCGACGAAATGCTGGTCTGCGCCAGGTTCTGCGCATGCACCGAGCGGAAGCCCCGGAACATGGCCAGCGGCACGCGCGCCAGCGTCATGGCCGCGAGCGCGCCGATCAGCGAAGTGCTCGGCGTGATGCCCAGGCTCGCCAGCATCTGGATGCCGACGATGGCGCCAAACACGCTCAGCACCACCGTGAGGATCAGGTTGGCGGGGGCCAGTGCCTTTGGATGTGGGTGATGGTGGGGGCCGCTCGATGCCTGCGCGGCCAGCCGCGCCTTCGATGCAGCGCCTTCGTCGTGCAGCGGCACGGCCGCCGTCACTTCATGGGTCATGGTCATTCCTTGAAAGTTCCATTTTTTGGAACTCAATCCAATAAAATAGAACCAAATGATAGGACGGCGCAATCCGCTGTCAAGGCGCGTTCGCCCCCATCCGGGAAGACCCCGATGCCGTCGAACCTATGATCCCCAACCCGCCACAAGCCAAGAAATATGAGCACCCTCGCCAACGCCATGGACGTCCTGAAACTGATCGCGCGGCTGCGCCGCGACATCACGGTGACGGACGTGGTGACCGAGCTGGGCCTGCCGAAAAGCTCGGCCTCGCGCACGCTGAGCATGATGGCCAGCTACGGCTTTCTCGACCGCGACGCGGCCACGCGCGCCTACCGGCCGGGCGGCGTGATCATGGAAGCCTCGTACCACTTCCGCGCCTCGCGCAACGCCGCGTCGCTGGTGGAAGAGGCGCTCGATGCGCTGGTGCGCGAGACCCGCTTCACCGGCTACATCAACGTGCTCGACGGTGTCGACACGCTGGTGATCCAGATGCGCACCGGCGCCGGCGCGCTGCAGATCTACACGCCGCCGGGCAGCCGCGCACCGGCCTATTCGAGCGCCATGGGCCGCGCGCTGCTGGCTCGCCAAAGCGACGAAGAAGTGGTGGCGCTGCTGGGCACCCGGCTCGACCAGGGCCGCGGCCATGCGCCGAAAACCCGCAAGGATCTGCTGGGCCGGCTGGCCGTCATCCGCGAGACCGGCTGGGCCCTGTCGCGCGGCGAATACGTGACCAACGTGGCCGGCATTTCGTCCGCGGTGTTCGACGCCGCCACGCGCCAGACCTACGCCTTCGGCATCGC
Source organism: Variovorax sp. EL159 (assembly GCF_900100965.1). Classification (GTDB taxonomy): domain Bacteria; phylum Pseudomonadota; class Gammaproteobacteria; order Burkholderiales; family Burkholderiaceae_C; genus Variovorax. Next base: position 573,843 of record NZ_FMUJ01000002.1, on the reverse strand, counting down.
GCTGCCGGCGGAGCTGCTGTCGGAGCCACTCATCGAACGCTTCGGCGCGATCGTGCGCGATGCCGCCAGCAGCGTCGGCAAGCGGGTCGGCGACCCGTATTGGCTCGGCTTCGGTGCAGCAGATGCCTGAATCACGGGCCTGAACCCCTGGAAGGTGCAGGCCATGCACCACCGCGTTTCACCGGAAGGGTTCGCACCAATCGCGTGCGGGCACCGTTTTTGCTTGAATGCCGAAGCATTCACATTCACGGAAACCGCATGAACAAGCGCCAACTGATCCAGTCCTTCCTCGCCGCCTCGGCTCTGAGCTTCGGCCTTGCTCCGGCCTTTGCGCAGACCCCGACGCCGATCAAGTTCCAGCTCGACTGGCGCTTCGAAGGACCGGCCGCGCTGTTCCTGCACCCCGCCGCCAAGGGCTACTTCAAGGCCGCCGGCCTCGACGTGACCATCGACGCCGGCAACGGCTCGGGCGGCACCGTCACGCGCGTGGCCTCGGGCGCCTATGAAATGGGTTTTGCCGACCTCGCGGCGCTCATGGAATTCCACGCCAACAACCCCGACAGCCCGAACAAGCCGGTCGCGGTGATGATGGTCTACAACAACACGCCGGCCTCGGTCATGGCGCTCAAGAAGAGCGGCATCACCAAGCCGGCCGACCTCACAGGCAAGAAGCTCGGCGCGCCGGTGTTCGACGCGGGCCGCCGCGCCTTCCCGATCTTCGCGAAGGCCAACAACATCGGCGCCGTCAACTGGACCGCGATGGACCCGACGCTGCGCGAAACCATGCTGATGCGCGGCGACATCGACGCCATCACCGGCTTCACCTTCACCTCGCTGCTCAACCTCGAGGCGCGCGGCGCCAAGACGGCCGACGTGGTGATCCTTCCCTACCCCGACTACGGCGTGAAGCTCTACGGCAACGTCATCATCGCGTCGCCCAAGCTCATCAAGGAGAACCCGGCGGCGGTGAAGGCCTTCCTCTCGGCCTTCACCAAGGGCGCGAAGGAAGTCATTGCCAACCCCGCCGCGGCCATCGCCTCGGTGAAGGCACGCGACGGCATCGTCGACAGCAAGCTCGAAACGCGCCGCCTGCAACTGGCGATCGACACCGTCATCAACAGCCCCGATGCGCGCACCGAAGGCTTCGGCGTGGTCAATGCAGGCCGCATGGCGCTGATGGCATCGCAGGTGTCGGACGCGTTCAACACCAAGACCCGCGTGAGCCCCGATGCCGTGTGGACAGCCTCGCTGCTGCCGCCCGCCGCTGAACTCAACACCGTCCTGCGCAAGTGATGCAGGCAGCCCCGTCGGACACCACGGCTCCCTTCGTCGACTTCCAGGACGTCTGGCTCGCCTACAACGAAGAGCTGCTGCGCGCGAACCACTTCGCAGTCGAGGCCATCGACCTGAAGGTCAGGCGCGGCGAATTCATCGCCATCGTCGGGCCTTCGGGCTGCGGCAAGTCGACCTTCATGAAGCTCACCACCGGGCTGAAGATGCCGTCGATGGGCAAGATCCGCATCGACGGTGCACCGGTCACCGGGCCGCTGAAGATCTCGGGCATGGCCTTCCAGGCGCCGTCGCTGCTGCCGTGGCGCACCACGGTCGACAACGTGCTGCTGCCGCTCGAAATCGTCGAGCCCTACCGCTCGAACTTCAAGGCCAAGCGCAAGGAATACGTCGAGCGCGCGCGCAAGCTGCTGCAGAAGGTGGGCCTTGCAGGCTACGAAGACAAGTTTCCGTGGCAGCTCTCGGGCGGCATGCAGCAGCGCGCGAGCATCTGCCGCGCGCTCATCCACGAGCCCAAGATGCTGCTGCTCGACGAGCCCTTCGGCGCGCTCGATGCGTTCACGCGCGAAGAGCTGTGGTGCATCCTGCGCGACCTCTGGACCGAGCAGCAGTTCAACGTGATCCTGGTCACGCACGACCTGCGCGAGTCGGTGTTCCTGGCCGACACGGTGTATGTGATGAGCAAGAGCCCGGGCCGCTTCGTGGTCAAGCGCGAGATCGAGCTGCCGCGTCCGCGCGAGCTGGAGCTGACCTACACGAAGGAGTTCACCGACATCGTGCTGGAGCTTCGCGGGCACATCGGCGCCATCCGCAACACGGGCATCAGCGCGGCGCAGACGGCCGCCGCTGCGGCCCATTGAGCGGAGCGCACCCATGAAGAACACCAAGCAAATCGAACGCTGGTCGCCGTGGCTGCTGCTGGTCGCGGTGATCCTGCTGTGGCAGATCATCTGCGCGGGCTTCGAGGTCTCCGACTTCATCTTCCCGAGCCCCTGGCGCATCTGGACGCAGTTCTGGGAATACAAGGAAATCATCGCGGGCCATGCGTGGCGCACCTTCTGGGTCACGATGGCGGGCTTCGGCCTGGCGATCGTGGTGGGCGTGCTGATGGGCTTCGTCATCGGCAGCTCGCGCATTGCCTATGCGGCGATCTACCCGCTGATGACGGCCTTCAACGCCCTGCCCAAGGCGGCCTTCGTGCCGATCCTGGTGGTGTGGTTCGGCATCGGTGTCGGCCCGGCGATCCTCACGGCCTTCCTGATCAGCTTCTTCCCGATCATGGTCAACATCGCGACCGGCCTGGCCACGCTGGAGCCCGAACTCGAAGACGTGCTGCGCGTGCTCGGCGCCAAGCGCTGGGACGTGCTCATGAAGATCGGCCTGCCGCGCTCCATGCCCTACTTCTTCGGCTCGCTGAAGGTCGCCATCACCCTGGCCTTCGTCGGCACCACGGTGAGCGAGATGACGGCCGCCAACGAAGGTATCGGCTATCTGCTGATCTCCGCCGGCTCGGCCATGCAGATGGGCCTGGCCTTCGCGGGCCTGATGGTGGTGGGCGCGATGGCCATGCTGATGTACGAGCTTTTCAGCGTGATCGAAAAGCACACGACCGGCTGGGCGCACCGCGGTTCGCAGAACCAGTAGGCGCACGAGGATATCGCGGCCCGGCGCAAGCCGGGAACAATCATCCTCGTGTCCTGGCCCGCGCCGGCGCGGCCTTACCAGGGCTGCGTGGTCGGCAGCACGAAGACCTCGGCCACATTGACGTGCGCCGGCGCCTTCAGCGCGAAGAGGATGGTGTCGGCGATGTCCTCGGCCTTGAGAAAGGTCATCTGGTCCTTCAGCGCTTCCATCTGCTCGCGGTACTTCTCGTCGGAGATGTGCTCGAACAGCTCCGACTCGACCGCGCCGGGCTGAATGCAGGTCACGCGGATGTTGTGCTTCGGTGCAACCTCCAGCCGCAGCCCCTCCGAAAACGCCGTGACCGCATGCTTGCTGGCGCAATAGACCGACAGCCCCGGAAACACCTTGCGGCCCGCAATCGACGAAGTGTTCACGATGTGGCCACCGCCTTGCCGCTTCATGTACGGCAGCACTTCCGCCGTCGTGTTGAGCAGGCCCTTCACGTTGACATCCATCATGCGATGCCATTCATCGGTCTTGAGGCTTTCGATATCCGAGATGGGCATCAGGCCGGCGTTGTTGAAGGCGATGTCGATCGCGCCCCAGGCGTCCGCCAGCTTGCGCACGCCCGAGGCGACGGACGCCTGGTCGGTGACGTCCATCTCGATTGCCAGCGCCTCGCCCCCCGCGGCACGGATATCGGCCACGAGTCGATCGAGCCGGTCGCGGCGGCGGGCGGCGACGCCGACCTTCACGCCATTTGCAGCCAACTTGCGCGCGGTGGCGGCACCGATCCCGCTTGAAGCACCGGAGACCAACGCAACTTTTCCATTGAGTTCCATGACAGTTTTCTTCCATTCATCCAGTTGAGGTTTCGTACCTTGTCGTGCCTTTTCGGCACGGGATGAATGGTCGGCTTGCAGCGCGTTTGGAGCGCTCGCGCCGTTGCGGACACTGTCGGGATCTTGCTGTCCGTCGGCTCAGCTCCTGCCGCGGTATTCACTCGGCGCCACGCCCACCTCGCGCCTGAAGACCTGGGCGAAGTGGCTGGGGCTGGTGTAGCCGACGTCGAGACCGATCTCGATCACAGGCTTCGTGGTGTCGCGCAGCAAACGGCGCGCACGTTCGATGCGCATGCGGATGAAGTAGCGCGAAGGCGCGAAGCCCGTCGTCTTCTTGAATGCGCGGCAGAAATGAAATTCGCTGAGCCCCGCCGCGCGTGCCAGCGGTTCGAGCTGGAAACTCCGGGCCAATCCGGCCTCGAGCATGTCGATGATGCGGTGGAGCTTGAACGCGGGCAGGCCGCCGCGCGGTGCGGGAGAGCGCTTGCCGGGGTCGGGATACGCGCGCGCAAGATGGACCGCCAAGCCCTGGGCGAGCCCCTGCACCATCAACGCGCTGGGCTTGTGCCGCGACATGAGTTCGCTGCGCAACTGTTCGAGGAAGAGCGACAGCGTCGGATCGCTCGCGCCGGACACCTCCCTGAGCACCAGCACCGGCTCGTCGTCGGGCTGGATCTCCTTGAAGGCCCGGCGCATGACGTCGAGCCCCAGGTAGACATGCATCACGCGAAAAGGCTCGCTGCCTCGCGTCGTCCAGCGAAGCTCGCACGGCCTCGGAGATGTGGTCAAGAAGAAGTCGCCGACGTTGACCGCATTGGCAATCCAGGTGCCGCCCAGTTCGCGCTCTTCCACGACGGCGCTTCCCGAGAGCACCCATACGATGAGCGGTTCGGGCACGGCCGGGATGATCAGGCTCTCCTGCACCGGCCGGCGCTGGAAGACCTGCACGAGCAGGTCTTTCCACGGCTTGCCCTTGCTGCTGGCAATCAGTTCGCCCGGTACGCGCTCGTCAAGCGCTTCGGCGGTTGCGCGGTCTGTTGAAGGCATGGCGTTCGTCGGTCGGTGCTGTGTTGCAAGGATCGCATCGTCGGTGCCTCGGACCCAGTGACGAGGCATCGCCGCCGCGGATGAGCAATGAGCGAGGCCCCTCGGCCATCTCAACCGCCGCAGTTGTTCGACGCGTCGACCGCGCTGTTGCGCATGTCGAACCACTGGCTGGCGGCCTCGCCCACCGATTTGCCCGAACCGTCTTTCATGGCGGCCACCAGCGTGCGCGTGCCGCCGATGAGGCTGTCGATCTTGTCCTTGTACATCGCGCACACCGGGTCCCACGCGGGCGGTGCCTTCGGATCCTTGCGCAGCGTGCCGAGCTCGGTGTTCGCGGCGCTCACGGCCTGCAGCGCGGTGTCGATGGCGGGCACGTTCTGCTTGTCGTCGAGCGCGGCCTTGACGGCGGTCGCGAGCTTGCGGGTTTCGAGCGAGACCTTCAGCTTGTGGAAGCCGACGGTGCCGGGCTTGAGCGTGGCCAGTTCCGCCTCGTCGCGCTTGAGCGTCTGCGCCGACAGCGCGGTCCCGAAGGCCACGGTGGCCTTGTTGGCCGCGCTCAGTGCCGCAACCAGCGGGCCGTCCATCTGGCGCGCCTTGGCGCCCTTGTCGCTCAGGTATTCCTTGGTGCTTTCGTAGGTGCGGGCTTCCTTGATCAGCGGGTTGACCGTTTCGAGCGCAGCCTTGAGCGCCTTGCCGGGTTCGTCCAGCTCCGGCAGAGACTGCGTCATGGCCATCGCCTTCTCGAACGCACGCAGGGCGGCGTCGACGTCGCCACCGCCGAAGCTGTAGCTGTCCAGCGGCGCGCCGGCCTTGGCGATCTTCGGATTGGCGCGCTGGTAGTCGCGCAGGATCTTGCCGAAGCTGTGCCATTGCAGCAGCTTGTTGTAGGCCATCACGTAGGCATTCAGTTTTTCGACCTGCTGCTTTTCAGGCACCACCAAGCCCGGCGCGGCGGTCGGTGCCGCCGACGACGCCGGTGCATCCGGCTTGCATCCGGCCAGGACGACGGTCAGCGGCAGGGCCAGAACGGCAACGAGACGGGCGGCGTTGTGCGTGCGAAATGCTGTCATGCGGGTTCCTCCTGAAGTGATGAATCCGCAGACTCTAAACGGCGGCGACCGCCGTCTTCTTCAGGTTCCTGTGCTATGGCTGGCGGGTGCGGCAAGGCCCTCGGGCGAAGCGAGCAGCAGCGACGCTTCGTCGCGCCAATAGGCCACTGCCGCCAGCCAGCCTTCCCACACGCAGCCGTTGCAGCCGCGCCCGCAGCAGGTGGTGGGCTCGGGTGGCGGCACGCGCAGGGCGACCTGTTGCGCGGCGGCTTCGGACCGGACGGCCGCGATCAGCGCCTGGGCGCTCGCGAGGTCGGTCGGCGGGGGAAAGTCTGTGTCGGCGAAAGGCATGGGCAGCGGTCGATTGTCGGTGCTTCAGCAGCTCTTCAGGGACGGCGCCGTGTGCTCGCACAGAATCGCGGCGATGGCCCGCTCCGCTGCCAACCCGTCTGTCTTTCCGGCCACGCTGCCGCGCATGGCGCACGTCGATCTGCTGCGTGGCCTGCTGGTGGTGTTCGTCATCCTGCTGCACGCGAACCTGCGCATTCCGTTCGGTCCGCCGGCACTGGCGCAATCGCTCGGGCCGCGGCTCACGGGCATTCTTTTTCGCAGCGGCTACTACGCGGTGATCGTGTTCTTCGTGGTCTCGGGGTATCTCATCACGAGCGCATCGATCTGCCGCTGGGGCCGGTTGTCGCAGGTACGGCCCGCGGCGTTCTATCGCTTGCGCGCCGCGCGCATCCTGCCGAGCCTGCTGCTGCTCCTGGCGGTGTTGAGCGTGCTGCATCTGGCGGGCAGCGCATGGTTCGCGCTCGACACCGACAAGGTCTCGCTCTGGCGTGCGTTGCTGGCGGCGCTGGGGCTGCATCTCAACTGGCTGGAGGCGCAGGTCGGCTACCTGCCCGGGCCCTGGGGCGTGCTGTGGTCGCTGTCGGTGGAAGAGGCCTTCTACCTGTGCTTTCCCCTGCTCTGCGTGCTGATGCGCAACGAGCGGCGGCTGGGCCTGCTGCTGCTCGTGCCGATCGCGCTCGGGCCGTTCGCGCGCAGCGTGTTCAGCGACAACGAACTGTGGCAAGACCACTCGTACCTCTCCGGCATGGACGGCATCGCCTTCGGCTGCCTTGCGGCCCTGCTCGCGCACCGCATGCCCCGGCTGCCATCGGTGGCCGTGCAGCGGCTCGTGCTGATCGCGGGCGTGGTGCTGAGCATGGGTGTCTTCTGCTTTCGCAAGGAGGTGTTCCACCTGGGCCTGACGCGCTTCGGCCTGCAGGTGACGCTGCTCGAGATGGGCGTGGCCCTGCTGCTGGTGGCCACGCAATGGCGGCCGTGGACATGGTGCGAAGGCGCGGCGGCCGCACCGTTGCGCTGGTTCGGGCGGCACAGCTACGAGGTCTACCTGAGCCACATGTTCGTGGTGATTCCCGCCGCCTGGCTGTACCTGCAGGCCGATGCATCGCCTGCGTGGATTCCGCTCTGGTTCGTGGCCGTGGTCGCGGCTTCGGGCCTGCTGGGGCAAGCGGTGGCGCGGTGGTTTTCCGATCCGTGCAACCGCGCGCTCAGGGCGCCGGGAGGGTTCGGCGCACTCAGGTCGTTCAGGCCGCTCAGGCGTCGAGGTTGAGTTCGAGCCGCATCTTCGCGCCGCCCGACTCGCTCGATCCGATGGTCAGCTGGCCGCCATGCAAGCGCGCGACCTCGGCCACCAGGTGCAGCCCGAGACCGGCCCCGCGGCCGCGCGGCACGAGCCGGTGGAACGGCGCCACCACGCGCTCGCGGTCGGCTTCGGGAATGCCGGGGCCCGAGTCGAGCACCTCGATGCACGACGGCTCGCACAGCCGCACCTGGATGTCGCAGCCCTGCCCGCCATGCTCGATGGCGTTCTGGATCAGGTTGGCGAGCGCGCGTTCGAGCGAGGGCGCATCGCCGTGCACCGCCAGTGCATGCGGTGCATCGACCGACAGCGTGCAGCGGTTCATGATCGCCAGCGGCGCGATGTCGGCCGCCGCCCGCTCGCACAGCGCCTTCAGATCCACCTGCTGGTCGTGCGATGCGATGTGGTCGAGGCGCTGCAGGTCGAGCAACTGCTCGGCCAGCGTGGCCAGTCGCGCCGAGGCCTGCATCAGCTTCACCTTGAGCGGGCCGTTCGGCAGCCCTTCGAGGTGGATCTGCAGCGTGGTGATGGGCGTGCGCAACTCGTGCGCCGCATCGGCCAGAAAGCGCTCCTGCCGGTCGTAGCCTTCGTTGAGGCGGTCGAAGGCGCGGTTGACGGCATTGACCAGCGGCCGGATCTCGCTGGCCACGTTGTCCAGCGGCAGGCGCGTGGTGCGCTCGTGCACGTCGATGCTCTCCGCATGTTCGGCGGTGGCCACCACGCCCTTCAGGCCGCGCTTGACCACGAAGGGCGTGGCCAGGATCACGCCGAGGCTGGTCAGCAGCGCCATCGGCGCCACCAGAAACAGGAACACCATGCCCGTGCCCTTGAGCGTGTTCTTGACCGTCAGCGGCCCACCGGTCTGCACCATCACGTTGACCGGGCCCGCACTGCTCTGCACACGCTCGAAGCGGGCCTTGGGCTGCGTGTTGTCCGACGAGGGTTCGATGCCCATGCGCTCCATGCCGTTGAGTGCGGACAGGAGCGCGACATACCTCGGCGGCACCTCGCCTTCGCGGATTTCACCGCCCTTGTCATCGCGGGCGATGAACCAGAAGGGCGGATCGGCCTTCTGCAGGCGCTGGAACTCGGACGTCGGCGCCATGACGAGCTTGCCCTGGGCATCGCGGGCCAGCGCCCGTTGGATCACCCCGATGGTCTCCTGCCCGGTTTCGTCGACCATGCGGCCCAACACCCAGACCAGGCCGATGAAGCCGCCCAGCACCAGCGAGCCGACCACCACCTGCAACAGGATCAGGCTCCAGATCAGCCGCCACCGCAGCGAGAGCAGGCTCATCATGGGGAAGACGACGTGGCGCAGATCAGGTAGCCCACGCCGCGTATGGCATGGATCTCGACCTGCGCGCCGGCCTTGTCGAGCTTGGAGCGCAGGCGCGACACGTGCGTGTCGAGCGCGTTGGACTGGATCTCGTCCTTGTGGCCGTACACGCGGTCTTGCAGTGCCTCGCGCAGCACCGTGCGGCCCCGGTGCTCCAGCAGGGCCTCGAGCACGAGCAGTTCGCGGCGCGGCAAGGTGAGGCTCTGCTCGCCCACGTGGGCCTGGCGCGCGTGATGGTCGAAGTGCAGCTGCCCGAGCGTCATGACGAGGTGGGTGCGCACCGCCGGGCGCCGCGCCAGCGCGCGCACGCGCGCCATCAGCTCGTCCATTGAAAAAGGCTTGGCCAGGTAGTCGTCGGCGCCGCCGTCCAGGCTGAGCACGCGCTCGGCCACGTCGGTCATGGCGGTGAGCACCAGCACCGCCGTGGCGATGTCGTTCTGGCGCAGGAAGGACACGAGCGACAGGCCATCGCCATCGGGCAGGCCGCGGTCGAGCACGATCACGTCATGCTGGGCGCCGAGCACGGCCTCTTCGGCTTCGCGCAGCGAGCCCGCCACGTCGACCACCGCCTGGTTCTGACGCAGCGCCGACGCCAGGGCTTGCGCCAGATCGACTTCGTCTTCGACAAGCAGGATTCTCATGAGGGAGGCAGTACACCGGGGGCTGGAAAAAGAAGCGGGCCATTCTAGGAGAGGGCTTCGCAAGGAAGGCGCAATGTTCGCGCAATGCAGGTGCATAAGCTGTGCCGTTTCGTCCTACACACGCTGCATCGGTGACATCCCGCCCCGCGAGCCCCTCTTCCCTGCGTTCAGTGCCCTGGTACATGGCGTTGGGACAGCGGATCGCCACGCTCTGGGTGGTCAAGATGATCGGCACCGCGCTCGGCATCACGGGCTTTTTCTTCCTGTACTTCTGGGTGATGCACAACCCGCCGTCGGAGCCGACGGTGATGCCGCTCACCCCGCTCGACCACTGGGTCGGCGTGAGCGACGATGCGATGCTGCTGTACGGCTCGCTGTGGTTCTACATCTCGCTGCCCTCGGCCCTTGCAAGGGACAAGGCCGAACTGTGGGCCTGTGCGCGCGACGCCGCGATCATGGCGGCCGTTGGCCTGGTGGTCTTCTGGTTCTTTCCGACCACGGTGCCAGTGTTTCCAGTCGACTGGGCAAACTACCCGGCGCTGCAGTTCCTCAAGGCCACCGACGTAGGCGGCAATGCATTTCCGTCGCTGCACGTCGCGTTCGCGGTGCTCACCACGGTGATGCTGGGGCGCCAACTGCGCAGCGTGAAGGCGCCCGACTGGACGCATGCGGTGAGTGTGCTGTGGTCGCTGGGCATCGTCTATTCGACGCTGGCAACGCGCCAGCACGTGCTGATCGACGTGCTCGGCGGCATGCTGCTCGCGGGCGTGGTCAGTTGGGCCGGGACCGCGCGCAGCGGACTGGTGTGGCGCGAAGCCTAGGCGCCCAGGGCATCTTGAGTACCCTGGGCACGGGGTCTCACCAGAAGATCCAGAGCGCGAGGCCGCCGAAGATGGCCCACTTCACAAGGTAGTACACGCGCTTGTCCCAGGCCTTCAGGCGCTTGCCGACCACGCGGATCTGGTAGATGTACTTGAACGCGCGGTTGATGCCGCCCGTCTTGTCGCCGGCATCGTTGGGCGAGCTGGCGGCGGCCAGCAGGTTCTTGGCGAACCAGCGGTTCACTGCGCTGGCCCAGCGGTACTTCAGCGGGCGCTCGATGTCGCAGAACAGGATCACGCGATCGTGGTCGGTCGTGTTCTCGGCGTAGTGGATGAAGGTTTCGTCGAACACCACGGCCTCGCCGTCGCGCCAGTGGTAGCGCTGGCCGTCCACGTCGATGTAGCAGCCCTCGACGCCGGGCGTCCACAGGCCCAGGTGGTAGCGCAGCGAACCGGCGAAGGGGTCGCGGTGGCGCACCAGGCGGCTGCCGGGCGGCAGCTCGGCGAACATGGCGGCCTTGATGGTGCCGATGCCCTTGAGCAGTTCGGTCGTGCGCGGGCACAGCACCGCGGCCGACGGATGCGCCTCGTCGTACCACTTGAGGTAGAAGCGCTTCCAGCCGCTCTTGAAGAAGGAGTTGAAGCCCACGTCGTTGAACTGGCTCGACGCCTTGATGCTGCCGCCGTTGCGCATGGCCAGCGCTTCTTCGCGGATGACTTCCCAGTTCTCTTCGAGGATGCGCATTTCGGGAAACTGCGCGGGCGACAGGTACGGCGTACCCGGCACCTTCGAGAAAAGGTACATGAAGACGTTCAGCGGGGCGAGGAAGGTCGAGTGGTCAGAGAGCTGTCTGAAGAACTTGTGCCGGACCTGGCCGCGGAAATGAACGTAGAGCGCGCTGAGCGCGAAGATAGCAAGAATGACCCACTTCATTTTGGAAAGTGTCCTGTAGAGCGCACCGGCTAGTGTAAATCGGGGCCCCGAAACGGACCTGACCAGGCCCTTTGACCGTGTCCCGCCCCCGGGGAAGAAGGTTCAGCTGCAGAGCATGGGCTGCGGCGCCTCGGCCATCGCCAGCGGCAGCCGCACCGAGGCCAGCAGGCCGCCCCCCGGGGCTTCGCCCAGCACCACTTCGCCGCCGTGCTTGTCGACCACCGACTTGACGATGGCCAGCCCCAGGCCGCTGCCGCTCTGGCTCTGGTCGGGGTTGCGGAAGAAGCGGTCGAACACCCGCTCGCGCAGCACGGCCGGAATGCCCGGCCCCTGGTCGGCCACGGTCAGCAGGGCCTGCGCGCCATCGCACGCCACATGCACCGTGACGGTTGCGCCCGGCGGGCTGTACTTGATCGCGTTGTTGATGAGGTTGTCGATCATCGAGACCAGGCTCTCGCGCTCGCCGAGCACCGGCACGCGCTCGTCGCTCACCAGCTCCAGCTCGACGTCGCGGGCACTGGCCAGGCCTTCGATCATGGCCAGCCGGTCTTGCACCAGCGCATCGAGAGACAGCATGACCGGCAGCGTGTTGTCGGACACCGCATCGCTGCGCATGAGCTGCAGCAGCTGGCCCACCAGCCGCGCCGCGCGGTCGTTGCTTCGCAGCAGGTTGCCCATGAGTTCGCGCTGGCCCTCGTCGGTACTCTGCTCTTTCAGCGCCTCCACGTTCACGCGCATCGCGGCCAGCGGCGTGCGCAGCTCGTGGGCCGCATCGGCGATCAGGCTGCGCTCGCGCGAGGTGCTGTCGCGCACGCGCTGCAACAGGCTGTTGATGCTCTGCACCAGCGGCTGCAGTTCCTTGTGGGGCGGCGTATACGACAGCGGCGTCAGGTCGTTCGGGCCGCGCTCGGCGGTCTCCTTGCTCACCTGCCGCCATGGACGCAGCGCCAGCCGCACCGACAGCCACGCCGGAAAGATCAGAAACGGCAGGCTGATCACCAGCGGCAGCAGGTAGAAGCCCCGGTACATGACCGTGACCGTCAGCCGCCAGACGCTGGGCTCGGCCAGCATCACGCTGGTGTCGGAGTTGGGCGACGCCAGCGTGCGCGCGCGCCACTCGCGCCCGCCCGCCTTGACGGTCTCGATGAGGTTCGGCGCCGAATTCAGGATGACGGGCACGGCCGCCGTCGAGCGATAGATCAGCTTGCCGCGTTGCCACACCTGCATGACCGGCGAGGTGTCCGATGCGGCATCGCCGTCGCCCACGGTTTCGAGCAGCGCAGCATCGAAGGCGGCGAGCGTTTCCTGCTGCTTGTCGGGCCGATCGGCCAGGTTCTGCGCGATCGAGGTGACGGTCTGGAAGATCTTGTCGTACTTCAGCAGCTCCGGATCTTCGTACGAGTCGTACAGCAGCAGCGCGATGGCCATGGTCCACAGCAGCGCGACCACGCCCATCTGCGCCAGCAGCAGGCGCCGCATCAGGGAAGGTTGTTTCCAGTTCTTCCAGCGCTGCGCCAGCGCCTGCATCATTTCGGGCTGCTCCGCACCAGCGATTGCACGTCGATCACATAACCGATGCCGCGCACCGTGCGGATGTAGCCCTGGCCGATCTTGCGGCGCAAGTTGGAGATATGCACTTCCAGCGAGTTGCTGCCGTTGGCCTGCCCGCCGGGCAGCACCTGCTCTTCCATCACGCGGCGCGTGACCACGCGGCCGGTGCGCTTGAGCAGCAGCGCCAGCAGGTCGAACTCGCAGCGCGACAGCTCCACCGGCTCGCCGTCGACGATCACGCCGCGCGTGGGCTCGTGCAGCGCCAGGCCGCGCATGCGGATGGTCTCGTCGTTGAAGCCGTAGCTGCGGCGCGCCAATGCCCGCACGCGCGACAGCAGCTCGGCCAGCGCGAAGGGCTTGACGAGGTAGTCGTCGGCGCCGTCGTCCAGGCTGCGCAGGCGGTCGTTGAGCGCATCGCGTGCGCTCAGCACCAGCACCGGCAGGATCTGCCGGTCGCGGCGCAGGCGGAACAGCAGGTCGAGCCCATCGCCATCGGGCAGCCCGAGGTCGAGCAGCACCATGTCGAAGGTTCCGCCGTCGAGGGTACGCAGCGCATCGTCCAGGCGGCGGACCCACACCACGTCCATGCCCTGATTGGCCAGGGCGATGCGCACGCCATTGCCGAGATCAAGGTCGTCCTCAACAAGCAAAAGATTCATGGGTCTCCACGCGAAATCGCCCGATTCCGGGATAAGGGCCGAAGTATCTGCCAAGCCCCGGCAGCGCACTTCAGGAAATCTTCATTAATCCCGCAGCGGTTCTTCAGGTACGAAAACGACACTGGAGCGACCCCTTACCCCTTGCACACGGAGCATCGATTTGAATCGACCACCAGTCCCGCCTGCCCGGCCCACCCGGTTTCAACCCCGGCGCAGAGACGTGCTGCGCGCCCTGGCGGCCTGCCCGCCGGCCTTTGCACTTGCCGGTGTCGCCGGGCTCGCGGCCTGCGGCGGCAGCAGCGGTGCGCGCGTCGGCGTCGGAGCCGGCACGGGCAACGGACCCGTGGCCGTCACCGACCGGCGCGTGAAGGTGTCTGGCACGCCCGATGTGTCTTTGCAGGTGCGCGACTGGCAGCGCCCCGGCACCACCGGGCCGACCATTGTGCTGCTGCCGGGCCTGGGCGGCAACGCCCGCTGCTTCGACAGCCTCGCGCCCGCGCTGGCGTCCCGCTCGCGCGTGCTGGCGATCAGCCGGCGAGGCTACGGCCTGTCGGACAAGCCGGTGCCGGTGAAGACGGCGACGCAGCACTACGAGGTGGACACGCTCACCTCCGACCTGAAGGCGGTGCTCGACGAACTGGGCCTCTTGCGCGTGGTGCTCGGCGGCCATTCGATTGCGGGCAACGAGCTGACGCGTTTTGCAGGCCGCTACCCCGAGCGGGTGCGCGGGCTGGTCTACCTCGACACCACCTTCGACTACACGCTGAACGGCGACACCGGCGGCGAGGAACTGCCGCTCAACCGCCGGCTCGACGAACCCAGGCCGACCGCCAGGGACAGCCGCTCGCTGCAGGCCGCCATCGCATTCAACCGGCGCAAGACCAAGAACTGGTGGCCCCCGCTCGAGGCGAACCTGCTCGATGCCGTCGACCTGCGCATCGACGGCAGCGTGCGAATGAAAACGTCGGAAGCCATCGACACCGCCGTGGACACGGCCGCCCACAGCTTCTCGCCGGACTATAAGGCCGTGCGCGCCCCGGCGCTGGTCGTGACCGCCCTGCCCGCCGACAACCGCGACCTGTTTCCCTGGCTCGAACTGCCGCTGGACGCGAAGACCGAGAAGGACGCGGCCGACTACCTGCGCATCTTCCGGCGCGCACGCATCTCGGACTCGAATCTCCTGGTGGCCGCGCTGAACACCCCGCACCGGCTGACCCTCGACAACTGCGGCCACACCGACTTCTACATGGAGCGCGAGGCCGAGGTGTTGCGGGCGATCCAGTTCATGACGTGGGCCTGAGCGCCGACACCACCTCCCCCGCCATCGCGTGCGCCTTGCTGCTGCCTGGGCATGCGATGCCGCCGGCCAGCGCCTTCAGCCATGAAGAGCATCGCGCCGGTGGTTCGGCCGTCGCGGACGCACAAACAACCCTCTCGTCTCTCCTGTCAGTAACGGAACCCTCATGAAGTCCAAGAAAACCGGCCACCGCGGCATCGGCCCCGCATTCGACGTCATCGGCGGCAAATGGAAAGCGGTGATCCTCTGGGAGCTGCACGCACAACCCTGCCGCTTCGGCGAACTGAAGCGGCTGCTGCCGGGCATCAGCGAGAAGATGCTGATCCAGCAACTGCGCGAGCTGGAAGCCGATGGCATCGTCCATCGCGAGGTGTTCCACGAGGTGCCGCCTCGTGTCGAATATTCCGAGACCAAGCTGGGCACCACGCTCAACGAGGCGCTCGCCCCGCTGGCGGCCTGGGGCGACCGCCATGCAAAGCGTGTCGACGCCGCGCGCAAGAAGGCCGAAGCGGCGAAGTGACCGTGCGCGCCGCACGTGCTTACTGCGTGCTGCGCCGATCGATCAATCGGCCCAGCCGGTCTCGATCTCGGTTTTCACCTCGGTCATGAGCTTGTGGACCGGGCACTTGCCCGCCACGCGCAGCAGCTCGTCGCGCTGCGTTTCGGTGAGGTTGCCGCTCAGGCGCAGACCCGACTTCAGGCGATAGACGCCCTTGCGTTCTTCGCTGTCGTCGCGGTCGACCACGACCTCGATGTCTTCCACCGGAATGCCCTTGCGGCGCGCATAGATCAGCACCGTCAACGCCTTGCAGGCAGCCAGCGATGCGTCGTACAGGTCGTGCGGCGTCGGGCCGCCATCGCTGCCGCCGCCCTCCGGCGAGGCATCGACCGGAATCTCGTGGTTGCGGATCTTGAGGGTGTGGCGCGTGCCGGTGGTGTCGTCGCGGCGGATCGAAATGCTCATGCCGGTGTCCTTGGTGAAGGGAAGAAATTCATTCAGGGCGCGAGCGGCTTCACGTACAGGATGGTCGTGAAACCGCTGTGCCATTCGAGATCGGGGTAGCGGCCCGCCTCGCGGTAGCCGTGCGCCGTGTAGAAGCCCTGGCTGCTTTCGTTGAAGGTGTCGGTTTCGAGCCGCGCCACCTCGACGCCCGCCGCGCGCATGCCGTCTTCGGCGAAGGCCATCAGCGCGCGGGCGATGCCCTTGCGCTGGTGCGCGGTGGGCACGTGCAGCGCATGCACGAAGTCGTGTTCCCAGTGCACCATGCCGACCACTTCGCCGCCGATCTCGGCAACGAAGAAGGCGGTGCCCATCTGGTCGATATAGCCGACCGGCTCGCCGCTCTCGCGGTAGGCCTGCAGGGCCTCGGGCGTGAGCTGCGGCTGCCAGGTGCTCGCGAAGGTGTCGTCGAGGATGGCCTTGACGGCGTCGAAGTCGGCGAGTTGCCAGGGGCGGATGGTGATGGCGGTGGTGTCTTGCATGCGCTCGCGATGGTAGCCGCGGGGCTCAGCGGTCGACGGCGAGCATCAAGGTCTCCTTGATCTCTTCCATGACCACGTAGCTGTGCGACTCGGCCGCCACCGGCAGCTTCTTCAAGATGTCGCCCAGCAGGTGCCGGTACTCGCTCATGCCGCTCAGGCGCGCCTTCACGAGGTAGTCGAAGCTGCCCGACACCAGGTGGCATTCGAGCACCTCGGGCATGTGCAGCAGCTCCTGCTTCACCTTGTCGAACACGTCGCCCGACTTGGCCGACAGCTTGATCTCGACGAACACCAGCAGCGTCTTGCCCAGCGCCTCGGGCGACACGCGCGCGTGGTAGCCGGTGATGACGCCGTCGCGCTCCATGCGCTTGACGCGCTCGGCACACGGCGAGGCCGACAGGCCGATGTGCTCGGCCAGCTCGGTCATGGAAACACGGCCCTGGCGCTGCAGCAGGTCGAGGATCTTGCGGTCGATTCGGTCGAGTTCGGGCATTTCACTCCGCGCGTGGCATTGGAGGTTTTTCGGCAGTGGATTTCACCGTCAAACCCTCAAAAACAATGGAATCCACTGCATTGTGCACTTTAGATTCACATCATTCCATTTGAATCAGCGGATACACCATGAAAGTCATCGTTCTCGGCGGCGGCGTGATCGGCACCACCACGGCTTACTACCTCGCACGCTCCGGCGCCGAGGTCACCCTGCTCGACCGGCAGGCCGGCCCGGCGGAAGAAACCAGCTTCGGCAATGCCGGCCAGGTGTCGCCCGGCTACTCCACGCCGTGGGCCGCGCCGGGCATTCCGCTGAAGGCGATCAAGTGGATGTTCCAGAAGCACGCGCCGCTGTCGATCCGCCCCGACGGCACGCTCTACCAGCTGCGCTGGATGGCCGCGATGCTGCGCAACTGCTCGCCCGAGCGCTATGCGATCAACAAGGAACGCATGATGCGCGTGGCCGAATACAGCCGCGGCTGCCTGCAGCAACTGCGCGCCGACACCGGCCTGCAGTACGAGCAGCGCACCGGCGGCACGCTGCAACTGTTCCGCACGCAGGCGCAGCTCGATGCGGTGCAACGCGACATCGCGGTGCTCGAAGAATGCGGCGTGCCTTACGAACTGCTCGACCGCGATGCGCTCGCCCGCGTCGAGCCCGCGCTGGCCGGCGCGCGCGACCGCCTCACGGGCGGCCTGCGCCTGCCCAACGACGAAACCGGCGACTGCCACCTGTTCACGCGCGGCCTGGCCGACATCGCACGCGGCCTGGGCGTGGACTTCCGCTTCGGCCAGACCATCGACGGCCTCGAAACCGACGGCGACCGCATCACCGGCGTGCGCACCACCACCGGCAAGATCCTCACGGCCGACCGCTATGTGATGGCCTTCGGCAGCTACTCGCGCGCCGCCATCGCATCGCTGGGCCTCGACATTCCGGTCTACCCGGTCAAGGGCTATTCGCTCACCGTGCCGCTGGTCGACGAATCGCTCGCGCCGCAATCGACCGTGCTCGACGAAACGTACAAGGTGGCCGTCACGCGCTTCGACAACCGCATCCGCGTGGGCGGCATGGCCGAACTCGGCGGCTACGACCTGCGCCTGAACCCGAACCGCCGCGCCACGCTCGAGAAGGTGGTGAGCGACCTGTTCCCCGGCGGCGACCTGCCCGCCGCCAGCTTCTGGACCGGCCTGCGCCCGATGACGCCCGACAGCACGCCCATCGTCGGCGCCACGCGCTACGGCAACCTGTTCCTCAACACCGGCCACGGCACGCTGGGCTGGACCATGGCCTGCGGCTCGGGCAAGCTGATCTCCGACATGGTGACCGGCCAGCGGCCGGAGATCCGTACCGACGGGCTGGGCATGGACCGCTACGAAGAGACGTCGTCGCGCGGTACGCGGCCGAGCCCTGCGGCTGCACCGGCCTGACGCTGGGGCGCACGTCGCGGTTTGCGCGCTGCCGTTCAGGGCGGCGCCCACGCCGACGGCGTACTCCCCTCCGCGAATGTCCCCCGGGGCTGCGCCCCTCCTCCTTTATTTCGCTGCGGGGAGCACGCCGCCGGCGTGAGCGTTATCAGAGCGGTCGTTGATCGGCGATGTACCTGCAGCGTGCCCTGTGCGAATGGCATCGGGTGCTCCCCGCAGCGAAATAAAGGAGGAGCGAAGCGGGGGACATTCGCGGAGGGGAGTACCCGATGTCATTCGCACGCGCCCCGAACGACAGCACCCAAGACAACAGCGCAAGAGCCCCTCAAGCCGCCTTGGCGATAGGAACAACCGCGCTGTTCATGCCGCGATAAACCTCGGCCTCGCCATGCTTCGCCAGCAACTGCATCAGGTGCTTGCGGATCAACATCCCAGGCCGGTCCGACTCCATCGAATACTCGACCCCACGCCGCCGCGTATCGACCAACGCATCAGGGTCCGTCGACTCCAGGATGTCCTTGTCCTCCCGCGTGATCTCCTCGTCGAAATCGATCAGCATCTGCGCCGCGCAATCCGCCTCGGTGTCGTTGCGGAACAGCCATTGGCACAGCTGCATGCGGCCGTCGTCGATGGGCGTGAAGCAGTTGATGATGATGTGGCGGATGCCCGAGGGGTACTCGATGTCGAGCCGGCGCGAGAACGGCAGAAAGTAGGCGTTGCGCATGTGGCGCGTGGTGATCGCATCGGTCACGCCGCTGATCGCGTGGAACTTCACCGGGTTGTTCGCTTCGATCACCGTCTCCGCGTAGAAGCCCGCGTCGTTCTCGACCAGTTCGTACTTGCTCGGCTTCGGGCTCGCGGCCACGCCGAAAGTGGCGCGATGCACAAAGCTGAAGTGCGAGTTGTCGAAGGAGTTTTCGAGCGCGCGCATCGGGCTGGTCTGCCACTCCTCGTAGAACTGGAAGATGGTGCGGTAGCCCACGTCCTCGAACTCCGGAATCGCCGGAATGTCGGCAATGGGTTCTTCCAGCGCCACCCATGCGTAGCCGTAACGCGAAGTGCAGCGGTAGGCCGTGGTGCGGTAGTCGGGCGAAATCTTGCGGTCGGCCTCGTACTGCGGAATCCGGATCACCTGCCCGCTGCGGTCGTAAGTCCAGCCGTGGTAGCCGCATTGAATGGCGCCTTGCCCGCAGGCCTTGCCTTCGCCATCCACGCACCAGCCCTTGGAAAGCTTTGCTGTGCGATGGCAGCAGCGGTCGCGCAGCGCGGCGGGCTGGCCGTCGGCGTCGATGAAGAGAACGATGTCTTCGCCCAGCAGCCTGAAAGGCTTGGGGCCGTGGGCCAGTTCGGTGAGCGGCATGACGGCATGCCAGAACTTGCGGAAGACGGGTTGTTGGGTGACGAGCATGCGCGGACTCCTTCTGTGTGCGTGTGGGGACGAACGTGAAAGAGCAATTTCCGACCGCGGTGCCTTCCAGGTGTGTGAAGGCAAGGGGCTGAACGCTTCTACTCTGCGCCAGATGCCATGCAAATTGCGCGCCCGGATTGTGACGCGCCCGCGCGGCCGATGCACGCACTTTCTCGCAAAGCCCGAGCGGATCGCCTTGGCATGCCTCCTGCATGACCACCCGCAAGAGTAGAAGCGTTCAGCAGCGCACGCACCACCCGAGTGCGCCGCCCGGAAATTGCTCTTGAAGCACCTTCTGCCTTCCATGCAGGGGGTTTCAAGACCCACGATTCCGAGGCTTACCATGCACCGCCGATCCTTTCTCGCGGCCACCTCCGCCGTCGCCGCATCGCTTGCCGCCCCTTCCGTACGCGCCCAGGGCGGCAACAAGCTCACCCCGCTCAAGTTCACGCTCGACTTCCGCATCAACGGGCAGACTGCGCCCTTCTTTCTTGCGCAGGCCAAGGGCTACTACAAGGACGAAGGCCTCGATGTGAGCATCGACACCGGTGCCGGCTCGGTCGCGTCGATCACGCGCATCGCCAGCGGCGTCTACCAACTGGGGCTGGGCGACATCAGCTCGCTGATCGAGTTCAATGCGCAGAACCCCGGCACGCCGATGGTGCAGGCCGTGTACCAGTACTACAACCGTGCACCGTTCGTGATCATCGGCCGCAAGGACCGTGGCGTGACCGGCGACTTCAAGAGCCTTGCCGGCAAGAAGGTGGCGGCCGCCGCCGTCGAATCGACCCGGCGCGCCTGGCCGATGGTGGCGCGCAAGCAAGGCATGCGCGCCGATGCCTTCCAGTGGCAGACCACCGACTTCAGCGCGCGCGACAACGTCATGGTGCGCGGCGACGTCGATGCCGCCACCTACTTCCACGACTCGGCCATCTCGCTCTTCGCGCGCATGAAGCCGGAAGAACTCTCGGTGCTGAAGTACGCGGACGCAGGCGTCAACCTTTATGGCAACGCGATCCTTGCAAGCAGCAACCTCGTCGCGCAGAACCCGAAGGTGGTCGCGGCCTTCCTGCGCGCGACCAACCGCGCCATCGTCGAGACCTTTGCCAACGCGGCGCCCAGCATCGCCGCCATGCGCCAGCGCGAGCCCATCCTCGACGAGAAGATCGAGCTTGAACGCTGGGGTGTCACGGCGCAGTATGTGGGGGCGGCGGACACGCGCGGCCATGGCCTCGGCGACATCAAGAAGCTCACGCTCGAACAGCAGGTCGATGAAGTGGCCGATGTGTTCGGCCTGAAGGTCAAGCCCGCGTCCGACGCCATCTTCAACGGCGCCATGCTCCCCTCGCGCAGCGAACGAACGATTCCTACCAAGGCATGAACTCCAGCAACTCCACCCACCCCACCGCCTACCCCGAAGAAGCCACGCTCGACGAACGCGACGGCCGCTACCTGCGCAAGGCCATCGTCTGGTCGCACGCGGCGCGCCGGCGCGGCAACCGGCCTTTCGGCTCGGTCATCGTCTCGGCGGCCGGCGAAGTGCTGGCCGAGGCCGGCAACAGCAACAACGAAACCGGCGACTGCACCGCCCATGCCGAGGTCAACGCGCTGCGCGCCCTGGCCGGCCGCAACATCTCGCGCGAAGAACTCGCGGGCGCCACGCTCTATGCCTCGGGCGAGCCCTGCGTGATGTGCGCGGGCGCGATCTTCTGGTCGAACATCGGCCGCGTGGTGTTCGGCATCGACGCCGAGCGCCTGCGCGTGTTCCGTGGCGAGCGGCAGGACCAGCGCGATGCCGAACTGTCATGCCGCGACGTGTTCCGCGCTTCGCCGCATCCGATCGAGTGCATCGGCCCGGCGTTGATCGACGAAGCGAGTGCCGCGCACGATGGCGCCTGGAAGACCTGACCGCGCAAAACAGCGCACTAGACTCGCCGCATGCCCTGGCACGCCCGTCTCCATCTCGACTACCAACAAGAAGCCACCCGCACCGTCGCCCGTTTCCGGCATGACGGGCCGCTGCGCATCCTGCAAAGCCTCTACCCCGAAGGCGACACCGTCTGCCACAACGTGCTCGTGCATCCGCCGGGCGGGCTCGTGGGTGGCGACACGCTCGACATCGACATCGAAGCCGCCGATGGCAGCCACGGCCTGATCACCACGCCGGGCGCCTCGCGCTTCTACCGCTCCGAAGGCGAACTGGCGCTGCAGCGCACGCGCATCCGGCTGGCGGCCGAGGCGCGGCTCGAATGGCTCCCGCTCGAAGCCATCTGCTACAGCGGCTGCCAGGCCGAGAACCGGTTGCGCATCGAAGTCGAACCCGGCGCCGAACTGCTGGGCTGGGACGTGACCGCGCTCGGCCTGCCGAACGCCAACCAGCCCTTCGAGCGCGGCAGCTACCTGCAACACATCGAAGTGCCCGGCGTGTGGCTGGAGCGCGGGCGCATCGACGCGGCCGACCACCGGTTGCTGCAAAGCCCGATCGGACTGGGCGGCCACCGCTGCTTGGCCTCGCTGTTCTTCGTGGCGGGCTCGCCGATCGCACGCGCGCGGCGCGATGCGCTGCTGGCACAGGCACGCACGCTGCTCGAAGCGCACAACCTGTTCGACAGCGCGGGCGTCACCAGCCCGCATGCGGAGGTCATGGTGCTGCGCGTGCTCGCGCCGGTGGTCGAGCCCGCGATGCAGTTGCTGCGGCAGGTCTGGCAGGCATGGCGCGGAGAGCTGTGGCAACTGCCCGCGGCCATGCCGCGCATCTGGGCGACGTAGGGCAGGCCCCGCACCGGGCCACGGGCAGGGTCAGGCCGGCGTGTCGGTGCCGGGCAGGCGCAGGTGCTTCTTGAGCGTCTCGAACACCTGCCGCGTGACCGGGTTCACCACGTGGTTGCGCACGTAGAGGTAGTACGCCAGGTCGGGCAGACGCGGCATGCCGTCGCCCGCGCCGAGCACGCGCAGGCCCGCATCGAGTTGCTCCACGCCGCGCGCCGTCACGCCCAGGCCCGCGCGCAGCGCCGCCTTGATGCCGATCAGGCTCGACGATGTGTAGCGCGGCGTCCAGGCCACGCCGGCCGCATCGAGCGCCTCGTGGCCGATGCGCCGAAAGATGCTCGGCCCGTCGGCCATGATGAGCGGCACCGGCTTGGTCGGGTCGTGCACGTAGCTCGCGGCGCACAGCCACACGGTGGGCGAGTTGCGCAGCACCACGCCCTCGAACTGCGGGTCGGCGCGGTTGGAGATGATCATGTCGACCTCGCCGCTCTTGAGCGAGGTCATCAGGTAGGGGCTGCGGCCGATGTGGATGTCGAGCTGCAGCAGCGGCGAAGTGCGTGCCACCTCGGTCAACAGCAGCGGCAGCATGGTCTCGGCCACGTCATGCGGCGCGCCGATGCGCAGGTTGCCTTCGAGCTGCCCCTGCCGCATGCTGCGCAGCGCCTCGTCGTTGAGCGCCAGCATGTGGTGCGCGTACGTGAGCAGGCGTTCGCCGTGCTCGGTCAGCCGCTTCTGGCGGCCCTGCTTCACGAACAGCGGATGGCCGATCTGCTCTTCCAGCCGCTGCATCTGCTGCGTGATGGCCGACTGCGTGCGGTCCAGGTGGACGGCCGCCGCCGCAAAGCTGTGGTGGCTGACAACGGCCGCGAAGGAGCGCAGCAGTTCAAGGTCGAGCGTGGGCATCCATTAATTCTATTGATGTGTTTCTTGCGCCACTTGGATTGTTGCGTCACGTCCCTGTCACTACAGTGAACACACACCGAACAGCCCCCACAGGAGATTCCCCGCATGAGCACCCCGTCCGAGCAGCGCCGCCAGGCCGTCGAAGCGTCCATCGCCACCATGAAGCAAACCATCGGCGGCGCTGAACCCACCCGCGAAAAGCTCGCGGTGGTGCTGGACGCACTGCAAGGGCTGGCCGCCCACACCGCGTACTGGAGCGCCGCCGACTTCCCGCCGCCCGAGGCGGGCGAGCACCAGGCCCGCTACCTCATTGCCGAAGACGCCGACCAGAGCTATGCGCTCTACCTGAACGTGATGCGGCCGGGCAAGAAGATCGTGCCGCACAACCACACGACCTGGGCCTGCATCGCGGCCGTGGAAGGCACCGAGCACAACCGCGTGTACGAACGCACCGACGACGGCGCCGTGCCGGGCGTGGGCAAGCTCGAAGAAACGGCGCTGGTCGTCGTGGCACCGGGCACGGGCATCGCGCTGATGCCCGAAGACATCCACTCGGTCGAGATCCAGGGCGAGCAGGTCATTCGCCACCTGCACATGTACGGCCGCGCGCTTGAAACGCTGAACCAACGCACCGCCTACGACCTCGCCGCCGGCACGTACCAGACCATGGGCATCGGCGTGCAGACGCGCCGCTAGACGCCTCCCGCTTTCTCTTCTTCGCAATTCACGGATGCGGGCCGCCATGCGGCCTCGCAGGGACGCGCTCGTCCCGCCGCATCCGCCGACACCGACACACCCTTGCCCATGACGACCTCCCGCATCGACCCGAAGACCCTCAAATCCTGGCTGCACGACGGCAACGAGATCGCACTGCTCGACGTGCGCGAGCATGGCCAGTACGGCGAGGCGCACCTCTTCTACGGCATCCCCCTGCCCTTCAGCCGGCTGGAGATCGATGCGCCGCGCCTCGTGCCGCGCCGCGGCGTGCGGGTGGTGGCCTACGACGCGGGCGACGACAGCACTGCCGACGTCGCTGAACGCGCCGCCGCGCGGCTCGCCGCACTGGGCTACACCGACGTGCACGTGCTGCAAGGCGGCACGCGCGCCTGGAAGGCCGCTGGCTACGTGCTCTTCGCGGGCGTCAACCTGCCTTCGAAGACCTTCGGCGAACTGGCCGAAGAGGTCTATCACACGCCCCGCGTCAGCGCCGACCAGCTGGCCGAGATGCTCGCGCGCCAGGACAAGGTGGTGGTGCTCGACGGGCGCCCCGTCAGCGAGTTCCACAAGATGAACATCCCGGGCGCCACCTGCTGCCCCAACGGCGAGCTGGCCTACCGCGTGCGCCAGCTGGTGCCCGACACCACCACGCCCATCGTCATCAATTGCGCGGGCCGCACGCGCAGCATCATCGGCGCGCAGACGCTCATCAACCTGGGCCTGCCCAACCCGGTCTACGCGCTGGAGAACGGCACGCAGGGCTGGTACCTGGGCGACCATGTGCTGGGACACGGCGGCACGCAGCGTTATGCGGACGACAGCGGCAACACCGACCTGCGCCCCGCCGCCAAGGCACTGGCCGTCCGCTTCGATGTGCCCACGGTCACGGCGCAGGCCGTGCAGCAATGGGCCGGCGATGCACGCCGCAGCCTGTTCCTGTGCGACGTGCGCACGCCCGAGGAGTTCGCGGCCGGCAGCCTGCCCGGCGCGCAGCACACGCCCGGCGGCCAGCTGATGCAGGCCGGCGACCAGTACGTCGGCGTGCGCGGCGCACGGCTGGTGCTGTTCGACAACGACGGCGTGCGCGCGCCCACCGTCGCGAGCTGGCTGCGGCAGATGGGGCATGACGCGAGCGTGCTCGAAGGCGGGCTTGCGAGCGGCCTGTCGTTGGCGCCCGCCCCTGCATCCATCGCACCGGCGCTGTCGACCATCGATACGCCCACGCTGTCGGCACGGCTCGCGCGAGGCGATGTCGCGCTGGTCGACCTGCGCGCCGGCATGCAGTTTCGCGCCGGCCACATTCCGCAGGCCCGCTGGTCGATCCGCCCGCGTCTTGCCAACGACGTGAAGGGCGAAGCGCGCCAGCTTGTGCTGGTTGCCGACGACGCCGCGCTCGCAGCCTGGGCCGCGGCCTCCGAACTCGCCGGCCACACGGCGGCCCCGCTGCTGCTCGAAGGCGGCATGGCCGCATGGCGCGCCGCCGGCCTGCCCGTCGAGGCCACGCCCGACTTGCCCAGCGACGCCGACTGCATCGACTACCTGTTCTTCGTGCACGACCGGCACGACGGCAACAAGGAGGCCGCGCGCCGCTACCTCGCCTGGGAGACGGGCCTCGTCGCGCAGCTCGACGCGCAGGAGCGGGCCGCCTTCCGGTTGCCCGCCGGTCCCGCCGCGTCGCACTAGGTGCGCCGCATGGCTCGCCTTGCGCGGGCCGTCCCGCACCCGCCCCGGTTTCGCTTTCCGTTCGTCGTTGTCTGTTCCCAGCCCAGGAGTTCCGTCATGTCGTCTGCCAGCCGCATCCCGCACCTTGCCCGCCTTGCCCACCTCACCCACTTTGCGGTCGCCGCCGCGTGGCTCGCAACGCTGGCCCTGCAGCCCGCCTCGGCCGAGCCGCTGCCCGCGCGCAACGGCTTCCCGTCGCAGACGGTGAAGTTCGTCTCGCCCTTCCCGCCGGGCGGCGGCAACGACGCGACGGCCCGCCTCGTCACCGCGCGGCTGCCGGAAATCATGGGACAGGCCGCGGTGGTCGACAACCGCGGCGGCGCGGGCGGCAACATCGGCGCCAAGGCCGTGGCCGACGCCAGGCCCGACGGCTACACCGTGCTCACCTCGCAGGTGTCGATCATGGCGGTCAACCCCACGCTCTATGCGTCAGCCGGTTTCGATCCGGTCAAGAACTTCATTCCGATCACGCAGATCAACGCCGCGCCGCTCGCGCTCGTGGTGGATGCGAACTCACCGCTCAAGAGCTTTGCCGACCTCGCCGCGAAGGCCAAGGCCAGCCCCGGCAAGGTGACCTACGCAACGCCGGGCAACGGCACGCTGTCGCACCTCGTCGGCGTGGTGCTGTCAAAAGACGACGGCATCGCCATGACGCACGTGCCCTACAAGGGCGCCGGCCCCGCGCTCACCGACCTGCTCGGCGGGCAGGTCGACGTGCTCGTGACCTCGACGTCTTCGGTCGCGGGCCTCGTGCAGAACGGCAAGCTGCGCGTGCTGGCCGTGACCAGCCCGCGCCGCATCGGCGTCTTTGCCAAGTCGCCGACGCTCGAGGAACTGGGCTACGCCGGCGCACGCTTCGAAGACTGGTACGGCTTCTTCGCACCGGCCGGCACGCCGCCCGAACGCGTGGCCTACCTGAACGAGGCCATCGTGCGCGCGCTGCGCCTGCCCGAAGTGGTCAAGCTCGTGAACGACGGCGGCAGCGAAGTGGTGGCCAACTCGTCCGAAGCCTTTGCTGCGCAATTGCGGCAGGACATTGACCGCTGGTCGCGAATCGTCAAACTCTCGGGGGCCAAGGCAGACTGACGCACCCGACCAGACCCGACCCGGTCCACGCTTTCACACCATGTCCGATTCGCACCAAGACTCCACCGGCCTCTCCGTCGACACCCGGCTCACGCGCACCGGCAAGGCGCCGTCGTATGCGGGCGGCACGCCCGTCAACACACCGCTGGTGCGCGCCAGCACCGTGCTGTTCGACAGCGTGGGCGCCATGCGCGACGCACGTGCGCGGCGCGACGACGAGCGCATCTTCAGCTACGGCGCGCGCGGCACGCCCACCACCTTCGCGCTCGAAGACGCGGTGAGCGAGCTCGAAGGTGCCTACCGAACGCGGCTCTTTCCGACCGGGCTGGCGGCCATCGGCATGGTGCTGCTGTCGTACCTCAAACCCGGCGACCATGTGCTGATGTCGGACAGCGTGTACGAGCCGACGCGCAACCTCGTGCACTCGTTCCTCGCGCCCTATGGCATCCGCAGTTCGTTCTTCGCGGCGGATGGCAGCGGCATCGAAGCGCTGTTCGAGCCCACCACGAAGCTGGTGTATGCCGAATGCCCCGGCTCGCTGGTCTACGAGATGTGCGACCTGCCCAAGCTCGCCGCGCTGGCGCATGCACGCGGCGCCTTGCTCGCGGCCTACAACACCTGGTGCTCGGGCGTGCAGTACCGCCCGCTCGCGCTGGGCGCCGACATCTCGACGATGGCCGCCACCAAGTACCTCTCGGGCCATTCGGACGTGATGATGGGCACCGTCGCCACCACGCGCGAAGCGTGGCAGCCGCTCAATGAACGCTGCGACGCCTTCGGCATGACCGTGAGCCCCGACGATGCATGGCTGGTGCTGCGCGGCATGCGCACGCTGTCGGCGCGGCTGCAGATGCACGAGCGGCACGCGCTCGAAGTGGCGCATTGGCTCGAAGCGCGACCTGAAGTGGCAACGGTGTTCTGCCCCGCGCTGCCGCAGCATCCGGGGCACGACATCTGGCGTCGCGACTGCCAGGGCACCAACGGCCTGCTGTCCATCGAGCTGCAACCCGGCATCGAGAACGCAGCGGTCGAGCGCTTCGTCGATGCGCTCACCCTGTTCGGGCGCGGCTCGTCATGGGGCGGCTACGAAAGCCTGGTGGCCTGGACGAACATGCGCGCGGCGCGCAGCGTGACGGATTGGAGCCAGCGCGGTGCGGTGGTGCGGCTGCACATCGGGCTGGAGGCGCCGGCGGACCTGACTGCGGATCTGGCGCGCGGGTTCGATGCGATGAAGGCAAAGGCCTGAGGCCTTCAGTCGCTGCCTGTTCCCACATCGGCGCCATTCTCATTCGCCCATCGACCCAGCCACATCAGCGGACAGGGCTGCTGCTTCATGCAGAAGCAGAGGCTGATCCCAAGCCGGCAAGCACATTCAACACATTCAAGGTCGCGCCGTCGAGCATCGCCCGCGGCCTGTGCGCCACCCCGAGCCGCCACGTCAGCGCCGGCATCAGCGGCACGATCTGAACGCGTTCGGTCGGCACCGTGTCGGCGTCCGGTTGCGACGGCAGCAGCGCGGCACCGTAGCCAGCCTCCACCAGCCTGCGAACCGCTGTATCGACGTTGAGCTCGATGCGCGGGCGTGGCGCCAGGCCCGCCGCGGCAAACCACGCCACCGTGAGCTGGTGCATGGAGGTGTTCGCTTCGTTGAAGATCAGCGGCTTGCGGGCCAGCCAGGCCGGCGTGGCGCGCTTGGGTGCTTTCCAGCGCTGCGGCACGAAGGCCATCATCGGTTGCTCGCGCCATGGCGAAACCACCAGGCCGGAGACCACCGGTGCGGGCATCGCCACCAACCCGATGTCGAGCGTGCCGGCGGCCAGCCGCGCGATCGCTTCGCTGGTGACGAGAATGCTCACTTCGACATCGATCTCCGAGTGCTCGGCTTCGAGTGCCTCGAGCACCTGCGTGAGCATGTCCAGCACCACGCCTGTCGAAGCACTGAGGCGCACCCGGCCGGTACGGCCTTCATGGCGCCGCCGGGTCGCATCGACCAGGTCTTCGGTGTCCCGCAGCAGTTTTCGACCGCCCTCGACCAGCACGGCGCCCGACGCGGTGGGAAGAATGCGGCCCTTGCCGCGGATCACGAGCGGCGCGCCCAGGCGCGACTCCAGCTCGCTGATGTGCAGGCTCACGGTGGGCTGCGCCAGATGCAGCGCTTTCGCCGCGGCAGCGAAGGTGCCGAGGTCGACGATGGCAATCAGCGTGCGCAATTGGTCGAGGTTGAGGTGGCGCATCGGAAACACTGAAGGTGAGCTCAGAAATCTCAACTTCCACAGTAGCACGTCTCGCCGGAAGATGATCGTTCTCCAACCGGGAGTACCTCATGGCAACACTCACGCTCGTTGTATTTCGTCAATGGCTCCTCGATGCCCTTTTCGACGGCGCCCGATGTATCGAGAAGCGCCGGCGCCTGCGTGTCGACGCATCGCAACTGAAGGCCATGAGCGAGCACGAACTGTGTGACCTGGGTGTCGGGCGCAGCGAGGTGCCGGGCCTGCTGCGGATGGCCGGCGCGGCGCCATCGGTTCGCCCGTGAATCTTGGAAACCGGCGCTGAAGCGGCTCTGGCAAAGGGTGCCTGTCGTGGCTGTTGGCCATCGCCGGCAGCGCATTGAGCGCACGACCTTCCTTGCTTTTCACGCCGATGATCGTGGCGCAGCGGAGCCCTAGCGCCCCAGGTGCCTGTCGAAGAAGCGCGCGATATCGCCGAATGCTTCCCGGGTCTCGGGCGCATCCGGGTTCATCCCGTACTGCGCGTGCGACTGCCCTTCGTACACGTTGAGTTCCGCCTCGACGCCGGCGCGCCGCAGCTTGCGATGCGTGCGCACCGTGTTCGACAGGAACAGGTCGCGCGTGCCCGTGGTCAGGATCGCGGGAGGAAAGCCCTTGAAGTCGCCGTAGATCGGCGACAGCTGCGGGTCTTTCAGGTCGCGGCCCGCGGCGTACAGCAGCGCGGCGCGCCCCAGCCAGCCGTCCCAGGTCACCAGGACGTTGTCGATCCATTCATTGGTCTGGTAGCTGTCGCCGATCTTCGCGATGTCGGACCACGGCGTTCCCGGTGCGATGGCGCCGGGCAGCGGCACGTTCTCGGCCTTCGCGCGAAGCACCAGCGCGAGCGTCATCGCGCCGCCCGTCGAAGTGCCGAAGACCGCCATGTTCTGCGGCTTGTTGGTCTTGACCAGTTCCTTCCAGACGGCCATCGCATCGTCCATGGCCGCGGGATAAGGAAAGTCGGGCGGCATGCGGTAGTCAACCGACACGACCTTGAAGCCGCCGAAGCCGGCCAGCAGCATCGCTTCGGGCAAGGCGGATTCGCCGGGGCCGAACACGTAGCCGCCGCCATGCACGTGCATCAGCAGCCGCTTCTCGTTGCCGCGCGCGATCTTGTGGGGCGTGACGATGAAGGCGTTCACACCGGCGATCTTCGTGGCCTGCACGGAGACGCCGAGCTTTTCCTTCAGCGCAGGAATCATCGCCACGACGGGCGCGGCACGGCTGTTGACCAGCGCCTTCCACTCGGCTGCGTCCTTGGGCGCCGCGTTGAAGTGGCCGGGGTAGCCGCCGCCGATCAATGCCTGCATCTGCGGGCTGACCTCGTTCGTCGGCACCGGACTCACCTGCGCCGGAGAGCGCCGTGCACCGGCCTGCGCGTTGGCTGTGGCTTGCGCAGCCGCCTTCTCGGCATAGCTCGGAGGCAGTTGCGAACAGGCGGTGAGCGCGACAGCCGCGAGCAACAACGCGAGCTGTGAGGTGAGCCTGAAGTTCATTGTCTTCCTCTGTAGTTCTTTCGATGGATGAGCCTGTCCCGGGCCTCGCAGGGGCGCCGTCATGCTCTCACCGTGCTTGCGTCGTGGGCCTCCGTTCAAACCCCAACTGTGCGAACGCACGATCTTTCAGCGGTGACCGAGGTGTTTCCGATACCAATCCAGCGCCTGCGTGGAAGCGATCTCGAAGTCCTTGATGTACGGGTCGAAGTGCCCCGAGCCCGGCAACAGCGTCAAGGCCTTGGGCTCCAGCGCCTGGTTGTACGCCAGCAGCGCAAGGTCGGTGGGCGTGACGGTGTCGCGCTCGGCCACCACCATCAGCAAGGGCGTGGGGCTCACGCGCTGGATGTAGTCGCCGGGGTTGTAGGCACGAGACCATTCCACGGAACGCAGGCTGACCTCGGGCACCTGTTGCGGCGCGCGGCGATAGGCGGCGGTGTACCAATCGACCGCCTCCTGTGTCTTGTAGACGGCTTCGGAACCTGCATCGCCCATGATCGGCAGCATGCGGGGCGCACTTCCCCGCGCCCGCTGCTGGCGGTCGTCGGCAAGACGGGCGAGCAGCTGGGCTTCGGCCTCGCCGTTGACGCGCCGCAGCGCGGACTGCGTTCCGCTGACCGTCGGCACCTGCGCCACGGCACATCTCACACGGCGGTCCGTGGCCGCCAGAACGATGGCATGGCCGCCGCTATAGCTGCTGCCCCAGACGCCGATGCGCCGCGCATCGGCTTCGGACAAGCCACTCGCGAAGGTGACGGCGTGGCGCATGTCTTCGATCTGCTGCCAGGGGTTGATCTCGCGGCGCGGCGCGCCGTCGCTGCTGCCAAAGCCCCGATGGTCGTACAGCAGCACCATGAAGCCGGCGCCGGCGAAGCGCTCGGCGAAGAGGTCGGTGAACATCTCCTTGGTGGTGCCGTAGCCGCCGCTCATGACGATCAGCGGGTGCCGTTGTTCGTGCGGCGCCGGCTCGACGGGTTGGTACAGCCAGCCTCGCAGCGTGATGCGGTCGGCATCGAAATCGACGTCCTTGCGAACAAAGGGTGGGGCTGGATGGGCCGCCGCGAAGGGCGTGCAGGAATGGGACATGGGGTCTCGGTTCGACATGCCCCCGAGTGTGGGCAGCCCTCTTCCCGCACGCTTGCCCGAAGCTGCCGACTTCTGCGCCGAATCGGACACGGCCAGCCGCGCCGGCGTGCCGGGCTTCAGCGCTGCCGCAAGTATTTGCTGGGCGGCACGCCCATGAAGCGGCGGAATACGTGAGTGAACGCGCCCGGTGTTTCGTAGCCGAGTTCGAGCGCGATCGCCGTGATGCCCTCGCCCGATGCGAGGCGCGGCAGCGCCGCCAGCACCCGGACCTGCTGGCGCCATCCGATGAAGGTCACACCGAACTCCTGCCTGAAAAGGCGCGCCAGCGTGCGCTCCGACACATGGACCTCGCGAGCCCATTCCACCAGCGAGCGCGCGTCGCCGGGCCGCTCCAGCAGGGCCTTGCACACGCGCGACAGGCGTGCGTCCCGGGCGCTCATCAGGCCCAGCTCGACGGCGTCCCTGGCCCAGTCGATCTCG
This sequence comes from Variovorax sp. EL159, assembly GCF_900100965.1. GTDB lineage: Bacteria > Pseudomonadota > Gammaproteobacteria > Burkholderiales > Burkholderiaceae_C > Variovorax. Next base: position 541,766 of record NZ_FMUJ01000002.1, on the reverse strand, counting down.
CCGAGGATGAGCGAGAGCACGCGTCCTTCGTGCCCGTCTTCGTCGTGCGCGATGGCGATGGTCGATGCGCGGCCGATCAGCTCGCGCAGGAAGGGCGACACGCGCAGGGTCTGCGGCTTGCGGGGAAAGCCGGCGGGAATCGCGTCGGCACGCACATAAAGGCTCTGCATCGACACCGTGCCCCGGGCCCGCATGGCGTGCTGGGTATGGGGCGGTATCCATAGCGCGTGCTGCGGCGGAATCAGCCACAGCCCGTCGGCGGTGGCCAGCTCCATCAGGCCCACGGGGGCATACACCAGTTGGCCCCTGTCATGGCTATGCCGCCCGGTGTCCCAGCCATCCGGATAGGTCTTGGGCATCACGCCCAGCGCGGCCGGGGCGTTTTCGTAGTCGGCCCGATGGATGCTCTTGGCGGGCGAGGTCATGCGATCCCTACGCATCTACCTCTTCCGCCGCCAAGGCCGCGAGATAGATGCAAACGCCCGCCACCGCCGTCGACAACACCGCCAGCGTGTAGGCGAGCCGCTTGCCATGAAAGAGCGACCCGAGCCAGGCCTCGGACTCGACCATCCAGACGGTCGCCTTGCCGCCCATCCGTTCGACCTCTTGCAGTTCGCGCTTCGATGCGTCCAGCGGCACCGTGTAGACCTGCCCGTTCACCACGCGCTGGTCGGCCGCCTTCACGTCTTCATTGCGCTCGGCGACGAGAAAGAGAATGCCCGCGACGATCCAGCCGGCGATGAGGATGACGATGCCTGTCTGGCGCAGGCGGCGATGGGGTGGCGTGGCGGGCGAGGTCATGGGGCGGCTAGCCCCGGATTCTGACCGAGCCCCGCCCACCCGTTCAGCCGCAGGCGCTCTTGCCCGTCGGCGACCCGCGCAGCCTGTTCAGAAAAGCCAGCTGGACCTTCGCCGTTTCACTCCCCTGTTCTGCGGCCCGGAGCATCCATGTCCGCGCTTCGCAGCGGTCAGCCTTCACCGCCGGGCCGTACAGCGTCTGGCCGGTCAGCAGCACCATGCCCAGCATCTCCTGCGCCTCGGCATGGCCTTCGGAGGCGGCTTGCCGCAACTGGTCGAGCATGGTGCCGTAGTCGCGGTCGGCCTGCGCTTCCAGGGCGAGCTGAAAGCGCTGTTCGGCCTGCAGATCGGTGTTCTCGTCAAAGGGCTTGGCCGATGCGAGTGCCGCAGCGAGCAACAGCACGCCCGAAAGAAAAATGCGCCAGCGCAGCGACCAGCTGGCGATCTGGTTGAGTTCGGATGACATCGATGTTCTCCACGAGTGACGTGGATGCCATCGTGGCGCGAAGCCCCGCGAAAGAGAACTTGGAATTCACGCAGCCTGCCTCAGCCGCTGCCTGAGCCCCACAGGCGCATCGGAGCTCAGAACATCGACAGCACCAGTGCATTGACGCCGTAGCCGCCGACCGTGAGAAACACGAAGAGCAGCGCCCCCAGCTTCAGCGGTTGCACACCGGCACGGCGCAGGCTCACGGCACTGGTGCGCAGGCCCATTGCGGCCATGGCGGTGGCCAGCAGCAGCGTGTCGAGCTGCACCAGCCCTTCGACCAGCGCGTGCGGCAGCACATCGAGCGAATGCACCGCGCTCACGGCGATGAACAACACCGCGAACCACGGAATGCGCACCTGCTTCCAGCAGGCCTTGAAGCTGGTCGCGCCCTTCATCGATGCGGCCGAATGGAACGACAGCCACATGAGGAACGGCGCGAGCATCATCACGCGCAGCATCTTCTCGACCACGGCCGCGTTGGCTGCGGCGGGGCCGACGGTTTCGCCCACGGCCACCACCTGTGCCACCTCGTGGATGGTCGATCCGGCGAACAGGCCGAAGGCATGCTCCGACAGACCGAGGTACGGAAACACCAAGGGGTACAGCACCATCGACAGCGTGCCGAACACCACCACCGTGGCGACGGCGATCGAGACCTTGTGCTCTTCGCCGCGTACCACGGGCTGCGTGGCCATGACCGCTGCGGCGCCGCAGATGGCGCTGCCCGCGCCGATCAGCGCGGCGGTCTGCCGGTCGAGCCCCAGCCAACGCGTGCCGACATAGACCGCGATGCCGAAGGTCAGCGCCACCATCGCCATGCCGATCAGCAGGCCGGGCCAGCCGACCGCGCCGATGTCGTGCAGCGAGATGCGAAAGCCGTAGAGCACGATGCCCGCGCGCAGCAGCACGCTGCGCGCAAAGTCCACGCCTGCGCCGGCGCGGTCCGCCACCGAAGGGAAGGCCGTGTTGCCGACCAGCATGCCCAGCGCGATGGCCAGCGTCATCGCGCTCAGGCCCATCTGCAGCATCGGCCCCCACTGCGCCAGCAGCGCGGCCATGGCGGCCAGCAGGGCCGCGAGCAGCAGGCCGGGCCCACGGCTGCGAACGAAAGAGAAACCGGGCAAGGAGGCAACAAGGGAATCCATGGCCCCGAGGTTAGGAATGGACGCCCCATGAGTCAAAGACATAAACTTCACCAATGCATGAAATGAAGTTATGGCAATGAACCTGCACCTGCTGCGCCTCTTCGTCGCGGTGGCCGAGGCGGGCAGCTTTTCTCGCGCGGCCGAAGGGCTGTGGATCAGCCAGCCGGCGGTGTCCAAGGGCATCCGCGAACTGGAGCACCAGCTCGACCTGACGCTGATCGAGCGCGGCGCCGGCAAGGGCTTCCGGCTCACCGAGGCGGGCACCTCGCTGCTCACGCATGCGCGCGGCATCTTCGCGATGGAGCGCGCAGCGCTCGACGATGTGCGTGCGCGCGTCGGCGTGCAGCGCGGCAGCCTGACCATCGGTGCCAGCACCACGGTCGCGAGCTACTGGCTGCCGCCCTATGTCGCGGCCTTCTGCGCCGCCTACCCCGCCGTGGTGCCGCGCGTGACGGTGGGCAACACGCAGTGGGTGTGCGAGCAGTTGCTCGAATGCCGCATCGACCTGGCGCTGGTGGAAGGCCGCGTCGATGAAGAGCGCATCGAGGTCAGCGAATGGAAGGCCGACCCGCTCACGCTGGTGGTGGCGCCGGGCTCGGCGTTGCCGCGCCGTGCGGTGACGGCCGAAGCGCTGGGCCGCCAGAACTGGATCTTGCGCGAGCCGGGCTCGGGCACGCGGCAGGCCACCGAAGCGCTGTGCGAGGCCCACGGCATCGCCGCCCTGCCCTGGATGGAAATGGCCAGCAACGAGGCCATTGCGCGCACGGTGGCCAGCGGTGTCGGCATCTCGATGCTGCCGCGCGTGGTGGTGGCCGACATGCTCGCGCTCGGCGCGCTGCGCGAGCTGAAGCTGGCGGGCGGCGCCGCCCTTTCGCGCCCGCTCTACCGGCTCGCTCTGAAGAACAGGCCGCTTGCGCCCGCCGCACTCAAGATGGTCGAGCTGCTGGAGCGCAAGGGCGCACTGGCCCGCACGCAGCGGGCCTGACGCGCAACGGCCGCCGTCAGAACTTTGCGGTCAGCATCACCTGCAACTCGCGCCCTGCGCCGGGCATGATGAGGTTGTCGACGCTGCCGTGTCCGGAGACGTAGTACTTCTTGTTGGTGAGGTTCTTCAGGTTCACCGACAGCTCGTAGCGCTCGGTCTTGTAGCTGGCCGCCAGGTCGGCCGTGACGTAGCCCGGCAGCGTGACCAGGTTGCTGAGCGACGCATAGCGCGAGGCCACGTAGTTCACGCCACCGCCGGCGCTCAGGCCATTGCCCAGGTCTTTCATGAGCCACACGAAGGCCGAGTGGCGCGGCGTGAGCGCCGCCACCTTGCCCTGCACCGGCAGCGCCGCGCCCACCGGCAACTGCAGCGAGCTGACCGTGGCCAGCGACTTCACCATGCGCCCGTCGAGGTACGCATAGCCCGCGCTGATGTCCCAGCGCCCCGGCAGCTTGCCGGCCAGCGCGAGCTCGACCCCATTGGTGCGCTGCGTGCCCACGTTGATCTGCCGCGCGGGATTGGCCGGGTCGGTGTTCTTCATGCCCGAGCGTTCGAGATTGAAGACAGCCGTGGTGAAGTTGAGCGCGCCATCGAGAAAGTCGAACTTGGCGCCGATTTCCTTGTTGACGGTGATCTCTGGGTCGTTCGCCGCAATGGCGGTCGACAGCGCAAAGGTCTCGGCCGAAGGCTGGAACGAGCGGCTGTACGACACGTAGTAGGACTGCGTTTCGCTCGGCTGCCAGACCACGCCCGCGCGCGGGCTGAACTTGCGGTCGGTGCGCTCGATGGGCGCCTGCGTGCGCTCGAACGAGGTCTCTTGCCCGAACACGTCGTAGCGGCCGCCGACCAGCGCCTTCCATTGCGGCGCCAGCGTGATCTGGTTCTGCGCGTAGATCGCGGCCGTCTTGAAGGTCGAGTTGCTCGGGATCGCGCTGGCCGCCTGGTAGCTCGCCAGCGGAATGGGCGCCGGCACGGCGACCGGGTTCAGGATGCTCACGCGCTCGTAGCCCGTGGCCGACGACACCGAGTACAGGCGCTTGTCTTGTTTGCCGAACTCCGCGCCCAGCAGCCACTCCTGCTTGAAGCCGCCGAGGTTGTTGCGCCAGGTCAGTTCGGTCTGGTTGAACCAGCCGCTTTCGTCGCGGTCCACAAAACCGCGCGTGCGGCCCACCGTCATGCGCACCGGGTCGGTGGTGCCGCTGGGCAGCGTGTTGAAGCGGTCGAGCTTGTAGGTGTAGTAGCGCGTGACGTTGCGCAGGTCCAGCGAGGCGCTGAAGCGGTGGTTCAGCGTCGAGGTGAACGACTGCACGCGGGTCGTGGTGGTGTCGTCGCGCTTGCCGAATGCGGAGCCGTAGTAGGTGCCGATGGGCACGTTCACCGGCCGGCCATTGAGCTCGGGAATGCCGAAGTCGGTCAGGCGCTGGTCGTAGGCGTTGGTGTACTGCAGCAGCAGGTCGGTCTGCGGGCTGAACTTGATCGCCAGCGACGGTGCGATGTTGTAGCGGTCGATGAACTGCTGGTTGCGGTAGCTGCCCGACTTCTCGCGCGCGACGTTCAGGCGAAACGCCATGTTCTCGCCGATGGGCGTGTTCAGGTCGGTGGTCAGCCGCTTGAAGTCGTGGGAGCCCAGGCCGAGCGAGACCTCGCCGAAGGGACGCTCGAACACCGGCTTCTTGGTCACGCGGTTGATGAGGCCGCCCGACGATCCGCGCCCGTACAGCACGGCGGCCGGGCCCTTCAGCACCTCGATGCGCTCGGTGTCCGAGAGGTCGCGAAAGTACAGCGCGTCGTCGCGCACGCCGTCCACGAACCAGTCGGCGATGGCCGAGAAGCCGCGAATGACCACCTGGTCGCGCTGGCCGTCACCCGCGTTGAACGACACGCCGGGCGCATTGCGCAGCGCGTCCTGCATCGAGGTCGCGCCCTGGTCGCGCAGCAGTTGTGCCGGCAGCACGTTCACCGCCTGCGGAATGTCGCGCAGCGGCGCACTGCCCTTGGTGGCCGTGCTGCTGGTGGACGGGGCGTAGCCCGCGTCCTGCTCGGAACTGACGGTGACTTCCTTGAGCGTGGTGCCGCCGGCACTCTGCTGGGCATGCGCGGCGCCGTTCAGGGCGGCCAGCACGGCAAGGAACAAGGATGGATGGCGCAGCCGGAAGCGCGGCGCAGGCGAACGAACGGACATGGTTGATTTCCCTCAGGGCGATTTGTTTTGTGTAAATCGCGAAGCGACATGCCGTTTCGCCACCTCTCAAGTGGAGAAACCGGATGTGCCCTGCCTGGAAAAATCTGGGTTGGGTGCCTCTGCCGCGCGGCACCGGCACGGGGCCGGGCTTGCAGCAAAGGGATCGCATCGCGCGAACCAAATGATTATAAATGTGTCGTCTTTGTGGCCGGCGGCCGCACGGACCGCCGCGCCACTAGCAACAGCGGCCCTTGCCCGCGCCGTAGCGCGCCTCCAGCCGTTCCCTGAAGAAAACCTCGTAGCTCATCGGCGGCCGGTCCGGGTGGGTGGCCGCCATGTGGGTCAGGTAGGCGTCGTAGTCGGGCAGCCCGACCATGAGCCGCAGCGACTGCTTGAGCGAGCGCGCAAAGTAGCGCCCGGCTTCCGGCAATGCGAGGCCCATGGCGTTCAGTGGGCGGCGGACGAGGCCGCACCCATCGGCTCGAACGGCGTCTCTTGCGTGGTCGGCCGGTTGGCCGCGCGCGCCGCCAGGCAGGCCTTGATGCTGTAGACCAGCACGCTCAGCACCACGAAGATGAAGAGCGCGCACAGGGCCGCATCGAGCCGGTCGTTGAAGACGATGCGCGACATGGCCTCGGGCGTCTTGGCCGGCGCCACCAGCACGCCATTGGCCAGGCCTTCGGTGTACTTCGCGGCGTGCGAGAGAAAACCGATCTTCGGGTCGGCCGAGAAGATCTTCTGCCAGCCCGCCGTGAGCGTGCAGGCCAGCAGCCATGCGGCCGGCGCAATGGCCACCCACGCGTAGCGCTCGCGCTTCATGCGGAACAGCACCACCACGCCCAGCATCAGCGCCACCGCGGCCAGCATCTGGTTGGAGATACCGAACAGCGGCCACAACGTGTTGATGCCGCCCAGCGGATCGACCACGCCCTGGTACAGGAAGTAGCCCCAGGCCGCCACGCACAGCGCGGTGGCGATCAGGTTGGCCGGCAGCGAATCGGTGCGCTTGAGCGCGGGCACGAAGCTGCCCAGCAGGTCTTGCAGCATGAAGCGGCCCGCGCGGGTGCCGGCATCGACCGCCGTGAGGATGAACAGCGCCTCGAACAGGATCGCGAAGTGGTACCAGAAGGCCATCATGGCCTGCCCGCCGATCACCTGGTGAAGGATGTGGGCCATGCCCACCGCCAGCGTCGGCGCGCCGCCTGCGCGGCCGAGGATGGTGGTTTCGCCCACGTCCTTGGCGGTCTGCATCAGCATCTCGGGCGTGATGACGAAGCCCCAGCTCGAGATGGTCTGCGCCGCCTGTTGCGCGGTGCTGCCCACCAGCGCGGCCGGGCTGTTCATCGCGAAGTAGATGCCCGGCTCGATGCACGAAGCCGCCACCAGCGCCATCACGGCCACGAAGGATTCGGCCAGCATGCCGCCGTAGCCGATGAAGCGCGCGTGGCGCTCGTTGTCGAGCATCTTGGGCGTGGTGCCCGAAGAGATCAGCGCATGGAAGCCCGAGACGGCGCCGCAGGCGATGGTGATGAACAGGAACGGGAACAGGCTGCCCGACCACACCGGGCCGTTGCCCTGCGCAAACTGCGTGATGGCCGGCATCTGCAGCGTGGGCATCACGAACACGATGCCGATGGCCAGCGCGATGATCGTGCCGATCTTCAGGAAGGTCGAGAGGTAGTCGCGCGGCGCCAGCAGCAGCCACACCGGCAGGCTTGCGGCCACGAAGCCGTAGCCCACCAGCATCCACGTGAGCGCCTTGCCGTCGAAGGTGAAGAGCGGCGCCCACTCGGCGCTCTGGCTCACGGCCTGGCCACCGAAGATGGCCAGCATCAGCAGCACGAAGCCGATCAGCGACACCTCGCCGATGCGCCCCGGCCGGATGAAGCGCAGGTACACGCCCATGAACAGCGCCACCGGCACCGTGGCCGCCACCGTGAAGGTGCCCCACGGCGATTCGGCCAGCGCCTTCACCACGATCAGCGCCAGCACCGCCAGGATGATGATCATGATCATGAAGGTGCCGAACAGCGCGATCATGCCGGGCACCACGCCCATCTCCTGCTTGACGAGGTCGCCCAGCGAGCGGCCGTCGCGCCGCGTCGAGATGAAGAGCACGATGAAGTCTTGCACCGCGCCCGCGAACACCACGCCCGCAAGAATCCACAGCAGGCCGGGCAGGTAGCCCATCTGCGCGGCCAGCACCGGTCCCACCAGCGGGCCCGCGCCCGCGATGGCCGCGAAGTGATGGCCGAACAGCACGTTCTTGTCGGTCGGCACGTAGTCCAGCCCGTCGTTGTGGCGGTGCGCCGGGGTCTTGCGCTTGCCGTCCAGGCCCAGCACCTTGTCGGCGATGAAGAGGCTGTAGTAGCGGTAGGCGATCAGGTAGGTGCAGATCGCGGCGGTCACGACCCAAAGGGCGTTGACGCTTTCACCTCGGGTCAGGGCCACGGTGCCGAGCGCGAATGCGCCGACCACGGCCACGACCAGCCACGCCAGGTGGCGGCGGATGCTGTGCATGGGGATGTCTCCTCGATATGGAACCGGGGAGTCTTGCCGGACGGGGGTACGGGCGCATCCGTCGGACCGCGTGGGCGGCTTGCGTGGCATTGCGTAATGGAAAACCCGAATAATCAGCCGACCACGCCGCAGTGCAATGCCTGCGGGCCTACACGCACGAACCGGACCAGACCGCAACATACGCCCCTGCCACCGACGGCGCAGAAAGATCGAAGCCATGGACACGCCCCTTGCCACCCCTTTGGCCGCCACGCTCCCGCGTTGTTGCATCGCGGGCGGCGGCCCGGCCGGCATGGTGCTGGGCCTGTTGCTGGCACGGGCCGGCGTGCCCGTGGTGGTGCTGGAAAAGCACACCGACTTCCTGCGCGACTTTCGCGGCGACACCGTGCACCCGTCGACGCTGGAGATCCTGCACGAGCTGGGCCTGCTCGACGCCTTCCTGCAGCGCCCGCACGACCGCATCGAAGAACTGCGCGCCACCTTCGAGGGCCAGAGCTTCCCCGTGGCCGACTTCTCGCACCTGCCCTCGCATTGCCGGTTCCTCGTGCTGATGCCGCAGTGGGAGTTTCTGGATTTCATGTGCGACGAGGCGCGGCGCTACCCCGGCTTCGAACTGTGGACCGATGCCGAGGCCATCGGCCTGCTGCAGGACAAGGGCCGCGTCACCGGCGTGAAGGTGCGGCGCGGCCGCCACAGCGGCCAGCTGCAGGACATCGAGCTGCACGCCGCACTGGTGGTGGCAGCCGATGGCCGCCATTCCACGCTGCGCGATGCCGCCGCGCTCCCGCACATCAGCTACGGCGCCCCCATCGACGTCTTGTGGATGCGCCTTCCCAAAGTCCCCGGCGACCCGGAAGCCACTGGCGGCCACATCGCCGGCGGGCATCTGCTGGTGACGCTGAACCGCGGCGACTACTGGCAATGCGCCTTCGTGATTCCCAAGGGCGGCCATGCCACCCTGCAGGGCCGGGGCATGGCCGCCTTCCACAACGAGATCGCCAGGATCGCGCCCTTTCTGACGGGCAGGCTGCTGACCGCCCTGCCCGACTGGGACGCGGTGAAGCTGCTCGAAGTGACGGTCGACCGGCTCGAATCGTGGTCATGCCCCGGCCTGCTGTGCATCGGCGATGCGGCGCACGCGATGTCGCCGGTGGGCGGCGTCGGCATCAACCTCGCCGTGCAGGACGCGGTGGCCGCCGCCAACCTGCTGTCGTCGCCATTGGCCGGAAACGCCACCGGCAAGCAGATCGACAACCTGCTGCCTCAGCTGCAACGTCGAAGGGAATGGCCGGTGCGCGTGACGCAGGCGGTGCAGCGCATGGTGCAAGACCGCGTGCTGATGCCCGTGCTCGACGGCAAGCTTTCGGGCGCGGCGGGCCATGTGCCCTGGCCGCTGCGGCTGTTGTCGCGCTGGCCCTTGCTGCGCAGGCTGCCCGCGCGCGCGGTGGGCCTGGGCGTGCGGCCCGAACACGTGCAGTCGCCGCGCGCCTGAGCACTTTTTTCTTTATGTCTTGTTTACGCGCCCGCGTGAACATTCGACGCCGTTTTTATGCGCGCTTTCGGACACTCGCTGCATTGCAAGGCAACGAGTGAGCAATGGACTTCGTGTGGTTGGCCATCATCGCGGCCGTGTGGATCGTCTCGGCTGAAACATGGGTGCGCGCCTGCGGGCTCGACGCACCGCGCCGCAATGCGGGCAAGGCCTGACATGGTGTTGAACGCAACGCTTTGGTACCGCGCCGCCGCGTGGGTCAGGCAGACCCGGGCGCGGCCCGACATGACCCTCTTCTGGTCGTGCTGCGGCACGCCCGCGCTCGGGGAACAGACGCGCGTCGGACGCCGCGGCGGGCGCGACGTGCTCGTGGCCTCATGCGCTCATTGCGGGGCCGAGTGGCTCAGCCTGTCGCAGGCAGAGAGCCCCGCCGACTGGCAGCCCTTGAAGCGCAGCGAAGCCATTGCCACACGGCCAGCATGCAAGACGGCACGCGCCATCGACGAACGCAATGCCTGGCGCAAGAGAAAGCAGCACGACCTCGAGGACTGAACCGCCGCTCAGGGCCGCCGCGCCTGCATCGCCTGCCGCGACCAGTACACGCCGTCCAGCCGATCGAGCCGCACCTCGCCGCCGGTCGATGGTGCATGCACGAATCGCCCGCTGCCCACATAGATGCCCGCATGCGACGGTGTGGACGGACCGAAGAGCACCAGGTCGCCAGTGCGGATCTCGGACATCGCCACCGGCCGGCCGAAGCCCGCCATGCGCGCCACCGTGCGCGGCGGCACCTGCCCCACGCTGCTGCGGTACACATAGCCGATGAGCCCGCTGCAGTCGAAGCCGCCTTCGGGCGTGTTGCCGCCATAGCGATACGGCGTGCCGACCAGCCCCAGCGCATGGATCGCGATGCCGTTCGCCTGGTCGGGCGTCAGCGACGAGATGACGGGTGTAGAAGATGAAGGTGGCGGCGCCGGCGGGTTCGCACAGCCCAACACCAGAAGGCAGGCCCCGATCGGGAGCCATCGAAGCAGTTGTTGTTGAAGCACAGGCATGTGGCGTGGCGGGTCTTGTGGACGTGGGCGGACTCTAGCGCGAGTCTGGGGCCTGCTAGTAGCGTGCGTAGTGAGCACCGGCCATCACGAAAGGAATAAGAAGCTCGGGAATCAGGTACCCCAACCAGACAGCCGCAGGCTTGGGAAGGCCCACCTTTCTGATGGACAACAAGCGCCCGCAGCCAGCAAGCAACACACCGAGTGCAAGGAGATAGACAAGATCGCCTTGCTGGCGGATCGTGAACGCAGCCCAGAGGCAGATGAGGCCTGTCGACAGATAGACCTCGGCCATGAACCTGTGCACGTTGTCGTTGCGCGGCGAGGTTTCAGGCTGCCCCAGGTACATCTGGAGACTGCCGCCAAAAATGGCGATGGCGGCCACCAAGAACAAGCATATCTGGACGACAACCTGGCTGGCGCTGAGCGGGACTTCAGATGACATGTCAGTGCTCCAATGCATTCGCAAGAAGACTCAAGGCTCTCATCGCCCCCATCGGGAGCGCGACATCGCGTGAGGTCGGGACATCAAACTCGCGGGGGTTGATGCGAATCAGCCGACCATCGAATCGCCCCACGACGTTGTGACTGAAGGATCTGACCGATGGGATTGCCGTACCCGCACCGATTTCAATCACCACAGGACGGCGCACCGAGGCCAACCACGCATGCATCCGTGTCGCCTGCGCCTGTTCGCGGCCTTCTCGCCATTCGAAGTCGCTGAACATCATGACGTTCGGTCGGGCCAAGCCTGCGCAACGAGGACATGCGGGAGAAAGACTGAGCAGCCGACACTCCGCTTCGTCTACTTCGGGAATGAAGTCGTCCGCGCTCCATATCTGCTGGCCGCAAGGTTTCGCGCATTGCAGATGATGAATCGACCCATGGCACTCGTAGATGGCATCTTCGGAAAATCCTGCTTTCTGAAAGTGCCCATCGACGTTGCTCGTGAAAACGCTATAACCCTTTTCCATCTTTTCTCCCCACGACTTGAGCAGTGCAAAGCCATCGTGCGGTCGCGTCTTGCGGTAGAGGTTGAGCCGGTGCCCGTAGAAGCCCCAGGCCGTCACCGGGTCGTTCCGGAATGCTTCGGGTGAAGCGATGTCATGGAAAGAAATCTTCGACCGGGCCAAGGCCGGGTAGGCGCTCCAGAATCCCGCCCCTCCCCGAAAATCCGGGAGACCAGAATCCACCCCCATACCGGCACCGGCGCCAATGATCAAGGCGTCAGCCTCGGCAAGTAGAACCGCAGCCGCGTCAATCGATTTGAGCGTGTCTGAGTCAATCGTCATTGCCCTGCCTCCTTGAGCATCCACTCGCGAAACGCGAGCACGCGCACATCGTCGCTGCTGTCCTCCGGACAGACAAGGTGGTAGGCGTAAGGCTGCGCCACCGGCACGCCGATGTCGAACAGCCTCACCAGCCGGCCCTGCGCCAGATCGATCGCGATCATGTCCAGGTCGGCCAGGCCCACGGCGCCGCTTTCAATGACCGCCTGCACCACGAAGCCTGAATCGGAGAACGCCACACACCGGCTGTCGTCGAAATCGGCGATACCGGCAGCGGCCATCCACATGCGCCAGTTGGGCCAGACCATGCCGTCGGTCTTCCAGTCCACGTAGCACAGCGTGTGCTGCAACAGGTCGCGCGGCGCCTGCAGGCCGGGGCCGGTTTCGAGCAGCTTCGGGCTGCAGACCGGCACGATCACCGTGTCGAACAACCGGTCGGATCGCGCGTGCTCGTGCGTGCCGGTGCCGAAGCGGATCGCGACATCGATGTCGTCCATGTCGAAACTCCGAAGCTCGTCGCTGATGTCGAAGCTCAGTTCCAGGCCCGGGTTCTCGGCGCGGAACCGGGGAAGCCTGGGCAGCAGCCAGTTGGTCGCGAACCTCGCACTCAGCGAAATGCGCAGGTGCGCGGCGCTGCGCGTCATGCGCCGGGCGCGGCCGGCTGCGCGCTGCAAGGTATCCAGCGCATCGGCCGTTGCCTCGAACATCAGCGCGCCCGCCGGCGTGAGCTGGATGGTGCGGCTGGTGCGCGTGAACAGCACCACGCCCAGCTGGTCTTCGATCTCCTTGATCTGGTAGCTGACCGCCGCTGGCGTCAGCCCGACCTCATCGGCCGCACGCGTGAAGTTCAGGTGCCGCGCGGCCGCCTCGAAGGTCCGGAGTGCGCGCGTTCCCGGCAGCATGCGGTTCATCGATCTTCAAGCTCCATTTGATGGTTCGTCGAGAACTACTCGTTTCCCAACGCCTTCGCCCCCGGGAATGATCGTGCGGATTGACAACGATGGAGTGAATATAAATGTCAGCCAGCTCGACCCCGTGCGAAGAGCGCACGGCCGGCGGGGCCTTGGGCCGCCCCGTGGACCCCCATGAAAACGCCCTGCACTGGCCCGCGCGCCTGTGGGTCGCGCTGCTCATCTTCAGCGGCGTGATTCTGCTGGACGGGCTCGACATCTCGATGATTGCCGTCGCGATCCCCGAGATACAGCACGAGTTCGGCATCAGCGCGGGCACCGCGCAATGGTTTGTCGGCGCCTACATCCTGGCGTTCGGCAGCTTTCTGTTGCTCGGCGGGCGATGTGCCGACCTGTTCGGACGGCGGCGCGTGCTGGTGACCGGGCTGGCCGTGTTCGCGCTGGTGTCGGTGTTCGGCGTGTTCGCCGACAACGCGTTCCTGCTCATCGTCTCGCGCTTCATCAAGGGCATGGCCGCAGGGTTCACCGGGCCGGCCGCCATGTCGCTGCTGGCCACCACCTTTGCCGAAGGACCGCACCGCAACAAGGCCTTCGGCATCTTCAATCTCTTCGAGGCGTCGGGCTACTCCTCGGGTTTGCTGATCGGAGGCCTGCTCGCGGCGATGAACTGGCGCTACATCTTCATCCTGCCGATCCCGGTGGCCGTGCTGCTGCTGTTGGCCGCCTTGCGCTTTCTGCCACCGGACCCGCCGCGCACCGAACGGCTGCGGCTGGACATCGGCGGCGCGTTGACGCTGGTTGCGGGAACGCTGTTGCTGGTCTTCACCGTGGTCTCTGCGGAAGAGGCCGGCTGGGTGTCGCTGCGAACCCTCGGCGGGTTCGCCCTGTCCATGCTGTTGCTCGTTGGCTTCGTCGTCATCGAGCGCAATGCGAAGCAGCCGCTGATCCGGCTGGACATCTTTCGCAACCGGGGCCTGGTGGCCGCCAACGTCAGTGCCGCGCTCTTGTACGGCGGCGCGATGGGCTTTCAGTTTCTGATTGCGTTGTACCTGCAGAACCTGCAAGGCTGGACGCCATGGCAGATGGCGCTGGTGCTGCTGCCGGCGGGGCTGATGGTGGTCGTCATCGGGCCGAAGATCGGCGCGCTCATCGGCAGGTTCGGCGTCAACCGGGTGCTGCTGGTCGGGCTCTCGGCCTTCGTGCCCTGCTACCTGCTGATGCTGCGCATCGGGCCCGAGCCGGACCTGTGGGGCGTGCTGCTGCCCGCGTCGGTGTTGTGGGGCGTGGGCTTTGCGCTGAGCATCTCGGCGTTGATGGTGGCCGGTACCAACGGCGTGGCCGACGAAGAGCAAGGGCTCGCCGCCGGCCTGCTCAACAGCTCGCTGCAGGTGGGCGGGGCCTGCGGCCTCGCGGTGGTCACCGCAGCGATCCTGCCCGGCACACAACTGTCGATGCTGTATGCGGGCGTGGCGGTCATCCTGGCGTTTGCCGTGCTGACCCTGCTTGCGCAGCTGATCCGCGCAAAAGCATGAGGGGCCGCGGCAACGCGGATGCCGCCAGGAACGATCAGGCCGCGTTGACCGCGTCCTTCAGCGCCTTGCCGGCGGTGAACTTGGGGGCCTTGCTGGCCTTGATGGTCATCGGCTCGCCGGTCGACGGGTTGCGGCCGGAGCGCTCGGGGCGGCTTGCCACGGCGAAGGTGCCGAAGCCGATCAGTTGCACCGTTTCGCCACGCGCCAGGGCGCCCGACAGGTTTTCGATGGCGGCGTCGAGCGCGCGGGCGGCATCGGCCTTGCTGAGGTTGGTGTCCGTGGCGATGGCGGCGATGAGTTCGGTCTTGTTCAAAACGAGGAGTTCTTTCTTCAATGGAAGGGTTGTCGAGAGGATTCGGTGCGCATGGCGCGCGCCGGCACCGAATTTAAACGCCCGCGGCACCGTATCGGCGGGCGCAGGCGTTTCAAAACTGAAACATCGTGATTGATGACCGGGCCTTGCCGTGCTCGGACCGGGCCTCGGCCAAGGCAGCGCGCTCGCGCCCGTGTGGCACGATCGACGGATGCTCGAGCCGTCACGCCGTATCCCGTACCGCACCTGGCCGGGTGCGCTCGCGGTCCTGCTCGCCATTGCGGGCTATGTGGGCGGCCTGACATTCTGGGACCGCCACACGCCCGGCAGTCGCCCATTGGACGCAGGGCAGACGGTGGCCGTCGGCCAGGCCCGGTTCGTGCCCGCCGAAGGATGGCAGATGGACGTGTCGCGCTCGAAGGCCGGCAAGTCTTTGCTGCTGCTCAAGGGAGGGCACAAATTCCTCGTGAACACATGGCCGTGGGCCGGCGGACCCGACGGGCCCCTCGTGCGGCAGCAACGGCTCATGGAGCGCGGCCAGGGCTTGCAGATCGACGGCGATGTGTCCGACTTCGTCACCGGCTGGGGACTGCAGGGCAAGACTTTCGCCTACTACGGATCGAAGCTGGGCGGCCGGTTCTGGCAAGTGGTGGACCAGCGGCGCCGGTCGCTGGTGCAGATCGACTTCTACGGCCCCAACGACGGCTTGAGCGATGCGCTGGACGACGCACGGCGCATGCTCGACTCGATGGACTTGGAGGCACCGCAATGAGTGGTTCGGACGTTTTCGAGCAAGAACGGAGCGCGTGGCCCGTCGGCACCGATTCATTTTTCCAGCCGCGCCGCGCGGCCTTCTGGCTGCTGGCGGCGCTGATCGTCAATGGCCTGTTCTACATCGTCAGCATGCTCGCGACGGGGTTCCGCGTGGTGCCCATCACCGTGCTGCTGGGGCTGCTGGTGTGGGGCGGCTACACGCTCGCGTTTCTTCTTGTCTTTCGCACGCTGGATCTGCTCGAACAGCATTCCCCGGAGGCGTTCGTGCTGGCCTTTGCGTGGGGCGGCCTCGGCGCGGTCTACTTCGCCGCGCCTGCCAACATCGCCATCCAGAGCCTGTGCGCCAAGCTGGTGTCGCCCGACTTCGTTGCGGTCTGGGGGCCGGCGGTGGCGGGACCGATCACCGAAGAGTTCCTGAAGCTCGCGGGCGTCATCCTGGTGGTGATGATTGCCCGCAACCAGTTCCAGACCTACCTCTCGGTGCTCATCGTCGGCGCCATGACGGGCCTGGGTTTTCAGGTGATCGAAAACCTGAGCTACACCGTCAACGCCTCCATCCACTTTCCGCTCGAGAACCAGGTCTACCCCGTGTTTCTCAACCTGCTCACGCGCGGGCTGCTGAGCGGACTGTGGAGCCACGCGGCCTACACGGCCGTCGCATCATTCGGCGTCGCCTGGTTCCTGCTGCACCCCGAGCGCCGCATGGTGACAAGGCTCGCTTGCGCCTTCCTGTGCTTCGCGCTGGCGTGGGCCATGCACTTCATATGGAACTCGCCCTTTCTCGAAGACCTCTTCGACGACGGCTACGGCGAGATGGCGCTGCTGCTCGTCGTCAAGGGCGTCCCCGTGCTGATCGCGGCCGGGCTCTTCTGGCGGGCCGCCGCGCGCGAGAACGGCGCCTACCTGCATGCGCTTGCGGCCTACTTCGTGCCCGAGCGCGACCTGATCCGCGACGACGAATGGGTCCGCCTGGGCGCGCCTTTGCAACGCTACAAGGTCCGCATGGAAATAGGCTGGACCTTCGGCCTGCGCGCAAGGCGCCTGAAGCGGCGGATGCAGCACGAGCAACTGCGGCTGATCCGCAAGGCCATGACCTATGGCCGCGGCCCGCAAACGCTGCCGCATGAAATCGCGGTGAGGCGCCTGCGTGCCGAACTGGAGCCGCTGATCCAGCCTCAGCCCCAGGCCTGAGGCAGTCGACGGGACCGACATCCGGTCCATGGTGAATCAGTGACGCGCGAAGACCAGCAGCAGGTTGTTCGCGGGCATCGCGTGGCGCTCTTGCAGCGTCACGCCTGCCCGGGCCGCTTCCGCGGCCACGTCTTCCAGACGGCGAATTCCCCAAGCCGGGTTCCGGGCGCGCAAGTCTTCGTCGAACGCCAGGTTGCTTGGGGCCGGCGGGACTTCTTCTTCGAAGTACGGCCCGTACGTGATCAGCAATCCGCCGACACGCAGATGCCGCGCGGCTCCTTGCATCAGGGCCGCGCATGTCGCCCACGGCGCGATGTGCAGCATGTTGGCGCAGTAGATTGCGTCGAACTTTTCTTCGCTCTCTGTGAACGCGAAACCTTGTGATGGCCACCGAGGCGCCATCACGTCGAGCAGCAGCGGCGGCCGGAGATTGGGCAGCGCGGCTTCCGCGACACGGCTTGCAATGGCGGGGAGCATGCGGGCGTCTGCGTCGGTAGGTTGCCAAGTCCAATCAGGCATCGCCGATGCGAACCAGGCTGCGTGCTGGCCTGTGCCCGATGCGATCTCCAACGCGGCGCCCTGCTTGCCGAGGATGCGGGTCAGCGCTTCAAGGATGGGCTGCTTGTTGCGATCGGCGGCGGCGCTGTGGGGAAGGTCGTGCATCGTGGCTGTGTATGGATGAGGCTGTTCGAAGGGTAGCAGGGCGAAGCTGCTTGAGCAGGTGCCGGCCTGCACATGGCCGAACGCCCTCACCCCATTGCCGGATACCATCCGTCGCGACGCAAACTCCCGCCACAACCCAACCGACGAAATGCGACACGTCATCTACTACGCGCTGATGCTCCTCCTGGCCTTCGTCTGCTACCGGTACGGGCAGAATCTTCTTCGCAAGGGACCTCGCGACGAGAACGGCGAGCTGGTCAAGGGGCCGCTGGGTCCGGTGGGTTTCCTGATGTGCGCGGGCATCGCTTGCGCCCTGCTTTTCTTCATGCTGCGCGCACTGGTTCGCCGCGAGATCCAGTGCCTCGGCAAGGGCTGCCAGGGCCAGCTCTACACCATGGCCGCGAATGCGGCGGAGTACTGGTCCAACATGTTCTTCCTGCTGTGGATGGTGGTGGGCCTCGGCTATGCGCTCTACCTGACGCTCAAGATCTGGTTCCGGCACTAGCGGCGCCACGAGGCAACGGCCCAAAGGAATGAGCGCCAAGAAAAAAGGCCCGCGCAATGCGCGGGCCGAAAAGGGAACTTACCTCTAGCACCCTTGGAGAAACCCTGGATTCCGCAGCGCATCGCGCTGCGGAATCGGCCATGGCTAGAACGCGTGGCGCAAGCCCAGGTCGTAGCCCGTCGAGGTCTTCGGCGTGAACGCGCTGCCGCCGACGAAAGACGGGCCCCCAACCGTGAGCGCGGCACCGTTCTTGTTGCTGATGCGCGCGACAGTGGCATAGAGCGCCGTGCGCTTCGACAGGTTGTGAACGTAGCCGATGGCCAGCTTGTTGGCCTTCGGATCGCCTGCTGTCGCACCGAAGGGAAGACCCACCGGAGTGTTGAGGTCGTACTTGACCTGCGAATAGGAAGCCCGGATCAGGCCCGCACCCACCGGCACCTTGACGCCGACCAGATAGCCCGTGAGATCGGTGTCCGGAACGCCGCCGCCGAAAGGCGTGGTGGCGTACTTGCGCGAACTCGTGGCGCGCGACAGTTCGCCGAACAGCTGGGCCGGCCCGAAGTCGTACGAGGCACCGAGGTTCAGGGTCTTCACCGAATCGGTGGTGCCGACATAGAAGCTGTCCGCGGTCGTGCTGTTTCCATAAGACAGGGCCACGTCGAAGGGACCGTTGGCATAACCGACGCGGCCGCCGATGTACCGGCCGGCCCGCACCGTCGCGACCGTGCCCGGATTGAGCCCACCCGCGGCGTTGAGGCCCGGCGGCGTCGTGGAGCCCGGGTCGTACTTGGTGTTCTCGTTGATCGCATACATCAGCTGGCCGTAGAAGCCGCCGAGATTCGGTGGAAAGAAATAGCCGATGGAATTGCTGGCACGGTTGTAGTTGAGGTCGCCGCCGAATCCGCCGGGGCCGCCTCGCGTATTGGTATTGAGCGCCGTGAAGATCAGGCTGCGGCCGACGCCGACGATGCCGAAGGGATCGAACACGATGTCGTTCCAGGCCGTGGGAACGTAATCGCGCCCGAGGCGCAACTCGCCGAATCCCCCCGACAGGCTGACCGTGGAACGGCGCTGGAAGGTGGCGATGCCCGTGCTGCCGTCGTCAGGCGAAATCGGGGCCTCGAGCCAGAAGCTGGCCGCCATTCCGCCGCCCAGATCTTCCGTGCCGCGAAAGCCGAGCCGGCTCGATGCGTAGTTGCCATTGCTCAGGGCAGTGCGGCTGGCCGTGCGAGAACCCTGGTTCAGGTAGAACGGATTCAGCAACGTCCCCCGGTTCATGTCCTGCGACTTGGACGAATAGCTGCTGACGCCGACATCCACGACACCAAACATGGTCACGGATGTTTGTGCATTGGCCAGTCCGATGCCGGACAGCGTTGCTACGGCGATGAACGTTCTTTTCATTGCGGATCCCGAATTGAAGGTTTGATTCATGTGTCCTCGGCGGGGGCTTCGGACACTTGTTTCGGATCTCATGGCGCTCCTCTCCGGGCGTCCATGAAATCCGGATGCGCGCTGGAATTTCAGGTTTTCTGCCTGCATTGATTTCCGGGCATCTGCGGTGAATCATCTCCTTCGGTTTTATTTTTCGGATTACATCTTTCGCACCTTCAAATTACATATTTGCCATCTCGGATATTTGTCTTTCGAATCGAATCGGGCGCATTTCGGGCGCACGAAATTTGAAAGACTGATGACGGCCTTATTCGAAGAAGGGGAAAGAGATGCGAAAGCGCCGCCGCAAGAGAAAGCATCTCTTCGGAAGCGGCAATGAACCGGGAAGATGGAGACAGGAAAAGACGTCCCGCCCATCTCTCGCGACGGAGACGGGTATCGCCCCAAGATGGGCGCGCGAACAAGCGCGAATGGTCAGCGCAACTCAGCGCCGTTCGAATTCCCGCGCATGCTCCACCGCGTACTTGATCAACTCGGCCTGCCCTTCGATGCCCAGCCGCCGCTTGATGCTTTGCCGATGCGCTTCCACCGTGCGCACGCTCAGGCCCAGGTCGCGCGCAATCTGCTTGCTCGATTCGCCGCGGCCCAGCGCGGTGAGGATCTCGCTCTCGCGCGGCGTGAGCAGCGGCCTCGGTTCCTGGTTGCGAAACAGCTTCTTCGACACGGCCGGGCTCAGGAAGGTGCCGCCGGCCGACACGGCCTCGATGGCAGCAACGATCTCGGCGGCCGGCGCGTCTTTCAGCACATAGCCGCGCGCGCCCACCTGCAGAGCCTTCTGCACGTACTCGGGGTTGTCGTACATGCTGAGCATCACGATGTGCGGCGCGGGCTGGCGTTGCAGCAGCAGCGCCGCAAGGTCGATGCCGTTCATGTCCTTCATGCCCACGTCCATCAGCAGCAGGTCGGGCCGCACGGTGCCGACCAGCGCAAGCGCTTCGGCGGCGCTGCCGGCCTCGCCGACGATCTCCAGGTTGGGCATGGTGCTGAGCCGGGCGCGCAGGCCGTCGCGCACCAGCGGATGGTCGTCCACCAGGAACAGGCGGATCACTGCCGGCCCTGCCAATGCATCTTTGGCTGTCGTCGCTGTCATGTGGTTTCGGGCTTCGCGCTGCGGGCCGGCACCTCGGCCAGGATGGACGTGCGGCCTTCGTTGGAACACATCGTGAGCCGGCCGCCGATGGACTCCATGCGCTCGCGCATGTTGCGCAGGCCGATGCCGCGCCGGGGGTCGAGCTGCACGGCCTCGATGTCGAAGCCGATGCCGTCGTCGCTCACTTCGAGCCGCACGCCCTCTTCTTCGTCGAAGCCCAGCGCCACGTGCACGTGGCGGGCCTGCGCGTGCTTGCGCACGTTGGTCAGCGCCTCTTGCGTCAGGCGAAAGAGCGCGGTCTTGACTTCGGGCGACAGCTCGAAGGCTTCGCCCTGCCGCATGATGGACGCGTCGGCACCGCCCTCTTCCCTGAACTCGTCGACCAGCCGCTCCAGTGCTGCGGGCAGACCCAGTGTGTCGAGCAGCGCGGGGCGCAGCCGATGCGAGATGCGGCGCACCTCGAGCAACGAATCGTTGAGCCGCTGCAGCGCCTTGCCGAGCGCGGGCGGCGTGGGCTGCTGCTGGCGATCGAGCGATTCGACGGCCGATTCGATCAGCAGCTTGGCCGACACCAGCGTCTGGCTGGTGCCGTCGTGCAGCTCGCGCGCAAGGTGGCCGCGTTCTTCTTCCTGCGACTGCACCACGCGCCGCGCGAGCAGACGCAGCTTGGCCTCTGCCGTGCGGTGCTCGCTCAGGTTGAGCAGCAGGCCGGCGGCACTGACCACGCCCAGGCACAGCGCGGCAATGCCGGCGATCCACAGCAGCGTGGCGGTGACGTTGGCGTTCATCTGCCGGTCGAGGGTGTCCATGGTCGACTGGATGTCGTCCAGGTACAGGCCGGTGCCGACCATCCAGTTCCAGCGCGGCATGGCGGTCACGTAACCGAGCTTGGGCGCCATCTGCGCGCTCGACGGCTTGCGCCATTCGTACTCGACGTAGCCACCGCCGTTTTCTTTCGCGCTCTTGATCAGCTCCTGGATGGTGTAGCGGCCGCGCGAGTCACGCAGCCCCCAGAGGTTCTGTCCGACCAGCTCGGGCTGGCGCGAATGCATGAGCGAATTGCCCTCCAGGTCGTAGACGAAGAAGTAGCCGTCGTCGCCGTAGTTGAGCGCGGCCAACCGGCGCAGAGCTTCGTTGCGGGTGGCCTCGTCGTCCTGGCCAGATTCATAGAGCGGGAGCAGGTTGCTCACCGCCAGGTCGACATAGCTGCGCAGCTCGCTGCGGCGCTGGGCCATGTAGCTGCGCTCGATGAGCGCGCGCTCGCGCTGCGCAAGGTCGTGCTCCTGGTGGCGCACCGCCAGGGCCACCAGCACCAATGCGACGAGCAGAGGTGCCACGGCAAGCGCAACGATCTTGGTGCGGAGGTTCATCGGGGGCAAGGCTACCACCGGGGTTGAAAGGGGGAATCCGGGCCATCGATTCGCGGAAAAATTCCATGCGGATGACGTTGGGTGACAGTGTGCGGCGGCGGATCGACCTAAAACACGGACACATCAATAAAGCAGGGAGGAAATGCATGAGCAAGACACGCGAGCAAGCGACATCCGAGCCGGACACTTCGGGCTGGGAGCGCAGCATCGACAAGGCAGACAACGAATGGGACAGCCACGACTGCGATGTCCGTGAAGCCGTTCATGAATACGACATGCATCTCTCCCAGACACCAGGTTATGTCCCTCTGGATTGGAAAATGGTGAAGGCCATTCTCTGGGTGGAAACAGGCGCAAAGCGGGCGCAGTGGAAGACCCGCCCGATGCAGATCGGCAACACCGGTGATCCCGGCCTCCAGGCGCTGCTGGGTAACAGCGACGGTGGCGAGCTGATCCTGCCGCCGTCGTACCGCAGGAGTCTGTCGATCGATGGTGTCAGGCGCACGCCGATACACAACATCCGTGCCGGCATTGGCTATCTGCTGTTGCGCATGACCAATTTTTCCTTTCAAAGCGTATTGGATGCAGACACCCGGACCTATGACGTCGCTGTCAGGAGTGGTGACAACCTGAGCAGCATCGCTCGGGCACAGGGCAGCACGCCGGAAGTCATGAAGAAGCTCAATCCGTCAGCGCACGTGCTCCGGCCCGGTGATGTCTTGCGCTATCAGAAGGCCTCCATCCAAAGGGTCATCACCGGCTGGAAGCCCATCACCGCATCGGGTGTGGCGGCCTACTACAACGCGGGCGGTGACGCGGTCTATGCGAAAAAACTGAGCTATGCGTTGGCCGCCGTGCGCAGACAAGCGGAGGCCGCCGCATGCAAGTAGGCAAATGTGCTGCGCTGTGCCTTCTGGCATTCGCCTGCTCGGCCGGAGCTGCTGGCGCCTTCAAGGGCACATTCAGCGGCACTGGCAGAGCGTGCAATGGCACGCTTCATGTGCGCAGCCAGACCATCGAATGGAAGTCGAGCTTCAGCACCTGCAGGCGCAGCGCCTATGAGGTGCTGGAAACCAGCCAGGCCGATGGCAGGCAGAGGATGGCCTTTCGCCTCAAGGCCGGTGGCAGCAAGTGCCTGTACGAGGTGCTCGCCCTTGAACAGGTGGATGGCACGGATTGGACTGCTGACGGCTATCCGTCGCTCGAGGCGTTCCGCAAGAAAGACCTGCCCGACTGGCGCGACTCGCCCTTGCCAGAGCGGCTCGTGCTCGAATGCCCGATGACCAGGCTCGACTGATCCCGCACCGACGCATGTCCGCCTACCGGTCTTCGTAGGCCTCCGCCGGCCGGTCGTTCGGCGATAGAAACGCTGCCTTCAGCGAATCGCTCAGCGGAATGTTGATGACCGCGTTCTTCGGCGGAATCGGCGCCATGAACCACTTGGCGTACAGCTTCTCCAGCGCACCCGAGGCCGCGGCGCCGGCGAGGTAGCCGTCGACGGCGCTCTTGAAGGCGCGGTCGTCCTTGCGCAGCATGATGGCGATGGGCTCGATGCCCAGCGGCTTGCCCACGATCCTGAAGTCGGCCGGATTGCGGGCGTTGGCGATGTTGCCGGCCAGGGTGTTGTCGTCCATCGCGAAGGCATCGGCCCGGCCGCTTTCCAGCAGCAGGAAGCTTTCCGCGTGGTCCTTGGCCAGCACCACGGTGATGCCGAAGCTCCTGTCCTGTTCGAGCTTGCGCAGCCGCTGGACCAGCGTGGTGCCGGTGGTCGTCACCACGGTCTTGCCCTTGAGCTGCTCGACGGACGTGATGCCGCTGGCAGCCCGCACGGCAAAGCGCGCTTCGGTGATGTAGGTCGTGTTGGCAAACGCGGCCTGCTGCTGGCGCGCGGCATTGTTGGTGGTGGAGCCGCACTCGATGTCGATGGTGCCGTTCTGCAGCAGCGGCAGGCGGTTCTGCGAGGTCACGGCCATCTGCCGGATGGCAACGCCGGGCAGCAGCTTCGACAGCGTCTGCTCGCACAGCTCGACGTGGTAGCCCACGTAGGTGGTGCCCAGCGAGTACGACAGTGGCGGCGATGCCTCCCGCACACCCATGGTGATCGTGCCTGCCGCCCTTGCCTTGGCCAGCGTGCCGTTGTCCTGCGCGCCGGCGCTTGCGAAAGCAAGGGCCAGCACGGCGCCGAGAAGAAGGGGCCTGGTCGTCATGGCGTTCAGTTGCTCGTTGCGACGGGCTCGGACACCTTCGCGGCCACAGGGATCGCGGGCGCGGGCCGGGCGATCTCGTCGAGGCTTTCGCGCAGCGCGCGGTCGAGGATGGCGGTGGCGCGATCGATCTCTTCATTGCTCACCGTGAGCGGCGGCGCAATGCGCCAGACCGAGCCGCGCTCGGGCCGGCGTCGGATGTTCATGCTCAGGCCCAGCTCGAAGCACTTCTTCGTCGTGCGGGCGCCGAGCTCGTGGTACGGCAGGCGCGATTCGCGGTCCTGCACCAGTTCCACGCCCAGCAGCAGGCCTTCGCCGCGCACATCGCCGATGGCCTCGTAACGCTTCTGCATGTCGAGCAGCTGGCCGCGCAGGTAGGCACCCGTGGTGCGGGCGCGCTCGATCAGGCCTTCCTGGCGGATGGTTTCGAGAACGGCCAGGCCCACGGTGGCGGGCAACGGGTCGGAGACGTGGCTCGTGTAGAAGGTGAAGCCCTTCTCGAACACGTCCTGCTCGATCTTCGGGCTGGTGACGGTCGCGGCCAGCGGCAGGCCGCCGCCCATGGTCTTCGAGACCGACATGATGTCCGGCACCACGCCGTAGAAGTCCGACGCGGTGCGATGGCCGATGCGGCCGAAGGCGGTTTGCGCCTCGTCGAAGATCAGCAGCATGCCGCGCTCGTCCGCCGCCTTGCGCAGTGCCTGCATGTACGACCGGGGCGGCACCAGCACGCCGCCGGCGCTGATGATGGGCTCGATGATGATGGCCGCACGGCGGCCGGTCGATGCCATGTCGTACATCTTCAGGCCCAGTTCGAGGCAGGTCAGCGCCGACTCTTCGGCCGACATGCCCTTGATGTAGGGCCGGTAGGCATTCGGCTCGGGCATGACGAACACACCGGGTACATGCACGCCATAGCCCTTGCGGTCGCTGGCGAACGACACGGCACTGGTGCCGCCCGTCACGCCGTGCCACGAGCCGCCCACGGCCAAAATCTCAAAGCCGCCCGTGTACATCTTCGCCATGCGAAGCGCCACCTCGTTGCTCTCGGAGCCGGTGTTCACGAAGATCGACTTGGTGAGCGGCGCGGGCATCCAGTCGGTCGCCATCTTCTGCGCGAGTTCGGCGACGACCTCGGGGATCATGCCGCTGAACATGTGGAAGGCCTTTTCGCCCGCTTCGTGCACCGCGCGCACGATGGCCGGGTGGTTGTGGCCGATGGTGGCGCACATCTGGCCCGAGGTGAAGTCGAGGATCTCGCGGCCGGTGTCGTCGATCACGATGGCGCCCCGGGCACTGCGGAACAGGTTGGGGAACGTGTCGCCGCCGTAGCGAACCATGTATTGCCTTGCCGCCGCACGAAGTTGCTCGCTCATGATCGAATCCTTGAGGTTGTGAAGAGAGGATTCGTGAATGGTCGCGAGCAGCGGGCCTGCGGTCCAATGTCGAGTTTGCATCCGGCCGCAATGCGCGGCACGCATGGGCGATGCGAAAAACGAATGGGCACACGGCTTGCAATCCGCGTGTGCCAAGGAGCAGATCTCGCGATGGACACTCGTTGGTTTCAGGACTTCGTGACGCTGGCCGAAGTGCAGAACTTCACCCGCGCGGCGGAGATGCGCAACGTGTCGCAGGCCGCGTTCAGCCGCCGCATCCAGGCGCTGGAGCAATGGTTGGGCGCCAAGCTGATCGACCGGGCTGCGTTCCCGACACGGCTCACACCCGCGGGCGAACGCTTTCGCAAGGTGGCGACCGGCTTGCTGAACCAGATCGCCGACGCCAGGGCCGAGATCGGCGACGCGCCATCGCGCAACCACGTGCGGATCGCCTCAACCTATGCGCTGGTCAGCACGCGGCTGCCGGTCTGGTGGCCGCGGTGGTCGGAAGAAGGCGACATCACCTGCAGCCTGGAGGTGGGCAACGTGCACGACACGGTGTCCGCATTCAACGCGGGCTCGGCCGACATCCTCATCGGCTTTCACCAGGCGGCGCATCCGGTGCAGCTCGACATGGCGCGCTTCGACCGGCATGAACTCGGCGTTGAAAAGGTGCGGCCGTATGCGTCGCGTGCGCTGGCCGATTCGGACCGGCTCGCGCTGCCGGGCACGCATGCCAAGCCGGTACCGCTGCTCATGTATTCGCCCAGCGGCTACTTCGCACGCGTGGTCGATTCGGCCATCGAGCAGTCGTCCCAGCCGCTGGTGGGTTATCGCGCCTTCGAGGCCGAGATGACGGACGTTCTGGGCGACCTGGCTTCGCAGGGCATGGGCATCGCATGGCTGCCCGACAGCTCTTTCGTTTCAGGCCGGCTCGCGGACCTCGTGCCCGTAGGCGACGGCACCTGGGACGTGGAAGTGAGCATCGTGGCCTACCGGTCGCGGGTCAACGCACGGGGCGTGGTCGGGCGGCTGTGGGAGCGCATCTGCACCGCCCCTGGTGCGCTTTGAGGGCGAACCCCTTTCCTTCGGATCGCGTCAGGTGTCGGTGGGCACATCGTCCCAGTTGTCGCCATACCCGACCATCCAGCTCAGCGCATAGCGCCGCTCGATGACGATGCCGGCGTCAAGGCCCGGGGGCACGGGCTGGCGGCGCAGCTGGGCGTCGCGCACATGCCAGTGCTCGTCGAGCAGGCGGCCTTCTTCGTCTTCCACCGCGACCGCCGGGCGCAGTGCCGCGCTCGCGATGAAGTCGGCTGGCGATTGCATGGCCCGCCGGAGCATCGGGTTCGACCAGCTTGTGCTGCGCTCGTTGGACGGCGGCATCGCGGGCAAGCCGCCAAGGGCCCAGATCATCGGCACCATGGCCTCCGCACGCCAGCCGAGGTTCGTGAAGTCCTGCTGCGGCGGGCGCTGCGCATGAAAGATGAAGTCGTGCTCCTTGGGAGAAAGAAACGCGGTGATGCCGTGCGCCTTGGCCCAGGCGATGCCTTCCTGCGCGATCTCTTCGCGGGTGTTGGCGCGCCACACCACGGCGACCAGTGCCAGCAGCCGCTGCGCGACCTGCTCCGCGGTGCGGGGCACGCGCTGTTCGTCGTCCTCATCCCCGGTGTCGTCGGGCGGGTTCAGCAACGCGTGTAGCGAACGCGCAATGATGGCCTCGCGCTGTTCGGGTGCCTTCCGGTACGCGTGAAAAGCAAGGTAAAGGGGCCATTGCCAGGTGCGGCCGCTGCCGTCGGCCCACACCACGCGCGCGCGGGTCTGGTCGCCGTACCAGATCGCGCGGGCGCGTACCCTGGTGGCCTGCGGCACGTGGTGCTTCACGGCCGCGACGCAATGCTTGCTGAACGCGATCATTCCTTTCTTGAAGGCATCGCGTTCGTTCTGCCGGTCCCACCAGCGGCGAAAGAAATTCATGGCGCGCAGTCTAAGCGCGGGGCCATCACGGCCCTGTCGTTCAGCGCCCCGACGTGGCGGTGGCTGGTGCTGTGCGGCCGATGAATTCGGTCCCGTAGTACAGCAGCGCCACGGTCACGAAGCCGCCGCCGAGCAGGCACAAGCCCGTCCAGCCGTGGAAGGCGTACACCGCCGCCGCGATGCCCGAAGCGATTGCCGCGCAGATGAAGATGAAGGTCATGAACAGGCCGTTGAGGCGGCCGCGCAACTCGGGCGCCAGCATGAACAGGCTGCGGAAGTTGAGCACCTGGCACAGCTGGACCGCGCCGTCGAGCAGGATGCCCGCCGCGACCAGCCCGGCCAGCGAATGGAAGTGCATCGACACGCCCCCCAGCACGAAGGACAGCAGCGCGACCACGATGGCCGCGCCGGTGGCGGGCCGCGTCAGTCCCCGGTCGGCCAGCCGGCCCGCGACCGGCGCCAGCAGCGCGCCCGCCGCACCGGCCAATGCGAACAGGCCGATGCCGCCCTGCCCCATGCCGAACTCATGCACCAGCGCCAATGGCACGGCCGTCCAGAAAGCCTGGAAGGCCGCGAACATCATTCCCTGGTACAGGCCGCGGCGACGCAGCAGCGGCGTGTTCCACACGATGCCGGGCAGCGAGGCCATGGTGCGCGCGTAGCCCACCGACGCATGCGCGTGCCGTTGCGGCAGCACGCGCCACAGCACGACGATGAGCGAGGCCATGAGCACGGCCGATATCCAGAACACGGCGCGCCAGCCCAGGCTGGCCGCCACCACGCTCGCGAAGGGCCGTGCCAGCATGATCCCGCCGAGCAGGCCGGCCATGATGTTGCCGACGACCTTGCCGCGCGTGGCCTCGGGGGCGAGGTGCGAGGCGAAGGGCAGCAGCACCTGCGCCGCCACGGCGCACGCGCCCACCACGAAAGACGCCGCCAGGAAGGTGACGGCCGAGCCCGACAGCGCGATGCCCACCAGCCCGATCACCGCGCCGAACAGCGCGCCGACGATCAGGCGCCGGTTCTCGACCACGTCGGCCAGCGGCACCAGCAGCAGCAGGCCGGCGCCGTAGCCGAGCTGGGTCAGCGTCATGATCAAACCGGCCAGGCCCGCGTGCAGCTGCAGCGTGTCGGAGATGGGGCCGATGAGCGGTTGGGCGTAGTAGATGTTGGCCACGCACAGGCCGCAGGCGACAGCGAAGACCAGTGTGAGTGCGGGCGACAGGCCGGTGATGTGGCCGGCGTCGTTGGCCGCCTTCGAGGCATGGGCCTCGTCGGCTCGGGCCACTTGCGCGGCATCGGGAAAGGGAGCGTCGGGAAGTGGCACGGAGAGCCTCTGTAGCGGGCGATGGCTCTCTCTGAAAAAGAGAAAGAGGACCAAGGGTTAACCCGGGGCGGGCACCTTAGCACGGCAGGCCGATTCCTGCAGGCGCCGGTCAATGCAGGCTGGTGGGGCGGCCCGAAGCCACCCAGGCGTCGAGCCCGCCGGTCAACGGCAGGGCGCGCCGGGCGCCGCGTGCCAGCAGTACGCGCGCGGCCTGTGCGGCCGACACCTCGTTGGGACAGTTGCAGTACAGCACCACGTCGCGGTCGGGGTCGAGCGTCAGGTCGAGCGTGCGCTGTTGCAGCGCCTTGAGCGTGTACGGCAACGCGCCCGGAATACGGCGCGGATCGACCTGTATGCCGGCCTTGCCGCGCACGTCGATGATGATCGGCGGCTGCTCGCCGCTCAGCAGCTCGTGCAGCTCGTCGACGCTGATGCGCGGCATGCCGGTCAGCCGCCTGAAGGCCACGCGACGCCAGTAGCGCACCGCCAGGAACACCACCAGCAGCACCGCCAGCGCGGCCGTGGCGATGCCGCCGGCCTGCGCCATGACGGCCAGCACTTCCTGGATCTGGTTGCGAAAGAGCCAGCCCAGGCCGAGGAACAACCCCGTCCAGACCAGCGCGGCACCCACGTCGAAGCCGATGAAGCGCCGCACCGACATGCCCAGCGCACCGGCCATCGGCGGTGCCACCACCGACACGCCCGGCACGAACTTGGCCGCCACCAGCGACAGGCCACCCCAGTCGGTGATGAGCGATTCGCCGCGCCGCACGCACGAGTCGGGCGACAGCGAGATGCGGCACAGCAGCCGCATGAAGCGATAGCCGAAGCGGCGGCCGGCATAGAACCAGGCACCGTCGCCCAGCAGGTTGGCGACCACCGCGGCGAGCACCACGCCGGCCACCGACACGTCGCCCGCCGCCAGCAAGGCCCCTGTGACGACCAGCACGGCGGCGGCCGGCACTGGCAGCCCGAGGCGGGCGGCAAAGCTCGCGGCAAACACCACCAGGATGGCGTTCTGCACCAGCAGCGACATCAGCTGTGCCATGACAGCCTTTCGGTCGGGCCGATGAAGAGAGCTTGCAAACGAGGTAGGGGGTTCATGCCACCCGCGATTCTCCAGCATGGCCCAAGAACGTACCGCCCCACGGGCATTCGCGAGATGCAAAAAGACCAGCCTTGCCGGGGCCTGCGGCATCGCTTCCCGGCAAGAGGTGTTCGGCCGTCACATGCAATGCGAAAGCCCGGGCAGCGCGTTAATGCGCAACGCTGAAGCCGAAGGTATTCATCCCGTCCGCACTCGACGCGCACACCTGCCCGCCATGCATGCTCGCCACCGCCTTTACGATGGCCAGCCCCAGGCCGTGGCCGTGGTGCTCGCCGCCGTCGTTGCGCGCGGCATCGACGCGATAGAAGCGGTCGAACAGATGCTGCAGATGCTGCTCGTCGATGGGCGCGCCGGGGTTCGACACGGTGATCCAGGTCGCGGCCATCTCTTCGCGCAGGGTGACGGTGATCTGCGCGCCCGGCTTCGAGTGCTCGATGGCGTTCTGCAGCAGGTTCGACATGGCACGGCGGAACAGCGCGCTTTCGAGTCGCGCCTCGGCCAGCACACCGCCTTCGATGCTGACCTGCGTGCGGGTCTCGTCGAGCACGAACTCGAAGAACTCGATGGTCTTGCGCACCTCCTGCGCCACCGGCGTGAGCATCAGTCCGGTGGCCACCTCGCCGCGGTCGGCGCGCGCAAGGAAGAGCATGTCGTTGACGATGGAGCGCACCCGTTCCAGGTCTTCCAGGTTGGCCTGCAGCACCTCCTGGAACTCGCCCGCGCTGCGCTGGCGCGACAGCGCCACCTGCGTGCTGCCGATCAGGTTGGCCAGCGGCGTGCGCAGCTCGTGGGCCACGTCGGCATTGAACGATTCGAGCTGGCCGTAGGCTTCCTCGAGGCGGCTCAGCGCGCCGTTGAAGGCTTCGGCCAAAGCGGAAAGCTCCACGGGAAGCGGCTCCGCGCGCAGCCGCTGCGACAGCGTCTTGGGCCGCAGCGCCTGCGCTTCCTTCGACAGCCGCTCCAGCGGCCGCAGGCCCACGCGCGCGATCCAGTAGCCGGCAAAGGCCACCACCAGCACCGCACCCAGGCCGAGCGCGACCAGTGCGGTCAGGAAGGCCTGGCGCGTTCGCGCATAAGGCTCGGTGTTGTGCCCGACGATCAGCCGCACGGCCGGCCGCTGCTCGTTGGCATCGATGTGCACCGACAGCGTACGGAACGGCCGCTCCTGCCCCGGCAGCTCGATGATGCTGGTGTGGCCGTTGGCCTCCCGCGTGAGGCCATCGATCTCGGCCAATCCCTTGCCGTACTGGAAGCGTGGGTCGTCGCTGAGCACCCAGAAGCGCACGCTGCCGTCGGCGGGCGTGAGCGCGTCCATGCGCGCCTGCACGCGCGACCAGCGCTCGGGCGTGCCGATGGCCTTGATCCAGAACTGCAGGTTCTTGAGCGTGGTGTCCAGTTCCTCGTACTGGTGCCGCTCCAGCTCGCGCGCCAGCACGTTGTGCAGCGCGACGCCCGCCAGCGCGAAGGTCGCGAGCGCCACGGCCGCGAACATGATCACCAGCCGGGCGGTGATGGAACGTTTCACGGGGCCTGGCCCTCTCCCTGGGTTTCCGCCTGCGCTTCGCGCACTTCCATCACATAGCCCATGCCCCGGATGGTGTGCAGCAGCTTCGGGCTGAAGGGCACGTCGATCTTGTCGCGCAGCCGCTTGATGGCGACCTCGACCACGTTGGTGTTGCTGTCGAAGTTCATGTCCCACACCAGCTCGGCGATGGCGGTCTTGGACAAAATTTCGCCCTGGCGCCGGGCCAGCACCGCGAGCAGCGCGAATTCCTTGGCCGTGAGGTCGATGCGCGTGTTGCCGCCACCGCCGCCACGAAAGGCCTTGCGCGCGAGCAGGTCGATCTGCAGGTCGGCAATGCGCAGCTGCATCGGCTCCTGCTTGCGGCCGCGCCGGTTCAGTGCCTGCAGGCGCGCCAGCAGTTCGAGAAAGGAAAAAGGCTTGATGAGGTAGTCGTCCGCACCTTCGTGCAGGCCCTTGATGCGGTCTTCGACCCGGTCGCGGGCGGTGAGCATGATGACCGGCGTCTGCTTGACGGCGCGCAGCGCACGCAACACAGAAAAGCCGTCCTGCCCCGGCAGCATTACGTCGAGCACGATCACGTCGTAATCGTGCGTGAGCGCCAGGTGCTGGCCGTCGATGCCGTTGTGCGCCATGTCGACCGCGCAGCCCTGCTCCGTCAGACCCTTCGAGAGGTAGTCCGCGGTTCTCAGTTCGTCTTCGACAATCAGGATCTTCATGGCGTTGCGATGTCTCTTGTCGCTCCGTTCAAACGGTACTCATCAGTGCGCCTCGACCACCGGCGGAGCTTCTCCAGCGCGCGCTGCCTTGCGGGCCTTGCGCGCTTCCTTGCGGCTCATATACCAGTAGTGCGCGCGGTCGAGGTACAGGTAGACCACCGGGGTCGTGAACAGCGTGAGCGCCTGCGAGAGTATCAGCCCGCCGACCATCGCATAGCCCAGCGGCCGGCGCAGTTCGGAGCCCGAGCCGTGGCCCAGCATCAGCGGCAGGCCCGACAGCAGCGCGCACATGGTCGTCATCATGATCGGGCGAAAGCGCAGCAGGCAGGCCTGGTAGATGGCGTCGTGCGGCGACAGCCCCTGCTCGCGCTCGGCCTTGAGCGCGAAGTCGATCATCATGATCCCGTTCTTCTTCACGATGCCGATCAGCAGGATGATGCCGATCAGCGCGATCACGCTCAGGTCGTAGCCCCCCGCCATCAGGATCAGCAATGCGCCCACGCCGGCCGAAGGCAGCGTCGAGAGAATCGTCAGCGGGTGGATGTAGCTCTCATACAGCAGGCCCAGCACGATGTACACCGCCACCAGCGCCGCCGCGATCAGGTAGGGCTGCGTGGCCAGCGAATCCTGGAAGGCCTGCGCCGTGCCCTGGAACGAACCGGTCAGCGACTGCGGCAGGCCCATCTCGGCCTGTGCCTTGTTGATGGCGTTCACCGCGTCGCCCAGCGCCGTGCCCGGTGCGAGGTTGAACGAGATCGTCACGGCCGGGAACTGCCCTTGGTGGCTGATCGAGAGGTACGCCGTCTTGCTGGTGTCCACCTTCACGAAGGTCGACAGCGGCACCTGCTGGCCCGTCAGCGGCGAACTCAGGTAGAGCTTGCTGAAGAGCGCCGGGTCTTGCTGCATCGCGGGCGTCACCTCCAGCACCACGTGGTAGCTGTTGAGCTGCGTGAAGTACTGCGCCACCTGGCGCTGGCCGATCGCGTCGTACAGCGTGGCGTCGATGGTGGCCGGCGAAATGCCGAAGCTCGACGCCCGGTCGCGGTCGATGGTCAGCACGGCCGACGCGGCCGCGTTCTGCTGGTCGGTCGCCAGGTCGGTCAGCTCGGGCAGCTGCTTGAAGCGCGCGAGCAGCTTCGGCGCCCAGGTGTTCAGCTCGTCCAGGTCGGCATCGGTCACCGTGTACTGGTACTGCGTGCGCGAGGCACGGCCGCCCACGCGGATGTCCTGCCCGGCCTGCAGGAACAGGTTCACGCCCTGCACCTTGGCCAGTTGCGGGCGCAGCCGCGTGATGATCTCGTCGGCGGTGGCCGTGCGGCCTTCGTCCTTGGGCTTCAGGCTGATGTAGAAGTTGCCGGTGTTGTAGGTCGACGAACTGCCGTTCATGCCGAAGCCCGTCACGTCGGGGTCTTTGCGCACCACGTCGGCCAGCTGGATCATGCGGGCGTTCATCGACGCGAAGGACGCGTCTTGCGCCGACTCGGCAAAGCCCGAGATGAAGCCCGTGTCCTGCTGCGGGAAGAAGCCCTTCGGAATGAACACAAAGAGCGCGGCCGTGGCCGCCACCGTGGCAATGAAGGTCATGAGCGTGATGAACTGGTGGTCGAGCACCACGTGCAGCCCGCGCTTGTAGCCGTTGAGCATGGCGTCGAAGCCGCGCTCGAACAACTGGTACAGGCGCCCGTGCCGGCTGCCGTGCTCGTTCTTGAGGAAGCGCGAGCACAGCATCGGCGTGAGCGTGAGCGAGATCACCACCGACACCACGATGGTCAGCGTCACCGTCACCGCGAACTCGCGGAACAGCCGGCCCACGATGCCGCCCATCAGCAGCAGCGGAATGAACACCGCCACCAGCGACACCGAGATCGAGATGATGGTGAAGCCGATCTCGCTCGCGCCCTTGTACGCGGCCTCCATGGCCGTCATGCCCTCTTCGACGTAGCGGTAGATGTTCTCCAGCATCACGATGGCGTCGTCCACCACGAAGCCGACCGCGATGGTCAGCGCCATCAGCGAGAGGTTGTCCAGGCTGTAGCCCAGCACGTACATCACGGCCACCGTGCCCAGCAGCGCGAGCGGCACCGTCACGCTGGGAATGAGCGTGGCCGGCACGTTGCGCAGGAACACGAAGATCACGGCCACCACCAACGCGATGGTCAGCAGCAGCGTGAACTCCACGTCCTTCACCGAGGCGCGAATGGTCTGCGTGCGGTCGATGATGGCGTTGACGTCCACCGTCGGCGGGATCGACGCCTTCAGCCGCGGCAGCGCAGCGTTGATGCGGTCGACCGTCTCGATCACGTTGGCGCCCGGCTGCTTGGTGATGGCCAGCACGATGGAGCGGCCGTTCTGCACGTTGCTGCCGGCCGGCGCTGCGGCACCGGCGTAGGCCCAGCCCGCGATCTTCGAGTTTTCGGGGCCGTCGACCGCCACGCCCAGGTCGCGCACGCGGATCGGCGCGCCGTTGCGGTAGGCCAGCACCACGTCGTTCCAGGGCTGCGCCTTGAGCAACTGGTCGTTGGTGTAGACGGTGAAGCTCTGGTTCGGCCCGTCGATGGTGCCCTTGGGCGCGTTGACGGTGGCCGACGACAGCACGGTGCGCACGTCTTCCAGGCTCAGGCCCAGCGCGGCGAGCTTGGCGGGATCGACCTGGATGCGCACGGCCGGCTTCTGCACGCCGCCGATGTTGACCAGGCCCACGCCCGATATCTGCGAGATCTGCTGCGCCAGGATGTTGTCGGCGTAGTCGTTCACCTCGGTCAGCGGCAGCGTCTTCGACTGCACCGAGAGGATCAGGATGGGCGCGTCGGCCGGGTTCACCTTGCGGAAGGTCGGCGGGCTCGGCAGGTTGGCCGGCAACTGGCCGGTGGAGGCGTTGATGGCGGCCTGCACGTCGAGCGCGGCGGCGTCGATGCTGCGGTCGAGGTCGAACTGCAGCGTGATCTGCGTGTTGCCCAGGCCGCTGGTCGAGGTCATCTGCGACAGGCCCGCGATCAGCGAGAACTGCCGCTCCAGCGGCTGCGCCACGTTGGAGGCCATGGTCTCCGGACTGGCGCCCGGCAGGCTGGCCGAAACCTGGATGGTCGGAAAGTCGACCTGCGGCAGCGGCGCCACCGGCAGCAGCGGAAACACGGCCGCGCCGACCAGCAGGATCGCCAGCGCCAGCAGCGTGGTGCCGATGGGGCGCTTGATGAAGGTGGCGGAAATGCTCAATTGCTGCTCCCGCTGGCGGGCTTCTTCGCATCGGCCCCTGCGCCTGCATTGCCCTTCTGCGCGGGCGGCGGTTCGATGACGGTGGCGCCGGGCTTGAGCTTGTACTGGCCGTCGACCACTACGCGCTGACCGGCAGAAAGGCCCTTGTCGATCACGGCCGTGCCGTCGGCGATCTGCACAACGTGCACCGGCACGTTGTTGACCTTGTTCTCCGCATCGACCACCCAGACGTAGGTGTTGTCCTGTCCGCGCTGCACGGCGGCGGCGGGCACGGTGAGCGAATCGGGCCGGCGGTCGAGCTGCAGCCGCACGTTGACGTACTGGCCGGGCCACAGCGTGTGCTGTGGGTTGGCAAAGCTGCCCTTGAGCTGCACGGTGCCGCTGGTGGTGTCGATCTGGTTGTTCAGCAGAATGAGCTTGCCGGTGCCCAGCATCTGGCTGCCGCTGCGGTCATAGGCCACCACCGACAGCGGCTGCGCGCTTTGCTGCTGCACGCGGTTGATGTCCTGCACCGCGTCTTCGGGCAGCGTGAACTGCACGGCGATGGGGTCGATCTGGTTGATGACGACCAGCCCGTTGGTGTCGGCCGCATGCACGATGTTGCCGGGGTCCACCAACCGCGCGCCGACACGCCCGTTCATGGGCGACGCGATGCGCGTGAAGCTCAGTTGCACCTCGGCGTACTGCACCTGCGCGGCGTCGTTCTGCACGGTGGCTTCGAGCTGGTTGACGAGCGCCTTCTGCGTGTCGACCTGCTGCTGTGTGGCTGCGTCCTGCGCGATCAGCGTGGTGTAGCGCTTGAGGTCGGCGCGCGCGTTGACCAGCGTGGCCTGGTCCTTGGCCCTGGTGGCCTGCGCCTGTGCAAGCTGCGCCTGCAGCGTGCGCGGGTCGAGCTGGGCCAGCAACTGGCCGGCCTTCACGTCCTGCCCTTCGACAAAACCGACCTTGTCGAGCTGGCCGTCGATGCGCGCCTTGACCGTGACCGTGGCCATCGAGGCGACGGTGCCGATGCCCGAGCGGTAGACCTGCACCTCCTGCTGCTTGACGTGCGTGGTGGTCACCTGCACCGGCGGGGTCTTGGGTGCTTCGGCCGTGGCGGCATGGACCGTGTGGTGGTTGACCGCCCAGATGCCGCCACCCAGCACGAGCACGAGCGTGGCGGCTGCGAGCCAGGTGGATCGGCGCTGGAAGAAAGCGGGGGCGGTGGTGGCTGCTGTGGTCGTCGTCATGGCATCAATTCCCGGAATTCGTTTGTGCGGCGGTCCAGCCGCCGCCCGTGGCCGCGATGAGCGCGACGCTGGCGGCCAGCTGGCGGCCGAGCACCTGCGCGGCGGTGCGTTGGTTGGTGAGCGACAGCTGCTGCGCCGTCACCACGCTCAGGTAGGTGGCGGTGCCGGCGCGGTACTGGCTCAGGGCCAGGCGCTCGGCGAGCTGGGCCGCGCGCACGGCGTCGGCCTGCAAGCCCGATTCGCCGTCGAGCACACGCAGCGTGGCGAGGTTGTCTTCGACCTGCTGGAAGCCGGCGAGCACGGTCTGCTTGTACTGCGCCACCGACACGTCGTAGGCGGCCACGGCCTGGTCGCTGTGCTCCTTGCGCAGGCCGCCATCGAACACGGTCTGCGCGAGCGCCGCGCCGAGCGACCACACGCGGCTGGGCGTGTTGAAGAGCGACGCCAGGTTGCCGGCGCTGAAGCCGCCGGTCGCGCTGAGCACGATCTGCGGAAAGTAGGCGGCCTTGGCCACGCCGATGTTGGCGTTGGCGGCCTGCACGCGGCGCTCGGCGCCCGCGATGTCGGGACGGCGTTCGAGCAGCTCGGAAGGCAGCCCCGTGGGCGTGACCGGCAACTGCACATGCAGCGCCGCAGCCGAAGACAGCGACTCCGCCGTGGGCGGCGGCGCGGCCGAGGCCGAGTCCAGCGGCGGCAGCGAGAACGACGCGGGCGCCTGCCCGGTCAGCACCGCGATCGCGTGTTCGAGCTGGCTGCGCTGCGCCTCGAGGTCCACCGCCTGCGCCTGCGCGGTCTTGAGCTGGCTCTCGGCCAACGCCACGTCGGAACGCAGCACGGTGCCGGCCGCGTACTGGTGCTGCGTGAGTTCGAGCGCCTTGGCGTAGGCCGCGGTGGTGCTGGCGTACAGGTCGCGCTGCAGGTCGATCACGCGGACCTGCAGATAGTCTTGTGCAAGCGTGGTCTGGATGCTGAGCCGCGCACCGGCCAGGTCGTCGGCACTGGCCTGTGCGCTGGCGGTGCCGGCCTCGACCGAACGGCGCACGGCGCCCCACAGGTCGGGCTCCCAGCTCGCGCTCAGGCCGAGGGTGTCGGTGGTGCCGAGCTTGACGGTGCCGGTGCTGTTGCTCTGCCCCCGGGTGGCGCCGGCGTTGAGGCCCACGGTCGGGAAGAAGTTGGCGCGCGCCGCGGCCGCAATGGCCTGCGCCTGGCGGTACTGGGCCTCGGCCTGGCGGATGTTCTGGTTGGCCGCGTTGGCCTGCACGATCAGGGCGCTGAGCGTGCTGTCGCCATAGGCCTCCCACCACGGGTGATCGGCGTCGATGACCTGCGGCGTGGCGGTCTTCCAGGGGCCGCCCGTTTCCTTGTAGGCGGTCGGAACGTCCATCTGCGGCCGCACGTAGTCGGGGCCGACGGCGCAGCCCGCGAGGAGCAACGCGGCGAGCGCAATGGCTGTCGGCGCGAATGCCCTGCGCGAAGGGAGGTTGGCGGAAGAGAGAACCATGATGGGCCCACTCTAGGAACCCTGGTCAAACCCCTCGCTGTCGACTAACTGACAGTTCTGACAGTTTCGGTTTTGCGCCCTGCCCGTTTCGGTCTCTCTCCCTCCCCCTTTGGGGGAGGGTCGGGGTGGGGGCACGGCAGCGCTCATTGCGAGCGCCCTGCCTGCCCCCATCCCAGCCTTCCCCCAAAGGGGGAAGGAGCAAGAAGCCAAACTCAGCGTGGCGCGTCGCCCTTGCGGTACTCGGCGGTCAGGTCGTCCAGCTTCTGCTTCAACGCCGGATCGAGCTCGTACTCGGCCGCTGCAACCGTCGCATCGAGCTGCTCCGGCCGGCTCGCCCCCAGCAGCGGCGCGGTGATGAGCGGGTTGGCCATCACCCATGCCACCGCCAGCGTCGCCAGCGGCACGCCGGCTTCGTCGGCCAGCGCGTGCAGCTGCGCCACGGTGTTGAAGCTGCGCTCGTTCCAGTAGCGGTCCTGGTACATGTTGCCGGCGGTACCGAGCGTGAAGCGCGTGTTGTCCTCGGGCTTGGCGCCGGCCTTGTACTTGCCGGTCAGCAGGCCGCCGGCCAGCGGGTTGTAGGGAATCACGCCCAGGCCTTCTTCGCTCGCCAGCGGCAGCAGCTCGCGTTCGATTTCGCGGAACAGCAGGCTGTAGCGCGGCTGCACCGACACGTAACGCGTGAGCTTGTGCAGCTCGGCCTTGCCGAGCGCGCGGGCCAGCCGGTAGGCCAGGAAGTTCGACACACCGATGTAGCGCGCACGCCCCGACCTCACGATGATGTCGAGCGCCTCGAGGCTTTCTTCGAGCGGCGTCTCGCGGTCGTCCATGTGCAGCTGGTACAGGTCGACGTGGTCGGTCTTCAGCCGCTTGAGCGAAAGATCGATGGCATCGAGCAGATGCTTGCGCGATGCGCCCTGGTCCCACGGATTCGGGCCGACCTTGTTGACCGCCTTGGTGGCGACCACGAAGCGCCTGCGGCCCGCGGTGCCCTGCTTTTCGAGCCAGTTGCCGATGATCTCTTCAGTGCGGCCGGTGGTCTCGACGGTGCCGCCCAGCGGGTACACGTCGGCGGTGTCGAGAAAGTTGATGCCGGCGTCGGCCGCCTTGTCGAGGATCTGGTGCGACACCGTCTCGTCGGTCTGCAGGCCGAAGGTCATGGTGCCGAGCGCGAGGCGGGACACGGTCAGGCCGGTGCGGCCGAGCCGCGTGGTGGGAATGCTCATGGGGTTGGCTCCTGAAAAGCGGATGGGCCGCGCACGCGCGCAGCCCGCCGAACCATCATAGACATCGCACCGCAAACGCGCCGGTCAGGGTGCAATGACCGTCACGCGCGCTGTCATGTAGGGGTGCACCGTGCAGGCGTAGTCGTACGTGCCGGGCTTGTCGAAGCTGCGCGAAAAGGACTTGCCCGGCAGCATCAGGTCGATGCCCGTGGAGCCGTCCTTGAAGACCAGGCCGTGCGGCGCGCCGTCATCGTTCTGCCATGTGACGCTCTGGCCGGCCTTGACGGTGATCTGCGCGGGCTCGAAGGCGAAGTTGCGGATCGCCACGTGCGTGGAGCCAGTGGCGTGCGTGGAGTCGACCACTTGCGTGGCCCCGACAACCTGCGTGGCCCCGGCAGCATGCGTGGAGCCCGCCGCATGCATGGCGTGCGCGGACCCGGCGGCGCCCATCGCTGCCGCAGCCGTCGTCGAGACACGCTGCACGGCGATCTTGCGCGGCGCATTGCCCACCGCCACGGTATGCATCGGGCCACCGGCCAGATCGACCACGCTCACATCGTTGGAGCCTTCATTGCTCACCCACAGCTTCTTGCCATCGGCCGACAGGTCGAGCCAGTGCGGCTGCTTGCCCACGCCGATGCTGCGCACCGCCGTGCGCGCGGCAGGGTCGAACAGCATGACCTCGCCAGGGCCCTGCACCACCACCACGCCGCTCGCCATGCCGGCGAAGTGCTGGGCGATGTGCGGCGACACGCCCGTGGGAATCGGCGCGCCCCACTGGTTGGTCGCCGGATCGAGCACCTGCACGGCGGGCACGCCCGCCAGCGTGAGGTACAGCGCCTTGCCGTCGTGGCCGAACTCCAGGTCGCGCGGCGCCTTGTCGAGCGGCAGCTCGGTGACCACCTTGCGCGCCGCCAGGTCGACGACCACGAGCGCGAAATGCCCCGGCTCCTGCGACGCGACGTACGCCAGCCGGCCGTCGGGCCGCACGGCGATGGTGTGCGGCTTGGGCACGGGCACGGTGGCGCTCACGGCATGCGTCGCCGTGTCGACCAGGGCCATGCGGTCGTCGCCGTTGACTGCGACCAGCAGCCACTTGCCATCGGGCGTCAGCGCCAGGCCTTGGGGACCCTTGCCCACGTCGATGCTGCGCGCCACGCGGTCGGTGGCGGCATCGATCTCGCTCACCGCCGAGGCACTGGAGCCGCTGACGTACACGGCACGGCCGTTGGCGGAAACGACGATGCCGTCCGGCCCGGCAGCGACCGGCACGGTGGCGACGACGGCCTCGCTGCCGGTGTCGATCACGCTGACCGTGCTGTCCTTGAAGTTGCCTACATAGGCCTTGGGACCGGCCGCCAGGGCCGTGGCGGACGCGGCGGCCAAAGCCGCCACAACGATGAAGACGCGGGTGAATCGGGGAATGGCAATCATGGTGAAGAACTCCTGATGAAGCGCAAAATCGGCACAGGGCATGACGCATGGCGTGCCCTTCTTATTCCCGGCAGGTCGCCAAAAAAAGTCGGGAATAAATTTCGGGGCCGCCACGTCATGCAGGAAGAAGAAGCCCATTGACCGACCGCACACGACAGTTCGAAGCCGCCGCGCTGCCGCATCTCGATGCGGCGTGGAACCTTGCGCGCTGGTTGTTGCGCGACGACCAGTTGGCCGACGACGCCGTGCAGGAGGCGTACCTGCGCGCGTTCCGGTTTTTTGAAGGGTTGCGCGGCGAAAGCGCGCGGCCGTGGCTGCTCGGCATCGTGCGCAACGCCTGCTACGACTGGATGCGGCAGAACCGGCAGCTGGCCGACCAGGTGGAGTTCGATGAGCTGCGCGACAGCGAATCCGCCGACGCACCGGCTTCGGCGGACGGGGGCGATCCGGCGCGGCTGTGGGAGCAGCGCGCGCAGGGCGAGCGCGTCAATGCGGCCATCGATGCACTGCCGCCGGTGTACCGCGAGGTCATCGTGCTGCGCGAACTGGAAGAGATGCGCTACGAAGACATCGCGCGCATCGCGGGCGTGCCGCTGGGCACGGTGATGTCGCGCCTGTCGCGCGCACGCGCATTGCTGCGCGACAGCCTGCGCGCGGAACGCCCCGGCGACGCGGGAGAAAGGACACACCATGCAGGTTTCTGACGACGAACTGGGGCCGCTGATCCGTCGCCATGCGGTACGGCATATGCCACCCGAAGGGCTGGCAGAGCGCATCCGGCAGTCGGTGCGGGCCGAGGCTGCTGGTGCTGCAACACCTGCGTCGGCGCCAACGCCGAAGCGAAGCCTGCGCGACGCGTGGAAGGGGCTGGCGTGGTTCGGCACCGGCGCCGCCACCGCATGGGGTCTTGCGCTGGTTCTGCTGGCCACTCCGCTGGCGCCGCAAGACATGCTGGCCGAGGCGGTCACGGGCAACCACGTGCGCTCGCTGATGGCATCGCACCTGGCCGACGTGGCCTCGACCGACCAGCACACGGTAAAGCCGTGGTTTGCAGGCAAGCTCGATTTCTCGCCGCCCGTGGTCGACCTGGCCGCCGAAGGTTTTCCGCTGACGGGCGGCCGGCTCGACTACCTCGACGGGCGCACGGTGGCCGCGCTGGTGTACCGGTCGGGGCCGCACGTCATCAATCTTTTCTACTGGCCCGCGGCGGATGCCAGGACGGCGGCGCCGGCCTTTTCCACAAGGCAGGGCTATCAGCTCGTCCGTTGGGCCCAGGGCGGCATGCAGGCCTGGGCGGTGTCGGACCTGAATGCTGCGGAGCTGCAGAACTTCGCGTCGCTGATGCGTGAGCGCACCGCGCCGCCTGTCGCCCGCCCCTAGCTAGCTAGCGCGGGGCGACGCGCGCGGAACTCAGCAGGCCACCGTGCCCGGCTGGCGCGCCGCGGCGCGCGCGCTGGTGACCGCCCAGCCGAACACGCCCATGCCCGCCAGCGCCAGCAAGGCGCCGACCCAGCCGGTCGACGTCCAGCCCAGGCCCGCGGCAATCGCCACGCCACCGAGCCACGCGCCGAGCGCATTGGCCATGTTGAAGGCCGAGTGGTTGAGCGCGGCCGCCAGCGTCTGCGCGTCGCCGGCCACGTCCATCAGGCGGATCTGCAACGCCGGGCCGATGGCGACGGTGGTGCCGATCAGGAAGACGTTGATGGCCGCCGTCACCACGTTGTGGGCCGCGAAGGTGAACATGGCGAGCACCAGCGCCGCATAGACCAGCAGGCCGCCGATGGTGCGCATCAGCGACTTGTCGGCCAGCCGCGCACCGACCAGGTTGCCCATGACCATGCCCAGGCCGAACAGCGCGAGCACCAGCGGCACGCCGCCGATCGGCAGGCCGGCCACCTCGATGAGCGTGGGCTTGATGTAGCTGAACACGGCGAACATGCCACCGAAGCCGATGGCGCCGATGCCGAGCGTGAACCACACCTGCTTGCGCTTGAGCGCGCCCAGTTCGCGCCATGGGCTGGCGCCGGGCGCGGCGGCGATGTCGGGCACGTCGCGCCGCACCAGCACCACGGCGATCAGCGCGATGACGCCGACGAACACGAAGGCCGCGCGCCAGCCGAAGAACTGGCCGAGCCACGCGGCAATGGGCACGCCGACGAGCGTGGCGCCGGTGAGCCCCAGCATCACGAGGCCCACGGCACGCGCGCGGCGTCCGGGTGGCGCGAGCGTGGCGGCCACGAGCGCGGCAACGCCGAAATAGGTGCCGTGCGGCAGCCCCGTCGCAAAGCGCAGCAGGTTGAGCGACAGGTAGCCCGGCGCCATCGCGCTGGCG
Source organism: Variovorax sp. EL159 (assembly GCF_900100965.1). GTDB lineage: Bacteria > Pseudomonadota > Gammaproteobacteria > Burkholderiales > Burkholderiaceae_C > Variovorax. The sequence continues at coordinate 498,844 of NZ_FMUJ01000002.1, read as the reverse complement.
AAGTTGCCGGCCGCGAACACGGCCATGAGCGCGATCAGCAGCGCGCGCCGGCCCCAGCCGGCCGCAAGCACTGCGAGCACCGGTGCGCCGATGACCACGCCGAGCGCATAGGCGCTGATGACGTGGCCCGCCTGCGGAATGCTGACGTCGATGTCCTTCGCGACCTCGGGCAGCAAGCCCATGATGACGAACTCGCCGGTGCCGATGGCAAAGCCGCCGACGCCGAGCGCGAGCACTGCGCGCAAGAACTGGGCGGACGAGACGGAAGGTGAAATGTCGATGGTTTCCGCGCCTTCGCGGGCGGACGGTGAGGCGTTCAAGGCCGGGCTCCTGGGGGCCCGGCGAGCGCGGGCGAAGCCCGATTCTAGGGTAAACCCTAAATCCGGGAGATACGGGGATGCGCCAGCCCGATACCGCCTTGCCGCTGAAGGCCCTGCCGGCCCTGTCAGCTCATAGCAGCTCTACCGGCGCTGGAACTGCGGCGCCCGGCGCTCGGCCATCGCGCGCACGCCTTCCTTGAAGTCTTCGCTCGCGAACTGCACGCACTGCACCTCCCGCTCGTGCCGGTTCGCTTCGATCACCGCATCGGCCAGGCCGCGACGCAAGGTCGCGCGGGTGGCCTCCACCGCCAGCGGGGCCGACAACGCGATCTCCGCCGCCAGCGCCAGCGCGCTCGCGCGCACCTCCTCGGCCGGCACCAGCAGGTCGACCAGGCCGATGCGCAGCGCCTCGTCGCCGCCGATGCGGCGCCCGGTAAAGAACAGCAGGCCCGCCTGCTGTGGCCCGACGAGGCGAGGCAGGGTCACGCTCAGGCCGAAGCCCGGATGGAAGCCCAGGCGGTTGAAGTTGGCACTGAAGCGCGCCTCGGCGCAGCTCACGCGGAAATCGGCCGCCACCGCCAGGCCGAGGCCTGCGCCCACCGCCGCGCCGTGCACCGCGGCCACGATCGGCTTCGCGACACGAAAGAGGCGCATCGCCTGTTCGTACAGCGGGCCGGGGTCGCGCGAGCTGCCGTCGCCGTTGTCGTCGCTGCCATTGAAATCGGCGCCGGCGCTGAATGCGCGCCCTTCGGCTGCGAGCACGACCGCGCGGCAGTCGGGCTCGGCATCGAGCTGCGCGAGGTGATCGGCCAGCTCGCCCAGCAGCGCCACGTTCACGTAGTTGAACGGGCCACGGCGAAGTTCGAGCAATGCCACGTGCGCGTGGCCGGATTCGAGTCGGGCGATGTGGCTCATTGGACCTCCAGCCTGGCGATTTCGACGTAGCTCTTCCACTTCGCGCGCTCCTGCCGCTCGAAGGTGGCGAGTTCGGCAAGGCTGACCTTGGCCGGCGCAAAGGCAAAGCCTTCGAGCCGCGACCGGATGGGGTCGGTGGTCACGGCCTCGTTGATCCACTGGTTCAGCTTCTGCTGCACCTCCAGCGGCGTGGCGGCCGGTACCGCGATGCCGAGGAAGCCGCCGCGAATGGTGAAGCGGGGATAGCTCTCGGTGATGAGCGGCAGATCCGGATAGCGCTTGAGCCGCGCGTCGCTGTGCGCCGCCAGCGCGCGCAGCTGCCCCGAGGACACGAAGGCGTCGCCGGCCACGGTGTCGGTGAACACCACCTGGATCTGCCCCGCGATCAGCTCCGACATCGCCTGGCTCACCTGCTTGTACGGAATGGCTTCCAGCTCGATGCCGGCCTCGTGCGCGAACAGCGCCGCCGTGACCTTCGAGGTCGCATTGAAGTGCCCGTAGTTGATGCTGCCCGGCGCTTTCTTCGCGGCGGCCACGAAGTCCTGCAGCGTCTTGTAGGGCGCATCGGGCCGCACCAGCATGTAGGTGGAGCCGGGTCCGAAGGAGCCGACCAGCCGGAAGTCCTTGCCCGGGTCATAGGGCAGCTTGCGGAACAGGCTGGGGTTGGCCAGGTGCGTGGAGGTGGTCGCCAGCAGCAGCACCGAGCCGTCGGCCGGCGCGCTGCGCACCGCCTCCACGCCGATGATGCCGTTGGCGCCAGGGCGGTTGTCCACCACCACCGCGCGGCCGGTCTTGTGCGCGAGGAACTCGGCCAGCAGGCGCGCCGAGATGTCGCCCGAGCCGCCGGGGCCGAAGGGCACGATGATCTGGATGGGCTTGTCCTGCGCGGCCGCCGCGTCGACCAGGGGCGCCGCGAACGGCAGCCCCGCCAGCCAGGCAAGGCAATGTCTTCTGTGCATGGGATGTGTCTCCTGTCTCTTTTTTGCTGTCTGTCGGTGATGGAAAACGGGAAAGGGCGGCGTCGCGCTCAACCAGGCGCGCCGGCACCGAGCATGTGGTTGTGCTCGCCCACGCCTGGCGCGCGGTGCCGCACCTGTGGCCGCTCGCCGTCGAAGGACAGCGGCAGCCCGACGATGCGCAGCGCTTCATCGGGGATGGTCTGGAAGATGCCGATGGCCTCGGTCTGCGGCTGTGCGAGCACCTGCGCGAAGTCCTGGATCGGCGCGCAGGGAACGCCCAGCGGCTCCAGCGCGTCGAGCCACTGCTGCGTCGACCGGGTGCGAAACACCGCCTCGAGCGTGGGGATGAGCAGCGCCTTGTGCTGCACGCGCAGCGCGTTGGTGGCAAAGCGCGCGTCGCGCGTCCACTCGTCATGGCCCGCCGCGCGCGCCAGCTTGGCGAACAGGCGGTCGTTGGCGGCGGCCACGACGATCTCGCCGTCCTGGGTGGGCAGCGCCTGGAACACCACCACGTTCGGGTTGCCGCTGCGGTGCCGCTCGGGCTGGCGGCCTGTGGCCTGGAAGCCGGCCATCATCACCTGCAGCCAACCCAGCGCGGTCTCGAAGAGAGAGCTGTCCACCACACAGCCCTGCCCCGTCGAGGCGCGGCGCAGCAGCGCGGCGATGCAGCCCAGCGCGGCCCACATGCCGGTGCCCAGGTCGAGCACCTGCATGCCGACGCGCGCCGACGGGCCATGCTCGGCCCCGTTGATGCTGAAGATGCCCGAGAAGGCCTGCACCATCGGCTCATACCCCGGCGCAAGGCGCATGGGGCCCTTGTGCCCGAAGGCCCACAGCGAGCAATACACCAGCCGGGGATTGAGCGCGCGCAGCACCTCGGGCCCGAGCTGCAGTTCTTCCAGCAGGCCGGGGCGCATGTTCTGGATGAACACGTCGGCGCCGGCGACCTGGTCGCGCAGCCACTGCACGTGCACCGGGTCTTTCAGGTCGAGCGCAACGCTCTTCTTGCCATGGTTCATGGCCTGGAAGGTGGTGGCGGTGCCGCGCCAGAAAGGCGGGCCCCAGCCGCGCGCGTCGTCGCCGGTGCCGGGCCGCTCGATCTTCACCACGTCGGCACCGAGCGAGGACAGGATCTCTCCCGCATAAGGGCCGGCGATGTTCTGCGCGACTTCGATGACCTTGATGCCGGCCAGGGGCCGCGTGGCGTTGTCGTTGTCGTTGCCGTGGCTGTCGTTGCTACTGTTGTTGTCTTGGTCGGTCATCGTTCAGCGTCCTGTGAAGCGCGGCGCGCGTTTTTCCAGGAAGTGCTGCACGCCTTCCCTGAAGTCCTCGGTGTCGCGGCAGGCGGCGATCTCGCGGTCGGCGATGCGCGTGGCCTGCCCCAGGGTCTGGTAGCGGGCCGCCAGCAGTTGCTGCTTTATGACGCGGGTGGCGCGCGGCGATGTCGCGTTGGCAAGGTCGGTGGCGCGCGTCCGCACGGCATCGAGGAAGCCCTCGGCCGGCAGCAGGCAGGCCAGCCCCATGCGGTCGGCTTCTTCCGCTTGCACCGTGCGACCGGTCAGGAGCAGGTCGGCCGCATGCATCGGGCCGATCAGGCGCGGCAGCAGCCACGCCGTGCCGTGCTCGGCCACAAGGCCGCGGCGCGCATAAGGAAAGCTGAGCTTGGCACCGGCCGCCACGTAGCGCAGGTCGGCATGCAACGCGATGCACAGCCCGACACCCGACGCTGCGCCGTTGATCGCGGCGATCAGCGGCTTGCCGAAGCTACCCAGGTAACCGTAGCGCTGCGCGAGGTCGTCGTCCGAAACCGACTGCGGCGCGGCAGGCCGTGCCGAGCCCAGCACCGCCATGTCCATGCCGACGCAGAAGGCACGCCCGGCACCGGTGAGGATGGCGCAGCGCACGTCGTCGTCGGCCTGCGCGCGGTGGATGGCCTCGCGCAGCTCGGCCTCCAGCGTGGGCGTCCATGCATTGAGCCGGTCTGGCCGGTCGAAGGTGATCGAGGCGACGCGGTCTGCCACCGCGTACCTGAGTTCCGTGAATTCCAAGCGTGTCTCCAGTCCGTTGCGCCCTGTGTCGGGCATGGAGTCAGTATTCCGGCGCACCCTGGCCATGACAACCTTAGAATTTCGGTCACCGAAATCATGGCCACGCCCCGCCCTTCCGCTGCCCGCTCGACCCGGACCCTGACGCAAACGAGCGGCACCTTCGTGCGCAGCACGCCCGGCAGCCATTCGCTCGAACGGGGGCTGGCGCTGCTGCGCGCCTTCCGGCATGGCGTGGACGTGCTGACCAACGCCGAGCTGGCCGACCGCACGCAGCTGCCGCGGCCGACGGTCAGCCGCCTGACGCGCTCACTGGTGGATGCGGGTTTCCTGGCCTACGACATCGAGCAGCGGGGCTATCGGCTGACGGCCACGTGCCTCAGCCTCGCGCTGTCGTATCGCAGTTCCGAGCAGACGCTGGCGCAGGCCCTGCCCCTGATGCGCGCACTGGCCGAGGGCCGGCGCGTGAACGTCGGCCTGGCGGTGGCCGATCAATTGGAGATGGTGTACCTGGACTCGGTGCGCTTCAGCCGGCTGGGCATCTTCCGGCGCATCCTGCCGGGCTCGCGGCTCCCGATCGCGAGCACCTCGCTGGGCTGTGCCTTCCTGGCCGGCATGCAGGCGACCGAACGCAAGGTATTGCTAGGCCGGCTGCGCAAGGCGCATGGCAGCGACTGGCCCGCATTGCAGCGACAGGTCGACGCGGCACTCGACGCGGTGCGCGACCAGGGCTTCTGCCACGCGAACTGGGCCGCAGGCATGACAGCGGTGGCACTGCCGCTGCGCGCACCCTCAGGCGGCCTCTATGCGATGAACGTGAGCTTTCCGACCTCGGGCGAGGTGTCGGTGGACGCCATCCAGGCGCACGCGGACTTGCTGCTGCGCCTCGCGGCCGACCTGCGCAAGACGTGGGCGCGCTGAAGGCGCCGCCCGCCCCGCTCAGATCGCGACCAGTTGGCGCACGCCCTGCGCTTCCATGTCCTTGCCGAGGCCGCGCGCGATGACTTCGCCGCGCTCCATCACGAGGTAGTCGTCGGCCAGTTCCTGCGCGAAGTCGTAGTACTGCTCGCACAGCACGATGGCCATGTCGCCACGATCAGCGAGCATGCGGATCACGCGGCCGATGTCCTTGATGATGCTGGGCTGGATGCCTTCGGTGGGCTCGTCGAGGATCAGCAGGCGCGGCTTGGGCGCAAGGGCACGCGCAATGGCAAGCTGCTGTTGCTGCCCGCCGGAGAGGTCGCCGCCCCGCCTGTTGATCATCTGCTTGAGCACGGGGAACAGCTCGAACAGCTCCGACGGAATGGGCGTGCTGCCGCTCTTGTAGGCCAGGCCCATGCGCAGGTTTTCTTCGACCGTCAGCCTTGCGAAGATTTCGCGGCCTTGGGGGACGAAGCCGATGCCCGCTCTTGCCCTGTCGTAGGGCGTGGCCTTCTGGATGGGCTTGCCTTCGAGTTCGATGCTGCCGCTCTTGATGGGAACGAGGCCCATCAATGACTTCAGCAACGTGGTCTTGCCCACGCCGTTGCGGCCGAGCAGCACGGTGACCTTGCCCAGCGTGGCCTCGAAGCTCACGTCCCGCAGGATGTGGGAGCCGCCGTAGTACTGGTGGATGTTCTTGACTTTCAGCATGGCTTCGGTTCCTCAGCGGCCCAGATAGACCTCGATCACGCGCTCGTCGGCCTGCACTTCATCGAGCGTGCCTTGTGCCAGCACGGAGCCATCGCACAGCACGGTGACGATCTCGGAGATGGTGCGGATGAAGCTCATGTCGTGCTCCACCACCATCAGCGAATGCTTGCCCTTGAGCGTGAGGAACAGCTCTGCCGTGCGAGCGGTTTCCTCATCGGTCATGCCGGCCACGGGCTCGTCGAGCAGCAGCAGCTTCGGGTCTTGCATCAGCAGCATGCCGATTTCGAGCCACTGCTTCTGGCCGTGGCTCAGGTTGCCGGCCAGGCGCGACACGCTGTCGGCCAGGTGAATCGTCTCCAGCACCTCGGCCAGCCGATCGCTCTGCGCCGAGTCGAGCCTGAACAGCATCGACGCGCGCACGCCCTTGTTGGTCTTGAGCGCCAGCTCGAGGTTCTCGAACACGGTCAGGTGCTCGAACACCGTCGGCTTCTGGAACTTGCGGCCGATGCCCAGTTGCGCAATGTCGGCCTCGCGATGGCGCAGCAGGTCGATGGTGCTGCCGAAGAACACGGTGCCCGAATCGGGCCGCGTCTTGCCGGTGATGATGTCCATCATCGTCGTCTTGCCAGCACCGTTCGGGCCGATGATGCAGCGCAGCTCGCCCGGGGCGATATCGAGCGACAGCTTGTTGATGGCCTTGAAGCCGTCGAAGCTCACGCTCACGTCTTCGAGGTAGAGGATGCGGCCGTGCGTGACGTCGACTTCGCCCGGCGTGACGTGGCGGCCGAAGTCGGCGGCACGGCCGCCCGATTCGGTGCTGCCGCTGGCGTGCGACATGCCGCTGGCGCGTGCCGCGCGCTCGGCGCCGGCGTCCATCAGGTCGGGCGTCATGCGCGTGCTCCCTTCGCGTCAACCGGCAGCGATGCGGCAAGGGCGGCGGGCTCGACGCCCTGCTCCGCCGCGACGGCGCGCCGCGCCTCCTGCACAGGCTCGGCCACCGTGGCGGCGTTCGTGCCCGGTGCCTTCTCCCTCGACAACCATTTGCGCACCAGGCCCACGATGCCGTTCGGCAGGAACAGCGTGACAGCAATGAACAACGCACCGAGAAAGTACAGCCAGTACTCGGGGTACGCCACGGTCAGCCAGCTCTTGGCGCCGTTGACGATGAAGGCGCCGATGATGGGGCCGATCAGCGTGGCACGCCCGCCCACCGCGGCCCAGATGGCGATCTCGATGGAGTTGGCCGCACTCATCTCGCCCGGGTTGATGATGCCGACCTGCGGCACGTACAGCGCGCCGGCCACGCCGCACATGACGGCGGAGATGACCCAGATCGTGAGCTTGTAGGGCAGCGGGTTGTAGCCCGAGAACATCACGCGCGTTTCGGCATCGCGAATGGCCTGCAGCACGCGGCCGAACTTGCTGCCGATGAGCCACTTGGCGAAGAGGAAGAAACCCAACAGCGTGAGGCCGGTGAGCGCGAAGAGCGTCATGCGCATCTCTTGCGTGGCGATCGGAATGTTCAGGATGCGCTTGAAGTCGGTAAAGCCGTTGTTGCCGCCGAAGCCCGTCTCGTTGCGAAAGAACAGCAGCATCGCGGCGAAGGTCATGGCCTGCGTGATGATCGAGAAGTACACGCCCTTGATGCGCGAGCGGAACGCGAAGAAGCCGAACACGAAAGCGATGAAGCCCGGCACCGCGACGATCAGCACCAGCGTCATCACGAAGCTGTCGCTGAAGGTCCAGTGCCAGGGCAGCGTCTTCCAGTCGAGGAACACCATGAAGTCGGGCAGGTCGCTCTTGTAGTTGCCGTCGCGGCCGATCTGGCGCATGAGGTACATGCCCATCATGTAGCCGCCGAGCGCGAAGAACAGGCCATGGCCCAGCGAGAGGATGCCGGTGTAGCCCCAGATCAGGTCCATGGCCAGCGCGCAGATGGCGTAGCACATGATCTTGCCGACCAGCGCCACGGCGTAGTCGCTCATGTGCAGCGGACTGTCGACGGGCACCACGATGTTGAGCACCGGCGCGACCGCGCACACCACGATCAGCGCGACGAAGAAGGCCGTCCAGCCCTTGCCGCTCAATAGCGGGCCTTTGGTGGGGAGTACGACTTTGCTCATGCCTCTGCGCTCCGGCCCTTCATGGCGAAGATGCCCTGAGGTCTCTTTTGAATGAAGATGATGATGAAGACAAGCACCGCGATCTTGGCGAGCACCGCGCCCGCCCAGCCTTCGATGAACTTGTTGAGAATGCCCAGCCCCAGCGCCGCATACACGGTGCCCGCGAGCTGGCCGACGCCGCCCATCACGACCACCATGAAGCTGTCGACGATGTAGCTCTGGCCCAGGTCGGGGCCGACGTTGCCGATCTGGCTCAGCGCGCAGCCCGCCAGGCCCGCGATGCCGGAGCCGAGCGCGAAGGCATAGGTGTCGATGCGCGCGGTGTTCACGCCCATGCACGAGGCGATCGGGCGGTTCTGCGTGACGCCGCGCACGAACAGGCCCAGCCGCGTGCGGCCGATGAGCCAGCCCATGGCCAGCAGCACCAGCGCCGCGAAGACGATGATGCAGATGCGGTTCCACGGCAGCGTGACGTTGCTCAGCATGGTGAAGCCGCCGCTCATCCAGCCGGGGTTTTCGACGCCGACGTTCTGTGCGCCGAAGATCGAGCGCACGAGTTGCTGCAGCATGAGGCTGATGCCCCAGGTGGCGAGCAGCGTTTCGAGCGGGCGGCCGTACAGGAAGCGGATCACGCCGCGCTCGAGCACCGCGCCCACCAGCGCCGATGCGAGGAACGACACAGGAATCGCCGCGACCAGGTACCAGCCGAAGGCCGCCTCGGGCATGTACTTCTGGAAGATGCCCTGCATCACGTAGGTGGCGTAGGCGCCGATCATCATCAGCTCGCCGTGCGCCATGTTGATGACGCCCATCAGGCCGTAGGTGATGGCCAGGCCCAGCGCGGCCAGCAGCAGCACCGAGCCCAGGCTGATGCCGCTGAACACGGCGTTGATGCGGTCGCCCCAGACCAGCGCGCCGTCGATGTTGGCGATCGATGCGGAGATGGCCGCCTTCACGTCGGCTTCGGTCTCGTCGGCCAGTCGCTGGTTGAGCAGCAGCTTGGTGTCGGGGTTGCGGTTGTTGCCCAGCTCCCTGGCCGCGGCGAGGCGCCTGGCCTTGTCGGCGCTGGTGAGCATGCTGGCGGCGCGCACCAGTTCGAGCTGCGCCTTGATCTTCGGGTTGGTCTCGGCGGCCAGCGCCTTCTCGACCATGGGCACGCGCGATTCGTCGGGCTCCTTGAAGAGCGCCTGCGCGGCTTCGGCACGCACGGCATCGTCTTTGCTCGTGAGCTTGAGTGCAGCCTGCGCGGCATCGAGCGCGCCGCGCATGAGGTTGTTGTTGACGACGTCTTCGGCGGTGTCGGGCACTTTCAGCTCTGCGCCAGTCACGGGGTCGTAGCCCTTGTCATCCTTCATCACGAAGACCTTGTCTTCGGTGTACTTGACCGCGTCGTCGGACATGGCCTGGATGAAGGCAGCGGTCTTGTCATCGGCCGTGAGCACGGCCTTGTTGAGCGCGGCGATGCGGGCTTCGGATTCGCCGGAGGCGATGGCCTTCGCTTCTTCGGCGGTCAGCGCGTGGGCGGCCGATGCCATGAGGAGCATGGCGGCGAGTGCGCAGTGAAGGGTTCGTCGAAGCATCATGAATTCGTGTTGCCCCCTCTCCCCTTGGGGAGAGGGTTGGGGTGAGGGCTTGCGGCCTTCCAAAAAGCGCGGCGGCCAGATCGACCGCCGTTGCCCTCACCCCCGCCCTCTCCCCAAGGGGAGAGGGAGCAAGGCAAGGGAGTTGTCGAAGAGTTACATCGACTTGCCAGCCGGGTAATCCGGCTTCTTGTCATTGCCTTCGATGTACGGGCTCCAAGGCTTCGCCTTCACCGGGCCCGGCGTCTTCCACACCACGTTGAACTGCCCATCGGCCTTGATCTCGCCGATGAACACGCTCTTGTGCAGGTGGTGGTTCTTCTCGTCCATCTTCGAGACGATGCCCGAGGGGGCCGTGAAGGTCTGGCCGGCCATCGCCGCGATCACTTTGTCGGTGTCGGTGCTCTTGGCCTTCTCGACCGCCTGCTTCCACATGTGGATGCCGATCCAGGTGGCTTCCATCGGGTCGTTGGTGAGCGGCTTGTCCATGTGGCCGGGGATCTTCTTGGCCTTCGCGTACTCGCTCCACTCCTTGATGAACGCCGTGTTGGTCGGGTTCTTCAGGCTCATGAAGTAGTTCCAGGCGGCCAGGTGGCCCACGAGCGGCTTGGTGTCGACACCGCGCAGTTCTTCTTCGCCCACCGAGAAGGCGACGACCGGCACGTCCTTGGCCTTCAGGCCCGCGTTGCCCAGTTCCTTGTAGAAGGGCACGTTGGAGTCGCCGTTGATGGTCGACACCACCGCCGTCTTGCCGCCGGCCGAGAACTTCTTGATGTCGGCCACGATGGTCTGGTAGTCGCTGTGGCCGAAGGGGGTGTACTTCTCGTCGATGTCCTTGTCGGCCACGCCCTTGCTCTTGAGGTAGGCGCGCAGGATCTTGTTGGTGGTGCGGGGGTACACGTAGTCGGTGCCCAGCAGCACCCAGCGCTTGGCGCCGCCGCCTTCCTTGCTCATCAGGTAATCGACCGCCGGAATGGCTTGCTGGTTGGGCGCGGCGCCCGTGTAGAACACGTTCTTCGAGAGCTCTTCACCCTCGTACTGCACGGGGTAGAACAGCAGGCCGTTCATTTCTTCAACGACGGGCAGCACCGACTTGCGCGACACCGAGGTCCAGCAGCCGAAGATGACCGAGACCTTGTCCTGGCCGAGCAGCTGCTTGGTTTTTTCAGCGAACAGCGGCCAGTTGGAAGCCGGGTCGACCACCACGGGCTCGAGCTGCTTGCCCAGCACGCCGCCCTTCTTGTTGATGTCGTCGATGGCCATCAGCACCGTGTCTTTCAACACGGTTTCCGAGATGGCCATCGTGCCCGACAGCGAGTGCAGCACGCCGACCTTGATGGTGTCGGCAGCGAATGCAGGCGCAGCAGAAATGCTGGCCAGCGCGACGGCGGCGGTGAGCGCCTTGAGTGTGAAACGACGTTGCATATGGACTCCTGCTCCGGGTGGGTTGAACCTTGTCGACAGCGCACGGCTGGCGATGGATAGGAGTCTGCGGAATGCACCAGGAAGGGGAAATACGCCGGGTGGCGTACACGGAGGTACTCAGGCCAGCGGCGACTGCGGCGGCACCGGGTACTTGATCGCGTTCTGGACCATCTTGCTTTTTGCCGCTTCGACGAGGTCGATGCCCAGCTTGTCGGCCAGTTGCAGCAGGTAGAGAAAGACATCGGCGATCTCGGTGCCGACCTCGGCGCGCTTCTCGGGCGAGAGCGACCGGCTCTGTGCCTCGGTCAGCCACTGAAAATGCTCCAGCAGCTCGGCCGCTTCCACCGAGAGCGCCGACGCGAGGTTCTTGGGCGAATGGAAGGGCTCCCAGTCGCGGGCTTTGGCGAACTCGCGCAGTGCCTGATTCAGTTGTTCGAGTCCGGTGTCCATGTCGCTCCTGCCTGTCCTGTGATGCGGGCAGGAGTTTGGCATGGCGACCGGGGCACTCACCCTGGCGCAGCGGGTGGCTGGTTGCCTCGCCGATGCAGCAGCGCCACCAACAGCGCCGACACCATCAGGTAGACCAGCGCCACGCCGAACGCGGCCGAATAGCCGGCCGCATCTGTCGCATTGCCCAGTCGGCCATAAAACAGGATGCCGATCAACGCCACGCCCAACGCGTTGCTCGCCTGCTGCACCATCGACAGCACGCCCGAGGCCACGCCCGCATGCTGCGCCGGCAGGCCGGCCAGCACGGTCGACACCAGCGGCGCCATCACCATGCCGAGCCCCGCACCCTGCAACAGCAGCAGCGGCACCATCCACGCGACCACATGCGCGTGCCCGGCCCAGCCGGCGACGTTGACGAACTGCAGCGCATGGCCTGCGGCCAGCACGAGGGCGCCGAGCGCGATGGGCGGCTTGCCGCCGAAGCGGCGTGCCAGGCGCGCACCGGCCATCGAGGTGGCGAAGAAGCCGACCGCCAATGACGTGAAGACGATGCCCGAGGTCAGCGGGTCCAGCGCCAGCCCTTGCTGCAGATAGAGGGCCAGCACGAAGTACAGCGAGGCATTGCCCACGTAGAAGGCCAGTGTGGTCAGCAGCCCCATGACGAAGCGGCCGTTCGCCAGCAGAGCGGGCGCCACCAGTGGCGCGCCACCGCGCGCGGCAAGCCGGCGCTGCTGGAAGGCGAACGCGGCCAGCAGGGGCAGCGCGGCGGCAAGGCACAGCCAGCTCCACAGCGGCCAGCCTTGCTGGCGGCCTTCCACCAGCGGCAGCACCACGGCGACCGAACCGGCCGCCACCAGCAGCATGCCGACCAGGTCGAGCCTGCTGTTGCCGCCGCTCGCCAGCGGTGGAATCACGCGCGGCGCGAGCACCAGCGCGAGCAGGCCGATGGGCACGTTGATAAGGAAGCAGCTGCGCCAGCCGAGCCCCGCCAGGTCCGCATGGATCAGCAGGCCACCCACAAGCTGCCCCAACGTGGCGCCGAGCCCCAGCGTGAGGCCGTAGGCCGCGAAGGCACGCGCACGGTCTTCGCCTGTGAAGGCCAGGCCGATCATCGCCAGCACCTGCGGCTGCAGCAGCGCGCCGGCCAGGCCTTGAAGCACGCGGGCCGCCACCAGCAGCTCGGCATTCGGCGCAAGGCCGCAGGCGGCCGAGGCCAGCGTGAACAGCAGCAGGCCCAACATGAACATGCGGCGCCGGCCGAACATGTCGCCGAGCCGGCCGCCGGTGATCAGGCCGGCGGCGGTGGCCAGGCCGTAGCCGGCCACCACCAGCTGCAAGGTGGCGGTGCCGGCCTGCAGCTCGCGCTGCATCGAAGGCAGCGCGACGTTGACGATGAAGAAGTCCAGCACCACCAGGAAGGTGCCGCTGAGCATGACCCACAGGCCGAGCCGTCCGGGCGCCGTCGCGCCCGCGCCCTTGCAGCCTGGGGAAGAAAGCGATGCGGCCGAGGCCGCCATGGGGGACTGCGTCATGAGGGCTCGAGTGTTCGACGCAGGGCGCGTCGCGGCAATGACCTCGCAGGTCATGGCCACGCGCCCGGCCTTCTCACCGGCCCGATGGATCGGTCAGCCTGTCAGCCAGCCAGACCGTCAATCAGCTCTTGTCCGCGTGCTTGAACTGCGCAGTCGCAAACGCCCAGGCCATGCGCGTGGCATCGGGCCCGGACGGGTCGCTGAACATCAACTGCGCCGCGCCGCCGCTCCATGAATGCCCCAGGCCCGCGATCTCGCACAGCACGACGACCGTGCGCCCCTTGCGCCTGAAGTCGGTCACGCGCATGGCGTAGCGCTTGCCGCGCTGCACCTCGCGCGACGGCCCCGGCCGCGCGCCCATGGCCGTGGCCCACACGGCCGCGCTGCTGGCGGCATTGCTGGGCGCCACCACCGCATCGGCATCGCCATGCAGCACCAGCATCGGCGGCAGGGTCGTGAAGACGGCCGCGGCCCCCATGGCCTTGCCGACGGCGGTGACGGGCATCGGCGGCACGTTCTGGCCACGCATGGCGCCGAGCGCGGTGGCCGACGACTTCGCGGCGCCCGGTGCCACGCCCGAATGCATGACGACCGCGCGAAAGCGGTTCGGGTAGCGCGTGGCCAGCAGGGCCGCCATGCTGGCGCCGGCAGAGAGGCCCGCCAGCGCCATGCGATCGCGGTCGACCGGGTAGAGCATGCAGGCCTGGTCGATGGCGGCCATCAGCGTGGCGGCCTCGGCATCGGCCTTGCCGGAGCGGCGCTCGTACCAGTTCCAGCAGCCCTGCGGATGGGCCAGCCGGTCTTGCTCGGGGTAGAGCACCAGGAAGCGGTGGCGCACCGCGAGCGCGTTCATGCGGGTGCTGGCCGCGAAGTCGCGCCCGGTCTGGCCGCAGCCGTGCAGCATGACCATCAATGGCAGCTTCTCGCCGGGCTGCAGGTCGAGGTCTGCTGGCCGGAACAGGTGATAGCCCCGCGCACCGCCCGCTCCCATCGCCATGCCGCTGAGCCAGTCGCCCTTGCCGGGCGGCGGCTTGAGTCGCTTGGCGGTCGCGCGCTGGACCTGGCCCGCCACGCGCTTGCTGTTGCTCAGCGTGAGCTTGGTGAGCGCCTTCAGGTTGCGCTCGTAAGCGCGGGCAAAGACGGAAGCGGTGGAACGACGGGCCATGGCGCAGTGTGCAGGCAAAGCGCCGGGCGGCCAAACGGCCGCAAGCCGTCGTCAGTAGATCTCGGGAACGATCATGCTGGCCGGCACCGGCTGGCGCAGGTAGTCGTCGTGGCGCACGCGCGCCGGCAGTTCGACCGGCGGATGCGGCACTTCCTGGTAGGGCAGTTGGCCCAGCAGGTGGCTGATGCAATTCAGGCGCGCCTTCTTCTTGTCGACCGCCTGCACCACCCACCACGGCGCCTCGGGGATGTGGGTGCGCTCCAGCATGATCTCTTTGGCCTTGGTGTATTCCTCCCAGCGGCGACGGCTTTCCAGGTCCATCGGGCTCAGCTTCCACTGCTTGAGCGGGTCGTGGATGCGGCCGAGAAAGCGCATGTGCTGCTCGTCGTCGGTGATGGAGAACCAGTACTTGATGAGCTTGATGCCCGAGCGCACGAGCATCTTCTCGAACTCGGGCACGGTGCGGAAGAACTCCTCGTACTCGTCGTCGCTGCAAAAGCCCATGACGCGCTCGACGCCGGCGCGGTTGTACCAGCTGCGGTCGAACAGCACCATCTCGCCGGCCGCCGGCAGGTGCGCGGCATAGCGCTGGAAGTACCACTGAGTGCGCTCGCGGTCGTTGGGTGCGGGCAGCGCGGCCACGCGGGCCACGCGCGGGTTCAGCCGCTGCGTGATGCGCTTGATGACACCGCCCTTGCCCGCCGCGTCGCGGCCTTCGAAAAGAATGACCACCTTCTGCTTGCTGTGCTGCACCCAGTCCTGCAGCTTGACCAGTTCGCCCTGCAGGCGGAACAGCTCCTTGAAGTAGGCCTGGCGGGCCGCCTTGTCGGTGGAGGTCGGGGCGGAGGGGTCGAGCCCGTCGATGTTGCGGTCTTCGATCTCCAGTTCGAGCTCTTCGTCGTAGCTGTCGATCAGGTCGCGGGCGATGCGTTGCATCAGGTCTTCGTGGTCGGGAAGTGCGCTCGTCAGCATGATGGAAAGAAAGGAGATGGATGGGGCAGGAAAGGGCATGCTGCCCGCCGCATATGTCTGCCGCGTGACGCTTTACACACGGTTTCGGGCCGCCGACACAGCTTTGTCATATGCCGCGAACACCATCTGCAGCCACTCCAACACGAACAAAGCGCCCATGAACACGCTCGCCGCTCCCCACGCCGAGATACCGCCGGCGCCCGCCGCCGCGCACCGGCCCAAGCTCGACGCCAAGCCCGGCCCGATCACGCTGATCACCTTCGTGGGCCTGCTGGCCGCGGGCCTTCTGTTCACGGCCTGGAGCCTCGTGGGCGACGTCACCGCCTCGGGTGCGCCGGTCACGACCTGGGTTCCCTACATTCTTCTGGGCGTGGCGCTGCTAATTGCGCTGGGCTTCGAGTTCGTCAACGGCTTCCATGACACGGCCAACGCCGTGGCGACCGTCATCTATACCCACTCGCTGCCGCCCAACTTCGCGGTGGTGTGGTCGGGCTTCTTCAACTTCCTGGGCGTGCTGGTGTCCAGCGGCGCGGTGGCCTTCGGCATCATCGCGCTGCTGCCGGTCGAACTGATCTTGCAGGTGGGCTCGGGCGCGGGCTTCGCGATGGTGTTCGCGCTGCTGATCGCCGCCATCATCTGGAACCTGGGCACGTGGTGGCTCGGGCTGCCGGCTTCTTCGTCGCACACGCTGATCGGCTCGATCATCGGCGTGGGCGTGGCCAACGCGCTCATGCACGGGCGCGACGGCACCAGCGGCGTCGACTGGGCACAGGCCACCAAGGTGGGTTACTCGCTGCTGCTGTCGCCGCTGGTCGGCTTCGGTTGCGCCGCCCTGCTGCTGCTGGCGCTGCGCGCCTTCGTGAAGAACCGTGCACTGTATGAAGAGCCCAAGGGCACCGAGCCGCCGCCGTGGTGGATTCGCGGCCTGCTGATCCTGACCTGCACCGGCGTGTCGTTCGCGCACGGCTCCAACGACGGACAGAAGGGCATGGGCCTGATCATGCTGATCCTGGTGGGCACGGTGCCGATGGCCTATGCGCTGAACCGCACGATGCCCGCCAACGAAAGCGTGAAGTTCGTGGCCGTGGCCGAGATGGCGCAGAACGCGCTGAGCCGCAACGTGCCGACCTCGCTGCCCGCGCTGCAGCCCGCGGCCGCGCGCGAAACGCTCTCCAACTATGTGCGCACCCGCGAATTCAATCCATCGGTGGTGCCGGCCCTGGCGATCACTGCCGGCAGCATCGGCCAGCAGGTGAAGGAACACGGCTCGCTGGCCGCCGTGCCGGCCGAATCCGTGGCCAACGTGCGCAACGACATGTACCTGGCCTCCGAAGCCATTCGCCACCTCGACAAGAGCGGCGCCGCGAAGTTCGACGACGAAACCAGATTGCGCGTCGGCGCCTTCCGCGAAGAGCTGGACACGGCAACGCGCTTCATCCCGTTGTGGGTCAAGATCGCGGTCGCCATCGCGCTCGGCCTGGGCACGATGATCGGCTGGAAGCGCATCGTGGTCACGGTGGGCGAGAAGATCGGCAAGACGCACCTGAGCTATGCGCAGGGCGCATCGGCCGAAGTGGTGGCCATGCTCACGATCGGCGCGGCCGACATGTACGGCCTGCCGGTGTCGACCACGCACGTGCTGTCGTCCGGTGTGGCCGGCACGATGACGGCCAGCGGCTCGGGCCTGCAGATGTCCACGCTGCGCAACCTCGCGCTGGCCTGGGTGCTCACGCTGCCGGTGGCGATGCTGCTGTCGGGTTCGCTCTACTGGCTGTTCACCCGCCTGTTCTGACCTGCCACTGCTTTTGCCCCGTTTTCCCTGACCTGTTTTCTGATCACGCACCTTGTCGGCATTTCATGACCTCGCGGCCCAGTCTTATGGCGGCGACGAAGCCGGACTGATTTCCGGTTACCTGTTCGACGCCTCGGCGCCGGAACCCGCGCGGGCCATCGACTCGGCGCAGGCCGCGGCATGGCTGGCCGAGCGGCGCAGCAGCAGTGGCGACGACGAGGGCGAGAACCCGGCCTACGTCTGGCTGCACTTCAACCTGAGCCATGCGCACGCGGAGCGCTGGCTGGTGCGGCACGCGAACCTGTCGGACACCTTCTACGAGACGCTGCACGAGGGCCTGCCCTCCACGCGCATCGAGCGGGCCGACGATTCGTTGATCGCCGTCATCAACGACGTGCACTTCGAGTTCAGCTTCGAGCCTTCGGACATCTCCACCCTGTGGATCAGCGTGGGCCCGCGCCTGGTGGTCACGGCGCGCACCAAGCCGCTGCGCTCGGTCGATGCGCTGCGCACGGCGGTGAAGGCGGGCGACGCGCCGCGCTCCAGCACCGAACTGCTCGAACACCTGCTGCGCGCGCAGGCCGATGTGCTGGTGAAGATCGTGCGCGGCGTGACCTCGCGCATCGACCGCATCGAAGACGAACTGCTGGCGGGCCGCCTCGACCACAAGCGCGCGCGGCTCGGCGTGCTGCGCCGGCTGCTGGTGCGGCTGCAACGGCTGCTGGCGCCCGAGCCGGCCGCCCTCTTCCGCCTGCTGCAGGGCCCGCCCGCGTGGATGGCCGAGCCCGACGTGCAGGAGCTGCGCGGCTCGACGGAAGAGTTCTCGGTGGTGCTTCGCGACATGCAGGCGCTGCAGGAGCGCATCAAGCTGCTGCAGGAAGAAATAGCGGCCAACGTCAACGAAGACAACAACCGCAGCCTGTTCGTGCTGACGGTGGTCACGGTGCTGGCGCTGCCCATCAACATCCTGGCCGGCCTGTTCGGCATGAACGTGGGCGGCATTCCGCTGGCGGACCACAAACACGGCTTCTGGATCGTGGTGGCGATCGTCGCAACCTTCACCGCGGTAGCGGCGTGGGCTGCTTTTCGCAAGAAGCGCTGACAAGGCGCGAATAAACCTGCTGCGCACCCCGATCTCGCACCTGCGGTCCTCACCGTACAGAGTACGGCTCCGGTCCTCGATGCAAGCTCGGGGCGCTCGCGACGGTTTCTTCGCACCTTGTGACGCCGCATGAAGCGGGCCATTAATGCTATTTATTTAGTAGCGTCTCGCGCAGCATCCATGCGCCCGCATCGATATTCGAGACCCCATAGAATGGCGGGGTGTCCACCATTCTCAATGCCGATCTTCACTGCCACTCCGTGGTCTCCGACGGCACACTGACGCCCGAAGAACTGGCCGCACGCGCGGCCGCCAACGGGGTCGAACTGTGGGCCCTCACCGACCATGACGAGGTCGGCGGCCAACACCGCGCAGCCGCCGCGGCGCGCGCCAACGGCATGCGCTACCTCACCGGCACCGAGATCTCGGTGACCTTCGCGGGCGAGACCGTGCACATCGTCGGCCTGGGCTTCGACCCCGACGACGCGGCCATGACGCAGGGCTTGTACGACACGCGCGGCGGCCGCGGCAAGCGCGCGCAAGAGATGTCCGAGGGGCTGGCCAAGGTCGGCATCCACGGCGCTTACGAAGGCGCATTGCGCTTCGTCGGCAACCCCGAACTGATTTCGCGCACGCACTTCGCGCGCTTTCTGGTCGAACAGGGCCACTGCCGGGACACCCCCGAGGTGTTTCGCAAGTTCCTCACCGAAGGCAAGCCCGGCTACGTGCCGCATCGCTGGGCCTCGCTGAAAGACGCGGTGCACTGGATCACCGCCGCCCAGGGCATGGCCGTGATCGCACACCCCGGCCGCTACAAGTTCACGGCCAACGAGGAGTACGCGCTGTTTCTCGAATTCAAGGCGCATGGCGGCCAGGCGATCGAGGTCGTCACAGGCAGCCACACGCCGGCCGAATACGTCGAATACGCCGACAAGGCGCTCGAGTTCGATTTCGCCGCCTCGCGCGGCAGCGATTTCCACAGCCCCGACGAGAGCCACTGCGATCTCGGCAAGCTGCCACCGTTGCCCGGCGCACTCACGCCGGTGTGGGAACTGCTCGGCCACCGCATCCAGCAGTGAGCCAGAGCCCCGGGCCCGGCATCGACAACGCGGCGACCGTTGCGCTGGCGAATGCACGCGCGGCGCAGCAGCAAAGCCGCAGCAAGGAATCGGAACGCATCCTCGCGGGCATCGGCCTGGTGATCGTGGCGGTGGCCTGCTTTGCCACGCTCGACACCGCCACCAAGTACTCCACGCTCGGCGTGCCCATCCTCATGGGCGTGTGGTTCCGCTATGCCTTCCAGGCGGTCGCCACCACGATGGTGCTGCTGCCGCTGCACGGCCCCTCGCTGCTGCGCACCCGGCATCCGCGCTACCAAGTGCTGCGCGGCGCGCTGCTGCTGTCGTCGAGCATCTTTTCGTTCTTGAGCCTGCGCTACATGCCGCTGGCCGAGTTCACCTCGATCGTGCTGATCGCGCCGCTGGTCATCACGCTGCTGGCCGCGACCACGCTCAAGGAGCATGTGTCGCCGCTGCGCTGGTCGCTGGTGGCGGGCGGCTTCATCGGCACGCTGGTGATTCTTCGGCCCGGCGGCAGCGCGTTCAGCTGGGCCGTGCTGCTGCCGCTCGGGCTGGTGATGACCAACGCCTGGTTCCAGGTGCTCACCAGCAAGCTGGCGCAGACCGAGAACCCGCTCACGATGCATTTCTATACGGGCTGGGTCGGCACGCTGATTGCCTCATGCGCGCTGCCCTTCGTGTGGACCGCCCTGCCCTCGTGGGAATGGTGGGCGCTGCTGTGCCTCATGGGCTTCATGGGCACGGTGGGACACTTCATGCTGATCCTTGCGTACCAGCGCGCGCCTGCGTCCACGCTCACGCCTTACCTGTATGCGCAGATCGCCTTTGCGATGCTGGGCGGCTGGCTCATTTTTTCTCACGTGCCCGATCGCTTCTCGCTGCTCGGCATGGCGATGATCGCGGTCTGCGGCGCGGCCGGTGCATGGCTCACGGTGCGCGAGCGGCGCGTGCCCATCGAACCCGCGGAATCCTGATCAGGAGATAGCTTATGGCCCAGTACTTCGAAGTCCACCCCGAGAACCCGCAGCAGCGGCTGCTGAAGCAGGCCGTTGCGCTGCTGGAGCGCGGCGAGATCGTCGCCGTGCCCACCGACTCCAGCTATGCGCTGGCCTGTCACCTCGACGACAAGGACGCAGTCGACCAATTGCGCCGCATCCGCCAGGTCGACGAGAAGCACCACCTCACGCTGCTGTGCCGCGACCTGAGCGAGCTGGCCAACTACGCGCGCGTCGACAACAAGCAGTACCGCCTGCTGAAGGCCGCCACGCCCGGCCCGTACACCTTCCTGCTCGAAGCCACCAAGGAAGTGCCGCGCCGCGTGAGCCATCCGCAACGCAAGACCATCGGCCTGCGCGTGCCCGACCACAAGGTGCTGCTGGAGCTGCTCGCGTTGCACGGCGCGCCGCTGCTCGCCACCACCCTGATCGCGCCCGGCGAAACCGAAGCGCTGAACGATGCGCAGACCATCCGCGAACGCTTCGAGAAGCAGATCGGCGCCGTCATCGACGCCGGTGCCTGCCCGTCGCAGCCGACCACCGTGGTCGACCTGACGCCCATGGGCACGGGCGACGACCCCGTGGTGGTGCGGCAGGGACGCGGCGCGCTGGCCGTGCTCGGCCTCTGAAAAGTTGCGCCTGATAACTATTGCCTGTCTGACACAATCGCCCGGTGGATATTTCCAATCTGATACAGACCGTTCTCATCTACGCACTGCCCGTGATCTTCGCGATCACCGTGCACGAAGCGGCCCACGGCTATGTGGCGCGCCATTTCGGCGACAACACGGCCGAGGTGATGGGACGCGTCACCCTCAACCCGATGAAGCACATCGACCCCATCGGGACCATCCTGATGCCGCTGATGCTGTACTTCGCGACATCGGGTGCCTTCCTGTTCGGCTATGCCAAGCCGGTGCCGGTCAACTTCGGGCGGCTGCGCCATCCGAAGCGCGACATGGTCTGGGTGGCGCTGGCGGGGCCGGTCTCCAACTTCATCCAGGCCATCTTGTGGGCGCTGGTGCTGGTGACCTTGGTCGCGGTCGGCATCAATGAAACCTTTTTCATCAAGATGGCGCAGGGCGGCGTGCTGGTCAACCTCGTGATGTGGGCCTTCAACCTGTTCCCGCTGCCGCCGCTCGACGGTGGGCGCGTGCTCGCGGGCCTGCTGCCCAACGGGCCGGCGCAGAATTTCCTTGCGCGCATCGAGCCCTATGGCTTCTTCATCGTGATGGCGCTGGTGCTCGCGGGCATCGTCAGCAACTACTGGCTGCGGCCGCTGATGGACGTCGGCTACACCGTCATCAACCTGATCATTACGCCGCTCAAGGCATTGCTGCTCTAAGTTTCTCCGTACGTACGTCACATGGCTTCGTCTTCTTCAGCTCCCCTGCGCGTCCTGACCGGCATCACGCCCTCGGGCACGCCGCACCTCGGCAACTACGTCGGCTCGATCCGCCACTCGGTGCGGCAAAGCGTCGCGCCCGGTGTCGAGAGCTTCTTCTTCCTGGCCGACTACCACGCGCTCATCAAGGTGCAGGAGCCTGAAAAGATCCAGCGCTCCACGCTGGAGATTGCCGCGAGCTGGCTGGCCTGCGGGCTCGACCCCGAGCGCGTCACCTTCTATCGCCAGTCGGACATTCCCGAGATTCCCGAGCTGACGTGGTTCCTGACCTGTGTCACCGGCAAGGGCGTGCTCAACCGCGCCCATGCCTACAAGGCGCAGCTCGACAAGAACGTGGCCAAGGGCGAAGACCCCGACGCCGACGTCACGGCGGGCCTGTTCATGTACCCGGTGCTGATGGGCGCCGACATCCTGATGTTCAACGCCCACAAGGTACCGGTGGGCCGCGACCAGGTGCAGCACATCGAGATGGCGCGCGACATGGCGCAGCGCTTCAACCACCAGTACGGCGAGCACTTCACGCTGCCCGACGCCGAGATCGACGACGCCGTTGCCACCCTGCCCGGCCTCGATGGCCGCAAGATGAGCAAGAGCTACAACAACACGATCCCGCTGTTCGCAGCGCGCGCGTATCTGCAAAAGCAGATCGCCAGCATCGTGACCGACTCGCGCGCGCCCGGCGAGCCCAAGGACACCGAGGGCTCCGCGCTCTTCCAGATCTACCAGGCCTTTGCCGATGCCGACGAGACCGAGATGCTGCGCAAGGCCTATGCCGACGGCATTGGCTGGGGCGACGCCAAGCAACTGCTGTTCGAGCGCATCGACCTCGAAGTGGCACCGCTGCGCGCGCGCTACGACGCGCTCATGAACAACCCGGCCGAGATCGAGCGCATCCTGCTCATCGGCGCAGAGAAGGCACGCGACCTCTCCAAACCCTTCATGACCCGCCTTCGCCACGCGGTCGGCCTGCGCAACCTCGCGGCGGGCAAGAACCAGGGCGGCGCCAAGGCGGCCAAGGTCGCCCGGCCCAGCTTCAAGCAATACCGCGAGCGCGCCGACGGGCTCTTCTACTTCAAGCTGCTCGACGCGCGCGGCGAGACCCTCTTGCAAAGCCGTGGTTTCACCTCGCCGCAAGAAGCTGGCCGTACCATCGCGACTTTGCAGGAACAGCGCGGCGCTGCATTGGCCACCCTGGCCGCGCAGCTCGAGCCGCTCGACACGGAAGGATCACGCGCCGTCACCGAGGCGCTGGAGGCACTGGCGGAGGCAACGTCCACAACCCAAGGAAGTTGATCCGGCATGAGACCCACCGGCCTATCCGCCGGTGAGCAGGAAGAGAGAAGACGGTGCGATCACAAAGGAAGAAAACATGAGCATTTATGTCATCGACGACCACCCCCTGATGCGCGACGCGATCGTGATGGTCTTGCGGCGCCTGCGCCCAGCCGAGAACATCGTCGAACTCGAGCGCCTCGACAAGCTCGCGGGCTCTGTCCAGCAGCGTGGCGCTCCCACCCTTTTCTGCCTGGACCTGAAGCTCCCGGACACCAATGGCGTCTCGGGCGTGATCGCGGTCAAGCAGGTCTACCCCAACGTGCCGATCGCCGTGTATTCGGCGGCACCGGCCGCGGACATGGAAGACGCCTGCATCGAAGCGGGCGCCGACACCTACATCGAGAAGTCGGCCAGCTCGAACGAACTGGCGGCTGCACTGCGCGGCCTGCTGATGGCCGGCTCCGAAGAAACCGACGAGCCGCCGGCGGCCAACAGCGGCAAGCTGTCCAAGCGCCAAACGCAGCTGATCGCCATGCTCGACAAGGGCATGAGCAACCGCGACATCGCCACTGACCTGGAGATCAGCGAACACACGGTGAAGGTGCACCTGTGGCGCCTGTTCCGCCGGCTGGGCGTGAAGAGCCGCACGCAGGCGCTGCACTTCGCGCGCACCAACGGGCTGCTGTCGGGCTGAGCCCATCACAGCGCCCGAGGTTTGACGACGCCGTTTCCTCGGCATTCCCGGAAGAAAAAAACCGCGCCTTGTGCGCGGTTTTTTTATCCGGAAAGGACCAGCCGCGCCGATGGCACGGCAGCCCGAACCTCAGTTGGCCTTGCGTCGGTATGCCACTTGGTGGGACACCGCTATTTCATACGTCGCCTGATTGCCGGCGAACTGGCTGTAGGCCACCGCATTGAGATCAAATTCGACGTTCTCGGAAAAATCCGCGCTGAACTTCTTTGAATAAACAGTGAACCGAGAATTGAAGTTCAGGCCGGTATAGGCAGTGACATCGATCTGCACAAGCGTTTCAACATAGGCCTCCCATCCCGGCGGCGCATTCTGCGGCGTCACCGACCCGACGATTCGGTAGCTGGCCTTGGGGCGCAGGGGAGGTGGACCCGCCACGTCGGGCACGTAGACCATGCTGTAGCCAGGAACGCTGTAGGCCATCGAGAATCCGGCGGTCTTCCCTATAGGTGTAGGCGCCAGCCCCGCGATGTTCGTGGTTGCCTCATAGCTCATGCTGACCGGCGTCGCAGGCGTGTCCGAAGGCAACACACCGGGAGCCATGTTGGTGTATGCACCAACAGCCCTGGGGGTTACCCATGTCCCAGCAATCTGCGCGCTACCCGAGCCACGGCCCTGGGTGTTGAAGTCCGAGGGAAGCCCCGTTACTGCATTGCAGGTTCGCGCGTTCACTCCGGGAGACCAGAAATCCGAAAGGTATTGTTCCGGCCTGTATCCATCGCATGCCGCATACGTTCCGGACCTTTGCACACCCAGTGCTGCGGTAGTTTCAATGATCGCGAACTTCAGAATTGGACCAGGGATGACCGGCACCACCGACGTGATCGTCGTGTCCACCGGCGCGCTGTCTCTTTCTCCATCATTCACGGTCAGGCGAACGATGTAGTCCCCTGCGACATCCATCAGGAAGAACGGTTTCGCACTGCCCGAATCGACAAGCGCCGCACCGCTCGTGGCGGGCCTGGACCGCAGCTCCCAACGGTACGTTCTGGTCTTGCCACTCGCCGTGGTGCTCGCGCTGCCATCCACGGTGAAAACCTGGCCGAGCGTTCCGCTGGAAGACGCCTTCACCACCGCGACCGGGGACGAAGCCACGGTCGGATCGGACGATGGCCCACCCGTCGATGGTGCGGGCACCGGAAATGGAAAGCCGCCTCCCGACGAACCACCACCGCCGCCCCCGCATGCGCTCAGCAACACGAGCACGGCACTCCCTGCCAAGACGTGCTTGACTTGTCTCTTCATCTATTTGATCCCCCCACCCGAATAGAAATAGTCTCCAGCTCACAGAATCGTGGTTCTGGAGGCATCGAACGATGCGACGGGGATCGTAGATGGTGTTACTGAAGGTTTCCCAAGCTCCCCTACGCCTTTGCGGGGCGTCGAGATTCGGGAATGCAGGGAGTTCGAAAGTGTGCAGATAGGCTGGCGCGCAAATCAACCGCCCGACGCACTCACACGCGCCTGCGCCACGGCCTCGTCCGCATCGTGCAGGGCCACGCGGAACACACTGCCGCCGCCCAGCCGCGAACGCACGCTCACCGGGTGCCCCAGCACGTGCGACAGCCGCGCGACGATGGCCAGGCCCAGGCCGAAGCCGTCCGAGGTGCCGGCATGGTCGGCGACCTTGTAGAACTCCAGGAACACATCGCGCAGGTGCTCGGGCGCGATGCCGATGCCGGTGTCCCACACCTCGACGCGCATGCCTTCGCGCGTCTGCCGCGCGGCGAGCAGCACGCCGCCTTCGGTCGTGTACTTGATTGCGTTCGCCAGCAGGTTGCCGATCATGCGGCGCACGCGGATCGGGTCGGTCAGGAACGAGCCCTCGGTCAGGTGCACGCGAAAGTCGAGCCCGCGGCTTTCAGCCACCGGGCGGTATTGCAGTTCGAGGTCGTGCAGCAGCTCGGACACGTCCACGCGCTCGATGTGCAGCCGCACCTGGCCCGAGTCGATGCGCGCCAGGTCGAACATGGAGTCGAACAGCGCGTTCACCGCGTGCGT
Source organism: Variovorax sp. EL159 (assembly GCF_900100965.1). Taxonomy (GTDB): domain Bacteria; phylum Pseudomonadota; class Gammaproteobacteria; order Burkholderiales; family Burkholderiaceae_C; genus Variovorax. The sequence continues at coordinate 473,326 of NZ_FMUJ01000002.1, read as the reverse complement.
GGCGCGCACGATCTTCGGCGCGAGTTCCAGCACCAGTTCGGGCTCGTTGCGCAGCCAGTCGGCGTACAACGAAAGTGCCAGCACCGGCTGGCGCATGTCGTGCGCAGCGCTGGCCAGGAAGCGGTTCTTCATGGCCACGGCCGACACCGCGGCCTGCCGCTGCTGGGTGAGCGACTTGATCAGGATGTGGTTGTGGAACAGCAGCTCCAGGCTGTTGCGCGCCGTCTCGTGGATGTGCCGCCCGGCCCGCAGCAGCAGGAACCAGTGAAGGATCGGCAGGACCGGCATCAGGTAGCTGTACTGGAACTGCGGATGCTGCACGATGATGAACGACAGCCGCACCACCACCGCGCCCAGCATCGTGATGAACAGCGTGTTGACGTAGCGCTTGAGCAGCGGCGGATGCAGCGCCAGCCCGTTGAGCGGAAAGGTGCCTACACCCGCCACGATGAGCCAGCTCATGAACTGGTTGACCTGCGGCGTGCGCTCGAAGAACAGCAGGATCGAGAAGCCCCACACCACCGCGCTGGTGCTCCAGATGAAGCCATAGCGCTCGGTGAACTGCTGCTGCGCCGTGGCGCTGCGGCCGGCGTAGCGCACGGCATAGACCCGTGCGCCCCACGCGCGGCAGGCGGTGGCGATGATGCCCGCCACCAGCCAGGTGATCAGCTCCCAGCGGGGCACGTAGCCCCAGTTGAGGCCGACCATCGCCGGCATCAGCGCGAACGAGACGAAGTAGGAGCCGCGCGCGGAGCGCATCAGGCTGCGGATGAGTTCGCCGCGCACCCATGATTCGGCCTCGTCGGCCGAAGCCGGGGCGGGTGTCAGACTGGCGATCGACGCATTGGCCATATGGCGCATGACCCTTGTTTATCCGGCCACAAAGAGAAAGCCCCATGGGACCCAGGGGCGCGAAGAGTCGGCGATCTTAACGGGCCGTGGGTTATTGTTTCACTGGGTAACGATTCAAGAGCCCCCCCGCCTCTCGGAAAAACATTCAGGAAGAATCACCGCATGCTGTCCCATGTTTTCGTCGGCGTGACCGACTTCGAGCGCGCCTTTTCCTTCTATGCGTCGATCATGAACGAGCTCGGCCTCAAGCTGAGGTTTCGCGACGACACTCGGCCCTGGGCCGGCTGGCAGAGCCCCGATGCGCCGCGTCCGCTGTTCCTGGTGGGTACCCCGTACGACGGCCAGGCGGCCACGACGGGTAACGGCCAGATGGTGGCGCTGATGGCCGCCGACCGCGCAACCGTCGACCGCACCCATGCCGCCGCGCTGGCCGGGGGCGGTGTGTGCGAAGGCCCGCCGGGGCTGCGGCCGCACTATCACCCCGACTACTATGGCGCCTATTTCCGCGATCCGGACGGAAACAAACTCTGCATCTGCTGCCACACACCATCGACATCATGATGAACAACCTGACCCCTTTCCTCATTCACTGGGCCATCACCGCCATCTCGCTCTGGGTGGCCAGCCACCTGTTTCGCGGGCTCAAGTTCGACAGCACCGGCGCGCTGGTGGTGTCCGCCCTGCTGCTGGGCCTGGTCAACGCCGTCGTCAAGCCGTTGCTGATCTTCCTGACACTGCCGCTGACGCTGGTGACCTTCGGGCTCTTCCTGCTGGTCATCAACGCGCTGATGATCCTGCTGGTGGCGGCGCTGGTGAAGGGGTTCCGGGTGTCCGGCTTCTGGACGGCCCTGTTCGCGAGCATCTTCATCTCGCTGCTGAGCATCGCCATCGGCTCGTTCGTCACGAGCAACGACCCGGCCGAGAAGGTACAGATGCCGCAAAGCGGCAACTGGCTCTGAGTTTTTTGCCGGCCTAGCCGAGCACCGCGCCGCCGCGCACCAGCGCCTCGCGCAGCGCCGGCACGGGCACCGCGCGGACCTGCGCGGCCATGCCGGCGTCCGCGGCCCTGGCGGCCATGGCCGCCGCGATGCCGGCCGCATGCCCGACCGCCATCGAGATCGTCATCACGCGGATCGCCGCCAGCGCCTCGTGGCTGGCCGAGATACCCCGGCCGACCACCAGCGCGTTGTCGAGCGTGCTCGGGATCAGGCTGCGGTACGGGATCTGGTAGGCATGGTCAGGGCCCATCGGCACGTAGTGCAGCGAACCGCCCGAGGCCGGGTGGATGTCGATGGGGTAGGCGCCCGCCGCGATCGCATCAGGAAACTGCACCGGCTTCAACAGCTCCTCGGCCGTCAGCACGTGGTCGCCCTCGACCCTGCGGGTCTCGCGCACGCCCACCTGGGTCGCAAAGGCGCGCAGCCGGCCGTCTTCGCAGCCGGGCACGGAGTGGGTCAGGAACCACGCCGCCTTCCAGGCCTGCCGGCGCCCTTCGATCTCGGCGGCGCCCAGCGCCATCGGGTCGGTGGCGTCGATGCCCAGGCGGCTGATGTTGAACCAGCCGTCGGTCGAGTACGGGTCGCGGCTCGAATGCAACGCGGCGCGCGCCAGTTGACCCTGCGCGTAGCCTCGCGCGGCCAACTCGGCCAGCTCGGCTTTCGTGAGCGCGCCGAAGCGGTCGAAATCGATGGGCCCGAAGCGGAACATCATCGTGGCCGGCTGCAGCGATTCGTTGTCGCCGAGTTCCAGGAAGCGGGCGCCGGCCTGCTTCAGCGCGTCCATGTCGCCCGAGGCATCGACCAGCACGCTGGCGCGCAGGCGCAGCACGCCGCCCTTGGTGAGCACGCGCATGCCGACGATGTGGCGGCCTTCGCATTCCACGTCCAGCAGGTTCGCATGCAGCAATGGCCGCACGCCGGCCTCGGCCACCATGTCGTCGAGCGCCAGCTTGAGCACCTCGGGTGCGTATTCCACGCGGTCCATGTGGTGCCCGGTGGACATCACGAAGCGCTCGTGCGAACGCGCCGCGCCATACAGCCGCAACCTGGCGACGACCTCGTCGGCCAGGCCCGCCACCACGCGGCGGCCGTTGCCGGTCTGCCAGCTGTTGAACTGCGCCACCGCACCCGCGGTGGCATTGCCGCCGAGGAACCCGTAGCGTTCCACCAGAACGACCGAAGCGCCCTGCCGGGCCGCAGCGACCGCGGCCATGGTGCCCGCGACACCGCCGCCGCACACCACCACGTCGGCTTCGATGACGTGGCTGCCCATGCCTGTGTTGGTGCTCATGTCAGCTCTCCAGCCGGATGCCGCGGGTCTTGACGACCTGGCTCCACCGGTTGCCTTCGGCCTTCAGGTACTCGGCCGTGGCCTCGCGCCCGCTCGTGAAGGTTTCCAGGCTCAGCGCGTCGAAGCGCTTCTTCACCACGTCGGATTGCAGCGCGCTGGCCAGCAGCTTCTCGAGCCTTGCCAGCCCTTCGTTCGGGATCGTGCCTTTCGGAGCGACCAGCGTGGCCCAGCCCTCGACCTCCAGGCTCTGCAGCTTGAGGCTGCGGAAGGTCGGCACGTTGGTCAGCTCGGGCACCGGCTGCGGCGAAGACACGGCCAGCGCCCGCAGGCGCCCCGAGCGGATATGAATGATCACGCTCGGCAGGTTCAGGAAGCCCATCGACACCAGCCCCGAGATCAGGTCGGGCATCAGCGCGCTCTCGCCCTTGTACGGCACGCTGACCAGCGAAGTGCCGGTCTCCAGCGAGAACAGCTCGGCCGTCAGGTGCGCCAGCGTGCCCGTGCCGCTGTTGCCCGCGCTGAGCCTGCCGGGCTGCGCCTTGGCCTGCGCGATCAGGTCGCCGACGCTCATGGCCTTCGAGTCCGCGGGCACCACCAGCACCAGCGGCTGGCGCGACACCATGCCGATCGCGTCGAAATCGCGCGCCACGTCATAGCTCAGCTTGGGGTTCAGCACCGGGTTGATCACCATGCTGTTGCTGCCCATCAGCAGCGTGTGGCCGTCGCGGCTTTGCGCCGCCGCCGCCACGCCGATCGCGCTGCCCGCGCCCGGCTTGTTTTCCACCACCACCGCCTGCCCCAACTGCGGCGCCAGCACCTCGGCCAGCACGCGCGCCGAGCCGTCGGCGCCGCCACCCGGCGCAAAGGGCACGATGATGCGCAGCGGCTTCGTAGGCCACGCCTCGGCGGCCCATGCCTGGCGCGGCAATCCGCCTGCCAGCGTGCCGCCGGCGGCAAGGGCCAGTGCCGACAACACGTTTCTGCGGGTGATGCCGGGTGCGTCATTCATGCCGCCTGCCGCGGGGGGACGTTGGACCATGTGCTTGTCTGCCTTTGTGCTTGCTTTGTGTTCAGCGAATGCGCCGATCCTAGGAAGGCACCCGACGGCCGACAAATACCAACTTGTCGTGTGCCCATAACATCGCGTTATCCCCTTGGCTCCAGACGACGGAGAAAGTCATGAACCTCAGACAGATCGAAGTCTTCCGCGCCGTCATGGTGGCCGGCTCGGTCACCGACGCCGCGCGCCTGCTGCACGTGTCGCAACCGGGCATCAGCCGCATGCTCTCGCACATCGAGCTGCAGCTCGGGCTGCCGCTCTTCGAGCGCCGCAAGGGCAAGCTGCTGGCCACGCCCGAGGCCCAGGCGCTGTTCGCCGAGGTCGAGCAGGTCTACCGCGGCGTGGCGCGCATCGACGAATGCACGCAGGCGCTGAAGAACGGCAAGATGCTGACGCTGCGCGTGCTGTGCAGCCCCGGCACCGGGCTGGAGATGGTGCCCAACGCGCTCATGGCGCTCGGCCGCGAGTTTCCGTCCTCCAGCATCTACATGGAGGTCGCGCTGGCGAAGGACATGGTCAAACGGCTCGCGGCGCACGAGGTCGACGTCGCCATCTCGACCCTGGCCATCGACGACCCGCTGCTCGATTCGCGCCCCATCGGCAAATGGACGCTGGCCGGTGTCTTCCCCAAGGGCCACGCGCTCGAGGCGAAGCGCACGCTCAGGCCGATCGACATCCTCAAGGAGCGGATGATTTCCTTCAGCCCCGACACGCCGCAGGGCCGCATCATTGCCGACTGGTGCGCCAGCAACGGCCGCAAGCCCGATGCGCAGATCGACGTGCGTGCCGGCCAGGCCGCCTGCGCGCTGGCAGCGGCTGGCGCCGGCGTTGCCATCGTCGACGACCTCACGGCGCGCGGCTGCATGACCGACCGGCTGAGCCACCGGCCGATCGCCAAGGCCCCGCTGTACGACGTGTTCGCCGTGACCAACCAGAACTTCGCGGCCTCGCTGCTGTCGAGCCGCTTCATCGTGCATGCGCAGGCGGCGCTTCGCCAGCTCAAGCGGCACGCCTGAACACGGCGCGTGCCCGGTGCGCCATCCCATATTCCGCTGAGGGACAGAAGGCAACGGCTCCCTATGATCCGGCTCACCCGGGCACGACACCGGTGAGAGGGAACCCCATGAAAATCGCCTTCGCCTCCTGCATGAACTTCGAGGCCGGCCCCGGCGGCTACCAGCGCGTCTGGAACCGCATTGCGGCCGAGCAGCCCGACTACCTGTTCCTGCTGGGCGACCAGATCTACATGGACTTCTTTCCCCACCTGGAAGAGCCCGCCGGCTGGAAGGCGCCGCAGTTCCGGGAAGTGATGACCGCCAGGTACACCGCGCAGTGGAACGTGCCCAACTTCAGGCTGCTGTTCGACGGAATGCGCCAGCGCCAGGACAACGGCGGCGGCGTCTACGGCACCTGGGACGACCACGACTTCGCATGGAACAACGCCTGCGGCACGCAGGTCGACCCCGCGGTCAAGGCCGTGTCGCGCGAGCTCTTTTCGCAGTTCATGCGGATCGACCCGCCGACCGAGGGCATCTACTACGCGATCCCCTTGATTCACCAGCAGCAGCGCATCGGCAAGGCGATCTTTCTGGACACGCGCTGGTACCGCGACCTGCCCGGCGACGACCACACGCTGCTCGGCGAAGACCAGTTCAAATTTCTTGAAGCGCAGCTGAAGGACGAGCAGGGCTTCGTCGTGATCTGCGCCGGCACGCCGATCCGCGCGACCGGCAATGGCTGGATGCGCTACCGCGACGACTACGCGCGCTTTCGCCAGCTCATCTACAAGCGCAACGTCATCTTCCTGTCGGGCGACATCCACGAGAACGCCTTCCTGCCGCCGCCCGGCGAGACCAACATCTTCGAGATCATTTCCTCGGGCGCCTTCGTCACCAAGTACAAGTACGTGGGCGACCGCGAGAACTTCGGCATCCTCGACTACACGCCCGCCAGCACCGACATCAAGCTCTTCGACAAGCACGGCCTGGAGACGCACAACGTGATCGACAACGCCACCTTCTCGTACCAGGAAGTGAAGTAGCCAGGAAGCGAAGCAGCGCGACTACGAAAGGCTGGCGTTCATCGCGGGCTGCACGGCCTCGGCCCGGACATCGTCCATGCGCAGTGCCGGCGACAGCGAACACCACGACGCCGGCGTCGATACCGGGTACGCCCTCGGAGACCGCGCCGAGGACGACGACCAGCACCGCACGGCCCCGTTCGGCTCGAACACGTAGCCCAGGCCCCGCACCGTCTGGATGAACCTCGGTGCGAGCGGGTCGGGCTCGATGACCTTGCGCAGCCGGGAAATCTGCAGGTCGATGCTGCGGGTGAGCGGCTCGTGTGCGCATGCGCGCGTCAGTTCCGCCAGGGTCTCGCGCGACTGCGGCTGTCGCGGGCGGCTCACCAGCGCGTGGAGCATGGCGCAGGCACCGTCGGTCAGCGCAACCACCGCGCCGTCTTTCGTCAGCACGCCGGTGCCGGCGTGCCACGCGAAGCCGCCAAAACAGATGGCGCCGGGTTTTTCCGGTCTTGCCTCGCACGACGAACGGCCGGGATTCATCGACATCTTCTTGTCTCCTTGATTGGTGCAGCCAGGGGGTCTGATGTGTGACGCGAGGACGATACCCACGCGAGACTTTCGAACAGCTGTCGGTCCACGCAGAAAGTCCCGAGGGTTTTCCCGGGCCATCTGCCGGTGCGCAAGACCCCCGCAAGCTCCCTGCGGATACATAGATGGATCGCACCGCACCCCGGCGATACGATCCGCCGCCGGAAGGCCGCCGGGGCGTCCTTCCGCGCATCGATACACGCACCGCATCAGCGAGGACTACATGCACCTTCGGCTCTTACACCGTTGCGCGCTGGCTGCCGCAACCTTTCTTCTTTCCCTGTTCGCGCACGCGGAAAACGGGATCGGCAAGACCAGCGTCCTGCTCGGGGTTTCCAGCGAATTCAGCGGCCAGGCCATCGCCAGGGAGAACACCGACAGCGCCCTTGCGTATTTCGCCTACGTCAACAAGCGCGGCGGCGTGTTCGGCCGGCAGATCGAACTCAAGACCTACGACGACGCCCGCGACGTGAAGAAGACGATCGAGAACACCGAGCGGCTGATCACGCAGGACAAGGTGTTCGCCCTGTTCGGCTACCGGTCGACGCCCACCAGCGAGGTGGCCATTCCCGTGGCCACGCGCCATGGCGTGCCGATGGTGGGCTCCTACAGCGGCGCCCAGTCGGTGCGCGAGCCCTTCAACCCGCTGGTGTTCCACCTGCGCGCGAGCTACCAGCAGGAGGCCGCCGCCATCATCGACCAGCTCGTCGTGCAGCAGATCCACAGCATCGCCGTGCTCTACCAGGACGACAGCTTCGGCAAGGACGGCCTGGCCGGCTTCACCAACGCACTGGCCCGGAACAAGCTCAAGGCCGTCGCGACGGCCAGCTACAGCCGCAAGGATCTCAAGGTCGACGACGCCAGCAAGACGCTCGCGGCCGCATCGCCCGCCGCCATCGTGATGGCATGCACGCCCAGCGCCTGCGTCGACTTCATCAAGCAGACAAGGGCACGCGCGCGGGGCACGCAGTTCTATCTGCTGTCGAACGTCAACTCGAACGAGTTCGCGCACGACCTGGCGGCGGACGGCAATGGCGTGGTGGTTTCGCAGATCGTTCCCTCGCCATGGAACAACGCACTGCCGTTGACGCGCGAGTACCGCGAGGCGCTGCAGGAGGCGGGCAATTCCGGCGCCATCGCCTATGGCGGCTTCGAGGGCTTCATCACGGCCAAGCTCTTCGTCATGGCACTGCAGCGCGCGGGGGCCGACCCCACGCGCGCCAAATTCATGGCCGCGCTGGAGTCGATGCGCGAGGTCGACCTGGGTGGCATGTTCGTCCGCTTCTCACCCTCCAACCATCAGGGCTCGGCGATGGTCGAGCTGACCATGATCAACCGCAACGGCAAGTACATCCGCTAGGGAAGGCGGACGGGCCCCTGCTCCCGTTTCGGGCGTTCCCGGCATCTCGCCGGCGCTGTCGCATATCCTCGACACCGATTCCCAGAGAGCGCCCCTTGCCCCCGACCAAAGCCCCCGCCCCCCTCTCCCGCCCGGCGACCATGGCCGACGTGGCCGCGCGCGTCGGCGTCTCGAAGATGACGGTCTCGCGCGCGCTCAACCGCAGCGTGGGCAGCGACCGCGTGACTTCGGAGGCGCTGCGCCAGCGCATCCTGCAGGCCTGCGAAGAGATGGGCTACGTGATCGACCAGACGGCGCGCACCTTCTCCAGCAAGCGCTCGGGCTTCATCGCGGTGCTGATCCCGTCGCTCAACAACTCCAACTTTTCAGAGACCGCGCAAGGCATCACGGCGGCGCTGGAGGCACGCGGCCTGCAGGTGCTGCTGGGCTACACCGACTACCACGTCGAGACCGAAGAGCGCTTGCTGCGCGCCATGCTCGCGCGCCGGCCCGAAGGCGTGATCCTCACGGGCGGCGTGCACACGCCCGCCGCGCGCGCCATGCTGCAGGCGGCCGGCGTGCCGGTCGTGGAGACCTGGGACCTGCCCGCCACGCCCATCGAGCACACGGTCGGCTTCTCGAATGCCGAAGCCGCTGCCGCGATGGTGCGGCACCTGCACGGCAAGGGCTACCGGCGCATCGCCTTCATCGGCGGCACCTCGAACCGCGACACGCGCGGTGCCGACCGGCAGCACGGCTATGCGCAGGCGATCCGCGAGCTGGGCCTGCCCGGCGGGCGCGTCATCAGCTTCGGCCAGCCGCCGATCTCGATGGCGCAAGGCGGCGAGGCGATGGCGCAGCTGATCCGTCAATGGCCCGACGTGGACGCCGTGCTCTGCGTGTCCGACCTCTCGGCCTTCGGCGCGCTGATGGAATGCCAGCGCCAGGGCTGGGACGTGCCGGGCCGCATCGCGATCGCGGGCTTCGGCGACTTCGAAGTCGCGCGCGCCTGTCATCCGCGCATCACGACCGTCGCGGTGGATTGCGTGGGCATCGGCAAGGCGGCGGGCGAACTGCTGCTGCGGGTGATCGACGGCATGCGGGACGGGCACCGGCCGCCTGCCGAGACGGTGATGATTCCGTTCCATGTCGAGCAGCGGGAGAGCTCCTAAAGCGGGCTCGGGATTTTTTAAGAGCGCGAAAGAGCCCTTGCCCGCTGCGTCGTATTGCCAGCCGGCATCAACGATTCGCCGCCTCGAAGAACGCGAGGATCTGCTCGCCAAGCCACTGCTCGCCGCTGTTGAAGTGGGCCATGATCGACACGTGGTTGTGCCCGGCCACGCTCAGGTGCCGCGGCGCAACGCGCCTCGCCTCGGCCATGCGCCACGCGAACTCGGTGGCATAGACGTCCAGCAGCGGGTTTTCGTACTCGGCATGGACCACGAAGGTGGGCAGCACCAGCCGGTGGGCATGCGCCATCGGTGACAGGTGCGCGTAGGCGGCCGCGTCGTCGCCGAAGTACGCGCGAACGCCGGCCGCATTCGGGTTCTCGGGCAGCGCATCCGCCTGCAGGCGGGCCGACACCAGCACCAGGCAGCGCAGGTGCCGCCCCATGAAGCCGAGCCCCGGGTCGCAGGCATAGCTGGCCGCATGCGTGCCGCCCGCCGAATGCCCGACGAGGCAGACGGCATCGGCGTCGCCACCATGTTCAGCAACATGGCGCGCGACCCACTCGCAGGCCATGGCCAGGTCGCGTGCGCCTTCGGGATGCATGGCCTCGGGCGCGAGGCGGTACTCGACATTGATGCCCACGCAGCCCTGGCGCGCGAACCAGGCGAGCACGTTGCCGTACATCGCGGCGTTGATGTCCTTGCTGCCGCGCACGAAGGCGCCGCCGTGCACGAACATCACCACCGGCGCATGGCGCGCGCCGCGTGGCCGGTAGACGTCGAGCACCTGGCGCGGATGCGTGCCGTAAGGCAGGTCGCGGATCACTTCGCAACCGTCGGTGGGCGCCGCCATGAGCAAGGGAAGGTACGCAGCCTTGACGCGATCGCCGGCCGCACGAATGTCCTGCTGCCACGCCGGACCGGTCTCGCGCAGCAACCGGTCGATCGCGTCGGGTCTGTTGGTCGGCATGCCTGGCCTTGCTTCGTCCTGCGCTCAGCCGGGCCGGAAGGCCGATGCCTCGACCTCCACGCGCCACGCCGGATCGGCCAGCGCCCGCACCACCAGCAAGGTCGATGCCGGGCGTGCTTCGCCGAGGAAGGCGGCGCGCACCGGCCCGAGCCGGCGGACATCACTGCCGTCGATGAGAAAGGTCGTCACCTTGACGAGGTGCGACACGTCCATGTCCGCGGCGCGCAGCACCGCCACGAGGTGGGTCCAGGCCTGCCGCGCCTGGGCCTCGAAGTCGTTGGGCACACTGCCGTCGGCGGCCACGCCGATCTGTCCGGCGATGTGCAGCCAGGTGCCGGCGCCGCTCACTGCGATGCCGTGGCTGTAGGGGCCGCCGGGCGGCGGAACATCGGGGGGCGCGATGCGGGTGGCGAGCGTGTTCGTCATCAGTGCACCGCCGCGTCGAGTTCGGGAATGAAAGGGATCTCGACACCGTAGGCGCCGATGTCCTCGCGGATCTTGTCGACCCCGCGCTTGATGATGCCCATCTCTTCATCGGGATGAGTGGCACCGAGCCCGTGGTCGGCCGCCAGCGCGCGGTTGCGGCCAGAGCGCCGGCGCTCGTCGTCGGGCAGGTTCACGACCGCATAGACGCCGTTGAGCAGGCTGCCGCGCAGCTTCTTCGCGACCTTGATGCCGATGGTCTTCTTCTCGTCGGGCGGCAGCTCGCCGAAGAAGCGCCGCATGATGATGCGGCCGAACTGGATGTGCCGCGCCTCGTCGCGCAGGATCAACCGGCAGGCCTCGCGGATCGAGTCGAAGCGTGCGTTTTCGTAGCGCGCCTGCAGCAACTCGCCCGACAGCTGCTCGAACAGCGTGTTGACCGACAGGCCGGCGAAGAAGCTCATGGCCCGCTCGTCCTTCTCGTCATGGAAGCGCGGAATGATGTCGCGGAAGTAGTCGGCGCGCGGCGTGGGTTCGTAGGCACCCAGGTGCTCGGCGATGCGAAAGCTCGCTTCGTGGTGGCGGAACTCCTCGGCGATGAAGTTCGTGATGTGCTGCTTGATCTCGAAGGGCTGGTGCCCAAAGATCGCATCGCGCAGCCGCTCCGCGCCATAGGGCGTCGCGCCATGCTCCATCCAGGCGCGCAGGCTCCACCATTCGGCGCCCGCCTGCCGGACCTCGGGCGGCAAGTCGGCCTTCTGCAGGTCGGTGTAGTCGATGTCGGCCACCGGGTCCCAGGCCAGTTCGCGCGCCTGGGTGCACAGGCGCCAGACCTCGGGATATTCCATCTTCGAGACCACGGGGTAGGGGTTGGGCACGGAAGGGATCTCTTCGAGCAATGAGGGCTGCATGGGCGATGTCCGTCGTGGGTTGATGGATGAATGGATGAATGAGGAAGGGGCTGCAAGACGAACGGCCATGCTAGGAAGGCCGTGCTCATACATCCAATACTGTTTAAAGTGGCTCGTCATTCGCCGCAGGTATCTCCACGCCCATGATCGAATTCAGGCAACTGCGCCAGTTCGTGGTGCTCGCCGAAGAGCTGAACTTCGGCCGTGCCGCCATCCGGCTCCACATGTCGCAGCCACCGCTGAGCGTGGCCATGCGCAACCTCGAGACGCAGGTCGGCGCGATACTGTTCGACCGCAGCCGGCACCACGTGCGCCTGACGCCCGCCGGCCAGGTCTTCCACAAGGATGCGCAGCGCCTGCTGCAGCAGGCCCAGGCCGCCACCGAACGCGCACGCCGCGCGGCACAGGGGCTCGAAGGCTCGCTGCGCCTGTCCTTCGTGCCGAGCGCCGCGCTCGATGTGCTGCCCGCGATCTTCAAGCGCTTCCAGCACGACTACCCGACCGTGCAACTGCGGCTGACCGCCGAGACCACCGCGCGCCAGCTCGAAGACCTGCGCAAGGGCGAGGTCGAACTCGCGCTGGTGGTGGGCCCGGTGTACGAGGCGCGCGACCTGACTCTGGTCGACCTGCAGGCGCAGAAGTTCGTGATCGCGGTGCCGCGCAGCCATCCGCTGGCGAGCCGACGCTCGGTGAAGATCAAGGCGCTGGCGGCGGAATCGTTCATCTCGTTCCCGGCCTCGGAGGGCGCGGGCTTCGTTGCCGCATTGCTGGGTGCTTGCCAGTCGGCCGGCTTCCTGCCCAAGGTCGTGCAGGAGGCGGCGCAGATGCAGTCGATCCTGACACTCGTGGCCGGCGGGCTCGGCATCGCGCTGGTGCCGGCGTCGATGCGCATGCTGACGATGGCCGACGTCGTCTTCCTAGAGATCGTGGACACGCGCCCTCCCCCCACCTACCAGTTGGTGTTCGCCCACGGCAGCCACAACGACAACCCGGTGGTGCAGTCCTTTCTTTCGGTGGCGCGCAAGACGGTGGAAGTCGCGAAGCGGTAGTCTGCGCAAGCCATGCCCGAAAGGTGCGGTGATTCATGTCGTGTATGAGCCGCCGCCGGTGAACGTATTGGACAGACTGGCGCCGGCGTTCGCACCATGCGGCTTCCCACATGGAGCTCCCCGATGAAATCCTTTCGCCAGTTGCTTGCCGTTCTGCTGCTCGCTTCCAGCACCGCCGTGCCGGCGCTGGCGGGGGACTATCCCGAGCGCCCCATCACGATCGTCGTGCCCTACCCCGCCGGCGGGTCGGCCGACATCCTGGCGCGCACGGTCGGCCAGAAATTGGCGGTGCAGATCGGACAGCCGGTGATCGTCGAGAACAGGGCCGGCGCGGGCACCGCCATCGGCGCGCGCTTCGTCGCGGAAGCCAGGCCCGATGGCTACACGCTGCTGCTCGGAACGGTGAGCTCCCAGGCCATCAACCCCGCCATGTCGAAGACGGGCTACGACCCGCTGAAAGATTTCGTGCCGGTGAGCGCGCTGGCCTCCATCCCCTTCGTGCTGGTGGCGAACCCGGGCGTGGGCTACGCCAACGTGGGCGACCTGATCGCGGCTGCGAAGCAGAACCCCGGGTCGATCAGCTACGCGTCCGCGGGCCCCGGCACGTCGAACCATCTGGCCGGCGAGATGCTCGCGTCGGCCGCGAAGATCAAGCTGCTGCACGTGCCCTACAAGGGGAGCGCGCCCGCGCTGGCCGACGTGCTCGCGGGCCATGTCCCGCTGATGTTCGACCTGCAGACCACTTCGCTGCCGAACATCGCCTCGCACAAGCTCAAGGCGCTGGCGGTGACGGGCAGCCAGCGCAGTTCCCTGCTCCCGGGCGTGCCGACCGTCGCCGAAAGCGGCCTGCCCGGTTTCGAGGTGAGCGCGTGGTTCGGTGTGTTCGCGCCTGCCAAGGTGCCGGCCCCGGTCTTGAACAAGCTCTCGGCGGCCATGGCGCGTGTCCTCGAAGACCCGGTGCTGGCGCAACGGCTGCGCGACATCGGCGCCGAACCCGATGCGCGCAGTGCCGCGCAGTTCTCGGCCTACGTGGCCGAAGAGGCGGGCAAGTACGCCTCGGTGGTGAAGACGGCGGGATTGGCGCCCTGACCTTGGAAGCGAGGCGGCGGCACGCGCGCGTCGGGGCCGCGATGGCCGAGGTGCGCGCTTCGCTGAACTGCTGATTCTTCGGGGATGGCCGCGAGATGCGGCACCCGATGGATGCGTTTGTCAGTCCCCTGTTGGGCGGCTGGCTGGACTCGATAGAACGCGCATCACCACACCCACACCCAGACCGGCAAAGAACCCCTTGACGGTTCACAACCGAGCCGCGCTTTGCGATCCGGCGTTCTTCCCGGATTTAATTAAATCGTATGACTATTCATTAATAACCATCGATCAAGAGGGTAAATCTTCAAGCCAAACGCCGCACCAAATTGATGCGGCGTTTTTTCTTCGTCATTTTTCTGTCACTTAGTACAGATCGAGAACTAAAACAAAAAGTCATATTGATCAATGATTTAGTATATGGTAATAAAACAATTCTTTGGTATCTTTGTATTAATTTAAAACATAAATAAACAATAAAAAACATAAGTAATTTTGGAAAACGATTCCAAAAAACGACATGCCCCGTTGCATCCATCCATTCGAATTAACATTTGTTTGCAATCATTAATTAAAAAATGAATGCACCAGAATGGTTCAAAAGCCATTCGATGAACTTCTTAATTGGATGGATGGACTCATGAACACAAGCTATCGCTCGCTTTGGAATGAATCCCTTGGCGCCTGGGTTGCGGCGTCGGAAAACACGCGCGCCCGCGGCAAACGCGGCGGAAGCTGCGTGACGGCATCACGCCCCACCCGCCGCATGCGCACGGGCCTCGTGAGTGCGCTGTTGGCCGTTGGAGGGATCGGGTGGTCCGCGCTGGCGCAGGCGCAGTCGGTGGATTGCAGCGTCGCGCCCTACAACGCGTACAACGACACCGCTTCATGCATGGGCCTCAGTTCCAAGGCTTCGGGGATCGGGGCCACGGCGCTTGGTTCTCTCGCGCAGGCCCAAGTGCTCGGTGGACTCGCCGTGGGATACAACGCCCTCAGCTCCGCGCAGAATTCCATCTCCCTGGGTTTTCAGGCGTACACCAAGGGCAGCAACTCCATCTACCTGGGCGCCCGCACCGGGCCCACCACGGGCGCGCTGGCAGACGGCGCCATCGGCATTGGCACGGACGTGACCGCGAGCGGCACCAACACCGTGGCCGTGGGCACACAGGCCATCGCCAGCGGAGAAAGCGCCACGTCCTTGGGTTTCGGCGCGAACGCGGCTGCATTGCGCACCGTTGCCCTTGGCTTTCAGGCCACCGCCACCGTGCTGGACGCCGTCGCGCAAGGCACCCGCGCCCAGGCCACCGCGCAGAACGCCATCGCCGTCGGCTTCCAGTCGGTCGCGTCCCAACTCAACTCCATCTATCTCGGCTCGCGCACCGTCCCGGGAACCGGCGCCACGGCCATTGGTGCCATCGGCATCGGCACCGACGTGACGGCCTCGCAGAACAACGCCACCGCCATCGGCTTCCAGAGCCAGGCGACCGGGGGAAGCGCCGTGGCGCTCGGCCCGACCGCCGTGGCCTCGGGCGCCGCGGCGATGGCCCTGGGGTCCGGCACGATTGCGCGCGACATCAACGCGGTCGCGCTCGGCGCCGCCGCCCAGGCCAATGCAGCCGGCGCCAGCGCCCTGGGCACCTTCGCCAATGCCTCCGGAGAGAACTCCACGGCCGTCGGTGTCAGTTCGACAGCCAGCAGCAAACGCGCCTTTGCAGGCGGCTGGGGCAGCACGGCTGCAGGCATTGATTCCGCAGCCATCGGCACACGGGCCAACGCGGCGGGCACCAGTTCGGCGGCGCTCGGCAACCTTGCCAATGCCTCGGCCGATTTCTCGCTGGCCATGGGCAACCAGGCCGTCTCGAGCGGCATCGGCTCGGTCGCGACGGGGTCGGGCGCCAACGCCGCGGCCGACGGCACCGTGGCGATGGGCAACAACGCCACGGCGACCCTCGCCCGCGCAACAGCACTGGGATTCGGCACCCTGGCAGCCGGCCAGAACGCCACGGCGGTGGGCGCGCTCGCCAATGCGTCGGGCACGCAGGCTGTCGCCATCGGCAACAGCGCCAAGGCTTCCGCACTCAACGCCATCGCGATGGGCAACAACACCGTCGCCGACGCCACGGATGCCGTGGCGATCGGCAACGGCTCCACAGCCACCGGCGGCAAGGCCGTGGCCATCGGCTCGGGCAACGTTGCCAACGGCAATGGCGCCGTGGCCATCGGCGATCCGAACACGGCCACCGGCAACGGCGCCGTCGCGAACGGCCTGGACAACACCGCCACCGGCAACGGCTCGGTGGCAGTGGGCAACACCAACATGGTGGGCGGCGGCGGCCAGGCGGTCGGCACGGCCGGCACACCGGCGCAGGGCGCGGTGGGCATCGGCTACCAGAACACCGTGGTCGGACAAGGCAGCGTCGCCATCGGCAGCACCAGCAAGGCACTGGCCGCGGGCGCGGTCGCGTTCGGCGACACGGCGGTGGCGAACAACGCGCGCGACGTGGCACTGGGCTCGGGCTCGGTGACGGCGACAGCCGTGCCGACCCCCAACGCGACGATCAACGGCACGACCTACAACTTCCAGGGCATCGCGCCGACGAGCACCGTGAGCGTGGGCTCGGTGGGTGCCGAGCGCACGATCACCAACGTGGCGGCGGGCCGGATCTCCGGCACCTCGACCGACGCCATCAACGGCTCGCAGCTGTTCGGCACCAACCAGGCCATCGAGAACCTCAGCACCACCGTCACGGCCAACAAGACCAAGTACTACAGCGTCAACTCGAAGGGCGGCGGCAACGAAGACAACCTGGGCGCGACGGGCACCGACGCCATCGCATCGGGCAAGAACGCAACGGCGGCCGGCAATTCGGCGGTGGCCATCGGCCTGGGCGCCACGGCTGCCGACGCCAACAGCGTGGCCCTGGGCGCGAACTCCGCAACGGCAGCGGCCGTGGGAACCCCCAGCACGACGATCAACGGCACGACCTACAACTTCCAGGGCATCACGCCAACAGGCACGGTGAGCGTCGGCACAGTCGGTGCCGAACGCACGATCACCAACGTCGCGGCGGGCCGGATCTCCGGGTCGTCGACCGATGCCATCAACGGCTCGCAGTTGTTCGGCACCAACCAGGCCATCGAGAACCTCAGCACCACCGTCACGGCCAACAAGACCCGGTACTACAGCGTCAACTCCACCGGCGGCGGCAACGAGAACAACCAGGGCGCGACAGGCACCGATGCCATCGCATCGGGCAAGAACGCGACGGCGGCCGGCAATTCGGCGGTGGCCATCGGCCTGGGTGCCACGGCGGCCGACGCCAACAGCGTGGCCCTGGGCGCGAACTCCGCAACCGCAGCGGCCGTGGGAACCCCCAGCACGACGATCAACGGCACGACCTACAACTTCCAGGGCACCTCGCCGATCGGCACCATCAGCGTCGGCACGGTCGGTGGCGAACGCACGATCACCAACGTGGCTGCAGGCAGGATCTCCGGCTCGTCGACCGATGCGATCAACGGCTCGCAGCTGTTCGCCACCAACCAGTCGATCGAGAACCTGAGCACCACGGTCACCGCCAACAAGATCAGGTACTACAGCGTCAACTCCACCGGCGGCGGCAACGAAAACAACCTGGGCGCGACAGGCACAGATGCCATCGCGTCGGGCAAGGACGCCAGCGCGACCGTCAACGGTGGGGTCGCCCTCGGCTCAGGCGCCGTCTCCGACCGCGCGATTGCCACCGGCATCGGCAACATTCCCGCGGGCAGTTCGCTGATCCCCTTCAACACGACCGACCGTGGGCTGTTGGGTGCCCTCTCTGTCGGCAGTGCCACCACGTACCGCCAGATCACCAACGTAGCCGACGGCACGCAACAGCAGGACGCGGTCACGGTGCGCCAGCTCAGCGGCGCACTGCAGTCGTTCGCCGTCACGCCGATCAAGTACTTCCACGCCAACTCCACGGCGGCCGACTCGCTGGCCATCGGCGCGGAGTCGGTGGCGGTTGGTCCGCAGACCGTGGTCAACGGCAACAACGGCGTGGGCATCGGCAACGGCGCCGTGGTGCAGCAGAGCGCGCCTGGCGGCATCGCGATCGGGCAGGCCGCGAACTCGCAGTTGGCCGACTCCATCGCGCTGGGCACCAAGTCGTCGGCCGCGGCCGTGCAAGGCGTGGCACTGGGCGCAGGCAGCAGCGTGACGCAGGCCGGCGGCGTGGCGCTGGGCGCGGGCTCCGTGGCCTCGACGGGCGCGGGTGTCGCAGGCTACGTGCCGCCCACCGCCACCGACGCGCAACGCATTGCCATCGGCGCGACGACCAGCACGCTGGCGGCCGTGTCGGTGGGCAATGCCGCCAACGGCCAGTTCCGGCAGATCACCGGCGTGGCGGCGGGCACGGCCGACAGCGACGCGGTCAACGTCTCGCAGTTGAGGGGGGTGCAGGGCACGGTGGCCGTGATCGATCAATCGACCGTCAAGTACGACACCAACGTGGACGGCTCGGTCAACTACAACAGCGTGACCATGGGCGGCAGCAATGCCACCGGGCCGGTGACGGTGCACAACGTGGCGCCGGGCGTGGCGGGCACCGACGCCGTCAACGTCAACCAGCTGACAGCCGTCAACAGCAACCTGAACAACCGCATCGACGCAGTCAACAGCCGCATCGACGGTGTCGAGAAGAACGCCTACGCCGGCGTTGCCGCGGCCATGGCGCTGCAGATGCCCGCGAGCTACGTGCCGGGCAAGACGGCCATGCGCATCGGCGTGGGTTCGTTCAAGGGACAGGGCGCGGTGGGCATCAGCTTCCGTCGCACCTCCGAAAACAACGCCTGGAGCATCACCGGCGGCGTGGCCACCAGCCGTGCGGGGGTGGGCGCCACCGTCGGCGCGGAATGGGTCTTCAACTGATCGCGATACAGATGAACCGGACGAACTCCATCATGAACAAGCCTCTTCTTCTCCAAGCCCAGCGCCCTTTCACTGCCTTCGCGGTTCGTGCCGCGCCGCTCGCCACGCTCTGCCTTGTGGCGCTGCTGGCCGGTGGCTGCGCCAGCCCGAGCTACACCATCACGCC
This sequence comes from Variovorax sp. EL159, assembly GCF_900100965.1. Lineage (GTDB taxonomy): Bacteria > Pseudomonadota > Gammaproteobacteria > Burkholderiales > Burkholderiaceae_C > Variovorax. The sequence goes on along the minus strand of NZ_FMUJ01000002.1, from coordinate 454,489 downwards.
CGAGATGCAGGCCCGCGCCGCGTCGGAAAACCCGGCACCGCCGAAGGACGACGACTTCCCCACGCCGGGTTCCGCCACATGGCAGCAGGGCGCGTTCCCGAGCCTCGAGGCCTTGCGCGCCATGCGCACCGGCATGGGCAAGGACCAGGTGCGCGGGCTGCTGGGCTTTCCGCATTTCAGCGAAGGGCTCGCTGGCGTGCGCGAGTGGAACTACATCTTTCACTTTCGCACGGGTGCCGGCCCCGACTACATCACCTGCCAGTACATGGTTCGCTTCAACGCAGACGTGCTGACCCACGGCATGTACTGGAAGGGCGCGGGCTGCGCGGACCTGCTCAAGCCGCCACCCGTGGCGATGCAGCCCGTCGCGACCGTGCGGCCGACGGTCGTTGCGCCTGCGAAGACGACGCTCGGCGCCGATGGCCTGTTCCGCTTCGACGGCCGCTCGCTCGACGACCTGCTGCCGGAAGGACGACGCAAGCTCGACGCGTTGGCACGCGACATCCGAAGCGACAGCGGATCGGTGGGTGCGATCAGGGTGACGGGCCATACGGACCGGCTCGGCAGCAAGCCCTACAACCAGGCGCTCTCGCTGGCGCGCGCCAACACCGTCCGCGACTACCTGGTGCAGGCCGGCGTGCCGGCGCAGCGCATGCAGGTGCAAGGCAGGGGCGAGGCGGAGCCGAAGGTGCATTGCGCGCAGGCCCGGCGCGCAGAACTCATCGACTGCCTGGCGCCGAATCGCCGCGTGGACATCGAGGTGCTCTCCGGGCAATAAGGCGCTGCCGCAGCGCTGGCAGTGCCGGCGCTGCGGACGCGACAGACGCGAGGTCAGGCAATGGCGGCCGCCGCATCCGCAAAGTCGATCAGCACCTTCATCGCCTGCTTCCGGTCGCTCGCCAGTTCAAAGGCTTCGCGCGCCTTCAGCATCGGGAAGGTGTGCGTCACCACCGGCGACAGATCGACCCGCCCTTCGTTGATGAGCCGCACGGCGAGCGCGAACTCGGCATGGAAGCGGAACGAGCCGCAGATGCTCAGCTCCTTCGAGACCACCATGTTCTGCGGAATGCTCACGTCGCCGCCCAGGCCGAGCTGCACGACCACGCCGCGCGGGCGCATCACCTCCAGCCCGTCGCGCAATGCGCGCTCGTTGCCGGAGCATTCGAGCATCACGTCGAAGGTGCCCTTGTCGGCCGAATGGCGCGCGACCCAGCCCTTGTCCTGCGCGGCGTTGATGGTCTGGTCGGCGCCCATGGCGCGTGCAATGGCGAGCGGTTCATCGACCACGTCGGTGGCGGTGATCTCGGCCGCGCCGTGCGCGCGCGCCGCCGCGATCGCCAGCACGCCGATGGGCCCGCAGCCCGACACCAGCACGCGCTTGCCCAGCAGCGGCCCGGCGCGCGACACGCCATGCAGCCCGACCGAGAACGGCTCGGCCAGCGCCGCCAGCCGCAACGGCACGTGGTCGGCCACCTTCACGCATTGCGTGGCCTCGCACAGGAGCATGTTGCGAAAGGCGCCCTGCACGTGCGGCATGCGCATGGCGCTGCCGTAGAAGCGCATGTCCAGGCACTGGTTGGGCAGGCCTTCGAGGCAGAACTTGCAAGCGCCGCAAGGCCGGCTGGGGTTGACCGCCACCTTGTCGCCGATGCGCACGCTCTCGACGCCCGGCGCCACCGCGACCACGGTGCCGGCCACTTCATGTCCCAGCACCATCGGCTCCTTGATGCGCACGGTGCCGAAGCCGCCGTTGTGAAAGTAATGCAGGTCGGAGCCGCAGATGCCGCCCATGCCGACCTTCACCAGCACCTGGCCGGGGCCGATCTCGCCGGCGTCCTGTTCGTCCAGGCGCAGGTCGTCGGGCGCGTGGATCACGAGGCACATGCAACGCAAACGCATGGTGTGTCTTTCTCTTTTTTCCGGCGATCAGGCCACGGGAGTGATGAGGGGCTGGCCCGCGAAGTGGGCCTCCAGGTTGCGGCGCACCAGCTCGCCCATGGCGCGGCGCGTCTGCTCGGTGCCGCTGCCATGGTGCGGGGTCAGCACCACGTTGTCGAGCGCCGCAAAGCGCGCGTCGATGTGCGGCTCGTTGAGGAACACGTCGAGCGCCGCGCCGGCGATGCTGTGCGATTCCAGCGCCTGCAGCAGCGCGCTTTCGTCGATCGTGCTGCCGCGCGAGACGTTCACGAGCCAGCCCTTGGGGCCGAGCGCCTGCAGCACTTGCGCATCGACGATGCCGCGCGTGGCATCGCCGCCGGGCAGCACGACGATGAGCACGTCGCACCAGTCGGCCAGCGCGGCCAGGCTGCCGAAGTGGCGATGCGGGCTGTCGGGCTTCGGCGTACGGCTGAAGTAACCCAGCTCCGCATCGAACCCCGAGAACCGCCGCGCGATGGTGCCGCCGATGCGGCCGAAGCCGGCGATGCCGATGCGCTGGCCGAAGACGCGCGTCGTGAGCGGCATGCCGCCGTGGGCCCATGCGCCGCTGCGCACGAACGCATCGCCCACCGGAATGCGCCGCTGCAGCGCGAGCGTGAGCCCGACGGCGAGGTCGGCGACGTCGCCATTGAGCACGTCGGGCGTGTTGCTCACGCGAATGCCGCGCGTGCGGCAGGCGGCCAGGTCAATGCCGTCCGTGCCCACGCCGTAGCAGGCGATCAGCTCCAGCTTGGGCAAGGCCGCGATGAGCTCGGCATCGGCACCCAGATCGCCGCGCGTGGCGATGGCGCGGATGCCCGGACCGTGTTCGGCAATGAGGGCCTGCCGGTCCGGCACCTCCCAGAGGCGATGCAGCGTGTAGGCCGCCTGCATCGGTGCCATATCCCATTCCGGATAAGCGCCGGGCATCAGCACGTGCGGGAATGTGGCGGTAGCGGTCAAGCGTTTCTCCTGCGAACGGGTTACGGATTGGGGGTGGATACCGGTAACTTTAAGTGGGCCGGCCCAAGGCTGGCAACGCAGGTTTCACTGGTTGACGCTCCCGGAAGATACCGGTAACGTATTCTCGCTGTCATGCACCGGGCACGCCGCGCGCGCCTTCCCCAGGAGCTTCTTTTGAAACTGTTCGATCTTTCCGGGCGCACCGCCCTCGTCACCGGCTCCAGCAAGGGCATCGGCTTCGCGCTGGCGCAGGCGCTCGGCGCGGCCGGCGCGCGCGTGGTGCTCAATGCGCGCGATGCCGCCTCGCTCGCTGCGGCCCGCGACGCATTGCGCGCCCAGGGCGTCGCGGCCGAGGCCATGGCCTTCGACGTCACCGACGCCGCCGCGGTCGAGGCCGGCGTGGCCGCCATCGAAGCCGACATCGGCGCCATCGACATCCTCGTCAACAACGCCGGCATGCAGCACCGCGGCCCGTTCGCGGAGTTCCCCATCGATGCCTGGCACAAGATCACCACGACCAACATCGACAGCGTGTTCCTCGTGGGCCGCTTCGTGGCGCAACGCATGATCGAGCGCAAGCGCGGCAAGATCATCAACGTGTGCTCCGTGCAAAGCGAACTGGGCCGCCCCGGCATCGCGCCCTACGCCGCCACCAAGGGCGCGGTGAAGATGCTCACCAAGGGCATGGCGATCGACCTGGGCAAATACGGCATCCAGGTCAACGGCCTCGGGCCGGGCTACTTCAAGACCGAACTGACGCAGGCGCTGGTGGCCGACGAGGCCTTCACCTCGTGGCTCTCGGGCCGCACGCCGGCCGGCCGCTGGGGCGACGTGGAAGAGCTGGGTGGCGCGGCCATCTTCCTGGCCTCGGACGCATCGAGCTTCGTCAACGGCCACATCCTGTACGTGGACGGCGGCATCACCGCAAGCCTGTAGCGCCTACAGCACGTCCTTCAGCTTGGCCCGCAGCCGGCTGATCGCCTGGCTGTGCAACTGGCACACGCGCGACTGGCTCACTTCGAGCACCGCGCCGATCTCGCGCAGGTTCAGCTCTTCCTCGTAGTAGAGCTTCAGCAGCAGCTGGTCGCGGTCGGGCAGCGCCCCGATGGCGTCCACCAGCTGATGGCGAAAACCGCTCTCCAGCAGTTGTTCCAGCGGGTCGTCGCTGCTGCGGCGGTCCTTGCGCGTGTCTTGTGCGTGCGTGTCGAGGAAGGGGTTGTCGGGCTCGCCCTTGGCGAAGTCTTCGACATACAGGAGCTGGCAGCCCTGGATCTCCTGCAGCATCGACTGGTAGGCCTCCAGGTCGATCTTCAGTTCCTTGGCGATCTCGCCTTCGGTGGGCGAGCGACCGAGCCGGTGGCCCAGCGCCTGGATGGCTTTCTCGATGCCGCGCGCCGACTGGCGCAGGCCGCGCGAGCCCCAGTCGTTGGCGCGCAACTCGTCGAGCATGGCGCCGCGGATGCGCTGGCTGACGAAGGTCTCGAACTGCGCGCCGCGGTTGTCCTGGTAGCGGCTCGATGCGTCCAGCAGGCCCAGCATGCCGGCCTGGATCAGGTCGTCCAGCTCCACGCTGGCAGGCAGCTTGGCCATCATCTGCAGCGCGATGCGGCGCACCAGCGGTTGGTGCTGCGCCAGCAGGTGGGATTTCTCGATGGTTCCCTGTGCGGTGTACACGGCCGTCCTTTTCCGGTTTCGTCCAGATGCGGCGGGGTCAGGCAGCGACCGCGTGCGACGGCTGCAGCGGTTGCTGCAGTTGCTGTAGTTGCGGTGACGACGAAGACGGCGTGCGCGCGCCCGCCTCGCGCCACGGCCAGCGCCCCATGTCGTCGGCGACGCGGCGGAAATCGACGGCGGCCGCGCTGGCGGGAAAGGCCTCGACGGCGGTCTGCCTCAGCCGCCACGCATCGGCCAGCCGCGGATCGGACCTCACCCACCCTGCCGGCTGCAGCGACAGCGCGAGATAGCGGCTGCCCGCATTGGCCAGGTTGCTCATGACCTTCTGCGCCGCATCGACATCGGTCACGCCATTGACCAGAAAGCGCATCTGCTGGAGCGCATGCGCGTAGTGCAGGCGCTTGATGCCGGCATAGGCCGAGGTGATGCACGCGGGATGCGGCTGCAACACCAGAAGCAGTTCGTCCGCGCCTTGCGCGAGCGCCGACAACCGGCCTTCGCCATCGAAGGCCGCATCGACGATGACCACACCGCTGGGCCACATCGAACGCGGATCGGTCGCGTCGTGCGCCACGCCGGGTGGCGCGGGCAGCACGTGCACGCCCGAACCGGCGCGCGCGGCCGCCCTTTCAATGCCAAGGCGTGCGCCGGCCACGTCGGCCAGGTTGCCCAGCGGATCGATGGCCCAGCCGTCGCAGGCCGATCGCTCCTTCGGGCAATGCTCGTCCAGCAGCAGCACGTTCTTGCCCTGCTGCACCAGCGCCGCGCCCAGGTTCATGGCGGTCGTGGTCGCGCCCGCACCGAGGCCCATGCCCGCCACGGCGACGACACGCGTCGGCGTCTGCGCGAGCAGGCGCCGCAGCCCGTCTGCCTGATCCGTGACCCGCTTGCTCATGCGATGTCCCTCAACCCATCTGCACCAGTGCGCGCGGCGCCTGCGTGGGCGCGGTCGACTCGGTGCCCAATGCTTCGAGCAGCAGGAAGAACTTGCCGACGCCCGCGTACAGCGCGCTGCCGGTCATCGGCCGGCCGGCACGCACGGCGCGCCCCGTCAACTGGCCCAGCAGCATGCGGGTGCGCTCGGCCCAGTCGCCTTCGGCCTGCAGCAAGCGCCACACGGTGGTGCTCATCTGGCCGGCAATCAGCAGCCGCTTCATCATGTTCGGGTCGCCCAGCTCGCCCATGCCGCCGACCAGTTGCACGCCGTCGCGCATCAGGCGCAGGCAGGGCTCGGCGTCATTGGCCCAGCCTTGCCATTGCGCGAGCTGCTGCGGGCCGACCTCGGCGCCGACGTTGGACAGCGCATAGCCCTGCGACAGCACCTTGCGGCTGCGTGCATCGATCACCTTTGTCGCCACGCAGCGCAGCGTGGGCAGCGCCTCGCGGTCGAGGCCCGCGGCCATGGCGGCGGCACCGGGGCGCGGCACCACGTCGGCATGCGCCTCGCACTGCAGCGCGGGCTTGCCACGGAAGCGCACGGGGCGTGCCTCGCCGAATTCAAAGCCGATGCGTGCCAGCGTGCAGGCCGCGCCGGTGCGCGCGTCGATCACCGCCGTCGAGCCCGGCGCGCGCGCCAGCCAGTGCTGGCCCGAGGCCTGCCACTGCAGCACCACGTCGAGGCCGGGCAGCTTGCCCAGCACATGCACCAACGCCTTGCCGAAGTCCTGCTGACGCAGCCACTGCACCTGCCGCATGCCGGGCCTGCGCGAAGCATCGGCCGCACCGCGCGCGGCGGTAGACAGCCACTGGTTCGGCGCCGCCAGCGGCAGGCCGCTGCGGTCCGACAGCAGCAGGCTGCCGTGGCATTCATAGGCGTCGCCGCTCTCGCTGGAACGCAGGCCGACCTGCCCGCACAGCGCGAGCACATGGGTCTCGCAGCCGGCAGCGACTTCACTGCGCGCGTGTTCCGACAGATCCTGCAGCACCGCCTTGTGGCCCACCGCGTCGTCGCCCGCCTGGCGCCAGAGCCCGCGTGCGCGCTCGAAGCCGATCTGCGCACCGGCCAGCGCGCTCGCGGCGGTGGCCAGCTCCTGCGCGTCGTGCGCCATCGCGCGGATCAGGTTCTGGTACTTCAGGCGCAGCCGGTCGGCCTCGCCCTGTGCCTGCACCACCTGCGCCGACGGGCCCGCGCCCGCGGGTTCGTCGTTCAGGTCGGTTTCGGCCGGCACGAACAACGGGCTGTGCTGGCGCGGCTGGAACACGCTGTCCACCAGCTGCGCGCGGTCGGCCTTCATCAGGTTCTCGGGCACCTTCTGGCCGCTGGAGATGTAGTGCACCGGCAGGCGATGGCGGATCACCGTGTCGATCAACGCACCGGGGTGCGTGGCCTCGTCGACCTTGGTGAAGATGCAGCCCGTCAGGTCGTTGCCGTTGCGGTAGGCGTGCACCACTTCGTTGAGCGTGTCGCCGTGGCTGGTCGCGTTGAGCAGCAGCAGCCGCTTGACCGGCCGGTGGCTGTTGCCGAGCATGGCGATCTGCTCCGACACGGCGCGGTCGCGCTGGCTCATGCCGACGGTGTCGATCAGCACCATGTGCTTGTCGCGCAGGTCCTGCAAGACCAGGTGCAGGTCGGCCGCATCCTTCACGGCATACACCGGCACATTGAGAATTTCGCCGTAGATGCGCAGCTGCTCGTAGGCGCCGATCCGGTAGCTGTCGGTGGTCACCAGCGCGAGCTTGTCGGCGCCGAAGCGCATCACGCAACGTGCGGCCAGCTTGGCTGTGGTGGTGGTCTTGCCCACGCCCGTGGGGCCCATCAGCGCGTACACGCCGCCTTGCGCGAACAGTGCGTCTTCGTCTTCATGCACCGGCACCGCGCGGATGAGTTCGGAGCGCACGAAGGCCATGCCTTCGGCGTAGCTCTGGCCGGTGGGCAGCTTCTCGAGCATGGCCTTCGACAGGCGCGCGCTGAAGCCGGCGCCGAGCAAGGTGCGCAGCAGGCGGCCGCGCACCGGGTCGCGGCGCTGCTTGTCGCTCCAGACCACGCTGGCAAGCTGTTCCTCGATCATTCCGCGCATCGAATGGAGTTCGCTGAGCACCGCTGCTTCCGCCGGCGCGGCCGCAGACGCGATCGCGGCGAGCGGCATCGGTGCCGGCGCGGCAACCGGTGCCACCGGCACGACGGGCTCCACCTGGATCGCGGGCGCGGCGTTCTCCAGCGCCTCCTGCACATCGCCTTCGGCCATGGCGACGATCTCGACGCCCTCGGCCGTGGCGCGGTGGGTGAGCACGATGGCTTCGGCGCCGAGCGTCTCGCGCACCAGTCGCAGGGCTTCTCGGCCGGTGGCCGCGACGAATTTGCGTGCAGTGGTGCGCACGTCGCGTGTTTCAGCTTGGGAATTCAAACGCGTCCTCCAATGGCGGCGGTGATCTTGATGGTCCGGGAGTCAGGGATCTCGGCATGCGAGAGCACCTTGAGCTGCGGCAGGCTGCGCCGCAGGAAACGGGACAGCAGCACGCGCAGCGAGTGCTGCACGACCAGCACGGGCGCCAGGCCCATCTGCTCCTGCCGCACGATGGCGGCCTGCGCCTGCTGCAACAGGTTGTCGGCAATGCCGGGCTCGATGCCGCTGCTGTTGGTCAGCGCCTGCTGCAGCACGCCGTCGAGCGAGCCGTCCAGGCCGATCACCTGCATCTCGATGTCGCCCGGGAACAGCTGCTGCGTGATGGCGCGGCCCAAGGCCAGGCGCGTGAGCGTGGTCAGCTCGGTCGGGTCCTTGATGGTCGGCGCGTGCTCGGCCATCACATCGAGGATGGTGCGCATGTCGCGGATCGGCACCTCTTCGTCGAGCAGGTTCTGCAGCACCTTGTGCAGCGTGCTGAGCGACAGCACCTTGGGCACCAGGTCTTCGGTGAGCTTGGGTGCGGTCTTGCCGATCTGGTCGAGCAGCTGCTGCACTTCCTGGCGGCCCAGCAGCTCGGCGGCGTGGGTCTGGATCAGGTGGTTCAGGTGCGTGGCCATCACGGTGCAGGCATCGACCACCGTGTAGCCGTACACCTGCGCCTGTTGGCGCTGGCTGGCGTCGATCCATGTCGCGGCAAGGCCGAAGGCCGGGTCGCGCGTGGGCGTGCCGGGCAAGGTGCCGGTGACCTGCCCCGGGTTGATCGCCATCCACTGGTTGGGGAAGGCCTCGCCCCGGCCGATCTCCACGTCCTTCAGGCTGATGATGTACGTGTTGGGCTTGATCTCCAGGTTGTCGCGGATGTGCACCACGGGCACCAGGAAGCCGATCTCCTGCGCGATCTTCTTGCGGATGCTCTTGATGCGGCCCAGCAGTTCGCCCTGCTGCGACTGGTCCACCAGCGGGATCAGGCGGTAGCCGACCTGCATGCCGAGCGGGTCGACCATGGCCACGTCGTCCCACGTGGCCTCGGCCATCTCCGCCGTGGGCGCAAGGTTCGCGGCCTCGGCGGCCGCAGCCTGTTGCGCGGCAGCTTCGCGCGGCTTGCGCAGCAGGAGGCGCCGGCCCATCCACGCCAGCCCGCCCGCGATCAGCAGGAAGGCCAGGTTCGGCATGCCCGGGATCATGCCCAGCAGGCCGACGATGCCGGCCGTGAGAAACAGCACCTGCGGGTTCGAGAAAAGCTGGCCCGTGAGCTGGCTGCCCACGTCTTCGTCGGTGGTCACGCGCGAGACGATCACGCCGGCGGCGGTCGAGATCACCAGCGCCGGAATCTGCGCCACCAGGCCGTCGCCGATGGCCAGCAGCGTGTACGTGCGGCCGGCGGTCGAGAAGTCGAGGCCGTGCTGGACCATGCCCACCACCAGCCCGCCAATGATGTTGATCACCATGATGAGCAGGCCCGCGATGGCGTCGCCGCGCACGAACTTGCTGGCACCGTCCATGGAGCCGTAGAAGTCGGCCTCTTGCGCGACTTCGGTGCGGCGCTTGCGGGCCACGTCCTCGCCGATCAGGCCGGCGTTCAGGTCGGCGTCGATGGCCATCTGCTTGCCGGGCATCGCGTCGAGCATGAAGCGCGCCCCCACCTCGGCAATGCGCCCCGCGCCCTTGGTGATCACCATGAAGTTGATGAGCACGAGGATGATGAACACCATCACGCCCACCGCGAAGTTGCCGCCCACCAGGAAGTGGCCGAAGGCCTCGATCACCTTGCCCGCCGCATCGGGCCCGGTGTGGCCGTGCATCAGCACCACGCGCGTGGACGCCACGTTCAGCGACAGGCGCAGCAGCGTCGAGAACAGCAGCACCGCCGGGAAGGCCGCGAAGTCCAGCGCCTTCATCGTGTACATGCTCACCAGCAGCACCATCACCGACATGGCGATGTTGAAGGTGAACAGCAGGTCCAGCAGGAAGGGCGGCAGCGGCAGCACCATCATGCTCAGGATCATGATGATGAGGATCGGCCCCGCGAGCCCCTTGAACTGCGATCCGGAGAACATCCGCGTCGGCAGGCGCAGCAGTTGAGTCATCGCGTTCATTCAATAGCCTTCATGCGCCGCGCTGCGGAGCAAACTGTCTTGGGGCGGCCCGGCACTGCGTTCATGCGGCATCCACGGCGTACTGGAGTTCTGCGGGCACCGGCAGATCGGTCGGCGTGCGCGGCGCGTCGCCGCCCTCGCTCTTCCAGCGCTTGAGCTGGTAGACCCAGGCCAGCACCTCGGCCACGGCCGTGTAGAGGCCCGCCGGAATTTCATCGCCCAGCTTCGTGTGCTTGTAGAGCGCGCGCGTGAGCGACGGCGCTTCGAGAATGGCGACCTTGTTTTCTTTGGCCAGCTCGCGAATGCGCGCGGCGACCAGCTCTGTGCCCTTGGCCACCACGCGCGGCGCGCGCATGTCGCTGTCCAGGTAGCTGAGTGCCACTGCGAAGTGCGTCGGGTTGGTGAGCACGATGTCGGCCTTGGGCACCTGGGACATCATCCGGCGCCGTGCCATCTGTTGCTGCTGCCGGCGGATCTGCGCCTTGATGTGCGGATCGCCTTCGCTTTCCTTGTGCTCCTGGCGCACGTCTTCGCGCGACATGCGCAGCTTGCGGTAGTAGCTCCACAGCTGAAACGGCACGTCGATGAGCGCCACCAGCAGCAGCGTGGCCGCGATCAGCGCGCAATGCTTGGCCACCAGCACGATCGCGTGCGGCAGCGCGTAGTGCGCGGGCTGCGCCATCAACGCCATCACGGCCTCGATGTCGTCCACGATGACCCACCACGCCACGCCGCCGATGAGCGCCGACTTGGCCAGCGCCTTGAACAGCTCGGCCAGCGACTGCGCAGAAAACATGCGGCCGATGCCGGCCAGCGGATTGAGCTTGCCGAAGTTCGGCGCGACCGCCTTGGTCGAGAACATCCAGCCGCCCAGCATCAGGGGCGCGGCCACCGCCGCCACCACCATCATCGCGAACAGCGGGCCGATGGCCATGAGCGCCTGGAACGCCATGAGCCCGCTCTGGGCCAGCATGTGCGAAGGGTCGAAGGCGCTGGCGCGGTCGAAGTGCAGGCCGCGGCGCAGCGCGCCGTTCATGCTCGCGCTGAGCGACTCCGCCGCGAACCACAGCCCGGCGCTGGCGGTGGCCAGCATGACGAAGGTGGTGAGCTCGCGCGAACGGGCCACGTTGCCTTCCTCGCGCGCCTTCTCCAGGCGCCGCTCGGAGGCGGGTTCCGTTTTCTCGAGATCGCTTTCCTCAGCCATTCATGCTCCGAACCAGCACTGGCGAAGTACGCCTTGCTCAAGACCAAATTATTGAATCCGGTCGTTCGGAACAATCCGTCGATCAGGGCCGGTATCGCCCTGCAATTCGGACAATCAACAGGGGCGCGCGGGCCTAGAAGCCCAGGCTCTCCAGCAGGTCGTCGACCTGCGCCTGGTCGGTCACGGCGTCGGGGTTGCCGGGCTTGATCTGCGGGCCGTTCTGCAGGCTGTGCACGGCCTCCTGGCGCTTCTCGGGCGGCGAGTTGTCGATCAGCACCTGCAGCAGTTGCGTCTCGACGTCGTTGACCACTTCCATCATCTTCTTGATGACCTGGCCGGTCAGGTCCTGGAAGTCTTGCGCCATCAAAATTTCCATCAGCTGCGAGTTGATGGCGCTCGCGCGCTGCGGCACCTCGTTGAGGTAGCCGCGCGTGTCCAGCACCAGTTCGCGCGCGTGGTCGAGCTCGATGGGGTTCTCGAACCATTCGTCCCAGCGCTGGCTCAGCCCCTTGGCATCGGTCGCCAGGGCTTCCTGCAGCGGCTGCGCCACGTCGATGGCATTGAGTGCGCGGTGCGCCGCGCGCTCGGTGGTGGCGGCCACGTAGCTCAGGCGGTCGCGCGCGTCCGGAATGGCTTGCGCGGCCTTGGCCACCTGCTTGTCGAGGCCCAGCTCGCGCAGGCCTTCGCGCAACTGGCGCGTGAGCTGGCCGATGCGGCCCAGCAGTTGTTCGGCGGTGTCTGTCGGGTCCGCGCCTCCCGCTGCGTCGTGGCTCATGTCAGCTGGCTTCCTTGGCGAGCTTCTCGAAGATCTTGGTGATCTTCTCTTCGAGCGTGGCCGCGGTGAAGGGCTTCACCACGTAGCCGTTGGCGCCGGCCTGTGCGGCCGCGACGATGTTCTCTTTCTTGGCCTCGGCCGTGACCATCAGCACCGGCAGCTTCTTCAGTTCCGGGTCGGCGCGGATGGTCTGCAGCATGGTCAGGCCGTCCATGTTCGGCATGTTCCAGTCGGACACCACGAAGCCGAAGTTGCCGCCGCGCAGCTTCTCGATGCCCGCGGCGCCGTCCTCGGCCTCGTCGACGTTGAGGAACTCCAGCTCCTTCAACAGGTTGCGCACGATGCGGCGCATGGTCGGGAAGTCGTCCACAACCAGGATTTTGATGCTCTTGTCGATCACGATATTTCCAACTCCAACAGGTCGTTTTTCAAACTCGGTTCGTGCGTTCGCCGAACGTACGAAGGTGCGCCAGAACCCGGCGACTGACTTCACTCAACGGGGACACGTCGTCCACCGCGCCCAGCGCGATGGCCTCGCGCGGCATGCCGAACACCACGCAGCTGGCCTCGTCCTGCGCCAGCGTGTGGGCACCCGCGCGCTTCATGCGCAGCAGGCCCTCGGCACCGTCCTTGCCCATGCCGGTCAGGATGATCCCGATGGCGTTCTTGCCGGCATGCTTGGCGGCCGAATCGAACAGCACGTCGATCGAGGGCCGGTGCCGGTTGACGGGCGGCTCCTGGTCCAGGTGCGCCACGTAGTTGGCGCCGCTGCGGCCCAGCGACAGATGAAAGCCGCCGGGCGCGATGTAGGCATGGCCGGGCAGCACGCGCTCGCCGTGCACGGCCTCTTTCACGTTGATGCGGCACAGGCCGTCCAGCCGCTGCGCGAAGGAGCGCGTGAAGCCGGCGGGCATGTGCTGCGCGATCAGCACCGCGGGCGAGTCGGGCGGCAGTGGCTGCAGCACTTCGCGGATGGCCTCGGTGCCGCCGGTCGACGCGCCGATGATGATGAGCTTCTCGGTACTCAGCAGCGGGCTGCGCAGCAACGACTCCTGCGGCACGTCGGTGCTGGCGCGGGCCGCTGCGGCATGGCGGCTGGGCAGCAGGCGCGCGCTGGCGGCCGTGCGGATCTTGCCGGCGATCAGCTCGGTGTAGTTGAGCAGGCCGTCGCGCACGCCCAGGCGCGGCTTGGTCACGAAGTCGATGGCGCCCAGCTCGAGCGCGCGCAGCGCGATCTCCGAGCCGCGCTCGGTCAGCGAAGACACCATGACCACGGGCATCGGCCGCAGGCGCATGAGTTTTTCGAGAAACTCGAGCCCGTCCATGCGCGGCATTTCGACGTCCAGCGTCAGCACGTCGGGGTTCGTGACCTTGATGAGGTCGCGCGCCACCAACGGGTCGGCGGCGGTGCCGACCACGGTCATGTCGGCCTGGCTGTTGATGATCTCGGTCATCACGCTGCGGATCAGTGCCGAATCGTCGACACACAGCACCTTGATTTTTTTGACGCTCACCGGCTTCCTTTGTTTCCTGCCGCCGGCACCGTGCGGGCCGCGGCGGCATTGCCTGTTGTTGTTCTTTCCATGTCGCCCGGCACGCGCTGGCCCGATAGCCTGCGCAGCAGCTCGCCTTCTTCGCGCTGGATCAGCTGCACCTCGGTCTGCGCGCGCAGCTTGCGCACGATGGCCTTGCCGGTGGCCGGCAGGAAGCACACGCGGCGCGCATGCGGGCCGCGCAGGTCTTGCGCGGCCACCTCGATGCGCTCGGCGTTCAGGTAGCGCAGCACGAAGTCGGCATTGCGGTCGCCGATGTTCAGCGTGGTCATGTTGGCCAGCACCGCGCCGCCGCCGAACACCTTGGCGCGCAGCCGGTCGCGCCGCGCGCCCGCACGCACCAGCTCGCGGATCAGCACGTCCATGGCGTAGGTGCCGTAGCGCATCGACTCGGCCGGGTCGCGCGTGCCGGGCTCGCTGTCGTCGGGCAGCATGAAGTGGTTCATGCCGGCCACGCCGGCGTCGGCATCGTGCAGGCAGGCGGCCACGCACGAGCCGAGCACGGTGCTCAGCACGGTGTCGTTCGCGGTCACGTAGTACTCCGACGGCAGCAGCTTGACGGCCATGAGGCCGACGTCGCGGTCGAAGTAGTGGTGGCTGGCCACCGAGCCGGGTGCCGCCGCGCTCATGGCACACCCGGGGCGCGCGTGCGCGAGAGCTCATACACCGTCTGGCCGAGCGACCTGAAGGCCTGGTTGACCAGCGAGGCGTTCTCGGAATGCCCCGCGAACAGCAGGCCGTTCGGCTTGAGCAGCGGCGCAAAGCGGTCGAGCACCTTCTTTTGCGTCGGCTTGTCGAAATAGATCATCACGTTGCGGCAGAAGATCGCGTCGACGGGCTCCTTCACCGGCCACGAGGTGTCGAGCAGGTTGAGCCGCGAGAACTTGACGAGCGCGGCCACCTCGGGCCGCACGCGCACCTTGCCGGCGTTGGCGCCCGTGCCCTTGTTGAAGAAGCGCCGCAGCCGCTCGGGCGACAGGCGCGCCACCTGCTCGGTGGTGAACACGCCGGTCGAGGCCTTGGCCAGCACGGCGGTGTCGATGTCGGTGGCGATCACGCGGGCCGAACCCGCGCGCTCGCCGAGCGCTTCCATCAACGTGATGGCAATCGAATAGGGCTCCTCCCCCGTCGAGGCGGCCGCGCACCACACGGTGACCGGCTGCGGCATCTTGCGCACGTGCGCGGCCAGCGCCGGAAAGTGATGCGCCTCGCGAAAGAACGAGGTCAGGTTGGTGGTGAGCGAGTTGATGAACAACTGCCACTCCTCGCCGTCGTGGCTGGCTTCGAGCAGGTCCAGATAGGTGGAGAACTCCGGGAGCTGAAGCTCGCGCAGGCGACGCGAGAGCCGGCTGTACACCATCTGCCGCTTCTGCTCGCCCAGGGCGATGCCGGCACGGCGATGGATGAGGGTCCGGATTCTGGAGAAGTCGTTGTCGGTAAAAAGGAACTCGGTAGTCACAGCCAGCCTGGAAGCATGACTTTCAATGTACATAGCGGGCGCCGTTTCCAATGGGCCGATCAGACGCGCGAAAGCCCTGCACTTCCGGTGCCACCGGGCGGCCCAGCGCGTTGCTCATGCAGGCGGGCCCGCCGCGGCCGGCCCCGCGTCCAGCGACCACACGAGGGCCGCGAGCTGCGCCGCATTGACCTGCGACGCACTGAGGAACAGCGCCTCCGACAGGCGCGCCGCGCGGCCGTCGTCCAGCTCGCAGCTTTCGGCCAGCGCCACGAAAGGGCCATAAAGGCCGCTGCGCGACAGGATCGCCTGCTGCACCGCCTCGGTGAGCTGCACCCTGCGCAGCACGCCTTCCATCGACACACCCAGCAACTGGTCGAGCAGCGAGAACATGCCCGCCACGAACAGGTTGTCGGCCTCGCTGGCCGGCAGCATGCCCTGCCCGATCAGCTCGACGAAGCGGCCACGCAGGATGGCCTTCTTCATCATGAAAGGCGAGCTGGCCTTGTTGCTGGTGGCCAGCAGCAGCGACAGCCAGCGGTACAGCGGCGAGTAGCCGAGCATGGCCACCGCATGCCGCAGCGAATGGATCTCCACCGCCATGCCGACCGAAGGCGAATTGATGTAGCGCAGCAGGCGGTAGGTGAGCGCGGCGTCGTGCTTGAGGGCGCTTTCGATGGCGCGCACGTCTTCGTTGCGCTGGATCATCTGCATCAGCTTGACGATCAGCAGCGACTCGGGCTGCAGCGCTTCCTCGGCCTCCTTCACCGGCGGATTGCGGAAAGCGCCGTCGACGAAGACATGCACGCGGCGCGCGGCGCAGGCGTCGAACTCCTGCCAGGTGTCCACGCGCGGCGCGATCAGCTCGATGGCCGGCTGGCCTGGCTGGCCCGGTTGTGCCTCTTTCTGCAGCCGCTCCACCAGCGCCACGTCGCCCACGTTCACCTCGACGTGCGTGACGATGGCGCGCAGCTCGGCGTCGTCCGGCAGCGCGGGCGCGCCGCACAGCATGAAGCCGAAGCCCTGCTCGCGCAGGAACAGCAGGATGGAGCGCATGTCCGCGTCCATCAGGTCGTCGGCGCCCATGCACAGCACCACGTTCTGCGGCGGCAGCGATTGCAGCTCGCTCTGGAACAGCGCGTCGACCGTCACGTCGACGAACAGCATCTGCGGCCCGAGCAGCCATCCGGCGCCTTCGGGGTTCAGGTGCAGGGCCAGCGTGTCCATGAGCGCCTTGACGCCCGCGCCCGCATGCGCGCCCGGCGCCTCGCCCGCCGCGCGCCATGCCATCCGGTAGCCGGTGACGCGGCGCTGCCCGTCGAGCAGCATCGCGTAGGCCACGTGGCCGTTGGCACCCGCATCGGCCGGAGGACGCGAGGCGGCCTCGCCGGTGCCCGCCCCATCGGCGGGCGATGCGTCCCCGGACCCGGAGCGTCGGAAGAAATCGAACCTCATGCGGCGGTCTCCGTCGACGTGCTCACAGGGCGACGGTGTCCGTTCTCCGGGCGGCACCCGCCAGGGCGGCCGCGCTGGCGGCCTGCGCGCGCTGGATGCGCGGCATCGCGCCCACGTCGATGATGAAGGCCACGCTGCCGTCGCCCAGGATGGTCGCGGCCGAGATGCCCGGCACCTTGCGGTAGTTGGTCTCCAGGTTCTTCACCACCACCTGGTGCTGTCCGAGCAGTTCGTCGACCAGCAGCGCGAAGCGGCTGTCGTCGGCCTGCACGATCACCAGGATGCCCTGCGTGGGGTGCGTCTGCGCGCCGGCCACGTCGAACACGCGGTGCAGCTCGATCAGCGGCAGGTACTCGCCGCGCACGCGGATCACATGGCCGTCGGCGGTGATCGAATGCAGGTGCTCGGGCAACGGCTGCAGCGACTCGATGACATAGCTCAGCGGCAGGATGTAGGCCTCGTCGCCCACCTTGACCGACATGCCGTTCAGGATGGCCAGCGTGAGCGGCAGCACGATGCGCGTGGTGGTGCCCTGCCCGCCACGCGAGTGGATCTCGACGTGGCCGCCCATCTCCTGGATGTTGCGCTTGACCACGTCCATGCCGACGCCGCGGCCCGAGATGTCGGTGATCTGCTCGGCGGTGGAAAAGCCGGGCGCGAAAATCAGTTGCCACACCTCTTCGTCGGGCATGGTCTCGCTGACCGGCAGGCCTTGCTGCATGGCCTTGGCGAGGATGCGCTCGCGGTTCAGGCCCGCGCCGTCGTCGCTGACCTCGATCACGATGTTGCCGCCGTGGTGCTGCGCCGACAGCAGCAACTGGCCGGTGGCGTCCTTGCCCTTGGCCAGGCGCACTTCGGGCGTCTCGATGCCGTGGTCGAGGCTGTTGCGCACCAGGTGCGTGAGCGGATCGACGATGCGCTCGATCAGGCCCTTGTCGAGTTCGGTCTCCTTGCCGTAGGTGTCCAGGCGCACCTGCTTGCCCAGCTTGGCGCTGACGTCGCGGATCACGCGCGGGAAGCGGCTGAACACGTAGTCCATCGGCATCATGCGGATGGACATCACCGATTCCTGCAGGTCGCGCGCATTGCGCTCCAGGTGGCCCAGGCCGCTCAGGAAGCGCTCGTAGGCCACCGGGTCGAGCATGGTCGCGGCCTGCGTGAGCATCGACTGGGTGATGACGAGTTCGCCCACGAGGTTGATGAGCTGGTCGACCTTCTCGACGTCGACGCGGATGGAGCTGGATTCCTTGGCGCCGGGCGCTGCTGCGGCGGCCGCCGGTGCGGCCACGGCGGCTGCCTGCACGGGGGCGGCTGCGAGCGTCGGCTTGGCGGGTTCCTCGACAACCACTTCGGGTGCGGGCGCCGCTGCAGGCACTTCGGCCGCCTCTGCGCCGGCAGCTTCGCGCGTGATGTCGATCTGCGATTCGTCGATGACGAAGCAGCACACGGCGACGATGTCGTCGGGGTCGCAGGTGGTTTCGAGCATCACCGTGAACTGGTCGTTGCTGCGCGTGCGCGACAGCACCTTGCCCAGGTTGGCCAGCTCGCCGGCGAGCAGCTCGCATTCGCTGTCGGACAGCCGCGCGAAGCGGATGCGCAGCACGCCGTCGCCACCGGCTGCCGCTGGCGCTTCGGCCACGACCGGTGCCGCCACGGGTGCGGGCGCCGGGGCAGGCACTGGCGCAGCTGCTGCGGCGGCCGCGCCGTCCGCACCGCTTTCCAGCGCGAGTTGCTGAAGCACGCCACAGATGTGCGCGACCATTTCAGGGTCCGGCTCCTTGCCGGCCTGGTAGGCGGTGAGTTGTTCTTGCAAGGCGTCCTTCGTTTCCAGAAAGGCATCGATCATCGAACCGTTCAGGCGCAGCTGCCCGTGGCGGGCCCTGTCCAGAAGCGTTTCGAGCACGTGCGTGGTGTTGGTCAAGGCGGTGAAACCGAACGTCGCCGCGCCACCCTTGATGGAGTGCGCCGCGCGGAAGATGGCGTTGAGCTGCTCGCTGTCCGGCGCCTCGACGTCGAGGTCCAGCAGCAGCTGCTCCATCTCCGCGAGAAGCTCGATGGCTTCGACGAAGAAGGCCTGGGTGAATTGACTGAGGTCCATCTGGTTGCTCCGGGGCCTGCGCGCTGTGGCCGGCCGCTTGGTTTGTCGTTGTTATTCCGTCGCGGTGGTCGCCTTGGGCGGCACCGGCTTCGCGGCTTCGGCGGTGGTGGCGGTGACAGCGGCGCGAGCACCGGCGTTGGCGGCCGGCTGCAGCCCGCCGACGCGCGTGACGTCGCCGTCGTTGCTGTTCTCGCGCTCGATGCGCTCCTGCGTGCGATGGTTCAGCAGGATGATGCTGATGCGGCGGTTGATGGGGTTGCGCGGATCGGCGCGGTCCAGGTGCATGCTGTCGGCCAGGCCGATCACGCGCAGCACCTTGTCTTCGGTCATGCCGCCGATCACCAGCTCGCGCCGCGAGGCATTGGCCCGGTCGGCCGACAGCTCCCAGTTGCCGTAGGAACGGTCGTTGGTATAGACGATGGCGTCGGTATGGCCCGACAGCGTGATCTTGTTCGGCAGCCCGTTGAGTGCGGGCGCCAGCTCGCGCAGGATGGCGCGCATGTGCGGCACCACGCGCGCACTGGCCAGCTCGAACATCGGGCGGTTCTCGCTGTCCACGATCTGCAGGCGCAGGCCCTCGGTGGTGATGTCGATCAAGATCTGCGAGCGGAACTGCTGGAACACCGGGCTCTTCTCGATCAGCTCGTCCAGCTTCTTCTTCATCTCGGCCAGGCGGCTGGCGTCGGCCTCGTCTTCGCTCGCGGTTTCGGTGTGCTTGACCTCGCCTTCGACGTGCATCACGTCGGCGCCGCCGCCGGGGATCATGCTGGTGCTGAGGCTGCTTCTTTCGCCGCCGGCCATCGCCACGCGCAGCGGCATGCGGAAGTGCTCGGCGATGCCCTCGCGCTGCTTGGGGCTCGAAATCGAGAGCAGCCACATGACGAGAAAGAACGCCATCATGGCCGTCATGAAGTCGGCATAGGCGATCTTCCAGCCGCCGCCGTGATGCGCGCCGCCGCCCGCTTTGTGGACGTGCTTGATGATGATCCGGGGCTTCGCTTCGCTCATGGCCGCTGGTCTTCGCGTCTGCGCATCAGCGCGCCTTGACTTCCCGGACGTGGTCGTCCAGCTCGGTGAACGACGGGCGCTCGGTCGAGAACAGCACCTTGCGGCCGAACTCCACGGCCAGTTGCGGCGCATAGCCGTTCAGGCTAGCGAGCAGCGTGACCTTGGCGCACTGGTAGATCTTCATGCCCTCCTCGACCTTCTGCTCGATCAGCGAGGCCAGCGGCGAGACGAAGCCATAGGCCAGCAGCACGCCCAGGAAGGTGCCGACCATGGCGTGCGCGATCAGCGCACCCATCTCGGAAGGCGGCAGGTTGGCCGAGGCCAGTGCATGCACCACGCCCATCACGGCCGCGACGATGCCCAGCGCGGGCAAGGCATCGCCCACGCGCGAGAGGCTGTGGCCGGGCACGGCGGCTTCGTGGCGGATGGTCTCGATCTCGTGGTCCATCAGGGCCTCGATCTCGTGCGCGTCGGTGTTGCCGCTGATGACCAGGCGCAGGTAGTCGCACAGGAAGACGGTGATGCCCTCGTGCGCCATGATGTTCGGGTAGCGCTGGAAGATCTCGCTCTGGGCCGGGTCCTCGACGTCGGACTCCAGCTTCATCATGCCCTCCTTGCGGGCCTTCGCGAGCAGCTCGTAGAGCAGCGCCAGCAGGTCCATGTAGAGCTGGCGGTTGTGCTTGGAAGAGCGCAGCAGCAGCGGCAGTTCCTTGATGGTCGCCTTGATGGTCTTGCCGTTGTTGCCCGCGATGAACGCACCGAGCGCGGAGCCGCCGATCATGAGCAACTCCACCGGCTGGAACAGGACGCCGAAGTGCCCGCCCATGAGGCCGTAGCCACCAAAGACCGCACCGATCACCACGAGATATCCAACCAGAACCAGCACGCGCTTCCCCTATGCCCTGAGGCTTCAAATCAAAAACCCCGCACCGGGTGGCGGGGCGCTTACCTAGACAGCAGCGCCGCCGATGTCCAGCACCGGAGCCACGGCAATCAAGCCGCCCCGGCGCACTTCCACGACCTTGGGCTTGCGCGCCTTGCCCGCGCGCGAGGGCGGACGGCAGAGCACGCACACATAACCGTTCTTGTTGTCGTGCGCGTGGGCCACGAAGTGGCCGCCGCACCGGCTGCAGGTGCTCAGTTGCAGCATGTCGCTGTCGAAGAACCGCACCATGGTCTCGGCGCGCGTGAAGTCGAGCACGACCTCGCCGCCCTGCGATTCGACCTGCTCCGAATAGAGGCGATAGGCCTTGATGAGCGCGGGCAACTCGCTCTCGTCGGCCTCATCGAGCATGAAGCGGTAGATGTTGTAGAACATCGACGAGTGGATGTTGGCCAGCCACGTCATGTACCAGTCGGTGGAAAACGGCAACAGGCCCTTGGGCGGCGAGACGCCCTTGAGTTCCTTGTACAGGCGGATCAGGCGTTCGCGGCTCAGCTTGACCGCGGCCTCCAGAAACTGCAGGCGGGCACCCAGCCCGATCAGTTCGACGGCAAGCTGGACCTGCCGGACTTCGCCCAAAACGCTTTTGCGTGTCATGCGGCCGCCGCACCTGCTTCGCGTATCTGCGACTGGCCCTGCGCCTGGCGCGCCGTCATCAGGATCGACATGTGCGCCTGCTGCAGCGCGGGCTCCTTGCCCTCGCCGACCACCGCGAACATCGGGCGATCGTCCAGCCGGAAGCTGCACAACAGGAAGTTGGAAGCGGCCAGCTTCACGATCTGGCTGAGCGACATGTTCGCCAGCAGATCGGCGAGCTCGCGCCCCACGCCGAGCCGGAACATGGCCTCGGCCCGGTCCTGTTTCACCAGCTTCTGGGCAAGCAGCATATAGGCCAGATTAATCTCGCCGATTTCCCTCGAAATCACGCCGCTTGCGTTGACATTGCAATTTTCCATGCTCATTTCCATTTCCGATTCCATGTCCACTCCGCGTTTCAATCAATCGTGTATACATTATATACACAAAGTTTTACACTTTGAAGACTTTGTCATGCTATCGGCAAAAAAAACGTAGGATGAATCCGACACTGAGAATGCTTCTCTCCTATGAGAGCGCCATCCGAAGCCCGATACGAACGGGTCCTGTCCGCGAAATTAGTTGTTACAGATAACCTTCTCGGACGAGGAATTTATTCATCGCCAAATTTGAATTGATAAAGACTATTAACCCTTTTTACAACTCGATCAATGCGAATTGATTCAGCCTTCCGATGATTCATTACTTCGAATAGAACCACAGGTTATTTAATACGCCGTCTGGCCCGTACCGAACGCCGGCGAGATCCCGGCCTTTTCTTCCAGCCCATAGATCCACGCCATCACTTCGGCAACCGCCCGGTAGAGCTGCGGCGGGATCTGCCGGTCCAGGTCCACCTGCATCAACAGCTTCACGAGGTCGGCGGACGCGTGCACATAAAGCCCGTTCTCGCGCGCCTCGCGCATGATCGATTCGGCGACCACGCCGTAGCCCTTGGCCACGACCACCGGTGCCTTGGTCTTGTCCGCATACGAAAGCGCGACGGCGCTGTGCCGGTTGTCGAGGGCATCGCGTGTGTCAGGTGCGTGGTTCATGCGTGCGCCTTCGCGGTGACCTGCACCTGCTGCAACTGAAGGCCGGCCGCCTCGAAGCGCTGCGCCAGTTGCCGGGCATCGCCGCGCATGCGGGCCATGGTGCTGGCCTCGCTCGCCGACAGATGCGCCTGCACGGTCGGGCCGCTGAGGTTCAAGCGCAGGTCGACTTCACCCAGCCGCGGCAGCACGAGCGACACCGTGGTCGACCAGCGGCGCTGGCCTTCTTCGTCGATGCCCGCATCGGACTTCGCCTGTTGTTGCTGCTGTTCTTCTTCGACCGACCACGTCATCGGCACATCGGGCCAGGCATGGCCGCTCCAGCGGAAAGCCGCGCTGGCCAGCAGGTCGAGTTGCTGGTGCACGAGCGTGACGGCCTGCGGGTGAATCACCTCGCCTCGCGTCGCCTGTACGGTGGCGGCGCTGTCGGCGACACGGGCTGCCTCGCCCGCCTTGTGGGCCGGCATCGCATCGACCGTGTTGGCCATCGACATGGTTTCGGGTTGGCGATAGGCCGCTTGCACACGCGCCGCCTCGGGCGAAGAAACCCGCTCGGTTTTCGGCGCGGCACTTGCGGATGCCGATCCGGCATTGCCCTGCACGGAGACATCGCCCGACACACCGCGCGGCGCGTTCGCATTCGCCGCACGCGTCGCCGGACTTGCATCGCCATCGTCCGACGCCGATGCAAGCGATTGCTGCTGCACAGCGCCAGCCTGCAACGCATCCATCAACACACCCGACCCGAGCGCCTGCGCCATCGCTTGCGGCACCGCGCCCGCAACCTGCGGCAGCGCAACAGGTACCGCCCAGCGCGCCTGCGGCTCGCGTGTCATCTGCGCCATGCTGCGCGTGCCCGCCGCGAACTCCGCGAGGTGCGACTCATAGAAGAGTCCGCTGTCCGACACCGTCTGCGCGAGCGCGCCCGCCAACACCGACGCACTCGCAGGTTGCCGCGAAGGCCACAGCGGCGCCGCGCCACGCACCGGCCCCGGCTCCGCCTGCAGATCGGCCAGCACCGCGCCGATCACCCGGGCCGCCACCGACAACTGCGTCGCCACCGAAGGCGGTGCACCCGCACCGCCTTGCGCCGCGCCGGCACCGCCGGACACCGCACCCGGTATCTGCCGGTCAAGCGCCGCGTTGGACGGCAGCCGCACATCGTTGGCGATCCTGCCGATGCCGGCCGCCGCGCCGGGCGCGCCGATGGTGGCCTCGGGCTTGATGCCCAGCACGTCGAGCCGCGGCGTGAGCCTTGCGGCCAGCAGCGCATCGATCAGTCCGGCAAGTCCACTCATGGTCGCGGCATCCGGTGGGTCGGTCAGTGCGTCGGCCCGTAGGCCTTGCCCAGGTTCTTCTGCTGGCTCAGGTGTCCCATCCGGCTCAGGAGGTCGTCAAGCTGCGGCTTGATGAGCCCCGACACCTCGGCCTGCTCCGTGCGAATGCGGTCGAGCAGGTGCAGCACCGTCTCGACCTGCGCGGCATCGAGCGTCTCCGTCGGCTCGATGACCCGCAACCTGTCGACGATGGCCGAGCACCGGGACTCGAGCCCCGGGAGCTGACCCCATTCTTTCGCGTGCGCCAGCACCAGCATCAGCGAGACGCTGGAGGCAAGCTCCTCGTAGCAATGAACGACCTCACTCCGGACTGTCATTTTTTCCTGTCTTCAATAGCGGCCGCGCGTCAGCCGCGAACCCGGCCGTCGATCTCCCGCCATGCGGAAGCAATGTTCTCGAGCAACGCGTCGGCTTCGTCCAGCGCCTGCACGTCGTTGTGCAGGTTGGCGCGAAACAGCCGCTGGACGATGTAGTCG
The DNA here is from genome assembly GCF_900100965.1 of Variovorax sp. EL159. Classification (GTDB taxonomy): domain Bacteria; phylum Pseudomonadota; class Gammaproteobacteria; order Burkholderiales; family Burkholderiaceae_C; genus Variovorax. The sequence continues at coordinate 430,562 of NZ_FMUJ01000002.1, read as the reverse complement.
TACAGCGCCGACAGGTTGCCCACGAGTTCGGCGCCGGCATCGCCGGCCGCCGTGGCGTCGAGCGCGGCCTTCAGGCCGCTGTCCACGATGCCGATCGCCTTCGAGATCGCGTTGCCCTTGGCCTCGATCTCGCCGGCCGCCATGTGATGCCGCGCCATGCCGATGGCGGTCTTTGCGCCATCGAACAGCATGACGATGAGCTGGTGCGGCGATGCGCTCATCACGCTGGTCTCGACGCCGACGCGTGCATACGCGCCGGCACCGGTGCGAAGGTTGTGAGGTGTGTACATCGACGGCTCCGGTCCCCTGGCTTACTTGCCCTTGTTCGACGTCAGCGCGTTGAACTGCGTCGTGAGGTAGCTCAGCGTGTTGTTCATGCCGCTGATCACCACGTCCAGCTGGTTGAACTGCTTGCGGTAGCGCTCGACGGTGGAATCCACGTGCTCCTTCATCGCGGTGTACTGGCTGTCGAGCTGCTTGAGCGTGGTGGTCACGCCGTCCGACGCCGTCTTGAGCGCGCCGCCGATCGATGTGAGGTCGGTGATCACCGCCGTCAGCTGCTTGCCATAGCCGGCCTTGCTGTCGATCCCCGTCGCGAAGAGCCGCGTGACGCCGTCCAGGTTGGTGTTGATCGCCGCGTCGAGCTTCTTCTGGTCGATCGACAGCGTGCCGTCTTTCTGCAGCGACACGCCGATCTCCGTCAGCACCTTCAGCTGCTTCGGGCCGGTGTCCTGCGGCGACACGATGGTCTGGCGCACGCGGCTGAGCAGGTTGCGCAGGGTCGAGTCGCCGGTCAGCGGCGAGGCGGTGTTGGTGTCCTTGTTGTAGGCCGTCAGCGCGCCCGCGGTGCTCTGCAGGGTGTTGTAGGCCTTCACGAAATCGCTGATGGCCGTGCTCACGTTCGCGGTGTCCGGCAGCGCCGTCACGACGCTGTCGCCGCGCTTGAGCAAGTTGAGGGTCGTGCCCTGGATGGCTTCCTTGACGGTGTTGCTCGCGCTGGTCACGGCAATGCCGTTGACGGTGAGCTTGGCGTCTTGCCCCGCCACGGTCTGGCGCAGGTTCTGCGTGCCGGCCGGGTCGTTGCCCAGCAGGTTCTGCAGCGCCGCGTCGCCGGTCACCGAGACGCGCATGGTCGACTGCTCGCCGGACTGCGCCGAGACCAGCACCAGCCGGTTGGGCGTGCCGCTGCCGTCGTTCACGATGCTGGCCTTCACGCCGGCCTTCGAGTTGTTGATCGCGTCGCGGATGCCTTCGAGCGTGTTGTTGCCCGCGCCGATGGAAATGGGCACCGCCGTGCGCGTGGTGTCCTGCGTGAAGGTCGCGCCGGTGTAGGTGCCGGTCGCGGGGTCCAGCGTGCCGCCGGTGATGGCGCCGAAGTCGATGCTGATGGTGCCCACGCCGATGGGGGTGTCCGCCTTGGCCAGGCCGCCCGAGACCAGCGACTGCGCTTGCGCGAGCTTGTCGACGTTGATGTTGTAGGTGCCGGCCGAGGCCTTGTCGGTGCTGCTCGCGGTCAGCACGTCGGTGGGCGTGGCCGTGGTCTTCACGCCGGCGAAGAAGGCCGGGTCGCTCAGCTTCTTGGCGGCGGCCTGCAGGCCGTTGAGCGCGCTCTGGATCTGGCCGTAGCCCGACAGCTTGCTCGTGAAGCTGGTCTGGCGTTGCTGCAGCAGTGCCAGCGGCTGGCTTTCCACCGACTGGAGCTTGGTGAGCAAGGTGTTCAGGTCGAGATTAGCGCCGACACCCAGGCTGCTGATCGTTGGCATGTTGGTTTCCTGTTCAATTCAAAAAATTTGGTTCTTCAACAAAGAAGCGCTTCAGGCCCCGTGGCTCACCAGGAGCCCCGATGTCTGGCCGAAGACCTTCGCGATGCGGACCACTTCCTCGGACGGGATCTGCCGGATCACTTCGCCGCTGGCCCGGTCGACCACCTTCACCACGAGCTTGTCGGTGTCCTTGTCGATCTCGAAGCGCAGGCCGACCGCGCGGCTTTGCAGCGATGCGTTGACTTCCTTCACCGCGTTCTCGACCTGCGTCGGCGTGGCTTCCTCCACCGCATCGGCCGGCGCATTCGCGCTGATCGACGCACGCATCGCGGCTGTCGCCTGGCCGGAGAACATCTCCGTCCACCAGGGGCCGTCCGCCGCCGGTGCCACCGGAATCGCCATGGTCCAACTCCTCTGTTGTTGTTCGCTGTCCGCTGTGGCCTGGCGCATCGGCGACAAGCCACAAGGGACAGCGCAGGCACTCCCGGGCTTTGCCCGGGCGCCTGCGCACCAACCAGCCCTTCCCCGAGGGAAGGGCCTGGCGCTTCAGCGACTGCTGCCGCGAATTACTTCAGCAGCGACAGCACGCCTTGCGTGGTCTGGTTGGCCTGGGCCAGCACCGAGGTACCGGCTTGTTGCAGGATCTGCGCGCGGGTCATGTTCGACACTTCCGTTGCGTAGTCAGCGTCTTCGATGCGCGAGCGCGAAGCCGACAGGTTGGTCACCGCGGTGCCCAGGTTGGCGATCACCGAGTCGAAACGGTTCTGCACCGCACCCAGCGAGCTGCGCAGGTTGTCGACCACCTTGAGGGCGGCGTCGATGGTGGCCAGGGGGCTGGCGGTGGAACCGACTTGCAGGCTGTTGACCGACAGCTTCGAGGTGTCGACCGTGAAGGCGGCGGTGGTGGCCAGCGTCGTGGTGTCGGCCGATGCCGGGTCCAGCGCCACGTAGCGGTACATCGTGGTGCCGTCGACGGCGCCGGTGAAGCCCTGGTTGATCAGCGACGAGGTTTCGCCGGCGCCCACGGGCTTGATCGCGACTTCGGCGAACAGGTTGCCGTTCTTGTCGGCAACGGCGTTGCCCGTCAGCTTGGCGCCACCGGCGGCCAGGCCGAGCTTGCTCGACAGGTCGTCGGTCGTCTTTTCCTTGACGGTCGTCAGCGTGACGGCGGTCGTGGCACCGTAGGCGGCCTTCAGCTGGGCAGCCGTGGGCGCATCGCCGGCACCCGAAGCCACCGTGCCGTTGAAGGCCAGGGAAGCCGTAGCGGTCGGGCCAGCGAGGTTGAAGCCTTGCATGCCGAGCGTCTTGGAGCTGATTTCCTTCAGGTTGATCTGGATGGTTTCGCCGTCGTTCGCGCCGACTTGCACCGTCAGGGGCTTGGCCGTGGAGGACAGGACCTTCACGCCGTTGAAATCGGTCTGTGCCGAGGTACGGTCGATTTCAGCGAGGCGCAGGCCGATTTCGTCCTGGATCGACTTCAGGTCCGAAGGCGAGTTCGACGTGTTGCCAGCTTGCACGGCCAGTTCGCGGATGCGCTGCAGGTTGTTGTTGACTTCGGTCAACGCGCCTTCAGTGGTTTGCGCGAGCGAGATGCCGTCGTTGGCGTTGCGCGAAGCTTGCGTCAGGCCCTTGATGTTGGCGGTGAAGCGGTTGGCGATGGCCTGGCCGGCGGCATCGTCCTTGGCGCTGTTGATGCGCAGGCCCGACGACAGGCGCTGGATCGCCGTGTTCAGCGACGACTGCGACTTCGAGAGGTTGTTCTGCGTGAGCAGCGAAAGAGAATTGGTGTTAATGACTGATGCCATTTTCGACTCCTGGTTTACGAAGGTTGTGGTAACCGGCACAAGGCCGTAACGCTGGACCCGCTCCTTGTCAGACTCAAGCCATCGTTGGTTTGGTTATCGGCCGGCGTCTTCAAACATTTAGGGCGGCGTACAAAAAAGTTCCACGTACCGCCGCCCGCACCACAACCCGCACCCCATCAAGCCTGCAGGTTCATCACTTCCTGATAGGCGCCCACCAGCCGGTTGCGCACCTGCAACCCGGTCTGGAAAGCCACGTTGGCCTTCTGCAGATCCACCATCACGTCGTTCAGCGCGACGCCGGGCTTGCCCAGCTCGAACGACTCGGCCTGCGCATAGGCCTGCTGCTGCGCGCCGCTGATGTTGGCAAGCGAGCGCTTGAGCTCGGCCGCAAAGCCGCCCGCCTCGACGGGCGAGCCGGACGCGGGCGCGATGCCGGTGGTGAGCGCGGTGGCGCGCATCTGCTGCAGGACGGATTCGATGGCGTTGATCGACATGAAGATTTCTTTTTCCGTGTGAACACTTCGCATGACTTGACATGGAGGACCCGGACCCAGGCCCTCCGGCTTGCGTGCAGCGTAACAAGGGAAGACCCCGATTCAAGCGCTCAACTGAGGGCAAAAACCCCGGCTGTTCGACCGATCGAATTCCAGGGCGACTGTTGACAATCGTTCGCGAAACGAACAGGCCGCGGACGACATCACCGGCCCCCGGAATGAACTCTCAACACCGAATCTCCTCCCCCACCATGGCGCTGGACGACTGCGGCCCGAAGGCCGCGACGAAGGTGCGCCCATGAGCACTGCAGCGCCCGCGGGCAGCCTGCCGGCGGCCAACGGCCTCCCCCCGATCCTGGACCGCATGCGCGCCCAGCCGAAGCTGCCGATGATCGTCGGCGCCGCGGCCGTGGTGGCCGCGGCGGCCGCGTTCCTGCTGTGGAGCCGCGCGCCCGACTACAAGGTGCTCTACACCAACGTGTCGGACCGCGACGGCGGCGCGATCATCGCGTCGCTGCAGCAGATGAACGTGCCCTACAAGTTCGCCGAAGGCGGCGGCGCGATCCTGATCGCGGGCGACAAGGTGGCCGAAACGCGCCTGAAGCTCGCGGCCCAGGGCCTGCCCAAGGCCGGCGGCGTCGGCTTCGAGCTGATGGACAACCAGAAGTTCGGCACCAGCCAGTTCGCCGAGCAGATCAACTACCAGCGCGGGCTCGAAGGCGAGCTGGCGCGCTCCATCGAATCCATCGGCACCATCGAGTCGGCCCGCGTGCACCTGGCGCTGCCCAAGCCCTCGCTGTTCGTGCGCGACCAGAAGAAGCCGTCGGCTTCGGTGGTGCTGAGCCTGATGCGCGGGCGCAGCATCGACGAGGGCCAGGTCAGCGCCATCGTGCACATGGTCTCCAGCAGCGTGCCCGACCTGGACGCCAAGAACGTCACCGTGGTCGACCAGCGCGGCAACCTGCTGTCGTCGGCGCGCGGCACCAACCAGGGGCTGGACGTGAGCCAGCTCAAGTACGCGCAGGAGATCGAGCAGGGCTACATCCGCCGCATCGAGGCCATCCTGCAGCCCATCGTCGGCACGGCCAATGTGCGCGCACAGGTCGCGGCCGACATCGACTTCACGGTGGTCGAGCACACCGACGAGAAGTACAAGCCCAACCAGGACCCGACGCAGTCGGCCATCCGAAGCCAGCAGACCAGCGAGTCGGCGCAGCACAACGGCGGGCCGCCCGGCGGCGTGCCGGGCGCGCTGTCGAACCAGCCGCCGGTGAACCCGAGCGCACCCATCGTCGGCCCGCGCGCGCCCAACGCGCCGGGCACGCCGCCCGCGGGAACGCCGGGCGCACCGGGAGCGCCAGGCGCGCCCGGTGCCACGACCACCGCCACGTCGGGCGCGGCATCGGGCCCGAGCAACACGCGCAAGGACGTCACCACCAACTACGAGCTGGACCGCACCATCCGCCACGTGCAGCAAGCCGCTGGCGGCGTGAAGCGCCTGTCGGTGGCCGTGGTCGTGAACAACCGCGACGTGGCCGATGCCGCGGGCAAGGTCACCAGCCGCGCGCTGACGCCGGCCGAGCTGGAGCAGATCCGCAACCTCGCGAAGGAGGCGATGGGCTTCAGCCAGGAGCGCGGCGACTCGCTCAACGTGGTCAACAGCGCCTTCGCCCGCGACGCCGAGAGCGGCCCCGCGCCCGAAGTCCCGTTCTGGCGCGACCGCGAGAACATCGAGATGGGCAAGACCCTCGGGCAGTACCTGCTGCTTGGCCTGCTGGCGCTCTTCGCCTGGCTCGCCGTGGTGCGGCCGCTGATGCGCCGCCACCTGGCCAGCGCACCGCCGCCGGCTGCCGCTCCCGCGTTCGACCCGGTCGCCGAGCCGGGCCCGGCGGGCCCGTCGCCCGCCGAGAGCCTGCGCGAGCGCGAAGCCAACCGCCAGAAGGCCGACATGGACTACGCCCACCAGGTGGCGGACAAAGACCCGAAGCTGGTCGCCACCCTGATCCAGCACTGGATGAACACCGATGAGTAGCGAACTGGGAACCCGCAAGGGCGCGATCTTGCTGATGGCGCTGGGCGAAGACCGCGCCGCCGCCGCGCTGCATCAGCTGCCCACCTCCGAGGTTCAGGCGCTGGGCCTGGCCATGTCCAAGCTCAGCTCGGTCTCCAAGGACGAGCTGGCCGCCGTGCTGGCCGAGTTCCGGCAAGAGACCGAGCAGCTCTCGGCCCTGCACCTGGGCTCGACCAGCTACATCCGCGCCGTGCTGAAGAAGGCACTGGGCGACGACCGCGCCAGCAACCTGCTCGAAGACATCCTGCAGCCCGACGAGCCACATGGCGGCATCGAGCGGCTCAATGAACTCGAGGCCGGCGAAGTGGCCGAGCTGATCCGCGACGAGCATCCGCAGATCCTTGCGACGCTGCTGGTGCACCTGGACCGCATGAAGGCATCGGAAGTGCTCGAGAAGCTGCCCGCGCGCCTGCGCCACGACGTCATCATGCGCGTGGCCACCTTCGGCGGCGTGCAGCCCTCGGCGCTGAACGAGTTGACCGACGTGCTCACCGAAATGCTCGCGGGCCAGGGCCTGCGCCGCAGCCGACTGGGCGGCGTGCGCACCGCGGCCGAGATCGTCAACCTGATGAGCACGGCGGTGGAAGAAGAAGCCATTGCCCACGTGCGCGAACAGGACGAGGCGCTGGCCCAGCGCATCGTCGACGAGATGTTCGTGTTCGAGAACCTGCTCGGCCTGGAAGACCGCAGCATCCAGCGCCTGCTCAAGGACATCGAGAGCGACTCGCTCATCATCGCGCTCAAGGGCGCGCCGATGGAGCTACGCGACAAGTTCCTCAACAACATGTCGCAGCGCGCGGCCGAGACCCTGCGCGAAGACATGGAGCTGCGCGGACCGGTGCGCGTGTCGCAGGTCGAGACCGAACAGAAGGCCATCCTGCAGGTGGCACGCCGCCTTGCCGAGGCCGGCGAAATCGTGATTGCGGCGCCTGGCACCGATGACTTCGTCTGACCCCAACGCCTTCGGCGGATCGCGCGAACGCCTCGCGGCCATCCATGCGGCGGCCAGCCAGGCCGCACCCGGAAAGTCCGGCAAGGCCGGCAAGCCCGCGCTCTCGGCCTGGGAGCGCTGGGAGATGGGCACGCTCGACGACAAGGCCGCGGCCTCCACGCTTCATGCGTCGCGCAAGGCCACCGAGCGCAACAGCACACCGGCGGCACCGCCTGCGCCGAAGGTCGACCTGGCCGACCTCGCTCGCATCCGCAAGGAAGCCCGCACCAATGGCGAAGCCGAGGGCCGCATCGCGGGCCTGGCCGAAGGCCGCAAGGTCGGCCACACCGAAGGCCTGGCCACCGGCCTCGCGGCCGCCAGCGTGCATGCCGAACGCCTGCGCGCGCTGGCCCAGTCGCTGCCCGATGCCTTGCGCCGCGCCGAAGGCGAGCTGGCCGAGGCCGTGCTCGCGCTCGCGCTCGACGTGGCGCGCCAGGTGGTGCATCGCACCCTGCAGGCCGAACCCGAATGGGTGCTGCCGCTGGTGCGCGACATGCTCAACACCGAACCCGCGCTGCGCGGCGAACCGCGCCTGCTGCTGCACCCCGACGACGTGGCGCTGGTGAAGAACAGCCTGGGCAACGAGATCGAGGCGGCCGGCTGGCAGGTGCGATCCGACGACAGCATCGAGCGCGGCGGCTGCCGCGTGCAGTCCGCCACCGGTGAACTCGACGGCAGCCTGCAGACCCGCTGGAAGCGCGTGAGCGCGGCTCTGCGCGGCGACGCCGACGGCGAGGCCGAAGCGCCCTGACCCCGATGCAGACCGCCGCCGCCAACCCCCATCTGCAATCCGTGCTGGCCACGCTGGACAAGGCGCGTGGCAACGTCGGCCGCTGCGCGACCACCACCGCCTCGGGCCGTCTCACGCGCGCCGTCGGTCTGGTGCTCGAAGCCGTGGGCCTGCAACTGCCCGTGGGCAGCGACTGCCTGATCGAGTTGCCGCCCGGCCATCCGCAACGCCATGCCGAGGCCGAGGTCGTGGGCTTCGCCGGCGACCGCCTCTTCCTCATGTCGCAGACCGAAGTGGCAGGCCTGCTGCCCGGCGCGCGCGTGTTCGCACGGCCCGGCCTGCTGGAGCCTGGCGCCACCGGCGACGCGCACACCAAGCGCCTGCCGGTGGGCGAAGGCATGCTCGGCCGCGTGGTCGATGCGGCCGGCCGCCCGCTCGACGGGCTCGGCCCGCTCGACGTCTCGCGCAAGGTGCCGCTGGCTTCGCCGCCGATCAACCCGCTGTCGCGCGCGGCCATCGACTCGGTGCTTGACGTCGGCGTGCGCGCCATCAACGCGATGCTGACTGTTGGCCGTGGCCAGCGCATGGGCCTGTTCGCCGGCTCCGGCGTGGGCAAGAGCGTGTTGCTGGGCATGATGGCGCGCTACACCAGCGCCGAAGTGATCGTGGTCGGCCTGATCGGCGAACGCGGCCGCGAGGTGAAGGACTTCATCGAGAACACGCTGGGCGAAGAAGGCCTGGCCCGCGCCGTGGTGGTGGCCGCACCCGCTGACAACTCGCCGCTGCTGCGCCTGCAGGGCGCGGCCTATGCGACCTGCCTGGCCGAGTACTTCCGCGACCAGGGCCGCGACGTGCTGCTCATCATGGATTCGCTCACCCGCTACGCGATGGCGCAGCGCGAGATCGCATTGGCCGTGGGCGAACCGCCCGCCACCAAGGGCTATCCACCCTCGGTGTTCGCGCGCCTGCCGGCGCTGGTCGAACGCGCCGGCAACGGCGCGCGCGATGCGCAGGGCCGGGGCGGCTCGATCACCGCCTTCTACACGGTGCTGTCGGAAGGCGACGACCAGCAGGACCCGATCGCCGACGCGGCGCGCGCCATCCTGGACGGCCACGTGGTGCTGTCGCGCACGCTGGCCGAGGCGGGGCACTACCCCGCCATCGACATCGAGGCCTCGATCAGCCGCGCCATGACCGCGCTGATTTCGCCCGGGCAGTTCGACACCGTGCGCCGCTTCAAGCAGATGCTGTCGCGCTACCAGCGCAACCGCGACCTGATCAGCGTGGGCGCCTATGCGCCCGGCCACGACCTGCAGCTGGACCAGGCCATTGCGATGTACCCGCGCATCGAGGCCTTCCTGCAGCAGTCGATGCACGAGCGCACCGACTACACGGAGTCCATCGCCCACCTGGACAGCCTGTTCGAGCCCGAGCCACCACGGATGCAGATGAAGCAAGGACGCACATGAGCAGCAAGCTACCCCTGGACATGCTGATCGACCTGGCGCAGAACCAGACCGACGATGCCGCGCGCCGCCTGGGCGCGCTGCAAAGCGCGCACCTGAGCGCGCAACAGAAGCTCGACCTGCTGCTGCAGTACCGCCAGGACTATCACGACCAGCTCGATGCGCTGATGCGCGGCGGCCTGCCTTCTTCGCAGTGGCGCAACTACCGCAACTTCCTCGGCACGCTGGACGGCGCCATTGAGCAGCAGCGCGCCATCGCCACCCAGACCGAGAACCGGCTCGACCGTGGCCGCACCGACTGGCAGCAGGAAAAGCGCCGCCTCAATTCATTCGACACCCTTGCCGAGCGCGTGCGGCTGCAGGCGCTGATGGTCGAGGCCAAGCGCGAGCAGCGCGACAGCGACGAGCGCGCCGCCCGCAAGTTCTTCGACCGGGCCTCCCACCCGACCCTCTGAATTCCCAGGAATCGACATGCCTCCCATGATCACGCCTTCCGTCATTCCCAACGCCGTGGGCCAGCCGGTCTCGCAAGGCGGCACGCGCGGCCGCAGCACCGATGAGGCACAGGGCCGCAGCTTCGGCGCCGCGCTCGACCGCTCGCGCAACGGCAACGCCGCGAAGACGCAGGACGAGAGCGCCGATGTCTCCGTTGTCGACCGCAAGCCGCTGCGCAAGGCGGAGCCCGCCGAAGACACGAAAGACGCGCTGCCCACCGACCCGAACCTCGCCTTTCTCGCGCCCGCGAACACGCCGCTGCATGCGCTGACGCTCGCGGGCCGCACGGCCGCGCAGGACGGCCGCGCCTCGGACGCGTCCGACGTGCCGCTCGCCGCCGGTGTGGCGACGACCGACATCCCCGTGGACGCCACCGCGCCCGACGCCGCATCGAAGACCCCGCCCGGCACAGTGTTGACGGGCGCCGACACCGAGGCCACGCCCAAAGCCGCGTTCGCGGGCAAGGACGCCGTGGAGAAGACGGCCGCCCCAGTCGCACAGAACACCCCGGCCGATGCCAGTGCCGCGGCACCCGCGCCGCCCGCCTCGCTGCAGGACATCGTTCGCGCCGCCGTGGCCGCGCAGACGATGACCGTCGGCGGCGGCAAGCCATCGGCCGCGCCTGCCGGGCCTGGCGTCGGCACAGCCGCGGCAGGCCGCGCCGGCGCATCGCGCGCCGCCGTGAGCACAACCACCGCCGAACAACTGGCAGCCGCCGCCCAACCCAAGACGGCCGAAGAAGCGAAGGCCGTGGCCGCATCCACCGCCGCCGTGCCGACCGCCGCCACCGGCGAGCAGCGCGCGGACACCGCCGTTGCCACCGCGCCCATTGCGGTCCCGCAGCCCGCCACCGTCGCCGCGTCGAGCGAGCGCGCGGCCGATGCATCCGCCACGCGCGGCCCGCTGCACACCATCGCGCCCGAAGTCGGCAGCGAGAAGTGGGCGCCGGCCCTGGGCCAGCAGCTCGCGCGCATGAGCATCAGCGGCCAGCACACGGCCGAGCTGAACCTCAACCCGGCCGGCCTCGGCCCGCTGAAGGTCACGCTGTCGATGGGCGAGAACCAGGCGCAGGCCGTGTTCGTGTCGGCCCACGAAAGCGTGCGCAAGGCCATCGAGGCCGCGCTGCCGCAGCTGCGCACCAACCTGTCGGAGCAAGGCATCACACTGGGCCAGGCCTCGGTCGGTGCGGAAACCCGCCAGCCCTTCGGGCAGGACGCCGCGTTCGCGCAGCAGCAGCATCAACAGCAGCAGAACGCCGCGCGGCAGCAGCAAGGCCCCGCCTACCCCGGCAGCGGCCGTGCCGCCGCCAGCACGCAGGCCGTGCCGGTTGTTGCCACGCGCGCCAGTGTTGCCGGCAACGCGAGCCCCGGCGTCGACACCTTCGCCTGAGGCCTTCGCCCCCATCGCCTCCCGCCCTCGACGGCGCCGTTCGCGGCGCCCGGCAATGAACGGATATGACACGCCTTTGTGCGCTTGTTCGGCCGTTCGTTCGGGGGGGACTTCGCAAAGAATAGATCGGACACGTCAACCCGCTTCACCATGGCTTCTTCTTCTCCAGTCGCAACCGCCGCCGCCCCTCTTTCGGCCGCGTCGCCGGCCCCACGCCGCTCCTCGAAGCTGCTGATCGCCCTCGTGATCGCCGTCGGCATCGCCGCTGCGGGCGCGGCCGCCTACGTCTTCATTCCGCGTCTGACGGGCGGCGCCCCGGCCACCACCGAAGCGGCCAAGGCCCCTACGCCCGAGAAGCCGATCTTCGTGATGCTGGACCCGCTGACGGTCAACCTCCAGTCCGAAGGCCGCTCGCGCTTTCTGCAGATCGGCATGGCGCTGAAGGTGCGCGACGAGCAGACCAAGGCGCACATCGTCGAGTTCATGCCCGAGCTGCGCAGCCGCCTGCTGGTGCTGCTGTCGAACCGCCCGCCCGAGTCGCTGGTCACGCCGGAAGACAAGGCCAGGCTGGCCGAGGAAATCCGCAAGGCCCTGAATGCGCCGCTGGCCGCCGAGATGCCCGAGCTGGGCATTGCGAGCGTCTCCTTCAACACCTTCGTCGTGCAGTGACATCCCTCTCCAGACAAGCGACCCATGGCGTATGAACAGGTGCTTTCCCAGGACGAGGTCGATGCGCTGCTGCAAGGCGTCACCGGCGGCGATCTCGACCAGGCGGCCTCGCCGCCGCCACCGCCACCCGATGGCCTGCCGGCCTACGACCTCGGCGCGCCCGACCGGGTGGTGCGCAACCGCATGCACACGCTGGAGGTCATCAACGACCGCTTTGCGCGTGGCCTGCGCAGCTCGCTGCTGAACTTCATGCGCCGCAGCCCCGACATCTCGGTGGGGCCGGTGCAGATCCAGCAGTTCGGCGAGTTCGTGCGGCACCTTCCGGTGCCCGCGAACATCAACATGATCCACATGAAGCCGCTGCGCGGCACCGCCCTCTTCGTGTTCGACCCGAAGCTGGTGTTTCTGGTGGTGGACAACCTCTTCGGCAGCGACGGCCGCTACCACGTGCGCGTGGAAGGCCGCGACTTCACGCGCACCGAGCAGCGCATCATCAAGCGCCTGCTCGACCTGTCGCTGCAGTGCTATGGCGATGCCTGGCAGCCGGTGTTTCCGCTCGACTTCGACTACGTGCGCGCCGAGATGCACGGCAAGCTCGCGAACATCGTGGCGCCCAACGAGGTGGTGATCAACACCACGCTGCAGATCGAGTTCGGCCCCATCGGCGGCTTTCTGCACGTGTGCCTGCCCTACTCGATGATCGAGCCGATCCGCGACCTGTTGTCGAACCCGATCCAGGACGAGGTCGAGGTCGACAAGCGCTGGGTCACGCAGATGTCGCGCCAGATGCAGGCCGCCGACGTCGAGCTCACCGCCGACTTCGTGACCATGCCCTCGACGCTGGGCGAAGTGATGAAGCTGCAGGTCGGCGACGTGATCCCCATCGAGCTGCCGACGACGGTCGTTGCCAAGGTCGGCGGCGTGCCGGTGATGGAGTGCGGCTACGGCACCTCCAACGAGCGCTACGCCCTGCGCGTGCAACACATGATCTCCCACCAAGACAGCGATTTGAAGAACGACCATGACTGACAACACCCCTGCCGCCAGCGACGCGGACGACTGGGCCAGCGCGCTGGCCGAGCAGACGGCGGCCAGCGCACCGGCGCCAACGCCCGCGCCCGAACCCGCCGTGGCCCCGGCCACCGCGCAGGTCTTCCAGCAGATCCAGGACACGCCGGTCGCGCCCGCCGGCAGCCCCGCGCCCGTGGACATCGCGCGCGTGCTCGACGTGCCCGTGCAGCTCACGGCCGAGATCGGCCGTACGCGCATCACCATCAAGAACCTGCTGCAGCTGTCGCAGGGCTCGGTGGTGGAACTCGACGGCCTGGCCGGCCAGCCGCTGGACGTGCTCATCAACGGCTACCTGATCGCGCAGGGCGAGGTGGTGGTGGTGAACGAGAAGTACGGCATCCGCCTGACCGACATCGTCACGCCCTCCGAGCGCATGCAGAAGCTCGCGCGCTCATGAGCCTGGCGCGCCGCCACCTGTCTCGGGCCGCATCCCTTGTTGCGCGGGGGGCGGCGCTGCTGGCCCTTGGCACGCAAGCGGTCCACGCGGCGCTGCCCACGGTGCCGACGCCGGTGCACGAGGCCGCACCGGTCGCGACCGGCGGCTCGGGCCTGCTGCAAGCCGGCTTCGGCATGGCGGCGGTGCTGGGCCTGATCTTTCTGTGCGCCTGGCTGGCGCGGCGCTTCGGCCTTCAGCGGCTGGGCAATGGCCAGGTGGTGAAGGTGGTGTCGAGCGCGATGGTCGGCCAGCGCGAGCGCGTGGTCGTGGTGGAAGTGGGCGACCAGTGGCTGGTGCTCGGCGTCACGAGCAGCCAGGTCAACACGCTGCATACCCTGCCAGCCCAGGCCCATCCGACAGCCACCTCGCACGCCACGCAGGCTGCCCCGCGCAGCCCCGTCGAACTCTTTGCCCAGAAGCTGCGCGAATCCCTCTCGGGCAAGGCGCGCACCGCCCCATGACGCATCCCGCCTTGCGCCGCGGCCTGCGCGCCGCGCTGTTGCTGCTCGCCGCCACGCTGCCCGCCGCCGCCTGGACCCAGGGCCTGCCCGGCATCACCAGCACGCCCGGCCCCGGCAGCAGCCAGACATGGTCGCTGAGCGTGCAGACCATGGTGCTGCTGACCTCGCTCACCTTCCTGCCCGCGCTGCTGCTGTCGATGACCAGCTTCACGCGCATCCTGATCGTGCTCGGCCTGCTGCGCACCGCCATCGGCACGCAGACATCGCCGCCCAACCAGATCCTGGTCGGGCTGTCGCTGTTCCTCACCTTCTTCGTGATGTCGCCGGTGTTCGACAAGGCCTACACCGACGCTTACGTTCCCTTCTCCGAGAACAAGCTCAGTGCCGACAAGGCGCTGGAGCGCGGCATCGCGCCCTTCAAGACCTTCATGCTCAAGCAGACCCGCGAGACCGACCTGGCCCTGTTCGCCCGGCTCGCCAAGGTGCCCGACATGCAGGGCCCGGAAGACGTGCCGCTGCGCATCTTGCTGCCGTCCTTCGTCATCAGCGAGCTGAAGACCGCCTTTCAGATCGGCTTCACCATCTTCATTCCCTTCCTCATCATCGACCTCGTGGTGGCGAGCGTGCTGATGTCGATGGGCATGATGATGGTGCCGCCCGCATCCATCGCCCTGCCCTTCAAGCTGATGCTCTTCGTGCTGGCCGACGGCTGGCAATTGCTCATCGGCGCGCTGACGCAGAGCTTCTACCTCTAGGTACGCAGACATGACACCCGAATCCGTCATGACCATGGGCCACCGGGCCATGGAAATCTCGCTGCTGCTGGGCGCGCCGCTGCTGCTGGTGGCGCTGGTCATCGGCCTGATCGTCAGCATCTTTCAGGCCGCCACGCAGATCAACGAGGCCACGCTGTCCTTCATTCCCAAGCTGCTCGCGGTGTTCGCGACGCTGGTGATCGCCGGGCCGTGGATGCTCGACCGCATGCTCGACTACATGCGCGCACTGTTCTCGAGCATCCCGCAGATGCTGGCGTGACGCCTTCGATTTTCTCCGTCACCTCGGGCCAGCTCGAAGGCTGGATGGTGGCCTTCCTCTGGCCTTTTGTTCGCATGCTGGCGCTGGTGAGCACCGCGCCGATCTTTGCCGAGTCGTGGGTGCCGCGGCCGGTGAAGGTGGCGATCGCGGCCATGCTCACGCTCGTGATCTCGCCCACGCTGGGCGCGTTCCCGGCGGTGCCCGTGGTGTCGGCCGGCGGCTTGTGGATCATCGTGCAGCAGGTGCTGATCGGCGTGGCCATGGGCTTCACCATGCGGCTGGTGTTCACCGCCGTGCTGGCCGCGGGCGAATACATCGGCCTGCAGATGGGCTTGTCGTTTGCGTCCTTCTTCGATCCGATGAGCCACGGCAGCACCATGGTGGTGTCGCGGTTGCTGAACATGCTGGCCATGCTGATCTTTCTGGCGCTCGACGGGCACCTGCTGATGGTGAACGCACTGGCAGAGAGCTTTCGCACCTTGCCCATCGCCGATGCGCCGTGGGTGGCTGGTGGCTGGATGTTCCTGGTGCTGGCGGCCGGCGACATCTTCGCCAGCGGGCTGCTGCTGTCGCTGCCGCTCGTGACCGCGCTGCTGACCCTCAACCTCGCCATGGGCATCCTGAACCGCGCCTCGCCGCAGTTCAGCATCTTCGCGGTGGGCTTTCCGCTGACGCTGCTGGCGGGGATCGTGATGCTGCAGTTGCTGATGCCGAACCTCGGTGCGTTTCTCGAGCCGAGGTTTGCGGAGTCGTTGGGGAACATGCTGCGGGTTACGCAGGGGTTGCGGCCGTAGAGGCTGGTTGCATCAGCGCTCCTACCGCTATCGCGGCTTGAGACAAGCGCTTTCGTTTTTGTCACCGTGCAGTCCATCACGTCACTCGCGTCGCAATGGTTGCCCGATTCTTTCCCCCGGTTTTTGCCCCCGTGAGCTTCCCATAATCCGCCGCTCAGCCCTTGGCCCCAAGGGCGGATTCAGGGAGAACACATGTCCGCACGCAGTGCTGCGCCCTCGCGCACGCTCGAGATCAGCAGCACCGCCATTCCACTGATCCTGGGGCGCCCCGCGCTGGAGCCCGTGCGTCTGTCGGGACATGAAGGTGTCAACAGCTTGTTTGAATACGAGCTGCTGCTCAAGACCCCCGATGCCCTGAACCTCGGCGCCAGCGGGGCCGCCGACTTTGATCTCGACAGCTTCATTGGCCGCGAGATCACCTGCAGCATCCAGCTCGACGGTGCAGGCGAATTCACTTCGGGCGTCACAGGCGCCTCGGCCGATCACGTCGGCGCGGGCGTGCGTCAGATCAGTGCGTTGATCACTGATGCCGCCATGTGGGGCGAGGAAGGCCGCCACATCCAGTACAGGCTCACGCTTCGCCCCTGGCTGCACCTGGCCATGCTCACCACCGACTGCAAGATCTTTCAGAACAGGACCGTCGTCGAGGTTCTGGATGAATTGCTGGGCGGCTACGACTTCGGTGTCGACAAGC
Source organism: Variovorax sp. EL159 (assembly GCF_900100965.1). Lineage (GTDB taxonomy): Bacteria > Pseudomonadota > Gammaproteobacteria > Burkholderiales > Burkholderiaceae_C > Variovorax. Next base: position 414,198 of record NZ_FMUJ01000002.1, on the reverse strand, counting down.
GCCTGATCGAGACCTACCCGAAGCGCGATTACTCCGTCCAGTACAACGAGAGCGATTTTGAGTTCTTCAGCCGCCTGTGCCAGGAATGGGGCATCAGCTACTTCTTCGAGCACAGCCAAGGCAAGCACCGCCTCGTGCTCATTGACAACATGGGCGCCTACAAGAAGAACGACAGTGCGGCGTATCAGGAGGTCGAGTACCACGCACCAGGCTGGAAGGTGGATGCCGAGTACGTGCACAGCTTCGTGCCACACAGCCATCTGACCAGTGGCAAGTACGCGACCCGCGACTATGACTACACGCGCCCACGGGCCGATCTGAGCATTGGCCGCAGTGATCCACGTCCCACGGGGCAGGCCAACGGTGAGGTCTACCAGTGGCATGCAGGTCAAGCTGGCAGCCACTATGTCCAGCCACGCGCGGGCAACGCCGAGGCCAACGAACCACTCGGTGAAGGCCGTCAACTGGCGCTTCTGCGCATGCAGGCTCTGCGCACCCATGGCGCACGTGCAAAGGCCAGCGGCAACCTGCGCGGCATGGTCCCCGGTTGCAGCTTCCAGTTGCGCAAGCATCCACGGGAGAAGGCCAATGCTGAGTACCTGATTCTGGACACGCAGTTGTTGATCGAAGATGTGGCGCTGGACAGTCAGATCAAGGGCGCGGCGCTCGGCAGGGCCCAGGGCTGGAAGGTCGAGGTGGATTTCGTCGCGCATCCGATGATTGAACCGCTGCGACCAACGCTCCTGCAACCGAAACCTTTCACGCACGGACCGCAATCCGCGTTGGTGGTCGGCCCTGAAGGGCAGAACCTTTGGACCGACGAGTTGGGCCGTATCAAGGTGCAGTTTCCTTGGGACCGTATCGGCCGGAAGAACCAGCACAGCAGCTGCTGGATTCGGGTATCGAGCCCGTGGGCCGGCAACCAACTGGGTGGCGTGCATATCCCGCGCATCGGCCAGGAGGTCATCGTCGATTTCATCGGCGGCGATCCCGACCTTCCCGTGTGCACTGGGCGGCTGCACAACCAGGTGAACCAGCCGCCTTGGGCTTTGCCCGGTCAACAGGCGCTCTCGGGCTTTCGCACCCGCGAACTGAGCGAAGAAGGCGGCAACAGTGCATCCGGCCGCAGCAACCATCTTGCGATGGACGATACGAAGGGGAAGATTCAGGTCCAGCTCAAGAGCGACCACCAGCACAGCCAGTTGAGTCTGGGACACATCACCCGCATCGAGGACAACGCCGGGCGCAAGGACTCACGGGGCGAGGGCTTCGAGCTTCGCTCCGACGGTTGGGGCGCGCTGCGCACGGACAAGGGTCTCCTGCTGTCCACCGACGGACGCTCGCAAGCCATCGGCGGCATCCTGAGTCGCGACGAACTTGTCGCCTGCCTGGAACAAGCGCTGGCCATCGCCAAAGACCTTGCCAAGGCCACCACGAAATGCGAAGCGGGTGAGCGCGATACCGCGCCCCAGCAGGCCTTGAGCGAAGCCGCCGAAGCCCTCGGCCACGGTGCCGACAACGAAGCCAATGCCCGTGGCAAGGCGCAGGGCGGTCAGCCCGTGCTTGCCCTCAGCGGTGCAGCCGGCATTGCCAGCGTCACGCCCAAGGATCACATCCAGTACGCCGGCCTGAACATCGACACCGTCGCCGGACACAACCAGCAGCATTACGCCGACCAATCGATCCTGCACACCGCAGGCAAGGACATCGAACAGTTCGCACGCACCGGCGACATCCGCGTCATCGCCAACGAGGGAAAGCTCATTCACCAGGCGCAGCACAACAGCGTGGAGATCACAGGCGAGAAGGCCGTCACGATCCAGTCCACCGAAGACGGCATCACCATCAGGGCCAAGAAGAGCATCACCCTGGCCCTGGACGATGGCACCTACCTGCGCATGGCGGGCGGCCGCGTGGTCTGGGGCATGACCGGCCAATACCTTGTGCAGACCGCCAATTACTGCATCAACGGCCCCAGCACCATCGGCGTGGATTTCCCCAGCTTCATGCGCACCGACCAGGCACAGCAGCTCAAGTTGCATCGGCTGGGCGACAAGGGCGACAGCTTGTCGAACCGGGCCTTCAACGTCGTCAAAGCCAGCGGTGGTGGCAGCAACGCGCAATCTGGCGGTGACGCAATTTCCAAGCTCGACAAGGACAAGCCATTTGATGTCACTTGAAACGCATCGGGTCCGTTTTGACCCGCTTCAAACACAAGACAGGGAGAGCCTTTTCATGAGCAATCTTGACTTCACACCAGCATGGCGACTGGCATTTGCTGCGTTGGCCTTGGCGCTGGGAGCGTGCACATCCGGTGGGGCTTCGACACCACCGCCCACACCGGGGGCATTCATCCCCCCGCAAGTGGCCTACCGCATCGACGACCACCGGTACTTCGAGATCACTCCGTGGCCGGACGGCGAATGTACGGACAAGATCTTGTACTTCGTCGATACAGCCAAAGGCATCCGCTCAAAGGCGGTGAAGTGGGACAACGTGATGACACAAGGAAAACTCATCATCGATGCCGACAATGACCAGTATCTGGTGGCGCCCGTGACACGAGGAAGCATCAACTGTTCATCGGGAGGGGGGATTTGCGGCGAACGACTTCCTTACTCCGTCGATGGAGGAAAAACCTGGGGACGAGCTTGGTATCCGGGGTATGGCGATGACTTGATGATCAGCGGATCAACGGTATATCGGTCATACCGCATCCAAACCATACACACGGACAGTCTTGATCTGACAGAGATTCCCACGCCCAAGAGCACAAACTGGAAGTCGATTCGCGATTTCGTCTCCAAACCCCAAGTCCCCCCTGTCGACACCAAGGTGCTATGCAAAGCCAACGACAGCGGGAGCCGCAAATGAGCCAAGACAAAGACCTGAGCTCGCTAACCCCCGTGAAGCCCGATCCCGGGACGTATCAATGGGTCAAGGGAAAAGTCACCGGCATTGACGAGAAGCAAGAGGATCGTACCCACACTGTCGGCGTCCCACCTCTCATGCCCGGCATCGTCATCTTCGTGCATGGCGTCAATTCCGATGGCGAGTGGTACTTCGATGCCTCGGAGCAGTTTGCCAAAGGATTAAATCAGAGACTGGGTCGAGAAGATTTGAGAAGGCTAGAAAAAGACACTCGAGGCGATAAAGATAAAGCCACGGCAAATCGTTATCTCAACCACATAGAGGGAGAACGCATCCCGTCCCCGGTCATCCCCTTCTGGTGGGGCTACAAAGCCCCGGCCACCGAACGCAAGCTGGTCAAGGGCACGCTTGTAGACACCCCAGCCTGGACCGACGAATACGGCAACCCCCTTCGCACCGATGGCGCCTGGGGCGGTGGTCCCTTCCAGAACGGCGGTGCCGCGCTCACTTCGTTCTGGCTGCCCACGGGATTTCGCAAGGACGTCCTGTACGGAATGATCGACGTCAACGCGATCAACCCACTAGTCGGTCGCACCCTGTGCGATTGCCCGCCGCGCCTGTACTACGCGCACGCCGCTCGGCGCCTGGCAAACCTCATCAAGGACGTTCGCAAGAACCTGCCCAACGAGCCGATCAACATTGTCTCGCACAGCCAGGGCACCATCGTTGCAATGTGCGCGCTGTTCTTTCTCGGCGATGAGGTGCGCGGGCCGGACACGGTGATCCTCAACAGCTCCCCCTACCGCTTCGACACGGCAATCACCGATTTCATCAGCGCGGCCGACGGCCGGCGCAGCGTGCAGCGGGAACCGGCGCGCATCGAGACCTTTGCCAACGCGGCCAAGATCGTGGACGGGGCTAAGAAAAAATACCCCGCACCGCCGGAACCGAAAGCCGAATGCACCGTGAAGCACCGCCCACGTCATCCCTATGACGATGCGGTGTACGTGCACAAGCCCGCTGACGCGCCGCTGTGGCAAGCCGAGATCGGCGGCAAAGTCGACGACCCGAACGGCCCGCGCGGGCAGGACGGCAAGCTCTGGTGGAGCGACGCAACGTTCGAGCGCAAGGACACACGCGGCAAGTTGATGATCAACTTCAACCCCGGCGACCGGGTGATTGGCGTTTCGGCCGTATCAGGCATGGGCTGGCGCGGCATTCCGCCGGACTACATGAAGAAGGTTGGCGACAACGTACTGCAGCGCCTGTTCGCGCGAGGCACGAATGCCGAGCACAACCCGCCAATCGGCTCGGAGCCGGACGGCAAGCCGCTGCCGTACTTTCACAGGCAGATCGTGCATGTGCCAGCGGGCCCCAATGGGGAACCCGCGCGAGACCTCGAGGGTGGGTGGCTCTATCTGGATGGCAGCAGGCCCGACAAGGCGTGGAAGATTGCAACAGAAAGAATTCTTGGCCTTGTGCCGGTGCTGGGAGACCTCACGCCCAACTGGCGCGGCGAAGTGGAAAGCGTGATCGTCAACGCGCCGGCAGTTCCCAGGCCACTGACGCTTCCAGATAGATTTGATGGCAACTACGTGATGTACGACGGCCAGGAGGGAAAGGCCCCGGACGGTGCGCCTGTGCAAGCAGACCCCGAACAGCAGGAAGACTTCAATGACGACGTGACCTACCAGGAGCGGCAAACCGTCATGCAATACGATGAAAAGGGGTTGCCCACTCGTGTGCGCTACGAAACATGGTGGGAGGTCGAAAAGCGACGCAAAAACAAGGTCGGAAAAATACCGATCTCGCCCACCAACCATGCGGCCATCCTGCGCTACAGCAACAAGGATGGGAGCTCCCCCGTCTCCGACGTACTGAGCTACGACATCACCGTCGGCCTGGGCTACGCCTGGCATGACGAGGCGTACTGGAACTACCTTCTCGACCTGGCCGACTGGAAGAAGAGCGACCCGTACTACGAAACGGGCAGGCTGCCCGACTCCGACAAGACGATGCCGCCGGGCATCGTGACCGGCGACGTATCGGCATCCGCACCCCAGCCAACTTCAACCCCGATGGGAGCCCTGTGATGGCAAGGCGCGTTCGCTATCAGCCCGCCGCCGCCTCGACCGCCAGATTCCTGCATGTCTCAGGAGTCGGACTGCGTGTGGAACAGGTGCCCGCCGGCCCCTTGTGGAACCGTGTGCAACGCCGGGCATCACCTGACGAAGAAGCGCCCGCCCCACCCGGTTCGCTGGACAGTTGCCGCGAAAACGCAGGCTTGTTCCGCAGCGCGGCATTGCGCGCCGCACTGACCCACCGCCCCAAGAACGGCGAGCGCGGCCGCTTCGTGGAGAACTACCCGCTTCCCACATTGATGGCGCTGCCACCGTCCACGCAGCTCGACGCGGCGGCACTGGTGCCATGGAGTCGCACGTATCAGAGCAGCGAAAGCAAGCGCGGGGTTCCATGGCAGTTGCAAAACGGCCCGGCGGGCATGGCTTTTCATCAGTTGGGCTTCAAAGTGCCGCCGCACTTCGAGACTGCGGGTGTCGACCTCTGGCGATCGGCCTTCGATGCCTTCGACACCCAAGGTGACCTCAACAGCCTGCTCGTATGGGCCGAGGACGGCTACGCGGCGCGCGCAGAACTGGGCGGATGGGAAAACCCGCAAGGCCAACGCAGCGAATCGCTCGAAGACATTCTTGAGCGGCCCAAGCGCCCCGGCCAGTTGCGCGACATCTTCTCGGGCCTGCTGCTGATGCGGCCCGCCGCCGCTGAATGGTTGCGCGAGTGGTCGCTGCATGTGCGCGATGTCAGCCAGGACAGTCATTTCCCCAACGGAGTGGTGGCGCGCGGCCCGCACGGCTTTGGTGGCCTGCACGCCGAGGCTTACGACGGCGGTGCGAACTACCGCGCATCGCTCGGCGACTTCAAGCCGACGCCCAACGTACCGTCACTGTGGAGCCCCTCCCAGTACGAGCAGTATTCGCAAATGCCAACACTGGCGCTGCTGCTGAGGCCCCAGTTCGCACGCTTCGATGCGGGCATGTCGATGGATCAACGGACCAAAGCGCTGGAAGCGGCGCTGAAGGCCGTGCTGGAAGACTCCCTGCTTGAACGGCCGCCCAAGCGCGTCTTCTACAGCGCCGCCTCGGATGGCGATGACACCGCGCTTCTCGCGCGCTGCATGGCCAAGGTGGCACCACAAGACAGACTGCTCGATACAGGCGCAGGGTTTCGGCTGGAGCAATGCCTGGGCGGAGAACTGTGAGCGGGCGGCATGAATGCAGCCATTGGCCTGGCGACCATTGCCGTTTGGGAAACCGGCGAGCCGGCGCTTGCCGTGAATCTGCGTGACCCGCGCGGGGCGCTGGTCTCCGCGCTCTTTCCGCCTCCTCTCGAATACCGCCAGAAGTTGAATTCCCGGCCCTATGTGATCTGAGCAACCGGGGCTTGCCATCGCCCGCTGGCATCGCACCGCGATGCCCCACACCCGCACTCAGTTCAAGTAATTGAACAACGAAATATTGTTCAACTTGGCAAACGTCATCTGCGTCGCCTGCAGCGACGACTGGCGCTGGTAGAACTCCGAGATAGCGCTGTACGGGTCCAGGTCTTCGATGCTCGACAGGTAGCTTTCTTCCTGCAGCTTGCGCGCGGCGCCGCCGGTGTCGAGCGCGTCGAGTTCGGTCTGGCGCGAGCCCGCCGACGACAGCACGGTCAGCACGTTGTCGTGCGCATTCGTGATCTTCACGTTGGCGGTGCTCAATGCGTTCTGCAATTGCGCCTGCGCGGCCGCACCGCCGCCGGCCAGCGGCGTGCGCAGCGCGCTCACCAGTTGGCCGATGGCCGCGAAGATGTCGGTGCCGGCGTTCTGCGCGGTCGACACGTCGAAGCTGTCGCCGTTGGCGGGCGCGCCGCTGATCTTCACCTGCACGCCGCCGAAAGAAATGGGCGTGTCCGGCGAGAAGGTGCCGCTGGCGGCCACCACCGGGGGCGTGTCCTTGGTGGTCACCGTGTAGTTGCCGCCCGCAAAGCTGATGGTGAAGTCCTTGCCGTAGTTCGGTGCCGTGGCGTTGGTGATGCCGACCGGGCCGAAGACGCCGCTGCCGGTGTTGCCCGCCGCGCTCGTGGTCACGTAGCCCGCGCCGCCCTGCACCGACTGAAAAACGGAGCGGCCGTCGTCCGAGGTCGACATCTGCCGCGCCACGTCGATCTGCATGAGCCGCTGGCCCTGGTCGCCCACGTACTGCACGCCGCCGCCGGGGGCCGCCACGAAGGGCGCGCTGCCGCTCTTGAAACCGGCGAACAGGTACTGCCCGTTGCCGTCGTCGGAGTTGGCCACGCCCACGAGCTGGTCGAGGCCGCTCTGGATGGTGGTGGCGAGCGAGTCGCGGTCGGCGTCCGACAGCGTGCCGCCGCCGGCCTGCACCGTCAGCGTCTTGATGTTCTGCAGGATCGCGGTCACCGAGTTGAGCGCGTTCTCTTCGGTCGACAGCGCGAGTCCTGCGCGCTGGCGGCCGGTGGCGTACTGCGCGATCTCGGAGAGCGTCTGGCTCACGCCGAGCGCGCGGGCCGCGCCGACCGGGTCGTCGCCGGCCGTGAGGAACTTGGAGTTGGTCGCCAGCTGCTGCTGGACCTTGAACAGCTTCTGCTGCTGCAGGCCCATGGCGTTGACGTTCTGCTCGTAGAAGGATTGGGTGCTGATGCGCATCGCGGTTCCTGAAGTCTGTGCGTGAATGGGGTCAGCCGCGGATGCCCAGGATCGTGTCGAACATGGTCGACGCGGTCTGGATCACGCGTGCATTGGCCTGGTACATCTGCTGGAACATCAGCAGGTTGGCGGTTTCCTCGTCCTGGACGACGCCCGAGATGCCTTGCTGGCTGGCCTTGATCTGGCCGGTCACGCTGTCTTGCGTGGTGCTGGCGACCTTGACCGCCATGGCCCGGTTGCCGACCTCGCTCACCAGTTGCGAGTAGGCACCGTTGAAGGTCGCGGTGCCGTTGCCCATCGTGGTCTTGCGCTGCAGCGCGCCCAGCAGCAAGGCATTGCTGCCGTCGGACACGCCCGAGGTGTTCTTGTTGATGGTGAAGGTGTCGCCCTGCGCGGGCGTGCCGGTCATGCTGACGGTGATGCCGCCGAAGCTCATCTTGGCGCCGGCGGTGTACGGCACGGGCGTGCCGGCCGGGTAGCTGGTGCTGGTGCCGTTGGCCAGCGTGACCGTGACCGCCGAGGTGGCCGGAAAGCCCGACAGCGTGCCGGTGCCGGCATCGAAGCTCAGCGTGACCGGTCCCGCCAGCGGCGAAGCCGGGTAGGACGCATCGACGATGGCCGCGCCCAGTGCGCCATTGCCCTTGTTGCCGGCGACGTTGCCAGTGGTGATCGGCGATGCGGCGGCCACCTTGGCCGGATCGCGCACCAGCACGTCGAGGTCGCGTGCGCCGGTGCGCGTGGGCTGTACCAGGAAAGAGTCGCCGGCCTGTGCCGTGCCGCTGGCGGCCGAGAGGCTCACGCCGTCGAAGGTGATCGGGAAAGAAGTGAAGGAGCCCATCGACGTCTTGTCGGAAAGCCGCGTGACCGAGTAGGTGAGCGTGCCCGCCACATCGGTCACGCTGACGTTGTAGTCGCTGGTCGTGAGCTTCGACGCGTCGGACAGCGTGGCGCCCAGCGTGAGGTTGCCCGCGTTGCCGGCGTTGGACATCACGCCCGGCACGGCCTGCGTGAAGAAGTTCGTGCCGAGTGCGCCGTTCAGGTCCACGCCCAGCTTGTGCTGCGCATTGACCGCATCGGCCACCGACATCGCAAGACGGCCGATCGCGTTCTGCGTGGGAATCAGCGTCTCTTTGCGGAAGGCCATCAGGCCGCCGAGCACGCCGCCGGTGATGCTGCTGTCGTCGAGTTCGCTGGTGTTGCCGGCAAAGCCCGACAGCGCGACCACCTTGCGGGTCGGGTCGGCCGCCGACGGCACCGCGGCCATCTTGGCGGCGTAATCGCCCACCACCAGCGACTGGCCGGTGGCGATGAATACGTTGTACTTTCCGTTGTCCTGCTGCAGCACCTTCACGTCCACCACCTGGCTGAGCTGGCTCACGAGCAGGTCGCGCTGGTCGAGCAGGTCGTTGGGCGGCTGGCCGCCGGCCATGGCGCTGATCTGGCTGATCTGCTGGTTGAGGCTCGCGATCTTGGTCGCGTAGGTGTTGATCTGGTCGACGCTGCCGGTGATCTGCTCGTTGACCGAGGTGTTCAGGTCCGACAGGTACTGGTCGGTCGCGCGGAACTTGCTGGCCAGCGCCTGCGCGGAGCTGATCATCTGCTGGCGCGCCGCCGGGTCGGCCGGCGTGTTGGCCACGCCCTGCATGCTGGTGAAGAAGCTCTGCATCAGCGGCGCAATGCCGGAGGTCTTGTCGGCCAGCAGCGTGTCGATGCGGTTGATCTGCGTGCCGTTGGTGGCGAGCGCCGCCGAAGCCGACTGCGCCGACGAGAGCTGCGCGGTCAGGTAGCGGTCGTAGCTGCGCGACACGGTCAGCACGTTGGCCCCCGAGCCGATGAAGCCCGAGCCGCTCGAAATACCGCCGGCCGAGGCGATCTCGGCCACCTGGCGGCTGTAGCCCACCGTGTACGCATTGGCCGTGTTGTGGGCGGTGGTCATCAGCGCGGTGCGGGCGACGCCGAGGCCGCTCAGACCTGTGTAGAACATGCTGGACATAAGGCTTTACCTGTCAATGGGGTGTTGGGTCTGGCATCGCGAACGATGCCTCTGGGTGTTTATCGGCAGCGCGCGCCAAAACTTGAGGGTCGGGGCTGGGCATGCCGTCTTTCTGGTTCAGAACTCCGTCCAGTCGCCTTTGGCGTCGCTGGCCATTGCGAGTTGGGGGGCGGCCGTGCCGGTGCCGGGCTCGCGCCGGGCGGGCAACGCCTTGGCGCGGGGCTTCGGTGCTGGCTTGGCGGGCTTGGGGATCGGTGTGATGCGGGTGAAGCCAGGGCGCGTGGTGGCGACTGCGTTGGCGTCGAGCTTGAAGACGCTGACGGCTTGTACGAGGCTGCCGGCTTGCTCCTGCAACGACTGGGTCGCTGCTGAAGCCTCTTCGACCAACGCGGCGTTCTGTTGGGTTACCTGGTCCATCTGCGTGATGGCCTGATTGATCTGCTCGATGCCCGAGGTTTGTTCTTGGCTCGCGGCGGTGATCTCGCCCATGATGTCCGTCACGCGCTTGACGCTGCCCACGATCTCTTCCATCGTGCGGCCGGCTTCTGCAACTTGCTTGCTGCCCTCTTCGACCTTTTCGACCGAATCACCGATCAGCGTCTTGATTTCTTTCGCTGCAGCTGCCGAGCGTTGCGCCAAGCTGCGAACCTCTGAGGCGACCACCGCAAAGCCACGGCCCTGCTCGCCAGCGCGTGCAGCCTCGACAGCGGCATTCAGCGCCAGGATGTTGGTCTGGAAGGCGATGCCGTCGATCACACCGATGATGTCCACGATCTTCTTGGACGACGCATTGATCGATCCCATCGTGTCCACCACTTGCGAGACGACACTGCCACCCTTCACAGCCACTTCAGAAGCCGACACCGCCAGTTGATTCGCCTGTCGCGCGTTGTCCGCGTTCTGCTTGACCGTCGAGGTCAGTTCCTCCATCGAAGCCGCCGTCTGCTCCAGCGAACTCGCCTGCTCCTCCGTGCGCGAAGACAAGTCCTGATTCCCCGCCGCGATCTGCCCCGAAGCCGTCGCAATGGTGTCACTCGAATCCTTGATTCCGCCCACGACCGAGGTCAGCGTCGCCTGCATCTGCTTGATGGAGTACAGCAGGCTGCCGTCATGCGCGGCATCGGCCTCGACCGCGATCGACAGGTCACCGTTGGCGATGCGCCCGACCACGTCGGCGGCGTACTGCGGCTCGCCGCCCAACTGACGGCCCAGCTGGCGCGCGACCAGCACGCCCAGCCCCACGCTGACCGCAATGCCGGCCAGCGCCATCACCAGCATCATCAGCCGCGAGGTCTTGTAGGTGGCGTCCGCCTGTTCGGCGCGCACGCGCGCAAGCTCCTTGCTGTGCGCGACCATGCCCTTGAGCACGTCTTCCAGGGCGCGCGACTCCTGCAGCATCCGTGTGCTGTCCTCGCCCACCTGGTTTGCGAACTGCGAGCTGTCCAGCGGCTGCTTGTTGACCAGCGCCAGAAAGTCGTTCATGTGCGCCTTCAGCGGCCCCACCAGGCTTTCGAACCGGCCGTAGAGCTTGGTGCCCTCCGGGCTCTCGTCAAAGAAAGACTTGGCCTCGGCGGCACGCGACGACAGGCTTTCGAGCGACGCCTTGAGTTCGTCCGCCCCGGCCTTGCGATCGCCGAGCGTGCCGGCCGACAGCAGCGTCACCTGGGCGCGGCTCGCGTACAGCAGGTGGATGTTGGCTTCCTGCACGGCCTGCAGGGCACGCAGCTCGTTCGCGTAGAGCTGCTCGGTCGAGGCGCTGATGCGCCCCATGTGAAAGATGCCGAGCGCGCTGACCGCCGCGCCGATCGCCGCGACCACGAGAAAGCTCAGGAGCAACCGGGCGGTCACGCGAAGATTCTGGAACCACTGCATTGTCTTTTCCCCTTTATGGCGCCAATGCCGTGAATGGCGATGGTGCGTAGCGCGGGTGCGCCACGTCGATGGCATGGCTGCTGCTGTCCAGGCGGAACACGCTGACCACCTGCGACAGGCTTCCTGCCCGCTCTTGCAGCGATTGCGCTGCTGCCGAGGCTTCTTCTACAAGCGCGGCGTTCCGCTGCGTGACCTGGTCCATCTGCGTGATGGCCTGATTGATCTGCTCGATGCCCGAGGTCTGCTCCTGGCTCGCTGCGGTGATCTCGCCCATGATGTCGGTCACTCGCTTGACGCTGCCTACGATCTCTTCCATCGTGCGACCAGCTTCCGCGACCTGCTTGCTGCCTTCTTCGACCTTTTCGACCGAATCGCCGATCAGCGTCTTGATTTCTTTCGCTGCGGCTGCCGAGCGTTGCGCGAGGCTGCGAACCTCAGAGGCAACGACAGCAAAGCCACGGCCTTGCTCGCCTGCACGGGCTGCTTCCACAGCGGCATTCAGCGCGAGGATGTTCGTCTGGAAAGCGATGCCATCGATCACACCGATGATGTCCACGATCTTCTTGGACGACGCATTGATCGACCCCATCGTGTCCACCACCTGCGACACGACGCTGCCGCCCTTCACCGCCACTTCCGAAGCCGACACAGCCAGTTGATTCGCCTGCCGAGCGTTATCCGCGTTCTGCTTGACCGTCGAAGTCAGCTCTTCCATCGAAGCCGCCGTCTGCTCCAGCGAACTGGCCTGCTGCTCGGTACGCGAAGACAGATCCTGATTCCCCGAAGCAATCTGGCTCGACGCCGTCGCAATCGTGTCCGTGCCCATGCGCACCTCGCCCACCACCTTGGCCAGGCTCGCGTTCATGTCCTTCAGCGCCTGCATCAGCTGCCCCGCCTCGTCGCGGCTGTCCACTCGGATGCTCGCGCTCAGGTCACCGGCGGCCACCGTCTCGGCCGCGGCCACGGCACGCCCCAGCGGGCGCACGATGCCCACGCTCAAGCGCCACGCAAACAACGCCCCCACCAGCAGCGCGATGCCGGACAGCACCATCAGCATGGTTCGGCCGCTCGACTGGTCGGCCGCGATGCCTTGCGCCACGGCGTCGATCCGGTCGCGCTGGTGCGCCGCGAGGCTGGCCACGGCGTTCTCGTAGACGGTCAGGCCCGCCGCGAACTTGGTGTCGGCCAGCTCGCTGGCCTCCGCGCCCTTGTCTTCGGACTTGAGCTTGTTGATCTTCTCGATGATCTCCAGCACGATCGCGCGCGCATCGGCCACGTCGGCGTACAGCTTCTTTTCTTCCGGCGAAGTCAGCATCTCTTCGAGCTTCTTTTGCACCGGATTGATCTTGGCCGAGCTCTCGGCGCGAGCGTTCGCGAAGTAGGTCACGACGGCCGGGTCGGTCGCCTTGACCATGGCGAAGGAGCGCACGATCGTCGGGCCCAGCAGGTTCGACCACTGGTTGGCCAGCCGCTCCTTGACCAGCGCGTGCTTCATCATTTCGTCGGTGGCGTGGCCCACGTTCGCCAGGCGCAGCATGCCGATGCCGGCAATGACCGCCATCAACAGCAGCATGGCCGCAAAGCCGAACCCCAGGCGCGTGCCGATTTTCAGATTCTTCAAACTCATTTGTCTTTTTCTTTCAGAACTGGAACGAATCTCGCCGCGCAACACGGCGTTGTCGGTTCGTTATCGGCATCGGCGCGCCGGTGTTGAGCCCTCGCCTCTCAAAATTCGGTCCAGTCTCCCTTCGCGTCGCCGGCCATGGCGAGTTGGGGTGCCGTCGCCGACGCAGCGGCCCGGCGTGCGGGCAGCGCCTTGGCCGGTGGCTTCGGTGTTGGCTTGGCGACCTTCGGAATCGGCGTCAGGTGGGTGAATCCGGGGCGCGCGGCCTTGGACTGGGTGCTGAGCTTGAAGATGCTGACGGCTTGCACGAGGCTGCCGGCTTGCTCTTGCAGCGACTGGGCTGCGGCTGAAGCCTCTTCGACCAACGCTGCGTTCTGTTGCGTGACCTGATCCATCTGCGTGATGGCCTGGTTGATCTGCTCGATGCCCGAGGTTTGTTCCTGGCTCGCAGCTGTGATCTCGCCCATGATGTCCGTCACGCGCTTGACGCTGCCCACGATCTCTTCCATCGTGCGGCCCGCTTCTGCGACCTGCTTGCTGCCCTCTTCGACCTTTTCGACCGAATCGCCGATCAGCGTCTTGATTTCCTTGGCTGCAGCAGCCGAGCGTTGCGCGAGGCTACGAACCTCGGAGGCAACGACTGCAAAGCCACGGCCTTGCTCTCCTGCGCGTGCGGCTTCCACTGCCGCGTTCAGCGCGAGGATGTTCGTCTGGAAGGCGATGCCGTCAATGACACCAATGATGTCCACGATCTTCTTGGAAGATGCATTGATGGAACCCATCGTGTCCACCACCTGCGACACGACGTTGCCGCCCTTCACCGCCACTTCAGAAGCCGACACGGCCAGCTGATTCGCCTGCCGCGCGTTGTCCGCGTTCTGCTTGACCGTCGAGGTCAGCTCTTCCATCGAAGCCGCCGTCTGCTCCAGCGAACTCGCCTGCTCTTCCGTCCGCGAAGACAGATCCTGATTCCCCGAAGCAATCTGGCTCGACGCCGTTGCGATCGTGTCCGTGCCCGTGCGTACTTCACCGACGATCTTCACGAGGCTGTCGTTCATGCCCTTCAAAGCGTCCAGCAGCAAGCCAGTCTCGTCCGTCGTTCGCGCCTCGATGTGGCTGGTCAGGTCGCCTGCCGCCACCGACTGCGCCACCTTCACCGCTTCCGCCAGTGGCCGCGCCACGATGCGGGCGATCCACAGCGCCAGCACCAGGCCCAGCGCCACGCTGCCCAGCAGCAGGCCCAGCACCCACAGCCTGGCTTCTTCGTACACCGTGTCGGCCGTCTGGCCCGCGCTGAGCGCGCCCGCCAGGTTCACCTGCGTCAGCTTGTCCAGCGCTTCGCCCATCTCACGGCTCAGCTGCTGCGACTTGCCACGGATCAGGCCGCTCACCTGGTCGGTGTCCTGCGTGTGGGAGATGGCGATGATCTTGTTGTGTTCGAGCGCGTATTGCGCCAGCAGCTTCTCGAACACCGGGTAGGTCGCACGCTCCTCGGGCTCCGAGATGAGTGCCTCGTATTCGGTGCGCTTCTTCTGCAGTGCCTTCCACGACTCGTCCATCGACTTCTCGTACGTCGCCATCTCGGTGAACGAACCCGACAGGGCGTGCGCCATCTCCTGCGAGCGATAGCTCGCCACCATGCCCTTCAATTCGAGCAACGAGCGCGTGGCCGGCAACCAGTTGGTCGAAAGGTCCGTGGACATCTGGTGAACCTTGCCGAGCTGCATGACCGAGATCACGCCGACACAGGCCGTCAACACAAGGACGGCAATGAACGACACAAGCAGCTTGGTCGCGATTTTGAGGTTGTAGAAAGTTTTAATGATTTTTCCTTTGGACCGTGGGGCCCGATTCAATTCATTGCCGCGGGACACGGTCGCCCGGCCGGGGCCGGTCGGCGGTGTTCGCGGCGGTGCTTGTTCCTAGAACGCACGCCAGTCGCCGCTGTCGGCGCCGGCCGCAGCCAGTTGGGGCAGCGATGGTGCTGCCGGTTTTTCACGCACGGCGGGCAACGCCCTGGCGTGAGTGCGGGATGCGGCATGGCCGTCGGTGTCCAGCTTGAAGATGCTGACGGCTTGCACGAGACTGCCGGCTTGCTCTTGCAGTGATTGGGCTGCTGCTGACGCTTCTTCTACAAGCGCTGCGTTCTGTTGCGTGACTTGGTCCATCTGCGTGATGGCCTGATTGATCTGCTCGATGCCCGAGGTCTGCTCCTGGCTCGCTGCGGTGATCTCGCCCATGATGTCGGTCACTCGCTTGACGCTGCCTACGATCTCTTCCATCGTTCGGCCCGCTTCTGCTACTTGCTTGCTTTCCTCTTCGACCTTTTCGACCGAATCGCCGATGAGCGTCTTGATTTCCTTCGCTGCGGCTGCGGAACGTTGCGCAAGGCTGCGCACTTCGGATGCAACGACCGCAAAGCCACGGCCTTGCTCTCCTGCGCGTGCGGCTTCCACGGCCGCGTTCAGCGCGAGGATGTTGGTCTGGAAAGCAATGCCATCAATCACACCAATGATGTCCACGATCTTTTTGGACGAAGCATTGATCGACCCCATCGTGTCCACCACTTGCGACACAACACTGCCGCCCTTCACAGCAACCTCGGAAGCCGACACAGCCAACTGGTTCGCCTGCCGCGCGTTGTCCGCGTTCTGCTTGACCGTCGAGGTCAGCTCTTCCATCGAAGCAGCCGTCTGCTCCAACGAACTCGCCTGCTCTTCCGTGCGCGAAGACAGATCCTGATTCCCCGAAGCAATCTGCCCCGAAGCCGTCGCAATCGTCTCCGTGCCCGAACGCACCTCGCCCACCACGCGGGCCAGGTTCGTGTTCATGTCCTTCAGCGCCTGCATCAGCTGCCCCGCCTCGTCGCGGCTGCCGACTTCGATGTTCGCGCTCAGGTCGCCACCCGCCACCGTCTGCGCAACCTCGACGGCCTTCGTCAACGGCCGCACGATGCTGCGCGAAATGAAGAACGCGAAGACCGCACCGCTGACCACCGTCAGCAACGCCAGCAGCATCTGCAGGTTGAAGCTGCGCGCGTTCGCCGCGTCGATGGCAACGCCCATGTCGTCGATGGCCTTGCGCTCCATCTGCAGCAGGTCGAGCACCCGGCCTTCATAGGCCTTCGCGGCCGGCTGGAACGACTCCTTGAACGCGCGCGTGGTGTCCACCGCACTGCCGCTCGCCCTGGCCTTGCCCACCTCGTCCTTGGCGGCCTGATACTTGGCGCGCAGCGCGACGATGGACTTGAACAGCGCCTTCTCCTCCTCGGTCACCAGCAGCTTCTCGACCTTCGCCATGGTCTCGCTGCCCTTCTTCACGCTGTCGGAGATGACGTCCGCGAACACCACCGGCAGCGTCTCGTCGGTGGTGCGGGCGATCATCGAGGTGCGCGCGATCGCCGAGTAGGTCAGCACGTACCAGTCGGAGATCAGCCGCTCCTTGGCCAGCGGGCTTTGCATCATCACCCGGGTGGCTTCCGCGTTGCTGCGCGCCGAAACCAGCGCGATCGCGGTCGACACCACGGTCAGGCCCAGGACGATGGCGAAGGCCACGGCCAGACGTGTCCCGATGCGGAGATTGGAAAAGAAGGTCATGGTGCAGGCGTTGAAGGTTGAAGGCGGTGATGCAGCCCCGGCCTTGCGGCCATGGCGCGGCGATCAGGCGGTGGCTGCGGCCTCGACAAGGCCCATTTCTTCGCTGGACATCAGCCGGTCGATGTCCACCAGGATCAGCATCCGCTCGTCCAGCGTGCCCAGTCCGATCAGGTAGTCGGTGTCCAGCACCGAACCCATCTCCGGCGCCGGCTTGATCTGCTCGGCCGTCAGCGTGATCACGTCCGACACGCTGTCCACCACCATCCCCACCACGCGACCTCCGATGTTCAGCACGATCACCACCGTGAACTGGTCATACGTCGGGTCGCCCAGCTCGAACTTGATGCGCATGTCGATGATCGGAACGATGATCCCGCGCAGGTTCACCACACCCTTGATGTACTCCGGTGCGTTCGCGATACGCGTCACCGCGTCGTAGCCGCGCAGCTCCTGCACCTTCTGGATGTCGATCCCGTATTCCTCTTCCCCCAGCTTGAAGGTCACCACCTCCAGCCGTGGGCCGTTGGCGGCCGGGGACGGCGCCGAGGCGGCTTGTTTCAATGGGTCTTTTGCCTTCGTCGTCAGCATCTCGTGTCCTCCGGTTTAAAACTCGTTGCGACCACCGGCGCCATCGCCGGCCTCGGTCCTGAAAACCCGCACGGCCCTGACCAGGCCGTCGGCTTGTTCCTGCAGCGTCTGCGCCGTGGCGAAAGCCTCTTCCACCAGCGCGGCGTTCTGCTGCGTCACCTGGTCCATCTGCGCGATGGCCTGGTTGATCTGCTCGATGCCCGAGGTCTGCTCCTGGCTCGCGGTCGTGATCTCGCCCATGATGTCCGTCACGCGCTTGACGCTGCCCACGATTTCTTCCATCGTGCGGCCGGCCTGCGCGACCTGCTTGCTGCCCGCCGCGACCTTCTCGACCGAGTCGCCGATCAGCGTCTTGATTTCCTTGGCGGCCGATGCGGAGCGCTGCGCGAGGCTGCGCACCTCCGACGCGACCACGGCGAAGCCCTTGCCCTGCTCGCCCGCACGGGCTGCTTCCACAGCGGCATTCAGCGCGAGGATGTTGGTCTGGAACGCAATGCCGTCGATCACGCCGATGATGTCGACGATCTTTTTCGAGGACGCGTCGATCGAGCCCATCGTGTCCACCACCTGCGACACGACGTTGCCGCCCTTCACCGCAACTTCAGAAGCCGACACGGCCAGCTGGTTGGCCTGCCGCGCGTTGTCGGCGTTCTGCTTGACCGTCGAGGTCAGCTCTTCCATCGACGCGGCCGTCTGCTCCAGCGAGCTGGCCTGCTGCTCGGTGCGCGACGAAAGATCCTGGTTGCCCGAGGCGATCTGGCTCGACGCCGACATCACGCCGGCCACGTTGGTGCCCACGTCCGCCACGATCGCGAAGAGGTTCGCGCTCATCTGGTTCAGCGCGCGCAGCAGCCCCGTGATCTCGTCGCCGGGCCGGATCTCGAAGCGCGCGAGGTCGCCGCCCGCGATGGCCCGCGCCACGTCCAGCGCCTCGTCCAGCGGACGGAAGACCGTGCGGCCGAGGAACTGCCCCAGCCCCACCCACGCCAGCGCGGCAGCCACACCGCCCACGGCGACGACACCGGGCAGCCAGCTGTGCGCACCTGAGGCAGCGGCCAACTTCGACGCTTCCATCCAGCCCACGGCACCGAAGCCCAGCGACAGCAACGCAGCCAATGCGGTCGCGCCGAAGACCCGGCGCCGCACCGGAACGCGCCGCAGCTGCGCCAGCGGATTCATCCACCCGCGCTGCACCACTTCGCCCTGCACGATCTCGATGCCCTTCGCATCGCCTTCGCGGATGCGGCGATACAGCGCGTCCGCCGCCGCCACGTCGGCGCGCGCAGGCCGGCTGCGCACCGACATGTAGCCCTGCACGCGGCCGTTGCGGTTGATGGGCGTCACGTTCGCGAGCACCCAGTAGAAGTCGCCGTTCTTGCGCCGGTTCTTGATCAACCCGGTCCAGGGCAGGCCTTGCCCCAGCGTTTGCCAGAGGTCGGCAAAGGCCTCGGGCGGCACGTCCGGGTGGCGCACGATGTTGTGCGCCTTGCCCATGAGTTCGCCGACGGTGTAGCCGCTGGCCTCGATGAAGGCCGGGTTGACGTAGGTGATGCGGCCCTTGAGGTCGGTACGCGACACCAGGGCCGCGTCCTGCGAAAGCTCGTATTCGATGTCGGTGATGGGCAGATTGACGCGCATGGTCGGGTCGCCGTCTTCAGGCCAATGCCAGCTGGTTCGCGCCGCCGAGGCGGAACACGCCGACGACTTGCGAGAGGCTGCCGGCTTGCTCTTGCAGCGATTGGGCTGCTGCTGAAGCCTCTTCGACCAACGCGGCGTTCTGCTGCGTGACTTGGTCCATCTGCGTGATGGCCTGGTTGATCTGCTCGATGCCCGAGGTCTGTTCCTGGCTCGCTGCGGTGATCTCGCCCATGATGTCGGTCACGCGCTTGACGCTGCCCACGATCTCTTCCATCGTGCGGCCAGCTTCTGCCACCTGCTTGCTGCCCTCTTCGACCTTTTCGACCGAATCGCCGATCAGCGTCTTGATCTCTTTCGCTGCGGCTGCCGAGCGTTGCGCAAGGCTTCGCACTTCAGATGCAACCACCGCAAAGCCTCGGCCCTGCTCACCCGCGCGAGCAGCTTCAACAGCGGCGTTCAGCGCCAGGATGTTCGTCTGAAACGCAATGCCGTCAATGACACCGATGATGTCCACGATCTTCTTGGACGACGCATTGATCGACCCCATCGTGTCCACAACTTGAGACACAACACTGCCGCCCTTCACAGCCACTTCGGAAGCCGACACAGCCAGTTGATTCGCCTGTCGCGCGTTGTCCGCGTTCTGCTTGACCGTCGAGGTCAGCTCTTCCATCGAAGCAGCGGTCTGCTCCAGCGAACTCGCCTGCTGCTCGGTACGCGAAGACAGATCCTGATTCCCCGAAGCAATCTGGCTCGACGCCGTCGCAATCGTGTCCGTGCCCATGCGTACCTCGCCCACCACCTTGGCCAGGCTCGCGTTCATGTCCTTCAGTGCCTGCATCAGCTGCCCCGCCTCGTCGCGGCTGTCCACGCGGATGCTCGCGCTCAGGTCGCCAGAGGCCACCGTCTCGGCCACTTCCAGCGCATGGCCCAGCGGGCGCACGATGCCCAACGTCAGGCGCCATGCGAACAGCGCACCTACCACCAACGCGATGGCGGACAGCACGATCAGCGTGGTCCGGCCTTCCGTGTGGTCCACCGCGATGCCCTTGGCCGCGGCGTCGATCTTCTCGCGCTGATGGTTCGCCAGCGCTTCGACCGCGCCGGCGTACACGCCCAGCGCGGCCGTGAACTTGGTATCGACCAGCACGTTGGCTTCGTCGAGCTTCTTTTCGTCCTTCAGCTTGTTGAGCATGCCCACGGTTTCGAGCACGGTCGCGCGCGCGGCGGCCACGGCGGCGTAGAGCGCCTTTTCTTCCGGCGTGCTCAGCATCGCCTCGAGCTTCTTCTGCGCGGGCGTGATGCGCGCCGAGCCCGCCGCCTGGAGCTTGGCGAAATAGGCCGCGACCTCCGGATCGGTGGTCTTGACCATCGCGAAATTGGCCACCGTGTTCGACCGCAGCAGGCTGAGCCATTCGGTCGCCAGGCGTTCCTTGACCAGCGCGCCTTCGACCATCTCGTCGGTGGCATTGCCCACGTTGGTCAGGCGCAGCACGCCGGTGCCCGCGATGAAAGCCATCAGCAACAGCATCACCGCGAAGCCGAGTCCCAGGCGCGTGCCGATTTTCAGATCCTTCAAACTCATTGCTCTCTTCCTTCAATAACGGGGACGGTGTCCGCGGCGCGCGGCGGGCCACCGGCATGAAATGGATTCATGACGGGCCGCTCTGGCAACGCCGTCTCCCTGTTATCGGCAGCAGGTCGCCAGACTTGAGTCCTTTCTTCTCAAAATTCGGTCCAGTCGCCCTTGGCGTCGCTGGCCATCGCGAGTTGAGGGGCCGCCGTGCCGGTGCCGGGCTCGCGCCGGGCGGGCAGTGCCTTGGCGCGGGGCTTCGGTGCTGGCTTGGTGGGCTTGGGGATCGGTGTGATCCGGGTGAAGCCGGGGCGCGTGGTGGCAACTGCGTTGGCATCGAGCTTGAAGACGCTAACGGCTTGCACAAGGCTTCCGGCTTGTTCTTGCAGCGATTGAGCTGCGGCTGAAGCTTCTTCGACCAAGGCTGCGTTCTGCTGCGTCACTTGGTCCATCTGTGTGATGGCTTGATTGATCTGCTCGATGCCCGAGGTCTGCTCTTGGCTCGCTGCGGTGATCTCGCCCATGATGTCGGTCACGCGCTTGACGCTGCCAACGATCTCTTCCATCGTGCGGCCAGCTTCTGCGACCTGCTTGCTGCCCTCTTCGACCTTCTCGACCGAATCGCCGATCAGCGTCTTGATCTCTTTCGCTGCTGCGGCTGAGCGCTGTGCAAGGCTGCGAACCTCCGATGCAACGACCGCAAAGCCACGGCCTTGCTCGCCTGCACGTGCAGCTTCGACAGCAGCATTCAGCGCCAGGATGTTGGTCTGGAAAGCGATGCCATCGATCACACCGATGATGTCCACGATCTTCTTGGACGACGCATTGATCGACCCCATCGTGTCCACCACCTGAGACACGACGCTGCCGCCCTTCACAGCCACCTCAGACGCCGACACAGCCAACTGGTTCGCCTGCCGCGCGTTGTCCGCGTTCTGCTTGACCGTCGAAGTCAGCTCTTCCATCGAAGCGGCGGTCTGCTCCAGCGAACTCGCCTGCTGCTCGGTACGCGAAGACAGATCCTGATTCCCCGAAGCAATCTGCCCCGAAGCCGTCGCAATGGTGTCCGTCCCCGAACGCACCTCCCGCACGATCTTCACCAGGCTTTCGTTCATCGCCTTCAGCGCCGACATCAGCCGGCCCGTCTCATCCTTCGACTGCACGTCGATGCGCGAGCTGATGTCGCCGGCCGCCACCTTCTCGGCCACCTGCACCGCCTCGCCGATCGGCCGCGTGATCGAACGCGTGATGAACCACGCGATCGCCGCGCCCACCAGCATCGCGATGCCGCCCAGCACGAGCATCAGGTTGCGCGCCCATGCGTAGCCCGCAATGGCCTGCGCATTGGCCTGGTTCGACAACTCGGTCTCGTGGGCGATCATGTCGTTGAGCACATCCACCAGCACCTGAACGGCCGGCTGGAACTTCGTGACGAAGACCTGCGTCGCCTCTTCGTTCATGTTCTTCAGCCCGAGTTCGGTCAGCTGGGTGTTCAGCGGCAGGAGCACCGCCACCCGCTCGTCGACCTTGGCGAGCAGCGCCTTGCCTGCCGGCGTGACCAGCAGCTTGGCCAGCGTCGCGCGGCCTACCGAGAAGCGGTCGCGCGCGGCGGCGATCTTCTTGACCTCCTCGTTCATGGCGGCGTCTTCGGTCAGCAGGATCAGGTTGCTGTCGAAGATCGCGATGTCGCGGATCGCATCCACCATCGTGTTGACCGCGCCCACCTTGACGTTGTTGCCGGTCACGATGCCGTTCAGCCGCGCCTGGATGTCGGCCATCGAGTTGAGGCCGAGGCCGACCACGGAGGCCAGCAGCAGGAGCACGGCCGCAAAGCCCATGCCGAGACGGGTGCCGATCTTGAGATTGAGAAGGGAGTTCATGGCGCTTTCAGGAATCTTTGGCGTTGACATGTTGAAAGACCCGGTCCAACCGCTCGGCGACTTTCGCCGCGTCGTGGGTGGACCGGCTGATCGACCGCGTGACGAACCACGCGATGGCGATGCCGGCAAGCAATGCGGCGCCCGCCAGGGCCATCACCGCCTGGCGCGCCCAGGCGCAGCCGGCACCGGCATGAAAGCCGAGGCCGAGCACGGCCGCCAGCAACAGCAGCGAAGCAATGAAACCCGTGGCCAGGCGACGAGCGATCTTGGGGTTGAGACGAGCACGCAGCACGGGTTCGTCAGGCCGCCTGGGCTTCGTCGGCATCGAGCTTGAAGGTGCTGACCGCCTGCACGAGGCTGTCGGCCTGCTCCTGCAACGATTGCGCCGCGGCCGAAGCCTCTTCGACCAGTGCCGCGTTCTGCTGCGTGACCTGGTCCATCTGCGTGATGGCCTGGTTGATCTGCTCGATGCCCGAGGTCTGCTCCTGGCTCGCTGCAGTGATCTCGCCCATGATGTCGGTCACGCGCCGGACGCTGCCGACGATCTCTTCCATCGTGCGGCCCGCTTCGGCCACCTGCCTGCTTCCTTCCTCGACCTTCTCCACCGAATCGCCGATGAGGGTCTTGATCTCCTTGGCTGCGGCGGCCGAGCGCTGCGCGAGGCTGCGCACCTCCGAAGCCACCACCGCGAAGCCCTTGCCCTGCTCCCCCGCGCGCGCCGCCTCGACGGCCGCGTTCAACGCCAGGATGTTGGTCTGGAATGCGATGCCGTCGATCACGCCGATGATGTCCACGATCTTTCGCGACGAATCGTTGATCGACCCCATGGTGCCCACCACCTGCGACACCACGCTGCCGCCCCTGACGGCCACGGCCGACGCCGACACGGCCAACTGGTTGGCCTGCCGCGCGTTGTCGGCGTTCTGCTTGACCGTCGAAGTCAGTTCCTCCATCGACGCCGCCGTCTCCTCCAGCGAACTTGCCTGCTGCTCGGTGCGCGACGACAGGTCCTGGTTGCCCGCCGCGATCTGCCTGGACGCCACCGCGATCGAGTCGGTAGATGTCTTGATGCGGGTCACGAGATCGGTGAGCGTGTCTTCCATCTCGCCCATGCCGCGCAGCAGCCGGCCGAAGTCGCCACCGCGCCCGGTCTCGAACTCCTGGCTCAGGTCGCCGGCCGCCACGGTCTCGGCGATCAGCAGCGCCTCGGCGATCGGCTGGGCGATGCTGCGCGTCAGCAGCCAGGCCATCACCGTGCCCAGCGCGACCGCGAACACCGCCAACGCGATCAGGTAGATGCGGCCCGAGCGGTACTGGGTGTCGATGGCGGCCGCGGTCCTGTCGATGTCCTGCTGCTGGTACGCCGCCATGGCGCGGATGCTCGCGTCGTAGCGGTCGAGCGCCGGCAGAAGCTGGGAGTCGGTGAGCTTCGCGGCTTCGTCCCGATGGCCTTCCGCCTTGAGCTTGAGGACCTGGCTGCGCAACTCGACGTAGTCGCCGCGCTTTCTCTTGATGTCGGCGCTCAGCGCCAGTTCGTCCGGCGAGCTCAGCATCTCTTCGAGTTTTTTCTGCGTCTCGGAGATCACGGCGCTGGTGCTGGCGATGTTCTTCTGCAGGTAGGCCTGCACCTCGGCGTCGTCGCTCTTGAGCAATGAGAAGGTGCGCACGCTGTTGGTGCTGGTGCCCAGTTGCCAGGCCGATGCCAGGCGCTCCTTCGCCAACGCGTGGCCGGCCATCTCCTGCGTGGCGTCGCCCACGGCGCGCAAGCGCAGCACGCCGATGCCCGCCGTGACCACCAGCAGCGCCAGCACCAGCGCAAAGCCGGCGCCCAGGCGCATTCCGATCGTCCAATTCTTCATCTGGGTGTCTCCTCTCGAACCGCTGTCGTTGTTATGTGGTTTCGAGGGTTCAGGCCGCGATCTTCTCGATGAGCCCCATCTCGTCGCTGGACATCAGCCGGTCGATGTCCACCAGGATCAGCATCCGCTCGTCCAGCGTGCCCAGTCCGATCAGGTAGTCGGTGTCCAGCACCGACCCCATCTCCGGTGCCGGCTTGATCTGCTCGGCCGTCAGCGTGATGACGTCCGACACGCTGTCCACCACCATCCCCACCACCCGACCCCCGATGTTCAGCACGATCACCACCGTGAACTGGTCGTACGTCGGGTCGCCCAGCTCGAACTTGATGCGCATGTCGATGATCGGAACGATGATCCCGCGCAGGTTCACCACCCCCTTGATGTACTCCGGTGCGTTCGCGATCCGCGTCACCGCGTCGTAGCCGCGCAGCTCCTGCACCTTCTGGATGTCGATCCCGTATTCCTCTTCCCCCAGCTTGAAGGTCACCACCTCCAGCCGCGGGCCGTTGGCGGCGCTGCCTTGCAATGCAGGCTGCTGCGTTTGCTGTCTCTGGATGCCAGTGATCTCTGCCATGGTTTTCCTTTGCGTGGTGTGTCCCGCCGCGCGCATTCATGCGCGCGTGCGAACGAACGAACAAGCGAACCGTGAGCCGCGCGCGGCTCAGCCGAACTTCTGCATGATGCGAACCAGCTTCTCGCCGTACCGCGGATCGGTGGCGTAGCCCGCGCGCTGCAGGCCATGCGCGGCCTCGTTCGCATCGTCGGTCGCCAGCACATTCGCGTAGCGCGGGTTGCGGGTGATGAAGCGCGCGTAGTCGGTGAAGGCCTCGTCGTACGAGGCATAGGCCCTGAACCTGGCGCGCACCTTCTGCGGCTCGCCGTCGACGTACTCGGTGGTGGTGGTCTCGACCGTGGGGCCCTTCCAGCTGCGGTCGGCCTTGATCCCGAAGAGGTTGAAGCTCTGCGTGCCGTCGTCGGCGCGAATCTCGCGCTTGCCCCAGCCCGACTCGAGCGCGGCCTGCGCCAGGATCAGCGGCGCGGGCACGCCGCTCGCGGCGCTGGCCACCTGCGCCGATGCGCCCATGCGGCCCACGAACTCGTCGACCTGGCCCTGCAGCGATGCATTCGCGGCCGGCGCGCGCCGGTCGTTGTTGATCTGGTAGACGCCCAGGTCGGCAGCGGTCGACACGCGGCCGCTCGGCGCCGAGCCGAGGGGAATGCCCGCGCGCGGCCCGTACGGCAGGCCGCCGCGCGGTTCGAGCGACATCGGCTTGGTGCCGATCTCGGCGTCCGCCTCGGCATCGGGCGGGCCCGACGGCATGGTGCGGCGCAGCTGCGCGAGCATCGCCTCGGCCAGCCCCACGCCGCGCCCCGACAGGTTCTGCGTGAGCTGCTGGTCGAACATCGACAGATAGACCTTCCGGTCCTGGCTGTCGAGCAGGCCGCTCGAAGGCGTGGCCTCGCGCATGCTCTTGAGCACCATGTTCATGAACAGGGCCTCGAATTGGCGCGAGACCTGCTGCAGCCCTTCTTCGGGCGAGGTGCGCACGGTGCGCCGCAGCGCATCGACGCCCTGCACGTCCAGTGCGAAGCGCTGGTCAAGCGCGCCGCTGCGGCTGGCCGCATCGGCGCCGGCCCACGCGCTGTTGGAAGAGATCGTCATGGCGGCGGCCTCAGATGATCTCGAGCTCGGCGCTCAGCGCGCCGGCCGACTTCATGGCCTGCAGGATCGACACGAGGTCTTGCGGGTTCGCGCCCAGGCTGTTCAGGCCCTTGACCACATCGGAGAGCGACGCACCGCCGCGCACCATCTGGATGGCGCCGCCGCCCTGGTTGACCGAGATCTGCGAGGTCTGCGCCACCACCGTGCTGCCGCCCGAGAGCGCACCCGGCTGGCTGATCACCGGCTCGGTGTTGATGACCACCGACAGGTTGCCGTGCGCCACGGCGCAGTCCTTCACGCGCACCGCCTGGTTCATGACGACCGAGCCCGTGCGCGCATTGACCACCACGCGCGCGCCGGCCTGCGTCGGCGTGATCTCCAGGTCTTGCAGCCGTGCGAGAAAGCCCACGCGCTGTTGCGGCTCGGGTGCCTGCACGCGGATCACGCGGGCGTCCATCGCCTCGGCCGTGCCGGGGCCGAACTGCCGGTTGATGGCGTCCATGGCGCGCTGCGCGGTACCGAAGTCGGAGCGGTTGAGTTCGATGGTGAACGAGCCTTCGGCCCCCACCGGGGCCTCGACCGTGCGCTCCACCAGCGCCCCGGCGGGAATGCGCCCCGAGCTGAGCTGGTTGACCTGCACCTTGCTGCCATTGGCCGCGGCACCCGCACCGCCCACCACCATGTTGCCCTGCGCCACCGCGTAGGTCGCGCCATCGACGCCCTTCAGCGGCGTCATCAGCAGCGTGCCGCCGCGCAGGCTCTTGGCATTGCCCATCGACGATACCGTGACGTCGATGTTCTGCCCCGGCCGCGCGAATGAAGGCAGCGTGGCCGTCACCATGACGGCCGCCACGTTCTTCAGCTGCATGTTCACGCCCTGCGGAATCGTGATGCCCAGCTGCTGCAGCATGTTGTTCAGGCTCTGCGTGGTGAAGGGCGTCTGCATGGTCTGGTCGCCCGTGCCGTCCAAGCCGACCATCAGGCCGTAGCCGATCAGCGGGTTGTCGCGCACGCCCTGGATGTTCGCCAGCTCCTTGAGCCGCTCCGCATGCACAGGCGTGAAGAACGCAGCGGCGCAAACAAGGGCCACGGCGATGCGCAAGCGAGCCGAAGAATTCGTGGAATGCCGCGGAACCGGCTGGGCCGGGCCGCAGGCATCGCCCCCTGCAAGGGGGTGGGAGTAGCGACACGAAGTGCGCGAAGCCTGGGGGTAAGTCATATTCAGAATGGCATCACGTTCAGGAAGAAGCGCTGCATCCAGCCCATGTTCTGCGCCTCGTCGATGTAGCCCTTGGCCGAGTACTCGATGCGCGCATCGGCCACCAGCGTCGAAGGCACGGTGTTGTTGCCCGACACGGTGCGCGGGTTCACCACGCCCGAGAAGCGGATGAACTCGGTGCCCTGGTTGATGCCCATCTGCTTCTCGCCGCTCACCAGCAGGTTGCCGTTGCCCATCACGTCGGTCACCGTGACAGTGATCACGCCGTTGAAGGTGTTGTTGGCATTGGCGCCGCCCTTGGCGTTGAGCGTGTTGGTGCCCGACAGCTTGGTGTCCTGCCCGTCGAGCAGGCCGCCCAGCAGCTTCGGAATGCCCGCGAACACGCCGGTGGTGCCACCGCTGCGGCTGGCATTGGCGCCGGAATTCTTGGTCGCGTTGACCTTCTCGCTGATGACGATGGTGAGGATGTCGCCCACGTTGCGCGGACGGCGGTCCTCGAACAGCGCATTGGCGCCGGGCCCGTCCTGGAAGATCGCGCCGGGTGCGCGCCGCACCTGGTTGGCGGCATAGGAATCGGCGCGCGCCGTCATCGGCTGGTGCACCAGCGGCTCGCGCGGCACCTGCGCGCAGCCGGCGGCCAGCACGGTGGCAAGCCCCATCAGCAGCGCCCTCAAGAAGGCACCGCGGCGATGAAGAAGACGCGCACCCTGCATCACAGCTGGGCCAGGCGCTGCAGCATCTGGTCGGAGGTCTGCACGGCCTTGCTGTTGATTTCGTACGAGCGCTGGGTCGCGATCATGTTGACCAGCTCTTCCACCACGTTGACGTTCGATGCTTCGACGTAGCCCTGGCTCAGCACGCCGGCGCCGTCGACGCCGGGGTTCACCTGGTTGGGCGCACCGGAGGCATCGGTCTCGGCATAGAGGTTCTCGCCCTTGCTCTGCAGGCCCGTCGGGTTGACGAAGGTCGCGAGCTGAAGCTGGCCGATCTGCACGGTGTTGGTACCGCCGGCCTGCACGACCGACACGATGCCGTCGCGGCCCACGGTGATGCTGGTGGCGTTCGGCGGAATGGTGATGGCCGGCTGCACCGGGAAGCCGCTGGCCGTGACCAGCTGGCCGTCGCGGTCGGTCTGGAACGAACCATCGCGCGTGTACGAGGTGGTGCCATCGGGCATCAGCACCTGGAAGAAGCCGCTGCCGTTGATGGCCACGTCGGTGGGCTTGTCGGTCTTGGTGAGGTTGCCTTGCGAGTGGATGCGCTCGGTGGCGACCACGTGCACGCCGGTGCCCACTTGCAGGCCCGAAGGCAGGCGGGTCTGGTCGGAGCTCTGGCCGCCGACCTGCCGCAGGTTCTGGTAGACCAGGTCTTCGAACACGGCACGGCTGCGCTTGAAGCCGGTGGTGCCGACGTTGGCCAGGTTGTTGGAGACCACGTCGAGCTGCGTCTGCTGCGCGTCGAGGCCGGTCTTGGCGATGTAGAGGGAGCGAATCATTTCTTTGAGAGTCCTGCGGGTGTGTTGCGGCGTATGCCGGGACGTGTCGTGCCGGGTGGGCCGCGGCTCAGCCGTACGCCAGCAGCTTGTTGGCCGCCTGCGCGTTGATGTCGGCGGTCTGCAGCGACTTCATCTGCATCTCGAAGCTGCGCGCGTTGGCGATCATGGCCACCATGGCCTCGACCGGATTGACGTTGCTGCCCTCGACCACGCCGGTGACCAGCGTGACGGCCTCGTCGGCCTCGGCGGGCGGCAGGCCTTCGCGCATGCGGAACAGGCCGTCGTCGCCGCGCACCAGGTCGGTGGTCGGCGGGTTGACCAGCTTGAGGCGGCCGACTTCGGCAATGCCGGTGAGCGTGGTCGATGCTGCATCGCGCGAACCCACCAGCCCGTTGGTGGCAATGGTCACGGCGGAGCCGGGCGGCACGGTCAGCGCGCCGTTGTCGCCCACCACCTGGCGTCCGCCCATGGTGGTGAGCTGGCCGTCGGCGCCGATCTGCAGGTTGCCGACGCGGGTGTAGGCCTCGCCGCCATCGGCGGTCTGCACCACCAGCCAGCCCTCGCCGCTCACGGCGACGTCGAGCGCGCGGCCGGTCTCGGTGAGCGGGCCGTGCGTGAAGTCGGCGCCGGGCGTGGTGGCGGCCACGAAGGCGCGCGTGGGCGCTTCCTGGCCCGCCACGGGCACCGCGCGGAAGTTGGCGATCTGCGCGCGGAAGCCCGGCGTCGAGACGTTCGCCATGTTGTTGGCAACCGAGGCCTGCTGTTCCATGGCCTGCTTGGCGCCGCTCATGGCGACATACAACATTCGATCCACTGGGTGCTCCTGATCTGTTCAGTCGTGCAGAGAGAGAAAGGCCGCGTCAGCGGATGTTCATCAGCGTCTGCATGACCTGGTCCTGCGTCTTCACGGTCTGCGCATTGGCCTGGTAGTTGCGCTGCGCGACGATCAGGTTGACCAGCTCGGAGGTCAGGTCGACGTTGGACGACTCCAGCGCGCCGGAAGCCAGCGAGCCCATCTTGGTGCCCTCGCCCGGCGTGCCGGTGAGCGCGTTGCCCGAGGCCAGCGTCTCGGCCCACACGTTGTTGCCCTTGGGCTCCAGGCCGTTGGGGTTGGCGAAGGAGGACAGCACGATCTGCCCCATCAGCTTGGTCTGTTCGTTGGAGAACTTGCCGGTGATGGTGCCGTCGGGGTTGATCGAGAACGAGGTCAGCTCGCCGGACTTGTAGCCGTCCTGGCTCAGCTTGGTCATGCCGTTGGTGGCGCCGAACTGGGTGGTGCCCGTCAGGTCGACCTTGGCGCTCAGCGCTGCCGAGCCGTTGCCGAAGTTGATCGGGCCGATGTTCAGCGAGCCGCCCGCCGGCGCGGTCATCACGCCCTTGGTGTCGAAGGTCATGCCGGTGAGCAAGGGCGCGCCGGCGTTGAGCGGTGCGCCGTCGGAGGTGCCGTACACGTTCCAGGTATTGGCGGCGGTCTTCACGAAGTAGACGGCCACGTCGTGCGGATTGCCCAGCGAGTCGTAGACCGGGCCGATGGCGTTCGAGTAGTTGAAGGTGGCGGAGTCGCCGGCCGCGAAAGGCGTCTTGGTGGGCACCGTGCTGCGCGCGTCAAGGTTGAACACGGCGTTGACGTTGCCGGTCGGGTTGGGCGTCATCGACGCGGTCTGGATCTGGATCGGCGACGGCGTGCCGCCGTTGATGCCACCGCTGGCGTTGACGCCATAGCCCGTCAGGCGCAGGCCCGAGGCGTTGACGATGTAGCCGTCCTTGTCGCGCGTGAACTGGCCGTTGCGCGAGTACATGACTTCGCCGCTGGGGCTGCTCAGGCGATAGAAGCCGTCGCCGTTCAGGATGGCCACGTCCAGGGGGCGGCTGCTCGACTGCGTCACGCCCTGCGTGAAGTTCTGCGTCACGCCCGACACCGAGGCGCCCAGGCCGACGCGCGAGCCGGCGTACACGTCCTGGAAGGTCGCGGCGGCGGACTTGAAGCCCACCGTGCCCGAGTTGGCGATGTTGTTGCCGATGACGTCGAGGTTTGCCGCGGCCACGCCGAGACCGCTGATGCCCTGGGAAAAACTCATGATGGATCCTTACTTCAATGCGTTCGATGCGATGGATAAAAGACCTGCCGCGCGACGGCTGCAAAAACCACTTGCGCGCAGGACATCTCGGAGACTCAGAGGAACAGGCGCACGTCGGCCAGGCCGATGCTGGCGCCCGAGGCCAGCTCGAGCGTGACGCCCGTGGCGCCCTGCTTGACGGCCGCCACTTGCGAGAAAGTCAGTGCGGTGGACTTGACGGCCACGCCGCCGTTGCTGGCTTCGACGGTGAAGCGGTAGGCACCCACGGGCACCACGGCGCCGGTGTCGTCCTTGCCGTCCCAGGTGACGGCGTTGACGCCTTCCTTCATGGAGCCGGCGTCGATGGTGCACACCACCTTGCCGGTGGCATCGACGATCTTGATCTGGACGTCCGCGGCCGTGCCGGGCAGCTGCACGGCAAAGGCCTGCGTGGCCGTGTCCTTGCCGTCTTCGGGCTTCTTGGTGGTGAGCACGTCGCCAGGCGACAGCACGTTGTAGCCAATCAGCGATGCGGCCTGCAGCACCTGGTTGGAACCGGTCTGGTTCACCAGGCCCGCCAGCGTGGTGTTGAGCTTCTCGATGCCGCTCACGGTGCTCATCTGCGCCAGCTGCGAGGTCAGCTCGGCGTTCTGCATCGGGTTGAGCGGGTCCTGGTTGTTCAGCTGCGTGACCAGCAGCTTGAGAAAGCGCTGCTCGCTGTCCGCGTTCGAGACGTTGTTGCTGTTGTTCGTCGCGGTCGTGGCGTTCTGCCCGCTGATGGAAGAGGTGTCGGAGATGGCCATGGCGTGTTGCTGTGTGTCTGGAGATGGGTTTACTGGCCGATGGTCAGCGTCTTGACCATCAGCGTCTTGGCCGTGTTGAGCACCTCGACGTTGGCCTGGTAGCTGCGCGAGGCCGAGATCATGTTGGTCATCTCCTCGACCACGTTGACGTTGGGCATGGCCACATAGCCCTCGGCATTCGCGTGCGGGCTCTTGGGGTCGAACACCAGCTTGGCGGGCGACGGGTCTTCGATGACGCCGGCCACCCTCACGCCGCCGATGTCGCGGTTGCCCGACGACGCCACCTCGAACACCACCTGCTTGGCGCGATAGGGCATGCCGTCGGGGCCGGCCACGCTCTCTGCGTTGGCCAGGTTGCTGGCGGTCACGTTCATGCGCTGCGATTGCGCGGTCATGGCGGAGCCCGCCACATTGAAGATGTTCATGGAATTGCTGGTGATGGGCATGCGTGCTCCGTGCTGTCGCGTGTGGCGCGGCGGGCCGCTATTGCTGCACCGCCGACAGCAACGACTTGATCTTGGCGTTGATGATGGTGAGGTTGGACTCGTAGCGCAGCGCGTTGTCGGCGAAGGCGATGCGCTCGACATCCATCTCGACGGTGTTGCCGTCGATGCTCGATTGATGGGGCGTGCGGTACAGCAGGTCCTTGTCGGACGAGGCCTGCGCCTGACCGGCCAGGTGGCGCGACGAGGTGGTGGCCAGCGACACCGACTGCGACGCGCGCCCGCGCTCGACGGCCTCGTTCAGCCGGCTGCTGAAGTCGAAGTCGCGCGCCTTGTAGTTGGGCGTGTCGGCATGGGCGATATTGGCCGCGAGCACCTCCTGGCGTTCTGCCCGGAGGTTGAGGGCTTCGCGGTTGAAGCGAAGCGCCGCATCCAGCTTGTCGATCATCTGTTTTCCATCTCTTGAGGCGTCGCCAATGCGCGGGGCGCGGCGACCGATGGAAAGCAAGTCTATGCATGCGGCGCGTTTGCAATCGCCCGAACAAAGGGGGTTTTCGCCTGCTGCTCGCACCTTCGATTGCAGGCCGAATTTCTAGAATTCCGTAGCGCCGGACTGTGTCTTTTCCTTCTGGCGCAACGCAATTTTTGCCCCTCTTTTCTCGCATCCGATGAACCACTTCCTGCCCTGGACCCGACTGCCGCGCACCGTGTGGATCGCGCTCGTCGCGGCCATGGGACCGGCATGCGCGTTCGCGGCGGCGCCGGCTGCCGACGCAGCTGGAGCGGCCGGAACGGCCGGAACGGCCATCGAGAAGTACCTGCAAGTGCAGAGCGCGGGTTTGCCGGGCAAGGTCACGATCAGCCTCGAAGGACGCGGAACGGCGGTGCTGCCCGAGTGCGAGGCGCCCGAGGTTTTCCTGCCGCCGGGCGTCACGCCGTGGGGCCGTATCTCGGTGGGCGTGCGTTGCCAGACGGAGCGGCCGTGGACGCGCTTCGTGCAGGCGCGCGTGTCGGTCGAAGGCAGCTACTTCGTGGCCACGCACGCGATCGACACCGGCCGCCCGCTGGGCGCCGGCGACGTCACCGAACGCACTGGCGACCTGACGCGCCTGCCGCGCTCGGTGATCACCAGCGCCGCCGAGCTGGTGGGCATGGTGAGCGCCAACCGCATCGCGCCGGGCGCACCGATCCGCAAGGAGCTGGTGCGCGGCGTCACCGTCATCCAGCAGGGCCAGGCCGTGAAGGTGGTGGCCCAGGGGCAGGGTTTCGTCATCAGCACCGAGGGCAAGGCCCTGAGCGGCGCGAAGGTCGGCGCCGTGGTGCAGGCCAAGACGCTGGACGGGCGGCTGATCAGCGGCGTGGCCGACGAAGAGGGACAGATCCAGCTGACGCAATAGGCCATCGCCCGCCCCTCCGGAAGCTTCGTGCACGCAATTCCTAAAGTTCTTGCCCGCGCTGCCGATATACGGGTCAGCCCCTGAGGAATCACCTTGAAAATCGATCCACCCGCCCCCTCGGCCCCGCCCCTTCACCGAACGCCGGCGACCGGCCCGGCCCCGTCGCCGGCCGCCGCCGAGGCCGTCGAGCGCCCGAAGGAGGCGGCATCGGCCTCCGCGCACGTGCATTCGCTGCCCACCGCCGTGGGCCGCAGCGACTTCGATGCGGCGCGCGTGGCGGCGATCCGCGAGGACATCCGCGCCGGGCGCTACGAGATCCGCCCCGAACGCATCGCCGACGGCCTGCTGGCCAGCGTGCGCGATCTGCTCGATCCGAAGGGTGGCGCATGAGCGCAGCGCCGGGCCGCCCCCCAGCCAGCCCGCACCGCGGTGCGGGGCACGAAGGGACTCCCATGAATTCACTGCTGGCCCACCTGCGCACGGAAGCGTCCTGCATCGCGGAATTTCTCGCCGTACTGGACCGGGAAGCCAAGGCGATGTCGGGTGGCGCCTTCAACGACCTGGCCGCCATTGCCGGCCAGAAGACCCACCTGCTGGACCGCATGGCCGAGCTCGACCAGCAGCGCGAAGCCCTGCAGGTGGCCCTGGGCTTCGAGCCCGGCCGTGCCGGCGCGGATGCCGCGGCGGCTGCCGGGGGCCCGGCCGTGCAGAAGGCCTGGGCCGACCTGCTGGTGGTGGCCGTGGAGGCACGCAGCCACAACATGCGCAACGGCTCGATGGTCTATGCGCACCTCGATTTCACGCAGCAGGCGCTGCACTTCCTGCAGGCCAGCGCACAACTCTTCTACGGGCCCGACGGCGTTCGCAAGACGCAGGTGGGCTCGGGCACCCGCCTCGCCGCGGGCTGATTGCCCGGCTTCACGTTGCCAGCGGGTTCACCGCATTTTTTTCCTCAGCCCATGGACATGGTCACTCCACACAGCGACAGCGCGACAGGCGACGGCAAGCGCGGACGGCCCGCGTTGCCGGCACGCCTGGCGCGTCTGGCGCGGTGCGGTGCGCTGACCGTTCTTTCGCTCGCCGCGGCGGGCCTGCAGGCCAGCGCTTTCGCGAACGAACTGGCGCCGGGCCTGCTGCCGAACGATGCGATCAACGTCGGCCAGCTGAACCAGGTGCGCGCCAACGTCAACGACGTGACGCGGATCGCCTACTCCGGCACGGCGATGGCCGTGGCCTTGTCGGCCGCCTACGTGCCGACGCTCCACCCCGGCGAGAAAACCATCGGCCTGGGTGTCGGCACCTACAAGAGCCACACCGCGACCAGCCTCGGCTTCAAGGCACTGTCGGAAGACGGCCGGATGGCCTGGGGCATGGCCGTGGCCACCACCGGCAGCGACTGGGGCCTCAATGCCGGCATCGGCTGGAAGCTGCCGCGCGCCGGCGACCGCTGACCCGTTCGTTCCTGTGCCTTCGTTCCACAACCACCAACGCATGGATGCCATCGACATGAAGAACCCTCTTGCGAAGCCAGTGCCCCTGAACGACGTGGCCATGCCGGGCGGGTTCCAGCCATGAGCGGCGCCCAGGGCTCGCGCCAGATCGCGCTGGTCGGTTGCGACGAAGCCCAGCAGGTCACGTGGGGCAACAGGCTGCGCCTGATGGGCTGCGAGCCGGCCTCGTTCGACACCAGCGCGGACTTTCTGCTGGCCGTGACCGGCGGCAGCCAGTTCGGCCTGCTGCTCATCATGCTCAAGGACGAAGGCGAGTGGCCGATCCTCACGGCCATGTGCAAGGCGCTGCGCATTCCGATCTGCCTCGTGGCCAATGCATCGCAACGGGACCTGCTGATCGCGGTGCTCTCGGCGGCGGGCAATGAATCGCCGGGGGCGCACATCGACTTCGCGGTGCTGCCCATCGACGATTTCGAACTGGAGCTGCGCGTGCGCGAATCGCTGCGGCGCAACGAGACGCTGCTGCACCCGCAGGCCGTGAGCGCGGTCTTCGGCGATTACCAGTTCCTGGGAAGCCGGCGCGTGGTGATCCACAAGGGCGCCGAGATCCGGCTCAAGCCCCGCGAATTCGAACTTGCGCTGCTGCTGTTCCGCAATGCCGGACGGCTGCTCGAGCGCGACTGGCTGCTGGCCTCGCTGTGGGTGGACGCCCGGATCGAAAGAAAGAGCCGCGTGCTCGACTGCTGCGTGGCCAACATCCGCCGCAAGCTGTCGCTGCACAAGGAGAGCGAGTTCGTGCTGCACTCGGTGTACGGGCGGGGCTACGAGCTGCGCCATCTGGCGACGACGTTACTGGGCGATGACGATGCGCACACGCATCACGCACACCACGGCCACGACCTCATGAATGGCCACCCTCGCACGGCGAATGCGTCCGGCTTTCCGGACACGTCGAACGAACCCGTGTGGCTTGGGGAGATGGCGCAGGCCCGCGCCTGAAGTGCCTGCGCGGCCGGGTCACAGACTCGGCCGCAAAGTATTCGTGACGACCTCCGGCTTCGAGGAACCACTCTTGTGAGCGGGTGCCGAAGCGACCTCTACCAGCGCCAGAAGACCGTCCACCCGAGTATCGCCAGGCAACCTTAAGCCGGGCTGAAGGACATGCACGGGCGGCGATCAGGCCTTGCCGCCGCGCCCCATTCCCATTGCGATACCGCCGAGGATGAGCGCCAGCGCCGCCAGCAAGGCCACGCTGAGCGGCTCGTGCAGCGCCACGGATGAACAGACGATGCCGATCACCGGCACGCCCAGAAGACCGAGCGATGTCGTGGTTGCCGGCAGCATGCGGTTGACCGTGGTCATCGCCCACGAGGCCAGTGCAATGCCGAACAGGCCACCGTAAAGCAGTTGCGACACCAATGCCGGATTCCATTCGATGTGCGGAACGCCTTCGGTCGCCAAGGCCATCGGCAGCAGCAAGCAACTGGCCAGCAGCGCATGCCAGAACACCAGCTCGAAAGGCGGCGTCACCCACTTGTGCGCGCGCACGTAGAGGATGCTCCCAGCCCAGCAGAACGCCGCCAGCAGCACCGCCGCATTTCCCATCACCGCACGCCGGTCATGCCAGTCGAAGGTCTGCGGATTGAAGATCAGCAACAACCCCGCGAGACCCAGGCCCGCACCGAGCAGACGCCGGCGCGTGGGCGCCTCGCCCAGCAGCAGCCACGCACCCGGCACGACCCACAGCGGCGTCGTGTAAGCCAGCACCACCGAGCGGCCGGCCGACACGTGCGCCAGGCCCACGCTGCACAGCACCGAGAACGCCGTCATGTGCAGCCCGCCGACGCTCAGGATGACCGGGATGTCTCCGCGGCGCGGCAGCACCAGCCGCCGCGTCAGCAGGCACAGCACGAGAACGGCCAGGGCGCCCACGCCCGTTCGCAGCGCGACGGTCCAGATCGGCGGCAGGTACGCGAGCGTGGCCTTGCCGACCGGCCAGTTGATGCCCCAGACGATCGCCACGGTGCCCAGCAGCCAGATCGCGAGGCGCGAAGGCTTCGTCGATGCATCGACGGCGGACTCGGGCGCGCGGACTGCGGTGTCGTGTACGGAGGGGGTGGCGGATGTGGTCATGCGATGGCGGAATCGAAGGGGCCGGACACCGCGACCTTAGACACCCCGTGGCATCATGCATAGACCCACCCAAGCCCTGATTGATGGAGCCACCATGGACTACGGCGCCCTGCTCGCCGCGTTCGCACGCGAAGGCCCGCAAGGCCCTGCCACCCGGCAACACCGGCTGTACGCCTGCCTCCGGTGGGCGATCCTTGGCGGCAGGATCGCCGAAGGCGCGCGGCTTCCGTCCACGCGGACTTTGGCCGATGAACTCGACATGGCCCGCAACTCCGTGCTCTACGCCTACGAGCATCTGACCGCGGAAGGCTTCCTGGTGGGCTCCCGCCACGGCACCCTCGTCGCGCACCTTGGGCTGACACACGGCAAGACCAGCAACGCGCACGAGGCAGTGCCTCCACCCACACCCAGGCTCGCGCGCCGCGCGATCGCGCTGCAAGGCGAACAGGACGACGCGAACCGTCCGTTGCCCTTGTGGCCGGGCACGCCCGCGCTGGACGAGTTTCCGCTGACCGCCTGGCGGCGCTGCATGGAACGGGCCTGGCGCCAGACCGATGCGCGGCAGCTGAACTACGCGCCCGTGCAAGGCCATCTGCCGCTGCGGGAGGCGATCGCGCAGTACCTGCGCGTGTCACGCGGCGTGCGCTGCGCGGCCGAGCAGGTCTTCATTACCGATGGCTCCCAGGGCGGTTTGGAACTGTGCGCCCGCGCGCTGGCCGATGCGGGCGACACGGCCTGGATCGAGAACCCCGGCTACCCCGGTGCGCGCGCCGCATTCCAGGCCGCCGACCTCCGGCTGGTTCCCATCGCCGTCGACAGCGAAGGCCTGGCACCGCGTGCGGAGGACTGGCGCGCCACGCCTCCGCGGCTGATCTACATCACCCCGTCGCACCAGTACCCGCTGGGCGCCATGATGAGCCTCGAACGACGGCTGGCGCTGATCCGGCAGGCGCGCGAAACCGGCGCATGGCTGATCGAAGACGATTACGACAGCGAATTCCGCAGCGATGGCGTTCCGCTGTCTGCCGTGCAGTGGCTGGACGCGCACGCGCCGGTGGTCTACGTCGGCACCTTCAGCAAGACGCTGTTTCCCGCGCTTCGCCTGGGCTTCACGGTCGTGCCCACCGCGGTGGCGCCGGCGTTGCTGGGCGCGATCGCCGCCGCCGGGATGCGCGGCCGGCTCGCCGAACAGGCCGCGCTGGCGGACTTCATCGAAAGCGGCCAGTTCACGCTGCACCTGCGCCGCATGCGGCAACTCTATGCCCGGCGCCGCGAGGCCTTACAGGCGGCGCTGGCGCGGCACCTCCAGGGTGTCGTCACCGTGTCCGGCGGCGCGGGCGGCATGCACCTGTCAGTGCGGCTCGAAGCGCCGGTGACGGACGTGGCCGTCAGCCGTGCGGCGCGGGCGCAAGGGTTGGGTCTGCGGCCGCTGAGCCCGTTCTGCCTTCCAGGCACGGGTAGCGCGCACTACAACGGCTTTGTGCTTGGCTATGCGGGGATGCCGGTCGAACAGGCAGATGAACTTGTGCGGCGCATGAGCAGGGTTATCGCGCAGGTGTCGGGAGACGTCACGGCCGGACGGCCTTGAAATGCCCGCACCGACCCGGAGCCGTCGGGGGATTCGGTGCAAACAGGCAAAAAAATAGCCCCTTGCGGGGCCATTCTTGGAGGAGAGGGAGGGATTCGAACCCTCGGTACTATCGCTAGTACGCCTGATTTCGAGTCAGGTACATTCGACCACTCTGCCACCTCTCCGGTGCTGTCGAGCCTCTGATTATAGCGGATGAAATTCCGCTTTTTGAAGCCCCGGGGCCTCAACCGCGCAAAACTTCGACGCCGCCGATGTACGGCCGCAACGCTGCGGGCACGTTGATCGAGCCGTCTTCGTTCTGGTGGTTTTCCAGCACGGCGACCAGCGTACGCCCCACCGCCAGGCCAGAACCATTGAGGGTGTGCACGAGTTCGTTCTTGCCCTGGGCGTTCTTGAAACGGGCCTGCAGGCGGCGCGCCTGGAAGGCCTCGCAGTTCGATAC
The DNA here is from genome assembly GCF_900100965.1 of Variovorax sp. EL159. Classification (GTDB taxonomy): domain Bacteria; phylum Pseudomonadota; class Gammaproteobacteria; order Burkholderiales; family Burkholderiaceae_C; genus Variovorax. The sequence continues at coordinate 375,290 of NZ_FMUJ01000002.1, read as the reverse complement.
CGAGCTGATCTCGCGGTAGGTGTTCTGCGCCGGCAGCCAGACTTCGAGGTCGTAGGTCTTGGTCGAACCGAAGCCCATGTCGCCGGTGCACAGCAGCACCACACGGTACGGCAGCTCCAGCGCCTGCAGCACAGCCTCGGCGTGGCCGGTCATCTGCTCGAGCGCGTCGTAGCTCTTCTCGGGGTGGACGATCTGCACCATCTCGACCTTGTCGAACTGGTGCTGGCGAATCATGCCGCGCGTGTCGCGGCCCGCGCTGCCGGCTTCGGAGCGGAAGCACGGCGTGTGGGCCGTGAGCTTGATCGGCAGTTGCGACTCGGCCACCACCTCGTCGCGCACGAAGTTGGTCAGCGGCACTTCGCTGGTGGGAATGAGGTACAGCGCCGAATGATCGGGCGCGGATTCGCCGTCCTGGCCCCCCTTTTTCGCGGCGAACAAGTCGCCTTCGAACTTGGGCAACTGGCCGGTGCCGCTGAGCGTGGCGGCGTTGACGATGTAAGGCACGTAGCACTCGGCATAACCGTGCTTCTCGGTCTGGATGTCGAGCATGAACTGCGCGAGCGCGCGGTGCAGGCGGGCGATCGGCCCCTTCATCACGGTGAAGCGCGAGCCGGCGAGCTTGGCGCCCATCTCGAAGTCGAGGCCCAGCGGCGCGCCGAGATCGACATGGTCTTTCGCGGCGAAGGCCAATGGCTTGGCGTCGGCACCAGCGCCGCCTTGCGGCGCCCAGCGGCGCATTTCGACATTGCCGGTTTCGTCTTCACCGAGCGGCACGCTGGCATGCGGCAGATTGGGCACCGCGAGCAGCAACGCGTGCAGTTCGGGCTGGATTTCCTCAAGGCGCTTGGACTGCGATTCCTGCTCGGCCTTGAGCGCGTTGACCTCGGCCATCAGCGCATCGACCGATTCGCCCTTGGCCTTGAGCGGGCCGATCTGCTTGTTCAGCGTGTTGCGGCGCGCCTGGATTTCTTCGGTGCGGGTTTGCAGCGTCTTGCGCTCGGCTTCGAGCGCGCTGAACGCCGACACGTCGAGATACGGCTGGTTCTTCTTGCGTTTTTCGAGGCCGGCCACAGCGGAGGCCAGGTCTTTGCGGAGCAGGGTGATGTCGAGCATCGGCCGATTTTAGGTGGGCGCGGCACCCACCGCGCCCCACCCTGCCCACGCGATCAGGCGACGGTGGCCGGATCGACGTTCGCGCCGCAGACGATCAGGCACACCTTCTCGCCTTCGCGCGGCACATAAGCGCCGGTCTGCAGCGCCGCCAGCGGCAGCGCGGCGGCGGGCTCGACGGCGAGCTTCATCTCTTTCCACATCCACTGTTGCGCGGCGCGGATCGATTCGTCGGACAGCAGCAACGCGTCTTGCACCTGCTGCTGGGTGATCTCCCAGGCGATGGCGCCGATGCGGCGCGCGCCGAGCGAATCGGCCGCAATGCCGCCCACGTCGACGTCAACCGGCTCGCCGGCCTCGCGGGCGCGGAACAAGGTGGGCGCCTTCTCGGGTTCGAGTGCGACCACGCGGGCGCGCTTCTCGAACCAGCCGGCCAGGCCGCCGATCAGGCCGCCGCCGCCGACGCTCACCAGCACCGAATCGGGCAGGTCGCCCTGCGTTTCGATCTCGTGGCCCAGCGTGCCCGCGCCAGCTACCACTTCGGGCTGGTCGTAGGCATGGGTCAACAAGGCGCCGCTTTCCTTCTGGCGCGTCAGGCAGGCGGCCAGTGCATCGGGGTACAGCTCGCCGACCACGACCACTTCGGCGCCCAGTGCGCGCAGGCGGGCACGCTTGGCTTCGGGTGACACGCCGGGCAAAAACACCTGGCAGCGCACGCCCAGCGCCTTGGCGGCGGCGGCGGTGGCAATGCCGGCATTGCCGCCCGAGGCCACGACCACGCCGCTTTCGGGGACGTCGTTGGCCAGCAGCCGGTTCATCATGCCGCGCGCCTTGAAGCTGCCGCTGACCTGCATGTGCTCGAGCTTGAGCCAGACCTCAACGCCCGGCACCGCGATGCCGAACGCGGCGGCCGGCAGCTTCCAGAGCGGCGTTTCACGCAGAAAATTGCCGGCACGCTCGCGCAGCCTACGGGTGGCGCTATCTATTTCAGAGCGCCAATTGGTTGTGTTCATGGTGTTCAAGAGATGTGCCCAGGGGGCGGAATGTCGTCGAGCTTGAGGCCCTTGGGAAGCGGAAACTTGATGGTTTCCTCGATGCCGTCCATCTTGCGGACCGACACCGCGCCGAGCGCACGCACGCGGTCGATCACCTCGCGCACGAGCACCTCGGGCGCCGAGGCGCCGGCCGTGAGGCCGATGCGCGCCTTGCCCTCGAACCACTCGGGCTTGAGTTCGTCGGCCGAATCGACCATGTAGCTTTCGGTGCCCAGGCGCTGGGCCAACTCGCGCAGCCGGTTGCTGTTGGAGCTGGTGGGGCTGCCCACCACGATCACGAGATCGACCTGCGGGCTCATGATCTTCACCGCGTCCTGGCGGTTCTGCGTGGCGTAGCAGATGTCCTGCTGCTTGGGCTCCCGCACGTTCGGAAAGCGCGCGCGCACGGCGGCGGCGATCTCGGCCGCATCGTCCACGCTGAGCGTGGTCTGCGTGACCACCGCGAGCTTGTCGGTCTGCAACGGCGACACCGTCGCCACGTCGGCCACGTCTTCCACCAGGTGGATGCCGCTGGACAACTGGCCCATCGTGCCCTCGACCTCGGGGTGCCCCTTGTGGCCGATCATGATGAACTCGTAGCCCTCTTTCGCGAGCTTGGCCACCTCGACGTGCACCTTGGTCACCAGCGGGCAGGTGGCGTCGAAGATCTCGAAGCCGCGGTCGCGCGCCTCCTGCTCCACCGCCTTGCTCACGCCATGTGCGCTGAACACCAGCGTGGCGCCGGGCGGCACATCGGACAGTTCCTCGATGAAGATCGCGCCCTTGGCCTTGAGCTCGTTCACCACATAGGTGTTGTGCACGATCTCGTGGCGCACGTAGATCGGCGCGCCGAACTTCGCGATGGCGCGCTCGACGATCTCGATGGCGCGGTCGACCCCGGCGCAGAAGCCGCGCGGCTCGGCCAGGAGGACTTCCGAGATGTCCGAATTCATAGGACTCCGATCAGCTTCACTTCGAAGGTGACGGGCTGGCCGGCCAGCGGATGGTTGAAGTCGAAGCGCACGGCCGTGTCGTTCGATTCGATCACCGCGCCCGCATAGCTGCCCGTGCCGTCGGGCGTGGGGAACTGCACGACGTCGCCGGTGGCGTACTGCTCGTCGGGGTCGCCCATCTGCGCGAGCAGCTTCTTGGCCACCCATTGCTGCATGTCGGGATTGCGCTCGCCGAAAGCCTCGCCGGCGGGCAGCTCGAAGGTGGCGTGCGTGCCCTCTTCCAGGCCAAGCAGGCGCTGCTCCATGGCAGGCGAAAGCTCGCCGGTGCCGAGCGACAGGGTCGCAGGCTTGTCGGCGAAAGTGTTGATGATGTCGCCCGCCGGACCGGCGAGCCGGTAGTGCAGGGTCAGGAAGGAGCCGGAAGTCACAACATGGGACATGGAGGCATCAGAGGTGGGCAAAGACAAGGTGGGTGTCCCGATAAACTGGGCCTCATTTTAAGGATCGGGGCTTCGACCCGCGTCCACCAAGGTTTCAGCAGGGTTTCATGGCATTCAAGGATCTCCCAATCGACGCCCGCCCGCGCGAAAAGCTCATCGCGCGGGGCGCCACCGCGCTGGCCGACGCCGAGCTGCTGGCACTGCTGCTGCGCACCGGCGTGGCAGGCAAGAACGTGCTGCAGCTCGCACAGCACCTGCTCGAACGCTTCGGCGGTCTTTCGGGGCTGCTGCACACGCGTGCCGACGACCTCAAGACCATCAAGGGCATGGGCGGCGACGCCAAGCGCTCCCAACTGATCGCGGTGCTCGAACTGGCGCGCCGCGCCATGGGCGAAAAGCTCCGGCAGCGCACGGTGTTCGACTCGCCCGAGGCGGTCAAGCAGTACCTGCAGCTGCACATCGGCTCGCGTCCGCACGAGGTGTTCGCGGTGGTGTTCCTCGACGTGCAGCACCGCCTGATCGCGCTCGAAGAAATGTTCCGCGGCACGCTCACGCAGACCAGCGTCTACCCGCGCGAGGTGGTCACGCGCGCCCTGCACCACCAGGCCGCGGCCGTGGTGCTCTCGCACAACCATCCGAGTGGCAGCATCGCGCCTTCGCGCGCCGACGAATCGCTCACGCAGACGCTGCGGGCTGCCCTGGGGCTGGTCGATGTCCGCGTGCTCGACCACATCATCGTGGGCCCGGGCCAGAGCTTCTCGATGGCAGAAAGGGGGCTGCTCTGATGGCTTCGCGTGCGCCCTCATTGAAGAACCTGGCCGACCTCAAGCAGGTGCAGCGCGTGCTGGCCGAAACCCGCGAGCGTGAAGCGGCGGAGGCGGCGGCAAAGGCGGCCGCCGAACGCAAGCGCGCCGCCGAGAAAGACCTGTTCACCCGTGCCATCGGCGCCACCGAGCCGCTGCGCCGCAAGGCCGCCGTGCCGCTGTCGCCCGAACCGCCCGCGCCGATCCCGGTGCAGCACCAGCTCGACGAACAGCGCGTGCTGCGCGAGTCGCTGTCCGACGAATTCGACGTGACCACGCTGCTCGACGTCGACGACGCCATGAGCTTTCGCCGCCCCGGCATCGGCACCGACATCACCGCGCGTTTGCGCAAGGGCGACTGGTCGATCCAGGCCCAGGTCGACCTGCACGGCATGCGCAGCGACGAGGCGCGCGAAGCCCTCGGCGGCTTCATCCGCACGTCTCACAAGCAGGGGTTGCGCTGCGTGCGCGTGGTGCACGGCAAGGGCCTGGGCTCGCCCGGCAAGCAGCCGGTGCTCAAGACCAAGACGCAACGCTGGCTGATCCAGAAGAACGAGGTGATTGCGTTCGTGCAGGCCAAGCCGGCGGAAGGCGGCGCGGGAGCCCTCGTGGTGCTTCTGGCGCCCGTGCGTCGCTGAGTCTTGCTCCTTCCCCCTTTGGGGGAAGGTTGGGATGGGGGCAGGCCTTCGAACAGGTGCCATGCCTACGGCAAGGCCGTCGCGCCCCCACCCCTGCCCTCCCCCGAAGGGGAGGGAGTCAAGCGGGTTACTTGCTCAGGTCGAGCTTGTAGACCGACCGGCCCTTGCCATCATCCGCCACCAGCACAGAGATGTTCGTGAGGCCCGCGTCCGTCGCCGCGTTCAGTTGCCCCAGGCCCGAACTGAACACCACGTTGCCCGCCGTCGTCACTTGCGTGAAGCGCCAGCTGCGTGCCGCGCCGTTGGTCGCGCGCGTGATGGTCTTCTTGGCCTTGATGTACGCGATCAGCACATCGCGATTGGCATCGGGCGAGGCATAGATCGTCGCGCGTCCGTCCAGCGCGGGAATGAAGCTCGCACCGCTCGTCGCACGGTAGTTGTTCGTCGCGATGACGAACTCCTTCGCCGGGTCGATGGCCGCGCCCTTGTACATCAGGTTCTTGATGCGGCTGCCCACGTCCTGCGTCACGTCGATTTCGTACTGCATGTCCGGCGTCGTGAACATGTCGAAGTTGTAGCCCGGGAAGGTGCTGATGAGCTCCTGGTTCGCCGTCGCGGACGTGCTGATCTTGTTGAAGCGCTTGGCTGCAGCTTCGAGCCAGCCCTTGATCTCGGCGCCCGTGACCTTCACCGCATACACCGTGTTCGGGTACAGGTACAGGTCGGCCGCGTTGAAGATCGCCAGGTTGCCCACGGCCACGTCGGTGTAGTCGCGCCCACCTTCATAGCCCGACTTGAAGGGCGCGCTCACCGACAGCACCGGCAGACTCGCGTACTGCGGCAGGTTGGCCTGGATGTAGGCCGCCACGTAGTCGGCCTGCGCCTGGTTCACGATCTGGATCGCGCCCGGGTCGCCCACGTCCGCGAAGTAGGTGTTCATGCGGAAGTCGGTGCTGCCGATCGGCGTCTTCACGTAGGCGATCGCAGCCTGGTGCTGGGTTTCGACCAGCGGTGCGACGCTCGGGTCGGCATCGACGTAGGTCAACTTGCCAGTGCTGTCCTTGCCGGTCTGCGTGGAACGCAGCTCGACGTTGGTCTTGGTCTTGTCCACGCTCCAGGTCTTGCCGTCGTACACGAGGTCGAGCCGGATCAGGCCCAGCGCCTTGCCCCACGAGCTGGCCATCACGGCCGGCACACCGTTGACGGTGCCGGCCTTGTTGTCCACGCCGGCCTGCTTGTAGCCCGGGTTGGTGCCGCGATCGGGGAAGGTGCCGTGCTGGTGGCCCATCATCAGCGCGTCGATGCCCGGCACCTTCGACAGGTAGAGGCCGGGGCTTTCCATCGTCGGCGAATAGGGCGAGGCATCGAGGCCGCCGTGCTGCAGCGCCACCACGATGTCCGCGCCCTTGGCGCGCAGTTCGGGGATGTACTTGTTGGCCGCTTCCACCGCGCCCTGGGTGCTCACCTTGCCCTCGAGGAAGCGCTTGTCCCAGTTCAGGATGCCGGGCGTGGTGAAGCCGATCACGCCGACCTTGATCGGCACCGTCACGGCCTTGCCGTCGGGGTCGGTCGCGGTGAACTGCTTGGTGACGATGGTGTAGGGCGCAATCAGCGGCTTGCCGCTCTTGATGCTCTGCACGTTGGCCAGCACCATCGGGAAGGTCGGGCCGGCGCACTTCTTGGAGCCGTCGACACCGTCAACGTCGAGGCCGCCGCCCAGCACCTGGTTGAGGAAGTCCAGCCCGTAGTTGAACTCGTGGTTGCCCAGCGTGCCGGCGTCGAAGCCCGAGGCGTTCATGACCTTGTAGATCGACAGCGGCTGGGTGCAGGGAATGCGGCTCACCAGCGCTTCGTAGTCGGCCAGCGCCGTGCCCTGGATGGTGTCGCCGTTGTCCAGCAGCACCGTGTTCGGAAACTCCTTGCGCGCCGCGTTGATCAGCGTGGCGGTGCGCTCGTAGCCGTACGACTTGTCTTCAGCGAGCTTGAAGTAGTCGTAGCTGCGCACGTTGAAGTGCAGGTCGGTGGTCTCCAGCAATGCGACCGTCGTGCGCGTGCCCACGGCCACCGGTGCCGGCGCGGGCGGTGCCGGGGGATTCGGCGCCGGTGCGACCGGCGGAAAAATCGGGCCGCTGCTGCCCCCGCCACCACAGGCGGTGAGCGCGGCGGCCAGGATTGCGACACAGGCGGACATGGGGGCTAGGCGCCAAGGCGACGCGGCCACTGCTTTCTTCATCGAGGGATCTCCCTGCAAATTTGAGGAAGACGAAGTCTCTGAAAGCCGAGTGACAGGATAGTGAACTGGCCCTGACCTGAGGCGTGCCTACGACAGATGGTTCTTCAGGGGTATTGACGCATCGGCAATGGCCACCGGGTCGGGGCTGCGGCCGGCTTCGAGCAGCTTGCGGCTCATCATGTGGTCGACCGGCGCATTCACGGATTCGACACACACGAGCTGCCCATCGACGTAATGGAACAGCGAGAACGCATCGGGCTTGGGCCCCGGGCGTCGCACGCTGGTCAGGCCCGGCGTGCCTTCGGCAGGCATCAGCCCGACCATCTGCAGGCGCATGCTGCCTTGGTCGGACCAGAACCACGCGACCGCATCGTGCGTGCGTGCCGCGCCGGTGAGCGTGGCCACGGCCGTGCGTGCCTGGTCGTTGGCGTTCTGCACCGATTCGAGCCGCAGCGCGCGGCCCGCGCGGCGATCGGGGAAGCGCGTGCAATCGCCCACCGCGAGCACGTCGGCCGCGCTGGTCTGCATGTGGCCGTCGACCACGATGCCGTCGGCGCATTCGAGGCCGGCCGCTTGCGCCAGCGCCGTCTCGGGCACCGCGCCGATGCCCAGCAGCAGCAGGTCCACCGGTTGCTTCGCGCCGTTGACCTGGATCGATGCGAGGCGATCGCCTTCCACCTCGAACGCACCGGCCTGCGCGCCCAGCACGATGTCGATGCCGGCCGCGCGGTGCGTGGCGAGCACATGCGCCGAGAGTTCGGGCGACACGGCACGGCCCAGCAGGCGCGGCGCGCTTTCGATCACCTGCACCGACTTGCCGAGCGCCTTGGCGGTGGCCGCCACTTCGAGCCCGATGAAGCCGCCGCCGAGCACCGTGACCCGTTCGGCCGAAGCGAGCCGCGTGCGCAGGCGATGCGCCTCGTCGGCGGCGCGCAGGCTGGCGACGTTCTCCAGCCCCGGCTTCAGCTCGGGCATCTGCCGCGCGCGCGTGCCGGTGGCCAGCACCAGCCGCTCCCAGGGCAGCACAGCGCCGGAACGCAGCGTGACGGTGTGGGCCTCGCGGTCGATGGCCACGGCGGCATCGCCCAGGTGCAGCGTGATGCCGGCTTCGCGGTACCAGTCGGCGGCCTTGTGCGGTTGCGTTGCTTCCTCGGCGCTCTTCAGGAACGCCTTGGACAGCGGCGGCCGGTGGTAGGGCTCGCAAGCCTCCTCGCAGACCAGGTGCACGCGCGCGCCCTGCCCGGCTTCGGCAAGCCCCGCGCAAAGCTGGGCAGCGGCGTGGCCGCCGCCGATGATGACGATGGAACTCATGGAGAACAGTCTTTCGAAGTCGTTGTCTGGTTGTGCCTGCTTATTCGCCGCGGTTGCGCATCCAGTCGGCCGTCTGGAAGAACGAACCGCGCAGGCGTTCGCGCAATGCATCGGGCACTTCGGTCTCGCCCATGGCCTGGTCCATGCAGGCGAGCCACTGGTCGCGCTCCTTGATGCCGATGGTGTGGCCTCCGATGGCCTGGGGCATGTGGCGCGCACGCAGCATCGGATGGCCGAAGCGGTCGGTGTAATGCTGCGGGCCGCCGAGCCAGCCGCACAGGAACCAGAACAGCCGCTGGCGTGCGTTGTCGAGGCTGGTGCCATGCACCGCGCGCAATTGCGCGTAGGCCGGCTCGAGGTCCATCAGGTCGTAGAAGCGCTCGACCAGTGCCTCTACCTTGGGTTCGCCGCCGATCCACTCGAAAGGGGTTCCGGCGGGCGGTTTTTCTTGAATCTGCATGGCAGGGAGTATCCCAGCGCAGGCTTGCTAGACCTGGATGAGGCCTGGAATGCCCACGTCGGGGTTCACGTCGGCCTCGTAGTCCACGCCCTCGACGGCGAAGCCGAAGAGCCGCAAAAACTCGGTCTTGTAGCCGGCAAAGTCCGTCAGCTCGTACAGGTTCTCGTTGGTCACCTGGCCCCAGAGTTCCTGCACGCGGGCCTGCACCTGCGGCGCCAGCTCCTTGTAGTCCGCGCGCAGGCGGCCTTCGTCGTCGATGTGCGGTGCATTGCCGTACAGGCTTTCGGCATAGAGCCCATGCACCTGCTCGATGCAGCCCTCGTGCGTGCCCTCTGCCTTCATCACCTTGAACAGCAGCGACAGGTACAGCGGCATCATCGGGATGGCCGAGCTGGCCTGCGTGACCACCGCCTTCAGCACCGACACGCGCGCGTCGCCGCCCTTCGCGGCCAGCGTCTGGCGAAGGCCGAGCACCTTCTGGTCGAGGTCTTTCTTGGCAGCGCCGATGGAGCCGTTCCAGTAGATGTCGTGCGTGATCTGCTCGCCCAGGTAGGTGAAGGCCGTGGTCTTGGCGCCATCGGCCAGCACGCCGGCCTGCTGCAGCGCGTCGATCCACATCTGCCAGTCTTCACCGCCCATCACGGCCACGGTGTTGTCGATCTCTTCCTGCGTGGCGGGCTGCAGCACCGAGTCTTTGACGACCTCGTTGTCGGTGTCCAGGCCGCGCAGGTTGACGGCCTTGCCGATGGGCTTGAGCGTCGAATTGAAGACCTGCCCGGTCTTCGGGTGCGTGCGCCGTGGCGCGGCCAGGCTGTACACGACAAGATCGACCTGCCCGAGGTCGGCGCGGATCGTGTCGATGGTCTGCTGCTTCACCGCATCGGAAAAACCATCGCCGTTGATGCTCTTCGCATAGCGCCCTTCGGCCGTGGCCGCCTTATGGAAGGCGGCCGTGTTGTACCAGCCGGGCGATGCGGGCTTGGTCTCGCTGCCGGCACGCTCGAAAAACACGCCCAGCGTGTCGGCACCGCAGCCGAAGGCCGAGGTGATGCGCGCGGCCAGGCCGTAGCCGGTCGATGCGCCGATCACCAGCACGCGCTTCGGCCCGCCCGCGATGGGGCCCTGGGCCTTGACGTAGTCGATCTGTTGCTTGACGTTGGCTTCGCAACCCGTGGGGTGGGTCGTAATGCAGATGAAGCCGCGCACGCGCGGTTTGATGATCATGAGGAGCTCGCTGAAAGAGGAACCGCGAAAAACGACGGGAGCGCATTTTTCGCGCCGCGAATTTACCCCAGCCTGCCGCGGCCGCGTTCAGCTTACCCATATACATATGTCGATTGACGATTTAATGATCCTGGGTTTTATTGCTATGGTTCGGCCCGGAATTTCCTTCCGCAGAGAGAACAACCATGCGCCACACACTGCTCGCCGCGGCCGTCGCCGCTTCCACCTTCCTGCTCGGCACCGTCGCCCATGCCGACCAGCTGGCCGACATCAAGAAGAAGGGCGAACTCGTGGTCGGCGTGCTCGGCACCGACGAGCCCGCCACCTTCATCGACCCGAAGACGCGCCAGATCGTCGGCTACGAAGTCGACCTGGCCAATGCCATCGCCAAGAAGATCGGCGTGAAGCCGGTGCTCAAGCAGATCGCCGTGGCCGCGCGCATTCCCGAGCTGCAGCAGGGCCACGTCGACCTGGTGGCCGCCGGCCTCACGCACAACAAGGAGCGCGAGGCGCAGATCGACTTTTCCCTCACCACCTTCGTGACCGGCCAGAAGGCCATCGTGAAGAAAGACAGCGGCATCACCGAAGTACCTCAGCTCGGCGGCAAGAAGGTGCTGACCATCCGCGGCGGCACGCAGGAGCCGAACATCCGCAAGGCCGTGCCCACCGCCGAGGTCGTGACCTTCGACACGAGCCAGCAGGCCTTCCAGGCGCTGCAGCAGGGCAAGGGCGTGGGCTACGTGGACGACGAGGCCGCGCTGCTGCGCAGCTACGCCAAGCTCGGCCCACAGAAGGCGCAGTACGTGGTGCTCAAGCAGAACCTGAGCACCGAGTCGCTGGCCATCGGCATCAAGAAGGGCGAAGCCGGCCTGAAGGCCGTGGTGGACGACACGCTGCGCGAACTCGAGAAGTCGGGCGAAGCGCAGAAGATCTTCATCAAGTGGTACGGCCCGGACACGGCCTCCGGCTTCCAGACGCGCGACTTCAAGCTCGACACCGACAAGATCGACTGACGACCTCCCGGTATTTCTCCTTCCCCTTCCGGGGGAAGGCCGGGATGGGGGCAAGCGGCCCGTGCGCATGTCGCAGGCCGTGACGCATTGATCGCCGTCGTGCCCCTACCCTCACCCTCCCCCAACGGGGGAGGGAGAAGATTCCCTCGCGACGGTGATACTGTCGCCCCCCATGCCCTTGTTCGACTATTCCTTGCTGCTGACCGGCAAGTACCACGACATGCTGGTCGCGGGCTTGCTGCTTTCGCTGCAACTGCTCGCCGCCGCCCTGGTGCTCGCGCTGCCCATCGCGCTGGTGGTGGCGCTGCTGCGGCTTTCGCCCTTCGCGCCGTTGCGCTGGCTCGGCTTTGCGTATGTCGAATCGATCCGCAACATCCCGCTGCTCGCGCACATGCTGTTCTGGTATTTCGGTGCGCCCGAGCTGCTGCCGGAGGGCATCAAGCAATGGCTCTATGCCGGCCACATCGAGGCCTTCAGCGCGGTGATCGCGCTTGCGCTCTACACCGCCGCCTTCATGGCGGAAGACATCCGCAGCGGCATCCGCGCGATTCCCACGGTGCAGTTCGAGGCCGGGCGCGCGATGGGCTTCAGCTACCTGGCCACCATGCGCCGCGTGGTGCTGCCGCAGGCGCTGCGCGTGACCATTCCGCCGCTGATCTCGCAGACGCTGAGCCTGTGGAAGAACACCTCCATCGCCACCGTGATCGGCGTGGCCGAGCTGATGTACCAGGCCGGCCAGGTGGAGAGCGCGACCTTCCGCAGCTTCGAGTCCTTCGCGTTCGCGAGCGCGGCGTACCTCACGGTGTCGCTGGTCATCACCGGGCTGGCGACCTGGTATCAGCACCGCTTCCCGGTGCGGACCATCTGACGGAACAGCCGGCATGCTGCAGATCATCAATGACTACTGGGTCTACTTCCTCATCGGGCAGTACCCGAACGGGCCGCTCGGCGGCCTCGTGCTCACGCTGCTGCTGGCCTCGTGCGGGCTGATCCTGGCGCTGCCGCTGGGCATCGCGCTCGGCCTGGCGCGCGTGAGCCCATGGCGCTGGCTGCGCTGGCCGGTCACGGGTTTCGTGTTCGTGGTGCGCGGCCTGCCGCTGCTGATGGTGATCTTCTGGGCCTACTTCTTCCTGCCCAGCGTGACCGGCATCAAGACCGACCAGTTCACCACCATGCTGATCGCGCTGGTGGTGTTCGACGCCGCCTACCTGGCCGAGATCGTGCGTGCCGGCATCCAGGGCCTGCCGCGCGGCCAGATGGAAACCGCCCGCGCGCTGGGCCTGAGCTATGGCCGCGCGATGCGTCTCGTGGTGCTGCCGCAGGCGCTGCGCAGCATGCTGCCTTCGCTGGTGAACCAGTTCGTCTCGACCATCAAGGAGACCTCGCTGGGCTACATCATCGGGTTGGCCGAGGTGTCGTTCATCGCGACGCAGATCAACACGCAGGTGTTCACCAAGCCGGCGCAGATCTACCTGATCCTGGGCCTGACCTACTTCATCCTGTGCTTCGGCCTGTCGCGCTTCGCCTACTGGCTGGAGCGCCGGCTCGCGCGCCGCGGCCTCTCGACCGCCGCTTCTACCGCCAAGGTGCCCGCATGATCGAACTCGAAAAAGTCAACAAGTGGTACGGCAGCTACCACGCGCTGGTCGACGTGACCGAGACCATCCACAAGGGCGAAGTGGTGGTCGTGTGCGGGCCGTCGGGCTCGGGCAAGTCGACCTTGATCCGCACCTTCAACCGGCTGGAGCCGATCCAGTCGGGCCGCATCCTGCTCGAGGGCAAGGACATCCACGCGCCGGGTACTGATGTGAATGCCTTCCGCTCGCGCATCGGCTTCGTGTTCCAGCAGTTCAACCTGTTCCCGCACCTCACAGTGCTGCAGAACTGCACGATGGCGCCGATGCAATTGCGGGGCCTCTCGCGCAAGGAAGCCGAAGACCGCGCGATGGCCCTGCTGCAGCGCGTGGGCCTGTCGAACAAGGCCGACGCCTGGCCGAGCGAGCTGTCGGGCGGCCAGCAGCAGCGCGTGGCCATCGCGCGTGCGCTCGCGATGCAACCGCCGCTGATGCTGTTCGACGAACCCACCAGCGCGCTCGACCCCGAGATGGTCGGCGAGGTGCTGCTGGTGATGCGTGACCTCACGCGCGACGGCATGACCATGGTGTGCGTCACGCACGAGATGGGCTTTGCGCGCGAAGTGGCCGACCGCGTGCTCTTCATGGACGAGGGCAAGGTGCTGGAGCGCGCCACGCCCGACGACTTCTTCAATCGCCCGCAGCATCCCCGCGCGCAGCAGTTCCTTTCGGACATCCGCTCGCCGTTCGCGCACGGCGCATGACATGCTTTCCACGACGACCATGACCACCACTTCTTCCGACCTCCTCTCGCTGCCCGTGATCGATGTTGCCCCGCTCGTGGCCGGCACGGCGGCACGCGATGGCGTGGCCGCGCAGATCGGCGCCGCCTGCCGCGCGCATGGCTTCTTCTATGTCACGGGTCATGGCGTCGATGCGGCGCTGGTGCAGCGGCTCGAAGACCTGAGCCACCGGTTCTTCAGCCTGCCCGAAGAAACCAAGATGCAGTGGCGCATGGCGCTGGGTGGCCGTGCATGGCGCGGCTTCTTCCCGCTCGGTGGCGAGCTGACCTCGGGCCGGCCCGACTGGAAGGAAGGCCTGTACCTCGGCACCGAGTTGCCCGCCTCGCACCCGCTGGTGCAGGCAAAGACGCCGGTGCACGGGCCCAACCTGTTCCCCGACGTGCCGGGTTTTCGCGAGACCATCCTCGGCTACATGACGGCCGTCACGCAGCTTGGCCACCGCTTGATGGAAGGCATCGCGCTCAGCCTCGGCCTGCCGGCAACGTACTTCGCCGAGCGCTACACGGCCGATCCGCTCATCCTGTTCCGCCTCTTCAACTACCCCTCGCAGCCCGTGCCCGAAGGGCTCGACGTGCAATGGGGCGTGGGCGAGCACACCGACTACGGCCTGCTCACCATCCTTCACCAGGACAACGTGGGCGGCCTTGCCGTGCACACGCCGGGCGGCTGGATCGACGCGCCGCCGATTGCTGGCTCGTTCATCTGCAACATCGGCGACATGCTCGACCGCATGACCGGCGGGCTCTACAAGTCGACGCCGCACCGCGTCAAGCGCAACACCTCGGGCCGCGACCGGCTGTCGTTTCCGCTGTTCTTCGATCCGAATTTCGAGGCGCGCGTGCAGCGCATCGAAGGCCTTGCAGGCGCCGAGGCGCTGGACGACAGCGCCGAGCGCTGGGACCGCGCCAACGTGCACGCCTTCAGCGGCCGCTACGGCGACTACCTGCTCGCGAAGGTGTCGAAGGTGTTCCCGCAGTTGCGCGACGAAGTGCTCTGAGCGGCCCCGCTCAGATCGGGGCGAAGGTCGACGCGGCACGCATTTCCGGCGCCTCGTCGAGCGTGGGCAGCAGGGCCAGCAGCGCCTTCACGAGCGGCGACTCGTCCGTCTTGCGCCAGACCACCAGCGTGTCGACGGAAGTCTTTTCGCCCTTGAGCGGGCGGAACACCACGCCCTCGCGGTGCAATGCCTTCACGCAGGCCGGCACCAGGGCCACGCCCACGCCGCCCGACACCAGGCTGACGATGGTGTTCATCTGCCGCGCCGGAAACATGAGCGGGCTGAAGCCGCGCCGCATGCAGGTGGTGACGATGGCATCGAACATCTGCGGCCCGATGTGGCGCTCGAAGCCCAGGAAGCGCTCGCCGGAGAAGTTCTCCAGCGCCACGTTGCCGGGGCGCGCCAGCGGATGCGCCTCGGGCAGCGCGAGGATCAGCACGTCTTTCTGCACCAGCCGCGAGCCCAGCGTGGCGGGCATTTCCGCGGGTTGGAGCACCAGCCCCACGTCGAGGCGGCCGGATTCGACGTCGGCCACGATCTGCTCGGTGATGCCCTCGCGCAGCGCGACGGTGGCCTTGGGGTGATGCTCGGTGAACTGCCGCAAGGTGGGCGGCAGGAAGGTGTAGGCCGGCAGGCTGATGAAGCCGACGGCAATCGACCCCATGACGCCGGCGGCCGCATCCTGGGCGCGCCGGCGCAGGGTTTCCAGCCCGCCCAGCACCGCGCGCGCGTCGCGCAGCGCCTCTTCGCCGGCCTGGGTGATCGCGATGCGGCGCGAGGTGCGCTCGAACAGCACCACGCCCAGTTCGTCTTCCATCTCCTTGATCGCCAGGCTCACCGGCGGCTGCGACAGGTTCAGCCGCTCGGCGGCGCGGCCGAAGTGCAGTTCCTCGGCCACGGCCACCAGGCAGCGCAGATGACGCAGCTCCATCGATCTGAATCCTGTATTGATCTATATGAATTGTAGATTTGTTGCTATGGATTTCCACTCCTAGACTTTGTCCCGCTGCGCCGGCGTTACCCCTGTCGGCGCGCAAGGAGACAACGTGACGATTCAGAAAACGACGGGCCTGCCACGAGCACGCACCGTGGTTCACCCTGGCCCGTACGGGCCCGTGCGGATCAACCACATGCACGCCGACAAGGGCCGGCACTTTCGCCTCTCGCTGCCCGCGGGAGGCACGCTGCACGACAGCCTCGTGCGGGCACTGGCCGCCGAGAACGTAGCCAGCGCGTCGATGACGCTGCTGGGCGGCGAACTCGACCGGCTGAGCTTCTGCATGGCGCTGCCCGACCCCACCGGCCGCGTGCTCGCCACCTACGGCGCCCCCGAGCAGTTGCGCCATGCGCGGCTGATCTTCGGCAACGCCACCTTGGGCCGCTCCGCCGGCGGCGCCGCCATCGTCCATTGCCACGGCGCGTTCAGCGAAGCGCAGGGGCGGGTGCGCGGTGGCCACATCCTGACGGAGCGCACCGTCGTCGGGCCCGCGCCCGTGACCGTAGTGGTCACCGCGCTGGACAGCTTCGACCTGCGCGTGGCCTACGACGAAGAAACACGCATGCCCCTGATGCGGCCCGAAGCAAGGGCCGCCCATGTCTGATGTGCGCCTGATCGAACGCGGCCGCATGGGCCGCGTGGCCTACGCACGCATCGGCCCCAATGAAGACCTGATGCAGAGCGTCGAGAAGCTCTGCGTGGCCGAGGGCTTCGGCAACGCCTTTGTACGCGGCGCGCTGGGCAGCCTGATCGACGCCTGCCTGGAGCGGCCCGACGGCTCCTGCCAGGTGATCCGCGGCCCCGCCGTGGAGGTCGTCAGCCTGGCCGGCGAGGTGCGGCGCCAGCCCGACGGCACGCTGCGCGCGGCGCTGACCGGCGTGGTGGCCGACACCCAGGGCCGTGTCTACGGCGGGCCCTTCGTGGCCGGCGCCAACACCGTGTGCGTCACCTTCGAGATCACGCTCGAGGAGTGGCTTCCTTCCGACGATTCCTGAACCCGCAACACCGAAGACATCCATGACAGATCTTTCCTCCTCTCGCGTCGCAGTCGTCACTGGCGGCGCACGCGGCATCGGCCTGGCCATCGGGCAATGGTTCCTCGCGCACGGCCATCGGGTCGCGCTGCTGGACAACGACCACGCCACGCTCGACATCACCGTGAGCAAGCTCGCGCAGCCCGAACGCGTGCTCGGCGTGCACTGCGACGTGTCGGACCCATTGCAGGTCGAGGCCGCGGCCAAGGCCGTGATCGACCGCTTCGCCCGCGTGGACGCGCTGGTCAACAACGCCGGCGTGGCGGTGTTCAAGCGCGTTGCCGAAACCACCTTCGCCGATTGGCGCACGGTGCTGGGCACCAACCTGGACGGCGCTTTCCTGTGCACCCAGGCCTTCGGCGCGCTGATGGTCAAGGCCGGCAGCGGCGCGGTGGTGAACGTGGCGTCGATCTCCGGGCTGCGGGCCAGCACGCTGCGCGTGGCCTACGGCACCAGCAAGGCGGCGCTGATCCACCTGACGAAGCAGTACGCGGTCGAACTCGGCAATGCGGGCGTGCGCGTGAACGTGATCGCGCCCGGTCCGGTCGACACCGAGATGGCCAAGCTGGTCCACAGCGTGGCCATCCGCTCCGACTACTACGACGCCATTCCGCTGGGCCGCTACGGCAGCGTGGAGGAAATGGCCAACACGGTGGGCTTCCTGTGCAGCGACGAAGCCAGCTTCATCAACGGCCAGGTGCTGGCGGTGGACGGGGGCTTCGATGCCGCAGGCGTGGGCCTGCCGACGCTGCGCCGCGGCGGGTCCGCGGCACCTGCCGACCACGCATGAGGAACGGCCAATCATGCGCAACGACACCTTCATCACAGGCTGGGGCCACACGCCCTTCGGCAAGCTCGACGCGGCCGACAGCGAGCAACTGATCCGCGACGCGGTCGAGCCCGCGCTGGCGACGGCGGGGCTGGAAGCCGGCGACATCGACGGCATCTTCGTGGGCCACTTCAACAGCGGCTTCGTACCGCAGGACTTCAGCGCCTCGCTGGTGGCGCTGGCGGTGCCGGGGCTGCGCCATGTGCCCGCGGTGCGGCTGGAAAACGCCTGCGCCACGGGCTCGGCCGCGATCTGGGCCGCGCTGGACGCGGTGGCCAGCGGCCGCGTGCGGCATGCGCTGGTGGTGGGCTTCGAGATCATGAACGCGGTGCCCGGCCCGGTCATCGCGCAGACGCTGCTGCGCTGCTCCTACGTGAAGGAAGAAGGCGCCACGCCCTCGGGCTTCGCGGGTGTGTTCGGCAACATCGCCGGCGGTTATTTCGAACGCTTCGGCGACCAGAGCGACGCGCTGGCCGCCATCGCGGCCAAGAACCACGCCAACGGCACGCACAACCCCTATGCGCACATGCGCCGCGACCTGGGCTTCGACTTCTGCCGCAACCCCTCCGACAAGAACCCGTTCGTCGCCGGGCCGCTGAAGCGCTCGGACTGCTCGCTGGTCTCCGACGGCGCGGCGGCGCTGGTCATTTCGGCCGCGCCGCTGGCTTCGGCGAAGGTGCCCGCGGTGCGCTGGCGCTCGCGCACGCAGGTCAACGACTACCTGCCGCTGTCGCGGCGCGACCCCACGCGCTTCGAGGGCGCGGCGCTCGCGTGGCACCGGGGCCTCGAAGCCGCCCGCCTCAAGCTCGACGACCTGGGCTTCGTGGAAACGCACGACTGCTTCACCATCGCCGAGCTGCTGGAGTACGAGGCGATGGGGCTGGCGCCGCACGGCCAGGGCGCGCGCGCGATCCTCGACGGCGTCACGCGCAAGGACGGCAGGCTGCCGGTGAACCCCTCGGGCGGCCTCAAGTCGCGCGGCCATCCGATCGGCGCGACGGGCGTCTCGCAGCACGTGATGGCCGCCATGCAACTCACCGGGCTGGCCGGCGACATGCAGGTGGGCACGGGCAAGCCGGGCGCGGTCTTCAACATGGGCGGGGCGGCCGTCGCCAACTACCTCAGCGTGCTGGAGGCGGCGTGAGCCAGGCCCATGCGGCGAACCTGTCGGTGCTGCTGTCGCAGACGGCGGCATTGTTTGCGCAGCGCCCCGGCCTGATCCTCGAAGAGCGCAGCTGGACCTGGCGCGAGATCGACGAGCGCGTCGACGCACTGGCGCAGGCGCTGCACGCACTGGGCATGCGGCCGGGCCACAAGCTGCTGGTGCAGTCGCGCAACAACCTCGCGCTGTTCGAAAGCTGCTGGGCCGCGTTCCGGCTGGGTGTGGTCTGGGTGCCGGTCAATTTCCGGCTCACGCCGCCCGAGGTGGCCTACCTGGGCAGCGCCAGCGAAGCGACGGTGATGCTGGCCGAAGACTGCTTCGCGGCCCATGTGGATGCGGTGCGTGGCGCCAGCGCGCACCTTGCGCAGGTCGTCACCATCGGCACGCCGCGACAGGGTGAGCACGGCTACGAGCCGCTGCTGGCCGCGCATGCCGGCGCGCCCAAGGCCGTGGCCGATGTCCAGGCCGATACGCCGGCCTGGTACTTCTACACCTCGGGCACCACCGGCAAGCCCAAGGCGGCCGTGCTCACGCACGGGCAGCTCGCCTTCGTGGTCACCAACCACCTGGCCGACCTGATTCCCGGCACCACGGAGAAAGACTGCTCCATCGCCGTGGCGCCGCTGTCGCACGGCGCGGGCATCCATGCGCTGCTGAACGTGGCACGCGGCGCGGCCACGGTGCTGCCACCTTCGGACCGGCTGGAGCCGCGCACCTTCTGGGCGCTGGTCGAGCGGCACCGCGTGAGCAACGTGTTCACCGTGCCGACCATCGTCAAGATGCTGGTGGAAGACGCCTCGGTCGACGAGTTCGACCACCGCTCGCTGCGCTACCTGATCTATGCCGGCGCGCCGATGTACCGCGCCGACCAGAAGCGCGCGCTGCAGAAGCTCGGGCCGGTGCTGGTGCAGTACTTCGGCCTGGGCGAGGTGACCGGCTGCATCACCGTGCTGCCGCCGTCGATGCACTCGCCGGACGATGCAGACGCCAACGCGCACGTCGGTTCGTGCGGCCGGCCGCGCACCGGCATGGAAGTGGCCATCCTCGATGCGCACATGCAGCGCCTGCCCGCCGGCGAGGTGGGCGAGATCTGCTGCCGGGGCCCGGCCGTGTTCGCGGGCTACTTCAACAACCCCGAGGCCACCGCCAAGGCGCTGCGCGGCGGCTGGTTCCACACCGGCGACCTGGGCCGCATGGACGCGCAGGGGCTGCTCTACATCACCGGCCGCGAGTCGGACATGTACATCTCGGGCGGCTCCAACGTCTATCCGCGCGAGGTGGAAGAGATCCTGCTGACCCACCCCGCGGTGCGCGAGGCGGCCGTGCTGGGCGTGCCCGACGCCAAGTGGGGCGAGGTGGGCGTGGCCGTGCTGGTGTGCGGGCACGACGAGGTGCCGACGCCCGAGGACATCCTGGCCCACCTCGACGGGCGCTGCGCCAGATACCGCTGGCCGCGGCACGTCTTTTTCTGGGATTCGCTGCCGAAGTCAGGCTACGGCAAGGTCACGAAGAACGAAATACGACGGCTCCTCGCGGAGCGCGGAGAGATCGGGGAGGTCGCCACGCACTGAACCAAGCCCTCCTTTCCCCCGGACGATCGAATTCAACACAACTACGACATCGAGACAAAGAATGAACATCAACCGCCGTACCGTCCTGCGCACCGCAGCCGCCGCTTCCACCCTCGCGCTCCCGTTGCGCCAGGCCTTGGCCCAGAAGAACGCGTTCAACTACAAGTACGCCAACAACCTGCCCGTCTCGCACCCGATGAACCTGCGGGCCAAAGAGATGGCCGACGCGATCCGCGCCGAGACCCACGGCCAGGTCGATATCCAGATTTTTCCGAACAACCAGCTGGGCTCCGACACCGACGTGCTGAGCCAGCTGCGCTCGGGCGGGGTGGAGTTCTTCACGCTGTCGGGGCTGATTCTGTCGACGCTGGTGCCTTCGGCTTCCATCAGCGGCGTGGGCTTCGCGTTTCCCGACTACGCGAGTGTGTGGAAGGCGATGGACGGCGACCTGGGCGCCCACATCCGCACGCAGATCGCCAAGGCCAACATCGTGGCCATGGACAAGATCTGGGACAACGGCTTTCGGCAGATCACCTCGTCGAGCAAGCCGATCGCGTCGCCGGCCGACCTGAAGGGCTTCAAGATCCGCGTGCCTGTGTCGCCGCTGTGGACGTCGATGTTCAAGGCGCTGGAGGCAGCCCCCACGTCGATCAACTTCGCCGAGGTGTATTCGGCGCTGCAGACCAAGATCGTCGACGGACAGGAGAACCCGTTGGCCATCATCTCCACCGCCAAGCTGTACGAGGTGCAGAAATATTGCTCCATGAGCAACCACATGTGGGACGGCTTCTGGTTCCTGGCCAACCGCCGCGCCTGGGACAAGATGCCGGCCGACCTGCAGACCATCGTGGCCAAGCACATCAACGCCGCCGGCATGCGGGAGCGCACCGACGTGGCCGAGCTCAATGCCAACCTGCAGAAGGAATTGAGCGCCAAGGGCATGCAGATCAACCAGCCCGACCCCACCGCCTTCCGCGACCAGCTTCGCAAGGCCGGCTTCTACGCCGAGTGGAAGTCGAAATACGGCGATGAAGCCTGGGCACTCCTGGAGCGCAGCACGGGCAAGCTGGCATGAGCGCGCCGCGCCCGGCGGCGCGGCCGCCTGAGCCCCCGACGGGCGGCGCGAGCGGCAACACCCCACCCGTGGGCCCGCACGGCCACGGCGATGCGGCCAACGAGGCGAACCCGGCGTCCTTCACCTCGCGCACGGAGCACGTGCTCGGGGCGCTGGTGGACGGCCTGGCCGCCGCGCTGGTGCTGGCCGACGTGGTCGTGCTGCTGGCCGGCGTGGTCGCCCGCTTCGTGCTGCACCAGCCGCTGATCTGGTCGGACGAGCTGGCCTCCATGCTCTTCATCTGGCTGGCGATGCTGGGCGCTGTGGTCGCCCTGCGGCGCGGCGAGCACATGCGCATGACCGCGATGGTGTCCAAGCTGCCGCCGCAGCGCCGGCGGCTGGCGGAGGCCATCGCGCTGTATGCCGCGCTGGCCTTCCTGGCGATGGTGGCGTGGCCAGCCTGGGAATACGCGTCGGACGAACGCTTCATCACCACCCCGGCGCTCGACATCTCCAACGCCTGGCGCGCCGCGGCGCTGCCCGTGGGCGTGGTGCTGATGGGCATGTTCGCGGTGCTGCGGCTGTTTCGCGACTTCGACTGGAAGACCTCGACCAAGGCCTTTGCCGTGGTCGCCACGCTGATCGTCGCCTTCACGCTGGGCCGCGCGGTGTTCGAAGACCTGGGCCGGCTGAACCTGCTGGTCTTCTTCGTCGGCGTGGTGCTGGCCTGCGTGCTCTGCGGCATTCCGATCGCATTCGCGTTCGGCCTGGGCACCTTCGGCTACCTGGCGCTGACCACCGACACCGCGCTGCCCGTGATCATCGGGCGCATGGACGAGGGCATGTCGCACCTCATCCTGCTAGCAGTGCCGCTGTTCGTGTTTCTCGGGCTGCTGATCGAGATGACAGGCATGGCGAAGGCGATGGTCGCGTTCCTGGCCAGCCTGCTGGGGCATGTGAAGGGCGGCCTGTCTTATGTGCTGGTCGGCGCGATGTACCTGGTGTCGGGCATCTCGGGCTCGAAGGCGGCGGACATGGCCGCCATCGCGCCTGCGCTGTTTCCGGAGATGAAGAAGCGCGGCGCCGACGAAGGCGAACTGGTGGCGCTGCTCGCGGCCACCGGTGCGCAGACGGAAACCGTGCCGCCGAGCCTGGTGCTCATCACCATCGGCTCGGTCACGGGCGTGTCGATCGCGGCGCTGTTCACCGGCGGGCTGCTGCCGGCGGTGATCCTGGGGCTGATGCTGTGCGTGGTGGTGTTCATGCGCAACCGCCATGAGGACCTCAGCCAGGTCGCGCGGCCGCCGTGGAAACAGGTGATGCGGCTGGCCCTGGTGGCGCTGCCCGCGCTGGCGCTGCCCTTCGTCATCCGCGCCGCCGTGGTCGAGGGCGTGGCCACGGCGACGGAGGTGTCGACCATCGGCATCGTCTACGCGGTGGTGGCGGGGCTGGTGGTGTACCGGCAGTTCGACTGGCGGCGGCTGGGGCCGATGCTGGTGGCCACGGCGTCGCTCTCGGGTGCCATTCTGCTGATCATCGGCACCGCCACGGCCATGGCCTGGGGGCTGACGCAGTCGGGCTTCTCGCGCTGGCTGGCCGAAGCCATGGCCAGCCTGCCGGGCGGCGCGCCGATGTTCCTGGCGGTGTCGCTGGTCACCTTCGTGGTGCTGGGTTCGGTGCTCGAGGGCATACCGGCCATCGTGCTGTTCGGGCCGCTGCTGTTTCCCATCGCGCGCCAGCTGGGCATCCACGAGGTGCACTACGCGATGGTGGTCGTGCTGTCGATGGGACTGGGCCTGTTTGCGCCGCCGCTGGGCGTGGGCTATTACGCGGCCTGCGCCATCGGGCGGGTACGGCCGGACGCGGGCATCCGGCCCATCGTCGGCTACATGCTGGCGCTGCTGGTCGGCACCATCGCGGTGGCGGCCATTCCGTGGCTGTCGATCGGGTTCCTCTGATTCGAGGCCCGGCCGGGATTGCTCAGGCGAGCTTCTCGGCCGGTGCCGGCGGGAACCAATGCGGCAGGTGCGGCACCGCGTCGTGCAATGACTCGAGCACATGGAACGCCTGGCCGGTGATCGCTTCGGTCGGATGCTTGAGGTCGGGCACCACCACGACCCGCAGGCCCGCCGCGAGCGCCGACCTGGCGCCGTTCTCGCTGTCCTCGAAGGCGATGCAGTCGGCCGGGGCCACGCCCAACCGTTCGGCTGCGAGCAGATAGAGCGCGGGGTCGGGCTTGGC
Source organism: Variovorax sp. EL159 (assembly GCF_900100965.1). GTDB lineage: Bacteria > Pseudomonadota > Gammaproteobacteria > Burkholderiales > Burkholderiaceae_C > Variovorax. Next base: position 351,809 of record NZ_FMUJ01000002.1, on the reverse strand, counting down.
GCGCGCCACTTCGTCGCCGCCCGCGAAGGCCGAGAAATGGTGCAGCAGGCCCAGGCTGCCGAGGCAGGCTTCGATCTGCCTGCGCGTGGACGACGAGGCCACGGCGCAGCGGATGCCGCGCTCGCGCAGGGCGCTCAGGAATTCGGCCGCGCCGGGCTTGATGGGAAAAAGCGGCGAGCCGTCCGCGCGCTCGAGCTGCAGATACCGGCGCACATGCTCGATGGCGTGGCGGTAGGCCTCGGGGCCGCCCAGCAGCGACGCGAGGATCTGCTCGGACTCCACGGTGGAGAGCCCCACGACCTGCAGGTACTGGCTGTGCGAAAGCTCGATGTCGAGCGTGTGGGCTGCCTCGATCCAGGCAGCCATGATGGGGCGCTCCGAATCGATGAGCAGCCCGTCCATGTCGAAGATGGCGGCGGCAAACATCGGCGAATCCTAAGCCAGTGGGCCAACCGTTGCGTCAGAAATGGGAAAGGGGCCCGCGGGCCCCTTTTCGGAAAGAACGGTGAAGAGCGCCGGTCCGCCGATCAGTCGCGCGCCAGCGCCCGGTTCAGGCCCAGCGCGGCCAGGGTGGCAACAGCGCCCGACAGCAGATAGACGCTCACGTAGGCCAGGCCGAAGTGAGCCGACAGGCCCAGGGCGACCAGCGGCGCGAACGCCGCGCCGATCAGCCAGGCCACGTCGGCCGTCAGGGCTGCACCGACGTAGCGGTACTTGGGCGCGAAGTTCGAGGTCACGGCGCCGGCCGCCTGGCCGTACGACAGGCCCAGGATCACGAAGCCCACCAAGATGAAGATGTCCTGGCCCACGCGGCCACCGTCGAGCAGCGTGGGGGCAAAGCCGCTGAACGCCGCGATCACGGCGGCCAGGCCGCCCAGCGTGAAGCGGCGGCCGATGCGGTCGGCCAGCAGGCCCGAGGCCACGATGCCGGCGGCACCAAGCACCGCGCCGACCATCTGCACCACCAGGAATTCGGTGACCGACTGGTCCGAGTACAGCGTGATCCACGACAGCGGGAACACGGTGATCAGGTGGAACAGCGCGTAGCTGGCCAGCGCGGCGAACGCGCCGATCAGGATGTTGGTGCCCTGCGAGCCGACCAGTTCGGTCACGCTGGTGGGTTCCAGTTCACGCTCTTCGAGCAGGCGCGAGTATTCGTCGGTGGCCACGAGGCGCAGGCGGGCGAACAACGCCACCACGTTGATCGCGAAGGCCACGTAGAAGCTGTAGCGCCAGCCCCAGTCGAGGAAGTCTTCGCTCGGCAGGCTCGAGTACAGGTACGCGAACAGTGCGCTGGCAATGAAGAAGCCAATGGGTGCACCCAGCTGGCCCAACATGGCGTACCAGCCGCGGCGGTTGGCCGGTGCGTTCAGCGCCAGCAGCGACGGCAGGCCGTCCCACGAACCGCCCAGCGCCAAGCCCTGGCCGAAACGGAACACCGACAGCAGCACGATGGCCGTGAAGCCGAGGCTGGCGTAGCCCGGCAGGAAGGCAATGCCGGCGGTGGACGTACCGAGCACGAAAAGCGCCAGGGTCAGCTTGGCTTCTCGCCCGAAACGTCGCTGGATGGCCATCGAGATGACAGTTCCGAACGGACGCGCGATGAAGGCGAACGAAAAAATCAGGAAAGAGTAGAGAACACCTTCAAGATGTTGCTCGAACGGGAAAAAAACCGCAGGAAACACCAGCACCGAGGCGATGCCGTAGACGAAAAAGTCAAAATATTCGGATGCGCGGCCGATGACCACGCCGACCGCGATTTCGCCGGGGGCGATGTGCGAGTGGTCGTCACCCTGCCGGGCGCCGATTTCGGGCGAGTTCGGCAGCGGCTGGGCGCCTTGCGGACTGATGCTGGACGTCGTCATTGCTTCTGTAATTCGGGTGTCACCTCGGGAAGTGACACATAGGATCATGGACAGCCTATAGGGTCTCACCGAAACACATTTACCGCCATAGGACAAAACGTCCAATAGGCGAAACCCGTCTTCGAGCGTAGATTGTGGGGTCTTTTTGCGTCGCCCCCGCACCTCTTTTCCCCCGGCATGCACATCCTCAAGAACCTTCGCCGATCGCTCCTGCTGCTCCCCGCCATCCTCCTGGCGGGCTGTAACACGGTGCTGATGAACCCTTCCGGCGACATCGCCAATCAGCAAGGACGCCTGATCGTCGTCTCGACCGTGCTGATGCTGATCATCATCATCCCGGTGATCGCGCTGACCATCTTCTTCGCCTGGCGCTACCGCCAGTCGAACAAGGAAGCGACCTACAGCCCCGACTGGGACCACTCGACCCAGCTCGAACTGGCGATCTGGGCGGCACCGCTGCTGATCATCATCGCGCTGGGCGCAATCACCTGGATCAGCACCCACGTGCTCGACCCCTACCAGCCGCTGCGTCGCCTCGACGCGCAGCGCCCGATTCCCGCGGACACCAAGCCGCTGGTGGTCGAAGTGGTGGCACTCGACTGGAAGTGGCTCTTCATCTACCCCGAGCAGGGCATCGCCACGGTGAACGAGCTGGCGGCCCCGGTGGACCGCCCGATCAGCTTCAAGATCACGGCTTCCTCGGTCATGAACTCCTTCTTCATCCCCGCGCTGGCCGGCCAGATCTACGCCATGCCGGGCATGGAAACCAAGCTGCACGCGGTCATCAACAAGCCGGGCGAGTTCGAAGGCTTCTCCGCCAACTACAGCGGCGCCGGCTTCTCGGGCATGCGCTTCAAGTTCCACGGCCTGAGCGACGGCGACTTCGACCAGTGGGTCCAGAAGGTCAAGGCCGGCAAGGACGGCGAACTCACCCGCGACCTCTACAAGAAGCTCGAAGCGCCGAGCGAACGCGAGCCCGTGCGCCACTACGCCGCCGTGGACCCCGCCCTGTACGACGCCATCCTGAACCTGTGCGTGGACCGCAACAAGATGTGCATGAAGGAAATGATGGCCATCGACGCCGACGGCGGCATGGGCAAGCCCGGCGCCTTCAACGTTGCCACCAAGCAGGCCTGGCTGACCGATTCCCTCGACACGCCCAAGCGCAAGTACGTCACCGCGATGTGCACCACCGAAGAATAAGATGTTGCAGAACCTAGACCTGACGAAGCTCGTCTTCGGCCGCCTCACCTGGGAGGCGATTCCCTACCACGAGCCGATCCTGCTCGCGACCTTTGCGGGCGTGATCCTGGGCGGCATCGCCGTCCTCGGCGCCATCACCTACTTCAAGCTGTGGGGCATGCTGTGGCGCGACTGGATCACCAGCATCGACCACAAGAAGATCGGCATCATGTACATCATCCTGGGCCTGGTGATGCTGCTGCGCGGCTTCGCCGACGCCCTGATGATGCGGGCCCAACAGGCCTTCGCCTTCGGCGACAACGCGGGCTTTCTGCCGCCGCACCACTACGACCAGATCTTCACCGCCCACGGCGTGATCATGATCTTCTTCGTGGCGATGCCGCTGGTCACGGGCCTCATGAACTTCGTGGTGCCGCTGCAGATCGGCGCGCGCGACGTGGCCTTCCCGTTCCTGAACAACTTCAGCTTCTGGATGACCACCTTCGGCGCCGGCCTCGTGATGGCGTCGCTGTTCGTCGGTGAATTCGCCAAGACCGGCTGGCTGGCCTACCCGCCGCTGTCGGGCATTCTCTACAGCCCCGACGTGGGGGTCGACTACTACATATGGTCATTGCAGATAGCGGGGGTAGGTACCTTGCTCTCTGGCGTGAACCTGCTGGCAACCATCGTGAAGATGCGCGCCCCCGGCATGACCATGATGAAGATGCCCGTCTTCACCTGGACCGCCCTGTGCACCAACGTGCTGATCGTCGCTGCCTTCCCGGTGCTGACCGCCGTGCTGGCCCTGCTGTCGCTCGACCGCTACGCAGGCACCAACTTCTTCACGAACGACATGGGCGGCAACGCCATGATGTACGTGAACCTGATCTGGATCTGGGGCCACCCCGAGGTGTACATCCTGATCCTGCCGGCCTTCGGCATCTTCTCGGAAGTGGTCTCGACCTTCTCCGGCAAGCGCCTCTTCGGCTACGCCTCGATGGTGTACGCCACGGTCGTGATCACCATCCTGTCGTACCTCGTCTGGCTGCACCACTTCTTCACCATGGGCTCCGGCGCCAGCGTGAACTCGTTCTTCGGCATCACGACGATGATCATCTCGATCCCGACAGGGGCGAAGATCTTCAACTGGCTCTTCACCATGTACCGCGGCCGCATCCGTTTCGAGCTGCCCATGATGTGGACCATCGGCTTCATGATCACCTTCGTGATCGGCGGCATGACCGGCGTGCTGCTGGCCGTTCCCCCGGCCGACTTCGTGCTGCACAACAGCCTGTTCCTGATCGCCCACTTCCACAACGTGATCATCGGCGGCGTGCTGTTCGGCATGCTGGCCGGCATCACCTACTGGTTCCCGAAGGCCTTCGGCTACAAGCTCGATCCGTTCTGGGGCAAGTGCTCGTTCTGGTTCTGGATCGTCGGCTTCTGGTTCGCCTTCATGCCGCTGTACATCCTGGGCTTGATGGGCGTCACCCGCCGCATGAGCCACTTCCAGGACATGTCGCTGCAGATCTGGTTCCAGGTCGCCGCCTTCGGCGCCGTGCTGATCGCGCTGGGCATCGCCTCGTTCATCATCCAGCTGGTGGTGAGCTTCATTCGCCGCGAATCGCTGCGCGACACCACGGGCGACCCGTGGAACGGCCGCACGCTCGAGTGGTCGACCTCGTCCCCGCCGCCGGCCTACAACTTCGCGTTCACGCCGCGCGTGCATGACAACGACGCATGGTCCGACATGAAGGCCCGCGGCTACCAGCGTCCGCTGGACGGCTTCAGCCCCATCCACATGCCCAAGAACACGGCGGCCGGCTTCATCATCGCGGCGCTGGCTGCGGGCTGCGGCTTCGCCCTGATCTGGCAGATGTGGCTCGTGGCAGGCCTCGGCTTCGCGGCCATGCTCGCCGCCGTGATCATCCATACCTTCAATTACAAGCGCGACTATCACATCCCCACGGAAGAAGTCGTTAGCACCGAAGACGCGCGCACGCGCCTCCTGGCTGCCCATGTCTAATACCACCGCTCTTTCCGCCGGCACCGCCGGCCACACCGGGAACGCTCCGGCGTTCGAGGTCTTCAACGTCCGCAACGAAGACCATCACCCCGAAAACGGCACGCTGCTCGGGTTCTGGCTCTACCTGATGAGCGACTGCCTCATCTTCGCCTGCCTGTTCGCGGTGTACGGCGTGCTGGGCCGCAGCTACGCGGCCGGCCCCTCGGGCGCCGACCTGTTCGACCTGCCGCTGGTGGCGATCAACACCTCGCTGCTGCTGCTGTCGTCCATCACCTACGGCTTTGCCGTGCTCGAGATGCAGAAGCGCCGCATGCGCACGATGCTGGTGTGGCTGGCCATCACCGGCCTGCTGGGCGCGGGCTTCATCGGCCTGGAGCTGTACGAGTTCGCGCACCTGATCCATGAAGGCGCGGGCCCGCAACGCAGCGCCTTCCTGTCGTCGTTCTTCGCGCTGGTGGGCACCCACGGCCTGCACGTGACGTTCGGCATCGTCTGGCTCATCGTGCTGATGATCCAGCTGCCCAAGCACGGCTTCACCGCTGCCAACCGTCGCCGCCTGATGTGCCTGTCGATGTTCTGGCACTTTCTGGACGTGGTCTGGATCGGCGTCTTCACCTTCGTGTACCTGATGGGATCGCTGCAATGAGCGCGCACACCGAAACCGCCGGCCACGGCGCCCACGGCCATGACGACCACGACGATGGTCCCGTGAGCCACAGCACCTTCAAGGGCTACATGACCGGCTTCGTGCTGGCCGTGATCCTCACCGCCCTTCCGTTCTGGCTCGTGATGGGCAAGGTCTTCGACAAGCCCAACACCACCGCCCTCGTCATCCTGGCCTTCGCCGTGGTGCAGATCGTGGTGCACATGGTGTACTTCCTGCACATGGACGCCAAGTCCGAAGGCGGCTGGAACATGCTGGCGCTGATCTTCACGCTCGTGCTCGTGGTCATCACGCTGGCCGGTTCGCTGTGGGTCATGTACCACATGAACACCAACATGATGCCGGTGATGATGCACGACATGAAGAACATGCCTTGACGCCCTCGCCGCCAGACCGCACTCACAGTCCACCCACCCCTACAGCCATAGGCCGCCGGCGCTCCGCGGCCGGGCTGGTGGCACTGGCGGTCTTCGCGGCGGCGGCCTTTGCCGGGCTCTTCGCACTCGGCACCTGGCAGGTCGAGCGCAGGGCCTGGAAGCTCGATCTCATTGCCCGCGTCGATCAGCGGGTGCATGCCCCGGCCGCCACGGCCCCCGGGCGGGACAGCTGGCCGCAGATCAATGCGGCCGACGACGAATACCGGCAACTGCGCATCGCCGGCACCTTCCTCAACGACAAAGAGACCCTGGTCCAGGCCAGCACCCGGCTCGGTGCCGGCTTCTGGGTACTGACGCCGCTGCAGGCCGACGACGGCACCGTCGTGCTGGTCAACCGCGGCTTCGTGCCGCCCGAGGCACGCGACCGCTCGGCCCGCACCGCGCCCGAACCGAAAGGCGAGACCACCGTCACCGGCCTGCTGCGCATCACCGAACCCAAGGGCGGCTTCCTGCGCAAGAACGACCCGGCGGCCGACCGCTGGTTCTCGCGCGACGTGCAGGCGATTGCCTCGGCGCGCGGCCTGCACGACGTGGCGCCCTACTTCATCGACGCCGCGGCCGGCCCTTCACCGTCACCTTCATCGAACAACGGCGATGCCGCCCCCGCCTGGCCCGCCGGCGGCCTGACGGTCATCGCCTTCCCCAACAGCCACCTCGTCTACGCCCTGACCTGGTACGGGCTGGCGCTGATGGTGCTGGGCGCGAGCTGGTTCGTGTGGCGCGACGAGCGGCGCCGGCGGGGCCTGAACGGCGGCAATGACGGCAGCGACGAAAATGCAGCCCATGCCGACGCCAGCCGCCCCACCCAAGATGCCCGCCGCGACTGAGGCCGTCGCGATCGCGGGGGAACTGCACGCGCCCCGCGCCGGGGTCGCGAGCCTGGACAACGCCACTGGCCACAAGAACATGCAGCAGCTGATCCAGCTGCGCTGGTTCGCGGTGGTCGGGCAGGTCGTCACCATCCTGGTCGTGCACTACGGCTTCGGCATCCGCCTGCCGCTGGACCACATGCTGCAGGTGCTGACCTGCCTGGCGCTCTTCAACGTGGTGAGCCTGCTGCGCTCGCGCACCCACCGCCGCGTGACCAATGGCGAGCTGTTCCTTGCGCTGCTGGTCGACGTGGCCATGCTCACGGCCCAGCTCTACCTGAGCGGCGGCGCCACCAACCCCTTCGTGTTCCTGTACCTGCTGCAGGTGATCCTGGGCGCGGTGCTGCTGAAGGCCTGGTCGACCTGGACCATCGTGGTGGTCACCAGCTTCTGCTTTGCCCTGCTGGCGCTGTTCTCGCGCCCGCTCGCACTGCCGCTGGACCACGACCGCGGCCTCTGGAGCCCCTACATCCAGGGCATGCTGATCTGCTTTGCGCTCAATGCAGCGCTGCTGGTCATCTTCATCACGCGCATCAGCGGCAACCTGCGCGCGCGCGACGCACGGCTGGCCGACCTGCGCCAGCGCGCCTCGGAAGAAGAACACATCGTGCGCATGGGCCTGCTGGCCTCGGGCGCCGCGCACGAGCTGGGCACGCCGCTCGCCACGCTGGCCGTGATCCTGGGCGACTGGCGCCGGCTGCCGCACTTCAGCTCCGACCCCGAGCTGCTGACCGAAGTGGCCGAGATGGAACTGCAGATCCAGCGCTGCAAGAGCATCGTGAGCGGCATCCTGCTGTCGGCCGGCGAAGCGCGCGGCGAGTCGTCCGAAGAAACCACGGTCAGCACCTTCCTCGATGACCTGGTCGAAGAATGGCGCACCACGCGCCCGGTCGAAGACTTCGACTACGAGAACCGCTTCGGCCACGACCTGCCCATGGTGTCCGACTCGGCGCTCAAGCAGATGATCTGCAACGTGCTGGACAATGCCCTGGAGGCTTCGCCGCACTGGCTGCGCCTCGAAGCGGCACATGACGGCGACGCGCTGACCATCACCGTGAGCGACGCCGGCCCCGGCTTCCTGCCGGGCATCCTCAAGGAATTCGGCAAGCCCTACCAGTCGAGCAAGGGCCGCCCCGGTGGCGGGCTCGGCCTGTTCCTGGTCGTCAACGTGGCGCGCACCGTGGGTGGCCGCGTGGCCGCGGGCAACCGGCCCGAAGGCGGCGCCATCGTGAAGATCACGCTGCCGCTGGCGGCCATCGTGCTCGAAGAGGAAGAGGACGAAGAAGAGGAAGAAGACGGGGACGTGGAAAGCGAGACCATCGAAGTGGAAGGCCATGACCGAAACCGAAGCTGAGCGCCAGTTGCTGATCGTCGAGGACGACGATGCCTTCGCGCGCACGCTCGGCCGCTCCTTCGAGCGCCGGGGCTACACGGTCACGCATGCGAGCAACCTCGAAGAGGTCGAGACGCTGCTCGAAACCCGTTCCCCCGGCTACGCCGTGGTCGACCTCAAGCTCAATGGCGAGGCCTCGGGCCTGGCCTGCGTGCAGATGCTGCACCGTCACAACCCCAAGACGCTGATCGTGGTGCTGACCGGCTTTGCCAGCATCGCCACCGCCGTCGAGGCCATCAAGCTCGGCGCCTGCCATTACCTGGCCAAGCCCTCGAACACCGACGACATCGAAGCCGCGTTCGGCCGCGCCATCGGCACCACCGAGGTCGAACTGACCAACCGCTCGACCTCGATCAAGACGCTCGAATGGGAGCGCATCCACGAGACGCTGGCCGAGACCGGCTTCAACATTTCCGAAACCGCGCGCAGGCTCGGCATGCACCGGCGCACGCTGGCGCGCAAGCTAGGCAAGCAGCAGGTCAAGTAAGCAGGCCTGTCGATCGGCAGCAATGACCCGCAAGTCCTTCATCGCAGGCTGGTCAAGCACGCAGAACGCGTGGCACGGTTCTGGCAAGCTTGTCGCCGCAATCCATTTTTCATGAGGCTCCTCTCCTGATGACTGCACCTTCACAGACGCACCCTTCGCCCCGCGCGCCCGTCCTGGCGGCCCGAGACCAGACGGCGATGGAAGAACTCTTCAATGCACTGAGCCATGGCCTGGGCCTGCTGCTCGCCATTGCCTCGCTGCCTATCCTCGTCTACAGCGCTTCGCAAAAAGGCCAGGCCGCGGGCATCGTCGGCGCCTGCCTGTTCGCGGGCACGGCCATCGTGCTGTACCTGATCTCCACGCTGTACCACGCGCTGCCCATGGGCCGTGCCAAGGCCTGGTTCAACCGGCTCGATCACGCGGCCATCTACCTGTTCATCGCGGGCAGCTACATGCCCTTCCTGTTCGGTGTGCTGCGCGGGCCGCTGGGCTGGACCCTGTTCGGCGCGATCTGCGCCGCGGCCGTGCTGGGCGTGAGCGCCAAGCTGTTCAACCGTCTGCAGCATCCGCTGTGGTCGACCGGGCTCTATGTGGCGATGGGCTGGATGGCACTGATGGCGGCGGTGCCGCTGTACGAGCGCATGTCGGCGTCGGGCCTGGGCTGGCTCGTGGCCGGCGGCCTGTTCTACACGGCCGGCGCAGTCGTCTTCCTGTTCGACAACAAGGTGCGCTATGCGCACTCGGTGTGGCACCTTTTCGTGCTGGCCGGCAGCACCTGCCACTTCTTCGCCGTGCTCTGGCACGCGCACGGCTGATCGTCTTCTCTTTCTCAGTAGTGCGGCGGCAGCTCGTCGCGCGGGTTGCTGGCCGGGCCGTCCTGTGACGCGTTCTGGCTCTGCTCCCTGAGCTGCGTGACCTGCAGGATCAGCCGGTCGATCTGCTGCTGTTGGCGGTAGATCGTCATGTTCAGCTGGTCCAGCAGGTCTTCGGCGTAGCTCGACTTGATTTCGAGCTCGGTCACGCGCTGTGCGAGTTCGTTCGGTTGGTTTTCCATGCCGCTATTGGACAGGAAGACCGTTCGCAGTTTTGTGACGCCTCGGTAATGACGCCCCGCTCAGCGCCTGACCTTGGCCTCGAGCAGGTCGCCCATGCCGATGGGCTTTGACAGCATCGAGGCGCTGGCCACGCACCGCACCGGCAACTGCATTTCGAGCGGCACGGGCAGAGGCCGCCCTCAGCCGGTCGAAGACTCCATCGCCACGAGCCCGATCTCGGGTTCGGTCGCCCCGCGCAGAAACGCGAACACCACCAGCGCCGTCAACACCGTCACCCCCGCCAGCACGCACAGCAGCGTGCCGAACGCCGCGCCGTACGCGTGCAGCAACGCCGCGCGGTCCAGGCCCGGCAGCAAGGCCAATGCCTGCAACAGGTCGCCCGTCGTCACGCGTTGCGCCGCCTGCGCCGCCGCTGCCGACGACCCCAGGTGCAGCGTCACCAATGCCGTCAGCCCGGCCCCCACCAGCGCCAGCGCGATCCCCTCGCCCGCCACCCGCACGGTGTTGAAGATGCCCGACGCCATGCCCGCGCGCTCGCGCGGCACCACGCTCACCGCGAGGCCATCCATCAGCCCCCACGGCAGGCCGATGCCCGCGCCGATCAGCAACAGCGCCCACACGATGTCGTGCAGCGGCGTGCCCGGCGCACAGCGGCTGAGCCAGAACAGCCCCACCGCGCACACCAGCAGGCCCACCGCCGAGATCGCACCCGCCGAATAGCGATGCGCGAGCCATGCCGCCAGCGTCGGCACCACGAGGATCGGCCCCGACAGCGCGAACATGAAGCTGCCCGCCTCCAGCGCGCTGCGCCCTTCGAGCCCGATGAAGCGGATCGGCAGCAGCACGAGCAACACGACAAAGCCATAGGCCGGCGCGGCCGCCAGCAGCTGCACGCCGACGAAGCGCGGAAAGCGGAACAGCGACAGGTCGAGCATCGGGTGCGCCACGCGCCGCTCGATGGCGATGAAGGCCGCGCCCATCAGCAACGCACCCGCCAGCGCGCCGATCACCCACGGGCTGCCCCAGCCGCTGTCGGGCGCCTGCAGCACGCCCAGCGTGAGCAGGCTCAATGCGGCGGTGAAGCTGAGCGTGCCCGGCATGTCGAGCCCCATCGCATCCGGGTTGCGCGACTCGCGCATGCTCATCGAGGCGATGCACAGCGCGACAAGGCTGACCCCACCGGGGCTGAGCATCACCGCCTGCCATCCGAAGGATTCGGCGAGCCAGCCCGAAAGGATCGAGCCGCACGACAGGCCCACGCCGAACGAGGTGCCGATCAGGCTGAAGGCCCGCGTGCGGGCCGCACCGTCGAACACTTGCGCGAGCGCCGCGGTACCGGCCGCGAAGGCCGCCGCCGAGCCCAGTCCCTGCAGCGCGCGTGCAAGGTCGAAGGCGACGATGCCCGGTGCGAGCGTCAGCAGCGAACTGCTCAACGCGACCACCGCCAGCCCCAGCAGGAAGATGCGCTTGCGCCCGTAGGCATCGGCCAGTGCGCCGGCCGCCATCAGCGTGGCGCCGAAGCTCAGCATGAAGGCGTTGGTCACCCAGTTGAGCTGCACCGGGCTGCCGCCCAGCGCATCGCGGATCGCGGGCAACACCACCGCAGGCCCCGTGAAGCTCAGCGGCATGCCGAGCGCCGCGAGGCAGACGGCGGCCAGCAGCCAGTTCTTGTGGGTGGAAGACGAAGACATCGCAGGAAGGCTTTCACGCAGAGGGGAGAAACAGGTCGGCCACAGCGGCCGGGCGTGAAGAGAAGATAGAAAGGATTCAATGGAATGAAAATGGCGCCATTGATCCTCACACCCCCAACCCAAGGTTGCTAATCAGGCCTTCCATGGACAGCTTCAGCGGACTCGAATCCTTCGTGCGGGCGGCCGACCTGCTCAGCTTTGCCAAGGCCGGCCGGCTGCTGGGCATTTCGGCATCGGCGGTCGGCAAGAACGTGGCGCGGCTCGAACAGCAGCTCGGCCTGCGGCTCTTCAACCGCACCACGCGGCATGTGCGCCTGACGCAAGAGGGCGCAATGTTCCACGAGCGCTGCCGCCGCATCCTCGACGAGCTGGACGATGCGCGCGCGATGATGCAGGACGCCATCGCGGCGCCGCGCGGCCGCTTGCGCGTGAGCCTGCCGACCATCGGCTACCGCTTCCTGCTGCCGATGCTGCCGGCCTTCAAGGCGCGCTACCCCGAGATCGAACTCGATCTCGACTTCAACGACCGGCTGGTCGACGTGATCGCCGAGGGCGTGGACGTGGCGATCCGCAGCGGTGAACTGGTCGACTCGCAGCTCGTGGCGCGCCGGCTCGGCCCGTTCAGCTTCGTGCTCGTGGCCTCGCCCGGCTACCTCGCGCACCACGGCGTGCCGCAGGTGCCGGCCGATCTCGCGCAGCACAGCTGCCTGCGCTACAAGTTCGTGACCGGCGGAAAGATCGAAGACTGGGACCTGCCGGGCCTGCCCGCGCAGCTGCCGCCCGGCCTGATCTGCAACAACATGGAAGCCATGCTCGGCGCGGCCGTGGCCGGCCTCGGCGTGGCCTACATGCCGGACTTTCTGGCGCGCGATTCGCTGTGCCGCGGCGAGTTGCAGCGCGTGCTGGCCACGCACCTCGTGCGCAACGGGCAGTTCTCGGCGCTGTGGCCTTCGAGCCGCCAGTTGTCGCCGAAGGTCAGGGCCTTCGTGGACTTTGCGAGCGAGCACATGTTCAACGACACAGCCGAGGCAAGAAGGACTGATTTCGGACCAGAATCAACTCGACCCAATTCGACACCAGGGTGAGCGCCATGAATTTCTCCACGCATGTCAAACCCATCAGCTATCTCAAGAGCCACGCGGCGGACATCGTGAAGACCCTCGCCGAATCCCGCGAGCCCCTGGTCATTACCCAGAACGGGGAAGCCAAGCTCGTGGTGATGGATATCCATTCCTACGAGGAGCACGAAGCTACGCTCGCCCTTCTCAAGATCCTGGCCCTGGGCAACCGCGAGATCGAGCAAGGCCAGGTTCGGAGCGCTGCCGACGCATTCGCCGAGCTGGACCGAGAAGACACGCAATGAAGGTTGTGTTCCTGCGGTCTGCCGAGGTTGACCTGAAGGACTTGCGGCACTACATCCTCAAGAACTTCGGTGCGACCGTTTGAACAAGCAGCTACGGAAAGATCAAAGATCCCGTTGCGATGATCGAAGTGCATCCTCATGCGGGCCGGATTCCTGAAGAGCTCGAAAACCTGAGCACGGCCCAATACCGGCAGGTCGTTTCGGGCATGAACCGGATCATCTATGAGGTGCGGCTCGACACGGCCTACATCCACCTCATCTGCGACACCCGAAGAGATCTGAAGAGATCTGAAGAGCCTGCTTATGCGGCGCCTGATGAGCGCCGTATAAGTCCGGTGGATCGCTGACGTTGGCCTTATGCGGGCTGCGTGAGTTCGCTGTCCGCCTGCTCGCTCATGGCGCTGGCTGGTGCCTCGGTGGGCGTGGTGCTCTCCGCGACCACCACTGGCTTCACGGGTTCCGGCTGTGCAGCGACCACGGCTTCGGCGGCTGCAGCGACTGGCATGGCCGTGGCAACAGGTGCCACCTCGGCAACAGGCTTCGCGCTCTCCACAACCACCGGCTTCGCAGGCTCCTGCTTCGCGGGCAGCGGCGCAGCAGCAACAGGCGTTGCGACAGGCGCTGAAACAGGAGCGACGACCGGTGCAGCCTCGGCGACGGCCACCACCTCAACGGGCTTCACCGCCTCAACGGGCTTCACCACCTCAACAGGCTTCGCCGCCTTGGCAGGCTTCACCCCCTCCCCAGCAACAGCCTTTGCAGGCGCAGCCTTCGCCACCTCCGCCTTCACAGCCACAGCTTTCACAGGCTCCGGCTTCACCGGTTCGCCCGCGATCCGGCTCAAAGCCAGCGCGGCCTTCAGCGGGAACAGCGTGCGCTCGTCGCCTTCCGCGGTATTGCTCACCGTGGTGCCGCGCGCCTCGTCAAGGCTCGCCGTGCGCACCGCGTCGAGCCGGTGCGTCGGCACCATGAAGGGCGAGTGCGTGGTGTAGATGATCTGGTTGCCGAAGTCCTTCTCGAAGTGCGCCAGCAGGTCGGCCTGCGAATGCGGGTGCAGGTGCAGGCCCGGTTCGTCCAGCAGCAGGATGGCGTCTTCGGCCTCGCCGCCCTTCGTGTCCGCAAAGAAGGCGATGTAGAACGAGAAGAACCACTGGAAGCCACGGCTGCGTTCGTCCAGGTTCACTTCCACCTCGTAGCTGCCGTTCGGGTCCGAGACCATCGTGTCCAGGTGCTGCCCGTCGAGGTTGAAGCGGACCTTGAGCGGGCGGTCCTTCCAGAGCCGGCGGATCTCGGCCGTGACCACCGAGCCGGCGCGGTTGGCCAGCTGGTTGCGCGTGGCCTGGTCGTTCTTTTCCTGCAGGTCCTGCAGTTGCTGCGGGTCGAGCCCCGCCACCTTGCACAGCTTCTCGAAGCTCTGCTGGCCGGGCGTCGTCTGCCCCCAGCCCTTGCGCGCGAGGTAGTCGGCCAGGTTCTGGCGGCCGGGCAGCGCCGGGTATTCGTCGACGTAGATGAAGCGCGGCAGCTTCTCGATGACCCAGGCCCGCGCCTGGTCGAGGGCCGGCTTGTCGTTGGCGATGGACAGCGACAGCTCTTCGAGCTCGACCAGCATCTGTTCCTGCTTGTCGCTGAGCTCGGCGTCCACGGAGGCCAGGGCCTTGCGCAGGGCCTGCGTGGCCTTCACCGCGCCCGCCGACCATTTGATGAAGTCGGGGCTGGCGATCATGGCGGCGTCGAAGGCGTCAGCCTCCTGTTCGAGCATCGCCTTGGCCTCTTCGCCGACCTTCTCGGCGGCGGCCTTGATGGCCGGCACGATCTTGCGGACCTTGCCCTTGATGTCGCTCACGTCGATGGACAACTCGGCCAGCCCTTCGAAGCCGGCCCAGCGCGCCGTGCCGTAGCCCCGGCTCGCGGTGACGTGGCTCACGCCCGTGGCGCGCGGAAAGATGGCGGCCAGTGCGGCCCGCTCGCCGTCGTCCAGTGCCCAGCGCGTGTGCACGACGGGCGTGTCGCCGGTGCACTCTTCCAGGCGCCGGTGCCTCGGAAAGTCCTTGATCGGGCTGAGGGGTGCCAGGCCCTCTGTCGGGTTCAGGCTGTGAAGCGCGCGCAGCAGGTTCGATTTGCCGCTGTCATTTCTACCGAGGATCGCTGTGATCTGTGATGAATCGATGGAGCCGCTGTCGTTGATCGAGCGAAAGTTGGTGATCTGGAATGACGCCAAGCGCATGTAAAGGGGTTCTCTTCGAATGAATGCAGGGTCGGGGAATGTATTGCATTCCCCACCCCTTCCCCGCCCGCGCCGGAAGAAAAATTTATTTATTCGGCCGCGCGGCGCAGCGTGTCGACCACCGGCCGGCGCAGCACGTCGCGCAGGCCCCACCAGCCCGCGCCCAGCGCCAGCACCGCGCCGGCGATCGCACCCGCCACCGGCACGATCGGCGATGCGGTCCAGGTGAACTCGAACACGTAGCGCGCCAGCGCCCAGCCGATCACCGAGGCCACAATGCTCGCGAGAAAGCCCGCGAGCAGGCCGACGCCCGCCAGCTCGGCGCGCTGCACCTGACGCAGCAGGCTGGCGCGCGCACCCACGGCGCGCATCACGGCGAACTCGCGCGCCCGCTCCTCGCGGGTCGCCGTCACCGCGGCGAACAGCACCACCAGCCCCGCCGCCAGCGTGAAGCCGAACAGGAACTCGACCGCGCGGATCACCTGGTCGAGCACGCGCTGCACCTGGTTGATGGTCGCGCTCATGTCCACGTTGGTCACGTTCGGGTAGCTGCGCACCAATGCGTTGTCGAAGCCGCGCGTCTCTGGCGCGCGGAAGGCGCCCATGTAGGTCACGGGCACGTCGGGCAGCGTGGCCACGGTGTACATGACGAAGAAGTTGGCGTGCAGCGAGCCCCAGTCGACCTTGCGCAGCGAGGTGATGCGCGCGTCGTTCTGCATGCCGCCGATGTCGAAGCGCAGGCTGTCGCCGAGCTTCAGGCCCAGTGTTTCGGCCAGGCCCTCTTCCACGCTCACCTCGCCTGCTGCGCCGGGCGTCCACTTGCCGGCGGTGATGCTGTTGTGCTCGGGCGCCTGCACGGCATTGCTGAGGTTGAACTCGCGGTCGACCAGTCGTTTGGCGCGGTCTTCCGCGTAGTCGTCGGGCGTGACGGTCTTGTCGTTGATGGCGACCAGCCGGCCGCGGATCATCGGGTACCAGTCGAACTTGCCCACGCCCGCATCGCGCAGCGACTTCTGGAACGCATCGCTCTGGTCGGGCATCACGTTGATGACGAAGCGGTTCGGCGCATCGGGCGGCGTGGCCTTGCGCCAGCTCGCGACGAGGTCGGTGCGCAGCAGCACCAGCAGCACCAGCGCGAGCAGGCCGACCGCCAGCGCGCTGACCTGCACCACCGCGTAGGCCGGCCGCGCCGAAATCTGCCGCGTGGCCAGCACCAGCCAGCGCGGCGCGGTGGTTTCGTTGACGCTGCGGCGCAGCACCTTCACCGCAAGCCAGCTCAGCAATGCAAACACCGCCACCGCACCCGCGAAGCCGCCGACCGCGATCAGGCCCAGCTTGATGTCGCTGCTGGCCGCCATGAGCAGGGCCGCGAAGCCCGCCACGCCGATGCCGAGCACCGCGAGCGACGCCGGCTTGAGCCCGCCCACGTCGCGCCGGATCACGCGCAGCGGTGGCACGCGGGCCAGTTGCAGCACCGGCGGCAGGCCGAAGGCGAACAGCAGCGTCAGGCCCATGCCAAGGCCGAAGGCCACGGGCCACAGCGTGGCGGCCGGCAGCGCGGTTTCGACCAGCCCGGCCAGCAGCAGCACGAAGATGTAATGCACCGCGAAGCCGATGGCCACGCCCAGCGCGCTGGCCACGAGGCCGATCACCGCGAACTCGAAGGCATAGGCCATCGCGATGGTGCGCTGGCTCTGGCCGAGCACGCGCAGCATCGCGCAGTCGTCGAGATGGCTGGCCGCGAAGCCGCGCGCGGCCAGGGCCACGGCCACGGCCGACAGCAGCGCCGCGAGCAGCGCGACGAGGCTCAGGAATTTCTCGGCGCGGTCCAGCGTCTGGCGCATCTCGGGCCGGCCGCCTTCGAAGGAATCGAGCCGCACGCCGCGCAGGTCGCCCTTCTTGATGGCGGCATCGGACCAGTCGGTGAAGCGCTTCACCGCCGCATCGTCGCCCGCCACCGCGAAGCGATAGCCCACGCGACTGGCCGGTTGCACGAGCGCGGTGCGCGCCACGTCAGCCTGGTTGAGCATCACGCGCGGCGAGAAGCTCATGAAGCCGGCCCCACGGTCCGGTTCGAGCGTGATCACGCGGCCGACGCGCAGGCTGGTGTCGCCCAGCAGCAGCGGGTCGCCGACCTTGAGCCCGAGCGAATCGAGCAGCGAGGCATCGACCCACACCTCGCCCGCCGGCGGGATCTCGCGCGTGACGGTGCCCGGCCCGTCGATGGTGGTCGAGGTCTGCAGGCTGCCGCGCAAGGGGTAGCCCGTGGTCACGGCCTTCAGCGCCACCAGCTTGCTGGCGCCGCCCTGTGCGTCTTCGGCGCGCGCCATGGTCGGAAAGCCGTAGGTGCCGGTCCCTTCGAGGCCCAGCGACTTCGCCTGCGCCACAAAAGATTCGGGCGTCGGGTTGTCGCTGACGATCACCGCGTCGCCGCCCAGCAGTTGCCGCGCGTCGCGCTGCAGGCCACCCTGCAACCGGTCGGCGAAGAAGCCGACCGCCGTGAGCGCGGCCACGGCCAGCAACACGGCGACGATCAACAGGCGCAGCTCGCCGGCGCGCAGATCGCGCCAGAGCGTGCGCCAACCCAGGCGGAGGGAGGCATTCATGGCGCGAACGATAGCCGACGGGCCCGGCCACCGACCGGTTCGAGGGTTATTGCGCCCCCATGGCCCTTGATCGCGGCCGGATGCTGTCGCATGATGCGACAAACGCCTCCTCTTTGTCGCAAACCGGGCACGTCCGGCCAGCGCCAAGCGGTGCAAGAAAAACAGCCCGTAGTCAGACCGTCCTTCCCCAAGGAGTCTCGATGCCACGATGTCAGCGCTTGCAAGCCATGGGCCTTTTGCCGGGCCCCGGGCACGCTGTCGAGCGCCTGCTGCGATGCCAGGCCGCCGCCCACGCCGGCGACGAATGCATCAGCCACCGGCACGGTGCCCCACCCGGGGCCGCCGGCCCGCTTCGCTGATCCACGATTTCCACGCCAAGAAGAAGACCCCGATGAAACAACCCACTTCAGCCGTGCAGGAGGTGATGTCATGGACATAAGCCGCCGCCAATTCTTCCGCGTCAGCAGCGCCGGGCTGGTCGGCTCCAGCATCGTCGCGCTCGGCTTCTCGCCGACCGCCGCGCTGGCCGAGGCCCGCAACTTCAAGCTCGCGCGCACCACCGAGACCCGCAACACCTGCCCGTACTGCTCGGTGGGCTGCGGGCTCATCATGTACAGCCTGGGCGACAAGGCCAAGAACGTGGTGTCCGACATCCTCCACATCGAGGGCGATGCCGACCACCCCGTGAACCGCGGCACGCTGTGCCCCAAGGGCGCGGGCCTGCTCGACTTCGTGCACAGCCCCAACCGCCTGAAGTACCCCGAGGTGCGCGAGGCCGGCAGCACCGAGTGGAAGCGCATCGGCTGGGACGACGCGCTCGACCGCATCGCCAAGCTGCTCAAGGCCGATCGCGACGCCAACTTCCAGACCACCAACGCCGACGGCAAGACCGTCAACCGCTGGACCAGCTCGGGCATGCTCTGCGCCTCGGCCTCGTCCAACGAAACCGGATACATCACGCACAAGGCATTCCGCTCGACCGGGATGCTGGTGTTCGACAACCAGGCACGCGTTTGACACGGACCTACGGTGGCCAGTCTGGCCCCGACGTTCGGACGCGGTGCGATGACCAACCACTGGCAGGACATCCAGAACGCGGATGTCGTGCTGATCATGGGCGGCAATGCCGCGGAGGCGCATCCGTGCGGCTTCAAGTGGGTCATCGAGGCCAAGAAGCAGAACAAGGCGCGCCTTGTCGTGGTCGATCCGCGCTTCACGCGCTCGGCCGCCATGGCCGACTACTACGCACCGATACGCGCGGGCTCGGACATCGCGTTCCTTGCCGGGGTGCTCAACTACCTGCTGAGCAACGACAAGATCCAGACCGAGTACGTGCGCAACTACACCAACGCGCCGTTCATCGTCGGGCCTGACTACAAGTTCGAGGACGGCCTGTTCAGCGGCTACAACGCCGAGAAGTGCAGCTACGACCCCAAGTCGTGGAACTACGCACTCGACGAGCAGGGCATGGCCAAGGTCGACATGACCATGCAGGACCCGCAGTGCGTGCTGCAGGTCATGAAGCGCCACTACGCGCGCTACACGCCCGAGATGGTGAGTCGCATCACCGGCACGCCGCAGGACAAGTTCCTGAAGGTGTGCGAGTACATCGCGAGCACCAGCACCAGCGGCCGCACGATGACGGTGATGTACGCGCTGGGCTGGACGCAGCACAGCCAGGGCTCGCAGATGATCCGCACCGGCGCCATCATGCAGCTGCTGCTGGGCAACATCGGCGTGGCGGGCGGTGGCATGAACGCGCTGCGCGGCCACAGCAACATCCAGGGCCTGACCGACCTGGGGCTGCTGTCGAACTCGCTGCCCGGCTACATGTCGCTCGCGCGGGACAGCGAGCAGAACCTGCCCGACTACTACAAGACCCGTGCGCTGAAGGCGTTGCGTCCCAACCAGATGAGCTACTGGCAGAACTACCCGAAGTTCTTCGTCAGCATGCAGAAGTCGTGGTGGGGCGATGCGGCCACGGCCGACAACGAATGGGCCTTTCACTACCTGCCCAAGATCGACAAGCTCTACGACGTGCTGCAGGCCTTCGAGCTGATGAACCAGGGCAAGCTCAACGGCTACATCTGCCAGGGCTTCAACCCGGTGGGCTCGTTCCCCGACAAGAAGAAGATCGTCGACGGGCTGTCCAAGCTCAAGTTCCTCGTCACCATCGACCCGCTGATCACCGAGACCAGCGAGTTCTGGCGCAACTTCGGCGAGTTCAACGACGTCAAGACCACCGACATCCAGACCACGGTGTTCCGCCTGCCATCGACCTGCTTCGCGGAGGAAGACGGCTCGCTCACCAACTCCAGCCGCTGGCTGCAGTGGCACTGGAAGGGCGCGGAGCCGCCGGGCGAAGCCAAGGGCGACATCGAGATCGTGGCGGGCATCTTCAACCGCATCCGCCAGGCCTACATCAAGGACGGCGGCGCCTTCCCCGACCCGATCGTCAAGCTGACCTGGCCCTACAAGATTCCGCACTCGCCTTCGGCGCAAGAGCTGGCGATGGAATACAACGGCCGCGCGATCACCGACCTGCTCGATCCGAAGGACCCGAGCAAGCCGCCGCTGGCCAAGGCCGGCGAACAGCTCTCGGGCTTCGGCCTGCTGCGCGACGACGGCTCGACCGCGAGCGGCTGCTGGATCTACAGCGGCGCATGGACGCAGGCCGGCAACCAGATGGCGCGGCGCGACAACGCCGACCCGTACGGCATCGGCATGGTGCAGAACTGGGCGTGGGCCTGGCCGGCCAACCGGCGCATTCTCTACAACGGCGCCTCGACCGATCCGGCCACCGGCAAGCCGTGGATCGCCAAGCGCCGGCTGGTCGCGTGGGACGGCACCAAGTGGGCCGGCTCCGACGTTCCCGACATCCGGCCCGACGCCAATCCGATGGAAGCCGAGGCGGTGCGCCCGTTCATCATGACCGCCGAAGGCGTGGCCCGGCTCTTCGCGCCCACCGGCATGGCCGAAGGCCCGCTGCCCGAGCACTACGAGCCCTTCGAGTCGCCGCTGGTCAACAACCTGATGCACCCGAACAACCAGAAGGCGCGCGCCAACCCCGCGGCACGCATCTTCAAGGGCGACCTCGAGCGCCTCGGTGTGCCGAAGGACTTTCCGTACGTGGCGACCAGCTACCGCCTGACCGAGCACTTCCACTACTGGACCAAGAACGTGCGCACCTCGGCCATCATTCAGCCGCAGCAGTTCGTCGAGATCGGCGAAGAGCTGGCGAAGGAGAAAGGCATCGCCAATGGCGACACGGTGAAGGTGTCGAGCAAGCGCGGCTACATCAAGGCCGTGGCACTGGTCACCAAGCGCATTGTCGGGCTGCAGGTCGATGGCCGCACGGTGCACACGGTGGGGCTGCCGAACCACTGGGGCTTTGTCGGTATTGCGAAGCCGGGGTATCTGGTGAACACGCTGACGCCTTTTGTAGGCGACGCGAACACGCAGACGCCGGAGTACAAGTCGTTCACGGTGAATATCGAGAAGGCATGAGATGAATCAAGCTTTCAACGCCCTCGATGCCTTTGACTTTCTCCCTCCCCTTCCGGGGGAGGGCCGGGGTGGGGGCACAGCGGCCTCCACAACAACACGGCGCCTCATCGAAGGCCTGCCCCCATCCCAACCTTCCCCCGGAAGGGGAAGGGGCAAGACAGACAACCGGAGCCGCTGATGTCCTCCCTCCAAACCCTCGACATCGCCGCCCGCTCGGCCACCACCACGCCATCGCCCGAGATCCGTAGCCGCCCGCAAGTGCAGCAGGTGGCCAAGCTGATCGACGTGTCGACCTGCATCGGCTGCAAGGCCTGCCAGGTCGCGTGCATGCAGTGGAACGACCTGCGCGACGAGGTCGGCACCACGCACGGCACCTACGACAACCCGAACGACCTCACGCCTTCGTCATGGACGGTGATGAAGTTCTCCGAAGTCGAGCCCGAGGCCGGCAAGCTCGAATGGCTGATCCGCAAGGACGGCTGCATGCACTGCGACGACCCCGGCTGCCTGAAGTCGTGCCCCTCGCCGGGCGCGATCGTCAAGTACGCCAACGGCATCGTCGACTTCATCAGCGAGCATTGCGTGGGCTGCGGCAACTGCGTCACCGGCTGCCCCTTCGACGTGCCACGCATCAGCAAGGTCGACAACAAGGCCTACAAGTGCTCGCTGTGCTCCGACCGCGTGGGCGTGGGCCTGGAGCCGGCCTGCGTCAAGGCCTGCCCCACCGGCGCATTGCACTTCGGCACCAAGGAAGACATGCACGAGTACGCCTCGGAACGCATCGTCGACCTGAAGGACCGGGGCTTTGCCAACGCCGGCGTGTACGACCCGGCCGGCGTCGGCGGCACGCACGTCATGTACGTGCTGCAGCATGCCGACCGCCCCGGCCTGTACGCCAACCTGCCCAAAGACCCGCACATCAGCCCGCTGGTGTCGCTGTGGAAGGGCGTCGCCAAGCCGCTCGCCATGGTCGCGATGATCGGCGCGGTGGTCGGCAGCTTCTTCCACTACATGAAGGTCGGGCCGATCGAGCCGAAGGACGACCACCCCGATGCCGACCTCGACGGCAAGCCAGACGACGTGGTGGTGATCGAAGCGCCGCCCACCACGGCATCCACCACGCCCGCCGAACCCGTGCGCGAACACCCCCGCGCCTGAGGAGACCGCGATGACACGCTACTACCTTCGCCGCTACCGCGATGCCACGCGCATGAACCACTGGTTCGTTGCGATCATGTTCTTCGCGGCCGCGCTCTCGGGCCTGGCCTTCTTCCACCCCAGCCTGTTCTTCCTGAGCACGCTGTTCGGCGGCGGGCCGTGGACGCGCATCCTGCATCCCTTCATGGGCCTCCTGATGGTGCTGGGCTTCGTGTTCCTGTTCTTCACCATGTGGCGCGAGAACATCCTGGACAAGGTCGACCGCGAGTGGATCGCCAACGCACCGAAGATGCTCAAGGGCGACAAGTCGAGCATGCCGCCGGTGGGCAAGTACAACGCCGGCCAGAAGCTGGTGTTCTGGGCCTTCGGCGTCAGCCTGCTGCTGTTGCTGGTGACAGGCTTCATGTTCTGGAGCCCGTGGTTCGTCGGCTTCTTCCCAATCCTCGTGCGGCGCATCGCGGTGGTCGTGCATTCGGTCTCGGCCGTGGTGCTGATCCTGTCGGTCATCACGCACATCTATGCCGCGATCTGGGTCAAGGGCACGCTGCGCGCCATGACGCGCGGCACCGTCACCGAGGGCTGGGCCAAGCTGAACCATCCCCTTTGGCATCGCAAAATGACGCGCGGTGAGTGATACTGCGCCGATGACGAGTTCCACCGGCACCCCACCGCCGATCCGGACCACGCGCGTTCTCGATCCCGAGCAGATCGCGATGCAGGCCGGGCGGCAGATGCCGTTCCTGCGCTTGCCGGTTCGGTCTCTCGTGTTCTCCGACCGGCAGTTGCGCCTGCGCCAGCTCGCGGCCTCGCACCCGATGCGCGAGTACCTGATCTTCATTGCGGACCTTGCGCAAGCGCAGCACCAGGTGCTGCAGGACTACCCGAAGGTCGCGCTGCCCGCATCCGATGCGCTCGAAGCCGCAGCCAAGGCGCTCAAGCCGCCGATGCCCGCCTTCGGCTGGTCGCGCGATGCCATGTGGCGCCAGGAGCTTCGGCGCCTGCTGGGCCTCTTTCGCGCGCGCCTGCCCGAAGGCCCGGCGCGCGACACGCTCGACCGCGTGGTCGCCGCCGACGATGCCTGGCTCGACCAGCAGGCCGACCTGCTCTCGCGCCGCATCATGTTCGGGCTCGACCTCGCAGCGGCCCCGCTGATCGCCGCCGGCCTGCAGGCCTACTGGACGCAGCTCGTGCTGCGGGTGGCCGAACGCGATGGCGAGAACATCTTCGGCCGCACCGACCCCGGCAATGAATGCCCCTGCTGCGGCAGCGTGCCGACCGTGAGCATCACGCGCATCGGCGCCGACGAGGCGGGTTTTCGCTACCTGCATTGCTCGCTGTGCAGCACCGAGTGGCACTACGTGCGCATCAAGTGCACGCACTGCGAAAGCACCAAGGGCATTCACTTCGAATCGCTGTCGCCGCAACCGGGCATCGAACTGCCCGCGACCGGCGCGCGCGAAGGCGCGGTCAAGGCCGAGTGCTGCGACAGTTGCGGCCATTACCTGAAGCAGATCGCGATGGAGAAAGACCCCGAGGTCGAGCCCGTGGCCGACGACCTCGCCAGCGTCACGCTCGACCTGCTGGTGTCCGAAGCCGGCCACCAGCGCAGCGGCCACAACCTGATGCTGCTGTTCGGCGACCCTGAAGAAATTCAAGACGACGGCGGAGGCGGCTGATGGCGGCGCCCGAAGAGTCCGTGGTCCACGGCTCGACGGCAAGGCCCCAGGATCTGCCTTCTGTCGATCAACTGCTGCGCGCCGATGCGCCGCGCGCCCTGCTGGCCGCGCATGGCCACACCCTTGTTGTCGGCGAGGCGCGTGCGCTGCTCGAAGGGCTTCGCGCCCGCGCCGTCGCGGGCAAGCTATCCGCCACCGAGGTAAATGCCGAAGCGCTGGCCAACGCACTCGCCGCCCGCGTGCAAGGCCGCCTCGCACCGCGCATGCGCGCCGTGCTCAACCTCACCGGCACCGTCATCCACACCAACCTCGGCCGCGCGCTGCTGGCCGATGCGGCGCTGCAGCGGCTGCTGGCAGTGATGACCTCGCCCAACAACCTCGAGTACGACCTGGCCACCGGCAGCCGCGGCGACCGCGACTCATTGGTCGAAGAGCTGCTGTGCAGCATCACCGGCGCCGAAGCCGCCACGGTGGTCAACAACAACGCGGCGGCCGTTCTGCTGACCATCGCGGCACTGGCACGCGAGCGCGAAGTCATCGTCTCGCGCGGCGAGCTGGTCGAGATCGGTGGCGCCTTCCGCATGCCCGACGTGATGGCCAGCGCGGGTGCGCGCATGGTCGAGGTCGGCACCACCAACCGCACGCACCCGCAGGACTACGAACGCGCCATCAATGAACGCACCGCGCTCGTGATGAAGGTGCACACCAGCAACTACGCCGTGCAAGGCTTCACCGCCGCCGTCGACGAAGCCACGCTCGCCGGCATCGCGCATGCGCGCGGCGTGCCGCTGGCGACCGACCTGGGCAGCGGCTCGCTGGTCGACCTGGCGCACTACGGCCTGCCGCGCGAACCGCTGCCGCAGGAGATGCTCGCGGCCGGCTGCGATGTCGTCACCTTCTCGGGCGACAAGCTGCTGGGCGGCCCGCAGGCCGGGCTCATCGTCGGCAGCAAGGAGGCCGTGGGCCGCATCCGCAAGTTTCCGATGAAGCGCGCGCTGCGCATGAGCAAGCTGCCGCTGGCTGCGCTTGAAGCCACGCTGTCGCTTTATCTGCGGCCTGAACGGCTCGCGAAAGACCTGCCGACACTGCGTCTATTGACGCGACCTGCCGACGCGATCCGCGAGATGGCCGAAGCACTTCAACCCGCTGTGCAGGCGGCCGTAGCACCGCGCTTCACTGTCGAGGTGGTGCCGCTGCTCGGCCAGATCGGCTCGGGCTCGCTCCCGGTGGAACGCCTGCCCTCGGCCGGCCTTGCGCTCTCGCCGGCCGGCACCTCGAAGAAAGGCACCGGCACCGCTCTCGATGCGCTCGCCACCGCCTTGCGCGGGCTGCCGCTGCCGGTGATCGGCCGCATCGCGGAAGACCGCTTGCTGCTCGACCTGCGCTGCCTGGAGGACAGCACCGCCTTCGTCACGCAGTTGCCCCTGCTGAAGGAGCATCTGTCGTGAGGGTGCCCCGCATTCCTCCCTCCCCTCCCGGGGGAGGGTCGGGGTGGGGGCACGACGGCCCTCAGACAATCGCGGCGCCTCATCGAAGACCTGCCCCCATCCCAACCTTCCCCCAAAGGGGGAAGGAGCGAGACCGCACGCCGCCATGATCATCGGCACCGCAGGCCACATCGACCACGGCAAGACCTCGCTGGTGCGCGCGCTCACGGGCGTCGACACCGACCGGTTGCCCGAGGAAAAGCGGCGCGGCATTTCCATCGAACTCGGCTATGCGTACCTGCACGCGCCCGATGGCGTGTCGCTCGGTTTTGTCGATGTGCCGGGGCACGAGCGCCTGCTGCACACCATGCTGGCCGGCGCCACCGGCATCGACCACGCCTTGCTGGTGGTGGCGGCCGACGATGGCGTGATGCCGCAGACGCGCGAGCACCTGGCCGTGGTCGCGCTGCTGGGTGTGCGTGCGGCCACGGTGGCCGTCACCAAGATCGACCGCATCGACGCGGCCATGCGCGCGGCGCGGCTCGATGAAGTGCGCGCGGAAATCAACGCCCTGCTCGCACCCACGCCGCTGGCCAGCGCGCCGGTGCTCGCGGTGTCCGCCACCACGGGCGAAGGCATCGACGCGCTGCGCACGCGGCTGCTCGACGTTGCACGCGAAGAAAGCGCGCGCGAAGACGACCTCGCCTTTCGCCTCGCGGTGGACCGCACCTTCACGCTGGCGGGTGTCGGCACCGTCGTGACCGGCACTGTCTTCAGCGGCACGGTGCGCATCGGCGACGAACTGCAACTCGTGCCCGGGGAGCGCCCGGTGCGGGTGCG
Source organism: Variovorax sp. EL159 (assembly GCF_900100965.1). Lineage (GTDB taxonomy): Bacteria > Pseudomonadota > Gammaproteobacteria > Burkholderiales > Burkholderiaceae_C > Variovorax. Next base: position 325,339 of record NZ_FMUJ01000002.1, on the reverse strand, counting down.
CGGCATCCATGCGCAGAACAGGCAGGCTGATGCGGCGCATGCGGGGCAGCGCAGTGCGCTCGCGCTGGCCGGCGTGACGAAGGACGAAGTGCACCGTGGCGACTGGGTCTGCACCCCTGCCATCGCGCTGGCGACGGCACGCATCGACGTGCTGCTCACGCTCTGGCCCGACGAAGCCAGGCCCCTTCGCTCGGGCGCCACGGTGCATGCACACCTCGGTGCCAGCGACGTGATGGCCTCGGTGGCCCTGCTCGACCGCGATGCACTGGCGCCCGGCGAAACCGCGTTGGCCCAACTGGTCTTGCGCGACGAGGTCGGCGCATGGCACGGCGACCGCGGCGTGCTGCGCGATGCCTCGGCCACCCGCACCGTGGCCGGCGTGCGCGTGCTCGATCCCTTTGCGCCCGTGCGCTACCGGCGCACGCCCGAGCGGTTGCGCACGCTGGCGGCCTGGGCCATCGACGATCGGCCCACGCGCGTGGCGGCGCTGCTGCACAACGCGCCGCTCGGCATCGACACGGCGCGGCTGGCCCGCGCGCTGTCGCTGGCGAACGAAGATGCACTGGCGCTGCCCGGCGATGCGGTGCGCATCGCGCAGACGGCCATCGCACGGCAACACCTCGATGCCTTGCAGGCGCAGATCGTCGAGCGGTTGGCCGACTTCCACCGCGCGGCGACCGACGAAGTCGGCCCCGATGCGCGCCGGCTCAAGCGGCTGGCCGCTCCGCGCACCGACGATGCGTTGTGGCGCCATGCACTCGATGCGCTGGCCGCCGGTGGCGCGCTGGTGCGCAGCGGCACGTGGCTGCACCTGCCGGACCATGCGGCACGTTTGAACGAAGCCGAGCAGAAGCTCGCGCAGAAGCTGCTGCCCAGGCTGGCCGATGGCGGCTTCGATCCGCCGTGGGTGCGCGACCTTGCCAAGGACTGCGAGGCGAGCGAGCCGATGGTGCGGCAGACCCTGGCGAGCCTCGCGCGGCAAGGCGAGGCCTTCCAGGTGGTGAAGGACTTGTACTATCCGCTGGCGACCATCGAGCAGCTGGCGGGCCTTGTGCGCGATTGCATCGCGGGGCCGGAAGGCCTGCAGGCCGCGAGCTTTCGGGATGCGACCGGGTTGGGACGCAAGCGCGCGATCCAGTTGCTGGAATTCTTTGACCGTGTGGGCTACACGCGGCGCGTGAAAGACACGCACCTGCTGCGGCCCGATACGTTGTTGTTCGGAGCGGGCCCGTGACCGGGCCGCATGGGAGGGGATCGTCCCTGGTGGGACGGCTGGGCTTCAAACCCAGTGGGTGGCGCCAGTCGTCGCCGGGAAGGTTCGACTCCTTCCCCCTTCCGCCGTTGGGCGGGCATTCGCCTGCTGCGCGATTCGATCTCGCGCCTGCGATGCTCGACGTACCCATGTACGTCTGCGCTTCTCGGCGCAAGCTCGAACCGCTCGCGACGGCGACTGCCCACCCAACGCGCTGGCGTAGGGCGGTCCGTGACTCAGGACACGACGCGCAACGCGGGCTTGCCGGCCTCGACGCGGCCGATGACGGCCGCTTGCGCAAAGCCTTCCTTGCGGAAGATTTCCAGCACCGCATCGACCGCCTCAGGCGCGCAACTCACGAGCAAGCCGCCAGAAGTCTGCGGATCGCTCAACAGGTTCTGCGCAGTAGCAGGCAGGCCAGCCGCCAGTTCGACATCAGCCCCATAGCCCGCCCAGTTGCGCCCCGATGCACCGGTGACGAAGCCTTCCGCAGCCATCGCTTCCACGTTGTCGAGCAACGGCACCTTCGACCACTCGACCACCGCCGTCAGCTTGGCCCCACGCGCCAGCTCCAGCGTGTGGCCGGCCAGGCCGAAGCCGGTCACATCGGTCAGCGCATGCACGCCATCAAGCGCCGACAGCGCAATGCCCGGCGTATTGAGCTTGGTCGTGTTCTCGATCAGCTGCCGGTAGCCGGCTTCGGACAGCTGCTCCTTCTTGAGCGCCGCCGACAACACGCCCACGCCCAGCGGCTTGCCCAGCACCAGCACGTCGCCAGCCTTCGCATCGGCATTGCGGCGCACGCGGTCAGGGTGCACAAGGCCCATTGCAACGAGGCCGTAGATGGGCTCGACCGAATCGATGGTGTGGCCGCCCGCAATCGGGATGCCGGCCGCGCGGCACACGTCCTGCCCGCCGCGCACGATCTCGGCGATCACTTCGACCGGCAGCTGGTTGATCGGCATGGCGACCAGCGCCAGCGCCATGATCGGACGGCCACCCATGGCGTACACGTCGCTGATGGCGTTGGTGGCCGCGATGCGCCCGAACTCGTAGGGGTCGTCCACGATGGGCATGAAGAAGTCAGTGGTGGCGATCAGCGCCTGCGCATCGTTGAGCCTGTAGACTGCCGCGTCGTCGGCGGTCTCGATGCCCACCATGAGTTCGGACGGGATCATTCCCCCCGCATGGTTCTTCAGGATCTGTGACAGCACGCCGGGTGCGATCTTGCAGCCACAGCCACCACCGTGCGAGAAGCTGGTAAGCCGCAGCGGCGCCAGCGGATTCAGGAGCTTGGAAGATGCGGCATCGGTCATGGCGGCGGCTCGGTCGAATGAAACAAGCCGCGATTATCGAAGCCCCGCCCATCCCTTGCCGACGAACCGGCCACAACCCTTTTTCATCACAGCCAGAGGCACCCTCATGAAGACGCTTTCCCGCTTGGCGCTTGCGCTGACCTTTTCCTCCCTCACGGCCTTCGGCGCCTTTGCCCAGGGCGTGCTGCGCGTCTCGGCCATTCCCGACGAGGCACCCACCGAACTGCAGCGCAAGTTCACGCCGCTGGGCGACTACCTGAAGAAGGAAACCGGCATGGACGTGCAGTTCACGCCCGTGACCGACTACGCCGCCGTGGTCGAGGGCCTGGCCACCAACAAGATCGACCTGGCGTGGCTCGGCGGCTTCACCTTCGTGCAGGCGCGCATCCGCACCCACGGCGGTGCGGTGCCGATCGTGCAGCGCGCCGAAGACGAGGTGTTCACCAGCAAGTTCATCGTGCCGATCGACAGCACCGCCAAGACGCTGGCCGACCTGAAGGGCAAGACCTTCGCCTTCGGCGCGCCCTCTTCCACGTCGGGCAGCCTGATGCCGCGCTACTTTTTGCTGCAGGCGGGCATCAACCCCGAGAAGGATTTCAAGACGGTCGCGTTCTCGGGCGCGCACGACGCCACGGTGGCCTTCGTGGCCGCATCGCGCGCCGAAGCGGGTGTGCTCAACGCGTCGGTGTGGGACAAGCTGGTCGAGTCGAAGAACCCCAACGCCGCCAAGGTGCGTGTGCTCGCGACCACGCCGACCTACTACGACTACAACTGGACGGTGCGCCCCGGCATGGACCCGGCGCTGCAGAAGAAGCTGACGGATGCGTTCCTGAAGCTCGACCCGGCCAACCCGGCGCACAAGGAAATCATGGCGCTGCAGCGTGCGAGCAAGTTCATTCCGACGAAGTCGTCGAACTATGACGGGATCGAGACGGCGGGGAAGTCGGCGGGTTTGATCAAGTGATTTGCAGGGAAGCGGGGGCATCCTCACCCCAACCCTCTCCCGCACGCGGGAGAGGGGGCCAACAGCCGGGGCCCGCATTACTCCCTCTCCCGCTTGCGGGAGAGGGCCGGGGTGAGGGTGCAGCCTCCGAAAGGCCCACCGCGTGAGCTTCTCCCTCGCCGCCATCGGCGTCGTCCACCCCAACGGCCATCGTGCGCTGGCCGGCGTGACGCTGTCCGCGCGCGACGGCGAGCGCATTGCCGTCATCGGTCCCTCGGGCGCCGGCAAGACCACGCTGCTGCGTGTGCTCGGCGCCGCGCTGCGCCCCGGTGAAGGCGAAGTCCAGGCACTGGGCGAAAGCCCCTGGCAGTTGAAGGCCGGCGCGCTGAAGAAACTGCGCGCGCGCATCGGCACCGTGCACCAGGCGCCACCGATCGCACCGCGCCTGCGGGTGGTCACGGCCGTGCTGGCGGGCCGCCTGGGCGAGTGGTCGGCGGCACGCGCGCTGGGCTCGCTCTTCTATCCCTCCGACATTGCTGGCGCGCACGAGGTGCTGTCGCGGCTGGCTTTGGAAGACCGCCTGTTCGACCGCTGCGACCGCCTCTCCGGCGGCCAGCTGCAGCGCGTGGGCATCGCGCGTGCGCTGTACCAGCGCCCCGCCCTGCTGCTGGCCGACGAACCCGTGTCCGCGCTCGACCCGACGTTGGCCGATGCAACCATCGGCCAGCTGGTCGCGCAGAGCGAGTCGACCGGCGCCACGCTGGTGGCGTCGCTGCATGCAGTGGACCTCGCGCTGCGCTGGTTTCCGCGCATCGTCGGCATGCGCAACGGGCAGGTGATGTTCGACCTGCCCGCCACGCAGGTCACGGCCGCGATGCTCGACACGCTCTATGCCAGCGAAGGCGGCGTGGCCACGCAAGGGCCTGTGCCACTCGGCGCCACCGCAACGGAGCCGGCATTCCAGCGACCGGACTGCCCGTGAGCAACGCCGCATCGCCACAAGTGCCCACGCGCTCCGACCTTGCGCTGCGCGACCCGCGGGCATGGCCCCGGCTGGCCGGCTGGACAGCTGCACTCGTCATCGCATGGCCGATGCTGGCGCTGTCGGAGTTCAAGCCATGGGCGCTGTTCGGCAGCGGCAACCTCGCCGTCATCGGCGGTTTTCTCGCGGGGTTCTTTTCGCCCGAAGGCTCGCCCGACTTCCTCGCATTGCTCGCCAAGGCCACGCTCGAAACGCTGGCCATGGCCACGGCGGGCACCGCGCTCGCGTTGCTGATCGGCGCGCCGCTGGGCTTCGTGACGACGCGCGCCCTTTCCATTTCGCGCATCGGCCCGGGGCCGGGCCGCGTGCAGGCCGCCATGGTGCGGCAGGCCGCGCGCTGGCTGCTGATAGTGCTGCGCGCCATTCCCGAGATCGTGTGGGCGCTGCTCTTCGTGCGCGCGCTCGGCCTTGGCCCGGCGGCCGGCGTGCTGGCGCTGGCCATCACCTACGGCGGCATGCTGGGCAAGGTCTACGCCGAGATCCTCGAATCGACCGACACACGCCCCGCACGCGCGCTGCTCGAAGGCGGCAGCGGCCGGCTGGCGGCGCTGTGCTACGGCCTGCTGCCGCACACAGCGCAGGAGCTGGCCTCGTACACCGTGTACCGCTGGGAATGCGCGGTGCGCGCCTCGGTGGTGATGGGTTTCGTCGGTGCGGGCGGGCTGGGGCAACTGATGGACCAGTCGATGAAGATGCTCAATGGTGGCGAGGCCAGCAGCATCCTGCTGGTGTTCCTCGCCCTCGTGCTGCTGGCCGACGTGTTGAGCAACGCATTGCGGAGGCTGCTCGCATGAGCATGAACCTGCCACCGCGTCCGCGCCCCTGCCTGCGCTGCTGGTTCGCTGTGTTGCTGATCGCGGCAGCGGTGGTCGCGAGCTTCGTCTACCTCGGCATCGACTACAGCGCGCTCGGGTCGGCCGAGTCGCTGCGGCTGATGGGCAAGTTCATCGCCGAGTTCTTCCCGCCCGATATGTCACCCGACTTCCTCGTGAAGGTAGGCAACGGTGCGTTGCAGACACTGGCGGTGTCGGCGCTCGGCACGGTGCTCGCGGCGCTGGCGGGCGCGGCGCTCGCGCTGCCCGCCTCGGGCCGCGCGGGTGGGCTGCCGCGCCATGTGGCGCGCTTCATCCTCAACTTTTTGCGCAGCGTGCCCGAGCTGGTCTGGGCCGCGCTGATGGTGCTCGCCGCCGGCATCGGCCCGTTCGCCGGTGCGCTGGCGCTGTCGCTGCACACCACGGGCGTGCTGGGGCGGCTGTTCGCCGAAGCCCTGGAGAACGCGCCACGCGAGCCCGAACATGCGCTGACGCTGGCGGGCGCCGGCCCGGTCACGGCCTTCAGCTACGCCAGCCTGCCCATCGTGCTGCCGCAATGGGTCGCCTACACGCTCTACCGCTGGGAAATGAACATCCGCATGGCCGCGGTGCTGGGCTTCGTGGGCGGCGGCGGGCTGGGCCAGTTGTTGTACTTCCACCTGTCGATCTTCCAGCAGCAGCAGGCGATGACGGTGCTGATCGCGATGTTCGTGCTGGTGACGCTGGTGGACTTTGCGAGCGCTCGCTTGCGCCGAGGACTGGGGCCTGCCTACGCCTGAAGCCCAAAGGCGACAATCGGGGCATGAGGTTCCTGCCATGAGTCATCGCCAGCCCGTGCGGGTCGGCGACCGCCACGCCTTCGACACGCTGATCGACGCCCGCTCGCCGGCCGAGTTCGCGCTCGACCACATTCCCGGCGCCATCAACTGCCCGGTACTCGACGACGAAGAACGCCGCATCGTCGGCACCGTCTACGTGCAGACCGGCGCCTTCGAGGCACGGCGCATCGGCGGTGCGATGGTCGCGGCCAACATCGCCAGGCATCTGCGCGACACGCTGGCCGACCGGCCCGAGAACTGGAAGCCGCTGGTCTACTGCTGGCGTGGCGGCATGCGCAGCGGCTCGATGGTGACGTGGCTGCGTCTCGTCGGCTGGGACGCGCAACAACTCGCCGGCGGCTACAAGAGCTTTCGACGCCACGTCATTTCGCAGATCGACACGCTGACCCCGCAGCTCGACCTGCGCGTGGTCTGCGGCGCCACGGGCAGTGCCAAGACGCGCGTGCTGCATGCGCTGGCCGAACGCGGCGCGCAGGTGCTCGACCTGGAAGACTTCGCCAGCCACAAGGGCTCGCTGCTCGGTTCGCTGCCGGGCGTGCCGCAGCCGTCGCAGAAGCACTTCGAGACGCGCATTGCCGCCGTGCTCGAAGCCATCGACCTGAAGCGCCCGCTGTATGTCGAGGGCGAGAGCGTGCGCATCGGGCGGCTGTCGCTGCCCTTGTCGCTGGTGGCGCGCATGCGCGCGGCGCCGTGCATCGAGGTGCGCGCCACGCCCGAGGCGCGGCTGGCCTACCTGCTGCGCGACTACGCCTACCTGGGCGACGACCGCGAGGCGCTCGCCGACAAGATGGGCGTGCTCAAGGAAATGCAGGGCAAGGAAACGGTCACGCGCTGGCAGCAATGGGCCCGCGAAGCCGACCTGCCCCATCTGTTCGGCGAGCTGATGGCGCTGCACTACGACCCGCACTACGAGAAGTCGCAGGAACTGCACTTCAAGGCCTGGGCCCAACGCCGGAGCGTGTCGGCGACCGACCTGTCGGATCAGGGCATCGAGGCGGTGGCCGATGCGGTGCTGGCGCTCGACGGGCGCGAGAGCCCGTCGGCATAGAGCACGCCGCGCGGCGCGCGGCACAGCCCCCAGAAGCGCAGGCCGCTCAGCTCGGCCATGCGCACGCCCATCGAGGTCGGCGCGGAGATGGTCGCCATCGCCGCAATACCCAGGCGCGCGCACTTGCGCACGAGTTCATGGCTGCCGCGGCTGGACATCAGCACGAAGCCCGGCTCCGCGAGGCGCCCCGCCTGCGCGAGCTTGCCGAGCAGCTTGTCGAGCGCGTTGTGGCGGCCCACGTCTTCCATCAGGTCGGTGAGTTCGCCGTCCACCGTGGCCCATGCGGCGGCGTGGATCGCACCGGCTTCGGCGTTGAGGGTCTGGCGCGGCGGCATGGCGGCGAAGGCGCGCAGCACGGTGGGCAGGTCGATGCGTTCGATCCACTCGCGCGGCGGCACGCGCTGCGGCGCAAGGTCCAGCCCCGCGAAGCTTTCGACGCCGCACACGCCGCACCCGGTGCGGCCCGCAAGGCTGCGCCGGCGGTCTTTCAGGCGCTCGAAGCTGCGCGTGGAAACTTCGAGCTGCACCTCGATACCCGGCATGCCTTCGGGCAGGCCCGCGTCGAGGGCATCGACCGTTCGCACGTCGATGCCGCGGCAATCGGCGGCGGTGTCGAGGATGCCTTCGCTCAATGCAAAGCCGAGCGCGAAGGCATCGAGGTCTTGCGGCGTGGCCATCATCACCGCGTGCGAGACACCGTTGAAGACCAGCGCCACGGGCACCTCAGCCGCCAGCGTGTCGTCGCGAACCACGCCTTCGGGCGCGATGCCGCGCTCGCCGAACACATGCACGGCGTGCCGCGAAAGCGGCGGCAGGGTGTCGTCGGATTCAGGGGTGTCTTGCATGGCCTCGGCCATTCTCTACTCAGCCGGGGTTTTCGTCAGCCGGCAAAGCCTCGATCCACGCGCGCCCGGCGTCGGTGAGGTGCGCGACCCAGCGGTCGTCGAGCTGCACCACGCGCACCCAGCCGGGGCCACGCACGCCGCCGATGGCGGCATCGCCCATCAGCGTGAGCTGACGCATCACCACGCTGGCGCCCTGCCCGAGCCGCTTGCCCAGGCGCGGCAGCGACATGCCGCCGTCGCCCGGCGCCTCGGCGAGCGCGCGCAGGATGGCGATGGAAAAGGAGTCGGCGTCGAAGGCGCCTGCGGTCATGCCGCAACGGCGTCGATGTCCACCAGCGCAGGCGCCGGTGCCACATGCAGCGACAGCACCACCGGAATGGACTTGGACGTCGGCGTGCCCGCGTTCTCGGCCACCGACGACAGCGGAACCAGCGGATTGGTCTCGGGGTAATAGGCCGCGAGGTTGCCGCGCGGGATGTCGTACGACACCAGCTTGAACCGATCGGCGCGCCGCTCCTGCCCGTCGCTCCACACGGTCTGGATATCGACCCAGTCGCCGTCCTTCATGCCCAGCGCGCGGATGTCTTCCTTGTGAATGAAGACCACGCGACGCTGGCCGAACACGCCGCGGTAGCGGTCGTCCATGCCGTAGATGGTGGTGTTGTACTGGTCGTGCGAGCGCGTGGTGAGCAGCGTAAAGACCAGCGTGTCGCCCTTCTTCGCAAAGCGCGCGCGGGCCCGGTGCGAGGGCGTGTCCAGCGGCACGGCGTGTGTGAAGAACACGGCCTTCTTCGACGCGGTGGCCCACACCCGTTCGCTCGCGGTGTTGCGCAGGCGAAAGCCGCCAGGGTGCGCCACGCGGGTATTGAAGTCCTTGAAGTCGTCGAACACCGCTTCGATCTTGTCGCGGATACGTGCGTAGTCTTCGATGAGCCACAGCCACGGCGTCTTGCTGCGCGCGCCTATGGTGGCGGCCGCCAGCCGCGCAACGATGGCGGGCTCGGACAGCAGCTGCTCCGACGCGGGCGGGTTGATGCCCATCGAAATGTGGACCATGCTCATCGAGTCTTCCACCGTCACGCCTTGCGGGCCGTTGGCCTGCATGTCGATCTCGGTGCGGCCCAGGCAGGGCAGGATCAGCGCCTCGCGCCCGTGCACGATGTGACTGCGGTTGAGCTTGGTGGTCACGTGCACCGTCAGGTCGCACTGCTGCAGGCCCTTCCAGGTCTGGTAGGTGTCGGGCGTGGCAGCCGCGAAGTTGCCGCCGAGCGCGAAGAACACCTTGCCCTTGCCGTCGAGCATCAGCTGGATGGCCTCGACCGTGTCCACGCCGTTCTTGCGCGGCGGCTCGAAGCCGAACACCTGCTGCAGCCGGTCGAGCAGCGCCACCGGCGGCTTTTCCCAGATACCCATGGTGCGGTCGCCCTGCACGTTGCTGTGGCCGCGCACCGGGCAAGCACCCGCGCCTTCGCGGCCCATGTGGCCGCACAGCATGAGCCAGTTGAGGATCATCTGGATGGTCGCCACCGAATGCTGGTGCTGCGTGATGCCCATGCCCCAGCAGGCGATGACGTTCTTGGCGCCAAGGTACACGTCGGCGGCGGCGCGGATCTGCGCCTGCGCAAGGCCCGACTCCCGCACCAGCACGTCCCACGATTCGGCACGCAGGTCGTCGGCCAGGGTCTCGAAGCCGGTGGTGTGCGTGGCGATGAAGGCATGGTCGAGCACCGAAGCCTCGCCGCGTGCCACCGCCGCGTCTTCGCGCTCGATGACGTGCTTCATCATCCCCTTGACCGCCGCAAAGTCGCCGCCCACGCGCAGCTGGAAGTAGTGCGTGCTGATCGGCGTGGAGCCCATCGTCGCCATCTCCAGCTTGTCCTGCGGATCGGCAAAGCGCTCCAGGCCGCGCTCGCGCAGCGGGTTGAAGCTCACGATGCGCGCACCGCGCTTCGATGCCGCGCGCAGCTCGCCCAGCATGCGCGGGTGGTTGGTGCCCGGGTTCTGGCCGAAGATGAAGATGGCGTCGGCCTTCTCGAAGTCGTCGAGCGTGACCGTGCCCTTGCCCACGCCGATCTGCGGACGCATGCCACTGCCGCTGGGCTCGTGGCACATGTTCGAGCAGTCGGGAAAATTGTTGGTGCCGTACTCGCGCACGAAGAGCTGGTACAGAAAGGCCGCCTCGTTGCTTGCCCGGCCCGAGGTGTAGAACATGGCCTGGTTCGCATCGGGCAACGCGTTCAGGTGGCGCGCGACGAGCGCGAAGGCATCGTCCCATTCGATGGGCACGTACTTGTCGCTGGCCGCGTCGTAGACCATCGGGTGCGTGAGCCGGCCCTGGTCTTCAAGCCAGAAGTCGCTTTGCACGGCCAGCTCGGCCACGGTGTGCTTCGCGAACAACTCCGGGCCAGCACGGCGCGCGGTGGCTTCGGCCGCCACGGCCTTCACGCCGTTCTCGCAGAACTCGAAGGTCGAGGCATGGTTGCGGTCGGGCCACGCGCAGCCGGGGCAGTCGAAGCCATCGGGCTGGTTGGCCGAGAGCAGCGTTTTCGCGCCCTTGATGGGAATGTCCTGCCGCAGCAGCGCATTCGTCACGCTGCGCAATGCACCCCAGCCGCCGGCCGGGCCCTTGTAAAACTCGATCTTCTGCTCGCTCATGGCGGCAGTGTTGGCCCGCAGGGGGCCGGGCGTCAAATTGAATCGGGATATGCAGCGATTCAAAACGGAAATGACCGCGCCCACCACCCGATGGACCTTCATCGCTCAGTGGTAGTCGTCTTCCCGTTGATGCCTGACAGCGGCCACGACGATCGAATCGTTCGCCTCGATTTCGAACAACGCGACGTAGCCGCTGCCGCCGAACGGAATCACGAGCTCACGGATGAACGGGCTGTCGCCTGCCTTGCGACAGGTGAACGGAGAAAAGCCGAGTGTGGCGATGCCGTGTTCGATCGCATCGAGGGCTCGCGAGGCCAGTTCCAGATCTCCGCCTCTTGCGAGTTCCCTCTCGAGGACGAAGTCGTACAGCCGCTCCAAGTCTTCCGCCGCCTGTTGGGTGAACCGGACGGTGTAGCTCACCGGCGCGCTGCGTTTGCGTTCTGCCGCTTCTTCGCCGATTCGAGTTTGCTCTTGAGACGATGCATCACTTCGCCTGCATCGACATACTCACCACTGCGGCGCGCATCGGCCAGCGACGCCATGCCGCGTGCCACAAATTCGGCTTGGCTTTTTCGCTGCAGAACGCAGGCGCGTACCGCGGCCTCGACGAATTGAGACAAGGATTCGCCCTCACCGAGCACCTGTTCGACTTCATCCCGAAACTCGGGCTCGACGCGCACGGAGGGGATGGTGGCGGTTTTCATTGCCAAATTGTATCGCTTATGCGATACAAAATCGTCTGTCAGCTGCGCGCGTCCTGCATCAACAGCCCACGCAGCTTGCTGCGCAGCGGCGTGTCTTCGACCTCCGGCACACCGGCGATATCACGCAGGGCGAAGTCGCGGCTTTGCGCGTTGTGCAGGTCGATCTCGCGCACCACCTGGCCGTCCTTGTAGACGAAGGCCACGTCGGCCAGGGCGAGCACGTCCTCGATGTCGTGCGTGATCATCAAGACCGGAATGCCCCACTGCTTGCGCACCTGCGCCAGTTCGTTGCGCAGTTCGCTGCGCAGCATGGGGTTCAGGGCAGCGAAAGGCTCGTCGAGCAGCAGCACCTGCGGCTCGCAGGCCAGTGCGCGCGCCAGGGCCACGCGCTGCTGCTGCCCGCCCGACAGTTTTTGCGGCCGGCTGTCGGCCAGCGCGGCAAGGCCGAAGCTTTCGAGCAGGGCCTGCACGCGCTCGGCGTCCTTGGCCGGCAAGCTGAGGCGGTGCCATGCGGTCAGTCCGAAGGCCACGTTCTCGCGCACCGTGAGATGCGGAAACAGCGCGTAGTTCTGGAACAGGTAGCCGATGCGGCGCGCCGGCGCGGGCACGTCGATACGCTGGGCCGAGTCGTACAGCGTGCGGCCGTCCAGCCGCACGTGGCCGGCCGAAGGATGCAGCAGGCCGGCAATGGCCTGCAGGGTCAGCGACTTGCCCGCGCCCGAGGGGCCGTAGAGCGCGGCAAACGGAACGTCGGTCTGAAAGCGCACGGCCAGGTCGAAGCGCCGGGCTCCGTCCTTCACCGTCAGTTTCAGATTGACGTCGATCATGGCTTGCCGAAGCCGTAGCGCGTGAGCACTTCCTGCGCGGCGGGCGTCGAGAGGAAGGCGATGAAGTCGCCGGCCAGCGCCTTCTGCTTGCTCTCGGCCACGACGGCGATCGGGTACGTCACGGGCGTGTGGCCGGTGGGGGTGAAGGCGATCTTGACCTTGTCGCCGGCCACGGCCGCGTCGGTGCGGTAGACGAAGCCGGCCTCGACCTCGCCACGGCTCACGTAGTCGAGCACCTGGCGCACGCTGTCGGCCTGCACGAACTTGGGCTCGAGCACGGTCCAGAGGTTGGCGCCGTCGAGCACCTGCTTGGTGTAGCGGCCGACCGGCACGGTGGCGGTCTTGCCGACGGCGATCTTCTTCACGCCGGCGCCGGTCAGGTCTTGCAGGGTCTTCACGCCGACAGCGTCTTTGGTGGGCTCGATGAGCACGAGGCTGTTGGTCACGAAGTCCTTGCGCGTGGCGGCGTCGATCGCCTTCTGCTCGACGCCGCGGTTCATGGTCTCCTGGTCGGCGCTGGCGAACACGTCGACGGGCGCGCCCTGCCCGATCTGCTGCAGCAGCACGCCCGAGGCGGCGAAGTTGAAGCGCACCGTGGCGCCCGACTTGGCGGCCTCGAACTTCGGCCCGATCTCCTTGAACGCGTCGGTCAGGCTGGCGGCGGCCGACACGGTGATCTGCTGCGCGGCGGCGGCCAGCGGCAGTGCAAGGGCAACGACGAGGGACAAGAGACGGAACGGACGCATGGCAACTCCTTATAAGAATGAATGATGAAGCACGAAATCAGCGAAGCGAGAAGAAGCGGTTCGACAGCACCAGCACGGTGATCGACAGCACCGAGGTCACGATCACCAGCAGCAGCGCGAGGTCGTCATGCCCGGCCTGCACCGCGTCGTAGATGGCCATCGAGAGCGTCTGGGTCTGCTTGGGGATCGAGCCGGCCACCATCAGCGAGGCACCGAACTCGCCCATGGCCCGCGCAAAGGCCAGCAGCGTGCCGGCCAGGATGCCCGGCCACGCCAGCGGCAGCGTGACGCGCAGGAACACCGAGAACGGCGATTGGCGCAGCGTGCTGGCCGCCGCTTCGAGCGAACGGTCGACGCCCGCGAAAGCCGCGCTGGCCGACTTGAGCACCAGCGGCAACGCCACCACGGCCGAGGCCACCACCGCGCCATGCCAGCTGAAGATGATGGTGTAGTCGAGGTGCTCGCGCAGCCACGCGCCCAGCGGGCTGCGCCGGCCGGCCGCCACCAGGATGGCGTAGCCGATCACCGTGGGCGGCAGCACCAGCGGCAGCATGAAGATGGCCTCCAGCACGCTGTGCCCGAAGAAGCGCTTGCGCGCGAACACCCAGCCGAGCGCCACGCCCACGACCAGCGCCAGCAGGGTCGCGACGGCGGCGACCTTGAGCGACAGGGCCAGCGGAAACCAGTCCGTCGAGGCGATGAGCGATTGCGTCGTGTTCATGAAAATACGGCGGGATTGTTACACGGTGAGCCCTAAGGTTCTCACGGGGATGCGCAAACCGATGAGTCTTCATATACTGAGGGATACAGCGTTCGCCAACCCCATGCGCCCCTTAGCCCACGACACCGTTGTTCGCTCGATCTCCGGCAGGCCGGAGCTTCGCCACGCGACGCAGGTGCAGGAGTGGCGCATCGAGCAGGCCATGGATGCCAACGGCTTCGTTCTTTCCATCACCGGCCCCGGCGGCGAAAGCCAGTCTTTCTTCGTCGCACAGGCCGACGCCAACGACATCGGGGAAGTCCTGCGCCGCCGGGCGGTGTGGGTCGACCACAGGGAGCAGTGACGCGCATGTGGCGGCACATGACGGGTGCGGAACGCATCCTTGAAGTCCTGCTGACGCGGCGCTCGGTGTCGCCGCGGCGGCTGCAGCAGCCCGGCCCGCATCCTGACGAACTCGACGCCATCCTCCAGGCCGGCCTGCGCGCACCCGACCACGGCGGCCTACACCCTTGGCGCGTGATCGAGTTCCGTCCGCAGAACCGCGAGGCGCTGGCATGGTGCTTCGAGCAGGAAAAGCTGCGGCGCGACCCGCTCGCCAGCCCCACCGATCTGAAGCGGGCGCGCGAGCATGCCACGCGACCACCCCTGCTGCTGGGCTTCGTGGTGTCGCCGCGCGAGCGCAGCAAGGTGCCGGCACGCGAGCAGTGGCTGAGTGCCGGCGCGGCGTTGGGCAATATCCTGAGCGCGGCGCACCAGTTGGGCTACGGCGCCATCGTGCTGAGCGGCGAACGCTGCTACGACGAGACGCTGGCGCGGCAGGTGGGCGTGCTGCCCGGCGAATACCTGGCGGGGTTCATGAGCGTCGGCACCATCCGGGAGGCGCCGCCGCAGGCGCGCGAAACGCTGTCGCAAAGCGTGTGGTCGTGCTGGCAGGGCGAGGCGCTGCCCACCTCATCGGCCGACCCGGTCGATTCGGCCGATCAACCCATCCTGTCGTCGGAGCGGATGCCCGGCAGCTGATCGAGCCTGGCGCCGAACCAGCCCACGCGTTCGGTCTCGCGCACGTCGAAGCGCGGCACGTAGGGCTTGATGTCGAGCACGGGCGTGCCGTCCATCATGTCGTTGCCGCTGAAATGCAGCGTCGTGCCGTCCACGGCCGTGAGCTTCACGATCGACAGGCCCAGCCGATTCGGCCGCGCGGGCGCCCGCGTGGCAAAGACGCCGCGCGATGCGTTGTCCAGGAAGGGCACCACCTCCAGCCGCTCGTGCGCACACCGGTGCAGATGGGTGACGAGGATCAGGTAGTCGAAGCCCTCGATGTCGCGCAGGCCCGGCGCGAACTCGGCGAACACTTCGAGCCGGCCCGTTTCTTCAGGCGCGCCGGCGGTCTGGATCGGCATGCCGGTGGCTTCGGTGAAGCGGCTGCGCACGATGCCGACCGGGCGGCACACGACGCTGGCGGTTGCCTCGCCGCTCATGGCGCCAGCAGCCGCGTGAGCGCGCGGATGTCGGCCGCCGTGGCCAGCCGCGCCGCGTTCTCGATCGCGCGGTAGTGCTTGACGATGTCTTCACCCACCGGCGTGAGCGCCGTGCCGCCGCCGCGCGAGCCGCCGGCCGCCGTGTTCACCGCGGGCGAGGCCAGCGACTGGTTCATTTCGTCGATCAGCATCCAGGCCCGCCGGTACGACATGCCCAGCAGCCGGGCCGCCGCGGAAATCGAACCGGTCTCGGCCACGGCTTCGAGCACGGCGATCTTGCCGGGGCCGATGGCAATGGTGTCGTCCCGATAGACGCGCAGGCGGAACTGGACTTTGGATTTCATGGTGG
The DNA here is from genome assembly GCF_900100965.1 of Variovorax sp. EL159. Taxonomy (GTDB): domain Bacteria; phylum Pseudomonadota; class Gammaproteobacteria; order Burkholderiales; family Burkholderiaceae_C; genus Variovorax. The sequence continues at coordinate 309,762 of NZ_FMUJ01000002.1, read as the reverse complement.
CGCGAAGCGTAAACCAATGCGGGACGCCATTGTCCGCCCGCAACCGGCCGCGAGCGTCATGCAAGAATGAATACGACGCACCCGCTCCGGGGAAACGAGGAGTCCATGTGAAAGACCGAAGCCATTTCCTGCCCTCGCGCTGGCTGTGCCGCGCTGCTGCAACCTCCGCGATGCTGGCTGTGCTTGCTGGCTGTGCGGGCACCGCCCCGATGGCCACCGCGACGGCCCCAACGGCAACCACCGCTACCGCCAACGAAGGCGGCTCGCCGCGCTTCACGGTGTCGGGCGCCGTCGCCAAGCGCGCCACCTTCGACCTCGCGGCACTCCAGGCCCTGCCCGCCACCACGCAGATGGTCGGCGCCAACAGCTACACCGGCGTGAGCCTCTGGACCTTGCTGAACGACGGCACGGTCGGCCTCAAGCCGGACACCGGCGTGCGCAATCCCTTGCTCTCGATGTACGTGGTGCTGATCGGCAGCGACGGCTACCGCGCGGTGGTCTCGCTTGCAGAGATCGCACCCGAATCCGGCAACCGCACGGCGCTGGTCGCCTACAGCTTGAACGGCGCGCCGCTGGGCCGCAACGGCATGGCCCGGCTGGTGATGGCCGGCGACGTGAAGCCAGGCCGTTCGGTGGCAAGGCTGGCCGCGATCGAAGTGTTCGCGGCGCAGCCTTCGTCCGGCCGCTAGCCGGGTGCCCGGGCCTCGTCCAGCGTGCCGCTGTGTTGCCGCACCTGGGCCTGCCATTCGGGCGTCTGCAGGAAGGCCAGCGCGGCGTCGAGTGCGCGTGAAGGCCGCACGCCGGCCTGCGTCATGAAGCCGATCGGTGTGCGCACTTCGGGCGCCACCAGTGGCAGCGCTTCGAGTTCGCGGTGGCTGCGCACGGCCGCGACCATGCCACCCGGCAGCACGCTGCTGACGGTGCCCGCGCTCACCGCCAGCGCCAGCGTGAGCACGGAGTTGGTTTCGATGGCTGGCGCCACCGGCACGCCAGCCTCGCGCAAGGCCTGGTCGACGATGGCGCGGTTGTGCATGTCGGGCGTGAGCAGGCACAGCGGCAGCTTGCCCGCATCGGCCCAGGCGATGGGCTTGCCGATGCGCAGTTGGTCGGCCGAGGCCTTCTTCGCGCGGCGCAGCAGGAAGTAATGCTCGATGCTCTGCGGCCATGCCGTGAGCTTGATGCCGGGCAGGTGCATGCGCTCAGTGTAGCCAAGCGCGAGGTCGACGGAGAGGCTTTCGAGTCCCGTCTCCAGCTCCTGCGAACTCATCGACAGCACGGCCGGCACGATGCCCGGGTGCCGCTGCTGCAGCATGGCGGCGAAGCGCGACAGCATGGGAATGGCCGTGGGCACGGCCGCCATGCGCAAGCGCCCGTGCGGGTCGTTTGCTTCGCTGTGCAGCTCCTGCAGCAGGACCTCGTTGTCGCGCAGCATGCGCTGCGCCGTGGCCAGCACGCGCTCGCCTTCGTGCGTGAGGCCGACGTAGACCCGTGCCCGCTTGACGATCACCACGCCGAACTCGGCCTCGAGCGCGCGCAGCGCATTCGACAAGGCCGGCTGCGTGATGTGGCAGGCCTGCGCCGCGCGGCCGAAGTGCTTGTGCTCGTTCAGCGCCACCAGGTAGCGCATCGAGGCGAGCAGGTTCATGGGCCGGGGCTCAGGTGTTCTTGCTGATCGAGATGGTCGGGAACTTGGACGAGAAGTCCTTGGCCTTCTCGGCAATGCCCACGGCCACGCGGCGGGCCACGTCCTTGTAGAGAGCGGCCACCTCACCGTCGGGGTCGGACACCACCGTGGGCGCGCCGCTGTCGGCCTGCAGGCGGATCTTGATGTCCAGCGGCAGCGCGCCGAGGTATTCCATCTGGTATTCGGCCGCCATCTTCTTGCCGCCGTCGGCGCCGAAGATGTGCTCGGCATGGCCGCAGTTCGAGCAGATGTGCACCGCCATGTTCTCGACGATGCCCAGGATCGGCACGCCGACCTTCTCGAACATCTTGATGCCCTTCTTGGCGTCGAGCAGCGCGATGTCCTGCGGCGTGGTGACGATCACCGCGCCCGTCATCGGCACGCGCTGGCTCAGCGTGAGCTGGATGTCGCCGGTGCCCGGCGGCATGTCGACGATGAGGTAGTCGAGGTCTTTCCAGTTGGTCTGGCGCAGCAGCTGCTCCAGCGCCTGCGTGGCCATGGGGCCGCGCCAGATCATGGCCTGGTCCTGATCGACCAGGAAACCGATCGACATGACCTGCACGCCGTGGCGCTCCATCGGCTCCATGGTCTTGCCGTCGGCGCTGTCGGGGCGGCCTTCGATGCCCATCATCATGGGCTGGCTCGGGCCGTAGATGTCGGCATCGAGCAGGCCCACGGTGGCGCCTTCGGCCGCCAGCGCGAGCGCCAGGTTGGCGGCCGTGGTGCTCTTGCCCACGCCGCCCTTGCCCGAGGCCACCGCGATGATGTTCTTGACGTTGGGCATCAGCTGCACGCCGCGCTGCACCGCATGGCTGATGACCTTGGTGACGATGTTGACCGACACGTTCTCCACGCCCGGCACCGCCTTGGCAGCCGCCACCAGCGACTTGCGAATGGCCGCGTGCTGGCTCTTGGCCGGGTAGCCGAGCTCGAGGTCGAGCGAGACATCGCCCTGTGCGATCTGCAGGTTTTTGAGCGACCGGCTCGCCACGAATTCTTTGCCGGTGTTAGGGTCTGCGACGGCCTTGAGCGCGTCCATGAGCCCTTCTGGGGTGAGTGCCATTGATCTAACTCCTGAATGGGCGGTAGTCTAGTGCGCTCTCCAGGCGCGCACCGGATGGCCTTTCAATAACCAAGAACAACCGACACATGCCAGAGACAAGCCCCGTCACCGGCCTCCTGCTCACCGGAGGCGGCGCGCGGGCCGCCTACCAGGTCGGCGTGCTCGAAGCCATTGCCGAGATTCGGCGCGCCGCCGGTCCCGCAGCCGGCACCGGCAACCCCTTTCCCGTCATCACCGGCACCTCGGCCGGCGCCATCAACGCAGCGGCGCTGGCCTGCGGGGCGGACAACTTCGACCACGTGGTGGCGCACATCGCCGAGGTGTGGAGCCAGTTCCGGGCCGAGCAGGTCTACCGGGCCGATTCGCTGTCGGTGCTCGGCAGCGGCGCGCGCTGGCGCATGCTGCTGGGGCTCGGGCGCTTTGCGGCCAACTGGATGCGCATCAAGCCGAAGTCGCTGCTCGACAACACGCCGCTGGCCGAACTGCTGCAGCGCATGGTGCTGCTGGACCGCCTGCCGCAGCTCATGCAGCAAGGCCACGTGAAGGCGCTGGCCGTGACGGCATCGAGCTACAGCTCGGGCGAGCACGTCACCTTCTTCGAGGCGGCCGTGCCGATGGAACCCTGGGTGCGCTCGCAGCGGCTGTCGGTGCGCGACCGCATCACGCATGACCACCTGCTGGCGTCTTCCGCCATTCCCTTCGTGTTTCCGGCGACGGCGCTGCCGATGCAAAGCCACACCGAGTACTTCGGCGACGGCTCGATGCGGCAATCGGCGCCCATCGCGGCGGCCATTCACCTGGGCGCAGAGCGCATCCTGGTGATCGGCGCAGGCCGCATGCACGAACCGCGCGAGACGCCCGCGCCCAACACGCACAGCGGCTATCCGACGATGGCGCAGATCGCGGGCCATGCACTGTCGAGCATCTTTCTCGATGCGCTGGCGGTCGACATCGAGCGCCTGCACCGCGTCAACCACACGCTGGGCCTCATTCCGGAAGAAGCGCGCGAGGCCAGCGGGCTGCGCCCGCTCGACCTGCTGGTGATCTCGCCCTCGGAGCGCCTGGACGTGATCGCGGCGCGCCATGTCGATGCCCTGCCCGGCGCGGTGCGCCACCTGCTGGGCGGCTCGAAGGTCGCGGCCGACGTGAAGGGCGGCGCGCTCGCCAGCTACCTGCTTTTCGAGTCGAGCTACACCTGCGAGCTGATGGCGCTCGGGCGTTCGGACGCCATGGCGCAGCGCGACGAGGTGTTGCGCTTCTTCGGATGGAACCCGGTGTAAGGCGGCCTTCAGCCCGCTGAACCCGCCTGCCCGTTCGCGCGCGCCGTGCCAAGACGCAGGCGCACGATTTCCGCGAAGTAGCGCGCGCCCGTCGCGAGCACCGCGTCGTTGAAGTCGTAGCTGCCGTTGTGCAGCGGCGTGCCGCCGGGCTCGCCTTCGGCCCCGTTGCCCAGGAACACGAAGGCGCCCGGCACGACCTTCAGGAACGCGCCGAAGTCTTCCGACGCCATCATCGGCATCACGTTCGCATCGACGTTCTGCGCGCCCACGATGGCCGTCGCGGCGGCCACCGCGGTCGGCACGCATTCGGCCCAGTTCACGGTGGGCTCGAACTCGTGGGTGTAACTGAACTCGCATTCGGCACCGTGCATGCGGCAGATGCCTTCGCTGATCTCGCGCATGCGCGTGGCCAGCATCTTCTGCACCTCGGGGTCGTAGCTGCGCGTGTCGCCCTTGATGACGACGTTCGACGGAATCGCGTTGCGAATGCCGTCGGTGATGAACTCCGTGCACGAAACCACCGCCTGCGCGCCGGGGTCGAGCGTGCGCGACACGATGGTCTGCAGCGCCAGCACGACCTGCGCGCCGATGACGATGGGGTCGATACCCATGTGCGGCCGCGCGGCATGCGTGCCCCGGCCCTTGATGTGGATGACGAAGTTGTCCTCGCTCGCCATCAGGCCGCCCACGCGCGTGGCGATCGTGCCCGCACGCAGGCCGGGCATGTTGTGCAGGCCATAGATCTCGTCAACAGGGAAGCGCTCGAACAGGCCATCGTCCATCATCGCCCTGGCGCCGCGGCCGTGCTCTTCGGCGGGCTGGAAGATGAAGCGGACGGTGCCGTCGAAATCACGGCGCTCGCGCAGCAGTTGCGCCGCGCCGAGGATGATCGTCATGTGGCCATCGTGGCCGCAGGCGTGCATCTTGCCGGGCGTGCCCGAGGCGTAGGCGCGGCCCGCGGCCACCTCGGTGATGTTGAGCGCGTCCATCTCGGCGCGCAGGCCGATCACGCCCTTGCCCTGGCCGACCTTGAGGTTGGCCACCAGCCCGGTACCGCCGATGCCCGTGTGCACTTCGAGCCCCAGCGCCTTCAGCACACCGATCACGAAGGCCGAGGTCTTCACCTCCTCGAAGCCGATCTCGGGCATGGCATGCAGTTGTCGCCGCCAGCCGGTGAGCTGGCCTCGCAAGGGTTCGTCAAGGAGTGTCATGGCGCCATGCTATTGACAATGCGGCGGTACGGGCGCGCAAAATCGCCCCCCGCAACGCAACGTTTTTGCGTGTGCCTACCCTCTTCCGACCGCCGGCCCGCATGTCGCGCCGGCAACGCCGAAAGCGCCACCGCGATGTACCCCAAGAACCGCCTCGACGCGCTCACCGACGGCATCTTCGCCGTGGGCATGACGATCCTCGTGCTGGACCTGCGCATTCCCGACGACGCGGCGGTGGGCGCTGACGAGATGTCGCTGCTGCGCGCCCTCTGGGCGCTGAGCCCGAAGTTCCTGCCGTACCTGCTGAGCTTCTATGTGCTGGGTGCGAGCTGGCTGTCGCTCATCAAGGCCCGCTCGCGTGGCGAAACGGTGGGCCACGGCTATGCCAAGTGGAGCCTCGTCTACCTGTTGCTGGTGACGCTGATTCCGTTCTCGACGGTGCTGATGGGGCGCTTTACCTCGCACATCGCGGCGACGGTGATCTATGCCGCCAACATCGGCGCGGTCGCGTTGACCGCGTTCCTGCTCATGTCGCTGCTGCCCGACCCGGTGCGCGATGCGCACTGGCTGGAACGGCGCGTGTCGCTGCTGGTGCTGCTTGCGTCCTGCCTGCTCACGATGGCGTTGAGCTTCGTGATTCCGGGGCGGGCGCTGTGGGCCTTCGCGCTCAATTTCGCGTCGGGACTGGTGGTACGGGTCTACCGGCGCTTCGCACCTGCGGGCTGAGCGCCCGCCAGGTTCAACGGCCTTGCGACGAAGAAGGGCCGGCGCCCGCCGGTATCAGCATCGAACGCAGCAGCAACGCCACCCCGCAGACGATGGGCGCCAGCGCCAGCAACCGGCCGGGCTCGAACGCCAGCCCCGCAGCCGTGCCGACCGCGCAGCCGATCTTGATCCAGGCCGGCACCGCGTCCCACCCGCGGCGATGCATGAAGGCGAACCCGGTCAGCGCGGCCCAGCCGAACAGTCCGCCGAACACCGAGAAGACCCAGCTCAGCAGGTAATAGACCGTGTCCATGTCACGGAACGCGAGCGCCGTGCCCAGGCCGAGCCACGTGTTGCGGTAGCCGTCGAACAGGAAGAACCCGGTGGCCGACGCGGCCCACCAGAACAGCGCGTAGAGGCTCGCAATGCCGGCCAATGCGGCCAGCCCCGCGAGCAGGCGCCGGGAGATGTCGTCGAAGGGCATGTGGTCGCGCCACGCCGCGATGTGTCCGTTGTCCATGGCCAGTGCTCCATTGATGGTGTCTGCAATGGGGTCCGACCTTAGGGACGGCGTGTGTGGTCAGCGTGAAGCCTGTGTGAAGTGCCACGCGCCGATGTTCATGTCTGTTGCTCGAGCGCCTGCCGGATCGCTGCTTCGACCGGGCTGCGCGCGGACGCCGCACGGCCCGGGTCGAACGACCCCGTGGGGAGCAGCGGCGGCTGCGCCATGAAGCGGGGCCGCGTGCCGCGATGCGGCTGGGCCGAATGCACGAGAAACGGGTGGCAGAGATAGACCGTGCCAGCGAGCCCCGTCGCCAACACCTCGGGCCGCCCGGCCGATTCGGCAAAACCGTTGCGCGCCAGCGTTCCCAGCGACAGGCCCTCCTCGCCGGCGGGCGCGAGCATTCGCGCAATGTCGAAGTGAGAGCCGGCGCGGATGCGCGTCGGCGCGTCGTCGTCACCCACATCCGAGAACAGGAACAGCATCAGCAGCGCCCGGCCTTTTGAATGGATGTTGGCCCTCCATGCCATGAAGTCGGGGTTCTCCAGCCCGAAGCTCACGTCGATGTGCCAGCCGGCATCGCCCGGGTCTTCGGCCGAGGGAAAGCGCACGGGAAAAGTCCCCATGCCGCGGCACGGCTGCCACCGCCCTGCCCCCACGAGCAGGTCGAAGGCCCGGTGCAGCAACGGCGTGTTGGCGGCGGCGACAAAGGGCGGCTGCGGATACATGCCCAGGCGCACGACCGGCTTTGTCCATGTCGACGGTTCGTGCGGGTCGCAGCCGGTGTCGCGCCAGAGGATCGCCCGGGCCTGATCGGCCAGTTCCCGAGGGAAAGCGTTGTCGATGCGCAGGAAGCCGTCGCGGATGAAGGCATCCGCATGCGCTTCATTCAGAACCACGTTGCCAGACATCGCTTATGCAAGGAACCTGAAGCGCAGCATTTCAGCCCGCTTCGGAAATCCCCAGCTCCGAACACACGCGCCCCAGCAACGCCTTCAGCGATGCCACTTCGGCTTCGAGCCGCGCCACGTTGGCTTTGAGCGCCGCCATCTCGCCGAGCGACACGTCATGCGCCGCATATCCCGCATAGGGTGCATCGGACGACGCACCCGTGGGCCCTGCAACCTCTTCCGCCGGCGCACCGCTGAGCAGGTGCGCCCAGCGGCTCTCGCGCGCGCCGGGCAATCGGGCCAGCTTCACCGCCAGCGCACCAGCCGGGCGCTCCGCCAGTTCGTTCAGGAAGCCTTCGACCGACGAGATGTCGGCGAAGTTGTGCATGCGGTCGCAGGCGATGCGCAGCTCGCCGGCCGTCTGCGGGCCGCGCAGCATCAGCACGGTGAGCAGGATGACCGACTGCGACGGGATGCGCAGCACGCGGTCGATGTTGTGCTCGTAGCGGAACGCGCGGCCGCCGCTGGTCTCGGCGACGAGGCTGTAGCCCTTCAGGCTGTCGATGGCGGCCTGCACCTGCGACTCGGTGAGTTCGAGCACGGGGTTGCGGCTGGTCTTCTGGTTGCAGCCCGACACCAGCGAATTGAGCGTGAGCGGATAGCTGTCGGGCACGGTGCGCTGCTTTTCCGCCAGCACGCCGAGGACGCGGGTTTCGAGAAGGGACAGGATGGGCAGCGGTGTGGACATGGCTCGACGACGATCGAAAGTGAAAACGCTAAAAGTGCAAAAGAAGGCTTGACGGGTTCAGGGCGACACCACGGCCAGTATCGGCCCCAGCTCGCGCACAAAATCGCTGCGGTGCAACGCGGGCGAATGCAGGGCCGAGACGGTGCCGTCCAGGTACAGGGCATCGCGGCAATGGAGCACGTCGCGAAAGTAGAGCGCGAACTCGTAAAAATTCACCGGCGTCTCGCTGATGACGAAGACCGCGGTATGGCCCAGGATGCCCACGCCATTGCGGATCTTGCGCGAATCCGACTTCGGGATGAGCGCCGGATGCAGCACGCCGTGGCGCAGCAGCAGCGGGCCCGATTGCGTGGCCAGCCGCACGCCTCTGGCCAGCGCCGGGTACTCCGACGACTCGACCACGCGCGGCCCCGCCTCCGAGACGAAGAACACACCGTTGGGCGTGAGGAAGAAATTGCCGGTGCCGCTGTCCAGGTTGAGCGGCGCCTCTTCGCGGCCATCGCGCACCAGCAGGCCGACGGGCGAAAAGTCGGCGTGGTACATGCCGGCGTTCATGGCAAAGCCGAGCTGCCGGTGCTGCGCCTTCAGCCAGGCATCGAGCCGGTCGAAGCGCTTGAACGCGACGCCGGCCTCGTCGTTCAGGAACAGCTCGAGCTTCTCGGTGCGAAGGTCGACCTTCACCACCGTGTAGCGCGGGTCCGCCGCGGCGGACGAGAGGCTCGCAAAGAGAACGGCCAGCGCGAGCAGCAGCTTTCTCATGAAGCGTGTGCGAGCCCCGCGCCTCTTCGTCTCTTCGCGTATCAGCCGCCGTTGATGCGGCTGACCAGCGCCTTGGTGAATGCCGCCGTGCCCGCCGTGCCGCCCAGGTCGCCGGTACGGACCTTGTCGATGTTCAGCGTTTCGTCGATGGCCGTGCGCAGGCGCGTGGCCAGCTCGGGCAGCTTGACATGATCGAGCATGAGCGCGGCGGCCAGCAGCAGCGCGGTGGGGTTGGCGATGCCCTTGCCGGCGATGTCGGGCGCCGAGCCGTGCACGGCCTCGAAGATCGCCGCGTCGGTGCCGATGTTGGCGCCGGGCGCCATGCCCAGGCCGCCGACCAGGCCTGCCACGAGGTCGGACAGGATGTCGCCGAACAGGTTGGTGGTGACCAGCATGTCGAACTGCCAGGGGTTGAGCACCAGCTTCATCGCGCAGGCGTCGATGATGACCGTGTCGAGCTCGAACTTGCCCTTGTACTTCTTCTCGTAGAGGTCCAGGCCGGTCTCCAGGAAGATGCCCGTGAGCGCCTTCATGATGTTGGCCTTGTGCACGATCGTGACCTTCTTGCGGCCCGTGGCCACGGCCGTCTCGAAGGCGTATTCGAGCAGGCGACGGCTGCCCTGGCGGGTGTTGATGCCGGTGGCCATGGCCACGGCGTGCGGGTCGCCATCGATGGGCACGTAGTGCTCGTGGCCGATGTAGAGGCCTTCGAGGTTTTCGCGCACGACCACGAGGTCGATCTTGTCGAAGCGGCCGCCCGGAATGATGGTGCGCGCGGGGCGCAGGTTGGCGTACAGCTGGAACTCTTCGCGCAGGCGCACGTTCGACGAGCGGTAGCCGCCACCCGATGGCGTTTCCAGCGGGCCCTTCAGGGCCAGGCGGGTGCGGCGGATGCTGTCGAGCGTGGCGGCGGGCAGCGGGTCACCCGCAGCGACCACGCCGCCAAGGCCGGCGATCTGCCGGTCCCACTCGAAGGGCGCCTTCAGCGCGTCGAGCGCGGCCAGGGTGGCGTCGACGATTTCAGGGCCGATGCCATCGCCTGGAATCAGGGTTGCGGGAATGGGGGTGGTCATGGAAGGGCGCCCTTGTCGTCAGATGGAGGAGGTGTCGCGGCCGGTCCGGCGCGAAGGCTGGAGAATAACGCCGGCCTCTGACGCTCAGCAGATGCCGCGACCACGCCAAAGGGTCATTCCTGCGCCAGCCAGGCCAGGGCTTCTTCGCGCGAAGAGAAGAAGCGGCAAAAGCGCCCACGCCGGGCTTCCCGCAGGTATTCGTCGAAGCGCTCGCCGTGGTCGGCGTCGGGTGGCAGCACAACGGCGGTCTGCAGCCGGTAGGTCTGCAGCTTTTCGAGAAATTCGCCCGCGAAGCGCGTGCGCAGCACGAAGAAGGCCGGCGGCAGCACGGCGGCATCGAGCAGCAGCCGGTCGGTGTCGTGTTCTATCGCCGCGCTCACGAGGTCCGTGGCCTCGCGCACATCCTGCAGCGGCGAAGTCCATTCGACGACGGTGACGGGTCCGAGTTGAAGAAGTGAGTGGTTCATGGTGCGATGTTGCCGGCCCGCGTCCCTTGCGCGTCTTGTTGTTCCTGATCGAGCAGCGTCGCGCGGCCCACGACATGCCCCGGCACCAGCAGCGCGCCGGGCGCAATGACCGCATTGGCGCCGACGCGCGCGCCGTCGCCCATCAGCGCGCCGAACTTCTCGCAGCCCGTGGGCTGCAGCGTGCCGCCCTTGCCGCTTCGCACCTGAATGATCTTGTCGGCCCGTTCGTTGCGGTGGTTGCAGACGATACTGCCGGCTTCGAGATTGACGCCGGCGCCCAGCACCGAATCGCCCACGAAGTTGAAATGCGCGAGCGCCGTGCCCTCGAACACGAAGGACGATTTCAGCTCGACGCCCGGCCCGATGCTGCAGCGCGTATCGACCCAGTTGCCGCCGCGCAGGTAGGCGCCCGAGGCCACGAAACAGCCGGCACCGAGGATCAACGGCCCCTTCAGCACGGCGCCGGGCTCGATGCGGGCGCTGCGGTGGATGGCGATGTCACCTTCGATGGCGTACTCATCGGCGGGCAGCGCAGCCAGCAATTCGCGCACGATCGCACCCGCCTGCGCGGGCAGTTCCCAGGGGAGGCAATGCCCCCAGCGCGCCAGCGGCGACGCGGCGAATCCGGCGATGTAGGCAGAAAGCTCGATGGCATGGGGCATGGAGGACATGGGGGCTGATGCTGCCACCAAACCCACGGACGAACGCGGCCACCTAAAATGCCCGGTTCTCCCGTCCGTCACTCCCGAAAGCGCCCTCCCCGATGTCCGCCCCGCGCAAGCTCTTCGTTACCACCGCCCTGCCGTATGCCAACGGCAAGTTCCATATCGGCCACATGATGGAATACATCCAGGCCGACATCTGGGTGCGGAACCAGCGAATGAATGGCGCCGACGTCAACTTCGTGTGCGCCGACGACGCGCACGGCGCGGCCATCACCATCGCGGCCGACAAGGCCGGCGTAACGCCGCAAGCCTTCGTGGCCGAGATCGCCGCGGGACGCAAGCCGTATCTGGACGGCTACTACATCTCGTTCGACAACTGGCACTCGACCGACGCGCCGGAAAACCACCAGCTCGCGCAGGACATCTACCGCGACCTGCGTGCCAACGGGCTCATCAGCACAAAGAGCGTCGAGCAGTTCTATGACCCTGAAAAGGGCATGTTCCTGGCCGACCGCTTCATCAAGGGCGAGTGCCCCAACTGCCACTCGAAGGACCAGTACGGCGACAACTGCGAGGTGTGCGGCGCCGTGTACGCGCCCACCGAGCTGATCAACCCCTACTCGGCCCTCTCGGGCGCCAAGCCCGAGCTGCGCAGCTCGGAGCACTTCTTCTTCAAGCTCTCGGACCCGCGCTGCGAGGCCTACCTGAAGGAATGGACCGCCGCACCCGGCCACGTGCAGTCCGAAGTGCAGAACAAGATCCGCGAATGGCTCTACAAAGACGACGAAGGCAAGGGCGGCCTGGGCGACTGGGACATCAGCCGCGACGCGCCCTACTTCGGCATCGAGATCCCCGATGCACCGGGCAAGTACTTCTACGTGTGGCTCGACGCGCCCGTGGGCTACCTCGCCTCGCTGAAGAACCTGCTGGACAAGCGCTGCATCGAGCTGGGCGGCGACGGCATCTCGTACACCGAGTACATGGCCGACCCCGACCTGGAGCAGGTGCACTTCATCGGCAAGGACATCATCACCTTCCACACGCTGTTCTGGCCCGCGATGCTGCATTTCAGCGGCCGCAAGGCGCCCGATGCCGTGTACGTGCACGGCCACCTGACGGTGAGCGGCGAGAAGATGAGCAAGAGCCGCGGCACCGGCATCGACCCGCTCAAGTACCTGTCGATCGGCCTCGACCCCGAATGGCTGCGCTACTACATCGCGGCCAAGCTCAATGGCCGCAACGAAGACATCGACTTCAACCCCGAGGACTTCGTCGCGCGCGTCAACAGCGACCTCGTGGGCAAGTACATCAACATCGCCAGCCGCGCGGCGGGCTTCATCGGCAAGCGCTTCGGCGGCCAATTGGGCGAGGTGTCGGCCGATGGCGACGCACTGCTGTTCGCGCTGCGCGACGCCTCGGCGCAACTGCATTCGCTGTACGACGGCCGCGACTACGCCCGCGCATTGCGCGAGGTGATGGCGCTGGCCGACAAGGTGAACGAATACGTCGACCAGAACAAGCCCTGGGAGCTGGCCAAGAAGGAAGGCGCCGAGGCACGCCTGCACGACGTGTGCACCGTATGCATCGAAGCCTTCCGCCTGCTCACGCTGTACCTGAAGCCGGTGCTGCCGGCGCTGGCGGTGAACGTCGAGGCCTTCCTGAAGATTTCGCCGCTGGCCTGGGCCGACGCCGCACAGTCGCTGCCGGCCGGCCATGCCATCGGCGAGTACAAGCACCTGATGCAGCGCGCCGATCCCAAGCAGGTCGACAAGCTGTTCGACGCGCCCGAACCGGTGGCGGCCACTGCTGCCGTGGAGGCTGCGGCAGATGCGTTGCCGGGCGGCGAAGCCATCGCGCCCACCATCACCATCGACGACTTCACGAAGATCGACCTGCGCATCGCGAAGATCGTGGCCTGCGAGAAGGTCGAAGGCTCGACCAAGCTGCTGCGCCTGACGCTCGATGCCGGTGAAGGAAAGACCCGCAACGTCTTCAGCGGCATCGCCTCGGCCTACCAGCCCGAGCAGCTCGTGGGCAAGCTCACGGTGCTGGTCGCGAACCTCGCGCCACGCAAGATGAAGTTCGGCGTCAGCGAAGGCATGGTGCTGGCCGCGAGCCATGGCGACGAAAAAGCCAACCCGGGCATCCACGTGCTCGAACCGTGGCCGGGCGCAACGCCGGGCATGCGGGTTCGCTGAGCATCACGCCATGCAACGCCGCTCGCTCCTGTCGATGGCCGCGATCCTGTCGCTCGCGGCGACCATGCTCGGCGGCTGCGCGGTGGTGACCGTCGCGACCACCGCCGTGGACGTGGGCGCCGGCGCGGTCGGGCTGGCGGCCGATGCGGCCATCGGCACCGCACGCATCACCGGCAAGGCCGTGGGCGCAGCCGCCGATGCGGTGATTCCCGACAGCCACTGAGCACAGGCCTGCCGGCCGGCAGGCCGTCGGTCAGTCGCTCATTCGCCGAAGTCCAATCCCAACCGGGCGACGTGCGGCGGCGTGTGCAGCGCCTTCTCCTTGCGCACGAACGCGGACCGCAGCGCGCGGTGCGGCTCGCTCGCATCGAAGAAATTGCGGCGCATGTGCGCCAGTTCTTCATCGCGGTACTGCTGCAGCGGCTTCACCGATTCGTCCTGCGCGCGTGCCGCCTTCTTGTTCTCGATGCGCGCGGCCAGGTCGGGCGAAGCGGCCAGTTGCGCGGCCAGCCGGGCGACTTCATCGCCCAGTTCTTCCGGTGCAGCCTGCAGCACGCGTTCGGCCATGCCGAGTTCGACGGCGCGCTTCGCGCTCACGGGCAGGGCCGACTGGGTGAGGCGCTGCGCCTCGCTTTCGCCCACGCGGCGCGGCAGCGTGTAGGTCCAGTATTCGGAGCCGTGCAGGCCCATCAGCGTGTAGTGCGGATTGAGCACGGCACCGTCGCGGCACCAGACCTCGTCGGCCGCCAGCGCGAGCATCACGCCGCCCGCCGCGGCATTGCCACCGAGCGCCGCCACGGTGAGCCGGTCGGTGGTGGTGAGCACCGCCTCGACCAGGTCGTTCATGGCGTGGATGTTGGCCCACGATTCCTCGGCCGGATCGTCGGCTGCCTCGATCACGTTGAGGTGGATGCCGTTGGAGAAGAAATCGCGCACGCCGCCCAGCACCAGCACCGAGGTCGGCCTTGTCTTCGCGAAGCGATAGGCCTCCAGCAGGCGCCGGCATTGCACGGTGCTCATCGCGCCGCCGGGGAAGGAGAAGTTCAGCACGCCGACCGCGCCGTTCTCGCTGTAGCGGATGTCGGTCCAGGTGCGCCGGCCGGCGGGCAACTGCAGGGGCACCGGCACTTCGGGCACCTCGAAGGGCAGCAGGTCGCCCAGCGCTTCGACGGCCGACAGCTTGTAGCTGGGCAGCGCCGAACCGGGCTCGCGCCACGGGCGCAGTTGAGGAATCCACACCGCGCCGTCGACAGTGGCACGGCAGATGGCGCCGGCGCGGCAGGCGATCAGTTCACCGGGCGCGCCGCGCAATTCGTCTTCGTGGTGGCCGCCGTGCAGGTACCACTTCTCGCCCAGCAACTCGTCGAGCACGCCGGGTTGCGAATCGGCCGCGCGCAACTGGCGCAGCACCGACTCGGTCGATTGGGTGGCCCAGTCGATGCGGCGCTCGGCCTGTTTCAGGAAGGGGCGCCAGCCGGCGGCGAGGTCGGCCGCCTTCTGCCGCTTGGGCTTGTACTTGCCGGAGGCGAAGCGCTCCACGGCAAGCAGCACGGCGTCGATGGCGGCATCGGCCACTTCGCCACGGTAGAGATCGCTCTTGCCCGCCATCGGCGGCACCTTCAGCGGCGACCAGGCCCACACGTCGCCCGCGTCCATCTCGGCGACGGCTTCGAGCACGGTCACGCCCCAGCTCTCGACGCCACCCTGCAGCGTCCAGTCGAGCGAGGAAGGGCCCCGGTCGCCCGGCGGGCCGGGATGCACGATCAGGCAGGTGTGGGCGGTCCAGATGTCCTCGGGGATGGCGGTGGTCAGCATCGGCGCCACGATGAGCCGGGGCGAGTGCCGGCGCACCGCCTCGCGCAGCGCATCGTCGTTGCCCAGGGCCAGTTCCACGCCGACCGTGTGACCGCGGTCCTGGAGTTCGGCCAGCACCCGTTGCGTCAGGCTGTTGAACGCGCTTGCGACAAGCAGGATGTGCATCGGGACGCCCTCGGTAATGTTGGTGTCTAAATGTCAATTAATGTGAAAAATGTATCTGTATCCACCCTTTCGGATAAGTCGGGCGAAAGTTCACATGAAGGGTTCCTGAGAGAGGCGCCGAGGTGCTCGGGCCACAATGGCCGCCCATGCAATCGCCGCTGAACATCACCCGCTTTCGCCCACGGCTGATGGACGCGCTCGCGGGTTACAACCGCGAACGCTTTTTCAAGGACCTGGGGGCGGGCGCCACGGTCGGCATCGTGGCGCTGCCGCTGGCGATGGCCTTTGCCATCGCGTCGGGGCTCAAGCCCGAGGCGGGCATCTGGACGGCGATCATCGCGGGCTTCCTGATCTCGCTGCTGGGCGGCTCGGCGGTGCAGATCGGCGGGCCGGCCGGCGCCTTCATCGTGATCATCTACGGCATCGTCGAGCGCTATGGCGTGGCGAACCTGCTGATCTCGACCGCCTGCGCGGGCGTGCTGCTGTTCGCATCGGGGCTGTTCGGGCTGGGGCGGCTGGTGCGCTTCGTGCCGCTGTCGATCGTGGTGGGTTTCACCAACGGCATCGCGGTGCTGATCCTGCTGTCGCAGCTCAAGGACCTGCTGGGGCTGTCGGTGGCGAAGATGCCGGCCGACGTGTTCTCGCAGCTGCACGCCATGGCGCTGCAGATCGGCACCTTCAACCCGTATGCCTTCGCACTCGGCGTGGCCTGCGTAGCCGGGTTGATGCTATGGCGGCGGCTGCCTCGCATGAAAGCCCCGTTTTTGCGGGCGCGCGTGGTGCAGATGGGCATGCGCGTGCCGGGCCCGATCGTCGCGCTGGTCACGCTCACGCTGGTGTCGTACGGCTTCGCGCTGCCGGTGGAAACCATCGGCACGCGCTTCGGCGGCATTCCCGAAGGCGCGCCGGCCTTTGCGCTGCCCGATTTTTCCTGGGAGACGGTCAAGCAGCTCGTGACGCCGACGCTGACCCTCGCGCTGCTCGGCGCCATCGAGTCGCTGCTGTGCGCGCGCGTGTCGGACCAGATCAGCGGCCAGCCGCGCCACGACCCGAACCAGGAGCTGATGGCACAGGGCATCGCGAACATCGTCACACCCTTCTTCGGCGGCATGCCGGCCACCAGCACCATCGCGCGCACCGTGACCAACATCCGCTCGGGCGGCAACTCGCCGATCGCGGGCATCGTGCATGCGCTCACGCTGCTGGTCGTGGTGTTGCTGGCGGCGCCGCTCGCGCGCCACGTGCCGCTGGCGGTGCTGGCCGGCATCCTGGTGTTCGTGGGGCTGAACATGGGCGAGTGGCGCGAGCTCACGCCGGGGCATCTGCGCCACTTCAGCCGGCACTACCGGCTGCTGATGCTGGGCACTTTCTTCCTGACCGTGGTGTTCGACCTGACGGTGGCGGTGCAGGCGGGCATCGTGCTGGCATGCGTGCTGTTCATCCGGCGCATGAGCGGCCTCTTCAGCGTCGAGCTGGTGACGCTGCAGCCGCCGGTGCTGACCTACCGCATCTACGGCGCGCTGTTCTTCGGTGCGGCCGCCAAGCTCGACGAGGCGGTGAATGCAGCCGAGCGCGCACCACGCGGCATGACGGTGGTGCTGGACGCCACGCACCTCATCTACCTCGACGCCACCGGCATCGACGCGCTGCGGCAGTTGCACCGGGCGGTGCTGGCACGCGACGGGCTGCTGCGCATCGAGTCGCTGCAGCCACAGCCGCGCGAGGTGATCGAGCGCTCGGGCTTTGCCGAGGAGCTGACCTCGGGCCGGCCGGCAACGACCTCCTAGACGGGGCTCGTCAGGCCTGCGCGGCATCGCCGCACACCAGCCGCGCCATCTGCACCTTGCTCGTGACGCCGAGCTTGGCGTACACCTGCCGCAGGTGGTGACGCACCGTCGCCGGGGAACTGTCGAGCCTGCGGGCCACCATCTTGTAGCTGTGGCCCTCGCCGAACAGGCGGGCCACCTCGGCCTCGCGACGGCTCAGCACCGCCAGGGCCGATACGCCGGGCGCCGGCGTCTCCCGCAGCCGCAGCGCCTGCGCCGAAACCAGGTGAGGCATCAGCAACTCCAGCAGCGCATGTTCGCGCGCGCCGAAGCTCGCGGCTTCGCGGCCGTACAGCGACAGGTGCGTCCACCACGGCGAATCGGGCGCATGCAGCATCACGCTGAGCACCCGGTCGAGGCGATGGTCCGAAGCGAAGGCGCGCAGCGCCCCCATCGGCGGCAACTCGTGCGACGCCATCGCCATGCCATGGCCCGGTCGTGCCATCACCGCGGCCACCATCGGATCGAGGTGGCGCACACGGCACCAGTCGGCCACGAAATCCGGCGCCAGCCCGCGGGTGTGGCTGTCTCGCGGCTCGAGCCGTCCGGCGGCGAACACCGAGCGGCCGAACCAGGCGGCGTCAAACGCAATGTGGCCGGCCAGCCAGTCCAGCAACCCGCCGGCGGCCGATGCCTCGGGCGCGGCGGCCCGTGGATACAGATCGAGCAGCAACGCGCCGAGCTGTGCGGCCGGAATGCACGACTCCGAAGAAGAACTGCTGTGCGCCATGCGGCGCGATCTTAGGGGCCGCCCGCTCGCGGGGATTGCGGAGATTCCCGCATCGTTCATCTGAACGACTGCCGTTGCCGGACACCCCACCCTACGCTGCACGGCGTTCCCACATCACACACGAACAGGACACCGTTGCCATGAACCTCGCCGACTACAGCCGCCTCGACGCCACCGGGCTGGCCGAATGCATCCGCCGCAAGGACATCAGCGCCGCCGAAGCGCAGCGGTGCGCGCGCCAGGCGGCGACCGCGCTCAACCCGCGCATCAACGCCATGGCCGAGCTTTTCGACGCCCCTCTGTCGCACGACGCACAGGGTCCGCTGGGCGGCGTGCCCTTCCTCATCAAGGACCTGGTGCTGCAGGCCGAGGGCGTGCGCTGCCAGGCCGGCAGCCGGCTGTTCGGCGACGGGCTGCCGGCTGCCGCAGACAGCGCGTTGATGGCGCGCTTTCGCCGCGCCGGCCTGGCCACGCTGGGGCGCACCTGGACCCCGGAGCTCGGCTTCAACGCCACCACCGAGAGCGCCCTCGGCGGCGCGACGCGCAACCCGTGGAACCTGGCGTACAGCGCGGGCGGCTCCAGTGGGGGCTCGGCCGCGGCGGTTGCCGCCGGCATCGTGCCCATGGCGCACGCCAACGACGGCGGCGGTTCGATCCGCGTGCCCGCCGCTGCCTGCGGCCTGATCGGGCTGAAGTCCAGCCGCGGCCGCATCAGCGCCGGCCCGGGCTACGGCCAGCCGCTGATGGGCCTGGGCATGGAGGGCGTGGTCTGCCGCACCGTGCGCGACGCCGCCGCCGCGCTCGACCTCATGCACGGCCCCGAGCTGGGCGATCCGTTCCTGACGGCCGCGCCCGCGCAGCCCTACGCACAGGCCATCCGGTCGGCGCCGCGCCGGCTGCGCATCGCGGTGAGCACGCAGTTCCCGGGCACGCAGCCGGCGGCGCAACCCTGCGTCGACGCGGTGGAGGCGACGGCACGCACGCTCGCCGGTCTCGGGCATGTCGTGGAATGGGCGACGCCGTCGTATGCGCACGAGGCCTTCTTCTCGGCCACGCGCACCTTCTGGTCTTCGTTGCTGGCGGCCGGCGTGGCGGGCGTGGCGCAGGCGCTGCAGATGCCGCTGGAGAAGGCGCTGGGCCAGGTGCAGGCCTGCACCCGCGCCACCGCCGAGCACGGGCTGCGCCTGAGCGCGCTCGACCTGGAACTGGCGCTCGCGCAGATGAATGCGGTCTCGCGCGAAGTGGCGCCCTTCTTCGCGCAGTACGACGTCCTGCTCACGCCGACGATGCGGACCCCGCCCGTGGCGCTGGGCTACCTCGACCAGGACGACCCTGCGCGCGATGCACAGGGTTACTTCGACCAACTGTTCGACTACGCGACCTTCACGCCGCTGGCCAACCTCACCGGCCAGCCGGCGATCTCGCTGCCCCTGGGGATGGCCGGGGACCTGCCGATCGGCGTGCAATGCATGGCGCCCATGGGCGACGAGGCCACACTGCTGCAGCTCGCCGCGCAGCTCGAGCAGGCCATGCCCTGGGCCACGCGGCGCCCGGCACTGCACGCGGCGGCGCTGTAGGCCCCGCGCTCAGGGCGCCTCGGTGCCGCGGTCGGGCGACGACCCGCTGCGCAGCACGCGCTGGTCGTCGTTCAGCGTGGCGGTGAACACCATCGGCGAATTCGGCGGCTGCACCCAGCGCCATTCCCATTCGGTCTCGCGCTTGAGCGCGTAAGGCGTGACCTTCGCGGGCTTGCCCAGCAGCTTGCGCAGGCTTTCCATCGGCATGCCGGGCTGCACCTTGGCGAAGTTCTCGGGCGTGAGCACCTGGCGCAGCGCGGCCATCTTGCCGTCGGCGCCGATGGTGATCATGTAGTTCTTCTGGCCCTGGGGCTGGCGGTTGTACTCGAAGATGCGACCGCTGTTCGGGGCGTCCCAGACGTTCTCGGGCTCGCCGAACCGGGCACGCACATCGGCCTCGGTCGACACGCCTTCCTCGAGCTCGCTGATGTTCTGGCGGTCGCAGCCCGCAAGGCCGATCACCCCCGCCAAAAGCCCCATTGCCATGCCGATCTGCCACAGTCGCCGTTGCCTCATGCCGTCCCCGGTAAAATTCGCGCCATAAAGGTCCAGTCTATGTCCATCTTCCGCCGCCCCCACTACTCTTCCGAGATCACCAATTTCATCGAGGAGATGAAAGAAAAGAAGCCGACGCTGGAAGCCGAACAGCGCGCCGGCCGCGCCCTGCTGTGGGACAAGCACCTCGACCGCAGCCTGCTCGAGGAATACAGCGAAGCCCGCGTGCCGCAGCAGCCGTACGTCTACCAGACCCAAGCCAAGTAATCCGGCAATGCCGAACCGGCATCTGACGCCCGCCCGCATTGCGCAAGTCGCTATTTAAATGATAGCGACCGCCCGATGATCGGAGACGAGGACAACGGCGCATTGGTGGTCGACATGCCCGATGTGGTCGACCAGGTCGCGCTCGCGAGGCTCTATGGCGAGCCGCTGTTCGCGATGCCGAAGGACCTGTACATCCCGCCCGAGGCGTTGCAGGTGTTCCTGGAGGCCTTCGAAGGCCCGCTCGACTTGCTGCTCTACCTGATCCGCAAGCAGAACTTCAACATCCTCGACATCCCGATGGCGGGGCTCACGCGCCAGTACCTGAGCTACGTCGACGAGATCCGCCAGACGAACCTCGAACTGGCGGCCGAGTACCTGCTGATGGCCGCGATGCTGATCGAGATCAAGTCGCGCATGCTGCTGCCGCCCAAGAAGGTGGCCGACGGCGAAGAAGCCGAAGACCCGCGCGCCGAACTCGTTCGCCGCCTGCTCGAATACGAGCAGACCAAGCTGCAGGCCGCCGCCATCAGCGCGATGCCGACCTATGGCCGCGACTTCTGGAAGGGGCAGGTCTACATCGAGCAGTCGCTCAAGCCGCGCTTTCCCGACGTGAACGTGATCGAGCTGCGCGACGCCTGGGCCGACATCATGAAGCGCGCCAAGCTCGTGCAGCACCACAAGATCTCGCGCGAAGAGCTCAACGTGCGCGAGCACATGAGCATCGTGCTGCGCCACCTGCAGGGGCAGCGCTTCGTGGAGTTCGAGAAGCTGTTCGATGTGTCGCGCGGCGCGCCGGTGCTGATCGTCACCTTCATCGCGATGCTCGAATTGGCCAAGGAAACGCTGATCGACATCACGCAGGCGGAAGCCTTCGCGCCGATCTACGTGCGGCTGGCGTACTCGCCGGCCTGACCACCCCAAATTCAGAGAATTCCGCCGTGCACGACTTCGACGTCCTCATCGTCGGCAGCGGCCTCGCCGGCCTCTCCGCCGCGCTGCACCTGGCCCCCACGCACCGCGTGGCGGTGTTGACCAAGCGCGCGCTGAACGACGGCTCCAGCGCCTGGGCGCAAGGCGGCATTGCCGCGGTGCTGGCGGCGGGCGACAGCTTCGACGCCCACGTCGAAGACACGCTGGTGGCCGGTGCGGGCCTGTGCGACCCCGAGGCCACGCGCTTCGTGGTCGAGCATGCGCCCGAAGCCATCGGCTGGCTGCGCGAGCTGGGGGTGCCGTTCTCGGAAGAAGGCGGCGGCCTGCACCTGACGCGCGAAGGCGGCCACAGCCAGCGCCGCATCGTGCACGTGACCGACGCCACCGGCGCCGCCGTGCAGCAGGTGCTGATCGAGCGCGTGCGCCGCACGCCGAACATCACGCTCTTCGAGCACCACACGCTGGTCGACCTCGTCACCGGCACCAAGCTCGGCCTTCATGACCCGGCCTGCCTGGGCCTCTACGCGCTGGACGACGCCACCGACGAGGTGCAGGCCTTCCGCGCGCCGCACACCATCCTGGCAACGGGCGGCGCGGGCAAGGTGTACCTGTACACCACCAACCCCGACACGGCCACCGGCGACGGCATTGCCGCGGCATGGCGCGCGGGCTGCCGGGTATCGAACATGGAGTTCATCCAGTTCCACCCGACCTGCCTGTACCACCCGCATGCCAAGTCCTTCCTGATCAGCGAGGCGGTGCGCGGCGAAGGCGGCCTGTTGAAGCTCCCCGATGGGACCCGCTTCATGCCGAAACACGACGAGCGCGCCGAACTCGCGCCGCGCGACGTGGTGGCGCGCGCCATCGACTTCGAGATGAAGAAGCACGGCCTCGATTGCGTGTACCTCGACATCTCGCACCAGCCCGCCGCGTTCCTGAAAGAGCACTTTCCCAACATCCTGGCGCGCTGCGCCGAGCTGGGCATCGACATCACGCGCGAGCCGATTCCCGTGGTGCCAGCCGCGCACTACACCTGCGGCGGCGTGCTCAGCGACCTTGCCGGCCGCACCGACGTGCCGGGCCTCTACGCCATCGGAGAAACCGCCTGCACCGGCCTGCATGGCGCCAACCGGCTGGCCAGCAATTCGCTGGTCGAGTGCATGGTGTTCGCACGCGCCGCCGCCGACGCCATCGCCGAAGCACCCGCACGTCGCACCGCCACGCTGCCCGCGTGGGACGACAGCCGCGTCACCGACGCCGACGAGTCCGTCGTCATCTCGCACAACTGGGACGAGCTGCGCCGCTTCATGTGGGACTACGTCGGCATCGTGCGCACCAACAAGCGGCTGGAGCGCGCGAGCCATCGCATCGCGCTGCTGCAGGCCGAGATCCAGGAGTTCTATGCGAACTTCCACGTCACGCGCGACCTGCTGGAGTTGCGCAACCTCGTGCAGGTGGCCGAACTGATCGTGCGCTCGGCCCAGGCACGCCACGAAAGCCGCGGGCTGCATTTCAGCCGCGACTACCCTTCGCTCGCCGAGCCCACCGCACCGACCGTCCTGGTGCCGCCGGCCGGCTGACGACCCACCCGCTTTCATCTTCTGTCACCAAGGATGCCCGGCCACCGACGCCCGCAGGGAGAAACCCAACCATGTCGACCACCACCCCAACCCCATCGGCCCAGACCGCCTCGCCCTACGGCACCCTGCCGCCGGCCTCGGCGCCCGCCTCGCGCAAGCCCGTGAGCCTGCCGCGCCTGGCCGACATGCATGCGCGCGGCGAGAAGATCGCGATGCTGACCGCCTACGACGCCACCTTCGCGGCCATGGCCGACGCGGCGGGCATCGACTGCCTGCTGGTCGGCGATTCGCTCGGCATGGTCTGCCAGGGCCTACACAGCACCGTGGGCGTGAGCCTGGACACCATGCGCTATCACACCGACAGCGTCTCGCGCGGCCTGCGCCGCGTGCAGGGCACAGCCTGGCTGATTGCCGACCTGCCCTTCGGCAGTTACCAGGAATCGCGCGAGCAGGCACTGCGCAGTGCCACGGTGCTGATGCAGGCCGGCGCGCACATGGTCAAGCTCGAAGGCGGCGGCTGGACCACCGAGACGGTTCGCTTCCTGGTCGAGCGCGGCATCCCGGTGTGCGCCCACCTGGGCCTGACGCCGCAGACGGTGCATGCGCTGGGCGGCTACCGCGTGCAGGGCAAGGGCGATGAAGCCGCGGCCCTGCTCAAGCAGCAGGCCCATGCGCTGCAGGACGCGGGCGCGACGATGCTGGTGCTCGAGATGGTGCCGGCCGCACTGGCCGCCGAACTCACGACCGAACTGGCGCACTGCGCCACCATCGGCATCGGTGCCGGCAAGGCCACCGCCGGCCAGGTGCTGGTGTTGCACGACATGCTGGGCATCAACCTCGGCCGCATGCCGAAGTTCGTGCGCAACTTCATGGCCGATTCCTCGAGCATCGCGCAGGCCCTGGCGGCCTACGTGCATGCGGTGAAGGACGGCAGCTTTCCCGACGATCAACTCCACGCCTGGTAAGGACTGTTCATGTACATCGCACACACCATCGCCGACCTGCGCAACCACCTGGCGGCCTTCAAGCGACCGGCCTTCGTGCCGACCATGGGCAACCTGCACGACGGCCACCTGGCGCTCGTGAAGCAGGCGAAACCGCTGGGCGACGTGACGGTGGCGAGCATCTTCGTCAACCGCCTGCAGTTTTTGCCGCACGAAGACTTCGACACCTATCCGCGCACCTGGGACAGCGACTGCGAGAAGCTGCGCGCCGCCGGCTGCGACGTGCTGTTCGCGCCCGACGAGAAAGCGCTCTACCCCGAGCCGCAGACCTGCAAGGTGCACCCCGATCCGGCGCTGGCCGACATCCTCGAAGGCCACTTCCGGCCCGGCTTCTTCATCGGCGTGTGCACGGTGGTGATGAAGCTCTTTCAGTGCGTGCAGCCGCGCGTGGCCGTGTTCGGCAAGAAGGACTACCAGCAGCTGATGATGATCCGCCACATGGTGCGGCAGTTCGCGCTGCCCATCGAGATTGTCGGCGGCGAGACCTTCCGCGCCGCCGACGGGCTGGCGCTGTCGTCGCGCAACGGCTACCTGAGCGAAGCCGAGCGCGCCGAGGCCGTGCAGCTGTCGAAGGCGCTGAAGGCGATGGCTGCGGCCGTGCAGGCCGGCGAGCGCGATTTGGCCGCGATCGAAGCGCGGGCAATGCAGGCGCTCGCGCAGCGCGGCTGGCAACCGGACTATCTTGTGCTGCGGCGCCGCTCGGACCTGCAGGCCCCGTCTGCCGGCGAACCGCTGGTGGCACTGGCCGCGGCACGGCTGGGCACCACGCGGCTGATCGACAACCTGGAGATCGAGGCCTTCGCAACGCCATGAGCTACAGCGTCAAGGAAATCTTCTACACCCTGCAAGGCGAAGGCGGCCAGGCCGGCATGCCGGCCGTGTTCTGCCGCTTTGCGGGCTGCAACCTCTGGAGCGGCCGCGAGGAAGACCGCGCCAGTGCCGTCTGCCGTTTCTGCGACACCGACTTCGTGGGCACCGACGGCACGCTGGGCGGCAAGTTCAAGACCGCCGACCTGCTCGCCGACACCATTGCCGCGCAATGGCCGGCTGGCGACGCCGATCATCGGCTGGTGGTGCTGACAGGCGGCGAGCCGCTGCTGCAGGTCGATGCGGCACTGGTCGATGCGCTGCATGCACGGCGCTTTCGCATCGCGGTCGAGAGCAACGGCACGGTGGTCGCGCCCGAGGGCATCGATTGGCTGTGCATCAGCCCCAAGGCCGGTGCGCCATGGGTGCAGCAGCGCGGGCAGGAGCTGAAGCTGGTGTGGCCGCAGACCGCGTTCGACCTCGACACGATGGCGCGCACCGGCGAGTTCACGCACCGCTTTTTGCAGCCGATGGACGGGCCCGACCGGGTCGCGAACACCGAGCTGTGCATTGCCGAATGCATGCGCCAGCCGGCATGGCGGCTCAGCGTGCAGACGCACAAGATCACCGGCATCCGCTGAGTGACAGCTTTTATTTTTGGGTTTCTTTTTTGACGATGCGCTTCACCATCAGCCAACGCTTTTTCTTCGACGCCGCTCACACGCTGAAGCGCGAGATCGAAGTCGAAGGCAGCCGCCGTATCCACGGCCATACGTACCACGCCGAAGTCTGGCTCGCGGGCGAGCGCGATCCGGTGACGGGGATGGTGATCGACCTGGGGTTGCTGCGTCGGCGGCTGGAGGAGGTGCGCGAGCAGCTCGACCATCACCTGCTGGACGATGTGGCGGGGCTGCATCCGCCGACGCTGGAGAACCTTTGCGTGTTCATTGCGGATGCGCTGCCAGATTTGCGGGCTTCGCTGGCGCGGGTGAAGGTCTGGCGCGAGGCGCTGGGCGATTCCTGCACCGTGGACTTCTAGGTTTTTCTTTCTCCCTCCCCCTTTGGGGGAGGGCCGGGGTGGGGGCACAGCGGCGTACCCATCGAGCGCTCTGCCTGCCCCCATCCCAACCTTCCCCCAGAGGGGGAAGGAGCAAGACAGAAGACAGGGTCAGGCCGCGCCGATACCGGCGACCAGGCTCCCGGGCGCCTGCCCGTTCTTCAGGCCTGCCGTGAACGCCAGCATCCGGTCGATCGGCACCCGTGCCCGCAGCCCCAGCGCCGGGTCGACATGAATCTCGCCCGCGCCCGTCTCCAGCGCATTCGCCAGTTCCACCAGTCCGTTCATCGCCATCCACGGGCAATGCGCGCAGCTCTTGCAGGTGCCGCCATTGCCGGCGGTGGGCGCTTCGATGAAAGTCTTGCCCGGGTTCAGCGTGCGCAGCTTGTGCAGCATCCCGGTGTCGGTAGCCACAATGAATTCGGTCGCGTCCATGCGCTGCGCCGCGTTCAGGATGGCCGAGGTCGAGCCGACGGCGTCCGCCAGCGCGATCACGTCGGATGGCGATTCGGGATGCACCAGCACCTTCGCCTTCGGGTGCTCCTTCATGAGCAACTCGAGTTCGAGCGCCTTGAACTCGTCATGCACGATGCAGGCGCCGTTCCAGCTGACCATGTCCGCGCCGGTCTGGCGCTGGATGTAGTCGCCCAGGTGGCGGTCGGGGCCCCAGAGGATCTTCTGGCCCGCCGCATGCAGCGCGTTCACCACGTCGAGTGCGCAGCTTGAAGTGACCAGCCAGTCGGCACGCGCCTTCACAGCCGCGCTGGTGTTGGCGTAGACCACCACGGTGCGGTCGGGATGCTGGTCGCAGAACGCGCTGAACTGCTCGACCGGGCAACCCAGGTCGAGCGAGCAATTGGCGTCCAGGTCGGGCATCAGCACGCGCTTTTCGGGCGAAAGGATCTTCGAGGTCTCGCCCATGAAGCGCACGCCCGACACCACCAGCGTCTGCGCGGCATGGTCGCGGCCGAAGCGCGCCATTTCAAGCGAGTCGCTCACGATGCCGCCGGTTTCCTCGGCCAGGTCCTGCAGGTCGGGGTGCACGTAGAAGTGCGACACCATCACCGCATTGCGCTCGCGCAGCAGGCGGCGAATGCGTTCCTTGAGCGCGATGCGTTCATCCGGCGACGGCTCGGGCGGCACGCGGGCCCAGGCATGGCGCGTGTCGCACACCGCGCCCTGCAGCGCCGTGGGCTGCTCGTAGTCGACATCGATGACGAGAGAGGACGCCATGCGGGGGTCAGCCTTCCTGGAAGCGCATCGAGAAATCGATGGCTTTCACATCCTTGGTCAACGCGCCGACCGAGATGCGATCAACGCCGGTCTCGGCCAGGGCGCGCAGGCCGTCGAGTGTCACGCCGCCCGAAATCTCCAGCACGGCCTTGCGGTCATTGCCCGCTTCGTCGTTGATGCGAACCGCCTCGCGCAGCGTGGGCAGGTCCATGTTGTCGAGCAGCACCATGCGTGCGCCGGCTTGCAGCGCTTCGCGCAGTTGGTCCAGCGTTTCGACCTCGACCTCGACGAAGGCCGCGCGTTCGGCCACTGGCGCCACCGCGCGCAGGGCTGCGGCCACGCCGCCGGCTGCGGCGATGTGGTTCTCTTTGATGAGCACCGCGTCGTAAAGGCCGATGCGGTGGTTCAGGCCGCCACCGGTACGCACCGCGTATTTCTGCGCCAGGCGCAGGCCCGGCAGGGTCTTGCGGGTGTCGACGATGCGGGCCCGGGTGCCCTTGACGGCATCGGCATACACGGCGGTCTTGGTGGCGACAGCGCTCAGCAACTGCAGGAAGTTGAGCGAGGTGCGCTCGGCCGTCAGCAGCGCGCGAGCAGCGCCTTCGATCTCCAGCACGGTCTGGTCGGCGGCGCAGCGCTCGCCTTCGCCGCACAACCAGGTGATGCGCGCCTGCGGATCGAGCTGCCGCAACGTGGCCTCGACCCAGGGTGCGCCGCACAGCACGGCGGATTCGCGCGCGAGCACGCGGGCGCGGGCGCGGCGGTCGGGGGCTACCAGCGAGGCGGTGAGGTCGCCGTCGGCGACGTCTTCCTGCAATGCACGCGTGGCATCGGCCAGGGCCAGCGCGGCCACGGCCGACGCAGAAAAATCAAAGCGAGGGCTCATGGCTCTTTTTTGTCTTCAGCAGTCTTGTCAGGGGGAATGGCGGGGGTTCGCCGCGGCTGCGCCGGGCTGGACCGATTCGGGCACCGGGTCGCGCCCGGTCAGCGCGGCCACGGCGTCCTTCGGGCTCACGCGGCCGTCCAGCAGCGCCACCACGCCTTCGGCAATGGGCATTTCGATGCCCAGGCCGCGAGCGCGTTGCACCACGGTGCGCGCGCAGTAAACGCCTTCGGCCACGTGGCCGAGCGAATCGACGGCCTGCGCCAGCGTGCGGCCCTGGGCCAGCAGCAGCCCGACCTTGCGGTTGCGCGACAGGTCGCCGGTGGAGGTGAGCACGAGGTCGCCGAGGCCCGAGAGGCCCATGAAGGTCTCGGCCCGCGCACCGAGCGCAAGGCCGAAGCGCGTCATTTCGGCCAAGCCGCGCGTGATGAGCGCCGCGCGGGCGTTGAGCCCCAGCGCCAGGCCGTCGCACAGGCCGGTGGCAATGGCGAGCACGTTCTTGACCGCGCCGCCGACCTCGACGCCCACGATGTCGTCGTTGGCGTAGACGCGCAGCGCCGGGCCGTGGAAGGCGTCGACCAGCGCGTCGCGCACCGCCGCATGCGGGCTGGCGGCCACCAGCGCGGTCGGCCGCCCTTCGGCGACCTCTTGCGCAAAGCTGGGGCCGCTGAGAACGCCCGCTCTTAAATCGGGAGCAACCTGCGCCCATATTTCGTGGGCGAGCAGGCCAAAGGATGTAGGGGATGTGTCGAGCGCGGGCTCGACGCCCTTGCACAGCCACGCCACCGGCGCGGTCGTGCCGCGCAGTGCGATAAGCTGTTCGCGCAGGGCGGCCATGGGCGTGGCCACGATGACGAGGTCGGCGCCGGCCTGCGCCTGACGGATGTCGCCCGCACGAACGGCGAGCGAGGCCGGCAGAGCCAGCCCCGGCAGGTAGCGGGTGTTTTCGCGCGCCTTCGAAATGACGTCGGCCTGGGCCGCATCGCGCGCCCAGAGCGTGACCTCGTGGCGAGCCGCCGCATTGACGGCGACTGCCGTGCCCCAGGCACCGGCGCCATGAACGCAGATCTTCATCGGCGTTGGCGGCGTTGTGCCCGGTTTACTGAGCCAGGGTCGGCGAGGCTTGGCCGGCGGCCTGTGCCTGCTGCTGCTCGTACATCGCCTGGAAGTTGATTTCGGCGAGGTGCACGGGCGGGAAGCCGCCGCGCTGGATCACGTCGGCGACGTTGCCGCGCAGGTACGGGTAGACGATCTGCGGGCAGGCGATGCCCAGGATCGCGCCCATCTGTTCTTCGGGCAGGTTGCGGATTTCAAAGATGCCGGCTTGCTTGGCTTCGACCAGGAACACGGTCTTCTCGCCGATCTTGGTCTGCACGGTGGCCGACACGGTGATCTCGAAGATGCCGTCGGTCACGGGCTGGGCGTCCACGCCGAGCTGGATGTCGACGGTGGGTTGTTCCTGCTCCAGCAGGATCGCGGGCGAATTGGGTTGTTCGAGCGACAGGTCCTTGAGGTAGACGCGCTGGATCTGGAAAACGGGATCTTGGGCTTGCTGGTCGGCCATGGCTGAACTTTCGAGGATCAAAACAATGCCCGCCGGGGAGAGGTTCCCGCAGCGGGCTGCAGATGAATGAGCAAGGGATTATCGCCCTACCGCCGGACCACTTTCGTGACGGCGGCCGCCCGGCATGTCAGGCGCCTTGAAGAAGGGGCACCAGACCGCCCCGGCCGTCGAGCGCCATCAGGTCGTCGCAGCCACCCACGTGGGTGTCGCCGATGAAGATCTGCGGCACCGTGCGGCGCTGGGTGATCTCCATCATGGTGTTGCGGGCCTGGGGGTCGGTGTCGATGCGGATCTCTTCGATCTGCTCGACGCCCTTGGACTTGAGGATTTGCTTCGCACGCGTGCAGTAGGGGCAAACGGCGGTGGTGTACATCTTGACTGCTTGCATACGCTGTATCTCGGGGAGGTTTCAGGCCTTTTCAACGGGCAGGTTAGCCTCTTTCCAGGCCTTGAGCCCGCCGGCCACGGCTTGAGCCTGCTCGTAACCCAGCTTCTTGGCCATGGCCACGCCGCGCTGGGCGCGGGCGCCGGTGGCGCAGACCAGCAGCAGCGGCACGGTCTTGTTCTTGACCGTGGCGACCAGCTTTTCTTCGAGCTGGTTCAGGGGGACGTTCTTCGCGCCGATCATGTGGCCGGTGGCGAATTCTTCCGGTTCGCGCACGTCGACCAGCACAGCGCGCTCGCGGTTGATGAGCTGCACGGCGCCCTGGGCCGTGAGCGTTCCGCCGCCCGCTCCCCGCACCAGCGGCCACGCCAGCATGGCACCCGAGCTGAGCGCGATCAGGATCAGCATCCAGTTCGCGGTGACGAATTCGATCAATTTCACGGGGGTTCCTTGAATGGCAAACCGGGGATTTTAGAATGCGAGGTTTCGCAAGCGCAGCCAAAGGCCTCCCACATGCACAAACTGGTATTGATCCGTCACGGCGAATCGACCTGGAATCTCGAAAACCGCTTCACCGGATGGACGGACGTCGACCTGACCGAGACCGGCGTGGCGCAGGCCAAGCAGGCCGGCCGGCTGCTCAAGGCCGAGGGGTACGACTTCGACGTCGCCTACACCAGCGTGCTCAAGCGCGCCACCCGCACCCTGTGGCACACGCTCGACGAGCTCGACCGCACCTGGCTGCCGGTGGTGCACTCCTGGCGCCTGAACGAGCGCCACTACGGCGGCCTGCAGGGCCTGAACAAGGCCGAAACCGCCAAGAAGTACGGCGACGAGCAGGTGCTGGTCTGGCGCCGCAGCTACGGCACCCCGCCGCCGCCGCTGGAAGCCGACGACCCGCGCAGCGAGCGCGGCGACGTGCGCTACGCCAAGCTGTCGCCCGAGCAGATCCCGCTCACCGAATGCCTGAAGGACACGGTGGCGCGCGTGCTGCCGTTCTGGAACGAATCGATGGCGCCGGCCATCCGCACCGGGCGCCGTCTGGTGGTGGCGGCCCACGGCAACTCGATCCGGGCGCTGGTGAAATACCTGGACGGCATCTCGGACGACGCCATCGTCGGCCTGAACATCCCGAACGGCATCCCGCTGGTCTACGAGCTCGACGACGACCTCAAGCCCCTGCGGCACTACTACCTCGGCGACGCCGCCGCAGCCGAACAGGCCGCCGCCGCAGTGGCCTCGCAAGGCAAAGGCTGAAGAAAACCCCGCGTGCCGCTTCCCCCGTGGAACCCCGGCAAACAATTTGCTTCCAAGCTGTGTATATTGGTTCGACAGCCGCCGACAAGGACAATCACTCATGATGGGCCAGAAACTGAAGATCACCGGCTGGGTCGCCGCCGGCGCCGTAGCAGGCGTCTTGACCACCGTCTCGTTGCAGACGGTCGCACGCGGTTCGCTTGCGCCGCTTCCCCTCGAAGAATTGCAGCAGCTCGCTGCCGTCTTCGGCATGGTCAAGAGCGACTACGTCGAACCGGTCGACGAGAAGAAGCTCATTTCCGATGCAATTTCCGGCATGGTCGCCGGGCTCGACCCGCATTCCCAGTACTTCGACAAGAAGTCCTTCAAGGAATTCCGGGAAGGCACCACCGGCCGATTCGTCGGCGTGGGCATCGAGATTTCGCAGGAAGACGGCCTCATCAAGGTTGTCTCGCCCATCGAAGGCTCCCCGGCCTTCCGCGCCGGCCTCAAGCCCAATGACCTGATCACCAAGATCGACGACACCGCCGTGCGCG
Organism: Variovorax sp. EL159; assembly: GCF_900100965.1. Classification (GTDB taxonomy): domain Bacteria; phylum Pseudomonadota; class Gammaproteobacteria; order Burkholderiales; family Burkholderiaceae_C; genus Variovorax. Next base: position 278,406 of record NZ_FMUJ01000002.1, on the reverse strand, counting down.
GCCTGTCGCTGAACGAGGCGGTCAAGCGCATGCGCGGCGAAGCCAACACCAAGGTGCTGCTGACCATCTTCCGCAAGGACGAGAGCCGCACCTTCCCGGTCACGATCACGCGCGAGGAAATCCGCACGCAATCGGTCCGCGGCAAGATCATGGAACCCGGCTACGGCTGGATCCGCCTGTCGCAATTCCAGGAACGCACCGTCGACGACTTCGTCAAGAAGATCGACGAGATGTACAAGGAAGACCCGAACCTCAAGGGCCTGGTGCTCGACCTGCGCAACGACCCGGGCGGCCTGCTCGACGCGGCCGTGGCCGTGTCCTCGGCCTTCCTGCCCGAGAACGTCACGGTGGTGACCACCGACGGCCAGCTTGCCGAAAGCAAGTCGGTCTACAAGGCGGCTCCCGAGTACTACCAGCGCCGCTCCGGCAGCGACCCGCTGCGCAGCCTGCCTGCGGCCCTGAAGACCGTGCCGCTGGTGGTGCTGGTGAACGAAGGCTCGGCCTCCGCCAGCGAAATCGTGGCCGGCGCGCTGCAGGACCACAAGCGCGCGACCATCATGGGCAGCCAGACTTTCGGCAAGGGCTCGGTGCAGACCGTGCGCCCGCTCGGCCCGGACACCGGCCTGAAGATCACCACGGCGCGCTACTACACGCCGAGCGGCACCTCGATCCAGGCCAAGGGCATCGTGCCCAACGTGCTGGTCGACGAGAGCGCCGAAGGCAGCCCGTTCGCCGCCCTGCGCATGCGCGAGGCCGACCTCGAAAAGCACCTGGCCAGCGGCCAGGGCCCCGAGACCAAGGACCCGGAACGCGAGAAGGCCCGCGACGAGGCACGCAAGCGCCTCGAAGAAGAAGCCAAGAAGCCGCCGCAAGACCGCAAGGTGCCCGAATTCGGCACCGACAAGGACTTCCCGCTGGTGCAGGCGCTCAACCGCCTGAAGGGCCAGCCGGTGCTGGTCAGCAAGACGCAGGTGATCGTCGACAACAAGGAAGAGAAGAAGGAAAACTGAAGCCGGTGACCGGGCCGCACGCACAGTGCGGTTCGCGCCGTCGACGGTTTCGCTTCCTCATTCGCGAGAACCGAAGCGCGCATGGACGATCGTGACCTGCTGCGCTACTCGCGCCACATCCTGCTTGAAGAGTTCGGCATCGACGGGCAAGCGCGCGTCAGTGCCGGGCGCGCCCTGGTGATCGGCGCAGGCGGGCTGGGCTCTCCGGTCGCGCTTTACCTTGCCGCCGCCGGTGTCGGCCACATCACCCTGGTGGACGACGACGAAGTCGACCTCACCAACCTGCAGCGGCAGGTGGCCCACACCAACGCCCGCGTCGGCAGCCCCAAGGTCGAATCGGCCGCGCAGGCCATGCGCGACATCAACCCCGACATCGCCATCGAAACCCACGCCCTGCGTGCCGATGAGGCGCTGCTGTCGCGCCTCGTGGCGGCGGCCGACGTGGTGGTCGATTGCTGCGACAACTTCGCCACCCGCCATGCCGTCAACCGCGCCTGCGTGGCGCATGCCAAGCCGCTGGTGGCGGGCGCGGCGATCCGCTTCGACGGCCAGTTGAGCGTGTACGACACACGCGATGCGGCCTCCCCCTGCTACGCCTGCCTGTTCCCGCCCGACGCGGCCTTTGAAGAAACCCGTTGTGCGGTGCTCGGCGTGTTCGGCCCCGTGGTCGGCACCATCGGCACGCTGCAGGCCAGCGAAGCGCTCAAGCTGCTCGCCGGCATCGGCCCGTCGCTGGCGGGCAAGCTGCTGATGTTCGATGGCCGCAGCACGGCGTTCGACACGCTGCGCGTGGCGCGTGACCCGCACTGCAGCGTCTGCGCGCAGCGTCCCGGCGCCGCCTGATCTTCCCGATCCCGCCGGCGCGGGCCGGCATCAGGGCTGCCGGGCGCCCTTCGCCCTCGCAGCGCCATTGGCCGCGGCCCCGGCTGTCGGCCGGTTCGCACCCGCCAGCACGCCCTTGCAATCCGAGTCTTCGCCGGGCCCGGTCTCGATGGTCGCGGCCAGCGCCAGCAACGGATTGATAGCGCCAAGCGCCAGCGCGGCAAGGCCCCGCCCCGCCAGCGGCGCGATCTCGAGGCCGCCCTTCGGGTCACCGAAGGTGCCACTGACGACCAGCGGCGTGCGGATCGAAAGAATGCTCTTGCTCTTGGGCTCCGGATGGACCACGAAATCGAGCGTCTCCTTGGCCAGGTTGGCCTGCCCGCTGGCGGTGAACACGGCATTGGTCGTGTCCACCACGAGCGTGCGCCCGGTCATCAGCCCCTTGTTGACGTCGAAGGCGATGGCCGCGCAGCGCAGCTCGACATTGCGGTCGCCACGCAGCAGGAACTTGATGATGTCGCCCCCTACGAGCGTCGCGAACACGGGCAGCAGGTTGCCGAACTGGCCGCGCCCCGACAGCACCGCCACGTCGCCCGACACACCGCCGAGCCAGTTGGCCACCGAGCTGCCCGGCCCCGAGAGGTTGAGTCGGCCGTCGAGCCGGCCCACGCTGTTGCCCGTGGTTTCCAGCTTGGGGAACAGGCGGGCCAGCTGCATGCCGCGCAGATCGAGCGAGGCGCGGATATCGGCCGGATTCTTCGCCGCATCGATGCGGATGGCCCCCACCAGCTTGCCGCCGCCCACGCCCAAGTCGAGCGGGTCGAGCGCGAGCACGCCGTCGTTCAGCTTCACCTGCACGCTGCCGCTGTCCAGCGGCATCTCGCGCACGTTGCGGATGCGCTCGGCCGTGTACTTCACGTCGGCGTTCATGGCGCGCAGGCGCTCGAAATCGAGTGGCGCGGTGGGCAGCACCTTGCCGCCCGCCGGGCGCTTGACCTGCGTGATCGTCGGCGGGGGCGCCACGCCCTCCACCGCGTTGGCCGTGCGTGCCGTGGGCGGAAGGCCGATCAGAGGCCCGAGGTCGTCCATGTCCATCACCTTCGAGCGCAGGTCGCCCGCCAGGTGCGGCAGGCTGCCGGCCTGGTCGAAGCGCATGTCGCCGGCGATGTCGGACAGGCCCAGCTTGCCCTTGAGGCCGGCCACCGACCAGAGCTTGCCGCGCTTGCTCAGGTCACCGCTCAGCGCATAGGGCGAGGTCTGCGGCAGCGCGATGCCGAGCAGCGGAAACAGCGCACCCAGCGTCTGCCCCTTGAGCTCGAACTTGGCATCGATGCCATCGAGCCCCGCCAGCTTGGCGACGGTGCCACTGGCCTTGAGCTGCGTCTGCCCGGCCGCGGCGTTGATCTCCACCGGAAAGGGCGGCGCGCCGGCGGCGTTGATCTGCAGCACGTTGCCCGTGCGGCCGTTGGCCGTCAGCGGCTGGCCCTTGTAGCGGCCCTTGATGCGGTAGCTGAGCGGCAGCGCGCCACGGCTGGAGTCGTAGCTCAGGTCGGCGTGCAGGTCCACGCCCAAATGCTTCGCCAGAAAGTCGATCGCCCCGGTGTCGACCTGGATGAGCCCGATGCTGGGCACGGTGCCCGAGTCGGAGGTGTCCTTGCCGAGCGCCCAGGTGCGGCGCCCGTCCTGCTCCATCTGCAGCCCGACCGTGGGCGAGAAAAGCGCCAGCCGCGGAATATCGATCTTGCGGGCGACCAGCGGCCAGATGCGGATGTCGAACTCCGCGCGATCGGCCTTCACGAGGTAGGGGTCGCGCGCCCACCCGGGGTTGGCGAACGCCAGGCCGTCGAGCTTGACGGTGGCCGTGCGCCAGCCCAGGTCGACATCGAGCCGTCGCGTGATCTCGAACTTGCGCCCCGTCTTCTCGCTCACGTAGCGGTTGACCGGTTCACGCAGCGCATCCCACGGAAAGAAGACCAGCGCGACCAGCAAGGCGGCGAGCAGCAGCACGAGGGACACCAGCAGCTTCAGCCAGATCGGCCACGGCCGGGTGCGAAGAATGTGCGTAGCCATGTTCAAGTGAATACCTCAATGGTTGCGGGTGCCGGGTCGGCGATGGGCCTCACGAACCGTGCGGCATCGCCTACGGATGCGCCCCCGCTGGCGCGCGTCGGAACACGCCTACAACACTCGGCCCACGAACCCTTCATGATGCGCGACGGGAAAGCCTCAATGTCCACGTGCAGGCATTCCCTCAGCGGGGCGCTTCGGATGCACCTGCCAACGTCAGAGGAAGCGTGGTTCGGCATGGATTCCAGATTGCAGACATACGTCGTCGAAGACAACCTCACGATCCGCGAAAACCTCATTGGCACGCTGGAAGAGCTCACCTGTACCACGGTCGTCGGCTTCGCCGAAACCGAAGACCACGCGCGCGAATGGCTGCTCGGCCACGGCGCCGAATGGGACCTGGCGATCGTCGATCTCTTCCTCAAGCAGGGCAGCGGCTTGGGTGTCCTGCAGGCCTGCCAGGCGCGCGGGCCGGACCAGAAGGTGGTGGTGCTCAGCAACTATGCGACGCCCGACATCCGGCGGCGTTGCGCCGAGTTCGGTGTCGATGCAGTGTTCGACAAGTCGAACGAGATCGATGCGCTGGTCGAGTTCTGCCTGGCACAGGCCAAGGCATTGCGCGCTTCGCCCGAGGCGGGATGAAGAAGCCGCACCGGGCCTCTTCTCCACCCCTATGCAACGGTCAGTCGATCAGCTTGTTCTTCAGCGCGTAGTACGTCAGGTCGCTGTTGGACGAGAGGTTCATCTTTTCCATCAGCCGCGTGCGGTACGTGCTCACCGTCTTCACCGACAGCGACAGCGTCTTGGCGATGTCACCCGCCGTCTCGCCCTTGGCCAGCTTCAGGAACACCTGGAACTCGCGCTCCGACAGCTGCTCGTGCGGTGCCGCATCGTCCTTGCGGTCGAGCTGGCGCGCCAGCAGTTCGGCCACGGCGGGCGTGATGTAGCGGCGGCCCAGCGAGATGGTGCGGATGGCATTGACGATCTCGATCGGATCGCACTCCTTGTTCAGGTAGCCGCTTGCACCCTGACGGATCAGGTTCATCGCGTAGTGCTCTTCCGGGTAGCCGCTCAGGATCAGGATGCCGACATCCGGCGCCTTGGCGCGGATCATGGCCAGCGCGTCGATTCCGCTCTGCCCCGGCATCGAAAGGTCCATGACCAGCACATCCAGCTCCGTGGTGCGCACCAGTTCGATGGCCTCGCGGCCACTGGCTGCCTCACCCGCCACGCGCAGGTCCACGTGCTCGGAGAAGAACTGCCGGAGGCCCGATCGCACGATGGCGTGGTCGTCCACAATTCCAATTTTGATCATCTGTTACTTTCGTCGTTGTGTTGCGCGCATGCTCGCCGCAACATGCCGGTCCCTGATTGTTATCAATTATTCACGAACTTGCGTCGCAAGCGGATTTGAAAGTTTCATGCACTGGTTAGCCCCTCCAAGAATGGCCGTGAGCCTCCTGCTCGCGGCGCTGGCTGCGCTGGCCCTCGTCGGCATCAACGAGGCCGGCTATCGGCAGTCGAGCCGTGCCCTGGCCGACATCAACGAGGCCCAGCTGGTGCGCGGCACGCTCAACCAGATCCTGCAGAACATGCTCGACGCCGAAACCGGCCAGCGCGGCTACCTGCTGACCGGGGAAGCCAGCTACCGGCAACCCTACGACACGGCGGTCAAGCAGGTTGACGGCCAGCTCACGAACCTGCGCCAGCTGTATGCCGACCGGCCGGCCGAACTCGCCCAACTGGCCGAGCTGTCGAAGCACGTGCTGCGCAAGATCGCCGAGATGGACATGAGCGTGCGGCTGCGCCAGGACGGCAAGGAAGACGCCTGGAAGTTCGTCATCACCACCGACGTCGGCCGCGAAGAGATGGACGCCATCCGCGCCACGGCGGGCGAACTGGTCAAGATCAGCAACGAGACCCTGCACCAGAGCCAGGTGCAGGTGCTCAAGTCACTGCAGCTTGCCCGCATCGGCACGGCCATCGTGGCGCTGGCCGCGCTGCTCGCCTTCTTTCTCTATCTGCGCCAGACCCATGCGCTGCGCTCCATCGGCGAGCGGCAGCAGGAGGCCCTGCAACGCGAGCGCAACGCCCTCGAAGACGAAGTGCGCGAGCGCACCGCCTCGCTGGCCGAGCTGGCCACCCACCTGCAGGACGTGCGCGAAACCGAGCGCGGCTACCTGGCGCGCGAACTGCACGACGAACTGGGCTCGCTGCTGACCGCCGCCAAGCTCGACGTGGCGCGGCTCAAGTCGCGGCTGGCGGATTCGCCCGACGCCATCCAGCGCCTGCAGCATCTGACCGAGCTGCTCAACAGCGGCATCGCGCTCAAGCGCCGCATCATCGAAGACCTGCGGCCCTCCTCGCTGTCGAACCTCGGGCTGGTCGCGTCGCTGGAAATCCTGGGCCGCGAGTTCGCCGAGCGCTCGGGCCTGGAGATCGAGATGGCGCTGGAACCGGTGACCATGGACGAGTCGCGCCAGCTCACGATCTACCGCATGGTGCAGGAAAGCCTGACCAACATCGGCAAATACGCCGAGGCCAGCGAAGCCACCATCGTGATGAAGAACTACGAGAACCACGTGATCGTGGAAGTGGCGGACAACGGCAAGGGCTTCGACGCCCAGCGCATGCGGCCCTCGACGCACGGCCTGGCGGGCATGCGCCACCGGGTGGAAGCGGCCAGGGGCAAGCTCACCGTCACATCGACGCCGGGCCGTGGCACGCGACTGAGCGCGATGCTGCCCGTCGTCAAGCCGAGCGCCTGAAGGCCCGTGCGCGCGTCGCGCGGGGCCACGCGAAGTGACTCGGCCATCTCCTACGCACCGCGTCCCCGGCCGCTGACAGGTCCCGGACGGGGCGCCAATTAAGGTTGCACCAAGCCATCCGCTTCCTCGTTCCGAGGGGCCGGATCGCCGTTCATCAAAACAACGAGGGCATCCTCGAAGGAGTTCCGCAATGTTGCATTACGCAGTGGTGTTTCTTGTCATCGCGCTGATCGCCGCGCTGTTCGGCTTCGGCGGCATTGCCGCCAGCGCGGTCGGTATCGCCAAGATCCTTTTCGTGATCTTCGCCGTCCTTGCCATCGCCAGCTTCCTGGCCGGCTTGCTACGACGCAAGTAGCGTAGTTACGATCCACAGGCTCCCGCATTTCATCTTCCCGAAAAGGACTTTCACATGAACACGACCAAGACCCCCTCGCAGCTTGCCGATGACGCGCGCCAGACCGCCAACGACGCCGTCGAATCGACCCGCGCCTATGCACAGAACGCGGTGAATGCGGCGGGCGAAAAGGTCCGCGACCTGCGCCGCGACACCGAGCCGGCGGTCGAGCAGCTGGCAGCCCGCGTGCAGCAGGCCGTGCAGCGCGGCCTGGACGCCGCATCGACCACCAGCGCCCGTGCGCAGCGCCGCATCGAGAAAGCCGCCGACGTGACCGGCCGCTACATCTCCGACCAGCCGGTGCGCTCGGTGCTGATCGCCGCCGCTGCCGGCGCCGCCATCACCGCACTCATCGTGCTGGCCAGCCGCCGCGGCCGGGACGACTACTGATCCGCTGACAGCCCGTTCCACCGTTCCCCCGCACCATGCTTCATCCGATCTTCTCCACGGTGCTCGGGCATCCGGAACTCGTCGCTGAACACGTCGCCAACTACGCCGCCCTCGTCAAGCAGGAAACCGCCCAGGCGGGGCGCGGCCTTGCCGCTCGCCTTGTCGCGGGCGTGCTGGCAGCGGCGAGCGCCATGCTGGCGCTCGGGCTGATCGGCGTGGCGGTGCTGCTGGGCGTGCTGCATGGCAGCTTTCACTGGGTGCTGGTCATCGTGCCGGGCGTCGCCGTGTTGATCGCGGCCGTCTGCACCTGGTATGCAACGCGCCCCAACCCGGGCCACGATTTCGAAGACCTGCGCGCGCAGCTCGACGCCGACCTGCAGGCCCTTCGCAACGCCGGAGCCCACCATGGCCGGTACTGAGCGTTCTCCCCTGACCCCGCAGCAGCGCCTCGCCATTTCGCGCCGTGCGCTGGTGCGACAGTTGAATGGCGGTGAAGACGAGGCGTACCGCCCGATGCGCGAGGCCGACGACGACCTGGAATACGCGCACCACGCCAGCCCCGCAGCAGCGGCCTACGACGAAGCGCCTGCGCAGCGCCGTGGCGACAACGTCTGGAGCTCGGTCGCGCGCGGCGTGGTCCAGCGCTGGTGGCGCCGCCACCCCGCACACGCGGCCGGCCAATTGGCCCGCCCCCTGCTCGAGCACTACGCGCGCACGGAGCCGGTCAAGCTGATGGCGGTCGCGGCGGCCACCGGGGCGGTGCTGGTGCTCACCAAGCCATGGCGGCTGCTGTCCGTCACGGCGGTGCTGGCTGCGGTGCTGAAAACATCCGACGTGGCCGATGTCGTCAACACGTTGATGCAGAAGACCGCCAACCCGCCTCGCAAAGACCCGTCCTGACGGCGCCTTCGATCCATAGAAGTGCCCAACAAAAAAAGCCCGGTCGATGACCGGGCTTTTTGCTGCCTGCCGCAAGGGCGGGGGCGATCAGCTCTTCACATCGAGCTGGTTGTCCACCGAGGTCACGCCCTGCACGCCCTTGGCGATCTCTTCGGCGCGCGCCTTGGCGGCAGCCGACGGTGCGGGGCCCTTCAGGCTCACGGCGCCGCCCTTGGTGTCGACGTCGATCTTGATCGCGCTCAGGTCCGGGTCCTTTGCCAGGCCCGCGGTCACGGAAGCGGTGATGGCGGCATCGTCGACCGTGGCGCTCACGGCCGCGCCCGCGTTCCTGGCGGCTTCCTTCGCGTTGGCCATGCCTTCCTTCACATCGGCGGTGACGCCGGAGGTATCGGCCTTGGCCTTGGCGTCCTTGAGCGCCTGCTCCGTCTTGGCGGCGGCGGTGTCGGCGGCCTGCTCGGTCTTGGCGACCGCGCTGTCGAGCTTCTCACCGGCGGTGCGGTTGTCCGACTTGTCGCAGGCAGCCAGCGTCAGCGCGGCGCCGGCCACGAGCACGGCGAGCCATGCGCGCGAATGCGGCATGGCGATGTTGGGGTTTGATTTGTTCACAGGGTCCTCCGTCGCTCACGAAATACGGGAAATGGAAAAGAGGCCGCGCGCACCGGGCGCGCGACCCCGTTCGGTCAGAGGTCAGAGCTTGTCGGCGCCCGACTTGATCGCGTCCTTGGCCTTTTCCTTGACGTCGCCGTAGGTCTTCTGCACCTTGCCGGCCGCCTGGTCCGCCAGGCCCTCGCCTTCGAGCTTTTCATTGCCGACGATCTTGCCGGCGACTTCCTTCAGCTTGCCCTTGGCCTCTTCGACGCGGCCTGCCACTTGGTCCTTGTTCATCTCGATTCCTTCCTGCTTGGGGGGTGAAACGCGTGGGCCGGTATGACCCACTGCTTTCAATCTAGGTGCAGGCCGGTTGCCGCGAATGCCGCCGGAAGCCCGAAGCGGTGTAGGACAAGAAGGCTCAAGCCGTGACGATCCATCCTTCAAGCGGATCGAAACCGGCCGGCAGACCATGACCGGGCCCAGGGCTTTCGGCGCGCTGGAAGCCCCAGGCGGCCTGCACGAGGCACAGCACGGCATCGATGTCGTCGCCTCGCGCGTCGGCCAGCAGCTCGGCGCGCTGGCTTGCGGTAACGCCGAGCCGCAGGCCGAGACGGGTGGTGCCGGCCTCGAGGGCCGCCAGCAGATCGCTGCGCGCCACGAGCCGCTCCGGCGTCTGCCTGGCAAGGTCGTCGCTCTTGTAGCTGCGCCGCCCGATCAGCTCGCGCGCCAAAAGGCCAGGATAGGCCTCCAGAGCCACGCGATGAGCATGATGGCCGCGACGACCGTCATCGTGCAGGCCCGGAATGCGCGCACCCGCCGCCAGCAGGCGCGGCACGCCGGCATGGAGCATGTAGGCCACCGGCGGGTTGACCCACTTCATCGACGGACTGGAGCCGGCGGGCAGGTCGGTCGCACGGTGCGCAAACTTGCCGCCGACCGGGCGCGCAGCGCAGAACGCGGCGAAGGTGTCGCGAATCTCGGCGCGGCTCAGGCTGGCGTAGTGGGTGATCAGCGCATGCCACGTCGTAGGCCAGCGCAGGTGCTCGACCAGCTCGCGCGGCAGGCCGAACGGAAAGTCGAAGCCACCGACCCAATCGGGCGTGGCCCGCAGCCATTCGCCCCATGCGTCGAGCGTTGCAAAGCGCTGCAGGCCCGTCAGCACGACACGGTGCGGGTCGGCCAGATCGCCGGTCGCCACCACGATGGGCTTGCGCGCCGTGGGCGCGCTCGAAAAGTCGCACCCGAAAAGCATGGCTTCAGCCCAATGCGAGCGCCACCACGCCCGCGGCGATGAACAGCGCACCCAGCAGGCGCAGCAGCCGGTCGCCCTCGCGCAGCAGATGGCCGCCGATCAGCGCGGCGAACAGCATCGACACCTCGCGCGCCGGCGCCACGTGCGAGATCGGCGCCTGTTGCACCGCATAGAGCACGAGCACATAGGACACGGGGCTGATCGCCGCCACCAGCAGCGCGTACTTCCATTGCTCGCGCCACATGCGCGCGGTGGTTGCGCGGTCTTGCAACGCCGCGGGCAGCAGCAGCACGAGCCGCACGAAGTTGCCCATGTAGTCGAGCAGGATCGGCGACATCGCCAGGAACTTCACCGCGTAGCTGTCGGCCACCGTGTACGCCGCGATGAAGGCGCCGGTCAGCACGCCATAGCGAATGCCCTTCTGCACCCGCTCGCGCTGGGCCGGGTCATGGTTCTTGTGAAACAGGCGCGGGCCGCCGGCCACGAGGAACACGCCGAGCACCACGCCGAAGATGCCTGCCACGCCGACGAGGCTGATCTTCTCGCCCAGGAACAGGATCGCGACCAGCGACGACAGCAGCGGCCCCGAACCCCGTGCCAGCGGGTAGACCACGGTGAGGTCGGACTTGCGGTAGCCGCGCAGCAGGACCACGTAGTAGAAGACGTGCAGCACGCCGCTCAGCGTGATGAAGCCCCACTCTTTCAGGCCCCAGGTCGGCACGACGCTCCAGCCCAGCACGATGCCCACCGGCGCCCACACGATGGCCATGAACACGCCGCTCTGGAACGCGAAGCGCGCATCGCCATTCGCCTTCTTGGCGGCGATGTTCCAGCTGGCATGAATGACCCCGGCAAGCAGGATCAGCGCAAAGGCGGAAAGCGGCACCCCGACGAAAACAGGACTAGTGGCGGCCGACGATCGCGGCAGTGGCCATCAGCTCTTCGAGCAGCGCCAGCGAAACCTTGCCGGAGACCTTGTAGGGGTCCAGCTCAGGCTTCTCGGAATACTTCAGCAACGTCGAGGCATTGAGCTTCGAGAGGTTGACCTGTCCCATCGTCCAGCCGCCAAAACGGCGCTCGGAGATTTCTTCGTAGTGCAGCAGCACGACGTCTTTATGGCGCGCATCGCGCTGGATGTGGCCGTAGAGATCGCTGATGGCGTCGCGCCCGCCTTCGATGGCCTGCAGGAAGGTGCCGGCACCGTAGCAGAGGATGCCGGTGATGCCGCAGGCCGGGTTGTGCGTGCGCGATTTCGTGAGGATCGCCTCGATGGCCGCGGGGCTGGTGTCGACGGCGCGGCTGGCGTAGAGAAGTCGGACCAGCATGGCTTTAGCTCTTTCTTGGCAGGAGAGACAGGAATTCGCGGCGCAGGCTTGGGTCTTTGAGGAACACGCCGCGCATGACGGAGTTGATCATCTTGCTGTCCATTTCCTTCACGCCGCGCCAGGCCATGCAGAAATGCTCGGCCTCCATGACGAGCGCAAGGCCGTCGGGCTGGGTCTTTTCCTGGATCAGGTCGGCCAGTTGCACCACGGCCTCTTCCTGGATCTGCGGACGGCCCATCACCCATTCGGCCAGCCGCGCGTACTTCGACAGGCCGATCACGTTGGTGTGCTCGTTGGGCATCACGCCGATCCAGAGCTTGCCGATGATCGGGCAGAAGTGGTGCGAGCAGGCGCTGCGCACGGTGATCGGGCCGACGATCATCAGCTCGTTCAGGTGCTCGGCATTGGGGAATTCGGTGAGCGAGGGCGGCGCCACGTAGCGGCCGCGAAACACCTCGTTCAGGTACATCTTGGCAACGCGGCGGGCGGTGTTGCCGGTGTTGTGGTCGTTCTCGACGTCGATGACGAGGCTGTCGAGCACGCCCTTCATCTTGACCTCGACCTCGTCGAGCAGCGCCTCCAGCTCGCCGGGCTCGATGAACTCGGCGATGTTGTCGTTGGCATTGAAGCGCTTGTGCGCCGCATTCAGGCGCTCGCGGATCTTCACGGAGACGGGCGTGCCCTCGTCATCGTTTTTTCGATCGGGGAGCGGTTCGACGTCGGTTTTCCTCAGCATCCGTGCATCGTATCAGTGATCTTTTTTGCCCGTCCGCCCAAGGGAACACCGCGGAACCGGCTTCGCCGGGCCGCAGGTGTTGCCCCCGGTAGGGGGTTGGAGAAGCGACACGCAGTGCGCGAAGCCTGGGGGCGAGCTTAGACCAGCGAGAAATCCGCCACCAGCGGCAGGTGGTCAGACATGCGGGCCCAGATCGGACCGCGCGGCACCGCGCAGGCGAGCGGCTCCAGCTTGCGCCCGTAGACGAAGTCGAGCTGCGCCACCGGCAGGCGCGAGGGGTAGGTGAGCGTGCGCGGGCCGCGCAGGTCGCTGGTGTCGCGCAGGCCCATGGCGTTCATGGCGTAGCGCATGCGTGCGCCCCAGTCGTTGAAATCGCCCGCCACCACCACGGCCTCGTCGGGCGGCACCTCGCGGTCGATGAACTCGCGCAGGCGGGCGATCTGCCGCACGCGGCTGCCCTTGATGAGGCCCAGGTGCACCACGATGGCATGCACCGGCAGCCCCTCGACCTCGATCACCGCATGCAGCAGTCCGCGCTGCTCGAAACGGTGGTCTGAGATGTCCTGGTGGCTCGTGCGGATCACCGGCCAGCGCGTGAGCAGCGCATTGCCATGCTCCCCGTGGCGGGTGACGGCATTGGTCTCGTAGACGGCGGTATAGCCCTCGGGCGCCAGGAAATCGGCCTGCGGCAACTCGGGCCAGCGCGCGAAGCGGGCGGCGGCCTGGCGGTTCATCTTGCGCACTTCCTGCAGGCAGACGATGTCGGCGTCGAGCTGCTCGATGGCGTGGCCGAGGTTGTGGATTTCGAGCCGCCGCGCGGGCCCGATGCCCTGCACACCCTTGTGGATGTTGTAGGTTGCGACCCGGAGGTTGTGTGCTGCCGGCTGGTTCATCGCGCAAATTCTGGCAGCAACAGAATGGCTTCGGCGTTCGACGGGGAAAAGCAGGCGTCGGCCGCTTCGTGGTACGGCAGCCACTGCCAGTCGGTGTGCTCGCGCGGATCGAGCGTGGGCTCGAGCCGCTCGGGCACGCACAGGCCGAACAGGTGCTCGGTGTTGTGCGTGACGCCCGGTGCATAGCGGACACGCCAGCGCGGGTAGATCTCGTAGATGTTGCTCAGCTGCCAGTCGACCAGTTGCGACGCGAGCGCACTGCCCTGGCCGCACTGGATGCCGGTTTCTTCTGCCACCTCGCGCGCCGCCGTGAGCGCGAAGGGTTCGTCGGCGGTGTCCCTGCTGCCGGTGACCGACTGCCAGAACCCGGCAGCGTCGGCGCGCCGGATCAGCAGCACGTCGAGCGCCGGCGTGTGGATCACGACAAGCACCGACTCCGGGATCTTCCAGGGCCGGGCGCCTGTCGTCATGACGGCATCAGGCGGCAGCTTGAGGCGTGTTGCGCAGCTTGATGTGCAGTTCGCGCAGCTGCTTCTCGTCGACCGGGCTCGGCGCCTGCGTCAGCAGGTCCTGCGCGCGCTGGGTCTTGGGGAAGGCGATCACGTCGCGGATCGACTCGGCGCCGGTCATGAGCATCACGAGGCGGTCCAGGCCGATGGCGATGCCGCCGTGCGGCGGTGCGCCGTACTGCAGCGCGTCCAGCAAAAAGCCGAACTTGAGCTGTGCGTCTTCGGCGCTGATCTTCAGCGCGCGGAACACCTTGCTCTGCACTTCCTCGCGGTGGATACGCACCGAACCGCCGCCCATCTCGATGCCGTTGAGCACCATGTCGTAGGCCTTGGCGATGCACTTCTCGGGGGCGGTGTCCATGAGGTCTTCATGGCCGTCCTTCGGTGCAGTGAACGGGTGGTGCACGGCGCTCCAGCGCTGGCCTTCCTCGTCGAACTCGAACATCGGGAAGTCGACCACCCAGAGCGGCGCCCAGCGGTCGTCGAACAGGCCGCTCTTCTTGCCGAAGGGGCTGTGGCCGATCTTGATGCGCAGCGCGCCGATGGCGTCGTTGACGATCTTTTCCTTGTCGGCGCCGAAGAACAGGATGTCGCCGTTGCGGGCACCCGTGCGGGCGATGATCTCGGCCAGCGTGTTGTCGTCCAGGTTCTTGACGATCGGGCTTTGCAGGCCTTCGCGGCCGGCAGCGGCGTCGTTGACCTTGATGTAGGCCAGGCCCTTGGCGCCGTAGATCTTGACGAACTCTTGATAAGCGTCGATTTCGCCGCGCGACAGGCCGCCTTCGGCACCGCCGCCAGGCACACGCAGCGCCACGACGCGGCCGCCCACCATGGTGGCGGCGTTCGAGAACACCTTGAACTCGACGCGCTTCATCAGCTCGGTCAGTTCGGTGAATTCGAGCTTCACGCGCAGGTCGGGCTTGTCGGAGCCGTACTTGAACATGGCGTCGCCGTACGTCATCGTTGGGAACACCGGAAGGTCGATGCCCGCGGCGTTGCGGAAGACGTTGCGGATCATGCCTTCGAACATCTCGCGGATCTCTTCTTCGGCGAGGAACGAGGTCTCGATGTCGATCTGCGTGAATTCAGGCTGGCGGTCGGCGCGCAGGTCTTCGTCGCGGAAGCACTTCACGATCTGGTAGTAGCGGTCATAGCCGGCCACCATCAGCAGCTGCTTGAAGAGCTGGGGCGACTGCGGCAGCGCGAAGAAGCTGCCGTCGTGCACGCGGCTGGGCACGAGGTAGTCGCGCGCGCCTTCAGGCGTGGACTTGCCGAGCATCGGGGTTTCGATGTCGATGAAGCCATTGGCGTCGAGGAACTTGCGCGTTTCCATCGTCACCTTGTAGCGCAGCATCATGTTGCGCTGCATGGCCGGGCGGCGCAGGTCGAGCACGCGGTGCGTGAGGCGGGTGGTTTCCGACAGGTTGTCGTCGTCCAGCAGGAACGGAGGCGTGACCGAAGGGTTCAGCACCTTCAGCTCGTGGCACAGCACTTCGATCTTGCCGCTCTTGAGGCTGTCGTTGGTCGTGCCTTCGGGGCGCGCGCGCACCAGGCCCGTGATCTGCACGCAGAACTCGTTGCGCAGGTTTTCGGCCACGCCGAAGGTGGAGGCGCGATCGGGGTCGCACACCACCTGCACATAACCTTCGCGGTCACGCACGTCGATGAAGATCACGCCGCCGTGGTCGCGGCGACGGTTGACCCAGCCGCAGAGGGTAACGGTCTGGCCCAACAGGGCTTCGGTCACAAGACCGCAATAGTGAGTACGCATGGCCATAGGGATCAATTCCGGCGCCGTTCGGGCGCGTTCGTTTTTATGAGTTGGATGGCTTGGTTGCCACCGTGGTGGGGCCGCCCGGAACGACCACCCCCATCGAGACGATGTACTTGAGCGCTTCGTCCACGCTCATCTTCAGTTCGATGCAGTCGCTGCGCTTGAGCATCACGAAGTAGCCGCCCGTGGGATTGGGCGTGGTCGGCACGTAGACGCTGAGGAATTCTTCGCCGCCGAGGTGTTCCGCGACTTCATTGCCGGGCGCGCCGGTCACGAAGGCGATGGTCCAGACGTTTTCGCGCGGCCACTGGATCAGCACCGCGGTGCGGAAGGCATTGCCGTTCTCGGAGAACAGCGTGTCCGACACCTGCTTGACGCTGGAGTAGATCGAGCGCACGACCGGAATGCGCCGCACCACGGCGTCGCCCCAGCCGAGCAGGCGTTTGCCGACGAAATTGCTGGCGGTGGCGCCCACCACCAGCAGGATGGCCAGCGTGAGCAGCACGCCCAGGCCGCGCACCCGGTGGTCGCTGAGCCAGACCTGCCACTGCTCGGGCAGCAGCCACAGCGTCTGGTCGAGCGTACCGATGATCCAGTTCAGCACGCCGAGCGTGATGACCAGCGGCACGATGACCAGCAAGCCGGACAGCAACCATTTGCGCAGGGCGAGCATGGCGGTCGATCAGTCGCCGCTCTTGGCGGCAGCGGCCGGCGCGGGAGCCGGTGCCGCGGGCGCCGGAGCGGGGCTCGGCGCAGCGGCGGAGGAAGAGGAAGACTCGGCGGACTTGGCGCCGTCGCTGGCAACGGGTGCCGTGGCGGTCTCGGCCTTCTTGCCGCCGCCTTCACGGAAGTCGGTCACGTACCAGCCCGAGCCCTTGAGCTGGAAGCCGGCGGCCGTGACCTGTTTTTCGAACGCGCTCGCGCCACACGCCGGACACACCGTCAGGGGCGCATCGGACATCTTTTGCAAGGCGTCTTTGGCAAAGCCGCAGGCGCTGCACTTGTAGGCGTAGATGGGCATGGAGATTGGGATCAAAAAAGCGGCGCAGCTGCCGCTCGCAAAGCCCTCGATTATAGGCGCGAGAGGCCCTAGCCTGCGCCCAGAGCCGCCTGCCCCTCCCTGTACCGGCGCCGCTCCCGCGCGGCGATCAGGTAGCTGGAGGCCACCACGAAGATCGCCGCCAGCACGATCACCACCGTGGCCAGGGCATTGACCGTCGGGTCGAGCCCCAGCCGGGCGCGCGAGAAGATGACGAGCGGCAGGGTGGTCGAGCCGGGCCCCGACAGGAAGGCCGACATCACCACGTCGTCGAGCGAAAGCGTGAAGCTCAGCAGCCAGGCCGCCAGCAGAGACTCCGCAATCATCGGCAGCGTCACCAAAAAGAACACCTGCAGCGGACGGGCGCCCAGGTCTTGCGCCGCCTCTTCGTACTGCGGGTTGAGATCGCGCAGGCGGGCGCCGATCACCACCGTGGCATAGGCCATGCCGACCAGCATGTGCCCGAGCCAGATGGTTGTGAGCCCTCGCTCCGGGAAGCCGAACACGCGCTGGGCCGACACCAGCATCAGCAGCAGCGACAGCCCGACGATGACTTCGGGCATCACCAAAGGCGCGTTGACCATGCCTGCAAAGGCCGTGCGCCCCCGGAACCGGGGAAAGCGCTCCAGCGCGAAGGCGGCCAGGGTTCCCAGCAGGACGGCGCCTGTGGCGGTGCCCGCCGCGATGCGCAGCGACACGAACAGGCCCTCGCGGATCTCGTCGTCGCCGACCAGCTTGTGGTACCAGCGCAGGCTGAAGCCGGCCCAGACATTGGGCACCGGCGAATCGGTGAAGCTGAAGACGATCAGCGCAACGATCGGGAGATAGAGGAACGCAAAGCCCAGCAACAGCCAGATGCGGCTGGTCCAGCGGGCGGCTGGCGTGGCGATCATGCGGCCTCCCCCTTCGACCTGGCCTTGGCTTTCGCCTGGCTGCTGTTGAGCAGCGCCAGCGGCACGATGATGAGCAGCACCATCACCACGGCCACGCTGGAGGCCATCGGCCAGTCGTTGTTGGAGAAGAACTCGTCCCACAACACGCGGCCGATCATCAGCGTCTGCGGGCCGCCCAGCAGTTCGGGAATGACGTACTCGCCCACGCAGGGAATGAAGACCAGCATGGCGCCCGCGACGATGCCGCTGCGCGACAGCGGCACGGTGACGCGCCAGAAGGCCTGCCAGGCCGTCGCGCCGAGATCCTGCGCCGCCTCGAGCAGCCGCAGGTCCATCTTGGAAAGCGTGGCGTACAGCGGCAGCACCATGAACGGCAGGTAGGTGTAGACCATGCCCAGCACCAGCGAGAACGGGCTGTACATGAACTGCCCGGCCGAGGGAATGAGGCCCAGTGGCAACAGCACTCGGTCGACATGCAGGTACGCCAGCGCCTGCCCGACCCAGCCGGTCTGCGCATCGAGCAAGCCCTTCCAGGCGTAGACGCGCAGCAGGAAGCTGGTCCAGAACGGCAGCATCACGCCCATCAGCAGCAGCGGCTGCAGGCTCGCCCTGGCGCGGGCCATGAAGTAGGCAAACGGGTAGCCGATGCACAGGCAGATCAGGGTCGTGACCGCCGCGTAGATCAGCGAGTAGCCGTAGGTCGCAAAGTACAGGTCGTCCTGGAACAGCGTGATGTAGTTCTGCAGCTTCAGCGTGAGCGTCAGCTGCTGGTCGGCCCAGCCGATCAGGTCGCTGATCTTTGCGCCATCCATCTCCGAGAAGCTGATGCGCAGGACGATCAGGAAAGGCAGCAGGAAGAAGACCAGCAGCCACAGGTAGGGCACGCCGATCACGAGCTGCCGCCCCTGCAGGCGGCGGGGCCGGTCCTGGCCGGCGGTGGCGGAAGCCACGGACGCCCCCTTGCTCACTGCGTCAGCACGACCTGCGAGGTCGGCAGCCAATGGGCCCAGACGGCATCGCCCTGCTCGGGCAGGCCGTCGCGGTGGCGGGTCTCGTTCTCGACGTTGACCTTCAGCACGCCGCCGCTTGCCAGCCGCAGGTGGTAGACGGTGTAGAGGCCGAAATAGGACGAGGCCTCGACGGTGCCCCGCACCTTGTTGTGCGTGCCCTCGGGTTCGCTGGGGCTCAGGTGGATCTTCTCGGGCCGCACCGCCACCGTGACGGTCTGCCCTTCGTAGCCGGTGATCCCGTGGCCGACGCGGTGCAGCACGTCAGCGCACTGGATGTCGACGTGGTCTGCCTCGTCCGCCACCACGCTGCCCTCCATGAGGTTGACGTTGCCGATGAAGTCGGCAACGAAGCGCGTGGCCGGGGTTTCGTACACGTCGGCCGGCGCACCGACCTGCAGGAAGCGGCCTTCGCTCATGACGGCGATGCGCGAGGCCATGGTCATGGCCTCTTCCTGGTCGTGCGTGACCATCACGCAGGTCACGCCGACCTGCCGGATGATGTTGACCAACTCGATCTGCGTGGCTTCGCGCAGCTTCTTGTCGAGCGCGCCCAGCGGCTCGTCGAGCAGCAGCAGCTTGGGTCGCTTGGCCAGGCTGCGCGCCAGCGCCACGCGCTGCTGCTGCCCGCCCGAGAGCTGGTGCGGCTTGCGCTTGGCGAAAGTGGTGAGCTGCACCAGGCGCAGCATCTCGTCGACGCGGGCGGCGATCTCGGCCTTGGGCAGCTTGTCGCGGCGCAGGCCGAAGGCGATGTTGTCCCAGACCGTGAGATGCGGAAACAGCGCGTACGACTGGAACATCATGTTCACCGGCCGCTTGTACGGCGGCAGGCCCGCGAGGTCGTTGCCGTCGAGCACCACGCGCCCCGACGAAGGCAGCTCGAAGCCCGCCAGCATGCGCAGCAAGGTGCTCTTGCCGCAGCCCGACGAACCGAGCAAGGCGAAGATCTCGCCGCGCGCCACGTCCAGGCTGACTTCGTTGACGGCGCGAAAGTCACCGAAATCCTTGGTGACGGCCTCGATGCGCAGGAAGGCGCCTGCCTCGTTGGGAACACTCATAACGACTCTATCGGCGCGGTCAGCGGTTGGCCTTGAAGTTGGTGAAGGTGCGCGTGATCAGCCGCAGCGTGGCCTGGTCGGGCGTGTCCGGCGAAATCATTCCGGCGAGCGCGGCCTCGGGCGGAAACACCGCCTTGTCCTTGGCCAGCGCCGGGTTGACGAACTTCATCGCCGCCTTGTTGGGGTTGGCATAGAACACCTTGTTGGTGAGCGACGCATGCACCTCGGGCCGCAGGATGTAGTTGATCCACTTGTAGGCGTTCTCCGGATGCTTGGCATCCTTGGGAATGGCCATGGTGTCGAAGAACAGAAGGCCGCCGCTCTTGGGCACCAGCGCCTCGAGGTTCTGCGGATTCTTCGCCTTGGCCGACTTGTCCTTGGCGATCATGATGTCGCCCGACCAGCCGATCACCGCGCAGAGCTGGCCCTTGGCCATCTGGTCGATGTAGTCGGAGCCCGAGCCGGAAAAGCGCGTCACGCTGGGCCGCACGGCCTTGAGCATGTCGCCCGCGGCCTTGTAGTCGGCCGGGTCCTTGCTGCGCGGGTCCTTGCCGATGTACTTCAGCGCGATCGGCAGGATCTCGGAAGCCGTATCGAGGAAAGAGATGCCGCAGCCCTTGAGCTTGGAGGCGTACTCGGGCTTGAAGACCAGGTCCCAGGCGTTGTCGGGCATGGGCATGCTGCCCAGCGCGGCCTTGACCTTGTCGGCGTTGATGCCCACCGTGGTGTAGCCCCAGAGCCAGTCGACGATGTAGTCGTTGCCCGGGTCCATCTTGGCCAGTTGGGCCTGGATCGCCGGATCAAGGTTGGCGAGGTTCGGGATCTTCGACTTGTCCAGCTTCTGCAGCAGGCCGGCCTGGATCTGCATCTTGGCGAAGTGCGAGCCGGGCACGACGATGTCGTAGCCGCTCATGCCCGCGACCAGCTTGGCATGCAGCGCCTCGTTGCTGTCGAACAGGTCGTAGCGGACCTTGATGCCCGTTTCTTTCTCGAAGTTCGCGACGGTGTCGGCGGCGATGTAGTCGCCCCAGTTGTAGATGTTGAGGACCTTCTCTTCCTCGGCACGGACAGCGGCCGTGCCCAGCACGGCGGCGGCAACGGCAAGCGCACCGAGAACCCGGCCGGGACGCAGCGACATCGATTTCATGGGACTTATCCTCCGGAAAAAATGGGGCGCAAGGGGTTGGCTGGCAGTCAGAAGAGGCGCACGCGCACCAGCAACTGCATGGCGAGCAAACCCAATACAAAACCTATGCCACCGTAGACGATGGCCTGCAGCAGCCGGTTGGTGCGTTTTTGCTCGGCCAGCAGTTCGAGCAATTCGCGGCGGTTGTCCGCGGGGCGATTTTCAAGGAAATCGTGCAACAGGCGCGGCAATTGCGGCAGCAGCTTGGCGTAGCGCGGTGCCTCGGCCTTGAGCTGCTGGAACAGCTTCTTGGGGCCGATCTGGTCGACCATCCACTTCTCGAGGAAGGGCTTGGCCGTGGCCCAGAGATCGAGCTCGGGGTCGATGTTGCGGCCCAGGCCCTCGATGTTGAGCAGGGTCTTCTGCAGCAGCACCAGCTGCGGCTGGATCTCGACGTGAAAGCGGCGCGAGGTCTGGAAGAGACGCATCAGCACCATGCCGAGCGAAATTTCCTTCAGGGGCCGGTCGAAGTACGGCTCGCAGACGGTGCGGATCGCGGCCTCCAGCTCGTCGATGCGCGTGCCCACGGGCACCCAGCCGCTTTCGAGGTGCAGCTCGGCCACGCGCTTGTAGTCGCGCCGGAAGAAGGCCACGAAGTTCTGCGCGAGGTACTCCTTGTCCGACTCGGTCAGCGTGCCGATGATGCCGAAGTCCAGCGAGATGTAGCGCCCGAAGGTCTCGGGCTCCAGGCTCACCTGGATGTTGCCGGGGTGCATGTCGGCGTGGAAGAAGCCGTCGCGGAACACCTGCGTGAAGAAGATCGTGACGCCGTCGCGCGCCAGCTTGGGAATGTCGACGCCGGCAGCGCGCAGGCGGTCCATCTGCGCGATAGGCACGCCGTTCATGCGCTCCATCACGATGACTTCGGGGTGGCAGAAGTCCCAGAACATCTCGGGGATGAGCACCAGATCGAGCGACGCCATGTTGCGGCGCAGTTGCGCCGCGTTGGCCGCCTCGCGCACGAGGTCGAGCTCGTCGTGCAGGTACTTGTCGAACTCGCCGACCACCTCGCGCGGCTTCAGGCGCTTGCCGTCGGCCGACAGGTTCTCGAGCCAGCCGGCCATCATGGCCATCAGCGCCAGGTCTTTCTCGATCACGCCGCGCATGTTGTGCCGCAGCACCTTGACCGCGACGTCGCGCAACTCGCCCTGGTTGGTGCGGATGGTCGCGAAGTGCACCTGCGCAATCGATGCGCTGGCAATCGGGGTTTCGTCGAACTGCACGAAGACGTCGCCCACCGGACGGCGGAATGCGCGCTCGATGGTCGCGATGGCCACCGACGACGGGAACGGCGGCACGCGGTCCTGCAGAAAGGCGAGCTCGTCGGCGATATCGGGGGGCAGCAGGTCGCGCCGAGTCGACAGCACCTGGCCGAACTTCACGAAGATGGGGCCGAGCCGTTCGAGGGCTTCGCGCAGCCGCTGGCCGCGTGGTGCATCGAGGTTGCGCCCGAACGAGACGACGCGCGTGACCACGCGCAGCCAGGGCTTCTGGAAGCTCGAGAGCACCAGCTCGTCGAGGCCGTAGCGCAGCGCGACCCAGACGATGAACAGGCCGCGGTAGAAGCGCCTCATTCGGCGTTGCCCGCCGAGCCGCCGGCGCGCGCCGTACGGTCGCCGACAAACTGCCGCAGCGCGCCCACGACGCGCCGCACGCCGCTGCCGATGGTGTGCGCGGGCACATCGCCGATCAGGCGCGCAAGGTCGTCCTCGACATCCCAGCGCACGTGGTCGACCAGCCAGTTGACCTCGGCGGCCAATTGCACGTCGCCGACGATCTGCACGGAAGGCTTGTCGCCGCGCAGCGTGGCGCGGGCCAGGTCGAAGGGGGATTCGTCGGTCACGGTCAGGGTGAGTTCGGGGACCGAACCTTCAGGGGCCAGGTCGAGCAGGCCGGCTGGCGTGGCCACCAGTTCCATCGTCACGAAGCGCCACTGAAAGCGAACCACCCGCCCCTGCTGGCGCAGCAGCCGCTGCTGGGCCTCGGGCTCCTGCTGCAGCACGTGGTTCAGGAACAGGACCGCGCGGTGCTGGATCTCGTGGACCGCCCAGCCCGGAGGCTGGAGACGTTCGCCGATGCGATTGAAAAGGTCGCCGAGAAAAGAAAAAGGGGACGATGGTGTAGCCATGGTCCCCATTATCCCGTCACTGTCGCGGCCCTGTGACGGCCGCGCTTCAGCTTTTTGTTTACTGCAGAGCCTGCACGCCGGCCACCAGCCAGCCGCTGTTGCCGCTGGTCGGCTTGGTCATGTTCCAGACTTCGCGGAACGGACCCGGGCCTGCCGAGGCGTCTTCGCGGATCATGCCGGAGAACTCCACGCTGGCCATGTAGGCATCGGGCAGCTCTTCGATGCCGAGCAGCTTGGCGTCGAGCATCACGACTTCGGTCTTGTTCGAGGCACCACCCGTGTGGCTGGCGCGATCGGCCAGTTGCGTGCGGATCTCGTCGACCATGCTGTCGGTCATCATCGAACGCAGCGTCGACACATCGGCGCGGTCCCATGCATCCTGCAGCGTCACGAAGTTGCGCTTGGCTGCGCCGAGGAAGCCTTCCACGTCGAAGCCGGCGGGCGTGCCCCAGGCTTGCGAGCCTGCCAGAGCCGAACCGATCATGCTGCCACCGGCCGCAGCGCCTGCTGCGGAGAGGCTGCTGCCATGACGGTCCGCATCCGTTGCGGGCGTGCTGTCGAAGGCCGTGGCATTGCGTTCCCACGGACGGGCCGATGCGTCGTTGCCCACGTTGGCCGGGCTGTACTGCACGGGTGCGGTGGCGTTGCTCGGGCTGCCGCCTGCGCCCTGGAATGCGAAGCCGCCCTGGCGATTGGCGCCCGAAGCTTGCTGCGAGCGCGCCTTGATCATGCGCCACACCACCACGCCGGCCAGCACGAGCAGGCCGATCAGCAGGATGTTGCCGAAGCCGGCGCCGAGGCCGAGCGAATGCGCAAGCCATGCGAGGCCCAGGCCCGCGGCGAGGCCGCCGAGCATGGCACCCCACGGGCGCTTCGGTGCGGCAGCCGCGGCCGGCGTTGCGGGCTTGGCTGCTGCGGCGTTGGTGGCGTTCTGTTGCGCGGGTGCGCCGGGCGCTGCCGGCGGCGTGGCCTGGCGTTGCGTCACGTTGGACGACTGGCGCCCCATGGACTTGCCACCGCCCATGCGAGCGGCTTCAGCCTGGACACTGCCCAGCACCATTGCAGCCGCCAAAAACAAAGTACCCAAACTCTTCATGTCGTCTCCTCTTGAGCGAAAGATTCGCCTCATCAACACTTGATTCCAACATGGAGGGCAGCCACGCCACCCGTCATGTTGTGATAGTCCACATGTCCGAAACCGCCCTCTTTCATGAGGGTCTTGAGCTCCTCTTGCGCGGGATGCATCCGGATCGATTCGGCGAGATAGCGATAGCTCGCATCGTCACCGGCCACGAGCTTGCCCAGCCGCGGCAGCACGTTGAAGGAGTACCAGTCGTAGGCCTTGGCCAGCGGCTTCGCGACCTTCGAGAACTCGAGCACCAGCAACTTGCCGCGCGGCTTGAGCACGCGGTTCATTTCCTTGAGCGCGATGTCCTTGTGCGTCATGTTGCGCAGGCCGAAGGCCACCGTGACCACGTCGAAGTGGTTGTCGGGAAAGGGCAGCTTCTCGGCGTCGCAAACCATGGTGGGCAGCGACACGCCGGCGTCGAGCAGACGGTCGCGGCCGGTGCGCAGCATGGCTTCGTTGATGTCGGTGTGAACCACCTGGCCGGTGGCGCCGACCTTCTTGGCGAAGGCCATGGCGAGGTCGCCGGTGCCGCCCGCGATGTCGAGCACGCGCGAGCCTTCGCCCACGTTCGCCACCATCACGGTGTAGGCCTTCCAGGCGCGATGCAGGCCGACCGACATCAGGTCGTTCATGACGTCGTAGCGCGAGGCTACCGAGTCGAAGACGCCGCGAACGCGTTTCGCCTTCTCGCTTTCGTCGACCTTCTCGAAGCCGAAGTGTGTGGTGCTCATGCAACCGATGTTAGGCCGGAAGCACGCACATCAAGCTGACGACCCCGCACGTACGGCGGACATTTGTTGCTTTTTTATTCAAACACGGGCGCGTCGAAACGCGCGCCCTTCCTGCCTGTAGGGCTATCTTTTCAATAGCACGGCGACCCGAAGCCGGACCTCAGTGGCTGCTGCAGGCGTGGCCGCTCTTGTCGATCATCGGCGTGTCGCGATCGACACCCGCCGCGGCAAGGCGCCGCTCGTACTCGGCCCACAACTCGGCCTGCTTCGCACCGAGTTCGTAGAGCAGGTCCCACGAGTAGATGCCGGTGTTGTGCCCGTCGCTGAAGGTCGGCTGCACCGCGTAGTTGCCGACCGGCTCCAGGTTGGCCAGCTCGACTTCGCGCTTGCCGGTCTGCAGGATCTCCTGCCCCGGGCCATGGCCCTGCACTTCAGCGGACGGCGAATAGATGCGCATCAGCTCGAAGGGAATGCGAAAGGTCGCGCCATCCGAAAACCCGACTTCGAGCACGCGCGACTGGCCGTGCACGGTGATCGATTGCGGCGTCGGTGCGCCCGGTTTCAAACCTGCCATCAGAAGCTCCTCGTGACCAGACGCTCGATCATCGCAGCCTCGATGGCCGGCAGGCGCGCGGCCACCTGCGCCTGCTGCGCTGCATTCACTTCGCGCTGCACCGGCGCCCAGATCGAGCCGGGGAAATGGCTGTCGTCCGCAAAGCGCGCGATCACGTGCCAATGCAGGTGCGGCACCATGTTGCCGAGCGCGGCCAGGTTGATCTTGGCGGGCTTCAGGTGCTCGCGCAGGCATTGCTCGACCACCGTCACGGCCTCCACGCACAGCACGCGGTCGGACGCTTCGAGATCGGAAAACTCCGCCGCATGCGCGCGCCAGACCACGCGATAGAACGCCGGGAACCCGGCCTCTTCCGCATGGATGACGCGCAGCTTCGCGCCCTCGAACACGACACGGCCACCGGGGCCTTCGCACAAGGGACAGCCTTGCACCTTCATACCAGCACCCGTTCGATGCCACCCTGGTTGGCGGCGGCCACGTATTGCGGCATCCAGTCGTTGCCGAGGATCTTGTTGGCCATCTCGACCACGATGTAGTCGGCTTCGAGCAGGCCGTTGTTCAGGTCGTTGCCGTAGCGCGAGAGGCCTTGCAGGCAGCTCGGGCAGCTGGTGAGGATCTTCACGTTGTCGGTCGCACCGACGTTGCCGCTCTCGCGCAGTGCGGCCTCGCCCTTCTTCAGTTCTTCTTCCTTGCGGAAGCGGATCTGCGTGGAGATGTCGGGCCGCGACACGCCCAGCGTGCCCGACTCGCCGCAGCAACGGTCGTTCTTGAGCACGTTGTCGCCAACCAGCGCCTTCACCGTCTTCATCGGGTCCTGCTGCTTCATCGGCGAATGGCAGGGGTCGTGGTACAGGTAGCCACCACCGCCCGCACCGGCCAGCGTGATGCCCTTTTCGAGCAGGTACTCGTGGATGTCGATGATCCGGCATCCCGGGAAGATCTTGTCGAACTGGTAGCCCTGCAGCTGGTCGTAGCAGGTGCCGCAGCTCACCACCACCGTCTTGATGTCGAGGTAGTTGAGCGTGTTGGCCACGCGGTGGAAGAGCACGCGGTTGTCCGTGATCATCTTCTCGGCCTTGTCGAACTGGCCGCTGCCGCGCTGCGGATAGCCGCAGCACAGATAGCCCGGCGGCAGCACCGTCTGCACGCCCGCATGCCAGAGCATGGCCTGCGTCGCCAGACCGACCTGCGAGAACAGCCGCTCCGATCCACACCCCGGGAAGTAGAAGACCGCCTCGGTTTCGGACGTGGTCGACTTCGGGTTGCGGATGATCGGCACGTAGTCGGCATCCTCGATGTCGAGCAGCGCGCGTGCCGTCTTCTTCGGCAGGTTGCCCGGCATCTTCTTGTTGATGAAGTGGATCACCTGTTCCTTGATCGGCGCAGGCCCCAGCGTGGCCGGCGGCGCGCCGGTCTGCTTCTTCGCAAGGCCGCGCAGCAGGTCGTTGGCCAGGCGCTGCGCCTTGAAGCCGACACCCACCATGCCCGCGCGCACCGTCTTGATGGTCTGCGGGTTGGTCGCGTTCAGGAAGAACATCGCGGCCGCGTTGCCGGGACGGAAGCTCTTCTGCCCCATCTTGCGCAGCAGGTTGCGCATGTTCATCGACACGTCGCCGAAGTCGATCTTCACCGGGCACGGCGTCAGGCACTTGTGGCACACGGTGCAGTGGTCGGCCACGTCCTCGAACTCTTCCCAGTGCTTGATGCTGATGCCGCGCCGCGTCTGCTCTTCGTAGAGGAAGGCTTCGACCAGCAGCGAGGTCGCAAGGATCTTGTTGCGCGGGCTGTAGAGCAGGTTGGCGCGCGGCACGTGCGTGGCGCACACCGGCTTGCACTTGCCACAGCGCAGGCAGTCCTTCACGCTGTCGGCAATGGCGCCGATGTCGCTCTGCTGCATGATCAGCGACTCGTGCCCCATGAGGCCGAAGCTCGGCGTGTAGGCGTTGGTCAGGTCGGCGTGCAGCGCGACGGCTTCGCCCGCGGGCGCCCGCAGCAGCTTGCCCTTGTTGAAGCGGCCTTCGGGGTCGACCCGCTTCTTGTAGTCGGTGAAGGGCTTCAGTTCTTCGTCGCTCAGGAACTCGAGCTTGGTGATGCCGATGCCATGCTCGCCCGAGATCACGCCGTCCAGGCTGCGCGCCAGCGCCATGATGCGCACCACCGCGGCATGCGCGGTCTGCAGCATGTCGTAGTTGTCGCTGTTCACAGGAATGTTGGTGTGCACGTTGCCGTCGCCCGCGTGCATGTGCAGCGCGACCCACACGCGGCCCTTGAGCACGCGTTTGTGGATGGCCGTGCACTCGGCCAGGATCGGCGCGAACTCGGCCCCCGGAAAGATGTCCTGCAGCGGCTGGCGCAACTGCGTCTTCCAGCTGGCGCGCAGGCTGTGGTCCTGCAGCTGCGGGAACAACGCGTCGACGTTCTGCAGCCAGCCGGCCCACAGCGTGCGCGTCTCCTGCACCAGCGCAACGGCCTGCGCCACGCGGTCTTCGAGCAGCTCGGCGGCCGGGATCTCGTGCGCGTCGTCGGTCTTGCCCAGCGGCAGGTTGCCGCGCGTGAGGAAGGTTTCGAGCTCGTCGGTCAGCGCGAGCTTGTTCTGCAGCGACAGCTCGATGTTGATGCGCTCGATGCCGTCGCTGTACTCCGCCATGCGCGGCAGCGGGATCACCACGTCTTCGTTGATCTTGAAGGCGTTGGTGTGCTTGCTGATGGCCGCCGTGCGCTTGCGGTCGAGCCAGAATTTCTTGCGCGCCTCGGGGCTGATGGCGATGAAGCCTTCGCCGCTGCGCGAGTTGGCAATGCGCACCACTTCCGAGGTGACGCGGGCCACCGCGTCGGCGTCGTCGCCCGCGATGTCGCCGAACAGCACCATCTTCGGCAGGCCGCCGTGCTTCTTCGACTTTGTGGCGTAGCCCACGGCCTTCAGGTACCGGTCGTCCAGGTGCTCGAGGCCCGCCAGCAGCACGCCCGAGCGCTTCTGCTCGGCGAACATGAAGTCCTTGATCTCGACGATGCTGGGCACCGCGTCTTTTGCATTGCCGAAGAATTCGAGGCACACCGTGCGCGTGTGGGCGGGCATGCGGTGCACGACCCAGCGGCAGCTGGTGATGAGGCCGTCGCAGCCTTCTTTCTGGATGCCCGGCAGGCCCGAGAGGAACTTGTCGGTCACGTCCTTGCCGAGGCCTTCCTTGCGGAAGGTCTTGCCGGGGATGTCGAGGTGCTCGGTGCGCAGCTTCGTCTTGCCATCAGCCGCGTAGTACTGCAGCTCGAACACGGCGCGCTCGGTGTCGTGGATCTTGCCGAGGTTGTGGCCGATGCGGGTCACTTCGAGCCACTCGGCCTGCGGCGTGACCATGCGCCACGAGGCGAGGTTGTCGAGCGCGGTGCCCCACAGCACGGCCTTCTTGCCGCCGGCATTCATCGCCACGTTGCCGCCGACGCACGAAGCCTCGGCCGAGGTCGGGTCGACCGCGAACACGAAGCCCGCGCGCTCGGCCGCATCGGCCACGCGCTGCGTGACCACGCCGGCTTCGGTCCAGATGGTCGGCACGGGCTGCTCGAGGCCGGGCAGCGAGACGTGCTCGACCTCGGTCATCGCCTCGAGCTTCTCGGTGTTGATGACGACGCTGTTCCAGGTCAGCGGAATCGCGCCGCCGGTGTAGCCGGTGCCGCCGCCGCGCGGAATGATGGTCAGGCCGAGTTCGATGCAGCCCTTCACCAGCAGCGCCATCTCGGTCTCGGTGTCGGGGCACAGCACGACGAAGGGGTACTCGACGCGCCAGTCGGTCGCGTCGGTCACGTGAGACACGCGCGAGAGGCCGTCGAACTTGATGTTGTCCTTGGCCGTGAGCCGACGCAGCACGCGCGTGGCCTTGCGGCGCAGGGCGGCGACGTCGCGGAACATGGTGTCGAAGGTGGACACCGCGTTGCCCACGAGGTGCGTCAGCTCGCCCACGAGCTGGTCGCGCGGCAGGTCGCTGTCGGGGGTGCGGCGCTTCTGGACTTCGGTCAGGCGATGCTTGAGGGCATCGACCAGCTGGCCCCGGCGGCGCGGGTTGTCGAGCAGGTCGTCGACAAGGTAGGGGTTGCGCTGCACGACCCAGATGTCGCCCAGCACCTCGTAGAGCATGCGCGCCGATCGGCCGGTGCGGCGCTCGGCGCGCAGGGTCTGGAGCAGGTCCCAGCCGCGTTCGCCCAGCAGGCGAATCACGATCTCTCGATCGGAGAAGCTGGTGTAGTTGTACGGGATCTCGCGCAGTCGGACAGGCTCTGCGGCCTGTGCCAACAGCGTGTTCAACGCGGTCGGAGCATTCATCGGGTGGGGCCCTTGGCCAGGCGCTGCGCGCCCATGTAGCCGGGGGGTGGATTTTAGGGCAGGGCTTGGGGGCTTTGCCTGTGGGCTTGTGGTTGCCCTTGTGCTATGGCGACCGCGCGGAGCGGATGCCGGGCGCGTGTCGTGGCGTTGATGCCGGCGCCCTTACCCCAACCCTCTCCCGGAGGGAGAGAGAGCAACACGGAGACCGGCCCCATCGCCGAGCCCCGTGAAAGAAACCTCGGAGCCTTAGAACAGCACGCGGCTGCGGATCGTCCCGTTCACCTTCGCCAGCTTCTCCAGCGCAAGGTCCGACGAGGCTGCGTCGATGTCCATCACCACATAGCCGACCTTCTCGTTGGTCTGCAGGAACTGCGAGGAGATGTTGATGTTGTTGTCCGAAAAGATCTTGTTGATCTCGGACAGCACGCCCGGCACGTTCCGGTGGATGTGCAGCAGCCGATGCTTGCCGGGGTGCGCGGGCAGCGCCACCTCGGGGAAGTTGACCGACGAGGTCGAGGTTCCGTTGTCGCTGTACTTGACCAGCTTCTCGGCCACTTCCAGCCCGATGTTGGCCTGCGCCTCCATCGTCGAGCCACCGATGTGCGGGGTCAGGATCACGTTGTCCAGCCCACGCAGCGGCGACTGGAACTCGTCCTTGTTGCTGCGCGGCTCCACCGGGAACACGTCGATGGCGGCGCCCAGCAGCTTCTTTTCCTTCAGTGCCGCGGCCAGCGCCTCGATCTCGACCACGGTGCCGCGCGAGGCGTTGATGAGGATCGCGCCCGGCTTCATGGCGGCGAACTCGGCCTCGCCGATCATCCATTGCGTGGCCTGCGTCTCGGGCACGTGCAGCGTCACGATGTCGCTCTGCGCCAGCAGCTGGTGCAGCTCACGCACCTGGCGCGCATTGCCCAGCGGCAGCTTGGTGACCACATCGAAAAAAGCGACGTGCATGCCCAATGCCTCGGCCAGCACCGACAGCTGCGCGCCGATCGAGCCGTAGCCCACGATGCCCAGCGTCTTGCCGCGGATTTCAAAGGCGTTCTCGGCCGACTTGAGCCAGCCGCCGCGATGCGCCACCGCGCTCTTCTCGGGCACGCCACGCAGCAGCAGGATGGCTTCGGCCAGCACCAGTTCGGCCACCGAACGGGTGTTGGAGAAAGGTGCGTTGAACACCGCCACGCCATGCTCGCGGGCAGCTTCAAGGTCGACCTGGTTCGTGCCGATGCAGAAGCACCCGGCCGCCACCAGCTTGTGCGCGGCCGCGAAGACTTCGGCCGTCAGCTGGGTCCGCGAGCGAATGCCCACGAAATGCACGTCGGCGATCTTGGCCTTGAGTTCGGCGTCGGGCAGGGCACCCGGCAGCGACTCGATGTTGGTGTAGCCGGCGGCGCGCAGCACCTCCACGGCCGAGGGGTGGATGCCCTCGAGCAAAAGGAACTTGATCCTGCTTTTGTCGAGGGAGGTTTTGCTGCTCATGAGGTACTCAAGGAAGCCCCGGCCATGGCGACAAGCTAGGCCAAAAAAGGGAGGGCGATGCTAGCATGGTGCAGCGCACCATGAGGGTGCCCCGACCGATGGCGCCACGCCGTCCAAGGGGGTTTACCCGGGTTTCATGCGCTGTGGACTCCGTGAGACAAAGCCGCAAAACCGTCACGTATGTAACCTAACATCATCGGTTTACTTTTTCTCTACAGGAGTCCTATGCGCTTCAAGACGCTTGCCATCGCTTCCGCGCTGGCCACCCTGCTGGCCGCGCCAGCCCTTGCCCAGGCCCAGACCGAAATTCAGTGGTGGCACTCGATGGACGGCGCACTGAACGACTGGGTCAACGACCTCGCCAAACAGTTCAACGAGAGCCAGAAGGAATACAAGGTCGTGCCGACCTTCAAGGGCGAATACGACCAGTCGATGGCCGCCGGCATCGCCGCCTTCCGCTCTGGCAATGCGCCCGACATCCTGCAGGTCTTCGAAGTGGGCACGGCCACCATGATGTATTCCAAGGGCGCCATCAAGCCCGTGGCCGAAGTCATGAAGGAAGGCGGCCAGAAGTTCGACCCCAAGGCGTACATCCCCGCCGTGGCCGGCTACTACACGGCCCCCAACGGCCAGATGCTGTCGTTCCCGTTCAACAGCTCGACGACGGTCTTCTACTACAACAAGGACGCCTTCAAGGCCGCCGGCCTGGACCCCGAAAAGGCTCCCGCCACCTGGCCTGAAGTCGTGGCCGCCGCCGCCAAGCTCAAGGCCGCCGGCAACCAGTGCCCGTTCACCACCTCGTGGATGAGCTGGGCCCAGCTCGAGAGCTTCTCGACCTGGCACAACACCTCGTACGCCACCAAGGGCAACGGCTTCGGCGGCCTCGACGCGCGCCTGGAGTTCAACTCGCCGCTGCACGTGCGCCACTTCGAGAACCTGGCCAACATGTCCAAGCAGGGCCTCTTCGTCTACAAGGGCCGCGCCAGCAAGCCGATCACCTCGTTCACCTCGGGTGAATGCGCGATGTTCATCGGCTCGTCGGGCAGCTATGCCAGCGTGAAGCGCGACGCCAAGTTCAAGTTCGCCGAATCGGCGCTGCCCTACTACCCGGACGTGCAGGGCGCACCGCAGAACACCATCGTCGGTGGTGCCAGCCTGTGGGTGATGTCGGGCAAGCCGGCCGCCAACTACAAGGGCGTGGCCGCGTTCTTCACCTTCCTGTCGAGCCCCAAGGTCCAGTCCGAGAGCCACATGCGCACCGGCTACCTGCCGATCACGACCGCAGCCTATGAGCTGACCCAGCAGTCGGGCTTCTACAAGGAGAACCCGGGCACCGACGTGGCCGTGAACCAGATGATCAAGAAGACGACCGACAAGTCGCGTGGCGTGCGCCTGGGCAACATGCCCCAGATCCGCGCCATCGAGGACGAAGAAACCGAACTGATCTGGACCGGCAAGAAGACCCCGAAAGAAGCCCTGGACAGCGCTGTCAAGCGCGGAAACGAACTTTTGGTGAAATTCCAGGCCGCAAACAAGTAAGCTCTGCACCCGGCGAATCGGCGCGAACGAATGTTCGTTTCGGTTCGTTTTATCCTCTACAAGCCAGCCTGCTCCCCCGTGCAGTGCTGGCTGTTTGCTTATTAGTGTGTCTGTGACCTGAGCTGCTCCTCATGGAAAAACGCGTTCTCTTTCGCTCGAATTGGTTGCCCTGGGCCTTGCTCGCCCCGCAGCTGATCGTCGTCGCCGTCTTCTTCTTCTGGCCCGCCGGCCAGGCGCTGGTGCAGTCGCTGCAGCAGCAGGATGCCTTCGGCAACTCGGTCACCTGGGTCGGCTTCGACAACTTCGTGGCGCTGTGGAACGACAGCACCTACATGGCCTCGGTCCAGACCACGCTGGTCTTCTCGACGCTGGTCACGGTGCTGGGCCTGGGCATCGCGCTGGTGCTGGCTGTCTTCGCCGACCGCGTGGTGCGCGGTTCGCGCTTCTATCGCAGCGTATTGATCCTGCCGTACGCGGTGGCGCCCGTCGTCACCGGCCTCCTGTGGTCGTTCATGTTCTCGTCGTCGGTCGGCATCGTCACCTACTGGCTCAGGAAAATGGGCTTCAGCTGGAACCACCTGCTCAACGGCAACGACGCCATGGCGCTGGTCGTGATGGCGGCGGTGTGGAAGCAGATCTCCTACAACTTCCTGTTCTTCCTCGCGGGCCTGCAGTCGATCCCGAAGTCGCTGATCGAGGCCGCGGCCATCGACGGCGCGCGCCCGATGCGCCGCTTCTGGACCATCCAGTTCCCGCTGCTCACGCCCACCACCTTCTTCCTGCTGGTGATCAACATGGTGTACGCCTTCTTCGACACCTTCGCGATCATCGACGCCACCACGCAGGGCGGCCCCGGCAAGGACACCGCCACGCTGGTCTACCGCGTGTACTTCGACGGCTTCCGCGGCATGGACTTCGGCGGCGCGGCCGCGCAGTCGGTGGTGCTGATGGTCATCGTCATCGGACTGACTGTGCTGCAGTTCCGCTACGTCGAGAAAAAGGTGCAGTACTGATGGCCACCCCGATGCAACAACGCCGCCTCTGCGTTTCTCTTCGCGCCACGGAGGCCCGCCATGGTTGAGCGCCGCCCTTCCCTCGGCATCCTCGCGCACGCGATCATGATCTTCGGCGTGCTGCTGGTGGTCTTCCCGATCTACCTGGCCTTCGTCGCCTCGACGCACACGCCGCAGGAAATCATGCAGGTGCCGATGCCCATCGTGCCCGGCAACTACTTCTGGGAAACCTACAAGACGGCCCTGGTCGGCGGCAGCGGCGCCAGCGCCAACGTGTCGGTGGCCCGCATGATCTGGGTCAGCTCGGTCATCACCTTCGTCATCACCTTCGGCAAGATCAGCATCTCGCTGCTGTCGGCCTTCGCGGTGGTGTACTTCCGCTTCCCGCTGCGCAGCCTGTGCTTCTGGCTGATCTTCATCACGCTGATGCTGCCGGTCGAAGTGCGCATCGGCCCGACCTACCAGGTGGTGGCCAGCCTGGGCATGATCAACACCTTCGCCGGGCTCTCGGTGCCGCTGATCGCCTCGGCCACGGCCACCTTCCTGTTCCGCCAGTTCTTCCTGACGGTGCCCGACGAGCTGGTCGAAGCCGCGCGCGTCGACGGCGCGGGCGCCATGCGCTTCTTCAAGGACATCCTGCTGCCGCTGTCGAAGACCAGCATCGCGGCGCTGTTCGTGATCCAGTTCATCTACGGATGGAACCAGTACCTCTGGCCGCTGATCGCCGCGACCAGCGAGAACATGTACCCGATCGTGGTCGGCATCAAGGCCATGATCGGCAACGGCGAATCGCCGACCGACTGGAACGTGGTGATGGCCACCGCCGTGCTGGCCATGCTGCCGCCCGCCGTGGTGGTGGTCCTCATGCAGAAATGGTTCGTCAAGGGCCTGGTCGATACCGACAAATAAAACGCTGAACCAAAAATGGCTGCTCTCTCTCTACGCAACGTCATCAAGCGCTACGGCCACGGGCCCAAAGCCAACCAGGTCATCCACGGCGTGAGCGCCGAGATCGCCGACCATGAATTCATCGTGATCGTCGGGCCCTCGGGCTGCGGCAAGTCGACGCTGCTGCGCATGGTCGCCGGCCTCGAGGAAATCTCGGCCGGCGAGATCGCCATCGGCAACCGCGTGGTGAACAACCTCGAGCCCTCCGAGCGCGACATCGCGATGGTGTTCCAGAACTACGCGCTCTACCCGCACATGACGGTGTTCGACAACATGGCCTATGGCCTGAAGATCCTCAAGGTGCCGGTGCCCGAGATCAAGGCGCGCGTCGACAAGGCCGCGAAGATCCTCGAACTCGGCCACCTGCTGGCGCGCAAGCCGCGCGAGCTGTCCGGCGGCCAGCGCCAGCGCGTGGCCATGGGCCGCGCGATCGTGCGCCAGCCGCAGGTCTTTCTGTTCGACGAACCGCTATCGAACCTCGACGCCAAGCTGCGTGCGCAGACCCGCCTCGAAATCCAGAAGCTGCACCGCGAGCTGGGCATCACCTCGCTGTTCGTCACGCACGACCAGGTCGAGGCCATGACGCTGGCGCAACGCATCATCGTGATGAACGGCGGCGTGATGGACCAGTTCGCAACGCCCGAAGAGGTCTACAACCGCCCCGCCACCACCTTCGTGGCCAGCTTCATCGGCTCGCCGCCGATGAACCTGCTCAAGCACGCCCCGGGCGTGCGCCCGGGCCAGATCCTGGGCATTCGCCCCGAGCACATGAGCCTCGACGAAAACGGCTGGACGGTGCAGGTCGAGCAGGTCGAGCTGCTGGGCGCCGAGCGCCTGGTCTACGGCCGCATCGGCGACGAGCAGATCATCATGCGCACCGACGAAGGCGACCATCCACCGGTGGCCGGCGACACGGTGAAGATCGCCGCGCGCGAAGACAAGCTGCACTGGTTCGACGCCGGCTCCGGCAAGCGCGCCGACTGAGCGATGACAGCGCTGAAACCCTGGCCCTACCCCCGCTGGGTCGCGCATCGCGGCGCCGGCAAGCTCGCGCCTGAAAACACGCTCGCTGCTTTCAAGCTCGGCGCCTCGCACGGCTACCGCATGTTCGAGTGCGATGCCAAGCTCAGCGCCGACGGCGTGCCCTTTTTGATGCACGACGCCACGCTCGACCGCACCACCAGCGGCCACGGCATCGGCGGCGCGCAGCCCTGGAGCGCGCTGTCGCAGCTCGACGCGGGCGGCTGGCATTCGCGCAGCTTCGCGGGTGAACCACTGCCCACGCTGGAGAACGTCGCGCGCTTCTGCCGGGCCAACGAATACCTGCTCAACATCGAGATCAAGCCGACACCCGGCACCGAGCGCGAGACCGGCGAAGTGGTGGCGCGGGAAGCCGCGCGCCTGTGGCAGGGCGCGGCCATTCCACCGCTGCTCACGTCCTTCCAGGTCGAGTCGCTGAAAGGCGCGCTCGCCGCGCAGCCCGAACTGCCGCGTGGCCTGCTGCTCGACACCTTGCGCGGCAACTGGCTCCAGACCGCGCAAGACCTCGGCTGCGTGGCCGTCGTCTGCAATCACGCGCTGTGGGATGCAGCCGTGGTCGCGCAGGTGCATGGCGCCGGCATGCGCGCGCTGAGCTACACCGTCAACGACGAATGGGCCGCGCACCGCCTGATCGACCTGGGCACCGACGGCATCATCACCGACAGGGTGGACCTGTTCAGTCCGGCCGGCTGACACCGTATTTCTTACCAACCCTTACGACATGGCGGCTTCTATGATGCGGCCATGAGTTGGACCCTACGCCTCGCGACTTTTTGCCTCGCCGCCCTTCTGACGTGCGGCGGCGCGATGGCGCAACCGGACAGCAGCAACAACAGCGGCACCACGACGGCCGCTCCGGCCCCCACCGTCGCCGAGTTGCGCGCGCAGTTCACCAAGCTCACGGCCTCTGCCGAAACCGATGAAGACGCGCGCAAGCTGCTCGCACAGATCAACGACATCGGGGTGCAGGCCGACAAGTTCGTCACCGCGCGCACCGGCGAGCTGGCCGACCTGAATGCGCGGCTCGGCGAGCTCGGCAACCCGCCCGCAGCGGGCGCCACCGAAGACCCCGACATCACACGCCAGCGCGCGCGCCTGACCAAGGAACGCAATGCGCTCGACGCC
Source organism: Variovorax sp. EL159 (assembly GCF_900100965.1). Classification (GTDB taxonomy): domain Bacteria; phylum Pseudomonadota; class Gammaproteobacteria; order Burkholderiales; family Burkholderiaceae_C; genus Variovorax. Next base: position 241,773 of record NZ_FMUJ01000002.1, on the reverse strand, counting down.
GACATCCGCCTGGCGCGCCTGTTGTCCGTCGACGTGCGGCAGCGCGGCACCGACCTGGTCAGCCAGCGCCGGGCGCTGTTCGAGGCGCAGCTCACCGAGCGGGCGGCCTCGCCGCTCACGGGCGAATTCTGGAGCGACCTGAAGGAGGCCTGGCCCGACGACCTCGAACGCCTGAAAGCCATGGCCGCCGCGGTCAACGATGGCCTGCTGACCGCCACCCAGCCCGAAACACGGCTGCAGGTGATTGCCGCTCTGATCGCCGCGCTGCTGCTCGCGGTGCTCGGCAACTGGGCCGCCGAACATGCGCTGACCCGCCTCGCCGCGCGCTTCCTGCCGGCGGGGCGCCTGCGCCGCTCGGTGCTGGTGATCGGCATCGTGGCGAGCCACGTGCTGCTGGTCGCCGTGGCCGCGCACGGCTTCGTCCAGGTGCTGAAGGAATACGCCACCTGGGAGCCGCAGGCGCGCAGGGTGCTGCAGTCGACGGCACAGGCGATGGTGTTCATGGCCTTCGTGATCGGGTTGGGGCGCGGGCTGCTGGCCACGCGCCGGCCTTCGTGGCGCTTGCCGCCGATTCCCGATGCGATGGCCACGCGCCTGGCCGCCCTGCCCTGGCTGGTCGCGCTGGTGGCGGCGCTGGCGTGGACACCGGCCGAGGTCAATGCGCTGATCGACGCCAGCTTTGCGGCGGTGGTCGCCACGCACGTGCTCACGGCGTTGATGCTCACGGCCCTTGTTGCCTCGGTGCTCTACCTGGTGAAGCCGCTGCGCGCCGATGCACAGGAAGCCGGACTGCCCGAGCGGCCGATGTGGGTCGGCCTGCTGGTGGCGCTGATCGGCGCACTGATGATCGCGATCTGGGTGCTGGTGGCGCTCGGCTACGTGGCGCTGGCGAGCTTCCTGGCCTCGCAGCTCACCTGGAGCGGCATCGTGGCCGCAGCCTTCTACGTGCTGTTCAAGTTCGCGGACGACGTGTTCATGGCCACCGTGTCGTCGCGCAGCGCCTTCGGCCAGCGGCTGCAGAAGAGCTTCAACCTCGCGCCGCAGACGCTGGACCAGGCCGCCACGGTGCTTTCCGCGCTGAGCCGGGTCGCGCTGTTCTTCTACATGCTGATCGCGCTGGCCGCGCCGCTGGGCACAGGCCCCGGCGAGGTGTTCCAGCGCAGCGGCAAGTTCGGCACCGGCGTGAAGGTGGGCGAGTTCCAGCTGGTGCCGGGCGCGATCCTCAGCGCGGTCGGGGTGGCGGTGGTCGGCTTCATCATGCTGCGCATTTTCAAGCGCTGGCTCGAGCGCAGCTACCTGCCCAACACGCAGCTCGAACCGGGCATGCAGAGCTCGATCACCACGCTGCTGGGCTATGTGGGCGGCATCCTGGTGATCGCGTTCACGCTGTCGGCGCTGGGCATCGGCATCGAGCGCATCGCGTGGGTGGCGAGTGCGCTGTCGGTGGGTATCGGCTTCGGCTTGCAGGCCATCGTGCAGAACTTCATCTCGGGGCTGATCCTGCTGGCCGAGCAGCCGGTGAAGGTGGGCGACTGGGTGGTGCTGGGCACGGCCGAAGGCGACGTGCGGCGCATCAACGTGCGCGCCACCGAGATCCAGCTGGGCGACCGCTCGACGCTGATCGTGCCGAACTCGGAGTTCATCACCAAGACCGTGCGCAACATGACGCTGGCCAATGCCGAGGGCCGCGTGCTGATCCGCCTGCCGATGCCGCTGACCACCGACGCGCAGCGCGTGCGCGAGCTGATCCTTTCGGCCTGCCGCTCGCACGAAGGCGTGCTCGAAACGCCCGCGCCGTCGCTCACGCTCGAGGGCATCGAGAACGGGCTGCTGATCTTCCAGGCAATCGCCTACGTGGCGAGCCCCCGCCTGGCGGGCGGCGTGCGCAGCGACCTGCTGTTCGTGATCCTCGATGAGCTCCAGAAGGCCTCGCTGCCGATGGCGACGCCGACCACCTTCATGATGGCGCCCTCGCCCGCCGGGCCGGCCGCAGCCGCGCCGGCGCCCGCCACTTCCAGCTCGCCGATCCCCGGCATGCCGACCTGAGCCCTACGCCAACGGCAGGGCCGTGGTGAACTTGATCTCGTTGAGGCACACGCTGGAGCGCACCGCCGACACGCCGGGCATGTGCATCAGCGTGTGCATCAGGAATTGCGAGAGCGACTCCAGGTCTTGCGCGACGACCTTGAGCACGTAGTCGAAGTCGCCCGTCACCGAGTAGCACTCCAGGATCTGCTTCAGGTCGGCGATCAGGTCCTGGAACTTGGGCAACTCGTCGACATGGCCGCGGGCCATGGTCACGTGAATGAAGGCGATCACGCCCAGCCCCACGTGGCGCGCGTTCAGCCGCGCCGCGTAGCCGCTGATGAGGCCCAGCTCTTCCAGCCGCCGGTGCCGCCGCAGGCACTGCGCGGGCGAGAGATTGGCCACTTCCGACAGCTCCAGGTTCGATGCGCGGCCATGCGCCTGCAGGTGCTCGAGAATCTTCCGGTCGATTCTGTCGAGTTCAATCTCATGCAATTTCATCTCTTACTATCTCCAATCAATGAAATTGTATTTCTCAAAGCGGGGTAAGCCCGAGGGGTTCATGCACCTTAATTGTGCAAAGTACGATCTAGACTCCGAAGCTGCCGGAATTGCATGCCGCGATTCCAGGCCGCTGAATTCCTGGCCCCGGCCTGCGCCGGCAGCCTCATCAGACGCATCCACCCCCATCCGGAGACCTCTCTCGTGAAAAACGCTTTGCTTCGCACACCCTTCAGCGCAGTGGCCCTGGCCCTCGGCATCCTGGCTGCCGCGCCGTCCTTCGCGGCCGACACCAAGTCGGTGGCCGTGACGGCCATCGTCGAACACCCGGCGCTCGACGCCGTGCGCGACGGCGTGAAGGCCGAACTCAAGGCCGCGGGCTATGAAGAGGGCAAGAACCTCAAGTTCAGCTACCAGAGCGCCCAAGGCAACGTGGGCACCGCCGCCCAGATCGCCCGCAAGTACATCGGCGACGCGCCCGACGTGATCGTGGCCATCGCCACGCCGTCGGCACAGGCCGTGGTGGCCGCCACCAAGACCATTCCGGTCGTGTACTCGGCCATCACCGACCCGGTCGCCGCCAAGCTGGTGAAGAACTGGGACGCCACCGGCACCAACGTGACGGGCGTGTCGGACCTGTCGCCGCTCGAAAAGCACATCGGCCTGATCAAGCAGGTGGTGCCGAACGCCAAGCGCATCGGCGTGATCTACAGCCCCGGCGAAGCCAACTCGGTGGCCATCGTCGCCGCGCTGAAGAAGGCCGCCGCCGACGCCGGCATGACCGTGGTCGAGGCCGCCGCCGCCCGCACCGTGGACGTGCCGACCGCCGCGCAGAGCCTGGTGGGCAAGGCTGACGTGATCTACACGCCGACCGACAACAACGTGGTCTCGGCCTTCGAGGGCATCGTGAAGGTGGCACAACAGGCCAAGCTGCCCGTGGTGGCCGCCGACACCGCCACCGTCGAGCGCGGCGCCGTGGCCGCCCTCGGCCTGAACTACAGCGACATTGGCCGCCAGACCGGCAAGATCGTGGTGCGCATCCTCAAGGGCGAGAAGCCCGGCACGATCGCCTCGCAGACCAGCACCAACTTCGAGCTGGTGGTGAACCCCGACGCAGCCAAGCTGCAGGGCGTGACGCTGTCCGACGCGCTGCTGAAGACGGCAAAGGTCGTGAGCACCAAGTAAGCCCTCTACAGGCCGGCCGCCCTCTTTTCAACGAGGGCGGCGCGCCTGTTCCTGCCTCGCCGGAAGCCCCCACATGTCCCTCATTGCATCGCTGGGCGCCATCGAGATCGGTCTGATATTCGGACTGGTCGCGTTGGGCGTCTTCATGTCGTTTCGCATCATCAATTTCCCCGACCTCACGGTGGACGGCAGCTTTCCGCTGGGCGCCGCCGTGGCCGCGACGCTGATCGTTGCCGGCTGGAATCCGGTCGCCGCGACCGCCGTGGCCTGCGTGGCCGGTGCCGTCTCGGGCTGGGTCACCGCTTGGCTCAACGTCAAGCTGAAGATCATGCAGTTGCTCGCGAGCATCCTGGTGATGATCGCGCTGTACTCCATCAACCTGCGCGTGATGGGCAAGCCCAACGTGGCGCTCATCACCGAACCCACCGTGTTCAGCATGGTCAGCTTCGGCGGCATGCCCGAGCAATGGGCCAAGCCGTTGTTGCTGCTGCTGATCGTGATCGCGGCCAAGATCCTCGTCGACATGTTCTTCGCCTCCGAGGCCGGCCTGGCGATGCGCGCCACCGGCGGCAACGCCCGCATGGCGCGGGCCCAGGGCATTTCGACCGACTTCCACACGATGGCGGGCCTGGCCCTGTCGAATGCGCTGGTGGCACTGGCCGGTGCGCTGTTCGCGCAGAGCCAGGGCACGGCCGACATCTCGATGGGCGTGGGCACGATCGTGATCGGCCTGGCCGCGGTGATCATCGGCGAGACGCTGCTGCCCGCGCGCAGCATGGTCATCACCACGCTGGCTTGCGTGCTGGGCGCGCTGCTGTACCGCTTCTTCATTGCGATGGCACTCAATACCGACTTCATGGGCCTGCAGGCGCAAGACCTGAACCTGGTCACCGCCGTGCTGGTGGCGTTCGCGCTGCTGGTGCCCGCCTACAAGCGCAAGCTGGGCGCCCTCTTCAAGGGGAAGAACTGATGTTGCGCGCCCAACAACTCGAGATGACTTTCAACCCGGGCACGCCGATCGAGAACCGCGTGCTGCGCGGCCTCAGTCTGGAGATTCCCACCGGCCAGTTCGTCACCGTGATCGGCTCGAACGGCGCGGGCAAGTCGACCTTTCTGAATGCGGTGAGCGGCGACCTGATCGTCGACAAGGGCAACATCGAGATCGACGGCAAGGACGTGACGCGCATGAACGCCTGGCAGCGCTCGGGCATGGTGGCCCGCGTGTTCCAGGACCCGATGGCCGGCACCTGCGAGGCGCTGACCATCGAGGAGAACATGGCGCTGGCGTGGAAGCGCGGCGAGCGGCGCGGCTTCGGCTTTTCGCTCAATCGCAACCTGCGCGAGCTGTTCCGCGAGAAGCTGTCGATCCTGAAGCTGGGGCTCGAAAACCGGCTGGCCGATCGCATCGGCCTGCTGTCGGGCGGGCAGCGACAGGCGGTGAGCCTCTTGATGGCGTCGCTCAAGCCCTCGCGCATCCTGCTGCTCGACGAACACACGGCCGCGCTCGACCCGAAGACGGCAGCCTTCGTGCTGGAGCTGACCGCGAAGATCGTCGAGGGCAGCCAGCTGACCGCAATGATGGTCACGCACAGCATGCGGCAGGCGCTGGACTACGGTTCGCGCACGGTGATGCTGCACGAGGGCCAGGTGATCCTCGACGTGGCCGGGCCGCAGCGCGCGGGCCTCGACGTGCCCGACCTGCTGCGCATGTTCGAGCAGACGCGCGGCGAAAAGCTCGACGACGACAAGCTGCTGCTGGCCTGATGGCACCAGACGCGGCACGGGTGCGCGCGATGCGCGCGGACGACCTCGACGCCGTGCTCGCGATCCAGCTTGCCTGCTATGGCGCAGGCTTCGTGGAAGACGGCGTGCTGATCGCACGGCGGCTCGCGACCGCGCCCCACACGGGCTGGGTCGCCGAGCACGGGGGCGGCGTGCGGGCCTATCTGGCGGGCTATCCCTCGGTGATCGGCAAGCTCACGCCGCTGCACGGCGAGTTCGAGGTCGCGCCGGATGCCGACTCGTTGTACCTGCACGATCTGGCGGTGCACCCCGAGGCTTCGGGGCTGGGCCTGGGGCCGAGGCTGGTGCGCCATGCCTGGGCGCACGCCATGCAGGCCGGCTGGCGGCATTCGACGCTGGTGTCCGTGCAGGCCTCGGTGGGTTTCTGGGAACGGCAGGGCTATGTGGCGGCGCAGCCTGCGGGCACCGACCAGCAGGCCCGCCTCGCCACCTACCCGGGCGCCTCGGTCTACATGGCCCGGCGGCTGGACTGACCGGGTTTCAGCGGCGCCAGCCGCGCATCGCCAGCCATTGGACGGTGCCGCAGACCACCACCAGCGCCGCATAGGTCGCCATCATCCCGTCGCGGCCGAACACGACCAGACCGATCAGCGACACCCCCACGCCGGCCGCGAAGGTCAGCGCCCACTGCACCCACCAGCGCGGAACGCCGGCGCGCCGCCCGCCCAGATACCGGCCGGCGAAGGCCAGCACAAGGGCGATGAAGGCCGCGGGCGCGACGAAATTGAGGAGGTGGTTGAGGAGGTCCAGCAGGTCCATCGGGTGGGCCGCACGCGGGCGTCAGGTCATGCTGCGAAAGTTATGGCTGTCATAGGGAATGCCATTTGTCCCCCGGCAACCCTGGAGCGGCTGCTGATTTTATAATCACGGCCATGTCAGTCTGGGCCCTTGGCTTGAACCACACGACCGCGCCGCTCGATCTGCGCGGTCGTTTTGCGTTCGCGCTTGATCAGATCGCCCCCACGCTGCAGAGCCTGCGCAGTTCCTTCGCCACCGGCCGCCACCCCCAGGTCGAGGCCGCGATCATCTCCACCTGCAACCGCACCGAGATCTACTGCGCCTCCGAGCACATCGCGCTCGACCACACCTTCGGCTGGCTGGCCCAGAGCGGCGGCGTGGCCCCTGCCCTGCTGCGCTCGCATGCCTACACGCTGCACGACGACGAAGCCGCCCGCCATGCCTTCCGCGTGGCCAGCGGGCTCGACTCGATGGTGCTCGGCGAAGCCCAGATCCTCGGCCAGATGAAAGACGCGGTGCGCGCGGCCGAAACCGCCGGCGCGCTGGGCACCACGCTCAACCAGTTGTTCCAGCGTTCGTTCGCGGTTGCCAAAGAAGTCCGTACCGCCACCGAGATCGGCGCGCACTCGATCAGCATGGCCGCCGCGGCGGTCCGTTTGGCCGGCCAACTCTTCGAAGACTTGCACAAGACGCGCGTGCTGTTCGTCGGCGCAGGCGAAATGATCGACCTGGCCGCGACGCACTTTGCCGCCAAAGACCCGAAGTCCATCGCCATTGCCAATCGCACGCTCGAACGCGGCGAGAAGCTGGCCTCGCGCTTCGGCGGCGAGGCGATGCGCCTGGCCGACCTGCCGGCGCGGCTCGCCGAATTCGACATCGTCGTGAGCTGCACCGCAAGCACGCTGCCGATCATCGGCCTGGGTGCCGTCGAGCGCGCGCTCAAGGCGCGCAAGCATCGCCCGATGTTCATGGTCGACCTGGCCGTGCCGCGCGACATCGAACCCGAAGTGAAGGCGCTGGAAGACGTCTACCTCTACACCGTCGACGACCTCGCGCAAGTGGTGCAGCAGGGCCAGGCCAACCGGCAGGCCGCCGTGGCGCAGGCCGAAGTCATCATCGATGCCGGCGTGCAGAGCTTCATGCATTGGCTGGGCCAACGCGGCACGGTGCCGCTGATCCAGCAGCTCAATGCGCAGGCCGATGAATGGCGCGCCGCCGAAATGGCGCGCGCGCGCAAGCTGCTCGCCAAGGGCGAATCGATCGAGGCGGTGCTCGAAGCCATGTCGCGCGGGCTCACGCAGAAGATGATGCACGGCGCCATGGCCGAGCTGCATTCGGGCGACGCCACCTCGCGCGAGCAGACGGCACAGACCATCTCGCGCCTGTTCCTGCGCAAAGAGCGTTAGCGACGCTCGTCAGCAGCCCGGCCTGGCCCTGTGCCGTGCGCCGTGCGCCGCGGCCTTCATGCGCCCTGCCTTCGTCGCACCCTCGCGGCACTCTTTCCCCATTTTTTCGAGCCCCTTTCGCTGTGAAATCCTTTCTGCGCCACCAACTCGAACGCTACGCCCAGCGTCTGGGTGAACTCGACTTCCTGCTTTCGCGCGAAGACATCATGAGCGACATGGCGCAGTACCGCACCATCTCGCGCGAGCACGCCGAGGTCACGCAGATCGCCGGCCGCTATGAGCGCTACAGGCAGCGCGAGGCCGACATCGCCGGTGCGAAGGAAATGCTCGACGACCCCGACATGGCCGAGATGGCGCGCGAAGAAATCGCCGGTGCCGAAGCCGAGCTGGTGCAGCTCGAAGAAGAGCTGCAGCGCCTGCTGCTGCCCAAGGACCCCGACGACACGCGCAACGCCTTTCTCGAAATCCGCGCCGGCACGGGCGGCGACGAATCCGCCCTGTTCGCGGGCGACCTGCTGCGCATGTACACGCGCTACTGCGAGCGCGCCGGCTGGCGCTGCGAGGTCGTGAGCGAAAGCGAAAGCGAGCTCGGCGGCTACAAGGAAGTGGTGATCCGCGTCGTTGGCGACGAGGTGTTCGGCCATCTGCGCTTCGAATCGGGCGGCCACCGCGTGCAGCGCGTGCCGGCCACCGAGACGCAGGGCCGCATCCACACCAGCGCCTGCACGGTCGCCGTGCTGGCCGAGCCCGACGAAGCCGTGGCGGTGCAGATCAACCCGGCCGACCTGCGCATCGACACCTACCGCGCGAGCGGCGCCGGCGGCCAGCACATCAACAAGACCGACTCGGCCGTGCGCATCACGCACATCCCGACCGGCATCGTGGCCGAGTGCCAGGACGACCGCAGCCAGCACCGCAACAAGGCCAAGGCGCTGCAGGTGCTGTCGGCGCGCATCCAGGAGAAAGACCGCAGCGAGCGCGCCGCCAAGGACGCGGCAATGCGCAAGGGCCTCATCGGCAGCGGCGACCGCTCGGACCGCATCCGCACCTACAACTTTCCGCAGGGCCGGCTCACCGACCACCGGATCAACCTCACGCTCTACAAGCTGCTTGCCATCATGGAAGGCGATCTCGGCGACGTGCTCGACGCCCTGCGCGCCGCGCGCGAGGCCGAGCAGCTGGCCGAGCTGGAATCGAGCTTGCCGGCGTGATGACGGCCACCACCACGCCGTCTACCGTGGCGCAGGCGCTGGGCGCGGCGGTCGCGCTGGGCATCGACCGGCTCGATGCGCAGTTGCTGCTGCTGCATGCGCTCGGCCGCGCGCCGCACGACCGGGCCTGGCTGCTGGCCCATGACACCGATGCGCTCCCCGAGGCGGCGTGGCCCGCCCTCTCGGCGCAGCTGTCGCGCCGGCTGGCTGGCGAACCGGTCGCCTACCTGCTGGGCGAGAAGGAGTTTCATGGCCTCAACCTGCAGGTGGACGCACGCGTGCTGGTGCCGCGGCCGGACACCGAGACGCTGGTCGAATGGGCCCTGCAGTGCCTGGAAGGCCATGCAGCCCCGCGCGCGCTCGACCTTGGCACGGGCAGCGGCGCGATCGCGCTGGCTCTACAACACGCTCGCCCCGATGCGCAGGTCGATGCGGTCGATGCCAGCGCCGATGCGCTCGCGGTTGCCGAGGCCAATGCACGGCGCCTGGGCCTGCCGGTACGCTTTGCCCAGGCCCACTGGCTCGATGGCGCCGCGAGCGGCTACACGGTCATCGCCAGCAATCCGCCGTACATCGCCGCAAATGACCCGCATCTGCCCGCGCTGCGCCACGAGCCCTCTTCGGCGCTGGTTGCCGGCGCCGACGGGCTCGACGACATCCGCCAGATCGTCCGCACGGCCCCCGATCACCTCGCGCCAGGCGGCTGGCTGCTGCTCGAGCACGGCCATGACCAGGCCGTGGCCGTGCACCAGTTGCTCGCCGAACGCGGTTTCACCGAAGTCCAAAGCCGGGAAGACCTGGCCGGCATCCAGCGCTGCTCCGGCGGAATCTGGCGCACGGTGAAATAATCCCCCCAGCCCACTTTTCAGGAGTCCCCATGTCCGACGCCCAACAACGCATCGACGATCTCGTCAAAACCAACGACCTCGTGCTCTTCATGAAGGGCAATGCCAGCTTTCCGATGTGCGGCTTCTCGGGCCGCGCCATCCAGATCCTCAAGGCGGTCGGCGTCGACACCAGGACGCTCAAGACCGTCAACGTGCTCGAAGACGACGGCATCCGCCAGGGCATCAAGGAATACAGCAACTGGCCCACGATCCCGCAGCTCTACGTGAAGGGCGAATTCGTCGGCGGCTCGGACATCATGATGGAGATGTACGAGTCGGGCGAGCTGCAGCAGGTGCTCAACGGCAACCCCGCCTGATTTCAAGGCAAGCGCAATGAGCCACGATCACGCAGATCACGGCCATTCGCATGACGGCGAAGCCGGCCCCGCCTGGAAGCACGATGGCGTGCGTGTGATCGCGGCCAACCAGCTCGACGCCAACACCGCACAGACGCCCGGCATGAACCGGGCCGCGGCCATCAACTTCGCCCGCGTAGGTGCGCAGAAGCTCTGGGCCGGCACGGTGACCATCCATGCCGACGCCAAGACCGGCGCCCATCACCACGGGCATCTCGAATCGGTGATCTACGTCGTGCGCGGCCGGGCCCGCATGCGATGGGGCGACAAGCTCGAGTTCACGGCCGAGGCCGGCCCAGGCGACTTCATCTACGTGCCGCCCTTCGTGCCGCACCAGGAAATCAACGCCAGCGCGACCGAAACGCTCGAATGCGTGCTGTGCCGCAGCGACGGCGAAGCGGTGGCGGTGAACCTCGACATCGAGCCCGTGGAGAAACCCGAATCGGTGCTCTGGGTCGACCCGACCCACCCCCACGGCGGCGTCTGACCGTTTTGCCGGGGCCGAGTCATGGCACCATGGCACTCTTCACAGTGCCACCATGACCCTTACCCAAAGCCTGCTCATCATCGTTCTGCTGATTGCGATGAGCGCGTTCTTTTCCCTCGCCGAAATCACGCTGGCCGCCTCGCGCCGCCTGCGCCTGCGCCAGATGGCCGACGAAGGCGACCCGCGCGCGGAGAAAGTGCTGCGCGTGCAGGAGCAGCCCGGCCACTACTTCACCGTGGTACAGATCGGGCTCAATGCGGTGGCGATTCTTGGCGGCGTCGTGGGCGAAGGCTCGCTGAGCCCGTACTTCGCGATGTTCTTCGAGCGGTGGTTGAGCGTCGAGGCTTCGGCCAACATCGCCTTTCTTTGCTCCTTCGTGATCGTCATCGCGGTGTTCCTGGTGTTCGCCGACCTGTTCCCCAAGCGGCTCGGCATGAGCAACCCCGAACAGTTGGCGGTGCGGCTGGTCGGGCCGATGCAGTTGCTTATCACCACCTTCAAGCCTCTGGTGTGGTTCTTCACGCGCTGCACCGATCTGCTCTTCAAGGCGCTCGGCATGCCGATGGCGCGCGACGACAAGATCACATCGGCCGACATCCTGGCCATGACCGAGGCCGGCGCCCGGGCCGGCGTGCTCGCGGTGCGCGAGCAGCAGGTGATCGCCAATGTGTTCGAGCTTGAGACACGGCTGGTCAGCAGCGTGATGACCGCGCGCGACAGCATCGCGTGGTTCCTGCACGACGACCCGGAATCGGTGCTGCGCGCGCGCATCGTGGCAGAGCCTTTTTCGGCCTATCCGGTGTGCGACGGCGACATCGATCATGTGCTGGGCTACGTGGACGCCAAGGACATGTTCCAGCGCGTGCTGAGCGGCCAGCCGCTGGCCTTCGACCAGGGCCTGACGCTGCACAAGGCGCTGGTGATTCCCGACCGGCTCTCGCTCACCGAAGTGCTGGAGCAGTTCCGGCAGGCGCACGAAGACTTCGCGATCATCGTCAACGAATACAGCCTCGTGGTGGGCGTGATCACGCTCAACGACGTGATGAGCACGGTGATGGGCGACCTGGTGTCGACACCCGACGAAGAGCAGATCGTGAAGCGCGACGAGAACTCGTGGCTGATCGACGGCATCACGCCCATCCAGGACGTGCAGCGCGCGCTCCACATCGACGAGCTGCCGCATGCCGAGGAGTACGAGACGCTGGCCGGCTTCCTGATGGTGATGCTGCGCCGCGTGCCCAAGCGCACGGACAGCGTGGCTTGGGGCGGCTATACCTTCGAGGTGATGGACGTGGACAGCTACCGCATCGACCAGGTCATGGTGACCAGGACTTGACCCGCCCGCAGGTTGCGCTGCTTCGCCTTCCCTTCACCGACGGCCCGGCAAAGCCGGCTCCCCGGTATTCCTGACACTCAGATTCAAGCTGCCGAACGATCCTTGTCGCGCTCGCGTTCGCGCGCCTTGTCGTCGTAGGCCCAGAGCCGCTGGTTCGAGAACACGGCGTTCGGGTACGGCGACTTGCCCCGGCTGCCGTTGTAGCGACCCAGCGTCATGTACAGGTCGCCGTTCTCGCGGTCGAGGTAATGGCGCAGGATCACGCAGCCGAAACGCAGATTGGTCTGCATGTGGAACAGCTTGCCCGGATCGCTGTCGCCGATCACGCGCGTCCAGAACGGCATGACCTGCATGTAGCCGCGCGCGCCGGCGCTCGACACCGCGAACTTGCGGAAGTTGCTCTCGACCTGCACCAGCCCCAGCACCAGGCTCACGTCGAGCCCCGAGCGCTTGGCTTCGTACCAGGCGGTCTGCAGGAATTCGATGCGCGAGGGCGCGTCGGCGATCTTCTTCTTGAGGCGTTCGCTCATCTCGCCGAGCCAACGCAGGTAGGCCAGGCGGGCTTCGGTGTTCGCGAACTGCGGCACCGGTGGCGCCTTGTTGTGGATGGCCGAGCTGAGCGCGGTACGCACCGAGTCGATCAGCGGCTCCTCGATCTGGGCGCCGGCAAAGGCGATGCGCGGCACCGAAACCAGCGAGAGAGCACCTGCAACCGCGGCGCCGGTGATGCACCGCCGGCGGCTGATGCCATCACCCTGCGCGGCCGTCACCGCGAGATCGTCGGGACGGCCCGGCAGGCTCATGCGGCGAGTTTGCCGGCGATGAAGTCGGCGATGCCGGCCGCGGGCACCTTGGTTGCGGCGGTATCGCGGCGATGCTGGTATTCGAGCTGGCCTTCCTTGAGGCCACGGTCGGAGATCACCACGCGGTGGGGCACGCCGATGAGCTCCCAGTCGGCAAACATCGCGCCAGGGCGTTCGCCGCGGTCGTCGAGCAGCACATCGACACCCTTGGCGAGCAGTTCTTCATAGAGCGCTTCGGCCGCCACCTTGACCTCGGGGCTGCGGTCCATGCCGATCGGGCAGACCACCACGGTGAACGGGGCCAGCGCGTCGGGCCAGATGATGCCGCGCTCGTCGTGGTTCTGTTCGATGGCCGCCGCGGGCAGGCGCGTGATGCCGATGCCGTAGCAACCCATCTCGAGGAACTGCGGCTTGCCGCCTTCGTCGAGGTAGGTGGCGTTCATGTCCTTGCTGTACTTCGTGCCGAGCACGAAGACGTGGCCGACTTCGATGCCGCGTTCGATGGCCAGCAGGCCCTTGCCGTCGGGCGAGGCGTCGCCCGCGACCACGTTGCGGATATCGGCCACCAGGTCGGGCTCGGGCAGGTCGCGGCCCCAGTTGACGCCGGTCATGTGGAAGTCGACTTCGTTGGCGCCGGTGATCCAGTCGGCCAGCACGGCGGCTTCGCGGTCGGCCACGAGCTTGACCGGCTTCTTGAGGTTCAGCGGGCCCAGGTAGCCGGGCTTGCAGCCGAAGTGGTCTTCGATTTCGGCCAGGGTCGCAAAGCGGAAGCCCTGGTTCAGGCCCGGGAGCTTGCTGACCTTGATCTCGTTCATGTCGTGGTCGCCGCGCAGCAGCAGCAGCCAGACCTGCGAGCCCTTCGGGTTGCCGGCCTCATCGACGATGTCGGTGGCCAGCACCAGCGACTTGATGGTGGTCGACAGCGGCACGCCGAGCAGTTCGGCCACATCGGCGCAGGTGCTCTTGCCGGGGGTCGGCGTCTTCTCGAGCGCGTTGGCGGGTGAGGGACGCGGACCGGCCGGGGCCAGCGCCTCGGCCTTTTCCATGTTGGCGGCGTAGTTGCTGTCGGGGCAATAGACGATGGCGTCTTCGCCGGTGGCGGCGATCACCTGGAACTCTTCGCTCAGGTCGCCGCCGATGGCGCCACTGTCGGCCGCCACGGCGCGGTAGCGCAGGCCGAAGCGGTCGAAGATGTTGCGGTAGGCCTGTGCCATGACCTGGTAGCTGGCCTTGGCTGCATCGAGGTCGCGGTCGAAGCTGTAGGCGTCCTTCATGATGAATTCGCGCCCGCGCATCAGGCCGAAGCGCGGACGGCGCTCGTCGCGGAACTTGGTCTGGATCTGGTAGAAATTCTTCGGCAGCTGCTTGTAGCTGCGGATTTCTTGCCGCGCGATGTCGGTCACCACCTCTTCACTGGTGGGCTGGATCACGAAGTCGCGGTCATGCCGGTCCTTGATGCGCAGCAGCTCGGGGCCCATCTTGTCGAATCGGCCGGTCTCTTGCCAGAACTCGGCTGGCTGCACCACGGGCATCGTCATTTCGACGGCGCCCGCCCGGTTCATCTCTTCGCGCACGATCGCCTCGACCTTGCGGATCACGCGCAAACCCATGGGCATGTACGTGTAGATGCCCGTGCCGAGCTTCTTGATCATGCCGGCCCGCATCATCAGCCGGTGGCTTGCCACCTCGGCATCGGCGGGCGCTTCCTTGAGGGTGGGGACAAAAAATCGGGAAGCTTTCATCGGGATCGCGGTGATGGAAACGGAATGGAAGTGGGGGACTGCTCCCCCGGAGAGACCCTGAGAGCCTGCATCGCAGCTTGCCGAGGGCAACCCGGCATGCATAATCGACTCAGTTCAAAAATTGGGGTTTGATTATGCTCGACCGGGACGGCTTCAGGCCCAACGTCGGCATCATCCTGCTCAACCAGAGAAACCAGGTTTTCTGGGGCAAACGCATACGCACGCATTCTTGGCAGTTTCCGCAAGGCGGCATAGACCGTGGCGAAAGTCCCGAGCAAGCCATGTTCCGGGAACTGCATGAGGAAGTGGGGCTCCATCCGGAGCATGTGCGCATCGTGGCCCGTACCCGCGACTGGTTGCGCTACGAGGTGCCGGATCGGTTCATCCGCCGTGACGCACGGGGCCACTACAAGGGCCAGAAACAAATCTGGTATTTGCTGCAACTCGTCGGCCACGATTGGGATCTCAACCTGCGTGCCACCGACCATCCCGAATTCGACGCTTGGCGCTGGCACGACTACTGGGTGCCGCTCGACGTTGTCGTCGAGTTCAAGCGCGGCGTCTACGAGATGGCGCTGACCGAGCTTGCTCGCTACCTGCCACGGCAGGATTTCCGCAATCGCTTCCTGCGCAGCAACGTGCGCGCCCGAGAGTTCGAGCGCCATCCTGCCGCACCAGGCCATGAACCTAATTTCGAGCTGCCCCCGGGTGCAAGCTTCGACCCGGACCCCAATGCCAAACTCGCGAACGACGCCCCTCCCCCGCCCAACGGCTCCCACCATGCGCCGCGTTGAACGCGCGCTGATCCTTGTCGGCCTGTGCGCGCTCGTTGCCGCGTGCAGCTCGAAGGGCTACAACACCGACAACCCCGACTGGGCCCAGGGCGGCATGCCCTTGCCGCCGAAGGTCACGAGCGCGGATGGCGAATGGAAGGAAAGCGAGGCGCCGCCTCCACCGAAGTTCGATGTGAAGCGCCTCGAACCGATCGCGATGCCACCCTATATGACACTCAAGTTCGGCGTCGATCCAGGCACCATCACGATCACCGATGACGGGATCGCACGCTATGTGGTCGTGGCAAGCAGCACGCACAACACGGGTGGCGCACTCACGGCTTACTACGAGGCCGTGCGCTGCTCGACCGCCGAGATGAAGAGCTATGCGCGCTTCACCGATGGCGCCTGGACGGAAACGCAGAAGCCTGAATGGAAGAGTTTCAGGGACCTGAACTCGAGCTACGCCCGGCAGCTCGCGATCCAGGGCCTGTGCCGCGGCGATGCACCCCGCGCTTCGGTGAAAGACATAGTCCAGAACCTTCGCGATCCCGCTCGCAAGCTGCAGTGATCTAACTGGCGGGGCGGCAAGCAAGGCCCCTCGCCCGCCGATCAGCTGGGCATCAGCACCATGTTGTCCCGGTGCACCATCTCCGGCTCTGCCGCGTAACCGAGCAGCCGTTCGAACTCGGCAGAAGGCTTGCGACACAGCAGCCGCGCCTCCACGCTCGAATAGTTGGCCAGGCCACGGGCCAGTTCGACGCCATCGGCATCCCGAACCGCGATCACGTCGCCGCGAGAGAACTCGCCCGACACGCCGGTCATGCCGATCGGCAGCAAGCTCTTGCCTTCAGCGCGTACCTTGGCAGCCGCCCCTGCATCGACGACGACCGAGCCCCGCAGCTGCAGGTGATCGGCCATCCAGCGCTTGCGCGCCTGGTGCTTGGCCGTTTGCGCGACCAGCAAGGTCCCGATGGATTCGCCACGGACCAGCCGCAGCAGGGCGTCGGATTCGCGCCCCCATGCAATCACGGTGGATGCGCCCGATCCGGCCGCACGCTTGGCCGCAAGGATCTTGGTGATCATGCCGCCGCGGCCGATGCTGGAGCCGGCGCCACCCGCCATCGCTTCGAGTGCCGGGTCGCCGGCGGCGGCCTCGTGCACGAACTTCGCGTCCGGGTCCTTGCGCGGATCGGCGGTGTAAAGGCCCTTCTGGTCCGTCAGGATGACCAGCGCGTCGGCCTCGACGAGGTTGGCCACGAGCGCACCCAGCGTGTCGTTGTCGCCGAACTTGATCTCGTCGTTGACGACCGTGTCGTTCTCGTTGATGACAGGCACCACGCCCAGGCGGAGCAGCGTGACGAGCGTCGAGCGTGCATTGAGGTAGCGTTCGCGGTCGGCAAGGTCGGCGTGGGTCAGCAGCACCTGGGCGCTGCCGATCTGGTTCTCGCGCAGCTTGGTCTCGTACATCTGGGCCAGGCCCATCTGCCCGACGGCCGCCGCGGCCTGAAGTTCATGGATTTCGTGCGGCCGGGTGCGCCAGCCCAGGCGCTTCATGCCTTCGGCAATCGCCCCGCTCGACACCATCACGACCTCGCGCCCGTCACGGACCAACTCCGCCAATTGCCGGCACCACTCGCCGATAGCGCTTTCATCCAGGCCGCGCCCCTCGTTGGTCACGAGGCTGGAGCCCACCTTGACGACGATACGGCGGGCATCCCGCAAGGCAGTGGATCCGGAGTTCGAGGTCATTTTCGGCAGTAACGGGCGTGGATGGGGCGCGATGGGCTGTGTGTGAATCGAGTGGCACCGGATTCGATGCCACGCCGCCGTCAGGACGGGTCTGGCGGCAACTCGACGAAGCGCGGATCGACCTCGACCGGCACCTGTTCGGCCACCTGCTGGGCCTTGACCTGCTGATAGACCGCCTGTACCAGATGCTCGCAGCCTTCGCGCGTGAGTGCCGAAATCTCGAACACCGGCCCCTTGAAACGCAAACGCTTCACGAAGTCCTTGACGCGGGCCGCACGCTCGTCGGCGGGCACCATGTCCAGCTTGTTGAGCACGAGCCAGCGCGGCTTTTCGTAAAGGGCGTCGTCGTATTTCTTCAGCTCGCCCACTATGGCCTTGGCCTGTGCGACCGGATCGATCGTGTCGTCGAACGGCGCCATGTCGACGACGTGCAGCAGCAGCCGCGTGCGCTGCAGATGGCGCAGGAAGAGATGGCCCAGGCCAGCGCCTTCAGAAGCACCTTCGATCAGACCAGGCAGGTCAGCCACCACGAAGCTCTGCTCCGGACCGACGCGCACGACGCCAAGATTCGGATGCAGCGTGGTGAAGGGATAGTCTGCGATGCGCGGGCGAGCGTTCGAGATCGCGCTGATCAGCGTCGACTTGCCCGCATTCGGCATGCCGAGCAAACCGACATCGGCCAGCACCTTGAGCTCGAGCTTCAGGCTTTTTTTCTCGCCAGGCCAACCGGGCGTCTTCTGACGCGGGGCTCGGTTGATGGCACTCTTGAAACGCATATTGCCGAAGCCGCCGTCACCGCCCTTGGCGATGGTGACGACTTCGCCTTCCGTCAGCAGCTCGTACAGCACCTCGCCCGTTTCGGCATCGGAGACGATCGTGCCGACCGGCATCCTGAGCGTGATGTCGTCGCCGGCGGCACCGAACATGTCGGAGCCCATGCCGTGCTCGCCGCGCCTGGCCTCGTGGCGGCGCGAGTAACGGAAGTCGACCAGCGTGTTGAGGTTCGAGTCGGCCACCGCGTAGACATGACCACCGCGGCCACCATCGCCGCCATTGGGGCCGCCGAATTCTTTGTACTTCTCATGACGGAACGACACGCAGCCGTTGCCGCCATCGCCGGCGGCGATGTCGATGAAGGCTTCGTCAACGAACTTCATGGGATGTCCAGTTTACAAATGAAGAAGCCCCGGCAAAGCGGGGCCTCGGGCAGATCGAAGTGACTCGGGCTTACGCCGCGGGGGTCACGTTGACCGTGTGCTTGTTGAGTGCACCCTTGGTAGCGAACGACACATGGCCGTCGACCAGGGCAAACAGCGTGTGGTCCTTGCCCACGCCGACGTTGACGCCGGGGTGGAACTGGGTGCCGCGCTGGCGCACGATGATCGAGCCTGCGCTGATCAGTTCACCGCCGAAAGCCTTCACGCCGAGCATCTTGGGCTTGGAATCGCGCCCGTTTCGCGTTGAGCCGCCGCCTTTTTTCTGTGCCATGGAATGTGCTCCTTAGCCGGCGATCGCGCCGATTTGCAGTTCGGTGAACTGCTGGCGATGGCCTTGACGTTTCTGATAGTGCTTGCGACGGCGCATCTTGAAGATGCGAACCTTGTCGTGCTTGCCGTGCGACAGTACCGTGACTGTCACCGTTGCGCCGGACACCAGGGGCGTGCCAACCTTGATTTCAGCGCCGTTTCCGACGGCCAGAACCTGGTCGATCACGATTTCCTGGCCTACGTCCGCAGCAATCTGTTCTACTTTAATTTTTTCGCCGGAAGCAACGCGATACTGCTTGCCGCCGGTTTTTATGACCGCGTACATGTAAACCTCTTAGAAATGAGTCTCCGCAGCGAATTCCGCAGAGCCCAAGATTATAGCGCGGTTTGCGTCTACCGGCCACCTTGGCCCCGCCCACCAGCGACAACTGAAGGCTGCTCCCTATAATTTGCGCCTTCCGACCCTTGGGTCATTCTCATTTACAGCAGCGCTCTGCGCCTTCGCTTTGCCAGTTCCCGCCGCCGACACCTCCCCCACCGCCACCGTGCTGGACCTGATTGCCGGCGACATGGTCGAAGTCGACCGTGTGATTGCCCGCCGCCTCGACACAGGCGTACCGCTGGTCAGCCAGGTTTCCAAATACATCATCTCCGCCGGCGGCAAGCGCTTGCGGCCTGCCCTTTTGCTGCTGATGTCCGGCGCATTGGGCTACACGGGTGAGCAGCGCTTCAATCTGGCTGCCGTCGTCGAGTTCATCCACACGGCCACCCTCCTGCACGACGACGTGGTCGATGAGTCGACGCTGCGGCGCGGCCGGGCAACGGCCAACGAATCGTTCGGCAATCCGGCCAGCGTACTGGTCGGCGACTTTCTGTATTCGCGCGCATTCCAGATGATGTTGGATGCAAACAACATGCGCGTCATGCAGATCCTCGCCGAGGCGACGAACGTGATCGCAGAAGGCGAAGTCCTCCAGCTGATGAACATGCACGACGCCTCGCTGGACGAGGCCGCATACCTGCGCGTCATTCGCTCGAAAACCGCCAAGCTCTTCGAAGCCAGCACGCGGCTCGCCGCCGTGCTCGCAGGCGCCACGCCCGAGACCGAAGAAGCATGCGCCACCTACGGCCAGGCGCTTGGCACGGCATTCCAGGTGATCGACGACGTGCTCGATTACGCAGGCGACGCCCACGAAACAGGGAAAAACGTGGGCGACGACCTGCGTGAAGGCAAGACCACGCTGCCGCTCATCTTTGCAATGCAACGAGGCACATCAGCACAAAGCGCGCTGGTACGCGCAGCCATCGAGGCCGGCGACACCGCGCAGCTGGGCAAAGTTGTTGAAATTGTTCGCGAAACCGGCGCGCTGGATGCCTCCCGGGCTGCCGCCGCCGCAGAGGCGCAACGCGCAATTCACGCACTTAGTGGCTTCGCAGCCAATTCTCACGCTTCTGGTTTGCTACAATTAGCGGCTCAGTTGCTTGAGCGACGTGCCTGAACACCTCTTTTGAGTTGGCATCTAGGACGATTTCTTTTTTCTTGCAACCATCGGGGTGTAGCTTAGCCTGGTAGAGCGCTACGTTCGGGACGTAGAGGCCGGAGGTTCGAATCCTCTCACCCCGACCAGCTTTTGGCTGGAACAAATAAATGCCCATGCCTGTTGCTGCGTAGCGATTTACAGCACAGGGGTGTTCAGCGATGATCGTGAAGCACTTTTTCACATCTCTTGCATTCGCTGAATGGCCGCTGCCGAACTTCCTGTTAAAGAACCTACGCAGATCGCCCTACCCGGGCTTGCGCGCGCCCTGGTTTCGGCCGGCAAGCTTCCCGCAAAGATCGCCGAAGACATCTACCAGAAGTCGCTGAGCGGCCGCACCAGTTTCATCGCGGAACTGACTGGCACCGGCGCCGTCTCGGCCGCCGACCTTGCCCACACGCTTTCCAGCGCCTTCGGTGCACCACTGCTCGACCTGGACGCCATCGATCACCAGCGCCTGCCCAAGGACCTGCTCGATCCGAAGCTGTGTCACGCGTACCGCATCGTCGTCCTCAGCAAACGCAACAACCGCCTGATCGTTGCAACGGCCGACCCGTCCGACCAGCAGGCGGCGGAGAAGATCAAGTTCGCTTCGCAAATGGGCGTGGACTGGGTCATCGCGGAGTATGACAAGCTCTCCCGGATGATCGAAGCCGCCGCCGTCAGCGCAGCGGAGACGATCAACAGCATCGTCGGCAGCGAGTTCGAGTTCGACGACGTATCCGCCGACACCTCGGGTGACGCCAACGAACAGGCCATCGCCGAGGTCGAGGACGCTCCGGTCGTTCGCTTCCTTCACAAGATGCTGCTCGACGCCGTCGGCATGCGCGCTTCGGACATTCACTTCGAGCCCTACGAGCACCACTACCGCGTGCGCTTTCGCGTCGACGGCGAATTGCGCGAGATCGCCAGTCCGCCGACGGTCATCAAGGACAAGCTCGCTTCGCGGATCAAGGTCATTTCCCGCCTCGACATCTCCGAAAAACGCGTGCCGCAAGACGGCCGCATGAAGCTCAAGATCGGGCCCGATCGGGTGATCGACTTTCGCGTGAGCACTCTGCCCACGCTGTTCGGCGAGAAGATCGTCGTTCGTATTCTTGACCCCAGCAGCGCCCGTCTGGGCATCGATGCCCTGGGCTACGACGCGGACGAGAAGGAGCGCCTGCTCCATGCCATCGGCCGTCCCTACGGCATGGTGCTGGTGACCGGTCCCACCGGTTCGGGCAAGACGGTGTCGCTGTACACCTGTCTGAACCTGCTGAACCAACCGGGCGTCAACATTGCGACGGCGGAAGACCCGTCCGAAATCAACTTGCCCGGCGTCAACCAGGTCAACGTCAACGAGCGCGCGGGCCTGACCTTCGCGACCGCGTTGCGCGCCTTCCTGCGGCAGGACCCGGACATCATCATGGTCGGCGAAATCCGCGACCTCGAAACTGCCGACATCTCGATCAAGGCCGCACAAACCGGCCATTTGGTGCTGTCGACGCTGCACACGAACGACGCGCCGACGACGCTCACGCGGATGCGCAACATGGGCATCGCGCCCTTCAACATTGCGTCCAGCGTGATCCTGATCACCGCGCAGCGCCTGGCACGCCGCCTGTGCACCATCTGCCGCGTGCCCGCCGACGTCCCGCGCGAGGCGTTGCTCGATGCAGGCTTCAGGGAAGAAGACCTGGACGGTACCTGGAAGCCCTACAAGCCCGTTGGCTGCTCTGCATGCAGCGGCGGCTACAAGGGCCGGGTCGGCATCTACCAGGTGATGCCGATCTCCGAGGCCATCCAGGAAATCATCCTGCGCGATGGCAGCGCACTCGACATCGCACAACAGTCCGAGGCCGAGGGGGTGCGCTCGCTGCGCCAGTCGGGCCTTCGAAAAGTCATGCAGGGCCTCACTTCGCTCGAAGAAGTGGTGGCGTGCACCAACGAATAACGAACACTGCACATCGGAGATCGAATGGCAACAGTGGCATCTTCCCGCTCCCAGGTCACGCACAAGGAATTTGTCTTCGAATGGGAAGGCAAGGACCGCAACGGCAAGCTGGTGCGCGGCGAACTCCGGGCCGCCGGCGAAAACCAGGTACAGGCTGCATTGCGCCGCCAGGGCGTGCTCGCATCCAAGATCAAGAAGCGCCGCATGCGCTCGGGCAAGGCAATCAAGCCGAAAGACATCGCGATCTTCACGCGCCAGCTCGCCACCATGATGAAGGCCGGCGTGCCCCTGATGCAGTCCTTCGACATCGTCGGGCGCGGCAATGCCAACGCCAGCGTGGCCAAGCTCCTGAACGACATCCGCAGCGACGTGGAAACCGGCACATCGCTGTCGGCGGCGTTCCGCAAGTTTCCGAAGTACTTCGACAACCTCTACTGCAACCTGGTGGAGGCGGGTGAAGCGGCCGGTATTCTTGAAGAACTGCTCGACCGCCTGGCCACCTACATGGAGAAAACCGAGGCGATCAAGTCCAAGATCAAATCGGCGCTGATGTATCCGATCTCGGTGGTCGTGGTGGCCTTCATCGTGATCGCCATCATCATGATCTTCGTCATCCCGGCATTCAAAGAGGTGTTCACCTCATTCGGTGCCGACCTGCCAGCGCCCACGTTGATCGTGATCGGCATCAGCGAATTCTTCGTGTCGTACTGGTGGTTGATCTTCGGCGGCATCGGCGGCGGCATCTACTTCTTCCTGCAGGCTTGGAAGCGCAACGAGCGCGTGCAAAGGACCATGGATCGTTTGCTGCTCCGCATTCCCATCTTCGGCACCCTGATCGACAAATCCTGCGTGGCCCGCTGGACCCGCACGCTGGCCACCATGTTTGCGGCCGGCGTGCCGCTGGTCGAAGCCCTGGACTCCGTGGGCGGCGCCTCGGGCAACACCGTCTACGGCGACGCCACCGCCAAGATCCAGCAGGAAGTGTCGACCGGCACCAGCCTCACGACAGCCATGACCAACGCGAACCTGTTCCCGTCCATGGTGATCCAGATGACTTCCATCGGCGAAGAGTCCGGCTCCATCGACCACATGCTCGGCAAGGCGGCCGACTTCTACGAGTCCGAGGTGGACGACATGGTGGCAGGCCTCTCGAGCCTGATGGAACCCATCATCATCGTGTTCCTCGGCACGATCATCGGTGGCATCGTGGTGTCGATGTACCTGCCCATCTTCAAGCTCGGCCAGGTCGTTTGATGCTGGTTTCGAGGGAAATCGACACCGCTTTCGCCGGTGTGCTGGGGCTATTGATCGGCAGCTTCCTGAATGTGGTGATCTACCGCGTGCCAGTGATGATGTACCGGACCTGGCTGGCCGATGCCGTCGACAACCTCAGGCCCTTGAAGGATGTCCCTTCGCTCTGGTCGCTGGTCTTCGGCTCGAAGGCCGTGCCGCCCGAGGGACTGGAAGCCGCAGCCGACAAGGCCGCGGTGGCAATCGATGGCCTGTCCCCCTTCGATCTCACGCGCCCCGCGTCGCGTTGTGGCGCCTGCGGCCACAAGATCCGCTGGTACCAGAACATCCCCGTGCTGAGCTACCTGCTGCTGCGCGGCCGCTGTGCGTCCTGCAAAACGCCGATCAGCCTGCGCTATCCGCTGGTCGAGCTGGTCACGGGTGCCCTCTTCGCGCTTTGCGCCTACCGTTTCGGCCTCACGCCCACCGGCGTGCTGTGGGCGGCCTTCGGTGCACTGTTGATCTGCCAGTTCCTGATCGATTTCGACACCCAGTTCCTGCCCGATTCGCTCAACTACCCCCTGCTCTGGCTCGGCCTCATCGGCGCGGCCATGGGCTGGACGGGCGTCTCGCTGAGTTCGGCCGTCTGGGGTGCGGTCTTCGGTTACCTGAGCCTCTGGCTTGTGTACCATGGCTTTCGCCTCGTCACTGGCAAGGAAGGCATGGGCTATGGAGACTTCAAGTTGCTCGCCGCACTGGGCGCATGGCTCGGGGCCGACTACCTCATTGCGATCATCCTCGTCTCTTCGCTGGTCGGCGCCGTGATCGGCCTGACGCTGCGCTTTGCCGGCAAGCTCGCCCACAAGGACATCCCCATCGCATTCGGCCCCTTCCTGGCCGGCGCGGGCCTCGTGTGCCTGGTGGCCGGCCCCGAACTCGTGAGGCAGTGGATTCCGTTCGCGTTCCCGCTCGGCGCGCTGATCCATTGACACAAGGCATGGTCCGGCGCATCGGCCTGACGGGCGGTATCGGGAGCGGCAAGAGCACCGTGGCGGCGTTGCTGGTCGCCCAGGGCGCCGTACTGGTCGACACCGACGCCATTGCGCGCGCCATTGCACAGCCGGGTGGCGCAGCCATGCCGGCCATCGAGGCGGCCTTTGGCCGCAGCGTCATCGCACCCGATGGTGGGCTGGATCGGGCCGGCATGCGCCAGATCGTGTTCACCGATGCAAGCGCCAAGGCCCGTCTCGAATCCATTCTTCACCCCCTGATCGGCGCCGAAACACAGCGCCAGGCCGCAGCAGCCGGCGAAGACGCCATCGTGGTGTTCGACGTGCCGCTCCTGGTCGAATCCGGACGCTGGCGCGCCATCGTGGAACGGGTGCTGGTGGTCGATGCGACAGAAGAAACACAGTTGAAACGTGTTGTTGCACGCTCGGCCTGGACGCCCGAAGCGGTCCGGGCCGTCATTGCCCAGCAGGCCCCGCGCAAGGCGCGCCGGGCTGCGGCCGACGCCATCATCTTCAATGAGTCGCTCACGCTGGCGGAACTAGAAATCGAAGTGCAGGGTCTCTGGAAGCAGTGGTCAGTGGCCACCACGCGATAATCCAAGACCGCCGCCCTCGCGGCGGCACAACGACTACGACAAAAAGGCACTCGCTGAAGTGTCCTCCCCGAGATGCTGTTCAACTCGTATCCCTTTATTTTTGTCTACTTCCCGCTGGTCCTGATCGGGTTCTTTCTGATCGGCAAGCGCAACGCCCGGGCCGCCGCTGGCTTCCTTGCCCTGGCCTCGCTCTTCTTCTATGGCTGGTGGAGCGTCAAGGCCCTGCCCCTGCTGCTGGGCTCCATCTGCGTCAACTACTGGTTCGGGCTGCGGCTGTCGCCCGCGCCCGGCCGCGACGACCGCAAGCGCAAGACCCTGCTGGTGATCGCGCTGGCGATCAACCTGGGTGTGCTGGCGATCTTCAAGTACGCCAACTTCTTCGTCGCGAACGTGAACGACGGCCTTGCCGCGGCCGGCCTCTCGCAGATCCCGATGCTGCACATCGTGCTGCCTATCGGCATCTCGTTCTATACCTTCACGCAGATCGCCTTCCTGGTCGATTGCTGGCAGGGCAAGGTGCATGAACGCAGCTTCATCCACTACGTCCTGTTCGTGACCTACTTCCCGCATCTGATCGCGGGCCCCGTGTTGCATCACGCGCAAATGATGCCGCAGTTCGCCAATCCGGCGACCTACCGCATCAGCCCCGACAAGCTGGCGCTGGGCCTTGCCATCTTCACCTTCGGCCTTGCCAAGAAGCTGCTCATCGCGGACCCGATGGGGCAATACGCCGACCTGATGTTCAACGGCGTGCACCAAGGGCTGGAGCCCACGCTCTACACCGCGTGGTTCGGAGCGCTGGCCTACACGCTGCAGATCTATTTCGACTTCTCGGGCTACTCCGACATGGCCGTGGGCCTTTCCATGTGCCTGGGCGTGCAGCTGCCGCTGAATTTCCGCTCGCCCTACAAGTCGACGAACATCATCGAGTTCTGGCGCCGCTGGCACATCTCGCTGTCGACCTTCCTGCGCGACTACCTCTACGTGCCGCTGGGCGGCAACCGCAAGGGCCCGGCCCGCCGCTACCTGAACCTCTTCCTCACGATGCTGTTGGGCGGCCTGTGGCACGGCGCCGCCTGGACCTTCGTGATCTGGGGTGCCCTGCACGGCATCTTCCTGATGATCAACCATCTCTGGAACGCCAAGATCAGGCCCCATGCCACGCCCGGCCGCCTGGGCCGCTTCCTGGGCTGGCTGCTCACCTTCCTGTGCGTCATCATTGCCTGGATCGTCTTCCGCGCCGAAAGCATGCAGGCCGCCATCGCGATCTACAAGGGCATGCTCGGCATGCACGGCGCGCCGGTCTCGGTGTTCCATGAAATGGGTGCCATCCCTTTCCGCAAGCCCAAGTTCTTCCAGACCATGCTGATCGCACTGATCATCTGCCTGGCGTTCCCGCCCACGATCACGCTCGAACGCTGGGTGCCGCGCGTGCAGATGCTCGCCGGCCGCGCACGCCTGGCCTGGCTCTCGACCGCCCTGATGGCGCTCTTCACGGTGGTCTTGCTGGGCTTCTGCATCTCGCGACTCGGCAGCTACAGCCCGTTCCTCTATTTCCAGTTCTGAGATGGCTCGCATCACGACACCAGCCAAAGTCTGGCTGCTGACTTTCTTGGCGGGCTTCATCGTCATCTCGGCGATGCTCGCCGTCACCCTGGCGACGCCCATTCCCTACGGCGACCTGTCGCGCATCGGCCGCCTGTCCGACCAGCAGTTCGGCTGGCTCGCGCCACCGCCCAAGGTCGACCCCGAGCTGCTGCGCGGCACCCCCATCGACCAGGCCGACATCGTCGTGATCGGCGACAGCTTCTCCATGACCTACCGGTGGCAGTCCGCGCTGGTCAAGGCCGGCTACCGCGTCTCGACCACCTACTGGCTCCAGTTCGGCGAGGCCCTGTGCGGCGACGTGGACGACTGGCTGGCCAAGGCCGGCTTTCGCGGCAAGCTGGTCATCGTCGAAAGCGTGGAGCGGCTGCTCAACGAGCGGCTGCGCACGAGCGCCCAATGCCCGAACATGGTGAGGCCCTACGAAGCGAAGCTGGTGCCCTTCTCGTCCCCGTTCGAAGAAGTACCGGGCTTCGCCCTCAACTGGAACGCCCAGCTCACCTCGGGCCTGATCACCTACCGCAACACCCAGCGCGCCATGAAGACGCCGGGCGACACCGTCTTCAACGTCGAGACCATGGCGCGCCCGGTTCAAGACGGCTGCAAGTTCTTCAGCAACCGCCTGTGCGACAAGGCCCTGTTCCTGTCGGAAGACATCCGCAACGGCGAACTCACCCCGGCGAACGTGGAGTCCATGAAGACCTTCACCGCGGCCCGCCGCACGCCGCTGCTGTGGATGGTGATTCCCAACAAGACCACCGTCTACATCGATCACGACCACTCGAAGGACTTCGTCACTGCGTTCCGGGGCTCCAACCTCGGCCCGGACCTGTTCGGCTGGGCCGAGACGCGGCATGCGCTGACTCGCGACTTCTTTTTTCCGAACGATACTCACCTCTCGATGCACGGACAGCTCGAGCTGGGCGAGTTGATGCTGAACGAAGTCCGCAAGAAACTGCCCGAACCGCCCTCGCGTCACCCGTGAGCTCATTCGATTCGACGACAGGAACCCGCCCGTGATCCTCTACGAATACCCCTTCAACGAGCGCATCCGGACCTACCTGAGGCTGGAGCACCTGTTTCGCCGCCTCGGCGAACTGGTGCCCTCGGAATCGCCGCTCTCCCATCACTACGCCCTGATCACGATCTTCGAGATCATGGACGTTGCCGCGCGCGCCGACCTCAAGGCCGACGTGCTGCGCGACCTGGACAAGCACAAGAACGTCTTCAACAGCTACCGGGGCAATCCGGCCATCGCCGAAGCCGTGCTCGACCAGGTCGTCGGCCAGCTGGAACGCAATTTCACCGCGCTCAACAGCGTGACCGGCAAGGCCGGCCAGGCCCTGACCGAGAACGAGTGGCTCATGAGCGTCCGCAGCCGTGCCGGCATTCCGGGCGGCACCTGCGAGTTTGACCTGCCTGCCTACTACGCCTGGCAGCATCACAGCGCTCCGAGCCGCCGCGCGGACCTCGAACGCTGGTCCAACACGCTGTCGCCGCTGGCCTCGTCGATCTACCTGCTGCTGAAGCTGCTGCGCGATGCCGACGTGCCCTACAAGGTGATCGCCACCCACGGCCAGTTCCAGCAGAACCTGCCGCAGGGCCGCAGCTTCCAGCTGCTGCGCCTGCGCATCGACCCCAAGCTCGGGCTGGTTCCCGAAATCAGCGGCAACCGCCTGATGGTGTCGGTGCGGCTCATGCGGCATGAGGCCGACGACCGGCTGCACCAGAGCACGGAAGACGCGCCCTTCGAGCTGACCCTTTGCGCGTGAGCGCCGCGCCGGGCCGCCCCAAGCCGGCTCGAACCGCGGTGCACGGCACGGAGCCTATCCAATGAGCAAGTTGAACGACAAAGGCGAGCGGATCGTTCGTTGCCCCGCGTGCGGCGGCGACAGCATTTACGCGCCCAGCAACCCCTACCGCCCCTTCTGCAGCCCGCGTTGCAAGGGCATCGACCTCGGTGCCTGGGCGAACGAAGAGTTCCGGATGCCGGCCGAGACGCCGCCCGACGACGAGCCTTTCGGCGATCCCAAGATCCAGTAGCAACGGCCACCGGCCCTGCGACTTTCCTGCTGCGGCTTCCTTCTATCGGCCGGCCGGCGACGGCCCGCCGTGGCCATCGCCCAGGAACAGCTTGTCCACGTAGCTTGCGTTCTGCCGCGTGTAGTACGGCCGCAGATGCTCCTTGTCCTTGTAGATCGGGTTGCCGTCGGGCATGGCCCGCAGGCATTCGCCGGCCTTGCAGAGCTGCGCGATCACGTCGACAGGCTCGGCACCGCTGGCCTCGGCGATCCGCAGCAGCCGCTCGTTGAGTTGCGCTTCGGCCGGCGGCAACGCAGCGGTCGGCGTGCTTCGCGAGGCGGTCATCGTGCCAAGCCGGCTGCCCTCGATCAACCGCAGCGGCTCGAAGGCCGGGCCGCTCGGGTTGTCCAGCAACAGATACACCTTCTTCTTGCGATGGACCAGATCCGTCAGCAGTGCCTGGAGCGCATCGAGCGAGCGCCCGATGCCCGGGCCCCCGTTGTTCACCGGATACGACGACACGCCATCGCGGAACTCGAAGTCCAGCGGGAAATTCCCGGTGAAGTAGCAGTTCCAGCAAGCCCCGACCACGACCGTGTCGAACCGCGGATCGCGCGCCAATTCGAGCATCCGGTTGCGCTGCCTTTCGCAGTCGGGATTGCCCTCGGCGATCAAGCCGGGAATGGGCGGACACGCCCCATAGGTCGAGAAAACCGCCGTCGCCATCCGCTCGGGCGAAGTGCGCGCCAGTTCTGCCGCGCGCGGCCCGTACTGCTGCGTGTGGCTGTCGCCGATCAGCAGCACCTGCCCGCGTCCGTTGCCCACGCGATTCACGAAACGCGAGCCCAGCTTCTCGCGGGGAACGTCGTCGTAATAGCCGCCGTCGACCGTGGCATCGGACACCATGCGAAGCATCTCGCCGCCGTTGCGTGGCGACATGCCACCGAAGGCAAGCAGGCCCACGACCGCGACAACGACACCAGCCCCCAGCAACGCGCGCAGCATGCCCACGCCCGTTTTTGCACGCGTGTAGCGCTCGACAAACCGATAGGTGCCCCAGGCCAGCACCACGCTGGCGACCACCGCGGCCACGCGCACGCCCGCCGACGGCGTGCCCTGCTCGACGATGCGCGCGTACACCAGCAACGGCCAGTGCCACAGGTACAGCGGATAGCTGATGAGGCCGATCCACACCATCACCCGGTTCGACAACACGTAGCGGTTGAGCAACCCGTTCGGCCCCGCCGCGATGCAGCTCACCGCGCCCAGCGTCGGCAGCAGCGCCCACCAGCCGGGGAACGCCTTGTACGCACGGATCGACACCAGCCCGTACACGATCAGCCCCACACCGAGCACCGACTGCGCATGGCTGCGCCATGCGGAAGGCGTCGGCGGCTTCAGCCGCATGCAGGCCAGGATGCCGCCCACCATCAGTTCCCAGAAGCGCGAGCCCGGCGAATAGAAAGCGGCCTCGCGGTACGGATGCACCATCAGCACATTGGCAACGAACGACACCGCCGCCAGCACCCAGAGCATCCGCACGATCGGCCAGCGCATGCGCCACGCGAACCCGAGCAGCAGCGGCCAGAAAATATAGAACTGCTCCTCGATGCCGAGCGACCACAGGTGCAGCAGCGGCTTGGTCTCGGCAATCGTGTCGAAGTAGCCCGACTCGCCCCAGAAGATGAAGTTGGCCACGAAGGCCATGCCACCCGCGGCCTGCTTGCCGAGCTCCGAGAACTCCCTGGGCAGCAGCACATACCAGCCCAGCGCCAGCGCAGTGGCCAGCACCAGCGTCAGCGCCGGAAAGATCCGCCGGATACGCCGCGCATAGAAGTCGCTGTAGCTGAAATCGCTCGCAGCGTGGCTCTGCATGATGATCGTCGTGATCAGGAAGCCCGAGATCACGAAGAAGATGTCGACCCCGATGAACCCGCCGGGCAACGCATCGGGAAACGCGTGATAGGCCAGGACCGATGCCACGGCCACGGCGCGCAGGCCATCGATGTCGGGACGGTACTTGGGGTGCATCGGTGCGTTGTTCAGGCGTGCGGCAACCGCTTATCGCGGCCCGGCGCCCTCGCCGGCGCCAAGGAAGATCGGGTCGAGATAGGTCGCGGAGTGCCGGGTGTAGGTCGCCCGCAGGTGATTGTCGTCCGCGTAGACCGGGGTCTTATCGGGCATCGCCCGCAGGCACTGGCCGTCCTGGCACAGGTGAGACGTTGCATCGACGATCTCCACGCCGCTCGATGCGGCGATGCGTCGAAGCTGCAGGTCGAGGCTGGCCTGGTCGGGCGGCAGTGCAGCGGTCCGCATGTCGGTCACGGCCGGCTTGCCCAACCGGCTCCCTTCGATCAGGCTGTCAGGCGCGAACTGCGTGCCCGTCGGGTTGTCCAGCAGCAGGTAGACCTTCTTGCCACGCCCCGCCAATCTCTTCAGAACGGCTTCGAGCGCATCCAGCGAACGCGGGATGCCGGGGCCGCCGTTGTTCAGTGGGTAGGCCACGCCGCCGGTTCGGAACTCGTAGGTCACGGGCAGGTTGCCGGTGAAGTAGCAGTTCCAGCAGCCACCGATCACGACCGCGTCGAACTTCGGATCGAGAGCGTGCTGGAGAACCTTGTCGAGCCCTTCACCGCATTCGGGGATGCCTCGGCCAAGCACGCCGGGAATGGGCGGGCAGGCAAAAAAGGTGGCGAAGTCGACTGTCGCCATCTGCCCCGGTGACGACCTGGCCAACTCCGCGGCGCGCGGCGCGTACTGCATCACATGGCTGTCGCCGATCAGCAGCACCTTGTGGGCGCCCTCGCCAAAGCGCCGGATCGGGAAGCCGTCCAGGTTGACCAGCTTGAAGCCCTCGTAGTAATCGCGGTCCGACCCGGCATCGACCACCTTCTGCAGCAGCGCGCTGTCGTTGCGCGCGGGCGCACCCGCCAGGACGACCAGCCCAGCCATCAACACCACGATGCCGCTTTGCCAGAGCACGCGCAGCGTGCCTGTGTCCGAGCGCACCCGCACGAAGCGCTCCACATACCGGTAGGTCAGCCACGCCAGCGCAATGCTTGCCACCACCATCGCCGCACGCGCGCCAAGCGGCGGCTCCGCGCCTTCGACGATGCGCGCGAACGCCAGCAGCGGCCAGTGCCACAGATAGAGCGGGTAGCTGATGAGGCCCAGCCATACCATCGCGCGGTTCGACAGGATGTATTTGTTCAGCACCCCGAGCGGCCCGGCCGCGATGCAGCTCGCCGCGCCAAGCACGGGCAGCAGCGCCCACCAGCCCGGAAACGCCTTGTCGCTGCGGACCGCCACGAGCCCCAGCACGATCAGCCCCACGCCCAGCACCGACTGCACATGGCTGCGCCACGGCTTCGGTGCCGACGCCGGGGCCAGCCGCATGCCGGCCAGGATCGCACCCGCCATCAGCTCCCAGAAGCGCGAAACCGGCGAGTAGAAAGCGGCCGTGCGAAACGGATGGATCGTCAGCACGTTGACGAGAAACGACAGCGCCGCCAGCGCCCACAGCACCCGCACGATCGGCCAGCGCCTGCGCCATGCGATGCCCAGCAGCAGCGGCCAGAAAATGTAGAACTGCTCCTCGATGCCCAGCGACCACAGGTGCAGCAGCGGCTTGACCTCGGACGCCGTGTCGAAGTAACCCGCCTCGCTCCAGAAGACGAAATTGGCCACGAAAGAGGCACCGCCCGCGACCTGCTTTCCGAGCTCCGCAAACTCCCGGCTCAGCAGCACGTACCAGCCGAAGGCCAGCGTCGCGGCCAGCACCAGCATCAACGCCGGAAAGATCCGCCGGATGCGCCGCGCATAGAACTCGCGGTAGCTGAAATCGGCCGCGGCGTGACTCTGCAGAATGATCGTCGTGATCAGGAAGCCCGAGATCACGAAGAAGATGTCGACGCCGATGAAGCCACCCGGCAGCAGCCCCGGGAAGGCGTGGTAGACCACCACCGACGCGACGGCGACCGCACGCAGGCCGTCGATGTCAGCGCGGTACTTGGGATGCATGTATCTGTTGTCTGCGGGCCCGCGGCTTCTTACCGCGAACCGCTACGCGAGCGTCGAAACGGCCTGTGCCGCGGACGCGGGCAGACCGCGCTCCTGCACCAGCCACTCCAGCACCGGCAAGGCACCGGGCAACACCGGCGCCACGTCGAGCGGCAGGTGCTGCCACGCCATGGCCTGGCCTTCGCGCATCTCGAACTCGCCGGTCCACGCAGTCACCTTGCACCAGTGCAGGCGCACCAGCGCATGCGGGTAGTCATGCTCCGTGACCTTCCAGACCTCGGCGTCTTCGATGGTGATGCCGAGTTCTTCCTGCAGCTCGCGCCGCAGGGCCTGCTCGACCGTCTCGCCCGCTTCGATCTTGCCGCCGGGAAACTCCCAGTAGCCCGCGTAGGCCTTGCCTTCGGGCCGGGTCGAGAGCAGCAGCGCGTCGTCGGCCAGGCGGATCAGCACGCCGACCGCGACCTCGGTGTGCTTGCGGCCTTGCGCTTCCTGCGACTCGCTCACGCGGTGGCCCGCCCTGCGTAGTCGCGCGCGAACTGGTAGGCCACGCGGCCGCTGCGCGAGCCGCGCTCGAGTGCCCAGACCAAAGCCTCAGGCCGTGCCGCCGCGATGGCGGCTGCATCGACGCCGAACGACGAGAGCCACTGGCCCACGATCGTCAGGTATTCGTTCTGGCTGAAGGGATAGAAGCTCACCCAGAGGCCGAAGCGCTCCGACAGCGAGATCTTTTCCTCGATCACCTCGCCCGGGTGCACTTCACCATCGTCGGTGTGCTTGTACGTGAGGTTGTCCTTCATGTACTCGGGCAGCAGGTGGCGCCGGTTGCTGGTCGCGTAGATCAGCACGTTGGGCGTCGATGCCGCAATCGATCCATCGAGGATCGACTTGAGCGCCTTGTAGCCCGGCTCGCCCTCGTCGAAGCTCAGGTCGTCGCTGAAGACGATGAACTTCTCGGGGCGCTGCGAGACCACTTCGACGATGTCCGGCAGGTCGGTCAGCTCGGCCTTGTCGACTTCGATCAGGCGCAGGCCCTGCGGCGCATAGGCCTGCAGGCAGGCGCGGATCAGCGACGACTTGCCCGTGCCGCGCGCACCCGTCAGCAGCACGTTGTTGGCCGGTTTGCCTTCGACGAACTGGCGCGTGTTGCGCTCGATCTTTTCCTTCTGGACGTCGATTTCCTTGAGCGAATCGAGCGCCATCGCGGCCACGTGCTTCACGGGCTCCAGCACGCCGTGGCCCGAGTTGCGGCGGCGATAACGCCACGCGATGGATGCGTTCCAGTCGGCCGGCGCCACCAGGGGCTGCGGCAGGATCGATTCGATGCGGGTAATGAGCTGTTCGGCGCGCTCGATCAGCTTCTGGAACTGCTCGTTCATGACCTGTAATCGGCGTTGATGGTCACGTAGTCGTGGCTCAGGTCGCAGGTCCACACCGTTTCGCTGGCCTTGCCACGGCCCAGGCCGATGCGCACCGTGATCTCGCTCTGCTTCATCACGCGCTGGCCGTCTTCCTCGCGGTACGACGGGTTGCGCCCGCCCTTGACGGCCACATGCACGTCGTCGAGGAACAGGTCGATGCCGGTCTGGTCGAGGTCGGCGATGCCGGCATAGCCGACGGCCGCCAAGATGCGGCCCAGGTTCGGGTCGCTGGCGAAGAACGCGGTCTTGACCAGCGGCGAATGCGCCACGGCGTAAGCCACCTGCTTGCACTCGGCTGCATCGCGCCCGCCTTCGACCTGGATGGTGATGAACTTGGTCGCGCCTTCGCCGTCGCGCACGATGGCCTGCGCCAGTTGGCGCGCCACGTTCTGCATGGCCGCCACGAGCGCCTGGCCGTCGGCCGAGTCGAGCGAGGTGATGGTGACGTGCGCCGCCTTCTGCGTCGCGATGACCACGAACGAATCGTTGGTCGAGGTGTCGCCGTCAATCGTCACGCGGTTGAACGAGGCATCGGCCAGCAGCTTGGCCAGCGGCTGGATCAGCGACGGATCGATCTTCGCGTCGGTCGCCATGAAGCCGAGCATGGTCGCCATGTTCGGGCGGATCATGCCAGCGCCCTTGCTGATGCCGGTGATGGTGACGGTGGCGCCGCCGACCTGCGCCCGCTGGCTGAACGCCTTGGGAATCGTGTCGGTGGTCATGATGCCTTCGGCGGCACGGGCCCAATGATTTTCCGAGGCGTCGGCCAGCGCGGCCGGCAGGCCGGCTTCGATGCGATCGACAGGCAGCGGCTCCATGATCACGCCGGTCGAGAACGGCAGGATCTGCTCGGGCGCGACCTCCAGCTTGCGCGCCAGCGCGATACAGGTGGAGCGCGTGCGCATCAGCCCGTCTTCGCCCGTGCCGGCATTCGCATTGCCGGTGTTGATGACCATCGCGCGAATGCCGAAGTTGGCCGCCAGATGGTCGCGGCACACCTGCACCGGTGCCGCGCAGAAACGGTTCTGCGTGAACACGCCGCCGACCGCCGAGCCTTCATCGATCAGCACGACCGTCAGGTCCTTGCGATTGGCCTTGCGCACGCCCGCTTCGGCCACGCCGATGCGGACGCCGGGCACCGCGAACAAGGCGGCGGGATCGGGGGCGGACAGGTTCACGGGCATGGAATTTCTCTCAATGAAAGGTTCTGGACTTCAGCTCAGCTTGCCGTGGCATTGCTTGTACTTCTTGCCGCTGCCGCAGGGGCAGGGGTCGTTGCGGCCCACGCGCGCGAAGGCCAGGGCCTCGGCGCTCAGCGCGCCCGCGCCAGCCGCTGCCAGGCGGCGCTGGCTTTCCTCGTCGACACGCACCTCGACTTCGCCGGTTTCGGTGGGCGCCGTGTAGGTGATGTTGGCGACGTTTTCGCCGCGGCTTTCGAGGGCTTCGGCGGCTTCTTCGAGCTGCTCGCCCGACTGCACGCGCACCGTCATGAGCTGGCGCGTGACTTCGTTCTTGACCGAGTCGAGCAACTGGCCGAACAGCTCGAAGGCTTCGCGCTTGTATTCCTGCTTGGGCTGCTTCTGCGCATAGCCGCGCAGGTGGATGCCCTGGCGCAGGTAGTCCAGCGAAGCCAGGTGTTCGCGCCAGTGCGTGTCGATGCTCTGCAGCAGGACCATGCGCTCGAACTGCGTGAAGTTCTCCTGGCCGATCAGCGCCAGCTTGGCGTCGAAGGTCTCGTTGGCGGCCTTGACCACCTTCTCGAGCACGTCCTCGTCGGAGATGGCGTCGGAGGCCTCGACCTCCTTCTTGAGCGGCATGTCCAGGCCCCACTCGGCAAAGAGGCTCTTCTCGAGGCCGTTCAGGTCCCACTGCTCTTCGACCGATTCGGCCGGCACGTACTGGCGCACCAGGTCCATGAAGCAGCCTTCGCGCAGCGCCGCGATCTGCGCCGTGAGGTCGGCCGCGTCGAGGATGTCGTTGCGCTGCTGGTAGATCACCTTGCGCTGGTCGTTCGACACGTCGTCGTATTCGAGCAGCTGCTTGCGGATGTCGAAGTTGCGCGCCTCGACCTTGCGCTGCGCGCTCTCGATGCTGCGCGTGACGATGCCGGCCTCGATGGCCTCGCCATCGGGCATCTTCAGGCGGTCCATGATCGCCTTCACGCGGTCGCCCGCGAAGATGCGCATCAGCGGATCGTCCAGGCTCAGGTAGAAGCGCGAGGAGCCCGGGTCGCCCTGGCGGCCCGAACGGCCGCGCAGCTGGTTGTCGATGCGGCGCGATTCGTGGCGTTCGGTGGCAATGATGCGCAGGCCGCCGAGCGACTTGACGAATTCATGGTCCTTGGTCCACTCGGCGCGAATGCGCGCGATCTCGGCCTCTTTGGCCGCGGCGTCGAGCGATTCGTCGGCTTCGATCGCCTCCATCACCTTCTCGATGTTGCCGCCCAGCACGATGTCGGTACCGCGACCGGCCATGTTGGTCGCGATGGTGATCATCTTGGTCCGGCCGGCCTGCGCCACGATGTCGGCTTCGCGTGCGTGCTGCTTGGCGTTGAGCACCTGGTGCGGCAGGCCCGCCTGCGTCAGCAGGCCGTCGATGATTTCGGAGTTCTCGATCGACGAAGTACCCACCAGCACCGGCTGGCCGCGCTCGTAGCACTCGCGGATGTCTTGAATGGCCGCTTCGTACTTCTCGCGCGTCGTCTTGTAGACGCGGTCGAGCTGGTCTTCGCGCTTGCTGATGCGGTTCGGCGGAATGATCGTGGTCTCGAGACCGTAGATTTCCTGGAATTCATAGGCCTCGGTGTCGGCCGTGCCGGTCATGCCGGCCAGCTTGGCGTAAAGGCGGAAGTAGTTCTGGAAGGTGATCGAGGCCAGCGTCTGGTTCTCGGCCTGGATTTCCACGCCTTCCTTGGCTTCCACGGCCTGGTGCAGGCCGTCGCTCCAGCGGCGGCCACTCATCAGGCGGCCGGTGAATTCGTCGACGATCACCACTTCGCCCTGCTGCACCACGTAGTGCTGGTCGCGGTGGTACAGGTGACGGGCACGCAGCGCTGCATTCAGGTGATGCATCAGCGTGATGTTGGCCGGGTCGTAGAGCGAGGCGCCCTCGGGCAGCAGCTTGAACTCGCCCAGGATGCGCTCGGCGTTCTCATGGCCGTCTTCGGTCAGGAACACCTGGTGCGTCTTTTCGTCGACCGTGAAGTCGCCGGGCACCGTGACGCCTTCGCCCGTGCGCGGGTCGGCTTCGCCTTCCTGCTTGGTCAGCAGCGGCACCACCTTGTTGATGGCCAGGTAGAGGTCGGTGTGGTCTTCGGCCTGGCCGCTGATGATCAGCGGCGTGCGGGCTTCGTCGATCAGGATCGAGTCCACTTCGTCGACGATGGCGAAGTTCAGGCCGCGCTGAACCCGGTCGCCGGGCTCGTAGACCATGTTGTCGCGCAGGTAGTCGAAGCCGTATTCGTTGTTCGTGCCGTAGGTGATGTCGCTGCCGTAGGCTTCCTGCTTTTCTTCGCGCGGCATCTGCGGCAGGTTGATGCCCACCGACAGGCCCAGGAAGTTGTACAGCCGGCCCATCCACCGGGCGTCGCGGCTGGCGAGGTAGTCGTTCACCGTGACCACGTGCACGCCCTTGCCGGACAGCGCATTCAGGTACACCGGCAGCGTGGCGGTCAGCGTCTTGCCTTCGCCGGTGCGCATTTCGGAGATCTTGCCGTTGTGCAGCGCCATGCCGCCGAGCATCTGTACGTCGAAATGACGCATCTTCATGACGCGCTTGGAGCCCTCGCGCACCGTTGCAAAGGCTTCCGGCAACAGGGCGTCGAGCGATTCGCCCTTGGCCACGCGGTCCTTGAACTCCTGCGTCTTGGCGCGCAATGCGTCGTCGCTGAGCTTCTCGAACTCGGGTTCGAGCGCATTGATGCGTTCCACCGTCTTGCGATACTGCTTGAGCAGCCGATCGTTGCGACTGCCGAAAATCTGGGTCAGGAAGTTGGTTGCCATGGGTGGAGATGGGCGGGCACCTGACGCGACAGGCACTTCGACCGGATTCCCTAAGATATGGTGAAAGCAGTTGGGCGCGCCACCTTTGAAATCAAGTTTTGAAATCAAATCCGCAGGCGAGCGGCCCATTTTTCCGGCGCGAACGCCGGCAAACCGGGCATTTTAGCTGTCTTGTTTCTAACCCCTGGATTACCCATGTATCGCCGCACGCCCCCGCCCATCTCGCTGCAGCAAGCTGCCGAAGGCTCGCCCACCCTGGGAAGCCTGATGGCGCGCGCACGCGATGCCTCGGACCGGCTGAAGGCGGTGGAAGGACTGATTCCGCCCGCCATGCGCGCCGCCATCCAGGCCGGGCCGGCCGAGGGCGATGTCTGGTGCCTGCTGGTCAAGGGCAGCGCCGCGGCCGCCAAGCTGCGCCAGCTCTCGCCGATGCTGGTGACGCGACTCAAGAACAAGGGCTGGGACGTGTCGACCATCCGGATCAAGGTGCACACCGGGCGCTGAGGCCCGCGGCATCGGTCGCCAAAAATTGATGATTCGTCTGAAGATGGATAATATTTCCAGATGACATCCCTCACGGCACCCGCCGACGCCCAACTCCTGCTGCTCGACAAGCACCAGGTCGACACCCTCCTTTCCCCCAACGACGTGCTGCAGGCCGTGCGCGAGGCTTTCGTGCTGCACAGCGAGCGCGAGGGCCGCGTCTTCCCGGTGGTGCGAGAGCCGCTGTCCACCGGCGGCGTGTTCGGCATCAAGTCGGGCGACGTGCAGGCGCAGGGGCTGCTCGGCTTCAAGGCGGCCGGCTTCTGGCCCGCCAACCGGCAGCGCGGCGGCGAGCCGCACCAGGCGACGATCCTGCTGATCGACCCCGCCACCGGCCGGCCGCTGTGCGTGATCGACGGCAACACGGTCACCACCGTGCGCACCGGCGCAGCGGGCGGGCTGGGCCTTCAGCGGCTCGCGCGGCCGGACAGCACGCGGCTGTGCATCTTCGGCACCGGCGTGCAGGCGCGCATCCAGCTCGACTTCGCGCTGCGCCTGCTTCCATCGCTGCGCGAGGTTCTTTATGTCGGCACGAGCGGCCAGCGCAACGCCGCCTTCGAGGCCCACTTCGCGCAGCGCTGCCACATCGCGCCCGCCAGCGACCGCAACGCGGCCGTCGCGCAAAGCGACATCGTGATCACCGCCACCCCGGGCGGCGGCGCACTGTTCGACCTGCAGGCCGTGCAACCCAGCACGCACCTGAACTGCGTCGGCGCCGACACCCGGGGCAAGCGCGAGCTGCCTGAAGGCCTGCTGCCGCGCGTTCGCCTCGTCGTCGATGACCGCACCCAGGCACAGCAGATCGGCGAGACCCAATGGGCGCCCGACACGCCATCCATCGAACTGGGCGACCTGCTGACCGGCAAGACGCCCTTCGAGCGTGCCCCTGCCGACATCACCGTGTTCGACATGACCGGCCTCGCACTGCAGGACCTGACCGTCGCGCGCCTGCTGCACGAGCGCGCCGCCGCCACCGGCACGGGCACCCGCATCGCGTGGCCCTGGTAGGGCCAGAGCCGTTCAGGCGGGCGTGCCGCCGAACAGCTCGGTCATGAACTGCGTCGACTTCAGCCCGGTGCCTGTCAGCAGCGCCACCGTGGTTTCGCTCGACCGGATATCGCCGCGCTGCGCCAGCACCTCGATGGCCGCCGCCGCGGTGGCGGAGGTCGGCTCGGCATAGAGGCCGGTGGCCGCCAGCCGGCGCACGGCGGCTGCGATCTGCTCTTCGGTCAGCGCCACCGTCCGGCCGTTCGTCTCGCGCAGCGCCTGGAGAATTTCACGCAGGCGCACGGGCCGCTTGATGGCCGTGCCTTCGGCGATCGTCGGCTTCACGGCCCGCTCCACCAGCGTGTCGACGCCCGCGATGAAGCTGGCATCGATCGGCGAGCAGTTCAGAGGCTGCGCCACGAAGAGGCGCGGCAGCTTCGTGATCTGCCCCGCCGCCAGTAGCTCCTTGAAGCCGATGTGGCAGCCCAGCACATTGCTGCCCGCGCCCGCCGGAATGACCACGTTGTCGGGCGCGACGAAGCCCAGGTCTTCCCACAGTTCGTACGCCAGTGTCTTCGTGCCCTGCAGGAAGAACGGATGCCAGTTGTGGCTGGCGTAGAAGATCGATTCCGACTGGCGCACCGCCTCGTATTCCGACTCCTCGCGCGGCCCCGGCACCAGTTGCACCTCGGCGCCGAACGCGCGAATCTGCGCCACCTTGGGCGCCGGCGTGTAGCTGGGCGCCAGCACCTTGACCCGCATGCCGGCCGCCGCGCCCGCCGCTGCGATGGCGGCACCGCCGTTGCCCGAGCTGTCTTCCAGCACCGCATCGACGCCGATCTGGCGCAGGAA
This sequence comes from Variovorax sp. EL159, assembly GCF_900100965.1. Taxonomy (GTDB): domain Bacteria; phylum Pseudomonadota; class Gammaproteobacteria; order Burkholderiales; family Burkholderiaceae_C; genus Variovorax. Next base: position 201,523 of record NZ_FMUJ01000002.1, on the reverse strand, counting down.
CGACATCATCACGGCCGCGCCGCGGTCCTTGAAGCTGCAGGTCGGGTTGAACCATTCGAGCTTGAAGTAAGGCGACAGCTCGCCCCAGCGCTTCTGCACCAGCGGCGTGCAGCCCTCGCCGAGGCTCGACGGCCGCTCGATCACCACCGGCAGCGCCGCCCGGTAGCGCCACACCGAGCGCTCGCGTGTGTCGATGTCATCGCGCGTGATGCCGGGCAGCGGCGTCACCATCATCGGGTTGCCGTCGTCCGAGCGCCAGCGGCGTTCGGAGAGTTCGTGATGCCGGCCGGTGAGCGGGTCGACATAGCGTGCGCGTTCTTTCAGGGTCATTCGCGGCTCCATGTAATTTGGATAATACGTCCGATATTGTACTTTTTGTACAAATTGGATGCTTCGTCCAGAGCTGGATACATTCCGGGCATGAAAAAGAAGTCGAACAAGCAGCTGCTGGAAATGCTCGGCCACGTGGCCGAAGGCCTGGGCGAAACCTTCGCGCCGTTCTGCGAAGTCGTGGTGCACGACCTGAGCAATCCGAAGAACGCGATCTACGCGATCGAGAACAGCCTGAGCGGACGCGAGGTGGGCCAGTCGGTGACCGAGCTCGGGCTGGCGCGCATCCGCGACCCCGAGTTCCCGGCGGTGATCGCGAATTACGCCAACACCTTTCCTGATGGACGCAAGGTCAAGAGCACCTCCATCGGCATCAAGGACGAGAACGGCGAGTACGTGGCCGCGCTGTGCCTCAACGTCGACCTGACGCTGTTCCAGAGCTTCCAGGGCGCCATCTCGCAGTTCACGCGCATCGACGACAAGGAAGTGCACGAGCACCTCGATGCGGGCGGCAACCCCTCGGACCGCATCCATGCGCGCATCGACGAATTCGCGGCCGCGCGCGCGACCACGCCGCGCTCGCTCAAACCCGTCGACCGCAAGCAGCTGGTGCAGGAACTGAAGAAGGCCGGCCTGCTGGAAGTGCGGCGCGGCGCCGAGATTGCCGCGGCGCACATGGGCGTGTCGCGCGCCACGGTCTACAGCGACGCCAAGTAGACGTCCGCGCCTCTTGCGAGGCGGCGGCTACTGGGGCTGCAGCCCGATCTCGTGCGCGGCCTTCTGCCAGCGCTCGGCCTCGGAACGCAGGAAGGCGCGCAGCTCGCCCGGCGTCGAGCCCTTCATCTGCACGCCCAGCACCGACAGGCGCTCCTTCACCTGCGGATGGTCCAGTGCGGCGATGGCCTCGCGGCGCAGCTTCTCGATCACATCGAGCGGCGTGGTGGCAGGCGCCACCATGGCCCACCACTGGTCGATCTCCAGGCCCTTGAGCCCGTTCTCCGCGAGCGCGGGCACGTTCTGCAGGCCGGGAATGTTCGTCACGCGCTGCGTGCTCGTCACCAGCAGCGGCCGGATGCGGTTGGCGCCCAGCAGGCTCGAGCCGCTGGCCAGCGTGGCGAAGTGGCCCGCCACCGTGCCCGCCGCCACGTCGGTGAGCGCCGGTGCCGAGCCCCGGTACGAGACCATGTTGAAGCGGATCTTCGTGCGGCTCGCCACCAGCTCGGCCGCAAGATGGCTCACGGTGCCCGCGCCGCTGTGGGCGATGGCGGGCGGCGCCGACTTCGTGGCGGCGGTCTTGATGAAGGTCTTGAAGTCCTTGCTGTCGTCGTCCATGCCCGCGAAGAACACCAGCGGCGAAGTGCCGATCATGGTCACCGGCGTGAAGTCGCGCAGCAAGTCGTAGGGCAGCTTGGCGGTCACGGCCGGCGCAATCGCGTGCGGCAGTTCGACGATGGCGATGGTGTAGCCATCGGGCGCGGCCTTGGCGGCGGCGTCGGTGCCGATCATGCCGGCGGCGCCGGGCCGGTTGTCCACGATCACCGGGCTGCCGATGGTCTGGCTCATGCGTTGTGCCATCGCCCGCGCAATCGCGTCGGTGCTGCCGCCCGCGGCCCAGGGCACGACGAGCTTGATGGGCCGGTCGGGGTAGGCCGCCCATGCGGTTCCGGTTGCAGTGAGCAGGGCTGTAGAGCCGGCGGCCAGAAAGGCCCGGCGATGCATCGTCGGCATGGAAGATTCCTGGAGGTTTAGGGTCTGTTCACACTACGCAATGGGTCGCGAAGCTCGCCACAGCCCGCCCATCAAGGCGCGTGACGCCGTGCGTGCGTCCGCACGCACAAGGAACGCAACGCCGAGGGGCGGGCTGTGGCGAGCTTCCCTTCGGGTTGCTTCGCAAAGGGGCCCATTGCGTAGTGTGAACAGACCCTACACGGGCCGGTCGGGCCAGCTCGGATCGCTCGACGCATTGGCGGTCAGCATCAGCACCACGTTCGCATCGGCCGCGATGGCGCTGCTGTCGCGCAGCTGCTGCAGCGCGGCCAGGCCGGCCGCCGCGCACAGTTCGGCACTGACGCCGGCACCGGCAAGCACCTGCCGGGCCGCGCGGGCTTCGTCGTCGCCCACGACCACCGCACCGCCGCCCGTGGCGGTGGCGGCCTGCCACTGCAGGTACGTCACGGTGGCACCTGCCGTCGAGAACTGCGCCGTGTGGCCCGGGTAGCTGCCATTGAGCGCACCACCCGCCAGCACGCGCGACAGGCGCGCGAAGGGCTCCACCAGCCAGAGCCTGGGCAGGCGCGCGATGCGCCCCGCGGCCAGCAGGTCGCGAAAGCCCGCGTAGATGCCCCAGGCAAGATCGCCGCGCGCGGTCGGGATCACGATGTGGTCCGGCAGCCCGCCGTCGTTCAGGCATTCGAGCGCGATGGGCTTGTAGCCCTCGATCGCCAATGGCGCACTGCCCAGCGCGGGCAGGCGGTAGTTGGTCAGCGCGAAATAGCCGGGGTACTGCGAGCGCTCGCGCACGAAGGCCCAGCGCCCCGCGTTGTCGGCGAAGACATAGCGCCGCGCGCCGAGCGCATCGAGCTGCCGCGCATAGGTGGCGGGCATGCCTTCATAGGTGGCCACTTCGCAGCCCAGGCCGGCGGCCCACGCATAGTGCGCCGCCGACACCGCCGCATTGCCCGAAGACGCGAGCACCAGCGTGTGGGCATCGAAGTCCAGCGCCTGCGCCACGCCCACAGCGGTCATGCGGTCCTTGTGGGAGCCGGTGGGGTTGCACGATTCGTCCTTCAGGCCCAGGCGGGCCACGCCGAAGCGCTGCGCCAGCGCGGGCATGTCCTGCAGCGGTGTGTGGCCCTCCCCGAGCGTGAAGCCGGGCCCGTAGGGCATCGGCATCGCATCGGGGGCATCGGGCAGATAGCTGGCGCGCAGCGCAACGTGAAAGCCCGCGCGCTTGCAGGCAGGGCAGCCGTCGTGCGTCAGCGTGATCGGATAGAGCGCATCGCATCGAAGGCACTGCAGGCCGCGCAGATGCGGATTGCGCGGGGGCTTCGGCGTTCGGTCGCGGACGATGGCCATGTGATTGCCAGAAGAAGAATGAGCCAAAGAATCCGCGGGCGGCGCGGTGAACTTGAAGTCCAGGACTGGCGATGTCATCACAAGGTCATGCGTTGAAAGTTGTTGCCTAAATCTTATGCATTCGGAAATAAAATTACGCAGCCCCAGATACTCAACCGATAAATAAGCTTATCGATGCGGTTCACAGAAATCGAGACTTTCCGCGCGCTCATGCGCGGCAGTTCCACTCGCAAGGCCGCGGCGTTGTTGCATGTGACGCAACCCGCCATCAGCCAGTCGCTCAAGCGCCTCGAAGCGCAGGCCGGCATGCTGCTGTTCCAGCGCACCGGCGGGCGGCTGGTGCCCACGCCCGAGGCGCGCGCGCTGTGGATCGAGGTGGAGCGCGTGTTCATCGGCATGGACGCCATCGAGCACCGCGTGCGCAGCCTGCGCGACTTCGGCGTCAGCCAGCTGGAGCTGAGCTGCTTTCCGGCCTACGGCCTGGGCTTCATGCCGCGCGCACTGGCAAGGCTGAAGGCACACCGCGGCGCGAGCCCCTGGCCGCAGGTGTCGCTGCAGGTGCTCAGCTCGAAGGACGTGCGCGACCGCGTGGCCATGGGCATTTCAGACTTCGGGCTGATGGCCGACGAGCTGTCGCTCGAAGGCATCGACCACTCGACCTTCTCGCGCTTTCCGGGCGTGGTCGTCATGCCCGAGGGCCATGCGCTGGCGCGCTTCAAGACCATCAAGCCGGAACAGTTGGCAGAGGCACCCTTTCTTTCGCTCAACCCCGAAGACCCTTCGCACCAGCGGCTGGAGGCTGCGCTCGCCCCGTATGGCGTGGCGTTGCGCGTGCTGGTGCAGACGCCCTACGCGGCCAGCGTGTGCGAGATGGCGCTGCGCGGGCTCGGCGTGGGCCTGGTCAACCCGATCACCGCACTCGACTACGCCGAGCGTGGGCTCGTGGTGCGCCGCTTCTCGATCGACGTGTCTTTCACCTGCCTGCTGGCCCTGCCGGCGGGCAAGGTGCTGTCGGCCACGGCGCGCGACTTCATCTCGCTCATGCGGCAGCAGCTGGCCGAGGACGAGAAGCGGATACAGCGCTACCTGCGCTGAAGGCCCCGCCGCCCTTCGCTGTTTTCACTTCCACGTGAATTCGTGATTCAGGCCGATCACGAAGCCCCGCACGCCCCGTGGCCCGCTGTGCGATGCGCTGATGTCCACGCTGATCAGCGGCGTGATGCTGAAGCGGCCGCCGATGCGCGAAGTCCACACGCCCGCCGCCTTGCTGCGTTCCGCGATCAGCGACACGGTGTCGTTCCATGCCCATTCGACAGCAACGCCGCCACGCGGCGTGCGCACGCCGGTGCCCAGCGCCCAGTCGGCCCCGAGGTTGGCATGCACCTGCAGGCTGCTGGTCGGGCGCCATGTCAGCGGCACGACGAACTGCCCGCCCATGCGGCCGCCGCGCCGCAGGTCGGACACGGTGCTCATCGACACGGCCGCGCTGAAGGGCGCGTCCGCCGCCTGCCCCAGGAAATTCCACTTGATCTGCGGGCCGCCGGTGACCGTGTGAACACCCTCGACCGAGAGGCGGTCGAAGTTCAGGCCCAGCTCGACCGGCCCGACCCGGCAGGCCGGCCCGATGTGAAAACCCGTGACCGGCTCGGTGCCGGTGCGGCCCCACCAGGTTTCGTACTGGCACTGGCCGGGGTCGAGCGTGCCGGCATCGTCGACGTCGAAATGCCCGGCCGCCTGCGCACCCAGGCTGGCGAGCGAACAGGAAGCGGCGAGCATCCAGCCGAGGCATGGCGGTCGGGTTGTTGTTCTGTGCCTGCTCTTCATCTCGTGCGTCCCAAAGGCCCTCGAACCATTCTAGGGACGCGGAAAGTCGGCGCCGTGACGCCGCGCCGGCACTGAAAAGCGAGAGAAGCGGGCTCAGATCTCGAACTGGGGCTGCAGCTCGCGGATGCGCTTGATGGCCACGCCCGCCGCGGCCGTGCGCGTCTCGACGCCCAGCTTCACGTACACCCGCTCCAGGTGCTTCTTGGCGGTGGCCGGGCTGCTGCCCAGGATCTCGCCGATGTCCTTGTTGGTCTTGCCCTTGACCACCCAGTACAGCACCTCGGCCTCGCGCGCCGTGAGCTTCAGGCTCAGGCTCATGGCCTCGATCACGCCGGTGTCGGACACCTCGCGCATGATGATCATCCACTCGTCGCCGTCGTCGTCGCTGCTGGTCTGCTGGTGCAGCCGCAAGGTGAGGCTGCTGGCGCCCTGCGCGATCGACAGTGCAGGCGGCTCGATGCCGCGCTGCCGCGCATCGGGCGTGTGGCTGCGCAACCAGTCGAGCACCGCCGGCGGCGTTTCGGGGGCACGCGTTTCGCAGTAGCGCTGCAGCAGGTCGCGCGCCAGCGCCGTCTGCCAGATCAGCCGCCCCTCGGGCAGCCGCACGGTGATGCTCGCGTAGCCGAAGGCATCGAGCGCGTTGCGCGCCTGGCCGGCCTGCTGCGCGTCTTGCCGTGCGCGGCGCGCGCCCTGCAGGTGCACGTTCATGCGCGCCAGCACTTCCTTCGGCTTGATGGGCTTGGTGACGTAGTCGACGCCGCCTGCCTCCAGCGCGGCCACGAGGTGCTCGGTCTCGGTCAGGCCGGTCATGAACACGATGGGAATGTGCGCCGTCGCGGCATCGGCCTTGAGCCGTCGCGCGACCTCGAAGCCATCGATGCCCGGCATCATCGCGTCGAGCAGCACGATGTCGGGGCGTGCCTGCGCGGCGCGCTGCAGCGCCTGCTCGCCGCTGGTGGCAATGAGCACGGTGTAGCCCGACTCGTCGAGCGCGTCGTGCAGCACCGCGAGGTTGTCGGGCACGTCGTCGACGATCAGCACAAGGTCGCTGTTGGCGCCCTGCTCGCGCAACGTTCGGGCAAGCGGCGATGTTTCCATGGTCGGGGGTGTCGTGGGGTTCATGGCGCGCTCACGGCTTCGGCGAGCGCACGGCTCATGGCTTCGAACTGGAACTGGCGGGCCAGCACGCGCTGGGCTTCGGTCCATGCCACGCACTCGGGCTGCGCGGCATCGATGTCGTCGAGCTGGTTCATGATGCCGCGGAAGTAGCCGAGGCCCACCGCCTCTTCGAGCGCGCGCAGCCGGGGCAGCGACGGCGCCTGCATGGCGCGCGGCGCCGCCGCGACGGGCACGGGCTTGGCGACTGCATCGGTCCACTGAAGGCCCAGCCGGCGTTCGAGCCAGTCGAGCAGTTCGGTGTGGCGCACCGGCTTGACGAAGAAGTCTTCGGGCACGATGCCCACGTCGTTGTCGAGCCCCTTGTCGAAGGCATTGGCCGAGACGATGGCCACCGCGGCATCGCCCAGCCCCAGCTTGCGTGCGCGGCGGATGGTTTCCCAGCCGTCGATGCCCGGCATCGCGAGGTCGACGAACATCGCGTCGGGCCGGTAGCCGGCAGCGATGAGGTCGAGTGCATCGTGTCCGCTGGCCGCGCTGCGCAGCTCGAAGCCCAGCGGCGCGAGCACATGGCCGAGCAGGTCGCGATCGGCCTCTTCGTTGTCGACCACCAGCAGGCGTCGGCGCACGCCTTCGTAGCCGCGCCGCGCGCGCTGCACCGGCGCAGGCCGGTTGGCGGCGACGGCGATGTCATGTACGCGCGGCAGGAACAGGCGCACGCAGAAGAGCGAGCCCACGCCCGGCGTGCTGCGCACCTTCATCTCGCCGCCCATCAGGTCGGTCAGCATCTTGGCGATGGTGAGCCCGAGCCCCGCGCCCGGCGCCGCCGACGCGCCGGCCGCCCCCGCCGCATTGCCGCGCGCGAAGGGCTCGAAGATGCGCTCGATGTCTTCCGCCGGCATGCCGGGGCCGGTGTCTTCGATCTCCACCGAGGCGAACTCGCGCGCATAGGCCAGCCGCAGCGTGACCTGCCCCGCCGCCGTGAACTTGATCGCGTTGCCCAGCAGGTTGATGAGGATCTGGCACACGCGCTTTTCGTCGGCGCGCACCACCTCGGGCAACGGCCCCGCGGCCTCGAAGCGGAACTCCAGGCCTTTTTCGGCCGCCTGCAGCTCGAACATGTCGGCCAGCTCGCGCAGCGTGTCGGCAAAGCGCATCGGCCGCGCATGCAGCGTGAGCTTGCCGGCCTCGATGTGCGCAATGGCCAGCGTGCCTTCGATGAGCGACAGCAGATGCTCGCCGCCGCGCTTGATGACGGCCACCGCCTGCTGGCGATGCGGCGGCACGGAATGGTCTTCGCCCATCAGCTGCGCATAGCCCAGGATGCTGTTGAGCGGCGTGCGCAGCTCGTGGCTGATGGCGCTGATGTAGCGGCTCTTGGCCTGGTTGGCCTGGTCGGCGGCCTGCTTGGCCTGCTCCGCCGCGAGCTTGGCGTGTTCCGCGATCTCGCGGGCTTCGTCGGCGGTCTGCTTGGCCGCCTGCAGCGCACGGTCGGTTTCGCGGTGCAGCTCGATCTCGCGCACCAGCAGGTGGGTCTGCCGGTTCGATTCTTCCTGCGCCACCTTGCGGCTCTGGTGCGCCAGCACCAGCCACCACGCCACGATGCCCGCGATGACCAGCAGCGCCATGTAGGCCTTCATGAAACCCGAGCGCAGCGACGACTGCTGCACGTTCGTCCAGGCTTCGGAAGCGCCCGCCGGCGACGCGAGTGTCAGTGCGCTTTCGGCCAGCGCGCGCAGCTCCTGCTGGTAGAGCACGCCGAACACCACGGCCAGCAGCGGCACGATGACCAGCATCAGCAGCAGGAAGTGTCCAAGCCCGGTGTCGAGGTAGCGCCAGCTGCGGCGCGGCAGCAGCCAGCGCAGCGCGGCCGACCACTGCGCCGACAGGCTCGCGTGCGGCTTGCACAGGTCGCCGCAACGCGCATCGAGCGTGCAGCACAGCGAGCAGATCGCGCCCTGGTAGGCCGGGCAATGCGCCATGTCGGGCCCTTCGTACTCGCGCTCGCAGATCACGCAGTGCTGCACCTTGAGGCGCCGGTAGCTGCCTTCTTCGCTGTCCCTGTCGTCACTGCCGACGCCCTCATCGCGCTCGACCCGCGCCCACCGTACCGCGCGCGAGCCGGCGGCCGGCGCGAACAGCACGGCACCGCCCGGCCCCGACGAGGTGCGCGCCAGGTAGTACTTGCCACCGGTCGCCCACGCCAGCAGCGGCGACGCCACCAGCGCCGTGCCGAGCGCGATCAGCGCCGAGAAAGACTGCGCCAGCGGCCCGAACACCCCCAGGTGCGCGGTGATCGACAGCACCGAGGCCAGCGCCATCGCGCCCACGCCCACCGGGTTGATGTCCCACAGGTGCGCGCGCTTGAACTCGATGCCCGGCGGCGACAGCCCCAGCGGCTTGTTGATGACCAGGTCGGCCACCACGGCCATCATCCAGGCGATGGCGATGTTGGCGAACAGGCCGAGCACGTCGCCCAGCGCCTCGAACACGTTCATCTCCATCAGCATGAAGGCGATCAGCGCGTTGAACACCACCCACACCACGCGCCCCGGATGGCTGTGCGCCACGCGCGAGAAGAAATTGCTCCAGGCCAGCGAGCCCGCGTAGGCATTCGTCACGTTGATCTTCAGCTGCGAGATCACCACGAACAGCGCGGTGGCCGCCACCGCCCAGCCGTAGTTCGGGAACACGTACTCGTAGGCCGCCAGGTACATCTGGTTCGGGTCGACCGCCCGCTCGGCCGGCACCATGTGCGAGATCGCCAGGTACGCCAGCAGCGCGCCGCCCAGCATCTTGAACACGCCCAGCACCACCCACCCCGGCCCGCCGGCCAGCACGCCGGCCCACCAGCGGCGTGCCGTGGCGGCCGTGCGCGCGGGCATGAAGCGCAGGTAGTCGGCCTGCTCGCCCATCTGGGTGATCAGCGCGATGCCGACCGTCAGGGCAGCGCCAAACAGGTGCAGATCGAACCCCTTCGTGCCCGGCTTAACCCCGTTGTAGTGCGCGATGCCCGCAAATGCACCAGGATCGCGCACCAACACATAGATGAAAGGCACCACCAGCATCAGCAACCACAGCGGCTGCGTCCACAGCTGCAGACGGCTGATGACCGACACCCCGTGCGTGACCAGTGGAATCACCACCAGCGCGCACACCAGATAGCCCCAGACCGGCGGAATGCCCAGCGCCAGTTCCAGCGCATAGGCCATCACCGCGGCTTCGAGCGCGAAGAAGATGAAAGTGAAGCTCGCGTAGATCAGCGAGGTGAGCGTCGAGCCGATGTAGCCGAAGCCGGCGCCGCGCGTGAGCAGGTCCATGTCGACGCCGTAGCGCGCCGCGTACACGCTGATCGGCAACCCCGCCAGGAAGATGATGAGCCCCGTCGCCAGGATCGCCCAGAAGGCGTTCGCAAAGCCGTACTGCACCAGCAGCGTGGCGCCCACCGCCTCCAGCACGAGGAACGAAGCCGCCCCGAAAGCCGTGTTGGCCACCCGCCATTCGGACCATTTGCGAAAGCGCTGCGGCGTGTAGCGCAGGGCGTAGTCTTCGAGCGTTTCGCTCGCGACCCAGCTGTTGTAGTCGCGGCGCACCTTGACGATGCGCTGGGGGGCGTCGTCGGGGGTGGCGGAGGTGTCAGCGGGATTCACACCGTTTCGGTGCATCTTTCGTGCCATCTGCGGGGCCGCTCCCGGCGGCGGCAGGCTCAGGGCAGCATGGCGAGAAAGTTGTCGAGGCGGGTGGGTGGGAGCTGGATGCCGCCGCCCAGGTACGAGTCGTCAGCGGTGTCGTAGATCAATTCGTGTTCTGTCCAGAAAATGTCGACGCCGTGTTCACGATAGGTGCGCTCCGCGAGCAGCGTCGAGTCACCCGTGCGGTAGAGCCTCAGCAGAATCGTGTCGCGGCTGGTGAAGGTGGACATGGCCGTGTATTCCTCGTTTGGAAAATCCGAAACACTGGTCCACCATCGGTCGGGTTTCTTGTCGGCTCCGATACGGCCCCTCGCCTCGAAGCAATACTTGATACCGAAAAAGACGATCACGATGCAAAGCATCCATCGAAGGGAGCGGGCGCCTCGCCGAAGCATCGAACGGAGGTCGGACATCACGGCGCCACCCTGATCGGTGTATCGAGCTTCATGGTGATCGTGTCGCCTTAAATGAAGGAGCCGTTCCTATGCAACTGGAATTCAGGGCAGCCTGGCGAGAAAGTTATCCAGGCGGGTAGGCGGAAGCCGAATCGAGCCTTCTTCATAAGAAGTGTCGGATGTGTCATAGATCAACCACCCATCTTCCGTCCAGTGAAGCTCCACGCCGTGCTCTGTGAACATGCGCTCCGCCAGCAGCGTTGGGTCACCCGTGCGGTAGAGCCGTAGCACAAGCGTGTCGCCTCTGACGAAGGCGCTTTTCGCTGTGTAAGACACCCCTTGAACGGTCGCGGTATCTATTTGCCACCTGTATGGGTGCTCACCGGCGTGGGCACGACCCCACGCGTCAAGACAGTACTTTGCCCCTAGAAGAGCCGTCGCGAGGCAAAGCGTCCAGCACAGCAAACGCGCGCCTCGTCGGAGCACCGACCGAGAGTCGGACATCACAAAGCCACCTTGATCGGCGTGGCGAGTTTCAGGGTGATTGCGTCGGTGTAGATGATGAAGTCACCGCCCCGGTTGTGCTTGTGCTGCCACGCACGAAAGTCCGTGTTTTTCACTGGATACAGCACAGCATCCTTGGCATACACATTGCCTTGCACCACTGGATAGTCGAGCCACCCGATGTTCGCCATCGCCGCGACTTGATGAGCCGGAACAATGGCTACGTGGCTACGGCTCCAGTGCCCGAGGTACTGCGACGCCTCGTTCTTTTTGTCCGTGAATGTGAAGTTGTCTTTCACGTAGACGGAGACGTGAGTCACGATGGCCGACTTGTTCTTGTGGTCGAAATAAGCACGCGAAATCGCCGCATAAAGATTGAAGGAGCCCAAGGCGCAGGTCAGATCATCCGGAACACCTTCGTTGTAGAGGGACCGCGTGACGAATTGCATCAGCTTCTGATGGAGCGTGCCTTCGACAGGCGCATGTTGAAACTGGAATTCCTTGTGAAGGCGAACGATGTCGCCCTGGCATTCCAGCCAGGGCTGGATGTCCTGCCGGTTGCGGTACGGACGCAGTGCCTTGGCAGCCTCTCTTCGAGCCGCTGCTTTCTCCAGTTGGGATATCAACTTCTCCACTCCGCTCTTGGCCCTTGCAAACCTCAGAACCCATTCAATCTTGACGGAGGTGACGTCGATCATGCTCGGCGGGTAGGGCACGCCGTTCTGGTTGATGCCCTTGCGCTCGTCATCCGACGTCGGCGGGTAGTTCAACTGGCCGGCAAACCATTTGTCCATCAAGTCCGCCCCAAACGGCGCCCCGATCTTGCGCATCGCACCAGGGATATCCTGAATATCGAACGGCGGCATGGTTTGAACCGGCTTCTGCTTTTCTTTCGGCGGAAGTGGTGGAGGCGGCGGCGACTTCAGCCACTGCTGAAAGCCATCCACGGCACCGGATACCGCTTCAACCGCCTTGATCGCTCCGAGCACCGTGCCGACGTAGGGGTCGTCCTTGGCCTTCTTCCTCGAAGGCACCTCGACCGATTTACGCGCCGCGGGCACAACGACAGGTGTGTCCCGCATCACCGGAGGCGCCCGGCTCATGGACAGCGCGGCCTCCTCGCGGCAGATCTCGCCGACCTGCGGCGACCAGGAGCGCATGAAATTGTTCGACTTGTGAAAGTCGATCTTCTCGCCTGCTTGCGACTGCATTTTTGGCCCTCCCCCTGTGACTCGAACCCTGGCACCGGCCACCTCCGATACGCCAGAACACTCGGTGCGCAATCCGCGCTCAGCCACCGTACCCCCGTATTCCCGCATCCATCCCCTTCGCGCGGCGCTGAAACTCCGCTTCCGTGCAATCCGTACGACTTTTGGCGAACACGGCACGACTGTTGCAAAGCACCTGGCTTGCCCATAATGTCCGCCTCCCTCCGCCACCCGATGCCGATCCCATGGAACTGACCCCGCGCGAAAAAGACAAGCTGCTGATCTTCACCGCGGCGCTGCTGGCGGAACGCCGCAAGGCGCGCGGCCTGAAGCTCAACTACCCCGAAGCCATCGCCCTGATTTCCGCCGCCGTGATGGAAGGCGCCCGCGATGGCAAGAGCGTCGCCGAACTCATGAGCGACGGGCGCTCGGTGCTGACCCGCGCCGACGTGATGGACGGCATCGCCGAGATGATTCCGGACATCCAGATCGAAGCCACCTTCCCCGACGGAACCAAGCTGGTCACCGTCCACCAGCCCATCGTCTGACACGCCAGAACAAACAACAGAGACCTCCCATGCGCCACACCGCTGCTTCCAAGACCCTTGCCCTGCTCGCCATGCTGCTGCCGCTCGCGGCCAGCGCCCACACCGGCGTCGATGGCGGCCTGCACCACGGCTTCACCACCGGCTTCCTGCATCCACTGACCGGTGCCGATCACCTCGCGGCCATGGTCGCGGTCGGTCTCTGGAGCGCGCTGGCCGCGCGCCGCGCGTGGCCCGATCTTCTGTGGGCACCGCTGGCCTTTGCAGGCATGCTGCTCGCGGGCGCGCTGATGGGCCTGGCCGGCGTGCAGCTGCCAGCCGTCGAGCCGATGATTGCGGCCTCGTTGCTGGTGCTGGGCCTGCTGGTGGCCACGCGCATTCATCTGCCGGCCGTCGTCGCAATGGCGATCGTCGGCGTGTTCGCGGTGTTCCACGGCGTGGCGCACGGCCACGAACTCGCGAGCGAGGAAGGTGCCGGCCTCACGCTGGCCGGCATGGTCTGCGCCACCGTGCTGCTGCACGCCGCGGGCATCGCCGTCGGCTGGGCACTGCGCCATGCCAACGCCTGGCTGCCGCGCATTGCCGGCGCCGCCGTGGTCGGCCTGGGCGCAACGCTGCTGGCACAGGCCATCTGAGGCGGCCATGACGCCCGGCGAACTCTTCACCGACGACGGCGAGCACACGCTCAACCCCGGCCGCCGCACCCTCACGCTGGTGGTGCAGAACACCGCCGACCGGCCGATCCAGGTCGGCTCGCACTATCACTTCGCCGAGACCAACGGTGCCCTCGGCTTCGACCGCGAGGCCGCGCGCGGCATGCGACTGAACATCGCATCGGGCGCCGCCGTGCGCTTCGAGCCGGGCCAGCAGCGCACGGTCGAGCTGGTCGATTTTTCAGGCGATCGCATCGTCTATGGCTTTCGCGGCCTCGTTCAAGGAAAGCTCTAAAGCATGGCCACCATCGGGCGACGCGCCTACGCAGAAATCTTCGGCCCCACGGTGGGCGACCGCATCCGTCTTGCGGACACCGAACTGCTGATCGAAGTGGAAGCCGACTACACGCTGCGTGCCGGCGGCTACGGCGAAGAAGTGAAGTTCGGCGGCGGCAAGACCATCCGCGACGGCATGGCGCAGTCGCAGCAAACGCGTGCGCAAGGCGCCGTCGACACGGTACTGACCAACGCGCTCATCCTCGACCACTGGGGCATCGTCAAGGCCGACATCGGCCTGAAGGACGGCCGCATCGCCGCCATCGGCAAGGCCGGCAACCCCGACGTGCAACCGGGCGTGGACATCGTCATCGGCCCCGGCACCGAGATCATCAGTTGCGAAGGCAACATCGTCACCGCAGGCGGCATCGACAGCCACATCCACTTCATCTGCCCGCAGCAGATCGAAGAGGCGTTGTCGTCCGGCGTCACGACCATGCTCGGCGGCGGCACCGGCCCTGCCACCGGCACCTTCGCAACCACGTCGACGCCCGGCCCCTGGCACATCGAGCGCATGCTGCAGGCGGCCGATGCGTTTCCGATGAACCTGGGCTTTCTCGGCAAGGGCAACGCGAGCCTGCCGCACGCGCTGCACGAGCAGATCGATGCCGGCGTCATCGGCCTGAAGCTGCACGAAGACTGGGGCACCACGCCCGCGGCCATCAGCAACTGCCTGGACGTGGCGGACGCCACCGACACGCAGGTGGCCATTCACAGCGACACGCTCAACGAATCGGGCTTTGTCGAAAACACCATCGCGGCCGTGGGCGGCCGCTCGATCTGCGCCTTCCACACCGAAGGCGCGGGCGGCGGGCATGCGCCCGACATCCTGCGCGTGGTGGGCGAGGCGAACTTCCTGCCCTCTTCCACCAACCCCACGATGCCCTACACCGTGAACACGCTCGACGAGCACGTCGACATGCTCATGGTGTGCCACCACCTGGACGCCGGCATCGCCGAAGACCTGGCCTTTGCCGAGTCGCGCATCCGCAAGGAAACCATCGCCGCCGAAGACGTGCTGCACGACCTGGGCGCGATCAGCATGTTCAGCTCCGACAGCCAGGCCATGGGCCGCGTGGGCGAGGTCATCATCCGCACCTGGCAGACCGCGCACAAGATGAAGCTGCAGCGCGGCAAGCTGCCGGAAGACAGCGAGCGCAACGACAACTTCCGCGCCAAGCGCTTCGTCGCCAAGTACACGATCAACCCCGCCATTGCGCACGGCATCGCGCATGAAGTGGGCTCGCTCGAAGTCGGCAAGTGGGCCGACATCGTGATCTGGAAGCCGGCCTTCTTCGGCGTGAAGCCCTTCACCATCCTCAAGGGCGGCACCATCGCAATGGCTGCGATGGGCGACCCGAACGCGTCGATCCCGACGCCGCAGCCGGTGCACTTCCGCCCGATGTTCGGTGCCTACGGCGGCTCGCTCGCCAGAAGTTCGCTGACCTTCGTCTCGCAGGCCGGGCTGGCATCGGGCATCAAGGAGCGCTACGGTTTAGCCAAGCACCTCAGCGCGGTAAAGAACATCCGCAACGTGCGCAAGAAGGACCTGATCCACAACGGCTACACGCCGAAGATGGAGATCGATGCGCAGACCTATGCGGTGCGCGCCGACGGACATTTGCTGACCTGCGAGCCGGCGAAGCTGCTGCCGATGGCGCAGCGCTACTTCCTGTTCTGAAGAAAGCTGCGCCGGCCACAGCAGCGATTCACACCGCGGGATGCCGGCGATGCCAGTCGGTCGCCCGCTGGAACGCCCAGCCCGCGCGCACCAGCAGGTCTTCGCCGAAGTGCGGGGCCACGAACTGGAAGGCCACCGGCACGCCGGCCTCGGTGGCGCCGCCCGGCAAGGTGAGCGTGGGACTGCCCGTGAGATCGAACGGGCAGGTGTAGCGCAGCATGCCGGCCAGCAGCTCCGGGTCTACGCCGAGCTGGCCGGCGCGCTCGAGTGTCGGCGCCGCGAAGGGAATGGCCGGAATCAGCAGCAGGTCGACCTGCTCGAAAAACGCGCGCACGCGACCGCTGAAATCGGCGCGGCGCAGCAGCAGCTTCTGATAGTCGGTGGCGCTTTGCGACAGGCCGAGATCGATCAGCCCCGACAAGCCCGGGCCGTACTCGGCACGCCGCGCCGGGTACGTGGCCTCGTGGGCCACAGCCGTCTCGACAGCGCACAGCGGCGACCAGTCGAGCACCGCCTGCGTCGTGTCGGGAAACACCACCTCGCGCACCGAGGCGCCCAGCGATTCGACCGTGCGGATCGCAGCCGCCAGCGTGGCGCGCGTCGGTGCGTCCACACGGTCCAGCGTCCAGCCGGGGTCGATGCCGACGCGCAGGCCGGCCAGGCCGCGCGTCATCGTCGCGAGGTAGTCGGGCACCGGCTGCGTGCTGGCCGTCGGGTCGCGCGGATCGGCGCCGGCGATGGCTGCCAGCACCGCGCCCGCGTCAGCCGCGCTGCGCGTCATCGGGCCGATGTGGTCGAGCGAGGCCGCCAGCTCGAAGGCACCGTGCCGGCTCACCCGCCCCCACGTTGGCTTGAGGCCGGTGATGCCATTGGCTGCCGATGGAAAGCGGATCGACCCGCCGGTGTCGGTGCCCAGCGCGCCGAAGCACAGGCCCGCCGCGGTGGCCACGCCCGAGCCACTGGATGACACGCCGGGCCAGAGCGTGGCATCCCACGGGTTGACCGGCGACGCGATCTGCGGATGGTGATCGGCAAAGGCGCCTTCGGTCTGCTGCAGCTTGCCAAGGATTACCGCGCCGGCCTCGCGCAGACGGCGAACTACGGTCGCGTCCTCCGTCGGGCGGAAGGACTGATGGATCGTCATGCCGTGCGCGCTCGGCACGCCTTCGGTCCAAAGCAGGTCTTTCACGGCCAGCGGCACGCCGTGCAGCGGACCGCGCGCGCGGCCGGCCGCGATCTCGGTGTCGGCGCGGCGCGCATCGTCGAGCGCCTGCGCGTCCATGCGCGTCGCGTAGCTGTGCAGCCGGCCGTCGACGGCCTCGATGCGCGCGAGCATCGCGCGCGTGACTTCCTCCGACGATCGCTCGCGCGACTGAATCTGCCGGCCGACGTCCAGCAGTTCGAGATGATGCAATTCCTTGTCCGCCATGACTGACTCCCGGGGCGCAATGCACCCGCATGCGTTGGGTTGAGAAAAAAAGGCCGAATCACGGTGGCGGAAAGAAGCCGCCACCCCGGGCGAACCTTATCCACGCAGGTCGGTCCACGCTGGTCTCTCCCGGACATGCACTTGTGCTGGGGCGGACAGCCCCCACCGGTCAGCGCGCTTTCAGGAGCGTGTGCGGTGCGCAGCCATAAGTCTTGCGGAAGACCCGGCTGAAATGCGACAGATCGGAAAACCCGTGCTGGAACGCGACGTCGGTCACGCTGCGCGCGCGCCCACCCGCCAGCGCATCGCGGCTGGCCACTAGGCGCGCCTGCCAGACCGCGCCCATGGCCGTCTCACCTTGTCGCGCAAACGCCCGGGTCACGGTGTGAGCCGAGACACGGTGCGCCTGCGCCAAACCTTCGAGCGAGAGCGCCGGGTCGTCCAGGTTGCGCTCGATGTAGGCCTTCATGCGCGCATGCAGGCCAAGCTCGGCGCCGGCATTGTCGATAGCGTCCTGCTGGAGTTCGAGCGTCACGGCCAGCAGGTCGATGAGCGCGCCGCCGAAGCGCTCGGCCGCAGCGGCGCGTGGGTACGCAAACGCCGGGTTCGCTGTTTCCCGCAGCATCGCATGCAGCGGCGTCGCGCCGGGACGGTCCGCGGCAATGGCGCGCGCGGTGAAGTCCTCGGCCTTCGCGAAGCGCCGCAACAGCAGCCGGCGCGGCATGCGCGCCAGGTAGACCGAGCGCGCGTCCATCGTGCATTCGAACGGCCGGCCGGCGTCGTAGAGCAGCATGTCGCCACTGCGCAGCCGCCCCTGCCGCCCGCCTTGCTCGAAGGCGCCTTCACCCTCCTGGACGAACGCCAGCCACAAGTCGTCCAGCGGATGCCGGCGCAGGTGGTGCGCGTCGCGCGACCAATAGTGCAGCGGCGCCGACATGCGGTTGACGCTGACCGCGCCCACATCGCACACGTCGAGCCGCCCTTCGAACGGTCCGGGCGTCATCGCGCGGCTGGCCGCGGGAATGCAGTGGCGGCACACGACGTCGTGCCAGTAGTCGAAACGCAGCGCGGTGGCGACGTCGGTCGTCAGGTAGGCCAGGCTGTTCATGGCGCAGATGGTGGGGCGGATGGGGCGTGGAGGCAAGCCCTTGGCGGGGCCCGGTACTTGCTACGGAGAAAGAAGCTTTGGCGCATCGCGCCTATCGTCCATTCCCACGTTGCCCCTCGACTGCGCCGCGCGGCCCGTATCAGCAAAAGTTATATTGCGCGCACTCATCTGGAGTTGCAACCCGCCATGCTCACCGCCAACAAACTCATGCCCCAGGGCCGCGGCCTTGCGCCCGTTCTGCTCAAGCGCGCCGCCACGATCGAACTCGACTGGGACGTCCGCCAGAAAAGCCGCTTCGACGCCACCGACTCGCAGGGCCGGCAGATCGGCATCTTCCTGCCGCGTGGCACGGCAGTGCGTGGCGGCGACGTGCTGGTGGCCGAAGACGGCTCGCTGATCCGCATCATCGCGGCACCGCAACCGGTGCTTCGCATCACGCATTGCACGGCCCACGGCACGCCCTTCGACCTGACGCGCGCGGCCTATCACCTGGGCAACCGGCATTTGCCCATCGAGCTGAAGCCCGACCACCTGAAGATCGAACCCGACCATGTGCTGGCCGACATGCTGCGCTCGATGCACCTGATCGTCGTGGCGGTCGAGGAGGCCTTCGAGCCCGAAGGCGGTGCCTATGGATCGCATGAGCATTCGCATGGTGGTGGCGGTCACAGCCATGACCACGCGCATGACCATGGCCATGCGCATGCCAGCAGCAAGGGACCGAAACCGCTCGTGCTTGCACCGGAACTGCTCGACGCGCATGAGCATTCGCATGGTCACGACCACGATCACCACGGGCACTCTCACTGAGCATTGAGATGAGGCCTTGCCTTTCGGTTCGCCGCGTTGTGTTTGGATGGGGTCGTTCAGGGCTCGACCACGCCGACGGGGTACCTTGCTCCGCGAATGTCCCCCGGCCTGCGGCCTCCTCCTTTATTTCGCTGCGCAAGGCACCCCGCCAGCGTGATCGTTGGGCAGTGCAGTTGTTGATCGGCCAGCACCACGGCTGCGCCCATCGTGCGCAGGGCACCGGGTGCTCCCCGCAGCGAAATAAAGGAGGAGGCGAAGCCGGGGGACATTCGCGGAGGGGAGTACCCGGTGTCCTGTGCACACGCCCCGAACAAAAGCACCCCGCCACACAACGCATGGCAAAGAGCTGACATGGCCGACCCAGCCAACGCACAGAGCGCCAGCAGCCTGCTTCAACTGATCTGGCTCGCCTCCCCCGCCCTGCCCGTCGGCGGCTTTTCTTATTCAGAAGGCGTCGAGGCGGCTGTTGAATGGGCCGGCATCGATTCAGAAGCCAAGGCCACCGAATGGCTGACCGACCAGTTGCACCTGAGCTTCGCGCGCGGCGACCTCGCACTGGTGGCGCAGGCCATCGCCGCCTGGCGCGCCAACGACATGGCGCGCGTCCGCGAACTCAACGAATGGGTGATGGTCACACGTGAATCGGCCGAGTTCTTCCTGCAGACCGAACAGATGGGCCGCTCCTTCGTCGAGTGGCTCAAGCTGCACCATGCCGACACGGCCGAGGTCTTCGCGAACCTGCCCGCGACCTACCCCGTGGCCTTCGCCTTCGCCGTCAGCCGCACCGGCGCGACGGTGCACGATGGCTGCCTGGCCTTTGCCTTCGGCTGGGCCGAGAACATGATCGCCGCCGCCGTCAAAGCCGTGCCGCTCGGTCAGAGCGCGGGCCAGCGCATCCTCGGCCAACTGGCGCACGACATTCCTGCCGCCGTGGCGCGTGCCATGAACCTCGGCGACGACGAACGCCAGGCCTTCGCGCCCCTGCTGGCCGTGTTGTCGGCCCGCCATGAAACACAATATTCCCGCCTCTTCCGAAGCTGAACCGGACACTTCCTCCATGACCTCCGCACTGCACCACATCCCCCGCCGTACCAAGAGGCTTCCTCCCCTTCGCGTGGGCATCGGCGGCCCCGTCGGCTCGGGCAAGACCACACTGCTCGAAATGCTCTGCAAGGCGATGCGCGACAAGTACGACCTGGTCGCGATCACCAACGACATATACACCAAGGAAGACCAGCGCCTGCTGACCGTGGCCGGCGCATTGCCCGCCGAACGCATCATGGGCGTGGAAACCGGCGGCTGCCCGCACACCGCGATCCGCGAAGACGCCTCGATCAACCTCGAGGCCATCGACCGCATGCTCGAAGACTTTCCCGATGCCGACGTCGTGTTCGTCGAGTCGGGCGGCGACAACCTCGCGGCCACCTTCAGCCCCGAGCTGTCGGACCTCACGATCTACGTGATCGACGTGGCCGCCGGCGAGAAGATCCCGCGCAAGGGCGGCCCCGGCATCACCAAGAGCGACCTGTTCGTCATCAACAAGACCGACCTCGCACCCTACGTGGGCGCCAACCTCGACGTGATGGAACAGGATACGCAGCGCATGCGGCGCCAGCGCCCCTACGTGATGACCAACCTCAAGACGCACACGGGCGTGGCCGAGGTGGTGGCGTTCATCGAGCAGCGGGGCATGCTCACCGCGGGCTGAAGCCTGGCTTCAGCAGGCGCAGGAGCAGGCGCTCAGAGCTCGCTGCCGTCCCGCAGCTGCCGCGCCTTGTAGACCAGCCGCACGCTCGCATGACGCGGGTCGCTGACCTGCTGCACATAAACATCGGTGTCGTTGCTCACCCAGGCCGCATAGGCGCTGCCCGGGTCGCGTGACGCCAGTTCGTTGCCGAACACGCCGCGCCCCCATTGCACGAGCGCCGCGAAGGCTGCGGCGCCGCTGTCGGGCAACGCCTGCGCGGTCGCCACGTACTCCACGCGCCGCAGCTCGGAAGCCGCAAAGAAGAAGGTCGGCTCGAACACCAACCCGGCCATCGTGACCGGCGCCGCGCGCCAACTGCCGAGCAGGCCACCGGACAGGCGCTGCGGCCGCTGCACATGTTCCGCCGCGGGCAGCACGGCCCGCAACTCATCGGCCGTCATGCCCAGGCGCACGCCCGGTGGCAGGGCCTGCGCATGCAATGCACCGGCGGCAAGAACGGCAACACTGGCGGCAAGCGCCCGCGGAAGGGTCAGGAAGGCCATGAATCGCACGTGAGGCATCGGGAGAAAGGCAGCGGCACCGTGGGACCGCGAGTATGACGCGGAGTTCCACGGTGCCGCCACCGCCTTGTGCCGCCCCACCAGAGCGTTCAGAGCACCCGGCGCGCTCAGTGCGCCTGCATCTGTCCGAAGCGGCCGCTGCCGAAGTCCTTCATGGCCTGCACGATCTCGTCGCGCGTGTTCATCACGAACGGCCCGTGCCCGACGATGGGCTCGTCGATCGGCTCGCCGCTCAGCAACAACACCACGGCGTCGTTATTCGCCTCCAGCGTCAGCGCATCGCCAGCGCGGTCGAGCAGCACCATCTGCGCATCGCGCGCCACTTCGTCGCCGTTCACCATCACCGTGCCGCGCAGCACGACGATGGCGGCCACGCGGCCTTCGGGCACGGGCAGCGTCACGCTTGCGCCCTGGTTCAGGCGCACGTCCCACACGTCGATGGGCGTGAAGGTGTGGGCCGGCCCCTTGTGGCCGAGGTAGTCGCCCGCGATCACGCGCACGCGGCCTGCGCCGTCGCCCAGTTCCACCGATGGAATCTGCGCATCGGTGATGCCCTGGTAGCCCGGTGCGGCCATCTTGTCCTTGGCGGGCAGGTTGACCCAGAGCTGCACCATCTCCAGCTCGCCACCGTCGCGGGTGAAGGCGTCGGAATGGAACTCCTCATGCAGGATGCCCGCGCCCGCGGTCATCCATTGCACGTCGCCGGGGCCGATGGTGCCGCCCTGCCCGGTCGAGTCGCGGTGCGACACCTCGCCCTTGTAGACGATGGTCACTGTCTCGAAGCCACGGTGCGGGTGCTGACCCACGCCGCGCGGCCGCACGGTCGGCTCGAACTTCGCCGGCCCCGCGTAGTCGAGCAGCAAAAACGGGCTGGTGTGGCGGCCCAGCGTGTCGTAGCTGAACAGCGAGCGCACGGGAAACCCATCGCCCACCCAATGCGGGCGCGGTGCGCTGTAGGTGCCGAGGATCTTCTTCATGGGGTGCTCCTTCTGTGGGGCCTCCCGATGCGGGAAGGCCATGTACAGAGGATGCGGCCGCAACGATGCTTTGAGTAGATGCCAGAATTCGCCCTCATCGTTCCATCTGGCGAACGATCAAGGGCAACGGAGGCACCGGCAAACCATGCGCGACCTGAACGATCTCTACTTCTACGCCCAGGTCGTCGACCACGGCGGCTTCGCCCCGGCCGGCCGGGCGCTGGGCGTGCCCAAGTCCAGCCTGAGCCGGCGCATCGCGCTGCTCGAAGAGCGGCTGGGCGTGCGGCTGATCCAGCGCTCCACGCGCCGCTTCATCGTCACCGACATCGGCCGGCAGTACTACGAGCACTGCGTCGCGATGCTGGTCGAGGCCGATGCCGCGCAGGAGGCCATCGACCGCATCCACGCCGACCCGCAAGGGCTGGTGCGGCTGGCCTGCCCATCGGCGCTGGTGTACTACCAGGTCGGCGAGATGATCGCGAAGTTCATGACCGAGTGCCCGCGCGTGCAGGTGCACATGGACAGCACCAACCGCCGCGTCGACGTGATTCGCGAAGGCTTCGACCTTGCGCTGCGCGTGCGCTTTCCGCCGCTCGAAGACACCGACCTCGTGATGAAGGTGCTGGGCAAAAGCGCCCAGCGTCTGGTGGCCCACCCCCGCCTGCTCGAAGGCCTGGCGGCACCCGCCGGCCCGGCGGACCTGGGCACCTTGCCCAGCCTCGACCTGGGCCCTTCGCAGCCACAGCACACCTGGAGCCTCGAAGGCCCCGACGGCGCCACTGCCGAGGTGCGCCATCAGCCCCGGCTGGTGACCGACGACATGGTCGCCTTGCGCTTTGCCGCGCTGCAGGGCGTGGGTGTCGCCAAGCTGCCGACCATGATGGTCCATGACGACCTGAAGGCCGGCCGCCTCGTCGACGTGCTGCCGCGATGGGCGCCGCGCGCCGGCATCGTCCACGCGGTGTTCCCGTCGCGCCGTGGGCTGCTGCCCTCGGTGCGCAAGCTGGTGGACTTTCTTGCGGCTGAGTTCGAGGCGCTGGAGGCCGCGCAGGCCCCCGCGCCTTGAATCAGATCACCCCGTTCACTCTTCGACGAACGCCTCTTCGCGCTTGGCCTTCACCGAAGGCAGCAGCACGACGATCAGCAGCAGCGCAGCAGCGGCCAGCAGGCCCGCCGACAGCGGCCGCGTGACGAACACGCTCCAGTCGCCGCGCGACAGCAGCAATGCGCGCCGCAGGTTCTCTTCCATCATCGGCCCGAGGATGAAGCCCAGCAGCAGCGGCGCCGGCTCGCATTTGAGCTTCAGGAAGGCATAGCCCACGATGCCGAAGATCGCGACCATCCACACGTCGAAGGTGTTGTTGTTCTCCGAATAGACACCCACCGCGCAGAACAGCACGATCGACGGAAACAGCCACTTGTAGGGAATGGTCAGCAGCTTGATCCAGATGCCGATCATCGGCAGGTTCAGCACGATCAGCATCAGGTTGCCGATCCACATCGAGGCGATCAGGCCCCAGAACAGCTCGGGGTTGCTGGTCATCACCTGCGGGCCCGGCTGGATGTTGTGGATGGTCATGGCCCCCACCATCAGCGCCATCACCGCGTTGGGCGGAATGCCCAGCGTCAGCAGCGGAATGAAGGAGGTCTGCGCACCGGCGTTGTTGGCCGACTCGGGGCCCGCCACGCCGCGGATGTTGCCCTTGCCGAAAGGCACTTCGCCTTGCTTGAGCTTGATCTTCTTCTCGATGGTGTAGGCCGCGAAGGCCGACAGCAGCGCACCGCCGCCGGGCAGGATGCCCAGTGCAGAACCCAGCGCCGTGCCGCGCAGCACCGCAGGCGTCATGTCCTTGAAGTCCTGCTTGGTGGGCCACAGGCCCTTCACCTTGGCGGTGAACACTTCGCGCTCGTGCTCCGGCACCGCGAGGTTGGCAATGATTTCGCCATAGCCGAACACGCCCATCGCGATGGCGATGAAGCCGATGCCGTCGGTCAGTTCAGGAATGTCGAAGCTGTAGCGCGCCACGCCCGAGTTCACGTCGGTGCCCACGAGGCCGAGCGCAAGCCCCAGAAGAATCATCGTGATGGCCTTCAGCAGCGAGCCCGAGGCCAGCACCACGGCGCCGATCAGGCCCAGGATCATCAGCGAGAAGTACTCGGCCGGGCCGAACTTGAAGGCCAGCTCGGTCAGCGGCGGCGCGAACGCGGCCAGGATCAGTGTGCCCACGCAACCCGCGAAGAACGAGCCCAGGCCCGCCGCGGCGAGCGCCGGTCCGGCCCTCCCCTTGCGCGCCATCTGGTAGCCGTCGATCACCGTCACCACCGACGACGATTCACCCGGCAGGTTGACCAGAATGGCCGTGGTCGAGCCGCCGTACTGCGCGCCGTAATAGATACCGGCCAGCATGATGAGCGCGGCCACCGGCGGCAGCGCGTACGTCGCGGGCAGCAGCATCGCGATGGTCGCCACCGGCCCGATGCCCGGCAGCACGCCGATCAACGTGCCGAGCAGACAGCCCACGAAGGCATAGACAAGGTTCTGCGCGGTGAAGGCCACGCCGAAGCCGATCGAGAGATTGGTAATCAGGTCCATTTTTCTTGTCGTGTTCTTGTTGTTCTGCGCGGATCAGCCGGCGATGAAGGTGGGCCACACCTGGAACTGCAGCTTGAGCGCGACCACGAAGGCCAGGTAGCTGCCCAGCGCCAGGATGCTGGCGAGCACGGTCACGCCCTTCCAGCCGAAGTTGTCGCCCGCCAGGCTCGCGATGAAGGTCAGCGCATAGATCGCGACGATCAGCCCCATCGACGGCAGGCCGATGCTGGGCAGGCCGCCGAGCAGCACGCCGAACATCAGGTTCGCGCCGATGATGAACACCAGCGGCTTCCATGCGATGCGGCCGATGGGCTCGCCGTCTTCGGTCTCCACCGTCAATGCCTTGAGCGTGATCATCACGCCCATCAGCGCAATGAGGATGCCCACGATCAGCGGGAAATAACCGGGGCCCATGCGGGCGCCGCTGCCGACGTTGTAGGTCGTGGCACCCCATGCGAAGGCCACGCCGAAGGCGCTGAAAAGGACGCCCGAGCAGAAATCTCTCTGACTCTTGATTCTCACCGTTGATGTCTCCTGGAACTCGGCACAAGACGTGCGCAGCCGATCCTAGGAATTCAGGTGCCCGGTGTGTATGAACAGAACATTGCCGTTTGGCAATGTGGCGAACGCAGCGCCGTCAGTCGCCCGCCGGCAGGTCGATGCACACGCGCAGGCCCGGCGCCGCATCGTGCAGCTGCAGCCGGCCGCCATGCAACGCGACTACGGCCTGCACGCTGGCCAGCCCCAGCCCGTGCCCCGGCGTGCTGCGGTCCAGCCTGTGGAAGCGCACGCCGATGCGCTCGAACTCGGCCGCCGGAATGCCCGGCCCGTTGTCCTGCACGAAGAGCTGCGCGCGGCCGTCCACCGTGTGCGTGCCGATGCGCACCGTGGCGCCGGTGCCCGCGTACTTGAGCGCGTTGTCGAGCAGGTTGGCCGCCGCGCCCGCCAGCAGATCGCGGTCGCCCAGCGCCACCGCGATGTCGACCGGCTCGCGCAGCAGCGTGATGCCCTGCACCTCGGCCACTGCCTCATACAGCTCCGCCACGTCGTCGGCAATCACGTGCAACGCGACTGGCGCGAACTGCTGGCGCCGCGCACCGGCCTCGACCTCGGCGATCTGCAGCAGCTTCTCGAACACCACCGCCAGTTCGTCGAGTTCGCGGATCGCGGTGGCCACGGCCTGGCGCTGCACGTCGTTGCCGCCCAGCTCCTGCTCGACCGCGCGCAGCCGCACCAGCACGCGCGTGAGCGGCGTGCGCAGGTTGTGCGCGATGGTGTTGGACACATGGCGCACGCCGTCCATCAGCGACTGGATGCGGTCGAGCATCGCGTTGATATCGTTCTCGAGCAGCGCGAACTCGTCTTCCTGGCCCGACGGCGCCACCCGTTCCTGCAGCTCGCCCGCCGCGATGCGCGCGGCCGTGCGCCGCACCGCACCCACGCTGCGTTCAAGCTCCTGCCTGAAGACGAAGGTGCCGCCGATCAGCAGCAGCACCGCGACGATGCCCGCCGCCGCGCTTGCGCTCGCCACCAGCGACTCGATGGACTCTTGGTCGCGCAGGTCGTGCCCCACCACCAGCAGGGCGCCATCGGGCAGGTGCCGCATCACGAGGTAGCCGATGGCGCTCTGGCCCGAGCGCACCACGCGCCGGTGCACACCGTCGCCCGCATCGGGCGCAAGCGACGGCGTCTGGTCGAGGTTGCCCGCGAGCTTGCGGCCTTCGCGGTCGGTGAGCAGGTAGATCTCGTTGTCGGAATTGCGCCCGTCGGACAGCGCAAAGCCGATCTCGCCCGCCACGCCGTCCAGGCCGCGCGCGTCGTAGCGCACCATCAGCTGCTGCACGCTGGCCGACACCTGCCGCACCATGCGCTGCTGCAGCACGCCGACGGTCTGCATGTAGACGATGGCCAGCGCGGCAAGCATCGTGATCGCCACGAGCAGGCCGTAATAGAACGCGAGCCGGAACCCGACCGAGCGCCACAGCTGGCGCAAGGTCTTGATCATGGGGGCGCTTCCCGGATGTCGGGCGCATCGCCATTGCCATCGCCATGACCCAGCGCCAGCCGATAGCCCACGCCGCGCAGGGTGTGGATCAACGTCGGCGCGCCGCCGACATCGAGCTTGCGGCGCAGCCGGCTCACCTGCACGTCGATCACGTTGGTCTGCGGGTCGAACTGGTAGTCCCACACCGCTTCGAGCAGCATGGTGCGCGTGACCACCTGCCCCGGATGCATCATCAGATAGGCCAGCAGCCGGAACTCGCGCGGCTGCAGCGCGATGGGCCGGCCGGCACGCTCCACATGCCGCCGCGCCAGATCGAGCGTGAGGTCGGCCAGCTGCAGCATGCGGATCTCGGGCCCCGTGCGCGAACGCCGCACCAGCGCTTCGGCACGCGCCGCCAGTTCGGAAAAGGCGAAGGGCTTGGCCAGGTAGTCGTCGCCACCGGCCTTGAGCCCGCGCACGCGTTCGTCGAGCGCGCTCAATGCGCTGAGCACCAGCACCGGCGTTTTCTTGCCGAGGGCGCGCATCGTCGACAGGATCGACAGGCCATCGACCTCGTTGGGCAGCATGCGGTCGAGGATCACCAGGTCCCACGACTCGCCCGTTGCGCGCGCCAGCGCATCGGCACCATCGCGGCTGATCACGGCCACGTGGCCGAGCGAACGGAAACCGTCGGCGATGTAGCGGGCGTTGTCGGCGTCGTCCTCCACGATGAGGCAGCGCCACATGGCGGTCGGCCCGATCACCTCGGCGTGACCGACGTGGCGCCTTCGTGCGGCGCGGCAAGGCGGTTCGTGGAAAGGGAAAGATCGGGGAGTGGCTGCGTTCTGGTGCTCATGGCGATGGAGTCGGTCGGCCGGCCCTTCGCTCGCAGGCCGCCGCCGGAGGCCATCCTAGCCGCGATTCAACCAGAGAAAGCGCCGCCGCTTCATTACCGTTTGTCCATGTTCGCCGGCCCGGAGAGGCGGAACTCCAGCGCACCCGAAGGCCCGCGCTCGCAGGTGCCGGTGAGCGCATCCGCGCGCGGACCCGGCAGCGCGGGGCGCGCACCCTCGGCTTGCCCGTCGCACATGTCCCACGCGGGCATCGGTGGCGGCCGGCCTTCCCTGAAGAAAGGCCCTGGTGGCCCTTCCCCGCGAAAACCCGGTGGTGGCCCGTAAGGCATCGGCGGTGGCAGCACGATGCAGCCCGTCAGGCTGGTGGCGGCGAGCACGGCCGCAAGGTGTCGGATTCTGTCGATCATTTTTTGAAATCTCCTCACGCCTTGCACGGCCACGCGCAGCCGACGGAGCAGGCGCCCCGCCGACCGCACCGGCCGCGCAATGCGCCCCGTCGGTCAGAACGCGTGGCGGATGCCGAAGTCGTAGCCCGTCGACGAACGCGGCAGGCCCGTGTAGCCCACGCCGGTGCTGCCATAGCCCGTCGTGCTGGCGGCGGTCAGGTCGCCGGTGTAGGCCGCGTCGTTGCGGTTGTTCACGCGCGCGACGGTGGCATACAGCGCGGTGCGCTTCGAAAGGTTGTGCACATAGCCCAGCGCGAACTTGTTGACGCGCGGGCTCTCGCCGGTGATGCCGAGGGCGCCTTCGTGGTAGCGCACCGTGGAGTACGACGCGCGGATCAGGCCCGCGCCCACCGGCACGCTGGCGCCGAGCAGGTAGCCCTTGTAGCTGTCGTGGCTGTTGCCCACCGCGGCGATGTCGAACTTGTTCTGCACGTTCGAGATTTCGCCGAACAGCTTGACGGGCCCGAAGTCGTACGACGCACCGAGGTTGATCGTTTGCACCTTCTGCGTGAGCGACGTGGTGTCGACCGCCACGTTCTGGCCCACGGCCAATGCCACATCGAGCGGCCCGTTCGCATAGCCGAAGCGCCCGCCGATGTAGCGGCCGGCATTGCTGCTGGTGGCCGCCGTGAGGTTGGTGCCGCTGGTGCGCACGTTCTCGTTGAAGCTGTACTGCACCTGCCCGTAGAAGCCACCGAGATTGGCCGGCAGGAAGTAGCCGACCATGTTGCTGGCACGCGCGTAGTTGGTGTTGCCGATGCCGCTGCTGGCGCCCACCGTGCTGATGACGTTGGTGCCCGACCCGTTCGTGCCGAAGGGGTCGAAGACGGTGTCGTTCCAGAAGGTCGAGGTGTAGTCGCGGCCCAGCCGCACTTCACCGAAGCCACCGGAGAGGCTGACCGTCGAGCGGCGATTGAAACTCGAGATGCCGTTGGCACCGTCGTCGTTGCTGATCGGCGCTTCGAGCCAGAAGCTCGCGGCCAGCCCGCCGCCCAGGTCTTCGGTGCCACGGAAACCGATGCGGCTGGAGTTGTAGCCCGAGTTGGCCAGGCTCCATTGGCTCTGCTTGCTGGTGGCGCCCGTGAGGGGGTCGCGCGAAGTGGCGGATTGATAGCTCACGCCCGCATCGACGACACCGAACAAGGTAACGGACGATTGGGCAGAGGCCAGGCCGGTAACGGCCAGCGCGGCGAGTGCCGTGAGGGATTTCTTCATTCAGGTTTCTCCGGTTTGAGCAGCTCTTCATCGAGCAGCTGGAACGGATGGTCTCGTTCAAATTTGGAGGAATCTGGTGGGTAGGCCGTACTGTTGTTTTTGCGCGCACCCGCTTTGGTTACCGCAGGTTTCGGGCACGCCCCCGCATGACTCCCTCTCCTTCTGGGAGAGGGTTGGGGTGAGGGCCGACGGCATCAACGCCACGACCAGCGCCCGGTATGCGGCACGGCGCGCTCGGCTCCTCTGTGCCGCCGAGGAGCGCAGCGTTTCGCGGATCAGGGCTCGCAGCTGTTTGAGCGCAGCGAGTTCTGCGAGACCCCGCGAAACGCGAGCACCGCAGGGAAGCCGCAAAGCGGCCGGCACAGCGGGGCCGAGCGCGCCGTGCCGCATGCCGGGCGCCCTTCGCAAGCGTCCTGAATAAAAACGCAAAGACACCCCCCATCCCAAAAGTCTCCCAAAAGCCAAGCAATGCTCGGCCCCTCGAAGGAGCCCGACATGACCATTGCATTGCAAAGCACCATCGCCGCGTCCCTGGGTGTGCAGCAGCTCGCCAGCGCATTCAGCCCCGCCTTCTCCCACCTGCGCATTCTTCGCAACCTCGTCATTCCCATGCCCGAAGGTTGCGCGATGCGAACCGCCAGGATCGACGCCGTGCTCGTCTGCGAAACCGGCATCTACCTGTTCGAGATCAAGGCCTGGCGCAACGCCTTCGTCTATCGCAAGAAGTCCGACCAGGCCCCGCCGCGCTGGTTTCTTCGCCTCAACGGCTGCAGCAGCGCACGCGAAGTGAAAGACCCCGCCTGGCAAGGCGGCCGCAAGACCACGCAACTGCGAAGCCTTCTGCCCGAAGACCTTCGCCTGCAGTACTTCGTGCTGCTGCCTTGCGAAGGCGTCGAGCTCGAAGGCGTGATGCCCGCTGCCGTCATCACCCAGCAAGACCTGCCCTACATCGCACGGCTGGTGCGCAACAACGGCCGCACCGCGCGCACCTACCCCTTGCTCGATGCCGATGCCATCGACCGCACGGTGCAGCGCCTGCTCGACATCCAGGGCAACCTGTCGGTCGCGCATCACATGCAGAACTGCCGCGAAAGAAGCCTTCTCGCGGCCACCGGATGGAACAGCGCAACCGCCATCGGATTGCAATAAACAGAAACACCCCGCACGCGGCGGGCATGGCCAAGGTCCCAAATTTCTCCGACATTGGCAGGGACCATGCGGCGATGAATCTTCCCAAGTCCCTTGCGACCCTCGCCGCGCTGCTCGCCTCTCTCGCTGCGCTTCCGGCATGGGCCACCGATCCGTTCACCGTCAAGGACATCCGGCTCGAAGGCCTGCAGCGCGTCGAGCCCGGCACCGTCTTCGCGACCCTCGGCATCAAGGCCGGCGACACCTACAGCGACGAGCGCGGCAGCGCCGCCATCCGCGCGCTCTTCGGTCTGGGCCTTTTCAAGGACGTGCGCATCGACGTCAACGGCAACGTGGTCGTCGTGATCGTGGAAGAGCGCCCCTCCATCGCCGACGTCGACTTCGTCGGCACCAAGGAATTCGACAAGGCCGCCCTGCAGAAGGCCCTGCGCGAGGTCGGCCTGGCCGAAGGCCAGCCCTACGACAAGGCCCTGGCCGACCGCGCCGAGCAGGAGCTCAAGCAGCAGTACATCGGCCGCAGCCTCTACAACGCCCAGGTCATCACCACCGTCACGCCCGTCGAGCGCAACCGCGTCAACCTCACGTTCACCGTGACCGAAGGCGAAGCGGCACGCATCAAGGAAGTGCACGTGGTCGGCAACAAGGACTTCAGCGAAAGCACGCTGCTCGACCTGTTCGACCAGGACAGCGGCACCTGGCTTGCCTGGTACACCAAGTCGAACCAGTACGTGCGCAGCAAGCTCAACGCCGACCTGGAGACGCTGCGCTCGTACTACCTCACGCGCGGTTATCTCGAATTTCGCATCGACTCCACGCAGGTCGCCATCTCGCCGGACCGGCAGGCGATCACGCTCACCATCAACATCACCGAAGGGCAGAAGTTCGCGATGGCCGGCGTCAGGCTCGCGGGCAACTACCTGGGCCGCGAGGACGAGTTCAAGTCGCTCGTCACCATCCGCCCCGGCGCGCCCTACAACGGCGAAGACGTCACCGCCACCACCAAGGCCTTCACCGACTACTTCGGCACCTTCGGCTATGCGTTCGCACGCGTGCAGGCCGAGCCCGAGATCGACCGCGCCAACAACCGCGTCGTGATGGTGCTGAAGGCGGAGCCCTCGCGGCGCGTCTACGTGCGGCGGCTCAACATCGGCGGCAACTCGAAGACGCGCGACGAAGTGATCCGCCGCGAGTTCCGCCAGTACGAAGGCGCCTGGTACGACGGCAACAAGATCAAGCTCTCGCGCGACCGCGTCGACCGCCTGGGCTTCTTCACCGACGTGAACGTCGAGACCGCCGAGGTCGCCGGCTCGCCCGACCAGGTCGACCTGTCGATCAACGTGACCGAAAAACCCACGGGCTCGCTGCAACTGGGCGCGGGCTATTCGTCGACCGACAAGATCTCGCTGACCTTCGGCATCACGCAGGAGAACGTGTTCGGCAGCGGCAACTACCTTGGCGTGCAGGTCAACACCAGCTCGTACAACCGCACGGTCTCGCTCACCGCCACAGACCCGTACTTCACGAAGGACGGCATCTCGCGCACGCTGAACCTCTTTCACACCACCACCCGCCCCTACTACGAAGCCGACGGCAACTACAAGCTCGCAAGCGACGGCGGCTCGGTGCGCTTCGGGTTGCCGGTGGGCGAGCTGGACACTGTCTATCTCGGCATCGGCGTCGAGCGCTACGCCTTCACGCCGGGCAGCAACGGCACCTACACGCTGGTCAACGGCTCCTACGTCTACACCGCGACGCCGCAGGCCTACCTCAACTACTTCCAGTGCACGGGCATCGCGCCGAGCGTGGTGTGCGCGAGCGACACCAAGCTGGCCATTCCCGCAACCGTCGGCTGGTCGCGCGACGACCGCGACAGCGCGCTGGTGCCCACGCGCGGCCGCCTGCAAAGCGCCAACCTCGAACTGGGCGTGGGCAGCGAGCTACGCTACCTGAAGACCACCTACCAGTACCAGCAGTACTTTCCGCTGTCCAAGCAGTACACGCTGGCCGTCAATGGCCAGCTCGGCTATGCCAAGGGACTGGGCGGCACCACGTTCCCGATCTTCAAGAACTTCTATGCCGGCGGGCTCGGCTCGATCCGCGGCTTCGAGCAGAACTCGCTCGGGCCGACCGACTCCGTCACCGCCGGCGCGCTCGGCGGCACGCGCAAGGCGATCTTCAACATGGAGTTCAGCACGCCCTTTCCGGGTGCGGGCAACGACCGTTCGCTGCGGCTGTACACCTTCCTCGACGCGGGCAACGTGTTTGCCGACCGCACCACGGGCATGACCGATGCGCAATGGAAGGCGCAGAACCGCCTGCGCGCATCGACGGGCATCGGCATCAGCTGGATCTCGCCGCTGGGCCCGCTGCGGCTGGCCTATGCGCTGCCACTGATGTACCAGAAGGCCGACACCGCCAACGGCATCGCGGCCGACCGCATCCAGCGCTTCCAGTTCCAGATCGGAACCTCTTTCTGACCAGCGCCGAAGGAGACACCACCGCATGAGCCGCATCCTTCTGGTCGAGAACGGGCACGACAGCAGCGCCCGGTTGCTGCTGCCTCCGCTGCGCGACGCGGGCCACGAGTTCGAGCAGATCGAGGACGGCGCGGCGGCGCTCGACCGCATCCTCAGCGCGCCGCCCGCGCTCACGCTGCTCGACGTGGCGCTGCCGCGCATCGACGGCCTGCGTGTGCTGGAGAAGGTGCGCTCGCACAGCGACCATCCGATCATCATGCTGACAGCGCGCACGCGCGAGGCCGACCGGCTGCGCGGCTTCGACATGGGCGCCGACGACTACGTGTGCAAGCCCTTCTCGCCCCGCGAGGTGGTGGCCCGTGTCAACACCGTGCTGCGCCGTCGCGCGCAACGCCCGTATGCAGCAAAGCCTTCGGCCGCGGTGAGCTTCGCCGATCCGCGCGCCAGCCTGGAAGGCCATGCGCTGGACCTCACGCGCCGCGAGCTGCTGTTGCTGCGCGCGCTGTCGCGCGACCCCGGCCGCGTGTTCACGCGCTCGAACCTGCTCGAGGCCGCGTTCCCCGAAGCGCTCGACGTGAACGAGCGCGCGGTCGACGGGCACATCAAGAACCTGCGCAAGAAGATGGCCTGCGTCGTGCCCTCGCACGACTGGATCCGCTCGATCTACGGCGTGGGCTTCAGCTTTGCCGAACGGCCAGCCTGAGCCGCCGGGCCGGTCTGGTACCGGCAGGCCGTCGACCCTGCAACCGGCGCATCGGGGGTGGCAGGCACGGCCGGGCTGAACAGATCACCGGCCGCCGTGCGCCCGCTGTCCGCTGGTACGGTTCGCGCACCCGGACCATTGCCCATGATCGGCGCCAGCGTCGACAGGTTCGACCGCCGTGCCTGCGTGTGCACGCGCTCGGGGCATTCGTCGCGCGCGGCAATGAAGGCGCTGATCGCCAGGCCGCCGAAGGCCAGGTAGCCCGCCAGGCGCTACATCAGCGAGGCGATGCCGCCGCCAAGGCCGTCTTGAAACTGCATCGTGATCCGCAAGATGCTTCAGCCCGCTGCCGCCGTGCCGGGCGGCCGCGATGGTTCGTTGTGTGTCATGAGGTCTTCTTCCCGACCGGCGCGGGGCCGGGCACGGCCGGCCGCGTGGCGCGGGCCTCGGCCCAGCGCACCAGCAACACCCACGCATGGGCCACCAGCCAGAAGCGCAGCGCGAGCGACAGCAGCAACCACAGCGGCAGGTCCATGTCCGGGTTCATGGGCTGCATCCTGCGTGTTGAATCGGGAGAAATATGGGAGAACACTTCTCCCAGATTCCTCCTCATTTCGGCCCGAAGATCGGCCGCTTGCCTATGACGACCGCCCGCCCGAAACGCATGTCGCAGAATGCGGCCATGCCTGCCCCGAGCCCATGCCGCGTCTGACCCTTTCCCGCAAGATCTTCCTGGCGCTGGCCGCCTTGCTGATCGTGCTGCTGCTCAGCTTCGCCGGCCTCTCGATCCTTGCGCTGCAGCGTGGGCTGGGCTCCTACGTGGCCGAGATAGAGATCCGCCGCATGGACTGGCTCGCGCAGCTGGTGCTCAAGCACTACGTCGCCAACGGCGACTGGAAGAGCCTGCGCGACAACGACGACACCTGGCACCGCCTGCAGATGGGCCGGCTGGCGGCCGCGACCGACGGGCCCGGTGGTGCCGACGAGCGGCGGCTGCCGCCCTGGTACAGGTACCGCGCGCTGCGCGAAGCCCAGGCGCAGGAACAGCAAGGCCAGCCGCCGGGCACATCCGACAGCGGGCCGCCGATCCCGCCGCCTTCACCTTCTTCGTCATCGCCGTCGTCGTCAGCTCCCTCGTCGCCGCAACTCGACCTGCTGCCCCGCCGGCTGCCGGCGATGCCGCCGCCGTGGTTCTTTCCCGATCCGCGCGAGATGGCCGATTCGATCTTCCAGCGGCTGGCCGTGCTCGACGCCCAGGGCGTGCGCGTGGTCGGCGCGAGCGTCGATCTGGAGAACGCGGCGCGCCTGCCGATCCGCCGTGGCCGCTCGGTCATCGGCTACCTCGCGCTCACGCCCATGCAGGGCCTCGAAAGCGAGGCCGACCGCGCCTTCCTCGCGCGGCAGTCGGGCGTGATCGTGCTGACCGGGCTGTGCGGCCTTGCCTTCGCGCTGGTGCTGTCATGGCTGCTGGCGCGCCGCTGGTTCAAGCCCATCGACGAACTCACGCAGGCCGCGCAAGAAGTGGCGCGCGGGCGGCTTTCCACGCGCGTCGCAGTGCACGGCTCCGACGAACTCGCACTGCTCGGCAAGACCTTCAACGACATGGCGCAGCGCCTGGACACCGTCGAGGCCTCGCGCCGCGCGTGGCTGGCCGATGCCGCGCACGAGCTGCGCACACCGCTGGCCGCCATGCGCGCCGAGATCGAGGCGCTGCAGGACGGCGTGCGCAGCTTCGACGAGCGCACCGCGCTGCGGCTGCACCGGCAGGTGATCCGGCTGGGCCAACTGGTGGACGACCTGCGCAGCAGCATGCGCGAGCCGCAAAGCGACCTGCTGACCGCCACCGTGTTTCCGCTGTCGCTGTTGAAAGAGGCGCTGGACCACACGCGCGACCGCTTCGCCAAGCGCGAGATCGCGGTAGACCGGCACGCCATCGACCTGATCGCGGCGTCGGCGCAGCCGGTGGTCGAAGGCGACGCGCACCGGCTGCACCAGGTGTTCATGAACCTGCTCGAGAACACGCTGGCCTACACCGACCCGGGTGGCAAGCTGCGCATCGGCGTCACGGTCGAAGGCGCATGGAGCGGCAACCGCCTCACGCTGGTGTTCGACGACAGCGCGCCGGGCCTGCCCGAGCACGAGCTGCCGCGGCTGTTCGACCGCCTGTTCAGGGGCGAGACCTCGCGCAGCCGCGAGTTCGGCGGCTCGGGGCTCGGCCTCTCGATCTGCCGCGCGACCATCGAGGCGCACGGCGGCACCATCGACGCATCGGCCTCGCCGCTCGGCGGGCTGCGCCTGACACTCACACTTCCACTGGCGGCACCGTCATGACACGCATCGTCATCGTCGAAGACGAGATCGACATCGCCTCGGTGGTGCAGGACTACCTGCGCCATGCGGGCTACGAAACGGAGCACTTCGCCGACGGACGAAGCGCGCTCGACAGCATCGTGGCGTCGCCGCCCGACCTGACGCTGCTCGACATCATGCTGCCGCGCCTGGACGGCATCGAGGTGCTGCGCCGCGCGCGCGAACACACGGCGCACCCGATCATCATGCTCACCGCGCGCATCGAGGAGGTCGACCGCCTGCTCGGCCTCGAGCTGGGCGCCGACGACTACGTGTGCAAACCCTTCTCGCCGCGCGAGCTGGTGGCGCGCGTGCGCGCGGTGCTGCGGCGCACCGCGCCAGGCCCGGCCGCAGGTGCATCGGGCGATGCGCCGGGGCTGGTGCTCGACGACGTGCACTGGCGCGCCTCGCTCGAAGGCACGCCGTTGAACCTCACGCGGCGCGAGTTCGGTTTGCTGCAGGTGCTGTCGCGGCATCCGGGCCGCATCTTCTCGCGGGCCCGCCTGCTCGAATTGGCCTACGACGACACGGTGGACGTGACCGAGCGCGCCATCGACAGCCACGTGAAGAACCTGCGCCGCAAGCTCGGCGCGGTGACGCCGGAACACGACTGGATACGGTCGGTGTATGGCGTGGGCTTCGCGTGGGAGGCGCCCGCCTGAACGCCTCCCACGCCGCTGCTGTTTTTACTGCCAGCCGAAGCGCCGGATGTAGTAGCGCTTCATGAGCGTCGTCAGCACCGCATAGCCCAGCAGGATGGCCACCAGCCACGGGAAGTAGCCCAGCGGCAGCGCCTGCAGCTTGAAGTAGCCGGCCAGCGGCCCCATCGGCAGGAAGATGCCGGCCGCCATGATGAGCAGCGTCATGGCCGTCAGCGGCCAGGCCGCGCGGCTTCCGATGAAGGGCAGCTTGGGCGTGCGGATCATGTGCACGATCAGCGTCTGCGTCAGCAGCCCCACCACGAACCAGCCCGACTGGAACAGCGCCTGCTGCCCTTCGCTGTTCGCGCCGAACACGTGCCACATGAGCACGAAGGTCGTGATGTCGAACACCGAGCTGATCGGCCCGAAGAAGACCATGAAGCGGCCGATGTCGCCGGGGTTCCAGGTCAGCGGCTTCTTCACCAGTTCCTCGTCGACGTTGTCGAAGGGAATGGCGATCTGCGAGATGTCGTACAGCAGGTTCTGCACCAGCAGCTGCAGCGGCAGCATCGGTAAAAAGGGCAGGAACGCGCTGGCCACCAGCACCGAGAACACGTTGCCGAAGTTGGAGCTGGCCGTCATGCGGATGTACTTCAGCATGTTGCTGAAGGTCTTGCGCCCTTCGATCACGCCGGCCTCCAGCACCATCAGGCTCTTTTCGAGCAGGATGATGTCGGCCGCCTCCTTGGCGATGTCCACCGCGCTGTCCACCGAGATGCCGATGTCGGCCGCCCGCAATGCCGGCGCGTCGTTGATGCCGTCGCCCATGAAGCCGACCACGTGGCCGTTGTCGCGCATGGCGCGCACCAGCCGCTCCTTGTTCAGCGGCGAGAGCTTGGCGAAGACGTTGTTGACCTCCACCGCGTGCGCCAGCGCCTTGTCGCTCATGCGGTCGATGTGCTGGCCCAGCAGGATGCCTTCGACCTTGAGGCCGACCTGCTGGCAGACCTTGCCGGTCACCAGTTCGTTGTCGCCTGTCAGCACCTTCACCGTCACGCCGTGCTCGGCCAGGGCCTTGAGCGCGGGCGCGGTCGATTCCTTCGGCGGATCGAGAAAGGCCACGTAGCCGACCAGCGTGAGGTCGGCTTCGTCGGCCACCGAGTACGCGGCCGCGCGCGACGGCGTTTCCTTCATGGCCACGGCCACCACGCGCAGGCCCTCGTGGTTCAGCTCGCGGGTGATCTGGCGCACGCGCTCCAGCATCGCTTCGTCCAGCGGCACGTCGCGGCCGTTGTCGTGCACGCGCGTGCACACGCTGAGCATTTCCTCGACCGCGCCCTTGCAGATCAGCTCGTGGTGGTCTTCGCGCTCCGACACCACCACCGACATGCGCCGGCGCTGGAAGTCGAAGGGAATCTCGTCGACCTTGCCGTAGTCCTGCCCCAGCTTGAGTTCGGACTGCAGTTCCACGTGCTCCAGCACCGCGCGGTCGAGCAGGTTCTTCAGGCCCGTCTGGTAGTAGCTGTTGAGGTAGGCGAACTTGAGCACCTCGGTGGACTCGTTGCCGAACACGTCGGTGTGGCGCTCCAGAAAAATCTTGTCTTGCGTGAGCGTGCCGGTCTTGTCGGTGCACAGCACGTCCATGGCGCCGAAGTTCTGGATCGCGTCCAGCCGCTTGACGATCACCTTCTTGCGCGACAGCAGCACCGCCCCCTTGGCCAGCGTCGAGGTCACGATCATCGGCAGCATCTCGGGCGTGAGGCCCACGGCCACCGACAGCGCGAACAGAAAGGCCTCGGTCCAGTCGCCCTTGGTGAAGCCGTTGACCAGCAGCACGATGGGCACCATCACCAGCGCGAAGCGGATCAGCAGCCAGCTCACGCTGTTGACGCCGGCCTGGAACGCGGTGGGCGTGCGGTCGGTGGCGGTGACGCGCGTGGCCAGCGTGCCGAAGTAGGTGCGGTTGCCAGTGGCGATCACCAGCGCAATGGCCGAGCCCGACACCACGTTGGTGCCCATGAACACGATGTTGGCCTGCTCCAGCGGGCTGTGCGCGCCGCTTTGCCGCTCGACGAACTTTTCCACCGGCAGCGATTCGCCGGTCATGGCCGACTGGCTGACGAACAGGTCCTTGGCGGCGAGGATGCGGCAGTCGGCCGGGATCATGTCGCCGGCCGACAGCACGATGTGGTCGCCAGGCACCAGGTCCTTGATGGGCAGCTCGACGCGGCTGGGCGCGTGGCGCGCCAGCGGCCGGGCCTCGAAGTAGCGCTCGGCGACTTCGGCCGCCTCGGTGCGCAGGTCGCGCCGGATCACGGTGGCCGTGTTGCTGACCAGTGCCTTGAGGTTTTCGGCCGCGCGGTTGGAGCGGCCCTCCTGCACGAAGCGGATCAGCGTCGACAGCAGCACCATGGTGCCGATGACGACGGTGGCCTTGGTGTCTTCGGTGACATAGGACACGACGGCGAGCAGCGTCAGCAGCAGGTTGAACGGGTTCTTGTAGCAGTGCCACAGGTGCATCCACCAGGGCAGCGGCTTTTCGTGCGCCACTTCGTTGGTGCCGACGGTTTCCAGCCGGCGCTGGGCCTCGGCGTCGCTCAGGCCGTCTTCGTGGGAGTCGAGCCGCACCAGCAGCGAGGGCACGTCGTCGTCCGCCGCACGGAACAGGTCGCGCGCCAGGCGGTCGGAAATCGGCTGCGAGGCGCCGCGGCCGCCGGCCACGGTTTCCAGCATCTCGCCCCGGCCGAAAAGCCGCGAGGTCCGGCGGCTGTTGAGGAAGGCGACGAACCAGGTCTGAAGAAAATTCATCCGAGCGCTCCAGCAAAGGAATGGTTGGGCCTGTCGGGCAAGGAACTCGCGGGCCGGGGATTGCTGCCTGCATCGACTGCCGCATCATCCCCCCAGAATGTGGCAGGCGGATTGTGCGTTGCCGCGCCGCCCAGGGTTTCCAGGCGCAGCAGCACCACGGGCAGCGCCTGCAGATGCAGGGCCAGGCACTGCACCAGCCGGGTCGCACCGCCGAGTTGCCCCTGGAACTCGCCGCTGAGCGCCCACTTCACGGGCGGCATGCCCAGCGGCTGCTCCTGCGCGCGGCGCCAGTACAGGCGCGCGTCGAAGAAGCTGCAGCGCAGCGCCTCGCGCGCGGCGTCCAGCGCGTCGGCATGGACGATCAGCGTCAGGCGATGATGGAGCCAGCGGGCTCCGCGTCCGGAATCGAATTCGGCCATGGCGAAATTCCTTTCACTTTGTCTTTGGAGCTCAGAGCGCGGGATGCAGCCCGACGCTCAGTTGAAGCTGCACGGTGGCAGCGGCCAGGTCGGCCCGCGCCTGCAGGTACGCGAGGTAGGCGTCGTCGGCCGAACGCTGCGCCGCCAGGAACTCCAGCAGCGAGGCCTGCCCGTTGCGGTACGACAGGCGGATGCCCGCGAGCACCTTGTCGGAGTCCGCGAGCACGGACTCGCGGTAGCGCCGCAGGTTCTCGCGCGCGGCAACAAACTGGGTGTAGCTGGTGCGAACGTCGGCATCGGTCTTCAGCTCGGCCGCGCGCAGGCCCAGCATCGCCTGCGTGACGGCCGACTCGGCCTGGATCACCTCGCCCTTCTGCAGGCGCGAGAACGGGAGCGGCATCGACACTTCCACCGCCAGCGTGCGCGAGACCGGCGAGCCGGGCGTCTCCTTGCCCTCGCCGTCGAAGGTGCTGCGGCCCATGGGCGTGCGGCCGGCTGTGAGCTTCACGGTGGGGCCGACATAGCGGTTGGCCTGCACGAGTTCGGCATTCGCGCGTGCGCTGTCGAGGGTCGCGCGGGCGATCAGCACTTCGTCGCGCGCATCGAGCGCCTGGCGGATCAGGGCATCGACGTCGTCGCCCGGCGTGTACGCTGCAAAGTCGCAGTTCAACCCGAGCGGCCCGAACAGTTCGCCGAAGCGCTGCCCCAGCGGCACCGACAGGTTTAGCAGCGCGGCCTGCGCATCGGCACGCCCCTTGACCACGCCGGCCTGGAACTGGTCGCGCTCGGTGCGCGACTGCAGCAGCTCCAGCCCGCCCGCATCGCCCACCTTGCGGCGCACTTCGTTGGCACGCACGACGTCGGACAGCGACTTGAGCGACGACTCCTGCCGCACCAGCGCCTCGCGCGTGCGGCAGGCTTCCGCGAAGGCGGTGGCCGAATCGCTGTAGAGCTGGTGCTTGAAGCCTTCGACGTTGGCCTCGGTCAGCTTCACGTTGCTCTTCGCAGCCTTGATGCGCTTGTCGCGCTTGCCGCCGGTCTCGATCTCCCATTCGAGCGCGACCGTGCGGCTGACGGGTGGCTTCAGCGCGACGGTTCGGCTGAACTCCTTCGGCCCGTAGCCGAGGGTGAGCTTCGGGTCGGGCATGACGCCCGCGATCGACACGCCGGCCTCGGCGGCGGTGATCGACTCGCGCTGCGACGCGAGGTCGAGGCTGTGCTTCTCGACGGCGGCGAGGTAGCCCGCGAAATCGACTGTCGCGGCACCGGTGGCTGCGGCCGAAGCCGTGCCTTGCGCGCAGGCGATGCCCGTGCACAGCGACAGCAGC
This sequence comes from Variovorax sp. EL159, assembly GCF_900100965.1. Taxonomy (GTDB): domain Bacteria; phylum Pseudomonadota; class Gammaproteobacteria; order Burkholderiales; family Burkholderiaceae_C; genus Variovorax. Next base: position 160,606 of record NZ_FMUJ01000002.1, on the reverse strand, counting down.
GCCACGCCGACGCCGTGCCAATGGATGTTCTTGTTCTTCATGCTTGCTCCAGGAGGCCCGCGTCCGGCGCGGCCGTTTCGGCCTCGGCGCGCCGTCTGGCAGCGGCCTCGGCCTGTGTTTCGACAAGGTGGTAGAGCGCCGGCAGAAGCACCAGCGTCAACAGGGTGGCGGTGACGAGGCCGCCCACGACGACGGTGGCCAGCGGCCGCTGCACGTCGCTGCCCAGTCCCATCGCCAGCATCGCGGGCGTGAGGCCGAAGGCGGCCACGGTGGCGGTCACGAGCACGGGGCGGATGCGGCTGCGCGCGCCCTCGATCACGGCCTCGCGCAACGGCAGGCCGTCTTCGCGCCGCAGCCGGTTGATCTGCGAGATCATCAGCACGCCGTTGAGCACGGCCACGCCGAACAGCGCGATGAAGCCGACCGCGCTCGACACGTTCAGCGTCATGCCGCGCAGGTGCAGCGCCGCCAGGCCGCCGAGCATGGCGAGCGGCACCACCAGCAGCACCATCGCCGGCTGGCGCAGGTTGCCGAACTCGGCGAACAGCAGCAGGAACATGATCGCCAGCGTCATCGGCAGGATCACCATGAGCCGGGCCTGCGCGCGTTCGAGGTTCTCGAACTGGCCGCCCCAGGCAACCTGGTAGCGCAGGTGGTCGTAGTGCACGTCGCGCTCGATGGCCGATTGCGCCTCGGCCAGGAAGCTCGACAGGTCGCGGTTGCGCGCATTGAGCTTCACCGTGAGGTGCCGGCGCGACGCTTCGCGCGTGATGGTGGTCTCGCCCGACACGGTGCGAACCTTCGCCACCTGTCCGAGCGGCACCTTCGCGCCGCCGGGTGCGGTGAGCATCAGGCCGGCGATGGCGTCCGGGTCGTTGCGGGTGGCTTCGGGAAAGCGCACCGTCATGCCGTAGTTCTTCTCGCCCACATAGACCTGCCCGATGGCCGTGCCGCCCATGCCGGTGGAGATCAGGTCGCTCACGTCGGCCACGTTGATGCCGTAGCGCGCGGCGGCCGCACGGTCGATGTCGATCTTCAGGTTGGGCAGCGGCGGCTCCTGGTCGATGGCCACGTCGACGGCGCCGGGTACTTTTTCGAGCACGCCCACCACGTCGCCCGCGATGCGGCGCATCTCGTCCAGGCTGTCGCCGTAGATCTTGACCACCAGGTCGCTGTGCGCGCCCGAGAGCTTGTCCTGCACGCCGTCGATCATGGGCTGCATGAAGCCGACCGAAAAACCGGGCAGCTGCTTGTAGCGCTCGGCCAGCTTGGCGATCAGCTCCTGCTTGCTCAGGCCCGACTTCCATGTGTCGTACGGATGCAGGCCGACGCTGGCCTCGATGTGCGAGACGGTCCACGGGTCGGTGCCGTCGTCGTTGCGGCCGGTCTGCGTCACGATGTACGAGACCTCCGGGAACTCGCGCGTGGCGCGGCGCAGTTCATTGGCAAGGCCGGTGGCCTTCTCGAGCGTGATGCCCGGCGGCATCGTCACCTGCAGCCAGAGCGAGCCTTCGTCCAGGTAGGGAAGAAAGTCGCGGCCGATGGTGCTGCCCAGGCCGAGCACACCCAGCAGTGCCACCGCACAGCTCACCACCACCCAGCGCCCCTTGCCCAGCGCACGCGAAAGGAAGGCTTCGTAGCGCACCGTCAGCCATTCCATCGGCCGGTTGTGGAAGATGCGGCGCGGCTTGCGGAACGCGAGGTACGCCAGCCCCGGAATGAGCGTGAGCGCCACCAGCAGCGCGCCGACCAGCGCCGAGCCCACCGCGAAGGCCATCGGCGAGAACAGCTTGTATTCGATGCGCTGGAAGGCAAAGAGCGGCAGGTAGGCCGCGATGATGACCAGCATGCCGAAGAAGATCGGCCGCGCCACCTGCACCGTGGCGGCGATGGCATCGGCGGGGGTCAATGGCTTGTCTTGCGCCTGCTCGCGCCGCCGCAGGATGCCTTCAACCAGCACCACCGCGCCGTCGACCAGGATGCCGAAGTCGATCGCGCCCAGCGACAGCAGGTTGGCCGGCACGTTCAGGTGCCGCATGAAGATGAAGGCGATCAGCATCGACAGCGGAATGGTCAGCGCCACGATGGCCGCCGCGCGCGGGCTGCCGAGCGACAGCAGCAGCACCAGCGTGACCAGCACGATGCCCTCGATCAGTGTCTTGCCGACCGTGTGCGTGGTGGCGTCGATGAGCGAGGCGCGGTCGAGGTAGGGCACGACCTTCACGTCCTTGGGCAGCAGGTTGTCGTTCAGGTCCTGCACGGCGGCGTGCACACCCTGGATGACCTGCGAGGCCTGCGCATCCTTCAGCAGCAGCGTGATGCCGGAGATGGTGTCGGGGTTGTCGTTCTTGCCGAGAACGCCCCGCCGCTCGACGTTGCCGTAGCTGAGCGTGCCCAGGTCCTTCACCAGCACCGGCGTGCCCGACTTGGCCGTGACCACCACGTTGCCCATGTCCTGCAACGAGCCGATGAGCCCCGAGCCGCGCACCACATAGGCCTGCTCGCCGCGGTTCATGAGGCTGCCGCCGGCACTGCCGTTGTTGGCGTTGATGGCGTCCTTGATCTGCTGCAGCGTGACGCCGTACTGCACCAGCTTTGCGGGGTCGAGCGCGAGCATGAACTGCGTGGTCAGCCCGCCGAAGTTGGCCACGTCGATCACGCCGCTGACTTTCTTCAGGCGCGGGATGACGGTCCAGAACTGCAGCTCCGACAGCTCGCGCAGGTCGCGCGTCTTCGACTCCAGCGTGTAGCGGTAGATCTCGCCGATGGGCGAGGTGTAGGCGTCGAGCCCCGGCGTGGCGCCGTAGGGCAGCGTCACGCGGGCGATGCGCTCCTGCAGGCGCTGGCGCGACCAGTAGCCGTCCACGCCGTCCTTGAACACCACGACGATCAGCGACAGGCCGAAGGTGCTCTTGGAGCGCAGCACATGCAGGCCGGGCGTGCTGAGCAGTTCGCGCTCCAGCGGCACGGTGATCTGCTGCTCGACCTCTTCGGCCGCAAGGCCCGGCACCTGGGTGACGACCTGCGAGGTGACGTCGGCGATGTCGGGATAGGCCTCGATGGGCAACTGCTTCCAGCAGGTCCAGCCGTAGAGCGCGACGAAGGCGAACACGATCCACGCGATGCCGCGCCGGCGAAAGCACAGGGTGACGAGGCGCTCAATCATTGAGGAGCACCCCTTCCTTCACGGCGATGCGCTCGCCGGCCTTGAGCCCCGAAAGAATCTCGACGCGGTCGCCGATGACCGGCCCCACCGTCACGTTGCGCGCCTCGTAGGTGAAGGCGCCCTTCTCCACGAAGACCTTGGTGTAGAGGCCGCTCTGCACCAGCGCGGACGCAGGCACGACCACCGCCGGATGCGCCTCGCCCGAGAACACCACCTTGGCGAACATGCCGGGGCGAAAGCGGCCGTGGCGGTTGTCGATGGCCACGCGGACCTTCACCGTGCGCGTGTCGGTATCGAGCACCTCGCCGATGTACTTGACGGTGCCGTCGAAGGCCTGGTCGGGGTAGGCGTTCAGGTCGATGCGCGCCTTCTGGCCGACGCGCAGCGCGGCGATGTCTTTCTCGGACACGTTGGCGGTGAGGAACACGGTCGACAGATCGGCCACCGTCATGATCGGCGCGTTGATGTCGTTCCAGTAGCCGCCCTGCGCGCCGGTCATCTCGATCACGCGGCCGCTGATGGGCGAGCGCAGCACGTATTCGCGGTGCGAGCCCGCACCTGCCGAAGCACCGAGCTGTGCCAGGCGGTTCTTCGCGACCTGCGCATCGCTGGTGGCGGCGCCGTAGGCGAGTTCGGCCGCTTCGTAGTCCTTGCGGGCGGTGATCTCGGCCTCGAACAGCAGCTTCTGGCGCTCGAAGTCGCGGCGCGACTGGCGCAGCGCGGCCTCGGCCTTGGTGGCATCGCCGAAGGCATTGCTCAGGTCGGCCGAATCGAGCGTGAAGAGCGCGTCGCCGGCCTTGACCGAGTCGCCCAGCGCGCGTTGCAGCTTGACGATGCGGCCCGCCACCGGCGAAGTGACCTTGACGAGTTTTTCGGGTGCAGCCTCGATGCTGCCGGGCGCGCCGATCGGCCGCTCCACCGAGCGCGATTCCGCCGCAGCCACCTGGATCGATGCGCGCAGCGGGGAGTTTTCGGGCACGGCGACAAGTGCGCCGTCGTGCACCACGGCGCGCGCGGCCGGCACCGGTTGCGCCACGGCGGACGACGTGAACATCCTGCCCGCGTCGCAGCCGGCCAGCACGATGCTGGCGGCCACTGCGACGAGGGTGGCGATGAAGGTTCTTTTTCTCATGGTTCTTCTCCTGGGGATCGAGAGATCCGGATCTGTTGTTGTGGGATGGACCGCAGTCACAGCCGCGCCCCTCGCAGCGGCAGGCAGAAAGCCAGCAGGCGCGCGAAGAAGCCCATCGAAGGACGGGCATCGAACGCACGGCCGCCGACCTGCGCGCAGCGGCGGCGGGCCGCGCGGGTCAGGTGGCGGAAGACTTCGTTGCGCTGCGGGGCAGGCAAGGTCGAGAGCGCGTCGGCGATGACGCGGCCCGAGCAGGGCGAGAGGGTGGCGGCGAAAGCGGCGGCGCCGTGGCTGTACAGCAGAGCCTGCAAGGCCTGGGGCCGGCGCTGCGCGAGCGCGGCATGCGGCGCGCGGCGCAAGGTCTCACGGCGGTGAGCGAGAGCGAACATGGCGGAGACTCCTGCGGCATCGGCGCGCAGGAGTCCTCACGCCTGTGTTCAGGCGAGTCGAGGCCTCCGGGGCAATGCCGGATGCGGGTTCAATGAAGGGGGCGAAGGATGGGCAGGCGCGCGCAAGCGCCAACTAGGGTCTGGGTCCACGGTCTTCTCCTCGGCCCTCTCGGGCGGGTTGATGCAACGAAGCTCCGCTGCATGGACGCACGCGCACAGACCGCCCGGAGGGAGGCCGAAAGATCGCGATCGCGATCGAGCCACCCCGGGCGGAGGATCAATGAATCGGGCGTGAGGAGATGGGCGCGAAGCCTGGGCTCCGAAGGGAGCCGGGGCATCGGCAAGGGCTGCGGTCGGCTCGGCGACCTCAACCCGGAGAGCGGGTGTTCAGGAGGCCGGGCAGGCAACAGCGGCCATCAAGGCACGCTTTGCATCACTGCTACTACAACTGGCACTGTCCACGCGCGGCGCTCCAAAAAACAAGATGCGCGGATTATTGCGATGCAGCAATGCGAGCGTCAACAAAAATTCACACTACGTGCGATTTATCCGACGCCGGTCCTGCTGGCTCGTGACGACCGCCGAAGTGGCGGGCCGCGCAAGACCCAGCGCCCCCTCGAGCATGCGGATGATGGTCTCGCGCGCGAGGTCGAAATCGGCCGGCTCCAGTGCCTTCTTGCCCAGCAGCATGCGCATCTGCCATGCGAAGTCGGCATAGGTCTGCGTCATGGCCCACAGCGTGAACAGCAGATGCGCCACGGGCAGCGGCGCCACGTCGCCATTCGCCATCCAGCGGTTCAGCACGGCGGCCTCGGCGCGGAAGGCGGGCACGAGCTTGGCCTCGATGTCGTCGGCGCATTGCGGCGCCTGCGAAATGATCTCCTGCGCGAACAGGCGCGAGCCCGAGGGGTGGTCGTAGGAGAACTGCAGCTTCTGCGTGACGTAGCGCTCCAGCGCGGCATGTGGATCGAGGTCGGCATCCGCGAGGCTGTTGAGATTGGAGAGCCATGAATCGAGCACGTCGTTGAAGACGCGGCTGTACAAGGCCTTCTTCGAGGGGAAGTAGTACAGCAGGCTCTGCTTGGAGATGCCCGCATCGGCCGCGATGTCGTCGACCGACACACCGCCGTAGCCGTGCAGCGCGAAGCGTTCCTGCGCCACGGCGAGGATGGCGCTCTCGATGTTCTGCCGGCGGGCCTGCCGCTTCACGGCCGGTGGGCGTGCGGTGGTGCTCATGGGTTCTTCATCCGCGCAAGGAAACGCACGAGCCGCTCGTCGCCGCAGTGCGCGACGTTGAAGCGATACCACGCGAAGGGCTGCGGTGCGCCGCCGAAATCTGCAGCGGCCGCGAGCGGCAGGCCCTGCTTGCGCGCCTCCTGCAGCACCGCGTCGCTGGTCGGTCGCGGCTCGCTGCCGGGCGGCCAGCCGGCGCAGAGAAAAGGACCACCGTCGGGCACGTACAGCGCCTGCAGGCCCGCACCAGTGAGCAGCGACAAGGTGCGCTCGCCCGCGATCTTCAGCGCCGTGTTGAGCTTCTGCAGAAAGCGCGGATAGCTGGCATCGGCCAGCACCTCGCAGGCCACGCGCTCCTCGAACTCGCTCGGCCCGAGCGTCGTGTGCAGGCAGCGCAATGCAGGGTCGTCGACCCAGCGCTGCGGCAGCAGCACATGCGCGAGCCGCAGCTTGGCCGACAGCGTGGTCGACACGCCACCGACCTGCGCCACGCGCTGCAGGCCGTCCATCGCCGCGAGGCTGGGTGCCTGCAGCGGCGAGAGCCCGCGCCATGTGTCGAGTTCGATCACGCGCAGGTCGTGGCGCTCGGCGGCCTGCAACGCCTGGTGCGCGCCCTGCGGGCTCATGCAGATGCCCAGCGGATTGGAGACGGCCGTCGAGAGCAGCAGCAGGCGCTGCCCGCCTGCTGCAGGCAACTGTGCAGCAAGGCTGTCGAGCGTGCCGATGTCCAGGCAGCCACCGCGCCGTGGCACTTCGAGCATGCGTCGGCCCAGCGTGTGGATCAGGCGGCGCAACTGGCGCGGCGCGGGCGATTCGACCAGCACCGCGTCGCCCGGCCCGGTCCATGCCTGCAGCAGGCACATCACGGCGCCGAGGCTGCCTGCGGCGGTCATCACCTGCTGCGGGCCCATCGCGGGCAACTCGGCGCGATGGCGCGTGGCGATCAGTTCGCGCAGCCGTGGCAGGCCGAAGCTGGGGCGCGTGCCGCTGTCCCAGTCGGGCGCGGCGCGGGCCACGCGGCGCATGGCTTCGCGCACGAGGTCGTCGCCACGGTATTCGGCGGGTGGTGGCCTGTCTTCACCTGTCGTCTGCTCGGCCACGGGCTGCATCGTTGAACCGCTGTCATCGAGCGTCGAGCGTGACGGCCGATGCAGCACGTAGTAGCCACTGCCCGGCCGCGACGCCAGCACGGAGCGTGCGCGCAAGGCGCTGTACGACTCGGTGACCGTGAAGGTGCTGATGCCCAGCTTGCCGGCCAGCGCGCGCACCGAAGGCATCTTGGTGCCGGGTGCGAGGCGCCCGTCGATGACGCGCAACTCGACGCCCACCACCAGCCGTTGCGCCAGGCCGAGGCCGGGGCCGGCGTCGTCCATCTCGCCCATCAGGCCCTGCATCCATCCGGCACCGGCCTGCGCCGGTGAAAGCAGCGCCGGGGCGTTGCGTGAACTCTGCATCGCTGTGTCTCCTTCGAAACCCGTGTGGCCGGTCGAGACAGGGTTTGCCCTTGGGAACTGTGCTGGACAGTGCACCAAACAGCACGGTCCGCGGCGGCAAACACTTTCTCGCATGCCGCTTCAACTGTGTATGGGCGGCACCCCTCGTTTGCTGAATCATCGCGACATTCGACCACTTGGTCAAACTTCATGAGGGCTAGCTCCCTCGTGTCGAAACAGATCCCCACCACGATCCTGGAGCCTGAACGCCCATGAGCAGCACGATGAATCCCGTCGCTCCCACCGCACACCTTGCATCGGATGTGCGCGCGGGCCGCCTCAACCCCGAGCAGTACGCGAAGAACTTCTGCGACGCCCATCCGCCGCTGAACGTGGTGCAGGCCAACATCGAGGCCGAGCGCTGCTACTACTGCTTCGATGCGCCCTGCCAGACAGCCTGCCCCACGGGCATCGACATCCCGACCTTCATCCGCCGCATTGCCGACGGCAACCTGCGCGGCGCCGCGCGCACCATCCTCGAAGAGAACCCGCTGGGCGGCATGTGCGCCCGCGTGTGCCCGACCGAGGTGCTGTGCGAGCAGGCCTGCGTGCGCAACAGCAACGAGAGCAAGCCGGTCGAGATCGGCCTGCTGCAGCGCCACGCGACCGATGCCTTCTTCGATGCGCCCGGCGCGCCGCTCTTCGTGCGCGGGGCCGACACCGGCAAGCGCGTGGCCATCGTCGGCGCGGGTCCGGCCGGCCTGGCCTGCGCGCACCGCCTCGCGGTGCTGGGCCACCAGGTGACGCTGTTCGACGCGCGCCCCAAGCTCGGCGGCCTGAACGAATACGGACTGGCCAGCTACAAGACGGTGAACGACTTCGCGCAACGCGAGATCGAGTGGCTGCTGTCGGTCGGCGGCATCGAGGTGCGCAACAACCAGGCGCTGGGTCGCGACCTGCACCTGGACGCGCTCGCCGCCGAATACGACGCGGTGTTCCTCGGCCTGGGCCTGGCCGGCGTGAACACGCTGGGCCTGGGCGAGCAGACCGGCGTGCGCGACGCGGTGGACTTCATCGCCGAGCTGCGCCAGGCCGCATCGCCGGCCGACGTGGCCATCGGCCGGCACGTGGTGGTGATCGGTGGCGGCATGACCGCCGTGGACGCGGCCGTGCAGTCGCGCAAGCTCGGCGCGGAAGACGTGAGCATCGTCTACCGGCGCGGCACCGAAGGCATGGGCGCATCGCCCGACGAACAGAGCTGGGCCAAGGACAACGGCGTGCGCATCATCCATTGGGCCGCACCGAAGGCCTTGCGTGCCAAGGGCGGCGTGCTGCGCGGCATCGACTTCGCGCGCACGACGCTGGTCGACGGCAAGCTGGTCGAGACCGGCGAGAGCCTTGCGCTGCAGGCCGACATGGTGCTGTGCGCCATCGGCCAGAGCTTTGTCGCGACCGCGCTGGAAGACAGCGGCGTGCAGTTGCAGGGCGGCCGCATCAGCACCGATGCGGAATGCCGCAGCTCGCGCCCGAAGGTCTGGGCCGGTGGCGACGCGCGCTTCGGCGGGCGCGACCTCACGGTCGAGGCGGTGGAAGACGGCAAGCAGGCCGCGCTGTCCATCGACCGCCACCTGCGCGCCGCGTGACGCGGCTGCACCGACCTTCCCTTTCTCTCATTCCATCCGTGCGCGCCTTGCCGCGACAGGAGCAATTCACATGGCAGACCTGAGCATCGACTTCGTGGGCATCCGCAGCCCCAACCCCTTCTGGCTGGCTTCCGCACCGCCGACCGACAAGGAGATCAACGTGGTCCGCGCCTTCGAAGCCGGCTGGGGCGGCGTGGTCTGGAAGACCGTGGGCGAAGACCCGAACGTGGTCAACGTGCACGGCCCGCGCTATGCCGTGTCGTACGCGGCCGACCGCCGCGTGACGGGCTTCAACAACATCGAGCTGATCTCCGACCGCCCGCTGCGCACCAACCTGGAAGAGATGACGCGCGTCAAGCGCAACTGGCCCGACCGCGCGCTGGTGGCCTCGGTGATGGTGCCGTGCACCGAGGCATCGTGGAAGAACATCCTGCCGATGGTCGAAGACACCGGCTGCGACGGCCTGGAGCTGAACTTCGGCTGCCCGCACGGCATGAGCGAGCGCGGCATGGGCGCGGCCGTGGGCCAGGTGCCCGAGTACATCCAGATGGTGGCCGAGTGGTGCAAGCACTACTCGAAGCTGCCGGTGATCGTGAAGCTCACGCCCAACGTGGCCGACATCCGCCCCGCCGCGCGTGCGGCCAAGAAAGGCGGCGCCGATGCGGTGAGCCTCATCAACACCATCAACTCGATCATGGGTGTGGACCTGGACGCGATGGCGATGTTTCCGCACACCGACGGCAAGGGCTCGCACGGCGGCTACTGCGGCCCCGGCGCCAAGCCGATCGCGCTGCACATGGTGGCCGAGATCGCACGCGACCCGCAGACGGCGGGCCTGCCGATCTCTGGCATCGGCGGCGTCTCGACCTGGCGCGATGCGGCCGAGTTCATCGCACTGGGCAGCGGCTCGGTGCAGGTGTGCACGGCCGCCATGGTCTACGGCTTCAAGATCGTGCAGGACCTGTGCGATGGCCTCTCGAACTTCATGGACCAGAAGGGCTACGCCAACCTCGAGCAGATGCGCGGCCGCGCGGTCGGCAGCATCACCGACTGGCAGCAGCTCAACCTGAACCACGTCGACAAGGCGGTGATCCACCAGGACCTGTGCATCCAGTGCGGCCGCTGCCACGTGGTGTGCGAAGACACCTCGCACCAGGCCATCAGCGCAACCAAAGACGGCATGCGCTTCTTCGAGGTGAAGGAAGAAGAGTGCGTCGGCTGCAACCTGTGCGTGTCGATCTGCCCGGTGCCCGGCGCGCTGTCGATGCGCACGCTGAAAGCCGGCGAGGTGGACGCGCGCACCGGCCGCCCGGTGGTCGGCCAGTACGCCAACTGGACCACGCACCCGAACAACCCGATGCGCGCCGAAACCCACGCCTGAGCCGATCGGATGAACGAATGAATGAATGAGTGAAGAAGCCCGGCACAGACCGGGCGGCGGCAGGAGGGGAACGACAACACAGTCAAGAAAACAGCCCACACGCAGGAGACATCCCACATGACGACCCCATCGCAGAGCGGCGCACCCGCCGCAAACCTCTGGAACGAGGACCTGGCGCCCACCACACTGGCGCAGCGAACGTGGCGCTGGTACCACTTCGCCGCGCTGTGGGTGGGCATGGTGATGTGCATCCCCGCCTACACGCTGTCGGCCAGCCTGATCGAAGGCGGCATGTCGTGGGGGCAGGCGGTGCTGACCGTGTTCCTGGGCAACGCCATCGTGCTGATGCCGATGCTGCTCATCGGGCACGCGGGCGCGAAGTACGGCATTCCGTATGCGGTGATGGCGCGCGCGTCATTCGGTACGCGCGGGGCGCGGCTGCCCGCGCTGCTGCGCGCGGTCGTGGCCTGCGGCTGGTATGGCATCCAGACCTGGTTCGGCGGCGAGATGATCTACACGCTGGTCGGCGTGCTCATGGGGCAGCCGCTCGGTGGCGACAAGCTGCCGGTGCTCGGCATCAACGGCGCGCAGCTGGTGTGCTTCCTGATCTTCTGGGCCATCCAGCTGTACTTCGTGGTGCATGGCATCGAGTCGATCCGCCGACTCGAGACCTACACCGCACCGCTCAAGATCATCGTGTGCATCGCCCTGCTCTACTGGGCCGTGCAACGCGCGGGCGGCCTCGGCCCGATCTTCGACCAACCCTCGCAGTTCGAGCCGGGCGGCAAGAAGGCCGGCATGTTCTGGGCCGTGTTCTGGCCCTCGCTCACGGCCATGGTGGGCTTCTGGGCCACGCTGGCGCTGAACATTCCCGACTTCACGCGCTTCTCACGCTCGCAGCGCGACCAGGTGGTGGGCCAGGTGATCGGCCTGCCCGCGCCGATGGGCCTGCTCGCGATGATGGCGGTGATGGTCACCTCGGCCACCGTGGTGATCTACGGCAAGGCGCTGTGGGACCCGGTGGACCTGGCCAGCCGCATGACCGGCGCCGCCGTGCTGATCGCCCTCATCATCCTGTTGATCGACACGGTGAGCGTGAACCTCGCGGCCAACCTGGTCGGCCCGGCGTATGACTTCTCTGCCCTCAACCCCGAGAAAATTTCGTACCGCAAGGGCGGCTATATCACCGCCGGCATTGCCATCGTGATGATGCCGTGGAAGGTGCTCGAGACCACGCAGGGCTACATCTTCACCTGGCTCATCGGCTACTCGGCGCTGCTCGGCCCGGTGGCCGGCATTCTGATTGCCGACTACTACCTCGTGCGCCGCAAGGAGCTGGACGTCGATGCGCTCTACCGCGGCAGCGGCCAGTACAGCTACAGCAACGGCTGGAACATGGCGGCGGTCATTGCCTTCATCGTCGGCGTGCTGCCCAACATTCCGGGCTTTCTGAATGCGGCCTTTCCGTCGGCCGTGCCGTCGATGCCCGATTTCTTCAAGACGATCTACACCTATGCGTGGTTCGTCGGCGTGGTGCTGTCGGCCATCGTGTACCTGGGCCTGATGAAGGCACGGGCGCCGCAATTGCAGGGCCTGTCCGCGCCCCTGAAGAACCCCACCTGAAACACACACAGAAGGAACTCACGCCATGACCGTACTCATTCGCGGTGGCACGGTGGTCAACGCCGATGCCGAGCACCGTGCCGACGTGCTCTGCCAGGGGGACAAGATCCTCCATGTCGGCACCGACCTGCAGGTGCCGGGTGGCGCCGAGGTGATCGATGCCGGCGGTGCCTACGTCATGCCCGGCGGCATCGACCCGCACACCCACATGCAGCTGCCCTTCATGGGCACGGTCGCGGCCGACGACTTCTTCAGCGGCACGGCGGCGGGCCTGGCCGGCGGCACCACGAGCATCATCGACTTCGTGATTCCCGATCCGCAGCAGTCGCTGATGGACGCCTTTCGCATGTGGCGCGGCTGGGCCGAGAAATCCGCCGGCGACTACAGCTTTCACGTGGCCGTGACCTGGTGGAACGACAGCGTGCATGCCGACATGGGCACGCTGGTGCACGAGCATGGCGTGAACAGCTTCAAGCACTTCATGGCCTACAAGAACGCGATCATGGCCGACGACGAGATCCTGGTGAAGAGCTTCCAGCGCTCGCTCGAACTCGGCGCCATGCCCACGGTGCATGCGGAAAACGGCGAGCTGGTCGCGATGCTGCAGCAGCAACTGCTGGCACAGGGCATTCGCGGGCCCGAGGGCCATCCGCTGTCGCGCCCGCCGATGGTCGAGGCCGAGGCGGCCAACCGCGCCATCGCCATCGCCGACGTGCTGGGCGTGCCGATCTACGTGGTGCACGTGTCGTGCGGCGAGGCACTCGAAGCCATCACCCGCGCCCGCGCGCGCGGCCAGCGCGTGTACGGTGAAGTGCTGGCCGGCCATCTCGTGGTCGACGAAAGCGCCTACCGCGACCCCGACTTCGCGCGCGCCGCGGCCCATGTGATGAGTCCGCCCTTCCGCTCGCGCGAGAACCAGGCCATGCTGTGGCGCGGCCTGCAGGGCGGCAACCTGCAGACCACGGCCACCGACCACTGCACCTTCTGCGCCGAGCAGAAAGCGGCCGGTCGCAACGACTTCACGAAGATCCCCAACGGCTGCGGTGGCGTCGAAGAACGCATGGCCGTGCTATGGGATGCGGGCGTCAACGCGGGCCGGCTCACGCCCTCGGAGTTCGTGCGCGTCACCTCGACCAACGCGGCGCAGCTTTTCAACCTGTACCCGCGCAAGGGCGTCATTCAAGCCGGCGCCGACGCCGACATCGTGGTGTGGGACCCGAAGGCCACCAAGACGCTGTCGGTGAAGACGCAGCACTCCAAGAGCGACTTCAACATCTTCGAGGGCCGCGAAGTCATGGGCGTGCCCAAGCACACCGTGAGCGCGGGCCGCTGGGTCTATCGCAACGGCGACCTGCGCGCCGAGCCGGGCACCGGCCGCTACCTCAAGCGCCCGCCCTTCGCGCCGATGTTCACCGCGCTGGAGCGCTTCAAGCAGCAGCACGCGCCCACGGCCGTGGCGCGCTGAATTCTCAAGGAGTCATACATGAATGCAGTAGTAGACAAAGAGGTGCTGACGATCAACGGCGAGCGCCTGTGGAACTCGCTGATGGAACTGGCACGCATCGGCGGCACGGCCAAGGGCGGCGTCAAGCGGCTGGCGCTGACCGACCTCGACAAGCAGGGCCGCGACCTCGTGGTGTCGTGGGGCAAGGAGGCCGGCCTGAGCATCACGGTCGACAAGATCGGCAACGTCTTCATGCGCCGCGAAGGCACCAACCCCGCGCTGCCGCCCATCGTGTCGGGCAGCCACATCGACACCCAGCCGACCGGCGGCAAGTTCGACGGCAACTACGGCGTGCTGTCGGCGCTGGAAGTGGTGCGCACGCTGAACGACCAGGGCATTCGCACCGAGGCGCCGATCGAGGTCGCGTTCTGGACGAACGAAGAGGGCTCGCGCTTCGTGCCGGTGATGATGGGCTCGGGCGTGTTCTGCGGCGCTTTCAGCCTGGAGCACGCCTACGCCGCGAAAGACACCGAAGGCAAGACGGTGCGCGAAGAGCTGGAGCGCATCGGCTACGTCGGGCCGCAGACGCCGGGCGACCACCCCATCGGCGCCTACTTCGAGGCCCACATCGAACAGGGCCCGGTGCTGGAAGACGCGGGCAAGGTGATCGGCGTGGTGCCTGCCGTTCTCGGCCTCTCGTGGTACGACTGCGTGGTGACCGGCATGGAAGCGCATGCGGGCCCGACGCCGATGCACCTGCGCCGCGACGCGCTGCAGGTGGCGACGCGGATCATGCAGGAGGTGGTGGCCATCGCGCTGCGCTACCAGCCGTACGGTCGCGGTACGGTCGGCATGGTGCAGGTGCACCCGAACAGCCGCAACGTGATTCCGGGGCAGGTGAAGTTCTCGGTCGACCTGCGCAACGTGAACGACGAGCTGCTCGACCGCATGCACGCCGAGATCCTCGCCTTCGTCGAGCGCACCGGCCGCGAGACGGGGCTGGGTGTGACCATCGAGCGCGTGTCGTACATCCCGCCCTGCCCCTTCCACCCCGACTGCGTGGACGCCGTGCGCCGCGCGACCGACAAGCTCGGCTACTCGGCCATGGACGTGGTCTCGGGCGCGGGGCACGACGCGATCTATGCGGCGCGGCTCGCACCGGCCGGCATGATCTTCGTGCCGTGCAAGGACGGCATCAGCCACAACGAGATCGAGGACGCGCAGCCCGACCACCTGACGGCCGGCTGCAACGTGCTGCTTCACGCGATGCTCGAACGCGCGAAGCGCGTCGACTGAAGCCGTCGCGGCATTTACTGGTACGCCGCCAGCTCCTGCCTGGCGATCGCGTTGCGGTGCACCTCGTCGGGGCCGTCGGCCACGCGCAGGTGGCGCTCGTAGGCGTAGAAGTGCGTGAGCAGCGTGTCCTGGCTCAGGCCCATCGCGCCGAAGGCCTGCATCGCCCAGTCGATCACCTTCACGCAGTTGTTGGGCGTGAGCACCTTGATCATCGCGATCTCTTTCGCTGCGACCTTGTTGCCGACCGTGTCCATGCGGTAGGCGGCGTTGAGCACCATCCAGCGCGACTGTTCGATCAGCATGCGTGACTCGGCAATGCGCTCGCGCCACACGCCCTGCTCCGACAGCAGCTTGTGGAAGGCGGTGCGCGACACCAGCCGCTGGCACATCATCTCCAGCGCGGCTTCGGCCATGCCGATGGCGCGCATGCAGTGATGGATGCGGCCGGGGCCGAGGCGGCCCTGCGCGATCTCGAAGCCGCGGCCTTCGCCGAGCAGGATGTTCTCGACCGGCACGCGCACGTTGTCGAACACGATCTCGGGGTGGCCGAAGGGCGGGTCGTACATGCCGAGCAACTGCATGTCGCGCACGATGCTCACGCCGGGCGTGTTCTTGGGCACCAGCACCATCGACTGCTGTCTGTGGCGGTCGGCGTTGTCGGGGTCGGTCTTGCCCATCAGCACGAAGATCTCGCAGCGCTCGTTCATGGCGCCGGTGATGTACCACTTGCGGCCGTTGATGACGTACTCGTCGCCTTCGCGGCGGATGCTGCAGCGGATGTTGGTGGCGTCGCTCGATGCCACCTCGGGCTCGGTCATCGCGAATGACGAGCGGATCTCGCCCGCCAGCAGCGGCGTGAGCCAGCGCTCTTGCTGGGCCTTGGTGCCATAGCGCGCCAGCACTTCCATGTTGCCGGTGTCGGGCGCGGAGCAGTTGAAGATCTCGGCGCACCAGTAGCGCCGGCCCATGATCTCGCACAGCGGCGCGTACTCGACATTGGTCAGGCCCGGCCCGTGTTCCGACTCGGGCAGGAACAGGTTCCACAGCCCGCGCTCGCGCGCCTTGGCCTTCAGGCCGGCCATCATCGGCAGCTCGGCGTAGGGGCGGCCGGCGCGCGCGTTGGCGGCCAGCTCTTCTTCGCGGCGCTTCTCGTTCGGGTAGACGTACTCGTCCATGAACTTCAACAACTCGTCGCGCAGCGCGATCACCTTGGGTGTGAATTCGAAATGCATCAGGCGTCCTTCAACAACAAAGTGCGTTGAAGTTAAGTCGCGCGGGCGGATTTGGACGGTCCTTCGCGCGACAGGCACCCGGTGCGGCTGTCACCTTCGCAGCAGCGCCTCGACGGCCAGGCGGCGCGAGAATGCCTTCCCATGAACACGACAACACCGGAGACCCCGCAGAAACCCGCAGCGCCGCGCCCCGTGCGCGCCGCGGCCACGCTCATCGTGCTGCGCGACGAAGGCCGCGGGCTCGAAGTGCTGATGCTGCGCCGGGCCGAAAAGGCCAACGACCAGAACAGCGGCGCGAGCGTGTTTCCCGGCGGCGTGATCGATGCGCACGACCGCAGCCTGCACGCGCAATGCAGCGGGCTGGACGACGACGCCGCGAGCGCGCGCCTTGCCGTGCCCGAAGGCGGCCTCGATTACTACGCGGCCGCGATCCGCGAATGCTTCGAAGAAGCCGGCCTGCTGTTCGCCACCGATCCATCAGGCGCGCTGGTGAAGCTCGACGGCCTGCCGTCCGACCGGCTCGCGGCCATGCGCGATGCGGCCGTGCAGGGCACCGATGCGCTGCTCGCGCTGTGCGCGGAACACGGCTGGCGACTCGCGGTCGACCGGCTGACCTACTTCACCCACTGGCTCACGCCGCCCGGCATGCCGCGCCGCTTCGACACCCGCTTCTTTCTTGCGCTGATGCCGGCGGGGCAGAGCGTGCGGCCTGATGGCAGCGAGACCGTCGAGCACATGTGGCTGAAGCCCGCCGAGGCGGTGGACCCGGCGCGCGGCCTCAAGCTGATGAACGTGACGCGTCGCATCCTGGAGCAGCTTGCGCAGTTCGTGAGCGCGAACGAGGTCATCGCGCATGCGCGCGGCCTGCGGCACATTCCCCGCGTCATGCCGAGGCTGGCGAACGGACCCGAAGGGCGGCGACCGGTGAACATGGAAGAGCCGGCATATGACGAGGTCGGCCTCGTCGATCCGGACGGTGAAGGCCACGGCCGGTATGCGCATGAAGCCGGGCTTGTCATGCGGCTTTCCGCTCGAATCGTGCGGGTCACCGCCAGTGACGACGGTGCACAAGGCAAGCTCGCCCACAGCTATTTCGTCGGCACTTCGAACGGCGATTGCGCACTGATCGACCCGTTGCCCCTGACACCGGCACACCTCGCGGCGCTCGTCGCGGCGGCACCGGGACGGGTGCGCCACATCCTGTCGACGCGGGCCCTGACGGCGGAATCCACGCACGCGCTCGCAAGCCTGCGGGCGACCTGGCCCGACGTGTCCATCTCCCCACCCGCACCGGGCGAAAAACTCGTGCTCGGAGAAGCCACGCTGCAAGCCTGTGCAGGCACGGACGGCGCGAATTCACGCCAGTTCCTGCTGATCGAAGACCTGACGCTGTTCATCGGCCTTGCGTCCGCAAACACGGTCGACAGCACCGGACTGCTCCAATGGATCGCACCCCGCCACGGCTTCATGCGCCGCCCGATCGCGACATAGCCACAACGCCACGAAACCGTGGCATGCATCGTGCAAGATCGCATCATGCTTCCCCTGTCTTCCGACGCGCTGCGCCAGCGGCTGCGGTCTTTTGCCTCTCGCGCGCAGCCGCTGCGCATCCTGCTCACGCTCGGCAGCCTGATGGCCGCGTGCGGCTACACCGGCCACCCCGATGCGGTGATCCCGCTGTTTCTTGGCGCCATTGCCAGCGCGCTCGCCGAAACCGACGACAGCTGGCGCGGCCGGCTTCGCGCGCAACTGGTCACGCTGGCCTGCTTCGCGGCGATGGCGTTCGCGGTCGAGGCGCTGTTCGGCCTGCCGCTGCTGTTCATCACCGGGCTCGCGCTCGCGGCCTTCAGCCTCACGATGCTGGGCGCGGTGGAGGCGCGCTACAAGGCGATTGCCTATGCCACGCTGATCCTGGGGATGTACGCCACGCTCGGCATCGAGAACATGACGTCCTCGCACGGCACTGCGGCCGTTCGCGGCCGCGAGCCGCTGTTGCTGCTGGCGGGCGCAGCGTGGTACGGCGTGTTCTCGGTACTCTGGTGCGCGGCCTTTCCGGCGCAGCCGGTGCAGGCGCGGCTGGTCACGCTGTTCGGGGTGCTGGGCAACTTCGTGCGCTTCAAGGCTTCGCTGTTCGAGCCGCTGCGCGGCATCGACATCGAGCGCAAGCGGTTGTCGCTCGCGCAGCTCAACGCGGAGGTGGTGACCGAGCTGAACGCCGCCAAGGAAAGCATCTTCCGCCGCATCGGCGCGCGGGCGCCGACGGGGCGCATCTCGCGCTACCGCGGCCTGTACCTGATCGCGCAGGACGTGCACGAGCGCGCCAGCTCTTCGCACGACGACTACAACGCGCTGGCCGACGCCTTCTTCCACAGCGACCTGCTGTACCGCTGCCAGCGCGTGCTGGACCTGCAGGGCATCGCCTGCCTGCGCCTCGCGTCATCGATCGAGCGGCGCGAACCCTTCGAGGTGGGCACCGAGACCGTCCAGGCGCTGGCCGACCTGCGCAGCGCCATCGCACATGAACGCGCACGCGCGTCCACGCCCGAGCGGCTGGTGCTGCTGGCTTCGGTCGAGGCGCTTGCGCGCAACCTCGCGCAACTCGACGGGCAACTCACGGGCGCAAGCCAGCCGTCGGCGCGCGCCGGCCGGACCGAGATGGGTCTGTTCGACCGCTCGCCGCGTTCATGGCGCGATGCGGTCGAACGCGTGCGGCGGCAGCTCACGCCGCGCTCGCCGCTGTTTCGGCATGCACTGCGGCTGTCGATCGCGCTGGTTGCGGGCTATGGCGTGATGCACCTGATCCATCCGGCGCAGGGCTACTGGATCCTGCTGACCACGCTGTTCGTGTGCCAGCAGACCTACGGCGACACCATCTCGCGCATGGGCCAGCGCATCGCGGGCACGGCGCTGGGCGTGGTGGCGGGCTGGGCGCTGCTGCAGCTATTTCCGCAACCGCTGGTGCAGTCGGTGATCGCGGTGGTGGCGGGCGTGCTGTTCTTCGCGACGCGCACCACGCGCTACCTGCTGGCAACGGCCTCGATGACGCTGCTGGTGCTGATGTGCTTCAACCAGGTCGGCGACAGCGGCGTGCTGCTGGTGCCGCGGCTGGTCGACACCGCCATCGGCAGCGCGATCGCCGGGCTTGCCGTGCTGCTGGTGCTGCCGCACTGGCAGGCGCGCCGCATCAACGAACTGGCGGCAGCGGCCTTGCGTGGTCACGCGGGCTACCTGCGGCAGATCGTCGCGCAGTACCGCACGGGCGCACGCGATCACCTCGATTACCGGCTGGCGCGCCGCAACGACCACAACGCCGATGCGGCCCTGTCGACCGCCGTGTCCGACATGTTCCGCGAGCCCGGCTACGTGCGGCCGCGCGCGGGCGTGGCGCTGCGCTTTCTGATCCGCTCGCACACGCTGTTGAGCTATCTGTCGGCGCTGGGCGCGCACCGCGCGGCGCTGCCCGATTCGGCGCAGATGGCGGTGCTGCGCACTGCGGCGGAAGGCGCGATCGCGGCGCTCGATGCGCTGGCGGCCGGACTCGAGAGCGGCTCGGTCGATGGCCCGCGCGACACCGCCTCGGAGTCGGCGGCGCGCGCCGCGTTGGCAGAAGCGACGGCCGCCAGCGGCGAGGCCGATCCGCAGGCGCGCACCTTTCATACGGAGCTGGGTTTGATCTGGCTCCAGATCGACGCGCTGCGCGGCCATGCGCGCGAATGGCTGCAGCCGGAAGGCACCGAGCCTCCGGCTGCGGCCGTGTAGCAAGCCGTCGAGCCTTCAGGCCCTCAGGCGCGTTGCGAATCCAGCTGCTCGCTGTTCTTCACGACCTACTGCGCCTTCACGTAGCTCTCGATCAGCAACTGGTACGGCGGGAACACGGCGCTGTAGGCCTCGGCCCATTGCAGCGCGTCTTCGCGGTTCCAGGTCTTCTGGATCTCGGAGCAGACGGCCGCGGTATCGGCATTGCGGCGTCGTCGGCGTCGATCACAGGCTTGGCACCGTTGAAGTTGGCGATGTTGTCGGGGGTGGCCATGAAAGGTTCTCCTGGAAGTTGAGGTGAATGCCCGGCAGGCAGAGGGCGCCGATACATGTCCAGAAGGCTAAAAGCGAGGCCAAAACTCCGGTAGTCGGCCAGATTTTCCATGAGCGTCTCATCTCATGGACGATGAAGAACACCTGAACATCCGTGCGCCCCGGTCGGAGAAAGCGCCGTCTTTGCGGCCGGGTGGGCTGGCGGCAGGTAAAATTACCCCTTCATGTCCCGCTGGTTTGCCGCTACTGTCCTTGCCATCATGTTGTCCTGCTACGGCTTTGCCGTGCTTGCCCACAACCTGATCGGTGCCGGCCATACGTACGGCAACCACCCAACCGTCTCGCAGGCCAGCCAGGTCGAGCAGACGGTGGTCACCAGCGTTTCGCTCGCCGACGCCACCACGGTTGGCGATGCCGATTCGGCATCGGACGATGCCACCAACCTCGACGAAGCAGGCTCCGAACACGCCGAGCTGGTCGATGCCCGCAACGACGTGCGCCTGCCGCAGCGTCTGTCGGAACAGCTGCCGAAACTCGGCCTGACCACCACGATCTCGCCGTTCCTCGAACGGCCCAAGCGGCCTCCTCGCGCCGCTTCCTTCGTCGCCTAGGCCTCACGGCCCTGCGCGACCGGGAGCCCTGCGCGGGCTTCTGCCCCTCGATACGGCCTGCCGGCCTTCCGGCACACCCGCATCGCAACGACACATCTCCCCTTCCGGCCGTTCGCCCGCTGCACGTGCCATTTCGTCCAGTCCGGCATCGGTCCACCTCCCTTCAAGGAAATCAGGAAATCACAATGAACAACAGCCCAACCACTTACCACCCCGGCTTCGACGCGCCGATCGCCTCGGTGCAGGAACGCAACCGCGTCCTGCGCAACACCTACTGGCTGCTCGCGCTGTCGATGGTGCCGACGGTGCTCGGCGCCTGGATCGGCGTCTCCACCGGCTTCTCGCGCGCCATGTCGCCCGGCATCGGCCTGATGGTCTTCCTCGGCGGCGCCTTCGGCTTCATGTACGCCATCGAGAAGACCAAGGAATCGGCCGCCGGCGTGCCGGTGCTGCTGGCCTTCACCTTCTTCATGGGCCTGATGCTGTCGCGCCTGGTCGGCACCGTGCTCGGCCTGGCCAACGGCGCCAGCCTCGTGATGACGGCGTTCGCCGGCACCGGCGCGATCTTCCTGGGCATGGCCTCGTTGTCGTCGGTCATCAAGCGCGACCTGTCGGCCATGGGCAAGTGGCTCTTCATCGGCGCCATCCTGCTGCTGGTGGCGGGCATCGCCAACTTCTTCATCAAGTCGAGCGCGCTGATGATGACGCTGTCGGTCGCGGCCATCGGCATCTTCTCGGCCTTCATCCTGCACGACCTCAAGCGCGTGAAGGACGGCCTGGAAACCAACTACATCTCGGCCACGCTGGGCGTGTACCTCAGCATCTACAACGTCTTCCAGTCGCTGCTGGCCCTGTTGGGCATTGCCGGCGGCCGCGACGAGTAATCCACCGCAAAGGAGAACTGACATGCGCCTCACCACCAAGGGCCGCTTCGCGGTCACCGCGATGATCGACATCGCCCTGCACGGCCGCTCGGGCCCGGTCACGCTGGCGTCGATCAGCATGCGCCAGCGGGTTTCGCTCTCGTACCTGGAACTGCTGTTCGGCAAGCTGCGCCGCAACGAGCTGGTCGAATCGACCCGGGGTCCGGGCGGCGGCTATTCGCTCAGCCGCAAGGCGGCCGACATCTCGGTGGCCGACATCGTCCTCTCGATCGAGGAACACGATGCCGAGTCCACCCGCCGACGCGGCAACGGCGCGCCCGGCGACGCGGGCCGCTGCGAAATCGACGAGCTCTGGGCCACCGTGAATCTTCGCGCGGTCGAGTTTCTCAAGTCGATCTCGCTGCAGAGCCTGGTCGACGAGCAGAAGGCCAAGGGCGTGCAGCCCGCGGCACGGCAGGACGCCCGGCGCACGCCGGTCGGCCAGCCGGCCGCGCGCAAGCCTTTCGTCGTCGACGCGCCCAACTCGGTGTTCGCACTGGGCCGACGCCACCAGCAAAGCGCCAGTTAGGTCCGCCGCCCCTGCCGTCTGAAGACGGCAACCGCAGCGAGCCACAGACCGACCGCTTTTCGCGGCCCATGCAGCCAGCTCCCGCCACGGATCGACGTGGCGGCGGGTTGGCATCTGCATGGGCCTTTTTTCGTTGGCGACGGGACGTTGTCCCGCCGCACCGAGGCCGCTGCTTCTCCCTGTCGCGGTCTTGGGATTCCTTCATGTTGCGTCGCAACACCAAAGGCACAATGCACCGTTAAGGTGCAGACGCGCAACGCCGGGCATTCCCCCGCGCGCGCGACACCGCGATTCCAGATGGCCATGACCACCTTCAAGCTCCTGCTTCCCTTTTCCCTGCTCGCGCTCGCCGCATGCGGCGCCAAGCAGCCACCCGCCACCGATGCCGCGCCCCCCGAGGTCGGCATCGTGTCGCTGCACGCCGGCGACGTGGCCGTGCACACCGAACTCTCCGGCCGCACCGCCGCCTACCGCGTCTCCGAGGTCCGGCCGCAGGTCAACGGCATCGTGCGCAAGCGCCTGTTCGAAGAAGGCAGCATGGTCCGCGCGGGCCAGGTGCTGTACGAGATCGAGCCCGGCCCTTTCGAGGCCGCGCACGAGCAGGCGCAGGCCACGCTGGCCACGACACAAGCCACCATCGCCAGCCTACGCGGCAAGGCCGAGCGCTTCGGCGAACTGGTCAAGGCCAACGCCGTGAGCAGGCAGGAGCACGAAGAGGCGCAGGCCGCGCTCGTGCAAGCCCAAGCCAGCGTGAAGGCCGCGCAGGCGGCGGTGAAGGCGGCGCGCATCAACCTCGAATTCACGCGCATCACCGCGCCCATCGCCGGACGCATCGGCCGCTCGGGCGTGACCGAGGGCGCGCTCGTGGCGCCGGGCCAGGCGATGGCACTGGCCACGATCCAGCGGCTCGACCCGATCTATGTCGACGTGGTGCAGTCGAGCCTGGAGCTGACGAAACTCAAGCGCCGCTTCATCTCGGGCGACATGGCACCGGCCAGCACCCAGGTCCGCCTGCGCATGGAAGACGGCCTGCCCTACCCGCATGCCGGCACGCTGAAGTTTTCCGAAGTGGGTGTCGATGCGGCGACCGGCTCGGTCACGCTGCGCGCCGAGTTCCCGAACCCGCAAGGGCTGCTGCTGCCCGGTATGTACGTGCGCGCGCAGGTCGAGTCGGGCGTGGAGCGGCAGGCGATCCTCGCGCCGCAGCGCGGCGTGGCCCGCAACGAAAAGGGCGAACCGACCGCGCTGGTGGTCGGTGCCGGCGACAAGGTCGAGCTGCGTCCGATCGAAGTGCGCAGCACCGAAGGCGAGCACTGGGTCGTGACCAAGGGCCTGCGCGAAGGCGACCGCCTCGTGGTCGAGGGCCTGCAGCGCGCGCACCCCGGCGAGAAGGTGAAGCCGGTGCCGGTGTCTGCCAACGCAGCCGCGGCCGCTTCTGCCGCCGCCGAGTAAGAAGAATCCAAGAATCCCGTGATCGCCAATTTCTTCATCCAGCGGCCCGTCTTCGCCTGGGTCATCGCCATCCTCATCATGCTGGCCGGCGGCGTGGCCATTCGCACGCTGCCGGTGTCGCAGTACCCGGACATCGCGCCGCCGACCGTGGTCGTGTATGCCAACTACCCCGGTGCCTCGGCGCAGGCGCTCGAAAGCAGCGTGACGCAGGTCATCGAGCAGCAGCTGAAGGGCATCGACGGCCTGATGTACTTCAAGTCGACGAGCAGTTCGGCCGGCTACGCCGAGATCAGCGTCACCTTCCGCCAGGGCATCGACCCCGACACCGCGCAGGTGCAGGTGCAGAACAAGGTCAGCCAGGCCACCAGCCGGCTGCCGCAGGCGGTGCAGCAGCAGGGCGTGACGGTCGCGAAGTCGCAGAACAACTTCCTGCTCATCGTCGCGCTCTACGACGAGACCGACCGGCGCACCGACACCGACATCTCCGACTGGATGGCCAGCAACCTGCGCGACCCGATCAGCCGCGTCGACGGCGTGGGCTCGGTGCAGGCCTTCGGCGCGGCCTACGCCATGCGCATCTGGCTCGACCCGCACCGGCTGGCCAGCTACCAGCTGATGCCGTCCGACGTCACCGCCGCCATCACCGCGCAGAACACGCAGGTGTCGGTGGGCGAGATCGGCGCGCGGCCTTCAGCGCCGACGCAGCACCTGAACGCCACCGTCACCGCGCTCTCGCGCCTGCAGACGCCTGCGCAGTTCCGCGACATCGTGCTCAAGACGCAGGCCGACGGCGCCGTGGTGCGCCTGGGCGATGTCGCGCGCGTCGAGATCGGCAGCGAGTCGTATGCGGAAACCACGCGCCTGAACGGCCACCCGGCCTCGGGCTCGGCCATCATGCTGGCGCCCGGCGCCAATGCGCTGACCACCGCCAACGCGGTGAAGGCGCGCATCGCCGAGCTCGAACCGTCGCTGCCCCCGGGCCTGCGCGTGGCCTACGCCGAAGACAGCACGCGCTTCGTCAAGATCTCGATCAAGTCGGTCATCAAGACGCTGCTGGAGGCCATCGCGCTGGTGGTGGTCGTGATGTTCCTGTTCCTGCAGAACTGGCGCGCCACGGTGATCCCGGCCATCACCGTGCCGGTGGTGCTGCTGGGCACCTTCGGCGTGCTCGCGGCCTTCGGCTATTCGATCAACGTGCTCACGCTGTTCGGCATGGTGCTGGCCATCGGCCTGCTGGTGGACGACGCCATCGTGGTGGTGGAGAACGTCGAGCGCGTCATGCACGAGGAAGGGCTCGATGCCAAGGCGGCCACCATCAAGTCGATGAAGGAGATCACCGGCGCGCTGGTCGGCATCGCGGTGGTGGTGTCGGCGGTGTTCCTGCCGATGACTTTCTTCGGCGGCTCGGTGGGCGTGATCTACCGGCAGTTCTCGGTGACCATCATCGCGTCGATGGCGCTGTCGGTGGTGGTGGCCATCGTGCTGATCCCGGCGCTGTGCGCGCGCTTCCTGAAGGCCGGCGTGCCGCCGCGCACGCGCGGCTTTCTGGGCGCGTTCAATCGCCGCTTCGATGCCGCGCAGGGCCGCTACGTGAGCCTGCTCGGCCGCATCCTGCGCAAGCCGCTGCGCTTCACGGCCGTGTATGTCGCCATCGTGGCCGGCATGGGCCTGCTGTACGTCAGCCTGCCCGGCGGCTTTTTGCCCGAAGAAGACCAGGGCAGCGTGATGGTGCAGCTCACGCTGCCGGCCGGCGCCACCTCGGGCCGCACGGACGAAGTGAACCGCGCCGTCGAAAAGCACTTCCTCGAAACCGAGAAGGACACCACCGACACCATCTTCACGCTCACCGGCTGGAGCTACGGCGGCTCGGGGCAGAACATGGGCATGGCCTTCGTCTCGCTGAAAGACTGGTCGGAGCGCCCCGGCGCCGACAAGCGCGCGCACGCCATCGCGGAACGCGCCGGCGTGGCGCTGGCCAAGCAGCAGCGCGATGCCGAGGTCTACGGCATGGTGCCGCCGCCCATCGAAGGGCTGGGCCAATCCAACGGCTTCGAGTTCTGGCTGCAGGACACCTCGGGCATGGGCGCCGATCGGCTGGTGCAGGCGCGCGAACAGTTGGTGCGCGAGGCCGACAAGGACAAGCGCCTGCAATCCGTGCGTGCCAACAGCGTGGCCGGCACGCCGCAGCTGCAGATCGACATCGACCAGCTGAAGGCATCGGCCCTGCGGCTGTCGCTCGAAGACGTGAACACCACGTTGGGCATTGCCTGGGGCGGCAGCTACGTCAACGACTTCATCGACCGCGGCCGCGTCAAGCGCGTGTACGTGCAGGCCGATGCGCCTTACCGCTCGGCACCGGACGACATCCGCCAGTGGTTCGTGCGCGGCAGCACCGGCGCGATGACGCCGTTTTCGGCCTTCGCGACCAC
The DNA here is from genome assembly GCF_900100965.1 of Variovorax sp. EL159. Lineage (GTDB taxonomy): Bacteria > Pseudomonadota > Gammaproteobacteria > Burkholderiales > Burkholderiaceae_C > Variovorax. The sequence continues at coordinate 134,661 of NZ_FMUJ01000002.1, read as the reverse complement.
GCGCTGGTCGCAGGGCGCCTCGCAGCTGGAGCGCTACAACGGCCTGCCCGCGGTGCAGATCCAGGGCGCGGCTTCGCAGGGCACCAGCTCGGGCACGGCCATGGCCGCGGTCGAGACCATCGCGAAGAAGCAGAGCGGCACCGGCCAGGCCTGGAGCGGCCTGTCTTACCAGGAGCGGCTGTCCGGCGGGCAGGCTCCGCTGCTGTTCGCGCTGTCGATCCTCGTGGTGTTCCTGTGCCTGGCCGCGCTGTACGAGAGCTGGTCGGTGCCGTTCTCGGTGATGCTGGTCATTCCGCTGGGCGTGCTCGGCGCGGTGATCGCGGCGGCATTGCGCGGGTTGTCGAACGACATCTACTTCCAGGTCGGCTTGCTCGCGACCATCGGCCTGTCGGCCAAGAACGCGATCCTCATCATCGAGTTCGCCGAAGCGGCGCTGCGGCGCGGCGTGCCGCTGCTCGAAGCGGTGGCCGAAGGCGCGCGCCTGCGGTTGCGGCCGATCCTGATGACCTCGCTGGCCTTCCTGGCGGGCGTGATCCCGCTGGCCGTTGCCACCGGCGCGGGCTCGGGCAGCCAGACGGCCATCGGCACCGGCGTGTTCGGCGGCGTGCTCGCGGCGACCGCGCTGGGCATCTTCTTCGTGCCGCTGTTCTACCTGCTGGTGAAGCGCCTGGCCGCGAGGGTGATGGGACGCGAGGCGAGCGAAGAACAGGCCGCCTGACGCGCGCCACGGCCATCGGGCCCGGTGCGTGCCTGTCGGTCGCGGCCCGCGCTCAACCCTTCTGCGGCGCGGCCCGCCTTCGCGACAGGCCGGGCAATGTCCATCCGAAGGTCATGCCGGCCGCCGCGATCAGGATGGCCGCCGCGCCGACGATCTGGGCCGGCGTCAGGCGCTGGCCGAAGACCACGTAGTCGATACCGATCGCCACCAGCGGATAGATGAACGACAGCGCACCGGCCACCGTGGTGGGCAGCTTCTGGATCGCGCCGTACAGCAGGATGAACACGAGCCCCGTGTAGATCACGCCCATGGTGAGGTGGATGCCCCACGTTCCCGCATCGGTCGGCAGCGCCTTCAGGTTGGCGAAGGGCGCGAGCATGACGATCCCCACGCAGAACTGGATCAGCGCGATCAGGTGCGGCGCCATGCCGTCGAGCTTCTTCGCGACGATGGCGGCCACCGCGTAGCAGAAGGCCGCGCCCAATGCCATCAGCACGCCGACGACGTAGGCACCGTCGTCGGCACCGCCACCCTGCTTGGCCTGCGCCACCAGCACGAGGCCGGCGAACGCGATGCAGAGCCAGCCGATCTTCGTGGCGGTGAGCCGCTCCGACAGCATCAGCGCGCCGAGCGCGACCAGCATGAAGGGCTGCGTGTTGTAGACCGCCGTGGCAATGGAGATGGACGCGTGCGTGAAAGACGCGAAGATCAGCAGCCAGTTGACGACCAGTGCCACGCCGCCCAGCGCCGCCAGGGCGAAGGTGCGGGGCGTGAGGCCCCGGCGCAGCACGCCCAAGGCGGCGCATGCGATCCACAGCGTGGCCGCACCGAACACGCAGCGCCAGAAAAGCAGGTCGACCAGCGGCTGCTCGGCGCGCACGACGAACCATCCGATGGTTCCGGAGATCACCATGGCCGCGCTCATTTCGAGCGCGCCGCGAAGCTTCATCTGCATGAGAACCCGATGTGTGAAGGGAACACCGAGCGTGCCAGCTTTTGCGGCAAATGGACATGCTTTTAGAAAGGCGAAACCGCCCGATTGCCATGGAAAATCAGGCGCACCGACGAATCAACCGAGACTCAAGCCATGCTGGACGCGATCGATCAGGACATCTTGAAGGCGCTCGGCGCCAACGCCCGCATGTCGCTCAAGGAACTCGCGCTGCAGGTGGGCCTGTCTTCGCCCAGCGTCGCGGAGCGGCTGCGGCGCCTTGAAGAACGCGACGTGATCCGCGGCTACACCGTGCAGATCAATCCCCGGGCCCTCGGCTACCAGTTCCAGGCCATCGTGCGCATCCGGCCCTTGCCGGGCCAGCTGCAGGCGGTGCAGAAGCTGATCGAGAGCACGCCGGAGTTCTGCGAGTGCGACAAGGTCACGGGCGAAGACTGTTTTGTGGCGCGGCTGTACCTGCAATCGCTCGAACAGCTCGACCGGATTCTTGACCGCATCGCCAGCAAGGCCGAGACGAACACCTCGATCGTGAAGGCGCAGACCATCATGCAGCGGCTGCCTCCGCTGGGAACCCTTCAGGCCTAGGGCCAGAGCTGCCGCAATATCTCCGGCAGCATCCCGCCCACGAAGTCTTTCGTGCACTCCGTGCCGGCCAGCTCGCCGAACTTCTCGTCCAGCGCGAGATGCGCAAAGCCATGCACCGATGACCACGCCGCCAGCAGCGTGGCCTGCGTCGCGCGGTTCAGCGGCTTCTTGTGGCCCCAGCCGGTGTAGTCGCGCACCGCCAGTTCGAGTTCGCCTAGGGCCGCGTCGCCGGCCACCTTGAGCCTTTCGTCCTGCACCAGCCGGTCTTTGCGGAACATCAGGTGAAAGCGCCCGGGGTAGGTCAACGCGAAATGCACATAACCCATGCCCTGGCCGCGCAGCCTTGCGGCGGGGTCGCTGCCGCCCGTGGCGGTGCCCTCGCGCAGGCAGCGCGTGAGTTCCTCGAACCCCAGGATGGACACCTCTGTCAGCAGGCCCGCCGCACTGCCGAAGTGATGCAGCGGCGCGGCCGGCGACACGCCCGCGCGGCGCGCCACCTCGCGCAGCGTGAAGCCCTCGACACCGCGTTCGGCCAGCAGGACTTCGGTGGCCGCGATCAGCGCCGCGCGCAGATCGCCGTGGTGATAGGGCGCCGGAGCGCTCGCCGTTTTTCGTGCCGTCATGACTGCTGGTTTCCGGGGGTCTTCATCGGTGGAACTTTACACCGTTCAAATTCTTCTGGATTTTTCATCTAAACACCGTCAAGATATCACCAGTTTCATCCGACCCGATCTTCTTTTCCGCACGCGAGGCCACCATGTTCGATTCACTTTTCAGCGCGGGCAGCACTGTCGCCCTCCCCGCCTGGGCCGCCCTTGGCGCCGCGCCCTGGCTCGGTCGCGCCAAGCCCGCCATCTGGGCGCTGACCGGCATCGTCATTCCCGTGGGACTGGGGCTGGCGTACTGGTGGCTCATGGCCACCTACTGGTCTTCCGCACCGGGCGGCGGCTACGGCTCGCTGTCGGCGGTGCATGCGCTGTTCCAGCAACCGGCACTGCTCACGGCGGGGTGGTTCCACTACCTTGCCTTCGACCTGTTCGTGGGCACCTGGATCGCGCGCGAAGGCGAGCGCGCGGGCATCGCGCCGCTCCTTCTCCTTCCCTGCTTCGTGCTGACCTTCCTGTTCGGCCCGGTGGGCCTGCTGGCCTTCCTGGCGCTGCGGGTGGCACCCTGGTGCGCGTGGCTGGCGCGCGAGCTGCACCGGCGACAGCCGCAGCTGGCCTGGTTCGGCGGCATCCTGCTGGCGGCGATGGTGCCCGCGCTGCTGGCGGCGTGGCTCGATCCGCGCACGCTCGCCGGCGTGGGCACGGGCGTGTGGGTCAAGCCGCTGAAGTTCATGGCGTCGGTGAGCCTCTATGCGCTGACGACGGCATGGCTGCTCGGCGACCTGCCGCGCATGCATCGCGGATCGCGCACCGAACGCGCGATTGTTGCGATCGTGATCGCGACGGGCCTCTTCGAGGTCGCCTACATCACGCTGCAGGGTGCGCTGGGGCAGGCCTCGCACTTCAACGAAGACTCGACCTTCCACGCCGTCATGTTCACCCTGATGGGCATTGGTGCGCTGTCGCTCACCGCCACGGCATTGCCGCTCGCACGTCTGGTGGCGCGGCACGGCGACACGCTCGCGCCGGCCTACAGGCTGGCGGTCGTGCTGGGCCTCGTGCTGACCTTCGTGGGCGGTGCCGGTGGCGGCATTGCCATCAGCCTGCACCACGGCTCGACCATCGGCGCGATCGCGGGCGGCGCGGTGCTGCCCCTGGTGGGCTGGTCGGCCACCGGCGGCGATCTGCGCGTGGCGCATTTCCTGGGCGTGCACGCGCAGCAGATACTGCCTTTGGCTGGCGCGCTGATCGCCATGCTGCGCCTGCCCTTCGGCCGCGTCGCCGTGTGGCTGGTGGCGGGCGGCTACGTCGCGCTGATCCTTCTTGCGTTCAGGCTCGCCTACGCAGGCGTGCCGCTCATGTCGTTCGGGGCGTGACGCCGACGGCGTGCATGCCCCGGCACATCATCAGAATTTCCAGTCGAGGCTGGCGCGGACCGACTGGTCTTTCATCTTCGAGGCGAACTGCCCGCTGTAGGCCACGCGAAGCGTCGCACGCGGCGCCACGCGCAGGTCGAGTTCTAGCTCGGCCAGCGTCGCATTCCTGGCCACCGGCACGCCGGTCACCGTGAATGCAGCGCTGCCCAGCAGCGCCGACGTCATCTGCGGCGTGAGGTCGCCGAAGCCGCGCCGCCAGCCCAGCGAAGCCCGGGCCGTGGCACTCATTCCGCCGAGATCGAAGTCCATCGACGTCCGCGCACCGAGCGTGCTGAAGGTCACGTTGGTGTTGGCGCCCTGCCCGTACAGCGCCGCGAGGCCACCGCGCTCGCGCAGCTTGCTGCTCGACAGGTTCACATGCGCGAGATTGGCGAAGGGCTCGACATCCACGCTGCCGGCCTTCAGCTTGTAGGCCAGCTCTCCGAACGCCTGCGCCGTGCGCGCATGGGAGCTGCCCTGCAGGCTGTCGGCAAAGCCCGGGAACGCCACCGACCGGCGGGTCGACAGCTCGTTCCACGTGAGGGCCAATCCGCCACGCACGGCCAGCGGCCCTTGCTCGGTGCCGCCATAGACGCCCAGGTGGTAGTTGTCGCTCGACCCCGAGGCCTGCCGGTCCTGCACGTCGAAGCTGGTGTGGCTCACGCCGGCCACGACGCCGATGCGCCCTTCGTCGAGCAGCGGGCCGTCCACGCCGCCCATGAAGCCGCTCGCGGAGCGCGAGAGCCTGCCGGCATTGCCGTCGCCACCCGCATGCCCCCAGGAGCCGAAGGCCTGGCCCCACACGCCATAGCGGCCGGGCACGCTCGCCAGCGTCTGCGCATCCTTGCCGCGCGCCTGCGACGCGTCGCCATTGGCCTCGGTCGCGAACCGCAGGCGGCGCAGCACGGCCTCGCGCACGAAGCGGCTGTCTTCGATCAATGCCGTCTTGGCCGAGGCGTGCAGCTCGCCGCCGAGCTGGTCGAATGCCGCGCGCGCCTGCGCGCCGGTCTGCAGGTTCAGCACCGCCAGTTTGAGGCTGCTGGCGTCAGGCAGGGTGTCGGCCCCCATCGCGGCGGCGGCCTGGTTGCGCGTGCCGGCTGCCGCGGCAAACGGTGCCACCTGGGCGATGTCCAGGTAGGCACCGGCGGTGTCGTAGCTCAGCTTCGGACCGACGAACAACGAGATGGGCGCCGCATCGCCCGACAGGCCGGCGTAGGTGCCGACGATGCCACCCGTGGCCGTCAGCAGGTTGTAGCGCTGGCCGAAGACGAAGGGCGCGTCGCTGGTGCGCACGATCTGCACCGTGCCGCCTTGCAGGATGGCCTTGCCGCCCACCACGATGCGGTCGCTGGCACCGCCGGGCGCCACTTCGGCCTGATAGAACGATCCGGCCGCCTGCAGGAAGTCGCCGCGCACCGTCAGCGTGCCGATGGAGTTGCCCGGCGCCACGGTGCCGCCCGCGGCGATGGTGGCTGCGCCCACCGAGCCCGTGCCGCGCAATGTGCCGCCGGCGTTGACGGTGGCGTCGCCCGCCGTGCCGTTCACCGTGAGCAGGCCCGTGTTGTTGACGACCGATGCCGAGACGATGGAGGCGGCCTTGTCGATCACCAGTTCGCCGCCATTGACGCGCGTCTCGCCTGTGTAGGTGTTGTTGCCCTGCAGCGTGAGCTGGCCCGCACCGCTCTTGGTGAGGCCTGCTTCGTAGGCGGTGGGGTCGGCCAGTTTCTTCGTGAGGTAGGCCACGCGGTCATTGGCCGTGCTGTACGAGAACTGCAGCGAGCCCTTGACGGCGTCAACCTCGCTGTCGGTGATGCTGAACGAACTGGCGTTCAGCGCCGTCGTGAGCTGGCCGCTGATGCTCTGGGCGAGCCAGCTGTACGCGGGGTTCGAGGCGTAGCTGTCCAGATACGAGCCGTACGTGGTGCCCGCCAGCAGGCGGGAGAACACCGAAGCCGCGACGGCGTTGCCCTGCAGGGCCTGATAGTCGGCGGCGAAATTCCCCGTTGCGATGGAGGCCGCCAGTTTCTTCAGCAGCGGCACAGCACCGGTGCGCAGGCCGCCGAGGTACGTCGCGAGCTGGTCGCCCGGAAGAGCGCCCGGCAGCGTCGCCTTCTTCGCCTGCCAGCCGTTGACCTCGGCCTGCTCTTCCGTCTTTCTCTGGACGATGGCTTCCTGCGAGATGTCGTTGCGCCAGATGTCCTTCTGCCCGCCGGGCAGGTTGTAGTCGAAGCGGCCCAGGAACTGCGCAGGGCCGTCCATCGCCTTCTGGAGATCGACAAGGCCCCAGCCAACCACCGCATTGGGCACCTTGCTGTTGCTGATCTTCAGCGGCGTGATGTCGCTGAACACCACGGGGTCGCCCTTGATGATCGGCTTGCTCGTATCCACCTCCATGTTCTGGGACGTGGTGAACAGCACCGTCAGTGCCTGCTCGTTCGTCATGAAGGGGTAGCGCTCCATGATCAGCGCCAGCGCCGCCGACGCGTGCGGTGCCGCGGCCGACGTGCCGTTGAAACTCGCGTAGGTGGGGTTCGGATTGGTCGCGCTGCCGGAGTAGCTGGTGGACGACGTCCCCGTGGGCGCGGCCACGCACCAGTACTTTGCGATGCCGCACTTGTTGTAGACCTGCCCTTGCTGCTGGGCGTAGCCGGTGGTCGTCATCCAGTTGCCTTCCAGCTCTGGGTGGAAGTACGGCAGCGAGCCGCGCAGGCTGGCGTTGTCGTAGCCGGTGTTGCCGGCACTGAAGTTGTTGACGACACCGTTCCTCGATACCTTCATCGCCGCGTCCAGCCAGGTGCCCTGGCCGTTGTTGGCGATGCGATATTTCTCGTGCAGCCAGTAGGCGCCGATGATGTTGTTCAGGGTGCTGTAGTCCTCGCGATTCGGGCCCCTTGTGGGCTGCGAGCCCCAGCTGTTGCTGATGATGCGCACGCCCTTGGCCGCCAGCGCGTCGTAGGCGGCCGAAAAGTACTTGGCGTCGGAGGCAGGAAACTTGGGATCGGACACGCCGAACAGGAACCCGTCGGTGGCGTTCGTGTTGGCCTCGTAGACAGTCGCATTGAACGCGACGCCGTGCATGTCCTTCCCATCGCGCGCGGCGCCGATGGTGCCGCTGACCATCGTGCCGTGGTTGTTGTTCTTCGCATTCAGCACCCCTGAGATCCCGTCGCTCGTGACCGGAATGAAACGGCTTGCCGGCAGCCCCGGATGCTTGTCGTAGTAGCCCGAATCGAGAACACCGATGGTGATGTTCTTGCCCGTGTACCCAGCCGCATAGGCGTACTGCGCCTTCATCGCGGCCAGCCCCCATTCCGCATTGAACTCGCCGGTGCGCCAGCTTTCGGGGTCCCCGATCTTTCCTGGGTCCTGGTAGCTGGCCGGCTGCGCGTTCGCACACGAGATCGACAGCAGCATCAGGCACGAACAAAAGACATTTCTGCGAAACGGAGGCACCTTCATTTCTTGTTCCCTGTTGGAGTTGGAGGCCGACGAAAAACCGCCCGTCGGATGGCGGTGAAAAATGAAACGGCGGTCCGCCATGGGTGGCCGCACGCCATTTCGCGCACGTCCGCTCAGAGGACGAGGCGTGTCTTGAACATCAGGGTGATGCGCATCGCGGGGCAGGTGCGCGAGACGCCGCGGGCCACGTGGAACACGAAGCCGGGAAAGATCAGCAGCCGGTTCGGCTTCGGATAGATGGCGGCCAGGATGTCGCTCTTGTCCTTGTTGAAGATCAGGGTCTCGCCGCCCCAATCCGGGTCCCACTGCGCGTGCGGGTAATAGACGGCGGTGCAGGCGCCCCGTTCCAGGGAGTCGGTGTGCGTGGCGCCGTCGCAGCCGTAGGGCAGCCCGTTGGCGTAGCAGCGCTCCAGCGCATGGCCCGCGAGGCTCGATCGCTTCAGCCGCTGCCAGAGCGCATCGGCCGGGGGTGCGTTGCGCGCCAGCTCGGCCTCGACATCGGGCGATGCGCTGGCCTCGGCGGCGTCGAGGCTGCCCGCGAAGTGCCTGTGCCAGAAACCCTGGACGGCATCGCCGGCGTGCGAGCGCCAGCCGTGCGACCAGTTGCCCGAAGAAAGAAAGGTGTGAAGGTTTCGCTGTTCCTCAAGGGGCAACAGGTCGTCGACCACGACGATGTCTTGCCAGGGCCTCGCGCCCTCGCTGGTTGCTTCTTTCACGAACCCTCCCTGCTCTTCTCGTTTTTTGAAGTGCGCGGGATCGGCGGATCGGATGCGGCACGTGCCCCACCAAAGGCAGCGATGCCGAGCGAACCGGCTGTTTCCGGAAACCCACGCGGTACGGTTTGAAGCAACGGCTGTGCCAACCCATGGGCACGCGGCCTGTGGATGTCGGGCGCACGACGGAACACTTTCGTCTGCCATCGCCCGCGCCGCGTCGTCCTCCGGGCCGACGGTGTATACCTTTGCCGTATCTATTGCAACATTGTTGCATCAGATCGGGTGAAAGCGTCTTGGTGGAATCCCGGGCCGCACCCGCCCATGCGCCTAGGCCGACTGGCCAGTTGCCCTTCTTTCGGGGCGAACCTACAGTGGCCTTCCGGCCCCTTCATCGGCATGCACGTGCCACTGATACGGAGGTTCCCAGCGATGCAGTCTCTCGTTTCCTGCTACGCCTGCGTCGGCGCCTGGGGCGTGGGGTTGGTTGCTCTGCCGCTGCTGTGGCCGGCGAGGCTGAATGCGGAGTCCCGGATGCGCGCCCGGATATTTGCGCTCGGCGCCTCGGCGGACCCGCCGGGCACCGTGTTCAACGACGACGACGGCAACGACGCGCAGCCCGCCGCAAGGCACGGGCCCGCGCGATGTCGACCCGAGGCGGCCTGACTTCCGCTTCGCACGCCGCGCGCCTCGTGCATGCGGTCCGTCAGGCCATCGCCCTATCGCCCCATCGGCTCAGAACTTGCCCAGCACGTTGAGGAACCACCCCTTGCTGCGGTAGCTCATGTCGGTGAGGTTGTCGGAGTAGTCAGTGAAGTTGTAGCCCACGCCCACTTTCAGGTTCTCGTTGACGTGGTAGTACGCGGCCGTGACCCAGCCGTTCTTGCGGTCCTTCAGTTCCTTCGCGCGCAGCGAGCGCCATTCGAGCATCCAGTCCCAGTTGCGCACCAGCTTCCAGTCGACGCGCAGCACGGTCAGCTGCGCCGAGCTCTTGAACCACGGCGCCGAGCTGTCGCGGCTGGCGCGCAGCTCGCCGAGCCGCCAGGCGTACTTGCCGCCGATGGTCCAGCGCGGGTCGATGTCGTAGGTGGCGTCGATGGCAAAGACGTGGCTGCGCTGCTGGTAGTCGATGCCGGTGGTCGACACGGTGGTGCCCAGGTTCGCATCGAGCCCGCCGCCCGACACCACCTGGCCCGGCGACGACAGGTCGTACAGGTAGGTGTACTTGAAGAGCAGGTTCAGCCGGTCGTCCAGCGCGGGGCGCAGCGCGTAGCCGAGCATGGCTTCGGTGTACTTGGCCGCGGCCAGGTTGCCGGTGGTGCTGTCGCTGTCGGCCCAGTTGAGCTTGCCGATCCAGCGCGCGTCGTCGTCCACCTTCCAGGTGAAGGAGTTCTTCAGCAGCCAGCTGGTGCGCGACTCGGCCGAGGTGCGGTCCCTGCGGTACTCGAGGCCGCCGCTGTACTTCAGGCGCTCGCTCGAATAGCCCGTCGTGAAGGCGATGGCCTGGCGGCGGGTGGCGCCGAGCGTTTCGGCGCCGACCCAGCCGTTCTCGAAGTTGACGCCGAAGGTCCAGCGCGTGTCGGGCGCGTACTGCACGCCGTAGGCATGCGTGAGGCCCGGCTGCGCGCCGGTGGCATGGCGATGCTCGGTGAACATCGTCAGGCCGTCGCCCACGCGCGAGCGCACGCCGGTCACGAGGCTGCCGCCACGGCCGATGAGGTTCTCGTCGGTGCGGCCGGTGTCGGCCACGTAGGTCATGTAGACGCTGGAGCGGTCGTCGTACTGGTAGTCGACACCGGCCTTGCCCGCGAGCCCGCCGTCGCCGGTCGAGAGTTCGCTGCGCAGCGCCAGCTTGTCGGTGAAGCGGTAACGCCCGCCCAGGCCGATGCGGTCGTTGTCCAGCCGCGTGCCGGTGCGCCGCAATGTCTTCTGCGCAAAGCCGTAGGCGCTCCAGCGGTCGTTGCCGGTGTATTCGAGCTGCACGGCCGCGTCGGCGCGCTCGCCCGACACGGCCTGCGTGCTGGGCAGCGAAGGGCTGGTGATGAGCGCATCGCCGGTCTTGTCGTCGTAGCGCAGGCCCAGGCCCAGCTTCCATTCGGGCGACAGGGCCAGGCCGTACTGCGCATCGACCACGCTGCTGTTGTAGCCGTTGCGTTCGTCGCGGCGGTCGACCTTCAGGCGCAGCTCTCCGTTCTCGCCCTTCTCTCCGAAGGGCACGGTGCCCGACAGCCCGACCTGCCGCGTGGCGTTGCTCGCGTACTGGCCCGGCGCCGAGAAGCCCGCATCGCGCGACTGCGCATAGGCGCTGATGCGTCCGCCGCCCCGGATGTCGAAGTCGGCCAGGTCGGCCTGCCCCTCCAGCCGCCAGGCGTTGGCGTTGCCGGTGGGGCCGTTGCCCAGGCGGGTGTTGCCGGTGCCCACGGCGCCGTTGCGCCCGCTGAAGTTGAAGCCGCCGTCGAGCGAGTCGAGCTGGCCAGTGCCCGGCCCCTTGCTGCGCGCGAACTCGCCCTTGACGTAGGTGGTCTCGGTCTTGCGCACCGTGACGTCGACACCGGCCAGCCGCTGGTCGGCGCCGATCTGGTCCTGGCGCGAGGCGGTCACGCCCACGCCCACGTGGTCGTTGGCCCACCACGACACGCGCCCGCCCACGGCAAGCGTGCTCAGCGAGGTGGTCAGCGGCGTGTATTCGTAGTCCACCACCAGGTAGGTCGGCATGCCGGTGAAGCCGCCGGCGCGCACCAGCGAGCCGTCGTCCGACAGGCTGGGCAATGGCGCCGACAACAGCACGCGGCCCTGCAGGTAGTCGATCTCGTAGTCCGAACTCGGCACGAGCTGCGTGCGCTTGAGCACGAAGCCCGAGTCCTTGTCGCGGATCTCCAGCGTCACGCGCTCGGCGCCGCGCGTGATGTCCTGGTTGCGCAGGTAGTAGAGCGAACCGCCGGTGCCGCGGAACTCCTCGCGCGCGGCCAGCGTGCCGGGCTCGGCCGCGTAGGCATCGACCTTCAGTCGCGCTTCGCCGAACGACGTCGACTCTTCGCCCAGGTAGCGGCCGTAGAAGCCGTACAGGCCACGGCTCACGCGGGTCAGCTCGGTGTCGCCGAAGTTGAGCTTGAAGTTGCCCCACATGGCCTGCGAGCGACCGTCGTCCACGCGCAGGTAGAAGCGGCCCTGCGTGGGCGCGTCCTCGATGGTGGTGGAGTCGTCGCCGAAGGTGCTCCACGAGTCCTCGGGGTCGAAGCGGCGGAACAGCGAGGTCGGGTCCTTGCGGTCGAGGTTGCGAAACAGCTCCTTGAGCGGACGCTCTTCGGTGTCGACGCTGGCCGTGAGCGTCCAGCGGTCGTTGAGCTGGCCCTTGGCATAGCCCGCGATGCGGCCTTCGCTCCAGCCGCCACCGCCGTAGCGGTTCTTGTCGTTGGTCATGATCGCGGCGGGGCCGCTCACGCTGTTGGTGCCCACGGTCAGGTCGGCCTGGCCCACGAAGAACCAGTCGCTCTTGGGCAGGTCGAAGTCGCGGCGGTAGGCGCGCGTGGCGCCCTGCGCATCGGTGACGGCGATCTCGCCGGTCTGCACGCGGCGCGGCACCAGTTGCTGGAACACGAAGCGTCCGCTTTCGTCCACCGGCACGGCGAAGCCGAGCGCGCGCACCGTCTCGCCGGGGCGGATGGCGGCGCCGCTGGCGGTGACCGTGCCCGCGCTCAGCGGAATGTTGGCGATGGCGATGTTGTTCTGGCCGTAGGCGCGCAGCAGCTCGCGCGCCACGTCGGGCGTGGTCGCGTCGGGCACGTGGCGCTCGGCCACCGAGAGCGAGAGGTCATCGGTTTCGTCGAAGCGGCCCTGCCGGTCGTACACGCGCACGCGGTAAAACAGCTTGCCGGCCGTGCCGGCGGCCAGCCGGTCGCGCAGCCCTTCGGGCACCTGCCATTCGCCGCGCAGCGTGGCGTCGAGCGGCACGGTGGCCAGCAGGCGGCGCTGCATCACGTCGTTGGCGGTGAAGATGCGCAGCTCGGCCTTGCTGGTGAACAGCAAGTAGTTGCTGTAGCCGGCAAAACGCACGGTGTCGCCGGCCACCACGGTGGTGGGCCATGCGGTGGCGCTCAGGCGGCGCGGCTGCGAGAGGTTGTCGTACTGCAGGCGAAGCTGGTTGCGCTCGAGCTGCACGTCGACGCAGCGCTGGCGGTCGGCGCTGGTGGCGCCCTCTCCCGCTGCGGTGGACGGGCCCTTGCCATCGGGCGTGAGCAACTGGCCGTCGACGCTCAAACGAAGCGGCGCATCGTCGGTGCCGATGGCCGTGAAGGTGCGGCACACGCCCGGGTCGGCCACCGGTGCGGGCGCGGCCACCGCCACGGGCGCATCGCGCCAGTACACGCGCACCTCGACGCGCCGGTTGGCCGCCCAGTTGGCGGGGTCGGTGGCGGGCGTGGCCACGGGCACGTCGGGGCCACGCGAGGTGGCGGCGGCTGCGCCATCGGGCAGGCCGAGGCGCTGCGTGAGGTAGCGCCCGACCTGCTGCGCGCGGGCCAGGCCCAGCGCGTGGTTGTCGGCGAAGCGCTCGCGCGAGCGGGCGCTCAGGGCCTGCGTGTCGGTGTGGCCGACGATCTCGAAACGCAGGCCGTCGCGGCCCTTGACCTGATCGGCGATGCGGTCGAGCTGCGCGCGGTCGGCCGGGGCAAGGCCATCCGCGCCGGACTCGAAGTGCGGCGTGCCGGTGTCGCTGCGTTCGACGGGCGGTGTGGCCGCCGCAACAGGCGCGGCGGCGGGTGCTGCGGGTTCGCGCGCGTCGCCGAGCACGAAGGTGGCCTTGGGCAATTCGCGCTCGCTGCTGCGCGGCAGGTGCCGCGTGCCGTCGATGTCCACGGCACGTGGATCGGCGGCGGCGTGGTCGAGCATGCGGCCGCGCACGGCGCTCTCTTGCGCCAGGGCGAGCCCCATGCTCATGCAGGCGGCGGTGACGGCGCCCGCGAGGGCCACGCGCTTCGGAAGCTGTCTTCTTCTCATGTCGGCTCGCTGGAACGTGTTCGGTGTGGAGGTGCGGTTCATGGCGTTCGTGTGGCCTCGCGTCATGGCTTTGCCGCCTCCGCGGTGGCGGGCGTCAGCTCGACCTCGACGTCCAGGTTGAAGAGCGGCTCTTCCTTGCGCTGCGCGCGTTGCTCGCCCAACTGCTTCCAGCGCGCGAGCACGGCGGCCTTCACCGCATCGACACGCTGGCGGCCCAGGGCTTCGGCTTCGCCGGGCGCGGCCTTGTAGGCCAGGCGCAGCACCGAGGTCTTCTCGGCCAGCACGTTCACCGTGCGGTCGAGTTCGCCCACGAAGCCGGCGCGCAGCTCGGCGCCGCCGTCGTCGAAGGCCGTGCCCTGCAGCGCGAGCCGCACGACGCGGTGCACCGTGGCGCCGAAGTTGATCTTCAGCACCTTGCCGCGCGTGGCGCGCTCGGCGGCCGGGTTCTCGCTGGTGGTGCGGAAACCCGAAGGCAGCGTGCGTTCGTCCAGCTTCAACACCAGGTTGCTGCCGGTGCCTTCCTTCGGAATGGCGGCGCAGGCGATGTGGTAGCGGCCTTGCGCATCGGTCGTCGCCAGCACGCCGTTGACGGTGGCGATGCGCACGTTGGCAATGCCGGGCTCGCCGTCGTCCTGGTAGCCGTTGGCGTTCCTGTCGTCGTAGACCTTGCCGATCACGTCGGTGCAGTCGAACAGCGCATCGGGCACCACGCGCACGGTGGCGGTGGCCAGGTTCGACAGCACGCGGCCGCCCACGCCCTGCGTGGCGATGACCTGGTTGACGAACTCGCCCTCGCCCACGCCGACCCCCACGCCCGCGACCATCAGGTATTCGCGCGTTTCGTTGGGCGCGAAGTTCTGGCCCGGCACGATGAGCTGGCGCCCGTTGACCTGCGGCACCACCGGCAGCGCGACGCCGCCCGGCAGGATGCGCACGCTCATCGAGCCCTGGATGTATCGGAAGCCCGGTGGCAGCGTGTCGACCACGGCCACGCCCGGCACGGGGTTGCCGCGCGTGTTGCGCGCCGTGATGCGGTAGGGCAGCAGCTCGCCCTTCTTCACGGTGAGCTTCGAGGTGGTCTTGCGCAGCTCGATGAGCGTGGCGTCCGACGGGTCGAGCGGAATGTTGTTGGCCACCACGTGCTGGCCGCCGCCGGCTGGCCGCAGGAACAGCAGGTAGTAGCCGGCGCCTGGCACCAGCGCCGCGCCGGGGCTCACCACGCAGGGGTTGGTCTGCGCGGGCACGGGTCCGTTGGCGGGCGCCGAGCACGACTGCGTGCCGAGCGCGCCCACGGCGGCCGGATAGATCGACGACGGCAGGTAGTTGCCCGGCGGCGTGATCGCCAGCTTGTACTCGCCGGCCGGTGCGCCCGGCAGCACGAAGAAGTCGTAGTAGCCACCGGGGCCGGTGGTGTAGCTGTCGCGGCCGTCGAACAGGTGCTGCGCCGGATCGAAGCCGGGCGGCCCCACCAGTCGCACCACCGCGCCGGGCACGGGCGTGCCGCTCACGCTGTCGTACACCACGCCACCCGGGTCGTACGGCAGGTCCTGCTTCTGCACGTTGGCGCCGGGGTTCACGCGCACCTTGATGGTGAAGCGTGGGTCGCTCGCGGGCGGCGTCGGGTACGGGCCGTTGGCGCCGTTCTGCGCCGCGTCGGTGGGCCACACGCCACCGACGACACGGCCATCGGGCGAGCGGAAGCGCACGCGGTATTCACCGGGCGTGAGGTCGCCGAAGCGGTAGCCGCCATCGGCGCCGGTGGTCACGCTGTAGAGCACGGTGGCCGCGGTTTCGGCGCAGGCGTTGCCGCCGTCGCCGCAGCGCATCAGCTCGACCGTCCAGCCTTCGCCGCCGCCCTCGCCGCTGTCGCGGTTGCGGTTGTGGTTCTGGTCGAACCACACGTTGCCGGTGAGCGAGGCGGGCTGGTTGCTGTGCTCGGTGAAGTCGTAGCCGGTGCCGTTGGCGTTCAGCGAGTTGAAGCTCACGTGGATCTGGTTCGGACCCTGCGCGGTGCCGCCCAGCGTGCCCGGCACGGCGATGCCTTCGTCGTAGCCCACGGGCTGCGTCTCGGTGAGGGTGTAGCCACCGGGGCCGGGCAGCGGCAGGCCTGGCAGTTCGTAGCGGCCATCGGCGCCGGTGACGGCCGTGCGCGTGACCGGCTGGCCCGCGGCGTCGGTGCCGGTCAGCGTGATGGTCACGCCGGCGATCGGCAAGTCCTGCGGCTCGCGCGTGCCGTTGCGGTTGGCATCGTTGTAGACGGTGCCCGCCAGCGATGCGCCGCGCTCGCCGAAGTTGTAGTTGTCGCCGTTGCCACCACGGTAGGCGATGGCGCTGATGACGTCGTTGCCCAGCGTGCCGCTGGGCACGCCGTCGAGCGTGCCGACTGCGTCGAGGCCGTCGGCATAGGTCACGGGTTGGGTCTCGCGCACGGTGTAGCCCGCCGCGTCGGCCGGCAGCAGGCCGGTGAAGGCGTAGCGGCCGTTCGCATCAGTGACAACGGTGGCATTGACCGGCAGGCCACCCGAGGTGCGGCCGGTGAGCGTGAGCGTGACGCCCGGAATGCCCGGCTCGCCCGCCTGGCGGATGCCGTCGTTGTTGGTGTCGACGTAGACCCAGCCGCCGATCTGGCCGCCGCGCTCGCCGAAGTTGTAGTCGATGCCCGCGTCTTCCGACACGAGTGCGAGCCCGCCGAAACGGTCGTTCACGTTGCCGGGGTTGGCGGTGCCGCGCGGCGCGCCGCCCACGGTGCCGAGCGACTCGGGGCCGTCGGCCATGCCGGCGGGTTGCGTCTCGTCGATCTGGTAGATGCCGGGCGTCAGCGCGTCGACCAGGTAGCGGCCGTCGGCGGCGGTCTGCACGGTGCGGTCGACCGCGTTGCCCAGGAAGTCGGTGCCGGTCACGCGGATGGTGGTGCCGCCGATGCCGGGCTCGCCGCTGTCGCGCACGCCGTTGGGCGGCGCCACGTCGGCATACACATAACCCGAAAGGCTCGCGGGCTTCACGGCCGAGAAGTTGTTGCCGGCCGAGCCCGCGCCGGCGGCGCCGAGCACGATGTTCTGGATGACGTTGGCGTTCGAGCCGTTGGGGCCGTTGGTCACGCCGCTGCCGCCGGTGGGCACGGAGCCCGCGGCGCTGCCCGCGCCGCTGACGTTGCCGGCGTGCGTGATGCCGGGCAGGTAGCCCTGCGGCCGCGTCTCGGTCACGGTGTAGTTGCCGGGCGCGAGGTTCGGAAAGCTGTAGTCGCCGTTGCCGTCGGTGGTGGTGGTGCGCGAGACGGACTGGCCGTTCACGTCCGTGCCCGTGAGCGTGATGGTCACGCCCGCGATGCCCGGTTCGGTGGCGGGCGCGCCTTGCACGCCGTTGCCGTCACGGTCGTAGTACACGCGGCCCGAGATGCCGCCGGGCAGCAACTCGCCGAAGTAGTAGTCGCCCTGCGTCAACGGCACGTTGCTGCCGCCGGCCACGGTCACGCCGCTGATGACGTTGCCGCCGCCCTGCGGCGTGCCGGGGTGGCCGTTGGCGTTGGCCTTGCCCGGTGCGTAGTTGACCGGCTGCGTCTCGGTGATGGTGTAGCCACCCGCTCCCGAAGGCGGCACGTTGCGGAACTCGTAGCTGCCCGCGGCGCCCGAGGGCACGGCCAGGATGCTGACGGCATTGCCCGCGGCGTCGGTGCCCGTCAGGCGCAGCTCCACATTCGGGATGCCGGTGTCGCCGGCCTGCAGAATGCCGTCGTTGTTGGCGTCCACGAACACGCGCACCGAAACGCGGGTGAGCAGTTCGCCGAAGTCGTAGCCGGTGCCGTTGACGTTCGAGCGCAAGGCGATGGCGCTCACGACATCGTTGGTCACGGTGCCGCCGGCGGTGCCGGCCGCATCGCTGCCATCGGCGAAGCCCGCGGGCTGCGTTTCGGTCAGCGTGTAGTTGCCGGGCGTGAGGTTGTTGAAGGCGTAGTTGCCGGTGCCTGCCGCCGTGGTGGTGGTCAGCGACACCGGGTTGCCGTACATGTCGGTGCCCGTGAGCGTGACGGTCACGCCGGCAATGCCGGGGTCGCCCGCGCTGGAAGCGCCGTTGTAGTCGGCGTCCTGGTAGACGCGGCCGGCCAGGCTCGATGCGCGCACCTCGCCGAAGTTGTTGGCCGTGGAGGTGCCGCCCGTGCCGAGCACGATGTTGTTGATGATGTTGGCGTTGGAGCCGTTCGGCCCGTTCGACGTGCCCGCCGGCACGGTGCCGGGCGTGCTGCCGGCACCGGTGACGGTGCCCGCCTTCGTGATGCCGGGCAGGTACGCCGCGGGCTGGTCTTCGGCCACGCTGTAGGTGCCC
Source organism: Variovorax sp. EL159 (assembly GCF_900100965.1). Classification (GTDB taxonomy): domain Bacteria; phylum Pseudomonadota; class Gammaproteobacteria; order Burkholderiales; family Burkholderiaceae_C; genus Variovorax. The sequence continues at coordinate 116,899 of NZ_FMUJ01000002.1, read as the reverse complement.
GCTGGCACCGTGAAGCTCCAGTTGCCGTTGGCGTCGGTGGTGGTCGTGAGGGCGATGGCGTTGCCCCCGCCGTCGGTGCCGGTCAGGCGGAGGGTCACGCCGGCGATGCCGGGCTCGCCACCGTCGATCAGGCCGTTGCCGTTCAGGTCTTCGTACACGCGGCCCGAGAGCGCGCTGTTCTGCACAGTCACGTTGCCATCGCTGAAGTTGTTGCCGCCGTTCGGATCGGTGCCGCCGTTGGTGTCGCCCGAGCCGGTGGTGACGATGTGCGCGCGGTTGGTGATCACGGTGCCGTTGGCCGGCGGCGTGCCGCTGAAGCGCACGGGGATGCGCACGGTGGCCGTGCCGTTGGCCGGCATCGAGGTGATGGCGCAGCTCACGGCGGTGCCACCGGCCACGCCGGTGCAGGTGGGTGCGGCGGGGGTGAAGCTGCCGCCCGTGACGGTGAACACCGGCGTGCCGGCCAGCACCAGCGATGCGGGCAGCGTGTCGGTGAAGCTGGTGGTCTCGGCGCTGTCGGGGCCGTTGTTGCGCAGTTGCACGAGCCAGTCGAAGGGCACGGCCGACGACGCGGTGGTCACTGGCGTGGCGGTGTTGGCCATGACGGCGGTCTTGGAGACCACCTGCACGTCGGCCTTGAAGCGGAATGTGGTGTTCTCGGCCACCGCGTTGTTGCCCTGCACGGGGTCGAAGGCATTGCGCGCGGCGTCGAAGAAGTCGACCCTGGCGTTGTTCTGGAAGGTGCCGCGCGACACGCCGCGCAGCACCACGCGGAACTGCAGCGTGTTGGGCTCGCCGGTGGAGGTGGCGCCCGAACCGCCGAGCGTCGGGATGGTGAAGACGATCTGGCCGCCGGCCGAGCCGATGGCCGCGCCGTTGGCCAGCGCGAAGGTGGTGCCGCTCGGAGAGGTCACCGACACCAGCGTGGGCGGCGCCTCGCCGTTCGGGCCGGGCAGCGGCAGCAGGTCGACCATGCGCACGTCTTCCGCCGTCGAGGCGCTGTTGTTCGACACCGTGATGGTGTAGCCCACGTCGTCGCCCACGTTCACCGGGTCGACGTCGTCGCGCTTGGTGACCACCAGGTCGTATGCCGGCGCGGTGATCGTCGCCGGCACGGCGGCGTTGTTGTTGGCGATGTTGGTCTCGGGCGTTGCCGTGATGATCTGCACGGCGTTGGTCACCGTGACGCCGTTCAACACGTACAGCGGACGCGCACGCACCGTCACCGTCTGCTGCACGTTGGGGTCGAGCGAGGTCCAGGCGCACTCGAGCCTGTTGTTGGTGGTGCCGGTTCCCGTGGGCTGCGTGGTGCTCGGCTGCGTGGTGCAACTGCCGCCGCCCGAGGCGGTGGCCGAGATGAACATCAGGTTGGCCGGCAGCGTGTCGACCACGTGCACGTCGTAGGCGCGGCCGAGGCTGCCCTCCGTGAGGCTCAGGTTGCGCGCCGTGAGCGTGTAGACGAGCAGCTGTCCCACCGGCACCGAGGCCTGGCTGACCGACTTGGTGACTGTCACGTCGGTGCGCGCGAAGAGGTAGGCCGTGGCGCTGCCGTCGTTGTTGGCCAGGTTCGGATCGGCCGGCGTGGTCGCCAGCGCATTGGCCGTGTTGTTGATCTGGAAACCGTGATCGATGGCCGAGGCGCCGTCACCGTAGTGCTTGGCGACGACCTGGATGACCGGGCACAGCGGCAAGGCGCTCGCGGGGTCGGTGCTGGCGCGGCAGACCGGCAGGGTCGACAGCGTGCAGTTGGAGAGCGAGGCGCTGCCGAAGCCGCCGCCGTTGGCCGGCAGCGCGCAGGTGCCGGCGAAGGTGCCGCCGTTGGCCGTCTGCGAAACGGCGCCGGCGCCGATCACCTGTGCGAAGGTGTCGGTGACGACCACGTTCTGCGCCTCGGAGGGGCCGGCGTTGACCACCTCGATCTGCCACGTGATGTTCTGGCCCGCGATCTGGCGGTTGCCGGCGCTGTCGCCGATGCCCACCACGCGCTTGAGCACCTTCACGTCGGCGGCGGTGGCGTTGTCGTTCACGCCGGTGCCCAGGGTCGTGCAGTCGTTGTTGATATTGGCGTCGGGGTCGGCGCCGAGCGTGGGTGCAACGGCGGGCAGCGCCACGTTCACGCACATCTTGTTGACGATCTGGCCGCCGCCCGGGGGCAACGCGGAGATGGTGGCGTTCACGATGATGTAGCCGCCGTTGCGCGCGCCGTTGCCGCTCGACGTGTCCACGCCGATGTCGGCCGTGAGCGTGCGCGTGCAGGTCACCGTGGCGGGGCCGGGCACCGGGGTGGCGGGCGTCGGGACCACGGTGGCGCCGCCCTTGGTCACCGTGCAGGTGTAGCCGTCGCGCTGCGTGACGCTGTTGATCTGCACGCCGGACGGCAGGTCGTCCACCAGCTGGATCGTGCTGCCCGTCAGCAGGCGCGTGCCGCCAAGGTTGGTGCTGCCGACCTCGTAGTCGAAGGCCTGGCCCAGCGGCACGTTGTTCTGCGGCCAGCTGCGGCGCTTGTCGGCGCGGAAGTCGGCGGCCGAGACCGCCACGTCGGCCGGCACGCTGCCGGTGGCCGAGCTGGCGACGGGGCCGGTCGCGCTCACGGTGGCCTCGTTCACGACGCCGGTGCCGGCCGTCATGGCGATGACCGGGATCACGATGTTGCCGAGCGCCACGTTGGCGCCGTTGTTGCCGCCGATGTTGCTGCGCGTGCAGCTCACCGTCTGGCCGCTGACGGAGCAGGTCCAGCCGGCGGACGCATTGATCGGCAACTGGATCGCGAAGTTGGCGGGGATGGTGTCGCTCAGCGTCACGCCGGTGGGCGGACTGCCGCTGAAACTCGGCCTCAACCGGAAGTCGAAGCGCTGGCCCACCAGCAACTGGCCGCCGTTGTGGCTCTTCGCGAGCGCGAGCACGTAGCCGGCCGTCACGGTGGTGTTGGCGGTGATGGTGTTGTTGGTGGAAACGCCGTCGCCGATCGCACCCCTCGGCGCCACGGCCGGCTGGTGCGTGATGGTCGAGCCCGCGCCTGCGGTGACCGTGCCGTTGATGCTGAAGGTGCGCGTGTTGCCGCCCGCGGTGGCCGGCATGGCCGGCACGGTGCAGGTCAGCAGGCTGCCGCTGATCGCGCAGCCCGAGGGCAGGCCCGTGCCCGAGACCGTCAAACCCGTGGGAATGGGGTAGGTCAGCGTCGATCCCGTGCTGGTGTCGGGGCCGTTGTTGGTGAGCGTGAAGACGATCGGCACCGTCGCGCCGCTCGCCGCGTTGACCGGGGCGTTGATGGTCACCGCCACGTCGGCACCCTGGTTCACGGTGATGGTCTTGGTTTCGCTCGCGCCGCCGTCGCTGGGCGTGGCGGTCACGCTCAGCGTGCCCTGCGTGCGCGTGCGCAGCAGCACCTCGAAGGCACGCAACTGGTTGGCCGCGAGCGTGATGCCCGAGCAGGTCAGCGTGCCGGGGCCGGCGCTGCCCACCGGCACGTCGGCCGTGCAGCTGCCCACCGGCACCGCGCCGGTGCCCATGTAGATCGCGTTCACGGGGATCGTGTAGGTGAACGACATGCCCGGTGCGCCGATCGGCAGGCTGTCGGTTTCGGCGACGGTCACGGTGCTGGTCACCGTGCCGCCGGCCGGCAGGATGTCCGGTGCGTGGACCAGGCTGGAGATCTGCGGCGCCGCATGCGCCGCCACCGCGAATAGCAGCCCCGCCAGCGACACCGCCGCCCGTGCCAGTGAGAAGGTGCGACGTTGTGCGTGCGCGCCCGACAAGCTTTTTGTATTCCTGAACATCCCCGTCCCTCGTGATGCGTCGACCGGCCGGATGCGTTCCAAAACACCGCTGCGTGCGGGGTGGCCGTCCGGAGAAAGGGGGGGATTCTTGAAAGGGGGTGCCTGCCCGGTTTTTGCGCGCCGGTGCGAAGCTTTTGCCCCAGCTGACACTTATTTACTATTGCAAACAAATGTGAACTTAGTCACATCGGGTTTCCGCGGAACACCCCTACGCTCGGCCGCATGTCCTACTGGTCGTCCACTCCCACCAAGCGCGCGCACATCCTGCTCATCGACGACAACATCGATGAGTTACAGGTGCTGCTGGGAACGTTGCGCGGCGCGGATCACCGGATCAGCTTCGCGTTCGATGCGATGCAGGGCTACCGCCGTGCCACGGCGCTGCTGCCCGACCTGATCCTGCTCGACGTGCGCATGGGCGCCATCGACGGCTACGCCACCTGCCGGCTGCTGAAGGCCGACCGTGCGACGGCGCGCATCCCGGTGATCTTCGTGACCGCCTCCGGCTCGGTCGAGGAGCGGCTGACCGGCCTGCGCGAAGGCGCGGTCGACTACATCCTCAAGCCCTACGAAGCCACCGAAGTGCTGGCACGCGTGGCGATTCACCTGAGCCTGGCCGATAGCAAGCGAACAATCGACACGACCGACGAGACCGAGGTGGTCTATGTCGATGCCGAAGGTGCCGACGCGGGCAGTGCGGGCCGCGACAAGGCCGACCGCGTGATCGCGCAGGCGGCCGAGCGCGTGCTGCTGTCGAACCTGTCGCGCGCACCGTCGCTGGCCGAGATCGCGGTGCGCGTGGGCACGCATGAAAAGCGGCTGTCGCGCGCGTTCCGCGAGCGCACCGGCCAGAGCGTCTTCGAGTTCCTGCGCGAAGCCCGGCTGCAGCAGGCGCAGCGCCTGCTGCTGTCGTCCGCGCTGAGCATCGACGAAGTGGCGGTCGAGGTCGGCTTCTCGGGCGCCGCCAATTTCTCGACCGCCTTCCGCGAGCGCTTCGACGCCACGCCCGCCGCTTTCCGCAACGCACGCTTTCGCGTCGCGGAGACCGACGCGGCACCCCGCGCCTGAACGCCGCGATGGCCGCGCGACATTGGGTCGCGGCGCTGCTGTGCGCCGCCTGCGGGTGGTGCCTGCTGCCAGCGGCCCAGGCGGGCACCCTGCGCCTGGGCGCCATGCAGACCCTGCCGGCCATGCTCGACAACGACGTCGAGTGGCTCGAAGACCCGACGACCCGGCTGACGCGCGAATCGGTCGATGCACTCGCAGGCGGCAGCCCCGGCGGCTTCCTGCCCGGAACGTCTGCGCGCATGCGGCCCGGCTTCTCGAACTCGGCTTTCTGGCTGCGCTTCACGCTCGCCAACGACGGCCGCATGGTCCGGGCGATGCGCTTCGTGATGGACGCCACCTGGCTGCAGCGCGTCGACTTCCACGTGCTGCGGCAAGGGCCGGGCGCAGACGACGGGCAACCGCAAACCTGGACTCATACGGCAGCCGGCCTGGCCGTGTCGCAGGACGCCCCACCCGACCGCGTGCCCACGCTCGACCTCGACCTGCAGCCCGGCGAAAGCGCGCGCGTGCTGGTGCGCGTGCAAAGCCTCAACAGCGTCAAGCTCAGCCCCTGGCTGCACACGGCCGACAGCTGGCGCGAATCCGAAAGCCGCCATGCGCTGCTCGACGGCCTGCTCATCGGCGGGCTGCTGGTGCTCGCGGTGTATTCGCTCGCGCTGTGGTGCCAGACCCGCACCTTCCCGATGGCGGCGCAGAGCCTGGGCTTCACGCTGGTCGCGCTCTACGAAGGCACCTACCGTGGCCACACGCACCTGGCGCTGTGGCCCCACAGCCCCGAGTGGAGCTACCGCGCGCCGGGCGTGCTGGCCGGCTGCTGCGTGCTGACCATGGTGGTGTACCTGTACGCCCTCGCACGGCGCGGCCCTGTGCGCCCGCCCGGCCTGCGCGTGCTGGTCCTGCTGACCGGCGTGCAATGCGTGGTGGTGTTCGGCACATCGTTCGGCACCTACGCCCCGTTCGCACGGATCGGCGTGCTGAACGCGCTGCTGCTGGTGTTCGCGCTCGGCGTGAGCAGCTTTCTCTACATGCGGCGCGCAGGGCCGGGCGGCAAGCTGGCTTTTCCGGTGATGGCCGTCGTCGCCTTCGGCACCTGCCTGCGGCTGGCCGAGCTGTCGCTGCCGGCCAGCGCGCTGCCGGGCCTCGATGCCTACGCGCTCGGCTTTCCGGGCCTGCTGGTCGGGCTGGTGGCACTGGCCTCGTGGACCCATCGCCTGTCGCACCAGCGCAGCGACGCGCAACGCACGCTGATGCACTGGCAGACGCACGAGCAGCAGCGCCTGCACGAAGAAGTGACGCGCAAGACGCATGCGCTGAATGCCGCGCTCGAACAGGCCGAGCACCATGCGCGCGAGCAGAGCCGGCTCATGGCCTACATCGGTCACGACCTGCGCGCGCCGCTGGCCACCATCGTCGGCCATGCGCGGATGCTGCGCAGCGAAGCCGGCTCGAAGCCCGAGCAGCTGCAGGCCATCGAGCGCAGCGCCGGCTACCAGCTCTCGCTGATCGACGACCTGCTCGAATACGCCAAGGGCGAGCTGCTGCCCTTCAGCTTCGAGCCCCGGCCGGTGCGGCTGCCGGCACTGATCGAAGACATCGCGCAGTACGCCGCCGCGCTCGCGCAGCGCCAGGACAACCGCTTCGTGCTCGAACGCCCCGGCACGCTGCCGCCGGTGGTGGCCCTCGACAGCAAGCGCTTTCAGCAACTGCTGCTGAACCTGCTGTCGAACGCCGCCAAGTTCACGCGCAACGGGCAGATGGGCCTGCGCGTGGAGGCCCACGCCACGACGACGTCGTCGTCGCCATCATCGCAATGGCGGCTGGACGTCGAGGTCTGGGACAGCGGCGTCGGCATCGACCCCGAGAACCAGCAGCGCGTGTTCCAGGCCTTCGAGCGGGCCGGTGCCAAGGCGGATGGCCACGGGCTTGGCCTGGCCATCGCGCGGCGCATCGTCACGCGGATGGGGGGCGAATTGCAGCTCGACAGCCAGCGCCATCTGGGCACGCGCCTGCGCTTCTCGGTGGTGGTCGACGCGGCCCCCGAGACCGCGGTGCCCACCGCCTCCAGGTCCGCGCCGCTGCCGGCCCTGACCCCATCGGCAACAGCGGGTTCGCGGCGCCGCACGCGCCCCATCGCCGGCATCGCGCCGCTGCCCGATGCGATGCGCGCCGAACTCGAAACGCTCGCGCGCGAAGGCCGCTGGACCGACCTGCACGAATGGGCCGACCGGATCGCACACGACGCGCACCATGCGGCGCTGGTCGCTGCCGTGCGGCAGGCGCTCGATGCGCTGGACTTCGAGCACATCCGCCACCTGGCACGCGCCACGCCCAGCGGGCCGCCCGGCTGAGCGCCAGCGCGCTGATCAGGTACCTGCGTCGGGTGCCGCAACGCCGCTGCGAAACTGCCGTGGCGTGACGCCGATCTGCTGCCGGAAGCGGCGGCTGAAATAGTCGGCATCGGTGAAGCCGCATTGCCGCGCGATGTCGACGATGCGCGCGTTCGATGTCAGCAGCAATTCTTTCGCGCGGTCGAGCCGGCGCTCGGTGACCAGCTCGGTGAAGGTGCGGTCGGTCTGCTTCTTCAGCCGATGGGCCAGGTAGTTGGGCGACAGCATCGCCGCCGCGGCCGCGTCGTTGAGCGACATCTCTTCGCTCAGGTGTTCGCGCACATAGCGCATCACGCGCTGCAGTGCATCACGCCGCGAGCTGCGCCCGCTGCTGTGGCGTTGCGCCTGCTCGATCAGTTGTGCCTCGTGCCGCTGGCATGCGAACGCGATCAGCTGCAGCAGGATGCCGCGGATCGCACCCACTGCCGCGAAACCGCGTGTGCGGTTCAGCGCGGAGAGTTCGTCGAGCCAGCCCAGGATGCGCGCGAAGTCGACCTCATCGAAGCCGAAGTCGACGTACTCCTGGAACAGGAACGGTGCCAGCTCGGGCACGCGCGCCACCGGCACCTCTTCCAGGTCGAGCGGCGCAACCGCCAGCTCCGGCCACAGAAAGCCCTGGTCGAAGTTCACGATGGCATAGCGCGCGCCCTCGGGGTGCGGCACCACGTGCACGCGGTACGGCAGCACAAAGCTCAGGTGCCCCGCCCGGAACGGCCGCACCGCGCCACCGATGAGCTGCTGCGCGCCGCCCTCGATGCTCACCTGGATCTGGAAATACTCGTGGCGGTGCGGACGCGCGAGCACGTCGCGCGCGCCCTCGAAGCGGATGTCGAAGTCGAGATGGTTCGCACGCTCCTGCATGCCATAGAGGCGGGAGCTGGAAGAACGGGCCGAGGGCATCGCGCGATGGTAAGGCCGGCCCTGGCGTGGTGGTTGCGTCCTGTTTTTGCGTAGATGCGTGCGGCCTCGCGGCTGCGCAGCATTCCAGAATCGACGGGCGATGCCGCTCACGGCCACGCCTTCGAGAAACCCAAGGAGCACAAAGATCATGTCCAGTTCACGTCGCGGCCTGCTGGCCGGTTCGGCCGCCATGGCCACGGGCGCCATCGCCGGTTGCGCATTGCCCGCCGGCGCGGCGCGCACATCGCCATCGACACCCTTCGATGTCGCCGCCTCGACCATCCCCATCGTCGGCAGCGAGCAGGTGTACCCGGTGCGCCGCATCTATTGCATCGGCCGCAACTACGCCGCGCATGCGCGCGAGATGGGCTCGGACCCGACCCGCGAGCCGCCCTTCTTCTTCCAGAAGCCGGCCGATGCCATCCAGGTCGTGACGCCCGGCGTGGTCGCCGACCACCCCTACCCCTCGCTCACCAAGAACTACCACTACGAAGTGGAGCTGGTGGTGGCACTGGCCAAGGGCGGGCGCGACATCGCCACGGCCGATGCACTCGACCACGTGTACGGCTACTCGCTCGGCCTGGACATGACGCGCCGCGACCTGCAGCGCGAAATGGGCGACCAGAAGAAGCCCTGGGAAATCGGCAAGAGCTTCGACCACGCCGCACCCGTCGGCCCGATCCATCCCGTCGCGAAAGTCGGCCACTTCACCGATGGCGCCATCTGGCTCAAAGTGAACGGACAGACCAAGCAGAGCGCAACGCTCAAGTACATGATCTGGTCGGTCGCCGAGCAGATCAGCCGCCTGTCGCAGGCCTTCGAGCTGATGCCCGGCGACATCATCTATTCGGGCACGCCGGAGAACGTCGGCCCGGTGGTGCGCGGCGACCTGATCGAGATTCACATCGATGGGTTGCCGGAGCTGTCGGTGCGGATTGTCTGAAGCGGCGCATCGCCTTCCGGCTTTGCTTCTTGCGTGCGGTGTGGTGGCCGGGTGAATAGCGCCCGGCCCACTGATCTCTTGTGCATCGTGCATCGGCTGCGATGCGACCAGTGGCGAAGGTCTACAGTCGGCCTGTAGAAGCCTTTCGCCCGACGTCAACGCCGCAGACATGCATGGAGATCGACGATGCAATCACAGGACATCCGCGCAGCCATCGACCGCCACTGGGCCGCATCCGCTGCAGGCGACCAGGTCGTCGAGCACGAGATCTATCACGACGATGCGGTGTGCGCGTACCCGCAATCGGGCGAGCTCATCCACGGCCGGCACAACCTGCAGGCGCTTCGCAGCCATCACCCGGGCAAGCCCTCCGGGTTCGCGATACGGCGGATCGTGGGAGAAGGCTCGCTCTGGGTCACCGAGTACGTCATCGACTACCAGGGCAAGAGCGCCTTCACCGTGAGCATCATGGAGTTTCGGGACGGCAAGGTCTCACGCGAGACCCAGTACTTTGCAGACCCTTTCGACGCCCCCGCCTGGCGTTCGCAATGGGTCGAGCTGACCTCGGGTTGAGGCCTGCGCGCTACGCGCGAGGCAGTCGCCTCTTCAGCATTCGGATCGTTGCGCGCTGACGGATCACCACGGCGAAAAGAACCAGCGTCACGATCGGCCAGATCACGCAGAAAACATAGACGTTGATCTCGTTGTAGGTGATGCCCAGAACCTTGGCCCAGTGCACCAGGAATTGGACGCACCAGTCAAAGACCTGGTCGACGGGCGTTTGTTTTGTCATGCGTTTTTCTTGAGTGAAAGATGCCGCGAGCCGCGCGGATTCTGCCGGACGCCATGAAGGTTCAGCCACGCGCTCGTTCATGAATCGATCGACGTTGCGTGGCCGACTGTAGCCGCGCGCGTGGCCATTCAACGCCTTCTCTTCGATCTGTTTTTCGACCTGTTCGATCGCGTCGATGCGCGTCGATGTGCGTCGTTGGCCTCGTGACTTTCGACACTGGCGAGCCCCATTCAAGGCTCCTACATTCCCGCAGCGGCCTCGACATCCTTCGACACAACCGACCAAAGGGAATCATGACAACATCGAAGATCAAGCGCTTCCAGCAACTCTCCATCATCGCGGCTGCCGCGACACTCGCTGCCTGCGGCGGCGGTGGCGACGGCGGCGGCGGTGCAGGCCTTCTGCCCATCACCGCCACGACGCCGACGGCACCACCTGCACCGCCGCCTCCGCCACCCGCACCACCTGCTCCTGCACCGGCACCCGCGACTGCAGACTCATCGGCCTGCACCAACGCGGCCGATTACGACGAAGGCACTCAGCTGACGTACGACCTGCAGATGACCACGCCCAACCAGCCGACCACCTCGACGCACAACAGCGTCACGACGGGCAAGCGCCAACCGTTCGCAGGCGCCACGCCGGTGACCTTCGAGCAGACGCTCTTCGACGCGAACAACACGCCGTTCGCCACGCTGCCCTACTACCGCGACCTCGTTGGCGGCAACGTGATTCGCTATGGCGACACGACCGGCAGCGGCAGCACGCAGGTGGACAGCGTCTTCACGCCACCACCTTCGACCCCCGTCGCGATGCAGCCGGGCCAGACCGTGAACGTCGCCTATCGCGCGGACGCCGTGAGCGGCAACGCAACGATCAAGGTGAACGTCACCGAAGCCCTGACCTACCAGGCGCAGGAGACGTTGGCGACGCCGGTCGGCACCTTCAACACCTGCCGGTTCTTGCTCGTCACGACCACTGGCACGAACAATGCGCCCGGCGTCACGGTCACCGTCACGTCGTGGATCGCAGCCGAGGGGCCATATCGCGGCCAGCGCCTGAAGTCCTTCGTCGCTCCCACCGACAAGGTGCCTGAAAGCACGAGCGTGGTAACCCAGATGACCTACACGCCGAAGTAGGCCGCATGCGCGGGGCCATGCCGATGAAAGTTTGCTTGCGGCCTTCGACCGGCCGCGGGTTAAATTGCCGAAGCCACATCTGGATGACCCTGCAACTTCTGCCCGGCCCGCGTTGAACAATCCCGCCATCGACACATCCAGCAGCCAGCGCGTGCTGCGCGAGCACCTGGCTTCGGTCTATGCATCGCGCAAGGTGGGTGTCTGGGCCCATCTCGGCTTCACGTTCCTGGGTGGGGCGCTGGGCTACTTTCACCTGAAGCTGCCCACCGTGCTGCCGCTGGTGGCCATGCTCGTCTGCGTGGACCTGTACGTGCTGTCGACGCCGCGCTGGCACCCCGACGTGCCGGTTGCCGACAGCCCTCGCTGGGCGCGCCGGCACATGCTGCAGATGATCCTGACCGGTGTGGCCACCGCACCCGTGCCCTGGTTCTTCATCTCCACGCACGACCCCGAGGTGACGGCGTTGATGGCCATCCTCATCATGGTCGGCTCGGGGCTGGCCATGCAGGCGCTCTGGCCGATGAAGGCTTCGCTGTTCGGCTACGGCATTCCGATGATGGGCGGCCTGATCGGTGCGCTGATCTGGCACAGCGACGGCGTGAATCTTTTTCTGGCCGCCATCGGCATCGCTTATCTGGTGCTGGCATTGCGCCGGGGCGTCCGGCAGAACAAGCAGCTGACCGATGCGCTGGTGCTGCGCTTCGAGAACGAATCGCTGGTCTCGCGCCTGGGAGAACAGATCGCCGCGACCGAACGCGCGAGCGAAGAAAAGACCCGTTTCCTTGCCACGGCCAGCCACGACCTGCGCCAGCCGCTGCACGCCATCGCGCTCTTTGGCGCCGCGCTGCAGAACGAACTGCACGACCGCCCCGAGCGCAAGAACGCCGAACGGCTCATGCGCGCGGTCAATGCGCTGGGCAACTCGCTGGACACCATGCTCGACGTCTCGCGCCTCGATGCGGGCGTGATCACGCCCGACGTGCGGCTCATTCCGCTCGATGCGCTGCTGGTGTCGCTCAACCACGTCTTCCTGGCGCGCGCCGAGCAGGCCGGGTTGCAGCTGCGCGTGCAGGCCAGCGGCGTGTGGGTGCGCAGCGACCCGCAGCTGCTGCAGCGCATGCTCTCGAACCTTGTCGACAACGCGCTCAAGTACACAGTGCGCGGCGGCGTGATCGTCAGGGTGCGTACGCGTGGCGAGAACGTGTGGATCGAAGTGCGCGACACCGGCATCGGCATCGCACCCGAGCAACTGGGCCGCATCTTCGAGGAGTTCTATCAGATCGGAAACTCGGGCCGCGACCGTTCGCGCGGCCTGGGCATCGGCCTGTCGATCGTGCAGCGGCTGTCGCGCCTTCTCGACCATCCGGTGCAGGTGCAATCGCGCGTCGATCGTGGCACGCGTTTTCGCGTGCAGCTGCCATCGGCCAGCGCCCCGGCCGACATGCCATTCAACTGGCGCCCGGGCACGAACACCTGGCGCGAGCATCAGCGCCCCGCCCCGATGCCGACCCCGACCGTCTCGCCGGCCCTGCCGCGTCGCGTGCTGCTCATCGACGATGAGGCCGAGATCCGCCAGGGCATGAGCGAACTGCTGCGCTCGTACGCCATCGACGTCGAGGCCGTGGCCGACGAGGCCACCGCGGCCACAGCGCTGTCGCAGGCCGACGTCGACGGCCGGCCCTTCGAGCTGCTGCTGTGCGACTACCGCCTGGCCGACGGCGGCAGCGGTCTCGATGCCGGCCTGCGGCTTCGCTGGCGCGGCGGCCGGCGGATTCCGCTGCTGCTGATCACCGGCGAAACGGCGCCTGATCGCCTTCAGCGCGTGCGGGAGTCTGGCGTGCCGGTGCTTTTCAAGCCTGTGGATACGGAGAAGCTGCTGCAAGTCATTGGGATGACGCTGGGGGCGGCGGTGGCTGGTGTGTCTTGAGTTGCGGCGGCGGCTTCGTCGTCAGCTTGTGGCCTCGCTATGGGTCGGTACGGTGCACGACGGCAGCCTGCATGCCGATGGCTCATTTGGCTGCCAGGAGTTAGCCTCTGTCCGCGCTGCGCGCTTTTCGCGCAAACCGTTTGGCCACGGAAAATGACGATGGGTGACTCCAGTCGGCCAGAAGCTGAAATTCGTCAGGGGCTCGCACACCATGCAAATTGAAGCATCAATCAAAACCGCTGCAGTCGCCGGCGCGTGGGCATCTTTCGGCCTCGTGCCGTTCGAGGGATGGATGGCACAACATCCTATCGATTCGGCTCTCGCGCACAACCTCTTGTGGCTGTCTGCCGCGCTGATGTTCTTCATCTTGCCCGCCTATTTCTTTGTATTCGGCCGCGGCAGTGAGCCCTTCGGCCGAACATGGTTCATCGACCCTGCAGAGCGCGCCCGATACGCTGTCATCGCGAAACGGATGTTCGCGTGGTTCATCTCCGCCGGCATCGTTGGTTCGCTCTGGTCCTGGGCCCTGTCATTGGTGATCAAGTGAGTTCGCCTCTGAGTGTTTTCGACGAAGGCTGGCCCCGGAGAGCACCCGGCGCACGGTGTGAAGCAAGATTCGATCGAAACCCGACCTTCGCGAGTAGCCCAAAGGGCAGAAAGACGATGTCCATGATCAACGATGAAACCGGTGCACGGATCGCCGCTTTGGGCTTCTTTCTCGCGCTCTTCGGAGCTGCTTTGGCCTTCACGTTCCTTCCGGTTGGCGGGTACTGGATCGCCGTCGCAGGGGTCGTACTTGGGTTGGCCGGGATTGCGTTGCACTTCGTTCTGCACCGGCAAGCAATCTTTCGAATCAAAAAATAGTTTGCCCCGTCATAGGTCCGAAATCGGCCGGAAGCAAACCCTCATCCCGGCCTTTCAACAAGAGGGCATTCGCGATCTTCACTCTCGGCCGATTGCATCTAACCAAATCCATCCCATGAAGTCATATCACCTCGAACTCTTCGCGGACTACCACCAGTTTTATCTTCAAGATGAGGCCGCGGAAGGAAATCTGTCGGACGCTTGGGATGAGGTGGCAACGCGTCGCATGCTTGCGGTCTCGGCGGGTGTGGTCGGTATCGGAACCGCCCGCAACACGAATGTGCCGGTGACGCTCGAGTTTCTTGAGTCCAAGCCGCCTGGCGACTTCGCCAACTTCGACCATGTTGTTGAAGGCTCGCTGGTCGTTGCGGCTGGCCCTCTCGTGGTCGCAGGCTGCACCGATTATTTTCCCGATGCCCTCCGTCTCGATGTGAAGCCCGGCACATTCAGGGTCAGGCTATCGGCCTCTGGCTTGGATTCGCTGTCGGCGAATGGGCTGGACGGTGAAGATCATTACCTCGTGCAGCTCTGGCCAGGACATCCCATTGAACCTACTGTGTTGAAGCAGCGTTCCGTCTGACCTGGCGAGCCCGCCGATGTGGCAGAGTTCGGCCAGAACCAGTCGTTCGTGAGCGCTGCGCGATACGCAACGCCGGCGGCTACATCTGGACGGGTGCAACAGCAGGACGTTTCAACAATCAAGATGATTGAAGACAAATACCGTAAAGAAGAGCAGACCTTTGCCATCTTCGCCCTACCGGAAGACTACGCATATCACATCGGGCAAGTGGCAAGTATTGGATCGGACGGGCTAAGAGTTGTGCGCAGACAGCTCTCGATCAACAGTCCCTACAGGCTCGAGGTCGTTCCTGCCACAAGCATTTCTCGAGCGGAGTACGACTGTGGGTTGGCACCGGTGCGAATGGTGGCAGGCATGCTTGTGCTCGTCCTTTTGGTTAGCATCTTCTACTACCTTGGGGTCTACTGGGATCGTCTCGAGCCTGGTACTACTGTCCGATACGGTTTGCTTGCGCTTGCCGGCATCTATGGTCTGAAGTGGGCTTTCATGTCGCGCCGCCACCAGCTTACGTTTCACCTGCATGACGGCGGTCGAGTTCGGTGGCGCTCTCGCTCAGGTGACTTCAAATACAAGGCACCGGTGGCTGATCGTGCATTGGGGCATCTGAGGGAACTAGGATTGCTCGCACCCGATTCCGCATAGTGACTGGGTTGACTCAATTCGGCCACAAGCAGCCACTCGGCGGGCTCATCGAATATGAAAATCGAAGATTGCCACATCGAGTTCCGGCACCGCCTCGAGGCTTCTGGCAAGAAGGTAACCGGCCTGGTGCCTGGCACCAACGCAGGTTGGCGCAGGAGCAGAGACGATGCAGCCGGAAAATCACTTCACATGAATTCTGGGCGAGAACTTTACCGTCGGCGAGTTCGTGCCTCGCACGTCGGCATGCCCGCCAAATACCGCGCCGTCGTGTCGAGGTCCGTCTCCGAAAGGGTCGTGCCGTTGGTTGCATCGTATCCGGGCTATCGGCCGAAAACTTCCAATCACCGCATGGCCAGGTCCAGACCCATCCAATTGCAAACTTCGAAGGTAAGGAAGAGCACGAGGAACGCAGAAGCGACGAACGCCGCGCCCACCTTGACGGATGTCAGTACCACTGCAACTGTCTTTTGATTCTTGTCCTTCTGTCCCCGTTCGTAATGCCACTTGACGGCTAAATACATGCCCACGCTGAGCACGAGGATCTTGAAAATAACAAAAGAGATAGGGATTGAATTCATGATTGAAAGGACATTGGGTGACAGACGGCGAAGTGCCCGAGTGCGGCGAGTAGCTCAATAGACCGATGAAGAAACGGTCAATCAATCAATCCAACGAAACGGTAGCGGTCAGCTAAATGAGTGTCCGCAAGACGCGTCGAAAGGCGGAGCAGTCTGCCTGCACCACAGAAGCACTCTCATCGTCCCGTCGAGTGTTCATCTTCCAGGCTGATACGTACAGAACCAGATCGGCTGAAAATTGTCGTATCAGATGCAAGGAGGTCGGTAGTCGCGCCGGGGCAGGCCGACGTCTGATATGACAATCTCGGGAGCGGTCCAGAACGACCGTATCAGAAAGAGATGCCCGTGAACCGCTACGAGAAGCTTGCCGACAACATCGCTCAGCGTATTCGCGCGGGTAGCCTGAAGGCGAGCGATCGCCTTCCCTCCGTGCGCGAACTGAAGTCGCAAATGGGCATCAGCGCGTCCACCGTGTTCTCTGCTTACTACCTGCTGGAGGCGCAAGGGCTTGTCGAAGCGCGGCAGCGGTCGGGATACTTTGTTCGAGCGGGCGCGGAAATGCCGACCAACGAACTCGCCGCCAGCGAGCCTGTCCTCAGGTCCATGTCGGTCGACGTCTCGTCGCTTGTCTTTCAGGTCCTTGCGCAGGCTCGCGAGCGCGACATGGTCCCGCTCGGCTCGGCCTTTCCGTCGCCGGAGCTGTTTCCCTTCGAACAACTTGCCGCCGGCCTGACGCGAGCGCTCAAGCGGATGGATCCTTGGCAGACCGTCGAAGATTTGTCACCAGGAAACGCCCTATTACGCCATCAGATCTCCCTCCGCTATGGCAGCGTCGGGATGGATGTTCCTGCGTCTGAACTGGTCATCACCAGCGGGGCGATGGAAGCCCTCAATCTTGCACTCGAATCGGTGACGCAGCCAGGCGACGTCGTGGCGATCGAAACGCCAACCTTTTATGGTGCGTTGCAGGCACTGGAGCGGCGCGGTCTTCGCGCGGTCGAGGTTGAGACCCACCCGCGTACAGGCGTAGATCTCAGCTCTCTTGCTCGCGTGCTCGACCAGCATCCGGTGAAGGCCTGCTGGTTCATGCCGACCTTCCAGAACCCAATGGGCTGCACCATGAGCGACGCAGCCAAGGAGCAACTGGTCAGCATGCTCGCCGCCCGCGCCATACCGCTGATCGAAGACGACGTGTACGGCGAGCTCGCGCATGGGGCTCGGAGACCTCCACCAGCCAAGGCCTGGGACCGGGCTGGCGGGGTGCTGCACTGCAGTTCTTTCTCGAAATCCCTGGCACCCGGATATCGCATCGGTTGGGTAGCGGGCGGTCGCTTTGCAGCCACTTTGAGTCGGAACAAGTTGATGAGCTCGCTGGCGACGGCACTCCCCTCGCAACTGGCGTTGCAGGAGTACCTCCAACACAAGAGTTTCGATCGCCACCTGCGCGCCCTGCGGCATTCGCTCAGCCGCCAGCAGGCTGCATGCTTGCGACTCATCGATCGATACTTTCCGACTGGAACGCGGGTCACGCGCCCCGAGGGTGGCTATTTCCTGTGGCTCGCGCTGCCAGAAGGTGTCGACTCGCTCGCACTGCACCAGGACGCTCTTCGGCTCGGCATAGGCGTAGCGCCGGGCCATTTGTTTTCAGCCGACCGCCGATACACCCGACACCTGCGCATCAACTACGGGTATCTCGGCGACCCGCGCTTGGAAGGGGCTATCAGGAATCTTGGAGATCTCGCCAACGCGCAGCTTGAATCTACAACTGGAAAATCGGGGCAATCTTCGAGGAACGTTCGTCGAGACCCTAGTTAGTGTCAATGCAGATCGAGGTCCGCCGCCTTCGACTGACTCTCAACGTCATGCGCGCCGCTTCTGTTCAGTCGTCGACGCTCCACCGCAAGATGGCACGAAGGCCTGAAGCGGTAGCCTCGACTTCTTGGTGACAAGATTGAGGGCGTCGTGGACGACTGCGCTTTGCACGTTGCCGAGGGGCCAGTTGAGAATTCCTTGACTCATCGAGACTCGTCCACCTTCGCTGGCAGCGACTGCTTTTTTCAGACTTTGACGGCCTCCTCAGGGTCCATTCCAGCCATCCAGTCTTCCCCATAACCGCTATTTAAGAAACTCGGGCCAATCGAAATGCCTGGCCGGAGCGCTGCATTGAACCCCACCCCCAAGCCACCATCACCGCTGATGCGCGCCCTGCTGTACTGCTTTGCCGTACTGTGCCTTGTCCTGGGCCTCATCGGCGTGGTGCTGCCGGGCATGCCGACGACGGTGTTCATCCTGCTGGCTGCATGGGCGGCTGCGCGCAGCTCGCCGCGCCTGCACGGCTGGCTGCTCGGGCACCGGCTGTTCGGCCCGCTGCTGCACAACTGGCAGAACGGCCGCACCGTGAGCCGCCGCGCCAAGTGGAGTGCGACGATCACCATGGCTGCCTGCGCCGTGATCGTGTCGCTGACCGCGCACAGGTGGTGGCTGGCCGCACTGGCCATCGGTTGCATGGCCATCGTGCTGGCGTGGCTGTGGTCGCGCCCGGTGCCGCAGCCCTCGTGACGCCATGCAGCGGCTGATGCAATCGCTGCAGAATCGACCTTCTCCCCCACCAAAGAGACCCAGGCCATGCGCTTCTTCCATCTGCCCGCGATGCGCGGCGGCCTGCTGGCCCTGCTGGCGGCCGTGCTGTTCGGCATCAGCACGCCGCTGGTCCAGTTGGCGGGCGCCGGGCTGGGCGCCTTCACCACCGCCGCCCTGCTCTATGCCGGTGCCGCGCTCATGGGCGCATGGCTGCGGCAACCGGTCGAACGCGAAGCGGCCCTGCGTCGCGCCGACCTGAAGCGGCTGTCGTGGATGGCGCTCTTCGGCGCGGTGGTCGGCCCCGTGGGCCTTGCCTGGGGCCTGCAGCACACCAGCGGCACCAGCGCATCGCTCATGCTCGCGCTCGAAGCCCTGTGCACTGCCGTGCTGGCCCGCATGCTCTATCGCGAGGTGATGGACCGCCGCGTCTGGACCGCGATGCTGCTGTTGCTCGCGGGCGGCATGGTGCTGGTGGTCGATCGCGGGCTGAACGGAGGTGCTCAACTGCTGGGCCTGCTCGCCGTGCTGGCGGCCACGCTTGCCTGGGGCATCGACAACACCTTGTCGCGCACGCTGGCCGAACGCGATCCGGGCCAGGTGGTGCTGGGCAAGTCGCTGCTCGGCGTGGGCGCCACGGTGCTGCTCGCGGTCGCCGCCGGCGAGCCTCGGCCCGAATGGTCCGCCGCGCTGGCACTGCTCGCCATCGGCGCCAGCGGCTATGGCCTGAGCCTGCGGCTGTACCTGTTGGCGCAACGGGCGTTCGGCGCGGCGCGCACCGGCTCGGTGTTCGCGTTCGCGCCCTTCATCGGCGCACTGATCGCCATTGCGCTGGGCGACCGGAGCCTGAGCTGGGGAATGGCCACCGGCGGCCTGCTGATGCTCGCAGGGGTCGCCCTGCACCTGGCGGAATCGCACGGCCATGCGCACGACCATGAATGGCTCGACCACGAACACGCGCACCGGCATGACGATGGCCACCACGACCATGTGCACGAGCCAATGCCGCTGGGCGAGCACAGCCACCCGCACCAGCACACGCCCCTGCGCCACACGCATCCGCATGTGCCGGACGTGCACCACGCGCATCCGCATTGAAGCTTCAAGGAGCAACGGCAAGATCGACCGGCGCTTCGACGTTCTTCTGAACAGGCAAGCGCCTTCAGCGCATCGGCACGGCGCCACCGAAAGCGGAGCCGATCCAGCCCTCCCGAACCCCGGCCGTCAGTGGCCGCCGAACGACGCAACGCTGCGAACGCCCTTGGAAATGCGCCACAACGAGACGCACCAGCCGTCGCAGTCTTCCTCGACGAGGATGGCCGGCAGGTCGCCACCATCGATGTCGAAATACCCCGTGGGCTTGGCCGGGAGCATTCCCCGGTACGCATACGCCCCGTCTTCCTTCACGAAGACATAGTGGCGTTGCGCGTAGTACTGGCCAGGTTCATCCCGCACCTCATTGCCCGGCACGACGAGGGTGGTAGGCCTTTCGTCCGAGGCAGATACCGCCGTGGCCGCGGCCAGCTTCAACTGCTTCGCGGGCAGGCGCGGACGTGGCTTGTTCGCATCGATCCAAGCTTTCAGCGCCGCCTGCTCTTCAGGCGTGACTGCCCGCGTGTTCCAGTGCGTGGTCCGCGTGGGCTTCAATGAAAACATGCCGAACCGTTGCGCGCCTGACTTTGGCGCCGCCCCTCTCACGATGACTTCGGCCGCCTTCCAGGCTTCCGGACTGTCGGCCTCATGCGGCCGCGCCTCGCAGGTGAACCGCGCGTTCTGCCCGAAGCTGTAGACGGGGAGCCCGCTGCCGCAATGCGCGGTCAACGCGCGGGAGTCCGCTTGCCTTGCGAAGTTGACGACCACCGGCTCATCGCTGTCCTTGGACGAGAACCATGCAAAGAACAGGTCCGGACGGGTGCTCGTGCTCTCCATCGCCCCTCCGGCCATGGACGATGCGGACGCAAGACAAAGTGCCGCGCAAACGGCGTAGCGAACAAGGGGCTTCATCGCGGTGCTCTCCAGGATTCGCGCCCGACTGTAGCCGGACACGGCACCGTCGCGATGACAGGTCAGAGCTTCCTGTCCTTCGCCACAGGCACGCCCTTCGGCGATGCCATTCCAGGCGGCGCGATGAGCACCATCGCGCCGTCCTGCCCGCGGCGGATGTGCAGGCGGGTGCCGTCGAGCAGGCGGTCCAGCGCGGCATCGGGGGCGATCTTTCCCTGGACGCCCCGCGTCGACAGGTCCTTGACGTCTTCCACCTTGTAGATGAGCTGCACGCCCGACTGCGCGATGTAGGCGTCGAGCGCGGGCTTCAGCTCGCCGCCGGGCACGTCGAACTCCCGGATGGTGGCGAACGACAGGCCCGCCGTCAGCACGCACGCCGCCGCAACGGCCATGCGCCGGCCCGTTCCGGCCTGGAGGATGGGGCTCTGCCTCCCGATTCGATTCATGTAGGTGTGTTTCCAGCGAGATGAGATGGTTTTTCTTGTTACCCCCATGAGACGAGTGCGGGCGCGCTTTCCGGTAACGGGCGCGCCCCAATGGGGTGCCACCTAGAATTTCGTGGTGCTCCTCACCGTGCGTTACCGGAAATCTTCGGGCCGTTCGTCTCAGTGTCTGTCGCCAATCCCGGCGACGAGCCGTCCGCCCATCCGGCCATTCCCAGGAGCGCTTTTTTGGTTCTCAGTGACTTGGACAACTGGTTTGTCAGGGAAGTGCTGCCCATGGAGGCGGCGCTCACGCGGTTCCTTCGCCGCAACTGGCGCGACGAAGCCGAAATACCCGACCTGCGCCAGGACGTCTACATGCGCATCTATGAGTCCGCGGCCAAGGCCGTGCCCGATCTGGTCAAGCCCTTCGTGTTTGCCATTGCACGCAACCTGCTGATCGACCGCGCGCGGCGGGCGCAGATCGTGTCGATCGAAATCATTGCCGACCTCGACGCGCTCGATTTCTCGGCCGACGAGCTCACGCCCGAGCGCCATGCCGCCGGCCGCGGCGAGCTGCGGCTGCTGCAGACGGCGCTCGATGCCCTGCCGTCCAAGTGCCGGCGCGTCATCGAGATGCGCAAGATCGAAGGCCTGTCGCAGCGCGAGGTCGCCACGCAGCTCGGCATCACCGAAGACACGGTCGAGCGGCAGGTGTCCCGTGGCGTGCGGGCGCTGGCCGATGCGCTGCTGTCCGACGGCGTGCAGCTGGCCACCAAGGCCTTCGGCCGGGCGCAGAACGAAAAGAGGCTTTCGACATGACTGAAGCCGAACGCATCGAATCCGCGGCGGCCGACTGGCTGGCGCGCCGCGACAGCGGCACATGGACCGACGCCGACCAGCAGAAGCTGGACGCCTGGATCGCCGAGTCGATCACGCACCGCGTGGCATGGCTGCGGCTGGCCAGCGTGTGGCAGCGCAGCGACCGGCTGAGCGTCTTGCGGGCGCCGCCGTTCCTGGCGGGCGCGTCGACGAATACACCGTACACACCAGATACGCCGCCGCCCATCCGCATCCCCCTGCCCGCACCTGCGTCCGCCACCGGGCCACGCACCGCACCGCCGCAACGGCTCTCGCGCTTTTCCACGCAACGCATCGCGGCGGGCCTGCTGGTCGTTGCCGCCGCCTGCAGCTGGCTGGGCTGGCGCTACACGCAGGACTGGCAGAGCGAGCACTACGCCACCGCCGTGGGCGCGCGCCAGTCGGTGGCACTGCCCGACGGCTCCGTGCTCACGCTGAACACCGCCACGCACGTGCGCGCGGTGGTGAACGGCAGCGGACGCAAGGTCTGGCTCGAAGACGGCGAGGCCTACTTCGACATCGCGCACGACAAGGCACATCCCTTCGTCGTGATCGCGGGCGACCGCCGCATCACGGTGCTGGGCACGCGCTTCCTGGTTCGCCGCCAGGGCGAGCAGGTGAACGTGACGGTGGAAGAAGGCCGCGTGCAGATCGCCTCGGCACAGGCCTCCAAGGAAGTCGCGCCGACGGTCATCACGCGCAACCAGGCTGCGGTTGCCAGCCCGAACAGCGTGCTGGTGATGTCGAAGGCGCCCAAGCAGATCGACGACGAACTGAGCTGGCGACAGGGCCGGCTCGTGTTCGACCAGACGACGCTGGGCGACGCGGCCGCACAGTTCAACCGCTACAACACGCGCAAGCTGGTGATTGCCGATCCGACCGTCGCGCGCATTCGCATCGGCGGCAGCTTCGAGGCCAACAACATGAGCGGCTTCGTGGCCTTGCTCAAGCAGGGCTTCGGCCTCGCGGTGCAGGACAGCGGCAACGAAATACGAATTTCAAACTAGCTTATTACCGGAATGTGACCGGGCATTCGTCTCAGTGGATACCAAAACAAATACCACTCTGGAGACACCCATGAATCGAATCGCGCAAGGCCTGGGCCAGCCCGCCAGGAAGAAAAAACTGAAGAGCAAACGCACGCCGGTGACGATCCCCGTGGCCATTCGCCATTGGGTCATCGGCGGCACGTGGGCACTGATGAGCGGCCTGCCGGTGCTGGTGCACGCACAGGCGCAAGTGCAGGCACAGCAGGTGTTCGACGTCAGCGGCGGCGACCTGAAGACCGCGCTCGACGCCTACATCGCGCAGGGCGGCGTGCAGCTGCTCTACAAGGTCGACGACGTGAAGGGCATGGTCACACGCGGCGTGAAGGGCGCGCTGTCGCCGCAGGAGGCGCTGTCGCGCATTCTCGAAGGCACGCCGCTGCTCACGCGCCGCGGCGACGACGGCGCGATCGTGGTCTATGCCGCCGCAGCCGCTGCTGCCGCCGCAAAGCCTTCGGCCGACGAGCCGCAGTCGCTCGACAGCGTCACCGTCACGGCCACGCGCCGCCGCGAGCCGGTGCGCGAGATCCCGATGCAGGTCAACGTGATGAAAGCCGAGACGCTGGAACGCGCCGGCGCCAAGAACCTGGCCGACTACGTGGCCGAGCAGCCGGGCGTGAGCCTCACGAGCAGCGGCAGCGTGGGCGGCATCCTCACCATGCGCGGGCTGACCACCGGCCCGGTGCAGGGCATCGCGACCGTCGGCGTGTACGTCGATGACGTGGCCACGGGGCAAAGCTCGTCGGGCGCGCTTGCCGGCTTCACGCCGCTGGACATGGGCATGCTCGACCTGAACCACATCGAGGTGCTGCGCGGCCCGCAGGGCACGCTGTACGGCGCCGGCGCCATGAGCGGCGTGCTCAAGTACGTGACCAACCAGCCCGACACGATGGAGTTCGCGGGCTCGGTGAAATTCGGCACCACCTGGACGCAGGGCGGCGGCCAGGGCTACTCGACCAACGCGGTGCTCAACGTGCCGATCAAGGAAGACGTGGCCGCCGTGCGCATCGCGGCCTTCACCGACCAGGTCGGCGGCAGCTACAACGCCATCGGCCCGGCCTGGGGCCGCAACATCGATCGCGGCCACACCGATGGCGGCCGCGTCTCGCTGCTGCTCACGCCCACGAAGGAACTCACGGTGCGCCTGACGGGCACCGTGCAGGACGTGAAACGCAAGGGCCTGGGCTTCGAAGACATCGACAAGCGGACCCTGCGCCCGTGGTCGCTCGACCGCACGCGCCAGCTGTCGTCCAGCGAGCCTTATGAAAACAAGACGCAGCTGTTCGGCCTGGACGTGGAGTACGACTTCGGCTGGGCCCGCCTGAACTCGATCACCTCCGCGCAGGACGTGAAGATCGCCAACTCCGTCGACCTCACCGCCCTGTACGGGCCGGTGGTGACTGCGATGCGCCTGCCGGTGCTCTCGGTGCCGCTGGCCAGCACCGTGGAGCAGCACCGCATCAGCCAGGAGTTCCGGCTGACCTCGCGCTCGGGCACCACCATCGAGTGGCTGGCCGGCGTGTACCTGAACCGCGAGCGCGGCAGCAACGACGGCACGGTCAGTGCGAACCTGGGCGGCGGACTGGGCAACAAGAGCTTCCTGACGTCGACGCAGTTCTCGCGCTACCGCGAAGAGGCCATCTACGGCGACGTCACCTGGAACGTGACGCCCGCGCTGTCGTTCACCGGTGGCGTGCGGCTGGCGCGCAACAACCAGCGCTACGGCAGCAAGCAGTCCGGCTCGCTGATCGGCCCGGTCGACTCCGTCGCCAGCGGCACCTCGTCGGAAAGCCCCACCACCTACCTGGCCGCGGCCAAGTACACGCTGTCGGACACCAGCAACGTGTACTTCCGCGCGGCGAGCGGCTACCGCCCCGGCGGCCCGAACGTGCTGAAGGCCGACACCGACCGCAACATCGTGCAGCCGATGTTCAAGTCCGACTCGCTGTGGAGCTACGAGCTCGGCTACAAGGCCGACCTGCTCGACCGCAAGCTGTCGCTGGAAGCCGCGCTCTACGACATCGAATGGCGCGACGTGCAGCAGCCCACGCGCAGCGGCGGCTTCGTGTTCGTCACCAACGCCGGGGGCGCGCGCATCAAGGGCGGCGAACTCACGCTCAACTGGAAGCCCAGCAAGGAGTGGCGCTTCACCGCCAACGCCGCGCTCATCGACGCGCGCCTGACCGAGGACGCCAAGGGCCTGGACGCCAGGGCCGGCACCCGCCTGCCCCAGACGCCGCGCTTTGCGACCACGCTGGGCGTGATGCGCAACTTCAGCATTGCCGATCACCCGGCGTACTTCGGCGTCAGCGCGCGCTACACCGGCAAGCGCGATGCGGGCTACCCCGGCAGCGCGGTCATCCCGAGCATCAAGATGCCGGCCTACACGATGGTCGACCTGCAAGCGGGCATCGACTTCCAGCGCTTCAGCCTCGCGGCCTATGTGCGCAACCTGGCCAACAAGCGCGGCATCGTGTCGATCGACACCGGGCTGGTGGCGAACCCGAACCTGGTGCAGGCGGCACTGGCGCCCTCGCGCACCGTCGGCCTGACCGTCAACGTTCCTTTCTGAGATGTCGAGCGTCAATCCGCTGGCGGCCGCGTTGCCGCCGGATGCGGCGAGCCCCGCAGCACAGGAAACGGCACGCAAGGCACCTTCCAGCGCGTGGTATGCGCTGGCGGTGCTGGTCATCGCGACGGTGCTGGGCTCGATCGACAAGGTCATCCTCACGCTGCTGACGGAGCCGATGCGCATCACGCTGTCGCTCTCCGACACGCAGCTGGGGCTGCTGCAGGGCGCGGGCATCGTGCTGTTCACCGGCATCGCCACGCTGCCGCTGGGCTGGCTCAGCGACCGCTACGACCGGCGCGTGGTGCTGGCCGCCTGCGTGGTGCTGTGGAGCGCCGCCACCGCCATGCGCGGCACCGCGATGGACTACGGCGTGCTGTTCATCGCCTCCATCGGCCTGGGCGTGGGCGAAGCGGGCCTCGGCCCCATCACCAACAGCATGATTCCCGACCTGTTCCCGCGCGCGCAGCGGGTGCTGGCCAACGCGGTGTTCGCGCTGTCGGCCATCTTCGGCAGCGCGCTCGGCGCGCTGCTGGGCGGTACTGTCGTGCACCTGACCGACGACCTGCGGCACTGGCTGCCCGCGTCGATGCAGCACCTGGAGCCGTGGCGGCTGACCTTCTTCGTGATGGCGTCGGCGGGCCTGCCGGTGGCGCTGCTGGTGCTGTCGATTCGCCGCACGCGGCGCGGGGGCGCGCAGCCCGTTGCCCCTGCGACTTCCACGGCGCACGATGCCGCACCTGCAGCATCTGTTGCGGATCGAGCCAACGCGGCCGATGCCGACGATGCGGCCAGCACCATCAGCTTTCGCGACCACTTGCGCCAGCACTGGCGCACCTTCGCGGGCCTCGTGGTCGGCGCGGGCCTGGCAAGCATCGGCATGAGCTCGATCGGCACCTGGCTGCCGATCATGGCGGCGCGCCAATACGGCGTCACGCCGGCACAGATGGGGCAAGGCATGGGGATCGCCTTTCTCTGCGGCACGGTGATCGGCGGCCTGCTGGGCGTGGCGGCAATGCGCTACGTGCAACCCCGCATGGGCCCGGCCGCCGCGCTGCGCATCATCATGCTGGGCAACCTCACGGCCGCGCTGCTGTCGTCGCTGCTGCTGTTCACGCGCTCGGCGACCGATGCATTCACCTTGCTGGCGCTGCTGGTCATTCCGCTCATCAGCGGCGCGGTGCTGCTGCCCAACGTGCTGCAGGACGCCGCACCGCCGCACCTGCGCGCCCGCACCATCGCACTGCTCTCCGTGGGCGGCCTGCCGTTCGCCGTGCTGGGCCCGCTGGTGGTCGGCATGTTGTCGGACGCCCTCAAGTCGGTGCCCAACGGGCTGGCGATGGCCATCGTCGCCACGACGCTGATCGGCGGCCTCATGGGCGCCATGGTGCTGCGCGCCACCGAAGGCCCGTTCGTGCGCCTGATGCGCGCGGCAAGGCCCACCTGACCGCCTCTCTCTCTCGTTTCTTCCTCGCTCTTCCCTCCCCTTCGTTGTCCTTCCATGTCACAACAACCTTCGTCATCCTTACCTGACTCCCCCTCTTCGCCCGCTGCCGCGGAAGCGGCCGCGCTGGCCGCCATCGATGCACTGGTGACGCCCCTCAACCGCAGCGACGCACCCGGCATGGTGATCGGCATCGCGCGCCATGGCCGCCTGCTGTACCGGCGCGCCGTCGGCATGGCCAGCCTGGAGATGGGCGTGGCCAACACGCCGACCACGCGCATGCGCATCGCCTCCACCAGCAAGCACTTCACCGCGATGGCTGTGCTGCTGCTGGCCGAAGACGGCCTGCTCGGCGTCGACGACGCGGTGCACAAGCACCTGCCCGAGATGCCGCAGCTGAGCGCCAACGGCCCCACGCTGCGCCACCTGCTGACCCACACGAGCGGCTGGCGCGGCCACGACGAGCTGTGGGCCATCGCGCACGGCCTCACCTTCACCCGGCCGGGCCCGGGACTGCCTTCGATGGCGCGCCAGAGCGAGCTGAACTTCGAACCCGGCACGCAGATGGTCTACAGCAACGGCGGCTACTTCCTGCTGGCGAAGATCGTCGAGCGCGTGAGCGGCCAGAGCTTCAACGACTTCCTGAAGGCGCGCCTCTTCGGACCGCTGGGCATGCCCGACACCGCATCGGTGGTGTCCGACCTCGACGTGGTCCCCGGCCTGGCCGGCCAGTACCTGCCCGCGCCCGGCGGTGGATGGCAACGCGGCGTGTACCCCTGCGAACTCGACGGCGGCGGCTCGCTGGTCTCGACGGTGGACGACATGCTGCGCTGGCAGGCGCACATGCGCAGCAGCGAGAAGATCGTGGGCACCGCAAGAAGCTGGGCCCTGCTGAGCGAGCCCACCACGCTGTCTTCGGGCTCGAAGGTGACCTACGGCTTCGGGCTGGCGCGCCACCCCTACCGCGGGGTCGAGATCGTGCATCACGCGGGCGCGGTGCTCGGTGCCCAGTCGCAGATGCTCAGCGTGCCGGCCCACGGGCTGGACATCATCGTCATGGTGAACGGCGCGCCAGTGGCCCCGTCGCCATTGGCCCTCAAGGTGGTCGAGCTGCTGCTGGGCGACGCGCTCGAGCCGCATGAAACGCGGCCCTTGGCCAGTGCCTTCCCCACGCTGATCGGGCAGCGCTACCACGCGCCGTCCACCGGCAGCCTGATCGGTTTCGCCGACGTCGGCGGCAAGCTGGGCATGTCGTGGCAGGCCGGTGCGCCGAAGCCGATGCACCAGGGCGAAGGCAAGCTGTGGCTGGGCCTGCAGGACCTGCCTGTGAACGACCTCGTGCTCGACGCCAGCGACATCGACCCGCAGCGCGCGCCCGACACGCTGGTGCTGCACGAAGGCGGCCAGCCGCGCCGCTTCGAGCGCATGAGCGAGACCGTGCCCGACATCGCCACGCTGGCCGAGCAGCTGTGCGGCCACTACACCAGCGCCGACCTCGACGCCACCGCGCAGATGGCGCTGGTCGACGGCAGGTTGCTGCTCACGGTGCAGGGCCGCCACGGCCAGCACGCCTGCGCACTGACGCCCGTGTCGGCCGACGTGATGACGCTCACCTCGACCGATCCGGTGCTCAGCCAGATGGGCAACTCGCTCCTCAACGTCGAGCGCAAGGCGGGCCGGGTCGTCGGACTCCGGCTCGACACCCTGCGCACCCGAAACATCCACCTCGTCCGTCAGGAGCCACGCGCATGAAGTTCTTCACCACACTCCTTGCCACCGAAACCAACACCTTCGTCTCCGCCCCCACGGGGCAGGGCAGCTTCGAGGAATACGGCATCTTTCACGGCGACTCCAGCACGCGCGACGCATCCGGCTACGGCATGTTCGCGGTGGAGCTGCGCAAGCAGCTGGCCGCCGAAGGCCACGAGATGATCGAGAGCCTGCTGGCCTTCGCGCAACCGCTGGGCCGCACCGTGCGCCCGGTGTACGAAAGCCTGCGCGACGAGATCCTGGCCGACCTGCGCGACGCCGGCCCGGTGGACGGCGTGATCCTGGTGCTGCACGGCGCCATGGTGGCCGACGGCTACGACGACTGCGAAGGCGACCTGATCTCGCGCGTGCGCGCCATCGTCGGCCCGAAGGTGCCTGTCGGCGTGTCGCTCGACCTGCACTGCCACTTCACGCAGCAGATGCTGAGCGAGTCGGACGTGATCATCTGCTACAAGGAATATCCGCACACCGATGCGCTGGACCGCCTGCGCGAGCTGGCCCGCATCGTGATGGACACCGCGCAGGGCCGCGTGCAGCCGGTGACCGCCGTGCACGACTGCCGCATGGTGGGCAAGTGGCACACCACGCGCGAACCGATGGCCAGCTTCGTGCGCCGCATGGAAGCCTGCGAGAAGCTGCCGGGCGTGCTCTCGGTGTCGCTGGGCCATGGCTTCCCGTGGGCCGACGTGCCCGAGTCGGGCGCCAAGCTGTGGGTGGTGACCGACAACGCCCCCGCGCTGGCCGCGAAGCTCGCCGATGAATTGGGCCGCGCGTTCTGGGACCTGCGCCACCAGACCGGCGTGCCCTCGCTCTCGATCGACGAGACGCTGGAGCGGGCCATGGCCACGCCGGGCGGCCCGGTGGTCATCGCCGACACGGCCGACAACGCCGGCGGCGGCGCCACCAGCGACAGCACCTTCGTGCTGCGCGCGATCGTCGAGCGCGGCATCGCCGACGTGGCCCTCGGCGGCGTCTGGGACCTGGGTGCGGTGCAGCTGTGCCGCGACGCGGGCGTCGGCGCCAGCTTCGAGTTGCGGCTGGGCGGCAAGTGCGGCCCGGCCTCGGGCGACCCGATCGACCTGCACGTGACCGTGAAGGCCGTGCGCGAAGCGCATTCGCAGCGCGGCCTCGTGGCCGGCAACCATACGCCCATGGGCCCCTGCGTGTGGGTGCAGGCGGCGAACGGCGTGGACATCGTGCTCATCAGCAAGCGCAACCAGGTGATCGGCAGCGACCTCTTCACGGGGCTGGGCATCGACCTGGCGGCCAAGAAGCTGGTCGTGGTGAAGTCGGCGCAGCACTTCCACGCGGAGTTCGGCCCCATTGCCAAGTCGGTGCTGTACGTGTCGACGCCGGCCGCGCTGAGCACCGACTTCGCCAACCTGCCCTACCGCGTGCGCGACCTGGACTACTGGCCGCGCGTGGAAGAGCCGAAGCGTGTCGCGCGTTCGTTGTCGTTGTCGCCTTCATCGCCTTCATCGGCATCGTCGGCAGACGGGCGCGGCATGCCCGCGCCCGGCGAGCTCTACACCGTCGACGGCCGCAAGATGCACCTGCAGCGCAGCGGCCCCGTGCCGGCCAGCGCGCAGCAGCCCACGCTGGTGATCGAAGCCGGTGGCGGCTGCGCTTCGCCGATCTACGCGCGCCTGCAGCAGGCGCTGTCGGCCAGGTACCCCGTCATCAGCTACGACCGCGCCGGCATGGGCTGGAGCGAGGCCGACGACGCGCCCTTCGACGGAAAGCGCAACGCGCAGCAACTGCATGCGCTGCTGGCCGCGGCCGAAGTCACCGGCCCGATCGTGCTGATCGGCCATTCGCTCGGCGGCCTGCTCAACCGCATCTACACCGGCCTGTACCCCGAGCAGGTGGCCGGCGCCGTCATGCTCGACGCCAGCCACTGGGACCAGTTCGAGGTATTCAAGGGCCTGCCGCCCGAACACCTGGCGACCGAGCGCAACAAGCGTGCCGAGTTCCAGGCCGGTGGCTCGCCGCCGCCGGAGTTCGCGCCGGTGCAGGCCCTCTTTGCCGACATGCCGCATGTGCTGCGGCAGATGGCCGCCAACTACACGCCGCAATCCATCGACACGATGGCCAAGGAGGTCGTGGCCCTGCCGCACGTCGCACGGCAGGCCGGCGCGTCGCCCGACCTGGGCGCGCGTCCGCTCGCGGTGCTGTCGGCCACGGTCATGCCGAAGTTGCCGCCCGGTGCCGAGGAAGGCGCCGAAGTGCAGCGGCGCTGGCCCGAGTACCAGCAGGCCTATGCGGCGCTGTCGACGCGAAGCCACCTGTGCCCTGTCGAAGGTGCCGAGCACATGACGCTGGTGCTGCTGCCGCCCTTCGTGAACCGCATCGCCGAAGAAGTCGACTGGATCATGTCGGAGCTCGGATGCGCCCGATGACGCCGCTTGCACACACGGCGCTGGCCGAGCTGACCACGCCCGCGCTGCTGCTCGACCGCACGGTGCTGGAGCGCAACTGCGACGCGATGGCGCAGCGCGCCGCGCGGCACGGCGTGGCGCTGCGTCCGCACCTGAAGACGTCCAAGTCGGCCGAGGTGGCACGCGTGGCCACGCGCGGGCACAGCGGCGCGATCACGGTGTCCACCGTGGCCGAGGTCGATTACTTCGCACGCTACGGCTTTCTCGACCTGACCTACGCGGTGGGCATCAGCGCGAGCAAGGTCGATGCGCTGCACCGCGTCCAGCGCTTGCACGGCGCCCGCGTGAACCTGCTCGCGGACTGCGTCGAGGCGGTGCGTGCCGTGGCGGCGCGTGCGCGTGCCCTGGGCGCGAGCTTCGGCCTGCTGATCGAGGTCGACACCGGCGGTGGCCGTGGCGGCGTCGCGCCCGACGACGAAGAAGCACTGCGCGCCATCGCGGCCGAAGTGCAACGCAGCGGCTCGCTCACGCTGGCCGGCGTGCTCACCCATGCCGGCCACAGCTACCACGCCGACGGACTGGAGTCGATCCGCGCCATCGCCGAAGCCGAGCGTGCCGGCGCCGTGCGCGCGGCCGAGTGCCTGCGCGCGGCCGTCTTCACGGTGGACATCGTGAGCGTGGGCGCCACGCCCACGGCGGTGTGCGCCGAGCGGCTCGACGGCGTCACCGAGATGCGCCCCGGCGTCTATACCTTCTTCGATCTCGACCAGGCCGCGCGCGGCATCTGCGGCATCGAGGACATCGCGCTGTCGGTGCTGGCCACCGTGATCGGCCACAACCCGCGCTCGCGCCGCGTGCTCATCGATGCAGGTGCGCTCGCGCTGTCGAAAGATGAATCGGCCGCCGAGTTTCGCGACGGGCTGGGCTTCGGGCTGGTCTGCCGCGTGGACGGCACGGCGCCGCTGCCCGGATTGCGCGTGGCCGAGCTGCACCAGGAACACGGCCTCGTTGCCTCCGGAGGCGATGGCCACGGCGACAGCGACGACGACCTGCGGGCCATGTTCGAGGCACTGCCCATCGGCAGCCGCGTGCGCATCCTGCCGCACCACGCCTGCATGACCGCGGCCCCCTACGACCGCTACCACGTGGTGCAGGGCACCGGTGCGAGCGTGCACGCCGTCTGGGGCAAGGCCCTCGGCTGGCGCCCGGCCTGACCGGGCGCATGAACCACAGCGCCCTTTGCTTTTTTTGGAGACATACATGATGAAGACCTTTTTCGCGAAGCTGATGGCCGCGGCCGCTCCGCTCGTTCTGGCGCTTTCGCTCACCGCCGCACCGAACGCCGCCAACGCCCAGGCCACGCCCGAAGCCGCGCCCGCCGTTGCACCCACCGCCGCACCGGCAACGGACCCGTCGGCCGGCAGCGCCGCGGCGCCGGCTTCCACAGCGCCGGCCGCTGTGCCTGCAGCCGCAGCCACCACCAAGGTCGACAACCCCTACGGCATCGGTGCGCTCTGGGCGCAGAGCGACCTGGTGGCCAAGGCCGTGCTGGCCATCCTGGCGATCATGTCGATGGGCAGCTGGTACGTGATCGTCACCAAGCTGCTCGAACAGATGCGCATGGGCCGGCAGGCGAAGGAGGTGGACAACGAGTTCTGGAACGAGCGCACCGTGCAGGACGGCACCGCCAAGCTCGCCGAGGGCAGTCCCTTCCGCTTCATCGCCGATGCGGGCGTGCATGCCACGCGCAAGCACGACGGCCTGCGCGGCAAGGTCGACTTCGCCGACTTCGTGGACCTGTGCATCCACCGCGCCACCGAGCGCGTGCAGCGGCGTTTGAGCAACGGCATGTCGCTGCTTGCCACGGTGGGTTCCACCGCGCCTTTCGTCGGCCTGTTCGGCACCGTCTGGGGCATCTACCACGCGCTCACCGCCATCGGCATCGCCGGCCAGGCGTCGATCGACAAGGTGGCCGGCCCGGTGGGCGAATCGCTCATCATGACCGCCATCGGCCTGGCCGTGGCCGTGCCCGCGGTGCTGGGCTACAACTGGCTCCTGCGCCGCAACATCACCGTGATGGACGACGTGCGCGAGTTCAGCGGCGAGCTGCACTCGGTGATCCTGGCCGGCAGCGCCGCGGCCTGAGCCGCCGCGCCGCCGCACGGAACCGGGCCACATCATGGCGATGAACATTCCATCCGCCGGAGGCGACGAGGAGCAGGTCATTGCCGCCATCAACACGACACCGCTGGTGGACGTGATGCTGGTGCTGCTGATCATCTTCCTCATCACCATTCCGGTGGTCAATTATTCGGTTCCGGTGGAGGTCCCGAAAGAGCGCAACGAGGTGCGCGAAAGCAAGCCCGACACCGTCGTGCTGTCGGTCGATGCCTCAGGCCGGACCTACTGGTTCGACACGCCCGTGCGCGACACGAACGCGCTGGCCGACAAGCTCAAGAAGGTGGCGGCGATGAACCCGCAGCCCGAGGTGCACATCCGCGGGGACTGGCACTCCGACTACGAGCCGGTGGGAAAGATCATCTATGCGTGCCAGTCGGCCGGCATCGTCAAGGTCGGCTTCATCACCGAGCCGCCCGCGCGCAACTGAGAAGACACAGCAATGCCTAGAGAAAAACAGGGGCGCCGCCGAAGTGCGCCGTCCGACGAGCCGATGATGGACATCAACACCACGCCGCTGATCGACGTGATGCTGGTGCTGCTGATCATGCTCATCATCACCATCCCGATCCAGCTGCATGCGGTCAACCTGAACATGCCCACGGGCAACCCGCCGCCGAGC
Source organism: Variovorax sp. EL159 (assembly GCF_900100965.1). Taxonomy (GTDB): domain Bacteria; phylum Pseudomonadota; class Gammaproteobacteria; order Burkholderiales; family Burkholderiaceae_C; genus Variovorax. The sequence goes on along the minus strand of NZ_FMUJ01000002.1, from coordinate 83,431 downwards.
GACATCAAGCCCGAGGTGCTGCGCATCGACATCGACGAACGCAGCACCGTGCTGTGGAACGGCGAGGCCATTGCCGACCTGCCCGAAGTCGAGCGGCGCTTCGAGCAGATCGCGACGCAGGCGGTGCAGCCTGAAGTGCACCTGCGCCCCGACAGGCACGCCAGGTACAGCATCGTGGCCGGCGTGATGGCCTCGGCGCAGCGCTCGGGCCTGACCAAGCTGGGCATCGTGGGTTCGGAGCAGTTCATCCCATGAGCCGCGCCAACGACTTCGACCCCAAGTCCCGCTTCGGCCCGGTCGGCATCGGCGTGATGATCCTGTTCCACGTGCTGGTCGGCTATGCGCTCGTGTCGGGCCTTGCCCGCAAGACGATCGAGATGATCAAGAAGCCGATGGACGCGACGATCATCGCGGAGATCAAGCCGCCCCCGCCGCCGCCACCACCGCCGCCCCCACCCAAGAAGATCGTCAAGCTGGAAACGCCGAAGGCGCCGCCGCCACCGCGGCCCGCCTACGTGCCGCCGCCGGCCGTGACGCCGCCCGCGACCGCCGCGCCGACGATCACCGCGGTGCAGAGCGTGGAGCCGGTGGCACCGCCGCCGGCCGCACCGCCTGCGCCGCCCGCGCCACCGGCACCGCCGAAGGCGACCTCTTCGGACATCGCGGTGGCCTGCCCCAAGCAGGTCAAGCCCGAGATGCCGCGCAAGGCGCTGGACGAAGGCACCAGCGGCGTGGTCAAGGCCGAGGTGCGCATCAAGGGCAGCCACGTGACGGAGGTGCGCTTCCTGTCGGGGCCGCGCGTGTACTACGGAGCCGTGCGCTCGGCCATGATGCGCTACGAATGCCAGACCACGGGCGACGCGGAGATCCTTGCCACGCAGGAGTTCGTCTTCAAGATCGAATAGGCGGGCCGGGCGCGGCGGCTCACTTGTCGACCGCGATGCGGGCCGTCTTGATGAGGCGGCCCCACTTCTCGCGTTCGGCCTGCATGAAGTCGCCGAAGCGCTGCGCGCTTCCACCGCCGTCTTCGGCGCCGAACTGGTCCAGCCGGGCGATCACGTCCGGCATGGCCAGCACGGTGTTCACGTCCTTGTTCATGCGGGCGACCATCGCCTGCGGCATCTTCGCCGGGCCGACCAGCCCGAACCAGATGCTGGCCTCGTAGCCTTCGTACCCCGACTCCGCCAGCGTCGGCACGGCGGGAAAGTTCCTGGAGCGCTTCGCTCGCGTTTGTGCAATGGCCGTCATCTTGCCGCCGCCCAGGTACTGCGTGGCGGTGGTCATGCCTTCGAAGCTGTACTGCACGTGCCCGCCGAGCATGTCGCTCACCAGCGGCGCCGAGCCCTTGTACGGCACGTGCAGCACGTCGATGTTGGCGCGCGCCTTGAAAAGCTCCAGCGCCAGGTGCTGCGCCGACCCGTTGCCGGCCGAGCCGAAGATGACTTCCCCGGGCCGGCTGCGACACAGCTCGACCAGCCCCTTGAGCGTCTTGACCGGCTGGTTGCTCGCGCAGATGAGCATCTGCGGCGTGGCGCCGACCAGCGCGATGGGCGTGAAGTCGCGCTCGGCGGAATAGCCCAGCCCCGGCTGCAGGCCGGGCGCGATGCCGTGGCTGTTGATGTGCGCCATCAGCAAGGTGCTGCCATCGGGTTCGGCGCGCGCCACCTGCTCGGCCGCGATGATCCCGGCCGCGCCCGCCCTGTTCTCGACGACGACCGGAATGCCCCACATCACGCCCAGCTTCTGCGCCAGCAGCCGGGCCAGCACGTCGGTGCCGCCGCCGGCCGGGAACCCGACGACCAGCCGCGTCACGCTCTTGGGCATGGTCTGGGCGAACACGCCCGTTGCGGCCAGGGTGGCCGCGACGGCGCCCCCGGTAAATAGCCTGCGTTTCATTGTCTTTGTCTCCTGTTTTTTCTTCGGTATCAGGCGGCCAGTGCCGAGGCATTCGGCATGTGGAAGCCGCAGGCATCGAGGCCGGCCGCCAGCGCGGCACGCTGCACGGGTTCGATCTCGACCAGCGGTGGCCGCACCGCCGCCCAGCCGACATCGCCAGTCTGCCGCGCGATGGTCGCCTTCATGGCCGCGATCATCGGCAGCGCCTGGAAGACGGCGCGCGTTTCGTTGAGGGCCTTCTGCCTGTCGTCGGCATCCGCATCGCGCCAATGTTCGTAGAGATGAACGATGGGCGCGGGATTCACATTGCCGGTGGCCGTGATGCAGCCTGCGCCGCCACCGCGCAGCGTGGGCAGCAAGACCGTCTCGGTGCCGGCGAACACGTCGAAGCCCCCGGGCTGGAATTCGCGCAGCAGGGCGGCCGTGTTGTTCCAGTCGCCCGAGCTGTCCTTGATGCCGGCGACCGCGCGCGGGTAGGCCTTGAGCAGCCGCTCGATCAACGCCAGGCTGATGCCGACCTGCGAGACCGGAGGGATGTGATACAGGTAGATGCGCAGCCGCTCGTCGGCCACCGCATCGATCACCCGCGCGAAGCTCCGGAAGAGCCCTTCGTCGGAGATGCCCTTGTAGAAAAACGGCGGCAGCATGAGCACGCCGGCGCAGCCCGCGGCCACCGCATGCCGCGTGAGTTCGATGGTGTCGCCGAGCGCGCAGGCACCGGTGCCGGGCATCAGGCGATCGGGCGGAATGCCGTGCGCCAGCAGCGCATCGAGCAGGCCGCGCTTTTCGTGGAGGGTCAGCGAGTTGGCCTCGGAGTTGGTGCCGAACACCGACAGGCCCACGCCCTGATCGAGCAGCCAGCGGCAATGCCTGACGAAGCGCGGCACCGACGGAGAAAGGTCGGCATCGAAGGGCGTGAGCACCGGCGACAGCACGCCGCGCAGCTTGGGTGCGCTCATTGCACGACGCCCCAGCGGCCGTACTGCTGCACGGCCTTCTCGTCGAAGCCGAAGCCCAGCCCCGGGGTCTGGTGCAGGATCACGCGGCCGTTCTTGTGCTCGAGCTGGCGATCGACGAGGCGGCGGAAGTTCAGCACCTGGTCGTCCCAAAAGAACTCCACGTAGCGCGCGTTGGGCGTGGCGGCAACCAGCGGCGCGTGCACGTCGTGGAACCAGTGCGGGCACATCACCACGCCGTAGCTCGCCGCCGTCGCGGCAATGCGCTTCCATTCGGAGATGCCGCCGCACACGAGCGCATCGGTCTGCAGGATCGATGCGGCGCCCTTGTCGAGCAGCTCCTTGTGGTACCAGCGGCCATAGCCGATCTCCGCCGTGGCCACGGGGATGCGCGTCAGCCGGGCCAGCTTCGCGTGGCTCTCGATGTCGTCGGGGCCGAAGGGCTCTTCGATGAAGTAGGGGTCGTAGGCCTCGAAGCGGCGGATGTACTGCATGGCCTGGGTGGTGTCGACCCAGCCGTTGTTGCAGTCCATCATCAGCTCGACGTCGGGGCCGACGGCATCGCGCGCGGCCTTCAGCCGTGCTTCTTCTTCCTTGGGCGAGAGGCGGCCGGTCTTCATCTTCACGGCCTTGAAGCCCTTGTCGACGTAGCTGGCCATCTCGTGGCCGAGCATCGCGGGCGTCTTGCCGTCGAGGTAGTAGCCGCCGCTGGCATAGGCGGGCACCGATTCGAGTTCGACCGCGCCCAGGTACTTGTGCAGCGGCAACCCTTGCGTGCGCGCGTTCAGGTCCCAGAGCGCCGTGTCGAGCGCGCTGATGGCACGCATGACCGTGCCCGAGCGGCCCTGCAGCAGCGACTCCTGGTACATGGCCGACCACAGCCCCTCGACGGCATGGGAGTCCTTGCCGATCAGCACCGGTGCGAGCAGTTGCTCGACCGCCGCGGCGAAGAGGCTGCCGCCGGCGCTGCCCACGTAGCAGAAGCCGATGCCTTCGACACCGTCGTCGGAGCGGACCTTCACGAGCCCGTAGTGGCGCGTGCTGACGGTGCGGTTGGAAAACGAAGTGACGCGGTCGAGCGGAACGGCGGCGGCACAGAAATGAATGGATTGAATCTTCGGCAATGCGGTCTCCTGTTGATGTTGCAGGAGATTCTGGGAGGCATCAAAGCAAAGAAAAATGGTTGTTCCATATCTTCTGAAGAAGTAAATTATTTCTTCCCGTGCAGGCACGATCGGCCCGCGCACCCAGCACCTACCGCACCCCCACACACCATGGACTCACGATTCCTGCAGAGCTTCGTCTCGGTCGTCGAACTCGGATCGATCGCCGAGGCGGCGCGCCACCTGGACATGACGCCCGCGACCATCGCGCAGCGCGTGCGGGCGCTCGAGGCGGACATCGGCAGCCAGCTCATCGTGCGCTCGGGGCGCACGGTGCGGCCCACGGTGTCGGGCACGCGCATCCTCGCGCGGGCGCGCAACGTGCTGCGGGAGCTGAGGGACCTGCAGTCCGCGGCCTCGGACACGGAACTGCCGGCGGGGCCCTTGCGGCTCGGCGCCATTCCGACGGGGCTCATGGGCATCATCCCGCTCATCCTCAAGGACTGGGTCCGGCGGCATCCGCACATCGGGATCTACATCGAGCCCGGCTCGACCACTGCGCTGTACGGCCGCGTCATGGCGGGCGAGCTCGATGCGGCGATCCTCGTGCACCCGACCTTCGAGTTGCCCAAGACGAGCAACTGGCACACCCTGCGCCGTGAACCGCTGGTCTTGTTGACGCCCGCGCGCATGAAGGTCGCGTCGGTGCCGGCCACGATCGCGCGCGAGCCGTTCATCCGCTACGACCGGCAGGTGGTCGGCGGCAAGATGGCCGACGATTACCTGCGGCAGCTCGGCATACGCCCCAACGTGCGCGTCGAACTCGATGGCATCGAGTACATCGCGAAGCTGGTGGCCGAGGGGCTGGGGGTGTCGGTGCTGCCCGACTGGGCGGTGGTCGGCCCGCCCAACCGCGCGCTCAAAAAGTGGGCCTTGCCTGCGCCCTGTCCTGCGAGAACGGTGGGCGTGCTTTGGCAGCGTTCGACTGTCAGAGCGCCGCTGGTCGAAGCCCTCGTGCAAATTGCGCAGGCGCATTTTCCGCAGGCGGCGGGCTGAACAACGCGGGTGCGCCTGTACCCGCGCCTTCTTCGCTCAGAGCGAGCCCACGGCCCTTTCGGCCTCGACCTTGCGCTCGAGCGGCAGCCAGAGCGTGAAGCGCGTTCCGCCGCTGCCGGATTCCCAGTTCACGGTGCCGCCGATGGCCTGCGCGCGCTGCTGCTGGTTGCGCATCCCGCGGCCGCTCCGACGCAGCGCCTCGTCGACCGCGAAGCCAGCGCCGTTGTCTTCGATCACCACGCACACGCCCTGCCCCACCGTCGCGGTGCTGAAGCCGATGGTGGTGGCCCGCGTGTGGCGCAGCACATTGGCCACGCACTCCTGCATGATGCGCAGGATGTGCAGGGCACTGCCCGGGTCGAGCCAAGGCAACGCGGGCACGGGCTGTACCTCCCAGCGCAATGCGACGCCGGCGCTCTCGATGCGCGGCGCGAGGCGAAAGCGCAGGGTCGCCAGCAACAGCAGCAGGTCGGCGTCCACGCTTTCCATGGAATCGATCGCCAGCTTCAGGTCGTCCATGCAGCCCTTGAGCACGCCGGAGATCTCGGCGTCGTTCATGGCGCCGCGCTCCACCGAACGGATGGCGCCGATCAGCGACGAGCCCAGCCCGTCGTGCATGTCCTGCATGAGGCGCCTGCGCTCGGCGTTGAGCATCTGCTGGTTCTCGATCACGCGCAGCCGCCGGTAGCTTTGCTCCAGCTCGGCCTCGCGCTCCTGCAGCCGCTGCGCCAGGCCCGTGTTCAACCGGCCCACCTCGGCGAACGCGCCCGTGTAGCGCTGGAACATGATGTACGAGAAGACGAAGAACAGGCCGATGATGGCGTAGGGCGAGGTGTACACGCTCTCGGGGCTGACCAGGTTGTTCTGCAGCAGCCCGTCGTAAGACGTGAACCCGACCGCGAAGACGGTCCACCCCGCCACCAGCCGCCCTTCGGGCAATTGCGCGCGCAAGGCCTTGCGCAGGTTCACCGAGAAGATCAGCACCGCGACGGGCAGCACCGCCAGGTTGAGCAAGGGCGTGAGCAGGTAGAGGCTGACCGACACATGCGGCAGCGTGCCCACGCTGCAGGCCAGCGCCAGCCCGACCGACGTGCGTGTGAGCCACGGCGAGGGCTGCTGGTGCAGGCGCTGCAGAAACAGGTGGATGAGGATGATCAGCCAGAGCAGCGAGGCCACAGTCATCCACTCGAACCACTCGTCCGACATCGGCAGGTAGCTGCCGCCTGCGTAGTAGTGGAGCATCCGCAGGAAGGCCAGCGCCGAGATGGCGGCGAACAGCAGGTAGAGCGATTCGCGCCGCTTGCCCAGCCACACCGCGAACGCGAAGGCGCCCACCGCCAGGAACGCGGCACTGCCCATGAACGGCAACTGCACCTGCAGCAACTGGCGCGCCTGGTAGCGCCAGCTCAGCGAATCCTGGTCACCCACCCACACGGTCGAGAACCCGCTCCCGCTGCTGCGCAACCGGTTGACGCGGATCAGCACCGACGACGGCGACAGCGCATCGGCCGTCGCGTTCAGCGGCAGCAGCAACGGATGGTTGTAGCCGTTGTGCACCGGGCTGCCGATCGACTGATAGAGCAGCACACCGTCGCCATACACCGCGATGTGGCCGAGGGTCTTCCAGCGCGGAAGGTACAGAAGGCGCGGCCGTTGCGATGGCGGCAGGCCCGCCAGGTCTAGGCGGTACCAGTCGGAGACCGTCCGCACGCCGCCCGCCTCGGTGGGGACCAGTTCGCGCGGGGCTGTGTACGGAAGGGCGACGACTTTCCAGCCGTCCTTCGGCAACCCGGCGTCTTCGATGCGCCGCGGCGGGGACGAATAGCCGATGCCGGGAACGGACAGCAGCTCGGCCTGGGTGAAGTGAACGACGATGTCGTGTTGCGGCGGCGCCTTCGTGGCCGGTGGCTCGCTGGCGTAGGCGCAAGGCACCACGACGGCCAGCCACGACAGCCACAGCAGCCGTGCGAGCCAGTGGCCCACCCGCCACCCGCGTTGGCCGTCGTCGGGTTTCATGAAACGCTGATGCCCTGGAAGCCGCACTTGGCCAATTGCCGCGAATGCACCGCACGAATGCCCGCTTCGTGTGAAGTACCGCGCCCATGAGGCCGGCGATCTCGTCGACCGTGTTGCCTCATTGGAAGTGGCTCAACGCCCCGCGCTGGTGGCGAAACCGGTCGCCGCCGCGACGGTATTCCGCAATTCGGGAGCGCCGTCCGCCTGCGCAGTGCGAAGGGTGTGGCGGTCAAGGGCAACGGCGGGCGCGTTCATCAGGCCGCGATTATGTCCTTGGCCCACTGTTCCGGCCAACCGGGCGGAACACGGCAGGTCAGGCGGCACGCCCGACGACGACCGGCGCGTGCTCCGCCATCAGCGCGACGACCCAGTCGATGAACACGCGCAGCTTGGCGCTCACATGCCGGTTCGGCGAAAACGCCAGGTACAGCGGCATCGGGTCGAGCCGCCATGCCTCGAACACGGGCACCAGCTCGCCGCGCGCCACGTGCGCCCTGGCCATGTAGTCCGGCAACCAGAGAATGCCCAGCCCCGCCACGCCGGCTGCAAGGTAGGCGTTGCCGTCGTCGACCGAGAACACGTGGCGGCCCTGCACCTCGATGCGCTCGCCCTCGCGGTGCATCGCATACGGAAAGGCCTTGCCGGTGCGCGACCACAGGAAGCCGACGATGCGGTGGTGCGTGTCTTCCAGCTCGCGCGGATGCGAGGGCGTGCCGGCACGTTCGAGATAACCCGGCGCCGCATAGACCCCGAGCTGCAGGTCGCCCACGCGGCGCGCCATCAGCGAGGGGTCGGTGAGTTCGCCGCCGCGCACCACGCAATCGACGTTCTCGCCGATCACGTCCACCATGCGATCGCTCACGCCCATGTCGATCTGGATGTCGGGGTAGCGCGCATGGAACGCCGGCAATGCCGGCACCAGGATCAGGCGCGCGAGCGGGCTGGGCACGTCCACGCGCAACCGGCCCCTGGGCAATGCCGCGGCGCTCGACAGGCTGGTCTCGGCATCGTCCATGTCGACCAGCAGGCGCACCACGCGCTCGTAATAAGCCGCGCCGTCGGCGGTGACGTTCACCTTGCGCGTGGTGCGGTTGAGCAGCTTGACGCGCAGCCGCGCCTCGAGCTGCTGCACCAGCTGCGTCACGCTGGTCTTGCTCATGTGCAGCGTCTCAGCCGCGCGGGTGAAGCTGCCGGCCTCCACCACGCGGGCAAACGCCTGCATCGCATCGAAACGGTCCATCTCTCACGTGCTCCTGCGGGTGTGACGATTGTTTGGGTTCTGCAAACAGTGATTGTTGGCTTTGCCCGTTTATCCGGCAGGCGCCGATCCCTAAAGTCCCTTCGTCGTGATCAGCGGGCCGGCTTCGGCCCCATCAACCCAGAAAGCAATCCATGGCCAGACGTGATGTCGTTTTTCCACCCGGGCGCCAGGCGCTCTATGAAAAGAACCGCTACTCGCCGGCGGTTCGCGCCAACGGCTTCCTGTTCGTTTCGGGGCAGGTCGGCAGCCGCGAAGACGGCTCGCCCGAGCCCGAGCTCGAAGCCCAGGTGCGGCGTGCGTTCGAGAACCTGAACGCGGTCCTGACGGCGGCCGGCTGCACCTTCGACGACGTGGTCGACGTGACCGTCTTCATCGTCGACCCGGAAACGAACTTCGAGAAAATCTGGAAGCTGGTGCCGGCGTATTGGGGCGATGCGCCGCACCCCACGCTGACCGGCATCGGCGTGACGTGGCTCTACGGCTTCCAGTTCGAGATCAAGGTGATCGCGAAGCTCCCCGAGGCCTGAACGCCTCAGGCATCGCTTCAGCCGCGCGCAGCGGGCATCAGGGTGTTCGACGGCAGCGTCTCGTCCAGCAGCTTGCGCGCCGTCTCGATGCCCGCCACCGGCAGCAGCTTCGCGTCGAGCAGGCCCACCTGCACCAGCACGCTGGCCTGGTCCCAGTAGATGTGCTCGTGATAGAGCTTGTCGCCACGGAACTTGATGACCGCCAGCAAGGGAATCTCCACGCGCTTGCCGGTGGGCGGCACGCCCGGCAGCATCCACGGGATCTCGGTGGTGTGCGTGAAGCAGAAGAGCATTTCGTCGACCACCTGCGACGCGCCCACCGTGCGCGAGATCGGAACGAGCGAGGTGTCGGGCGGGTTGCTGTTGACGAAGTGGTGCGTGTAGAAATGGTGCAGGTCCTTGTAGCCCACGCCGCCGGTCATCGTCGGGATGTGGTTCACATAAGGCTCGGCCACCATGGTGGCCATGGTGTCGTCGACATTGCGCGTGCCGAACTCGTACTCGCAGTGCTTGTCCCACAGCGCGGCCAGGTCGTAATGCGGCCCGATGGCGCCCTTCAGCGTGGCGATGCTGCGCTCGTGCGCCATCAGCGCCGAGGCCCGGTGGAAGTGCTCGCCGCCCACTCGCGCGAACGCGTGATCGACGCCGGGGTACACATGCACCTGCACGTTCTTGCGGCCGCGCAGCGTCTGCACGATGCGCTCGCGCGCCTCGGGTGGGCAGAAGCCGTCGAGCTCGGCCACATGCAGGGTGAGCGGGCAGCGGATGCCGTCGGCCTCGTCCAGCGCCGCGTCGATGCCCACGCCGTAATAGCCGACGGCAACGTCGGCATCGGTGCGGCAGGCCGCCAGGTAGGCCAGCTTGCCGCCCAGGCAGAAGCCGAGCACGCCCACCTTGGCGTCCTGCACTTCGGGCCGCTGGCGCAGCGCGGTGATGGCCGCCTGCATGTCGGCCATGCCATGGGCCTCGTCGAAGCCCTTGTAGAGCGCGAACGCGCGCTGCCAGTCGTCCGGCGAATAGCCCAGCTCGACATCGGGCTGCTGGCGCCAGAACAGGTCGGGCACGAGCACGACGTAGCCCTCTTCGGCGTAGTAGTCGGCCACCTCGCGCATCGTCGCGTTCACGCCGAAAATCTCCTGCGCAAGCACCAGGCCGGGGCCGCTGCCCGAGCGCGGCACGGCGAGATAACCGCTGAAGCTGCCGCTGCCATCGGTGGCCTGGATGCGGATGCGGTGCGCGGAGGCAGCGCGAGAGGTCGAATTTTTTTCTTGCATGTGGGCTTCTCCATTCCAAGGTTTGTGGGGTGTGGGCCGCGCGCTCACTGCGCGCATTCCGGGTGGCGTGTGGTCACCTGGTAGTAGCCCGAATGAAAGACCAGCGGCTCGCCATCGAAGCGGTCGTAGCGCTCGACCTCGCCGATGAAGATGAGGTGGTCGCCGCCGTCGTACTGCCTCACGTTGCGGCAGACGAAGCGCGCGATGACACCGTCGAGCAGCGGCACGCCGGCCGTGCCTTCGCAGCAGTCCACGCCGGCGAACTTGTCGGCCTGCGGCGTCGAGAACTGCCGCGACAGGTGATGCTGGTGCGCCGCCAGCACGTTGATCGCGAAATGGCTGGCGCCGGTGAAGTCGGCCACGCTCGGCGCCTGCCGGGCCAGGCTCCACAGCACCAGCGGCGGATCGAGCGAGACCGACGAGAACGAATTGGCGGTCATGCCCACGCGGCGGCCATCGATGGCGCGGGTGGTGATGACGGTCACACCGGTGGTGAACTGTCCGAGCGCCTTGCGGAAGTCGCGCCGGTCGAAGCGGTCGACCACGGCTTCGCGCGCGCGGGCCTCCAGAAAGCGATCTGTCTCCACCGGGTCGAACCACCACGGCGCAAACGCACGCGGATCGTCGAACCCGTTGACGATGGTGCTGGCAACAGCGGGCATGTGGGTCGCGCTCTGCAACAGCTTCTGCAGGTGCGGCTTCGGCGCTGCGAGCAGGCTGTGCGTCCAGTCGGTGGCCCAGCGAGCGTAGCCTTCCCAGTAGCGGTCGAAGGTCTGTTGCATCCACTCGGCGTCGAACGGTGCGCCGCCGCGTTCGAGGATCCGCTTCAGGTAGATGTCGGCGCTCTTGGCCGCGTTGTTGGAGCCCTGCCCGGTGATCGGGTCGTTGAGCACCACCGCGTCGGCCAGGCCCAGCACCTGGCGCCCCGAAGGCAAGGTCGCCACCGGCTTGCGCACCGTCGGCGTGAAGCGGCCCGCGAGGACGCCGTTGTCGTCGGTCAGCTCGATGTGCCTGCAGCGCTCGGCCTCCCAGGGCAGAAAGGTCTCGAGAATCTGCTTGCTGCGCGCCAGGTGTTCTTGTGGTGTCTTCACATCGGCCCAGCAGTCCATCGGGCCGCCGGGCACGCCCTCGAACACCATGATCTCGCACGGCCCGCTCGTGGTGAGCGCCGGGAAGACGAAGTACTCGCCCACGCCGGGGATCAGGTTGAAGCACACCGCGGCGAACGGCTCGCGCGGCGTCATGCCCTTCACGTAGGTCAGCGCCAGTGCGCGCTGGGGCTGCTCGAACGGCGAGCGCTCCGGGTCGCGCTCGAACAGTTGCGAGATCTCACCCTTGCCGCTCGCAACGACCACGAGGTCGTGTTCCGCAGCGCAGGCCTCCAGCGCATCGAGCCCCACGTCCTGCAGCACCAGCCGGCCGCCGCGCTTCTCGAACTCGGCCATCCATGCGGGAATCTTGAGCCGCTGGTCGACCGAGCGCGCGGGCCCGTCGAGCCTGGCGCTCCATTCGATGGCCTTGCCGCCTTCCGGGTTGCGCACCGTCATGCCGATGCCCTCTACGCGGGGGCACGCGTCCGCCCACGCATCCAGCCCCAGTTCGCGTTCGGTCTGCAGCGCGGTCTCGAACATGCACTGGCTGGACATCACCGGCCCTTCGAAGATCTCCGATGCCGTGCGGTTCGAGTAAACCGCCACCTCGTGCCCCGCGCCCAGCAGGCCCAGCGCGAGTTGCATGCCGGACTGTCCGGCGCCGACGATGGCCACGCGTCGCTTCATGCGTTCGCTCCGGCTACGCAGCGGCGGCAGCGCAGGTGTCGATGTAGCGGTCCGCCTCGACGGGGTCGGCAAACCACGGGAAGAAGGTGCGCGGATCGTCGAACCCGTTGGCGAAGGCACTGGCCAGTGGCGGCACCGCGCCTGCGGTGCCCAGCAACTTCAGCACGTGGGGCGGCGGCGGTGCAAGCAGCATGTTGGTCCACTGCGTGACCCATTGCGCGTAGCCGTACCAGTAGCGGTCGAAGGTCTGCTGCATCCACGCCGCATCGGCCGCGCCGTCGCCGCGCGCAAGAATGCTCTGGAGGTAGGTGTCGGCGCACTTGGCCGCGTTGTTGGAGCCCTGGCCGGTGATCGGGTCGTTGAGCACCACCACGTCGGCCAGGCCCAGCACCTTGCGCCCCGAAGGCAGCGTTGCCACCGGCTTGCGCACCGTCGGTGCGAAGCGGCCCGCGAGGATGCCGTTGTCGTCGGTCAGTTCGATGTCCTTGCAGCGCTCGGCCTCCCACGGTGTGAAGGTGTCGAGAATCCACTTGCTGCGCGCCAGGTGCTCCTGCGGTGTCTTCACATCGGCCCAGCAGTCCATCGGGCCGCCGGGCACGCCTTCGAACACCATGATCTCGCAGGGCCCCGTCGTGGTGAGCGCCGGAAACACGAAGTACTCGCCCACGCCGGGAATCAGGTTGAAGCACACGGCGGAGTGCGGCTTGCGCGGCGTCATGCCCTTCACGTAGGTCAGCGCCAGTGCGCGCTGCGGCTTGTCGTAAGTGGACTTGTGCGCATCGCGCTCGAAGAGCTTCGAGATCTCGCCCTTGCCGCTGGCGACCAGCGTGAGGTCGTGGCTCTTCGTGCAGGCCTCCAGATCGTCGATGCCCGCGTCCTTGAACACAAGCTCGCCGCCCTTCTTCTGGAACTCGGCCATCCACGCCGGAACCTTCACGCGCTGGTCGACCGATTGCGCGCTCGAGTTCAGCCGCCCGATCCAGTCGATGGCCTTGGCGCCCTTCTGCTCAGGGTGCGGCACGGCCAGCCCGATGCCGTCCACCGTGGGGCAATCGCTCGCCCAATGGTCCAGCCCCAGGTCGCGCTCGATCTGCAGCGAGGTGTGGAACATGCACTGGCTCGACATGACCTTGCCGTGGCGGATGTCGTCGCCGGTGCGGTTGCTGAACATGGTGACTTCGTAGCCTGCGGCCAGCAGGCCCAGGCCCAGTTGCAGGCCCGACTGGCCCGCGCCGACGATGGCGATTCGCTTCATTGCTTGCTCCTTGCTTGTGATGCTCCGGGCCGGAGCTAGTCCATCAACTTGGGAATGGCGGGCACGGCCTGCTCGGGGCCCATGGCCGAATAGCCACCGTCGACCGCGTAGTCGGCACCGGTCACGAAGCTCGCGTGGTCGGAGCACAGGAACAGCACCACCTGCGCCACTTCGTCCGGATCGCCGACGCGCCCCAGCAGATGGAAAGGCGCAGCCACGCGATCGGTCTTGGCGCGGTCGCCGCCCGAGAGCTGGTTCATCACCGCCGACCACGTCCAGCCCGGCGACACGCTGTTCACGCGGATGCGGTCCGGTGCCAGGTCCATCGCCATGTTGCGGGTGAGCTGCGCCATCGCCGCCTTGCTCACCGGATAGAGCCAGCGCCCCGTCTGCGCCACGCGCGACGAGATGCTCGTGAAATTGACCACCGCCCCGCCGCCGGCCGCGACCATGTGCGGATGCGCGGCCTGCAGCATCGCCACCGCGCTCGCGACGTTCACGTTGAACGAGGTGAGCCAGTCGGCGCGCGGCGACTTGAAGCCGTCGTCCACATACGAGCACGCGAGGTTGACGAGAAAGTGCACGCCGCCGTGCCGCGCGGCCGCCTCCGCCACGCAGGCTTTCACCTGCGCGTCGTCGGTGATGTCGGTGCGCACGAAGCGCGCGCCGGCGCCGAGCGAATCGGCCAGCGCCTGGCCGTTGGCGGCGTCGATGTCTGCCACCACGACCTTCACCCCGGCCCCATGCAGCGCGCGCGCCACGCCGGCGCCTATCAGTGTGGCGCCGCCTGTGACGATGGCGCTCTTGCCTTCGAGTCCCTTGAACATGACGTTTGCTCTCCTGTGCTGATCGAACGGGCCGGAATGGCCTGTGCCGTGGAGCGAACGTTATGAGGCGGCGGGCCGCGGGCGAATCCCGCAAACGCAGGGCCTGTCCCTGGCGCGCAGGTTTTTGCATGCTTTGCGTGAGGGCCGGCCCGAATTGTGGGCGGGGACGGTTTTTGCTACGGTGACCCTGCCCCATGGAAACCGCCACGACTCCCCTGCTGCCGCTGCAGCGCTACCGGCTTTTCGAGAGCCACGACATGGACGAGGCCCGCGAAAGCGTGGCGCGCGTTTTCTGTCCGCACGGCCTGGTCATGCTGCGGCCGCGCACCGAACTCGATGCCTGCCACCACAGCGCGCGGCTGCACCGGAACGTGAGCCTCAACTACGTGCAGTACGGCCCCGGCGTGCAGATCGACCCCGGCTACCTGCAGGACTTCTATTTGCTGCAGATCCCGTTGCGCGGCGGTGCCGACATCCGCTGCGGTGCCCAGCATGTGGACGCGACCCCGCGCCTGGCCTCGCTGCCCTCGCCTACCGAACCGCTGTCGATGCGCTGGGCCGACGACAGCCCGCACCTGATCGTGCGACTGGCCCGCCCGGCACTGCTTTCGCGGCTCGAAGCGCTGCTGCAGGCGCCTGTCAACCAGCCGCTGGTGTTCAACCTCGGCGTGCCGCTCGACAACCCCGCGCTGTCGCCGCTGGTTCACTTCATCGACTACCTGCGGCTCACGCTCGATGCCGGCAACGCGCTGCAGGCGGGTGGTCCGCTGGCCGAGCATGCCGAGGAGTACCTGATGTCGTGCCTGCTGATGTCGGCCGGGCACAACCACTCGCGGGCGCTGGCGGGCGACACGCGGCGCAACCTGCTGCCGCGCGTGGTCCGCAGGGCGCAGGAGTACATGGCCGCCCATGCCGACCAGCCCTTGTCGCTGGCCGACATCTGCGGCGAAGTCGGCTGCAGTGCGCGCGCCCTGCAACTGGCGTTTCGCCAGCATGCGGGACAGGGGCCGATGGAGTTCCTGCGCGAGCTGCGGCTCGACAGGGTGCGGGCCGAGCTGCAGGCTTCGCCCGGCACAGGGGTCCGCGAGGTCGCGCAGAAGTACGGCTTTCTTCACCTGGGGCACTTCGCGGCGCAGTACCGCGTTCGCTTCGGCGAGCGGCCGTCGGAGACGACGGCCCGGCGCGTTTGAGCCTTTCTTCAGGCCGGGCGCCGATCTTCAAAGCCTGTCGTCGCAAAGCCCTGGGTTGACGGCATCGCCTGTTGACGAAGCGTTGTGCAGTTGCACCTCGATGAGCTGATAGCCCTGTCCGTACACGGCCCGCAGCAGGAACCCGTTCTCGCCGTTCAGCTCGAGCCGCTTGCGCACGTTCGAGGCACAGGCATCGAGCGCCCGCTTGCCTTCGCGCTGGGCCGGCATTCGCCACAGCTCCCGCCACAGCCGATCTCGTCCCATCACATGGCCGAGATTGCGAAAGAGCTGCAACGCAAAGCCGAACTGGCGCGGTTGCAGCCTGATCTCCTGGCCCTTGAACTGCACGCTGCGACTGCTCTCGTAGAAGTGGTAGTCGCCCCATACCTCGGCGCTGTCGGGCCAGTCGATGGCGGGGGCCGTGCTGGTGCGCTGAATCAGCGCACGGACCAGCCAGTCCAGTTCCGCATCCGCCATCCGCGACACATCGGCGCCCAGCGTGCCGCTGGACTCGAAGCCTCCGCCCGTCGATGCAAGAGGCCCCCACTGCCCTCCGGAGACCACCACGAGAACGGGCATGCCGAGGATCAGACAGGCCGCGGGCAGGCCGCCGAGCGATGCGTCTTCTTGCGGGACCGACAGCAGCAATCCGAACCGGCGCCCGCGACTCAGCGTCAGGATCAGCTCACTCGCGTTGGCGAACACGGCGCATTCATGGCCCAGTTGCTGGAGCCTTGCACGAAGGGCCGTCCGCCGGGGCTCCTCGTTGTCGAGAAGCGCCAGGGACAGCGCATCTCTCGAAGGGGTCGTCATGATCGCTTTCGGAATGAAACGCGGCGCCGAGGCCGCGATGGCAGGAATGGATTGCATCGTTGTCGCGGGGGTGAAACCTGAAGGACGACCAACCTTCGCGGGACGGCAATTGAAAGAGAAGCGAATCGTTACCGAGACGGGAAATCCATGGGAGCCGATTGCGAGATTTCGTGAACATTCACTGGTGCGGCACACACATTTCGTGAAATTCTTGTGGCGGTGTTCACACTTCTGCGGTGGTCTTGCGGCGCAGCCCCCCTGCGGCGCCGAGGCACGTCAGCGGGCCTTTGTGCAAGCCCCCGCTCTTCACCGCGCCGCTTTTTTCCCGTCGCCGCGCGGATCCTGAAAATCGTTGATGCACCGGTCGTGGCTCTCCCCGGTTTGCTGGCGGCAGGTTTCCAGCTGCGCGCTCCGCGCCGTGAAGGCAGCGAGCACGCAGGCGCGCGCGGCGGGCGACGGAGTGCCGCCGACCGCTCCCAGGGGGCAGCTACGGCTGACGAATTTCAGCCAGTTGTTCTGACTGGCGACCAGGCTCGACCTGGCACTTCCACCCTTCTCCAAGCCCTTGAGTGCCGAGGTATAGCGCTCGGCAAGCACCAGGTCTGCACGCCCCACTTCCGGGTCGGCGCAGATGGTCTTTTCGAGGGGTGTCCTGGCCTTCGCGCAATCGAAGCTCGCCTGGCCGGACGGGGCGTCGACACGCTCCTGCTTGGCGGCGAAGCGGGTGGCGACATCGGCCTGGCAGATCGCGGTGGCCGAGATGTACATGGTGCCGTCTCGATGCGCGTAGCGATCGGCGCAGAGCTTCATCTGACGGTCGTAGGCGCGCCGGTCTGGTGGTGTCAATTTGCCGAGAAACTCTTGCTCGCATTTGCTCACGACGGTGGCGCCGAACGTCGTGTCCATGCTGGAGCCCCAGGCACATTGGCGCAGCATCGCCATGGCCGCCTTGCAGGTCGGCGTGCCGGCCAGCGCCGCATCGAGGGCATCGGGCCCCTTCGGGCCAGGTCCTGCGCAGGAGTTTTCGTCAGCGAATGCCTGCGTCGACGCCA
The DNA here is from genome assembly GCF_900100965.1 of Variovorax sp. EL159. Lineage (GTDB taxonomy): Bacteria > Pseudomonadota > Gammaproteobacteria > Burkholderiales > Burkholderiaceae_C > Variovorax. Next base: position 66,427 of record NZ_FMUJ01000002.1, on the reverse strand, counting down.
GCACGGAAAAAATCGACAGGATGAGAGCGCATGTAAGACGACGCATGGAGCCTCTGCCAAAAAGAGAAAATTCTATGGCTGTCGCCCGAGGAATAACCTCGGTACACATCGGTTCTTCGCACATTGAGCTGGCAATCCATGCCGCCCCGCTGCGCAACCGCCAGCGTGAAGCCGTTGAACATGCCACCTCCGGTTTCGCAGGCATCGGCCCCGATCGATGCTCACTGCCAAGGTCTGTTCTTTCGGCTCAGCCGGGCGCAGAGTCCAGTTCGCGTGCGTAGTCCGCCGGGGTCTTGCCGACCAGCTTGCGAAAGTCACTGATGAAATGCGCCTGGTCGAAGTAGCCAAGCTCCTGCGCGAGCGCCACCCAGGACACGGGCTGACCCGCCTGCACGCGGGCAATCGCCTCATGCATGCGGTAGCGGTTGATGACCCACTTCGGACCGATGCCGACGTACTCGTTGAACAACCGCTGCAATGCGCGCAGACTCATTCCGAAACGTTCGGCGAGTTCGCCGGCGCCTTTGAGCTCACGGTCGTCCACGATGCTGTCGACGATGCGTCCGGCCAGCAGCGCGTTCGGATCGACAGCCGGCAGGCGAGCGATCAGAAACCGCGACACCTGTTCGACTACGTCGGTGTCTTCACCCATTTCGCCGCTGCTGTCGACGATGTCGTTCAGCTCGCGCGCGTCAGTCCCCCATAGCGCCTCCATCGGCAGCGAAGAATCTTTCAGCCCCGAGACGGCACTGCCCAGGAAGGCGCGGAACGCCCCCGGCCGAAGCTTGATGCCGAAGGCCGAAGAGCGGCCTTCGAGCACGCGCGTCCATCGCCGGGTGTGGATGCCGAACGCCTGTGCCGAGCCGCGCTCGATGACGATGTGCACGTTCGGGTGAGGCAGCGTTTCCTGCACTTGCGGCGGCAGTCCTTCGAGGTTCCAGCGCACGCGCCAGAAATGCTCAACCCAGTCTTCGAGAGCAGGCGGTGGAGCGTCGCGGCAATGGGCGAATTCGCCAGTCGCCAGCGTGTGCAGAACCCCGCGCGCCTCGCGGGCAACCGGTCGTCGTGTTTTTCCAATCGTCGTCATGCGTCTTGCTGCTTCAATGCACTCCCACCTTGAACGATCACGTCACTCCACGATGCCAAAGATGATTCCTCATTCCGTCAACGGTCCATTCGACGTCCAGATTGCGCCGCAGCCATCGAGCAGCGTGGCTGGCGAAAGCGGCCTGCTGCGCATGTCGATCGACAAGCGCTTCCACGGCGCGCTGGACGCGACGAGCACGGGCGAGATGCTAGCTTTTCGCAGCGCGACCGACGGCTCGGCCGGCTACGTCGCGATGGAAACGGTGCGCGGCACGCTCGACGGCCGACGCGGCAGCTTCGTGCTGCAGCACAGCTCGACAAGAACACGCGGCGAGGCGGCGCAGTCCATCACGGTCGTTCCGGATTCGGGCACCGAAACGCTGACCGGCCTGACGGGCCGGATGACCATCGACATCGCCGCGGATGGTGCGCACGCCTACCGGTTCGAATTCACGCTGCCAGACGGCACCGATTGACGCAGGAAGGCATCGCGAAACAGGACGGCGGGTATCGTTTCACAGAACTCCCGCACAGACTTCACTGCGACTTCACCTGCGTCGTGGACACTGCCTCTCGACAGCGGTTCGGCGCTGGTAGAGGCCAGGGGGAAGACTGTGAAGGGACCGCCTCGATGCCGACCACTGTCGCCTTTTTCATGGCCTGCAGCGCTGTCTTCGTGCTGATGGCCCCGCTGCTGTAGCGCGATGCCGATGCGGCGGCGCTAACCAACGATCTCTCTCGACGTTCGTCCGCCTTTTGCGCGACGCCTATTGACGGCGACCCCAATGAAGAAAGCGGCCGACGACGGATTCAACAGGTCGAGGCAACAGATTCGCCGAACATCTCGGTAAGCCCCAACTCGAATCCAATCACGGCACTCTTTCCTGCTCATTCAGCGGCCTGCAAACCTCCAGCACCATCCCGCGCAGCCACCGATGCGCAGGGTCCCGATCAAGACGCGGGTGCCACATCTGCGACACAGTGATCTGCTCCGTAGGCATGGGTAGCGGAAACGAGCGCAGCGTGCCCCGCGCCCTGAGGTGTTCGAAGTACGACGACGGTATCAGTGCCACCAGATCGGTCGCAGCCGCTATCGACAAGGCGGTGTTGAAGCTGGGCACGACGACCGAAGCATTACGCACCAGGCCCATGGCTGCGAGCGCATCGTCCACCGGCCCCTCTGTCCTGCCGTGGCGCGAGGTAATCACGTGGTCGCAGGCAGCGTAGCGCTCGGCGGTGATCTCGGGTTCGGCGAGCAGAGGATGATCCTGGTGCACGACCGCGATGAATCGGTCGCGAAAGAGCGCCTGAAGGCGCACCTCCGGGCCCGACTCGCCGAGAACGCCGACATCCAGATCGAGCAATCCTTCGCGCAGTGGGCGAACGTCCTTGTCGGGCTTGGGCGCGAAGCGCAGGCGAACGCCGGGCGCTTCGCGCGCGACGCGAGCCACCAACCGAGGCGCAAGGGCCTCGATGAAGCCGTCGTTGGCCCGTATGGTGAACAGGTGGCGGAGCGCGCGAGGGTCCATGCTCGCGCCGGCGGGCTGGAGCACCGCACTGGACTCCCGCACCAGCTCCCTGGCGCGGTCGCGCAGTGCCAGTGCATGCGGCGTGAGCACCATGGCGCGGCCCGCGCGCACGAGGAGCTCGTCCCCGGTCGATTCCCGCAACCGCGCGAGCGCCCGGCTCATCGCCGATTCGCTCAGGCCCAGGCGCTCGGCAGCCTTTGCGACGCTGCCTTCGGAAAGAAGTGCGTTCAACGCGAACAGCAGGTTCAGGTCGGCTTCTGTTGGCATGCCCGAACCTAGCACGGCTGCGAGGATTTCGACAGGCGCCGCACGCAGGGACAAGTTGCGCGCCGCGCGCTGTGCAAGCCGTATGCGCAGTCCTAAGCTGACCTGGCGCGATACAGCGTGCCTCCTCCAGTCGTCCCATCATGTTGTCACCAACGCTTCAACCGCCCCCTTCTTCCCTCATTGCGCGCGCTGTCGAACCCCAAGCGGTGAACGACGCGAACGCAGTTCAAGACACCGACGGCCTGCCCTTGCCGCGACGCTACGCAGCCGTCGCCGCGATTTTGGGCGCAGGCGTGCTGGTGGTGCTCGATGGCGCCATCGCCAACATCGCGCTGCCAGGCATTGCCCAGCAGTTGCAAGCGACGCCCGCCGATGCCGTCTGGATCATCACCGCCTACCAGTTGGCCGTGGTCATGTTCCTGTTGCCGGCCTCTGCTGTCGGAGAGAGGTTCGGGTACAGGCGCGTTTTCGCCGGTGGTGTCGCACTGTTCACCGCCGCATCGGTGTTGTGCGCCTTGGCCCCGTCGCTGCCGTGGCTCGTGGCCGCGAGGTGCCTTCAGGGCCTGGGCAGCGCAGCCGTGATGCCCCTCGGGCTGGCGCTCTTGCGCTTCACCTATCCGCGTCGATTGCTGGCGCGCTCGATCGCCTGGAATGCACTCGCCGTTGCGGCCGCATCCTCATCGGGCCCCACCCTTGGCGCTTTCGTACTCTCCGCGGCGAGTTGGCCATGGCTCTTTGCGGTGAACCTGCCAATCGGTCTCCTTGTGCTCGCCGCCTGCACGGGGTTGCCGAACCCCCCGCGCTCGGCGCGACCCATCGATGTGTGGAGCATCGCGCTCAACGCGGTCATGTTCGCCGCCTTCGTGCTCGGAAGTGACCGGCTGGTGGTGCATCCGTTGCACGGCGGTGCGTTGCTCGCCATGTCGGTCGTTTGCATGGTCCTCTTGGTGCGGCGCGAGATGCCGAAGGCGGCGCCGTTGATCCCGCTCGACCTGCTGCGCGTGCATTCCTTTCGGGTCTCGGTCATCGCCTCCGTCTGCTGCTTCACCGGCCAGATGGCCAGCCTTGTGGCGCTGCCGTTCTACATCCAGCACGAACTCGGCCAAAGCGCGGTGACCGCCGGCCTCTTGATGACCCCGTGGCCGCTGGCGGTGATGCTGGCTGCACCGCTCTCGGCACGCCTGGCCCAACGCGTGCCGAGCGCCTGGCTGTGCGCGGCCGGAAGCGCGTGTTTCGCGAGTGGCCTGGCCCTGTGCGCCCTGTGGCCGCTGCACGGCAACGCGACCTTGCCGATCGCGCTGTTCACCGGCCTCGCCGGCCTGGGCTTCGGCTTCTTTCAGACACCGAACAACCAGAACATGCTGCTCTCGGCACCCAAGGAGCGCAGCGGCGCGGCCGGTGGCGCGCAAGGCACCGCCCGACTCACGGGGTTGACGCTGGGCAGCCTGTTGATGAGTTTGATGTTCGGGCTGTTGTCGTCGCACAGCGCTGTGCGCTGGGGGCTGGCGATGGCGGCTTTGGCTGCGTTGTCGGGGAGCGTGGCGAGCTTGCTCCGAAGCCCTGCAAGGGTCACTCGCGTCGCGTGATCGAGGATGCGTGAGGGGTGGTCTTGTGCGACTGAAGTCCTAAGGACGGTCCCCCCCCAACCCAGAAACCAGCATGAGCACTAGGTCGCTGGCGGAGAGTGTGTCCCCGAAGAATCTAGCATTCATGCGGGCTTCGGAGGAGTTCGCCTTCTCTATAGGCCATCCCATGGGCCATCACGATTGGACTTTGCGCCCCATCAAGACATTGCCGTCCCAGAGCACCAGCGTTCGGCTGACCTTGGCTTCAGCATCGCGCTCTAGCATGACGTCATAGCCTTCCAGCTCGCGTGCTGCGACCTTGTCCGGCCGAACCCATCGAACTTCATAGCCCTGCTCAGCGGCTTTCTCTTTGAAGCCAGATTGATCCGGCCAGTTGTAGTCGACGAGCTTCTTTTCGTCTTTCCACTGACCTCGCTCCTTGTAGTCCTTTCCGAGGGTGTACAGGAGGGTTCCAATTGCAACGATGTCGATCATGCTGCCATCCGATGCTCGTAGTAAGGCCGCTCTTTGTCCTCGAGGATCTCATCGAGTTGATCCAGCTTGCGACTTTGCGGCGTAAGCCAAGCCTCGACATTCTCGCGGCGCAGTTGAATGATGCAGCGGTCGTGCCCAGCGTCGGCCACCTCTGGCGGCGGGTCGTCGGTCACCGCGGCGAAGGACCATAAGTCCTCATCGTTCGAGCCCTCGGGCGGTGTCCAGTGCGAGTAGACGCAGGCGATCAGCATGTCCTGCTGCGGCTTCGGTCTGAACTCGAGCACGACGTTCTCGGGCTCCTCACCCGGTCGCAGCTCGCGGTGCTCCATGTCGTGCCGTTTGACGTTCTCGTAGAAGCCGTTGACGATCATCAGCCCGTGGGTTTTACCGAACTGCCCCTTCCAGAAGTTCCGGATGTTGTCGCGGCGCGCGTTGTAGGTGCCCGGGTACTTCGTGTCGTAGAAGGCCGGCTTGCCCTCTGGACGGCATTGGTATCGCATCGGCTTGATGACCCACTCGTCGTTCTCGACGATCAGCACGGGCGCATACCATCCGGGGAAGATGCGCGAGTCCCGTGGCTTCAGGTCGACCCGCTTCAGGTCTTCCAGCTTGGCCAATGCCCACGGGATTTTCTCTCCTGCTATGCGCTGGTCGTTGAGCGCCTGCTTGGTCTGCTTCACCTGCAGCACCCGCTCCGCAGCGACTAGGCGCGCGCGCTGCTTGAACAGCGTCTGCTCGTACTTCATCACCTGGTCGGCGTTGAACTCGTCGATCAGCGCCTTGACCGCCTGCTCCTCTTCACTCCGTGGGTGCGCGAACTGCGCATCCATGGCCTTCGGGAACAGCATCGGCTTCAACTTCCGCTTCCAGTAGGCATCGTGGAAGTCCTTGATGGACATCTTGGACTTGGGGAACAGGCGCAGGAAAGCCCCGTGATCAGCTCGGACCTCGGCTGAAAAACACATCGCAGCTCCTTTCAAATGCCCGGCAACGGGCTGTAGGCCATCGGTTTTACACATTCGTGATGTGCCCGACCTATACTGTATGAATGAACAGTGTTTTGGCGCAATCGGTCCCGGTGGCTCTTTCCACCGAAGTCCTGATGCTGCCAATTGCGGACGCGCGAGTCCACGCCGGCTTTCCCTCGCCTGCTGAAGACTTCCTCGTAAAGCGCATCGACCTGAACACGGTGTTGGTGACGCACCCCCAGGCCACGTTCTTTCTCCGCGTCGCCGGCGACAGCATGCGCGAGCTCGGCATCGAGGATGGCGACCTGCTGGTGGTCAATCGGGCCATCAAGCCGCGGCACGGCCAGATCGTGGTCGCTGTCGTGGACGGGGACTTCGCCGTCAAGCAGCTGCACCTACGCGCCGGCCGACTGAAGCTCAAGGCAGGCAACCCCACGTACCCCGACATCACGCCTTCCGATGGCCAGGTCGTCGAGGTATGGGGCGTGGTGACGAGCTGCATCAAGCAGTTCCAGACGTGATGCTCGCGCTGATCGACGGCAACAATTTCTACGTGTCCTGCGAGCGGGTTTTCAAGCCGAGCTTGCGGGGCCGGCCGGTCGTCGTCCTGAGCAACAACGACGGGTGCGCGATCAGCCGCAGTGACGAG
>NZ_FMUJ01000002.1:0-59858 GCF_900100965.1 Variovorax sp. EL159 | reverse complement strand
GCGGAGAGTGTGTCCCCGAAGAATCTAGCATTCATGCGGGCTTCGGAGGAGTTCGCCTTCTCTATAGGCCATCCCATGGGCCATCACGATTGGACTTTGCGCCCCATCAAGACATTGCCGTCCCAGAGCACCAGCGTTCGGCTGACCTTGGCTTCAGCATCGCGCTCTAGCATGACGTCATAGCCTTCCAGCTCGCGTGCTGCGACCTTGTCCGGCCGAACCCATCGAACTTCATAGCCCTGCTCAGCGGCTTTCTCTTTGAAGCCAGATTGATCCGGCCAGTTGTAGTCGACGAGCTTCTTTTCGTCTTTCCACTGACCTCGCTCCTTGTAGTCCTTTCCGAGGGTGTACAGGAGGGTTCCAATTGCAACGATGTCGATCATGCTGCCATCCGATGCTCGTAGTAAGGCCGCTCTTTGTCCTCGAGGATCTCATCGAGTTGATCCAGCTTGCGACTTTGCGGCGTAAGCCAAGCCTCGACATTCTCGCGGCGCAGTTGAATGATGCAGCGGTCGTGCCCAGCGTCGGCCACCTCTGGCGGCGGGTCGTCGGTCACCGCGGCGAAGGACCATAAGTCCTCATCGTTCGAGCCCTCGGGCGGTGTCCAGTGCGAGTAGACGCAGGCGATCAGCATGTCCTGCTGCGGCTTCGGTCTGAACTCGAGCACGACGTTCTCGGGCTCCTCACCCGGTCGCAGCTCGCGGTGCTCCATGTCGTGCCGTTTGACGTTCTCGTAGAAGCCGTTGACGATCATCAGCCCGTGGGTTTTACCGAACTGCCCCTTCCAGAAGTTCCGGATGTTGTCGCGGCGCGCGTTGTAGGTGCCCGGGTACTTCGTGTCGTAGAAGGCCGGCTTGCCCTCTGGACGGCATTGGTATCGCATCGGCTTGATGACCCACTCGTCGTTCTCGACGATCAGCACGGGCGCATACCATCCGGGGAAGATGCGCGAGTCCCGTGGCTTCAGGTCGACCCGCTTCAGGTCTTCCAGCTTGGCCAATGCCCACGGGATTTTCTCTCCTGCTATGCGCTGGTCGTTGAGCGCCTGCTTGGTCTGCTTCACCTGCAGCACCCGCTCCGCAGCGACTAGGCGCGCGCGCTGCTTGAACAGCGTCTGCTCGTACTTCATCACCTGGTCGGCGTTGAACTCGTCGATCAGCGCCTTGACCGCCTGCTCCTCTTCACTCCGTGGGTGCGCGAACTGCGCATCCATGGCCTTCGGGAACAGCATCGGCTTCAACTTCCGCTTCCAGTAGGCATCGTGGAAGTCCTTGATGGACATCTTGGACTTGGGGAACAGGCGCAGGAAAGCCCCGTGATCAGCTCGGACCTCGGCTGAAAAACACATCGCAGCTCCTTTCAAATGCCCGGCAACGGGCTGTAGGCCATCGGTTTTACACATTCGTGATGTGCCCGACCTATACTGTATGAATGAACAGTGTTTTGGCGCAATCGGTCCCGGTGGCTCTTTCCACCGAAGTCCTGATGCTGCCAATTGCGGACGCGCGAGTCCACGCCGGCTTTCCCTCGCCTGCTGAAGACTTCCTCGTAAAGCGCATCGACCTGAACACGGTGTTGGTGACGCACCCCCAGGCCACGTTCTTTCTCCGCGTCGCCGGCGACAGCATGCGCGAGCTCGGCATCGAGGATGGCGACCTGCTGGTGGTCAATCGGGCCATCAAGCCGCGGCACGGCCAGATCGTGGTCGCTGTCGTGGACGGGGACTTCGCCGTCAAGCAGCTGCACCTACGCGCCGGCCGACTGAAGCTCAAGGCAGGCAACCCCACGTACCCCGACATCACGCCTTCCGATGGCCAGGTCGTCGAGGTATGGGGCGTGGTGACGAGCTGCATCAAGCAGTTCCAGACGTGATGCTCGCGCTGATCGACGGCAACAATTTCTACGTGTCCTGCGAGCGGGTTTTCAAGCCGAGCTTGCGGGGCCGGCCGGTCGTCGTCCTGAGCAACAACGACGGGTGCGCGATCAGCCGCAGTGACGAGGCGAAGGCGCTGGGCGTGAAGATGGCGCAGCCGCACTTCGAGTTCCGCCACCTCGAGGAACAGGAGGGCCTCGTGTCGCTGTCGGCCAACTTCACGCTGTACGGCGACATGAGCGACCGGATGATGAGCCTCGCGGCTGGGCTGGGCGCCGCGCAGGAGATCTATTCCATCGACGAATCGTTCGTTGACCTATCCGGCATTCCTGGCGATTTGCGCGGCCGCGCGCGGTCGGTGCGCGAGCGGATCCTGCAGTGGACCGGCATCCCTTGCTGCGTGGGCATCGGCCCGACCAAGACCCTCGCCAAGCTCGCGAACTACATCGCCAAGACGGCCGAGCGCAAGCCCGGCAGCTACCCTCCCCTGCAGGCTCAGGTCTGCGACCTCTCCGCGCTGGCGCCAAACGAGATGAACGCGCTGCTGGCGAGCACCGAGGTGGGCGAGGTATGGGGCGTGGGCCGCCGCATCGGCGAGCAGCTGCGCGAGGGCGGCGTCATCACGGCGCTCGACCTTGCGCACCTCGATCCAGCAACGGTGCGTCGCCGCTGGTCCGTCGTGCTGGAGCGCACCGTGCGCGAACTACAAGGCCTTCCCTGCATCGACCTCGACGACGCGCCAGCGCCGAAGAAGGAAATCGCCTGCACCAGGTCGTTTGGCCATCCAGTGCGCGAGCTGCCGCCCCTGATCGAAGCGGTGAGCGAGTTCGCGGCGCGCGCCGCAGAAAAGCTGCGCCGACAGGGCAGCTTGGCTGGCCTGGTGCTGGTCTTCGCGCACACGTCGCCATTCCGGCCGGGCCCGCGCTTCGCGCGGTCCCTCACGGTTCCACTGCGCCGCCCGACCTCCGACACGGCCGCCATCACACAGGCAGCAGTGCTCGGCCTCGAGTGCCTATTCGAGCCGGGTTTCGACTTGGCCAAGGCCGGCGTGATGCTGCTCGAACTGTGCGACGACAGCGTCATGCAGGGCGAACTAGATCTCGAAGTTGAGGTGGGCCGCGAGCGCGGCCGGCTGATGCACGCCGTCGACGTGCTCAACGACCGCTACGGCAAGGGCACCCTCCGGCTCGCCAGTACAGGGGCTGTGGGCGAGCAGCGCGAATGGACCATGAAGCAGCGGCGGAGAACACCTCAGTACACCACCGACTGGCGCCAAGTGCCTGTTGCGCGGGCATAGCCTCCTCAAGCACACCCACTATCCCGAGACCACCTATTGGATCTGAAGGGACTTCGCTCCTCCGGGGCAATCGAGCCAACTAGACTCGACCGACTGCCATAAAAAAGAGGAGAGATGATGGACAGAAAAGAGGCGCTCAGCCTGCCGATTCGGATCGGCGACCGGACCTTTCAAGTCACGTCCGATGACCAATACTTGGAAGACATGCGCGGGGAGTTTGAGCCAGACACCGTCGCCCTTTTTCGGACACTGGTGAAGCCCGATGCTCTGGCCTTGGACATTGGCGCGAACATCGGGTGCACCGCCCTGCTGCTCTCGCAGCTTGCGCGGCGAACGATCGGCTTCGAGCCATCGCCCAGCACGTTCGCGCTGCTGCAGCAGAACGTCGACGCCGGCGCCCAGAACGTCGAGGTAGTGAATGTGGGCCTCGGCCGCGAGCCGGCAGATCTCAACATCGTTTTCAGTCCCTCGCACCGATCTGGCGGTTTCGTCGCCCGCGAGGGGCTGGCCGGCCACGTGACGGAGCCGATCCAGATCCTGCAGGGCGACACCTACCTGCAGGCGACTCTGGGCACCGATCGCGTCGGCTTCATCAAGATCGACGTTGAGGGATTCGAGCTGGAGGTGCTGGCCGGCCTGCAGCAGACCATAGCGACCCATCGCCCCGTCGTCACGCTCGAACTCAATCATTGGTGCCTGAATGCCTTCCAGCGCACAAGCGTTCCGGACTTCATCGACACGCTGTGCAAGATCTTCCCCTTGCTCTACGCGGTACACGACGGCCACGCCATCGACCTGCACGACTCGGGCGATCGCTATCACGCCACCTACCGCCACATCGTGCACTTCGAATACGCGGCGCTGGTGGGCGCGTTCGACAGGCAGCAGCTGGACGCGTTCCTGCAGGCCTACGTCGATCGAGCCAAGCCGCGATCCGTCCCCGCAGATCCACACGCCCGCATCGCGGTGCTGGAGCGCGAGCGACTGGAGCTGGAACAGGAGCTCAACGCCGAGCGCGAGGCCGGCAGAGCGATGCAGGAAGACCTCTCGGCCGCACTCGCCGCGGCCACCCAGCGCACGCACCAGGTGCGAGCGGAACTCGAGGCCGTGCGGGCATCGACCAGCTGGCGCATCACGAAGCCACTTCGCGCCGTCAAGAACTTGATGCAGTGAGCCGTCCGAGCTGACCGAGGCCCCCAGCCGTCGCTGGGGGCTTTTTTTTGCCCTCGCGTCGACGGAAGGTCTGCCACGCGCCCATCGCGGCTTCTGGCCCCTGCCATCGCGTCCCGCCCCATCCAACACGGCCGCCGGCAACCGTTGCCAAGTCGATCTTTTGCGCCCAGAAGTTAGCGCGCCAGACCCTGGCGTCGCGCCGGCATCAATCTCGGCCCTTCAAAATTTCAGGGAGGGGTCGGGGAAAGCCTGATATTCCTAACGAGGACTCCAGAAATGACCGAAAAGCCAGCATTCATGCGGGTTTCCGGGCCGTCCTACAAACCTGATATTTGTCTAATATGAACCTAACAATATTAGAGTTCTGGACCCTGATTCTTTTTGTAAACCGACCCTATATAAATCAACAACTTAGCGAAATATCAGGGTTCTTGTTAGGTCGTATCAGGGTTGCACCCTGATAGGTCGGTGCTAGGCGCCATGCGGGTTTGCGGGCAGTTTTGGGGGGCGATCAGGGATATCAGGCTTTTCCCGAACCCCTACCGGATTTCAGAAGGCCCCCACGGTGCCCGCCCCGTGGTTGGACACCCCCGATTCCGGCTCCAAAGGCCGTCATTTCGCGTCGCGAAAAGCCACCCGGCGGGGCGCGCGCGGCCCGCGCCGCTGCTGGCGCCAGCCAGGATCGACGGTGCCGTCAGAAGAGACCCATTTAGCGGGCAGGCGTGGCGGGGTCAAGACCGCGCGCCGGGGGGCAGAGTCGCACACAGCCCTGGGGCCGGGCATGCCTCGGGGCAAAAGGGGGGCGCGCAGCGCCAAGGCGTGGCCGTAGGCAGCAGGAAATGAAGGAAGGGAGGGCTTGAGCAGGGTCGTGTGCCTAGCCCCGGCTACGGGCTGCAGTCCTGCGTGATCTGAGTTCGCATAAGCTGCGCGAATGGACACAGTGGCTCTAGAAAACAAGTTCGTGGACGACCTAGCGAAGGTCGCTGCAGACCTCATTGGCACGTACGGGCTGCTGTGGCAGCCGAGTACGTCAAGTGCTGAGGCTGCGATGCAGCGCTGGCTCGACTTTCGATTCCGCTATGTCGAGCCTCGCCCGCGGACGGTGATCTATTCGGACAAGTTTCCGAAGTCTCTACCAGCGAGCGTCGAAGCAGAGCTGCTTGCCTTCGAGACATCAGCGAAAGCCGGAGACGATTTGAACCCCAGACAGGGCCGTGGACTTACCGAGCATCACGATGCGAGCGGAACCAAGGCCTCCCGGCGCACCGATGCTCTATGGGCAGATTGGGGCCTTCTCCATTTCCACCTTTGCTCTTTGCCGTCCCTGAAGGGCGGATATCACACTCAGCGCTCCGGCGATATGGCAATCTGCGTTGCAAACGACGAGCACCTGGCAATCATCGACGTCGTACCTCATCCGAAAGACGAGGGCTGGGCGAACCCGGACTTTATTGAAACTCTCCATCGCAGCTGGCCCGACGCGATGGACCCGTTTCGCATCCGCGGCCTTACTCAATATCCAGCCCTGACCCAAGATCAAATTCACGCGCTTCGCAGCAATTCAACCAACTACTCAGTGACGCTAGGGGGTGAGTCTTTTATCAACCCAGGCTGGGGCTTCATGGGCACCAAGACGAGCATGAAGGCCTACATGGCAATGATGCACGCGATGAAGGCCGCGCGCGAACTCGCGCAATTCGCATCCAACCCGGAGGGCCCAATCGCGAACTGTCTAGCTGCTGAAAAAATCACCGAACCAGCCCTGTGTTTGGTCGTAGTAGAAGGCAAGCTGTGCATCCACGACGGCACCTCGAAAATCCTTTTCCCTTTGATGGACGAGGATTCGAATCAGGGAAATGCACTAGGGACGATCAAGAACACAGTGCTTCCGGATTGGGCCGCGAAACGGCTTTAGTCTCACTTTGCAGGGGCTGTCGGCCGCCCCTGCATCTCTCCGCGAACTAGAAATTCGAAATGACCAATTCGCGTGATGGTGAGCGGTTCTCAGCCGCACCGACCGAGTAGGTGATGGACAGCGGGCGCAGCTTCAGGCCAGAGAAAGCTTGGCGCATCTCGGGAATATCGTTGACGCTGACAACGGCCCTGCCCTTCATCCCTTTCAGCAGCTCGGCCATGCGGCTGTACTGCTCGAGCGCGAAAGGCACGTCGTAGCCTTCCGTGCCCCAATATGGCGGGTCGAGGTAGAACAGGGTGTGGGTACGGTCATAGCGCTGCACGCATGTAGCCCAGTCGAGCCGCTCGATGGTGACCTGGTGAAGCCGCAGGTGCACGGCGCTCAGATCCTCCTCCATGCGTAGCAGGTTCATGCGACCGGGCGATGAGGTCGCCGTGCCGAACGTCCGGCCTTCGACCTTGCCGCCGAACGAGTGCTTCTGCAGGTAGAAGAACCGCGCCGCGCGCTGAATGTCCGTCAGTGTGGCTGGTGGCGTCTCGTTGAGCCAGCCGAAGATCTCGCGGCTCGTGAGCGCCCACCGGAATTGCCGCACGAACTCGTCGAGGTGGTGCTGCACCACGCGGTAAAGGTTCACGAGGTCACTGTTGACATCGTTCAATACCTCGACCTTCGCCGGCTCCTTCAGGAAGAAGAGCGCCGCCGCGCCCGCGAAGGGCTCGACATAGCAAGTGTGCTCCGGGAACAGGGGAAGGATGTGCTTCGCGAGGCGGCGCTTGCCGCCGATCCACGGCACCAGAGGTTTCGCTGAAATTTCCATTGTGCAAGCCTTTGTTCCACATTTTTTGATAGGCTTGGCCCACTCTGTACAGGGTGGCGGGCCTCGCCGGCTTGCAGGCTAGATCTGCACTTCGGGGCTTGAACAGGTGCTCCAACACCTGAACAGGTCGCCCGTCTTTTTTGTGACTCAGGGCGCGGCCGTCGCCACGCCCGTGGGCACCTCGTAGACGTTGAATCGCACGACCTCGTCGCCGATCCACGCGTTGATCTCCTTGAACCGGTCCTGCAGCGGCTTGATCTCGTTGAGCGCGAACACCTGGGCGGCCGGCACCACGGCGCCGAAGCCGCCGGTGTTACTGGGCACGATGCCCAGCAGCTGCGGCGGGATGCGATGCGCGGCCAGCACGTCATCGCGGCTGACGTTTTTGATGTTGAAGAAGTCGTCTTTCGCGGCCACCTCGCTGACCGGGATCAACTGCACGCCATCCTTCTTGCCGTTGGGCGAGTAGAGGAACAGGTTCCGAAAATTGCCCGGGCCCTTGCTCTCCTTGAGCGCGGTGCGCATCGCGTCGACGTCTTCCTGCTGCTGGGCCGGGTCGCTGATGTAGAGGATGAAGCCCGCATGGCTGCCGTTGTTGTAGTAGCGGCGGCGGAATAGCGTGGCCGACTCGTTGAGCCAGGCCGACTGCAGCGCGCTCAGATACTCGGGCAGGCCGTACACCTCTTGATTGATGTCGGCCTCGCGCATGTGAAAGATGCTGCCGGCCTTGAACTCGTGCTCGTCCTTCCAGCCGCGCACGAAGAAATAGCTTTCGAGGTCTGCGCCGCGTCGCATGTACTTCGCGAGCGCGTGCTTCAGTTCCACCGGCCGCCGCGTGAGCGAGTCCCGCCGCTCGACGTACGCGTTGCCGAAGGTCAGGAAATCCAATGCAAAGGCGCTGAAGGTCGTGCGGTCCATCAGCTTGTGCGGGATGAAGGTACTCAGCAGGATGTTGCGCTTGAAGTAGATCGAGCTGCTGTGGTGCGTGCTGGCGCGGAACGATTTCGCCAGGCCGTCCCAGCTCACCGGTGGTTCGTACCAGCGGCCGTTCATCCAGCACTCGATGTAGTCGAGGATCTCGCGCCGGTCCATCACCGGCACCGGGTCGCCGAAGGTGAACGCTTCCATGCCCGCCGGTTTTGCGGCAGTCGTTTGTGTATCCATCAGGAGATCTCCATGAAGCCGCTGTTCGCGGCGGTGAGGCCTTCGAGCGGCTCGTTGTCCAAGGCGTGCATGCAGGCCCACGCAAGGTCGGCATGCCCGGTGTCTTCAGTGCGCCCCGCTTCGAACGTGACATTGCGTCCGCTGGCCGTGAGCGTCTTGCGGATGGCGAGGAACGCGTGCGCGAGATCGACCCACCCGGCATCGAACTCGAGCCTCCCCTTGCTGATCACGCTCTTGGCCTTCAGCACGAGGCGCGTCTTCACTTCGAGCGAGTAGTTGATCGCCTTGGCGGCGGGGAAGAACTTGCTCACCAGCTGGTAGACGCCCTGGCCGAGGCCGGTGGTGTCGATCCCGATGAACGCCACGTTGTAGCGCTCGGTGATCTTTCGGATCGCCTCGGCCTGCGCCTCGAAGTCGAGGCCTCGGAACTGGTGCTTCTCCAGCACACGGAACTTTCCGCCGGGGCGCTCGGGCGGTGCGAGCACCACGCAGCCGGCGGTGTCGCCGGTGTGCGAGGGGTCATAGCCCACCCACACCGGCCTGTAGCCGTAGGGCCTAGGCGCCAGCGGCTTGTACACGTCGGCCCAGTCCACCCACGAGTCGACCATGCAGGCCTGCAGCTCTGACATCGGGAACACCGACTGGGTGTCGTCGATGAACTCGCACATCAGCAGGTTGGCGAACTCCTGCGGGTTGTACTCCAGCCGCAGCTCGTCGATGTCGAACAGATCGCAGCCTGCGGCCTCGGCGTCGATGATGTTGACGATGTTGCGCCAGACCTTGTCTTCGCCTGTGAAGCCGCCTGCCAGGCGCTCATGCGACAAGTCGATGGCGACGCGTTGATCCTTCGGACGGTTCTTGTTGAAGTGCGCGCCGCTCCAGCGTGCGTAGGCCTCGTGCTGGATCGAACTGGGCGAGCTGAAGTAGGTCTTGCGCCAGCGCTTGTGCATCGCCATGGCGCTCGCGACCTTGTTGAGCTCCTCGAAGCGATGCGTCCAGAAGAACTCGTCGAAATAGAAGTTGCCGTGGTAGCCCTGGGCGGTGCGCGCGTTGGTGCCGAGGAAGTAGATGTGGGCGCCGTTGGGCAGGATCATCGGATCGCCGGTCAGCGTCACGCCGCAGGCCTCCTGCGCGAACTGCACGATGTACTGGCGGAAGATGTATGCCTGCGCCTTGCTGGCCGACAGGAAGATCTGGTTGCGCCCAGTCTTCAGCGCATCGACGAGGGCTTCACGCGCGAAGTACCAGGTCGCGCCGATCTGCCGGCTCTTGAGCACCATGCGCGTGCGCTCGTGCCCGTTGCGGAACCAAACCTTCTGATGGCCGAAGAGGGAGTCCTGAAACGCCTCGTACAGATCGTCGGCCTGCTCGTCGGTGAAGTGGTTGCGCTGCGGCTTCTTCTTCGGGCCGGCATTGCGCTTCTCGATCTCCGGATTGAGATCTGCTTCCTTGCCGGTCTTCTCGTATCGCGTGATGCGCGCGGTGCGCTCCAGCTGCCGGCCCAGCAGGTCGATCTCCTTGAAGTCGCCGCCCGTCTTCGATTCCTTCCCGATCAACTGCACGAGGCGGGCTTCGAGCGCGCCCTCTACGCGTTGGATCGGTTGCGCCTTGTCCCACTCCTCGGCATCCTTCCATCCGTGCACTGTCGTGCG
The DNA here is from genome assembly GCF_900100965.1 of Variovorax sp. EL159. GTDB lineage: Bacteria > Pseudomonadota > Gammaproteobacteria > Burkholderiales > Burkholderiaceae_C > Variovorax. Next base: position 49,967 of record NZ_FMUJ01000002.1, on the reverse strand, counting down.
CGGAATTCCAAGGTGTTCCGCGATCGAGGAAATGCGCCAGCCTTGCCAGTAGAGATGCCGTGCCGCGCGGCGCTGTTCCACCACTGGCGCATCAGGCGTTTCGACGACATCGCTGCATGAATCCATGCGGGTGAGGCTATGGGCGCTCGCGTCTCTTCGCGACGCCTCTCGGGCCAGTTTCGGTTGTAGATCGCGCATTCACAACCGAATTGCATTGAGCCTCGCGCGTGCTCGGCCGACCATCAGCGCCATCACTCGTCAACCTACCCGCACACCACCATGGCCCAGAAGTCCAAGTTCTTTCGTGTCGCCGTCGAAGGCGCTACCACCGACGGTCGCACCATCGAGCGCTCCTGGCTGCAACAGATGGCCGCCAACTTCGATCCCGCGAAGTACGGCGCACGCATCTGGCTCGAACACATTCGCGGCACGCTGCCCGACAGCCCCTTCAAGGCCTACGGCGACGTGACCGCGCTGAAGTCCGAGGAGATCACTCTCGACGGGCAGAAGAAGCTCGCGCTGTTCGCCCAGCTGGACCCCACCCCCGATCTGGTCAACCTGGCGAAGGAACGCCAGAAGATCTACACCAGCATGGAGGTCAACCCGAAGTTCGGCGACACCGGCCAGGCCTATCTGGTCGGCCTGGGCATCACCGACAGCCCCGCGAGCCTGGGCACCGAGATCCTGAGCTTCGCGGCCAAAAACCCCAACAGCAATCCCTTCACGGGGAAGAAGCAGGCGCCAGAGAACCTCTTCTCCGAGGCTGTCGAGGTCACCCTCGAATTCGAAGATGACGAAGACGAAGAAAAGGGCGTGCTCGCCAAGGTGAAGAGCTGGCGCGAATCGTTCTCGAAGAAGTTCGCCTCCCAGTCGAAGCGCAATGACGCGACGGCCACCGAGCTGATGGGCGCCCTCGATGAGATCGGCGAGACGCTGCAGGCCTCGGTCGAGCAAGGCAGCACCACCTCCAAGGATCTCGCGGCCCTGCAGAAGAAGTTCAACACGCTCGAAACCGAGCACAAGGAACTGAAGGCGAAGTTCGACACCATCGACACGACCGATGCGAACAAGCACTCGCGGCGCCCACCGGCCACCGGCAACGACCCGAAGCTGCAGACCACCGACTGCTGATAGCCCGCACCCACCCCAACGCCACCAGCCACAGCCCTACACGCATCACCGGAGCCACCATGCAAAACGCAACCCGTCTTCTCTTCAACAAGCTCATGGATCGCCTGAGCGAACTCAACGGCGTGCCCTCGGCGCGCGAGCAGTTCGCTGTCGAGCCGACCGTGCAGCAGACGCTGGAAACGAAGATCCAGGAATCGAGCGAGTTCCTCGGCAAGATCAACATCATCGGCGTCGACGAGATGAAGGGCGAGAAGCTGGGCCTCGGCGTCAGCGGTCCGATCGCGAGCCGCACCAACACCGACAACGCCGACCGCGTGCCGCGTTCGGTCGAGACGCTCGATCAACACACCTACGAGTGCAAGAAGACCAACTACGACACCGCGATCAAGTATGCGACGCTCGACGCGTGGGCCAAGTTCGCTGACTTCCAGACCCGGGTGCGCGATGTGATCGTCAAGCGCCAGGCACTGGACCGCATCATGATCGGCTTCAACGGCATCAGCGCCGCGGCAAACACCGACCTCGTGGCTAACCCGCTGCTGCAAGACGTGAACATCGGCTGGCTGCAGCACATCCGCACCGACGCTCCGGCGCGAGTGCTGGATGACGGTGCCGCCCCGGGCGTGATCACCGTGGGCCCGAACGGCGACTACAAGAACCTCGATGCGCTGGTCTACGACGCGTACCAGACCTTGCTGGACCCGTGGTATCGCGAAGACGGTGGTCTCGTGGCCATCGTCGGGCGTCCCCTGATGCACGACAAGCTCTTCCCGCTGGTGAGCGACCCCGAGGCACCCACCGAGATCCTCGCGGCCGACATCGTGCGCAGCCAGCGCCGCCTCGGTAGCCTGCCCGGGCTGTCCCTGCCCTACTTCCCAACCAACAAGGTGCTGATCACGCGCCTGGACAACCTGTCTATCTACTACCAGAACTCGGCCCGCCGCCGCAAGGTCGAGGACAACGCCAAGCGCGACCGCATCGAGAACTACGAGTCGAGCAACGACGCATTCGTGGTCGAGGACTACGGTCTGTGCGCGCTGGTCGAAAACATCTCGATCCAGCCCTGATCGCCATGCGCCAAACCCCCGCACAGCGCCACCTGCAGGCCAAGCTCGCCAAGATCGCATCCGCTGCGGCGGGCGTGGGCGGCGAGCTGCAGGGCAGCGCCTACCAGCTCATGCTCGCGCAGCTCGCCGAGCACCGCCGCGCGCTCAAGGACATTCAATCTGTCGAGCGCAAGATCGAGGCGAAGCGCGCCTTCCTGCCCGTCTATGACGCATGGATCGATGGTGTCCTGGCCAGCAATGGCGGTGCGCAGGATCAGGTGGTGACCACCGTGCTCGTATGGCACATCGACGCAGGCAACTACCAGCGTGCAATCGAGATCGCGGAATACGCCGTGACGCACAAGCTGGCGCCGCCCGACCAGTACGACCGCAACCTGGCCACGATCCTGATCGACGAATTCGCCACGGCGGCGCTGACCGGCAAGATGGATCGCGCCACCGCGCGCGACCTGCTGCCGATCGTCCTGCACGGCACCCAAGGCCTCGACGCACCCGATCAGGCCCGGGCCAAGCTGCACAAGGCCTTCGGCTACGCCGTCATCGGTAGGGCCGGCTCTGCCGACGTGGACTACGACAAGGTGTCCACCGACGAGGCCCGTCTTGCGCTGGACCACCTGCAGCGCGCCCTCGCCCTGTTCGAACAGGTGGGCGTGAAGAAAGACATCGAGCGCCTGGAGCGCCGGCTCAACAAGCCGGAGACGCCCCCCGCGCCGTAACCGAGTCCGACCCCGGACCCCGGCGGCTCGGGCTGATTCCTGAAGCTCCTTGACCGGCCTGCCCACGGATGACGCCCGACCACCGCCGACCTCTTCCCCTTCGCCATGAACTTCCTCGGAAACCCGCCCACCCCGACCGCCGCCGAAGAGACCTCGCTGGCAAACGACGGCTGGTTTCCCGACATCGATCTGGCGAAGCTGCGCGCCTCCGCGCGCCTTGACGGCACCGTGACGCCCGACCGACTGCGCCACAGTGCTGTGCAGGCCGTGCTGAGCATCAATTCCGAGCTGGCGAAGTACAAGAGTGCGCAGCTCGTGCTCGGCCACGCGAAACTGGAAGACGTGCCCGCGCCCGAGATCGACGGCAAGAGCGCGCAGGTCGCGCGCTACCTGCGCGCCGTCTATGCCTACACGCAGGCCGACCTGATCGAGCGCTACCGCGACTACGACACCACGGGCGCCGGCGACAAGGCTGCTGACAAGCTGGAGTTGCGCGACTGCGATCTTCGCCGCGACGTGCGCTGGGCAATCTCCGACTTCCTCGGCATCCGCCGGACCACAGTCGAGCTGATCTGATGCAGGTACGCACCCAACAGAACGAGACCGTCGACCTGCTGTGCTGGCGCTACCTGCAGCGCACGCAGGGCACGGTCGAGGCGACGTACCTGCTCAACCCCGGGCTTGCAGACCACGGCCCGATCCTCCCGGCCGGCCTGGTGGTCACGCTGCCCGAACCCACCACCACCAGCATGAGGCGCACCGTCGCCCTGTGGGACTGAAGCAATGAACGATTTCCTCCAGCTGTTCACGGAACTGAAGGGTGTCTTCGGCGGTGCCGCCGCCATCGGCATCGCTGCCGCGTACTACTTCTTCAGCCAGAAGAACAGCCGCGACATGGCCGGCGCCGACAGCGCGGGCCAGATCAAGGCCCTCGCCGTCTACGAGGAAATGCTCAAGTCGGAGCGCGAGGCCCGCGCCCTGGCCGAGCAGCGCGCCGACAAGTTCGCCGAGGAGCGTAACGAGGCCTACCGGGAGCTCTACAAGCTGCAGGGCCAGATGTCCGAGCTGACCAAGCAGATCGAGCGCCAGAACGCCGAACTCGAGCGGCTGCGCGCGCAGATCTCCAACTTGGAGGAACAGATCCATGCAAACCCAAGACTCTGACCTGACACCGCTCACTCCGACGCGGCACCTGCCGCGCGCGATCCGGCGCGTCGTGGAATCGCTGCTCGTGATCGGCGGGCTGATCGGCGGCGGCCTGGCGATCGGCTACTACGCGGGCATCCAGCAGGAGCGCGAAGCCCGGCTCGAAGAGATCGCGCGCCTGCAGGACAACTTCCAGACCGCGCTGGGCGCCGTGGCGGGCAAGACCGAGCGTTCTGCCGCCAAGGTGGCCGACGCCGCCGCGTCTGTCTCTTCGGCGGCGGAAGCGGTGGCCGAGGTGGCGGGCAAGGCCGACAGCGCCGCTGCCACGGCGAAGACCGCCGCACGCACCGCTGCCAGCGCCGCCGTCACGGCCCAGTCCGTCAGCGCCGCACAGGAACAGGAGCGCCGCGCCGTCAACAACGCCGTCAACCGTGCGAATGCCCGGATACAGGAGCGCGGCCGATGAAGCCGCTGCTGTGCCTGCTGGTGGCCCTCACCGCGACGGCCTGCACCAGTCCGCCCCCGCCCGCGCCCCCGTGCGCCGCCCTGCCCTCACTGCCAGCGGGCGCTACGCCCGCGCAGCGCCACCGCCATCACGAGGCCGTCATCACCCTCTACGCTGAATGCGCCGGGACACGCCCATGAACGACTACCACATGAGCCCGGACGGGCACGAGGTCGCCCACTACTTCGAACAGTGCCGGCTGCTGGCCTATCCCGACCCGGGTTCGGCACTGTTCAAGGCGCTGAGCGCAGCTGGCATCGATCCCTATCGCATCACGTCGGTGCCTGCGGCGTTCGCCCGGCTCAGCGGCAAGCCCTGGACGATCGGATGGGGCGACACGGGGCCCGACGTGGTGCCCGGCCTGGCCATCACACGAGCCGAAGCCGATCAGCGTTACGCGCGCCGTATGTCCGGCGAATTCGAGCCGGCGGTGCGTCGGGCCGTTACGGTGCCGCTTGCGCAGCGGCAGTTCGACGCGCTCGTTTCGATCTTCTACAACTGCGGGGTCGACGCGCTCTCGAAGTCCACGCTCGTGCGCCTGCTCAATGCGGGCGACACGGCCGGCGCCGCCGCACAGTTTCCGCGCTGGAACCTGTCCGGCGGCAAGGTGCTCAAGGGCCTCGATCGCCGCCGCGAGGCCGAGCGCCTGCTGTTCCTGGGCACAGATCCGAAACCGGCCATCACCGCCGCTCTTGCGAAGTTCCCATGAGCTGGCTGCTCAAGGCCCTGCCCTACGTGATCGCGGTGGTGCTCTTCGGTGCCTGGACCGGGCTCACCTACCACATCGCCTCTAAGGCAAGCGGTGATGCCGTGCGCCTGGAATGGCAGGCCGAGCGCGCCAACAACGCCCGCGCGGCCGTCGACGCCTTCACGCGCACGCTCGACGCGCAATGGCAGATGACCGAAAGCCTCGCCGCGCGCGACGCTGCACATGCAAAGGAGATCGAACGTGTTCAAGGCGAAAAAGCTCTTCTTAAGCGTCAGCTTTCTACTGGCGCTGTCCGGGTGTCAGTCCCTGTCCGCACCACCACCTGTCCTGCAGGCGGGAATACAGGTGCCGCCGCTGCCGGCCAGCCTGCAGAAGCGCGAGCCGAACTTGACCCAGCGTTTGCGGCAGATGTGGCAGGAATCACCGGTGAGGGAGACGAGGCCATCTACGACCTCAACGCCTGCATCGACCGCTACAACGAAGTCCGCGATCGGATCAACGCCCTGACCAGACACGGGACCACCAGTGCTCAAAGTCCATAGCCTGCGCGCGCACCTGACCGCCGCGACGCCAGAGTTCCAGACCGACCCGGACAAGCTCACGGTCTTCATCACCAACGGGCGGATCGTCGCCGCCGGCGCCGCCTCGCTGTCGTTCGTCTATCGCTACACGCTGAAGCTCGTGGTGCTCGACTACAGCAGCCACGCGGACGCGATCTTCGTGCCGCTGCTGGCCTGGCTGCGGACCAATCAGGTCGAGATCTTCGAGAACACCGACCTTCGCGAGAAGAGCCTGCGCTTCGAAGCGGAATACCTTAACAAGGAAACGATGGATCTCTCCATCGAGATCGACCTGACCGAGCGCGTGATCGTCAGGCCCGGGACCGACCCCACTTCGAAGGAAACAGCCAAGCGCTACGACGTGACGCATGCGGCCGAGCCCGCGCACGTCGGCACCGTCACGCAGGCCGAGCGCATCGAGGTTTACTTCGAAGGCCAGCAGCTCGCGGCTTGGGACTTCCCGGCGACGGAGTTCTGAGGTGGCTGACGATCTGCGCGCGCTCGAAGACTGGGCAACGCCTCTGCTGTCGCAGCTCACCGCGACCAAGCGCCGCGCGCTGGCCCGCAAGATCGGCCAGGCGCTGCGCCGCGAGCAGGCCGCCCGGATCGCATCGCAGCGCAATCCAGATGGCAGCGCCTACGAGCCTCGCAAGACGACGAACGCCCGCTTGCAGAAAGGCAGCATCCGACGCACCATGTTCGAGAAGCTGCGCGCCGCGCGGCACCTGCGCGTCGAGGCAGAGGATGACGGCGTGGCGGTGGGCTTCTTCGGTCGCACAGCGCGCATCGCGCGCGTGCATCACGAAGGCCTGCGCGATCTGGTGCAGCCCGGCGGCCCCACCTACCAATACCCCGCGCGTGGCTTGCTCGGCATCACGGATGCCGATCGCGAGCTGATCAAGGATCTGCTGCTGCAGCACCTCGCCCCCTGAATCTTTCGGTTGTAGATCGCGCTCGCACAACCGATATGAAGTGCGTCGCGCGCGCACGGTCGGCACCATCGACGGCATGTCTGGAAAGGCCCCGTCCCCGTTCGAACTGCAGCGCCTGATCGAGAACCTTCTCCGGTCGGGAACGATCTCGCAGGTCGACCAGGCGGGCTACAAATGCCGCGTGAAGTCCGGCGGACTGGAGACGAACTGGCTGCGCTGGTTTGCGCACCGCGCGGGCGACGTGCGGCACTGGTCGCCGCCCGTTGTCGGCGAGCAGTGCATGGTGTTCTCTCCGGGTGGCGTCATGGCCGCTGGCTTCGTACTAGTGGGCATCTTCAGCGACAGCATGCCCCCCAATGGCGACAGCGGTGACGTGGAGCGCACCACCTATCCCGATGGCGCGGTCTTCGAATACGACCACAGCGCAAGCGCGCTGAAGGTCACTCTACCCGGCGGCGGAACCGCCGACATCACCGTTCCGGACTCGATCACCGTGCAGTGCAAGACGGCCGACGTGACAGCCAGCGAGAGCGCGAAGGTGCACTCACAGGAGATCACCCTAGATGCGCCGATGAACATCGTGACCGGCCAGCTGGTCGTGCAGGGGCTGCTCACCTACACCGCTGGCATGGCCGGCTCGGGCACTGGGCCCGGCGGCAAGACGGCTCAGATCGACGGCGACATGGAGTTCATCAACGGCCACGGCATAAGCACCGATGGCGGTGACATCGTCGCCGGCAACATCAGCGTGCAAAGCCACGGCCACATCGAGGAAGACGCCGGCGGGCGAACCGCAGGCGGCGCGGTGCCATGAGCGGCATGAACCGTGTCACCGGCAAGGCGCTCGACGGCATTGAGCACCTGCGCCAGAGCATCGCCGACATCCTCGGCACGCCACTGGTCAGTCGCCTCATGCGCCGGACCTATGGCAGCCTCTGGCCCGAGCTGATCGACCAGCCGGACAACGGCGCCACACGCGTGCGCCTGTACGCGGCCACAGCTGGTGCTCTGATGAAGTGGGAGCCTCGCCTGCGCCTGTCACGCGTGCAGATCTTCGGCACCGACACGCCCGGCCAGATCTTGCTGGATTTGCAGGGCATCTACAGCCCACCGGGCCAGCGCCGCAGCGTGCTCTCGATGCGCGTCCCCGTACAGGTAGGGGCCGCAACATGAGCATGGACATGTCGCTGCTGCCGGCGCCGGCGGTGATCGAGGTGCTGGACTTCGAAGTAATCCTCGCGCGGCGCGTTGCTGAGTTTCAAGAGCTGTGCGAACAGGTGGGCTTTGACTACTCACTGCTGCTCGAGTCCGATCCGGCCATGAAGCTGCTGGAAGTGCAGGCCTATCAGGAACTGGAGATGCGCCAACGCATCAACGATGCCGCGAAGGCATGCATGCTGGCCTATGCGACGAAGACGGACCTCGACAACCTCGGTGCGAACTACCAGGTCTATCGCCTGATCGTTACGCCTGCAGACCCGACTGCGGTGCCTCCAGTGGAGGCAGTCTACGAAGACGATGAGCGCTTCCGCGAACGAATCCAACTCGCGCCCGAGGGGACCACCACGGCCGGGCCCGTCGACAGCTATCGCCTCCACGCGCTCTCCGCCAGTGCGGAAGTGGCAGACGTAGGCATCGACAGTCCGATACCAGGCACCGTGCGCGTTACGGTCCTGTCCACCGACCCGAGCGGCGTTCCCTCCGAAGCGCTGCTCAACACGGTGGGTGGTGCACTCAACGCGGAGAAGATCCGCCCGCTGTGCGACAGCGTGCCGGTGCAAGGGCCGGAGATTTTCGAGACGGTGATCACGGCGAAGGTGTACCGGTATGAAGGCCCGGCTGGCGAGGTGGCACTGGCAAACGGAAAAATCGCGCTGGACAAGTGGCTCCTGAAGATCCGCAAGCTCGGCAAGGGGTTGCCGCACTCCGGCATCGACGCCGCACTGCATCAGCCGGGCGTCGATCGTGTCGAGATCACAGATCCGCCGGCAGACATGCTGTGCACGAAGACCCAATGGGTTCGAGTCACCGCGATCAACGTGCTCGAGGAGGTGGTCAGTGGATAGCCTCACCCCCGCGCAACGCTTGCTGCCGCCCAACCGCACGCCGCTGGAACTGGCGCTTGCTGGCACTTCGCCGCTGGATCTGGATACCGATGGCCTTCGGCATCTGTGGACGGCCATGCTTTGCCTCGCGCCGCTGTTGCCGTGGCTTTCGTGGACGCTGTCCGTCGAAGCCTGGCAGGACGCGAAGTCCGACGATGCGAGGCGCGCGCTGATCCTCAACAGCATCGAGATCCACCGCCACAAAGGCACGCCCTGGGCGATTCGCCTGCTGATCCGTTCCCTCGGCTTCGGTGAGGTGAACATCATCGAACGCGTCGGCGGGCGCACCCACAACGGGACGATCCGCCGCGACGGCGTCTATCCGCATGCATCACTTGCGGCTACGTGGGCGACCTACATGGTTGCGCTGCAGCGCCCGATCACCAACGCGCAGGCCGAGCGCCTGCGCAAGCTCCTGCCGTCCGTCGCCCCCGCCCGCTGCCATCTGGTTGCGCTGCGGTATGCCGCCGTGGCGAACAGCCACAACGGCGCCACCCGACGCGACGGCGCCTACAACCACGGAAGCGCCTGACATGGCAAACCTCAACGAATCCGACCTCTGGGAAGCCGGGATCTATCAACTGGAGGAGGATGACCCGGTCCTCGGCGGTCCGACTGGCATCGACAACCTGGCACCCCGGCAGCTGGCCAGCCGCACGCGCTACCAGCGCCTGCGCAACATCACGCCGTGGGATGCCACGCTCACCTATCCGGCAAGCGTCGCCTATGTCAGCTACGGCGGCACCACGTGGAAGAGCGTGGGCGAGAGCCTCAACGTAGCGCCCGGCGCGGACGCCGCGAAGTGGGTTCGCTGGGCGTTCACTGCGGCCGAGCTCAATGCGGCTCTCGGCGATGCCGTGACCGCGCACGAGGCCAAGGCCAACCCTCATCCGCAGTACGCCACCGATGCCGACTTGGCTGCGCACGTCGCCGATGCCAACCCGCACCCGCAGTACGCCACGGACGCCGATATGGCAGCGCATGTGGCAGCCGCCGACCCCCATGCCCAGTACATCATGGCCGCCGGCGACGCGATGACCGGCCCGCTCACCCTTGTCGATGCCGGGCAGTTCGACAACAGCGCCAAGGCCGCCAGCACGGCCCACGTGCAGCGCGCGCTGGGCAACTACAGCGGCGCGCGGGACATCGCGATCACGGGCGGCACGAACCTCACGGCAGCTGACATGGGCCGCTACATCAGCGTCTCCGCAGCCGGGGTGAATCTGACCCTGCCTGCGGGCAACGCGATCGCAGCCGGTGCGACCTTTGTCCTGGGGCCCTCTCAGCGTTGCGTCATCACTCGCAGCGGCGCGGACGGGATCATGACGCCTGCGGGCTCCGTAGTGACCAGCATGGCCCTGTTTTCTCCGGCCATCGTGACATGGCGCGGCGACATCTGGCACGTCCTCGAACTCCCCATGGGCGGTGATGCTGACGCGGGGGAGGTGTTCTACACAGCGCGCGCGACCCCGCCGGCGGGGTCGATCAAGGCCAATGGCGCTGCGGTGTCGCGCACCACGTACAGCCGCCTCTACACAGCCATCGGCACCACGTTCGGAGTTGGCGATGGCGCGACCACCTTCAACGTACCCAACGCCCGCGGTCTGGTGCTTCGGGGCTTCGACGATGGGCGGGGCATCGACACCGGCCGCGTCCTCGGTACCGAGCAGGAAGGCACCTGGCTGCGCACGATGGCACAGGAGTGGACCGGTGCAGATGGCGTGGCCGGCGGTCCGTATGCCTTCGGCAACCCGTTCGCAAATGCGGACGCCTCCATCTCCAACAGCGGGGGCCCCGGAGGCACAGTGCCTGCCGGCGCCAAGGGCGCTGCTGGCGGCGCATGGCAAGCGGCTGCAAGTGACAACTTCATGCTCGCTACAGCGGCCGTCGACGCAACCGTCGCCAACACCTGGATTCGCTTTCGCATGTCCAACCTGGCACTGATGGCCTGCATCAAGTATTGAAAGCACCTTCATGAACATCAAGACGGTCTATTCGTACGACCCGCAGACACGCTTCTACACAGGCCCCGTCTATCTCGACGACAGTGACCTGTCGCCGCTGGAGCCCGGCGTACACCTGATTCCGGCCGACTGCCTCGAGGAAGCGCCGCCGCACATCCCAGAAGGCTTTCGCGCGAGCGCCGAAGGCACCACGTGGGCTCTGGTCGCCATCCCGGCCGTGGCACCGCCGGCACCGCCTTCGCTCGACGAGCTGCGCGTCACGCTGACACAAAAAGCCACCGCGCGCCGGTGGGCCGTCGAAACCGGCGGCATCACTCTGCCCAACGGCGTGAAGGTTCTGACCGGCATCGATGACCAGACACGGATCACTTCGGCCATTGCGGGCATGGAGGCCGAGGGCTATCCGTCCGTGGATTTCAAGGCGGCGTCCGGCTGGGTAGAGCTCACCCTGGACGAATTGCGCGCGCTGCGCGGCTTCGTGGCCGGCCACGTGCGCGCCTGCTATTCGGCGGAGCGGGCACACCACACCGCCATTGGAGCGATCGCCACCGTCGCGGCTGCACAAGGCTACGACCTCACCACGGGCTGGCCCAGCCCCGTCATCACCGTTTCGCCTTCCGCCTAACACCCATTTCTCAGGAGCACTCCACCATGGCCCTCACCGACTACCACCACGGCGTCCGCGTTCTCGAAGTCACCGAGGGCACGCGCCCGATTCGCGTGATCAACACCTCGATCATCGGCCTCGTCGCAACCGGGCCCGATGCCGACGCGGCCACCTTTCCCCTCAACACGCCGGTCCTTGTGACCAACGTCCTCAACGCCATGGGCAAGGCCGGCACGACAGGCACTCTGAAGAAGGCGCTCGAATCCATCGCAGCCCAGGCACGACCAATCACCGTTGTCGTGCGCGTCGAGCAGGGTGCCGACGAGGCGGCCACCACCACCAACGTGATCGGGACCGTACTGCCCAGCGGCCAACGCACCGGCATGAAGGCACTGCTCTCTGCACAGGCCAGGCTCGGCATCAAGCCGCGCATCCTGGGCGCTCCCGGCCTCGACACGCAGCCGGTGGCCGCCGCCTTCGGGACGATCGCGCAGGCACTGCGCGCGTTCGCCTATGTGAGCGCATGGGACTGCGAGACCGTCGAGGAAGCAACCGCCTACCGCGAGCAGTTCGGTGCGCGCGAGCTGATGGTGATCCACCCCGACTTCCTCGCATGGGACACGGTCAACAGCGCCAACGCCCGCGCACCGGCTACCGCTTTCGCTCTGGGCCTGCGCGCGAAGATCGACAACGAAGTGGGCTGGCACAAGACGATCTCGAACGTCGCAGTCAACGGCGTCACGGGCATCAGCAAGGACATCTACTGGGATCTGCAAGACCCGGCCACCGATGCGGGCGTGCTCAATGCCGGCGATGTGACGACGCTGATCAACCGCGACGGCTACCGCTTCTGGGGTTCGCGCACCTGCAGCGACGAGCCGCTGTTCGCCTTCGAATCGGCCACGCGCACCGCACAGGTGCTGGCCGACACCATCGCCGAGGCCCACATGTGGGCCGTCGACAAGCCGCTAGTACCTAGCCTGGTGAAGGACATCCTCGAAGGCATCAACACGAAGTTCCGCTTCCTGACGCGGGCCGGCTACATCATGGGCGGCAGCGCCTGGGCCGTCGACGGCGACCTGAACACCGCCGACGAACTCAAGGATGGCCGTCTGATCCTCGACTACGACTTCACGCCGTGCGCGCCCCTCGAAAACCTGATGTTCCAACAGCGCATCACGGGCCGCTACTACGAGAACTTCGCCGACCTGGTCGCCAAGGCCTGACGGCTCCCTGCCCGCTGATCCACAGAGGAAAACACCATGTCCCTCCCCCGCGTACTCAAGAACTTCATCGTGTTCAACGATGGCACCGGCTACCTCGGCGAAGTGCCCGAGGCCACCCCGCCCAAACTCTCCCGCAAGATGGAGGAATACCGTGCCGGCGGCATGAACGGCCCCATCAGCATCGACCTCGGCATGGAGGCGCTGGAGTTCGAGTGGACCGCTGCCGGCTATATGTCGAGCCTGCTCACCCAGTGGGGCGCGCCGACCCATGACGCCGTCCTGCTGCGCTTCGCTGGCGCGATCCAATCCGACGACACGGGCGAGGTTCAAGCGCTCGAAATCGTCATGCGTGGTCGCCACAAGGAAATCGACTCGGGCAACGCCAAGCCCGGCGAGAAGACCGAGATCAAGGTGAAGTCGGCGCTCAGCTACTACAAGCTGAGCATCAACGGCGAGGTAATCATGGAGATCGACTTCGTCAACTTTATCGAGGTGATCGGTGGTGTCGATCGCATGGCGCAGATCCGCCTGGCGCTCGGCCTGTTCTGACCTGATCCAGTCGCGCCGGCCGCTGCCGGCGCATCTCTTCCCTTTCCCTTTCCTCTTCCAGCACCATGAACCTCAACGACACCAACGGCGCCGGCGACGGCCAGGAGCCGACCACCACCCCGACCGCTGTCCCCGGCGAAGTCATCCTCGACACGCCCGTCGTGCGCGGCAGCCAGACCATCGCCAAGGTGGTCATCCGCAAGCCGCGCTCCGGCGAGCTGCGCGGCACCTCGCTGTCCGCGCTCATGCAGATGGACGTGATCGCACTGACCATGGTGCTGCCCCGCGTCACGGTTCCCACGCTCACGAAGCCCGAGATCGAGGCGCTCGAGCCAGCCGACCTGGCGCAGCTCGGTGCGGAGATGGTGAATTTTTTGCTGCCGAGGGCGGACCGGATTCCCGCATCCCAGAGCACGTAGAAGACGCAATGGCGGACCTCGCCTTCGTCTTCCACTGGGGCCCCGCCCAGATGGACGACATGACAGTGTCCGACCTGATGCAGTGGCGCGAGCGCGCCCGTGAACGCCACGAACCGCCCAAGTAGACCCATGCGCCACCTCTCCCCCTTCCAGCCTCATTCGCGCCACGCGGCCGCCTCGCAAGGGGGTGCACATGTCCGGTAGCGGCGATCTGCGCCTGATGGTGATCCTGCAGGCACTGGACAAGGCCTCCGCGCCCTTCAGGCGGGTGACCGAGAGCAGCAGCAAGGCCGCGAAGGCGCTGCGCGATGCCCGCGACCGCCTCAAGGAGCTCAACACCCAGCAGAAGAGCGTCGGCGAGTTCCGCGAGATCCGTGCCGGGCTGCAGGACACCACGGCCAAACTCACCGCCGCACAAGCGCGCGTCAAGCAACTGGCGCAGGGCCTCGGCGCCATGGGGCCGCCCTCCAAGGCAATGATCCGCGACTTTGCCGCGGCGAGGCGCGAGGCGGCCGCGCTGAGCGAGCAGCACCAGCGGCAGGCCACGCGCGTGCAGGCGCTGCGCGACAAGCTCACGGCCGCCGGCATCAGCGCGAGCGCCATGGGCACGCACGAGCGCCAGCTGCGCACCGAGATCTCGGCGACCAACCGCGTCATCGGCGAGCAGCAGACCAAGCTCAAGCAGCTGGGCGATCGACAGCGCGCCATGCACGCCGCCAAGGCCGAGTACCAGAAGGGTCGGCACCTCGGACATAACACCGCAGTTGCCGGCGCCATTGCGGCCGGCTCCGGCTTCGCAGTGCTGCACGGCATGCGCGCGCCGATCGAGGAAAGCAAGAAGTTCGCGACTGAACAGCAGCGCATTGCGGCGCTGGGCCTCGGCGATGCGACCACGGCCGACGCGATCAAGTATGCGAAGGCCATGAAGACCTACGGCACCAGCACCCGCGACAACCTGATGCTGGTGCGCGATGGTCTGACGGTGTTCGCCGACCTGCATCACGCCGAGATGGTCGCGCCCACGCTGGCGAAGATGAAGTTCGCCAACGAGGCGATCTACGGCGAAGAGCAGGGCCACGAGAACGAAAAGAAGTTCATGGACATGCTCAAGGTCATCGAGCTGCGCGGCGGCTTGGCGAACGAGAAGGTGTTCAAGGACCAGGCCGACAAGATCCAGCGCGTGATCGCGGCCACGGGCGGGCGCGTGCAGGGCGAAGAGTGGCTCAACGTCATCAAGACCGGCGGCGTCGCGGCCAAGGGCCTGACCGACGAGGCCCTGTACTACCAGATGGAGCCGCTGGTGCAGGAAATGGGCGGGCACCGCGTGGGCACGGCCATGATGTCGGCCTACTCCAACATCTACCAGGGCAAGACCACTAAGCGCTCAGCCCAGATGCTCGACCAGTTCGGGCTGATCGCCGATCCGTCGAAGGTCAAGCACGACAAGGTCGGGCAGATCTCGCAACTGGGCGTCGGCGCACTCAAGGGCAGCGAGATCTTCCGTGAAAACCAGTTCCGCTGGATGGAGGAGATCCTGCTGCCTGCGCTCAAAGCCAAGGGCATCACGGAAAAACAGGACGTGCTCGACGCTATGGGAGGCATGTTCAGCAATCGCACCGCATCCAACCTGTTCGCGCAGATGTACCTGCAGCGCGAGCAGATCCACAAGAACGCGAAGCTCAACGCCGGCGCCGATGGCATCGGCACGCTCTACGACCGCGCACTGCAAACTACATCCGGCGCCGAGCTGGAGCTGGCCGCGCGGCGCAACGACCTCTACAAGCAGTTCGGCGACAGCATCATGCCGGCCTACGTAGCGGCGCTGCAGTTCGCAACCGCTGCGATGAAGGGCCTCACGAACTGGATGGCAGCCAACCCTCGTCTCGCGCAAGTGCTGGCGACCGGTCTCGGCATCCTTGCAGTGACGCTCGTGGCGCTTGGCGGCATCCTCCTGGTAGTCGGGCCCGCAATCCTCGGTTTCGTCACGATGCGCTTTGCCTTCGCCGCCATGGGCATTCAGGGCGGCGTGCTCGCCCGAGTGCTGGGCCTGCTCGCCACAGGCTTCCGCCTGGCTGGCACCGCGCTGCTGTGGCTCGGGCGCGCGCTGCTGATGAATCCCATCGGGCTTGTCATCACGGCCATCGCTGTCGCGGCCTACCTGATCTACCGCTACTGGGGCCCGATCAGCACCTTCTTCGTCGACCTGTGGAACCGCGCGAAGTCGGCCTTCGATCAGTTCTGGCAGTACCTGGGCGGCTCGGTGCCTGCGGCCCTCACGACGGTGGGCGCAGCGATCCTCAACTGGTCACCGGCCGGCCTGTTCTACCAGGCCTTCGCCGAAACGATGCGATGGTTCGGTTTCGAGCTGCCGGCCAAGTTCACCGAGTTCGGCACCCAGATCATGTCTGGCCTGGCCAGCGGCATCACCGGCGCACTCGGGCAGGTCCAGACCGCGATCTCGGGCGTGGCCGATTCAACAGTGGCATGGTTCAAGGAAAAGCTCGGCATCCGCAGCCCCAGCCGGGTCTTCATGCTGGCCGGTGGCGAGATCAGCAACGGCGCCGCGCTCGGCATCGCCAGCCGCGCAGGC
This sequence comes from Variovorax sp. EL159, assembly GCF_900100965.1. GTDB lineage: Bacteria > Pseudomonadota > Gammaproteobacteria > Burkholderiales > Burkholderiaceae_C > Variovorax. The sequence goes on along the minus strand of NZ_FMUJ01000002.1, from coordinate 33,741 downwards.
TACGTGCGCCAGGCGGTGCTCGGCGTAGCGGCTGCTGCTGCTTCGGTTCTGCCGATGACCGCTGGCGCCGACAGCATGCCGCTGATCGACAACCGTGCGCCGATCAGCGCCAGCGCTGGCCAGTTCGCGCAGATGTCACCCACGAAGTACGAGATCAACATCCATGCGGCGCCCGGCATGGACCCGCAGGCCATTGCCCGCGCTGTTACGGCCGAACTGGATCGCCGCGAGCGCGCCAAGCGCGCGGCCGGCCGTTCTTCTCTGTCGGACATCGACTGATCGAAAGCCCAACCATGGACATGATGATGGCCTTGGGCCAGTTCGTTTTCTGCCTAGACACGCTGGCCTATCAGGAACTGCAGCGGCAGATGAAATGGCGCCATGCGAGCAACAGCCGCATCGGCGCGCGCGCTGCACGCCAGTTCCTCGGCGTGGGCGACGACACCTTCCAGCTGTCGGGTGTGCTGATGCCCGAGCTGACCGGCGGCACTCAGTCTCTCGACGAGCTGCGCGAGATGGGCAACCTGGGCGCCTCGTGGCCGTTGGTCGACGGCACGGGCATCGTGTATGGCCTGTACGTGATCGAGGGCCTTACGGAAACGAAGACTGTGTTCCTGTCCAATGGTGCCGCCCGCCGCATCGAGTTCCAGCTGCAACTCGAGCGCGTCGACGATGAACTGACCGACTCGATTGGCGAAGACGACGGCAGCAGCGAGGACGTGGCAGCGTGACGATGGACCCGCAGGACCAACGCCCAGCCCATCCGGCCCCGACCTACCGCCTCAAGATCGGCGAGCGGGACATCACCCCGGCCGTGGACGCGCGCCTGATCAGCATGACGCTGTCGGAGTGCCGGGGCAACGAAGCCGACCAGCTCGATCTGGTGCTCGACGATCACGATGGTGCGCTGGAGATTCCCCGCAAGGGCGTCGAGCTGCAGCTCGCCATCGGCTGGAGCGGTACCGACCTGGTCGACAAGGGCACGTTCATCGTCGACGAGGCCGAGCATGCCGGCGCGCCCGACCAGATCTGCATCCGGGCCCGCAGCGCGGAGATGCATCAGTCGCTGCGCACTCGCGTTGAGCGCAGCTTCCATGGCGTCACGCTGGGTGAAATCGTGCGGCAGACGGCCGCCCGGCACCAGTTGGTGGCGCGCATCGATCCCACGCTCGGAGCCCGCCAGATCGAGCATATCGACCAGACCAACGAGAGCGACCTGAACTTCCTAACGCGCCTGGCGAAGCTGCACGATGCCGTCGCAACGATCAAGCGGGGGCGCCTGCTGTTTCTCCCCATCGTCGGCACAGCCACATCGAGCGGAGAAACCCTGCCGATCATTGAGATCACGAGAGCCGATGGCGACAGCCACCGCTATCACTCCAGCGATCGGGACGCATACAGCGGCGTGCGCGCCTACTGGCACGATCCGAAGCGCGCGAAGCGGCGAGGGGTGCTTGTGGGGGTCAGCGGCAACGCTAAGCGGCTCAAGGACACGTTCGCGAACGAGGCCGATGCACGCGCAGCAGCGCAGGCCGAATGGCGGCGCATCCAGCGCGGGCTCGCGACCTTCGAGCTGACGCTGGCGCTGGGCCAGCCCCTGCTCTCCCCTCAATCGCCGGTGAAGGTCTCAGGATGGAATAAGCCCGAGATCGACGACACGGACTGGCTGTCGGTCAAGGTGCGGCACTCCATGACGCCGGACGGTGGATTCACCACGCATGCCGAGATGGAGGTGGCGGGCACGGTGACCGACGAGCCCAGCAGCGTCGAAGACTCCGAGTGAGGCGCTCCGGATCTACTAGGCCCGAGCCGTAGGCCGATGCAACCCAAGCACGTCTTGGGCGTGCAGCATCTTTCCTTCGTGCATGAGCCGGTCCTTCCGGTCGGCACAGTAGACCTCTCGATGCGCATTGGCAAACGTGATCGAGTTGAGGGCCGCCACGCTTTCAGCGTCGAGTGTTCGGACCTCGCTTGGTCCTTCAAACCTTCCGATGGCCATCAGCCGCCGGTCAATCGGAAAGTACAAATCAGTCCCCGGAATCCCATGCGCCAGTTGTCGATCAGGGCCTGCAGTTGCGCCGTCCGAATGCACGAGTGTCACCGGGCGGTCGCTTGTCACGAAGTTCCCGGCCTCCGGCCCGGCGATACAAAGTGTCCACTTGCGTTCCACGAGCGTTTTCAAAACGTGCTCGAGCACCATGAGTTCGAGGCCGATGTGATACGACGTCGGCAGCTCAACGGTGTACCCCGCTGCAAATGCCCGCCCGTCCGCCAACGAAAAAAAATCTTCCTCTGTGTTTATTCGCCCGTGCTCTCTTGCGATGCGCTGATACGAGTTCCAGCTTTCCTCATCGGCGGTGAGCAGGTCCAGCACCGTCTTAGCAGCCAATTCGGCAGTTGCCTGGGTCTTCTGTCGCTGAACCGGGTGACGAACAGCGAACAGCGCGACAAGATACAGGACCTCCTCCCACGCAGCCGTAGCGTCCAGCGAGCGATCCGCGCAGATTCGCTTCAAGGCTGTAGCGATGGCCCCTTCGAAGCCCGCAAGCATGCGCTCGACCTCGCCGGCGGGTAACCCCTCGGCGCGGTTGAAGTCTCGGATTTTCGCGACGCCTCCGGGGACGCTTTCAAACGTCTTGTGCTCGGCAAGCGAGACAACGTACAGCTTGGACTTCTTCGAGCCGTTCCGGGTGAACCCTCTGAGGTAGCACTGTGAGATGAAGTGATGGCCGCGCGCCTCGCTCACAGTAGTCCCTCTACGGCAGCAAGCAGTTTGCGAAGCACTCGAGCCCTGCGGCGAGCAGTGGTGTCAGGGAACACGCTGAAGGATCAGGATGGTGCCGCCTGCAGCTGCAGGAATCACTGGTCCAAGCCAGGCAGCCAACAACAGCAGCCCCCGCGACGGCACTTTGCCGGTCTTCTTGTCGGCCAACCACTGGGGATTGACGAAGCCGACGATGCACACAACGAACAAGAAAAGGGCAAACGCGAGAAATGCCCATCCCAAAAAAGTCAGCATGCCAGCTCCCCAAAACGCCACTCGGTGAGCAGCTCATTCTTCGATATCGAATGGTCCGAAAGCAACCTGATCCATGTCTTCCAGATCAAGCCAGTCTTCGACGTCCAGCAGTCTGAGCAAGGCCCAGAGCAGTTGAAGCCAAGGTGGCCTACGGCTACCCGGTTTTCTGTTTCGCGAGCGAAGAAAGCACCCTCCGGGCTGCTGCCCGCCCCTCTTCATCCGAATGTTTGTAGTTGTCCAACAGGGCCGCCTCGTCAGGTGTGAGTCGGCTCTCGACAGGCACAGATCGTTGACCAATAAGGACGTAGAGCACATCTATACCGACCTCCGCCGCAGCCGTGAGGGCGTCGGCATTGGGCGACTGCTCACCCTTCTCCCAAGCAACCAATGTCCGCCGCGACACATCGATGGCGGCTGCAAATTGTTCCTGCGAGAGGCCTGTTCGGTCGCGCTCCTCGCGCAAGCGATCGCCCACGGCTGCGCGATTTTTCTCACTCATAGCTTGACTTGCGCGATATTTCTCGCAAGAATGGGTTCACTGTGCAATTTTCTGTTCCACAAGCATACCGCCGCCCATGAAGCCCGCCTCGAAGACACCGCGTCGTGCGCCCAACGGCGTACTCACCGACAGGCCAATCCCCATCCGGCTGCTGCCAGCCGAGCGGGCCAAGCTCGAAAAGATGGCCGAGCGCGAGCAGCGTTCCCTTGCCTCGGTGTCCCGGTTGGTGCTCCTGCGTGGCCTCGCCGTCTGCGAGCGCACGAAGACGCTCACCAGCTGACGCGACCCACTTCTTCCGAGCACGACCATGACCTACCCCGATCCCAAGCGAGTGCGTTCCAAACGCTACACGATCCGCCTCGATGACTACGAGGATGGGCTCGTTCAAGCGATGGCTGACTACCAGGGCGAGCAGCTCGCGACGTTGTTGCGCGAGTTGGCGCTTCGTGAAGCGCGGCAGGTGCTGGGTTTGATTCATGAGCCGAGTCTCGACCGGCGAGCGGCCTGAAGGAAGGCCGCAAACAGCCGCTTCACGGCGCAAAAAGAGCAGCCGAAAAGATGCCCGAGCACACCATCACCTTCACCGACGAAGACCACGCGCTGATCGAGCGCGTGCAGCTGGAGCGCGGGCTACCCACATTCGAATCCGCAGCCGAATGGCTGGTGAAGGCCCGGCTTCGCCGCGCCGCACGGGCGACCACCGGACGCGGCCGTGCCCTCTATCTCGTCGACCGGCGCCCGGCGCCCGAGGAGTCGCGATGAGACTGCGTTGCCCTCACTGCCAACACCTGGGCTCCATCAGGACCACGAAGGTGATGACGCCAACCGTGTCGCAGCACTACATCCAGTGCGGCAACTTCGAATGCGGGCACACCTGGCGCGCGACCACCGAGGCGGACATGACGATTTCGCCTTCGGCCACGCCCGCCCCGTCAGTCCACCTGCCCCTCGCATCGCACATGCGCCGTGACGTGTTGGCTCAGCAGATCCGCTCGGGCAACACGGCCGAGCACACGCCCCTCATGACGCCGCCGGAGACACGCGACCTCTTCGCGCCTGCCGGTGTCGACGGGCCCTCATAGCGCCCAGAGCACCCGCTCGATCCCCCTTTCACCTAACCCCTGCGGTGCCTGTTCGGAGGCCCTGCGGGACGTGCTCACCCCGGAGGTTTCCACATGACAGCACCGATCCTTCTCCAACCCCATGCAGGGAGCGCCGCATGAATACCGCTGCGCTCATCCAGCTCTGGAACGTCACGCAGATCCACCAGGGCACATCGGGCGCCCGAGCAGCTGCCGGCGTGCTGCTCGGGCTCTACAACGGCTCGCGATTCCCGTTCGACCTCACCGACCTTCGCGTGCTCGATGACAGCAATCTCGAAGCGGCGATGGAGGTGATGCGCTGCGACGCATCGCGCTGCCAGATGGAAGTCCACGCGTGGCTCAACCGCCTCACCGGTCGCCACGACTTCGGGCAGCGGTTCGAGCACCTCGCGCATGAATGGCGTCGCAAAGGGAAGTGCAAACGCGAATACCTCGACCCACTTTCGCCAGCTCACATCACCATCGCAGCGGCAGCGCCTGACGACGCCGGGGATGCAGCATGAGCGCCCGGCTCCTCGATCATGGCGGCAATCACTGGGTCGCCCACGGCCACACCATCTGCCACAAGCAGAACGGCAACCCCGACGCGATGCCCGGCGTCGGGCTCGACGTCTACTCGTACCACAGCGCCGGCGGCAGCAACAAGAGCCATCGCCCGTTCGTGCTGGTGATCGTGGGCTCGGGCCCAACCGCTGGCATCTTGCCCCTGCACATCACGCCGGACGATGCCCGCTCGCTCGCCACGGCCCTGAACCGCGCCGCAGCTGCCGCTGACGCCGCCGATGCCGCCGTGCAGGCCCGGCACCGCCGCCAGGAGGTGCCAGCCTGATGCGCCAGCCCTTCCACGGCCACCTGCAGCCGCGCGCATTTATTGCCGCGTTGCTGCCCCTGCTGCCCGCCTTCGTGGTGGTGCTGATCGCTGTCCTGCTTGGCCGCGCGCTCGCGCTGGCCGGGCTGCTCTGAGGATCTCATGCGCAGGGATCTCTACGACGAAATCAGCGCGGCGCTGGAGCAGGACTACGAGTTCAAGTTCTCCAGCGACCGCCAATACCTGCAGAAGGGAAAGTGCCCCAACTGCGGCCACCGCGAGATGTGGACGTGGGCAGCGAAGCCGCTGGTCGTCATGTGCCAGCGTACGAACAACTGTGGCTACCAGTCTCACGTCAAAGATCTGCTGCCCCATTTCTTCGACAACTGGACCGACCGCTTCCAGAAGCCCGAGCAGGCAAAGCCGCCAGAGCAGCAGAACCCCAACGCCGCGGCCGATGCCTATCTCGCCGAGAGCCGCGGCTTCGATCTGTCGCTGATCAAAGGCACCTACACGCAGGAGCACTACTTCGATCCGCACGCTGATCAGGGGCGCGGCGCCGGCACGGGCACCGTGCGCTTCCAGCTCGGAGACACCTGGTGGGAGCGCTTCTTCGATGCGCCTCACCGCTTCGGCAAGAAGAAGGCGAACTTCAAGGCCGGCGGCAGCTACAAGGGCACATGGTGGGCGCTGCCCTCCCTGTCGTTCGCAGAGCCCGCGCCCACCGAAACGGCCCTGTCAGAGGCCCTGCAGCAGGCCATGAAGGCCGCAGGCACCAGCAATACGGAGCGGGCCGCCACTTTGCCGCCCCCCTCCGAGCTGTGGATCGTGGAAGGAATTTTCGACGCGATCGCGCTGGCACATCACGGCATTGCCGCCGTCGCGCTGCTCAGCTGCAACAACTACCCGGAGAAGGCGCTCGCCGCGCTCAAGGCCCAGCTCGAAGCCCAGGGCGGCACCGTCGCCGCGCCGGTGCTGGTGTGGGCGCTCGACGGCGACACCGCCGGCCGGACCTTCACGCTGAAGCACGCGCGCCGCGCGCGCGATGCAGGCTGGACGTGCGAGGCCGCACAGATCCCGCAGGACAGGGGTGGCAAGACCGATTGGAACGATGCCCACCAGCACGACCGGCTCAAAGAGAGCCACCTGAAGGAATACCGCTATCACGGCGCGCTGCTGTTGGCCTCCTCGGCGCAGGAGAAGGCGCTGCTCATCTACAACCACACCGGACGGGCCGAGTTCGATTTCGACCACGGCAATCGGCTGTGGTGGTTCAAGCTGGATCTCGATCGCTACGGCAAGGCCCGGGACAAGCTGCGCGACGAGATCAAGGAACGCACCAAGGAAGAGATGTCCGAGGACGCCCAGCGCGACCATGCGCTGCTCGAGTCCCACACCGTCCAGAACATCGCGAACTGCTACCCGCGCGCCCTCTACTACCAGAAGAACGAGATCACCGACGAGGCCTGGTACTACTTCCGCGTCACGTTCCCCCACGACAGCCCGGCAATCAAGGCCACGTTCACCTCGGGCCAGCTCACGGCCGCCACCGAATTCGAGAAGCGGCTCTTGCACATTGCGCCGGGCGCGATGTTCAGTGGCAGCAGCCACCAGCTCAAGAAGATCATGCAGTGGCAGCTGGACAACCCGAAGGTTGTCCAGACCATCGACTTCATCGGCTACAGCGCCACGCACAAGACCTACATCCTCGGCAAGGTGGCGGTGCGCGACGGCCAGATTCACGAGGCCAACAAGGAAGACTTCTTCGAGGTCAACAAGCTCTCGATCAAGTCGCTGCAGAAGTCGATCCAGCTGCGGATCAACACCGACCGCGAGGGCTATCAGCGTGCATGGCAGCAGCACCTGTGGCGGGCCTTCGGCGCGAAGGGCTACATCGCGCTGGCGTTCTGGTTTGGCACCCTCTTCGCCGAGCAGATGCGCGCCGAGCAGCAGAGCTTCCCGTTCCTTGAGATCGTCGGCGAACCCGGCGCCGGCAAGACCACGCTGATTCAGTTCCTCTGGAAGCTGCTTGGCCGCGACTACGAGGGCTTCGATCCCTCGAAGTCCACCGCCGCCGGCCGCCTGCGCACCTTCACGCAGGTCAGCAACTTGCCCATCGTGCTGATCGAGTCGGACCGGGAGACGAAATCCGGCGGCCAGGCACACGTCAAGAGCTTCGACTGGGACGAACTCAAGGATGCCTACAACGGCAACAGCATCCGCACCACTGGGGTGAAGACCGGCGGCAACGAAACCTACGACCCGCCTTTCCGCGCGTCCATCGTCATCAGCCAAAACAACCAGGTGCAGGCCTCGCAGGCCATCATGGAGCGGATCTGCCACATGACCTTCGACACGAAGGGCTTCACGCAGGCCAGCTACGAGAGCGCCAAGACGCTCGAAAAGGTCGAGATCGAGACCGTCAGCGGCTTCATCCTGGCCGCGCTGCGCCGCGAGACCGAGGTGATGCAAACCGTCACCGCCTCGCACGACGAGAACATCCGCTTCCTGCTCGCGCAGGACGGCATCCACAAGCCGCGTATCGCGAAGAACCACGCACAGTTGTTGGCGATGGCCACGGCGATGCGCAGCGTGGTGAAGCTCACTGACGAGCAGTTCGACCAGGTACAGGCGCAGATCGTCACGATGGCCCGCGAGCGCCAGAGCTCGATCAACGCCGACCACCCGCTGGTACAGGAGTTCTGGGAGGCCTTCGACTACCTCGACAGCCTCGGCGTGGAGTCAGTCAAGCACGGGCACATCGACCGGCCGGTGCTCAACCACAGCCGCGTGGCCGACCAGATCGCCGTGAACCTCAACGAGTTCGTCGAGAAGGCGAACACGCACCGCCAACAGATCCCGGTGCTTGCCGATCTGAAGAAGGTGCTGCGCACCAGCAAGACCCGGCGCTTCATCGACATCAAGTCGGTCAGCAGCGCCATCCGCTTCAGTCTGACCCCGGCCACAGCCACCGAGGTCAAGAAAGAAGTCCCGAAAACCGTGCACTGCTGGGTCTTCGAGCGCCCGGCGCGCGGTTCCTGAAGCCCATGGAGCCCAACGCCATGCACATCACCCCATCCCACCCCTTTCGCTGCCACTACCGGCACGCCGTTCCCGGTCAAGCGCCGATCGCGCTCTTCATCCAGCTGCGCGCGCGTGATGCCGATGCGGCCCAGCGCCTCGCCGAGTCCGCATTGGGTCGGCTGGTCGACCGCGTCGAGCCCGCCCCCTTCCCCTTTTCCATCACCAACCCTGCAAAGGAGGTCTGACCATGCACGCCTACATCGTGAAGGTCATCGACGCCGCCGGCGTCTTCTACGGGTACGTCCAGCTCGCCACCTCGTGCGCCGCAGCCGAAGGCCTGGCCTTCGATCGCTTCGGCGACGTGCGGCTGCTCAGCGTGCGGAGGTCTGCATGAAAAAGCGCAAATGGGCCGAGCGGTCCAGCCTGGAGCGCACCACCTGCACGGCCGTGCTGCTGTCTGCGCTGCGCAACTTGCACAAAGTCTGCCTCGACATGGAGCTGGAACGCGAAGACAAGCGGCCCAGCGAAGCCCAGTACCAGCATGCCATGCGCCACGCCAGCGCGGCCATCGCCATGTGCAACGGGAGCGCATCGTGACCGGCCCGCGCAAGACCATGCCGACGCGCGGCATTTACGCGAGCAACTTCAAGTACCGCGACTCGGCCCATACCGACATTCGCGAGACGTTCAAGGCCGCCCGGCGCGCGCTGGCCCGCGACGCCCAGCGCAAGGCCGAAGAGCGCCAGCAGAGCCTGGAACTCGACAACGTGGTGCACATGCCCTCGCGAGGTGGCAAATGAGCGGCTTCGACATCGCGACCGCGCCGGATACGACGGTCGTGCAGCTCGTGTTTACGTCGCCGCCGTGCGTGGGTCACAGCAAGCCCATGGAACGGGCGCTGGTGACCTCGTTTCGGGCTTGCGAGCTGTGCACGCACTCGACGGCCCGCGCCGGCCGTCTGCTGTGCGACAGCCCGGCCGTGCGGCTGACGGGCCAGCCCGAAGCGCTGGACGTGGCGCGCGCTCCGGCCGGCAGCTGCGGGCCCAACGCCAGGCATCTCGACATGCCGGGCTGGCACTGACGACGAGAAGCCGCCATGGCCCACGCGATCGAGCCCACCGACCAGATGCTGCGCGAAGCCTGCGCACGCATGGCGGAGCGCTTTCACTGGGCCGACGACTTCGAGGCGGTGATGAAGGACCACGTGCGCAGCCGAATGGTGCGCATCGCAGCCCGGCATCCGACCGCCGCCGGCATGGCACCCGCGCCGCCGCGCGCGCCGGCCTGCCGTCCCTTCCAACCGTCCACCAGCGGAATCCCCCTCTTCGACCGCAAGCGCGCCGCCTCGGGCGAGCGCGATGACGACTGACTCAACCACTTCAGAGACTCAACATGAAACGCGTCTACATCGAGGCCCCTCGTGCCTTCGGCAAGGTCACCCAGCGCAGCATCACGGTGATCGCCTTCACCGGCAAAACCGGCGCGGGCAAGGACAGTTGTGCCGCTGTCCTGCACAACCGCTACCAGTTCGAAACCATTGCGTTCGCCGACGCACTGCGGCGTGAGATCGCGGCGGCATGGCGCCTCGACGAGCGGATGCTCAACTTCCGGCCGACGAAGGAATTCTCGATTCCTGCGCTCGCTGTGGGCATGTGCAGCGACCCTGCCTTCATCAGCTGGTGCTTCGACGCCGACGAGAGCCTGCACGAGCCGCGCAGCCCGCGCTGGGTGATGCAGCACTGGGCCGACTATCAGCGCCGCTATCGCCCGACCTACTACGCCGACATCGTCACGCGCTGGGTCAGCCGGCAGGCCTCGTTGGGCTTCCGCCGCTTCGCGGTCACAGATCTGCGCGATCCGGTCGAGCGGCAAGCCCTGACGGCCCTCGGCGTGCAGCTGAGCGTGGTCCGCGTCCTTGGCCCGCACGCGGCCGGGCTCAGCGCCGACACGGCACACCACAGCAGCGAGCGGCACCAGATCGATGCGGACTTCGATCTGGTGAACGATGGCAGTTTGGAGCTGCTCGCCGAACGCGTCTCGGCCTTGCCGCCGGTGCGGTGCCTGACCGACGAAGGTCGCGCGGCGTTCACGCAGGAAATGCTCACCGGCCATTTCAGCAGCGAGGCCCATCCATTGGAGGAGCTGGTCAAGCAGTACCACGAGCGCTGCGAAACCTACGACCGCAGCGTATGCACGGGGCCGGTGGGCGTCGACGGCATCCTGCCAGCCACCGACCGTGAGCGCAGCCTCATCAACCTCAACGCGCAACGCGTGCGCCAAGAGATCCTCGAGCGCAACGGCATCGGCCCTGCCGCCTTCAGCGCCGCCCTGGCCTCTTTCGGTCGCCGGGGAGTCTGATCGTGGACGAGCTCTTCGTCATCCTCGACATCACGGGCTGCGAAAACTGGCCCTTCGCCCTGCAGTACCTCACCGGGCCGGCCTCGCCGCGCAGCATTCCGCCGGAAGGCCGTTCGAACGTGCTGCAGGTCAGCCGTGGCGCTGCCGAGCGCGAGGCGGTGCGCCTGGCAGAAATGCATCCGGGCCGCACGTTCGCGCTGTTCCTCGCCACCCACGCCACCGCGCGTACCGAGATCCCGGCGAGCGTGAACTTCAAGGGCGAGCCATTCATGCGGCGCAGCCTGACCCAGCTGCTGCCTCTCGACGATGGCATCCCCTTCTAGGCCTGACATGAAGCACCAGAAGACACGCCATCACCGCCCGATGCGCTCTCGCGCCGAGTTGGCCCGCAGCGGTCCGGTTGCGACGGCCGTCGCGCTGCAGCGCATGAGCAGCCACATGACGACGGTCAGCATCGACATCTACCTGACGCAGAACGACGAGCCGGCGCGCGATCTGCTTTCACACCTGGGCTGGCTCATCGCCCTGGGCGCGGAGATCTCGGCGACCGTCAAGCCAGGCATGCCCGAGGCGAAACGACTGCACGCCGCCCTGCGCACGGTGATCCAGATGAGCATCGACAACGCTTGGCAGTCCAGCCAGGCCGGAACGCTCGACGTTGCCGCCAACGAGGCCAAGGCGCTGCTGATCGCTCATGCATCCCTCGGCCTCGAACTGATCGCCAGCGCCGACTGGCTCGCATCCCGTATCCGCGACGGGCAGGCACGTCTTTCCGACGTGGCCGGCGCGGAGATCTATTCCCCCCAACCTTCAGGAACTCACGCATGAGCACTCAAATACACGCGAGCATTGCCGCGACCGAGATCGTCAATCACTTCCATGTATGCGGAGGAGTCGGCAGCGGTGCCGCCGGGTTCAACGATGCAGACCCGAGCATCGGTCCGGTTCGCGGGAAGATGCGGTGCATCGGCGGCGTCGACAACGATCCGCGCGCCTGCCGCGACTTCAAGCGCCTCACGGGCGTCGAACAAGCCTGCATTGACCTGTTCACGCTGGGCATGTACCGGCGCTTCCACGATCGCATGCCGCCGCCGGGCTGGCGCGAGGCCACGCCCGACGACATGCGCAAGGCCGCGCACGGCCTCTTCCCGCACATCGTCTTCACCTCGATGCCATGCAAGGGCTTCTCGGGCCTGCTGAGCGCACAGAAGAGCACGACCGACAAATACCGCGCGCTCAACGAGCTGGTGCCGCGCGCCATGATGCTGACGATGGAGGCCTTCGCAGACGATCTGCCCGGCCTGTTCGTCTTCGAGAACGTGCCGCGCATCGCCACCCGCGGGCGCCCGCTGCTCGACGAGGTCGATAAGCTCATGGGCTACTACGGCTACATCGGCGCGGAGACGGTCCACGACTGCGGCGAGCTGGGCGACGGCCTCGGTCAGAGCCGCAAGCGCATGCTGAAGGTCTTCCGGCACAAGAAGAAGGTGCCGCCCTTCCTGTACGAGCCGCACAAGCGGCGCCTGCACGCCGTGGGCGACATCCTGCGCCACATGCCGCTGCCAGGCGATGCCGCTGGCGGCCCAATGCACCGGGTGCCGGCGCTGCAGTGGAAAACGTGGGTTCGCCTGGCCTTCGTGGAGGCCGGCAGCGACTGGCGCAGCCTGAACCGGCTGGCCGTCGAGGACGGGAAGCTGCGCGACTTCCTGCTGGTGCCCAGCACTCAGGAGGGGACCGGTGCCTACGGCGTCAACCGTTGGGAAGACCACTCGAAGCTGGTGGCCGCGCGTAGCGGCCCCAGCAATGGCCCGTTCTCGGTGGCGGACGTGCGCTTCGACCAGTCGGCGAAGTGGAAAGACGGCCAGGCCCTCGGCGTACGCCGCTGGGGCGAGCACACGGGCACGGTGGCGGGTCAAACCGGGCCGCTGCAGGGCGCCTACAGCGTCGCCGACGTGCGTCACCAAGGGCCGGCCAAGCACTCCAACGAGTTTCGCATCGTGGCCTGGGGCAAGGCGGCGCAGGCAGTGACCAGCGCACACGGCTCGGGACAGGCCGTCGCAGATCCACGACCGGACCGGCAGGGCAAGCTGTTCTCGAAGTACCCGGTCACGGCTTGGAGCGGGGCCACCGGCACGGTCATCGGCGGCGACGACATGGGCGCCTACGCCGTGGCGGATCTGCGCCGCGACGGCCCGACCTTCGGGAAATACGCGGTCACGGCGTTCACCGAGCCCGCCGGCACGGTGATCGCCGGCTCCACCACGGGCCAAGGTGCCTTCGCGGTGGCCGACGTGCGCCCCGGCATGCAACGCACGAAGGGCGATCACTACCTGACCGGTGGGCACTACGGCGTGGTGCCGTGGGAAGCCAGCAGCGGGGCCGTCAGCGCCTCGGCATGTCACGACAACGGGCCTTGGAGCCTCGCCGACCCGCGTGCTGGAGGTGTTGCGCCCGAGGTCGAGGTGCCCGCGATGCCGGCGCCCTCTGACAAGCTGGTGTGCCGCATCCAGTCGCTCGATGGCACATGGCACAGGCCCTTCACCACGCTCGAGCTGGCCGCGCTGCAGAGCCTGATCGATCCGGAGGAATGGTTCGCCCCTGACGGGCCCGGCGGGCGCGGCGAGACCTTCGTGCTCGACGGCGAGAGTGATCAGCGCTGGCGCGAGGGCATCGGCAACGCGGTGCCGCGCAAGGCGGCGAAGGCGATCGGCACGGTGATGGGTCAAACGATCCTGCTGGCGCGCACTGGGGAGACCTTCGTGCTCGGCAGCACGCCGATCTGGGTCCGACCGCTGGCCGTAGCTGTCAGCGTGGCGCAGGAAGGTGGTATGGCATGACCGCGATCAAGGTTTTCGGCCTCCTCGCGCGCAATCCGGATCAGAAGCCGCTCATCGAGAAACACTGTTTCGGTGACTGCGGCAAGGTCTCAATGGCTGGAGCCATCATGGACGAGCGAACTGGCGGTCTTTGGGTCTGCGCCGAAACCGTCTGCCCTTGGTTGAAAGGCGAAATGGATGAGCCCTACGGGACAACCATTTCATTCGGCCAGGAGCACCACATCTTCCTGCGCGCGATCACCGATTCGCCGGTCAACAAGGGAGGGGAACACCCATGAGACACCTTTGCCACTGGCCCGGGTGCCAGCAGGAAGTCCCGCCGGCGAAGTGGGGCTGCACGCCCCATTGGTATCAGCTGCCCAAGGCGCTGCGCGATCGGATCTGGGCAACGTATCGACCCGGCCAGGAGATCACGAAGACACCGAGCCGCGCCTACATCGAGGCGGCGCAGGCCGTGCAAGCGTGGATCAAAGAGCACGGCGGTCCGCCGCACGGCTCGCGCTGGTGCGCAGCGCTCAGCATCCGCCAGCCGTGGGCCTGGCTGATCGTGAACGGCTTCAAGGACATCGAGAACAGGGAATGGCGCACGCCGTTCCGTGGGCGCTTTCTCGTGCACGCCAGCAAGACGATGGCCCGGGTGTACTACAACGAGGTACGCGACAGCCTGCAGGACGTGATGGACATCGGTCAGATCCCCGCCTACGAGGATTTGCCCCGCGGCGGCATCGTCGGCGAAGCCCACATCGTCGATTGCGTCGACCTCAGCGATTCGCCGTGGTTCATGGGGCCGCACGGCTTTGTGCTGCGCGATGCCAAGCCGCTGCCCTTCCGGGAGTGGAAGGGGCGGCTGCAGTTCTTCGACGTGCCGGAGGTGCAGGCATGAAGGCTGTCACCCACCCCGCTCTGCGATTCCAAAGCGGCGCAGCACCGCTGATCTACCGGAAGAAAACGGTGCTCGAGAAGTGTGGGATTTCGGAAACCACTTTGCGTCGATGGATGACCACCGAAGGCTTTCCCCGGCCTCGCCAGCTCGGGCCCCGCGCGGTGGGTTGGGTCGCGGTCGAGATCGACACATGGCTCACTGCGCGCCCGGTAGCCGACCCGAATGCGCCCTCCGACAGCTAAGCGTCTTTGGGCTTCGGTGGCATCGGCGACGGGATGCAGTAGTCGGCCCAATCCTGCATCATCGCGGCTCGCTTGGCGAGCATGTCGCCGCGCCGATATGCCGCCTCCACCTTGCTTTCAATGGCATGCGCCAAGGCCATTTCGGCCATCTCGGGGGGATAGTGGGTGTGCTCGGCAGCCCAGTCTCGAAAGGTGGATCGCCAACCGTGAGGCACGCATACCCGGTCGGTCGCATCGCGAAAATCCAGCCTGCGCATGCATGCCGTCAACGACATGTCCGACAGCTGTTGCAACTTCCGGCCAGGAAACACCAGATCGGTCTCCTCGTAGCGCGGCATCGATTCGAGAAGGGCGATCGCTTGCGTCGACAACGGCACCCGATGAGGTCGTTTCCCCTTCATGCGTGTTTCCGGGACATCCCAAAGCGCGGCGCCGAAGTCAAATTCTGCCCAGCGTGCACCTCGGATTTCCCCTGAACGCCCTGCGGTCAGCACTTGGAACAAAAGGGCTCGAGCGCTAACTCCCTCGACAGCCTTGATCGCGTCGACGGCTATCAACACGTGGGCGAGCGGCACGGCGGGGTGGTGCTTCACCTTGGCGATTTTTTCGGGCTTAGGCAGCAGCTTGTCCAGGTGGCCGCGCCAACTTGCGGGGTTCTCACCTGTCCGATGTCCTCTTGTCTTCGCCCAATCAAGCACCTGCTCGATGCGCCCCCGCAGGCGGCTCGCCGTCTCTGTCTTCGTGCGCCAGATTGGGTCGAGCACGCGCAGCACCTCGTCTTGTCCGATGGCTGACACATCAAGGTGTCCAATGATCGGTTCGGCATAGGTTTCGAGCGTGTTCTCCCATTGATCCCGATGCTTCGGGTTACGCCACTCAGATTCCTTGACGGCAATGAAGCGCTCGCACGCCACCTTGAACGTCAGCGCTCGGGCTCGAGAAGCCGCCGCGGCCTTTTTTAGAGCGTCACGGGCATCGATGGGGTCGACACCCTGGTCGATCAATTTGTGTGCCTCCCTCGCCCGTTCCTTTGCCTGCGCGAGCGGCACTGCGGGGAAGCTTCCCAAGCCCATGCGCCGCCGCCGCGCACTGATCACGTAGCGCAGCACCCACGACCTCGACCCGCCGACGATGTGAAGATACAGGCCCTGTACTCCGCCCACAGCGTGGGCGCCTTCGGAGCGAAGGCGTCCGACCTCGATCGCAGACAGTTCACGTGAACGCTTTGGCATCAGTTCTATGGGCCATCCCATGGGCCATCCCCAAAGCACTTTCACGGCGTGTTACAGCTGCTTAGGGCGGATGAGTATAGGCAGTCTCCCAATGAAAAACGCGCCAAGCGGCGCGTTCTGGTGTGCTGAAAATGTTCATCCCTGCGGAGAGTGTGAGATTCGAACTCACGGACGCTTTCACGTCGGCAGTTTTCAAGACTGCTGGTTTAAACCACTCACCCAACTCTCCGGAACCGTCGATTCTAAGCCGCCGGCAAAACCTCAATCCTCATCGGGCAGGAAGAGCGTCTGCAGGTCGCTCAGAAAATCCAGCCCGCGCTCGGTGGGCCAGACGCGGAACAGGTCTCGCGCCACGAGCCCCTTGCGTTCGGCTTCTTCCAGGCCGCGCTGGATCGATGTCATCGCCAACCCGGTGCGTTCGCTGAACTGCGGCAGCGTAAAGCCCGCCTTCAGCCGCAACGCATTGAGCATGAACTCGAACGGCAGGTCGGCCAGCGCCACTTCATCGCTTTGCGACACGGCCGCACCCGCACGCGCGTTCTCCATGTACAGGCGCGGCTCGCGATAGCGCACCTGCCGCACGATGCGGTGCGCAAAGCTCAGCTTGCTGTGCGCCCCTGCACCAATGCCCAGGTAGTCGCCGAACTGCCAGTAGTTGAGGTTGTGCGCGCAGCCATGGCCCTCGCGCGCATAGGCCGACACCTCGTAGCGCGACATGCCGTTGGCGCCGGTGCGCTCGGTGATGCGGTCGAGCATCGCGTAGGCGATGTCGTCTTCGGGCAGCGTCGGCGGAAACTTCGCGAACCAGGTGTTGGGCTCGATGGTGAGGTGGTAGACCGAGATGTGCGGCGGCGCGAGCGCCAGCGCTTGCGAAAGGTCGGCGTCGAGGTCTTCGAGCGTCTGCCCCGGCAAGGCGTACATCAGGTCGAGGTTGAAGGTGTCGAAGGTGCTGGCAGCCTCTTCCAGGGCCGCGATGGCCTGCGCGCGATCGTGCACGCGGCCCAGGGCTTTCAGGTGCTCGTCGTTGAAGCTCTGCACGCCCACCGACAGGCGCGTGACGCCAGCGGCGCGATACGCACGGAAGCGGTTGCGCTCGAAGGTGCCAGGGTTGGCCTCGAGCGTGATCTCGCAATCGGGTGCGAGCTTGAGCCGCGCGCGCACGTCGCCCAGCAGGCGGTCGATGGCTTGCGGCGAGAACAGGCTGGGCGTGCCGCCGCCGATGAAGATGGTGTGGACGGTGCGGCCCCAGATGAGCGGCAACGCGGCATCGAGATCGGCCACCAACGCATCGAGGTACGCCGCCTCGGGAATGCCATCGACTTCGGCGGCGCTGGTGGCGCGCCACTCGTGCGAGTTGAAGTCGCAATACGGGCACTTGCGCAGGCACCACGGCAGGTGGATGTAGAGCGACAGTGGCGGCAGCGCCGACAGTTGCAGCGGGCCAGGCCGCATCCAGTGCAGCACGTCGTTGGCCTGCGGCGCGCCCGTGGACTGCGCCGGCTGGATCGGGAAGACGGTGGCCATTACAGCCAGCGCTCACGCATCAACGCCAGCATCGCCTGCGCGGCGCGGCCGCGATGGCTGTTGGCGTTTTTCACCTCGGGCGGCAACTGGGCAAAGGTCTTGCCAAAGGCCGGCAGGTACATCACGGGGTCGAAGCCGAAGCCGTTGTCGCCGACCGGGGCTCGCGCGATCTCGCCGACCACGCGGCCGACGGCGATGAGCGGCTCGGGGTCGTCGTGGCTGCGCAGCGCGACCAGCGTGCTCACGAGTGCGGCGCGGCGGTTGACGACGCCGTCGAGCTGTTCGAGCAGCGCCTTGACGTTGTTGGCATCGCCCTTGGCATAGCCGAACTGCGTGGCATAGAACGCAGTGTCTACACCCGGCAGGCCGCCGAAGGCATCGACGCACAGGCCGGCGTCGTCGGCCATCGCCGGCAGGCCGGTGGCCGCGCTGGCATGGCGCGCCTTGGTCAGCGCGTTCTCTACAAAGGTACGGAAAGGTTCTTCAGCCTCGCCCACGCCCAGCGCCGATTGCGGCACCAGCGTGACGGCCAGCTCAGCAAACAGTTGCTGGAGTTCGGCGAGCTTGCCCGCGTTGTTGGAAGCCAGAACCAGTTTCATAAGTCAAAGTGGCTGTGACGCACATCGGGCGTACGTCAGTAGCTATTAATTCGAGAGCAATGCCTGCTGCTGCAGGGTCACGAGCTCGCCAATGCCCTTTTCGGCCAGGCCAAGCAGGATGTTCATTTCATCGCGCGTGAAGGCCACGCCTTCGGCGGTGCCCTGCACTTCGACGAAGTGGCCGGCGCCGGTCATGACGACGTTCATGTCGGTGTCGCAGGCCGAGTCCTCGGTGTATTCGAGATCGAGCAGCGGCGTGCCTTCGACGATGCCCACCGAGATGGCGGCCACGTGGCCCTTGATGGGCGAAGCCTTGAGCGTGCCGGCGGCCAGCAGCTTGTTGACGGCGTCCTGCGCTGCGACGAAGGCGCCGGTGATGGCCGCCGTGCGGGTGCCGCCGTCAGCCTGCAGCACGTCGCAGTCGAGGTGGATGGTGCGCTCGCCCAAGGCAGCCAGGTCGAACACGGCGCGCATCGAGCGGCCGATGAGGCGCTGGATTTCTTGTGTGCGGCCGGTCTGCTTGCCCTTGGCCGCCTCGCGGCTGCTGCGGGTGTGGGTGGCGCGCGGCAGCATGCCGTATTCGGCCGTTACCCAGCCTTCGCCGCTGCCCTTCTTGTGCGGCGGCACCTTCTCTTCGACCGAGGCGGTGCACAGCACGCGCGTCTGGCCGAACTCGATGAGCACGCTGCCTTCGGCGTGGATGGTGAAACCGCGGGTGATGCGCACGGGGCGCAACTGGTCGGCGGCACGGCCGCCGCTTCGTGTGAAAGCAGTCATTTTTTGAAAACTGGAAAGAAAAGAAAGAAAGGCGCGCTCAGGTCTTGCGCGCGGCCGAACGTCGGATGGCTTCGTTGATCTCGGCGATGGAGCGCTCGATGGCGTCTTCATCGAGATCGTCGATCTCACTGTCCGAAGGCATGCCGGCCTGGATGGTCGAGGCGAACACGCCGTCGGTGATGGTTTCGGTGGAAATGCCGTGGTCTTCGCCCGCGCTGTCGGGCATTTCCCATTCGAGCGCGATCAGCGTCACGTTGTCGCTGTGGGCGCCGCCCTTGCGCAGCGCCATTTCGGCGAGGTCGGGGGCGGCATCTGACACCGGCTTGCCGGAAGAGAGCGTGTGCACGATCAGCGCATCGTCGAGCACGCCCCAGACGCCGTCGGAGCACAGCATGATGCGATCGCCGCGCTGCAATTGCAGCGGCGCCGAAACATCGAACAGCGGCGTGGTCGGCGAGCCGAGGCAGGTCAGCAACAGGTTGCGATTGACCGGCGCATCGGAGCCGTGCGGTTTGGGGCGCTCGGCGTGCGAGTGGTCGCGCGTGCGGGTCAGCAGGCGACCGTCGCGCACCACGTAAAGGCGCGAATCGCCGCAATGCATCCACGTGGCGGTGGTGCCTTGGAGCACGGCAGCGACGACGGTGGTGCGCGGCGTGTCGAGCATGGCCTTGTGGCTGGCGTAACGCATGATCTGCTGGTGCGCGGCCATGGCCGATTCGGCCAGGAAGGCCTTCACGTCCTTCACGGTCGGGCGGGCTTCGCGCTGGTAGAGCGCGGCAATGGTTTGCAGGGCCAGCTGGGCCGCGACTTCGCCTTCCGGGTGGCCGCCCATGCCGTCGGCCAGCACGAACAGTCCCGACTCCCGCGTGTAGCAATAGCCCATGCGGTCTTCGTTCTTGAGACGGCCGCCCTTGCGGCTGACCTGGAAGACGGAAAATTTCATGTCGTCGTCATGCGGGGCGGGTTGTGGGCGCGGCAGCCTTGGGCAGGCTCTTCTTGTCGAAGGACCGGATGTTGTCGATCGACAGGCGCACCTTCTCGCCGACCGTGAGCTTGGTGTAGCGGCGCTCGCCTTCGCGGCTCAGTTCCTTTTGCAGCGCAAAGACCGATTGCGGACGCGAGAGCGGATCGAGGGACATGCACCACTCGACCACTTCGATCAGGTTGTCGGAGTACACGCCGCGCAGGCGGGACAGCGAGAGGCTCAGGCGGTCTTTCTCGATGCGCCGTGGGGCGTCGTTCGGCGGATAGCCCTGCATGCAGGCGTAGATGCAGGCACCGATGGCGTAGATGTCGGTCCAGGGGCCCATCGACGAATCGCGGCGGTACATCTCGGGGGCCGCGAAGCCGGGGGTGTACATCGGGCGGATGAAGATGCCTTCTTTGCTGAGCACTTCGCGCGCGGCGCCGAAGTCGATCAGCACGGCGCGGTCGTCGTCGGTGACGAAGATGTTGGCCGGCTTGATGTCCAGGTGCAGCATCTTGTACTGGTGGACGATGCGCAGGCCGCGCAGGATTTCGTCGAACAGCGATCGGATGGTCGATTCGCGGAACACCTTCTGCCGCTTCAGGTCGCGCGCCGTGACCACGAAGTCCTGCAGGGTCGCGCCCTCCAGGTAGTTCATGACCATGTAGACGGTTTCGTTCTCGCGAAAGAAATTGAGCACGCTGACGACCGAGGCGTGCGAGATTTGCGCGAGCGAGCGGCCTTCCTCGAAGAAGCTCTTCAGCCCCAGCCGGTAGAGGGAAAGCTTCTCGGGCGGGACCTGCGGATTCAGTTCGCCGGGCCCGCGGGTGGCCAGCGAAGAAGGGAGATATTCCTTGATGGCGACCTGCTGCCCACTGGGGTCGATGGCGAGGTAGACCACACCAAAACCGCCCGCGGAAAGCCGGCGAACAACGCGGTAACCGCCAATGACCGTATCGGGCAACAGGGGCGAAGGCTTGACCTTTGACATAATCCGGGAGTTTCGCCCGAAGGCGATGGTGCGGCAAGCGAACGCCGTGCCGACGCCTCGGTGCATGCAAGCAAAACCACAGTGAGGCGCAATGCCAGTTTACAGCATGACCGGCTACGCCAGCGGCCAGAACGGGTCCGCAGGCAGCCACTCCGAAGCCGAAGCACGGCCTGCCGCCGGAGGCCGACTCGGGGTCGAAATCCGCTCGGTCAACAGCCGCTTCCTCGACCTGACTTTCAAGTTGCCGGAGGAACTGCGCCAGCATGAAACCGCGCTGCGCGAGCTGCTCACGGGCAAGCTCAAGCGCGGCAAGGTCGAAGTGCGCGCCGCCATCGAGAACACCGCCCAGGCGGGTGTGGTCGAGCCCTCCGTCAAGCTGCTCCAGCGGCTCAACGGCGTGCAGGACAGCATCAAGGCCTGGCTGCCCGGCGCCCGCGACCTGAGCGTGGCCGACGTGCTGCGCCTGGCTGGCGGCGACAGTGCCGCCCGCGGCGACTGGGGCGCCGACCTGATCGACGTCGCCGGCAAGGCGCTCGAAGGTCTGATGTCGGCCCGCCAGCGCGAAGGCGCCCGGCTGGCCAAGATGCTCGAAGCCCACCTGGGCCAGTTGCGCACCCTGGTGCAGCAGGCCGGGCCGCTGGTGCCGCAGCTGGTCGAACAGCAGCGCACGCGCTTCCTGGAACGCTGGCAGGAGGCCATGGGCCTGACCGCCGGCACGGGCGGCACGCTGCCCGAGGCGGCGCAAGACCGCGCGCTGACCGAAGCCACGGCCTTCGCGATCCGCATCGACGTGGCCGAAGAACTGACCCGCCTGAATTCGCACCTCGACGAGATCGAGCGACTGCTCAAGAAGGGCGGCGAGATCGGCAAGCGCCTCGATTTCCTGATCCAGGAGCTGCACCGCGAAGCCAACACCCTGGGCTCCAAGTCGGCAGCCCTGGAACTCACGCGCATCGGCGTGGACATGAAGGTCTTTATCGAGCAGATGCGCGAACAGGTCCAGAACATCGAATGACGAGCGAAAGAATGGATTACCCCGGCAATATCTTCGTGGTCGCCGCGCCCAGCGGCGCGGGCAAGTCGAGCCTGGTCAAGGCGCTCATGGAACTCGACTCGGCCGTCCAGCCCTCGGTTTCCCACACCACGCGCTCGCCGCGCGGGCAGGAAAAGCACGGTCGCGAGTACTTTTTCGCCTCTCCCACCGAGTTCGACGCAATGATCGCGGCGGACGGTTTCGTGGAATGGGCGCATGTGCACGGCCACCGCTACGGCACCTCCAAAAAGGCCATCGAGGAACGGATTGCCCAGGGGGCGGACGTGATCCTCGAAATCGACTTCCAGGGCGCGCTGCAGATCCGCAAGACCTTCGCCAACGCGGTGATGATCTTCATCCTGCCGCCAAGCTGGGAAGAATTGCGCTCCCGGCTCGAACGGCGCGGCGAAGACAGTGCTTCGGTGATCGAACTGCGCCTGAAAAACGCCGCGGAAGAGATGGCCAGGGCCGGGGAATTCGACTTCGTTATAATCAACGAGTTATTTGAGCGCGCGCTTTTCGATCTCAAGGCGATCGTCCACGCTCAGCGGCTTCGGTACTCCGCACAGCGCCGTGCACGTGCCGACACTTTCGCCGCACTGAACATCCCCTGATTTCCCGCTCACCGACCGAAAGATTCTCATCATGGCCCGCATCACCGTCGAAGATTGCCTGCTTCAGATCCCGAACCGCTTCCAGCTCGTCTTGGCCGCCACGTACCGTGCGCGCATGCTGAGCCAAGGCCACGCGCCCAAGATCGAAAGCAAGAACAAGCCCGCCGTGACCGCCCTGCGCGAAATCGCCGAAGGCAAGATCGGCATCGAAATGCTCAAGAAGGTGCCGGGCTGATCTGACGCAGCCCTGCAACGAAAAGGCACCGCAAAGCGGTGCTTTTTTTATGCTTGGACGCGTCCATAGAGCGGTCACGCTAAAGTGGTAGCCATGAGCGCGGTCGCCAAACATCAGTCCCATGCCCCCTCGGGCACGCCGAAGCCAAGTCCGGCGGCGCTGAACGCGGCTGCCGCAAGCTTTGCCGCCTTGACGGCGCGCCTCGACTACCTGAGCCCCGAAGATACCGAGCTGGTCCGCCGCGCCTACCGCTTTGCCGACGAAGCCCACCTGGGCCAGCTGCGCAACAGCGGCGAGCCGTACATCACGCACCCCATCGCCGTGGCGGCGCAATGCGCCGAATGGAAGCTCGATGCACAGGCGCTGATGGCCGCCCTGCTTCACGATGCGATCGAAGACTGCGGCGTCACCAAACCCGAACTGATCGAACGCTTCGGCGCCCCGGTCGCCGAACTGGTCGACGGACTCACCAAGCTCGACAAGCTGCAGTTCAACACCCGCGAAGAAAACCAGGCCGAATCCTTCCGCAAGATGCTGCTGGCCATGGCGCGTGACGTGCGCGTCATTCTGGTCAAGCTGGCCGATCGCACGCACAACATGCGCACGCTGGCCGATGCGCCGCGTGAAAAATGGGCCCGCATCTCCCGCGAAACGCTCGAGATCTATGCGCCCATCGCGCATCGGCTCGGGTTGAATCAAACGTACCGCGAGCTGCAGGAGCTGTCGTTCCGGCATCTCAAGCCGTGGCGCTACGCCACCCTCTCCAAGGCCGTGGCCAAGGCGCGCGGGCGACGCCGCGACCTGATCCAGAAGGTACAAAAAGAGGTCGAGACCGCCTTCTCGGCCGCCGGCATGACGCTGCGGATCGCTGGGCGCGAGAAAACGCTCTATTCCATCTACCGCAAGATGGAAGAAAAGCACCTGAGCTTTGCCCAGGTGACCGACATCTACGGCTTTCGCCTGATCGTGCCGAACGTGATCGCCTGCTACACCGGGCTTGGCATCCTTCACCAGATGTACAAGCCGCTGCCAGGCAAGTTCAAGGACCACATCGCGATCGCCAAGCTCAACGGCTACCAGTCGCTGCACACCACGCTGGTGGGCCCGGCCGGCGTGAGCGTCGAATTCCAGCTGCGGACCGAGGCGATGCACGTGGTGGCCGAATCGGGTGTGGCGGCGCACTGGCTCTACAAGGCCGCCGAGCCGAACGCGGCGAGCAACGACAGGCTGGGCACCAAGTGGCTGCAGTCGCTGCTCGACATCCAGGACGAGACACGCGACGCCGCCGAGTTCTGGGACCACGTCAAGGTCGACCTGTTTCCCGACGCGGTGTATGTCTTCACGCCCAAGAGCCAGATCATGGCGCTGCCGCGTGGCGCCACGGTGGTCGACTTTGCCTACGCGATCCACAGCAACATCGGCGATCACACCTCGGCCGCGCGCATCAATGGCGACCAGGTGCCGCTGCGCACCGAGCTGAAGAACGGTGACGTGGTCGAAGTGATCACGGCGCCGGTGTCGACTCCCAACCCTGCTTGGCTCGGGTTCGTTCGCACCGGCCGCGCGCGCTCCAAGATCCGCCATTACCTGAAGACCCTGGCCCACGCGGAATCCGAAGGCCTGGGCGAAAAACTGCTGGCGCAGGCGCTGCGCGCCGAAGGCCTCGGCAAGCTGCC
The DNA here is from genome assembly GCF_900100965.1 of Variovorax sp. EL159. Lineage (GTDB taxonomy): Bacteria > Pseudomonadota > Gammaproteobacteria > Burkholderiales > Burkholderiaceae_C > Variovorax. Next base: position 9,320 of record NZ_FMUJ01000002.1, on the reverse strand, counting down.
CGAGGAAGACGAAGAGCACCAGGCACTGTGGGAAAAGCTGCTGCGCTTCACCGGCAACCGCACCCGTTCCGAATTGCTGACCGACATCGGCCTGGGCAAGCGCATCGCGAGCATCGTGGCCAAGCGGCTGATGGCGCTGCTTTCCGAACTGGGTGAACGGCCCGACGCGTTGCTGTTAAGCCGCGAACGCTTCATCTCGCACGAGACCGTGTCGCAAGGCGCGGTCACGCTCGATGGCAGCGAGAACTCGTCGGTCCGCTTTGCACTGTGCTGCCGCCCCATTCCGGGCGACCAGATCGTCGGCTACCTCGGGCACGGTGAAGGCTTGGTAGTTCACACCGAAGATTGCGGCGTGGGCCAGCGCCTGCGCAACAAGGACAGCGAGCGCTTCTTCGCCGTCGAGTGGGCGGACGAACCCACGCGTGCCTTCGAAACCGGTGTGGTGATCACCGTGCGCAACGACAAGGGCGTGCTGGCACGGGTTGCTGCCACGCTGGCCGATGCGGAAGCCGACATCACGCATGTCGAGATGGCGGACGAGACCCCTCAGGATTCGACCGACCTGCGCTTCGTGATCGCCGTGCGCGACCGTGCGCATCTCGATGCCGTGCTGCGGGCCGCGCGGCGAACCACGTCGGTGCTGACCGCCGCAAGGACCGTTCCCGCCCCTTGAGATGGCAGGGCCGCGGCGCGCTCGCTGCTAGGCGGCGGCCGGACGCGGCGCCGGATAGCTCACCGAAAGAATTTCGACTTCGTGCGCCCCACCCGGGGTCACCAGCTTGACCACGTCGCCTTCGCGCGACTTGAGCAGTGCTCGCGCGATGGGCGAGATCCAGCTGACCTGCGACTTGGCGCTCTGCGCCTCGTCGATGCCAAGGATCGTGACGCTTCGCTCGTCGCCGCTCTCATCGATATAGCGAACGGTGGCGCCGAAGAAAACCTGGTCGCGGCCGTGATGCACCGAGGGGTCCGTGACTTCGGCAATCTCGAGCCGCTTGGTGAGAAATCGGATGCGCCGGTCGATCTCGCGCAAGCGTTTCTTGCCGTAGAGGTAGTCGCCGTTTTCAGAGCGATCCCCGTTCTTGGCCGCCCAGTGAACCGCCTCGACCACTTTCGGGCGTTCTTCGTCCATCAACTGCAGCAATTCGTCGCGCAGTCGCGCGTAACCCTCTGGCGTGATGTAGTTTTTGCTGCCTGCGGGCAGCGCAGGCAAGGCACCGCCGGAGCCGTCGTCGTCATCTCCGTCGGTGTCGGTTTCCTTGGTGAATGCCTTGCTCAACGCAGAACCCTCCAAATGAAAAAAGCCCGCAACTTTCGTTGCGGGCTTTCCTTGTAGTGGTGCGGCTGGCAGGAATTGAACCCACGACCCCTTGGTTCGTAGCCAAGTACTCTATCCAACTGAGCTACAGCCGCACAGCTTGCAATTATAGCCTGTTTTTTCTACCCTTTCGGACTTACGTGATCCGGGGCGAAAAAGCGCGTTGACGGCGGGTTCCGCTGCCGCAGCGCCACGTGCCTCGCGCAACGCACACGATCTCCCCTCCATCGGCACTGCATTCAAGCCGTGCGCCAAGCAGGATCCGAGCGTACTGATCGGCAGCAAGGGGACCACATGGAGGCGCCATGAAAGTCAACGCGTTCGATGAAGGATTGGAACACCGCCACATCCTGCCTTACGACCCTGCGTACGCCAGCGTGTTCGCGCAAGTGCAGCGGTACGTTCACGAAAATCTCGAGAGCGTGGCGCTCATTCATATCGGGAGCACCGCCATTCATGGGCTGCGGGGCAAGCCCATGGTGGACATTGCCGCCATCACGCGCGAACAGAATCTGCGCGCAACGCAAACGGAATTCGAGAGACTTGGATTTCACCGACGTGCCGTCTGGGTCGACAGGGATGAGAAGCCCTATGTCTGCGGCTGCGTTCAACACAACGGACGCAACTACAACATCAATATCCACATCTGCCATCACGGCGATCCGGTCCACAAGGACTCCCTGGCGTTCATGGACATCCTCCAGCGACGCCCAGACCTGCGCAGGAGGTACGAGGAAGCCAAGGACCGCGCGCACATGATCGATCCGGTCAACCCGGAGGTCTACAACCTGGAAAAAGAGGCCGTGATCAAGGAGATACACGCGCAGATTGGACTGAGCTGACGGAGCGAAAGCGCAGGGGCCAGCCCATAGGGCAGATCGTCGCCTCGCGCGTACGAGCATCTCAATGTCGGCGATGGCCGTTCTCGAGCCCGGCCCAACGCCCGTAAGAGATGCCAAAAGGCGAGCCCAAAAGAAAATGGACCAGAAGGCATAAACCTTCTGGTCCATTCGAGAGTGGTGCGGCTGGCAGGAATTGAACCCACGACCCCTTGGTTCGTAGCCAAGTACTCTATCCAACTGAGCTACAGCCGCGAAGCCTTCGATTATAGCCTGCTTGTCAGCGTGAATCTGCCTTCGCCCCGAGAACTCCGATTGACCCTGCCGTATTCGGCCCGGCCAACTGCGTCAATCCCGATCGATTGATGCCCAAGCTACGGGGCAGCAAAAAGCCCACTACCAATCTTGGTAGCGGGCTTTCTCTATAGGGACATGGTAGGCCGTGATGGGCTTGAACCATCGACCAACGGATTATGAGTCCGCTGCTCTAACCAACTGAGCTAACGGCCCACGCGGGCACGATTCTATTCGTGCCGCACCACCCGCCCGCTTACTTGCGATGGCTCAGCGCATTGCCGATCAGCCGCGACGTGATGTCGACGATCTGGATCATGCGCTCGTAGGGCATCCGCGTCGGCCCGATCACGCCGAGGGTGCCGACCACCTGCCCATCGACCTCGTAGTTCGCGCTGACGATGGAAAGTTCTTCGAACGGCACCACCTGGCTCTCGCCACCAATGAAGATGCGCACGCCTTCGGCCTTGCTCGACACATCGAGCAGGCGCATGAGCTGCGCCTTCTGCTCGAAGAGCTCGAAAGCACGGCGCAACTGCCCCATGTCGCTGGAAAAATCGCTCACGGAGAGCAGATTGCGCTCGCCGGAAATCACGACGTCGTCTTCCTGCGCCTCCGTCAACACCTCGGAACTGACCTGCACCGCCGCCTGCATGAGCGCAGCGATCTCGCCACGCAGCTTCTCGACCTCGGACTGCAGCCGGTCGCGCACCTGCTCGATGGTCAGCCCCGCATAGTGGGCGTTGATGTAGTTCGAGGCCTCGACGAGCTGCGACTGTGAATAGTCGGCCTCCGGGAAGATCACCCGGTTCTGCACGTCACCGTCGGGCGAGACGATGATCACCAGCAGTCGGTTTTCCGACAGCCGCAAGAATTCGATCTGCTTGAACACCGATGCGCGCCGCGGTGCCATCACCACGCCCACGAACTGCGAGAGGTTCGACAGCAGGTGCGCCGCGTTGGCAATCACCTTCTGCGGCTGGTCGGGCGCCAGGCTCGGCGCGCTCATCTGCTCGCGCTCCGCGGTCAGCATGGTGTCGACGAAGAGGCGGTAGCCGCGATGCGTCGGGATGCGGCCCGCCGAGGTGTGCGGGCTGGCGATCAGCCCCAGCGCCTCGAGGTCCGACATGACGTTGCGGATGGTCGCCGGCGACAGGTCCAGCCCCGACGAACGCGACAACGTGCGCGACCCGACGGGTTGCCCGTCGGCGATGTAGCGCTCGACGAGCGTCTTGAGCAGCAACTTGGCACGGTCGTCCAGCATTGCAAGATTTTAGTGTTGTACGTTGAGAAATTTGGGAAACGGCTGCGCATAGCTTAGCCCGCCCGACAGGTTCGCAGCCCGCCCCAACCACGGCGCGCCACACCGCCCCGCACCAGCGCAGACCGCACAGCCGTGGTCGATACGCCGAACATCAGCGCAATCTCAGCCAGCGTAAACCCCGAGCCGTACAGCAACGCCGCCACCTCAGCGTCATCGCCGTCGACAAGCGCGGCTCGGCCGAACTGAACACCCCGCGCCCTCGCCGCGACCCTGCCAGCTTGGCAACGTTCACGAATGATCGCCCGCTCAAGCTGGGCCACAGCACCGAGGATCTGCAACACGAACTCCCCCATCGCAGACGAGGTATCGATTGGCTCAGTGAGCGATTTCACGGCACATCCGGCGCGCTTAAGCCGGTCCAGCAGCTGCAGCAAATCCTTCAAGCTGCGCGCCAACCGATCGAGTTTGTAGACCACCAACGTGTAGCCCGGTTGCAGCGCATCGAGCGCCCGATGCAGCTCTGGACGCGGCCCCACACCGCTTGTTTTCTCCGAGTAGATGCGCTGCACACCAGCCCCACGCAGAGCATCAAGCTGCATCCTCGTTTCCTGCTCGCTAGTCGAAACTCGCGCATAGCCTACAAGCATCGAACTCCCCTCAAACAATCTACTGAACATGGGTGTATTTGGCCTCGCGCGCGAGGAAGCCAACACGCTGACATTCGCCACCCCGGGTAAAGCAAAATCGCGACTCCGGAGAGGAAGAAACCATGCCCGTTGACCAACAAACTCAAAAATTTGTCGAGCACATCGAGATGCTCGGCATGCGCATCTTCATTGCCGAAATCGTATGGACGGTCATCGGAACCGCCATCTTCTTCGGCCTGCTCTACCTGACCCTGCGCTACGCAATCCGAGACGGACTGCGCGATGCACAACGGTCTGATCGACGCACCGCCGCACCACGCGAACGAGACCGCATCGCAGCACCCGACATGAGAGCGGACTAGCAAGCTGCCCCCGGAGGCTCTGCCTCTGTGCAGAGGTAATAGCTGTCCTTGAAGCGCCCAATCCGGTGATCAACAACGCGCTCCCCGTCCTCGCACCAAAAGCACATCGTGATGAGATCGCGCAGCGACATGCGCACCAGCCGCTCGACCACCGAAACAGGCACGGCGACCCCCTGCGAATGGCTGTAGCGCTGCTTGCCCTCGGGCACCATTTCGTAGTGCTTGGTGATGTACTTCGCGACGTACGCCGCCATCTTGGCCAAGCTGTTGCGCGCCTTCTTTGCACCTGGGCCCTTGCCGCCGATGAAGCACATGCCGTTGTCCTTGCCAACGATGGCCCGCCACACCATCGTGCCGACCTGCCAGCCCTTGACCTTGAACGTTTTCCACTCGCCGTTGGGCATGCGCTTCTTCACGTCGACGTGATCCGGCAGACGGTGGATCGCCGCATGGACATGCCACGCGCCGCGTTTCTGAGGCTCGTAACCCGCGCAATAGCCGAAGCCGGGGATCAGGTCACCCATGCGCCGAAACCAGCGCCTAGCGTCTTCCTTGGCCCTGCGTTCGTCCGTTTGGTTCTCGCGGTAGGTCAACGTTGCCAGCTCGCTAAAGCCATTGGCCTTGATGAAGCGCCGGCACATGGTCTTTGCGCGTCGAGCAGCACGCAGAGCGTTCTTTTCTTTGCGCTCGGCTTCGTCGGCCTCAGCCCACTCTGCCCGCTTTGCATCGTCGGCCAGATGCGACCAGTCGGGAGCGGGGCCAACCTCCGTCCACTCGACCACAGGCCGAGCAGAAATCTCTCGGTGACCGTTGCATTCCCACACCCTGACATCGAAGCAGTCAGGCAAGGTTTTGCCTTTGTAGGCGATCCCATCCACAATGCGTTCCATCGCTGTTTCCCTTTGACAAGGCAGTGATCACGACCCGGGCGGCTGGCAGGCTGCGCCGGGTCTTTCTTTTGGCCCAACGGGCCGGGGGTCTCAGCGAACGCTGCGTAGGCATTCGTAGAGAAGTGTCTTAGTAATAAATTAAGGCCGCGCTGCGCGCGGCCTCGGTCCTCGTACCTCGGCCCTTCGACCGCTACAGCGCGTGCCGAATCGCATCCGCGACCACACACCACCGACAGGAGCCCGCAGCCGCGGGCGTTTGCTTGGCCGGCCAGAGAGCACGCAGGGGCACGTAAACCACCCAGCACCAGAGACGAGACGCCTTCGCCACGAGGGCTACGGCGGTTTTGCTTTGCAGTAGCGCGAGCGCTGGCGCAGGGGCACGTAAGCAGCATCCCGCGTGCCGGCAGATCGTCGTAGGCGTAGATCACTGGCCGCCTGGCTGAAACGACCACTTCGAGCCGGGTTGCACGCGCGGCTGTGCGGGCGGCGCAGCGGCTGCAAGGGCCGTAGGCGCGCCGGGAGACTTAGGGCCACCCTCGATCAGGATTGCGGCTGGAGGCGCTGCAACGGCCGTTTCCATGGCTTGGCGGGGTGCTGGCGCGGGCTCGATCATCTTTCGATCACCCTCGGCCTGAAACGCAAGGAAGGCGCCTTGCGCCACCAGCTGACGGCACATGGCCAGATCCACCGGGTATGGCGTGGCGTCCTGCGTGTAGCACTTGCAGCCAACCGACTTCATTTCGACGCAGGCGGCCGGCACCGGCACTCGCTTTGGCTCTGTCAACTTGTCATAGGCCGGTGCCGTGTGCATCAGGCCGGCGATGCGCGGCTGATACGACGCGATGTATTCGGCCTGTGTCATCGGCTTGCGCTCCGAGGCGTTCGCGTTCGAGCCCATGCCGAACGAGCCCGAGCCTGCAGCGTCACCAGTCTGCGAGACCTTCGCCGGCTCCTTCGGGCGCAGCTTGTCGTAGGCGTAGTACAGCATCAACGGCACCACGATGACGCACCCAGCGACGATGAACACCTGCTTCGGAATGCGCACCTTCGCCGTATGCAGCGATGCACTCTCGTACCAGCTGTAGACATGCTCCGGATGTGACCGTGTGCTGCCCTGCGCGTTCTTGCCCGAGCCGTCTTTCTCGCACTGCGGGTTGACGGCGTCCCACTGGAGGATGCGGGTGGACTTCGTGCCGCCGAAGATGCGCTTGTAATGCTGGTGATAGCCGGGTGCACCGATGAGCCGCCGCACGAACTCATCGATGTTCATGGGGTGCTGTGTCAGCAGAAAGAAATCGAAGCCCCGCGCACGATGCTCGGCCAACATCTGAACATGCTCCGGCACAGGCGCTGACGGTGCGCGCTTGGGCAGGTCCTTGTGGCATTCGTCCGCGAGGATGATCGCGTTGTTCGGCAGCTGGAGCCATTCCTTGAACTCGATGCCGACCCAGCCGAACTCCTCGGTAATGATGGCATTGGGCTTGAAACGGTCCTTGACGTAGTAGACCTCGCGCCCCTCTGCCACCTGCATCTTGCGCACGTCTTCCAGCGTGAACAGCGTCTTGCACGAGCCATTGGCTCCAGTTCGAAGGTAGAGCATTTACTTCTGCACCCAGCGCTTGAACGTGTCGCCCTGGACACCGTTGATGACTGCCTTCGCCAGCATCGCAGAGAAGACGATGTTGATGGACTGCCCGACCTTCAGCATGGTCAGCATGCCAACGACCTCAGGCCCGAGGCCGAGGATGGCACTGATCGCCTGCGATTTGGCCCACCCGATGGTGGTGTTGATGCCGCTATACGTCACGACGCCAATGCCGAGCGCGACCAGCACACGGCCGGCCATAGAGCCAACCAGCTGGAGCAAAAGCGTGCCGAGAGCGAGAAGGATTGCGGGCATGTCAGCGCCTCAGGATGATCACGCCGGCCAGCAGGAAGCTACAAGCCAGCATGAGATTGCCGAGCAACGGGAAGCCATCGCACCAGCGGGAAAACGGAATGGTCACCGGGGACAGGCCCATCACGTTGATCGTCTTGTCGCCAATGCACATGGCCGCGCCGCCGAGTGCATCTGAGGTATCGATGGCGCCGCTACTGATCGACACCTTGTCGTTGTTGGGGTTGTCGCCGGTCCGATTGCCAGTCTTGATGCGCTCAGTCTTCGCAAGCGTTGTCTCACCGTCATCCGGGTTGACCTTGCAGTTCTGGCGGAAGGTTTCAGCAGCCATTGCATTGATCACCGCATCGTCGCTAACAGCGATAAACCCCGAAGCACACGTCCCACCAAAGGATGTGGGCGTGCCCTCGCCCTGCCCCTGACAAACCTTGTTGCCCTTGTTCTCGCCCTTGGTGCAAAAACCGGACTGGTCAGAAGTCGTCGTGGTGGTCTCGCAGGTCTCCAAGCCATCCGTACCCTTGCTGCACACACGAGTGTCTTTCTCGCATTTCACGCCGTTGCAACGCGTAGTCTCATCTGTGCGCGTGGTGGATCCGTCCGGGTTCTTTTTCTCGGTGGTCTCTTTGCCATCCTTGGGCACATCGGACCCAACAGGCGCGCAGATCCGCGACCCGTTGAAATCGCCAGCAGCCTGCCCCGGAGGACACGGCGCAGGGGCTGCCTCGCCGGGTGCTGGCTTAGGTAGCGGGTTCTTATCAGGCGTAGGCGTGGAGCCTGCCGGATCACTGCCACTTCCGCCCGTCCCATTGCATGAAGACGCTCGATTCCCTGTATACACAGCATCCCCCTGTGAGACCCATTTGCCGGAGCCCTTTGGGTCCTCCCAGCTCAACGCCTTGTACGCAGTCGCCGTGCATTTGCCACCGCCAAGGTCATTCCAGCCATCACAGAACGTGAACGAATCTTGAGTGCCATTCCAATTCTTCGATCCAGCCGGCTTACCAGCAAGCTGCGCGCACTCGTCAGGCTTCGGGACACACGACGTATGCGTGGGGTCCTCAATGAAACCCGTACTGCACTGGCACTGTGTCCCGGAAGGGGTGCTGTTAGCGGGACACTGTGGCGCCCCCGCGTAATAGCGATTGCCATCCGAGAAAGTACCAGAGGGCTTGCCGTCCAAGAACTGCGCAACGGTCGCGGACCCAAAACCGGGCGATGTCACCGCGCACGACGTCAGCGAGAAGGTATAGCGAGGGTTAGTGAACTGAGCCTGCAGCGCAACCACGTACGCAGCACATGCCGCCTCCATCGACGGATATTGCTGCGACGGGGATGCCGTACGGACCCAGTAGCCCGGCGCATTGCCCATGGGGATCATCGCGTGCACCGCGCCAGCGACGAAGAACAAGACAGCCGCAATCAGTCGTTGAAGATGAGCCATAGGGCACCGAGAAGAGCGACGAGGTAGTAAATGCCCATGACGTGGACCCTTTGCGCAGCGCCCGACTGGACGCTCTGAAAAGGGCAGCAGGGGCGTCCCCCCGCTGCGCTAGGCAACATCAGCCGCCGATGGCGCGACGGATGTAGCCGAAGCCCTTGATGGCTGCGTCGATGAGCAGCTTGGCGTTGCCCACCACTGCCACCAGCACGCCGAGAGCAGCGATGGCCGCAGCGATGGTGGTGGCGTCCGGCTGGCCGTCGCCGGCAGCGAATGCACCACCGGTCAGGCCCACGAGGCCGAGACCGAGGACAGCGCCCTTCAGGTTGATCGCTTGCAGGCGGGCGAAGAGTTGCAGTTTGTTCATGATT
>NZ_FMUJ01000001.1:110271-1300670 GCF_900100965.1 Variovorax sp. EL159 | reverse complement strand
GGCATTGCGAAGTACACCAAGCTGCTGGCGGAGCTGGGCACGACGCGCCGCAGCATCAGCGACCAGCCGCGCCAGACGCTGAACAAGGGGACGGTGGCGGTGGCGTTCTCGCCGAACACGGACTTCTGGACGCGGCCCGAGTTCCGCATCTACGCCACGCGGGCGAGCTGGAACAAGGCCGCGGCCGATGCCAACGCCAGCACCTTCGGCGCCAACGGCCGGCGCGCCGCGACCATCTACGGCATCCAGATGGAAGCCTGGTGGGAATGACACGCCGACCCGCTCTGGCAGAGCGCCTTTTGTTGCGCTCTCAACGCTGTCTTTCGTCCGGGAAATCACAGCGTGCCGCCCCGAGGGGCCTGCCTAAACTGCCGCCGACTCCGAATTCCAACATCACAAACGCGAGAGACAAACACATGAACACCCCCAGATTCGCCGCAGCCGCCCTTTGCCTTGCCATGGCAAGCGGCGCGGCCATGGCCCAGCAACAAAGCGTGGAGGTCCTGCACTGGTGGACCTCCGGCGGCGAGGCCGGCGCGCTCAACGTGCTCAAGGGCAATCTCGAAAAACAGGGCGTCAAGTGGAACGACATGCCCGTGGCCGGTGGCAGCGGCGAAGCCGCCATGACGGCGCTGCGTGCGCGCGTGACCTCGGGCAACCCACCCACCGCCTCGCAGATGCTGGGCTTCGACATCCTCGACTGGGGCAAGCAAGGCGTGGTGGCCGACCTCAACACGCTCGCGCAGAAAGGCGGCTGGGACAAGGTCGTGCCGCCCGCGCTCCAGAAGTTCTCGAAGTACAACGGCAAGTGGATCGCCGCGCCGGTCAACATCCACTCCACCAACTGGGTGTGGGCCAACCAGGCCGTGCTGGCCAAGGCCGGCGTGACGGCCGAGCCCAAGAACTGGGACGAGTTCATTGCCGCCGCCGAGAAGGTGCAGAAGGCCGGCTTCATCGCCATCGCCCACGGCGGCCAGCCATGGCAGGACGCCACGCTGTTCGAGAGCGTGGCCCTGGCCACCGGCGGCGTCGACTACTACCGCAAGGTCTTCATCGAGCTCGACAGCAAGACCATCGCCTCGCCGACGACAGAGAAGGTCTTCCAGCGCATGAGCCAGCTGCGCAAGCTCGTGGACAAGGACTTCTCGGGCCGCGACTGGAACGTGGCCTCGGGCATGGTGATCGGCGGCAAGGCCGGCTTCCAGGTCATGGGCGACTGGGCCAAGGGCGAGTTCGTCAACGCCAAGCAGGTGCCGGGCAAAGACTTCGCCTGCTTCCGCTTTCCGGGCACGCAGGGCGTCGTCACCTTCAACACCGACCAGTTCGTGATGTTCAAGATGAAGGACCCCGAGAAGGAAGCCGCGCAGCAGAAGCTCGCCGCCGCGATCATGGAGCCGGGCTTCCAGTCGGCCTTCAACGTGGTCAAGGGCTCGGCGCCCGCGCGCACCGACGTGCCCGACACCGCCTTCGACGCCTGCGGCAAGAAGGCCATCAAGGACGTGGCCGAGGCCAGCCATGCCAACACGCTGGTGGGCTCGATGGCACACGGCCATGCGGTGCCCGCGTCGATCAAGAACGCGTTCTACGACGTGATCACGCGCCACTTCAACGGGCAGCTCGACGACAAGAAAGCGGTGGCGGCGCTGGTGTCCGCGGCGAAGAACTGATCTTTCTTTTTCTCAAGCGCGATACCTCTCTTGAAAGCCAACCTGCTCCCCAAGCTTCTTCTGAGCCCCAGCGCCCTGCTCGTGCTGGTCTGTGTCTATGGCTACATCATGTTCACGGTCTACCTGTCGTTCACGACGTCGACCATGCTGCCCACCGCCGAGTGGGCGGGCACGGCGAACTACGAGCGGCTGCTGGGGCTGGAGAACTGGTCGGTGTCGCTGCACAACCTGGCGGTCTTCGCGGGGCTCTACATCGTCATCGCGATGGCGCTGGGCCTCGGGCTGGCCATCCTGATCGACCAGAAGATCCGTGCCGAGGGTGTGCTGCGCTCGATCTTTCTCTACCCGATGGCGCTCTCGCTGATCGTGACCGGCACGGCCTGGAAGTGGCTGCTCGACCCCGGCGTGGGCCTGGAACACACGCTGCAAAGCATGGGCTGGACCAGCTTCTCGTTCGACTGGATCAAGGACGGCGAGATGGCCATCTACTGCGTGGTCATCGCCGCCGTGTGGCAGACCTCGGGCTTCGTGATGGCGATGTTCCTGGCCGGCCTGCGCGGCGTCGACAGCGAGCAGATCAGCGCCGCGCGCGTCGATGGTGCGCGCACCTGGCAGATCTACACGCGCATCGTCATTCCGCAGCTGGGGCCGGTGTTCGTCTCGGCCTTCGTGATCCTGGCGCACATGGCCATCAAGTCGTACGACCTCGTCATTGCGCTGACCAACGGCGGCCCCGGCCGCTCGACCTGGCTGCCGTCGGTCTTCATGTACCAGTACACCTTCGCACGCAACGAAATGGCCGTGGGTGCGGCCAGCTCGGTGCTGATGCTGCTCGCGATCAGCATCGTTGTGGTGCCCTACCTGCTGCGCGAGATGCGGGGAGCCAGGAATGGCTGAGCGCACACTGCGTTTCGCGCTCTACGCGCTGCTGACCGTGATGGCACTGGTGTTCCTGATGCCGGTGTACGTGATGGTCGTCAACTCGCTGAAGCCGCTGGAAGAAATCCGCAGCGGCAACCTGATGGCGCTGCCGCTGGACTGGACCTTCGCCCCCTGGCACGCCGCATGGAGCACGGCGCAGATCGGCGTGCAGCCCACGGGGTTTAAGCCCTACTTCATCAACTCGTTCCTGCTGGTGGTGCCGGGCGTGGTGCTGTCGACGCTGATCGGCGCAGTCAACGGCTACATCCTCACGCAGTTCAAGGTTCGCGGTGCGCTCCTGCTGTTTGCGGCGATGCTGTTCTCGGTGTTCATTCCGTTCCAGATCGTGCTGATCCCGATGGCCAAGACGCTGGGCCTGCTCGGCATCGCGGGCACGGTGACGGGGCTGGTGTTCGTCAACACGGTGTATGGCATCGGCTTCACCACGCTGTTCTTTCGCAACTACTACGCGGCGTTTCCGCAGGAGCTGGTGCGCTCGGCGCGCATGGACGGCGCGGGCTTCTTCGGCGTGCTCTGGCGCATCCTGCTGCCCAACAGCACGCCGATCATCGTGGTGACGGTGATCTGGCAGTTCACCAACATCTGGAACGAATTTCTCTTCGGCGCTTCGTTCAGCGACTACAGCTCGTTCCCGATCACCGTGGCGTTGAACAACCTCGTCAACAGCTCCACGGGCGTCAAGGAATACAACGTGCACTTCGCGGGTGCCTTCATCGCCGCACTTCCAACGCTGGTCGTGTATCTGGTTTCGGGCAAGTATTTCGTGCGCGGCCTCATGGCCGGCTCGGTCAAAGGTTAGGTGAATGGCTTCTCTGGATTTGGTGGGTATCCGCAAGAGTTTCGGTTCGGTGCACATCCTGCACGACATCTCCATCGCGCTGCAGGACGGTGAATTCCTGGTTCTCGTCGGCCCTTCGGGCTGCGGCAAGAGCACGCTGATGAACATCATCGCGGGGCTGGAGGAGCCCACCGAAGGCCGGCTGCGGCTCAACGGCAGCGACATCACGCATGCCGCGCCGGCCGAGCGCAACATCTCGATGGTGTTCCAGTCGTACGCGCTCTACCCGAACATGACGGTGGCCAAGAACATCGAATTTCCGCTGGAGATGCGCAAGGTCGACAAGGCCACGCGTGCCGAGCGCGTGAAGAAGGTCGGCGAGTTGCTGCAGATCGACCACCTGATGGACCGCAAGCCGCGCCAGCTCTCGGGCGGCCAGCGCCAGCGCGTGGCCATCGGGCGCGCACTGGCGCGCGAGCCGCAGCTTTATCTTTTCGACGAGCCGCTGTCGAACCTCGACGCGCAGTTGCGGCTGGACATGCGCACCGAGATCAAGAAGCTGCACCAGCGGCTGAACGCCACCATCGTCTACGTCACGCACGACCAGATCGAGGCCATGACATTGGCCACGCGCATCGCGGTGATGAAGGGCGGCGTGCTGCAGCAGCTGGGCACGCCGCACGAGGTCTACAACCGGCCCGCGAACACCTTCGTGGCGAGCTTCATGGGCTCACCGCGGATGAACCTGCTGCGCGCGCGCATGGCCACCGAACGCCATGGCGAGCTGCGCCTTCTTTCCGCCAATGGCGGTGTGGGCGCGACGGCGATCCAGTTGCCGGCGGGGCTCTTGCCTGCAGGGCTGCAGGCCGGTGCGGAGCGCGACGTCATCGTCGGGCTGCGTGCCGAGGCGGTGGGCCTCGCGCTTCCGGGCGCGGCGCCAGGGCCCTTGCAATGCCATCTGGAAGCGCGTGTGCAGGTGGTCGAGCCCACCGGCGCCGACACGCTGGTGCTGCTCGACATCGACGGGCACGACTTCACGGCGCGCCTGCCGCCCGACGTGTCGTTGGCGACCGGCGCGCACGCGCGCTTTTCGATCGACCTGTCGAAGGTCGTGTTCTTCGATGCGGGCACGGAGCAGCTGATTGCCTAGCCAGGCCAGCCTTGCCTCGATGGCATGACAGCAGCGTGACCATTCACGCTCGGGTGCCGCTAGCGCTCCGCAATCCTTCGGCGATCCGCTCTGGCAGCGGTTCCGAGCCACGTCCGGTTGCGTAAAGTCATCGAGGCTTTACGGTTCCTTCATCAAAGAAGGTACGTCGCGGCGCCAACATCCGCGTTACCGGCTGCCAGCATCCGATGACGTCGATTCTTCGGCTGCTGCTGCCGGACCGCATGACGCAAAGGAAGAGGACCGCATGACATCCATTGCATCGCAACCCGGCGGGCATGTGCCCGCACCCCTGGACCCCGAGCAGGCGATTCCGTCGCTGGTGGCGCAGGTCTACGAATCGGCCCCCGCAGCAGAGCGCTGCCACTTGGTCGCAACGCTGTTGCGGCCACTGGGCGTACTCTCGCTCGTGGCGATCGCCAACGGCATCTTCGCGAAGATCCGGTTCCGCAACGCGGGGCAGGAGCTGAACGTGCGCGTGGACGATCTCCAGAACGTCCACGCCGCAGACATGGTGGCGCTGGTGCATCACGCCCAGCAGGTCAGCGTCGAGACCGTCGACAGCCTGGTGCACCTGCTCACCAGTTCGGGCGGACTGGCAAGCTCCGCGGCGGCCGCACTGCTGATCGGGCTGCTGGTGCAGCGCGCCCGTTCGCGGCGCAGCACGCAGACGCAGGCCGATGACGGGTCGCTGGACCCGTGCTGAGCATGCAGCACGGCCAATCCCCCACCACCGCAACCCGCGCACGGCGGGGACTTCAACACTTCCGCCTGGCGGACATCACGGTGCAGGTGCCCTTCGGGGCGACGGAAGACGCCCGCATCGGCCTGCTTCGGGCCGCGGGTGTGCCGCTGGACGAAGCGGGTGAAGTCAGCCGTGGTTTTCTGTTCGAGTGCGCGAGTCGCAAGCTCGAGTGCGATACGGTGCTGCGCTGGTTCGATGAGGGATCGATCGGGCGCATGCATGGTGCGGGTGCGGCTTCCGAGCCATTGGAACGAGAACCTGCCGCGCCGGTGTCGCAATCGCGGATGCCGTGATCGCGGATGCCGTGATTGCCCCAGGGCAGTCTCGACGGCTTCATCTGGTGATCGGCCTCTGTGGTCGCATGCGCGCTCACCTGACGGTGACAGCCGCCGGCATCGAGGGTGCCGTCAATCTCGAACGGCTGCCGTAGCACCTCTACCAGCGCCGGCCGACTGTCACTGCGCAGTGTGCGCCTCGGGCGTGAAACCTGTGTGATGGCTTGAAACCAGGTGCATGCGACGGCATGCGGAACGCCGTGCTGCGCCATGTTCGGGGTGCCCGCACCTGCGAGCCCGCAAAAGAAAAAAGCCAGCTATCGAATTGATAGCTGGCTTTTTATATCTCGCATGGCTCGGTGGTAGGACGTACTGGATTCGAACCAGTGACCAACGGATTAAAAGGCGAACACCCGGCTCTATGAAATCTCTATAGGGTTCATGCGTAACCAGTTGAATTTAAATGAGAATTCGGCTCTCATTGGGCCTTATTGGTCACCGTTGGTTCTCGTTGAAATCCATCGGTTCCGGCGTGCAAGTGTGCCAGATTTGTGCCAGAACTCGCGACGCACACGTGGCCGGCGCAGCCCCCTCGCCCTGGGTCTTTTTGAGGTACTTGACGCGTCGCGCCGTCCGCCGCAGGAAGGACCTGGCTTCGCCTGCCACCGCCATCGCCCAGCCCGAGGAGCCGATCTGTCGGAGCACGAGCTTTTGGCCGTGCTCCTCTTCCCAAATCTCCTTCTCGGGGCCGGGCTCAACGCCATGGATCTCCACAACAAGTGGTTCTAGATTAGGCGCGTGGAGCTTCTGCCACACGGCCTTGACCTCTGGGTCAATCATCTTTGGAGGGGCAGAGGCAGTCTGCTTCCATTGAGGGGCCAGCAACTTGGACTGGATCGCCGCGGCCTCGAGCTCGGAGAGTGCCGCGCGCGATTGAATTCGCTTCGCTTCTCCGGCGGCGATGGCAGCAAGTGTGTGGCCATCTCGTTTGCGATCGTCAGCGAGGAACGCTGCGCCCGCATGCGCGAGCCGCCACTCGAGTTCTGCGAAGGTGAGGCTTGGTGCGGCCTCCCGCAGGGCGGCCACGAGAGCCCGGCCTGCATCTCGCCGGGCGAGACGATCCTTGCTCATGCCCGGCGGCCGCCCCGCTCTGCCCTTTTCGGGCATCCCCACTGGGGTTCCTTCGGTTTCTTTGCAGCCTTTTTGGACCATGCTGCAATTCTGCCCGCTTCAGATGGGTTCGGATGGTTTTTTTGCGACCAATTTAGGCCGAGCGGTCGAATTTTCGCGGGTTTGGTCGGGCAAATGGAGGGACACCATTGAAGACATCAATAGCCCTAATCGAAACCATCATGACACTGAACCAGACCCCACCGCTCCCACTGGATTACCGATGCGCCTTTGAAAAACTGGGCGATAACTGCCTGATGGCCATCGATGAATTGGCGGGAATCCTGCCCGATGTGCGCACCTCGATGTCTTGGCGAAAAATCGTCTTGAAGCGGGTCCGGGCAGGACGCTTGCCGGCGCCCGTGTGCAAAACCACGCGCGGTCAGTTGTGGCGCGTTTCTGATGTTCGCGCATGGGTCCAAGGCCTCCAGGTATCTCAGACCGAGCGACGTGTAGCACCTGTCAAAGCCAAAGCGGAGTCTGCTTCTGGCCGGCGGCCTGGGCGGCCGCGCAAGACTGAAAAGGAAGCTTCGGCCTAAAAAAATGGCCAATTCTGCAGAAATTTTCGACCAACAAATTTCCGAGGAAATTATTGTTGAAAATTTTATCGAGTCATATGGTACGGTTGAATCAGCCCTAGTGACAGATCTTCGCCTTGGCGATGCCGCCGCGAGAATTGCAATTTATTTGAAAATCAAGCCGAATTTCTGGAAGGCGAATCGCGTCGATATTCAAAAAGCATTGGGTTTTGGCAAAGACAAATGGAGGGCGGCACGTAAGCAGCTCATCGAAGCGGGCTATTTTAAATGCAGAAAAATTCGGCGCGAGAACGGAAGATTTTCGCACCAAATTAGCTTTAATCCATTCGCTTGGAAGACCGCTGGCAGCTCCGCGGCGCCTCCGCACCCGGACAACGCTCCCTTGCGCTCTTCCGTTTCGCATCATGGAAAACCAGGGGCGGGTTTCCCGGCGCCGGTGGAGCCGGCGCTGGACGAGCCGGCGCCGGCCAACACGGCCCTATACCAACACCAGTCTTACCAACACCATCTTGATAAACACCAACCACCACGCGCGCGAGAGGCGCGAGAGGCGCCTGCGGCGGGTGGTGGTGGGGTGTTTCTTAAGGTGCTGAAGGCAGGCGGCCTGCCGCTTGATGACGCAGTCTTCTCCAGGCGCTTGGCAGCCACCGTCGCCGGGGCGAGGGACGAGCAGGCGCGTTGGGCTGCGGAGGTGGTCCTCGCTGCGAGGGCTAGCGGCAAAGCCGCCGACCTGATGGCCTTGGCCATAGCCATGGCCAA
Organism: Variovorax sp. EL159; assembly: GCF_900100965.1. Classification (GTDB taxonomy): domain Bacteria; phylum Pseudomonadota; class Gammaproteobacteria; order Burkholderiales; family Burkholderiaceae_C; genus Variovorax. The sequence continues at coordinate 1,292,627 of NZ_FMUJ01000001.1, read as the reverse complement.
GAAGGCCGCCGCGGGCACGGTCACAGCGCCACCGGCGCCAGCGGCTGGGGTTGGTACCCCTGCCCCTCCCTCAAGGGCGCGGTTTGAAGGCCACAGCGCCATGCTGGACGACGGAAGAATTGTCGTCGTCGCGCCCGGCTCTGCGGGCGCGTTTTGGCGGCGCCAAGACGGCTCGCTGCTCGGAGGAACACAGGCGGCGACTCTTTGGGCTCTAGTCGATAACGGCAAATTGGATCTACGCCCCCCAGCGGCCTGACCCAAATGCACTAACGGTTAGCAATTCAGCGCGAATGGCTTTCTGTCGCCTCTTGCCGGCGTGCACAAAGGCCAAGAAAAAAGCTGAAATTGAAATCATGAAATCGGTAGTGAATTGAGATTGAGACGTCGATGATCCGGGCTCGCGCTCACTCTGCATTTCTAATTGCACTCGGTCTTTTGCGTGCTGAACCAGGTCGATTTGGGATTAGTAATCTCGATGTCAAAGACCTGCCCACGCCGCTGGATGAGTCAATCCGGCGCCTTGTTTTCTCACTCACCCCCACGGCACGCGAGAAGCTGAGGGAGTTGGTGGCGTGGGTCTTGGAGTACGACCAGGAGAAAGAGAAGCGCCGGTAGGCGCAAGGGTGGCCTTAGCCACCCCATGCCCTGCATTCAGGCGATTCTCGTCGCCTTGCCACCGAGCCGACGCCGGTAGGCGTCCGCCCGCCAACTGAATTTTCGCGGGTTTGGTCGCGTGCTCGGCTGAGCACCATTGGGGGCATGAGTACCCCACAGCCAGAACACACAAGTGACACCAAACGACCCGCTGCGCGGTTCGTTTGGTGCCCCTCGTGCTCTGGCAAGGGCTCTGCCCTTGAACCCGTTATGCAGCCCGCGCAGCGGTCTGCCGTCGGCTGCGCCGACGCCTCTGGAAACTGTCACCCATGAGCCGTCCACCCAAGCCTGGCGGCCCGTTTGACGCTCACCTCACCCTCCGCCTGCCCACCGAAGACCGTGCCGCTTGGCGAGCAGCCGCGGCCGCCGCGAACCTTGGCGTCTCGGACTGGCTTCGCAGTCAGGTGGCTGCCGCCGCGTCCGTGCCCGGCGCTTTCACAGGCCGGGGCGCACGTCGTCGGCAGGCTGCACCGGTTGACGCGCGCCTCCTTTGGCTCGCGAGCAACTTGGCCTCAAACACCAACCAGTTGGCCAGGGCCTGCAATACCGCTGTCGCTACTGGCGCCCCGTTTCAACTAGTCCAGGTGCTCGAGGAGTTGCGCCGAATCCAGGACGCCGCGCACGAGTTTTTCAAATGAATCAGAAAAAACCGGATGAGTCTGTGGAAGTTTTCAAAGGGAGATGGCGAGCGCGGCGCTGCGAGCGACGCGCGCTCGCCAAAATTGGCAGTCGCATATCTCTCGAATGCCAGAGAAAAAAACGGGAAAGGAGATTTGAGGCATTCGGTTCGAATTATGGAAGGCTCGGCCGAAGAATTTCTTGGCATTTGCAATCAGCTCGATCATCTGAAGAAAAAATACAAATCTTTCATCAACTCTTTTGCAGAGGAAGATGCACCGAGCGACGAGGAGATTCAAGAAGAAATTGCACGCTGGAGATCAATCGCATTTGCAGGATTGGAGCCGGGATCGGTTTCTTGCTTCGCCGTGCTCCACGAATCTATATCGGATGCTGGCCGAATTCGAAGAGATCTTCATATCCTTTCCCCCCGCTGCCACATCAACTCGAGTGGCCAAATTCGTGCGCTGAACATTTGCCATTCGAAAACGGCGCTGCGGGCTTTCGCCCTGGCTCAAGACATCGCAAATGCGGAGCGTGGATGGTCATCGCCTTCGGACCCGGCTCGTGCTCGGCTCGTCCGCCCGGTCGGGCCTGCCGCCCCGTTCGAGGACGCAGCGCTAATCCGGGCTGGCCTACAGCCCGGGCGCCGGGCGGAGAACCAGATTTCAGACTGGCTGACCCGTGGGGTGCAGGCCGGAAAAATCCGCTCCAGGCAGGACTTGGTGCAGGCGCTGTCGACGCTGGGCGAAGTGACCCGACAGGGCGAGGACTACATCTCTGTCCTGCTGCCTGGGCGCGAGCGGGCCATGCGATTGCGGGGTCTTCTATATGACAAAAAGCTCGACCCCGCCCGAATCGTCGAACGACTTCAGTTACCTAGACACGCTGGAATGGCCGAGCGCAGTTCCCTCTGGCGCGGCTCAGAGCCAGACGCCGCCAGAGCAGCAGCCGCAGCGGCCGAACTCGCTCCTCTTATCGCCGCGCGAGCCCGCTACCACCGGGCCAGATACGGCCAGCCCGTCGTCGACCAGTTCGATGGAAACGCAGATCGCGCGCCAGGCGAAGGCGCTGGTCGAGCTCAATCAACAGCTCGGCCAGGTCATGGGCAAGACCAGGACGCTCGGCACCCTTCTCGATCAGACGACGGAACGGATGGCGACGGCTCTTCAAACGCATGGGCAAGCTCTTCGCGCGTCCATCGAGTTGACCGAGGGGCAAGCCAGGGACGACTTGCGGCAAGCCCATCAGCGCCTGCGCAAGGCCCTGCTCTTGGCCGTGGTCATGCCGATCGCGGTGACGGTGACGACGTGCGCCCTGATCGCCGTGGCCGCCTGGAGTTGGGCCCAGATGCAGATCTCAGCCGTTCGCGCCGCACACGCACAGGAGCCGATCCGACCAAGCCCTCCAAGCCCACCTCCAAGCGTAAGGCGCAGCAGATGACGACACCCAGTGTCATCGACCAACTGTTGGAGCGGGCGCAGGCCCGCGCCGCCAATGAGTTTCACCACCAGCATCAACCAAAGGAGCTCCCGATGCCCACCACGCCCCCAGTCCCGCCCGTTTCGCCTCAATCCAACCCGACCCCGGCACCCGCACCGACTGCAGCAGAGGCGCCGCGCCCCAGCCTGCGCGACTCGTTGCGGTTCGATGGGGTCCCGATGAAGAAGAGCGCCACCGCTGCGGCCGCAGCCGGCACCAGCGGCAGCGGTGTCGACGCCGACCGTCCGCGGCCTCCGCTCAAGACCGAGCGTAGCGAACTCGCCGCGCCTGAAGCTTGGCCAAGCGGGTTGCTCGAAAAGCTCATCGAAGGTTTCCGCCGGGTCCTCGCTGCGATCGCGTCATTCTTTGTTGCTCGACCGACCCCGGCCGGCGCCGTGCAGACCCTCGAGCCCGATACCGATTCCGATCCGCGCGAAGAAGAGCTTCGCGCCCTGCGCAGTGAGGTGCAAGAGCTCAAACAAACGCTCGCTCGCTATCGCAAAGCCGCAGAGGCCGCCGGCGTCAGCCTGGACAACGCGCTCGCAGTGCAAGACGTGACCGAGACCGCTTTGGGTCGTGCTTCGAGGGCACTTGAGCTTGACCGTCAACGTGACTTGCTTCGCAATGAGAAGGAGAGCAAGGCGCTACCTGGAGACGCTCAACTGACTGAGCTGGCCGCGGCGAACCTCAAGTTGGCGCAGGCGGAGCACGGGCGCGATGACGTGATGGCTCTGGGCCAGGAGGCAGTGGCAGCAGCCAACAAGGCCAAGGCATGGGCAACGGTGAAATCCGTGGGCGCGGCGGGATCAATCGCTCACGCTCTCGTGGGAGAGCAACTGTTCCTTCAGAAGGCCATTGGCGAGGTCCTGGATGAGCAGGAGCAGCAGACCATCTCCGATCGCGAACATGTCGCTCAGGAGCAGGACATCGGTCCTGATCAGGCGCCGTCGGTGCTCGATGTCACCGACGCTAAGCGCGCCAATGAGCTCCGCGCGCAATTTTTGGCCGCGTCGCGTCGGTTGCGGCTTCTCCACTCAAACGAGGTGCACCACGTCCCGCCGCACGAACAGGAGGCCTTCCAAGCTTTGCCAGTCGGTTCCGCGCGGATGCAATTTATCAAGGACCACGACGAGAAAATCAAGCAAGAGAAGGCTGCGCTCGAGGAGGCTATTCAGGATGCGGCGCTCGCGCGGAACCAGGCCGCCGCTCAGTTGTGGCCCGACGAACTGGATGAAGCCGACGCCGACGATGACACCACTCATGAGCGTCCGGGTCGAGCATGAACCACCGCGTGGCCACGGATCTTGAGAAGGTTGGGGCACTGGCACTGGCACTGCCGGTGCCAGTCTTCCAGGTGCAGCCCGCACCCCGAGCCGTGGCCGGCTGGGTGACCAGGGTGCTCGCACCCGTGGTCGGGGCGTGCCGCTTCCGCTACACGTACCCGATCGAGCTCAGGCCGACTGGGTGCTGGGACGGCTGGGCACTCGCCCCGGAATACGCGCCCGACAGGCGCGTCAGTGTCAGCAACCGCATGCTTTACCGTTCGCCGCGCGCCCTGGTCACCATTTTTTTGCATGAGGTCGCGCACCAGCTCGTTGGCGCCGATCACGACCACGACGCGGCATTCTTTGCTACGAACTTAATGCTGTTGCTACGGGTCCGCGAGTCGGTCAACGCCGACGTCGTGCCCGCCGGCGGCGCACTGGCTGACATGGGCCTTTATGACATTCAGGCCCCGCCCGTTGAGCTGCAGCGCGAGCCGGATGCGGGCGTTGGCCGAGCCGTTTCTTGGGCTATCAGCGTGGCGCATGAGTTCGCGCCGCAGGCGATGACTGCAGAGGACGCGGCTGCAGAAATTCGCGCCCGCTACGCGGCTTGGATCGCTCAGCTTGCAGCAGCTCCAGCCACCGCTGCTGCTGCTCGCGCCCAGGCCGCCGCCGGAGCGGCGGTGGCCCGCAGTGAGCTTCGGCGAGCAAACGCATTGCTTCGCACCCGCACCATTTCTCTGGGAGTCGCCGGCCTCTTTGTTCTGGTCGAGGCATTCCTGGTCATCAAGCTCGGGTTGGCCGGGGGCTGATCGTGACCAGCCGATCCTTCGGACAAGGTTCGGACAAGTTCTCGGCTGGACGCACCTTGTCCGAACGATCGGCCAAGGGGACTTGTCCGAACTTTGTCCGAACCTCGTACGAACTGCACTGCCGTCAGTGGTGCAGTGCGCTCGGCGCGTGGCCGTTGGCCGAAGGATGGTTGAGACTTCGGACAAGTCGGGTGTTGGATTGCGTGGTTGTGGACCACATGGCCGAAGCTTCGGACGACATTCGGCAAGTCCCTTTTGGCGCGTCTGCTTCGCCGACCGGGCTCTGGCCCTTCGGGTCGAGCCGCCGATGGCGTCTCGATCGCGGCCATGCCACGACTAACGATCCCTCGCGCACGCTCCAGGGGCTGTCCTGCGGACCGCCCCGCCGCAAGGCGCCCCAGGAGAGCGCTACCGCTGCGCGGAAGCGCGCCGGTGCTGCGCCCGGCAGCTCGCCTTCGGCTCGATGCGCTGCGCGCAATCAGTTCCTCCGCCGCCTGCTGCGCGACGGCGGAGAAAGGTGCCCCGGGCCGGGTGGCCCGGTCGGGGGTCTTTCGGCAAGTGTTGTTCTCGGGCGGCCTACGGCCTTGTCCTGTTGCGCTCCGCCGTGCTCACTCGGTCCCCGGCCTGCGGCCGGGGCTGCGACTTCCGCGCGGCGGCACTCCACAGGCCACCGCGAACCACCCATGCCTCGCCCCCCGCCGGCCCCCCCGCCCCGGGGGACGCAGGTGAAACAGCCAAACAGCCTGCCCCTTGCGGGGCGAAAACGCCGCGTTGCGGCAGAAAGGAAGCCAGTTCATGAGTGACTACCTCAATCGATTCCAGGCGCAAACGAGGCGCAAGGCCGATTCCGAGCTTATCCGCCGCTGGGAATGGGACGCCCGTTTTCACGGCGACGAGAACATCAAGCGTCAAGCGTCCAACGCCAAGCGCACCGCGACATCGATGCGGAAGGCCTGCGAGCAGTTCAGCAATGTGAAGCCAGAACACGAGCTGGCAGTTAAAGCGGCGGCAAGCGCCTTGCGCTCGATGGCGGCGGAGCTTGAGCTGCTGGCGGCTTGGGCTAAGGACTACCACGCCTTCTGTGCTGCTGAGCGGAAGAAGGAAGAGGCGTCCGAGCTCGAGGCGCTCGCGCACGCGCGCTGGGGCCACGACGATGCGGCGCTGAAGTTCGAGTGCGATTTATTCGCCGAGTTGGGAACTGTAGAGGGGCAACTGACCTTTGCGAACTGGTGCCACGCCGCAGGCAAGCACCTGGACTGCAAGGTCGAGGAAATCAGCTGCAACGTCCAGGGATTACTGCCAGGCCCGACGGATCGAATCAGAGCGGCCCTCACGGTAAAGCAAGGCATGGACAGGAGGACGGCCAACAAGTGGGTTGGCTGGCGTGGCCAGACAACGGTGATCTGCGGTTGGCCCGACTACCAAGCGTATCTGGCGTACCGCAGGGAAGTGGCGAGCACTTCAGCGCGCATCGTTCAGATGGCGGCCGGCTTCAACTGAAGCGTGAACACAACTACGAACGAGGAGAGAACGACATGGACAACAGCAACGAAAGCTACAGCCTGGACACGATCTGCGGGACGGGGGCTGACTGGGCGGAGCTCGAAGCCCGACATACCGAGTGGTACGACACGTTCGAGGCCGGCCCCTGGAACATGACCCGTGCCGAGCTCGAGGCGCTTGCGAAGACCGCTCCGAACGGCTTCAGCCGCGGCCTGGCGTACGCCTGGCTGGCGGCCAGGCAGGACGTGGCCAACCAGGCCCAAGTCCCCTTCCTTTGATTTCTTTGAGGACGCCAACATCATGAACGCCCCCCTGACCCCCTACGAACGGAATGCCCGCCGGCAGGCCTGGCTCGCGTTCCAGGCTCAGCTTGCTCACCTCGACGCACGCCTGGCTCGCATCGACTGCGCCGTGGGTGCACTTGAAGCCGAGCAGCGCCAACGACGGCGCGCACAGGCCCAAGCCGCACGAGCAGCCGCGGCGGCACACCAGCGTGAATATGAGTCTGCCCAGGCGGCGCGGCAGCAGCGCATGGCGGGCGGCCTGACCACGGCCTTCCTACTCGGCGCGGGAGCCGTCGTGTCTGGGGCCTCGATGCGCCACCCGATGGGGCTGCGCGAGCTCGATTGAGCTCGGGGCCCAACCAATTTCAACAACCAGTTTTTCGATTCCAGATTTTCAACTCATCATGCAAACCAAAAATAAGTTTCCCCAATTCCCCAGCGCGATCGCGCTTGCTGCGGCAGCCCTCGTTCTCCTCTCGGCCTGCGGTGGTGGAGGAGGTGGCGGCGGTGGTGGCATTCCGCTGATCGGCATCGCCCCGCCGCCTGCACCGGACACCGGCACTCCGACGAATCCGCCAGTCCAGCCGCCCGTTGCCCCGCCGCCGGCGCAGCCAGGTACCGACGATCCCTCGACAGGCGATACCGCCTCGAGCATCGTCACGTCGGTGCCGGCGCCGACCTATGCTGTGGGCTCCGAGGAGCTGGCCGCCTTCAACCTGCTGAATGCCGAGCGAAGCCGTTGCGGCTTCGGTCTGTTGGCACAGAACGCTCACTTGGACATTGCCGCGGCTGGCCACGCCAATTTCCAACTGGTCAACAACCTGGTGGGCCACTTCCAGGACGACGCCAAACCCGCATTCACAGGCGTGACGCCTGCCGACCGCGCCAATGCGGCAGGCTATGGCCGCGGCCTGGTGCTCGACGATTTCGCAAACGCGACCGGCGCGAAGGCCAACGTGCTTGGCCCTACGGAATTCGCCCCGCAGGGGCGCGGCGTTGCGGCAGTTCGAAGTCTCCTGAGTGCGCCGTATCACGCTCTCGACTTGCTGTCGCCGCAGCTCGACGTCGGGTTTTCAATCATGAGCTCCGACTTGGTCGGCACCACAGCCAACTTCGGCCCGCGCGCAATCACGCAGATCGCCACCGGGATTGCGCTGGGCCAGTTCTCTCAGAAGCCTGATGGTGCCGCGGTGCAGACCTATCCGTGCGATGGCACCACGGGTACGGCCTACCAGCTCAAGAACGAGCAGCCGAACCCAGTTCCAGGCCGCGATCTGTCGACCGCCCCTGTGGGCCAACCGATCGTTGTGGCTGTGCGCGTCGGCCAGTTGCTCACCATCAGCTCAGCCACGATGGTGAAGAAGTCGGATGGCTCACCGGTCATCCTGCGCGCGCCGATGGTGCGCGCGAATGATCCCAACTTCCTGGTCGACCCGAGCCGCGCCATCATCCTGCCGGATCAGCCGCTCGAGCCGAACATGGAGTACACCGTGACGGTCTCGGGGACGAACACCACCATGGCCGACTTCAACAACGGTGACCCAATCAGTACAGGCACTAACCCTGCGATCACATCGAACTTGACGGGTGAGTTCTCGAAGTCCTTCATGTTCAGGACCGGCAACTGAGCGGCCCGACGGAAAAAGGCACTGAAAAGGCCCCCTCGCAACTTAGGCACGCCACGGTGGAAGCCCTGCGGTATGCTGGAGGAGTCCCTGGCGGGACTCATGGAGGAGATGAGGCGATGCGGTTGCAAAAAGCAAGGGTCACCAACTATCGGGGCATCATCGACACCGGTTGGTTTGAGATAGAGAAAGCCAAAACCATCATGGTCGGCCCCAATGAGGCGGGGAAAACGGCAGTTCTTCAGGCTCTACAACAAATCAACCCGCCTCCGGAGGCCGCAAAGTTTGACGCGTTGCGTGATTACCCGCGCTCCAACTACAACGACATCACCACTCAGCGGGTTGATCCCAAAGGCGTTACGGTCGTTCAAGTGGAATTCGAACTTGACGATGGGGATCGCGCCGCCGTTCCCGAATCGATGCGCAATGTACGGTACGCATTTGGAAGAAGGCTGGATAACACCGGTTGGCACGCCTTACGCGACGCCCCTGCATTGCCCACTTATTCAGCAATCTCCAAGGACCTCGCTCGTCTTTGCGCCCATATCGACCCGCGCGCTGAAGCTGCGACGCCGGGCGGCCCGACTCCGAGTGCCGGCCTGGCAGCGATTACGAACGGCTGGGTGCCGACCACCATCATCGAAGGACAGCGAGCTGTGGCCCTCAAGGGCTGGCTGGATACGGCACTCGTGCTGGTCGATGAAAGCAACGAGATCGAAGAAAAGCGTCTCGATGGCCTCTCCCTGAGCGCCACCGCCCACCTCGACCATGCCACGGCGTTGAAGGCATTGGAAAGTCGAATCCCAGTCTTTGTGTTGTTTAACAACTACTTTCGGGTCAAACCGCTGATCCAGCTCGATCACTTGGCCCAGCGCTTGGCAAGTAACGTATTGGATGACGACCAGTACGACTACGGAAACGTCTGTTTGCTCAAGCTGCTGGGCTTCACCGCACAGCAACTATCAGACTTGGGAAAGGCGGCGGCACCTCCGGCAAACAATCCCGCAGCCCTCCAAACCTATCGCGATCAACTGGACATGCGCAGCTATCAGCTGAATGCGGCTAGCGTGCAGTTGACCAACGAAATTCGATCTGTGTGGCGGCCACGCGAAGGACGCGCCGAAGCAGACAACCTTCGCATACAGGCGGATGGGCAATACGTCAAAGTGGTTGTGGAGGACGAACTTGGCGCGCAGATCGAATTGCATCAGCGATCTGAAGGCTTTCAATGGCTCGTTTCGTTTTTCGTTGTGTTCTTCGCGGAGGCTGCAGGCAAACACAAGAATGCGATCCTGCTGCTTGACGAACCCGGCCTTTCTCTTCATGGGCTGAAGCAAAGGGAGTTTCGTTCGACCATCAGCCGTCTGTCCGAAGGCAATCAAACTATCTACACCACTCACTCTCCGTTCTTGGTTGGCCCCGACGAACTGGACTTGGTCAGAGTGGTTGAAATGACCGATCGCAAAGCCGGCACGAAGGTTCACACCACCGTTGCCTCGGGCGATCCAGCGGCGCTTCTGCCACTGCAAGAAGCGCTCGGCTACGACTTGGCACAGAGCCTGTTTACTCAGGAGCGAAATCTAGTGTTGGAGGGGCTGACCGACTACTGGTACGTCGAGGCGACTGCGGCTTTGCTGCGCGAGGCAAAGCTAGTTCAGTTGAATGAAAAAATCGCCTTGATTCCGGCCGCCAGCGCTGGGAAGGTGGTTTACTACGCCACCATTTTGTATGCGCAAAACTTCAAGGTGGTGGCCCTTTTGGATTCGGATTCTGCCGGCGACCAAGCCGCCCGTCAGGATACGCTGGTCCACACGCTGGGCAATCGTGGAATCCTGCGGACAAAGGACGCGTATTCCGGCACCGTCGCAAAGCCGGAGATTGAAGACTTGCTGCGCGACACTCTTGTCAAGATCGCCAAAGACGCGCTGTCTATCGATGTCTCAGTTGCGGCTGAAGCTCAACCAAATCGTCCCATCATTGATCTGCTCGAATCCGCTGATAGCAGCTTTTCGAAGTACAAGCTGGCCAAAGAATACGTTCGATGGTCTCGGGACCATACCAGTGACGATCTGACCGATGTCGAACGTGATCAATTCAAAGTTTTGATCGAGAAGATCAACAAGGCCTTGAAGTAGCTGGTCGACCTCTCGATTCAGCCCACCTGCAGCCAGGCCCCTCGTCGCTTCGATGTCGGCCAAGCGCGAAAATTGACAGGGAGAATTGAGGCGACGGCGCCCGAGGCGCGCAGGTTGAGCGTCAATCGACTCGCTTCTCAGCGCGATGCCTCGACGCCGACTGCGACACGAGGAGTGATTCGAGCCCGCACTTGCTCATAGATTGGCAGTGCAACTCCCTCGGCGACTTCTAGCGAAACGCAAAGTGCGAATTCGACGGGATTGTCGAGCCGGCCGGCATCGGCAAGGCAGTTCACCCGAATCACTAGATTCTGCCCAGGAATCACTGGCACCGCGCCCTCACCCTCGAAGGTTTCGTGCTGCAAGGTCCCGAGCTGAAGCTGGCGAGCTTCACCTTCGAGGCGCGTTAAGCGCAAAGGGTCGTCGGGCAGGTCAACCCACAGCCGTGCAGTTCGGTACTTGGAGTGCCGCGCATTCGGGGGGGTGAACCACGACAATGTGACGGTGAGCCTTCGCTTAACGAGGGTCGCATTAAGTGCTTCCGGAACAGGGACGCGGAACTCCCATGCCTTCTCGTTGCGCAGTTCACCGACGCCTAGCATGGTCGCCCGTTGCTCCGTGCAGGTTAGTGCTCGATCGACGTCGGCTACACCGTAACCGGCATAACGGCTCACGAGACGGCGCTGCGCATGCCAGTGGACAACGTCCGGTCGCGCGGCTAGCACTTGGTCTTCGATGTTCCCGAGACTCGCCCCGTGAGCTAACAGGGCCTTGATCATCACGGCGTCGTAGCGGCTCGGAAGTCCGTTTGGGTTGCCGGCGCGTAGCGCTTCCAGCACACCAAATGTTTGCGCTGCCCAGCGCGTGGCCAGCGCCGCCGCATTACTGGTTCCGCGCGTATAGATCGTGTCCCCCGCAGCATCCATGGGCACGGCGACGCGCTGCCCTGGTGGTTGAGGCGTATGCCAGACGCCACTGAGATGAGTCTCGGCCGGCGGTGAGACAGGACGCTCGCGGTAGAGGGCACGTCCACCAGGCAACAGAATCTCGGGTTTTATCGCCCGCCGAAATCCGGGCCCGATGCAGGAGTACGGCGCAATGCCGTACTCCGGGAACAAGGCATAGCGTCCTGGGACTGTCGCGAAGGTCGATCCGTCGCTGTAGGAGGCGCCCACTGTAAGCGCATTGACGGATTCCGCCGGCGCCAGCAGGCGGCGGTGCATGTCCTGCTGCACGAGCGCCAGCATCGACGCAGAAGCCTGCGCTTCGCGGGTCAGATTCTGCAGCGATTCTCGGGCCACGTTGAGAACGAGATCGTCGGCCCGGTTGCCACTGCTGACGACGAAAAGCACCTTGTACTTGTATGACAGCCAATCCAGGAGACGGGCCCATGGAGACAGATCGCCCGCGAACGGGCGGTACCTGTCGCCCACGGACAGATTGATGACGCGTACCGTCGGGGCCGCAGGCGGCACACCTGGGGCCCCTTCAAAGATACGACGCACTGCTACGTGCACGAGATCCACCAACAGGCGATCGTCCGGTGTGCATTCCTCTCGCGGATTGCTGTTGGGATCGGGTCGCAGGATGGGGCGCACATAAATAGGCGCGCTCAGTGGGGCTCCGGCCGCGTCGAGTTCGCCCCAGGCGATCAACGATGCCATCGCCGTGCCGTGGACGCGCTCGGCGGCCGGATAGGCCTCCGCCCATTGGTCGGGATCGTCAACGATCAGCCTCCCCTGCAGGCGAGCATGGTTGGCCAACGGAAGTCCGTCCAACATGGCGACGACCGGAGCACCGGAGACTCGCTGCTGGGGCACCGCCAAGTCGGGCAAGCGCGCGGCTCCATCGCCGGCGCGTGCCGAGGCCTGCCCCCTCGGGCGCATGAACATTACTCGCTCAGATCGGAGCAACGGCGGCGCCGCCGCGCCCAGTAGCAGATGGACTCCCTGCGCAGGCACTTCAACCAAGAACCCGTGGTAGGCAATGTCGAGGATCAGCCGCTCGTCTAGGACCCGTCCTCCAAGTTCACCGACCAGTGCACGCACTTCAGTGGAGGAGGCGGTGTTCTTGACTGGAGACGAGAAACACCATGCCTCGATCTCGAACTTTAATGACGCCGCGCCGGTCTCCAAACGGAAGCGCCACGCTTGGCGTAGCTCATCTCCGAGCCGGTCTTGTGGCCCCCAGAACCGCACCTCCTTTAGATGGAGGAACAACCCTTTCCAAGCACTGAGTCCCTTGCCGAGGTCGCTGGTCGGCTCAGATCGGTAGAGCTCCCACAATCGCACGACCTCCTCGAGCGCTTGCCGGTTGCTGCCCATCAGAAACAGCTTCCCACTGAGCGCCTTGTCTGCGTCTTGAGTGGAATAGAAATCCTCGTCTGGCTCGACTTGCGCCTCAATCATCGCCGCCAGCCATTCCAGACCCGGGATGCGTTCCGCCGAAGAGATAAAGTCGTTGACGGCCCCAACGGTTACGAAGACGACAACGAGGTCTGGATCGCTGTTTTGCGCGCTTGCCTGCAACTCCAGACGACGAGCATCAAAAGCAGCTTGCAGTGACTGAAATCGTGGTGCTAGTCGCTCGGCCTGGCGCGCATGTCCTGGGACATGAAGCGTGGGACGCATCTTGGAGCCAGCTTGCCGCTCCACAGGCGAAGGCTGCGGGAAAATCAGGAGGGGCAACTGCCCTCGGTTCTCGCCCGGCAAACCTTACCGCCCGGGCGAGTCGTCAATGGATGCGCGCAGTTTCCACTGAACGATCCGATCCGCAATGATTGTCTTGATGTCGCCAGAGGGTAACGCCAGGACGTACCGCCTATGCACGTCCTCGCAGAACTGCTCGAGGTCAGAAAAGCTAGTGACGTTCAGGCGCGTCGCAAGCGTCTTCGGTGCCATGCCCAGCGGCACATCGAGTCGGCGCTGGAAACGCTCGAACCATTGCGTACGCTGAGCCAATGTCGGTGCGGGTAGGGTAAGACGCAGTTGAAAACGCCGCCAGACCGCACGATCAAGCAATTCGGCGTGATTAGTCGCAGTTACTACAACGACATGGCTGGGCAGTCCGTCGATCTGCAAAAGCAACGAGCTGACAACGCGCTTGATCTCGCCAGTCTCGTGGGTGTCTCCGCGCTCCTTACCCAACGTGTCGAATTCGTCGAAGAAGAGAACGCAATGGTGTGTGCGTGCGAAGTCGAAAAGCCGTTTCAATCGGCCGCTTGTTTCGCCCAAGAAACTGCCCACCACTGCCTCGTAGCGCACTACAAAGAGCGGAATCATCAACTCGGAGGCAATGGCTTCGGCCAAGGTTGTCTTGCCGTTGCCCGGGGGGCCCGACAGCAAGATCCTGTGACGCGGCTCGAGGCCATAGGACCGGAGCAAGTCCGTGCGCTGCTGCTCTTCCACCAGTTCGCGCGTGGCGGCCTTCACTTCGTCGGCCAACAAAATGGATTCGAGCATCCGGCGGGGCTGGATCTCGTATAGCAATCCTCCATGGCCGCCGTCGAAACTGCGAATGACCTCCGGGCTTTTGGGCGGCACGGCGACCGCACGCAAGTTTTCCTCCAACCTGTCAGCTAGCAGGGTATGGCGCTTGGCGCGCTCCTCTGCCGCGATGGCTTCCACAGTCGACCGGAACATCTTCTGATCGCCTTGCGTGCCAGCGCGCACGAGGTTGACGATGAGATCGGCTCTCGGCATGTGTTTCGCCTCTTTGGGAGTTTCGAGTATAGCGGTCGGGCTGTTCGCATCACGACGTGAACAGTCGCCCGAAAATCGAAGAAGAGGCAAGAGTTCCGTACTCAAAAAACCTTGGCATTTTCTCAAAAAGTGTCTTCACTCACGACCGGCGCCATGGTTTGGGCAGGGGTAACAGCCGGAGGGCAAGTACTACGGCGTCGAGGTTCATGTACCGCCGGATCATCTTCGGATCGACGCCGCCTGTGAACGCCGCGCGATCCATTGTCGAAACCCCTGGATCGTGCTCGGCACGCCCTCTCGCGTCCTCGTGCCGCAAGTCGAGTCATCGAAGGTCCTCTGTGCTCAACCGCTTCGGGCATTGCGCCAAGTCATGAGGACCGCATCCCGTGCCGCCGCCAACACACGGCCGTCGATGCTTTGCGGCAGCGGTCTCAGACCTCGACGGCTCGAGAGGATGACGTCCGGCACACCCTAGTTTTTGCGTTCGCGGAAAGCCGGGCGAATTGGGTTAGACCACCTGGTAGATCCACACATTCCCAGCGCAATGCGAAAAGCCCCCTGTCGCAGGGATGTTTCGATTGCCAGCTCGAAGGCGCCTGCGCTAGACGTAGTTAGTGCCGAGCTTTAAGAATAGATAGAGGAGCTAGGCGCCGTTCATCCATTGATCGAAATTCTGCATCTCCTCTTGAGGAACAAATGGATTTGAAATGTATTCGCAATACTCTTCCGCCCGACTATTCTCCCCAGCCGGGCAAAAGAAATCAACCTCATACTTCTTCAATATTTCAAATGTTTTTTCATCCTCGTAAGGATCATTAATTTTCCCCAAAAGATATAGCCGGTACAGCAGAAGCCAATTTTGATCTTTAATGTACAGTGAAGTTTTGTCGATTAAAGTTTTTGCGTACTCTGCAACTCGTTCGACAGCAATCTCAAAGGCGCAGAGCATGGCGATTGCGACGCTATCTCCTGAGGAAATAACTCCAACGATTGAATCCTCTGACGGGTTGGATTTCAATCTATCCAGGTAATAAAGCGCCCAGCAAATTCCGTCAGACCTGCGATGTGCAACATTGATTGCGATGATTTTATTTAGCTTTTCAATCAAAATTTCTCGGTCATAATATTCGGAGCGAGCATCTATTTGCTCCAAGTAAGGCAAGAGAATTGGATAATGCCAAGACAAATTCAAAACATATTTAAAAACATCAGCAGCAGCTCGGTCTTTTAATCTTCTAGATATAGCCGCCACGGCGAATTTTACGATACTTCCATCAGGAGTTTCGTTATTGAGTCGCACTGCGTGATCTAAAAATTGCAGCGCATCGCTGGTATCCATGAATGCCAGCTGCCCGTCATCACGTAGCACCGGAGGGACTGCATTCATCAAATCAGCAACCCATTTCTCCTGCAGAGGTTCCGGGAGTTCGACAATTGAGGTTTTGGCTAAATTCAAGTTAAGCCGATATAGACTCAACTCCTTGCCAAGCGCAAGAATAAACTCTTGCGCACTCTCGTGCGATTCACAGAGTGCCGTGTAATCGTCAACATAACGAACAAACGAAAATCGGTCGCGCAACTTCTGATCCACAGCGGATAGTATGACCTCAACCGCGATACTTGAGGACGCAGGACCAACCGGCAATCCTGAGGTTTCGTTGCGCTTGGCCCAACGTAAAGCTTGATCAATATGGGCACTCCAATGACGGGGTCCTTTTTTAACAGCCAAGTTTAACTTGGCTATTTCGAAGCCCTGAACGGCCCATTCCAGCGAGTGGGTGTAAACAGATGCAAAACAGTTGGCGACATCAGTATGGGCTCGAAATTTTTTGCCAAAGCTTTGATCAATAGCCGCCATTGCTTTAGTTTCATGATCCTCATAGTTCATAATTAGCATCCGACCGTCATTGTGCGCCTCCACCTGAATCGCACTATTTTCGTCTTTCATCGCAGCTATTAGATTTTCGTGATTAGCCTCAAAGACCTCGAAAATTCTTGCAAACGCCAGCGGATGAATTAATCCAAGTATGCGCGAAACATTGTTATATCGAGTTGCACGATACTCAACCAAGTCGAAGCCAAGCGGTTTACGTTCATTATTGATTTTTATAGTCTCAATCAGCTTCCGGGCAACCTCAGGCGTGAATCGTCGTGTGGATATGTTGGGCGGGAGTTCTGTTGCCAATGCTTTTTGATTGGGAAAATAATTCCACCTGGTCAAGGCCTCCAAGAAATGCCGATTATCTAATCCCATTCCCACATGATCTGACCTATGGGTGATGGCGTATTCTTTCATGAGGGATGCCTACGGTTTTGTGAAAATCAAAGCCGTCATCTTCGCATGCTTCGAGGAGTTCATCTATTCACTCGCGATCAAAGATCACTGCATCCGATATAAAAAGACAGGCTCTGATCGGGAGCCGCTATATGAAGCGAGCGCACATTCGCTGCCGCCAGCTCGCCTAGCCGCACTAGCTCCTCTGGTGGCCAGGGCCCGAGCAGAAAAAAAAGCGCCCGAAGGCGCCTTGTTTGTCGTAGCCCTCTCCTGACATCAGGGCGGGGGAAACGTGGAATCGTTCACGACGGCACAATAAGCCGGAGAAGCGCCGGTTGCCATGCAGGCGGAAATCGCGGCCGCCCTCGTGTAACCCCAGTTGTACTGGGCTGTGTAATCGGCGCGAGCGCGGGCATCGGCCGCACGGCCGACTGCGTAGCTCGCTGTGCCTTGAGCGGTAGCTGCAACTTGACTCGCGCTCTGGGCAGTCTGGCCCGCCCACTCGGCCATACCCTGCGCGTTCTGAGCTCGTCCGCGGGCATCATTGATGCCACCGTAAATCGCGGCCTGGTCGATGCCTACCCCGGCGACCTGCTGGCCTCCAGTCGAATTGGCAACTTCGTACAAGATTTGGGCTTGCGCGCCAGCCGCAAAAGTAACTAGAGCCAGCATGCTGATCAATTGAGTCATCTTCATTCGGTAGCTCCTTTCGAGGTGACCGCCTCGCAGGCCTCAAAAGTAGGGGGAGGAAGCCGGGGAGATGAACCGGCCGCCTGCGGGCGGTCGGTAGTGAATGTGGCTGCCAAGGGCTGCTGCCAAACCCGCGAAAATCAACCGATCTTCGCCAACAGATCGACGGCCCGCAAATGGGTGTACCTCTTGAGCATGACGAAGCTCTTATGGCCGCTGATGCTTGAGGCCTCAATGGCGCTCATTCCTTTTTCGAAGAGACGCGAAACCCCTTCATGGCGCAAATCGTGCCATCGCAAATCGTCGATGGCCAGACGCTTCAGTACCCGTTTCCAGATCATTAAGGCAGCATTGGCCGTACACCCAAACACCCTACCGTCGATGCTGCGCGGCATGGCCTGCAGGACGGTTACGGCCTTCGACGAGAGCGGTATTTCGTGAGGGACACCTTTGTTGGCCCGCTGGTGGTACGAGCGCGGGATCGTGACCACACGCTTGCCCAAGTCGATCCACGACCAGCGCAGTTCGAAGAGCATGCCCTGGCGCAACGTGGTCTCGATGGCGAGCTCGAATGCCGGTGCAGCCCAGGAGTTATCGGACTCGGCCAACGCCGCCGCCAAGCGCTCGCGTTCGCCAGGGTGCAGGCGGCGATCGCGAGCCTTGGTGCCGGAGGGTTTCCGGATGTTCTTCAGCGGGTTCAGCAGACCTTCCCAACCCCACTCCTTTCGAGCCATTTCGAACAAATGGCTCGCGAGTTGGAGCTCCAAGCGGATAGTGTTTTCGGCCCTGCCCTGCTGACGCCTAGTATCACGGTAGGCCGCAAAGTCTGTCCCGCGCAGGGTAGCCATGTGGCGCTGCGCGAGCGGGTACTGCTGCCAGCGCTTGATACGTTGCAAGTCCCGGTCGGGATGCGCCTTTCGGCTGCTGAACTCCCGGCCGTACCGATCGAGCGCTTCAGCCAGCGTCGTGCTTTCGGCCTCTCGGTTGTCTCGGTAGGTGCCGCGATCCATATCGGACTCGACGGACCGTGCCCACGCCTGCGCTTCGGGCTTGGTGTCAAAAGTCCTCGACTGGAGTGGGTAACCGTTGCGACGGATCTGGGCGCGCCAGAACTCGCCGCGTTTGTCAAAACTTGCCATTGCTCCTTGCCTTTCCGAGACATGGAGCCGGAGTTTCGGTGTGCCAATTTTGTGCCAAACCCGCGAAAAACGGACTGGACAGACACCGCGCCTATATCCCGGTCACCAAAGAAAAACGGCCGAAACCCGCATGGATGCTGAGTTTCGACCGATTCAATGTGTTGGTAGGACGTACTGGATTCGAACCAGTGACCAACGGATTAAAAGTCCGCTGCTCTACCAACTGAGCTAACGTCCCGGAACCATTTTTTGTTTCTTGCTGGCGTTGAATCCAGCAAAGCCAAAGATTATAGCGTGGCGTTGCCCGCAATTTTGTCGAGAACCCAACCTGCCGCACATTGACCGAAAGTTGCCGTCACGCTGACCACCGAACCATAGCCGTGGCAGTTGAGAGAACCATCGCCTTCGATCGCGCATGAAGCGTCGGGTGGCGCCACGCTTTCGCGGCTGAAGACGCAGGTCACGCCGATCTTGCGGCCTTCGCGCGGCGCGCCATGCGACTTGCGCAGACGCTGGCGAAGCTGGGCGAGCAACGGGTCGTGCGTGACGAGCGACAGGTCGTCGATGTCGACCTTGTGTGCCTGTCGCTTGCCCCCCGCCGCACCGACGGTGACGAACGCCGTGCGCGAGGCACGCGCCCATGCCGCCATCGCGAGCTTGGCCTTCACCTGGTCGCACGCATCGATGACCGCCGTTGCAGGCCCGTTCGCGGCCTGCGCCGCGTCGAGCAGCGTGGTCCAGTTGTCGGGCTCGACGAATTCGTCGATGGCCAGCACCTTGCACTCGGGGTTGATCTGCGCAATGCGCTCGCGCATGGCTTCGACCTTGGCTTGCCCCACGGTCGAATCGAGCGCGTGGATCTGCCGGTTGATGTTCGACTCCGACACATGGTCGAGGTCGACCAGCGTCAACCGCCCCACGCCGCTGCGCGCCAGTGCCTCGACCGCCCACGAACCCACGCCGCCGATGCCGACGACCAGCACATGGGCGTTGCGGATGCCTGCGGCACCGGCCACGCCGTACAGCCGTTCGAGGCCGCCGAAGCGGCGCGCAAAGTCAGGCGCCGCGGTGTCGGTGACGACATCCGCGGCGGTTGCTGGGGTGAACGCTTCAGGAGTGATGGTGCTCAAGCGGAAAGCTCCGCTGCCGGCATCAGCGCAGGCGCGAAAGGCGCTCGCGGCCGGCCTGTGCAGCTTCGGACTGCGGGTAGGCCTTGGTCAGGTCTTCCAGCGTGCGGCGCGCGGCACGCGTGTCCTTCAGTTCGATCTGGCAGTTCGCGATCGACAGCACGGCCTCGGGGGCCTTGGCATGGTCGGGCGCGAGCGACAGCATCGAGCGGAAGTTGGCGATGGCCTCGTTGTAGTTGCGCGTGGCGTACTGCGCATTGCCAAGCCAGAACAGCGCCGAAGCGTTGTAGCCGCTTTGCGGGTAGCGCTTGACGAACTCGGCAAACGCCGTCTGCGCCTGCGCGAACTGGCCGGCACGGAAGACGCCGAGCGCGGCATCGAAATCGGCCTTTTCCTTGGGATCGGCGTTGAACTCGCGGCCGTCCACGGACACCTTCGACGGCTCGGTCTGCTTGAGCTTGTCGTCGATGGTGGTCTGGCGCGACTGCATTTCGCTCAGCGTGCGCGTGAGCTGTTCGTTCTGCCCGGTCATGCGGGCCAGGTCGCCGCGCATCTGCTCGATCTGGCTTTGCAGATCGAGCAGGCTGCGACGCAGCTGGCCGTTTTCGTCGGTCAGCCGCTGATCGGTCTGCTGGCGCATGGTCTCGACGCGCTGCCGCAGGTCGAGGATGGCCTTGCGGGCCTCGTCATCCTCGAACAGTGCGGCTTGCGACCCGACCGAGACGCAAAGCAAGGCGGCAGCCAGCGCCGCGCCTCGCAACACAGCGCGTTGCATCACCGGGTGTAGCGGATTTCGGCGCGGCGGTTTTGTGCCCACACCTCTTCACCCGAGCCCTGCACGGCCGGCTTTTCCTTGCCGAAGCTCACGGCTTCGATCTGGCTGTCGCTCACGCCAAGCAGCGTGAGCGCGCGGCGCACGGCTTCGGAACGCTTCTGGCCCAGCGCCAGGTTGTATTCGCGGCCGCCACGTTCGTCGGTGTGACCTTCGATCGAGACGCGACGCTGCGGATTCTGCTTGAGGAAGCGCGCATGGCCATCGATGATCGACTGGAACTCGGGCTTGACCGTGTAGCTGTCGTAATCAAAGTAGACGATGCGTTCCACGCCCATCGGACCTTGCGCGGTGCCGGCGTTCGGATCGATGGTGACGGGTGCCACGGTGGTGGCGCCTTGCTGGCCGCCAGGTGTGCCGGAGCGGTCGGTCACCGGCGTTTCGTTGAGCTTGGTGCCCGACGAACAACCGGCGATCAGTGCCACGATAGCCAGCGAATAAATCGTACGTTTCAACATTTTCGAACTCCTCAAGTAAACCTGGTCATTGCTTCTGAAACGGACCCCAGTCCGGTTCTCTTATGTCCCCCGCCTGTCCCGCGAGTCGTGCCTTTATTTTTCCATCGAGCGTGCTCGTCATGAGCGCCTCGCGGCCCTGCAGATGCGTGGCGTAGACGATCAGCTTGCTGTTGGGAGCAAAACTCGGGCTCTCGTCGGCGGTGGTGTCGGTGATGGACGCGACATTGCCGGTCGCCAGCTCCATCACCTGGAGCTTGAACGCGCCGCCGATCCGCGAGATGTAGGCCAACCACCGGCCATCGCCGCTGACAGCCGGAGAAATGTTGTAGGTGCCGCTGAAGGTGACCCGCGTCGGGTTGCCGCCGCTGGCACTCATCTTGTAGATCTGCGGCGCACCGCCGCGGTCGCTCACGAAATAGATCGTGCTGCCGTCGGCCGAATAGGCCGGCTCGGTGTCGATGCTGGAGCTCTGGGTCAGGCGGCGCGGTTCGCCGCCCGTGGCCGGAATGCTGAACAGTTGCGAGCCGCCATCGCGGCTGAGCGTGACGGCCAGCGAATTGCCATCGGGTGCCCAGGCCGGCGCGCTGTTGGAGCCCTTGAAGTTCGCGAGCAGGCGGCGCTGGCCGCTGGCCACGTTGTGCACGTACACGACCGGCTTGCGCGACTCGAAGGACACATACGCCAGTTGCTGGCCGTTCGACGACCAGCAGGGCGAGATGATGGGTTCGGGGCTGGCGAGCGCAGCCTGTGCGTTCTCGCCATCGGCGTCGGCCACCCAGAGCGAGTAGCGGCTGCCGGCCTTGGTGACGTAGGCGATGCGGGTCGAGAAGATGCCTTTTTCGCCGGTCAGCTTTTCATAGACGTAGTCGGCGATGCGGTGCGAGGCAAGGCGCAGGTCACCCTGGGGCACGGTGTAGCTCTGGCCGCCCAGGTCCTGGCCCTTCACCACGTCCCACAGACGGAAGCGCACATCGAAGCGGCCATCGGCCAGCCTGCTGACGCTGCCCACCACGAGCGAATCGGCCGTTCGCTGGCGCCACAGCGACAGGTCGGGGCGCGAGGCCTCGTCCAGCGCCTGGCCCGAGGCGTCGACGCCGCGGAACTGGCCGCTGCGTTCGAGGTCGGCCTGGACAATGTCCGAAATCTTCTGGGGCGAGCTTTCCTGGCCCTTGAACGGAACGAGCGCAATCGGCAGCTGCGTCAACCCGACGCCCGACACCTCGACCCGGAACTGGGCCAGCGCAGGAAGCATGGGAGTGGCAGCAAGAGCCGCAATGAGGGTGCGGCGTGCAAATAGCGATGAAGAAGGAGTTGGGATAGAGACTGGCAACGGCTTGTTCATGCGGTTCGGAGAGGTTTCCGGAGAAAAAGTTTCTGCCCGGCGTAACGGGCCACATGTTACACACTGGCTCGGCGACGCCGTCACAAAACGTTTATCCGGCGGTGCGGTCCTACAGAATCACTCAAGGAAGCCCGGAATGGGGCCGCCCGTAGAATCCGCCGCCATGCAAGCATCCCCCGGCGGCGAGAACGCGCGCCCTCCCCTGATGCGCCGTCTGGCGCGACTCATGACCTGGTTTGGCGGCTCTCGCCAGTGGTGGACAGCCGGCCTGATCGGTGCACTGATGGCGGCCATTACCGAGCCGCTGATGGCCGCCCTTCTCAAGCCTTTGCTCGACCGTGGCTTCAACCGCGGCCAGCTCGCGCTGTGGATAGTGCCGGCGGCCGTGCTGCTGCTGTTCGCGGTGCGCGGCATCGCCCAGTTCATTTCCCAATACGCCCTCTCGCGCATCGCCAACGAAGGCATGCAACGGCTGCGGCGCGTGCTGTTCGAGCGGCTGATGGGCGCCGAGCTGGCGCTCTTCACGCGCCAGTCGGCCAGCGCCCTGTCGAACACGGTGGTCTACGAGGTGCAGACCGGCGCGATGCTGCTGGTGCAGGCGCTGCTCGGCCTCACGCGCGACGGCTTCACGCTGATCGCGCTGCTCGCCTATCTGGTCTACCTGAACTGGAAGCTCACGCTGATCGTGGCCTTTCTCGTGCCCAGCATCTCCTGGATCATGAAGGTGTTCTCCAAGCGCCTGTACCGCCTCACGCAGCAGGGCCAGCAGGCGACGGATGAACTGGCCTACGTGGTGGAAGAGAACGTGCTCGCGCACCGCGTGGTGCGCCTTCATGGTGCCGAAGCGGCGCAGAGCCAGCGCTTCGAAAAGCTCAGCCAGCGCCTGAACCGCCTGGCCGTCAAATCGACCATCGCCCAGGCCGCCACCACGCCGCTCACGCAGATGATGGCGTCGCTGGCGCTGTCGGTCGTGGTGATGATCGCGCTCTGGCAGAGCGGCGAACAAGGCCTGACCGTGGGCGGCTTCGTTGCCTACATCACGGCCATGCTGATGCTGATCGCGCCGATCCGCCGGCTCGCCGACATGGCCGCCCCGATCACGCGCGGCCTCGCGGCCCTCGAACGCGGGCTGATACTGATCGACGAAGTGGCGCCGGAGTCGCAAGGCAGCTTCAGCCTAGAACACGCAGCCGGCCGCATCGAGCTGCGCAACGTGCGCGTCAGCTACCGCGGCGACGACGAACAACGAGCCCTCGACGGTGTGAGCCTGACCATCGAACCCGGCCAGGTGGTGGCCTTCGTCGGGCCCTCGGGTTCAGGCAAGACCACGCTGGTCAACCTGCTGCCCCGCTTCGTGCAGCCGAGCGACGGCCAGGTGCTGCTCGACGGGCATGACACCAGCGAATGGCAATTGAAGAGCCTGCGCGCGCAGTTCGCGATGGTGAGCCAGGACGTGGTCATGCTCAACGAGACCCTCGCGGCCAACGTGGCGCTGGGCTCGGAGATCGATCGCGAACGCGTGCTCGAATGCATTGCCGCCGCCAACCTGAGCAGCCACGTCGACAGCCTGCCCGAGGGCATCGACACCGTGCTGGGCCACAACGCCACCCAGCTGTCCGGCGGCCAGCGCCAGCGCCTCGCCATCGCGCGTGCGCTCTACAAGAACGCGCCGGTACTGCTGCTCGACGAGGCCACATCGGCCCTGGACACCGAATCCGAACGGCTGGTGCAGGACGCGCTGCAGCGCCTGATGCAGAACCGCACCACGCTGATCGTGGCCCACCGCCTGTCGACCATCCAGCACGCCGACCGCATCATCGTGATGGAGCAAGGCCGCATTGCCGAGCAAGGCAGCCATGAGCAACTGATGGCGCTGGACGGCCTCTACGCGCGGCTGCAGACGCTGGCAGTGCGCAGCGCCCCGCCGGGGCAAGACCCGACGCTGTAGGGCCTGTTCACACTACACAGGGGGTCGCGTTGCTCCGCCAAGGGGCTGGCTGCAAGGCGCCCGGGCGCGGCAGGGCTGGCGCCTTGCAAGCGCGGGCAACGCCGCAGACGGCCCCTTGGCGAAGCAACCCGAAGGGAAGCTCGCCACAGCCCGCCCCTCGGCGTTGCGCTCCTTGTGCGTGCGGACGCACGCACGGCGTCACGCGCCTTGATGGGCGGGCTGTGGCGAGCTTCGCGACCCCTTGTGTAGTGTGAACAGGCCCTAATCAAAGCAGCACGATGTCGTACTGGCCCTGCCCGATGGCGGGCTCGGACTGCAGCGAGATCGGCTTGCCGATGAAGTCGCTCAACCCCGCCAGGTGCTGGCTCTCTTCGTCGAGGAACAGCTCGATCACCTGTGGCGACGACACGATGCGGAACTCGCGCGGCGTGAACTGCCGCGCCTCGCGCAGGATCTCGCGCATCACGTCGTAGGCCACGCTGCGCGCGGTCTTGACGATGCCCTGCCCGCCACAGGCCGCGCAGGGCTCGCACAACATGTGGGCCAGCGATTCGCGCGTGCGCTTGCGGGTCATTTCCACCAGACCGAGCTGCGAGAAGCCGCCGGCCGTGGTCTTCACCCGGTCGCGCGCGAGTTGCTTGCGGAATTCGGCCAGCACCTGCTCACGGTGGTCGTCGCGGCCCATGTCGATGAAGTCCACGATGATGATCCCGCCCAGGTTGCGCAGCCGCAATTGCCGTGCAATCGCCTGCGCCGCTTCGAGGTTGGTCTTGAAGATCGTGTCGTCGAAATTTCGCGCGCCGACAAAGCCGCCGGTGTTCACGTCCACCGTGGTCAGGGCCTCGGTCTGGTCGACCACGAGGTAGCCGCCCGACTTGAGTTCGACCCGGCGGCCCAGCGCCTTGGCGATTTCCTCGTCGACCGAGTACAGGTCGAAGATCGGCCGCTCGCCCTTGTAGTGCTGCAGCTTGCCGGCCGCCTGCGGCATGAATTCGAGGCCGAACTTCAGCAGCACCTCGAACTGCTCGCGCGAGTCGATGCGGATGGTCTGCGTGTCTTCGCTGGTCATGTCGCGCAGCACGCGCTGCAGCAGGCTCAGGTCTTGATGCAGCAACGACATCGCCGGCAACTTGCTGGACGATTCGCGAATGCGCGACCAGGTCTTGCGCAGGTAGGCGATGTCTTCGGCCAGCTCGGCGTCGGAAGAGTCTTCGCCGTTGGTGCGCAGGATGAAGCCGCCGGTGTTGGCCGGCACCACGCCGCCGCTGTCGGCAGCCGCGGCCGCCTCGATCAGCGCCAGCATGCGCGTGCGCAGCGACTCGCGCTGGTCCGAAGGAATCTTCTGCGACACGCCGATGTGGTTGTCCTGCGGCAGGAACACCAGCAGCCGGCCGGCGATGCTGATCTGCGTGGACAGCCGCGCACCCTTGGTGCCGATCGGGTCCTTGATGACCTGCACCAGAAGCGACTGGCCCTCGAACACCTGCTTTTCAATCGGCACGATCGGGCCGCCGTTGCGGTGGTCGCGCTCGGGCACCGGCGCGCTGGGCCGCGAGCCCGGCGTGAACGGCGCGACGATGTCGGCCACGTGCAGGAAGGCCGTGCGCTCCAGGCCGATGTCGATGAAGGCCGACTGCATGCCCGGCAGCACGCGCGAGACCTTGCCCAGGTAGATGTTGCCGACCAGCCCGCGCTCCAGCGTGCGTTCGACGTGCAGCTCTTGCACCGCGCCGTGCTCGACCAGCGCCACACGGGTCTCTTGCGGTGACCAGTTGATCAGTATGTCTTGCATGAGGTCTTAAGTAGTGAAACCGGCGCGCTGAAGCAGCTGCGCGGTCTCGAACATGGGGAGTCCCATGATGCCCGAATAGGACCCGCTGATGTGCTCGATGAACGCTGCCGCCGCGCCCTGGATGGCATAGGCACCGGCCTTGCCGAGCGGCTCCCCGCTATCGGCATAACGGGCGATCTGTGCCTCGGTGATCTGGGCGAAGCGCACGCGCGAAACGCTGAGCGCCGCATGGCGCTGCGTGCCGTGCTGCAGGGCCACGGCCGTCAACACGCGGTGCGTGGCGCCCGACAGCTGGGCGAGCATGCGCGCGGCATCGGCCGTGTCCTCGGGCTTGCCGAGGATGGTGCGGCCCAGCGCGACCGTGGTGTCGGCACACAGCACCGGCGCATCGGCCAGCCCGCGACGCTTGAGCCGGGCCACGGCGGCATCGAGCTTGAGCGCCGTGACGCGCTGCACATACGTTGCAGGCGCCTCGCCGGGCAATACCGCCTCGAGCAATTCGGCGTCTTCGCTGGCATCGGCCAGCAGCAATGCATGCTGAATGCCGAGTTGGCCGAGCAGTTGGGCGCGGCGCGGGCTTTGCGAAGCGAGGTAGATGAAGTCCGGCAAGTTCAGTTCTCCTGGAGAGCCGGCGACGCAGGTTGTGCGCCGGCCACGGTGCGATTCCAGACCAGTCCGTGCGGCAGGCGTTCGGGTCCGAAGAGGAAGTGAAGGACGCGACGGCGAACCGGCGAACGCGCACGGGAGGACGCGTGCAGCAGCAGCGGGCGCATCAGCAACGCGTCGCCGCGTGCGGCCGTGCATATCGCCTCGCCACGGTTGGCGCGCATCGCCTGTGCCTGGGTGTCATCGAGGCGGCCCGCCCGGTGGCTCCCCGGAACGACGCGCAAAGGGCCGGCATCGGCGCCGCAATCGTCCAGGTGCACGCGTACGGCGAGCAGCGACTGCAGCACGTCGACCGGTGGCTGCACGTAGGGCTCGCCTTCTTTCACGACAGCAGGCGTGCCAGGGCCCGAGGCGGGAATCGAGGTGTCCTGATGCAGCGCGACCAGCCAGTTCCTGTCGGCCGTCTTGTCGAACAGCGTGCACTGCACGGCCACCGACGACGCGTCGAGCAGATTCATGTCGACGAGCTGCACTTTGAGGTGATTCGCCATTTCGTGGCACTGCGGCTGGGCCAGCAAATTGCGGCTGCCGGCCGCCTGCCCCAGCGTGGACTCGAACGACTGTGCGGTCTGGAGCAAAAGATCCGCCGGCAGGAGCGCCGGCAACAGCGCGTAGCCCGCCTCGTCGAGCATCGCAGCCCGACTGTTGGCGCTCGTCATTCGCGGTGGTACGGATGACCTGCGTTCACCGACCAGGCCCGATACAACTGCTCGACCAGCAGCACCCGCGCCATCGCATGTGGCAGCGTCAGATCAGACAAGCGGATGCGTTCGTGCGCCGCGGCCTTGAAGGCAGGGTCGAGCCCGTCCGGGCCGCCGATGACCAGGGCCACGTCGTCGCCCTCGCCTTGCCAGGCCTGCAGCCGTGCCGCCAGCGCCTTGGTGGTGAGCGACGTGCCGCGCTCATCGAGCACGACGATGCGCATGCCCCGGGCGATGGCACCCTCGATGCGCTCGCGCTCGGCGGCATAGAGGGTTTCCAGCGACTTGGAGCCGCGCGGCTCGGTCTTGACGGCGCGCAGCTCGAGCTTGAGCTCGGATGGGAAGCGCTTGGCGTAGTCGTCCCAGGCAGTCTGCGCCCAATCGGGCATGCGCTGCCCGACGGCGACCACCAGCAGCTTCATGGACGGCGCGGAGCCGCCTTGCGCGCGGGCGCCTTCTTCGCGGCCGTTTTTGCAGCCGTCTTCGCTGCTGGCTTCTTGGCCGCCGGCTTGCCGACGACCTTCACCGGCACGCGTGCGGTGGTGGCGGTCTTCTTGGCAGGAGCTTTCTTGGCGGCCGTCTTCTTGGCGGGCGCGCGGCTGGCCTTCTCGGCCTTGGCTTCCTGCTCGGCCGCGCGGATGGCGGTCTTGGCAGCGCTCGCGCGACGCAGGTTCGGCATCTTGGCTGCGACGGGCTTCTTCTCTTCGCTCACCTTCGATGCCGTAGCAGCGGCAGGCTTGGCACCGCCGAGCTTGGCGCGCACCGGCTTGTCGCCCCAGATCTCTTCGAGGTGGTAGTACTGGCGGATGGCGGGCTGCATGATGTGCGCCACGGCCGCGCCGCAGTCCACGATGATCCACTCGCCGTTTTCCTCGCCCTCGATGCGCGGCTTGCCGAAGCCGGCGTCGCGCACTGCGTCGCGCACGCTGGCGGCCAGCGCCTTGGTCTGGCGGTTCGAGGTGCCCGACGCCACGATCACGCGCTCGAACAGCGGCGAAAGATGTTCTGTGTCGAATACCTGAATGTCCTGCGCCTTGACGTCTTCGAGTCCATCGATGATGGCTCGCTGGAGTTTCTGGGTGTCTTTCTTGGCGGCGGCTTCAGTGGTCATCAGGCAGAGCGGTAGAGGTGGTGTTGGTCAATATAGCGTGCAACGGTGGGCGGAACCAGCGAGGAAATATCCTCGCCGAGTGCTGCGCGCCGCCGAATCTCGGTGGCGCTGGTGTCCATGGCCGGCAGTTCCAGCGCCTCGAAACGCGCGCCAGCCGGGAGGCCGGGCAGCATTTTCGGATCAAAACGAGCAATGTCGCCCGTCGATAGTGCGCGATACGCTACAGAAACGATAGCAATGCCGAGTATAGCCTGCCAGCCGTGCCAGGTCGGCAAGGCACCCGCCTGGTCCGCGCCCATGATCAGAACGAGCTGTGCGCCCGGTTGCTCCTGCTGCAGCTCGTGCAGGGTGTCGAGCGTGTAGGTGGGGCCGTCGCGCAACACTTCGCGGCTGTCGATGACGACGGTGCCCTTCAGGCCGGCGAAGGCCAGGCGCGTCATGGCGAGGCGGTCTTGTTTCGGCGTCAGCGCGCGGCTCTTGTGCCAGGCCTGCCCCGTGGGAATGACGTGCAGCTCGGCCAGGTCGAGCTGTGCAAGCGCGGCTTCGGCCAGTGCCACGTGCGCGTTGTGCGGCGGATCGAAAGCGCCGCCGAAAACGCCGATGCGCACAGCCTTGCCGGAGGGATTCACAACCAGTCGCGCCGCACGATGAAGTCGCTGTACAGCGCGGCTTCGGGGCTGCCCGCTTCGGGCTGCTGCTGGTAGGCCCAGCTTGCCAGCGGCGGCATCGACAGCAGGATCGATTCGGTGCGCCCGCCCGACTGCAGGCCGAAGTGCGTGCCGCGGTCCCACACGAGGTTGAACTCGACGTAGCGCCCACGCCGATAGAGCTGGAAATTGCGCTCGCGCTCGCCGTACGCCGTGTCGCGACGCCGCTCGACGATGGGCAGGTAGGCCGGCAGAAAGCCGTCGCCGACCGAGCGGATCATCGCGAAGCCGTTCTCGAAGCCCCCTTCGGAAAAGTCGTCGAAGAAGATGCCGCCGACACCGCGCTGCTCGTTGCGGTGCTTCAGGAAGAAATACTCGTCGCACCAGGTCTTGAAGCGCGGGTACTTGTCGTCACCGAAGGGCGCGAGAGCATCGCGGCACACGGTGTGGAAATGCACCGCGTCTTCTTCGAAGCCGTAGCAAGGCGTGAGGTCCATGCCGCCACCGAACCAGCACACGGGTTCGCTGTCTTTCGGCAGTGCAGCCAGCATGCGCACGTTCATGTGAACGATCGGCACGTAAGGGTTGCGCGGATGGAACACCAGCGACACACCCATCGCTTCGAAGGGCGCGCCTGCAAGCTCGGGCCGGTTCTGCGTGGCCGAGGGCGGCAGCTTCGGCCCGCGCACCTGCGAGAAGCCGCAGCCCGCGCGCTCGAACAGCGCACCGCCTTCGAGGATGCAGGTCAGGCCGTGGCCCTGCAGCGGTTCGCCGGGCGCCTTCTGCCAGGCGTCGCGCACACAGGTGCCGCCATCGGCTTTTTCCACCGCCGAAATGATCGACTGCTGCAGTCCGCGCAGATACTCGCCGACCGCTGCCGGGTTGGTTTGCTGCATCAAGCGTGGGGGTTGTTGCGCGTGTGAAGCGCGCGGTATCCGATGTCCTTGCGGTACTGGGCGCCGTCGAACCGGACACGCGCCGCCACCTCGTAGACCCGCTGCTGCGCGAGCTTCACGCTGTCGGCCAGCACCGTCACGCAAAGCACGCGGCCGCCGCTGGTCTTGAGCTCGCCGTCCTGCATGGTCGTTCCGGCATGGAACACCACGGCGTCGGGGGCTTCGGGCGGAATGCCGGTGATGCGGTCGCCCTTGCGTGGCGAGAGCGGGTAGCCGTGCGCGGCCATCACCACGCCGAGCGCGACACGGCGGTCCCACTGCAGCTCGACCTGGTCGAGCGTGCCGTCGGTGGCGTGCCAGAACACCTCGAACAGATCGGACTTGAGCCGCATCATGATCGGCTGCGTTTCGGGGTCGCCCATGCGGCAGTTGAATTCGAGCGTCTTGGGATGGCCTGCCGCGTCGATCATCAAGCCGGCGTACAGGAAGCCGGTATACGGAATGCCATCTTTCTCCATGCCGCGAATGGTCGGCAGGATGATCTCGCGCATGGCGCGTGCATGCACCTCGGCCGTGACCACGGGCGCGGGCGAATACGCGCCCATGCCGCCGGTGTTGGGGCCTTCGTCGCCGTCGAGCAGGCGCTTGTGGTCCTGGCTGGTGGCCAGCGCGGTGACGTTCTTGCCGTCGCACAGCACGATGAAGCTGGCTTCTTCGCCCTGCAGGAATTCTTCGATGACGACGCGGGCGCCGCCTTCGTTGTGCGACACGCCGAACTTGTTGTCGACCAGCATGAAGTCGACGGCCTCGTGAGCCTCTTGTGCGGTCATGGCAACGACCACGCCCTTGCCGGCGGCCAGGCCGTCGGCCTTGACGACGATCGGCGCGCCCTTGGCGTCGATGTACGCATGCGCCGCGGCGGCATCGGTGAACGCCTCGTACTCGGCAGTCGGGATCTTGTGGCGCTTCATGAACGCCTTCGAGAAGGCCTTGGAGCTTTCGAGCTGCGCGGCCGCTTGCGTGGGCCCGAAGATGCGCAGGCCGTGCGCGCGGAACTCGTCCACCACGCCCGCCGCCAGCGGTGCTTCGGGGCCGACCACGGTCAGCGCGATCTTTTCCGCCATCGCCCATTCGCGCAGCGCGACGGGCTCGGTGATGTCGATGCAGTCGTAGCGTTCGTCGCTCACGGTGCCGCCATTGCCCGGCGCCACGTACACGCGGCTGACCCGGTTGGCCTGCGCCAGCCGCCACGCCAATGCGTGCTCACGGCCCCCTCCCCCAATTACCAGTACCTTCATTCGCGGGCCTTCTTCATTCGCTGTAAATCAATCATTCATTCGGTCAGTCGGACAGCGAGGCGTTGTGATAAACGTCCTGCACGTCGTCCAGGTCCTCGAGCACGTCGAGCAACTTCTGCATCTTGGCTGCGTCCTCGCCCGTCACTTCGATCGGGTTCTCGGCGCGCATGGTGACTTCGGCCACCTCGGGCTTCAGGCCCGCGGCTTCGAGCGCGTTCTTGACGGCCTCGAAATCGGCGACGGGCGTGAGCACTTCGATGGCGCCGTCGTCGTCGGTGATCACGTCTTCGGCACCCGCTTCGAGCGCCACTTCCATCACTTTGTCTTCGTTCGTGCCGGGCGCAAAGACGATCTGGCCGCAGTGCTTGAACTGGAACGCCACCGAACCTTCGGTGCCCATGTTGCCGCCATGCTTGGAGAAAGCGTGGCGCACTTCGGCCACGGTGCGCACGCGGTTGTCGGTCATGGTGTCGACGATGATCGCCGCGCCGCCGATGCCGTACCCTTCGTAACGAATCTCTTCGTAATTGACGCCTTCGAGATTGCCGGTGGCCTTGTCGATGTTGCGCTTGACGGTGTCGATCGGCAGGTTGACCGCCTTGGCCTTTTCGACCGCCAGCCGCAGGCGGGGGTTGGCGCTGAGGTCACCGCCACCGGCGCGTGCCGCCACCGTGATTTCGCGAATGGCCCGGGTCCAGAGCTTGCCGCGCTTCTCGTCCTGGCGGCCCTTGCGGTGCTGAATATTTGCCCATTTGCTATGTCCGGCCATGGCTTTCTCTCTCGCTGTCTTGTGTTTTCAAAGCAAGTAGCGAGTTTACTGTCCGGCGCACACAACGCCTGCCAGGGCACGGGAATTCGGGTCAGGCCTTTTGGTGATAATCGTTCGATGACGCCATCGCCTTCTGTCGGGCCGGGGAAACTCGACACCCTGCCGCCCCACGCCCCCTTGCCGCTGTACTACAGCACGGAGGCGGAGCACCAGGCATTTTTGCGTCGCATCTTCGACAGCACCGCCGCCGACTACGACCGCATCGAGAGCGTGCTCGCCTTCGGCACCGGCCCGTCTTACCGGCGCGCGGCGCTGCTGCAGGCCGGGCTCGCGCCGGGCGCGCGGGTGCTCGATGTCGGCATCGGCACCGGGCTGGTCGCGCGGGAAGCCTTGAAGATCATCGGCCCGACCGGCCATCTCGTGGGCGTGGACCCGAGCCCCGGAATGATGGGACAGGTCAGGCTCCCTGGCGTCCAGCTGGTGCAGGGGATGGCCGAGGCCCTGCCCCGCGCCAACGCCAGCTGCGACTTCGTGAGCATGGGCTACGCCATGCGCCACATCAGTGACGTGGCCGCCGCCTTCAGCGAATTCCATCGCGTGCTTCGCCCCGGCGGCCGCGTGGTGGTGCTCGAAATTACCAAGCCCGAGGGCCGCGCCGCGACGGCGCTGCTCAAGGGTTACATGCGTGCCGTGGTGCCGCTGATCGCCCGCGTGGTCGGTCGCCGGCGAGACACCTCGGAACTGTGGCGCTATTACTGGGACACGATCGAGGCCTGCATTCCTCCCGAGCAGGTGATGCAGGCACTGGGCACCGCCGGCTTCGGCGACGTGCGCCGGCATGCGAGCCTCGGCGTTTTCTCTGCCTATACCGCCATCAAACCAGAACCCATCGTCGAGGCCAGGTAGACAGTGCGAGCTCAGGACGAAAACCCATCCCATCTGCGCGTAGAGCGCCTTTCGCTGCCGGACAGCCTGGCGCTGGCGGTCGGCGGCAAGGCGCCCTTCGCTGCGCTTGGCTACGGCACGCCGCACGGCGTGGCCTGGATGCCGACCGTCAACGCACGCGTGCTGTCGTCGCACGGTGCCATGGCCGACGTGTGGCACGTGACGGGTCCGCACATCGAGTCGGGCACCACCGGCATCGCGCGCTGGCGCACCGACGGGCACTGGCTGCTCGGCGCCATCGACCTGGACGAGGCCACCGAAAAACAAGGCCTGGCCGAACTCTCGCACCGCGCCTACCGCGATCTCTTCAAGACGCTGGACCAGGCCGGCACGCCGCACCTGCAGCGCATCTGGAACTACCTGCCGCAGATCAACGGCGACGGCGGCGGCCTGGAGCGCTATCGCCAGTTCAATCTCGGACGGCAAGAGGCGTTTCTGGAAGCTGGCCGCGCCGCCTTCGAAGGCGCTCCCGCCGCCTGCGCGCTCGGCATCCACCAGGGCGCGCTGTCGATCCGCTTTCTGGCCGGCCAGCAGGCACCACTGCCCGTTGAGAACCCGCGGCAGGTCTCGGCCTACCGCTACCCCGAAACCTATGGCCCGCGCTCGCCGACCTTCTCACGCGCGGCCCTGTCCGACATCGGCGACGGCAACATCGCGCTGTTCATCTCGGGCACCGCGAGCATCGTCGGACACGAGACCGTGCACCACGGTGACGTGCTGGAGCAGACCCGCGAAACGCTGCGCAACCTGCAGGCCGTGATCGCGGCCGCCAACGAACGGGGCACCGCCGAGTTCTCCCTGGCCGAGCTGGACTGCGTGGTCTACGTGAGGCATCCGGCAGACACCGAGGCCGTGCGCGACATCATCGAAGGCACGCTGGGCGCCGACGCGCCCATGGCCCGCCATGCGGTGTACCTCGAAGCCGACATCTGCCGCAGCGACCTGCTCGTCGAGATCGAGGCCCACACGGTCGCCGCTGGGCGGCTGCGGGCCTGACCCGGTCGCGCTTCCCGCCCGATCCGTCGATTCAATGACTCGCGTGCTGCGCATTCTTACGGCGATCCCGCTCGCGTTGATGCTCTACGCGCTGCTGCTGTTCCTGGGCCTGATCTCGCTGGTCTGGAACTGCATCGCCATGCTGATCTACCCGGTGATGCCGGCAACGCCCGCGCGCGTGCTGGGCCGGGTGACGATCGCCTTTGCCTACCGCATGTTCTGGTGGCTGGCCTCCGTGACCGGGATGATGCGCATCGACGCCACCTGCCTGGACCCGATGCGCAGCGAGCCCGGCCTGATCTTCGTTGCCAACCATCCGACCATGCTCGACGCGCTGCTGCTGGTGGCCCGCCTGCCGCGCAGCGCCTGCATCATGAAGGCCGACCTGATGGGCAACATCTTCCTCGGCGCGGGCGCCCGGCTCGCGCGCTACATCAGCAACAAGTCGGCCCGCATGATGGTGCGGCTCGCGGTCACCGACCTGCGCAACGGCGGCCAGCTGGTGGTGTTCCCGGAGGGCACGCGCACCGTGACGCCGCCGCTCAATCCGTTTCGCCCCGGCGTGACCCTGATCGCCAAGCTGGCGCAGGCGCCGATCCAGACGGTGTTCATCGACACCGATTCGCCCTACCTCGGCAAGGGCTGGCCGCTGTGGCGGGTGCCGCCGCTGCCCATCGTCTTCACCCTGCGGCTGGGCAAGCGCTTCGCGCCGACGCAAGACAGCGACGTGCTGCAGGCCGAGCTGGAACAATACTTTCGCCAAAACATGGAGCAGCGCGCCACCGACGCGTCCCCCGAATGCCAGACGCCTCGCGCACCCACCTTGTCCTGATCCCCAGCTACAACACGGGTGAACGCCTGTTCTCGACCGTCGCGGCAGCCCGCGCGCAGTGGAACCCGGTGTGGGTGGTGATCGACGGCAGCGACGACGGCACGGGCGAGCGGCTGCAGCAGATGGCCGCCTCCGACCCGGGGCTGCGGGTGTGGGTGCTGCCGCAGAACCAGGGCAAAGGGTCGGCGGTGCTGCACGGGCTGCGCGCCGCCAAGGAGGCCGGCTTCACGCACGCGCTGACGATGGATTCCGACGGGCAGCACCCGGCCGACCTGATCCCCGCCTTCATGGCCGCGTCCCTCGAACGCCCCGAGACGATGGTGCTGGGGCGCCCGGTGTTCGATGCCAGCGCGCCGCTGTTGCGCGTGCGTGGGCGGCGCGTGTCGAACGGATGGACCCAGCTCGAGACCCTGTTCGCCGGCGTCGGCGATTCGCTCTACGGCTTTCGCGTCTACCCCGTTGCGGACCTCATTGCCGTGATGGCGCGGCAGCCCTGGATGCGGCGCTTCGATTTCGATACCGAAGCCGTTGTCCGGCTGGCCTGGCGCGGCGTCAAGCCGGTGAACATCGACGCGCCGGTGAAGTACCTGACAGCAGAGGAAGGCGGGGTTTCACACTTCCGCTATGGGCGCGACAACGTCTTGCTGACGTGGATGCACGCGCGGCTGATGGTGGAGTTCGTCTTGCGGCTGCCTCTGCTGGTGTTTCGCAAGCTGACGGGGGCGCCACCGTTCCAGAATTGAGGCGGCTTTGCCTTGATGAGGGGCGCCCGCTGTGCGCGCCCGACAATCAAGGCTTCAGATCATTCCGCCATTGATGGAGATCACCTGCCCCGTGATATAGGCCGCCTCGTTCCCCACGAGAAAGGCCGCCAGCGCAGCCACTTCCTCGGGCGTGCCCGCCCTCTTCACGGGCACCATCTGGTTGATGAGCGCCGCATCGAACACGGCCTCGGCCATCGGCGACGCAATGATCCCCGGCGCGATCGCATTGACCGTGACTCCGCGCGAAGCGACCTCGAGTGACAGGGCCTTGGTCGCGCTGTTCAGCGCCCCCTTCGCGGCCGCATAGTTGACCTGCCCGCGGTTGCCCGCAATCGCGGCCACCGAAGAGATATTCAGGATGCGCCCCCAGCGCGTCCGCATCATCGGCAGCAGCAAAGGCTGCGTGACGCGGAAGAACCCGTTGAGCGACACATCGATCACCTTGTGCCACTGCTCCGCGCGCATGCCCGGCAACACCGCGTCGTCATGCACACCCGCGTTGTTGACCAGGATCTGGATCGGGCCGCCTTCCAGCATGCGCGTGCACGCGGCCGCGCAGGCCTCGTCGCTGCGCAGGTCGAACACATGGCATTCCGCCTTGCCGCCCGCCGCGGTGATGGTCGCCGCCAGTTGCTCGATCGATTCCGGCCGCGAATTCGCGTGCAGCAGCACCGTGGCGCCATCGCGTGCGAAACGCTCGGCCATGGCGGCGCCGAGCGCACCGCTTGCGCCCGTGATCAGCGCGCGTTTTCCTTCGAGACTCATGACGGGGTTGTGCTTTCTGCTGCCAGCGGCGTGTTCAGGACCACCACGGCGCGGCCTTCGGCCAGCATGCGGCCGTCGTCGGCCTTCACCGTGAACTCATAAAGAATCTGGCGTTCGTCGCCCGACAGGCGCCTGGCCTGCACCTGCAATGCGCCAGCAATGTCGTCGAGCCGCGCCACGGACAGCTTCACGTTGCGGGCGCTCGCCAGGAAGCCGGCCGAAGGCGTGCTGCCTTCAGCGGCCAGCAGGCCGCCGTGCAGTGCCATTGCCTGCGCGGCGTATTCGATCGCGTTCGGCGCCAGCAATCCCCCCGCAGTGCGCAACGGGTTGCTCGCATCCGCGTGCGTCGTGGTACTGCAGTGGATCGCGTCGGCATCCCAGCTTTCGAGCCGCTCCAGCAGACACATGCTGCCGCTGTGCGGAATGCGCAGCGCGATGCCTGCGCGGTCGAGCGTCTGGGGTGCGCTCATGCAGCCGCCTCCAGGTCGGCCACCAGCAGCACGTTCGCGAAGGGTGTGCCTTCGCTCATCGGAATGCTCTGCACGCGGAACCCGAGGCGCTGCAGCAGCGCCTTCCAGTCGGCCAATGGCCGGCCCCATGTCGGCGAAACCTTGTGGCCGCGGATGCGCGTCACCGTGCGATCGACCCACTGGCTGATCGCAAAGCCGCGCCGGCTCGATGCATCGCCCACGCGCAGCAGCAATCGGGCTTGCGGATTGCCGCCACCTGCCAGTGCGCTGCGCACGCGCTGCAGCACGCCCTCTTGCGCTTCGAGGTCTACGTAGTGCAGCACGTCGAGGATCACCACAAGGTCGCAGTCCGGCAAGGCTGCCGAGCACATGTCGCCGCACACCAGTTGGGGCGTGGGCTGCAGATGGCCGATGGAGGCCTGTGCGCGCGCCACATCCTTCGGCATCAGCTCGATGCCGGTGTAATCGGCGGCGGCCGGCGTGGTGGACCACGACGACGGCCAGCGGCCCTTTTTCTGCATCGCGCTCATCGACGCCAGCAGGCTCGCGAAAAGGCCCTGCCCGCAACCGATGTCGACCACGCGCTGGTGCTGCGCGCCGACCAGGCCGCGCTCCAGCAGCCCGCGAAACACCGGATCGCGCCCCAGCTTGCCGCGCGCGAAATGCCAGGCGAAGCTGCCGCCCTTCTTGTACGGAACCGTGGCGGCCTCGTGCAGTTCACGCCACGCGGTGTCGGTGGATGCCGACGACATCACCGCGCTCATGGCTTGAGTCCTTCGGGCAGGGTGACGGCGCGCAATCCATCGGCGCGCAGGCGTTCGAGCAACAAGGGCAATACCTCCAGCAAAACGGGTTTTCCTTCGGCGGTGCGCGCGGCGTTGCCGTCGTGCAGCAACAGGATGTCGCGCGCCTGCAGGTTGCGGCCGAGGCGCGCCATCACCTTGGCGGCATCGCCTTCGCGCGTATCGAAGCCGCGGCGCGTCCAGCTCACGAGCGACAGGCCCAGGCGATGCAGCACGGGTTCGAGAAAAGGGTTGCGCAGGCCGGCGGGCGCGCGAAAGCAGGTCGGGCGCTGGCCGGTGACTTCGGTCAGGATGTCCTGTGCCCGCGCGATTTCCTTGGCAAAGCCGCGCGGCCCCAGAAAAGAAAAGTTATGCCGGTGCTGCGCCGTGTGGTTCTGGATGCTGTGGCCCCGCGCCACGATCTCGCGCGCCAACTCGGGGTGTGCCAGCACGCGCTCGGCAATGCAGAAAAAGGTGGCGCGCTGACCGTGGGCGTCCAGCAGGTCGAGCACCTGGGGGGTGACCTCGGGCTCGGGCCCGTCGTCGATGGTGATCGCCACTTCGCGTCGTGCGGCGGCCGCTTCGGGCAGCCGCGTGACGTTGGGTCCCAGCAGGTTGCTGCGGGGCGTCAACCCGGCACCGGTGATCAGCGCATGGTTCAGCACGATGGCGCCGATGGCCCACGGCCACGCACCCGGCACCAACACGCCCGCGCCGATGGCGGCCACATGCCACGCCGCGCTGGCGCGCATGGCCGGCGGCCAGGGCCACGATTCGGATGGTGCGGAGGCGGAAGAAGACATCGGGGCGGATTTTCCCATCAGCCCTGCGCCTTCGACGGCGCCACATGTCGTGCGAACGCAGCCGACAGCAGCAGCGCCAGCAACGCCCCCGGCGCAACCACGCGGCCGATGGACGACAGCGCCGGAATGTCCGAGATCGCGATCAGCCCGAACGACACCACCGTCGTCAGGTTGGCCAGCATCAGCGACGCCAGCGTGTCTTCATCGGCCCGCCCTGTCGTGCGCAACTGGTCGAAGAACAGCGCGTAGTTCGAGCCCACCGCCACGATCAGCAGCAGCCCCACCAGGTGCAGGATGCCGAGCGCCGCCTGCATGACGGCCATGCCGCCCAGCGTGAGCATCACCGCAAACACCAGCGGCTGGCACACGGCCAACAGACGGCGCCACGAACGTAGGTAGATGCCGAGCAGCACGACCACCGCCAGCGCACCCAGCAGCACCTGGACGAACGCCTCGTGCAAGTAGCGCTGGTAGAGGCCCGCGAGTTCGCGGCCGACATCGACCACCTGCACATCAGGCAAGCCTGCCAACGCAGCTTCGAGCCGGCCTTGGTCGAAAGTCGTGCCGGGGTGGAGCACGACCAGCGTCGACCAGCCACCACCGGGGCGCTGGTACATCAAGGTGTTGACCACCGAGCCGAGCGGGCCGCCGACGAGGTCCGCCCGCTGCACCGGCGCGAGCTTGCGCGCGGCCTCGACATCGGCCAGGAACGGCCCGAGCCGCGATGCCGGCAAAGGCAGGCCCTGCGTGGCTTCGGCCAGGTGGGTGCGCAGCGTGTCGCCGTCCGGCAGGCTGCCAAGGCGTGCCGTTTGCGCGGCCACGCTCGGCAGCACGCGCGTGACGGCCTCGTAGCCGACGAGCTCGCCCTTGTCCACCAGCGCGTCGAGGCGCGAGGCGGCAGCTTCGGTGTTGCGCAGCGCGGCCTGCTCGTCGTCGCCGTAGGCCACGACCAGCACGCCGCCGTCGCTGGCGCCGATGTCGTTGCGCAGCATTTCATCCAGCTGCTGGGCGGCCTTGGGCACGGGGCTCATCGCGCCCAGGTCGGCACGCCACAGATGGCCGCCCTGCCACAGCACCAGCCCGAGCGCGGCCACGCCGAGCGCGGCCAGCGGCCAGCGCAGGCGCGGCAGCCCGCGCACCAGCACGCCGGCAGCCTTCGCCATGTGGCGGCGCATGCCCATGCCGGTGGCGCCATCAGGCGCGAGCATCGGCAACACGTAGCGCGTGGCCAGCGCGGCGGACACCAGCCCAGCGATGGAGAACACACCCAGTTGCGCCAGCCCCGGAAAGCCCGAGAAC
The DNA here is from genome assembly GCF_900100965.1 of Variovorax sp. EL159. GTDB lineage: Bacteria > Pseudomonadota > Gammaproteobacteria > Burkholderiales > Burkholderiaceae_C > Variovorax. Next base: position 1,253,201 of record NZ_FMUJ01000001.1, on the reverse strand, counting down.
ACCAGCGCAGCAAAGCCGCACACCGAGGTCAGCAGTCCGAGCCGCACCGTGGGCCAGTGCACCTCGCGCCAGCGTCGCCAGCCGGTGCCGGCCACGGCGGCGCCACGGGCCTGGATCAGGTAGTAGATGGCGTAGTCGACCGTCTCGCCGATCAGCGTGCTGCCAAAGCCCAGCGTCAGGCCGTGGACGGAGCCGAACACGAGGCTCACGGTGGCAGTGCCGATCACCACACCGGTGGCCACCGGCAGGAAGGCGATGACCAGGGCGCGCGGCGAAGCGAAGGCCAGCAACAACAGCCCGCCCATCACGATGCCGCCCACGATGGCGAGGTGGATGGCCTCGGTCTTGATCTTGTCGCGGCTCATCACCGAGAACACCGGCGGTCCGCTCAACAGCAGCGTCGGCTTCGCTTCGCCCATGTCGCGCGTGGCGGCATCGAAGGCGGCATGCACCTTCGCGATGGCCACGGCCTGCGCGTCGAGGTCGCTGCCGGCGGCGCGCGTGGTGGCGATCATTAGCGCGCGCGGCGCGGTGCGCGACATCCAGACGCCGTCTTCGCTGCGCGGCGCGCTGGCGGGCACCAGTTCCATCGCGATGCGCTGCGTTTCACCGGTCGGATCGCGATCGAGAAATGGCTTGATGACATTGCCGGCCGGCGTACCGAGCATCGACAGTGTTTCGTTGATCGCATCGCGCAGGCCGGCGGCGGTGAACTGCGCGGGCGTGACGCCGGGCGACAGCTGGTAGCGGTGGTCGAACACCCAGGTGCCTGCCTCGCTCCAGTCGCCGACATCGCCGTTCTGGATCAGGTCGAAGAGCTGGCTCTCGCGCATCGCCTTGCCGACCGCGCGGGACACGACGGCACGCTGCTCGGCGCTGCTGCCGCCTTCGACGCCCAGCATCAGCGTGCGCGAGGCAACGCCGCTTTGCAGCTGCTCGATCAGCACACGCTGGCGCAGGTCGGGGCTCTTGGGCAGGAAGGCCGAGAGGTCGGCGCCGATCTGCGTGCGGGCGATGACCATGGCGCCGCACAGCAGCACCAGCAACCACGCCACCAACACCACCGCCCTGCGCCGCCAGCCCGGCGGACCGCCCGCCTGCTGCGTCGTCACGGCGTGGTGCGTCCCGCCGCCGAGCCGGACGGGGCCGCGTTGGTTGGCACGGCCGCAGGCGCGTTCGGCGAGATGTTCATGACCGAGCGGTCACCGCCGACGAATTCCATTTCGAGCCCGAGCACGTCGCTCGCGCGACCGCTGATGCGGATGCTGCGCACCTGCGCGGCCAGCCGGCTGTCCAGGGGCGTGAGGTCGAGCGTCCACTTGGTCGGCGCGCCCGTCACCGTGCTCTTGAAGTAGCGTTGCAGCGTGGCGCCGTCGCCAGTCAGCGTGCCGCGCATGGCTTCGACCAGGCCGAGCAGCTCGGGCATGCTGTCCAGCGCCAGCGTGCGGTTGCGTCCGCCGCGCGACAGCGTCAGCGTGTTGCCCTCGACCGCCATCGTCTCGATGCGCGGCGACAGCGTGCGGCGCACCAGCTTGTCGGGTGCATCGAAGCTCAGCGTGCCGCTGGCATCGAGCGGGCCTTCGAGGCCGTGCACGAAGCGTTGTTCGGTGAAGCGGGCCTCGCCGCTCTTCTGCTTGGCCAGGAGGCCCATCAGCTCGGGCAGGTCGAACGCCGCCCAGGCCGGCATGGCGCAGAACGCCAGTGCCAGCACCACGGCCCTGCAGAGCCAGTCAAGCCGAATCTTCGAGCCAGAAATCATGAAAGTTGAACCAGTTGTACGGATAGGCGCGACACAGCGCTTCCAGACGGGCGACATAGGCTTCGAGCGCCGCGCGGATGCGCTGCTCGCGCTCGGCGGCGCTGGACACCGGCTCGCCGAAATCGGCCAGCGGATCGAAGCGGACATCGTAGCGCGCACCGCCGCCATAGAGGCCGGCCATGAAGAACACCTTGCGGCGCAGCAAAGCCGCCAGCCGGAAGGGGCCGTCGTTGAAGCTGGCCGGCTGGCCCAGGAACGGCAGCACGATGTTGTTGCCGCGCTGGTGCGCGGGCTGGTCTTCGCTGCCGGGCAGCGTGCGGTCGGCCAGCATGCCGCCCAGGCCGCCGCCATCGAGCCAGTCACGCAGCGCGAGCATCGAATGCGGGCGCCCCAGCGCGATGACGTGGGGCCGCAGCTCGGGCAAGGCGATGGCGTTGAGGATGGCCGTGATGCGCTGCGCGTTGTCGGGGTACATCAGCATCGCCAGGCGCAGGTTGTTCCGGTGCACCTGCTGCTTGCACGCGCCCATGGCCTCGAAGCTGCCCACGTGGGCGCCGAGCAGGAAAGCGCCCCGCCCTTGCGCGACTTCGGCGTCGATCGGCGCGTTGCCTTCGACCGTTACCTTGAACAGGTCCATGCGGCCGCGCAGGAAGTACACGCGGTCGAGCACCGTCGAAGAAAAGGCATGCAGCAGGCGGTAGCCGTCGATCCACCCGGCCCGCGGGCCGACGGCCCTGAAAAGGTAGCGCTTGATGTGCCGGCGCTGCGCGGGCGCGAAAAGAAGAAAGTAGATGCTGATCGGCGGCAGCAGCAGCCGCGTGATGCGGCGCCCGCACACCAGCGCCATCAGGCAGATGAAGCGCAGCGCCAGCATGTTGCTGCGCTCGGGCGCACGGGTCCAGTCGCCCTTGGGCACCACGGCCCCCTGGTGGGTCTGCGCGGCCTCGTTGACGGCCTGCGCCTCGGCGTCGGTGTGCTTCATCAGGCCGACTCTTGCACAGCCACCCATCGGCCACTGACAGCCACGACGCCGTCGCAACGCACGTCGAATCGCACGCCACGGCCGGTTCCGGCTTCGGGAAGCAGCTCGATGGAGAGCGTGCTCCCCGGCCGCACGGGTGCCAGGAACTTGGCTGCCGCCAGTGTGGGATTCGCGCCCAGCCGCGCAACCAGCGCAGGCACCCGATGGATGGCTTCCATGACCTCCGCCAGCACCAGAGCGCCCGGAAGCAGCGGCTGGCCGGGGAAGTGACCCGCGAAAACGGGGTGGTCGGCCGGCACGGCCAGGCCCATCTGAACCGGCGTGTCGTCTTCCGCGAGCTGGGCCAGCGCGAATTCGCGCAGCGCCCGCACGGTGAGCTTGCCCGTGCCTTCGCGCGGGAAGGCCTTGACCTGCATGACGCGGCGCGGCACGAACACGGGTTCGAGGCGTTGTCGCAGTGCAGCAATGATCTCGTTCGCCGAAAGCGTCGGCGCCACGACAAACGCCACCGGCCGCACCACGCCGTCGGCCACCTCGTCGGGCAGCCAGAAGGCGCCGTCTTCGACGCCCGGAATGCTGTTCAGGTGGTAGTTCAGGTGGGCGAGCGAGCTGCGCCGGCCCGCCACGTGGATCAGGTCGTTGGCGCGGCCGAACAGTCGGAAGCGCCGTTCGTCGAGCAACTCGAGCACGTCGGCCATGGGCGTCGGCTCGGGCATGAAGTCGCCCTCGAAGATGAAGCGCTCGGGGCCATCGCCTTCGCCCGGCTCCGCATGGACGCGGATGTCGCCGAAGGTTTCCCAGACTTCGCTTTCGGTGGTGCGCCGCGTGGCGACCTGACCGGATTCGGTGCTGCCGTAGATTTCAAGGAGCACGCCGCCCATGGCCTGCTCGGCCTGCAGCGCGAGCTGTGGCGACAGCGGCGCGGTGGCCGACAGGATCAGGTCGACCGGCGGCAGTTCGATGCCCGACAGCAGCAGCGTCTTGAGGTGAAACGGCGTGGTGACCAGGGCGCGCGGGCGCGGCACCGAGGCAAGCGTCTGCGCCACGTCGGCCGGAAAGAATGGTCGGCCGCTTTCGAAGGCGGCACCGCCCAGCATGGCCAGCAGCACCGACGACTCGAGACCATAGCTGTGTTGCACCGGCACGGTGGCGACCAGCGTCACGCCTTCCAGGGTCGGGCGTTCGAGCACCCTGCACAACCGCTTGACGGCAACCGCCACGTCGCCCACCAGCGTGCGCCAGGTCTTGGCATGCGGCTGCGGCACGCCAGTCGAGCCGGAGGTCAGCAGGCTGGCCGCGTGCATGGCGCCGTCGATCGACGGCACGGCGCTATCGCCTGCATCCGTTGCATCGCCGGCGCGGTCTTCGATCAGCACGCGCCGCATGCCGGGCGTCTGGAGCTTCGGGTCGTCGGTGAGCGCGAAAAGGCTTGTGCCGCCGGATTCGAGCAGCCGCGCGAGCGTGTCGGGGCGCGCATCGGGTGGCAGCAGGCTCGCGTGGCCTCGCACCAGCGCGGCCCCCAGGCTCACGGCAAAGGCATAGCGATCGACGCAGAGATTGACCGCCGGTCCCTCGCCCGGCAGGAGCGGTGCGAAGCGGGCCACGTCGGCCAGGAACTGCCGCGTGCTCACCGGTGCGCCGGCGCGCCATGCGAGCGGTGCATCGGGATCGCGGTCCGCGAGCAGCGGCAGGAAATGAGTGTCTGTCGTCACGCGGGCTGTGCCTGTTTATCGGCCGCCGGCGCCGTGGTCCACCGACGAGGTGCCGTAGAACGCACGCACCGCATCCACCAGGCGCGTGCGCTCGAACTCGGGATGCAGCCGGTAACGCACCAGATGCTCGCCCACGAAGAGCACCGCCACCATCACCGGCGACAGCACGTTGGCGAACAGCGACCAGTCAGAAAACGGCCGTGTCATGTAGATCACGATCGACGCCACGACGACGACGGCGAAGTACCCCGTCCAGATGCGCGTGAGCTGCGTGGTGTAGGCCAACATGTGGCCCTTGAGCGGATGAACGCGCTGGGCGAACTGTGTGATCAGCGGCGTGCTGTTGCCGCGCAGCGTGGAGCCGAACCAGCCGCACAACGCGCTGTTGATGGCCACGTGCTGCAGAACATAGAGACGGTTGGGGTCGCCCGCTTCACCCAGGAACACAAGCGCAAAGCCACCGATGCCCAGCACCGCGACGGCAACGAAGCCCCAGCGGCCGAACCAGCTGGCGGCAAGGCCCATCGCGGCGAGCCAGAGAGGTCCGAGCAACACCACCACCGCCCACGGCGCCGTGGCGTGGAACAGGGTCATCCAGTGAGAGAGCCCGGCATAGGCGACTCCCACCAGCAGCAGGAGTGCCAGTCGCCATCGTGACATGGGGATCAGGAAGCGGCGCGATGCTGTGCGACGTGGGTCGCGAGCGTGCGCAGCGACTGAAAGATCTGCTGGTTGCGTTCGTCGTCCGAACGCAGCTGGAAACCATAGCGCCGCGAGACTTCGAGGGCGACTTCGAGAATGTCGATAGAGTCGAGCCCAAGGCCTTCGCCATACAGCGGAGCGGTCGGCACGATCTCCTCGGGAGCCACCTCGAGATTGAGCGCGTTCACAAGCAGCACGGCCAGCTCTTTTTCAATCGGCGACTGTTCTGGCGCGTCGCCAGTGGCGGGAATGGGGGGCTGAGCAGTCGATGACAAAAAAACCTCCTGAAACTTTTTCCTGAACTACCGTGCGGGCCGTGGATTATAGGAGTGCCGCTTGATTAGACTGCCCGTTTCGATACGACGGAGCACCCCATGGCCGACCCCCTTCTGATCGCACGCCACGACACCATCGAGTGCAACCTGCTGCCCAGCCTGGCCAACCGCCACGGCCTGATCACCGGCGCCACCGGCACCGGCAAGACGGTCACCCTTCAGACGATGGCCGAGAAACTGTCCAGCATCGGCGTGCCGGTGTTCATGGCCGACGTGAAGGGCGACCTCACCGGCATCAGCCAGAAAGGCGCCATCGGCGACAAGCTGGCCGCCACGCTCAAGGAACGCGGCATCGAGGTGCCCGAGCCCTCCGCCTGCCCCGCCACGCTGTGGGACGTGTTCGGCGAACAGGGCCACCCGGTGCGCGCCACCATTTCCGACATGGGCCCGCTGCTGCTGAGCCGCATGCTCGACCTGAACGACACCCAGGCCGGCGTGCTGAACCTGGTGTTCAAGATCGCCGACGACAACGGCCTGCTGCTGCTCGACCTGAAAGACCTGCGCGCGATGCTGCAGTACGTGGGCGAAAACAGCAGCCAGTTCACCACCCAGTACGGCAACATCAGCGCCGCCAGCGTGGGCGCCATCCAGCGCGGGCTGCTGCAGATCGAGACCCAGGGCGGCGACAAGTTCTTCGGCGAGCCGATGCTCAACATCGCCGATTTCATGCAGACGGTGGGCGGCAAGGGTGTCATCAACATCCTGGCGGCCGACAAGCTGATGAATTCGCCGCGCCTGTACGCGACCTTCCTCTTGTGGATGCTGTCGGAGCTGTTCGAGCAGTTGCCCGAAATCGGCGACCCCGAGCAGCCCAAGCTGGCCTTCTTCTTCGACGAAGCCCATTTGCTGTTCAACGAAGCGCCCAAGGCGCTGGTGGAACGCATCGAGCTGGTCGTGCGACTGGTGCGCTCCAAGGGCGTGGGCGTCTATTTCGTGACGCAGAACCCGCTCGACATTCCCGATTCGGTGCTGGCCCAGCTGGGCAACCGCGTGCAGCACGCGCTGCGCGCCTTCACCCCGCGCGACCAGAAGGCCGTGAAGGCGGCCGCCAGCACGATGCGGCAAAAGCCGGGCCTCGACATCGAGACCGCCATCACCGAACTCGCCGTCGGCGAGGCGCTCGTGAGCTTCCTCGACGACAAGGGCCGCCCGAGCGTGACCGAGCGCGTGTTCGTGCTGCCACCGGGCAGCCAGCTCGGCCCGATCACGACCGACCAGCGCAAGGCGCTGATCGCCAATTCGCTGGTGGCCGGTGTCTACGAAAAATCGGTCGACCGCGAATCGGCCTATGAAAAGCTCAAGGGCCGCGCCGACAGTGCGCCCGATGCGCCGCCGGCCACCCTGCCGGGGAGCAAGCCCGCGACAGAAGCCTCGGGCTCCGGCATGGGCGGCATGCTCAACGACATGCTTTTCGGCACCACCGGCCCGCGTGGTGCAAAGCACGACGGCCTGGTGCAGACCATGGCCAAGTCGGCCGTGCGCACCATGGGCACGTCGGTCGGCAAGGAAATCCTGCGCGGGGTGCTTGGCGGGATCTTCGGCAGCAAGAAGCGCTGAAGAAAACCTCTGCCCGATTCCGCGGCTCGATTCGCCACGGCGCGGCGGCATCACTATGATGGCGCCCCCGCACGACATCCCCGAGGACCATGCCGCACGCCCACGAAACGCTTTCCGAGACCGTGCAGCGCCTTTCGCGGGACAGGTTCACCCGCTTCGGCCGCCTGCCGTTGCAGGGCTTCCAGACGGCACGCGAACGCTTCGTGCGGCTCGACCCAGAGGCGACCCGGCTGCTGCTGGCGAAGCGCGGTGAAATGCTGGACCTGCTGGACGACGAAACCGTGCGCGAAGCGTGGATCTCGGAGCACGTGCGCCAGTTGGGTGAGGTCGCCTATCGGCACAACCAGTTCCTGTCTCCCGCCGACATCGACAGCTCCCCGGCCGCGCCGATCTACAGGGAATTGCTGGCGCGGCTGCGCACGGCGCTGGCTGCGCCCTCTTCCCTGATGCCTCTCGACCAGGCCTTGCAACCCTTGCTGGCGGCGCACCACGCGGCGCTCTGGCGCTGGTCCACCGGCCTCCTGGCCGAACGCTTCGGAGATTCGCTCGCACAACCGGTCTGCAGCGAGTACCGGGCCGAACTCCAGCTGAAAGTACTGGGCATCCATGTGCAGCAGTTGGCGGAGCCGATCCTCGACCTGGGTTGCGGCGAAGGCGCGCACCTCGTGCGGCATCTGCGTACGCTCGGACTCGCGGCCTGGGGAATGGACCGGCTGGCCGCGCCCGACCATGTCGTCTGGCAAGGCGACTGGCTGGACGCCGACGCGCCGCTGCAGCCGCAAAGCTGGGGCACGGTGATCTCGCACATGGCTTTTTCCAACCACTTCCAGCATCAGCACCTGCGGCGCGATGGAACCGCGGCGGCCTATGCGGCGCGCTACATGAAAGTGCTGGAAGCTCTGAAACCGGGCGGCCGCTTCGCCTACGCGCCGAGCCTGCCCTTCTTTGAAGCGCTGTTGCCGCAGCAGCGTTTTCAGGTCACGCGGCGGCCCGTTGCGGGCACCGCGATGGAAGCGACCGAAGTGCTGCGGCGCACCTGAGCCTGCTGGCTCAGGGCGTGGTCAGACCGACCACTTCTCGAGCAGCTTTTCAGCGCCGAGCGAGTCGTAGCCCTCGAAGGGCTGATGGATCCAGGGGTTCGTCGCCAGGTACTCCACCGAGTAGTCGGGGGTGAAGGTCGACAGCGCCTTGGTCCAGATCACGGCGCTGCGCAGCTCGGTGATCGGCTTGTAGTTGTTGCGCAGCATGTCCATCACCGCGTGCAGCGTGTGGCCCGAATCGGCCAGGTCGTCGACCAGCAGCACCTTGCCGGCGATCTCGCCCTTGGGCGTGGTGATGAAGCGCGCGATGTCGAGATGGCCCTGCACCGTGCCGGCATCGGCGCGGTACGAGCTGGTCGACATGATGGCCAGCGGCTTGTCGAAGATGCGCGAGAGCACGTCGCCCGGTCGCATGCCGCCACGCGCCAGGCACAGGATGGTGTCGAACTCCCAGCCCGACTGGTGCACCTTGATCGCGAGCTTCTCGATCAGGTTGTGGTACTCGTCGTAGCTGACGTAGAGATGTTTGCCGTCTTCGGTCAACATGGTTCTTCTTTTCCTCTTCAGTCGGCCAGGTAGGGGTGGCGCATCATGATCGTGTGGTCGCGGTCGGGGCTGGTCGACACCATGTGGATCGGCACGCCCGTGACCTGCTCGATGCGCTGCAGGTACAGGCGCGCATTGATCGGCAGCTTGTCGTATTGCGTCACGCCGACGGTGCTCTCGCTCCAGCCTTCGAGGGTTTCGTAGATCGGCGTGCAGCGCTCGATCTCGTCGGCGCCCATCGGCAGGATGTCGGTGACTTCGCCATCGAGCTCGTAGCCGGTGCACAGCTCCAGCTTTTCGAGGCCGTCGAGCACGTCGAGCTTGGTGATGCACAGGCCCGACAGGCCGTTGACCTGCGCCGAGCGCTTGAGCAGCGCGGCGTCGAACCAGCCGCAACGGCGGCTGCGGCCGGTGGTCACGCCCTTTTCGGCGCCCACGGTGCTCATGTGGTAACCCGGCGTGCCCGGCGTGGCCCAGTCGAGTTCGGTCGGGAACGGGCCACCGCCCACGCGCGTGCAGTAGGCCTTGGTGATGCCCAGGATGTAATGCAGCATGCCCGGGCCCACGCCCGAACCGGCGGCGGCGTTGCCGGCCACGCAGTTGCTGGAGGTGACGTACGGGTAGGTGCCGTGGTCGACGTCGAGCAGCGTGCCCTGCGCGCCTTCGAACAGCAGGTTGGCGCCGTTCTTGTGTGCGTCGTTCAGCTCGCGCGACACGTCGGCCATCATGGGCTTGAGCAGCTCGGCGTGCTTCATGGCCTCGTTGAAGACTTCGTCGAAGTCGATGGCCGGTGCGCTCAGAACCTGCGTCAGCACGTGGTTGTGCAGGTCGAGCAGCACGCGCAGCTTGGCGGCGAAGCGCTCGGGGTGCTTCAGGTCCTGCACGCGCAGCGCACGGCGGGCGATCTTGTCTTCGTAAGCCGGGCCGATGCCGCGGCCGGTGGTGCCGATCTTCTCGATGCCACCCTTTTCGCGGTACGCCTCGCGCGCGATGTCGAGCGCGGCGTGGAACGGCAGGATCAGCGGGCAGGCCTCGCTGATGCGCAGGCGCGAACGCACTTCGACGCCGGCCTTCTCCAGCCCTTCGATTTCCTCGAACAGCTTGGCGGCGGACAGCACCACGCCGTTGCCGATGTAGCACTTGACGCCGGGCCGCATGATGCCGCTCGGGATCAGATGCAACGCGGTCTTCACACCGTTGATGACCAGCGTGTGGCCCGCGTTGTGGCCGCCCTGGAAGCGGACCACGCCCTGGGCGCTTTCCGTCAGCCAGTCGACCAGCTTGCCTTTGCCTTCGTCGCCCCACTGGGTACCGACGACGACCACGTTTCTTCCGGTGGTTACGCTCATGCTCGTTCCATTACTTCAAAAATTCAGATCGCTCGGACATTCCACTGGCCCGCTTGCTCGACGAGCTCGCGGTCACAGTGAAATTCATCGATTTCGCTGCCGTGTCCCGGCAGCACGCAGACAACCGTTTCACCGGCCTTGCGCAATTGGGCAATGGCCTGCCGCAGCCCGGCCGCGTCGCTCCAGGGCGCACGGATCGCGGCGCGCAGCGGACGGGCCGGCAGCACGCCGACCAGTTCGCGCACGTCCAGGCTGAAGCCGACGGCCGGACGGTTGCGGCCGAACACGGCGCCCACCTCGTCATAACGGCCGCCGCGCACCAGCGAGTCGGCCGCGCCCGGCACGTAGATGCCGAAGCGCATGCCGCTGTAGTAGGCATAGCCGCGCAGGTCTGCCAGGTCGAAGCTGATCTGGCGGCCCGCGACGCCGCTCAGGCCGGCTGCAAGCAGCTTCAGGTCGGCCAGCGCGGCGCCCACGGCGGGCGTGCCTTTCAGGGCTTTGGCGGCCTCGTCCAGCACCGACACGTCGCCGTACAGCTGGACCAGCGTCCGCAGCCCGTCGCGCGAGGCTGCGGGGAAATCCTTGGTGAGCGACTGCAGCTCGCTCGCGTCCTTGGCGGCCAGCGCCGCATGCACTCGAGCCAGCGCTGCTCCGTCGACCGGCACGCCGGCGAACAGCGCGCGCACGATGCGGGCATCGGCCAGGTCGACGATGACGCCGTCGCGCAAACCGGCGGCGTCGAGGCAATCGAGCGCCAGCAACAGGGTTTCGGTGTCGGCCTCGAGGCCGGCATGGCCGTAGATCTCGGCACCGAACTGCAGCGGCTCGCGGGTGGCGTGCGGCCGATCGGGCCGGGTGTGGAGCACCGGGCCGCAGTAGCACAGGCGGGTCACGCCTTCGCGGTTCAGCAGGTGGGCATCGATGCGCGCCACCTGGGGGGTGGTGTCGGCTCGAAGGCCCATGCTGCGGCCGGAGAGCTGGTCGACGAGCTTGAAGGTTTGGAGGTCGAGCGCCTCGCCGGTGCCGGACAGCAACGACTCGAGATGCTCGAGCAGCGGCGGCATCACCAGCTCGTAGCCATAGCCACGGGCGGTATCGAGCAGCTGGCGTCGAAGTTCTTCGATGTGGCGCGCCTCGGAAGGCAGCACATCGGCAATGTGATCCGGGAGGACCCAGGCGGACATGGGAATCGGGGGCGTGGTTAAACCGGGATTCTACCGGGACCGCGCTACCCCAAGACCCAAAGGAGTGCCAAACCCAGCAAGATGCTGCAAAGTCCAAAGAAACGGAGCTGGCCGTCGCGCAGCTGCATGAGCTGCCCGAAGCCGCGCCGCCACCCTCCTGGCGACACGAAAGGCAGGATGCCTTCGATCACCAGGACGAGCGCCAGCGCGCTCCAGAATGTGTCGGCGCTCACGGCTCCGAACGAATCAACGACGAGGCGCGTTGGTGGTCGATCCCGAGCCCTGCATGGCCCGGAAGAAGTCCGACGACGGATCGAGCACCAGCACGTCGCTCTTCTTGTTGAAGCTCTGCTTGTAAGCCTCGAGGCTACGATAGAACTGGGCGAATTGCGGGTCGCGGCCAAAAGCCTCGCCGTAGGCCGAAGCGGCCTGGGCATCGCCCTCGCCCTTGATCTTCTGCGCATCGCGGTAGGCATTCGCCACGATCACTTCGCGCTGGCGGTCGGCATCGGCACGGATCTTTTCGCCTTCGGCCGTACCGGTCGAACGCAGCTCGTTGGCAACGCGCTTGCGCTCGGCTTCCATGCGGCGATAGACCGATTCGGTGATGGCTTCGACGTAGTCGACACGGGTGATCCGCACGTCGACGATATCCACGCCCCAAGGCTTGGCGCCCTTCACCACCGACAGCACTTCGCGCTGCACGTCGGCCATCAGGGCCTCGCGGCGCACCGAGATCAAGTCACGCACGGTGCGCTTGTTGATGTTTTCCTGGAACGCATTGCGCACCACGCGGTTGAGTTGCATGGCACCCGCGTTTTCGTCGAGGCCGACGTTGCGGATGTAAGCCTGCGGATCGGAGATACGCCAGCGCACGTACCAATCGATCACCACGCGCTGCTTTTCTGCAGTCAGCATGGGCTCGGTGTCGAGGCTGGACAGCGTCAGCAGGCGCTTGTCGATGTACGACACGTTCTGGAACGGCGGCGGCAGCTTGAAGTTGAGGCCCGGCTCCGTAATGACCTGCTTGATCTGGCCAAGGGCATAGACCACGCCGAACTGGCGCTGGTCGACCACGAAAAGGGTCGAGCTCAACAGCACGAGCAAGACGAGGATCGACGATGCGATGAATCCGATTCTGTTCATGTTCTTCTAGGCCTTTCTCAACGCACGTCGCGGTCACGCGAGCGGCCGTCGCGGGCGCGCACGTCGCTCGTCACAGGCGCCACCGGAATCACCGAGGACTGGGTCGGCGCGGCGTTGGCCGCGCTGGAGCTGGCCGCATCGACGGGCGTCGCCGCCGCGCTGTTGCCGCTCAGCTGCATCAGCTTGTCGAGTGGCAGATACAACAGGTTGGAGCCCTGCTTGCTGTCGACCAGCACCTTCGTGGTGCTGGCGTAGATTTGCTGCATGGCGTCCGTGTACATGCGGTCGCGGGTGACCTGCGGCGCCTTCTGGTACTCGGCCAACACGGCACTGAAGCGGCCGGCATCACCTTGCGCCTGGGCAACGATCCGCGCCTTGTAGGCTTCGGACTCTTCCTTGAGGCGCGATGCCGTACCCGTCGCAAGCGGCACCACGTTGTTGGCGTAGGCCTGGGCTTCGTTCTTGGCGCGTTCGCGCTCTTGGCCGGCCTTGAGCACGTCGTCGAATGCAGCCTGCACCTGTTCGGGCGGACGCACACCACCTTGCTGCAGGTTGATGCCGACGACTTCGACGCCGACCTTGTAGCGGTCGAGGATGGTCTGCATCAGCGCACGCACGCGCGGCGAAATCTGGTCGCGCTCTTCGGCGAGCGCCGCATCCATCTTCATCTTGCCGACGACTTCGCGCACGGCGGTTTCAGCCACCTGCACAACGGTTTCGGCGGGCGACTTGCTCTCGTAGAGCCAGGCGCGCGCATCGCTCAGGCGGTACTGCACGGCGAATTTGATTTCGACGATGTTCTCGTCTTCGGTCAGCATGGCCGACTCGCGCAGGCCGGTGGAACGGACGATCGCGTCGCGCCCCACGTCGGTGGAGCGAATCTGCGTGGTCACGACCACTTCGTGGCGCTGGATCGGGTACGGCAGGCGCCAATTGAAGCCGGCGCCCACGGTGGTCTTGTAGCGACCAAACTGGGTCACGACGGCCTGCTGGCCTTCGTTCACGATGAAGAAGCCGGTGCCCAGCCAGATCAGGACCGCCACGCCCAGCACAAGGCCAAGGCCGAAACCTGCGTTCTTCATGTCGGGCTTGAAGCCATTGCCGCCACCATTGCTGTTGCCACCATTGGGACGATTGCCACCGCCCTTGCCGCCGCCGAAGAAACCGCCGAGCTTGCGATTGAGGTCGCGCCAGAGTTCATCAAGATCGGGCGGCCCCTGGTTGGGGCCTTGACCGCGGGGGCGGTCGCCGTTGTTGTTGCCCGAGGGCGGAGGCGTCGGTGCGCCCGGGGGATTGGCATCAGGGGGGCGGTTGCCGGCCGGACGGTCGCCGTTGGAGGATGGCTCGTCGCCACGACCCCACCGGCCATCGTTCAGGTTGAACATGCCCAGAAACCCTCTCCGCGCTGGCTTTGAATTCATTCGCTTTGTTCTCTTGTCAGTGGCGGGATTGTGCCCAATCAATTGGCGGCATCGTGCAATTCAGCGTCCGCCTCAGGGGTCATCGTATCGGCTACGGAGCCCGACTGCCGAGCGAGCTCGGCGCGCAGCAGCGGCACGCCCTCGCCGCTCTTGGCGCTGAGGAAGATGCGGGGAACCTGCACGCCGTCGATTTCCATCTCGTCCTGCAGATGCAGCGGATGCTGCGCGCTTTCAAGGGCATCGAGCTTGTTGAATACCAACAGTTGCGGAACGGCTTCGGCGCCGATGTCGCGCAAGACCGACTGAACCTCGGCCATCTGCTCGGGGTAATGCGGATTGGAGGCGTCGATCACGTGCAGCAGCAGGTCGGCATCGACCGCCTCCTGCAGCGTCGCCTTGAACGCGTCGACCAGGCCGTGCGGCAGGTCGCGGATGAAGCCCACGGTGTCGGAAATCGACACCTGGCGCCGTGCATCGCCCAGGTAGAGATTGCGTGTGGTGGTGTCGAGCGTGGCAAAGAGCTGGTCGGCGGCGTACGCACGGGCCTTGACCAGCGCATTGAACAGAGACGACTTGCCTGCATTCGTGTAGCCGACGAGCGAGATGTTGAAGGTCTCGCGCCGCTCGCGCTGCCGGCGTTGCGTGCCACGCTGCTTCTGGACCTTGGCGAGGCGCTCGCGTGTTCGCTTGATCGACTCGTTGATCATCCGGCGGTCGAGCTCGATCTGCTTTTCGCCCGGACCGCCGCGCACACCCGCGCCACCGGTCTGGCGCTCCAAGTGGGACCAGCGACGAACCAGTCGCGTGCTGAGGTATTGCAGGCGAGCCAGCTCCACCTGCAACTTGCCTTCGTGCGAACGGGCGCGCTGGGCGAAAATTTCGAGAATGAGGAAGGTGCGGTCGTATACCGCCACATCGAGCTGGCGCTCGAGGTTGCGCTGCTGCGCAGGGCTCAGGGACTGGTCGAAGATGACTTCGCTCGCCCTGTGCAGGGCGGCCAGTTCTTTGATTTCCTCAGCCTTGCCGCTGCCAACGAACAGCGCGGCATCGGGGGCCTTGCGTTTGCACGCGAGACGAGCGACAGGCGTCAGGCCCGCGGTCTGCGCGAGCAGGCCGAGTTCCTCGAGTTCGCTGTCGAAATGGGGCAGACCGAAGTCAACGCCGACGAGAACGGCGGCGCCTTCCTGGCGTGGGATCAGTTCAGACAAGCGGGATCAGAAATAGGGAAAAAGCGCGACGGCAAGCCGCCGCGCTCCGCGCGATCAGGCTGCGGCGTCGTCGTTCTCGGCAGCCGAGAAGTTGACGGCACGACCCGGCACGATGGTGGAAATGGCGTGCTTGTAGACCATCTGCGTCACAGTATTGCGAAGCAACACGACGTATTGGTCAAAAGACTCGATCTGGCCTTGCAGCTTGATACCGTTCACCAAATAAATGGAAACCGGCACATGCTCACGACGCAAGGTGTTCAGAAACGGGTCTTGCAGAAGTTGCCCTTTATTGCTCACGATATTCTCCGTGTTCAAGAGTAGTTGTTGGAGAGAAGACCTTAACACAGGGTTTCTGCGCTGCAGCAACCGGGGTCAAAAGCCTTGAGAAAATAACGGCACTCAAAAGAGGGAACTTCTGCACCTGCTGCAACTCATCGGCAGCCATCGGCGCTCAAGCCCGCTCAATCGTCTTTGTCAGCAAACGGGTTTGCAGAGCTCTTGAACTGGATTCGCAAAGGCGTGCCGACAAGATCGAATTCCTTGCGGAAACGGCCTTCGAGAAAGCGCTTGTACGCCTCCGTCACGTGCTCCAGCGAATTGCCGTGAATGATGATCACCGGCGGATTCATGCCACCCTGGTGCGCATAACGCAGCTTGGGGCGGAACATGCCACCCCGCTTGGGCGCCTGGAATTGCACCGCCTCCAGCAGCAACCGGGTCAGCACCGGGGTCGACATCTTGCGCGTGGCCGATTTGTGGGCCTGCGCAATGGCCTGCCACACCGGGCCCAAGCCCTGGCGCTTGATGGCAGAAATGAAATGCAAGGCCGCAAATTTCAGGAACGGCAGCCGCGTTTCGATCTGCCGCTGAATCTGCTCGCGCTGATAGCTGTCGACCGCATCCCATTTGTTGATGGCGATCACCACCGCGCGGCCGCTTTCGAGGATGTAGCCCGCAATGTGCGCATCTTGATCAGTCACACCTTGCGTCGCATCGAGCAGCAGCAGCACGACATTGGCCGATTCGATGGCCTGCAGCGTCTTGACCACCGAGAACTTCTCGATCGCCTCGAACACCTTGCCCTTGCGACGCAAGCCGGCCGTGTCGATCAGTTCGAAGTGCTGGCCATTGCGCTCGAAGGGCACAGAGATGGCATCGCGCGTGGTGCCCGGCATGTCGAAGGCCACCAGCCGCTCTTCACCGAGCCAGGTATTGATCAGCGTGGACTTGCCCACGTTGGGCCGCCCGGCCACCGCAAGCTTGATCGGCTTGTTGGCGTCGTCCTCGTCCGCTTCATCGTCCGGATCGGGCAAATGCAGCGGCTCGAGCGCCAGTTCGATCAGGTCGCGCATGCCCTGCCCGTGCGCGGCAGACACGCCGTGCACGTCGCCGAAACCCAGCTCGTAGAAGTCCACGAGCTTGGTGCCGTCATGCATGCCCTCGGCCTTGTTGGCCGCCAGCACGCAGGGCTTGCCGAGCCGGCGCAGTTCGTTGGCGATGTCGTGGTCTTGCGCCGAGAGGCCTTCGCGGGCATCGACTACGAAGATCACCACATCGGCTTCAGCCACGGCCTGCCGCGTCTGCTTGGCCATTTCCTTGTAGATGCCGCTGCCCGCGTCGGGCTCGAAACCGCCGGTGTCGATCACGATGAACTCGTGCTTGCCCAGGCGACCGTTGCCGTAATGGCGGTCGCGCGTGAGGCCGGCGAAGTCGGCGACGATGGCGTCGCGCGTCTGGGTCAGGCGGTTGAACAGCGTCGACTTGCCGACGTTGGGACGCCCGACCAGGGCCACGACCGGCTTCATGGCCGGCCTTTCGATGGCGCGGTTTTCATGGTCGGGCCTTGGGAGAGAGAAAAGGAGAAGTTATTCAGGGCGGTAACCAAACACGCCACCCTTGGCGGTCACGATCACGACCGTGTTGCCAGCCAAGACCGGCGCGACGGTGATGGCTGAGCCATCGGGCGTGACGCGATTGAGCAGTGCGCCGTCTTCGCGCGAAACGAAGTGCAGGGTTCCGGTGTTCTCGCCAATGATGAGCGAGCGGCCCACAGCCAGCGGCGAGGTCAGTTCACGGTTCTTGAAGCGGGTCGATTGCCAGGCGCGCTCGCCGTCGGTACGACGCCAGGCCACGACGCTGCCGTCAGTCTCGGTGCCATAGACAAAGCTCTGGTCCCCACTGACGCCATCGGCGCCCATGGCTGGCTTGCTCCACGCCAGCGCGCCGCGCTGGGTTTCGACGCAGCCGACGCTGGCGTAGTACGCACGCGCGCAGACCGAATCACCGACGCGGCTCACGCTGCCGGTCAGGTCGACCAGGCGCTCCACGTCGTTGGTGCCGCGCGGCGCTGCAATGGGCGATTCCCAACGCGAGGTGCCGTTGGCCGGATTGATGCCCACCAGTCTGCCACCGATGCCGGCCACCAGCGTGTCGCCCACGGCGATCAGCACACCGGCCTTGCGCAGCACGAGGTTTTCACCAGCGCGCTGCTGGATCCAGAGGCGACGGCCGCTCTGGCCGTCCCAGGCGCTGATGCTGCGGTCGGCGGTCTGCACGAACACGCGGCGGCCAGCGACCAGCGGTGCGGTAAAGGCTTGGGCCGACAGCTTCTGCTTCCAGAGGACCTTGCCGTTTTGCAGCGCAACCAGTTCGTTGTTGGTCGTGACCACGGCGGCCATCGCGCCGTCGCTACCGACGCCTGCAGCCAGCGGGGCGCCGGCGTTGCCACGCCAGGTCTCGCGACCGGCACGCGCGTCGATGGCGACCACCGTGCCGTCGCTGCCCGCCACGGTCACCGTGTCGCCGCTGACATCGGTGGTGAGGGGGAAGCCGACGTCCGGAATCTTCACCGTCCAGGCCTGGCGCACGCCCATCAGGGACGGGTTGGCAGGAAGCTCGGCTGGCTTCGGCTTGCTGGTGCCAGAACAGGCGGCCAGGAGCGCTACCAAAACAATAGCTGATCCCGCACGCAGGGCGGTCGATTCAGGCATGAGACGCTTGAAATTCATGATGCGGTCAGGGAGTTTTGGAGGCTGCGGGAGTTACAGTGACGACCGGGGCCAGGCTCTTCGGGTCGACACCGACCGCGTTGAGCTTGATCTCGATCAGGCGGCGATAGTCGGAGGCGGCACCCAGACCCGTCCAGGCCTTGCGGTACTCGAGCTGTGCTTCGTCGCGCTTGCCTTGGGCCAGGTAGATGTCGCCCTTGCGATCGGCCACCAGCGGCTCGAATTCTGCGGGGACCTTGCCGTCGAGCTGCTTCAAGGCTTCGTCGTAGGACTTGCTGTCGAGCAGTTCGGCCGAGAGGCGCAACTTGGCGATCACCTGGTAGCCGGGGTCGATGGCGTTCTGAGCCACCCAGCCCAGCGCAGCGCGCGAGCCTTCGGCATTGCCCTTCTCGTACAAGGTCTTGGCGACCAGCAGGCCGGCCTGTTGCGCATAGGTGGTGGTGGCGAAACGCTCTTTCATGTCGCCCAGCACGCGCTGGATGCGCTCGACGTCGCCGGACTGCGTGCTGCGCTCGACCTCGTCGTAGAGCGCGGCAGCCTGCGCCGCTTTGTTGCGCTGGAAGTACTGCCAGCCGTTCCACGCCAGGAAAGCACCGGCGGCAAGCAGCACGACCCAGGTGATCAGGGTGCCGTAGGTATTCCAGAAATGCTTGAGCTGGTCGAGCTGTTCCTGTTCTTCGAGATCGAGATGGGTTGCCATGCGCTGTCAGATGTTGGGAGCCGGCGATTGTAGGGTGGTGGCCCAGGTGGCCACTTCAGCAAGCGTTCGGAAAGTTTGCGCGCCGCTTCCGTCGCGCAGCGCCTTGAGAGTCACTTCACCACGTGCGAGTTCATCGGCACCGAAGATCAGAGCGTAGGTGGCACCGCTGTTGTCGGCCCGCTTGAACTGCGACTTGAAGCTGCCAAGGCCATCGACCGTGGCCGCATGCATCTGCACGCGCACGCCTGCATCGCGCAACTGCTGCAGTGTGTGCAACACCACCGGCATGGCCGCGGCATCAGGCACGACCGCGTAAACGTCGGGCACCGGCATGGGGATGTGAGTGCCCTGCTCTTTCATCAGGTCGAGCACGCGCTCCACGCCCATCGCCCAGCCCACGGCTGGCGCCGGCTTGCCGCCGATCTGCGTGATGAGGTCGTCGTAGCGGCCGCCCGCGCACACCGTGCCCTGCGAGCCGAGGCGATCGGTCACGAACTCGAACACGCTGAGGTTGTAGTAATCGAGCCCACGCACCAGACGCGGGTTGATGGTGTAGCTCACGCCATTCGCATCGAGGATGGCCTTCAGGCCATTGAAGTGCGCCAGCGATTCGGCGCCGAGAAAGTCGATCAGCTTCGGTGCCGACTCGACGACTTCCTTCATCGCCGGATTCTTGGTGTCGAGGATGCGCAGCGGATTGCTGTGCAGGCGGCGCTTGCCGTCTTCGTCGAGCTTGTCGGCATGCGCCTCGAAGTGGGCGATGAGCTGCGCGCGGTGCTGCGCACGCTCCGCAGGCTGGCCCAGGCTGTTGAGTTCGAGGCGAACGTCGGTCAGGCCGATCCGCTTCCAGAGCGCGTTCGCGAGCAGGATCAGCTCGGCATCGACGTCGGGGCCGGCAAAGCCGAGGGCCTCCGCGCCGATCTGGTGGAACTGGCGAAAACGCCCCCGCTGCGGCTTCTCGCGCCGGAACATCGGGCCGATGTACCAGAGGCGCTTGCCGCCGTCGTAGAGCATGTTGTGTTCGATCACCGCGCGCACCAGGCCGGCGGTGTTCTCGGGTCGCAGCGTCAGGTGATCGTTGTCGCCGTACTTGTCGGAGCGGTCGTGGAAGGAATACATCTCCTTCTCGACGATGTCGGTCACCTCGCCGATGCCGCGCACGAACAGCGCGGTGTGCTCCAGGATCGGCGTGCGGACGTTACGGTACGCATAGCGCCCCATCAGGTCGCGCACGGTGGCTTCGAGCCACTCCCAGCGCGCCGATTCGGGCGGCAATATGTCGTTCATGCCTTTGACGGCATTCAATTTTTCAGCCATGAGTCTGCGGAGGTGTCAGGCAGCGACGGCGTGCTCGCCGCCGAAGCGCTTTTCGATGTAGGTTTCGACGAGTTGATGGAACTCGTTGGCGATATTGTCGCCGCGCAACGTGAGGGCCTTTTCGCCGTCGATGAAGACCGGCGCGGCGGGCGCTTCGCCAGTACCGGGCAGGCTGATGCCGATGTCGGCGTGCTTGCTCTCGCCAGGGCCGTTGACGATGCAGCCCATGACGGCCACCTTCATCGTCTCGACGCCCGGATATTTCTTGCGCCAGACCGGCATCTGCATGCGCAGGTAGTCGTCGATCTGCTTGGCCAGCTCCTGGAAGGTCGTGCTCGTGGTGCGGCCACAGCCCGGGCAGGCGGTGACGCTCGGCACGAAGATCCGCAGGCCCAGGGCCTGGAGGATCTCGGAGGCAATCACGACTTCTTGCGTGCGCGATTCGCCCGGCTGCGGCGTGAGCGACACACGGATCGTGTCGCCAATGCCCTCTTGCAGCAGGATCGACAAGGCCGTGGCCGATGCCACCGTGCCCTTGGTGCCCATGCCGGCCTCGGTCAGGCCGAGGTGCAGCGGATAGTCGCAACGCTTCGCGAGTTCGCGGTAGACCGAGATCAGGTCTTGCACGCCGCTCACCTTGCACGACAGGATGACCTGGTTGCCGGCCATGCCCATCGATTCGGCCAGCCTGGCCGATTCGATGGCCGAGGTGATCAACGCTTCGTACATCACCTGCTTGGCGTCCCAGGGCTCGGCACGCTGGCTGTTGATGTCCATCAGGCTCGCAAGCAGTTCCTGGTCGAGGCTGCCCCAGTTCACGCCGATACGCACCGGCTTGCTCCAACGCATGGCGGCGTCGATCATTTGGCCGAACTGGCGATCGTGCTTGTCGCCCTTGCCGACATTGCCGGGGTTGATGCGGTACTTGCTCAGCGCCTCGGCACAGGCCGGATAGTCGGTCAACAGGCGATGGCCGTTGTAGTGGAAGTCGCCGACCAGCGGCACGTCGATGCCCATGCGGTCGAGCTGCTCGCGGATGTAAGGCACCTGCGCCGCCGCCTCGGGCGTGTTGACGGTGATGCGCACCATCTCCGAGCCAGCAATGGCCAGTTCCTTGACCTGGATGGCCGTGCCGATGGCATCGACCGTGTCGGTGTTCGTCATCGACTGAACGCGAACCGGCGCGTCGCCACCGACCGTGACGACACGCGAGCCCCAGACCACGCTGGCCTGGCGCGAACGGCGCGGCTTCGGGGCCGCCGATTCGATGGGCTGGGGAGTGCAGTCGGTCACGATGTCACCTCGAAACGAGCCACGCCACCACCACGGGTGACAGGCTTCAGATCGTAGGCCTTTCCGCGCACCTGCACATCGACAGCCGAGGCGCGGCCCACCACCACGGACAGCGGCAAGGTGCCCGACAGCCCGACCGTTTCGCCGGCCTGCAGGCTGCGGCGCAGCAGTTGCTTGCCGCCAGCCTCGGTCACGGTGATCCAGCATTCTTCGCGCGCGACGAAAACGAGCTGCTGGCTGCTGCTCTCTGCCGGGGCTGCGGGAGCGGCAGCCACTGGCGCCGCCGCAGCGTTGGCATTGGCTGCCGGCGCATCGCTCACAGGCCCGCTCGGTGCCGCAGATTGCGTAGGAGCGGTTTCAGCCACCACGCCTGTGCCGCCCGAAGGCTGTCCGCTCGCAGGTGGCTCGGTCGTCGAAGCCGCATCGGGCTCGCTGCGCGCGGTCAGGCGCGAGACGGAGGCGCCAATCTGATCGAAAACCGACTGGGGCAGCCAGAAAAGCGCACCCGCACCAACCAGCAGCAGCACCACGACCGTCAGCACCGCACGCGACGGCAATCCGCTCGAGCGGCCACCGTTGTTGTTCCAGCGCGGCGTTCCCGAGCTGATGTTCGTCTTGATGGTGCGATCGGCCACGGCCAGCGACACCCTCTGCGTGCTCGGCAGCTTTGCCAGCACCGGTGCGGGGTCGATGCGCAGTGCCCGGCAGACGCTGCTGGCCAATGCGCGCGCGAAGACCGGATCGGGCAGCGAGGCGATGTCGTCCGCTTCGAGCGCCATGAGTTTCTGTGGTGGCACCTTCAGCGCGGCCGCCACCATTTCGATGTGCAGCCCGTGGGCCTCGCGCGCTTCGCGAAGCAGGTCGCCCGCTGTCTTGTGCGTGATGTCGCCTTCCTCGAGCGGCTGCGCCGCGGAAGTGCCGAACTCCGAAACCCGATCAGTCATTGAAATTCCCGCGCTCGTACGCTGATGCCTCCCGCGACTGGGGGAAACGTCGCTGCAGTTGGCCTCCCAACTGTGCAACGGCCTCGCGGTTGTTGAGCTTGCGCTCGATCTTGATGCCGAGCCAGAGCGTCTCGGCACTGGCCGAGGGGCTGTTGTTGACGCGGCGGATGTAGAACTGCGCGCGCGACCATTCTTCGCGCTGCGCGAGCACCGAGGCTAGGTTGAAGCCGACCACCGGATTGCCGGCGTCGAGCTCGTAGGCCTGCATCAGGCTGCGCTCGGCCTGCGGGCGAAGGCCGGCCTTGAGCTCGCAGACGCCTTGCGTCATCAGCGTCTTGGCGCGGTCGGTATAGCCGGGCACCGCGAGCGCTTCGGTGAACTGTTGCGCCGCATCGCCATACCGGTTCTGCTGGCACAGCAGCCAACCGTAGTTGTGGCGGATGTTGGGGTCGCGCGGATTGATGGCAATGGCGCGGCGGAAGCTGTCTTCTGCCATGCCGGCATCTTCGAGCCGCATGTAGACCAGGCCGCGCAGGTTGTAGGCGTCGGCGTAGTTCGGGTCGGCGACCAGCGCCTGCTTGATCTCGTCAAGGGCCACGGTGGTCTGGCCGTTCTGGAAATAGCCGGAGGCAAGTTCCATGCGCAGGCGCGCGCGGCGCTGCCGGCTGGTCTCGTCGGACTCGGTCACGATCTCCGAGCCCTGGCTCGAACTGCTGTCGGCCAGGCTGGTGGTGGTGGTCCGCGTGTTGACGCAGCCTCCGAGCAGAAACGCCACGGCAACGCCGGCAAAACTCGCGGCCAGCATTCGCTGCGCGCTTGCGGTCGTCATCGGAAAGGCCATGCTCATTGCGTCAATGCTCCTGGGGGGCGGTCTTTCGGACCGGATGCAAAACAATGGGTCGCTCGGTCGCGCGGCGCTGGGCCATGCGCTCGGCCGCGCGGGTGCGGTCCTTGACGTCGCCGGCGAGCTGTCCGCAGGCGGCATCGATGTCGTCGCCGCGCGTCTTGCGCACGGTCGTCACGAGCCCGGCCTCGCTCAGCGTCTTGGCGAACGCCAGCACACGCGGCTGCGGCGAACGCAGCAGGCCCGAGGCCGGAAACGGATTGAATGGAATCAGGTTGAACTTGCACGAAACGCCATGCGTTCGCACGAGTTCGATCAATTGCTTTGCGTGCTCGGGCTGGTCGTTCACGCCATCGAGCATGCAGTACTCGAAGGTGATGAAGTCGCGCGGCGCATGCACCAGATAGCGCTTGCAGGCTTCGAGCAGTTCGGCAATCGGATACTTGCGATTGAGCGGCACGAGGTCGTCGCGCAGCGCATCGTTGGGCGCATGCAGCGACACCGCCATGGCCACGGGGCAATCGGCGCCCAGCCGGTCGATCATCGGCACGACGCCGGAGGTCGACACGGTCACGCGGCGGCGCGACAGCCCATAGGCGTTGTCGTCGAGCATGGTGCGCAAGGCGGGCACCAGCGCCGAGTAGTTCTGCAGCGGCTCGCCCATGCCCATCATCACCACGTTGGAGATGACGCGCTCGTCGCGCTTCAGGTGCTTGCGAAGGAAGTGCTCGGCAAACCACAGCTGGGCGACGATTTCGCCCGTGCTGAGGTTGCGGCTGAAGCCCTGATGCCCGGTCGAGCAAAAGCGGCAACCGACCGCACAGCCGGCTTGAGACGACACGCACAGGGTGCCGCGGTCGTCTTCGGGAATGAATACGGCTTCGACGGCATTGCCGTCACCGACGTCGAACAGCCACTTGATCGTGCCGTCCTTGGATTCGTGCTGCGTGAGAACCGGGAGCGCCTCGACGCGCGCGGTGGTGGCGAGTTTCTCGCGCAGCGACTTGGCCAGATCCGTCATCTGGGTGAAGTCGCTGGCGCCACGCTGGTGAACCCAGCGGAACAGCTGCGTGGCGCGGAAACGCTTCTCGCCGAGTTTTTCGCAGAACGCAGCCAACCCCTCGAGATCGAAGTCGAGCAGGTTGGCCGTGGTCATGGAATCAGTCGACAGACAGCTTCAGCGTGCGTAGACGTTGAGGCCGGCGAAGAAGAACGAGACTTCGTTCGCTGCGGTTTCAGGGGCGTCCGAACCATGGACTGCGTTGGCGTCGATGCTGTCGGCGAAGTCGGCGCGGATGGTACCGGCGGCGGCCTTCTTCGGATCGGTGGCGCCCATCAGGTCACGGTTCTTGGCGATGGCGTTTTCGCCTTCGAGCACTTGCACGAACACGGGGCCCGAGATCATGAACTCGACCAGGTCCTTGAAGAAGGGACGCTCCTTGTGCACCGAATAGAACTGCTCTGCTTCGTTGCGCGACAGGTGCACCAGCTTGGCGGCGACGATCTTGAGGCCGGCAGCCTCGAAGCGGGAAACGATCTTGCCGATGACGTTCTTGGCGACGGCGTCGGGCTTGATGATGGAAAGGGTACGTTCGATAGCCATTGAAATGCTTCCTGAGCTTGATTTTGAAGTGTTTTGTCACAACTGCAACGAATTTGTTGCGTCACAAGTCGACAAAGCCTCTGATTTTAACCGGCGCAAGCCCCGGGATTGGCGAAAACCCCGTGAAAGGCCGCGCTGAAACGGCAGGCTTTCAGCGCCCGCGACGGCGTCCGCCGCCTTGGCCACCCTGGCCACCGAAGCCGCCACCACCGCCGCCTCCGCCACGGCGACCACCCGGGCCGCCGCGTTGCTCCTTGCGCTGGCGCGAGAAGCTGTCGGCGCCGATGTAGCCCAGCGAGGTCTTCATCGGATCAGGCTGGTTGGCACCGCTCGGCTGACGGTCGTCGCCCTGCTGACGATTGCCTCCGCCCTGGCGGTTGTTGCCACCGCCATTGCCACGGCGCCCCTGCCCTTGCGGGGGGCCACCGTTGCCACCGCCACGGTTGGCACGACCGCCCCGATCGCCACGCGGGGGACGGCCATCGCCCAGCGGACTGGGGATCGGCGCATCGCGCCCCTCGCCGCGCGGTTGCTGGCCGCCACCGCCATTGCGATTGCCACGGCGCTTCTTGTTGCGACCATTGCGACCGCCACCTTCGGAGCCGCCTGGGCCGCGTTGCGGCGGGCCCGCCGGGCGCGCGGCCGCACCACCGGACGCCTGGAACAGCGCGCGGATGTCGCGCTCGTCCAGTTCCATCCAGGCGCCGCGCTTCAGGCCACGCGGCAGCACCATCGCGCCATAGCGGATACGAATCAGCCGGCTGACCGCATGGCCCACCGACTCGAACAGCCGGCGAACCTCGCGATTGCGACCTTCGGAAATGGTCACGCGGTACCAGCAATTGGAACCTTCGCCACCGCCCTCTTCGATCGTGCCGAACTGGGCCATGCCGTCCTCGAGGCGAACGCCATCAAGGAGCTTCTGCTTTTCTTCGCTGCTGAGCGCACCCAGCACGCGCACCGCGTACTCACGCTCCAGGCCGAAACGCGGATGCATGAGCTGGTTGGCCAGGTCACCGGAGCTGCTGAACAGCAGCAGGCCTTCGGTGTTCAGGTCGAGCCGACCGACGGACTGCCACTTGCCCTGCTGCAGGCGCGGAAGCTTGCGAAACACGGTCGGGCGGTTCTGCGGATCGTCGTGCGTGACGACCTCGCCGGTGGGCTTGTGGTACGCGATCACGCGCGGCGGCGGCGGCGCGATGCGATAGCGGATCGGCTTGCCGTTGATCTTGACCTGGTCGCCGTATTGGATGCGCTGGCCGATGTGGGCAGGTTCGTTGTTGACCGAGATGCGGCCCTGCAGGATCAGCGCCTCCATTTCGAGCCGCGAACCAAGGCCGGCCTGCGCCAGCACCTTGTGCAGCTTGGGCGAATCGGCTTCGGGCAGCAGCACGCGCTTGAGCGGCGGCACCTCGGGGCTTTCCTCGTCGGCGTCGAACTGGCCCGAAATGACGTCGGCAAAGCGGATCGGCTCGGGCGGAAGCGCGTTGCGCTGCTCGCGCTCGGCGGCGCGGCGCGCACGGTCGAGGTCGTCTTCCTCTTCGTCGGGCTCTTCTTCGTCCTCGCCCTGGTCGTCGCGATGGCCGTGCGCCGCTTCTTCCGAAGGACGCGATATCTCGACCGGTGCGGGAACGCGATCTTCTTCGAGCGCCTCGGCAACGACCTGGGCCGCTTCAACTGCGGCAGCCGCGCCAGCTTCAGGGGCCGGGGCAACTGGCGCCGCTTCGAGCACGGTCGTCACAGCCTCATCAGCCACAGGCTGTTCGACAGGCTTTTTCTTGCGGGCACGCGGCTTCTTGGGCTCTTCGGCCTCCACCGGCGCAACAGCCTCAGGCGCTACCGATTCAATAGCATCACCCGCAGCCTTCTTGGGCGCAGCCGCTCTTTTCTTCTTCTTGATTTCGGGCTCGACCGGCGGCATTGCCGCGTCGTCGGTGTCGGATGGGCTCATGAGGTTTTTCCGGGAGAAACTGCGTGGGGATCGGCCTCGTCCAGAGACGTGGTGTCGGGTTCTGGTTCTGGCTGTGATAGGAGCTCGGGCGCTGGGGCGGCCTCGGCCTGCGGCACCGCGTCAGCGTCTGCGGCCGACTCGGCCGCCGGTTCGGCGATGGGCTCGTGCTCGACCGCCGCCTCGGACGTGATCTCGACCGCATCGGCTGCTGCGGCGTTTTCGACCACCTGCGCCGTGGCGGCCTCCAAGACCTCGGGCGCGGCCTC
Organism: Variovorax sp. EL159; assembly: GCF_900100965.1. Lineage (GTDB taxonomy): Bacteria > Pseudomonadota > Gammaproteobacteria > Burkholderiales > Burkholderiaceae_C > Variovorax. Next base: position 1,226,331 of record NZ_FMUJ01000001.1, on the reverse strand, counting down.
CACGGTCGTGGGCTCGCCCACTGGAGCGGCAGCCTCTTGCGAAGCGCCCTCCTCCGCAGAGGCTTGGGCCGCACCCTCTTCGATCAGCAGGTCCGGCTGGTCGCCCGACGCCTGTTCGAGCGCGTCGACGAGCGCAGCCTGTTGCGCCGGGGTTTCGATCAGCGGCAATTCGCTGAGGGACGCCAGGCCCAGATCATCGAGAAACTGGCGCGTGGTGGCATAGAGCGCCGGCCGGCCGACCGTTTCGCGATGGCCGATGACCTCGACCCAACCGCGATCCTCGAGCTGCTTGAGGATCAGCGAGTTGATCGTGACGCCGCGAATGTCTTCCATGTCGCCGCGCGTGGCCGGCTGACGGTAGGCAATGATGGCCAGCGTCTCGAGGGCGGCGCGCGTGTAGCGCGGCGGCTTCTCGGGGTGCAGGCGATCGAGGTGGTCGCGCATCTCGGGCCGGCTCTGGAAGCGCCAGCCACTGCCGACGCTCACCAGCTCCAGGCCGCGTTGCGCCCAGTCTTCCTGCAATTCAAGCAACAGCACCTTGATGGTGTCCACACCCAGCTCGTCGTCGAAAAGCACGCGCATGTCGCGCACCGGCAGCGGCTGGCTCGAACAGATCAAGGCGGTTTCGAGAATGCGCTTGGCATCCGCCGTATTCATGATTCGCGTTATCCGGGAAAAGGCGCCTGGTCGACGCTTGTTCAGAAGGATGAAAGAAGGAGGCGTTGCCGGCACTCGGCGAATGCAACGCGGGGCCGGCATCGAGGGGCCGGCGAGGCCCTCGGGCCGTCAGGCGCGATTGTAGTCCAGCCCCCATGACTGCAAAGCCTGGGCGAGATCGGGCGGCGGCGGCGAGCGGAACTCCATCGCGGCCTGCGTGACAGGATGCACGAAGGCGAGCCTGAATGCATGAAGCGCCTGCCGCTCCAGCCCGACGGCAGGCGCGCCGCCATAGAGCGCATCGCCGACCAGCGGATGCCCGATGGACGCCATGTGCACGCGAATCTGGTGGGTGCGGCCGGTTTCGAGCGTGCACTGCACGGCACAGCCGTCGGCATGGGAGTCGAGCCGCTCGATCAGCGTGCGCGCCGTCTTGCCCGGATGACGCTCCAAGTCGACCACCGCCATGCGCAGCCGGTTGCGCGGATCGCGGCCGATGGGGGCATCGACCTGTCGGGCGGCGGCGCCGAGCCAGGGCTTGTGCGCCATCGCCAGATACTGCCGCTTGACCTCGCGCGCGGCGATCAGCGCCACCATCGCGTCCATGGCGGCCCGCGTGCGCGCCACGACCATCAGCCCGCTGGTGTCGCGGTCGAGCCGGTGCACGATGCCGGCGCGCGGCAGCAGCACGGCCTTCGGGTCCAGCGCCAGCAGGCCATTCAGCAGCGTGCCGCTCCAGTGGCCCGGCGCCGGGTGCACGACCAGCCCGGCCGGCTTGTCGATGATGCGCAGGTGCTCGTCTTCGTGCACGGTGACGAGGTCCATCGACTCGGGGCGGAAGGCCTGGCTCTGCGGCGTGGGCCGCAGTTCGATGCGACCTGCCTGCCCCGCCTTTACCGTCGCCGAGACCTTTGTGAGCGTGCGCCCCTGAAGCTCCACCGCCCCGGCCTCGATCAATTGCTGCAGGTAGCTGCGGGAAAACTCGGGCACCAGCGCAGCAAGCGCGCGGTCGAGCCGCTGCCCGTGCTGGGCCTGGTCCACGACAAAGGGCCGCAGCTCGCTGGCCTCGATCGGATCGGCGCCCTCTTCGTGTTCGGACGCCTCCACGGTTTCAGGGGTATTGCCCGAAGGGTCGGTCGATATAATTGAGGGCAACTGTTTCACGAAAGCCGTATGTGATGTTTCGCGCCAAATTATCGGTCCCCACCTGGATCGCGCTCGGCTTAGCGGCTGCACTTGCAGCTGGCTGCTCTTCCACCAAGGAAGACAAGACCGCCGGCTGGAGCCCCAACCGCATTTATTCCGAAGCCAAGGACGAAGCCGGATCGGGCGGCTACGACAAGGCGATTCCGCTCTACGAGAAGCTCGAAGGCCGTGCCGCCGGCACGCCGCTCGCGCAGCAGGCGCAGCTGGAAAAGGCCTACGCCCAATACAAGTCGGGCGAAAAGGCGAATGCCATCGCCACCATCGACCGCTTCATGAAGCTGCACCCGGCGAGCCCGGCGCTCGACTACGCGCTGTACCTCAAGGGCGTGATCAACTTCAATGACGACCTCGGCATGTTCGCGTTCCTGACGCGCCAGGACCTGTCCGAGCGCGACCAGAAGGCCGCCAAGGAGTCGTTCCAGTCCTTCAAGGACCTCGTCACGCGATTCCCCGATTCGCGCTACGCGCCCGATGCGCGCCAGCGCATGAACTACATCGTGAACTCGCTGGCCCAATACGAAGTGCATGTGGCCCGCTACTACTACACGCGCGGCGCCTACCTGGCCGCCATCAACCGCGCCCAGATCGCGCTGTCTGACTACCGCGAAGTGCCGGCGCTCGAAGAAGCCCTGTACATCATGGTGAAGTCGTACGACGCCCTCGGCATGAAGGACCTGCGCGACGACGCGCAACGGGTGCTGACCACCAACTACCCGCAAAGCACGTTCCTCGCGAACGGCTTCCGCGGCAAGGACGATCCCTGGTGGAAGGTCTGGTAAGCCGGGACTTTTTTCCGCTTTCCAACAAAATCTCGCGCCTCGGCGCGTAACGCCAAAGCCTCCCTCACGGGAGGCTTTGGCGCTTCTGGCTAGCTCTTGAGCGCTTCCAGCGCCGCGTTGAAATCCGATTCGTTGTCCAGCCGGCGCATAGGTGGCAACGCTGCCAGCAGCCGGCGCCCATACCCCATCGCCACCAGGCGGGTATCGCAGATCGCCAGCACGCCGCTGTCGGTCTCGCGCCGGATCAACCGCCCCGCACCCTGCTTCAAGGCCACGGCCGCTTCGGGCAACGAGTAGTCGCTGAACGAACTCCGACCCTGCGCCTCGAGACGCTGCGAGCGCGCCTCGACCAAGGGATCGTTCGGCGGCGGGAACGGCAGCTTGTCGATCACCACCAATTGCAGCGCATCGCCGGGCGCATCGAAGCCCTCCCAGAACGAAGCCGACGCGACCAGCACACAGCCCGCGCGACCGTCGCTCGCGCCCTCCCGGAAACGGTCCATCAGCACGCGCTTGGGCAACTCGCCCTGCACCAGCACCTCGGGCCGTGCATCGGTTTCGAGCAGCTCGAACTGCTGCCGCATCGCGTCGCCGATGGTGCGCAGGGCTCGCAGCGTGGTCGTCAACACCAGGGTGCGGCCGCCGAGTTCGGCCGCACCATGCGCAGCCAGTTGCGCGACCCGTTGGCTGTGCACCGGATCGTTGGGTTTCGGAAAAGTACGCGGCACGTACAGCGCAGCCTGCGAGGCGTAGTCGAAGGGGCTCTGCACACGCAGCACTTCCGCATCGTGCAGACCGCAGGGCTCGGTGAACCATCGCAACGTGGGCTCGTCGCCCAGCGTGGCCGACGTGAAGACCCAGGCGCGGCCGCCGTCCTCGTGCACCGGCTCCTCGCGCGCGACCTCTTCGCCATAGCCATCGACTTCAGCCTCGACCTCTGCAATCTTGAGCACGCGCTTGCGCATGGCCTCGGCGATGTCGAGCGGCGACTCGATCAACCGCAGTTGCGAGCCCACATCGACCCAGCGCACCGAATCGACCTCACAGGGCAATGCGAAGCGCGCCGTGCGCTTCGCGAGTTGCCGTGCCCGCTCGTGCAAACGCACGAAGTCGGGAGAAATTTCGCTGACCGTATCGAGCCCCTCGGCGGCCAACTCGAAAGAATGTTGCAGGTCATCGAGCGATTGCTGCCAGGCGTCCGGATCGATGCCCTCGGGCGAAGCGCCCAGCCAGCGCAGCTTGGTACCCGGCCATTGCTTGCCGACCACCAGCCGCAGCTCGCGCGCAGCGCGTTCGACCCCCGCGACCAGCTGCTGCCAGTCGACCAGTCCACGCGCATGCTGGAGCCCGGCACCGAGCATGTCGCGCGCGAAATCGAGCGCCTGCCCGCTGCCGAGTTGTGCGCCCAGGAACTGCACGCCGGTTTCGTTGAGTTGATGGGCTTCGTCGAACACCACCACGCTCACGGTCGGCAGCAGCTCCGCCATGCCGGTCTCGCGCACCGCCAAGTCGGCAAAGAACAGATGGTGGTTGATGACCACGATGTCGGCCGCCAGCGCCTCGCGCCGGGCCAGATTGACATGGCAAGGCTTGAACTGCGGGCACTGCGCGCCCAGGCAGTTCTCGCGCGTGGAGGTGATCAGCGGGATCAGGGGCGAGCGCTCGTCCAGCCCTGGCAATTCGGCCAGGTCGCCCGTGCGCGTGGCCTTCGACCATTGCTCGATCTTGGCGAGCGTGCGCAGGCTGCCGCGCTCCGGCAGCGACGCGTCGTGCCGCGCCGTGTCGAGGCGATGCAGGCACAGGTAGCTGCCGCGCCCCTTGAGCAGCGCCGTGCGCACCGGCAGCCCGAATGCCTCGACCAGCCGCGGCAGATCGCGGCCGAACAGCTGGTCTTGCAAGGTCTTGGTGGCGGTCGACAACAGCACGCGCTCGCCGCTCAGCAGCGCCGGCACGAGATACGAAAAAGTCTTGCCCACGCCGGTGCCGGCCTCGACGACCAGCACGCCGCCCTGATCGATGGTGCGGGCAACAGCCATCGCCATTTCGGTCTGGCCCGAGCGCTCGCGGAATTGATCGGCAGCGCGCGACAACGCACCGTCGGGCGCGAAGGCGTCGCGCACCTTGTCTTCGAGGCTTTCCGTCACGCAGGTTCTCTCGGGTCGAGCATGTTTTCGACGCGCGTGATCTGGTCACGCAGCGCAAGGCGGCGCTTTTTCAGGCGCCGCAGCAAAAGCTCGTCTTGTGGCAACGCCTCGGCCAGCCGGTCGATGGTGGCGTCCAGATCGGCATGCTCGATGCGCAGTTCGATCAGTTGGCGGGAAAGGGAATGAAGATTGGAGTCCAACGGTGGGGAGCGAACGCGGGGTTTTCGCGGCGCATGTTCATTCGATAATACGTCCTGACAAGAATCCCCGAGAAGACAGAAAACGCGCCCTGAGCGCATACGCCTCATGACTCAAGGCTTTCGACTTGCCGCGGCCACCGGACTCCACAAGGGTGACCGCCCCTACCAGCAGGACCAGGTGCTGATGATGAGCCATCCGCGCGTGCCCGGCTGCGTGCTGGGCGTCGTGGCCGACGGCATGGGCGGGCGCAGCGGCGGGCGCAAGGCCTCCGACCAGGTGCTGATGACGGCGCGCCAGCTCTTCACGCGCTACCAGCCCGGCCGCGACAACCCCGAGGCCATGCTCAAGCAGATGCTGGAAGACTCGCACACGGTGATCAAGCTCACCGCCATCTCGAGCGAACAGGAACCGCACAGCACCCTCGCCGCCTTCCTGATGAATCCGAAGGGCGACTGCGCCTGGATCCACGCCGGCGATTCGCGCATCTATCACTTTCACGACGGCCAGCTCATCAAGCGCACCCGCGACCATTCGTACGTGCAGGCGCTGATCGACCGCGGCCAGATCAGCGAAGCCGAGGCCAACACGCACCCGCAAGGCAACATCCTGCTGGGCTGCCTGGGCATGGCGACAACGCCACCGCCCATCGATCCGCACTACATCCCCAAGATGGAATCAGGCGATCTGCTGATGGCCTGCAGCGACGGCCTTTGGCACTACTTCAGCCCCGAAGAACTGGCAAGCGTGCTCTACGCGCAGCCGCCGCGCGATGCGGTTGAAATCCTGGTGGGGGAAGCACGCCGCCGGGCCCGTGGCACCGGCGACAACATTTCGATTGCCGTCCTGAAGCTCGACGCGCTCCCGGCAGCGGACTGACCGGCAGGCCACTCCCATATCTGACTCAGCGCGCGGGCGCCGAGGCAGCCGGTGCCGGCGGCAACGGCGCACCGCGCGGCTTGCTGCGGTTGGCGTTCTGCCGCTCGCGGCTGGCCCGGTGCTCCTCGGCACGCTTTTGCTTGTTTTCGTACTGCTGGACGGCGGTCGGCGCCTCGGCCCGGCGCTGCGCAGCCTTGGCCTGCTCGTCGGCGTTCGCCTTTTGCTTGGATTCGAACTGGCGCTGGCGCTCGGCATCCTGTGCCGCGGCCGAAGCCCGGCTGGCCGCGTGGTCGGCGGCGCGCTGCTCGCGGTCCTTCTGGTTCTGGATCGACTGGTCTCGCTTCTCGGGCGAATCCTCCGAACGCGGCGTGCTCGCCTTCTGGTCGAGCTTCTGCAGCTCGGCCGCGCCGCTGCGCTGGCGCTGGATGTCGTTGATCGCCGTTTCCTGGCGCTTGATGTTGGCCGTGTCGACGCGCCGCCGGTCGCGGCTCTCGCGCAGGCAGTCTTCGACCGCGAATTTCTTGTAGCAGGCCACCCGCTCTTGCAGAAAACGCTTTTCGACGGCCTCGCGTTCGGCGGAAAGCCTGCTGCGTTCGGCATCGAGGTCGACACCGCCCGACGCCGCATTGGACTGCGCCCAAAGCGGCAGGCTGGCCAGTGTCATCAACAGGGCAAGAGCGATTTTTTTCATGTAAGTCGGGTGTCGACGACGCGTCGTTCGAGGGCAAGAAACTCGCTCGACTGCATCTCGGTGAGCCGGGAAACCGTGCGCGGAAACTCGTGCGCCAGCGGCCCCTCGGTGTACAACGCCTCCGGCGGAACCTCGGCCGACATGATGAGCTTGACGCGCCGGTCGTACAAGACGTCGATCAGCCAGGTGAAACGACGTGCTTCAGAGGCCATGCGCACCGGCATGTGCGGCACGTCGGACAGCAGCACCGTGTGGAACTGGCTGGCAATTTCGAGGTAGTCGTTCTGCGAGCGCGGTCCGCCGCACAGCGTCTTGAAGTCGAACCAGACCACGCCGCCGGCCTTGCGCCGTGCGCGGATCTCGCGCTGCTCGATGTGCAGCACGGGGTTTTCATCCGCCGTTTCGGCCAGCTTGTCGAAGGCCTTGCGCATTTCCTTCTCGGACGCCGCGTCGTTGGGCGTGAGGTACATGCGCAGTTGCTCGAGCGTGCGGCGCCGGTAGTCGGTGCCGTTGTCCACGCTGAGCACTTCGAGCTTCTCGTTGAGCAGCGCGATCGCGGGCAGGATGCGGTCGCGATGCAGCCCGCCGGGGTACAGGTCGTCGGGCTTGAAGTTGGAGGTGGTGACAAAGCCCACGCCGTTCTCGAACAACGCCACCAGCAGCCGATGAAGAATCATCGCGTCGGTGATGTCCGCCACGTGGAATTCGTCGAAGCAGATCAGCTTGTAGCGCTTGGAAATGCGCAGCCCCAGCTCGTCGAGCGGGTTGACGGTGCCCTGCAGCTCGCGCAGTTCGCGGTGCACCTCGCGCATGAACTCGTGAAAGTGCAGGCGCGTCTTGCGCCGCAGCGGCACGGCGTTGAAGAACAGGTCCATCAGGAAGCTCTTGCCACGCCCGACGCCGCCGTACATGTACACGCCGCGCGGCAGCTCCGGCCGGTTGATGAACTTCTTCAGCGCGTTGGAACGCTGCGCCTTGTACTCGGCCCACTCGTTCGCGCAGCGATCGAGCGCCTGGACGGCACGCAGTTGCGCGGGATCGCTCTTGAACCCGCGCGCCGCGAGTTCCGCTTCGTAAGCCTGTATGACGCTCAAGGGATTCAGATCGCTGGAAATTGAAAAGCTTCAATCACCCGGTTGACGGGCGATTGAAGCCGGTTCGCTCAAACAATCAGAAGTTGAGCGTGCGCTTGTCGACCGCCAGGGCCGCTTCCTTCGTGGCTTCCGACAGCGACGGATGGGCGTGGCAAATGCGCGCGATGTCTTCGGCGCTCGCCTTGAATTCCATCGCCACGACGGCTTCGGAGATCAGTTCGCTGGCTTGCGGACCCACGATGTGCACGCCCAGGATCTCGTCGGTCGCGGCATCGGCCAGGAACTTGACCATGCCGGTCGTGTCGCCCAGCGCGCGTGCGCGGCCGTTCGCCAGGAACGGAAAGGTGCCAGCCTTGTAGGCGCGGCCCGAGGCCTTGAGCTGCTGCTCGGTCTGGCCGACCCATGCGATCTCGGGGTTGGTGTAGATCACCCACGGCACGGTGTTGAAGTTGACGTGACCGTGCTGGCCCGCAATGCGCTCCGCCACGGCAACGCCCTCTTCCTCGGCCTTGTGCGCCAACATCGGGCCGCGCACCACGTCGCCGATGGCCCACACGTTGGGCAGGTTGGTCTTGCAGTCGTCGTCCACGGCAATGGCGCCGCGCTCGTCGAGCTTCAGGCCCACGGCTTCGGCGTTCAGGCCGATGGTGTTGGGCACGCGGCCGATCGAGACGATCAGCTTGTCGACTTCCAGCGTCTGGGCTTCGCCCTTGGCGTCGGTCCAGGCCACGCTCACGCCCTTCTTGGACGACTTGATCTCGCCGACCTTCACGCCGAGTTCGATCTTGAGCTTCTGCTTGTCGAAAGCCTTCTTGGCTTCCTTGGCAATCTGCTCGTCGACCGCGCCGAGGAAAGTCGGCAGCGCTTCGAGCACCGTGACTTCGGCGCCCAGGCGACGCCACACCGAGCCCATTTCGAGGCCGATGACGCCCGAGCCGATCAGGCCCAGCTTCTTCGGCACCGCGCCGATGCGCAGTGCGCCGTCGTTCGAGAGGATGTTCTCCTCGTCGAACGGCACGCCCGGCAGCGCGCGGGCGTTGGAGCCCGTGGCAACCACGATGTGCTTGCCGCTGATCGACTCTTCGGCTGCGCCCGCCACCTTGATCTCGTAGCCGGTTTCATCGGTCTTCACGAACGATGCGCGGCCATGAAAGAAGGTGATCTTGTTCTTCTTGAACAGGTACAGGATGCCGTCGTTGTTCTGCTTCACGACCTGGTCCTTGCGGGCCAGCATCTTGTCGAGGTCGAGGCCCAGGCCTTCGACCTTGATGCCGTGGTCGGCGAAGTGGTGGCCGGCCTGGTCGAAGTGCTCCGACGATTGCAGCAGTGCCTTCGAGGGGATGCAGCCGACGTTGGTGCAAGTGCCGCCCGGTGCGGGGCCGCCCTTGCCGTTCTTCCACTCGTCGACACAGGCGACGTTGAAGCCGAGCTGCGCTGCGCGAATGGCGGCGATGTAGCCGCCAGGGCCGCCGCCGATGACGATGACGTCGAATTGTTTGTTTGCCATCTGGTTCTCTCTCCTCAGATATCGAACAGCAGACGCGACGGATCTTCCAGCGCTTCCTTCATGGCAACCAGGCCCAGCACGGCTTCGCGGCCGTCGATGATCCGGTGGTCATAGCTCATGGCGAGGTAGTTCATCGGGCGGATGACGATCTGGCCGTTTTCGACCACGGCGCGATCCTTCGTGGCGTGCACGCCGAGGATGGCCGACTGGGGCGGGTTGATGATCGGGGTCGACAGCATCGAGCCGAAGGTGCCGCCGTTCGAGATCGAGAACGTGCCGCCGGTCATGTCTTCGATGCCCAGCTTGCCGTCCTGGGCCTTCTTGCCGAACTCGGCGATCTTCTTTTCGATGTCGGCAAAGCTCATCTGGTCGGCATTGCGCAGGATCGGCACCACCAGGCCGCGCGGCGAACCGACGGCGATACCGATGTCGAAGTAGCCGTGGTACAGGATGTCGTTGCCGTCGACCGAGGCGTTGATCACCGGGTACTTCTTCAGTGCGTGCACCGCGGCCTTCACGAAGAAGGACATGAAGCCGAGCTTCACGCCGTGTTCCTTGGTGAAGCTGTCCTGGAAGCGCTTGCGCAGTTCCATGACGGGCGCCATGTTGACTTCGTTGAAGGTCGTCAGGATGGCGTTGGTCGACTGCGACTGCAGCAGGCGCTCGGCGATGCGGGCGCGCAGGCGGCTCATGGGCACGCGCTGTTCCGGACGCTCGCCCAGGTCGGGCGCGCCGGTCGGTGCGCTCACCTGCGGCAGCGCGGGCTTGGCCGCCGGCGCGGGGATGGTGGCAGCCACGGCGGGCTTGGCGCCTGCAGCGACCGCGCCGAGCACGTCACCCTTGGTGACGCGGCCGTCCTTGCCGGTACCGGCCACGTCGCCGGTCTTCAGGTTGTTGTCGGCCAGCAGCTTGGCGGCCGCGGGCATGGCCACGTCCGACTTCGAACCACCGGTGGCGGTGGCGGCGGCAGCGGCTGCGGGGGCAGGCGCTGCTGCAGCCGGCGCAGCCGCGGGAGCGGCTGCCGGTGCGGCGGCCGAAGCCTTGCCTTCGGTGTCGATCTTGGCGATCAGCTGATCGGCCACCACGGTGGCGCCATCGGGCTGCACGATCTCGGCCAGCACGCCAGCCGAAGGCGCGGGCACTTCCAGCACGACCTTGTCGGTCTCGATCTCGATCAGGATTTCATCGACGGCGACGGCTTCGCCGGCCTTCTTCTTCCAGGTGAGCATGGTGGCCTCGGCCACGGATTCAGAAAGCTGGGGAACTTTGACTTCTACGATAGACATTTGGAGTGAGCTCCGTTTTGTTCTTGAGGGTGTTCGTGTGAAAGAGAACGGGTTTTACTTGGTCAGCACGAAGCCCTTGAGCTTGCCAAATGCGCCATCGACGAGCGCCTTCTGCTGTTCCTGGTGCAGGTGCGAGTAGCCCACCGCCGGCGATGCCGAGGCGGCACGGCCGGAGTAGCCGAGCTTCTGGCCTTCCTGCATGTTTTCGTGGATGTAGTGCTGCACGAAGAACCAGGCGCCCTGGTTCTGCGGCTCGTCCTGGCACCAGACCACGTCCACGAGGTTCGGGTACTTCTTGATCTCGGCGGCAAAGGCCTTGTGCGGGAACGGATAGAGCTGCTCGACGCGGATGATCGCCACGTCGTCGTCGCCCTTTTCCTCGCGCTTCTTGGCCAGGTCGTAGTAGACCTTGCCCGAGCAGGCGATCAGGCGCTTGACCTTCTCGGCCTTCAGTGCCTTGCTTTCCGGGATCACGGTCTGGAAGCTGCCCTTGGTGAACTCGGCCAGCGGCGAGGTCGCGTCCTTGTTGCGCAGCAGCGACTTGGGCGTGAGGATGATCAGCGGCTTGCGCAGGTTGCGCACCATCTGGCGACGCAGCACGTGGAAGATCTGGCTGGCCGTGGTCGGCTGCACCACCTGCATGTTGGTGTCGGCGCTCAGCTGCATGAAGCGCTCCAGGCGTGCCGAGCTGTGCTCGGGGCCCTGGCCTTCGTAGCCGTGCGGCAGCATCATCGTCAGGCCGTTGATGCGGCCCCACTTCACTTCGCCCGAGGCGATGAACTGGTCGATCACCACTTGCGCGCCGTTCACGAAGTCGCCGAACTGGGCTTCCCAGATGACGAGCGTGTTCGGGTCGTTCGAGGCGTAGCCGTATTCGAACGCGAGCACGGCTTCTTCCGACAGGATCGAGTCGATGACGACGAACGGTGCCTGGTTTTCAGCGACGTTCTGCAGCGGCGTGTAGGTGCCGGTGTCGAACTTTTCGCGGTTCTGGTCGTGCAGCACGGCGTGGCGGTGCGTGAACGTGCCGCGGCCCGAGTCTTCGCCCGACAGGCGAACCGGGTAGCCGCTGGCCACCAGCGAGGCGAAGGCCATGTGCTCGCCCATGCCCCAGTCGACGTTGACCTCGCCGCGGCCCATGGCGGCGCGGTCGTCCAGCACCTTCTTGACGAGCGGGTGCACGGTGAAGCCTTGCGGCGCGGTGGTGATCTTTTCGGCCAGGCGCTTCCACTCGGACGAGGGAATCGCGGTGTCGCCGGCGTCGGTCCACTTCTTGTTGAGGTACGGGCTCCAGTCGACGGCGTACTTGCTCTTGAAGTTGGTGAGCACGGGGTCGACCGTGTTCTTGCCTTCGTCGAACGCGGCGCGCTGCGCCTTGACCATGTCGTCGCCGAGCGTGTCGCCCAGGCCTTGCGCAGCCAGCTTGTCGGCGTACAGCTTGCGCGTGCCGGGGTGGGCTGCGATCTTCTTGTACATCAGCGGCTGGGTGAGCGAAGGCGTGTCCTGCTCGTTGTGGCCCAGCTTGCGGAAGCAGATGATGTCGACGACCACGTCCTTCTGGAACTCCATGCGGAAGTCCAGCGCGAGCTGGGTGGCGAGCACCACGGCTTCGGGGTCGTCACCGTTCACGTGCAGCACCGGTGCTTCGATCATCTTGACGATGTCCGAGCAATACAGCGTCGAGCGGCTGTCGCGCGGGTCGCTGGTGGTGAAGCCGATCTGGTTGTTGATGACGATGTGCACCGTGCCGCCGGTGGAGTAGCCACGGGTTTCGGCCAGCGCCAGCGTTTCCATCACGACGCCCTGGCCTGCGAAGGCGGCGTCGCCGTGCACGATCACGGGCAGCACCTGCTTGCCCAGCGGATCGCCGCGGCGGTCCATGCGGGCACGCACCGAGCCTTCGACCACGGGGTTCACGATTTCAAGGTGCGAGGGGTTGAACGCAAGGCTCAGGTGCACCGGGCCGCCGGGGGTGGTCACGTCCGAGCTGAAGCCCTGGTGGTACTTGACGTCGCCGCTGGGCAGCTCTTCGGGGGCGGTGTGGTCGAACTCGGCGAACAGGTCGGCCGGCATCTTGCCGAGCGAGTTGACCAGCACGTTCAGGCGGCCTCGGTGGGCCATGCCGATCACGATTTCCTGCACGCCCTTGACGCCGGCCTGGTTGATCAGCTCGTCCATCGCGACGATGAAGCTTTCGCCGCCTTCGAGCGAGAAGCGCTTCTGGCCGACGTACTTGGTGTGCAGGAAGCGCTCGAGGCCTTCGGCGGCCGTCAGGCGATTGAGCACATGCTTCTTCTGCTCGGCACTGAGCTTCGGATTGGTCCGGGCGCCTTCGAGGCGCAGCTGCCACCAGCGCTTGTGGTTCTGGTCGGTGGTGTACATGTACTCGGCACCCATCGTGCCGCAGTACGTTTCGCGCAGTGCGTTGAGCAGGTCGCGCAAGGACATGGTGTCCTTGCCGAAGAATGTGTTGCTGGTGTTGAACACCGTCTCGAGGTCGGCATCGGTGAAGCCGTAGAACGAGGGCTCGAGTTCCGGAATGGCGGGACGCTCGGCGCGCTTGAGCGGGTCGAGGTCGGCCCAGCGGACGCCGACATTGCGGTAGGCGGCGATCAGTTGCTGGACGGCGGTGCGCTTGCGGCCGAGTTCGGAGTCGGCGCCGCTGGCCTGCACCACCTTGGTCGTGCCCTGCTTCGCGCGTTCGGCGAAAGCGTTGATGACCGGCAGGTGGGGGACGTCGCGGGTGTTGCTGCCGTCGGCAGCGGGCACGTTCTGCAGGGCGTCGAAATACGAACGCCAGTTGTCAGGCACGCTGCCGGGGTTGGAGAGGTAGTTCTCGTACATCTCTTCGACATAGGGCGCATTGCCGCCGAAGAGGTAGGTGTTGCCTTGGTAGGCGCTGTACGCCGATGGCGTCGATGAATCGCTCATGATTCGCTGACCTTCGCTTCCCTGTGGGAAGCACTAGCTGGTTAAGAAACCTTCCGCGACACGGCTGAACCGGTTGGCGGATGCGACTGTGGCTGGGGAAGGGCCTGAGTACCTTGGCATTGTGCCACGTCAACCATATGACGATTCGAGGAGGCTTCGCAACCCCCTACCCCGCTAACTCAGGCCGAAGAAAGTAACTGTTTGATTTGCTGCAGCGTGGCGGGGTCGTCGATGGTGGTCAGGTCGCCCGGATCGCGCTGCTCGCAGACGGCCTGGATGGCGCGCCGCAGCAATTTGCCGCTGCGGGTCTTGGGCAGCCCGCTGACGAAACGCACGCGCGCGGGCCGCGCGAGTGCGCCGAGCTGGTCGGCCACCACTTTCATGATCTCGCCTTCGAGCTTGAGCGCCACGTCGGCGTCGGCCACGGCGCGGCCGTCCTTGGGCACGACGAAGGCCATTGCCACCTGCCCCTTGAGCGCGTCGGCCACGCCGACCACCGCCACCTCCGCCACGTTGGCATGGCCCGAGATGCTCTCTTCGATCTCGCGCGTGCCGAGGCGGTGGCCCGCCACGTTGATCACGTCGTCGGTGCGGCCCAGGATGTAGAAGTAGCCGTCCGCGTCGCGAATGCCCCAATCGAAGGTCGAATAGACCATCTTGCCCGGCACGCTCTTCCAGTAGGTATTGACGAAGCGCGCATCGTCTTTCCACACGGTCTGCATGAAGCCGGGCGGCGTCGGCCCCTCGACCACGACGACGCCCTTTTCATTCGGCGCGGTCAGTTCCTCGCCTGTTGACTCGTGCAGGATCTTGATGCGGTAGCCGTACATGGGCACGCCCGGGCTGCCGAACTTGCTGGCCTTGGCCTCGACACCGTTGGCGATGGTGATCATCGGCCAGCCCGATTCGGTCTGCCAGTAGTTGTCGATGATCGGCACGCCCAGGCCCTCGCTGATCCAGCGCGCGGTCGGCTCGTCCAGCGGCTCGCCGGCCAGGAACAGCGCGCGCAGGCTCGACAGGTCGTATTTCTTGAGCAGCGCCGGGTCTTGCTTCTTGAGCACGCGGACCGCGGTGGGCGCGCTGAACATCACCGTCACCTTGTACTTTTCGACCAGGCGCCACCAGATGCCGCCGTCGGGCTGCTGGTCGATGCCCTGGGTGGGCAAGCCCTCGTACATGATGGTCGCCATGCCGGCGATCAGCGGGCCGTAGACGATGTAGCTGTGGCCCACGACCCAGCCGATGTCGCTGGTCGAGAAGTAGGTTTCGCCAGGCCCGCCGTCGAAGATGTGCTTCATGCTCGCAGCCAGCGCCACGGCATAGCCGCCGACGTCGCGCTGCACGCCCTTGGGCTTGCCCGTCGTGCCGCTCGTGTAGATCGTGTAGCTGATGTCGGTGGAAGCCAGCCACGTGCAGGGCACTTCGGCATTCAGGTGTTTCTGCCGCAGCTCGCTGGCCAGATGGTCCCGCCCCGCGACCAGTTCCATGGCAGCGAGGCCTCGGTCGGTCAGCAGCACCGCCGATGGCTTGTGCTTCGACAGCCGGATCGCCTCGTCGAGCAGCGGCTTGTACGCAATGACCTTGCCGCCGCGCGAACCGGCGTCCGCGCTCACGACCACCTTCGGCTCGGCATCCTCGATGCGGGTGGCGAGCGATCCGCTGGCGAAGCCGCCGAACACCACGCAGTGGATCGCGCCGATGCGCGCGCAGGCCAGCATCGCGAAAGCGGCCTCCGGGATCATCGGCATGTAGATGAGCACGCGGTCGCCCTTGCCCACGCCAAGTTCGATCAGGCTGGCGGCCGTGCGCTGCACCTCGGCGTGCAGTTCCTTGAAGCTGTAGCTTTTCTCGACGCCGGTTTCGGTTGAAACGAAGATCAGCGCCGGCTGGCCGCCCCGATCGGCCAGGTGGCGATCGACCGCGTTGTGGCACAGGTTGGTGGTGCCACCGACGAACCAGCGCGCAAAGGGCGGCTGGCTGGCGTCGAGGATCTGTTGCGCGGGTGTTCCCCAGTCGATCAGCTTTGCCTGCTCGGCCCAGAAGGCCTCGGGCGCGTCCACGGACTGGCGATAGAACTCTTCGTAGCGGCTCATCTGGACTTGTCTCCTGTTCTGTATGTACTCCGTTCCGGCGGCATCGCTAAAACTGAATTCATAATTATGGAGACCGATCTTGCAGCAGGCTGACAACCGGAGCAATCCGGTCGAGCCCTGCTGATGGCCGCAGGCCGGCTATCGAATCAGCGCCTGAAGGTCGCGAAATGCAGGGTGTTCGGCCGTACGCAGCCACTCGAAGCCGACCATTTCGGTGGTCACCAGCTCGGCGCCGGCACCGGCAAGCCGGTCGAAGGCGGCATCGCGGTTGCGCTCGGTGCGCGAGCTGCAGGCATCGGTGACGACCCAGACCTCGAACTCGTCTGCCAGCAGATCGAGCGCCGTCTGCAGCAGGCAGACATGGGCTTCGCAGCCGGCGATCACGATGGTGTTGCGTTCTTCGGCCGCCGCGGCGGGCTTCTGCAGATGCTTGGGCAGGCTGCGGGCATTGCCTTGCGGCACGGCCTTCGCCGGCGGGCGCAGCCATTCGCCGAGCCCCTCTTCGACGCCGCTGAAATGCATCTTGGCCAGCGTCTTCTTGCAGAGGGCGCGGATGTCCGGCAGGTTCTCGCCCAGCTTCGACGGGTTCTGCTCGGTGCCCCACACCGGCACGTCGACCCATTGCGCCATCGTTGCGAGACGCACGGCGTTCTTCGCAACAGCCTCGTTCTCGAAGACCGCCGGCATCAGCCGAGCCTGGTAGTCGACCAGCACGAGTTGGGATTGCGAGGCGTCGAGCTGCATGAACCGTTTCTTTCAGGTGATGTTTGGATTGGGCTGAACCGTACCACTGAAAAGATCGGCTTGGCCGGCGTCGCCGTCATCGGGCGCATCTTCTTCCATGCCCGGGGACGCGGCGCACCGCAGCACCAACTGCGCCAGGTAGGCCTTGAAGAGCGTATCGGCCGACTGCTTGAACATGCGGATGCGCCCCGTGTGCTTCATCAGCAGCAGGCCGACACCGTGCGCGAAAAGCGCCGTGTTTTCCTGGAGCGCATGTGCCGCGTCGAGGCCGAGGGCCAGCAAGGCGTCTTCGCAGGGGCGCAGGGCGTCATAGAGGCGGTCGTTGAGTTCGTGGTCCAGCTCGCTGGTCAGTCCGCGGGGTCGCATGCCGTGCACCAGATAAAAGCCGAGGTCGAGATCGCGCGGGTTGGCCGCGTAGAAATCGAACCAGGCTTGTGCCCTGGCGGCGAGGGTCTTGTCGGGCCGGCTCTTCGACACCCGGGCCTCCGCGACGGCGGCCTGCAGGCGCAACAGCGACTCGTCGAGCAAAGCGGCATAGATCGCCTCCTTGCTGTCGAAGTACGAGTAGATGGCGCCCGGCGTGTACCCGGCCCTTTTCGCGATCTCCCGGATGCTCGCGCCCTCGATACCTGCTTCCGCGAACACCGCACGGGCTGCGTCGAGCACCAGCGCACGGCGTGCGTCAGTGAGCGTCTGGCGGCGCTGGAGCTTGGCTTGCATCGGCGGAATATAGCCGCGACCGGATCAGTCGTTCATTATTTTTTACATTGATTGATAAATTGAACGATGTTCAAATAATTGATAGGGTCGCCAAAAACGAGCGACTTCATTGGAGACCACACGATGAACGCCCCACTTTCCACCTCGACCTTGATGTCTGGTGCCGACTACCGCGAGTCGCTGCGCCGCTACCGCCCCACCGTGTTCGTGGACGGCCGCCGCGTCGACAGCGTGGCCGACGAGCCGGCTTTTCAGCCCGGCATCAATGCCATCGCCCTCACGTACGACTACGCGCTCAAGAAGGAATACGAGCCGCTGATGACCGCCATTCAGCACACCAGCGGCAAGCGGGTGAACCGGCTGTCGCACCTCAACACCAGCGCCGGCGACCTGCTCAACAAGCTCGAAGCCGTGCGCCTGGTCTGCCAGGAAACCGGTTGCGCCCAGCGCTACCTGACGCACGACGCGCTCAACGCCATCGCCCAGGTGTCGGCCCGCATCGACGATGCGCATGGCAACACCGAGCACACCGCCCGCTTCCACGACTACCTGCACCGCATCCAGGACGAAGACCTGACGCTCGGCGTCGCCATGACTGACGCCAAGGGCGACCGCAGCCGCCGGCCGCACGAGCAGGCCAACGTCGACAGCTACCTGCACGTGGTGGAGCGCAATGCGCGCGGCATCGTCATTTCGGGCACCAAGGCCATCGTGACCGGGGCGCCTTATGTGCACGAGCTGCTGGTCATGCCCTGCCGCAACATGGGCAAGGAAGACGCCGACTTCGCCGTCTGCTGCGCGGTGCCGCTGGATGCGCCGGGCCTCACCATCGTCGCGCGTCCGGCCGGCCGGCCCGGTGAAAAGCTCGAGCATGGCGACGCCCTGTTCAGCCGCAAATACGGCCAGAGCACCGGTGTGTGCATGTTCGACAAGGTGTTCGTGCCGTGGGAGCGCGTGTTCTACGCAGGCGAATGGGAGCACTCGGGCCATCTGACCTACAGCTACGCCACACACCATCGCCACAGTTGCATCGGCGCCCGCGCCGGCTTCGGCGACCTGTTGATCGGTGCCGGCGCGCTGATGTGCGAGGCCAACGGCTTCGACCCGGGCAAGGAAAGCCACCTGCGCGAGCAGATGGTCGAACTCATCACCATCACCGAAAGCTTCTTCGCCTGCGGCGTGGCGGCCAGCGTCTACGGCAAGGCCGACGAGCACTGCAAGGTCTTCATGCCCGACCCGGTGTTCAGCAACATCGGCAAGCTGCTGCTGGCCACCAAGATCTACGACATGCACCGCATCGCGCACTACGTGAGCGGCGGCCTGATCGTCACCCTCCCCGGCCCCGACGAAGACCACAACCCCGAGACCGCCGCCCGCCTGTCGGACGTGCTGCGCGCGAATCCGGCCGTTCCCTACGAGCAGCGCATCGAGACCGCCCGCCTCATCGAAGACCTGACAGCCGGCTACCAGGGCGGCTGGTACAGCGTGATCAGCCTGCACGGCGGTGGCTCGCCGGCCGCGATGAAGCAGGAGATCTGGCGCAACTACCCGGTCGGCTCCAAGGTCGAGCTGGTCGAACGCATCCTCGAGCGCGGCATCGCGGCCGACGGCTCGCCCGCCGCGGCACCGCACGATCCGTCGCGCGCCATCACGAAGAATCGCCAGCCCGGCAAGTGCTGCGACACAGGCTGCACCACGCCCGGCCAGCCCGTGATGGTCGATCTGCCGGTGTCGTCACGACACACCTGACTCAATAAACTGCGGCAAATGACGTTCTTCTCGAAACGGTTGGCCCTTGTCGCGCTGGGTCTTGGGGCCGCACTGCTTGCCGCAAGCTGCGGTGCCGTGCGCAAGACCACGGTGCCGATGACGACCAACCTGGAGAAGAGCGGCTGCATGCGCGACGCCGACACCCTGCTCGTGATGCTGCCGGGCGCGTATTCGACCCCCGACGAATTCGAGCGCGAAGGCTTCGTCCAGGCCCTGCGCGACAACCGGGTTGCGGCGGACGTGATGCTGGTCGATGCCCATCTCGGCTACTACAACGACAAGACCATCCTCGAGCGCCTGAGCGCGGACGTGATGGCACCGGCGCGCAGCCAGGGCTACCGCAAGATCTGGATCGTGGGCATCTCGGTCGGCGGCTTCGGCGGACTGCTCTATGCGCAGACACACCCCGGCGAACTCGCGGGGCTGGTGACGCTCGCGCCCTACCTCGGCGAACGCACGCTGAGCACCGACATCGCCAACGCCGGCGGCATCGCGTCGTGGAAAGGTCCGCTGGTCGATCCGGCCGAGGCCGCCCCACGCACGCCAAACGACACCCAGCTATGGCAATGGCTGCGCGGGTACGCGGGCTTCACGCAGACCGGCGCCGCCCGGCCGCCGCTCTACCTGGGCTATGGCATCGACGATCGCTTTGCCTTCAGCCACCGGCTGCTCGGCGCGGCGCTCCCCGCCGAGCGCGTCTTCACCACCGAAGGCGGCCATGACTGGCCGGAATGGTTGCGCCTCTGGCGCCGCATGCTCCCGACGCTACCGCTGCAGAGCTGCCCCGTCTGAAGCGTAGAGAAAAAGCGCGGTTCAGTTCGGCTGCAGACGTAGCAGCTTGTGCTCGGCGATCACCTTGTCACCCTTGATCGGACCGCATCTGCGCCACGGCAGTGACACAAAACCCCAAGCCCGTAGCAGGAGCAAGGCTGTAAACAGAGCAAGAAAACGCCGAAATCCGCAAGTTCCTGGATTTACCCGGCAGTTCACCCAATCTTGGCGGCAAATAGCGACCGAATCCAGAAGGACCGACGTTTCACGTACGGCTGACGGGCCTGTTCAAGACCAATCGCTTATGGGCCATAAACGTCCACCGTTACATTTTTTCTTCCGCGGGATTCAGAATCCTCAGGTAAATCAACGACTTACATATGCAATCGCTAATTCAGTTTAAATTGACATAACCGCGCGTCATCAATATCCTACGCGCCATGCGTTTTTTCGTCCTACCCGCGTCCCTCCTGCTTGCCGTCGCTGCCCATGCAGCCCCCCAACAGGACCGATCAGATGACGAGATGGCCCGCGTGCTCGCCGACAAAGGTCTGGTCGGGCAGTTCCAGCAAGTCCGTCAAACCGTCGCAGAACGAACTTCCGATCTGGTGGTGACTGCCATCGGCTTCCTCGGAGTCCCCTATCGCCGTGGCGGCAATTCGGCGGAAGCCGGCTTCGATTGCAGCGGCTTCGTTCGCGCCATGTACAACCAGACGGTGGGCCACATGCTCCCGCGCCGCGCCGAAGAACAAGCCGCCGCCACTGAAAAGATCGATCGCAGCCAGCTCAAGCCCGGCGACCTCGTCTTCTTCAACACGATGCGCCGCGCTTTCAGCCATGTCGGCATCTACGTCGGCGAAGGCAAATTCATCCACTCGCCCCGCTCCGGCGCACAGGTTCGTGTCGAAGACATGAACGGCAGCTACTGGCAACGCCGCTTCGATGGCGCGCGCCGCGTGCTCAGCGGGCCTGCGGACGAGGTCAAGGCGGCCGCCGTCGCCAACACCGGCAACTGAAAAGCCGGCCTCGACTCTTCCCCAAACCCGCCAATGGCGGGTTTTTGCTTTCTGGCTGGTTTGCAGGCGAAGGGACACTCGGCGGGCGATCTGTTTTTGACAGGTGAAGTTTGCCTCACGCATCTAAAGATCAGCTGAAGACCGCCACTCGCAGCCGCAAATCCAACGAATCCAATCCCGGCAACCGGAATCAGCCCGACCGGGCCACCTTGCGCTTCCAGATCACGCCGCCCACGACGCAGTGGCGACAGTCGACCCTCAGGTGCAGCACGAGGACAACCGGGAACAGGGTCCACGCCAGCCGTGCCGCGCTTGATCAGCGCCTACTGCGCAGCGCCGGAGAGGATGCAGCAGCCACTGAATTCTTATGGGAAGGGCGGCAAAGCGAAATGCCGCCCTATTCCCTACTTCCCAGGTGCGGATCTACTTCTTCGCCGGCGGCAGGTCGGTACAAGTACCGTGCGCCACTTCCGCCGCCATGCCGATGCTTTCCCCCAGCGTGGGGTGCGGATGGATGGTCTTGCCGATGTCGATCTCGTCCGCGCCCATCTCGATGGCCAGCGCGATCTCGCCGATCATGTCGCCCGCGTGCGTGCCGACGATGCCGCCACCGAGGATGCGGTGCGTCTCGGCATCGAACAGCAGCTTGGTGAAGCCTTCGTCGCGGCCGTTGGCGATGGCGCGGCCCGAAGCGGTCCACGGGAAGTGGCCCTTCTTGACCTTGATGCCTTCCACCTTGGCCTGGTCTTCCGTAAGACCCACCCACGCCACTTCAGGGTCGGTGTAGGCCACGCTGGGAATCACGCGGGCGTTGAATGCCGCGCTCGACAGCTCCTTGTCGCCCTTCTGCTCGCCTGCGATCACCTCGGCCGCCACGTGCGCCTCGTGCACCGCCTTGTGCGCCAGCATGGGCTGGCCCACGATGTCGCCGATGGCGAAGATGTGCGGCACATTGGTCCGCATCTGGATGTCGACCGGAATGAAGCCGCGGTCGCTGACCGTCACGCCGGCCTTCTCTGCGCCGATCTTCTTGCCGTTAGGGCTGCGGCCCACGGCCTGCAGCACGAGGTCATACACCTGCGGTTCCTTCGGTGCGTTCTCGCCTTCGAAGGTGACCTTAATGCCTTCCTTCGTGGCCTCGGCGCCGACCGTCTTGGTCTTCAACATGATGTTGTCGAAGCGCGGCGCATTCATCTTCTGCCAGACCTTCACGAGGTCGCGGTCGGCGCCCTGCATCAGGCCGTCCAGCATTTCGACCACGTCGAGGCGCGCGCCGAGCGTCGAATACACCGTACCCATTTCGAGGCCGATGATGCCGCCGCCCAGGATCAGCATGCGCTTGGGGTCAGTGCCCATCTCGAGCGCCCCGGTGGAGTCGACCACGCGCGGGTCCTTCGGCATGAAGGGCAGGCTCACGGCCTGCGAGCCGGCCGCGATGATGGCGTTGCGGAACTTGACGATCTGCTTCTTGCCCGTGGTGTCCCAGCTCGTGCCCGAGGTCTCTTCGACTTCCAGGTGGTACGGGTCGATGAAATTGCCGACGCCGCGCAGCACCGTCACCTTGCGCATCTTGGCCATGGCCGTGAGGCCGCCGGTGAGCTTGCCCACCACCTTGTTCTTGTGGCCGAGCAGCTTGGCGCGATCGACCGTGGGCGCGGCGAAGCTCACGCCCAAGTCGGCGAAGTGCTTCACCTCGTCCATGACGGAAGCCACGTGCAACAGCGCCTTCGAGGGGATGCAACCCACGTTCAGGCACACGCCGCCGAGCGTGGCGTAGCGCTCGATGAGCACAACCTTCAGGCCGAGGTCGGCTGCGCGGAAGGCCGCCGAGTAACCGCCGGGGCCCGCGCCGAGCACGATCACATCGCACTCGACGTCGACCTTGCCACCGTAGGTAGACGCGACGGGCGCAGCGGCCGGAGCCGGCGCGGGGGCCGCTGCCTTGGGCGCCGGAGCAGCAGCAGGCGCGGGCGAAGCGGCTGCGGGAGCAGGCGCCGCAGCGCCATCGACCTCCAGCGTCAGCACGACCGAGCCTTCCTTGACCTTGTCGCCCACCTTCACCGCCAGCGACTTCACCACGCCAGCCGACGACGACGGAATCTCCATCGAGGCCTTGTCCGATTCGACCGTGATCAGCGATTGCTCGGCCTTGACCGTATCGCCGACGTTGACCAGCACCTCGATGACCGCGACTTCGTCGAAGTCGCCGATGTCGGGCACCTTGATTTGTTGTTCGCTCATTTGGACACTTTCAGTTTGAGTGTGAGAACGTCGACCGGTGGGGCCGAATTGCGATCGAATTCGCAGGCGGCGGCGATCCCCGCCTCCGCCACGTCGCGCGAGCTGCGCGACTTGATGTCATAGGCCGCGTGCATGGCGCCGAGCGCAAAGCTGCGTCCCGAGCCAATGGCCCAGAACTGCTTGAACTCGAACACCTCGCGGTAGCTGTAGATGCCGTAGATGCCGCTCTGGTTGGCCATCAGCATCGTGAACTGGCTCGACTCGTAGGGCTCGTGCTCGTCTTCCTTGGTCTGCATGAAGAACGAGTCCTTCAGCACCGGATGCAGCATCGTGAAGGTGCGAAAGATCTCGTGCTTGCTGCCGAACAGAAGCTTCTCGCGCTCCTGCGCAGCCAACGCGTGCTGCAGCACCAGGAAGTGCGCGGCGGCGCCGGCCATGGCAAACAGGCTGGTGCCCGCCGCGTCCTCGACGGTGAAGATCTTCTGGTTCGCTTCGGCGTTGTGCGACAGGCGCGTGTCGCCGAAGGTCACCAGAGAATCGGCTGCCATCGTGACCTGGCCGCCTTTGCGGACGGCCACTACGGTGGTCATAGCAGGATTCGGCGGTAGTCTGCGAGCACCTGGCCCAGGTAGGCGTTGAAACGCGCTGCCAGGGCGCCGTCGATCACGCGGTGGTCATACGACAGCGACAGCGGCAGCGTCAGGCGCGGCACGAACTGCTTGCCGTCCCACACCGGCTTCATCTGGCCCTTCGAGAGGCCGAGGATGGCCACTTCGGGTGCGTTGATGATGGGCGTGAAGTGCGTGCCGCCGATGCCGCCGAGCGAGCTGATCGAGAAGCAGCCGCCCTGCATGTCGGCCGAGCCGAGCTTGCCGTCGCGCGCCTTCTTGGCGAGTTCGCCCATCTCGGCGCTGATCTGCAGGATGCCCTTCTTGTCGGCATCCTTCAGCACCGGCACCACGAGCCCGTTGGGAGTGTCCGCCGCGAAGCCGATGTTGAAGTACTGCTTGTAGACCAGCTGATCGCCGTCCAGGCTGGCATTGAAATCGGGGAATTTCTTCAGCGCCGCGACCACGGCCTTGATCACGAAGGCCAGCATCGTGACCTTGATGCCCGACTTCTCGTTCTCCTTGTTGGTGGAGACGCGGAAGGCTTCGAGCTCGGTGATGTCGGCTTCGTCGTTGTTGGTGACGTGCGGAATCATCACCCAGTTGCGGTGCAGGTTCGCACCGCTGAGCTTCTTGATGCGCGACAGGTCCTTGCGCTCGACCGGGCCGAACTTCGTGAAGTCGACCTTGGGCCACGGAATGAGGCCCAGTGCCGCGCCGTCCGCGCCGCCACCGCCCGCCGGCGCCTTGGCCGCCGAGGCCTTGGTGCTGGCCTGGCCGCTCATCACGGCCTTGGTGAAGCTCTGGACGTCTTCCTGCGTGATCCGCCCCTTGGGACCGGAACCCTTGACCTCTTCGAGCGGCACGCCGAGTTCGCGCGCAAATTTGCGCACCGAAGGCGAAGCATGCGGCAGGTTGCCGGTCGGCGCCACGGTGGGTTCGTGCGGCGCGGCGGCCGCCGGGCTTGCAACGGGTGCTGGCGAAGCGGCGGGTGCCGGTGCGCTGGCGGTTGCGACGGCCGGTGCGGCTGCCGCAGCTTGCGCCGGCGCAGGTGCCGCGGCACCTGCTGCGCCTTCGAGCACGGCAATCAGGTCACCGATGTTGACCGTGTCGCCAACCTTGACCTTGAGTTCCTTGAGCACGCCGGCAGCCGACGACGGAATTTCCATCGAGGCCTTGTCCGACTCCACCGTGATCAGCGACTGCTCGGCCGCGATCGTGTCGCCCGGCTTCACCAGCAATTCGATGACGGCCACGTCCTTGAAGTCGCCGATGTCCGGCACCTTGATCTCGACCGGGCCCGAAGCAGCCGGAGCGGCTGCTGGCGCCGCAGCGACAGGTGCGGGCGCTGCCGCCGCGGGTGCGGCAGCCGCCGGGGCCGATGCCGGAGCCGGCGCTGCAGCAGCCGCACCTTCGGCGTCAAGCACCAGCACCACCGAGCCTTCCTTGACCTTGCCGCCGACCGCGACCTTGATTTCCTTGACCACGCCGGCGGTCGACGACGGAATCTCCATCGACGCCTTGTCCGACTCCACCGTGATGAGCGACTGCTCGGCCTTGACCGTGTCACCCACCTTCACAAGCACCTCGATCACCGCGACTTCATCGAAATCGCCGATGTCCGGCACCTTGACTTCCACTGCTGCCATATCGTTTGTCTCCCGCCGTGAGGCGCCGTTTCGTTCGTTGATTGGTAAGCCCCCAGGGCCGGGCTGCGCCCCGCCCGCCCCCGAGGGGGTCAAGCAAAGTGGCAAAGCCACATTTGCTTGAGAGGGTCAGGCGTAGAGCGGATTGACCTTGTCGATGTTGATGCCGTACTTCTTGATCGCCTCGACCACCTTGGCCACCGGCACGGTGCCATCTTCGCTCAGCGCCTTGAGTGCGGCCACCACGATGTAGTGACGATTGATTTCAAAGTGCTCGCGCAGCTTGTTGCGGAAGTCGCTGCGGCCGAAGCCGTCAGTGCCCAGCACCTTGTAGGTACGGCCCTTCGGGATGAAGGGGCGGATCTGCTCGGCATAGGCCTTCATGTAGTCGGTCGATGCCACCACCGGGCCGGTCGAGGGCGCGAGTTGCTCGGCCACGAAGGGCACGCGCGGCGTCTGGTCGGGGTGCAGCAGGTTCCAGCGGTCGGCGTCCTGGCCGTCGCGCGTCAACTCGTTGAAGCTCGGGCAGCTCCACACCGAAGCCGACACGCCCCAGTCCTTCTCGAGCAGCTCTTGCGCGGCGAAGCTTTCGCGCAGGATGGTGCCGCTGCCCAGCAGTTGCACGGTCGGCGACTTGGCCTTCAGTGCGGGGCCCTGCTTGGCCAGGTACATGCCCTTGATGATCTGCTCTTCGGTGCCGGGCTGCAGGCCGGGCATCGCGTAGTTCTCGTTGAGCAGCGTGATGTAGTAGTAGACGTTGTCCTGCTTCTCGACCATGCGCTTCAAGCCGTGGTGCAGGATCACGCCCACTTCGTGCGCGAAGGTCGGGTCGTAGCTCACGCAGTTCGGAATGGTGTTGGCCAGGATGTGGCTGTGACCGTCTTCGTGCTGCAGGCCTTCGCCGTTCAGCGTGGTGCGCCCCGAGGTGCCGCCCAGCAGGAAACCGCGCGCCTGCATGTCGCCGGCCGCCCAGGCCAGGTCGCCGATGCGCTGGAAGCCGAACATCGAGTAGTACACGTAGAACGGCACCATGATGCGGTTGTTCGTGCTGTACGACGTGGCGGCCGCAATCCAGCTCGACATGCCGCCGGCTTCGTTGATGCCTTCCTGCAGGATCTGGCCGGCCTTGTCTTCCTTGTAGTACATGACCTGGTCCTTATCAACCGGGGTGTACTGCTGGCCATGCGGGTTGTAGATGCCGATCTGGCGGAACAGCCCTTCCATGCCGAAGGTGCGTGCTTCGTCCACAAGAATGGGCACGACGCGCGGGCCGAGCGCCTTGTCGCGCAGCAGCTGCGTGAGGAAGCGCACATAAGCCTGCGTGGTCGAGATCTCGCGGCCTTCGGCCGTGGGTTCGAGCACCGCCTTGAAGGTGTCGAGCGCGGGCACCGTGAAGCTCTCGTCGGCCTTGACGCGGCGGTGCGGCAGGTAGCCGCCCAGGGCCTTGCGGCGCTCGTGCAGGTAGCGCATTTCCGGCGTGTCGTCGGCCGGCTTGTAGAACGGCAGCTCGGCGATCTGGCTGTCGGGAATCGGAATATTGAAGCGGTCGCGGAAGGCCTTGATGTCTTCGTCGCCGAGCTTCTTCGTCTGGTGAACCGTGTTCTTGCCTTCGCCGATCTTGCCCATGCCGAAGCCCTTGACGGTCTTGACGAGCAGCACGGTGGGCTGGCCCTTGTGGTTCTGGGCCGAATGGAAGGCGGCATACACCTTCTGCGAATCGTGGCCGCCGCGCTGCAGGTTCCAGACCTCGTCGTCGGTCATGTGCTCGACCATCTTCAGCGTGCGCGGATCGCGGCCGAAGAAGTTCTTGCGAACGTAGGCGCCGTCGTTGGCCTTGAACGATTGGTAGTCGCCGTCGTTGCACTCCATCATGATCTTGCGCAGCGCGCCGTCATGGTCCTTCTCGAGCAGGGCGTCCCAGCCCTTGCCCCAGATCAGCTTGACGACGTTCCAGTTGGCGCCGCGGAACTCGCCTTCGAGCTCCTGGATGATCTTGCCGTTGCCGCGCACCGGGCCGTCCAGGCGCTGCAGGTTGCAGTTGATGACGAAGATCAGGTTATCGAGGTTCTCGCGTGCGGCCAGGCCGATGGCGCCGAGCGATTCGACCTCGTCCATTTCACCGTCGCCGCAGAACACCCACACCTTGCGGTTTTCGGTATTGGCGATGCCACGCGCATGCAGGTACTTGAGGAAGCGCGCCTGGTAGATGGCCATCAGCGGGCCCAGGCCCATCGACACGGTGGGGAACTGCCAGAACTCCGGCATCAGCTTGGGGTGCGGGTAGCTCGACAGACCCTTGCCGTCCACTTCCTGGCGGAAGTTGAGCAGTTGCTCTTCGGAGAGGCGGCCTTCGAGGTAGGCGCGGGCATAGATGCCGGGCGATACGTGGCCCTGGATGTACAGCAGGTCGCCGCCGTGGTTTTCGCTCTCGGCGTGCCAGAAGTGGTTGAAGCCGGCACCGAACATGCTGGCCAGCGAGGCGAAGGAGCCAATGTGGCCGCCCAGGTCACCGCCTTCGGCCGGGTGGTGGCGGTTGGCCTTGACCACCATCGCCATCGCGTTCCAGCGCATGTAGGCGCGCAGGCGCTGTTCGATCTCGAGGTTGCCGGGGCTGCGGGCTTCCATCGAAGGCTCGATGGTGTTGACGTAGCCGGTATTGGCCGAGAACGGCATGTCGACGCTGTTCTGGCGGGCGTGTTCGAGCAGTTGCTCTAGAAGGAAGTGCGCCCGCTCGGGGCCCTCGCTCTGGATGACGGAAGACAGTGCATCCATCCATTCACGGGTCTCCTGGGCGTCCGCGTCATTCGCGGCCGAGCCGAACAGGTTCTCGGGATTTGCCGACATGCTTGTCTCTCCTTTTAGGGCTGTGGCTGTAATTTAGTGCGCTATGCAGCGAACGCGCGGGAGTTTCCCATAGAAATCTCAGAATTTCAAATGGCGCCTGACGATTTCTTAATGTGACATTTTGAAGATTCGGAAGAAGCGCGTGAACCCGACCGCGCCACAAGCAGTGGCACCGTGCCTTTTCGACGCTTCACAGGGGGCATCCCCTAAACTCGGCCCATGTCTTTTCCCTCCCCGCTGGCGGCTGCCCGCAGTGCCGTGAATGCCTCGCCGTTGTCCTGGTGGCGCCGCTGGTGGCGCCGGCAGACGCCGGTGCTGCAGGACGCCGTCGCCATGCTCGCGCCGATGGCGGCCGTGCTGCTCTTTCTTGCGGCCATCGTCTCGGCCTTCTGGTATCTGCGCACCGAGGAAGTCGAGCGCGAGCAGGAATCCGTGCGCCGCGACGTCGAGTACGCACAGCAGCGCATGCGGCTGCGCCTGCTCGAGCGGCAAGAGCAGCTGATGCGCATCGCGCGCGATGCCTCCAACCACGAGATCGACCCGATCGAGTTCACCAGCCGGGCCGAGTCACTGGTCAGCCAGTTCCCCGAACTGCAGACCATCACCTGGGTCGACGACCGCCGCCGCTTCAAGGCTGGCTATGCGGCGCCCAGCGTGCATCCCGCGCAGCAACATCTGATCGGCGACGTGCTGCGCCCCGGCGACATCGAAAGCAACTACGCCCTGGCACGCGAACTGCGCCAGCCGGTGTATTCGCAGCCCGTGGCGGGCGGCGACCCGCCAGCGATGCTGCAGTTGCACATCCCGCTGTTCGACCAGGGCCTGTTCGCGGGCGTGGTGCTCGGCGAGTTCTCGGTCGATGGCTTGCTGCGCTATGGCATGCCTTCCGAGGTGCAAGCGCGCTACGCCGTCTCGCTGCTCGACGCCAAGGGCAACGTGATCGCCGGCAACACGACCAATCTGAAGGACAGCGGCACACGCCTGCTGCCTTGGACCGAACGCACCAACGAATACGAAGTGCCCGTGTCTCCGGTCGGCAATGCGCTGGTGCTGCGGGCGCAGGCCTATCGCACCTCGCAGGGCGTGGTGGGCAACGGGCTGTTCTGGCTGGTCTGCGCACTGAGTGTGCTCACAAGCTGGATGCTGATCGGCACCTGGCGCCACACCCGACGACGACTACAGGCACAGCAACGGCTGGTGGCCGAGACCAACTTCCGCCGCGCGATGGAAAACTCCATGCTCACCGGCATGCGCGTGCTCGACCTGCAGGGCCGCATCACCTACGTGAATGCCGCCTTCTGCGCGATGACGGGATGGAGCGAGGCCGAACTGGTCGGGCAATCGCCGCCCTTCCCCTACTGGCTGGAGTCCGACCGCGAGGTGATGAACGAACGCCTCGAAGAAGAACTGCACGGGCGCGCCCTGCCCGGCGGCTTCCAGGTCCGCGTGAAGCGCAAGAACGGCAGCGTGTTCAACGCCCGGCTCTATGTGTCGCCGCTGATCGATGCGCGCGGCCACCAGACCGGCTGGATGACCTCGATGACCGACATCACCGAGCCCACACGCATCCGCGAACAGCTCTCGGCGTCGTACGAGCGCTTCACCACGGTGCTCGAAGCACTGGACGCCGCCGTGTCGGTCGCCCCCATCGGCAGCGAGGAACTGCTGTTCGCCAACAAGCTGTACCGCCTGTGGTTCGGCTCCGACACCGTGGGCCACCTGGGCATGGTGGCGCAGGCGGGCGTGCCGGCATCGAACGCACACGACGAAGGCCTGGACGACGTCGACCCGTATGCCGGCCTGCCGATCGACACGCTCACCGCCGCGCAGACCGCCAACAACGAAATCTTCGTGCCGCACCTGGGCAAGTGGCTCGAAGTGCGCTCGCGCTACCTGACCTGGGTCGATGGCCGCCTTGCGCAACTGGTGATTGCCACCGACATCACGCCGCGCCGCGACGCCGAGGAACAGGCCGCAGCGCAAGCCGACCGCGCGCAAGCCGCCAGCCGCCTGATCACCATGGGCGAAATGGCGTCGAGCGTGGCGCATGAACTCAACCAACCGCTGACCGCCATCACCAACTACTGCAACGGGATGATGTCGCGCATCAAGGGCCAGACGATCGACAACGACGCGCTGCTCGCCGCGCTGGAGAAAACGTCGAAGCAGGCCCAGCGCGCGGGCCAGATCATCCAGCGCATCCGCTCCTTCGTGAAGCGCAGCGAACCCAACCGCACGCCGGCCGACGTGGCCACCATGGTGAGCGAAGCGGTCGAACTCGCGGGCATCGAACTGCGCCGCCGCAATGTGCGACTGAACCACTACGTGGCCGCGCGGCTGCCGGTGGTGCGCGTCGACCCGATCCTCATCGAGCAGGTGATGGTCAACCTGCTGAAGAATGCGGCCGAATCCATCGACATCGCCGACCGGCCGCTGGCGCGCCGCAGCGTCGAACTCCGTGTGTTGCCGAAGGTTATCGAAGGTCACAACGCCATCGAGTTTTCGGTGCAGGACACCGGCAAGGGCCTGGCGCCCGAAGTGATGGACCGGCTCTACGAGGCCTTCTTTTCCACCAAGCCGGAAGGCATGGGCATCGGGCTCAATTTGTGCCGCACCATCGTCGAGTCGCACCGCGGCCGGATGCAGGCGGAGAACATCTACAATGGCCCGGATGTGATCGGATGCCGTTTTTCCTTCTGGATTCCGGTGTTGGACGCTATCAGTTCCGTAGCTAGCGACGAGGCAAAGGTACCTGCATGAGTTTGATTCCGAAGAAGGGCACGGTCTACGTCGTCGACGATGACGAAGCCGTACGCGATTCGCTGCAATGGCTGCTCGAAGGCAAGGACTACAGAGTCCGCTGTTTCGATTCCGCCGAATCCTTTCTCTCCCGATACGATCCGCGCGAAGTCGCCTGCTTGATCGTCGACATCCGGATGGCCGGCATGACCGGCCTCGAATTGCAGGATCGGCTGATCGAGAGGCGCTCCCCGCTGCCGATCGTGGTCATCACCGGCCATGGCGACGTGCCCATGGCGGTTGACAGCATGAAGAAGGGCGCCATGGATTTCATCCAGAAGCCTTTCAACGACGAAGAGCTCGTCACGCTGGTCGAGCGCATGCTCGAACATGCGCGCGGCGCGTTCACCCAGCACCAGCAATCGGCCAGCCGCGACGCGCTGCTGTCCAAGCTCACCGGTCGCGAGGCGCAGGTGCTCGAACGCATCGTCGCCGGCCGCCTGAACAAGCAAATTGCCGATGATCTCGGCATCAGCATCAAGACGGTGGAGGCGCACCGCGCCAACATCATGGAAAAGCTCAACGCCAACACCGTGGCCGACCTGCTCAAGATCGCCCTCGGACAGGCTGCACCGGCCGCCAAAGCCTAGAAGCTGTCCGACCGATAGCAATGGATGTCCCCCACGCCTGCGCAAGCGGGCGTTTTTACTTGGAAATTCGAAACCGATGACCGCCCAACTGATCGACGGCAATGCCCTCGCCAAAACCATCCGTGCCGAGGTCGCCGGCCGCACCGCCGCGCTGAAGGCCAGTGGCGTGAACCCGGCCCTCTCCATCATCCTCGTGGGCGACGACCCGGCCAGCCAGGTCTACACCAAGCACAAGGTCAACGACAGCACCGAAACCGGCCTGCAGGCCACGCTGGAGCGCTACCCCGCCGACATGAGCGAGGCCGATCTGCTCGCCCGCATCCGCGCCCTCAACGACGACCCGAAGGTGCACGGCATCCTGGTTCAACTGCCGCTGCCCAAGCACATGGACAGCCAGAAGGTCATCGAGACGATCTCCCCCGCCAAGGACGTCGACGGCTTCCACGTCGCGAGCGCCGGCGCCCTCATGACCGGTGCACCCGGCTTCTGGCCCTGCACGCCGCACGGCTGCATGAAGATGCTCGAATCCATCGGCTACGACCTGCGCGGCAAGCATGCGGTGGTCATCGGCCGCAGCAACATCGTCGGCAAGCCGATGGCCATGATGCTGCTGGCCAAGAGCGCCACCGTGACCATCTGCCACAGCGCCACGCAAGACCTGGGCGCGCTCACACGCCAGGCCGACGTGGTCGTCGCCGCGGTCGGCAAGCTCAATCTGCTGACCGCCGACATGGTGAAGCCCGGCGCGGTCGTCATCGACGTGGGCATGAATCGCAAGGCAGACGGCAAGCTCGCGGGCGACGTCGATTCCGACGGCGTCAAGGAAGTGGCCAGCTGGATCACGCCCGTGCCGGGTGGCGTCGGCCCCATGACCCGCGCCATGCTGCTGGTCAATACCCTTGAAGCCGCGGAACGCGCCGCCAAGTAACTTCCATGGCCATGACGAACAACCCCCTCCTCGACTTCTCCGACCTTCCGCTGTTCGACCGCATCAAGCCGGAGCACGTTGCGCCCGCCGTCGATGCGCTGCTTGCCGAAGCCGAGACCGCACTGCAAACCGTCACGGCACCGGAGTTTCCTGCGGACTGGAATGCAATTTCGAAGGTGCTCGAAGTGGCGTCCGAACGCTTTGGGCGCGCCTGGAGCGCTGTGGGCCACCTCAACGCCGTGGCCGACACGCCCGAGCTGCGCGCCGCCTACAACGAAGCCATGCCCCGCGTGACCGCCTTCTGGACCAGCCTGGGCTCCGACGAGCGGCTCTATGCCAAGTACAAGGCCATCGACGTGGCCACGCTCAATGCCGAGCAGCGCCAGGCGCACCGCAACGCCGTGCGCAATTTCGTGCTGGGCGGTGCCGAACTGCAGGGCGAAGCCAAGAAGCGCTTTGCCGAGATCCAGGAACGCCAGGCCGAACTGAGCCAGAAGTTCAGCGAGAACGCGCTCGATGCCACCGATGCCTTCGCCTACTACGCGAAGCTGGGCGAGCTCGAAGGCGTGCCCGAAGACGTGGTGAGCGCCGCCCGCGCCGCGGCCGAAGCCGATAGCAAGGAAGGCTACAAGCTCACGCTCAAGATGCCCTGCTACCTGCCGGTGATGCAGTTTGCCAAGAGCAGCGCGTTGCGCGAAACGCTCTACCGCGCCTACGTCACACGCGCCAGCGAATTCGGCGATGCAGCCCTCGACAACACGCCGCTGATCACCGAGATCCTTGCGCTGCGCGAAGAAGAGGCCAAGCTGCTCGGCTACAACAATTTCGGCGAACTGTCGGTCGTGCCGAAGATGGCCGAATCGCCCGAGCAGGTCGTCAAGTTCCTGCGCGATCTCGCGACCAAGGCCAAGCCCTACGGCGAGCGCGACCTGGCCGACCTGCGTGCCTTCGCCTCGGAGCAACTGGGCATCACCGATCCGCAGCCTTGGGACTGGAGCTACATCGGCGAAAAGCTCAAGGAGGCGCGCTACGCCTTCAGCGAGCAAGAGGTGAAGCAGTATTTCCCTGCGCCGAAGGTGATGGCGGGCCTGTTCAAGATCGTCGAGACGCTGTTCGAAGTGTCGATCCGCCGCGACAGCGCACCCACTTGGCACCCGAGCGTCGAGTTCTATCGCATCGAACGTGGCGGCCAGAAGGTCGGCCAGTTCTACCTCGACCCCTCCGCGCGCGCAGCCAAGCGCGGCGGCGCCTGGATGGACGACGTGCGCGCCCGCTGGCTGCGCCCCGACAACGGCGTGCTGCAAACGCCCGTGGCGCAACTGGTCTGCAACTTTGCGAGCGGCGTCGACGGCAAGCCTCCGCTGCTCACGCACGACGACGTGACCACCCTCTTCCACGAGTTCGGCCACGGCCTGCATCACATGCTCACGCAGGTGAACGAGCGCGACGTCTCGGGCATCAGCGGCGTCGAGTGGGATGCGGTCGAGCTGCCGAGCCAGTTCATGGAAAACTTCTGCTGGGAGTGGGATGTGCTCAGGCACATGACGGCCCACGTCGACACCGGCGAGCCGCTGCCGCGCGCGCTGTTCGACAAGATGACCGCCGCCAAGAACTTCCAGAGCGGCCTGCAGACGCTGCGCCAGATCGAGTTCTCGCTGTTCGACATGCTGCTGCACACCGAGCACCACGCCGCCAGCGCAAAGCCGGGCGATGTGATGGCGCTGCTCGGCAAGGTGCGCGCCGAAGTGGCCGTGATGCCCTCGCCGCCGTTCAGCCGCACGCCGAATACTTTCAGCCACATCTTCTCGGGCGGCTACGCGGCCGGCTACTACAGCTACAAGTGGGCCGAGGTGCTGAGCGCCGATGCCTACGCGGCCTTCGAGGAAACCGTGGGCGCCGATGGCGAGCCAAACATCGAGACCGGCCGCAAGTACCGCCAGGCCATCCTGGAGGCCGGCGGCAGCCGCAGCGCCATGGATTCGTTCAAGGCTTTCCGCGGCCGCGAACCCCAGCTTGATGCGCTGTTGCGACACCAGGGCATGGCGCAGGTACAGCCCGCTTGATGCGGCGCTGAAGCTTGCGATACTCGGGCGATGTATCCGATCTCTTACAAATTCCCGCTGCATCGCCTGGCCGGCCTCGCCCTTGTGCTCATCGCTGCGAGCGCCATGGCACAGCCGGTCTACCGACAGGTCGACAAGAACGGCAAGGTCACCTTCTCGGACCGCGCCCCCTCGGCCAGCGCCGAGCAGGCGGCGGGGCCACAAGGAGGCATCAGCTCACCGGCCAATGCGGGGCTTCCGTATGAACTGCGACAAGTGGCGCAGCGCTACCCGGTCACGCTGTACAGCAGCGAAGACTGCGCCCCTTGCGGCGAAGCGCGCACGCTGCTCACCACCCGAGGCATTCCCTTCGAGGAACGCACGATCAAGAGCAATGAAGAGGTCGAGGCACTGCAACGTATGAGCAGCCAGACGGCGCTGCCGCTGCTCACGATCGGATCGCAGCAGCTCAAGGGCTACTCGGACGGCGACTGGTCGAAGTACCTCGATGCGGCCGGCTATCCCAAGAGCAACATCCTGCCCGCTGGCTACCGCAACGCGCCGGCCCGGCCGCTGATCGCCCAGCAGGCGGCGCCTGCACCGCGCCCTGCGGCGACGGCACCGGCGGCGCAACCCGCGCCGCCGCCGGTATCGAGCGAGCCGAGCCCCAACAACCCGGCCGGCATCAAGTTCTGACCCTGCCCGGTTCGCCTCTTCAGGCGAACTGCATCGTCTTCACGCCCGTGGCCGTGCCGAGCAGGCACACGTCGGCCTTCTGGTGCGCGAAGACACCGACTGTCACCACGCCCGGCCATTGGCTCACTTCGGATTCGAAGGCGAGCGGGTCGCTGATCTGCAGGCCGGTCACGTCGACGATGTGCTGGCCGTTGTCGGTCACCAGGGGCAAGCCGTCCTTCTCGCGCACC
Source organism: Variovorax sp. EL159 (assembly GCF_900100965.1). GTDB lineage: Bacteria > Pseudomonadota > Gammaproteobacteria > Burkholderiales > Burkholderiaceae_C > Variovorax. The sequence goes on along the minus strand of NZ_FMUJ01000001.1, from coordinate 1,191,221 downwards.
TGCGCAATGCCGCCCATGCTGGCGAACTGGCGCATCACGCGCTGTGCGGCCATCGGAATCACTTCGACCGGCAGCGGGAAAGCGCCGAGCGTACCGACAAGCTTGGACTCGTCGGCAATGCAGACGAACTTGCGCGACTGCGCCGCAACGATCTTCTCGCGCGTGAGCGCCGCGCCACCGCCCTTCACCATGAAGCCCCGGTGGTCGATTTCGTCGGCACCATCGATGTAGACGGCCAGTTCTTCCACCTCGTTGCTGTCGAACACCGGAATGCCCAGCGCACGCAGCCGCTCGGTCGAGGCCACCGAGCTGGAGACGGCGCCCTTGATCTGGTCCTTGATCGTGGCCAGCGCGTCGATGAACTTGTTGACCGTCGAGCCGGTACCGACCCCGACGATCTCGCCCTTGACCACATAGGCCAGCGCGGCACGGCCGACCTGGGCCTTGAGTTCGTCCTGGGACAGCGGGGCGGAGGCTGCGGGAGCGGAAGATGGGGAGGCGGGTGCGGTCATCGCGGAGAATCCTTGGCTCATTGAAGTCGAGAATTATCCGATGCCCCTGCTGATGCCCTCCTCGCTCTACGGCCTGGCCCGCCCTTTCCTCTTTGGTTTCGACCCCGAACACGCCCATGAACTGACGCTCGACGGACTGGCGCGCACGCAGAACACGCCTCTGGCCTGCGCGTATTCCGCGCCACGCGTCGACGACCCCATCCAGCTCGCCGGGCTGACTTTTCCGAACCGCGTGGGCCTGGCGGCCGGCCTCGACAAGAACGCGCGCTGCATCGACGCCTTCTCGGCCATGGGTTTCGGCTTTGTCGAAGTCGGCACGGTGACGCCGAAGGCGCAGCCCGGCAACCCCAAGCCGCGCATGTTCCGCCTGCCGCAGCGCGACGCGCTGATCAACCGGCTCGGCTTCAACAACGAGGGGCTGGACGCCTTTCTTGCGAACGTGCAGAAAGCGCGCTTCCGCAAGGCCAGCGGTGGTGCGAAGGCACCCATGCTGCTGGGCTTGAACATCGGCAAGAACGCCGCCACGCCGATCGAGCGCGCGGTGGACGACTACCTGGCCTGCCTCGACGGCGTGTACCCGCATGCCGACTACGTGACGATCAACATTTCGAGCCCCAATACCGCCAACCTGCGATCTCTGCAGAGCGACGAGGCGCTCGATGCGCTGCTGGGCGCGGTGGCCGAGCGACGCGAAACGCTGGCGGCACGCCACAACAAGCGCTCGCCGCTGTTCGTGAAAATCGCGCCCGATCTCGATGAAGCCCAGGTCGCGGTCATTGCCGCCACCCTGAAGCGGCACGCCATGGATGGCGTGATCGCCACCAACACCACGCTCGCGCGCGATGCGGTCGCCGGCCTGCCTCACGCAGAGGAAGCGGGCGGACTGTCGGGAGCGCCGGTGCGCGAAGCCAGCAACCGGGTCATTGCGCAATTGCGCGCGGCGCTGGGGAAGGATTTCCCGATCATCGGGGTCGGAGGCATCCTGAGTGCAGCCGATGCAAAGGCCAAGATCGCGGCCGGCGCGGATGTGGTGCAGATCTATACGGGGTTGATCTATCGCGGCCCCGGGTTGGTCCGCGAAGCGGCTCAGGCGCTGCTGCGGGACCGCAGCAAGGCCTGAGGCTTTTTCAGCGCATGCGCCAGAGAATCGGCGCAATGACTGCGGCCCAGCGCAGCAGGCGCTTGGGGCGGATCACCACGACGGCGGCTGCCGCGACCACGCCAGTGGCCACGGGATGCGCCTTTGCGATCCGCAATGCTGCAGCAGCCGCTGTTTCATTGGGCGGAGGTTCGGCAGCGGCGCTTGCGGGCTGGGTCTCGCGACCGCCCTGCATCGTTGCGATGCGCTCGCGCTGTCGGTCCATGCGCGCCAACAGTTCTTCGCGCGTGGCCGGCCGCGGGGGACGTGGCTCGTCTTCGTGCTGTTCCGGGTCTTTGCCAAGGCCGAAACGGTCCTGCACCCAGGCCCAGTCGCGCTCGAACTCATGGCGCGTCGGAATGAAGTTGCTGGACGCGTTGCGCAAGGTCAGCAGCAGGCCGATGGCCGCAGCAAGCCAGAGCGCAACCCACACACCGGCCACCCACCAAGCGGCCGTGGCGCGATACGGCGTGTCCCAGAAGTGCACCACCACCGCCATCGACAGCAGGGCCACAGCCACCGTGGTCAGGCCCAGCACGGCGACCACGAACACGAGCATCAGCTTCAGACGCTGCTTCTCGTCTTCCCAGGTCATGCGCAGCAGCTGCACCCGGTCTTCGGCCGCCAGAGCGCCTTCGGCGGCGGCAATGCGCAGCCGGCGAATCCGGGCATCGAGTCCGAACAAGGACCGTAGCCTCATGGGCTGGCTCCGTCAGTACGCCGGCAGGCCGGCGGGACGATGCCGCAGTGCGCGCTCAGGTGATCAGCGGCGGCCAAGCAACAGGCCCACCAGCACGCCGACCGCCAGTGCGGCGCCAGCGATCTGCCATGGTTCGTCGTGTGCGTAGGCGTTGGTGGCGGAGGCCGCGTCGCGCGCCTTCTTGGCTGCGAGCTTGCTTTTTTCGGCGGCGAGCTCGCGCGCGATGGCGAGCTTGGTGTCGATGCGTTGGCGAAGCGCCTTGATGTGGGGAACCGAATCCAGGTCCTTGCTGGCCAGCACGCCGCGCACGTCGCTTGCGATGTCTTCGGCTGCTGCTTCAAGATTTTGGGATGCACTCATTGGAATCTTTCCTCCGTGATGACACCGGCACCGCGCCGGCGGCTTCACGCCAGCATATGGCGTGCTGTCATGTTACAGGCTCGAAAGCCCCTCATGCGCGACAGATGTGCGGACTTGTGCCCGTGATCGCACGCTGGGGCCCTTCAATGCGCCCTGCTGGTTCAAGCTTCGGCCAGCATGGCGGCCACTTGGCGGCCGATGGCAAGGCTGCTCGTGAGGCCTGGGGATTCGATGCCGAAGAGGTTCACCAACCCCGGCACACCATGCGTCTCGGGTCCGTCGATCACGAAGTCGGCGGCCGGTTCGCCGGGGCCGGAAATCTTGGGCCGCATGCCCGCATAACCCGGGATCAAAGCGCCGTCGGGCAAGGCGGGCCAGTACTTTCGCACCTCGGCGTAGAAGCCTTCGCCGCGCGCCGGGTCCACCACCAGGTCGTCGGCGGAAGCGACCCATTGCACATCGGGTCCGAACTTGGCTTGCCCGCCCAGGTCGACGGTCAGATGCACCCCCAGGCCGCCCGGCTCGGGCACGGGGTAGATAAGGCGACCAAAAGGTGCCTTGCCCGACAAGGTGAAGTAATTGCCCTTGGCGAAATACTCCGTTGGAACCGCCGTGGGTGACAGGCCTTCGAAACGCCGGGCCAGCGCGGGCGCGCCAAGCCCCGCTGCATTGACGACGCTGCGGCAGCGCAGCGTGGTGCCGTCTTCCGCGATCAATACGATGGCGCCGCTCCCGCATTCCGCACGCGTGATGGGCGATTTCAGCGCCAGCATGCCGCCCGCGTTCTCCAGGTCGCCCAAGAGGCTGAGCATGAGCGCATGGCTGTCGACAATCCCGGTGCTCGGTGAGTGCAGAGCCGCCACGCAATGCAGTTGCGGCTCCATCGCGATGGTCTGTCCGGCACTGATCTGCACCAGGTCATCGACGCCGTTGGCCGCGGCCTTCGCCCGGATGGCGTCGAGCTGACCAGCCTGCTCAACCGAAGTCGCCACGATGAGCTTGCCGCAACGCTGATGCGGCACGCCGCGCTCCGCCGCATAGGCGTACAGCAGTTGCTTGCCCTCCACGCAAAGCCTCGCCTTGAGAGAGCCCTGCGGGTAGTAGATGCCCGCGTGAATCACTTCGCTGTTGCGCGAACTGGTCCCGGTGCCGATGGCACCTTCGGTTTCGAGCACCAGCACTTCCCGGCCAGCAAGCGCCAATGCGCGCGCCACTGCCAGACCCACCACACCACCGCCGATGACGGCGCAATCGATTTCATCCATCGTGCGAGCTTAGCGCGGCTCGCGCGCTGGAATCACGACACGCTGGGTGGTGACTCGGGGTCGGTGGGTTCGTCGGGCGGCGGACTCAACCCTTCGTCGGGCTCGACGGGCAGGTTCGGCGTGACGGGCGTCGGAAGATCAGGATGGGTGGCCACGGTCGCTCTCCTTTCCCTGCCGTTGCAGGCCGCTGCACCAACGTCTGCGCCAGCGCCAAGCTGCACTCGCCGTCAGCGCACACTGACAGCTCCGTTGGTCAAAGCACCTTGTGCCATCACAGAGGCCCGCAGAGACGGGCATTGCCATCGATCACGACATCGCAACCGTACGCAGGACCCACGAAATGCCTCCCCGCAGTACTACTTCCTTCGGCTTTGAAATCCGCAGTGGGTGTGTTGTACTTTCACGCGCTGCCACCGCTCGGCCAAGCCTTGTTTTCTTGAGGGAGAGAAATGTCCACCATCGATGCAAACGGGATGCTGATCGATCCCAAGGTGATCCTCCGGCGCTCGTCCGGAATCGAACACGGCGCGCTTCCCAGTGTGCTGGCCATCGTCGTTCACCAGACCGACTCGTCGACTGCCGAAGCCAGTCTCAACGGCTACCAGGTGGGCGGCAACGGCGCCCACTTCCTGATCGACAAGAACGGCCAGATCTACCAGACCGCCAGCGTCTATGCGCGCTGCTACCACGTCGGAAAGCTCATCAAGTCGAAGTGCCTGACCGTCAACAAGAGCAGTTGCGACACGGCCGCGATGGCCAAGATGCTAGCGATGTCCTGGACCAGCCAGATCAACGCGTTGGATGCACACGAACGCGCCAAGTCGTATCCCGACCGCTATCCAGTGAACAGCGACGCCATCGGCATCGAGCTGGTCGGCATGCACATCGACGACAAGACCTACGAGGCTGTGACGGCAGCGCAGAACACATCGCTCCAGTGGCTGATCGATGCGCTGTATGTGCAGTTCAACCTGAAATCGACCGACGTCTACCGGCATCCGACGGTCTCTTATAAAAATCCGGGCGAAGCGAGTTCAGCGGTATGGAAATGAGAGCCAGCGTCGTTGCGCTGATGGCGGCCGCGATGCTCGCGACATCTTGCGCTGCACCCGATGCCGCATTCACGAACATCTACATGGCCGACTTCCATTCCGACGAACCGGCCAACTGCCGCACCTCCGATGTGCCGCAGAGCCATGGCAAGGCGCAGGAGTTCTTCTCGCGAGCCCGGCAGGTCGACTACAAGACCTTGCACGACAACTACGAGCTCGCGCCCTGCTATGTCGAGGGCACGCTGAACCGGCAGGGCAAGTCGTGCGACTGGCAGATCCGCGCCGGTGCGACGGGTTCGGTTCAATGCGGGGAACAGAAGCTGTACTTTGCGTGCGACAGCTGCAACGACCTGTTCGGAGCCAAGTAGCCCAGTCGTCTCGACCAGACGGCCAAACAAAAAAGCGACCTGGAAATCCAGGTCGCTTTTAAAAGTATGGTGGGCGGTGGAGGCTTCGAACCTCCGACCCCAGCAGTGTGAATGCTGTGCTCTACCCCTGAGCTAACCGCCCTTGACGCTGCTGTTTGACTGCAGTGTCTTGAAAACGTATCGCGTTCTGCGAAGCCTCAGATTATGCCACAGCTTTTTACGCGTTTTGGCGAAACAAGGTTTTGCCGTTGCTTGATTTGTCGAGTTGCGTCAGCACGGTCTCGTGCGCGGTCAGTTCATGCTCGGCCGCGAGGATCACCGGCAGCTCGAACTGGCTCAGGTCAACTGCCACCACGGTGGTGCCCTGCGCGGGCTCGTTCGAGGCCACGTCGATCAGCAGCGCATCCTGTCCGCGCGTCAGGTTGATATAGACGTCGGCCAGCAGTTGCGCGTCGAGCTTGGCACCGTGGAAGGTGCGGTTCGAGCGATCGACACCGAAGCGGTCGCACAGTGCATCGAGCGAATTGCGCTTGCCCGGGTACACCAGCTTCGCCATGGCCAGCGTGTCGGTCACTTCGCTCACGAAACTGCGCAGCGGTGGCAACCCCGCCATCTCCAGTTCCTTGTTGAGGAAGCCGACGTCGAAGGCCGCGTTGTGGATGATCAGCTCGGCGCCGCGCAGGTACTCGACGATGTCGTTGGCCAGCGTCGCAAACTTCGGCTTGTCGCGCAGGAAGTCGGTCGTCAGGCCGTGCACCTTGAGGGCGTCTTCATGGCTCTCGCGCTCGGGGTTGAAGTAGATGTGCAGATCATTGCCCGTGAGCTTGCGGGCAAACAGTTCGACGCAGCCAAGCTCGATGACGCGGTCGCCGTTCTCGGCTGAGAGCCCGGTGGTTTCGGTATCGAGGACGATCTGGCGCGACATCAGTGATTTTCCTTTGCGTGGTTGATCGAGTACTTGGGAATCTCGATCGTCACATTCTCCTGCGCCAGGATCGCTTGGCAACTCAGCCGCGATTGCGGCTCCAGGCCCCATGCGCGGTCGAGCAGGTCTTCTTCGCCTTCTTCCGCTTCGTTGAGCGAATTGAAGCCTTCACGCACGATGACGTGGCAGGTGGTGCAGGCACAGCTCATCTCGCAGGCATGCTCGATGTTGATGTGGTTGTCGAGCAGCGCTTCGCAGATCGAGGTACCGGCGGGCGCGGTGATCTCGGCGCCTTGCGGGCAGTACTCGGGGTGCGGGTAGATCTTGATCGTGGGCATGTTGTTGTTCTAGAGAGATTCGACCTTGCGGCCAGCCAGCGCACGCGCAATGCCTGCGTTCATGCGCTGGGCGGCGAAGGCCTCGGTGTCATTGGCCAGGGCCTTCGTGACGGCTTCGATGACCGCGGCTTCATTGCCTTTGGCGGCTTCGCGCAGCTTCACCATCGAGGCGTCGATCAACGCGCGCTCGCTGTCGTTCAGCAGGTCGCCATCGGCATTCAGCGCGCTTTGCGTGGCGAGCAGCATGCGGTCTGCATCGACCCGTGCTTCCACCAGTGCGCGAGCCTGAATGTCCTGCTGCGCAGTGGAGAAGCTCTCTTGCAGCATGGTCGCGATCTGCTCGTCAGAGAGACCGTACGACGGCTTGACTGCAACGCTGGCCTCGACGCCGCTGCCCTGCTCCTTGGCACTGACGCTCAACAGGCCATCGGCGTCGACAGTGAAGGTCACGCGAATGCGTGCCGCACCTGCCGCCATCGGCGGAATGCCACGCAGCGTGAAGCGCGCGAGGCTGCGGCAATCGGCCACCAGGTCGCGCTCGCCCTGCACCACGTGCAGTGCAAGAGCGGTCTGGCCGTCCTGGTAGGTCGTGAAGTCCTGCGCCATCGCCGTGGGGATGGTCTGGTTGCGCGGCACGATGCGCTCGACCAGGCCGCCCATGGTTTCGATGCCCAGCGACAGCGGAATCACATCGAGCAGCAGCAGTTCGCCCGCGCCGTTGTTGCCGGCCAGTTGATTGGCCTGGATCGCTGCGCCCAGCGCCACGACTTCGTCGGGATTCAGGTTGACCAGCGGTTCACGGCCGAAGAAATCGGCCACGGCACGGCGGACCTGCGGCATGCGCGTGGAACCGCCGACCAGCACGATGCCTTGCAGGTCGTCCGGCTTGAGCTTTGCATCGCGCAGCGCCTTGCGCACGGCGGCGATGGTGCGGTCGGTGAGCGGCTTCGTGGCCGCGTCGAAATGCTCGCGCGTCAGGTCGAACTGGACGGTGGTGTTCGCCACATCCGCGCGGAAGGCGATCGAATTCGAATCGGTCAACGCTTCCTTCGCGGCGCGGGCGGCCACCAGCATGGCGGCCTTGTCGTTGTCGCTGTGGGCCTGCAGCCCGGCTTGGGCCAGCACGAAGTCGGCAAGCGCATGGTCGTAGTCGTCGCCGCCGAGCGCCGAGTCGCCGCCCGTCGCAATCACCTCGAACACGCCCTGCGCAAGCCGCAGGATCGAGATGTCGAAGGTGCCGCCACCGAGGTCGTAGACGGCGTAGACGCCCTCGCTCGCGTTGTCCAGGCCGTAGGCAATGGCCGCGGCCGTGGGTTCGCTGATCAGGCGCAGCACATTGAGTCCGGCGAGTTGCGCGGCATCCTTGGTGGCCTGGCGCTGGCCTTCGTCGAAGTAGGCCGGCACGGTGATGACCGCGCCATAGAGCTCATCGTCGAAGGTGTCTTCGGCCCGATAGCGCAGCGTCGCCAGGATCTCGGCACTGATCTCGACAGGCGACTTTTCGCCAGCCTGGGTCTGCACCTTCACCATGCCGCCATCGCTGCCCTCGATGCGATAGGACATCGCTTCGCGGTTCGCGATGTCGGCGAGTCCGCGCCCCATGAGCCGCTTGACGGAAGTGATGGTGTTGGTCGGGTCCTGCGCGCGTGCGGCAACCGCGTCGAAGCCGATCTGCCGACGGTCGCCGTCCAGGTAGCGTACGGCCGAGGGCAGCAGCACGCGGCCCTGATCGTCGGGCAGGCATTCGGCCACGCCATTGCGCACCGAGGCCACCAGCGAGTGCGTGGTGCCAAGGTCGATGCCCACGGCGATGCGGCGCTGATGCGGATCGGGCGCCTGGCCGGGTTCGGAAATCTGAAGAAGAGCCATGCCGTTATTGTCCCAACTGATCGAATTTGGCTTCGACGTCCTGTCCGAAGCGCTCAATGAACATGAGGGCTCTCACCTGCTGTGCGGCGGCGGGGTAGTCGCCCTTTTCGTCGATCAGCCAATCCAGCGACGAAAGCGCGCGTGCGCGCGCAGCCTCGACCTCGGCTTGCAGCTTGTCGAGCGCATCGGCACCGTCGACATCGTCGAGCGCCTCGCGCCACTCCATCTGCTGCATCAGGAAGTCGGGCGGCATCGCCGTGTTGTTCTCGGCGTTCACGGGGGCGTCGTGCAGCCCGCAGATGTAGCTTGCGCGTCGCACCGGGTCCTTGAGCCGCTGGTACGCCTCGTTGATGCGCACCGACCACTGCATGGCCACGCGTTGCGCCGCAGCCCCTTGCGCGGCAAAACGGTCGGGGTGCGCCTCGCGCTGCAGTTCTTTCCACCGGGCGTCGAGCACGGCGCGGTCCTGCGCGAAAGTGGCAGGAACGGCAAACAGTTGGAAGTCGGTGTCGTTGAGATTCATGGCAAGAAAAAACCGCCAGCACATGACATGGTGGCGGCTGTGGTCGCAATCAGCGACGGCGCATCAGATGCGAAAGCTTTCCCCGCAGCCGCAACGGTCGCGCTCGTTCGGGTTGATGAACTTGAAGCCCTCGTTCAGGCCTTCGCGCACGAAGTCGAGCTGCGTGCCGTCGATGTAGGCCAGGCTCTTCGGGTCGACCAGCACCTTCACGCCGTGGTCTTCGAACACCACGTCTTCAGGCGTGAGCTCGTCGACGTACTCGAGCTTGTAGGCAAGGCCGGAGCAGCCGGTGGTCTTCACGCCCAGCCGCACACCCACGCCCTTGCCTCGCTTGCCGAGGTAGCGGGTGACGTGTCGCGCAGCGGCTTCGGTCAGCGTGACGGCCATGTCAGTGGACGGCTTCCGCTTGGTCGGCTTTGACGCCGTGCTTGGCCTTGTAGTCGCTCACTGCGGCCTTGATGGCGTCTTCGGCCAGGATGGAGCAGTGGATCTTGACCGGCGGCAATGCCAGCTCTTCGGCGATCTGCGCGTTCTTGAGCGCAGCGGCTTCGTCGAGCGTCTTGCCCTTGACCCACTCGGTCACGAGCGAGGACGAGGCGATGGCGGAGCCGCAGCCGTAGGTCTTGAAGCGTGCGTCTTCGATCACGCCGGTTTCGGGGTTGACCTTGATCTGCAGCTTCATGACGTCGCCGCAGGCCGGTGCGCCGACCATGCCGGTGCCCACCGTGTCGTCGCCCTTTTCGAAGGAGCCGACGTTGCGTGGATTTTCGTAGTGGTCGATGACCTTGGATGAATATGCCATGGTGTACCTCTCAAACTTTGTTCAATCGTGGAGCGCTGGGCGGACCTGCGTCAGTGGGCCGACCACTGGATCGTGCTGATGTCGACGCCGTCCTGGAACATCTCCCACAGGGGGCTCAGCTCGCGCAGCTTCGCGACGTTGTGCTTGATGGTCGAAATGGCGTAGTCGATTTCTTCTTCGGTCGTGAAACGGCCGATGGTCATGCGCAGGCTGCTGTGGGCCAACTCGTCGCTGCGGCCCAGGGCGCGCAGCACATAGCTGGGCTCCAGGCTGGCCGAGGTGCAGGCCGAACCCGACGACACCGCCAAGCCCTTGATGCCCATGATCAGCGACTCGCCTTCGACGTAGTTGAAGCTCATGTTCAGGTTGTGCGGCACACGGTGTTCGAGGTCGCCGTTGATGAACACCTGCTCGACATCCTTCAGGCCATCGAGCAGACGCTTCTGCAGGCGGCGCGCGTGTGCGATGTCGTCCTTCATCTCGAGCTTGGCGATGCGATAGGCCTCGCCCATGCCCACGATCTGGTGCGTGGGCAAGGTGCCCGAGCGCATGCCGCGTTCGTGGCCACCGCCGTGCATTTGCGCTTCGAGGCGAATGCGCGGCTTGCGACGCACATACAGCGCACCGATGCCCTTGGGACCGTAGGTCTTGTGCGAAGCAAGGCTCATCAGGTCGATGGGCAGCTTCGTGATGTCGATGTCGACCTTGCCAGTGGCCTGGGCCGAGTCGACGTGGAAGATGACGCCCTTTTCGCGGCAGGCATTGCCCAGCGCGACCACGTCCTGGATCACGCCGATTTCGTTGTTCACGAAGAGCACGCTGGCCAGGATCGTGTCGGGGCGAATGGCCGCCTTGAATTTCTCGAGATCGACGAGGCCGTTTTCCTCGACGTCGAGATAGGTGACTTCAAAGCCCTGGCGCTCCAGTTCGCGCATGGTGTCGAGCACAGCCTTGTGCTCGGTCTTCAGGGTGATCAGGTGCTTGCCCTTGCCCTTGTAGAACTGGGCAGCACCCTTGAGCGCGAGATTGATGGACTCGGTCGCACCCGAGGTCCAGACGATTTCGCGGGGGTCTGCATTGATCAGGTCGGCCACCTGGCCGCGAGCCTTCTCGACCGCCTCTTCCGCTTCCCAGCCCCAGGCGTGGCTGCGCGACGCCGGGTTGCCGAAGTGCTCGCGCAACCAGGGAATCATGGCGTCGACCACACGCGGGTCGACCGGCGTGGTCGCGCCGTAATCGAGGTAGATCGGAAAATGAGGAGTTACGTCCATGGCTGGCTCGTGCTGGCGTGGGGGTTGTTTTTTAATCTGGGCTGCTCGTGACGGCGCCCGAAGGCGCGGTCAAAACTCAGGACACTCAGGACTTGGCGAACACGTTGCCGAGGGCAAACACCGAATTCGGCGCATTCACGCGAATCGGCTTGACCACCGGCTGCGCCGAGATCGCGCGCTTGACGACCGGCTTGTTCTCGATCTGCACGCCCTTGGCGATCTGGTCGTCGACCAGCTTTTGCAACGTGACGGAATCAAGAAACTCGACCATGCGCTGGTTCAGCGAGGCCCAAAGCTCGTGCGTCATGCAACGGCCGGCTTCGCCGAGGCAGTTTTCCTTGCCGCCGCATTGCGTGGCGTCGATGGGTTCGTCAACGGACACGATGATGTCGGCCACGGTGATGTCCGCAGCCTTGCGGCCGAGGCTGTAGCCGCCGCCGGGGCCGCGTGTCGATTCGACCAGCTCGTGGCGACGCAGCTTCCCGAACAGTTGCTCGAGATACGACAACGAAATCTGCTGCCGCTGGCTGATCGCAGCCAGCGTGACCGGACCGGTGTTCTGACGCAACGCCAGATCGATCATTGCTGTGACCGCAAAACGGCCTTTGGTAGTGAGACGCATCGCAAGCTCCTTCAAGTGCTTACCGTTGAAATGACACCGTGGCCCTGGACCGCGGTGACTTCGTCTCCGCCCTGCCCGACCCCTGCTGCTGGTGAACCAGCCGGTAGGAGTCGGTCCTTCATCGCGAAGTTCTTTTTTGTTCTTGAGTATTTCGCTCAAGTATAACAGAAGACCTTCAGGTCTGCTCGGGTAAACCCCAGCGCGGATCGCTTGAAGAACGCGAACCTCTGACTTACTGCGGCAAAACCGCGATGTTGTCGCTTCCAGAGCCGCCAAAAGCCTGCTCCCGCAGCAGCGCCAGCTGGTCGCGCACCCGTGCCGCCTTCTCGAACTCGAGGTTGCGCGCGTGTTCGAGCATGAGCTTCTCGAGCCGCTTGATTTCCCGGGCGATGTCCTTCTCGCTCATGTCTTCGACCTTGGCGCGTTCCAGGTCGAGCTTGGCCATTTCCTTGCCGGTCTTCTCGCTGTAGACCCCGTCGATCATGTCGCGCACCTGCTTGACGATGCTGCGCGGCGTGATGCCGTGGGCCTCGTTGTAGGCAATCTGCTTCGTGCGCCGGCGCTCGGTCTCTCCGATGGCCACCTTCATCGAATCGGTCATCTTGTCCGCATAGAGGATGGCCTTGCCGTTGAGGTTCCGGGCCGCACGGCCGATGGTCTGGATCAGCGATCGCTCCGCGCGCAGGAAGCCTTCCTTGTCCGCGTCGAGGATCGCCACCAGCGACACCTCCGGAATGTCCAGCCCCTCGCGCAGCAGGTTGATGCCCACCAGCACGTCGAACGTGCCCAGCCGCAGGTCGCGCAAGATCTCCACCCGCTCGACCGTGTCGACGTCGCTGTGCAGGTAGCGCACCTTCACGCCGTTGTCGCCCAGGTAATCGGTCAGCTGCTCGGCCATGCGCTTGGTCAGCGTGGTGATCAGCACGCGCTCGCCCTTGTCGACCCGAATGCGGATCTCCCCCAGCACATCGTCCACCTGATGGGTGGCGGGCCGCACTTCGACCTCGGGGTCGATCAGGCCGGTCGGCCGCACCAGTTGCTCGACGACATTGCCTGCGTGGTCCTTCTCGTACTGCGCCGGCGTCGCCGAGACGAAGATGCACTGGCGCATGCGCGTCTCGAACTCCTCGAACTTGAGCGGCCGGTTGTCCAGCGCGCTCGGCAGGCGAAAGCCGTATTCGACCAGCGTCGTCTTGCGCGCCCGGTCGCCGCTGTACATGGCGTTGAGCTGGCCGATCATCTGATGGCTCTCGTCGAGGAACATCAGCGCGTCCTTCGGCAGGTAGTCGGTCAGCGTGGCCGGCGGATCGCCGGGCGCGGCACCGGAAAGATGGCGCGTGTAGTTCTCGATGCCCTTGCAATGACCGATCTCAGCGAGCATTTCGAGGTCGAAGCGGGTGCGCTGCTCCAGGCGCTGCGCCTCGACCAGCTTGCCCGCGCCCACCAGTTCCTTGAGCCGCTCGTCCAGCTCGGTCTTGATGGTTTCCACGGCGGCCATCACCTTGTCGCGCGGCGTGACGTAGTGGCTCGACGGGTACACCGTGAAGCGCGGCACCTTCTGCCGGACACGTCCGGTCAGCGGATCGAAGAGCTGCAGCGACTCGATCTCGTCGTCGAACAGCTCGAAGCGGATCGCCAGCTCGCTGTGCTCGGCCGGAAACACGTCGATGGTGTCGCCGCGCACCCGGAAAGTGCCCCGCGCAAAATCCTGTTCGTTGCGCGTGTACTGCATGCGGATCAGCCGCGAGATCAGGTCGCGCTGGCCGACCTTGTCGCCCACGCGGGCAATCAGCCGCATCTCCATGTAGTCCTCGGGCGTGCCGATGCCGTAGATGGCGCTCACCGTGCCCACGATGACCGTGTCGCGCCGCTCCAGCACGCTCTTGGTGGCCGACAGCCGCATCTGCTCGATGTGCTCGTTGATCGACGAGTCTTTCTCGATGAACAGGTCGCGCTGGGGCACGTAGGCCTCGGGCTGGTAGTAGTCGTAGTAGCTCACGAAGTACTCGACCGCGTTCTTCGGGAAGAACTCGCGAAACTCGCTGTACAGCTGCGCCGCCAGCGTCTTGTTGGGCGCGAACACGATGGCCGGTCGGCCCAGCCGTGCAATCACATTGGCCATGGTGAAGGTCTTGCCCGAGCCGGTCACGCCCAGCAGCGTCTGGAACACCTCGCCGTCGAGCACGCCTTCGACCAGCCCTTCGATGGCTTTGGGCTGGTCCCCAGCCGGCGGATAGGGCTGGAAAAGCTCGAAAGGCGAGTCTGGGTAGCGGATGAATTCGCCCTGTTTCGCCGGCCCGATCGGGTCCAGTTTCTTCAGGTCTGCTATGGCTTCGTTGTTCTCTGGCATGGCTGTTCCCGACAGGTGGCGATGGCGCCGGTAAAATTCAAGGCAACCGGAAAGCGTAGCGCAAGTCCGGTTGCCAGCGAAGCTTTCATCCCAAAGGACCTTTCCATGTCTATGTTCACCGCGGTCGAAATGGCACCGCGCGACCCGATCCTCGGCCTCAACGAGCAATTTGCAGCCGATACCAACCCCAACAAGGTCAATCTCGGCGTCGGCGTCTATTACGACGACAACGGCAAGCTGCCCCTGCTCCAGTGCGTGCAGGCCGCCGAACAGAACATGATGAAAGCGCCGACCGCGCGCGGCTACCTGCCCATCGATGGCATCGTGGCCTACGACAACGCCGTCAAGGTGCTGGTTTTCGGCGCCGACAGCGAACCCGTGCAATCGGGCCGCGTCGCCACCATCCAGGCCATCGGCGGCACCGGCGGCCTGAAGGTCGGCGCCGACTTCCTGAAGAAGCTCAACCCCAACGCCAAGGTCCTGATCAGCGACCCGAGCTGGGAAAACCACCGCGCGCTGTTCACCAACGCGGGCTTCGAGGTCGAAAGCTACCCCTACTACGACGCCGCCAAGCGCGGCATCAACTTCGACGGCATGCTGTCCGCACTCAACGCAGCGCCGGCCGGCACCATCGTCGTGCTGCACGCCTGCTGCCACAACCCGACCGGCTACGACATCACCGCGGCCCAATGGGACCAGGTGGTTACCACCGTCAAGGCCAAGAACCTCGTGCCCTTCCTCGACATGGCCTACCAGGGCTTCGGCTACGGCCTGAAGGAAGACGGCGCCGCCGTCGCCAAGTTCGTCGAAGCCGGCCTGACTTTCTTCGTCTCGACCTCTTTCTCGAAGAGCTTCAGCCTGTACGGCGAACGCGTCGGCGCCCTGTCGGTGCTGTGCGAGAGCAAGGAAGAAGCCGGTCGCGTGCTGTCGCAGCTCAAGATCGCCATTCGCACCAACTACAGCAACCCGCCCACGCACGGCGGCGCCGTGGTGGCCGCGGTGCTCGGCACCCCCGAGCTGCGTGCCCTGTGGGAAAAAGAACTCGGCGAGATGCGCGTGCGCATCAAGGCCATGCGCCAGAAGCTGGTCGACGGCCTCAAGGCCGCCGGCGTGAAGGAAGACATGAGCTTTATCACCACCCAGATCGGCATGTTCAGCTACTCGGGCCTGAGCAAGGACCAGATGGTTCGCCTGCGCAACGAGTTCGGCGTGTACGGCACCGACACCGGCCGCATGTGCGTGGCTGCGCTCAACAGCAAGAACATCGACTACGTCTGCGCGTCGATCGCCAAAGTCATCTAGGTGACAGCAAAGTGTGAGGGAATCGTCCCGGCGACGATTCCTTCACGCTTGCACAAAGAAGGACCCTCGCAGCGGGGTCGATGTAGGGGTTAGGCCCCCTGCACCGCAGCGAATGCGCTGATATATTGCACCGCAACATTCCACTCCAAGACCAGCGATGCTTTATCAACTCTACGAAGCCCAGCGTTCCCTGATGGAGCCGTTCTCGGACTTCGCACAGGCAGCCTCCAAGCTCTACGGCCAGGGCGCCGTGTGGGGCCAACTGCCGATGGCCCAGCGCATGGCCGCAGGCTACGACCTGCTCTACCGCCTGGGCAAGGACTACGAGAAGCCCGAGTTCAACATCAAGTCGGTCAAGGTCGACGGCGAAGACGTCGTGATCCAGGAAGCCATCGAGCTCGACAAGCCCTTCTGCGAGCTGCGTCGCTTCAAGCGCTTCACCGACGAGCCCCACATCCTCAAGACGCTCAAGAGCCAGCCCGTGGTGCTGATCGTGGCGCCGCTGTCGGGCCACTACGCCACGCTGCTGCGCGACACCGTGCGCACCATGCTGCAAGACCACAAGGTCTACATCACCGACTGGAAGAACGCGCGCCTGGTGCCGCTGTCCGAAGGCGAATTCCGCCTCGACGACTACATCAACTACGTGCAGGAGTTCATCCGCCTGCTGCAGGCCGAGTACGGCAACTGCCACGTGGTCAGCGTGTGCCAGCCCACGGTGCCGGTGCTGGCGGCCGTGTCGCTCATGGCCAGCCGCGGCGAGCAATTGCCGCTCACGCTGACGATGATGGGCGGCCCGATCGACGCCCGCAAGTCGCCCACCGCGGTCAACAACCTCGCGATGAACAAGAGCTACGAGTGGTTCGAGAACAACGTGATCTACCGCGTGCCGCAGGGCTTCCCGGGTGAAGGCCGCCGCGTGTACCCCGGCTTCCTGCAGCACACCGGCTTCGTGGCGATGAACCCCGACCGCCACGCCAGCAGCCACTACGACTACTTCAAGGACCTCATCAAAGGCGACGACGCCAGCGCCGAGGCCCACCGCAAGTTCTATGACGAGTACAACGCCGTGCTCGACATGGATGCCGACTACTACCTCGACACGATCCGCACCGTGTTCCAGCAGTTCGAGCTGGTCAACGGCACCTGGGACGTCAAGAACCCCGATGGCCAGATCGAACGCGTGCGTCCGCAAGACATCCGCTCGGCCGCGCTGCTGACCGTCGAAGGCGAGCTTGACGACATCTCCGGCTCGGGCCAGACCGAAGCCGCGCACAGCCTGTGCACCGGCATCGCCGACGCCAAGCGCGAGCACTACGAAGTCAAGGGCGCGGGCCACTACGGCATCTTCAGCGGCCGCCGCTGGCGCGAACTGGTCTACCCGAAGCTGGTGAAGTTCATCGCTGCCAACGACCAGCCGCAGAGCCGCGCCGGCACGCGGGAAAGCCTGGCCGCCGAAGACACGGTCAAGCCCGCACGCAAGACGGCCACTGCTGCTGCAAGAAAGAGCACCGCTGCGCCAAAGGCTGCCAAGGCGGCCAGCGTCGCGGCCGCGCCCGCCAAGAAAGCCGTGGCGCGCAAGAAGCCCGCCACCCGCGCCGCGCGCTGAAACGCGCGCACGCCAACCGCCAGTGAACGGGCTCGCCGCACGCATCAACGACGCACTGCCGCAAACGCAGTGCACACGGTGCGGTTACCCGGATTGCGCTGGCTACGCGCAGGCCGTGGCCGCCGGCGAGGCGGGCATCAACCAATGCCCACCGGGCGGTGCCGAAGGCATCGAGCGGCTCGCGCTGCTCACGGGCCACGCCCCCTTGCCTCTCGATCCCCAGTTCGGCACCGAAGGCCCGCGCGCCATGGCCGTCATCGATGAAGCCTGGTGCATCGGCTGCACGCTCTGCCTCGATGCCTGCCCGACCGACGCCATCATCGGCATCAACAAGCGCATGCACACCGTGATCGAGGCGCACTGCACGGGTTGCGAGCTGTGCATTCCGGTCTGCCCCGTCGACTGCATTTCGCTCGAAGTCGAAACGCCGGGCCACAGCGGCTGGCAGGCCTGGTCGCAAGCGCAGGCCGAAGCAGCGCTGCAACGCTACAAGCTCCACGCCGCACACCGCAAGGCGGCGGCCAGCGAAGAGACAAAGGCGCCCGAAGCCGCAGCCCCGCAAGACGCCGACACGCGCAAGCGCTCCATCGTCGAAGCCGCACTGGCGCGTGCCCGCGCCGCCTCCCAACGCCCACCCGCCACCAAGCCATGACCCTCGACACCCTGCTCATCTACGTCGTCGCTTCGCTCGCGCTGGCCGTGATCCCCGGGCCGACGATGCTGCTGGCGCTCTCCAACGGCATCGACGGCGGCATGCGCCGCGCGAGCTGGGGCATTGCGGGCGCGTCGCTCGGCAGCGTCACGCTGATCGCGGTCGTCGCGCTCGGGCTGGGCTCGCTGCTCGCGGCGTCGGAAATGCTCTTCAACGCGATCCGCGTGGCCGGCGTCGTCTACCTCGTCTGGCTGGGCATCAAGCTCTGGCGCAGCGAGGCGACCGACCTCGGCGCCGCGCTGGCCAAGTCCAGCATCGAGATTCGCCCGCACGGCCGCGTCGCGCTCATGCGCAGCCTGATGGTGGCCCTGTCGAACCCGAAGACAGTGCTGTTCTTCGCGGCCTTCCTGCCTCAGTTCAT
Source organism: Variovorax sp. EL159 (assembly GCF_900100965.1). GTDB lineage: Bacteria > Pseudomonadota > Gammaproteobacteria > Burkholderiales > Burkholderiaceae_C > Variovorax. The sequence continues at coordinate 1,173,142 of NZ_FMUJ01000001.1, read as the reverse complement.
CGACATCGCGAAGCCGCAAGGCCCGCAGTACCTGCTGCTCGGCGCGATCTTCGTGGTGCTCGACACCTGCGTGATGCTGGCCTACGCAGCCGCCGGAACGCAGGCCGTGCGCTGGCTCTCGCGCCGGGGTCTCAAGGCGCTGAACCGCGGCTGCGCCGTCGGCATGTGGCTGCTGGCGGCCACGCTGGCGTTCTGGCGCCGGCCGGGCACCTGAACCTGAACGCCGCGAGTGTTCAGGCGCCGCTCTTCTTCGTTCGCTTGAAGAGCAGCAACAGCACCCCCGCCAGCACGACGCCCACCGCGTACCACTCGAAGCGCGAGACCGCCTCGTGGGCGATCCACACGCCCAGCAGCATCGCGATCACCGGATTGACGAAGGTATAGCTCGCCGCCAGTGCCGCCGGCGCCTGCGCGAGCAGCACCATGTACGCGTTGAACGCAATCAGCGAGCCGAACACCACGAGGTAGATCCACGCCGCCACCGCCACGGGCTGCGGCGGCCAGGCCATCGTTTCGCCCGACACCGCGGCCAGCACCATCAGCACCACGCCGCCGCACAACATCTCGCTCGCGAAGCCCATGGCGCCGGGCGCCAACGGCAGGCTGCGCTGGCTCAGCACGCTGCCGAGCGACCAGCAGACGCATGCCACGCAGATCGCCATCAACCCTTCGGGCGACGACTTGAAGCCGCTGCCCTGCGTCAGCATCAGCACGCCGACCAGCCCCAACGCAATGCCGGCCGCCTCGAGCCGCGTCGGCCTGATGCCCCAGATCAGGTTCAGCAGCGCGATCAGCAACGGAATGACGGCGATGAAAGCCACCACCAGCCCCGAGCCGATCGACACCTCGGCGTGGGCCGTGCCGCCCATGCCGCCGCCGAGCATCAGCGCCCCGACGATCAGGGCATTGCGCCACTGCAGGCGCGTCGGCCACGGCGCGCCCCGCCAGCGCATCCACGCCGCAAGCAGCACGCCCGCCACGAGAAAGCGCGACCCCATCTGCAGGAACGGCGGAAAACTGATCAGCGCGTACTTGATCGCGAGATAGGTCGAGCCCCAGACCACCCAGGTGGCCGCCAGGCAAAGCCACAGCAGAGGCGGCAAACCGCCGCGCGCGGACGCGGGCCCGGCATGGGCAGGGGTAGCGAGTGTCGACATGTCGGGAGTGTTTTTGTCTTGTGTGGAATGCCGCTCATGGTATGAAAGCGACCTTTCGGCGGCCATGCAGATTTCATGGTTCTGCCTGCACCAAACCGTCGATTTAAAGGAGTTTCATGGACTTCGCCTTGAACCCCACGCTGGATGCCCACGACACCCGCATCCTGGCCGAACTGCAGAACGACGCGCGCCTGACGATGGCCGAACTCGGTCGCCGCGTGCACCTGAGCCAGCCGGCCGTGACCGAGCGCGTGAAGAAGCTCGAAGCCGCGGGTGTGATCAGCGGCTACCGCGCCACGGTCAACCTCACGCGGCTGGGCTACGGCATCCGCGCGATCATCCGCGTGGGCCGCGCCGACTACGACCGCGTGGTTGCGCTGGTGCAGGAAACGCCCGAGTGCATCAATGCCTACAACGTCACCGGCGAAGACAGCTGGATCCTCGAGATCGCGGTGATCGACGTGAGCCACCTCGATGCGGTGGTCACCAAGTTCTGCATCCTCACGGAGACGGCGACCTCGATCATCCTGAACCCGGCGCGCGAGCACCTGCCGATGCTGCCGCCTCAGCGCGCCGACGTGAAACCGCCCATCAAGAAGGTGCTCAACGCGTAGCAGCGAGCGCGTTGAAAGCCGTCACTACTTCGGGCGGCGCCTGCACCATCTCGATCAGCACGCCCTCGCCCGCGATCGGAAACTCGTCGTTCGCCTTCGGATGCAGAAAGCAGATGTCGAAGCCGGCCGCGCCCTTGCGGATGCCACCGGGCGCAAAGCGCACGCCCTGTGCGGTGAGCCATTCGACAGCCTTGGGCAGGTCGTCGATCCACAGGCCCACGTGGTTGAGCGGCGTGGTGTGCACGGCAGGCTTCTTCTCCGGGTCCAGCGGCTGCATCAGGTCGACCTCGACCTTGAACGGCCCGCTGCCCATCGCGCAGATGTCTTCGTCGACGTTCTCGCGCTCGCTCCTGAAGGTGCCCGTGACCTCGAGCCCCAGCATGTCGACCCACAGCTTCTGCAGCCGCAGCTTGTCGGGGCCGCCGATGGCGATCTGCTGGATGCCCAGCACCTTGAACGGACGGGCGGGAGCTGCGGCCGTCATGCGCAGACCTCCACTGTTTCAGTCGTTGTGGTGCGGCGCGACTGCAGGCCCAGCTTGCGCAGCAACTGCACGTCGGCTTCCACATCGGGGTTGCCGGTGACCAACAGCTTGTCGCCGTAGAAGATCGAATTCGCGCCCGCCATGAAGCACAGCGCCTGCACCGCATCGCCCATCTGCTGGCGGCCCGCCGACAGCCGCACGCGCGCCGTCGGCATCGTGATGCGCGCGACCGCGATCATGCGCACGAAGTCGAACGGGTCGACCGGTTCCGAGTCGGCCAGCGGCGTGCCGGGCACGCGCACCAGGCTGTTGATCGGCACCGACTCCGGATACGGGTTCAGGTTGGCCAGCTGCGCGATCAGCCCCGCGCGGTGCACGGGCGCCTCGCCCATGCCGACGATGCCGCCGCAGCACACGCTGATGCCCGCGCTGCGCACGTGGGCCAGCGTGTCGAGCCGGTCCTGGTAGGTGCGCGTGTCGACCACGTCGGTGTAGTACTCGGGCGCGGTGTCGAGGTTGTGGTTGTAGTAGTCCAGGCCCGCGGCCTTGAGCTGCTGCGCGTGGTGCGGCTCCAGCATGCCGAGCGTGGCGCAGGTCTGCATGCCGAGGCCCTTCACCGCCTCGACCAGCACGGCCACCTTCTCGACGTCGCGGTCCTTCGGCGCACGCCATGCGGCGCCCATGCAGAAGCGCGTGGCGCCGGCGTCCTTGGCGGCCTGCGCAGCGCGCACCACCTCATCGACCTCCATCAGCTTCTGCGCCTTCACGCCGGTGTCGAACTCGGCCGACTGCGGGCAGTAGCCGCAGTTCTCGGGACAGCCGCCGGTCTTGACCGAGAGCAGCGTGGCCAGCTCGATGTCGCCTTCGGGAAAGTGCTGGCGGTGCACCGTCTGCGCTTCGAACAGCAGGTCCATCAGCGGCTTGTCGAGCAGCGCCTGGATCGCCTCGATCGTCCACGGGCCTTGCGGCGTTGCGGCGGCTTTTGCGGGCCGGTGCAGCGTGATCGTCTGTTGCAGGTCGTTGGCACCCATCAGTTGAACTCCAGAATGATTTGATCGACCGCGAGAGACTCGCCCTTCGCGGCAGAAATCTTGCCGACCACGCCGTCTTGCGTGGCGAACAGCACGTTCTCCATCTTCATCGCCTCGATGACCGCCAGCTTCTCGCCGGCCTGCACATGCTGCCCCGGCTGCACCGACACCTCGACCAGCAGGCCCGGCATCGGCGACATCAGGAACTTGCTCAGGTCCGGCGGCGCCTTGTAGGGCATCAGCTCCAGCAGGCGCGCACCCAGCGGCGACAGCACCATCGTCTCGATCTGCGTGCCATCGTGCGACACGCGCAGCGCCAGCGGGTTCTTGCCCGCGCCGCGCTCGACCTGCGCGGTGAAGGGCTTGTCGTTGACGATGCCCTGCACGCGAATCGCGCCCAGCGCAAAGCTGCTGTCGATCTTGTAGTTCTTGTCGCCCACGGCCACCGCGCTCGCGCCGGTCTTACCCTGGAAATCGGACACCGACACCGGGTGGTGCACGTGCTTGCCTTCCGGCCCCATCTCCACCACCACGAACTGCTCGCCCACCTTCACGCCGTGGCCTTCGAGCTGCCCGCTGATGCCCGAGGCACGCGCGCGATAACGACGGTGCACATACGCGGCGAGTGCGATGAGGAACGATGGGTTTGAGTGCGGCACGTCTTCCGCATGGAAGCCCTTGCCGTAATGCTCGGCGATGAAGCCGGTGTTGAAGTCGCCCGACACGAACTTCGTATGCGCCAGCAGCGCCTCCTGGAACGGAATGTTGCTGCTGATGCCGCGAATCACGAAGCCGTTGAGCGCCTCGCGCATGCGGGCAATCGCATGCTGGCGGTCTTTGCCGTGCACGATGAGCTTGGCGATCATCGAGTCGTAGTACATCGGGATCTCGCCACCGTCGTACACGCCGGTGTCCACGCGCACGCCTTGCAGATGCTCGGTATCGCTCGCGAACATCGTCTCTGCCGGCGGCTGGAACTTCACCAGACGGCCGGTCGAGGGCAGGAAGTTGCGGAACGGGTCTTCGGCGTTGATGCGGCACTCGATGGCCCAGCCGTCGCGCTCCACTTCGGCTTGCGTCAGCGGCAGCTTTTCGCCGGCGGCCACGCGGATCATCAACTCGACCAGGTCAAGCCCGGTGATGCACTCGGTCACCGGATGCTCTACCTGCAGACGCGTGTTCATTTCCAGGAAGTAGAAGCTCTGGTCCTTGCCGACCACGAACTCCACCGTGCCCGCGCTCTGGTACTTCACGGCCTTGGCCAGCTGCACCGCCTGCTCGCCCATCGCCTTGCGCGTGGCGTCGCTGATGAAGGGCGACGGCGCCTCTTCGATCACCTTCTGGTGGCGCCGCTGGATCGAGCATTCGCGCTCGTTCAGGTAGATGACGTTGCCGTGCGAATCGCCCAGCACCTGGATCTCGATGTGGCGCGGCTCCTCGACGAACTTCTCGATGAACACGCGGTCGTCGCCGAAGCTGTTGCGCGCCTCGTTGCGGCACGAGGTGAAGCCTTCGAAGGCTTCCTTGTCGTTGAAGGCCACGCGCAGGCCCTTGCCGCCGCCACCCGCCGAGGCCTTGATCATCACGGGGTAGCCGATGTCCTTGGCGATCTCGACGGCGCGCTCGGCCGTCTCGATGGCGTCGTTCCAGCCCGGAATGGTGTTGACCTTGGCTTCGTTCGCGAGCTTCTTCGAGGCGATCTTGTCGCCCATCGCCGCGATCGAATAGTGCTTCGGGCCGATGAAGGCAATGCCCTCTTCCTCGACCTTGCGCGCGAAGGCTTCGTTCTCCGACAGGAAGCCGTAGCCCGGATGCACCGCCTCGGCGCCCGTCTGCTTGCAGGCCGCGATGATGCGGTCGGCCTGCAGATAGCTCTCGCGGCTGGGGGCTGCGCCGATGTGCACGGCCTCGTCGGCCAGCTCGACGTGGCGGGCTTCCTTGTCGGCGTCGGAGTAGACGGCGACGGTGAGGATGCCCATCTTCTTCGCCGTCTGGATGACGCGGCAGGCGATTTCGCCGCGGTTGGCGATCAGGATCTTCTTGAACATGTTCTTCTTCTCCGTACCGCTCACAGTGGGATGTTGCCGTGCTTGCGCCACGGGTTCTCGAGCTTCTTCTCACGCAGCATCACCAGCGAACGGCAGATGCGCTTGCGCGTCTCGTGCGGCAGGATCACGTCGTCGATATAGCCGCGTGCGCTGGCCACGTACGGGTTGGCAAAGCGCGCCTTGTACTCGGCCTCGCGGGCTGCCAGCTTCTCGGGGTCGTTCTTGTCTTCGCGGAAGATGATTTCCACCGCGCCCTTCGCGCCCATCACCGCGATCTCGGCGCGCGGCCATGCGAGGTTGACGTCACCGCGCAGGTGCTTGGACGCCATCACGTCGTACGCACCGCCGTAGGCCTTGCGTGTGATAACGGTGATCTTCGGCACCGTGCACTCCGCGTACGCATACAGCAGCTTGGCACCGTGCTTGATGATGCCGCCGTACTCCTGCCCCGTGCCGGGCATGAAGCCGGGCACGTCGACAAAGGTGATGACCGGGATGTTGAACGCATCGCAAAAGCGCACGAAGCGCGCCGCCTTGATGCTGCTCTTGATGTCCAGGCAGCCCGCCAGCACCAGCGGTTGGTTGGCCACGATGCCGACCGTCTGGCCTTCCATGCGCGCGAAGCCGATCACGATGTTCTTCGCGTAGTCGGGCTGCAGCTCGAAGAAGTCGCCGTCGTCCACCACCTTGAGGATCAGTTCCTTGATGTCGTAGGGCTTGTTCGGGTTGTCCGGCACCAGCGTGTCGAGCGAGTAGTCGGGCCGGTCGGCCGGGTCGCCCTGGCCGTTGTTGCCCAGTCGCACCGGCGGCTTTTCGCGGTTGTTGAGCGGCAGGTAGTTGTACAGGCGGCGCAGCATCATCAGCGCCTCGACGTCGTTCTCGAACGCCATGTCGGCCACGCCGCTGCGCGTGGTGTGGGTGATGGCGCCGCCCAGTTCTTCGGCCGTCACGCTTTCGTGCGTCACGGTCTTCACCACGTCGGGGCCGGTGACGAACATGTAGCTGGAGTCCTTCACCATGAAGATGAAGTCGGTCATGGCCGGCGAATACACCGCACCGCCCGCGCACGGGCCCATGACCATGCTGATCTGCGGCACCACGCCCGAGGCCATCACGTTGCGCTGGAACACGTCGGCATAGCCACCGAGCGACGCCACGCCTTCCTGGATGCGCGCGCCGCCCGAGTCGTTCAGGCCGATGACCGGTGCACCGACCTTCATGGCCTGGTCCATCACCTTGCAGATTTTTTCGGCATGCGCTTCGCTGAGCGCGCCGCCGAAGACGGTGAAGTCCTGGCTGAACACGAACACCAGGCGGCCGTTGATCATTCCGTAGCCGGTGACCACGCCATCGCCGGGAATCTTCTGCTCGGCCATGCCGAAGTCGACCGAGCGGTGCTCGACGAACATGTCCCACTCTTCGAAGGTGTTGTCGTCGAGCAGCAGTTCGATGCGCTCGCGCGCCGTGAGCTTGCCTTTGGCGTGCTGCGCGTCGATGCGCTTTTGCCCGCCGCCCAGGCGCGCCTGGGCGCGACGCTTTTCGAGTTGTTCAATCAGTTCTTGCATGGTGTGGTTCCGAAGCTGTGTTCCTGAATTGCGATGCTTGGTCTTGTGTTTCTTGTGGCCTCACGGCCTGGCGGTGATGGCCGCCGCGGCGAGCAGGCTGCGCGCCGCCGTAGAGGCCGGCAGCGTTCCTTGCGCCACTTGTTGCGTGAGCTGGGGCAGCAGCTCGCGCACCTGCGCGTGCTGCCTGAACGCCTGCTTGAGCCCTGCGTCGATGCGCTCCCACATCCACGCGGTCGCCTGCTTCTCGCGGCGCTGCGCGAGCTTGCCGTTGGCCGTCTGCAGTTGCCTGAACTGCAGCACGGCCTCCCAGAATGCGTCGACGCCGGTACCCGCCAGTGCGCTGAGCTGCAGCACCTTGGGCAGCCAGAAGCGCACCTCGACGCCGCTGTGCGCGTCGTGCACGGCATGCGCGTGGTCGGGGTTGCCCTGGTGGCCGAAAAGCCGCAGCGCCGAGGTGATCTGCGCCTGTGCGCGCGTGGCGGCGTCCTTGTCGATGTCGGCCTTGTTGATGACCACGAGGTCGGCCAGTTCCATCACGCCCTTCTTGATCGCCTGCAGGTCGTCGCCGGCGTTGGGCAGCTGCATCAGCACGAACATGTCGGTCATGCCGGCCACGGCGGTCTCGCTCTGGCCCACGCCGACCGTCTCGACGATCACGATGTCGTAGCCGGCGGCCTCGCACACCAGCATGGCTTCGCGCGTCTTCTCGGCCACGCCGCCGAGCGTGCCGCTCGACGGGCTGGGGCGGATGTAGGCGCGCTCGTGCACCGAGAGCCGCTCCATGCGCGTCTTGTCGCCCAGGATGGAGCCGCCCGAGACGGTGGACGACGGGTCGATGGTGAGCACCGCCACGCGATGCCCCTTGTCGATCAGCAGCAGGCCCAGCGTTTCGATGAAGGTCGACTTGCCGACGCCCGGCACGCCCGAGATGCCGAGCCGAAACGACTGGCCGGTGCGCGGCAGCAGCGCCGTCAGCAGTTCGTCGGCCTGTGCACGGTGGTCGGCGCGGGTCGATTCGAGCAGCGTGATCGCCTTGGCGATGGCGCGGCGCTGTGCCATGCCGGGCGCATCGGCGACCGCGCGTTCGAGCGCGTCGACGCTGTTCAGCACGCGGCCTCCGACGCCACGCGCCAGCGGTAGTGCAGGTCCACGCCCTCTTCGCCTTCGAGCACGAAGCCGTGGCGCAGATAGAAGCGGTTGGCGTCGCTGCGCACGAGCGCGGTGAGCTTGATGTCGAGCTGTTTCTCGCGCGCCTGCGCCTTGGCCCAGCGCATTGCCCATTCGCCGATGCCGCGCCCCTGGAAGCCGGTGCGCAGGTACAGATGGTCGAGGCGCAGCGCATCCGCGTCCTCGGGCTTGAGCGTGATGAAGCCGACGCGCTGCTCGTCGTCGAGCACGATGTGGTGCATGTACGGCACCACGAAACCAGCCGACAGGCGTTCACGCGAGCGCGTGAGGTCGAAGCGGCCGACGCGCTCCAGGCTCGGGCGCATCGCATCGATGCGCACGGCCAGCATGTCCTCGAAATCGCCGGAATCCACCGGCTGCAGCGACAGCCGCGACAAGAGATCGCTCACGTCGGTGCTTTTCTTCAGGCCGCGACCGCCGCGCGGATCTGCTCCAGCACGTCCTTGGCGCTGGCCGGAATGGGCGTGCCCGGCCCGTAGATGCCTTTGACGCCGGCCTCGTAGAGAAAGTCGTAGTCCTGCCGCGGAATTACGCCGCCGACGAACACGATGATGTCGTCCGCGCCCTGCTTCTTGAGCTCGTTGATGATCGCCGGCACCAGCGTCTTGTGGCCGGCTGCGAGGGTGCTCACGCCAACGGCGTGCACGTCGTTTTCAATCGCCTGCCGCGCGCATTCTTCGGGCGTCTGGAACAGCGGGCCCATGTCCACGTCGAAGCCCAGGTCGGCGAAGGCGGTGGCGACGACTTTCGCACCGCGGTCGTGCCCGTCTTGCCCCAGCTTGGAAATCATCACGCGCGGACGACGGCCCTGCTCTTCGGCGAAGGCGTTGATCTCGGTCTTGAGTGCTTCCCAGCCTTCGGCCGAGTCGTAGGCGGCAGCGTACACACCAGTCACCTTCTGCGTGTCGGCGCGATGGCGGCCGAACGATTTTTCAAGCGCGTCGGAAATCTCGCCGACCGTGGCGCGCAGGCGCACGGCGTCGATGCTCAATGCCAGCAGGTTGCCGGTGTTGTTCTCGGCGGCTTCGGTGAGCGCGTCGAGCGCGGCCTGCACCTTGGCGGTGTCGCGCGAGGCGCGGATCTTCTGCAGCCGCGCCACCTGCTGGTCGCGCACCATCACGTTGTCGATGGACAGGCTGTCGATCGCGTCTTCGTTCTTGAGCTTGTACTTGTTGACGCCGACGATCACGTCCTTGCCCGAATCGATGCGCGCCTGCTTCTCGGCGGCGGCCGCCTCGATCTTGAGCTTGGCCCAGCCGCTGTCGACGGCCTTGGTCATGCCGCCCATGGCCTCGACCTCTTCGATGATGGCCCAGGCCGCATCGGCCATGTCCTGCGTGAGCTTCTCCATCATGTAGCTGCCGGCCCAGGGGTCGACGACGTTGGTGATGTGCGTCTCTTCCTGGATGATGAGCTGCGTGTTGCGCGCAATGCGCGAGCTGAACTCGGTGGGCAGCGCAATGGCTTCGTCGAGCGCGTTGGTGTGCAGCGATTGCGTGCCGCCGAACACCGCGGCCATGGCCTCGATGGTGGTGCGCACGATGTTGTTGTACGGGTCCTGCTCGGTGAGGCTCCAGCCCGAGGTCTGGCAGTGCGTGCGCAGCATCAGGCTCTTGGGGTTCTTGGGGTTGAACTCCTTCATGATGCGGCACCACAGGAGGCGCGCCGCGCGCATCTTGGCCACTTCGAGATAGAAGTTCATGCCGATGGCCCAGAAGAAGCTCAGGCGCCCGGCAAAGCCGTCGACGTCGAGGCCCTTGGCCAGCGCGGTCTTCACGTATTCCTTGCCGTCGGCCAGCGTGAACGCGAGTTCGAGCGCCTGGTTGGCGCCGGCTTCCTGCATGTGATAGCCGCTGATCGAAATCGAGTTGAACTTGGGCATGTGCTGCGCCGTGTACTCGATGATGTCGCCGATGATCCGCATGCTCGGCGCGGGCGGAAAGATGTACGTGTTGCGGACCATGAACTCCTTGAGGATGTCGTTCTGGATGGTTCCGCTCAACTGGTCCTGCGCCACGCCCTGCTCTTCGGCCGCGACCACGTAGCCCGCAAGCACCGGCAGCACGGCGCCGTTCATCGTCATCGACACAGAGACCTTGTCGAGTGGGATCTGGTCGAACAGGATCTTCATGTCCTCGACCGAATCGATCGCCACGCCGGCCTTGCCGACGTCGCCGGTCACGCGCGGATGGTCGCTGTCGTAGCCGCGGTGGGTGGCCAGGTCGAAGGCCACGCTCACGCCCTGCCCGCCGGCGGCCAGCGCCTTGCGATAGAAGGCGTTCGACTCTTCGGCGGTCGAGAAGCCCGCGTACTGGCGGATGGTCCAGGGGCGCACCGCGTACATGGTGGCCTGCGGGCCGCGCAGGTAGGGCTCGAAGCCGGGCAGCGTGTCGGTGTACTTCAGGCCCTGCAGGTCGGCCGCGGTGTAGAGCGGCTTGACGCTGATGCCGTCGGGCGTGATCCAGTTCAGCGCGCTCACGTCGCCGCCGGGGGCGGACTTGGCAGCGGACTTGGCCCACGCATCGAGGTCGGCTGGCTTGAAGGTGGGTTCGGGTGTGCTGCTCATGAGGGGCCGCTTTGCAGTGTCTCTGGTGTTCGCCAATTCGCTTGCACGGATTTGCAAGCCGGCCGCGAGTCTAACCGATCCATAATTATTAATTCAAACGCCTTTTTTGAAGTACAGTCCGGCCCATGTCCGCAGTCACCCTCACCCCCCGCGCCCTCTATGAAGAGGTGGCCGAGCTGCTGCGCCAGCGGATCTTCCGCCGCGAGCTGGAGCCCGGCAGCTGGATCGACGAACTCAAGCTCGCCGAGGAATACGGCATCAGCCGAACCCCCCTGCGCGAAGCGCTGAAGGTGCTGGCGGCCGAAGGCCTGGTGACGATGAAGGTGCGCCGCGGCGCCTATGTGACCGAGGTGTCCGAGCAGGATCTGGCCGACGTCTACCACCTGCTCTCGCTGCTGGAGAGCGACGCGGCCGGCGTGGTGGCCGAGCGTGCCACCGAGGCCCAGCGCGCGGAACTGAAGGCGCTGCATGCCGAGCTCGAAGCGGCCGCAGCCCCCGGCAAGGAAGACCGCGAGCATTTCTTTGCGCTCAACGAGCGTTTTCACATGCGGCTGCTGGCCATCGCCGACAACAAGTGGCGCGACCAGATGGTGGCCGACCTGCGCAAGGTGATGAAGCTCAATCGCCACAACTCGCTGCTCAAGGCCGGCCGCATCGCCGAATCGCTGGCGGAACACCGTTCCGTGATGGCCGCCATCGAGACACGCGACGCCGCCACGGCCATGGCGCGCATGCGCGAGCACTTCAGGAACGGCCTGGAAGCCGCCACCTGAGCGCACTCACCCAGCCGCTCAGCCTGTACGGGCCGTCCCCGTCTCGGCCGCGATGCGTTGCGCCGTGACCAGCAGGCGGGGCGCCACGCGCGTCAGCATCATCTCCCGCGGCAGCAGGTAGGCCGGGCCGGCGCAGCTCACCGCATAGCGTTCGCCGCGCGGTCCCTCCAGGGCAAAGCCCAGGGCGTGGATGTGCGGGTGCCATTCGCCGAACGAGCTGCAGTAGCCCTCGCGGGCGTACTCCTCGAGCCCGGCCATCAGCCGTGGCTGCATCACCGGCCAGTTCTCGCCGCTTTCGAGGCGGATGTCTTCCAGCAGCGCCGCCTGCTCGGCGGCAGGCAATGCCGCGAGGTAGGCGCGGCCACCGGCCGAGGTGGCGATGGCCAGCCGCGTGCCGACCTCGATGCGCGAACTGATGACGGCCAGGCGCGGCCGCAGCGAATCGATCACGAGCACGTCCAGCTCGTCGCGCACGCCGATGTGCACGCTGGCCCCCGCGAATTCGGCCAGTTCCACCAGATACGGACGGGCCACCGTCCGCAAGTCGAAATGCCGCAGGTACCGGCTGCTCATGTCGAGCAATGCCGGCCCCAGGCTGAAACGCTCGCTGTCTTGCGACTGGCGCAGGTAGCCCGCGCCGACCAGTGTCGCCGTGAGGCGCGACACGGTGGCCTTGGGAATGCCCGTCGTGTCGGCCAGTTCCCGATTGCCCATGGAGGCCCCGGCCATGCCGATCACCTTGAGTAGTGCCAAGCCGCGTGCCAGCGCGCTCACTTCCTCTTTGCTGCCAACAGCTTCGCTCATATGCAGAACCTTTTTTTATGTTTCCCTGACGCTCTTTATTCTTCAGCAAAAAGTGGCCCAACAGTCACACTTGTTGTTGCAATGTTTCAAAACATCGTTCTATTAAAAGAGCGCGAGATACCCGCCGAAGAGGCTGCTGAAGCCCTTCGCGAAGGGTGCAAACGAGCGGGACACGCAGGCCTGCGTGCCCTTTGGACATATGACAAAAGAAGGAACCACCCGCGCGTGCGGGTACGCGCTCAGGCAGCCTGTGCGAACGGCTCGTGCGCGAGCGCCATCACCTCGTGCGGTGGGCGCGTCTTCAGGCGATGGTCGCTCCAGACCTGGCGCCAGCGGCGTGCGCCCGGGAGGCCATTGCGCAGGCCCAGCATGTGGCGCGCGATCGACCACCAGTTGGTGCCGTACTCGGCGGCATCGCGCACCATGTAGTCGCACATCAGCGACTCGACCTCTTCGCGCGTGAGCGACTGCGGCGCGGCGCCGAAGAACTCGGCGTCCCACTCCGCCAGCCACCAGGGGTTGTGATACGCCTCGCGCCCGACCATCACGCCATCGAGCAGCCGCAGGTGCTCGTGCACCTGTTCGTTGACGGTGATGCCGCCATTGATCGAAAACTTCAGCGCCGGAAAGTCGTGCTTCAGCCGATGAACCAGCGCATAGCGCAGCGGCGGAATCTCGCGGTTCTGCTTAGGGCTCAGGCCCTGCAGCCACGCATTGCGCGCGTGGACGATGAAGGTGTTGCAACCCGCCTCGCTGACCGTGCCGACGAAGTCGCGCACGAACTCGTAGCTTTCGATCTTGTCGATGCCGATGCGGTGCTTGACCGTGATGGGCACGTCCGTCACGTCGACCATGGCCTTCACGCAATCGGCCACGAGCTGCGGCTCGTTCATCAGGCAGGCGCCGAAGGCACCGCGCTGCACGCGCTCGCTGGGGCAGCCGCAGTTGAGGTTGATCTCGTCGTAGCCCCACTCCGCCCCGAGCTTGGCGCAATGTGCCAGGTCGGCCGGCTCGCTGCCGCCGAGCTGCAACGCCACGGGGTGCTCTTCGGCATGAAAGCGAAGATGGCGCGGCACGTCGCCATGGATCAGCGCACCGGTCGTCACCATCTCGGTATAGAGCAGCGCGTGCCGAGACAGCAGGCGATGCAGAAACCGGCAATGACGGTCGGTCCAATCCATCATGGGGGCAACGGAGATGACCTTCTCTTCCAAAACGCGTGATCCTGTCGTGGGCTTCGGCCCGGACATCGGGCGCGCAAGGCCCGGATTTTCTCACGCAGCCCTTGTCACCCGCTGCCGGTCGGCCATGTAGTTGCCCGGCGTCACGCCGAAGCAGCGGCGAAACCACCGCGAGAAATGCGCCTGGTCGCTGAAGCCGCACTGCGCCGCCACGTCGGCCTGCGCACAGCCATCGCGCAGCAATACCTTGGCCCGGCCGATGCGCGCGAGCCGCGCATAGTGGGCCGGCGTCATGCCGACCGCCACGCGAAACAAGCGATGAAAGTGCTCGCGCGACACGCCCAGCCGCTGCGCCAGCGCGCCGGGGTCGATGCGACAGGCGTCTTCCAGCTCGAGCGCGTTGCAGATCGCCTCGAAACGGGCATCGCCCACCTGCCGCTCGATGGCCGTCAGTTCGCTGCCGGTGCAGGCGCGAAGGATGTGCTCCAGCAGGCGGCCAACCTGCTCGCCGTCGTGCGACAGCGCCGCATCGCCCAGCGCATCGGCCGCGGCCTTGTCCTGCCAGACTCCGCGATGCACGACACCGCGCTGCCCCGATGGCCAGCCAAGGCGCGCGCCGACCCAGGCATGCGGCACATACAGCATCACCATGCGAAAGCCTTGCGGGCTGACGCCAGCCGTGTGCAACGCGAAGGGCGCCATCACGACCAGATCGCCCGCGTGCGCCACCAGCCGCTCGCCGCCGCAGGTGAACTCGCAGTGGCCTTCAAGGATGGCGCCCACGCTCCACTCCGCATGCCAGTGCAGCTCGAAGCGCGCCTTGGGGTCGGCCGAGAACATCGCCTCGATCTGCGCGCCGCCTTCCATCGGCAGGCCGATGACGTGCGAGGAAGCGATGGCGGATGGATTCATCCCGCCGAGCGTAGCGGCATCGGCATCGGCATCGGCGGTATCAAGCGGCAAGCGCGCCGCGAACGGTCAGGCCCATCCAGCCCGCGCTGGCCTGCGTGGCCTGCACTTCGCCAAGCAAGGCCAGTTCCTCGACGGGGTGATCGTGAAACTGCAGCGTCGCGCTACCGCCCGTCCAGCCCGACTCGACACGGTCCACGATGTCGGCGCGCAGATAGCGCGGCGCTGCCGGAACATGAGGCTGCGTCAGGTCGGGCCAGCCGATGGCGCCGATGGTCGGTGCGGCCAGGAAGCCCAGGCGCTCGGCCTTCTCGCCCGACAGCACGACCGTCGCATCGACCAGCCGCCGCTCCTTCACGCTGAGGCTCGCGCCGAGCCGGCTCCCCGCTGCCGCAGGCGCTGCCGCGGGATGCGCGAGCGGCAGGCTGCGCGTCACCCAGGTCTGGCCGATCTTCTTGGGCCAGCCCTGCAGCCAGCCGCGCAGCAGCGAGATGTCTTGATCGACGTAGATCAGCGGGCAGAAGAAGCGCGTGCCCGCGCCCTGCTCCGCCTCGACTTCGAGCACCACGATGGTCTCGCGGTACTGCGCGTAGACCGGGTCGAGCAGTTCGCGTCCGTCGTTGCCGCAGGACTGCCAGTCCGCGAAGTGAATACAGCCACGTCCGGTCGGCCGGCCCGCCTCTGCGGGAACCAGCAAACTGCCGCGCGCAGCATCGAATGCGAAGGCGACGTTGACGAGCCAGCCGGCGTAGTGCCAGGGCGGCGCCTGCACGAGTGCGCTGCGGCCGGACGAAGTGAAAGGCGGCGTGAAAGAAGAAGAGGAAGAAGAGAAGGACGGCATGGGGTGCTCGCAAGTACAAGACCGCCGCACGATAGGCCCGCCGTCCGGGCCCGTCTTGTACGCCAGTGATCCCGCTATGCCTGCGGCGCCATCGCGTGGTCGAGCACATCCATCAACTGATCGACCGTGTAGGGCTTGCGCAGCCATGTCGTTCCGCGCATCGCGGTGCCGGGCTTCGGCTGCCCTGTCACGAAGATCACCGGCACGTTGTGCTCGCTCAGCAGCTTCTCCGCGAAGTCGTGGCCCGACAGCGCGGGCAGGCCGATGTCGACCATCACCACATCGAACGCACCGTCGAAAAAGCGCGAGATCGCGGCCTCGGCGCTCGCTACGCCGGTGGCCCAATGGCCCAGGGCCTCGAGCAGTTTCAGCGTCGTGGCGAGCGTGTCGGCATCGTCCTCCACGAGCAGGACCCGGAGCTTTTGCGATTGCCGTTCTGGCGATGGAGGCGGTTCGGTTGTCATTGAAATGCATTTTTCCAGACAAAGCGCCGGCGTGCCGGGGCAAGGCGGAACGCCTCTGCCCGATCGCCGATCGGTGGGTCGATTGGCGAGTTCATCGCGGCACAATCGTCCGCGTGTCGCTCTTCAAACACAGCCTCCCGGCGATCCTTGCCCTGGCATTCGCCCTCGCCGCGCCCGTCGCACACGCGGCCGATCCGATCCTTCTTGTCACCTCGCCCGTTGCCTTGCAGGCGGCCGAAAAATCTGGTGCCGATTTCGCCCACTGGGTCGGTGGCGCCACTGCCTCCAAGGATGGCATCGCGACCAACCAGGCACTGATGGGTTCGCCGTCGTGGTCGTCCATCGTCGATCCGTTGCGCGAGAGCATTGCCGGCATCCAGCGGCGCGACAAGCAGGCGGGCGTCGGCGTCTCGCGCTATCCGCACCGGCTGTTCGACGCACGCTGGCTGACGAGCCCCGATGTTTTTTTCGAACTGGTCGGCGTGGCCAACCGCATGGACCGGCGGCCCTTTCAAAGCGGCGCATGCGGCGAGACGCGGCTGGTGTACCGACTGGCCTACCGCACGGCTGCCATGCAGTCGCGCCTGCCGATGACAGTCAACGTCGAGCTGCGTGGTGACGCGCCCGATGCCGACGGCAGTTGCGCCAGCAGCGCGCGACGCTGGCAACCGCCGCAGGCTATGGCTGCGAACGACGATGAAGCACTCGGCCGCTGGCTGGTGTCCGCCGACGGCCCGCTCGCGCCGCAGCGCCTGGCACACGCCCGCATCGCACAGATCACCACCAACCTGCAAAGCGTCCGTTGGCCTTCCGCCGTGCGGCCCGATCTCGGCGGCCATGCCGAATACATGCTGCGCGCCTTCCGCTGGAACGCGGGTACACGGCGCTTCGATGTAGGTCCGCTGGAGAACACGCCCGACGTTGCGCGCCTGAAGGCCAATGCCCCTTTGCGCAAGGAATTGCAGCAATGGTTGCAGCAGCCCGCCAACCTGCGCGCTCTGGACGAAGCCACGCTGCAGATCCCCGAGAAATTTCTCGCGACCGAAGCCGTGTCGGTGGCACCGCGCGGACAGGAGCGGCTGGCGAACCGGCCCTTTGCACAGCTCTTCGCGGCCAGCGAATGGCAGGCCATGCCCGACAGTCGCACATTGCAATCACCGCAGGCCGTGCTGCGCCGCCTCGACGACCTGAGCTGCGCAGGCTGCCACCAGAGCCGCGCGGTCGCGGGCTTTCATTTGCTGGGTGTGGACCGGCGCGGCGCCTCGCGCACTTTCACGGTGGGCAATGCGCTCGCCTTGCCGCATTCGCCGCACATGCAGGACGAACTGGCACGGCGCGCCACCTACGTGCGCGCCGCGCTGACGACGCCACGGCCCGATCCGTTTCGCCCGCTGGCCGAGCCGGATGACGTGACCGCCATGACGAGCAGTGCAACAGCCACGGTCGGTGCAAGCTGCGAGCCCAGCCGCATCACGCGCTCCGCCAACCCGTGGCTGGACCGTGCCGAGAAGCTGCCACGCATCGCCTGCGAAGGCACCGCCTCGGTGTGCGAAACCACCTCTGTCGGCTTTCCCGGTGGCATGTGCTCGGGCCCTTGCAATCCGCTCGACAAGAACGGCACCTGCGGCGGCATCGCGATCCTCAGCGATTTCAACCAGTGCCTGGCCGCGAACAAGCCTTTCGGTGAATGCCTCGCCAGACACACGCGCCCCGGCAACCTGCGCAGTTGCTCGGCACAGCAGCCCTGCCGCGACGACTACATCTGCGCGCAGGCCGAAGGCCAACCCGAAGGGCGTGGCGCCTGCATTCCGCCCTACTTCCTTTTCCAGATGCGGGTGGACGGCCACTCCTGACCATCGCTCACCCGTCCGCTCAAGAGATCAAGTGGCCGGATCGAGCACCAGTTGCGTCTGCGTGACGACGGCGCAGAGCTTGCCCTGCTCATTCGTGATCGAGGTCTGCCAGACCATCGTGGTGCGCCCTCGATGCAGCGCCACGCAGGTGCCCGTCACCGTGCTGCCCAACCGTGCGCCGGCAATGAACTTGGTGCTCGAATCGGTGGTCGTCGTGCGCTTGCCGCCCGACAGATTGACGACAGTGCCGACTGCGCCCAGCGTGTCCGCAAACGCCATCGAGGCGCCACCATGCAGGATGCCGCCGGCGGTGCAGAGGTCTTTGCGCACCTCCATCTGCGCCACCACGCGGTCGGGCTCCAGCACCGTGAAGCGGATGCCCATCAGGTCAGGAAAGAGTCCGGCAAACAGCTTCTGGATGTCTGCAATATCGGTCATCGATGTCTCCTTGGATCTCCTGGAAGTTCGACAGACTAGCGGAAAGGCCACAAGAACACCTGCATCACCTGCACCGCGCGCCACACGGCCTGATCGACCCTCGGCGATCGACCGGGCCTCTCTTAGTATTCCGTACACAACACGAAAAACTGAGAGGCCCCGGTGGAGATCTTCGAAAACATCCTTCTCATGCTGGCCGCGGCGTGCCTGCTGCTCCAGCTCTCGCGCCGCCTCGCATTGCCCTACCCGTCGCTGCTGGCGCTGGCGGGCGTCGGGCTCGGCGCGATGCCGTGGGTGCCGCACATCCATTTCGACCCGCAGCTGGCGCTCGCGCTCTTCATTGCACCCGCCCTTCTCGATTCGGCCTTCGACACCTCGCCTCGCGAGCTGCGCCACAACTGGATGCCGCTGATCTCGCTGGTGCTGGTGGCCGTGCTGCTGACCACCGCCGTGGTGGCATGGGCCGGCTGGGCCTTCGCGGGGCTGCCGATTGCCGCGGCCATCACGCTCGGCGCCATCGTTGCGCCGCCCGATGCGGTGGCCGCGGCGGCGGTGATGCAGCAGTTCCGCATTCCGCGGCGCACGCTGTCGCTCATCAACGGCGAGAGCCTGCTCAATGACGCCGTGGCGCTGCTGGTGTTCGGCGTGGCGGTGTCGGCGGCGGGCGCCGCGCACCAGCCCATTGCGAGCTCGCTGCCGATGCTGCTCGTGGCGGTGCCGGGCGGCGCGGTGGTCGGCGTGCTGCTCGGCAAGGTCTCGCTGCACTTCGTGAGCCCGCTCTTCAGGGGCACGCGCTCGGCCATCATCCTGCAGTTCGTGATGACCTTTGCCGCGTGGATCGTGGCTGAGCGGCTGCACCTGTCGCCGATCATCTCGGTGGTCGCCTTCGGCATGACGCTGGGCCGGTACGCACCGAGCCGCAACGCGCCGCGAGACCGCGTGCAGTCGTATGCGGTGTGGGGCGCGGTGGTGTTCACGCTCAACGTGCTGGCGTTCTTTCTGATGGGGCTGCAGGCGCGCGGCATTCTCGACCGGCTCTCCGGCCCCGCGCTCATGCACGCGCTGCAGTTCGCGGGCCTCGTGCTCGCACTGGTCATCGGCGTGCGGGTGGTGTGGGTGCTGTTCTACGGGGCGGTGATGCGCGCGGTGAAGCACCGGCTGGGCCTCAAGCCCAAGGGCGTGTCGATTCCGTCCAGGCGCATCGGCTTCCTTGTCGGCTGGTCGGGCATGCGCGGGCTGGTCACCATGGCCACGGCCTTTGCGCTGCCGGCGGATTTTCCGGGGCGCGACCTCATCGTGCTGAGCGCGTTCGCTGTCGTGCTCGGCACGCTGGTGATCCAGGGCTTCACCATCGGACCGCTCATCAAGGCGCTGAAGATCGATCCCGACGAATCGCAGGACAAGGAGGTCTCGCTCGCGCGCACCGCGATGATGGATGCGGCACTTCTTGCGTTGGAGACCGAGCGCGGCGCCGAAGCCGATGCGGTGCGCGACGAATACCGAGCCGCGCGGACCATCGCCGCCGACGAAAGCCAGCCGCAGGCCACAACCGCGCACGACCGCCTGCGCGCCACGGCGATCCGTGCGCAGCGACGGGCGCTCGATGCGCTGCGCGAGAGCGGGCAGATCGAGGACGACACCTACCACCGGCTCGAGGAGGAGATGGATTGGGCGGAGCTCAATGCCATTCCTGCCAACGATGTGCGGCTGCAGAGCGTGTAGCGTTTGCGCCTTCTCTTGCTCCTTCCCCTTCCGGGGGAAGGTTGGGATGGGGGCACGACGGCGTTCAATTCATCGCAACACCTGATCGAACGCCGCTTGCCCCCACCCCTGCCCTCCCCCGGGAGGGGGGGGAGAAAAACCGGCATCGCGCCTCGTCCTCATACCACCGGTCCTTCACCACCGGCTCGAGGAGGAAATGGACGGGGCGGAGCTCAATGCCATCGATGTTGTCAGGTCCCCTGCCAGGAACGCGGGACCGGTTCGCGTCTTCCGTTCCTATCGTCAGGATCGTGACGACCGAAGTCCAGCTGGCGGACCAGGGAGCCATTGCTGGACCCAGATGAGATGGCCGACCGCGAGAAATACCCAATTCAGGGGATACCTCAAGACACCTCAGTTAACAATAATTGACATTTGGAAGCCTCCTGCACGCCCGTCGGCAGGGGGCTTCTTTTTGTCGAGTCATACAACCATAAAGAGGAGTCAAGATGCTTTTCAGTCAAGCAAGTTCGGTCGCGCGAATCGGCGCTGTGGCCGGTGCGGTCGTGTTGGTGGCATCGTGTGGCGGGGGTGGAGGTGGGGGTTTTCTGCCGGTGGTCGCACCGAACCCTCCGGTGACGGTGCCGCCCGTCGTGAACCATTCCATTGGCGGCACGGTCACCGGCCTTGCCGGCCACCTGGTGCTGCAAAACAATGCCGGCGACGACCTCAAGCTGTCGGCCGATGGCAAGTTCACTTTTGCAACGACCCTGGTCGAGGGCTCGGACTACAAGGTCAGCATCCGCAAGCAACCCCTGTGGCAGTTCTGCACCGTCACCAAGGACACCGGCAAGGCCTCGGCCGACGTGAGCGACGTGACGGTGGCCTGCTCGGCCGCGGCGGCCAAGGTCGAGACGCTCGCCGGCACCGGCACCTCGGGCACCGCCGACGGCAAAGGTACGGCCGCATCGTTCGATCTCCCTTACGGCATCGCCCTCACCAAGAACGGTGGTCTGCTCATCGGCGACTGGTCAAACAACCTCTTGCGCAAGATTTCGCCCGAGGCCGACGTCACCACGTTTGCCGGCAACGGAGTCTTGGCGTCGGTGGACGGCAACGGCCTCAACGCTTCGTTCAAGGACCTCGCCAGCTTCACCGTGGATGCGACCGACACCGCCTTCGTCGCGGACGCCCAAGGCCATCGAATCCGCAAGGTCACATCGACGGCCGATGTGACCACGGTGGCGGGCAATGGCACGAAGACCACGACCGATGGCAACGGAACCGCCGCCACCTTCAACACGCCCATCTCGGTGGCCGTCGATGCTGCCGGCAATCTGTACGTTCTGGAGTATGGCGGCGGCGTCGTTCGCAAGATCGACCCGGCCCTCAATGTCACCACACTGGCCGGCAGCAGCCCGCCGGGCTTTGCCGACGGCACGGGAAGCGCCGCGAAATTCGGGCGTGGCTACAACATTGCCATCGATGGGTCAGGCAACCTCTACGTCGCCGACAGCAGCAACCATCGAATTCGCAAGATCACCCCCACCGGAGTGGTCACGACCCTTGCAGGGACGGGGACGCCCGGTGCCACCGATGGACCCGGCAACTCCGCGACTTTCTCCGATCCCCGCGGCGTCGCTGTCGATGCGGACGGCAATGTCTACGTGGCCGATTTCGGGAGCAGCCTGTTGCGCAGGATCACACCGGCAGGAGTGGTCTCCACGCTCGCCGGCCAAAAGGGCGTTACGGGTGGGCAAGACGGCATCGGCGCGGCTGCCACGTTCAATCAGCCTCAGGGGCTCACGATCAACGCGGCGGGGACGCTGTATGTCGCCGACACCTACGGCCAGTTGATCCGCAAGGTCACGCCGGTTCAGGCGCCCTGAGGCGCCCTGAGGCGCGCTGCGGCGACGTGCGCCGAGCGCGTCGCCGCGTGCAAGGCCAGCCACCGCCTGCGGCGGTGAGCGGCGATGGAGGCCGCGCGACGTTGTCAGGCCCCTGCCCTCACTCCCCCCTCGTACCACCGGTCCTTCGCCAGCATCACGCGGTGATGCCCATGCCCCGACGGCATCATCGGAAAGCAGTTCTCCTGCGCCGCGACCTGTACATCGAGGAAGAACGGGCCTTCGCTCTCCAGGCATTCGGCCAATGCAGCTTCCAGCTCGGCCGGGTCCGACACGCGCCGCGCACCCCAGCCGAAGGCCTTCGCCAGCGCGACGAAATCAGGCAGTGCCTCGTTCCAGCTGTGGCTCAGGCGGTTGCCGTGGTTCAGCTCCTGCCACTGGCGGACCATGCCCATGTAGCCGTTGTTGCACAGCACCAGCTTCACCGGCACGCGATGCTGCACGGCGGTCGACAGCTCCTGGATATTCATGAGCACCGACGCATCGCCGCTCACGCACACGCACAAGGCATCGGGATGCCCGATCTGCGCGCCGATGGCCGCTGGCAACCCATAGCCCATGGTGCCGGCACCGCCCGAGGTGAGCCAGTGGCGCGGGCTGTCGAAGCGCAGGTACTGCGCGGCCCACATCTGGTGCTGGCCCACGTCGGTCGACACGATCGCGTCGCGCCCGCCGATGGCCCGTTGCAGCGACGACATCAGTTGCTGCGGCAAGATCGAATCAGCGCGCGGGGCAAAGGCCAGGCAGTCTTCACTGCGCCAGCGCTCGATGCGCGCCCACCACGGCGCAAGCCGCTCGGGCGCGAAGCCCTCGGCCGGCAGCATGGCCAGCAAGGCGTCGACGATGGCGCCGCAATCGCCCACCATCGGCACATCGACGTGCACCACCTTGTTGATGCTGCCCGGGTCGATGTCGATGTGGATCTTGCGTGCATGCGGGCAGAACTCGTCGAGCTTGCCGGTCACGCGGTCGTCGAAGCGCGCGCCGACGCACACGACCAGGTCGGCCTCGTGCATGGCGAGGTTGGCCTCGAGCATGCCGTGCATGCCCAGCATGCCGATGAACTTCGGGTCGGACGCGGGGAAGGCGCCCAGCCCCATCAGCGTGAGCGTGCACGGCGCATGCAGGCGATGCACCAGCTGCGCGAAGGCCTCGCAGGCCGCGGGGCCCGAGTTGATCAAACCGCCACCGCCATAGAGCACCGGCCGGCGCGCCGTCGACAGCAGATCGGCCGCGCGCTGCAGCATCGCCTTCGGCGGCAGCGGCGCCCTGCCCGCGCGCAAGGGACGCAGCGGCGCGGGTTCGGCACCGTGGCCGAGGCGTAGCAACTGGATGTCCTTCGGCACGTCGAGCAGCACCGGCCCCGGACGGCCCGAGCTGGCGATTTCGAGTGCGCGGCGCACCAGCGCCGGCACGTCGTCGGCGGAGCGCACCTGCCGGTTCCACTTGGTCACCGAGCGCGACATGCCGAGCGCATCGCTCTCCTGAAAGGCCTGCGTGCCGATCACCGCCGTCGCCACCTGCCCGCTGATGCACAGCACCGGCACCGAATCGCTCATGGCATCGAGCAGCCCCGTGATGGTGTTGCCCACGCCCGGCCCTGAAGTGACCAGCACCACGCCCACGCGCCCGGTGCTGCGCGCATAACCTTCGGCCGCATGCACGGCCGCCTGCTCGTGGCGCACCAGCACATGGCGCAGCCGGGGTTCGCCGTGCAGCGCGTCGTACAGCGGCAGCGCGGCGCCGCCGGGGTAGCCGAAGATGGTGTCGACGCCGCATTCAACCAGCGTGTCGAGCAGGGCCTCGGCACCGTTGCGCACGCGGGGCGTGGCCTCGGGGTGGAGGGACAGGGAAGGCGTGAGGGGAAGGTCGAGCAGTCTCATGCCGTCAATTCTTCCGGTTTGAGCGCAAAATATGCTTCTTTCTTTTGGCTCTTTGGACCTGATTCATGAAGATCAATCGGCAAATCCCGGGTGACAACGAAGGATCTTTCGACAAGATCGATCTAGCCATCCTGCGGGTGCTGCTGCTCGACTCCCGCAAGACCCTGCAGGAGATCGGCAACGAGGTCGGCCTGTCGCCCACCAGTTGCTGGACGCGCATCAAGAAGCTCGAAGCCTCGGGCGTGATCAAGCGCTACACCATCGACGTCGATCCGGCCAAGCTCGGCTACCACGACTCGGTGATCGTGCAGGTCACGCTCGAAAGCCACACCGACGAAACCCTCTACGACTTCGGCCGCGTGCTCGCGACGATCCCCGAGATCCAGGAGGCCTACCTCGTCTCGGGCGACTACGACTACTACATCCGCATCGCCGTGCGCGACACGCGCGACTACGAGCGGCTGCTGCGCGAAAAACTCTACAAGATCCCCGGCATCCGCCACAGCAAGTCGCACTTCGTGCTGCGGGTGCTGAAGGAAACCAGCGTGCCCCTTATCTGAAAGGGGCGAACATCGCCATCGACTGAACTCCCGCAAAGGATTTTCGGATGTTCGACTTCTTCAAGAAAAAATCGCCGGCTCCGGCTCCAGCTCCGGCCACCGAGGCAGCGCCCGCCGTTCCCCTGCCCCTCGATGGGCGCGAAGGGCACGTCGGCGCCATCGAGTCGCTGACGCTCGACGGCACGATGTACTTCTTCGGCTTCGACTTCGGCAGCGACCTCGTGCTGTCGCCGCTGATCGCCGACATCGACCTCGCGGCGCGCTTCGCGAGCCGGCACATGGCGCAGCGCGACGGCTTGCACGACGAGGCCTACTGGCGCGAGCTCGCGGGCTACGCCGTCGAAGGCTCGGAGCTCTGCACGGAAGCCGCGAGCCGCACCTTCACCACCGCATCGCTGGCCCAGGCCGTTGCAAGCCTCGCCCGCGTGCACCGCGAAGGCTCGGTCGAGCCCGGCTTCGCCGTCGGATACCACCTGCGCTATCTGCTCGGCGCGGCGGGCGGATGGCAAGCGCTGGAAGAAACCGACGCCGACGATGTCGACGAATGGATCAACGTCATCGGCGGCAACGAGCCGCTGGCCGAAGGTGCAACGCTGCAAGAGATCGCCAGCCGCCTGCAGGCCCACCTGAACGCGCTGGTCGATGCCGCGCCCGCCAACTGGTCCACGAAGTTCGCGGCGTTGAAGGGCTGAGGCAGCGCGGCCTCAGAGCCGCACCAGCTCGACCCGCCGGTTCTTCGCGCGCCCTGCCTCGCTGTCGTTCGGCGCCACCGGCTCGGCCGCACCCGCGCCACGCGTGGTGAAGCGGCGCGGGTCCACGCCCGCCTTCACCAGCACGCCGATCACCGCGACCGCGCGGCGCCTGGAAAGGTCGTCGTTGTGCTTCGCATCGCCCTGCGCATCGGTGTGCCCCACCACCGAGAGCTTCAGTGGCGGGTTGTTGCGCATGAGCTTGGTCATCTCGTCGAGCGTGGGTTGCGACTCGGGGCGAATCACGTCCTTGTCCAGGTCGAACAAGATGCCGTAGAGGTTGATGCGCCCCGTCTCGGCCAGGCTCTTCTGCATGGCCGAGGCATCGACGAACACGATCTTGTCGCCCTCCATCGCCTTGGCTTCCACCACGCGCACGAAGGCGTGGTTGCCGACATCGGCGTTGTGCTCGGCCAGCGCGATGCTGGCGTAGACCGTGCCGGTGGGGCCGGCTTTCCTGGCGAGCAGATAACGCCCGCCGACTGAAAAGTAGTTGCGCACGTAGTCGCCGCTCTTGCCCAGCCGTGGCCACTCGGGGTCGTCGAGCGCCAATGCAAAGTCGTAGGGCGTGGTCGTGTCCACGCTGTTGGGGCGCTTCTGGTAGCAGGAAGCATCGGCGGTGCCGCAGGCAAAGAGCACATCGAAGCCCTTGGCCTTCAGGCTCGCCTCGTAGTTGCGCAGCACTTCGAGCAGCGAGCGGCCGGCGGGCAGCTTGTAGTGATAAAGCGAGACCTTGCCCTCGAGCTTCAACAGATCGGGTTTGCCGCCACCCCAGTTCTGGAACGGCTCCTTGATGAGGCCGACCTCGTCGTAGGCCGTCACCTTGGTGCCGTCGAGCACCGCACCTTCATAGCGGCCGACGAGCGGGTGGTCTTTCTCGGGCGGCGCAGCGGCGAAAGCGGCCGTAGGCGCCGAGATGGCCAGCGAGAGCCATGCCATGACAGCGAAGGAGGCAAGCGGCTTCATCTGGATATCGAAGGGAACGGCGACACCTTGAATGCTAGAGAGTGCACACGCTGCTGTGCATTCGACGGACGGCCTATGCCGCCCGATGGCTTTGCGCTGCATTCGCGGGCGGTCCACAATCCGCCCCCTCCAGCGACAGGCAACCCAACAGTCCACTCACCCATCCATCAGGGGAAGCGCACGCATGCACCAAGGCACCACGACGGTTCACGGATTCGCACACGACCGGTTCGCAGCCGCGAGAGAGGCCTTCGAAGCCAACTTCGCCAACGGCGAAGAACTCGGCGCCTCGTTCTGCGCCACGGTGAATGGCGAAACGGTGGTCGACCTCTGGGGCGGCTTCGCCGACGAAGCGAAGACCCGGCCCTGGGAGTGCGACACCCTCGTCAACGTCTACTCCGTCACCAAGACCATGACCGCGCTCACGGCGCTGCTGCTGGCCGACCGGGGCGAACTCGACTTCTCAGCGCCCGTCGCAAAGTACTGGCCCGAGTTCGCGGCCAACGGCAAGGCGCGGATCACCGTTGCGCAGTTGATGAGCCACACCTCGGGCCTCTCCGGCTGGCGCCCCGCGTGCAGCGGCGAAGACTTCTACGACTGGCACAAGGTGACGTCGATGCTCGCCGCGCAAGCCCCGCTGTGGGAGCCCGGCACTGCCTCCGGCTATCACGTCTACACCTTCGGGTTCCTGATCGGCGAGGTGGTGCGCCGCATCACCGGCCGGAGCCTCGGCACCGTGTTCCGAGAAGAAATCGCAGAGCCTCTGGATGCGGATTTCTGGATCGGCCTGCCGGCTTCGGAAGACCATCGCGTGGCCGACCTCGTGGGCTTCGAAGTGCCGCGCAACACCGCCGACCTGCAACTGAGCGACATCCAGAAGGTCACCTTCATCGACACCCAGACCGATGTGCCCTCGACATGCACCCGCGCCTGGCGCGGTGCAGAGATTCCATCGGTCAACGGGCACGGCAATGCGCGCGCCATCGCGCAGATCCACGCCCTGCTCGCCAATGGCGGCGTCGCCAAGGGCAAGCGGATCATGTCGGAGGCCGGATGCCGCAAGGCGTTGGCGCAGCAGATCGATGGGCCCGACCTTGCGATGCGGGGCATGCACGTGCGATTCGGCCTGGGCTTCGGCTTGCCGAGCCCGATCCTGTCGCTTCCCCTTCCCAATCCAGACTCGCTTTTCTGGTCTGGCGGCGGCGGATCGTTCGCGCTCATCGACATGGATGCGCGCACGAGCTTCGCCTATGCGATGAACAGGATGCAGCGCGGAATGGTGGGCGACGAGCGTTCGTTTCGCATCATTCGCGCGATGTGGCGAGCGCTGGGAATCGGGGCGAGGGCATCGCGCTGAACTCGCTTGCGATGTGCTCGCGCCGCCGTTGATGCGTGGGATTGCGCCATCTCGCTGTCAGGCCGCTTGCAATGGCGAGGCGGGAGCCTTCGATGGAGGAGCCGCGTCCACCAATGCCATCCGCATTCGATGGAGACGGAAGGCAGAATGCGGCCTTGACCAGCCCTTCATCACCGGCGGGCAATTCAAGGGATGTGCATGGACGTTCGACAAATCGCCCCTTCGGAACTCAAGAGCCTGCTGGCCCTGTACCAGCATCTTCACGACACTGATGATCCATTGCCCGACACCGCCACTGTCGAGTCTGTATGGCAGGAGCTGATGGGCAACCCGCGCTACAGGTACTTCGGGGCTTACGCGGCTGAACAACTCGTCTCGAGCTGCACCGTCACCGTCATTCCGAATCTCACGCGTGGCTGCAAGCCATATGCCGTGGTCGAGAACGTCGTGACCCACGCCGACCATCGCAAGCGGGGATACGGCAAGGCCGTGCTTGCCGAAGCTCTGTCTTTCGCTTGGTCGCAGGGCTGCTACAAGGTCATGCTGATGACCGGCAGGAAGGATGAGGCGACCTTCCAGTTCTATGAGTCGGTCGGTTTCAACCGGAGCGACAAGCAGGCCTTTGCGATGAAGGCGCCCGCCAACAAGTCCGGAGATAGATAGGACCGGACCCGGCCAGCATCCGTCCCTCCGAACAAGCACGCAGCTCATGACGCCCGAAGACATATTCCACGCAGTAGCGCAATGGAGCGGGTGCACCATCGCACCTCCCTTGCGCGCAATGTTGTCCAGAACGGATGGCGCCTTCATTGGCGACCTCGTGCGGTTCTACGCGCCTGACGAACTTCTTGAACGCAACGAGACCTACGAAACCAGAGCGTACTGTCCGGGCTGGCTGACGATTGGCGATGACAGCGGCGGCAGCGCTGTCGTCGTGGCTCCAGACAAGTGGCCGACGCCCGTGTACCTGGTGGGCCACGGCAGCATGTCCCGCGCCGACTTTGTCGAAGTGGCCGAGGACCTTGATGAATGGGTGCGTTCGGGTTGCAAGCTGTAGGCCGACAGCCATTCCGAATATCTGATCCCCGAGCTCCAGAGGACCGCTTCAGGTTCCGCGCCACAGACCAACCCCAGGCCTCTGCGGAGCGGACAGCTCGCCCCTATCTTGCGGCTGCCTTGGGCCAACCGATATGCGCGGCGCGACGAAGACTGGCCGTCACAACCAGGCGATGAAAAGGCGCGATGACCGACAGATAGGTGCGGCCCAGCAGGTTGTGGCAGTGGACAACGGTCGAAACAGTCAGCTGGCCGCCGCGCGCTGAAGACGAGTCGGGTGTGTGAAGTACCGACAGCCTGAAATCGAGGTGCTTGTCGTCCTCGCCCAAGACGATCTCGTTCTCGCTCTTGCCGTAGACCTTGAAGATGCCGATGCGGTCGACGCTGGCCTCGCTGGAGAGGGTCGCAAGGTGCTTAGCGGTCTTCAGGCCAAAGCCCGCAACGACCGCATCCCGGATGTTGGTGAGCCATCCGATCCAGGATGGCTGCTGCGCAATGAGGAATCGCCACAGAACATCCGGATCGCTCGAGGTGCCAGGGGGCAGCTGAACCGCAAACGCGTCTGCGAGATTCACCGATTTATAAATGGCGACGACGGCAGACTGCGTGGGAAGAGCAACCGGCGTTACTGACATGAGTTCGCTTGGCATGAATGGCACTCCGAGTGCTTGACGGATGACATGAGGGGTGGGCGAAGCCAGATGCTGCACCTTCCCCTCGCTGGAAGAAACAGAGGCATCAGCGCGCAGGCTCCGATGGCCCATCGAAGACCTTGGCCACTTCATACATCCCGGGCTCGAACCTGGCGATGGCCAGCACCTCTGCCACATAGGGCGATGTGGCTGGGTCTGCACGCATCGATTGGTAGCGCTGGTAGTGTTCCACGCTCTTCCACTGCCCGTACATCGTGACCTTGGTTCCGTCGACGCTTCGATGAAGCGACGCCGAGATGAACCCCGGCATGTCTCGAACGGATGCGTCGGTGGCGCGGGCGAGTATGTCGAGCAATGCCTGTTGATTCGATGGCTCAACCGTGAATACGTTGATGAGCGTGACGAACCCTGTGTTCTCGGCAATCGTGGTCATTGGAAGCCTCCAGCGCCTCAGAGAGAAATCGCAACCGACCGTCGCATTTTATGCGTGGCACTGGGGATCGGGCCGGACGCCGCATCGCGCGGAACCGGCTGCGCGGTGTGGTCTGCTCGCGCCGCCTTTGTTGATGCGCGGGATTGCGCCGTCTGCCAAGCCGCTTGCACTGGCGAAGTGGAAACCCGCGCGATCCGAGACTTACTAGCGCATTCAGTTTCCCCGCCCGCGCCGCCCTTCTCTAAAGTAAATGCCCCTGTCGCTCGACGACCCACTGTAGTAGGCAAGGAAGGCAATACACACAACACGCTTTGACGGATGAACCGCTTCGCCCCGCGGCGGCTATCGGTGCCATGTGCATTCGATGGAAAACGCGGGGCACAAAAGGCGACGGCCGGGATGTGTCAGCACCCCAGCCGTCTAACCACATGACGTGCATAACTTTGAAAGCGAGCACAACAAATGGCTAAACGAATTATGGCTGGGCGTCGCACGCCGGCATCCCGCGGCAACTCGACCGACAACACGGACGGGCCCAGCGCGGCAGACCTTCTTGAGAACAAGCTGGCGCAGTTGAAGTCGCTGACGTGGTGCTGCTATGGCGGCGGCATCGATTGGCAACACGGCGCGGGGCCGACGCATCTGGATAACGTGTTCTGGCTCGTGGCGGATCTGGTGGATGAGGCGGGGGAGTTGTTCCAGCAGTGCGAAATCGAGCGAGGCGTACAGGCTTGATCCGCGCACGCTCATACTGTTGAGCATCAGCGCAGGCGCCAAGGCGTGCACGACAACCCGTCATCACGCCGAGTGCCCTAGCCGCTGTAGCAGCGATGCGACTGGAGCGTACTTTGCGGCTACTAGCTCGAGAAGAGCCCGCGGATGCGAACTCATCAAAAGCACAAAAGTAGCTTGCGTCGCCCCTCGGGCTCTATCGAGAAGGTTAGCTTTGCGGCGATGGCGATCATTGCCCCGCTGTCCCCGACTCAGTCCGCCCAACCCGCGCGCGCAAAGCACCGATAGCCATCAACGTGGACCAAAAAATTTTGTTCCCATCTTGGTATCAACCATAGAAACCCGTGCTAAAGTGTTCCCAGAAATGGAACAGCAATGAGACTAATCGGACGCGACAAGCTGAAACACCCCTCGCCCGAGGCGTTGGCTTGGCTGACGAAGTGGACCGCAGAGGTTCTGGTTGCTCAATGGAAGGGGCCTGATGACGTTTTTCTTCAGTTCCCCAAGGCCAAAGTTTCGCAAACTGGAAACTTTTTATTTATGGTTGAAGATCAGCAGTTGGAATTGAGCTTAATAGTTGCATTTCCACAAGGAATTGTGCTCGTAAATGACCTAAGAGAGATTCTTAAAAATGGAAGCTAGGGTTATTCGCACAGAAGAGCAATACCATCGATACATGGATGAGGTACATGTATTAATGGCTTTAGCTCCAGCTCTTGGCACCCCTGAAAGTGACCGGCTTGAATTGCTTAGCGTTTTAATTGAATCCTACGAGAGAAATAAATACCCGATTGAACTGCCAGATGCCATCGATGCGATTTTGTTTCGCATGAAAGAAAAAGGACTCAGGCAGACAGATTTGATTCCATATTTAGGCACAAGAAGTCGAGTTTCAGAAATCTTAGGGCGAAAAAGAGCCTTAACAGTCCAAATGATTCGAGAATTATCGCTTGGACTTGGAATTTCCACAGAAACCTTAGTTGGCGTCCACTCCCAGGGAATTGAGAAATCAGAGAGTGAAATTCAATGGGACAAATTTCCGATAAAAGAAATTACGCAAAGAGGATGGGTTAGTGGCGTACTAAATAAAGGCGCAGAAAATATCGAGAAGGCAGTCAAGGATTTCATCGAAGAAGCAGGATTAAATTTTGGGGTTGCTTCATTCAGGCGCCGTGTTTCAGGAGATGCGACAACTCCTACAACGAAGTACGCACTTTATGCGTGGCTTGCACGGGCAGTTTTACTCGCCAGAAGGAAAAAATCGTCACTCGGACTTTTCAACAAAGAAGCATTGTCTTCTAGTTTTTTAAAAGAAGTTGCGCAATTAAGCTGGTTTGACCAAGGTCCAATGCTAGCTGTCGAATATTTGGAAAAATGCGGCATTGCCGTTGTTTTGGAAGAGCACTTAAAGGGAACACACCTTGATGGCGCTGCCCTAATGGACGTCGATGGAACCCCAATTATTGCATTAACTCTTCGGTACGATCGAATAGATAACTTTTGGTTCACCTTGCTGCATGAATTAGCGCATATCTGGAAACATGTGGGCAAGGATGAAGCTTTTATGGATGATTTGGACTCCAATTCGGAGGACAAGCGAGAGGCGGAGGCCAATAGGTTGGCGCGAGAGGCATTCATTCCTCGAACATTGTGGCGACGAAGCAATGCATTCATTTCCCCGAACCGCCAAAACATAAATGAGCTTGCTCGAGAGTTGAAAATTCACCCAGCCATCATTGCCGGAAGAATTCGACGAGAGTCAGGAAATTACGCCGCCTTTTCCGATCTACTCGGCCAAGACGAAGTAAAGATTATTTTGAAAAACGCTAACCATTGCGAGGCTTGAAATGGAACTCCAGTACATCCCTTTTCTTAAAGCTCTTGATGCAGAAAAAGAGGCGCTTGAAAATTTAAAACCGGAAGCCTGGAGCAAAATCATTCCGCTCTTTGATATTCCGCGCATGCCCGGCGAGTCATTTTGGCCGAAGTACCTTTCCACCTCACTTACGCCCAAAAAAACGATGATCGACATGGCGCTGAAACGCATCGCAAGCGTGTGTGCAGGTCGAATGGCAATGGTTGACTCTTATCATTGGAGAGGCGATTCATCTGTAGAAACCGGCGAGCACATTTATTCTTACTTGATCAACCAATTGAACGGCCGAGGGGTAATCCCTGTTCCAGTGATTGGGTACGACAGATGGAGCGAAGAGGGATATAAGGCAGCAGTGGGAGTCATTGACTATTCACGCCTCCCTCTTACCTGCCTTCGGCTCGACTATTCGGCAATTGAAGACTCCTTAGAGCCCGACTTGCTACGAGAAAATGTCAATGACATTTTGGATCACATTGGACTGGAACCTTCTTCATGCGCCGTATTAATAGATTACGGTGATGTTTATTCGAAGGGAGTTCCAGAAATCACAGAATCGATTGCCGCTGTGGTTGCGGCGCTGGAAGATTTTGGCTTCAAGTTTTTTTGCAGCAGTGCCTCAAGCTTGCCGCCGACAGTAGATAAGGCTATCCGCCAGCAGAATAGCCAAGGTCAATTTCGGCGAAAGGAAATGGCCGCATGGAAAATGTTATCCACTTCCACCCTTGGAAGAAGGAACACCATTATTTACGGCGACTACGCAATTCGAGGCCCTCACAGCAACGAGGGGATTCCGAACAAGAATTCGAATGGCAAGATTCGATATACCATTTCGGAGCATTTTTTCATCGCTCGCGGCCATTCGGTGTCCGAGGGAGACAAGTTTTCTCAGTTTTATGGGCTTGCCCAACATATTGTCGACTCCAATTACTACTTAGAGCCCAGTTACAGCTGGGGGGATGCTCAAATTGAAAAAGCCACGCAAGGCTTGACGCCTAAGCAACACGCTTTTTGGATTGCCGTCGACACTAATCACCACATGACTTTTGTACCTCAGGAAATTTCTGAGTTTGCAATGATTAATGCTCTCCGAGGATATAGAACTGCAATCTAATTATTGATTTTTTACGACAACAGGAACAATACTTTTACAGCGCTCCTGTCTGCACAGATTGCGACATTTCTTGTGTTGCGCTTCGTGCACCGACTCTTTACGTCAACGGTGCCCCCAAGGACGGTTTTAGCATCGGTCTTAGTCGGAAACTAGGCCGCCATCGGCTTTGCCCTTGGACTTCCGAAATAAGATCACAAGCCCCGAAATTAAAAAATACACCGCCCCCACCGCCGCATACCCAGCAAACGTCTGCACCACAGGCGCCGCACTCCCCTGCTGGGCCACAAAGAATCCCCCGGCCAGCGCTGACTGCGCCCCGCTCAGCATCATCACCCACTGCCCTTTGTCGCTCTTGCGCCGACGAATGGCAGTCGCCAGTTGAAGCAGCCCCGCAACGATCGCCCACAGCCCGAAGATCACCAGAATGATCTGCAGCTTGAGCCCCAGCGAAACGGCCACGGCAACGGTGACCAGCGCGCTCATCCAGACGTTCAGCACCTGCGTTGGGTTGGCCTTTGCGCCCCCCGTCATCCGGGCGTCCACCCAGTTGGCCAGCGCATCCCACGCGGGATAGACGATCAGCAGCGCGCTCGCGACCACGGGCGACCCCTTGGCGACGGCGAAGGCGAGCGCGACCCATGCGAAGGAAAAGGCGGCGCGAGTGAAGTAGAGCTTGCGCAGCCACGCGGCCCGCTGAAGAAGAAGTAGCAGTTGGGGCTGGTTGGTGTCTGGCATGGCAATGGCGGCGAAGGCCGCGAGATGGGAAAAGGGCAGAAGGAAGAAAAGTAGTCGCCCCTCAAGCGGGGCGCATGCAAACAATTCTGTTTCTGCAGCACCAGGCGCGGTATCGGTCGAATGACCGACAGAGGCCCCAAAAAGCGACTGTGCGATGCTGTGCCTTTGCCTCTTCGCCCTCTCATGTCCAACGACACAACCATCGCCGTTTTCGACGCCGTCCGTGCGCTCGCTTTCATCGGCGACCTGAGCATGGGCCAGCCGACCGACCATTCGCTGCGCACCGCGTGGCTCGCCGAAATGATCGCGACGCAAGCGCGCTGCGCGCCCTCGCAGGTCGAGGCGGCCCGGCATGTCGCGCTGCTGCGCTGGTCGGGTTGCACGGCCAATGCCCAGGAGTTCGCGGATTTTCTGGATGACGACGTACAGGGCCGGCAGGCCCTTCTTGCTTCGCAGAAGCCGCGAGCAAAGCAGCAGCAACAACAGCAGCCTCGCAGCGCACCCATCCCCAACGCGATGCTCGCCATGGCCAGCATCCATTGCGAAATCGCCGGCGACATCGCGAACACGCTGGGCTTGAGCCCCGACACCGAAGCAGCGCTGCGCGCGATCTTCGAGACCTACGACGGCGGTGGCGTGCCCGGCCTTCTGCAGGGCAACGACGTACCGCTCGCCACCTACGTCGTGGCGCTGGCGAGCGACCTCGAAATCTTCAGCCGCCTGTACGGACTCGACGAGGCGCTCACGCTGGCGCGCGGACGCGCCAACAGCGTGTACCCCGGCGCTCTTGTCGATGCCAGCGCACCGTGGGTGTCGACGTGGATGAAAGCGCTGGATTCCGCCACCCCACCGTGGACCGACGTGACCGACCAGCCCGCCTCGATGCTTCAGCGCGTCGGGCTGGAGCTGGTGGGCGACGTGATCGACCTCAAGCTGCCCTGGATGACGGGCTACTCGCGGCGCGTGGCCCAACTGGCGCGCGATTGCAGCGCGCACGCCGGCCTGGACGAGGCCGCGTGCCACCGCACGTACAAGGCCGGGTTGATCCACGGCATCGGGCGGGCGTCGGTGCCCAACGCGATCTGGAACGCGCCCGAGCCGCTGCCGGCCTCGTCGCTCGAACGCCTGCGGCTGGTGCCGTACTGGACCTCCCGCGCCGCCGGGCAAATCGACGGACTCGCGGCCGAAGCAGAAATCGCATCGTTCGCCTTCGAGCGGCGCGATGGCTCCGGTTATTTCCGCGGTCGGTCTGGCACGGCGATGCCGCTGGAGGGGCAGTTCGTCGCAGCGGCCGAACGATGGGTTTCTCTTCGCACCCGCCGTCCGTGGCGCGCGGAGTTCACCGAGGCAGAGGCGCTCGACGGCATAAAGGAAGACGCCGAGGCGGGCCGCTTCGACCAGAGCGTTATCGATGCGTTGCTCGCCAGCGCGATGTCGCATGCGCCCTTGAAGCTTGTGGCGCCGAAGGCGGGCGAGCAGGCCTTGTCAGAGCGCGAGTTGGAAGTTCTGCGCTGCATCAGCAAGGGCGAGAACACCAAGGAAGTGGCTCGTGCACTGGGCATCAGTCCGCGCACGGTGCGAACGCATGTCGAGCGCGTGTTCCTCAAGCTCGAGTGCTCGACCCGTGCGGCCGCAACGTTGAAGGCGGCGACCCGGGGGCTCATCTGACAAGGCGGTTCCGATCGCCGCGTCGATCATGCGGCGAACAGTCAGCTCTGCCACTGGCATCGCAGCAATTGCCGGCGTAAGCTCATTGCCCGGTCGGCCAGCCAAGGTGAGCCCGCTCCCAAGCGGCAACCGCTGCGCCGAATTGTGCGAAAGGACCTCCCATGCTGTTGTCCGACTCGTCTGTAACGACCATGCTTCCCGTCAGAGACATGGACCGTGCCCGTGCTTTCTACGAGGGCTGCCTGGGCTTGAAACCCGGTGGCTTGCGGCCTGACGGAAAGTTCGTCTACGTCGTGGGCGGCAGCACCTTGTCGCTGTTCCCCAAGCCCGAAGGAACCAAGGCCGACCACACGGCGATCAGCTTCCAGGTCGAGGACATTGCCGCCAGCGTCAAGATGCTCAAGCAGGCCGGCGTGGTGTTCGAGGACTACGACTTCCCCGAGCTCAAGACCGTCGACCACGTTTGCGTGCTCGGTTCGGAAAAGGCGGCCTGGTTCAAGGACACCGAAGGCAACTACCTCTGCATCCACGAAGACATTGCTTGAGGAAAGCGCTGGCGCCAGTGCCGGCTCAGCGCGATGCAAGGCTTTCGATGTAAGCGCAAAGCATGTCGGCCAGCGAATCCGCCCAGGCCTCGATCTCGGCGGCGGTTCGCGGGCTCTCCGAAAAGTCTTTGCCCACTGTGCTGAGCGTTCTCACGATCAGCTCGCCCGCCATTTCACGCGTGGCATCGGAAGCCGTTGGCAGGGCTTGCGTCATGAACACGCGCACAGATTCGTCACCGGCGGCGCGCACTTCCTGTGCCTCGGGTGCGTCGCGGTAGAACGGCGCGGCGTCCCCGAGCGCGGTTCGCACTTCGGCCTCCTCGCACTCGGAGCGGATGAAGGCGTGCGTGAGCATGCGCAGGCGCTCGAGTGCGGGCCGCTGCGCGTCCCCGAGGATGCCGCGCATCAGCTCCGTGGTCTGCCGCCATTCGTCGCTCTGCAGGCGAAACAGGATCGCCGCCTTGTTCGGAAAGTATTGATAGACCGACCCCACGCTCACGCCGGCTCTTTCGGCCACGCGCGTGGTCGTGAAGCGGTGCGCGCCTTCCTTCGCCAAAACCTGAATAGCGGCCTGAAGAATGGCCTGAAGAAGGTCGGCCGAACGCGCCTGCTTGGGCTTTCTGCGAGAGGAGATGGAGGCATTGGGGCGGTCGGGCATGGGAGAGTTCCGCAACGCGAATAGCAAACATGAAGGGTTCTTCATATTATTTTGCATCCGCTTTTCAAACGAAAGAACCCTGTGACGACGACCTTGACCACTGCCCCCTTGGCCCCCTTGCTGGACCGACTGTTCCTGCAGGCTGCCGCTGTAACCAGCCCCGCCCTGGCCAGCATCAGCCGCGAGGAACGCGAGCGGCTGATGCACAGCAAGACCGAATACCTCGACCTCTACAGCCGCATGAAAGACCTGTGGCTGCCGGTGTCGCGCGAGACCGGCGTGCTGCTGTACCAACTGGCGCGCAGCACCAACGCGCGCAACATCATCGAGTTCGGCACCTCCTTCGGCCTGTCGACCCTGTACATGGCCGCGGCGCTGCGCGACAACGGCGGCGGCCGCCTGATCGGCAGCGAGTTCGAGCCATCAAAAATCGCCAAGGCTCGCGAGCATCTGGCCGAAGGCGGCGTGAGTGACCTGGTCGAAATCCGCGAAGGCGACGCACTGAAGACGCTGGCAAGCGGCCTGCCAGAGTCCATCGACCTGCTGCTGCTCGACGGCGCGAAGGCGCTCTACCCCGACGTACTGGCACTGGTCGAGAGCCTCCTGCGGCCGGGCGCGTTGATCGTGGCGGACAACGCTGACCACAGCCCCGAGTACCTGGCGCGCGTGCGTGCGGTCGACAGCGGATACCTGTCGGTGCCGTTCGCTGCCGACGTCGAACTGTCGATGCGGTTGGGCTGAAGAAAGCGCTACGCCATGCATGTCTTTGCCACTGGCGCCACCGGCTGAGTCGGCGCCGTCGTGGCTCGGGCATTGATCTGGATCAGGTCGGGCACTGCGCCTGGCCACGATTTCATCGAATGACAGTCCTCCCGGAGCATCTACAAACTCCCCGCAATCCATTCCCTCAACCACCGATGCCCCGCATCCCGATGCCGCCGCTCGTGCCACAGCATCGCCATCTCATACCCCGGCACCTCCAGCGGTGCCTCCACCACGCGCAGCCCCGGCGCGCCGCGCGCAAGCCGCTCGGGCAGCATCGCGACCATGTCGGTCTCGGCCAGCACCGACATCATGAAAAGAAAGTGCGGCACCGACAGGGCCACACGCCGCGCGAGGCCCTTCTGCGCCAGCGCCTCGTCGGTGGGTCCGACGAAGCCACCGCCGCCCAGCGACACCACCACGTGCTCCAGTGCGCAGAACTGCGCGAGCGTGGGTCGGCGCTTCAACCGCGGATGCCCCGCCCGCCCGGCCAGCACGTAGCGCTCGTTGAACAGCACGCGCCGGTGTAACCCGGACGGCGCGCCCACGCTGGTGTGAAAGAACAGGTCGATCTCTCCCTGCTCCAGCTGCCGCGCCATGCGCGACGGCACGGCATCGACCACGGCCAGCCGGGTGTTCGGCGCGGCCGCACGCAGCCCCGCGAGCCCGGGCAGCAGGATGGCCGACTCGGCATAGTCGGCCGCGGCCACGCGCCAAGTGGTGGACGCCTCCGCGGGGTCGAAAGGCTTGGTGGGCGCCACTGCGCGGCCCAATGATTCGAGCGCTTCGCGCAGCGGCTCGCGCAGTTCGTCGGCGCGCGCGGTGGGCCGCATGCCGCGTTGCGCGGGCACCAGCAGCGGGTCGTTGAACATCTCGCGCAGCTTGGCGAGCTGCACGCTCACCGAAGGCTGCGACAGGTTCAGGCGCTCGGCTGCGCGCGTCACGTTGCGCTCGGCCAGCAGCACGTCGAGCGTGATGAGCAGGTTGAGGTCGATGCGGCTGAAATTGTTCATGGCAATGGCTGGAATTCAAACTATTCATTTCCAATATATCGCCATCTTTTCTAACCTGCGTGCATGTTCTTCATTCCACAGGTTCAGCCGTCATGAAAGTCCTCATCGTTTACGCCCACCCCGAAGCCCGATCGCTCAATGGATCGCTGAAAGACTTCATGGTGGAACGCCTCTCGCAATCCGGGCACGAGGTGCGCGTGTCCGACCTCTACGCCATGCAGTGGAAGGCACCACTGGCCGCCGACGACTTTGCGCACATCGAGCCCGGATCGCATTTCGATCCGGTCATCGATTCACAGCGCGCCTTCGAGGCGGGCACCCAGCCCGACGACATCGCCGCCGAGCAGGCCAAGCTGTTGTGGGCCGATGCCGTGCTCTTCCAGTTTCCGCTCTGGTGGTTCTCGATGCCCGCCATCCTCAAGGGCTGGGTCGAGCGCGTCTACGCGCACGGGTTCGCCTATGGCGTTGGTGAACACTCCGACACGCGCTGGGGCAAGCGCTACGGCGAAGGCGTGATGGCCGGAAAGCGCGCGATGCTGGTCGTGACCACCGGCGGCTGGGCTTCGCACTACGCGCCGCGCGGCATCAATGGGCCGATGGATGACCTTCTCTTTCCGATCCACCACGGCATCCTTCACTACCCGGGCTTCGACGTACTGCCGCCCTTCGTGGTGCACCGCACGGGCAAGGTCGACGCAGCCGCCTATGCGCGGATCACCGCCGACCTCGGCCAGCGGCTCGACGCGCTGTGGACGATTGCGCCGATTCCGTTCCGCCAACAGAACGCCGGCGACTACGAGATCCCCGCGCTCACGCTGCGGCCCGACATTGCGCCGGAGCGCACGGGGTTCGCGGCGCACGTTGCCGGTTAAGGCAACACCGGGTTGGAGATCGCATTTGCAATCGCCGCATCGGCATCCACGCGCAGCATGAAGCGCCGGGCCACGAGGTCGTTCGCCGCAGCCGTCACAGCGGCCACGTAGCCGGCCTGGTCCGTGTAGCGCTCCTGCAGCGACGGACGCGGATCGGTCGTGCCGGCGCGTTGCGCGGCTGTCTTCACGAACGGAAAGCTCGAACCGAACAGGCCTGCCTGATCGATCGTGCCCGGCTTGCTGGTGGTGTTCCAGCCGGTGTTGGTGCCGGTGGGCACGGCCACGTCGAGGCTGCGGATGCCGGCGATGTCGTTGCCATCCGCATCGACCTGCGGCACGAGGATGGCGTAGTCGCGGCCCAGCTTTGCCGGCGGCACCTGCGTGGCGATGCCGCTTTCATCCTGCGGGCGGTAGTCCGGGCCCCAGTCGAGCAGCGAATAGGTGTTGACCAGGCCGGTGTAGTTCACGCCCGGAATGGCCGGAAACTTCACCTGCGCTGGCCGCACCAGCGTGGCGTCGGCGAGCTTCGGCACCTGGTTATCGGGCGGCGTGGTGCCCTGGACAACCCAGTCCTCGAGGTTCTGGTACAGCGCGCGCACGACCGGAATCACGCTAGTGTTCGCGTTGGTCGTGTACAGCGCGCCTGCGTTGGTGCCCGGCATCGACGGCAGGCCCAGCAGGTGGTGCGTGCTCGCGTAGTAATAGATGCGTGCATTGCCGGGCTGCACCAGGTCGGCGGTGCCCCAGGCGTCGGTCAACAGGGGCGAGCCCTGCAAAGTCCAGAACTCGGTGCCGCTGAAGCCGATGAAGAGCTTGGGGCAGGTGCCGCTGGCCTCGCAGCGCGACAGGATGCCGCCACGGCGTTGCGCGACGTCGTCCACGTAGTCTTTCGACAGCCCGCGCGTGCCGGCCTGCCCGAAGGCCGTGTGGTCGGTGCGCACGCCACCACCGCCGCCGGGAATCGAAAAGCGCATGTTGATGTTGGTCTGGCGCGCCGCGATCTGCGCGAACACGCCGTCGAACACCTTGCCACCTGCACCGTCGTCGTTGAAGCCCAGATGCACGAAGGTCTTCATGAAGTTGCCGCACTGCGACACGCCCGATGCGATGGTGCTGCTAATGGCGGCGGCCACCGGGTTGGCGGTGCCCGATGCGTCGCTTGCTCCGCGATGAAAGAAGCCGACCATGTCGCGCAGCGCCGCCAACCCCAGGCCCATGACCTTCGGGTCTTTCGCGACATAGACCAGCTCGTACATGTACGCCGGGTCCCATGCGTTCTTCAGGCACACATTGGTTTCGTCCGGCGTGCCGGGGAACGGCGTGGCCGCACTGCACTTGGCGAACTTCCATTCGCTCGCGGGAATGAGCTGGCGCGCATCGCCCTCGTTGATGCGCCGCGTGAGCACATAGCCCGGCTGAGTGTTGTCGAGGCTCGCGGTCGCATAGGCCTGCATGGCGGCGTTGAAGGGGCCGCCGGGCAATGGCAGCGAATCGTTCGTGGCCACGGTGGGCAGCAGTTCGGCACGGTAGGTGCCGGTGATGGTGCTGCCGTCGGCGTTCTTCGCCACCGGCACCTTGAGCGTGAGCTTGCCCGGCCCGGCCGGCACATCGCCCTGCCACGCGGCCGTGAGAAACACGTAGCCACGCGAGGCGAAGTACGGATCGAGGTTGACGATGTTGCCGCGGTTCGGCGCGTCGTAGCGCAGCACGCCGCTGGCCTTGCGCATGTCCTTGGGCTTGAAGAGCACGAAGTCGGAGGTGTACTCGACCTTGCCATTGGCGTTGAGCGGCGCGAGCGACAGGTCCTGGATGATGGCGTTGCGCGGGTCTTTCGGATCGACCTCGCCGGTGAAGGTGCCGGTGATCTTCTCGTAGGCACCGGCGTTGCCGAAGGTGCCGGGCACGTCTTCGGTGGCGGCGATCGCGAGCTTGAATTTCGGCGCGGCGGCTGCCGCGGGCGGCGCGGATGGCGTGGTCACCGGTGGGGTGGTGGCCGTGGGCGGTGGCAGCAGCAAGCCGCCGCCTCCCCCGCCACTGCCTCCGCAGGCACTCAGAAAAAGGGCGGCCGAAGCCACCGTGGCAGCCGCAAGGCTCCAGCGTTTCATGGTTTGTCTCCTTCGTTATGGTGTTCTTGCGCGGCGCCGATCTCCGCTGCGGCGACAGCGCTATTCGGCTTCGATGCCGGCCGCTTTCACGATGCGGCCCCACTTCTGCGACTCGGCCGCCTGGAACTTCGCGAGTTCTTCGGGCGAGGTGGTGAACACCTCGGTGCCGGTCGGCTCGTAGAAAGCGGTCTTGGCGGCTTCGCTCTTCGCGGCCTTCACCAGCAGCTCGTTGAGCCGCTTGACCACGGCGGGCGGCGTCTTCGCGGGTGCGTAGGCCGCGAACCAGTAGCCCATCTCGTAGCCCTTCACGCCGGCTTCGGAGATGGTGGGCAGGTCGGGCGCCAGCGGCGAGCGCGCCGCGCTTGAAATGCCCAGCGCGCGCAGCTTGCCCGCCTTGACTTGCGGCAGGCCCGTGGCCGTGTCGGTGATCATCATGTTGATCTGGTTGCCCAGCAGGTCGGTCACCGCGAGCGTGTTGCTCTTGTAGGGCACGTGCAGCAGCTTGATGTCGGCCATCTGCTGCAGCAGCTCGCCGGCCATGCGGCTCGAACTGCTGCCGCTGCCGAAGCTGTACTTGCCCGGGTCCTTCTTCGCGAGCGCGATGAACTCGGCCACGCTCTTCGCGGGGAACGACGGGTTCACCACCATGATCTGCCCGCCCTTGCCCAGGGCCGCGACGGGTGCGTAGTCTTTCACCGGGTCGTAGGGCAGCTTCTTGAACAGGTGCTCATTGGCCGCGTGCGTGGTGTTGGTGGTGATCAGCACCGTGTAGCCATCGGCGGGCGCCTTCGCCACGCTTTGCGAGGCGATGAAGCCGCTGGCACCGGCCTTGTTGTCGATGATGACGGCCTGCTTGGTCTCGGTCGCGATCTGGTTGCCGAGCGCGCGTGCGATCTGGTCGGTGGCGGTGCCGGCCGCGAAGGGCACGACGAAGGTGATGGCCTTCTCGGGGAAGGCCTGCGCATGGCCCAGCAGCGGTGCCAGGGCCAGTGCGGCGGTCAGCGCTGCAAGGGGAAATCGTTTCATTGTTTTGTCTCCGGATGATTGTTGAGTAAGAGAAAGAAGAGGAAATCCGTGGCGTGGCTACGGCCCTGCCAGCAAAGGCACCAGCGCACGCGGCACGCGAATCGGCATGTCGAGCAGCAGGAACGACAACGCCTTGCCATGTGCATCGAGGTTCAGCGCATCGTTGACGCCGCCATCGAGCACCGCGTCGAGCACGAAGTTCATCGCATGCAGCTTCGGCAGCACGAAGCGCTGCACCCGCGACGGCGCGCGATGCCGGAACTCCGCCGCCACGCGCTCGGGCGTGAGCTGTTCGAGCAGCAAAGGAAAGAGATCCGCATGCCAGGCGATGACGCTGATGTTGGAGCGGTCGCCCTTGTCGCCCGTGCGGCCGTGGGCTGCGCGGTACAGCGGCACTTCGACCACGTCGAAAGCGTCGATGCTGCTCGTCATGCCAGCGCCTCCGCGTCGAGCAGCTCGAAGCGCACCGGCACAGCGTCGCGCGGCAGCAGGCAAGAGA
The DNA here is from genome assembly GCF_900100965.1 of Variovorax sp. EL159. Taxonomy (GTDB): domain Bacteria; phylum Pseudomonadota; class Gammaproteobacteria; order Burkholderiales; family Burkholderiaceae_C; genus Variovorax. The sequence continues at coordinate 1,130,359 of NZ_FMUJ01000001.1, read as the reverse complement.
GCGTGTTGAGCCGGGGCGTGAGCGCAGTACGCACGCCGCCGCCACCCGCCGGCCCGCAGGTGTAGAGCGCCATGACTTCGCGCGCCAGCCGCTCGGCCTGTGCGCGATCGCCATGCGTGGCGGCGACGCGCAGGCGCACGTCGCGCAGCCCCGCGTCGGGCAGGCTTGCCAGCGCACGGCCGGCGTCGTCGCCGAGGATGCTCAAGGCGCCGATCAGATCGACGCGCAGCGCCAGGCCATCGAGGCGCTTGCGCAGCACATCGGCCGCAAGGCGCGCACGCGATTCGGCGCGAGGGCCAGCATAAGAAATCTCTCCCTCGGCCAGCCAGCCGCCTTCGTGGCAGACATTGACCTTGTAGCGGTCCGGCCGCGCATGGCCGCGCACACCCGACAGCTCGACACGGTCGGCACCTTCGACATCGGGCAACGCGCGCACCTCGGCATCGGCGATGTCCGCGATCACGTCGGGCGTGAGGTAGGCGGCGGGGTCGTGCACTTCGTAGAGCAACTGCTCCTTCACCGTGGCTTCGCTCACGAGCCCGCCGGTCCCCTCGGACTTGCCGATGACGCAGCCGCCATCGGCATCGATCTCGGCGATGGGAAAGCCCACCGCCTCCAGGCCGGACACGTCCTTGTAGCCGGGGTCGGCGAAGTAGCCGCCGCACACCTGCGCGCCGCATTCGAGCAGGTGGCCCGCCATGGTGGCGCGGCCCAGTCGGTCCCAATCGTCGGTGCGCCAGCCGAAGTGCGACATGGCCGGCCCCACGGTCAGCGACGGGTCGGCCACGCGGCCGCACACGACGATCTGCGCGCCGGCATCGAGCGCGGCGGCAATCGGCTCGGCGCCGATGTACGCATTGGCGCTGACCACGCGCAGGCCGTCCATCTGCGCGCCGAGTGCTTCGTGCAGCATCGCGCGGTGTTCGGGGCCGGAAAGGTCATCGCCCTCCACCACGGCGATGCGTGGCGCGTCGCCCCCCAGCTCGCGCGCCATGCGGGCGATGTGCCGGGCCGCGGCGCGCGGGTTGGCGGCGCCGAAATTGCTCACGATGCGGATGCCATGCGCCAGGCAGCGCGCGAGCACGGGGCGCAGCATCGCGTCGAGCAATGGCTCGTAGCCGGCTTCGGGGTTGTCGCGGCGACGCAGTTGTGCCAGCGCCAGCGTGCGCTCGGCCAGCGTCTCGAAAATCAAGAAGGCGCTCTGGCCTTCGGGGCCGCTGCGCAGCCGCGCGATGAGCGTGTCGACCACCGGGCCGGCCGCGTCGGTGCGGTCGCCCGAGAAGCCGGCGGCGCATCCGATCAACAGCCTGGGCGATTCATTGGAATTCATTGCCGTGCACTGTAGGCAGGCACCCGTCATCCGTAAAATTGAAAATCTGGATCGATTGATCTGGTTTTCAAATAACAAAGGCAGCGCGATGCGAAAGACGCCCGACCTCTCTACCCGGCAACTGCGCGCCTTTCTGGCGCTGGCCGAGCACCGCAACTTCACGCGGGCCGCGCAGGCCAGCCATCTGTCGCAGCCCGCCTTCAGCGCGCTGATCCGCACGCTCGAAGACACGGTCGGCACGCGCCTGTTCGACCGCGACACGCGCAGCGTGCAGCTCACGCCCGAAGGCCGCTTGTTCGAAGGCTCGGCGCGCCGCCTGCTCGACGACATGGGCAGCGCGATGGGCGACCTGGCCGACCATGTGGAGCGGCGCAAGGGCCGCGTGCGCGTGGCCGCCCTGCCCTCGCTCGCGGCCGGTTGGCTGCCCGCCGTGTTCGCGGAATTCATGCAGGCGTGGCCGGGCATCCGCGTCGACCTCGACGATGCGTTGTCCGACGCCTGCATTGCGCTGGTGCGCAACGGGCAGGCCGACTTTGCGCTGGCGGCCTCGGGCGCGGGCGCATCGGCCGACAGCGACCTGCGCGCGCGCAAGCTGTGCACCGACCGCTTTCACCTCGTGTGCCGCGCCGACCATCCACTGGCGCACGAGCCACGCCTGACGGTGAAGAAGATCGCGCCCTGGCCCTTCATCCAGATGGCGCGCAACAGCAGCGTGCGGCAGGCGCTCGACGTGGCGCTGCATCCGCAGCGGCTCAACGCGGTGTTCGAGGTGGAGCACCTGGCCACCGTCATGGGGCTGGTCGAGGCGGGGCTGGGCATCAGCGTGGTGCCGGCGCTCACGCTGTTCCACTTTCGCCGCGAAACGCTGGCCACGCGCCCGTTGCCGCTGCCCGCGCTGACGCGCACCGTGTACCTGGTGCAGCGCCGCGAAGGCAGTCTTTCAGTGGCGGCGCAGACGCTGCACGACCTGATCGTCGAACGGCTGGGCACGCTGAAGCTCGACTGAAGCACACGGCTTGTGTAGGGCCCATGCGGGCCCGCCGCAATAATGTCCCGTGCCCCACGATGGCACGCAGGCAACCCACAAGAACGACGGAGACAGTGCATGCAGATTGAAGAACAGATCGCCTTGATCGAGCGCGCGCTCGCGCTCATCGAAGCCGGCGGCAGCGAACGCGGCGCGCCCAGCATCAGCCCGGTGTCGCGCTACCTCGACCCCGAACGCCACGCGCGCGAAGTCGAGCGCATCTTCCGCCGCTACCCGCTGGCGCTGCGCCCTTCGGCATCGCTCGCGAAGCCCGGCGACTCTTTCGCCATCGACGTGGCCGGCCTGCCGCTGGTGCTGGTGCGCGGGCAGGACGGCAAGCTCAACGGCTTCGTCAACGCCTGCCGGCATCGCGGCGCACGGCTGAAGGCGGCCGGCCTCTCCAGCCAGCGCGCCCTGATCTGCCCGTACCACAGCTGGACCTACGGGCTCGACGGCACGCTGCGCGGCCGCCCCTCGGGCGACGACTTTCCGCATGCGCCCACATCAAACTGCAGCCTGGCGCGCGTGCCGGTGGCCGAGGCATTGGGCTTTGCCTGGGCCATTCCGCGCGTGCTGGCCGAAGGCGAAAGCGCCACGCTCGACATCGACACCTGGCTCGGCCGCTTCGGCACCGACCTGCGCGCCTGGGGCTACGACAGCTGGGTGCCGTTTCATGAACACGCCTTCGACAACGCAGCCAACTGGAAGATTCCGTTCGAGGCCAACCTGGAGACTTATCACTTCCAGTACGCGCACCGCAACAGCATCGCGGCGCTGTTCTACGACAACCTGCTGATGGCCGACCACGACCGCCAGCACCAGCGCCTGTTCCTGCCCAAGCGCAGCATCGAAGGGCTGCGCGCGCAGCCACGGCACGAATGGCGCGTGGGGCCGCACTCGAACATCATTTATTACTTCTTCCCGGCCACCTTCATCCTGCACGAAGGCGACCATGCCAATGCCTTCACGGTGCTGCCCGAGTCGCCAGGCCGCTCGCGCGTGATCGCAAGCACGCTGATTCCCGAGTTGCCGAAGACGGAGAAGTCGATCAACTACTGGCGCAAGAACGTCGCGTCGTTCTGGGGTGCGCTCGACGAAGACTTCGCGCTCGGCGTGTCGGCGCAATCGACGCTGGCCAGCGGTACGCAGTCTTCGCTGTATTTCGGGGCCACCGAGTTCTGCTCAGCGAAGTTTCATGCCGATGTGAAGGCGGCGCTCGCGTAGGCCGCGTCCACATCCCGTGCGGGTCAGGCCTTGGCTTTTTCTTCCGCCTCGGCCGCCATTGCGGCGCGTGCGGTCGGGTTCGGCGTGGGCTCGCCGATCTTGCGCAGCGTGTTGCGGTCGGTGTGGCGGAAGGGCTCGGGCTTGCCCAGAACGCTCAGCAGGGTCTCTTGCTCGTACGACCAGCTGCCGTCGTCGTTGATCGTCACGGCGATGTTGTAGCGCAGCGTCTTGAACGCGTGTTCGAGAAAGGGGTTCGACAGGATGCCGTTGGTCTCGGCGCCGCGCACCGCTTCGAGCTTGAACGACTTGGCATCGGCCGTCGTGTGCCCCATGGCCATCGCGGTCTGCCCGCGCGGGATCGACAGCGTCTGGATCACCGTGCCCGTTGCGGCCTCCCACAGCCAGTAGCCGACCTGGTCGTGAAAGCTCTCGACCTCGTCCGGCTTGACGATGCGCACGTGATAGCGCAGCCCGTAGAAGATCTGCGGCCCATTGGTCTGCGCGTCGATGGGCTGGAACTCGGCGTGCTCGATGTACGTCGAGGTTTCGGGGCCCTCGGCCTTGGGCGCGACGTCCTTGCCGGCGGCGCTGGTCCAGATGCCGGCCAGGCCGGTCAGCGGGCCCAGGTTGTTCAGCGTGTACGGGTCGGGCTCGGCTTCGGTGTAGATGTCGGCGGGATATTCACTCATGGGGTCCTCCTGAAAATTCGGGCGCCCGAAGTATCACCGGTCGAGCCGTATGCCGACCTTGGCGATGATCGCGCCCCACTTGCGGCCCTCGCTGTCGATGAAGGTCCGGAACTCTTCCGGCGAACCGCCGCCCGGCACCAGCCCCTGGTTGGCCAGCAGTTCGCGCACGGCGGGCTCCTGCAGCACGGTGTTGACGTCGGCGTTGATGCGCCGCACCACCTCGGGCGGCGTGCCGCTGGCGGTGAAGAAGCCGTTCCACGCCAATGACTCGAAGCCCGGGTAGCCGGACTCGGCCACCGTCGGCAGGTCTTTCATCAGCTCGGAGCGTGTGGCGCTGGTGACCGCGATCAGCTTCACGCGATGGCCCTGGATCAGCGGCAGCAACGCGGGCGCGACGGTGAACAGCGCCTGCGTGTCGCCCGCCGCCACCGACAGCCCCGCGGGCGGCGAGCCCGAATACGGCACATGCACCGCCTCGATGCCCGCCACGTTGCGAAGCAGTTCCATCGTCAGGTGCGACGAACTGCCCGCGCCGACCGATGCATAGCTGAACCGGTTGCCTTCTTTCTTCGCCCAGGCCACGAACTCGGGCAGCGTGTTCGCCGGATTGCCGGCCGGCACCGCCAGCACGTTGGGCTGCGAGGTCGTGAGCACGATGGGCACGAGGTCACGCGCCGGCGCATAGGGCATGTGGGCGTACATGTAGGGGCCGAAGGCAATCGGCCCGTTGAAGCCGATGCCCAGCGTGTAGCCGTCGTGCGGCGCCTTGGCGACCGTGTCCATGCCGATCAGGCCACCGGCGCCGGCCTTTGTCTCGATCACCACCGGCTGCTTCCACATCACGCGCAGCCGGTCGGCCAGCGTGCGGGCGATCAGGTCGAGCGAACTGCCGGCCGGCGCGGGCACGATCACGCGCACGGGCTTCGAGGGCCACGCCTGCGCACCGGCGCCAACGGCGAACAGGCTGGCGAGCAGGAAGGTGGCGAGCTTGTACTTCTTCACTTCGGTCTTTCGATGGGCACGGGTGGGGCGCGCGAAGTTTTATCACCGTTCCCGCTCTGCCCTGCCGCGTGGCCCCGATCGGGCCGGGGTGTGCCTTGGTGCAGCGGCCTTTCGAGAATTTCGACACCTCTTACATACTGAAGCATTACATCGAATGCGGCCACGTGGCCCATCCCGAATTCAGATGCGTCTGCACAGGGAGAAATGAGGCTGAAAGGCTTCCAGAGCCCTTCCGATGAGGTCGGCCCGTTAACCACTTCGCGAGCATGCCGATTCCGGGGGGACTTCAAACCGCCACGACATCGCGGCAAGATGCGCATCCGCCGATTCTTGCGTCACATCGACCTGCTGAAGGAGCTTGCCCATGTTCGCCACGCCCGAACGCACCATCAAGACCCCTGGCCCCGATCACCCGATCACCATCGCGCGCAACCCGCTGCGTGTGGTGGTCTCGGTCGGCGGCCTCGTCATCGCCGACACCCGCGACGCGCTGACGCTGCGCGAAGCGCACTTCGGCACCGTGCACTACATCCCCCGCAAAGACGTGAAGATGTCGTGGCTGGAGCGCACGTCGCATGCAACCTACTGCCCGTACAAGGGCGAATGCAACTACTACAGCATTCCGGCCGGCGGCGAACGCTCGGTGAATGCGGTATGGACCTACGAGTCGCCCTACGACCCGGTCGCGCAGATCAAGGACCACGTGGCGTTCTATCCCGATCGCGTGGGGCCCATTGAGGAGCGGGTGGCCTAGCCGCCTCCCGTCCCCAACTGTTCATCCGGCGCCGAGCCGCAGCGCCGGATTTCACCGCAACTAACTACACCGGCGCCTTCGGCCCCGCGCCCGCCGGCACCGCGATCTCGTTCTTGCGGCACGGCTGCTGCTGCACGATGCCGCAGGTCGGCAGGTTCTTGGCATGCGGGTACGCCACATGCCCCAGCACGATGCTCGATGGCCGCCTGGTGTCGTGCCAGATCCTGTTGGTCGACTTGTCCTGGCGGTTGCCGAAGATCCAGTAGCCAGTCTGCGAAGGCGTGTCGATCGTCACGCGAAGGCTGGAGCCCGCGCGGAACACATGCGCGAACTTCTGCATCTCCACCCGCATCAGCGTCGGTTCGTCCGGCGTGAGCATCTTCACCGTGGCTGCGGTGAAGTCGCCCCAGGGCCGCAGCACGCTTGACTTGGCGTCGTTCAACTGCCGCTTCGAGGCACGCAGCCAGCCGCGCTGCACGAACATCTCCATGCCATCGGGCCGCACCTCCGACAGGCTCACCTGCACGTCGGTGTCGGTCGCCGTCGCGCTCAGCCACAGGTCGACCGAGCCTTCGCCGTAGTAGCTCAGGTCCTGCGGCAGCTTGCCGGTGGTGAAGGTCAGTTGGCCCGTGGCGTCGCTCACCGCCGGCCAGCCGCCCGCGCCCTGGTCGTTCACGGGCGGGCTCGCGACCGGGTAGGCATAGCTGCTCGACGGCACCTTGTCGTCTTGCGGTGCGGTGTCCGACAACACGCCACCGGGCTGAAGCCACAGCCGCATGGGCGTGGCCTTGACGGGCAGGCGGTCGAAGGTGGCGGCGGCGGTGTGCACCAGTGTCTTGCTGCCCCTGGGGCCTTGGGTCTCCTGCATTTCCTGCAGCAGGTGCACGTGCGGCTCGCGCTCGAAGCCGTTGTTCTCGCCCTTGAGGAAGTGGGCGTAGAAGCGCCGCTGCACATCGAGCATGTAGGCGGAAAAGTCGCTCGTGCCGTGCAGCCCGTTGGAGCTGATGAGCCACATCTTCTCGGGCGCGATGGTTTCCTCGTAGTAGCCCATGCGCGGGCCGACCTGCTCGTCTTGCCACGACTGCGTGCCCAGCGTCGGAATGATGATCCTGTCGGTAATGAGGATCGCGCTCTTGCTGGCGTAGCGCGCACCGTAATGCGGGTCGTTGTCGAGCCACGTCACCAGGTCGATGTCGGGGCGCTTGATCTTCTCGATGTTGTCGCGCACGTTCTGCGCGCACTCGGCGTCGCCGTCGATGTGCGCGGCGTCTTGTGCGGAAGATTTCCAGATGTCGGGGAACTGCCCCCACCACCCTGCCGGAAAGCCGACGTTCTGGATGCCGCCCGGGTAGCCGACGTCGCGGTACGGGTCGGTGACGTTTTTGCCCGGTGCGATGGCCACCAGCCCTGCCGGGCGCTGCGCGGCCACCCACAACTGGTTGTAGCCCGGGTACGAATAGCCCACCATGCCGACCTTGCCGGTGGACCACGGCCGCTTCGCGGCCCACTCCACCGCGAACGCACCTGCGGCGCCCACGGTCGCATCGAAGATGTGGTCTTCGCCGCTCGAGCATCCCGTGCCCGGCACATTGAGCCCGACCACCGCATAGCCTTCGGCCACCCAGACAGGCGCCTCATCAGGCACCACGCCCGAGCCGTAGCCGTCGTACTCGATCAGCACCGGAAAGGGCCCCTTGGCGCTGGGCAGCAGCACGGTGTAGCGCATCCGGTTGCCGTCGGGCAGCTTGAGGTAGCCCCATTTGCGGACGGTGCCTTCGTTGATCGGCGGCGCATCTGGCGGCGGCGGTGTCGCGCCGCCACCCACCGCTACCGGCACCGGAACGATCGCCGTGCCCGACGAACCACCACCCCCGCAGGCGCTCAGCCCCACTGCAAGAACGACCGACCATGCCATCGCCGGCCAGAGCCCGCGGCAAGCAGAAATCTTCATGAATTTGTCTCCGTTGGATGTTGTGTGTCGATGCCCCGCAGAGGCATCGGCGCGCAATCTATCGGCATCGAAAACGGCTGTCCAAATTCATGAAGAGTTGATTAAGGCCTCATGAAGCACTTCAGGAAAAGCGGTCGAAAGGCCCGGAACTTGCGACGCTTCAACCCCAGGTCAACGGGTCCAGGCGCAGGGAGAAATGGCGAATGCCGCGCGGTCGCTGCGCTGGTAGACCGTGTCTCCGGATTCGCCCGAGGGGGCCGCAATCCATCGTTGGCCGGGAGGCAGAGAAGGAAGAAGATGTTCAGGGCGCATGCGCCTTCTTTTCGCAGACGAATTCGGATGGAGTTCGCACGGGTTCTGGGTAGAGTGCAGCTCTGCGGAATCTATCCGCCATCGTCCACCGCACTCCTGCATCGAAGGTACTCATCATGAAATTCGGCTACACCATCGTCTACGTCCCCGACGTGGCCCAGTCCCTCCAGTTCTTCGAGCGGGCCTTCGGTTTCCAGACAAAATTTCTCCACGACTCGGGCACCTATGGCGAACTGATCACGGGCGACACCACGCTGTCGTTCGCCGCGCACGAACTGGCCGAGTCGAACTTTCCGCACGGGCACGTGGCCGCATCGGAATCCGCCAAGCCGCTGGGCATGGAGCTTGGCTTCGTGACCGACGACGTCAAGGGTGCGCACGAGCGCGCCGTGGCCGCCGGTGCATCGGAGCTGACGCCGCCGACCACCAAGCCGTGGGGCCAGGTGGTCTCGTACGTGCGTTGCCCCGATGGCACGCTGGTCGAGCTGTGCTCTCCCATCGGGGGTTGAGGCCGCACAAGCACACACGCACACAGGTATCAGCGCGCGCCGCGCTGATCGCTTCTTTCCAGATCTGCAAGGAACAGAGCCATGTCGCATCCCGTCTTCCTGAGCAGCTCGACCCTGCCCCGCATGCCGGAGGGAAGCCGCAACGAGTGGCGCGACTTCTTCGGCCATGGCGGCGAGCTGGAGGCCAATGCCTTCTTTCCGCTGTTCTGGCGCGCGCTCTTCAGCGAGGCCGACATCCGGCACGCGCGCTTCATCGACGAACACGACATCGACGATGAAGCCTCCGAGATTGAACGGGAGGAATGCCTCGAAGACTTCGGCCCCGATGCGACGTACCCGTACCTGGTGGTCGACAAGCCCACGGCCCTCGCGCGGCTGGCAAGCCGTCGGGAAGAGATCGTCGCGGCCGTCGGCGAACGCTACCGGCCGATCTACGAAAGCTTCGAAGCGCTGCTGGCGCAAGGCTTCGCCGGTCACATCCTGCTGCGCACCAGCGGCCTGCCCGATGCGGCCGATGCCGAGCAGTGGCTGCGCACCGACATTGCCGCGCTGGAGAAGCTGGACGAAGCCCGCACGCTTGCCGACCTCGCAACCGACCTCTCACGCCACGGCGCGAACCCGGTCTGGCTGCTGGCGGGGATCGGCGCGTCGGCGGCCGGGCCATGGCCCACGCCGGAATTGAGCACGCTCTTCTCGCTTCCGCAAAGGAAGCCGCCGCGACCCCACGCTGGGCAACAGATCGAGGCGCAAGACCGCGCGCCGACTCCGCAGCCTAAACGCAAGTCGGGCGGCGGCTGGCTGGAATCCGCATTCGAATGGCTGGCCGCCGTGGTGGCGGCGGGCGCTGCGCTGGGCACCTACGTTTTCACCCAATCGGTCTGGCTGGCGGTGCTGGCGTTTCTTTGCGCCGCCGTCGTGTTGGGCTTCGCTCTCGTCAAACTTTACCGACCCAATTCCTGAGGCCGCATCCGCGCGGCGGTGACTGCACGTGCCGCCGCTACAGCACCGACATCAGTCGGCGAGCCCTCGCCGGCCATCGGATTTTTCCGACAAGGGCTACGGGGAATCCTGCTTCTCGCAAACCCGCAGCACAGGGGCGCGACAGGGGCGCGAGGTGGTTGCCGCCCTATCATGGGCCGCCCACCGCTCCCCCGCCTTGTGACCGACCTCGAACGCGAAAGCCTGCCGGACATGCCCTTCCACACCATCGTGGAGCAGATGGTCGCGGGCATCTACGTGATCCAGGACGACTGCTTCGCTTATTGCAACGCCACCTGGGCGGGCATCATCGGCTACACGGTGCAGGAGGCCATCGGCATGTCGCTGGCGCAGGTCGTTCCAGCCGACTTTCTGGAAGTGGTGCGCTCGCGCATCCGCGCGCGCCTGTCGGGAGATCCGCCGAGCATGCACTTCATCACACGCGGGCTGCACCGCAACGGGCACGTGCGCCTGATCGAAGTGCATGGCTCGCGCATCCTCTACCGGGGCCACCCCGCGGTGATGGGCGTGGGCGTCGACGTGACCGAGCGGGTGCACAACGAAGAAGAACTCAAGCGCTCGCGCGAGCAGCTGCAGGCACTGGCGGCCTACACCGCCAACAAGCTCGAAGAGCAGCGCCTCGCGATGGCACGCGACATCCACGATGTGCTCGGCGGCATGCTCACGTCGATCAAGATGGACGCCACGCGCATCCAGCGTCGCGCCGAAAACCCGGAGCTGCAGTCGCTCACGCAAGGCCTGATCGCGCTGACGCAGCAGACCATCGACACGGTCAAGCAGATTTCCGAAGCACTGCGGCCGAGCGCACTCGACCACCTCGACCTGTCGGTCGCGCTGGCCAACGAGCTGCATGCGTTCACGCGCCGCTCGGGCGTGCAGCATGTGCTGGACACCGACGCGAAGACGCTGCGCCTCCTGCCCCGGCACACGACGGCGGTGTACCGCATCTTCCAGGAGGGGCTGACCAATGTTTCGCGCCACTCGAAGGCACGCAACGTCGGCGTGACGCTGCGCGTGGAAGACCTGCAACTGCGGCTGGAGCTGCACGACGACGGCTGCGGCTTCGACCCCGCCGCGCCCGACGGCAGCGCGCTCGGGCTGCTGAGCATGCGCGAGCGGGCACGCGAGATCGGCGGCGAGCTGCAGATCCGCTCGGCACCGGGCCAGGGCACACGCCTGAGCCTGCGCGCGCCGCTGCATTGAGGAGGAACGCCACGGTGATCGACATCCTCATGGTCGACGACCACACGATCTTCCGCTCGGGCCTGCAGCGCCTGCTGCTCGACGAAAGCGACATCCGCACCACCGGCGAGGCCGCCAACGGCCCCGAAGCGCTGGCGCAGGTGCGGCAGCGCCGCTTCGACGTGGTGCTGCTCGACATCAACATGGAAGGCCGCAACGGCCTCGAGGTGCTGGCCTCGATCCGCGCGGCGCAACCCACGCTGCCGGTGCTGATGCTGTCGATGTACGCCGAGGAACAGTACGCGCTGGTCGCCATCCAGGCCGGTGCGCGCGGCTACATCGCCAAGGACGCGGAGCCGGCCGAGCTGGTGCGCGCCATACGCCGCGTGGCGGCCGGCGGCCAGTACCTGAGCGCACGCGCCGCACCACTGGTGAGCGGCCAGCTCGAAGGCCGCGACGAGCGCCCCGCGCACCAGCGGCTGACGGTGCGCGAGCACCAGATCATGCTGATGATGCTCAAGGGCATCTCGCTCACGGTGATCGGCGAAGAGATGCTCATCAGCGTGAAGACCGTGAGCACGCACCGCACCAACATCCTCGAAAAGCTCGGCGTGGCGAGCACGGCCGAGCTGGTGCTCTACGCCGTGCGCCACGGGATCATCCAGTAGCGCAACGGCGCGGCAGCGCTTCAGCCTCAGCGCGGACCGCTGCGCAACGGGTCGACCGAATCCGGCAGGTTGCTGAAGTCGATCTGCTGCTGCAGAAAGTCGCGCTGCTGCGGCGACAGCAAGGTGTAGCGCGGCCAGAAGAACAGGTAGTCGTCGGGCGACATGTACGACTGGTTGTCGAAGATCATCCGCTTGTTGCACAGCAGGCAGATGAAGTTGGTCCAGCCGGTCCACGGTGTCTTGCCGTCGAACAGCCGCGTGGGTGCGCCGTAGCGCGCAAAGCTGGCGGTGTAGTCGATGAACTTGTCCGACAGCGCCTTGCGGCTGCTGGCGTTTTCGGGGCTCCAGGCAAAGTGCATGAAGTTCGGCTGGTCGGTCACGAAGTTGCCGAACAGCGCGGCCACGTCGATCGCGTGGAAGGCGCCGAAGGTGTCCTTCCAGGGCTGGGGTGTGTCGTCCCAGTTGTAGTTGTAGCGGTAGATGTCGCCGTTCTGCAGACGCAGCACGCGGATGACGTTGTCGATCACGTTGTCCAGCGCATAGGTCAGCGCCTCGTGCGTCTGCGTGTAGATCGGGCGGAACTCGGGCTTGATGAGCTGGTTGAAGGTCACGCTGCCGGGCGGCGCGTAGTTGGTCAGGTTCCAGAACTCCTGCTGCGTGGGCTGGCCCATGCCGAACAGGAAGGCGAAGTACGAGCCCTCGTCGTGCGTCGAGCCGATCATGATCGGCATCTTGTTGTAGTCGCCCAGCAGCAAACCCGGCAGGCCGCTGGCGCGGATCACCGTGCCGTCGGTGAAGTGGCCGGGCACCACGGGGCTGGGCGTGAACTTCATGATCTGCGCGGCACTGGCATTGCGCAGCAGCGCGGCGATGTCGGCCTGGCTCATGGTCGCGCGCTGCGCCGTGGCCTGTGCGATGGTCGATGCGCGGCCGGTGTCGACCAGCAGGTTGTCGATCAGCGACTCGGCCGCCAGCGTGCCCACCACCGGCGGGTACGCATTGGGAATGCCCGACATGCACACCGCGCGCTGGAACTTGCCCTCGGCCAATGGCGACTGCAGCAGGCCCCAGGTGTTGATGCAGCCGGCCGACTGGCCCGCCACCGTCACCTGCCCCGGATTGCCGCCGAAGGCACGGGCGTTGGCCTTGACCCAGTCGAGCGCGCGCACGAGGTCGAGCGTGGTGAAGTTGCCCGAGTCGTCGAGCGCGTTGCCGGTCTTCAGCGCGGGGTGGTTGAGCCAGCCCAGCATGCCCATGCGGTACTGCACCGTCACGACCACCATGTTGGCCTTCTGTGCGAGGTAGGCGCCGTCGTAGGTCGGGTCGCGGGCCGTGCCCTTGGTGTTGCTGCCGCCGTGGATCCAGAAGAACACCGGCAGGTTGTCGGCACTGGAATTGGGGCGCCACACGTTCAGGTAAAGGCAGTCTTCGCTGCCCACGGGCTGGCCGAAGGTGGCGGGGTCGGGCTCGCCGAAGGGGTTGCCGACCTGCGCGCACATGCCGGCGAAGGTTGTGGCGGCGCGCGAACCGCTCCATGGCACCGGTGGCTGCGGCGCGCGCCACCGCAGGTTGCCGACCGGTGGCTGCGCGAACGGAATGCCCAGGAAGGCCTGTGTGTTGTTGCTCGCGGCCTTGCCGTAGATCTGGCCCGCGTCGAGCGTGCGCGTAAGGCTCTGGTTGTAGGCAGCCAGCGCGGGAATCGAAAGGACCGCGAGCGCGCCGATGGCCCAACAGGCCACGAGGCGAATGAAGCGGATGAGGCGTAGCAGGTACCGATGGTTCATGTTGTTGTCTCCTCGGGGTGGATGCGGCCGGCTCTGACGGCCAGGGTCATCGCCCGATTCTGCGGAGCGCAAGGCGCCGGTGGTGTCGGTGTCATCGAAGGGGCCCGGGAAGAATTCTCCGATTGACTTCACGGCCACAAAGGAACATGAACTCTTGTGCGCCGCTACAGTCACACGCTGGTCAAGACGCCTCCAAGGAACCCATGCGAACCCTCGCCGCGAGCGCCCTCTTCCTGTTCGCCGCCGGCATGCACGCCGGCCATGCATCTGCCCAGTCGCTGAGCTGCGGCGGCGCGCTCTCCAGCGTTGGTGATTCCAAGTTCTCGGTCGTGCAGCGGTGCGGCGAGCCGCTGTCCAAGGAGTTCGTCTGCGTGCCGCGGCCGCAGGTGATCTGGCTGCCTTCGAACTACCCCGGCGCGCCGGCCCAGCAGGTGGTCACACAGCAATGCGTGCCGATGGAAGACTGGGTCTACCACCGCGGGCAGGGCAACTTCCTGGGCATCGTGCGCTTCTACAACGGAGCGGTCGAATCGGTGCGCGACGGCGAGAGAGTGCGCTAGCAGAAGCCCTTCGCGGCGGCCGAAGCGCTACCATGCCGAACGTCGAAAGGACGTTCCGTGGCCCGACCCGACCCTCGCAACAAATCGCGTTACTGGCACGCGCCCGGCGTGCCGGGCATGGAGATGCTCCACGCCGACTTCACGACGCACAGCTACGCGCCGCATGTGCACGACTCCTTCGTGGTCGCGGCCACCGAAGTCGGCGGTTCGGAGTTCACGAGCCGTGGCCGCACCGACACCGCCCACCGGCAGGCACTGCTGGTCTTCAACCCCGCCGAACCGCACTCGGGCCACATGGGCGGCAGCGAGCGCTGGCGCTATCGCGCCTTCTACCTCGGCGAGACGGGCATGCGCAATGTGCTGGCGTCGCTGGGCATCGACCTGCCCCGGTACTTCAGCACGAACGTCTTTCGCGACCCCGACCTGATCGCGCGCTTCCTGGAACTGCACCACGCCCTCGACGGCGAGCAAGACCCGCTGCTCCATCACGAACTGCTGGTGCGCAGCTTCGGCGACCTGTTCCAGCGGCACGGGCAGGCGGCGCAGCGCGTTCCCCGCGTGCCGTCGGATGCGGCCCTGCTGGCACCCGTGCTCGAACTGATGCGCGACTGCCATGCGGAACGCCTGACGCTGGAGCAGATGGGCGCGGTCGCCAACCTCACGCCCTTCCAGCTGATCGGCGCGTTCAAGCGATCGATCGGCCTGACGCCGCACACCTGCCTGACCCAGCTGCGGCTGCGGGCGGCCTTGCAGCGGCTGCGTGCGGGGCAATCGGTGGTCGATGCGGCGCTCGCATCGGGCTTCTATGACCAGAGCGCGCTCAACAAGCACTTCAAGCGAACCTTCGGCATGACGCCGCTGCAGTACGTGGCCGCGTGCGCCGCCTGAGCCGGGGTTGTTGCCGCCACCAAAGAGAAGCTGCTGCCGCTGCGCGTGGCACGCAGCCCACGCTTGCCAAGCGCGTTTTGCAAAGTAGCGTTATGGTTCGTCGGCGCCCACGATGAACCTCAAAAAAAGGCAGGATCCATGATCGATCTCAACATCAACGGCAAGTCCGTTGCCGTCAACGCGCCAGAGGACATGCCCCTGCTCTGGGCACTGCGCGACATCGTCGGTCTGACCGGCACCAAGTTCGGTTGCGGCATCGCGCAATGCGGCGCCTGCACCGTGCACCTCGACGGCCAGCCCGTGCGCTCGTGCGTGCTGCCGGTCGGCGCCATAGGTAAAAAGGCTGTCACCACCATCGAAGCCATCTCGCAGACGCCCGCAGGCAAGAGCATCCAGAAAGCCTGGCTCGACGTCGACGTGGTGCAGTGCGGCTACTGCCAGTCCGGGCAGATCATGTCCGCCGCCGCGCTGATCCAGCGCACACCCAACCCGAGCGACGCCGACATCGACCTGGCCATGTCGGGCAACGTCTGTCGATGCTGTACCTACTCGCGCATCCGCGCCGCCATCAAGCAGGCGGCAACCGGCAAGGCCGAAGTGCTGCAGTCGGTGGTCGCAATGCCGGCCAGGAGCGCATCGTGAAGCCGGCCGCAGGCATCAGCCGGCGCGCCGCACTGCAGGCCGGAGGCCTGGCACTGGCCTTTACCTGGGTCGGCGCCAGCAAGGCCTTCGCCGCCATCAGCCCCCGGCAGCAGCCGGGCGACGCGGCCGCCGCGCTCGCGGATGGCAACCCCGCCTTTGCACCGAATGCTTTCGTTCGCATCGACGCCGACGGCAGCGTGCGCCTCGTGATGCCGATGGTCGAGATGGGCCAGGCGATCTACACCGGTTCGGCGATGCTGCTGGCCGAGGAACTGGGCGTCGAACTCGACCAGGTGCGGGTGGAACACTCGCCGCCGAACGAAGCGCTCTACGGCATGCCGTTGCTGGGTGGCCAGATCACCGGTGGCTCGACCAGCACGCGCGGCACCTACGGCGTGCTGCGCGAGGCGGGTGCGGTGGCACGCACGCTGTTGGTCAGCGCTGCGGCCGCGCAATGGAAGGTCGAGCCCGAGAGCTGCACAGTGGCGCGCGGCGTGGTGAGCCATGCCGCATCCAACCGGCAGTTGGGCTTCGGCGCGCTCGCCAGCGCGGCAGCCAAGCTGCCGATGCCGGCCAAGGTGGCGTTGAAGGAGCCGAAAGATTTCAAGCTGATCGGCCAGCCGCTGCGGCGCGTCGATTCGGCCGGCAAGGTCGATGGCACCACGCAATTCGGCATCGACGTGCGCCTGCCGGGCATGAGGGTGGCGACGGTCAGGGCCTGCCCCACGCTCGGCGGCGTGCTGGCCTCGGTGGACGACAAGGCGGCACGGGCGATTCCCGGCGTGGTCGACGTGATCCGCATCAAGGACGCGGTCGCGGTGGTGGGCGAGCATTTCTGGGCCGCCAAGCGCGGCCTCGATGCATTGACGATCCAGTGGACGCCGGGGCAGAACGCCACGCTGACCACGCAGCAGTTGCGTTCGGCACTGACCAATGCGCTGGCAAAAGACAAGGCCATCATCGGCAAGGAAACCGGCAAGCGGCCCGAGGGCACGCTGGTGCAGGCCACCTACGACCTGCCGATGCTGGCCCACGCGACGATGGAGCCGCTCAACACCACGGTGCACGTGCGGCCCGACCAGTGCGAGATATGGGTCGGCACGCAGGTACCGGCGCGCTGCGTCGACGTGGCGGCCAAGATCACCGGCCTTGCCGCCGACAAGGTCGTGCTGCACAACCAGTACCTGGGCGGCGGCTTCGGCCGGCGGCTGGAGACCGATTCGGTCGAACAGGCCGTGGCCTTCGCCAAGCAGGTGCCCTACCCGCTCAAGGTGGTGTGGACGCGCGAGGAAGACATCCGCCACGACATCGTGCGCCCCATGTACCACGACGACATCTCGGCCGTGGTCGACGGCGACGGGCAGATCCTCTGGTTCGGCGACCGCATCTCGGGCGGCACCGTGCTGGGCCGCTGGGCCCCTGTCTTCATGGGCAAGGACGGCATGGATGGCGACCTGATCGAATGCGTGGCCGAGCCCTGCTACGACCTGCCGAACCTCAAGGTCGAATGGGTGCGCCACGACATGCCGCCGGGCCTGAACGTCGGCTGGTGGCGCGGCGTGGGTCCGACGCACAACCTGTTTGTCATGGAAAGCTTCATCGACGAACTGGCGCAGCGCGCGAAGAAAGACCCCGTGGACTACCGGCGGGCTCTGCTCAAGAAGAACCCGCGCACGCTGGCCGTGCTCGACCTGGCCGCCGAAAAGATGGGCTGGGGCAAAGGCACATTGCCGGCGCGCGTGGGGCGCGGCGTGGCCGTGGGCGACCCCTTCGGCAGCCGCGTGTGCGCCATGATCGAAGTCGAGGTCTCGCCGCAGGGCGAGGTGCGCATGCGGCGCGCGGTGGTCACGCTCGACTGCGGCATCGCCGTGAACGCAAGCTCCATCGAGGCGCAGCTCCAGGGCGGCCTGCTGTTCGGCCTGAGCGCTGCGCTCTTCAGCGAGATCACCCTGCGTGACGGCGCCATCGAGCAGAGCAACTTTCATGACTACCGGATGCTGCGCATCAACGAGGCGCCATCGGTCGAGGTCCACACCATCAAGAGCGGCGAGGCCCCTGGCGGCCTCGGTGAAGTCGGCACCGCCATCGCCGCGCCGGCGCTCGCGAACGCCATCTTCGCCGCCACCGGCGTGCGGCTGCGCGCCTTGCCGGTGAACCGCGCGCTGCTTGCGCAAGACAAGGAGGCGCTGAAGAAAAAGATCGCCGATGCCGCGCATGCAACGCCCGGCGAAAGGAGCGCAGCATGAAGCGACTCTTCAAGGTGCTGGTGGTGCTGTTCGTCGTGGGTGCGGCGCTGTATTTCTTTCTGAACCGCACCGACAAATCCGAAGGCGAAGCGCCCGCGCTGGCCGGTGCCGCGCCCGATGCGGCGCAGCTCGTGCGCGGCGAATACCTCACCAAGGCCGCCGACTGCATCGCCTGCCACACGGTGCCCGGCGGCAAGGGCCAACCCTTTGCAGGTGGCCTGCCCTTCGTGCTGCCGTTCGGCACGATCTACTCGTCGAACATCACGGCGGACCCCGAGACCGGCATCGGCAAATGGAGCGACGACCAGTTCGTGCGCGCGCTGCACGACGGCGTGCGCGCCGACGGCAAGCGCCTCTACCCGGCGTTTCCGTACACCTCGTACACGGCACTGAGCCGCAACGACGTGCTGGCCATCAAGGCCTACATCTTCAGCCTGCCCAAGGTGAACCAGCCGAACAAGGAGGCCGAGCTGGGCTTTCCGTTCAACCAGCGCTGGGCCATGGGCTTCTGGAACGCGGCCTTCTTCAAGAGCAGCCGCTTCGAGGCCGACCCGTCGAAGCCGCCGGCGTGGAACCAGGGCAAGTACCTCGCCACTGCGCTCGGCCACTGCGCCGAATGCCACACGCCGCGCAACATGGCCTTCGCGATGGAAACCGGCAACAACCTCGCGGGCGAATCGATCCAGGGCTGGCGCGCCTACAACATCACCTCGGATGCAAAGAACGGCATCGGCGCCTGGAGCGATGCCGAAATTGCCGCCTACCTCACGACCGGCCACGCCGATGGCCGCGGCACGGCCTCGGGCCCGATGGGCGAGGCGGTCGAGCACAGCCTGCAGTACCTGAAGCCGGAGGACGCATCAGCACTCGTGAGCTACCTGCGCACGGTGCCGGCGAAGCCCGGAAAGCAACCGATCGAGATCGACGCCAAGGCGCCCTGGGCCGTGGCCGCAAGCGCGGCGGCACCCGCGGTCAACACGGCCGAGGGCCATGAGCAGGGACTGAGGCTCTTTGCCGCGGCGTGCGCGAGCTGCCATCAGTGGAACGGGCAAGGCCAGCAGAGCAACTATGCATCGCTGCTCGGAACGCGCGGCGTGAACGACCCGGACGGCTCCAACGTCACGCAGATGATCCTGCAGGGTGTGCGGATGCGCGTGCACGACAACGAGGTCTACATGCCCGCCTTCGGCAAGGCCTACACAGACACCGAAGTGGCTGCGCTTGCCAACTACGTGATTGCGCAGTTCGGCAACAAGCAAGGGACGGTGACGCCGGAGTTCGTGGCCAAGCAGCGGACGCGGTAGGAGGCTTTGGAACGCGAACTGGCGGTGCGACTCCTGGGGAAACGGACGATCCGCAAATGCTGTGTGAGCGTTTCGGATTTGTTCGCGCGGGGCACTGAGTTCTATCCCAGGAGCAACCAGGATCTTGCGCGGGGTCCTGATCGCTGCGGGCTCAGGCCAATGGGCGTTGCATCTTGAGCAGCTTTCGACACACTGCGAACACTCAACTCAGACCCTCGACAGCTGCCATTTTTTGTCTTACTCGTCTTTGAGCACCCATGACTGTCCTCACCGCCCGCCAAGCCACCATCCTTGACTTGCAAGAGCTTGTGCCGCTCTTCGATGGCTACCGCCAGTTTTATGAGCGACCGAGTGATGTTTCCGGAGCCCACGCCTTCCTGCTCGAACGCTTCAGGCACTCCGAATCCGTCATCTTCCTGGCGCACGCGGGGTCTGAGCCGGTCGGCTTCACTCAGCTGTACCCGAGCTTTTCTTCTGCCTCGATGGCACGCATCTTCATTCTCAACGACCTGTTCGTGCGCGAAGACGCCCGCGGCAAGGGCGTGAGCAAGAAGCTGATAGATGCGGCGACCGAATTCGCCAGGGCAATCGGTGCCGCGCGTCTGACACTATCCACCGCCGTGACGAACAGCCATGCACAGGCTGTGTACGAATCTCTCGGCTGGCGTCGGGACGAGCAGTTCCGCGTTTACAACTTTGCGCTTTAGGGCCCTGACGGGCCGCAGCTGGATACGATCAGGACCAGCCGTTCGCCGCAGCGAAGAAATCCCGCCATCGACGCGACCGCCAGTATGGGTCTGCAGGGCCCTTAACCTTCCAGTCAAAGGCTTCTCTTGATGCAGAAGGCTTGCCGTCCATCACACGCAAGTCGAGAAGTCGAATGGTGGAGAAACTTCATTTGGACAAAAACGTATGAAAGACAAGAACCTCGATGCCGAGTGGCATGCAGAGATTGCAGAGGAAGAGGCCGATCGTCAGCGCAAGGCGGAACCCGCTCCAATCTTGAGCAAGGAGGAGTTCGTCGCATGGCGCTCGCCGCGAACTGTCGAGGGGAATCCAACGCGCGTGACCAATCCCTTGTGGTGCTGGCTTGTCCACACGCGCTGGTCGGCCTATCAAGCCAATGAAATCCTGCGAGGTCCTTCATCGCTCGACGCAGGACCGATGTGGTGCTTCGATCGAATTGGCAAGAGTGAGACGAAGCTGCCTGACGGTCGTGTGATTCACATCGGCGGTGAGCACGAGGACTCCTACGATCCGGACTTCTTCATTTACAACGACGTCACGGTGATCGGTGCCGACGGCGGGGTCGCGATTCACGGCTATTCACCGTCGGTCTTCCCGCCTACGGACTTCCACACGGCCACATTGGTCGGCGACTCGATCATTGTCATAGGCAACCTCGGCTACCCCGAGCATCGTGTTTTCGGTTCGACTCCCGTCTTCCGGCTGAAGATAGACACGCTGAGCATCGATCGCGTCGACACCATCGGCGAAGCTCCCGGGTGGATTCACGAGCACTCGGCCGTTCTGGCGGAGGATGCAAGCGCCATCGTCGTGCGCGGCGGAACGATCTGGCGCGGCGACAAGTTGAGCATGACCGAAAACATCGATTCCTGGTCGCTGGATCTCGGCACAGGCCGGTGGACCCGACTGACGGCCCTGGATTGGCAGCGGTGGACGATGCTGCGTGTCGACCGGCAAGCGAATCGCCTGTGGGACATCCGGCAGGAGCTCTGGCACCGCAACCATGGCTGGCTGGGCCATGAAAGCTACTGGAAATTCGACGACGCTCCCGACTTCGATGCCCTCGCGGCGTTATACCGGCTCGATCAAGACTCGCCCGCCCCGCAAGAAGGCCCTGAGTACAACAACCTGCACACCGTCGTCGACGGCCTGAAGGTTCGATTCACGGAAGATCGTTTCCGAGTTCAAGTCATTGTCGAAGGTCGCCTCTCCGAAGATCGCCTGAAGGCACTTCAGCGTACTCTGCTGACGACGCTCGAGCGTCTGGACGCGAGCCAATGGGAGATCGAGGGGTTGTAGCCGCGGACGATTGTTCTGCGCTTCCTCTTTCAGGCAACTGATGTGATCGCCCGATGTCTGCCGTTGTGAGTTCGTGAGGTCGATTTCAGTGTCTTGCAAGATGGCTTGTTCAAGCCTCCCGCGCAGCAGGCGAACCAGAAGAACCCCACCTCCCCATCAATTCTGACCAATAGCCCCTCGCGTCATCCTGCCAAGCTGCCCCCATCAGCAAGGCACCCCATGACACGACTCTTCTGCCACGACCATCCCGACACCCTGCAGCTCGACGCCACCGTTCTCAAGACACGGCCCGGCGCCGTTCTTCTTTCACAGCACCCGTTCTACCCCGGTGGCGGCGGGCAGCTTCCCGACCGGGGCCTCGTGCGGTGGCAAGGCGGCGAAGCGTCGGTCACCGGGTTCAGCGAGGAAGGCGGGGCCCTCTGGCTCCTGCTGCCCGATGGGGTCGAAGTCGCGGGCGAGGTGCGGGCCGAAGCCGACCCGCTGTTTCGCCAATGCATGCGGGAGCTTCACACCGACCTGCATGTGTTGAACGCCCTGGTCTTCAGGGACTTCGACGGCGCGCTGGTCACCGGCGTGCAGATGAACGCGGACGGCACGGCCCGCATCGACTTCGACCTGCCCGATGCGGACAACGACCGCCTGCGCGCGCTCGAGCCCGAACTGAACGACGTGATCGCGCAAGACCTGCCGGTGCTCACGCACCATGTCCCGCTCACCGCGGCGCATGCCGAAAAGGGCTTGCTTCGCTCGCGCTCCGTGACGCCGCCGCCGTCGCCCGAAGGCCTGGTTCGCGTCATCGAGATCGCGGGCCTCGACCGGCAGGCCTGCGGCGGAACGCACCTGGCCTCGACAGCTGCTTCGCGGCCTTTGAAGATTCTCAAGATCGAGAACAAGGGCCGCTTCAACCGGCGCGTGCGCATCGGGCTGCAAGGCGCATAGGCCGGCCATGCGCAAGCCGCTGCTCCACGCCCTCTGGGCGAACCCTGTCTGGCTGTTGTGGGTGCCGCCCGCGTTCTGGGCCGGCAACCTCGTGTTGGGCCGCGCCCTCGGGCCGGTGTTTCCGCCGGTGTCGCTCGCGGTGGGGCGCTGGGTGGTCGCGCTCGTTGCGCTCGCGCCCTTCGTGTGGCTGCAGGCTTGGCAAGAGCGGGCGTTGATCGCGCGGCACTGGCGGCTGATCGCGGCCTGTGGCGCCTTCGGCATCGCCGGCTACAACGCGCTGGGCTACCTGGCGCTGCAAACGGTCCCGGCCGCGAGCGTGGCGTTTCTCAACTCGACGCTGCCGCTGATGGTGCCGCTGGCCGCACTGGTGCTCGGGGTCGAGCGCATCACCTGGAAGGCGCTGGCCGGCATCGCGATCTCGTTCGCCGGCGTGAGCTGGATCGTGGCGCGCGGCGACCTGGCCAGCCTGCTGGCCCTGCGGCTGGGCGGCGGCGAGCTGCTCGTGCTGCTGGCGGTCTTCAACTACGCGGTGTATTCGGTGCTGCTGCGGCGCAAGCCGGCAGCGATGAGCCCGCTGGTGTTCCTGGCCGCGACCATGGCGGCGGGGTTGTTGGTGCTGATGCCGTTCTGGGTGTTCGAGCTGGCACGCGGCGCGCGCATTCCCACGGACCTGGCCTCGGTCGGGGCCGTGGTCTACATCGGCCTCTTCGCCTCGCTGTTCGCGTTCATCCTCTGGAACCGGTGCGTCGCGGCGCTGGGGGCCACGGTGACAGGGGTGTCGTTCCATCTCGTGGCGCTGTTCACCGCGCTGCTGGCGTTTCTCGTGCTGCATGAGCCGGTGCGGGGCTTTCACGTCGTGGGCATCGCGCTGATCCTGCTCGGCTTCCTGGTCACGACGCTGCGTGTCGGCGAGCGCCCCCTGCCCGCACCCGGGCCGTCTCGCCCCTGATCGCGACGGGCGCCCGGGCATGGACACGGTCGAACTCCTGCGAACGCTGGTCGCCTTCGACACCACCTCGCACCGGTCGAACCTCGACCTGATCCATTGGGTCACCGACTACTTGCAATCGCACGGCATCGCTGCCCGGCTGGTGCACAGCGACGATGGCGGCAAGGCCAACCTTCTCGCCACCATCGGCCCGCCGGTACCGGGCGGCATCGTGCTGTCGGGCCATACCGACGTGGTGCCGGTCGACGGCCAGGACTGGCACACCGATCCCTTCGCGCTGACCGCGCGCGACGGCCGCTTCCATGGCCGCGGAAGCGCCGACATGAAGGGTTTCATCGCCGCCTGCCTTTGCGCGGTGCCCGCCTGGTGCGGGCTGGTGCTGAAACGGCCCATTCACCTCGCGCTGTCTTACGACGAAGAGATCGGGTGCCTCGGCGTTCCGCGCCTCATCGCCGACATGCGCGCGCACATTCCGATGCCCGCGCTGGCCATCATCGGAGAGCCGACGCAGATGCGCATCGGGCTGGCCCATCGCGGCTTCTACGGCCACAGGACCACCTTTCGAGGCCGGCCCGCGCATTCCGGCGATCCGGCGCTGGGCATCAGCGCGATCGAGCCTGCAGCCTTGCTGATTGCACGGCTGGGCGACCTCGGGCGCACGCTCGCGACTCGCGGCCAGCACACCACGTTCAACGTGGGCCGCGTCGACGGGGGGACGGCCATCAACATCGTCCCCGGATGCTGCGAGGTGCTGTGGGAGTTCCGCCCCACCAACGAGGCCGGCACACGGCGCGTCAGGCGCGAGATCGAACGGATGCTGGCGGCGGTGCCGCCCGACGTGACGGTCGAAACAGCCCAGCTCGCCGGCGTGCCGGCACTCGCAGCGAGCGACGATGAGTTGGCCGCGAACATCGCCCGCACGCTGGGCGCGCTCTGGCCGCCGGGCGAGCTTCCGTTCGGCACCGAGGCGGGCTTCTTCCAGCAGGCCGGCATTCCCGCGCTGGTCTGCGGGCCGGGTTCGATTGCACAGGCGCATCAGCCCGACGAGTGGATCGCCGCCAGCGAACTCGACGCTGTAGACCGGTTCCTGCGCGGCGTCGGTACATGGGCGAGCGGGCCGGGCACTTCGGCTGCGGCGTGAGCGCCTCAGGGCGGCAGCACCAGCGGACCGCAGTTCTCGTCGGTCACAAACACCGACACCAGCTTCGCGGGCCGAACCGGGTCGGGATTCTCCGCAAACAGATGCAGCGTGCCCGGTGGCTCGAAAAACGTCTGGCCTGTCTTGTAGTCCCCCACGGGGCCGCCGGCCAGTTGCGAGCGGACCGTGCCTTCGAGCATGAGAACGGTCACCGAGCCCGGATGCCGATGGGCGGGTGAATAGGCCAGTGGCGGAAAGTCGACGATGGCCGTGGTCACCGACTTGCCCGGCACGTGCGGCAGCGATTCGCACGACAGCACCTTGACCGAGGTCGATGGCCGAGCGGCAGCCCCCGAGCCGGCGGGTGCTGGTGCCGACGCGAACATCGGCCGGCTCACCGCGCTGCACACGTCGTCGATCCATTGCGCCGCCGATTGCTTGCCGGCGTGCGGCGCCAGCGCCCAGCCGGCGGCGGCCACGGCCAGTGCAGCGAACACTGCGCCCGCATGGCGACGCGAAAGCGATGGCGCGTTCATTGCACGATTCCTTGCGGCACGCGCCAGGCGGCGTTCCATTCCAGCTCGCGCTTCGCCTTCTCGCTGCTGACCTCGGCGCTGTCTTCCGCGATATTGAAGATACCGGCCGCAGCGTGACGCAATGCCAGCACGGCGGCCCATGCCGCGGCCTCCGCATGCACCGGGCTCGCGCCCCGGGGTTCGGCCGATGACGTGCCCGGCCCGTAGAGCTGCCCATAGCGCAGCACCGCGCCCACCATGTCCCCTGCCCCCAGCACGCTGCGCTCTAGCGAGATCACCGCATCGGCGCTGATGCGGCGAGGGCTTTCCGGGTCCTGGTCGAGCGGCATGTCTTCGGTGAAGGGCTTGGCCCCCGGTGCGTAGACCCACGCGATGCTCTGCGCCACCAGCCGCCGCGCGCCCGCACCCTGCGCGGCAGCCACGAGGTTGCGCGTGCCCTCGACGCGGAGGCGCGCATTGCGCACCACGGCCTCGGCCATCAACTTCGGATCGAGGTTCTGCGGCAGGTCGGTGAGCTGGTGGACCACGCCCCAGGGTGCGATGCGCTTCAGCGCGGCATCGAGCGCGGCCGCGTCGAACACATCGACCACGACCGGGTGCGCGCCCTTCGCTTCCAGCGCGCCGGCGCGGTCGATGCGTCGCGTGCCGCCGTACACGGTGTAGCCCGCCTCGACCAGCAGCGGCACCAGCACGGCGCCGATGGCCCCGGTGGCGCCGGCCACGAATATCTTCTTGTTCATTGCATGTCCTTCTTCCAGGCTGTTCATGGGGGCAAGCGTAGGCCGGCGATGCCCCATCAGAAAGATCCAAGATTGGAGAAAATGACTGGTCCATGATGAGCAAGACGAAATCGACCGACAGCCTTCCGGCACTCGACCGTTCGAAGCGCACGCCGCTGTCGCGGCAGGTCTACGAGCGCTTCAGGGCGGCCATCGAACAAGGCACGCTGCGCCCCGGTGACCGCGTGGCGTCGGCGCGCAGCCTGGCCAGCGAGCTGGGCGTGGCGCGCGGGACCGTCGAGGCGGCCTACGGCCAACTCGCGGGCGAAGGCTATTTCTCGTCGCGTGGACAGGCGGGCACGGTGGTCTCGCCATCGCTGCCGCAGCATCGGCCCACGCGCCGCGAACCACGGCGAGCCGGCACCACAACAGCACCTGCCGGCGCGCTCGCGCCCGCAGCGGCACCGTTGCCCTTGCAGCTCGGCATTCCGGCGCTCGATGCGTTCCCGCGCAAGCTGTGGGCCCGCCTTGCCAACCGCCGCATCCGGGCGACCGGCGCGGCCGACATGTTCTACGGCGACCCCGCCGGCCACCCGCCGCTGCGCGAGGCCATCGCGGCCTACCTGCTGGTGTCGCGCGGCGTGGCCTGCCACCCTTCGCAGGTGTTCGTGACGGGCGGCTATCGCGCGTCGCTGTCGCTCGCGTCACGCACGCTGCTCAAGAAAGGCGACCGGGTCTGGACCGAAGAGCCGGGCTTTCCGCCGACGCAGGACGTGCTGCACGCCGCGGGCCATCGCGCGGTGCGCGTGCCGGTGGACGACGAAGGCATGGTCGTGGCGCGCGGCCAGCGCAAGGCCGCGAAGGCCCGCATGGCGATCGTCACGCCTTCGCACCAGGCGCCGCTGGGCGTGTCGATGACGCTGGCACGCCGGCTGCAACTGCTGGCATGGGCCTCGCAGGCGAATGCGTGGATCGTCGAGGACGACTACGACGGCGAGTACCGCTACGCCGGCCCACCGCTGCCGGCGCTCAAGAGCCTCGACGGACACGACCGCGTGCTCTACGCGGGCAGCTTCTCGAAGGTGCTGCACCCCGGCCTGTCGCTGGGCTACCTGGTGGTGCCGGAGTCGCTGCGCGCGCGCTTCCAGGAGGCCGCGCAGACGTGGTCGAACGGATGCCCGCAGATCACGCAGGCCATCACGGCCGACTTCATGCGCGAAGGCCATTTCTCGCGCCACCTGAAGAAGATGCGGCTGCTCTATGCGCGCCGCAGGGCGATGCTGGTAGCCGCGCTGCAGAAGGCCTTCGGCGACGCGGTGCGCATCGACCTGCAGAGCGGCGGCATGCACCTGATCGCGCGTTTCGACGGGCGCTCCGAGACCGATGTCGAACTGGCCCGCCGCGCGCAGGAAGTGGGGTTGCAATGCCAGCCGCTGTCGGAGCGTGGCGGCGCCGGTGTTCGCAGCCAGGGCCTGCTGATGGGCTTCACCAACGTGGCCTCCGCCGCACAGGCGCAGCAACTGGTGGCGACGCTGCGCGCGGCGCTGGGTTGATGGCTCAGGCCGGGTCGTCGTCCGGCTCGCCTGCCTCCCCAACCATCGCGCTCCGGTCCTTGATGCGCGTGACCTGCGACAGCACCGCATCCGCCAGCGTCATGTCGGGCCGCTGCCCCTTGTAGACCGGCTGCTCGAACTTGCCGCCCGCATAGCGGTAGAGATAGCGCACCTCGACCAGCGTACCCACCGGGGGCAGCGCCTCGTTGGGCGGCACGGTCACGTTGCCCAGGTCGACCATCTCGCCCGCATCGTCGCGCAGCCCGACCGCGACCGAGCGTTGCGCATTGACGCGGATCACTTCGCAGGTCGCACTCTGGTTGAACTTGAACTTCAGGCTGCTGGTGCTGCGCCCCGCGCTGAACGGCGCGTCGAGCGCCTTGAGCACATAGCCTTCGCCATGCGTGGCCTGCAGTTCGGCCGCGCGGCGGCGCTTGCCTTCGGCCGTGAGTTCGAGGTCGAGCACCACCATCCAGGGCACCAGCCCGGCGATCTGCTTCAGCTGGCCGAAGCGCTCGATGAAAGGCGCGGCACGAAGGTCCTGCCCGCCAAGTTCCAGCAGGTCGAAGGCCTTGAAGACATCGCCCACGTGCTCGCCCGGAATCACGGTGCGGCCCGCCGGTACATCGGCACCGCCGACCCAGGCCTGCGGAATGTCGACGAACAACCCGCGCCGGTTGGTACCGCGCACGGTCTCGCCTTCGATCAGCAGGATGCGGTTTTCGCCATCGGCCTTTTCCTGCAGGCCCCAGCCCGCATCATCGAAGTAGCGCGCGGCCTGTTCCTCGGGAATCAGCGTCGGCAGTTGCGGCAGTTCGCCGCTCATGCGGCCGGCCAGGTCGGTCGCGGTGTAGAGCGCGCCCGACTGGTCGGGTGTGTAGCCTTTCGTTGTCTTTTCCTTCACGACCTTCTGATAGATCTTCAGGGCTGCCTCGAAGGCGACCGGGCTGCTGGTCTTGGTGCCCGTGGCGAGCGTGCCGCCGCGCCGGCCGTTGCCGTAGTCGACCACCCAGCCCTCGTCCTTGGGGCGCAGATGGACCTGATAGACCTTGTCCGAGCCCTGGCCCGTGAAGTAGAGAAAGCTCGATTGGGGAAGATGTTCCGTGGTCGCCATGAGGGTGCCTGCCTGTGTGCGGTTTTGCCTGCAGGCCGCGATGCTACACATGCCCGCACGACGCACACGCCCGCTAAGATGCGCGGCAACAAACAGGCACAGGCAAGCATCCAACCGAAGGCAGGGAGGCCTCCGCGTGAAGCGCATTCGCTCCGAGAAATTGATCCGCACGAAGCCCGGCGCGCAGGGCCCGACAGGCTTCGTCACCGTCGAACTGTTCGCCCTGCCCGAAGCGCCGGGCCATGTGGTGCATGTCAGCACCAGCCGCGACGGCCTGCAGTGGAAGGAAACGGTCCACACCCCCTCGCCATTGCCGCTGGAAGCCGCCAACGCCGCATTCGAGCAGGCCGTGGCGGCGCAGATCGCGCAGGGCTACACGCTCGAAGGCGGCGTACCCGCCGCCGCGCCGGTACCGGGTGTTTCGGCAACCGCACATCCGGGCGATGCCGTGCTGCTGGCCAGCCTCCATCCCGACGCATGGCGCCTGTTGCCACCCGTTCGCCAGAGCCGCGTGGTGTGGCGCATCGGCGAAAGGCGGTTGGCGGCGGCCGTGCCCCGCCTTGTGGAGTACCTCGAGACCGGCGAGCCGATGCTCGACTACTGCATCGCCTGGGCCATCGGCCGTTGCGGCGATGGCGGCGCCTTCGAGGCGATGCGCGAACTCTCGCAACGCGCGCGCACGCCGATGGTGGCCCGCGCGGCGCGCTGGGCGGCGCTCAGCCTGTGGCCCGAAGCGCAGCGCGCAACCGAAGCCGACCGCATCGTGGACGACTGGCCAGCCTCGCTGCGCCGCGCCTGGACCAGCCTGCAGGCGGCACCCGACGGGCAGTTGCTGCCTGCCATCCAGCAACTGCTGGCAGACCCTGCGCACTGGAACGGATTGAAGTACGACAGCTGGATCGAGCAGCTCTTCGATCTCTCGCTGCTCGAAGGCCACGCGGCAAACGGCCCGGCATGCACCGCCGTGCTTGAAATCGCCCGCACCCTGCCGCTGGCCGCACGCGGCTTTCGCGCCTGGCGCCGGCTCTACAAGGGCGCGGAGTTCGCCGGCAACTATCCGCTGCTTGGCCTGCTGCACCAGCGCCTTGAAACGCAACGCGCCGCCTTCCGCTCCGGCGGCCGATGGGCGCTGGCCAATGGTCGCTACGTCGAGATCGCGAAGGAGATCGTGCGCCCCGACAGCCGGCTCGCCTACAGCCAGCGCACCCGCGATTACCTGCGTCGCCGCACCTGGCGCAACCTGCGCCGGCTGGCCCTGACCGGCGCGGCCGACGAGCCCAATTGGCTGCAGCTGGCCATGGGCGTGCTGCTCGCCGCCGATGATGCCGACGCCGGCACGGCCGGCGAGCAGTCCCTGTCGCATTGGACCGAGGAACCCGGCAAGTGGCACACCGGCCCCTACAGCCGCTGGCTGGTGCTGATGCAACTGCTGCATCGCCACGACGACGAATGGCAAGTCCAGCGCGATGGCCTGCGCTGGCGCCGCAGCACGCCGTTGCCCGAGCGGCGCACCCGCCGCACCGAAGCCTGGCCCGAGCGCTGGGACCGGCATCCGCAAGCCCTGCTGCAGCTGATGCAGCAGGGCCGTTGCGCCGCGGTGCACGGCTTTGCCGCGCTGGCGCTGCAAGACAACAAGCCCTTCTGCGATGCGCTCGAAGCCCCCGCGGTCTGGCAACTGCTGGCCAGCCCGTGGGCCGACACCGCCCGCTTCGCGCTCGCCATTGCACGCCAGCGCATCGCCGCCGGCGCGCCCGCGCAGCCATGGCTGCCCGCACTGCTGCAGTCGCCCCTGGCGGAAGCGCGCACCTATGCACTCGAGCGCATCGCGCAAGACCCGGGCCTGTACAGCCAGCAGGTCGAACTGCTGATGCTGCTGCTGACCTCCACCGATGCCGAAGTGCGCCGCGCCTCGCGCCTGCTGGTGCAGGCGGCCACGCCGAACCTTGCGACGCTCGATGCGTTGTGCGTCGAACTGCTCGCATGGCTGTCGGCCTGCGATGTCGAACAGCCCGAACTCGACGCCATCTGCGAGAACCTGCAATGGGCGCTGCAAGGTCCGCTGCGCAATGCGGCGGCCAAGGCGCCTCTGCCTGCGTTGCTCGCGCTGTTCGACCACGCGAGTGCCGACGTGGTGGCCACCGCCGCCGAATGGCTGCTGCTGCATCCCGCGTCGGTGCAGGGCTTGCCGGTGGAAGTGCTCACGCGGCTGCTCCAGTCGGACGATGGGCGCCTGCGCGGTGCCGGCGTGCGCCTTTTCACCGCCCTGCCCGATGCCACGCTGGTCAGCCAGCCCGAGCTGTTCGCGGCCTTCTGCAGCAGCCCGATGCCGAACGTGCGCGCGGCCGTGGCACCCAAGCTCGCGCAGCTGCTGCCGCAGCACCCGGCCTTTGGCGCAGCGCTGATGCCGCTGCTGCGCGACGAGCTGTTCCGCGCCGAATCCGCGGAAGGCGTCTTCGACTTTCTCCTGCAATGGCTGTGCGGCCCGCTGGCCGACCACACCCGCGCCGGCGAGCCCGCTGTCACGCTGCGGCTGCTCGAAGCGCGCAGCAAGGGCGCGCAGAGGTTGGGCAGCTGGCTGCTGCCCCTGCAGGCGCCCGACAGCTTCGACGTGCTGCAGACCGCAAGCCTCGGCCTCGTCGACACCGCCGCCGCGCGCCGCTGGGCCATGGACCAGCTGGCGGCCCATCCGCAGCGCACGCTGGCCCGGCTCGACGATGCACTGCGCATCTTCGACAGCCGCTGGGACGATGCGCGCGAATGGGCCCGCGCATGGTTCGGTGCGCAAGGCAGCGCGCCCGAATGGACGCCGCCGCTGCTGGTACGCCTGTGCGACCACAAGGACGCGGGTGCCCAGCGCCTGGGCCGCGAACTGCTCACCACCCATTTCGACGTGACCGACGTCACCACCTACATGCTGCAACTGAGCCAGCACCCCTCGCCCGGCATGCAGCTGTTCGTCACCAACTGGCTGGCCTCGGCCGCGGGC
The DNA here is from genome assembly GCF_900100965.1 of Variovorax sp. EL159. Lineage (GTDB taxonomy): Bacteria > Pseudomonadota > Gammaproteobacteria > Burkholderiales > Burkholderiaceae_C > Variovorax. The sequence goes on along the minus strand of NZ_FMUJ01000001.1, from coordinate 1,099,308 downwards.
CAGAAGGCCGACGTGCTGGCGCGGCTGGAGCCGTACTTTCTGAGCGTGCTGTCGCAGGCCAACCGGGGCCGGCTGGCGAAGGCGCGGGTCATGCAGTTCCTGGCCGCGCAGGCGGCGCATTCGGAAGACATCGCGCGCATCGTCGCGCGCGTGTTCGCGCGGCAGGCCGTGACCGGCGCCATCACCGAGCGCGCGCAGTACGTGGCGGGCCTGCGCAGCATCCAGGCGCAGTTCCCCGCGCTCGACAACCCCTTGCAGACCGCCTCGGTGCGCAGCGTCGCACCGCGCCGCGCCCCGCCTGCCTTGCCGACGGGAGGGCCCGCCGCATGAGGTTCCAGTACCGCTACTTCGGGCACTCGGGTGTTCAGCACACGGCGAACAGCACGGCGCTGCAGTTCGCACCCGACACGCTGCGCGCGCCGGTGCATTTCGTGGCCGAGGTCAACCGCCACCTGCCGTTTCGCGAAGGCATGTCCGCGCTGCACGACGTGGTGGTGGGCGACCTGCGCTTCCAGCCGCGCGACAAGAGCGCGTACCTCGAATGGCTGGCCGGGCAGGAAGGCGACCTGCTCGCGCAGTACATGGCGCGCAGCGACGAACTGAAGGCGCAGATGGCGCCGATCCGCACCGAGCTGGACGAACTGCGCAAGCGCAAGCAGGAAGTGCTCAAGCCCTTCATGGGCGCGCAGAAGCGCTACTTCGACCACATCTACAAGGTCAACCGCGAAGCCTGGTTCGTGCTCGACCCGGTGATCACGGTGCACCCCGACCGCGTGTTCTTCGAGTGCTTCAGCCAGGATGAGTCGAGCTACGGCATGTTCTCGTGCAGCCACGAAGTCTTCGACCGCGTGAGCGATCACGCCTTCGGCACCACCAACGTCGACTACTCCGAATCGCTCTACGACGAGTTCCAGAAGATCCGCGACTACAAGTCCACGCGCCTGTCCATCGACCCCGGCGGCTTCCAGGTGCAAAGCGGCAACGACCCGGCCTTCCACGAGCCGAAGATCGACGTGCCCGACAGCTGGGTGCGCGGCTTCCTGCAGGTCAGCAGCGCGATGCTGTTGCCGGCGCAGCGGCTGCAGCTGCATCCGATGGACATCCACAACATCTGCCTGGTGCTGCGCCGCCGCAAGGAGCGCGTGGGACCGCGCTCGCTGCGCTTCATCCTGCGGCCGGGGCAGCCGGTGCGCATTCTGTTCGAGCCCTGGGGGCACGAGCTGGTGTGCCCGCGCTCGACGCACAGCGCCACGTCGGACATCGACATCCGTGTCTGGGGCCGGCGCCGCCTGCTGCAACTGGAGCGGCTCGTGCCGGTGGCACAGGGCTTCACGGTGCACCTGCTGGGCACCGGCATGCCGAGCTTCTGGGTCGCGCAACTGCCCGACATGGAGTTCACGCTCGGCCTGTCGGGCTGGACCGCCAACGACTGGGCACGCAACGGCCACTTCGAGCTGCTGCAGCCGCGCCACACGGTCGACCAGGACAGCCTGCTGCGCGTGTTCGCAGCGCTCGGCGAACGCTGGCGCGCCACCACCGCCGAGCTGGCCGCGGCCACCGGCCTGTCGAGCCTGACCGTCGACGCGGCGCTCGGCGGCTACGTGCAGGCCGGCCGCGTGGTGTACGACCTGGCGCACGGCGTCTGGCGCTTGCGCGAGCTGAGCCGCGAGCCGTTGCCCATGGACAAGCTGCGCTATTCGAGCCCGCAGGAAGAAGCCGCCGCCGAACTGGTGAAGGCGGGCCGCGTCAACAACGTGAAGACACAGGCCCGGCCCGATGGCGGCATGACGCTGAGCGGCAAGTGCAAGGGCACCTCGGGCCAGCGCGAATACCTCGTGAGCCTGCAGCTGAACGCCGAGCAGCGCGTCGACAACGGCGACTGCCAGTGCGACCACTTCTTTCGCCATCACATGCGGCAGGGGCCGTGCGAGCACATGCTCGCGCTGCGCCTGACGGCAGCACCGGCCGTTGCCGCGCTGCCATCGAACACGACCACACCAACAACGACCGATCCGGAAAGGACCGCACGCATCGACTGATACACTGCTTTTTGCGAACGGAGCGGGAAGGCTCTTGCAATCCGGGTGGCGCATCGCCACCCTCGCACACAGCACTTCCCAAGCGTCACTGGACGTCTCTTCACTGTGCCGTAGGTGCACGGTGGCGCGATAACGGTGCGGCTTCCTCGAAGCTCATCGGCGCCACCGTGCACCTACGGCGTCGAGTGGAGCCCTCCAGTCCCGAGGCTCTTCGACGAGATTCCCGCTCCGTTCGCAATTTTTCTTTTGCAGCAGTGCATCGGCCGATGGCGTCACGCCAGGACCATGCAGCCTCCCGCTTCTTCATCTTCCATTCCCGATTCGGCGCTCACACGCGAGCAGCTCTACGAGCGCCTGCGCACCAGCTCCAAGCAGGAAGTCATCCTCCAGGAAATGCAGCGCCTGGGCTTCTGGCCGCAAGATGCGGCGCAGCCCACGGTCGAATCGCAACTGATCCGCCGCGAGAGCGAACTGCAGGTGGCGCTGAGCAAGCTCGGCGAAGAGCTGCGCGGCATCTCCGACCGCGACAAGGCCCTGAAGATGATGCGCAAGGAGCGCATGGCCAAGGCCCGCGAGCGTCGCGAAGAAACCCGCCAGCGGCTGGCACAGGGCCGCCATGCCCGCGCCCTCGCCTGGCACGACCGGCGCCAGCGCGAACTGCTCTACGTGGGCGACGGTGTCTCGGGTGGCCTGGGCGAAGCACAGAGCGACAGCCAGGCGCTGGCCCGCAACGCCCTGCCCGCGCTCAACCACGCGGGCGACCTCGCCGGCGCGATGGGCATCGGCCTGGGCGAGCTGCGCTTCCTGGCCTGGCACCGCGAGGTGGCCAACGTGAGCCACTACCAGCGCTTCACCATCGCCAAGAAGAGCGGCGGCGAGCGCCACATCTCGGCGCCCATGCCGCGCCTGAAACGCGCGCAGTACTGGGTGCTCGACAACATCCTCTCGAAGATGCCGGTGCACGAGGCGGTGCACGGCTTTCTGCCGGGCCGCTCGATCCTGACCAATGCCGCGCCGCACGTGGGGCAGGACGTGGTGATCAACCTCGACCTGAAAGACTTCTTTCCATCGATCGGCATGCGCCGCGTGCGCGGCGTGTTCCGCCAGCTCGGCTACTCGTCGCAGGTCGCGAGCCTGCTGGCGCTGGTCTGCACCGAGGCGCCGACCGACGAAGTGCAGCTCGATGGCCAGCGCTACTTCGTCGCACGTGGCGAGCGCGTGCTGCCGCAAGGCGCGCCCACCAGCCCGATGCTGACCAACCTGCTGTGCCGCCGGCTCGATGCGCGACTGGCCGCGAGTGCGGCCAAGCTGGGTTTTCGCTACACGCGCTACGCGGACGACCTGAGCTTTTCGGCCGGCCCCGCGCACAGCCGCGACACCGGCAAGCTGCTGTGGCGCGTGAAGCAGATCGTGGCCAGCGAAGGCCTCACGGTGCACCCCGACAAGCAGCAGGTCATGCGCAAGCACCAGCAGCAGCACGTGACCGGCATCGTCGTCAATGACAAGCTCTCGCTCGACCGCGACACGCTGCGGCGCTTTCGCGCGGTGCTGCACCAGGCCGAACGGCATGGGCCGCAAGGGCTGCAATGGAACGGCAACACCGACGTGATCGGTGCGCTGCGCGGGTACGCCAACTTCATCGCGATGACCGATGCGGCGCGCGGCGAGCCTTATCTGCAGCGTGTTCGCGCGCTGGCCGCCAAGCACAGGGGCAGCGCGGTGACAACGCCTGTGTCGGCTGTGCCAGCCGTGGCGCACGAGGCGAACAGCGCGCCGCAACGGCGCCTGGCACCGGGACAGTTCCGAAAGCAGTCCGCCGCAGGCCAGGCGCCCTGGCCCGCGTGGTGGCAACCGGCACAGGCTTCCGCACCCGTGCTCGAGAAAACAGCCGAGCAACTCGCTGAGGAGAAAAAGGCCAAGCGCGAAGCCGAACGTGCGCAGGCCGCCGCAGCCGCAGCGGCTGCCGCCCCTGTACCGCGTGCGGTTGCGGCGCCCGCCATCGCACCGGCGCAGGCCGAGCCCGAACCCTCGGCACCCGCTCGCGCGCCCGAGTCTCCATTCATCGTCTGGGCCAGCATCGCGCTGCAAGGGCTGTATGTGCTGTCGTCGATCTTCAGCGGCCGCAGCCCCATGGTGTGGCTGGTGGTGGGGGCTGTCGTGATCGGCAACATCATCCAGCGCCGGTCGGGCTGGATGCGCTTCGTCATCGCGCTGATTGCAGCGTCGGCCCTGCTGGGCGTGGTGCGCGGCCTGAGCCGGTAGCCACGCCACCCCGCAAGAATTCGGATGAGCATTCCAACCGAGCCACCCGCGCCGGCGCGGCGTCGCTGGCGCGGGCGGAAGGCGGCGCTCATCGTCGCAACGGCACTCCTGCTGCTGGTCGTCGGTGGCTTCGCGTACACGGCGGCGATCGGCATGAAGAACCCGCTGTTCCTCGTGCGCTTTCTCTTCACGCCAAGATCCGAGGTCGAGGTGCTCTACGACACCCGGACGATCACGGCCTCGCCGCAGCCACGGCCCATTCCCGAACATATCCAGCCCCTCTCGGGAAGCGTGCCGTGGAAAGGCAAGAGCGAGGACATCGTGAGCGTGCTGCACGAGACCCGGACCCATGCGTTCCTGGTCATGTGCAACGGCACGCTGGTGAACGAGTGGTACAGCGAGCCCGGCAAGAAGACGGCGCGCGAGTCCTCGTGGTCCATCGCCAAGTCGGTCGTGGGCCTGCTTGTCGGGCAGCTCATCGACGAGGGCAAGCTGTCGGAGCGCACCCGGCTCGTGGCGGTGCTTCCGGAGTTCGCCATCGGCGGGAAGTTCGACGACATCACCGTCGCGGACCTGCTCGACATGAAGAGCGGCATCGACATGACCGAGGACTACGCCGAATACAAGCCCTTCGCCGGCGTCGCCGGCATGCAGGTGACGGCCGACCTGCCCGGCTACCTGATGAAGCACCGAACGCTCTTCTTCGCGCCCGGAACGCAATCGGCCTACCGGAGCGTCGACGCGCAATATCTGTCGATGATCGTGGCGCGCATCGAAGGAGAGCCGCTGGCCAAGGTGCTCGAACACCGCTTGTGGCACCCACTCGGCGCCGAAGACGTGGCGACGTGGAACCTCGATCATGCGGACGGCATCGAGCGCGGCTTCGGCAACCTGAACGCCACGCCGCGAGACTTCGCCAAGCTCGGCCTGCTGGCGCTCGCGGGCGGCAGGGCCGGCGACCGGACGCTGATCTCTCCGGCATGGATGGCCCGGATCAGCACGCCAGTGGCCGAGGCCGAGCCGGGCTGGATGTACGCCGCGCAATGGTGGCATCCGCCGGGCCACGAGAAGAACGGCGACTACGCCGCGATCGGCGTCTACGGCCAGTTCGTCTACGTCAACCCGAAGCACCACGCCGTCATCACGAAGCTCAGCGACTACGGCGCGCAGCAGGACGAGGCAGAGCTGATCGACGTGTTCCGGTCGGTGGCCGACGGGTGCCATTGACCCAAAACACCACACCGCACTTCACAACGCGCGGCATCCCCGCTACAGTCGGCGCCTCGACAAACAACTCAGACCGGAGGTGCGCGATGGAAGACACTGCAATTCATGCCCCCACTCCCGTACGGTTTGTCGAGCCTCATCGGCACTGACTGCTGACGCACTTCCTGCGTAGCGCGCGCCCCTGACGGGCACGCCCGGTCCGGGCCTCGCGGCCACTTCGCCGCCGAGACAAACCGCCATCGATTCAAACGTTGCCGCCTGCACGACCGACCTCGTGCCGGCCGCGATCCGTTCATTTCCGAATCAAGGCTCACCATGCTTGAACAACGTGCCGCGGCTTCGCGGCATACCGCTACCACTGTCACCGTTTTCGATCCTGCGCGCGCATCCGAAGCGCAATGGAACGACGTCCTTGCCTACTGGCGCCTGCGCAACGAGGAAGACATTCCCGAGGAGCCCCAGCCGAGCGACGTCGAGATCCGGCGCAACGTGCTGCAGGAGCGGGACCGGCCCCTGTACAACATCCAGCGCCTGCTGGCACAGGACGCGCAAGGCCGCCTTCTCGGCAGCCTGAACATGAGCTACCGCCGCGAAGGCACGCCCGACCACGCGACCTTCGCACCCTTCGTCGATGTCTGGGGCGGCGTGCTGCGCGCGCACCGGCGCCAGGGCGTCGCCAGCCGGCTGCTGCACGGCCTGCTGGCCACGATGGAAGCGCAGGGGCACACCATCGCGACCCTCAGGGCGCACCTGCCTGAAGGCCACGCCTTCCTTCAGGCCATCGGCGCGACCGAGAAGCATCGCAGCGTCGAGAACCGCATGGCCTTCGCCGACCTCGACTGGGCCGCGCTCGCACGCTGGCAAGCCGAGGCCTTCAGCCCCGCCCGCGGCCTGCGCGCCGAAATCCACATCGGCCGCGTGCCGCGCGACCGGCTCGCGACGCTGATCGAACCCATGTCGGTGCTGCTCGACGATGCGCCCACCAGCGGGCTCGAACGCGCGCCCTTGCGCTACGAGCTGGACGACTACCTCGCCTGGTACGCAGAGATCGATCGCCGCGGCGGCGAGCACTTCCTCGTGCTCCTGCGCGATGGCGAAGACATCGCGGCGATGTGCGATGCGAGCTGGAACCAGCTCTACCCCGACCGCATGTTCCAGCGGCTCACGGCCGTCGCGCGCAACTGGCGCGGCAAGGGCCTCGCCAAGGGCGTGAAGGCCGCCATGCTGCGGCTCGTGCACGAGCGCCACCCCGAACTCACCATGGCCGTCACCAGCAACGCCGAAATCAACGCACCCATGCTCGCCATCAACCACCAACTCGGCTACGTCCCGTACCGGAACGACGGGGTCTACCAGATCGGCACCGAAAGCCTGAAGGCCTTCCTCGCGACCCGCCCCCTGGCTTCGCAGCAACAGGAGGCACAACGATGAAAGCACCTCAAAGACTCCAGGCACTGGTCGACGAAGGCCTGATCGACAGCGTGGTGCGCCAGCTGATGAGCGGCAAGGAAGCGATGGTCTACGTCGTGCGCTGCGGCGAAGAAACGCGCTGCGCCAAGGTCTACAAGGAAGCCGACAAGCGCAGCTTTCGCCAGGCCGTCGACTACACCGAGAACCGCCGCGTCAAGAACACGCGCGAGGCGCGCGCCATGGCCAAGGGCACGCGCTTCGGCCGCAAGGTGACCGAGGCCATCTGGCAAAGCGCCGAGGTCGATGCGCTCTACCGCCTGGCCGCCGCCGGCGTGCGCGTGCCCACGCCGCACAACTTCCTCGAGGGCGTGCTGCTGATGGACCTGGTGACCGACGCCAACGGCGACGCCGCTCCGCGCCTGAACGACGTGGTCTTCACGCCCGAGGACGCCATGCGGCACCACGCCAGCCTGCTCAGGGAAGTGATGCGCATGCTGTGCGCCGGCATCGTGCACGGCGATCTTTCGGAATTCAACGTGCTGCTGGCCGAAGACGGCCCCGTCATCATCGACCTGCCGCAGGCGGTGGATGCCGCCGGCAACAACCACGCCCAGCGCATGCTGCTGCGCGACGTCGAGAACCTGCGCAACTTCTTCGGCCAGTTCGCACCGGCGCTGCTGCGCACGCACTACGGCGATGAGATCTGGCAGCTCTACGAGCGCGGCCTGCTGCGCCCCGAGACCGAACTGACCGGCACCTATGTGCGCGAGACCGGCCCGGTCGACCTGCGCAACGTGCTGCGCGAAGTGGACGACGCGCGCGCCGAAGAGGCGGCGCGGCTGCTGCGGATGCGGACGCCGCGACAATAGCGGGCCTTTCGAGCCCGCACGATGAACGCCTCTTCCCTGCCGCACCCTGCCCCGCAACCCTCGCACGGGCGCCAGCCACGCGCCACCGCCATCCGCCGGATCGCGAAGGCCGCGGCCTTCGTCGCGCTGGGCATCGGTTCGGCGCATGCGGCGGCGGCCACCATCCGCCTGGAGGACGACCGCGGCACCACGCTCGAGCTGCAGGCGCCGGCGCGGCGCATCGTGTCGCTGATGCCCTCGCTCACCGAGACCGTCTGCGCACTCGACGCCTGCGACCGGCTGGTGGGCATCGACCGCCATGCCAATTGGCCGGCGTCGGTGAAGGGCCTGCCGCAGGTGGGCGGCATCGACGACGCGAACATCGAGCGCATCGTCGCGCTCAAGCCCGACCTGGTGCTGCTGCGTCCGCGCAGCCGCGCCGCCGAGCCGCTGGAGCGCCTGGGCATCAAGGTGCTGGCGCTCGACGCCAAGACCCATGCCGACATGCGCCGCGTGATGGAAACCGTGGCCCGCGCCACCGGCCGCCCCGGCGCCGGCGAAGCCTTCTGGCGCAAGCTCGACGCCGGCCTCGATGCCGCACGCGCCCGCGTGCCCGCCGGCTGGCAGGGGCGGCGCGTGTACTTCGAGGTGCACGGCGGCGTGGCAGCGGCCAGCGAAAGCTCCTTCATCGGCGAGACCCTGGCCCGCCTCGGCCTTGCCAACGCCGTGCCCGGCACGCTCGGCCCCTTTCCGAAGATGAGCCCCGAATTCGTCGTGCGCGCCGACCCGGACGTGCTGATGGTGTCGGCGCTCGGCGAAATATCCGCCATGGCCGCGCGGCCCGGCTGGTCGGCCATGTCCGCCATCCAGCGCGGCCGCGTCTGCAGCTTTGCCTCGGCGCGCTTCGACCTGATGATGCGGCCCGGCCCCCGGCTGGACGAAGCGGCCGATGCCATCGTGAGCTGCCTGAATTCACTCCCTGCACAAAACCCGCGATGAGCAACAACACCGGCACGGCGGCCGTTCTCGCCACGAACTTCACGCGCGACGAACTCACTGCGCTCTGGAACCGCGCCTACGAGGGCTACTTCGTTCCCATTGCCTTCGACCGACCGCGCTTCGACCGGCACCTGCGGCGTGGCGACGTGGACCTGGCCCTGTCGCGCGTCATCGCGGTCGATGGGGTGGCTTGCGGCATCTCGCTTGCCGGCCTGCGGCAAGACCGGGCCTACCTCGCGGGCTTTGGCATCGCGAGCACGCACCGGCGGCAAGGGCTGGCCCGGCAGCTCATCGAAGCACAGACCGCTGCCTTCTCGACGGCGCGAATCGACCGGGCCTTTCTCGAAGTCATCGAACAGAACCCGGCGCGCGTGCTCTACCGGCAGGCCGGCTTCGGGGAGCTCCGCACGCTCGACGTTCTTGAGTGGGCCTTCGAGGCGCGTGCGACAGGCGTCGGCGACACGCTTGCCTCTGAAGAACTCACAGCCGTTCGCACAGCCTGCAGTGCGGTGTCGCGCCCCACGTGGCGACGCGAGCTGTCGACCGTGCGCGACGCCCTCACTCATGAAGGCGCCATCGCACTCGGCGTGCGACGCGGCGCAGCGGTCGTCGGCTATGCCGTCATGGCGCCAGCCGGCGATGCCCAAGGCACCCTGTTCGACGCAGCCGCCATCGACGAAGCGGCCGCCCACGATCTGCTCGACGCCTTGGCCGCCGCGCGCGCAGGCACCCGCTGGCGTCTGGTCGACGAACCCGCGCGCAGCCCCCTGTCCAATGCAGCGACCGCACGCGGCGCAAGCACCGTCATCCGTCAGATAGAAATGGCGTGGCCCTTCCCGTCGGGCAACAACGCCTCGTCCCTCACATGAAGCATCGCAAGCAGACCTCTTCCACCCCCTTCATCCGGGTCGGCCCCAGCGGCGTCCACGGCCTCGGCGCCTTCGCCACGCGCGACCTGCCGGCCGAAGCCTTTCTCGGCCTCTACGAAGGTCGCCGCTACTCGAAGCAGGAAATCGCCACCAAGGTCTGGGACGACCAGCTCACCTACCTGTTCACACTGACGAACCAGGAAACCATCGACGGCGCCAAGGGCGGCAACGCCACGCGCCACCTCAACCACTCGTGCGAGCCGAACTGCGAGGCCGTCGAGGAATACGACGACGCAGGCGAGCTGGTGCTCAAGTTCCAGACGCTGGAGCCGGTGGATGCGGGCGACGAACTGTTCATCGACTATTCGCTGACGGCCGACGACGGCTCGCCGCCCTCGAAGTACCCCTGCCATTGCGGCTCGCCGAACTGCCGCGGAACGATGCTGGCGCCTGCGGACACCACGGTGGAGAAAGACGTCGCATCGCCCGGCGATCCACAGCCCCACGCGGCATCGGGCAACGCCGTTCAGCCGGTGCACATGGGCAAGTAGCCCTCAGGGCGACTCGTTCTTCAGGCTGCGCAACTGCTCTTCGGCACGCTCGAGTTCCGAGCGCAGCGTCTTGATTTCCTGCTCCAGCTTTTCGATGCGAACGGCCTTGCTCGGTGCCGTTGCATTGCAACGCGCCTGCAATGCACTCAGTGCCTCGGCCAGTTGCCGCCGGCGCAGCATCTGGCCCCTGGAGCGGGCAAGGTCCATGTCGCTCTCGAGCGCCGCTTCCTGCGCCTTGCAATCGCCAGCGTCCGAAGGCTCCGCGGATTGCGCGAAGGCAGGCAATGCCAGGGTCAGTGCGAGGGCCAGGAAGCAGGGTTTCAAAAGCATACCGTAAGGTACCTGAAGTCCCCGAGGGAGCGGGCCTTCACCCCTTCAGACTGCAGCCGTTCTGGCAACGCACTTGATCTCCAGCAGCCAGTCGGCACTGCCCAGGCGCGACACCTCGACCAGGGTCTGCGAAATCTGCGGCTCGCCGCCGAACATCTCGGCGCGAAGGGCGAACAGGCCATCGGCATCGGCGAGAAAGCCTTCGATGTCGGTCACGAAAAGCGTTTCGTCCACGATGTCGGCCATCGACGCGCCGAAGGATTCGAGCACCTTGCGGACGTTGCCGTAGGCCTGTCGCAGCTGCGCCGCCGTGTCGCCCGCGCCGATGGTGCGCCCCTCGCCATCCACGCTCACCTGGCCCGACAGGTAGATCGTGTCGCCCACCTGCACGCCGTCGGCAATGATCTTTCTGAACGCGCCTTCGCGCACCACGCGCCTTGTTGCTGCCATGTCGTTTCCTTGGGGGTTGGGTTGAATCGGCGGCAGTATCGAAGGGAAGGCGCGCACCGTTTGGCCCTACGGCAGATGAGCTTTTGGCGCGAAGGCCGATTGCCGCGCCCGAAGACGCGCCATCGACGCTTGTGATTCAAGCCGCCTGATCGGCCGCCAAGTAGCGCGCCTGCCAGCGCTCGGCCAGTTGCCGCGCGCGATGCAGCGGGAGTCGTGCCGCTTCGAAATCGACCACGCAGGCGACATCGGCAGCTTCGGGCCGTGCGGGGCTTTCGCTGGTGCGGCCATCCGTCAGCAACCACAGCCAGCGCTGGCGGGCCTCGCTGCGAACCAGCAGCTGTTCGGCGCGCTCCACGCCCAGCGCGAGCGGCGTGCCACCACCGGCGCCGATGGGGGCGATCCAGTCGTCGTTCCAGGCGCTTGCGCGGCGCGGCGACAGGCGCAGCTCGGCCACGTTGCCGGCAAAGCAAAGCAGCGCGACGTGGTCGCGGCGCTGATACGCCTCCTGCATCAGCGCGAGCAACAGGCCCTTGGCACGCGCGAGGTTGCCGTCGTTGCGCATCGAGGCCGAGCAGTCGAGCAGGAAGCAGTGGAGCGCACCGCTGCGCGCCTGCTGCGGCCGATGCCGCAGGTGCTCCGCACGCAAGTCACTCGCACCACGGGCAATGAGCGTGCGCGGCCAATCGAAGGCCGTGCCCTGCAAGGCGGGGCCATGCCACGCATCCCTTTGCGTGCCCTGCCTCCGGTCACCCTGGCGTGCGCCAGCGGGTGCGGCGTCCCGGAGGCTCAGGCTTTTTTTGGGGCAGCTTGCGAAAGCGTTTGCGAGGGGATCAGCGGACGCAGCGGTTTCACGCGCTCGATGCCGACGGGCTCGGGCGGCATGGCACCCCAGTTCTGTTCGCCTGCGCTCTCGTTGCCTGCGGTCGACTGATTCGATCCGTTGCCGGCGGGTCGCGATGAAGGAGCCGGCGCAGGAGCAGCAGCCGCAGGCGCACTGACCGCTTCCGGCTTGCGACGGTGCAGCAGCACGGCCTCGGCCACGCGTTGCACGTGATCGGTCGAGATGGCTACCGCGCCGTCCCAAGCAGCCAGTGCCCGCGCCGAACGCAGCATCACGAGGTCGGCACGCAATCCATCGACACCCGCTTCGATGCACAGCGCGCCAACTGCTTCATGCACCGCATCGCCATAAGGCAAGGCCGAGGCATTGGCCACAGCGGCTCGCGCACGAACCAGCGCGGCCGCGAGTTCAGCTTCGGCCTGCGCATGCGTCGCACGAAAGCCCTGCGGATCGGCGTCGAACGCGAGCCGCGCCCGCACGATGGCCTGCCGCTCGGCCGCGTCTTCGATGTTGCGCAGATGCACGCACAAGCCAAAGCGGTCGAGCAGTTGCGGCCGCAGCGTGCCCTCTTCCGGGTTCATCGTGCCGACCAGCACGAAGCGCGCGGCATGCCGGTGCGAGATGCCGTCTCGCTCGACCACGTTCACGCCGCTGGCTGCCGCATCGAGCAGCGAGTCGATCAGCGCATCGGGCAGCAGGTTGATTTCGTCCACGTAGAGAACGCCGCCATGCGCGCGCGCCAGCAGGCCGGGTGCGAACTTCAGTTCATGGCCCGCCAGCGCGTGCCCCAGGTCGAGCGTGCCAACAAGGCTTTCGAGGCTCGCGCCCAGCGGCAGCGTGACGAAAGGCGCGCCGGGCAGCAGCTCGGCCAGTGCGCGCGCCGCCGTGGTCTTGGCGGTGCCGCGCGGCCCTTCGATCAGCACACCGCCCAGGCCGGGATCGACCGCCGCGAGCAGCAGCGCCTGGCGCAACTGCGGCTGGCCGGCAATCGCGGCGAAAGGGAAAGGCAGCGGCATGGGCGCGGCGGTGGTCATCGGGTCGATCCTTCCATCTGCTGCTCGTGGTCGAGCAACAGGTTTTCAAGCTGTTCTTTGTACGCGCCGGGCGACTGCCACAGGCCACGCTGCATGGCTTCGAGCAGGCGGCTGAGCATGTCGTGCAGCGCGCGCGGATTGTGCGCGTTCACGAAGTCGCGGGTGCCGGCATCGAGCACGTAGGCATCGGCCACCATCGCGTACTGGTGGTCGCCGACCACGCGGGCGGTGGCGTCGAAGCCGAAGAGGTAGTCGACGGTCGCTGCCATCTCGAAGGCGCCTTTGTAGCCGTGGCGCTTGACGCCGTCGATCCACTTCGGATTGACCACGCGCGAACGGATCACGCGGCTGATTTCTTCCTTCAGCGTGCGCACGCGCGGCGCCTGCGGGTTGCCGTGGTCGCCGTGGTACATCGCGGGCTGCTGGCCGCTCAGGTGGCGCACGGCGGCGGCCATGCCGCCCTGGAACTGGTAGTAGTCGTTGGAGTCGAGCAGGTCGTGCTCGCGGCTGTCCTGGTTCTGCATGACGACGTTCATGCTGCGCAGGCGTCGCACCAGTGCGTCGGCAGCCGGCACGCCGTCGCTGCCCTGCCCGTAGGCATGGGCGCTGCCGCCGACGTAGGCCTTGGAGAGGTCGTCGTCAGTCTGCCAGTCGCCATGGTCGAACAACGGCTGCAGGCCCGAGCCGTAGCTGCCCGGTGCCGAGCCGAACACGCGCCAGCCGGCCTGCAGGCGCGCGGCCTCGGGTGTCTGGCCTTGCGCTTCGAGCGCGGCGGCTTCGCGCAGGATGCGCGCGCGGATCGGGTTGCGCTCGGCGTCTTCGTCTTCCTGCGCCGCAACGGCCTGCACGGCCGCGTCGAACATCTGCACCGCGTTGGGAAAGGCATCGCGAAAGAAGCCCGAGATGCGCAGCGTGACATCGATGCGCGGGCGCCCGAGCCCGACAGTCGGCAGCACCTCGAAATCGACCACGCGCTGGCTGCCCGGTGCCCATTTGGGCCGTACGCCGATCAGCGCGAAGGCCTGCGCCAGATCGTCGCCACCGGTGCGCATGGTGGCCGTACCCCAGACGGACAGGCCCATTGCCACCGGGTAGTCGCCGTGCTCCTGCATGTGGCGTTCGACCAGTTGCGCGGCGGACTTGAGGCCGAGCGTCCAGGCGGTTGGCGTGGGAATGGCACGGGTATCGACCGCGTAGAAATTGCGACCAGTCGGCAGCACGTCGGGGCGGCCGCGCGAGGGCGAGCCGCTCGGGCCAGGTGGTACGAAGCGGCCTTGCAACGCGCGGGAGAGTTGCAGCAGCTCTTGCGCACCGCAGGCATCGAGCGCTGGTGCAAGGGTCTGTTCGATGCGAGCCATGACCGCTGTGGTCTGCGGCATGCCTGCAGGAATTCCTTCTTCGAGCAGGCGTTGCGCAAGCAGCTCCAAGCGCTCGCGCGTGTCGCCCTGATGCCGCCACGGATCGCTGCTGACCGATTGCAGCAGCGCGGGGCGTGCGCCCTGCCAAGGCTTGGCTGCGTCGACGTCGAGCGGGTCGAAGCTGTCACCCGGCAACAAGTCACGCGCCAGCGCGCCCAGCAACCCGGCATTCGCGCCCACGCCATCCGCAGCCGGATAACGCGCGAGCGCCAGCAACGTGTCGCGCCGCAACCGTTCCTGCGGCGAAGCGCCGAACACATGCAGCCCATCGCGAATCTGCGTTTCCTTCAGCTCGCACAGGTAGGCATCGACGCGCGCCAGCACGGCATCGTCTTCGGCACCGGGCATGTCGAGTTCGTCGACCAGATGCTGCGCCCGCACGGCTGCGAGGATCTGCGCGCGCAGCACCTTGGCGCGCCGCGCATCGACCAGCAGCGCGTCGTAGTACTCATCGACCTGGCGTTCCAGGTCCTGCATCGGGCCGTGGTTCTCGGCCCGCGTGAGCGGCGGCATCAGGTGATCGACGATCACCGCCTGCGTGCGGCGCTTGGCCTGCGCGCCCTCGCCCGGGTCGTTGACGATGAAGGGGTAGACGTTCGGCAGCGGCCCGAGGATCGCATCGGGCCAGCAGGTCTGCGAGAGCGCGATGCTCTTGCCCGGCAGCCATTCGAGGTTGCCGTGCTTGCCCACATGCACGACCGCATCGATGGCGAAGGCATCGCGCAGCCAGAAGTAGAAGGCCAGGTAGCTGTGCGGCGGCACCAGCTCGGCGTCGTGGTAGCTCGCATAGTCGGCGGCACCGAGCGTGCCCAGCGCGCGTGCCGGCTGGATGCCGACGAACACGCGGCCCAGCCGCAGCCCGGCGATCATGAAGCGGCCCTGCCTGACCATCGGGTCTTGCTCGGGCGCGCCCCAGCGCGAATCGATGGCAGCCGCCATGCCTTCGGGCAAGGCCGCGAGGCGCGCGCGGTAATCGGCCAGCGCGTAGCTTTGCCACGCGGGCCGCGCGGCCCATTGCGCCGGATCGTTGGCGATGCCCTCCTGAAGCCTCTGCATCAACGTATCGCCATCGTGCGGCAATGCATCGGGCTCGCCGAGCGCATAGCCTTCGGCCTGCATGGCCTGCAGGATCGCGATGACCGAGGCCGGCGTGTCGAGCCCCACGCCGCTGCCGATGCGCCCTTCGCTGCCGGGGTAGTTGGCCAGGATGAGCGCGATGCGCTTGTCGGCCGCGGCAAGGCTGCGAAGGCGACACCAGCGCCGCGCCAGCTCGGCCACGAAGGCGATGCGGTCGGGCTCGGGCTGGTAGTTCACCACTTCGGTCTGCGTGAGTTCGCAGCGATGCGACAGGCCTTTGAAGCTCACGGCACGCGTGACGATGCGGCCGTCCATCTCGGGCAAGGCGATCTGCATGGCGATGTCGCGCGGGCGCAGGCCCTGGCTGTCGGCCAGCCAGTCCTCGCGGTTGCCGCCGCTCACGATCACCTGCAGCACCGGCGCGTCGCCGGCCAGGGCGATGGCCTCGCCTTCGTCGTTCTGCGCGCCCTGCCCCAGTGCGGCGAAGGCGGTGGTGTTGAGCACGAGCTGAACGTCGTGCTCGCTGCACAGGCCGCGGAATGCAGACATGCACAGCGGATCTTTCAGCGAATCGAGCGCAACGGGCAACGGGTTCAGCCCTTCGGCGCTCAGCGCGGCCGCGAGCGCATCGAAGGCCACGGTGTTGCCCGACAGCAGATGCGAGCGATAGAACACCAGCGCCACCACCGGCGCCCCCGCATGCCAGCCGGCGCGCAGGTCGTCGATGCCGGCCACCGAATGGGCCGCATCGATGATGCCGCGTGGCACATGCAGCGCCACTTGCGGCAGGCTGCGCGGCGGCAACGGCGCTTCGCCATGGCCGAGGCCATGGAAGGCCACCGCGCGCAAAAACTGCATCGCATTGCCCGCGCCGCCGCTGCGCATGTACTGCCAGAGCTGGCGGCTCACTTCGCGGGGCGCGGTGCCGCGCGCGAGCAGGTCTTCGTCTTCCTGCAGGTCGCCCGAGAACATCGCAAGCTGCTGGCCCTTGCGCCTGGCCAGCTTCTCCAGCTGCTGCAGGCCATAGGCCCACGCCGATTCGGCACCCAGGTGATCGACGACCACCACGCGCGCATGCTGCAGCACCTCGTCGACATACAGGTCGAGCGAGGCCGGCTGGCGCAGGTGCATGAGGTTGGCCAGCCGCAGCGACGGATAGCCAGGGTCGGCGGACGCCAGCGCGGTGCGCGCGGCCGCGAGCAGCGCGAGCGTGGTGTCGGCCGAGCTGAGCACCACGATGTCGCCCGGTGTCTGGTCGAGCCGGGTGACGACGCTGTCGTCTTCGACGAAGCGTCCGGGCTGGGTGCTCAGCAGGTGCATGCGGTCAGGCCATCAGGCGGGAACGGCGGCCACGCTCTCCAGTGCCTTGCGCAGCGCGCCTTCATCGAGGTCTTCACCGATGAACACCAGGCGCGTGCGCTGCGCTTCGTCATCGCGCCAGCGGCGGTCGAAGTGGTGGTCGAAACGACGGCCCACGCCCTGCACCAGAAGGCGCATCGGCTTGCCGGGAATGGCGACGAAGCCCTTCACGCGGTAGATGGTGTGCTGCTCGACCAGCTTGCCGAGCACGGCCAGAAGGCTGTCGCGGTCCACGGCCGGCAGTTCAATCACGAGCGAGTCGAACTCGTCATGGTCGTGGTCTTCCTCGTGGTCGTGGTGGCTTTCGCGCAGGTGGATGGTGGCTTCGGCCGCGCGGCCCTGGCCCAGCAGCAGCGCCAGCGGCAGCTTGCCTTCGGTGGCGGCGACGATCTTCACTTCGGGCGGCAGCTCTTCGCGCACGAGAGCCTCGACACGGATGCGCGCGGCGTCGTCCATCAGGTCGGTCTTGTTGAGCACCACGAGGTCGGCGGCCGAGAGCTGGTCTTCGAACAGCTCATGCAGCGGCGATTCGTGGTCGAGATTGGGGTCGGCACGGCGGGCTTCATCGACCGCCGCGGGGTTCTCGGCGAACTGGCCCGCATCGGCGGCGGGCCCGTCGACCACGGTGACCACCGAATCGACGGTGAAGATGTTGGCGATGTCCGGCCACTGGAAGGCCTGCACCAGCGGCTTGGGCAGCGCCAGGCCCGAGGTCTCGATGATCACGGCGTCGATGTCGCCGCGCCGCTCGGCCAGTTGCAGCATCACGGGCAAGAATTCTTCCTGCACGGTGCAGCAGACGCAGCCGTTGGCCAGTTCGTACAGCGCGCCTTCGCGCTCGTTGCCTTCCTCGTCGCAGCCGATGCCGCAGCCACGAAGAATCTCGCCGTCGATGCCGAGTTCGCCGAACTCGTTGACGATCACCGCGATGCGGCGGCCCTCGGCGTTGCCGAGGATGTGACGCAGCAGCGTGGTCTTGCCGCTGCCGAGGAAGCCCGTGACGATGGTGACGGGGATCTTGGCGTTGCTTGGGGTCATGAAGTGGATTCTTTCAGGCGCCGATGGCCATGGAATGGGTAACGCGGAGACGGGCGCTCGACGGCGCCCGCGATCCGCACGAGCGGCATCGGCCCGGAGCCGACGAAGCGGAGATGGAGCGCCGGGCCTCCGGCGCCGGCAATGGATGCGGCACGCCCCGGGGTCGCCCCCGGGGAGTGCGTGCCGCTGAATCCGGATCAGATGCTGCTGTACAGGCGGCGCTCGACGAACGCCGTGCCCTGCAGGCGACGCCAGGCCTTGGCCGCAGCCAGCACGCCCAGGTCGACCAGTGGCTCGACCAGCACGACGGTCATGTAGGCAGCGCCGAAGCTGGCGATCTGGCCGATGTTCTCGAGGCCGGTGCCGCGACCGTAGAGCGCCCAGAAGCCGACCCAGACCACGATGCCACCCTGGTAGGCCACCGACAGCTTGAAAGCCTGCTGGTAGCTGAGGTCCACGTAGGCCACGTTCTTCGGAATGATGCGCCGTGCCAGCGCGGCCGTCGCGAACAGGGGCACCAGCAAGGTGGTGACGTTCATGCCGTACTGCGGCAAGTCCTGCGGCTCGAAGAACAGGCCCTGGATGAGCAACCCGCCCGCCAGGCCGATGGCCGCGGGCGCGAGCCCGAACACCAGCAGCAGCGTGGTGCCGAGGATCAGGTGCACCTCGGACACGCCCACGGGGTGATGCGGCAACACCTCGAAGAAGCAGAACACCAGCGCCACGGCAATGGCCGAGCGCAGCACCAGGGCGGCGGGGCCGTCCTTCATGAGCGTGTCGAACGCCACCTTGCCTGTGTAGGCCAGCGCGGCGGCTGCCGTCGCGTAGCTGAGGAAAATCTTGGATCCGTCGACGAGACCTGGTTCGATGTGCATCGAGCACCTCCTGAATTGCACCGAAGTGCGAAAGTTGATTGTTAGTTGATGGGCTTGCTCGCGCAAGCCCCGCCATGAACGCCGGGGCGCGCGCCGCGCTCCCGCAACGAGGGTTTGCGCCGCAACCGGCGCCAGCCGATCACCACGCCGCTGGCCGAAGCCACCGTGCCGATGATCGACAGCAGCCACACCACGATGTCCCAGGCCGGCCGGTACTGGATGAGCCAGGGAAAGTCGAGGCTGTGCGCCGCATTGAAGAGCCAGCGGCGCAGGCGCGCGTTGCGGTCGTTGCTGCCGGCGACCTGCCCGCTGGAAGGGTCGATGTAGATCCAGCTGCGCGCGGCGTCGTCGAATTCGAGCCGCCACACGGGCAGCACGCGCTCGCGGTGGTGTCCGTACCAGTGGAAGTCTTCGCGCATCTGCAGCGTCGCCTGCGTCACGGTGGCGCCGGGGCGCAGGCGGGCGGCGGCACGCACGATGTCGTCGCGGCTGATCGTGGCGGGCGCGCCCGTTGCGGCATCGACCACGCGCACACGCCCCTGCGCATCGCGCAGTTGCAGCAGCGGCCTGCCGTCGAACCACATCGGCAATGCCTCGCGTGGTGCGGCGGCGCCTTCGCCCGCCGGTAACGAAGCCGGCGGCCAGGGGAATGGCGACGACCCTGCGCCGGTGTAGCGCGCCATCGCCGCCACGTCGCCGGGCCCGCGCTGGAACCAGCCGTTGGGGTTCATCGACAGCCAGCCGCTGATGATCCACGTGAGCACGAAGAAACCGCCGATGAGGCCGGCGATGTGGTGCCAGGCCATCCACCCCTTGTACGGCGTGACCGCGCCGTTGCGGAAACGCCGGCGCAGCCGAACCCGCAGGATGCCGATGACGATGCCCGTCACCGCCGAGACGATGCACGCTGCCGACAGCCACACGACCACCTCGTGCCACAGCGGCGGGTCGGCACGCAGCGGGGTGAAGTAGATCCAGTGCGGCACCGAACCCAGCCAGTTCCAGAAGCGCTCCGAACGCGTGGTGTCGCGCACCACCTCGCCGTTGCGCGAGGACACGTACAGCTCGGTGCCGGCCGCGTCGCCGACTTCGATGCGATGCAGCGGGCGCAGCGGATTCAGGCCTTGCGGCACGGTCCACTGGTCGCGCTCCAGCGTCTCGGCCCAGCGCGCGCCGGGCTGGCCTGAAAAGCCGCGCGCAGTGGCCTCCGCCTGCGCCGCATCGACCGGGCCGAGCGCATGGCCGTCGCGTGCCGAGATGGTGTGGCGACCACCGCGTGCGTCGGTGATGCGCCAGACGGGTTCCGGCGCGCTGCCGCCCTGCACTTCGAGCACCATGCGGCGCGGCGGTTGTGCGCGCGCGGCCGGTGGCAGTGCTTCCAGCGCGGCGGATGGCGGCACCACCGCCTGCTCAAAGCGCAACGGCCCGAGGCCGGCCAGCCGCTCTTCGTCGGTGAGCGTGGGATAGCCCACGTACATCATCACCACACCCGAGACGAACCACATGACGAACAGCAGGCAGCCGCCGATGCCCAACCACCGGTGTGTCCAGTAGAGCCAGTGGCGAAGACGGGGCCAGGCGCGGCGCCATGCGGAGGTCATGGTCGTGCTCAGAAGTTGACCAGCGCCGACAGCTCGAACGAGCGCGGCCGGCCCAGCAGCCACTGGTTGCCGCCGTTCGAGAACGACACCGGGTACTTGCGATCGGTCAGGTTGTAGCCGCGCAGCGCCAGCTTTGTCGACGGGTTCACCTGCCAGCTCACGCCGGCATCGGCCACCGTGTAGGCGCCGATCTTGCGCGAATTGGCCGTATCGACCTGCCGCGAACCCACGTAGCGCACGCCGAAATCGGCCTCCCATTGCGGCAGGAAGCGCCAGTTGAGCCAGAGGTTCGCCGTCGCCTCAGGCACGCCGGACGGCGTGTTGCCCGCGCGCGAAACCAGCGACTTGCCGACCACCTCGTTGAAGTCGTCATAACGCGCGCGCAGCCGGGCGACGTTGGCTTCGAGCCGCAGCGTCGAGGTCAGTGCCAGGTCGAGCGTGGCCTCGATGCCTTCGGACGACTGCTTGCCGATCTGCTGGGTCTTGCTCGGGTCGCTGGCGTCGCGCGAGAGCAGCTTGGTCTTCTCGATGCGGTAGGCGGCCACGGTCCAGGCGCCACGGCCATCGGCCAGCTGGCGCTTGTAGCCCACCTCGACCTGCCGGCCGGTGCTCAGGTCGAAGGGCACCTGCGTGGCCGAGGTGCTGATCAGCGAGGTCAGCGGATCGGCCGCGCGCGCCACCTGGGCATAGAACGACTGCGAGGCATCGGGCGCGTACACCACGCCAAGGCGGCCGGTGGCGTACTCGAAGGTCTTGTCCAGCCGGCTCGACAGGTTCTGCTGGTCGACGCGCGAAACCTTGGCGTGGTCCCAGCGCAGGCTGCCGACCACCGACCACTGCTCGTTGAAGGCCAGCTTGTCTTCGGTGAAGAAGGCGTAGGTGTTGGTCTTCGTCTTGTAGCGCGGCAGGTAGGCCACGGGCGAGGCGTAGTAGCCGGGCTGGAACACGAAGGGGTTGACCACCGAGCGGCCACCATAGGGCGAGTCGCTCGAATTCAGGAAGTCGATGTGGTTCATGTCGAAGCCCACCAGCACCTGGTTGGCCATGCCGAACAGCGAATGCCGGAAGGTGGCGTCGGTGCGGTTGCCGATCTGCTCCTGGTCGTGGCCGATTTCCAGGTAGTCGCCACGCAAGACCTGGCGGGTGGTGGCGTTGAAGGTGTAGGTCTCGCTGTTGCGCCAGTGGCGCTTGCTCTCCAGCCGGTAGAGCTGGTTGCGCACGGTGACCGCATCGTTCGGCGTCCACTGGGCGTCGAGCCGGGTCCACTTGTCGCGGTACTTCAGCTCCGAATCATCGAGGTTGTAGTTCTGGCGCAGCGTCCGGTCGTTCAGGCGCCCGTCGATCAGCGGCACGCCGTAGTAGCGCTGCGGCGACTGCCGGCCTTCGTCGTGCGACAGCGTGAACTGCAGCTGCGGCGACACATCCAGCCGCACGGCCGCGCCCACGGCCAGGCTCTCGGCCTCGCCGCGCGCCATGAAGCCGTTGGTCTTGCGGTGGCTGATGTCGAAGCGGTACGACAGCTTGTCGTTGATCGCACCGCCGCTGCCGAAGGCGACCTGGCGCGTGGCGTCGGAGCCGTACGTCACGAGCGCTTCGTTCTGGATCGGGCCGCGCGTGGGCTTCTTGGGCACGACGTTGATCGCGCCGCCGATGGCGCCTTCGCCGAACATCACCGAGGCCGCGCCGCGCAGCACCTCGATGCGGTCGACCGACCAGGTGTCGAACGGAAAGGTGACGGTGCCCGCGCCCGCGTACAGGCGCGTGCCGTCGAACAGCTGCATCACCGAGCCGTGGCCCGAGAAGCCGCGCGCCGCCATCGACGTGCCGCCGTTGCCGGGCGCGGGCGAGCCGGTGATGCCGGTGGCGCGGGTGGCCGCGTCGATCACCGAGACGTCGCCGCGCGCGCGGATGGTGTCGCCGCTCAGCACCTCGATGCTGGCCGGCGTTTCGAGCGGCGTGAGCCCGAGGCGGCTGCCGGTGTGCGCGGGCTCGTCGATGGCCAGCGGCGTGTGCCGGCTGGCCTCAACCTGTACCGGCGCCAGGCTGTTGCTGCCCGTGCCCGTCGTTTCTCCTGCCGTCTCCGCGAAGGCGGCGACGGGCCCGAAAGCCAACCCCAGCCCCAGTGAAAGGCCCGAAAGACCTGAAAGCCCCGAAAGGCGCGCCCATTGCCGTGGCGCGCCCGTGCGATCGCGCGCTGGCGATGCCTGATCCATTTGAATTCCCCTCCTCCGACCTGCGTCCCCGCAGGTTCCTGACCGATCGAGGACGTGGGAAGAGGTGCGAACGGGCGGTGCCGGTGCACGCGAAGGCGGCGCAACGGCAGGCCCGGACACGCACTCCCGCAGCGTCCGAAGGCGGTTGCGAAGGCCGGTATCCGGGCTTGCGGAGCGCCCCGATGCGCAGAATGCGCACCGGAGCCGAAACCCTCGCCTTCCCACGCCGAAGCGCAGTGGCTGCCCATGCCGAAAAAGGCATGGGCCCGAGGGTTTCCAGATCCGCCGACCGTTGCGGGGGCAGCGCAGGAATGACCGCGTCAGCGACGACGTGGCGCACCTGCTTCCCGTTTAACCCCGAGGCCAATGGATGGCATGCGGGGCACCTTCGAACCGTGGTTTCTGGTGTGAGTAATAAAAATTAACACACCAAAACCGCGGGATTATAGGGAGCGGCCTGTTGCCGGCGCTCCCGACGCGCGGCTCAGGCGGGGTTCAGCCCCGGTTCAGCGGGGCCTGCCGTCGGGTCCGAACAGCCGCCGCAACGCCGCAACGCCCGCCACCAGCGCGTTCGAGTAGGTGGCATAGGGCTCGTGGGCGGCTTCCAGCGGCACGTAGACGTGGGTGGTCTCGCCCGGCGTGTCGTCCACCGCTTCCATCAGCACCCAATAGAACTCGCCGGCCTCCAGTTCGTGGACGGTGAGTGCGATGTTTCGGGCGGAAGACATGGGGCAATGCAAGTGGTGTCACCGTTGAATGGACGAAGAACACGCGCGGTTGACAGCTTTCGGGCTTCTCCTACAGCGCATCCGCGCCGCGCGACCTAATGTTGTAGCCAGGGACCCTCATGGACTCCAGGAGGCCGCATGAAGCAATTCATTCTTGAGACCCACATGCGATCGAGCGTCGGTGGCGCCTTCTATCCGACCGGCTATTCGATGGTGATGTTCCCCAGTGCGGAAGACGCGAACCGCATCGGCCACCGCCTGATCGAAAAAGGCATGAGCGGCGACGAGGTCTATCTGTTGCCCGCCGAGACGGTCCTGGCCGAGATCGCGCCGACCGTGAAGACCGTCGAAGACCCCCTGCCGTCCCCCGGCACAGACGCCGCGACGGTACGCGCCTTCGCCCGGCTGGCGCGCAGCGGCCACACGGGCCTGCTGGTCAAAACGCGGGACGGCGCCACGGCCGAGCGGCTGATGGAACTGGTGCGGACCGTGCCCTATTCGATCGCCCAGCGCTACCGCATGCTGGTCATCGAAGACCTCTGAACCCGGGCGCCGGACCGGCCCCGTCAGGCCACCGGCCCCGTCAGGCCACCGACACTGGCATGGCCATCGACACGGCCCGCTGCACCACGTCGCGGGCCATCGCCTGGGCCAGTTCATGCTCGCCGAGGAAGACGGTGACGGAGGTTTCCTGCGTGAGCAGCTGGGCCTCCTGCTCGTTGTGGCTGCGGATGACGGTCTGGATGGTCGGGTTGAGCGTGCGCGCCGTCTCGATCATCTGGCGCACGTTCATGGTGTCGGGCGTGGCGACCACGAGCACGCGGGCCCGCGCGACATGCGCCTGGATCAGCACCGCCGGATCGGCCGCATCGCCCCACACGGCCGGGATGCCGGCCTCGCGCAATTTTTCGACCAGCTCGCGGTTCTGCTCGGCCACCACGTAGGGAATGTCGTGCGCCTCGAGTTCGGCCGCGATGCGGCGCCCCACCCGGCCGTAGCCGACCAGCACCACCTGCCGCGAGAGGTACTTGGCCTCGGTGGTCATGGGCAGTTCGGCGAGCGGGTCGTCGCGCGATTCAAGACCGCGCGCAAACGCCGAATGGGCATGCAGCCATTTCTGCAGCGGCGCGATCAGGCTGAACCACAACGGGTTGGTGGCAATGGAAATCAGCGCCCCGGCCAGCACGAGGCTCTGGCCCTCGACCGGCAGCAGGCCCAGCGACACGCCCAGCCCCGCGAGGATGAAAGAAAACTCGCCGATCTGCGCCAGGCTGGCGCTCACCGTGAGCGCGGTGGCCAGCGGGTAGCGAAACACCAGCACCAGCGCGCAGGCCGCGAGCGACTTGCCCACAACGATCACCAGCACCACCGCCAGCACCTGCAGCGGCCGTTCGATCAGCACCGAGGGGTCGAACAGCATGCCGACCGACACGAAGAACAGCACGGCGAAAGCGTCGCGCAGCGGCAGCGACTCCTGTGCCGCGCGGTGGCTGAACTGCGACTCGCGCATCACCATGCCGGCAAAGAAGGCGCCGAGCGCGAACGACACGCCGAACAGCGCCGCCGAAGCGAAGGCGATGCTCACGGCCGCGGCCACCACGCACAGCGTGAACAGCTCGCGCGAGCCGGTGCGCGTGACCTGCCAAAGAATCCAGGGAAACACCCGCCGCCCCACCACCAGCATCAGCGCGACGAAGCCACCGACCTGCAGCAGCGTGAGCCCGAGCGTCTGCCACAGCGGCGTTGCCACCTCGCCGGGCTGGGCGCCATGGCCGCCCAGTGTGCTGGCCAGCGGCGGCATCAGCACGAGCACCAGCACCATGGCCAGGTCTTCGACTACGAGCCAGCCGATGGCGATGCGCCCGGTGAACGAATCGAGAATGCCCAGGCTTTCGAGCGCGCGCAGCAGCACGACCGTGCTGGCCACCGAGAGCGCCAGCCCGAACACCAGCGCCGCGCCGGGGCTCCAGCCCCACCACATCGCCAGGCCGCCGCCGAGCAAGGTGGCCACGGCAATCTGCGCCAACGCGCCGGGTAGCGCGATCTTGCGTACCGCCAGCAGATCGTCGAGAGAAAAATGAAGGCCGACACCGAACATCAGCAGCATCACGCCGATTTCGGCGAGCTGTGCGGCGATCTCCGCATCGGCCACGAAGCCCGGTGTGAAGGGCCCGATGATCACGCCCGCCAACAAGTAGCCCACCAGCGCCGGCAACCTCAGCTTGGCAGCGAGAAAGCCGAACACCAGCGCCAGCCCGAGGCCGGCGGCAATCGTGTTGATGAGGGAAACGCTGTGGGGCATCGCTCCATTTTGCAGGAACGACGTCTACCCCTTCGTGTCAACCGGCCATCTTGTTGGCGCGCGCGCCCTCGAGCACCTCGGGCTCTTGGGCCTCGACCCAGGTCTCGTTGTTGAGCCCGGCATGCAGCCGCTTCTCGTCCAGCTCGTTGGTCCACTTGGCGACCACGATGGTGGCCACGCCGTTGCCGATCAGGTTGGTCAGCGCACGGGCTTCGGACATGAAGCGGTCGATGCCCAGGATGAGCGCCAGCCCCGCCACCGGCACATGCCCCACCGCCGACAGCGTGGCCGCCAGCACGATGAAGCCACTGCCCGTGACGCCCGCCGCGCCCTTCGAGGTGAGCAGCAGCACAGCCAGCAGCGTGATCTCCTGCACCAGCGTCATGTGGGTGTTGGTCGCCTGCGCGATGAACACCGCCGCCATCGTCAGGTAGATGGACGTGCCGTCGAGGTTGAACGAGTAGCCCGTCGGAATCACCAGGCCCACGCAGGTCTTGTTGGCGCCCAGGTTCTCCATCTTTTCCATCATGCGCGGCAGCACCGACTCGCTCGACGACGTGCCCAGCACGATCAGCAGCTCTTCCTTGATGTACTTGATGAACTTCCAGATGCTGAAGCCGTGAAAGCGCGCGATAAGCCCCAGCACCACGAAGATGAACAGCAGGCAGGTCAGGTAGAAGGTGCCCATCAGCTTGCCGAGCGAGAACAGGCTGCCCAGGCCGTACTTGCCGATGGTGAACGCCATCGCGCCGAAGGCACCGATGGGCGCCAGCTTCATGATGTAGTTGACGATGCCAAAGAGCACGTGCGAGCCCTTCTCGATCACGTCGAACACCAGCGTGCCGCGCCCGCCGAAGCGATGCAGCGCAAAGCCGAACAGCACCGCGATCAGCAGCACCTGCAGGATCTCGCCCTTGGCGAAGGCGTCGACCAGCGTGTTCGGAATGATGTTCAGGAGAAAGTCGACCGTGCCGGTCATCTTGCCCGGGCCGGTGTACGAGGCGATCGACTTGGTGTCCAGCGTGGCCGGATCGACGTTCATGCCCGCGCCGGGCTGCAGCACGTTGACCAGCACCAGCCCGACCACCAGCGCGATGCTGCTGACCACCTCGAAGTACAGCAGCGCAAGACCACCGGTCTTGCCCACCTTCTTCATGTCTTCCATACCGGCGATGCCGACCACCACCGTGCAGAAGATGATCGGCGCAATGATCATCTTGATGAGCTTGATGAAGCCGTCGCCCAAAGGCTTCATGGCTTCCCCGACCGAGGGATAGAAGTGGCCGAGCAGCACGCCGATGATCACCGCGGTGATCACCTGCACGTAGAGCGACCGGTACAGAGGGAGCTTTCTGGCGGATGTACTTGTTGTGTTTTCCATGGTGCCTCCGGAGAGTTGAAACTGTAGGACCCGTGCTGGCGGCTTTCTATCCGTAGAACCCGCATCGATGAAATGAAAAAACCCGCCGAGGCGGGTTTTCTCATCAGGTGCAGGTCAGCATGCTCAGTGCATGTGGAGGCCGCCGTTGACCGAGAAGTCGGCCCCCGTGCTGTAGCCGCCTTCGTCCGTCGCGAGCCACGAGATGATGGAGGCGATCTCGCTCGGCTCGCCCAGGCGCTTGACCGGGATCGTGGCCACGATCTTGTCGAGCACTTCCTGGCGGATGGCCTTGACCATGTCGGTGCCGATGTAGCCCGGGCTCACGGTGTTGACCGTGACGCCCTTGCTGGCCAGCTCCTGCGCCAGCGCCATCGTGAAGCCGTGCATGCCGGCCTTGGCCGCCGAGTAGTTGGTCTGGCCCGCCTGGCCCTTGGCGCCGTTGACCGAGCTGATGTTGATGATGCGGCCCCAGCCCTTTTCAACCATGTCGCCCACCACCTGCTTGGTGACGTTGAACATGCTGTTCAGGTTGGTCTCGATCACCGCGCTCCAGTCTTCGGGCGTCATCTTGAGGAACATGCGGTCGCGCGTGATGCCCGCGTTGTTGACCAGCACGTCGATGGGGCCATGCGCCGCCTTGGCAGCGGAGAAGGCCTCGACGGTGGATTGCCAGTCGCCGACATTGCCGACGGAGGCGTGGAACTCGAAGCCTTCGGCTTTCTGTTCGGCGAGCCACTTGGCGTGGTCGCGCGTAGGACCGCAACCGGCGATCACGGTAAACCCGTCCTTGTGCAGACGTTGGCAGATGGCTGTTCCGATGCCACCCATGCCCCCGGTGACATATGCAACTTTCTTGCTCATGAAATTTCCTTGATGTGTACGTAGCAAAAGCCTGAACGGCCGCCTTCACTCTAGCCATTTTCACGCCATCGAACTCTGAGGAAAACACTGAGCCAAGCTTGCAACCAGCTGTCACCAAATCACGGCGCGGTGCAGGCCTCTATGCTGCGTCTGTACGCTCTTGCACGGCCTCAATCACCAAGGAGTTCGAAAGTATGAATTTCGGGATCATCGTCTTCCCTGATGTCGAGGAGCTCGACTTCGTCGGCCCCTGGGAAATGCTCACCATGTGGAGCAAGCTGGCGGCAGGGCCCGCCAACTGCCTGATCGTCGCCGAGAAGCGCGAGCCGGTGGCTTGCGCCAAGGGCTTGTCCATCAACCCGCACGTGTCTTTTGCCGACTGCCCGCCGCTCGATTGCCTGCTCGTGCCCGGCGGCATGGGCACGCGCCGCGAGGTCGACAACCCCGCGATGGTGCGCTTCCTGGCCGGTCAGGCACCCGGCTGCAAGGCGCTGCTGTCGGTGTGCACCGGCGCCTTCGTGCTGCATGCGGCCGGCCTGCTCTCGGGCAAGACGGCGACCACGCACTGGGGATCGCTCGACCGCCTGCGCGCGCTGGGCGACGTGAAGGTGGTCGAGCAGCGCTTCGCGCAGGATGGCAACGTCTGGACATCGGCCGGCGTATCGGCCGGCACCGACCTGATGCTGGCCTTCATCGCGCACACGGCCGGCGAGGAAGCCGCCGCGAAGGTGCAGCTGCAGGCCGAGTACTACCCGGCGGACACGGTGTACGGCAGCACGGCGAGCCATGAACGGGCACCGGCCTACGTGCAGCGGCCGGTCAGGCGCGCATCGGGAACACCGTGACCATCGCGCCCTCTTCCACGCCGCCCACCGGCGCGCCCGCACTCGAACCGCTGGCCGTGCTCGCAGCCCGCGTCGGCGCCACGCTGCGCGAGCGGCAGCAGACGGTGGCGGTCGCCGAATCGTCGGCCGGCGGACTCGTGTCGGCGGCACTGCTCGCCATTCCGGGCGCGTCGGCGTTCTTCCTGGGTGGCGCGGTCGTCTATTCGCGGCGCGCCGGCAAGGCCCTGCTGGGGCTCACGCGCGAAGACATGGCCGGCATGCGCGGCGAAACCGAGCCCTACGCCCGTTTCATCGCCGCCAGAATGCGCGACAGCCATCGCGCGACTTGGGGCATTTGCGAAAGCGGTGCGGCCGGGCCTTCGGGCAGCCCGTACGGCGACGCGCCGGGGCATGTGTGCGTGGCCGTTGCCGGCGCCAACGAGATCACCGTCAGCCGGACCATCGAGACCGGCAATACCGATCGCCCGGCGAACATGGAAGTGTTCGCGCGGCAGCTGCTCCAGTTGTTCGACGAGACGCTGCGGGCAACCGAGGCCCGCGCGGGCATCAGCCCGCCTTAGCACCATTGGCGCTGTTGGCGCTGCGCCCGGTCTTGCGGGCGCTCTCCGCGCGCGGTGCATTCGCACCCGCGGGTGCACTCGCGCTGCCGGTGTTCACCTGCTCGACCCATAGCAGGGTGTCGACATACGACATGAACCGGTTGAGGTACTCCGGCGACAGGTCGCGCATCAGCATGAGCGACCGGTGCACGAGATGGTGCGAGTTGAGCGGGCCGGCGTTGTCGGGCACCTTCGCCAGCGACTGGGTCAGCCGCCGCTCGGCACTGAGCCTCGACCATGTGCCCCTGAAATACCTGAAGGTCTTCAGCTCGCCGGTCGAAGCGAGGCTGGCCGCCGCCTCGCCCGGCACCGGGGCATCGTCATGGGCCGACACCTGGGCGATGTGTTCGACGAGTTCCGCGAGCGCACCGCTTGGCGATGCGCCCAGCTGTTCAGCACCGGCCGGTGCCGTTGCCGCGCCATCGACGCCCCGAACCCTTTCGACACCTTCGCCATAGGCCGCGAGCAGCACCGTCAGCTTGCCGTCCAGGATGCGCCGCGCATCGCCCTGCAGCGCGGCGGTGCGCCGTGCCAGTGCCTCGATGAAACGGAAGCGCACCGGGTCGATGCGGTGCTCGCCGCGCGCGCGCCACCCAGCGAGCATCGCGGCGGGGTCCACGTTGTCCCCCGGCGCGGATGCCGCATCGGCTGCGCGTGCGTCGCTGTCGTTACTCACGGGGCTTTGGGGTCTGGGCCGCGTTCGATGGCCGCGGCGTCGGCGCCATTTCCACGCGCCGGTTGCGGGAGCGCCCCTCGGCATCGGCATTCGAGGCCACCGCCTGCTCGGCGCCGAAGGCGGCGGCGAATATCGAGGACGACGGCAGGCCTTCCTCGATCAACGCGCGCGTCACCGTCAGCGCGCGCTGGGCCGACAGCTCCCAGTTGTCAGCGAACTGGCGGTTGCCGCCGCGCACCTGCCGGTCGTCGGTGAAGCCACTGACCATCAGGATCTCGTCGCGGGCCTGCAGATACGCCGTCAGCGGCGCGGCCAGGCTCTTGAGCAGTTGCCGCCCTTCGGGCTGCAGCTCGGCCGAGTTCAGGGCAAACAGCACGTTGCCGCTGATGCCGATGCGGCCGTTGTTCAGCGTCACCCGGCCCGCTGCGAGCGGCCCTGCCAGGGCCTGCTCCAATGTCTGCAGCCGTTTCGCCTCGATCTGCCGCTGCTTGACCTCGGCTTCGAGCTTGTTCGCCAGTTCCAGCTGCATGCCGATCACGCACACTAGGATCAGCACGAAAGCGCCCAGCAGCCCCGCCATCAGGTCGCCGAAGACGGCCCAGACGGGGACCGTCGGCTCGGCGCCGGCGTCGATGTCCTCGGTCATCACGCTTCGCTGCCCGCCGCGATCCGCTGGCTGGCCAGCTGCTGCAGGTCTTCCACGATCTGCTTTTGCGACATGATGCTCAGGTCGATCACTTCCCTGGCCTGCGCGACGTAGTAGGCCAGTTGCTCGTCACTGCGCGCGACGGACTTGCCGAGCGCGCCTTCGATGCGCTGCAGCTGCGCGCCCAGCTTGTCGTTCGATTCGGCGAACAGCTGCACGGCAAAGCCGAAGGCCTCGCCCAGGCTCGCCACCTCGACGGCACTGCCGGTGATCTGCGCGGCGACCTCGGCCATCTTTCCGGTTTCCGCATCGACCTTGTCGGTGAAGCGCGTGCCCACGCGGTCCAGCAGGTCCGCCGATGCGGCGACCAGCGCGTCGATGGCCGTGCGCTGCTCGGTGGAGGCATGGTTCACCGCATCGAGCAGGGTCTCGAGCGTGCCCAGGATGCGGCTGCGCTCTTCCAGCATCGCGTTGTCGCGCGCCATGCCGTCGGTCAGCTTCTGGCGCAACTCTCCGATCACTTCGGCCGCAGCGCGTGGCGCTTCCGAAGCGGCCTGCATGAGCTGGCCGATCTCGGCGATGGTGCTCTTGGCTTGCGCCTCGGTCTGCGCGGAAATCTCGCGGGCGGTCTCGGCGAGCGTCCGGCAGATTTCCTGCTGCTGGTTCTCGCCGCGTACGCCGGCCTGCTGCCATTCCTGCTGGAGCGACGTGGCCATGGCTTCGAGCGTCTGGGTCCACGCGGCGAGCCGTTGCTGGTCGCGCGATGCCATCTCGGTCTGCAGGTCGGTGTGGGCCTGGCTCACCGTCTGCAGCAGCGACACCGAGCGCTGCTCGAAGTCGGTTTGCTTGCCGCGCAGCTCGGCGATCATTTCCGCCGCGGCGCGTGGTGCCTCCGACGCGGTCTGCATGAGCTGGCCGATCTCGGCGATGGTGCTTTTCGCGTGCGCGTCTGCCTGGGCCGAGATCTGGCTGGCGGTCTCGGCGAGCGTCCTGCAGATTTCCTGTTGCTGGTTCTCGCCGCGCACGCCGGCCTGCTGCCATTCCTGCTGCAGCGACGTGGCCATGGCTTCGAGTGTTTGGGTCCATGCGGCAAGCCGTTGCTGGTCGCGCGATGCCATCTCGGTCTGCAGGTCGGTGTGGGCCTGCCCCACCGTCTGCAGCAGCGACACCGAGCGCTGCTCGAAGTCGGCCTGCTTGCCGCGCAACTCGGCGATCACTTCGGCTGCCGCGCGCGGCGCTTCCGATGCGGCCTGCACGAGCTGGCCGATCTCGGCGATGGTGTTCTTGGCGTGCGCGTCCGTCTGGGCCGCGATCTGGCCGGCGGTCTCGGCAAGCGTCTTGCAGATTTCCTGCTGCTGGCTCTCGCCGCGTGCGCCCGCCTGCTGCCACTCCTGCTGGAGCGACGCAGCCATGGCTTCGAGCGCCTGGGTCCAGGCGGTCAGCCGCTGCTGGTCGCGCGACGCCATCTCGGTCTGCAGATCGGTGTGGGCCTGGCCGACCGTGCGCAGCAGCGACGCCGAATGCTGCTCGAAGGTGGCAGAAGCAGCTGCCAAGGCGCGTTGCGTGTCGCCCGACAGGGTTTCGCTGGCGCGCTCGTGCTGCGCCAAGGCGTTGCGCCAGTTGTCCGACACATGGCCGACGGTGGTTTCGAGGCGGCCGGAGACGCTGTCCACCAGCGCGGCCGAGCGCTGCTCGAAGGTCTCGGCGAATTGGCCGAGCGCGCCGCGCAGGTCTTTCGACATGTCCTCGCTCGCGCGCTGATGGCCGTCGAGCGCGCTCTTCCAGATGTCGGCCACGGTGGCGGCGCTGGCCTCGAAACGGCTCGACAGGCCGTCCAGTTGCCGCTGCACGCTGTGCCCGACGGTGTCGTGCAGCGCCGCGGTTTCGCGGGCGATGCCGGCCATGGTGGCTTCGACGACCGGCTGGATGGTCGCGCCGGCAATGCGCGCGCCTTCGGTCAGGCTCTGCTTGAGCGAATGGTCGACGGAGGTGGCCAGGCTGGCGTAGGCCGCCTCGGCCTTGCCGTGGAAGCTGTCCTGGCTGGAGATCAGGCGCTCGTTCAGTGCGTGGTTCTGCTGCGCCATCGTTTCCATCATGAGCTGCAGCCGGTCGACCAGCGCCGGCATCGCCTGGCCCTGTGCCTGCAACAGCTTGAACGACTCTTCGCGCTGGTGCGCCAGCGAGAAGACGCGCAAGGTGGTCGCGATCCGCGTGTCGAGCAGTTGCGCGGTCTGCAGGCGGTCGCGCCGGCACAGAGCGGACACGAGGCCCAGCATCGCCGACGCGGCCACGCCCGCCAATGAGGTGCCGAATGCCACGCCCAGGCCCTTGACCGGGGCCGCCAGCGAGGCGCGCATGGCCTGCAGGTCGGTCGCGTGTTCCAGCGCCGAGCCGGTGCCGTTCAGCGTGACGACCATGCCGAGGAAGGTGCCCAGCATGCCCAGCAGCACCAGCAGCCCCGCGAGGTACGGCGTCAGGGCCGGGCCGGGCAGGCCGATGCGCTCGCCCTCGACGCGCAGGCGCACCGCATTGCGCAACGAAGGATGCAGCTGGTCGAGCCACTGGCCCAGGCTCGATGGCGGCTGGGGCATGTCGGTGACGGCATGCGACAGCGTGGCGGTGGCCTGCTGGAAGCGGTGCAGCTCCAGCGCGCCCATCAGGTAGAACGCGCCGATGAGCAGCGTGATCAACAACGCGAGCGGATTCGAGCCGATGTACCCGACGGCGACCCAGCACACGGCGGCCAAGCCTACGAAAAATGCGGCGTAGTGAAGAAATCTTTTCATGGGGGTCTGGTTAACTCGTGCGAAGGGCGTCGAGCAGCCCTTCGACCGGTTGCAATCGAATGTCGAGTTCGGCGAGCAGCACGGCCTGCATGTCTTTGCAGAACACGTTCAGCCACTCGGAGGATGAGGGGGCGTCGCCGGCGGTGGCCGGCGCGACTTGATCGGTCTGGTCGGTCTGGTCGGCTTGGTCAGCCTGCGCGGCTTGGGCGGCCTGAGCCGCCTGGCGCAGGCGCCCGAAATGCTTTTCGAGCAGCACGGGCACGGTCGCCAGCAGGCTGCGCTCCTGCGCGACCAGCACCTGCTCCATGACGACGTCGACGGCGGCCAGCCGGGCCATGGTGGGCGACCTGGCCGCCAGCGTGGCCCGCACACGCGCGCGCAAGGGGCCGATGCGCGTTTCCATGGCCTGTTGACGGGTGAGGCAGCGCCGGCGGAACGGGGCGAAGGCGGCGGCGGCGTCCACCGGGGCATCAGCGGCGGCAGGGGCAGCGGCCGCCGCGGCCGGCGGCCCTCGCCGCTTGGCGGCCGTGGGAACGCAGTCTTCGGCAATGGCCTGTGCCAGCGCGCTGCGCACGCGGGCGCACTCGGCCTCTTCGGCATTGCCGGACGCGCGCGCGCTGGATTGCGCGGCCGCCGGACTGCCATCCAGCGCCGCAGACAATGAAATGGCATCGGTCCAGCCGAACCATTGGCTCAAACGATCCGCAGTGCCTTGTCTGGATTCACGGACGTCGATGTCGGTCAGTCTGGAAAGCAAGCGAACGAGCGTCGAGCCGTGAAAAACTGTGCGCTGTGAAGCTTGCGCCATACCGCCCGAACGAAAAACTCGGCAGTCTACACTGGCAAAACGTGGCCGGGCCTCGGCTCCCCACGGTAGAGGTAACCTTGCGTGACATCCTTCCGCGCCCCGGCGCGCGCCTTGCGGGCGTGGACGCCGGCAAGGCCCTCACGGCGCCCGGCGGCGCCCCCGCGATCCCAGGCGCCGCCTCCTGCTCTCTCTTGCCGGATCAGTCCGCCTGCACCCCCGCCGCGCGGATCACCTTGCCCCATTTGTCGATCTCGGCCGCGAGATGCGTGCGCAGCGCTTCGGGCGTGACCTTGTCCATCGGTGCGGCCTCGGTGCTGAGTTCGGCAAAGCGTTTCTTGACCATGTCGTCCTGCAGCGCGGCGCGCAGGGCCACGTTCAGCTTCTCGATCACGGCCGGCGGCGTGCCCTTGGGCGCGTAGATGCCGTGCCACACCTTCACGTCGAAGCCCTTCAGCCCCTGCTCGTCGAGCGTCGGAATGTTCGGCATGCTCGACAGCCGCTTCGGCGTGGTCACCCCGAACACCTTCACGCGGTTGCCGTCCTTGATGACCGGCGCGGTCTGCGTGGTCTGGTCGCACAGCAGGTCGACCTGCCCGCCCATGAGGTCGTTGAGCGCCGGCCCCGCGCCCTTGTACGGAATGGTCGTGAGCTGCACGCCGATCTGATGCATGAACAGCAGGCCGCACAGCTGCGACACCGCACCCGTGCCGGCGTTAGCCAGCGTGACCTTGTCCTTGTTGGCCTTCACGTAGGCCAGCAGCTCCTGGAAGTTGTTGGCCGGAAAGTCCTTGCGCGAGAGCAGCGTCATCGGCACGTCCATCACCTGGCCGACGTACTCGAAGTCTTTCAGCGGGTCGTAGTTGAGCTTCTTGTAGAGCGCGGGCGCGGTGGCCATGCCCATGTGGTGGATCAGGATGGTGTAGCCATTGGGCGCCGCCCTGGCCACGCGCGTGGGCGCGATGGTGCCGCCCGCGCCGACCGTGTTCTCGACGATCACGGTCTGCCCCAGCGACTTGCCCATGGGAATGGCGAGCATGCGCGCCACCACGTCGGTCGGGCCGCCGGCCGAGTACGGCACGACCATGACGATCGGCTTGTCGGGCCAGGCTGCCTCGGCCATTGCGGGCGATTGGCCAGCCAGCAGGCAGGCGCCCAGCGATGCCGCGAGCAGGCCGCGGACCTTCCAGTTCTTCTTCGTTGCTGTCACTTCGTTGTCTCCTGTGGTTATTGGAAATCTGCGGGGGTCGCGGATCAGGGCGGCGCCTGCGCGTCGAGCGCCAGCAGGCGTTGCGCCAGCCGCACCACGGGCGCGTCGACCATGCGCCCGTCGAGGCTGACCACGCCGCCGCCCGCGGTGCGGATCGCGTCGATCACGCGGCGGGCCCACGCCAGCTCTTCGGCATTGGGGCCGAGCGCGGCATGCGCGGGCGCGACCTGATCGGGGTGAATGCAAAGCTTGGCGCCGAAGCCGCCGCGCCGGGCGCGCGCCGCATCGGCGGCAAGGCGCTGCGCGTTGCGCCAGTCGGGCGTCACGCCATCGATGGGCGCGGGAAGGCCCGCCCGGCGCGAGGCCAGCAGCAGCGCCAGGCGCACGGGCACCAGCTCGGCTTCGTCCGCATCGCAGGCGAGCCCCAGGTCGGCCTGAAAGTCGAGGTTGCCGAAGGCGAGCCGCAGCACTTGCGGCGCGGCGGCCAGTTCGTTGACTGCCTCAAGACCTGCGGCCGATTCGATCAGCGGCACCAGCACACCCCGAGGTCCGACGGCCTGCGCCAGTTGCCGCAGATCGGCAGGCTGCTCGGCCTTCGGCAGCATCACCCCGGCAATGAGCCCCTGCGCCACCATCTCGCCGACAGCCGCTCGGTCGTCGTCATGCCACGGCGTGCCGCCTGCATTGATGCGCACCAGCAGACGCCTGCGGTCCGCCTCGGGCAATGCGGTGAACGAAGCGGCCAGGCCCATGCGGGCCGCCGCTTTGCGCTCGGGCGCCACGGCGTCTTCAAGGTCGACGATGACGCCACCCGCCCCCGTCGCCAGCGCACGAGCATGGCGCTCGGGCCGGTCGGCCGGCACGAAAAGGAAGGTGCGCGCCAGCGCCAGCGGCGTATCGGCAGCCCCGCTCACACCGCCCTCGCCTCGCGCAACGCCGCGATGTCCGCCTCGCTGCGGCCGAGGCCGCGCAGGATCGCCTCGGTGTGCTCGCCGACCGCCGGCACCGGGTCCATGCGGTAGTCGAAGGCGCTCTGCCGCCCCGCCGGCAACAGCGCCGGAATGTCGCCGGCCGGCGAACCCACCTGCCGCCAGCGATCGCGCGCCTGCAGTTGTGGATGCGCCCAGAGGCCGGCCATGTCGTTCATGCGCGCATTGGCGATCTGCGCCGCGTCGAGGCGTTCGAGCACCTGCGCGGTGCTCAGCGCGCCGAAGGTCTCGACGATCACCGCGCGCAAGGCCTCGCGGTTCTCGTTGCGCCGTGCGTTGCTGTCGAAGCGCGCATCGGTCGCCAGCGCGGCCTGCAGCAGCACCTTCTCGCAGAACAGGCGCCACTCGCGTTCGTTCTGCAGGCCCAGCATCACCGTGCCGCCGTCACCCGCCGGGAACGGCCCGTACGGATAGATGGTCGCGTGCGACGCGGCGCTGCGCGGCGGCGGCGGTGCACCGTCGTAGGCGTAGTACATCGGGTAGCCCATCCACTCCGCGAGCGATTCGAGCATCGACACATCGATGTGCGAGCCCTCGCCGGTCTTGCCCCGTTGGAGCAGCGCCGCCAGGATGCCGGTGTACGCGTACATGCCGGCAGCAATGTCGGCGATGGAATTGCCCGACTTGCATGGCTCGTCGGGCGTGCCGGTCACCGACAGAAAGCCTGCCTCGCTCTGGATCAGCAGGTCGTAGGCCTTCTTGTCTCGGTACGGCCCGTCTTCGCCGTAGCCCGAGATGTCGCAGACGATCAGCTTCGGGTGCTTCGCCTGCAGCGCCGCGGCACCGAGCCCCATGCGCGCCGCCGCACCCGGTGCGAGGTTCTGCACCAGCACATCGGCATCAGCCACCAGTTCCTGCAGCACCGCCAGCGCGGCGGGCTGCTTCAGGTCGAGCGTGATGCTTTCCTTGGAGCGGTTCACCCACACGAAGTGCGAGGCCTCGCCGAGCACGCGCCCGTCGTAGGCACGCGCAAAGTCGCCGTCGCCGGGCCGCTCCACCTTGATGACGCGGGCGCCCAGGTCGGCCAGTTGCCGGGTGCAGAACGGTGCCGCGATCGCGTGTTCGAGCGACACGACGGTGATGCCATCCAGAGGTCTTGTCATGTGTCTTTCCTCCTTCTTGTTTTCAGGCCAGCACAGCCGTGGCCTGCATCGTGAGCCAGCCGTCGGCGTCTTCGCCCCAGAGGCTGAAGGTCTTGCCGTCGCTGTTGCCTTCGGCCAGCTTGCCGTGCACGCGGAATGGCGCGATGTCGAAGGTTGGCCGCACGGCACGGAACTCGAAGCGCGCCAGTTGCGCGCCCGGCACGTTGCGGCGCAGCAGGTCGACCAGCAAGGTCGCGATCAGCGGGCCGTGCACGATCAGGCCCGGATAGCCCTCGACCTCGGTCACGTAGCGTCGGTCGTAATGGATGCGGTGGCCGTTGAAGGTCAGCGCCGAATAGCGGAACAGCAGCACGTCGTCGGGGACGATGTCGCGGCTGAAGGCGGCGTCTTTCGGGGCCGGCGTCGGCGGCGGCGCTTTCTCGCCGGGCTCGGCGGCGGCGCGGTACACGATGTCGTGCTCTTCGGTCAGCGCCAGCCCGCGTTCGTTGCGCACTTCATGCCGCACGAGCACGAACACCAGTTCGCCGCTGCGGCCAGCCTTGTGGGTGACCGACACGATGGTCGAGGTGCGCTGCACCGCATCGCCCACCTGCAGCGGATTGCCCGGCTCCCAGTTCAGGCGCCCGCCGGCCCACATGCGGCGCGGCAGCGGCACGGGCGGCAGGAAACCGCCGCGCTTGGCATGGCCGTCTTCGCCGATCTCGGACTGGCGATGGTGCGGCAGGAAGTAGAGCCAATGCCACAGCGCCGGCAGGTGCGTGCCGGCCACGGGTGGCGGGTCGTCGCGGTCGAGCGTGGCCGAGAACGCGCGCACGGGCGTGGCGTTGATGTCGTCGGCCAGCGTTTCGCTGCGGCCCTGCCAGGCCTGCAGCTTTGCCAGTGCTTCGCCGTCGATCCGCGGGGAGGATTTTTCAGGGTGGGTGTTGTTGCTCATGGGTTCTTCAATCGACCGCAGCGCCGGAGGCCTTGACGATGCGTGCCCACTTGGCAAGGTCGTCCTGCAGCAGTTTCGAAAATTGTTCGGGCGAGGTCGGCGGCGCGATCTCGACGCCCTGCTGGTCGAGCTTGTCGCGCAGGTCCTTCGCGGCCAACGCCTTGCGCGTGGCTTCCTGCAGCGTGGCCAGCACATCGGCCGGCACGCCGGCGGGCGCGAACAGGCCGATCCACAGCGTGCCGTTGTAGCCCGGCACTGCTTCGGCGATGGTGGGCACATCGGGCAGCACCGGCGAGCGCCTGTCGCCGCTCACCGCCAGCGCGCGCAGCTTGCCCGCCTTGATGTGCGCGAGCGCCGAAGGCAGGCTCGCGAACACGATCGGCAACTGGCCGCCCAGCACGTCGTTGAGCGCAGGCGCCACGCCCTTGTAGGGCACATGCTGCAGCGAGATGCCGGCCATGCTGTTGAGCATTTCGCCCAGCAGGTGGTTGAGCGTGCCGTTGCCGGCCGAGGCGTACTGGTAGTTGGCGCCCTTCTGCCGAGCGAGCTTCAGGAATTCGTTGAAGTCTTTCGCCGGAAACGAGGGGTTGACCAGCAGCACGTTGGGCACCGCACCGATCAGGCCCACGGGCTTGAAGTCCTTCACCGGGTCGAAGCCCGGGTTTCTGTAGAGCGCCGGGTTGATCGCCTGGCTGCTGCTGATCGTCATGAGCAGCGTGTAGCCGTCCTTCGGCCCCTTGGCGACGAGCTGCGTGCCGATGTTGCCGCCGGCACCGGGCCGGTTGTCGACCACCACGCTCGCGTTGTTCATCACCTCGCCCAGCTTCTGGCCGACGAGGCGTCCGACGATGTCGTTGGTGCCGCCGGCTGCCTGCGGAACGATGAGCGTGACAGGGCGCGAGGGGTATGGCTCGGCGTTCGCCGGGCCTGCGTGAACAAGCGTGGCTGCTACGGCAAAAGCCATCAGTGCGAATGCGCGGAATCGCGTCTTGGGCGCCTTGGTGAAGCAACGGACTCTTAATCCGCTGCTCACCGGTTCGTGTTGTCGTGTCTCCATGGGCCCATGGTCGTGCGCCCTTCCCCTACGCGCAATCTGCGATTTCGGAACCCAGTCTTCTGAAATTCCGAAGGCTTGGCTACCATTGCGCGATGCTTTTCGATCTCACCGACCTGCGGCTCTTCGTGGCCACGGCCGAACTGGGCAACCTGACGCGGGCCGCCGAACGCCAGCATCTGTCGCTGGCAGCGGCCAGCGCGCGCATCAAGGCGCTCGAAACGCAGGCCGGCCTGCAATTGCTGCAGCGCGAGGCACGCGGCGTGCGCCTGCTGCCGCCGGGCGAAGCCTTTCTGCATCACGCGCGGCTGGTGCTGCACCAGACCGAGCAGCTGCGCGCCGACCTGCTCGAATACGGCGGGGGCCTGCGCGGCCACCTGCGCGTGTTCGCCAACACCACGGCCGTGACCGACTTCCTGCCCGAGATCCTGCCGGCTTTTCTGGCGCACAACCCGCGCATCAACGTCGACCTTCAGGAAAAACCGAATGCTCAGATCCCGCGCGGCGTGCTCGACGGCCGCGCCGACATCGGCATCGTGGCCGGCCGCGTCGACACGCTCGGCCTGGAGGCGATCCACTTCAGCACCGACCGGCTGGTGCTGGTGACGTCGCGCAAGCACCGCTTCGCGAAGCGCCGCAGGATTTCATTCGCGGAAACGCTCGACGAAGACGCCATCGGCATGCAGCAAGGCAGCACGTTGCAGGCCTTCCTGGCGCAGATCACCGACAACCTCGGCAAGCGGCAGAAGCTGCGCATCCAGCTCGGCAGCTTCGACGCCATGTGCCGGATGATCGGCAGCGGCGTGGGCATCGGCGTGGTGCCCGAATCGGCCGCGCGGCGCAACCAGGAAAGCATGCAGCTGGCGCTGATCGACCTCAGCGATGCGTGGTGCGTGCGGGAGCGCTACCTGCTGGTGCGGGACCGCGCAGCGCTGCCGATCTATGCGCAGGCGCTGGTCGAAACGCTGTGCCGGCACTACGCCGGGCAGTTGGCCGAGCCCGCCTGAACGCCACGGCGGCTTTGGCGTTTGCGCTGCTGCGCGGACGGAAAAACAGGCACTTGCGGCCGATTGTGAACAAAAATGATCTCGTCCCCATTTTCCGTGGACAACTTTGGGGGTAACTCATGAGGAGCCTTGTAAAAGCAATATAAGTTATTGTTTTATAAGGACTTTCCTTAACTTGCTTAAAATTTGAGCGGTGAACAAGATTGGCAGCCTTTGGGCCGTTGGTTAGCCTGAAATGGCTCCAAAGAAGCTGCTGAGCGCACTTTTTTGAGTACAAAAGTGTGGTTGGACCTCACGTTCTTCAGGCGGAACGCGGCAAAACCAACGTAGTCCCCATTTTCAGTGCACAACTTTGGGGATAACTCATGCGAAGCCTTGTAAAGCCTTCATAAGTTGTTGTTTTACAAAAGGAATAATCAGTTTGCTCAAATTTTGAGCGGTGAACAAGGTGCCTTCCCCGATAACGGCCTACTGCTCCTTCCAGGTCCAGCCATCCGTCGTCCGGTAGGTTCCGCCCACCGCGCAGCAGCCACCCGAGCCGAACGCCCGACGGCCCAGCGTGACGATCACGGCGCTGTCCTTGACCACAAGCGACTGCCGCTCGCAAAAGGCAAAGGGATAGGGATCGGTGCGCAGAACGCGCGTCCACGTCATCTGCCCTTGCGGGTCCCCGGCGATCTGGAAGACCTCGCAGTCGTGAACGAGCAGATGCACAGGCTTGCCTGCCAGCACGCCCTTGAACACCAGTTCGGGCGAGGCGTCGCGCAGCGCAATGGCCTCGGGGCTGAGTTGGGCCTTCGGTGGTTCGGTTGCGGCATCACAGGCCGTCAGGAGGCAAGCGGCAAGCAGCAGGCCCGCCGTGCGGTGCCGAACAGCCCAACTGAGCAAGCCAGCCGGGCGACGACCACCGAGGTCGTTTGATCGATCCCGGTCACCGACCACGACAGTACTTTTCATCCACGTTCAATAAGGCGGCGCCTTGCGCGCCCGCTGCGCCCGCGCAGCCTCGGTCCACCACGCCAGGTCATCCGCAAACCGGCCGAACGACCGGTCGAGCGATTCGCCCGCAGGGCCGGTCGGCTTTCCGCTGGCATCCAGCGTCTGCGAGATCGGCCCGACTGCGAGGGTGCTGGAAACGACGACCATGCCCATCTCCGACAGGATCGAATGCCACACGGTGCCCGAGCGGACGCCGGAAAAGCGCCCCGCCGAATAGCTGGCCACCGCGGCAGGCCGCCAGAACCACTCTTCGAGGAAGTGGTCGGTCAGGTTCTTCAGGCCCGGCTGCGGCCCCCAGTTGTATTCCCCGGTAACGAAGATGAAGGCGTCGGCCGTGCGGATCTTTTCGGCCAGCGCCTCCATGGCCGCGGGCGCGGTGCCCTTGGGGTATTCCTTGTACATGCGGTCGAGCATGGGCAGGTCGACCGCCTTCGCGTCGATCAGCTCTGCGTCGTCGCCACGCGCCCGGATGCCCGAGACGATGTAGTCCGCCAGCCGCACGCCCATGCGGTCGGAGCGGTACGAGCCGTAGAAGACGAGGATCTTGTCGCCCATGGTTGTGCGCCTCGTGTTCAGGTGGGTGTTTCGAGCTTGTCTTGCGTCCGGGTCTCGAAGTCGCCGGCGTCGTGGCGCTCGTGCAGTTGGCTGCTCGGCTGGCCCCAGGCGCGATTGACCATGCGGCCTCGCTGCACCGCCGGGCGCTTGGCGATCTCGTCGGTCCAGCGCAGCACGTTCGTGTATTCGCCCACCTGGAGGAACTCGCCCGCCTCGTACAACTGGCCCTTGGCGAGCGTGCCGTACCAAGGCCAGACGGCCATGTCGGCGATGGTGTAGTCGTCGCCTGCCAGGTAGCGGCTCTCGGCCAGCCGCCGGTCGAGCACGTCGAGCTGGCGCTTGACCTCCATGGCGAAGCGGTCGATCGCGTATTCGATCTTCGTGGGCGCGTAGGCATAGAAGTGCCCGAAGCCGCCACCCAGGTACGGCGCACTGCCCATCTGCCAGAACAGCCACGACAGGCATTCGGCGCGGGCCGCCCGTTCGGTCGGCAAAAAGGCGCCGCCGAACTTTTCGGCCAGGTACTGCAGGATCGCGCCGGACTCGAACACGCGGATGGGCGTGTCGCCGCTGCGGTCCATCAGCGCGGGAATCTTGGAGTTCGGGTTCACCGCCACGAAGCCGCTGCCGAACTGGTCGCCTTCGCTGATGCGGATCAGCCAGGCGTCGTATTCGGCGCCGGCGTGGCCCAGCGCCAGCAACTCTTCGAGCATCACCGTCACTTTCACCCCATTGGGCGTCGCCAGCGAATAAAGTTGCAGCGGATACCGGCCCACCGGCAGGTCTTTCTCGTGCGTGGCGCCGGCGATCGGGCGATTGATGTTCGCGAAGCGGCCGCCGCTTTCCTTGTTCCAGGACCAGACGGTGGGCGGCGTGTAGGCCGTAGTGCCATTCATGCGATGTGTTCCCAAGGAGTTGGACGGACGATGATCATTCTCTACGACTGCGCAACCGCACCCAGCCCGCGGCGCGCGCGCATCCTGCTGGCCGAAAAGGGCATTGCCCACGAAACGGTGCAGATCGACCTGGTGCATGGCGAGCAACTGGGCGCCGCCTACCGCGCGATCAACCCGCAATGCACGGTGCCGGCACTGCGCATCGACGGCAGCGATGGCGAAGAAGACGGATTGCTGCTGACCGACAACGCCGGCATCGCGGCCTGGCTGGAAGCCCACTGCCCGCAGCCGCCTCTGATGGGCAGCACGCCAAGGGAAAAGGCCGAGATCGCCAGCTGGAACTGGCGCATCGAATTCGAAGGCCTGCTGGCCATTGCCGAGACGCTGCGCAACGGCTCGCCCGCCATGGCCGACCGGGCGCTGCCCGGGCCGGTGAACTACGCCCAGATCCCCGAACTGGCGCAACGCGGGTTGGCACGGGTGCACCAGTTCTTCGAGACGCTGAACGAGCGGCTGATCGGCCGCGACTTCATCGCGACCGACCGGTTCAGCATTGCCGACATCACCGCGGTGGTGGCGGTGGACTTTGCCCGCGTGGTGCGGGTCAAGCCCGGGGAACAGCACCCCGAGCTGTTGCGCTGGCGCGCTGCGATGGCGCAGCGGCCGTCGATGTCGCGCTAGGCGGCAACATCAACGGGCGCCAGCGCCCTGCTGCGATCAGCGCTCGATGGTCAGCGCAACGCCCATGCCGCCGCCAATACACAGCGAGGCAATGCCCTTCTTCGCGTCCCGGCGCTGCATTTCGTGCAGCAGCGTCACCAGGATGCGGCAGCCCGACGCGCCGATGGGGTGGCCGATGGCGATGGCGCCGCCGTTCACGTTCACCTTGCTGATGTCCCAGCCCATTTCCTTGTTCACGGCGCAGGCCTGCGCGGCGAAGGCTTCGTTGATTTCGAGCAGGTCGAGATCGGCGGCCTTCCAGCCGGCGCGCTGCAGTGCCTTGGTCGACGCGGGCACCGGGCCCATGCCCATGATGGCGGGGTCGAGGCCGGCGGTGGCGTAGCTGGCGATGCGGCCCAGGGGCTTCAGGCCCAGCGCGGCGGCCTTCTTGGCCGTCATCACCATCACGGCTGCTGCCCCGTCGTTCAGGCCCGAGGCATTGCCCGCGGTCACGCCGCCGG
The DNA here is from genome assembly GCF_900100965.1 of Variovorax sp. EL159. Lineage (GTDB taxonomy): Bacteria > Pseudomonadota > Gammaproteobacteria > Burkholderiales > Burkholderiaceae_C > Variovorax. The sequence goes on along the minus strand of NZ_FMUJ01000001.1, from coordinate 1,055,310 downwards.
CCTTGTCGAAGGCGGGGCGCAGGCCGGCCAGGCCTTCGGCGCTGGTCTTGCGGTTGATGAACTCGTCGGTGTTGAAGACGATGGGGTCGCCCTTCTTCTGCGGAATGCTCACGCCGACGATTTCGTCCTTGAACTTGCCGGCGTCCTGTGCGGCGGCGGCCTTGGTCTGGCTGGCGAGCGCCAGTTCGTCCTGCGCGGCGCGGTCGATGCCGTACTTCTTGGCCACGTTCTCGGCGGTGATGCCCATGTGGTACTGGTTGTAGACGTCCCACAGGCCGTCCACGATCATGGTGTCGACCAGCTTCCAGTCGCCCATGCGCTGGCCGTTGCGCGAGTTGGGCAGCACGTGCGGTGCGGCGCTCATGTTTTCCTGGCCGCCGGCAATGACGATGTCGCTGTCGCCCGTGGCCACGGCCTGCGCCGCGAGCATCACGGCCTTCAGGCCCGAGCCGCACACGGCATTGATGGTGAGCGCCGGCGTTTCCTTGGTGCCGCCGCCCTTGAGCCATGCCTGGCGCGCGGGGTTCTGGCCGGCACCGGCTGCCAGCACCTGGCCCATGATGGCCTCGCCGACCTGGTCGGCCGTGAGGTTGGCACGTGCAATCACTTCCTTGATGACGATGGCGCCCAGCTCCGTGGCCGCGATGCCGGCGAGCGAGCCGCCGAACTTGCCGACCGCCGTGCGTGCTGCCGAAACGATGACGATGTCTTCCATGAGGTTCTCCGTTGAAGTGATTTGAAATCTGATGAAGGTGAATGCGTGGGGGCGGTCAGGCCTTGGCCTTGACGTAGCGGCCGGGCGCCGGCTCGATGGCCTTGTAGGCCTTGCCGTTGCCGTAGGCCTTGGGGGCCGGAACCTGCTTGCCCGCGTGGCCCTTGAGCCATTGTGCCCAGTCGGTCCACCAGCTGCCGGGGTGCTCCTGCGCGCCCGAGAGCCATTCGGCCTGGGTGCGGGGAAACTTGCCGTCTTCGCGAATCCAGTGGCTGCGCTTTTTCTTCACGGGCGGGTTGATCACGCCGGCGATGTGGCCCGATGCGCCCATGACGAAGCGCTTCTTGCCCGGCAGCAGTTGCGTTGACGCGTAGGCACCGCCGATGGGCACGATGTGGTCTTCGCGCGAGCCGTAGATGTAGGCCGGGATGTCGATGCGGCCCAGGTCGATTTTTTCGCCGCACACCGTGAGCGCGTTCGGCTTGGCCAGCTTGTTCTCGTGGTACGTGTTGCGCAGGTACCAGGCGTAGAACGGGCCCGGCAGGTTGGTGGCGTCGCTGTTCCAGTACAGCAGGTCGAACGGCGGCGGGGTCTCGCCCTTGAGGTAGTTGCCGACCACGTAGTTCCACACGAGATCGTTCGGCCGCAGAAAGCTGAAGGTCGAAGCCAAGTCGCCGCCGGGCAGCAGCCCGCCCTTGCCGAGCTGCATTTCGCGATACGCCACCATGGCCTCGTCCACGAAGATGTCGAGGATGCCGGTGTCGCTGAAGTCGAGGAACGTGGTCAGCAGCGTGACCGACGCGGCCGGCTTCTCGCCGCGCGCCGCGAGCACGGCCAGCGCGGTGCTCAGGATGGTGCCGCCCACGCAAAAGCCCAGCGCGTTGATCTGCTTGCTGCCGCTGATTTCCTGCGCGATGTGGATCGCCTTGATGGCGGCGTTTTCGATGTAGTCGTCCCAGGTGGCCTTGTCGAGCGACTCGTCGGGGTTGCGCCAGCTCACCACGAACACGCGATGGCCCTGCTCGTTCGCATAGCGGATCAGCGAGTTCTCGGGCTGCAGGTCGAGGATGTAGAACTTGTTGATGCACGGCGGCACCAGCAGGAACGGCCGCTCGTACACCTTGGCGGTGAGCGGCTTGTATTCGAGCAGCTGGAACAGCTCGTTCTCGAACACCACGGCGCCTTCGGTGGTGGCCACGTTGCGCCCCACTTCGAAGGCGCTCTCGTCGGTCATGCTGAGGTGGCCCTGCTTGACGTCGTTCAGCAGGTTCTGGATGCCCTTGGCAATGCTCTCGCCCTGCGTCTCGATGGCCTTCTTCTGCGCTTCGGCGTTGAAGGCCAGCGAGTTGCTGGGCGACGCGGCGGCCATCCATTGCTCGACGGCGAAGCGCAGGCGCGCCTTGGTTTTCTCGTCGGCGTCGATCGACTCGGCCATGCTCAGCATGGTGCGGCCATTGAGCAGGTACACGGCGGCCGAGAAGGCTGCCAGGGGGTTGCTGCCCCAGGCTTCGCTGGCAAAGCGCTTGTCGCCCTCGGGCTTGGCATGAAGGCCATTGCGCCAGAGTTCGGTGGCTTCGGCCATGTATTGCTGCTGGATGGATTGCAGCTTCTCGGGGTCGATGGAGAACTTGGGCAGCTCGGGCAGCTTGGCCGGGTGCGGCAGTTGCCATAGCGGACTGCCACCGGCATTGAAGGCCGTGGCCCCCTGCGCGGCGGACTGCTGGAATGATTCCAGCGCCTGGGTCCATCCCTGTGAAAGTGCCTTCTGGAAGGGCGCGAATGCATCCGCCCCCGTCGCTTGTTGCTTCATCATGTCTCCTGGTCCTCGCCTGAATCGAATCCGGATGGGTGCGTGATTTAAGTATCCTGCATTCGCACGGCACCGACAACGCCGCTCTTTCCTCTTACCGACTGAAACTTCTTGTGTTCATCCATCTGATCGTGATCGGCTGGCTCTACGTGGCCGTGATGATGGCCGTGGCCGAAGCCACCGCCACCACGGGCACCGTGCTGGGTGCCATCTTCACATTTCTTTTGTACGGTTTGGCGCCGGTGGCACTGGTGGTTTACCTGATGGGCACGCCGGGCCGGCGCCGCGCGATCAAGCAGCGCGAGGCCGAGGCGCAAGAGGCGGCACGCCGCGCAGCCGCCGCCGAAGCAGCCGCGGCCAAGGCTGCGTCAGACCTTCCAGACCAGGGCGGCGAAGCGTCCGCTGATGCCGTCGCGCCGGTGCGAAAAGAACCGTGATGGCTGGCTGACGGTGCACCAGCCGTCGCTGCCATCATTGCCGTAGACCGCTTCGACACCCACCGCACGCAGCCGCTGGCGCGCCAGCGCGGGCAGGTCGGCCAGCCATTTGCCGGGCGCCTGCGCGGGCTGGAAGCAAGCCGCGGCTTCAGGCGCATGCGCCTCGAAAGCCGCCTTGACCTCGGCACCGACCTCGAAAGCCTTCGGGCCGATGCAGGGCCCGAGCCACGCTATGACTTTGCTAGCGCGGTGCGCAGGCACGGCATTCGATTCAGGCGCGAAGCATCGGGCCGCCTGTTCGAGCACGCCACCGGCCAGGCCGCGCCAGCCGGCGTGGGCGGCAGCCACCCGCTCGCCCGCCTCGTCGGTGAAAAGCACGGGCAGGCAATCGGCGACCATGATCGTGCAGGCCAGGCCGATGGTCGTGGCAGTGCAGGCATCGGCCGCCGTGCCGTCGCGCACGATGTCTTGATCGCCATCGAGCGCCACGACGCCGGTGCCATGCACCTGCTGCAGAAAGACCGGCTGCGCGCCGATGGCCTGCCGCAAGCGATCGCGGTTCGTGGCCACGTCCGCCGCCAGATCGCCCACGTGATCGCCGAGGTTCAGGCTCGCATAGCGCCCCTGCGAAACACCGCCGTCGCGCGTGGTGCATGCGGCCCGCACGTTCGGCGGCGCGGGCCAGTCCGGCACGAGCCAGTGCGCGTCCATGGTGGCGGCGCTCAATCAGGCTTCCGCGTCGGGGGCCTGCGACGGCTGCGCGCGCTGGAAGGCGTCGAGTTCCATGCAGGCCTCGAAGGCGGCCATGGTGCGCGGCAGGCCGCTGAAGTCGCAATCGAAGCGGCGGCCGTTGAAAACCTGCGGCACGAGGCAGCAATCGGCCATGGTGGGCGTGTTGCCATAGCAGTAGGTGCTGCCGGGGTACAGGGCCAGTTGGCGCTCGAAGGCCAGCATGCCGTCGCGCACCCAGTGGCGGTACCACTCGTTCTTGGCTGCGTCGTCGAGCTTGAGTTCCTTCACGAGGTACTTGAGCACGCGCAGGTTGTTGAGCGGATGGATCTCGCAGGCAATCGACTGCGCCAGCGCGCGCACGTGGGCGCGGCCGACCGGGTCGCTGGGCAGCAGCGCCGGCTCGGGGTGCGTGTCTTCCAGGTATTCGATGATCGCCATCGATTGCGAGAAGCGCTCGCCTTCGTCTTCGAGCAGCGGCACCAGCATGTCGGACGAGATGGCGGAGTAAGGGCCGGTGCGGTGGTCGCCGCGCGCGATGTGCACGGGAACGTAGTCGAAATCTAGGCCCTTCAGGTTGAGGGCGATGCGCACGCGGAACGAGGCGGAGGAGCGGAAATAGTTATGAAGCTTCATGGTTTTCCAAGCATAGCGCCCGTCACGAGCGCGCAACAGCCGGCAGCACGCAACGCAGGTCGTGCAAGCCGGCTTTCGGGGTGGTGGTGGCGCGCCATTCTTCGAGGGTGCGCCGGGCCTCGGCCTCCTCGCGGGCGGCAATACCGACGCGCCAGGGGCCTGTGGTGCCGGGGGTCTCGCCGGGCGGGTGGTCGTGTCCCTCGCCGTAGGGACGCCCTTCGGAGCAGGCCTTGCAGAGCACCTGCATGCTGGTGCTCCAGTTTTCGGCGCTGCCGCCCGCGGCCTCGAAGCGCTTGATGAGCGCGTCGATGTCTTCGCTCGTCGCGTCCTCGATCGACACCTCGTAGGTCGCGAAGGCCGAGGGCGCGATCAATTCCAGCGCATCGAACACCGGCACCTCGCGCTCGCCGCGCAGGCGGTAGCCGTTGGCCGCGCCGTCGTGCAGCACGAGGTCGCCGTAGCGGTGTCCGCAGGCGGGCGTCGGCACGTTGCGCAAGATCGCGCGCGCCGGGTCGATGCGGTCCGACCAGACGACCTCGCTGGCTTCGTCGCCGTGCACGCGGATCGGTGTCAGGCCGATGAAGAAGTCGACCGGCCCGTCGCCATCGGGCACGCCGACGCCGTACCGCTGCCACGCGCGCCGCGCCGTGGCCCAGTCGCCCAGCGCCGTGGCGGCAATGCCGAGGTTCCACAGCGCGCCCTCGTTGCCGGGGTCGCGGCGCACCGCCTCGGCGTTGGCGGCCAGCGAGGCCGCCCAGTCGCCGCGGTACTTGTGGATCAGGCCGGCGTTGAACCAGGGTACGGCCCAATACGGATGGGCCTTGCCGGCCTGCAGGTAGGCCTCGAGCGCGCCGTCCTGATCGCCGTCTTCGTCGCGCTGGCGACCGAGTTCGTTGAGGGCCGTGGCTTTGCCGGCTTTGCCGAGTCGAAGGGGCATGGTGAAAAAACCGAAAGGAACGAAGAAACGCGCGGGGCGTCTATTGTGGGCCGCCCGCCAATCCCGGGCGAGCCGCTGCGGCAACGCCGCTTCGCCTCTGGCACACTGCCGGTCTCCCCACAGGTTTCGCTGAAAAAGGACACGTCGCAATGGCTTCCGAGTTTGTTTTCGCCCCGCCCGCCACGGTTTCGATTCCGGTGGTCGGCCAGCCCGCCCGCTTTCCCGTGCACCGCATCTATTGCGTGGGCCGCAACTACGAAGATCACGCCAAGGAAATGGGGTTCACCGGCCGCGAACCGCCCTTCTTCTTCATGAAGCCGGCCGACGCGGTGGTGGTGGTCGATGCGGGCCAGACCGGCACCATGGCCTACCCCACGCTCACCAAGAACCTGCACCACGAGATCGAGCTCGTGGTGGCCATCGGCACTGGCGGTAAAAACATCAAGGCGGCCGATGCGCACAAGCACATCTACGGCTACGCCGTCGGCCTGGACATGACGCGCCGCGACCTGCAGAACGACATGAAGAAGCAGGGCCGCCCCTGGGACATCGGCAAGAGCTTCGAGCAGAGCGCGCCCATCGGCCCGATCGTGCCCGTGGCACAGGCCGGCGATGCCGAAAAGGCCGAGATCTCGGTGCAGGTCAACGGCACCGACCGCCAGCGCAGCAACGTGAGCAAGCTGATCTGGAACGTGGCCGAAACCATCGAGCACCTCTCGGCGGCCTGGGAGCTGCAACCCGGCGACCTGATCTTCACGGGCACGCCTGAGGGCGTGGCGGCCGTGGTGGCCGGCGACACCCTCGTGGGTGAAGTGGCCGGCCTGCCGAAGCTGACCGTCAAGGTCGTCTGAAGACCACCGAAGACACGAAGACGGCCACATGCTCCTGCGCGTACCCATCAAGCATTGCAAGAACTGCGGCACCGCGGTGGTCTACCGCATTCCGGACGACGGCGACACCAAGCCGCGCGCCGTCTGCCCGGCCTGCCACACGATCCACTACGAGAACCCGCTGAACGTAGTCGGCACCATCCCCGTGCTGGGCGACAAGGTGCTGCTGTGCAAGCGCAACATCGAACCGCGCTGGGGCAAGTGGACGCTGCCCGCCGGCTTCATGGAACTCGAGGAAACCACCGCCCAGGGCGCGGCCCGCGAGACCGACGAAGAGGCCGGCGCCAACTTCGAGCTCGAAGGGCTGTTCTCGGTGATCAGCGTGGTGCGCGTGGGCCAGGTGCACCTGTTCTACCGCGCCCGGCTGCTCGACGACAAGTTCGACCCCGGCCACGAGACCATCGAGGCCAGGCTCTTCACCGAGGAAGAGATTCCCTGGGACGAGATCGCCTTTCGCACCGTGCGCGAAACCCTCGAGCACTACTTCGCCGACCGGCGGCGCGGCGCCTTCGACCGCGTGCACGAACTCAGCATCGTTTGACCCCCGCCATGAACAAGACACTCCGCGCCACCCTTCTCTGCGGCGCCAGCCTCGGCTTTGCGCTGGCGGCATCCGCAGCCAGGGCGGACACGGTGGGCGAAGTCGACACCGCCTTCAAGCTCATCGGCCCCGACCACAAGATCGTGATCGAGGCCTACGACGACCCCAAGGTCAGCGGCGTGACCTGCTATGTCTCGCGCGCCAAGACCGGCGGGCTGGCCGGCGCCTTCGGCGTGGCCGAGGACAAGGCCGAGGCCTCCATCGCCTGCCGCCAGGTCGGCCCGGTCAGCATCACGCAGCCGCTGCCCAAGCGCGAAGAGGTCTACAGCGAGCGGCTGTCGGTGCTCTTCAAGCGGCTGCGCGTGGTGCGCATGGTCGATCCCAAGCGCAACACGCTGGTCTACCTGACCTACTCCGACCTGCTGATCGACGGTTCGCCCAAGAACAGCGTGACGGCGGTGCCGATCGACCGCGGCACGCCGATCCCGCTCAAGTAGCGCGGCGGCCACCGGCCCGATGCCAATGGCCCTTCGCTTCGCGCAAGGTTCTTCCCGCAGGTCTGCCGCGCGAGTTTGCTAGCATCGTCCGGCTGGCACGCCCGGCGCGCCAGTCCGAAGGAACCCTCCTCAACGAATCCGTTCCAACACAGCGCCATGCATCTTCAGACTTTTGTTTTCCGCTCCGCTGCCGCAGCGCTGGTGGCCGCAAGCCTCGCGGCCTGCACCACGGTCGACCTCACGCCGCAACGCACCGGCCCCGTCGCCACACCGCCGGTGCAGCGCCAGGCCCTGTTCATCCGGCCCGCCGCCGGCAATGTCATCTCGCGCTTCGACGGCGTGAGCAACAAGGGCATCGACATCGCCGGCCGGCTTGGCGACCCGATCGTCGCCTCGGCCGATGGCCGCGTGGTGTACGTGGGCGGCGAACTGCCTGCCTACGGCAACATGGTGATCGTCAAGCACAACGAGACCTACCTCACCGCCTACGCCCACCTGAGCGCCATCCTCGTGAAAGAAAACGCGGTGGTGCGCCAGGGCGAGAAGATCGCCGAGATGGGCAAGAGCAACACCGACCGCGTCAAGCTGCGCTTCGAGATCCGCAAGAACGGCAACGCCGTCAACCCCGAGCCCTATCTCAACGGGCTGATGCAGCAGTAGTACTTCTCCCAACAAAAAGCCCCCTTCCGGGGGCTTTTTTCAATGCCTCAGTTCTGGGCCCTCACCACGATGTCGCGCCAGTTCGCGTCATAGGTGCTGACGAACATGTTCCGGTAGACGACCGGGCCCGATGTGGCCGGCAGGTTGAAGGTCTTCGACGCAGTGCCCGTGGTCGATGGCGCGAGGTCGGTCCGGTCCAGCGAGCTGTCGGTCGGGCTCGCGAAGAGGTTCAGGAAGAACTCGGCCGCAAAGCCGGGGTTCAGGCCCGTCGCGCTGACCGTGAAATCGCTGCCACCGTTGTAGGAAGACAGGGCCGGCGCGGTCGTGAAGGCCGGGAAGGTGACAGCCGAAGTTTCCGCCAGCGTGAGCGGCCGGCCATGGAAGCGGTACTTGTAGATGATGTCGAAGCCGCCGCGCTGCGCGACCGTCGTGCCGTCGCTCATGTACGCCGTGAAGGTGTACTCGGGGGTTGCCGGAATGGCTGCGATGTCGCTGTCCGACATGGCCACGAAGCCCGGCGGAAGGTTGTTGCTGTTGCAGTTCGACGTCAGGTAGAAGAAGTTGTTGGTGCTGGAGCCCTGCAGCGGCCAGTAACCACCACCCGAAGGCCGCATGTGGCGCAGGCCCGCCGAAGGAAGCCCCGGCCCGGTGACAACTACCGACGCGACGTTGCTGCTGTTGTTGGTGTTCAGGTCTTCGATCAGGAACTGGAGCGCGGAGCTCACGCAGCCCGTCGCGTTGTCCTTGATGACCTGCACATGCGGGTTGAGGTCCAGCACGCGCCCGTCGCCGCGCAGGCGCCAGTTGCCGTCGGTGCCCTTCACGATCTGCATGCCCTGGTTGTTGCTGAAGGCCACGCCGTTCTTGTCCTTGTGTGTGAATTCGACAAACGCACGCGGGCTCTGGTTGTTGGCGTCGATGGTGTAGTTGATCTTCTGGATCACCACGTCCGTGAAGCTGGCGCCGACAAGGTTCACATCGGCCACCGATTCATTGACGAAGTCGGCGGCGCTCATGTCGGAAGAACGGAAGTCGTAGGCGCCGGTGACGGGGTCGCTGCTCGTGAGCAACGGCGTCAGGTCGCCCGGCGACGCCAGGCCGTTCGCGAACTTGCCCGCGAAGTCCGACAGCACCTTGCGGATCTTCGGGATGTCGTCCGCCGTGGTGGCCATGCCGTCGCCGCTCAGGGGCACGGTCGCGCTTTCGGCGGCGGCCTTCACGGCCAGGTCGTCCACCAGCTGCTGTTGCGTCACGATGTTGGTGATGGTCGCCACGTTGGTCGCCGGGTCCACGCTCACGCGCAGCACGTCCAGCGCCTTGTCCAGCGCGCTCGACAGTGGCGTGAAGGCGGTGCGCAGCAGGTCGACGCTGGCGTCCACGCCCATGGCCAGCAGCACCGGCAGCAGCTTGGCCTTCAGGCCCTCGGATTCGGCCTTCAGCGCGTCGGCCGTCAGCGAGCCGAAGTCGCCGCTGTCGAAGTACTTGTCGGCCAGCCGGCCCGCGATGTTGGCCACCACGAGGTCGGTCAGCGGCGTGATGTTGATGGTGCCGTTGGCGTCGGCGGCCGTGGCGGCCGAGTGGATCACCGTGCGCTGGCCGCCCACCGTGCCTTCGGCGCGGAAAACGAAGGGCGCGGTCATGCCGGTCACGTCGACCTTGTAGCTGCCGTCGGTCGACAGCGGCACGGTCTTGGTCGCGCCCTTCGCGTCCTTCACCGTCACGCTGCCCGACAGCGGCAGGCCGGCGGCGGCCGTGCCCGAGAAGGCCTGGGGCACCACGGCCGGCGGCGACGGATCGCTCGCCGGCGGCGGGTTGCCGACACCGCCCGCCACCGGAAAGCCGGCGAACCCGCCGCCGCCTCCCCCGCCTCCGCCGCAGGCGCCGAGCGAGACCAGGAGCGCCACCGCGCACGCGGAACGCGTCATCTTGATGAAGGGATTGAAAGCAGCAGACGGAGTCGCAGGATTTGTTTTCATGGTTGGTTCTGGATGAAGGGAGCAAACAAAAGAATCAACTCGTCACACGAGCGTTGCGATTCTTCGATGCCCCTTTCATCCCCACCATCCTCTGTTTTGAGGATGTCGCCCCGCGGGCCGTTGTGAATGGCCATCGCTCTGCGATTCATCATTCCTTCAGCCTTCGCCGCCTGTCCGGACCTAAGCTCGACCCCGCCGGGGCCGGGCACCTTTTGCAGCCCGCCCCCTTGAAACGGAGAAGAATCTTGCGTCTGCTTGCTTGGGGTGGAGTGTTGGTGGCCTTGTGCCTTGCCGGTTGCGAGACCACCCGCCACAGCCGGGATCGCGACTATGAGTACTACGGTGCCCCACCCGGGCGCCCCTACTACGCACCCGAGTGGGAAGCGCCACCTCAGCGCGAGAAGCCGAGGCTGAGCGACATGCAGCAGCGTGCGTACGACAACTGCATCGTGTTGCCCACGCACCTCGACCGCGCCCGGTGCCGCGCGACGGTCATGTCGACCGTTCGCTAAGGTGAATCTCTAGAGCAGGCTCTCGGGCACCAGCGGTGCCAGCAACTCCAGCTTCCAGCGTGCCCAGAAATGGGTTTCGGGCTCGGTGTGCAGGATGGTGTCGGCCGCATCCCCCGAGGCCGGGCTCACCCACTCGATGGCGCCCGTGGGCCCCAGCTGCAACTGGTAGGCGCCATCCAGCCGGATGAAGCCGATCAGGCTGGTGAGCTGCTGCGCAATCTGCGGGCTGAAGATGAAGATGCCGATCTCGGTGTTGTGCAGCATCGAGCGCGGGTCGAAGTTCATCGAGCCGATGAACACGATCTTGCGGTCGACCACGGCCGACTTGCCATGCAGCCGCCCGCTGGCCGAGCCGTACATGCCGAAGCGCTGGGTCTGCTCCACGCGCTTGGGGCTCAGTTCGTACAGCTCCACGCCCAGCCGCAGCATCTCGGCGCGGTAGCGGCGGTAGCCGATGTGCACCAGCGATTCGTCGGTGGCTGCCAGCGAGTTGGTGACGATGGTGTAGCTCACGCCGTTGCCGCGCACGAGGCGGATCGTCTCCATGCCGCCGCGCCCCGGAATCAGGTAGGGCGTGGTCTGCATGACCTCGTTCTCGGCGCCGCGCACGTAGCGCCGCACGTTGTAGAGCACGCTGTCTTTCGACTCGTCGGCAGGCGGGCCGCGCCCCTCTTCGGTCGGCGCGAGCGCCTTGTCGGGCGGATCGGCGTAGGCCTCGGCACGCGCCCAGGTGAGCTTGAGCACGCCCGCATCCAGGTCCTTGGCCAGCGGGTTGTTGCCCAGCAGGTCGGTGGAGCCGGGCGCCTCGGGGTGCAGTTCGGCCGGCCCGGTGGTCAGCCGGTCGAAGCGCTCGCGCAGTTGCTGCGGCGTGTCGCTGCCCCGCGCCACCAGCGACTCGATCGGGTAGACGTACGGGCTGTTCCAGTACATGTCGAACAGCGACGACAGCTTGGGCACCACGGCCCCGGCCACCAGCGTGTCGATGTCGATGAAGTTCGAGCCGCCGTCGCGCAGGAAATACTCGTTGGCCATGTTGCGCCCGCCCATCACCGCCATCGTGTTGTCCACCACGTACAGCTTGTTGTGCATGCGCCGGTGAATGCGGTCCAGATCGAGAAAGGACGCGGCCAGGCGCGTACCGAAGCGGTCGCGCCCGGCGGGGAACGGGTTGAACAGCCGCACCTCCACGTTCGGATGCGACGCGAAGCTGGTGAAAAGCGGATCGGCGCCAGCGGTGTAGAGGTCGTCCACCAGCAGCCGCACGCGCACGCCCCGGTCGGCCGCATCGCGCAGCGCACGCAGGAGGTAGCGCCCAGTCTCGTCGTTCTGCACGAGGTAGTACTGCACGTCGATGGAGCGCTGCGCGCGGCGCGCCAGCTCGATGCGCGCATGCAGCGAGAACTGCGGCATCGGCAACAGCCGGAAGCCGCTCAGCGGTTCGCCGGGCGGCGCGGCGGCCTGCACGAGCCGGCCGAGTGCGGTGTCGGCCCCATCCGTGATGGCCACGGAAGGCTTGCGCTGCACGTCGGTGGGCAGGCCCGCGCAGCCGGCCAGGAACAAGGCGGCGATGCCGAGCAGCAGCCACGCCAGCCACCGGACATGCGGCTTGTCGGCCCGATCAGGGAGGTTCGGCATGGAGGCGGTGGCGGTGCGGCGCAAGGGATGAAAACGGGGGGTGGCGGTTTCTACCATGCAGCCGCTGAAGTTGCTGCAAGCCGCGCGACGGGTGTTGCGGGCATGTCGAATGGGTCGCGTCGAGCGCGTTGCCGTGCATGGCGCGGGCGCGGTCATCGCGTGATTTCTTCATGTTCTCTTGCGGCCGTCTTGAAGCCGTTGCCGGGTGACGATTGTTCGCATTGCTGGGCACCCGCCTGCGCCAGACTGCCAACCGGCTGGCGCGCACCTGCGTCGCCAACGCGTGTCCCCTTCTTCACTTCACCGTCAACAACCCAGGCGCTCCGGTTCGAGCCAGCAAGCACGCCAGCCCAGGAAAGTACTTGCCGCCACTGAACCCGGTCGCCTCTCCCTTTCCCCTATGAGCTCTCTTCAAATCATCCAGGACCACGACAAATGGCGCAAAGGCCTCGGCGGCGCGCCTGCCGGGCTCGCCGGCGAAAGCGATGGCAACACCTACGCGGGCCTCGACCTCAACCTGATCACCTTCGCGTCCACCTCGTTCAGCGGCAGCAGCTTCTCCGCGACGACCTTCCAGGACGCGGCGTGGACAGCCTGCCGGTTCAGCGCTTGCACCTTCAGCTTGTGCCAGATGCAAAGAATCCGGATCAGCGAATGCACGTTCGTGGGTTGCACCTTCTCGCGCTCGCAGTTCCAGGGCAGCAACTTCAGCGCATGTGTCTTCACCGACTGCACCTGGACCGACCTGAATTTCGACGGCAGCCAATGGCTCGGCGTAAGCCTGCCGGGGTGCAAGGGCCAGCAGATCACGGGGCGCGACCTCGTGGGAGAACGCGTCGACTTCACGGGGAGCCAGTTCGAGGACATGCAGCTGACCAACGCCCGGATCAACTGAAGGACGGGAGAGGCGCGGGACGGCCCGGCGTTGCGTGTCAGTCTTCGATGGCTTCGATGCCCAGGCAGACGCGGACCGCCCTTTTCCCCCTGCCGCAGTTGGAGTCGTAGCCGGGTTCGATCTGGTCGCCGGGCTTCAGGTCGACCTTCGCACCACCCCACCGGAATCCGTAGAAATTTCGGATTCGCACCGATACCCGACCTGCCCGGCCACGCGCTGGAGGAAAATCTTTTGCATACCAAGGCAACACCCGAAGCGCCATGACACTCGAAGAACTCTTTGCCAACGACGAGACACTCCCCACCGTTCCCAAGGTGGTTGCCGACCTGATGGAAATGCTGCGCGACGACGACGTGCCCTTCGCCGCCATCGCGCACCGCATCGAGCTCGACCAGGTGCTCGCGGCGCGGGTGCTGCAGATGGTCAACTCCCCGTTCTTCGGGCTGCGGCGAAAGATCTCCTCGATCCAGGGCGCGATCCTGATGCTCGGCCTTTCCACCATCCGGTCGTTCGTCGTGAGCTCGGGCCTGTCGGGCGCTTTCAAGAAAGTGGAAGGCGTCAACCTGCCGGCCTTCTGGGCCCACAGCCTGCGCGTGGCCTCGGTGTCGAGGTACTTGGCGTCCAAGACCCGGCACGTCGATCCGAACCTGGCTTTTACCGTGGGCAGCATGCATGCCATCGGCCACCTGCTCATGGCACAGGCCATGCCCGATCGCATCGCCGCGCTGAATGCCGCGCATCCCTTCGAGGCACTGGGGCGCGCGCAGCTCGAAGGCGTCGAGTTCGGCTACCACTACGGCGACGTGAGCGCGTCGCTGGCGCAGCGCTGGGGTTTCGCCTCCGATCTGGTCGGCGCGCTTTCGAGCTTCGTGAGCCCGGCCAAGTCGGAGCGCTTCGATGCCCTCGGCGGCATTCTTCATCTGGCCGTGTGGCGCGTGGCACTGGAGCGCCAGGGCGTGGACCTGAGCAGCGTCGGCGGCTTCTGGCCCAGCCAGTCGGCGATGGCGGTCGGCATCACCGAAGACATCGTGCAGGACATGCCGGCGCCGCGCGAGCTGGCTGCGGAACTCGAATCGATGATCGCCTGAGCGCGCGGGCTGCGAAGTCGCAGGGTCGCAAGGCCGCGCACTGCGCGGGCGACGGCACGCGCCCGGTGTAGCCTGTCGCCATGGATTCATTGATCGCCGCCTCCGCGCGCGCGCTCGCCAGCGGCGACGCGCTCGGTGCCCTCAAACGGGTCGCCCTGCGCGACGACCCACCCGCGCTGGCCCTGCGCGGCATTGCCATGGCCCAGCTCGGCGAGCACCCACGCGCCCGCGAACTTCTGCGGCGCGCCGCGCGCGGCTTCGGTGCGCACGAGGCGCTGTCGCGCGCGCGCTGCATCGTTGCCGAAGCCGAAGTGGCGCTGGCCATGCGCGACCTCGGCGGCTCGCCGCGCACGCTGGCGGCCGCCTCGGCCACGCTCGAAGCGCATGCCGATCGCGCCAACGCGCTGCAGGCGCGGCTGATCGCGGCGCGCAGGCTGCTGCTGCTCGGCCGCCTCGACGAAGCCACGGCCGCATTGGCGGCGCTCGATGTGCGCGGCCTTTCCCCAGCACTCGCAGCAACGGCCGAGCTGGCTGCGGCAGAGCTGTCGCTGCGCTCATTGCACGTCGATGCGGCACGGGCAGCGCTGGCCCGCGCACACGAGGCGGCCGGCCATGCCCGCGTGCCGGCGCTGTTGGCCGAAGTGGCCGAGGCCCAGGCCGCGCTCGACCGCCCGGCCGCGCGCCGCCTTCTGGCCGGCGGCGAACAGGCGCTGCGCCTCGATGAAGTCGCGGCGCTGCTGGCCTCGAACGCGTTGGTCGTCGATGCCTGCCGCCGCGGCGTGGGCACCGGCGGCACCTGGCGGCCGCTGGCACGCCGGCCGGTGCTTTTTTCGCTGGCACGCGCACTCGCCGAGGCATGGCCCGGCGACGTCGACCGCGAGACCCTGATCGCCAGCGCCTTCCGCACCCGCCACCCCGACGAGACGCACCGGGCGCGCCTGCGCGTCGAGATCGGCCGGCTGCGCGCGCTCGTCAAGGCACTGGCGCAGATCGAGGCCACCCCGCAAGGCTTCGCGCTCAAGCCGCTCGGCGCGCGCGACGTGGTGGTGCTGGCACCGCCCATCGACGGCGACCAGGGCTCGCTGGTGGCGCTGCTCTCCGACGGCGCGGCCTGGTCGACCTCGGCCCTGGCGTTGGCGCTGGGGGCCAGCCAGCGCACCGTGCAGCGCGCGCTGGCCGAGCTGGAGGCCGCCGGGCGCGTGCGCGCCATCGGGCGGGCACGGGCGCAGCGCTGGCTGGCGCCGCCGCTCGCGGGATTCACGACGATCTTGTTACTCCCCGCCGCGCTGCCGATTGAATAGAGTTGCTCCCAAGGCGCCACCAGTCCGAGGCGCACCACGACAAGGAGCCGACGATGACGAGCAAGACAGCAAGCAGCAGCAGCAAGAACCGCGTGGAAGCCACCGTGCAGATGGCCGAGGTCGTGCGCGAATACGGCCCCTTCGCCGGGTCGAGCAACGTGGGCGGCGTGACGCACGACGGCCAGCGCGTCTGGGCCGCCGTCGGTGCCCACCTGGTCGCCTTCGATCCTGACAGCGGCGAGACCACGCGCACGCTCGACCGCGCCGCCGACGCCGGCACGGCCTTCGACGGCACGCACCTCTATCAGATCGCCGAGCAGCGCATCGACAAGATCGACCCCGTCACCGGCCACGTGCTCGCGTCGATCCCGGCGCCCGGCCACGGCGCCGACTCGGGCCTCACCTGGGCCGAAGGCAGTCTGTGGGTAGGCCAGTACCGCGACCGCAAGATCCACCAGATCGATCCGGCGACGGGCGCGGTCTTGCGCACCATCGAGTCGAACCGCTTCGTGACCGGCGTGACCTGGGTCGACGGCGAGCTGTGGCACGCCACCTGGGAAGGCGACGAGAGCGAGCTGCGCCGCATCGACCCCGACAGCGGCACCGTGCTCGAGCGGCTCGAAATGCCGCGCGGCATCAACGTGAGCGGCCTCGAATCCGACGGGGCCGGCCTCTTCTACTGCGGCGGCGGAGGCAGCGGAAAAGTCCGCGCCGTGCGGCGCCCCAAGACCGGCAGGGCCTGACCCTCGCCGCAGCGCGCAGGCAGGCACGCCTTCGCGCTGACAACCCCCTTTCGGTCTTCCGACCGGAGACGAGCGCGCCAGTCACCCGGCGGGTGGCGCCGCGCATGGACGAAGCGCGAACGGCCCACCGGGCCAAGGAGAAACTCATCATGAACACCGCCATGGCAGAAACAGCCACCCTGAAGAACCACCCCGTCGTGTCGAAAGACCGATGGCTCGCCCAGCGCAAGGCGCTGCTGGCCCGCGAGAAGGAACTGACGCACCTGCGCGACCAGATCGCCCGCGAACGCCGCGCCCTGCCGTGGACGCGCGTCGAGAAGAACTACGTCTTCGACGCCCCCGAGGGCCGGCGCGCGCTCGCCGACCTCTTCGACGGCCGCCGCCAGTTGCTGGTGCAGCACTTCATGCTCGGCCCCGACTGGGAACAGGGCTGCCCCAGCTGCTCGTTCATGGCCGACCATATCGAAGGCATGCGCCTGCACCTGGCGCACCGCGACACCGCGCTGCTGGTGGTCTCGCGCGCGCCGCTGGCCGAGATCGAGCGCTTTCGCCAGCGCATGGGCTGGCAGTTCAAGTGGGTGTCGGCGCACGACAGCGACTTCAACTACGACTATGCCGTCAGCTTCAAGCCGCAGGAGTGGGCCGAGGGCAAGGGCGAGGTCTTCTACAACTACAGCGTGCGGCCCTTCCCTGCGCAGGAGGCGCCCGGCATCAGCGTGTTCTACAAGGACGACGCGGGCGAGGTCTTCCACACCTACTCGACCTACGAGCGCGGCGTGGAAGTGATGATGGGCACCTACAACCTGGTCGACCTCACGCCCAAGGGCCGCGACGAGCACAACCCGCTCTACCCCATGGACTGGGTGCGGCACCACGACCGCTACGAGCCGGAACCCGTGGCGAAGCTTGAGGCTTCGGGCGGCGGGTGCTGCCACGCGCAGGGCTGAGAAGAAGAAGCCCAGAAGCCCGCAAGCACAAGGCACGTCATGACAAGCCTTTGGCCCTGGCTCGCGGTCGCGGGTGTCGGCGCCCTTCATGGGTTGAACCCCACCACCGGCTGGATGTGGGCTGCGGCCTGGGGCGTGCGCTCGCACGACCGGGCGCAGGCACTTCGCGCGCTGTGGCCGATCGCTCTCGGGCATGCCGCATCGGTCGGGCTGGTGGCCGGCGCCGTGGCCTTCGGCCTGTCGATGGACCGCGCAGTGCTGCAGGGCGTGGCGGGCGCGCTGCTGGTGGTTGCGGTGGCCGTGCACCTGTCGGGCCATGCGGCAAGGCGGGCCAGGGTGCCGGCGGGGCATGCCGGGCTGGCGCTGTGGTCTTTCATGATGGCCACCGCGCACGGCGCGGGGCTGATGCTGGTGCCCGCGCTGGTGCCGCTCTGCATGGGCGATGCGTCGGCACGGGAGATCACCGCGTCGGGCTCGCTGATGCTGGCGCTCGCGGCCGTCGGTGTTCATACCGCAGCGATGCTGGTGGTGACCGGGCTGGTCGCCAGCGGGGTCTGCCGGGGCTTCGATGCAGGCGGGCGCTGGCTCAACCGCGCCCGACGGCGGCAACGATCGGTTCCGGAAGAATCGCCGTCAACGCAAAGTCGATCAGATGGAGCCAGGTCGCTTCGAGCTCCATGATGTTGTAGTGGTCCGAGTCGGCGATCGTCTGCACGCTGACGGGCGTCGGCCACGCGGCAATGAGTTTTTCGGAGCGCTCATGCGGCACGACATCGTCTTGCGCGGCCAGCAGCACCTGGGTGATGGCCGCGACTTCCGCGCTGTGCGTGAGCGAGTCGAAGCGGTTGCGCAGCAGCAGCGACAACGGCACCAGCGGAAAGCGCCGCTTCGCCACTTCCAGCAAGGTGTCGTAGGGCGTGACCAGTTGCAAGCTCGCGAAGTTCTGCCGCGCCACCAGTTGAATGGCCACGCCGGTTCCCAGGCTGCGGCCGACGACGTGCAGGCGCGCATGCGGGAAGGCCCGGCGCAGGTGGTTGGCGAACTGCTCCGCGTCTTCGACGGACGCGATCTCCGACGGATGGCCTTGCGAGTCGGCCACGCCGCGGTAGTTGATGGCCGCGAAGCCGAAGCCCTGCGGAAGCCAGTGCAACATCTGCGCGGTGGCGCGCACGTCTTCGCTGCGGCCCGCGAAGTAGATGAACAGGTCTTGCAGCGCGGCTTCGCCTTCGGGGTGATACACGTACCCGCGCACCATGCCGCCGGGCACGATGTGGGAATAGGTCGAGAAGTCGTCGGACAGATGAACAACGGGCAGCTTTCGCGCGTTGAACAAGATATCGCCCTGGCGCGTGGCCAGGAGCGTCCAGTACGCCGCGAGGCTTCCGATGGCAGCCGCGGATGCCGACAGGGCAATGCGGAAGACTTTGTTGGATGACAAGGTGGGCTCCGGGGTCGGGGGAAATTGGGGCCATGGGAATGGCTTCGAACGAATGGCGCGTAGTTTCGCCTCGTTCTTCCCTGCGAATGCCCGCGACGGTGCTTGCGCCTGCAAGACGGCCGCTTTTCCCACACGCGGTGCCGCCCTCTTCCTACCTCGGCTTCAGCAGCGCGACATTTCCGCCCGCGCGCAGATCGGCACGAAGATGCGCGTGCTCCCGCGTTGCACCAGCAAGGCCGCCGAGCCGTCGGCCACGTCCAGTTCCTGCACCAGCGCTTCGGCACTGGCGATGGCCTGGCCGTTGAGCGCAAGGATGAGGTCGCCGGGCTGCACACCCGCGCGCGAGGCCGCGGCGTTGACGCGCTGCACCAGCAGCCCGCCTTCCACGCGCAGGAACTGCCGCTCGGCGGGCGCCAGCGGCCGCACCGCGAAGCCGAGCCGCGACGGTGTCGAAGGCGCATCGGCGGCATCGGCCTGCAGGCGCGGCGTGTCGAAGCCTTCGACCTTCACTTCGAGCACCTGCTCGGCGCGCTCGCGCCACACCATCAGGCGGATGGTCTCGCCTGGCGCCTGGTCGGCGATGAAGCCCAGCGCATCGGCCGCCTGCACCACCTCGCGGCCCTGCACCGACAGGATCACATCGCCCGACTTCAGGCCGCCCCGGTCGGCCGCGCCGCGCGGCTCCACATAGTTGACCAGCGCGCCGGCCGGCCGCGGCAGGCGGAAGGTGTCGGCCAGTGCCTGCCCCACCTCCTGCACCGACACGCCGATGCGCCCGCGCGTGACGGTGCCGCTCGACAGCAGTTGGTCCTTGATGCGCATGGCCGCGTCGATGGGAATGGCGAACGACAGGCCTTGGTAGCCGCCGCTGCGGCTGTAGATGCGCGAGTTGATGCCGATGACCTCGCCGCGCAGGTTGAACAGCGGGCCGCCCGAGTTGCCGGGGTTGATGGGCACGTCGGTCTGCAAAAACTGCATGTACTCGGCGCCCGGCAGCAGCCGCCCCTTGGCGCTGACGATGCCGGCCGTGACCGAGTTGCCGAAACCGTAGGGCGAGCCGATGGCGACCACGCCGTCGCCGGGCTCGACGCTGGCCGGCTCGCCGATGCGCACGGTCGGCAGGCCACTCGCATCGATCTTGAGCAGCGCCACGTCGGCCACCGCATCGAGCCCGATCAGCCGCGCCTTGAACTCGCGCCGGTCGGGCAGCTTGACGTTGATCTGCGTGCCGCGCGCCACCACGTGCGCGTTGGTGAGGATGAGCCCGTCGGCGCTCACGATGAAGCCGGTGCCCAGGCTGCTTTCGTCCATGCCGCCCTGTTGCGGCAGCGTGCCGGGCGCGGGCACCAGCCAGCGGTCGCTGTAGCGGCGCACGGGCACCGAGGGCCGCTCGACGCCGATGTGGACCACGGCCGGGCCGTAGGTCTTGACCAGTTGCGCAAGCCCCGAAGCCGGCCACGGCATCGCGGCCTGCAGCGGCAGGCACGGCATCAGGCAGGCAAAGGCCAACGCCGCCACCACGCCAGTGCGGCGCCAGCCAGCGGCGCGCGACATCCTCATGCGCGGCACCCCTTCAGGTGTTGGTGACGAAGCTCAGTGTGAGCTGCAACACCATCGGCTGGCGCATGTCGCGCGGCGGCGCTTCGGCCAGCGGCTGCGCGGTGAGCAGCGCGCGCAGGTCGGCGTCGGCCTGCGCATTGCCCAGCGAGTCGAAGGCCACGCGCTCGACCTTGCCGTTGGCCGCCACCCACACGCGCACCACCACCGGCGTGGGCGGTGCGGACTGGCCTTCCTTCAGCATGCGCTCCTGCATCCAGGCATGCAGCCGCACCACGGTTTCGTTGGCCGGATCGCTCAGCGACGACTGCAACTGGTTGCCCGCGAGGTTGGCGTAGCTGATCCAGTGCTGCGGCACGGGCTGCTGCGTCTGTGCCTGCGCCGGAGCCATCACCGGCACGGTGGCGCTCGCAAGGCCCAGGCCGAGCCAGCCCAGTGCCAGGCGCAGGCGACCCCAGCGGGGCCGCATTGTGGGAGAAGCGTTCATGGGTCTTTCGGAAAAATGAAATGTGAGGTCAGCCGCAGAGCACGCCGACCGACAGCGTCGATGCCCTGGCGGCCGGCGATTGCATCGGGCTCAACTGGGGACTGTCGCTTTCGGTGAAGGCGATGCCGTGACTGCCCAGGAACTGCCGCACCTGCGACGCGGGCACCGCCCGCACCTGGGTCGCGCCGCCCTTCACACCGGCCGCCGATGCCGCGCGGCTCAGGGTGGTCATGCCCGAGGCATGCGGCGCGGCGGCCACGCGCTCCACCACCACGCCGAGCAGCAGGCCGTCGGCGCCCAGCACCGCGCTGCCGCTGGCGCCGGGCTGCACGCCCGACAGCAGTTGCAGGCCTTCGGCGCCAGGCACCGTCATCGCGTTGCTGAGCAGGCCGGCACGGTCGGGCAAGCGTTGCAGCACGGCATAGGCCTCGGCGAACACGCCGACGCTGCGGCCAGGCGCGGCGTCGGCACGCGAGAGCGTGGCGCTCAGGTAGGGCTTGAGCGTGGTGCGCAGCACCGCGAGGTCCAGCGCGGGGCTGGCCGCGATCACCGTGGCCTGCGACACCTGCGCGCCCTTCACGGCAAAGAGCGTGCGGCAGTCCGACACGGCATGCCGCGCGGTCAACACGTCGCCGGCTTCGTTGAGGAAGACGCCGCTGGCGTTGGTGTCGGGCGGCACGACGGCATCCGCCGCGGCCATCGCCATGACGCATGAAAGGCCCGCCGACACCAGCAGGCGGCGGCGGACGGAAGAACGGGCAGAAGGCATGAGGGCGGTCAGGTGGCGCTGGATTCAAAGCGCTGCATCTAAGACGTAGCGCCGCGCGCAAGACTGCCGTTTGTCATGAAAACTTCATGTAAAGACAGCCCCCGCCCTCCGGCCCTGCGGCCTCGCTTATTGCCCCAGCAGCTGCCGCTCCTGTGCCGTGAGTTTCGCCTTCTGCGCCTCGGCCAGCTGCCCGCGGCCCAGCACCTGCACCGGGCTGTTCGCGTCGTAGCCCACCCTGGCGGCGGCCGCGCCGCGCTGCGCGGGCACCGCCGCGCCCTCGCCCGCAGCCTCGTCGCCGAAGCCGAGCACACGCACGGTGAACACCGAGGGCAGCGCCTGCCGCTGCGCCGCGCGCTCGCGCTGCATCGCGTCCTGCGCCGCCGCCGTGGCCTGCGAGGCGGCGGCGCTGGCGTTGGTCAGCGCGCCGACGTTCACCGATGCCACCACCGGCAGCCCGGCCGATTCGCCCTTCACCTGGATGTTGGCCGCGTTCACCACCTGCAGCGCCGCGAGGTTGACGCTGCCCGACACGCGGATGCCCGCCTCGCCAGCGTCGATGGTGCCGAGCGGCGCGATCAGGTCCATGTCGCCCGCCGGCACTTCCGGGATGGGCGCGAGCGTTGCCAGGCCGGCCCCCGAACTGGGCACCTGCGACGACAGCTTCACGTTGCCCACGTTGTCGTACACGCGCTTGGGCGGCGTGTAGACCAGCGTGGTCTTGGAGCCGCGGCCGGCGTTGATGTCGCCCTTTTCGGACCAGGCCAGCACGTCGCCGCCGAAGGTGGTCATCACCCGCGACAGGCCCAGCAGCAGGCTGCCTTCGCTGAACAGCTGGATGTTGCCCATGCCCTGTGTGATGACGCCCGCGCTGCCCGGCGGCACCGCGCCCTGCACGCCCACCACGATCTGCCCGCCCGGCGCGAGCATCTGGATGTCGCCGCCGAAATCGGTGTGCACGCCCGAGGGGCCGTACATGATGATGTCGCCCTTGCGCACGATCTCCTGGCCGGCGGCATCGAGGTCGGGGAACAGCGTGGCGATCATGCCGCGCCCGCGCAGGTAGCTGCCGTAGCGCGGGCCGTTCACGTCGTTGTATTCGCGGCCACCGGCGCGCAGCTCGGCAAAGTACACGTTGCGCAGGAACACGCGCTGCTGCTCCGGCGCCAGCGTCCTGAAGTACGCCTGCGCACTGCCCGGGTCCTTCGCGTCCTTGCTGGTGGCGACGAAGCCGTAGCGTTCGGCCAGCCACGCGGCCAGCTCGACTTCGTAGGTCTTCACCACGCGGTCCGGCTGGCTGGCCAGCGACTCGCCGGGGCCCGATGCGGCGCGCTTCGCGGGATCGAGGTAACGCTCGGCGATGGCCGAGAAGTCCAGCTCGCCAGCGCCCATGCCGGCCATCATCGAAATGCTGGCACCGGGGCGGGTGTCGCCCTCGGCCAGCGCGCCCTGGCTCACCACGCTGGCGCGGTCGTCCTGCGTGATGTGTCGGCCGGCCGAAATCTCCAGCGCGCCCGGGCCGGCGACCCGCACGTTCGCATAGAGGATGTCGCGTCCGGCCTGGATCAGCGAGACGTCGCGCGGGTCGTTGTTGACGATCAGCGCATCAGTGCCGACGATGTCGCGCCCGGCGCGGATGCGCGCCGGCGCGGCCGAGCGGTTCCAGGCCTCGGCCGCGGGAAGGCCGGTCGCCTGCACCTTGCGCGCCGTGCCGCTGGCCAGGCCCAGGATGTCGCCCTTGACCGCATAGAACAGCGATGGCGGCGCATCGGCCGCGTGCAGCGCACGGCTGCCCAGCGTGTCCGGCCCGAAGGCGAACAGCGGGAAGTTGTCGATCACCCCGTAGTTCGGCACCCCGGGCGACCCGATCATCGAGCCTTCCGAACTGGTGTTGTAGACCACCGGCCGCTGGAACTTGTCGTAGCCGACGAACGCAGGCGCCATCGGCGTCGGCAGCGGCGTGACCGCGCCCGACATGCCGACCGGGTAGCCGCCGCCGAACAGCGAGTTGCCCGCCAGGAACTCGAGCACGCCCGAAGGCGACGGCGCGAGCACCAGCGCGCGGCCGGGTGCCTGCACGGCCGGCGTGGCCGAGAAGCCGAAGTACAGGCTGCCCGAGGCGGCCGTCGCGCGCAGGATCGACGGGTAGACCGTGACGTTGTCGCTCATGTTGATGCTGCCCGCGTACCTGCCGGCCGGCTGCGCGTTGGCAAGGTCGGTGCCGGGCGTGAGGTTGCCGCCCGCACTGAACAGGTTGATCCCGGTGCGGTCGGTCCACAGCGTGAACCAGCTCTGGCCGATGCCGTAGTCCTGGCCGCCGAACCTGAACGCCGAGCTGTTCGGCACCTTGGCGCGGCCCGCGTCGGCCACGCTCGTGAGCACCAGGTCGCCCGGCGTGTCCAGGTACATCGCCGAATCGCCCGGCACGAGCACGATGCCGGCATTGCCGATGCCGATGGTCGAGGTGAAGGGGTCGATGGGGCGCGTGTCCATCACATCGCCCTCCTGGCCCGGAAGCGAGTTGGAGGCCTTGCGGTACCTGCGCTCGATGCCGCCGATGGCAGAGGCGGACACGTTGGCCGCGCCGCGCAGGTTGACCAGTGCGCCATTGAGGTCCTGGTACTGCATGTTGCCGCCAGAGCTTGCGTACTGCGCCGCGGCAAGGTTCGGATTGACGACGCCGCCGATGCGCAACTGCAGATCGCCGCCGCCGGTGAGCGTCATCTGGCCGTTGGCATCGACGCGGCCGGTGCTGCCGACCGCCGCCACGATGGCTTCGCTGCGCTGCCAGTTCTGGCCGTCGCCCAGCCGGGTGGTCAGGCCCGCGTCGCCGCCCGCGCGCAGCGTCAGGTTGCCGCCGCCCAGGGTGCCCATGCCGGTGAAGCCCACCAGGTAGGGCGCCGGGTCGATGTCGACGTCAAAGAACTGCTGGCTGGCCGGCAGCGCGTAGGTGCCGAAGTTGATCCACCACGACGTGGCGATGCGGTCGCTGCCGGCCAGTGCCGTGCCCGAACCCTGGCGCCACAGCCAGCTGCTTGCCGCGGCACTCGGCACCTGTCCGCGCTCGCCCGAGAAGGTGCCCCAGACATTGCCCACGACATTGCCGCCCACCGCGATGTCGAGGTTGCCGCCGTGCTCGGGGTACCAGGCCTGGTAGGCCGCGAGCGCGGCGCTGTAGTCCGCCGCCTGCGGGCCGATCACCGAGCCGTTGATGGTCTTGCCGCGCGGCAGGTTGAAGGGGTCCAGGCCGTTGGCGTCGAGCAGCGGCGCCGAGCGCGTGCCGGCCGTGTAGACGCCGAAGGGCGACGCCATGACGAAGTTGCCCGCCGCCGCCAGGCCCAGGTCGCCGGTGCCGGTGCGCAGCACGCTGAACATCGGCGACAGCGGCGTGTACTTGGTGATGTCCTTGACGGGGTTGATGACCGTCGTGCAGATGCCCGGCCCCCACTCGCAGACGGTGAGGTATTCCGGAGGGACCGGCTTTCCCTCGATGAAGCCCGGGTCCCAGTCGGCGCCGTTGGGCCCCCACAGGAAGGACAGGCGCACCGGGTCCACGGCACACATGTCCGGGCCGCCCCAGTCGCAGTAGCCCGCATCGAAATCGAGTGGGTCGACCGGCTTTCCTTCCTCGAATCCGTAGGTGGCCCCACCCGGCCCCCACACGAAACCGGTGCCGCCCGGCGTGAGCTTGACGTTGTACATCGAGTGGCTGTCGGCCAGGATGATCGCGCCGCGCTTGGCGGGATCGACCGCGCGGCGGTCGGCCGAGTCCAGGTCGGCGCCGGCCGTGAGCTGCATGCTCCAGCTGCTGGCGCCCTGCCCCAGCATCGGCGCCACGGCCCAGTTGCGGCCCTGCACGCCATCGACCACAGGCCGCAGGTTGATGGCCTCGTCGTTCGGCAACTGGACATCGGTCATCGACGGAATCAGCGCGCCGCGCGACAGCGCGATGGTGCCGTCGGCCTTCATCGCGACCGGCATGCGCACGCCCTTGGGCCACACCAGCGCCTGCACGCTGGCGTCGCCGCGCAGGGCCGTGCCGGCGCCCAGCTTCATGCCGCTGTCGAGCGACACGGCGTCGGCCAGCACCGTGCCGGCCTTCAGGCGAACGGTGCCGTCGGCGTTGTAGACATTGGCGCGCAGCACCGTGCCGGCGGGCAGCGTGTAGGCCTCGCCCAGCGTCACGGTCACCGGCAGCACCGTGCCGCCCGGCAGCACCATGGCTTCGGCGGGCACGTCGTAGTTGAGCAGCGCGTTCTTCGGAAACACGGTGCCCTTGTCGAGCACCACGCCGTCGATCGGCACGACGATGTCGCCGCCGTCGGGCGTGAACGGAACGCCGAACTTCGTGCGCTGCTCGGTCAGGTACCAGCCCTTGTCGTCGGGCGTGGCCGGCGGCGGCGCAAAGCCGTCGTTGATGCTGCCGTAGATGTTGAGGTTGCCGCCCGCGCGGACCACCAGCACGCCGGGCTCGCCGAAGCCGCGCCGCGCCGGGTCGTTGCGGTCGGCACCGGGGCCGTAGCGGTAGCCCGAGAGGTCGATGTCGCCGACCACGCTGAGGTCGCCGTCGGCCGTCTTGCTGACGATTTCCACGCCGGGGCGCAGGTGGTAGTTGCCCAGGCCCGCCAGGCGCGCCGACAGCGATGCATTGCCCAGCGCCTTGTTCATGAAGGCGCTGTTGTCCGGGTCGACGACATCGTCGAAGAACTTCTGCGTGATGAGCTGCGGCGTGCGGCCGGTCACGTCGGGCGCGGCGGCGTACGGCAGCTCGCTGTAGGTGCGGAAGGCGTTGACCGCGACGCTCTTCGCGCCCTGGATCGCGGGTGCGCCGTTGACGTTCACCGCCACGTCGTCGTCGCCGCGCCGCGGTGCGTTCAGCGACAGCGTGCCGCGTGCCGCGCCGTCGTTGCCCTGCTGCGCGCTCACGCCGGTGCCCGCGCGCAGGTCGATGTTCGCGCCGCTGCCCAGCGTCAACGTGCCGTGGATGCTGCTGAGGTCGACCATGGCCCGGTTCGGGCTGTCGATGATCTTGCCGTAGCTGTCCACGCGCAGGCCGGTGGCGTGCGCGTCGAGCGAGCCATTCACGGTGAGGTCGTGCATGGCGGCCAGGCGGATCGAGCCGACCTGGAAGCCGCTGGCGTCGATGCGGCCGTTGACGGTGAGGCTGCCGCCGTCCAGCGTCACCTCGACCTGGCGCGCCTTCACTTCGTCGCCGATGGCAAGGTCGCCCTGCTTGATCTGGAAGCGCCGCGCGCCGGTCACGCCGCCTTCGTTCAGGCGCGTGTTGAGGCCCGCGAAGTCGGCCACGTTCTGGGCGCGCACGTTGATCTCGGCCGCGTCGTAGGGCACCACCGTGCCGCCCGCGTCGTAGCTGCCGCTGGCCGTGCCGACGATGCGCCCGCCCAGGTCGACGCGGCCCGCGCCGGCGCCCAGCGCCGTGGCCTGCATCGTGCCGCCGCGGTTGTGCGTGGCCGACAGGTCGATCACCGAGCCTGCCGCCTGCACGATGTTGCCCGCCGTGCTCGACACCTCCAGGTCGCCGCCGCGGCTGTAGCGCGTCTGCTCGAAGAACTTCACCGCCTGCCCCGACAGGTCGATGCGCGAATTGGCGGACAGGGTCACGTCGCCGGTAGCAGCCAGCTGCAGCTTGCCCGAGGGCAGCCCGACCGTACCGTCGATGGTGACGTTGCGGCCCGTGAGCGCCAGTTGCGCGCCCAGCGCCATGTCGCCGGCCGGCTTTGCACCGCCCGCCGGCGCGCTGACGACGATGTCGCCGCCGGCCGTGATGCGATTGTTCGAGCCGGCCTCGCCGGTGAGCAGCGGCGTGCGCAGGTTGAGCTGCCCGCCGCTGTAGTCGTAGCCCTTGTCGCCCGCGTATTCGCCCTGGCGCTGGTACACGCCCAGCGTGCCCTTGGCGTTGGCGGTGATGCGCTCGCTCGCGTTCAGGTTGACGGTGCCGAAACCGACCGCCAGCCGGTCCGCCGAGAAGCCGGCATTGGGCTGCGTGTTGGGCGCGTAGCCCAGCACGATGCGCGCGGCCGACACGTCGAGCGTGCCGTTGCCCAGCAGGCTGCCGATGGCGCCGCCCGGCGCGTTCGGGCCGGGAAAAATATCGCCGCTGCCGGGCGGGCGCGGCGTCAGGCCGGTCCAGATGAATTCGCCGGTGGTGATCTTCGCGGTGTCGCCCGCGCCGCCGTAGCCATAGATGGCCGGCGTGCCCAGCACCAGCCGTTCGATGGACGACACGCCGGTCACGGGGTCGAGCGTGTCCAGCGACACGCCGCCATAGATGTTGACCGACTCGCGCGCGTTCAGCACCAGCGTCTCGACCGCCGGCACGCCCTCGCCCTTGTTGCCGGCCAGCAGGCTCGCCAGGATGCCCTGGTTCATCGACAGGCCCGACGGCAGTTGCTGGTTTGCCGCCGCCTGCTGCAGCGCCGCTTCGCTGCCCAGGTTGACCGAGGACACGGCCAGCACCAGGTTCTTGGCGCCGTAGCGCACGTTGTCGGCCAGCGTGAACGAGCGGTTGGTGGCCACCGCCAGCGTGCCTTCGCCGTACAGCGTGGTGCGGCCGGCGCAGGCGCCGCTCGGGCACTCGCCGATCTGGACCGTGGCGGGCACGCCATCGCTGCCGGGAGGCATCAGGTTGATCCAGCCGTTCGACAGCCCCAGCACCGCAGTGCGGCCTGCCGAGAACACCACGCCATCGGTGGAGTCGTAGGCCGGCGCGCCGGCGCCGAGCGTGTTCAGCGAAGCGCCCTGCTCCACCTGGATGCCATCGCCGTAGCCGCCGGCCACGAGAAAGATTTCGGCGCCGCGCAGCGTCGCTCCGCTGCGCACGACGACTTGGCCGGTGTTCGAATTGAAGGTCGCGAAGTTGTCCGCGTAGCGCAGCTCGACCCTGCCGCCCAGGATCATCCGGGGCGCGCCGAAGGCATTCAGCTGGTCGGCCTGCAGCGACGTGCCTGCGAACCCGGCCGTACGCCCGGCGCCCGGCGCCGTCACCTCGAGGGCCGTGGCGTTCACCAGAAGCGTGCCGCCGAAGCCTGTGCTGCCGGCCGCCGGGTTGAGCAGCGCCTTGCCGTCGAACTGCAGCATCGACACGCCGTCCTTCGGCTTGGAATAGAAGTAGTCGAGCAGCAGGTTGCGCGCGTCGGCCGCGATCTCGCCGCGCACGCCGCCGCGGCGTGCCGCATCGGCCGCCACGAAGGCGTCGTAGCCCATCGGGTTGTAGGTGGCGCTCTGCTTCACGGCCGCTGCCGGCGTGATGACCAGCTGGCTGGCCAGCGAAGACTTCACCGCCGTGTTGGCGATGCCCAGGTGGCCGCTCGCCACATGCGAGCCGTTGCCGACCGGCAGCGGCGTGGTCGGCAGCGCGCTTTCGGCGCCCAGCTCCACGCGGAAGGCACCGGGCAACAGCGCATAGGTGGAAGGCATCAGCGTGTAGGTGCCGGCCTTGAGCCCGGCCACGTCGGCGTCGAGCGTGATCTGCCGGCCGATGGCCGGCTCCGATGCGCCCGCGTCCGGCGACACCGGCGCGTAGCCGCCCGTGTAGCCCGGCACGATGGCGTAGACGCCGTTGCCCGCCTTGCTGAAGGTGTTGGCCGGGTTGGCATTGGCCAGCGGCGTGCGCAGCACGTCGACCGAGCCACCGCGCCCGGTGATGAAGCCGGCGCCCGTGAGTTCGCCACCGCCCGACAGGTCGAGCAGCGCGCCTTCGCGGCCGACACGCTGTCGCCCGTGAGCAGAATGCCGCTGGTGCCGATGGCGCGCTTGTCGATGGGCTTGCCCGCGTAGCTGTAGCCGATGCCGTCGGTCGTGCCACCGTAGGGCATGAGCAGGCCCGCGCCGCTGACCGAGGTGATGCTGCCCGGCAGCAGCTCCAGCAGGCTGGCGCGCGCATCGAAGGTGCTGCGGCCGTCCTGCCCCAGGATCAGGTTGCCCAGCGGGGCGCGCACGATGCCGCCCTGGCGCACCGTGCCGCCGCCGAGCGCCAGGGTGCCGAAGGCCGACTGCGGCATGGCCACGTCGCCTTCGACCTGGCGGCGGATGTCGAGCACGCGGCCCTTGTCGTAGCCCGCGACGATCTGCGCGTTGGCGCCGGTGGCCGGGTAGATCTGCGCGGCGGTGATCGTCAGGTCGCCCATGGTGGTCAGCTCGGTCGTGGTCGCGCCGATAAGGCCGAGCGTCGGCGTGCCGCCCAGCATGCGCACGTCGCCGCGGCTGGTCATGTTCACCTTGTCGAAGCCGCGGCGGTCGACCACCAGCGCGGGCCCGGTCTTCATGGCGATCTCGCCGTGCGCGCCAAAGCCCACGCGGTCGCGAATGTCGATCTGGTCGGCCTCGGCCGTGAACACCGCATCGCTCGTGCGCTTCGATGCGCCCTGGCGCCAGGTCGTGGTGTAGAGCACTTCGCCGTCCTGCTTGGGCGCGTTGGTCGTGCCGGCCAGCCGCAGGTAGGAGGACGCGAGCCGCACTTGCGAATCGGCCGCCGCGCCATCGGCCAGCGCGAAGCTGCCGGCGTAGATGCGCATGCTCTGCGCGGTCGACAGGTCGGTGTTGCCGTCGAAGCTCAGCAGGCCGTTGACCAGCAGCGACAGGTTGCCGAAGCCGCCAGCCTGCACCTGGTCGATGCCCAGCCGGCCCTTGCCATAGGCCAGCGCCGCATCGGCGTAGCCCGGCTTGAGCGTCGCGGGCAGACCGCTGGGCTGCTGCGTCTGCGACAGCACCAGTTCACGCGGCTGCCGGACCTCGTTGTCGACGGTGTAGAACTTCGAGAACACCGGCGTTTCGAGCGCCACCGCCAGCGTGCCGCCTGCGGCGTTGGCGCCGCCCGCGTGGGCGCGCAGCGTGCCGTCGAGGTAGAGGCTGTGCGCCGACTTGAGCACGATGCTGCCGCCGTCGCTGGCGACATCGAGCGCCTGCCAGTGGCCATCGGCGGGCACATCGATCGTCGTGCTGCTGCCCGAGGCATCGAGCACCGCGCCGGGCCGGATCACCAGCGCCAGGTCGGGCGCCTTGGCCGCGCCCTTGGTTTCCCAGTCGAGCGCGCCGCCGATGGAGATGGTGCCGCCCTTGCGCACCGTGCCGTAGCGCCGGCCGCTGGCATCGACGCCGGTCTGCGCGCGCGCCGCCACGTCGAGTACCGCGCCTTCGCCGATCCACACCGAGCGGTTGTGCGCCTGCAGCGACGTGCTGTTCGGCGTCGTGAATTCGGGCGCCTCGATGTCGATGGCGATGCTGCCGCCCCAGGCATTGAGCCGGCCGTCCACCACGAAGCTGCTCTTGCCGCCGCCGAGCAGGCGGATCGAGCGGCCCGGATCGACCGTCACCACCGAGCCCGCACCGATGACGACGTCGCCGCCTTCGATGACGCGGCGCTGCGCGCGCAGCACAAGATCGGCGCCCTGGCGCTGCACGACCTGGCGATTGGGCACGTCCTGCTGCAGCAGCGGCGGCGTCCAGAGTTGCAGGCCGACGCCGCCTTCGTTGCCCGCCGCCGTGTCGGGTTCGATGCGGTAGACCGGCATCGCCACGTCGAGCTGCGCGCCCGGCGCCACCGTCAGCCCCTTGTGGCCATTGAGGTCGTAGCTTGAAAAGCCCGACTGCAGGCGCGATGCGTCGAGCACCAGCATCGAGGCATCGGACATCGCAGGGTCCAGCCCGACCACCAGTGCATTGCCCGTTTCGATCTTCAGCGTGCCGCCGCCGTTCACGCCGTGGCCGCGGATCTCGCCGCCCAGCGACAGCAGGCCCTTGGCGTCGGTTGCGGTGGCGGCCGAGTCCGCCACCAGCGTCACGCTGCCGCCCTTGCCGCCCTTCTGCTTGCCCTTGGCCAGCAGCGCCGCGCCGGAAGACACGTCGATCAGGCTGCCCGTCTCGATCATCACGTCGTGCGCCGATTCGATGCGCACCGTGCCGCCGTCGATGGCCGCGAGCACGGCCGTGTCTTCGGGCGACGTGCCCACGTCGACGCGGCGCCCGCGCAGGTCGAGCGTGGCGCCGTCACGCAGCGTGACCGACGACGCGTTCTTCTTTGCCAGCGCGCGCGGCGGGGCACCGTCCACGGGCGACACGAAGATGTTGCCGGCCTCCAGCTTGCCGCCGCGCGCCGTGATGTTGGCGCCGATGTCGATGAACGCGCCGAGCAGGTTCACCTGGCCGCCGTCGGCGAGCGTCAGGGCCTTCTCGACCTTGAGCGTGCCGAGCGTGCCGATGTCCAGCACCGACAGGTGCTGCGCATTCAGGTGCGCGCTGTCGAGCCACAGCGTGCCGATGCGGTCGGCGGCAAGCGCATCGCCCGCGGCCATCTGCTGCGTGATGCGCGCCACGTCGCCCAGGCGCACGTCGGTGTCGAACAGGTCGACGCGGCC
Source organism: Variovorax sp. EL159 (assembly GCF_900100965.1). GTDB lineage: Bacteria > Pseudomonadota > Gammaproteobacteria > Burkholderiales > Burkholderiaceae_C > Variovorax. Next base: position 1,023,743 of record NZ_FMUJ01000001.1, on the reverse strand, counting down.
CTGCGCCGCGTAGCGCCCCACCGCCAATGCGCCGCCGCGCGCCACCGCCGTCTGCACCTGGCGGTAGCCGTCGTCGATGGCATCGCGGGCGCGCGTTTGCCGCGCGCCGTTGAACACCTCGGCCACGATGTCGCCTTCGAGCACGGCCGTGGGCGCGCTCACCACCAGCCGGCCTGCGTCGCGACCGACCGTGTAGCCGTTTTCCAGCAGGCGCTGCGGCCCGATCAGCGGGTTGTAGAAATACTCGGTGTTCTTCTTGCCCCAGCGCGCGTGCTCGGCCTCGAAGCCCTTGTAGACGCCATCGAACAGCATGTCCGACGGCGCCTTGCCCAGGCTGTACAGCCGCCCGTCGCTGCCCTTGAGCCAGGTCTGGTTGATGAAGCCCGTCTGCACGTTCAGCGAGCCGCCCGACAGGTTGACGCTGGAGCCCGCCTGCGTGACCACCTCCGCGCCGCCCAGCACCACGGTGCCGCCCTGCGCAGCCCATTCGCCGATGCCGTGGCCCTGGTTGCCCAGGTAGCCGCCAACTTCGAGCAGGCCGCCCGCCGCATACCAGCGCTCGCCTTCGTAGCCGCCCACGCCGGGCGCCACGCGCACGAGGTTGCGCCGGTCGATCCACACGTCGTTGTTGAAGAGCTTGCCGCTCTCGCGGTTCTGCGGCGAATCGCGCAGCTCGTTGCCCTGCACGTTGACCTTGACGTTGTTCGACTCCATCGCCACGTTCACGCCCACCGCACCGGACACGTCGAGCTGCGCCTTGTCGGCCACGAAGCTGCGGCGCGCGGCACTGGCCGCGATCTGCCCGCCGGTGGCGAGCGTGAGCGATTCGCCCTCGAAGTGGATGTCGCCGCCCGAAACGATCTCGATGCGCGACTGGTCGCGGCGGTCCGACAGCTTCGAGAGGTTGTCGAACAAGCCCGGCGGCGCGAGCGCGCGCAGTGCGTCTTGCGCGGCCGAGTCTTTCAAAAGCGCATCGCGCTGGCTGTCGAGTGCGCTGGCCTTGCCGTCGTCCTCGATCAGCACGGCCGTGACCGCGCCCTTGCCCACCGCCACGCTGCCGAGCTTGTCGGCGGCCGAGTTCAACAGGTGCACCGTGCCGCGCGCGCTGACCGTGGTGCTGGCCACAGCCACGCCGTCTTGCCGCACCTCGCGGCCCGCCAGCGTGATGTCGCCCTCGCGCGCCATGACCAGGCCGGTGTTGCTCACCTTGCCCGCCGTGCTGCCGGGCTCGAACTGCGGCGCCACCTCGTTGCCGCGCGTGGTCGAGAAGGTGTTGCTCTCGGTGCCCACGCCCTTGCGGATCACGAAGCTGTCGCCCGCCACCATCTGCGTCTGGCCCTTGCGGGTGGAGATTTCGCCCGCGTTCGACACCTCCTTGCCGAGCAGCAGCACATAGCCGCCGCCCTGCGTGACGGAGCCGGGCTCTTTGGTCGCGATGCGCGCGCCGGCCTGCACCTCGACCTTGCCCAGGTCTTCCTTCAGCGTGGTGAAGCTTGGCGCGACACCGTTGGAATAGATACCGCCGGTGGTGAACTGCGAGTCCTTGATGTTTGCCGCGGCCGCCACCAGGTTGCGCGTGTCGACCTGGCTGCTGCCGCTGAACACCACGCCGTTGCGGTTGGCGATGAGCACCGTGCCGTCGCCCTTGATCTGCCCCTGGATCTGTGATGGGCGCGCGGCCGGATCGTTGACGCGGTTGAGCACCGCCCAGTCGGCCTGCTGCTTGAAATCGACCGTGGTGTTGCGCCCGACGTTGAAGGTCTCCCAGTTCAGGATGGCCTTGTCGCCGGTCTGCTGGACCGTCACCGTGGTGCGGCCCGCGGCCGTGTTGGAAGTCGGTGCGTTCGCGTTGTGCCAGCCGGCCGTAAGGCTGTTCGTGTCGACCTTCAGGCCGCCTTCGGCCAGGCCGTCGGGCACGCCGGTGCCGCCGTTCTGCGCGGCCAGCCGCGCCGCGGCCTGTGCCGCCTGCTGCGCGGCAATCGCCTGCGCCGCAAGGTTCAGGTTGCCGATGGAGCGCTGCAGTTGCTCGTTGGCCTTCTGCTGCTGCGCCAGCGGGTTCGTCAGCACCGACGCCGGCGTGCCGTTCGGCAGGTAGCCCGTGGCCGCAGCCGTGCCCTGCGCCACATTCTTCTGCGCCATCCATGCCGCGCTGAATGCGCGCTGCGCTTGTGCGTTGCCCGCCAGCCCCGCCATGGCCAGTGCGATGGCGGCCGCGTGCGCGACCGGTGCACGGCGGAATGTCTGTTTGCTCATTTCATACCCCAGAGGAAAACCCGTTCGCGTGATTGCGTGGCACGGCGGTGTGGCACCGCGCTCTGGTTAAGAGACCGGGCTCGCCGGATGCGACCGACACGGCGGGGGCAAAAGACAGGAAAAATTTGCGGGGGTCTGCGGGCGGCCGGTTTTTTCACACCGGTGTCATGGTGTGCGGGCAAAGAAGCCGCGCGACTAACCCAGCAGCACGATGCCGGCCGGCAGCGTCGTCACCTTCGCGCCATAGCTGGCGCCGATCAGGCTCTCGATGCGGGCCAGCTGTTCGAGCCGCAGGCGCGCCTGCACCTTGCGCCGCCCCAGCTCGGCATTGGTCACGATCAGCTTGCCGGGCCGGTAGCGGTTGATCTCGTCGACCACGTCCGCGAGCGGCGTGTCGTTGAACACCAGCACGCGCTCGCGCCATGCGTTGACGGTCGACAGGTCGGGTGCACGCGCCACTTCGGCACCGTGCCTGCCGTAGCTGATCTGCTCGGCCTCGCGCGCGACCAGCACGCGCGTGCCGTAGTTCAGCTCGACCGAACCGGCCATGCAGGTCACGCACACCTCGGGGCCGGTGGCGCGCACGTTGAAGCGGCTCGCGGCGGCAGCCACGAGCCGGCCGCCGCCGACCGTCATCGTGAACGGCGCGGCGCGCGACGCATCGAGCAGCACCTGCGCCTCGCCGCTCAACAGGTCGAGCGTGGCCGCGTCCCCGTCGGCGCCGTGCGACAGGTTGAAGCTGGTCTGCGTGTTCATCTCGACGACCACCGCATCGTTCAGCACGACCTGGCGCTGCTCGCCGGTGCCGGTGCTGTAGTCGGCCGTCATGTCGGACAGCGCGGGCCACAACCGGCCCGGCGGACGCACCACGACGAAAGCGGCCGCGCCCGCCGCCAGCGCGGCGCCGAGGATGTAGCGGCGATTCGGATGGCGCGCACGCGCGATGACGCTCGCGCGCGGCGGCTGGGCCACGCGCATGCGCTGCGCCACGGCTTCGGCGGCGGGCCGCGCCACGTCCCACACGCGCGTCATCTCGGCCATCACCTGCGCGTGCAGCGGGCTCTGGGCGCACCAGCGCTTGAAGTCCTGCGCGTCCACGGTCGTGGCCCGGCCCGAGGTGAGGCGCACGAGCCAGTCTTGCGCCTGCGCCTGCAGCGCGGCGCGGTCGTCGTGGGGGGTGTTCACGGCCAGCATCTCTTTTATGACTGTTTTCCGGCCCCGGGACCGAACCGCTGGATCACATCGCGCCCCAATCGCCCGGCGCAATGCACCAGCGCGGCCTTCACTTCGCGCTCGACGATCCGCACCGACACGCCGTGGCGCACTGCGATGTCCTTGTGCGGCGTCTCGTCCACGCGCGAGGCCAGAAAGATCTCGCGGCGGCGGCGCGGCAGCTCTTCGAGCGCGCGTTCCAGGGCCTGCACTTCGCTGCGCGCTTCCGACAGCCGTGCCGGGTCCTGGTTCTCGTCGGCGAAATGCAGCAGCTCTTCGACTTCCACGAAATCGAGCAGTCGCCCATTCGAGATGCGCCGGTCTTCCGCCACGTTCGACGCGATGCGCAGCAGGTAGGCCATCGGGCTCTGCACCGGGCCGGGGTCGCTCATGCGGTTCACGCGCAGCCAGGTCTCGTGCAGCACGTCGTCGGCCACGTCGTCGGAGCCGAAGCGGCGGCGCAGCCTGTTCCTGAAATCGAGGTAGCGGCTCGTGAGCAGGCTGCGCAGAAAGCCGGGGGTGTCCTGTTCCACGGTGGACTCAGGACGCTTCGGCGTTCGCGGGGGCCATGCCCGCGCACACGTCGGTGCTGCTGCCGGTGCGGGGCAGCAGCAGGATCGTCAGGGGTTCGTCCGGCGTGCCGTCTTTCAACGGGCTGAGCACCAGCGTGTTCATCGCCGCCTCAAGGGCCGCATCGCGCTGCGCAACGCCGGTGGAGCCCAGCACCCGCGAGCGCCGCACGTGGCCGGCCGGGCCGACCCACAACTGCACCAGCGCGCGATAGCTGCCGGGCTGCACGCGCGGCCAGCGGCACAGCGTGCGCTCCAGCGCCTGTTGCACGACGCGCGCGTTGCCGTCGTCGCCGGCGGATTCGTCGGACGGCGACGGGGTCGCATGCATCGGCACGGGCGTCTCGGTCTCGACCAGCGTGAAGGTGGTGTCGTCGGCATAGCGCGCGGCCAGCCGCGTGCCGGCCAGCATCTGCTGCAGGGCCTCGCGCGGCGAGAGTTCTCCGCGCACGGGCATCGATTCGATTCCGGCCGCGAGCTGCCCGTCGAAGAACACCGATTGCCCCGTCGCCTGCGCGAACGCCTGCAGCGCCGAAGCCAGCGGCTGCGCGGGAATGTCGAGGCTCACGCGCCTGGCCGGCGCTTGCGGCCGGGCGGGTGAATCGGCAACGGCGGCGGGGGATGCACCCAAGGACAGGATTCCGAAAAACAAGGTCAAGACACTCACCCACCGCCGCGACCGAGCAATGCACCACATGCCTGGTCCTGTCACGAAATGGAATTTGCTGCGGGCCAGCGGGAACCGTGGCCGTACTACTTTTGGTCGAGCGGATGCTAGTGAGGATTTGTGACAAGTTGAATGCAATGCATACGGCCAGGTCCGCGAAATGCGCGTGATCGATCAGGTCGTGAGCACGACCTTGCCGATGTGTCCTGCACGTTCGAGGTACCGGTGGGCGTGCACCACGTCGTCGAGCGCGAAGCTGCGATCGATCTGTACCTGCAGCGTGCCGTCGGCCAGCCCCGCATCGATGAAAGCCAGCGCGCGGGCGAGTGCGTCTTCGTCGCGCGGCAAGCCCATCGATGCGGCCCCGGTGAACTCGAGCACCTTGTAGACATGGAAGTGCCAGCTCTTGCGAAACTGCGCAATCGCGGGGTACGCGAAGTCCGCTCCACCCGAGAGGCCGTACAGCACGTACCAGCCGCGATGGGCGACGACATCGCCCAGGCGCATCACGTCCGCGCCACCCACGCCGTCGTACACCAGCTCGACACCACGGCCACCGGTGAGCGCCAGCACGCGCTCGACCACGTCTTCGTCCTGCGTCACGACCACGTGCGACGCGCCGGCGTCGAGCAGCGCCTGCCGCTTGGCATCGGTGCGGGTGGTGGCGATGGCGACGATGCCCGCCGCACGCGCCATCTGCAGCGCCGCGATGCCGGTGCCCGACGAAGCACCCGTCACGAGCATCGTCTGTCCACGCTGCAGGCCGGCCATTTCGAACATGGGGAAGTAGCCCGTCAGGTAGGCCATGTAGGCGCCGGCGGCCTGCGCGGCCAAAAGCGTTGCGGGGTGGCGCACCACGTGCGTGGCCGGCAGGAGAATGCGGTCGCCGTAGGTCGGGTACTGCCCCTGCCCCGCGCCGGGCAGCACCGCGACGCGGTCGCCCACCGACAGGTGCCCGACACCCGCGCCGACCGCGTCGATGACGCCGGCCGCCTCGTTGCCCAGGCCGGCCGGCAAGGTGGCGTCTTCGATGTACATGTTCTCGCGCCAGAGCGCATCGGCCCGGTTCAGGCCGATCGCCTGCACCGCCACGCGCACTTCGCCCGCGCCGGGCGCGCTCGTCTCGACCTGCTCGACCCTCAGCACATCGGCGCCACCGAATCCGTGAAAGCGAACCATCCTGCTCATTTCGAAATCTCCTTTGAAAGACCGGCGGCGTGCGAGATTGCGTGCCCCAGTGCAGCCAATCTAGAGGCCGCAGCGGCATCAAGGAAATCGATTGATGGGATATTCGGCATGCACGACATCGATACCTTGCAAGAGCCCCGCATGAAACCGATCGAACTCGGCCGCATCGACCTGAACCTGCTCACGGTGCTGGCAGCGCTCATGCGCGAGCGGCACGTCAGCCGCGCCGCGCAGCGGCTGCACCTGGGCCAGCCGGCCGTGAGCCATGCGCTGGCGAGGTTGCGCGAGCTCACGGGCGATCCGCTACTGGTGCGCCAGGGCCGCACGATGGAGCCGACCGAACGCGCGCTGGCGCTGATGCAAGGGCTCGGCCCCGCGCTCGAACAGATCGAAGCCACCTTCCGCGCGCAGGCCGACTTCGAACCGGACCGCGCCGCCCCCGTGTTCCGCATCGGCCTGACCGACGACCTGCAGATCGCGATGCTGCCGAGGCTGCTGCGCGCCCTCAGTGCCGAAGTGCCACGCGCCAGGCTGGTCACGCTGACGGTCTGCTACCGCAATGCGCCGCGCTACCTCGACGAAGGACGCGTCAGCGCTGTCATGGCCTTCCTGAAAGACCTGCCGGCCGGCGCCAAGGTCCGCAAGGCGCGCACCGCGCGTTTCGCGGTGCTCCGCGCCGACACCGCGCCGGGCAAGCTGTCGCTCGACGATTACTGCCGTCGCCGCCACGTGCTCGTGACCTACGCCGGCGACCTGTGCGGCACCGTCGACGAAACGCTGGAGCAATTGGGGCGGCAGCGCGACGTGGCCTTCTCGGTGCCGCAGTTCGGCAGCCTGCCTGCGGTGCTGGCGGGCTCCGAGCTGCTGGCCACGGTGCCCGAGCACGTGGCGCAGGTGCTGTCGGCACAAGACGGCGGGCTTCGCCACGAGGCCTTGCCGTTCGAGAGCCCGAGCTACCAGATCCGGCTGGCCTGGCGCGCCGTGACCGACAAGGACGCGGCCGAGGTCTGGTTGCGCAAGGCAATGCTGCGGGCCTTCGACTGAGACGTGCGGCATTGCCTCGCCCCGACATCCGGTGCTTGACCCGGCCCCTGGGGCAGCCCCTACAAAGCGGGAGATCCATCGAAAGGAACATGCCATGCAGCACTCTCCCACCCGGTATCTGAATCCATCCGAAGCCGCGCGACGGCTCGGCGTGTCGGCCAAGGCCTTGCGCCTCTACGAGCAGCGCGGACTGGTGGAGCCCGACCGCAACGCGGCCGGCTGGCGGGCGTACGGCCCCACAGAAATGGCGCGGGCCGCCGAGATCGTCGCGCTGCGTGCGCTCGGCTTCAGCCTTGCGCAAGTGGAGCGGGTGCTGGGCGGCAACGCGCAAGGGCTCGAACAAGCGCTGGCGGCCCATCAGGCGGCGCTGGAGTCGCAACTGCATCAGCTCGCGCGCACGATCGACAAGGTCCGTGGCCTGCGCGGCGGCGTTGCGCAGGGCCAGGTTCCGACCGTGAGTGAACTGGCCGGCCTGCTCGCGCCCGCCGCGGAGATTCGCGTCGCCTTCGACCTGCCGTGGCCCTGGGGTGGCGAGCGCTTCGAGCTTCGCGACATCCGCCCGCTGAACTACATCATCGGCCCGCTCGGAAGCGGCAAGACGCGGCTGGCGCAGAGCCTTGCCGCCGAATTGCCCAACGCCGTGTTGCTGGGACTGGACAGGCTTGCGGACGACGGCGCGGCGGCAAGGTCGCGGATCGATGATGACCCCGTGCTGAAGTCGCGCGTCGAGCAAAGCATGGCGTGGCTCGTGGAAGACGGCGCGGCGCCGTCGGATGCGCTGCTCACGCTGCTCGCTGGGCTCGAAGCACAGGGGCCGGACGCGCTCGTCGTGGACATGATCGAACAGGGACTCGACCAGCCCACGCAGGAAGCGCTGATCGCGCGGCTGCGGCAGCGCGGTGCCGATGCGCGGCCGATCTTCATGCTCACCCGCTCCAGCGCCATCCTCGACCTGGCAGCGGTCGGCCCGAACGAAGCCATCATCCTCTGCCCCGCCAACCACAGCCCGCCGACGCTCGTTGCCCCGTACCTCGGTGCGCCGGGCTACGAAGCCGTTGCCACCTGCCTGGCATCGCCGGACGTGCGGGCCCGCACGGCAGGGGTCGTGGCGTGGCGGCCAGAACCGGTCGCCGCGCCTTGACGCGATCGATGCGCCCTTCCCGTTAACGGCTCGCCGTTTCATCTCGGCCGCTCCCGCTTCAGAAAATCTGGAAAGCCCTGATGCCCGCCGCAACCGTCGCACCCTAGGATGGGCGCACCTTTTTTCATCGAGACACCGGAACACCGCATGCCAAGCACCGAGACACACTTCGAGTTGACCGCCAACGACGGCCACACGGTGGAAGCCCACCGCTGGCAAGGCCCGACGCAGCGGGCCATCGTGCAGTTGGCGCACGGCATGGGCGAACATTCGCTGCGCTACCGGCCCTTGGCGGACGCGCTGACGCAGGCCGGCTACGTGGTCTATGCGAACGAACATCGCGGCCATGGCAAGGGCGCCGCGGCACGCAACGAGCTGGGCGAGTTCGGCCCGCGCGGATTCGCCGGACTCGTCGACGACATGGCGCTGCTGAGCCGCCACGTTCGCGGCGTGCACCCCGGGCTGCCGCTGATCCTCGTGGGGCACAGCATGGGCTCGTTCGCCACGCAGTACTACCTGGTCAAGCACAGCGCGCTGTTGTCGGGCGCGGTGCTGTCCGGCACCTCGGCGCTCGACCTGCTGGGTGCCGCGTTGCAGAGCGGCTTCCGGCTCGAAGACATGAACGCCGCGCTGCCCGACGTGCGCACGCCCTTCGACTGGCTCAGCCGTGACCCGGCCCAGGTCGATGCCTACGTTGCCGACCCGCTGTGCGGCTTCACCGTCTCGGCCGAAGGGCTCGGCTCGATGTTCGCGAACCTCGCCGACCTCACGCCCGCCGCGATGCAGGCGCACATCCGGCCCGAGCTGCCGCTGTACCTGTTCGTGGGCGACCAAGACCCGGTCAGCAACAAGGCCGAATGGTTCTACCCGCTGGTACAGCGCTACCGCGAGGCAGGGCTGCGCGATGTGTCATGCCACGTCTTCGGCGGCGCGCGCCACGAAACACTGAACGAGACCAACCGCGAGGAAGTCACGGCCGTGCTGCTGGCGTGGATCGCACGGGTGGTGGGCCACAAGGGCTGACCGCTGCGAAGGGGGCTTTCAGGCCTTGGCGTGCAGCAGGCCCCCGATCGATACGCCGTTGGCATTGACGCGAACCCTCTCCGACTTTCCCGCGTCCGAGGGGCTGTCGGCTTCACCAAGCTGGGCCATCGCGCCTTGCTGGGCACCGGACATGCGCAAGGCATTCAGCTGCGCCTGCAGCATCGCGATCTGATTCGCCATGGCTTCCAGCTGCTGCTGGAGCGAGCGGCGCAGCTCGCCCTCGGGCGTCGAGATCAGAAGGCTCTGCTTTTCCCGCATCTGCTCCTGGATGCCCGTGATCTGACGCTGGATCTTCGCGATCTCCGCATTGACATTGCTACCGCTCCCCGCGCCGCTCGCGGCACTGATTCCTGTCAGCATCCTGTGTCCTTTGTCTTGCTGTAAAGAAAGGGTTATCGGCATCGGCGGGAAAAAATGAAGGGGGCGTGCATCGCGCTCTTTCACGCGGGCGGCAAGGCGGCGCTGTCCGCGATACTCGTTCAAACAGTCGACCACCGGTCGACGCGCATCGCCGACACCTTCACTCCCCCAATGAACCGTCTTCTCCTGCTCCCGCTGGCCTCTCTCCTGCCCGGCCTCGCCCTCGCCGCCTCGCTGTCCGGAACGCTCACCGCAGGCGGCGGCATCGATGACCTGAGCGTCACCGTCCGTTCCGCCAGCGGCCAGAAGATCGACGTGTATTGCGACCAGCAATGCGGCGACTGGTTCGACGAAGACAAGGCCTCGGAAGGCTATCGCCTCAAGAAGAAGCTCGTGGGCAAGCAGGTGCTTCTCGACTATCGCAAGGAACCGAACCGCGACAGGATCGCCGGTCCGGGCGCGAATGACCTGCTGAACTTCGTCAAGAAGATCGAGCTGCTGAAGTAAGTCGATGGCGCCCGCGTGCAGCCTTGGCAGACGGCCGAAGGCGCACGGATTCGACAGCTTGCCGCGGCCCTGTCCATGTAGAACATTTGTGCGATACGCGTGCTCGCAACGGCTTCCTAGAATCGCGCCGCCGGCTTCCAGCCCCGGTCAAAAAAGCGTTTCAAATGCCGTCGATTCCACACACTCGCGCCCTCCTTTCTTCCCTTGCCGCGCGAGCCGCGGCCCACCGCGCCGCCACTGGCGCACTGCTCTTCATTCTGGCTTCCTGCGGTGGCGGTGGAGGCTCCGGCGGTGGTGGCTTCTTTCCTCTGGTTCCGCCCGCGCCGGTTGCTCCGGTTGAGCCTGTCGCGCCGCCTCCACCGCCACCGCCGCCCCAGACCATCGGCGGCACGGTCAGCGGCCTGATGGGCACCGGCCTCATGCTGCAGAACAACGCGGGCGATGACCTGGCCATCGCGGCCAACGGCAACTTCAGCTTTGCCACGCAGATCGCCGAAGGCGCGGGCTACACCGTCACGGTCAAGACGCAGCCCAGGCTTGCGACCATCGTGTGCACCGTCACCGGCAACGGCAGCGGCAAGGTGGCCGGAGCGGCCGTGAGCAACGTCGCCGTGCGCTGTGCACCGCCTGCGGCCCGCTTTGCCTACGTGGCGAATTTCGACTCGAAGGACGTGTCGGGCTACACCCTCGATGCCGGCACGGGCGCCCTTCGCCCAATGGCCGTGCCAAGGTTTCCCGTGGGAGTGGAACCTATCAGCATCGCCGTGGACCCCTCGGGCCGCTTTGCCTACGTGGCCAATCCCAACGACAGCTCCGTCTCGGGCTACCTCATCGACGCCGGCACCGGCGCACTCACGCCGATGGCCGTGCCGAAGGTCGTGGCTGTCGCCGGCAGTGCGCCCTACAGCATCGCCGTACACCCCACGGGCCGGTTCGCCTACGTGTCGGACATCAATGCCAAGACGGTGTCGGCCTACACCATCGATGCCAGCACCGGTGCCTTCAGCCCTGCCGGCGTGCCGCTGGCCGCCGCGGGCAACGGCACGCCCTTCGTCACGGTCGATCCCACGGGCCGGTTTGCCTATGCGACGAACATCGGCTCGGACACCGTGTCGGCCTACAACATCAATGCCGACACGGGCGTGCTTACCCGGATGGCCGTGCCCACGATTGCCACGGGGCCCAGCCCCTATGGCATCACCGTGGACCCCACGGGCCGGTTCGCCTACGTGGCGAACGCCGGAGCCGACTACCTGTCGGCCTACGCCATCGACGCCAGCTCCGGCGCCCTGAGCCCGCTGGCCACGCCGACGATCACATCCGGGTTGACGCCCTTCTCCATCGGCATAGACCCCACGGGCCGCTTTGCCTATGCTGCGAACATCGACTCCGACAGTGTGTCGGCCTACAACATCAACCCCAGCACCGGCGTGCTGAGTGCGATGAGCGTGCCGTCGATCACCGTGGTGGGGTCCCAACCGACCTCCGTCAAGGTCGACCCCACGGGCCGCTTTGCGTACGTGGTGAACTCCGCTGCCGGCAACCTGTCGGCTTACAACGTCGATGCCGGCACGGGCGCGTTCAGCCCGATGAGCGTGCCGACAGTCGGCACGGGAACGAACCCGCAGATCATCGTGTTCTCGAGGTAGTCAGAAGGCAGCGCGTTGCACAGGGCGCGCGGCCGCTTACCCCAGAGTCCATCTCATCGGTATGAAGGCGATGCCTCGCGTTTCGACGCGAGGCCCTGTCGCGCGAAAACCGACGTGCTCGTAGAAAGGCAGCGCGAACGGCGTGGAGTTGACCGTCATCGCATCTGAAATCTGCGCCTGTTCGTGCAGCGACTTCGCGTGAAGCCAGAGCGCTCTGGCGAGTCCTCTGCGCTGGAATGGTTCGGCGACGAATAGGTGAAAGAGATGCGTCCTGTCGCGAACGGCCACCACGCCGGCCAGCTGCGCGCCGACCATGCCGACGCAGTACTCCATTTGGTCCGAATCGATGTGACGCTCGATGCCCGAGGGCTGCAGGGAGAGCAGAAACTCTTCAGCACCCGCACCATCCGGCCGCAAGGTGAAATGGTGTGCGAGCGAAAGAATCAGCGCGCTGATGGCGGGTACGTCGTCCTTTGTTGCCTTGCGGATGTGCATCGGCGGCATGTCATGGGGTCGGGCAGTCATCGCATCGACTGTATCCAACCGACGCGACAATGCCCTCATGACGCTCGACCTGTTCGACGACCCGCCCCGTGAAGCGCGCGAACCCCTCGGCCCCGGCGCCTTCGTGCTGCCCGGCTTCGCCCTGCCCTTCGTCAATGACTTGCTCCCCGCCATCGGCGCCTTGCAGGAAAGCGCGCCCTTCCGCCATCTTGTGACGCCCGGCGGCTTCACCATGTCCGTGGCGCTGACCAACTGCGGCGCGCTCGGCTGGACCAGCGACCGGCGCGGCTACCGCTACAGCCCCACGGACCCCGACACGGGCCGGCCCTGGCCATCGATGCCCGATGCGTTCGCGCGACTGGCCCGCGAGGCGGCGGCAGCGGCCGGTTTCGAGGGCTTCGCGCCCGACGCCTGCCTGGTCAACCGCTATGCACCGGGCGCGCGCCTCTCGCTGCACCAGGACAAGGACGAGCGCGATTACGGCGCGCCCATCGTCTCGGTGTCGCTCGGCATGCCAGCGGTCTTTCTTTTCGGCGGCCTTGCGCGCAGCGACAAGGCCGTGCGCGTGCCGCTGCGGCATGGCGACGTCGTGGTGTGGGGTGGCGAAGACCGGCTGCGCTACCACGGCGTGCTGCCGCTGAAAGACGAACCGCATCCGGTGCTGGGGCCCATCCGCATCAATCTCACGTTTCGCAAGGCAGGCTGACGCGCATGCAAGAGCAGCAGAAGAAAAAAGAAGACGACCCGCGCAACGCGATGTTCGAGCTCTATGCCGCGCTGTGGCACTTCGCGGCCGGTGCGCGCGGGCAGTTGCTGGGGGCGACGGCGCTGCTCGCCTCGTCGCAGCTCATTCGCCTGACCTTGCCTTATCTCGCGGGGCAGGCCATCAATGCGCTGCAACGCAGCGAACTGGGCACGGCCGGGCGTTGGATCGGCACGCTGGCCGCGGTGTATGTGGGCGCGTGGGTGCTGCACGGGCCGGGCCGCATCCTCGAGCGCAATGTCGGGATGAAGGTGCGCGAGACATTGGCCGACGAGCTTTATGCGCGCATCGCCGCCGCACCGCTGGCCTGGCACGACAGTCACCATTCGGGCGAGCTGCAACATCGCGTGCACCAGGCCAGCCGCGCGCTCGCGGACTTTGCGCAGAACCAGTTCATCTGGCTCACCAACGCGGTCAATTTCGTCGGGCCGCTGGTGGCGCTGGCGTTGCTGTCGCGCACCAGCGGCGCGACGGCGCTGGCGGGCTATGTGCTGATCGGCCTCGTCATCGTGCGCATCGACCGCGCGCTGATGAAGCTGGCGCGCGCCGAGAACGACGCCGACCGGCGCTATGTGGCCGCGCTGCTCGACTTCCTGGGCAATGCCTCGACGGTGATCGGCCTGCGCCTGCAGGGTGCCTCGCGCCTGCTGCTGCGCCGGCGCATGGCGGCGATTTCTCTGCCGCTCAAGCGCACGGTGGTGCTGAACGAGGGCAAGTGGTTCGCGGTCGACCTGATGGGCCTGGCGCTGACCTGGGGGCTGGTTGTCATCTATGTGTGGCAGGCGCGCACGCCGGGGCAGGCGGTGATGCTGGGTGCCGTCTTCATGATCTACCAGTACGCGCAGCAGGCGGCCGGCGTGGTGACCTCGGTGGCGGCCAACTTCCAGTTCTTCGCGCGCATGCACACCGACTACAGCAGCGCGGCGCCGATCTGGCAGGCACCGTCGGGCGAGGCCATTTCCGCCACGCCCGAGCAGGTGCCGATGCGCGAGCGGATCGATGCCGATGCGGCGTGGACGAGTCTTGGCGTTCAGTCGCTGCAATGGAACTACGCGCCGCGTGGCGCGCAGCCCGATGGCTCGGCCGCGCCCGCGCGCAGCGGCCTGCACGACGTGTCGCTCAGCCTGCGCCGTGGCGAGCGCGTCGCGCTGGTGGGTGCCAGCGGCGGCGGCAAGAGCACGCTGCTGCGCGTGCTGGCCGGCCTCTATGCGCCGCAGGGCGGCACGCTGTCGCTCGATGGTCAGCCGGTCGATTGGCCACAGCTGCGCCGGCTCGCCACGCTGATCCCGCAAGAGACCGAGCTCTTCGAGGCCAGCGTGCGCGAGAACCTCGCCTTCGGCCAGCCCGCCAGCGACGAGGCGCTGCTCACGGCCCTGCACACCAGCACCTTCGACGAAGTGCTGAAGGCCACGCATGGCGATCTCGACACGGCGGTGTCGGAGCGCGGCTTCAACCTGTCGGGCGGGCAGCGCCAGCGCCTGTGCCTCGCGCGCGGCGTGCTGGCCGCGCAAGGCAGCTCGCTGCTGCTGCTCGACGAACCGACCAGCGCGCTCGACGCCGCCACCGAAGCCCGCGTGCTGGCGCGCATCGCCCATGCGTTTCCGGGCGCCTGCGTGATCGCGTCGATCCATCGCCTGAGCCTGCTCGAACGTTTCGACACGGTGATCGTGATGGAGGCCGGCCACGTGCTCGATGCGGGCCCGCGCGATGCGGTGCTGGCGCGCCAGCCACTGCTGCAGCGCATGGTGGCGCCAGCCGCGACAAGCGGAACCTGAGCCGCCACGCCATGCTCCAACGCCGCCTGAACCCGCCGAACCCGGCCTACAGACACGCGGCGCGCCCGCCCTACCATTCCGGACAGCTACACACCGACCCATGACACACAAGGCAACGCGCACAAAGATGGCCACCGTCCGCAAACCGGCAATGCATTGGGCCCTGCTGGGCATTGGCGCAGCGATGGCGCTGGCCGGCTGCACCGCCACCAGCGAGGCCCAACGGCAGGCCACCAATAGCAAGCCACCGCCCACCGATTGCACCGCCTGGGTCGGCACCGACCGCAACGCGATGATGGGCGGCTACCTGCTGCCGCAAGGCCCCAAGGGCAGCGGCGCCAAGGTGTGCGTGCCTGTGATGATGACGGCCAACCCCACGCCCTCGGACTACGCCGGTGGCGACTATCACATCAGCGAGTTCACCGACGACAAGCTCAAGGCCCGCTGGCGCGCCTGCAAGGAAGACCCGGCCTGCTTCAAGCGCATCGACGCGCAGATGCAGCGCTGGCTGCCGCCGAACAAGGAGCGCGCCACGCGCTCGACCGGCGTGGTCGATCCGTCCGGCAAGATCGACCCCGAAGGCCAGGTCGACCTGCGGCAGATCCGGCGCCCGGCGTTCTTCGCGAAGGCGCCCTACCGCGAAAGCATCGCCGAGGCCGATGGCCGGACCTACATCGTCGAGTTCGGCGCGCCGCGCGACGCCTTCGAGCGCATCGACCTGAAGATGACCGACCCGATCAAGCTGCGCGGCTGGTACATCGAAGGCGCGGGCGTGGACGACGGCAAGGGCAAGAAGGTGCGCGCGCTGGCGATCATGGCGCCGGGCGGCGGTGGGCAGCTCACGGCGATCCAGCATCCGGACGAGGCCTCCTACCGCATCGACGAAAAGACGGGCAAGACCATTCCCATCAGCTTTCCCAACGCCACCACCGAGACCATGGGCCAGCGCTGGTGGCGCGAGAACCTGTATGCGCTGAACCAAGCGGGCTACGACGTGCTGGCCTACGACCGGCGCGGCGAGGGCCTGTCGGGCGGCTTCAGCGACACCAACACGCTGGAGCAAGGCGAAGACGTGTTCCGCGCGCTGACGGCGCTGGAAGACGGGCGCGGCCTGCGCATCCTCACGCCCTCGGGCGAACTGCTCGAAGGGGCGGCCACCAAGGGGCGCCTGCTGGCGGGCATGAAGTCGACCGAGATCCCGCTGGTGCTCGGCGGCTACTCGCGCGGCTCGATGTCGACCGCATGGGCCATGACCAGGAACTACGTGGCCGAGTGCAGCTTCGACATGCCCGAGCCCAACTGCACGCCGCCCAAGGGCCTGAAGAACATCCGGGGCGCCATCCTGCTGTCGTCTTTTGCGAGCGGCGCGGGCTACGTGGGCGACTCGCCCGACCTGGCCGACCGCAACCTCTTCCTGGGCGGCATGGCGGCGGACCATCACATCGTCTTCTATCCCAACTCGGCCACGCTCGCGGGCATGGACCGCTGGCCCACCGCCTTCTTCGGCAAGGGCCTGTGGGACCGCGCCGAATCGCTCGAAGGCACGGTGGCGGCCTACAACCGCATCCGCGGCGTGAAAGAGATCGTGCTGGCGCGCGGGCCGCATTCGATCGAGACCTGGCCCGAGTCCGACCGCACCTACCTGCGCGAACGCATGGTGGCGTATGCCAAGGCGGTGATCGTCGGCAAGGGCACGCTGCCGGGCGCGCGGCCGTGGAAAGACTTCAAGTCGCTGGTGGCGACCACGCCCGATTCGTGGGAGCCCTCGTCGCGGCCGAAGGCCGAATCGCCCGGCCGCTGAGGCCGGGCGGCAATCCGGTCAGAATCGCGGAACCGGCCTCCCCTGCGGCCCACCAAGGACACGCCCCATGTTTCCCCACGACATTCTCTTCGCCTACATCGCCGCCTGCCTGGTGGTCGTGATCGCACCCGGCCCCGACAACATCCTGGCGATCAGCCGGGGGCTGAGCCAGGGCAAGGCGGCGGCCACGCTGTCGTCCATCGGCGCGGGGCTGGGGATCATGTGCCACACGGTGGCTGCGGCGCTGGGCCTGTCGCTGGTGATCCAGGCATCGCCCGTGGCGTTCTGGGCCGTCAAGGCGGTGGGTGGGCTCTACTTGCTGTGGCTGGGCTACAAGGCGCTGGCCTCGCGCAACCTGATCTCGTTCGAGCCCAGCGCGCACCAGTCGCTGCGCAAGGTGTTCCTGACGGGATGGCTGTCGAACGTGCTGAACCCGAAGCCGGGCCTGTTCGTGCTGGCGTTCCTGCCCCAGTTCGTCAGCGCGAGCCGCGGTCCGGTGGCGGTGCAGATGCTGGTCTACGGCGCGATCTTCGCCGTGCTCACGGCGCTGATCTTCACGGTGCTCGGAAGCTTCGCCTTCAAGCTGTCGGCATGGATGCGGCGGCATCCGCGCGTGGGCACCGGGCTGAACCTGGGCGCGGGCCTGACCTTCATCGCGGCAGGGCTGTCGGTGCTGGCGCTCAAGCAGCGCACCTGAGTCGCACTGGGTCGCGCGCCGCGCCTGCGGCGGGTTGAAAACACCCGGCGAGCCGCCATTTCAGCAGGAGATCTGGCGACTGAAAGAGGTGCTTCATGGGCGCACGCGACGAATTCCTTCTCGACTCCTACTCGGCCACCGTCACGCAGGTGGCGCACACCGCCAGCGCGGCGGTGGCACACATCAAGGTCCGCAAACAGGCGCAGCGCGGCAACGCGGGCGGCCAGGGCAGCGGCTCGGGCTTTCTCTTCACGCCCGATGGCTTTTCGCTCACCAACGCGCACGTGGTCGAAGGCGCGAGCGAACTGCGCGCCGCGTTTGCCGACGGCACCGAAAGCGCCGCGCGCCTCGTGGGCATGGACGCATCGACCGACATCGCGGTGCTGCGCATCGAGTCGAACCCCGGCGCCTTCCTGCCGCTCGGAAGCTCGGCG
Organism: Variovorax sp. EL159; assembly: GCF_900100965.1. Lineage (GTDB taxonomy): Bacteria > Pseudomonadota > Gammaproteobacteria > Burkholderiales > Burkholderiaceae_C > Variovorax. Next base: position 1,006,135 of record NZ_FMUJ01000001.1, on the reverse strand, counting down.
GCCCTGCAACCCGGCCAGATCGCGGTGGCGGTCGGCAATCCGCTGGGCTTCGATTTCACCGTGACCGCCGGCATCGTGAGCGCGCTGGGTCGCAGCCTGCCATCGCGCGGCGGCCGGATGATCGAAGACGTGATCCAGACCGACGTGGCGCTGAACCCCGGCAACTCGGGCGGCCCGCTGCTGGACAGCGCGGCGCAGGTCATCGGCGTGAACACGGCCGTGATTCCTTCGGCGCAGGGTTTGAGCTTTGCAGTGGCCATCGACACCGCGCGCTGGGTGGCGGGCGAGCTGATGCGCCATGGCACCGTGCGCCGCGGCAAGCTGGGCGTGCAATGCGCGGCCGTCGCGCTGCCCAGGCGCTGGGTGCGCGAGAACGAGTGGCCCGTGGCGACCGGCCTGCGCGTGGTCGAGGTGGTGGCCGGCTCGGCTGCAGCGCGCGACGGGTTGCGCAGCGGCGACATCCTGATCGGTTGCGATGGCACGCCGCTCGCTCAACTGTCCGACCTGCTCAAGCGGCTGGCGGGCGAAGGCTATGGGCGGCCGCTGCTGCTCAAGCTGCTGCGGCCCGTGGCCGGGACGCTGACGCCCTTCTACCTGACGGTGACACCGGGCGGTTGAGCCTTGACTTAGCCCGGCTTGGGCCACATCGAGGCTGGCCTGGCAGCGCTCAACCGTCGCTGCGCCAACTGCCGGAATCGGGGCACAGCGTGGCCTGCGCACCATCGAGCCGGACTTGCTCTTCATCCAGCTGCGATGACGTCGAAGGATCGACATCGAAGACGACCTGAAGCGCGCGCGCGACGTGGACATCCTCGATAGGCAGCTCCCAGGTCAGAAACAGCAAGCTGCAATCCTCATCGGACGCAAAGTCAGCCGCATCGAAGCCGCTGCTGCCACGTCGGATGACGGCATGCGGCTGGCCGGTATCGAACATCACGGCCGTGCCCCGCGTCAGCGGCATGCGCAGGCCGGCCGACGGGAAATGCAGATCCAGCTCCTTGTCTTCGCTCAGGAAGAGATTGCAGAACGCCGCACCGCCGTACTGCGCGCCATCGTGGTGGTACTTGGCGCCACGGCAGGCCATGAGCGCCACGTCGCAAGAGCCGAGCAGTTCGGGCAACCCTTGCGAACCCATCCAATCCGACATCGCCTGCACACACTGCCTGTAGTCTGGCCAGCGCACGCGTGCTCGGGCCAACGACAGCGCCTCGACATCCCCAGGCGCCAGGGCGAGATGCGTGGCGATCTCTCTTTCGCAATCCGCCACGAGGCGCATGGGGAGCGCCGGCACATCGAGCGTGCCCGACAGCACGACATCGCTCACGCTTCGGCTGCGGATCGACTCGCCGCTCCAGAAGTAGGAGGTCAGGCGGTCTCGCGCACGATGCGATGGCGGGGGGCGGTTCATCCGCCGCAGTGTAGTCAGGCCGTGGCGGGAGCCGCCTGCAGGTAGGGCGTGATGTTGCGCATGGCACGCGCGACGTACTCGTCCTTCTCGCCCACGGGCGCCACGTAGTGCATGGCGCTTCTGGCCTCGTCGACACCCACCAGGCGCGCGATGACCCAGGCCGCCAGGTATTGCGATGCCAGGCAGCCGCCCGCAGTCGCCACGTTGCCCCTGGCCATGAAAGGCTGGTTCAGCACCGCGACGCCGGCGGCTTCGACCCAGGGCTTGGTCGTCAGGTCCGTGCAGGCCGGAACATCGGCGAGCAGCCCCAGCTTGGCCAGGACCAGCGTGCCCGAGCACTGCGCACCCAGCAGTTGCCGCGAAGGGTCGAGCTGCAGTTGCGCCATCAAGGCCGGGTCGGCGACGACCTCGCGCGTCAGCATGCCGCTGCCGACGATCACCGCATCGGCCGCGTTCGCGTCGCGCAGCGATGCCTGTGCTTCGAGCACCACGCCATTCATGGAACGCACGCGCGCCGTCGGGCTCGCGATCGACACCCGCCAGCCCGGCTGCTTGATGCGATTGAGGATGCCGAGCGCGATGAGCGAATCAAGCTCGTTGAAGCCTTCGAAGGTGAGGATGGCGATGTGCATGGTGTCGGTTTCTCCGTGCCGGAGGGAATGAAATGGATCGGCGATGAAATGGGCGATGGGAGATCGTAGACACTGCAATCAATACAATCAAAATATTGTCATGGATACATTGATGGCGCGATGGCCCTAGCCCGATACAAGCAGTTGGTCGATGCACTCGCGGCGCAGATTCGCGATGGCAGGCTGTCACCCGGAACGCGCCTGCCCACGCTGCGCAAGCTCGCCGCCCGCGAGGGCCTGGCCCTCGTCACCGCCAGCCGCGTCTATGCGGAGCTTCAGGCCATGGGCCTCGTCAGCGGCGAGATCGGCCGCGGCACCTTCGTCAGGGAGACCCTTCTTCCCCGTGACCAGGGCATCGACCAGCATGCCGCGGCGGCGGGCGTGGTCGACCTGAACTTCAATTACCCCGCGCTGCCCGGTCAGGCCGAACTGCTGCGCGCGGGCTTGCGCCGGCTTGCCGCCGCTGGCGACCTCGAAGCCCTGCTGCGCTACCAGCCCCACGGAGGACGTCCGCACGAACGGGCCACCATGGCCCGCCACCTCGCGCAGCGGGGAGTTCATGTGGGCGCCGGGCAAGTCATGATCGTGAGCGGTGCCCAACACGGGTTGGCAACGACCGTCATGGCGCTGCTGCAGCCCGGCGACGTGGTCGCGACCGACGTGCTGACCTACCCGGGCTTCAAGGTGCTGGCGCAGGCGCATCGCCTCGAACTGGCACCGATACCCACGGCCGGGCACGGCCCTGACCTCGACGCACTCGAGCGCCTGTGCAAGAGCCGCCGCGTGCGGGCCATCTACGCCATGCCAACGCTGCACAACCCGCTCGGTTGGGTCATGAGCGCCAGCCGGCGACGCCAGCTCGTGGCCATCGCACGACGGCACGGGCTGCTCATCATCGAAGACGCGGCCTACGCTTTTCTTGCGGAAGACCCGCCTGCGCCCTTGGCAGCGCTGGCACCCGAGTCGACGGTCTACGTCTCGGGGCTTTCCAAGAGCATCGCGACCGGCCTGCGCGTCGGCTTTGTCGCCGCCCCGCCCGCATGGGTGCCCCAACTGGAGCGGGCCATACGCGCCACCACCTGGAACACGCCCGGCGTGATGACCGCGCTTGCATGCGGCTGGCTCGACGACGGCACCGTCACGCGCCTCGAATCGGAGAAACGCCAGGATGCAACGGCCCGGCAGGCGATTGCCGCCGAAGTCCTCGCCGGACTGCGGTGTGTTCGCCATCCGGCGTCTTACTTCGTCTGGCTACCCCTGGTGGAAGAAGTTCGCGCCGACCAGGTGGCGGCGGCGCTCATGCGCGACGGCATCTCGGTGTCGACGGCCGAGCCCTTTGCGACGTCTGTGCATGTGCCGCACGCGATTCGCCTGGCGTTGGGATCGGTGCCGCTGGACATGCTTGGGGATGCGTTGGGGAAGGTCAGGCTTACGATTGATGGGTATGCGGGGTGATGCGGCGTTGAGGCCGGTTAGCGTTCTGGCGGTGGAGAGCGCTGTGGCGAGGCTGGCATGCCGATGGAGGGGTTGTGGCATCCTTCGGCGCGGCCGACTCTGGCCAAGGGTGGGCATTGAAACAAGTCGGACATGAGCAATCGTCTACATCGTGCTGCGGATGAACTGAAGGATCTTTCGCCTTCGCCTCAGAAGGACGAGGCGCTTGGTGCACTCAACGACGTCCGCGATTCCAGGGAGCACGTGAACACGCCCGTCGAGCAGTTGAAAACGACATCGGTAGCCCCGTCTCCTTCGCCGCGCAAGCAACGTCGCTTTGGCGTACTTCCCTGGCTCACTGGCTTGCTGGCAGTCGCTGCCCTGGCGACAGGGATCGATGCGATATGGACCTCTGAATATTGCTCACGAGGCCGCAGCTCGGTCAGCTGTACGCATGGACTGAAAGCGCAGCTGGAAGGCTTCGCCACGGTTGCAGTCGGCTTGCTCTTCGCGATGATTCCAGTGCGCCCTTCCATCTGGAAATGGCTCGCGGTTTCTTCTCTTGCTGTTCTTGCCTACGGCCTCTTGATCGCGTCGATTCTCAGCTAGGCGTGTTGTCTGAGGTTTTTTTTGGTTCGAGTGAATGTCGCGGAGAGGCACGAAGTGGAGGTTGTCGCTCGAACAAAGCAGTCCCTCAATGACTGCAATGGACAGGGGCGCTACATCTCACCCCAAAACCCCCGTTTAAAGGGTTCGAAGTTCAAGGCGTCCAGCCGCGATACGTCCAGTTGTTGCATCAGCGCGCAGTACGCATCGATGACTCTCTCCTGCGTGTCCTCCTCCACAGGGCCAAACGGGATGCGGTTCTTTGAGCCCAACCCGTAGACGAAATCGATCTGCCCTCCCCAACAATCGTAGGTCAGGTAGAGCCATGCATCGCTCCTGCTCAGGCCGAGTCCTTTAGCCGTGGCAGACACCTCTTCTGCGCTTGGTGATCTGCCCAGGAATTCAGGTAGACGGACACCCGTTCCCGTGAAGGGCTTTGAAATCTCTCGCCAGGCAGCCCCTTCTGGAAGAGACCCCGGACACTCGATGCGTTGTGCGACAAAGAATCCAGCAAATCGGTAAGTCATAAATTGTTCCCGGCTCCCATCTCGCCGTAATCTAGATGAGGGGGCCCTATCGAGCGGATGTAAGAGCTCGCCTGCGACAGATCTCGATGACGGCGAGTGACGGAATCCACCAGGTCAGTAGATAGCAACCAAGCGCCCAAAGCGTCGACCTGTTCTGCGTGGATGTAAACCACCCAACGGTCATACGCCAGAGTCGCCATCCTGGCCATAGCAGAGCCTCTCCAGCAAAGCCGATACCAGCGGTGACCAGGCCGAAAGCCAAAGCAACAACGGCAATGGCTGCAACAAACGCCAGTGTGAGTGATTTCAGCATTGGGTCAATGTCCGGTTTCTCGATGCCTCGGTGCGTCAGCGACTGCGCGAAGCCATTGCTATGAGCGTGAAGTCCCTAGGAACGTAAGCAGTCGAACAGCGCATGCTCGACGCGCTCGACAACCAATTCGGCCGGCGGCCTAGCCGCGATTGTTTCCAGCCTTGTACGCTGCCTGCTCTGCTTTGTGCTTCTTGTGCATCTCTCGAAAGCCACTGAACTTGATAAAAATCGGCGTGCAAAGCACCATCGCGGCACCAACTATTTCGTTGTAAGAGAAAGCGCACGCAACCCCGCCTATGAACAGCGCATAGGCCACAGCAAGACGGAGCCAATAGCCCATTGGCAGCGGCTTCAATTGTTCAACGTCTTCGGGAAATTTATTCTTCATACGGGACTCCCAGTTTTATTGCTTGACAGCGGTCGATCTCGATACCGGACGAGCGCGAAGCGTGCCAGAAACGGGGAGATCTTGATCTACTTTTCGTTGTACCAGCGGATGTGCGCATCGCTCAATGTCTGGTGTTCGTCGGTTACGGCTCCACCCTTTTGTCCGCTCCGAAATCTTCAATTGATGATCTCGCCCGTGCCAACGCGTACGCGCTCCCTGAGCTGCCGGATGTACTCCGGATCGAAGGGTTCCCAGGTCTCCAACTCGCCAACGATTCGCAGCGGCTGCCGGCTTCGGTACGAGCGCGTGGGGTTGCCCGGGAACTTCTTGTCGGTCACGTTGGGATCGTCCTCGTAGTCGCCCGTCGGTTCGACGATGTAGACGCGGCCACGGCCATCGCCCTTCGCCATTTCGGCAGCCAGCCCGGCGCCCTTGGGCCAGGCGGTGAAGTAGATGTGGTTCATGACGACGCGGTCGTCGTAGTTCGACCGAAAGCCGGCCGTGAGCAGATCGCCCACCTGAAGGTCCGCCCGCGTACCGTGGAAGTAAGGGCCGGTGTCCAAGACAGTCATCGCGGGTCGCTCCTCTGCGGAAAGGAAAGGCCGCGGAGTCTACTCGTGTCGATCCTCACGAAAGCCATCTCGCGTGAGGTCCGATCCTGGCCGAGGTCTGCCGCACCGGCAGGAGACCATTCTTGGCTGAACTCCTTAGCAGCCACCTATGAGCATGCAGATTAATTCTTTCGAGGACTGTACTGGGCACAACGCGCGCCTCCGGAAGAAAGCAAACACTGCATCCTTTCATCCTCGACACCGACCACATCCCCAGATGAACTTGTACCTGTCGCGCCATCGGGGTAGGTCACCAGATAGCGATGGCTGTCCTGGGGAGCTGCGCGAACAGTCATGGCCATATCGTCGAACACCTTCAGCTCAAGGGTCATCGTCCCGGACGCCGAGGGATCAAAACTCGGCGGATAAAACAACGACTTCGCCCGCAGTCGAACTTCATTCTTCGACGGATCTTCCTTTATAGAGATCACAGGGAAATACGCATACATCATCCTCACGTTCGGAGTACGAATGGAGTTTTTCTCGCTCCTGAACTCGAATTTATTTCTATTCGAGATCACTTCCTTGCCCTTGACCAGGGGGTTGCGGCTCTTGTACTTGAACGACGTCTCCAGGGACACCAGCTTCCACTGGCAACTTCCTCCGGCATCGATGGCAAAGCGCGCGGTGTAGGCATCGCCCGCAGGCTCTCTCACAAGATTGACTTTCTCAAAGTTCAAGGCTCGCATCAAGGCAGTGCCGCTCTGCGACTGCCCGCCCACGCCATAGCTTCTTGCCTCTTGGCATTTCTCCGACTCGTACGCCAGCGTGACAGGCAGGGGCTCGACACCAGCTTCTGCATTCACGATCAGCGTCAACCATCTGGCATTCGCAGAAGGGCTCTGCGTGCGATCGGCCTTCTGATCCAGATCCAATGCCGAGGTGCAACTCGCCATTGAAAAGCAAAGCACCAGCAGAGGAATGCTCAATTTCTTCTTCATGTGCAACGGCCGCTTTCAGGCAAGCTTGCTTCGACCCAACCGGTCTGAACCACCGGCTGCGATCTCTTCAAACACGGAATCGAGCGCTTCGAATACGCCCCAGCGATCAATGCCCAGGCGCAGGGCGGCCTGATCGATCACCAGGAGTTCGAGGTCTTCCTCTCGCTTTCCCTTCCAGAGCTTGTCCGCAAGCGCGACGGAGAGTTCTTCGAGAGAAAGGCCCTTCGTTCTCCACGCGGCGTGGGAAACGCAGCACTCCGCAATTTTTTGCTGGACATCGTTCTGCAGCAACAGGGCCTTGCCCGCAGGCTCATGAAGAGATCCTGGCCCCGTGAGCTCCTCGGGGTGCGCGATCTTTCCGGCGTCGTGCACCGCCACGCCCAACTCGATCCATTGCGCGTCGAAATCGAGGCCAAGGTCTGCATAGCCTCGCATCAACAGATCGGCTGCCTCACCAACCAGTTGGACATGAAGCAACAGGCGAGCAGATCCACCGAGCCTTCTCAGCAACTGATAGGCATCTGCGCGGTTATCCAGCATTGAAGATCAAGTGGTTTCAGGAGTGCTTCTGACGATGTCTCGACAAGGCACGCGGACCTGCGCCGCAGCGGCCAATACCGAGATGGAACAGAAGGATTCTGCCTGCTGACCACCAGCCCCCAACCGCTTATCCCCCCCCCCCTCCTCCGGATGCCTCCAAGCAGGCGCATGCGCCCGCCGCGCCGCATTGAGTTCAGCCATCGAGATGTGCAGCTCCGCCATGGTCTGCACCAGCAGTTCGAGCAGTGCGGCGCGTTGCCGCAGCCGCACGGTCTCGGCGCGGCGCGCGCGCTGGGCCTGGCGCGCGACGGCCTGGATAGCCCGGCCGGTCGGCGAATCGTGATGGAGGTCCACCGATGGACTGGATGCGGCGCTGGCTGGCATCGACCGGGTCACGCAGCGGCGGACACACCGGCAACGTTGCCGGCCTCTGCGTTGGCGGCGTCGCCACGGGTCTCCGACGCGGGGCCGTAGTTGCGCAGGTGCAGGAAGAACTCGCCCATCATCTGCATCCACAGGCGCACGGCGAATGCCAGGTAGGCGTGGCTCACGCCGCCGGCGACCACCACGTCCATCTCGAGCACGACGAAGTCACCATGCTGGGCCACGCGCGCAAAGCGCTTGGTTCGGTGCCACGAGGCGAGCACGGCCTCGGGCAGCGTGCCGCCCTGCACGTGCAGCGGGCAGCTCAGGGTGAAGTCGGTGTACTGGGTGGTGGTGACGGGGTTGCCCCACAGCACCTGGAAGCCGATGCCGTGGCTCGCGCTGTGCAGGCGCACCACGCCGTCCTGCTCGATGGTGGTAACGGCGGCGCCGGCGGCCTTGATGGCGTCCGACACCTGCTCGGGCGTGACAGCGTCCAGCAGGTCGAGGGAAGGAGCCGCCGCGATGTCGGTGGCTTCGGTGGTGTTCGTCGTCGTGTTGTTCATGTGTTGTGACCCTGTTGGATGAATCGGCTGATTGGTTGGTTAGTTGGTTTTCTTGATGGCGGCGTCGAGCGCGGCAGCATCGATGCTCAGGTTGGTCGCCGGTGCAACCTGCGCGAGGTAGGCCTGCACGAGCTGTTGCTGGCGCTGCTGGCGCAAGGCGGCCTGCAGTTGCGGCTTCACCTCGTCGAGCGTGGCGGTGCGCGCGGGCTGAACGTCGAGCAGCTTCACGACGTGAAAACCCGCCTCGGCTTGCACCGGCTCGCTGACCTGACCGGGCTTGAGCTTGGCAACGGTGTCGCGCAGTTCGGGCAGCACGCGCGCCAACGGCAGCGTGTCGACCTCGCCGCCGCGCTCGGCGCTGCGCCTGTCTTGCGAACTGGCGCGCGCCACGGCCGCGAAGTCGCCGGCACGGGCCTGGCGTGCGAGCTTGCCTGCCTCTTCGCGCACCTTGGCAACGGCGGCCGCATCGCGGTCGGGCGTGGCCAGGAAGATCTGCGCCACACGGTAGGCGGCCGGGAGGTTGAAGCCGGTCTTGCCCTGCTCGTAGGCGGTCTTGATTTCCGCGTCCGACGGAAAGCCCGCCGGCACCTGGCTCACCGATTCGAGATAGCTCGTGCTCACGATGCGCGCGCTGATCTCGCGCGTGGCGGCGTCGATCTTCGCTTTGACATCGGGTCGATCGGCCCAGCCCTTGGCGCGCGCATCGCGCAGCACGGCTTCGCTCAAGAGGCGCTGGCGCAGCCAGCCGTCGAGCGTGGCGCGGTCGGCCTTGACGGCGGCGCGCTCGGCTTCGGGCAAGGCCTGCAGCAGCTTCTCGACTTCGTCCTGCCCCACGGTGACTTCGCCCAGGCGGGCCACCACGGTGTTGCCGGGCGCGGGTGCCTGCGCGCTGGCCATGCCGACCGACGACACCAGCAGCACGCCGGCGGCAGCGCGCAGCCGTTGTGCCAGCGCGCCAGAAGAAGACCTGATTCTTCGCGTCATTGCTTTTCTCCCGAAGCGGGCGTGGGTGCGGCCGCGGGCGCTGCGGCTGGTGTCGCAGCAGCAGGTGCAGCGGGCGCAGGCGCATTCACCGCACGCACATCGAACTTGCCTTCGTACAGCTTGTCGCCGTACTGCTGCGCGATCTGCTCGAACTTGACGCGGCTCTGCGCGGCGAAGGGCTGGCGCGATGCCAGCACGCTGCCCAGGTCCACTGTCTCGTAAGCGCGCAGGATCTCCTGCCCCACGGCATAGAGCTGCGCGTTCTTGGCTTCGCACTGCGTGATGGCGGTGCGATGCGTCGCGGCCTCGGCGGCCAGCCGCTGCCGCTCGGACTCGGAGGCCCGCGCCATCTTCAGAAGGTCGTCGTACGCGCCGCGGTATTGCGCGATCTGCGCGGTGGCCTTTTCGCTCGTGGCCTGCGCCTGCTGGCGCAGTTGCTGGCTGCCCGCGCTGGCCTGCGAGCGCGCCTGGCGTTCGGCCGCCAGTTGCGCCTGGCTTTGCGCAAGCTCCTTCTTCAGCGCCTCGACATCGGACTTGGCAGGCGCCGCACCCGCAGCACCGGCCGGCGCGCCCGCAGGCTGCCCGGCCTTGAGCGCGGCCAGCTCGTTCTGCACCTGCTGGAGCTGCGTGGTCGTCACGCGCAGTTGCGCGCGAAGCCGCTCCTCCATGCTCTGGCCCTGCGGCTGTTGTTGTGCATGGGTCACGCCGGCCGTGGCGGCAAGCGTTGCCAGCACCAGCGCCGGGAAGATTTTTCTGGACACGGCAAGCTCCTTAGAAACGCGCATTGAATTCGAGCTGCAGGGTGTCGATCGACAGCGGCGCGCCGTAGACGGCCTTGGTCGAGATCCAGCGGCCGGTGAACCACATGTTCTTGTCGATCGCGTACGAGCCGCCCAGGAAGTAGCCGCGCGCATTGGTGCCGCCGCCGTGGAAGGTCGGGTCGTTGTAGCCGTCGGGCATCGCGTCGGGTTCGATGCGCTTGTAGCCCGCGAGCACGTTCCAGTCGCCGCGCGCCGCCGGTGCCGGCTTGCCATAGGTGGCCTGCAGCATGTAGGCGTTGCCGCCGCTCTTGAAGTCGGCCCGCGAGGTGCCGCCGGTCGCGCCGAAGTTGTTGACGATGGCGCCGCGAATGCCCGCGCGGTTCCAGATGTCGTTGGCGTTGTACGCGGTGTTGCGCACGAAGTTGGCGTCCAGGCGCAGGTTGTTGCCGGCAACGGCCGTGTCCCAGCGCAGGTTCAGGTCGATCAGACGGAACTTCGAGGCCAGGCCCACGTATTGCGGCTGCGGCGTGCCGGCCGGGTTGAGCGGGTCGAGCGAGATGTCGCGCAGCAGCATGAGCGTGTTGCCCTTCTGCATGAAGGCCGGGCGCGACCAGTCGGTGCTGCAGCCGTCGGCGCCGGCATACAGCGCGCAGGGCTGCGAGACCTTGCCGCTGATGTTGTTGAAGTTGTAGTACGCGAGCGCGCCGCGCAGGCGGTTGTCCGCGTCGATCTTCCACTCGGCGCCGGCCTGCGCACCGAAGAGCCACTTGTTCTCGCTCTTCATCTTGGTCTGGCTGCGGCTGGGCGAATTGTCCGACGAGTATTCGAGCGGGATCAGGCCGAGCGTGCCGAACAGGGTGAGGTCCTTGTTCGACGCGAGCTTCTTCTCGAACTGCGCGGCAATGCCGTCGAAGTTCAGGTCGTTGGAGTACAGCAGGTCGGTCGACATGAAGGGGTTGCCGAAGCGGCCCGCCGTCACGGTGAGCCAGTCGACCGGCTTGTGCGAGATCCACATCTGGTCGAGCCACACGCTCTTCTTGCTCAGGCCGCCGCCCAGCGTCTGCGTGGTCGAGACGGGGCTTTCGTCGCTGCCCGAGGCCACGCGGATGCCGGCCTTGGTGTTCTCGGTGAGGTCGGCGTACACGCCCAGCCGCGCGCGGGCACGGAACAGGTTCTTGCGGTCTTGCCGCGTGTTGAGGATGGACGGCAGCGCCAGGTTGGTGTTCGGGTTGACGTCGTAGCCGGTGCCCTTGTTCAGCTCCGCCCAGTTGATCTCGATGTTGCTGTTGTTGCCGGCGTAGTTGCGCGACTCGTTGCGCACGCGCACGTCGCCTTCGATGCGGATGCGCTTGCTCCACTCGGGCGTTTCGTTCGGTGCGGCCCAGCCTTCGTCCTTGGCCTGCGCCATGACCTGCGCCTTGACCTCGTCGCGGATCTGGTCGCGCACGGTCTGCGAGATGTAGGGCACGCGCACGTCGCCGGCTTCGAGGCGCACGCCGCCGGCCACGCTGGCCGATGCGGCGGTGGTGGCGGCCGACATGCGTTGCGCCTGCTGCGCGGCCAGAGCTTCGGTCTGGGCCTGGGCCAGCAGGGCTTCGCCCACGTCCTTGGCGAGCGTGCCGCTCTGGATCAGGCCGCGAATCAGCTTGACCATGGTGGATTCGGCGGGTGCCGCAGCGGTCTGCGCGGTAGCGCCGGTGGCCGCGAAGACGAACACGGAGGCCACGGCCGCCGCGAGCGCGCATTTGCGCAGGGTCGGCATGGCGCCCCGGCTCTGGATGTTTTTGAGATGGTTCATCGCTTCGTTCACAGGATTGAATGGGACAGGCGGGGCGCGGCGCACGCCGCGCGGGTGGTGGTTGCCGGAGTCGCTCGAATCACGGCCGGCGCCCCTTCATGGACACGCGCATCGGAAAGCGCAGCGAGGCCGGCGGCTTCTCGTCGATGCGGTCGAGGGCGCGCACCATGGCGAGCACCGCTTCGTCGGATTCCGGCGTGCCGGTGCTGCGCACCAGCTGCGCCCGCGCGGTCTTGCCGTCGGCGCCGAGCCACAGGTCGATCTGGATGTCGTCGAACACCAGCTGGCGGGTGCGCGGATCGCGCGCCAGCGCCTGCTGCAGCATGCTCGACACATAGCGCGCATACGAGCCGCTGCCCAGGCCGCCGCCGGCACCGGTGCCGCTCATGCCGCCGCCGCTGCCGGCCTGGATGCCGAAGGCGTCGTTGCCAGCCTGGCCGGCGCTGTCCATGGTCACGGGGTCGCCCAGGTCCTTCGAGGGGCTGGGCGGTGCGTCGTCCTTGGGCGGCTCCAGCGGCTCGACCGGCTTGGGCTCCTTCTCGACCACTTCGGGCTTGACCTTTTCAGGCTCGGGCTCGGGCAGCTTCTCGGGCTCGGGCGGTGGTGGCGGCGGAGGCGGCAGCATCAGCATCGGCGCGTCGGCCACCACGCGCTTCGTGCTCGCGGTGTCCGACAGCAGATGCCACACCAGGGCCACCAGCGCGGCGACGATCGCCAGGCCGATGACCGCCCCGCCCCATCGGCGCCACAGTCCGTTCGTCCCGCCCTTCCCGTCCGCGCGTCGCGCGGCAGGAAGCGGAGAAATCGGATCGCGAGGTTTCACTCTGCGTTCCTCACTTCTGCTTGCCGGTCACGAGGCCGATCTGGTTCAGCTCGATGCGGCGCAGCAGGTCGAGCACGTCGACCACCTTCGCGTACTGCACGCTGGCATCGCCGCGCACGATCACGGGGAAGTCGGGCGACAGCGCCTTCTCGGTGCGCAGGCGCTCTTCCAGCTCCGGCAGGGTCACCGGGTAGGCGTCGAGGAACACGTTGCCCGCGTTGTCGATCGTGATGGCCTTGGTCTTGGGCTTCTCCAGCGCCACCGAGGCGCTGGCCTTCGGCAGGTCGACCTTGATGCCCGGAATGCTGGCATTGCTGGTCAGGATGAAGATCACCAGCACCACCAGCAGCACGTCCACGAAGGGCGTGATGTTGATGCCGCCCGTTCGCCTGCGGGGCGAAAACTTGGCTGGGGTTGCCATGCTCGTGCGCCCCTCAGGCCCGCGCCCGGGCCTGCGCCAGCGGAACCGCGCGGCCTTCGCCCTGCTCTTCGGCCAGGCGCGTGACGAACTCGTCGACGAACACGGCCATGTCGGCGGTGATGGCGTCCGAGCGCGAGGCGAGCCAGTTGTAGCCGAACAGCGCGGGAATCGCGACGCCAAGGCCAGCGGCGGTACACAGCAGCGCGGCCGCCATGCCCGGTGCCACCGAGTTGATGTCCACCGCGCCGGCCATGGCCGCCACGACGAACACCAGCATGATGCCGATCACGGTACCGAACAGGCCCACGTAGGGCGCGCCTTCGATGGTGGTCGAGAGCCAGTTCATGCGCTTGGACATGCGCTCGATCTCGCGCACCATCACGCCGTCCATCGCGGCGCGGATGGCACCGATGGTGGAGCTGGAGACGGCGCTCAGGTCGTAGCCGCGGTCATGGCGGCGGCGCATCTCGTCGATGGCCACTTCGTACAGGCGCCAGAGCGACGAATCGGCGCGCACGTCCTGCGGCACGGTGTTGTTCACGGCCAGGCGGTCGAGCGGCGCGCCGGCGGCTTCGCGGAAGTGCTCGATGAAGGTGGTGTTGGCGCGCGAGGTGGCGCCATAGTGGCGGCCCTTGGCGATCATGATCGCCCACGAGATCGCCATCATCAGGCCCAGCACGCCGACCACGATCCACGCGTCCAGCGGCATTGCGGCCAGGATGAAGCCGAAGTGGCTCTTGCCGGCCTGCTGCTCGTCGGCACCAAAGGCCGTCAGGCGCGACTCGGCACCTTGCGACACGGCATCGGCCAGCAGCAGCGCATCGGCGCGTGCCACCTTCGACAGGCGCACTTCGTCGATGGCACCGGTGAACGGTGCGAAGGCGGCGGCAGCCTGTGCGCCCTGCGCGGCAGGCAGGCCGCCCGGTGCATCGGCACCGATGGCGGCAGCGGTGTTCAGCGCGGGCAGCTTGGCCGCCAGCGACACGGTGGGACGGCCGGCCACATACAGCGCCACGTTGTCGCCTTCGGCCTTCACGGCGAGGTGCGACCACTGGCCGGCCTGGATCGGCTGGCCGGGCGTGCTGCGCTGGCCGTTGACCTGCACAAAGGGCACGCCCTGGTCGATGCCGATCACGAGTTCGCCGGCGCCGTCGCGGCGGGCATAGATCGCCTGGCGGGCACCGAGCTGGTCGGGCTTGACCCATGCGGAGAACGTCAGCGCGCCGCCGGCCTGCACGGCGAGCGATGGCGTGGCGGGCAGCATCAGTGCACCGGTGCCGAGCTGCGCGCCCTTGCCGATGACGGTGCCTTCGACCGGCACGACCGCGGTCTGGCCGTTGTTGCCGTAGGCCGTGGTGTCGCGCGGCGGCACGGCGCCTTCGGAGAAGTGGTAGACGAGCGTGTAGTCGGGGTCGAAGCTGCGCTGGCCGTTGCCCGAGGCCGGGGCCTTCGGGTTGCCGTAGTACATCCACAGCTTCTGCGGCGTGCCGGCCGAAACGTTGGGCACGTCGACCCAGATCAGCGCAATGCCCAGCAGCGGATCGAACTGTTCGATCTGGTGGTTCAGCACGGTCTTGTCATCGGCCGCGATGAAGCGCAGGTCGGCGCCGGTCTCGCTCACGCCTTCGAACTTGAAGTTGCCCGTGTGCAGGCGCACCAGCACTGGCACGCGGCCGGCATCGCTGCCGATGGCACCCGCCTGCGGGCCGCCGTCGATGGTGATGGGCTTGCGGTAAGACCACTCGGCTTGCCACCAGGCGTGGGCCAGGCCCGGCAAGAGCGTGCTCATCAGCGTGAGCACGATAAAAAGAATTCGTCGCATGACAGGGTTCTCCGGAAAGCTCGTAGAGACAGAAAAAAGATGAAAGAAAAAAGGTGGCGTCCGCGTCGCGTCGGTCAGTAGTTCGCGGTGAAGCTGAAATTCACGCGCGGGTCGTGCTTCTTGGTGCGCGGACCGTCCGTGAGCGGGTAGCCGACATCGACACGGCCCGAGAAGTACTGGCCGATCTTGAAAGTGGTGCCCAGGCCGACCGAGTACAGCGAGAAGCGGTCGGCCTGCTCGGGCAGCGGGCTCTTCAGGCGCAGCCGCGCCGCATCTGCAAAGGCATACACGCGCCAGTTCTCGACCAGCGGGCCGAGCAAGGTCAGCGGCTGGCTGCGCACTTCGAGCGAGCCGACCACGCCGTAGTCGCCGGTGGCTTCGGCCGAGAGATAGCCGCGCACCGAGTTCATGCCGCCGCCGGCGATCTGCTCGCTGGACACCAGCGGCGAGTCGGTCAGCTGGCCGTTGAAGCGGAAGGCCAGCTGCTGCCCGCCGTCGAAGGTGTGCGTGCCGTTCAGGTCGGTCTTCAGCACCATGAAGCTGGGCGAAGACTTGTAGCGCTTGTAGTCGAAGGCAGCCCAGTCGCTGCTGTAGCCGAAGGAGCTGCTGGTGCCCACCACCAGCGAGACACCCACGCCGTACTGGCTCTTGTCGGTCTGGCGGAAGCCCGAGTACGACAGCGTGATCGGCGCGTACTTGAGCGGCACCGTGTCGCCGGTGCCCTTCAGGCGCAGCGCTTCCTGGTTGTTCTTCAGGTCGACGCCCGCGCTGAACGCGTGCCACCAGTTGCCGGTGTTCGGCACGGTGTAGGTGGCCTTCAGGCCGATGGAGTGGCCCTTGCCGAGCACGCTGGTGCCGCCCACGGTGGCCACGTTGCTGTCGGACTTGTACGCATTGGCTTCCAGGCTCCAGTTGGTGCCCGGCAGCGGTGCCGTATAGGAAGCCGAGAACACCTTGGTCTGGCTCAGGTCCTGCGGCGCGCCGAAGAAGCTGATGGAGGCGCTGTGGCCCATCTGCCAGAGGTTGTCGTGGCCGATCGATGCGGTGGCGCGCAGCTTGCGCGTGTCGGCGCTGTAGTCGTTGTTCAGGCCGGCGCTGGCGCGCCACGGGCTGCTGTCGTCGACCTTCAGGTCCACGTCCATCGTGCCGGGCATCGCGCCCTGGCGCACCAGCGGCATCACCTGGCGCTTGGGGCTGCGGTTGAGCGCCGTCAGCTCGGCCTGTGCCTTGTTGAAGTCGGGCACGCTGCCCTCCTTCAGCGCGGGCACCTGGTCGCGCACGTCGACCGGCGAGTTGTACTCGGCGCCCACCACGCGCACGCGGCCCACGCGCGTCTCGTTGACCTGCAGGAACACGACGCCCTGCGTGACCTGCTGCTCGGGCAGGTCGACATACACCGACTGGTAGCCCGCTGCCTGGTAGGCCGCGAGCAACGCATCGCGCGCACCCTCCACATCCTTCAGCGTGCGCTCGGGTCCGAGGAAGGGCGTGACGGCTTTCTCGATGGTGCGCGCATCGAGCACGGTGTTGCCGCGCACGATGTACTCAGCGATGTCGACCTTGCGGGTCGACTCGGGCGTGGCGGCCGGTGCAGCGGCCGGTGGGGTGGCCGTTGCGGCGGCCGGAGTTGCGGGCGGGTTGGTGGGTGCGGACGCCTGGGCGAAGGCTGCCCCCTGGGCACCCATCGCCATCACTGCCAGCCACACCGCTCTCCAGCAATTCGGTGGGGCGTTCTTCTTCATGTCATGCATTTACAGCTCGTTCTCAAAGATGAAGCTCGCTTGGCAACGACTCATGTTGGAGAGCCTTCATGTCGCTGCCGCGTACCGTTATCTAGACGCGCGGCGTGCGCGGCGACTGTCGTTTGTCACGAAAACTTCATCAAGAAATTGGCACTCGGTCTGGCGCGACGGTTTTTTCTGCGCGTAAGAAGAAGGGCCTCGACGTAGGAGGCCCGTCTTTGTGACACCACGATGAATTCGGCAGCTCATTGCGATCGATGTGAACGCATCGCGCGCGCCGCTTTGCGCACGCCGTTTGCCCGGCGTCAGTGGCTGCAACCGTGGGTGTCGTGAAACGCTGCGTGTCGATGCCCCATGGCAGATACAGAGGCATACGCCTTTCGAGGCGACAGGGGCGCAGGCGTCGAAGAATCGGTTCCGTTCACCGGCTCGCCGGTCACTCTTTCACGAAGGAACCCGCATGCGTTTTCACTCGCCCGTCATCTTCATCGCCGTGGCCGTTGCAGCTTCGGCGGCGGCTCTGACCCTCACCTTCGCTGCGCCACCCTTGGGTGGCGACGTTCCCACCGCGCAGGCGCAGCCTGCACCCGAGTTCCGGAACATCGACACATGGCTCAACTCGCAGCCGCTGAAGCTGGCCGATCTGCGCGGCAAGGTGGTGCTGGTCGATTTCTGGACCTACACCTGCATCAACTGCCTGAACCACCTGCCCTACGTGAAGGACTGGAACGACAAATACAAAGACAAGGGCCTCGTCGTCGTGGGCGTGCACACGCCGGAATTCGCGTTCGAGAAATCGACGAAGAACGTGCAAGACGCGATCCAGCGGCTGCAGATCAAGCACGCCGTGGCGCAGGACAACAGCTACGGCACATGGAAGGCGTTCAAGAACCAGTATTGGCCTGCCGTGTACCTGATCGACAAGCAGGGAAAGATCGTCTACTCGCACTTCGGTGAAGGGAGCTATGGAGCGACCGAAAAGAAGATCCAGGCGCTGCTGGCGGAGCCTTCGGCTGCGGGGTCTTGAGCGTGTGTTGTTGTTCGGGGCGCGATCACGCCAAAGGGGTACCTTGCTCCGCGAATGTCCCCCGGGGCTACGCCCCTCCTCCTTTATTTCGCTGCGCAAGGCACCCCATCGACGTGATCGACCAGCGCAGCAGTGAATCGGTCGGCACAACGGCAGCGCCCACTGTGCACAGGGCGTCGGGTGCTCCCCGCAGCGAAATAAAGGAGGAGGCCGCAGGCCGGGGGACATTCGCGGAGGGGAGTACCCGGCGTCCTGAGCACGCGCCCTGAACGGCCCCCCTCAAAGAAACACCAACACCACAAAGAAAGCGCAGAAATGAAAAAACTCTGGCTAGCCCTGCTCTTCCTGTCCGGCGGCATCGCCCACGAAATTCGCAACCCCGTCAGCTGCCAATGCATCTCGACACGGCAAGCCGACACCCTGCGCGGACGCACGCGCAAGCCGTCGTAGCGCAGTCGCGCCTACTTCACCGGATGATCGCGACGAAAGAGTTCCCACTCGTCGATCTGCGTGCCATCCGGAAGATGGCAAATACCGAACTGCCCCCTGTCGTCCGACTTCAGAACGATCTTGCCCCCGAGGCTCTGGCAATAGACCGAGGCCGGGTTCGCCATGCCGACAGCCCGTGGCGGCTCGGGCTGGGTGCAGGCCGTGACGAGGAGAACACCCAATGGGAGCAAGAGAGCTTTGATCATTTCGCGAGTGTAGGTCTGCGACCGCATCGCACCAAGGTCCGATGCGAACCTCAGTCCAGCGCCTCGACCGACGACGCCAGCACATACCCCTCGCTGCGCACCGTCTTGATGTAGCGCGGCTCCCGCGCATCGTCGCGCAGGCGCTGGCGCAGCCGGCTCACCAGCAGGTCGATGGAACGCTCGAACAGCTCGGCCTCGCGGCCCTGCGTGAGGCTCAGCAACTGGTCGCGGCTCAGCACCTTCTGCGGATGGTCGAGAAACACGCGCAGCAGCCGGTACTCGGCGCCGCTCAGCGCCACCATCACGCCGCTGTCGTCGAGCAGATGCCGCGCGGTGGTGTCCACCTGCCACTCGCCGAACGCCAGCTTCGAGGCGGCCTCGGTCGAACGCATGTTCGGCGGCAGCATGCGCGTGCGGCGCAGCACCGCGCGCATGCGTGCCAGCAGTTCACGCGCCGAGAACGGCTTGGCCAGGTAATCGTCGGCGCCCATCTCCAGCCCGAGGATGCGGTCGGCCTCCTCGCTTCGGGCCGTGAGCATCAGGATCGGCGTGGCCTTGAACTTGCCGGTGCGCAGGTCGCGGCACAGCGTGAGCCCGTCTTCGCCCGGCAGCATCAGGTCAAGGATGATCAGGTCGAACGGGCCCGAGGTTTCCAGCGCCGCGCGCATGTGCCGGCCCGTGGGCACCGCCACCACGCGCAGGCCGTTCTTGACCAGGTAGGTGGTGAGCAGCTCGCGGATTTCCCGGTCGTCGTCGACGATGAGGATGTTGTCGGAAGTCTTGGGCGTCATGGCGTTGCAAGGGGGCGCCGGGTGGCGCGGTAGCCGCAATGTATGCCGATTGGCACGCGGGGCCGGCGGGTTTGTATGCCTGTGTATCTGGCGGGCTGGACAGCCACATTACGTTGCGCGGAACCGCCGCACGTTGTGACGGCGGACACCAGACGCAATCGACCGGCCCTTATCAACCCGCGGCGCTTCCCCGCTCGCTGGTGATCTCCGCGCCTTCGCGCATCGTCTTCGTCACCGGCGTATTGGCCACCACCTCGAGCAGGCGCTCCCATTGCGCATCGCTCAACGGCGCATCGGAGTGCAGCACCCGGCGGATGTGCGCCTTGCCTTCCGCGTCTTTCGTGAGCGTCAGCTCCGCACGGAACTCGCCCAGCTCCCAGCCCTTGCGCTTCGCATACATGCGCAGCGTGATCGCGGTGCAGGCCGACAGCGCCGCCAGGTAGTAGTCGTAAGGTGCGGGGCCGGCCCCCTGGCCGCCCAGGGACGCCGGCTCGTCCGCGACGAGTTCGAATTTGCCCACCGCGATGCGGTGGCTGTAGTCGGTTCCGGTGGAAACGATGGTGGCTGTGGTGCCGTGGCTCATGTGTTGACTCCTGAAATGGCTGGGGGTTATTCGGCCG
This sequence comes from Variovorax sp. EL159, assembly GCF_900100965.1. Taxonomy (GTDB): domain Bacteria; phylum Pseudomonadota; class Gammaproteobacteria; order Burkholderiales; family Burkholderiaceae_C; genus Variovorax. The sequence continues at coordinate 986,322 of NZ_FMUJ01000001.1, read as the reverse complement.
CCTGGATCATCGATCAGGCGGGCCCGTTGTGCTGTCGCGATGCCTGCGCCTTGATCATGTCGTAGAGCGCCTGCGCCGCCGGCGAAAGGTGCGCGGTCTTGCGCGCCATCAGCACCAGCGTGCGCGAGACCACTGGCTCGACCAGTTCCACGATGCGGATGTCGGGATAGGCGCCCGCCTGTACCGCCAACCGGGGCACCACCGCGGCCGCCACCTGCTGCGCGACCAGCCCGACCGCCGTCGAACTGCGCTGGACTTCGTAGAAGGTCCGCAGGCCGAGCGCGCTCTTGTCGAGGGCCACGTCCAGCAGGTCTCGGTTGCCGTTGACCTGGCCCGCGAAGATGAGCGGAAAGTCCTTCAGCTGCCGCCACGCGATCTTGCGGCGCTTCGCCAGCGGATGGCCCTGGTGGCAGATCAGCACGTACTTGTCTTCGAGCAGGGGCACGCTCGACAGCTCCGGTGGATGCGAGCCGGCCATGCCGATGCCGAACTCCACCTCGCGATGCAGCACCGCGTGCGTCACGGCCGACGTCGAGTGATCGAGGATCTTGATGCGGTTCTGCGGATAGCGCGCCGAATATGCCTGCATGATCTTCGGCAGAAACTGCACGCCCACCGTCGGCACGCAGGCAATCGACACGTCGCCGCGCTCGGCCTTGCCGGTTTCGCGGATCTCCAGCAAGGCGTCGGTCAGCTCGATCAACTGGCGGCGCGCCTGCGGCAGGAAGTTCTGGCCGATGGTCGACAGGCCGACGGAACGCGTGGTGCGCTCGACCAGCGCCACGCCCAGGAATTCTTCAAGCTTGCGCAGGCGCTGGGTGATCGCGGTCTGCGTCACGCTGAGGTGATCGGCCGCCGCCTGGAAGCTGCCCTGCTCCGCAATCGCAACGAAGGCCTGAATGCCCAGGATGTCGATTTTCATCAGAGGATTGAATGAATGGCCGAAATAAATTCATTTTACGTAGCGAGCCGCGCTGCGCAAACTCCCAGCATCACTTCAAGAAAAGCCCCCGATGACTGCCTCTCCCCCCGACGCCACCAGCGGCGACTGGTCCGCCAAGCAATACACCGCCTTCGAGAATGAGCGCACCCGGCCGGTCCGCGATCTCGTGGCGGCCATTCCCTCCAAAAATGTCCGGCGGGCCGTCGACCTGGGCTGCGGGCCGGGCAATTCCACCGACGTGCTCGCGCAGCGCTTTCCCGATGCGGCAGTCACCGGCATGGACAGTTCCGAAGACATGGTGATGGCCGCACGAAAGCGCCTGCCCCGCATCGGCTTCGAGGTGTCGGACATCGAAAGCTGGAATCCGCCGCAGACTTTCGACGTGATCCTGGCCAACGCCTCGCTGCAATGGCTGCCGGACCATGCCTCGCTGTACCCGCGCCTGGCGAGCAAGCTCACGGCGGGCGGCAGTCTGGCGATCCAGACGCCCGACAACCTGGAAGAACCCGCGCACAAGTTGGCCCGCGAAGTCGCGGCATCGAGCCGCTGGGCCGCGAAGATCGGCGACGTGAAGCACCCCGCGCGGCACAGCGCGGCGTACTACTACGCGCTGCTGCGGCCGCATGTCGCCCAGGTGGACGTGTGGCGCACCACCTACTTCCACCCGCTCGCCGGTGCGGCGGCGGTGGTGGAGTGGTTCAAGGGCTCGGCGTTGCTGCCCTACCTGGCGCGATTGGATGCGAATGACAAGGCCGCGTTCATCGAGCAATACAAGGGCGAGATCGCCAAGGCCTATCCCGCGCTCGACGACGGCACCGTGCTGCTGCCCTTCCCAAGGCTGTTCATCGTCGCCGTTCGCTGAGGTCAGCCGCGCGCGGCGGCCAGCTTCCAGACCGCATCGGCAAACACCTGCGGCGCTTCCTGCGGCACGTTGTGGCCCGCGTTCACGACCACGTGCGTGCGCGGCCCGGTGAACTTTGCGGCGTAGGCCTTGCCGTCGGTGGCGGGCACCACGCCATCGGAATCGCCGTCCATGGTGAGGGTGGGCACGGCAATCGACGGGAAGGTGGCGAGGCGCTTCTCCAGGCCTTCGTACTGCGGAAAGCCATCCGCAAGCCCCAGGCGCCAGCGGTAGTTGTGGATCACGATGTTCACGTAGTCGGGGTTGTCGAAAGACGCGGCACTGCGCTCGAAGACGGCGTCGCTGTAGTTCCACTTCGGCGAGTTGGTGCTCCACAGGATGCGCGCGATATCGCGCCGGTTCGCCTCCAGCCCCAGCCGGCCGCGCTCGGTCGCAAAGTAGTACTGGTACCACCAGCCCAGCTCGACCTTGGCCGGCAGCGGCAGCTTGTTGCCGGGGCGGTTGGTCATGATGTAGCCGTTGACCGACAGCAACCCGAGGCAGCGTTCCGGCCAGAGCGCCGCAATGATGCAGGCGGTGCGCGCACCCCAGTCGTAGCCGACCATCACCGCGCGGTCGATGCCGAGCGCGTCGAGCAGCGCGATCTGATCCAGCGCCACGGCCGCCTGCTGCGCCGAACGCGGGTTGGCGCTGTCGAGAAAGCGGGTGCTGCCATGGCCGCGCAGGTGCGGCACGATGACGCGGCAACCCCTTGCCGCCAGCAGCGGCGCAACCTCGGCGTAGCTGTGGATGTCGTAGGGATAGCCATGCATCAGCAGCACGGGAATGCCATCGACGGGGCCGGCCTCGTAGTAGCCGACGTCGAGTTCGCCCGCCTTGATCTGGCGGATCGGTTCGAGCTTCGGCGGCACGCCCGATGAGCTGGCGGGCCGGGTTTCCGCAGCCTGGGCTGCGCCCATGAATGCCAGCTCGACGGCCGCAAGGCTCGCGGCGGCGCCTCCCAGCAAGAAGCGGCGTTGGCGGTTGATGGGTTCGGACATGCGCGTTCCTTCTTTCATATGCGTTGAGTGATTCCGTCGCCAACGCACCGCTTGGGGTGCGGCTGGCGATGGCTTCATTGGATTCGCGGCATGTATTCGCGATGTGTCCTGGAAGGGGCCTTCTTGTATGGCCGTGTATGCCCGCGCCGCGAGATACACGGGCATACAACAAGGAGTCGGCAGGGGGACGCAAGGGGCATACGGGTAATGTTCTATGTCGGTATCCGGGGTTCAACACACTGCAATACAAACAAGCGGCGCCGATGGCGGGAGCGGGTCTATAAACCAGCCCATGCCCTTGTCCACCCACACCGCTGCCCTCCCCGCCCGCACAGGTCCGCAGGCGCCCGAGCACAAGAGCTGGCGCCGGCTGGTGCCGCGCTCGCTCTTTGCCCGCGTGACGCTGATCATCGTGATCGGCCTGGCGATCGCGCAGCTCCTGACCTTCGCGGCCATCCGCTACGAGCGCGACATGGCGCTGCGCGAACTGATGATGATCGGCATCGAGCGCGACATCGCCAGCTCGGTCGCCATCCTCGACCGCCTGCCCGCTGCCGAGCGCCCGAGCTGGCTCGACCGGCTGGAGCGGCGCAACTACCGCTTCGTGCTGGGCGGCAGCGCCGAGGGCACGGCGCCGCAATCGCCGCTGCTGCAGCAGTTCGCCACGGCCATCGCCGACGCGATGCGCCCCTTCGAGATCGTGAAGATCGCCCAGGTGGCACAGCCGCCCGAAGGCCTGCAGATTCAGGTGCGGCTCGGCGACGGTTCCTCGGTGGTGGTGCACGCGAAGCGGGTGGGCATGCCGGTGTCGCGCTGGGTGATGTGGGTGCTGGCGATCCAGCTGGTGGTGCTGGCCCTGTGTGCCTGGTTCGCCGTGCGGCTGGTCACGCGGCCTTTGGCCGACCTTGCCGCGGCCGCCGACGAACTGGGCCCCGACCTGCAGGCGCAGAAACTGCAGGAAGACGGCCCGACCGAAGTGGCGCATGCGGCCCGCGCCTTCAACGCGATGCAGCGGCGCATTTCAGGCTACATGGCCGAGCGCGTGGAAATTCTTGCGGCCATCTCGCACGACCTGCAGACGCCGATCACCCGCATGCGCCTGCGCACCGAGCTGATGGACAGCGACCACGACCGCCACAAGTTCCGGCAGGACCTCGACGCGATGCACACGCTGGTTCGCGAAGGCGTGACCTACGCGCGCACGCTCCACGGCGCCACCGAGCCGGCCTGCCGCATCGATGCCGACGCGCTCGTCGAGAGCATGGTGGCCGACTACGAAGACTCGGGGCAGGCGGTGCGGCTCGAAGGCCGCGCCGGCGAGCCCATCGTGACGCGGCCGAACGCGCTGCGCAGGATCCTGTCGAACCTGATCGACAACGCACTGAAGTTCGGCAGCGACGTGCAGCTGCAGGTGCAGCAACAGGCCGACGCCGACCGATTGGTTCTTTCGGTGGTCGACAACGGCCCAGGCATCCCGCCGGACGAACTGGAGAACGTGCTCAAGCCCTTCTATCGCGTGGAAGGCTCGCGCAACCGCGGCACCGGCGGCACGGGCCTGGGCCTGGCCATCGCGCACCAGCTTGCGATGGCGATGGGCGCGGAGCTGAGCTTGCGCAACCGCAGCGAGGGCGGGCTGGAAGCCCGGCTGACCTTGATAAACGCCCGCGCCGCGCCGCCGGGCTGAGTCGCTCCGCACTCACGTCTTTCCTTTCAATGCAAAGCGGCTCGTCCTTCGAGGCCGTGAAGACCTCGCTCGCCCTGCTCTTTTGAACGCCCCACTGCCGAGAACCACACCATGCTGATCCTCATCGTTGCCTACCTGGGTGGCGTACTCACCATCCTGAGCCCGTGCATCCTGCCTGTTCTTCCTTTCGTGTTCGCCCGCGCGGACCGTCCGTTCCGCTCGCACGGCCTGCCCTTGCTGCTGGGCATGGCACTGGCCTTTGCCGCCGTCGCGACGCTGGCGGCCGTGGGTGGTGCCTGGGTGGTGGCGCTGAACCAGTACGGGCGCCATGCGGCCATCGCGCTGCTGGCGGTGTTCGGCGTCACGCTGCTGTTTCCTTCGGTGGCCGAACGGCTGAGCCGGCCGCTGGTCGCGCTGGGCAACCGGTTGTCGCAGCAGCAGCAGGCGGACGGCGCCGTGGCAAGGCCATCCGCCTTCGCGCCGCTGATGCTCGGCGTCGGCACCGGCCTGCTGTGGGCGCCCTGTGCGGGGCCGATCCTCGGGCTGATCCTGACCGGTGCGGCGCTGAATGGCGCGAGCGTCGGCACCTCGTTGTTGCTGCTGGCTTATGCGGCCGGTGCGTGCACGTCGCTGGCAGCCGCATTGCTCGTCGGCGGGCGCGTGTTCTCGATGATGAAGGGCTCGCTGCGCATGGGAGAGTGGGTGCGGCGCGCGGCGGGCGTGGCGGTGCTGGCCGGTGTCGGCGCCATCGCGCTGGGGCTGGACACGGGGCTGCTCAGCCAGCTCTCGGCGGGCACGACGTCTGCACTGGAACAGGCGCTGGTCGAGAAGATCGATGCACCAAAGCGGCCGCTGCCACCGCCTGTCTCTTCAGCGCCGAGCGCTCTGGCTCCCGGCTTGATGCTGGCCTCGGCACAACTGCCACCAAAGGCGCCCGCGCTGTCGCTCGGCGTGGAAGGCTCGTTCCCGTCGCTTGCCGGCGCCACCGAGTGGATCAACTCGGCGCCGCTCACGCCCGAAAGCCTGCGCGGCAAGGTCGTGCTCGTCGATTTCTGGACCTATTCGTGCATCAACTGCCTGCGCACCCTGCCCTACGTTCGCGCGTGGGCCGAGAAGTACAAGGACGCGGGCCTGGTCGTCATCGGCGTGCACACGCCGGAGTTCGCGTTCGAGAAGCTGCCGGCCAACGTGCGCAGGGCCACGAAGGACCTGGGTGTGGGCTTCCCGGTAGCGGTCGACAGCAACTACGCGATCTGGCGCGCGTTCGGCAACCAGTCATGGCCGGCCTTCTATTTCATCGATGCGCAGGGACGCATTCGCCACCAGCAGGTCGGAGAAAACCAGTACGCGAAGTCGGAGCAGGTCATCCAGCAACTGCTGGCCGAGGCGGGGCGAACAGATGTGCCGGCCCGGCTGGTCTCGCCGCAGGGCCAGGGCACGCAGGCCGCAACCGACGCATCGCCTGCGTTCTCCGATGAGACCTACATCGGCTACGAGCGCGCGCACAACTTCGCGTCGCCCGGCGGCATCGCGAGCGACCGCACCCATGTCTATCAAGGCCCGACTTCGCTGCGCACGAACCAGTGGGCGCTTGCCGGCGAGTGGACGGTGGGGAGCGAGCGCGCCGTGCTGGCCCGTGCCGGAGGCCGCATCGCCTATCGCTTTCATGCGCGCGACCTGCATCTGGTGCTGGGTCCGTCGGCCGACGGGAAGCCGGTTCGCTTCAGGGTGTCGGTGGACGGCAAGCCGCCGCTGGCGGACCGCGGGGCCGACACCGACGCGCAGGGCAACGGCGTCATCGATGCGCAGCGGCTCTACCAGCTCGTTCGCCAGACGACGAACGACAAGGACCGGTTGTTCGAGATCGAGTTTCTCGATGCCGGCGCGCAAGCCTATGTGTTTACCTTCGGCTGAGTCCTTTGTCGCCGACCGTCTTGTGGCTGACTTGCGCGCTGCCTAGACTGACGGGTTCGCCGCCATTCCGGCCGGCCAACTGAACGATGGAGTGCGAGGATGCGCGCAGGTTTGTTGCATGGCACCGTGGTGCTGCTGGCCTTCGGCCTTTGCGGTGCGGCGATGGCGCAGGAAGCACAGGCGGTGCCGGCAGCGCCGGCCGCCAAGGTGGAAGACGCCAACGCGAATGCCGACAGCTGCGTGGAAGTGGTGGTCAATGGCGAGCGCACGCCCTCCTACGCCTGCCTCACGCAGAAGCTGCGACCCACCGCACCGCCGCGCACGGCCGACGGGGCACCGCCCGGCCTGGCGTCGGAAGCGATCACCCAGCGGCCGTCCAATCAGCTCGGCCTGTTCAACCGGGCCGCGACCGAACATCGCATGGGCAACACCTTCGGCACCTCGGTGTACCCGCAACGGCCGCCGCCGGTGGCGCCGGCATCGCCGCTCATCCCGCGCCCCTGAATCAATCAGGTTCGGGTGGTTTCCTGCAGGTGTCGCCAACGCAGCGCACCGCCCTCTTGCCTGTCGAGCAGCACGGTGGCCAGCCGGACTTCGACGTCGCCGTTCAGCGTCTGGGTCTCCGCGTAGGTCAGCACGGCGCCGCGTTCGCTTTCGTGTAGCAGCGCAAGGTCTGCCACATCGATCTTCAGTCCCTGCTTGCGGCCCGTCATGGTTGCGAAGAAATGCGCCAACGCCGCGCGGTCGAGCCGTTGCCCCCCGGTCGTCAGCATCGAGAACTCGGGCGCGAAGTGCGCGAGCAGTTCGGCGTGGGTCGCATCGTCTGGCGCGGAGGCATTGAACAGGCGCTCGATCAGCACACAGGTGTCGGCGATTTCCTGAACGTAGGTATGGATGGGTGTCATGGTCATGGTTGCGTCTTCAGGTGAGATTGCATCCGCAGGCGACGCAGGATGTCCGCGTTGCCGATGCGCATGCAAAGGAGGATCGGGAGCACCGCACTGGCGGCGGCGATGGCAAAGCAGAGATGGAACACATGGGTCGTGCGCGCGCTCATGGCCGGATCGCCAGGGTCGGCGATGCCGTTCAGGCCCAGCAGCAGATTGAGCAGCACGCTCAGCAGCGCCACGCCGAAGCAGAAGCTGATCTGGCGCCCGATGTTCCAGAGCGCGCTGGCCTCGCCCAATTGCGCATCGGCGGTCTGCAGGAAAGCCGTGCTTTGCGCGGCACTGCTGGTCAGGCTGCCGCCCAAGCCCATCAGGGTGTAGGCCGCCATCAGCAAGGGCCACTGCAGTGGCTGCGACACGCCGGCCAGCAGCGCGATGCCGGCGCCATGCAGCAGCGCGCCAGACAGGAACAGCGGCCTGGGTCCGACCCGGTTGAAGTTCTTGCCGGTGAGCGAGATGCCGAGAAAGGCGCCCAGCGACCACGGCAGCATCAGCAGGCCGGTGTGCGATGGCGACATGCCCATCACGGTCTGCAGGCAGAACATCGCGATCAGGCTCACGCCCATGAACACACCCGGCACGAGCAGGTAGACCAGCATCGACACGCGCAACAGCGGATCGCGCACCAGCCGCAAGTCGAGAATCGGATGCGCATTGCGCAGCGCGCCACGCACGTGCCATGCGAACACGAGCAGTCCGGCGGCGAGGAGCACCGCGCCCATCGCGTGATGCGCCTGCTCGCCGAGCATGGTCAGGCCGAGCAATGCGAGCGCGATGGCCAAGGCGCCGCTGGCCAGCCCCGCGAGATCGAGCGGCGTGCGAACAGCACTCGCAGGTTCGGGCCTCAGCCAATGCCAGGCCAGCAACAGCGTCAACGCGGCCAGGGGAACGGTCAGGAAGAAGATCCAACGCCACGAGAGCGCATCGACCACGAGGCCGCCCAAGGCGGGCGACAGCGCCGGCGCCAGCAGGCCCACGAGCATGATGAGGCTCGACAGGCCTGCGCGCTCGTCGGGGCGGTACAGGCGATAGGCCATCGTCTGGCCCAACGGAATCAGCAGGCCGCCGCCCAGCCCCTGAACGAAGCGCCATGCGATCAGCGCCGAGATTGTGTCGGCGGTGCCCGCACCGAGCGTGGCGAGCATGAACACCGCGAGCGACAGCATGAAGATGTTCTTGCTGCCGTGGCGCCGCGCCAGCCACCCACTGAGCGGAATCACCAGGGTCAGCCCGAGGATGTAGGCATTGCCGACCCAGGCCAGCGTGGCAATGGACGCATCGAACGCGCGTGCAATGTCGGGGTACGCCACGTTGGCGATGAACATGTTGACGAGGTCGACGAAGAACCCGAGCAGATAAAGGGCTGCCACCTTTTTTCGATACGACACGACGTGCTCCGTCTTCAGAAAGGCGAGAGCTTAAGCAGCTGAAGGCTTTCGATAAACGGGCTAATCGTGACTACACTGTCTTATCAAATTTGACAGTGGATGCGATGAACAACGTCAGCCTGAACCGCCTGAACGCCTTCGTTGCCGTGGTCGAGGCCGGCTCGTTCACGGCTGCGGCCGAGCAGCTGACGCAGAGCAAGGCGGTCGTGAGCTTCAACATCAAGCAGCTCGAAGCCGAGCTGGGCGTGTCATTGCTCACGCGCAGCACGCGCCGCCTGGTGCTGACGGACGTGGGCCAGCGCTTCTATCGCGATTGCCAGAACGTGCTGCGAGAAGCGCAGGAGGCGATCGACACCGCACGCAAGGCGCACGTGGGGTTGGGCGGCACGCTGCGCATCACGACGACCACGGAATACGGCGTGCATGCGGTGGTGCCCGCGCTCGCAGCCTTTGCGCGCGAAAACCCATTGCTGGAGATACGGCACGCGTCGTCTTCGCAGCGGGAAGACCTGATCTCGGAGCGCTTCGACCTGGCGATCCGCCTCGGCCGGCTGGAAGATTCAAGCTACCGGGCCTCGCTGATCGAGACCTTCGACATCGTCGCCGTGGCGGCGCCCGACTATCTCAAGCGTGTACCCGGCAAGAAGATCGCGACGCCGGACGAACTGGGCCGCGCGCAATGGCTCGGGCACAGCCGCTTGCCCGCTCCGCGGCGCTGGCCGCTGCAAACCCCGCAAGGCGGCCGGACCACGCTGGAGATCGACGCCCCCGCCGCGATGATCGTGACCGATTCGGCTTCGACCCTGCGGGCGTTTGCACTGCAGGGCGCAGGCGTTGCACTGCTGCCCGAATGGCTGGTGCGGGATGACATCCGCGCGGGACGCCTGCGCCGGTTGCTGCCCGACCATCGCTTTCCGGTGCAGTCGGTGTATGCGCTCTACCCGGACACCCGGCATGTTCCCGAGAAGGTCCGCGCGTTCATCGATTTCCTTCGCGCCGCCGTGCGCGCGTCGTGACGACGACGACAGTGGGCGCAGCGAAAAGATCGCGCCTCGGCGTCAAAGATGCTGGGCCACGAGCACCACGGCCCCGGCGATCGAGATGGCACCGCCCACGAATTTTCTGAATGTGTTCATGAATGCTCTCCGTCAGTAGGCTTCGATGGTGCCGTGATGACGGGTCGCCGGGGTTTGGCAATCTTCATGCGGGCCATAGCAAAAACCAGCTAGGAAGCCCCAAAATAGATAGACCCAAGCTATCTGATACAATCCCGCCTCGCTCGGACACGCTCCGGGTGTTGCCTGGCCAGGCAAGCCGAATCTCACGCCGGCGCGTCGAAGTCACAGCGACGAAAAAAACAACAAGTGACTTCCGCAATTGAATATTTGCCGTAACCGTGGACCGCGTGAGAGTTCACGACCACATACCAAAGCCCGCCTCGCGCGGGCTTTTTCATTGGTGCGTTCCATCGGCATGCCACGCAAGTAGCCCCTTGGCATTAACATTTGCCGTCGATTGTTCGCAATCTCAGGACGGGCGGCCGGATCGGCTTCCGGCCACAGCGTCGAGTCGATATCCTCCAGCCTTCTCAAGACCAAGACACAGTCGACCGAGATCTTGCCCCGCCCGGGAGGCCGGCACCCGCCTCCTTCGCGACGCACACATCGACCCACCATGGGCTACCTGCCTTACCTCTTCGATCCCCGCTCCACCATCCTGTTGGCAGGTCTCATGGGCATCATGATGTCGCTGGTGCTGTTCTTCATGCGTCGCAGCTACCCGTCCAGCATCCGCGGGCTGAGCGAATGGTCCCGGGCGCCGCTGGTTGCGTTCGTGAGCACCCTGCTGTTCGCCGCGCGCGGCTTCCTGCCCGACTTCGCCACGATCGTCGTGGCCAACATGGTGCTGTTTCAGGCCTGCATCCTCTACTACGCGGGAAGCCAGCAGTTTCTGCGGGGCCGCAGCGACACCCGGGCCTGGACGGCGCTGAACCTGCTGCTGGGTGTGCTCATGTTCTGGTTCAGCAGCGTCCGGCCCGACTTCGAGACGCGCCTGGCCATCGTCACCTTTGCGGTGACGCTGCTGTTCGTCTCCCACGCGATGCTCTACATGCGCCACAAGGTCCCGGTGTACGGCATGCGGCTGATGATCGGCCTGCTGTTGGCCCAGGCGCTGGTGGCCGGCGTGCGCTTCGTGTCGGTGATCCTGGGAATGGCCGGCAGCGGCATCATGGAAGCGACGTGGATCCAGTCGGTCTACCTCACCATGTATTCCTTCAGCGTGCTGTTTCTTTCCATCGCCGTCGTGCTGATGGCCACCGACCGCGTGCACACCGAGTTCGAATACCTCGCCACCCGCGACCCGCTGACCGGCGTGCTGAACCGGCGTGCGCTGCTCGACGCCTGCCTGGCCGAATTCGCCGCGAGCCATGGCGCACCCGGGCGGCCCGCCGCGCTGCTGATGGTCGACCTGGACCACTTCAAGAGCATCAACGACCGCTTCGGCCACCAGATGGGCGACGCGGTGCTGCGCGAGGCGGTCAGCCGCATGCAGCAGGTGATCGGCACGAAGGGACTGCTCGGGCGCTACGGCGGCGAAGAGTTCGTCGTGCTGCTGCCCCACACGGCGATGGCGGACGCCATGTCCATCGCGGCACGGCTGAAGGAAGGCATCGACAAGCCGCTGCCCTCCGATTCGCCGCTGTCCGCGGTCGGCACCTTTGCCGTCAGCATCGGCGTGGCCACCAGCGATGGCGTGAAGAACGTCGACGAAGTGCTCGCGCAGGCCGACGAAGCACTGTACCGCGCCAAGGCGCTCGGACGCGGCCGGGTGATCGCGACCACCGCCGCGGCCTGACGCCGCCGCAAGCAGCAGGATCAGTCGTCGCGGTCTTCGTGGTAGCGGCGATAGTGCTCACGCGCCCACTCGCGGCGGCGCCATTCCTGGCGTTCCGCGCGGCGCTCGTCCCATCGGGATTCGCGCTCGTAGTAACCGGCGGGCGGCGCGTAGTAAGCCGGCGGCTGATAGCGCACCGGCGGTGCCGGCTGGTAGTAGATCGGCGCCGGCCGCGAATACACGGGCGCCGGCTCGTAATACACAGGGGCGGGTTCGCTCACCACGACACCGGGCACGTTCACACCGATGGACCAGCTGGTGCCGGCGCTCGCCGAGGCCGCGGCGCACAGGGCTCCTGCTGCGATCACGCTCGCGGCAGCCAGCTTGAGAAAGGTTCGATGAGCCATCACGTCGTCTCCTGAAAGGCGGGAACAGTCCCGATGCAGAGACAACGGCCGGCCCCTTTCAAGCGCGGACGTCGCGCTTGTGAAGAGCGTGCCCAAATGTCACACCGGGGCCGGTTCGGATACATCTCCCCGATGGCGGGTGACGCTTATCCCAGCCCGGAACGCTTGCAGTCGAACACGGCGCTTTGCTCGACCGCGCGCAACGCGGGCACCTTGCTCACGAAAGTCACGCCGGCACCGATCAGGTGCCACTCGCCTGCCTTGAAGAGCTTGAAGAGATTCATGGCCTCCACGCCCGGTGCGGGAATGGAGTTGAAGACATAGATCGGCTCGCCGGACTGCGTGTCTTCCATGCTCACCAGTTCGGCCCGCATCTTGCCCATGGTCTCGGCGTCCTTCGTCCTGGAGCGCACGACGTCCATGAGCACGGTTCGCGAGTGCTCGTCGATCGATATCCTGCGAACCCAGTTAAAGGAAGAGCCGGCACCGCCGCCCGGCCCCGGAACGCACGTGATGGTTCCTGCAGTGACCGGGCCTGCGGCCGCAAGAAGCAAAAGCAGAAGGCAGGAAAGCTGCCCGGCACGGATGTTCACGTCGCGTCCTCCTCAGGTGTGAGCAGGACGGACTTTAGCGTCAGGCCGCCAGGGCGGCCGTGGCCTTGGCTCAGTGCTTCTTGGCGTGATGGTGGCCGGCCCGGTGCTTGTGCATCTTGGGCGCCGCATGCTCGTGCATGGCCATCGGCTTTTCCGCGGGGCGTGCCTGCAGTTGCTGGGCACGGGCTTCCACCGCGGCGGCGCGGGCCGGATCGGTGCTCACGGTGATTCCGTTGTCGGCTTGCGCGAAGGCGCTCGCGGCACCAAGCAGAACGGCCAGGGTAACAAGAAGCTTTTTCATGTGATTCCATCCAGGGTGAGGGAGACGGCCTCCCTCGCCGTTAACGGATGACATGTGCCGGCTGTTGACGTGGCCATTGCCGTCGTCGGGGCCTACCCGGCGCCGGCCCAACATTCCCGCTGCATGCCGATGGCCCGGCCGCGGAAATGGCTCGCACCCGGAATCAATTCTGGATACCTGGCGAGACCATCAGGCAGCCCCGGCCCGCGCCCATTCCCGCTGCGCCTGCAGCACCTCATCAGCCGTGCGCCCCACAAGCTCCGCATAGACGCCGGGCGCGGTCGCGCCCTCGGTGTTGATCAGCAGCACCTTCGAATCGGCACCGAGCCCCGCCTGCTGCCGCCACGCAGGCGAAAGCGCCAGCAAGTGCAACGCCGCCGCGCCGGCCGCGCCCGACTCGCCGCTGACGATGGGCCGATCAAGGCGGCTGCCCTGCGCGAGCCAGCGCATGGCCTCGACCGCATGGCCGTCCTCGATGGCGGCGAAACAGTCCACCGATGGCTCCAGGAAGCGCCAGGCCAGGGTGGATGTCTCGCCGCACGCAAGGCCCGCCATCACCGAATCGACACTGCCCGTTGCCACGGCCGGCCGGCCTTGCAGCGCGCTTTGCATCAGGCAGTCGGCCTGGCGCGGCTCCACGACGATGAAGGTGGGCCGGTGCACGCCGAACCGTTCCCAGAAGTAGCTCGCGACCCCGGCGGCCAGGCCACCGACGCCGCCCTGAAGAACCACGTGGGTGAAGGGACACGCCTGCGATGCCGGCCCCGCCTGCTGCAGCACTTCGTCGATCATCGTGCCGTACCCCTGCATCACGTCGCGCGGCACTTCCTCGTAGCCCGGATATGCGGTGTCCGAGATGACCTGCCAGCCTTGGCGTTCGGCCAGATGCGCCGCGTGGGCGACCGAAGCGTCGTAGTTCCCCTCGATGCGGACGATCTCGGCGCCGAACGCCGCAATCGCACGCTCGCGCTCGAGGCTGACGTGGCGATGCAGGACGATCACGCAGCGCACGCCCGCACTGCGGGCGGCGGCGGCCAGCGCGCGGCCGTGGTTGCCATCCGTGGCGCTGATGACGACCAGGTCGCCCAGTTCATCGCGATGCACTCCAGCCAGAACATCTTCGGGAACCCACGAAGGATGGCGGCGAACGACCAGCCGCACCAGCGCCGCCGGTGCGCCGAGCGCCTTGAAGCTGCCCAGCGAAGAACGCACGGATTCGTCCTTGACGTGGACCTCGGCAACGTCCAGCCTGCGGGCCAGGTCCGGCAATTGCCACAGCGGCGTCGGCTGCGGCGAGAGCAAGTTCCAGCGCGAAAGCCAGGACCGGGTGTGCCGTGCTTCGGCAATGCACATGATGCTTTTCAGCGCGTCCGGATACGCGTCTCGAAGGGCTCTTGGGTTGGTGACCAGCATGGCGAAATTCCTTGTGTGATGCGCATAATCGTAAGAGTGCACCCCGCGAATTTCTTCGCGTTGGCGCATGCGCATATGCAATCCCTCCTCGCTTTTTCCGCCCGTTTCGACGCATGACCACACGCCTGGATGCCTACGACCTGAAGCTGCTCGAACTGGTCCAGCAGGACGCGCGCATTCCGCAAGGCGAGCTGGGCCAGCAGGTCAATCTTTCGACGGCGGCCGTGAACCGACGGCTGAAGCGGATGGCGGACGAAGGCGTCATCGAGCGCCATGCCGCCATCATCAACCCCGATGCGGTCGGCTGCGAACTGACGGTGATCGTCGAGGTGAATGTCGAGAGCGAGCGCGTCGACTTGCTGGACGCGATGAAGCGCACGTTCCAGGCCTGCCCGCAGATCCAGCAGTGCTACTACGTGGCGGGCGACTGCGACTTCGTGCTGATCTTCGCGGTCCGGAGCATGAGCCAATACACCCGACTGACGCGCGAACTCTTCTTCGAGAACAACAACGTCAAGCGCTTCAACACGCTGGTGGCGATGAGCCGGGTCAAGGTCGGGCTGAACGTGCCCCTGTCTGAAGAGGCCACGCAGGACTGAAGCCCGGGCCTTCAGACCTTCAGGCCTTTTTCAGGCAATCCGCATTGCGCGGATCTTTCAGCGAGCGGCGCGCGTAGTAGCCGAACGCGACCGCGTTGCGGCGCGGCCGCAAGATCCAGTCGTGCGCTTCCCTGGCCAGCTCGGGGTCGATGGGCTGGATCTTGCCCGCGGCCGATGCCAACAGCTGCATGCGCGCGGCGCGCTCGAAGGCGATCGAAAGAACGCAGGCCTCTTCCACGCTGCCACCGGCCACGAGCATCCCGTGGTGCGAGAGCAGCAGCGCCCGCTTGCTGCCAAGCGCGGCCGAGATGAACTCGCCCTCTTCGTTGCCCACCGGAATGCCCGGCCACTTGCCCACGAACGCAACGTCGTCATAGAGCACGCAGTTGTCCATGTGGGAGATGACCAGCGGCTCTTCGAGCATGCCCAGCGCGGAGGCGTGGGCGGCGTGCGTATGGATGATGCAGTTGACGTCGGGGCGCGCGCGGTACACCCACGAGTGAAAGCGATTGGCCGGGTTCGGCATGCCGTCGCCTTCGAGCACGTTCAGGTCTTCGTCGACACGCAGCAGGTTGCCTTCGCTGATCTCGTCGAAGCCCAGCCCGAGCCGCTGCGTCAGGAACTCGCCGGGCGCGCCGGTGCGTGCGGTGATCTGCCCCGCAAGGCCGGAGTCGTGTCCGTTGTCGAACAGGATGCGGCAGGTCAAGGCCAGCTTCTGGCGCAGCGTGTAGCTGCTGTCCGCCAGGTGCGTGTCCATCTGCGCGTACGACTGCTGGATCAGTTCGTCCTTCTTGAGTTCGAAAGTGTCTTGCGATGCCATGGTGTTGTCCTTGTTCATACGGATTCGCTGGTGGAAAAGTTCTTTTCCGGCGCACCGGGAAATAGCGGCTGGTAGCCCGGCAGTTGCTCGATTCTGCCGAGCCACGCCGTGATGGCCGGGTAGGCCGAAAGCGCGATGCCGCCCATCGGCGCCAATCGTGTGTAGGGGTACAGCGCCACGTCGGCAATGCTCGGCGCATCGGCCGTGGCGACCCAGCCCTTCGGGCCCTGGCGCGACAACTGGACGTCCAGGATCTGCAGCGACTGCCTGGCTTCGTGTGCGAAGCGAACGAATTCTTCGCTGGCCGGATCGCGGTCGCGATGCAGCGCAAGGTGCAGGCGAAGTTGGGCCAAGGGCTTCATGTGCCGCTCTTGCTCGAACGACAGCCACGCCAGCACTTGCGCCTGCCGGGCCGCATCGCTCGGCCACCACGGGCTGCCCTGCGCCAGGAAATAGAGGATCGCCATCGACTCGCCCAGGTGCGTGCCGTCGTCCAGCGCGAGCACCGGCACCTGCCCCATCGGCGCGATCGCCAGGAAGCCGGGGCTTCGCAGATCGCCGCGATCGATGGACAGCGTCTCGCGTTCCAGCGGCATGCCGAGCAGGCCGGCCAGCAGCCGCACCTTCCACGCGTTGCCGGAGCGTTGGGTGTCATAGAGCTTCATGTCGAGCGCCCTGTGTCAGTCCAGCTTCGTGCCAGCGGCCTGGACGACCTTGCTCCACTTGGCGGTCTCGCTCTTCACGTGGGCCAGGTAGGCCGGCACGCCGGTGACCATCGGCTCGATGCCCAGCTCGGCCAGGCGGGCAACCACGGCGGGGCGCTTCAGCGCGCGAGCCAACGCCTGGTTGAGAACATCGACCTGCGCCTGCGGCGTTCCCGCCGGGGCGACGATCGCGTTCCACGAGCCGATCTGGAAGTCGGGCAACCCTTGCTCGGCGCTGGTCGGCACATCGGGCACCGCCGCGTTGCGATGGTTCGCGGCGATGGCCAGCATCTTGAGCCGCCCCGTCCTGGCCTGCGGCTGGATGACGGGAATGGCGTCGATGACGATCTGCACCTGGCCGCCCATGGCCGCGTTCACCGCCTCGGCGCCGCTCTTGAAGGGGACGTGCACGATGTCCGTCCGGGTCGCCAGCTTGAACAGCTCGATCGCCAGGTGCGGCGAGCTGCCGTTGCCCGCGGAGCCGAAGTTCAGCTTGCCCGGATGCGCCTTGGCGTAACCGATCAGGCCCTTGAGGTCGCTCACGCCGTCGATGCCGTTGATGGCGAGCACGTAGGGCGAGTTGCTCACCAGCGAGACGGGCGTGAAGGACGCCGGGTCGTAGTTGAGCTTGTTGTAGAGCATCTTGTTGACCACCTGCGTGCCCACCGTGCCCAGCAGCAGCGTGTAGCCGTCCGGCGCGGCCTGGGCGACGGCCTGCGCGGCGATGGCACCGCCCGCCCCTGCCTTGTTGTCGATGATGACCGACTGCTTCAGTTCCTCGCCGAGATGCTGGCCGATGAGCCGCCCGGCCACGTCGGTGATGCCGCCCGCTCCGAACGGAATCACGAGCCGGATGGGCTTGGCCGGATAGGCCTGCTGGGCGTGGGCCGGCGAAGCGGACACCAGCAGCGCCAGCGCGCCGGCGAACGAGATGACAAACAGGGCCCGAAGGCGCGTGCGTACCGTCATACCATACTCCTCAGATAGCGGGCCGACCCCGCGAAGGTTGTTCAAGGCAGGAAACAAAGAAGATTTTAGGACACAAGTGTCTTAAAAGAAAAGCATATGTCCATCAAACTGAAGTTGCTTCGCGTCCAGGCTGGATTGACGCTCGAAGAGCTGGCGCAGGCCGCCGACCTGACCCGCAGCTATGTATCGAAGCTCGAAAGAGGCATCTCGACCCCTTCCGTCGGCGCGGCGCTGAAGCTGGCCAAGGCGCTGCACGTGCAGGTCGAGGAAGTGTTCGCGGAGCCGTCCGACAACGACCCGGTGCTCATCAGCCGTGCGCAGGCCACTGCCTCGTCGGACGCGCGCGCGAAGACGCCGCGCGTGGTGTCAGGCGCCTCGCCCGACCGCCGCATGGTCGCGTTCGTGCTGACGCCCACCGAGGAGCCGGTGCGCAACCATCCGATGAGCCATCACAAGGGCGAAGAGCTGCTGTACGTGCTCAAGGGCCGCGTCAGCCTGCAGCTCGCGGGGCGCGTCGAGCTGCTCAATGCGGGCGACAGCGCGCATTTCAATTCGAGCATTCCCCACAAGATCACGTCGGTGGGCAAGCAGCAGGCGTCCGTGCTGCTTGTGGTGGCGCAAGAGGAATAGACAGAAAAGAGGACGGGCTAGGCGGCAGAACTGTAGAGGTCCGGCACATAACGCTCCATGAGCGTTTGCGGCTTGGCCGGCGATGCAAAGCCGAACTTCTCGTACAGCCCGTGCGCGGTACTCGTGGCCAGCATGAACCGCCGCAACCCCTGGAGCCGCGGGTGCGACATCACCGCGGCCATGAGCGCGGCGCTGTAGCCCTTGCCCCGGTGCTGCGGCAGCACGAAGACGTCGACCAGATAGGCAAAGGTGGCGTAGTCGGAGATCACGCGCGCATAGGCGACCTGGGCCGTGCCGACGAAGCCGCCGAAGTTCAGGGAGTTCTCGACAGACGCGCGCACCGTCTCGAAGGGTATCTGCCGGGCCCAGGCCGTCTCTTGCGACAGGAAGCGGTGAATGAGCGCCACGTCCTGGTCGTGGATGTCGGTGGAAATGCGAAGGGGTTCCATCAGAAGCACACGGTTCGTTGAACGAGCCGACATCGTAGGGCCGCGTCGAAAGTGCCTCGCCACCGCCACAGTCATCACTTAGCATGCGGCCATGAGCTACACCGTGAAACTGATCGACTTTCCCGATGCGCCGCATGACGTCATCGCCACCGCCGAATCGCGCTTCCGGCGTGAACTCGACAAGCTGCTGGGCGACGGCGTCGAACAGGCGCTGAAGGCCTTCGAGAACGCCAGCGAATCGAGCGCCGACGAACTCACCAAGGAAGAAATCGCGCTGGCCGCCAGCTGGGCCAAGGCCTACGAAGCCGCCAAGACGGCGGGTTTCCGCGCGCTCGGTGAGGCCGACGAGGCCTACTTCGAGGTCAGGGCCGACTGACCGACCGATTCCACGACCGCCTCATTCTTCGCCTCCGGAGTCCGATCATGAAGATGCTGTTCGCCCTCCTGCTCGCCGGACTGCTTTCCGCCTGCGCGACCGCACCCGGCAGCGGGCCGGCCACCACCGCCCAATCTGCCCACCCCACTGAAGCGGCAACGGCGCCCCAGCCCACGGGCGTGCAGTGGCAGTACATCAACTCGCGGTCCTACGACGCGTTGAATGCCGGTCTGGGCAACAGCCACCGCTACGAAAGCGGCATCGGCTGGATCGACGTCTACGTGTACGACATGAAGCGCACCAACTGGCTGCCGGGCGTCGCCGATCCGCAGTTCGACGAACACTTCAAGAGCACCATTGCCGAGGTGCAGCGCGCCACCACCCAGGGCATGTACGCCAGCGCCAAGATCGGGCCGACGCGCGACGTGCAGATCGAAGGGCTGACCTTTCGCACGATCTCCTTCCGGCTCGTGCATGCCCGCGACAACAAGGCCTACGACTCCTACACCTACCTCACGGCACGCAACGGCCGCCTGCTGAAGTACCGCATGTCGTTCAATGCCCCGGCGCCGGCCAACGTGGAGGCGATCGCGCGAGAGTTCATCGAGCGCAACGTGCGCACCGGCCCCGACACGCCGGTCGGCACCCGCAACCTTCGCAGCACCTGAACCTGGGCGCCGGCGAGCCAGCGAGCGAGCAGGCTCAGGCCGGGCGGCAGCTCGCCCGGTAGCCGCGCAGGCCACCCGGGTCGAGCACCGTCAGCCCCCGCGTTTCGAGGCGGATCAACCCCAGCGCCTGAAAGCGCTGCAGCGCCACGTTCACGCGCTGCCGCGACACGTTCGCGAGCAGGCCGATTTCGGTCTGCCCGACCTGCAGCGTGCGCGGCGCATCGGGATACAACTCGGGGTTGAACAGGCTGGCCAGGCAGTTCGCAACGCGGGCGTCGGTGTCCAGCAGGCGCTCGTGTTCCAGCGCGCCGATGAAAAGGCTCAGGCGTGCATTCAGCAGGTCTTGCAGGTAGTGGTTGAAGGGCACGCTGGTGCCGCGCAGCCATTCGAAGGTGCGGCGCGGCATGAGCGCCACGCGTGAAGGCCGCAGCGCGAACACGTCGTAGCGGCGCGCCTCGTGCTTGAACAGCGAGCCTTCGCCGAACCACACACCGGCCGAGACGCCGGTCAGCGTCGAGACCCGGCCGTCTTCCGACGCGACCGACATCTTGGCGAAGCCATCGATCAGCGCCATCCAGTGCTCCACCGGCTGGCCGGCGCGCGCAATGCAGCCGCCGCGCGCGAACTGCCGCTCCTGCATGCTGCCGAGCACGTGCTCCAGGTCGGCGTGCGGCAGGGCCTGCGCCCACGTCGAGCGCCGCACCATCTCTTCCATGGCGGGCCCGGAAGAGCCGCCGGAGGGATCAGGGATTACCTGTAGCAATTCGCGTGTCATCTGTCGTCGCAACGACCGCGGTCCGAAACGTCCATCCGTATTCTTTCCCTACACCTACACAACACAGGAGAGACATCCATGTTCGCTACACCCCGCCCCCCGCGCAAGCGGGTTTTTCCTTGGGCCCCGCCCCGCATCGTTGCCGGAAGCCTCGCGATGGCGGGCGCGCTGCTGATCGCAGGCTGTGGCGGAGGTTCCAGCAGCTCGGTGCTTCCCCTCTTCCCCAGCGCCCCACCCGCGCCGCCTGCCACGCCAGCACCGCCGCCGCCGGCCGCATTCCAGGTGAAGACGCTGTCGTCGCCGCCGGACATGATCAGCGGCGGCGACACGCTGCTGGAGATCACCGCGCCCGCCGACGTGGCACTCGACAAGGTCCGCGTGAGCCTCAACGGCAAGGACGTGACCTCGCAGGTGCCGGTGGCCGACAGCCAGGCCCGCGTGCTGCGGGGGCTCGTCACCGGGCTCACGACCGATGCGACGAGCACCACCGGCAGCGCCAACTCGCTGGTGGTGAGCAATGCCGACAACGCCGCGCAGCGCACCGAGACCCAGTTGGTCAACTACCCCATCACCGGGCCGATTCTCTCGGGCCCGCACATCTCGCCCTACGAATGCCGCACCGTGCAGAACGGCCTGGGCAACCCGCTCGATGCCGATTGTTCGGCCACCACGCAGGTGGTCTGGTACTACCGCACGAAGGCCAACACCTTCATGCCGCTGAACGACCCGACCGGCCCGCGCCCGGCCGACCTGGTGACCACAACCACCAATGACGGCAACACCGTGCCCTACATCGTGCGCGTGGAGTCCGGCACCATCAACCGCGGCGTGTACCGGCTCGCAGTGCTCGACAACCCGGCCAAGGGCGCACCCGCCACCTGGAAGCCCGGCACCGGCTGGAACAAGAAGCTGGTCGTGTACTTCGACTGCTGCGGCTCGGCCCAGTACAACCAGGGCGTGCATCCCATCGAATCGATCCTCGGCGACGCCGGCCACATCCAGCTGTCGCGCGGCTTCGCCTTCATGAACTCGACCGAGCTGTGGAACAACCAGCACGCCAACCCGCACCTGCAGGGCGAGACGCTGATGATGCTGAAGGAGCACGTCATCGAGGAGTTCGGCACCGTGCCCAAGTGGACCGTCGGCTTCGGCGGCTCGGGCGGCGCCATCCAGCAATACCTGATCGCGCAGCTCTACCCGGGCCTGCTCGACGGCATCCAGCCCATCGTGTCGTTCCCCGAGACGCTGATGCCCGAGGTGATGGAGTGCCGGCTGCTGAACAACGTCTACAAGCTCGACGCAGCCACCTGGACCACCGCCAAGCAGACCGCGGTGAACGGCTTCAACACCGACCCAAAGAGCGGTATCACCACCTGCATGAGCTGGGACGCGGCCTTCGCGAGCATCATCAAGTCCGACAACGCGGCGGGCTGCGGCTTTCTCGAGCCGGCCAACGCATCGAACGTGTTCAACCGCACCACCAACCCCAACGGCATCCGCTGCGACCTGTTCCAGACCAACGTGAACCTGCTCGGCAAGCGCGCCGGCACGCAGGAGGCC
Organism: Variovorax sp. EL159; assembly: GCF_900100965.1. Lineage (GTDB taxonomy): Bacteria > Pseudomonadota > Gammaproteobacteria > Burkholderiales > Burkholderiaceae_C > Variovorax. The sequence continues at coordinate 964,445 of NZ_FMUJ01000001.1, read as the reverse complement.
CGGCGCCCGCTCGACAACATCGGCGTGCAGTACGGCCTGGCCGCGTTGAACAGCGGCGCGATCTCGGTGACGGAGTTTCTCGACCTGAACCAGAAGGTCGGCGGCTTCGACGGCGATGGCAACACGCAGGCTGCACGCTCCGAGGCCGACCCCGACGCGCTGAAGCTCACCTACGCGGGCGGCTTCAAGAACAGCTTCAAGGGCCCGGGCCTGGCGAACATCCCGATCATCACGCAACGCGGCAACGCCGATGCGGTGGGCGACATCCACGACACCATGCAAGACCTGATCATCCGTGCCCGCCTGCAGCGCGCCAACGGCCGCAGCGACAACCAGATCATCTGGACGCTGGGATCGAAGTCGCCCGTCGACTACATGTCGGCCTCGCTCGATCTGGTCAACAAGTGGCTGGACAACATGGCCGCCGACCCGGCCCCCGCCTCCACCGACAAGGTGGTGCGCAACAAGCCGACAGGTGCCAACGACGCCTGCTGGGACCCCAGCGGCACGCGCATTGACGAAGTGGCATCGACCGACCCCGCCGCACAGTGCAACGTGGTCTATCCGCGCTTCAGCACGCCGCGCCTGACGGCCGGGTCACCACTGGTCAATGACGTGCTCAAGTGCCAGCTCAAGCCGGTCGACGCCGCCGACTACAAGGTGACCATTGCCGGTGCCGACCTCGCGCGGCTGCAAACGATCTTCCCGAGTGGCGTGTGCGACTGGAGCAAGCCCGGCGTGGGCCAGGACCCACTGCGCGGCACCTACCTGCGGTTGCCGCTCAATTGACCAACTGACACTAACCGACCGGTGCAGCAGGCTTGCGGGCGGCGCCGGGCAACCCGGCCACCCGCTGCGCGAGAAAGTCCACCAGCACGCGCACCCGCAGCGGCTGGTGGCGGCGCGGGGCATACAGCAGATGCACGTCTTGCGCGGGGCCGGTGTGGCGCCCGAGCACCCGCACCAACCGCCCTTCGGCCAGCAGGTCGGCCACCATCCACGTGGGCTGCAGCGAGATGCCCGCGCCCGCGAGCACGCTGTCGAGCAGCGCCACCGCGTTGTTCACGCGGTAGCGGCTGCGCACCGGCACGGCCACCGGGCCGTCGGGGCCGCTGAGCAGCACACCGTCGTCGCCAGCCGCATAGCGCAGGTAGTCGTGGGCCACGAGGTCTTGCGGATTGCGCGGCTTGCCGCGCAAGGCCACGTAGTCGGGCGATGCGACGAGCACGCGCGGCCACGTGCCCAGATGGCGCGCAACCAGATCGGGCGGCAATGCGCCGCCCACGCGCAAAGAGACATCGATGCGCTCTTCGCGCGGATCGACGAAGCGGTCGTCGAGCACCAACTCGAGCTGGATCTCGGGATGCAGGCGCAGGAATTCGACCGCCATCGCATTGAGATACCGCTGCCCCATGGTGACCGGCGCGCTGACACGCAGCAGGCCCTGCGGCTGCTGCACCTGCTCGCGCGCATCGGCCACGGCGTCGCCGTAGTCTTCGAGCACGCGGCGGGCGCGCTCGTGAAAACGCTGCCCTTCGTGCGTGAGGCTCAGGCCGGTGGCGGCGCGGCGCAGCAGGCGCACGCCCAATGAACGCTCCAGGCCCGCGACCAGCTTGCTGACGGTGGGCTGCGTGGTGTCCAGCGCGCGGGCCGCGCCCGAGAGGCTGCCGAGATCGACGCTGAGCACGAAGGCAGAGAGTGCGCGCAGGGTGTCCATGGTGCATTCGATATAAGAATGGAGTTGATGCCATTTTGCCTTCTACCCATCCGTATCCGAATACTCGAAAGTCGGCCCATCCCAACCATTTAGAGGACGTCCAATGACCGCATCGACACTCGGATCGATCCTGCGCCAAGGCGCATTGGCACTCACGCTGGCAGGCGTTGCCGCCGCATCCACCGCGCAGACGCACACGCCGCCGCCCACCTACTGGAGCCCCAGTTGGATGGCCGCCACCCAGCCCCTGTGGGACGGCAACTTCGTGCTGCCTGCCGGCGTCCCCTTCCAGTTCAATCGACAGACGATCCGCCAGGTGGCGCGCCTGAGCATCGGCGGCACCCGGCTGCGCGTGGTGATCAGCAACGAAGGCGGCGCCTCGCCGCTGCGCGTCGGTGCGGTGCGCATGGCCCGGCACGCCGAAGGCTCGGCCATCGTCGAAGGCAGCGACCGCACGGTGCGCTTCGGCGGCCAGGCCGAGGTTGTCGTGCCGCCCGGTGCACGGCTGGTCAGCGACCCGGTCGACCTGCCGCTGCCCGCGCTCGGCGAAGTCGCCGTGTCGCTCTACCTGCCCGCGCCGAGCCAGCCCGCGGGCTTTCACTTCGATGCCCGCCAGATCGCCTATGTGGCCGACGGCGACATGACCGGTGCCCCGCACCTGCCTGCCGACGCCGCGCAATGGAGCACCCGCGTCTACGTGAGCGGCCTGATCGTCGAGACACCGAAGGCGCCCACCACCGTCGTCGCCCTCGGCGATTCGCTGACCGACGGCAACGGCTCGACGCCCGGCGCCAACACCCGCTGGCCCGATGCGCTGGCCGAGCGCCTTGCAGGGCGTGGCGTGGGCGTGCTCAACGCTGGCAACTCCGGCGGCCGCCTGCTGAGAGACGGCATGGGCCGCGCCGCGCTGGAGCGCGTCGGCCGCGACGTGTTCTCACAGCCCGGCGTGCGCGCCATGGTCGTGATGCTGGGCACCAACGACATCGGCTGGCCGGGCGGCCCGTTCGCGCCCCAGGAGCCCGCCGTGCGTGCCGAAGAAGTCATCCGGGGGTTTCGCCAGTTGATCGAGATGGCCCATGCCCACAACGTGCGCATCATGGGCGCCACCATCGCCCCCAACGAACGTGCGTTGGAAGGCACGCCGCTGGCCGGCCACCACTCGCCCGAAAAAGACAAGGTGCGGCAGGCCGTGAACCGCTGGATTCGCGAGAGCGGCGCCTTCGACGCCGTGGTCGACTTCGACGCCCTGCTGCGCGACCCGGCCCGCCCGATCCGCATGAAGGCCGCGATGGACTCCGGCGATCACCTGCACCCCGGCGACGCCGGTTACAGGGCGATGGCCGCCGCGATCGACCTCGACGCCCTGCTGGGCGGCCCCGTGCAGCCGTAAGAGAACGGCCGCGGGAAGGCCCGGAACGGGGCTTTCCACGCGTCCTTGGAGACCACAAATATACTGTACATAAATACAGTATTTCTCTAAAATTCGTCGTCTCCAAGAACAACAGCGGGGCGCCCTCCATGACCACCGCCACTCCGCCTGCGCCCTCTGCGCAGGTTCTCTTTTTCTCCCGGCTGCAGCCGCTGCAGCCCCGCGCACGCACAGGCCGCATCTCGACCTGGCCCTTCAAGGTGGCCCGCGAGATGGGGTCTGCCGACGACGACGACGATGGCAATGAAATGGACGACGTCCGCGTTCAGGCGGCGCGCGTCATCCGCACGACGGCCGAGCATTGGTGGCCGTCTGCTTCCTGAGCCGCCTCATTGCAAGGAAGGCCGTATGAAGTCCGAACATCTTTCCCGGAATGGACAAGTGCGCAACCGGCTTCTCATCGGATTGTTTCCCGACGAGGCCGTTCGCACTGAAATCAAGGCGCATCGCGACGATTGGCTGTGGCCCAGGAGCAGCCGTTTTCCTCCAGAAGATCGATGGCATCTGACGCTGGAGTACCTTCACGATCAGGACGAATTCGCGGAGCGACGTCTGCGTGCCGCGCTGGCGCAGGTGTCGCTGCCAACGCTGGAACTCACGCTGGACCACTCATGCACATGGAACAACGACGTTTCGGTGGTCCAGCCTGCGGACCATCAAGGCCTGCGCGCGCTTCAAGCCCATATCGAACACGCAGTGCATCGGGCCGGCTTCCGTTCTCTCATCCGCGGATGGAACCCGCACGTCACGATTGCCAGAGACGCGGAGCATGCTGCCTGCCCGACCTTGAGCCCCATCCGTTGGAACGTGCGGGAGTTCAGGCTCGTTCGCTCGCACTTCACGCGTCCCTTTCGTCATGAGTTGCTGGCGTCCTACCCTGCGCATTAGAAATCCGGCGCTACATTTCCTGCATGCTGACGCCACCCGACCTTTCGCAAGACGCCATCGCCCAATGCCTCGCCGACGAATACGGGTTGCACGCCATACACGCTGAATTCCTGCCCCTTGGGGCCGATGTGAATTCATCCGCTTTCCGCGTCCATGCCAACAACGGATCGACCTACTTCCTGAAATTGCGCCAGGGTGATTTCACGCCGACCGCCGTGTTCATCCCCCTCTTCCTGCATCACGAGCAAAGCATCGATGCCGTGATGACGGCGTTGCCCACGACGGGCGGTCAACCCAGTGCGCAAAGCCTTGGCTTCGACTGGATGCTCTATCCCTTCTTCAAAGGCGACAACGGATTCAAGCGCCCCTTGTCCAACGCGCAATGGATCGCGCTCGGCGCCGCATTGAGCGCCGTTCACCGCGCCGATCTGCCGGACGCTCTGCGCGCAGGCGTGCCACAAGAAAGCTATTCGCACCACTGGCGCGAAGGCGTGCGACGCTACCAGCGCCGCTTCATCAACGGCCTGGCCGGCGACGACATCGTTCGCCGCTTTCTCGCCTTCTGGGAAGCGCATGACGAAGAGATCGACACCATCGTCTACCGGAGCGAGCAACTGGCCTCGATCCTTCTCGAAAAGCAATTGCCGCTCGTGCTGTGCCATTCGGACATCCACGCGGGCAACGTGCTGGTCGGCGACGACGACCGCCTGTGCATCGTCGACTGGGACACGCTCGTCCTCGCGCCGAAAGAGCGCGACCTGATGTTCATCGGTGGCGGTGTCGGCAACGTGTGGAACCAGCCGCAGGAAGAAGCGCTGTTCTACCAAGGGTACGGGCCCGTCGACATCGACCCGGTCGCGCTCGCCTACTACCGCTACGAACGGATCACCAGAGACCTGCTTGAGATCTGCGACCAGATCTTCGATACGTCCGCAAGCCTCGAAGACCGCGAAGAAGGCCTGCGCCAGATGGAAAACCAGTTCCTGCCCGACGACGTCGTCGCCATCGCGCACCGGAGCTACGAAACGATCACCTGATCCTGATTCGGGCCCGCAGACTCAGATCAGCAGGTCCTGCGCATCGTCCTCGAAGCCCGCGACGGGCTGCGCCTTGGCCAGCGCCAGCCAGACGGCGAAGGGAATGCGCTCGAAAGCGCGGTGCACCGCCGCGCGAGCCACCACGAGGCGCTCGCCTTCGAGCACCATCACGCCGCATTCGGCGGGCACCTCTTCGGGCTTGGCGATGCAGCGCCCCTTGGCGTCGTTGCCCAGCACGTACCAGCACTCGCCACCCAGGTCGAGGTAGGCCGCGCGCTTGTCGGGCTTGCGCAGGTCGCCCAGCAGATCGGCGCGGCTCACCTTCACCTCGTGCACGATGGGGTGCGCATAGGCCTCGACGCTGGTGTTGCGGATCGAAAACACATCGGGCCGCGCCATGCACCAGCGCGGCTTGCCGCCCTCTTCGAGCGGCGGCAGGCGGGCACGCAAGCCAAGGCCGCGCCATGCGATACGGCCGCCGCGCGTCATCTCGCGCGCCACGCGCTCGACCAGCGCCTCGTGCGGCGACAGCGCCGCGCGGTTGAGGGTGAGCGTGGTCGCGATGCGCGCAATGCCGGCATCGGTCACGCGCAGGGTCTCGTGGCCCTGCGCGGAGCGCACGCGTTCGAGGTAACCACCGGCGAGCAGCTCGACCTCGATGCCGTCGCAGCAGGGCCAGCCGGCCGAACGGTAGATCTCGCGAAGGCGCCGCGCATGCAGCTTGCCGAAAGGTACGGCCGATTGCATCGGTGGCGGCTCCACCACCGGCGGCGGAAAACCGGGGTCGGTGACAGGCGGCGCCACCGAGGGCGGGTCGCCCTCGGGCGGCGGCATGGGCTGCGGTGGCGGCGGCGTGATGGGCAACGGCACATCGGGCGCAGGCGGCGGCGGGCCGATGGGCGCCGCGACCACCACAGGCGCAGGAAGAACGGTTTCAGGCATGGAAGAAACAGGTTAGCGAAAAGTCGGCGGCGGTGCGAGGCATGGAACCATCGGTTGCATTCGAGGGATGGCGGTTTCGGCAGGCGGCACGCCGGCGCTCAATGAAAGTCCCGGCTCGTGTTGCTCTGCGCGAGCCGGCCCATGAGCGGCGTCAGGTCCTTGAAGCCGGTGGCGATCAGGTGCTGCACCTTGCCGCCGCTGTCGTCGTCGCGCTGCCAGGTGCCTTGCACCGCGAGCAGGTGCGACTTCAGCAGCGGCTCGCGCCAGGCATCGATGACGTGGTTCCAGACGATCACGTTGACGTTGCCGGTCTCGTCTTCGAGCGTGACGAAGATCGTGCCGTTGGCCGTTCCAGGCCGCTGGCGGCCCTTGACGATGCCGCAGGCGCGCACGGTCTGCCCGGTGGGCTGCGCGCGCAGTTCCTCCGCGCTCATGAGCTTCATGCGCGCCAGGCGCGGGCGAAGCAGCGCGAGCGGGTGGCGGCGCAACGTGAGGCGCAGCGATGCGTAGTCGCCGACGATCTCCTCGCCCTCGGACGCAGCGGGCAACAGCAGCACCTGCTCGTGGATCGGCACACCCTTGAGCAGGGCCGGCGAGCGATGTTGCGCGGTGGCGTCCCACACCTGCTGGCGTCGATGGCCCGAGAGCGACATCAGCGCATCGGCCGCGGCGAGCGCCGCCATGTCCTTGCCGTCGAGTTCGGCGCGCAATGCCAGATCTTCAGTGCTGGTGAAAGGCGCTTGCGCGCGCGCTTTCAGCAGGCGTTCGGCGCCGTCCTTGCTGAGGCTGGCAATGCGGTTCAGGCCGAGCCGCACGGCGGGCTGGTTCTCGTTGCCCAGGCGGTCGGCGTAGCGCGCGTCGGTGCCCGACGGCATGCGTGGTGCATCAGGGGCGCGGGCTTCGAGCGTGGTCTCGATGTCGCTGCACGTGACATCGACCGGCCGCACCTCGACGCCATGGCGGCGCGCATCCTGCACGAGCTGCGATGGGCTGTAGAAGCCCATGGGTTGCGAATCGAGCAATGCGGCGAGGAAGCAAGCGGGCTCGTAGTTTTTGAGCCAGCTGCTCACGGTGACCAGCAGCGCGAAGCTGGCGGCGTGGCTTTCGGGGAAGCCGTAGTCGCCGAAGCCCATGACCTGCTTGAAGATGGCTTCGGCAAAGCTGGCCTTGTAGCCGTTATCGACCATGCCGTTCACGAGCTTGTCGTGGAACTTGCCGAGGCCGCCCTTGCGTTTCCATGCCGCCATCGCGCGGCGCAACTGGTCCGCCTCGTCGGCCGTGAATTTGGCCGCGATCATGGCGATCTGCATCACCTGCTCCTGGAAGATCGGTATGCCCAGCGTGCGTTCGAGTGCGGGGCGAAGTTCGTCATCCTCATAAACAATCGGCAGCTTCTTGGCGACCCGCTCGCGCTGCTTGAGATATGGATGCACCATGCCGCCCTGAATCGGACCCGGCCGCACGATCGCGACCTCGATCACCAGGTCTTCGTAGGTACGCGGCTTCAGGCGAGGCAGCATCGACATCTGCGCCCTGCTCTCGATCTGGAACACGCCGATGGTGTCGGCATCGCAGATCATGTCGAACACCTTCTGGTCGTCGTTCGGGATGTGATGCATCTGCACCATCGAGCCCCGCCAGCGGTTCATGTGGTCGAGCCCGCGCCGGATCGCACTGAGCATGCCGAGCGCGAGCACATCGACCTTGAGCATGCCCATGGCTTCGAGGTCGTCTTTCTCCCACTGGATGACGGAGCGGTCTTTCATCGAGGCCTTCTCGACCGGCACCAGCCGCGTGAGCTTGGTGTGCGTGAGCACGAAGCCGCCGACGTGCTGGCTCAGGTGACGCGGAAAGCCCTTGAGCTTTTGCGTGAGCTCGATCCACTGCATCAGCTTGAGTTCGTCTTCTTCCACGCCGACGCGCGCGGCTGCCTGGCGCAGTTGTTCGCCCAGCACGGTGTCGTCGAACCAGTAGTGGTCTTTGGCGAATTCATCGATCAGCCGCTCATCGATACCGATGGCCTTGCCCACGTCGCGCAAGGCGCTGCGTGCGCGGTAGCAGATGACGACGGCGGCGATGGCTGCACGCTCGCGGCCGTATTTCTCGTAGATGTACTGGATGACTTTTTCGCGCTGCTGGTGCTCGAAGTCGACGTCGATGTCCGGCGGCTCGCGGCGATGGCGGCTCAGGAAACGCTCGAACAGCAGGTGGCCCTTTTCCGGATTGATCGCAGTGATGCCGAGGCAATAGCAGACCGCCGAATTGGCTGATGAACCACGGCCTTGACAGAGGATGTCTTGCGACTTGGCAAAGCGCACGATGTCTTCCACCGTGAGGAAGAACATCTCGTATTCGAGCTCGCGGATCAGGTCCAGCTCCTTGTGCAACTGCGCACGCACCGCATCGGGAATGCCGCCTGGATAGCGCACCAGCGCTCCTTCCCAGGTCTTGCGCGCCAACGTCTGCGTCGCTGTCTCGTTGCTTCCCAGCATTTCCAGCGGGTACTTGTAGTTCTCCCGAATCACCTCCGGATCGAACCTGCACCGCCCGGCCACCACCAGCGTATTCGCCAGCATCTGCGGCAGATAAAGCTCAGCCAGCCGCATCCGCTGCCGCAGATGCCGCTCGGCATTCGACTCCAGCGCAAAGCCGCACTCGGCCACGGTCTTGCCTTCGCGCACGGCCGTCAGCACGTCATGCAGAGGCTTGCAGGCACGCACATGCATGTGCACATCGCCAGCTGCCACCAGCGGCACGCCCGCCTCTTCGCCCGCCTGCATCAGCGTGACGAACCAGAGGTCGTCGTCGAGTTCGTTGAACAGCTCCATCGCCAGCCAGAGGTTGGTGCCGTAAAGCGCCTTGGCGGCCATCAGGTCTTCATGCAGCGTGGCGACGTCCACCGCGCGGCCGGGGGCGCGATGCGGCACGAAGAGAACCTGGCAGCGCTGCAGCGAGGCCACGTCGCTGCCTTCCCAGCTCACGCGGTACTCGCCCTTGGGCAATTCGGTGTTGCGCGCGACGGTGATGAACTCGCAGAGGTTGCCCCAGCCCTCGGTGTCGTTCGCGATCACCACGAGCTTGAAGCGCTCGAAGCGGAACTCGCTGCCGAACAGCAACCGGAAATCGGGGTGACGCGGAATCGGCGGCTCGTCGGGGTTCTCGCGTTCGTACTCGTCCAGCTTCGCAGGCAGGTCGCGCAACGCGACATGCGCGCGCACGATGCCTGCCACCGAGCATTCATCGGTGATCGCCAGTGCCGAATAGCCCAGGTGGTAGGCGCGCTCCACCATGTCCTCGGGCATCGATGCGCCGCGCTGAAAGCTGAAGTTCGTGAGGCAGTGCAGCTCGGCATAGTCAGGCAACCCCGGCACCGGCCTGAACCGCTGCGGCAGCACATGCACCTTGGCAGGCATGAGCGCCCGCATCTGCTTGCCACTGGGATCAGGCATAGAAGCCTTGCAGGTACCAGCGCACTTCGCCGGAAGAAAAGCGCGCGGCAGGCCGCTCGCGAAAGATCCACACCAGCCCGGCTTCGGGGCTTTCCGCCACGTAGTAGTCGCGCATCGCGGGCTGGCCGCCGTCGTTCTTGTCGCCCCACCAGCCGGCTTCGACGCGCTGCGGCCCGATCAGCTTGCTCAGCGGCCCGAGGTAGCACGGCCGCTCGCCGTCCATTTCCAGCAGCAGGGGTTCGGGCAGCAGCCATGGCGGATAGAGCGCATCGGGCTGCGAGGCCACGGCCTTCGCGTCTTTTCGGACCTTCTCGGGCGCCTTGTCTTTCTGCAGCGCGGGCCGCCATGCCTGCTTGCGCTCGGGCCGGTGGTCGGCCTGCGCCGACGGCACCACGACCTGCGCGGCGCCGAGCCGCACGCTGAGCCGCTCGACCATCTCGTGCAGCTTGTCGCCCTTGCGGTTGTCTTCCGGCAGAAAGCTGGTGCTGGCGCCGGCCCACGGATCGGTTTCGAGGGTGCGCAGCCGGAGCCAGCTCGTGGGCGCTGCGAGCGTGGTGAGCGCCAGTTTCTCGGACAGCAGGCGGCGCAGGTGCGCCATGTCCTGCGTGGGCTCGGCCGTGCGCACGGTGACCTGCTGGTGCGGCGGCAGGTTCACGCCGTTGAAGCGCTTGAGGTCGAGCGTCCATTGCAGCTCGAGCGCACGCGCGCCGCGCTGGCGTGCGCGCAACCAGAACTGCAGCGCCATCAGCAGGCGGTTGGCCGACCACATCAGCTCGGGCGCGGTCACGGCGAGCGCGGGCAGCTCCAGCTTCTGCTCGAACACGTCGGGCAGCGTGAGCCAGGTGTGGCTTTCGGGGCGCAGGCCCCAGGCCTTGTCGAGCGCCTCGCGCAAGTCCGCGCCGAAGCGCCGCGTGAGGCCGCCGCGCGGCAAGGCGGCCACGTCGCCCCAGGTGCGGCAGCCGAGCCGCGCGAGCAGGTCGAGGTGCGCATGCGCGGCACTCAGGGTGTCGAGCGGCAGGCCCTCCGGAATGTTCTTCGGCCGTTCTTCGTCGCGCGAGAACAGGCGCAGCCGCGCCAGCGCGATCAGGCTGGTGGCGCCCTGCGCGCCCAGCATGCGCGCATCAGGGACAGGGTTGGCGGCGAGCAGCCCCCGCATCATTTGCAGCCGCCCGCCCCACAGCCGCTCGCAGGCGGAGACTTCGAGCATCAGGGCTTCGTCTTGCCATGCGACATGGGGCGTGTACTGCAGCGCCCACCAGCCCAGGGCCTCGGGCGTGGGCAGCGGCTGCTGTGCGTCGGGCGTGTCGGCTTCAAGCGACCACCGCAATGCGATCCAGTGCATTGGGGCCTCCTTTCCACGCGTTGATGCGGACCACGGTGGCCTGCGATGCCGCCTCGCCCGCAGGCGGCACCGTACCCAGTTGCTGCAAGCGCAGCCTGCGCCGCAACCGGGCGGCGGCCAGCAGCGCGGCCATGCGTTCGTTGCGCGCGGGCAGCATCACCGGCGAAGCCAGCGGCGGGCCGCGACGCTTGAGGATGTGCAGCTCGATCTGCGCGCTGTCGCTCTCGCAACGCTCGACCTGGATGCGAAGCCGCGCAGGCGACGCCGACTGCGCCACCGATCGGGGCCGGCACACGAAGAGCAGCACCTCGTGCTGGGCGGCGGCCAGCTGCAGCCGCCTCAGCTCGGCCACGCGCGCCTGCGGCAGCCAGGCCACGACGGCGGCCACGTCGGCGCAGCGCAGCGCCTGCTCGCAGGCCCACAGGCGCGCGGGGGCGGCATCGCTGCGGACCCACATCAGGGCCTCTACCGGCAGGCCCTGCGCCGCGAGCGAAGGGCCGCAAGGCTCGTAAGGCGCGCCGATCAGCACGACCGGGCCGCCGCGCACTTCCACCGCCTGCGCCAACGCGGGCAGCAGCAGCCGCCAGACGTGGGCTTCGGGCGAGGCCTGCAGCAGTTCCGTCATGGCGCCGACCGGCCAGCCGCCGCCCGGCAATTGCGCGTCGAGCGCGGCATGGCCGGTGGCAGTGACCTGCGCATCGGCCAGGCCAAGCTCGTCGGCGTGCCAGACGCCACGGCCTGCGGCAGCGGAAAAGGAGTCGAGGAAAGGGAGGCCCATGATTGAACTGTTAACTGTATTTTTATACAGTATTTCATGGGTCGCAAGAAGGAGGAGGCTTTTCTTCCGGGTTGGCTTTTTCATATTCCCATGGCTCATGCCAAGGCGAGCAGAAGTCGTTTGAGCCGGGGCCGTGCTTTCGCTCCAATGCCAGGCAAAGGAGCCCCGCATGAACCACCCCACCGCCACCGTCACCGCCGGCCTGAACTACCTGCAGCCTTCCGCGCTGCGCCCGTTCAGCTACACCTTCCCGCCGCCACCCGACACGCCCTGGGAAAGCGGCAGCTACGAGCTGCGCCCCATGCCGATCTCGGACGCACGCGTCGCCGCAACTCCCACCGACATCGAGCGCGAAGGCTTCGTGCTTCGCGATGCACCCACGGCCGTGGCCGACTTCCTCGACGACGCCGAGGTCACGGCCATCTACCACCGCGAGGTCGCCGAACTGGCGCTGCAAGTGACGGGCGGCACCCGGGCCTACGTGTTCGACCATCTGGTGCGCCGCCGCGAAGCCGACCGCGCAGCCTTGAGCTTCGGCCGCCGCGCGAGCGACGGCAAGGCCGCGGCCAACGGCCGCATCCACAACGACTACACCGAGGAGTCCGGCCGCCGCCGGTTGGCCATGGTGCTGGCCGACCCCGATGAGGCCGCAGCCGTGCGGCGCTACTGCATCGTCAACGTCTGGCGCTCGATCAGGGGCCCGGTGCTTGACACCCCATTGGCCGTGTGCGATGCGCGCTCGGTGATGGCGAAGGACCTGGTCAGCGCCGAAGTGCGCTACCCGCGCCGCACCGGCGAGATCTACCTGGCGACCCATTCGCCCTCGCACCGCTGGTCGTACTTTTCGGCGATGGACCGGCACGAGGCGCTGGTCTTCAAGCAGTACGACTCGCAGTTGAGCGGCGTGTCGCGCTACACGCCGCATGCGGCCTTCGACCACCCCGATGCGCCCGCCGACGCGCCGCTGCGCGAAAGCATCGAAGCCCGCTGCCTGGTGGTGTTCGAATGACTTCGCCCACACGCCCCATGCTCGATTTCTGGTTCGACTTCGGCAGCAACTACAGCTACCTGAGCGTCATGCGCATCGAGGAAGAAGCGGCGCGCCATGGTGTCGGCATCCGCTGGCAGCCCTTTCTGCTCGGGCCGATCTTTCGCTCGTTCGGCTGGGGGTCGTCGCCCTTCGTGCTGCAGAAAGAGAAAGGCGACTACACGTGGAAAGACATGGCCCGCCAGTGCCGCAAGTACGGCCTGCCGTGGCGGCAGCCAACCAGCTTTCCGCGCCCGGCCGTGCTGCCGCTGCGCATCGCATTGGTGGGCGCCACGCAACCGTGGATGGGCGAGTTCTGCCGCCGCACGATGGCGCTGAACTTCGCCGAAGACCGCGACATCGATTCGCCCCAGGCCATGCACGACCTGCTGGCCGGCCTCGGCCTGCCGGCGCACCGGATCATCGAGGAGGCCATCTCCGACGCCAACAAGCTGCGGCTGCGGCGCCAGACCGAAACCGCCGCCGAAAAAGGCATCTTCGGCGCGCCGACCTTCCTTGCCGGCGACGAGATGTTCTGGGGCAACGACCGCCTCGACGAAGCCCTGGCGTTCTGCCAGGCGGCAGCAGGCTCAGGCACCGCCTGATTGCTGCTGCCGCGCCTCGGCCGCCAGCCATGCGGCCACGTGGCGCACTTCTTCGCGCGGCGCGTCCTCGGCCTGGATCAGCCAATAGGCATGCCCCGATGACTGGACCGGCTCCGGCGCGGCCACGCGCACGAGGCGCTTTTCATCGAGCAGCGGCTGGATCAGCTCGAGACGCCCCAGCGCCACGCCCTGCCCGGCCAGCGCCGCCTGGATCAGCTGGTCGTACTGGTTGAAGTGCAGCACGGCCTGCGGCTTCGCGTCGGCCCAGCCCAACGACGCCAGCCAGTCGCTCCATTGCAGCCACGGGTGCTGCGGATCTTCGAACGCCAGCAGGCACAGGCCCGACACGGCCCCGGCCGAACGCAGCGACTTCAGGCCCAGCGAAGGGTGCGCCACGGGCGCCACCGTTTCGCCGAAGAGCCGCAACGCGCCGGCCGGTGCCAGCGCGGGCGTGGTGTAGCGGATGGCCAGGTCGATGCCCTCGTTGCGCAGGTCAGCCAGCCGGTTGTTGGACGAGACGCGCACGTCCACGCCCGGATGCAGCTTCTGCACATGGGCCAGCCGCGGCAGCAGCCAGAGCCCGGTCATGCCGATGCTGGCGCTGAGCGTCACCGGGCGCTGCTCGCCGGCCTGGCGGATGCCGCCCATCACGTCCTGCAGCTGCTGCACGGCACCATCGGCGCTGCGAAAGAGCCGCTCGCCCTCGGCGGTGAAAGAGATCGAGCGATGGCCGCGCACCAGCAGCTTCACGCCCAGCTGTTCTTCCAATGCATGGATCTGCTTGCTGACCGCCGACTGCGTGAGGCACAGGTCTTGCGCCGCCAGCGAAATGCTCATGCGCCGGCCCACCGCGACAAAGCCCCGCACGAGGTCCAGCGAGGCCATGCGAAGGAGCGAGAGTGGCATTCCCATGATGAATATGAAGCGAGACGAAGCGGGAGAAAGGCGGATTGGAGCACAGGGGCGGCCTGGCGTCATGGCCCCTCGCTGCGCTTTCCCGCCGGATACTGGCGTCCCGATGCCGCCGTCACCGAACGATGCCTCCCTCACCCGCGCCGAGTTGCTGCGCCTGGGCGCCGCCCTGTGCGCCGGCGCCGCGCTCCCCGCGTTCGCGGCGGCGCCATCCCAGAACGACAGGCCCCGCATGAACACCCGCCCCATTCCCTCCACGCAGCAAGCCTTGCCGGTCGTCGGCTGCGGCACCTGGATCGGCTTCGACCAGCGCCCCGGCAGCGACGAGTACCAGCGCCTGCCCGGCGTGCTCGATGCGCTCTTCGCGGCCAGCGGCACGGTGATCGACAGCTCGCCGATGTACGGCCGCTCCGAGGAAACCACCGGCGAGCTGCTGGCCGCGAGCGGACAGCGCGACAAGGCCTTTCTCGCCACCAAGGTCTGGACCTCGGGCCGCGAAGCCGGCATCGCGCAGATGGAGCAGTCGTTCACCCGGCTGCGCACGAAGCAGATGGACCTGATGCAGGTGCACAACCTCGTCGACTGGCGCACGCACCTTGCCACCTTGCACGGCTGGAAGGACAAGGGCCGCGTGCGCTACATCGGCGTCACGCACTACACGGCCTCGGCCTACGACGAGGTCGAGGCCGTGCTGCGCGCCGAGAAGCTCGACTTCTTGCAGATCAACTATTCGCTCGATGCGCGCGAGGCCGAACAGCGCCTGCTGCCGCTCGCGGCCGAGCGCGGCGTGGCGGTGATCGTCAATCTGCCCTTCGGCGGCGGTGGCCTGTTGCGGCGGCTGCGCGACAAGCCGTTGCCCGCCTGGGCCGGCGACATCGGCTGCACGAGCTGGGCGCAGGTGCTGCTGAAGTTCGTGCTGAGCCACCCGGCCGTGACCTGCACGATCCCGGGCACGAGCCGCGCGGAGCACATGGCGGACAACGCAGCAGCCGGTGCGGGCACGTTCCCGGACGCGGCGTTCTGGCGCCGCGAAGCCGCCGACATCGGCCGCTGAAGGAGCCTCAGCCGAGAAACGCCATCAGCCGCGCGTTGACCTGCGCGGCGCGCTCGTACTGCACCCAGTGCCCGGCGCCGTCGATCACCGTGCCTTCGCGGTGCGGCCCTTCGGCCACCAGTTGCGCCACCAGCGGGCGCGGGTCGGCGGTGACGTCGTATTCGCCCCAGAGCAGCAGCGTCGGCACGCCGAGCGTGTCGAGCGCCGCCTGCAGCCCGCCCGCAAGCGACACCTCCTTGCTGCGAAAGCGCGTGCCGTGGCAGGAGATGTCGTGGATCTCGAAGGCCAGCGGGTCGATGGCGGCCTTGTCGTGCAGCATCAGCGCGCCCAGGTTGTGCAGCAGCGCGGCGCGTTCTGCCTCACGGTCGGGCGCGGCGCGCCAGTTGATCATCTGCACCGTCATGCGCCGCAGCGTGCCGTGACCGCCGCTGCCCAGGAGCGCCAGCCGGCGGATCGCGCCGCGCTGCACCGCGAAGCGGGCGGCAGTGAGCCCGCCGAAGGAAAAGCCGCCGAGGTCGATGGGCGTGCCGGCGCCGATCAGCCCATCGAGCGTGCCGCCAAGCGCCTTCAACAGCGGCAAGAGCGAATCTTCGCCGGGCGCCACGCGGGGCAGCGCATCGGAATCGAGAAAGCCCGGCATGTCGGGCAGCCAGAGCGTGCGGTGGGCCGACAGCGCCTCGGCGTTGCGCAGCCAGTGCATCCAGCTGCCGTGGCCGCCGTGCAGCAGCACCAGCGGCGGCTTCGAGGTGTCGGTGCCGAAGCGGCGCCAGCGCACGCGCACGCCTTCGTGCACCGGGTCGTGGTGCGTGGAAAGCGCATCGATGCGGGCGATCTCGGCGCGGGCCTGTTCGATGGTGATGGTGCCGGTGCTCATGGCAGCATCCGCTGGAGTTCGGCTTCGCCGTCGATGAACTGGTGCTTGAGCGCGCCCAGCACGTGCAGCCCGAACATCACGTAAAGCACGTAGCCGGCCCAGGTGTGCACGCCGCCGAGCACGGTGTGCCAGGTCTCCTTGGCGACAGGCTCGATGGCCATGATCCAGCCGATGCGCGGCCATTCGAACAGCCCGAAGAGCTGCATCGGGTGCGTGGCCGCGTCCTTCCAGGCCGAGTCGTGCATCCAGCCCGACAGCGGCAGCAACACCATCAGCAGGTAAAGCACCCCGTGGGCCGCATGCGCGGCGAAGCGTTCGAGCGGCCCGTACGAGCCGGGCATGGCCGGTGGCCGGTGCGTGGCACGCCACAGAAGCCGCAGGATCACGAGCCCCAGCACGGTGATGCCGATCGACTTGTGGGTGTCGACGGCGGGGCGCACCCAGTCGTCGGGGTAGTGGTCGACCAGCAGGATCAATGCGATGTTGACGGCCATGAGCACCGCGACCAGCCAGTGCAATGCCATGGCGGTCCGGGTGTAGCGGGTTTGTGGGAGCATGCGGGGAATTTTCGGGCGTGGGCCGACTCAGTCAGGAGCGTTTTCGATTGTCCCGGCTTTGTCCTCGGCCTTTTGAAACCGCTGGCCGATTTTTTGCGTATCACCGTTCGTCGCCCGGGCACATCCTCTTGAACGATTCCCTCCAACGCGCCTTCGTGGCCGCATCGCCGCGCCTGTCCTCTCCCAGCACGCCGTTGCGAAGCTGGCTGATTCATGGCGGCGTGCTTGTGCTGTGGGCTTTGCTCTTTGCCATGGCCTTTCGCGTCGGCAACGTCCGGGCCTGGTCGGTCGGCGTGGCCTATGTGCTGTACGACACCGTGCTGCTGCTGTTCGTCGGCTGGATGACCTTGCCGATCCTGCGGCCCCGGGCCGCAACGACTGAAGCGACCGGCACGGGCGGCACGCGCCGCAACACGCTGGGCGTGATCGTCGCCTCACACAACGAGGCCGCAGTGCTGCCCGTGACGCTGGCCGCGCTGCTCGGCCAGAGCGACGTGCCCGACCGCATCGTGATCGCGGACGATGGTTCCAGCGACGGCACGGCCGAGCTGCTCACCACGCGCTACGGCCTTGTCGCGCCGCCGCTCGGCGAACTGAGCGCGGCCAGCGCGACGCACCCCAACCTGTATTGGCTGCGGCTGCCGCACGGGGGCAAGGCGGTAGCACTCAATGCGGCCATTCTCTGCATCGACACCGACACGGTGCTCACGGTGGACGGCGACACGCTGCTCGATCGCAAGGCCATCGCCGCCGTGCGGCAGGCTTTTTCGTCCGAGCCAAACCTCGTCGCGGCCACTGGCGTCATCACGCCGGTGTGCAGCCGCACGCTGACGGGCCGCTGCTTCCAGTGGTTCCAGACCTACGAGTACATCCGCAACTTCCTCTCGCGCTATGCATGGATGCGCGTCAACGGCCTGCTGCTGATCTCGGGCGCCTTCGCTGGTTTCCGGCTCGATGCGGTACGCGCGGTCGGTGGCTTCGACACCGATTGCCTGGTGGAAGACTACGAACTCATCCATCGCCTGCATCGCCATGCCCAGGCGCACAGCCTGCCGTGGACCGTGCGCGTGCTCGGCGATGCGCAGGCGCACACCGATGCACCAAGCAGCACCGGCGCCTTCCTGCGCCAACGCCGGCGCTGGTTCGGCGGCTTCCTGCAGACGCAATACTGGTACCGCGCGATGGTGGGCGACCGGCGCTATGGCTGGCTCGGCATCGCGATGCTGCCGGTGAAGGCCATCGACACGCTGCAGCCGCTGTATGGCCTGGCCGCCTTCGGGCTCTTGCTGATGTACCTGGTGCGCGGCAGCTTCGGCGTGCTGGCGCCGGTGGCGGGCGTGATCGGCGCGAAGATCGTGCTCGACCTCGCCTTTCACCTGTGGTCGGTGTTCCTGTACCGGCGCTGGATCGGTCAGGGCAGCGAGGCGAACATGGCGCAGGCCTTCATGGCCGCGCTGATCGAGCCCTTCACCTTCCAGATCCTGCGGCACACCGGCGCGGCATGGGGTTGGTGGACCTTCCTGACGGGGCGCGGCACCTGGGGCCGGCAGACGCGCGTCGGGCTGGTGGATGCCGACGGCGCGCGGCGGAACTAGCGCCGCAGGTTCACGCGCCGAAGCGGAAGCTGGACACGACGAGGCCGCCCATGAAGGCGTCTTCGTGATAGACGCGCTCGCCGGCATCGGCCTCTGCCGCGCCGACCGCGACCATCAACGGAATCAGGTGCTCTTCACGCGGATGCGCCATGCGCGCGGCCGGGGCCGAGGCCCAGTCGAGCAGTTGCGCACTGCGCTCGGCCGCTGAACCCTTGACCACCGCCTCGTCGAGCCAATCGTCGAAGGCCTTCGACACGCCATGCGCCTGCGGCCCGAAATTGCGCAGGTTGTGATAGCTCAGGCCGCTGCCGACGATCAGCACGTTCTCGTCGCGCAGCGGCGCGAGCGCGCGGCCCAGCGCCAGGTGCTCGGCCGGGTCGAGCCCGCGCCGCAGCGACAGTTGCACCACCGGCACGTCGGCCTTGGGGTACATCGCGGCCATCGGCGAGAACATGCCGTGGTCGTAGCCGCGCTCGGGGTCGATCTGCACCGGCAGGCCTGCTGTGGCAATCAGCGCCTGCACACGCTGCGCGAGTTCGGGCGAGCCCGGCGCGTCGTAGTGCACCTCGTAGGTGTGGGCCGGGAAGCCGCCGTAGTCGTAGATCATGGGCGGCTTCGGGTTGCCCTGCACCGTGAAGGCGGGCGCCTCCCAATGCGCCGACACCATGAGGATCGCGCTCGGCGTGCGGCCGATCTGGCGTGGCATGTCGGCCAGCGAGGCCGCGAGCTGGTCGTAGGTCGGGCCCATTTCCTTCTTCATCCAGGGCCAGGGGCCACCGCCGTGCGAGATGAAATAGGTCGGCAGGCGCGAGTTGTTCGTGTTGTCGTGGGTCAAGTCGATGCTCCTTGAAAGCGTTGCATCGACTGTAGATATTTCCTCCCAGGAAATCGACAGGCTAGGATGCATCGAATCAGTTCCTCACAGGAAATCTTCAAAGGAGCTCAGATGGACCAGATGACCAGCCTGCGCGTGTTCCGCGAAGTCGTCGAGGCCGGCAGTTTCGTGGCGGCGGCCGGGCGCCTGGGCATGTCGCCGCCGATGGCCAGCAAGCACGTGGCCCAGCTCGAAAAATCGCTCGGCGCGCGACTGCTGCACCGTTCGAGCCGGCACCTGAGCCTGACCGAGGCCGGCACCGCCTGGTACGAACAGAGCCGCCGCGCGCTCGACCTGCTCGACGCGGCCGAAGCCGCCATCGGCCAGACCAGCGAGACACCGCGCGGCCAGCTCAAGGTGAGCGCGCCGGTCTGGTGTGCCACGCCGCGTTTTGCGCGCGTGCTGGCCGACTACCGCGAGCGCTACCCGGAGGTGCTGGTCGACATGCACCTGGAAAACCGCAAGGTCGATCTCGCGGCCGATGGCTACGACCTTGCGCTGCGCGCCACGCAGGAACTCTCGTCCGCATTGATCGCGCGGCCGCTGTGCCGCGTGCCCTTCTACCTCGCCGGCACACCGGCGTACCTGAAGCGCGCGGGTGGCGCTCCCGCCCTGCCCGCCGATCTGGCGCGCCTTGGCGCGATCGTGCCGAGCTACGTGAACCTGGAGAACCTCGCGCTCAAGGGGCCGGGCGGGCGGATGTTTCCGCTGCGCCTTGCACCGGCCATGCGCTCCGACGACACCACGCTCACACTGCATGCGGTGCACGCCGGCATGGGCATCGCCTTCATGCCGCTCTGGCTGATCGACGACGACCTGGCAAAGGGCCGGCTGGTGCGGCTGCTGCCCGACTTCGATTCGCCGCCCGTCACGCTCTTTGCCGTGTACACGAGCCGGCAATACATGGCGCCCAAGCTGCGTACTTTCATCGACTTCCTGAGCGAACGGCTGGGCGGCATGCAACCAAAGTCCGCGGCCCGATCGGCACCCGCCGAAGAGAAGCCTCGCAAGCTGTAGAAGAACGCACCTTTTCGGGGCAAGGTCATGCAGGCACGGCTAAAGTTGCCGGCTACCTGGGAGATCGCCCGCCTTGTTCCGCTTCTTCGAAAAACTTCTTCACCCCTACCCCGCCGCCGAACCCGCGCTGCCGCCCCAAGGCTTCTTCGCCTTCCTGTGGGCCTGCACGCACGGCGTGCGCGGAAAGATCGCCGCGATGGCGGTGCTGACCGCCGTCATGTCGATCTTCGAGGCCGCGTTGTTCGCGATCCTCGGGCGCATCGTCGACTGGCTCGGCGGGCAGGTGCCCTCGCGCCTGTGGGCCGAGCGTGGCGACACGCTGCTGTGGCTGGCCGCCTTTCTGGTGATCAGCATCGGCGTGGTGGCGCTGCAGACCATCGTCAAGCACCAGACGCTGGCGGTGAACCTGCCGATGCGCCTGCGCTGGAATTTCCACCGCCTGATGCTGGGCCAGAGCATGGCCTTCTACCAGGACGAGTTCGCCGGCCGCATCACCGCCAAGGTGATGCAGACTGCGCTGGCCGTGCGCGAAACCGTGTTCGTGCTGGCCGACGTGCTGGTGGCCATGGGCGTGTACGTCGCGACCATGATCATCCTGGTGGGCGTGCTCGATGCACAGCTGGTGTGGCCCTTCCTGATCTGGCTGGTGCTGTACATCGTCTCGCTGATCTATTTCGTGCCGCGGCTGGGCAAGGTCGGCAAGGCACAGGCCGATGCGCGCGCGCTCATGACCGGCCGCGTGACCGATGCCTACACCAACATCGCGACCGTCAAGCTGTTCTCGCACACGCAGCGCGAGGCCGGTTTTGCGCGCGACGCCATGCGCGAGTTCATGCACACCGGCTACGGCCAGATGCGGCTGGTGAGCGCGTTCGAGATCGTCAACCACACGCTCAGCATGGGCCTGACCGCCGGCATGGCCGGCATGGCGCTGTGGCTGTGGTCGAACGGCGCGGTCGGCGTGGGCGCGGTGGCCGCAGCCACCGCGATGGCACTGCGGCTGCAGGGCATGTCGCACTGGATCATGTGGGAAATGACGAGCCTGTTCGAGAACATCGGCACGGTGCAGGACGGCATGAAGACGCTGTCGCGCCCGCGCACCGTGCTCGACGCGCCCGATGCCACCGTGCTCGACGTGCCGCACGGCGAAGTGCGCTTCGAGCATGCGAGCTTCCGCTACGGCGATGCGGGGCGCCGCGTGATCGAAGACCTGAACCTGACCGTCAAGCCCGGCGAGAAGATCGGCCTGGTCGGCCGCTCGGGCGCCGGCAAGTCGACGCTGGTGAACCTGCTCTTGCGCTTCCATGACCTGGAGAGCGGCCGCATCCTGATTGACGGGCAGGACATTGCGCACGTCACGCAGGACTCGCTGCGCAGCCACATCGGCATGGTCACGCAGGACACCTCGCTGATGCACCGCTCGGTGGCCGACAACGTGGCCTACGGCCGGCCCGACGCCACGCTCGAACAGATCGAGGCGGCGGCCCGGCGCGCCGAGGCGCACGACTTCATCCAGACGCTGGGCGATGCCAGCGGACGGCGCGGCTACGAGGCGCACGTGGGCGAGCGCGGCGTGAAGCTCTCGGGCGGCCAGCGCCAGCGCGTGGCCATCGCGCGCGTGATGCTGAAGGACGCGCCGATCCTGCTGCTCGACGAAGCCACGAGCGCGCTCGACTCCGAGGTCGAGGCCGCGATCCAGCAGAGCCTGTACACGCTGATGGAAGGCAAGACCGTGATCGCCATCGCGCACCGGCTGTCGACCATCGCGGCGATGGACCGGCTGATCGTGCTCGACGAAGGCCGCGTGGTGGAAGAAGGCGACCATCGCACGCTGATGGCGCAGGGTGGTCTGTACGCGCGGCTGTGGGCGCATCAGAGTGGCGGGTTTCTGGGGGATGGGTTGGAGGAAGGCGAGGCGCTGCGCGCCTGATCGCCCCTCAGGTCGGCAGCGCGCCGACCTCGTACTGCGCCGCGAACTCCCCGCTCGGCGGAATCGGCTTGATGATGTCGATCAACACGCCGTTCGGGTCGCTCGTGATGAAGTGCCTCTGGCCGAAGGCCTCGTCACGCAGCGACAGCAGGATCGGCAGGCCGGCCGCCTTCAGCCGGTCGTGCACCGCATCGGGGTCGTCCACCTCGAAGTTCAGCAGCAACCCACCGGCCACCTGTCCACGCGCGGGCACCGGAATGGTTTCATGCCCCGCGTCGAGCACGGCCAGGTTGACTGCGGCGTTGTCCGCCAGTTGCAGATGCACGTACCAATTGCTCGTGAACAGCGCCACGAAACCGAAATGCTGGCCATAGAAGCGGGCCGTCGCGGCGACGTCGTGGGTCATGACCACGGGGTAGTAGCTCGTTACTTTCACGGTTTTCTTCCTTTCATATAAAACATACAGACTGAATGTAAGTTGAATATTAATTCACAAACAGACTGCATGTAAATTAGGGGCATGGCCAAAGCACCGGCACGTACCAATCGCGAACGCACCGAAACCACCCGCCTCGCGCTGATCGAGGCGGCCCGCGCGCTGTTCGTCAGCAAGGGCTATGGCGACACCTCCACGCCAGAAATCGCCGAGGCCGCGGGCATCACGCGCGGGGCGCTCTACCACCACTTCACCGACAAGCGCGATCTGTTCAGGCAGGTGCTGGTGCGCGAGTCGGAGGCCGTGGCCGCCGACATCGAAGCGGCGACGCCCGAACAGCTCGCGCCGCGTGAAGCGCTGCTCGAAGGGAGCGAGGCCTACCTGAATGCGATGACGGTGCCGGGGCGCACCCGCCTGCTGCTGATCGACGGCCCTTCGGTGCTGGGCATGACGGAGATCATGGCGATGGACGACGCGAACGCGGCGCACTCGCTGCGCCAGGGTTTGGGCAAGGCCGGCATGGGGCGCGGCGAGGTGTCCGTCGATGCGCTGTCCCAGTTGCTGTCGGCCGCCTTCGACCGGGCCGCGCTCGAAATCGAGGCCGGCGCCGACCGGAAGGAAGTACGCGCCGCGATGCGATGGCTGATCGAGCAGGCGCTGGGGCCCGCCCCTCACGCGTCTCGCGCGCCTCGTGCATCGGGCGCACCGCGCTGACACAGCGGCCAGCCAGCCCGCAGTTCAGACGATCCCGCGCCCACCCATGCGCACCGGCCATTTGGCGACGGTGCCGCGCTGCATCGATTCGAGCACCGTCTGCGTGAAGACGTTGATGCTCACGTGCCGCGCGAGGTAGTGCTCCAGCACCAGCCCCAGCAGGTACGGGCTCGTGCCCGAGAAGCCCTCTTCATCGACGCTCAGCGTGCACTGCACGCCACGCCCGTAGATCAGCGGCCCCGCACCCGGCAGGCGCCGCGTGACCGGCTGGATGCGCGAGCCGACGAGGCTGTCGATCTGGCGGGCCAGCACGTCGTTGTCGGCCGTCACGAACAGCCGCAGCATGTCGCGCAGCGCCTGCGCGCCCTCTCGGTGCGGCATGTCGGCCAGCGGCAGGTGGTTGAAGCCCAGTTGGCGAATCAGCCGCCATGCGATCTCGCGCTGCGCGAACGGCGACTTGGGCGTGCTGGGCGGGCGGATCAGGCCGACCGCCGACACCGGAATCGAATCGGCCACCGCCAGGTCGGCATACCCGTTGCGCGGCACCAGGCACGGCAGGTCGCGATTGGTGAGCATCGCCTTCACCGACAGGTAGCGCAGGCTGTCGGAGTACGGCGCCTCGTGCTGGTCGACCAGCGACAGGAACACCTCGGTGCCGATGTAGGGCGTGCGCGTACCGTACTTGCGCGCCGTGTCCGACACCAGCCGCGGCTCGCGGCGCACCGAGAAGTAGCGGCCGTAGTTGCCCTCGTCTTCGTTGAGCGTCTGGTAGAGCGGGCGGAACTCCAGCTCGGCCGTGGTCTGCGCCTGCTGCCCCGCGATGCGCTGGACCGAATAGACCTCGAAGTCCAACGGCCGCGAGCGATCGGGCACCAGGTGGAATTCAGGCTGCGCCGCGTTCAGCTCGATGCGGTCGGTGCGCCGCTCGAACAGGTTGACCACCGGCGTGCTGAACAGCGCGAACTGCCCGGCATCGACCAGCGAACCGAGCGCCCCCGGCGGCTTGCTCAGCAGCACGACGATCTCAACCTCCTTGCCCGGCACGCGCGCCAGGCCGGGCGCGAGTTGCGTGAGCGTGAAGAAGTAGAAGCGCTCGGGGCACGCGAAGTATTCGTGCAGCAGGTTGTGGCCGTGAAAGGTGTTCCACGCCAGCGGCAGCAGCCCCTCGCCCGGTGCCAGCCCTTCGTGCACCAGCGCGCCGTCGGTCACCACGTGCGGCCGCTCCATCAGCTTGCCGGGCTCGCCGACGAAGGTGGCCACCGCCGAGGTGTGCAGCAGCTCGAACAGATGCGAGGCGACCTGCTCGTTGCCGCGCAGATAAATCGGCAGGCGGTCGAGCCCGACCAGCGCGCCGAACCCCATCTCGCCCACGATGCGCAGCCGCAGGCGCAGTGCCCCCGTCACCTGCACGTGCGGCGGCACATAGCGCTCGAGCGCCGGAATGTCGGGCGGCGCGCCGGTGAGCTTGGCGTCGACGATCTCGAAGGGCCACAGCGTCACGTCCTGGCTGGAGCGGAACTCGCACGGCGTTTCTTCGCCCGGCGGCACCCGCGCATGAAAGGCCGTGCCGCGCGGCACCACGAAGCCGCGCGTGAAGTCGCCTTCTTTCACGCTGGGGTGCAATTGCGCCACCGCCATCGACGGCGTGGGGCTCAGGTAGTTCGGGTACAGCACCTCCAGCAGCCTTTGCGTGAAGCGCGGAAATTCCGCGTCCAGCTTGATCTGCATGCGCGCCGACATGAAGCTGAACGACTCGATCAGCCGCTCCACGTACGGGTCGGCCACCTCGATGCCGTGCATGCCGAGACGGCGCGCGATCTTCGGATGCGAGCTGGCGAACTCGCTCGCCGCCTCGCGCATGTAGACCAGTTCCTTGTTGTAGTAGTCCAGAAGTCGGGGGTCCATGAATGCGTCGATTCCCTGAAGAAGAGTGATGTGTGAAGCGGGCGATGGGCGCGTGGCGTGGCGGGCGCTTCAGCGCGCCGTGCCGACCACGCGCATGCGGTTGGTTTCGAGATCGACCGCGCTCTGCACCGTGAACGCCAGCGGATAGGGACGCAGATTGATCATGGCGCGGATTTCGAACAGCAGGACGTTGTATTCCTCGGGTGCGCCGCCCTCCTTCATGAGCGGCACCACCGTCACCGTCTCGGGAATCAGGCGCGGTTCGTAGTCCTGGATGGCGCGGCGGATGATGCGTTCGATGTCCACCCACTTGCGCTCCGACAGGTAGCTGCCCGCCAGCGGCGGCACGCCGAAGTTGATGGTGGAAGACGCCGCGTCGGCATGGCGCGTGCGGTCGATCAGGTCTTCGGCGTTGGTGGTGTTCAGCAGGAAGGCCAGGTCGCGCTGCACGATGTCGCGCATCCGCGCGGGCGTGACGGTGTAGTCCGAAGGCGACTCCGAGGTACGGCTGGACGCCTCGTCGCGCAGGCGATCGAACAGCGTGGGCAAGAGTTGCGCGTTGACGCGTGCCGCGGCGGCGTCGGCCGGGCGCGCGGAACGGGCGCCGGGGTGGGCCGGATGGGAGCCGGTGAAGGGGGGCTTCTCGCTGAGTCGCATCGGAGGAACGATCGGTCGGGCTGGGGAGGCCAGAGTCTTGCGTGGATGCTGGTTGCGTATTGCAAACAATCGTCACGCCTGCGCGGCCACGAACGAGAAAGGCGCGCAAACCGGGGATATGTCATGCAAACGGCGCTTCGCAAGCGCCTACAACACGCGCAGCCCCTTGCCGACAGTCGCGGCACGGGCGAAGGCAGACGCTGAAGCTGTCGTCAACAACGGAGCTTTCGCGTGAATTCCATCATCTACATCGTTGGTCTGGTCGTGGTCGTCGTGGCTGTGTTGTCCTTCTTTGGCCTTCGCTGAACGCGCTCTCCCAACACACCATGGAACACGGGCCGCTCGCGGCCCTGCTTCCCAGGGTCTCTCCGGCACGCCGGGCATAATTCGCGCGCCCCGCCGCTGTGCCGGGCTTCACTTGCGAAGGGACCCTGTTGACCAACACCGCGCTGCGCGAAACTGCTTTTCCGGATGCGGTAGTCACCGAGGCGATCCGATGGGTTGAACAGAGCGGCCCGCTCGACGATGCGCAAGCGATGCGCACGGCTGCCAGCCGCGCAGCCGACGGCCCCACGCAGATCACCGACCGCGCACTTCAACTGGGCGAACGCATCGGCCTGCAACCCGAGCTGGCACGCGCGCGCCAATGGTCGCCCTGGGTGCTGCTCGGGCTGGTGGCGCTGATCGTGGTCGCGGGCCTCGGGCTTGCGGGCAATGTGATCGGCGGCGGCGAACGCCACATCAACGTGATCGTGGCGCTGGTCAGCCTGCTGGGCCTGCATGCGCTGACGCTGCTGCTGTGGCTGGTCAGCCTGTGGCTTCCCCTCGGTTCGTTCAATACCGCTTCGCTCGGCTGGATCTGGCTGTCGCTCACCGCCCGCGTGGCCGGCGGCAAGCGCGGCCAGGCACCGGTGCTGGTGCGCGCCACCACCGGCCTGCTGGCCCGCGCGCGACTGCTGCCCTGGGCCTTCGGGCTCGTGAGCCATGGCATCTGGTCGCTGTCGTTCGCTGTGGTGCTGGCCGCGATGCTGTTCGCCCTGGCCTTTCGCAGCTACACGCTGAGCTGGGAGACCACCATCCTCGACCCCGCGTTCTTCGTGCGCGCGGTCCAGGTGCTGGGCTGGGCACCATCGCAGCTCGGCTTTCCGGTGCCCGATGCGGCGACCGTGCTGGCCGTGGCGCCCGGCACCGCCAGCGCGGGAGGCCAGCGCACGTGGGCGCTGTGGCTCACCGGCTGCATCGTGGTCTACGGGCTCCTGCCGCGTCTGGCGCTCGTGCTGCTGAGCGCCGCCATCTGGAAGCGCCGCAGCAAGGCGCTGCAACCCGACTGGCGCGAACCGTACTACCGCAAGCTGCTGGCCCGTTTCGCCGCCCTGGCGCCGGCCGCCATCGTCGATGCCGACCCCGGCCGCGTGCGCGGCACCGTACCCACCGGGTTGTCTGCCGCCGAGTTGCAGGATGCGCTGTTCGTCGTCGGCTTCGAGCTGCCGCCCGACATGCCATGGCCGCCCGCCGCCCTGCCCGCCAATACCACGCAGGTGCTGCGCATCGACGGCAGCGCGCCCGCCCGCCGCGCCCTTCTCGACCAGTTGGCACAGGCCCGGCCGCGCACCGTGCTGCTGGTGTGCCATGCCGCATCGAGCCCTGATCGCGGCACCGAACGCTTCGTGCGCGAAGTACTGGCGCATTGCGGCGAATGCCGCCTGTGGCTGGCCGACACGCCCGGCGCCGCGGCAACGCAACGCTGGCTCGACTGGCTGCGCGACACCGAACTCGAACGCATCACCGCCAGCGACAGGCTCGATGCCGCGCTGCAGGGGCTGGGGGCCACCACACCATGACGTCACCCATCCGCATCGCCGTCGTCGGCCACACCAACGCGGGCAAGACATCGCTGCTGCGCACGCTCACGCGGCGCGTCAATTTCGGCGAGGTGTCGCAACGCCCTGGCACCACGCGCCATGTCGAATCGGTCGACCTCGACATCCTCGGCGAGGCCGCCGTGCGCTTCTTCGACACGCCGGGTCTGGAAGACGCCGTCGCCCTGCGCGAACACCTCGCGGGCTTCGATGCGCAAGCCACGCCGCCCGAGCGCATCCGGCAGTTCCTGCAAGGCCCCGAAGCCCACGGCGTGTTCGAGCAAGAGGCCAAGGTGCTGCGCACCATGCTCGATATCGACGCGGCCTTCCTCGTGATCGACGTGCGCGAGCCGGTGCTGCCGAAATTCCGCGACGAGATCGAACTGCTCAACGGCTGCGCCCGCCCCGTATTGCCGGTGCTGAACTTCGTGCGCGACGTCGCCAGCCGCGAGCCGGCCTGGCGGGAGCTGCTCTCGGCCTACGGCCTGCACGTGCAGGTGCGCTTCGATGCGGCCGCGCCTTTCGTCGGCGCCGAGCAAGACCTGTACACCGATCTCGCCACCCTGCTGCGCGATCGCCGCGACCAGCTGCGCGGCGTGGTCGATGCACTGCAGGCTGAAGCCAGCCATCGCCGGCAATCGGCCTGCGCGCGCATCGCCGCCTTGCTGGTCGATGCCGCCGCGGTGCGGCGCACGGTGTCGACCACCGAGTTCGCCGACACAGCACGCCGGCAGGCCTTGGTCACGGCCCTGCAGAAAGCCGTGTTCGACAAGGCCCAGCACTGCACCGACGACCTGCTCGCGCTCTACGGCTTCCGCCAGGGCGACGCCGACGAAGCCCCGCTGCCGATGATCGAAGGCCGCTGGACGCTCGACTTCTTCAGCCCCGAAGCCATGAAAGACGCAGGCCTTCGCCTCGGCAAGGGCGCCGTCATCGGCGCGGCGGTGGGCGTGGTGGCCGACCTCGCGGTGGCCGGCATCTCGCTCGGTGCCGGCGCTGCGCTGGGCGGCGCCATCGGCGGCGCGGTCTCGCAAGGCTGGGGACCGCTGGGCCGCAAGATCGCCAACAAGCTGCGCGACGTGCACGAACTCACCGTCGAAGACGGCGTGCTGTTCGCGCTGGTCGCGTGGCAGCTCAAGCTCACCGAGGCGCTGGAGCAGCGCGGCCATGCGGCCACGCAGCGCATCAGCACCGGGTCGCCCGAAGACGGCGATGCCCCCACGCGCGCCGCCGCTGCCGCGGTGCGCGCCGCGCAGCCGGCACGCAACCACCCCGAATGGGAATCGACCGGTGGCGTGGTGCGCAGCTTCTGGCGGCCGTCACCCCAGCGCGAAGCCCTCGTGACAGACCTCGGGCACGAACTGCAACGGACCTTCGACGTCGATCGCGCGGGCTGAAGCCCTGGCCTTAGGCCGGCGCGTGCTGCGGCGTGACCTTGGCCAGCGACTTGTCGACGAACGCACCCAGCCGCGTCTGCACGTCACCGCCGGTCTGCACCACGGCCGCCATCAATGATTCAGCGAACATGCCGTCGGTGGCCGACATGTCGGCGATGCGGCTGATCGACGTCACCATCGCGTAGTTGGAAAGCACCGCGTTCTTCGCCACCCGCTTGGCGAGCGCGAGCGCGGCGCGCAGGCTTTCGCCGGGCACGGAAATCTCATGCGCCAGGCCGAGCGCCACGCCGGCCTTCGCGTTCAGCACGCGGCCGGTGAGCATCATCTCGACCATGCGGCCCGGCGTGATGATGCGCGCCACGCGCACCGTGGCGCCGCCGCCGGTGAAGATGCCCTTCTGCCCTTCGGGCAGCGCGAAGTAGGTGGTCGGATCGGCCACGCGCACGTGCGTCGCCGCCGCCAGTTCGAGCCCGCCACCGACCACCGCGCCGTGCAGCGCCGCGACCACCGGAATGCCGCCGTACTGGATCTTGTCGAAGGTGCTGTGCCAGCGCTGGCACACGCGCATGAAATCGACCGCCGTGCGCTCCTTGTCGTGGTGCTCCTTCAGGTCGAGCCCCGCGCAGAAATGCGGGCCGGCACCGGTCAGCACCACGGCCCGGGCCTCGCGCGGCAGCGAAGAAAACACGTGGTCCAGGTCGGCCAGCGTCTGCTCGTCGATGGCATTGCGCTTGGCGGGACGGTTCAGGGTGACGACGGCCACTTCTTCATCCATGTGGACGGTGACGTTTCTTTCGCTCACGGCAAGGCTCCTTCAGATATTGCGAATTCCGCCTGAATCACAGAAGGCGCGATCGGCGTTTCACCTCTACGATAGCGGCCATCCTTTGGCGGCTGCTTGCAGGTTTCGCCCATTTATTTGCAGAATCCGCCAACCTGAAAGCATGCAAGAACGCGCCACCGTCCCCATCAGCTTCCTGCGCAACATGCTCACCGGCGCACGCCGGCAACTGGGCGCGCACGACATCGACGCACTCGCCACGCAGGCCGGCATCTCGCCATTGCTCCTGCGCCAAGGCGGCGCGCGCGTCACGCGCGAGCAGTTCGTGCGCATGTACGAAGGCGTGGCGCTGTTCATGGGCGACGAAATGCTCGGGCTGTGGTCGCGCCCCATCCGCGCGGGGGCACTCAAGTACCTGGGCCTGAGCCTGCTCGATGCGCCATCGCTGATGGTCGCGATGTACCGCTTCACCCGCTTCTGGAACCTGCTGCTCGACGACTACCGGCTGCGCATGGCGCGTGCCAATGGCGTGGCCACCATCACCATCGCGCCGCGCCTGGACACCACCACGCCCACGCCCTTCGGCCACGAACTGATGGTCAAGCTGATCCACGGCATGGCCTCGTGGCTGCAGGGGCGGCAACTGCCGGTGCAGGGCGTGGGCTTCGCGTTCCGGCGGCCGGCGAAGTTCGACGAATACGCCAACCTGTTTCCCGGCCCGGTGCGTTTCGGGCAGGCGGCCACCTCGGTCAGCTTTTCGGAGGCGGTGCTGCGCCAGACCTTTCGCCGCACGCGCGGCGAGCTGCTCGACTTCGTGCGCCGCGCGCCCGACGACTGGATCTTCACGACCTTCGACCACGACACCACGCGCTCGTCGGTGCGCGATTTCGTGGCCGCCCGACTGGCCACGGGCGTGACGCTGGGCGACGCCGCCGCATCGCTACACATGTCGGAGCGCGCGCTGTCGCGCAAGCTCGCGGCGGAAGGCACGAGCTTTCGCGCGGTGAAGGAAGAGGTGCGGCGCGACGTCGCGATCCAGCGGCTGGTGAAGACGCGCGAACCCATCGACCTGATCGCCGCGTCGGTCGGCTTCGACAACACGCCAGCCTTTCACCGGGCGTTCCGCACCTGGACGGGCAGCACGCCGCGCGGCTACCGGCGGCGGGCGTCTACGGGCTGAAGCGCTTCAGTTCGGGCCCGCCAGCGCCTGCAACTTTGCGTAGTCGCCCGGCCGCGCGCCCTGCTGCTCCGGTGTCGCACGCTTCACGATGCGCTCCAGAAAGAGCTGGCGATTGACCGGCGTCACCGTCATGCCCTTGCCGCGCAAAAACTGCTCGTCTTCGAGTTCGCCGGCGATCACGCCGACGTTGGTCCACTTCGCGGTTTCCACCAGCACCTTCTCGACCATCGCCTGCTGCGGCGGCGTAAGCCTGGCCCACGCGGCCTTGCCGATCACGATGCCCAGCGTGTCGTAGACATGCGCGGTGAGCTGCACGTACTTCTGCACTTCATAGAGCTTCTTCGACTTGACGATGCCCAGCGGATTCTCCTGGGCTTCGACCTCGTTCTTCTTGAGCGCGCCATAGAGGCTCATGAAGGGCAGCGTCACCGGCTTGGCATCGAGCGCGGTGGCAAAGAGCTGGTAGGCCGCGGCGGCGGGCACGTACAGCCGCAGGTCGCGAAAGTCTTCGGGCTTGGACAACGGCCGGGTCGACGTGACCTGCCGCGCGCCGTAGTACACCGTGGCCACCATGCGGTTGCCGCTCTTCTCGTTGTAGCCCTTCATCAAGTCCGCCAGCAGCGGGCTCGCGAGGTACTTGCGCATGTGGTCCAGGTCCTTGAACGCGAAGGGATAGCTCCCCAGGCTCAGCGGCGGATAGCCCTCGGCCAGCGTGGCCTCGCCGACGTAGGCGATCTGCATCGAGTCGTTCGCCAGCATCAGCGGAAAGTCGGCCTCCTGCCCCATCTTGGAGGCGGGCACCACTTCGATCTTGATCTTGCCGTCGGACTGCTCGGCGAGCTTGCGGGCTGCCAGTTCGGCCTGCTGGTGGAAGATGCTGGTCGGCTCGTAGACATGGCCCCACTTGAACTGCAGCACCTGCGCCTGGGCCACCACGGCGCCGCCCCATACCAGCGACACCAGCAACAGGATCGCGGCCCGGCACCACGGCAAGATGTTCTTCATGGACTCTCCCTCGGGTTGAGAACAGCCCCGCCCCTTGCAAGTTCAGCGCCAACGCCCCGGGCGGAGACCGGGCGACGACCCCGGCGAGCGGATCGTAAGGATTTGCAACAGAGACCGAAAGCGGGTTTGCCCGATCCGGGTTTGCGCTGCCTGAGGCACTTGCGACAGGGTTGTTCGCCGGGAGCGCGATGGCCCTCCTCATTGGCACGGCCACTCGCTACGATGGCAACCCGACCATGACCACCGCACTCCGAGCCCTTCGCGCCGACATCACGACCTTGCAGGTCGATGCCATCGTCAACGCCGCCAACTCCTCGCTGCTTGGTGGCGGTGGCGTGGACGGTGCGATCCATCGCGCGGCGGGCCCCGATCTCGTGCACGAATGCCGCCTGCTCGGCGGCTGCAAGACCGGCGATGCCAAGCTGACCCAAGGCTACCGGCTGCCGGCGCGCTACATCATTCACACGGTGGGCCCGGTGTGGCGCGGCGGCGCGGCGGAAGAACCCGAATTGCTTGCCTCGTGCTATCGCCGCTCGATGGCGATCGCGAGCGAACGCGGGGTGCACAGCATCGCGTTTCCGGGCATCAGCACCGGCATCTATGGCTATCCGGTCGCGCTGGCGGCCGAGGTCGCAGTGCGCACGGTGCTGGCGGAGCGCCAGAAGGCGACGTCGATCCAGGAGGTTGTGTTCTGCTGCTTCTCGCAGGGCGACCTTGCCGTCTACGAAGCGGCACTGCGTGATGCATCCGGGCCGTGAGCGCATGAGCGGTTTCCAAGGCCAATCCGCCTGCACCGACTTCGCGACATGCAGGCCATGAATCCCGCCTTCGGGCACTGGCTGAAGCAATGGAGCCTCAGCATCGACGGCGAAGCCTTCGCCACACCGAGTAGCCACCTGCTGCCCGTTCGACAGCACGGCGTGCCGACGATGCTCAAGGTTTCGCACGAAGCCGAAGAAAAGCGCGGCCATCTGCTGATGCAATGGTGGAACGGCGACGGCGCAGCCAGGGTGCTGGCCCACGAAGGCGATGCCCTGCTGCTGGAGCGTGCGCAAGGCCCTGCCTCGCTGAAACAGATGGTTCATGCCGGGCGGGACGACGAGGCCACGCGCATCCTCTGCGCGACCGCAGCCTGCCTGCATGCGCCGCGCCGTCCACCACCGCCAGGCCTGATCGAATTGCCGCAGTGGTTCGCATCGCTCTGGCCAGCGGGCGATTCGCTCGGCGGCGTGTTTGCGCACAGTGCACGCACGGCGCGCGAGCTGCTGGCCGCACCGCGCGATGTGACGGCGCTGCATGGCGACATCCACCATGGCAACGTGCTCGACTTCGGCCCGCGCGGCTGGCTGGCGATCGACCCCAAGTGCCTCTACGGCGAGCGCGGCTTCGACCACGCCAACATCTTCTGCAACCCCGATGGCGAGAGCGCGCTCGCACCGGGCCGCTTCGCGCGGCGCGTCGAGGTCGTGGCGCAGGCAACGGGCATCGAGCGGCAGCGGCTGCTGCAATGGGTGCTTGCATGGGCCGGCCTCTCGGCGGCCTGGATGCTCGAAGACGGCGAGGCGCCCGGCGAAACACTGGAAGTCGCGAAGCTCGCGGCATCGGCGCTCGGCCTGGCTGTTTGAAGAGACGAGTGCGCGGCGCGGCTGCCACAAAGACTTAGACCATAGGCGACCGGCTGGTCACCGTGGCGTCACGCGCCCCACCTAGCATCCGCCGGCCCTTGGTCTCTTCACACCACCGAAAACGCCCATGACAAAGAACGCCCGCGTCTCCGCGCCACGCTCGTTGCGCGCAGCCATGCGGGCTCGTGGCGACGGTCTTGCCGGCGTGCTACCGGACTTCCCCTGCGCCGCTTTCGCAGCGCGCAAGATCCGCCTGGCAGAAGTGACCTGCCTCCACTGATCGGCGCAGCAGGCACCCGGCACCCACCATGTACCCGGGCGAACGGCTCAACGGATACAGCCATTTTTTCGGCCTGCTGCTCGCACTGGCCGCGACCGCGCTGTTGCTGGTCAAGACGGTGCCCACCGGCGACCCGGCGCGCATCGCAGGGGCACTGGTTTTTTCGCTCTCCGCCGTGGTGCTGTATGCGGCATCCACCCTCTTTCACAGCACGCGCGGCCGTCTCAAGCGCGTGTGGGAGCAGGCCGACCATTGCGCCATCTACCTGCTGATCGCCGGCACCTACACGCCCTTTGCGCTGGTCACGTTGCAAGGTATTTGGGGCGGGCTGCTGCTCGCAACGATCTGGGGCGCGGCGCTCTTCGGCATCTGGCGCGAGCTGGCACCGGCCAAGGGCAACGCGCCGAAGAAGCCTTCGCTGCCGCTGTACATCGGCATGGGATGGCTCGGCGTGCTGGCCGCCGTGCCGCTGGCCGCGCGGCTCGAAGGCGCGGGGCTGGCGTGGCTGCTGATCGGCGGCGTGCTCTACACCGCCGGCACCGTCTTCTACCGGAATCGCCAGGGGTTCCGGCATGCGCATGGCGCGTGGCACCTGTTCGTGTTGGCGGGCACGGCGAGCCACTACGTGGCCGTGGGCTGGTTCGTGCTGTAAGGCAGCGACCGCCGCGCGGGCCTGGATTGCGTCCCCGCGCGTGATCCGGACAGACGAAACGCGGGGCCTCTCACCAACCCATGCCATCGATCAGGCTGAGCAGTGCGACCTCGTTCTCGATGAAGAAATCGGCATGCGTCGCAGGCTGGAATGTGGCCTGCTGACTGCCGGGCGGCAAAGCGGCGAACAGGCGAGCCGTGTCTTGGGGGCGCACACGATTGAACAGCAGGATGGCTTCGTTGGCCGCCTGCTCGGTCTCGGCATCGAGGGTCGCGGGCAGCCAAGGGAACATGTCGCGCCGGTCGCCAGGCAGGGCCGTCAGCACCAGGCCGGGCACGTGCACCAGGGTGTAGTCGGGTGAGAAGGCGTAGCCGGCCTCGGACATGGCCGTGCGGATGGTGACGGGCGTGCCCCATCGGACGCCGCCGTCGGGCAGGACCTCAAGCTTGTCGATCAGGTCGGCCTCCATCGCTGCAGACCAGTTCCGATTGACGCGCTTGAAGAACGCGATCATCGATGAGAGCGAGGCGGTGTCGGCGGGCGTGGGCTCGGGCTCGGCCAGCAGAGGACTTTCCTCGTCGGACCTGGGCACCTTGGAGTAGTCAAAGGCGTTGTCCAGGTAGATCAGGCCGCGCACGCGCTGCGGATAGCGCCCCGCGAACAGCGTGACCTGGTTGCCGGCCAGCGAGTGGCCGCCGAGCACGATGCAGGGAATGCCGAGCGCCTCGAGCACGGCATGCACATCGTCGACCAGCGTCTGCGTGTCGTAGCGGTGGGTGGCGTCGGGCAGCGGCTTGTCTGACCGGCCGAAGCCGCGACAACTGATGGCCACCGCGCGCCCGCGCTTGGCCAGTGCGGGCGCCAGGCTGTTGAAGTGCTGTGCGTTCGCGCCGAAGCCGGGCAGCAGCACAAAGGTGATGCCGTCGACGCGGTTGGACTGCCAGTCACGCACGTGCAGCGAGACGCCGGGCGCGACCAGGATGCGCCGGTCGGTGACGGTCACCGTGGGTGGCGGCAGAAAGGGGCCCACGCCGCCGCTGCCACCGCCGCCGCAGGCGGACAGCAGCAGCGCCATGGGCATGGCGGCGGTGGCGCGCAGCAGGGGTCGGCGCGGGGGGACGCAGGGATGGAGAGAGGGATGTGAAGGCATGCACCGACGGTAGTCAGGCTGCCTGAGAGTGCCATGAAGACCAGCTGAAGACTCGCTGAAACGGCGCGCTGCCGGTCAGCCGGATCGAAGAACGGCTACAGCCAAGGTACGCAAGCAAGCCGAGATCGCACGAAGGCCGGCGCGGGCAGCGTACGAGCCTGGAACTGCGATCAGTCAGGCCCCGGATTCCTCTGGGCTAGATATGAAGCGCGGCCAGGGCGCCCACCGCCAGCCCTGCGATCGCCACGCCGAACATGGCGCGTTCCAGCCACTTCTTCTTCGTCAGCAAGGCAATGGCCGCCAGCGCGATCGACACCTGGAGCACGGTGGTGGCCTGGGCCCAGCGATGGTGCTGGTGCATCTGCTCGTCCGACTGCGCATCCCACCGGCTGGCCTCGGCTTCGAGCTTTCTTGCCGCGCCCTGGATCTCGGTTTTCTCCCGCTCGTAGCGCGCCACCTTGTCCTGCCAGCCTTGCCGGCGCTCGTCGCTCGCGGTGTCGCGCGCGAACTCGGCCAGGGCCTGCTTGGTGCTCTTCGACTGGAAGTAATTCCACTGGTTCGACGCCTCGGTCTTCTTGATCGCGGCGTTGTTCTTGTAGATGCCGGCGTTCGCCTGCGTGGCGCCGCCCATGTACGCGAAGATCGCGCCGAAGGTGGCGATCACCGCGGTGCACACCGCGATCTTGCTGGTCATGCTCATGCCGCCGGCATGCGCTGCCTGCGCGTCGCCATGGCCATCGCCGTGGCTGCCATGGCCGCCCGATGCGGCGTGCTCCAGTTCGTGGTCGTGCGGGCCGTGCACGTGAAAGCCGTGTCCTGACATGGAATCCTTGTTGAAATCGCGGGAAAACTCGGAAAGCGCTGAAGGGAAAGCGCGCGCGAGTATGCCCGCTCCAAGGGTCGGCTGAATGACGGCGACGAGCCGTGCACGAAAAGAATCGAGAGGCCCAGCGGCCAAACGCGGTGGCGCTTGTGCCACCCCCGTGCGACGCGACCCGAGACGGGGTCAGCCCGCCAGCGCGGTCGCCACGATGCGCGTGGCCGACGCCACCACGTCGTTGCGCCCCTTCGCATCCTTCTGCGGGAACGTCAGGTAGACCGTGACCACCAGCGGCGCCGCACCGGCCGGCGGCCACAGCACGCCGATGTCGTTCGTGGTTCCGTAGTCACCGGACCCGGTCTTGTCGCCCACCTTCCAGTCCGCGGGCACGCCGGCCAGAAAACGTTCCTTGCTGGTGGTGTTGCCCAGCAGCCAGGTCCGGAGCTGCTCGCGCTGCGCTGAGCCCAGTGCATCGCCCAGCACCAGCCGCTGCACGCTGTCGGCCATGGCGGCGGGCGTGGTGGTGTCGCGCAGGTCGCCGGGAATCGCGGTGTTGAGTTCGGTCTCCCAGCGATCGAGCCTGAAGGTCTGGTCGCCGATGCTGCGCGCGAACGCCGTCAATGCGGGCGGTCCACCCAGGATCTTCAGCAGCAGATTGGCGGCGCCGTTGTCGCTGTACTGCGCGGTGGCAGCACACAGCTCGGCCACC
This sequence comes from Variovorax sp. EL159, assembly GCF_900100965.1. Classification (GTDB taxonomy): domain Bacteria; phylum Pseudomonadota; class Gammaproteobacteria; order Burkholderiales; family Burkholderiaceae_C; genus Variovorax. The sequence continues at coordinate 927,248 of NZ_FMUJ01000001.1, read as the reverse complement.
GTCATGCCGGTGGCGAGGTTCTTCTCGGTGACCGGCGAGTAGCTGACGAGGTCGCCCTTGCTGTAGTTCACGCGGCGCGTGAACAGGCTGGCGTCTTTCGCGCTGCGCTCGAGGATCGCGGCAGACAGCATCAGCTTGAAAGTGCTGCAGAACGGAAAGCGCTCATGCGCCCGGTGCTGCACGCGCGCACCGCTGGCGGTGTTGAAGGCAACCACGCCAAGACGTCCGCCCGAAGCGCTTTCGAGCGCGGCGAGTTGCGCCTCGGCCGATGACTGCGGCCCCTTCTGCGACCACGCGGTGCAGGCACCGGCAAGAGGCAACACGGAAGCGGCAAGCAACAAGGTGCGACGCTGGACAACAAGAGAGTTCATTCGTTCTTCTTTCTTTCGGCGAGTGGATGGAAGCAGACAAGCAAGGGCATCGTAGGAGCACGCGCTTCGCCGCTCCAGCAAACCGCGGGCGTCGGGCGTCTCGGGTGTATCCGCTGTAACGGCATGGGCTTTAATCAACCATTCAGTTGAATGATTTGAAAAACACGTCTATATTCAACTATATGGTTGAACTAGATGACGAACGGCTCGACGCCGTATTCCACGCCCTGTCCGACAGCACGCGCCGCACCATGCTGCAACTGCTGTCCCATGGGGAGTGCAGCGTGGGCGAGCTCGGCGCGCCGTTTCGCATGTCCTTCGCGGGTGCGTCCAAGCACGTGAAGGCACTGGAGCGCGCGGGCTTGGTCTCGCGCACCGTGCACGGCCGCGCGCACGTCTGCCGGCTCGAACCGGCGGCGCTGGCGTCGGCCAACGCATGGCTGCGCTACTACGAAGGCTTCTGGAACAGCCACCTCGACGCACTTGCGCAGGAACTGCGGCGCGACGCCAAGCCCTCCAAGTGATCTTCTTCTGTCTTCCCCCCACACCCAAGGAGCACACGCACATGACGACCCGACACAGCCTCGGCCAACTGATCGAACCCGGCACCCTGCGGATGGAACGCACACTGCCCGCGCCCATCGAGCGCGTATGGGCCTATCTCACCGACCCCGAGAAGCGCGCCACCTGGCTGGCCGGCGGCACCATGGCGCAAGAAGCCGGTGGCGTCTTCGAACTGCGCTTCGAACACACCAGGCTCACCGACGAGGAAGCGCCCGAGCGCTTTGCGGGCTATCGCAAGCCGCACCTGCAGAAGTCGCGCCTGATTCGCAGCGAAGCGCCGACGCTGCTGACGATCAGTTGGGACGAGGGCCCGGCGCCGTCGGAAGTCACCTTCGAGCTCACGCCCGAAGGCAACAGCACGCGGCTCGTGCTCACGCATCGCCGCCTGGCCAATCGCAAGGAAGTGATCAGCGTCGCAGGCGGATGGCATGCGCATGTCGATGTGCTGATCGACGTGCTGCGGGGAGACAAGCCGCAGGGGTTCTGGACCAATCTGGAAGTGGTCGAGAAGGCGTACGAGGCGCAGATCCGCTGACAACACCAGCGCGCAATCCACTCATCGACGGGGCCTTCGGGCCCCGTTTCATTTGGAAACCAAGGTTTTCTCGGCGTTGTCAAAGCACTGTCACTTGATCCACGCACCATCCGGGGCATTGGTTGCGTTTGTGGCATTTTTTGCAAATCACTGACATCTGCACAACAGCAGATGAATGCAATTTGTGAGGTATCGCGAACGGCCACGTGGTCATTCGTGGCCGGGCTGGGTCTCGCCGACCTGCCCGGCATCTTCCTCTTGCCGGAGTTCCCTGATGAAAACATTGAGAGGCCGCCTCGCGCGTGTCGCCCTGGGCATGAGCCCATTGCTTCTGCTGGCCGCTTGTGGTGGCGGTGGAGGTTCAACGCCCGCCTTCCCTTTCCTGCCCGCACCAGCGCCCTCACCTGCACCTGCACCTGCACCAGCACCAGCGCCGGCGCCAGCACCTGCCCCCGGCCCTGCACCGCAAAGCAAGGCGCTCGTCATCGGCATCGATGGCGTGCAGTACGACGCCTTGCAGCAGGCACTCGGTAGCGCGCGCATGCCGTCCCTGCAGGGGCTCGGCACAGTGCTCCCCGCCTACACCGGCGGCATCAAGGGCCAGACCACGCAACAGCAGGCGACCGATGGCCCCGCATGGGCCACGCTGCTGACGGGCGCATGGGCCGATCGGCATGAAATCCGCTCCAACTACGAGGGGCAGAGCTTCAAGGCCGACACCGTCTTCAAGCTGCTCAAGCAAAGCCGCGCCACGGCGCGCACCGCAGCCATCGCCAGCTGGAGCGGCCTGCCCCAGTTGCTGCGCGCCGACAAGGCCGCCGGCTACCTGGACATGGCAAAGGACTGCGGAGGCAGCGACAGCTGCGTCTCGTCCGAAGCATCGGCGGCCATCGAAAGCGGTGGCTACGACCTGATCGTGGCCGACTACCAGGGCCCCGCGCAGGTGGCCGACGTGGCCGGCTACGGCACCGACTACCAGAACGCACTGGCGCAGGTCGATGCACAGATCACCAAGCTCAAGGCGTCGCTCGCCAAGCGCCGCGCGGCCCAACCGAATGAAGACTGGATGGTGATCGTCACCACCACGCACGGCCTGGGTGCCACCGGCGTGGCCGACGGAATTCCTGTGCCTTCGAATCTGGCCACCGTCATCGCGCTCGACAAACCCGCCAATCTGGCAGCCGCCGCGCCCTCCGCGCTGCCGGTGGCCATCGAGCCCTGGTACGCCTATGCGGCCGCGACCGACATCGCGCCCACGGTCTTGACGCATCTCTCGGCACGTCCCACGGCCGACAAGTACGTCATCGACGGCAGCCCACTGACCGGTGCAGCCGGCGTGCGCCAGCTCTCCGCCGTAACCAACAAGAAATCCAACGGCATCCAGCTGGCGTGGACCCTGCCCGGAACGCCGGCTGCCATCACGGTGATGCGCGACGGCACAACCGTGGCAACGCTGCCAGGCAACGCACTCGGGTTCGAAGACACCACCATGGCACCCGCGGCCAGCGGCTTCTTCACCTACAACTACACGGTGGTCGCCGACCAGGTGCCGGTGTCGCTGCGCGCCACGCTCAAGTACGTGAAACCCGTGGTCCTGATGCCCAGCCTGAGCACCGGCCTCACGCACCTGTTCGCCTTGAAGAAGACGCTGGCCGATCGCATCGACGGCACGCAGCTCTTCACGCCCTGGGTGAGTGGCGCCACGCCGGTCTATGCCGCCGCAGGCGACGGCCCGTTCGGCGGCACCGATACCGCGCTGCTGTCGACCAACTATGCCGGGCCGACGGTCTGCACGGCCTGCGATGGCGGCTACCGCATTCCCACGGCCAGCGTCACCAGCACGACCGCACCCTTCACCTTCGGCTTCTGGTTCCGTTCGGATGCCACCCGCTCGGGCATGCCGGTCGTGTCGAACAAGAACTGGAAAAGCGGCGACAACGCAGGCCTGGCCATCGGCCAGTACGGCAACGCAATGCGCTTCAACATCGGCCGCGGCGGTGCACGACTGGGCGACAAGGATCTGAGCTTCAGCGCCAACACCTGGGCATACGTTGCCATGACCTTCGACGTGCCCGGCCTGAAGGTGACGTATTACGTGTACGACCCGGTCTACGGCATGCAGAACAGCTCGGCAACGCTGACCGCCGCCTTCGTCACGGCGCTCAACGGCCTCGGCGGCAGCTTCACGCTGAACGAAGACGGCGACGGCGGCTACGGCCCCAACTACCGCAACGGCTCTGCCGCCAACACCATCGGTGGCCGCTTCGACTTCGGCGAGTTCAGCACCTGGAACCGCGCACTGACCGCCGCGGAGGTCGAGTCGATCGCCCGCTCCGGCACCTCGCTGACCACGCTGGTTCCCTGATCGGAGATGCACATGCACAACGAACCCGCGCACATCGCACGCCCGGCCACGGGCCAAGGCATCCGCCTTGCGTTCGCAACGCTTGTCGCCGCCGCACTGACCGCCTGCGGCGGCGGTAGCGGCGGGGGCGGCTTCAACTTCCCGCTCACGCCGGGCGCCACCACCCCGCCGCCCGGCGTGGTGGTCACCCCCAACGACCCGGCCACCGCCGGACCACCTCCGGAGGCCGTGACCCCGCCCGGCACCACGCCCGACAACCAACCACCCGCCCGTCGCCCCGAGACCGTGCGTTGCGCCCCCTGAGACCGTCCATGACAGACAAGCAAAACCCCAGCTCCCGGCGCGGCTTCCTGCGCGGCGCAGCCACCACCGCCGGCGCCGCGGCAGCATTCAGCCTGTTGCCGCCGGGCATTCGCCGAGCCTTGGCCACTCCGGCCGCGCAAGACACCGGCACCATCACCGACGTCAAGCACGTGGTGATCTTCATGCAGGAAAACCGCTCGTTCGACCACTACTTCGGCACGCTGCGCGGCGTGCGCGGTTTCGGCGATCGTTTTCCGGTGCCGCTGTCCAATGGCAAGTCGGTCTGGAACCAGCCGGCAGCCACGGGCACCGGAACCTTCCTGCCCCTTCACTTCGACACCACGCTCAACAATGCGCAGATCGGCCTTGGCCAGAACCACAGCTGGTCCGACGGGCAACAGGCCTGGAACAGCGGACGCATGAACCAGTGGGTGGCGGCCAAGAGCGCGCGTGCACTGGGCTACTACCAGCAGCCCGACATCCCCTACCAGTTCGCGCTGGCCGAGGCCTTCACCATCTGCGACGCCTACCACTGCAGCGAGCTCACCGGCACCAACTCCAACCGTCTCTTTCTCTGGACCGGCACCAACGACCCGCTGGGCCTGGGCGGTGGCCCCGCCATCGACAACACCAACGAAGACCTGGCCAACGCGCCGGGCTACAGCTGGACCACCTATCCCGAGCGGCTGGAGGCGGCCGGCGTGTCCTGGCAGATCTACCAGGACATGAATGACAACTACACCGACAGCCCGGTCGAAGGCTTCACCAACTACCGCAACGCCTACTACGCCACGAAACCGACCGACGCGCAGCGCTCGCTGAAGTCGCGCGCACTGACCACGCGCTCGCTGGCCGACCTGACTACCGACGTGATGAACGACCAACTGCCGGAAGTCAGCTGGATCGTGGCGCCGGCCAAGTATTCGGAGCACCCCGGCCCGTCGTCCCCGGTGTGGGGCGCCGCGTACACCGAGGAGGTCCTGATGGCCCTGACCTCCAGGCTCGACGTGTGGAGCAAGACCGTTCTGTTCGTCATGTTCGACGAGAACGACGGCTACTTCGACCACATGCCGCCGCCGGCCATTCCGTCACGCAACGCCGACGGCAGCGACGCCGGCATGAGCACCGTGTCGACGCTGGGCGAACGCAACGAGCTGAAGGCGCCCTACATGGGCTCGCCTTTCGGCATGGGCTGGCGTGTACCGATGTATGTGGTGTCGCCGTGGAGCAAGGGCGGCTGGGTCAACTCGCAGGTGTTCGACCACACCTCCGTCGTCCGCTTCCTGGAGCAGCGCTTTGGCGTGATGGAACCCAACATCAGCGCATGGCGGCGCGCGGTCAGTGGCGACCTCACGTCCTGCTTCAACTTCGCGACCCCCAACGCCGACCTGCCCGCGCGACCGCCCATCGACAGAACAACGGCCGACGCGGTCATCGCGAAACAGGCGAAGCTCCCGGCGGTGCCTGTTCCAGCCGCCAGCACCGGCACGATGGCGCTGCAGGCCACCGGCGTGCGCTATTCACGCGCGCTGCCCTACGAGCTGCACACCAGCGGCCGGCCCGACGTCGATGGGCGGAAGTACTGGCTGGTATTCGGCAACACGGGCAAGGCCGGTGCCGTCTTCCATGTCTACAACCACCTCTCGCTTGGCGACGTGCCGCGCCGCTACACCGTGGAGCCCGGCAAGCAGCTCAACGACAGCTGGGCGCCGACTTCGGACGGCAGCTACGACCTGTCGGTGTTCGGGCCCAACGGCTACTTCCGCCGCTTTCGCGGAAAGCTCCCGAGTTCGCTCGCGGGCGGCGTGGGCCTGCCCGAGATCCGTGTCTGCTACGACACGGCCAACGGCGACGTGCACCTGGAAATGCACAACATCGGCAACATCAGCTGCACGGTCACGGTGACGCCCACCGCCTACCGCACCGACGGCCCCTGGACTTTCGCGCTCGCGCCGGGCCAGATTCAGGTTCAGCAATGGGACCTGGCCTACAGCAAGCACTGGTACGACTTCAGCGTGTCGGCCAACGTGGATGACGGCACGACCTACCTGCGGCGCTTCGCCGGCCGCGTGGAAACCGGCACCGACGGCGTCAGCGACCCCGCGATGGGCATCCTGCCCTGACACTCGGCATCGCCCCGGCGGGCGCGGTGATCGGCACAATGGTGCCGGTCCCGCGCCCGTTCGCTTGCGCGTTGGCCAGGCCAATCCGCCATCCCTTCTTTCACACGCCAGCATCCTCATGCTCCAAGAAGAACGATTCCTGCGCATCCGCAGCCTGCTCGCCACTTTCTCCCGCCTGAGCGTCGACCGCATCGTGCAAGACCTTGCAGTCTCGCGTGAGACGGTGCGCCGCGACCTGCTCGAACTCGAAGGCCTGGGCGAGTTGCGCCGGGTGCACGGCGGCGCCATCGCCACCAGCGTGGAGCCCGAACCCCCGTTGGCCGTGCGCCTCGTGGCGCGCCAGCGGGAAAAGCGCGCCATCGCCAAGGCCGCGATCGCGCTGCTGCAGCCGGGGCAGACGGTGTTTCTGGACGCGGGCAGCACCACGTCGATCCTGGCGGAAGAGATCGCCACGCTCAGCGGCATGACGGTCATCACCAACTCGCTGAGCATCGCGCTCAAGCTCGCGGGTGCCAGCGAGGGACGTCTGACGGGCAACAAGACCATCCTGCTGGGCGGAGAGATCGACGTGAAGACGCAGGCCACGCTCGGCGACATCACGACCGAGAAGATCCGCAACTACCGCGCCGACGTGGCCCTGCTGTCGCCCGTGGGCCTGCACGCCAAGTACGGCGCGATGAGCTTCGAGCACTCCGAGGCCGCGGTGGCGCGCGCCATGGCCGAGCAGGCGCAGCAGGTGGTCATCGTGGCCGATCACGCCAAGATCGGCCAGGCCAGCCGAGTGACCTACATGCGCACCGCCGACATCGACGTGGTGGTCACCGATGCCAAGTCGCGCGACCTGCCCGGCCTGCCGGCGCTGCGCAAGGCATGCAGCAAGTTGATCCTCGCCTGAGGGCAATCAGCCCGAACCCGAACGGCGCCGTCACTCGGGCTCGATGCCCGCGGCCCGGATCACCTGCCCCCACTTGCGCGACTCGGCCGCCTGGAACGCCGCGAGGCCTTCGGGCGTGCTGGTGACGGCCTCGCCGCTGGTGGTCGCCTGGTAGGCCACGACGGCGGGGGCGGACGACACCTTGATCATCATTTCGTTGAGCTTGTTGGTGATGGCCGCCGGGGCGCCGGGCGGCAGGTACACCGCCGTCCAGTACGACATGTCGTAGCCCTTGACGCCGGCCTCTTCCACCGTGGGCAGGGCCGGCACCGCGGCCAGCCGCTTGTTGCCGCTCACGGCCAGTGCGCGCAGCTTGCCGCTCTTGACCTGCGGCAGCGCGGTCGGCGCGTCGGCGAACATGAAGTCGACCTGCCCGCCCATCAGGTCGGTGATGGCCATGGGGTTGCTCTTGTAGGGCACGTTCACCACGTCGATGCCCGCCATCTGCTTGAGCGATTCGCTGGCCACGCGGCTTGACGAGCTGCCGCTGCCGAAGTTGAGCTTGCCGGGCGACTTCTTCGCGGCCGCGATCAAGTCGGCCACCGACTTGATCGGCGAATCCGAATTCACCAGCAGCAGCATGTGGCCCTTGGACAGCAACGTGACCGGGGTGAAGTCTTTCACCGGGTCGTAAGGCAGCTTCTTGAACAGGTGCTCATTGGCCGCGTGCGTGGTGTTGGTCGTCATCAGCAGGGTGTAGCCGTCGGGCACCGCCTTTGCCACGTACTGTGCGGCGAGGAAGCCGCTGGCGCCGGCCCGGTTGTCGACGATGACGGGCACCTTGTATTCCGCGCCCAGCGCCTGCGCCATGCTGCGCGCCTGCTGGTCCGTGCCGCTGCCGGCCGCGAAGGGCACGACGATGGTGATGGGCTTGGCCGGGTACGGCTGGGCCTGCGCGACAGTGGCGGCAAGCATGGCCGCGGCGAGCGCCGTCGGCATGCGGAATCGGGGGAAGCAGGTCAGCACGGTCTTGTCTCCTGTGGAATGTTTTTTGAATGGGATCAGTGCCGGAACCTGCCCAGCGTGCCGGCACGCATGAGCTTTCCCGGGAGCGGATGGCCGACGATCTCTTCGGCGAGCCGCGCGCATTCGATCAGCGCCTCGAGATCGACGCCGGTGTCGATGCCCATCTCTTCGCACATGAACGCCAAGTCTTCGGTGCAGATGTTGCCGGCTGCGCCGGTGTGCCCTGCAAACGGGCAGCCGCCGAGGCCGGCGCAGGCGCTGTCGAAGGTGTCGATGCCCATCTGCAGGCCCATCAGTGCATTGGCCATCGCGGTGCCGCGCGTGTCGTGCAGGTGCAGCCCGAGCCGCAGCGCGGGCCATCGCTCGCGCACCGCGCCGACCACCGATGCGATGGCATTCGGCTGGGCCCAGCCCACGGTATCGGCCAGCCGCAGGATCGGCAGTTGCAGGCCGAATTCGTCCATCAGGCCCAGCAGTTGCGACACGCGCTCGACCACCGTGGCAGGGGAAATCACGCCTTCGAGGTTGCAGCCGAAAGCGGTCGTGACGATGCCGCGGGTCACCGGAATTGCATGCTCGACGCAGAACGCGAGCGTGGCGCGCTGCGCATCGAGCAGTGCGGCTGTCCCCTTGCCGTTGTTGCGCACCGAGAAGGCTTCGGATGCGCCGAGGCTCACCGTGCCTTCGATATCGAGCGGCGTTTCCATCGCGCGCTGCATGCCGCGCTGGTTGAGCCACAAGCCGGTGTAGCGCACGCCCTCGCGCTTGCGGATCGACCTCGCAACGATCTCCGCATCGGCCATGCCGGGCACGCGCGCGGGGTTGACGAAAGACACGCACTGGATTTCTTCGAGCCCCGTGAGGGCCAGCGCCTCGATCAGGCGCACCTTGTCGGCCGACGCGATCGGCCCGGCCTCCATCTGGAAGCCCTCACGCGGGCCCTCTTCGTGCAGATGCACGCGACGTGGCAGATCAGGCATCCGCGCCTCCTTGCGGCACCGGTGCGCCGAACTCCAGGTTGTGCTGCCCGAGGCGTGGCGCGACCGCGCGGTGTGCGGGCCGCACGCCATCGATCGACAACGGCAATGCCGTCAGCCTGAAGTCTTCGCCCGGCACCGCTTGCAGCATGCCGAGCGCCTCGACCTGCGGGTGCGCGATGGCCTCGGGCACGGTGTGCACGGGCGCACAGGGCACGCCGGCGGCGCTGAAGCGGGCCGACCATTGCGCGCGGGTCTGCGTGCGCAACAGCGGCACGATCTGCTCGAACAGGGCCGCCTTGTGCTGCAGCCTGAGCCTGTTGGTTGCAAAGCGCTCGTCGGTGGTCCAGTCGTCGCGCCCGAGTTCGTGTGCGAACTTGGCGAAGAGGCGGTCGTTGCCGCAGCAGATCAGCAAGGGCGCATCGGCCGTGTCGAACGCCTCGTAGGGCACAAAGCCGGGGTGGCCCGAGCGGTGGCGTTCAGGCAGGCGCCCTTCGTTGGCATAGGCGTCGGCCTTCTGGCCGGTCCAGACCAATGCGGTTTCGAGCAGCGAGGTGCTGACCACACCGCCCTTGCCCGTGAGGTGCCGACGCTGCAACAACGCCAGTGCACCGATCACGGCCCACATGCCGGTGCCCTGGTCGCAGACCGACGCGCCGGTGCGCATCGGCGGATCGTCGGGGCCGCCGTTGATGCTCGACAACCCGCTGAAGGCCTGTATCAGTGGCTCGTAGCCCGGCTGCATGCCAAGCGGGCCGGTGTGGCCGAAGGCGGAAATCTCGCAGTAGATCAGCCGCGGGTAGCGCGCGCACATCGTCGGTCCGTCGATCTGCATGGAGCGGGTAACGCCGGGCCGCAGGTTGTGGATCAGGATGTCGGTATCGGCCGCCAACCGGCCGAAGACGCTCATGCCCTCGGCACTCTTGAGGTCGATGGCGACGGACTTCTTGCCACGGTTGAACACGTGAAAGTTGAGCGCGTCGCCGTGGCGAAAGGCCGGCCCCATGTGGCGCGCATCGTCCCCGCCCTCGGTGCGTTCGAGCTTGACCACGTCGGCCCCGAGGTCCGCGAGGATCGCGCCCGCGAAGGGCCCGGCCAGCACCTGCCCGAGTTCGAGCACCCGGACGCCTTCCAGTATTTTTTCCATGCTTGCTTTCACGGGCCCGCTCGGTACGCCGGGGCCCTTGTCTCCGTCGATGGCTGCCAAGTCTGGCCCTCGCTCATTGATATGGGAAGGACAATATTTCTATATCTGTGATAACTTGATCGGATCAATCCGAAGCACGGAAAGCGAAGGAGACGGCCGGTGCGAATCGACATCACATTGCAGCAGCTGGAGGCCTTCGTCGAAGTCGCCCGGACGTCGAACTTCCGCGCGGCCGCCCAGGCGCTGCATGTGTCGCAGCCGGCGCTGAGCCGCACGGTGCGCATCATCGAAACGCTGGCCGGCGCCCGCCTGTTCGACCGCGACACCCGGCATGTCGAGCTCACCCCCGCCGGGCGCGAGCTGCTGCCGATCGCGCTGCGCATTCTTGAAAACTTCAACAGCTCGTTCAGCGAGCTGTCGCAGTTCCTCGAGGGCCGCAGCGGCCACCTGACGATTGCCGCACTGCCTTCGACCGGCGTGGCGCTGCTGCCGAAAGCCATTGCCGAGTTCCGCACGCTGCATCCGCAGGTGGCGTTCTCGCTGATCGAAGGGCCTGCCGAGCAGGTGCGCTCGGCGGTCGACGAAGGGCGCGCCGATTTCGGCATCAGCGTGCGCCCCGGCCCGCAGGAGCCAATGCTCTACCGGCACCTGATCGACGACCCCTTCGTGCTGCTGTGCCGGCATGACGATCCGCTGGCCAGCCGGGCTTCGGTGGCGTGGTCGGTCTTCACGGGCCGGCCTTTCATCGCAAGCGGCTTCAGGAGCAGCATCCGCCCGATCACCGACGCGGCCTTCCTGCAGCGCGGACTGCAGGTGGTGCCGGCGCTCGAATACCCGAGCGTGGCTGCAGCGGGGGCGCTCGTCGCGGCCGGGCTGGGGCTGACGGCATTGCCCCGGCTGGCGCTGCAGTTGACGAAGAACGACGAACTGGCCACCGTGCCGTTGCAGCGCCCCGCGATGTCGCGGCCCATCGGGCTGGTCACGCGGGCGGGCCGCTCGCCGTCGCCGGTCGGGCGCGCCTTCATGGACTTGCTGCACCGCCGCGAAGCCCGGCGCGAAACCACGCGTTGAGGTCGCCGCCCCACCTGCGGCATGATTCCGGCCATGGACAACAAGCCCCCGCACCCGCTCGTCATCATCAAGCTTGGCGACACCTTCGACGCCCTTCGCGCACAACGAGGCGACTTCGAGAACTGGATCGCCGATGGCCTCGACACGCAGACACTGCCGATCGTCGTGATCGACCCGCGCCGTGGCGATGCCCTGCCCGCACCCGAAGCCCTGTCGGGCGTGGTCATCACCGGCTCGCACGCGATGGTGTCGCATCGCGAACCCTGGAGCGAAACAACGGCCGCCTGGCTCGCACGACTGGTGGCGCACGGCACGCCGGTGCTCGGCATCTGCTACGGGCACCAGTTGCTCGCGCATGCGCTCGGTGGCGAGGCGGGCAACCACCCGGGCGGTGCCGAAGTCGGCACCGTCACGGTCACGCTGAACGAGGCGGCCGCCACCGACGCATTGCTGCGCGACCTGCCCACGCAGTTTCCGGCCAACGCGGTGCACTGGCAAAGCGCGCTGCGCCTGCCCGAAGGCGCGGTGCGACTGGCCGGCAGCGAACATGAGCCGGTGCACGCCTTTCGCGTCGGCGAGCACGCCTGGGGCGTGCAGTTCCATCCCGAATTCGATGCCGAGGCGATGCGCGGCTACATCGACATGCTGGCCAACGACCTGAAGGCCGAGGGCGCCGACCCTGCCGCGCTGCGCGCGCGCGTCGGTGCCACCGATGCCGCCGCCGGGCTGCTCGGCCGTTTCGCCCGCATCGCCGAAGCGCACCAGGCCGCCTGACACACACCCCATGGCGGCATCGCGGCGTGGAACCGCGCCCCCAAGAACCACCTGGCGCCTGGGTTAAGGTGCCGGGAATTTTCCAAGCCACCGAGCCCAGACGCCTTCTTCTTCATGAACTCTCCCGATTCCGCACCGGTCCGCAAGCACTTCTCGATGATCCGGGGCTTCCACCTCGCCGACGCGTTCACGCTCGGCAACGCGGCCTGCGGCGTGGGTGCGGTGTTTCTCGCCATGGCCTTCATGGCGAGCCAGTCGCTCGCGCAGTTCCTTTGGGCCGCCGCCCTGGCGCCGGCCGCCTTCATCTTCGACGTGTTCGACGGCCGCATCGCGCGCTGGCGCCAGACGCATTCGGCACTCGGCCGCGAGCTCGACTCGCTGGCCGACGTCATCTCCTTCGGCGTGGCGCCCGCCGCACTGGCCTTCGCGGCCGGACTGAACGGCGGCTGGGACTGCGTGCTGCTCATCTATTTCGTGGGCTGCGGCGTGAGCCGGCTCGCGCGCTACAACGTCACGGCCGAGGCGCTGTCCGAAGGGGCCGACAAGGTGAAGTATTTCGAGGGCACGCCCATTCCGACCAGCGTGGTGCTGGTGGGCGTGCTTGCGTATGCGGCCTGGCAGGGCCACATCGGCGCCACCGTGTGGGGCGGTGCCTGGGTCATCGGCCCGTGGCAACTGCACCCGCTCGTGCTGCTGTTCGCGCTCTCGGGCACGCTGATGATCAGCAAGACCCTGCGCATTCCCAAGTTCTGACCCACCACCCACGCTGAACAAGAAAAGGAGACAACGCCATGAAGCTGTATTTCGATCCGCAAAGCCGCTCGCAGGTCGCCAAGTGGATGCTCGACGAAGCAGGGGCCGACTACGAGATCGTGCCCACGCTCCTCAGGGACAAGGCGCACAAGCGGCCCGAGTTCCTCAAGATCAATCCGGCCGGCAAGGTTCCGGCGCTGGTCGACGGCCACACGCGCGTCTTCGAGAACGCGGCCATCTGCATGTACGTCGCCGAGAAGTTTCCGCAGAAGCAGCTGGCGCCCCCGCCGGGCTCGCCCGACCGCGGCCGCTACCTGTCGCTGATGGTCTATTCGACCGCGCAGCTGGAGCCCGCCATGGGCGACAGCCTGCTCAAGATCCAGAGCAAGAACAGCGCGCGCGGCTGGACCAACTTCGAGCAGGCCAAGGACGCGGTCGAACGCGAACTGGGCGCTGGCCCCTACCTGTTCGGCACGCGGTTCACCGCGGCCGACGTGATGATCGGCTCGATGTTCATCTGGCACCGCGCCTTCGGCGGCCGCTCGAACCGCCCGAAGATCGATGCCTACATCGACCGCCTGCAGGCCCGCCCCAAGGGCATGAAGTTCGGCTGAAAACCGCGCGGCGTGCCGCGCTGGCGACACTGCGCGGTGGCGGGCACGCCTTTTAATCGACTCCCTGTCTTTTCAACCCATGCCCGCACCATGACATCGAAGAACAACACCTCGCGCACCTGGTTTTCGTTGACGGCCCTGTCCCTGGGCCTGGTCGCCCTGCTCGCCGGCTGTGCCAGCACGCCGCCGCCCGGCTCGCGCAGCGTGACCATCGAGCGCACCACCTTCGGTATCGCGCACATCACGGCGCCCGACTACGAGGGCCTGGCCTACGGCACCGCCTACGCGCAGGCGCAAGACAACATCTGCCAGACCGCCGAGCACCTGCTGACGCTGCGCGGCGAGCGTTCGCAGTTCCTCGGCGCGCAAAACACCGGCGAGCTGGGCCTGGGCCGCATGCCCAACGCGCAGATCGACCTGTTCATCCGCTATCACATGGACGATGCCGCGCTGGCGCGCGCCGGCGCCACCACCAGCCCCGACGTGAAGGCTGCGCTGCGCGGCTACGTGGAAGGCTACAACCGCTACCTGCAGGATGTGGGCGCCAACGGCCTGCCCGCCGAATGCCGCGGCAAGCCGTGGGTGCGCCCGATGACTGCAGCCGACCTGTCGCGTGCCACCGAGAACTCGATGATCCAGGGCGGCCTGGGTGCGCTGGCCGGCGCCGTGCTGGCGGCCGTGCCGCCCGCACCGGGCACCAAGACCGGCGCCGCGCCGGTCGACCTGAAGGAAGCCGTGGCCGAGATCGGCCGCCACAGCTTCAACGCCAACCCCGAAGGCGGCGAGCTGGGCTCCAACGGCTGGGCCTTCGGGCGCAACGCCACGCCCGACGGCAAGGGCCTGCTGCTGGGCAACCCGCACTTTCCGTGGACCGGCACCAACCGCTTCTGGGAGCTGCACCTCACCATTCCCGGCAAGCTCGACGTGATGGGTGCCACCGGCGGCCTGAGCCCGGTGGTGGCGATCGGCTTCAACAAGGACGTGGCCTGGACGCACACCGTGTCGACCGGCAAGCGCTTCACGCTGTACGAGCTGAAGCTCGATCCCAACGACCCGACCGTGTACTGGGTCGACGGCCAGCCGAAGAAGATGGTGGCGCGCACCGTGGTGCTGCCGGCCGCGGCCACGGGCGGCGGGGCACCGGTGCAGCACACCTTCTATTCGACCGACTGGGGCCCCGTCATCTCGCTGCCGCGCGCCGGCCTCGGCTGGACCGCGCAGAAGGCCTACGCCATCCGCGATGCCAACACGCTCAACATGCGCTCGGCCGACAGCTGGATGAAGATGGCGCTGGCCCGTAACGTGGGCGAGCTGCGCACCGCCATGGGCAACCAGGGCATGCCGTGGATCAACACCATCGCCGCCGACCGCGACGGCAACGCGATGTACGCCGACCTGTCGGTGGTGCCCGATGTGTCGGCCGACATGCTCAAGGCCTGCGCGCCCTCGCCCGCCGCGGCGGCGCTGCTCAACGCAGCCGGCCTGCCGGTGCTCGACGGCTCGCGCAGCGCCTGCGCATGGAACCGCGACACCACGGCGGCCGCGCCCGGCATCATCGCGCCGGCCCGCATGCCGGTCGTCATCACGCCCGACTACGTGCAGAACAGCAACGACAGCTTCTGGCTCAGCAACCCCGAGACGGCGCCGATGGCCGGCGTCTCGCCGCTGGTCGGCCCGGTCGGCGTGCCGCAGCGGCTGCGCACACGCAGCGCGATCATGGAAATCCGCGGGCGCCTGGCGGGCAACGACGGCCTGCCCGGCAACCGCATGGGCGCGGCCGAGCTGCGCAGCGTGATCTTCCGCGACAAGAACCTCGCCGGCATGCTGGTGATGGACGACCTGCAGGCCGCCTGCAAGGCCAGCGCCGGCACGCTGAATGCCGACCAGGCCCTGGGCTGCCGCGTGCTGTCGGCCTGGAACCGCACCAGCAATGCCGACGCGAAGGGTGCGGCGCTGTTCCGCGAGTTCTGGCGCAAGACCAAGGACGTGCCGAAGGTCTGGCGCGTGCCGTTCGATCCGGCCCAGCCGGTGGCAACGCCCGCCGGCCTCGACATGGCCACGCCCGCCACGCGCGCCGCGGTGTTCAAGGCGCTGGGCGACGCAGTCGGCGTGGTCCGCACGGCCGGCTTTGCGGCCGACGTGCCGCTGGGCGTGCCGCAGTCGCGCACGGTGCGCGGCCAGAAGATCGCGCTGCATGGCGGCGACGAGTTCGAGGGCGTGCTCAACAAGCTCGAATCGCAGGGCCAGCCGTCCATCGACGCCAAGGGCTACAACGTCAACTACGGCAGCAGCTACATGCAGGTCGTGACCTTCGACGCGAACGGCCCGGTGGCGCAAGGCCTGCTGACCTACGGCCAGAGCAGCGATCTCGCATCGCCGCGCGCCTACGACCAGTTGCCGCTGTTCGCGGCCAAGCAGTGGCATCCGCTGCCGTTCCATCGCGCGGACGTGCAGGCACAGCGTGAAGGCGCGCCGCTGCAGCTTGCCTACTGAAGCCATGTCATCACAGACCACGCCTTCCCACACCGCCGCCGGCGGTCTCGACCAGCTGGTGCGGATCGCGGCGGCGCAGCCGCTGTCGCCGGCCTGCGACCACTTCTACTTCCTGCGCCACGGCCAGACCGGCCGCAATGCGCAGCGCATCTTCCAGGACGTCGACGAGCCGCTCAGCGAACTCGGCCTGCAGCAGGCGGCCCGCGCCGCGCAGCTGCTGGCCGGCGAGCCGATCCGCACCATCGTCTGCAGCGATGCGCGGCGCGCCCGCGACACGGCAAACGCGGTGGGCGCGACGCTGAAGCTGCAGCCGATACCCCAGGCTGCGCTGCGCGAGCGCAACTTCGGCGCGCTGATCGGCACGTCGTCGGCCAACATCGACTGGGCCTGCGAACCCGAAGGCGGCGAGACGCTGACGCAGTTCGTCACCCGCAAGCGGGCCGCGCTCGACGCGGCACTGCAGCAAGAGCCCGGGCCGGTGCTGGTGGTGGCACACGGCGGCACGCTCTACGCGCTGGCCGCGCTGCTGGGCGTGCCCATCGATTTCGAGCTGCTCGGCAACGCGCAGCCGTTGCGCTTTGAGCGCAGCGGCTCCGCGTGGCGCGTCACGCCGTTGCTGCGGCATGCCGACGACGGAGGCTCGGCGCTGGCCTAGTCTCGCCGGGGGCGGCGCAGCGTGAATCGCTCGAACGGCGAAATCTGCCCGTCCAGCCCCACCACGTCGTAGTAGGTCACGCGGATGGTGGTGAAGTCGCCGGGGTGCTTGCCCGGATCGAGGTCGAAGGCGGCGAAACCATAGGAGCGGGCGGCGTTGCGCACGGCCGACCAGGGCGCGTCCTCCGTCACGTAGATCGGTGGCCGCTTGCCGGTGGTGGCACTGCGCTCGCCCACGCCAGTGATCACCCGGCAGCACGGCGGATTGAAGAACAGCTGGTTGGAAGGCGCCGACGTGCCGCCGCCGCCGATCACCATGTGCACCGTGCCCTGCGTGGTGTCGATGACCTCGGTGCCGGTGGCCGTGGGGATGGGCGTCAATGTGGTGTTGGCCTGCCGCCCGCGGATGGGGTGCGAGCGCTCGTAGTGATGCTCGTGGCCGCACACCACCAGGTCGACGCCGTAGGTGTCGAAAAGCGGCAGCCATTCCTCGCGGATGCCGAGGTCGGCGCCGTTGAATTTGTCGGCGGTTGAAATGGCAACCTGGTGCATGCACACCACCAGCCAGTCGATCGACTTGTCGGCGCGGGCCGCCGCCAGTTCCTTCTGCAGCCATGCCTTCTGGGCGCCGCCGGAATAGCCGCGCACGTAGGAGTCGCCGGCATCCTGGTAGGTGACGTCGTCATTGGCGATGGCCACCACCCGCATCGAACCGACGGTAAAGGAGTACCACAGGCCGCGCGTCGTGTCGGTCTGGCCTTCGGCCGAAGGCAGCGAGAAGTAGGTCTGGTAGGCCTGGTAGCCGATCGGCCCGTTGCCCAGCTCGTTCTCGTGATTGCCGGGCGAGGGCATCCACGGACGGTTGCGGGCGCTGCGTGAGTTGTTGTTCCAGAAGTCCCACCAGGTGCGCACCCGGTCCTGGGCGAGGTTGGCGTAGCACAGGTCACCGTTGAAAAGATGGAACAGCGGGCGCAGCCGCTCCACGCCCAGCGTGGTGTCGCCGGACGCGGGCGCGCCGAGGTTGTCGTTGACGTACGTGGTGCCCGGCAACGTCACGCCGGCAGGCGGCGTGAAAACCTTGCCGAGGGTGGGCGTGCCCTGGTCGCCGAAGCTGGTGAAGCTGAACGCCCGGCGCCCGCGCGGCGCGGTACGGAAGGTGCCGAATTGCGGCTCCGCGCCTTCGTGCAGCGCGGCGTAGAGGTACGCCGTATTGGCCTTCAGGCCATCGACCTTGGCGTGATGGGCATACACGGTCTGCCCCGATTTACCGTCGACATAGCTCGCGGGGCTGGCCGCCACCGTCTTCTCGAGCTTGCCGTCGGGCAGGCCGATCAGCACGCGCGGCTGCCGCACCGGTTGCAGCGTGTGCCACGACACCACCATCTGCGCCGAGGCATCGGCGCCGAACTGCAGATGCAGGCCCGCCACCGGCGGCGTGGCGACCGGGTCGGCCGCTGGGGTGTGGGTCGTGGCGGGCGCCCTGGCCTCTTCGGCGCCGGCGCGCAGGGTCATCAGCAGCGCCCCGGTGCCGATGCCCGCGGCAGCCAGGAGCCTGCGGCGGTTGAGGTCGAGGCCGTGTTCGTTGTCTGGTTCTGTCATGTGGGAATGTTGTTGTGCACAGAAGCGGGCCACGCTAGCAGCGGTGCATGACAGTCGTGTTGCGCCGCGGGAAGTTCGCGGAGGGTTCGCGGGAGGCTTCACGGATCGCCAAGGCCCGGTACAAGCCCCTTGGCCCAAAGCAGGACGCGGCGGGCAACGTGCTTGTATGCTGCCGCTGAGTCCCAATCTGGTCCCGAAACCCCTAGAAACACGGTAACCAACGCTGCACCATGGAATTCAAGGACTACTACAGCGCCCTGGGCATCGAGCGCACCGCGTCGGACGACGAAGTGCGCAAGGCCTACAGGAAACTCGCCCGCAAATACCACCCCGACGTCAGCAAGGAGCCCGACGCCGAGACGCGCATGCGCGACATCAACGAGGCCAAGGACGTGCTGGGCGACAAGGAGAAGCGCGCGGCCTACGACGCGCTGGCCGACCGCGTCGCGCGCGGTGGCCATCCGCAGGGCGACTTCCAGCCGCCGCCCGGCTGGGACGCGGGTTACGAGTTCCATCGCGGCCCGCGCCAGGGGCCGGCCGACCATGCCGACTTCAGCGAGTTCTTTTCCTCGATGTTCGGCGAGGCCGAGCGGCGCGGCGCCACGCGGCAGAACTACCGCGCGCGCGGCGAAGACCACCACGCGGCCATCGAGATCACGCTCGAAGACGCACTCAACGGTGCCGAGCGCGAGATCACGCTGCGCGCGCAAACGATCGATGCGCAAGGCCATCCGCAGTGGGAGAACCGCACGCTGAGCGTGAAGATCCCGCCAGGCGTGCATCCGGGCCAGTTCATCCGCCTTGCAGGCCAGGGCATGCCCGGCCATGGCGGCGAAGCGGCCGGCGACCTGTACCTCGAAGTGCGCATCGCGCCGCACAAGCTGTACCGCGTGGAAGAGCGCGACCTGTACATGACGCTGCCCGTCACGCCCGCCGAAGCCGCGCTGGGCGCGCAGGTGCAGGTGCCGACACCGACCGGCGGCGTGGTCGAGGTCACGGTGCCGCGCAATGCGCGCAACGGCCTCAAGCTGCGGCTCAAGGGCCGGGGGCTTGCGGGCAAGACACCCGGCGACCTGTACCTGCTGATCGACATCGCGCTGCCGC
This sequence comes from Variovorax sp. EL159, assembly GCF_900100965.1. Lineage (GTDB taxonomy): Bacteria > Pseudomonadota > Gammaproteobacteria > Burkholderiales > Burkholderiaceae_C > Variovorax. The sequence goes on along the minus strand of NZ_FMUJ01000001.1, from coordinate 907,901 downwards.
CCGCCGACAGCGACGAAGCCCGCAAGGCCTACGAACAGCTGGCGCAAGCCACGGCATCGTTCCACCCACGCCAGCATCTGGGAGTCTGAGCATGGTGAATTTCACACTCACAACCGCCACCGCCATCAGCGCCGCGCACCCGCTGGCGGCCAACGAACTGGCGCATGCCGTCGGTGCCGACACCGCCTGGGTGGTGCAGCTGGTCGAGGTCGGCATCCTGCAGGTCGAGACCGCCGGAACGCCACCCGAGCGCTGGCAATTCTCCAGCGCCGACCTGCAGCACGCGCTCGAAGCGCGCCGGCTGGAGCGCGACTTCGGCGTGGGGCTCGACGCCGCTGCGCTGATCCTCGACCTGCAGCACGAGGTGCGGCGGCTGAAGGCCGCGCTCCAGGCGCACGGCCTGCGCTGATCGCCGACTGCTGACCGTTGCCGGCAGTGGCCCCTGGCTTCGCGCCAGCCAGGGTCACTGCGATCACTGCATCTGCCGCAGATTGCCGATGCGCACCAGCATCTCGGTGAACATCTGCATGTCGGCATCGAGGTCGGGCACTTCCTTGTATTCCTTCGCGTTGTGCGCCGTGTACTTCTTGCCGGGCATGGCGGGGCCGAAGTTGATCGCGTTGGGCATCAGCTTGGCCGTGGTGCTGCCGGCCGTGGGCACGGGCTTGGCTTCGAGGCCGGTGGTGTCGCCGTAGATGTCGAGCAGCGTCGAAAGCCACGCACCCTTGGGGTCGCGCGCCATCCAGTTGCCCTGGTCGTGGTTGACTTCGAGCTTCACCTGGTTGGCGATGGCCCAGCCGTTGATCTTTTCGGCCACCTGGGCCTTCAGTTCATCGGGCGTACGACCACGCGGCATGCGCACGTTGACCGTGACTTCGAGCCTGCCGTCATTGCCCATGCGGATCAGGTTGGGCGAGAAGGTCAGCGGGCCCATGAAGTCGTCCTTGTAGCCCAGGCCCAGCTTCTCGCCGAGGTAGCCGGTGCCGTAGAGCGCGTCGATGTACTTCACCGCCTTCAGGTAGGGGTTGGCCGCCAGCGGCACACCGGACTCTTGCAGGAACAGCGCCAGGCGCGGCAACGGGTTCACGCCCTCTTCGGGCCGCGAGCCGTGGGCCGAGACACCTGTGACCTTGAGGTCGATGCTGTCGGTGCCGCGTGCGATGTCGATGGAGAACTTGCCGCCCTGCCCTTCGTACTTCTGCAGGAAAGCAGGCTTGGCGGCTTCGAGCTTTGCGGCAACGGCCGCGAGGTCGCCGCCCTTGAGCGTGGCCGTGGCGGTTTGCGGAACGGCATTGGCCGATGCGGCACCGGCCATGGCCGTGATCGCCGTCGCCGCGCTGTCGGTCGCTTCGGCCGGGAACAGCACCTTCAGTGCGCCCGATCCCTTTTCGGCCACCACCGCCGGGTACTTGCTGTCGAGCACGATGTTGTAGGCCGGCAGTTGCGTCTTCGTGCGGTAGTACTGCATCGCGTCGCCGCCGGCTTCCTCGGTGGTCTCGATCATGAGGCGGATGCTGCGGTCGATGGGCAGGCCGCTGTCTTTCACGGCCTTCATGGCATAGAGCACGGCGGCGATCGAGCCCTTGTCGTCGATGGTGCCGCGGCCGTAGAGGAAGTCGCCCACGCGGGTCATCTTGAAGGGGTCCAGGCGCGTGCCGTCGTCGAGCACCCATTCGGAGAGCACCGCGGGCACCACGTCGGCGTGCGTGAGGATGCCGAACTCCTCGGTGCCCTTGCCCTTCAGGCTGACTTCGAAGATGCGGTTGTCGACGTTGCGAAAAGCCAGCCCGAAATCTTTCGCCATCTTCTCGACCAGCTGGCCGAACTCGATGATCGGCGGGCTTTCGTGCGGTGGCACCTGCACGTTGCGCACCGTGGGAATCGCCACCATGGTGCCGATGCTCGCGATCACGGCTTGCTGGTTCTGCAGCCGGTTGTACAGGCCGAGCAGGCGCGCGATGTTGACGAGATCATCGCCAGCCAGTGGCGACTTGCGACGGTAGGCGGCCACCGCGGGCCGCAGCGCGGGGTGCGCCTCTGCGGCTTGAGCCAGGAACGCATTGAAATCGGCAGGCGCCTTGCCGCCCTGCCATGCGGCGGCAAGCTGGTCGAGCGCGGGCTTTTTAAGGGTTTCGGCGAAGGCCGGCGCACCAAGGCCGAGCACGAGGCCCAGCGAAAGGGCCGACAATGAAAAACGAAATGGCTGCATCAGGGTGACTCCCTCATTCTGAAAACACGCCGACGATAGCCGAGCCAAGAACCCGACCATGAGCACCCCAAGTTCCACCAAGATCCGCTGCGCCTGGGCCCAGACCGACCCGCTGCTGACCGAGTACCACAACGCCGAATGGGGCGTGCCCGAGCACGACAGCCGCGCGCTGTGGGAAAAGCTGATGCTCGACGGCTTCCAGGCGGGCCTGTCGTGGCTCACCATCCTGCGCAAGCGCGATGCGTTCCGCAAGGCTTTCAAGGGCTTCGTGCCCGAGAAGATCGTCAAGTTCACCGAGGCCGATGTCGAACGGCTGATGCAGGACGCAGGCATCGTGCGTTCGCGCTCGAAGATCGAGGCGACCATCGGCAACGCCCGCGCCTACCTCGCGATGCAGGCGGCGGGCGAAGATTTCTCGAAATTCATCTGGGGCATGGCGGGCGGCAAGCCCATCGTCAACCGCACCGGCAGCGTGCCGACGAAGACGCCGCTGTCGGAAGAAATCTCTGCGGCGCTCAAGAAGCGCGGCTTCAAGTTCGTGGGGCCGGTCATCGTCTACGCATGGATGCAGGCCACCGGCATCGTGGACGACCATGCGGCCGATTGCCATCGGCACGGCGCCAAGCGCAAGTAATACAGACAACGCCCCAAACGAAAAACCGGACCAGGCTTTCGCCGGGTCCGGTTTTTCTTTGGCTTGTGACCTGAAGCGGCTTGCGCCGCGACAAATTACAGACCGGCTTGACGCGTGAAGGTCAGGCTCTTGGCTTGCGCAGGGATCACGCTGCCAGCGAAGGTTTCGGGGCGCAGGTTCTGGCCCGGTGCGTGTGCAGCGGCAACGGCTTGGCTGCGGATGGTGGCGCGGTCGGCCGAAGCGGCCAGCACCGGCGTTGCGGTCGATGCAGCGCCGCCGTTGTCGCCGTACACGTTGCCAGCGCGGGCAGCTGCCACGGCTTGCGGTGCCACGTCAGCGCGGCTGTAGCCGGAAGTCACGGAGTGCACGCCTTCGTAGGTTTCTGCATGGGCGCCAGCGGCGGCGAGCAGGGACAGAGCGGCGGCGGCGAGGATGTTCGAGGTCTTCATTTCATTTCCTTCTTGATTGGGCTTTGAGGTGCCCTGAAGTTTGCACCACGATTCCTAGGGAAAACCCTATTTAATCGAATCGCAGTGTTCATGAAATTGAAACAATGACGAGGAACTTTCTGACGACGCTAACTCAAGTGCCCTTCGCGTCGCAGAAAACCCGGCTAGTTTGCATACTTTTTCTCTAAATCGTCAAGCAGAGGCTTGCCGACCAGGCGCTGCCTTTCAGCAAAAGGTGCTACCAGCGCCGGGTCTTCGTCCAGCCGGCGGGTGTCGCGCAGCACAGTCAACGCACGTTGCATGCCAGCCACCGCGCCCTGCAAGGCGGCGTTGGCGTAGAGCACGAAGCCATAGCCCAGCGCCCCCAGTTCTTCGGCGCCGAAGGTCGGCGTCTTGCCACCGATGACCATGTTCATGAGTTGCGGCCTGTCCAGCCGCTTCGGCATGGCGCGCACTTCGTCGGCCAGCGTCACGGCCTCGACGAACAGGATGTCGGCCCCCGCCTCGCTGAATTTCTGCGCCCGCTCGATGGCCGCCTCGAAGCCGTGTACGGCCGCCGCGTCGGTGCGGGCCATGATGAGCAGGTCGCTGTCTTGCCGCGCATCGACCGCCGCTTTGATCTTGCCGAGCATCTCGTCGGTGTCGATCACCGCCTTGCCCGAGAAATGCCCGCAGCGCTTGGGGCTGACCTGGTCTTCGAGCTGGATGCAGTCGGCCCCTGCCCGCTCCAGCACGCGCACCGTGTGGCGCACGTTGAGCGCATTGCCGAAGCCGGTGTCGGCATCGACCAGCAGCGGCAGGCTCACCGCGTCGCGGATGCGCGCCGTGTGCTCGGCGATCTCGTGCAGGCCCATGAAGGCCTGGTCGGGCAAGCCGAGATACATGTTGGTCACACCGGCGCCGGTGATGTAGATCGCCTCGAAGCCGAGGTCTTCGACCACGCGGGCCGACATCGCGTTGAACGCGCCCGGCACCAGCACGCCGCGGCGCGCCTCGGCCAGTCGGCGCAGGGTTTTCTTCGGAGATTCGTTGGTTGTGCTCATGGGGTTCTCAGTCTTCCTTCATGCCGGTCGCCTTGACCACGCCGCCGAGCCGCGTGCGTTCTTCGTCGACGAACTTGGTGAAGCTCGCGCGCGTGCCACCGATGGGCTCGATGCCCATGCCCTTCAGGCGCTCGACGGTGGCGGGCGTCTTCATGGCGGCGTCGATCGCGGCGGCCATCTTGTCCATGATCGCGTCGGGCGTGCCGCGCGGCGCATGCACGCCGGCCCAGTGCGCGATGCGGATTTCAGGAAAGCCCTCTTCCGCTGCCGTCGGCAGATCGGGGTAGGCCGAGATGCGCTGCGACCACGTGCCCGCGAGCGCCTTCAGCTTGCCGCTCTTCACATACGGCAGCACCACGATGCTGGCCTCCGACGTGGCTTCGACCTGGCTGCCCAGCACCGCCGTGATCGACTCCGAGCCGCTCTTGTAGGGCACCACGTCGAGCTTGCTGCCGTACTTCGTTTCCAGGATGCCTTCGACGAAGTGCGGCGTGCTGCCCGTGCCGGCCGTTGCCCAATGGAAGCCGCCACCGGCCTTCTTCGATGCGGCGACGAATTCCTTCAGGTCCTTGTAGGGTGCGTTGGCCGGCACCACGATCACCGAAGGTGCGAGCCCGATCATGGCCACGGGCACGAGCGCATCGTCCTTGTACGGCATGCTCTTCTTGATCATGCTGTTCGACACCACGCCCGCCGCGCTCACCAGGAAGGTGTAGCCATCGGGCGCGCTCTTGGCGACCACGTCGGCCCCGAGGATCGCACCGGCACCGGGCTTGTTGTCGACGATGACCGGCTGGCCGAGCTGCTTCGATGCACCTTCGGCCGCCGCGCGCGCCATCAGGTCGTTGGCACCGCCCGCGGAAAAGGGCACGACGAGCCGGATCGGCTTGGCGGGCCATGCCTGGGCGGCGGCGCCCTGGGCGAGCATCGAGACGGCAAGCCCGATGGCGAGCGAGGCAAAGCGAATGGGAAACATCTTGTTCTCCTGTGTTGTAGTGGCTGTGAAGAAGCACGGCGAACCGTACTTTTTCATGATGCCACGGCCCCCTTTGACAGGGCCACCCACAGGGCTCATGCCTCAGGCCGTGTACAGGTCGACGTACTCGTTCACCGGCATCGCCTCGAGCTTCTTCGCGTCGAGCGACACATCCAGAATCGCCTGCTGCTGCTTCTGCGCGAAACGGCGCGCCAGGTTGGTCCGGAACTTGGCTTCGAGCAGCGGGATGCCGTCCGCGCGGCGGCGCTTGTGGCCGATCGGGTACTCCACCACGATCTCCGAGAAGCTCGTGCCGTCCTTGAACTCGACCGTCAGCGCATTGGCGATGCTGCGCTTCTCGGGGTCGTGGTAGTCGGCGGTGAACTTCGGGTCTTCCACGCACACGATCTTGTCGCGCAGCGCGTCGATGCGCGGATCGTTCGCCACGCTGTCCTCGTAGTCGCCAGCCGTCAGGCGGCCGAAGATCATCGGGACCGCCACCATGTACTGGATGCAGTGGTCGCGGTCGGCCGGATTGTTGAGCGGCCCCTTCTTGTCGATGATGCGAATGCAGGCCTCGTGCGTGCGAATCGTCACCCGCTTGATGTCGTCCACCGTCTTGCCGGCCTGCGCCAGTTGCTTGTGCAGCGCCATGCCCGCCTCCACCGCCGTCTGGCTATGGAACTCGGCCGGAAAGCTGATCTTGAACAGCACGTTCTCCATCACGTAGCTGCCATAGGGCCGCTGGAACTTGAAGGGCTGTCCCTTGAACAGCACGTCGTAGAAGCCCCAGGTCTTGGCGGTCAGCACGCTCGTGTAGCCCATCTCGCCCGTCTTCGCGATCAGCGCCAGCCGCACCGCGCGGCTGGTGGCGTCGCCCGCGGCCCAGCTCTTGCGGCTGCCCGTGTTGGGCGCATGGCGGTAGGTGCGCAGGCTCTGTCCATCGACCCAGGCAAGCGACACGGCGTTGATGATCTCGTCGCGCGTGAGCCCCAGCAGGCGCGCCACCACCGCGGTCGATGCCACCTTGACCAGCACCACGTGGTCGAGCCCCACCTTGTTGAACGAGTTCTCCAGCGCCAGGCAGCCCTGGATCTCGTGCGCCTGGATCAGGCCTGTGAGCACGTCGCGCATCGTCAGCGGCTTGCGCCCTGCCGCCACCGCATTGCGGCTGAGCCAGTCCGCCGTGGCCAGGATGCCGCCGAGGTTGTCGCTCGGATGGCCCCACTCGGCCGCGAGCCAGGTGTCGTTGAAGTCGAGCCAGCGGATCATCGTGCCGATGTTGAAGGCAGCCTGCACCGGGTCGAGCTGGTACGGCGTGCCGGGCACCTTGGCGCCGTTCGGCACCACCGTGCCGGGCACGATCGGCCCGAGCAGCTTGGTGCACGCCGGGTATTCGAGCGCTTCCAGGCCGCAGCCGAGCGTGTCGATCAGACAGTGGCGCGCGGTTTCATAGGCCAGTGCGCTGGTGATCTGCTGGTGGTTGAGCACGTAGTCGACGATGTCGACCAGCACCTGGTCGGGTTCGGGGCGGATGTTGCTGATGTGTGCGGACATGAGGTCTGGGTCTCTCTCTAAACAAAAAACAAAAGGGGTCATTCGGCCTTGATGCCGGCCTCGCGGATCACCTTGCCGTAGCGCGTGATCTCGGCGCGGATCAGCGTGCCGAATTCTTCCGGCGTGCCACCGGCCGCGCCCACCCCCGTGGGCTCCAGGCGGTCTTCGACGTCCTTGGCGCGGAGCATCGCATTCAGTTCGCTGCTCAGCCGCGCCAGCACCGCGGGCGGCACGCCCTTGGGCGCCACCAGGCCGTGCCAGGCCACGACGTCGTAGTCGGGCAAGCCGCTTTCGGCCACCGAAGGAATGTCCGGATAGGCCGGCAGCCGCTTCGCCGTGCTCACGGCCAGCGCGCGCAGCTTGCCGGACTTCACGTGCTGCATCAGCGCCTCAGTGCCGGCGAACAGCATGTCGACATTGCCGGCCAGCAGGTCGTTGACGGCCGGCCCGGTGCCCTTGTAGGGCACGTGCGTGGCCTTGACCTTCGCCATCTCGAACATGTATTCGGTCACCACATGCAGGTGCCCGCCGGCACCGCTCGATGCAAAGGTGAGCTTGCCCGGGTCCTTGCGCGCAAGCGCCAGCAGCTCCTGCAGCGTGCGTGCCGGCACCTGCGCGTTCACGCACAGCACGTACGCGCCGCGCGACAGCTGTATCACCGGCGTGATGTCGGTCACGGGGTCGAAGCTGAGCTTGTAGAGCGCCGGGTTGACCGTGTAGCTGCCCGCCACCAGCAGCAGCGTGTAGCCGTCGGGCGCGGCCTTCACGCCGATCTCGGTGCCCAGCACGCCGCCTGCGCCGGGCCGGTTGTCCACCAGCACCGTCTGGCCGACGCGCTCACCGAGCTTGGCCGCGGCCAGCCGCGCGATGAAGTCCGAACCGCCACCCGGCGCGAACGGACAGACGATGCGGATGGCCTTGGACGGAAACGCCGCAGCCTGCGCCCGCGCAAGTCGCGGCGCGAGTCCGCCCAGCGCAAGCGCCGGAACGAGGGCTGAGAAGCTTCGACGGTCGATGTTCATGGCGGGGTTCCCGAAAGTGGATGGCACACGGATGGCACGCGGATGGCAGGCCCGCACGGATGCGAGGCACCGCGCATTGCACGCCCTCCGGCGCATTCGCGCCCTCGGGATTTGTCCTATCGACGCTGTGCGATCGGCACGAAGACCTGGTCTTCGGGGCCGGTGTAGTTCGCGCTCGGGCGAATGATCTTGTTGTCCTGTCGCTGCTCGATGATGTGCGCGGCCCAGCCGCTGGTGCGCGCGATGACGAAGAGCGGCGTGAACATCGCGGTCGGCACGCCCAGCATGTGATAGCTCACGGCACTGAACCAGTCGAGGTTCGGGAACATCTTCTTCGCGTCCCACATCACGGTTTCGAGCCGCTCCGCGATGTCGTACATGCGGGTCGATCCGGCCTCGTCCGACAGCTGCTTCGCCACGCGCTTGATGACCACGTTGCGCGGGTCCGACACGGTGTAGACCGGGTGGCCGAAGCCGATGACGACCTCCTTGGCTTCCACGCGGCGGCGAATGTCGGCCTCGGCCTCGTCGGGCGTGTCGTAGCGCTTCTGGATCTCGAAGGCCACCTCGTTCGCGCCGCCATGCTTGGGGCCGCGGAGCGCGCCGATGGCGCCCGTGATGGCCGAGTACACATCCGACCCCGTGCCCGCCACCACGCGCGCGGTGAAGGTCGAGGCATTGAACTCATGCTCTGCGTAGAGGTTGAGCGAGGTGTGCATCGCACGCGCCCAGCTCGCGGAAGGCGCGCGGCCGTGCAGCAGATGCAGGAAGTGCGCGCCGATGGAGTCGTCGTCCGTCTCGACCTCGATGCGCCGCCCCTGCGTCGACCAGTGGTACCAGTACAGCAGCATCGAGCCCAGCGACGCCATCAGCCGGTCGGCGATGTCGCGTGCGCCGGGCAGCGAATGGTCGTCCTTCTCGGGCAGCACGCAGCCGAGCGCCGAGACGCCCGTGCGCATCACGTCCATCGGATGCGCGCTGGCGGGCAGCCGCTCCAGCGCTTCCTTCACGCTCGCCGGCAGGCCGCGCATCGCCTTCAGGCGCCCCTTGTACGCACGCAGCTCGGCGCCGCTCGGCAGCTTGCCGTGCACCAGCAGGTGCGCGATCTCCTCGAACTCGCAGACGTCGGCAATGTCGAGGATGTCGTAGCCCCGGTAGTGCAGGTCGTTGCCCGTGCGGCCCACGGTGCACAGCGCCGTGTTGCCCGCGGTCACACCCGAGAGTGCGACGGATTTCTTCGGCTTGAAGCCAGGGGTGGCTTGCACGGTATCGATCACTGCGGTCATACGGTCTCCTCGAATGTTTCTTCGTCATGAAGGCGCGACGGCGTCATCAGCCGCACCGGGCGTCCGGTGGCGTCGACCGCCACCATCTCGAATTCGCCCTCGAGCACGCAGGAGAGCGCCTCGGTGGCCACGTCCTGCACGCTGCCGCGCACGCGCACCGTGAGCGAGCTGCGGCCGACGCGCGACACCTCGGTGTCGAACACCAGCGTGCTGCCCAGCCGCACCGGCGCATGGAACAGCACCTCGCCGCAGCGCGCCATCACCACGTCGCCGCGCACGAAGCTCCGGCCGCAGAGAAAGGCAGCCTTCGACATCAGCTGCAGCGCCTGCCCGCCGAACAGCGTGCCGTAGTGGTTGGTGTGTTCGGGGAACACCACTTCGATGAGGCGGACCCGGCCGCGAGTGCTTTGCATGATTCGCAATTTACGCAAGATCGTGCCCATAATGAAGGCCTGAATTGGCGAATGATTGCGAAGGCATTGCCGCCAGATTTGCGAATTCTGCGAATCACAAAAAAGAGAACTGGACCGAACGATGAAGAAGACCTTCATGGGCGTGCGCCTGCGCAGCCTGCGCGAAGAGCGCGGCCTGAGCCAGCTCGCGCTCGCGCAGCAGCTCGGCCTGTCGCCCAGCTACCTGAACCAGATCGAGCAGAACCAGCGGCCGCTCACCGTGCCGGTGCTGCTGCGGTTGCACGCCACGCTGGGCGTCGACATCCAGGCTTTTTCAGAAGACGAAGAAGCGCGCCTCATCGCCAGCCTGCGCGAGGCGCTGGCCGACAACCCCGGCGGCGATGCCGTCGCACTCGCCGAGCTGCGCGAAGTGGCCACGCAGATGCCCGCCGTGGGCCGTGCGCTGGTGGCGCTGCACCAGCGCCATCGCGATGCCATGGAGCGGCTCGAAGCCCTGGCCGGCGAACTCGGCGACAGCCGCGGCGACCTCGCCCGCCTGCCGCAGGCACGGCCCATGCCCTTCGAGGAAGTGCGCGACTTTTTCTTTGCGCACCAGAACCACATCGCGCCGCTCGACGATGCAGCCGAAGCCTTCGCCGCGCAGTGGAAGCTGCGCGAGGGCAACCCCGGCGACCGCCTCGCGCACCGGCTGCTGGAGCGGCACGGCGTGCAGGTGGTGCCCGCCGAAGATGGCGATGCGGGCGCGCAGCGGCGCTTCGACCCCGCCTCGCGCGTGCTGCGGCTCTCGCCCCACCTGGAGCCCGGCCAGCACGCTTTCCAGCTTGCCACGCAGCTGGCTTTCTTCGAACTCGGCGACATGCTCGATGAACTGGTGGCCGCGGCACCGCTCTCGAGCGACACGGCCCGTTCGCTGGCGCGCATCGGCCTTGCCAACTACTTCGCCGCCGCGCTGCTGCTGCCCTATGGCGAGTTTCTTGAAACCGCCGAGCACCTGCGCTACGACATCGACCAGCTGGCGCGCCGCTTCGGCGTGGGCTTCGAGACCATCTGCCACCGCCTGAGCTCGCTGCAGCGGCCCGATGCGCGCGGCGTGCCCTTCTTCCTGATTCGCGTCGACCGCGCAGGCAATATCTCGAAGCGGCAGTCGGCCACGCACTTTCACTTCTCGAAGACCGGCGGCACCTGCCCGCTGTGGAACGTGTACGAGGCCTTCGCGCAGCCGGGCCGCGTGCTCACGCAGCTCGCGCGCATGCCCGATGGCCGCGCCTACCTGTGGATCGCGCGCACCGTCTCGCACGGCTATCGCGGCTACGGCTCACCCAACAAGACTTTCTCGATCGGCCTGGGCTGCGACATCAGCCACGCCACGCGGCTCGTCTATTCCAAGGGCATGGACCTGCGCGACCCCGAAGTGCCCACGCCCATCGGCGCAGGCTGCAAGGTCTGCGAACGCGAGGCCTGCCCGCAGCGCGCCTTTCCCTTCGTGGGCCGGCCACTCGACGTGGACGAAAACCAGAGCCGCTTCATGCCCTATGCCGCAGCGCCCGACAAGCACGGCACCGCGCGGGCCACCGGCCTCAAGAGCGCGGCCAGGCGCGCAGCATCGTCCGGATCGCCACCGCGCCGCTCGCCTTGACTTCGGCGCGGTAGGTGCCCAGCAGCGCCTCGCGTTCAGCCGCGGCCTGCGGGTCGTTGCGCCATGCGAGCAATGCAGCCACGTCTTCGTCGGGCAGAGCACAGAGCAGCACCAGCGTCACCTGCCGTTCGACCTCGCGCGCCACGATCAGCAGGTTGCGCGCGTGCGTCGAAGTCACGCCGCGCGACCACAGCGTGTCGAGGGCCGAATCGAGCGTGCTGTTCGGCAGCGAGGTGAACTGCCCGCCATTGCCGCGCGCCAGTTGCTTGACGACCGCAGCCAGCAGCAGCTGGCTCGAGAAGTCGACTTCGCGCATCTCGGCCACGGCCATGCGCCCCAGCAGTTCGACGCGCACGGGATCGGTCAGCCGGGCCTGTTGCTGGTTGATGAACTCGGATTTGGCGGCATCGTTCTTCGCAGCGTAGTCGATGCGCAGTTGCGCAAGGCGGGCCACCGCGGCCAGCACCTGCGGGCTCGGTGCGGCGCCGCCCTTGCCGGCCGTTGCCACTTCCTGCCGGATCGCGCTCACGGAGGCTTTGACATCGAAGGCGCGTGTCGCGGCCACGTCCAACGCCTTGAGCGCCTTGTCCGCAATGGCCTGGTCGTCGGGGTCCAGCTGCTCGCGCGCGCCGCGCACCACGGCACCCGGCCCATAGAAGGCCTGGTAACGCGTCTGCACGCCCTCGAATTGCAGCAGGGCTTGCGCGCGGTCTTGCGCCCAGCCCATCAAGGGGGCCAGGAGCAACAGAAGCAACAGGGAGAAACGGAACGAAGACAGGCGGGTCGGGGAATGCATGGCGCCATTATTGGCTTGCCCGCATTCCCCCCGATGTCCCGTCAGGCCGAGCCCAGTTCCTTGCGCAGCAGCTTCGCGGCCGTGACCATGTTCGACAGCGCCGCCTCGGTCTCGGGCCAGCCACGGGTCTTGAGGCCGCAGTCGGGGTTGATCCAGAGGTTCTCGTGCGGCACCACGCCGGCGGCCTTGCGCATCAGGCGAACGATTTCGTCGACCGACGGCACGCGCGGCGAGTGAATGTCGTACACGCCGGGGCCGATCTCGTTCGGGTAGCGGAAGCCCCCCGCGTTGTTCTCGCCACCGAAGCCGCGCAGCAGCTCCATGTCGGAGCGGCTGGTCTCGATGGTGATGACGTCGGCGTCCATCGCGGCGATCTCCGGCAGGATGTCGTTGAACTCCGAATAGCACATGTGCGTGTGGATCTGCGTCTCGTCGCGCACGCCCGAGGCACTGATGCGGAAGGCGCGCGTGGCCGACGCCAGGTACGCGGGCCAGCCGGCACGGCGCAACGGCAGGCCTTCGCGGATGGCGGGTTCGTCGATCTGGATGATGCCGATGCCCGCGCCTTCGAGGTCCACCACTTCGTCGCGGATCGCCCAGGCGATCTGCTCGCAGGTGGTGGCGCGCGGCTGGTCGTCACGCACGAAGGACCACTGCAGGATGGTGACCGGGCCGGTCAGCATGCCCTTCATCGGCAGCTTGGTGAGGCTCTGCGCATAGGCCGTCCATTCGACCGTCATGGCCGTGGGGCGCGCCACGTCGCCGAAGATCACCGGCGGCTTGACGCAGCGCGAACCGTACGACTGCACCCAGCCGTTGGCGGTGAAGGCAAAGCCGTCGAGCTGTTCGCCGAAGTACTCGACCATGTCGTTGCGCTCGGCCTCACCGTGCACCAGCACGTCGATGCCCAGTTCTTCCTGCTTGCGCACGGCCAGTGCGATCTCGGCGCGCATCTTCTCTCGGTAGCCGGCGGCATCGAGCTCGCCGCGCTTGAAGGCGGCACGCGCGGCGCGGATGTCCGAGGTCTGCGGGAACGAGCCGATGGTGGTGGTGGGCAGCGAAGGCAGCGCGAAGCGCGTGCGCTGCACCTGCTGGCGCGCCGGGAAGGCCGACCCGCGCGCATCGTCGCCGGCCACGCTGCGCGCCAGGCGCAGCGCCACTTCGGCGCGGTGCACGCGCGGGCTGGCGCGGCGGGCGGCCACCGACGCGCGGCTCACGGCCAGCTCATTGGCGACCGAGGCCTCGTTGCCATCGACCTCCGCGCGCAGCACGCGCAGCTCATCGAGCTTTTCGATCGCGAAGGCGAGCCACGACTTCAGCTCGGTGTCGAGCTTCGTTTCTGCCGCCAGGCTGAAAGGCACATGCAGCAGCGAGCACGACGGCGCGATCCAGAGTTCGCCCTTGTGCTTTTCGACGACGGGCTTGAGCTTGGCCAGCGCCGCATCGACGTCGGTGCGCCAGATGTTGCGGCCATCGACCACGCCCACCGACAGCACCTTGTGCGCGGGCAGCCAGTCGGCCACGCCGGTCAGCTCCTGCGGCGCGCGCACCGCGTCCACATGCAGGCCCGCCACCGGCAACTGGCAGGCCAGGCGCAGGTTCTCGGACAGCGGCGAGAAGTACGTGGCCAGCAGCAGCTTGGGTGCGCTGCGGGCGAGCTGCCAATAAGCGCGCTCGAAGGCATTGCGCCACGCTTCGGGCAGGTCGAGGCCGAGGATGGGCTCGTCGATCTGCACCCATTCCACGCCCTGCTGCTTCAGCCGCGTGAGCACCTGCTCGTAAACGGGCAACAGCGCATCGAGCAGCGAGAAGCGGTCGAAGCCCGCCTGCTTTTCCTTGCCCAGGTACAGGAAGCTCAATGGCCCGAGCAGCACGGCCTTGACGGCGTGGCCGGCCTGCTGCGCCTGCGCCACTTCATCGAACAGGCGCGACGACGCGAGCTTGAACTGCGTGTCGGCCTTGAACTCGGGCACGAGGTAGTGGTAGTTGGTGTCGAACCACTTGGTCATCTCCAGCGCGAAAGTGCCTTCGGCGCCGTGGTTGCAGTTGGCATCGTGCACGTGGCCCACTTCGTCTTCCACGCCGCGCGCCATCTTGAAGTAACGCGAAAGCTCAGGCTCGTCGCCCTTGAAGTCGAAACGCGCCGGCTCGCAGCCGAGCAGCTGGATGTGATTGGCCACGTGGTCGTAGTAGGCGAAGTCGCCCACGGTGACGAAGTCGAGCCCCGCATCGCGCTGGGCCTGCCAGTGGCGCGCGCGCAGCGTCTCGCCGACAGCTTCGAGCGCGGCGCGGTCGATCTCGCCGCGCCAGTGCTTTTCGAGGGCGAACTTCAGTTCCCGGTTGGCGCCCATGCGCGGAAAGCCGAGGGTGTGGGTACGGGTGGTCATTTGCAGGTAATCCGGTCGCTGATCTTGGGAATCCACGATGGTCGGCGTTTGAGGCATATGATTCAAACGAAACCTTTTGCCCATTCGCTTGAATCATTTTCACGTTGCCTTCATGTCGCAATCGATCCTTGAAATACGCCACCTGCGCACACTCGTCGCGCTGCGCGACACCGGCAGCCTGGTGCGTGCCGCGCAACTGCTCAACCTCACGCAGTCGGCGCTGTCGCACCAGATCAAGCTGCTCGAAGACCGCTATGGCGCGCAGCTCTTCGAGCGCAAGTCGGTGCCGCCGCAGTTCAGCACCACCGGGCTGCGGCTGCTGCAACTGGCCGACACCGCCCTGCCGTTGATCGAAGAAGCCGAGCGCGACGTGGCGCGGCTCGCGCTGGGGCGCAGCGGCCAACTGCGCATCGTGGTCGAGTGCCACACCTGCTTCGACTGGCTGATGCCAGCCATGGATGCCTTTCGCCAGCGCTGGCCCGAGATCGAACTCGACATCGTCTCGGGCTTCCATCCCGATCCGATCGCGCTGGTGATGCAGAACCGCGCCGAAGTGGCGATCGTGTCGGAGCAGGACCCCGACGAAACGGTCGACTACCACGCACTGTTCCGCTTCGAGATCATGGCGCTGCTGGCCAACGACCATCCGCTGACGGCCAAGGCGCACCTCACGGCAAGGCACTTTGCCGACCAGACGCTCATCACCTACCCCGTGCCCGACGAGATGCTCGACATCGTGCGGCAGGTGCTGCTGCCCGCCGGCGTGACGCCCGCGCACCGACGCACCACCGAACTCACGGTGGCGATGCTGCAACTGGTGGCCAGCGGGCGTGGCGTGGCCACGCTGCCGCTCTGGGCGGTGCAGAACTACCTGGACCGCGGCTACGTCACGGCGCGCCGCGTCGGCGCCAGGGGGCTGACGGGCCGGCTCTACATGGCCTGCACGCAGGCCACGTCGGGCCAGCCCTGGCTTGCGGACTTCGTGCGCATCACGCGCGAGAGCTGCTTCAAGAGCCTGCCCGGCATCGAGCTGCTGTAGGCCTTCGATTCCGGTTTTTCTCCTTCCCCTTCCGGGGGAAGGCCGGGATGGGGGCAGGCCTTGGATGAAGCGCCGCGCTCATTGGGAGCGCCGTCAAGCCCCCACCCTGCCCTCCCCCAGAGGGGGAGGGGAAAAACGCTAAAACCGCGTCCCAACGGACAGCCGCACCATGTTCTGCGGCGTGAAGTTCACCTTCGGGTCATAGGCCGCGCGAACGAACCAGCGCGGCCAGTCGTAGGTGACGGTCAGGCCGGTGCGGCGAATGAACTGGCCGTCCACCGTGCCCTGCTTGGCCAGCAGGTCGACGGTCAGGCGCTGGCGATCAGGCAAGGGCACGCGGTAGACGAGGTGCACGTCCTGCTGGTCGGGATTCATGCGGTTGTCGCGGATCAGCGAGAGCGACAGCGCCGTGCCGTTTTGCCACTTGTAGCCGCCATAGACCGTGTACGAGTCGTTGGGGTCGAAATTGAGATTCGCGTAGTTGCGAAGGTTCGTGCGCCCCAACCCCGTGCCGATGAACCAGCTGTCGCCCGTCTCGACCGCGAGGCTGCCGCCCACGAAGCCGCCCGAAGCGGCCTGCAGCGACGGCAGCAGCCGCAACGGCCCCAGCGTGAAGGTGTGGTCCCATCCCACGCGGGGCTGGGCGAAGTCGAGCACCGGCGAGCGGAACCAGCCCACCCAGACATTGCCGTCGCCGTAGGTGTAGCGCAGGTTCATGTCGAGCCCCGGCCCCGGAGGCAGGCCACCGCCGGACACGCGGTAGGCGCCGATGGTGAGCTTGAACGGTGGCTCGGCCGGCTCATCGTCGGCCCAGGCAGGTGGCGCAAGACATGGCACGACGGCGGCTGCGAAGAGGCAGGCGATTCGACGACAGGGCATGGCGCTCAAAACATGCTCGCGCCGATGTTGATGAGCAGGGCCAGCACCGTCGTGTTGAACAGATACGCCAGGATGCAATGGACTGAGCCGATGCGCCGCATCGGCCGCGAGACGATGGACACGTCCGCCGTCTGCCCCGACGTGCCGATCACCGCCGAAAAATAAAAGAAGTCGCCATACAGCGGCGGCTCGTCGTCCGGGAACTGGATGCCGGGCTTCTGCCCGTGGCACTTCGCGGCGTAGTAGTCGTGCGCGTAGTGCAGCGTGAACATGACCTGCGTGAAGGCCCACGACGACATCACCGTGAGGCCCGCGAGCGTGATGTGCGCGACCTTCTCCAGGCCATGCATGTCCTTCACCACCGCAAGCTCGGCCGCGATGGCCACAAGGCTTGCAATGGCGGACAGCACCACCAGCACGAGGATCACGAGCTGCCCCTCGTCCTGCAGCTGGGCGCGGTGGCGCATGTGCTGCGGCGAAGACCGGATCATCATGACCGCCGCGAGCAGCACGTACAGGCACGCACCCGTGTTCCACGCAATAAGCAGGCGCGTGACGAGGTGCGTGTCAAGCGCCGACGGCAGGAGGACGCCCACCGCGATGGCGATGGCCGTGGCAATGAAGAGCCGCGGCCGCGCGGCCATCTGGCGAAAAAGTCGGTGTCGTGGGAGTTTCATTGAATGTTCGGCAAGGCTGCGCCGTCAGGACGACGGCGCCGAGGCTTTGCCCTTGAATGTCGGTGAACTTCTCTTGCGGCCACCTGACGAAGCGCGCTTCGCCGCCACGGCGGCGGGCGCATTGCGCGCGACTTCGAGCAGCCATTCACGAAAGGCCACGACTTTCGGCCGCGCCTCGCTGCTTTCCGGATAGACGAGGTAGTAGGCGAAGTCTTCCAGCCACGTCACGTCCGAAAGCTGCACGAGGCGGCCTTCGGCGATCTCCGATGCCACTACCGCCAACGGCAGCAGCGCGGCGCCCTGCCCCGCAAGCACCGACTTCAGCAGCAGGCCTGCATCGTCGAACGACGGGCCGCGCGCCGGCCCCGTGTCGTTGATGCCCTGTGCCTGGAACCACAGCGCCCAGCCCTTGCGTTCGGCGTCGTTCACGCGCGGCCAGCGCGTGAGATCGGCAGGCGTCGCCGGCATGCCGAGGCGCTTGACCAGCGCGGGCGTAGCGACGGGCACGATCTCCACCGTCAGCACGCGCCGGCTGCTCAGGCCCGGATAGCGGCCAAGGCCGTGCCGGATCGCGACGTCGACGCCATCGCGCGAAAAATCGGCGAGCGCGCTGCCGGTCAGCACCTGCAGGTCGATGTCGGGGTGTGCATCTTGAAAGGACTTCAGGCGCGGCACCAGCCACGCGGACGCAAAGAACGGCGTGGCGCTCACGGTGAGGATGCCCGTCTCGGGCGGCACGGCCACACGGCGCGTGGCGTCGCTGATCTGCCGGAACGCGTTGCGCACCGGCGGCAGGTAGGCCTGCCCTGCATCGGTGAGAAAGATGCCGCGATTCACACGGCGAAAGAGATCGACGCCAAGGTGCAGCTCCAGCGTCTTGATCAACTGGCTCACGGCGCCGGGCGTCACGCTCAGCTCATCCGCGGCGTTCTTGACCGAGAGATGGCGCGCGGCGGCCTCGAAGGCGCGCAGCCCGTTGAGCGGTGGAAGCTGGTGCTCTGTCATTTAGTTAATCTGATCCGATAGAGAAAGAAATTCTGGTTTGCGAAGGGATTGTGGAAGTCGGAATATTGGCACAACCGATAACCGAATGGGAACCACCTTGCTGCGAACACCCGATCTTCAAAGCCTCAGATATTCTGATTCTTCAGGCACTACCAAAAGCGACGATCTTCACTACCTCGAAATCGCCGAATTGGCCGAGCGCATCCGCACGCGCCGAACCTCGCCCGTTGCTGCCACGCGTGCGCAACTCGACCGCATCGCCGCCCTCGACGGCACGCTCCACAGCTACGCGTTGGTGATGGCTGACGCGGCGATGGCGCAGGCCGAAGCAGCACAGGCCGAGCTCGCCGCGGGCCGGTACCGCGGCCCGCTGCACGGTGTGCCCATCGCGGTGAAGGACCTGTGCCACACGGCAGGCTTCGCCACGGCGGCCGGCATGGCGATCCACAGGGACCACGTTCCGACCGAAGACGCGACCGTCGTGCGGCGCCTGAAGGACGCCGGCGCGGTGCTGCTGGGCAAGCTGCAGCTCACCGAAGGCGCGTACTCGGATCATCACCCGTCCATCGTGCCGCCAGTCAATCCATGGAATGCGGCGCATTGGCCCGGCATGTCGTCCAGCGGCTCGGGCGTGGCGACGGCCGCGGGCTTGTGCCATGGCGCGCTGGGCTCCGACACCGGCGGGTCGATCCGCTTTCCCTGCGCGGCCAACGGCCTCACCGGCATCAAGCCGACTTGGGGCCGGGTGAGCCGGCATGGCGTGTTCGAGCTGGCCGCGTCGCTGGACCACGTGGGCCCGATGGCCCGCAGCGCGGTCGATGCGGGTTTGCTGCTCGGCGCGATCGCAGGCAGCGATGCGAACGACCCCACGGCAGCGCTCGACCCGGTGCCGGACTTCGCGGCCGCCGCGTGCCGGGAAGTGCGCGGGTTGCGCATTGGCATCAATCCCGCGTGGAACAGCGAAGGCGTGGACGCGGAGACGCAAGCGGTGCTGCAGCAGGCGGCCGAAGCCTTCCGCGCGCTCGGCGTGGATGTCGTCGAACTGCGCTTGCCAGACGTGACGCAGGCCGTGGCCGACTGGTTTCCCCTCTGCGCCGTGGAGGCGGCCGTGGCACACGAAGCCACCTACCCGCTGCACAAGAACGCCTACGGCCCGGTGCTCGCATCCGTCATCGAGGTCGGCCTTTCGGTGCACGGCACTGACCTTCAGAAAATCACGCGGCGCCGCATGAACCTGCGCGGCCGCGTCAGCGCGCTTTTCACCAACGTCGACTTGCTGCTGGTGCCGGAGCAACCCTTCGCATCGCCCACCGTTGCCATGATGCAGACATTGGGCGAAACGCCGACACTGGTGTCGGCCCTGCTGCGCTACACCTGCCCCTTCGACATGACCGGCCATCCGACGATCACGCTGCCCGGTGGTGCGACCGGTGCGGGCATGCCGCTCGCCTTCCAGCTCGTTGCGGCGCACATGGACGAAGCGACGCTGGTTCGCGCGGGCGCCGCGTTCCAGCGCATCACCGCGTGGCACCGTCGCCATCCACTGGACTGAATGAAGAACAACATGAAGACCACACCGTTGAACTCCTCTTCCACTGCGACCAGCACCGGCCTCTTTCGCGGCTGGCTGGTGGTCGCGGGCGCCTTCGCCGTCACCTTCGTCGGCTTCGGCTGCGCCTACACCTTCAGTGCCTTTCTCGAATCGCTGCAGAAAGACTTCGGCGCCTCACGCGGCTCGGTCTCGCTCGTGTTCTCGCTTGCGGGCTTTCTCTACTTCGGGCTGGGCGTGCTGAGCGGACCGCTGGCCGACCGCTGGGGCTCGCGGCGGCTGGCCGTGGCGGGCATGGTGCTGGTCGGGCTGGGTCTTGCAGTTGCCAGCCAGGCGCACAGCCTGACGCAGATCTACCTGGCCTACGGGCTGGGGATCGGGCTCGGGGTCGGCGCTTCCTACGTACCGGTGCTGGGCGCGGTGCAGCGCTGGTTCGTCAGGCGGCGCGGCTTCGCCTCGGGGCTGGCCGTGAGCGGCATCGGCGTGGGCACGCTGGTGATGCCGCCGCTGGCGTCCTTCCTTATCGAGCAACTGGGGTGGCGGCATGCCTACCTGGCGCTCGGCATCCTCGCGGCGGTGGTGGGCGTGGGCATGGCAATGTTGATCGAGAACGACCCGCGCGACCGCGGACTCGGCCCCGACGGCGACCCGCCGCAGCCGCAGGCCGCATCGGCCAGGCCGGAAGGCTTCACGGTGCGCGACGCCGTGCGGTCAAGGCGCTTTGCCGGCCTCTACGCTGCGTGCCTCATCAGTTCGTTCGGACTGTTCGTGCCCTTCGTGCACCTGGTGCCCTACGCGCTCGACCATGGCGTGGCATCGACTTCCGCCGTGCTGCTGCTGGGTGCGATCGGCGTCGGCAGCACGGCCGGGCGCTTCTTTCTCGGCGGGCTGGCCGATCGCATGGGGCGGCCGCACACCATGCTGCTGATGTCCACGGGCATGGCGCTGTCGCTGCTCGTGTGGGCGGTGTCGGGCGGGTTCTGGGGGCTGGCCGTTTTCGCGTTTGCCTACGGCGTGTTCTACGGCGGCTTCGTCGCGCTGCTGCCGGCGCTGGTGATGGACTATTTCGGCGGGCGCAACATCAGCGCGATCATCGGCGTGCTCTACACCAGCGTGGCGGTGGGCACGCTGGTCGGACCGAGCGCCGCCGGCTTTGCCTTCGACATCAGCCACAGCTACATGCTGCCGATTCTCTTCAGCGTGGGTGCGAACCTGGTGGCGGCGGCCATCATGGGGGCGATGTCGCGGATGGACTCCAGAGCGGACTCGCGGATGGGTGCAGCTTCTGCAAAGCTTGCCTCACCCACCCCGGCCGGGGGTACAGTCGGGAATGACTCCACAACCGCCCGTCGCCTCTAACCCGCCTCCCGCGGCCGCCTCTGAAGAAATCATCACGGAGACCCAGGCGTTCACGCGCGCCTGGGTTCTTTTCTTCGTGCTGTTCGTCGTCGTGATCGGCATTCTGTGGGCCGTCCAGGCCCACTACGGCTGAGCACCGACCACACCGCTGGCGCTGCCGGCGCTGCGCCGAAGGCCCTCAGGACGCCTTCTGCAGCAGCTTCAGCACGCTCGAGAAATCGAGCGCGCCATGGCCCGCGAGGCTGTGCGCCGCATACAGGCTGCGCGCCAGGCCACCCAATGGCGTGGCCGCGCGCACCGAGGTCGCGTTCTCCTGGGCCAGCCCCAGGTCCTTGAGCATCAGGTCCGTACCGAAACCGCCCGCATAGTTCTTCGATGCGGGCGACGTTTCCATCACGCCCGGCATCGGGTTGTACTTTTCGAGCGCCCAGTTGCCGCCCGAGCTGCGGCGCATGATTTCCGACAGCACCTTCGGGTCGAGTCCGTTGGCCACGCCCAGCGCCAGCGCCTCCGACGTGCCGATCATCAAGATGCCGAGCAGCATGTTGTTGCAGATCTTCGCCGTCTGCCCCGCGCCCGCCGCACCGGCGTGGAAGATGTTGGCGCCCATCTTTTCGAGCACGGGGCGCGCGCGCTCCAGGTCTTTCGTTTCGCCGCCGACCATGAAGGTCAGCGTGCCGGCAATCGCACCACCGGTGCCACCCGACACCGGCGCATCGATCATCGCCACGCCCTTGGCGGCAGCCGCCTCAGCCACCTTGCGCGACGTGGCGGCAGCGATGGTGCTGCTGTCGATCACCAGCGTACCGGCCTTGATGCTGTCGAGCAGGCCGGGCTTGCCCGCACCGCCGAGGAACAGGCCTTCGACGTGCGCGCTGGCCGGCAGCATGCTGATGACGACTTCGGCATCGGCCACCGTCTCGACTGCCGACTTCGCAATGGGCAGGCCCTCGGCGCCGAACTTCTTGCAGGCTTCGGCCGAAAGGTCGAAGGCGCTGAGCGTGTGGCCGGCCTTGTGCAGGTTCATGGCCATCGGACCGCCCATGTTGCCCAGGCCGATGAAAGCGATCTTCATGTGTCTTGTCTCCGTTGTTCTGTGTGCAGGGGAATGAGGGTCGTCTCAGACCAGCGACGCCAGCTCGGCCGGCATCTCGCCGCGCGGGCGCAGGTGGTCTTCGATGAATGCGGGCGTGATCTCTTCGAGCGTGGCCGGGTTCCAGCGCGGGTTGCGGTCCTTGTCGACCAGCACCGCGCGGATGCCCTCGGCAAAGTCCTTGTGCGCGCAGAAGCCCAGCGACGCCCAGTATTCGAGGCGGAACACTTCGGCCAGCGACATGCGGTGCACGCGCTGCCACAGCTCGAAGCTCAGGGCCGCCGAGCTGGGCGCGCCCTTGGTGAAGGTCTTGGCGGCGGTCTGCAGCCAGGCGTCGTCGCTCTGCAGCGCGCGCAGGCGCCTGGCGATGTCGAGCAGGTCGTCGCCGGCCATCAGCGCGTTGATGGTGTCGTAGTGCTCGCGCACCTTCGACGCCGGCATCTCGGCGCCCTCGCCCGCCTTGGCGAGGATGCGCGACAGCGTGGCGCGGTCGGCCTTGCCTTCGCCGGCCCATGTCGTGGAAGCGATGGCCTCGATCACGTCGCCCTTGCGTTCCTGCGGCACCAGCACGTCGGCCAGCCCGCAGAAGATGGTGTCGGCCGCGTTGATGTTGGCGGCCGTGAGCGCCAGGAACAGGCCCGTGCGGCCCGGCGTGCGGCGCAGAAACCAGCTGCCGCCCACGTCGGGGTACAGGCCGATGTTGATCTCGGGCATGGCGATGCGGCTTTGCAGCGTCAT
Organism: Variovorax sp. EL159; assembly: GCF_900100965.1. Taxonomy (GTDB): domain Bacteria; phylum Pseudomonadota; class Gammaproteobacteria; order Burkholderiales; family Burkholderiaceae_C; genus Variovorax. Next base: position 885,154 of record NZ_FMUJ01000001.1, on the reverse strand, counting down.
CACGCGGTGCGACGCGCCGGCCAGCAGGCCCACGCCGCCGCCCATCACGATGCCGTGGCCCCAGCACAGGAAGGGCTTGGGGAAGGTGTGGATCAGGTGGTCCAGTTCGTACTCTTCGCGGAAGAAGTCTTCGGCGTAGGTGTTGCGCGCGGGGCCGCAGTCGAGCAGCGTCTGGTAGAGCTGGCGCAGGTCGCCGCCGGCGCAGAAGGCCTTCTCGCCCGCCGCTTGCAGCAGCACGCCGACGATGCCGGCGTCTTGCGCCCATTCGCGCAGCTTGGGCGTGAGCAGGCGCACCATGTCCACCGACAGTGCATTGAGCGAGGCCGGCGCGTTGAGCGTGGCCACGGCAAAGCGCCGGCCGCCGGCGGTCTTGATTTCGTCGAAGAGAACTACGTTGTCGGTCATTGTTTTTCAGGTCCTGGATGCGGCGGGTTCAGCGGATATCGCTGTCGCCTTCCAGCAATTTTCGCGCAACGATCACGCGCATGATTTCGTTCGTGCCTTCGAGGATCTGGTGCACGCGCGCATCGCGTACCAGCCGCTCCAAGGGGAACTCGCTCAGGTAGCCGTAGCCGCCGTGCAGCTGCAGCGCGTCGTTGCAGACGTTGAAGCCCGCATCGGTCGCGAAGCGCTTGGCCATCGCGCAATAGGTGCTGGCGTCGGCATGGCCCGCATCGAGCTTCGATGCGGCGAGCCGCACCATCTGCCGCGCCGCGACCAACTCGGTCGCCATGTCGGCCAGCTTGAACTGCAGCGCCTGGAAGCTCGCGAGCGGTTTGCCGAACTGCTGGCGCTCATGCAGGTAGCGGCGCGCCGCGTCGAGCGCGCCCTGCGCCGCGCCCACCGAGCAGGTCGCGATGTTGATGCGCCCGCCGTCGAGCCCCTTCATGGCAATGCGAAAGCCCTCGCCTTCCTTGCCCAGCAGGTTCTGCGCGGGCACACGCACGTTGTCGAAACTGATGGTGCGCGTGGGCTGGCTGTTCCAGCCCATCTTGTGCTCCTTCTTGCCGTAGCTGATGCCGGGCGCATCGGCCGGCACCGCGAAGGCCGAGATGCCGCTCGCGCCCGCGCCGCCCGTGCGCGCCATCAGCACCAGCACGTCGGTCGAGCCGGCGCCCGAGATGAAGGCCTTGCCGCCGTTGATGACGTACCCGGCGCCCTGCAGCTCGGCACGCGTCTTGAGCGAGCCCGCATCCGAGCCGGCGCCCGGCTCGGTCAGGCAGTACGAAGCCAGCTTGCGCCCGCTCGTGAGGTCTTCGCCCCACTGCGCCGCCACCGCATCGGTCGCCCAGGTGCCGAGCATCCACGTCGCCATGTTGTGAATCGTGATGAAGGCCGTGGTCGAAGGGTCGACCGCAGCCATCTCCTCGAACACCAGCGCCGCATCGAGCCGCGGCAGGCCGAGGCCGCCGATGCGCTCGGGCGCATACAGCCCGCAGAAGCCCAGCTCGCCAGCCTTGGCGATGGCTTCCTTCGGAAAGATGGCTTCCGCGTCCCACTGCGCCGCATGCGGCGCGAACTCGGCCTGGGCAAAGTCGCGCGCACTCTGCGCGAAGGCGCGCTGCTCTTCGGAAAGTTCGAAGTCCATCCGCCGGACTTCTTACTTGAGGCTGATGGTCGTGTTGACGCCGTGCGAGACGGTGCTGTCGTCGAACCAGCGTGCCGTCACGGTCTTGGTCTGCGTGTAGAACATGATGACCTGCTTGCCGTACGGGCCCAGGTCGCCGAGCTTGGAAGCGCGCGAACCGGTGAACGAGAACATCGGCACCGGCACCGGAATCGGCACGTTGATGCCGACTTGGCCCACGTCGATGTCTTCCTGGAAGCGGCGCGCCGCGGCGCCCGACTGCGTGAATATCGCCGTGCCGTTGCCGTTCGGGTTGCTGTTGATCAGCTCGATGGCCTCGTCGATGGTCTCGGCATCGGCCACGCACAGCACCGGTCCGAAGATTTCCTGGTCATAGATCGTCATGCCGGGCTTCACGCCGGTGAAGATCGTCGGGCCGACGAAGTTGCCCTTCTCATAGCCGGGCACGGAAGGCTTGCGGCCATCGAGCACGAGCTTGGCGCCGTCGGCTTCGCCGCGCTCGATGAGGCCGTTCACGCGGTCGTAAGCGGCGCACGAGACCAGCGGGCCCACGTCGACGCCCTTTTCAGTGCCCGCGCCGATCTTCAGCGTCTTGGCCTTCTCGATGAGTTCAGGCACCCAGTTGCGCGCCTCGCCCACCAGCACCGCCACCGACACGGCCATGCAGCGCTGGCCCGCGGCTCCGAAGCTTGCGCCGGCGAGCGCGTTGAGCGTCTGCTCCTTGTTCGCGTCGGGCATCACGATGGCGTGGTTCTTCGCGCCCATCATGCATTGCGCGCGCTTGCCGTTCAGCGTGGCGCGGTTGTAGACGTGCGTGCCGACCTTGGTCGAGCCGACGAAGCTGATCGCCTTGATGTCCTTGTGGTCGCAGATGCCGTTGACGATGGCTTCGCCGCCATGCACCACGTTCAGCACGCCGGGCGGAATGCCGGCTTCGAGCGCCAGCTCGCACAGGCGCATGGTGACCATCGGGTCTTGCTCGGAGGGCTTGAGCACGAAGGTGTTGCCGGTGACGATGGCCATCGGGAACATCCACAGCGTGATCATCGCGGGGAAGTTGAACGGCGTGATGCCGGCGCACACGCCCAGCGGCTGCAGCAGCGTGTAGGTGTCGACGCCGTTGGCCACGTTGTTGGCCAGTTCGCCGAGTTGCAGGTTGCCGATGTTCGATGCGTGCTCGACCACTTCGAGGCCGCGGAACACGTCGCCTTCGGCGTCCGGCAGCGTCTTGCCTTGTTCAGCGGTGAGGATGGCGGCCAGCTCGCCCATGTTCTCGCGAATGAGCTGCTGCAGCTTCAGGAAGATGCGGGCGCGCGTGCCGATGGGCGTCTTGCGCCACGTCTTGAAGGCTTCCTTGGCCGAGGCCACGGCGGCATCGAGCTCGGCTTGCGTCGCAAAAGGCACGCGGGCCAGCACCTGCTGCGTGGCCGGGTTGACGACGTCGCGCCATTCGGTGGTCTTGGATTCGACGAGCTTGCCGCCGATCAGGAGCTTGACGGTGGCGACCTGAGTCGAAGGGGTGGTGGTGGCGTCCATGGGGGTTTGTCTCCTGTGAATCTCGGAAAAGCGATGCCGGTTCGAACCGGTGCAGCCCGCATCCTAGCTTTGCAGATTTGCCATGACAATAGACAAATATGCGCCACGGCTTTGCAAATTTGCAGAGCCCAACGCACAGCCTCGCCGAGTGGCATTTGAAGGAACGCACGCACATGGACTGGGACAACCTGCGCTACTTTCTGGAGCTGGCCCGCTCGGGCACGCTGATGAGCGCGGCGCGCCGGCTGGCGGTGGACCACACCACGGTGGCGCGGCGCATCCAGGCCCTGGAAAAGGAAGTCGGCGCGCCGCTTTTCTCGCGCGAGTCGGGCGGCCACCGGCTCACCGAGGCGGGCCGCCGGCTGCAGCCGCAGGTCGAGGCGATGGAAAGCGCCTTCCAGGCCGTGGAAAGCACCGCGCCGGCCTCGCAGGAAGGCCTGTCGGGGCTGGTGCGCATCGGTGCCACCGAAGGCTTCGGCACCATGGTGCTGGCGCCGCAGCTCGCGCTGTTCGCGGTGCAGCACCCGAAGCTCACCATCGACCTGCTGGCGATGCCGCGCCTCGTGCACCTGTCGCGGCGCGAGGCCGACATCGTCATCTCGCTCGAACGGCCGGCACGCGGGCCCGTGGTCGTCACCAAGCTCACCGACTACACGCTGCGCCTGTACGCCTCGAAGCAGTACCTGGCCGCGCACAAGCCGATCAAGACGCGCGAAGACCTGCGCGGCCACACCTTCATCAGCTACGTGGACGACCTGCTCTTCAGCAAGGAACTGCAGTACCTCGACGAACTGCACCGCCCCGATGCCTTTGCGCTGCGCAGCACCAGCGTGCTCGCGCAGCACCGCGCGGTGGTGGCCGGCGCGGGCATCGCGGTGCTGCCGGCCTTCATTGCGGAGCACGACAGCGCGCTGCGGCCGGTGCTCGCGGGGCAGGCGAACTTCACGCGGACCTTCTGGATGTCGATGCCCGCGGAGACCAAGCACCTCGTGCGGATGCAGACGGTGTGGGACTTTCTGCGCCAGACGGCGCAGGCGCACCAGGCGCTGCTGCTCCTGCCGCAGAATGCCGGAAAACCGGAAGAGAAAGACCGCAAGGACGGCGCGGCGCCACGGCCGCCCCGGCCATCCATTTCACGCAAGCAGGCCCTGTAGCAAGCAAGGAGATCGCATGCCACGTCATCGTCCCGCACGGCTGGAACACATCGCAGGCATCGGCGTCGACCGCATGGGCGCCATCGCCGACGACGCGGACGGCCCGCCCTTTCTCCGGCTCGAGAACCTCGACGTCGACATTCCGCCCGACCCCGAAGCCATCGCGCGCACGGTGCGCGCCGCCTCGGAAGATGCCGACAACAGCTACCTGCCCTTCGTCGGCCAGTCGCGCCTGCGCGACGTGGCGGCGCGGCATGTGTCGGCGCTCTCGGGCGTGGCCTACAGCGGCGCGCGCAACTGCGTGATCTCTGCCGGCGGGCTCTCGGGCATCCTCAACGCACTGCTCGCCACGGTCGAGGTGGGCGACGAAGTGCTGGTGACCGACCCGACCTACGCCGGCCTGCTCAACCGCATCCGGCTGGCGGGCGGCACGCCGAAGTACGTGCCCTTCGGCTTCAACCCCGGTGGCGAATGGAAGCTCGACCGCGCGGCGCTGCAGGCGGCCATCGGGCCGCGCGTGCGCGTGATGCTGCTGATGTCGCCGTCGATGCCTACGGGCGGCTACTTTGACGAAGACGACTGGCGCGCCATCGCCGCGCTGTGCGTGCGGCACGACCTGACGCTCATCCTCGACACGGCCATGGAGCGGCTGCTGTACGACGGCCGCAAAGTGATTCACCCCGCCGGCCTGCCCGGCATGGCGGAGCGCACGATCACGGTCGGCTCGTCGGCCAAGGAACTGCGCATGATCGGCTGGCGCGTGGGCTGGACCGTCGCGCCCGAGTCGTACATGCCCGACCTGGTGGCCGTGTCGCTCGCGAACGTGGTGGTACCGGTGGGCATCGCGCAGGACGCGGTGGCGACGGCGCTCGAACAATCGGCGCACACGCTCGCGCCCTATGTGAGCGAACTGGAGCGGCGGCGCGACACGGTGCTCGATGAACTGAAGGGCCTGCCGGTGGGTGTTCCCGCAGGTGGCTGGTCGCTGCTGCTGCGCGTCAGCGATTTCGGTATCGACGGGCAGACGCTGTCCGAGCGGCTGCTGAAGGCACGCGTGTGCGCCACCGCGATGCAGGGCTGGGGGCAGACGCATGGCGCGCAGTACCTGCGCTTCGTGTTTTCCAACGAGCCGGTGGAGCGGCTGCGCGGATTGGGCGAGAAGGTGCGCGCGGCGCTGGGCGCCTGATGGCTCAGGAGAACAGGCGCTTCCAGAGGCTCTTGCCTGCGGCAGGCGCGGGTGCGGCGGCAGGCGCGGGTGCGGCGGCAGCCGCTTCTTCCGATGCCTGAAGCAGTTCGATCAGCCCCGGCACGCGCGGCTTCTTGAGCCGGCGCGCGTAGACAAGATAGCTCTCTTCTTCGTCGTCGCCGGTATAGAACAGCGGCGGCTTCGGCAGCGACGGCATCGAGCCCAGCAGCATGCGCAGCGCTTCGAGCTGGTTCATGCGGATGGCGCTGGTGATCGCCGTCTCGCCCAGCGACGGAATGATCTCGTTGGCACCTGCCAGGCCCCCGTCGAGCAGCGACCGGATGGTGCCCAGGTCGCCGGCAATGGCGGCCGCGCCCAGCGCATCGAGGGCGGCCAGCTTCTCCGGCGACAGGCTGGCCTTGTAGGCATCGCTGCGCTTGTCGTCCTCGTCACGCGCATCGCCGCCGGTCATCGTCATGAAGTCGGTCACCAGCGCCACGGGCTCGCCGGCCGCATCGAGCGCCCAGAAGCTCGGATAGCTGCCGTCGCCCCAGCCCGAGCTGAAGATGAGGATGTTGTTCGGAGTGCCGGCGCCTTGCGGGTAGTGGTCGGCCATGTTGGCCGTGCCCAGTTCCTCGGCGAGCACGTCGTCGTAGTAGTTGAAATGAACGGATTTTTCGGATTCGCGCGCCTCGCGCTCGGCCATCGCCTTCGCGGCATCGGCGTCCATGAAACAGCCTACGCCGGCATCGACGGGGTAGCCGAAGAACTCATCGTCTCCAAGCGCATCCTGCGATTGCCCCTCGAGGAGTGCCGGCTCCCAACGCAGACCGGCAACCTGCAGGCCGCCTCGCTCACGCAGCCAGAGCACCGCCAGCGCGTGGCGGCCCTTGTCGTGCAGCACCTCGACGGGGAACGCGCCGCGCTCGCCCAGGGTGCGCGCGAACGCCTCGCGCTCGGGCTGCACCAGCGGATCGCACGCCACGATCCGGCCGCTGGTGATGTGCAGTACGCCGCAGGGCTGCCGCTCCAGATGACGCGCGCGCAGTGCCTCGTCATCAAGGAAAACGGCTTGGAGGTTGTCGATGTCGAGATAGGCCATGCGCCCAGTTTCGCACTCATTCCGTGACAGCTGGCCACGCCGCCGCATGGCTGCCAGGAGGCATGGACGGACGCGGCCACCCGGCCGGCGTGCGCGACAGCAATGCGCTGTGCCGCAATCCGGCGAGCTCGCCGAAGCCCGAAGCGGTCGTCTCGATGTAAGGCGCAAGGCTGGGCTTGCCGATCGAAAGACCACCCGGCACACGCCCCAGGCCACGCAGCCACTGCCCTGTCTGCGCCAGCGACACCCGCACGTGCCAGCTGCCACCCTCTTGCTGCTGCCGCCAGAGCGCAGCAGCGGCACCGAAGGCGATGAGCGCGCCGGTGGCTTCGTCGAGGATCTGCATGGGCAGCGGCTTCGGCTTGCCGTCGCCGGCCGCTTCGCCTTCGGCATGGTTGAAGCCCATGGCGGTCTGCACCAGCGAATCGAATCCACGTCGACCGGCCCAGGGCCCTTGCGTGCCGTAGGCCGTGAGCGACACGCACACGATGCCCGGCCGTTGCGCCGCCAATGCCGCCGGCCCGAAGCCCAGCGCCTCGATGCCGCCGGGCCGGTAGCCCTGCACGAAGACATGCGCATCGCCCACGAGTCGCTGCAATGCGGCACGGCCTTCGTCGGTTTGAAGGTCGACGTGCGCCGACAGCTTGCCCCGGCTCGTGTCGGCGATGGCTTCGATGTTCGGCAGGTTCGGTGAATTGACCAGCAGCACGTCGGCGCCATAGGCTGCCAGCGCACGGCCACCGACCGGCCCCGCGAGGATGCGCGTGAGGTCGAGCACACGCAGTCCACTCAGCGGCCGTTGGTCTTCGCGCAGGGGCGGCAGCGCCAGCGGCGGCGCATCGCCGATGCGCTCGATGGTGAAGAGCGGTTGCGCCGCGATGGCCTGGCCCTGCGGCGTCGCGTCCCACTCGTCGAAGCGCCGCAGCGCGGTTGCCACCAGCCCGCGGGCGGAAGCGGCGTCCTCGAAATCGATCGCGCGCCATCCGGCCATGGCCGCTTCGGCTTCGGCACGCGTGGCGGTGACCGGGTCCAGCCCCAGCAGGCGCAGCGCACCTGCGCGGTGGTGCGCAAAATTCGCGTGCACGCGCACCCACCCATCCGCGCAGCGGTACAGCCCCGAGAACGTGTCCCATATATCGGGCACGCGCCCGTCGATGCTGAACCAGCCCATGCATTCCAGCGCCGCGTGCTGCATGTCGACGCCGACCTGCTGGCGCGCGGTGCCGCGCAGATGGCCCAGCTCGCAAGCGGCCAGCGCGGCGGCGGCGATGGTGCTCTGCGCCGCCAAGCCGACCGCGAAGGAAGACGGCAGCACCGGGTCGGCACCCGTGAGCCGCGCGAACTGCAAGGCCTCGGCGGGCAGGCCGGCGTGCTGCCAGATGCCTGCAAGCGCATCACTCGAATTCATTGCCTGTGTCCCAAAACGTCATCAGTGATTCAAAGAATGAAAAAAGCAGGGCGCGCTTTCGCGGCCCTGCCCTTCGTCGTCGTGGTGCCGATCGCCTTACTGGATCAGCTTGGCGCCGGTCTTGGCCTGCAGCGCATCGAAGCTCACGCCGGGCGCGAGTTCGATCACCTTGAGGCCTTCGGGCACCACGTCCATCACGGCCAGGTCGGTGATGATGCGGTCGACCACGCCCACGCCGGTCAGCGGCAGGGTGCACTTCTCGAGGATCTTCAGGTCCTCGGTGCCGTCCTTCTTCTTGGCCACGTGTTCCATCAGCACGATCACGCGCTTCACGCCGGCCACGAGGTCCATGGCGCCGCCCATGCCCTTGACCATCTTGCCGGGGATCATCCAGTTGGCGAGGTCGCCCTTGGTGCTGACCTGCATCGCGCCGAGGATCGACAGGTTGATCTTGCCGCCGCGGATCATCGCGAAGCTGTCATGGCTGCCGAAGATGGCGCTGCCGGGCAGCGTGGTCACGGTCTGCTTGCCGGCGTTGATGAGGTCGGCGTCGACCTGGTCTTCGGTCGGGAACGGGCCGATGCCGAGCATGCCGTTTTCGCTTTGCAGCCAGACTTCTTTCGTGCCGGTGTGGTTGGCCACCAGCGTCGGGATGCCGATGCCGAGGTTGACGTAGAAGCCGTCTTCGAGTTCTTGCGCGGCACGGGCCGCCATCTGGTCTTGGGTCCAGGGCATCTCAGGCTCCTTCTTTCTTGTTGACGACCTTGACGGGCGCTTCGCTGCCGGCAGCGGCGGCCTGGGCGATGGCGGTCTGGGCCTCGACCTTGGCGGCGGCGGCATCGACCGATGCGCTCACGGTGCGCTTTTCGATGCGCTTCTCGGGGTTGGCGTTGAGCACGATGCGGTGCACGTAGATGCCCGGCAGGTGGATGTCGTCGGGGGCCAGTTCGCCCACTTCGACGATCTTCTCGACCTCGACGATGCAGATCTTGCCGGCCATGGCAGCGGCCGGGTTGAAGTTGCGTGCCGTCAGGCGAAAGCGCAGGTTGCCCGACTTGTCGGCCACGTCGGCCTTGACCAGCGCCACGTCGGGCACCAGCGAATGTTCCATGACGTAGGTCTCGCCGCCGAACTCGCGCAGCTCCTTGCCCTCGGCCACTTGCGTGCCGACACCGGTCTTGGTGAAGAAGGCGGGAATGCCGGCACCGCCGGCGCGCAGCTTCTCGGCCAGCGTGCCCTGGGGCGTGAATTCGAGGGCCAGTTCGCCTGCCAGGTACTGGCGCTCGAACTCCTTGTTCTCGCCGACGTACGACGCGATCATCTTCTTGATCTGGCGCGTCTCGAGCAGCTTGCCGAGACCGAAGCCGTCGACGCCCGCGTTGTTCGAGATGACAGTGAGGTTCTGCACGTTGGTGTCCTTCAGCGCGTCGATCAGCGCTTCGGGAATGCCGCACAGGCCGAAGCCGCCGACCGCGAGCATCTGCCCGTCGGCCACGACCCCCTTGAGTGCCGCGTCTGCGGAGGGATAAATCTTGTTCACTCGGGCTCCTTGATGGATGAATGGAGAGTGGTGGGAAAGCCTTGAACGATACTACCTACCCGTATACGTAGTATTTCGTAATGGTGACACCCGATGCCCGAGATCGATTACCGGCTGGCTTTTGAACATGCACCCGTCGGCATGGTGGTTTCGAGCAACCGCACCATCGTGGCGTGCAACGTGCGGGTGTGCGAAATTTTCGGCGCAACGCCCTCCGCGCTGGTGGGGCATTCGTTCAGCATCCTCTACCCGAGCGTGGCCGAGTTCGAGCGCATCGGCAAGCGCATGGAACCCTTCTTGAACGCCAGCGGCCACTACGCCGACAACCGCATGATGAAGCGATTGGGCGGCCTGCACGGCGCACTGGCGGGCGAAACCTTCTGGTGCCACGTCACCGGCCATGCCATGAACCGCGCGGCCCCGCACGAGGCCGGCATCTGGACTTTCGAAGACCTGGGCTCGCGCCGCGCGGTCACGGCGCAGTTGACGCCACGCGAGCGCGAAGTGGCGGCGCAGGTGATGCGCGGCCTGACCTCGAAGGAGATCGGCAAGGCGCTGGACATCAGCCATCGGACCGTCGAGCTGCATCGGGCGCGGTTGATGCGCAAGTACGCGGCGGCAACGACGGCGGAGCTGGTGCAGAAGTTGATTGCGGGGTAGTTCGGGGGCTGCTGCCGTTCAGGGCGTTGCTGTTCGGGGCGTGTGCGGATGACACCGGGTACTCCCCTCCGCGAATGTCCCCCGGGGCTGCGCCCCTCCTCCTTTATTTCGCTGCGGGGAGCACCCGGTGCCATTCGCACAAGGGCGCGCCGCTGGTGTGTCGCCGATCAACGACCGCTGCTTACAACGCTCACGCTGGCGGTGTGCTCCCCGCAGCGAAATAAAGGAGGAGGCCGAAGGCCGGGGGACATTCGCGGAGGGGAGCACACCGTCGGCGTGGGCGCCGCCCTAAAAAGCAGCGCCCCTCAACCAAGCCCTACGAGGCCGCCTTGAGCACCATCTCCATCCGGATCATGTCCCGCAGCGGAATGCCGCCCTGCTTCGTCGCCTTGCCCCATCGGCGCACGAAGAAATCGAAGTCCACGCCGACGATGCGAAAGCCGAAGCGCTGGTAGAAGGCCAACTCTCGCAGGCTGCTGTTGCCTGTGCCGACTTCGAGCCGCTGCGCGCCCCGTTGCGTGGCAAGCGCCTTCGCCTTCTTCAGCATCGCGGTGCCGATGCCCTGCCCCTTGCAGGCATCGGCCACGGCGACGTTCATAATTTCCCAGATGTCGGCGCGGGTTTCCATCAGCACCATCTGCCCGACCACCTCGCCGGCCTGCTCGGCCAGCCATTGCTCTCCACGCGCCAGGTACTTCTCGACCTCCGCGCGCGGGCCGTCGGCATCGAACAGAAGCGTCCACGGCACGGCGTCGGCGGGGGTGGCTCTGCGAATTTTCAAACCGATTGTGCCGGTCATACGTGCGTTCTTTTTCATCCCGTCATTCTGAGGTGGGCGCGAAAGTTCCGGGCCAACGCCGCGGGATCGTTGCGAAAACGGAAACGCCGTGTCGTCGAAAGCCCTGCGCCGAGCCGCTGCCACAGGCCTATCTTTGCAGTCATGCGAACAGACGGTTCGCAACCACTCAGGAGTTCGATATGTCCACACCTCTTCATTCCGAAAAGAACCTGCTGCAGCCAGCCATCCTGTCGATGACGCAGGCCCGTGCACTGGCCACGCACCAGTTGCCCATGACGCTCACGCTCGCGGCGATCATCCTGTCGGTGCTCGGCGTCAAGCCCTGACCCGGGCTTGATACGGTCGGGTGCGCAGGCGCACCGGCCTGCCAGTTGTGGCAGGCTCGGCATTCGTCTTCAGGGCACCCGACATGAACATCCCTTCCAGCATCCGCCCCTTCTGGGCACGGTTCCAGGCCGCAGTTGGCGCCGACCTTTCGGCCCGCTTCTGCGAAGCCTTCCACTTCGACGACAACGAGGCCGGCGCTACGGAACTTGCCAAGCTCGTGCTGGACGGAAAGAAGCGTGGCACCGCCAGCCTCGAATGGTCTTTTGCAGTGACCGGCAGGCCACGGCCCGAACCCGGCGACCTGAGCGTGGTGACCGACTGGCAAGGCCAGCCCCTGTGCGTGATCGAGACCCGCGATGTCGTGGTCATGCCCTTCGATGAGGTCGGCGAAGACTTCGCGACCATCGAGGCCGAAGGCGACGGTTCGCTGCGCTATTGGCGCGAAGGCCACTGGGAATACTTCAGCGGCGAATGCGAGCGCATCGGCAAGAAGCCCGACCTGCGGATGCCGGTGCTGTGCGAGCGCTTCGAGGTCATCTACAAGGAAGGCTGAGGCAGACGCCCTTCTTCACCGAGGGCGTCTTGGTTGCGGACCAACGCCCCTGGCAAGAACGCCAGCGGCTTCGCCCGGCGCTACTTCTTCTTCGCTGAAACCGTGAGCCTGGTCGCCGCCGTGGCAACAGGCGCGTCAGGCGCCTTGACCCAGCCTCGCAGCAGCACGCCCATGAAGAGGCCCGCCGCGAAGATCGCCCAGTACACCCAGGTCGGCAGGTTCTCCGCACCGCTGTGCAGGTTCATGCCGAAGGCGGCGCCAATCGCCATCAACGGAAAGGTCAGCGCCGCGATGGTGTTCAGCTTGTGCTGCGCGCGGTTCACCTCCATGGCCGCGCGCGCCTGCGACTCGGCCGCGTGCGCGAGCCGGTAGTCGAGCGACATGCGGGTGTCGGCCAGCAGCAGTTCGAGGCCGCGACCGATCTCGACCGCGCGGTCGCGCAGATCGGTCACCAATGCATCTCCAGGCACGGCCTCGCGCGCAGCCTGCAGCGTGGCCTGCAGGTTCAGTGCCGCGCGCGACAGCGGGATCAGCGGGCCGAGGATCTGGAACAGCGCCTCCGAAGTCTCGGCCTCTTCGTGCCGGATCTCGAAGGTGCTCAGTGCTGCGCGATAGCTCTCGAGCAGCTTGCCCAGCGCCTTCTCGCCGGGGTTGTTGCCCTTGTGCAGCCACGTGCCGTCGGGCTTGCGCAGGAACACGGCCGCCTTGCGCTCCACGCCGGTGCCGGCGGGCGGCTCGTGCAGGATCACCATCAGGTGGCCCTGCTCGTGAACGATGCGTTGCGCGCCGTAGCTGGAGGTGCCCAGCCGCTGCTGCAGCTCGGGCGGCAGCTCCCAGTCGTAGTCGATTCGTCGGGTCATCGCGAGGCCTGCAGTTCTTTCCACAAGGTGTCGAATTCATCGGCGAAGCGGCGCACGAGCGACGGGTCGTTGCTCAGCACCAGGTTCTCTTCGTTGTAGTCGCTGGCGCTGCGCGTCCAGTTGTAGCTGCCGTTGAGCAGCCGGGCGCCATCGAAGATCGCGAACTTGTGGTGCATGTGCGCATCGGTGCGGTCCACCGCCACCGGAATGCCGGCGGCGCGCAGCTGGCCGATGTCGCTGCCCAGGTCGAACTCCTTGTCGTTGTCCGAGATCACGCGCAGCGACACGCCGCGCCGGTGCGCGGCCAGGATCTCGGCGGTGATGCGGTCGTCCGACAGCGTGAACACGCACAGGTCGATCGCGCGGCGCGCCGCTCTCAGCTGCTGGTTGATCGCCTGCAGGCAGGCGGTGCCGGGGCTGAAGAAGGCCTGCGAGCGCACCGCCACGTTGTCGGGCGAGCGGCCGGTGTCGATCGCACGCACCACGCCTTCGAGCCACTTGAGCAGCGACAGCTGCTCGGGGTCGGCCGTGCGCGCGCGCACCAGGTCGAAGGCACGGTTGCGCAACTGGCGCAGGCCGTCTTCGGGCGGCGAAGCCTCGCGCAGGGTATGCACCAGCACGCGGCGCTCGCCGTCGCTCAGGCGGGCGTCGGCCATGGTGGCGTCGAGCTGGGCCAGCAGTTCGGGCAGCGCGGCCTGCGGTTCGGCGGATGAAGGCACGGCAGACATGTCAGTGGTCCTTGTCCGGTTTGGGTGCGCGCTTGGGCGTGGCGCGGGCGGCCTGCACCTCGGCGGAGAGCCGCGCCATGTCTTGCGTGATCGAGCGGTCGAGGTCGAGCCGGCGCTCGGTGGCGGTCACCAGCGGCAGGATCAGCTCGCGATAAGTCACGGCGATCTGCAGCATGGCGTCTGCCAGGCGCTGGCTTTCGCTCGGGCCTTCGGGCTCGGGCGGAGGCGCCGGCTGAGGCGCGGGCTTGAGCGCATCGACCGCGCGCGCCACGTCGAGCATGCTGCTTGCGATGCGCTGGCTGCCGTCCACGTCGGCACCGCCGAGCTTGCGCTGGCGCACGAACTCGTCGCAGATGGACTTCCATCGCGCAGCCTCCTCGGCCGTCGGGCTGCCGAGCAGTTGCGCAAGCCGCAACAGGTTCTCTTCGGCGCCGGTGGTCAGGGTCTGGGCTTCGCCGCGGTAGTGGTCGCGCAAAAGCGCATCGAGCTCGTCGTCGCGCATCAGCGCGGTGATCTTGCCCGCGAGCTTGGTCATGTTGCGGTAGCTGCCCTGCAACTTGAACGGCGGCGCCACGCGGTAGGCCTCCTGCTGCGCGGCCGACTCGATGTACGCGAGATTGACCTTGAGCAGCAGGTCGCGTGCACGAAAGAGCCGCTGCAGGAGTGCCTTGATCTCTTCGAGCTCGACCGCGCTGTAGGCATGCGACAGCGCGCTGCTCGGCACCTCGTGGCCCTGCGCCATCTTCACCAGCAGTTGCACGTCCTTCGGGTCGCGCGAGGCCAGCGGCATCAGCGTGGGGTTGGAGGTGAGGCTGTTCTCGATGTACGACAGCGCGAATGCCGCCTCGCGGCCCGAGAGCACGTCGCCCAGGTTGTAGATGTCGGCCCGGTTGGCCAGCATGTCCGGGATCTTGAACACGTCGCCCGATTCGGTGTACGGGTTGCCCGCCATCACGACCGCGAAGCGCTTGCCGCGCATGTCGTAGCTGCGCGGCTCGCCGTTCCACACGCCTTCGATGCGGCGCGTGCCGTCGGCCAGCGCGATGAACTTCTGCAGAAACTCCGGGCTGGTGTGCTGGATGTCGTCCAGGTACAGCATCACGTTGCTGCCCATCGCAAGGCCGAGGTTGAGCTTTTCCAGCTCCTGCCGCGCCGCGCTGTTCGGCGCGTTGGCCGGGTCGATGGCGGTCACGCCATGGCCCAGCGCCGGACAGTTGATGCGCACGAAGATCAGGCCCAGCCGGTCGGCCACGTACTCCATCAGCGTGGTCTTGCCGTAGCCGGGCGGCGAGATCAGCAGCAGCAGGCCCATGCGGTCGGTTCGGCTGCCCTCGCCGGCCGAACCGATCTGCTTGGCGAGGTTGTCGCCAATGATCGGCAGGTACAGCTCGTCGATGAGCTGGTTGCGTACGAAGGTCGACAGCGGCTTGGCCTGGAACTGGCTGAGCTTGAGCCGCACCTTCTCGCGTTCGAGCAGCTCGTGCCGCAGGCTGTGCAGCGCCTCGTAGCCCGGCACCGCGTGCGTGGTGTGGAACAGGAAGCGGCGCCAGAAATCATTGAGGTTCAAGGTCATGCGCCCATCGACCACGCGCGGATGCTCGCCACGCAGCCCTTCGACGGTGCGATCGAGCGCCACGTTGACGCGGGTGCGTTGCAGCGGCATGGCCAGCACGCTGGCCGCGTCGTCCACCCAGTCGACCGATTGCGGCGCCTGATGGATGGCATAGGCCCGCACCCAGTCGCGCGCCAGGCGCCAGCGCTCCGGCGGCGGCGCCGCGTCGAGGTCGTTCTGCCACGCCTCGCGGCGGCCACCGCGTTCGAGCTCGCGCAGCAGCGCGGCCGCCAGGTCTTCGCCAGCACCGGACACGGCCCAGGCCTCGCCACCGCGAGCCCCCGCAAGTTCACGCGCCAGATAGGCCGCTGCCTGATCGCACAGCGTCGCCACGCGGCCCTGGTGCGCGTCGCGCTCTTCGTCGCTGGCCGTCTCGGCGAGCGGCAGCAGGTCGGGCAGCACGTCGCGCGCGAAGTGGTTGAGCGACCGCGCAGTGTCGGCTTCGAGCTGCACCAGCGCATCGCGCCGGCCGAACAACGCGTTCATCTGCATCGCGGCACGCGCGCGCCGCAGCAGCGATTCGCGGTGCGCGACCAGGTGGCCGTGCTGCCAGTACAGCAGGGCCAGCGCTCGCTCGGTCGGACCCCAGGCCAGCAGGCCGGCCTGGTCTTGCATGGTCACGAGCGCGGCCAGCAGGCGCAGCGCGTCGTCGTCATGAATGCCCTTCTGGTAGCCCTCCTGATAACGCGCGGCTGCAAAGCGGCGAACCATCTCCAGCAACTGCGGATGCAACGGGTCTTCGGCCAGCAGCGTCAGCACTTCGGGCCAGCTGCGCTCGGTCTTGCCGTCGAGCAATGCCTCCAGCAGGCGGCCTGCCAGGTACTCGGCGCGCGACAGCTCGGCGGTTTCGGACACCAGCGACTGGTTCCAGTAGCGCTGCAGCGGCAGCAGGCGGGGTTCATCGACCGGGCTCAGGTAGTCGGTGCCGGTCACCTGGTAGGCCATGCCCTCGTCGCGGGCCACCAGCGTCAGGTCGATGGGCTGGCGGTGCACGGTGAAGGCATGCCGGCCCAGGCGCAGCGTGTCGCCGCCGTCGCTCACCAGCTCGCGCTTGTCGCGCACCGAACGCAGGGCCTGGTCGCGCGCGGTCTTCAGGCGCGTGTCGAGTTCGTCGGCCTGCACGGCGGCACCCAGCGTACGCAGGTCGGCGATCAGCGTGTGCAGCTTGCCGATCATCGGATCGGCCGCGAAATAGCTGTGAACCTGGCTCAGCTCGCCGAACTGCGCCACGCGGCGCGGAATGCCGTCGAGGATGCGGCCGGCCGCATTGACCACGCCTTGCGCACGGCGCTGCTGGCCTTCGACCAGGCTCTGGCGTCGTGCAGACAGCGCCTCGTACACGGTCTCGCGCTTCTGGGCGATGTCGGCCAGGAAGTCTTCCTGCTCGGCGAAGCGGCCTTCGATTTCTTCCAGCTGCGCCAGCAGGCGCGTGAGCGCGTCGTCGCACTTCTCGGGCGTGTCGGCGAACTCCAGCGCGTTCTCGACGGCCTGGCTGAAAAGCTTGAACTGCGCGCCGAACTCGGCCCGCGCTTCCGTCGCGCCCAGCGACTTGCGCCGCGCGCGCGCATCGGCACGCATGCGGTTGATGTCGGCGTAGATCAGCGAGATGCGGTCGAGGATGGACGTGCGGATCACCGCATCGCCGCCCGGCAGGCTGCCGAGTTGCTCGGTCAGCAGGTCGAGGCCGGCGGCCTGCTCGTCGAGCGTCGCGAGCATCTGGCCCAAGGCCGGCGAGGTCGCCAGGTTGGGCAGCTCAAGGGCCAGCTTGTCGAGCGCCTGCCGCTGGCCGTTGAAGGCCGTGTCGGCGGCCAGGAACTGCATCGCGCGTTCACCGATGCGCTGCTGCTCGGTCTGCAGCGCCGCGTCCATGGCGGCGATGCGCGGCAGGTCGGCGTAGCGCAGCTCCTTGAGCATCTGCAGCGCGCCACGTCGTTCGCGCAGCCGCGCCAATGCCTTCACGAAGTCGTCGGGTGCGCGCCAGATCGTGCTGGCGATGTCGACCAGCAGCGCGTGCTGTTCGTCTTCGGCACGCTGCAGCGCACGCGCGGTTTCGCGGCGGATGGTGTCGACTTTTTCGAACTCGGCCAGCGTGCTGCGCGCCACGTCGGCAATGCTGCGCAGCTCCGCCATGAGGCCGGCGGCTTCGGGCGCGTCGAGCCAGAAATACGCATCGCTGACGCGTGTGCACTGGCGGATCAGGTCTTCGTAAGCGGCGCGCGTGGGCGCCTGCTCCCGCACCGCACGGGCAATGCCCATCAGGTCGGACACACCGCGCACCAGCTCGGCATTGCCGATCTTGCCGAAGAAGCCGGTGGCGGGCGGCTGTGCGCTCACGTACTCTTCGCTGGCAAAAGGCGTCTGCCAGAGCTGCATCGGGTGCACGCGCGACGGCTCGCCGTCGTTGTCGTGGAACACCAGGATGCGGCCGTCGGCAAAGCGCGCATAGCCGTTGGCGATGATCGGCGTCGCGAGCTTCTTGTCGATCAGGTTGTAGTTGAAGATCGCATAGCGCCCCGGCTTCGGGTCGTAGAAGATGTACGCCACGTCTTCGCCGTTGGGCGAGCGCAGCATGCGCTTGAAGCGCAGGTTCTCGACCGTCTCGGCCGGCAGGTCGAAGCGCTTGTGCTCGCCCGACTGCAGGTAGTAGCCGCCCGGAAAAATGATGCCGTGGTCTTCGGGCAGCTGCACGCAAGAGCCGCCGATGGCGTCGATGCGCTCGACCTGCTGCGTGCGGATGTTGAACACCAGGTAGCGCGTGACCTGCTCGCGGTAGGGCTTCACGCGCAGCAGGATCAGCATGCCCAGCTTGGCCCATGCGATCTCGGCGTCGGTCAGCGACTGGCTCTTGTCTTCCACCGGTTCGCTGTAGATGCCCAGCCCGGTTTCGGTGTTGTTCTCGATCTTGACGGTGAGGTCGCCGCCCAGCGTTTCGACGAACACCGTGTCGAGCACGTTCACATGCGGGTGCTTGCCGCCCACATGGTCTTCGCGCGTGGCGACGGTCCACTCGAAGTCATGGCTCGCGGGCAAGGCGATGTCGCGCTCGCCGCGGTTGTCGATGTAGTTGATGCCGCCGTCGCGCTCGATGGCCCAGCGGAACACGCGCACGTCGTGCAGCTGCTGGCCGATCTGGAAGGCGGCGAGCAGCTTGTCTTGCGTCACGCGCAGCTGCAGCAGCGTGGCCTGCTTGTAGTAGGCGTACAGCTCGCGGAAGTCGGAGGCAAAGCGCGCGTCTTCGAGGAAGCTGCCCGCCAGCGGCACGGGCTGCAGCTCGTCGCTGTCCGCGCCCTGGCCGGCCTCGCCGGGCGACACCAGGCGGTACAGGCCGAACACGTCGCCGACCGTCGTTTCCTTGCGCAGGCCGATGAAGACGTTGTAGCCGAACAGCAGCAGGTCGCCGATGCGCACGAGGTCGCGCGCCACGGCGTTGTTCTCGGTGCGTGCTCGGGTGCGCAGGATCAGCGACTGGTCGGACCGACCGAACTCGGCCAGCCGCTGCTCGTTGAGCCCCTGCGTCTTCTTCAGCAGGCCCTCGCCCTGGGTTTCGAGCCGCTTCTTCAGCAGGTCGTAGCTGCCGCTGCCGGACACCAAGGCCTCGGTCTGGGCTTCTGCGCCAGCTGGCGCGCCCGTTTCTTCCGTTGGTTGCATAGATCGGCGCGGTCAGTCCGCGCGCAGCAGTGCGAGCAATTCGTCGCGGTGAGGCTGGGTGTCGAGCCAGGCGCGGATGCGGTCCAGCTCGTCGATGCATTCGTTGCCATAGCGGCGGCGCAGCGCGGCCAGGCGCACCGCGCGCACTTCCTCGGTCTGCAGGCGACGCTGCCACCCGTCGGACAGCAGCTCGTCGAGCCGGCCGGCCAGGCCGCGGCTCACGATGGCGCGCCATTCGCCCGGATCGAACCACAGGTTCTGGCAGGCCACGCAGCGGTCGATGCGAAAGTCGGGGCCGGCGCTGACGCGCAGGCGCTGCATGAGGCGGTCGCACGCGGGGCAATGCCGCACGGCTGTGGCGTCGAACACCTCGATCACTTCGTCTTCGACGGCATGCGGCACGCGGGTCGCGTCGGCCGCCTTCCAGGCGCGCCAGTCGTCCATGGCCATCACCATGCCGCCGCAGTCGGCGCAGTGCACGGCGAGCAATGCCTCGGCCAGCGCCACGGGCTGCATCGCCGTGTGCGCGGAGCAGCTGCACTTCAGGTTCGGGTTCATCGCGCGCCCCGCGTCAGTTGCGGAAGGAGGAGATCAGGTTCTGCAGGGCCGACTTCTGGCTTTCGCTGCCGTCGCTGGCGATCTTGCTCATCAGCGAAGCCACGCTGAGGTTCTGGATCTCGCCGGACGAATTGCCGAGCGCACCGACGATGTCGCGCAGGTCCTTCACCACGTCGCGGTCGCCCGAGAGCTGGTCCTTGAAGGCCACCTGCAGCGCGTTGCTCTTGGAGATGACGCCGTCGATGCCCTTGCCCACGGAGAGCGAGCGCACGAAGCTGTCGAAGTAGTCGCCCTGCCCGCCCACGATGTCGATCTTGGCGTTGGAAAGCGCGGTGCCCAGCACTTCGGCCTGCTCCTTGGCGATGGAGGTTTGCGCATCGATGCCCTTCATGGTTTCGATGTGCGACTTCTCCAGGCGCATGCGGAACTCTTCGTGGTCGCGCGTCTCGGGGCTCATCGCCTTCATGGCCTCGAACTTTTCGTGCAGGCCCTTGGCCTCGGCGTTGAAGCGGGCTTCGATCACCTGCGCGTCGGCCTGGCCCGACTTCAGCGTGGCTTCGGCGTCGGCCGTGCGCACGCTCACCTCGGCAAGGCCCAGCTTCTCCTTGCCCGAGGCCTCGGCATCGAACTTGGCGCGCATGCCGGCGGCTTCGGCCTGCGAACGTGCCTCGATCACCTGTGCATCGGCCTGGCCAGCCTTGAGGATGGCGTCGGCATCGGCGGAACGGATATGCACTTCGGCCAGGCCGAGCTTTTCCTTGCCCGAGGCTTCGGCCTCGAAGCTGGCAAGCCGGGCCTGCGCCGTGGCGACTTCCACCTTGGCGGCGGCAAGGCCCGGTGCGGCGGAGATCGCTTCCACGCCTTCGGCTTCGCGCTTCTTCGATTCGGCGTCGCGCTCGGCCACCTTGAGCTTGGCGTCGGCCAGCGTGAGTTCTTCGGCGGCCTTGTGGCGCGCGCGCTTTTCCTGGGTTTCGGCCGCCTTGACGTCGATCACCATTTTTTCTTCGGCCTGGCCCTCGGCCATGATCACGACCGACTTCTTGGTGCGTTCAGCCTCGGCCACCACGCGCAGTTCCTTGATGGCTTCTTCCTGCTCGGCCACCGTGCGCTCGACCACGATGCGCTCGCGGATCACGTCGGCAATCGCCTTCTTCTGCACTTCGACGGCCTTGTCCTTCTCGATGCGCTGCAGCGTCACTTCTTTCTCGCGGTCGACGATCTCCAGGTCGCGGGCACGCGTGACCTTTTCTTCCTCGATGGCCACCGCGCGCTTGCGGTTGTTCTCGGCCACTTCCTTTTCGCGCTGCACGTTTTCCTGCTGCACCGACACGGTCTGCTCGGACAGCAGGCGCGCGGTTTCGGACTTGGTGCGCTCTTCGGATTGGATCCGCAGGGTCTCGGCTTCTTCGCGGGCACGCACGCTGGCAATTTCGCGGTGCTGGCGCGAGGTGGCGTCGGCCTGCTGGCGCTCGAGTTCGAGCAGCGCCTCCTGCGTCTCGACGTTCTTCTTCTTGATCTGCATTTCCTCGTTTCGGCGCAGCTCGTTGGTGCGCACGTGCTCGACCGCCGTCAGCTCGGTGATCTTCTTGATGCCTTGCGCATCGAGGATGTTGTTGGCGTCGAGTTCCGACAGCGGCGTCTGCTCCAGGAAGTCGATGGCCGCGTCTTCGAGCACGTAGCCCGAGAGGTCGTTGCCGATCTGGCTGATGATCTGGTCGCGGAAACCGTCGCGCGCCTGGTAGAGGTCGACGAACTCCATCGACTTGCCGACCGTCTTGAGCGCCTCGGAGAACTTGGCCGAGAACAGCTCTTCGAGCGTTTCGTGGTTCGAAGCCCGTGCGCAGCCAATGCCCTGCGCCACCTTCAGCACGTCGTCGGCCGTCTTGTTGACGCGCACGAAGAACTTCACCTTGATGTCCGCGCGGATGTTGTCGCGGCAGATCAGGCCCTCGTTGCCCGAGCGGTCGATCTCGATGGTCTTGACCGAGATGTCCATCAGCTCGGCCTTGTGGATGATGGGGTAGACCATCCGCCCGGTGAAGGTCACCTCGGGCTCGGCGCGCAACGTGTTCACGATGAGTGCGTGGCCCTGCTCGATCTTGCGATAGAACTTGGCGAACATCGCGAACAGGCCGAGCAGGACGACGGCCAGTATGACGACGGCAAAGAGGATGGGCTCCATTTTTTCTCCAGAATTGCTTTGAGAGCGAAAGAACAGTTGATGGGGTGCAGCGCGGTCAGACGGTGTTGTCGTCGTGCGGCGCGATCAGGTAGCGTCCGGCCACCTCGTCGTATTCGACGATCAGCGCCTGCGAGCCGCGCTTGAGCGTGTTGGGCGCGGGGGCCCACACGCGGATGTTCAGGCTGGCGCCGCGGCGGGCCACCTCGGCGCGGCCGTCCTTCTCGTTCACCACGCCGGTGACGACGCGGCACATCTGGCCCACCAGCGCCGCGTTGGTCACGGCCGTGTGGCTCACGAACAGGCCGCGCAGCGGACGGATGGCCACGGCGGTGACGGGAATGGCAATGACGGCGCTAGCCACCAGCAGCACGGTGCCGGCCAGCAGCTTGAGCGGCATCGTCGGCACCAGCGGCAACAGCCATTCGCCACCAAGGCAACAGACCGTCCACGAGACCAGCACCAGCAGGCTCACGGCCACCGAGAACGGCACGCCGTTCAGGCCGAACGCCACCACGTAGCTGGCGATGTGGCCGATGTCGCTGCTGTCGCCGTCGGCGTGCGTGTGGACGTGCACGTCGAAGTCGATGCCGCTGTGCTCGATGTCGACCATGCCGAGCACCGCAAGCACCCAGTAGATCACCACGACGCCCAGCAATACCGTGTAGATCGCGGTGGGGTAACCCGTCACCGCTCCCATGAAATCGCCCATTGATCCTCCCGCGTACGGGTTGTTGTTCGTTGTTCTATCTGCGGCCCGGCTTCCCTGTGCCGGTACCCTTCTTTCCACTGCTGGCGAATGCGATCAGGTCGCGCGTGGCCCTCTCCTTGATGGCCAGGCGATCTTCAGGTGCAAGACCGTAGCGCGCCGCCAGAAACTCATAGTCTGCCGCATTGAGCGACACGGTCAGCCGGGGCCGCTTGGGCTTGGACGTGGTTGCGAGGCCGAGCACCTGCCGGATCTGGTCGGACGTGGACACATGCTGCTCGAAAGCCGCTGTGCGCACGGCTTCCAGCACGGCCTCCTCCACGTCGAACGCGACCTGCACGGCGCGTATCGCCTCGTCCGAGCCTTGCCAGCGAACCGGCTTGACCCGCACGGTCATTGCGAGGCCGGGCCCGAGGTGTTGTTGGCCTGACGGGCGCGAATGCGCTCCATCACCTTGCCGGCGCGATCGGCTTCGGTGCCGATGCCCGCGGCCGCGAGCTTCTTTTCAAGCGCGCTGTGGCCGAGTTCGTTCTCGAGCGCCTGGCTCGCCGTCATGCGGTCGGCCAGGTCTTCGTGGCGCTGGCGGATGCGCTCCAGCGACTCGCGCGCATTGGCCAGCCGCGAACCGCCGCTGCCGATGTTCTCGGAGATCGACTGCGTCGCGCGGTAGACGCTCTCGGTGGTCTTGGCGATGCCGATCTCGCGCTCGTGCTCGCGGATGCGCGCTTCGGCCGACTTGATCAGCTCCTTCAGGCGCGACACCTGCAGCGCATACGACGCGTGGGCCTTGGCCTGCTCTTCGAGTTCCTGCTCGAGCGCGCCGACCTTCGCGGCCACGTCGAGCGCCAGGCCTTCCTGCGTCTTGTTGAGCGCTTCGAGTGCCAGGCCTTCGTAGCGCGCGGCTTCGTTCTTCAGGCGCTCGATCTCGCGGGCCGACTGCATCTCCTTGGCCATCACGCCCGTGAGGTCGCCCTTGGCCTTCTCGATGCTGTGCTTGGCGTCGATGATTTCCTGTTCGTAGATGCGCGTGGCGTTGCTGTCGACCACGCTCTCGCCGATTTCGCGCGCGCTGCCGCGCAGCAAGGTGACCAGCTTCTTGATGACTGTCATGATGATCTCCGCTTAGTTCAGGAATTCGGACAAGGCATCGAGTGCATCGAGTGCGTTGTCGCTGAGCACGGCCACTTCGCGTGCGATGTCTTCGACGCTCGCATCGCGCCCCAGTGCGCCGGTGAGCACGTAGCGGCCGTCGACGCGGCCAAAGGACGAGAGCGGTACCGAAGGATTCAGGTCGAGCAGCGATTCGAGCAGCTCGGTGCGGCGCGCAGGCTTCACTTCTTCCTCGGTCCAGAGATAGCAGATGCAGATGATCTGCATGTCCGAACTGGTGACGAAGATCGGCAGCTCATCGCGCCCCTCGATGCTCACCTGGACCACGGGCGTGCTGCCCGGAATGGGCTGCAGCTGCACCGGCAGCCCTCCCATCGCGGCGCCGGCCAGCGTGTCCAATCCCTTGAGTTGATCGAGCAGTGATTGCATACCTCTCCTTATGGTTGAGTGCCGATGGAAGCGAGCAGGCTTCGATAAGGCCACTGTAGGCGGTATGACATAACATGTCAAAAATTTCTTTTGCCCGGACCATGACTTTCGGCACTGGCGTGCTCTCTAGAATCCGCCGATGGCAAGCCCGATCCAATTGGTCCGCGTTGACTTCATCACGCTGTGCGAGCCCCGCGCAAGGCGCTCGCCGGACTGTTTTCCGAGGAGCCATCAATGACGGAGCTGTTGCTTCTCGCGGTATGCGCCCTGCTGCTGCTGATCAACACGCTGATGACAGGACGCGTCATGTCGAGCGTCGAGGTTCCCATGCGAAAGAACCTGCTGATCGGAATGATCTGGATTGCCCCTTTCGTGGGCGCCCTGATTGCAAAATTCCATCTGCCAGCACAGCCCGCTGCCCCCGCTCGAAAAACCAAAGCGCCGGCCGCAGGCTTCGCCACCGACATGGCCCCCAGAGAAATCGCGCTGGGCGATGGGCCACCGTTTCCACTGATCGAAAACATGGGTCTCTACAACGGATTTCCCATGGTCAATTGGCCCGCTCTGGCCGAGTGGGCATCTTCTCTCGGCGGCATCGATCTTCAGCGCAAGGCAATGACCTTGGGGCAACGCGCATGGCTGCTCCACTTCAGGGATGCACTGGGGCCGCACTTTCATCTTTACGCAACGGACGATGCCTATGTGGTGTCTTCACTGGAAGACGTTGTGGCTGTGGCAACGGCCGCATATATCGCATCCACGCGCAAGCGAATCCAGCGACTTCTGGCCGGCATCGCGCATTTCGACGCGGACGACAAGAACACCTTGCTGGTTGTGGACGATCAAAGAACGTACTACAACTATGTCTCGGCGTACTACCCCGAAGGCGGCGAGATCGCCCCAAGTGGAGGCATGTTCATTAACGCGGGCTGTGCACACTTTCTCGCGATGCGGGCCGACCTCGCTGCCATCGAACCGGTCATCGCGCATGAGATGACGCACAGCGCCCTCTCGCACCTCGGACTGCCTAGATGGTTGGATGAAGGACTCGCCGTCAACACGGAGAGAAGACTGACCAGGCAAGGCCATGTGACCATGCGCCCGCAGGAACTGCACCGCAAGCATCTCGCGTTCTGGGGCCCATCCGAGATTCAGGAGTTCTGGTCCGGTCATTCGTTCTTCAGGACCGATGACGGCAACCTGCTGTCCTATGAGCTTGCGCGCGTCATGGTCGAACAGATGAGCCAGGACCGGGAACTGTTCACGCGCTTTGCCCTGAATGCCCAGCGCGAAGACGGCGGTGCCGAAGCCGCCCTCAAAGTGCTGGGTGTGGATCTCGGTGCTTACGCCTGTGCGTTGTTTGACCGGGAACCCGATCCTGCGTGGAGTCCCGATCCGAAAGGCTGGGGCACTCCCGAGCCCAAACCGCCGATCGTCGGCGATCAGGACGCCGATCAACTGCCCCCGCGCACCCGCCCCAGCCCCAGCTTCTCCATCGCCTCGTGCGCCTCGACAACCATCAACGCCACTTCCGCCACCGTGACCCGCAGCGTGGTCGCGCGCGTGCGCATGTGCTCGTAGGCCTGGGCCTCGGTCAGCGCCTGTGTGTCGGCCAGCATGCGAATGGCCTTCTCGATCTGCCGGCGTGACTTGATCGTTTCTTCGAGCTTGCTGACCTTGCTTTGCAGCCGCTCCTGGTAGCCGCGCGACGAGCGCGCCAGCACCAGCGTGCTCAGCACGCCCGACGAGCGGAACGGCCGGGTCAGCACGCCGTGCGCGCTGGTGTCCAGCAGCAGCTTCAGCGTGGTCGGGTTCTCGTAGTCGGACAGCGCGATCAGCGTCGCCTCGACGGCGCTGGCGCACCAGCTGGTGCTGTCCTGCAGCTCCTGCGACACCTGGAAGAAGATCACGTCGCAGCCCGTGGGCGGCGCGGCGGGAAAGGGCCAGATGATCTTCAGCCGGCAGCCGATGCGCTTGAGCTGGTCGAGAAGAATGTCGCGGTCTTCGCCCGGCGGGTACACCACCGCGACGCAGATGCTGCGCAGGTCATCGTAGAGGCGACGCAAGCTGCTCATTAGGTAACCTCCGCCTTCGGCTGCGGTATTTGACTTGGGGCGGCCCGGCGTCTCATGGCGTCAGCTCAGCCAGAACTCGGAAAAACCGAAGGTCGACAGGTACGGGTCGGGCTTGACGGGGCCCGCGCCCTCCCACAGCAGGTCGAACTGCCCGTCGCCGCGGCACACGGCGATGCGCGGCGTCAGGAAGGTGTGGTTGTTTTCCGCATCGATCGTCAACGGCCCTTCGGGCGACTCGAAGCGCACCGTGCGCACGGCATTGACGAGCTTGCGCGTGTCCAGGCTGCCGCTGCGCTCCAGCGCCCGCGCGAACAGGTGGACCTGGCTGTAGGCCGCTTCGGACCACATGCTGGTGGGCCGGTCGCCGAAGCGCTTGCGCCACAGCGCGATGAAGCGGTCGTTGCTCTCGTTCTTCAGCGAGCTGAAATACGTGGCCGACGTGATGTGCCCCACGCAGGCCTCGACGCCGATCATGCGCACCTCTTCTTCCACCATCGACAGGCTGGCGATCGGCATGCGCTGCGGATCGAGCCCGTGCTCGCGGTAGATCTGGTACAGGCGCCGCGCCGACTGGCCGACGATGGTGCAGAAGATGACGTCGGGCTGCGCGTCGGCAATGTCGCGCATGACGTCCTGCAGTTGCGCTTCCGACGCTTCCAACGGCACGTAAACCTCGTCGAGAATCTCGCCGCCGTGCTGCTCGACCATCTCGCGCATCACACGGTTCGACTCGCGCGGAAAAATATAGTCGGCACCGATCAGGAAGAAGCGCCGCCCCCTGTTCTTCAGCAGGTAGGCCGCGAGCTGCACGCTGTTCTGATTCGGTACCGCGCCCGTGTAGATGACATTGGCCGAATACTCGAAGCCCTCGTAGAAGGAGCAGTACCACAGCAGCGCGTTGTTGCGCTCGACCACCGGCAGCACCGCCTTGCGGCTCGACGAGCGCGAGCAGCCGAAGATCACGTTCACCTCGTCTTCCAGCAGCAGCCGCGTCGCGAGCTGCCGGTACTCGTCGGCATCGCCCTTGGGGTCGTAGGCCACGGGCAGCAGCGGCCGGTCGAGCACGCCGCCCAGTCCGTTGATTTCCTCGATGGCGAGCACGGTGCCGAAGAAGTGCTCCGACTCGGTCACGCCCGTCGCGCCCGAGCGCGAATGCAGCACGCCGATGCGCCAGCCGTCTTCGGCGGGGGCGGGTTTCTCAGTGGTCATCGGCTTTCTCCAACATCGTTCGAACAGGCACAGCACGATCCGTGCCTTCGTACCCCTGCGGCCATCTTCGACGCCCCGCGCCCAAAGTCAAACCCTCAGGTGGTCGAAGACCGATGCTGCGGCACCACCGGCCTTGGCATGGCCTTCATCGACCAGCTCGCCCTGCTTCAGCACCACATAACGGTCAGCGACCTGCAGCGCGAACGGCACGTTCTGCTCCACGATCAGCATCGCCGTGCCGCGCCGGGCGCGTTCGTCCAGCAGCGCGCGGGCGAGCCGGTCGATGACCGAGGGCTGCAGCCCTTCGGTGATCTCGTCGAGCAGGATCATCGAAGGCCGCATCATCAGCGCCCGCGCGAGCAGCAGCATCTTCTGCTCGCCGCCCGAGAGCGTGCCGGCGTCCTGCTTCAGGCGGGTCTTGAAGACGGGGAACAGCGGCTCGATGTCCGCGAAGCGCTCGTCGAAGACGGATTCTTTTTCCAGCCCGAGCCGCAGGTTGTCGCGGATGCTCAGGTCGGCGAACAGCGCCTGCTCCTGCGCCGCATAGGCGATGCCCTGGCGCGCGATGCGGTGCGGCGGCTGGCGGGTGATGTCGTGACCGTTCAGGCGAACCTGGCCGCCCTTCTTCGGCAGGTAGCCCATCACCGTCTTGAGCAAGGTGCTCTTGCCCATGCCGTTCTTGCCCAGCAGCGCCACGGCCTCGCCGGCCGCGACGTCGAGCGACAAGCCGCGC
The DNA here is from genome assembly GCF_900100965.1 of Variovorax sp. EL159. Taxonomy (GTDB): domain Bacteria; phylum Pseudomonadota; class Gammaproteobacteria; order Burkholderiales; family Burkholderiaceae_C; genus Variovorax. Next base: position 857,451 of record NZ_FMUJ01000001.1, on the reverse strand, counting down.
AGCACCACGGAAGCGCCGTAGCCGCTGGAGAGGCGTTCGAGGCTCAGTGCCTGTTGCTTCGTCTCGCTCATGCGGCCTCCTGCGGCGCATGCGCGCTGCCGGCGTAGATGGTCTTCACCAGCGGCGAGTTCACCACCTCCTCGAAACTGCCCTGCATCACGATGGTTCCCTGGTGCAGCACCACGATGCGCGTGGCGATCTGTTCGACGAAATCGAGGTCGTGTTCCACCAGCAGGCAGCACAGGCCATGCCGGTGTGCGAGCGACGACAGCACCTCACCGATCTGCGCGCGCTCGGTCTGGGTCAGGCCGGCGGTCGGCTCGTCGAGCAGCACGATGCGCGGCTCCAGCGCCAGCACCATCGCAAGCTCCAATGCCTGCTGTTCGCCGTGCGAGAGATCGCGCGCCACGGTGGCCAGCTTGGCGTCGAGCCCGGTGGCGCGCACCACGTCGAGTGCATAGGCCGGCAAGCGCAGCGCGTCGTCTTGCCGCAGCAGCGAAGGCCGCTCCAGCAGCGTGCCCGCGATGCGCAGGCACTGCGCCACCGTCAATGACTCGAAGATGTTGGCGTTCTGGAACTTGCGCCCCAGCCCGAAGCGCACGCAGGCCTCGGGCGGCAGGTCGCGGATGTCGTGGCCGCACAGCTTCACGGTGCCGGCACTGCGCTCGGCCCCGTCGCTCATGCAGCGCATCAGCGTGGTCTTGCCTGCCCCGTTCGGCCCGATCAGCCCGACCAGCTCGCCGGCGCGTGCTTCGAGGTCGATGCCCTGCAGCACCTTGAGTGCACCGTAGTGTTTTGCGACCTGCGCCATGTGCAGGGCCGGCGTGGCCGCCTGCGCAGCGGCCACGACACCGACCGGCCGCGCTGCCAGCGTCGGCACGCGCGCAGCGATACGGCCCAGCCCGAAAGGCTTGAGCAGCAACGGCACCAGCCCTTGGGGCAGTAGCACGATGACCCCCACGAAGGCCACGCCGACGATCAATTGCCACGCGAACGGCATGCTGCCGCTGAGGTACGCGGTGGCCACGTTGATCAGCACCGCGCCGATCAGCGGCCCCCAGAGCGTGCCGCGCCCGCCCAACGCGACCCAGATGATCAGCTCTGTGCCCAGCGCAAAGCCGGTCAGCTCGGGCGCCACCACGCCGCTGAAGGCGCCGTAGCCGAAGCCGGCGATGCCCGCGACCACCGCCATGACGGTCAGCAGCACGATCTTGACCGCCGCCGTGGGAATGCCGAGGTAGGTGCAGCGCGATTCGTTGTCGCGAATGGCGGCCAGCACCCGCCCGGCGTCGCTGCGCACCAGCAGCCAGCCCAGCAGGCCGAACAGCACGAGCATGCCGCCGGCCACCCAGTACCAGGCCTCGACCGAAAGGTCGAAGCTCTCGTAGCCGGTCAGGCCCGAGCTGGAGCCCGTCCACTGGCCGCCCGACAGCAGCAACTGCGTCAGCACGATCGGCAGCACCAGCGAGATGACCGTCGCAAAGAACGGCGAGGCGCCCCGGTAGAACGACAACCACCCCACCAGCGCCCCGACCGCCGCGCTGACCACGATGGCCGCGCCCAGCGCCAGCAGCGCCGTCGAAATGCTGAAGCCGCTGTGCGTGAACACCAGCCCCGCCGCATAGGCGCCAATACCGAAGAAAGCCGATTGGCCGAAGCTCAGGTAACCGGTGTAGCCCCACAGCACATCGACCGTGATCGCGGCGATGGCGAAGAAGAAGGCCTTCACGAGGATGTTGAGCAGGTAGGTGTCGAACACCCACGGCCCGGCCACGATCAGCAGCAGGCCGATGCCGCCCAGCACCGAGAGCCCACGGCCCGAGCGCAACGTGGCGCGCAGCGAAGAAAGCGACGAAGGCACCGTGGAGGCCATTGCGATGCTCTCAGCCACGGGCAAACCCCTTCGGACGGATGCGCAGCGTGACCGCCGCGAGCACCGCGATGGTCAACCCGCCGAGCACCGGGTTGGCATACGTACTCACCAGCACCTGGCAGGCACCGAACACCACGCAGGTCAGCAGCAGGCTCGGCATCGAATGGCCCGACACCATGACCAGCATGAAGGCGCTCACCAGCCAGGGCAGCCCCATGTTCGGATCGACGCTGGACAGCGGCGTGATCATCGTGCCCGCCAGCGTGCCCAGCCCCGCCCCCAGGCTGAAAGTGATGAAGCGCACGCGCCCCGCATGGATGCCCAGGCCGCTGGCCAGTTCCTCGTTCATGATCACCGCGCGCGTGCGGATGCCGAAGCGCGTGCCGTTGAGCAGCCCGGTCAGCAACAGGCACAGCCCGATGGCGATGGGAACCAGCAGCAGTCGGTAGGCCGAGTAGTCCACACCGCCGACCGACCACGTGCCCGCGAGCGGCGCATCGACGAACTGCACCTCGCGGCCGAAGGCCATCACGATCGACTGCCCGATGACGATGCCCAGGCCCCAGGTCGCGAGGATGGCGTCGAGCGGCCGCTTGTAGAGCGGCTTCACGATCAGCCACTCCACCAGCATGCCGGCCACCACGCCGACCGCCAGCGCCAATGGCCAGCTCAGCCACGGATCGAGCCTCAGCTGGGTCACCACATAGCTCGCGTAGCCGCCAAGCGTGAGCAGCGCACCGTGCGCGAAATTGACGATCTTCATCACCCCGAAAATCATCATCAGCCCGGCGGTGACGATGAAGAGCATCGCCGCGGTCGTGAGCAAATCCAGCAACAGCACCATGTAGCGGCCCTTGTCTCTTTGTCTTTTCGTGTCCGTCTGCGACGTTACTTCAGGTTCGGGCACTGCGCGCCGGGGTCGACGCTCGCGAAGGTCTCGAGGATCTTGATCGATCCGTCGGCTTGCACCTGGCCCAGCCGCATCGACAGCGGCGTGTGGCGGCTCTTGTTCATCGACACCGCACCGCGCGGGCCGGTGAACGACACCTCGCCGAGCGCCTTGACCACCTGGGCCGCATCGACCGAACCGGCCTTTTCAACCGCCGCCTTGTAGAGAAAGAAGGCTTCGTACTGCGGCTCCGACAGCTCGTTGGGCGTCTTCAGGTCGGCGCCGAACTTCTTCTTCATCGCCTCGAGAAACTTCTTGTTCTCGGGAATGTCGATGCCCGTCAGGTACGAAGCCGACATGTACATGCCGCTGGCCACGTCGCCCATGGTCTTTGCGGTGCCCTCGTCGATCGCGAGGTTGCCGTAGGGCAGCGTGAGGCCCGCACCCTTCAGTTGCTTGGCCAGCGACACATTGGGCGCGCCGCCCGCGGTGGCGCTGATGAGGGCATCGGGCTTGGCAGCACGCAGCTTCGAGATCACCGAGGTCCAGTCGCTGCCGTCGATCGGCAGGTATTCCTCACCCACCACCTTGCCGCCCTTCTGCTCGATGTACTTGCGGGTGAAGTCGAGCATGCCGCGGCCGAAGGCGTAGTCGTTGCCGACCAGGAAGAAGGTCTTGGCGCTCTTGCTCTTGAGGAAGTAGTCGACCACCGGCGCCACCTGCTGCTCGGGCACCCAGCCGTTCACGTACATCCAGTTGTTGCACGAGCGCCCTTCGTAGAACGAGGTGTAGATGTACGGCACCTTGCCCTTGCTCACCACCGGCAGCGCGGCGTTGCGCGCGGCGCTGTTCTCCATCGCGATGATGGCGGCCACCTTCTTCTGGAACACCAGCGTGTCGAAGGCCTTCTGTGCGCCGACGGCGCCGGAGGCATCGTCCACGATCTCCAGCTCGACCTTGCGCCCGAGGATGCCGCCGGCCGCATTGATCTCGTCGACCGCAAGCTGCGACGACTGCACCGCGGCCGGCGCCACCACGCTGTTGGCGCCCGACAGGCCGACCGCCACGCCGATGCGAAGCGGGTCGGCGGCCTGGGCATTGGCGCCCAGCAAGGATGCAGCCGTCAGGGCGCCGAGGCGCAGGAGGGAAGTGATCTTCATGTTCAAGGTCCTCTCGAAGTTCGGTGGAAAGTTTTTTGAGTGAGTGACAGCAGAAAAATCGAAAGGGTCAGTGCCGCGGCAGCGGCCAGCCTGTCCCCAGCATCGGGTCGTAGATGTCGTCGCGGCGGTCGCGCAGCACATCGTTGAATGCGTTCAGATGGCGCGCCTGGCGCGACGCCTTGAGGTTGATGCGGGCGTAAAGAATCTCCTCGCCATCGTGCGAGGCGGGCCCCGCCAGCGGCCACCCTTGCGCCCCCACGATGAGGCTCTGCCCGACGAAGGGCTGGCCCCGCTCGGTGCCCGTGCGGTTGGCGCAGACGATGTTCATCCCGTTGCTGTGGGCGCTGGCCATGGCGAGCGTGGTGGCCATCGCGGGGCGGTCCGCGGGCTGCTGCGGCATGGGCACCCAGTTGGTCGGCATGCAGACGAGGTCCACGCCCTGCATCGCGAGCAGGCGATAGGTTTCGGGGAACCAGCCGTCGTAGCAGATCAGCACGCCCAGCCGCCCCAGCTCGGTGTGGAACACCGGCAGCCCCTTGTTGCCGGGCTCGAAGAACAGGTGCTCGTCGCCCCACAGGTGCAGCTTGCGGTAGGTGCCCAGCCAGCCGCGCGGGCCGAGCACGGCGGCCGCGTTGTAGAGGCGGTCGCCCTCGCGCTCGGCAATGCCCGCGACCACATGCACGTTGCAGCGCCGCGCCACTTCGGCCCAGGCGCGCGTGCTCGGTCCGTCGGGCACCGGCTCGGCCAGCGCGAAGGCCTCGGCGCGGCTGGCGAACACGTAGCCGCTGTTGGCCAGCTCGGGCAGCACCACGATCGAGGCGCCCTTTGCAGCGGCCTGCTCTATCAATTCCACGGACCTCGCGACGTTGGCCGCCGTGTGCCCCACGTGCGGCTCCATCTGCACACTCGCCACGACGAGATCCGGAAAACCCTGGCCTTCTTCCACAGTCATTCAAGCTCCAAAAAGCAAAAAGCCCTCGACCCCGCTTGCGCGTTGTTCGAGGGCTTTCATAGCCGGTATGTGAAGCAGCAATGTTGCTGCCCGACGCATCCGTCAAGGACGGGTGCTGTCGTGGGGCTGGAGATTAGAAGAAGGTATTCGCGGTGTCAATTGGAATTTTGGGCGCTGCGAATTTCAGTCGGTTCCGACCATCACGCTCGACGCCTTGATCACCGCATAGGCCTTGCCGCCTTCGACCAGCGAGAGCGCCTGGGCCGAGCTGCTGGTGATGGTCGAGACGATCTGAACGCCGGCTGCGATCTCCAGCGTGACCTCGGTCGTGACCGGACCGCGAACGATGGAAATGACCTTGCCGGACAGGACGTTGCGTGCGCTGATTTTCATGAAGTGCTCCTGGGTTGGATTGAGCACCCTAGTCTATCGGCGGCACCTTCCCTCTCAACCGTGCCTTGGGCAGATCGATCTGTCCGATGATGGACTGGCCCCACCGACATCGGCGGGCGGCGCCGAGAACGCCGCCGCAAAGCACCCGATGCCCGCACTGCGCAAGGGCATGTAGCGCACCTGCTGGCGCACGCAGATGCGCTTGATGTTGTCGACCGATTCATGGTCGATGCAGTCGACCGGAAACACCACCACCTGCGCCCACGACACCGCCGAGGCCAGCAGCCCGGCCCGGTCTTCCAGGCCGCCGCCGTGGCGGCGGAATTCACCACCATGGCGCTGCACGAGATCGCGGATGGCGGGCATGGCGCTGGGCCGTCCTCCGACGTAGAGAACGCGGCGCCCCTGCAGTTGCCGGTCGAGGTCGGCACCGGCACCCGATGCGGCCTCGCCGGCGTTGAGCTTCAACTGCGCCTCGGCCGCGGCGAGTTCGCGCCCCAGCGCGATCGCATGCTGGCGCAGGTGCTCCAGCTCTTCCGCGAGCCGGTTGGCCTCGGCCACGGCCGCTACCGCAGCCTGCTCCGCGCGTTCGCGCCGACCGGTCTGCACCGCGATGAGCGCGGCGGCGCGCTCGCCCTCTTCCGCGCGCGCCCGCGCCGCAAGGGCGAGGTCGGCGGCTTCCGGCGACGCGATGCTGCGCGCATTGCCGGCTTCGATCAGCTCGTGCTTCAGCCCGGCGATGGTTTTGTCTCTCTCCTCCAGCAGCTCCAGCGAGCGGACCTGGTGTCGGTCCAGCCGCTCGCGCAATTCGATGTTGTCGCGCTCCAGCGCCTCCAGCCGGCGGATGTCCGCCCGGTTGGCCGCGCCCACCAGATGCGACAGCATGTGCACGTCGCCGAAGGCCCGCTGCCGCAGTTCGGCGGTGGCCTTGCGGTGCATCAGCACGGCCCAGTAGGCACCGGGGATCTCGCCCTGCCGCAGCGCTTCTTCCCAGCAGGCGGTGAGCGCCGGTGCGTCGTGGATCTTCGACAGACGCTGGATGACCGGCGCGTGTCGATGGTCCAACGCCTTCTGCAGCGCCTTGGTGACGGCCGTGTTCTGCGTCGCGAGCCGGACGGCGTCGTGGTGGATCTCCAGGTCGCTGGCGCCTTCCACGTCCGAGAAGCGCGCGATGAGCTTGCGAAGCTCGCCGGTCGTCAGGCAGGTGCCGATGACCGAGCAATAGAAATTCGTGTCGAGTTCAGACAGCCGAACGCGCCCGCCGGGCGCTGTGTCTTCGGCGTTTTCCGTCGGCTCGCAACAGGCTGCCGCATTGCGAAACACGACCCGGCCGCTCGCCGCGTCCACGGGTGAGGCCGAAGAAAGAAGTTTGAAGGGCGGATGGAGCATGCGCCACGCAATATACGGCGCAACATAGCGAATGCCAAGCGGCCGGGCCGACTTTTACCCGCCGTGGGGCAGGCGCCTACCGGGCTTCCTCGGCTTCGAGCACGGCCCATTCCGCGTCGGTGAACAGCCGCGAACGCGTCAGGAAGCGCACGCCCTCTGGCCCTTCCAGCGAGAACATGCCGCCGCGCCCCGGCACCACGTCGATGATCAGTTGCGTGTGCTGCCAGTACTCGAACTGCGGCCCGCTAATGTAGAACGGCGTGCCGCCGATGTGGCCGAGCAAGCGGTCGTAGTCGCCCACGATGAACTCGCCGCGGGCGTAGCACATGGGCGCGCTGCCATCGCAGCAGCCGCCCGACTGATGGAACATCAGCGGGCCGTGCTTGGCGATCAGCTTCTCGATGAGCGCCAGCGCCGCATCGGTCGCGGTCACGCGCAGGACTTCTTGCGTCATGGTGGCTTTCTTGCGGATGTCGAAAAGCCCCGCACGGGCTTCATGCAAAGCACGTGCGGGGCGGCCATGCCTGCGGCGCTCAGAAGAAGCCCAGCTTGTTCTCGCTGTAGCTCACCAGCAGGTTCTTGGTCTGCTGGTAGTGGTCGAGCATCATCTTGTGGTTCTCGCGCCCGATGCCCGATTGCTTGTAGCCACCGAAGGCCGCATGCGCCGGGTAGTGGTGGTAGCAGTTGGTCCACACGCGGCCGGCCTGGATGCCACGGCCCATGCGGAACGCGCGGTTCATGTCGCGGCTCCACACGCCGGCGCCCAGGCCGTAGAGCGTGTCGTTGGCAATGGAGAGCGCCTCTTCTTCATCCTTGAAAGTGGTGACCGACACCACGGGGCCGAAGATCTCTTCCTGGAAGATGCGCATCTTGTTGTGGCCCTTGAACACGGTCGGCTGCACGTAGTAGCCATCGGCCAGGTCGCCTTCGAGCCTGGCGCGTTCGCCGCCGATCAGCACCTGCGCGCCCTCCTGCCGGCCGATGTCGAGGTACGACAGGATCTTTTCCAGTTGCTCGCTCGAGGCCTGCGCACCGATCATCGTGTCCATCGCCAGCGGGCTGCCCTGCTTGATGGCAGCCACGCGCTTCAATGCACGTTCCATGAAGCGGTCGTAGATCGACTCCTGGATCAGCGCGCGGCTCGGGCAGGTGCAGACCTCGCCTTGGTTCAGCGCGAACATCGCGAAGCCTTCGAGCGCCTTGTCGAAGAAGCTGTCGTCCTTGTCCATCACGTCGGCGAAGAAGATGTTGGGCGACTTGCCGCCCAGCTCCAGCGTGACCGGAATCAGGTTCTGGCTCGCGTACTGCGAGATCAGCCGGCCGGTGGTGGTCTCGCCGGTGAAGGCGATCTTGCCGATGCGGTTGCTCGACGCCAGCGGCTTGCCCGCCTCCACGCCGAATCCGTTGACCACGTTCAGCACGCCCGGCGGCAACAGGTCAGCGATGAGCTCCAGCAGCACCAGGATCGACACCGGCGTCTGCTCGGCCGGCTTCAGCACCACGCAGTTGCCGGCCGCGAGCGCGGGCGCCAGCTTCCACACCGCCATCAGGATCGGGAAGTTCCACGGAATGATCTGGCCGACCACGCCGATGGGCTCGTGGAAGTGGTACGCGAAGGTCTCGTGGTCGATCTCGCTGATGCCGCCTTCCTGCGCGCGGATGCACGAGGCGAAGTAGCGGAAGTGGTCGACGGCCAGCGGCAGGTCGGCCGCCATGGTTTCGCGCAGCGGCTTGCCGTTGTCCCAGGTTTCGGCGGCCGCCAGCATGGGCAGGTTTTCCTGGATGCGGTCGGCGATCTTGTTGAGGATGTTGGCGCGCTCGGTGGTCGAACTGCGACCCCATGCGCCCTTGGCCTTGTGACCCGCATCGAGCGCGCGGTCGATGTCTGCCGCCGTGGAACGCGGCACCTCGCAGAAGACCTTGCCGGTGACGGGCGTGATGTTCTCGAAGTACTGGTTGTCCACCGGTGCGACCCATTCGCCGCCGATGAAATTGCCGTAGCGCTTTTTGAACGGCACCGCAGTGCCGAATTTGCCCGGTTCAAGCATGTCCATGACTTGTCTCCATGTGCTGGTGGTGGTGGCGCCACGACATGCGGCGACCCGCGCTGACAACCGCAAGCCACGTACCCGCGCGGATCAGGACATTCCCTGAGTACTTCCTCGTGGCAACAAGGTGCCGCAGAGGGTTTCCATTCGCAATCTGCGACATGCATGCGCGAACATAGCGACTAGGATGTCGCATAAGGCGAATACGACGCAGCGAAGACGCGAAACAACGGGAACCCACCGGAGACACGCATGAGTGAAGCGCAGTTGCCATCGGTCAGAGTGGAGCAGGCTCGCGAGCTGTTCTTCAGGCAGGGCCGCGACCCCGCGCCATGGATCGCGCCGCACATCTCGCGCTCGTGGCAGCGCAGCCGGCCGGTCGACCGCCTGTGCATCGACCCCGAGCCGATGGCGCTGGCACTGTTGAGCGAACGGCGCGAACAGGCGATGCGGCTGCTCAATTGCGCGCAACCCGAACTCGACGGGCTGGCCGAGCATGCGGTCGGCAACGGCTGCGTGGTGATCCTGTCGGACGCGAGCGGCTTGATCCTCGAAGAAATCGGCAGCCCCGACTTCTTGCCGAAGGCCGAGCGCATTGCGCTGCAGCCCGGCGTGGAATGGTCGGAAGACCATCGCGGCACCAATGCCATCGGCACTGCGCTGATGGAACGCGAGGCGCTGATGGTGCTGGGCGGCGAACACTACCTGGCGCAGAACGGCGCACTGGGCTGCGCGGCGGCCCCCATCTTCACCGGGCGCGGCGAGCTGGCGGGCGCGCTCGACATCTCGGGCGAAACCGCGCGCGTCAACCCGCATGCGCTGGGCCTGGTCCGCATGGCCGCGCAGCAGGTCGAGCACCGGATGATGCTGGCCGAAGCCGGCGGCCATGTGCTGCGCTTTCATGCGCGGCCGGCGCTGATCGGCACTGCGCGCGAAGGGCTCATGGTGATCGAGGGCGGGCGGATCGTCGCAGCCAACCGCGTTGCGCTCGAACTGTTCGACCGGTCATGGGAAGGCCTGCTCGACCTCGACGTCCGCGACTTTCTCGGCCCGCACTGGCCGCGCATGGAACACCGGCGCAGCCTGCTCACCCTGCCGGGCGGACGCCAGATCGCCACGGTGATGGAACGCTCGAGCACACCGGGCAGCGCACGCACGGCAAGCCGGCGCGCGCATGCGCCCGATAGCCCGCGGGCACCCGAAGCCGACGCCGTGCTGCCGCTGCTGGAGCGTGCCGTGCGGGTGCTGAACGAAGGCGTCTCGGTGCTGGTGAACGGAGAAACCGGCAGCGGCAAAGAGGTGTTCTCCCGCCGGCTGCATGCCACGAGCCGGCGCGGCGCGGGCCCGTTCGTGGCGGTCGATTGCGCCTCGCTGCCCGAGACGCTGATCGAGTCGGAGCTGTTCGGCTACGAGGAAGGCGCCTTCACTGGCGCCAGGCGCAAGGGCATGGCGGGCCGCATCCGCGAGGCCCACGGCGGCGTGCTGTTCCTCGACGAGATCGCAGAGATACCGCTTGCGCTGCAGACGCGCCTGCTGCGCGTGCTGGAAGAACGCGTGGTCACGCCGCTCGGCGGTGGCCAGGGCGTGGCGGTGGATTTCGACCTTGTCTGCGCCACGCACGGCAACCTGCCGGCGCTGGTCGAGGCCGGGCGCTTTCGCGCCGACCTGATGTACCGCGTGGCAGGCTTCAGCGTCGCCCTGCCCTCGCTCAGCCAACGCAGTGACCGGCATGCGCTGATTGCGCGGCTCTTTCTCGAATCGGGCGGCGCGGCCAAGCACCTGCGGCTGGAAGACGACGCGCTCGAGGCGCTTGCGGCCTACCGCTGGCCCGGCAATGTGCGCGAGCTGCGCAGCACGCTGCGCGCCATCGTCGCGCTGGCCGACCCCGGAGATTCGGTGGACGCGCCCGCATTGCCTGCGCACCTGCGGCACGGCACGCCGCCGGTGCAACCGCACGGCGCAACGGCCGCCGATGCCCGGCCTGCATTGCAAGCTGCCGAGCCGCTGGTCGCCATCACGCGCCATGCCATCGACGAGGCGCTCAAGGCCTGTGACCATGACGTCGCCAGGGCCGCGCGCCGCCTGGGCGTTCACCGCAGCACCATCTATCGCCATCTCGCACGCCAGCGCGGCAAGCCCGCCGCGCGCCCATGAACCTGGACTCTTTCGCCCATGACATCACCTGAAGCCGGACGCACCGAAGCGGCCGACACCGCCACCACCGAACGCCTCTTCTCCTACGGCACGCTGCAGCTGCAGTCGGTGCAGCTGGCCACCTTCGGCCGCAAGCTGGCCGGCCAGCTCGACCGGCTGCCGGGCTATCGCCTGGCGCAGCTCGAGATCAAGGACGCGGCAGTGGTCGCCACCAGCGGCAAGACGCACCACCCCATCGTCGCGCCCAGCGGCGTGCCGCAAGACGGCGTGGACGGTGCCGTCTTCGCCGTCACGCCGGCCGAACTGGCGCATGCCGACGCCTACGAGGTGGCCGACTACCGGCGCGAGCGCGTCACCCTGGCATCGGGCCTGCAAGCCTGGGCCTACGTGGACGCACGCTCCGCGCCGGCCGGCTGAACGAAAGTCTGACTTGCCGGCTGCCACGGGAGCGGCCAGACTTTGCGCATGGCCCTCCTCCCGCATTCATGACCGCCCGCAAACCCGCACGGAGCTTGTCGGCCGTTCCTTCCACCTTGCGGATTCCGCTCGCCGCGCGCGCCTCGGGCGACGCGATGTTTCCGCAGGTCGCCGTGCGCGACGCCTACGCGGCCGGCATCCTGGAGCAGATCCGCGACGACGGGCAGCCGCTGCCGGAAGACCGGGCCACCATCTACGGCATCCTGGCGCGCACGCGGCGCTTTCGCGCCCTGGCGCAAGACTTCCTGAAGCAGCATCCGGGTGCCCGCGTGGTCAACATGGGCTGCGGCCTGAGCCATTACTTCCAGTGGCTGGACGACGGCAAGTCGCGCATGACCGACGCCGACCTCCCCGAGGTGCTTGAACTGCGCCGCGAGCTGCTGCCCGACACCCACCCGCGCCATGACGTCTGCGAGCTGGACCTGACCGCGCCCGACTGGTGGGAGCAACTGTCGTTGCCGCGCAAGCGCAATGCGCAGCCGGTTTTTCTTTTCACCGAAGGCGTGCTGATGTACCTGGAGCCCGAGCAGGTGCAAGCCGTCTTGACCACCTTCGGCGAGCGTGCGCCCGCGGGCTCGGTGCTGGCCTTCGATGCGATGTGCTGGCTGGCCGTCGGGCGCGCCAGGCAGCACCCCTCGGTGCGCACCACCGGCGCGGAATTCCGCTGGGGGCTGCGCCGGCCCGCCGAGCTGACGCAGCCCCACCCCCGCTTGCACCTCGACGCCACCTTCCGGGTGCTGGAAGGCATGGGCCTGCCCTACACGCTGTTCGCGCCGATGGTCCTGCTGCTGCTCGGCGTGCCGATCTATGCGGTGTATTCACTGCGTGCCACCGACCCGGCCGATACATAAACGCACAATTTTCCGAATGCCGGGCTTTGTCCGGCTTTGTCCGGCCCCGATTGCGCGGAATGGCTGACGCCGCGCGGCCTGCGGCCCGGTCAAGCTGGGCGCTGTTCCCCGTCGCGGAAAATCCCATGCAGGCTTGGCTGGCCCTCGCTGCATTAGGATGATTTTTCCGGGCGCAGGTGCCTCCATGGGGTGCCTGCCCGCGTCGTTCGTTCTCCTGTTCCCCGTGTTCCCCCAAAGACTCGCAACCCTCAAGAACCACATGCTTGATCGCCGATCCTTCCTTGCCGCTGGCAGTGCCGCCGCCGCACTCGCCGCCCTCGGACTTCCCACGGAGGCGCTGGCCGCCAACGGCCTGCAACTGAGCCAGCCTTCGCCCTTCTCCTTCGACAGCCTCGTCGCCGAGGCTCAGCGCCTGGCCGCGCAACCCTATGCGGCCGCGCAACCGCTCGCGCCCGAGGTGTTGGACCGCATCGACTACGACGCCCACGGCAAGATCAAGTTCGACCCCGCCAATGCGCTCTTTCGCGATGGCCCGGGTGCCTTTCCCGTCACCTTCTTCCACCTCGGCCGCTTCTTCCAGACGCCCGTGCGCATGCACGTGCTCGAAAACTCCGACGGCGATGCCTTCGCGCGCGAGGTGCTCTACAGCCCCGATTACTTCTCGATGCCGCCCGACAGCCCGGCGCGCGCGCTGCCGGCCGGCGCGGGCTTCGCGGGCTTTCGCCTGCAGGAAAGCCGCCTGGGCGACCAGAGCAAGCTCGACTGGCAGAAGAACGACTGGGTCGCCTTTCTCGGCGCCTCGTACTTCCGCGCCATCGGCGAGCTGTACCAGTACGGCCTGTCGGCGCGCGGCATCGCGCTCGACGTGGCAGTGCCCGACAAGCCCGAGGAATTCCCCAACTTCACGCGCTTCTACTTCGAGACCCCGGCCGCCGGCAACACCACCTCGATGACGGTCTACGCGCTGCTCGAAGGCCCGAGCGTCACGGGCGTCTTCAAGTTCGTGATGCAGCGCGGCAAGGCCGTCCTCATGGACATCGACTCGCGCCTCTTCCTGCGCCGCGACGTGGGCCGCCTGGGCCTCGTGCCGCTCACGTCGATGTACTGGTACTCGGAGACCACCAAGCCCACCGCCATCGACTGGCGCCCCGAGGTGCACGACTCCGACGGCCTGGCCATCTGGAACGGTGCGGGCGAACGCATCTGGCGCCCGCTCAACAACCCCACGCAGACACGCGCCTCGGCCTTCGCCGACACCAAGCCGCGCGGCTTCGGCCTGCTGCAGCGCGACCGCAACTTCGACCACTACCAGGACGGCGTCAACTACGACAAGCGCCCCAGCCTGTGGATTGAACCGCTGGGCGACTGGGGAGAAGGCTCGGTGCAGCTGATCGAGATTCCGACCGACGACGAGATCCACGACAACATCGTCGCCTTCTGGGTGCCCAAGGCCGATGCCAAGGCGGGTGCCAGCTACAGCCTGCAATACCGCCTGTACTGGACCGACCAGGAGCCCTTTCCGTCACCGCTGGCGCACTGCGTGGCCACGCGCATCGGACGCGGTGGGCAGCCGGGCCAGCCGCGCCCACAGGGCGTGCGCAAGTTCATGGTCGAGTTCATCGGCCAGCCCCTCACCACCGTGCCCTTCGGTGTGAAGCCCGAGGTGGTGCTGGCGGCTTCGCGCGGCAAGTTCTCGTACGTCTTTGCCGAAGCCGTGCCGAATGGCGTGCCCGGCCACTGGCGCGCGCAGTTCGACTTCACGCCCGAGGGCACGGAGCCGATCGACATGCGGCTGTATTTGAAGAATGGGGATCAGACGTTGACGGAGACCTGGCTGTACCAGTACCAGCCAGGTTGATCGAAGCTGCGCGAAGCGATCAGCGCTTCGTGACCGACACCAGTTCCACTTCGAAATTCAACGTCGCGTTCGGCGGAATCACGCCGCCCGCGCCGCGCGCGCCGTAGGCAATCGACGGCGGGCAGGTCAGCTTGGCCTTGCCGCCGGGCTTCATCTTCTGCACGCCTTCGGTCCAGCACGGGATCACGCCGTTGAGCGGGAACTCGGTGGGTTCGCCGCGCTTGTACGAGCTGTCGAATTCCTTGCCGGTGTCGGGGAAGGTACCGCGGTAGTGCACCTTGACCGTGTCGGTGGCGGCGGGCGATGCGCCGGTGCCTTCCTTGAGCGACTGGTAGATCAGGCCGCTGGGCGTGGTCACCGGGGCAGATTGCGCAAAGGCTGCGGGGATGGCGAAGACGGACACGAGAGCGGCACAGAAAAAGGACTTCACGAAACACCTCGGGGATTGAAAGACCCCGATTATGGCCAGCGCCTGCGTCGCCTCCATGTAGCCCGATGTAGCTCGTGGAACAGCCCTTGCTTTGCCGAATGTGCACTGTCAACATTCACGAAGAGAGGACGTCGCATGAACGCCACCGAAGCCACGCCGGGCATGCACGCCGGCACCGGTCATCTCAAGAAGGTTCTGGGTCCCATCCAGCTCTGGGGCATCGCGGTGGGCCTTGTCATCTCGGGTGAATACTTTGGTTGGAGCTACGGCTGGAACACCGCCGGCACGCTCGGTTTTCTGGTGGCCACGGTACTGGTGGCGACCATGTACACCACCTTCATCTTCAGCTTCACCGAACTGTCGACGGCCATCCCGCATGCGGGCGGGCCCTTCGCCTATGCGCGGCGCGCGTTCGGGCCGCATGGCGGCTTCGTCGCGGGCTTTGCGACGCTGGTCGAATTCGTCTTTGCACCACCGGCCATCGCGCTGGCCATCGGTGCCTACCTCAACGTGCAGTTCCCGGGCATCAACCCGAAGTGGTTCGCGCTCGGTGCGTATGTGATCTTCATCGGGCTCAACTGGATCGGCGTGGGCATCGCCGCGGCCTTCGAGCTGTTCGTCACGGTGCTGGCCATCGTCGAGCTGCTGGTGTTCATGGGCGTGGTCACGCCGGGCTGGACCATGGCGAACTTCGTGGCCAACGGCTGGGCCGGCGGCAGCGTGCTGAACGGTGCGGCCATCTCGGGCATCTTCGCGTCGATCCCGTTCGCGATCTGGTTCTTTCTTGCCATCGAGGGCGCGGCCATGGCGGCCGAAGAGGCGCGCGACCCGCACCGCACCATTCCCATCGCCTACACCACGGGCATCGTCACACTGGTGGTGCTGGCCTTCGGCGTGATGATCTTCGCGGGCGGCGTGGGCGACTGGCGCAAGCTCGCGAACATCAACGATCCGCTGCCACAGGCCATGAAAGCGGTGGTGGGCGACAACAGCGGCTGGCTGCACATGCTGGTGTGGATCGGGCTGTTCGGGCTGGTCGCGTCGTTCCACGGAATCATCATGGGCTACTCGCGGCAGATCTTCGCGCTGGCGCGCGCGGGCTACCTGCCGCGCTACTTCGCCGGCCTCAGCCCGCGCTTCGACACGCCGCACCGCGCGCTGCTGGCCGGCGGGGTCATCGGTGTCATTGCCATCTTCAGCGACGAATGGGTGCAGTTCGGCGGCCAGACGCTTACCGCCAACATCGTGACCATGGCGGTGCTCGGGGCCATCGTGATGTACCTGATCTCGATGGCCGCGCTGTTCAAGCTGCGCCGCACCGAGCCTGACCTGTTGCGCACCTACCGCGCGCCCTTCTACCCCGTGTTCCCGGCCATCGCACTCGGCCTGGGCGTGGTGTGCCTGGGCGCGATGGTGTGGTTCAACTTCATGCTGACCGTGCTGTTCCTCGTGCTGATGGGCGCGGCCTATGGCTACTTCCTGCTGACCTCGGCGCAGCGCAAGGCGGCCGCGCCGGACGAGATGCTGTCCTCGACCAACGCCGCCTGACAGAAAGATGCGCTACCGCACCACCATCGACCAACAGGTCTTCGCCTTCGACGACCTGCGGCAGGTCATGGCCTTCGCCAGCCCGGCACGCTCGGGCGACTACCTCGCGGGCATCGGCGCAGCCACCGCGCAGCAGCGCATGGCGGCGCGCCATGTGCTGGCCGACACGCCGCTCAAGCAATTCCTGACCGAAGCGCTGATTCCGTACGAGAGCGACAACATCACGCGGCTCATCATCGACAGCCACGACGCGCAGGCCTTCGCGCCGGTGTCGCACCGCACGGTCGGCGACTTCCGCAACTGGCTGCTGTCGGAAGCAGCCACCACTGCCACGCTCACCGCACTGGCGCCAGGCCTCACGCCCGAGATGGTGGCGGCCGTGTCCAAGCTCATGCGCAACCAGGACCTGGTCTCGGTCGCGAAGAAGTGCTGCGTGGTCACGCGCTTTCGCGACACCATCGGCCTGCCCGGCCACCTGGCCGTGCGCCTGCAGCCCAACCACCCGACCGACGACCTGCGCGGCGTGGCCGCCTCCACGCTCGATGGGCTGCTCTACGGCGCGGGCGATGCGGTGATCGGCCTCAACCCGGCTTCGGACAGCATGCCCGTGCTGGGCCAGTTGCTGCGCATGCTCGACGAGGTCATCCAGCGCTTCGAGATCCCCACGCAAAGCTGCGTGCTCACGCACGTGACCAACACGCTCAGGCTCGCGGAAGCGGGCGCGCCGGTCGACCTCGTGTTCCAGTCCATCGCCGGCACCGAGAAGGCGAACCTCTCGTTCGGCGTCACGCCCGAGCTGCTCGACGAGGCCTATGCGGCGGCGCTGTCGCTCCAGCGCGGCACCATCGGCAACAACGTCATGTACTTCGAGACAGGCCAGGGCAGCGCGCTGTCGGCCAATGCCAACTTCGGCGTCGACCAGCAGACCTGCGAGGTGCGCGCCTATGCGCTGGCGCGGCGCTACAAGCCCTTTCTCATCAACACCGTGGTCGGCTTCATCGGGCCGGAGTATCTGTACGACGGCAAGCAGATCATTCGCGCCGGGCTCGAAGACCACTTCAGCGGCAAGCTGCTGGGCCTGCCCATCGGCTGCGACATCTGCTACACCAACCACGCCGAAGCCGACCAGGACGACATGGACAACCTGCTCGTGCTGCTGGGCACGGCGGGCATCAACTTCATCATGGGCATTCCGGGTGCCGACGACGTGATGCTCAACTACCAGAGCACCTCGTTCCACGACGCGCTGTTCCTGCGCGAAACGCTGGGCTTGAAGCGCGCGCCCGAGTTCGAGGCCTGGCTGCAGCGCATGCAGATCACCAATGCCGCGGGGCAACTCGCACCGCCCTCCGCCAACCGGCTGCTGGCCGGCATGGATGGGCTCAAGGCACTTGCGCAATGAGCGAATCCGTCACACCCAACCCGTGGGCGCAATGGCGTTCGGCCACGCCTGCGCGCCTGGCGCTCGGCCGTGCCGGCGCCGGCATGCCGACCGACGAAACCCTGCGCTTCGGCTGGGCGCATGCGATGGCGCGCGACGCGATTCACGCGGCGCTCGACGTCGATGCGCTCGACGCCACCTTGCGCGCGCAGCACTGGGAGGTGGCGCGCGCCCGCAGCCGCGCCGCCGACCGCACCACCTACCTGCGCCGCCCCGACCTGGGCCGCCAGCTCGATGAAGACGACGGCGGCCGCCTGCGCGCCATCGGGCGCTATGGCTGCGATGTCTGCATCGTCATCGGCGACGGTCTTTCCTCGCTCGCGGTGGCGCGCCATGCCGCGCCGCTGCTCGCGGCCCTGCGCGCGCACCTGCCGCCCGAAACGCGCTTCTCGCCCGTGGTCATCGCCACGCAGGCCCGCGTGGCGCTGGCCGACGAGGTGGGTGAGCTGTTCGGCGCCATGCTCTCGGTCATGCTGATCGGCGAGCGGCCGGGCCTGAGTTCGCCCGACAGCCTCGGCGTTTACCTGACCCATTCACCCCAGCGCGGGCGGCACGACGCCGAGCGCAACTGCATCTCGAACGTGCGGCCCGAGGGCCTGCCCTGCGAGGCCGCCGCGTTCAAGCTGGCATGGCTGATGCGAGAGTCGCTGCGCCGGGGGCTGACCGGCGTCGAACTCAAGGACGAGAGCGATCTCGCGGTGCTCGAGCAACGCCCCGCACCACCGCTGCCCCGCTGAGCGGCGGACTGACCCGGAACTGTCACGAGCGTTTCGTACGCTCGTCATTTTTCGCCCGCTCCTTCAAAACTACAGGAAAAAACACAAATGCAACGCCGAACCGTCCTTCTCACGCCAATGGCCGCCGCGCTCGTCACCGCCGGCTGCGCCAGCCTCTCGCCCGCCAAGGGCCTGGCACCCGGCCAATGGGACGCCTTCAACCGCGCGCAGATCAATGGCCTGATCGCCAGCCTCGGCAAGGACAGCGCGGGCTACAACGCCGCCAAGCCGCCCTACGTGGTGTTCGACTGGGACAACACCAGCGTCTTCCTCGACATCGAGGAAGCCTCGTTGATCTACCAGCTCGAAAACCTCGTCTTCGGCGCCACGCCCGCGCAGCTCGAAGTGGCGCTGCGCAAGAACATCCCCAAGAAAGACTTCCTGCCCGCGTACAACAACGCGGCCGGCAAGCCCGTCAACATCGACCGCGTGGTGCCCGACATCGTGGCCAGCTACACCTGGCTCTACCAGAACTACAAGGGCCTGAAGGGCGACCAGTCGCTGGCGGTGGTGGCGCTGAGCCCGCATTACTCGGCCTTCACGACCAAGGTGCGCTATCTCTACGAGGCCATCGGCGACACCTTCGACCACGACACCGCCTACCCTTGGGTCACCTACCTCTTCGCCGGCATGACCGAGGCACAGGTGCGCAAACTCACGGCCGACACCGTGGCATGGCAGCTGAAGGAGCCCATCACCAAGGTCAAGTGGACATCGCCCGCTGCGCTGCCCGGCCGTGCCGGCGTGGTCTCGGTGAGCTGGAAGAATGGCCTGCGGCTGCAACCCGAGATGCAAGCGTTGTACGCGGCCTTCCGCAACGCGGGCTTCGACGTGTGGGTGTGCTCGGCATCGTTCGTCGACGTCATCAAGGAGATTTCGTCGAACCCCGCCTTCGGCTACAACAACCCGCCCGAGCGCGTGCTGGCGATGGAACTGGAGCGCGATGCCAACGGCGTGATCCAGCCCGAGTTCCGCCGCGGCTACGACCAGACGCAAGGGCCGGGCAAGACCAAGAACATCCGGCGCTTCCTGGTCACGAAGTACGGCTACGGCCCGAGCTTCGTGGCCGGCGACAGCGAAGGCGACCAGAACATGATGGCCGACTTCACCGACACGAAGAAGGTGCTGATCGTGAACCGCCTGCGCGACCCGAAGACCGACATCGGCAAGTTCTCGGCGCTGGCGGTGCAGAACTACGGCAAGGCCGACACGCGCTACCTGCTGCAGGGGCGCGACGACAACACGGGCGCGTGGGTGCCCTCGCAATTGCACACGCCGCTGGGCGCGACGCAGGGCAAGGCGCTGAAGTAACGCCGGCCCTCGTCCCGGTCAAGGCCGGGGTGGGTGTTGCCAGCTCTTGTAGACGAACTCCAGGCTGTATCCGTCGGGGTCCAGCACATTGGCCGCGTAGTAGCGCGGGTCGTAGTGCAGCCGTGCGCCCGGCGCGCCCTTGTCGGTTGCGCCGGCCGCCATGGCCGCGGCATAGGCGGCATCGACCTGCGACGTGTCGGCGCCGACAAAGCCGACGTGCGCGGCGCGCCGGTCCGCGCTGCCCTCTTGCAGCCAGAAGAACACGCGCCCGCCCGCGCCGAAGCCCTTCAGGTCCGGGTGGCCCGGCGGGCCATCCTTGCCGTCGTAGTCGAGCTGGTGGCCGATGCCGAGCGGTGCGAGTGCCGCGGTATAGAACGCGACCGAGCGCGCGATGTCGCTGACCGTCAGGAAGATGTGATCGAGCATGTGTTGTTTGTTCCCTGGTTTCAGATGCTGTAGCCACCCGCGACTTCGATGTTCTGCGCGTTGACCCAGGCATTGTCTTCAGACAGCAGGCTCGCGACAACGCGGCCGACATCGTCGGGCACGCCGATGCGCCCGAGCGCCGTCTGTCCGGCGAGCAGTTCGACGAACTCCGGGCTCTGGTCCAGCGCCTCGCTGGTCATGTCGGTGCGGATCGCGCCCGGTGAAACCGAGTTCGCACGAATGCGGCGAGGGCCGAACTCCTTGGCTATGCAACGCGTGAGCACTTCGAGCCCGCCCTTGAACGACGCATAGGGCGCGGTGCCCGCCGTTGCCACGCGGGTCGTCGCGCTGGTCATGTTGATGATCTGGCCGCCATCGGCCATCAACGGCAGCAGCACCTGGGTCAGGAAGAACGGGCCCTTCAGGTGCACGTTCAGCAGGCCGTCGAACTCGGCCTCGGTGACGGTCTCGATCGGGTTGAAGGCGCCGTAGCCTGCGTTGTTGACCAGTGCATCGAAGCGATCTCGCCCCCACGTCGCCTTCAACGCGGCAGCGACCTTGTCGCGAAAGGCCGAGAAAGACGCCACCTTGCCGACGTCCAGCGC
Source organism: Variovorax sp. EL159 (assembly GCF_900100965.1). Classification (GTDB taxonomy): domain Bacteria; phylum Pseudomonadota; class Gammaproteobacteria; order Burkholderiales; family Burkholderiaceae_C; genus Variovorax. Next base: position 836,870 of record NZ_FMUJ01000001.1, on the reverse strand, counting down.
GAGAGCCACCGCCTTGCCGCCGGCCGCCTCGACCTGCCGAACGACTTCTTCGGCACCGGCCGGGTGGCTGTTGTAGGTCAGGATGACGCCCATGCCGCGCCTGGCGGCGTGGATGGCGGCGCTGGCGCCGAGGCCCCGGCTCGCGCCCGTGATGATGACTACGCCCATGTGTTTTCTCCATCTGCAAAGTGATGGATCAACGATAGGTGCCGAGCGCTTCACAAGCCTGCCCTTTCCTGCCTCGATCCTGCCTATTCCTGCTTTCGCACTTGCGACGCCGTTGGCTTTGCGGTGTGATGCCGGCCATGGAAGAACAACTGAAAGAGCTTCGGCGGCTGGCATCGGCGAAGGCCAGGAACCGGATGACGGAAACCGGCATTCCCCGCGTGGCGATGGTGCAGGGCAAGATTCCGGAGCACGAGCTGAACGCCGTGTACGACCCGATGGTCAACCTGATCCTGCAGGGCAGCAAGTCGATGACGGTAGGAAGCAAGACCCTTCACTACTCGCCGGCCAGCTACTTCGTGATGTCGGTCGAACTGCCTGCGGTCGGCACGGTGCGGCCCGCGAAAACCGGCGAGCCCTACCTAGCCGTCGCCCTGACGCTGACACCGGCGACGGTCGGCGCCCTGATCGCCGACTTGCCTGAATTTGCCAGCGCCGGGAAGACCGGCGCCGGCTTCTCCGTGGCGTCCGTCACCCCGGAACTGATGGATGCGTGGGTTCGCATGCTGCGGCTGATGGAACGCCCCGCGGACATTCCAGCATTGGCGCCGGTGTACGAGCGCGAGATCCTCTACCGCGTTCTGCAGGGGCCGCACGGCGCCATGCTGCGCGACATTGCCTCCCCAGACAGCGCCATCGCGCGTGTGACGCTGGCGATCCAGCGGATTCGTCGCGACTTCGCCGAACCCTTGCGGGTCGAGACGTTGGCACAAGTGGCGGCCATGAGCGAATCTGCATTCCATCGGCATTTCAAGGCCGTCACGGCCTTGAGTCCGTTGCAGTTCCAGAAACGCGTGCGCCTGTTGCAGGCCCGCACGCTGCTGCGCGTCGGCGGGAAGAGCGTCACCTCGGCCGCCTTCGAGGTCGGCTACGAAAGCCCCACGCAGTTCAGCCGCGAATACGCTCGCGCGTTCGGCCTGCCGCCGGGGCGCGACGCGCAGAAGCTGCTGGCCACGCACGCGCCCTGAACGCGAATGCCCTGCCCGCCAGGAACGCTCAGTTCGCCTTGGCCGCCGCCACCGGCTTCAGCGACTCGCGCACTTTGGCCACCTGCGCAGCCGTGACCGCCTCGCCCTGGTTGCCCCAACTCGAACGCGCAAAGCTCAGCACGCTGGCCACGTCGGCGTCGGTCAGGCGCCAGCCGAAGTCGGGCATGGCGATGGGCGACGGCGCCTGCGTGGTGCTCGGCATCGTCGAGCCCGCGAGCACGAGGCGGATCAGCGAGGTCGGGTCTTTCGCATTCACGACGCTGTTGCCTGCGAGCGCGGGAAAGGTCTTGTTGGCGCCCGTGCCGTCCGAGCGATGGCACGCGTTGCAGTTGTTCAGGTAGACCATCGCACCGCTATTGCCCTCGACGGTGCCGTTGCGCAGCGCCAGGGCCGTCGGGTGCTGCGGCGCGGCCGCGACCAGCGATGCCTGCGACGGCGTGGGTGGCGCGGACGCTGCATCGGGCCTGGCGCCCAGCGACTGGAGATAACTGGCCACGGCCTGCAGGTCTTGCGTCGACATGTGTTGCGTGCTGTTCTGCACCACGTCGACCATCGCGCCGAACGCGGCCGTGTGGCCGGTACGCCCGGTCTGCAGGTACTGCACGATGTCTTCCGATGACCACTGCGCCATGGTCGGCCGGTCGGTGTGGCGCAGCGGCTGCGCGTACCAGCCATCGATGATCGCACCCGACAGGAACAGCTCGCCCTTCTTGTCGGTGGCCGCCTTCACGCCACCGAGCATGCTGCGCGGCGTGTGGCAGTCGCCGCAATGGCCCAGGCCCTGCACCAGATAGGCGCCACGGTTCCACTCGGCGCTGCGCGCGGCATCGGGCTGGTAGACGCCCTTGTCCAGATAGAGCCAGTTCCAGCCCATCATCAGCCCGCGCATGCTGAAGGGCCACGGGAGTTTCGTCGGCAGCGGCTTCTGCGCCACCGGCTGCACGCCGTTGCGGAAGAAGACGAACAGCGCATGCATGTCCTCGTCGTTCACGCGGGCGAAGGAGGTGTACGGCATGGCCGGGTACAGGCGATGGCCGTCCTTGGCGACGCCTTCGCGCAATGCGCGTGCGAACTCGGCCTCGGTGTAGGCGCCGATGCCGGCTTCGGGGTCGGGCGAGATGTTGGTCGAGACGATGGTGCCGAACGGCGTCTTCATCGGCAGGCCGCCGCCGAACGCCGGCTTGCCGGGCGCGGTGTGGCAACTGACGCAATCGCCGGCGCGGGCGAGGTAGCGGCCGTGTTCGAGCACGGGGTCGGTGGCAGCTGCAGGCACAGCTGCGGTCGTTGTGACGGCGGCGGGCGCCGGCTCCTCCGCCTTCTGCGCCACAGCCCATGCGGCCACGCACAGCAACGCCGCGGCTGCAGCCACGCCCGCGGAAACACGCCGCGCGTTCATGCCAGCGCTCCCGGGTTCTTCAGGTACTTCTCGCGGATCGCCTTGGCCGACCAGTAGGCCAGCGCACCCACCATGCCGGTCGGGTTGTAGCCGAAGTTCTGCGGAAAGGCGCTCGCACCCATCACGAACACATTGGGCACGTCCCACACCTGCAGGAAGCGGTTGACGGCGCTGGTGGTGGGGTCGGTGCCCATCGGCGCGCCGCCGGTGTTATGGGTCGACTGGTAGTAGCGCACGTCGTAGTGCGCGCCGGCCTTCTGGAAATTCATCTTCATCTGCTTTGGCCCCATGGCCTTGGCGATCTGCTCGACCTTGGTGCCGATGAACTGGGTCATCGCGAGGTCGTTGGCCTTCCAGTCGAAGGTCATGCGCAGCAGCGGCTGGCCGTGCACGTCCTTGTAGGTCGGGTCTAGGTCGAGGTAGTTGTCGCGGTAGGCCATCACCGAGCCCTGGCTGCCGACGCCGGCCTGGTAGATGTAGTTTTCTTTCGCGGCCTTCTTCCAGCCCGCACCCCAGTTCGGCGCGCCCGGCGGCAGGCTCAGTTGCTGGATCGGCCGGCCGCCGGTGTTAATGCAATTGATGCTGGCACCGCCGACAAAGCCCAATGGGCCGTGGTCGAAATTGTCGCCGTCGAAGTCGTCGATGACGGTGCCGCTGGCGCCCGCGCCGACGAAGGGGTTCATCGGCTGGTCCTTGTCGAAGAACAGGCTGGCGCCGCCATTGAGCTGGTAGGCGTAGTTGCGCCCGACCACGCCCTGCCCCGTCGCCGGGTCGTACTTCTTGCCGATGTTCGACAGCAGCAGCAGGCGCACGTTGTGGAACTGGTAGGCGCACAGCACGACCAGATCGGCCGGCTGCTCGACCTCGTTGCCCTCGGCGTCGATGTACGAAACGCCGGTGGCGCGCTTGCCGTCGGGCGACATGTTCACGCGCAGCACGTGCGACTTGGTGCGCAGCTCGAAGTTGGGCCGCTTCATCAGCACCGGCAGCAGCGTGGTCTGCGGCGATGCCTTCGAATACATGTAGCAGCCGTAGCGCTCGCAGAAGCCGCAGAAGTTGCAGGGCCCGAGCTGCGCGCCATGCGGGTTGGTGTAGGCGCGCGAAGCATTGGCGGCCGCCTGCGGAAACGGGTGGTAGCCCAGCTCGCGCGCGGCCTTCTCGAACAGCTTGGCGCTGTTGACCGAGGCCAGTGGCGGCAACGGAAATTCGTTGGCGCGCGCGCCCTCGAAGGGGTTGCCGCCGGCCTGGATCTGGCCGCGGATATTGCCGGCCTTGCCCGAGGTGCCGCAGATTTTCTCGAACTGGTCGAAGTGCGGTTCCAGCTCTTCATAGCTCACGCCGAAGTCCTGGATGGTCATGCCTTCGGGAATGAACTTCTTGCCGTAGCGCTCTTCGTAGTTGCTGCGAATGCGCAGGTCGCTGGGCAGCGGGCGCCAGTGGTGGCCGTTCCAGTGCACGCCCGCGCCGCCCACGCCGTCGCCGGGCAGGAAGGACGCGAGCTGCCGGTACGGCACCGCCACTTCGGCCGGCGTGTGGCGGATGGTGACGGTCTCGCGCGAGAGGTTCTGGAACAGCTTGCCGCGAATGCCGTAGCTCAGCTCGTCGGTGATGCGCGGGTACGCAAAGTCGGGCTGCGTGTCGCGGTTTTCGCCGCGTTCCAGCGCCAGCACCTTCAGGCCGGCGGCGGTGAGTTCCATGCCCATGATCGCGCCGGTCCAGCCGAAGCCGACCAACACCGCATCGACGCTCGGCTTCTTGATGTTTGCCATGGTGATGCGCCCCTCAGCCTTGCGGGCCGGCGATGCTCACCGGCGGCAGGTTGTACTTGACGCCGGGCCGGTCGACCCAATCGGCGTAGTCGGCGCGCGCCCCCGGAAAACCGATCATCTTCCAGGCGGCGGCGTTCTTGTTGCCGCCGTGGATCGGGTCGCTGAAATAGCCTTCCTTGGTGTTCTGCAGCAGGAAGCCGAAGAAGTCGGTGGCGCCCACGCCTTCGAGCACGATGCCACCGCCCTCGAGTCCCCGGAGCACCTCGTCCTGCTGCGCCGCGGTGAGCTGCGCGAAAGCCTTGTCGCTGTATTGCTTGCGGCAGTACGCGTCGGTGGCCGAGATGCCGGCGCGGTACACCTCGCGCGGCGGCATCTTCTTCTGGTAGCCGAAGAGCGGCGACACCTCCACGAACGGCCCCTGCATGTACCAGGTGGCGGCATGGCCGAAGGCGCCTTCCATCTGCCGGTCGATGAACTCGGGCACGCCGGCCTCGATGGCGCCGGGGCCGGTGTCGTCGGGAGGAATCAGCCGTGCCACCGCCGCCTGGATGAACGCCCACTCGGCGGCGTTGAAGTAGACCGGTGTGTAGGGTGCGCCGGGCGGGGCTGCCGCAGCGGGGTTGGGTGCCGGGGCGGGCGTGGTGGCGGGCGTGGTGGTTTGCGCCAGCGTCACGCCGGTGATGCCGCCTGCACCGAAGGCCGTGGCGGCGGGCACGATCGCGATGGATCGGCGCAGGAAGCCACGCCGGTCCGCAAAGGACTCGTCTTTCATCGCGTTATGGGCGGGACGGGCCGCCTTGTTGTGGTGCGAGCCTTCATCATGGCGGTGATCCCCGCCATGCCGTGTAGGAAAGCGGCTTGCCTATGATGGATTCGCCGCAGCCCCTTTCAGGGGCCTTTCAACACCGCCAGACCGCCAAAACCAGGAGACAAGATGACCGCAGCCCGCTACCCCCTCGCCGAACTCAAGGACCTGCCCGAAGACATTCGCACCGCCATCCTGGCCGTGCAAGAGAAGGCCGGCTTCGTGCCCAACGTGTTCCTTGGCCTTGCGCGCCGGCCCGCCGAATGGCGCGCCTTCTTCGCGTACCACGATGCGCTGATGCTGAAGGAAGAAGGCTCGCTCACCAAGGGCGACCGCGAGATGATCGTCACCACCACCAGCGCGGCCAACCAGTGCCTGTACTGCGTGGTGGCGCACGGTGCGCTGCTGCGCATCTACGAGAAGAAGCCGCTGGTGGCCGACCAGGTGGCGGTGAACTACCGCAAGGCCGACATCACGCCGCGCCAGCGCGCGATGCTCGACTTTGCAATGAAGGTCTGCGACCGCTCGCACGAGATCGACGACAGCGACTTCCCGCCGCTGCACGCCCACGGCTTCGACGACGAAGACATCTGGGACATCGCGGCCATCACCGCCTTCTTCGGCCTGAGCAACCGACTCGCGAGCTTCAGCGGCATGCAGCCGAACAACGAGTTCTTCCTCATGGGGCGGCTGCCCCGCGAGAAGAAGTAGGCAACAAGCCCCGTTTCAGCCCTTGCCGCGACAGGAGGCCAGCGCGTCGAGGGCGGGCTTGTAGGTGGGCGTGCTCACGTCCATCACACCGAGCACCGTGTGATAGAGGTTGTCGTGCGTGAGCGGTGCATCGAGCCCCGCTTCCATGCACGACTTCGAGAGCTTGCGGCGCTCGGCCATGCCTTCGCTGAACCACGTGACCATGGGCACATGCTTTTGCGCATCGGGCGCAAAGCTGTACGGCACGCCATGCAGGAACAGGCCGTACTCGCCGAGCGACTCGCCGTGGTCGCTCACGTAGAGCATCGCCGGGTCGTACTGCTTCGACTGCGACTTGAGCCAGTCGATGGTCTGGCCCAGGAAGTGGTCGGTCTGCGCGATCGAGTTGTCGTAGACGTTCATCAGCTCCGCATGGCCGCACTCGGCCAGCGCGTTGGTCTTGCACTCGGGCGTGAAGCGCTTCAGCTCCGGCGCGGAGCGCTTGTAGTAGGCCGGGCCATGGCTGCCCATCTGGTGCATCACCAGCACGATGCCCTTGGCGCGGCGCTCGGCCGGCAGCGCGGCGATGCGCTCGTCGAGCCCCTTGAGCATCACGTCGTCGAGGCATTCGTCGCCATCGCACAGCGCCTTCTTGGTGTCGGCATCGAGGTTGGCGAAGGCCGAGGCATTGGGGATGCGCTCGCACACGCCCTTGCAGCCGGCCTGGTTATCGAGCCAGAACACGGCAAGGCCCGCGGCCTGCAGCACGTCGACGAGGTTCTCGTAGTCGTCCTTGCGCGATTCGTAGCCTTCCTTGCCCAGCGGCGAGAACATGCACGGCACCGAGGCCAGCGTGTTGGTGCCGCAGGAGCGCACTTCGCGGTAGCTCAGCACGCCGCGCTTGGCCAGCTCGGGCGTGGTGTCGCGGGCGTAGCCGTTGAGGGCGAAGTGGTCGGCGCGCGCCGTTTCGCCCACCACCACCACGAACAGCGGCGGCCGCGTCTGCGATGCATAGCTGGTGCCCAGCGCGGTGCCGGCGGTGATGGGGATGAGCTTGCCGCTGTGCTTGAACATCGGCTTGATGAACACGGAGGCCGTCGAATACAGGCTCGCGATCGGGTTCATCATGTAGCGCAGGTGCACGTTGTTGCGCATCAGCGGCGCCAGCTGCCGGTTCATCGACACGATGGTGACCAAGGCCACGACCACGGCCAGCAACAGCAGCGCCATGTTGCGCCAGAGCTTCGAGAAGATCCGCTGCGGCGCGATACGCACCCGCCACAACGCCCACCCCGCGGGCAGCGTCACCACGAGCACGTTGAAGGCCATGCGCCAGCTCATCAGGTCGCGTGCCTCGTTCGGGTCGGTCTGCAGCGCGTTGGCGATCATGCTCGGGTCCATCACCACGCGGTACGCGAGCATGTAGTGCTGCACCACGGCCGCCAGCACGACCACGAGGAACCAGAGCGGCTTCAGCCAGCGCGACCACGCCGTGAACGAAAGAATGGCCACCGAGCCGCACAGCGTGAGCAGGCTCATCGCGATGATGGTGGGCAGGTAGGTGCTGGGCGCGCCGCCGATGCGGGCCAGCTCGTTCCACAACGGCCAGTTGGCCGTCAGGACGAGATAGAGGCTGAGCCACAGGATGACGGACTGCAAGGACCGTGGCCGATCGAGCCACTGGTTCAGGCGCGTCCAGGGCGCACGGGGCGTGGGGGAATTCAGCGGGTCGGGCTCGGAGAAGTTTCCTTGCGGGACGGGTACCGGATCAATGCGCAAAACAGACATCCAACTAATGTAGGAACGGTGGCTGAAAACAGCCTGAATCACCCGTTCGTTGCAGGTTCATTCGAAGCGTTCAGGCACGCCTGACGCGGGAGGACCACCGGCGAACCAGTGGGCTTTTGCTGATGGTGAACGCCAGCGGGCGGCTGATGCCGCGATCGACCGCGAACGACACCAGCGCACCGAGCGCCGCTGCCGCGAGCACATCGGACGGAAAGTGCAGCCCCAGGAACACGCGGCTCCATGCCACCACCGCGGCCAACACCAGGGCCACCGCCACCGGCGTGCGCCAGGGCAGGTACCAGAGCGAGAAGGCCGCGGCAAAGGTGCCGGCCGCATGCATGCTCGGAAAGCCCGGACGCAGGCCCTGCGGCACCCATTGGATGCCCAGGCCGTAGAAACCGGGCCGCTGGACCGGGAACAGCGCACGGACGCCGTTCACGATCAGCCAGACCAGCACCACGCTGACCAGCGCCGTGAAGAAGACGCGGCGCCAGCGGCGGTCGAGCAGCGCCCCGATGCCTGTGGCCACCGCCAGCAGCGCAGGCAGGACGTCGGAGGCGAAGCGGGCGAAGCTCAAGCTCCACGCGGGCACCGACCGGCCCGCGTTGATCAGCCCGAACAGTGCGACGTCAAGATCCTGCATGGGCGGGCACGACCGGCTTCAGAGTTTGTGGGTTGAATCGCGTCACCGCCACGTCGATGGCGAAGCCCACGACCCAGCAGACCCAGGCCGTCCAGAGGGTGTGGCTCATGTAGTGGGCGCCGCGCATCTGCTGCGTCACGCCCAGCGCCAGGCCCAGCACCAGGACCACGCCGAGCCAGATCGCTGCCGCGCGGGGCGACACTCGGCGCAATACGAAGAAGCCCGCCAGATAGGCAAAGGCCGACGATGCATGGCCGGCCGGGAAGCACCCGCCCGGGCCGCCGTCGCCGACGCCCCACGCCCAGTGCGACACATAGCGCGCCACGCCGCCGAACTCCTTCAGGTCCCAGGGGCAACTGGTCTGGCTGGCCTGCTTGAGCAGGCTGACGGCAAGCGCCGAGGCCAGCACCGCCAGCGCCAGTTGCGCCCGACGGCCCCGCGTCAGGCGGCGCAGGACGCCGAAGGGCCAGCGGATCGCGACGAACAGCACGACCATGGCGATCCAGCTCAGGTTGCGGGCGCCTTCGTGCATGACGTGGACCAGGAACGGGTTCTCCCGCCAGGGGAAACCATAGGGCGTGCCGGCCAGGCGCGCCAACGGCAGATCCCAACCCAGAGCGTCCCAACCCATCAGCGCAGCCAATGCGAGCAGGGTCAGAACCCCCAGGCGAAAATTCGGGAAACGTGTCATTGAACCAAGGCGAGACGGGAAAACAGCCGCAAGCCTAAGTTCACCGAATGAACCCAGCCTGAAGAATCTGAACGCAGTCTGACAATATAGCTGGCGGCAATTCGACAGCGCTAGACTTCTTTTTTTGCAAAAGGGACATTGCGTGCGGATATTGCTGGTCGAAGACGACACCTCCCTCGCGGACGCGGTGTGCAGCTACCTGCTCGCCAAGGCGTTCGTGGTCGACGTGGCACCCAGCCTGGCCGACGCGCGCGGCGCCCTGCTTTCGGTCCAGTATGCGGCCGTGCTTCTCGACCTTCACCTGGGCGACGGCGACGGCCTTTCGCTGCTGCCGCAGGTGCGCGCCCTGCCCGAGCGCCCCATCGTCATCGTGCTGACCGCGCGCGACCAGGTCACCGACCGCATCCGCGGGCTCGACGCCGGCGCCGACGACTACCTCATCAAGCCCTACGACCCGGCCGAACTGCTGGCGCGCCTGCGCGCGGTCGAACGCCGACGCAGCGCCAACAGTTCGCCGGTGCTCCAGCTCGGCACGCTCGAGATCGACCTGGCCCACGACATGGTGCGCAAGAACGGCGCGCCCATCACCCTGACCCAGAAGGAATGGGCGCTGCTGCGCGTCATGGCCACCCGGCCCGAGCGCATCCACACCCGCGAGAACCTGGCCGACGCGCTCTACGGCTTCGGCGACGAAGCCGACAGCAACACGCTCGAAGTCTTCATCAGCCGCCTGCGGCGCAAGCTCGGGCGCAGCCACATCCAGACGCTGCGCGGCCTGGGCTACCGCCTGTCGTTCTCCACGGACGAGGACGAATGAGGGCCACGCCCGGGCGCGACTCGCTGGCCGGGCGCCTGACCCGCACGCTGATCATGTGGGTCGGCGGCGTCTGGCTGCTGTGCGTGTTCGCCGTGGTCTGGTACGTGGACCGCGAGATCAACCACAACTTCGACAACGAGCTGGTCGAGGTGTCGCACCGCATGTTCGACACGGCCGTGCAGGAACTCGACCGGCTGCAGCACACCCACGACAACCCGCCGGCCGCGCCGCTGATCGCGCCCAAGCAGCTGTTCTCGGAAGACGCGGTCATGTACCAGATCGAGGACCTTCACGAGCATGTGCTGCTGCGCTCGGCCGAAGCCCCCGTCGATGCCTTCGACGTGCCGCTGGCGACCGGCTTCGCCAACAACCAGACCTGGCGCATCTACACCGTGCGGCACCCCACGCTGGGCCTGTACTTCCAGGTGGCCGACCCGCTCGACGAACGCCGCCGGGCGCTGAACCGCACACTGTTCGGGCTGATCATTCCGCTGGGCGCCGTGCTGCCGCTGCTGGCGCTGGTGCTGCGCAACGTCGCGCGCACCGAGCTGCGCGTGCTGCAGCAGCTCGCGGGCGAAATCGCAAAGCGCAACGGCGCCGACCTGCGCCCCATCACCCTGCCGGGCCTGCCGCTGGAGCTGCGCTCGGTGGGCGACCACGTCAACCGGCTGCTGGAGCGCCTGTCGCAATCGCTCGACGTCGAGCGTGCGCTCGCGGCCAATGCAGCGCACGAGTTGCGCACGCCCCTTGCCGCGGCGCGCCTGCGGCTGCAGACCGCGCTGGAGCACGACCTGCAGCGCAACGACGTGCAGGCCGCGCTCGACGCGCTGCAGATGCTGAGCCACCGCGCCGAAAAGCTGCTGCAGCTTTCGCGCGCCGAATCGGGTGCGTCGCTGGCCCGCGCGCGGGTCGACCTGGTCCAGCTCGCGGGCACCGTGGTGCAGGAGTTCTGGCAAGACCCGCGAACCAACGAACGCCTGTCGCTCAAGGTGCCCGACAGCGCGGCGCCGGTGGCGCTGGGCGATGTCGACGCGCTGGCGATTGCGCTGCGCAACCTGGTGGAAAACGCGCTGCGCTACGGCGGCGACCGCGTGCAGATCGAGGTGATGGCGCCCTGCACGCTCGCCGTGCGCGACACCGGCGCGGGCGTCGATGCCGAGCAGCTACAGAAACTGCGGCAGCGCCACGTGCGGCACGGCTCCGACCGCACGGGCTATGGGCTCGGCCTGTCGATCGTGGGCACCATCGCCGAGAAGCACGAGGCCAAGCTCGAACTGGCCTCGCCGCCGGCGGGGGCGGCACACGGGTTCGAGGCGCGCATCGTGCTGCAGCCGGCCTGACACCGGCTGCGCTTCAGCGACCGGCGGCTTCCTTCCTCGGCACGAAGTCGTAGGAATTGTCGAAGCCGAATTGCCCGGCCTTGTACATGGCCGCCATCTTCTTGACCAGGTGCTGCTGCACCACCTTCGGCAACGCAAAGTAGTTGCTGTTGGCGGTGGTCTTGCGGTCGCCATCCAGATCGCCGGTGATCGCGTGAATGGTCGCCTTCCTGCCCCGATGGAAGATGACGATCTTGATGCCGCCCGAGAAGTCATCGGTGCTGATGCTGTCGGTATCGACGAGCGGGAAGAAGCGGTACACGAGGATGGGGTCGACCAGCCCATCGCCGTCGATGTCGTTCAGCTCGACGAGCTTGGAGCGGAAGTTGATGCCTCCGTCGTCCTTGCCCGCAAAGTCGCGGATCGCCCATTGACGCGTCAGCACCTTGCCGCCGTCCACCTTGTAGAGCGCGGCCTGGACGGTGGAGGACAGTTGCTCCGAGTGAAACGGCCGGTCTTGTTTTTCGCCGAGCAGCAGCGCGTAGCTGCCGGACTTGTCGGTGTAGCAATAGCGCTTGAACACGGGGAGTTCGAAGCCCGCAGCCTTCAGTGCTTCGGCGCCGAGGTACGGCGCGTTGGCGGGGCACTCGTTCCTGCCGGCCTCCGCGGTCTGCGCGCTGCTCCCCGCGGCCAGCAGCGAGAGGGATGCGAACGCGAGGATCTTCTTCAGCCTCATCGCGCGCTACTCGCTCACCACCGCGCGCAGCCAGTCGGGCAGCGGCAGCGCCTTCTGCTTCGGAAAATCGACCCAGATGGTGGTGGCGCCGCCCGCCGCGCAGATCACGTCGGGCGCTTCGGCGCGCGCCATCGTGGCCCAGCTCTCGAAGGTGGTGCGGCCCGGGTCGCTCACGTACATCTTGAGCAGCACGTCGCCCGGGTATTCGAGCTGGCGATAGAAGTTGCAGAAGGCGTTGACGATCACCATGCCCTCGCCGCCCGGCTTGGGCTCGATGCCGAGCGAGCGGACCCAGTCGATGCGCGCGGTTTCGAGGTAGCGGAAGTAGGTGCCGTTGTTCAGGTGGCCCATGGCGTCCATGTCGCCCCAGCGGATGGGGATCGACATTTCAAACACGAACTTCTTCTTTTCGGGGATTTCGATTCTCATCGGTGCGCCTTGATGGATGCGAGGATGCCCAGGACGAACAACAGCGCCGCGACCCACTCGGTGGCCTGCGGCCAGCGGCCGTCCCAGATGAAGGAATAGAGCAAGGCGAACAGCGTTTCGCTCACGATCAGTTGCCCGCACAGGCTGGCGGACAAGCGCTGGCTTGCCACGTTCCAGAGGATGGTGGCCAGCCACGACGAGCCGAAGCCGCTGGCCAGCGCGATCCAGATGAAGAGCATGCCGTCGGGCTGTGTCCGCAGCGTGGCCGCGTCGCTGCCCGCGACCGCCCACAGCAGCAAGGCGCCCAGGCCGGTCGCGATGCCGAGCCAGTTGGCCCAGTCGGCGGCATTGAGTTCGGTGTGCCGCTGCAGCCAGGCGGCGTTGAGCAGGCCATACACGGTCCAGCTCGCCATGGCGGCCAGCGCCAGCGCGATGCCCCAGCCGAAGCGCGCACCGCTGCCTGTGCCGTCCGCGCCATGCTGCGCCGACCAGGCGCCCCAGACCATCAGCGCGATGCCGGCGCCGGTCAGCACCAGCCCCGGCAGCAGCGCCCGCATGCGCAGGCCCGCGGGCCGGCCGAGCAGCATCATCCAGACGGGGATCGTGCCGATGATGAGGCTGGGCACCTCGGTGCCTGCCGCCTCGATGCCGAAGGCCAGCAGCAGGTAGTAGCCGCTGAAGCCCAGCACGCTGAGCCCGAGCGCCGCAAGCGCCTGCCGCCCGTTCGGCCAACGCACGGCGGCCGGCCGCCCGAACACCGCCAGCGCGGAGACGGCGCCGAACACCGCAAAGCGTGCGGCCGTGATGTCCACCATGCCGAAGTGGCCCACCATGCGCGGCGCCACGAAGGTCAGGCCCCAGAGCGCGCCCGCAGCCAAGCCGGCGGCAATGCCGATCCAGGCTCGCGGGCTCACAAGGTATGAATGAATCTGGCGTGGCCGAGCAGCCCGCCCAGGCGCGCCCGATCAAGGCGCAAAGCGCAGCCATAGCTCGGGCTACGGCGAGCATTTGCAACGCCGAGTGGGCGTGTCTGGGCGGGATGAGCGGGCATGGCGGGTTCGTTCATACCTTGTCAGAGCGCGAACCCGTCGTCGGCCGCGATGACGGCGCCATTCACGAAGTGGCTCTGGCCGCTGGCCAGCAGCACGATCAGCCCGTCGAGGTCTTCGGGCTTGCCCACACGCTTGCGCGGCAGCATGTTCACCAGCTTGGCGCCGCCTTCGGTGGCCCAGTGCTCCTCGTTCAGCTCGGTCGTGATGTAGCCCGGGCACAGCGCGTTCACGTTGATGCCGAAGCGGCCCCATTCGAGCGCCATGGCCTTGGTCATCTGCACCACGGCGATCTTGCTCATGCAGTAGGTGCCGATCTGCGGCATGACCTTGAGCGCCGCCGCCGAGGCGATGTTGATGATGCGCCCGCCGATGTAGGTGCCCGGCGCCGTGCCTTTCGCGCGGGCCAGCATGCGCTTGCCCACTTCCTGCGCGACGAAGAACGAGCCCTTCACGTTGGTGTCGAAGATGTAGTCGTAGTCGTCGGGCGTCACGTCCTGCAGGCGCTGCGTGGTGCTCACGCCCGAGTTGTTGACCAGGATGTCGATGGGGCCGACTTCGGTTTCGGCGCGCGCCACGGCCGCCTTGATGCTGCCGATGTCGGTCACGTCGAGCTCGACCACGTGGGCATCGCCGCCCTCGCCTTCGATGCGCGCGCGCAGCTCCTTGAGCTTCTCGACGCGGCGGCTTGCCAGCACCACCGCGGCGCCGGCGCGGGCCAGCGTTTTTGCGAACTGGGCACCCAGGCCACTGGAGGCGCCGGTGACGAAGGCCACGCGGCCGGAGAGATCGATGCTGTAAGCCATGAACTGAATCCTGTGGAGTCGCGCAGGTGACGCGGAGAAGCCCCGTCCACGAGTGACACGGATCGCCCGTGGACGCCGCATAAAATGCCCCGCAACCCGGGATGCCCCGCGCCTCGAAAAATCATTATCGACCCAACCCACATGACCCACGACGAAATCCTCGCCCAGTTCGGCCCTCGCGAAGCCATGGAATACGACGTGGTCGTGGTCGGTGGCGGCCCGGCCGGCCTCTCGACCGCGATCCGGCTCAAGCAACTGGCCGCGCAGCACGAAAAAGAGATCTCGGTCGTGGTGCTCGAGAAGGGCTCCGAGCCCGGCGCGCACATCCTGTCGGGCGCCATCATGGACCCGCGCGCGCTCAACGAATTGCTGCCCGACTGGAAGGAACTGGGCGCGCCGCTGAACCAGCCGGTGACCGACGACGCCATGATGTTCTTCGGCGAGAAGTCGGCCGTGCGCACGCCCAACATGTTCCTGCCGGCCTGCTTCCAGAACCACGGCAACTACATCATCAGCCTGGGCGCCTTCACCAAGTGGCTGGCACAGCAGGCCGAGAACCTGGGCGTCGAGATCTTCCCCGGCTTCCCGGCCGCCGAGGTGCTCTACAACGAAGACGGCTCGGTGCGCGGCGTCGCCACCGGCAACATGGGCGTCGGCAAAGACGGCGAGCCCACCGAGAACTTCCAGCTCGGCATGGAGCTGCTGGGCAAGTACACGGTGTTCGCCGAAGGCGCGCGCGGCCACCTGGGCCGCCAGCTCATCGCGAAGTACAAGCTCGACGCCGGGAAAGACCCGCAGTCCTACGCCCTCGGCGTGAAGGAAGTCTGGGAGATCGACCCCCAGCGCCACCAGCCGGGCTTCGTGATGCACTCGGCCGGCTGGCCCATGAAGAGCGACACCTACGGCGGTGCCTTCCTCTATCACATGGAAGACAACAAGGTCACGCTCGGCTTCATCACCGGCCTGAACTACAGCAACCCCTACCTGAGCCCGTTCGAGGAAATGCAGCGCTGGAAGCTGCACCCCAACATCCGCTGGTACCTCGAAGGCGACGAGGCCAAGGGCATCAAGCCGGCCAAGCGCATCGGCTACGGCGCGCGCGCCATCACGGCCGGCGGCCTGATGTCGCTGCCCAAGACGGTGTTCCCGGGCGGCGCACTGGTCGGCTGCGAGGCCGGCTACCTCAACGTGAGCCGCATCAAGGGCAGCCACGCCGCCATCAAGACCGGCATGCTCGCGGCCGAAGCCGCCTTCGACGCCGTCACGGCCGGCCGCCAGCACGACGAACTGACGGCCTACCCCGCCGCCTTCGAGAAGAGCTGGCTGCACACCGAACTGAAGAAGGCGCGCAACTTCAAGGCCTGGTTCCAGAAGGGCCTGGGCATTGCCACGGTCATGAACGGCGTCGAGCAATGGCTGCTCAAGGGCCACATTCCATGGACGCTGCGCCGCACCAAGGCCGACCACCTGTACCTGAAGCCCGCGTCGGAGTGCAAGCCCATCGTCTATCCGAAGCCCGATGGCAAGCTCACCTTCGACCGCCTCTCCAGCGTGTTCATCAGCAACACCAACCACGAAGAGCAGCAGCCGGCCCACCTGACACTCAAGGACGCGACGGTGCCCGTCAACGTCAACCTGGCCAAGTTCGCCGGCCCCGAAAGCCGCTACTGCCCAGCCGGCGTGTACGAATTCGTGGGCACCGAAGACGGCAAGCAGCGCCTGCAGATCAACGCGCAGAACTGCGTGCACTGCAAGACCTGCGACATCAAGGACCCGACGCAGAACATCGTGTGGGTCACGCCTGAAGGCGGTGGCGGTCCGAACTACGTGGGGATGTGATCCTCTTGGCCCAGTGAGATGAAGCCCCGCGAGACGGGGCTTTTTTACGGGCCGGCGGGACTGTCGAGCTCACGGTCCCAGCAGGATTGGGCAGCGCACCGGCGCCACGCGGCCGCCTGCGTCTGAGCGAGCCGCACGACCTTATCACCCGGCCGCAACCCCCTGAGCATTTCGCGCAGGTGCTGCCCCGCCTCCGCGCTACCGTGAGCCTGCGCGAGACTGAGCCAAGCGTAGGCTCGAACCGTCATGCGCGTGACGCGCGCGGGGTCGCGCACCGCCAAGGCCGACAGAGCCTCGCGATAGGACCAGAGCCCCAACGCGTCCTGCGCCTCGACGGCGCCGATGTTCGCTGCGCGCAGCAGCCATGCCTCGGCCTGAGCATCGTTGCGCAGCGCCCCCGTTGCACCGCGAATGTGCGCAATGGCAACGAACAACGCTGCGTTGGGGTCGAGTTCATCCGCCCAACGCCGCAGCTTGGGATAGCCGAAGCGCTCGATGGCTTGCTGAAAGCTCATCTGCCCGAGTTCACGACGCGGATTAGGGGCAAGAGCAGGCTCGGCGCCAATCAGTTCTGATCCAGTGGCCGAATGGGCTGCATCGGCCGCATCGAAAGGCCGCGACGCAGCGAACACCTCATCGGCTGTGGCCTCGGCCTGCTTTCCGCAGGCGCTCAACAACACCATGACCGCCAATGCCGCTGCGCTCAAGAGCAATCCGGGATGTCTGTTCAAGCCTTCCTCCTTGTCGTGATCTTTGTCGATACCATCGTGGCATGCCCATCCGCCGTGCTGCTGCCCTGCTTCTCGTTGTTCCCACACTTGGCGGCGCGATCGCGTGTCACGCACAGAGCGCAGCCAACGCCATCGCGACCATGAACGAAGTGCAGCTGGCAATAACCCTGAATGGGGCCGCCGAGGCGACTGCACGCAAGACACCGCTGGCGATCGATCGATTCACGGTGCTCAAGGGCTCCAGCTACGAAATCAACGACAAAGCGATAGTGTTCCGCTACGACGTCAGCGCCGAGGTCGACAAAGAGGCGCTCAAGGCCCAAGCCATCCGCGCCAACTGTGCGTCGCCGCGCCTCAGTGCGATGTTTGACCGGGGCATTCGCGCACGTCATGTGTTCACCACGCCGGGCGGTTTGCTCGAGGTTCCAGTGGCACAGGCCGATTGCAAAGCGGCCAAATCGCCCCCAATCGCACCGCCGCCTGACCGGACCCGGCCGGCCACCAATGAGCCACCCGGCACGAGTCGGATCTGAGCATCACGAGGCAGCGCCGCCTTCCACGTTGCCGCTGTCCACGGCGGACACATCGTCGAGCCGGGGTTCACGCCGCTCGAGCGTGGTACCCGGCGCGACAGCGTCCTCCTTGGGAAGTGGCCGCATGTACGTGTTGTATACGCGAGCGGAATCGCGAAAGTACCAGGCCCAGATCAGCCCCACGACGACGCTTCGAACCGTCTCCCCCATTTCCTCGCCGGCACCATTCACCCCCAGCGTGAACCAGGCTGCACCCACGTCAAGTCCGTAGACGACGAACGGGCTCAAAGCCATGTAGTACTTGGCGATGTGGGCACTCGAGGGCTCGAAGCGCGTGCGCAGCCGATTGGAGACCCAGAACTGCGAGAGCACGATCATCGCCACCAGCACCCAGCTGAAGACCTGGTATGGCATGAACCCAGGAACACTTGACAGCATCGGATTGGCCATCTGAGCCTGCGTGAATACATTCGCCGTCTTGCCGATGTGAAACAACGGGACCACGACGAACGAGCCATAGACGAACAATGCAAGCCAGCCGCCGACCCCGTACACCTCACCACGCCAAGGCGAGATCGGCTGCCGTTCTCGAGAGCGGCGATACCAGATCAGGCCTGCGATCAATAGAAGCAACAGCACGATGGAAGGCAACATGCGGCCGAACTCGTAGGCGGTCATCCCTTGTTCTCCCTGATCTCAGTTTGCAGCCTGGCCCAGCATGTAGTCCAGGAACGTGGTTCGCGCCGCTCCCGTCAAGTCGAGGCCGGCCAGCGAAACCTCGATATACACAGGGCAGAGATCTCGCGGGTCCGAGGCACTCGGATTCGCGAGCACACGGTCGGCAACGCCGGCCGGAAACTTCACCAAGTGTTTCGCCAGGGATTTCTGGAAGAGGGACCGCGTGACGGAATCAAGTTCCTTGATGCCGCGACGCGCCGGAAAGTCGGCAAGCTCAGCGTTCAGCGAAAACTCGTAGACCTCGATCATCTTGCGCAGATCGGCAAGGGGTGCCACTGCTTGGTATTGGCGCTCCGCGACGAGCATGGTGGGCGTGTCGAGTTGTGAAAGCATCATCTTCTTGCAGTCGGCAGGCGAAATTGCTTGCGCCATGCGCATGCTGAGCCTGAAGAATTCCTCCGCCATGTCGTCCCGCATCCGCGTCAGGCCTCGGACCTGCAACGCGAACATCTGCTCCTGCACGTGACGCACGATCTGCGGCCGCGTGGCCTTGGCCTGCATCAATGGCGTCACCGACTTGGTCAAGAACGAGATCAGGCGATCGTCCTGCATCCGCTTCGTCAGGAACGCGAGCAGCAGCGCCCTGCGTTCGCGATCCAGGGTTGCCGGGTACTGCTCGAGCAGCACTCGATCAAGAACGGCCGGATTGCGAAGCGTGGCTTTGAGCGCCTGCTCTACCGATTGCGGCGCTTCTGTGAACACGCCACGCTGCGCATGAACGGGAAGCGCCGCAATCAGCAGCAGCCCCAGCGTCCACAAGGCACGACCCGGCCAACACGACACGCGTGCCCGCACAGTACGGATGTTCATGAAGTTCCCTCCTCTCGTTGCATGCCCATGCGACCGGTGTTCGGTTCGGGGTCGGACCACACTATATCGATCCCTCCAACACCCGCGGCATGGAGAACCCGACGCAGAACCGCATGCGGATCACGCCCGAAGGCGACGGCAGCCCGAACTACGTGGGGATGTAACCCACTGAGGACCGCGAGCTGACGAACTGCTTGGCCCGCAGCCTGGCGCGCGCGACCGCCGCGTCCGGCGAAGGCTGCTGCATGATGACGAGCGACCCTCTGCGCAGGCCATCGAACGCGATCTCGGCCACGCCGGCATAGCTGCCGCCGGCGGTTTGCCGGAAGTGGAACGCGCACGACCAGCCACCGCGCAGATCGACGGAGATTGCCGTCGCATGCGGACGCGGCGCGTCATCGCTCCAAGGGGAACCGGGCACAGAGATTTCCTTGTCGTTGAATCGCGAGGAGGTCGATCGCGGATCGCGGGCCGACGGCCCGGCGCGTCCTGCAACACCAGCACCCGAAGCCCATCTGTCGAAAGATGAGCGGGCACAGCGACGCTGCCTGCGTTTTGCGCGCGCCAGTTTCGCTCAGCGGCGAACGGGGCGCATCCCCTGAACAGGGTATCCGGGCCGCCTGAACCGGCGCCGGCTCAGGCGCTCGCGACGAGCTTGCGCGCGATCAGGCCGGCCACGACGGCGCCGGCAACGGCACCGGGCAGCGAGAAGCCCGCGCCCGCCAGCCCGGCAAGCGCCCCGGCGCATCCGCCCAGGAAGATCCAGGAGAGCAACGCCCGCCTGCGCCGATAGCGCGGCGAAGGCTTCTGGGCAAACATGCCGTTCGCCACCAGCCACGCCACGGCAATGAGCCACAAGACCACGACCGTGAACATGCCGGGTTTCTTTCCTGTCGATGAAAGTCAGTCGAACGGGCCTGGCGCGAGGCAGGCGATGTGAGCCGTCTTGTCAGTCGAGGTTGGGAAAGCCGCTGCGCGGCAGTTCGACCCGCTCGCCCGGCGCGGGCATGCCGTTTTCGGCCACGGTGATCGCCACCGCTTTCGCGATGAGGTTGGCATGGGAGGTGAAAGACTCGATCATCTCGTCGTCGAAGTCCATGCTCGAACACGCCAGGTCCGAGAGGATGTCGATCGGCACCAGGAAGAGCCCCTGCGCACCGTCGGTGCTGGCCGTGAACTGCACGCCGTCGGGGGACGCCTGCATGCCGGTCATTTCAACTTTGCTCATCAACGGGTCCTTTGGAAAGGAAAAACGAAGGCCACGGGCGTGGCCCGCGTCGAGCATGCCACACAGCGTCTCTTCGATCCTTCAGCCCGTCATGCCTGCGCCGGACCGATGCGCTCGTACTTCGTCACGCAGTGCAGGCCATGCCCCTGCTCGGCGACGAAGAGGCTGCCGTCGGCCGCGCCCCACAGGCCGTGGCCGTACACGCCGAAACTGCGGAAGCGGCCGCGCACCGCACCCGACATGTCGAGGCGGGTCACGCGCGGCGCCTGCTCGGTGACGAACACATCGCAGCCATCGGACCAGATGTCCATCGGGCGCAGCAGGCCGGTCCATTGCGCGAGGAAGCGACCCTCGCGGTCGAAGAGCTGGACCCTGTCGTTGTCGCGATCGCACACGGCCACGCGGTTGTCGGCGAGCACCCAGACGCCATGTGGCGTGGAGAACTCGCCCAGCCCCTGCCCCACGCCGCCCCATGTGCCGAGGTGCTCGCCGCCCGCCGAAAAGCGATGCACGCAGGCGTTGCCGTAGCCGTCGCTCACGTAGATCTCGCCATCGGGCGCCACCGCCACATCGGTCGGATGATTGAAGGGCGCCCCCCAGCGCGGCGTGTTGAAGCCGCCCAGTTCGAAGCGCAGCTTCAGCGACGCATCGAGCGCCAGCACCTGGTGCGCGTCGTACGACACCAGGTAGACGTTGTCCGCCGCATCGATGAACAGGCCATGGCCGCTGGTCAGCCGCGGGTTCTCGTACACCTCGTCGAGCTCGCCATCGGCGCGATAGATGAGCAACTGCGGTGCCGTGCGCTGCAGCACGAACACGCGGCCCCGACTGTCGAGCGCCAACTGGCTGATGACGCCGACGGCACCGCGCGGCGACGGCTTCTGCCAGGGCCGCACCATGCGGTAGTTCGACTTTCCGTCGGTCATGAAAAAGACGGGCTCTTCAACAGCATGGTTCATGGCGGGCTGCGCGGTGCGCGGGCAGGCGGGTTGCGATGGTCCGAGACTAATGAGACCCCGGCCCGCCGTCCAAACAGTTTTTCTTGTGGCACGAGGGCAGTTTTCCTCAGGGCTGCACGCGTCCGGCGAGCGCACTTATCCTCGCCTTTCACAGGAGACAAACCGCATGCACATCGTCATCACCGGCGGCGCCGGCTTCCTCGGCGCACGCCTGGCCCGCACCCTGCTCGCACAGGGCCGGCTTTCCCTTGCGGGCGCACCCGCCCGGCCCATCGACCGCATCACGCTCGTGGACCGCGCCCCGCCGCCGCCCGACCTTGCCGCCGACGCGCGCATCACCGCGATCACCGGCGACCTGAACGCACAGCTCGCGGCCGATGCCGACCCGACGGTCTGGCGCGAAGCCGATGCCGTCTTTCATCTGGCGGCCGCAGTCAGCGGCGAATGCGAGGCCGACTTCGACCTCGGCATGCGCAGCAACTTCGCCGCCACGCACGCGCTGCTCGAAAAGCTGCGCGCGCTCGGCACGAAGCCGATGCTGGTGTTCGCCAGCTCGCTCGCCGTGTTCGGCGACTCGCCCGAGCAACCGCTGCCGAAGGTGATCGAAGACCACACGCTGCCGACGCCGCAAACCAGCTACGGCATCCAGAAATTCATCGGCGAACAGCTCGTGGCCGATTTCACGCGCAAGGGCTTCGTGCGCGGGCGCAGCGTGCGCCTGATGACGGTGAGCGTGCGGCCGGGCAAGCCCAATGGCGCGGCCTCGGGTTTCTTCAGCGGCATGATCCGCGAGCCGCTGGCCGGCCTGCGCGCGGCCTGCCCGGTGCCCGACGAAACGCCCGTGGCGATTGCCTCGCCGGCCCGCACCATCGAAGGCATCGTGCGTGCGGCCGAGGCGAGCGACGTGCAATGGGGCCCGCGCACCGCGCTCAACCTGCCATCGCTCGCCACCACGGTCGGCGCCATGGCCGCAGCGCTGGAGCGCGTGGCCGGCAAGGCGGCCACTGCCCTGCTCGACCGCACGCCCGACCCGGCCATCCAGCGCATCGTGAAGACCTGGCCCGGCCACTTCCAGACCGCGCGCGCCCATGCGCTGGGCCTTGCGGCCGACGAAAGCTTCGAGGCCGTCATTCGCGAATACGTCCGTGAAAGTCCCGACGCGGTGAAGCTCCCGGCTGTTGCATAGTCCAGTGCGCCTGACGCGCACCTGACTAAAAATCCCGGAGACACCATGAAAATCGGCCACATCGCCGCCGCCTGCCTTTCGCTCGCCCTGGGCACTTCTGCCTTTGCCCAGCAACCGACCGTCCTGAAGATCGGCTACGCGACCTCCAAGGAGTCGCACTACGGCGTCGGCTCCACGGTGTTCTGCGAAGAGATCGAAAAGGGCACCCAGGGCCGCTTCAAGTGCCAGCACTTCGCCAACTCGGCGCTGGGCGGCGAGCGCGAGCAGATCGAGGCGATCCAGTTCGGCACGCAAGACCTGCTGAACACCTCGACGGGCCCGGTCGGCAACTTCGTGCCCGAGGTCAAGATCGTCGACATCCCCTTCCTGTTCCGCGACTACGACCACGCGCGCAAGGTGATGGACGGCCCCATCGGCCAGGACATCCTGACCAAGTTCCCGAGCAAGGGCATCGTCGCGCTGGCCTGGACCGAGAACGGCTTTCGCCACATGACGAACAGCAAGCGCGACATCGTCAAGCCCACCGACGCGGCCGGCCTGAAGATGCGCACGATGGAAAACAAGGTGCACATGGACGGCTACCGCACCTTCGGCATCCTGCCCACGCCCATGGCCTTCCCCGAGCTGTTCGGCGCGCTGCAGCAGGGCACGGTCGATGGCCAGGAAAACCCGATCCCGGTGATCCTGTCCTCGAAGTTCTCGCAGGTGCAAAAGCACCTGTCGCTCACGGGCCATGTCTATTCGCCGGCGCTGCTGCTGCTGTCGCCGAAGGTCTGGAACAAGCTCTCGGATGCCGACAAGAAGGTGTTCACCGAAGCTGCGAAGAAGGCCGCCATCGCCCAGCGCAAGAAGGTCAACGACGACGAGAACAACGGCATCGCCCAGCTCGAGAAAGACGGCATGAAGGTCACGCGCACCGTCGACGGCGCCGCCTTCCGCGAAGCACTCAAGCCCGCCTACGTGGGCTACGCCAAGGAGTTCGGCGCGGACAACATCAAGAAGATCTCGGACGTCAGGTAAGCCCGCGCGCCGCCGACTTTCCGCCCTCGCGCCCGGCCCGCTTCAGTGCGCCGGGCGCTTCGTTTTTCCGACCGAACCGAGAACACCCCCGTGCAAGCTTTCGAGCGCTACTTTCTTGCCGCCAACCGCTGGGCGCTGATCCTTCTGCTGGCCGCCATGTCGGTCATCATCTTCACCAACGTCGCCTTGCGCTACCTCACGAACCAGTCGCTCGAATGGGCCGAGGAGGTGTCGCGCCACATGATGATCTGGCTCACCTTCCTGGGCGCCGGGCCGGTGCTGCGCTACGGCGGCCACATCGCGGTCGAGAATCTGCAGGACGCGCTGCCGCAAAAGGCGGCCATCGCATTGCGCGCCTTCGTGGCCGCACTGCTGTTCGCGTTCTTCGGCTTCATGGTCTGGTATGGCTGGCTGTACATGCAACGCACCATGTTCCAGCTCACGGCCGTGACGCAGATTCCCTTTGCCTACATCTACAGCGCGATGCTGATCGGCGGCGTGCTGCTGATCGTGCACTGGCTGCTGGTGGTGCGCGGCTACGTGCTGCGGCGCGAGTTCGCGTCGGACGCGCATTTCGACGCCAACGCCTCGGCGTCGCTGTAAGGAGACGACCATGGATGCCAGCATTGTCCTGATCGTTTCCGCCTGCGTGTTCCTGGCCATCGGCGTGCCGGTGGCCTTCGCGCTCGGCCTGTCCACGGCCGCCACGCTGATCCTGGCGGAGAACTACCCGCTGCTCGTGCTGCTGAAGGAGACCTTCACCGGCATCGACAGCTTTCCGCTGATGGCGGTGCCCTTCTTCATTCTTGCGGCCGAGCTGATGAGCGGCGGCTCGCTCACCGAAGTGCTGCTGCGCTTTGCCGGCCAGTTCGTCGGGCACCGGCGCGGCGGCATGGGCTACACCAACGTGGTGTCGCTCACCTTCTTCTCGGGCATCTCGGGCTCGGCGCTGGCCGATGCAGCGGGGCCGGGCTCGATGCTCATCAAGATGATGGACAAGGCCGGCTACGACCGCTCGTACGCGGCGGCGCTGACGGCCTCGACCGCGATCGTGGGGCCGATCATTCCGCCCTCGATCATCATGATCATCTATGCGCTGCAGGACGAGACGGTTTCGGTCGGCACGCTGTTCGCGGCCGGCATCCTGCCGGGCATCCTGATCGCGGTGGCGATGTGCGCGGTGAACTTCCACATCTCGAAGAAGCGTAACTACAAGGGCGACGGGCAAACGCCGCCGCTGCGCGAGATCCTGCGCACGACGTGGAAGGCGATTCCCGCCATCTTGCTGCCGGTGGTCATCCTGGGCGGCATGCGCGCCGGCTGGTTCACGCCGACCGAAGCCTCGGTGGTGGCGGTGTTCTATGCACTGGTGTGCGGCAAGTTCGTCTACCGCACGCTCGAATGGAAGGCGCTGCCCGACATTCTTTCGCGCTCGGCTTTGCTGTCGGCCTCGGTGCTGATCATCATCGGCCTGTCGGCCTCGTTCGCGTGGATTCTCACCATCGAAGGTATTCCGCAGCAGATGGCCGAATGGCTGGTGGGCATGAACCTCTCGCCGTGGATGTTCCTGATCATCGTCAACGTGTTCCTGCTGCTGTTCGGCATCTTCATCGAGCCGCTGCCGGGCGTGATGGTGCTGGCGCCGATCCTTGCGCCGGTGGCCATGAAACTGGGCGTCGACCCGGTGCACTTCGCGATGATCGTGATCTTCAACCTCACGCTCGGCATGATCACGCCGCCGGTGGGTGGGCTGCTGTTCGTGACCTGCAACGTGTCGAAGGTGCCGATGTCGGCGCTGGTGAAGGAGCTGGTGCCCTTCCTGTGGGCGCACGGCGCGGTGCTGCTGATCCTGACCTTCGTGCCGGCGCTGAGCACCTGGCTGCCGCACGCGCTCGGGTTCAAGTAGCGGGGCGGCCGCTCATTCGTCCTGGTGCAGGTAGAGACTCGGCGGCACACCGAGCGTGCGCCGGAACATCGCGGTGAAGGCGCTGGGGCTCTCGTAGCCGTGCGCCAGCGCCACTTCGAGAATCGACGCGCCCGCCGCCAGCCGGGGCAGGCTCAGCAGCAGCCGCGCCTGCCGGCACCACGCGCCGAAGTTCATGCCGGTCTCGCGCTGGAACAGGCGCGCGAGCGTGCGCGTGTTCATGTGCAGGCGCAGCGCCCAGTCGTCGAGCGTCGCGGGCAGCGACGGGTCGCGCACCAGTTCTTCGCACAGCACGGCCAGCCGGGCGTGGCGCGGCATCGGCACGTGCAGCGACAGCGCGGGCGCGGCTTCGATCTCGTCGAGGATCAGCTCCATCACGCGTTCGTCGCGGCTGCCGGGCGCGTAGTCCAGCGGCACCGACACGGCCGTGACGATGAGTTGCCGAAGCAACGCGCCGACGTGGATCACGCGGCACTCGCTGCCCAGGTCCGCGCGCGTGCCGGGCTCGACGAAGACGGTGCGCATCTTCACCTCGCCGGCCATGCGGATCTGGTGCTCCATGCCCGGCGGCACCCAGACGCCGCGGCCGGGCGGCACCACCCAGCTGCCGGCCACGGCACTGACGATCATCACGCCCGAGATCGCGTGGATGAGCTGGCCGCGCCGGTGCGTGTGCGGCGGAATGAAGGCATCGCCCTCGGGGTCGGTCGCCAGCACGGCGACGGCGCGCGGCGTCGATTCGCCTTGCTCGGGGCGCAGATTGAGTTTGTCCATTTCTCGACGATGCTTGTGGATTCGTAGCGAGAACATCTTCGCACGCCTTCCTACGATGCCTTTCCACTCGGAAAACCAATCAAGGAAGCGATCGAATGAACAAGCGCCGACTCGGGCTGCTCACCGGCACCCATGCCGTCAATGACCTCTACCAGGGCCTCGTGCCCGCCCTGTTGCCCTTCATGGTCCTGGAGCGCGGCTACAGCTACACGGCCGTGAGCGGCCTGATGCTGGCGGCCACCGGCCTGTCGAGCGTGGTGCAGCCGCTGTTCGGCCTGTACGCCGACCGCCACCCGCGCAGCTGGCTGGTGCCGACGGGCTTTCTGGTGGCGGCGCTGGGCGTGGTGCTGGCGGGCCTGAGCCAGAGCTACCTGCTGACCTGGATCGCGGTCGCGCTGTGCGGGCTGGGCATTGCGGCCTACCACCCGCCCGCGACGGTGGCGGCCCGCGCGGCTGGCGGCGCCTCGCAGAAGGCGATGAGCGTGTTCTCGGTGGGCGGCACCATCGGCGCCTCGTTCGCGCCCTTGCTGGCGGCCACGGTGGTCGGCGGTGGCGGCCTGTCGCACAGCTACCTGCTGGGCGTGCCGGCGCTGGCGATGGGCGTGGTGTGGGTGGCGGCCAATGCGCGGGGCGGTGCCGGCGCCGCGGCGGCGGCCCTGGCCCGCAAGCAGGCCGGCAGCGAAGTGCTGAAGCCGCACAACGACTGGCGCGCCTTCAGCCTGCTGGTCGCGACCATCGTGGGCTGGTCGATTCCTTACGTGACGGTGCTGTCGATGCTCTCGCTGCGCATCACCCGCGACCTGCACGGCACGACCTTCCAGGGCGCCGCGGCACTCACCGGCTTCACGGCCGCGGGCGCGGTGGGCGTGCTGCTGGGCGGCTGGCTCGGCGACCGCATCGGCCGCATGGGCACGATCCGCAGCGGCTATCTGCTCGCGCTGCCGGCGCTTGCGGGCCTCGTGCTCGCACCGACGGCCGGCTGGGCGCTGGCCTGCACCGCGCTGCTCGGCCTGAGCATGTTCCTGCCGTTCGCGGCACAGGTCACGCTGGCGCAGGACTACCTGCCGCGCAACCCGGCCACGGCCAGCGGCATCACGCTCGGGCTGGCGCTGTCGGTGGGCGGGCTGGTGTCGCCGCTGTTCGGCATGCTGTCGGATGCGCGCGGGCTGGGCGTCACGCTGACGGTGGTGCTCTGCGTGCTGTGCGTCGCGACGGTGCTGGCCTTGCGGTTGCGCAACCGGGCACAGGTGATCGCGCCGGTCGAGCTCGACGGGGCCGCCGCGGCCTGAACGGCATCGATTCGATTCGGCCCGGGGCGGGTTCGCTGCCAGAATCGGCGTCGCACTCGACGCTGATAACTGACAAAGAGGGAAACCGCGCCATGAATCGATTCGTCACCTGTCTTCTTGCCGGGGGCCTGCTGTCCACGGCAGCCCTTGCCGCCGCACCGGCGGCACCTGTTGCAGCGGCAGCGCCTGCCGCGCCTGCAGCCGCACCGGCTCCGGCAGCACCACCCGCTGCTGCCCCAGCGGCAGCCCCCGCGACGCCGCCCACCGCAGGCATCGCCGAAGTGGAAACCGCCGTGCGCGCCTGGGCCGCAGCCTGGTCGGCCCGCGACGTGGACCGCTACCTTGCCGCCTATGCACCCGACTTCACGCCGGCCCGGGGCAAGGACCGCAAGCGCTGGGAAGCCGATCGCCGCGCCCGCATCGCGAGCAAGTCGAAGATCAGCGTGACCATCGACGACCTCGTCATCAGCGTCAGCGGCCAGACCGCCAGCGCGCGCTTCAAGCAGATCTACCGCGCCGACAGGCTGAACCACACCGACCGCAAGACGCTGGAGCTGCAGCGCGTGGGCAACCAGTGGCTGATCCGCAAGGAAAGCGTCGGCGCCTGACATGCGCCGGGGAAGCAGGCGGCAATTCCCCTTGTGAATTCCCTTTCTGTAAGGGGAAAAGGTTCATGAAGATGTCACCACTTGCAACGATGCTCCAGCCTTCGATCTCCGAAAGCTGTGGCTGCCATGTTTCCCACCAAGACCGACAAGGCGCGCGACGAACTCCAGGGCGGCCAGCGCACGCTCAGCCAGCGTGAACGCGCGCTGCTTTTGATGGCCGACGGTCGGCGCTCGCTGACCGACTTCAGCCCGCTCTTCACGAACCGCGGCGAAGCCGAGCAGGCGATTCAGGCCCTGGTGCAGCGGGGCTACCTGGAAGACCCGGCCGCCGCAGCCGCCGCGCAGGCGGCAGCCCAGGCCGCCGCTGCCGCGCAGCCCGCGCCCCTGCCCGCCGCCGAACCGATCCGCGTCGCCACCTCCACCGACACCTTCGACGGCAAGCGTTCGCTGGCGACCACGCGCATGTTCCTGTTCGACATCTGCGAGCGCATGTTCGTGCGGCGCGACCCCAAGTTCGCGCTGCAGATGCGCGACGCCCTGCGCGAGGCCCGCGACCGCGAGGCCATGCTGACCATCGCCGCGCTGATGCTCACCGAAATCGAGAAAAGCGCCGGCGCGGAGCGGGCCGAATCGCTGCGCGAGCGCATCGACAAACTGTTGCCGCCGGCCGAGGTCGTGCACTGAAACCCGAAGCCCCGGCCCGCGCGATCCACTACACTCGCCCGGGTCAGGAGAGAGCCCCGCGCGACGGGGCCGCCGAAGGCGCAGGGGTTTCCCGAACGCTCAGGCAAAAGGACTGACAAGGCGCCGGTGAAAGCCGGCGTTTCCTTGCTGGAGAGAGGCCATTGCATGCATTGCAGCGGCCCACCGAAGGAGCAAACCCCGATCGTGGGGCGAATCTCTCAGGTAAAGCGGACAGCAGGGGTGGCCCGTGGCGTTGCAGCCATGGATTTCGACTGCCCCTTTGGAGTGCCTCCTGGTGACTTCCTCCGCTTCCGCCGCCCCGCTTCTCAAGACGCCGCTCTACGACCTGCACGTGGAGCTTGGCGCCCGCATGGTCCCCTTCGCCGGTTACTCGATGCCGGTGCAATACCCCGCCGGCCTGATGGCCGAGCACAAGCACACGCGCGATGCGGCCGGCCTGTTCGACATCTCGCACATGGGCCAGTTGCGCCTCGTCGGCCCCGACGCCGCAGCCGCCTTCGAAACCCTGATGCCCGTCGACGTGATCGACCTGCCCGCCGGCAAGCAGCGCTACGGCCTGCTGCTGAACGACGAAGGCGGCATCCTCGATGACCTGATGTTCTTCAACGAAGGCAATGGCTCGATCTTCGTGATCGTCAACGGTGCCTGCAAGGTCGACGACATCGCCCACATCCAGCGCAAGATCGGCGCGCGCTGCGAGGTGCAACCGCTGCCCGACCACGCGCTGCTCGCGCTGCAGGGCCCGCAGGCCGCCGCCACGCTGGCGCGCCTGTCGCCCGGCATCGAACGCTTCGTGTTCATGACCGGCGGTGCGGTGCAGATCGGCGGCATTGCCGCCTTCGTCACCCGCAGCGGCTACACTGGTGAAGACGGCTTCGAGATCTCGGTGGCCGCGAAAGACGCCGACGCCCTCGCCCGCCTGCTGCTGACCCAGCCCGAGGTCAAGCCCATCGGCCTGGGCGCGCGCAATTCGCTGCGGCTCGAAGCCGGCCTGTGCCTGTACGGCAACGACATCGACACCACCACCACGCCGGTCGAAGCCTCGCTCAACTGGGCGATGCAGAAGGTGCGCCGCGCGGGCGGCGCGCGCGAAGGCGGCTTTCCGGGTGCGGCCAAGATCCTGGCGCAGCTCGCCGCAGCCACCGCTGGCGCCGCCGGCCACGCCGACCACGACACACTTAAGCGCAAGCGCGTCGGCCTCGTCGCCCTCGAACGCATTCCGGTGCGCGACGGCACGCTGCTGCAGTCCTTCGAGGGGCATGACATCGGCATCGTCACCAGCGGCCTGCTCGGCCCCACGGCCGACCGCTGCATCGCCATGGGCTATGTGGCCACCGCCTTCGCCGAACCCGGCACGCGCGTGCAGGCCATCGTACGGGGCAAGCCCGTGCCGATGGAAGTCTCGACCATGCCTTTCGTGCCCACCCGCTACTACCGCGGCTGAGCAACGGCAGACCCGGCTAGGCTCTGCACCCCGATCATCATTTTTTCCACGAGGAGTTTTCTCATGAGCATCAAGTACACCAAGGACCACGAATGGGTCTCGGCCGAAGGCGGCTCCGCCACGGTCGGCATCACCCTGCACGCACAGGACGCGCTGGGCGACGTGGTGTTCGTCGACCTGCCTGAAGTCGGCAAGACCTTCGCGCAGGGCGAAGTCGCCGGCGTCGTCGAATCGGTCAAGGCCGCCGCCGATGTGTTCATGCCCGTGTCGGGCGAGATCACCGAAGTCAACGAAGCCCTGCGCGCCGACCCGTCGCTGGCCAACAGCGACCCGCTGGCCAGCGGCTGGTTCTTCAAGGTCAAGCTGAGCGAGCCCGCGCAACTCGACGCGCTGCTCGACGCCGCCACCTACGACAAGTTCGCCGCCGAATCCTGAAAATGCGCGCCCCCCGGCTTGCCACTTCGTGTGCTGTGCTCTTCCCCACGGGGAAGGCAAGGCCCGCGTCGGGCCAGCCCGGCGGCGACCGCTGAGTCTTTTCTTCCTTAACGCCGATCCATCACGCCATGCCGATCCCCGCCCTTCCCTCTTTGCAAGAACTAGAGAACGCCGAAGAATTCCTTGCCCGCCACATCGGCATCGATGCGGCGGACGAGGCGCGCATGCTGCCGGTGATCGGCTCGGAAACGCGCGCGGAACTCATCGACGGCATCGTGCCCGCGGCCATCCGCCGCGCACGGCCGATGCGCCTGCCCGCACCGGTGACCGAAGCCGATGCGCTGGCCGAGCTGAAGGCGTTGGCGTCGAAGAACAAGGTGTTCAAGAGCTTCATCGGCCAGGGCTACTACGGCACGCACACGCCCGGCGTGATCCTGCGCAACGTGCTGGAAAACCCCGCCTGGTACACCGCCTACACGCCCTACCAGGCCGAGATTTCGCAGGGCCGCATGGAAGCCCTGCTCAACTTCCAGACGATGGTGTGCGACCTCACGGGCATGGCCATCGCCAACGCCTCGATGCTCGACGAAGCCACGGCCGCCGCCGAGGCCATGACGCTGGCCAAGCGCAGCGTGAAGAGCAAGAGCAACGTGTTCCTGGTGTCGGGCGACTGCCATCCGCAGACCATCGAAGTCATCAAGACGCGCGCCGCGCCGCTGGGCATCGAGGTCAAGGTCAGCACCGTGTCGGAAACGCTGCCGCACCTGATGGTGAGCGGCGCCTTCTTCGGCGTGCTCGCGCAGTACCCCGCCACCACCGGCCACGTGCACGACCTGCGCCCGCTCGCGGGCCATGCGCACCAGTGCGACGCCGCCTTCATCGTCGCGGCCGACCTGCTGGCACTGACCTTGCTCGCGCCTCCCGGCGAATGGGACGCCGACATCGTCTGCGGCACCACGCAACGCTTCGGCATGCCGCTGTGCAACGGCGGCCCGCACGCCGCCTACCTGGCCTGCCGCGACGAGTTCAAGCGCTCGCTGCCGGGCCGCCTCGTCGGTGTGAGCGTCGACACGCACGGCCAGCCCGCCTACCGCCTGGCACTGCAAACGCGCGAGCAGCACATCCGCCGCGAAAAAGCCACGTCCAACATCTGTACCGCACAAGTGCTGCCGGCCGTCGTGGCCAGCATGTACGCCGTGTACCACGGGCCCGATGGCCTGACGCGCATTGCGCAGCGCGTGGCCGCGCTCACTGCCATCCTGGCGCAAGGCCTCGTGCAAATGGGCCGCGAGCCGGTCAACAGCACCGCCTTCGATTCGCTGACGATCCGCACCGGCGACGACACGCCGAAGATCATCGAGCGCGCCCACGCCGCCGGCGTCAACCTGCGCCAGCGCCTGCAGCAGCACCTGGGCATTTCGCTCGACGAGACCAGCACGCGTGCCGACGTCGAAACGCTGTGGGCGCTGTTCGTGCCCACCGGCACGCCGATGCCGCGCTTCGACGACCTTGCCGGCAACGCCACGCCGCTGATCCCCGAAGACCTGCGCCGCACCAGCGCGTTTCTCACGCATCCGGTGTTCAACACGCACAAGAGCGAAACCGCGATGCTGCGCTACATCCGCAGCCTGTCCGACAAGGACCTCGCGCTCGATCGCAGCATGATCCCGCTGGGCAGCTGCACGATGAAGCTCAACGCGACCAGCGAGATGATCCCGATCACCTGGCCCGAGTTCGCGAACATCCACCCCTTCGCACCGGCCGACCAGTTGCAGGGCTATGCGCAACTCGACGCGCAACTGCGCGCCTGGCTGTGCGAAGCGACCGGCTACGCGGGCATCAGCCTGCAGCCCAACGCCGGTTCGCAGGGCGAGTACGCGGGCCTGCTGGCCATCCGTTCCTTCCATGAAGCCAAGGGCCAGGGCCATCGCAACATCTGCCTGATTCCCTCGTCCGCCCACGGCACCAACCCCGCGAGCGCCCAGATGGTGGGCCTGCAGGTGGTGGTGACGGCCTGCGACGCGCAAGGCAACGTCGACATGGACGACCTGAAGCGCGCCTGCGAGAAGCACAGCGCCAACCTGGCGGCCGTGATGATCACCTACCCGAGCACGCACGGCGTGTTCGAGACCCGCGTGAAGGAACTGTGCGAGCTGGTGCATGAGCACGGCGGTCGCGTGTACGTCGATGGCGCCAACATGAACGCGCTGGTCGGCGTGGCCGCGCCGGGCGAGTTCGGCGGCGACGTGAGCCACCTGAACCTGCACAAGACCTTCTGCATTCCGCACGGCGGTGGCGGCCCCGGCG
The DNA here is from genome assembly GCF_900100965.1 of Variovorax sp. EL159. Taxonomy (GTDB): domain Bacteria; phylum Pseudomonadota; class Gammaproteobacteria; order Burkholderiales; family Burkholderiaceae_C; genus Variovorax. The sequence continues at coordinate 804,188 of NZ_FMUJ01000001.1, read as the reverse complement.
TCGGCCCGGTGTGCGTGGTCGAAGACCTCGTGCCCTACCTGCCGGGGCATGCAACGGCCGGCGTCGCATCGAACGGCGTGGGCGCCGTGTCGGCCGCGCCGCTGGGCAATGCCGCCGTGCTGCCGATCAGCTGGATGTACTGCCGCATGATGGGCGCCAAGGGCCTGCAGGCCGCGACCGAAACGGCCATCCTGAGCGCCAACTACATCAGCGCGCGCCTGAAGGACCACTACCCCACGCTGTACGCGAGCCCCAACGGGCACGTGGCGCACGAGTGCATCCTGGACCTGCGCCCGCTGAAGGACACCAGCGGCGTCACCGCCGAAGACGTGGCCAAGCGCCTGATCGACTACGGCTTCCACGCGCCTACGCTGAGCTTCCCCGTGCCCGGCACGCTGATGGTCGAGCCGACCGAGAGCGAGCCGCTGGCCGAGCTCGACCGCTTCATCGACGCGATGATCGCCATTCGCGGCGAGATCCGCCGCATCGAAGAAGGCGTGTGGCCGAAGGAAGACAACCCGCTCAAGCACGCACCGCACACCGCGGCCAGCCTGCTCGGCACCGAGTGGTCGCATCCGTACTCGCGCGAACTCGGCGCGTTCCCGCTGGCCGAACTCAAGCTCGCCAAGTACTGGCCGCCGATCGGCCGCGTCGACAACGTCTATGGCGACCGCAACCTGTTCTGCAGCTGCGTGCCGGTGGGCGACTACAAGGAAACCGAAGAGGCCTGAGGCCGGCAAGCCTGCGGACCTGCTGACCCGCCGCGCACACGCGGCGCGGTCACTCCGCCGGGTGCAGCCATCGCCATCGCCGTGGAGGCGATGGCCGAAGCAGCATCACTGCTTCTTCTTTTTGGCGATGTCCGCCGTGGCGATCTGCTGGCGCAGCCCGCGCAGGCTGGCCTTGACCTTGCGCTCGTTCTCCGGGCCCAGGCGCACCATGATCTTCTGGCCGGAAGACAGCGACTCCAGCTTGGGGTCGACGTACTCGTAGCGTACCCACGGCCGCGTCGAAGGCACGTCGCCCTTCACCTCGATCAACCTAACCTGCACCGGGCCCGAGGGTTCGGGCGCCTGCAGCAGGTGGTCGATGACCGCGATGAGCCGGTCGTTGAAGTAGCGGCCCGGGTAGCCCAGCTCTTCGTACGCCTGCTGGAACAGCGGATAGAGCTTGGCGTACACCGCCGCCGCCTTCGCCGGATCGACCGACTCGGCCAGCAGCACGATGCCGTTGTAGCGCGCGCCATTGCTGGCCGCGATGGTCTGCGTGCCGCCCTGCGGCCCCTCGGTGATGAAGCGCTGGCCCGTCGGCTGCACCGGCCACGCGCTGGCGGGCGCATGCTCGCGCGTGAGGTTGTCGATGGTGGCCACAAAGCGCCGCACGATGTCGTCGGAACGCAGGAAGGTGCTCGCGTTCTTGCCGCCGAGCAGCTCCGACAGCGCCTTCATCACGCGCGAATCGGATTCGGCGAGCTTGGGCAAGGCCGCATCGGGCGGCGCGAGCGCATCGACCGGGTTCTGCGGGCCGGTGGGTTCCGCGGCCGGCGGCGGCGCGGGCACATCGTTCGGCGCGGCCGCGACCGGCGCCGGTTCGGGCGGCTTGACCTGTTGCTGCTGGTACCAGCGCCAGCCGAAGAAGGCCGCCGCCAGCACCAGCAGGGCGATGACGACGATGGTCCCCATGGGGGCCTCGCGGCGGGGTCTGAATTCGGGGGCGTCGCGCGTGTCGCTGTCGGACATGGAGTCGGTTCCTTTTGCGAAGGCTGCAGTGGCAGACGGGCTATGGTGCACCAATAAAGGCCGCACCACGGCCGTGTCCTCGTAACGCACTGTGACGCGCCGACCGCGCGGAAGTTCAGCCGATCGCGATGACGTGCGCCTCGCGCGGATCGACCTTGCCTGCATGCAGGTTCGCGATCACCGCCTGCGCATGCGCGAAGCCTTCGCCGCGCACCAGCGTCATCCAGCGGTTGCCGGGCCGGCTCAACTCGGCGATGAAGTTTCCCTGCGCTGCGTTGAAGCGGCGGTTGACCTCCTCGGGGCCCCAGTCGGCATTCCGCTTGCGGATCTGCACGGGCGCAAAGTAGAGCTGGGGCGTCGGGCCGGGCAGCGCATCGGTGTTGCCGAGAAACTCGGTCTTCTGCGCCGAACCCGCATAGCAGTCGTACACCAGCGCGTCGCCGAAGTGATGGTGAATGGTGGCGCGCAAATCGTCGTTGCCCGAGAAGTCGACATAGAGCGTGGGCACGCCGGCCGGCAGTGATGTGATCTCTTCGTAGCTCAGGGTGCGGTCGTAGCAGCCCAGCCCTTCCACGAACGCGCGGTTGCCTGCCGAAGTGGCCGCGATCAGTTGCAGGCCTTCGCGCTTGTCGAGGCAGAACGCGGTGCCGAAGGCCGTCTTGCTCGATGCGCTCGACACCACCACCTGCCTGGCGCCGAAGAAGCCGTTGTCTTCCAGAAAGTCCGCCAGCATGAACGAGGTGATGAAGAGCGGGCGCACCAGCATCTGGTAGTTCTCCAGCTCGGCGACGTAGCCCGCGTCGTTGCTGCAGCGCATGTACTGGTTGTAGGCCGACACCAGCTCGCTGCGGTGCGCCGCGCCATCGTAGAAACCACGCGCCGTCACGCGCACCGGCTGCATGCGCAGGTGGCTCGCGATCGGAAAGTAGCCGTAGAAGCGCTCGCCCACGGCCACGCCTTCCACGTTCGACGCCGCCACGTCGGCAAAGCCCCAGGCCGGCATGTGGCCCCAATCGGCATCGCCGGTGGGAAAGAACTGCCAGTACTTCATCACCGCGTCACCGAAGGCCGCGTAGGTGATGTTGTTGGTGGTCAGCGAGAAGCGGCCGATCTTCATCAGCACCTCGCCGGGCTGCAGCGTGCCGTCGTCGGGCGTGGTCAGCACACGGGTCGTGCCGAGTGCGTTCTTGCGCGTTTCGAGGCGGGTTAAAGTGAATGCGTTGTTCATTCGCAAACTGTATGGCGCCCCGTCCCGCGACGGGTTCGGAAAACCAGTCGATGCCCGCCGCACCCCGCTCCAAGCCCCTGAAACGCCCCACGCAGGCGCGCGGCAAGTTCACCGTGCAGGCGATCTACGACGCCTTTGTTCGGATTTGGACCGCGCACGGATGGGAGGGCGTGACCACCCGCGCCGTGGCGCTCGAAACCGGCATTGCCGTCGGCACGCTCTACGACTACTTTCCCGACAAGGAAGCCCTGCTCTCGGGCTATGTGCGCCATTGCATCGAAGCGCTGCTCGCGCGCATCGATGCCGAAGTGACTGCGCCCACCGACCTCGCGTGGCGCGAGCGGGTGCAACGGCTGGTGCGCCTGACCTGCGACTCGCAACTCGAAGGCCTGCCCGCGTTCGATCACGAGATGCTGATGCTCGAACACCGCGTGGCCGAGCCCAAGCACCACCGCCGGGTGTACGACGAACTCGCGGCGCGCTGGCTGCAGGCTTTCGCGGCCTGCAAGGACCTGCAACCGCCGCCCTCGCCCGCCACCATCCACGCACTGCTGACTGCCGCCTGGGGCGGCCGGCGCTACCGGCTGCTGGTGCAGCCCGAGGGTGACGATTGCGACTGTTGGGTCGGCGAGATGCAGACGATGGTCATGGCGCGCCTGCTGGCGCGCTGAGCGACTGCAGCCACGCCAGCGTGCCCTGCAGCTCGGCCGGGCGGATCTCGTGCGCGCCCGGAAAATCCGAGCCCGACAACGCCAGCGGCAGCGTGCGCGCCAACTCGCGCGTGGCCTGCGCGGCGCTGGGCGGGATCACGTTATCGGCGCTGCCGTGGCTCACCCACAGCGCCTTGCCCTCGAAGGCCTCGCGCGGCGCGATGTGCGGCACCACCTGCGACAGCAGTCGGCTGTGCCACACCATCGCGGCACGCACGCTCGCAGGCTGGGTCAGCAGCAGCGACAGCGCCATGATCCCGCCCTGGCTGAAACCGCCGACCACGATGCGCTCGGCCGGCACGCCGAGTTGCTTGCCGGCCGAAGCGATCATCTCGCCGACCAGGAAGCGGCTTTCGCGCTCCTGCTCTTCGTTGATCTGGCGCTCGCCATTGGCCAGTATCTGGAACTCGAACCACGCATAGGCGTCGGGCGACAGCACATAGGGCGCGCGCAGGCTCAACACATGGAACTGCGGCGGCATCAGCCGCGCCAGCCCGAACAGGTCCTGCTCGTTGCTGCCCACGCCGTGCATCAGCACCAGCAGCCAGGGTTCGCGCACCTGGGGCTGCGCGGCGTGTTCCAGGAACTTGAGGGGCAAATGAAGTTGGGTCATGGGGCGCTTTATTCAGAGCGATGTGGAAAAGCCTTGCGCCAGCGCACGCGTCACTTCGGCCGACGGCACCTCGCGGCAGCCCGTGGCGTTCTGGCCCGACCACAGCGGAGAAAAATCGCCGCTGCCCTTGGCCTCTGCCTTGGCGCGCAGCGGCGCGATGGCCGAGGTGGCCAACGGAAATTCCGGTGCCGCCGCGCCGATGGGCCCCAGCTCGCGCATCACGCGATTGACGATGCCGCGCGCCGGCCGGCCCGTGAACAGGTTGGTCAGCGCCGTGTGGCGCGCGGCCTCGCTCTTGAGCGCCGCGCGGTGCGGCGCGCTGGTCGTGGCTTCAGGCGTCAGCATGTAGGCGGTGCCGACCTGCACGCCCGCCGCGCCCAGCGCCATGGCCGCAGCCACGCCATTCGCATCGGCGATGCCACCGGCCGCGATCACCGGCAGCCTGATGGCGCGCACCACCTGCGGCAGCAGCCCGAAAGTGCCGAGCTGTTTCGTCAGGTCGTGCGAGAGAAAGTGACCGCGATGCCCGCCCGCTTCGAGCCCTTGGGCAATGACCGCGTCGGCGCCGTGCGCTTCGAGCCACAGCGCCTCGTCGACCGTGGTGGCCGATGCCAGCACCTTCGCGCCCCAGCCGCGCACCTGTGCCAGCAGCGCCTCGGACGGTAGCCCGAAATGAAAGCTCACCACACGCGGCTTGAACTCGGCCAGCAGGTTCGCCACCTCGGCGCTGAAGGGGTTGCGGCCCGGCCCGGCCGGGATGCTGGCCGCGTCGATGTCGAACTCGGCGTAGTACGGCGCCAATGCGGCACGCCACGTGGCCTCGCGTTCGGCGCTGGGCTCGGGCGGGGTGTGGCAGAAGAAGTTGACGTTGTAGGGCTTGTCGGTGCCGGCGCGGATCGCGGCGAGTTCGCTGCGCATGGTGTCGGCGCTCAGCATGGCGCCGGGCAACGAGCCGAGCCCTCCTGCATTGCTGACCGCAATCGCCATCGCGCTGCCTTGCACGCCGGCCATCGGCGCCTGGATCAAGGGGAGTTCGGTACCGAGAATTTGCTTCAGCGTCGTCATGCGAAAGGTTCCTTGTGTGTCGATGCCGGTCATTCTCCCGCCAAGCCGGTGGTCGCCTTGGCGGCGGGGTCATGCCGTTCGGCTTGGGCACAATTGCGGCCATGCACAGTCCGCCTGCCTCCCGCCCCGCCCTCTCGCGTGCCCTGCGCGCAGGCGCCATTGCCGCGCTCGTCGGCATGGCCGGCTGCTCCCAGGAAGACAGTGCCTCTTCCACCGCCACGGCACCCGACGCGCCGGCCGCCCCCACCACGCAAGCCGCGCCCGCCCCCTCGGGCCCTGCCCTTGCGGCCACGCTCAAGCGGGGCGAACTCATGGCGCTGGTCTTCCCCGGCTGGGAAGACAAGGACGACAGCCGCAGCGGCACCGTGCAGCTGCCGGACATCGGCAACGATGGCAAGCCCGTGAAAGGCAGCGAAGGCGAGCAAGAGGCCGACATCACCCCGCGCGAAGTCGTGCGCCTGGACGACACGCACGCCGTGATGCTGACCGAGACCGTGCCGCTCGACGACCAGGGCCAGCCCATCAACGGCCACGTATCGGGCGCTTGGATCGGCGCCTACTTCTTCGAGCAGGGCACCGACGGATGGACGCTCGCCAAGCGCAGCGACGGCGTCGACTACCTCGGCTTCATGGGCAACATCGGCCAGACGAAGGTCGAGCGCATCGCGCCGCAGCGCTTCGTGCTGACCACCACCAGCGGCAGTTGCTGGCAGGGCAGCTGCGGCACCTGGTTCTCGGTCTACGAGCTGGGCACGGGCACCGTGCACGAGTTGGTCACGGGCATTCCGCTGTCGGCAACGAACAGCGGCGCCGACGAGGCCTGCGAACAGGTGCTGAAGAACGAACGCCCCGACACCCCGCCGCGCGGCAGCTGCTTCGACGTCGATGGCACGCCGGAGTTTGTGCTCGGCACCGACGACGAGCCGGGCGACATGCGCATCGTGTTCAGCGGCGCGCAGACGACCAATGCCAGCAACCGGGTGCAGACCGTCGACCGCACGGTGGTCTACAGCTACCGCAAGGGCCGCTACGTGCCCGGCGATGGGCGCAACCCCGTGCCGGGGCTCTGACTGACAGCGCCTTCCGCGTCGCGATGTTCAGGGCAGGTGCGAACGATCGCTGAACCGCGCCCTGTACTTGCTTACTCCTCGCTGGTCCACTCCACCTGCACACCCAGGCTGCGCAGGTTTTCGACGAAGCGCGGATGCGCGCGGCGGATCGGCGTGGCGTTGCGGATCTCCGAGCGGCCCTCGATGCTCGCCGCCACCATGAAGAGCGCGATCGCCACGCGAATGATGTAGGGGCTCTCCACCACCGCCGGCGTCAGCGGATTGCCGCCGAAAGTGATGAGCCGGTGCGGGTCGGACGAGAACACGTGCGCGCCAAACTTCGACAGCTCGCCCGTCCAGCCCAGCGCACCGTCGTACACCTTGTTCCAGAACATCGCATTGCCCTGCGCGCGCACGCCCAGCGCAATGAAGATCGGCAGCAGGTCCACCGGAAAGTAAGGCCACGGCGCCGCCTCGACCTTGGTCAGCACGTTGCTCGTGAACGGCGTCTGCACCTTCAGCGGACCGGTGCGGATCGCGCGCGACCAGCCGTCTTCGTGCGTGATCTGCACGCCGAACTTCGCGAAGGTGCGGTCGAGCAGCGGAAAGTTGTCGGGTGCGCTGTTGCGCACCACCACGTCGCCGCCCGTGATGGCGCCCAGCGCCAGGAAGGTCGTGATCTCGTGGAAGTCTTCGTCGAAGCGGAACTCGCCGCCCTTCAGCGCGCCGCCGCCATGCACCGTCACCCGCGACGTGCCCATGCCCTCGATGCGCACGCCGATCATGCTCATGAAGCGGCAGAACTCCTGCACGTGCGGCTCCGACGCGGCATTGGTCAGCGTCGAAGTGCCATCCGCGGCGGCCGCGCACAGCACGAAGTTTTCGGTGGTGGTCACCGAGGCGTAGTCGAGCCAGTGGTCGGTCGGCGTCAGCCGCCCGTCGCTGTGCACGAGCAAAGAGCCTTCGGTGCGCTCGACCTTGCCGCCGAAGCGCTGGAACACCTCCACGTGCGGATCGATCTCGCGCACGCCCAGCGTGCAACCCTTGACGTTGTCTTCGAGCCGCGCGACGCCGAAGCGCGCCAGCAACGGCGGCACCAGCATGATCGACGAGCGCATTTCTTCAGGCAGCCGGTGCAGCGACGCGTCGAACACCGTTTCGCGGTGGTGCAACTCGAGCGTGCCCGTCTCGTGGTCCATGTGCACGTCGCTGCCGAGGGTGCGGAAGATGTCGAGGATCTTGCGCACATCGGTGATGTCGGGCACGCCATGCAGGCGCAAGGGCTCGTAGGTGAGCAGGGTGGCACAGAGCACCGGGAGCACGGCGTTCTTGTTGGCGGAGGGTGTGACGCGGCCACGCAGCGGCGTACCGCCGTGCACGATGAGGTTGGACATGGAGGAGCGAGCGGGGAAAGCGGGGAGGCGGTGGGGAGAAAAGGCCGCGGACAATCCGAAACCGGAAGCGGGCAACTTTACCGTCTGAAAGCGGCATGAACGGCGCTGAAGTTGTAAGAACTTCAAAGTGGAAGCCGCTGAATTAACAATTCTTTCTCGCTACATCCAACCATTTTTTCTAAACCAAGGTCTTATGCGCACGCTGCAGGAACTGATCGACACCGAAGACGCCGCCCTCCCCCTCATCCAGGAATGGGCCGCGGGCGCCAGCCACCCGTTCGAAATTCTTGCCCCGTCGCTCGAAGACCGGGCGCGCGTGCTGCTGGCGCTCCAGGTCACCACGCGCTCGACCATGGGCGCGGTGGCGCACGACACCGGCGGCCTGCTCATCGACCACGGATGGCTGCGCGTGCTGGGCTCGGGGCATCCCAGGCTGGCCCGCAACATCGTCGACTGGAACAAGGAGCGCTCGTCCGGCTTCCTGCTCGTGGCCGACGACGTGGTCGGCGGCTTCTTTGCCCTCAACGGCGGCGGCCTCGGCGAAGACGCCGGCGCCATGTACTACCGGGCACCCGACACCCTCGCATGGGAGTCGCTGGAAATCGGCTACAGCGACTTCCTCGAATGGGCCTCGACCGACCGCCTGCAGGTCTTCTATGCCGACACCCGCTGGAGCGGCTGGGAAGCCGACATGAAGAACATCGGGGCAGACCAGTGCTTCAACTTCTTTCCGTTTCTCTGGACGAAAGAAGGGTCGGTTCACACCAGCTCGCGCAAGGCTGTGAGCGTTGCGGAGCAGTACGCCTTCAACGTCGAGTCGGCAGGCACGAGTAGATAGACAGGCAGATGCGATTTCGCCGCAGCGCCGGTGTCCATGCCGGCCGGCGTGATTCGCGACGAACTTGTTACTCACCGCCGAGCGCTTGCCCGACTAGATTGCTTACACCCAGCCAGCCAGACAGCCCGCTGGAAACAAAGCAATGTCGAAAGGACCAGAGCCATGAACCAGAAAGCCTATACCGGCGGTTGCGCATGCGGCGCAGTGCGCTACGAAATTTCAGGCGAGCCGATCTTCCAGAACGAATGCCAGTGCCGCGACTGCCAGAAAAAGAGCGGCACCGGCCACGGCTCGTACCTCGCGTTTGCACGCAGCGGCGTGAAGCACCGCGGCCACGTCACGCTGTGGGACATGGTCGCCGACAACGGCAAGGTCAAGACCCGGGCGTTCTGCCCCACCTGCGGCTCGCCGGTGTTCCTGACCTTCCCCGCCAACTCCGGCGTCTTCGTCGTGCACGCCGGAAGCCTCGACGATCCGGGGCGGTACAGGCCGCAAGTGGTCACGTATGCGGTGCGCGGGCATGCGTGGGATTTTCTCGATCCGGCATTGCCGAAGGTCGACAGGATGCCGGCGATGTGAAGGTGCTACCGCGTCACGACAGTGCCTCGCACTGGTCTTCGATGCGGGCGTGAAGAAGGCCCAGCGTTGCCGAGAGAAGGCGCTGCAGCGAGCCGCGCTGGCTGGCATCGAAAAGCGGCGCGGGGTCTGCATCGGACGCAGCGGCATCGCGCCGGTCTTCATCCCAGGCGAGCAACTGGATGAGTGTTTGCGCGCCTTGCACCACGTCGCGTGCGTCGTTCAGGAATGCGGCTTGGGTTTGCTGGGAAGGGTCGAGCAAGTCGCCTTGAACCCACTCGAAGGGTTTGAACTGGGCGGCGGGTCGATAGGACGCGAAAGAGCAGCCGGCGTCGGTGCCTGCATTTGAAGCATTGGCCATGGGGCCTCCAAGTTTCGTCGCAGGATGTCATCGGGCCGCCAAACCCGGCCTCGCTCATTGCGAGGCGGAGGCAATGTACGCGGGGACTATAGCGGCCGTCAAGTTTGAGGGGCCAATACCAGTGCGTTGAAGACTCTGAGCTTGGCTGACTGTCTTCCACCTCATCAGCGTGAGCCGGGTCCAACCCACCCCATCAGGCCCCGCGTATCTACGAGTCGCATGGATTTAATAGCGGCATACTTCGCGCGCACCGCAGCTCGCCGCTTGGCATCCACCTCGTCAACGACCGACTTCCTTGCTCCTGCCGACTTGAGCACATCCTGAACCCTGCCGTATGTTTGATGGAGCTTCGGAGATTTATCACGCAGAAGCTCTAGAACTGTTGGCACTTCATCGGGGCCCAGCTCTCCCCCGTGATCGTCCCCAAGCCGCCTCAGACCAGTGAGAAGCGACATGTCATCGGGGAAAGCAGATAGCAAGACCTGCTGTGTAGGTCGATGAGAAGTCCAGTCCGCAATATCGCTCAGATGATCTAGAACTACGGGCGCCTTTGCGACCATATGCGCCTGCATATCGGCCAGAGTCGTCGGGTCAGCGGCTTGCAGGAATGTATCGATTGCTTGCCGGTGCCACTCACCTGTAACGCCAACCTTCCTATCGACCATGATCTTGAAGGCATTCAACGCGTAAGAGGTAGCCAGTTCAGCCGCCACGGCGTTGAGCCTAACCTCCTCACTACCGTGAACCACCTCGACAAAGCAAGCTTCAAACAATGCATGGTCCGGTCGACGCGCGATGTGCGAGACGACCTCTGCCCAAACTTCTGATCTGTGGTGCTTGCCAAGATACCAAAGTGGCTGAGGGCTGCCGCAGTGAAGGAAAGTGCACGCGACCAAGAGCCTATCGGGAATGTGCTTGATGAGTCGATCGGGTGCCCACGAGAGCGCATCTTCAGCACCAAGCACGACCTGCTGAACTTCTGCCGGAACCTCTCTACGGGTAACAGCCGCCGCCCGGAGCCAAGCCACGTCAGCCCGATCTGAGGAAAGCACAGCCAACACACTACGGCGCTCCTCGAAAGAGAGAGACGGCCATTCATCAACCACATCGGCCATGAAAACAAGTGCATAGCCGGTAGCTGGGAAAGAAAGGATCCGATCCAACAGTTCAAGTCTTTTTTCAGCAGCAAAATTGGCGGCAGCAGCAACACCGTCCCATACTCCCAACGCATAGTCGTCTGGAAGCTCACCGCTGTTCAATTGCCTCTCAAGCCACTCGACCCACGCACCAGCTAAAGACTGCGCCTGCTCGCAGGGCATCCTCTTCAAGGCTTGGCGTGCCGAGCTGTACAAGCGCTCGGCCGACAGACGAAAGCCGACGGGAAATGCGCGCAGTGCGCTCGGGACCAACTCCTGATAAGCGTGCCAAGGCTTCGGCTTAGCTTGCTCATCGTCATTGAAAAATCTGAGTGCTTCGTCCAGCACTACAGCTGCAGTCTCTGGCTGCAAAACGTAGCCATTGAGCAGTCCCAACACTTGGGCTTTGCGTTCATCTGAGTACCGATGCCAAGCCTCCAATGAGCTTCGACAAGCGCGTGCCGCTACAAGAGGATGAGCGTCTCGAGCCAGTCGTCCAAGCAAGACCTCATCGTGCGCCCGATCCAGTCGAAGCCACAGATCTGCGGCTTCTGCCCGAACAACCCCCGCGTCATAACTCAACAGCCGAGAAAGTATCTTTGAGTTCAACCTCTCGGGATGTCCTCTATAGAACCGCAGCAACTCGGTGGCAGAGCGCATGTCTGGAAGCTCATCACCAACTTCCATTGACGAAACGGTTTGTGCAACGTCTTTTTCAAGAGGCACGCGATGGCCCTCCAGAAACAGCTCTAAACCGGACAGCATCATCCCAACGGGCACAAACGCGAACTTTCCTTGCCAAGCCAATCCAACGATGTCGATGTACCTCGCCGACTCCACCCAGCTAGGTAACTGCTCGCCATACATCTTCGGAAACTCGTGTGCCAGGTGCACCAGGAACCGATAGCACAGATCACGCGTCGTTAGGAAATATGAGTCGAGACCGTCCTTCGCTTCCTGAACCAGATCTTCTCGGATATCTATTGCCGAGCCCAACTCCCTGTAGAGCCACGGGAGGTTTCGCGCGACTGCGGCTGAAGCGGGTGCCGACAATGAGAAGAGGCCGCGTCGCACCGCATTCAGCAGCTCTTCCCTCTGGCTCGCGGTGCTCCTCTCAACAACGCTACGCGCAGCAGCTCGATAAAAAGGATGAGAGAACAGAACGCCGCGATCACCGGATCGCGAGATAACCCGATGTCTATCGAGTTTGACTAACTCCCCCTTCGCACCGCTCGGAAGACTTGGACAGCTCTCGTAGTCGGGCAGAACTGGCTTCTCCGTCTCGCCTCCATACCCGACAAATGACATGAGCTTGTCTGGCTTTCTAAGTTTTCCTCCCTCACCAAGGATGTACGCCAACTCTCGTTCCGAAATTGCATCAATCTCAGATGTTCCGATCGCAAGTGCGGCGATCAACCCCTCAGAGGCCTGGTTGGCTGCTAACGTAACGCCAAATTGCACAGCAGACTGCTGAGCCAAACGCTCGATATCGGCTGCGCTGGCAGGGTCTTCCAGTTCATCACAGTTGGCTGCGATATGACTCAATACCCCAGGGGCGAATGTGAACTTCCCCGCCCGCAGCCCATCACTGACCAATGTGGCCAATTTCGCAGAAACTCGATACATCGCCGCGCAGGATTTCCACACATCGAGCAGAAACTCGATCTTGAAGATGCCTAGATCGCGGCATGTGTGGCCGGCAATTTTCACGTCGGTCAATCGCTGCATGCGCGTAGCTGCCAGAAGTGGCTCTTGCGATTGGGCGACGACCAATCGACGATTTGCTGGCACATTCCGCACAAGTTCTTCGAGGTGACGAAGAGTTCTCAGAACCGTCACATCATCTTTGTGCATCGCCCCAAGGGGGTCATCCAGAACTATGACAGCAGCCCCGCTTCCCTCATCCAGCAGAATGCGCTCGGCATGCTCAATGCTACTGGTACGTTTCGATGAGAAACCCAAATTCTCAAGTTGCGCAGCAGTCCAACAGGCGGCCTCAGATTTACCGCATCTTGGTGGTCCGGAGAGTAGCAATACCCTTTCTTCAGCAAGCGTATCCCGCCAAACTTGCTCTTGCCCTCGATGAACGTAATCGCGCGGAGCAATGGACGGGGACTTTGCATCAGAGAGGATTCGGCGAATCTCGGGGACTACATCAACGTCCAGCGCCTTTCTTGAAACGAGACACCTGAGCAATCGACTCAGCACATCCCCCACCATATCGCCCGCAATGCCTCCTTGCGCGCGTATGAGATGCTCCAAGGAACTGCGTACTTCTCGTTCTGCCCATTGATCTAGAAGGATCAAACGCTCCAATGACCGACGCACGCTGGTCGTCGAAGCAGAAGAGGCAAACTCCCTTACAGCCTTCTCCCGTAAAACTCGCTGTCTACTTCCTTTGACACCATCGCATTTCGCAACCGAAATCGCCTCAAGCAGCTTGGTCGTAGTTTCTGACGAGATCGAGTTGGGTTTGTGAAATTCACCATTCCAATCTTTGAGCATGGTGAAGTCAGCGCAATCATCCTTGGCGCGTTGCGCGCACACTAGAACAACGACACGATGAGCGTCAGCGCTCAAACGCTCCAACAAAAATTCGCTGCTTCGGTGTGCCGGAAAATGTGCGAGATATTCCGCAAGTATCGGAAGATCAACGGCCGCAGCCTTGCTCCTGGCCCCCTTCACCTGAAGTTCGATGTTGAATCGAATCCCTTCAAAAGTGATCTGGAATGTCGCATCCTCTCCGCCAGTCGGTTCGATAAAACATATGACTCCTGTACTCAGGAATCTCAAAATGAACTCGAGGCAAACCAAGTCCTGATACTCATACTTGGCTTGGCCTACAGTGGCAATTGACATCAAATCTCCGCTCTGACTTTCCCCGGGAGGATACGGCAAGCGGAGGAATCAAAAGATGCAATGCTGCGATCGCGCTACCGAGATCAAGCTGCCAGTTGGACAACTCCAATTTGGAACGATGGTCGCCCTTGAACGCCAACGCCGGAGCAGAGCTACCAACCTCACAGAAGGAGTCTGTTGCCGCCTCGTTCCTGCGTGTCTTCGCGGATTCGCCCCTGAATCGCCGAGTGGATGCTCTTATCTCGAGATGCAAGGGGGCCGAGCGTTCGCAATCAACGTCGGCAGCGAGTTCTAGACCAACCGCAAATCCTTCGGCGCCACCCCATCAAACACCTTCCCCAACTGCGCAGGCGACAACCCATACATCCGCTTGAACAGCCCGCCAAACACCGCCCGGTATTCATTCAGCACCGGATAGTCCCGGTTCTGGAACAGCGTGGCCTGCGTCAGCGCCTGTTGCTCGCCGACGATGTGTCCGCCCGCCTGCGCTGACAGTCCACCGCCAAGTACCCAGTAGACAGTGCCATGCCCATGGTCTGTTCCGCGATTGCCGTTCTCACGGAAGGTGCGGCCGAACTCGCTGATGACGACCACGACGGTCTGGCGCCACGCGTCGTCGCCCATCTCCTGCGCGAAGCCGGCGACGCCGCGGCCCAGTTCTTCAAAGCGGTTGGCCAGGTAGCCGGTGCCCGCGCCCTGCCCCACGTGGGTGTCCCAGCCGCCGACGTCGACAAAGCCCAAGTCGAAGCGGTCGCGCATCAGCAATGCCATGCGGCGCGCGACCAGCTCGAAGCCCTTGGCGGTCATGGCGTTGCGGCTGGCCGCGTCCATCTCGGCCTGCACGGCGCGCATGACTTCGTCGCGCACCTGGAAGCCTTCGGCCACGGGTTGTGCCAGCGAGGTGTTGCGGTACATGGCCGCGATGACCTGGCTTTGCCTTGCGTCGAGTGCCGAGCGCGCGTTGCCCGCGAGCGCCATGTTGGCGGCCTTGGCGTTGCCGCGCAGCGAGATCGGCAACTGGTCGGTAAAGGCGATGGGCGACACGTCGGTGATCGGCCCCGCGCCGAGCACGCCGGCCAGCCGGTTGAGAAAGCCCGAGCGGTAATCGCGGCGCTTGTCGAGGGCCTGGCCCAGTTCGATGGAGTCCTGCGTTTCGAAGTGGCTGCGCGTGAGGTCGTCGGTGCCGGCAAAGGCGATGAACGACGCTTGCTTCTGCTGGAACATCGGCATGACGCTCTGCGCCAGCGCGGGGTGCAGGCCCCAGTTGCTGTCGAGCGGCAGCGCACCGTTGGGCTGGCCGGGGCGCGCGATGGCGATGTTGGGGCGCGAGGCGTAATAGAAGTCACTGGAGGTCGGCACGAGCAGGTTGCTGCAGTCGTAGGCGCCTCGCAAGAACACGACCAGCAGCTTGGCGCCTTCGGCCGCGGGCGCGGCCATCAACTGGCCGGCGGCACCCGCGAAGGGGGCGGCGGCCATGAGCTTCAAGAGTTCTCGACGTTGCATGACGGTGTCCTTTCTTCTTGCCTTGCTCCTTCCCCCTTTGGGGGAAGGTTGGGATGGGGGCACGGCGGCGCTTGTTATTGCCTTGGCGCTTTATCGAGCGCCGCTTGCCCCCACCCCTGCCCTCCCCCAGCGGGGGAGGGAGAAAAACCCAAATACCTCGATCAGCGGCGCATCAGCTCGGGCGAGGCCAGCAGGAAGGTGTTCCATTCCTGCGGGTTCTTCGCCTGCGCCAACGCCTCGCGCGTGTCCGCACCCAGGCCGCCCTGCATCGCACGCACGGCGCGCGAGTCGGCCAGTTGCGGAAAGGCCGGCTTCTCCAGCGGTGCCTTGTCGTCGGTGCGGAACAGCACCGCACCGTTGGCGCCGATGGCGCGCGCTATTTCGAAGCGCGTGTTCATCTGGCCCGCGCTGGCCCAGGCCGCTTCATTGAGCGGGTAGCCGTCGGGCGTTTCGTGCCCATACAGCGGCTCGCCCATGCGGGTGATCCAGTTCAGCATCGGGCCGACGTTCTGCACCACGCGGTCGTCGTACGCGAGCCGCACGCCGGCCATCACGTAGTGCACCGGGTCGCGGAACTTGTGGCCCAGCGACGCGGCGAACTCGGGCGACTCGAACAGGGCCTTGAGCGTGATGGCGATGTCGCCATCGCTGCGCGTGAAGGCAGCAGCCATGCGATCGACCAGCGCCTGCGGCGGCTCGTCGGCCACGAAGTACACGGCCAGCTTGCGCGAGATGAAGCGCGCGGTGGCCGGCGCGCGCGCCAGGCGGTCGAGCGCTTCATCAGCCTCGGCCAGGCCATGCCGCTGGATCGGCTGGCCCAGCAGCGTCTTGGGGCCGTAGTCGTGCCGGTTCGGGTTGAACTCGAACAGGCCCCTGCGCACGTAGTCCGCGCGCACGGCCGGCCGCACGTTGGGTGGCGGCGCATCGAGCGGCTGAAAGCTCACGCCCACGCCGGTGAGCACGCGCGCCAGCTCTTGCACGTCGGCCTGCGAGTAGCCGCTGCCCACGCCCAGCGTGTGCAGCTCCATCAGCTCGCGTGCGTAGTTCTCGTTGATGCGGTTGGCGCCGTTCTGCGCGTTGTCGAGATAACGCAGCATCGCCGGGTGGTGCAGCGTGGCGCCGAGCAGGTCGCGGAACTTGCCGAGCGCATGCGGGCGGATGGCGTTCTCTTCATAGTCGCCCACCATCGCGCGGATGTTGTCCTTGCGCAGGTTGACGTTGAAGTGGTTCATCCAGAACCAGGTCATCTGCTCCTGCAGCTGGTTCGGCGAATAGAGCGCGCGCAGCACGAAGCGTTGCTGCGCCTCGCGTGCAAGCCTGTTGAGCTCTTGCTGGTAGGCCTGCCGCGCGGTCTTCTTCTGCTCTTCGTCGGGCAACGCATCGGCGGCCTTGCGCTGGGCTTCGAGCCCGAGCACGAGCTGGTCGAGCGGCGTGTGCGAGATGGTCATCGCATCGATCTGCGCCTGCGCGGCGGGCGGCAGCGGTACGGGGCGCGGGTTGAGCTGGTCGCGCATCCACAGGGCGAGGCCGCGTTGCGTGAGCTGCGCGTCGCTGCTGGCGTTGGCGCCCCAGCTCACGCGATCGAGCCAGCGCAAACGCGTGGCTTCGTTGGCGAGCGCGGATGGCAGCGAGACCGAGACCAGCGGGCGCTGGTTACCCGGCGCAGTGGCGCAGGCTGCAAGCAGCGCCAGCGCGCAGGCACCGAGCGCGAGCGATGCGCGCCGATGCAAAGACAGGCCAGAGGCTGTCGAGGCGGTCACGGGCATCACTCCCGGCGCATGTCGTGGCGGCGAACGTCGCCGATGGCGTGCTGCGCGGCGTTGATGGCCACGTCGACGTGCGCCAGGCCGCGTTGCTGGAACGGGCGCGAACGCGGGTCGTCTTCTTCGCGCGCCACGTCCGAGCGCACCTTGCGCAGCAGGTCGATGGCGGCATGCAGGCGGCCTTCGCGCGGCAGCCAGACGTCGGTGGGTTCGCGCCATTCGACGGGCTTGCCGTCGAGCCATGCGGCGCGCTGCAGGTCGCCGATGGCGGCGTTGATCTCGTCGTGCACCACCATCTCGTCTTGCGAGACCTGTCCGTCTTCAGGGCGGCGGTGATCGACTTGCCATGCCGCCGTGCGCAGGTCGGACAAGGCGTGAAGGTAGAAAGGATGCTTGCCGTATTCGTCCGCCAGCGCGGGCAGAGAAGCCGCGGCCATGAGGACCAGTGCGGCGGTGGCGGACAGTAGGCTTTTCTTCTTCATTGGAGCTCCTGACGGTAACGGTGGCTGGGAATGCTCTCCTCAACCACCGTGCAGTGCTCCACGTTGACGCTCTTTACGTTCGTAACGGCGAGCAAAGTTGCTGCCGTTTTCAGCGCCTGGTCAGGCCGTGGACAGGGTCGATGGTGCAGCGCCGGCGATCTGCCGCAGTGCACGCTCGAACACCTCGACCGGCTGGCCACCGGAGATGAGGTGCTGGTCGTTGATGATGATCGCGGGCACCGAGTGGATGCCGGCGTCGGTGTACATGCGTTCGCGCTCGCGGGTCTCGGCCGCGAACTCGTCGCTTGCCAGAATCTCGCGGGCGCGTGCCGCGTCGAGCCCGGCCTCGGTGGCGGCGCGCACCAGCACTTCGGTGTCCGAAGGGTTCTGGCTGTCGGTGAAGTAGGCCTTCAGCAGCAGCTTCTTCAGCGCCGCCTGCTTGGCGGGGCTTTCAAGCTCGGCCCAATGCAGCAGGCGATGCGCGTTGAAGGTGTTGTACACACGGGGTCGGCCTTCGGCGCTGAACTCGAAGCCCACGGCCGCGCCGCGCTGGCGGATCATCTCGCGCGACTGCGCCTGCTGTTCGCGCGAGGAGCCGTACTTCTGGTTCAGGTGCTCGAAGGTGTCCTGGCCTTCGGGCGGCATCTGCGGGTTCAGCTCGAAAGGCTGGAAGTGCAGCTCTACCGACACATCCGGCGCAACCCGCTGGATGGCCGTTTCGAGCGAACTCAGGCCAACGGCGCACCAGGGGCAAGACACATCGGAGACGAAATCGATCTTCAGGTGGGAGGTCATGGCGCCATTCTTCACGGCGCCACAAGCCTTTGCGCCGGCAAGGTTTTCAGGCAGAGGCCTTGGCCATGCGGGCATTGACCAGCGTCTGCTCGCGCAGGCGGTCGTACTCCTGCTTGTCGACCGGCACGGCATCGGGCTTGCCCAGGTCGTTCATGCGGATGCGGTAGGTCTCACGTGCGCTCATGGCTGCCAGGGCCGCGAGCACGGTCACCGCGAAGGTGATCGCACCGACGGTGAACCACACGTTGGTCGAGCCCGGAGGCGCCACGGCGGCGAACAGCGCAGGCAGCAGCGCGGTGATGGTGGTGCCGACGTTCTGCGAGATGGCCATGGCCGACACGCGGTTGCGGGTGCGGAACAGCTCGGGGTAGAAGCTCGGGAAGGTCGCGTTGTAGCCCTGGTAGACGATGCCCCACATCAGCAGCGACATGGCAATGGCCAGCGGCACGTTGCGGATGCTGATGGCATACAGGTACACGAAGGACAGCAGGCCCGAAGCCAGCGCGCCCACGATGATCGGCGGACGGCGGCCGATGCGGTCCGACAGGTTGCCCACGTACGGGATCACCAGCACGGCGAGGATGTTGCCGAGCACCGGAATCCACAGGTACACGTCTTTCTGGAAACCGATGCCGTAGGCGGCCTGCACGGCATAGGCCGCGCCGAACACGGTGGCCACCACCGGAATGACGTTCATCAGCGCCATGCAGACCACGCGCAGCATGTCGGCCCAGCTGTCGGTAAAGGCCTGCACGATCGGCGCCTTGGCCACTTCGCCCTTCTTGTCGACTTCGGCAAAAGCCGGCGTTTCATCGACCTCGCGGCGGATGATGTAGCCGGCCACGATGACCAGGAAGCTCAGCAGGAACGGAATGCGCCAGCCCCACGAGTTGAAGGCCTCTTCGGGCATGTAGTGCGCCAGCGGCAGGAAGACGGCGGCCGCCAGGATCTGGCCGGCCTGCACGCCCTGCAGCGTGAAGCTCGCGAAGAAGCCGCGACGCCCGAAGGGTGCGTGCTCAAGAATCATCGAGCTGGCGCCCGAGATTTCGCCGGCCACTGCAAAGCCTTGCACGAGGCGCAGCAGCACCAGCAGCACGGGGGCCAGCAGGCCGACCTGATCGTAGGTCGGCAGCAGGCCGACGGCCACGGTCGAGAAACCCATCAGGAACATGCACAGCACCAGCACCTGCTTGCGCCCGTGCGTGTCGCCCCAGTGGCCGAGCACGAAGGCGCCGATGGGGCGTGCCACATAGCCCACGCCATAGGTCGCGAGCGACGCGATGATGGCGGTCTTGGGGTCGCCCTTGGGAAAGAAGATCTGCGGAAAGATCAGCGCCGCGGCGGTGGCGTAGATGAAGAAGTCGTAGTACTCCAGCGCCGAGCCGATCCAGCCGCTTGCCGCGGCCTTCTTCGACTGGTGCCTGCCTTGCGGCTCATGGGCTGTGGTGTTGGCCATGTGTTGTGTCTCCAGTGTTGACGAAAAAAATCAATCAGTCCTGCGCTTGCGAAGCCATGCGCGCCGGTGCGTTGAGGGCACCGTAGGCGTCGTAGGCACCGACGCGCTGCGCGACCTCGAAGAACAGTCCCCCCTCGAAGCTCTCGGTATAGGTATGCAGGTAGTCGCCGGCCGGCGAGCGGTCGAACAGCACGCCCGCCGCGCGCATGCGCGCCAGCAGCTCGGGCGCGATGTCGATGCGCGTCGCAAGGTCGTCGTAGTAGTTGTCGGAGATGGGCACGAAGCGCGTGCCGTTGGCGCGCAGCTTCGCGACCGAATCGAAGATGTCTTCGCAGCTCAGCGCAATGTGGTGCACCGCGCCGCCGCCCGTCACGCTCAGCGTGCGCGCGGTGCGGGTACGCTGGCTCAGCGACACGTTGAGCACGAGGCGCAGGCGCCGGTCTGCGTTGGCCACGCCACGGCTGCGGATGAGGCCGAAGGGGTCGGCCAGCTCCAGGCTTTCGCCGGGCTCCAGGCCGAGCACGGCGCGCGTGAACAGCACCCAGGTGTCGAGCTGGTCGAGCGCCAGGCCGAGTGCCACGTGGTCGATGCGCAGCGGGCCGGCGTCGTTGGCCGCATCGCCCGCCCCGTCTTCTTCGAGGATGAAGTCGGCCTCGTACAGGCCGTTCGGGCCCAGCGCCTCGGGCACGAAGTGAATGAGGTTGCCGCCCGGCGCCACGACGGCCGGCACGCGCATCTCGTTCGGGCCGACCGGGCTGTCGTGCCTCTGCGAGCGCATGGCGGTGGCACGGCCCACGGCTGCGAGCGGGTCGGCGCAGCGCACGCCCAGCGCGCAGACCGAGGTGCCATGCGCGTCGAAGCGGTTGCGTGCAAAAGAGTCGGGCTGCGCGTTGACGATGAGGTTTGTCTCGCCCTGCCGGTACAGCGTCACGGCCTTGGAGCGGTGCTGCCCGACGCGGCGAAAGCCCAGTTGCCGCAGCAGCGTGCCCAGCGTTTGGGCCGAAGCCTCGTCGGCCGCGAACTCGATGAACGACAGGCCCGAGAGCGCAGGCACCGCCGGCGGATGGAACAGTTCGACGCGCAGCGGCTGCGCCGGTGCCTTCGTCGAAGCTGAAGCTGAAGCCAGCCGCTGCCGCGTTTCGCTTTCGAGATAAAGCAGCGAGCGCATCGCATCGACGGCGGTGCGGCGGTTGGGCGTCTCGCGAAAGATGTCGTTGAAGATTTCCAGCGACAGCGGCCCGGTGTAGCCCGCCAGCAGCACCTTCTCGAAGAAGCCGACCACGTCGAAATCGCCCTGCCCCGGGAACGAGCGGTGGTGGCGCGCCCACTGCAGCACGTCCATGGACAGCAGCGGCGCATCGGCCATCTGCAAGAAGAAGATCTTGTCGCCCGGAATGTCGACGATGCCCGCCGGATCGTCTTTCAGCGAGAGCGTGTGAAAGCTGTCGAGGATCAGCCCCAGGTGCGCGTGGTTCGCCCTCTTCACGATGTTCCAGGCCTGGCCATAGCGCGAGGTGTGGCGGCCCCAGGCCAGCGCCTCGAAGCCCACGCGCAGGTTGCGGCGCGCGGCGCGCTCGGCCAGCTCATGCAGTTGCGCGGCGGCCAGCGCCGGGTCGTTGATGGCCAGCGGCGAGGTGTTGGAGCAGCACAGCACCATCGGCGCGCCCATGGCTTCCATCAGGTCGAACTTGCGCTCGGCGCGCTCCAGGCTGCGGCGGAACTGCGGCTCGGGCATGCCTTCGAAATCGCGGAAGGGCTGGTAGAGGTCGATGGCCAGGCCCAGGTCGGCAGCGATGCGGCGCAGCTCGGTGGCGGTGCCCTTGAAGTTGATGAAGTCGGCCTCGAACAGCTCGATGCCATCGAAGCCCGCGGCCGCGACGGCTTCGAGTTTCTGGCGAAGGGTGCCGCTGAGCGACACGGTGGCGATGGAGCGATGCATGGGGGTGGACTTTAGGAACACCCGGGCCGCGCCACAATCAATTCAAGGCGCTTATGATCGATTATCGAACGCAATCGTCCATTATTCGAACGAAATACGGGATACACCTAGGGTCGGTACCCCGCTCGCCAGCCTCAAAGGCTGCGCCAGAAATCGATCAGCAGCTGTGTGAACTCTGCCGGCCGCTCGACCGCGCTCAGGTGCGCCGCGTCGATGGTGGCCAGGCGCGCGCCCGGAATGGCCGTGGCCATGGCCTGCGACATGGCCATCGGCGTGGCCTCGTCTTGCAAGCCGCCGATCACCAGCGTGGGCACGGCGATGCGGTGGTTGCTGTCGCGAAAGTCGATGGCCGCCACGGCGTTGCAGCTCTCGATGTAGCCCTGCGCGTCGGTGTGCACCAGCACGTCGTGCAGCTTCTTCGCCGCGATGGCGCCTTCGGGCCTGGCGGCATAGGCCGGTGTGAGCCAGCGCGCCACGGCGCCGGGTGCGATGGCGGCCACGCCCTTGGCGTTGACCGTCTCGGCGCGCGCACGCCAGGGGCTCTGGTCGGGGTAGTGGGCGGCCGAGTTGGCGATCACCATGGTCTTGAGCAGCTCGGGGTGCCGCACCGCGAGCGCCTGCGCGGTCATGCCGCCCATCGACAGGCCGACGAAGTGCACGGGCTCGCCGTCCGCCTCGCGCGCGATGAGGTCGGCCGCGTCCTGCGCCAGCGTCTCGATGCGCAGCGCACCAGGCACCACCTCGGACGCGCCATGGTTGCGGTGGTCGTAGCGGATCACCGTGTGGGCGCGCGCCAGCTGGGCGGCCACGCCGTCCCACATGTGGAGATCGCAACCGAGTGCATGGCTGAGCACGACGATCGGGCCATCGCCCTCGCGAACGACATTCAAACGGGTCATGGTGAGCTTTCCTTTATCGGATGTTGATGAAGACGCGGCAGCCACAAAAACGCAATGGCCATCAGCACGCTGCCTGCCAGCAGCATCGGCACGACCATCGGCCAGGCGCCACGGGAGAAATCTGCATCGACGAAACGCGCGGCCAGTTGCCCCACGCAGAAGGCGACCATCATCATGCCGAAGCCCGACCACGACACGGCCCGCCCCGCCAGATGCGGCAGGTCGCCCACCGCACCCGCCTGCCCGCAGGGCTGGTGGATGCCGTGGCCCAGGCAGTACACGGCATGGCCGAAGAGCAGGGGCACGGCGCTCAGCGGCATCAGCCAGCAGCCCAACGCCTGGATGACGGCGCCTGTCAGGCTCAGCGAGGCGCCGAGCCGCACCGTGCGCACCGGCCCGAAGCGGCGCAGCAGGCTGCGGCACATGGTGGTGCTGAAGATGTAGACCAGCGAGCCGCCGGCCGGAATCCAGCCATACATGGCGGGCGACCAGCCGAGGTAGCCGATGTAGACCATGGGCGACAGCAGCAGGAAGCAGAACAGCCCGCCATAGGTGGCGGCCGCCACCGAGGCCCAGGCGCGGAACGAACGGCTGGCGAACACGGCGCGCGTGCTGCCGCGCGGCGCGGACGATTCGCCATTGGCCAGCGGCTTGCGCGTTTCGCCGAACGAACGCCAGCACAGCGCGAACAGCAGCAGCGAGTAGACCGCCATCGCGACCATCACCCAGCGCCACCCCGCGCCCTGCACCAGCCACGCACCCAGCAGCGGCGCCACCAGCCCGACCATGCCCAGGCCCGTGAGGCCGCGCGCCATGACGTGCGGGCCTTCGTGCGCCGGATAGAGATCGCGCACCGCCGCGCGCGAGCACACGAGGATGGCCGCCATCGAAAAGCCCTGCAGCGTGCGCCAGCCGGCGAGCACCGCCACGCTGCCCGCGAAGGCACCGCCGAAGGCCGCGATCACATAGCAGGCGAGCCCGGCCAGCAACACGGGCCTGCGGCCGAAACGGTCGGCGAGCGGGCCGCACAGCAACTGCGCAAAGCCGAAGGCCAGCACGAACAGCGTGAGGCTGGTGCTGGCCGAACCCAGCTCCTTCGCGATGGCGGGGAGCGCGGGCAGGTAGCTGTCGGTGGCCACCGGTTGTGCTGCCAGCAGCAGCGGCAGCAGCAAGGTAAAGCTGACGTCGAAGCGGCCCTTCTTCGGGGCGACCGGCGCGTTCACCGCGCCGGGGACGGGGCTGGTGCCGCGGGCAGCAGGCCCTTCTCGCGCAGGATGTTGGTGGCAATGCCGAAGGCATGGTTGGCCACCGGCACGCCGCAGTAGATGGCGGCCATCATGATGACTTCCTTGATGTCTTCGGGCGTGAGGCGCGACTCGGGCGGGCCGTCGAGCGCGGCGCGCACGTGCATCGCGAACTCTTCGTACGCGTGGATGCCCAGCATCATCGACAGCACCATGTAGCGGCGCGTCTTGTCGCCCAGCGCAGGGCGGCCCCAGATGTCGTTCCACGCGTGGCGCGTGATCAGTTCCTGGAACTCGGCGTTGAATTCGTTGCGGTTGGCCAGCGACTTGTCGACCCAGGCATCGCCGAGCACGCGGCGGCGGTTGAGCAGGCCGTCTTCGTAGTCGTTGCGCGGGGTTTCGGGGGCGGTCATTGAGAGAGTTCCTTGTTGTTTTCCGAGAGCTTGGCTTGCAGCGCTTTCACTTCTGCGAGCGCGATGTGGCCGGCGTTGGCGGCGAGCGCGGGGTCGAACCATTCGTCGGCCGCGTCGCGCGGCAGCTCGGCGCGCAGGCGGTCGATGTTGGCGCGCATGCGCACCGCATCGACCTGCAGGCCGGGCAATGCGCCGGCCATGGCGCGCACGCTGCCGTGCGCCGACATCAACAGTTGCGGCCATTCGGCCAGCTCGGCCTGCCATGCGCCGAGCGCGCGTTCGTGCTGCTGCGGCATGGCGCCGAGCAAGGCGGCCACGCGCTGCGGTGCGCGGTGCGCGGCGGCAATGGCGACCATCGAGGCCACCGGGTTGCGCTTGTGCGGCATCGCCGACGAGCCGCCACGGCCGGGCTCGCTGGGCTCGGCGACTTCGGCGACTTCGTACTGGCCGAGCAGCGCGATGTCGACCGCGATCTTGCCGAGACTGCCGGTGACGAGGCCCAGCTCGCAGCCGAGCGCGACCCATTCGTCGCGCTGCGTGTGCCACGTGGCGCCGGGGTCGCCCAGGCCCAGTTCCTTGGCCATGCGCTGGCGCACGGCCGCGCCCTGCCCCTTCATCTGCGCCAGCGTGCCGACGGCACCGCCAAGCTGCAGTTGCAGCGCGTGCTTCGCCGCGTCGCGCAGGCGGATGCGGCTGCGCACCAGCGGCGCAGCCCAGCCCGCGCACTTGAAGCCGAAGCTGGTGACCGAGGCCGGCTGCATCAGCGTGCGCGCGAGCATCGGCGTTTCGGCGTGCGTGGTGGCCAGGCGCAGCAAGGCGTCGGCGGCCTTGGCCAGATCGGTCTCGATGAGCGCCACCGCCTCGCGCGTGACCAGCGCCATCGCGCTGTCGATCACGTCCTGGCTGGTGCTGCCGAAGTGCACGAAGGGCACGGCGTCGGCATTGAAGAGGCCCACGGCTTCGCGCAGCGCCTTGACCAGCGGGATCGCAACGCTGCCCGCGCGGCCGCTTTCGCGAACGATCTTGGCCACGTCGAACAGCTCGACCTTGCAGCTGCCGACGATCGAATGCGCGGCGCTTTCGGGGATCAGCCCCTCGGCGGATTGCGCACGCGCGAGCGCGGCCTCGAAGCGCAGCATCGCGTCGACGAAGGCGCGGTCGCTGAAGGCGCCGAGCGTTTCGGATGTGGAAAGAAAACCTTCAAAAATACTCATGCGGTGACCTGAACTTTCAATACTTCAATTGGGCCACGGCGCGCAATTCCTCCGGGGACGCTGTGCCAAAACCGAAGAACTCGAGGTACGCCGGAATCATCTCGAAGAGCATGTCGGTGCCGACCTGCACCTGGCAGCCCTTGGCCTTGGCGGCCTGCAGCAGCGGCGTGTATTCGGTCTTCATCACGACCTCGCCGACGAAGGTGTCGGGGCTGATGCGGTCCACGTCGAAGGGCAGCGGGTCGCCCTCCTTCATGCCGAGCGGCGTGGCGTTGACGACCACGTCGAAGCCGGCTGGGTCTTTCGAGCCCGTGGCCACTTTCATCTGCGGATAGTTTTCGCGCAGGCGTGCGGCCAGCGCGTTCGCCGATGCATCGCTCATGTCGAACAGCATCAGCTCGGCCGCGCCGGCCGCCGCGATCGATGCCGCGATGGCCGAGCCCACGCCGCCAGTGCCCGACACCAGCACGCGCGTGCCCTTGAACAGCCGCCCCTTGCGCTCCACGCCACGCACGAAGCCCGCGCCGTCGAACTGGTCGCCCAGCAGCGTGCCGTCGGGCCGCTTGAGGATGGCGTTGCAGGCGCCCGCGACACGCGCGGTCGGCGTCACTTCGTCCACCAGCGCCATCGTCGTGACCTTGTGCGGCATGGTGACCAGCGCGCCGCGGAGGTTCGAGAACCTGAAGATCTGCGGCAGCGAGGCCGCGTAGTCCTCGGGCTTCACGCCCATCGGCACCACCACCGCGTCGATGCCCTGCTTGTCGAACCAGGGGTTGTAGATCATCGGCGCCTTGAAGGCCTCGGTCGGATAGCCGAGGTGGGCGATGAGCGTTGTCTTGCCGGAAATCATGGGAGTCGTTTCAACAATGAAGGAATAGGTTCAGGCGACGTTGGCCGAGTGATATCGGATCGGCTGTGCGATCTCGCCGTGCATGGCGGGCGGATAGACGATCTCGCGCAGGAAGTTCGCATCGGCCCGCAAGGCCGTGGCCGCATCGGCATGGCCGAAGTAGCGCAGGTAGTGCGGCATCTGCTGGATCAGCATCTCGAAGCCGGCCTGCGCATGCAGCCCGCGTGCCCAGGCCGCGCGCACCAGCGGCGTGGGCTGGTTGCGCAGAAGAATGTCGAACAGCGCCGCATGGCTGTCCATGCGCGCCACGTCGAGCGGCAGCGCATCGCCTTCGACCAGCCCGAGCGGCGTGGCGTTGATCACGAGGTCGTAGCCCTCGGGCGCGTTGCTGTCGACCGCGACCACGGTCGCATCGAAGAAGGCATCGAGCTTGGCGGCCACGCCGGCGGCCTTGCCGGCCGCGCTGTCGTGGAAGGCGATGTATTCCGCGCCATTCACCGTGCCGCCCTCGGCCAGCGCCACGCCGATGGCCGCGGCGCTCACGCCCGCGCCAAGGATCAGCACGCGCTTGCCGCGAAAGGGAATGTTGCAGTGGTCGAGCGCGCCGATGAGGCCTTCGCCGTCGAACAGGTCGCCTTCGAGCTGGTCGCCCTCGGTGCGGCGCACCACGTTGACCGAGCCCGCCACCCGCCCGAACAAGCCGCAGCCATCGAGCAGATCGACCACCAGCGGCTTGTGCGGTGGCGCGATCACCATGCCGCGCACGTTGCGCGCCAGAAAGGCCGACTTGAAGAACACCGCGAAGTCGCGCACCGGCACCTGCATGGGCAGCAGCACGGCGTCGATGCCGAAACGCTCGAAGGTGGCGTTGAACATGCGCGGCAGCCGCACGTTGCGGACCGGATCGCCCGGGATCAGATACGCCTGGGTGCTGCCGCTGATGGAATGGCTCATGTGCATGCTTTCCGTTCGTCAATCGCTCTTTGAGAGGCCGGATGCCGAGCTTTATAGTCTCATCCCCTCTTCCATGCAGCCTTGGATTTGTCAAAACGTTCGATCATCGATCTGAAAAAATCGACAATCGTTCAAACCAAGGGTTTTCACCGTCACCCGATGCACTTTCAAAACCGGCCGCCGCAGGCACACTTCGCCCCATGAGCAAGGACGATTCGACACCGCCCGCCGGGCTGGACAAGCGCGACTGGATCGCCGGGCTGGAGCGCGGCGTGAGCATCATCGAGGCCTTCGACGACGCCAACCCGCGCCTCACCGCCAGCCAGGCCGGCCAGCGCACGAACATGACGCGCACCGCCGCGCGGCGCTACCTGCTGACCTTGCAGCACATGGGCTACGTGGCGAGCGACGGCAAACTCTTCTGGCTCACGCCCCGCGTGCTGCGCCTGGGCCGCTCGTACCTGGAGTCGGCCCGCCTGCCGCGCGTGGTGCAGCCCTTTCTGCAGCGCGTGGCGGCCGGCACCAACGAGATCGCCTACCTCAGCGTGATGGACGGCGACGAGGTGATCTACATCGCCCGCAACGGCCCCAACCGCAGCATGAGCACCGGCTACGTGCTGGGTGCGCGCGTGCCGGCGCAGGTGACGGCCTCGGGCATGCTGATGCTGGCCCTGCGCAGCGACGCGGAGCTGAACGAATGGCTGGCGACGCGACAGCTCACCGTGTTCACCTCGCACACCATCGCCAGCATGGAGCGAATGAAGCTCGAGCTGGCACGCATCCGCGCGCAGGGCTGGGCGTTGTCGGAGCAGCAGCTCGACCTGAACTCGCGCGGGATCGCGGTGCCGCTGCGCGACCGGCACGGCACGCTGGTCGGCGCACTGAACATCACGATGCCGATGGGGCATGAAAGTTCGGAAGACGCCGTGGCGCGCGTGCTGCCGGTGCTGCGCGAGACGGCGCAGGCGATGCGCAACCTGATCTGAAAGCCGGCAGGCTCGACTGACAGCATTCCGACAGCATCCGCCGGGCAGGATGCGCGCTTTCAATCCAAAAGCGCTGGAGACAAAGCCCCATGTCCGACCTCTTTTCGAACGACGCCCGCCTGAACCGCCGCCACTGGCTGCAAGCCGGCGGCGCCCTCTCCCTGGGCGGCCTGCTGCCTTCCATCGCTTCGGCGCAAGACACCTGGCCGAGCAAGTCGATCCGCTTCGTCGTGCCTTTCGCGCCCGGCGGCAGCTCCGAAATCGTTGCGCGCTCGACGGCCGCCGAACTCTCGCGCACCTTGGGCCAGAGCGTGTTCGTCGACAACAAGCCGGGTGCGGCCGGCAACATCGCGATGAGCGAGGTGGCGCGCAGCACCGACCAGCACACGATCGTCCTCGGCCACATCGGCACGCTGGCGGTCAACCCGTACATCTTTGCCAAGCTGCCCTACGACGCCAACAAGGATTTCAAGCCCGTGAGCCTGCTGGCCAAGGTGCCCAGCCTGTACGTGGTGCACCCGGACGTGCCGGCGAAGAACCTCAAGGAGTTCATCGCCTACGCCAAGTCGAAGCCGGGCAAGCTGAGCTACGGCTCCGCCGGCAACGGCAGCGCCGGCCACCTGGCCTTCGAGTACCTGAAGATGACGGCCGACGTGTTCATGCTGCACGTGCCCTACCGCGGCACCGGCCCGATGGTGACCGACCTGCTCTCGGGCCGGCTCGACGCCTCGGCCATCGGCGCGGCGGCGATCATTCCCTTCATCAAGGCCGGCAAGGTGCGCTGCATTGCCACCGGCTCGACCAAGCGGCTGCCGCAGTTGCCCGACGTGCCGACGGTGGCCGAGCAAGGCTTCCCCGGCTTCGAGATGACGCAGTGGTACGGCATGCTGGCGCCGGCCAATTTCGCGCCGGCCAACCTGGCCAAGCTCTCGGCCGAGACGATGAAGGCGGTGAAGTCGCCCGACTCGATGCAGCGGCTGACGGGCGACGCGGCCGAAGCTGTCGGCAGCACGCCCGAGCAGTTCGCGCAGTTCATTGCTGCCGAGCAGGCGCGCTGGCAGAAAGTCATCGCAAGGGCAAACATCAAGCCTGATTGAGCGTTTCACGTTCTAGCATCGCGCCATGCGCATCCTGCTGGCCGAAGACGAACACACCCTGGGCACCTGGCTCTGCAAGGCGCTGGAGCATGCGGGCATCCAGGTCGAGTGGGTGGACGACGGCCGGCTGGCCGACCGGGCATTGCAGCAGCGCGACCACGATGCGCTGGTGCTCGACCTGGGCCTGCCCGGGCTCGATGGCCACACGGTGCTGCAGCGCCTGCGCGAGCGCGACCAGCGGCTGCCGGCGCTGATCCTCACGGCGCGCGATTCGGTGAACGAGCGCGTCGCCTCGCTCAACGCGGGTGCCGACGACTTCCTGGCCAAGCCCTTTGCGCTGGCCGAGTTGGAGGCGCGCCTGCATGCGCTGGTGCGTCGCGCGCGGGGCATCGAGCATCCGCGCCTGGCGTGCGGCCCGCTGGTGTACGACGGCGCGCGCCGGCACTTCACGCTGAACGGCGAAGCACTCGCCCTGTCGCCGCGCGAGCTGGCGGTGCTGCGCGTGCTGGTGCAGCGCAGTGGCGAGCCGCTGTCGAAGCAGCAGATCCTGGAGCGGGTGTTTTCCGACGACGAAGAAGTGCACCCCGAGGCGGTCGAGGTGTTTGTCTACCGGCTGCGCAAGCGGCTGGACGGCAGCGGCGTGCGCATCGTCACGCTGCGCGGGCTCGGCTACGTGCTGGAAGCCGACTGAGTGAGCGTCTTGCCACGCCTGCGTGAACGGTTGCGGCGCGCAAGCCTGTGGCAGCGGCTCGCGCTGCTGCTGTTCCCCGCCCTGCTGGTGGTGACGGGCCTGGAGCTGTGGATGACGCGGCACAACGCGCTGGCGGCCGCCAACGCGGCCTACGACCGCTCGCTGCTGGGCGCACTCAAGTCCATCGACGCCAACATTTCGACCGCCTCGGGCGGCCTCTCGGTCGAGCTGCCGTACACGATGTTCGAGTTCTTCGAGCTGACGGCCAGCGGGCAGGTGTTCTTTCGGGTCGCGACCTCCGACGGGCTGGTCGAGCTGGGCAGCGCCGACCTGCCCGCGCCGCCCACCGCGCTGGCGATGGGCGTGCCGACCTTCTACGACGCCACCTACTTCGGCGAGGCCGTGCGGCTGGCCGCCTACCGGCGCGACCTCGACCGCGCACCGGCCGGCAGCACCGGGCGCAGCGTGCTGATCCAGGTGGGCGAGAGCACGCGCTCGCGGCAGGAGTTCAGCGCGCGCTTCGTGCGCAGCGCGGCCCTGCGCGACGGGCTGGTGCTGGCGATGCTGCTGTGCGGCACGGCGATTGCGCTGGCGGCGGCGCTGCGGCCGTTGTCGCGGCTGGCGCGCGAGGTGCAGGCGCGCACGCCCGACGACCTGACGCGCATCGCCGAGGCCGACCTGCCGGCCGAGGTGCGGCCACTGGTGGCGGCGGTCAACCAGCAGATGTCGCGCACGCAAGACCTGGTGACGCAGCAGCGCCAGTTTCTGGACGATGCCTCGCACCAGCTGCGCACGCACCTGACCACGCTGCAGATGCAGGCCGACTACGCCCGGCGCGAGCAAGACCCGGCGCAGGTGCAGCTCGCGCTCGACGCGCTGGGCACCGAGATCGGCCGCGCCACGCGCAGCGCGCAACAGCTGCTGGCGCTCGGCCGCAGCGACACGGTGTCGGTCGAGCCTGCCGAGACCGATCTCGCGGCGCTGCTGCGCGAAGTGGCGGTCGACCTGCTGCCGCTGGCGCGCGCCAAACGCATCGACCTGGGCATCCACTCGCCCGCGCCGGAGTTCCTGGCAGTGGCCGACCGCAGTCTGATGCGCGAGGCCCTGAGCAACCTCGTGACGAACGCCATCGCGTACACGCCGGCCGAAGGCACGATCACGCTCTTTGCCGCGGGCGATGCGGCCGGCTGGAGCCTCAACGTCGAAGACGACGGGCCCGGCCTTAGCGAAGAAGAACGTGCCGCGCTCGGCCAGCGCTTTCGGCGCGGCGCGCGTGCGGGCAAGGGCGGCTTCGGGCTCGGGCTGGCCATTGCGCGGTCCATCGCGCAGCGGCACCGAGGCGAGGTGCGGCTCGAACCGCGCGAGACGGGCACGGGCCTGCATGCGATCATCTGGTGGCCTCGCCCTGCCGCTGCCTGAGCGGCACGCCGCACCGACGACCATGCCGCCCTTCATTGCCCGCCGCCATGCCCTTCGCGCGCTGTCCGCGCTGCTGATGCCGTGGCCCGGCCTGCGCGCGATGGCCGCGGACGATCCCTCGCAAGGCGCAGCCGAATGCGTGATTCCAGCCAAGGCCGGCGGCGGCTTCGCCCTGACCTGCGCACTCGCGCGCGATGCGCTGCAGGCCGTGCGCCCCGGGCGCCCGCCGCTGACGTTGCGCTATCTGCCGGGCGGCATCGGCGCCGTGGCCTTCGACCGCATCGCCACCGGGCGCCTCGGCGGGCCGGGCACGCTGGTGGCGTTTTCGAGCGGCTCGCTGCTCAACATGGCGCAAGGCCGCTTCGGGCCGCATCCGCCATCGGCCGTGCGCTGGATCGCCACGCTGGGCACCGACTACGGCGTGATCGCGGTGCACCGCGACTCGCCTTACAAGCGCCTGCAGGATCTGGTCGCCGCGCTGCGGCAGGAGCCGTCGCGCATCGCTTTCGGCGCAGGCGGCACCGTCGGCAGCCAGGACTGGGTCAAGGCCGCACTGCTGGTGCGCGCCGCGGGGCAAGACCACAAGGCCATGCGCTTCGTGTCCTTCGAGGGCGGCGGCGATGCGCTGAGCGCGATGCAGGGCAAGCACGTCGACGCGTTCCCCGGCGATGCGGCCGAAGCGCTGCAGGCCATCGAAGGCGGTGCGGCCGTGCGCCTGCTGGCCGTGCTGTCGGACACGCGGCTGGGCGGCGCGCTCACCGGCGTGCCGACCGCGCGCGAGCAAGGCGTGGAGCTGGTGTGGCCGACCGTGCGCGGCCTCTACCTGAGCGCCGACGTGCCCGAGGCCGCCGTGCGCGCATGGACCAACGCCCTGCGCGAGGCAAGCACCGCGCCCGGCTACGCCGCGCTGCGCGAGCGGCACGGGCTCTACCCCTTCGACCTGACCGGCCCCGCGCTCGACGACTACGTGCAGGCGCAGATCAAGCGCTACCGCCAGCTGGCGGACGAACTGGGCCTTCGGCGCTGGCACCCCTGAACGGAACGCAGGCAAGATCGCGGGCATGACCGAAGACGCCATCACCGACCACTTCATCGACCTTCTGCCCGGCGGCCACTTCGAGGTGGCCGACGACAACACCTTCTTCTTTCACAACGCGGACAACAAGTTTCCCTTTGCCACCCTCGTGACGAAGGACAGCGAATTCGACAGCGCCTCGAAGCTGGACCGCCCCGGCGTGTTTCGCCTGAACATCGGCGTGGGCAAGGAGACCTTTCGCGCGCTGTTCGGCGAGCAGGAACAGACCGACATCGACTTCACCGCGCTCGACCGGCTGATGCCGCATCCGGTGTACGGAAAGATGTACTGGGTCTGCGTGATCAACCCGAGCGACAAGACCTTCGAGACGATCGAGCCGTTGATCGCGCAAGCCCGCAGCCTCGCGGTTGCGAGAGACAGGAACAAATAGCCCGGCGGCTGTTCCCCGGTTCGCTAGCTCGACGCGCGGGACAGCGTCGCCAGCTTCTTCTTCGCGCTTTGCAGAAGGCCGATCTTTTCGACGGGCAACTGGGCCTTCGTATCCCCGAGCTTGAGGATCTCGAGCGCCGAAGGCTTCGGCATGAGCGGGTCGCGCTGCGTGAGGCCATTGAAGCGGGCGTTCGAGATGACGTGCACCTTCAGGTGCCGGTGGATGCTCTTCGACAGCTTCTGGCAGGCGGTCGCCATGGCGGCTTCATCGGGCATCAACTGCCCGTGCACGACGAGCAGTTCCAGCGTGCCGTCCTTGTCCTCCGCCAGGATGAAGGCGCGCAACACCGAATCCTTGAACTTGGCGCGCAGCATCGCGCGAACCGGCTCGGCGGCGGCGAACGACTTCAGGGCGATGCTGCGCAGCTCGTCGTGAAAGAGGAAGGCGCGGTCGATCGAGACGGTATCGGCCTCGTCCCCCTTCGGCTTCTGCCGCTTCAGGATGCCGCTGCCGACCAGATGCTCCAGGGTGCGCACCACATCGTCGGGGGCGAGCTTGGTTCGCTGGGCCAGCTCGCTGGAAGAAAACTGTTGATCGGGCGCCGCGTAGGCAACCATCAGGAGCTTTTGCACCTCGGGGGCGAAGAGGAAATCTGCGGTGCTCATTGATTCGGTTCTTTGCAAGGGGCCCGCATTATCGGGACACATCGCCCCGCCTGCGTCGAAGCCACGAGAGAGGCCAGCGAACCTCGGCCCCTCAACCCGCCTTCAGGAACACATCGTGATCCGGCGCGAAGTTCGCATGCAGCGGCAGCATCGCCCCGCCTAGCGCACAAGCCTGTGCCCCCACCCTGCCCCCGTGCAGCTGCGGGCGCCACAGCCCCTCCCAATTGCACTGCGCGAGTGCCGCGCGGGTCTGCTCAAGCAGGGCCTGCAGCAAGGCGCGCGACATCGAGCCGTCCATCACCACGTCGGCCAGATCGAGCACCGCGGTGCTGCTGACGATGGCATGCGCCAGTGCCAACGACGCGGAGCCGAGCCAGGCCTGCGTCGCGGCGGCAAACGGTGGTTGCAACGCACGATCGTCATAGGCGGCCGTCGGGTCGAGTCCTTCGTGCTGCAAGCGCTGCTCCAGCTCCCACAGCGAGGCTTCGGCCATCACCTGCGGCGGCAGTGCGCCATCGGCCCGCGCCGATTGCATCGGCAACGAAGCCAACGCCCCAGCATTGCTGTGTGCCCCCGTGTGCAGATGCGAGTTGATGACCAACCCGCCGCCCACGAAGGTGTCGACGAAGATGTACAGGAAGCTCTTGAGGTCGTGCCCGCGCCCGCCGACCAGTTCGGCCGCGCAGGCCGCCACCGTGTCGCGCGCAAAGCTCACCGGCACTTCGGTGCGCGCCCGCACCTCGGCCAGCAGGTCCATCTGGTTCCATTCGTCCGACTGCGCCTTGGAAAGGCCCAGCGTGCGGTGCCAGCCACCGAGCAGGAACGGCGCGGCCAGGCCCACGCCAACGTTGCGCGCGGCCAGCGGGCCGAGCCCGTCGCG
Source organism: Variovorax sp. EL159 (assembly GCF_900100965.1). Lineage (GTDB taxonomy): Bacteria > Pseudomonadota > Gammaproteobacteria > Burkholderiales > Burkholderiaceae_C > Variovorax. The sequence continues at coordinate 769,904 of NZ_FMUJ01000001.1, read as the reverse complement.
CAGCCGGTGGATGTGCTGGGCAATGGCCGGCAGCAACGCGGCCGCATCGGGAAAGTCGTAGTTCACTGCATGGCGTTCGCGCACCTGCGCGGTGAAGTCGATCAGCAGCCACTCGGCACCGCGCCGGCCCACCTTGATGCCGATGGCGAAGGCGCCGTCGGGGTTGAGCGCGAGCGGCACCGAGGGCTGCCCGATGCGGCCACGCACGCGGCTCTGCTTGACGATGAGCTGGTCTTCTTCGAGCCGCGCGGTGATGAGCCCGATGGTCTGCGCGCTCAGCCCGGTGAGCCGTGCCAGGTCGGCCTTGGGCAGGCTCGTGTGAACGCGCAGTGCCTGCAGCACCACGCGCTCGTTGAACTGGCGCATGCCGACCTGGTTGGAGCCGCGCGGACGCAGCAGGTCGGGCGGGGGCGCCGTGGCTTCTGCATCAGGCATGCGCCTCCGCGGGCAACTGGTCGGCGGTCATGGCGCCGGTCATCACGGCCACGGTGTCGCTCATGCTGATCTTCTTCGGGTTGAGCACGGCCGCGCGCTTGCCCAGGCGCGCCACGTGGATGCGGTCGGCCACCTCGAACACGTGCGGCATGTTGTGGCTGATGAGCACCACGGGCAGGCCGCGATCGCGCACGCGGCGGATCAGCTCCAGCACCATGTTGCCTTCTTTCACGCCGAGCGCGGCGGTGGGCTCGTCCATGATGACGACGTGCCGCGCAAAGGCCGCGCTGCGCGCCACCGCCACGCACTGGCGCTGGCCGCCAGAGAGCGTTTCGACCGCCTGCGTCATCGACTGGATGCCGACCTTCAGGTCGGACATGCGTGCCATGCTTTCCTGCAGCATCTTCTTCTTGTCGAGCATGCGCAGCACGTTGCCCAGGAAGCCGGGGCGGCGCAGCTCACGACCGAGAAAGAGGTTTTCGTAGATGGTCATCGCGGGCGCGACGGCGAGGTCTTGATAGACCGTCTCGATGCCTGCACGCCGTGCGTCGAGCGGGTTGCGAAAGTGCACCGGCGCGCCGTCGAGCAGGATCTCGCCCTGGTCGGGCACGACCGCACCCGACAGCGCCTTGATGAGCGACGACTTGCCCGCGCCGTTGTCGCCGATCACCGCGAGGATTTCTCCTTCGCGCAATTCGAAATCGACGCCGTCGAGCGCGGTGACCTGTCCGTAGCGCTTCACCAGGCCCCTGGCCTGCATCACGATCTTGGGGTTGGCTTGCGTGTTCATCAGCGAGCCCCCTTGCGCGAGAGTTGATCGGCGGCCACCGCAAGAATCACGAGCACGCCCGTCACCAGCACCTGGTAGATCGACGACACGCCCATCAGCGTGAGCCCGTTGCGGAACACGCCGACGATGAGCACGCCGATCAGCGAGCCCAGCACAATGCCGCGCCCACCAAAGAGGCTGGTGCCGCCTAGCACCACTGCCGTGATGGCGTCGAGGTTCTCGGTCTGGCCCGCATTCGGATCGCCCACGCCAGTGCGCGCCACCGACAGCAGCGAAGCGATGCCATAGAGCACGCCCGCCGCCACGTACACGCCGAGCAGCACGCGCTGCGTCGGGATGCCGACCAGCCGCGTGGCTTCGGCGTTGTTGCCCACGGCATAGATGTGGCGCCCCGCGCCCGTCTCGCGCAGCACGAACCACGCGAGGCCGTAGAGCACCACCATGAGCACCGAGCCCCATGCCACTTCGGCACCACCGATGGCGAAGGTGGTACCGAGCCCCGTGAGGCCGGTGGGCAGGTCGGTGATGGTCTGCGACGACGAGTACAGCTGCGTGATCGCGAAGGCGATGTTGAGCGTGCCCAGCGTCACGATGAAAGGCGGCAGCTTGATGCGCGTGACCAGCAGGCCGTTGACCAGCCCGAACAGCGTGGTCACGCCGATGCCGCAGAGGATGGCGACCGGCACCGGCATGCCGAGTTCAGTGGCGAACTTGGTCATGATGATCCCGCCCAGCGCCATCACCATGCCGCACGACAGGTCGATGCCGGCCGTGAGGATGATGAGCGTCTGGCCGATGGCGATCACGCCGACCACCATCACCTGCTGCAGGATCAGCGAGAGGTTCTCGCCCGTGAGAAAACGGTCGGACTGCGTCGCAAAGAAAATGCACGCGCCGAGCAGGGCCAGCCACGGCCCCAGAGCGCCCCACGGAATGTGGTGCGTTGCGGATTTCGCCATCGATGTGCCTCCCTGGGGCTACTTGTTTACTTCTTGCCCCAGCACAGTTCGGCGCCGGTCTTGGTGTCCTTGCTGTCGACACCCGCCACGCTCTTGCCGGCGATCAGCGTCACGCCGGTGTCGACATAGCCCGAGGCCTTCTTGCCGGTCTTGGCGAACTCGACGCCAGCGGCCACGCCCATGGCGGCCATCTTCAGCGGGTACTGCTGCGAGGTCGCGGCGATGATGCCGGCGTTGGTGTCCTTGATGCCCTGGCAGCCGCCGTCGACCGAGACGATCATCACGCCCTTCTCTTTGCCGGCGCGCTTGAGCGCGTTGTAGGCACCGGCCGCGGCGGGCTCGTTGATGGTGTAGACGAGGTTCACGTCGGGCGCCTTCTGCAGGCAGTTTTCCATCACGGTCTGTGCCTTGGCCTGGTCGCCGAAGCTGTCGGCCATGCAGACGATCTCTGGCGCCTTCGACAGTTCGTTCGACTTGGCGTCATTGGCCGCGAGGCCGAAGCCCTTCATGAAGCCGTTGTGGCGTTGCGCGCCCACCGGGTGGCCCGGCAGCAGGTCGAGCGCGACGATCTTGGGCGTCTTGCCGGCCATTGCGGCCTTGGCGTATTCGCCGATCAGCACGCCGGCCGTGTAGTTGTTGGTGGCGAAGAGCGCGTCGGTCGCGTCCGGCGGATCGGCCGGGCTGTCGAGCGCGATCACCATGATGCCCTTGTCGCGCGCCTTCTTGATGGCGGGCACGATGGCCTTGGCATCGCTCGGCGTGATGAGGATGGTCTTGGCGCCGGCCGCGATCATGTTCTCCATCGCGGTGATCTGGCCCGCGTTGTCGCCGTCGGCCTTGCCCGCGCCCGACAGCAGCTTGGCGCCGAGCTTCTTCGCTTCTTCCTGCGCGCCCTCTTTCATCTTCACGAAGAAGGGGTTGGTCTCGGTCTTGGTGACCAGGCCGATGACGGGCTGGTCGGCCGCGAAGGCGGCGGATGCGGCCAGGGACATGGCCGCCATGGCCAGGATGGAGCGGGAGCTGAACATGGTTTGTCTCCGTTGGCAGGCGGCCATGCGCCTGCAGTCTGTTGAACCGGACGCGCGCCTTGCAATGGAAAAAGAAGGCGGTGGCATCCGAACGCAGGAGGACTATCGTTCAGCGAGGCGACTAAATCAAGCGGCTTTAGTTATCGAAAACCCGGAGGTCGCGCGGCCCGCATTGCCGGTGCAAATTGTCTTTCGGCTCAACGCGAGAAGTGTCGATCGACGACGGTGCCGGATGCCTTGTGCAGCAAGAGCCCGTATGAAAAACAGACGGCGCATCACACCGGTTGCATGGGCCATATCGATGGCATCAGAACAAAGTTCGCCCTTCGCCTCCCGATGCAAGACAACCGATGTACATGGGCCTCACACCGGCGCTTAACCTTTTCGAAACAGTCTTGCGCATTGTCCGAATCCCGACAAAATGGTCTGACCAATTCGGTAACTGCAATTTGCAACGAGAGGAACGGCGGGTGATCGGTGAGCTGACCGGAATACTGAAAAGCCAGCCCGAAATAGCACTCTTCCTCGTGCTCGCCATTGGCTATGCCATCGGCCAGATCCGCTTCGGCCCGATCCAGCTCGGCGGCATCTGCGGCACGCTGATCGCCGCGCTCGTCGTCGGCCAGTTGGGCATCACGCTCGACGACAGCGTGAAGAACGTGTTCTTCATGCTCTTCATCTTCGCGCTCGGCTATGCGGGCGGCCCGCAGTTCTTTGCCAACCTCGATGCCAAGGGCCTGCGGCTCGGGTTGCTTTGCCTCGTTGAAGTCGTCGTGGTGCTCGCACTGGTGCTGGGTGCCACGCTCTTGCTGTCTCTCGACCAGGGCACGGCCGCAGGTTTGATGGCGGGCGCCGCGACCGAATCGGCGGTGGTAGGCACGGCGACCGATGCCATCTCCAAGCTGGCCCTGCCGCTGGCGGACATCCAGCAGCTGCAGGCCAACGTGGTCACGGCTTATTCGATCACCTACGTGTTCGGCCTGATCGCGATCGTGGTCGCCACGAGCCAGATTTTTCCGCTGCTGCTGCGCGTCGACCTGCGCGCCGAGGCCGACAAGCTCTGGAAGACGATGGGCGGTGGCGGCGACGACCCCGACGCGGCCAGTGCCACGCCCGAGATGGTCGGCCGCGTCTTCAAGGTCACGGTGGGCCGGGGCCGCACGGTCGGTGAGCTGACGGCCATCTTCGGCGGGCAGGCGCACATCGAGCGCGTGGTGCGGCGCGGCCAGAGCCTTGCGGTCGAGCCCACGCTGCGGCTGCAGGCCTTCGACCAGGTGCTGGCCATCGGGCGCCGCGCCGCGCTGGTCAACGTGGCCGAGCTGCTGGGCCGCGAGTTCGCGGACACCACGGCCTTCGATGCGGTCGTGGAGACCACCGAGGTCGTGGTCAACCAGCGCGAATGGTTCGGCCGCGAGTTGCGCGCGCTCGATGCGGCCCTGCCCGCAACGGTGCAGATCGTCGGCCTGGCGCGCGACGGACACGTCATGCCGCTGCTGCACGACGTGAAGCTGCAGCGCGGCGACGTGCTCAAGCTCTACGCGCCCGTGGCCGACATGCACAAGGCGCTGCCGCTGGTGGGTGACCGCGTGATCGTCTCCACGCGCAGCAACATCAGCTTTGCAGCCATGGGCATCCTGCTCGGCGTGTTCATCGGCGGCTTCAGCGTCAAGCTCGGCGGCATTCCGTTCTCGCTCGGCACCGGTGGCGGTGCGCTGCTCACAGGCCTCGCCTTCGGCTGGTACCAGTCGAAGAATCCGCACCGTCTGAGCGTGCCGCCCGATGCGCTCGCGCTCATGAAAGACCTGGGCCTTGCCACCTTCATCGCCTGCGTGGGCCTGGCCTCGGGGCCGCAGGCGCTGACGCTCATCAAGAAGTTCGGCGTTGCGCTGCCGCTGGTCGGCGTGGCCATCGCGGTGGTGCCGGCGACGATTTCGCTCTTCGTCGGCCACCGGCTGCTCAAGCTCGAAGCGCCCGTGCTGCTCGGCGCCATCGCCGGCCAGCAATGCAGCACGCCCGCGCTCAGTGCCGTGCAGAACGCATCGGGCAATGCCACGCCGCTGCTGGGCTACACGATCACCTATGCGATCTCGAACGTGGTGCTGCCGCTGATGGGCCCGTTGATCGTGGCCCTGGCGGGGGTGGTGCATGCGGCGAAGTGAAGGATTGATTGGCTCCTTCCCCTCCCCGGGGGAAGGCTGGGATGGGGGCAAGCGGCGCTTGTGCAACACGGCTGCGCCCGCTCGATGGCCGTCGTGCCCCCACCCCGACCCTCCCCCGAAAGGGGAGGGAGAAATTCGGGAACCTGAAAGGACTTGACCCATGGAATGGCTGCACGAACTCTTCAAGAAGTCGCCGGAGATGGCGCTCTTTCTCTCGCTGGCGGTCGGCTACTGGATCGGCAAGATCAAGTTCGGCAAGTTCCAGCTCGGCGGCGTGGCGGGCTCGCTGCTGGTGGCAGTGATCGTCAGCCAGGTGGGCGTGCAGATCGACGGTGGCGTGAAGGCGGTGCTGTTCGCGCTGTTCATCTACGCGGTGGGTTTCGAGAGCGGGCCGCAGTTCTTCAGCTCGCTCGGCAGGCAGTCGGTCAAAGAGATCATCCTGGCCGCGGTGATGGCGGTCACCGGCCTGGCGACGGTGGTGGTCATGGCCAAGCTGTGCGGGCTCGACAAGGGCCTGGCCGCAGGCGTGGCGGCCGGCGGACTCACGCAGTCGGCCATCATCGGCACGGCCAGCGATGCCATCGGCAAGCTCGGGCTCGCGGCGGCCGAGACGGCGCGGTTGCAAAGCAACGTGGCCATCGGCTATGCGGTGACCTACGTGTTCGGCTCCTTCGGCGCCATCATCGTGTGCGTCAACATCTTGCCCAAGCTGATGGGCCGCACCATCCGCGACGACGCCATCGCCGCCGAAACGGCCATGCAGGCCGGCGTGAGGGTGCTGGGCCCCGACCAGGAAGAAGCGGCGCCCTCGCTGGTCGGCCGCATCTACGAACTGACGACCGACCCGAAGCGCACGGTGGCCGACATCGAGAACGCGAACCCGGCGACCACCATCACCATCGAGCGCGTGAAGCGCGCCGGCAAGTTCATCGAGGTCAGCCCCGAGCTGATGCTGCACCAAGGCGACATCGTGCTCGCAGTCGGGCGGCGCGACGCGGTGGTGGGCAGCGCCCCACTGCTGGGCAAGGAGGTCTACGCGGTCGACGGCATGGAGCTCACCTTGCAAAAGCGCGAGATCGTGCTGACCAACAAGGAGTTCGACCACAAGACGGTGGACGAGATCCGCAAGGCCACCGCCGGCGGCGTGCGCCACGGCATCTTCGTGACGGCGCTGAGCCGCATGGGCAAGGTGCTGCCGATGCGGCCCGACACGGTGGTGCAGACCGGCGACCTGGTGTCGATCTTCGGTGCCGAGCAGGACGTGAAGCGCGTGGCCGCCATCGTCGGCGATGTGATCGTGCCGAGCGCCAAGACCGACTTCGTCTACCTCGGCGCGGGCCTGGTGGTGGGGCTGCTGGTCGGCCTGCTGAGCGTGAAGGTCGGCAACATCCCACTGACCTTGGGTGCCGGTGGCGGTGCGCTGCTGTCGGGCCTGCTGTTCGGCTGGTACCGCGCCAAGCGCCAGACCTTCGGCGCGCTGCCGCCGAGCGCGGTGCAACTGCTGAAGGACCTGGGCCTTGCGGGCTTCGTGGTGGTGGTGGGCCTGTCTTCGGGCCTGCAGGCGGTCGAGACGATCAAGCAACTGGGCCTGACCATCTTCGGCGTGGGCGTGGTGGTGACCATCGTGCCGATGCTGCTGACCATGCTGTTCGGCCGCTACGTGCTTCGCTACAGCAACACGGCCATCTTCGCGGGTGCGCTGAGCGGCTCGCGCAGCGCCAACCCGGCCTTCGGCGAAGTGCTCGACAAGGCAGAGAACACCACGCCCACCGTGCCCTTCGCCATCACCTATGCGCTGGCGAACGTGTTCCTTACCCTGCTCGGCCCGCTGATCGTCGCGCTCGTCTGAGCGCGGCACGCGGCCCCTTCCCCTTCTCTTTTTTCTTCATTCGTTTTCTCTCAACCAGGAGCTTTGCAATGGACTTCAGCGACGTGAAAAAACTCGGTGGCCTGAGCCCCTTCGAACTGAAGGATGCCCTGATCCAGGTCGCCAAGCAGAGCGACCGCCTCATGCTGAATGCGGGGCGCGGCAACCCGAACTTTCTGGCGACCACGCCGCGCCACGGCTTCTTCCAGTTCGGCCTGTTCGCAATGACCGAGAGCGAGCGCTCGTACATCTACATGGAGGGCGTGGGCGGCTTTCCGCAGCGCGAAGGCATCGAGTCGCGCTTCGAGATCTTTGCCAAGGCCCATGCGGGCGAGCCGGGCACGCGCTTCATCGAGGCGGCGGTTTCGTATGTGCGCGACCAGCTCGGCCTGTCGGCCGGCGACTTCATCTACGAGATGTGCGAGGCCATCCTCGGCTGCAACTACCCGGTGCCCGACCGCATGCTGCGCCTGTCCGAGATCATCGTGGGCCAGTACATCCACAAGGAGATGATCGGCACGCACCCCTTCGTGGGCAAGTTCGACATGTACGCGGTCGAGGGCGGCACCGCCGCCATGACCTACCTGTTCAACAGCCTGCGCGAAAACCACCTGCTGCAGCCCGGCGACACCATCGCGCTGGGCATGCCGATCTTCACGCCGTACATCGAGATTCCGCACCTCAACGACTACCAGCTGATCGAGGCGCTGATCGACGCACCGCCCGAGAACAACTGGCAGTTCACCAAGAAGGAGCTGCAGAAGCTGCTCGACCCGAAGGTCAAGGCCTTCTTCCTGTGCAACCCGAGCAATCCGCCCTCGGTGAAGATCAGCGACGAGGTGCTGGGCTACATCGCCGACATCGTGAAGCAGCGGCCCGACCTCATCATCCTCACCGATGACGTGTACGGCACCTTTGCCGACAACTTCCGCTCGCTGTTCGCGATCTGCCCGCACAACACCATCCTGGTGTATTCGTTCTCCAAGTACTTCGGCGCCACCGGCTGGCGCATGGGCGTGGTGGCCACGCACCAGGACAACATCCTCGACCGCCAGATCGCGGCGCTGTCCGAGGCCAAGCGCAAGGAACTCGATGCGCGCTACAGCTCCATCACCACCGAGCCGCGCAAGCTGAAGTTCATCGACCGGCTGGTGGCCGACAGCCGCACCGTGGCGCTCAACCACACGGCCGGGCTCTCGACGCCGGTGCAGGCGCAGATGGTGATGTTCTCGCTGTTCTGCCTGATGGACGAACCGGACGCGTACAAGAAGTCGATGAAGCACATCGTGCTGCGCCGCAAGGAGGCGCTGTACCGCGAACTGGGCCTGCCGCTGGAGGTCGACCCGAACTCGGTGAGCTACTACCACCTGCTCGACCTGCAGGACATTGCCACGCAGATGCACGGCGAGCGTTTCGGCAAATGGATCGTGACCAAGCTGCAGCCGAACGAGGCGCTGTTCCGCATCGCCGAAGAAACCAGCATCGTGCTGCTGCCCGGCCGCGGCTTCGGCGGCAAGCACGCGTCGGGGCGCGTGTCGCTGGCCAACCTCAACGAATACGACTACGCGAACATCGGGCGGTCGCTGCGCAAGCTGGCGTCGGAGTACTTCGAGTTGTTCGAGAAAGAGAACGGAGGGAGCAAGAGCGCCAAGGCAGCAAAGGCTGGCAAGGGCAGCACGGCAAGAAGCAAGAAAAAGTAGTGCCACGATGCGCCCGCGCCACACGGGCGTTTTCTAAAGGATTACCCGACGTTTTCAAAAGCTTACGTTTCTAATTTCCCGCTTACGATTTGTAGGCCAACAGCCCTTGTTCATCAAGGGCTGCGGCATCTACCAACAAGAGGGAATTTAGTAATGAAATGGTTTTCAATGGCGGCCGGTACGGCTGTCCTGGTCGGTGGTCTGGCCGCGTGCGGCGGCGGTGGTGGCGGAGGCGGTGGAGGCGGCTTCCCTCTTCTGGCGCCCGCCCCCGCGACCCCGGTCGCACTGGCCGTCAATGTGCTCGTGAACGGGAACACGGCCACCGCGGACAGCAACGGCCGCTACGCGGTCAAGCCCGGTGACACGATCACCGTCACCCCCGCCTCGGGCACGGTGGACTGGACCAGCAGCTCGGCACCGTCCGGCGCGATCAGCCTGCGCAATCCGGCGATCTCCAACACCAAGTGGTCGGCGCAGATTTCGAGCAGCACCACCGCCACCAGCGTCTTCACCGTCAGCGCCAAGCCCACGGACCCCAATACGCTCAGCAAGGACACCGTGTTCAACGTGTCTGGCGGCGATGCACGCAACGGCAGCTACAAGGTCTTCGCAGCCAACGGCACGAAGCAGACGCTGGCGCTCAACTTCGACACCATGTCGTACGTCATGACCGACGAGACCGGCGCCACGTCGTCGGACGGGATCGAAGTCGACAAGTCCGAGACCGGCACCTACCTGTTCAGGAGCCAGCGCAACGAAGCCGGCAAGGCCATCAACACCCGGTTCCGCATCAACGGCGACACCGTGGTCGGCGCGTTCCAGTTCCGCGTTGCCAAGGTACCGGGCAGCTATGCGACCCAGCCGTTCGTGGCGCCTCGCGCGCTGGTGACCGACCAGAACGAGATCGACGGCATCTACAACCGGCTGGGCGTGAACCTGCAGGCGACTTCGCGCGCCTCCAACATCCGCCAGGCCCTGATCGGGCTGCACGGCACGGTGTTCCAGCTGTGCAACGACGCGACCAAGGCGATCGCGGACTGCCTCCCACCGGCCGCGCCGATCAATTACACCGTGTCGCCTGGCGCCACGCCCGGTGTGTGGAACATCGTCAACACGGCGGACCCGACAGACACGGGCGCCTTCTCGATCGCGCGCATCGGCGGCCAGAACGTCTACCTCTCGGCGGGCACCAACCCCCAGGCGCCGAACGACGACGTGTTCCGCATCGGCCTCCCCGAGACCGCGACATGGCCCGTGACGACGTCCAGCGGCGGCGACACCGATGGCACCTGGGGCTCGGCGAACTACGATGCGACGACCTATCAGGCCATCCTCGCTCGGCCGGACACCACGTTCCGCGCGTTCGGTGCGATCCTCGGCTCGGCACGCACGAACATCAACGGCATGAAAAAGTTCACCGACACCACGCCGGCCAACTTCGTTGCCATTCAGAACGGCGTGCTAACCGTCGTGGTCGGCGAGACCGGCGGCGCTTCCACCGGCTACATGCAGATCGGTCTGCACTGACCTGACAGTGCCCCCCGGCAGTGACGGAACAGACGGACGTTCCGTCACTGCCTCCGGCGCGTCAGCCTGGCTTGTGGGCCGCGCGCTCCACCCGATCCAGCGCCACCACGCGCCACGCGCACAAGCTGCCCAACACCGCGAGCATCGCAGCCGCCGCGAACATCGTCCGATAGCCGAAGGCCTGCGCCACCGCGCCGCCCAGCAACACACCGAGCACACCGCCGAAGCCATAGCCGATCACGGTAAAGAGCGCCTGCCCCCGGCCGCGCAACTGCCCCGGGAAGCGGCGCGACACCACGGCGATGCAAGTCGTGTGATGCGCAGCAAAGCTCAGCGCGTGAAGCCACTGCGCCACGATCAGCGCCACGACAAAACCGCCCAGCCCCGCCGTCAGGCCGAGCCGCGCGACGGCGGCGACACCGCACAACAGCATCCAGCGCGGCATCGGCAGCAGGCCGATGAGGCGGCCCTGCAGGAAGAACCAGACGATCTCCGCCACCACCGACAGCGCCCACAGCAGGCCGATGGTGCTCTTGCTGTAGCCGATCGAATCGAGGTAGAGCGAGAAGAAGGCATACACCGAGAAGTGCGACATCACCTGGAAGAACAGCGCCGCGAAGAACCACCGCACCGCGGGGTTGCGCAGCACCGGCCCGATGGGCACCTTGACGGCGTCGTGGGCGGCAGGCGGCTCGCGCAGGTCGGGCAGCTTCATCGTCGCGATCAGCACGATGGCCAGCGTGCCCGCGGCCCAGGCCGGAAAGTGCTTCATGCCGAAGCGCTCGAACCACTCGCCCGCGACGAACACCGTGAGCAGGAAGCCGGCCGAGCCGCACAACCGGATACGGCCGTAGCGGCCCCAGTCGCCGGCCACCAGCTGCGCCATGGCCGCCTCGGTGAGCGACATCATCGAGCTGGTGTGGGTGAACATCACGAGCAGCACCAGCGCGAGCCACCACGCGCCGCCGTGCCACCAGAGACCGAAAGAGCTGGCCAACGCCACCGCCGCGCTGAAGCGCAGCAGCTTCACGCGCTGCCCGGTGTGGTCGCTCAGCGCGCCCCAGGCATAGGGCGCGAACACCCGCGTGATCGACTGGACCGAGGCCAGCAGGCTGATGGTGAAGATCGGCAGCCCCAGGTCCTTGAGCCAGAGCGGCAGGTAGGGGTTGAAGAAACCGATGTGCGCGAAATAGCTGGCCGACAGGCCAGCGAATGCCAGCAGATGGCCGCGCCCGGCGGCCACGGACGCCGGCGCGGACACTAGAGGAAGGACGCTTGCGGCGACGTGGCGTCGGTCTTCTCGCCCGGGGTCTGCGACACGTCGCCGCACTGCGCGCGATTGCGCAGCACGTGCTCGATGACGACCAGCGCCAGCATGGCTTCGGCGATGGGCGTGGCGCGGATGCCGACGCAGGGGTCGTGGCGGCCCTTGGTGACGACCTCGACCGGGTTGTTGTGGATGTCGATGGACTGGCGCGGGCTGATGATCGAGCTGGTGGGCTTGATCGCGATGCTCGCCTCGAGGTCTTGCCCCGAGCTGATGCCGCCAAGAATGCCGCCGGCATTGTTGGAGAGGAAGCCGGTCGGCGTGATCGAGTCGCCGTGCGTGGTGCCGCGCTGCGTGACGCTGTCCCAGCCGGCGCCGATCTCGACCGCCTTCACCGCATTGATGCCCATCAGCGCGTAGGCGATTTCGGCATCGAGCTTGTCGTACAGCGGCTCGCCCAGGCCGATGGGCACGTTGGTGGCCGTGACCCGGATGCGCGCGCCGCACGAATCGCCGGCCTTGCGCAGGCGGTCCATGTAGGCCTCGAGCTCGCTCACGTCGGCGACGGGGGCGAAGAAGGGGTTGTTGGGCACGTGGTCCCAGCTCTCGAAGGGAATGGTGATCTCGCCGATCTGCGTCATGCAGCCGCGAAACACCATGCCGTACTTCTCGGCCAGCCATTTCTTGGCGACCGCGCCGGCGGCCACGGTGGGTGCCGTCAGGCGGGCCGACGAGCGCCCGCCACCGCGCGGATCGCGAATGCCGAATTTCTTCCAATAGGTGAAGTCGGCGTGGCCGGGACGGAACTGCTGGGCGATCTGCCCGTAGTCCTTGCTGCGCTGGTCGGTGTTCTGGATCAGCAGCGCGATCGGGGTGCCGGTGGTCTTGCCCTCGTACACGCCGGACAGGATCTGCACCGCGTCGGCTTCGTTGCGCTGGGTGACGTGGCGGCTGGTGCCGGGGCGCCGCCGGTCCAGGTCGCCCTGGATGTCGGCCTCGCTCAAAGCCATGCCGGGGGGGCAGCCGTCGATGACGCAGCCGATGGCCGGGCCATGCGACTCGCCGAAATTGGTGACCGCGAAGAGTGTTCCGAAGGTGTTGCCGCTCATGGCGGGGATTATCCCTACAAAGCGGCGGCCACTCAGTCCGTCGTGTTTTCCATGCGCCGGGTGAGCGTGCCCAGCTGCAGCTCGATGGCGAACAGCCGCTCGTTCAGCACGGCCGTCTGCAGCCGGATCGCCTCGACGATGGCCTTGGTCTGCGGGTCGGTGGTGTTCTCGGACAGTTCCGCCAGGTCGTGCAGCTTCTTGCGCAGTTCGTTGCTCATGAGGGGCTCCGGTGATCCATCGCGTCGTGGAGCCCCAGTATGGGGTTTCGTCAACGCTCGGGCAATGCGGTGGCACCCGGTGCCGGGTGCGCGCCCTCCCCGCTGGCCCCGACACCGCGCAAGCGCACCGCCACCAGCCCGCCCACGAACAGCAGCACCGCCGCGCAGATGCCGGCCGTCAGGCGCAGGCCGTGCATCAGGGCATCGCGGGCCGTGTCGAGCAGCTCGGCGCCCGCGCCGCCGGCAAGCTGCCCCGCCAGGGCAACAGCACCGCCGAGCGTGCTGCGCGCCGCCTCCACCTCGGCCGGGCCGGCCAGCCCTGCCGGCACCGCGTCGGCCATGGTGCTGCGGTAGATGGCGGCGCCGATGCTGCCGAGGATCGCGATGCCCAGCGCCCCACCGAACTCGGAGCTGGTCTCGGAGATCGCCGAGGCCACGCCCGCGCGCTCCGGCGGGGCGCTGCCGACCACGAGGTCGGTGGCCAGCGTGAACACCGGTGCCAGGCCGAGCGACGAAATCACCGCGCTGGTCACCATCCAGGCCAACCCGTCGTGCGCGGGAAGCACGACCAGCATGCCGAAGCCCAGCGCCGCCACCGCCAGCCCGCCCCCCATTACGAAGGCCGGACGCATGCGCCGCGCCAATGCTGGCACGACCATCGAGCCGACGATGAAGCCCCCCGCGCTGGGCATGCTCCACAGGCCGGCATGCAGCGGCGACAGGCCGAGCACCAGTTGCAGGTACTGAGCGTTGTAGAGAAAGATGCCGAACATCACGAAGCAGGCCAGCATGTAGGCCCCGAGCGAGACGCTGAATGCCGGCAAACTGAACAGGCGCAGGTCGATCATCGGGTTGGCCAGCCGCCGCTGCCGGCGCGCGAACACCCCACCGAGCGCCGCGCCCACGGCAATGGACAGCAGCGAGAACGCATCGGGCCCATGCTCCGCCGTCTGCTTGATGCCGTAGATCACGGCGAGCACCGCGCCCAGCGACAGCACCACGCTGAGCAGGTCGAGCCGCGCCGCGTCGGGGTCGCGGTACTCGGGCAGCAACATCGGGCCGAGCACCAGCAGCAGCACCATCACCGGCACGCCGATCAGGAACACCGAGCCCCAAGGAAAGAACTGCAGCAGCACGCCGCCGATCACCGGGCCGATGACGGCGCCCGCCGAAAAGCTGGAGATCCACACGCCGATGGCCACGGTGCGCTGCGCCGGGTCGAGAAACATGTTGCGGATCAGCGAAAGCGTGGATGGCGCCAGCGTCGCCCCCGCCACGCCGAGCAGCGCGCGGGTGGCGATGAGCATGTTGGCGCTGGTCGAAAACGTCGCCAGCACCGAGGCCACGCCGAAGGCCGCCGCGCCGATCAGCAGCAGGCGCCGCCGGCCGATGCGGTCGCCCAGCGTGCCCATGGTGACCAGCAGGCCGGCCACGAAGAAGCCGTAGATGTCGACGATCCACAGCAGTTGCGAGGCCGTGGGCTTGAGTTCTTCGCTGATCGACGGAATCGCCAGGTTCAGCACCGTGAGGTCCATCGAATAGAGCATGCACGGCAGCGCGATGACGGCCAGGCCGGTCCACTCGCGTGCCGTGGCACGGACGGGAGGCGATGCGGTGGTGTCGGCGACGCTCATCGACCTCCCTCGTTGCCCTGGCCGCCCGGACTGCAGACGATCGACTTGACCGGCCGCAACTCGATGCTGCAGAAGCGCGCGGAGGGAATGCCGGCCGCGAGCTGCAGCGCTTCTTCTTCGCTGTCGGCCTCGACCAGGTAGAAGCCGCCGAGCTGCTCGCTGGTTTCGGCGAAGGGGCCGTCGGTGACCGACAGCGTGTTGCGGCGCATGCGCACGGTGGCCGCGGTGCCGGCGGGCTGCAGGGCCTCTGAAACGACCAGCTTGCCGCGGGCGTGCAGCTGCGCGTCGTAGTCGATGTGTTCGTTGATGTACATGTCCATTTCTTGCGGCGAGAGATGCCTCGTCTGGTCTTCGGTTCCGTAGATCAAGCAAAGGTATCGCATGCGGTATTCCCTTCTGTATTTCCAATGATTTCAATGGGCCGGACCTCGATGGCGCCGTAGCGCGCCATCGGAATGCGGCCCGCGATCTGGATCGCGGCGTTCAGGTCGCGCGCCTCGATCAGGATGAAGCCGCCGAGCTGCTCGCGCGCTTCCGCGTACGGGCCGTCGACATGCGATCGCTTGCCGTCGCGCACCTGCACGACCTTGGCGAACGCCACCGATTCCAGCGCCTCGGCGGCGATGAAGTGGCCGCTCGTTTCAAGCTCGCGGTCGTAGGCCATGGACTCTTCGTTCAGCGCCCGGAGCTCGTCGGGCGGCATCGTGCGGATCACCGCTTCGTCGCAGTGAACGAGGCAGAGGTATTTCATGCGGAATCTCCTTGCGGATGGAATGTGGACACCACTGGTCGATTGGCAACGGCCGAAATCGACAACCCGATGCGACGGGTTCAGCTATTTTTTTCGGCCGGCAAAGAGGCCAGTTGCCGCTCGAGGAATTGCCGCTCGGGCAACTGGCGAGCCAGCGACAGGGCTCGCCCGTAGGCGGCGCGCGCATCGTCGGTGCGGCCGAGCCGCCGGCACAGTTCGGCGCGCGCACCGTGCGCCAGGTGGTAGCTGGCGAGTTCGCCGCGCGCGAGCAGCGCGTCGATCAGCGCCAGCCCGGCAGCCGGGCCGTCGCGCATGGCAACGGCGGCGGCACGGTTGAGTTCGGCCACGGGCGAGGGATCGAGCCGCAGCAGCACGTCGTAGAGCCCGACGATCTGCGGCCAGTCGGTGGCGTCGGGGCTGCCGGCTTCGGCATGCACGGCGGCAATGGCGGCCTGCAGCGTGTAGGGGCCGAAGCGGCGGGACAGCAGCGCGCGCTCGACCAGCGCCGCGCCCTCCTCGATCTGGCCGCGGTGCCAGAGGCTGCGGTCTTGCGCGTCGAGCAGCACGATGTCGCCCTGCGGCGAAGTGCGCGCGGCACGGCGCGCGTCGTGCAGCAGCATCAACGCCAGCAGGCCCAGCGCCTCGGGGTCGGGCAGCAGATCGACCAGCAGGCGGCCCAGCCGGATCGCCTCGGCCGACAGGTCGGCGCGCGTGAGGCTGTCGCCCGACGAGGCCGCATAGCCCTCGTTGAACACGAGGTAGACCACGCGCAACACCGCATCGAGCCGCTCGGGCAACTCGGCCAGCGCGGGCACCTGGTAGGGAATGCGGGCGTCGCGAATGCGCGCCTTGGCGCGCACGATGCGCTGCGCGACGGTGGGCGCCGGCACGAGGAAGGCGCGCGCGATCTCCTCGGTGGCCAGGCCGCAGACCTCGCGCAGCGTGAGCGCGACTTGCGCATCGGGCGCGAGTACCGGGTGGCAGCAGGTGAACACCAGGCGCAAGCGGTCGTCTTCCAGGTCTTCGGTGTCGTCGTCCCAGGCGGGCGCGGGGTCGGCCAGCGCGGCGATGTGCTCGGCCGCGTCGTCCCAGGCGGTGAAACGCGCCTGCCGGCGGATGCCGTCGATGGACTTGAAGCGCCCGGTCGACACCAGCCAGGCGCGCGGGTTCACGGGCACGCCATCGCGCGGCCATTGCTCCAGCGCACTGCGGAAGGCGTCGTGCAGCGCTTCTTCGGCCAGGTCGAAATCGCCGAGCAGCCGCACCAGCGTGGCGAAGATGCGGCGCGACTCGGCGCGGTAGATCGCATCGACGGTGTCGGCGATCGAAGGTGTCATGCGCGCCCGTTGCCTTGGCTCTGGTCTTGGCCCAGCCAGCCTTCGAGCTTGACGAGGGCGCCGGTCCAGCCGTGCCTGTGCGCGTCGCGTGCGGCCGCATCGAAGAACTGTTCGTGCATCAGCACCAGCTCGCAGCCTTCGGCGTCGGGCTCGATCCGCACCGTCACGCGAGACTGGCGCTCCGGCGTGCTGCGCCAGGCCCAGCTGAAGACCAGCTTGCGGTGGGGCACAAGCTCCAGGTAGGTGCCGCTGACATCGTGCGTTTCGCCATCGGCCGCGTGCATGGTCACGCGAAAGCGGCCGCCGACGCGCAGATCGACCTCGGCCAGCGGCACGGCGATGATTTCATCGGGGCCGAACCAGCGCTTCAGCGCTTGCGGGTCGGTCCACGCGCGCCAGACCTTGTCGGGCGAGACGCGGTAGTGCCGGCGGAGGGTGAGCGAGGGGCGCTCCTTCTCGGTTCCTGGGTGGGCAGGGTTTGCCATTCGGTCTCCTCCTGGTGATAGAGAAAGCGCGCCAGTGCATCGAGCCGGTCGGTCCAGAACCTCTCGTAGCGCGACAGCCATGCGGCGGCTTCCTGCATGGGCTGCGGCGAGAGCGCGCAACGCACGACGCGGCCCTCTTTCGTGCGGGCGATGAGGCCCGCGCCTTCGAGCACGCGCAGATGCTTCATGAAGCCGGTGAGCGACATGCCGTGCGGCTCGGCCAGTTCGGTCACGCTGAGGCTGCGCTCGCCCAGCGTTTCGAGCACCGCGCGGCGCGTCGGGTCGGAGAGCGCTGCGAAGACGGCGTCGAGCGTGGCTGTGTCGGATGGGGCTTCCGCCGCTGGGTGAACCATGCGGTTGAGTATCTGGACGGGGGATGGGGGCGTCAAGTTGTCATCCCCCTCCGGTTCTGGAGCACTCGATGCGCGGTCAACCCCATCGTGCTGGTGCAGGAACGCTTTATGCGTGCTGCAACGCAGCACACAACCACGAGCAGAAAAGGAGTTGCCCCATGCTGGACCGTACCGCCACACAGTTCTCCCATGTGAAGCCCGGTGACACTGAATTCGTCTCAGGCGGCCTGCGCGATTTCTTCCTTTACCGCGACCTCGGGATTGCGGAAGCCACCAACGGCAAGGTCATCGCCCACCTCGTCAAGGCCAACATGGCACCGGAAACGGGCACCGGCTGGCACCGTCACGAGGCAGACTTCCAGATCGTGATCATGGTCAAGGGCTGGGCGCGCTTCATGTACGAGGACAAGGAAACGCTGGTCGAGGCCGGCGACGTGGTGCACCAGCGGCCGGGCATCCGGCACTTCCTGTTCGACTACTCGCCCGACATGGAATACCTGGAAATCGTCTCGCCGGCGGACTTCAAGAGCATCGACGTCGAGCCGGTGTGCGAGATTCCACCGCCGACGCCGTGGAAGTAGTTCAGCGAATGGCGAAGCCCGCCGCCGTGCTGCGCGCAACGTCGAGGTGCAGCACGCGGCCCTGATCGTCGAACAGCAGCCAGCCGTTCGGCACGGCACGCGCGCGCACTGCCGCCTCGGGAGGCCAGGAGACCGATGCCCCGACCGTGCCGCCCCGTAGCTGGCGAAAGAACACGTCGCACGTCGCATCGAACAGACGCAGCACCATCCAGTCGCTGTCAATCCACGACTGCAGTTCGCTCGGGTCCGTGGTCAAAAAGCGGATCTGGCCGTTCATTCCGTTCAAGCCCTGCCAGCTCAACTCGAACAGCCCGTCTCCCTGAGGCTCGCCACGCAGGCTCAAGACACCCGACTGCGGATGCAACAACCGCCGGGACACTTCCCTGCGCGAAACCGTGAGGGGTTCGCGGCTCAGCAAACGGCGCTGCGGGCACTGATAGCGCCACAGGCTGGGCCCCAGGACATCGTCCTCGACGATGAACTGCTCCATGTTCTGCGTGGCCGACAGATCCACCACCCTGCCCGGCAGGTCGTTCACTTGCCAGAGCACGTCCTGCAGGGACCGACCCGTGTCGATCACCTGGACACGCCGTCCGCGCGCCACCGTCCAGCCGATGCCGTCGAACTCACCAGCAAAATGGTCGATCTCACTCAATCCGAGGTCGCTGACCTGCCGCTGTACGAGGTCGATCCGGCTCACGCGCCACAGGCCGTCGCGCTGCGCCAACGCCAGTGCGAGTTGCCCACTGTGTGCCACGACCAATCGGTACGCCGGCACGGCAAAACGCGCCAGTACGCGGCCCATGCCGTCGGTCATCACCGCGCCGGCCTCGCCCGTCGCGACGAGGTAGCGGCCTTCGTCCAGCAGCACGGCATCGAGTACCACATGCGCGCCTGCAGCGGGCGCCTCGAACGTCAACATCGGGACCTGCCTGGCCAGTGGTTTGACCTCGATACCCGGCAGATCGCCACCCGGCAGATCGGCTTGCAGCAGCACATCCGCATTCAGCCGCATCAGCGACTGCAGCGCCTTCTTGTCCAGCCGGCCCAGCCCTTGGGACTGGTCGGCCAGCAGCGCGGGCATGAGCACGGCCAGCAGCCCGCGCGAGGCATCGGTGTGACCCGATGCCGCATTCAATGCCACGGCCAGCGCCGCGCGCTCGCCATGCAGCAACGGATCGTCGCGCAGTAGCTGCAGCCGCGCCGCGCAGGCTTGCAGGGTGTCGGGCAGCAGCAGCGCGCGCTGCACCAGTGCACGGGCCGCCAGTTGTCCGCCCGCAGCCTCCGCGGCCAGAAGCCAAGCGGCGGCCTGCTCGCGCAGCGCTGCCACCGGCCACACCGCATCGACCGCCTTCAGCCACTCGCCCTGTTGAGCCAGTGCCTGGCCCCACTCCTCGCGCAGACGGTTCGCCGGGTCGGGCCATCGTTCCTGCATCTGCAGCACGGCGCTGGCAAATGCGTTGTCGCGCCGCGCCACTGCCAACGCACGGCGCCAGTCGCCGGCCAGGCACAGCAGGCGCACGATGACGGCGGGTGGCCAGTCCCAGGCCAGTGCGAGTTCGGCGGCCTGTGCATGGCGCTGGTGCTTCTCCAGATAGTCGAGCGCCTCCTGGCGCGCCTGCAGCAACTCGGCGAGTACGAACACCGCCTCGTCGATGCGGCCTTCTCGGTCCAGCTTCTCGTAGGTCTTGCGATAAAGCTGGCGCAAATGAACCTCGAAGTCGTTGCCGAGGTTGATGCTGGTGCTTTGCCCGAGCGAACCGCTCAGCGACAGGTCGCTGCGTGGCCCCGGCGCGCCGAAGGCCTGCCCGAGCGATTGCGCATCTCCTCCCAGCGGAATCGCGTGGCGCAGCGCCTGTTCAAGGTCGCCATCGTCGAACATCTTGAGCATGCGACTGAGGTACGCGGCCTGCTGGCGGCCCAGCAGACGCGACAGTCGCGACGTGATCGCAAGGCGGGTCATCCACTCGCGCCACCGTGAACGGCCCGGCTGCGCAGTGCCGCGCTGCTTGAGCGGCGGTGCCACCGGGCGCGGCGTCGGCGCGGACTTTCGCGCCGTGCTTCCAGGTGAGCGCGCCACGTCGCGGGCATGGATACGCCGCATCCACCAGACCAGCAGCAACACCAGCCCCAATGTGATCAGCAGCACCCACAGCGAAGACGCATCAACCTGGGAGCTCGCCACATGGGTCGTGAGCGTGGGCGTGGGCTGCGCTTGCGACGGCGACGGAGCCGGCGAACCGTCCAGCCCATGAAACAACGCACGCGCAAAAAACAACACCACCGCGATGATGGCAAGCCACACCACCGTGCGCATCGACTTGCCCGCTCCGTCGCTGTGATGGCTGCTGTCGGTGACGGCACTCTGCCCGGCGTTGACCTGCTTCAAGGCCTTTTCCCTCTGTGCACGCTCGGCCATCGCTTTGAGGAACTCGGCCTGCGCCGCGCTGGCCGGCGGCACGGCATCGCCCAGCACCTCGCGCAGCGTGCGTCCATCGGCATCGAGCACGACGGGCTCCGGCAAGGTCTCGCGGCAATCGAAGGTGTCGAACAGGACCGGACCTGGCGCCAGCCACAGCGACGGATCGAGCGGCTCGGCCTGCGCAAGTCGCAGGGCCAGCACCTCGCCACCATTCACAAGCCAGACGTCGGCCGACGGCAGTCCGATGCGCTCGGCGGGATCGAGTTCGGCGGAGCAAAGCGCCTGACCTTCCCGGCGCAGCGGCCAGCCTGTGGCGCTGTCGCAGTCAAGCGAAACCGGGGCCGCAAAGCGCAGCAGATCACCTTCGGCAAAGCGGAACGCCTGCGCGCCGGAGCGCCATACATCGACGATGCGGCGGGCACGCGCAGCCACATCGAACCAGTCCGCCGGGAACCAGAGGCCGGCCACCGGCTGCCGCCCCTTGAGCAGCGGGTGGCGGACCTGTGCTGCGGGCATCGCAAGGAACTCAGGCGGCGGCGTCATCGCTCGCTCCTTTGCCGTGCAGCACCGCGCGCAGAGCCCGCTGGGGCACCGCATACATGATGATCTTCTTGTGCACGGTCAGCATGACAGCCAGGCCCGTGCAGGGGCACACGCTGATCTTCTCGATGCGCTCGGGCGCCTTGTAGATGTTTTCGGTGCCGCCCTGCGTGTGCAGATCCAGCCCGTCGAGCGAAGGCGAAAGGCTCAGCAAGGCGTAGCGGCCGTGTGTGCTGTCGTGGATCAGCGCCAGCGCGCGCGGGGCACGCATCTCGAAGGTTGTCCACTTTTGCGGGAACAGGCCATACCGCCCGCCACCGGACGTCGGATCGGGTTGGTGGATGCGCCAGACATCGTGGGGCTCGGTCGCGATGCGCAGCGCCATGCCACCCAGGCCGCTGCGCCACTGCCAGCTGTCGGCAAAGAGCACCCGCGTTTCGTCGATGCGGGTGCAGATCACCTGGGCCGACACGGGCCCGCCCGTCGCGCCCAGGCGCCGCAGCACGATCTGGTTGTCATGGACGGCAACATAGACCACGCCAAGCTCGGACCATTGCAGCATGCCGAGGACCTTGCCATCGACCAACTTCGGCGCACCAGCCGCGGGGTTCGGCATGACACCTGGTGTCGCGTTCCAGATCACGAGCCTGCCGTCGCGGTCGATCATGCAGACGCGCTGCTGCATCTGGTCGTGCAACCATGCGGCAGACAACCAGACCGCGAGCCCCGGTGGCGCGCGAAACGCCTCGGGCTGGGGCGCAGCGAAGCTGCCAAGCCCTGGCACTTGCCAGAAATGCAACGACTGCCCATGGCTCTCATGCCTCGAGTGCGTGTCGCTCAGCAGCGCGCCCATGCGCTTGCCCAGGAGTACGGCCGCCAGCGGCACAAGCGACTGGCCCCAATACTGGTACTTGGGCTTGGCCGCCTTGCGCTGTCCATCGACCGGCACGGCGAACACCAGCATGCCAGGCTCGTCGAGCAGTTGCACCGCCACATGCTTGCCGGTGGGCGAAATGACCGGCGGCCGCTGCAACGAAATGCGGCCACCATGGCGCCGGTGCAAATTGGCCGGTGCCCTCTGCGTGAACTCGCCACGCAGCAGGGGCACACCAGCCTTCACCGACGGCAGCGGCAGCTGCGCGCGCCGCAGCCCGCTCCGGTCGCTCAGCGACACGTCGAGCACATCTCCGAGCACCGCGCGCTGCAGGCATACACGATGGCTGGTCCAGCGCTCGGGTGCGGCCTGCTCCGTCGGTGCCGAGCCGACCAGCCAGCTCTCGCCCGGCGCATGCGCCATTCCGGCGAGCACCTCGCGCCAGGCACTCACATGCGTGGGACTGCCGACATCGAAGTCGCGCGCCTTAAGCAGCGAGCGCAGTTGCCGCGCGTCGTCCGCGCCCTCCAAGCCGCCTGGCAGCTGCAGCACGCCCCACTGGAACGCGCCGCCGATCTGCGCAGCGCGCCTTGCCAACAGGATCCAGAGCGCGAGCTGCCCAAGCCGCGGTGCGCCGAACTGCCGCGGCCCGGCGTCGAAGATCGCGACGATGCTCTTCTCGGCCTCGCGCGCCCGTGGGCGCGGCGCCAGGAACAGATGCTCACTGGCGGCGGCGCGACGCAGAAATTCGTCGGGCAATTCGTCTGCCAACAGCCACTCGGTTGCAAGCAGGCGCTCATAGGGGCCGCGGCGGCGCAGGTCGTCGAGCCCGTCGGGCTCGGGCACACCGCCACGCGTCTGGCCACGGAAGCGGCCCAGCAGCGGCTGCATGCGCTGTACCAATGCGCCAAGTTCGGTGGCCATTTCGGGGGCGAACCATTCCAGCCATGGGCTCCATGGCCTCAGGGCCTCGGGAAGTGCTGTCGTGCTCATGCGCGGGTGCAGTCCCAATGCGTGCCGATGCGCGCAAGCAATGCAGCCGACAGCGGCAGCAGCCGGTCGAGCGGCAGCACGAAAGCTGGCCGGGGCCACAGCAACAAGGGCTGACGCTTCGGGTGCTCGCGCTGCAGGCTTCGCGCGATCAGGTCCAACGGCAGGTCGGGTTCCTCGACCGTGGGCAACCACAAGCCGGGAGCCTCGTGAACCGGGCCCGCGTAGGCCACGCCGTTCACCCAGGGCAAGGCGTCGGCGTCACCTACCACCACCAGCAGGTCGGGGCCGGCCATGGCAGACAAGCCGGACTGCTGCTCAGGGGCAAGCTGCAACAGCCGCGCATGCAGTGCACGCGCCGCCGCACCCCGTGCCACGGCGGCCTGCGCGGGCAAGGGCTCGGCGCTGGGGCGCCAATGCCATTCGAGCGGCATCACCACGACACCACCGCTCATGCGGCGGCAGCCAGGCGATCGACGAGTTGAGTGCGCAACGCGGTCAGAGATTCCGGCAACAGCTCGCTACTGAAGTTGGCGTCGATCTCGCGCAGCACACTCTCGGCTTGGGTGCGCGCCGATGCGGGCTCCGCCGCAAGGCAGGCACGCGCGGTCTCGGCCAGCCGCACGGCACGCGACAGGGGCTGCAGCGTGGCCTCTTCCACCGCACTCAGCAGATGGGGGTGCGTGGCGTTCGCGAACGCATCGCGCAGCACATCGCGCGCGCTCTGCTGCGCTTCCTGCGTCGGCAGCACATAGAGCAAGGGCCACAGATCGGCCTCGGTGGTTTTGAGCCGGCCAGCCAGCACGGCGGCGGCGGCCAGCAGGCGTTGCGACTTGACGATGCGCCGGTCCGACAGTTGCACGCCCGCCTGGCGCAGCTTACGGATGGCATTGGCCAGCGCCGGTTGCACACCGCCCAAATCGACCTGCTTGAGCTGCTGGCAAAGCACGTCGAGGTCGGCCAATGCACCGCCTGCGGCCACGGGCGCGTGGTCCGACTGCCAGCCGCCGCTCAGCATGGCTTCGAGCTGATGGTCGGGCAAGGGCTCGATGAAGACGTGCAGCAGAAAGCGATCACCGAAGGCGGCGAGCCCTTCGTCGTCGGGTAGCGCATTGGCCGCACCGACGCACACGCGCAGCGGGCAATGCAGCTGCGTGTGGCCGCGCCGGAAGCGCCGCTCGTTGAGCACGCCCAGCAAGGTGTTGAGAATGGCGGTGGAGCCAAGGAACACTTCGTCGAGAAATGCCACGTCGGCTTCAGGCAGCATGCCGCTGACATCGGTTTCGACGGTGCCGGCGCGCAGCTTGTTCAGGTCGACCGGGCCGAACAACTCGGACGGCTCGGTAAAGCGCCCCAGCAAGTATTCGAAGTAACGGCCGCCCAGGCTCTGCGCCACGCGCCGCACCACGGCGCTCTTGGCGGTGCCAGGCGGGCCGACCACGAGCAGGTGCTCCTGCGCCACCGCCGACAGGACGATCAGCTCGGCCAGTTGCTCGCGGCCAATGAGACCCGTGGTGGCAGAGCGGATGGCCTGGCGCACATGGTCGGCGGAGGACTGAAGGGAAGTGGTGGTCATCGGAAAGCGCGGTTTGCGGGGTATCAACGGGCGGTCAGTGTGCCGCAGCGCCGTTACAAAAACAGACGAATGGCGCGATGTGCGGCGATTTTGCGCGAGCCATGCGGATTTCTTGGCGGCTTCGCTATCCACGCGATCAATTCGAAATGCTGTCTTCCACCTGACTTCAAAAGTAAAGATGGCGCGCTGTCTCGCCAGCCAAACACCGGGCATTCGAGAACTTTAAATAAGAGCGATTCGCAGTCAGAATTTCCGTCGGTGGTGCTTTTGTTTGCACCACATTGCCGGGCGCCGTCGCCCGCGCCCCTTCCGGAAAGCCTCTCGAATGACCCGCCTCTCTCGCCCGATGCGCCGCCGCACGCCCGTTGCCCTGGCCCTCGTCGGACTCTTCTCCTCCCTCCCCGTCGCATCATTTGCACAACAGGCCGCCCAGCCCGCAGCGCCCAGCGCCGCATCGGCCCCCTCGCCCGCCGCGGGCACCTCGGTGCCGGGCACCCTGCGCGAGGTGCAGGTCCAGGGCGCGCAAGACAAGACCGGCTTCGGGGCCAACCCCTCATCGCTCAACCGTCTGCCGGCCGACCTGCGCGACGCACCGCAATCCGTCACCGTCATCAACCAAGCGGTGATGCAGTCGCAAGGCGCGACCTCGCTGGCGAGTGCGCTGCGCAACGTGCCCGGCCTCACGATCGGCGGCGCCGAGGGCGGCCAGATCGGCACCAACATCAACCTCAACGGTTTTTCGGCGCGCACCGACATCTTTCTCGATGGCGCACGCGATCGCGCCCAGTACTACCGCGACACCTTCGCGCTCGAATCGGTCGAGGTGCTCATGGGCCCGTCGTCGATGCTGTTCGGCCGGGGCTCCACCGGCGGCGTGATCAACCAGGTCACCAAGAAACCGTCGCTCACGCCCGCGGGCGAAATCTCGGTGTCGGCCAGCACGACCGGCCTGGTGCGCTCGACCGTCGACATCAACCGGCCGCTGTCCGACACCTCGGCCTTCCGCATCTCGGCGATGGGCCAGCAAGGCGACGCGAGCACGCGCGACCAGACCAAGCTGCAGGACTTCGGCCTCGACGCCTCGGTCAAGTTCGGCATCAACACGCCGACGCAGGTCACGCTCTCAGCGCTCGTGCAGCACAACCGCGACATGCCCGATTACGGCGTGGCGCCGCTCAACGGCCATCCGGTGAAGGTCGGTCGCGACACGGCCTACGGCTTCAACGACGACCGCACGATCTCCGACATCCAGGCCTACAGCGCCGTGGTGCTGCACAAGCTCACGCCCAACACCTCGATCCGCAACCAGACCCAGTACAACGACGTCACCACCGATGCGCGCGAGACCGCGCCGCAAAGCATCGGCACGCTGTCGGCCAAGGGCGTGTTCACGCCCTTCTCCACCGGCACCACCGCCGTGCCGGCCGCCGCCTTCACCACGCTGCCGCTCCAGGGCCTGTGGGTGCGCCAGCAAAGCCATGACCGCACGATCCACGACAAGTCGCTCTACAACCTGACCGAACTCAACACCAAGTTCGAGACGGGTTCGATCAAGCACACGCTGCTGGTGGGCTTCGAGCTGGGCCACGACACCTACAGCAACCAGGCCTACTACCGCAACGGCACCTGCGGCGGCGTGGCGCTGAACCCGGTGGGCGGCACCAGCGGCTACGCAGCCTGCACGCCGCTGCTCTCGCCATTCCAGAGCAACACGCCGATCACCGCGCCGTCGCTGCCCGGCAACCTGGCCACCGCCAGCGCCAACACGGTGGCCGGCTACTTCAACGACACGCTGGAGCTGACCCCGCAGTGGAAGCTGGTCGGCGGCCTGCGGCAAGACCACTACAGCGCGAGCGTCCAGAACACCATCACGAGCGCGACCACGCTCGCGAGCGAAAGCCAGACGGTCAACTTCACCAGCGTGCGCGCCGGCGCCATCTGGCAGCCGACGCCCGAGCAGTCGTACTACGTGTCGTACAGCACGTCGTTCAACCCGTCGCTCGAACAGCTGGTGGCCACCACCGGCAGCACGCTGCCGCTGCCCCCGCAGAAGAACAAGGCCTACGAGTTCGGCGGCAAGTGGGACCTGAACGACGGCAACCTCTCGCTGACGGCCGCCGCGTTCCAGATCACGCAGACCAACGCGCGCTCGCAGAACAGCGACGGCACCTACAGCGCCACCGGCACGGTGCGCGTGAACGGCGCACGCGCCGGCGTGGCGGGCCGCGTGACCGACAAGCTGCAGCTGTTCGGCGCCTACACGCACCTGGACGCCACCATCATCGAAGGCATCGCGCCCGGCACGCTCGGCAAGGTGCCCGCCAACACGCCGAGGGACGCGGCCAGCCTGTGGGCTACCTACGCCATCACGCCCGAATGGGAAATCGGCGGCGGCACCACCTACAGCGCGAAGCGTTTCGCCAACAACACCGACCTGGTCCAGGTTGGCGGCTATGCGCGGCTGGACGCGATGGTGGCTTACCATCAGCCCAAGTACGACATCCGCCTGAACGTGTTCAACCTGGCCAACCGCCGCTACTACGACGCGCTGATTCCATCGGATGGCGGCCGCGCGGTGCCGGGTTCGGGCCGCGCCGCCACGGTGTCGTTCACCTACCACCTTTGAGCCTGCGGGCGGGAAGATCGATTCGCCATGCTGGTGTGCATTCCCGGTGTCCTGGATCGCGAGGCGCTCGCGGCCGTGCGTGCGCGGCTCGATGCGGCCGGCGACGCGTGGGTCGATGGCCGCGTCACCGCGGGCCACCAGGGCGCGCCGGTCAAGTTCAACCAGCAGATCGACGAAGGCTCGACGGTGGCGCATGAATGCCAGGCCATCGTGGCCAGCGCGCTCGAACGCCACCCGACCTTCATCAGCGCAGCGCTGCCGAACCTGCTGTACCCGCCGATGTTCAACCGCTACAGCGAAGGCATGCGCTTCGGCCTGCACGTGGACGGCGGCGTGCGCATCGACCCGCGCACCGGCCGCAAGCTGCGCACCGACCTGTCGGCCACGCTCTTCCTCTCGGACGCCGACAGCTACGACGGCGGCGAACTGCAGATGGAAGACACGCACGGCATGCAGACCGTGAAGCTCGCAGCCGGCGACATGGTGCTCTACCCGGCCACCAGCGTGCATCAGGTCACGCCCATCACGCGCGGCGTGCGCGTGGCCTGCTTCTTCTGGGTGCAAAGCCTGGTGCGCGATGCCGGCGACCGCGCGCTGCTGTTCGACATGGACAACGCGATCCAGCGGCTCAACCAGAGCGGCGCCGACGAATCGGCACGTCGCACGCTGGTGGGCACGTACCACAACCTGCTCCGCAAGTGGAGCGACACCTGAGCTAGATAAACTCTCTCCGCTCGAAAAATCGATAACAACCGAGGAGAGAGAACTTGCGTATTCACACTACCCGCCTGACGGCCGGTTTTCTGCTTGCTTGCGCCGCTTTCGTGGCCCAAACCAGCCACGCGGCATCGCCGTCCGACAGCACTTCAACCCCTACTGCAGCCACTTCCGCCGCCAACGCGCTGGAAGCTGAACAAGAGGCTGCCACCAAGGCTGCGAAAGCCGTCCAGAAGATCGGCCCCGCCGAAATCGCCCTGCGCGACCAGGCCCACCTGCACCTGCCGGCCGGCTACGTCTGGGTGCCCACGCCCGCCGCCGCACAGCTCATGCGCAGCATGGGCAACCGCACCGACGACACCTTCATGGGCGTGATCTTCCCCGCCGACGACGCCGACTGGATGGCCGTGGTGAAGTTCGTCAAAGAGGGCTACATCAAGGACGACGACGCGAAAGACTGGAACGCCGACGACCTGCTCAAGAGCCTGAAGGAAGGCACCGAGGCCGCCAACGAAGAACGCGCCAAGCGCGGCATTCCGGGCATCGAGGTCACGGGCTGGGCGCAGAAGCCGCAGTACGAGTCCGGGACGCACCGCCTCGTGTGGTCGGCCTTGTCCAAGCGCAAGGGCGGCACCGACGACAACCAGGGCGTCAACTACAACACCTACGCGCTGGGCCGTGACGGCTATCTGAGCCTGAACCTCATCACCAACGCGAAGGACCTCGACAAGTTCAAGCCCGACGCCGCCAAGCTGCTCGCCGCGCTGCAGTACGACGACGGCAAGCGCTACGCGGACTTCAACTCGTCCACCGACAAGGTTGCGGCCTACGGCCTGGCCGCGCTGGTGGCGGGCGTGGCCGTGAAGAAGCTGGGCCTGTTCGCACTGGTGCTGGCCTTCTTCGCCAAGTTCGCGAAGCTCGCTGTCGTGGCGGTGGGCGCTGCGCTCTGGGGCATCGCCAAGGTGTTCAAGAAGAAAGAGCCTGCGGTTGCCTCAACGGCGCCCGCGAACAACGACACCTTCAACGGCACCACCGTCAACAACGCAGGGACCGGCGGCATCAACGAGCCGCCGAAGCCGCCAACGACCTGAGCCGCGTCAGCGGCCGGTGAAGCGTGGCGCGCGTTTGGCAACGAACGCCGCCACGCCTTCACGGGCATCCGCGCTGCCCGCACGTTCGGCGAGCAGCTTCTGCTCCATCGCGAAGTGCGCTTCGATCGGCCGACCTGGCGCACCGGCACACAGCGCCTTGATGCCCGCGAACGATGCGCTTGCACCGCTGGCCAGCCGCACCACCAACGCTTCAGCCGCCGCCGCAAGCTCGGCATCGGGATGAACGGCATCGACGATGCCCCATTCAAGGCAGCGCCGGCTGTCGACGGCGTCGCTGAGCATCAGCAGTTGTTGCGCCCGCACCGGCCCGGCACGCCGCGCGAGAAAGTACGAGGCCCCTGCATCGGGCGACAGTCCGATGGCCGCGTAGCCGGTGCGCAGCTTCATCGACTCGGCAGCCAACACGAAATCACCGCACAGCGCGAGGCCCACACCGGCGCCACCTGCCGGTCCATTCACGGCCACGACCAATGGCGCTGGGTTCGACGCGAGCCGCAGCAACGCGGGGTGCAGTCCGTCCAGTATCTCGTTCACAAGCTCGGGCAGCTTCTCGCCGGCGGCCACGAACTCTTCGATGTCGCCGCCGGCACAGAACACGCGGCCCTCACCGGTCAACAGGATGGCGCGGGGCTTCTGTGCCAGCACCTCGTCAACCGCCCGCACCAGCGCGCGAGCGCTCCGCGATGACAGTGCGTTCGCGCGCTCGGGGCGCTTCAGCACGATGCGGCCGATGTCGCTCTGCACACTCCAGGCGATGCCTTCGCTGAAATTCATCTTGATTGCTCCGTTGTGGGTTTCGTTTTTCTGGCTTGCCTGTTCGAGGATCTTGTTCGGGGGGCGTGCGGATGACACCGGGTACTCCCCTCCGCGAATGTCCCCCGCTTCGCTCCTCCTTTATTTCGCTGCGGGGAGCACCCGGTGCCATTCGCACAAGGGCACGCTGCTGGTGTGCTGCCGATCAATGACTGCGCTGAACACGCTCACGCTGGCGCCGCTCTGAACAACCCCGCAGAACCACACCCTAGATACCAGTCAACCCACCCGTGCACATCAACGTCTGCCCACTCACATAGTCCGACTCGGGCGTGCACAACAGGTACACCGCCCCAGCCGCTTCTTCGGGTGTGCCGCCGCGCCCCAAGGGAATCGACTGCTCCATCATCGCCAGCAAGCCGGGGTTGATACCGACCTTGATTTCGCGTCCCTCGATGTTCGCTGTCGATGCTTCGGCCGTGCTCGCAGTCAGCCGCGTCTGGATGAAGCCGAAGGCCACGCAGTTGACCGTGACGTTCAGGCGCCCCCACTCCTTGGCCAGCGTCTGCGTCATGCCGACGATGCCGGCCTTTGCCGCCGAATAGTTGGTCTGGCCCGCGTTGCCGAACAACCCCGCCACCGACGAGATGTTGACCACCTTGCGCACCACGCGCTGGCCCGCTTCGGTCTCTGCCTTCGACAGCGCACGGATCACCGGCTGCGCCGCTCGCAGGATGCGAAACGGTGCCGTCAGGTGCACGTCGATCATGGCGTACCACTGCTCATCGGTCATCTTCTGCACCACGCTGTCCCAGGTGTAGCCGGCGTTGTTGACGATGATGTCGAGGCCCTTGAATTCGTTCACCGCCGTGCCGACGAATCGCTCCGCGAAGTCCGGCGCCGCCACGCTGCCGACGCAGGCCACGGCCTGGCCGCCGGCGGCGCGGATGGCCTGCACGGTTTCTTCGGCCGGTGCGGCATCGAGGTCGTTGACGACGACACGCGCGCCTTCCGATGCGAGCTTGAGTGCGATCGAGCGGCCGATGCCACGGCCCGATCCGGTGATGAGTGCGACCTTGCCGCCGAGTTTGGCTGTCATGTGTTCTTGCCTCTTTCTTTCTCTTGTCTTTTCTTCTCTTGAATGGATCAGCGCAGCGCCACCAGCGCTTCGCCGGCGATGCGGACCTGGCCGTACTGGTTGGCGCTTTGCACTTCGACGCGCACGCAGCGCTCGCCGTCGTGCTGCAGCTTCTCGACCACGCGGCCGGTGCATTGCACCGCATGGCCCAGGTGGGTGATGCCCTGGAAGCGCACGTCGAAGCGGCGCAGTTGCGACTGCGGCGCCCATTGCGTGAGCAGCCGGCCGAGCCAGGCCATGCCCAGCATGCCCTGCGCGAACACGTCGGGCATGCCGGCCTTGCGCGCGAAGTCGGTGTCGATGTGGATGGGGTTGTGGTCGCCCGAGGCGCCCGCGAACAACGCGAGCGTGGTGCGGTTGACCGGCGGCAGTTGCAGCACGGGCAGTTCGTCGCCGATCTTGACGGCGTCGTAGGTGATGGCGTTCATGGCGTGAGCGTTCCCTGGGTCAGTGCCGGCAGACGATGACCGTGCGCAATTCGGCCACGAGTTCGTCGCGCTGGTTGGTGGCGCGCGAGGTCTTCACGACGAATTCAAGCGCGCCGTTCTTCTTGTCGTAGATGTCGCTGATGGTCGAGCGCACCGTCACCGTGTCACCCACGCAGGCGGGGCGGTGGTAGCTGAAGCTCTGCTCGCCATGCAGCAGCTTCGACAGCGGGATCTGCAGGTCGGTAAGCAACTGGTCCGAGGCACCCGAGTCCAGCTCGGCCGCAAACAGGAAGGTGGGCGGCGCGGGCAGATCGGGGTAGCCGGCATCGCGCGCGGCGGCGGCATCGGTGTAGACCGGATCGGTCTCGCCGATGGCCTTGGCGAAGAACTGCAGCCGGCTGCGCTCGATGGGAAGCACGGAAGCCGGCAGCTCGTGGCCGATCCATTTCTTGTCGATCATGGGCTTCGGCCTCAGACGCGTTCGTACAGCGTGACCACGCAGGCGCCGCCCAACCCGAGGTTGTGTTGCAACGCCATGCGTGCGCCCTCGACCTGCCGCTTGTCTGCGGTGCCGCGCAGTTGCTGGACCAGCTCCGTGCACTGGGCGAGCCCCGTGGCGCCGAGCGGATGCCCCTTCGACAACAAACCGCCCGAAGGATTGGTGACCACCTTGCCGCCGTAGGTGTTGTCGCCATCGACCACGAACTTCTCCGCGCCGCCCACCGGGCACAGGCCCAGCGCCTCGTAGCTGATGAGTTCGTTGTGCGCAAAGCAGTCGTGCAACTCGACCACATCGATGTCCTGCGGGCCGACGCCTGCCGCGTCGTACACCTTCTGCGCGGCTTCCTGCGCCATGCTGAAGCCGACCACCTCGCGCATGTCGCGGCTCTCGAAGGTGATGGCGCGGTCGGTGGTCATGGCCTGGGCCTTGATGCGCACGCTGCGGTCCAGGCCGTGGCGCTCGGCAAAGCGGGCCGAGCAGATGATGGCGGCGGCCGCGCCGCAAGTGGGCGGGCAGGCCATCAGCCGCGTCATCACGCCGGGCCACATCACAGGCGCAGCCATCACTTCGTCTTCGGTCACGACGGTGCGGAACAGCGCCACCGGGTTGCTCGACGCATGGCGGCTGGCCTTGGCGCGGATCTTCGCGAAGGTGGAGATCTGCGTGCCGTACTGCTGCATGTGAGCCAAGCCTGCGCCACCGAAGTAGCGCAGCGCGAGCGGCACCTGCTCGTTGCCGACCAGCTCGTCGGTGATCGACTCGAAATGGTCGAACGGACTCGGCCGGTCGTTGAACACCGCGCCCAGCGCGCCGGGGCTCATGTGCTCGAAGCCGAGCGCCAGCACGCAGTCGGCCGCGCCGCTGGCCACGGCCTGACGCGCGAGGAACAGCGCGGTCGAGCCGGTCGAGCAGTTGTTGTTGACGTTGACGACCGGAATGCCGGTCATGCCCACCTCGTACAGCGCGCGCTGGCCGGCGGTGGAGTCGCCGTACACGTAGCCCACGTAGGCCTGCTGTATCAATTCATAGCCGATGCCGGCGTCCTTCAGCGCGGCGTTGGTGGCGTGCGCGGCCATCTGCGGGTACGGCTGGTTGGCACCGGGCTTGGTGAAGGGGATCATGCCGACCCCGACAACGTGGACGTCTTGGCTCATGGAGGACTCCTGGAAGTTGAATGGATGAAAAAAAGAAGAAAAGGCTCAGGCCACGCCGCGCTGGCGCCCTTGCCAGAAGGGTTCGCGCAGCTTGGTCTTCAGCACCTTGCCGGCACCCGACAGCGGCAGCGCATCGAGCACCGCCACGCTGCGCGGGCATTTGTAGTTGGCGATCAATGTCCTGCAATGGGCAATGAGTTCTTCGGGCCGGATGCCCTGCCCCGGCTTGAGCACCAGCGCGGCGTGCACGGCCTCGCCCCACTCCTCGCTCGGAATGCCGATCACCGCGCAGGCGGCCACGGCCGGGTGCTGGGTGATGGCGTTCTCGACCTCGGCCGAATAGATGTTCTCGCCGCCACTGATGATCATGTCCTTCAGCCGGTCGACCACGAAGATGTAGCCGTCGTCGTCCATGTAGGCGCCGTCGCCGGTGTGCATCCAGCCGTTGCGCACGGCGGCGGCCGTCTGCTCGGGCTTGTTCCAGTAGCCCTGCATCACGTTGGGGCCGCGCACGGCCACTTCGCCCACGGTGCCGCGCGGTACCTCGGCGCCGTCGGCATCGACGATGTGCACCTCCATGCAATAGCTCGCACGGCCGGCCGAGCGCAGCTTGCCGAGCTTGCGGCCCTCGGCCGTGTGATTGCGCGCCGGGTTGATGGTGGCCAGCGGCGACAGCTCGGTCATGCCGTAGGCCTGCACGAAGTCCACGCCCGGAAAGGCGTTCATCGCGCGGTTCAGCACCGCCTCCGAGATGGGCGATGCGCCGTAGGTGATGCACTTCAGGCTGCTCAGGTCGCGCGGCTCCCGCATCGCGGGGTGGTCGACCAGCATCTGGATCATGGTGGGCACCAGCAGCACGTGGGTCACGCGGTCGTTCTCGATGGCGTTCAGCACGGCTTCGGGGCTGAATGCCGGCACGATCGAATGGGTGTTGCCCTCGAACCAGTGCGGCGCTGCCAGCCCCATGTCGGCCAGGTGGAACATGGGCGCGGCATGCAGGTAGCCACCGTCGGGTGGCGCCAGGTGCTCGGCATGCAGCGCCAGCCCCGAGCTGCACATGTTGGTGTGGCTCAGCATCACCCCCTTGGGAAAGCCGGTGGTGCCGCCCGTGTAGAAGATGCCGGCCAGGTCTTCGTCGCGGCGCACGGCGTCGGGCACCGGCGAAGCCGTGTCGATCAGGCGCTCGTAGCCGTGCATGCCGGCCGGCAGCGCGCCGTCGCCGCAATAGATCACTTCGCGCAGGCTCGTCGCCTGCGCGCGCATCTGCTCGACCATGCCCCGGAAGGTCTCGTCGACCAGCAGGATGGTCGAGCCCGAGTCTTCCAGCGAATAGAGAATTTCGGCGGCCGACCAGCGGATGTTGCAGGGGTTCAGCACGCCGCCGCCCCAGGGCACGGCCATCTGGTACTCCAGGTAGCGGTCGGAGTTGAGCGACAGCATCGCCACGCGGTCGCCCGCCTGCATGCCGAGCTGCTGGAGCGCGCCCGCCAGGCGTGCCACCCGGTCGGCGTATTCGCGAAAGCTGCGGGTGCGGCCGGCAAAGCGCACGGCCACCTTGTCGGGGTGTTGCTGCACGCTGCGGTGCAGCGCCTGGGTCATGTACATGGTGTGTCTCCGTCTCTCTTTTTTCTGTAGCCGAATGGTAGGAATCAGCTTCCGGCCCGGCGATTGCGCTTCGCTTCGTTCGCATTGCAGAAAACGTCAATCGACACGGTGGCATCCTTGAGGTCTGATCGCTGCGCCATGCTGCAACCGCCCACAACTATTCCGATCGCTTTCGTGCAGGGCATGCTCTCGGGCATCCGCGCCCGGGGCGACGCCGCGCCCATCGACGTCGATGCCGCGCTGGAAGACGCCGGCATCGCACCGGCGCTGCTCGAAGAAATGGGATCGCGTGTCACTGCCGAGCAGTACGTCGCCCTGTTCGCGCTGCTGATGGACCGGCTGGACGACGAAGCCCTGTGCTTTCTCACGCGCCGGCTGCGCCGCGGCAGCTTCGCGCTGATGACGCGCGCCACGCTGGGCGCGCCCACCTTCGAGGTCGCGCTGCGCCGCGTGGCCCACACCTTCAGCCTGCTGCAGGACGACCTGACGCTGGTGCTGCTGCAGGAAGGCCCGCTGGCGGGTTTCGGCCTCCGGCTCAACGACCCGGCCGTCACCCACCAGAACTTTCTGCACGAGCTCATGCTGCGCGTGTACTGGCGGTTGTCCGCCTGGCTGCACGGTGGCCGGCTGGCGGCACGGCGTTTCGATTTCGGCTTCGCGCTGCCGCACTACGCCGACGGATACGCCAAGGTGTTCCCCGGGCCGCTGCAGTTCGGCCAGCCCTGTTCGGCCGTGTGGTTCGACGCCAGCGCGCTCGCCATGCCGATGCAGCGCGACACGCAGGCGATCAACACCTTCCTGGCCGCGGCGCCGGCCAATGTGATCCTGCCCCGGCTGGCGGAGCAGGCGGTCAGCGCGCGCGTGCGCGCGGTGCTGCAGCAGAACCGGCCCGCCTGGGCCGACCTGGCAACGACCGCGAAGGGCCTGAACATGTCGGTCAGCACCCTGCAGCGCCACCTGGCGACGGAGGGCACCTCGTTCCAGTCGCTGAAAGACCAGCTGCGGCGCGACCTGGCCATCGTGCGGCTCAACACCAGCACCGTGCCGCTCGCGACGCTGGCCGACGAGCTGGGTTTTGCCGACAGCGCGGCCTTCCAGCGCGCCTTCAAGACATGGACGGGCGGCGCGCCGGGTTCGTACCGGCGGGGTTCGTCGCGGGGCCCGTCCACGGAGTGAGTTTTCGGAAACTTCCGAAAACTCTGGCCATCCAGCGCGACAATCCGGCGCATGGCCACCTCCTCCGACCTCCCTTCCCTCAACCGCCAGTTCGTCGCGCACTTCGGCGAGATGGGCAGCAAATGGGGCATCAACCGCACCGTCGGGCAGATCTACGCGCTGATCTTCCTGTCGGAGCGCGCGCTCAATGCCGATGAAATCGCCGAGCTGCTGGAGTTCTCGCGCTCGAACGTGAGCATGGGCTTGAAAGAGCTGCAGGCGTGGCGCCTGGTGCACCTGCGGCACCACCCTGGCGATCGCCGCGAATACTTCGAAGCGCCTTCGGACGTGTGGGAAATCTTCCGCGTGCTGGCCGAGGAGCGCCGCCGCCGCGAGATCGAGCCCACGCTGTCGATGCTGCGCAACGCGCTGCTCGAGTCGCCCACGAGCGATGCCGAGCGCCATGCGCAGGAGCGCATGCGCGAAATGCACGACCTGATCGACCGGCTGATGAAATGGTTCGACGACGTGCAGCGGCTCGCGCCCGAAACCGTCATGAAGCTGATGGGAATGGGCGCAACGGTGACGCGGGTGCTGACGCTCAAGGACCGCCTGAGCGGTGGTGCCTCGAAGAAGAAAGCGCCCGCGGCCGACTGACGAAGCCGGGCCGCGGGCTGCTATGGCCCTGAGGCTCTCTGAGCCCCACAGGCCTCATGGGCCTTGCGGGCCTGCCTTAAAGCCGCTCCTGCCCTTCGGACGGCTCAGGCATGCCGAGCTTTTCCTTGCGGATGGCGTCGTCGTCCATGAGTTCGTACCACATGGCATTGAGTACGGCGAAGGCAGCTGCCAGCGGCAGGCCGAGTATCCAGGCGAAGTACCACATGTTTTTTTCCTCCGTTCAGTAGGCGTGGCCGCTGTCGTCGCGGATGGCCTTTTCATCGACCTTGCCCCACAGCACGTGATAGACCCAGGTCGTGTAGGCCACGATCAAGGGAATGAAGAAGGCCGTGACCACCAGCATGATGAACAGCGTGAGGTGGCTCGACGACGAATCCCACACCGTGAGACTTGCGCGCGGATCGATCGACGACGGCAGGATGAACGGGAACATCGACGCGCCCACGCTCAGGATGATGCCGGCGATGCCCAGCGCCGCCGTCAGCAGCGCCAGCACGGGCCGGCGCAGCACCAGCCCGAGCAGCGCACCCAGCGCACCGACGAAGCCGGCAATGGGCGCCGCGAGCGTCCAGGGGTGCGAGGCGTAGTTGGCCGTCCATGCGCCCGCATGCAGTTCGACGGTCTTCAGCAGCGGGTTCGATGGCCCGACCGTGTCGACCACGCTGCTGATGCGGTAGCCGCCGATGCTGGTGGCGAGCAGCACGCCCGCCAGCGCATACAGCGCAATCGTGAGTAGTGACGCGACGATGCCGTAGCTGCGCGCACGCTCGGCCACCGGCCCGGCCGTCTTGAGCAGGAGCCACGCCGCGCCGTGCATCACAAGCATGACCACCGACACCAGCCCGCACAGAATCGCGAACGGATTCAGCAGGCCGAAGAAGCCGCCGTCATAGAAGATGTGCATGTCGGTGCCGAAGCGAAACGGCACGCCCTGCAGCACGTTGCCCACGGCCACGCCGCAGATCAGCGCGGGCACGAAGCCGCTGAAGAACAGCACCCAGTCCCAGCGCGCGCGCCATTGCGGCGACTCGCGCTTGCTGCGGAACTTGAAGGCCACGGGCCGCAGGATCAGCGCCGTGAGAATCACGAACATCGCCAGGTAGAAGCCCGAGAACGACACGGCATACAGCTGCGGCCAGGCCGCGAAGATCGCGCCGCCGCCCAGGATCAGCCACACCTGGTTGCCCTCCCACACGGGGCCCACGCTGTTGATGACGACGCGCCGCTCGACGTCGTTGCGCGCCGCGAACGGCAGCAGCATGCCGCTGCCCAGGTCGAAGCCGTCGGTCACTGCGAAGCCCACCAGCAGCACGCCGATCAGCAGCCACCAGATGAAGCGCAGGGTGTCGTAGTCGAGGAGTGTGTGGAGGATCATGCGGCGCTCCCGGAAGAAGACGAGGAAGGAATGGCCGCGTGGGCCGGCGGAACGTGCGAGCGCGCGTCGCCTTCGTCGGGCGCGTGCTCGGCTTCAGGGCCCTTGCGGATGGCCTTGAGCATCAGCTTCATCTCGATGATGAGCAGCGTGGTGTAGATCGCGACAAAGCCCGCGATGGTCAGCAGCAGCGTCTTCACGCCGAGGTTCGACACCGCCACCGCCGTCGGCAGCACGCCTTCGATCACCCAAGGCTGGCGGCCGAACTCCGCCACCAGCCAGCCGGACTCGATGGCAATCCACGGCAGCGGGATCGCGAACACCGCGACCTTGAGCAGCCACCGGTAGCGGTCGAGCATGCGGCGCGCCGAGAGCACGAAGAAGGTGCCGGTCAGCAGGATCAGCAGCATGCCGATGCCGACCATCACGCGGAACAGCCAGAACAGCGGCGCCACCTGCGGCACGGTGTCCCAAGCGGCCTTGCTGATCTGTTCGTCGGTGGCGGTGCGCGGGTCGTCGACATAGCGCTTGAGCAGCAGCGCGTAGCCCATGTTGATGCCGTTGTCCTCGAAGTCGCCGCGCACGCCCTGCGTCACCTTGCTGGGGCCACCGGCCTCGCGGATCTTCTGCAGCGCGTCGTAGGCCTTCAGGCCTTCGCGGATGCGGGCCTCGGCGCGCTTCACGAGTTCGTCGATGCCGGGCATCACAGTGTTGAGCGAGCGCGTGCCGATCAGGCCCATCACGGCGGGGATGTGGATCGCATAGTGCGTCTCGCGCGCCTCCTGGTCGGGGAAGCCGACCACGGTGAAGGCTGCGGGCGCGGGCTGCGTCTCCCACATGGCTTCGATGGCGGCCAGCTTCATCTTCTGGTGTTCGCCCGAGAGATAACCGCTTTCGTCGCCGAGCACGGCGACCGACAGCGCGGCGGCCAGGCCGAACGAGGCGGCCACGGTCATCGAGCGCTTGGCCAGCGCGATGTGGCGGCCCTTGAGGAGATACCACGCCGACACGCCGAGCACGAACACGGCCGCGCACACATAGCCCGCCGACACGGTGTGCACGAACTTGGCTTGCGCCACCGGGTTGGTCAGCACCGCGGCGAAGTCGGTCACTTCCATGCGCATGGTCTGCGGATTGAAGGCCGCGCCCACGGGGTTCTGCATCCAGCCGTTGGCGATCAGGATCCACAGCGCCGAGAAGTTGGAGCCGATGGCCACGGCCCACGTGGCCGTGAGGTGGCCCACCTTCGAGAGCTTGTCCCAGCCGAAGAAGAACAGGCCCACGAAGGTCGCTTCCATGAAGAAGGCCATGAGCCCCTCGATGGCCAGCGGCGCGCCGAAGATGTCGCCGACGTAGTGGCTGTAGTAGCTCCAGTTCATGCCGAACTGGAACTCCATCACGATGCCGGTGGCCACGCCCATCGCGAAGTTGATGCCGAAGAGCACGCCCCAGAATTTCGTCATGTCGCGCCAGATCACGCGGCCGGTCATGACGTAGACCGTCTCCATGATGGCAAGGATGATCGAGAGCCCGAGCGTGAGCGGCACGAACAGGAAATGATACAGCGCCGTGACGGCAAACTGCAGGCGCGATAGCGCGACGATGTCGAGGTCCATGGGGGTTCTTCCTTTATGTTCCCTGTTCTGTTTTCTGATCCGGATTCAATCGGGGCGCAGGCTGCGCAGCGCGGCGTCGAATGCTTCGCTGCCCCGGTGCAGCTCGCAGGCGATGCGGCCCTGCGCCATGCACACGAGGCGGTCGGCAAGCGCGGCTTCGCGGCGCAGGTGCGTGGCGATCAGCAAGGTGCGCGGGCCGGCATGCTCGGCCAGGCGGTGCAGCACGTCGTGGGCGGTTGTGGCGTCGAGCGCCTCGGTCGGTTCGTCGAGCAGCCACAGCGGCACCGGGCGCAAGAGCAAGCGGGCCAGTGCGAGCCGGCGTGACTGGCCGCCGGACAGGCCGAGGCCACCCTCGCCCAGGCGCGTGTCGAGGCCGGTCGAGAGTGCGCGAACGTCGCGCTCGAGCCCTGCCGCCTGCAGCACGGCCCACAGCTTTTCGTCGGAGGCATGCGGGTCGGCGAGCCGCAGGTTGTCACGCAGGCTGTCCTGAAAGAGTTCGGTGCGCTGTGTCAGCAGGCACGACGACTGCGCCTGCACGGCGCCGGCGCTGGGAGTGATTTCTCCGGCGATGGTTGCAAGCAGCGTGGACTTGCCGGTGCCGCTGGCACCGATCAACGCGACGCGCTCGCCGGCATGGAGGGTCAGCGAGATGCTGCTCAGGGTCTGGGTGTGGCTGCCGGGGTGCGAAACGCCGACATCGTGCAAACGCAGTGCGATTTTCGAATCGCTGCTTGCGACATCCGCTGCTTCAGCGTCTTCCGAAGCCATGCGCGGCGCCAGGCGGCGGACCGCCAGCCAGGTGCGGCCCGCGTCGAGCGCACCACGGCGCAGTGCGGCGAAGGGCTCGGTGGCGGTGAGCGCGATCAGCAAGGCCAATGCCGCGGCCGGCGCGCCGATCAGGCCTTCGCTCACCAACGCACCGACAGCCAGCAGCACGCCCACCAGGGTCAAGGTGCCCGCGCTGCCGTAGGCAAAACCGGCGGCGGCTTCGAGCCGGTTCAAGGCCAGGTCGGCCTTGGCGAGATGCATGTCGGCGTTCATCAACGCATCGCGCTGTGCATCGATGCGGCCTGCCATCACGAGGTCGGTTTGCCCGGCCACGAGATCGACGGCGCGTGCGCGCAGTGCCTCGATGGCGTGTGCGCGCTGCACGGCGGGCCGCCGCGCACGCCTTGCAATGACGGCCGCCATGCCCCAGCCGACGACCACCAGCCAGAGCGTGAGCGACAGCCCCATGCCTACATGCATGAAGCCGAGCACGACGCCCGCGAGCAATGCTGCGCCCAATGCAGCCGCTGCGGGCACGAGCAGGCGCAGGTAGAGCGACTCGAGCGCGTCGATGTCGGATGTCAGGCGGAACAGCAGTTGCGCCGGGCGCATCAGCAACTCGCGCGCGGCCTCGGCCTTGGCCCAGCCGCGGAAGAGGCGCACGCGCAGCGCGGCGAGCACCGAGAAGGTCGCGTCGTGCGTCACCAGCCGCTCGCCATAGCGCGATGCCGTGCGGCCGAGCGCCAGCAGGCGAATGCCTGCCGAGGGCATGAACACGTCGAAGGTGAAGGCCGTGGCCGCGTGCAGGCCGGCCAGGGCGGTCGCGGTGATGAACCATCCCGAGAGGCCGAGCAGCGCCATGCCCGCGAGCACGGTGATGGCGGCAAGCAAGCCGCCAAGCAGCAGCGCGCGTGGCTGCGCAGCGAAGAACGGACGCAGCACCAGGCGAAGATCGCGCCAGCGTGTGGAAGGCTGATTGCTCATGCGGCCTTCTCCAGCGTTTCTGCGCCGAGGTTCACCACGCGGTCCATGCGCGCGGCGAGCACCGGGTCGTGCGTCGCGACGACGAGGGTCTTGCCTTGCGCAAGGGTCATCAATGCATCGGCGACGCGGCTGGCTGTTTCGGTGTCCAGGTGTGCTGTGGGCTCATCGACCAGCAGCAGGTCGGCGTGCGGATGCACCGCGATGCGCGCCAACGCAAGCCGCACCGCTTCACCGCCCGAGAGGCCTTGGCCGCCCTCGCCCAACGCCACGCCGGGGTGCGCCTGCGCCACCTCGTCGAGCGAAGCGAAACGCATGGCAGCGGCGACTTGCGGCGTGTCGATGCCCGTGCGCCCCAAGACGACGTTGGTTTCGACCGAGCCGGCGAAGACGTGGGGAGCTTGCCCCATCCAGGCCATCCGCTGGCGCAACGCGGCCACAGTATGGTCGGTGAGCGGCACGCCGCCGATCGAGATGTCGCCACGGCTCGCGGGCACGAGGCCGGCCAGCAGCGACAGCAGCACCGTCTTGCCCGCGCCGCTGGGGCCGGTCAGCGCGACATGCTCGCCGGGGGCGATGCGCAGTTCGTAGCCATCGAAGACTTCCGAGGGCTCGCCCGGCCATGAAAAATGCAGGCCCTGGACAGCGATGGCGGGCGCGGAACCGGCACTGGCCGA
This sequence comes from Variovorax sp. EL159, assembly GCF_900100965.1. Classification (GTDB taxonomy): domain Bacteria; phylum Pseudomonadota; class Gammaproteobacteria; order Burkholderiales; family Burkholderiaceae_C; genus Variovorax. Next base: position 728,020 of record NZ_FMUJ01000001.1, on the reverse strand, counting down.
ACCCGTTGCGGCGCGCGTCAACGAGGCATTGGCGCCGGGCAAGCGCAACGTCTCGCGCTGCAGCCGGTCGAGTGCCTGCAACGCGGCTTCTCCCGCCGCGCGGTCGTGCCAGACGGCCGAGAGTTCGCGCAGCGGCTCGAAGAATGCCGGCGCGAGCAACAAGACGAACAGCCCTTCGCCCAGGCTCAGTTGCCGGCCCCATGCGCCGAAGCCGAGCGAGCCCAGCAGATGGAAGCCAACATACACCGCCACCATCGCGACGCCGAGTGCCGAGAAAAGCTCCAGCACGGCCGACGAGAGGAATGCAATGCGCAGCACGGCCATCGTCCGCCTGCGCAGCGACTGCGCGGCGTCGCCCAGGCGCTGCGCCGTGGCGTCCACCGCGTGGAGCGATCGCAAGGTGGCCAGGCCGCGCAGGCGGTCGAGCAGGAAGGCGTTCATGCCGCCCATCTCGACCATCTGCGCCTCGCTTGCCGCCTTGGCGCGCCAGCCCACGATGGCCATGAAGATCGGAATGAGCGGTGCCGCGAACAGCAATACCAGCGCGGCCACCCACGAAAAGGCGGCGACCGCGCAGAGGATGAAGATGGGCACGACCATCACGCGCCAGCGCGCGGGCTGGTAGCGCACGAGGTACGGCACCAGCGCCTCGGCCTGCTCGGCGAGCACGCTGGCCGCCTGGCCCGAAGGGGCGCGGGCGCGGTCCATCGGCGATCCGCCGGCCAGCGCTGCGATGGTTTGTGCGCGCAGGGCCGTGAGCTGCGCCCTGGCATGGGCGAAGGTGCGGCGGGCGCCCCAGGCCTCGCAGCCTGCCCGCAGCAGGCCGAGCAGCAATATCCCGCAGGCCGGCCACGCGACAGCCGCCATGCCCTGCCCCGCGGCAAGCCCCTGGACCGCCATCGCCAGCAACGCCGCCTGCGGCAGCCACAGCAGCGCGGCCGCACCCTGCACCACGCTGCCGATGTCTGTCGACGCGATGGCCCGCATTGGCGATCGGGGTGCTGGGTGCTTGGTCATTCCTTGGTTTCGTGTATTTTCAGTATTTACTGAAATTTCCACAATCATACCGAAGACGGAGGCAGCTGACGAGCCCGGAGACTGCACGCTCCGGGCCGTCAGCGCAACCCGTTCAGGAAGATTCGGCCAAGGCGCCTGCGCGGGCGCCGGGCTCTTTTAATGAGAAACGACTATTCCGCTGACCAGCAGCGCAGCGAACAGCGTGAAGACCGCGCGCCACGATGCCGGACGCACTTCGACCCACCGGTGCAGCAATGTGGCGGCTGCCACCGAGAGCCCGAAGGTCGCCACCAGCCCGATCGCATCGAACCATGCACCGTGCGGCCCGGCATTCGCGACCAGCGCATTCATCGCGAGCAGCACCGGAAAGTGGATCAGGAACAGCGAATACGACATGCGCCCCAGCCGCTGCAAAGGCACCGCCACCGCCGGCCAGTGCGCCGGCGAAAGCCAGCGCCGGCGCTGTGCGACGGCGATGAGCAACGCCGTCACCAGCGCAATGGCGATGCGGCTGCGCCAGTCGATGGCCAGCGCACCCGCCCCCACCAGCGCTAGTAACGCGACAGCGCTCTGCCACGTGCTGAAGCGCGTCGCGCGCCCGATCCAGAACACCAGCATGCCCAGGCCGTAGGTGCCGAAGAAATAGAAGGCCGTGTCGTCCAGCCCCGCATTGCGATTGAACAGCGCGAGCGAAGCCACGGCCAGCCCGAACACCAGCGCCACGGGCAACCAGCGTGCCCGCGCATTCATCGGTGCCGAACCCGAGGAACGCTGCAGCATCGCGGGCAGGCCCACCAGCGTCAGCGCCAGTGCAAAGAGCTGGAAGTCGATGGCCACATACCAGACACCTGTCGACAACGATTCGTAGCCCAGCAGATCCTGCAGCAGCAGCCCGTGCGCGATCAGTTGCCCCATGGTGGGCGACGCGGGCACCACCTCCTCGTCGAGCCACGGCCGCACCAGCGCCGCGACCAGCACGCACACCGTGAGCGCCGCCAGGTACGGCATCACCAGCCGGCCGTAGCGCTGCAGGATGCGCGCGACGGGGCGGTCGCAGCGCAGCCGGCCATCCGGCGCAAGGCTCGCAGCCGCAAGAAAACCAGCGATCACCAGAAACACCTGCACCGCCAGGCGCCCCTCGTTCGCCAGCCATGCAAAGAAATCAGGCGCGAGCGCGTACGCGCCGGCCGGCATCGGGCCGTAGCGCGACAGGTGATGGCCGACGATGACCGCGCAGGCGATGCCCTTGGCCGCGTCGAGCAGCGGCATGCGCCCCAGCGATGTGGAAGACAACGACCTGCTGGCAGGCTGCAGGTCGCCCGCAAGCGTGGTCAAAGCGCCAGCCGTTGCCTTGCTTCCTGGTATTCGCGCTTGAGCTTCTCGATGAAGGCCGCGGCGCTGGCCACTTCGGTCACGGCACCGATGCCCTGGCCCGAGCCCCAGATGTCTTTCCAGGCCTTGGCCTTGCTGCCTTCGCCGCCGCCGAAGTTCATGGTCTTGACGTCGCCTTCGGGCAGGTTGGCCGGGTCCATGCCGGCCTTGACGATGCTGGGCGCGAGGTAGTTGCCGTGCACGCCGGTGAACAGGCTCGAATAGACGATGTCGTCCGAGGTGCCGTCGACGATGGCCTGCTTGTAGTCGTCGCTCGCGCGTGCTTCTTCGGTCGCGATGAAGGCGGTGCCGATGTAGGCAAAGTCGGCGCCCATGGCCTGCGCCGCGAGCACCGCGCCACCGGTGGCGATGGAGCCCGACAGCGCGATCGGGCCGTCGAACCACTGGCGGATCTCCTGCACCAGCGCGAACGGGCTCTTCACGCCCGCATGGCCGCCGGCACCGGCCGCCACGGCGATGATGCCGTCGGCGCCCTTCTCGATCGCCTTCTGCGCGAACTTGTTGTTGATGATGTCGTGCAGCGTCACGCCGCCGTAGCTGTGCACCGCGTCGTTGACGTCGGTGCGCGCACCCAGCGAGGTGATGACGATCGGCACCTTGTACTTGACGACCATTTCCATGTCGTGCTCGAGGCGGTCATTGCTCTTGTGCACGATCTGGTTGATGGCGAAGGGCGCGGCGGGCTTGTCCGGGTTGGCCTTGTTGTAGGCAGCCAGCTCTTCGGTGATCTCGATCAGCCACTCTTCGAGCTGCGCCGCGGGGCGCGCGTTGAGTGCCGGCATCGAACCGACCACACCCGCCTTGCATTGCGCAATCACGAGCTTGGGGTTGCTGATGATGAACAGCGGCGAGCCGATGATCGGCAGCGGCAGGTTCGCGAGGACGGGGGGCAGCTTGGACATGTTGTCTCCGGAAATGGGTTTCGGTTTTATAAGAGAGCAAGGCCCCTGCCGCCCGTCAGATGGGCGACAGGGAGGCGGCTCAGAACGCGTCGAGCGCCAGGGCCGTGACGCTCTCGGCGCCTTCGACGATGCTGTCGCGGATGCCCGGCACCTTGTTCAGGATGTGCTCGGCATAGAAGCGCGCGGTGGCGATCTTGGCGAGCATGAAGTCGGTGTCGAAGCTGCGCGAAGCCAGGTCCTGCGCAATGATCAGCGAGCGCGCCAGCTGCCAGCCGGCCACGAGGTTGCCCGCGAGCATCAGGTACGGCACGCTGCCCGAGAACACGGCGTTCGGCGATGCCTTGGTCTGGCCCGCGACGAAATCGACCACTTCGACAAAAGCTTCGCGCGCGGCCTTCAGGCGCTTGAGCACTGCAGCAGCAGCCGGGTGATCGCTCTTGGCCAATTCGGCTTCGGTCTTCTCGATCTGCGCGGCGATGGCCTTGGCGGTCTGGCCGCCGTCGCGCGCAGTCTTGCGGCCCACGAGGTCGTTGGCCTGGATCGCGGTGGTGCCTTCGTAGATCGTGAGGATCTTGGCGTCGCGGTAGTACTGCGCCGCGCCCGTCTCTTCGATGAAGCCCATGCCGCCGTGCACCTGCACGCCAAGCGAGGTCACTTCGAGGCTCATCTCGGTGCTGTAGCCCTTGACCAGCGGCACCATGAATTCGTAGAAGGCCTGATTCTGCTTGCGCGCGTCGGCATCGGGGTGATGGTGCGCGGCGTCGTAGGCGGCAGCGGCCACCGAAGCCATCGCGCGGCAACCTTCGGTGTAGGCGCGCATCGTCATCAGCATGCGCTTGACGTCGGGGTGGTGAATGATGGGTGCGCTGGCGTTGATCGAGCCATCGACCGGGCGGCTCTGCACGCGCTCCTTTGCATAGGCGACGGCGTGCTGGTACGAGCGCTCGGCAATCGCGATGCCCTGCATGCCCACGGCGTAGCGGGCCGAGTTCATCATGATGAACATGTACTCGAGGCCGCGGTTCTCCTGGCCCACGAGGTAGCCGACGGCACCGCCGTTGTCGCCGTACTGCAGCACGGCGGTCGGCGAGGCCTTGATGCCCATCTTGTGCTCGATGCTCACGCAGTGCACGTCATTGCGCGCACCCAGCGAGCCATCCTTGCCGACCATGAACTTCGGCACCACGAACAGGCTGATGCCCTTCACGCCTTCAGGCGCACCGGTCACGCGGGCCAGCACGAGGTGCACGATGTTCTCGGCCATGTCGTGCTCACCGTAGGTGATGAATATCTTGGTGCCGAACACCTTGTAGGTGCCGTCGGGCTGCGGCTCGGCACGGCTGCGCACCATGGCCAGGTCGCTGCCGGCCTGCGGCTCGGTGAGGTTCATCGTGCCGGTCCACTGGCCGCTCACGAGCTTTTCGAGGTACGTGGCCTTCAGCTCGTCGGAGCCGGCGGTGAGCAGCGCCTCGATGGCGCCGTCGCTCAGCAGCGGGCACAGCGCAAAGCTCATGTTGGCCGAGTTGAGCATTTCGCCGCAGGCCGCGCCGATGGTCTTGGGCAGGCCCTGGCCGCCGAAGTCGGTCGGATGCTGCAGGCCTTGCCAGCCGCCCGACACGTACTGGGCGAAGGCGTCCTTGAAGCCCGGCGTGGTGGTGACGGCGCCGCTCTTGAACGACGAGGGGTTGCGGTCGCCTTCGATGTTCAGCGGGGCGATCACGTCCTGATTGAAACGCGCGCACTCCTCGAGAACGGCCTGCGCGGTTTCGAGGCCGGCGTCTTCGAAGCCGGGCAGCTTGGCGATCTCGCCGATGTTGGCCAGGTGTTCGATGTCGAACAGCATGTCCTTGAGGGGTGCGGTGTAGCTCATGGTCTTGTCTCCAGATACAGCAGATGTAGAAAGGGCATCGCGAACGATGCCCTCTGGCTCATTGCGTCGATACGGTCAGAGCGCCTTGACCAGTTGGGGCACAGCCACGAACAGGTCGGCCACGAGGCCATAGTCGGCCACCGAGAAGATCGGCGCTTCTTCGTCCTTGTTGATCGCCACGATCACCTTGGAGTCCTTCATGCCGGCCAAGTGCTGGATCGCGCCCGAGATGCCCGCTGCGATGTACAGCTGCGGCGCGACGATCTTGCCCGTCTGGCCCACTTGCCAGTCGTTCGGGGCATAGCCCGCGTCCACTGCAGCGCGGCTGGCGCCCAGGCCTGCGTTCAGCTTGTCGGCCAGCGGTGCCATCACTTCGGTGAACTTCTCGGCGCTGCCCAAGGCACGGCCACCCGAGACGATGATCTTGGCCGCCGTCAGTTCAGGGCGCTCGCTCTTGGTGACTTCACGGCCCACGAAGCTGCTCTTGCCGCTGTCCGCGACGCCTTCAGCCGTTTCGATCGCTGCGCTGCCACCGGTGGCGGCTGCGGCGTCGAAGCCGGTCGTGCGAACCGTGATCACCTTGGTGGCGTCGCTGCTCTGCACCGTGGCAATCGCGTTGCCGGCGTAGATCGGGCGCTCGAAGGTGTCGGGGCTGTCGACCTTGGTGATGTCGCTGATCTGTGCCACATCGAGCTTGGCAGCGACGCGCGGAGCGACGTTCTTGCCGTTGGCGGTCGAGGGGAACAGGATGTGGCTGTAGTTGCCGGCGATGGCCAGCACCTGGGCCGCGACGTTCTCGGCGAGGTTTTCTGCGAGGGATGCGCTGTCTGCAGCGATCACCTTGGAGACGCCTGCGATCTGCGCGGCGGCCTTAGCTGCTTCTGCTGCATTGGCACCAGCCACGAGCACGTGGACGTCGCCACCGCAAGCCAGCGCTGCGGTCACGGTGTTGAGGGTGGCCGGCTTGATGCTGGCGTGGTCGTGTTCGGCAATAACAAGTGCGGTCATGTTCAGATCACCTTCGCTTCGTTCTTCAGTTTGTCCACCAGCGTTGCAACGTCAGGCACCTTGATGCCGGCGCCACGCTTCGGGGGCTCGCTGACCTTCAGGGTCTTCAGGCGCGGCTTGACGTCCACGCCCAGGTCTTCGGGCTTGAAGGTGTCCAGCTGCTTCTTCTTGGCCTTCATGATGTTGGGCAAGGTGACGTAGCGCGGCTCGTTCAGGCGCAGGTCGGTCGTGATGACGGCCGGCAGCGTGAGGGAGACGGTTTCCAGGCCGCCGTCGACTTCGCGGGTCACGGTGGCTTTGTCGCCCGCGACTTCGACCTTGGAGGCGAAGGTGGCTTGCGGCAGGTCGGCCAGCGCGGCCAGCATCTGGCCGGTCTGGTTGGCGTCGTCGTCGATGGCTTGCTTGCCCAGGATGATGAGCTGGGGCTGTTCCTTGTCCACCAGCGCCTTGAGCAGCTTGGCGACAGCCAGGGGCTGCAGCTCTTCGGTGGTTTCAACGAGGATGCCGCGGTCGGCACCGATGGCCATGGCCGTGCGCAGGGTTTCCTGGCACTTGGCATCGCCGCACGACACGGCGATCACCTCGGTGACCACGCCCTTTTCCTTCAGGCGCACCGCTTCTTCCACCGCGATCTCGTCGAAGGGGTTCATGCTCATCTTGACGTTGGCAATGTCCACCCCGGTGCCGTCGCTCTTCACGCGCACCTTCACGTTGTAATCGACGACCCGTTTGACAGGCACAAGAACCTTCATTGACTTGACTCCATTGGATTGCAAAAAGGGGGCTTCGAGGGCAACCGGTCATTCTAGGACGCGACCTTTGCAGCCTCTCCATTCTTCTTGTCGGCATTCGCGCGCCAATAAAAAAGAACGATCGTGCTTTTCCACGATTATAAAACAGCGTCGGGCGCTGGCGCGGCTCCCGGCGGCAAAGATTCCACGCGCAACACGCGCTGTGGATAGGGAATGTCAATGCCCGCACCCCGCAGCCCGTCGAGGATGGCGACGTTGATGGCCGAGCGCAGGTTGTCCTTGCCCTTCTCGGGGTCTGCCACCCAGAAGTTGAGGGTGAACTCCAGCCCATCGGGCGCGAAATTGAGCAGGTAGGCCACCGGCACCGGCTCGGTCATGACACGCGGCTGCGCCTTGGCGGCCTCGCACAGGATGGACTGCACCTGCGCCACGTCGCTCTCGTAGCCGACCACGATGCTGGTCGTGATGTTGAACTTGCGGTCGGCCAGCGAGAGGTTTTCCACCCGGCTGGTGATGAGCGACTCGTTCGGCACGATGGCCTCGCGCCCGTTGCCTGCGCGAATGAGCGTGTAGCGCGTCTTGATGTCGGTGATGCGGCCTTCGAAGGTGTCGACCTTCACGTTGTCGCCGATGCGGATCGAGCGTTCGAGCAGGATCACGAAGCCGCTCACATAGTTGGCCGCCAGCTTCTGCAGGCCGAAGCCCAGGCCCACGCCGAGCGCACCGCCGAGCACCGACAGCGCCGTCAGGTCCACGCCCACCGCCGACAACGCGAACAGCAAGCCGACCAGCAGCAGAAACGCACGCACCGCGTTCGACGCCACCTTGCGCATCGAAAGATCGGTGACGGCCTCGCGCAGGATGCGCTTCTCGATGGTGCTGGAGATCCACAGCGCAATCACCATCACCAACCCGGCCGACAACACGCCCTGGAAGATCGTCTGCAGGCTCACGCGCGTCTTGCCGAAGGCCAGCGTGATCTCGTCGAGCTCGGCCAGCACCGGCGGCAGCAGCCCGACGATCCACAGCACCGCCGCGATCCAGGCCAGCCACGAGATCGTGCGCTCGATCAGCCGCACGAGGTTCGACGCGGGAAACACCGCGCGCAACACCCGTGCAAACAACCGGATGACCACCAGCGACAAGAACACCGACACCGCGATGCGCAGCACCAGCACGGGCTGCAGTTCGATCACCGCGCGCCGCGCCAGGTCGGTCAGCACCAGCGACAGCAGCGGGAACAGCAGGCCGTCGAAGGTGCGTTCGCCGAACCAGATCGAGTCCTTGGGCTGGTCGCGTCCGAACCATTTGCAGACGGCCCAGGCCAGCGCCACGCAGGCCACGACGGCGGCAAGTTCGATGGTAAGGCCGCGCGCATCGACCTGGCTCAATCGTTGTGTGAAGTCATTGAAGTTCATCGATTGGAAAAACATGGCGCCGAACGACGCCGGCTGCATTACAGGTCCGCGAGCACGCGGATATGGGCTTCGACACTGCGCGCCAAGGCATCGAGGTTGTAGCCGCCTTCGAGCATCGACACGATGCGCCCGCGCGCATGGCGCTTTGCCACGTCGTGCACGCGGCCGGTGATCCAGGCAAAGTCGTTCTCGTTCAGGCCGAGCTGGCCCAGGTCGTCCTCGCGATGGGCGTCGAAACCGGCACTGATAAAGATCATCTGCGGCTTGAATTCCTCGAGCCGAGGCATCCAGACCGCTTCGATCATCTCCCGCACGTCCATGCCCTTGGTGTAGGCCGGAATCGGAAGATTCAGCATGTTCGAAGCCGGATGCTCCGTGCCGCTGTACGGATAGAACGGATGCTGGAAGAAGCCGACCATCAGCACGCGCGGATCGTTCGACAGGATGTTCTCGGTGCCGTTGCCGTGGTGCACGTCGAAATCGACGATGGCCACGCGGTCGAAGCCATGCACGTCGATGGCATGCCGCGCCGCGATGGCGACGTTGTTGAAGAAACAGAAGCCCATCGCCTGCTCGCGGCAGGCATGGTGGCCCGGCGGACGCACCGAACAGAACGCGTTTTCGATGTCGCCGGCAATCACGGCATCGGTCGCGGCAATCGCGGCGCCGGCGGCGCGGCGCGCGGCCAGCAGCGTGAAGCGGGTCAGGACGGTGTCGGGGTCGACCTGTGCATGGTCGGGGCCGCCGGCGGGCTCATCGGCCACCAGACGCTGGTGCAGCTCTTCGAGGTGCTCGACGTGCGCCGTGCTGTGCGCCCGGGTGATCTGCTGCAGGGTGGCAAGCGGCACGTCACGGTGATCGAGCGCATCGCCCACGCCGGTGAGCAGCAGGCGGTCTTCGATGGCATCCAGTCGGCCGGGGCATTCGGGATGCCCGTTGCCCATGTCGTGCTTCCAGAAGTCGCGGTGTGTGAAGTAGCCTGTCTTGCCCATGTCTCTGTCGCCACGTCTAGACCTCACGCGGCATGGGGCCGCAAGGTCTTACGGTATCGTTTGCATATGGATACAAATATGGACGTTGCTGCGAAGCTAGCCACTTTGCTGAGTCAGCTTAACACGGTGATCGTGGGCAAAGAGGCGCAGGTGCGCGACTGTGTAGCCTGCCTGTTGGCGGGTGGACACCTGCTGATCGAGGACGTTCCGGGGGTCGGCAAGACCACCCTCGCCCATGCGCTGTCGCACACGTTCGGTTTACATTTTTCGCGCGTGCAGTTCACGGCCGACCTGATGCCCGGCGACCTGTCGGGCGTGGCGATCTACGACCGCGGGCAGCAGGCCTTCGTGTTCCACCCCGGGCCGATCTTTGCCCAGGTGCTGCTGGCCGACGAAATCAACCGCGCCAGCCCCAAGACCCAGAGCGCACTGCTCGAGGCGATGGAAGAAAAGCAGGTCACCATCGAAGGCGAGACGCGCCCGCTGCCCACGCCCTTCTTCGTGATCGCCACGCAGAACCCGCAAGACCAGCTCGGCACCTTCGCGCTGCCCGAATCCCAGCTCGACCGCTTCCTGATGCGGATCTCGCTCGGCTACCCCGACCGCGCCGCCGAGCGCCAGCTGCTCGCCGGCGTCGACCGCCGCGAAATGCTGGCCAGCCTGCCCGCCCTGCTGACCGCCGGCGAGCTGACCGCCATCCAGCAGCGCGTGCAGCAGGTGCACGCGGCCGAACCGCTGCTCAACTATGTGCAGGACCTGATCGCGGCCTCGCGCTCGGGGCGCTGGTTCCTGCAGGGCCTGTCGCCGCGCGCCGGCATTGCCGTGCTGCGCGCCGCCAAGGCGCAGGCGCTGCTGGCCAACCGCAACTACGTCGCGCCCGACGACGTGCAGGCCGTGCTGCCGCAGACGATCGCGCACCGCCTCACGCCCGTGGGCGACGCGGGCCGTGGCGCCGTCGAGCAGGTGCGCGCGATGATCGCGGCCGTGCCTTTGCCGTGAGCCCCCGACCGGCCGCTCCGAAGAGGGCTCGCACCGCCGTGAGAAACACGAAGACGAAGGCATTCCGATGAGCCCAGTCGGCGCCCTGCGCTCACGCATCGACGGCTGGTTCCTGTCGCGGCGCCCGCCCTCGGACACGCTGGAGCTGACGCAGCGCAACGTCTACATCGTGCCCACGCGCGCCGGCTGGACGCTGGCCGCCACGCTGCTCGTGCTGCTGGTCGCGTCGATCAACTACCAGCTCAACCTGGGCTACCTGCTGACCTTCCTGCTGGCCGGCAGCGTGGCCGTCGGCATGCACGTGTGCCACGGCACGCTGCGCGGCCTGGCCATGCACATGGTGCCGCCAGACGCGCACTACGCGGGCGCGGCGGCCGTCTTCCGGGTGGTGCTGCACAACGCGCGGCGCAGCGTGCGCTACGGCATCGGCATGGCCGTGCGGGGCAGCGGCCAATGGGCCTGGACCGACGTGCCGGCCGAAGGCACGTCCACCGTCGAGATCGCGTTCCAGCCCGAGCGGCGCGGCCTGCATCCCGTGCCGCCGCTGACGGCCGAGACGCGCTTTCCGCTCGGCACCTTCCGTGTGTGGACGGTGTGGCGGCCCGCCGCGCAGATGCTGGTCTACCCCGCGCCCGAGGCACACCCGCCACCGTTGCCGCCGGGCGAGCCGCTGTCCGGGCCGGCCGCGCTGTCCGCCGCGCAGCGCGCGCACGGGGCCGGTGAATACGACGGCGTGCGCGCCTACCGGCCCGGCGATCCGCTGAAGCTCGTGGTCTGGAAGAAAGCCGCGCGGGCGCAGGCGGCCGGGTCGGAAGACCTCGTCAGCCGAGACACGCAACAGACGCAACGCGAAGAGCTGTGGCTCGACGCGCAGGCCACCGGGCTCGCCGATGGCGAGGCGCGCATTTCACGCCTCTGCGCCTGGGTGCTGATGGCCGACCGGCTCGGCGTGGACTACGGTGTCCGGGTTCAGGGGCGCGTCGTGAAGCCTTCGCAAGGGGAAGCCCACCGGCGGGCCTGCCTGGAGGCGCTGGCGCTATGTTGAAGAAGCTCCTGCGACAACTCGCAGCCCTCCCCCGGGATGCCAGGGACACGCTCTTTCTGCTGGCCGTCATCGCGCTGATCGTCCTGCCCCAGGCAGAGAACATCCCGTGGTGGTGCACCGCCATCACCGCCATGGTCCTGCTCTGGCGCGGCAGCCTCGCGGTGCAGGCGCGCCCACTGCCCAGTCGGTGGTGGCGGGTCGCCCTGCTCGCGCTGACGCTGGCAGCCACCTACGCCACCCACCGCACGCTGCTGGGCCGCGATGCGGGCGTGACGCTCGTCGTCATCCTGCTGGCCCTCAAGACGCTGGAGCTGCGCGCCAGAAGAGATGCCTTCGTCATCTTCTTCCTGGGCTTCTTCGCGATGCTCACGAACTTCTTCTATTCGCAGTCGCTGCTGACCGCCTTCACGATGCTGCTGGCGCTGCTCGGCCTGCTCACCGCGCTGGTCAACGCGCACATGCCCGTCGGCCGCCCGCCGCTGATGCAGGCCGCGCGCACCGCCGGCTGGATGGCCCTGGCCGGCGCGCCGATCATGCTGGCGCTGTTTCTGCTGTTCCCGCGCTTCGCGCCGCTCTGGGGCACGCCCAGCGACGCCATGGCGGGGCGCACCGGGCTGTCGAACACCATGCGCGTCGGCACCATCGCCGAACTCGCGCTCGACGACAGCATTGCCGCGCGCATCAAGTTCGAGGGCAACCGCGCGCCGCCGCAGAGCCAGCTCTACTTTCGCGGCCCGGTGCTGGCGCAGTTCGACGGCCGCGAGTGGACGGCCCTGCCATCGTGGCTGCGCGGCGGGCAATGGTCCGCCAACCTGCGCGTGAGCGGCGAACCCGTGCGCTACGAGGTCACGCTCGAGGCCAACAATCGGCCCTGGCTGCTGACGCTCGATGCGGCACAGCGCGCGCCCGAAGCCTCCGGCCTTGAGGTCACGGGCACGCCCGACCTGCAATGGCTCGCGAACCGGCCGATCAACGACCTGCTCCGCTACAAGGCCGAGAGCTACACGCAATTCCAGAGCGGCCCGATCAAGCGCACCGGCGGCCAGTTGCAGGCCTACCTGTCGCTGCCACCCGGCACCAACCCGCGCACCGCCGCGCTGGCGGCCGAGATGCGCGCCGACCCGGCACTGCACGAAGCCAGCACGCAGGCCTTCGTGCAGGCGGCCCTGAAGCGCCTGCGCACCGGCGGCTACACCTACACGCTCGACCCCGGCATCTACGGCAACGACACGGCCGACGAATTCTGGTTCGACCGCAAGGAAGGCTTCTGCGAGCACATCGCCTCGGCCTTCGTGGTGCTCATGCGCAACCTGCAGATCCCGGCGCGCATCGTGACCGGCTACCAGGGCGGCGAACTCAACAGCGTCGACAACTACTGGGTCGTGCGCCAGAGCGACGCCCATGCCTGGGCCGAAGTCTGGCAAGAAGGCACGGGCTGGGTGCGCGTCGATCCGACCGCCTCCGTGGCACCGGGCCGCATCGGGCAGATGCAGCGGCTGGTGCAGCAGCCGGGCTTGTTCGCCGGTGCCATCGGCGCCATGAGCCCCACGCTCGCGCAGAACATCCGCGCCGCATGGGAGGCCGTGAACAACGGCTGGAACCAGTGGGTGCTCAACTACACGCAGAGCCGGCAGCTCAACCTGTTGAAGAACATCGGCTTCGAGGCCCCGAGCCTCGAAGACCTGGCCTATGTGCTGCTGTACCTGCTGATCGGCGCGAGCATTGCCGGCGCGGCCTGGACGCTGTGGGAGCGCAGCCGGCACGACCCGTGGCTGCGCCTGCTGGGCCAGGCCCGCACGCGCCTGGCCAAGGCCGGCCTGCGGCTGCCCGAGACGACCCCGCCCCGCCAGATGGCGCAGGCGGCCGACGCCCGCTTCGGCCCCGCCGCCCAGGCCGTTCGCGACTGGCTGCTCAAGCTCGAAGCCCAGCGCTACGCCAAGGCCACGCCACAGACGCTCTCGACCCTGCGCCGCGAGTTCCGCCGCCTCAGCTGGCCCGCCGCGAACCCGCGCGGCTGAAACCACATGTGTCCCTTGGGAAGGGCCGCGCGCACGGGCGGCACAATCGGCCTCATGCGATTTTTTCTCCCCACGCCATCCCGCACCGTTGCGGCAGTTGCCCTTCTCGCCGCCTGCTGCGCATGGTCGACAGCGGCTGTAGCCCAGAAGTCTTCCAATGGCCGCGTGGCGAGCAACGCCGTGCGCGGCACCATCCCCTACGCCACGCGCGACGACGCGATGCGATTCGCCGACGAGGTGGCCGAGCGCCGCGGCCTCGACCGCGACTGGGTGCGTGCCACCATCGGCAACGCGCGCTTTCTGCCCAACGTGCCGCGCCTCATGCTGCCGGGCCCGGTCGGCACGGTGAAGAACTGGCAGACCTACCGCAGCCGCTTCATCGACCCGGTACGCATCGCAGCCGGCGTGCGCTTCTGGCGCGCCAATGCCGACACGCTGGCGCGCGCCGAACAGGTGTACGGCGTGCCGGCGGAGATCATCGTCGGCATCATCGGCGTGGAAACCATCTACGGCCGCAACATGGGCAACTTCCGCGTGATCGACGCGCTGGCCACGCTCTCCTTCGACTTTCCGCAGGGCCACCCGCGCGCCGCGGAACGCGAAGCCTTCTTTCGCGGCGAGCTCGAAAGCTTTCTGAGCACCGAGAGCCGCACGGCCGACGACCCGCTCACGCCGCTGGGCAGCTACGCCGGCGCCATGGGCATGCCGCAGTTCATGCCCAGCAGCATCGCCAAGTACGCGGTCGACTTCGACGGCGACGGCCGCATCGACCTCGTCAACAACCCGGCCGACGTGATCGGCTCGGTCGCCAACTACTTCAAGGCCTTCGGCTGGAAGCCGGGCATGCCCGCGATCTACCCGGTGCACTTCGACGAAGCGCGGCTTCAGAAGGGGTTGCTGCTGGCGCCCGACATACTGCCGACCTTCAGCATCGACAGCTTCGTGGCGGCGGGCGCGGTGCCCGAGGGCGAAGGCATTCGGCACAAGGGCCTGCTCGCGCTCATCGAACTGCAGAACGGCGCCGATGCGCCGCCGACCTACGTGGCCGGCACGCGCAACTTCTACGTCATCACGCGCTACAACTGGAGCAGCTACTACGCGATGTCGGTCCTTGACCTCGGGCAAGAGGTCAAGGCCGCGATGGAGCAGTAAGCGCCATGACGCCCGAAGCGCTGCACGCGAACTGGACCGAAGCCTGGCGCGCGCTCGGCGTTGCCTCTCCCAGCGACGCACTGTGCACCGCGCTGCAACAGCGCTACAGCGAACCGCAGCGCCACTACCACACGATGCAGCACCTGGGCGAATGCCTCGCATGGTTCGAGCGCGAGAAGGCGAATGCCGAGCACCCCGGCGAAGTGGCGCTCGCGCTCTGGTTCCACGACGCCATCTACGACGTGCATGCGCACGACAACGAAGCGCGCAGCGCCGACTGGGCCCGCCAAGCTTTGATCGAGGCAGGCGCAACCGGAGCCGCCGCCGAACGCGTGCACGCCCTCGTCATGGCCACGCACCACGACGCGGTGCCCGAAGGCCGCGATGCGGAACTGCTGATCGACATCGACCTGTCGATCCTCGGCGCCGAACGCGCGCGCTTCGACGAATACGAGCGCCAGGTGCATGCCGAGTACGCCTTCGTGCCCGAAGACGTGCGCCTACCGCGCCGCCGCGCGATCCTGCAGCGCTTTCTGGATCGCAAGGCTATCTACGCCACGCCGCGCATGCATGCGCAGCTCGAAGCGCAGGCGCGGATCAACCTGCAGCGCTCGATCGCGGGCTGACGACGCTCAGGCGGGCACCAGCCGCCACCACTCGGAGCGCGGCAACTCGCCATTGCGCTCTTCTTCGACGACGCCGAACAGCAGGCCGCCTCTCGGTGCGCCCAGCTTCGACAACTGCAACAGGCGCTCTGGATCACGACACAGCATGAAGCTCGCATCGCCCTGCCATTCGAGGCAGCGGCCGACCTCCGCCAGCATCAGCGCGGGCTGGCTCTGCATGAAGGTGAACGGCATCGGCAGGCCTACGTCGAGCTGCGCCAGCCCCGCATGCGTGGCGCCCCAGGCACCGCGCAGGCTGGCCACGCGCAGGCGCGCGTTGATGGGCAATGCGGCTTCGCCTGCCGCGTCGAGGCAGCAGCGCGCTCCGTACATCGCAAGCTCGGTCCACAGGCCGACACGGCGCGGGCGACGGCCGATGCGATTCGCCAGGGTATCGCGCCAGTCGACGGGCGGCGGGTGCGCGACAAAATGCGCGGCGGTGCGCCAGACGGTTGCGTTGCCGGTGGTCATGCGCGCTCGCAATCCCTGAGCACCAGCGAGGAGTGCCCGCCCCCGAAGCCGACCACATTCAGCAGGATGTTGCGCAGCACCTTCGGTGCTTGTTCACCCAACGTGATGTTCAGTGCTTCGTCCAGCGGATAGTCGATCGCCGGCCAGACGCCGCCTTCGATACAGCCCACCAGCAAGGCCAGTTCGGCCGCCCCCGCCGCACCGAGCGTGTGCCCGATCGCCGACTTGAGCGACACCAACGACGGCAGCGGATCGAACACCTGCCGCAGCGCCTCCACCTCGATGGCATCGTTGACGGGGCTGCCCGCGGCCTGCACCTTGATGAGGTCGATGTCTTCGGGCCGCAATCCGCTTTGCGCCAGCGCACCACGGCACATCGCAAGCACCGCGCTGGCCTCGGTGCCCGACGGGTTGCGGCCATCGACCACATTGGCACCGCCTGCAAGCTGCCAGCGCGCCGGCTTTGCGCGCAAGCGCAAGGCGGCCACAGCCTCGCCGAGCACCAGCCCCTGGCGCGCTGCGCCGAAAGGCTGCGCGCTGTCGGGTGCCAGCAGTTGCATCGCACCGAAGCCGGCGACGGTGAAGCGGTTGCCCAGCTCGGCACCAATCACCAGCGCTTCATCGGAATCGCCGCCGCGAATGAGATCGCACGCGGCCAGCACGGCGTTGAGTGCCGATGTGCAAGCCGTCGAAACAGTGAACACCGGCCCCTGCCAATCGAGCGCGCCGGCCACGACCTCGGCAAAGTCCTGCAGGTCGCCGCCGAGCCGCAGGTCTTGCACTGCTTGCTCCATGAAACCGATGTCGAGCGACGACGAAGCGACGAACAGCGGCGCGGTGCGGTCGCCCCACTCGCCGGTCTGCGCGACCACGCTGCGAACGGTTTCGCACAGCCGCTGCTTCCAGTCGCCCTCCTGCGCCGGCAACGTATAGACCGGCCATTGGACGCCGTCGGCAACGACCACCGGCGTCGGAGGCACACCACCGCGCCCCAGCGCCGCCAGCACGCCCGGCATGTCGCGGCCCAGCACACAGGCCAGGCCCACGCCGGCCAGGTAGACACCGCTCATGCCTTGCCCGCTTGCGCCAGGTGTTCCGCCAGATGCGCGATGGAGGTCATGGCCCGGCGCGTTTCTTTGCTGTCGGGCATGCGCACGCCGAAGCGCTGCTGGATCGCCATCGACACCTGCAGGGCATCGAGCGAGTCGAGATCGAGCCGCGCCTCGGGACCGAACAGCGGCTCGTCGTCGCCCAGGCCGCCGGGTGGCGCTTCTTTTTCAACGGAATCGAGCACCAGCGCTTTCAGGCTGGCGATGAACTCGGCGGAAACGGTGCTCATGACGAAGTGCGCCTGCGAAACAGAAAAACAGCCACGATGAACATCAGCGCCGCGAACACGACCAGCCGTCCGATCTGCGGCAGCGCGTCGGCCACGCCGCCGCCACGCAGCAACACGGTAAGCAACGCCTCGAGCCCCCAGTTCATCGGCGAGACCTCGACCAGCCGCTGCATGAAGCCCGGCATGACGAACTTCGGCACCATGATGCCACCCGCCGCCGCCATCAGCACATTGACCATCGGCCCGATGGTTGCGGCCTGCGCATGGCTGCGCACCGCGCACGCCAGCACCAGCGACAGGCTCACCGCCGCCAGGCTCACGGCCGCGAGCGACAGCAGCAGCGCGCCCCAATGGATGCCCGCGAGCGACAGCGCATCGCCGCCGATCAGCGGCATGAACCAGATGCCCGCCGCCAGCATCAGCACCGCCTGCAGCGCGTTCACGCCCAGGTAAGGCAGCGCCTTCGAGGCCAGCAGCATGAAGCGCGACACGCCCAGGCTCTGCAGCCGTCCCAGAGCGCCCGAGCTGCGCTCCTGCACGAACAGGCTGGAGAGCGAGGCCACCACGAAGAACATGCCGAACACCAGCCACGCCGGCACGTTCTGCTGCACCGAGGTCGGCCGCGGGCCGGTGGTGGAAAAGCGCTCTGCACGCACCATCGCCTGGATGGATGCGTCGGGCGCCGGGCTGGCGGTGCCGGGCACCGCCAATGCGAGCCGCGCCTTGAGTTCGCCGGATGCGCCGACGAGTTCGGCACGCAGTGCGTTGAATAGGTTGGCGTCGATGCCCGGCTCGGTCAGCAACTGGATGCGCGCCTCGGTCGAGAGCGCGGCCGATTCCAGCTCTTGCGACAGGCCCGGCTCCATCACGATCACGTACTTGAGCGAGCCATTGCGCAGCCGCGCCTGCCAGTCGGTGCCCAGCGGTTGCGGCGCGCCATGGTTGCGCTGCCAGAGCTGCTGCAGCCACTTGGCGGGCGTGGCGGTGTCGCGCATATCGACGGCATAGCTGAGCTCGGCCAATGGCGGGCGGTAGATGTCCTTGAGGGTGAGCGACATCAGCACGATGAAGACCATCGGCATCAGGAACAGCGCAGCCAGCCCATGCATGTCGCGCACGAGGGCGAGCAGTTCTTTCTTGATGAGCGCGAAGAGCATGTGTAGAAGTCAGTCGCGCAGCGAGCGGTGGGTGAGTGCCATGAAGAGTTGCTCCAGGTCATGGCGGCCGAACTCGGCGTGCCGCACCGCGATACCTTCGGCTTCGAGCGTGGCCAGCACCGGGCCGGGGCCGGTGCCTTCGTTCAGATGAATGCGCCAGTGCACGCCACCTTGCTCGACCGTACCGAAGCGCGAGAGCATTTCGACGCTGAGTCCATCGGCGGCCAGCGTGAGCAGCATCGCGCTCTTCGACAGCAGTTCGTCGAGCGAACCTTCGCGCAGCACGTGGCCATGGTCGAGGATGGCTACGCGGTCGGCGATGGCTTCGATTTCTTCCATGTAGTGCGAGGCGTAGATCACGGCCGCGCCCGCCTGCGCGAGGCTCTTTATCGCATCGAGGATGAACGCGCGCGACTGTGGATCGACACCCACGGTGGGTTCGTCGAACAGCATCAGCTCGGGTTCGGGCAGCAAGGCGATGGCGAGGTTGAGCCTGCGCTTGAGGCCACCGGACAAGCGCTCGGCGCGCACGTTCGCGAACTGCTCCAGTTGTGCGAAGTGCGTGCAGGTCTCGATGCGGGCCTTCTTACGGCTGCCTGAAAGACCGCCGGCAGCGGCAAAGCACGCGAGGTTCTCGGCGACCGTGAGCATGGGATAGAAAGCCTGATCCTGCGGTGCAACGGCGATGCGCGTGGGCGTCTTTGCGCGCACCTGCTGCAAAGGTTGGCCATCGATGCGGATCTCGCCGGACTGCACTGCGAGCGCGCCCGACAGGTGCGAGATCAGCGTGGTCTTGCCTGCGCCATTCGGCCCGAGCAAGCCGAGCACGCAGCCCCTGGGCACCGCGAGCGACACGTCGGCCAGCGCGGGGGCGTCGGCGTGCGGGTAGCGGTAGCTGAGCTTGTGGAATTCAAGCATCCGGCTGTTGTGGGCTGTGTTGCACGTTGTTTGTATCCCATGCGCTCTTGTTCGGGGTGCGTGCGAATGACATCGGGTACTCCCCTCCGCGAATGTCCCCCGCCTTCGGCTCCTCCTTTATTTCGCTGCGGGGAGCACCCGATGCCATTCGCACATGGGCGCTGCCGTTGTGCTGGCCGATCAATAGCCGCTCTGGAGAACGCTCACGTCGATGGGGTGCCTTGCGCAGCGAAACAAAGGAGGAGGCGCGGTAGCCCGAAGGCCGGGGGACATTCGCGGAGCAAGGTGCCCCGTCGGCGTGAGCACGCCCTGAATTGCGCTCCATCAACACAGCACGACGACTAGAGAAGCAGGCGTTCATCTCAGGCAACAGCAGCCTTGAGATCACGGAAGAAGCTCTCTTCCTGCTGCGCCTGCTCGCGCAGCTTCGCAGCCAACGCGGCAGGATCGACCGCTTCACGTCCCTTCACCATCCGCGCCGCCTTCAGCGCGAAGGCACGCCAGCCATCGCCGATGGCGGTGAGCCGGTCGGACATCTGCAGCAGTTGCGGCTTGTCGAGCAGTTGCGCGGCCTCTTGCAGGAAGCCCGCGTAGATGAAGCGAAAGCCCGCGCCACCGGTGCCGATCTCTTCCTGCATGCGGACCAGGTGGCCGATGAAGTCGACGCTGCGCGGATCGGTGGCCGACAGCCGCTGCATGCGGTTGGCCAGCGTGCGCATGCCGCGCACACCGACGATGGGAATGGGCGCGAGCATGTTGCGCACCGTCTTGCGGATGGCCTTGGTCACCGAGGCCGCATCGACCACCTTGCGCTCGATGGCCTGCGGGTAGTACATGAGGCCCTTCGGCGCGAGCACGCCCTTGGCGAAGCGCGCGCGAGAGAGGTCGCTGCCCGGGCAACGCACGGGCTCTTCGAACACGGGGTCGCTGATCAGGTAGTCGTCGCCGTCTTTTCCGTACACCAGCAGGTTGTGCGCATTGAAGTGAAAGCGCATGTTCGGCGGGAAGTACGGCAACCAGTAGACCGAGGTCTGCAGGCCGACGATCTTCCCGCTTGCCAACAGCGCATCGAGGCGCTGTTGCCCGGCTTCGGGGGTGCGGAAGGTCTCGAAGCTGAAGCGCGCGGCCATCGGCGCCAGCAGGCCCTTGATGATGGCCTTGGGCGGCATGCGGTACGAAATGAGCGGCAGGCCCGACAGCTTGATGAACGGCAGGTACGCGAACGACAACGCCGATGACAGGCCCAGCGCCATTCTCTCGGTCATCGGCGCGCCATGGTGGCGCATCAGGCTGGAGATGACACCGCTCTCGCAGTGCGCCGCCTGTTGGTGTTGGAAGTTCACGGCAGGCCTTGCAGGGTGGAAACGGGCAGGCCCAAGGCTTCGCCGTAGCGCGCCAGCTGGGCTTGCGACAACGCGGCGAAGTGGCGCGGCTGCAGGTGGCGGCGCACGCGCCATTGCCAGAAGCCGCTGGTCTGCGACAGCAGCGCCACGTCCATGCGGCGCTCGTACATCCAGTATTCGAGCGGCGAGGCGATGCCGGCCTTCACGCGCTGCTTCGCGGCCTGGGCCTGTTCGACCAGCACATCGACCGCGTGGCTTGTCACGATCTCTTCTGCTTCCCAGCCACGCGAGGTGGTGGTGACGACGCGGCCCTGCGCGTCGCGCGCGTACATCAGCTTGGAATGGCCGTCGAGGGTTGCGTTGCCTTCTTGCGGAACCGCGTCGATGTCCATGTCAGGCCTCCCGCCGGGCCGCCCGAAGGGAGGCCTGCGCCCCCTTGGGGGGCAGCGATACGCGAAGCGATGCGCGTGGGGGTTTCATACGGCCTCCATGTAGATGAAACCGCTGGAGAAGCGGCCGCTTTCCGGCACGAACATCAGCAGCTTCTGGCCCGGCCGGATGCGGCCCGAGCGGAACAGCTCGTCGAGCATGATGTACGGCGACGCCGAGCCCGTGTTGCCCTTGTTCGCGAGGTTGCTGAACCAGCGCTCGCGCGGAATGTGCAGCCCCAGCGATTCGAGGCACTGGCTCACCGGCTCGACAAAATAGTGTGATGAGAGATGCGGCAGGAACCAGTCGATGTCCTGCGACTTCAGCCCGCGCCGTTCGATCACGGCCGCGAGCGGTTCGCCCAGCGTGGCGCGCACGATGTTCTCGTTGAGCAGGCGCACGTCCTGCTTGACGGCGAAGGTCGACTCGCGCTGCCAGTCCGAAGGCGGGAAGCGCGCCCAGCCGTCGAGGCCGCCTGCGGCATTCTTCTCGGCACCCGCGTACATGCACACCGGCAGTTCGTGCGCGGCCGACGACAGGTCGATCCATTCGACGCGCAGCGACAGCGGCCCGCGCGGCTCGCGCTCCAGCAGCACGGCGCCGGCGCCGTCGGACAGCATCCAGCGCAGGAAGTCTTTCTCGAAGGCCAGTTCGGGCCGCGCCTCGAGCGCTTCGAGCTTGTGTTCGAGTTCGGCTTCGAAGTTGGCGCCACGCATCACGGCGGAAGCCAGCTCGGAACCGGTGGCGACCGCGCGCCGCGCATCGCCCGCGCGCACCGACAGCCACGCGTGCTTGAGCGCGGCGGTGCCGGCCAGGCAGATGCCCGCGCAGGCCACCACTTCGAGCCGGGGCCAGCCGAGTTCGCCGTGCACCATCACCGCATGGTTGGGCATGAGCTGGTCGGGCAGCGAAGTACCGGTGGCCAGGCAATCGACCGGGCCGATGTCGTCGCCCAGCGCACGGATCGCCGATGCGGTGAGCTGCGCGTTGGTCATGGCCATCCGGCCGGTGGCGCGGTCGATGGCGTAGTGGCGCGACTGGATGCCGTTGCTGCGAAGAATCAGCCGCCGCGCGCGCGAGGCCTTGCCGCCGATGCGGCCGAGGACGTCTTCGATTTCTTCGTTGCTGACCGGGGCAAAGGGCAAGAAGGCAGCGGTGCGGGTCAGGAAGACATCAGTCGTCATAGAGGTGGGAGCGGTCCGTGGCGGAGCCCGACGGGCACTCGAATTGGGCCGTCATTTTAGTCAGCCACCCTCTGAGAAAAGGTCGCAGAAGCGCCTGCAAACTCAGACTGACCGGGACTACCGTCACGATCAGTGCCAGCAGGAAGAGCACGTACAGCAGCAGCAGCGGCTTGCGCAGCCACGCACCGGGGCCTCCGGCCGCCATGATCAGCTTGCCCCACAGGTAGAAGCTGCGGGTGCCGGCCTTCTCGCTGATGAGCAGGCGCGCATTGGCCTGCACCGCGCCCAGGCCGGCCAGCAGCGGCCGCGTGCCGCGTTCCAGGTCGTTGTGCAGTGCATCACGCAGCGCACGTCCGAAACGGACGGTACTGGCGATTTGTCCGGTACTGAGCCCGGCGTCGGGCATGCCCCAGAAGCCGCGCTTGCGGCCCCAGATCAGCCATGCGGGCGTGGTGAAGAAGGTGGCGAGCGTGGGGCCGGGGTCGGTCAGCACCACGTTGTCGATCAGCCGTGCGCCCACGTCGTCGAGCATGCCCTTGAGTTTTTCGTGCGCCAGCAGCCACATGTTGCGACAGGCGATGACCGTCACTACGGGTTTGCCCTTGAGCAGACGCGCCGCCACAGGGTGCTTGAGGAAAGCCGTGATGGGCTGCGACGGCGCCAGAAACCACACCTGGTACGGCAGGATGACGAGGTCGAAGTCTTCCTCGCCCGTGAGCGACAGCGGCGCCAGCGGCGGCGGCTTCAAGTGCGCCGTTTCCGGAAAGGCGTCGAAGAAGCGCAGGAAGGGCCAGGGAAACGGGAACGCATCGAGCGGCCGCAGCACCTCTTCATGCACCTGGATCGACGGGTCGGCACGCAGCGGTGCCACGATCTGCTCTGCCACGCTGCCGAGCTGGCCTGACTGCGAGTAGTGGAGAACCAGCACACGCTTGGGTGTGCGTGGGGCGCCGTCGGCGGGGTCTGAAGGGCTGGAAAAGCTTGAGGTCACGTGCGATGGCGTTTCGAGGGCCGTCGAATGTAAGCGAAGCTCCTCTTCAGCGCATCTGCCATTGGTCATGGCGTCGCAACAATCAGACGGTCGACACCCGCTGGCCGGGACACGAAACGCTACATTCGACGGCCAGCCCTTACACCCATGTCCACTTCACCCGCTTCCGTCGAACAACTGATCGAGCTGGCGATACGCCTCGTGAACGCAGGCGATGCGTCGCGTGCGCGACAGCTGTGCGAACACGCGAAGGCCACGCATCCGCCCCACCCCGCCGTGCTTCAGTTGCTGGCCCGCCTTCAGATGGAAGCCGGCGACCTTGCACAGGCCCAGGCGTCCATCACCGAAAGCCTCGCGCTGCGGCCGGACCACGGCCCTTCGCTGCTGATGGCCGGCGACATGGCGCGTGCCAGCGGCGACATTCCGCTGGCGCTGCAGCATCACGAGCGCGCCGTGGCCCTGCTGCCCGGGCGCGAGCAGGCGCTGCACGCACTGGGCACAACGCTCAGGGCCGCTGGCCGATGGGCCGATGCCGCACACGCGCTGCGGCGCGCCACCGCGCTGGCGCCCGCGCATGGCGCGGCCTGGTTCGAGCTCGCGCTCGTGCTGCAGGACCTGCGCGACTTCGACGGTGCGGCCGATGCGCTGCGGCAGGTGCTGCGCGTCTCGCCGCCACGGGCCGAGGTGGAAGTCAATCTGGGCATCGTGCTGCAGGAGACGGGCCGGATGGACGAAGCGATGCAGGCCTATGGCCGTGCCTATCGCTTGCACGAAAACACCTTCGGGCGCATCGCGCACGCTCTTTCGACGGCGCCCACCGGACGCCTGTGGCTCGACCTGGACGAGCTGCGCGCGGCGCTGCGAAGCACGCCCGCCTGAGCGCAGCTTCCTGAGTTTCAGCCCGCGCCGCGCTTGCTGCGGAACGACTTCCGGTAGACGCCCGGCCCGGCCATGATCTTCCCGGCCAGCTGCTCGTAGCCCTGCACCTGCGCCGCGCTCATGGGCTCGCAAGACAGGTCCAGCGGCTCGCGTGGCACCGGATAGCACTGCGCGACCGGCGTGCCCCGTGGCAGCACGCCGTTGAATGCAGGATCGGTCCAGACCGCGGGAAAGTTGATGCCGACCTCATTGAAGCGGTCCGCATCGACCAGCCCCGTGACCAGCCTGAACGGCAGGTCGTCGCGGTTGATCGGGTGAACGGCCATGAGCGACCAGCCCTCGTCGATCTCCACCGTCCAGAAGCTGTTGAACTTGATGGCCGAGTGCGCGCCATGCGCGAGTGGCGAACCGGCGATCTGCTCGGGCACGTGAAAGCTCAGCGGCGCGCGTGGATGGCCAGGCACCGACAGCGCGGGCAAGGGCCAGTCCCAGCTGAAGCGCCCCGCCTCGACGGTCACATCGCAAGGCAGCAGGACCATGAAGCCGTGCGTCATCGCATCGACGAACGGCGGGCATTGCTTGACGGTGCGGATGCTGCGCTGGTGCACCGGCGAAGGCACCCTGGGCGCCATCCGGCGCAGCCAGTCGGGCAACGCGGCCTTGGCCGGCACCGGGCGCGGCAGCAGGTCGAACAGCGCGGGGTCGCAGCGGAATTGGATGTTCATGAGGCGGCGGAAGAAAGCCAGAGAGTCCGCGCCATTGTCTTTGCTCCTTCCCCCTTTGGGTGAAGGTTGGGATGGGGGCAAGCGGCGTTGACCGAGCCGGCGGCGATAGCACCGAGGGCAATGGATGCGCCGCCGTGCCCCCACCCCTGCCCTCCCCCCAAAGGGGGAGGGAGAAAGAAAGGCCTGAGCCTTGTCTACTTACCTGACGCGGCCTTCCTTCCAGGCGGTCAGCAGCTTGTCATAAGCCACGGTCTCGCCCTTCGGCTTCTCGTTCGCCAGCTTCTTCCATGGGGCCTGCTCGCTGCTCAGCCACTTGTTCGGATCGCCCTTGGCATTGAGCTTGGGCGCGCAGTTGGCCATGCCCGCGCGTTGCAGGCGGCCCATCACGTCGTCCATCTCGTTGGCCAGGTTGTCCATGGCGGCCTGCGGCGTCTTCTCGCCCGTCACGGCCACGGCCACGTTCTTCCACCAGAGCTGCGCGAGCTTGGGGTAGTCGGGCACGTTGTTGCCGGTCGGCGTCCATGCCACGCGCGCGGGGCTGCGATAGAACTCGATCAGGCCGCCGTACTTGGCTGCGTTCTTCGTGAAGTAGTCCGAGCGGATGTCGCTGTCGCGAATGAAGGTCAGGCCGACGATCGATTTCTTCAGCGAGGTCGTTTTCGAGGTCACGAACTGCGCGTAGAGCCACGCCGCGGCCGCACGATCAGGGTCGTTGGACTTCAGGAAGGTCCACGAGCCCACGTCCTGGTAGCCGTTCTGCATGCCGTCCTTCCAGTACGGGCCATGCGGGCCGGGGGCCATGCGCCACTTCGGCGTGCCGTCGGCATTCACCACCGGCAGGCCCTGCTTGATCATGTCGGCCGTGAACGCGGTGTACCAGAACACCTGCTGCGCGATCTGCCCTTGCGCGGGCACCGGGCCCGACTCGCCGAAGGTCATGCCCATGGCTTCCTTGGGCGCGTACTTCTTCATCCAGTCGATGTACTTGGTCAGCGCATAGACCGAAGCCGGCGAATTGGTCGCACCGCCGCGCGACACGGCCGCGCCCACGGGCGTGCACTTGTCGTCGGCCACGCGGATGCCCCATTCGTCGATCGGCAGGCCATTGGGAATGCCCTTGTCGGCGGCACCGGCCATCGACAGCCACGCGTCGGTGAAGCGCCAGCCCAGCGACGGGTCTTTCTTGCCGTAGTCCATGTGGCCATAGATCGGCTTGCCGTCGATGGTCTTCACGTCTTCGCTGAAGAAGGCGGCGATGTCTTCATAGGCCGACCAGTTGATCGGCACGCCCAGGTCGTAGCCGTACTTGGCCTTGAACTTGTCCTGCAGGTCCTTGCGCGCGAACAGGTCGGCGCGGAACCAGTACAGGTTGGCGAACTGCTGGTCGGGCAGCTGGTACATCTTCTTGTCGGGCGCCGTGGTGAAGCTGGTGCCGATGAAGTCCTTCAGGTCCAGGCCCGGGTTGGTGTAGTCCTTCCACGCGCCCGTCATCTGGTCGGTCAGCGCCAATGCGGTGCCATAGCGGTAGTGCGTGCCGATGTGGTCGGAGTCGTTGATCCAGCCGTCGTAGATCGACTTGCCCGACTGCATCGAGGTCTGCAGCTTCTCGACCACGTCACCCTCCTGGATGATGTCGTGCTTGACCTTGATGCCGGTGATTTCCTCGAAGGCCTTGGCCAGCGTCTTCGATTCGTACTCGTGCACGGTCAGCGTTTCCGACACGACCGCGATCTCCTTCACCCCCTTGCCCTGCAGCTTCTTGGCCGCTTCCATGAACCACTTCATTTCTTCCATCTGCTTGTCTTTCGACAAGGTCGATGGCTGGAATTCGGTGTCGATCCATTTCTTGGCTTCGGCCTCGCCAGCCCAAGCGCCGTGCGTGGCGAACATCGCCGCCGCCATTGCCAGTGCCGTGTAGCGCATCTTCATGACTGTGTCTCCTCGGTTGGTGCTCCCCGTTGTGTCCTGTCGCGGCTCCGGGGATGCGGAGAGCCGGACGTTTGTCGAAAACTCGCGGGGTCAACCCTTGCGCATCACCAGCGCTAGGACGGCCATCGAAATCACGAAGCTGATCCAGATCGAGGGCTCGGCCTCCAGGCTCATCCACTCCTGGAACTTGCCGGCCAGCCCGATGAAGGCCAGGTTGATGTAGGCAGCGGCCAAGAGGCCGATGAAGAGCCGGTCGCCGCGCGTGGTTTCGATCGGCAGCCAGCCGCGCCGCATCGTGGTGGGCGACTTGATCTCCCACACCGTCATGCCGACCAGCATGAGCGCGATGCAGCTGAAGAACACGGCCACCGGGGTGGTCCAGACCATCCAGTTGAACATGCGGTGCTCCTTGACTTAAACGCGGCCCATCGCGAAACCCTTCGCGATGTAGTGACGGACAAACCAGATGACGATGGCACCCGGCACGATGGTCAGCACGCCGGCCGCGGCCAGCGTGGCCCAGTCCATGCCCGAGGCGCTGACGGTGCGCGTCATGGTCGCCACGATGGGCTTGGCGTTCACGCTGGTGAGCGTGCGCGCCAGCAGCAGCTCGACCCAGCTGAACATGAAGCAGAAGAACGCCGCCACGCCCACGCCGGCCTTGATGAGCGGCAGGAAGATGGTGACGAAGAAGCGCGGAAACGAGTAGCCGTCGATGTACGCCGTCTCGTCGATCTCGCGCGGAATGCCGCTCATGAAGCCTTCGAGAATCCACACCGCGAGCGGCACGTTGAACAGCAGGTGCGCCAGTGCC
Organism: Variovorax sp. EL159; assembly: GCF_900100965.1. Taxonomy (GTDB): domain Bacteria; phylum Pseudomonadota; class Gammaproteobacteria; order Burkholderiales; family Burkholderiaceae_C; genus Variovorax. The sequence continues at coordinate 700,611 of NZ_FMUJ01000001.1, read as the reverse complement.
ACGCCCAGGTGCGTGTCCATCAGGCCCACAGTGGTGTACAGCTGGAAGAACGGCAGCAAAAACACCGCGGGCGGCGTCATGCGGTTGGTGAGCAGCCAGAAGAACACGTGCTTGTCGCCCAGGAACGAGTAGCGCGAGAACGCATAGGCCGCGGGCAGCGCCACGGTGAGCGAGATCACCGTGTTGATCGCCACGTAGATCAGGCTGTTGATGTAGCCCGAGTACCACGACTCGTCGGTGAAGATGCGCGCGTAGTTGGCCCAGGTCAGGTGCTGCGGGAAGAACGAGAAATGCGAAAGGATTTCCTCGTTCGTCTTGAAGCTCATGTTGATCATCCAGTAGATGGGCAACAGCGCGAACAGGATGTACAGCACCAGGAAGATGCTGCGCTTGTGGAATCTTTTCTCGTTCATTGTTCCTTCTCCACCTCTTGCGTCCCCACCCGCTGCATCCAGTTGTAGAGCACGAAGCACAGCAGCAGGATGATGAGGAAATAGATCAGCGAGAACGCGGCCGCCGGCCCCAGGTCGAACTGCCCCACGGCCTTCTGCGTGAGGTACTGGCTCAGGAAGGTGGTGGCATTGCCCGGACCGCCGCCCGTGAGCACGAAGGGCTCGGTGTAGATCATGAAGCTGTCCATGAAGCGCAGCAGCACCGCGATCATCAGCACGCCGCGCATCTTGGGCAGCTGGATGTAGCGGAACACCGCGAACTTGCTCGCGCCGTCGATGCGCGCGGCCTGGTAGTAGGCGTCGGGTATCGAGCGCAGGCCCGCATAGCAGAGCAGCGCCACCAGCGGCGTCCAGTGCCACACGTCCATCACCAGCACCGTGAGCCAGGCGTCGGCGGCGTTGCCGGTGTAGTTGTATTCGATGCCCAGGGTCTGCAGCGCATGGCCCAGCAGCCCGATGTCGGCCCGGCCGTAGATCTGCCAGATGGTGCCGACCACGTTCCATGGAATCAGCAGCGACAGCGCCACCACCACCAGCACCGCCGACGACTTCCAGCCCTTGGCCGGCATCGACAGCGCCAGCGCGATGCCCAGCGGAATCTCGACCAGCAGCACCGAGAACGAGAAGCCGAGCTGCCGCAGCAGCGCCTCGTGCAGCTCGTCGTCGCGCATCACCGAGGCGAACCATTCGGTGCCCACGAACACGCGGCGGTCGGGCGAGATGATGTCCTGCACCGAGTAGTTGACCACCGTCATCAGCGGCACGATGGCCGAGAAGGCGACGCAGATCAGCACGGGCAGCACCAGCCACCAGGCTTTTTGGTTGATGGGTTTGTTGGTTGCGTTCATGGTGTTGCTCCTTCCCCCGCTGGGGGAAGGTTGGGATGGGGGCAGGCCTTCGATGTAGCGCTGCGCATGCCTGGAGGCCGTCGTGCCCCCACCCCGGCCCTCCCCCGGGAGGGGAGGGAGAAAGACGAATGCGCCGTGCTGGCCGTGAACACGAGCTTCATGCCACCAGTTCCTCGTTGAAGTAATAGCAGGTGTGCGTGTCCAGCACGCGCAGCCACACCGTGTCGCCCACCGCGGGCGGCCGCTCGTCCGAATGCAGCCGCACCTTGATGACGCTACCGTCGGCTTCGGCGCTCAGCATCGCGTGCGTTCCGACGTCCTGCACCTGCTTGACCACCGCCGGCACGGCACCGGCGGCGCCGGCATTCGACAGGCGCAGGTACTCGGGGCGAATGCCGATCTTCAGCGGCCCTTGCGGCAGGTCGCGCGTCGGCACCAGCGGCGTGCCCGCCACTTCGAGCGCGCCGTTCATGCTGTTGGCCGACAGGAAGTTCATGCCCGGCGAACCGATGAAATGGCCGACGAAGGTATGGGCGGGCCGTTCGAACAGCGCCTCGGCGCTGCCCACCTGCACGGCCTTGCCGCGCGTCATGACCACCACTTCTTCGGCGAAGGTGAGCGCCTCGACCTGGTCGTGCGTGACGTAGATCAGCGTGAGCTTCAGCTCGCGGTGGATCTGCTTGAGCTTGCGGCGCAGCTGCCACTTCAGGTGCGGGTCGATCACCGTGAGCGGCTCGTCGAACAGCACGGCCGACACGTCGCTGCGCACCAGCCCGCGCCCGAGCGAGATTTTCTGCTTGGCATCGGCCGCGAGCCCGGCTGCTCGCTGGTTGAGCTGGCCGCTCATGTCGAGCATTTCGGCGATCTCGCCCACGCGCTTCTTGATCTGGTCTTCGGGCACCTTGCGGTTGCGCAGCGGAAACGCGAGGTTCTCGGCCACGGTCATGGTGTCGTAGATCACCGGGAACTGGAACACCTGCGCGATGTTGCGTTCTTGCGGCGTGGCGCGTGTCATGTCGCGGCCGTCGAACTTCACCGTGCCCTGCGAAGGCACCAGCAGGCCCGAGATGATGTTGAGCATGGTCGTCTTGCCGCAGCCCGAAGGGCCGAGCAAGGCATAGGCGCCCCCATCGCGAAAGCTCATCTGCAGCGGCAGCAGCGCGTAGTCGCTGTCCTGCGTGGGGTTGGGGCGGTAGGCGTGGGCCAGGTCCAGGTCGATGCGTGCCATGACTAGTCTCCTTTGCGCCATGCCGGCGCGCGCGCCAGCTTTTCGCTGGCATCGAACACATAGGCCTGCGATGCGCTGAAGTACAGCGTGATCGCGGCGCCCAGCTCGAAGCGGTGCACGCCGGTGAGCTGCGCCACCAGTTCGCCGACCGCCGTCTCGACGTGCACGAAGGTGTCGGAGCCCGAGATCTCGGCCAGCTCCACCTTGCCGGGCAAGGCGATGTCGCCCTCGCCCGCGCCGACGTTGAGCGCACTCGCGCGCAAGCCGACGGTGACCGCGCCCGACACACCCTCGGGCAAGCCCAACGGCAGCACCGGCCCACCGGCCAGTTGCACCTGGCCGGCCGCGGCCGTGGCGGCCAGCAGGTTCATCGGCGGATCGCTGAAGGCGCGCGCCACGCGCAGCGACTGCGGCGCATGGAACACCTCGGCGGTCGGGCCGTACTGCAGCAGTTCGCCCGCGTCCATGACAGCCGTGTAGCCGCCGAGCAGCAGCGCTTCGCCAGGCTCGGTGGTGGCGTAGATGACGGTCGAGTCGCCCGAGGCGAAGAGCTGCGTGAGTTCTTCGCGCAGGCCCTCGCGCAGCTTGTAGTCGAGGTTCACGAGCGGCTCGTCGAGCAGCATCAGCGGTGCGTTCTTGGCGAGCGCACGCGCCAGCGCCACGCGCTGCTGCTGCCCGCCCGACAGCTCGGCCGGCAGGCGCTCGAGGAACATGCCGATGTGCAGCTTGTCGGCCAGCGCCCGCACGCGCGCATCGATGTTCGTCTCGCCGCGCAGCTTGAGCGGCGAGGCGATGTTGTCGAAGACCTTGAGCGAGGGGTAGTTGATGAACTGCTGATAGACCATCGCCACGTTGCGCTCGCGCACCGGCATGCCGGTCACGTCTTGCCCGTCGACCAGCACCTTGCCGGTGGTCGGCGCGTCGAGCCCCGCCATCAGGCGCATCAGGCTGGTCTTGCCGGCCTGCGTGGCGCCCAGCAGCACCGTGACGGCCCCGCTGCGGGGCGCGATGCTCTGCTCGTAGAGCCATGTCTGCGCGCCGACCTTCTTGGTGACACGCTCCAGCGTCAGTTGCATGAGCCTCCCTCGCTTCTTTTCTTGATCAGGTGTTCTTTGCGTGAGCCTGCAGCCAGATCGCCACCTGCTCGCGTTCCTGGGGCGTGTAGTGCAGCCCCAGCTTCGACCGGCGCCAGAGCACGTCTTGCGCGCTCACGGCCCATTCGTGGTCCTGCAGAAAGCGCAGTTCGCGCTCGTGCAGGCCCGGCGCCACTTCGGCGCCCATGTCGGCCATCGATTGCGCATCGCCGAGCAGTTGCGCCACGCGGGCGCCGTAGCCACGCGCCAGCCGGCGTGCCAGCCTGGCGGCGAGCCAGGTGTACTTTTCGCGCACGGCGGCCACGAAGCGCTCGAAATCGTCGTCGGGCCTTTTTGCGGCGCCGATCCAGGCCGAGAGGTCGCCACCCGCGAGGAAGGCGCCGTCGGTCCAGGCCGGGCGCTGCGCGGACGACTGGCCCAGCATCTTGCCGACCTCGTCGGCCGCGTCTTCGGCCAGCTTGCGGAAGGTGGTGATCTTGCCGCCCCACACCGACAGCAGCGGCGCAGCGGTGGTGTTCGACTCCAGCATGTAGTCGCGCGTGACGGCAGAGGGGTCGCCCGATGCGTCGTCCAGCAGCGGGCGCACGCCCGAGTAGGTCCACACCACGTCGGCCGGCACGATGGGCTTTTCGAAGTAGCGGCTGGCCTGGGTGCAGAGGTAGTCGATTTCTTCCTGCGCGATGCGCGCGGCGCCGGGGTCGTCGCCGGTGAGTTCGATGTCGGTGGTGCCGATCAGCGTGAACTCGTCCTGGTAGGGAATGGCGAAGATGATCCGCTTGTCGGGGTTCTGGAAGATGTAGGCGTGGTCGTGCTCGAACAGGCGCGGCACCACGATGTGGCTGCCCTTCACGAGCCGCAGGCTCTTGGTGGCCAGCGCCTCGCCCTTGGCCGACTGGGCCACGCCGCGCAGGAACGATTCGGCCCACGGCCCCGCGGCATTGACCACGGCGCGGGCGCGCACGGTGCGGCGCCGGCCATCGGGCCCCTCGAGCGTGGCGACCCAGCCGTCGCTGCCGCGTTGCGCGTGGATGCAGCGGGTGCGGGTAAGGATCTCGGCCCCGCGCGACTGCGCATCGAGCGCGTTGAGCACCACCAGCCGCGCGTCGTCGACCCAGCCGTCCGAGTAGATGAAGCCGCGCTTGTACTGGTTCTTGAGCGGTGTGCCGGCCGCGTGCTGGCGCAGGTCGACGCTGCGCGAACCGGGCAACACCTCGCGCCTGGCCAGGTGGTCGTACATGAACAGGCCGATGCGGATCATCCAGGCCGGGCGCATCGACGGGTCGTGCGGCATGACAAAGCGCAGCGGCCACATGATGTGCGGCGCGCTCTTGAGCAGCACTTCGCGCTCTTGCAGCGCCTTGCGCACCAGCGAAAACTCGTAGTACTCGAGGTAGCGCAGCCCGCCGTGGATCAGCTTGGTGGAAGAAGACGAGGTGTGCGAGGCAAGATCGTCCTTCTCGCACAGCACCACGCGCCAGCCGCGGCCCGCGAGGTCGCGTGCGATGCCGCAGCCGTTGATGCCGCCGCCGACGATCAGGACGTCGCAGTCGGAGGCCTGGCCGGGTGCTTGGGTGGTGAAATCGCTCACGGAAATAAGGTCCGCAGAAGGGTCCGCAGGAATGTGACTTTCGTCACCGACGGCGGTCATTGTATTTTCGAGTTTTTTCATTTAGGTTCCTTTGAGCGCGATTTTCCTCCGAGTTTTCCCTTAGTTGATTCGTTTTCTTTCGTTTTACAGTGACACGCGCTGTACCCTTGCCCACAGTCTTCCTGCCTTCCACGACGCCCCTGTGAACTCCAATCCGCGCCAGATCAACCTCCTGGACACCGTGCGCACGCGCGGGTCCGTCACCGTCGAGCAGCTTGCCGACATGCTTGGCGTGACGCTGCAGACCGTGCGCCGCGACGTGCAGCGGCTGGCCGACGAAGGGCTGCTCACGCGTTTCCACGGCGGCGTGCGCGTGCCCAGCTCGACCACCGAGAACATCGGCTACCAGCAGCGCGAAACCCTGCACGCCGAAGGCAAGGCGCGCATTGCCCGCCGCGTGGCCGAGCTGGTGCCCAACGACTGCTCGCTGATCCTGAACATCGGCACCACCACCGAGGCCGTCGCCAAGGCGCTGCTGCGCCACACGGGCCTGCGCGTGATCACCAACAACCTGAACGTGGCCACCATCCTGAGCGGCAACAGCGGGTGCGAGGTGATCGTGGCGGGCGGCTCGGTGCGCCCGCGCGACCGCGCCATCGTGGGCGAGGCCACCATCGACTTCATCCGCCAGTTCAAGGTCGACATCGCGCTGATCGGCGTCTCGAGCATCGAGGCCGACGGCTCGCTGCGCGACTTCGACCTGCGCGAGGTGAAGGTCGCGCAGACCATCATTGCGCAGGCACGCGAGGTGTGGCTCGCGGCGGACGCGAGCAAATTCAACCGGCCCGCGATGATCCAGCTGGGCACGCTGTCGCAGATCGACCGCCTGTTCACCGACGCGGAGCCGCCGGCGCCTTTTGCCCAGCTGCTGCAGGACGCGCAGGTGCGGCTCGAGATCGCACGCGACAACTGACGACAAGCCGACCCGCAAGAAAGAACGACGACCGAATGACGACCTACCTGCTCGCCCTCGACCAGGGCACCTCCAGCTCGCGCAGCATCGTGTTCGACCGCGAAGGCCACATCGTCGCCATCGCGCAGAAGGAGCTCACGCAGATCTATCCGCAGCCGGGCTGGGTCGAGCACGACCCGATGGAAATCTGGCGCAGCCAGCTCGCCACGGCGCGCGAAGTGCTGGTCAAGGCCAAGCTCAAGCCGAGCGACATCCACGCCATCGGCATCACCAACCAGCGCGAGACCACCGTGCTGTGGAACCGCGCCACCGGCCAGCCGGTCCACCACGCCATCGTCTGGCAGGACCGGCGCGCCGAGCCGCTGTGCGCGCAGCTGCGCGACGAAGGCATGAGCGACACCATCCGCGAGAAGACCGGGCTGGTGATCGACGCGTATTTCTCCGGCACCAAGCTGCGCTGGCTGCTCGACAACGTGCCCGGCGCACGCGCGCAGGCCGAGCGCGGCGAGCTGGCCTTCGGCACGGTCGACAGCTGGCTCATGTGGCAGCTCACGGGCGGCAAGGCGCACGTGACCGACGTGAGCAATGCCTCGCGCACCATGCTCTTCAACGTGCACACCAACGAATGGGATGCCGACCTGCTCGCGGCGCTGAAGATCCCCGCCGCGCTGCTGCCGAAGGTGCAGCCGTCGAGCTCGCACTTCGCCGACACCGACGCCGCATTGCTCGGCCATGCGCTGCCCATCGGTGGCGTGGCGGGCGATCAGCAGAGCGCCCTCTTCGGCCAGGCCTGCTTCGAGGCCGGCATGGCCAAGAACACCTACGGCACCGGCTGCTTCCTGCTGATGCACACCGGCAGCGCCTTCCAGCCTTCGCAGAACGGCCTGCTCGTGACCAGCGCCGCGCAGACCGACACCACGCCCCAGTACGCGATGGAAGGCAGCGTGTTCGTCGGCGGCGCCGTGGTGCAGTGGCTGCGCGACGGCCTGAAGGCCATCAAGGGCAGCGCCGAAGTGCAGTCGCTGGCCGAGAGCGTGCCCGACGCGGGCGGCGTGATGATGGTGCCGGCCTTCACCGGCCTGGGCGCGCCCTACTGGGATGCGGATGCGCGCGGCACCATCACCGGCCTGACGCGCGGCACCACCGTCGCGCACATCGCACGCGCCGCGCTCGAAAGCATCGCCTACCAGAGCGCCGCCTTGCTGCAGGCCATGAGCCGCGACGCGGTGGCCGCCGGCGGCAAGCCGGTGGCCGAGCTGCGCGTGGACGGCGGCGCGAGCGTCAATGACCTGCTGATGCAGTTCCAGGCCGACCTGCTGGGCATTCCCGTGGTGCGGCCCGAGGTGATCGAAACCACCGCGCTCGGCGCCGCTTACCTGGCTGGTCTGTCAACCGGCGTGTACAGCGACGCGCGCCAGCTGTCGAAGCTGTGGAAGATCGAACGGCGCTTCATGCCCACCATGGGCCGCGCGCAGGCCGAGGAATCGATGGCGCGCTGGGAGCGCGCGGTGCGGCAGGCCACCGCCGCCTGAAGCGGCTGCCACAGCCCTTTCTCCAAAGCCCTCCAAAGTCCCCCAAAGACCTCGCGGACATCGGGACACTGGGGGTGCGGCGCATGCGGCGGGGCAGAATCCGCCCGCCCCTCCGATCTGCAGCGCCGCCCTTTTGACAACCCCACCCTCCGAAGCGACCGCTCCCCGGAGCGCTTCCCGCACCCACGGACTGCTCGCCTGCGGCGTGGTCGGCGCCACCTTGCTGGCGCTGATCGCCATGGGCCACGATGGCCGCCGCACCGCCCAGCTCGCGGTGCTCGCCCTGCCCCTGGTGCTGTGGCTCGCATGGCCCCTGCGCAGCGCGCGCATGCGCCGCGTGCGCACCGTGGCCGTCTGGCTCTGGGCGATGGGCTTCGCGCTTGACGGCGTGGTGCGCGCCTACCTGCTCGACACCTACCAGGCTGCACCCGATGGCGCGATGGTGCTGGGCGCAGCCGCCAACACCAACGCACGCGAGAGCGGCGAATACCTGCAGATGCACTGGCGCTCCGCCGTCATCTGGTCGGGTGCGCTCCTCATCGCCGGCGCGCTGGTGGGCGTGTTCGCGCGGCGCGGGGCCGTGGCCGATGCGGCAGCGGCCTCCGCGCGCACTCGCCTGCCGTTCTGGACGCGGTCTATCGTGCTCGTGCTTCTGCTGGTTGCCTGCGTGGCGTATGCAAGCAAACCGTGGCGCCGGTTGCATCCAGCCATCTTCTGGACCCAGTGGTCGCACTCGGTGCAGACCTTGCGCGGCGCCTGGGCCAACCAGCAGGAAGTGCGCGACCGGTCGCTGGCGCAGGCCAGGGCCATGGCGCCCGTCTTCACCAAGGCCGGGCCGTCCACGGTCGTGCTCGTCATCACCGACAGCATCAACCGCGACAACATGGCGCTGTACGGCTATGGCCGCCCGACCACGCCGCGCCTGCTGGCGCACAAGGCGCAGGCCGGCGAGCAGATGGCGGTGCTGCAGAACGCATGGTCGGTCGACGCGAGCACCCTGCCCGCGCTGCGCAACATGTTCCATTTCGGCCTGCCCCAGGGCGAGAACAACGAGAACCCGCCGCACCTGCTGGCCCTGGCGCGCGCGGCGGGCTACAAGGTCTGGTGGATCAGCAACCACGACGACCTGGCCATCGAACAGCAGCACGCGCGCTTTGCCAACGTGGTGGACATGGTCAACCGCACACCCGGCCGGGCCAGCGCATCGCTCGACGGCGAGATCCTCGATTGCGTGCAGGAGGCGCTCGAAGACGCGAGCACCGACCGCAAGCTGGTCGTGGTCCACCTCATGGGCGCGCACCCGCACTACAGCCTGCGCTTTCCGGAGAACGCCAACCCGTTCGACGACCACGTCGACGCGGTGGAAACCGGTCTGGTGAACAACGGCCGCCCCGCCTAGGTACGCCGCTTCCGCCAGGAATACGACGCGGCGCTGCTGTATCACGACTTCGTGGTATCGGAGCTTTTGCAGCAGACCCGCAGCACCGGCAAGCCCGGCGACTACCGCGCTTGGATGTACCTGTCGGACCACGGCCAGGAGGTCGGACACGGCAGCGACCGCGCGGGCCACAGCCCCTCGACCGCTTCGGGCTACCGCATTCCGGCGGTGATCTGGCGCAATACCGGGGCGCTGCCGGCCGGTGCCGCAACGCAGCAGCCCTTTCGCGCGGACTGGACCGGCTGGACCTTGATGGACCTGCTGCACATCCAGTGGAGCGGGCAGAAGCCCGAGCGCGATGTGCTGGCGGAAGGCTACCGCTGGGAGGCGCCGAAGATTCCGGTGGCCGTGGAGTCGTTCTCGCGCTGAAGGCCTTGCGGCCTTGAAGATTCTTCAGGCCGGCGCGCCGTACAGCACATCGGAGCGCAGCACGTATTTCGTGCCCGCTTCGATGGCTGCGCCTTCATGCCACGTGTCGTGGATGAAGAGCAACGCCGCACCGGTTTCGGGCTTCACGCGGAACTCCCGGAAATCGGTGTCGCCGCCAATGAAGCCATCGTTCAGATAGACAAGCAGCGTGAGCTGGCTGGTAAGCCCGTCTTCATGCCAGGGGCCGTCCTTGTGCATCTTGAAGCGCTGCCCAGGCGAGTACCTGTAAAAGCGCAGATCCTTCGGCAGACCCTTGGGCACCTGCGCATCGATCTGCGGCAACGCCAGGCTGCCGAGCCGCTGCCACAGCAGATCGACCCAGGCCGGCGACGGCAGCATCGCGCGCTCGTTGTTGCGGATCATCGGCATGGCCTTCGGCCCATCCGCGGTGCGCACGCCCGCCGAGGCAAAACCCTCGCTCTCGGCCAGTGCAATAAGCTGTTCGCACTCTTCCGGCTCAAGAAAGCCTTCGATGGAAAAGGCGCGGGGCGAATGCGCCGTCAGCCGCATCGGCACACGCGCTGTTTTCAGTGCGCGGGGACCAGGAAGTCCTGGCTGATGCGCCCGCCCAGTTCGTTCACGCGGTCGAGGAACTGCGTGAGATAGGCGTGCAGGCCAGTGGCCAGGATCTCATCGACACGCGCGTATTGCAGGTCGGCCAGCAGCTTGCCGGCGCGGCGCTGCGTTTCGGCGCTCTGCTCGTTCTGCACCTTCGCGAGGTTGTTGACCACCTCGACCAGGCTGGCATGCAGCGAGCGCGGCATGTCGGCGCGAAGAATCAGCAGTTCGGCCACGCGCTCGGGCTTGATCACATCGCGGTACACCTTGCGATAGACCTCGAAGGCCGAGACGCTGCGCAGGATCGCGCTCCAGTGATAGAAGTCGTACTCTTGGTCTTCCTCGGTGGCGGCGCCGAAGAACTCGCTGTTGAGGGCGTGGAACTTCACGTCGACCAACCGCGCCGTGTTGTCGGCACGTTCAAGAAAAGTGCCCAGGCGCGAGAAATAGAAGGCCTCGTCCTGCAGCATCGTGCCCAGCGTCACGCCGCGCGAGAGGTGCGAGCGGAACTTGACCCACTCGAAGAACTGCCCAGGGTCGCGTTCGAAGTCGCCTGCGCGCAGCATGCGGTTGACTTCGAGCCAGGTGGTGTTCTGCGTTTCCCACGCCTCGGTGGTGAGCGCGCCGCGCACGGCACGCGCGTTCTCGCGCGCGGCCTTGAGGCAGGAGACGATCGACGAGGCGTTGCTCTCGTCCTTGACCATGAACTCCATCACCTCGTTGGGCGTGATCTGCTCGTACTTCTGGTTGTACCAAGGCAGCAGTTCGCTGATGGACAACACGCCCTGCCAGCCGTACTTGGCGACTTCGGCCGACTGCGGCAGCAGCGAGGTCTGGTAGTTGACGTCGAGCATGCGCGCGGTGTTCTCGGCGCGCTCGGTGTAGCGGGACATCCAGTAGAGGTGGTCGGCGGTGCGTGAAAGCATCGTTTGTTCTCCTAATTCCTTGCCTGCACTCAGACCGATGACGATTGGCTTTGCGACTGCGACTGCGACTGCGACTGCGCTGGGGCCTTGGGCTTGCGGTCGGCTTCGAGGATCCAGGTGTCCTTGGTGCCACCGCCCTGCGACGAATTGACCACCAGCGAACCTTCTTTCAGTGCCACGCGCGTGAGGCCGCCAGGCACCATCTGCACCTCGCTGCCCGAGAGCACGAAGGGGCGCAGGTCGATGTGGCGCGGCGCGATGCCGGCGTCGACGAAGGTGGGCGAGGTCGACAGGCTCAGCGTGGGCTGCGCGATGTAGCCGTCGGGCTTGGCGAGCACGGCCTTCTTGAAGTCTTCGATCTCGGCCTGCGTGGCGGCCGGACCGATGAGCATGCCGTAGCCGCCGGCGCCGTGCACTTCCTTGACGACCAGGTCCTTCATGTTGTCGAGCGTGTACTGCAGTTCGTCCTTGTTGCGGCACATGTAGGTGGGCACGTTTTTCAGGATCGGCTTTTCGCCGAGGTAGAACTCGACCATCTTCGGCACGTAGGGGTAGATCGACTTGTCGTCGGCCACGCCGGTGCCCACCGCATTGCAGATCACGACGTTGCCTTCGCGGTAGGCGCGCATGAGGCCGGCGCAACCGAGCGTGGACGTGGGGCGGAACACCTCGGGGTCGAGGAAGTCGTCGTCGACGCGGCGGTAGATCACGTCGACGCGCTTCGGCCCGCGCGTGGTGCGCATGTAGACGAAGTTGTCCTTCACGAACAGGTCTTGCCCTTCGACCAGCTCCACGCCCATCTGCTGCGCAAGGAACGCGTGCTCGAAGTAGGCGCTGTTGTACATGCCGGGCGTGAGCACCACCACCGTGGGCTCGGCCGTGGCGGCCGGCGCGCTGGCACGCAATGTTTCGAGCAGCAGGTCGGGGTAGTGCGCCACGGGCGCAATGCGGTTCTGGTTGAACAGCTCGGGAAAGAGCCGCATCATCATCTTGCGGTTTTCGAGCATGTAGCTCACGCCGCTGGGCACGCGCAGGTTGTCTTCGAGCACGTAGTACTCACCGTTGCCGTCGGCATCGGGGGCACGCACGATGTCGATGCCCGAGATGTTGGAGTAGACGTTGTGCGGCACCGTGACGCCCATCATTTCGGGGCGGAACTGCGCGTTGTTCAGGATCTGCTCAGCCGGGATGATGCCGGCCTTGATGATTTCCTGGTCGTGGTAGACGTCATGCAGGAAGCGGTTGAGCGCCGTGACGCGCTGCACCAGCCCCTTTTCCATGCTGTCCCACTCGTGGGCGGGAATGATGCGGGGCAGCAGGTCGAACGGAATGAGCCGCTCGGTGCCGGAGCCGTCTTCATCCTTGGCGCCGTACACCGCGAAGGTGATGCCGACCCGGCGGAAAATCATTTCCGCCTCTTCGCGCCGCGAACGCATCACCTCACCGGGTTGCTTCGCGAGCCATTGGTCGTAGCGCTTGTAGTGCTGTCGGATTGCAGCCCCTGCGTAGGGCAACTGCTCATACATCTCATCGAATTTGTGCATGGAACGACCAATCTCCTTGAGCCATAGCTTAGCAAGTTCAGGGCCAGTGAAACCCCTAATCTGCTGGCTGGAGACGGGCCGCGAGACTTTTCTTGCTACGGCTCGGAGCCTTCGTCCGGCACCCGCTTCTTGCGGGGCGACAGGAATTCCTTGATGCGTTCACCGCTTTCGTCGCTGTAAAGACTGGCGACGAAGGATTCACGCTCGGCCTCGAGCTGTTCGCGCCGGCTGCGGCCGCGTGCCGAGTGCACCAGTTGCTTGATGCGCGCCTGCACCTCGAACGGCCCGCGCGCCAACCGCTGGGCCCATTCGAGCGCTGTGGCGCCGGCGGTGCCATGCGGCACGACCTTGTTGACCACACCCCAGCCATGAAGCCGGTCGGCGGTAAACGGCGCGCCATCGAGCAGCATTTCAAGCGCGGCCTGCGGCGGCAGCGAGCGCGCGAGCGAATCGGTGGCACCGCCATCGGGTGTCAGCCCGACGTTCACATAGGACATCGCGAACTTCGCGTCCTCGGCCGCGACGATCAGGTCGCAGGCCAGGCACAGCGAAAAACCGCCGCCCATGGCCGCGCCTTCGACCGCGGCAATGACGGGCTGGGGCGCTTCCTCGATGGCCATGATCCATTCGTGCAACGCCTCGATGTGGCCATGCTGCTCGGCCGGCGGCAGCTTGCGCTGGCGGGCCAGCCGCCGCAGGTCGCCACCGCCGCTGAAATGCTCGCCCTCCCCGCACAGCACGATCGCGCGCACGGTGCGAAAGCCGGAGGTGGCCCGTATCGCCTTGGCCGCAGCGCGGTAGACCGATGGATTGATCGCGTTGCGGGCGGCGGGGTTGCTGAGCGTCAGGATCAGCACCGGGCCTTCGCGGTGCATCTTGAGCTTGGCGCCGGGGGCCGATGCCGCGCTGGCGCTGGTGATGGCGGGAACGGCGGCCGTCATGGCGTCCGCCTGGAAAGCCACCGCTGCCGCTGGCCGTTGTCGTTGCGCATCGTGTCCCCTGAATGTTGTGTATGCGTTGGATCGCTCCAACGGATCGGACTCCTCATTGCCAGACTCGGCAACCAATGTATCGCCGTTCTTTTGAGAATTTATTCACATTTCAAAGGTTTGTCGGCGGTCCTTCTCACCGGCGGATGCCGTTTCAGGGCAAGGCGTGTTGCCAATAGCGCGCACTGCGATCGCGCTCACAATCCACGTCGCCGGCGCGGGTGCTGCGCCAGAGGGCGGCGCCGCACCTGACGCTGTCGACCACCCGCGCTCCGCGCGCCTCGTAGCGCGCAACGACCTCCGCCGCCGGATGCCCAAAACGGTTGCGGTAGCCCGCCTGCACCAGCGCGATGCGTGGCTGCACAGCGTCGAGCAGCAATTCGCTCGACGAAGACTTGCTGCCGTGGTGCGGCACCAGCAGCACGTCAGCCGCGAGCGCCGCATTCCGCTGCACCAGCACGCGCTCCTGGTCGCGTTCGATGTCGCCCACCAGCAGTGCGGTCGCGCGGCCATTGCCGATGCGCAAGACGCATGAAATCGCATTCGACTTGACGCCAGCCCGGTAGTCGGAAGCCAGCGGATGCAGCACCTCGAAATGCACGTCGTCCCAGGTCCATTGCTGGCCGGCCTCGCACACCGCACCGGGGCGCAACGAACGCAGCGGGTGCGTGGGCTCGATGGAACTCAGCAGCGCGGCCTGTGGCTGCATTGCCAGCACGGCGGCAGCGCCGCCGGTGTGGTCTGCATCGCGGTGGCTCAGCAGCAGCATGTCGAGCCGCTCGCCCTGGGCGCGCAGGAGCGGCACCAGCACGCGATGGCCGGCATCGCTTTCGAGGCTGTAGCGCGGCCCGGCGTCGTAGAGCAAGCTGTGCGTGGCGGTGCGCACCAGCACCGCATTGCCCTGCCCGATATCGGCGGCCAGCAATTCGAACTCGCCGGCTGCGGGCCGCGGCGCCTGCCAGAGCAGCACAGGCAACAGGAGCGGCAGGCCCAAAGTGCGCAGCGACCAAGGCAACGGCATGGCGAGCAGCACGCCGCCCGCCACGCCGCACGCGGCCATCCATCCGGGCGGCGCGGCCACCGACAGCGTGGCATGGGGCAGACCGGCGCCCCACTGCAGCAGCACCGCGAGCACATGCACAGCCCAGGCCGCAAGATCCCACAGGGGCGCCACGGCCACGCCGAGCATGGCCAACGGTGTCACCACCAGCGTGACCCATGGAATCGCGATCGCATTGGCCGGCAGCCCCACCAGCGACACCTGCTGGAACAGCAGCAGGCTCAGCGGCGTGATCGCCAGCGTGATGACCCATTGCTCGCGCAACAGTTGCCACACCTGTGCCCGAATGCCCCGCTTCGCCGCGCCCGGCGCGGCGAGGTCGGTGGCAAACAGCACGCCCACGGCCACGAAACTGAGCCAGAAGCCGGCCTGCATCAAGGCCCACGGATCGAGCGCCACCACCACCGCAGCCGTCAGCAGCCACACGTGCGGCCAGGGCCAGCGCCGCCCTGCCAGGCGCAGCAGCGCGACGGTCGCCAGCATCCAGACCGTGCGCTGCGATGGCACGCCCCAACCGCTGAACAGCGCGTAGAACGTGGCCAGCAGCACGCCGCCGGCCAGCGCGGCCTGCTGCGCCGGCAGCCACAGCATCAACCGGCTGCTGCGGCGCCAGAGCAGGCCGACGATGTGCGCGGCCAGCCAGGCAAACATCGTCACGTGCAGCCCCGAGATCGACATCAGGTGCGCCACGCCGGTCGCGCGAAAGACATCCCAGCCGGCGCGGTCGATCGCACCCTGGTCGCCAGTGACCAGCGCGGCGATAACGCCGGCCTGCCCGCGGTCGGGCACGCGCTCGAACACCGCGTCGCGCACCGCCTCCCGCGCCCGTTCGATGGGGTGCAGCCATGTGATGCCTGCGCGCACAGGCGCCGCATCGCGCGCGCCGGTTCGCACATAGCCGTTGGCTTGCACGCCCTGCTCCCACATCCACAGTTCGCTGTCGAAGCCATGAGGGTTGAGGTTGCCGTGCGGCGCCTTGAGCCGCACCGTCAGGCGCCATCGCTCGCCGGCGTGCGGCGCGCCGACGGTGCTGGTGGAAGGCGTCCGCTCGTCGGAAGAGCGGCCCCACAGGCCTGTGTTCTCGGCATACCAGCCCAGGGCGATGCGCTCCGGCACGGCCGGCGGTGCTTCGGCACTGGCGCCGGTGCCAGCCCAGCGCGCCGACTCGACGTCGAGCCGAAAGCGGGTTGCCGCCTCGCCACGCTGCGGCATCTCCGACACCACGCCGGTGACTTGCAGGTCGCGCCCTTCGAGCGCCGGGTCCAACGCGCCGCCCGCATGGATCGCGGCACGCCAACCGGCCTGCCCCGCACCGGCCATCGTGCCGCACGCCAGCGCGACCGCCAGAAGCCCCTTGCCCGACCCGCGCCGCAGCATCGAAGAAGGCCGACATGACCATCCCATGACAACGACCGCGACAAGCAGCAACGCGGCATAGACCCACGCGCTCCAGAGCAGCGCTTGCTGCAATTGCAGGGCCGCGCCCCACACCGAACCGCCCAGCATGGCGAAGGCCCACGACCCGGCCATGGCATGGCCGGAAGCGCGCGACGGCGTCACCGAAGAACCTCGGAACACATGATGCAAACCCTCCCCGAACCCACGCTCAGTGGCGCGTTAATTGCTTGGCTTCTGGGCTAGTATGCGTCTCACCAGAGACATCTTTTCGATGCAATCTGCCAGTACTGCACACAAAAACGCATGTCCATTCACGCCGCACTCCACCACGTCACCCACTACAAATACGACCGCCTGGTGCAGTTGGGCCCGCAGGTCGTCAGGTTGCGGCCCGCGCCGCATTGCCGAAGCAATGTGATCTCGTACTCGCTGCGGGTCGAGCCCGCGGAGCACTTCGTCAACTGGATGCAGGACCCGTTCGCCAACTACCAGGCGCGGCTCGTGTTTCCCGAGAAAACGCGTGAATTCAAGGTCACCGTCGACCTCGTGGTCGAGATGGCGGTCTACAACCCCTTCGACTTCTTCCTCGAGCCGCAGGCCGAGAACTTCCCGTTCAAGTACACGGCCTCGCAAGCCGAAGAGCTTGCGCCCTACCTCGTCACCGAAACGCCCACGCCGCTGCTGGCCGCCTACCTCGACAAGATCGACCGCAAGACGCAGCGCACCATCGACTTCCTGGTCGGGCTCAACCAGCAGGTCCAGAAAGACGTCAACTACCTGATCCGCATGGAGCCCGGCGTACAGACACCGGAAGAAACGCTCACCAACGGCAGCGGCTCGTGCCGCGACTCGGGCTGGCTGCTGGTGCAGTTGCTGCGCCATTGCGGGCTGGCCGCGCGCTTCGTCTCGGGCTACCTGATCCAGCTCACGCCCGACGTGAAGTCGCTCGACGGCCCGAGCGGCACCACGGTCGACTTCACCGACCTGCACGCCTGGTGCGAGGTGTTCCTGCCGGGCGCCGGCTGGATCGGCCTGGACGCCACCTCGGGCCTGATGGCCGGCGAAGGCCACATCCCGCTCGCCTGCACGCCCACGCCGTCGAGCGCCGCGCCCATCGAGGGCGGCGTCGACGAATCCGAGGTCGAGTTCGGCCACGAGATGACGGTCACCCGCATCTACGAATCGCCGCGCGTCACCAAGCCCTATACCGAAGAGCAGTGGTCCGAAGTGCTGGCGCTGGGCGATGTGGTCGATGCACGCCTGAAGGCCGGCGACGTGCGCCTGACCATGGGCGGCGAGCCGACCTACGTAGCCACCAGTGATCGCGATGCGCCCGAATGGAACACCGACGCCCTCGGCCCCACGAAGCGCGGCTACGCCACCGAGCTGGTCCACAAGCTGCGTGCCGAGTACGGCAACGGCGGCTTCCTGCATTTCGGCCAGGGCAAGTGGTACCCGGGCGAGCAACTGCCGCGCTGGGCGCTGTCGATCTTCTGGCGTGCAGACGGCCAGGCGCTGTGGCACGACCCTTCGCTGTTCGCCGACGAGCGCTTTCCCACGCACTACACGAGCGAAGACGCGCGCCGCTTCACCACCGTGCTGGCCCACAAGCTCGGCCTGACCGAGCGCTACATCCAGCCCGGCTACGAAGACGTCTACTACTACCTCTGGCGCGAACGCCGCCTGCCGGTGAACGTCGACCCCTTCGAATCGAAGCTCGACGACGAACTCGAACGCGTGCGCCTGCGCCGCGTGTTCACGCAGAAGCTCGACGCGGTGATCGGCTACATGCTGCCCATCGAGCCCGGCAACGCCAACAGCGACGCCCCCGCGCTCGCCGGCCCGGCCTGGAAGACCGGCCCCTGGTTCCTGCGCGACGACCGCCTCTACCTGATCCCGGGCGACTCGCCCATGGGCTACCGCCTGCCGCTCGACTCGCAGCCGTGGGCCAGCAAGGGCGACTACCCCTACCTGATCGAGCGCGACCCGACCGCCCCGCGCGGCGCGTTGCCAAGTTCGGCCGACTACCGTGCGCGCTACAGCACGGGCACGGCCGGTGCGGCTGGCGCAGGCCTGGGCGACGTGCCCTACACCTTCGGCACACCGCCCGTGGTGCCCGCGTCGCTGCGCATGCAGCGCCCCGGCGATGCGGCGAGCGGCGATGCTGCGGCAGCAGCCGCCGCCGATGGCACCACCACCCGCCAACCCCTGCGCGGCGAATCGGCCCATTGGGTCACGCGCACCGCGCTGTGCGTCGAAGTGCGCGATCCGCGCCGCGCCAACGGTCCTTCGGCCGAGAAAAAGGGCAGCGCCTCAGGTGTGCTCTATGTCTTCATGCCGCCGCTCGCGCGCCTGGAGGACTACCTCGACCTCGTTGCCGCCGTCGAAGCCACCGCACAAGAGCTGGGCGTGAAGATCGTGATGGAAGGCTATCCGCCACCGCGCGATCCGCGCCTGAAGATGCTGGCCGTCACGCCCGACCCTGGCGTGATCGAAGTCAACATCCATCCGGCCCACAACTGGAAGGAACTGGTCGCCCATACCGAGTTCCTCTACAACGCCGCCTTCGAAACCCGTCTGTCGGCCGAGAAATTCATGACCGACGGCCGCCACACCGGTACCGGCGGCGGCAACCACTTCGTGATGGGCGGCGCCACGCCGGCCGACAGCCCGTTCCTGCGCCGGCCCGAACTGCTGGCCAGCCTGCTGCTGTATTGGCACAACCACCCGTCGCTGAGCTACCTGTTCTCGGGCATGTTCATCGGCCCGACCAGCCAGGCGCCGCGCGTGGACGAGGCGCGCAACGACCAGGTCTACGAGCTCGAGATTGCCCTGAAGGAGATCGCGAAGAACCGCGAGATCTACGGCCAGAACATGCCCGCATGGCTGGTCGACCGCACGCTGCGCAACATCCTGATCGACGTGTCAGGCAACACGCACCGCAGCGAGTTCTGCATCGACAAGCTCTATTCGCCCGATTCGAGCACCGGCCGCCTTGGCCTGCTGGAACTGCGCGCGTTCGAAATGCCGCCGCATGCGCGCATGAGCATTGCGCAACAGTTGCTGATCCGCGCACTGGTCGCCCGCTTCTGGGACGAGCCCTACAAGGCGCCCGTCACCCGCTGGGGCACCGAGCTGCACGACCGCTTTTTGCTGCCGACCTTCGTCAAGATGGACTTCGACGACGTCATCAGCGAGATGCGCCAGGCCGGCTTCGCGTTCGACCCCGACTGGTTCGCGCCGCACTTCGAGTTCCGCTTCCCGCTGGTCGGCCAGATGCAGGCCATGGGCGTGGAGCTGTCGCTGCGCAATGCGCTCGAACCCTGGCACGTGATGGGCGAGGAAGGCTCCGCCGGCGGCACGGTGCGTTATGTCGATTCGTCGCTCGAGCGCATCGAGGTGCGCGTGACCGGCCTGAACGAAAGCCGCCACGTCGTCACCGTCAACGGCAAGGTGCTGCCGCTGCAGCCCACCGGGGTGACCGGCGAGTTCGTCGCGGGCGTGCGCTACAAGGCCTGGAACCCACCGTCGGCGCTGCACCCCAGCATCGGCGCGCATGCACCGCTGACCTTCGACCTCGTCGACACCTGGATGAAGCGCTCGCTGGGCGGTTGCCAGTACTTCGTGGCCCACCCGGGCGGGCGCAACTACGACACCTTCCCAGTCAATGCCTACGAGGCCGAGAGCCGCCGCCATTCGCGCTTCACGCGCATGGGCCACACGCCCGGGCTGGTGCGCACGCCGCCGGCCACGATCGAGTTGCCGGGCAGCCGCGAATTCCCGTTCACGCTGGATCTGCGGCGCTGAGGGTGCCCTTAGCACATTGCCCGATCGGCCATGCCGTGACGGCAGTGTGACAATCCACCCCCTGTGGAACCTTTGAACGAATCCCTGTTCGACGCCCAGGCACTGGAGTTTCCAGCGGCCCTGGCGTCGGCGCTCGCACCGGCCGCCCTGCCCGGACATTTCGACGAACTGCGTGGACAAGCCACGGCGGCCGCCCCGGTGCGGCCCGTTTCGGGTGGCGCGCCGACGCCACCGCCAGCGCCGTTGCTGTACGACACGGCGGTAGAGCGCCCGGCGCCGCTGGCGCCATCGCCATCGCCATCGCCATCGCCATCGCCATCGCCATCGCCATCGCCATCGCCATCGCCATCGCAATCGCAATCGCAATCGCAATCCCAGTCGTCCTCGCAGCAGGCCCAGTCGCAGACGCAAACCCCGTCCCCCTCCAGCGAGCAGCCCCCGCTCACCCCCGCCTGGAACGCCTTCTTCGAACAGCTCGGCCCAGGCGGCTTCAACGACCTGCCCCGGCGCGCAGTCAGCCTCGAGCGGCAGATCCGCGACAACGGCGTCACCTACAACGTCTACGCCGACGCCAACGGCCCGCAGCGGCCGTGGTCGCTCGACCTGTTCCCGCTGATCGTCTCGCCCGAAAGCTGGAGCCAGATCGAAGCCGGCGTGCTGCAGCGCGTGCGCGTGCTCGACCGCGTGATGGCCGACGTCTACGGCCCGCAGCAACTGCTGGCCGAAGGCCTGCTGCCGCCGGCGCTGGTGCGCGGCCACCCTGGCTACCTGCGCGCGCTGCACGGCGTAAAGCCGCCGGGCGACACCTGGCTGCACATCACGGCCTTCGACCTTGCGCGCGGCCCCGACGGCAACTGGTGGGTGGTGTCGCAGCGCACCCAGGCGCCCTCGGGCCTGGGCTACCTGCTCGAAAACCGCCTGGCCATCACACGGCAGTTTCCGCAAGCCTTCGAGGCCCTGCAGGTGCAGCGCCTGGCCGCCACCTACAGCGCCATGATGGACGGCCTGCAGCGCATGTGCCCGGCCGGCGTGCCGCCGCACATCGCGCTGCTGACGCCCGGCCCGTACAACGAAACCTACTTCGAGCACGCCTACCTTGCGCGCTACCTGGGCGTGACGCTGGTCGAGGGCAGTGACCTCACGGTGCGCGACCAGCGGCTCTACCTCAAGACGCTGCAGGGCCTGCGCCCGGTGCACGGCCTCATCAAGCGGCTCGACGACCAGTTCCTCGATCCGCTGGAGCTGCGCCCCGACTCCACCCTCGGCGTGCCCGGCCTGCTGCAGGCCATTCGCGCCGGCAATGTGCTGGTGGCCAACATGCCCGGCTCGGCGTTCCTCGAATCGCCGGCGCTGCTCGGCTTTCTGCCGGGCCTGGCGCGTCGCCTGATCGGCGAAAAGCTCAAGCTGCCCGCGCTGCCCACCTGGTGGTGCGGCGAACGCGCCGCGCTCGAAGCGGTGCTGCCGCAACTCGGCGACTGCGCCATCAAGCCCACCTACCCCGGCTTCGAAGGCCGCGCCAGTTTCGATGCGGTGCTCGGCAGCCAGCTCGGTCGGCGCGAGCTCGACGAATGGGCCGGCCGCATCGTGCGCGAAGGCGATGTCCATACCGTGCAGGGCTACCTGCCGCTGTCGCAGATGCCGACCTGGGCCAACGACATGGGCCCCGGCCACATCGCGCCACGCGCGGTGCTGCTGCGCGTGTTCGCGGTGAGCGACGGCGCGCAGTCGTGGCGCGTGCTGCCCGGCGGGCTGGCGCGGCTCGCGGGCCCTGATGCGCAGATCGCGTCGATGCAGCGCGGCGGCAGCAGCGCCGACGTGTGGGTGCAGACCCATGGCGAGGTCGACCGCACCACGCTGCTGCAGCCGCACGCCACACCGGCCTCGCTGGCGCGGCACCGCGCGCCCGTCACCAGCCGCGCGGCCGAGAACATGTTCTGGCTCGGCCGCTACACCGAGCGCGCCGAAAACGCGGTGCGGCTGGCACGGCTCACGCTCAACCTGCTGGGCGGCGAAGACCAGTCGTCGCGCCCGCTGCTCGAATGGCTGCACCGCATGGCGCTGCGCAACGCGCTGGTGCCGGCCGGCGTGCCGAGCGCGCCGCAATCGCGCCGCGTGTTCGAGCGTGCGCTAGTGGCCGAGCTCGGCGACGCCGACAAGGGCGGCAGCGTCGGCTACAGCCTGCGCTGCATCCGGCAGGCGGCGGCGGCGGTGCGCGAACGGCTCTCGCAAGACAACTGGAACCAGATCGTGCGTGCCGAGACCGACTTCCTGCGGCGCGCCGCCGAGCAGGCCGGCGAAGGCAGCTTTGCCACCAGCGCCGCGCTGCGCGCCCTCGAATCCGCCAGCACGGCGCTGGCCGCCATGACCGGCGCGCAGACCGACCGCATGACGCGCGACGACGCCTGGCGGCTGCTGTCGATCGGCCGCCACATCGAGCGCCTGGGCTTCCTGTCGAACGCCCTGGAAGCCGGCTTCGACAACGGCGCCGTGCACGAGGTCAGCGGCTTCGAGGCCATGGTGGCGCTGTTCGACAGCACCATCACCTTCCACGCGCGCTACCAGCAGCGCCGCGACGTCGCCACGCTGGTCGACCTGCTGGTGCTCGACGCCGAGAACCCGCGCTCGCTCGCATGGGTCACGCAAACATTGCGCGGCCGCATCGCGCGGCTGGCCGGCAGCGCGCCCGGCAAGCTGACCGCGCTGTCGTACGAGCTGCCCGACCCGGCCACCTGGACGCTCGAGCACCTTTGCGCCGCCGGCCCCGACGCGAACTACCCCGCGCTCGTGCAGCTGCTCGCCAACTGCGAGACGGCGGCCTACCACGTGTCGGACGCCATCGGCACGCGGTACTTCACGCTCACCTCCGAATCGCTGCGCTCCGTCGGCGCGTGACCGGGCCCTTTCCCATGCATCGCGCACCTCGTGCCGCTTCGCACCTCCCCTCACCAGGGGCAACGTCCGCAGGCCGGCAAGGCCGGTTTCGCGGCGCTCCCCGATAACTCCAAGGAGACTTCCCATCATGGACATCAACCGTCGCTTCGCACTCACTGCCGCTGGTCTCCTCGCGGCGCTTGCCATTGCCGCCTGCAGCAAGCAGGAACCCGCCGCGCCTGCCGCCGCTTCCGCACCGCCGCCCCCGCCGGCCGCGGCGCGCGTGCTGGTGGTCGGCACCGACGCTGCCTACACGCCCTTCGAATCGCAGAATGAAAAGGGCGACGTCGTGGGCTTCGACATCGACGTGGTCAAGGCCGCGGCGGCCAAGGCCGGCATCGAGGTCAAGTTCGTCAACACGCCGTGGGAAGGCATCTTCAACTCGCTCGACCAGGGCGACCGCGACCTGCTGGTGTCGGCCATCACCATCACCGACGAGCGCCGCCAGACCATGGACTTCTCGCAGCCCTACTTCGACGCCCGGCAACTGATCGCGGTCAAGGCCGACTCGCCGGTCGTGAAGTTCGAGGACATCAAGTCGCTGAAGATCGGCGTGCAGAACGGCACCACCGGCGACGAAGTCGTGGGCAAGCTGCTGGGCAAGTCGAGCACCGCCATCAAGCGCTTCGAATCCACGCCGCTCGCGCTCAAGGAACTGGAAGCCGGCGGCGTGCAGGCCGTGGTGGCCGACAACGGCGTGGTCGTGCACTACCTGGCCAACAACGCGACGGGCGGATTCAAGACGGTGAGCGACGCGGGCTTCCCGGTCGAGCACTACGGCATCGCAGTCAAGAAGGGCAACGCCGAGCTGCTCGCCAAGATCAACAAGGGCCTGGACGAAGTCAAGGCCGACGGCACCTACGCCAAGATCTACGCCTCGTACTTCGGCGCCGAGTCGAAGTAAAAAGAAGCCCCCGATCCACCGGCCTGCGCGATGCTGCTTCACGTCACCCACGAAACCCGCTACGAGTACGCGCCGCCGGTCGAGACGGCGCAGCACCTGGCGCACCTGAAGCCGCTGGCCACCGACTCGCAGCGGCTGGTGAGCCACAAGCTCGCGATCGATCCGCCGCCCGCGCAGCGCAGCGAACTGCCCGACCTGTACGGCAACACGCGCGCCTTCTTCGCGCTCGAGGCCACGCACGACCGGCTGGTGGTCACGGCCGAAAGCGTGGTCGAGACCTCGACGCCGGTGCTGTCGCCGGCCATCGCGCGCGAGCTGCCCTGGGAGGCCGTGCGCGAGCGCTTCCGCTTTCGCAAGGACGCCACCTTCGATGCGGCCTCCGAGTTCGTCTTTCCTTCGCCCTACGTGCCGCGCCACGACGACTTCAACGCGTACGCGCGCGCCAGCTTCGTGCCCGGGCGCCCCACCTTCGACGTGGCGATGGACCTCACCGAGCGCATGTACCGCGACTTCGCCTACGACGCCGACAGCACCGAGATCAACACGCCCGCCGTCGAGGCCCTGGCGCAGCGCAAGGGCGTGTGCCAGGACTTCGCCCACATCATGATCGCGTGCTTTCGCACCATGGGCCTGCCCGCGCGCTACGTGAGCGGCTACCTGCTGACGCAGCCACCGCCCGGCCAGCCCCGGCTGGTGGGCGCCGATGCGTCGCACGCCTGGGTGTCGGTGTACCTGCCGGGCGAAGACGAAGGCGCCGAGGACACGGCCAGCGCCGGCGGATGGGCCGACTTCGACCCTACCAACGGCCGTCAGCCGGGCGAAGACTACGTCACCCTGGCCATCGGCCGCGACTACTCCGACGTCTCGCCGATGCGCGGCGTACTCCATGGCGGCGCACGCCACACGCTGCGGGTCGGCGTGACCGTGCAGCCAGTGGGGGAAGTGATCGAGGCGCTGCCCCAAACCGGAACACAATCGCAATCCCAAGACAAGGAAACTCCATGAGCGTTTACGACAAACTTTCCAGCCTCGGCATCACCCTGCCGCCCGTCTCCGCCCCCGCGGCCGCCTACGTTCCCTTCGCGCGCACCGGCAACCTCGTGTTCCTGTCGGGCCACATCGCCAAGAAGGACGGCAAGGTCTGGACCGGCCAACTCGGCGCCAACATCGGCACCGAAGAAGGCAAGCAGGCCGCACGCGCCATCGCCATCGACCTGCTCGGCACGCTGCACGCGGCCGTGGGCGACCTCAACAAGGTCACGCGCATCGTCAAGGTCATGAGCCTGGTCAACTCGGTCGGCACCTTCACCGAACAGCATCTGGTGACCAACGGCGCCAGCGAGCTTTTCGCCGAAGTCTTCGGCCCCGAAAAGGGCGCGCATGCACGCAGCGCCTTCGGCGTGGCGCAGATCCCGATGGGTGCCTGCGTCGAGATCGAGCTGATCGCCGAAATCGGCTGATCGCTTCTTTCGCACGTTCCCGCTTCGAGGCCTGACGGCGATGGCCGTCAGGCCTCTTTGCATTGCATCGCACTGCGCTGGACCTCATCGCCCCATGCCATTGACACCCACCGGCTTGATCGAGCAAGCCATGCAGGACCCGGTCAACGCCGCACTGCTTTCGCGCCTGCCCAAGCTCGGGCTTCGCCAGGGCTTCCTGACCGCCGGCTGCCTCTTCCAGGCGACATGGAACTGCCTGTCGGGCAAGCCGCCCGGCTGGGGCGTGAAGGACTACGACGTCTTCTACTTCGACGACGCCGACCTGTCATGGGACGCCGAAGACCTCGTGATCCAGCGCGTGCAGAAAGCGGTGGCCGACCTCGGCGTGAGCGTGGAGGTCAAGAACCAGGCGCGCGTTCACCTCTGGTACGAGCAGCGCTTCCAGTCGCCCTACCCCCGGCTCGGCTCCGCGCGCGACGGAATCGATCGCTACCTGATCGCATGCACACGCGTCGGCATCGACCTGGCCGACAAGACGCTCTATGCACCCGATGGCCTCGACGACCTTGCGGCGGGCATCCTGCGCATGAACCCGCTGCTTCCGATGCGCGAGCTGTTTCTCAAGAAGGCGGGCGACTATCAGGCGCGATGGCCGTGGCTGCAGATCGTGCAGCCCGGGCAATGACCGCTCTTCAGCTTTCTTGACTCGCGACACGCATGACGAAATAGTGCCGAAGTCGACGAAGTGATGGCCCCACGAATCATTTCTTCGCCTCCCTCTGGAGACTCAAGAAGATGAGACTGTTCCGGTCGCTTTGCGCCCTCGTGCTTGCCATCCTGGCCGCAGGTTCCGCCGGCGCGACGTCATGCGCCGGCAACAGCTCATTCCTTGAATCGGTGAAGTGGTATCGCGACCACGGCCGCCAGGGCCGGATCGTTCGGGCACGAGTGGTACCGACCGACACTGACGCATCGCTTCCCGCTCCAGACCCCTACCTTTTCAAGTTCGAGATCCTTGAATTCTTCACTGCCGGGAAGCGCGACGAAATCGGCACAAGACTCCAAGGCGGAGGCTGGGTCGTCGGATACCTGCTCAACCTGCCGCCCACGGGTCACACCGCCCTGCTCCCCAAAGGCTCCGAGTGGATCCTCCAGGTATGGGGCGAGGGACCATCGATGCGAAGCGACATGTGCAGCTCTATCCTGGAAGTTCGAGGCGACACGGTGCACGGGCTGATCCAGAACCCGGCAGGCACCCCGCCAGGATGGCGAAGCCGCGCGCTGGCGGAAGCCGACAACAAGGACGCATCGCAATCGATGCCGCTGGCCGACTTTCGCCGCGCGCTCGACAAGCTGAATGGAAGCCGGAAGACGCGCTGATCGTCGGGAAGGAACGCTGCACCCAGCGCGCAGAACCCGCTACTTGCGCTTCCAGCTCGACACGGTGATGAACACGCCGGTTTCCTTCGCATCGCGCAGGCGGACGCTGTAGCGCCCGGCGCCGTCGGTGCCGTTGAACACGATTTCGCGGCCGCCTTCTTCCACACTCGCGCCCTTCGCCAGTTCGCGATAGGCATCGACCAACGTGCCAAGCTCGGCATAGCTGCGCAGCGTCACTTCGGCATCGGGCAGCCTCGGCTCGTTGCGCTGCGATTGTTCGTACGCCGTGCGCATCGGCTTGCCCGCAAGGCCCTTGGGCATCACGATCTTGCCGGCGCTCGCCGTGCTGTTCACTTCGGCCGTCTGCACCAGCAAAGGCCGCAGCGAAGCCGGAAAGCCCGGCGGCAATTGCTCCACGCGCCAGCCCGGCACGTCCGGCTGGCCGGCGATGTATTCGACGCTCGCGATCTTCTGCGCGTCGGCCGCCTTCGCCGGGTCGTCGCTGTCGGCCATGGCTGCCAGGAACTCCGGCAGCGTCTTGCCCCACACGACCAATGGCTCCGCATCCGCCTGCTTCGCACCGGCGGGCTGGAAGATCGACAGCACCGTCTGCGGCGCGGGCTTGCACACCTTCGGCTTGTCGCCGGTCGGTGGCACGTTGCAATGACCGTTGACCAGCCCCAGCGCCACCAGCCGGCCTTCGGCGTCGAGCAGCATCGCGGCGCGCTCTTCGCCGTGGTCGCCGCCATTCACGGACGCGATCACCTTGCGGCCATCGGGCCAGACGGTGCGCGTGATGTCGTGCCTGGAGCGCATGCCTTCGAGCACCTGCTGTGCAATCAACGTATCGGCCTCGGTGTAGCTGCCGCGCGCATAGCCGACCATGGCGATGACGGCGCTGCGAATGCGCGGCTGCTCGCTCAGGCGCAGCGGCGGCGCGGGCAATTCGGTCGTGACGGGTCCACCCGACGAAGCCGCGGGTGCAGCGCCCTGCGCTTGGGCGCAGACGGCGCCTGCGGCACCGGCGAGCAGCAACAGCGAAGCGATGGTTTTGGGGATCAGTGCGTTCATTCGGAAATCTCGACTTCGATGTTGGTGATGGCCGGCATGTCCCGGTCGTGCTTCACATTGACGGAAAAGGCCACGCCCTTGCGCGTGCCGGCAACGTAGCCGCTGCGCGTGTCCAGCGCCGACTCCATCTCTTCGAGCGGCGGCGACAACTGCTTGTAGAAGGCCAGCACCTTTTCCATGCTGTCCGTGGTCTGCAGGCGCAGCACGCGCCGTGCCTTCGCGTCGCTCAACGCGTCCTGCGCGGTGCGGTAGATCAGCGACTTCGGGTACAGCGGCACCACGGCCGAAAAACCCTTCGGTCGCTCGACGGCGCGTGCGGCGGTGTGCGCGGCATCCATCGTGGCGTACTCGGTCTTCGCGATCTTCTCGCCTTCGCCGGACTGCAGTTTTTCGGGCACCTCGCGGCTCCATGCGACCAGTGGCTGTGCCTTGGCGCGGTCGAAGCCCGGACGCAGAAAGATCGAAAGCACCGCATGCTGGTCGTCCAGGCAACCAGCGGACGACGAGCCCGCACCGCACTGGCGATGCACCAGCGCCGCGGCCAGCACATCGCCGCTGCGGCCGTCGATCAGCACGGCGGCGCGCTCGCTGCCGCCATAGGGCCGGCGGTACGACGACAGCAGTTGCAGCCCGTCCGGCAGCGCTTGCTGCTTGCGGTCGCGGCGCGACGACAGTCCCGAGATCAGCTGCTCGGCCAGCAGGCCTTCAGGCCAGTAGTACGAGCCCGATGCCATGCCGGCAAAGCGGGTCAGCGCAAGATCGAGGGCGGGAGCGTTGGTGTCTTCCTGCACGCGGTCGGTGTTCAGCGTCAGGACAGCATCGGCGGCGAAGGCAGGGGCTGCTGCCGTGCCGATGATGGAGGAGAGAAGAAGAGCCAGGAAGGAGGGAGAAGCAGAGCGAGGTCGAGAAAGAGGCATGCAGAAAATGAGATGAACGATGCGCCTTGCCCGAGCGATGCCGGGCGAGTGCGGGCCTGGATTCTAGAAGGCGTCGCGCACGAAAAACGAGGCGCGACGCGCCCACCTCACGCGCTTCTTTCGTCGCCTTTTCTAACCGGCCACATAGCGATAGATCAGGAACGCACCCGAGCACAACACGGCCACGCCCACCACCCGGAGAAACTGCTCGCGCGACAGCCGAAGCGTGATGCGCCGCCCGACGGCCGTGCCGACCAGCATGGCCGGAAACAGCAGCACTGCCAGCCAGAGCATCGAAGCCTGCGCATACACGCCGGCCAGCAGGAACAGGATCGCCCGCGTGAGCGTGCTGAGCCCGATCAGCGTCGACTGCGTGACGCGAATCCGTTCCTTCGCGGCGATGCGGCCCGACAGATAGATCGCATAGATGAAGCCGCCGCTGCCGAACATCGCCGAGAAGATGCCGCCGACGAAACCGAACGGCAACGCCGCACGCGACGACAGTTGCGACACCGGCTTGATGCCGCTGAGCGAGTACAGCGCATAGGCCACCGCGAAGATGCCGAGCGCCAGCAGCATCAGTTGCGGCCGCCCGAGCAGCAGCAAGGCCGCGCCCACGAGGCTGCCCACCGCCATCACCGGCACCAGCCGCCGCAGCTCGGCCATGTCGGCCGAGCGCGCATCGCGGCTCACGTTGGTCACCGCCGCGAAAAAATCGAGCAGCGCCAGCAGGGGCACCACGCTCGCCACCGGAATGAAGTTGGCCAGCACCGGCCCGGCGATCAGCGCCGTGCCGAACCCTGCAATGCCGAAGATGATGTAGGCCGCGACGACACCCGTGCAGACGATGGCGAACTCAAGCGGCGTGACGGGCAAGGCATTGGCGATGGCATCCATGCCCATGAATCTAGGCACTTCGCCCGCTTCACGCCAATGCCGAATGCGGCGGGCATCGATCTCGAAATCAGCTGAATCCGGGCTGCACAGGCTGCATGCCGGCGCGCAGCGACGCCACCAGGTCTTGCGCCAGCTTCGTGCCTTCGGCTCGCGACAACACCAGCACCGTGGTGTGGCTGTCGCCCTCGTCATCGAGCGCGAGCAGGTGCACACCCTCGGGTGCCATTCGCCCCATCGACGCCGGCACGATCGCGATGCCGAACCCGGCCTGCACCAGCGCCAGTTGCGACCATTTACGCGATCGCACCTGCGCGCCCGTCGGGTGATAGCCATGCGCGCGGCACAGTTCGGCCACGCGATGGCTCAGCCCGCCGCGTTCCAGATGCGGCGTGGCGACGAAAGGCTCGTCGCGCAGTTCGGCGATGCCCACGCTTTTTCTGTTCGCCAACGCATGCACGGCGGGTACCGCCACGACCAGTGGCTCCGAAAATATCGGCGCGTGCTGCACGCCGGGGTAGCGCCGCAGCAAGGGCTCGCGCGCCAGGCCGACGTCGGCGATGCCCTGCTCGATGTCCAGCGCCTGATGTTCCGAGGCGCGCTGCGACACCTCGATGGACACACCCGGACAGCGATGGGCATGGTCTTTCAGGCACGCCAGCAGTGCATCCGTCAGCGGCACCGAACTCGAATGCAGGAGCTGCACCGTGCCCTCGATGCCTCTTTGCGCATGGCGTGCACTGACGGCGGCGTCGTCGAGTGCGGCAAGGATGCGGCGCGCATCGCCATACAGCGAGCGGCCGGCCGGCGTCATCTCCAGGTGCCGCGTGTCGCGCGCCAGCAGCGGCACCTGCAGGTGCGACTCCATTTCCTTGACCTGCCGGCTCAGGGCCGACTGCGCGATGAACAGGCGCTCGGCCGCCAGGCTGAAGCTGCCCGCGTCGACGATGTCCACGAAGTAGCGAAGCTGTTTGTGAGTGAGCATGAAAAGAAGGCGATGCGAGCGCGCGGGAACGCCAGCTTAGTCCGTCTCGCCCGCGCCGCCACGCTCGCACCGCGTCACACCGCAGCAGCCGCAATCTCCAGCTGCGTCAATCGCCGCGCCATGCGCCCGACAAAGTTCTGCGTGACATGCGGCAGCACCCGCTGCGACGGCACCACGATGCCCACCTGCAACTGGTCGAGCGCGGGCAGCTCGAAGGGCCGCCAGATCAACTCGCCGCGCTTCAGGTCTTCGATGAAGGCGATCTTGGAGAAGCACGAGATGCCCTTGCCGGCCCTGATGAGCCGCTTGAGCATGGGCGTCGAATTGCAGGTGGCGGCCGGCTCCATGTCGTCCCAGAACGCGGCGAACTCGGGCGACAGCGCGGCACTGATGACGGGGTGCGAGCTGGAGCGCAGGAAGGGGTAGCGCGCGCATTCCTTCAGCGACACGCTGGCATGGTTCGCCAGCGGATGGCCGGGCGGCATCACCACGCCGATCGGCAGGTTCGCCAGCGCCACGGCGGCCACGCCGCCCGGCAGGCGGCTCACGAAGGTCATGCCCACGTCGACCTGCCCCGACATCACCATCTGCGCCACGTCCATCGGCTGCACCGCGGTGATGGTGTACGTGACGGCCGGGAACACCTGCAGGAAGTCTTCCACCGCCGAGGGCAGCATGTCTTCGAAGAAGGAGTCCATGGCCGCGACCTTCACGTGGCCGGTGCGCTCGCCCTTGAGCGCATCCAGCTCGGTGCGCATCACCTGGTACTGGTGCAGCGTTTCCTGCGCGTGCTTGAGCAGCCGCTCGCCGGCCGCGTTGAGCCGCAGGCCGTTGGGCATGCGGTCGAACAGCTCCACGCCCAGCTCGTCCTCGAGCTTGTGGATCTGCCGGTTGACGGCGCTCGCGGCCACATAGAGCCGCTCGGAGGCCTTGCGCACCGAGCCGCAACTCGCGACCTCGATGAAGTACTTGAGGATGCTGGCGTGCATCAGCCGGCCCTCCCCTCTGGCGCCTGCCGATCAACCGGCTCAACCGGCCATTTGTGGCATTGCAGCAATCGCCGGGTGGTCGCAGGCCACGCGCTTCGCATCCGCGCCGCCGGGCGAGCCGAGCCCGCTGATGTGGGCCGCGAAGAACTCGCGGTTGATGGCCGCGAAGTGTTCCATTTCGGGCGGCAGCCGAAGGTCTTCGTAGATGGCCTGCGTGGGGCAGGCGGACACGCAAACGCCGCAGTCGATGCATTCATCCGGGTGAATGTACAGAGTGCGCTCGCCTTCGTAGATGCAATCGACCGGACAGCACTTGACGCAGGCGCCGTCCTTGATATCGATGCAGGCGCCGGTGATGACGTAGGCCATGGCATGAAGGGCGGGCGCCTAGCGGCCCAGCCATTGCGGCTTGCGCTTTTGCTGGAACGCCAGCACGCCCTCGTTCGCGTCTTCGGACTGCAGCGCGGCCACCAGTGCCGGCAGCCGCATGCGGTGCGCGTCGGCCGGCGACAGCGTGCCCGTGCGGCGCACCACCTGCTTGATGGCCTTGAGCGACAGCGGCGCGCAGGCCAGCATCTGCTGCACCCAGCGGTGGACGGCGGTGTCGAGTTCGGCGCGCGGCACTACCTCGTTGACAAGGCCCATCTCGAGCGCGCGCTGCGCCTTCACGCGCTGGCCGGTGAGCATCATGCCCATGGCCTGGCGGTACGGAATCTGGCGCTGCAGCAGCAGCATGCCGCCGTCCAGCGGCAGGCGGCCGACCAGCGGCTCGGGCAGGCCGAAGCTGGCTTCCTCGCAGGCGACGACGATGTCGCAGCCCAGCACCATCTCGAAACCGCCGCCCAGTGCCAGGCCGTTGACGCGGGCGATCACCGGCACGTCGAGCGTCTCGCGCAGCGCGATGCCGCCGAAGCCGCCGGTGCGCGCGGCCGCCCAGTACTCGACGCCCTTGAGGTTCGATGTGTTCTTCAGGTCCGCACCCGCGCAGAACGAACGCTCGCCCGCACCGGTGAGCACCACCGCGCGGATGTCGTCGCGCGATTCGATGTCGCTCCAGATGCGCTGCAGTTCGGCCTCCGTCGGCATGTCCACCGCATTGAGCACCTCGGGCCGGTCGATGGTGACCGTGGCGACATGGTCGATGACTTCGTAGAGAACGCTCATGCGTCGGCCTCCTCGATCAGCGCGCGCGCCTCGGCCAGCACTTCTTCGGTGTGCTGCCCCAGCTTGGGCGGCTCGCGACGCAGGCCTGCCTTGGCGCCCGACATCTGGATCGGGCTGGCGATGAACTTCAGCGGCCGGCTCGACGACGAGCCGCCTTCGAGAATCATCGCGTTGTGCAGCGTCTGCGGATCGACCAGTGCCTCGCGCATGTCGCGCACGGGGGCCGAGAGCAGGTCCTGCTCTTCGAGCCTGGCCAGCCAGTGGTCGCGCGTGTTGCTTGCAAAGCGCTCGCGGAAGATCGCGTGCAGTTCAGCCTTGTTCGTGAACTGCGCGGCCATGCTGGCAAAGCGCACGTCGAGCGACAGATCATCGATGCCCAGCGCCGCGCAGATATCACGCAGCGGATTCGCCTTGAATGCGCCCACCAGCACCAGCGGCCCGGTCTGCGTGTCGAACACACCCGACAGCGGCATCGCGGCCCAGTTCACCTCGGAGTCTTCCATCATGACCATGGCCGCCTCCTGCATCTGCATCGCGAGCATGGAGTTGTAGAGCGACACGGCAATCTTCTGGCCTTCGCCCGTGCGCTCGCGCTGCAGCAGCGCCAGCAGAATGCCCTGCACCATGTGCATGCCGGCGGTGTAGTCGGCCAGCGCGGTCGGATAAATCGACACCGGCACCGAGGCATCGGCGCGGCGTGCCATCACGCCGGTGAGCGCCTGCGCCAGCACGTCCTGCCCGCCCTTGTGCGCATACGGGCCGGTCTCGCCGAAGCCGGTGCCCACCGCGTAGATGATGCGCGGGTTCAGGCGCTTGCAGTCTTCATAGCCCAGGCCCAGCCGCTCCATCACGCCGGCGCGGAAGTTGTTGGTGACCACGTCGGCGCCGGCGATGAGTGCTTTCACCAGTTCCATCTGCGCTTCGTCGCGCAGGTCGATTTCGACGCTGCGCTTGTTGCGGTTCAGGCTGCAGAAGATCGGGTTGTCGTTGCCCGCCACCGGCGCGAAGGTCGAGCGGCTCAGGTCGCCCGCGCCCTTGCGCTCGATCTTGATGACGTCGGCGCCGTGGTCGGCCAGCATCTGCGTGCAGACCGGGCCCATCATCACCTGCGTGAAGTCGATCACGCGAATGCCGTCGAGTGGCAATGCATTGGCGGCGCTGCTCATGCGGCCTCCTTCGCGAACGAACGGGCGATGGCGGGTACGTCGGCATTCGGCCCCTTCTGGTCGCCGGGGTCTGCCCCCTGCGCACGCAGCGTTTTCTGCAGCTTCGCCACATCGACATCGCGCACCGACACGCCCGCGTTGAGCGCCAGCGCGGCAGCGGTGCCGGTGGCCTCGCCCATCGCCATGCAGGGCGGGATCTCACGCGAGATCTTCTGCGCGGCCGAGGTGGCCGAGTAGTGGCGGCCGGCCACCAGCAGGTTCTCGACGCTGCGCGGCAGCAGCGTGCGGTACGGGTAGTAGTAGTCGCGCCCGCGCGCCACGCTGTCGTCGAAGCGAGTGCGCTGGGCCACGTCTTCCTTGGTCATCACGTAGGCGCCTTCGAGCAGGCGCGTCTGGCGGATGCCGGTCTGCGGCGCCATGTCGATCAGCGTGCACTTCGAGAAGCCCGGCAATTTGGCGCGCACGAAATCGATCACCTTGTGGATGGTGGCGCGGCCCTGCACTTCGGCGCGCGTGAGGTCGCTCACCTTCAGGCCATCGAGCCCCGGCATGTGCGGGCAGTTGCACCACACCACGCCGGGCAGCGGCGTCTTGAGCCACCATGCGTCCCAGGCGCCGCCGAGCATGTGCTTGATCTCGCGGTCCAGGGCCTGCCAGGCCACGGGCTCTTCGCGCTCGAAGCGCTCGGCTTCTTCGGTGTCCACGCTGCCGAGGCGGAACACGGTCGTCACGATGTAGCTGCCACTGATGTGCGGCGCACCGGCCGAGGCAGCCACGTCGAGGTCGCCGGTGGTGTCGATCACCACCTTGCCCAGGATGGCTTCGCGCCCGCCCTTGGTTTCGCAGACCACGCCCTTGACCTTGCCGTCTTCCACCAGCGTGCGCGAGAACCACGAGTGCAGCCGCAGTTCGATGCCGGCCTGCTGCACCATTTCGAGCGAGGTGCGCTTCCACGCATCGGGGTCGAACGCGGCGGCGAAGCAGATGGGGTGCGGCTTCTCCTTGCTGTGAAAGTCGTAGGTGCCCCAGCGCTTCCAGCGCCGCACCGCTTCGGGCAGCGTGCCCCAGTCCTGCTGGCGCGGGTACTCGGCCAGGCCCAGCGCCGACATGCGCTCGATCATTTCAAGGCAGATGCCGCGCACAGAAATCTCTTGCTGATGGCTGTCCCACATGTCGTCCAGCACCAGCACCATGCCGCCCGAGGCCAGACCACCCAGGTGGTTGTAGCGCTCCAGCAGCGTCACGCTCGCGCCGTTGCGCGCGGCGGCCAGGGCCGCAGCCTGCCCCGCGGGGCCACCGCCGACCACCACCACGTCCGATTCGGCTGCCACGCGCACGTCGTGCGCGGGCTCCTGCATCCAGTCGCCAATACGGCTCATAGAACTCTCCTGTTGATTTGTTGGGATGTGTGTTTGAAATGCGCCTGGTGCATCACGGCGCGGTTTCCGGCTGCCAGCGGATGACCCAGCGTTCGACCAGCGTCACCAGCAGGAAGAACAGGCCCGAGAGCGTGGCGCTCATGACGATCGCGGCGTAGAGCAGCGGCGAATCGAAGTTGAAGGTGGCCTGCAGAATCATGGCGCCGATGCCCACCGTGGCCCCGACCCACTCGCCCACCACCGCACCGATCACGCACATCGACGCGGCAATGCGCAGGGCCGAGAACAGGTAGGGCAACGCGTTCAACAAGCGCAGGCGAAAGAAGATCTCGGTCTTGCTTGCCGACAGCACGCGCATCAGCTCCATCGCCTGCGGGTTGACCGACTCCAGCCCGCGCACCATGTTCACCAGCGTCGGGAAGAAGCAGACCAGCGCGGCGATGGTGATCTTCGGCTCCATGCCGTTGCCCATGATGAGCACCAGCACCGGCGCCTTGGCCACCAGCGGCACGGCGTTGAACATCAGCACCACCGGAAAGAAGATGTCCTGCAGCGTCTTGTTGTGCACGAACACCGTCGCAATCGCGATGGCCGCGAGGTTGCCCAGCACGAAGCCGCCGGCGGCCTCCATCGCGGTGGGCAGCAGGTTGTCGAGCAGCACGTCGCGCTTGGCATAGAGCGTCTCCAGCACGGCCCAGGGCGTGGGCGCGATGAAGGGCTTGACGTCGAACACGGCGATCACGGCCCACCACAGGAAGACCAGGCCGACGATACCGAGCGCCGGCAGGATGCGGCGGCGCCACAGGCGTCGCTGGCGCGCGGCGGCCCACGCGATGTATTCGGGGTCGGCCGGTGCGGCGAAGGCACCGGGCACGGCGGCGTCGAGGGAACGGGTATTCATGGCATCGGCCTCAGCAGGTTTCCAGCACACGGCGCAGATGGCTCGTGAGGCGAACGAACTCGGGGGTCTCGCGCATTTCCAGCGTGCGTTCGCGCGGCAGCTCCACGGGCACGATCTCGCGCACGCGCCCTGGGTTGGCAGCCAGCATCAACACACGCTGGCCCAGGAAGGCGGCCTCGTGGATGCTGTGGGTGACGAAGAGAATCGTCACGCCGGTCTCGCGCCACACGCGCAGGATCTCTTCGTTGAGCCGGTCGCGCGTGATCTCGTCGAGCGCACCGAAGGGCTCGTCCATCAGCAGGATCTTCGGGTCGCTCGCCAGCGCGCGGGCAATCGACACGCGCTGGCGCTGGCCGCCCGACATCTCATGCGGGAAGGCGTTCACCCGGTCTTTCAGGCCCACCAGTTCGAGCAGTTCCTGCGGCGAGCGGCGGCCCTTGCGGCTCGCACCACCGCCCACCTGCAGCGGCAGCTCGACGTTCTGCAACGCCGTGCGCCAGGGCAGCAACGCCGCATCCTGGAAGACGAAGCCGATGTCGCGGTTCTTGCGCGCGGCCTGCGGCGTGGACGACAGCACCTCGATGCGGCCACGGCTGGGCTGCAGCAGGTCGGCCACCACGCGCAGGAAGGTCGACTTGCCGCAGCCCGAAGGGCCGAGCAGGGTCAGGAACTCGCCCTGTGCCACGTCGAGGTCGAGGCTCTGGATCGCGGTGACGTCGCGGCGCTCGGTGAAGAAGCGCACGCCGATGTCGCGGCAGGCGATGGCGGGTGATGCGTTGAGAACGGCGGCCATCGCGTCAGGCCTTCACAGCGCGCGCGGCGGCCGTGGCCTTGAGCGCATCGAGCGAGATCACGTCCTCGACCTTGGGCGTGCGGGCGGTGAACTGGCCCAGCTCCGAGTACGTGCTGATCTGCTCTTGCCACACGGCCGGGTCCATCGCGCCCCAGCCCTGGGTCTGCGCGGCGCCGCCGAAGGAATAGTCGAGCATCGCATCGACCGCGATGCGCTCGTCTTCGCGCTTGAGGTTCGGGTACTCCTTGACCAGCATGTCCACCGCCTGGTCGCGGTTGGCGCGCACGTGCTGCCAGCCCTTGGCCGTGGCGCGCAGGAAGGCTTCGATGACCTTGGGCTGCGTCTCCAGCGTCTTGGTCGAGGCGTAGTAAGGCAGCGCATAGAGCCGCACGCCGGCATCCCACAGCGTCATCTCGACGCGGTCGGGGCCCAGCACCTTGATGGCCGTGGTGCTCGTGAGCCAGCCCGTGACCACGTCGACCTGCCCCGTCAGCAGCGGCGTCATGTCGGCTCCGACTGAGACCACCTTGACGTCTTTCTCGGCGATCTTGTTCTTCGCGAGCAGCGCGCGCAGCAGGATGCCCGCCGTCGATGGAATGCCCACGCGCTTGCCGATGAGGTCGGCCGGCTTGCGCACCGGGTTCTTGGCCAGCGAGAAGTAGGTGTACGGGTGCTTCTGCGCCCCCGCCGCGAAGCACTTGATCGGCAGGCCCTGCGACACCGCCAGCATGATCGACGGGCTCGACGACACCTGCCCCACCTCGTAGCGCCCCGAGGCGATGATCGCCACGCCGTCGATGTTCGGGCCGCCCGGCTGGATCGCGAAGTCGATGCCTTCCTGTTCGTAGAAGCCCATGCGCTTGGCAACCACCTCGCCGATCTGGTTGACCCCGACGATCCAGCCCAGCTGCATGTTGATGCGCGCCTTGCCTTGCGCAAAGGCATCGACGCCGAGCAGGCCTCCGGCGGAAAGCCCACCGGCGATGAGAGAGGTCTTGAGGAGACTTCGGCGACCGGGGTCCCGGAGATTGGCCATGGCGGATTCCTTTTCTTCGATGCGATGAGGTGGAGTCATTCGGCTTGTGTGCCGGCTCGCGATGCAGGGGCATCCGGGGCTGGCGAGGCGAATGCTAGAAGTGCGAGGCGAGCGCACCAAGCACCGTTTTTCGCAACGGGCGAACTAAAAAATAGTTCTCCTTGCGTGTCTCCCAATGACGCCGTGGTGCGCGTGGCGCGCAGGCGTGCACCAGCATCGGGAAAACGATAGGTCCCGGCTGGTGCGTGGAGATGAGAAGTGGCTGCGCGCTGCTGCGCGCGGCAATCAGCCGCCTGCTGATGAGCGAAGGCCGGCCACGGCTTCGGCGTCCCGCCGCGCCGAGGCACGCGTTGCCGCCGCCGTGCGCCGGCGGCGCAAACCCGGCGAGCCATGGCGCACGCGCTCCCGCATCACGCGCACCACGTGCACTTGCGCGGCAGGCTTCGTCACCAGTGCCTGCTGCATCTGATGGGCCTCGAAGCGCGCTTCTTTCTGCTTCAGGTAATGCATGAGCACATGCGACACCATGTTGAGGCCGAAGGTGCCGAGCGCCGCCGGGATGATGTACAGCGCGATCGACAGCTCGGAAGAAAAGACGATGTCGTCCGCCAGCGAAGGCGTGGCCTGGGCCGCGATGGCGAGCGCGCGCAGCAGGAAGATGTCCACGCCCGCCAGCAGGATCAGCAGCAGGCCGAAGGCCAGCACGGAGGCCTTCGAGAACTCACGCCGCACGAACAGCGTGACGAAGATCGCGGCGGGCAGCACCAGCGAGCAGAGCACCAGCACCCAGAATCGCAGCTGCGTGAAGATCGTCGCGTCCGAGAGGATGTGCATAGGCAGAACGAACGTTGAATGACGGCCGCCGCACGAGTCAGCCCGGCCGATGGCGAATTGAGCCACGGCCGGCGCTGTGCAATTTGTCCGGGAAGTGAACCGCGGGTAAAGGCGCCGGACAGCAGCCAATGCCTTTGAAACACCGCGAAACGTGCGCCTACCGCGATGTCATGCGCGTGTCATTTTTTCAGCGCCACTTCGCCACGCCCTGCCCCGGCGAAGCCAGCCACAGCGTGCCGTTGGGCGAGACCCTGGCGTACAGAGCA
The DNA here is from genome assembly GCF_900100965.1 of Variovorax sp. EL159. GTDB lineage: Bacteria > Pseudomonadota > Gammaproteobacteria > Burkholderiales > Burkholderiaceae_C > Variovorax. Next base: position 661,698 of record NZ_FMUJ01000001.1, on the reverse strand, counting down.
AAGGGATAGGCCAGCCCCTGGTTCTGCGCCGTCCAGCCCGACGTACCGTTCGCGCTGGTGAGCACGCCCAGGCTGTCCGCCGCATAGCCGCCCGCATGCACCGCGCTGGAGCTGCCCAGGTACACGCGCCCGCTGGTCGGGTGCACCGTCACCGTCCGGGCCCAGTTGCTGGCCTGCACGCGGGTCCAGCTCTGGCCGTAATCGGCCGACTGGTACAGGCCCTTGCCGCTGCCCTTGACGGCGATCCAGACGTTGTTGTCCTTGCTGGCCAGGTCCATCGGGCCGCTGTAGGTCCATGCGTTGTGCAGCCAGTGCGTGCCCTGTGCGCTGGTTTCCCAGCCGGCCGTCATAGCGGCGGGCAGCGCGAGCTGCTGCCATGTGTTGACCTGCCCGCCCTGCCACGAGCGGTACACGCCGCTGGCCGACAGCGCGAAGACGCCATTGGTTGCCGTGTAGTACACGCGGAAGCAATCCTTGTTGGGGCAGCTCAGCGCCACCGCCCACGAGTTGCCGTCGTCCTGGCTCAAGTAGATGTCGCCGTTGACGGCGGCATAGACCCAGCGGTAGTTGACCGCGCTGTCGGGCGCCACCGTCAGCCCTTCGAGGCGCTTGATGGGGTCGGGCAACCCCTGCGTCATGCGCTGCCAGTTGGCGCCGCGGTCCGTGCTCTTGAGCAGGTACATCGGCTCGGCGCAGGGCGTGCCGCAGTTCTCGAGGTTGCCGCCCAACTGTGCCCACACCACGTTGGCGCGGCTCGGGTCGGCGACCACGCTCAGGGTGTTGCCGCCCTTGCCGCTCCAGCCGCCAGTGTACTGCGCGGCGTTCAGGCTGGTCCAGCTGTTGCCGCCATCGTCCGAGCGCCACAGGCCGATGTCCATGTAGCCGGCGTAGACGAGGTTGGCGTCGGCAAGGCTTTGCTCGACGACGACCGGCACGACGTTGTCGATGCCCCGCGAGCGCCAGTTGGCGCCGACCGCCGTGGAGACGCCGTCGCTCCAGTTCTTTGCGCCATCGCTGCTGCTGTAGAGGAACTGGTTGTTGGTCCACAGCACGGTGTTCGGGCTCGCCGGGTTGTAGCCGATGGTCTGCCCCATGCCCTGGTAGCTGTAGCCCATGCCCCAGACCTCGTCGCTCTGCGACCATCCGCCGCTCACGCTCAGCGTGCGTTTCGTCCAGGTGGCGCCGGCATTGGCGCTCTCCCACAGGAAGCTGCCGTAGGTCTGCGGCGGACGCAACGCCTGGTTGTCCAGGTCGATGATGCGCACGTGGTTCGCGTTGGAGGGGTCGGCCAGGATCACGCCCGAAGGCGCCTGCGCACCGGGCGTGATGTTGGTCCACGAGAAGCCGGTCTCGACCGACTTGTAGACCTTGGCCACGTTGCCCGCCTGCACCACCGTGGCATACATCAGGTTGAGGTTCTGCGGGTCCATCCCGTAGGCGATGTCGACCAGCTTGCCCTGCTGCGGATCGCGCCTGACGAAGGTCGCACCGCCGTCGGTCGAGAAGAACGCCTGGTACACCACGCTGCTTTCGGCCTGGTCGGGAAAGCGCCCCTTGCCGCTGATCACCCAGACGCCGTTGGGATCGACCGGGTGCGTGCGCAGGCCCGTCACGCGCAGGTTGGCGGGCAGGTTCGAGCTGGTCGGGCTCCAGGTCTCGCCCGCGTTGGCCGAGCGGATCACATACGGCTGCAGGCTGTCCCACTGTGGATGGACCACGGCATAGACGACGTTCGGATCGGCCGACACCGCGATGGCGGCGATGTAGCCCGTGCCGTATTTCTGGCTGAAGCCGGTGCCGTTGCTGTTGCCGACGAAGAGCCCGCCATCGGTGCCCACCAGCAGCTTGCCTGCGGGGTGTGCCGCGATCGAAGCGATGTGCGTCACCGTCAGTCCGCTGCTCGAACCGACCGCCTTCCAGCTGGCCCCGGTGTCGGTGCTCAGGTAGAGGCCACCGAGATCGGAGCCCACTGCCCAGTAGCCTTCGCTGGTGATCACCGGCGAATTGAAGGCGCCGCCGCCTCCGGGGTTGGCGGGCTTCCAGCTTTGTTGCGCATGGCTGCACAACGACGCGAAAAAGAACAACGACAGCGCTGCCAGCAGGCTGCGCAGGAATGTGTGCCTCATCGATCCCTCCGGTGGTTCCATCGCATCGCAGCGAACCCCGACGGGCCGTGCCGCGCGCGCATGGTTCTCTTCCCATGGCTACCGTCGACTGCTCCTGTGGACGGCGACGGCAGACTAGGTGGCACCCCTTGCCTTGTCAAGCTAAGGCATTGGCACTAACGGGGAGCTCAGCGCGGTGTGCCCAGCAACCCGGCGCGGCGCGCCGCCATCGCGGCCTGCGTGCGGTTGGACACGCCCAGCGCGGCAAAGATCGCGGAGATGTGCGCCTTGATGGTCTTCTCCGTCGTCTCCAGCCGTTCGGCGATCTGCGCATTGCGCAGGCCCTCGCACAGCAGGTGCAGTACCTCGGTCTGGCGCGAAGTGAGCTGGCTCAGCACGTCGGCCGGCGTCGACAGCACGGGCATCGGTGAAGCGCTCTGCGGCGATGCCTGCACCACGTTCTGCTCGCCGGCGATCACGCGGCGCAGCGCATGCAGCAGCTGCTGGCTGTCGGCCGACTTGTGGACGAAGCCATGGGCGCCGGCTTCGAGCGCGGTCTCGATGTCGTGCGGATCTTCGGAAGCCGACAGCACGAGGATGTGCAGGCCGCCGCGGCGCCGGTGCAGTTGCTTCACCAGCGCGGCACCGCCCAGGTCGGGCAGGTAGTAGTCGGTCATGACGGCATCGAGCCGGGGCAAGGTCGACAGCGCCTCCAACGCCTCGCTGCCGCTGCTGGCGGTTTCGATGTGCATCGAAGGCTCTGCCTCGCGCAACGCAAGGAACAGGCCTTCGCGAAACATCGCGTGGTCGTCGATCAACAGAATCGTGGAGGGCATCCTCCGATTCTGTCTCCAAAGATCGTGCGCTCAGGTTTTGACGCGGGTTCCGGTGAGCGTGGGCAACTCGGTCGCGCTGGAGTTGACGTTGACGCTGCGGTCGAAGCGCAGGTATGGCCCGGCAAAGCGGCACACCACGGTGTCGCGGAACGCCGACTCGACGAAGGTCCATGTCATGACGAAGGTGCGTTCGTCGCGCCATTCGCCGCTGGCCACCACGCGCATGACCTCGGGCTGGTACTCGTGGTGCAGCTTGTTGCCGGTGATGGTGGTGTCGCCCTCGAAGGGCTTGCGCAGGCCCACCTGCACCTTGTGCGTGCCGCGCTCGTCCTGCATCGTGAAGAGGCAGGTCTCGGGCGTGAAGTCGAGCTGCATCGCGCTCACCTTCTCGGGGTTTTCGGGAAATTCGAAGCGACGGCCCGAGACGCTCGCGGCGACGGGCGAGGTGCTCGGCCTCATCGGCGGCTGCAGTTGCAGCGTGCGCGTGCGGGTCTTCAGCACGGCGTAGTCTTTCTCGCTGCCGGCCACGGTGCCGCCGAACGCGGCAGGAAAGTGCTTGTACAGAATGCCCGCGTTGAAGCCCGCCTTGGGTGGCAATGCCGAGTTGAGCGCCAGCACCGCGTTCTGCTCGGGGAACACCACCGCGTATTGGCCGAACAAACCATCGGCGTTGTACGCGCCGTTCGGGCCCAGCCACCACTGGTAGCCGTACTTGTCCTTGGTGTGCGGCGCGTGCACCGAATCCACCCACGCCTTCGTGAGGATCTGCTTGCCGTTCCACTGCCCGTTCTGCGCATGCAGGATGCCCAGCTTGAGCGAATCGACCGTCTTCCAGCTCAGGCCGTTGGCGCCGGGCGAGATGCCTTCGGGGCCCACGTCCCACTCGTAGCCGGTGATGCCCATGGGGTCGAACATGCGCGGCTTGAGGTAGTCGGCCGTCGATTGCCCCGTGGTCCTGGTGACGATGGCCGACAGCATGTAGGTCGCGGCACTGGTGTAGACGAACCTGCTGCCCGGCGTGTAGACCACCGGAATCTTGAAGAACTCGGCGATCCAGCTCGTGCGGATCGGCCGCCACACCGAGCCCGACACCATCGACTCGTGGCCGGTGCGCATGGTCAGCAGGTCGCGCACCGTCATCGCCGCGAGGTTGGCGCTGACCGTGGCCGGCAAGTGCTCGGGAAAGAAAGACACGACCTTGTCGTCGAGGCCGAACTTGCCATCGGCAATGGCCATGCCGACCGCGCACACGGTCACGCTCTTGGTGAGCGAATGCGTCATGTGGCGACGCTCGGGCTTGTACGGGTCCCACCAGCCTTCGGCCACCACATGGCCGTTGCGCCACAGCATGAAGCTGTGCAGCTCGAAGGCGCCGCGCTCGGCATCGTCGAGAAAGGCCAGGATCGAGGCCGACGAAATGCCCTGCGCCTCGGGCCGGCTGCGCGGCAGGCCGTCTGCAAAAACAGGCGCGGCGGCGGCGCCGGCCGCGGCCCAGCCGATGCCGGGCACGGATGCCATGGCGGTGCCGCCCAGCGAAAGGCGCAGCAGGCCACGGCGCGAGATGTGAGAAAGCGAAGGCGTTGTTTCTTGCATGGTTGTTGGTGTTGTCTCTTGCAGGCTGAAAGCCTGCACAGTTTCGCGCCGACAGCTGTCAATCGCCTGTCGGCAATTGCAGAGAAAACCCGCTTGCCCCTGTGCATTGGCAGCACCCGCATCGATGCCAACGCCGGGCAATGAGTACCTTCGACCCGAGGGAAAACGCCAAGCCCCGCCTCCCCGTTCCTTCCTAGAGTTGAACTCGCCCGACTGGAAGCGGCAGCAACAACCGAAGGAAGACGCGCCATGGAGTTCGACTACGTGATCGTGGGTGGGGGTTCCGGCGGCGCGACGCTGGCGTCGCGCCTGAGCGAAGACCCCGCCGTGAAGGTCTGCCTGATCGAGGCCGGCGGCGACGGCCGGGGCATTCTGGTGCGCGCGCCGGCGGGCACGGTGGCCATGCTGCCGGGCCGCCCGCCCATCAACAACTACGCCTACCAGACCGTGCCGCAGCCGGGCCTGAACGGGCGCCGCGGCTACCAGCCGCGCGGGCGCTGCCTGGGTGGCTCCAGCGCGATCAACGCCATGCTCTATGTGCGCGGCCATCGCGACGACTATGACGACTGGGCGCGCGCAGGCTGCGCCGGCTGGTCGTTCGACGACGTGCTGCCCTGGTTCAAGCGCGCTGAAGGCAACCAGCGCGGCGCGAGCGCACTGCATGGCGCCGATGGCCCGCTGCAGGTGTCCGAACAGCAAAGCCCGCGCGCCATCAGCGAAGCCTTCGTGCAGGCCGCGATGGAATGCGGCATTCCGCGCAACGACGACTTCAACGGCGACGAGCAGGAAGGCGCGGGCCTCTACCAGGTCACGCAGTTCCATGGCGGTGCGAAGAACGGCGAGCGCTGCTCGGCCGCCGCGGCCTACCTGCACCCGGTGATGGACAGGCGCCCCAACCTCACCGTGCTGACCGGCACGCAGGCCCTGCGCGTGGTGATCGAAGACCGGCGCGCGGTCGGCGTCGAGGTGCGGCGCGGCGGCAACATCGAAACCATCCACGCGCGGCGCGAAGTGGCGCTGTGCGGCGGTGCCTTCAACTCGCCGCAACTGCTGATGCTCTCGGGCATCGGCGACCCCGTTGAGCTGGGCCGCCACGGCATCGCGGTCAAGCACGCGCTGCCGGGCGTGGGCCAGAACCTGCAGGACCACACCGACTTCATCCTGGCCTACAAGTCGAAGGAAACCGACCTGTTCGGCATCGGCCTTGTCGGCGGGGTGCACTTGATGCAGGCGATGCTCGAATGGCGCAAGCGCGGCACGGGCCTCATTGCCACGCCCTTCGCCGAGGGTGGTGCCTTCATCAAGTCGTCGCCCGAGCTGCGCCGGCCCGACCTGCAATTGCACTTCGTGATCGCGATCACCGACGACCATGCGCGCAAGCTGCACATGGGCTTCGGCTTCTCATGCCATGTGTGCGTGCTGCGCCCCAAGGGCCGGGGCGACGTTCGCCTGGCCGATGCCAGCCCCGATTCGGCGCCGCGCATCGACCCGCGCTTCCTGTCCGATGCGGAAGACATGGCGCTGCTGCTGCAGGGCGTGAAGAAGACGCGCGAGATTCTTCGCGCGCCGGCGCTGGAGAAATACCGGCATAGCGAGGTGTACACGGCCGACGCCCACACCGACGAAGAACTCACCCAGCACATCCGCGCACGCGCCGACACCATCTACCACCCGGTGGGCACCTGCAAGATGGGCGTGGACGCGATGGCGGTGGTCGACCCGCAACTGCGCGTGCATGGCATCGCGGGCCTTCGCGTGGTCGATGCCTCGGTGATGCCGACGCTGATCGGCGGCAACACCAACGCGCCGACGATCATGATCGCCGAGCGCGCGGCCGGCTGGATGCGCGGGCCGGCGACCTTTGCGCAACCAGCTACGGCTGCGACGAGCCTCGCACCACAAGCTCTCCCGGAAGCAGCAGCTGGCGCGGCGCTGCATCCAGACCCCGCAGCCGCTCGATCAGGCATGTAGCCGCCGTGCGGCCGATGGCATCGGTCGGTTGCGCCACGGTGCTCAGGCCCGGGCCGATGAGCGAGGCCCATTCGGGATCGTCGAAGCCGACGAAGCCCAGGTCGTTGCCGAACTGCCAGCCCAGCCGCGCCATCGCCTGCGCCACGCGCAGCGTGACCACGGCATTGCCGGCCACCACCGCCGCGCGACGGCCGCGCTTGGCGCGCTGGCGCAGGGCGCGCAATGCGTCGTCGAGCGCATCGCTCTCGCCTTCGACGCATTCGAAGATTTCGCCCGCCACGCGCGGCTCGTGCGCGGCCACGCAGGCACCGAAGGCGGCCGTGCGCTCGCGCCGCGAGCTCACGCCCTTCTGCGGTTCGGTGACGTAGAGCAACTCGCGGTAGCCGCCGTCGACCAGATGGCCGCAGGTGTCTTTCATGGCCGCGTGGTTGTCGAGCGAGACGAAGTCGGTGTGCATGCCGGCATGCTGGCGGTCGACCAGCACGGCGGGCTTGCCATGCAGCGTGACTGCATCGACCACGTTGCTGCCACGCCCCAGCGTGTTGAGGATGAAGCCGTCGACCTGGTAACCCGCGAGCGCATCGATGGCCTCGCGCTCGCGTTCGCTCTCGTTGCCAAGGTTGAACAGCATCACGAGGTAGCCGGCGTCCTGGCAGGCCTTCTCGGCGCCACGCAGCACCGCGACGGAATACGGGTTGGTGATGTCAGCCACGATCAGGCCTATGAGCCGCGAACGGCCGTGGCTCAGGGCCTGCGCCATCGGGCTCGGCGAGTAGGCCAGCTTGGCGATGGCGATCTCGACGCGCGCGGCGATGTCGGGGCTCAACAGCCGTTCGCGGTGGTTGAGGAAGCGCGAGACGGTGGCTTTGGAGACGCCTGCGGCTTCGGCGACGTCGGCAATGGTGGCGCGGCCGGTGGGCTTCATGGTCTTGCTCCTTCCCCCTTTGGGGGAAGGTTGGGATGGGGGCAGGCAGAGCGCTCAATGGATACGCCGCTTGCCCCCACCCCTGCCCTTCCCCAGAGGGGGAGGGAGAAAGGCCTGGCAGACATCCGCAGGCGAGGCGCTTGCCTTGCTCCTTCCCCCTCTGGGGGAAGGTTGGGATGGGGGCAGGCAGAGCGCTCGATGGATGCGCCGCTTGCCCCCACCTCTGCCCTCCCCCAGCGGGGGAGGGAGAAAGGCCTGGCGGAAATCATGCGGCGGCCGTGTCGTACGGCGCAGTCGGCTTCTCACCGGCCAGCACCTGCAGCAGATTCGTCGTCGCCAGCTCGGCCATCGCGTGTCGCGTCTCGTGCGTGGCCGAGCCGATATGCGGCAGCGGCGTCACGCGCGGGTGGGTGCGCAAGGGCGAATCGATCGGCAGCGGTTCTTTCGCGAACACATCAAGGCCGGCCGCGCGCAGCGTGCCGTGGTCGAGCGCGTCAAGCAATGCGGCCTCGTTCACCGTGGCACCACGGCCACCGTTGATGAATGCCGCACCCGGCTTCATGCGGGCAAAGAAAGCGCCGTCGATCATCCCGCGCGTTGCATCGGTCAGCGGCAGCATCGCCAGCACGATGTCGACGCGCGCGAGCAGATCATCCAGCGGCGTGTGGGTGGCGCGGCCCTGCAGCTCGGGCGCCTGCGTGGCCAGGTCGACCGGTCGGCGCGCGTGGTACAGCACCGGCATGCCGAAGCCCAGCGCGGCGCGGCGTGCCACGGCCTGGCCAATGCGGCCGAAGCCGAGAATGCCCAGCGTCTTGCCGTGCACGTCGGTGCCGAAAAATTCTTCGCCGATGTTCTTCGTCCAGCGGCCTTCGCGCACAAGGTTCGACAGCTCGACCACGCGGCGCTGCGTGGCCATGAGGATCGCGAATACGGTGTCGGCCACGGTCTCGGTCAGCACGTCGGGCGTGTGGCACAGCACGATGCCGCGCTTGTGCAACTCGGCCAGCGGATAGTTGTCAACGCCGACCGACACGCTCGAGATCACCTGCAGCTGCGGCGCCGCATCGAGCAACGCGGCATCGACCGGATGGCTCGAACCGATCAGCCCATTCGCGGTGGCGAGTGCGGCAGCAAAGGCTTCGGGCTCCTTGCGCGGGTCGGCCACGGTGACGTGATGCACGGCCTGCAAGCGCGCCAGCTGGTCTTCGGGCAAGGGCCGAAAGACGAGCACGTTCCTGGGTTGCGTCATGGTCTTCAGAGCCCCGCTTCTTCGAGTTCGGCGCGCGTGGGCAGGCCTTCGGTATCGCCCAGCACCTGCACGGCGCGTGCGCCGATCCATGCGCCGCGGCGCACGGCTTCGGGCACGCTCTTGCCTTCGAGCAAGGCGCTCACCACGCCGGCCGCGAAGCCATCGCCCGCGCCCACGGTGTCGATCACTTCCTTCACCGGAAAGCCATCGACACGGCCGGTGCCGGCCACGTCGCTGTCGTAGTACGCACCCTCGGCGCCGAGCTTGACCACCACCAGCTTGGCGCCGCGTTCGCGGTAGAAGCGCGCGACGGCTTCAGGCTCGGTGTGGCCGGTGAGCAGCAGGCCTTCTTCGATGCCGGGCAGCACCCAGTCGGCACGCGAGGCGAGTTCGTTGACCCAGTGGCGCATGGTCTCGGTCGACGACCACAGCGTGGGCCGCAGGTTGGTGTCGAACGAGATGGTGCGGCCGGCGGCGCGCATCACGTCCATGGTCTTGAGCGCGGCCTGCAGGCTGGTGTCGGAGATAGCGGCGAACACACCGGTCGCGTGCAGGTGGCGCGCCGAGCGCAGCCACGCTTCGTCGACATCGGCCGGGCCCATGTGGCTGGCGGCCGAACCCTTGCGGTGGTATTCGATCGGCGGGTCGCTGCCGTCGGTGACGCGGCCCTTGAACTGGAAGCCGGTGCGCTGCGTCGCGTCGGTGATCACGTGCGAGCAGTCGATGCCCTCAGCGCGCATGGCCGCCAGCAGCGCGCGGCCCATCGAGTCGGTGCCCAGGCGGCTGGCCCAGCCCACCTTCAGGCCGAGGCGCGAGAGGCCGATGGCCACGTTGGTCTCGGCGCCGGCGGTGCGCTTGTGGAAGGCCTGCGCGTTTTCGAGCGGACCGGGCCGGTCGGCCACGAGCAGCAGCATGGCCTCGCCAAAGAGAGCGACGTCGAAGGCGGTGGGTTCTTCTGTCATGTGATGTGTGTTCTACGCGCGCGCGGCGCGGATGAAGTCGATCTGCGTGCGGGTAACGGCCAGCAGGTCGTCGCCCACGAGCGGGTATTCGATGGCGTGCGGCACGTCGGCGGGCAATGCGCGCAGCACCGCGCGCCACGGCGCGACCGAGTCGCCCAGCGGCACCGCCACCCACTTGTGCGGCAGGCGCTGCGCACCCTTGCAATGCACATAGCGCACGCGGCGGCCGAGCGCCTGCGCGGCCTGCAGCGGGCATTCGCCGAGCCAGTGCCAATTGCCCATGTCGAAGGTCATGCCGAGTTCGACGCCGGCGCGGTCGGCCACGTCAAAGAAGGTCTGCAGTGCGGCCAGCGTGCCGGCGCGCACCGTCTGGTCGTTCTCGATCACGAGTTCGACGCGGGTTTGCGACAGCTCCACCTTCAGGCCCCAGAGCGAACCGTGCGACGAAGGCTGGAAGTCGCCGATGGACATCTTCAGCCGCTTCGCGCCCACGCGCGTGGCGGCGGCAATGCCGCGCTTGAGCGCCGCGCTGTCGAGCCAGCCGCCTTCCGCCCACAGGCCCTCGGGGCTGGAGTACACGGAGGCAAGGCCGTTCAGCGCGGGCAATTCGGCATCGGCGTCGCGCAGCATCTCGCCGCGCACTTCGACCGAATCGGCACCGGCCGCCAATGCCAGTTGCGAACACCAGAGCTGCCCATGCCGCCCCACCTCGGCCGCGCCGAAGGACGACAGCGAAATCAGGACCTCGAAGGACATCAGTGGCCCTGGTGCGAACTGAGGATCTGGCCGAGGAACTGGCGCGTGCGCTCGTCCTTCGGGTTGCCGAAGAATTCTTCGGGCGGCGCCTGCTCGACGATCTTGCCTTCGGCCATGAAGATCACGCGGTCGGCCACGCTGCGGGCAAAGCCCATCTCGTGCGTCACGCACAGCATGGTCATGCCGTCTTCGGCCAGGCCGATCATGGTGTCGAGCACTTCCTTGACCATCTCGGGGTCGAGTGCCGAAGTGGGCTCGTCGAACAGCATGATCTTGGGCGCCATGCACAGCGCGCGCGCAATCGCCACGCGCTGCTGCTGGCCGCCCGAGAGCTGGCTGGGGTACTTGCCGGCCTGCTCGGGAATGCGCACGCGCTTGAGGTACTTCATGGCCACCTCTTCCGCCTGCGCCTTGGTCATGCCGCGCGAGCGCATCGGCGCCAGCGTGCAGTTTTCAAGAATGGTGAGGTGCGGGAACAGGTTGAATTGCTGGAACACCATGCCGACTTCGGCACGCACCGCGTCCACGTTCTTTCCGCCGGCCGTGAGGTCGATGCCGTCGACCACGATGCGGCCCTTCTGCACCGTCTCCAGGCGGTTGATGCAGCGGATGAGCGTCGACTTGCCCGAGCCCGACGGGCCACAGATCACGATGCGCTCGCCCTGGCGCACCGACAGGTCGATGCCTGTCAGCACCTGGAATTCACCGTACCACTTGTTGACCGCTTCCATGCGGATGATGGCGTCCGTGGTGGAGGCGGCGGTTGTGACTGCGTCCGTCATGCTTGGGGGTTCCGTCGTCGGTTCAGCGCTGGGCTCAGTTCATCTTCGGCAGGTCGACCTGCAGCCACTTCTGGTAGAGCTTGTTCAGCTCGCCATTGGCGGTGTTCTTCTGCACGAAGTCGTTCACCGCCTTGTGCAGCTCTTCCTGGCCAGGGCGCATCGCGATGCCCATCGATTGCTGCACCAGCGTGAACTTGTTTTCGTAGGTGTTGGCGGGCACGCGCTTGGCGATCTGCGCCGCCACGGTGACCGAGCAGCCGATGGCATCGACCTGGCCCGAGATCAGCGCCTGCATGGCCGATGCGTCGTCGTCGAAGCGGCGGATCTCGGTGCCTTCGGGTGCGGCCTTGGTCACGGCCACGTCTTGCGTGGACGCACGGGCCACGCCCACGCGCAGGCCCTTCAGGTCGGCGGCCGCCTTGATCGGCGTCTTGCTCGCGCCGTACAGCACGATGGTCGCGGCCGCGTACGGCTGCGAGAACTGCACCTGCTTCGAACGCTCGGGCGTGATGGCCAGCGAGGCGACCAGCACGTCGACCTTGTTGGTCAGCAGGAAGGGAATGCGGTTCGGGCCGGTCACCGGCACGATGTTGGCCTTGACGCCCCAGTCCTTGGCCAGCAGCTTGGCCACGTCGGCGTCGTAGCCGTCAGGCTGGTTCTTGGCGTCGGTGGTGCCGTAGGGCGGAAAGTCGACCAGCATGCCGATGGTGATCTCGCCCTTCTTCTTGATGTCGGCCACGCTCTGGGCCGAGGCGAAGGGTGCGAACACGGTCAGCGCGGCGCCGAGGCCCAGGGCTGCGATGGCAGCACGGCGGGTGGTGGTAACGGTCATTGGATGTGTCTCCTGAATAAAGAAAGGAAGCGACGAGAAAGGAAAAGCGAAAAGAGTCAACGTGCGAGCGCCTGGGCGCGCTTGCGCTCCATGCGGGCGGCCAGCAACGAGAGCGGCCAGCAGATCACGAAGTAGATGGCGGCCACCACCGAGAACACGATGAGCGGCTGGAAGGTGGCGTTGTTGATGATCTGCCCGGCGCGCGTGATCTCGGTGAAGCCGATGATGGCCGCGAGCGACGTGCCCTTGATGATCTGCACCAGGTAGCCCACCGTGGGCGCCAGCGCGATCTTGAAAGCCTGCGGCAGCACCACGTCGCGCATGCGGGCCGTGTACTTCAGGCTCAGTGCCTCGGCCGCTTCCCACTGGCCACGCGGAATGGCTTCGATGCAACCGCGCCAGATCTCGCCGAGGAAGGCCGCGCTGTTCAGGATGAGCGCCACGCCCGCGGCAATCCACGGGTTGATGTCCAGCCCCAGCACCGGCGCGCCGAAGAAGATCAGGAACAGCTGCAGCAGCAGCGGCGTGCCCTGGAAGATCTGGATGAAGGTGGTCGCGGCGGCGCGCGCGCCCTTCGATTCGGAGGTGCGCATGAGCGCGACGATCAGCCCGAGGATCGCGCCGCCGACGAAGGCGATGGCCGAGAGCGCCAGCGTCCACTGGGCCGCTTCGAGGATGAAAAGGAATTCGGGAAAGCCGAAGGTACGCATGATGGTTCTTGCTCCGTCCGTCGTCGGTTACCGGCGGTCCGGGTAGTTGAGCGTGCGCTTGTAGATCAGCTTGAACATGGCCGAGAAGGCCAGTGCCAGCGCCAGGTAGATGGCGGCCACCACGATGTAGATCTCGAAGCTGCGGAAGGTCTGCGACTGCAGGTTGGCGGCCACCGAGGTCAGGTCGTCGGCCGAGATGACCGACACCACGGCCGAACTCAGCATCAACAAGATGAACTGGCTCGTGAGCGCCGGGTAGATGGCCTTGAGCGCGGGCTTGATGATGACGAAGCGGAAGATCTCCCAGGGCTTGAGGTTGAGCGCGCGGCCCGCCTCGATCTGCCCCTTGGGAATCGACTCGATGCCCGCGCGGATGATTTCCGTGGCGTAGGCGCCGAGGTTCACCACCATCGCCACCAGCGCGGCCGTCTGCGGCGACCAGCGCAGGCCGATGGCCGGCAGCGCGAAGAAGAAAAAGAACAGCTGCACGAGGAACGGCGTGTTGCGGATCACCTCGATGTAGGCATTGACGAGAAAGCGCAGCCAGCCCGGCCCCGAGGTCTTGCCCCAGGCGCAGAAGATCGCGACCACCAGCCCGAGCACCGTGGCAACGAGCGACAGCTGCACGGTGATCCAGGTGCCCTTGAGCAACAGCGGCCAGGCGGCGAAGACGGCGTCGAATTGAAACTGGTAGTTCATGGTGAAGCGGCCGCGAATGGCCACGTGCATGCTTCAAAAGCAATGCTTGCAGCTTATATGAAACCGGTTTCAGACCAGATCAGGGATTCCCCTAGGTGGGCGTTTTGTCCCACGCCTTGCGTGTCTCGCCGAGGCAAGGGGACAGAGATTGCGGGCGGCCTAAGATGCCGTCTCTCCCCTTCCGGTCATTGCTCAAGGTCAGCGCATGCGCATCGCCATCGTCTCGGACATCCATGGAAATCTTCCTGCGCTCGAAGCCGTGGTCAGGGACATCGGCCGGCGCAGCGTCGATGCCGTCGTCAATCTGGGCGACAGCCTCTCAGGGCCGTTGATGCCGCTTGAAACCGCGCAGTTCCTGATGGCACAAGACTGGGTTCATCTCGCGGGCAACCACGAGCGCCAGCTCCTGACCTTGCCTGCCGAGCGGCGCGGCCCGTCCGATGCGTTCGCGCATTCGCGGCTCGGCGCGAAGGAGTTCGAGTGACTGGCTTCGCTGAAGCCGAGCCTTCGCTTCAGCCCGCAAGTCATGCTCTGCCACGGCACGCCGGACAGCGACCTTGTGTACTTTCTGGAGACGGTCGAGCCGACATGCTTTCGCGCGGCCACGATGCCGGAGATCGATGCGCGGCTCGGCCAGGTCGATGCCGAACTGATCGCCTGCGGACACACGCACGTGCCCCGCGTGGTTCGTGCATCCAGCGGGCAGTTGATCGTCAATCCGGGCAGCGTCGGGCTGCCGGGGTATGACGACATTCATCCGTGGCCGCATGTCGTGGAGACGGGCTCGCCGGATGCGCGCTACGCCATCGTCGAGCGCTCGGAAGATGGCTGGATTTCCACGCTGGTCTCGGTGCCCTACGACCACGCGAAGATGGCTGCACTGGCAATGACGCACGAGCGGCCCGACTGGGCGAGTGCGCTGTCTACCGGGCGCCTGCCCTAGCGCCTTCGATCAACCGCCCAGCGCGATGTCGGCGCTCGCGATCGCGCGGATCGGCACACCGAAGCTGGAGATGTCCGACAGCGTGGCGTTGTGGTGCGCCCTGATCTGCGCGCCCGTGGCGTGCGGCTTGTCGTGCGAGGTGTGCGCATCGGCCGCGAGCACCACCTCGTCATAGGCCAGTGCTGCGGCGCGTCGCGTGGTGGTGTCCACGCAGAATTCCGACGAGTAGCCGCAGATGACCACGCGCCGCACGCCCTGCCCCGACAGCCACGCTTCGAGCGGCGTGCGCAGGAAGGAATCGGGCGTGGTCTTGCGGATCTTCGTGTCGCGCGTGTCGACATGCAGCGCACCTGCAAGCTGCCATCGCTCGGAATCGAACTCCAGGTCGACGGCGTTCTCATGCTGGATGAAGGCCACGGGCACACCGGCCGCGCGGGCGCGTTCGGTGAGCGCGTTGATGCGCTCGATGACTTCTTCGGCTTCGTAGGGACGCGGTGCGTCGTCGCACAGGCCGCGCTGCACGTCGATGACAAGGATGGCAGTTTTCATGGCGTTGGAAAGAAGAAGGGCTCTGGACGGGCCAGAGTATGCCGCCCGTCATGCACCGGCCGCGCGCCGGCTCACTCCCAGGCGCTGACTTCCAGCCGCACCTTGCCGCTGATGCCCGGTGCCGCTGGCGCGGCGCCGAGGCTGGACAACGGCACGATGAACTGCAGCTTACCGCCGGTCAATTGCTTCGGGCTCATCGGCAGCGAGGCCTGCCCCGCCGTGTCGGTCTGCCAGCCGTACTTGACGTTCCAGTTCTGCGCCGGATCGTCCACCGTGGGCGGCGTCAGCTCGATGACCAGCGTGTCGCGAAACAGCGAGCTGCCTTCGTAGTGGCCGTCGAGCCAGAACTTGTTGTTGACCTGGTAGTCGGGCACGCGCACGCCCAGCGTCATGGCGTAGGCGAGCGTCGGGCGGTCCTGGTTCACGCGGGCCTTGTTGGCGAGGAACACGGTCGACAGGTAGATCGAGCGGCGATCGGGCGTGGCCGGGTCGGTCAGCTCCTTGTGCGTGCGGCAGGCGGGCGAGTCTTCTTCGGCCACGCGCCGGCTCAGGTACCAGCGCTTGCCGCGCGGCGCGGCGAGCAGCTCGACCTGGTAGAGCGCATCGACGTCGGCGCCCGCGGGCAGGTCGGGCGGCAACGTGACGCCATCGACGTCGAACCACAGGTCGACCCGCACGTCGCCGAACAAAAAGCGCACGAGGTTCTGGTAGGCCTCTTCGGAATTGACGATGCCGAAGTAGCCCGAGTGCGAACGGAAGGCGTAGGCAGTGGCCACCGGGCCCGTGTTGCCCGCATCGTCGATGGACCAGAGCGAGGCGTTCTCGATGCGCACCAGCCCGTCGCTGCCGTGGCCCGCGAACATGCGCGACAGGCCCTTGGCGGTTTCGTAGTCGCCCCGGTTGGAGCCCACCATGCAGAAGAAGCGTTCGGCCGGAAAGGCCGATGTCGGCAGGTAGTCCATGCGGCCGTTGACCGCCGGCGTGGCCAGGTACTCGGACATCTTGTCGCGGTTGAAGGTGTTCATCTCGTTCACCGTGAGCCAGGCCGGCACGTTGATGCCGCCCATCTCGATGCCGTTGTGCGGCGTGGCATAGGTGAACACCTTGTCGACGCAGGCGCGCGCATCCGCATCGCCCAGCGCGGGGTTCTGCAGGAAGGCGCGCACCACCAGGCCACCCATCGAATGCGCGACGAGGTAGCAGCGGAAATCGGCGAGCGCATAGCCCGGCCCCTCGCGCTGCGCCACGAGGTCGCGCACGCGCAGGATCAACTGGCTCAGGCCCTGCGCGTAGACCTTCACGTCCCGGGCCTGGCCATCGCCCAGCAGTTCGGAGCCGCTGTCGTAGTAGCGGTAGATGACGACCGAGGCGGAGGGAATGCCGTCCACGTCGTTGCCGTTCTCGTCGGGCGAAGGCTTCCAGTCGTCATCGAGGATGTCCAGCCCGTTCTGGTAGACGCTCTGGTACTGGAAGTCGGCCAGCAGGCGCACCACCGGCGATTCGAAGACGAACTTCTGCGCTGCCGCATCCTTCTTGACGGTGGCCCGGTAGACGGTGGAGCCGGCATTGAAGCCGCAGAACGGATCGGCTGCGGTGTCGTCGCGCTCGGCCTCGGTCATGGCGTAGCCGCGCACGTAGATGATGGGATAGCGATTGCCGCTCATGCCTTGCCTCCTCGAGCCAATGGAAGCCCGCCAGTGTGCCGGCCCGGAAAGACAGCCGCCATACAGCGCATGGCATAGGACCCGGCCAGCACAACGGCAGCGCCCCTTGTGCACAGGGCATCGGGTGCTCCCCGCAGCGAAATAAAGGAGGAGGGGCGAAGCCCCGGGGGACATTCGCGGAGGGGAGTACCCGATGTCCTGTGCACGCGCCCCGAAAAAATGCCGCCGTATGCCCCTGCTCCCAGAATGTTTCTACGGCTGAAACCATTGAAACGTCCGTCGTGGCTAGTCTCCAGCCATCCCATACATACGATTGCAGAGGGTCTTCTCATGGCTGACGATTCGGGCTCGCAGGGCGCCTACCTGCCCCAACTGCTGCGTCGCGGCACCGCGCTCGCCGCGGCCGGCTGCGCGTTCGTCGCGGGCTGCAGCGCCGCCGGCGGCGAGGCGCGCTACGACACCTCGCCGCAGTTCAAGGACGGTGGCTTCCACAACATGGCCAACCCCGACCTGCCCGCCCAGGCCAGCGCATGGCGCATCTGGTCGCGCTTCATCGTCGGCAGCAAGATCGACAGCGTGCCGGTCGATGCGATTCCCGTGCAGCCGATCGACCGGGCTGCGCTCGACGCGCTCGACACCAAGGCCAACCACGTGGTGCGCCTGGGCCACTCGTCGCACCTGCTCAAGCTGCGCGGCAAGTACTGGCTGATCGACCCGGTGTTCAGCGAGCGCGTGTCGCTGGTGCAATGGGCCGGGCCCAAGCGCTTTCACAAGCCGCCGATCGCGCTGGAGCAACTGCCGCCCATCGAGGGCGTGGTGCTTTCGCACGACCACTACGACCACCTCGACCTGGCGACCATCCAGCACCTTGCCAAGAGCGCGCGGCACTACTTCGTGCCGCTGGGCGTGCGCTCGCGCCTGCTGGTGATGGGCGTGCCGGCCGAGCGCGTGACCGAACTCGACTGGTGGCAAGAGGCCGAGCACGACGGTGTGAAGCTCACGGCCACGCCCGCCCAACACTTCTCGGGCCGCACGCTGGGCGACCGCGACCGCACGCTGTGGGCCTCGTGGGTGCTGCAAAGCGGCGACCAGCGCATCTTCTACAGCGGCGACTCGGGCTACTTCCCGGGCTTCAAGCAGATCGGCGAGCGCTTCGGCGGCTTCGACATCGCGCTGATGGAAAACGGCGCCTACGACGCCATGTGGCCCGCCGTGCACATGACGCCCGAGCAGTGCGTGCAGGCCTTCGAAGATCTGCGCGGCAAGGTGTTCTTCTCGGTGCACAACAGCACCTTCGACCTGGCCTTCCACACCTGGCACGACCCGCTGGACCGCATCGCGGCGCTGACCGAAGCCAGGAAGATCGAACTGGCGACGCCGGTGATCGGCGAAGTGGTGACGGTGGGCGCGGCGCGCACCAACACGCGGTGGTGGGTCGGGCTGAAGTAGCACGCGGCGAACGCGCTACTGCGCGAATGCCCTACCGAGCAACCCGGCACGCCGGGTCGTGACTCAGCCGCCGCGCTCCTTGCGCTCGCGCGCCCGGCGCACCTGCCGGGTTTCACCGGCCTGCGAGGCGATGCGGTCCTTCTCGCGCTTTTTTGCCGCGCGCTTCTCGCGCATGCGGCGACCCAGCACGAAGCTGCCGAGGCCCGTGACCACGGCAATGAAAAGACCGATGACGCTGATGTCGATGCCGCCCATCACAACACCCGGACGATGCTGGTCGGCTTGAAGCCCAGGTCGGCCGCCTTGCCCTTGCGCGCGCGGGTGCCGCGTGCGTTGTTGAGCGTGCGGATTTCCAGCGTCTCTTCGCGCTCCTTGGCGCCCCGGCCGATGCCTTCGATCTTCACGCTGCGCGTGTAGGCCGCCGCACCTGCGAGCGTGTCCTTGTCGTCCAGGTCGATCAGCGTCAAGCCGCGGCCGCCCTTGGGCAGGCTCTTGAGCTCGGCGATGTCGAAGGTCAGGATGCGGCCACCGGTGGATGCGCAAGCCACGTGCGTGGCTGCCGGCATCGGCTCCGCGCCGCTCGCGCCGCCCACCAGCGAAGGCCTGCAGAGCTGCTCGCCCTCGCCCACGTCGATGAAGGCCTTGCCGCCGCGCTGGCGCGACATCATGTTCTCGACCGTCGCGATGAAGCCGTAGCCACCGGTGTTGGCCAGCAGCACACTCGCGCCCACCGGGCCCGCGAAGAAATGCGTAACGTGCGTGCTGGCGTCGAGCTCGATCAGCGTGGTGACGGGCTGGCCGTCGCCACGCGCGCCGGGCAGCGAGGCCACGGGCACGGTGTAGACGCGCACGGTCTTGTCCTTGGAAGAGCCGAACACCAGCAGCGTGTCGACGCTGCGGCACTCGAAGGCACCGTACAGCGCGTCGCCCGACTTGAAGCTGTACTCGGGCGTCGCCGAGCCCTTTTCTCCGTTCGCGCCATTGGCCGCCGCGGCCTTCTCGCTGGCCCAGCCCTTCTGCGCGCGGACCCAGCCCTTCTGCGACACGATCACGGTGACGGGTTCGTCGACCACCTTCACTTCGGCCACGGCGCGCTTCTCGGCCTGGATGAGCGTGCGGCGTGCGTCTTCGAAAGTCTTGGCATCGGCCTCGATCTCTTTGACCAGCAGGCGGCGCAGGGCCGCGGGGCTGCCGAGGATGTCTTCGAGCTTCTTCTGCTCCGTGCGCAGCTCGTCGAGCTGCTGCTGGATCTTGATGGCTTCGAGCCGTGCCAGCTGGCGCAGCCGGATTTCAAGAATGTCTTCCGCCTGTACGTCGCTGAGGTTGAAGCGCGCGATGAGCGCCGCCTTCGGGTCTTCCGCCGTGCGTATGATCGCGATGACCTCGTCGATGTTGAGCAGCACCAGCTGCCGCCCTTCGAGGATGTGGATGCGCTCCAGCACCTTGTTGAGCCGATGGCGCGAGCGCTTCTCGACGGTGATCTCGCGGAAGGCGATCCACTCGTTGAGCATCTGGCGCAGCGACTTCTGCGTGGGCTTGCCGTCGATGCCGACCATCGTGAGGTTGATCGGCGACGAGGTCTCGAGCGAGGTCTGCGCGAGCAGCGTCGTGACGAACTCTTCCTGGCTGATGCGCGAGGTCTTGGGCTCGAACACCAGGCGCACAGCCGCGTCCTTGCTGGACTCGTCGCGCACCACGTCGAGCACCGACAGCATGGCCGCCTTCAGCTGCGTCTGGTCGGCGCTCAGGGCCTTCTTGCCCGCCTTGACCTTGGGGTTGGTGATTTCCTCGATCTCTTCGAGCACCTTCTGCGTGCTGACGCCGGGCGGCAGCTCGTTGACCACGAGCTGCCACTGGCCGCGCGCGAGTTCTTCGATCTTCCAGCGCGCGCGCACCTTGAGCGAGCCGCGGCCGGTGCGGTAGGCGTCGGCGATGTCGCTCGCGCTGCTGATGATCTGCGCACCGCCCGGATAGTCGGGGCCGGGCACGATGGCGAAGAGTTCTTCTTCGCTGAGCTTGCCGTTCGACTTGATCAGCGCGACGCAGGCGTCGGCGATCTCGCGCAGGTTGTGGCTCGGAATTTCGGTGGCCAGGCCGACCGCGATGCCGCTTGCGCCATTGAGCAGCGTGAACGGCAGCCGCGCGGGCAGGAGGCGCGGCTCTTCGGTGCTGCCGTCGTAGTTGGGAATGAAGTCGACCGTGCCTTCGTCGATCTCGTCGAGCAAAAGGCTGGTGATGCGCGCCAGGCGCGCTTCGGTGTAGCGCATGGCCGCGGCGCCGTCGCCGTCGCGGCTGCCGAAGTTGCCCTGGCCGTCGACCAGCGGATAGCGCTGCGAAAAGTCTTGCGCCATGCGCACCAGCGCGTCGTAGGCGGCCTGGTCGCTGTGCGGGTGGAAGCGGCCGAGCACGTCGCCGACCACGCGCGCGCTCTTGACGGGCTTGGCGCCCACGGTGCCGTTGGTGCCGCCGAAGCCCAGGCCCATGCGCGACATCGAGTACAGGATGCGCCGCTGCACCGGCTTCTGGCCGTCGGACACATCGGGCAATGCGCGGCCCTTGACCACGCTGAGGGCGTATTCGAGATAGGCGGTCTGCGCGTAATCGGCCAGTGTGAGCGTGGTGTCGCCGTCGGTGGGGCCCGCAAGGTCGAGCGGAGGTTGGGAATCCATCGTCTGTCGTTTCCGGAAAATTTTTGTTGCTTGTTTGTTTATTCGTTCATGGCCACCGAGGCCGATTCCGTCGCCGACGAAACCGGCACCTCGGGCATGTAAGGAGAGCTCGGCACCACGGCCGGATCGGGCAAGGCAGGCATCGCAGGCATGCGCGCGGGCTGCTCGGGCGGCATGTTGCCGCGGCCGACCGCGCCGCCCATTTCCATGCGGATGCGCCCCGGCGACTTGCCGCCGCTGCTGCCGCCGCGCCCCGTCACGCCGGGCTTGAGGTACGCGTAGAGCTGCAGCACGGTCTGCACGTAGTTCTGCGTTTCCTTGTAGTTCGGGATCTTGTTGCCCGCGCGCTGCACGGCGCCCTCGCCCGCGTTGTAGGCGGCCAGTGCCAGTTCGATCTGACCCGGGAACATCGCGATCAGGTCGCGCAGGTAACGCGAGCCCGCAGCGATGTTGATGCGCGGATCGAACAGCTTCTTCTCGATGGTCGTGCGCTTGTCGGCCGACACGCCGTAGCGCTGCGCAGTAGCGGGCATGAGTTGCATGAGGCCCATCGCGCCCTTGGGCGAGACGGCTTGCGCGTCGAAGCCCGACTCGGTCGCGATCAGCGCCTGCAGCAGTTCGTAGTCGATGTCGTGCTTGTTCGACGCATCGCGCAGCGCGGCCTTGGCGGTCTTGTAGCTGGGTGAGGCCTCGAACAGGGCCAGCAAGGTCTGCGACGCCGGCGACACCTTGCCGTCGATCTTGCCCGCGCCACGGCCCAGCGGCGAAATGCCTTGCGCGGTGTCGAAGCTCTGGCCGCCGCGAAAGAAGACCTGGTAGCGCTCGTCGATCTTTTCGGATGCGAAATGCGCCACGCCCTTGCTGTCGATGTAGCCGTAGATGTCGGCGGCGTGCGCGCCCTGCAGCGACAGCACGAGGGCGGCGCCCAGCATGAACGGACGGGACCAGCGTTTCATGGCGCTCGCGCTTGCAACGCAAGCCCCCGCCAGCGAACCGCAAATGATCTGGTGCCTGTTCATGCCTTGCTTGCTGAAAAGGAAATATTCGAGTCGGAATCAGACGTCGATATCGACGTCGTCGGCGCGCAGTTCCATGAGTTCGCGCCGGGCGGCCGCTTCGCCCTTGCCCATGAGCTTGGTGATCTCGCCCTGGGTCGATGTGAAGTCGAAGCGTCCCAATTGCACCTGCATCAGGCGCCGGGTATCGGGATTGAGCGTGGTTTCCCACAATTGTTCCGCGCTCATTTCGCCCAGGCCCTTGAAGCGGCTGATGCTCCAGGCGCCTTCGCGTACGCCGTCCTTGCGCAATTTGTCGAGCGTGGCGGTCAGTTCGCCCTCGTCCAGCGCATAGACCTTGGAGGCCGGCTTCTTGCCACGCGCGGGCGCATCGACGCGGAACAATGGCGGCTTCGCGACATACACGTGGCCGGCTTCGATGAGCTTCGGGAAATGGCGGAAGAACAGCGTGAGCAGCAGCACCTGGATGTGCGAGCCGTCCACGTCGGCATCGGAGAGGATGCAGACCTTGCCGTAGCGCAGGCCGCTCATGTCGGGCGAATCATTCGGGCCGTGCGGATCGACGCCCACGGCCACCGAGATGTCGTGGATTTCGGTGTTGGCGAAGAGCCGGTCGCGCTCGACTTCCCAGGTGTTGAGCACCTTGCCGCGCAGCGGCAGGATGGCCTGGCTTTCCTTGTCGCGGCCCATCTTGGCGCTGCCGCCGGCGGAGTCGCCCTCGACCAGGAAGACTTCGTTGTGGCTGATGTCCTTGCTCTCGCAATCGGTGAGCTTGCCGGGCAGCACGGCCACGCCCGAGCCTTTGCGCTTCTCGACCTTCTGGCCGGCGCGCTGGCGGGTCTGCGCGGCCTTGATGGCCAGTTCGGCGAGCTTCTTGCCGTAGTCGACGTGCTGGTTGAGCCACAGCTCGAGCGCGGGGCGCACGAAGCTCGACACCAGCCGCACCGCGTCGCGCGAGTTCAGGCGTTCCTTGATCTGGCCCTGGAACTGCGGATCGAGCACCTTGGCGCTGAGCACGTACGAGGCGCGCGCGAACACGTCTTCAGGCAGGAGCTTCACGCCCTTGGGCAGCAACGAGTGCAGTTCGATGAAGCCCTTCACCGCGGTAAAGAGGCCGTCGCGCAGGCCGCTTTCGTGCGTGCCGCCGGCGCTGGTGGGAATCAGGTTGACGTAGCTCTCGCGCACCGGCTGGCCGTCTTCGGTGAAGGCCACGCACCAGTCGGCGCCCTCGCCTTCGGCGAAGTTGTCGGCGTTCTTGTCGGCATGGCCGCTGCCCTCGAACAGCGGAATGACGGGGTCGCCGTTGAGCGTCTGCATGAGGTAGTCGCTCAGGCCGCCCTTGTAGAGCCACTGCTGGGTTTCCTTGGTCTTCTCGACGGTCAGCGTGACGCTCACGCCGGGCATCAGCACGGCCTTGCTGCGCAGCAGGTGGGTGAGTTCGCCCATGGGGAGCGCGGCCGTCTCGAAGTACTTGGCGTCGGGCCAGGCGCGCACGGTGGTGCCCTGCTTGCGCTCGCCGGCCTCGAGCTTGCGGATCTCGAGCGCCTCGATCACGTCGCCCGCGCTGAAGGCCAGCTTGGCCGCCGAGCCTTCGCGGTGCGAGGTGACTTCGAGCCGCCTCGACAGCGCATTGGTCACCGACACGCCCACGCCGTGCAGGCCGCCCGAGAAGCTGTAGGCGCCGCCCGAGCCCTTGTCGAACTTGCCGCCCGCGTGCAGGCGGGTGTAGACCAGCTCGATCACGGGCGCCTTTTCTTCGGGATGCAGGCCGAACGGAATGCCGCGGCCGTCGTCTTCGATGCTGACCGAGCCATCGGCGTGCAGCGTGACCTTGATCTTCTTGCCATGGCCCGCGAGCGCCTCGTCGGCGGCGTTGTCGAGCACTTCCTGAATGATGTGCAGGGGGTTGTCGGTCCGGGTGTACATGCCCGGGCGCTGCTTGACGGGCTCGAGGCCCTTGAGCACGCGGATGGAGCCTTCCGAATAACCGGACGATGCGGACGATGAATTGGGGGGAGTCTTGGGGGGAGTCGCCATGGGGGCGGATTGTAGTCAGTGGTCTTGAAATAACTGGATACCCATACAGGCATCGCTAGGACGGCGCGGCGAAATTCAGGAACTTTCCCCGTCTTGCGGCTTGAACATGCGGGCGCCCAGGTAGTCGATCAAGGCCCGCAGCTTGGGCGAGGGGTAGCGCCCCGAGGGCCACAGCACGCTCAGGCCGATCGTATGCGGCCGCACGTGGTCGGCCAGCACGCTGCGCAGCCGGCCCGCGGCCAGCGCCTCGCGCACGCTGAAATCGGGCAGGCAGGCGATGCCGCGGCCGCGCAGCGCGAAGCACAGGCGGGTTTCCATGTTGTTGCAGATCATGGAAACCGGCGGCTTGGCCTCGGTGCCGTCAGGCGCCGGCTCGAGCGGCCAGACCTCGACCTTGCCGGTGGCCGGGTAGCGGTAATGCAGGCAGGCGTGGCTTGCCAGATCGGCCAGCGTGGTCGGGGTGCCGTGGCGCGCGAGGTAGTCGGGCGAGGCCACGAGCAATTGCGAGAACGCGCCCAGCCGGCGCGCCGAGAGCCGCGAATCGGCGGGCTCGCCGGTGCGCACCACGGCGTCGAAGCCTTCTTCGATGACGTCGACGAGGCGGTCGCTGAAATCCAGGTCGAGTTCGATGGCCGGGTGGTCGCGCATGAAGTCGGCCAGCACCGGCAGCACCAGCGAGCTGACCAGCGGAAGGCTCACCCGCAGCTTGCCACGCGGGGCTTCGGCGGAGTGCGACAGCTCCTGCTCGGCCGCCTCGATCTCGGCCAGCACACGGCGGCTGCGCGCAAGAAACAGCGCGCCCTCGGCGGTGAGCGTGATGCTGCGCGTGCTGCGGTGGAACAGGCGCACGCCCAGCCGCTCTTCGAGCCGCGCCACGCGCTTGCCCACGGCCGAC
The DNA here is from genome assembly GCF_900100965.1 of Variovorax sp. EL159. Taxonomy (GTDB): domain Bacteria; phylum Pseudomonadota; class Gammaproteobacteria; order Burkholderiales; family Burkholderiaceae_C; genus Variovorax. Next base: position 637,056 of record NZ_FMUJ01000001.1, on the reverse strand, counting down.
GCGGACACGCCGAGCGTGCGGCCAGCGGTGACGAAGCTGCGGGTTTCGGCTACCTGGACGAAGACGGTGAAGCCACTGAGGCTGTCCATGGGAAGGCTCCATTGCGGACTTCAGTGTCCGTATTGAGCGGAACTGTATCCCCCTTTTTCCGCAGTCAGCTTCTTCCTATCGTGGGAGGCATGTCACTTCTCCATGAAATCTCACCCCCTTCTTCCGCGCCGGCGACAGCCTGGCGCGGCCCGCAACCGGCGCGCATCGACGCGGCGATCGACCACGCATTGGCCGAGCAGCGGCTGGTCGGCGCCGTGGTGCTGGTCGCCCATGGCGGCCGCATCGTGCACCGGCGGGCCGCCGGGCTGTCGGACCGCGAGGCCGGCCAGCCGATGCGCGAAGACGCGCTGTTCCGGCTGGCCTCGGTCTCCAAGCCCATCGTGTCGACCGCCGTGATGGTGCTCGCGGGCCAGGGCCGGCTCACGCTGGACGACCCGGTCACGCGCTGGCTGCCGGACTTCCGCCCTCGCCTGCCCGACAGCCTTGGCGGCGGCGAGGCCACGATCACGCTGCGGCAATTGCTCACCCATACGTCCGGACTGGGCTATCGCTTCTTCGAGGCGTCGGAAGACGGCCCCTATGCGCGGGCCGGTGTCTCCGACGGCATGGACAACAGCGGCCTCACGCTGGCCGAGAACCTCCGGCGCATCGCGCAGGTGCCGCTGCAGTTCGCGCCCGGCACGGGCTGGCTTTATTCGCTGGCCACCGACGTGCTGGGCGGCGTGGTCGAGGCGGTTTGCGGCGCGCCCCTGGCCGAAGCGGTGCGCACGCTCGTGACCGGGCCGCTGCAGATGCACGACACCGATTTCTTCGCGTCCCGCGACGACGGCCGCCTGGCCACGCCCTACGTGAACGGCCAGGGCACTGCGCCCCGTCGCATGGAAGGCCTGACCGTGGCGCCCGCCTTCGAGGACACCGTGGGCATCCGCTTCGATCCGGCGCGGGCCTTCGATGCGACGGCGTTTCCCTCAGGCGGCGCGGGCATGGTCGGCAGCGCGGGCGACTTCATGCAGCTGCTCGAAAGCCTGCGCGGCGGCGGCGCACCGCTGTTGCCTGCGGGGCTGGTGGACGACATGGGCCGCAACCACACGGGCGCGTGGGGGCCGGACGATGCGCCCGGCTACGGCTTCGGCCTGGGTTTCTCGGTGCTGCACGACCCGCGGGCGGCGCAATCGCCGGAGTCCGAGGGCACCTGGCGATGGGGCGGCGCGTACGGGCACTCGTGGTTCGTCGACCGGACCCGCGCGCTCAGCGTGGTGGCCTTCACCAACACGCTGTACGAAGGCATGTCGGGCCGCTTCGTGGCCGACCTGCGGGATGCCGTCTATGCATGAGCGCACATCACCACAGGCCGAGCGCGCACGGCTGCCGCTTTCGGGCCTGCTCGCGCTGGCAGCAGCCGGCTTCATCACGGTCCTGACCGAAGCGATGCCGGCGGGCCTGCTGCCGCAGATCGGCGAGAGCCTTGCCGTCACGCCCGCGCTGGTCGGCCAGCTCGTGACGGTGTATGCCATCGGCTCGCTGGTGGCGGCCATTCCACTGGTGGCCTTCACGCGCGGCTGGCGGCGGCGCCCGCTGCTGATGCTGGCGATCGGCGGCTTTGCCATCGTCAACACGGTCACGGCGTTGTCGACCCACTATCCACTGACGCTGGTCGCGCGCTTCTTCGCCGGCGTGTTCGCGGGGCTGCTCTGGGCGCTGTTGGCCGGGCATGCGGCCCGGATGGTGCCGCCGTCGATGCAGGGCCGGGCCATCGCGGTGGCGATGCTGGGCGCGCCGCTGGCGCTGTCGCTGGGCATTCCGGCGGGCACGCTGCTGGGCGCGGGCGTGGGCTGGCGCCCGGCGTTCCTGATCATGTCGACGCTGTCGGTCCTGCTGCTCGGCTGGGTTCGCTGGCGGGTGCCCGACTTTCCGGGCCAGGAGGCGGGGCGGCAACAGAGCGTGCGCCGCGTGTTCCTGCTGCCGGGTGTGCGCCCGGTGCTGGCGGTGATGCTGGCCTTCGTGCTGGCCCACAACATCCTCTATACGTACATCGCCCCCTTCCTGGCGCACGCGGGGCTGGGCGGGCGGGTCGACCTGGTGTTGCTGGTCTTCGGCGCGGCGTCGCTGATCGGCATCTGGGTCACGGGGGTGCTGATCGACCGCTGGCTGCGCGAACTGGTGCTGGCCAGCACGGCGGCCTTCGGGTTGTCCGCGCTGCTGCTGGGCGCGGCCACGGGCTCGCCAGCGGCGGTCTACCTGGGCGTTGCAGTCTGGGGTGTCGCGTTCGGCGGTGCGGCCACGCTGTTCCAGACCGCCTCGGCGCAAGCCGCCGGCGACGCGGCCGACGTGGCGCAGTCGATGGTGGTCACGGCGTGGAACCTCGCCATCGCGGGTGGCGGGCTGATCGGCGGCGTGCTGCTGCAAAGCCGCGGCGCGGGCGTCTTGCCATGGTCGCTGGTGGTGCTGCTGGCTCCGGCGCTGATGCTGGCCTGGCGGGCCTGCGTGCACGGTTTTCCGGGCGTGCGCGCTGTCGCGGGCGTGACAGCGCGCTGAAGCCGGGGGCTTTGATGACCGTAGCGCATTGAAAACACGCCGATAAATCATCAATGGCTTTGGCCATCGGCTTGCCTGCCCAAGCAGGCAAATCGCTACATTCAACGCCATGCAAGCCCCAGCCCCCACTCTTTCGATCAAGCAGGTCCTGATCTGCGGCGCCATGATCGTCACGCTCTCGATGGGCATCCGCCACGGTTTCGGCCTGTGGCTGCAGCCGATCACGCAGGCCCAGGACTGGAGCCGCCAGACCTTCTCGTTCGCGCTGGCGATCCAGAACCTGTCGTGGGGCATCTTCGGCGTGTTCGCCGGCATGCTGGCCGACCGCTTCGGCGCCTTCCGCGTGCTGATCGGCGGCTCGTTGCTGTATGCGCTGGGGCTGTTCGGCATGGCGCATTCGCCGACGCCGCTGCTGTTCACGCTGAGCGCGGGCGTGCTGATCGGCGCGGCGCAGGCGGGCTCGACCTACGCGGTGATCTACGGCGTGATCGGGCGGCAGATCCCGGCTGAGCGGCGCTCGTGGGCCATGGGCGTGGCGGCGGCCGCCGGCTCGTTCGGCCAGTTCCTGATGGCGCCCGTTGAAGGCCGGCTGATCGGCCACCTGGGCTGGCAGACGGCACTGGCCGTGGTGGCGGTGCTGGTGCTGGTGATCGTTCCGCTGGCCTTCGGCCTGCGCGAACCGAAGACCGCGGCCCTGGCCGGGCACCGCGAGCAATCGGTGCTGCAGGCGGTGGGCGAAGCCTTCCGCTACCCGAGCTTCGGGCTGCTGATGGCGGGCTACTTCGTCTGCGGCTTTCAGCTCGCGTTCATCGGCATCCACATGCCGACCTATCTGCGCGACAAGAGCCTGTCGGCTGACGTGGCCGGCTATGCGCTGGCGCTGATCGGGCTGTTCAATGTGTTCGGCACCTACACGGTCGGGCTGCTGGGGCAGAAGCTGGCCAAGCGCAAGATCCTTGCGGCCATCTACCTGGCGCGGGCGGTGTCGATCGCGCTGTTCCTGCTGGTGCCGATCTCGCCGCTGAGCGTCTACGTCTTCTCGGCGGCCATGGGCTTCCTGTGGCTGTCGACGGTGCCCGCGACCAATGCGATCGTGGCGGGCATCTTCGGCGTGGCGCACCTGTCGATGCTCAGCGGCTTCGTGTTCCTGAGTCACCAGGTCGGCTCGTTCCTGGGCGTGTGGCTCGGCGGCTATCTGTATGACACGACGGGCAGCTACAGCATCGTCTGGTACATCTCGATCGCGCTGGGCGTGTTCGCGGCGCTCATCAACCTACCGGTGAAGGAAAGCGCGATCGCGCGGACGCCGGGGCCGGTCGGCGCGGCGGTCTGATTGCGTACGGCGGCAGCCATGACACCTCAAATGCGCCAGCACATCGTCCACGCAGGCTGGCTCGTGGCCGCGCTGGCGGTGCTGGGCGGCGTGTTCGCGCTTTACGTGCACCCGGACTTTCTCGTGACGCTGGTCGACCAGATCTGGTCGTGCTTCTGAATACCGCTCCTGTGTTCCGCCCCGCCATGAAAGATGCAGCGCCGATGCACGGCTCGAATGCCCCTTCCGACTGGATCGTCCGCTGGTCGCACCTGCTCGCCCCTGAAGCCACCGTGCTCGACGTGGCCTGCGGCGCGGGACGGCACATGCAGTGGTTCGCGCGGCGCGGGCATGCGGCCACCGGCGTCGACCGGTCGCCCGAAGCCATCGAGGCGGCCAGCGCCTTCGGCCATGCGGTCATGGCCGACATCGAGTCCGGCCCCTGGCCCTTTCCGGGCCAGGCCTTTGGCGCGGTGATCGTCACCAACTACCTCTGGCGCCCCCGGCTGGCCGACATCGTGGCCGCCGTGGCCCCTGGCGGGGTCCTGCTGTACGAAACCTTCGCCGCCGGCAACGAAACCGTGGGGAAACCCTCGCGCGCCGACTTCCTGCTGCAGCCCGGCGAGCTGCTGGCAGCCTGCGCCGGCCTGCGCGTGGTGGCCTACGAAGACGGCTTCATGGCCGAACCGCCGCGCTTCGTGCAGCGTATTGCCGCGATCCGGCCGGGCACGTCTGCCGCTGGCGAGCCGCCCCGCCACCGCCTTAAGGGAAACTGAGGCCCCCGGGGTGGCTGTCTCGGGGGGCGCCGGAGTAAGTAGAATCGGCGCTTTCGTCCACCGACAAAGAGATTCCCCCTTGGAGCAACTGACAGGCAGCATCGTCGCTCTCGTCACGCCGATGCACGACGACGGCAGTGTCGACTACCCCGCCCTGCGGCGGCTCATCGATTGGCACATTGACGAAGGCACCGACTGCCTCGGCGTGGTCGGCACCACCGGCGAATCGCCGACGGTCGATGTCGAAGAGCACTGCGAAATCATCCGCGTCTCGGTCGAGCAGGCCAAGGGCCGCGTTCCCGTGATGGCCGGCTGCGGCGCAAACTCGACCAAGGAAGCCATCGAGCTGGCCAAGTTCGCCAAGGGCGTGGGCGCCAATTCGCAATTGCAGGTCGTGCCGTACTACAACAAGCCCACGCAAGAGGGCCAGTACCAGCACTTCAAGGCCATCGCCGAAGCCGTGGGCGACCTGCCCATCGTGCTTTACAACGTGCCCGGCCGCACCGTTGCCGATATGGCGCACGACACCGTGCTGCGCCTGGCGCAGGTGCCCGGCATCATCGGCATCAAGGAAGCCACCGGCAACATCGAACGCGCCCAGTGGCTCATTCGCGACCTGCCCAAGCACTTTGCCGTGTATTCCGGCGACGACCCGACCGCGGTCGCGCTCATGCTCTGCGGCGGCCAGGGCAACATCAGCGTCACGGCCAACATCGCGCCGCGCAAGATGCACGAGCTGTGCGTCGCGGCGCTCGCGGGCGACGTCAAGCGCGCCATGCAGATCCAGTTCGAACTGATGCCTCTGCACCGCAACCTGTTCGTCGAGCCCAACCCGATCCCGCTCAAGTGGGCCATGGCCCGGCTCGGCCTGTGCGGCGGCGCCCTGCGGTTGCCGCTCACCGAACTCGGCGAAGCGAGCCGTCCGGCGGTCGAAGGCGCCCTGCGCGCCACCGGCTTGCTGAAGAACTGAGCCCGCCTCCTCAATCCATCCCAAATCCGCCTTTACCCTGGCCTTATCAAGGTTAAGCAACCTTTTACCCGAACTGTGCTCTGAGATGGCGGGCACTGCGGCCCATAGATTGACCGAACCATTCCAACAAGGAAGACGACGTTGAAGAACCTTTCGCAACTTTCGCGATATGCACTGCTGGCCACCCTCGTTGCCAGCCTCGCCGCCTGCTCCGTGCTCGAGAGCGACAAGATCGACTACAAGAGCGCAGGCAAGGCGCCAACGCTCGAAGTCCCGCCCGACTTGTCGCAACTGTCGCGCGACAACCGCTATTCGGTGCCCGGCGGCGCAGTCACCGCCAACGCCTACCAGGCCGGCGTGGCCAATGCGCCGAGCATCCCGACCGCCGTGTCGAACATCGGCGACGTCCGCATGGAACGCGCGGGCACGCAACGCTGGATCGTCATCAACCGCACGCCCGACCAGCTCTGGGACCCGGTGAAAGACTTCTGGCAGGAAAGCGGCTTTCTGCTGACCACCGAACAGCGCAACCTCGGCATCATGGAAACCGACTGGGCCGAGAACCGCGCCAAGCTGCCGCAGGACATCATCCGCGGCACGCTGGGCAAGCTGGTCGACTCGGTCTACTCGACCGGCGAACTCGACCGCTTCCGCACCCGCCTGGAACGCACGCCGACCGGCACCGAGATCTTCATCAGCCATCGCGGCATGCAAGAGGTCTACAACAACTCGCGCCAGGACCAGACCGTCTGGCAGCCGCGCCCGAGCGACCCTGAACTCGAAACCGAATTCCTGCGCCGCCTGATGGTCAAGCTCGGCGTCTCGCAAGAGCAGTCGAAGATCCTGGCCGCAACGACCGCGCCGACCAAGACCGCCACCATCGCCAATGTGGGCGGCCAGCCGGTCGTTCAGATCAGCGAAGGCTTCGACCGCGCATGGCGCCGCGTCGGCCTGGCGCTCGACCGCACCGGCTTCACCGTCGAAGACCGCGACCGCAGCGCCGGCCTGTACTACGTCCGCTACGTGACGCCGAACCCCGAGAAGAAGGAGCCCGGCTTCTTCGGCAAGTTCTTCAGCAGCTCCAGCAAGGACGAAGCACCGATCAAGTTCCGCATCTCGGTCAAGAGCCAGGGCGAATCCAGCACCGTGGCAGTGCTGAATGAAGCCGGCGTGCCCGAGACCTCGGCCAACGCACAGCGCATCGTCAAGGTCATCGCCGACGACCTGAAGTAACCCGCATGCTGCGCTTCCGAAGCCTCGGTAGCGGCAGCACGGGCAATGCCGCGCTGGTCGAAGCGACCAGCGGCGGCCGCACCTCGCGGATGTTGATCGACTGCGGCTTCGGCCTCAAGCAGCTCGATCTGCGGCTGGCCCGGGCGGGCCTTGCCGCCAGCGACATCGATGCGGTCTTCGTCACCCACGAGCACGGCGACCACATCGGCTGTGCCCATTCGCTGTCGCGGCGAAACCGCATTCCGGTCTGGATGAGCGAGGGCACATGGCTCGCCACCGGCGGGCGCGATTTCGAGGGCCTGCTGAACCTGGCCCGCGACGACGCGGCCTTTGCCGTCGGCGACATCGAGGTTCAGCCCTTCACCGTTCCCCACGATGCGCGCGAGCCGCTGCAGCTTCGCTGCACGGACGGCAATCGCAGCCTGGGCGTGCTGACCGACCTGGGGCATGCCACGGCCCACGTGCTGGCGCGCCTGAGCGGCGTGCACGCGCTGCTGCTGGAGTTCAACCACGACAGCGACCTGCTGGCCAACTCGGCCTACCCCGCTTTCCTCAAGCTGCGCGTCGGCGGCAACTATGGGCACTTGTCGAACAACGCGGCGGCGGACATCGCGCGTGGCGTCCTTCACGACGGGCTGCGCCACGTGGTCGCGGCGCATCTGAGCGAGCAGAACAACCGGCCCGAGATCGTGCGGCGCCTGATGGCGCAGGCCCTGGGCGGCCAGGAGGCCGAGATGCTCACCGCCACGGCCGCCGAAGGCTCGCCCTGGCTGGACGTCTGAGCAAGCAAGTAAAGCCCCGGGGCGCCGCGCTCGCGCGCTTTCTCCAGCACCAATGAAAAAGCCGCCTTCTGGCGGCTTTTTGCATGCTGAACCGGTGACGCCTACTGCTTCGGCGCCTCGTTCTTCTTGGCGGCTTCCGTGGCTGCGTTCGCTGCATCCAGTGCCGATGAGGCTGCGGGCGCCGGGGTGGCGGCCGGATCGGCGGCGGGTGCGGGGGCAGGAGCTGGCGCGGGTTCGCTCACGGGTGCAGGAGGCGGCGTCACGACCGCAGGCGCGGCGTCCTCTTTCTTTCCGCAGGCGACGAGCGCGGCAGCGGCAATCAGCGAGGCAATCAGGACGGACGAGGACTTCTTCATGAGGACTCCTTTGGCAATGAAGGTCTGGAATCAAAAAATTCTAGACCTGCCTACCCGCCTGAATATGTCTCGCGGCCGCATTCGCGGCATTGGCTTACAAGCCGAGCGTCGATGCAGGAAACGCGGGCCGCCCACGGCGCCAGCACTCGTCGATGGCTTCGCGCAATGCTCTGCGGGCGCGCGGATCGGTGCCGCTCACGCCCCGGCTGCGCTCGGGGTCGATGCGATGCACGAACCATGACGGCGTCCAGATGGCGCTCGGCACCTCGGCGCCCTCGGCCTTGCCGGTCGCACGGCATTCGATGATGTGGTCCCACATGCGGCGCCACGGCACGAAGCGCGCATGGCCGCGCTCGAGAATGTCGAAGCGCTGCGCCAACAGCATCAAGCGGCGGCCGCTGGCCGACCAGGCCTGCAGCGCCTCGATGCTGGCGCGCTCGCCCAGCGGCCAGTCGGCAAAGTCGGGGTCGCTGAAAACGATTTCTTTCCAGCCCTGTTGCGCAGCGGCCGACAAGGCGCTCCGAAGAAGCGTGTCGAAGGCCTCCCGGCCGTCGAAGCGGCCTTCGGTCAACGGCGCAATGGCGTCATCCGGCATGCAGCCAGCCCGCCTCGCACCATTCGCCCAGCAGCGCCCGTGCGCCTTCGCTCGCACGGGCCAATTCGCGCGGACCGAGCTCGCGCTTGTCGGCCAGTCGACGCATCAGCGTGGCGTCGGCACCGCCTGCGCGAAAGCTCTCGCCGTTGATGTACACATGCCGCGCGTCGTAGAGCATGCGGGTGCGCCGGTCGAGCGCCACGTGCTGCATGGCATCGGGCACATCGCCGCCTTCGTCGAACCAGACGTTGGCCTTGGGCTCGGTGAGCGATTCGCCCAACGCGCGGTCGATGGCATCGGCGTCGCGCAGCGCGGCTTCGATGGCCTTGCGTGCAAAGCCCTGCAACGCGGCGGGCATGGCGGCCGGTGCCTCGACGGCCGGCTGTGCCGGGTCGCGGTAGCGCGCCAGCTCGGCGGGGCCGGCGTCTTCCAGGTCTTCCGAATAGGCTTGCGCCATGCGCGCCAGCAGGTCGGCACCGAGCTCGCCCAGCGCCGACGAACGCAGGCCGATCGAACAGGTCATGCAGTCGTCGCCCACGGCAACGCCGTCGTGGGCGTACTTGGGCGGCAGGTAGAGCATGTCGCCCGGCTCCAGCACGAAGGTCTGCTCGGGCTCGAAGTTTTCGAGGATCTTGAGCGGAACGCCGGGCTGCAGGCTCAGGTCGCTCTGCTTGCCGATCGACCAGCGGCGTCTCCCCTGCGCTTGCAGCAGAAACACGTCGTAGCTGTCGAAATGCGCGCCGACGCCACCGGTGTCGCTGGCGTAGCTGATCATCAGGTCGTCGAGGCGGGCATCGGGCAAGAAGCGGAACTGGCGCAGCAGCGCGTGCACGCCTTCGTGATGCAGGTCGACGCCCTGCACCAGTAGCGTCCAGGCGGGTTGCTTCAGGGGCGGCAAGGCGCGCCGCGGCAGCGGGCCATGCTTCAGCGACCAGCCTGTCTTGCCATGACGGATCAGGCGCGATTCGACTTCCTCGCGCTCGGCCAGCGCAAACAACGCATGGCGGTCGATCGGTGGCACCATCGCGGGAATGGCCTGGCGAACCAGCAAGGGCTTTTTCTGCCAGTACTGCCGCATGAACTGCGCGGCACTCAGGCCGCCGAGCAACGGCAGCGGTTGTGTAATCTCCATGGGAGAATTCTGCAATGGAAATCTCTGAACAATGCGTGGTCGGCTTGACCTGGACCATGAAAGACACGCTTGGCGATGTGCTGGACGTGCTCGATGAGCCGGTGGAATTCATGGTGGGCGGCGACGACCTCTTCGAGGTGATCGAGGCCGCCCTGCAAGGCCATGAGCCCGGCGCCCGCGTGCAATTGCAGGTCGAGCCCGAACAGGGCTTCGGCGACTTCAACGACCAGTTGCTCTTTCTGGAGCCACGCTCGCTGTTTCCCGAAGGCACCGAGGAAGGCATGACCTTCGACGGTTCCGCCCTGCCCAAGGGCGTGAGCGACGGCATCCCGAAGGACACGATCTACACCGTGGCCGAGATCTACCCCGACCACCTCGTGCTCGACGGCAATCATCCGCTGGCGGGCATTGCGATCCGTCTCGACATCACCGTGCGCTCGGTGCGCGAGGCGACGGAAGAAGAAGTCGGCCGTGGCACGGCAGGCACGGCCTTCTTCAAAGTACCGCCGATGGCTCCGGGCAATCAGATGCTGCACTGACGGCGTCTTGGTAGACCAACAATGAAAAAGCCGGGCAATGCCCGGCTTTTTTCGTTGCTCAGCAGCAGGCTGCTTTACATGCGCGAGAGCTGGCCGTTGTCGATGCGCACGCGGTCGCCGATGCGCAGGTCGCCCGGGCTCTGGACGTCGAAGGCGCGGTAGCCGCCACGGTCGGTCTGCACCGACACGCGATAGCTTTCATAGGCACGCGGCCCGTTCTGCTGGGCCTCGATGGAATTGCCCAGCAAGGCACCGCCCACGATGCCGAGTGCCGTGGCTGCGGCGCGTCCATTGCCACGCCCGAACTGGTTGCCCACCACGCCACCGATGACACCACCCGCAACGGCACCACCGCCCGAAGTGCCGGTACCCGCGGTTTCGCTACGAAGCACCTCGATGTTGGCCACGACGCCGTACTCGACATATTGCGCTTCGCGGTACTGGATGGCTTGCGGCGGCGCCTGGTAGGGGTAGCGCGAGGTCTGGTAGACCGGTGCCGGGGCAACGCAGGCCGTGAGCGTGGCCAGGGCCAGCACGGAAGCGGTGACGGAAACAAAGCGCATTGAAATCTTCATGTTGAGTGGCTCCTCGGATAGAACGGCGCACGAAAAATGCGCCTGCCTGTGCCTAACGCCGCAGCCAACGCCGCGATGACGCAAAAACACATGCTGAAACCTTCGAGGCAACGGGCCCTCGCGGGTTCCACTCTTTACCGGTCGGAAACTCAGGCTCTCTTCAGGTTCGCCGCTCAGTGCTTCCCTGTGGAACCGTAGCCGCCCTCGCCGCGTTGCGTGGGTGCAAATTCGGTGACCACACGAAACTGCGCCTGCACCACCGGCACGATCACCAGCTGTGCGAGCCGCTCCATCGGCTCCAGCACGAAAGGCGTGTCGCTGCGGTTCCAGGCGCTGATCTTCAGTTCGCCCTGGTAGTCGCTGTCGATCAGCCCCACCAGGTTGCCCAGCACGATGCCGTGCTTGTGGCCCAGGCCCGAGCGCGGAAGGATGAGCGCGGCGTAGGCCGGATCGTCCAGGTGGATCGCGATGCCGGTGCCCACCAGTTGCCAGCCGTTGGGCGCCAGCGTGATGGGCGCATCGAGGCAGGCCCGCAGGTCGAGGCCGGCGCTTCCGGGGGTGGCATACGCGGGCAATTGATCCACCATGCGCGGATCGAGGATACGGACGTCGACTTTCACTTACTTGCTGCCTTGCTTCTGTTGCTGTTCTCTTTGCTTGCGGGCGGCTTCTTCAAGCACCTGCTGCCACTTGGCGACGCCCGGGGTGAGCTTCACGCCCTTCAATTTCTTGCCGAACCAGAGGGCCACGCCCAGGAGCAGGACCAGCGCACTGATCGGCACGCCCGCGGCCCACAGCACCAGGAACACCACCGCGCCGACGGCGCCCAGGACCTTGAGCACCAATGGGTCGAACGCGGCGTTTTGCTGCGGGGCTTCGCTGCCCGACGATGTTTCCTGCTGCCGCATGGCGGCCGACACGGGGCCTGAACTCTGCTGGCCGGGCGCGGGCGACATGCCGACATCGAGCCCCGGTTCGCCCGGCTGCGCCGCGCGCTTGGGCAGCGCGGCCCGGGCCGAGAGCTGCTCCACGTAGCGAGCGAAATCGCCATTGGGCGGTGTGTTCGATTCGGTGTTCATCAGACCCTCCAGTCGGGAAGCCGTGCGGCGATCTCGGTCATGAGTTCGCGTGCCAGGGTGAGCTTGGGCGCGCGCGGCAGTTCGCGCACGCCGTTGGCGTCGACCAGCAGCAGCGCGTTGTCGTCCTGTCCGAAGGTCAGGGGGCCGATGTTGCCGACCAGCAGCGGAATGCCCTTGCGCTCGCGCTTGGCCTTGGCGTGTTCGGCGAGGTTCTCGCTCTCGGCCGCGAAGCCGACGCAGAACAGCTTCCTGGCCTGCGCCCGTTCGCTCTTGGCGACCGCGAGAAGGATGTCGGCGTTCTCGACGAAATGGAGCACCGGCGTCTTGCCGCTGCCGTCCTTCTTGATCTTCTGCTCGCTGTGCGTGGCCGGGCGCCAGTCGGCAACGGCGGCGGTTGCTACAAAAACGCTAGCAACCTGCGCAGCACGGACGGTCGCTTCGAGCATGTCCTGCGCTGAAAGCACGTCCACGCGCGTCACGCCGCGCGGCGTGGGCAGGTGCACCGGGCCGGCCACCACCGTGACATCGGCCCCTGCCTCGCGGGCCGCGCGGGCGATGGCAAAACCCATCTTGCCGGACGAATGGTTGGTGATGCCGCGGATCGGATCGAGCGACTCGAAGGTCGGGCCGGCGGTGACCAGCACCTTCTGCCCCGCCAGCAGCTTGGGCTGGAAGAAGGCCGTGATGTCTTCGAGCAGCTGCGCCGGTTCGAGCATGCGCCCGTCGCCGGTCTCGCCGCAGGCCTGCCAGCCGCTGCCCACGCCCAGCACGGTCGCGCCATCGGCCGAGACCTGCATCAGGTTGCGCTGGGTGGCGGGGTGGGCCCACATCTCGCGGTTCATGGCGGGCGCGATCAGCAGCGGCACGCGGTCCGTGGGGCGGGCCAGGCACATCAGGCTCAACAGGTCGTCGGAGCGCCCCTGCACCAGCCGCGCGATGAAGTCTGCGCTGCAGGGCGCCAGCACGATCGCATCGGCCTCACGGCTCAGGTTGATGTGCGGCATGTTGTTGGGCTCGCGGGTGTCCCACTGCGAGGTGTAGACGGTACGGCCCGAAAGCGCCTGCATGGTCACCGGGGTGATGAACTGCTCCGCTGCCTCTGTCATGACGACCTGGACCGTGGCGCCCGCCTTCACGAACAGCCGGCACAGCTCGGCCGACTTGTAGCAGGCGATGCCCCCCGTGAGGCCCAGGACGATGTGTTTGCCGGCGAGATCTTGCATGGGCCGTATTGTTGCTCACATGTCATAGAACAAATGGCAACAAGCCCTTGGCGGAAAGTGTCGCAAGGGGCACACCTATAATCGCAATTTCCCACTGCCCGGATTCACGTGTCCGGAACTGGCATGACCAAATTTGTCTTCGTCACCGGTGGTGTCGTATCTTCCCTTGGCAAGGGAATCGCCTCCGCCTCGCTCGCCGCGATCCTCGAATCGCGCGGCCTCCAAGTCACCCTCATCAAGCTCGATCCGTACATCAATGTCGACCCCGGCACGATGTCGCCCTTCCAGCATGGCGAGGTGTTCGTCACCGATGACGGCGCAGAAACCGACCTCGACCTCGGCCACTACGAGCGCTTCATCAACACGCGGATGCGCAAGGCCAACAACTTCACGACCGGCCAGATCTACAAGACCGTGCTCGAGAAAGAGCGCCGCGGCGACTACCTCGGCAAAACGGTGCAGGTGATCCCGCACATCACCAACGAAATCCAGGAATACATCAAGCGCGGCGCCGGCATCGGCACGGCGCACGAGGTGGACGTGGCCATCGTCGAGATCGGCGGCACCGTGGGCGACATCGAGTCGCTGCCCTTCCTGGAAGCCGTGCGCCAGATGAGCCTGCGCATGGGTCCGAACAACTCGGCCTTCGTGCACCTCTCGTACGTGCCCTGGATCGCCGCCGCCGGCGAGCTCAAGACCAAGCCCACCCAGCACACCGCCAAGGAACTGCGCGCCATCGGCATCCAGGCCGACGCCCTGCTGTGCCGCGCTGACCGCCCGATTCCCGACGACGAACGCGCCAAGATCTCGCTGTTCTCGAACGTGCCCGAATGGGGCGTGATCTCGATGTGGGACGTGGACACCATCTACAAGGTGCCCCGCATGCTGCACGAACAGGGCCTGGACGGCCTGATCTGCGACAAGCTGCGCATCAACACCCCGCCCGCCAAGCTGCAGCGCTGGGACGACCTGGTCTACGAAGTCGAGCATCCGCAGCAAGAGGTGTCGATTGCCATGGTCGGCAAGTACGTCGACCTGTCGGACAGCTACAAGTCGCTCAACGAAGCCCTGCGCCACGCCGGCATGAAGAACCATGCGCGCGTGAAGATCGACTACATCGACTCCGAGACCATCTCGGCGCAAGACGTATCGCGCCTGGCCAAGTACGACGCCATCCTGGTGCCCGGCGGCTTCGGCCAGCGCGGTGTCGAAGGCAAGATCTCGGCCGCTCGCTTCGCCCGCGAAGGCAAGGTGCCCTACCTGGGCATCTGCCTGGGCATGCAGGTCGCCACCATCGAATACGCGCGCCACGTGGCGGGCCTGAAGAACGCCAACAGCACCGAGTTCGACCCCGAGACGCCCACCCCCGTGATCGCGCTGATCACCGAGTGGAAGGACCGCGACGGCACCGTGAAGACGCGCGACGAGAAGTCCGACCTCGGCGGCACCATGCGCCTGGGCGCGCAGAGCTCCGACGTGGCGGCCGGCACGCTGGCGCACAGCATCTACGGCGACGTGGTCACCGAGCGCCATCGCCATCGCTACGAAGCCAACGTCAACTACCTCGACGAGCTGCGTGCCGCCGGCCTCGTGATCTCGGCGCTCACGCAGCGCGAGCACCTGACCGAAATCGTCGAGCTGCCGCAGGACGTGCACCCGTGGTTCATGGGCGTGCAGTTCCACCCCGAGTTCAAGTCGACGCCGTGGGGCGGCCACCCGCTGTTCAACGCCTTCATCAAGGCCGCGCTCGATCACAAGGACAAGGGTGCGGGCAGCACCAAGACACTGAAGGCCGTCGCATGAGCCGCCGGGCCGCTCCCAGGGCGAATACCGTAGTGCGAAGCACGGAGGCATCCCAATGAAACTTTGCGGATTCGACATCGGGCTCGACCAGCCCTTCTTCCTGATCGCCGGCCCCTGCGTGGTCGAATCCGAGCAGCTGCAGATGGACACCGCCGGCACGCTGAAAGAAATCACCTCGGCGCTGGGCATCCCGTTCATCTTCAAGAGCAGCTTCGACAAGGCCAACCGCTCGTCGGGCACCAGCTTTCGCGGCCCCGGCCGCGACAAGGGCCTCGAGATCCTCGCGAAGGTGAAGCGCGAACTCGGCCTGCCCGTGCTGACCGACGTCCATACCCTCGAGGACATCACCGAGGCCGCCAAGGTGGTCGACGTGCTGCAGACGCCCGCCTTCCTGTGCCGCCAGACCGACTTCATCTACGCCGCGGCGCAGTCGGGCAAGCCGGTCAACATCAAGAAGGGCCAGTTCCTCGCGCCGCACGACATGAAGAACGTGATCGACAAGGCACGCGCAGCCGCCAAGGAAGCCGGCCTCGACCAGGACAGCTTCATGGCCTGCGAACGCGGTGCCAGCTTCGGCTACAACAACCTCGTGTCGGACATGCGTTCGCTCGCGATCATGCGCGAGACGCAGGCGCCGGTGGTGTTCGACGCAACCCACTCGGTGCAACTGCCGGGCGGCCAGGGCACGACCTCGGGCGGCCAGCGCGAAATGGTGCCAGTGCTCTCGCGCGCGGCCGTGGCGGTCGGCGTGGCGGGCCTCTTCATGGAAACCCACCCGGACCCCGCACACGCCATGAGCGACGGCCCCAACGCCGTGCCGCTCAAGCACATGAAGGCCCTGCTCGAAACGCTGCTGGCGCTCGACCGGGTCACCAAGAAAAACGGCTTTCTAGAGGACAGTTTTCAAGCATGAGCAGCGGATACGTCATCGCCCACGTCGAGGTCACGAACCCGACGCAGTACGAGGAATACAAGAAGTGGTCCAGCGTCGCGATGCAGGCGCATGGCGCCGAAGTCTGCGTGCGCGGCGGCCAGATCCAGCCGCTCGAGGGCGACTGGAAGCCGACCCGCGTGGTCGTGCTCAAATTCCCCAGCTTCGAGAAGGCCAAGGCCTTCTACGACACGCCCGAATACCTCAAGGCCCGCGAAGCGCGTGCCGGCGCCGCCATCATGAACATGATCGCGGTCGAAGGTCTTTGATCCCGTTTTTGCAAGCGAACTCCCAAAGAGACCCAGAGAGAAAGACAAAAGATGAGTGCAATCGTTGACATCGTCGGCCGCGAAATTCTCGACAGCCGAGGCAACCCCACCGTCGAGTGCGACGTGCTGCTCGAATCGGGCACCATGGGCCGCGCGGCCGTGCCCTCGGGCGCATCGACCGGTTCGCGCGAAGCCATCGAGCTGCGCGACGGCGACAAGAGCCGCTACCTCGGCAAGGGCGTGCTCAAGGCGGTGGAGAACATCAACACCGAGATCTCGGAAGCCGTGCTCGGCCTGGACGCCAGCGAACAGGCCTTCCTCGATCGCACGATGATCGACCTCGACGGCACCGACAACAAGGGCCGCCTGGGTGCCAACGCCACCCTCGCCGTCTCGATGGCCGTGGCACGTGCCGCGGCCGAAGAATCGGGCCTGCCGCTGTACCGCTACTTCGGCGGCATGGGCGGCATGCAGCTGCCGGTGCCGATGATGAACGTCATCAACGGTGGCGCGCACGCCAACAACAGCCTCGACCTGCAGGAGTTCATGATCATCCCCGTGGGCGCCAAGAGCTTCCGCGAGGCCGTGCGCTATGGCGCCGAAGTGTTCCATGCCCTGAAGAAGATCCTGGGCGACCGCGGCATCAGCACGGCGGTCGGCGACGAAGGCGGCTTTGCCCCCAGCGTCGAAAGCCATGAAGCAGCGATCCAGCTGATCCTCGAAGCCATCGACAAGGCCGGCTACGTTGCAGGCGAGCAGATCGCCCTGGGCCTCGATTGCGCGGCCAGCGAGTTCTACAAGGACGGCAACTACGTGCTGTCCGGCGAGAACCTCACGCTGTCGGCCGGCAACTGGGTCGACATGCTGTCGACCTGGGTCGACAAGTACCCAATCATCAGCATCGAAGACGGCATGCACGAAGGCGACTGGGACGGCTGGAAGCTGCTCACCGACCGCCTGGGCAAGCGCGTGCAGCTGGTGGGCGACGACCTGTTCGTCACCAACACCAAGATCCTGCAAGAGGGCATCGACAAGGGCATCGCCAACTCGATCCTGATCAAGATCAACCAGATCGGCACGCTGACCGAAACCTTCGCCGCCATCGAGATGGCCAAGCGCGCGGGCTACACGGCCGTCATTTCGCACCGCTCGGGCGAAACCGAAGACAGCACCATCGCCGACATCGCGGTGGGCACCAACGCCGGCCAGATCAAGACCGGCTCGCTGTCGCGCTCGGACCGCATCGCCAAGTACAACCAGTTGCTGCGCATCGAAGAAGACCTCGGCGACATCGCCAGCTACCCCGGCCGCGGCGCCTTCTACAACCTGAAGTAGGCCCGGCCTGCTGCATGCGCGCGCGTTTCGTTCCACCCGTCATCCTGCTGCTTCTGCTGGCCGTCCTGCAATGGCAGCTGTGGAACGGGCGCGGCAGCGTGCGCGACGTGCAGCAGCTGCAGACCAAGCTGGCCGACCAGAAAGAGGCCAACGCCAAGGCGGCGCTGAACAACGAGCGCCTGACCTCCGAGGTCAACGACCTCAAGGACGGCCTCGAAATGGTCGAAGAGCGTGCGCGAGCGGAACTCGGCATGGTCAAACCGAACGAAGTGTTCGTACAGATCGCGCACTGACCCCTCACCACTTCGCCCGCTGATGCCCGAGCTTCTCTCGGCCCCCGCCTTCGCGCTCTGGGGCTCCCCTGTCAGCTGGCTCGAACTCGTCGCTGCCGTCCTGGCGCTGGCCATGGTCGGCTGCAACATGCGCGAGATCCACTGGGGATGGCCGCTGGCCATCGTCAGCTCGCTGCTCTATGTGGTGGTTTTCGCCAAGGCACGCATCTACGGCGATGCCTCGCTCCAGGTCTTCTTTGCACTCGTGGCGCTCTGGGGCTGGTCGCAATGGCTGCGCGGCCACCGCGCCGACGGCGGCGCGCTGCGGGCCAGCCGGCTGTCGCCGCGCGGCATCGCGCTCACGCTGGTGGCCTGCGCGCTGGCGTGGCCCGCGGTCGCCCTCTTCCTTCGCCGCTTCACCAACACCGACGTGCCCTGGTGGGACGGCTTCGCCACCGGCCTGAGCCTGGTCGGGCAGTTCCTGCTCGGGCGCAAGTTCATCGAGAACTGGCTGATCTGGCTTGCCGTGAACCTGGTGAGCGTGGGCCTGTTCATCCACAAGGGCCTGTGGCTCACGGTCGGCCTCTACGCGGTTTTTGCCGTGCTCAGCGTGGCCGGCTACCTTGCATGGCGGCAACGCCTGCCGCAGGCGGTGCGCGCATGACGCCCACGCTGCCGACCGGCCTGGTCATCGCGGTGCTCGGTGCCGAGAGCACGGGCAAGACCGCGCTGGCCACGGCGCTGGTGCAGCGCCTGCGGGAGCGCGGCATTCCGGCGACGATGGTCGGCGAATACCTGCGCGAATGGTGCGAGCGCGAGGGCCGCACACCGCGCCCCGACGAGCAACAAGCCATCGCCGACGAGCAGACCCGCCGCATCGATGCCGCCGCCGCCACGGGCGTCGTGGTGGCCGACACCACGGCCCTGATGACCGCCGTCTACAGCGAGCAACTGTTCGACGACCGCTCGCTCTACGCCGACGCGCTGGCCGCGCAACGGCGCTGCGCCATCACGCTGCTGACGGCGCTCGACATCCCCTGGGTTGCCGACGACATGCGCGACGGCCCGCACGCGCGCCAGCCGACCGACAGGCTGGTGCGTGCCGCGCTCACGGGCGCCGGGTTGTCGTTCGCCGTGGTGCATGGCATCGGTGGCGAACGGCTGGCCAGTGCATGGAACGCCATCAATGCCATCGCCGGCAGCGAAGGCCGTGCACGGGCACGCGGCCGGGCGGACGCGAAGCCCGCCTCGTGGTCATGGCCTTGCGAGAAATGCTCCGACCCGGAATGCGAACATCGGCTTTTCACAGACCTGATCGGACGGCGCGAGTAACCATCGACGGCCTGCCGACGCCTCTTCCGGAGACCTAATGCCCTTGCGCCCCGCGACGTCCTTCTTCCTGCCCGCCTTCATCTTCTCCACGCTGCTGGCAACCAACGCAGCCACTGCAGCGCCCGTTGCGGCCACCGTCGAGAACGGCACCACCCCCACGGCTTGCGCCGAAGAAGACAACGTGTCGATGGTGCTGCGCGGCGATGGCATCCGCCGCATGCGCATCGAAGCGTTGCAGCCCGACTACCTGGACAAGATCGGCAACGACGTCACCGCGCCCGATTTCTCGGGCTGCAATTTCGACGGCGGCGCGCATCCCACCGACCCGGCCCACCACTTCAAGAAGCGCACCGTGGTGCTGCTCGACAACGCCGAGTGGCGCATCGTCGGCATGACGCTGCCGACCTTCTGGCGGCCGCAGCGCGTGCCGGTGCAGGTGGGTGCGCGCAGCGATCGCGGCTTTCATCTGCTGCAGGTGTTCAAGAAAGAAAACGGCAAGGCGCTCGAGGTCATCGTGCTCTATCCGTCCGATGGCTACTGGCGGCTCAAGCCGTTGCCGGATGCGCGGTTTGGCGACGGCGCCTATGGCTCGTCGTTCCTGCTCGGCCCGGTCGAGCAGGCTGGCCGGCCGGTGGTCGACATCGCGTCCATCCGCGTCGTGCCGAAGCCGCTGGCGATCCACTTGCGCTTCACCCATGGTGGCAGTGCGGTGGCGCGTGTCGACGAGATCAGCCGTACCCGCACCGCACTCGATGTGTCGCTTTCAACGCCGACCGCGAGCACGCAGCCTTTCGCCGTGCTGCGCTCGATGTACGTCGCGGCGGACAACGCGGACATGAGTGAAGTGCGCTGGCAAGAGTCGCAGGATGCGGCATCGCAGGCCAGCCCGCTGCCGGAAGTGAAGTCGCTCAAGGCAACGCAGGTGCGCTTCGGGCGAAGCCTGCCTTCGAAGCACAACACGAGTGCACCCGACATCGAGTTCAGCGGCTTCGACAACGAGGCCGGCCCGCGCCATTGAGGCGGCAAGAAAAGGCAGGCCGACGCAAGGGCCGGCTGCTGCCTGTTATTGAACGATCGGGCTGCCCGGAATCTGCTCGGTTGGCGGCCTGAAGATCTGCGCCGCATCGATCGCGTCGAAGCGGTACTGCTTGCCGCAGAAATCGCAGCCGACTTCGATGTCGCCGCGCTCGGCGAGGATCTCTTCGGCTTCTTCGGCACCCAGTCCGCGGATCATCTGCGCCACGCGCTCACGTCCGCAGGTGCAGGCGAAGTGCGGGCCCAACAGGCCGGCCTGCGGCTCGAAGCGCAGCAGCTTTTCTTCCCAGAACAGACGGCGAAGAATGGTCTCGATGTCGAGCGTGAGCAGCTCGTCGCGCGTCAGGCTCGACGCAAGGATCGAGATGCGGTTGTAGTCCTCGTTCAGGCCGATCTGGTCTTCGTTGGCCTGGTCGCGGTCCTTGTCCGACGTGCCTTCGAGGTTGCCCTCGCCCTTCACCGGCAGGCGCTGGATCAGCAGGCCGGCGGCCACCTTGTCGTCGGCCGCCAGCACCAGCGTGGTGTCGAGCTGTTCGCTCTGCAACATGTAGTGCTGCAGCACGTCACTCAGCTTGCCCAGCTTCTCGCCGTTGTCGTCGAACAGCGGCACCACGCCCTGGTACGGCGTCGCGCCCGGCAGCTTGTCCTTGGGGTCGAGCGTGATCGCGCAGCGGCCCTTGTTGTTCACGTTGACCATGTCGGGCAGGCGCGCATCTGCAGGCAGGTCGCCGATCACCTTGGCGGTGGCGCGCAGGCTCAGGTCGGGCTTGGCCTCGGCCACGGCCACCTTGACCGGACCGTCGCCGAAGATCTGCAGGATCAGCGCGCCGTTGAACTTGATGTTCGACTGCATCAGCGTGGCCGCGGCCGTCATTTCGCCGAGCAGTTCGGCCACTGGCGGCGGGTACGGGCCGGTGGCGGTGTTGGAGGCGCGCCGCGCAAGGATCTCCTGCCACGCATCTGTCAGGCGCACGATCATGCCGCGCACCGGCAGGCCATCGAACAGGAATTTGTGCAGCTCGCTCAAAACGTTTTCTTTCTCTGTGTGCCCAAGACCGAACTGGTCAGGCAATCTTTTTGAGGCCCTTCGCGAAGCGATGGGCGTTTTCCACATAGTGCTCGGCGCTCTGGCGCAGCCGGGCGGCGGCCGCATCGTCAAGCGTGCGCACCACCTTGGCGGGCGAGCCGATGATGAGGGAGTTGTCTGGAAACTCCTTGCCCTCCGTCACGACGCTGCCGGCGCCAACGATCGAATTGCGGCCGATCTTCGCGTTATTCAAGACCACCGCCTGGATGCCGATCAGCGAGTTGTCGCCGATGGTGCAGCCATGCAGCATCACCTGGTGGCCCACGGTGACGTTGTCGCCGATGGTCAGCGGGCAGCCGATGTCGGCGTGCAGCACCGACAGATCCTGGACGTTGCTGTTGCGCCCGATGGTCAGCGTCTCGGTGTCGCCGCGCAGCACGGCGCCAAACCATACGCTCGCGTTCTCGGCCAGCTTGACGTTGCCCATGACCTGCGCGCTGTCGGCCACCCATGCGCCGTTGCCGAGCGTCGGCGCAACGCCGTCCAATTCATAAATCGCCATCGTGGTTGTCTCCGGGGGCAAAACTAGAATTGTAGGGATGCACCCCCGATTGAGCGCGCTGGCCGCGCTGCGACTGACCGACCCCGAACAGAAGGTGGCTGCAACGCGCGCCATTTCTTCGCATGGCGCTACCGATTCCATAGCAACCGACCCGATTCGCACCGCGGGCGACGACACCGGCGTGCCGGGCCGCCCCGACAAGCCGGAGCGCGTGTCGGCCACCGCCGTGCAGAAGCGCTCGCCCTTCACGCCCGACGGCCGTGCCGCGCTGATCCATTCGATCTGCCACATCGAGTTCAACGCGATCAATCTCGCGCTCGACGCCGTGTGGCGCTACGACGGCATGCCCGAGGCCTACTACCGCGACTGGCTTCGCGTGGCCGACGAAGAGGCGCTGCACTTCACGCTGCTGCATGCGCACCTGCAGGACATGGGCTGGCGCTATGGCGACTTTCCGGGCCACGACGGCCTCTGGAACATGTGCGAGAAGACGAAAGACGACGTGCTCGCCCGCATGGCGCTGGTACCGCGCACGCTGGAGGCGCGCGGGCTCGACGCCACGCCGCTGATCCAGGCCAAGCTCAAGCGCGTGAACACGCCCGATGCGCTGCGCGCGGTCGAGATCCTCGACATCATCCTGCGCGACGAAGTGGGCCACGTGGCCATCGGCAACCACTGGTATCGATGGCTGTGCGAGCGCGCGGGTATCGACCCCGAAGCCACCTACCCGGCACTGGTCGCGCACTACGATGCGCCGCGCCACAAGCCGCCTTTCAACCTCGAAGCACGCAGTCGGGCGGGCTTCAGCCCCGAAGAACTTCGTGCACTGACCGACTCCCGCCCCGAATGAGCCATGTGATTTCCGACCAGACCTGGTCGCGCCCCGACCTGCTGGCCTGCCTGCAAGACCGCAAGGGCCCCGAGCCCCTGCATTTCGAACGCTGCGATTTCGAAGGCGCCGACCTGTCGCGGCTCGACCTGCGCAGCGCGCAGTTCATGCTGTGCAACTTCGCCGAAGCCTCATTCGACCGCGCCCTGCTGTCGGACACCCGCTGGGCCGGGTGCAGGGCGCGCCAAGCCGACTTTGGCCTGGCAGACCTGACGAACGCGCGCTTTCAGGACTGCGACCTCAACAACACGCAGTGGTCGCGCGCCAAGCTGGCCTCGGCCTTCTTCACCGGCGTGAAGCTCACGGGCGCGCACTTCGGCGAAGTGTCGGCACTGGGCATCGGCTTCAAGGATTCGCTGCTGGTCGACGCGCACCTGCGCGGCATGTCGTTTCGCAAGCAGACGCTCGAACAGCTCGACTTCTCCGAAGCCGACCTGTCGGGCTGCGATTTCCGCGAGGCTGTGTTCGAAGGCGGCAGCTTGCGCAACGCACACCTGAAACTCGCGCGCTTCGAAGGCGCCGACTTGCGCGAGGTCGATCTCGGCGGGCTGCGGCTCGCAAACGCGGCCCAGTTCAAGGGCGCGACCATCTCGCACCGGCAGGCGGCTTCGCTGGTCGAGGAACTGGGCCTGCGCGTGGTCTGAACTCAGGCCGAGGCTGGTGCCGGCCTGCTGTGCACCACCAGCTTCGGCGTGAAGTACTGAAGCACCTCGCCGCGCTGGTTGCGCGTCTGGCAACGCATCGTGACCATCGCGCGGCCGGGCTTGGAGCGCGAAGGCACGATGTCGACCACTTCGCTCACCACATGCAGCACGTCGCCCGGCCGCGTGGGCTTGGGCCACTGCAGCTCGCCGCCGGAGCCGATGATGCCGTCGGCCAGCGGAATACCGCTGTCGACCAGCAGCTTCATCGTGAGTGCCGCCGTGTGCCAGCCGCTCGCCGCGAGGCCGCCGAAGAAGGTGCTCTTTGCGGCCTCTTCATCGGTGTGAAAAGGCTGCGGATCGAACTGCAGCGCAAAGGCCTTGATCTGCGCCACGTCGAGCAGGTGTTCACCGCTTTGGAAGCGGTCGCCGACCGACAGGTCTTCGAGGTACAGCGATCGCTTCGCGCCCGCTTCAGGGAGTGCAGCCATGGAGGTTCCTTGTTGTTCCTGCCGGCATTTTCGATCGAACCCGGCCTCAGACGCTCTCGAGGATGGTCGCGATGCCCTGCCCGCCGCCGATGCATTGCGTCGCCAGTGCATAGCGGCCCTTCTCGCGTGCCAGCAGCGACGCCGCCTTGCCCGTGATGCGCGCGCCCGTCGCACCCAGCGGATGGCCGATGGACAGGCCGCCGCCATCGAGGTTGATCTTCGCCGGATCGAGTCCCAGGTCGCGGATGCAGGCCAGCGCCTGCGACGAGAAGGCTTCGTTGATCTCGATCACATCGAGGTCCGATGCGCTCAGGCCCGCGCGTGCCAGCGCCTTGCGCGTCGCGGGAATCGGGCCGATGCCCATGATGGCCGGATCGACGCCCACGGTCGCGAACGAACGGATGCGCGCCAGCGCCTGCAGGCCGTGCTTCGCGGCGAAGGCATCGCTGGTGACCAGCACCACGGCCGCGCCATCGGTCAGCGGTGATGACGTGCCGGCCGTCACCACGCCGTCCGGGCGGAAGGCGGGCTTGAGGTTCGCCAGTGCTTCGGCCGAGGTCGTGGGGCGGATGCAGCCATCGGCATCGATCACCTCGCCCGACGCCAGGCGCACCGGCACGATCTCGCCGGCCAGGCGGCCTTCGGCGCGTGCGGCGGCGGCCTTGCGGTGCGACTCGACCGCGAAGGCTTCCTGGTCGGCACGGCTCACGCTCCAGCGCTGCGCAACGTTCTCGGCGGTTTCGCCCATCGAGATGTAGGCATCGGTATTGGCCAGCAGCTCGGGGCTGGGAGAGAAGTTGAAGCCGCCCTGCGGCACCATCGTCATCGACTCCACGCCCACGCACAGGAAAGCGTCGCCCATGCCCGCCTCGATCTGCGCGGCGGCGATGTGCACGGCCTGCATCGACGAGCCGCAGAAGCGGTTGACCGTCATGCCGCCCACTTCATGCGGCAGGCCCGCGAGCAGCCCGACGATGCGCGCCAGGTTGTTGCCCTGCGAGGCCTCGGGGTACGCGCAGCCCAGGATGATGTCTTCGAGCAGCGCGGGGTCGAGGTCGGTGCGCTTCAGCAGGCCACTGACCACGCCGGCGGCCAGCGTGTCGGGCCGGACTTCGGCCAGCGCGCCCTTCTTCGAGAAATGGAAGGGCGAGCGGGCGTACGCGGAAATGACGGCTTTCATGAGAACTCTCCTTGGTGCATTTACCTACCATCCAATCGGTAGGTTTCGAGGTCAAAAAATAGGCACGCCCCGCGTGCCTGCGATACAGCCTGGCCGTCAGCCGGGCAACGAACTCTTCAGTTGTGCGATGGCCTCGTCGAAGTCTTCGACTCGCCCCGTCATGCGCGAGCTGATCAGCGCCCCTTGGCAGACCGAGAACACATAGGCGGCCAGCGACGCAACCGACCTGCCCTTCCCGCGCGAGGGCGCGGGTGCCAGCGCGCCCAGCACGCCGGTGAGCCACATCACCTGCGTGTTGCGCAGCTCCTGCACCGCCTGGCGCAGGTCTTCGTTGATGCATTCCCAGCCCGGTGCCAATGCCCCGGCCGGGCACACGCCCGAGCCGGCGCGCAGCGTGTTGCGGTACATGCGGAAATAGGATTCGAGCGCGTCTTTCGGCTCGCGTGCCCGTGCCGCGTCCCAGTCCTTGAAGAACTGGGTGGCCTGGCGGATCACGGCCACACCCAATGCTTCCTTGGTCGGGAAGTGGTGGTACAGGCTGGCCTTGCGGATGCCGACCGCGTCGGCCACGTCCTGGAAGCTGAAGCCCAGGTACGAGCGCGTTTCGATGAGCTTGCGCGCAACCCCGAGAATCTGGTCGCGGGTGCTGCCGGTGGCAAGGGCTGTGGCGCTGGTCATCTACCTACTATAAGGTAGGGAACATCCCACCACAAGCCGAGGTGTCATCCAGGCGTCAGCTCAGTCCGCCTTGATGCCCGCGGCCTTGACGATGCGGCCGTTGCTTTCGAACTCGCTGGCGATCTCCTTGGCGAAGGCCGCCGGGGTGCCACCGGTCGGCACGTTGTCGGTCGCCGTGAGCTTGGCACGCAGCTCGGGGCTGGCCAGCGCCTTGTTGATCTCGGCGTTGTATCTGGCGACCAGCGCGGGCGGCGTCGCCGCGGGCGCGAAGACGCCGAACACCGAATTGATGTTCGCCGCCTTGTAGCCCAGTTCGCCGAGCGTGGGCACCTGCGGCAGGCTTTCGAGCCGCGCCGGCGCACCCACGGCCAGCGGGCGCAGCTTGCCCGACTGGATATGCGAAGAGAGCGTCGGGCTCGCATTGGTCGAGAGAATCTCGAACTGCCCGCCGATCGCATCGTTGAGCTGCTGGCCGCCGCCCTTGTAGGGCACGTGCGTGATGTCCACGCCCGCCGCCGCGTGCAGTTGCTCGAGCACGATGTGCCCCAGCGACGCCGATCCCGAGGTGGCCCAGCGCACCGCGCCCGGATGCGCCTTGGCATCGTCGATCAGCGCGCGAAAGTCTTTCGCCTTGCTGGCCGGCGTGGCGATCAGCAGCACGGGCGAATACATCACGCTCGCCACCGGCGCCACGTCCTTCAGCGGATCGAAGGGCAGCTTGCCCAGGTGCGGACTCAGCACCAGCGGGCTGATGGCCGAAAAGCCCAGCGTCGCGCCATCGGGCACGGCCTTGGCGACCGCGTCCATGCCGATGGCGCCGCTGGCACCCGCGCGGTTGTCGACGATCACCGTGGTGCCCATCTGCGCGGCGAGCCGGTCGCCCAGTGCGCGCGCGATCACGTCGCTGACGCCGCCGGCCGGGTACGCGACGATGAGGCGCAGGGTCTTGGGCACGGCCGCTTGTTGCGCATGCGCGCCGGAGGCAATGCACAGCGCAGCGACTGCGAGGAGCCGCGTCGCCACGCGGCGCGAGTGCTTCGAGGAAGCGAGAAAGTTCATGGTGATGTCTGTCGGTCGATGCAATGCCTCTATGGCGCGAGAGGCGCAAGAGGCACAGGAAGTGGTGTCAGTCCAGCTGCAGCTTGCGCTCCTTGATCAGCCTGGACCATTTCTCATTGTCCGCCTTGACGAAGGCCGCGAACTCGACGGGCCCGAGCGAATGCACCTCCGCACCCGCAGCGGTGAACTTGGCCTTGATGGCCGGTTGTGCCAGCGCCTTGGCCAGCTCGCCCGAGAGGCGTTCGACCACTTCCTTCGGCATGCCGGCCGGCCCCACCAGCCCCTGGAAGCCGACCGCCTCCATGCCGGCAAGGCCCAGCTCTTTCACGGTCGGCACATCGGGCAGCTGCGGGTCGCGCTGCGGGCCGGTCACGGCCAGTGCCTTGAGCTTGCCGCCCTTGACTTGCGGCAGCAGCACGCTGCCCGCGTCGATGAGTATCTGCGTCTGTCCGCCCAGCAGGTCCTGCACGGCAGGCGCGCTGCCCTTGTAGGGCACGTGCGTCATGTCGAGCCCCGTCACCTGGTTCATCAGCTCGCCGTTGAGATGCGTCGATGTGCCGTTGCCGCCCGAGGCAAAGTTGACCTTGCCCGGCTGCCCCTTGGCCCACGCGACGAACTCCTTGAGGTTCTTCGCCGGATGGTCCGGCCGCGTCACCGCGATGTAGCTGCCCTGGCTGATCTGGCCGATGTAGGTGAACTGCTTGATCGGGTCGTACGGCGGCTTGCTCTGCAGGTACGGCGCAATCGCGAACGGGCCCGTGTTGGCCAGCAGCAGCGTGTAGCCGTCGGCCGGCTGGCGCGTGAGTTCGGTGGCCGCAATCATGCCGCTCGCGCCGGGCCTGTAGTCGACCACCAGTTGCTGCTTGAGCGCCTCCTGCAGCGGCACCTGCACCGTGCGTGCCGCGAAGTCGATGCCGCCGCCCGGCGGGTAGCCGACGATCAGGCGGATGGGCTTGGCGGTGGGAAAGCCTTGCGCCATTGCGCCGGCACTGGCGGCCAGCAATGCCGCCGCGATCCAGATGTTCTTCCTCATGAACGGAGTCTCCTTATTGTTTGTTGGAACGAACGAACGAAAACCGCGCGCCCTCATCCGCGCGGGTGGTGCTGCGCATGCAGCTGCTTGAGGCGCTCGCGCGCCACATGGGTGTAGATGGTGGTGGTCGAAATGTCCGCGTGCCCGAGCAGCAGCTGCACCGCGCGCAGGTCCACGCCGTGGTTCAGCAGGTGCGTGGCGAAGGCGTGCCGCAGCGTGTGCGGCGACAACGGCACGTGAATGCCCGCGGCGGCCGCCTGCTTCTTCACGATCACCCAGAACATCACCCGCGTCATGCCTGCGCCGCGCGCGGTGACGAACAGGTCGGGCGTCTGTTGCCCATCGAGGATGACGGGGCGCGACTCGTCGAGGTAGCGCTCGATCCAGCGGCGCGCCTCGCCGCCGAAGGGCACGAGGCGCTCCTTGTTGCCCTTGCCGAGCACGCGCAGCACGCCATCGTTGAGGCTCATGTCGATGGCCTTGAGCGCCACCAGCTCGCTCACGCGCAGGCCGCTCGCATACATCAGCTCCAGCATCGCGCGGTCGCGCAGGCCGAGCGGCGATTCGACGTCGGGCGCGGCCAGCAGGTCGTCGACCTGCTTTTCCGACAGCGTCTTGATGGCGCGCGGCATCTGCCGCGCCGGTGCGAGCCGGATGCTCGGGTCGGCCACGATGCGGCGCTCGCGCAGTGCCCAGCGAAAGTAGCGCTTGAACACGGTGAGCCGGCGGTTGGCCGACGTGGCCTTGCCCTTGCTCGACAGCCGTGCGCCCATGTAGGCCTGCAAGTCGGTCTCTTGCGCGGCATTGAGCGTGGCGCCGCTGCGCTGCGCATGCAGCCACTGCGCGAACAGCGCCAGGTCGCGCCGGTAGGCTGCCAAGGTGTTTTTCGACAGGCCGTCCTCCAGCCAGAGGGCGTCGATGAAGTCGTCGATGTCGGGCGTAAGTGGAGCGGTGGGAGCAGCGGCCTCGGTCATGCGTTGCAAGATAACAAAAAGAAAAAGCCGCCCGTGATGCGGGCGGCTTTCGTCGAAAGAAAACCGATCAGTCGAGCTTCAGGTTCTGCTTTTTCACGACCTGCTTGTAGACCTCGAACTCGGCCTTGATCTGCGCGGAGAACTGCTCGGGCGTGTTGGCCACGATCAGCGAGCCGGTGTCTTCGATGCGCTTGCGCACCACCGGTTCTTCAACCGCCTTCTTCACGCCGGCGCTGATCTTCTCGACCACTTCCTTCGGCAGGCCCTTCGGGCCGAGGATGCCGTAGTAGGCCATGCGGTTCACCGGCTCCAGGCCCACTTCCTTGAAGGTCGGCACGTTGGGCAGCGCGGCCAGGCGCTGCGGTGCCGACACCACGATCGGAATCAGCCGGCCGCTCGTGATGAAGGGCATGGCCGAGGGGATGTTGTCGAACATGATCGGCACCTGGCCGGCCACCACGTCGTTCAGTGCCGGGCCCGCGCCGCGGTACGGGATGTGCGTGACGAAGGTGCCGGTGAGGTTCTTGTACAGCTCCATCAGCAGATGGCCGATGCCGCCCGTGCCCGACGAGGCATACGAATACTTGCCGGGGTTCTTCTTCAGCTCGGCCACGAACTCGGCGTAGTTCTTCGCCGGAAAACTCGGGTTGACCGCGATGATGTTCGGCGTGGCCGCGATGTTGATGATCGGCGTGAAGTCGTTGATCGGGTCGTACGGCGTCTTCGGGTTGATGGCCGGGTTGGCCGCCGTGCTCGACACGGTGGCCACGCCGAGCTTGTAGCCGTCGGGCGTGGCGCGGGCCGTTTCGGCCGCGCCGACGATGCCGCCGCCACCGGCACGGTTGATCACCACCACCGGCTGGCCAAGGATCTTGCCCAGCGGATCGGAAATGACGCGCGCCACGATGTCCGTCGTGCCACCGGGTGCGAACGGCACGCTCAGTTCGACCGGCTTGGTGGGATAGCCCTGCGCAAAACTCTGGCCTGCAACCGCGACCAGCGCGGCGGCCCCCACCAGGGCGCTCCATTGACGACGTTGCATCGATAACTCCTTGATTTGACTGATGTCGAAAAAACGAAAGCCCGGATGCTAGCGGCAAGGCGGCCGTTTCCGTGCTGTGGAATACCCACGGTCCGGCCGGTTTATCCTCGAAGCGGTGAACTACGCGCAGCTCCTCTTTCCCGACTTTTCCCTCATCGCCATCGGCTGGCTCCTGTGCCGCTACACCGCGCTCGACCGCCGCGTGTGGGACCAGGTCGAAAGCCTCGTCTACTACTTTCTATTCCCGGTGCTGCTGTTCCATTCGATCGTGCGCAGCCCGCTCGATTTCGGCGCCACCTCCAGCCTGCTCACCGCGGGCGTGGGCGTCGGCATCTGCGGCATCGCACTGGCCTACGCCCTGCCCTATGTGCCCGGCATCGGCTCGCACATCGACCGGCGCGACCACGCGGCCAGCACGCAGGTCGCGTTCCGCTTCAACTCCTTCATCTGTCTGGCGCTGGCCGAACGGCTGGCCGGCCCCGAAGGCCTGCTGCTGATCGCCGTGCTCATCGGCGTGTGCGTGCCGATGTTCAACATCGCGGCCGTGTGGCCGATGACGCGCCATGCGCAGACCGGCTTCGTGCGCCAACTGGTGCGCAACCCGCTGATCGTGGCGACGGTCGCAGGCCTGCTGGCGAACGTGCTCGGCATCACCGTGCCCGGCTGGGCCACGCCGACGCTCTCGCGCATCGGCGCCGCATCGCTCGCGCTGGGCCTGCTCGCGGCCGGTGCGGGCATGCAATTCGCGACGCTGGGGCGCGGCAAGGTGCTGGCGGTGTCGGTGCTGGCGATACGGCACCTGATTCTTCCGCTGGTCGCCTGGGGGCTGGCGATCGCATTGCGGCTCGACGCCGTGCAGGCCTCGGTGCTGATGGCTTTCTCGGCCGTGCCCACGGCGTCGAGCGCATACGTGCTCGCGGCGCGCATGGGCTACAACGGGCCGTATGTGGCGGGGTTGGTGACGCTGTCGACGGTGCTGGGGGTTGTGAGTTTGCCGTTTGCGCTGGCGCTGCCGAGGTGACGTGTTGGGCAATCGCGACTCGCGGCCCGGGTTACACCCTCGGCTCCGCTCTTTGTAGCTTTCGTCACGCGCTCGCAAGCAACGGGCTCTGCAAACTAGTCCGCACTCTTCCCGGGTTTGTCCGCTGAGAGAGTCCGGGCGACCATTGTTTGCAATGGTGCTAGGCCCCCATGCCTCAGACTTTTTGAACGATCACTCGTCAAGGTCCGTGCGTGTTCTCCATCTTCACAGTTTCGCGAACTATCTCTGTTGATAGCGCCGCCATGCCCAGCCTGTTGGGAGGCCCAGCGCTGGAATTCAAGTCCCTCGACGGCCGCGAGGCCTTGGGTGAACTCTTCGAGTACACCGTCCGGCTGCAGACCCCCGACAACCCGGCGCTTACCGATTACGTGACGGCCAACGTCCCCGTCAAGCAACTGATCGGCAGGGAGTTCGGCATTTGTCTCGAACTCGACGGCAAGGGCTTTGGTGTGACCGTCCGAACAGGCGCAGGTACCCGCGAGATCAACGGCCTGGTGACCAGCGCAAGGTTCGTGCGGCACGAGAACCGTCGAGGCATCTACGAAATCACCCTGCACCCCTGGCTGGCCCTGGCGACACGCACCAGCGACTACAAGATCTTCCAGAACAAAACCCCGCTGGAGATCATCGAGGAAGTCCTTGCCGACTACAGCTTCCCGAGCGAGAAGCGAGTTACCCATCGCTATCCCCAGCGCGTGTTTCAGGTCCAGTACGGCGAGACAGACTTCGAGTTCATCACGCGGCTGATGCAAGAGTTCGGGATTTACTATTTCTTCGAACACAAAGACGGTTCCCATAAGCTCGTACTGGTGGACGATGTCGGCGCGCATCTGAAGTTCGAGAGCAAGGCCTATCACTCCATTCGCTACTACCCGCCCGGCCACAAGATCGACGAGGAATACTGCAACGATTTCTGCAGCATCGAAAACCTGGAATCGGGCCAATGGTTGACCGACGACTTCGACTTCACCAAGCCGCGTGCCCAACTCAGGCAGATCTCCAAGATGCCGCGCAACACCGGCAACAACGTGCAGGAGATGTACAAGTGGCCTGGCGACTACAGCGATCCGGACGAGGGGCAGAACCTTGCCCGCACGCGCATGGAAGCAGCTGGCGCTCCCGGCAGCCGTGGACAGGGAAGCGGCAACTTGCGAGGCGTTGTGACGGGATGCACATTCCTACTGGCTAACTACCCGCAAGACATAGCGAACCTGGAGTATCTGGTCATTGCCAGCACCCTGCGCCTGCACGAAAGCCCGCACGCCAGCGGCCAGGAAGACTACGTTTGTCGCTCCGATTTTGAGGTTCAGCCCGCCAACAAGATCTTTCGCTCACCACAGACCCAGCCCAAGCCCAAAACCACGGGGCCGCAAACGGCGATTGTCACTGGCCCGAGCGGTCAGGAGATCTGGACGGACGAATACGGACGTATCAGGGTCAGCTTCCATTGGAATCGCTACTGCACAAAAGACGAAAACTCTTCTTGCTGGATTCGCGTGTCCTCCCCCTGGGCCGGCACCAACTTTGGCGGCACGCATATTCCGCGCATCGGGCAGGAAGTGATCGTCGACTTCGAGAACGGCGACCCCGACCGGCCCATCGTTACCGGCCGCGTCTACAACCGGTTGAACATGCCCCCGCGGCAGCTGCCCGACCAGAAGAATCTCTCAGGTTTTCGCAGCCGAGAACTGAGCACAGATGGCCGCGGCCAAGGTACACGAGGCAATCACCTCGAGTTGGACGACAGGGCGGGCAAGATCCAGGCCCAGTTAAAGAGCGATCACCAGTGCAGCAGCTTGAGCCTGGGGCATATCGGGCGCATCGAAGATACAGCGGGCCGCAAGGATGATCGGGGCCAGGGCGTTGAATTGCGCACAGACGGTCATGGCGCCATCCGCGCCGCCAAGGGTTTGCTGCTCACCACAGAAGCTAGGCCCAATGCGCAGGCACATATCACCGACATGGGTGAGACCTTTGCCAGACTCACGCAGGCACGCGATCTGCACGAGGACATGAGCGAGGTTGCGCAGCGGGCCAAGGCGCACAGGGCGGGCGATCAGGACGCCGTCACGCAGATCCTGAAGGAGCACAACGACGCTATCAAGGGCAGGGGCAGCAGCACGGCGCAAGGAGAGTTCCCCGAACTCAACGAACCCCATCTGGTACTTGCCAGCCCGATGGGTATCCACAGCACCGCCGGCACGACGACCCATATCGCAAGCGTCGGGCACAACGCGTTGAGCAGTGGTGGACACACCAGCATCAGCGCAGGCAGGAGCTTGCTGGCCAGTGTCAAGGACGCGATACGTCTCTTTGCCTACAAGGCCATTCGCCTGACAGCAGCCACCGCGGGCATTGACATCGTGGCACTGCAGGACAGCATCAATCTCATGGCCAAGCTTGATATCAAACTGGAGGCCAACAGGATCACCGTCACTGCCAAGGAAGAGATCCTGATCAACGGGGGGAACAGCTACACGCGATGGAACGCCTCGGGCATCGTGCATGGCACCAACGGGGTCTGGCGCGAACATGCGGCCACGCACAGCCTCGCTGGCCCCGACTGCTTGCCAGTCGCGATTGCGTCTCTCGACGTGCCTCAGGTGCTGCCGCGGAAGAACGGCAAGTTCCGTTTCTCCCTCTGAGGTTTGACGCACATGATCATCAGTCCTCCCTTTCTCTCACTCAACGACATCCCTGTGTACGACGGGCTGTGCGTCAGGAACGTCATGCCCGGTGGCATTGTTGGCAGCGGCGCTTACCCCATCAGTCAGGCCATGGGCTGGCACGGTGGGCTTCATATTCATGCGCCCACCAGCATGGAGCCAGTGCGTGCCATCGCCGACGGCACCGTGGTTTTCAGGCGCGACGGGGGTAACGCACGCTACGACAACGAGGACCACTCGACCGGTTGCGTTGTGATCCGTCACGTTACCGAGATCGGCGCGCACGGTGCCACGCCTGTCGCCGTTACCTACTACTCCATCACCCAACATCTTCGGCAGCTGGATCACGACTTACCTGCCGTCGGCAGGGCCATCTACCGCAAAGACAGGCTTGGACTGGCCGGCACTATCCACGGTGAGAGTGACCGCATCCATTTGGAAATAATCGCAGGCGACGCTGATACCCTCAAACTCGTCGGCCGCAGCACGGGTGAACTGATGGTCGGTGGCAACGGTCGCACCGACGCGGTTTACGGCCAGGTGTATGTGCTGGTGCCCGCCAAGAGCCCGTGCTTCAATTCACAGCCAACTGGCGCCAGCTTGCCCACTGCAGCCGGGGACAGCGGCAATGACGACCTGATCGTTGGCATTCGGTATGAGGCGGGCAACGCCACGCTCACCACCTACAAACTCAACGGCGACACCATCGGCACAGCACCACAAGAAACCGATGCCGAATACAACCTCTACACCGAGGCGAACGCACGCCATGGTCGCCTGAGCGCAGCGGACCAACTCATCAGCAGCCCCAGTGGCTGGTATGAGCTACTGCGCTTCGGTCGCAATCTGGGCACAGATCCTTTGCCGGCCAATGCAGCTCATTGGCGCAAGGTCGTTGTGCCGAGCCAATCAGGAGGGGCCTGGATCAATCTGAATGCCAGCAACACCAAGAAATTCAGCGACGCCGACTTCCCGCATTGGGCACGCTGGAAGCTGATCGACGACGACGTCACCGACGAGAACAGCCGCTGCGACTCAGCCATGGCCAATGCGATGCTGACCTCACCGCCTCGACCCGGAGCCACAACGATCCTGACGCCAGCACAGAAGGCGGCTGATCGCATGCAAAACCTGTGCAAGTCCGATGTGCAGGAAAAGTTGGCCAAGACCATCTGCAAGTTTCCTACCGAATGGGCAAAGGATGAGGTGCGCAAGCGCTGGGCATGGACGAGAGAGACCGGCAACCCCTGCATGCCGTACCCCCTGGAAGATGAAACCGACTTCACGGAAATGGCCGACTTCGCACAGAAGCTGTGCTTCTGGGAGGAGCTGCCTGCCGAAGACAAGAGCCGCCTGACAACCAGGCATTGGCACTTTCATCCGAGGGAGTTCATCAAGCACTTCAGGATGTGTGGGTGGTTGAGTGAGCCTGAGTTCAAGCAACTGCTACCGCAGTTCGTGATGCGCTTGGATCGAAATCGCGTTCTTCTATGGGAGCCAATCCGTCTCAACGGAGACCGAAACACCACGATTGCAAATCACCGAACTCCTTTGAACCACGCGCTCCGCAAATGGGGCGTTGATACCCCGTTGCGTAGAGCCACCTTCTTTGGAAACTCGGTACAGGAAACCCAATGGTGGGCATTGTTGGCTGAGGGCTCTGGGTCAACGCTTTGGTATGCCCCGTGGTACGGCCGAGGGTTTCTTCAACTCACCAACCCCGGCAACTACATCGACTATTGGCGATATCGCGGGCGGACGGTACCCGAACCCCTTCGGGTCAGCTTGGTTGCAGCGTATCAAGCCGTCACCGCAATGCCTCCTGCGCAGCGAAGCAACTCAGGCTTGCGAGACGCAAATTTTCCGGCTTTGACCGCGCAGATGCGCGAATGGCGCGCTCATGTCGGCGCCGATACGACGGGCCGCCCGCCTTCCCCAGAAGATGTCCTCGCCCCCTCCGACAGCGCTTGCTACTACTGGGCCAAGAACAGAATGTCCGCGGAGGCTGACGCGACACACACCCTTGAGCACGTTTCCATTCAAACCGATCACGGGACCAAAGCGTATTACCGCAGTCGTACCTTCTGGCGAGCTTCAGCAACCGTAAATTTACCCGGGGCCGTCAACAGAACCAATTACACCGGCATAAACGGCTTTGACGCACGATGTATCGCCTACGGCTATGCGTTGGCTGTACTCACAGAGATGAGATTTCCAAATGCCGCAGGAAATTCCGCATTGAATTTTCCTGAGACCAATGTACCTAGAATATAAGCCAATGAAACACCACCTACGTGAACCGATCACGCTGCTTGCGCGTTCTGGCATCATGCTTTTTCTAACCATCTTCAGCATACCTTCCGCCGCTCAAATCTCCGGCTCCGGCTCCGGCTCCGGCTCCGGCTCCGGCTCCGGCTCCGGCTCCGGCTCCGGCTCCGGCTCCGGCTCAGCATCCCCTCAAAAAATCAGCATAGAGCCTGATTGCGAAATTCGATTGATTGATTCGTACAACGAAAAAATAAAGAGCCAATCGCCATCAAATACCCTCCTTTCACCAGCCTCATCTTCTTCAAATTCACCGAAATTCAATTGGACTTGTATTTTCAAAGATGACAGTCGCGTGGGATTTCACGGAATAGCAATATTCAATCCTTATAAAAAAGAGTGGTCTTTGGACTGGAGCCGAATCGTCGGAGGTGCCGCGACCAAACGCGAGGAGCAATGGCAATATCGCTGGTATCGCGCGCAATACCAATTAGTCCAACTGAACGCCGTCAACTCCAATGGCTATGCGATAGTCGATCGTACGCAAACAGGAGCCGGAACCATTCCCGCCGAGTCCGATAGGAAAGCACAAAATACCGGTCCTATTTTTTTATCGTTCTGCCTTGTTCGCGAGACAAAAGCACTATGCGGCAACAGCCAGGTTGGCCGAAAGGAGGATGGGGCCAAGGGTGATTTGACGCCCTACGCTCTCAAGACCATTCGCAGCATTGAATTTCTCGATTAGACCGCTGAGTTCAGTTGATCTCTGGCTCTGAATTTTTACATTCCGGCTGCCTACCAAATTACCCACCCTTGCCATCATATGCAGTGAAAATGACGCTCAGACGGAGGCGGAATTTCCGAAAATTATGTCGCAAACACGTTAATAAAAAGTGAGAATGTATTAAAACTCTGATACGTTCATTTGACTGAAGATGCAAAGACCTCGACCCACGTGAACTTGATTCCTCAACCAGAAGATTGAGCAATAAATAGTTCGTTGCTCCCAGGCCAATCGTCGAATGACATTGCGCCCACACAGATGCCCTTCGCCAGGTCTTCAGCAAGCCGTTGCACAAATCGCGATCAGGCCCTTCGCAATAACGCCGGCACAGCCGACGCCAGCATCGCCACACCCGACGCCGTCAGCAGCCCCAGCACCAGCTTGCGAAACGCCGCCTCGCTGATGCCCACATAAAGCCGCGCGCCAAGCAGCACAGGCACCGCGACGGCCAACGCCACCACGGCCAGCAACGGCACGGTCGAACGTCCGATACTGCCACTCGCGAGATGAATCGCAAACGCCACCATCAACATCGACAAGTTGAAGTTCTGGATCACCGCGCGTTGCGTGTCGCGCTGAAAGCCGCGCAGCGTGCACCAGAGCGTGGGAATGGTCCCCGAGAAGCCGCCGATGCCGGCCATCGCGCCGCCGATGGCGCCGGCCACGCCGTCCGCCACGCGGCCACCAAAGGCGATCTTCGGCAGGTGCTGCGACATCAGCATCGCCGGGCACCACAGCACCAGCAGCACGCCGAGGCACAGCTTGAAGACGACAAGGTCGAGGTGCGGCAGCAGCCAGACACCGAACGGCACGCCGACCAATCCTCCGAGCACGAAGGGCCAGAGGATGCGTTTGTCGAAAGCGCGACGCACCGTGAGCGCGGCGATCACTTGGCCGATGAGTGCGCCGAACAAGGCCAGCAGTGCGGCCAGTTGCGGCTCCAGTGTCCAAGCCCAGACCGACATCGCGACCAGTCCGAACGCAAAGCCCGACAGGCCCTGCACAAAACCCGCCAGCACGGCGCCGGCGATCACAGACACATACAAGGCTTGCATGCGACCGATGATATCGGCCGCCCCGCAACGGCGAGCCCCCCTCAGGCCGAGGTCAGGCCGAGGCCGGCACCAGCGCCGTGCGACGCACGCGGCGCACGTTGAAGGCGCTCGCAATCAGCACGCCCTGCACCAGCGCCAGGCCGACGATCACGCTCGTGTACTGGCCCGCGTCCATCAGGCGGCCGAACACGAGCGGCGCCACGGCCTGCCCGATGTCGAGGCCGGCATACACCACGCCGTACACGCGGCCGGTGGCATTGGGCGGGGTCGATTTCTTGACCAGCAGATCGCGCGACGGCCCGGCAATGCCCG
Organism: Variovorax sp. EL159; assembly: GCF_900100965.1. Classification (GTDB taxonomy): domain Bacteria; phylum Pseudomonadota; class Gammaproteobacteria; order Burkholderiales; family Burkholderiaceae_C; genus Variovorax. Next base: position 599,221 of record NZ_FMUJ01000001.1, on the reverse strand, counting down.
AGACGAAACCCATCGCGCCGAACAGCACCGGCACCATGATCGGCGGGAAATCGGCGAAGGCCAGGATCAGCGCCAGCGTGGCTGCGATGCCGAAGCCCGCGCCCACGATGCGCTCGCAGCGCGACGGGTCGGACGCGAGAAAACCGCCCACCACCATGCCGACCGCGCTGGCCACCATGTAGACCGTGAGGCACACCGCCACCACCGCCACCGGCACCGCATGCAGATGGCCGGCGGCCACCGGCGCGAAGGTCTGCACCACGCTGATGACCGCGGCATAGAAGAAGAAGAAACCGAAGCACATCCACACGGCCGGGATGCGCAGGAAGTCGAACTCGCCACCGACCGGTGCGTGCTCGCCCTGCCCCGTGGCCTTGTGCACGGCCGCCGCGTCGAGCGACAGCACGCTGCGGTAGACCCACAGGATCAGCAGCACCACGATGGCCACCGCGCCAGCCGAGGCCAGCGCCACGCGCCACGAAAAGGCAATGGCGATCGGCACCACGAAGGCCGGTGCCAACGCCCAGCCCAGGCTGCCGGTGATGCCGTGCACGCTGTAGGCATGGCCCAGCCGGGTCGGCGCGACCTTGCGGTTGAAGAGCGTGTAGTCGACCGGGTGGAACACGCCGTTGCCGATGCCGCCGATCACTGCGCACAGCAGCAGCATCCAGTAGCTCTGCGCCATCGCATAGCCGAAGGCGGCCAGCCCCAGCGCGCCCAGCCCGACGAACAGCACCGGCCGCGGGCCCAGCTTGTCGACGATGAAGCCCGAGGCCGCCTGCACGATGCACGAGACCACGAAGAACACCGTGAGCACCGCACCCAGCTCGGTGTAGCTCACGTTGAACGCGTCCTTGAGCCACGGGAACAGCGGCGCCAGGATGAGCTGGCTGAAATGGCTGACCGCGTGGGCCAGGCCGACCAGCCCGATCAGCTTGGCGTCGGTGCGCAAGGTGGTGGCGGGAGCGGCGGTCGAGGAAGTGGAGGACATGGATTGCTACAAAAAACCGGGGCGGGCTCCGATGCTATGCCGCGCCGACGCGGCAGAATGGCGATACAGCGACAACATTTGTCGAAACCATGCCAAGCGCCGCCTTCCCCCCTTCAGAGAACGCCGCCCCCGCCAAACCACGCGGTGGCGCGGCCAGCGCACCGGCGAACAGCGTCGGCCCGCTCACGCCGCACCTGTACGCCCCCGACGCGGTGCGGCCCCTGCGCGCCAAGGAGCATTTCCTGAGCGCCGACACGCTGGTCGAGCTGCACGAGCATCCGTGGCCGCAGCTCACCTTCTCGACCCGTGGCGTAATCCGGCTCAGCACGCAGGACGGCAGCTACATCGTGCCGCCCTCGCGCGCGCTCTGGGTGCCGGCCAACATGCCGCACAGCATCACGCTGATCGAAGACGCGGAGCTGCGCACCGTGTACCTGCACGCCTGGCTCGCGCCCACCTGGGAGAAGTGCGAGGTGCTCGAAATCAGCCCGCTGTTGCGCGCGCTGATGCTGGCGCTCGACACCACGCCCGACGGCCTGCCGCCGGCCGACCCACAGGCGCCGCAGCGCGAACGCATGATCGCGCCGCTGCTGGTGGACGAGGTCGAGCGCGCCACGCAGATCCGCATCGACGTGCCGCTGCCGACCGACAAGCGCCTGCGCCAGTTGTGCGAGACGCTGCTGCGCAACCCGGCCGACCGCGCCACGCTGGCCGAGCGCGCCGCCACCATCGGCGCCAGCGAGCGCACGGTGGCGCGGCTCTTTCGCGACCAGCTCGGCATGAGCTGGCAGCAATGGCGCCAGCAGGCCGTGATGGCGCACGCGCTGCCGCTGCTGGCGCGCGGCATGGCCGTGAGCCAGGTGGCCGCCGCGAGCGGCTACGCCACCGACAGCGCCTTCTGCGCGATGTTCAAGGCGGCCACCGGCCGCTCGCCGACTTCGTTCCAGCACCGAAAGCGCCCTGCCGCCACGTGAGGTTGCCGGGGTGGCCGTTCACGGCGCTCTGGCAAGATCGGCGACCGACACCATGCATTCACCGATCCCCCTGCACATGGCGCCCATCGCCGGGCCGCGAACGTGGACCGCCGACATCGGCCTGCGCATCCGTCGCCATTTCCTGCTGAAGGCGGTCGGCACCACGGTCTTTACGTGGCTGTTCTTCATCGGGTACTTCCACCTGCTGCGCAACCCGGCCTTTCCGGTCACGGTGATGCCGCTGACGGCGCTCGACCATCTCATTCCGTTCCAACCCTATACGTTGGTCGCCTACCTGTCGCTCTGGGTGTACGTCGGCATCGCGCCGGGGCTGCAGCTGAGTTTTCGCGAACTGGTGGTGTATGGGCTGTGGATCGGCGCGTTGTGCGTCAGCGGCCTGAGCCTCTTTTACTTCTGGCCGACCCAGATACCCCCTTTGGCCATCGACGTCTCGGGCTTCCCCGGTTTCGCGATGCTGCAGGGCGTGGACGCGGCGGGCAATGCCTGCCCCTCGATGCACGTGGCGGTGGCGATCTTCACCGCCATCCGCATCGAGCACGTGCTGCGCGAAGCCCGCACGCCCGCCCTGCTGCGGGTGCTCAACTGGGCCTGGTTTGCCGCCATTGCCTATTCGACACTGGCCGTCAAGCAGCACGTGGTGCTGGACGTGCTGGCCGGCGCCCTGCTCGGTATGGCGTTCGCACTACCCTCGCTGCGCTGGCGGCCGGACAGGCGTTTTCGCGGGGATGCCCCTGCCATCTGAGCGGATATCATTCGCCATCATTGACCACAGCCCGAAGAGGAACGATCGATCCATGGCATGCCCGACAAGGGTGGCAATCGGTCAGCGGCAGCACATGACGACAGGCATCGCACGATGAGTTCGCTGAAGGAATTGCAGGACCTGATCCACGAGAAGTACGGCATCGAACCGTCGAAGCTCGATCCCCACGCATCGATGCGCGAAACCGGCGGACTCGACTCGCTGGCCCTCGCCGAATTCCTCTTTGCCATCGAAGACCACTTCGGCATCACCATGCCCGACGAAGACGCGAACATCGACACGCTGGCCGACCTTGCGAAGCTGGTCGACAAGGTCGTTGCCGCGAAGGCGGCAAAGAAAGCCGCGTGAACCACGAAGTCGCCGTCACCGGACTAGGCGTCGTGGCGCCGCACGGCGACGAGCCCGGCACCCTGTTCGATGCCCTGCTGCAGGGCCGCTCGGCCATCCAGCCCGTCTTTCCCGAACTGCCCAAGCCGGCCGCCGCAGCCACCGCGGCTTTCGACGAAACGCGCTGGTTCACCAAACTGCAGCTCGCGGGCGTCGATCGTGTCAGCCAGCTGGCCGTGGCCGCCGCCGACCTCGCGATGCGCGACGCGGGCATCCAGGCAGGCGATGCCGCCCCCGACGTCGACCCCGAACGCATCGGCGTCTTTGCCGGCTGCGGCATGGGCGGCGCCGCCGCGCTCGAAGCGGCCTATCGCGGCAACGGCCGCGTGTCGCCGCTCACCATTCCCGCCTTCATGCCGAACGCGCCCGCCGCCCATGTGGCGATGCGCCAGGGCGTGCAGGGCCCGGTGCTCACTTATTCCGTGGCCTGCGCCTCGTCGTCGGCCGCCATCGCCGAAGCGGCCAAGGCGGTGCAGCGCGGCGAGGTCGACATCGCGATCGCCGGCGGCAGCGAAGCGCTGATCGTGCCGGGTGTGGTGCTGGCCTGGCAGGCGATGCAGACGCTGGCCACCTTCCAGCCCGGCGAAGCAACCAGCGCGGTGCGCCCCTTCGCCACCGACCGCAGCGGCTTCGTGCTGGGCGAAGGCGCGGCCTTCCTGGTGCTCGAATCCGCCGAACGCGCGCGCCGCCGCGGCGCCCGCAGCTACGCCACCCTGGCCGGCTGGGGCCTGAGCAGCGACGCCACCCATCTCACCAAGCCCGATGCACCCGGCCAGGCACGCGCCCTGCGCAGCGCCTTGCGCCAGGCCGGCCTGCAGCCGCGCGACGTGGGTTATTGCAATGCGCACGGCACGGCCACGCGCATCGGCGACGTGGTCGAGTGCAATGCACTGGCGCAGGTGTGGGGCAACGACCTCGACCTGCTGCGCGTCAGCTCGACCAAGGCGCTGCATGGTCACATGCTGGGCGCGGCGGGTGCGCTCGAAGCGCTCATCACCGTGCTCGCGCTGCACAACCGGCAACTGCCGCCCAACGCGCACTGCAACGAGATCGACCCGGCCTGCGGCCTGCACCTCGTGACGCAGGGCGACACGGCCGCGCCCGCGCTCGAAGCCGCCATCAGCAATTCATTCGCCTTCGGCGGCACAAACTCGGTGCTGCTCTTTCGCCGCGCCTGACGCGCAGGCTACGCCGGCGCTTCCTGCGGCGCCTCGGCGGCTGCCGCACAGAGCCATGTCACGAAGGCGCCGACCAGCGCGTCGTCGGTCCGGCTCGGCGCCACGAACACGCTGTAGCCCCGGCTCGACGGCGCCCGGTGCGGGCAGGCCAACACCAGTTCCCCGGAACGCAATTCGCGCTCGACGTAGTAGTGCGGAACCAGCCCGACACCCAGGTCGGCGCGCACGGCGGCAACCAGCGACGAGAACAGATCGAAGCGGTGCCCCGCCACGAGGTTCTCGGGCGGGCGCGCATGCGCCACCTGGCCGAACCACTCCTGCCATGCGCCCATCCGCGTGCGAAGCTGCAACAACGGCGCGGCACTGAAATCGCCGAGCGCCATCGCGGCCCTGCCCTTCGCATGCGGTGAACACACCGCCACGCAGAACTCGCCCATCAACGGCCGCGCATTGGCACCGGGCCACACCGCGTCGTCGTACTGCACGCCCACGTCGAAAGGCATGTCTTCCATGTAGAGATGCGTCGGAAACACCTGCAGGTGCAGGCTGCAGCCCGGATGCAGCGCGATGAAGCGAGGCAGCAGCGGCGTGAGCCAGCCCTCGGCCAACACGGGCACCGCGCCCACCAGCAGGCGCAGGCCGTCGGCGCGTTGGGCCATCGCTTCGAGCGTGTGGTTCTGCAAGCGCAGCAGGTCGCCGGACACCTGGCCGTGATAGCGCCGGCCGGCCTCGGTGAGTTCGGTACCGCGCGCCGTGCGCTGCACCAGCCGCACACCGATCTGCGATTCGAGCAGCCGCAGTTGCTGGCTGACGGCGCTGTGCGTGAGGCACAGCTCTTCCGCCGCCTTGCCGACGCCATGGTGGCGTGCCACGGCATCGAAGATCAACAACGCACGGGTGCTGGGAATGTGGCGACGCATGCCGGCCATGGAAGCTCGCTCGTTAGAAAAACTGACAACGCCAAAGATTAAACCAGAGCGGCCGCCTAGCACAGCCGCAAGAATCGCTGACGACGCCGCGTCAGCGGCGCCTGCCTGCTCTCGTTCTTTTTTCTTTCAAGGACATCCCTGCACCATGCCCCGCTCCGTGTCTTTCCGCCTCGCCCCGCTCGTGCTCGCCCTGGCGTGCGCCACTGCCGGCATTGCCCACGCCCAGAACGCCGCCGTCGCGGCCACGCCCGCGCAGGTGCGGCCTGAAGTGGACAAGGCCTACACGCAGCTGATGGCCTCGCCCGCGATCCAGAAGCTGCTCGAATCCGTCAAGGACGATCACGCGCGCTCGGTCGAAGACTTGAAGATGCTCACCGAGATCGAGGCGCCCCCGTTCAAGGAGCAAAAACGCGCCGAGGCCTTCCTCGCGCGCATGAAAGCGCTGGGTCTTTCCGACGCGAAAATCGATGCCGAAGGCAACGTGGTCGGTCTGCGCAAGGGCACGGGCAACGGGCCCAAGCTGTTGATCTCGGCGCACCTCGACACCGTGTTCCCCGCCGGCACCGACGTGAAGGTCAAGGAGCGCGACGGCAAGCTCTACGCACCCGGCATCTCGGACGACACGCGCGGGCTGTCGGTGCTGCTCTCGTGGATCAAGGTGCTCAACGACAACAAGATCCAGACCGTGGGCGACCTGCTCATTGTGGGCAACGTCGGTGAGGAAGAACTGGGCAACCTGCGCGGCATCAAGGCGATCTTTCGCGACAACCTCGACATCGACGGCATGGTCGGCCTGGAGCCCGCGCCCGAAGGCACGGTGTTGATGCTGGGCACGGGCAGCCACCGCTACGAAGTGAACTTCAAGGGCCCGGGCGGCCACAGCTTCGGGGCCTTCGGTCAGGTACCGAGCGCCATCCATGGCATGGGCCGCGCCATCGCCAAGATCGCGGAGATCCGCACGCCGAGCTTCCCCAAGACCACCTTCACCGTCGGCACCGTGGGCGGCGGCACGTCGGTCAACACCATCGCGCCCGATGCACGCATGGCCGTGGACATCCGCTCGGATGAAATGGCGCCGCTGCTCGAAACCGAAAAGAAGATCCTTGCGGCCATCGACGAAGCCGTGGTCGAAGAGAACAAGCGCTGGAACGTGAACACGCTGAGCGTGAGCACCAAGCTGATCGGCGACCGTCCGGGCGGCCGCACGCAGTCCGACACGGTGATCGTGGAAGCGGCCACGCGCTCGAACGCGGCCTTCGGCCACAAGACGCTGCTGACCGGCGCGAGCACCGACGCCAACGTGCCGATGGCACTGGGCATCCCGGCCATCATCATCGGCGGCGGCGGCAAGACCGGCGGTTTCCATGCGCTGAGCGAGTGGATCGACGTGACCGATGGCTGGAAAGGCGCGCAGAACTCGCTGGTGACGGTGCTGGGCCTGGTCGGGGTGCAGGGTACGAGCACGCCGTTGCTGGAAAAGCGTCCGCCCCGCAAGAACTAGGCACCAGGCGCGAGCCTCGAAGGCTGCGCCTCTGGAAGTCTCCGGTATGCTGGTGGCCGCTTTCCACCATGCTCACCGACAGGAGGCCACCATGCACGCTCGCTCCACCCTCATCGCCCTGGCACTGCTCGCAGCGGGCGCCTCGGCGCAAGCCAACAACCTGCTCGACCAACTGAAGGAAAAAGCCGGCGAGGCGGCCACCGTCAACACGCAGCAGGGCGGTGCCGGCGGCTCCGCGCTCGGCAGTCTCGGCAACAACCTCGGCTTCAAGATGCCCGCCATCGGCTCCAACACCATCGGCAATGCGGCCGGCGTGCTGCAGTACTGCGTGAAGAACAACTACCTGGGTGGCGATGCCGCCTCGGTCAAGGATAAGCTGCTCGCCAAGATCACCGGCCAGAAGCCGCAAGAGACCGGCTTCGCCAACGGCGCCAAGGGCCTGCTCAAGGGCGGCGACGGCCAGACGCTCAACTTCAAGGTCCTGTCCTCGAAGCTCAAGACCAAGGCCTGCGACTACGTGCTCAAGAACGCGACCTCGCTGATCTGACGCACGCCCCCATGCTTCGCGCACTGCGTGTCGCTTCGCACTCCCCCTCGCCGGGGGCAACGCCTGCGGCCCGGCAAGGCCGGTTCCGCGGCATTCCCCGACCGGCCGCGTAAGTTCTCCGCACCCGCCCAGCGACCCCACGCCGCTGCGGGTGCCATCCGTCACTCATGAATCCGGCCACTCCCACCTCTTCCTTGCGCCAGCGCTTCGCGCGCTGGGTTCCCTGCCTCGCCTGGCCCCGTCCGTCCGCCGCACTGTTGCGCAACGAGGCGATGGCCGGCATCACGGTGGCGCTGATGGTCATTCCGCAAGGCGTGGCGTATGCGGCGCTGGCCGGCATGCCACTGGTGACGGGCGTGTACGCGGCGCTCTTTCCGGCGTTGATCGCGGTGATGTTCAGTTCGTCGCAGCGGCTGTCGGTGGGGCCCACGGCGCTCACCAGCCTGCTGGTCGGCGCCTCGCTCGCGCCACTCGCGGTTGCGGGCAGCGCCGAATGGGTGGCGATGGCGGTATGGCTCACGCTGATGTCGGGCACGATCCAGATCGTGCTGGGCGGGGGGCGCTTCGGCTGGCTGCTGCGGCTGGTCAACTCGCCGGTGCTGATCGGTTTCACGCAGGGCGCGGCGGTGCTGATCGCCATCTCGCAACTGCCGGCGCTGCTGGGCTTCACGGGCCGCACCATTCCCCAGGTGCTGCGGGGCGGGCCGCTGCCCGACCTCGTGGCCATCGCCTTCGGGCTCGGCAGCATCGCGGTGCTGTTCCTGGGCAAGCGCATGCTGCCGCGCTTTCCGACCACGATGGCGCTGGTGGCCGGCGCGGCCGCGATCAGCTGGGTGATCGACTATGCGCTGCAGGGCGGCGCGGTGGTGGGCAGCCTGCCCTCGGGCCTGCCTTCGTTCTACTGGCCCGGCCTGCTGCCGCTGGGCACGCTCGGTGCGCTGGTGCTGCCCGCGCTGATGATCACGCTGGTGAGCTTTCTTGAAACCGCATCGAGCGCCAAGGTCGACAACGCGCGTGCCGGCACGCTCTGGAACGAAAACCAGGACCTGATCGGCCAGGGCCTGGCCAAGCTGGCCTCGGGCTTCTCGGGCGCGTTCCCGACCAGCTCGTCGTTCTCGCGCTCGGCGATCACGCTCTATGCGGGCGCGCAGACCGGCTGGGCCACGCTCTTCAGCGTCGTGGTGGTGGCGGGCGCGCTGCTGTGGCTGATGCCGCTGCTGTACCACGTGCCGCAGGCGGTGCTGGCGGCGGTGGTGGTCACGGCCATCCTCGGGCTGGTGAAGCCCGCGAGCTTCAGCGCGTTGTGGCGCATCTCGCGCATCGAGGCGGGCATTGCCTTCGGCACCTTCGTGCTGACCATCGCGACCGCGCCCAGCATCTACTGGGGCGTGCTCGGCGGGCTGCTCGCGAGCCTGGCGCACTACATGTACCGCCACCTGCATCCGCGCATCATCGAAGTGGGCCTGCACCCCGACGGTAGCCTGCGCGACCGCAACCTCTGGAAGCTGCCGCCGCTGGCGCCACAGCTCTACGCGCTGCGCATGGACGCCGAACTCGACTTCGCCTCGGCCTCCACGCTGGAACGCGCGCTCACCGTCGCGCTGGCCGAGCGGCCCGAGCTGACCGACGTGTGCCTGTTCGCGCAGCCCATCAACCGCATCGACATCACCGGCGCCGAAGTGTTCGGCTCGATCCGGCGAATGATGGAATCCAAAGGCATCCGCCTGCACCTGAGCGGCATGAAGCTGCCGGCGATGCAGGTGCTGGAGCGCGCGGGCTTGCTGGCCCCGGGGCCGATGCTCTTCAGCTACCGCACCGACGGCGAGGCGCTCGCGGCGCTGATGCCGCGCATCGACGCGCCCGTCGACGCAGCGCCGGCAGAAGCCGCGACCTGAACCTTCGCCCATGAAGACCACCATCGAAGAACTGGTCGCGTTCCGCGCGGTGGTGGACACCGGCTCGATCACCGCCGCGGCCGAGCAGCTCGGGCAAACGGTCTCGGGCATCAGCCGTGCACTGAGCCGGCTCGAGCAGAAGCTGGCCACCACCCTGCTTCGCCGCACCACACGGCGGCTGGAACTCACCGAGGAAGGCGCCGCCTTTCTGCAGCGTACGCGCGCCATCCTCGATGCGATCGACGACGCGGAAGAGCAGCTGGCCGCGCGCCGGGAGCAACCCGCCGGGCGCCTGCGGGTGAATGCGGCCTCGCCTTTCATGCTGCACGCCATCGTGCCGCTGATGCCGGAGTTTCGCCGGCTGTATCCGCAGATCAGCCTCGAACTCGACACCGACGACCTGCCCATCGACCTGCTGGAGCGGCGCACCGACATCGCCATCCGCATCGGCCCGCTGCGCGACTCCACGCTGCACGCGCGCCCGCTCGGCACGCACCGGCTGCGCGTGCTGGCCAGCCCCGCTTATCTCGAAGCGCATGGCAAGCCGCGCAAGGTGAGCGAGCTGGCCGACCACGCACTGCTGGGCTTCACCCAGCCCGAATCGCTGAACCGATGGCCCTTGCGCGGCGTGCATGGCGACGAATGGCCGATCACGCCGACCGTGGCCGCATCGAGCGGCGAAACGCTGCGCCAGCTGGCACTGGCCGGTGTCGGCGTTGCGTGCCTTGCGGACTTCATGACGCATGCCGACCGCGCGAGCGGCACGCTGGTGCAGGTGCTGGCCAAAGAGACGCTGGACGTGCGCCAGCCCGTCAACGCCGTGTACTACCGCAACACGCAGCTGGCGGCGCGGATCACGTCCTTCCTGGATTTCCTCACACAGCGCATGACCTGACACGCGACGCGCGGATGCGCGCGGACGGCATCGTCAGTTGCGTCTATCGCGTCAGTCCCCGGCTGCGACGAAGCGCTCGACCGAAGCGCCCGTGATCTCGTAGCCGCTCACGCCCATGTCCGTCGACGCATAGCGCGCCGCCTTCAGCACGCCGCTGACCTTGACGGTGTCCATCGCGTGCAGGCCCTTGAAGGTCTCGCCCGCCACCACGTGCACGATCTGGTTGGCCGGCGGCGGCGGCGTGTGGATGCAGGCACCGAAGTACGGCACCAGCAAGAACTCGCGAATGCCGCCCTGCGTGTTGTCCAACGGCACCACGAAGCCCGACAGCTTTGCGGCCGAGCCGTCGAGCGCCACGTTGATCGGCGCGTTGTCCCAGACGGCACGCATTTCATCGAGCATCTGGATCGCGCGCGGGTCGTTGTCGCGCAATGCCTCGAGGCTGATGTTGCGGTAGCGCTTGGTCGGGTCCCAGCCCTTGGGGATCAGCTCTTCCCACTTCAGCTCCGGCGCGGCGGCGGCATTCGCGTTCGCCGGGCTCTGCGATGCCGGTCCGCAGCCGCTCAGGAAAGCGGCCGCCAGCGACAGAAGAAGCACGCCCAGGGCGCGGAGAAAGAGGCCTTTCATGGGGGCTGATTGTGCGCGCCGGGTGTCAGTCCCGCACCGGTCCGCGAAGGTTCTTGATCTGCGAGCGCTGGCTCTTGCCCTCAAGCCGGCGCTGCTTCGAGCCGTAGGTGGGCTTGGTCGCGCGCCGCGTGCGCGGTGGCGTCGCCACGCTGTCGATCACCGCCTGCAGCCGCGCGAACGCGTCGGCGCGGTTCATCTCCTGCGTGCGGTGCTGCTGGGCCTTGAGCACCAGCACGCCCTCTTGCGTGATGCGGCTGTCGCGCAGGGCGAGCAGCCGCTCCTTCACATCGTCGGGCAGTGAGCTGGCGGGAATGTCGTAGCGCAGATGCACCGCGCTCGACACCTTGTTGACGTTCTGCCCGCCCGCCCCCTGCGCACGGATGGCGCTGATCTCGACTTCGTCGGGGTTGATCAGGAGGGGCGGTCGAAGCATGAAGGCGAGTGTGCCTTCAAACCCGCTCGAAGACGGCCGCGATGCCCTGCCCGCCGCCGATGCACATCGTGACCAGCGCATAGCGCCCGCCCGTGCGATGCAGCTCGGCAATCGCCTTCGTCGTGATGATCGCGCCGGTCGCGCCCACCGGGTGCCCGAGCGAAATGCCCGAGCCGTTCGGGTTCACCTTGGCGGGGTCGAAGCCCAGCTCCTTGATGACCGCGCAGGCCTGCGCCGCGAAGGCTTCGTTCGACTCGATCACGTCGAAGTCGCTCACCTTCAGGCCGGTGCGCTCCAGCACCTTGCGCGTGGCCGGCACCGGGCCGATGCCCATGTACGCGGGCTCGACCCCGGCATGCGCGTAGCCGACGAGGCGCGCGAGCGGCCTGAGGCCCAGCGCCTTCACGCGCCCGCCTTCGGCCAGCACCACGGCGGCAGCGCCGTCGTTGATGCCCGAGGCGTTGCCGGCGGTGACGAGGCCGTCCTTCTTGAACGCCGGCTTCATCTTCGACAGCGTGTCGACGGTGGTGTCGGCGCGCACGTGCTCGTCGGTGTCGAACAGCACGACGCCCTTGCGCGTCTTCACCTCGACCGGAACGATCTGCTCCTTGAAGCGGCCCGCCGCAATCGCCGCCGCCGCGCGCTGCTGGCTGGTCACGGCCAGCTCGTCCATCTGCTCGCGCGTGATGCCGTAGCGGGCCGCCACGTTCTCGGCCGTGATGCCCATGTGGATCTTCTCCCACGGGTCGTGCAGGATGCCGAGCATGTAGTCGACCAGCACCGCGTCGCCCATGCGGGCGCCGTAGCGTGCCGAGGTGTCGAAGTACGGGCCACGGCTCATCGATTCCGAACCGCCGCCGATGGCGATGTCGCAGTCGCCCAGCGCAATGGCCTGCGCCGCCGACACGATGGCCTGCAGGCCCGAGCCGCACAGGCGGTTGACGTTGAAGGCCGGCGTCTCGATGGGGCAGCCCGCGTCGATGGCGGCCACGCGGCTCAGGTAAGCGTCTTTCACATCGGTCGGGATCACATTGCCCATGACCACATGGCCGATGGCATCGGCCGCCACGCCGCTGCGTTCGATGGCCGCCTTGACGGCGGTGGTGGCCAGTTGGGTGTTGGGCACGTCCTTCAGCGCGCCGCCGAAGGTGCCGATGGCGGTGCGGGCAGTGCCGACCACGAAGATGTCGCGTTGGGTCATGAAAATGTCGCTCCTGGATGAAAGCGCAAGCCGCCGACAGCGGCGGACGCAGGAGGACGATTTTGACGGCGAACGGCGCAGGAGGCTGTCGCCTTCGGCATGCCGCCGCCGTTCAGCGGCGGCAGGTCAGCCGCGCGAGACCGATTTGGGCGAGACGTCGGTCACGTCGCTGGCGCTGCCACGGATGCGCTCCGGGCTGCGCACCGACTCGCCACGGGCGCGGGCGCTGACCACATCGGCAGCGGTGGGTTCGGCCGGCGATGCCGCATTGCGAAACCGGTCGAAGCCCGAGCGCGGGTTGAAGCGCCCGCCCATCGAGGCGACCCAGGGGGTCACGGGCTTGCCCGTGAGACGCCCCCAAGCGTAGCGCACACCCCACACGGCCGCCAGCAGCATGACCGCCACGGCCAGGCTGGCCGCGAAGACCAGCCCCAGGAGCAGAAGAATGACGCGAAGAATAAAGTTCATCATCCGACTTTAGGCCGAAGCGGCCGCCGTTGGTTCCCCGCTCTTGCCGAACGAGAACTGGCCCGGCGACTGGATCGGGTCGGTGGTGACCTCGATCGTGTCCTTCGGCCCGAAGCTCCCGTCGAGCAGCAGCTTCGAGAGCGGGTTCTCGATGCGCTGCTGGATCGCACGCTTGAGCGGCCGCGCACCGAACACCGGGTCGAAGCCGACCTTGGCGATCTCGGCCAGCGCCGCGGGCGACACCTCCAGGCCCAGGTCCATCTTGGCCAGGCGCGCCTTGAGCACCTTGAGCTGGATCGCGGCGATCGATTCGATGTTCTTCGCGTCGAGCGCATGGAACACGACCGTCTCGTCGATGCGGTTCAGGAACTCGGGGCGGAAGTAGTTCTTCAGCTCGTCCCACACCGCTTCCTTGATCTCTTCGGAAGGCTTGCCCACCATGGCCTGGATGATGGGCGAGCCGATGTTGCTCGTCATCACGATCACGGTGTTCTTGAAGTCCACGGTGCGGCCCTGGCCGTCGGTCAGGCGCCCATCGTCGAGCACCTGCAGCAGCACGTTGAACACGTCGGGGTGGGCCTTCTCGACCTCGTCGAGCAGCACCACGCTGTAGGGCTTGCGGCGCACGGCCTCGGTGAGGTAGCCGCCCTCTTCGTAGCCCACGTAGCCCGGCGGCGCGCCGATGAGGCGCGCGACCGAATGCTTCTCCATGAACTCGCTCATGTCGATGCGGATCAGGTGGTCTTCGCTGTCGAACAGGAAGCCCGCGAGCGCCTTGCACAGCTCGGTCTTGCCCACGCCCGTGGGGCCGAGGAACAGGAACGAGCCCGTGGGGCGGTTCGGATCGGACAGGCCCGAGCGCGAGCGGCGGATCGCGTTGGCGACCGCACCGATGGCCTCGTCCTGACCGACCACGCGCTCGTGCAGCTTGTCTTCCATCACGAGCAGCTTGTCGCGCTCGCCCTGCATCAGCTTGGCGACCGGAATGCCGGTGGCACGCGCCACGACCTCGGCGATTTCTTCGGCGCCGACCTGCGTGCGCAGCAACGTGGGCGCGCTCGACTTGCCCTTGCTCGCTTCGCTGGCCTCGGCTTCCTTCAGGCGCTTTTCGAGCGCGGGCAGCTGGCCGTATTGCAGCTCGGCGACCTTGTTGAAGTCGCCCTTGCGCTTCCATTCCTCGATCTGGAACTTGATCTTGTCGACGTCTTCGCGCACCTGCGCGCTGCCCTGGGCCTGGGCTTTTTCGGCCTGCCAGATCTCGTCGTAGTCGGCGATCTCCTTTTGCAGCTTGCCGATCTCGTCCTCGATCAGGCCGAAGCGCTTCTGCGAGGCTTCGTCCTTTTCGCGGCGCACGGCTTCGCGCTCGATCTGCAGCTGGATCAGGCGGCGGTCGAGGCGGTCCATGACCTCGGGCTTGGAGTCCATCTCGATCTTGATCTTGGCCGCGGCTTCGTCGATCAGGTCGATGGCCTTGTCGGGCAGGAAGCGGTCTGTGATGTAGCGGTCAGACAGCTCGGCCGCGGCCACGATGGCCGGGTCGGTGATCTGCACGCCGTGGTGCACTTCGTACTTTTCCTGTAGGCCGCGCAGGATGGCGATGGTGGCTTCGACGCTCGGCTCGCCCACGATGATCTTCTGGAAGCGGCGCTCCAGCGCGGCATCTTTCTCGATGTACTTGCGGTATTCGTCGAGCGTGGTCGCGCCCACGCAGTGCAGCTCGCCGCGTGCGAGCGCAGGCTTGAGCATGTTGCCGGCGTCCATGGCGCCCTCGGCCTTGCCGGCGCCGACCATGGTGTGCAGCTCGTCGATGAAGACGATGGTCTGGCCTTCGTCCTTCGCGAGTTCATTGAGCACGGTCTTCAGGCGCTCTTCGAACTCGCCGCGGAACTTGGCACCGGCCAGCAGCGCGGCCATGTCGAGCGACAGCACCCGCTTGCCCTTGAGCGAATCGGGCACCTCGCCCGCAACGATGCGCTGCGCCAGGCCTTCGACGATGGCCGTCTTGCCCACGCCGGGTTCACCGATGAGCACGGGGTTGTTCTTGGTGCGGCGTTGCAGCACCTGGATGGCACGGCGGATTTCTTCGTCGCGGCCGATGACGGGGTCGAGCTTGCCCAGGCGCGCGCGCTCGGTCAGGTCGAGGGTGTATTTCTTGAGGGCTTCGCGCTGGCCTTCGGCGTCGGCGCTGTTCACGCCCTGCCCGCCGCGCACGGCGTCGATGGCCGATTCGAGCGACTTGCGGCTCAGGCCGTTTTCTTTCGCGATCTTGCCGATGTCGGACTTGCTGTCGGCCACGGCCAGCAGAAAGAGTTCGCCGGCAATGAACTGGTCATTGCGCTTGATGGCTTCCTTCTCGGTGGCCTGCAGCAGCTTGCCCAGCTCGGGGCCAACCTGCACGATGTCGTGGCCCTGCACCTGCGGCAGCTTCTTGATGGCGGCCTCGGCCGCCTGCACGAGGCCCTGCACGTTGACGCCCGCACGCTCCATCAGCGCGCGGGGGCCGTCGTCCTGCCGCAGCATCGCAACCAGCAGGTGGGCCGGTTCGATGTAGGCGTTGTCGTTGCCGAGCGCCAGCGTCTGGGCGTCGCTCAGTGCTTCCTGAAATTTGGTTGTGAGTTTGTCTTGTCGCATGGTGGTATTCCTGCATCCAAAATAGGGCCGTTCGGGCACGATTCAAGGCTGCCGGCCACGCCGGCGCCCTGGGCATGGGTATTGCACGAGATCCTTCTTTTTGCCCGCGGGCATTTTTCTCTCTCTCGAATGGAGTCGATCATGGTTTTTTCAACGCAGCACGTTCAGCCGGTGCGCCGGGCGATCAGTGCGGGCCTGTTCCTGGCCGCTATGGGCCTGTCGGGCCTTGCGCAAGCGCAAAGCGGCACGCCCATCCGCCTGCTCGTGGGGTTCCCGGCCGGTGCCGGCACGGACGCCATTGCACGCACGCTGGGCGAAAAACTCAAGGACGTGCTGGGCGTGCCGGTGGTGGTCGAGAACCGCGCCGGCGCGGGCGGACAGATCGCGGCCACGGTGCTGAAGTCGTCGCCGGCCGATGGCCACACGCTGTTCCTGTCGCATGACCACACCATATCGATCCTGCCGCAGGTGGTCAAAAACCCCGGCTTCAATCCCGCCACCGACTTCGTGCCCGTGGCCGGCTTCGCCACCTTCGCCAATGTGCTGGCCGTCTCGGGCGGCACGCCGGCCAGGAACATCGACGAGTATGTGAAGTGGGTCCGCACCGCGAAGGGCGGCAAGGAGACCATCGGCATTCCGGCGCCGGCGTCGATCCCCGAGTTCCTCGTGAAGATGATCTCGGACAAGTACAAGATCGACGTGCAGCCCGCGCCCTATCGCGGCAGCGCGCCCATGACGGCCGACATGCTGGGCAACCAGATCACCGCGGGCATCGCCTCGGTGCCGGACTTCATCGAGAACCACAAGGCGGGCAAGGTGCGCATCGTGGCCTCCCTCGGCGCCAAGCGCCAGGCCGTGCTGCCGAATGTGCCGACCTTCACCGAACTGGGCTTTGCGAACCTGGAAGACCTGCCCTACTACGGCATCTTCGCACCGGTGGGCACGCCGCAGCCGATCATCGACAAGTACGGCGATGCGCTGCAGAAGGTGCTGGCCATGCCCGACGTGAAGCAGAAGCTCACGACGATGGGGTTGACGGTCGGCTACGAGTCGCAGGGCCAGTTCGCCGGCCGCGTGCGCACCTACACGCAGACCTGGGAGCGGATCATCCAGGCGAGCGGCTTCAAGCCGCTGTAAACGAGCGGATCGGGTGAGGCGGGCACGGTGCGAGGCCCGCCCCGTCACCTGCGTGCCACTTCGAGTTGATGAGGTGCCTCTACGATGGCACTTCACCGACACGAAGAAGAGCAGGAGACACCCATGCAATCCACCCCACTCGCCGCCGCGCTGGCCGCCACATTGCTGCTCGGCGCCTGCGGCACCACGGCACCGCGCGTGGCCGCGCCCACATCACCTGCCGAGGTGGGCGAACTGCGCGCAGGCTCGGGCTACCTCAAGGGCTACCTGCCCGCCGCCGATCTGCCCGACAGCCTCGCGCTGCTGCCGGCGCCCCCGGCCACGGGTTCGGCCGCGTTGGCAGCCGACGGCGCAACCTTCCGCACGCTGACCGCCCTGCAGGGCACGCCACGCGGCGCGCTGGCCGTGCAGGACGCCAACCTGAAATTCCCGAAGGCGGCCGAAGTGTTCTCTTGCGCGCTCGGCATGCCCATCTCGGAAGAGGCCACGCCGAACCTGAACATGCTGCTTCGCCGCACGCTGGCCGATGCCGGCAGCGCCACCTACAAGGCCAAGAACAGGTACGAGCGCACGCGGCCGTTCGTGGTGTTCAAGGCCCGCAGCTGCACCCCTGGCGAAGAGGCCGAACTGGCCAAGGACGGCTCGTACCCCTCCGGCCACTCGGCCGTGGGCTGGGCCTGGGCACTCGTGCTGTCGGAGATCGCCCCTGACCGCGGCAATGCGCTGCTGCAGCGCGGCCGCGCCTTTTCGCAGAGCCGTGCCATCTGCGGCGTGCACTGGCAAAGCGACATCGAGAACGGCCGCCTGATCGGCGCGGCGACGGTGGCGAAGCTGCACGCCAATCCGGTGTTCCAGGCGCAGATGGCGGCGGCCCAGGCGGAGATCGCCAAGGCGCGCGCCACAGGTGCCGTGCCCACGCGGGATTGCGGTGCGGAAGCCAAGGCACTGGCGACCTCGGAACTGATCGCGCCCTGAACGGCGCGTGGCCGAGGCCCGTCAGACAGAAGTGTTCGAAGCCGCGATGCCCCAGCGCGCCAGCGCCGCGTCATCGGCCACGCGCGCATCGACCCAGCGGGCGCCTTCGGGCGTCTGTTCCTTTTTCCAGAACGGCGCCTGGGTCTTCAGGTAGTCCATCAAAAATTCGCAGGCCTCGAAGCTCTGGCCGCGATGGGCCGAGACCACGGCCACCATCATGATCTGGTCCAGCGGCTGCAGGAGGCCCACGCGGTGGATCACGCGTGCACCGAGGATGTCGAAGCGCTTGTGCGCCTCGTCGATCATGGCCTCGATGGCCTTCTCGGTCATGCCGGGGTAGTGCTCCAGCTCCATCGATGCGACGGTGCTGCCGTCATTGCGATCGCGCACGGTGCCGACGAAACTGCAGACGGCGCCCACGCGTTTGTCGTCGGCACGCAACGCAGCGACCTCTTCAGAGAGATCGAAATCGGCCGTCTGGATCGAAACACGCGCAACGCTCATGTCCGAATTGTGGCATCGCGCTAGACTGCTGCAATGCCTTGTCTCGCCACGTTCTCCCCGGTGCTATCGCACCCCGAGAGCCGTTGCGCGTGCCAAAGCAGCAAAGCCAAAAAACCAAAGCTCGTCTGACCGGAGCCGAGGTTCCGTCGTCGGATGAGCGACGGAACCTGCCAAGGCTTTGGCCCCTCATGGGTTGCGCGCGCATCGGACGGTGGTTCTTTCCATCGGTCGATTCCTGAAAGGAAGCCTGCGTGCCACAACAACCCACCTCCGCCCCCACCCCTGATTTTTCGGGCCTCTGGATTCCGCTCGTCACCCCGTTCCGCGATGGCGCGGTCGACCACGCCGCGCTCGCCGCATTGACCCGCCGCCTCGCCGGCGACGGCGTGGCCGGCTTCGTGGTCTGCGGCTCGACCGGCGAAGCCGCCGCGCTCGACGAGGCGGAGCAACTGGCCTCGCTCGATACCGTGCAAGCCGCCGCCGGTGGCCTGCCCATCGTCATGGGCCTCTCGGGCTATCACCTGGGCAAGACGACGGCCTGGGTGCGCAAGCTCGCGGAACGCCCGCTGGCGGCCCTGCTGGTGCCCGCGCCGCACTACATCCGCCCTTCGCAGGCCGGCCTGCTCGAATGGTTCCGCGCCATCGCCGACGCGAGCGCGGTGCCGGTGCTGGTCTACGACATTCCTTATCGCACCGGCGCGGCCCTCGCGCGCGAGACGCTGCTGGCGCTGGCCGACCATCCGCGCATCCGCGGCATCAAGGACTGCGGCGGCGACATGGCCAAGACGCGCGCCGTGATCGCCGATGGCCGCCTGCAGGTGTTGTCGGGTGAAGACCACCAGATCTTCAGCACGGTGGCCGAAGGTGGCGTAGGCGCCATCGCGGCCAGCGGGCATGTGCAGACGCAGCGCTTCGTGCAGGTGTTGCGCCTGCTGGCCGACAACCGCATGGCCGAGGCGCGCGCCGAATGGCAACCGCTGCAGCCGCTGGTCGAGATGCTGTTTGCCGAATCGAACCCGGGGCCGCTGAAGGCGCTGCTGGCGCACCAGGGCGCGATGCAGGACGAGCTGCGCTCGCCGATGACTCGCGCATCCGATGACCTGCGCGAGCGCCTCGTTGCGCTCGACGCCCGGCTCAGCCGCCCGTAACCGGCGGGAAGAAGGCGACTTCGCAGCCTTCGTGCAGGGCTGCGGCTTCGTCGCTCATGGCCTGGTCGAGCGCCATGCGCACGGCCTTGCCGCGTGCCAATGCGGTGGCATGCGCCCCGCCACGGGCGATGAGTTCGTCGCGCAGCGCGGCCAGCGTCTGCGCGTTCGTCTCGACGGTTTCGCCGCTGCTCGACAGCGCCTCGCGGACCGACGCGAAATAACGGATCTGTACCTTCATGCGATTCAGGACAGCAGCGAAGCGAAGGGAATGAAGTTCACCGTGTCGCCCGAGCGGATCGTGTGGCCTGCGGGGTTGTCGACCACGCCATCGCCCCAGACCATCGATGTCAGCACGCCCGAACTCTGGTTGCCGAACAGTTCGAGCCCACCAGCCGCATTGCGCCGCGCGCGCAGGAACTCGCGGCGCTTGTCGGCACGCAGCCAGTCGAAGTCGGCGCGCATCTGCACGGGCTCGGGCGTCACGCGCGTGGCACCCTGCAAGGTCAGCAGGAAGGGACGCACGAGCATCAGGAAGGTCAGGAAGCTGGACACCGGGTTGCCGGGCAGCCCCGTCACGTGGCAGTGGCCTTGCCCGTCGCTGCGCGCGATGGAGCCGTAGGCGAACGGCTTGCCGGGCTTCATCGACAGCGACCACAACTGCAGCTCGCCCAGCGACTGCAGCGCGGCGCGGATGTGGTCTTCTTCGCCGACCGACACGCCACCGGTGGTGATGATCAGGTCGCTGGTCTCGGCCGCATGGCGCAAGGCCTCGATGGTCGCGTCGCGGTTGTCGGGCACGATGCCCAGGTCGTTCACCTCGCAGCCCAGCCGGTGCAGCAAGGCGCGCATGAAGAAGCGGTTGGAGTTGTAGATCGCGCCGGGCTTCATGGCGTCTGGCGCCACGTCACCGGGCATCACCAGTTCGTCACCGGTGGACAGCATCGCCACGCGCGGCTTGCGCGCGACCTGCAGCTTGTGGAAGCCGACGCTGGCCGCAAGGCCCAGCGCGGCGGGCGTGAGGCGCTCGCCCTGCTTGAGCACCACGTCGCCAGAAGCCACATCTTCGCCCGCGCGGCGCACCCACTGCCCCGCGGCGGGAACGATGGCGATGCGCACCGAGCCCAGGCCGCCTTCCTGCGGCGTGGCGGTGGTGTCTTCCTGCATCACGACGGCATCGGCGCCTTCGGGGATCTGCGCGCCGGTGAAGATGCGCGCGGCGGTGCCGGCCGCGAGCGGCGTGCCGACGGTGCCTGCGGGAATGCGCTGCGCCACCACCAGTTCGGCGCCGGGCGCTGCGCAATCGGCCACGCGCACCGCATAGCCGTCCATCGCGCTGTTGTCGCGCGGCGGCACGGTCAAGCCGGAGACGAGGTCTTGCGCCAGCACGCGGCCATCGGCCTCGAAGGTGACGACGCTTTCCGCGGGCAGCTTCGGTTCGGCCTTTGCGAGAAGCACGGCGATGGCCTCGTCGAGCGGCATCAGTGGCGGGCGCGAGGACGAGGCGGCGAAGGGAACGGGGGAATCAGCCATGGTGTTCCGGGTTGTACTCGAAGCGGTCGCCGCTGGCGATCAGCCATTGCGCGATGGCCTCGGCGTCATTGAGGTCGAACAGCGGGCGCTCGGTGGGCGACGGCAGGCTGGACGGCGCATCGGTGGCAATGGCGGTCACGAAGGGGTCGTCGGTGTACAGCACCGGGCGCGAAGGCTGGCCGTCTTCGGGCAGGCGCCAGACTTCGATCTTGAGCACGTCGCTGTGCCGGAAGCCTTCGACCAGCACCCAGTCGGCGGCCGGATGCAACTCGGCCAGCAACTGGTGCACCGACAGCTCGACCGGCGTCTCGAACTCGCGCATCACGGCCAGCCGCTTGTCGGAGGCCACGACCACCTCGAAGGCGCCCGCCTCCCGGTGGCGATACGTGTCCTTGCCCGGGTGGTCGATGTCGAACTTGTGATGCGCGTGCTTGACGACTGAAACGCGCTGGCCCAGCCGCTTGAGCACCGGGATCAGGCGCTCGACCAGCGTGGTCTTGCCCGCGCCCGAATAGCCGGCGAAGCCGACGACTTTCATGACGGGGCCCGACCGGGGTCAGTCACAGTTCTGCGCGATGTAGGCCTTCACGGCTTCCGCATCGGCGGGCAGCTTGACCACGCGCTTGGGCAGCGCCTCGATGCCCTCGAACTTCTTCGGGCGCGCGGGTTCTTCGCCCAGCGCTTCGACCAGCGTCTCGGCGAACTTGATCGGCAATGCGGTTTCGAGCACCACCATCGGCACGCCGGGCACGAGGAACTCGCGCGCGGCCTTGAGGCCGTCGGCCGTGTGCGGATCGACCAGCGTGGCAAAGCGCTTGTCGGTGTCGCGGATGGTGGCCAGGCGGTCGGCGTGGGTGCTGCGGCTGCTCTTGAAGCCGAAGCGCTCGGCGGCATCCTTGAAGGCCGGGTCGGCGCTCAGGTCGAAGCGGCCTTCGAGGCCCAGGTCGTCCACGAACAGCTTGCGCAGCTTGGCGGCATCGCGGCCGACCAGGTCGAACACGAAGCGCTCGAAATTGCTGGCCTTGCTGATGTCCATCGACGGGCTCGATGTCTCGTGCGTATCGACGGCCGCGCGCACGCGGTAGACACCGGTGCGGAAGAACTCGTCGAGCACGTCGTTCTCGTTGGTGGCGACCACCAGCGTCTGGATCGGCAGGCCCATCATGCGCGCCACATGGCCCGCGCAGACGTTGCCGAAATTGCCCGAGGGCACGGTGAAGCTGACGGGCTTGTCGTTGCTCGCCGTGGCCTGGAAATAGCCGGCGAAGTAGTAGACGACCTGTGCCAGGAGCCGCGCCCAGTTGATCGAGTTGACCGTGCCGATGCGGTACTTGCGCTTGAAGCCCAGGTCGTTCGACACCGCCTTGACGATGTCCTGGCAGTCGTCGAACACGCCGGTGATGGCGATGTTGTGGATGTTCGCGTCCTGCAGGCTGAACATCTGCGCCTGCTGGAACGGGCTCATGCGGCCATCGGGCGAGGTCATGAAGACGCGCACGCCCTTCTTGCCGCGCATGGCGTATTCGGCCGCGCTGCCGGTGTCGCCACTGGTGGCGCCCAGGATGTTGAGCTCGGCGCCGCGGCGGGCCAGTTCGTACTCGAACAGGTTGCCCAGCAGCTGCATCGCCATGTCCTTGAAGGCCAGCGTGGGGCCGTTGGACAGGGCTTCGAGGTACACGCCGTCTTCGAGTTCGCGCAGCGGCACGATCTCGTCGGTGCCGAACACTTCGGCGGTGTAGGTCTTGGCGCAGATCGCCTTCAGGTCGGCCGGCGGAATGTCGTCGATGTAGAGCGAGAGGATCTCGAAGGCCAGCTCGGCGTACGGCAGATCGCGCCATTTAGCGAGCGTGGCGGTGTCGATCTTCGGGTACTGCTCGGGCAGGTAAAGGCCGCCATCGGGGGCGAGGCCTTCGAGGAGGATGTCGCAAAAGCGCTTGCGGTCAGGGTGGCCGCGGGTGCTCAGGTAGTTCACGGGAGGGTCCTGTCGTACCGGTTCGTTCAATGTCTTGCTTGCTTGCGTGCGCGGGCGCCGCCCCTCAGGACAGCTCTTCCTTGCGGATGCGCACGATCGGCTGCAACACGGTGGGCAGCGCCTGCAGCTCGGCCAGCACGTCGTTGACGGTGCCTTCGCGCGCATCGTGCGTGAGGATGATGAGGTCGGTCTGCGTCGAGCCTTCGCCGCCCACTTCGTCGGCTTCGCGCTGCAGCACGGCGTCGATGCTGATGCCGGCGGTGGCGAGCAGGCCCGTCACCTTGGCGAGCACGCCGGCCTGGTCGGCCACGCGCAGGCGCAGGTAGTAGCTGGTGACGACCTCGGCCATCGGCAGCACCTTCAGATCGCTCATCGCGTCGGGGTGGAAGGCCAGGTGCGGCACGCGGTGCGCGGTGTCGGCCGTGTGCAGGCGCGTGATGTCGACCAGGTCGGCGATGACGGCGCTGGCTGTCGGCTCGCTGCCCGCGCCCTTGCCGTAGTACAGCGTGGTGCCGACGGCATCGCCATGCACGACCACCGCGTTCATCGCGCCTTCGACGTTGGCCAACATGCGCTTGGACGGCACCAGCGACGGATGCACGCGCAGCTCGATGCCCTGGGCCGTGCGCTTGGTGATGCCAAGCAGCTTGATGCGGTAGCCGAGTTGCTCTGCGTACTTGATGTCCTGCGCGGCCAGCTTGGTGATGCCTTCGATGTGCGCCTTGTCGAACTGCACCGGAATGCCGAACGCGATGGCGCTCATCAGCGTGACCTTGTGGCCGGCGTCCACGCCTTCGATGTCGAAGGTCGGGTCGGCTTCGGCATAGCCCAGGCGTTGCGCCTCCTTGAGCACGGTGGCGAAGTCCAGGCCCTTGTCGCGCATCTCGGACAGGATGAAGTTGGTCGTGCCGTTGATGATGCCGGCCAGCCACTGGATGCTGTTGGCCGTGAGGCCTTCGCGCAGCGCCTTGATGATCGGAATGCCACCAGCCACCGCGGCCTCGAAGGCCACCATCACGCCCTTGGCATGCGCAGCCGCGAAGATCTCGGTGCCATGCACCGCGAGCAGAGCCTTGTTGGCCGTGACCACGTGCTTGCCGGCCGCGATGGCTTCAAGCACGAGCTGCTTCGCGATGCCGTAGCCGCCGATCAACTCGATGACGATGTCGATGTCGGGGTTGGCGATGACTTCGCGCGCATCGCTCACCACCTTGACGCCCTCGCCGGCCACTTCGCGGGCGCGGGCGGTGTCGAGGTCGGCCACCATGGTGATCTCGATGCCGCGACCGGCGCGGCGCTTGATTTCTTCCTGGTTGCGCTGGAGCACCTTGAAGGTGCCGCTGCCGACCGTGCCTGCGCCGAGCAGGCCTACTTGGATGGGTTTCATTGGGAGAGTCGCGTTCATGGTTTGGATGGGGTGGTGGACGCTGCGCCCACGATGCGGCTGACGTAGCGGGGCAAGGACCAGGCGCCGCCGGGGAAGCCGCGGCACATGCTGTCCATCGTTGTGCTGGTGCGCACGAAGTCCTTGCCGTTGAAGTGCCAGGTCTCGACCGACATGCAATCGCCGATGCCCCGGGTCTTCATGGTGGAGGTGACGCTGGCGTCCTTGCCGTCGAAATCGCCGCTTGCATCGATGGCCACCGGCGCATAGGGCGGCTTGTCGTTGGCGATCCAGAGCAGGCTCGTGGAGTTATATGCACCGACGTCGCAGCCCAGCGACAGCAGCACCTTGCTGTCGCTCAGGCGGTCGACTTGCACCGATGTTGCATCCACCTTGTCCGTGCTGTTGCACAGGCTCTGGGCATCGCTCAGGTTGAGAGACGGAAAGATGCGCGCGGCCAATGCATCGTCGCCGGGGTGCTTCTTTGGCGGAGTGATCGTGTGCACGACGGGCATCGGTACCGACGGCAATACGGAAGACTCGGGATTGCTGCCGCGGCGCACCAGCGCGCCGGGGGTGCCAACGCGGCCCTGGGCTTCGTCCATCTTCAGCAGCACGGCGTTGAGGCCGGCAAGCGAGAGAGCCCATTTCCTGCCGCCGCCGGCAGTGACGGCGGCTTCGTCGCTCTTGAGCAGTTCGGGGAGGATCGTGCGGACCTGACCGGCATCGAGCTCGGAGTCGCTTCCCTGGAGCCCCGAAATGCTGGCCTTGCCGACCTTGAGGCGGACGGCACCCTTGACGTCGCTCTCGCCGCCAAGCTGGAGCTGAATCTCGATTGGCGTCGCCGGGCCTGCGGCGCGGGTGATCAGCATCGACACCGGCGCCGAGTCGCCACGGTCAACCTGGTAGCCCGCCGCGCGGCAGGTACGCGTGTTGTCACAGACGATTTCCCAGTCGTTGTGCGAGAACGCCACCGGGTCCTTGCCTGCGGCTACCGCGGACAGCGCGGCAAGCGACAGCGCCGCAGCGGCGATGCACGCGGATTTCATGGCTCCGTCTTGCGGCGCACGCGGTACTGCTCCAGGAACTTCGCGATGCGATTGATGGCCTCGCGCAGATCGTCTTCATGGGGCAGGAACACGATGCGGAAATGGTCGGGCGTGGCCCAGTTGAAGCCAGTGCCCTGCACCAGCATCACGCGGGTTTCTTTCAGCAGCTCGAGGAAGAACTGGCGGTCGTCCTTGATGGGATAGACCTCGGGGTCGAGCTTGGGGAACATGTAGAGCGCGGCGCTGGGCTTGACGCAGCTCACGCCCGGAATGGCGGTGATCAGCTCGTAGGCCAGGTCGCGCTGGCGACGCAGGCGACCGCCTTCGCACACGAGGTCGTTGATGCTCTGGTAGCCACCGAGCGCCGTCTGGATGGCCCACTGGCCCGGCACGTTGGCGCACAGGCGCATGTTCGAGAGCATGTTCAGGCCCTCGATGTAGTCCTGGGCAGCGCGCTTGTCGCCCGACACCACGAGCCAGCCGGCGCGGTAGCCGCACGAGCGGTAGCTCTTGGACAGCGAGTTGAAGGTGAGCGTGAGCACGTCGGTCGACAGGCTGGCGATGGCGGTGTGCTTGACGCCGTCGTACAGCACCTTGTCGTAGACCTCGTCGGCAAAGATCACGAGTCCGTGCTCGCGCGCGATGGCCACGATGCTCTTGAGCAGGTCGTCGGAATACAGCGCGCCGGTCGGGTTGTTCGGGTTGATGACCACGATGCCCTTGGTGCGGGGCGTGATCTTGGCGCGGATGTCGTCCAGGTTGGGCATCCAGCCATTGGCTTCGTCGCACAGGTAGTGCACCGGCGTGCCGCCCGACAGGCTCGAGGAGGCGGTCCACAGGGGGTAATCGGGGGCCGGCAGCAACATTTCGTCGCCGTCATTCAGCAGCGCGTTCGTGGCCATGGCGATCAGTTCGCTGGCGCCGTTGCCAAGATAGATGTCGTCGAGGGTGACGCCCGCAATGCCCTGCTTCTGGGTCTCGTGCATCACGGCCTTGCGCGCGGCGAAGACGCCCTTGCTGTCCGAATAGCCCGCCGAGGTCGGCAGGTTGCGGATCATGTCCTGCTGGATTTCTTCGGGTGCATCGAAGCCGAACACGGCGAGATTGCCGATGTTGAGCTTGATGATCTTCTGGCCGTCCTCTTCCATCTGCTTGGCGGCGTCCATGATGGGACCGCGGATGTCATAGAGAACGTTGGCCAGCTTGGCCGATTTCTTGAGCTGCTTCAAAGGGCCCTCCCGGGCGCGGAGTTGGTGGGTTCTTACTCGAAGTCAAAGGCCCTTGCGAGCCCCGTGGCACTAGGGAAAACCTATAATTTGACCACAGTTCCCAGTGCACCGATGAAGCTCCAGCCCGACAAATCCGACGCCCAGTCCCTCACCGCACACGGCCCTGGCTGGGTGGCAATCAACAACGAGAAGGTCGAGGGCAGCGTGGTGGTGGGCTCGCGCGGCGAACGCTTCGAATGGAACTGCGCCCGCTTCGAAGAGCTCGGCCCCGAGCATTTCGCGCAGCTTGCGTCGCTGGGTGCGGAATTGATCATTTTCGGGAGCGGAAAGCGCATCCGCTTCCCCCAGCCCGCTTGGCTCCAGCCCCTGATGGCCAAGCGCACCGGCGTCGAGACCATGGACACCGCGGCGGCCTGCCGGACCTACAACATCCTGGCCGGCGAAGGCAGGCACGTGATTGCCGCTCTGCTGGTCGAGAGCCCTGACCCTGACTGAGAGAGGTCTTTTCGGGGTAAAATACCGGGTTGCGAACAGGCCAGCTACCCAAAGTTAGCAACGACCAATCCTCCATTCATCGAGCAAGCCCGAAAAAGGCTGAGAGGGCTCGAAGAGCGGAATCTAACGGAGAAAACAAGTTTCATGGCGATCGTTGTCAACAAACCCATTCCTGAATTCGACGCCAACGCCACGGGCGGCCTCAAGGTCTCGAATACCTCGCATCTCGGCCACGTGCTGGTCATGTATTTTTACCCGAAAGATAACACTCCGGGTTGCACAACCGAAGCCATGCAGTTTCGCGACCGCTACAAGGACTTCGAAAAGGCCGGCGCCACCGTCTTCGGCGTCTCCCGCGACAACATGAAGTCGCACGACGAATTCAAGGCCAAGCTCGAGCTGCCCTTCGAGCTGATCGCCGACACCGAAGAAAAAATGTGTCACATGTTCGGCGTGGTCAAGAACAAGATCATGTACGGCAAGAAGGTCAAGGGCATCGAACGCAGCACCTTCCTGATTGGCGCCGACGGCATCCTGAAGGCCGAATGGCGCGGGCTCAAGGTTCCGGGCCACGTCGACGACGTGCTCAAGGCCGTCAAGGCGCTCAAGAAAGCCGCCTGATAGCCACACTGGCCGCCGGGTTTGCGCTTTTGCGCCGCTGCGTGGGGAATGCCCAACGCAACGCGCCAATGAGCAGCCGGCGTGTCATCTGCGGTGTGCATAATGGCTCCATGCCGTTGAGCTCCACGACCGCATCCCCCGAACAAAGCCGCCTTGGTCTTCAGGCGGCTTTTTCGTTTTCTGGTTCCCACTTCCTGCGAGCGATCTGACACATGCCACTGCCTCCCGCCCCCACGAAACGCGCCGCATTGCTCTCGCCGGACGCGCTCGACGCGCCTGCCCGGTCTTCGCACAGGGGTTCGCGCCGCTCCGGCGACCAGCGGGCCGACGAAACCACCGCGCGCAGTCCGCAGCCCCTGGAACTGTTCGACAGCCTCGGCACCGAGGGTGCCGGCGGCGCCGATACCGCACGCCCGCCTCGCCGGACCAAGGCGAAAACTGCCGCACCCAAGCCGGTGAGCGCACCGCAACAACAACCGCAGCAGCCCCAGGCCCTCGTGCAGGTCGAGACGAAAGTCCAGCCCGCTGCGGTCGCACCGGCTCCCGCCCCGGCACCACAGGCACCCGTGCGCGCCAAGCGCAAGTCCACCGGCCCGGCCAAGCTGTTCGTGCTCGACACGAACGTGCTGCTGCACGACCCGATGTGCCTGTTCCGCTTTGAAGAGCACGACATCTTCCTGCCGATGATCGTGCTGGAGGAGCTCGACGGCCACAAGAAAGGTACAACCGAAGTCGCGCGCAACGGCCGCCAGACCAGCCGCACGCTCGACGCGCTTGCCGCCGCCCAGGGCGCCGACATTGCCAAGGGCCTCAAGCTCGATACCACCGGCCACCGCGAGGCCGGCGGCAAGCTGTTCTTCCAGACTGCGCCGCTTGACTACTCGCTGCCGCTGAGCCTGCCGCAAGGCAAGGCCGACAACCAGATCCTCGGCGTGGTGCAGGCACTGCGCGACCAGTACGCCAAGGACCAGCCCGACCATCCAAAACAGGAAGTGGTGCTGGTGTCGAAAGACATCAACATGCGCGTCAAGGCGCGCGCGCTGGGCCTTGCAGCCGACGACTACCAGAACGACAAGACGCTCGAAGACGGCGACCTGCTCTACGCCGGCTCGCTGGCGCTGCCGCCCGATTTCTGGACCCGCCAGAGCAAGACGGTCGAGAGCTGGCAGAGCGGCAGCAACACCTTCTACCGGATCAGCGGTCCGCTGGTGCCCAACCTCTACATCAACCAGTTCGTCTACTTCGAGGCACCCGGCGAGCCGAGCATGTATGCCCGCGTCACCGAAATCCGCGACAAGACCGCGGTGCTCAAGACACTCAAGGACTACAGCTCGGGCAAGAACGCGGTGTGGGGCGTGAACACGCGCAACCGCGAGCAGAACTTCGCGATGAACCTGCTGATGGACCCGGAGATCGACTTCGTCACGCTGACCGGCACCGCCGGCACCGGCAAGACCCTGATGGCGCTGGCCTCCGGCCTCACGCAGGTGCTCGACGACCGCCGCTACACCGAGATCATCATGACCCGCGCGACCGTGAGCGTGGGCGAAGACATCGGTTTCCTGCCGGGCACCGAGGAAGAAAAGATGGGCCCCTGGATGGGCGCGCTCGACGACAACCTCGAGTTCCTGGCCAAGGGCGATGGCGGTGGCGCCGGCGAGTGGGGCCGCGCGGCCACCAACGAGCTGATCCGCAGCCGCATCAAGGTCAAGAGCATGAACTTCATGCGCGGGCGCACCTTCCTGAACAAGTACGTGATCATCGACGAGGCGCAGAACCTCACACCCAAGCAGATGAAGACGCTGATCACCCGCGCGGGCCCCGGCACCAAGATCATCTGCATGGGCAACCTCGCGCAGATCGACACGCCGTACCTGACGGAAGGCTCCTCGGGCCTGACCTTCGCGGTCGACAAGTTCAAGGGCTGGCCGCACGGCGGGCACATCACGCTGGCACGCGGCGAGCGCTCGCGCCTGGCCGACTTCGCAAGCGACGTGCTCTAAGCCCTCTCCTGCCTCCCAAAGCCCGCGCTGGCCTTCATCGGTCTGCGCGGGCTTTTTTACGCCCGCAGTGACAGGCTCCTGACAAGACGCTGTCAGGAGGCCAGCCGCACCATCGCGGCTCCCTTCAACGACACAAAGAGAGCCCCGAAATGCAAAACGCCATCAACTGGTTCGAGATCCCGGTGACCGACATGGACCGCGCCCAGGCCTTCTACGAAACCGTTCTGGCCCGCAAACTGCGCCGCGAGAATTTCGGCGGAGACACGCTGGCCGTGTTCCCCCACGACAAACCCGCCACGGGCGGCGCGCTGCAGGCTGGCGCAAACGCCAGCGCACGCGCCGGCAGCGGCATCCGCATCTACCTCGACTGCATGCCAAGCATCGATGCCGTGCTCGCGCGGGTCGAAGCGGCCGGCGGGCAGATCGTGGGCCCCAAGTCCGCATTGCCACCGGGCATGGGCTTCATTGCCTATTTGCGCGACACCGAAGGCAACGAAATCGGCCTTCATTCGCTGGAGTGATTCGCCATGGCACCGCGCAACTGGATCGCCGTCGCAAGCGCCGAGCACGCACGGCGCGGTCGCGACCACCGGCCGCTCGGCTTCATGCAGGTGGGCCACGGCAAGCACGCGCCGCTCAAGCGGCTCGCCGCCGGCGACCGCGTGGCCTACTACTCGCCGGCCACGGTGTTCGGCGGCACGGACAAGCTGCAGAGCTTCGTGTCGATCGGCGTCGTGCAGGCGGGCGAGCCCTACGAGTTCGACATGGGCCAGGGCTTCGTCCCATGGCGTCGCGACGTGGCCTACGCTGCGGCGCACGAGGCGCCTATCGCCCCGTTGATCGAGCGCCTCGCTTTCATCGAAAAACCCCAGCAATGGGGCTATAAATTCCGCTTCGGGCTGTTCGACGTCACCGACGCCGACATCGCACTGATCGCCCGGACCATGCAAGCTGACCTGAAGGCGCTCGCCCTCTGAGCGCCGCCCTCATCCAATCATCAACACAAGGAGAAGAATTCGATGGAACCCGTTCGCCAGCACCATGACGCCTTCCGCGTTGCAGGCCCCACGATCCGCACGACCAACCGCGAAGAAAACACGCCCGCCACCGCCCGCATCGGCGCGCTCTGGAGAAGTTTCTTCGACGAGCAGATGCCCCGCTTGATGCCTCGCCGCACGAGCGACGCCCGCATCTTCGGCGTCTACTCGGCCTACGAATCGGATGCCCAGGGCGCCTTCGACGTGACGGCCGGCCTGGCCGTCGCGGGCGGCGAAGACAGCGTGGCCATCGAGGCCGGCAACTACCTCGTGTTCAACGGCCAGGGAGAAATGCCGCACATGGTGATCGCCACCTGGCAGCGCATCTGGCAGTATTTCGAGGCGCATCCGGAAGTCGCGCGCCGCTACCGCAGCGACTTCGAAGCCTACGAAGGGCCGGACAAGGTGGCGATCCACATCGGTATTGCATGAGCGCAAGAAAGAGCTGGCACGACCGGCTCGCAAGCTACCCTCACCTGCCGAGCGTCAAGGAGATCCCCGTCGCCATGCGTGCTCGCCATGGCGAAGGCACCATCGCCACGCCGTCGCCGCAAGAGGTCGAGGCCGCCATGCGCAGCATTCCGGAAGGCCGGCTCGCCACGGTCATGGGCATCGGCGAAGACATCGCGGTGCGCCACGGCACGACCATCGGCTGCACGGTGACCACCGCGATCTTTGCGCACATGGTGGCGCACGCGGCCGAAGAGGCGCCGAAGGCCGAGGGCCAGACGCCCTGGTGGCGCACGCTCAAGGTCGGCGGCGAACTCAATCCCAAATACCCCGGCGGCATCGAGGCGCAAATGACGAAGCTGGAAGCCGAAGGGCACACGGTCGTGCAACGCGGCAAGCGCTACTTCGTCGAAGACTTCGCGAAGAAGCTCGCGGGAACGCACTGATGCGACGCGCCGACCGCCTGTTCCAGCTCGTGCAGCTCGTCCGTGGGCGCCGGCTCACCACCGCCGCCTTCCTGGCACGGCGCCTTGAAGTATCTGAACGCACGGTGTATCGCGACGTGGCCGACCTTCAGCACCAGGGCGTGCCCATCGAAGGCGAGGCCGGCGTGGGCTACAGGCTGGGCGCGGGCTTCGAGCTGCCTCCGCTGATGTTCACGCAGGACGAAGCCTCGGCGCTCGTGGCGGCCGCACGGCTTGCCCAGAGCTGGGTCGATCCAGCGATGGCGCGAGACATCGAAACGGGGCTGGGCAAGATCCTTTCCGTGCTGCCGCCGGCGGCACGCGTCTCAGCCGAGGCATTGGCGCTCTACGCACCCGCGCTGGGCCTGGACGACGCCCTGCGCGCGCGGCTGCAGACATTAAGGGAAGCGGTGCAGTCGCACAACAAGCTGCGCCTCGACTACCGCGACGTGTCGGGCGACGCCAGCACGCGCACGGTGCGGCCGCTTGGCTGCTTCTATTGGGGCAAGGTCTGGACGCTGTCGACCTGGTGCGAACTGCGCAACGACTTTCGCGGCTTTCGCCTCGACCGCATGGACGCCATCGCGGTGCTGCCAGAGCGCTTTCGCGACGAGCCGGGCAAGACGCTGGCCGACTTGCTGCGGCAGGTGAAGGTCGAAACTGTCCAGGGCAAGGTCGTGCCGCAGAAGCCGTAGCCTCTCTGCGCGGCGTCTTGCGCGCGAGGCATCAGTACTCTTCGTTGTGGCTGTAGCTGGCCAGGTTCTCGAACTTGGTGATCGGCTTCAGGAAGGCCAGCTTGACGGTGCCGGTCGGGCCGTTCCGGTGCTTGCTGATGATCACCTCGGCCACGCCCGGCTCCTTGCTGTTCTTGTCGTAGTAGTCGTCGCGGTAGATGAACATGATGATGTCCGCGTCCTGCTCGATGGCGCCGGATTCACGCAAGTCGCTCATCATGGGACGCTTGTCGGTCCGGCTTTCCACGCCGCGGCTGAGCTGCGACAGCGCGATCACCGGGCACTTGAGCTCCTTGGCCAGCATCTTCAGGCCGCGCGAGATTTCGCCCACGGCCGTCGCGCGGTTCTCATCGCCCGAACTGCTGGTCGACATGAGCTGCAGGTAGTCGACCACGATCAGGCCGAGGCGCCCGTACTGGCGCGCCAGGCGACGCGCATTGGCGCGCAGTTCGCTGGTGGACAGACCCGGCGTTTCGTCGATGTGCAGCGACACGGTGCGCAGCTTCTCGATGGCCTCGGTCAGGCGCGGCCACTCTTCGTCGCTGAGCTTGCCCGTGCGCAGGTGACCCTGGTCGATGCGGCCGATCGAGCCCACGATACGCACCGCGAGCTGCGAGGCACCCATTTCCATCGAGAACACCGCCACCGGCAGCCCCTCTTCGAGCGCCACGTGCTCGGCGATGTTGATCGCGAGCGAGGTCTTGCCCATCGACGGACGCGCGGCCAGCACGATCATGTCGCCGGGCTGCAGGCCCGAGGTCATCTTGTCGAAGTCGTGGAAGCCGGTGCGAATGCCCGTGATGTCGTTCGGGTTCTCGGCCATCTCGGTCACGCGGTCGAGCAGTTCGACCACCAGGGCATCCATGCTCTGGAAGCCCTGCTTCATCCGCGTGCCTTCTTCGCCGATGTTGAAGATCTTCTGCTCGGCCTCGTCGAGGATCTTGTCGACCTGCTTGCCCTGCGGGTTGAAGGCCTGCGTCGCGATCTCGTCGGCGGCGGACACCAGCTTTCGCAAGATGGAGCGCTCGCGCACGATCTCGGCGTAGCGCCGGATGTTGCTCGCGCTCGGCACGTACTGCGCCAGCGAATTCAGGTAGACCAGTCCGCCGATCTCGTCGGCCTTGCCAAGGTTCTGCAACTGCTCGTAGACCGTGATCACGTCAGCGGGCTTGGTCGCATTGATCAGCCCGCCAATGGCGGCGTAGATCAGCTTGTGTTCATGGCGATAGAAGTCGCCATCGACCAACAGGTCGCCCATGCGGTCCCAGGCGCCGTTGTCGAGCAGCAGGCCACCGAGCACGCTCGATTCAGCCTCGATGGAGTGAGGCGGAATGCGCAGTTGGGCGATCTGGCGGTCGGCCGACGGATCATTGTCGGCATAGGAGAAAACGGCGGACATGGACTTCCCTTGCAACCCTGCATGCTAAGCCGCGCACGCTGCTGCGTGTGTGGACAAGGTTGTGAATAAACAGTGATCTTCCGGTGCAATACGCTGGAGAACTTCGGTCGCGGAAAAACAAAAGCCGCCCGAAGGCGGCTTTTTCAACAGCGCACGAGGCGCCGTTCGGGATCAGGCGGTTTCGCCGTAGACCGTGACGGTGATGTCGACCACCACGTCGGTGTGCAGCGCAACGCTCACGGTGCTGTCGCCGACGACCTTGATCGGGCCGTTGGGCAGGCGCACTTGCGACTTGGCAACCTTGTAGCCTTGCTTGCCCAGCTCTTCGGCGATGTCGCCGTTGGTGACCGAGCCGAACAGACGGCCGTCCACGCCAGCCTTTTGCGTCAGCTTGATGGTCGTGCCACCGAGCTTTTCGCCTTGGGCCTGCGATTCGGCCAGCTTGGCGGCCGCAGCCTTTTCGAGTTCGGCGCGCTTGGCTTCGAATTCGGCCTTGTTGGCGGCGGTGGCGCGGCGTGCGCGGCCCGACGGAATCAGGAAGTTGCGTGCGTAGCCGTCCTTGACCTTGACGATATCGCCCAGGGCACCGACGTTGACAACCTTGTCCAGAAGAATGATTTGCATGGTGTCGACTCCTTAGACGCGGTGCTGGTCGCTGTACGGCACCATGGCCAGGAAGCGGGCGCGCTTGATCGCGGTGTTCAGCTGGCGTTGGTAGATCGCGCGCGTGCCGGTCAGGCGTGCGGGGATGATCTTGCCGTTTTCGCTGATGAAGTCACGCAGCGTGTCGATGTCCTTGTAGTCGATCTCTTCGACGCCAGCGACGGTGAAGCGGCAGAAACGCTTGCGCTTGAACAGCAGCGACTGGGTGTTGCGCTTCGGGCGCTTGTCTTTGTTGAATTTCTTGAACGTGGCCATTTGGGGACCTCTTGTCGAAAATTAATCTTGCTGAAAATCCTGGATGTGCAGGACCGGATGCTTGCCGTTGCCCGGTGTCGCGAGAAAGCCCTGAAAACGCCAGAGACTTCCCATCGACTGCGTTGCGAGGCGCTCGGCGATGGCGCCGAAGGCAATGGCCTTGAGGGCCGTCTTCACCTGCCTGGGCTTTCCCGCCTCCTGGAGCGTCGACTCGTGTTCGAGCTTCAGGTCGATGGCGGGCAAGCCGGCTGGCGTGAATCGCAAGGCTCCGAGTTCGGCAACGGAGGCGGTCAGCAGAAGCTGGTTGACCCCGGTTGCCGCAGCGGCAGCAGTCACGCCATCAGTTGTTGTTGGCGGCGTATTCGGCCTGCTGGGCCTTGCGAGCCTCTTCGCGCTCGACCGTCTTCATCATCGACGAAGGACCGGTGTCGGCCTTCTTCTTCTGAACGGTCAGGTGGCGCAGCACGGCGTCGTTGAACTTGAACGCGTGTTCGAGTTCGCCCATCACGGCTTGTTCAGCTTCAATGTTGACGCACAGGTAGTGGGCCTTGTTGAGCTTGTTGATCTGGTAAGCCAGCTGACGGCGGCCCCAGTCTTCAACGCGGTGGATCTTGCCGCCGCCGGCCGTGATCAGGCCCTTGTAGCGCTCCAGCATGGCCGGAACTTGTTCGCTCTGATCCGGGTGGATCAGCAAAATGATTTCGTAGTGACGCATGGCACTCCTTGTGGATTCTTCCGAAGAAGAGGAAAAGCCACCTGCAGCGTCGGGCGCAGTGTGGCAAGGCAAAGCCGGCGATTATAGCCCTGCAATTGCGAATCTGGCAAGGCGTTCAGTCGTTCAGGGCCTTGTCGAGGGCCGCAGCCCTCTCCGCGCCGACCGCTGCACGGATCTTGGGCGCCAGCGCCAGCAGGTCGTCGTAGCTCGCCGTACCCTCGACCTGCAGATTGAGCCGGAATCCCATCAAACCCAGGCTGCCGGTCAACTGGGTCGCGATGGGGTAGGCGTCTTTATAGCGCTGCTGCTTGCTGCGGCCGGAAGGCGGCGGCACGGCCTGCGCGGTCGGTTTGGTGCCCTCGGTGGATGCATCGCCCGCCGCTGGCGAGGCTGGCTGCCCGCCCACGGGCTCCAATACGCCCAGCGCGATCATCTGGTCGATGTCTTCGCGCGCAATGCCCATGCCGGCGGCAAGCACATCGTCGACCGAGCGCTTGCCGTCGAACAGGATGAAGGCCGAGCGCTGGCGCGGTGACAGCGGCACCGAACGGTCTTTCAGGGCCTGGTGGCCCGCTTCCGTCTTGACAAGAATCATGGTGGTCTCCCGCGAGGTACTGGCAGATCGCCGCGGCGACCGAGATCGCCTCAGGCTGGTTGCCAGGATGCGCCGCCCTGTGAATTGTCACAAGTCTGACACCAGAAACACACTTTGATTCAAAGACACGAAGCAGATACGGGAAATCCCCCGACGGGGATTCCCGCAACTTGCCGCTCGGCGGGCACCAGACGCCCGCCGCCTGAAGGGCCGGGTCAGCGCTTGGCCAGCTGCTGCCAGGTGTCGATCACGCTGTCGGGGTTCAGCGAGATCGATTCGATCCCCTGCTCCGCCAGCCAGAGCGCGAAGTCCGGGTGGTCGCTGGGGCCCTGGCCGCAGATACCGACGTACTTGCCCTGCGCCTTGCAGGCCTTGATGGCACGGCTCAGCATGGCCTTCACGGCCGGGTCGCGCTCGTCGAAGTCGGCCGCCAGCAACTCGAGGCCCGAGTCGCGGTCCAAGCCCAGCGTGAGCTGGGTCAAGTCGTTCGAGCCGATCGAGAAGCCGTCGAAGAACTGGAGGAACTCATCGGCCAGGATGGCGTTGCTGGGCACCTCGCACATCATGATCAGCTTGAGCTCGTTTTCGCCACGCTTGAGGCCATGCTCGCCGAGCAGGCCGGTCACGCGCTCGGCCTGGCCCAGCGTGCGCACGAAGGGCACCATGATCTGCACGTTGGTGAGGCCCATGTCGTTGCGCACGCGCTTCAGGGCCTCGCATTCCATCGCGAAGGCTTCGCCGAAGTCGGCGCTCAGGTAGCGCGCGGCACCACGGAAGCCGAGCATCGGGTTTTCTTCTTCGGGCTCGTAGCGGCTGCCGCCGATCAGCTTGCGGTACTCGTTCGACTTGAAGTCCGACAGGCGCACGATCACCGGCTTGGGCCAGAAAGCAGCCGCGATGGTCGCGATACCTTCCGCCACCTTGTCGACGTAGAAAGCACGCGGCGAGGCGTGGCCGCGGGCCACCGATTCGACGGCCTTCTTCAGGTCGTTGTCGACATTCGGATAGTCGAGGATCGCCTTCGGGTGCACGCCGATGTTGTTGTTGATGATGAACTCGAGCCGCGCCAGGCCCACGCCGTGGTTCGGCAGCTGCGCGAAGTCGAAGGCGAGCTGCGGGTTGCCCACGTTCATCATGATCTTCAGGTCGACCTCGGGCATCACGCCGCGCTGCACTTCGGTCACTTCGGTTTCGAGCAGGCCGTCGTAGATGAAACCGGTGTCGCCCTCGGCGCAGCTCACGGTGACCAGCGTGCCGTCCTTCAGCAGATCGGTGGCGTCGCCGCAGCCGACCACGGCCGGAATGCCGAGCTCGCGCGCAATGATGGCCGCGTGGCAGGTGCGCCCGCCGCGGTTGGTGACGATGGCGGCGGCACGCTTCATCACCGGCTCCCAGTTCGGGTCGGTCATGTCGGTGACGAGCACGTCGCCGGCCTGCACCTTGTCCATTTCGCTGATGTTGTGCACGAGGCGCACGGGGCCGGTGCCGATCTTCTGGCCGATGGCACGACCTTCGGCGAGCACCGCGCCCTTGCCCAGCAGCTTGTAGCGCTGCTCGGCCTTGCCCTGCTGCTGGCTCTTCACCGTCTCGGGACGTGCCTGCAGGATGTAGAGATGGCCGTCGGTGCCGTCCTTGCCCCACTCGATGTCCATCGGGCGGCCATAGTGCTCTTCGATGACCAGCGCGTACTTGGCCAGTTGCTCGACGTCGGCATCGCTCAGCGAATAGCGGTTGCGCTGCTCGGCCTTGACGTCGGTGGTCTTGACCAGCTTGCCGCTGGCCTTTTTCTCCTCGGCCGTCGCGAATTCCATCTGGATC
This sequence comes from Variovorax sp. EL159, assembly GCF_900100965.1. Lineage (GTDB taxonomy): Bacteria > Pseudomonadota > Gammaproteobacteria > Burkholderiales > Burkholderiaceae_C > Variovorax. The sequence continues at coordinate 561,603 of NZ_FMUJ01000001.1, read as the reverse complement.
AGCTTGGAGCCGAGGTTGCGGCGGATCACCGCGCGCTTGCCGGCGCGCAGCGTCGGCTTGTGCACATAGAACTCGTCGGGGTTCACCGCGCCCTGCACCACCGTCTCGCCCAGGCCGTAGCTCGAGGTGATGAACACCACGTCTTCAAAGCCCGATTCGGTGTCGATGGTGAACATCACGCCGGCGGCGCCGAGGTCGGAGCGCACCATGCGCTGCACGCCGGCCGACAGCGCGACCACGTCGTGCTCGAAGCCCTTGTGCACGCGGTAGCTGATGGCGCGGTCGTTGTAGAGGGAGGCGAACACCTCCTTCATCTTGTGCAGCACGTCGTCGATGCCGACCACGTTCAGGAAGGTCTCTTGCTGGCCCGCGAACGAGGCGTCGGGCAGGTCTTCGGCGGTGGCCGAGGAACGCACGGCGAACGAGGCGGACGGGTTGCCAGCGCTCAGCGTGGCGAAGGCTTCGCCGATGGCTTTCTGCAGGTCGGCCGGGAAGGGCTGGGCCTCGACCATGGCGCGGATCTCGGCACCGGCCACGGCCAGCGCGCGCACGTCTTCGGTGTCCAGCGCGGCGAGCCGCTTGCTGATCTTGTCGGCCAGGCCGTCATGGGCCAGGAACTGGCGGAACGCGTGGGCCGTGGTCGCGAAACCCGTCGGCACCCGCACGCCCTGCGGCAGCTGCGAGATCATTTCGCCGAGGCTGGCGTTTTTGCCGCCAACCGCCTCGACGTCGGTCATTCTCAGGTTTTCAAACGGTACGACCAGGGCGGTCGCGTCGAAAAGTGCAGACATGGGGAAGCTCCAGAAGTTGAAACCGGTGCTGCATGCAGACGGCGCGGCACGATCGTTGTCGTTGCTTTGGGTGCGATCGCGGTGTGCATGGAAAGAATGGGGTGGGAAAGCGGATTCCCGATAATGGCCCGGATTGTAGGCGTGGCAAGGTCGCGCGCGCCGCAGGACAAGGCCGCAAGGGCAACACCATGCACACACGCACTGTTTTCTTCATTTCCGACGGCACCGGCATCACCGCCGAGACTTTCGGCAACGCCGTGCTCGCCCAGTTCGAGATGAAGCCGCGCCACGTCCGGCTGCCTTTCACCGACACGGTCGACAAGGCGCACCAGGCGGTGCGGCACATCAACCACACCGCCGAACTGGAGGGCGTGCGCCCCATCGTCTTCACCACGCTGGCCAACATGGACGTGCTGGAAGTGATCGAAACCGGCTGCAAGGGCATGCTGCTGGACATGTTCGGCACCTTCGTGCGCCCGCTGGAGATCGAGCTGGCCGTGAAGTCGAACCACCGCATCGGCCGCTTCAGCGACGTCAGCAAGAGCAAGGAATACAACGCCCGCATTGCCGCGATCGACTTCAGCCTGGCCCACGACGACGGCCAGAGCAACCGCGACCTGCAGGGCGCCGACGTGATCCTGGTGGGCGTCAGCCGCAGCGGCAAGACGCCCACGTCGCTCTACCTGGCGATGCAGCACGGCCTGAAAGCGGCCAACTACCCGCTGATTCCGGAAGATTTCGACCGCCGCCAGCTCCCCCCTGCCCTGCTGCCGCACCGCAAGAAGATCTTTGGCCTGACGATCCAGCCCGAGCGGCTCAGCGAGATTCGCAACGAACGCCGCCCCGATTCGCGCTATGCCAGCCTCGAAAACTGCCGCCACGAGGTGAGCGAGGCCGAAGCGATGATGCGGCGCGCCGGCATCCGCTGGCTGTCGACCACCACCAAGTCGATCGAGGAAATCGCCACGACGATCCTGCAGGAGCTGCGGCCCGAGCGGCTGACGTACTGATATTTGCTATCTTTTAAATAGCGCCTGATGGCCATTTGGCGGCCGTCAGGCGCTATTTTCATTTCAGCCGAACAGGTATTGCACCGTGCCGTCGGCACTTGTCACAGGCTGGCAGGGCGTTCCCCAGACCGATTCGATCAGGGCCGGCTCGAGCACTTCGGCCGCCGCGCCCTGCCGCACGCCGCCTGACGCACCGCCCAGCACCACCACTTCGTCGGCATAGCGACGCGCCAGGTTCAGGTCGTGCAGCACGGCGACCACGCCCACGCCGCGCGCTGCCCAGGCGCGCAGCAGGCGCATCGCCGAATGCTGATGCGCCAGATCGAGCGCAGCGGTCGGTTCGTCCAGCAGCAGCCAGCGGGTCGCGCCGTCGGTCCGCGGATGCCACAACTGCGCCAGCGCCCGCGCCATGTGGGCCCGGGATTTTTCCCCGCCCGACAGCGTGTTGAGCACGCGCGACGCCAGCGCCGACACGTCGGTCAGCGCCATCGACTCGGCAATGATCGCGTCTTCGTCGTGCCCTGGCGCCCGGCGGTGCGGGTAGCGGCCCAGCGCGACGATCTCCTGCGCGGTGAAGTCGAAGGCGACCGCGCTTTCCTGCGGCATCAGCGCCCGGCGCAATGCGAGCGCCGGCATGCCGTGGTCCGAAAGCGGACGGCCGTCGAGCGTCACCCACCCTCGCGTCGGCACGCGCTGGCCGGCCAGTACCGACAACAAGGTCGACTTGCCCGCACCGTTCGGGCCGAGGATGGCCGTCACCCGGCCCGGCGCCAGGCTGACACTCGCATCCGCCAGCAGCGTCTTTGCTCCGACACGGACCTCGACGCCTTCGCAGCACAGCGCCATCGGATCGCGCTCCATGTCCGCCGTCATATGCGCCCCTTGAAGTGCCGCAGCATCAGCAGGAACATCGGCACGCCGATGAACGCGGTGAGCACGCCCAGCGGCAGCTCGGCCGGCGCCATCACGGTGCGCGCCACGGTGTCGGCCGCGAGCACCAGCGCCGCGCCCAGAAGGGCCGAGGCCGGCAGCACCACGCGGTGATCGGGCCCGGCCATCATGCGCACCCAGTGCGGCGCGATCAGCCCGATGAAACCGATGATCCCGGTCGTGGCCGTCACCGCCCCCACGGCCACGGCCGTGATCACGATGGCCCGCCGCTTGGTGCGCTCCACGTCGACGCCGAGCAGCGCCGCTTGCGCCTCGCCGAGGGCGATGGCGTTCAGCGGTGACGCGAGCGACCGCGCCGCCAGACACGACAGGAACACGGCCACGCCGACCAGCAGCACCGCGCTCCATCGCGCACCGCCGAGGCTGCCGAGCAGCCAGAACTGCAGGCTGCGCAGTTGCTCGTCGGTCGCGATCACGCTGAGAAAGCCCAGCCCCGCCCCTGCGAGCGCATTGACCGCAATGCCCGCGAGCAGCATCAGCGCCATGCGCGTGCCGCCTTCGCTGCGCGAGAGGCCGTAGATCAGCAAGGTCACCGACAAGCCACCACCGAAAGCCATGAGCACCAGCGTCCAGCTGCCGAGCGTGCGAGGAAGCACCGGCCAGAGCCACGCCCCGAGCACGATCGTGACGCCAGCCGCCAGCGCCGCGCCGCTGCTGATGCCCACCAACCCCGGATCGGCCAGCGGGTTGCGAAACAGGCCCTGCATCAAGGTGCCCGCCATGCCGAGCCCCGCACCGGCCGCCACGCCAAGCACAAGGCGCGGCAGACGGATGTTGAGAAAGACGAGGTGCTCGGGCGACTTGTCGGCACCGCCCTGCCCCAGCGAGGTCAGCACATTCCAGAGCTGCGAAAGACTGATGGCGTAGGCGCCGGACACCGCCCCCACCACGAAGGCCGCGACGAGCAGCAGCGCGCTGCCGCCCAGTACGGCACGCGCCGTGAACCTCTGGCTCATGCAACCGCAGCCAGGAACTTGTCGTGCAAGTCGGAGATGGACGCCGGCGTGCGCGGACCGAAGCCCAGCAGCAACAAGGCGTCTTGCGTGATCAGCGCGCGCTTCTTGAACGCGGGCGTGAGCGCCAGTTCGGGCCGCTGCCAGAACTTGTCGACGCCGCCGTGAGCCTCGATGCTCTGCGTGCTGGTGAGAATGATGTCGGGCGCCGCGCTGGCCATGGCTTCGGCCGTCATCGGCCGGTAGCCCTGGAAGCCGCCCAGCGCGTTCACGCCGCCGGCATAGCCGATCACCGAGTGCGCGGCCGTCTTCTCGCCCGAGACCTGCGGGCTTGCGCTGTGCGACAGCACGAACAGCACGCGGGGCTTGCGCCCCTTGGCCGTCGCCACGCGCTGCTGGACAACGGCCCATTCGGCATCGAGCCTGGCCTGCAGCTCGCGTGCCTGCGCTTCCTTTGCGGCTGCGCGGCCGACGGCCTGCACCTTGCGCTGCACTTCGCCCCAGCTGTGGTCGGCATCGATGATCTCGACCTTCACGCCCGCGCTGCGGACCTGATCGAGCACGACCGGCGGGCCCGATTCATTGGTGGCGATGATGGCATCGGGCTTCAGCGATAGCAGCCCTTCTGCCGACAGCTGCCGCATGTAGCCGACCTTGGGCGTGCTGCGTGCCGCCGCCGGATACAGGCTGGTGGTGTCGGTGCCCACGAGTTGCCCTTCGGCGCCGAGCAGGTAGACGACCTCGGTGATCGCGCCGCTCACCGTCACGAGCCTCGGCAGGCGTTGTGCCTGCGCGAATGCAGGCAACACGCCCACCGCCAGCGAAGAAGCGGACAGCAGCCGCAGCACGTCGCGGCGGCGTGGCGCCGGGGCATCGGTTCGTTCGAAATCGCTCATGGACTTCACGCCTCCTGTGTCGCAGCCAGACGCGGAAGACCGCGCACGATGTGGCGCCACTCCTCGCGTTCGGGTACGCCGGGTTTGCGTGCGCCGAAGAACATGGCCATGAGTTCGCCCGTGCCGTCGAAGGCCTCGACCGAAGTCACGACGCCGTCGCTCGTCGGCTTCTCGACGATCCAGACGCTGGCGATGCGGTCTTCACGCAGGTGCAGGTTGAAGCCGGGGTCGAGCACGTTGAGCCAGCGGATCGGCGGCGCGTTCTCGTCGGGTCCGCGCATTTCCATCGGCTCGATGCGCTTCACCGGTCCGCTGTGGATCTGGATGCAGCCGGGGCTACCGACGAACACCATGATCGGCGTGCCGTCGAATGCAGCTTCGTTCAGCAGATCGCGCACAGCGCTCAGTGCGGCGCGTTGCGTGAACTTGCCTTCGGTCAGGCGAAAGCTCTGCTGGCGCTCGACCTCGAACTTGTTCAGCAAGCCGAAGAACTCGTGCGTGTCCTGCATGCCGCCCCAGGCCTCGGAGAGACCGGCCGCATCGATGGCGCTGTCGTCGCGCGGCGCGGCCTTGGCTTCGGCCGGCACGAACACGACCGGCTCGTCGGCGGCGGTGTGGGTGTCGATGACCGACTGCAGCGCATCGCGGTCGGTGGCATCGCGAACAAAGATCTTGTGCACCGCGAGGCCGCTCGTATCGAAGAACTGCAGGCTCAGCGATGGTGGAACGCCCGGATTGGCGGCCGCCTCGCTCACGGCAAAGCCCGCATGCCAGCGGCTGAAGAAGAGGCGCAGGTCGATGGCCTCGCCCAGTGCGAGCCCCATCTTGTCGTTGCCCGAGACCTTCTCGTAGATGCCGGTCTTCTCGTGCACCGTGGTCTCGTTGCGCGTCAACGCGAGCACCGGGCCGCAGAGCTCGAGCGATTGCAGCAGCTCGACCCACGGCCCCTTGAGGCGCGTCGCGCGCAGGCCTTTGTCGTGCGCGCCGGTGTGCGCGGCAATCGCGGCACCTTCGGACAGGCCCATCGCAGCGGCGGCGTCCTTGTGGCGCATGCCCTTGGCACGCAGCGCGGCAAAACGATCGCGGGTTTCTTCGGCGTTCATCGGGTTTCCTTTTTGAGGTGAGGTGTTCCTGGGATCAGGTGTCGGGCGTCAGAAATCGGCAACGAGCGAGACGTTGAAGCTGCGCCCCGGCTGGGTGTACGCATCGCGCAGGATCGACGTGGCGGTGACACCGCGCACGTCGCTCCAGTTCCAGTAGCGCTTGTTGGTGAGGTTGGTCACCGATGCGTTCAGGCGCAGGTCCTTGCGGATGCGCCACTGCGCGCTCACGTCGAGCGTGGTGGCTGCGGGCGTGAGGAACTGGGTGCCGGTCGTGACCTCGGTGCGGTCCACGTCGGACCACTTCTTGCGCGCGTGGTTGGTGACGTCCAGGCGCACGCTCCAGACCGGCGCCTGGTACTTGATGCCGACGCTGGCCTTGCGCGGGTCGATCGAGTTGAGCGGCCGGTTGTTGGTGCGGTCGGTCCCGCGCGTCTGGCCATAGGCAAAGGGCACGGAGAAGCCATTGCCGTTGTCGGTGAAGTCGAGCTCGCCCTTGAACTCGAAGCCGCTGATGCGCGCGCGCCCGATGTTGACCGACTGGTAGATCAGCGGATCGATGCGCGGGATTCCGCGGCCGCCCACGAGGCGGTCGTTCTCGATCAGTTTCTTGTAGTCGCCGGTGAAGGCCGCCACGTCGAAGCTCAACACGCCGGTCTTGCCGCGCACGCCGATCTCGATGTTCTGGCTCTTCTCGGGCTTGAGGTTCGGATTGGGGATGGTCTTGTACCCCTGGATCACGTTCTCGAAGAAGTTGTTGACCTGGAAGGCATTCGGCGCCTTGAAGCCCGAGGCGTAGTTGCCATAGACGCTGAACTGCGGCGTTGCACGGAACAACACGCCCAGCTTGGGCGAAACCGCGGAACCCGACAGCGACACGGCCTGCGCGTTGAAGCCCCGCTGGCTGGCGTCGAGCGAGAAGCGGTCGAAGCGGATGCCCGGCGTGATGCTCCAACGGTCGTGGATGAATTCGTCCTGCACGTAGAACGCCGAGGAGGTCTCGCGGGTGTCGGGGAAGCGCTTGAGCGGATAGGTTTCGCCAGTGGGCGGCACCAGGCCGGTCTGCAGGTTCTCGACGTTGCTGCGCGTGTAGTCGAAGCCGTAGGTGATCTTCTGCGCCCAGTCGCCCATGCGGATCGTCTTGTCGGCTTGCAGACCAAGCTGCCAGGTGTTCTCGTCGTAGGTGACGTCGCGCGTGCGGTCGGCGGCGGTGAAGCGGTCTTCGAGAATGAACTCGCGCGACCTGGACTTCTGGTAGCTCACCACGCCGAGCAGGTTGTCGGCCATGGCACTGTTCAGGCGCAGGCGCCCTTCGTAGGTAAAGCGGTCGCGCTGCAGGTCGGTCTTGGCGTTCAGGCCGACGACGGAAGTCGAGACGAAAGGCGGCTTGGAAATGCCTGAGAGCAGGTCGTAGCGGCTGGTCTTCTCGATGTGCTCGAACGTGAAGCTGTGGCGCTGGTTGGCATCGGGCGTGAGGATGACCTTGGCGAGCACGGCCGCGTTCTTGTCGCGCTGCGGGTTGGGTGTGGTGCGGTCGACGTTGGCCACGTTGTAGTGGCCCATGTTCTCGAGTTCATGCGCACGGCCCAGGCTGGCCGAGACAAGCCATTGCATCGTGTCGTTGGGCTTGCCCGCCAGCGTGACGCCTGCGCGCTTGCCGCCGTCGTCGCCGCTGTAGCCCACGCTCGCGCTGCCGCCGAAGGTCTTGCCATCGCGCAGGTACGACGAAGGCTCGCGCGTGATGAAGTTGACCAGGCCCGCGAGGCCGTCCGAGCCATAGAGCGCCGACGCCGGGCCCTTGATGATCTCGATGCGCTCGATGAGGCTGATGTCGAAGTAATCGCGTCCGAACGCATTGGCGCTGAACACGTAGCTGCGCGGCGTGCGAATGCCATCGGTCAGCAGCAGCACGCGGTTGCCGTCGAGGCCGCGAACGTTGAAGCCCGCGTTGCTGTCGCGGCCGGTGTTGCCCTGCGCCAGCCCGAAGCGCGCCGGCGCACGCTTGACCGAGACATTCGGCAGGTCGCGCACGGCGTCGCGGATGTCGTTGATCTGCTTGGACTCGATGTCGTCGCGGGTGATGACCTCGGCGCTCACCGGCAAATCCTGCCGGGCCTGCTCCGAGCGCGAGCCGCTCACCACCACCTCGTTGAGCGCGATCTGTTGCGACCAGGCAGGCACGGCGATGCCGAAGCCGGAGGCGATCAGCAGTGGCAGGAGGGCAAGGCGGTGAGGATGGGAGCGGAGGGTTTTGGCGGCCACGAAAAAGGTCCAGAAACAGTTGAACAACTGCTTGCTGGACCTTGGGCGCAAAGCTCTGCGCGCTTGACCTGGCTGGCAACGGCGGGCGTGTTTGCCCGGGCCGTTTATTGTATGAGAATAATTCTCATCTGATACAACTTGTGCCTTACTTCCGCGGGGTCAAACCACGCGTCAGGCCGGTGCCGACGTGCGGATCAGGTGGTCGAACGCGCCGAGCGCCGCCTTTGCGCCGTCGCCGGCCGCGATGATGATCTGCTTGAACGGCACCGTGGTTGCATCACCGGCCGCGAACACGCCGGGCACCGAAGTCTGGCCGCGCGCGTCGACGATGATTTCGCCGTGCTTCGACAGCTCGACCGTGCCCTTGAGCCAGTCGGTGTTGGGCACGAGGCCGATCTGGATGAACACGCCTTCGAGCTCGACCTTTTTCAGTTCGCCCGTCGCGCGGTCCTTGTAGACCAGGCCATTGACCTTCTGGTCGCCGGTGATCTCGGTGGTCTGCGCGTTGGTGAACACGTCGACGTTCTTCAGGCTCTTGAGCTTGCGTTGCAGCACGGCGTCGGCACGCAGCTGCGTGTCGAACTCGATCAGCGTGACGTGGCCCACGATGCCGGCCAGATCGATCGCCGCTTCGACGCCCGAATTGCCGCCGCCGATGACCGCGACGCGCTTGCCCTTGAACAGCGGGCCGTCGCAATGCGGGCAGTAGGCCACGCCCTTGTTCTTGAACTCGTGCTCGCCGGGCACGTTGATGTTGCGCCAGCGCGCGCCGGTCGAAATGATCACCGACTTGCTCTTGAGCGAGGCGCCGCTTTCGAGCTGAACCTCGATGAGATCGTTGCCAGGCACCAGTGCCTTGGCGCGCTGCAGATTCATGATGTCGACGTCGTAGTCGCGCACATGCTCTTCGAGTGCGTGGGCGAACTTCGGTCCTTCGGTTTCCTTGATCGAGATGAAGTTCTCGATGCCGAGCGTGTCGAGCACCTGGCCACCAAAGCGCTCCGACGCAACGCCGGTGCGGATGCCCTTGCGCGCGGCGTACACGGCGGCTGCGGCACCGGCAGGGCCGCCACCGACGATCAGCACGTCGAACGCGTCCTTGCCGGCGATCTTCTTCGCTTCGCGCTCGACGCCGCTGGTATCGATCTTAGCGAGGATTTCTTCGAGGCTCATGCGGCCCTGGCCGAACTCGGTGCCGTTGAGGAACACGGTCGGCACGGCCATGATCTGGCGTTCCTTCACTTCGTCCTGGAAGGTGCCGCCTTCGATCATCGTGGTGCGGATGCGCGGGTTCTGGATCGCCATCAGGTTCAGCGCCTGAACGACATCGGGGCAGTTGTGGCAGGTGAGCGAGACGTAGATCTCGAACTCGAAGTCGCCGTCGAGCGCCTTGATCTGGTCGAGCACGGCCTGCTCGACCTTGGGTGGGTAGCCGCCGATCTGCAGCAGCGCAAGGATCAGCGACGTGAATTCATGGCCCATCGGCAGGCCGGCAAAACGCGGGCCGTGGTTTTCGCTCGGGCGATTGACCGAGAACGAGGGCTTGCGATGGCTGTCGTCGCGGCTTTCGGTCAGCTTGACCAGCGGCGACGCTTCAGCGACGTCCTTCAGCAGCGACAACATTTCGCCCGACGCCTTGCTGTCATCGAGCGAGGCGACGATCTCGATCGGCTGCGTGGCGCGTTCGAGGTAACTCTTCAATTGGGCTTTTGTGCTGTCGTCAAGCATGGCGGACTCACTTTCGATATCTGAAAACTATCAACTGGGAACAAAAAAAGCCCGGGGCCTCGTGAGCGCCCGGGCTTTCGCGCGGGAGCGCTTAGATCTTGCCGACGAGGTCGAACGACGGGGCGATCGTCTTGTCGCCTTCATTCCACTTGGCCGGGCAGACTTCGTTCGGGTGGGCGGCGGTGTAGACCGCTGCCTTGAGCTTGCGCAGGGTTTCCTTGACGTCGCGGGCGATTTCGTTGGAGTGCACTTCGGCGGTCTTGATGATGCCTTCGGGGTTGATCACGAAGGTGCCGCGCAGTGCCAGGCCTTCTTCAGGGATGTGCACGCCGAAAGCGTTGGTCAGCGTGTGGGTCGGGTCGCCAACCAGGGGGAACTTGGCCTTGCCGACGGCCGGCGACGTGTCGTGCCAGACCTTGTGCGAGAAGTGCGTGTCGGTGGTCACGATGTAGACCTCGGCACCCAGCTTCTGGAACTCGGGGTAGTTGTCGGCCGCGTCTTCGACTTCGGTCGGGCAGTTGAAGGTGAAAGCCGCCGGCATGAAGATCAGCACGGACCACTTGCCCTTGAGCGTCTCGTCGGACACATCGATGAACTTGCCGTTGAGGTAGGCCTGGGTCTTGAAGGGCAGGACTTGGGTGTTGATCAGGGACATGAAGATTCCTTGGATGCTGCAGGTGGAAAAAATAATTGCGAGCCATGAGTATAGCTACCAATCCCATATTTTTGATAGTCATGAGCTATTAAAAGTATTGGGGCTTGCTATGTTTGCGATGGGTTCGCGATGGGTTCGCAGCGGCTCAATGCGAACGTGTATCGCCATCACACGCATGCAGACCGGCGGAGCATGGGATTGCTTGCAAGTGCTCGTCCGCTCCTCTGACAATCACCGCTTTCAGAACAAGGAAAAGAATCATGAAGGGCGACCCCAAGGTCATCGAACATCTGCAGGCGCAGCTCAAGAACGAGCTGACCGCGATCAACCAGTACTTCCTCCACTACCGCATGCTCAAGCACTGGGGTTTGGACAAGCTGGCGAAGAAGGAATATGAGGAATCGATCGGCGAGATGAAGCACGCCGACAAGCTGATGGACCGCATCTTCATGCTTGACGGCCTGCCGAACCTGCAGGACCTGGGCAAGCTGAACATCGGCGAAGACGTGCCCGAGTTGCTGCGTTGCGACCTGGGTGCCGAAACCGGCGCGCAAGCAACGATCAAGGACGGCATCGCGCATTGCGAATCGGTGCGTGACTACGTCTCGCGCGACCTGCTCCAGGAAATTCTCGACGACACCGAAGAGCACATCGACTTTCTCGAGACCCAGATCGACCTGATCGACAAGGTCGGACTGCAGAACTACCTGCAATCGCAAATGGGCGAGCTCGAGTAATCGGCTCTGGCCGGCGCGCCAGTTACTGGCGAAACGACAAACGGGACTTCGGTCCCGTTTTTTATTGCTTTACGTAACTTCATTCAGATCAAATAGCAGTCATTCTCATCTGCGCAGATACAATCCGCGCCTTCGATGACCGCTGCCCGCCCCGATAACCGCCGACGTGCCTACTGGCTCAAGACCCTGCACGAATGGCACTGGGTGAGTTCCGCGATCTGCCTGATCGGCATGATCCTGTTCAGCGTCACCGGCTTCACGCTGAATCACTCGGCCCAGATCGAAGCCAGGCCGGCCATCACGAAGTTGAATGGCTCGGTGGACGAATCCCTTCGCGCGCAACTCGAAAAACAGTTGCCAGCCGCCAAGGCCCAGAAAGGCAAGGCTCCCTTGCCCACCGAACTCCAGCACTGGGTGCAGAAGAACTGGGACGTCGACACCGCCGGCCGGCAAGCTGAATGGTCGGACGACGAAATCTATCTCTCGCTCCCCCGCCCCGGCGGCGACGCCTGGCTGCGCCTGAACCTGGCTGACGGCGAGATCGAGTACGAGCGCACCGACCGCGGCTGGCTCTCCTATTTCAACGACCTGCACAAGGGCCGCAACACCGGCACGGCCTGGAGCTGGTTCATCGACATCTTCGCGGGCGCCGCGCTGGTCTTCTCGATCACCGGCCTGTTCATTCTCAAGATGCACGCGGGCAACCGGCCCTTCACGTGGCCGATGGTCGGCATGGGACTCGTCGTGCCGGTGCTGCTCGCGCTGTTGTTCATTCATTGATTGACCGATCGATTCAGGAAAGAGGTTTCAAGTGCACGTTCGCTATTCACTCGCGCCGATTGCCATGTCGGCACTGTTCGCCGCCCCTGCTTTTGCGGCGGGCCTTGCGGTCAACATCGAGATCCCCCGGCTGAACGTCTCCGAGTACCACCGCCCCTATGTGGCAACCTGGATCGAGCGCGCCGACAACACCGTGGCCGGCACGCTGGCCGTCTGGTACGACGTGCGCACCAAGACCAACAACCCCGAGGGCGAAGGCACCAAGTGGCTCAAGGACATGCGCCAATGGTGGCGCCGCGGCGGCCGTGAACTCGCGGTGCCGGTCGATGGCGTGACCGGCGCGACCAAGCCGGCCGGCAAGCACCAGTTGAGCTTCACCGAAGGCACGGGCGCCATGCCCAAGCTGGCGCCCGGCGCGTACAAGCTGGTGGTCGAGGCCGCGCGCGAAGTCGGCGGTCGCGAAGTCGTGAGCATCCCCTTCCAGTGGCCTCCCACAGCGGCTGCGCAGCCGAGCGCCTCCGGCAAGGAAGAGCTTGGCGAGATCAAGCTCGAACTCAAGCCCTGACCGACACCGAACCGCTTCGCTCTTCATCGACAGCCCGTCACCCCAAGGACTTCCCATGACCCGATTCACCCTGCGCGCCGCCAGCTTCGCCGTTGCCCTGTCCGCCATCGCTTCCATCGCCCAGGCACACAACGCCTGGCTGCTGCCCTCTTCCACCGTGTTCTCCAAGGCCGACACGGTCACGGTCGATGCGGCTGTGTCGAACGACCTGTTCGTCGCCAACCATGCGCCGCTGCGGCTCGACGGCCTGCAGATCACGGCGCCCGACGGCAGCGCGGTCAGGCCCGAGACCGAAGCCAAGCTCAAGTTCCGCAACGTGTTCGACGTGAACGTCGCGCAGTCGGGCACCTACCGCGTCGCGGTGGTCAACGGCGGTGCGTTCGCAAGCTGGAAGGACAAGGCCACGGGCCAGAACAAGCGTGCGCGCGGCACCCCGGAAACCCTCTCCAAGGAGATCCCGGCCGACGCACAGGAACTCACGATCACGCAATCGTCCGGCCGCATCGAGACCTTCGTGACCGTTGGCAAGCCCTCGACGCTCAAGCCCATCGGCCAGGGCCTCGAGCTGATTGCCACCGGCAGCCCGACCGACCTGGTCAAGGGCGAGAAGGCCACCTTCGCGCTCCACCTCGACGGCCAGCCCGCCAAGGGCCTCGAAGTGACCGTGACGGCCGGCAACACGCAGTACCGCGACAAGCTCGAAGAGGTCACGCTCAAGACCGACGACAAGGGCCAGTTCAGCGTCACCTGGCCAACGGCCGGCATGTACTGGCTCGAAGCCACCACCAAGGACAACAAGACCACGTTGCCGCAAGCCAAGGAGCGCCGCCTGAGCTACGCGGCCACCCTTGAAGTGATGCCCTGACACGGCACCTGCCTTGGGCCTTTCGTTCAGCACCACTTGGCGCGCCGGCGGTTACGCCAACGCCGCCGTCCCGCGTCGCGCCGATCCCGCCAGCCTGCAACAGTTGGGCGGGCGGACCATGGGCACCACCTGGTCGTTGCGCTTCGACAACCCCCGGATGTTGCCGCTCGCGCAGGTGCGCGCAGCGGTCGACACCGCGCTTGGCCGCGTGGTCGCGCAGATGAGTCACTGGGAGGTGGATTCGGACATCGGCCACTTCAACCGCGCACCCACCGGATCGCGCCACGTCTTGCCGCCAGAGTTCGCCGAAGTCATGGCTTGCGCCCTTCGGTGGGCGGAGGCCAGCGATGGCGCGATCGATCCGACGGTCGGCCCGCTGGTCGCCTGCTGGGGCTTCGGCCCAGAAGCACAAGACGGCGGCGTTCCTGCGGCGGACACCATCGCCGATGCTCGTGCGCGGACCGGATGGCAACGGCTGGCTTTCGATGCGGCGGAAGGCTCGCTGTTGCAACCGGGCGGCATCGCGATTGACCTCTCGGGTATTGCCAAAGGCTTTGCGGTTGATCACGGTGTCGAGGCCCTACGCGCGCTCGGCCTTGCCGATCTTCTGTTTGAAGTCGGGGGTGAACTGCGAGGCATCGGCCGACGACCCGGTGGACAGCCGTGGCAGGTGCAAATCGACAGCGAACCGGCAACCGCACGACGCATCGCGCTCACCGACATGGCGGTTGCCACCTCAGGGGATCGTTGGCATCAGCGGGCCAGCGAAGGGCGTCGCTGGTCGCACACCATCGATCCACGCACCGGCGAGCCAACGACCCACGCGCTGGCCAGTGTCACCGTGTTGCACGCCGAGTGCATGCAGGCCGACGCCCTGGCCACCGTGCTGACCGTGCTGGGGCCGGACGAAGGCCTCGACTTTGCAGAGCGGCACGATATCGCCGCGCTCTTCGTGAGTCACGACGAGCCTTCGTCCATGGCAAGAACCACACGCGCCTGGCGCGAACAGACCGAGGCATGAGCGAGGCTGCGTGGCGCGCGCTCGGCGCGGGTTCCACCGTGGCGGCCTATGCGGCGCTGTGCGCGGCGATCTACCTTCGCGCGCGAAGGCAAAAGGCAGTTGCCGCGCGCGATGCGGCAGCGCTCTCGGGCACTGGCAACGAGCCCCCTACCCTTGTGCTGTTCGCCAGCCAGACAGGCCAAGCCGAAGCCATCGCCTGGCAAACCGCGCGATGGCTGCGTGCTGCCGGCACGCCAGCGCAGGTGATGGAACTGAACGCGCTCGATGCCAAGACCTTGGGGACAGTGCGTCGCGCCCTCTTCGTGGCAAGCACCTACGGCGAGGGCGATGCGCCTGACGGCGCCAGCGTGTTCGCCGAACGCGTGATGGGGTCGCCGCTGTCGCTGACGTCGCTGCGCTACACCGTGCTGGCGCTTGGCGATCGCCAATACGCCAACTTCTGCGGCTTCGGCCGCACGCTGGACGAATGGCTGCTGGCCGCCGGTGCCGCCCGTGAGTTCGGGCGCATCGAGGTCGACAACAGCGACCCGGGCGCGCTGGCCGAATGGCTGGCCCGGTGGAGCGACAGTGCGGACGCCGAGCCCGGCGCGGAAGATCCGGCAACGGCGTTCGCGCAGTGGCGGCTTGCCACGCGCGAACTGCTCAACCCCGGAAGCGCTGGCGCCCCGGTCTTTCATCTGGGGTTGGTGCCCGTGGCCGGCGCGATGCCGCACTGGGTGTCCGGCGACCTGGCGCAGATCGCCGTTGCAAGCGACCCGGCGCATCCGCGCGACTATTCAATTTCGTCGCTGCACGCCGACGGCGAGCTGCAATTGCTGGTCCGGCAGGCGCAGCATCCCGACGGCACGCTGGGCGGCGCATCGGGCCTGCTCACCTCGACCCTCGCGGTCGGCGACAGCGTGGCGTTGCGAGTGCGGCCGCACCGTGGTTTTCGTCTCGACGGCAACGAAACACGCCCGCTGATCCTCATTGGCAACGGCACCGGGCTGGCCGGCCTGCGCGCCCATCTGCGTGCCCGCGCCAGCGCCGGCAGGCACGACAACTGGCTGGTATTCGGTGAACGCCAGGCGGCGCACGATTTCCTGTACCGCGAAGAAATCGAGGCCTGGCAGACCCACGGCGTGCTGCAAAGGCTCGACATGGTGTTCTCGCGCGACCAGCCAGAACGCTTCTACGTCCAGCACCGGCTGCTGCAATCGGCCGACACCCTGCTCGAATGGCTGCACAACGGCGCGGCGGTCTACGTCTGTGGAAGCCTGCAGGGCATGGCGTCAGGTGTGGATTCGGCATTGCGCCAAGTCGCCGGCGAAACGCTTCTCGTCGAGATGCTGGCGAGCGGGCGCTATCGCCGCGACGTTTACTGAGCACGGCCCCACGCGGTGCGACACTTGAAACCCGGCCTGCGCCGGCGCTTTTCTCTTTGCGGAGTCCCTGAAAAATGATGCTGCATGTGCCTGACGTGCTGAATTCCACCCAGGTGCGCGACATGCGCGCGGCGCTCGATGCCACGAACTGGATCGATGGACGGGAAACCGTCGGCGACCAGGGCGCGCAGGTCAAGCGCAACCGCCAGTTGCCGGAGCACTCGGCTGTCGGACGCAAACTGGGCGACATGGTGCTTGCCGCGCTCGCCCAACATGCGCTGTTTTTCTCGGCAGCGCTGCCCTCGCGCTTTGTTCCGCCGCTGTTCAATCGCTACGAGGGGGGCGAACACTACGGTGTTCACGTCGACGGCGCGGTGCGCTCGCTGCCTGGAAGCGGCCAGCAACTGAGAACCGACCTGTCTTGCACGCTGTTCCTGTGCGATCCGGACGACTATGAAGGCGGCGAACTGGAGGTGATCGACACCTACGGATCGCACGAAGTGAAGCTTCCGGCTGGCGACCTCATTCTGTATCCGGCCAGCAGCTTGCATCGCGTCCATCCGGTGACCCGCGGGGCACGCGTCTGCTCGTTCTTCTGGCTGCAGAGCATGGTGCGCAACGACCAGCAGCGCAGCATGCTGTTCGAGCTCGACCAGAACATCCAGAAGCTGCGCGGCCGACTGGGCGAATGCGACGAAACCGTGGCGCTGACGGGGCACTATCACAATTTGTTGCGACTCTGGTCCGAGGTCTAGCCAGCGGCTTCGGCGCTGGAATAGATCGGTAACACCATAGTTATTGCAAATGCGATGAATTCTTATTTATAATGAGCCACATCCAACAGCCAGCCAACTGCCGCTTTCACAGCCATGATCGTTTGCGTCTGCCGCCGAGTCTCCGACCGTGAAATCGCACGCCACGTGCGCGCCGGCATGACTTTCGACGAAGTCCAATTCGAACTTGGCGTGGCCACCCAGTGTGGACAGTGTGAAGGTTGTGCGCGCGATATCGTCGCGCAGTGCAGCGCTTCGCACCCGGTCGCCGCGCTGCATTGCGAATCGGGGCCGAGAGCGATCCAGCTTGCCAACTCCATCAAGGAAAGCAAGGCATGGAACTCGTCTCGGCACTCGGCGGCAGCCTGATCCTGGTCGCAGGGTCGGTCTGGTGGATTTTTCGCAAGTAACGTTGTCGTAGCGGTTTTGCTGCAATCGGGGTACGTTCCGTCGTGCCCGCACTCGAATGGTTGATCGTGTCTGACCGCTTTGCCCCCCCTCCCTCCGTTCTGGGCCTCTCGCGCAATGCTGTCATTGCCGGCAGCGTCATTCTTTTTCACGCAGCCGCGCTCTGGGCGTTACAGAGCGGATTGCTGCGCCGCGCCGCCGAAGTGGTGATTCCAGTCGAAATACTGAGCCAGTTCGTCGAGCCGCCAAAGCCCAAGGTCGATCCGCCCCCACCACCTCCGCCGCCCCAGCCCAAGGTCAGCAAGGCGCCGCCCCCCCCACGGCCCCAGGCCATTCGCGAGCCCAAACCCACGCCGGCGCCCCAGGCGCCGGTCGGCACGACGGAGCCACCACCTCCGGCGACGCCACCGGCACCACCCGCTCCGCCAGCGCCTCCGGCGCCCCCACCGGCGCCGCCCGCGCCCCCTGCTGTCCAGTTGCCATCGAGCAACGCCGACTATCTGCAAACCCCCAAGGCGCCCTATCCCGCCATGAGCAAGCGGCTCGGTGAACAGGGCAAGGTAATCGTTCGAGTACTCGTTGGCGCCGACGGACTTCCCAAGAGCGCCGAGGTCAAGAAGTCCAGCGGCTTCGACCGCCTCGACGAGGCGGCGGTGGAATACATCATGAAATGCCGGTTCGTGCCCGGCAAGGTCAACGGTGTGGTCCAGGCCATGTCCTATGACGCCCCCGTCAACTACGTTCTGAACTAATTTTTCTCTGGAGCAACTTCGTATGGATTCCCAATTTGGCTTGATGAACGTCTGGAATCAGGGCGACTTCGTCACCAAGGCCGTTGCGGTGCTGTTGATCGGCATGTCGCTCGCTTCGTGGATCGTGATCATCATCAAGGCCCTCGACGTCATCAAGTACAAGCGCCTTGCGAAGCACTCGCAGGATTTCTGGCACAGCGAAGACTTCGCCACCGCGCTCAACAAGCTCGGCAAGGACGACAGCAACCCCTTCCGCGCCCTGGCACTCGAAGGCCGCGAAGCCGCCGCACATCACCGCAACACCAAGGCCCATCTGCACGATGCGCTCGACGTGAGCGACTGGATCACGCGCTCGCTGCGCAACGGCATCGACGCGTTCACCGCACGCCTGCAGACCGGGCTCGCGATCCTGGCGTCGGTCGGCTCGACCGCCCCCTTCATCGGCCTGTTCGGCACGGTCTGGGGCATCTACCACGCGCTCATGAGCATCGGTTCGGCCGGCCAGGCCACCATCGACAAGGTGGCGGGCCCGATCGGCGAAGCGCTGATCATGACGGCACTGGGTCTGGCGGTGGCCATTCCCGCAGTGCTGGGCTACAACGCCCTGGTTCGCGGCAACAAGTTCGTGCTGACCAAGCTCAACAGCTTCGCGCATGACCTGCACGCCTACTTCGTGACCGGCGCCCGCGTCCAAAGCGGCAGCGGCGAGGCCGTCGTGGTTCCGCTCAAGAAGGGCTGAGCATCATGGCTTTCGGAACGCAAGACGAACCCGATGAGGTGATGAACGAGATCAACATGACGCCGCTGGTCGACGTCATGCTGGTGCTCCTGATCATCTTCATCATCACCGTGCCGGTGATGAAGCACGCGGTCAACATCGACCTGCCGCGCGCTACCAGCGAGCCGGAGCAGCCGAAGCCGCAGAACATCCTGTTCAGCGTCACGGCTGACGGCACCTACTACTGGAACGAACAGAAGATCGACGACAGCGAATTGCCGGGCCGGCTCGCTGCCGAAGCCGCCAAGGAACCACAGCCCGAGCTGCACATCCGCGGCGACAAGGCGGTGCGTTACGAGCGCGTGGCCAAGGCCATGTCTGAAGCCCGTGAAGCCGGTGTGCGCAAGATCGGCTTCATCACGGAACCCGACGCGAAGTGATTTGAACTGCAATCAAAAAAAGTTGATCGCGTCGATTGACTTTTTATTGAGAATCATTATCATTCACTCATCGCTTCGATAAGGGAACTCCAGATGCCAGCCACACCGAATGCCTTTTCTGTCCTGAACCATCCTTCGCTCGACCAATCGGGTGGCGGCCATGCGTCCATCCAGGCAACGCGTCCGGCGCCGATGGTTGAAAGCACGGAGCTTCTCAAGGGAAGCAAGACCGTGGGCATCATGCACAACGGTTCGCTCTATCGGCTTCAAGCCACCAAACTCGGCAAGCTGATCCTGACCAAGTAGGTCATTCAGCCCGCCCCTCGCGCAAGTTTCATCGTGGGGCGACTCAAGGAGATCTATCTCCGAAGGGTCGTTTTTTGCTAGCCAACGGTTCGCCGACTAGCCAAGCTTTTTTTCACGCTGAACGCCAAACAAAAAACGCCGACCTTCAGGTCGGCGTTTTGCTTTGTGTGCCGTAAAGCTCAGAGGCCGAGAGCGGCGATGCCCGCCTTGGCGATCTGCGCGTCTTCGTTCGACTTCACGCCGCTCACGCCGACCGCGCCGATCACGTGGCCGTCTTTCACGATCGGCACGCCGCCTTCGAGCAGCCCTTGCACCGCAGGCGCCGTCAGGAATGCCGTGCGGCCGCCGTTGATGATGTCTTCATAGACCTTGCTTTCACGGCGACCCATGGCCGCCGTGTGCGCCTTGGCGGGAGCGATGTGCGAAGAAAGCGCCGCGGCGCCGTCGAGGCGCTGCAGCCACAGCAGGTTGCCGGCATCGTCCGAGATGGCAATGGTCACGGCCCAGTTGTTCTTGAGAGCCTCGGCTTCGGCCGCTGCGGCAATGGCCTTGACGTCGGCGAGTTCGAGGAATGATTTGGTCTTCATGGTGAGCTCAGGTTGCGTAAAAACCCGACAGCATAACGGCCATGCTGGCAGAGGTGCCTGCAGCGCGCTGCAACACCCCTGCTGCGGTCTTTCCGATACTCTGCTCTTGCAGACCCCTAGAATGCGCCCAACTGCTTCAGCAGCAACCATAGGAGCTCCGGCCATGAACGACCGCGTCACCATCCTCGACACTTCCACCGGCTACGGCCAGGCGCTGCCGCAGGCTGAGCGCCAACGCGTACTGCGCAATACCTACTGGCTGCTGGCGCTGAGCCTGCTGCCCACCGTTCTGGGCGCCTGGGTCGGCGTCAGCACCGGCATGACGCGCTCGCTGACCGGCGGGCTCGGACTCATGGTCTTCCTGGGCGGCGCCTTCGGCTTCATGTTCGCCATCGAGAAGACGAAGAATTCCGCCGCTGGCGTGCCGGTGCTGCTGGCCTTCACCTTCTTCATGGGCCTGATGCTGTCGCGCCTGATCGCGATGGTGCTCGGCTTCAAGAATGGCTCCGAACTCATCATGACAGCCTTCGGCGGCACTGCCGGCGTGTTCTTCGTGATGGCCACGCTCGCCACCGTCATCAAGCGCGACCTGTCGGGCATGGGCAAGTTCCTGTTCGTCGGTGCGCTGGTGCTGATGTTCGGCGCCATCATCAACGTCTTCGTCGGCTCGAGCACCGGCATGCTGGTCATCTCGGTGGCTGCCATCGGCATCTTCTCGGCCTACATGCTCTATGACCTGAAGCAGATCATGGATGGCGGTGAAACCAACTACATCACCGCCACGCTGGCGCTCTACCTTGACCTGTTCAATGTCTTCCAGAGCCTGCTGGCGCTGTTGGGCATCTTCGGCGGCGAGCGCGACTGAACGCGCCGCCCTCACCCACCAAGAGAAAAGGCCCCGAGGGGCCTTTTTTCATTCCAGCTCGAACACCGCAATCGACTCGACATGCGCCGTGTGCGGGAACATGTTGACCACCCCCGCGAAGGTACAGCGGTAGCCGGCCTGGTGCACCAGCAACCCGGCATCGCGCGCCAGCGTCGACGGATTGCAGCTCACGTACACGATGCGTTTCGGCGGCGTCCAGCCATCCGTGCGCAACTCGGGCTGCTGATGAAGATCGGCCATGGCCTTGGCAAGCGCAAAAGCGCCTTCGCGCGGCGGGTCGACCAGCCATTTGTCGGCACTGCCATCCGCCACCAGCATGGCCGGCGTCATCTCGAAGAGGTTGCGCGCTACAAACTTGGTAGCCGACAGCGCGCGTCGAGCGGTCGTTGCCGGTTGGTTTTTCTTGAAGTTGTCGGTCGCACGCGCCACCAGCGTGTCGCTGCCCTCGATACCCAGCACTTCGCGCGCCTTGCTCGCCAGAGGCAGCGTGAAGTTGCCGAGCCCGCAGAACCAGTCGATCACCCGCTCTTCGGGCTGCACGTCCAGCAGGCGCAGCGCCTTGCCCACCAGCGCCCGGTTGATGTGCGGATTGACCTGCGTGAAATCGGTCGGCTTGAAGGGCATGGAGACGCCGAACTCAGGCAGCCGGTAGGCCAGGGGCGTGCCGCCCTCTTCCAGCAGCTTGACCGTTTCCGGTCCCTTGGCCTGCAGCCACCACTGAACGCCCTCATTGCTTGCTGCAAAAGCCTTCAGCCGATCGATGTCCGCGTGCGACAGCGGCTCCAGGTGCCGAAGCACCAATGCGATCGTGCCGAGCGCCGTGGAGCCCGGTGCGTCGCCGCAGGCCAGTTCGATCTGCGGGCAGGTCTCGCGTGCGTCCATCGAGCCGATCAACGCGCGCAGCGGCATCAGCATTTCGCTGACCTGCTTCGGCAGAACCGGGCACACCTGCATATCGGCAAGGTAGCGGCTCTTGCGCTCGTGAAAACCGATCAGCACCGTGCCCTTCTTGACCACGTGGCGCACCGACAGCCGCGCGCGGTAGCGGTAATGCCATGCCGGGCCCTCGAGCGGCCGCAGCAGGTTCTCAGGGCGCACCTTGCCCAGATGCCACAGGTTGTCTTCCAGCGCACGCTGCTTCACGGCCACCTGTGCCGCCGGATCCAGGTGCTGCATCTTGCAGCCGCCGCATGCGCCCGTATGGAGGCCGAAATGCGGGCAGCCCGGGCGCACGCGTTGGGACGATTCACGCCGGATGGTCGTGACCGTGCCTTGCTCCCAGTTGTTCTTGCGGCGATGGACGTTGAACTGCACTTCCTCGAAAGGCAAAGCGCCCTCGATGAAGACGACCATGCCGTCCGCTTTGTGCGCAACGCCTTGCGCGTCGAGGTCGAGCGACTCGACCTGCAGCCATTCGTCGCCGGGATTCGTGGGGGTTTTCTTTTCTTCGATGGGTTCCGTCATCCCCCGATTGTCTCAGCGCCGCCGGATGGCCTTGCCTCGCTAGGGTTCACACCTCCGGCGCGGCTAGAACAACGCGTCCCGGCCGATGCCCGAGCGTGCCAGCTGGCGGCGCATTTTGGCCAAGGCCTCGTTCTGGATCTGCCGGACGCGCTCGCGCGTGAGGCCCAGGCGAACGCTGAGCACTTCGAGCGTTTCGGGCTCGCGGTCGTGCAGGCCGTAGCGCCCCTCCAGCACCTCGCGCTCGCGTGCGTCGAGGGCGTGAATCCACTGGTCGAGCAGGCGCTCGACCTCATGCAGCTGGGTCACGCCGGTCGGATTGCCCTGCTCGTCATCGGACGCCACGGTGTCGGCCAGCGTGAAGCCTTCGTCCCCACGCGCATCGCCGGCATCCAGCGAACGGGGGGCCTCGGAAAGGGCCAACAGATCGGCCACCGCCTGCACCTCGCGGCCGAGCAGCGCGGCGATGTCCTCGACACGCACGCCGTCGGGCCGGTGGGCGAGAAACTCTGCGTCGCTTTCAAGTACGCGGCGAGCGCGCAGCACCTGCTGCAACTCGCGCACCACGTGAACCGGCAGGCGAATCGCACGCGCCTGCGTCATGACTGCCCGCTCCACGGACTGCCGAATCCACCAGGTCGCATACGTGGAAAACCGAAAACCGCGCTCGGGCTCGAACTTGGTGATGGCGTGCATCAGCCCGAGATTGCCCTCTTCGATGAGATCCGAGAGCGGCACGCCGCGGCCCAGGTAGCTCTTGGCAATGTTGACCACGAGCCGGAGGTTGTGCTCGATCATCGACTGCCGGGCGGCGAAATCACCGGCTTGCGCGGCGCATGCCGTCCGGTATTCCTCGTCGGGTGTGAAGAGTTCGGTGCGCCGGACCTGGCGCAGGTAGATCGTCAGGGCGTCGGCGCCCTCTCCACCGATCAGCTCGGCCATCGCGCCGTTGACCAGCGCAGCCTTTGCGGCCAGCGGGTCGTCGATGCCTTCTACAGGGAGCGCATCCTCGCCTTGGACTTTCTTGTCTGGAGAGGATGGGAGGCCACCTCTGCCCACCAACCCGCGCACGGGCAGCGTGCGGCGGGGGCGGGAGGCAGCCATGGCATCACCGGCTGGGCAGGTAGCGCGAAGGATCGACGGGCTTGCCCTGGCGGCGGATCTCGAAATGCAGCTTCACGCGATCGGCATCGCTGTTGCCCATTTCGGCGATCTTCTGGCCCTTCTGAACCGACTGGTCTTCCTTCACGAGCAGCGTCTGGTTGTGCGCATACGCCGTGAGGTAGGTGTTGTTGTGCTTGAGGATGATCAGGTTGCCATAGCCGCGCAGGCCGGCACCGGCATAGACCACGCGGCCATCGGCGGCGGCCAGCACAGGGTCACCCGCCTTGCCGCTGATGTCGTAGCCCTTGTTCTTGGCTTCGTCGAAGCCCGCGATCAGCGAGCCGCTTGCGGGCCAGATCCAGCCGAGGTCTTCGTCACCCGAATTGCCGCTGCTGCCGGGGCCCGCCGGAGAGGCGGTCACCGGGGCCGGAGGCTTGCTCGCACCGCTGGCTGGCGTGGAAGGCACGATGGCGGGTGGCGGTGCCACCGGCTTCGTCACTGCGCCATCGGAACTCGAAGGTGCTGCCGCGACGGCCGTTCCCGAGCCAGTCGGTGGAATGACCCGCAAGACCTGACCGACTTCGATCAGGTCGGGGTTCTCGATGTTGTTCCAGCGAACGATGTCTTGCCAGCGTTGACCCGTCTCGTTGCCGATGCGGCGGATCGAGTCGCCTGGGCGCACCGAGTAGTAGCCCGGCTTGCCGTAGTTCTCGATACCGGCGAGCGGCTTGCCGTTGGCGTCGGTGGTGATGGGCGGACCGCCGGGCACGGTTGCGCCTGGTGCGCGCGTCATGGTGCCGCGGTCTTCGACTGGTGCCGGCCCACGCGGTGCGGCGCAGCCCGCGATCACGAGCACAACGGCCAACGTGACGCCAGCGAACCAACTCCGATTGCCAAAACCCTGCATTTGTTATTCCTTCAAGCGATACCTGATTTTAGGGGGACAAAGTGAACCGCCTCAAGAATGAGCCGCTCCAGTCCCCGAGGGGTCTTGTCGATGACGACAAGGGCTTGTCCGCCATTCGCGGAATGGGTCGGCGCCACGATGCGCCCCCCTACGGCAAGTTGCGAGACCCATGCCTCCGGCACGGCCTCGCCGCCCGCAGCGGCAATGATGCCGGCATAGGGTGCACCCTTGGCATAGCCGAGCATGCCGTCGCCCAGCATTAGGTGCACCGTGGTCAGCCGGAAATGCCTCAGATTGGCGCGGGCCCGTTCATGCAGGCCGCGCAGCCGCTCGATGCTGTAGACCTCGGTCGCCACCTGGTTCAACACGGCCGCCTGATAGCCGCAGCCGGTGCCGATCTCAAGCACCCGCCCCAGCCGCTCCTGCGGCTTCCCGGCCAGCGCGGGCGCGCCCAGCAGCAGCTCGATCATGCGAGCCACGACGCTGGGCTTCGAGATGGTCTGCCCCAGGCCGATCGGCAGGCTCGTGTCTTCGTACGCCTGATTGACCAGGGCGCTGTCGACGAAGCGATGCCGGTCTACCGCGCCCATCGCACGCAGCACGCGCGGATCGGAAATACCCTGGGCCGCGAGCTTCTGCACCATGCGCGCGCGCACGGCGTCGGAAGCCATCGAGGGCGTGGACGGCATCATGGGCTTGACCAGCGTGGCAGGCACGCGCCCGCGCGTGGCGGCCGAAGCAGTGGGGGTCAGGCGAACCGGAAAACTGGGCCGTTGCGTCGCCATGTCAGTTGCCGAGACGGGCCACCGTCTCGCGCCATTGACCCAGGTTGGCGTGGTCGGTCAGGTCGATCTGCAAGGGCGTCAGCGCGATATGGCCGGCCGCGGTGGCATGGAAGTCGGTGCCTTCGCCGCTGTCCTTGGCGCCGCCGGCGCCTGCGATCCAGTACATGGTCTCGCCCCGTGGGCTGTCCTGGGTGATCACTTTTTCTGCCGCATGGCGACGGCCGAGCCTGCAGACCTTGACAGGCTTCAACTCGTCGAACGGCCGGTTCGGCACGTTCACGTTGAGCAGGAACGCCGCGCCGCCGAGCATGCGCTCGCGCTCGATCTGCTGCACCAGTCGCCGCGCCACCTGTGCCGCGGCATCCACGTGCGCCCAGCCCTTTTCTATTTGAGAGAACGCGATGGCCGGAATGCCGAACAGGTAGGCTTCCATGGCTGCGCCGACCGTGCCTGAATAGATGGTGTCGTCGCCCATGTTGGCGCCGTTGTTGATGCCCGAGACCACCAGGTCAGGCCTGTAGTCGAGCAGGCCTTTCAGCGCGATGTGCACGCAATCGGCCGGCGTGCCGGTCACATAGCGAAAACCGTTGTGCGCTTCGCGCACGTAGAGCGGAGCGGCCAGCGTCAGTGCGTTCGACTTGGCGCTGTTGTTGTGCTCGGGTGCGACCACCTCGACATCGGCGATGTCCTTGAGCGCGTCATGCAGCGCGACGATGCCGGGCGCCTGAAAGCCATCGTCATTGGAAATAAGTATCTTCATGGTGCCTCTGGGTGCACCGGATTGTAGGCGTCGGGTGCGTCGCAGCAGGGACAAGGGCACCCTGCAGCGCCCCCTATCATCGCCCGCAGTCATTGCCTCAACATTACCCATCCGAAGGAGACCCGAGCATGCACGCATGGCTTTGCGAAAACCCCATTGGCGTCGACGCGCTGACCTGGAAGGAACTGCCGACCCCCACCCCGGGCCCAGGCCAGGTGCTGATCGAAATCAAGGCGGCCAGCCTGAACTTTCCCGATCTGCTGATCGTGCAGAACAAGTACCAGATGAAGCCGCCCCTGCCCTTCGTACCCGGATCGGAATATGCAGGCGTGGTGCAGGCCGTCGGTGAAGGCATCACGCACCTGAAGGTCGGGCAGAACGTGGCCTGCCTGTCGGGCACCGGTGGTTTCGGCACCCACACGCTCGCGCCCGCCGCGTTGTGCATGCCGCTGCCCGAAGGCTTCGGCCACGTTGACGCAGCCGCTTTCATCATGATTTATGCAACCTCCTGGCATGCACTGATGGATCGCGCACAGCTCAAGGCCGGAGAAACCGTGCTGGTGCTCGGCGCGGCCGGCGGCGTGGGCACTGCAGCCATCCAGATCGCCAAGGCTGCCGGCGCCAAGGTCATTGCGGCGGCGTCCACCGATGAGAAATGCGAGCTCTGCCGTTCCATTGGCGCCGACGCCACCATCAACTACACGACGCATGCATTGCCCAACGGTTTTCGCGACGCCATCAAGGCCGCTACCGATGGCAAGGGCCCGGATGTGATCTATGACCCCGTCGGCGGCGATTTCGCCGAACCGGCTTTTCGCTCCATCGGTTGGCGCGGCCGTTATTTGGTGGTGGGTTTTGCATCGGGCCCCATTCCGTCACTGCCATTGAATCTGACGCTGCTAAAAGGTGCGTCGCTGGTGGGCGTGTTCTGGGGCGATTTCGCCAAGCGCGAACCCAAGGCCAATGCGCAGATGATGGCCGAATTGGCGCAGTGGTACGGTCAGGGAAAGATCAAGCCGGTGATCGACAGCACGATGCCGATGGCGGAATTGAAAGCAGCGTATGCCCACATGGGCTCGCGCGGCGTCAAAGGAAAACTCGTCATGGTGAACTGAGCGCGCCGCACGTCGGCGCCCAATAAAAAAGCCCGCTCATGCGGGCTTTTTTATTGGGTACATACCCAGTTCCGATCGAGGCACTTACTTGATCTCGTAATCGGAAAGCGACTTGCCAGCCGCCAATGCTTCGGTCACCCAACGCGGCTTGCGGCCACGGCCACCCGACCAGGTTTCGCCCGTCGGGCCGCGGTATTTGGCCGCTGCCTTGGCCGGCGCGGCGCCTGCGCTGCGCTTGACGGCACCCACGCGACCTGCAAGTTTCAGATCGGAAGCAGTCAGACCGTATTCAGCAATCTTCTTGCGCAACTCTTCAATCACGCCCGCGCGTTCCTGGTTGCGCAGGTCTTCAGCCTGCTTGCGCAATTGCGCGATCTGCTCGTCGTGCTTCTTGATCTGGGAATTGATATCTGCGAGGGTCGAAGCCATTGTTGGACTCCAGAAATTGAAAACGGTCGGATTTTAATTCAATTTACATTTGCCACAAGCACGTCTCCGAGCGAAAAAATTGGCTGTTCATTGGGTTAATGCAACAGCACGCAACGTAAAGCGCACCGTTTTGGGCACTTATATACAGTCAAGAGGGGGAAGTGTGTAGCCCGCCGCCAGAGAAGCGGTAGCCAGAAATGACAACGCCGGGACAAGCCCGGCGGTGTAATCCTTTGAATGCTATTGAGCAATAGCGCAAAGGAGGTATTTTTTGGGGTGGCTGATGGGACTCGAACCCACGACGACCAGAATCACAATCTGGGACTCTACCAGCTGAGCTACAGCCACCGCAGAGCCTTCGAGTATAGCGTTAAAAATCGCAATTTTGACGATCCACATTCATCGCGAGGCTTGAAAGCGACATTTCTTCGGTCGGCAGCCCATCACCCTGGCGCGGCTACGCCATCCGGAACACGGCGCCGAGCACAAATCCTCGGTCGCACTGGCGATCTGCCCCATCGACACCGGCACCGATATGGCTCCGCTATCATGGCCGCGCCCCGCGCAGACGGGGCATGGCGCTTCGCCACTTCCACTTCACCAAAGGAATTTCTTCATGAGCATCGTCTGGACTATTCTGATCGGGTTCGTTGTGGGTCTGGTGGCGCGCGCCGTCAAGCCGGGCGACGACTCCGCAGGCTTCATCATGACCACCGTGATCGGCATCGCAGGCTCGCTGATCGTGACCTACATCGGCCAGTCGCTGGGCTGGTACACCGCCGGCCAGGGCGCAGGCTTCATCGCTTCCGTGCTGGGCGCGATCGTGCTGCTGATCCTCTACGGCCTGATCAAGAAAAAGAGCTGACAAACACCCTTCGGCCGCCCATCGTTCCGTTCGGGCGGCCGCAGCCTCTTGGACTGCATGCAATGCACGACATGAAGGCCCACGCTGCAAAGCAGAGAACCCGATGCCCCGCAAACCACGCGCCAAGCATCACGTCTACGTGGTCGAACTCGATGACCGTGTCTGGAACAACGGCCGCTTCAGGCGCGCCAACCCCGACTATCAACTCGGCAAGCCCTTCGTCTACGTGGGCATGACCGGGCTGGACCCCGACATCCGCTTCGACAAGCACAAGGCCGGCATCCAGGCCAACAGCTTCGTGCAGGAATTCGGCTTGCGATTGCTGCCCGCACTCTACGAACGCTACAACCCCATGCCCTATGAGGACGCGCGCTCGATGGAGGTCGAGCTCGGCATCATGCTGCGCAAGGCCGGCTATGGCGTCTGGCAGGCCTGAGCGGCAGCCTGCTGCTCACGAATAGGTGACCCAATCGCCATAAGCCGGACCGTCCAGGTGCGGCAAGGTGTTGTAGGTCACGAGCATGTGCCGCTTGGGCGTGAAAGCGAACTCCGTCACCGACGTATTGCGGATGCGCAGGTTGAGTTCGATCGTCGTCTCGGCACTCGTTCCCAGCACATGGCCAACCGCCGTGCTGATCGGACCACCACTCGACACCACCAGCACCTTGGCACCGTGATGCCGGTCGCGCACATGGTCAAGCGCAGTGGTCACGCCCGCCACGAAATCGACGTAGCTCGGCATGCCGACCGGCTGCTTCTTGCCCTGCATCCAGGCGCCCAGCCCGTCGCGCAGCAGGCGAAAGTGATGGCGGTACATCTCGGGCGAATCGGGCTTCTCGAGCTTGCCTTCGTGGACCGTGGCGATGACGGCTTCGCTGTCGTACTCGTTGAGGCCCGGCCATGGCAGCACATCGTCGCGCTCGAGGCCCAGGCCCTTGGCGATGCCTTCCCAGGTCTGGCGATGGCGCTTCAGGGTACCGGTGATGACGGCATCGAACTTCATGCCGCGCTCGCGCCAATATTCACCAAGGCGAACGGACTGCCTGTGCCCGAGCTCGCTCAGGTTGTCATAGTCGGCAGCACCGAAACTGGCCTGCCCGTGGCGCACGAGATAAAGGGTTCCCATGCCCGGGATTCTGGCAAGAAGCACAGGCGCCGCTTGTCCCTCGTGCGACCACCTCGATCGATGCCGCACGTAAAAAAGCCCGAGTCGTCGACTCGGGCTGTGGCATGCGGAAAGCCTTGTATCAGCGGCCTGGTGCGCCCGGCAGCGTGTCCGCTGGCTTGGGCACCAGGATCTCGGCCTTGAACCGGTCCTTCAGCATGTTGTAGTACGCGGCATCTTCGGCTGCCGCCACGGACTGGCCGACCTGCATGTTTTCTTGCTGCGCGACTTCAGGCGTCGGCGGCGTGCGCGGAACGACCTTGAGCACGCGCACCACGGCATAGCCTTGCGCGCCAAGGTCCACACCCACCAACACCGGCAGCTTGGCGGCGTCGGCACGCAGCGCGGCGTCGATCACCGGCAGCGGCTGGGACTGCACTTCGCGACGCGAGATCGTGATGGGCGCAGCGAAGGTTGCACCATCGGCCTTGGTTGTCCACGCTGCAAGCTTGGCTTCGCCGTCGGCCTTGGCCAGCACCGCCGCGCGCTCGTTGACGAGCTGCGCGCGAATCCGGTCCTTGACCTCGGCGAGCGGCACCGGATGCGCCGGCGTGTACTGGGTCACGCGGCCCGATGCGAGCTGGCTCGAGCCGACTTCGATCGCCTCGGTGTTCTGCTTGCGTTCGAGCGAGTCGGATGCAAACAGCGCACTCAGGAAATTGCGGCTGGCCAGCGGGCCGGTGGCACCGGGCGCGGGCGTGCGTGCAACATTGTTGGCCGTCTGGATCGTGAGCTTCAGCTTGTCAGCGGCAGGCTTCAGGCTGTCGGGCGTCTGGTAGACCGCGTCGGTAAAGATCTCGGCAGCCTTCGCGAATTCCTGCGTGGCCTGCTGGCCGCGGACTTCGTTCTCGATGGTGGCGCGCACCTGCTCGAAGGGCGGCACCACCGCCGGCTTGATGTCGGTCAGGTGAATGATGTGATAGCCGAATTCGGTTTCGACGATGCCGCTGATCTCACCCTTCTTGAGCGCGAACATCGCGTCTTCGAAAGGCTTGACCATCGCGC
Source organism: Variovorax sp. EL159 (assembly GCF_900100965.1). GTDB lineage: Bacteria > Pseudomonadota > Gammaproteobacteria > Burkholderiales > Burkholderiaceae_C > Variovorax. The sequence goes on along the minus strand of NZ_FMUJ01000001.1, from coordinate 531,459 downwards.
CGCGGGTGACGAAGTCGAGGTCGCCGCCCTTCTCCGCAGAACCCGGGTCCTGCGAATTCTTGCGTGCCACGTCGGCAAAAGTGTTCGGCGCCTTCTTCACTTCAGCCAGCAGCTCTTCGGCCTTGGCCTTCGCCTTTGCGCGATCGGCCGCGGACATGCTCGTCGGCGCGGTGATCAGGATGTGGCTCGCGCGGCGCTCTTCCTTGGAACCGAAGCGCGACGTGTTCTGCTCGTAGTAGGACTTGAGATCGGCCTCGCTCACGACGATGTTCTTTTTGGCCGCTTCCAGGTCCAGCACGAGGTACTCGATGTTGGCCTGCTCCGGGGCCTGGAACTGCGCCGTGTGGTCCTTGTAGTAGGTCTCGATGTCGGCGTCGCTCACCGTCACCTTCGACGCGAAACTGTCAGGGCTGAAGCGCGCCACCTGTATCTGCCGGGTGTCGTAGAAGGCATTGATCGTGGTCGCGGCCAGCGCCGGCGGCGTGAAGGTCGTGCCCGAAATGCCCAACAGCACCTGCTGTGTTGCCATGTCCGAGCGCACGGCAGCTTCGTACTGCTGGGGCGTGCGGCCCGTCACGCGCTGGAAGGTCTCGGTGTCGAAGCTGCCATCCGGCTTGCGAAACGCGGCCAGGCCTGGGTCCTGCGCGAAGATGCGCGTGAGGCGCTCTTCGGACACCGTCATGTTCGCCTTGGCGGCCGCAGCAGCCAGCACGCGGTCGCGCACCATGCGCTCCAGCGTCGCATAGCGCAGGGCATCGGATTCGAGCACTGTCGGATCGACATTCGGCGACTGCTGGCGGATGCGATCCGTCTCGATGCGGTGCTGCGCGTCCCACTCGGGCTTCGTGATGTCGTGGCCCTCGATGCGCGCCACTTTCTCGTCGCGACCGGAGCCCTGGTAGCGCTCGACACCGAAGAGCACGAACGAGGGAATGATCAGCAAGAACAAGAAAATCATGACGATCTTGTTGTACTTGCGGAAGAAATCAAACATGCTTGAACACTCTTTTTCGACGGATGTCGGGACGGCAATAAAAAAGGCGAACTGGTGTTCGCCTTTGCATCTGGTGGTGGTGGGTGCTGAGGGGCTCGAACCCCCGACCTACGCCTTGTAAGGGCGCCGCTCTACCAACTGAGCTAAGCACCCCACCGGGAATACTTTCCGAGTCTAACGCCTTAGTTCAGCGCGTCTTTCAGCGCCTTGCCGGGACGGAACTTCGGGATCTTGGCTGCCTTGATTTTAATCGCGTCGCCGGTGCGCGGATTCCGGCCGGTGCGGGCGGCACGTTTACCTACGGCGAAGGTACCGAAACCGACGAGCGAAACAGAGCCGCCCTTTTTGAGCGTGGTGCGAATGGCGCCAATGGTGGATTCGAGCGCGCGGGTCGCTGCAGCTTTGGAAATATCGGCGTTTTTTGCGATGTGCTCAATCAGTTCGGTCTTGTTCACAAGGGCCCCTTGTAGAAAAAAAGTTGGTCGGCTTCCGTCAGCTGCGACTTGGCCGCAAACGGTGCGACTCAAGAGCCTGGCAGGGCTGACGCCTCGGCAGCGCGCTGCCAGCGAGGATTACAACCACAGGTCTGCAGGGTGTCAATAAGACACGAGGCCTTGCAGACCGGCGGAGCGCGCGATTTTAGGGGCGTTTGGTGACGTACTTTTCAAAGCGCCTCGGCGATGGCCTTGCCGAGGTCGCTGGTGCTCGCCTTCCCACCGATATCCGGAGTGCGCGGTGCGCCGCTTTGGGGCGCGAGCACCTTCTCGATGGTCGAGAGGATGGCGTCATGCGCCTGCTTGTGGCCCAGAAACTCCAGCATCATCGCGCCGCACCAGATCTGCCCGATCGGGTTCGCGATGCCCTTTCCGGCGATGTCGGGCGCCGAGCCGTGCACCGGCTCGAACAGCGACGGCGCGGTGCGCTCGGGGTTGAGGTTGGCGCTCGGCGCGATGCCGATGGTGCCGGTGCAGGCCGGCCCGAGGTCGGACAGGATGTCGCCGAACAGGTTGCTCGCGACCACCACGTCGAAGAAGTCCGGCCGCTGCACGAAGTGCGCGGTGAGGATGTCGATGTGGAACTTGTCGAGCTTCACGCCCGGGTAGCTCTTGCCCATCTCGGCCACGCGCTCGTCCCAGTACGGCATGGTGATCGAGATGCCGTTCGACTTGGTGGCGCTGGTCAGGTGCTTCTTCGGCCGCGACTGTGCGAGCTCGAAGGCGAACTTGAGCACGCGGTCGACACCCACGCGGGACATCACCGTCTCTTGCACCACGATCTCGCGCGGCGTGCCTTCGTACATGCGACCGCCGATGCTCGAGTACTCGCCTTCGGTGTTCTCGCGCACGATGTACATGTCGATCTCGCCAGGCTCGCGCGGGCTGCCGTCGCGCCGCACCACAGGCGCGACGATGCCGGGCATCAGGCGCGCGGGGCGCAGGTTGATGTACTGGTCGAACTCGCGGCGGAACAGCAGCAGCGAGCCCCAGAGCGAGACGTGATCGGGAATTTTCTCGGGCCAGCCGACCGCACCGAAGAAGATGGCGTCGTGGCCGCCGATCTGCTCCTTCCAGTTGTCGGGCAGCATCTTGCCGTGCTTCTCGCAGTAGTCCCAGCTCGAGAAGTCGAAGTGGTCGAACTTCAGGTCGATGTTGAACTTGCTCGCCGCGGCCTCGAGCACGCGCAGGCCCTCGGGCATGGTTTCCTTGCCGATGCCGTCGCCGGCGATGACTGCAATTCTCTGGGTGCTCATGGTGTCGCTCCTGGGTGACCTGGGTGTGTGGGAGAAGAAGAAGAAGAAGAAGAAGAAAAGAACTCGAGCGCCTCGGCGAGCAGTTCGCCCGGGGCCTCCTCGGGAACATAGTGGCCGCATGGCAAGGCGCGGCCCGACACATCGTCGGCGCGCTCGCGCCACAGCGCCAGCACGTCGAAGGCCTTGCCCACCGCGCCGTGCTCGCCCCACAGCACGCGCAGTGGCTGTGTGAGCCGCTGGCCGGCGGCAATGTCGATGCGGTCGTACGCCAGGTCGATGGTGGCGGAGGCGCGGTAGTCCTCGCAGATGGATTCAGCCGTGCCCGCGATGGCGGCGCAGCGTTCGTACTCGGCCAACACCTCGGGCGCGAAAGGTGCCAGGCCCGCATGCCGCCCGCCCATCACGCTGCGCACGTAGCGCACCGGGTCCGAAGCGATCAGCGCCTCGGGCAACGGCGGCGGCTGGATCAGGAAGAACCAGTGCCAGTAGGCCTTGGCAAATGCCTCCGAGGTGTTCTCGTACATCGCAAGCGTGGGCGCGATGTCGAGCAGCAGCATCCGCTCGACGGCTTCGGGGTGGTCCGCCGCGAGCCGGTGCGCCACGCGCGCACCGCGGTCATGGGCCAGCACGCCGAAGCGCTCGAAGCCGTGGTGCCGCATCGCGGCGAGCACATCGAGCGCCATCTCGCGCTTGCTGTAGACGAGATGATCCGCATCGGCAGCCGGGCGGCCCGAGTCGCCATAGCCGCGCAGGTCCACCGCAACCACGGTGAAGCGCTCGGCCAGCGCCGGCGCCACGCGATGCCAGATGGCATGCGTTTGCGGATGCCCGTGCAACAGCAGCAAGGGAGCGCCACGACCGCCGATGCGACCGTGGATGCGCACGCCGTTGCGCTCGATGTCGAAGGCCGGAAAGGTGAGGAAGGAAGCAGTCACGCGGCGATTTTGCGTTGCGCCTTCGCGATCATCAAGCAACAATCAGCCAATTCATACTTTCCGATCTGGCATGAATTCTCCATCGATGGACCGCAGCGATCTGGCACTGGTGCTGGCCATTCGCGACCAGGGCAGCCTGGCCGGCGCAGCAGCCACGCTCGACGTGGTGCCTTCCGTCATCACCAAGCGGCTGGGTGCGCTCGAAGCGCGCCTGGGGCAGCGCCTGTTCGACCGCACCACGCGGCGGCTCAGCGTCACCGCCGAGGGAGAGGCGGTGTGCCTGCATGCCCGCACGCTGCTCGACGGCTTTGCCGCGCTCGAAAGCGAACTCGGCGAACGCCAGAACGCGCTGGTCGGCACGATCCGGCTGGCGGCCACCTTCGGCTTTGGCCGGCGCTGGCTCGGGCCGGCGCTCGCGGCGTTCCAGTCGCAGCACCCGGCCCTGCAGATCGCGCTGATGCTGACCGAGCAGCTTCCCGATCTCGGTGCCGAGGGCTACGACGGCGCACTCTGGCTCTGGGCCGTGCAGCAACGCAGCGCGGCCGATTGGGTCACGCGGCGCATCGCGCGCAACCAGCGCGTGCTGGCCGCCTCGCCCGACTACGTCGAACGCCGCGGCACGCCGGCCACGGTCGATGCACTGGCCTCTCACGATTGCCTGGTCGCACGCGAGAACGGCGATGCCAGCCAGCGCCAGTACGCGCTCTGGACGCTGCGCCATGCGCGCGACGGCAGCACGGCGCGCGTGCGTGTTCAAGGGCCGCTGAGCAGCAATTCAGGAGAGATGGTGCGCGACTGGTGCATGGCGGGCCACGGGATCATGCTGCGCAGCCTGTGGGACATCGCCCCGCAACTGGCCAACGGTGAACTGGTGCGCGTGCTGCCGCAATACGCCATGCCCGATGCCGACATCCACTGGGTCGCGCCCTGGCGCCCGAAGACGCCGCGCCGCGTGCGGCTGCTGGTCGATCACCTCGCGGAGCAGTTTCGCGGCGAACCCTGGAAGCCGGGCAAGGCCGGCACGCGCTGAAGACGGCGAGCGCGCTCAGCGCTCGCTGCGCACCACGAGGCTCACGCCGACAGCAGTCAGCGCGATGCCCAACAGTGTCATCAGCGTGATCGGCTCGGCGAACAACAGCCAGGCCATGACCGCCGTGCAGGGCGGCACAAGGTACAGCAAGCTCGTGACTGCGGTGGCCGTGCCGCGCTGGATCAGCATGTAGAGCAGCGAACTGCCGCCCAGCGACAGCGCCAGCACCGACCAGGCCATCGCGCCGCCCGAATGCAGGTTCCACTCGATGCCCTGCGTCTCCATGGCGGCGAAGGGCAAGGTGACGAGCAGCGCCGCCGCCATCTGCACCGCGCTGGCGCTGCGCACGTCGCAAGGCTCGACGAAGCGCTTCTGGTACAGCGTGCCCGCCGTGATCGAAAGGAGCGCCATCACCGCAAGCCCCATCGTCAGCGCACTGACCTCCGTGCCCTGCCCCAGCTTGCGCGACACCACGAGCACCAGCCCCGCGAAGCCCAGCGCCAGGCCGGCCCACTGCCGCTTCGAGATGCGCCCGCCATTGAAAGACAGCCAGACCGCCGTGAGCACCGGTTGCACGCCGACCAGCAGCGCCACGAGCCCGGCCCCCATGCCCGCGTGCACCGCAGCCCACACACCGCCCAGGTAGCCGGCCTGCATCAGGATGCCGGTGACGGCCAGATGCCCCCACTGCGCGCGCCGCGCCGGCCAGGCGACCCGCGCCAACGCGACCCACACGCCGAAGCAGACGAGCGACAGCGCATAGCGAACAGCGAGGAACTTGAGGGGCGGCGCATACGGCATGCCATAGCGCGCAACGATGAAACCGGTGCTCCAGATCAGCACGAAGACGCCGGGCATCGCCCGCAACCAGCCCGCGTTGCGAGCCGACGCCGCCACGGTCATTTGGTCCGGGCCCGGATCTCGGGAATGGCCTTCTGCAGGTAATAGACCATCGACCAGATCGTCAGCACGGCCGAGATCCAGATCAGCCACTGGCCCCAGAGCCCGGTGTCGATGACCTTGAAGAGGCGCCCGTCATAGAGCAGGAAGGGAATGGCGATCATCTGCACGGTCGTCTTGACCTTGCCGATCATGTGCACCGCCACGCTCTTGCTGGCACCGATTTGCGCCATCCATTCGCGCAGCGCCGAGATGGCGATCTCGCGGCCGATGATGATCAGCGCCACGAACACGTCGGCCCGGTTCAAATGCACCAGCACCAGCAGCGAGGCGCACACCAGGAACTTGTCGGCCACCGGATCGAGGAAGGCGCCGAAGGCCGAGGTCTGATTGAGCTTGCGTGCCAGGAAGCCGTCGAGCCAGTCGGTCGCGGCGAAGACGATGAACATGACCGTGGCGATCAGGTTGCGCATCGGCTCGGCCATCGGCAGGTAGAACACGCCGACGATCAAAGGGATCGCGACGATGCGCGTCCAGGTCATGATGGTCGGTAGGGTCCAGAACATCGCTTGATTGTGTCACGGCGGGAGTACCCCCCAGGCGTGCTCGTTTCGAGCAGCCATCGGGTTCCCCTCAGTGCAATGCCTTGTAGATTTCTTCCGCCAGATCGGTGGCGATGCCTTCGACCGATGCAATGTCTTCCACGCTCGCCGCGGCCACGCCGCGAATCCCGCCGAAGCGTTGAAGCAGCCGCGCCCGGCGCTTCGGCCCGATGCCCGGAATGTCTTCGAGCTGGCTGCCGCCCACGCGCACCTTGGCGCGCTTGGCGCGCATGCCGGTGATCGCGAAACGGTGCGCCTCGTCGCGGATCTGCGCGACCAGCATCAGTGCGGCCGAGTCCTTGCCCAGGTAGACCTTCTCGCGGCCATCGGCAAACACCAGTTCTTCGAGCCCGACCTTGCGGCCCTCGCCTTTTTCGACACCGACGATGAGCGACAGCGACAGGCCCAGCTCGCTGAACACCTCGCGCGCCATCGACACCTGCCCCTTGCCGCCGTCCACCAGCACCAGATCGGGCATGCGCGCGGCCTTGGTCTTGGGGGGCGCGTCGCTGCCTGCCCCTTCGGCATCGCCCGCGGGCGGCGCGTCGGTCTCGGCGGCCATGACTTCGGCCAGCTTGCCGTAGCGGCGCAGCAGCACCTGGCGCATGGCGGCGTAGTCGTCGCCGGGCGTGATGCCGTCGATGTTGTAGCGGCGGTACTCACGGTTCTGCATCGCGTGGTGCTCGAACACCACGCACGAAGCCTGGGTCGCCTCACCGGCCGTGTGCGAGATGTCGAAGCATTCGATGCGGAAGTTGTCGAGGTCGTCGGGTGCCAGCTCGAGCGCATCGGCCAGCGCGCGGGTGCGCGCCTGCTGCGAGCCTTCTTCGGCCAGCAGGCGGGCCAGTTGCAGGGCGGCGTTCGTCTCGGCCATCTCGAGCCAGTGGCGGCGCTGCTCACGAGGCTGGAACACGGCCGTCACACGCGAGCCGGCCTGCAGCGAAATGGCCTCGACCAGCTCGCGGCTCACCTGATGGCTCAGCACCAGCGTGGATGGCACCGGCACGTCGATGTAGTGCTGGGCGATGAAGGCTTCGAGCACCTGCACCTCGATCGGATCAGCCGCAGCGGGGCTGGCGCCCTCTTCTCCTTCGTCGTCCAGCTCTCCGTGATGGATCTGCGCCGCGTCGTCCACGTGCACGGGGAAGTACGGCCGGTCGCCCAGGTGCCGTCCGCCGCGCACCATCGCCAGGTTCACGCAGGCCTTGCCGCCCTGCACCTTGACCGCGAGGATGTCGACGTCTTTATCGGACGCGATCTCGATCGACTGCTGATGCAGCACGCGCGAGATGGCCGACATCTGGTTGCGCAACTCGGCCGCCTGCTCGAACTCGAGCTTCTCGGCGTGCGTGGTCATGCGCTGCTCGAGCTTCGAGAGCACGAGTTGCGTGTCGCCCATCAGGAAGGCTTCGGCGCTGGCCACGTCCTGCGCGTAGGCCTCGGGCTCGATGTAGCCGACGCAGGGCCCGCTGCAGCGCTTGATCTGATAGAGCAGGCAGGGCCGCGTGCGGTTGGCATACACCGTGTCCTCGCAGGTGCGCAGGCGAAACACCTTCTGCAACAGCAGGATCGACTCCTTGACGGCCCACGCGCTGGGGTACGGCCCGAAGTAGCGGTGCTTCTTGTCGACCGCGCCACGGTAGTAGGCCAGCCGCGGAAACGCGTGCGAGGCGATCTTCAGGTAGGGGTAGCTCTTGTCGTCGCGAAACAGGATGTTGTAGCGCGGCTTGAGCGTCTTGATCAGGTTGTTCTCGAGCAGCAGCGCCTCGGCCTCGGAGCGCACCACGGTGGTCTCCATGCGCACGATCTTCGAGATCATGTGGCCGATGCGGGTGCCTCCGTGGTTCTTCTGGAAGTAGTTGGCGACCCGCTTCTTGAGGTTGCGCGCCTTGCCCACGTAGAGCACCGCGCCGGCCGCGTCGAAATAACGGTAGACGCCCGGCAGCTGCGGCAGGGCCGCGACTTCGCTGAGCAGTTGATCGGAATGCACGTCTGACATGGCGGCTATTGTGGCGCGCGACGCAGGACCCGGCCGCGACCCCAGCGCAAACCCCGACAGAGGGTGGAACGAAAAATGCTGAAGATGGCAACGGGCGCGAGGAGCGCCCGTTGTCTTTCAAATACAGCCATTCGGGAAAAATCTCCATGAAGAAAAACTCCGCACGCGTGTGGTGGGCGTTGACGCCCCTCGCGCTCTCGTTGACCGTGGCCGGCTGCGGCGGCGGTGCCAACACCAACGCGCAGGACACCGCGGCGCTGTTCGCGACCGTTGCCGCGATCAACGCGGCCAACCAGCCCGCACCACCGGCGCCACCGGTCGCCGACAACGGCTGCCAGATACCGACCACCAGTTCGTCGGTGGTCGTCGGCTCGGGCGACCCGGGCGATCCGGCCGCACCGGAGCCTGCATCGGGCTACGTGCCGGGCCACAAGCTGGTCTACGCCAAGAACTACATGGTGGTGGCCAACCACCCGCTGGCCACGCGCGCCGGCTGCGATGTGCTCAAGGCCGGCGGCAGCGCGGTCGACGCGGCGGTAGCGGTGCAGGCCGTGCTCGGTCTGGTCGAGCCGCAGTCGAGCGGCCTGGGCGGCGGCGCCTTCATGCTCTATTACGACGCCGCGACCAAGAAGGTGCAGGCCTATGACGGCCGCGAGACCGCGCCCGCCGCGGCCACCGAGAACTACCTGCTCTACGTGGACGATGTCAGCGACAAGACGGCCCCGAAGCCGACGTCGATGCTGCGGGCCAGCGGCCGCTCCATCGGCACGCCGGGCGCGGTGCGCATGCTCGACCTGGCCTACCAAGACCACGGCAAGCTGCCCTGGAAAGACCTGTTCGGCTACGGCATCACGCTCGCCTCCGACGGCTTCCTGATCGGCGGCCGCATGGCAACCGCCATTGCCACCTCCAAGACCGACCTGATGCGCGACGCCGAAGCCACGGCCTATTTCTTCAACGCCGACGGCACGCCCAAGGCGCTGGGCACCCGGCTCAAGAACCCGGCCTACGCCAAGACGCTGAACACCATCGCCACCCAGGGCGCCGACGCTTTCTACACGGGCGACATCGCCAAGAGCATCGTCGACAAGATCGGTGTCAGCACGGCCGTCGACGGCTCGGCCATCACCCCCGGCAAGACCACGCTGGCCGACATGGCCAACTACAGGGCCAAGCGCCGCGACCCGGTGTGCGGCACCTACCGCGACTACTACGTGTGCAGCATGTCGCCGCCGTCTTCGGGCGGCATCGCGGTGGTGGCGACCCTTGGCATCCTGGAGACCTTCAACCTGGGCCTGTACAAGCCGACCGCCATCGACCTCGAAGGCGGCAAGCCGACCGTGATGGGCGTGCACCTGGTGAGCGAGGCCGAGCGCCTGGCCTACGCCGACCGCGACAAGTACGTGGCCGACACCGACTTCATTCCGCTGCCCGGCGGCAGCCCCGACTCGCTGATCAACAAGCGCTACCTGCAAGGCCGCGCCAGCCTCATCAGCCTGACGAAGAGCATGGGCCTGGCCACAGCCGGCGACCTGGGCGCCGTGCCGCTGGGCATCGACAAGACCGAAGAGCACGGCACCACGCACTTCACCATCGTCGACAAGCAGGGCAACGTGGTCGTGATGACGACCACGGTGGAGAGCACACTGGGCTCGTTCCACATGACGCAAGGCTTCGTGCTCAATAACCAACTGACCGATTTCGCGGCCAACCCGAACGACACCACGGTGACCCCGAACGTGAAGTTCGCCAACCGCGTGGCCCCGGGCAAGCGCCCGCGCAGCACGATGGCGCCGACGCTGGTGTTCAAGAAGAACACCGACGGCAGCATGGGCGAGTTCGTGATGGGCACGGGCTCGCCGGGTGGCGGCACGATCATCCAGTACGTGGTGAAGACGCTGGTCGGCGCGCTCGACTGGGGCCTGGATGCCCAGCAAGCCACGTCGCTGGTCGACTTCGGCGCGACCAACAGCAAGCCGACGCCCACCGCCACCGCCTCGCTGACCAACGTGGGCGGTGAACATCCGAGCATCGATGCGACCAACGGGGGCAACAACGATCCGCTGATCACAGGGCTGCGCGCGATGGGTCACACGGTGAACTTCGGGGCGCAGTCCAGCGGCGTGAGCACCGTCATCCGTACCAACGTCGGCGGCAAGCCGGTGTTGACCGGCGGCGCGGACCCGCGCCGTGAAGGCATCGTGCTGGGCGACAGCTTCACGCCTTGAGGTGAGATGAATCCACGGGGCCGGTGACGGCCCCGCTTCTCTCCTTCAGTGCTGCGCGAGCACCTCGGCGGCCGGGCCGACAAAAGCCCGGATCCGCCGGCTCACGCCCTCGGCCTCTTCGTGCAGCACCCAGTGCCCGGCACCTTCGATGCGTTGCAGCTCACCCTGCTCGCACAGGTCGATGCTGGGCTGGGCCATCTCCAGGCCCAGCGCCTGGTCCTGTACGCCCCAGAGCAGCAACGTGGGCATCGGCACGCGCCCATCGATGCGAATGCGCGGACGGTCGCGCATCAGCGCGCAGTACCAGTTGAGCATCGCGGTCAGCGCGCCCGGCCTTGCCCAGGCCTCGCGGTACAGCGCCAGCTCCGCATCGGAAAAAGCGCCGGGCCGGCTGCTCTGCGTCAGCACCTTGCCGAGCCCGCGAAAGTTGTTGCGGCTCAACAGCCGCTCGGGCAGGCGCGGGATGCGAAAGAAGTGCATGTACCAGCTGCGCAGGCGCTGCCGTCCGGTCGCCATGTGCGCGAGCATCACGGCCGGCTGCGGCGCGTTGACGATCACCAGCCGGCTCACCAGCGCCGGTTCGCGCGCGGCCACGCGCCAGGCCACGACGCCGCCCCAGTCGTGGCCCATCAGCGTCACGGCCTCGCGGCCGGTGCTGCGGATCAGCGCGCAGATGTCGTCCACCAGCGTTTCGAGTCCATAGGCCTCGATGCCCGCGGGCTTGTCGCTTTCCCCGTAGCCGCGCTGGTCGGGCACCCATACGCGGTAGCCGGCGGCAGCCAGCGCGCCGATCTGGCTGGCCCAGCCGCGCCAGAACTCGGGGAACCCGTGCAGCAGCAAGGCCACCGGCCCGTCGACCGGGCCGGCCTGCACCACATGGAGACGGATGCCGTTGACCTGGACGAAATGATGTTCGCAGGCGTCGCCCATGCGCGCGCTTACTTGGCCAACTCCGACACCAGCCGATAGAGGAACTCGCGGCCGTCGTACAGGCGCTGGATCTCGATGCGCTCGTCGAGGCCGTGGGCACGCGCATCGGCCGGCTCGAGGAACATGCCGGTCACGCCGTACATCGGAATGCCGGCATTGCGCAGGAAGCGGCTGTCGGTCGCGCCGGTGCTCATGGCCGGCACCACCGGCACGCCGGGCCACATCTGCTGCGTGAGCGACTCCACCGTCTTCACGAGATCGCCGTTCAGCGGCGACGCCGGGCTGCGCAGCGGACGGCCCACATTGCGCACCACGATCTTGTCGTTGCCGATCGCCTGGGTCAGCAGGCGCTCGACCTCGTCCGGATCGTCGTGCGGCAGGATGCGGCAGTTGACCGTGGCCTTGGCCGACTGCGGCAGCGCGTTCTCGGCATGGCCGGCCTGCACCATCGTCGCCACGCAGGTGGTGCGGAACTGTGCGTTGTAGGCCGGGTTGGCCGACATGCGCTCGATCACCGAGGGGTCGGGGTTGCCGGTGCCGATGGCGCGCATGTCGTCGGCCAGCTGGCCGGTGGCAAAGGGCGCACTGCGCGCGAAGTAGGTCTTCGTGACGTCGGCCAGCTTGACCGGGAAGGCGTAGTTGCCCAGCCGCTCCAGCCCGGCCGATAACGCATAGATCGGGTTGCTCTTGGTCGGCACCGAGCTGTGGCCGCCCACGTCGCGCGCCTCGAGCATGTAGGTCGTGTACATCTTCTCGGCCACCTGCATGCGGTGCAGGTTCGGCTTGCCGGCGCGCAGCTCGCCACCGCCGCCTTCGTTGATGCCGAACTCGGCCTGCAGCAGCTCGGGCTTGTTGCTGATGAGCCAGAAGGCACCGTTGCTGAGCGCATCGCCACGCTCTTCGTCGGCGGTCAGCGCCAGGATGATGTCGCGCTTGGGCTTGAAGCCCTCCTGCTTGAGCTGCCCCACCACCGAGACCAGCGCCGAAGCCATCGCCTTGTCGTCGATGGAGCCGCGCGCCGTGAAATAGCCGCCGGTTTCCTGCAGCTTGAAGGGGTCGGTCTTCCAGTCTTCGCGGCGGGCCTCGACCACGTCGATGTGGGCCAGCAGGAGCAGCGGCTTCTTGCTGCCGTCGCCCTTGAAGCGCAGCACGAGGTTGCCCTTCTTGGGGAAGGGTTCGAAGATCTGGATGTCGCCGGGTGCAAAGCCCGCTTCGATCAGGCGTTTTTCCATGGCGCGCGCGGCCACGGTGTTGTCGCCCACCGAATGGGTGGTGTTGATCTCGACCAGTTCCTTGTAGATGTCGTGAAAGCGCTGCTGCTGCGGCGTCAGCGACGGGGGCGGTGTCTGTTGGGCCAACGCACCGGTCGTGCCGGCCATGCCGCCAAGGGCCAGCGACAGGGCGAGCACGGTTCTCGCGGAACGAAAGGAAAACGGCGAACGACGGCGGGTCTGCATCCTCATGGTCTCTCTCTCCGGTGGTGGTTGTGCCGTCCAGCATAGCAAGCGCCATGGCCTTGGGGGCGCGGAAGACGGGCACACTCGCGGCCATGCAATGGGACATCTTCTGTAAGGTGATCGACAACCACGGCGACCTCGGCGTCTGCTGGCGGCTGGCCAGCCAGCTGGCCACGGCCGGCGAGCGTGTGCGCCTCTGGATCGACGACGCGAGCGCGCTGGGCTGGATGGCGCCTTCGAGCCAGAGCGGGGTGCGCGTGATCGACTGGCTCGACGCCGCCGCCGTGCAGAACGCCGCTGCAGAGCCCGCGCCCGATGTGCTGATCGAGGCCTTCGGCTGCGAACCGGCGCCGGAACTGATCGCCACCTTCGCCGAAGCCTCGGCCAACGGCGGACCACGACGGGCCTGGATCAACCTCGAATACCTGTCGGCCGAGCCCTATGTCGAGCGCCTGCACGGGCTGCCCTCGCCGGTCTTCAAGGGGCCGGGCGCCGGGCTGACCAAGCGGTTTTTCTACCCCGGCTTCACGCCGGCCACCGGTGGCCTTCTGCGGGAGCCCGACCTGATGGAACGGCGGGCACGCTTCGATCGCAGGCAGTGGCTGCAAGAGCAGCAGATTCCCTGGCGGGACGGCGAGCGGCTCATTTCGCTCTTCTGCTATGAACCCACCGCGCTGGCGGCGCTGCTCGGGCAGCTCGCGGCCGATCCGGTGCCGACGCGGCTGCTGGTGACCGCAGGCCGGGCAGCGCGGGCCGTTCAAGCCTGCATTTCGAGCCAGAACGGGCTGGTGCCCTCGTCTGGTGGACGAAATGCGCTATCAATTTCATACCTCCCCTACCTCACCCAGCCGGATTTCGACCACCTGCTCTGGGCCTGCGACCTGAATTTCGTACGTGGCGAAGACTCCCTGGTGCGCGCCCTCTGGGCCGGCGCGCCGCTGGTCTGGCAGATCTACCCGCAGGATGACGACGCGCACCACGTCAAGCTCGAAGCCTGGCTCGACTGGCTCGGCGCCCCGCCCTCGCTGCGGCTTTTTCACCACGCCTGGAACGGCTTCGGCGACGCCCCCCTGCCTGCGCTCGAAACACACGGCCCATGGCGCGAAACCGCCCTGGCCGCCCGCACGCGATTGCTCGCGCAAGACGATCTGCTTGCGCAACTGCGGCATCTGGTCGCCGGAAAAAGCTAAAATAGCGGGCTTTGCGGATTTCGGCCCGGGTCTTTTTACCCGAGATGCTCTCCGCCAAACCTGCAAATCCGCCGCAAGACATGTGCAGCGGGGCCAGAAACGCCGGCACAAACGTTCAGAACGTTGGTTCAGAACGTTGCCGATGGCCCCGTGCACCGAGCGGCCAACATCCAGAGAACCTGTTATGAAAATCGCTCAAGAAATCCGCGCCGGCAACGTCATCATGCACGGCAAGGACCCGATGGTCGTCCTGAAGACCGAATACAGCCGCGGCGGCCGCAACTCCGCCACCGTGCGCATGAAGATGAAGAGCCTGATCGCCAACTTCAACACCGAAGTGGTCTTCAAGGCCGACGACAAGATCGACCAGATCGTGCTCGACAAGAAGGAGTGCACCTACTCCTACTTCGCCGACCCGATGTACGTCTGCATGGACGCCGACTACAACCAGTACGAAGTCGAAGCCGAAAACATGGGCGACGCACTGAACTACCTCGAAGACGGCATGGCCGTCGAAGTGGTGTTCTACGACGGCAAGGCCATCTCGGTCGAACTGCCGACCAGCGTCGAGCGCGAAATCACCTGGACCGAGCCGGCCGTCAAGGGCGACACCTCGGGCAAGGTCCTGAAGCCCGCCAAGATCGCCACCGGCTTCGAAGTGCCGGTTCCGCTCTTCGTCTCGCAAGGCGACAAGATCGAAATCGACACGCGCACCGGCGAATACCGCAAGCGCGTCTGAGCCTGCATCGGCTGGCTGGCCAGCCAGCCCATCCCCCTTCGAAAAAGGCTCCGCAAGGAGCCTTTTTTGTTTGTCGGGCATGCCGGTTGCAACGCTGCACAATCCCACAGGTCCTTCTGTCTGGTTTCTTCATGAACAACACGCACGATCTTCACGACAAACGCCTGGCCGATGCCTGGGCCACGCTCCAGTCCCACGCCGATCACGGCCTCCCGCTCGACCCCGATCCCTCGCGCATCGCCTTCGCCGACCCCGAGTTCCTGCTGCGCCGCGAGACGCGCGGCATCCGCATGCAGCTCGAACTGATGAAGCCCGACATCGAGCAACGCGCGCACGGCATCGAGAACACCGTGGTGGTGTTCGGCAGCGCCCGCTTTCGCAGCGAAGAAGACGCCGCGGCCATGATCGCGCAGGCCGAGGCCAGCGGCGATGCCGCAGCCTCCGAGCGCTGGCGCCGGCTGGCGCGCAACTCGCACTACTACGAGAAGGCACGCGCCTTCGGCAAGCTGGTCGCGCAATACAGCAACGACAAGGAGCCGCAAGACAAGCTCTTCATCTGCACCGGCGGCGGCCCCGGCATCATGCAGGCGGCCAACCGCGGCGCGCATGAAGGCGGCGGCGTCTCGGTCGGCCTGGCGATCGCGCTGCCGATGGAAGAAGAAGCCAACCCCTACGTCACGCCGGCTCTGAGCTTCAAGTTCCACTACTTCGCCATCCGCAAGATGCATTTCATGATGCGTGCGAAGGCGCTGGTGGCGTTCCCGGGCGGCTTCGGCACGCTCGACGAACTGTTCGAGGTGATCACGCTGGTGCAGACGAAGAAGTCGAAGCCGGTGCCGATCGTGCTGTTCGGCTCCGACTACTGGAAGAAGCTGATCGACTTCGACTTCCTGGTCGATGAAGGCGTGATCTCGCCGGGCGACGTGAAGCTGTTCGAGTACGTCGACGCGCCGGAAGACGCCTGGAGCGCAATCAAGCGCTTCTACAAGCTGTAAGTTGCCAGCAGGCGCCTCGGTCAGGCGTCTGCGTCGTCCACGTCGGGATGCAGCGCCTGCTCGAAGAACCGCGTGAGCGCGCGAGCGCGGCGGCGGCGGTCGGCCACGGGGTCTGCGGCCGGACCCATCGCCACCGCGTCGTCGGCCACGCCGTGCAGCGCATTGAAAAGAATCACGGCCGTCAGGGTCGCGTCTTCCACCTCCCACACACCCGCGGCGTCGCCCTGCTTCAGCAGCGCGACGAGCTGCGTGATGACGGCGTTGTCGTTGCGCATGCGCCGGTCTTCGGGCCGGTACTCGTGAAAGACCACGTCGTGCAGGGCGACGTTGTCCAGGTAGGTTTCGAGCCCCGTCTCCACCCAGGCCTTCAGGCGAGCGCGATGCTTGTGGGCGGGATACTTGTCCATCGCATCCTGCAGGCGCGCGCAGAAGGTGTCGACGAAGCGCTGCTGCAGCGCGCCGAGCAGCGCCTCCTTCGAGGGAAAGTACAGATAGAAAGTGCCCTTGGCCACCTGCGCGCCGGCAGCGATGTCGTCGATGCTGGTGGTGGCGATGCCCTTGGAGATGAAGAGCCGCTCGGCGGCATCCATCAACGCGGCCCCACGGGTCTCGGGGGCCTTGGTGCGGCGGCGCGGCGTGGCCTCGCCATCGCCATCGGAAGGAATGGGGATCGTGACCGCGCCGCTCTTCGTCATGGACAACCTCAGGCGGCCGCTGCTGCTGTAGCAGCCGCGCGGGCGGCGCCGATGGCCGAACGCACGGAGGCCAGGTTGAACGACAGGCCGCGCGGGACCATCACGCGCTCGCTGAGCCACGCCAGCGCGTCGTCGGAATCGGCGAATGTGCTGGCAGGCACGCCGAAGAGTTTTTCGACATTCATCTTGCGGATTTTCTCGTACTGATCGGCGGGCACCACGCTCGCCATGCCCATCATATGGCGGCGAATGTCGGCGCCCCGCTCCTGCAGCCACTGCTTTGCACTGTGGGCACTGCCCTCGGGATGGACCAGCGCATCGGCGTCGGCGAACACGCGCAGCGACACGAAGGGCTCGCCGCGGTCGAGCCAGCGGTTCCAGTCTTCGGTGAAGGCCTGCATGCTTTCGAGCGTCTGCAACCCGGCCGAGACGCTGATGACGAGAGGCCATTGACTGAGGTCGTGATGAATCATGGAAGGCTCCTTGGTAAAAATCGAACGAAGTCGCGCACGAAGGCGCAGCGGCACGAGCGCAGCGGGCATGGGAAAGCAGGGCCTCAGGCGCGCGCAGGCAGTGCGGCCGTGCGGGGCCTGACGCTCAGGAGCAGCCCCGCAGCCAGCAGGCCGGCGAATCCGGCGCAGGCCATCGCGGCATGGAAGCCGCCGGCCAGCGCATCGGTCAACAGGTTGTGCGCCGTGCCCGCATCGAGCGACGCCAGCGCCCCGAGGTCGTGCCGCGAGACAGCCGCCACGGCCGCCTGCTGTGCATCGCGCAGCCCGGCCTGTTCGAGCGCATCGGCCAGCAGCGAAGTGGCACGGGTGCTCATCAGCGTGCCGAGCAACGCAATGCCGATCAGCATGCCGGCCTGGCGCAACGCATTCATGGTGGCCGAAGCCATGCCCGAGCGCTGCGCGGGCACGGACGCCATCACAGCCGTGCTGGTGGCCGGCACCGCAAGGCCGGAGCCCGCGCCCAGGAACACGAACAGGAGCGCCAGCAGCCCATAGGGTGTGTCGGACGAGAACAGCGTCAGCAGCAGCATCGAAGCGCCGATGAGCCCATAGCCAGCGACCATCAGCGAGTGCACTTCGAAGCGCCGCGCCAGGCGGCCGAACTGCGATGCCACGATGCCCGTTGCGGCGAACTGCGGCACCAGGCGCCAGCCGGTGTCGCTGGGCGACCAGCCCTGCACCTGCTGCAGGAACAGCGAGAAGAAGAACAGGCTCGCGTACGACGAGAACCCGAGCACGAACGACGCGAAATTGGTGACCGAAAAGCGCGCGTCGCGGAACAGTGCGAGCGGCAGCAGCGGCCGCGCCACGCGCGCCTCCACCATCAGGAACAGCGCGAGCCCGATCACGGCCGCCACCAGCGCGGTTGCGGCGGGCGTCGAACCCCAACCGTATTCGCCCGCGGCAATCAGTCCATAGGTCAAGGCGCCGAGCCACAGCACGCTGAGCACCTGTCCCACCGGGTCGAGCGCCGCGTGTTCGGGGTGCGAGGTTTCCTGGATGCCCCAGAGCCCGAGCCCCACCGTCAGCAGGCCGATCGGCAGGTTGATGAGGAAGATGCTCTGCCAGCCCGCGTGGTCCACCAGCAGCCCGCCGAGCATCGGCCCGAGGATCAGCGACAGCGCGGTGAACGACGACCAGCCGCCGATCACCCGCGCCCTGCTCGCGGGTTCCGGAAATGCGTGCGCCAGCAGCGACAGCGCGCCCGGAATCAGCAAGGCGCCCGCCACGCCCTGCACGGCCCGCCCGACCAGCAAGGTGAACAGGCTGCCGGCCATCGCGCACATCGCGGACCCGATGGTGAACACGATCACGCCGGTCAGCCAGGCGCGCTTGCGGCCGTAGCGATCGCCCAGCGGGCCGGCCGAGAGCATGAATGCCGACAGGCACAGCGCGTAGATGTCGATCACCCACTGCAGCCCGGCCAGGTCGGTAGAGAGCGCGCGTTGCAGCGTGGGCAGCGCGACGTTGACGATGCTCACGTCGAGCGTGGCGATGAAGCTGCCGAGATACACCGCGGCCACGAGCGCGAGACGACGGCGCGGATCGACCGCAGGCCGGGTAAGGGAGTCCATGGACGCCTTCAAGGTCATTGAGGAAGGCGCCAATACTGACTTTGGGTCAGTAAATTGTCAAACAAATGAGAATAAATCTCATCTGAAGTGTGGATTTCACATCGCCGTCATGTCAGATCTTCAAACCCCATGTAGCGCGCGCACCCAGCGCCAGCACGCCCCCGACGACCCAGAACACGCCCGCAATGCCGATCAGTGCGCCCAGCGATCCGAACAGCATCGGCATCGCGACGCTCGATGCGTTGATGGTCATGAGCCGCAGGCCCAGCGCCTCGCCATGCCGCGTGTGCGGCGTGATCTGGTGCAGCATGCTCATCACCATCGGCTGCACCGCCCCCAGCGCGAAGCCGAGCATCACCGAGCAAGCGCCCATGGCCCAGGCCGAGTCGAGCAGCGGATAGATCGCGAACATCAGCGCCGTGACCACCGTGGAGCTCAGGATCACGCTGCGTTCCGATGCGCGCGAGGCGATCAGGGGCAGCACCACGCGAATGACAGCCGCTGCAACGGCGAAGGCCCCGAGGATCGAACCGATCACCGACGCGCTGATGCCCCGCTCGTGCCCGAGCACGGGCAGCACGAAGGCGTGCACGTCCCAGCTGGACGACTGCAGCCAGTTCACGAACAGCAGGCGCCGGAACATCGGCTCGCGCAGCAGGTCCCAGGCCCGCGTCGGCACGGCGCCCGCGAGCGGCGGCGTGGGCGGCTGCTCGTGTGCGCCGCGCGCGAGCAACCAGCAGACGATGGGCAGTGCCGCCATCACCACGAAACAGATGCGAAAGGCCAGCATGTCCGCCGGCACGCGGCCCGCATGGTCGATCAGCATGCCGGCCAGGAAAGGCCCGACGAAGTTGGCCGCGGCCGGCGCGATGGCCAGCCAGCTGAACACACGCTTGAGCTGCGTCGGATCGTGCGCAGACCGGCCTACGTGCCGCTGCAGCGCGATCACGGTCGCGCCCGTGGCACCACCGGTCAGCAGCGCCGACAGGCACATCACCGGAAACACGGGGAACACCACCACCAGCCCCGCGCCGACCACCGCCGCGATCACCGACAGCCACAGCGGCCGCTTGAACCCATGCCGGTCGGCAAAGCGCCCCGCGGGCAGCGCCAGGAACACCTGGGTCAGCGCGAACAGCGAGATCAGCACCCCGACCGCTGCTGCGCTGTAGCCTTGTTGCAGCGCCAGCAGCGGCGTTGCGAGTCGCATGCCGGCCATGGTGGCATGCAGGCAAACCTGGGCGCCGATGACGCGCAGCAGTTCGGAACCTTTCACGGGAGGTCGTCGCCCTCGCTGTCGGCGGTGGGAGGCAGCAGCACCTGTGCCTGCGCCTCGGGCAAGGCCTCGACCTTGCGCAGCGCCAGGCGCATCTGCTTGGCGCGCGTGTCGGCCTTGTCGAGCGTGTCGGAGGCCTTGGCCACCTGCTCCTTGATGCGCGCGACCCATTCGCCATAGCGCTCGAACTCGGTCTTGACCGCGCCCAGCACCTTCCACACTTCGGAGGCCTGCTGCTCCAGCGCCAGCGTGCGAAAGCCCATGTGCAGGCTGTTGAGCATGGCGAGCAAGGTGGTCGGCCCGGCCAACGTCACGCGGTGCTGGCGCTGGATCGCGTCCATCAGTCCGGGCCGGCGCAGCACCTCGGCATAGAGGCTTTCGACGGGCAGGAACAGGATCGCGAAATCGGTGGTGTGCGGCGCTGCGAGGTAGTTGTCGGCGATGGACTTGGCCTCGGTGCGGATGCGCGCTTCGAGCGCCTTCGCCGCCAGTTCGGCACCCGAGGCATCGGCACGCTCGTGGGCGTCGATCAGGCGCTCGTAGTCGTCGCGCGGAAACTTGGCGTCGATGGGCAACCACACGGGCGCACCCTCTTCGCCCCGCCCCGGGAAACGGATCGCGAAGTCGACACGCTGCCCGCTGCGCGGCTTGGTCTCGATCTGCCTGGCGTACTGGTCGGGCGTGAGCACCTGCTCGAGCAAGGCCTCGAGCTGTACTTCGCCGAACACGCCGCGCGTCTTCACATTGGTCAGCACGCGCTGCAGGCTGCCGACGCCGACGGCCAGCGTCTGCATTTCGCCCAGGCCCTTGTGGACCTGTTCGAGCCGGTCGGCCACCTGCTTGAAGCTCTCGCCAAGGCGCGTTTCCAGCGTGCTCTGCAGCTTCTCGTCGACCGTCTTGCGCATCTCGTCGAGCTTGGCGGCATTGGTCTGCTGCAGCTGCGCGAGCTGGGTTTCCATGGTCGTGCGCACTTCGGACAGGCGCCGGGCATTCGATTCGCTCAGGCCTTGCAGCTGGGTGTTGAGCGTATCCGCCAGCGTTTTCTGCAGGGAAGCGAGCTGCAGCGCAAAGGCATCGAGCTGCGCGTTCTGGGTGCGCGTGGCCTCGGCGCCCTGCTGCACCAGCGACTGCTGGAAGGTGGCGAAGGCCTGGGCGGTTTCTTGCCGCGCGCCGCGCGAGTTGTCCCCGATTTCGCGGCGCAGTTCGCGCTCGGTGCGTTCACTGGCCGAGGACATCGCGGCCAGTGCGCGCAGCATGTCGCTGTGATCAGGCTGGGGTGGGCGGCGTGCGAGCAGCCAGACCACCAGCACCAGTTGGATGACTGCGAGCGCAGCCAGCAGGAGAAGAATCAGGGAAGAGTCCAAGGTCGCGGTATCGGTGCCTGTTTTTTTATTGCTTGTGGGCCGGTGGCACGGGCGTGACGGGCGTCAGCGCACCCTTGCCGCTGAACCAGGCGATGAGGTTGTCGGCCGCAAGGTCGGCCATGGCGCGGCGCGTGGGCACGGTGGCGCTGGCGATGTGCGGGGTCAGCACCACGTTCGGCACGGTCAGCAGATCGGGATGAACCTTGGGCTCGCCCTCGAACACGTCGAGGCCCGCTGCGGCGATGCGCTGCTCGCGCAGGGCCACGGCCAACGCGGCGTCGTCGACGATGCCGCCGCGCGCGATGTTGACCAGCGTGGCGGTCGGCTTCATCAGCGCGATCTCGGCTGCGCCGATGGTGTGGTGCGACGCCGGCGAATACGGCACCACCAGCACCACATGGTCGGCGGTCTTGAGCAGCTCTTGCTTGCTCACGTAGCTGGCCTTGCATTCGGCCTCGAGCGCCGCGTCGAGCCGCGAGCGGTTGTGATAGATCACCTTCATGCCGAAGCCGTGCGCGCCGCGCTTGGCAATGCCTTGGCCGATGCGGCCCATGCCGATGATGCCGAGCGTCGAGCCGTGGATGTCGGAGCCCGCGAACATGTCGAAGCTCCACTTCTGCCACTTGCCCGCGCGCAGGAAATGCTCGCTTTCGGTGATGCGGCGCGCCGTGGCCATGAGCAGCGCGAAGCCGAAGTCGGCCGTGGTCTCGGTCAGCACGTCGGGCGCATTGGTGCCGAGCACGCCGCGTGCGGCCATGGCGTCGACGTCGAAGTTGTTGTAGCCCACCGCCATGTTGGCGCAGATCTTCAGGTCGGGGCAGGCATCGAGCACCGCCGCGTCGATGCGCTCGCTGCCGGTGGTGAAGGCGCCCTGCTTGCCCTGCAGCTTCGCGATCAGCAGCTCCTTGCTCCAGCTTTCGTCGGCCTGGTTCGACTCGATCTCGAAGTGCTGCGAAAGGCGCTCGATGGTCTCGGGAAAGATCGCGCGTGCGACCAGGATCTTGGGCTTGCTCATGATGTTGTCTCTGCGCTCAGCGGAAGAAGATGAAGGTGGTGATGACGAACAGCGGAACCAGGATGGCCACGGACCACGCCATGTAGCCGAAGAAGCTCGGCATGCGAACGCCGCGGCTCTCGGCGATGGCCTTGACCATGAGGTTGGGCGCGTTGCCGATATAGGTGTTGGCGCCCATGAACACGGCGCCCGCCGAGATGGCGGCCAGCGTGGAGGCATAGGTGGTCATCAGCGCGGCCGGGTCGCCGCCCGCCGTGTTGAAGAACACCAGGTAGGTCGGCGCGTTGTCGAGGAATGAACTGAGCACACCCGTGGCCCAGAAATACATGGCCGGATCGGGCTGGCCGTTGGCGCGCGTCACGGCCGAGACGATGGCACCGAACGGGCCCTGCGTGCCGGCCTTGAGCATCGCGATCACCGGGATGATGGTCAGGAAGATGCCCGCGAACAGCTTGGCCACCTCGGCCATCGGGCCCCACTCGAACTGGTTGTCGGCATGCACCTTGGGCGAGGTGAGCTTGAACGAAATGACCGCGATCAGCGCCAGCCCGACATCGCGCACCAGCCCCGGCAGGCCGACCTCGGTGCCGAACACGTCGAACTGCACCGGCGACTTCCAGAATCCACTGAGCAGCACCAGTGCCACCACCGCGCCCAGCAACCAGAAGTTGGCGGCGCCATCGAAACCCAGGCGCCGGGTATCGGGCGTCGGGTCGGTCGGCAGCACGCCGTCTTTCCGATAGAAGTAGCGGTCGATGGCATAGAACAGCGCGAGCAGCACCGCGAGAATGAAGATCGTTTCGAGCAGGATGTTCTGCGCGGTCCAGAAGAAGCCGATGCCCTTCAGGAAGCCGAGAAACAGCGGCGGATCGCCCAGCGGGGTGAGCGCACCGCCCGCATTCGAGACGATGAAGATGAAGAACACGATGACGTGCACCTTGCGCAGGCGGTTGTCGTTCGCGCGGATCAGCGGGCGGATCAGCAGCATCGAGGCGCCCGTGGTCCCCATGAAGCTCGCGAGCACCGCGCCGATCGCCAGGATCGCCGTGTTGAGGCCGGGCGCGCCGCGCAGGTTGCCGCGGATGTGGATGCCGCCCGCCACCGTGAACAGCGCCGTCAGGAGAATGATGAACGGGATGTACTCGGCCACCAGCGCATGCACGAGCTGCACGCCCGCCAGGCCGACTCCGTAGGTTGCCGCGAATGGAAGCAGGAAGGCCAGCGCCCAGGCTGCCGAAATCTTGCCGTAGTGGTGATGCCAGAACGACGGCGTGAGCAACGGCATCAGCGCGATCGACAACAGGATGCCGGCGAAGGGCACGCCCCACAGCGGCGAAAGCCGTGCACCGTCGAAGTCGGCGGCCGAAGCCAGGGCGGGAAAGAGCATGGGCAGCGCCGCGGCCGCCATCAGTCGAAGGGTCTTTTTCATGGGTGCCGTACCGTACCAGACCGAGGTCAGGCAGGCGGCTGTTCGATCTCGAACACCTGGCGAAGGTAGGCCAAATATTTTTCGTCTTCGCACATGTTCTTGGACGGCGTGTCCGACAGCTTGGCCACCGGCTGGTCGTTGCAGTGGATCATCTTGATGACGATCTGCAGCGGCTCGTAGCCCAGGTCGTTGGTGAGGTTGGTGCCAATGCCGAAAGCCAGCTGGCAGCGGCCGCGGAACTGCTGGTACAGCTCGATGGTGCGCGGCACCGTGAGGCCGTCGCTGAAGATCAGCGTCTTGGTGAGCGGATCGACCCGGTTCGCCACATAGTGCGCCAGCATGCGCTCGCCCCACTGGAACGGGTCGCCGCTGTCGTGGCGCGCGCCGTCGAAGAGCTTGCAGAAGTACAGGTCGAAGTCGCGCAGGAAGGCGCTCATGCCGTACACGTCGGACAGCGCGATGCCCAGGTCGCCGCGGTATTCGCGTGCCCAGCTCTCGAAGCCGAAAATCTGGCTGTCGCGCAAGCGCGGGCCGAGGGCCTGGCAGGCCTGCAGGTATTCGTGCGCCATGGTGCCCAGCGGGATCAGGCCCAGCTTCATGGCGTACAGCACGTTGCTGGTGCCCGCCAGCTGCGGCAGCCGCGCGCCGGGCGCGGCCTGCGCCGGCGGCGAGGTCACGGCGCCCAGCTTGCCGTTCAGGGTGCGCAGCACTTCTTCGTGCCAGTCCTTGGAGAAGCGGCGGCGCGTGCCGTAGTCGGCGATCTTCAGGTCGGACAGGCCCGCATCCTGCAGCTGCGCGATCTTGGTTTCGAGGCGGCGGCGGCCCTCCTCGAAGTCGGGCTTCTTCTGCGTGTTGCGGAAGTAGACCTCGTTGACGATGGCCAGCACCGGGATCTCGAACAGGATGGTGTGCAGCCACGGGCCCTTGATGCGGATCTCGAGCTCGCCCGAGGGCTGGGGAATGATGTTGATGTACTTCTCGTTGAGCCGGAAGAGCCCGAGGAAGTCGACGAAGTCGCTCTTGATGAAGCGCATCGACCGCAGGTAGGCCAGCTCGGCGTCGCGGAACTGCAGCGAGCACAGGCTGCGCACCTCGTCGCGGATCTGGCCCGCGAACTGCGCCAGGTCGACACCGGGGTTGCGGCACTTGAAGCGGTACTCGACCCGGGCCCCCGGGAAGTGATGCAGAACGACCTGCATCATCGTGAACTTGTAGAGGTCGGTGTCGAGCAGGCTGTGAATGATCATGGTGCGGTACGCGATGCGTGCGGTGTCTCAAACTTTCGGCGTCGCATCGATTATCACGGGGCGCGTCGGCCTCTGCCTACGGGGCCTGGACAGCACGTCCTACCGTGAGGGGGAATCGCCCTTGCGACATTGATTTCACGGCGGCGGACATGGCCGCCGAATCAACCGCTCAAAGGAGATTCGCATGAACAAGGACACCATCGAAGGCAACTGGAAGCAGCTCAAGGGCAAGGTCAAGGAGCAATGGGGCAAATTGACCGACGACGACTTCGACGTCATCGCCGGCAAGCGCGACCAGCTGCTCGGCCGCATCCAGGAGCGCCACGGCATCAGCCGCGACGAAGCCGAGAAACAGGTCAAGGACTGGGAAGCACGCGACGGCCGCACGCCCGACGCGCTCTGGTTCGAAAAGTACTGATCGATGTGATGACGCAGCGCAGCCCGAGTGGCTGCCGCCACACCGAAGCAACACCGAATTCAACAACTCCGAAGGAAAGATTCCGATGAAGAAACATCTGCTCATGCTCGCCCTCGCCTCCACCTGTTTCGTCGCCACGCAGGCCAGCGCGATGACCAAGGACGAATACAAGGTCGCCAAAGAGAAGATCGAGGCCGACTACAAGGTCGCCAAGACCCAGTGCGACACGCTGAAGGACAACGCCAAGGACGTCTGCCAGAAGGAAGCCAAGGGCAAGGAAGACGTGGCCAAGGCCGAGCTGGAACAGCAATACCAGCCGAGCGACAGCCATGCCCGCAAGGTGGCCGAAGAAAAGGTGAAGGCCACCTATGAAGTCGCCAAGGAAAAGTGCGACGACCAGAGCGGCGCGGCCAAGGACGCCTGCGTGAAGCAGGCCAAGGCCGACGAGGCCCAGGGCAAGGCCGACATCAAGGCCATGAAGAAGTAATCATCGCGACCCGATGACTCACAGAGGCGGCGTCCATGGGCGCCGCCTTTCTTCTTGCGTCAGGCCTTCAGCGAGTCGACCACCTGCTGGAGCGCTTCGGGCAATTGCACGGGGCGCTGCGTGACGCGGTCGACGTAGACGTGCACGAAGTGGCCCTGCGCGGCCGCGGTTTCGGCGCCTTCAGCGAAGAGCGCGATTTCATAGCGCACGCTCGACCGCCCGGCCTGTGCCACGCGGATGCCCGCTTCCACCGTCTGCGGAAAGGCAATGGGCGCGAAGTAGTTGCACTGCGTCTCGACCACGAAGCCGATGGTCTGGCCCTGGTGGATGTCGAGTGCGCCGCGCTCGATCAGCAGCGCGTTCACCGCCGTGTCGAACCAGCTGTAGTACACGACGTTGTTGACATGGCCGTACATGTCGTTGTCGGCCCAGCGCGTCGGGATGCTGCGGAACGCGCGGTAGCTGCTTCGGTGGTTCGGCGTGGGTTTGGTGGCGGAGCTCATCGCGCGGCATTCTGCCAGCGGCGCCAGTACTCGAGGGCAACCTTGAAGGTGCCGACCTGTACCTGCACCGTCTCGGCGATGTCGCTGGCATAGCCACCGGCCATGGCAAAGGCGAGCGGCAGGCGGCGCTGCCAGGCCCAGTCGAACACGCGGATCGGGCAACTCGACATCGAGGTCACTCGCTTCCTTGTGGAAGGGAAAGTTCTTCTGGCCGTGCATCGAGAGCGTGAACACGCGGGGGTCGTCGCGAAAGATGCTGGCCGTGCCATTGCCCTGGTGCACATCGAGATCGATCATCGCCACCTTGAGCATGTCGGCATTCCGCGGTGCGGTCCGGATTTAGAAAGCGGCCTCTAGATTGCTGCAGAGCAACAAAAACCCCTTGCTCGCCAAACTCAGCTGCCTATACTTGAGGCCATGCTGCACCGCAACATGAACGACGAGGCAGCGCAACGTGAATCGACCACTCAATCATCCCTTCTGGAGATCTCAAATGGCTCTGACCGCTGACCAAATCCTCGCCGCTCAAAAAGCAAACCTCGAAACCCTGTTCGGCCTGACCACCAAGGCTTTCGAAGGCGTCGAGAAGCTCGTCGAACTGAACGTGACCGCTTCCAAGGCCGCCCTGGCCGAAGCCGCCGGCACCGCCCAGGCTGCCCTGAGCGTCAAGGACGCGCAAGAACTGCTGACGCTGCAAGCCAGCCTGTTCCAGCCCCTGGCCGAAAAGACCGCTGCCTACAGCCGTCACCTGTACGACATCGCCCAAGGCACCGGCGCCGAGTTCTCCAAGGCTTTCGAAGCCAAGGCTGCTGAAGCCCAGCAAGCCTTCGTCGGCCTCGTCGACAGCGCTTCCAAGAACGCACCCGCCGGTTCGGAAACCGCCGTTGCCGTCCTGAAGAGCGCCGTGGCTGCCGCCAACAACGCTTTCGAATCGGTTCAGAAGGCCGTCAAGCAAGCGTCGGACGTCGCCGAAGCCAACTTCAATGCCGTGTCGACGCAAGCCGTTGCCGCCGCCAAGACCGCGACCGCTTCGCGCAAGCGCTAAGCTGCCGACCACCACCAGTTGTCTCCTTGGGTCCTCACGGATCCAATTCAGGGCCTCATCTTCGGATGAGGCCTTTTTTTTGGCCCGGCGGCCGTCTTCGATAATGCGCGCCTCATCTCAGGAGACTTTCAATGCAGATCGACGGCAAGGTTTTTATCGTGACCGGTGGCGCTTCGGGCCTCGGCGAAGGCGCGGCGCGCATGCTGGCCGCGAACGGCGGCAAGGTGGTGATCGCCGACATGCAGGCTGAAAAGGGCGAGGCCGTTGCCCGCGACATCGGCGGCGTGTTCGTCAAGTGCGACGTGAGCCAGGAAGCCGACGGCCAGGCCGCGGTGGCCGCCGCGCAGAAGCTCGGCAAGCTCGCCGGCCTGATCAACTGCGCCGGCATTGCCCCTGCCGAAAAGACCGTGGGCAAGAACGGCCCGCACGCGCTGGCGGTGTTCAGCAAGACCGTCACGGTCAACCTGATCGGCAGCTTCAACATGATCCGCCTTGCCGCCGACGCGATGAGCAAGAACGAACCCGAAGCCACCGGCGAGCGCGGCGTGCTGATCTCGACCGCCTCGGTCGCGGCCTACGACGGCCAGATCGGCCAGGCCGCCTACAGCGCCTCGAAGGGCGGCGTGGTTGGCATGACGCTGCCCATCGCCCGCGACCTGGCGCGCAACGGCATCCGCAACATGACCATCGCGCCCGGCATCTTCGGCACGCCCATGCTGTTCGGCATGCCGCAGGACGTGCAAGACGCGCTGGCCGCCAGCGTGCCCTTCCCTTCGCGCCTGGGCACGCCCGAGGACTACGCCAAGCTCGCCAAGCACATCATCGAGAACGACATGCTCAACGGCGAAGTCATCCGTCTCGACGGAGCGATCCGCCTGCCTCCCCGCTAATGGCGGGTTGCTGCGGCGGCTTTGTGCTGCCGCTGCGGTCCAGCCGCTCGTACTGCGCGATCACCTGGGCCCCGAGCAGCACCAGCGTGGCCGCGATCTCCAGGCTCAGCAACACCACGATGGCCGTGGTGAGCGAGCCGTAGACCACATTGACCTGCGACAGCGTCGAGAAATACCAGATCAGCACGCGCCGCGTGGCTTCCCACAGCAGCGCGGCCGTGATGCCGCCCAGCAGCGCATGGCGCAGCGACATCCGGCCGGCGGGCATCACGAGGTAGAGCGAGGTCAGCATGAAGATCTCGCCGCCCAGCCCCAGCAAATACAGCAGCAGCCCTGAGATGCCCGACAGCGACCAGCTGCGCCCCAGCAGGTCGACGCTCTCGCGCCCCACCAGTTGCAGCGCGCCCGACACCAGCGTGACCAGCAGCAACCCCACGCACAGGCAGAGGATGTAGAGATAAGGCATCGCCACCGACACCAGGAAGTGGCGCTTGTGGTCGGCCTTGCGGTGATGAAAGATCACCGCCATCGCGCTTTCGAGCACGCTGAAGGCGAGCGAACTGAAGAAGATCATCGTCACCAGCAGCACCGGGCCCAGCACGTCACGATGGTCCAGAAAGCTTGAGAGCTCCGCCACGATGGCCTTCGACTGCCCTGGCAGCAGCCATTCGAGATACCGGCCGATGGTGCGCAGCAACTCGGCCTGCTCGATCACGTGCGACAACGCGATCACGCTCACGATCAGCAGCGGCACGATCGACAGCAGCGCGTAGTACGCCACCGCGCCCGCGAGCAGCAACCCCTGGTTGGCGCGAAATTCCTTGAGCGCATCCCAGATGAATCGAAGCGGATGGCGCAGCATCGGCGCGGCGTGTTGCAGGGGTTTGGGCGTCTTCATTCGTGAATTCCGGTCACGGCCAGTATGCCGTCGGGCCGTGGGCGTTCAGCCGCTTGCGTATGATTTGCCGCTCTTCGCCTACATGACCATCCCCGCTTCATTCATCCAGGAACTCATCGCGCGCGCCGATGTGGTCGAGATCGTCGGCCGCTATGTGCAGCTCAAGAAGGCCGGCGCCAATTTCATGGGCCTGTGCCCGTTCCACGGCGAGAAATCGCCCTCCTTCTCCGTCAGCCCGACGAAGCAGTTCTATCACTGCTTCGGCTGCGGGGTGCATGGCAACGCCATCGGCTTTCTGATGGAGCACGCGGGCATGGGCTTCGTCGAGGCGGTGCACGACCTTGCCGGCCAGTACGGCCTGCAGGTGCCCGAGGACGACGCCTCGCCCGCCGAGCGTGCCCGTGCCGCCAGCCAGCGCCAGAAACAGGCCACGCTGAGCGACGTGCTTGAAAAAGCGGGCGATGCCTACCGCAAGCATCTGCGGCAGGCGCCGGGTGCCATCGAATACCTGAAGGGCCGCGGCGTCTCGGGCGAGGTGGCCAAGCAGTTCGGTATCGGCTATGCACCGGCCGGCTGGCGCGCGCTGGCCAGCGTGTTCCCCGACTACGACGACCCGCTGCTCGCCGAAAGCGGACTGGTGATCGTCAACAACGAGGAAGGCCAGCTCAGCGAGAGCGAGGCCAAGCGCTACGACCGCTTCCGCGACCGCGTGATGTTCCCGATCCGCAACGTCAAGGGCGAATGCATCGGCTTCGGCGGGCGCGTGCTCGGCGACGAGAAACCCAAGTACCTGAACTCGCCCGAAACGCCCGTGTTCAGCAAGGGGCGGGAGCTTTACGGCCTGTACGAAGCCCGTTCCGCTTTCCGCGACCGTGGCTATGCACTCGTGACCGAGGGCTACATGGACGTCGTCGCCCTCGCCCAGCTCGGCTTTCCGAACGCGGTGGCCACGCTCGGCACGGCCTGCACGACGGAGCACGTGCAAAAGCTCTTTCGCTTCACCGAATCGGTGGTGTTCAGCTTCGACGGCGACGCCGCCGGCCGCCGCGCCGCACGCAAGGCGCTCGACGGCGCACTGCCCTACGCCACCGACGTGCGCAGCATCAAGTTCTTGTTCCTGCCGGCCGAGCACGACCCGGACAGCTTCATCCGCGAACACGGCGCCGAGGCCTTCGCGCGCTTCGTCACCGAAGCCACGCCGCTGTCGCGCTTCATGCTCGAAGCCGCTCGCGAGGGCTGCGACCTGACCACCGCAGAAGGCCGCGCGCACATGACCAGCAACGTGCGCCCGCTCTGGAGCGCCATGCCCGACGGCGCGCTCAAGCGCCAGTTGCTGAGCGAGATCGCGACGCTGGTTCAGCTCGACGCGCCCGCGCTGTCGGACCTCTGGGCCTCCACGCCCGGCCCGCGCAAGGCCGGCGGCGCACCCGCGCCGCAGCGCCACAGCGAGCCATCCGGTCATGGCGGTGGCGGCGGCTCAGGCAGCGATGGCGATTACTACCCGGACATGCCCCCGCCGCAGGACTTCGAGCCGCCTCGCTATGAAAGCGATAGCAAGCCCAAGTTCCAGCAGCGCAAGTTCACCAAGGGCAAGCGCTGGGGCGGCAAGTTCGAGGAGCCCATCGAGCCTCTGCGCGGACGCGGCGCGCCACCCAGCCGGCCCGACGTGGCGGTGCGGCTGCTGCTGTCGAACATGGCGCAATGGGATGCGCTGTCGCACGAGCTCCACCTGATGCTGTGCGACCTGCCCGGATCGCACGGCGCGCTGTTCACCTGGCTCGACAGCCAACTGCACGAACATGGCGTTCAGCCGTGGGCAGCTTTGCGCGAAGGCATGCGCGGGCTGGACTTCGAGGGCCTGGCCCAACGGCTGATGAGCGTTTCCGAAGCCGGCCCGGTTCCGGAGGGCGAAGAAGAACAACACCTGGCCGACGCCGCCAAGGAGCTCACCAGCGTGCTCGACTTCATGCTGGACGACCGCCTCAAGGCCCAGCAAAGCGAAGCGATCGCGGCTGTCGGCAAAGATCCCAAGGCCCTGGAACGCTACAAGGCGCTGGAGGCGCGGCGGCTTGAATTGCGAAATCGCTTGCGGCCGTCCGGTACAGAAACTGCTTGAAATTTCCGCAACACGCTATAATGTAGGGCTTCGCAACTGGCGAAATTAGGCAAGAGCGACAGCAGCACCTCCGGGCCGACCCCTAGCGCAACGCACTCCAACGGTAAATTCCGGCGGAAAGGGTCAATAACCGCAAGGACTGCATACCAAATGTTCGCCCGACATCTTGCCTGTTGAGGAATTACTTCCTCTTTCCCAATTGTTTTGTCCGTGCCTGTGCACGGGCTGTGGTGGCGTTGTCCAAAGGACGGCGCGCCTGTGATTCCGCTTGTCTTTTCTTGCCGTAACGAGGTCGTATGCCCAGTTCAAAGAAGCCTGCCATTTCACTTGCCAAAAGCGTCGCCACCAAGCCCGCAACAGAAAAACCGTTGAAAGCCGGCGCGAAGCCAGCAACTAAGACGGGTGCCGCCGCGTCCAAACCGGCAGCCGCAACGAAAGTGAAAACCGTGCCCACGAAATCGACCTCTCTCGACGATCCCAAAAAAGCTGCCGCCAAGACGGTTGCTGCCGCCCCCGCCGCCAAGAAAGTCGGCCGCCCGCCCAAGGCCG
Source organism: Variovorax sp. EL159 (assembly GCF_900100965.1). Classification (GTDB taxonomy): domain Bacteria; phylum Pseudomonadota; class Gammaproteobacteria; order Burkholderiales; family Burkholderiaceae_C; genus Variovorax. The sequence goes on along the minus strand of NZ_FMUJ01000001.1, from coordinate 499,692 downwards.
CCGGCGCTGCCGCACCCGCCACGGGCGCCAAGCGCGGCCGCAAGCCGAAGGCCGGCAATGAAGCCGCCGAGAGCGACATCGATCTGTCGGACATCGAAGAAGACCTGGCCGGCGAAGAGCCGGCGGCTGCAACGACCACCGAAGAGAAGGTCAAGCCGCTGCGCATGAAGATCAGCAAGGCGAAGGAACGCGCCTTGATGAAGGAGTTCGGCCTCGACGAGACCGTGCTCTCCGAAGAAGACCTGGCCAAGCGCCGCTCGCGCCTGAAGACCCTGATCACGCTGGGCAAGACCCGCGGCTACCTCACGCACGGCGAAATCTCCGACCACCTGCCCGACAAGCTGGTCGACGCCGAGACCATGGAAGTCGTGGTCACCATGCTCAACGACATGGGCGTGGCAGTGTACGAGCAGACGCCCGACGCCGAAACCCTGCTGCTGAACAACACCGCACCCACCGCCACCACGGTGGAAGAAGCCGAGGAAGAAGCCGAAGCGGCCCTGTCCACGGTGGACAGCGAATTCGGCCGCACCACCGACCCGGTCCGCATGTACATGCGCGAAATGGGCACGGTCGAGCTGCTGACCCGCGAAGGCGAAATCGAAATCGCCAAGCGCATCGAAGGCGGCCTGATGGCCATGATGGAAGCCATCTCGGCCTCCCCCGCCACCATTGCCGAGATCCTGCGCCTGGCCGCTGAAATCCGCGAAGGCAAGGTCGTCATCTCGACCATCGTGGACGGCTTTTCGAACCCCAACGAGGCCGACGACTACGTGGCCGAAGAAGACTTCGACGAATTCGACGAAGAAGACGACGACGACGGCAAGGGCGGCTCCAAGGCCCTGACCAAGAAGCTCGAAGAACTCAAGCGCGACGCGCTTGAGCGTTTCGACCGCATCGCCGCCATGTTCGAGAAGGTCCACAAGATCTACGACAAGGAAGGCTACGGCACGCCCGCGTACGAAAAGGCCCAGCAGGGCCTGTCGGACGAGCTGATGACCATCCGCTTCACGGCCAAGACCATCGAAAAGCTGTGCGACCTGGTGCGCACACAGGTCGACGACGTTCGCAAGAAGGAGCGCGAGCTGCGCCGCATCATCGTGGACAAGTGCGGCTTCCCGCAGGACGAGTTCATCCGCGACTTCAGCGGCTACGACAAGAACGGCAACCGCATCGCCTCGAACCTGCTGAACCTGAAGTGGGTCGAAAAGCAGGCCGCCGCCGGCAAGCCCTGGAGCGCCGTGCTCGCGCGCAACATCCCGCCGGTGCAGGAGCTGCAACAACGCCTGGCCGACATCCAGTCGCGCGTGGTGGTGCCTCTCACGCAGCTGAAGGACATCAACAAGCGCATGAACGAAGGCGAATCGTCTTCGCGCGATGCCAAGAAGGAAATGATCGAGGCCAACCTGCGCCTCGTGATCTCCATCGCCAAGAAGTACACCAACCGCGGCCTGCAGTTCCTGGACCTGATCCAGGAAGGCAACATCGGCCTGATGAAGGCGGTGGACAAATTCGAATACCGTCGCGGCTACAAGTTCTCGACCTACGCCACGTGGTGGATCCGCCAGGCCATCACGCGCTCGATCGCCGACCAGGCACGCACCATCCGCATCCCGGTGCACATGATCGAGACGATCAACAAGATGAACCGCATCTCGCGCCAGCACTTGCAGGAGTTCGGCTTCGAGCCCGACGCCGGCATCCTGGCCGCGAAGATGGAGATCCCGGAAGACAAGATCCGCAAGATCATGAAGATCGCGAAAGAGCCGATCTCGATGGAAACCCCCATCGGCGACGACGACGATTCGCACCTGGGCGACTTCATCGAGGACAGCAGCAACACGGCGCCTATCGAAGCCGCGATGCAGGCTGGCCTGCGCGACGTGGTCAAGGACATCCTCGACTCGCTGACCCCGCGCGAAGCCAAGGTGCTGCGCATGCGCTTCGGCATCGAGATGTCGACCGACCACACGCTGGAAGAAGTCGGCAAGCAGTTCGACGTGACCCGCGAACGCATCCGCCAGATCGAAGCGAAGGCGCTGCGCAAGCTCAAGCACCCCTCGCGTTCGGACAAGCTGCGCAGCTTCATCGACACGCTCTGAAGCCCGAGGCCCGGCACCCGTCGCGGTGCCGGTATCGCCTCTCGAAGAACAAAGGCCCGGAACCGCATCGCGCGGTTCCGGGCCTTTTCTTTTGTCCATGCGCGATCAGTTGGCCCAGCCTCTGGGCACGCGCCACAGGTCAGAGTGCCGCCAACCCCTCCACCAGCGCCTGCCGATCCAGCTTGCGCTGCTCGCCACGCGACCACGCGAAGATGTCGTAGCCATTGCTGAAGAGCACCGTGCCATCGGGCGCGAGATCGAAATGCGCGACATGCGATGCGACCACGCGAGGACTGGCGCGCCGCCCTTCCTGTGCGATCAGCTGCCACGAGCCCGGCACGAGGTTGCCCGCGTACTGCGGGTCGTTGCGCACCTTCGACAGCTCGATCATCCGGCCGTGCAGCCACAGTTGGCCCAGGTCCTGGTCCAGCTCGGGCGTGCGCGGGCCGCCGGCCGAACGCAGCGGCTCCTTGCCGTAGATCATCGAGAAGAAATTGAGATAGCCGAAGATCGCCTTGCCCAGGCGCAGCGGCATCATCAGCGTGTCCTTGACCACGCCGCCCGCGCGCTCGTGCGCCGGCTTTTCCACCGGCCGGCGGATGGCGTAGAGCGTGCCATCGGCCGCGATGCGCGGAACGATGTAGTCCCACTCGGGGTCGTCGAGCAGGCTGTCCATCTGGGCGCTCTTGTAGTCGAGCCAGTTCACCGTCGAATGCGCCATCGCGACGACCATGCCGTTGCCCGGATGCCGCGCCACGCCGCACGACTGGTAGACCAGGGTCGAGGCCGCGCCCGGCATCACGGCCGGCGCGGCATCGAGGCTGTCGCCACCGGTGATGGCGCCCTTGGCATTGCCTTCCTCGTCGAACACCTCCAGCTGCGCGGTGCCGTCGGGCTGCCCGATGGAGAGCACCAGGTGGCGGGTCTCGGGCACATAGGCCATGCCGAGGATCGGCGTCTGCTGCCGATGGAAAAGCCGTATCTCGCGCTTGTCGTCCAGCTCGTAGCGGAACAGGCCGACGGTGCGCCCCACGCTCAGCACGTAGTAGATGGTGCGCGGCCCGCCCATGCAGACGTGATGAAAGCGCGCCGGTGCCATCGCACCGCCCCCGCCGCCGCGGCCCCACAGCGCGGCACCTGAAAGCATGCCCTTCGACTCCTCGCGCTCGGCGTGCTTCCAGGAGGTGGTGCGGCGGCTGTCGGCCTCGCGCTGGATCAGCTCACGCGCAAACGGCGATTCGATCTGGACCGGCGCGGCCTCCCCGCCGCGCAGCCACAGCTCGCCATTGGTGATCGACAAGAACTCCTGAGCCATTCGTTGTCCTTCTTTCTTCAAGGCATTCAGGCGCGCAGTTTAGGGCGAACGGGCCCTGGCACACGGCTTCATCCGCCGCCCGGCGCGTCTGCTACGCTTGCACCCCTTCGGTGCGTGTCGTGCGCGCCCCCCTCTTTCTCCCGCCCTCCATCGATCCATGAATCCCGACGCCGACAAACTCTGGCAGGCCCCGCGTTGGGCGCTGGCCGTCCTGCTGGCGGTGCTGGGCATGCTCGGTCCTTTCTCGATCGACACCTACATCCCGGCGTTCTCGGGCATCGCGCGTTCCATCGGGGCCACGCCTGCCGAGATGCAACAGACGCTTTCGGCCTACCTGTTCGGCTTCGCGTTCATGAACCTGTTCCACGGCGCGCTGTCGGACAGCTTCGGGCGCCGGCCGGTGGTGCTCTGGGGGCTGGCGGTGTTCACGCTGGCCTCGCTGGGCTGCGCGCTGTCGCAGACCATCACGCAACTCGTGCTGTTCCGCGGGCTGCAGGGCCTGTCGACCGGAGCCGGCATCGTGGTGTCGCGCGCGGTGATCCGCGACATGTTCCCGCCCGCCGAGGCGCAGCGGGTGATGAGCCAGGTCACGATCTACTTCGGCGTGGCGCCGGCCATCGCGCCCATCGTGGGCGGCTTCCTGTTCGTGCACGCGGGCTGGCATGCGGTGTTCTGGTTCCTGGTGGCCGTGGGCGTGGTGCTGTTCACGGCCAACTACAAGCTGCTGCCCGAGACGCTGCACAAGGACCATCGCCAGCCCTTCCAGGTCCGCCACCTGATGCGCGGCTACTGGGACCTGTGCTCCGATCCGCGCTTCCTGCTGCTGGCCTTCGCCAGCGGCGTGCCCTTCAACGGCATGTTTCTCTACGTGCTGGCCGCGCCGGCCTTCCTGGGCGACCACCTCGCGCTGCAGCCGCAGCAGTTCTTCTGGTTCTTCCTGCTGACCATCGGCGGCATCATGCTCGGCGCGCGCGCCAGCGGACGCATGGCCGGCAAGGTGGCACCGAAGCGGCAGATCCGCGACGGCTTTCTCATCATGCTGGTGACCTCGGTGGTCAACGTGGTGGCCAACACCTTCTTCCAGGCGCACGTGGCCTGGGCGCTGTGGCCGCTGGCGGTGTTCGCCTTCGGCTGGGCGCTGATGGTGCCGGTGGTCACGCTGCTGGTGCTCGACCTGCACCCCGAGCGGCGCGGCATGGCCTCGTCGCTGCAGGCGGTCATCGGCTCCACCGCCAACGGCGTGGTGGCCGGCGCGATCGCGCCGCTGGTGATGCATTCGACGCTCGCGCTGGCGCTGACCTCCATGGGCATGCTCGCCATCGGCCTGGTCGCCTGGGTGTGGCTGCATGGCCGCTGGCCCGACATCGGGCGCCGGGTGGCCACCGAAGGCTGAAGCGGCGGAAGGCACGGGTTCGATGCGCCTCGCTTCCTCATTCCTGAATTACGCGCGCGCCTGGCTGCCGGGCCGCACCACCGTCGATGCCCGCGAGCGCCTGCGCGCCATGGGCGGCGCGGCGCTCGGCCTGCTGATCACCGCGCTGCTGTGCCGCTGGCTGGCCGGCGTGTTGGGCCATAACGCGGTGTGGCTGATCGCGCCGCTGGGCGCCAGCGCCGTGCTGGTGTTCGCGGTGCCCGCCAGCCCGCTGGCCCAGCCCTGGTCGGTCATTGGCGGCAACACGCTGTCGGCGCTGGTCGGTATTGCCTGTGCGAACTGGATTCCCGATCCGGCCCTGGCCGCCGCCGTTGCGGTCGGCGGCGCCATCGGGTTGATGTTCACGGCGCGCTGCCTGCACCCGCCCGGCGGCGCAGCCGCCCTGCTCGCGGTGCTGACGCACACGACGCATTTTTCTTCGGCGCTCTTCCCCGCCTTCGCGAACTCGCTGCTGCTGGTGCTCGCAGGCGTGGCCTACAACTCGCTCACCGGCCGGCGCTATCCGCACGTGCAGGTGGCACGCCCGCCCGCGGCCGACGCCCGCTTCAGCCAGGCCGACATCGACGCGGTGCTGGCCCGCTACAACCAGGTGCTGGACATCAGCCGCGACGACCTCGAATCGCTGATCCAGCAGACCGAGCTGGAGTCGTACAAGCGGCGCCTGGGCACGCTGCACTGCGCAGACATCATGTCAGCCCAGCCCATCTCGGTGGAGTTCGGCACGCCGCTGCAAGAGGCATGGGCGCTCATGCACGAGCGCCGCATCAAGGCCCTGCCCGTCACCGACCGCACGCGCCGCGTGGTCGGCATCGTCACGCAGGCCGACTTCTTCCGGCAGCTCGATCTGCAGCACCACGAAGGCATCGCCGGCAAGCTGCGCGACCTGATCCGCGCCACCCGCACCGTGATGTCGAACAAGCCCGAGGTGGTCGGCCAGATCATGACGCGCCAGGTGCGCGTGGCCAGCGCCGACCGGCCGGTGGTCGAACTGGTGCCGCTGTTCTCCGAAGGCGGCCACCACCATATCCCCATCATCGACAGTGAAAAGCGGCTCACCGGCATGATCACGCAGTCGGATTTCGTGCGTGCCCTCTACCGTGCCGTGCGGCCGGAGATGTGAAACTTTTCAAGGAGCGCGCATGGCTTGGGTCGTGTTGTTTTTCGCGGGTCTGCTCGAAATAGGCTGGGCCATCGGCCTCAAGTACACCGACGGATTCACCAGGCTCTGGCCATCGGTCGGCACGGCGCTTTCGATGGTGCTCAGCGTGGTGCTGCTGGGCTGGGCGATGCGCTCGCTGCCCGTGGGCACGGCCTACGCGGTATGGACCGGCATCGGCGCGGTGGGCACGGTGATCCTGGGCATCGTGCTGTTCCACGAGCCGGCCAACGCGGCGCGGCTGATCTGCGTGGGCCTCATCGTCGCGGGCATCCTGGGGCTCAAGCTCACGAGCCAGGCCTGAGCCCCGGCACCCCTACTCCAGGACCACGTTCGCCTTCTTCACCAGCGCCGCATAGCGTGCCGCCTCGCTGCGAAAGTAGCTGGCCGCCTGCTCGGGCGAGGTGGGCTTGATGATGTTGCCCTGCTTGTCCATGGCCTCGCGCACGTCGGCACTGGTGAAGGCCGCGACCACTGAGTCATGGACGCGCTGCACGTCGGCCGCCTGCATCTTCGGCGGCCCGATCACCGCGAACCAGCCTTCGATGCCGTAGTTCGGCAAGCCTTGCTCGGCGATGGTCGGAATGTCCGGCGCCGCGGGCGAGCGCGCCGGCCCGCACAGGCCGATGGCACGCAGCGCACCGCTTCGGATGTGCTGCTGCACCGCCGGCAACGCGACCACGCCCATCTCGACTTGCCCGGCGATCATGTCGGTCACCATCGGACCGGTGCCCTTGTAGGGAATGTGCCGCGCCTTCACGCCGGCCTCGTCCATGAACATCTCGCCCGCCAGATGGATGATGGTGCCGTTGCCCGACGAGGCGTAGTTGTAGCCCCCGGGCTTGGCGCGCAGCAGCGCCACCAGTTCCTTCACGTTCTTCGCCGGCAGGTTCGGATTGACCAGCAGCACCAGCGGCGTGGCGCCCACCACGCTGATCGGCGTGATGTCGTTGATGGCATCGAAGGGCATCTTCTTGAACACGCTGGGGTTGATGACGTGGTTGTTCGACACCATCCCCAGCGTGAGCCCGTCCGGCGCCGCCTTGACGATGGCCGACGCACCGGTGATGCCGCCCGCCCCGGGCAGGTTCTCGATGACCACCGGCTGGCCGAACGATTTGCCGAGCGCGACTGACGCGGCGCGCACGATGGTGTCGACGCCCGAGCCGGCGCTGATCGGCAGGATGAATCGGATGGGTTTGTCGGAGCCCTGCGCAAGCGCGGGACATGCCGCCAGCGCGGCAGCGGCTGCGCCGAAGCCCAAGGCGGCGCGGCGGTTCATCAGGGGAAGAATCCGGGTCATCGTGTTGTCTCTCTTTATGGTTTTGAAAAATCTCTGCGCTCAGCCCACGGCCGCATCGGCGTGCAGCGCGTCCACCTGCGCGTCGGCATAGCCCAACTCGGCCAGCAGCTCGCGGGTGTGCTCGCCAAGCGTCGGCGGATTCAGGCGCACGCCCAGGCGCTGCCCGTCGAGCGTGATCGGGAACAAGGTTGTCTGCGCCATCTGGCCGGCGCGCTCGCCGTCCGGCAGGCGGATGTCCGCCAGCCCGCCGGTGGCCTTCAGGTGCGGGTCGTCGTACAGGTCCTCGGGCCGGGTGATCGGCGCGAAGGGCAAGCCGTGCGCCTCGAAGATGGCGGACAGCTCCGCAGCAGAGCGGTCAGCCAACCGCCGCCGCAGGTCCGCCAGCAGCGTGGGCCGCAGGCGCACCCGGTCGTTGTTGGTGCCCAGGGCGGCATCGGTCTTCAGGTCGTTGAAGCCCAGCGCGTCGCAGAACACCTTCCACTGCGCGTCGCTCACCGCGGCCAGAAAAATCTGCTCGCCGTCTTTCACGGTGAACACGTCGTACAGCGCCCAGGCCGAGATGCGCTCGGGCATCGGCGCCGCCGCCTGCCCGGTGATGGCGTACTGCATCATGTGCTGGCCGACCAGGAACACGTTGTTCTCGAACAGCGCCGATTGCACCTCCTGCCCCTTGCCCGTCTCGGCGCGCTGCATCAGCGCGGCGATGGCGCCGATGGCGCCGAACATGCCGCCCATGATGTCGTTCACGCTCGTGCCCGCGCGCAGCGGATCGCCCGGGCGGCCGGTCATGTAGGCCAGGCCGCCCATCATCTGCACCACCTCGTCGAGCGCGGTGCGGTGCTCATAGGGGCCGGGCAGGAAGCCCGTGTGGTTCACGTACACCAGCCGCGGGTTGAGCTTGCCGAGCGCGGCGTAGCCCAGGCCGTACTTGTCCATGGTGCCGGGCCGGAAGTTCTGCGCCACCACGTCGGCGGTGGCGCACAGGCGCAGCGCCGCCTCCAGACCTTGCGGGTTGCGCAGGTCGAGCGCGATGCTCTTCTTGTTGCGGTTGAACATCGGGAAGAAACCCGCGCCCGCGCCCAGCAGGTGCCGCGTGCGGTCGCCCTCGATCGGCTCGACCTTGATGACTTCCGCCCCCAGGTCCGCCAGCACCATGCCGCAGGTCGGGCCCATGACCATGTGGGTGAACTCGACCACGCGGATGCCGGCGAGCGGCAGGCGCCTTTCTTCGGTCGGCGCCGCGCTCACGCCGCCACTCCGGCCGTGGGCACGAAGGTCTTCGGAAAGCCCGCGCGCCACACGGTGCCTTGCAGGGTTTCGCCGTCCAGCCAACCGGCCACGCGCTGGCGCAACTCGAGCAGCCGGGGCAAATCGACGCCGGTAGCGACACCCATGCTTTCGAGCATGAAGACCAGGTCTTCCGTGTCGACATTGCCGCTGGCACCGGGCGCATGCGGGCAGCCGCCGATGCCGGCCAGGCACGCGTCGAAGCGCATGATGCCGACCTCCAGCGCGGCATAGACATTGGCAAGGCCCAGACCGCGCGTGTCGTGGAAGTGGCCGCACCAGAGCCGGTCGCCCGCGATGCGCAATGCGCGTTCGAACAGGCTGCGAACCATCGCGGGATCGGCATAGCCGACAGTGTCGGCAAGGCTGACGCGATCGGCGCCCGCATCGAGCAGCGCCTGCATCAGCCGCAACGCCTCGTCGAACGCGACATGGCCCTGGATCGTGCAGCCGAACGCAGTGCCAACACCGCCCTCGATCAGCGTCTTCGAGCCCGCCGCATCGCGCGCGGCCCGGATGCGGCCAACCTCGGCCACCACCTCGTCGGGCGTCTTGCGCAGGTTGGCAAGGCTGTGCGCGTGGCTGGCCGACAGCGGCACGACCATCAGGTCGGCCTCGCCGTCGATGGCCCGCAACGCGCCCTTCAGGTTGGGCACCAGCACCGATGCGAAAAGCCCCGGCAGCGTCTTCGCATACGCCAGCAGTTCGGCGGTGTCCGCCAGTTGAGGCAGCAGGTGGGCGGGCACGAAGGAGCCGACCTCGATCTCGCGCTGACCCGCCGCATGCGCGGCGCGAATCCATTCGCGCTTGTGCGCCGTGGGCAGCACGCGCGCAATGCTCTGGAGGCCATCGCGCAGCCCCACTTCACGAACAACCGCGCGCGGCGGCAAGAAGGCATGCGTGGCAGGCGCCCCAAAAGCTTCGATCAAGAGACTGTCTCCGTGGGTGATTTGCCGCCGATATTAGGATTTCCCATCGGATTCAGAAGGTAGATTTTGGAAGCCGATTAGTTCCAAAATGGAACACCACATCCACCGCCCCACCACACGCGCATGAGAGACCTCGACCTGATCACCCTTCGCCTGTTCGTCTCCGTCTGCGAAACGCGCAGCATCGCGCGCGCCGGCGAGCAGGCCAGCATCGTCGGCTCGGCGATCAGCAAGCGCCTGGCGCTGCTCGAAGAGACGGTCGGCACGCCGCTGCTGCTGCGCAAGCGCCGCGGCGTGGTGCCCACGCCGGCTGGCGAAACGCTGCTGGAGCACGCCCGCGCCATGCTCGGCAGCGCCAACCGTATCGAGCGCGACATGGCGGCCTATGCCGGCGGCGCGCGCGGGCATGTGCGCATCCTGGCCTCGGCCTCGGTGATGGCCGAGTCGCTGGCAGAAGACGTGGCCGACTTCCTGCAGGACCCGGCGCACCGCAACATCCGCGTCGACATGGAAGAGCGCGTGAGCCCGGAGATCGTGCGCGGCATCCGCGAAGGCAGTGCATCGATCGGCCTGTGCTGGGACGCCGCCGACCTCGAGGGGCTGGAGTCGCGCGGCTACCGCACCGATCACCTGGCCATCGTCGCGCACCCCTCGCACCCCGTGGCACAGCACGGCCATGTGCGCTTCGAGCAGGTGCTCGACCATGAATTCGTCGGCATGCCCGCGCTGAGCGCCGTGCAGCTGATGCTGGCACGCGAGGCGGCGGTGGCGGGCAAGCCGATGGTGCACCGCGTGCTGGTGTCCAACTTCGACGCGGCGCTGCGCGTGGTGCGGGCCGGGCTGGCGATCAGCGTGGTGCCGGCGGAAGTGGCGCGGCCCTTCACCGACGCCTACGGCCTGCGGCTGATGCCGCTCACCGATGCCTGGGCGCGGCGCCGGTTCGCGATCTGCTTTCGCGATGAAGCAACGCTTTCGCCCTCGGCGCGGTTGCTGGTCGCGCACCTCGAACGGCGCGCGACCGATGCTCCTTTGGCTCCCTGATTCGTCCGGAAAGAGAAACTATCCATTGCGATGGAGTGGGTTTTTATTTCGTTTCCCGCAACCTAACATTCGAGGCTCATTCGACGCTGTCACGCCTTCCACCTTCCAACGAAAGACCATCATGTTGTTCCGCAGAGCCCTTCTTTCCGCCGCCGCCCTCGCCGCCACGCTGAGCCTCACCCCGCTGGCCGCCCAGGCCGCCGAGCCGCTCAAGCTCGACGTGTACAACCCCGGCGCCAAGTCGATGTTCCCGGTGTCGTCCGAACTGGTCACCGGCCAGACCGACGCCGTGCTGATCGACGCGCAGTTCCAGCGCAACGACGCCGAGGCGCTGGTGCAGAAGATCAAGGCCAGCGGCAAGAAGCTGACCACGGTCTACATCAGCCACAGCGACCCCGACTACTACTTCGGCCTCGACGTGATCCAGGCCGCCTTCCCCGACGCGAAGATCGTCGCCACGCCGCAGACCGTGGCCGCCATTCAAGCCTCGAAAGACGGCAAGCTCGCGCACTGGGGCCCGATCCTGAAGGACAACGCTCCCAAGGCGCTGGTCGTGCCGCAGCCGCTAACCGGCGACAGCATCGAACTGGAAGGCCGCAAGATCCAGGTCGTCGGGCTCGACGGCCCCACGCCCGAACGCAGCTTCGCGTGGATTCCCTCGCTCAAGGCGGTGGTCGGCGGCATTCCGGTGTCGGCCAACATCCATGTGTGGGTGGCCGACACGCAAACGCCGCAATCGCGCCGCGACTGGATCAAGACGCTGGACCGCATCGCAGCCCTGCACCCCAAGACCGTGGTGCCCGGCCACTACCTGCCGAACGCCAACGGCTCGGCGCCGTACACCGTCGCCTCGGTGAAGTTCACGCGCGACTACCTGAAGGCCTTCGAGGTGGAAGCGAACAAGGCCAAGGACTCGGCCTCGCTCATCGCCGCGATGAAGAAGCGCTACCCGAAGCTCGAAGACGCCTCGTCGCTCGAACTGGGCGCCAAGGTCATCAAGGGAGAAATGAAATGGCCGCAGTGAACGAGGCTGCGAACGCGGTCACGCTGCACTACATCTTCGATCCGCTGTGCGGCTGGTGCTATGCGGCCGCGCCGCTGGTCGAAGCGGCGCGCAGCGTGCCGGGCCTGAAGGTCGCGTTCCACGGCGGCGGCATGATGACCGGCGCCAACCGGCGCCCCATCACGCCGCAATGGCGCGACTACGTGATGCCGCACGATCGCCGCATCGCCGAACTCACGGGCCAGCCTTTCGGCGAGGGCTACTTCGAAGGGCTGCTGCGCGACACGGGCGCGGTGATGGATTCCGAACCGCCGACCACCGCGATCCTCGCGGCCGAATCGCTGCGTGCGGGCGGTGGGCTCGACATAGCGCATCGCCTGCAGCGCGCGCACTATGTCGAAGGCCGCCGCATCGCCGATGCGGATGTGATCGCGGCACTGGCCGTCGAACTCGGCTTCGATGCCGAGGCCTTCGCTGCGTCGTTCAAGCAGCTCTCGGGCGAAGCGACCGCGAAGCACATCGCGGAAAGCCGCCAGCTGCTGCAACGCGCGGGCGGCCAGGGCTTTCCGACCTTCGTGCTGACGCAGCCCGATGGCAGCGCCGGTCGCGTCGACATCGGCCCCTGGCTGGGCCGTGCGGAAGACTGGAAGGCGAAGCTCGCAGAATTCGTCGGGCCGTCGCAAGCGGCGGCCACTGCAGCCACCGACGCAACGCCGCCGATGTGCGGCCCCGACGGCTGCGCGATCTGAAGGCCTGAGGGCTGCGAAGGCCCGCTAGCGCGCCACGCCCAGCAGCCGGTCGAGCACCTCGGGCTGCGTACGCAGCACCGCCGCCTTGTCGGTGTGCACGATGGTCCCGTGGTCGAGCACCACCGCTTCGTCGGAGATCGCAAGAATCGCCTGCGGGTGCTGCTCCACGATGATCGCGGCCAGCCCTTCGTCCTGCGTGATGCGGCGGATGGCGCGCAGCAGCTCTTCCACGATGATCGGCGCCAGCCCTTCGAGCGGCTCGTCGAGCAGCAGCAGCTTCGGGTTCAGCACCAGCGCGCGGCCCACGGCCAGCATCTGCTGCTCACCGCCTGAAAGCTGCGTGCCCAGGTTGGTCTTGCGTTCGGCCAGGCGCGGGAACATCTCGTAGACGCGCTGCGGATTCCACTTGCCGGGCCGCTCCACCGCCGTCAGGTTCTCGTGCACCGTGAGCGACTTGAAGATGTTGCGCTCCTGCGGCACCCAGCCGATGCCGGCCGCGGCGCGCTGGTGCGGTGCCAGCTTGTGCAGCGCCAGCCCGCTCAGCGCGATGCTGCCGCCATGCTGGCGCGTCGCTCCTGCGAGCGTGTTGATCAGCGTGGTCTTGCCGGTGCCGTTGCGGCCCAGCAAGGCCAGCGTCTGGCCCTCGCCGAGCGTGAAGGCCACGTCGTGCAGCACCACGGCTTCGCCGTAGCCGGCACTCAGGTTCTCGATGCGCAGCAGTTCAGACATGGGCGCTTTCTCCATGGCCCAGATAGACCTCTTTGACCTTCGGATCGTTGGCGATGGTTTCGGGATCGCCCTCGGTCAGCAACGTGCCGTTGACCAGCACCGTCATGCGCGTGGCGAAACTGAACACCAGGTCCATGTCGTGCTCGATCAGCAGCACCGACACGTCGGCGGGCAGCGCGGCCACGGTCTGCAGCAGCTCTTCGCGCTCGCCGGCTGGCACACCCGCAACGGGTTCGTCGAGCAGCAGCACGCGCGGCTCGCAGGCCAGTGCAATGGCGATCTCCAGCAGGCGGCGCTTGCCGTAGGCCAGATGCTTGACCTGCTGCTTCGCCACGTCGCTCAGATGGAACTGCTCGAGCAGTTGCGTCGCACGCTCCGCCACCGCCTTGCTGGAGCCCAGCGGGCGCCACCACTGCGCACCGATGCCCTGGTGCTGCGACACCACGAGCGCCAGCGTTTCCAGCGGCGTCATTGAATCGAACAACTGGTTGATCTGGAAGGTGCGCACCAGCCCACGCGCCACGCGCTTGTGCGGTGCCAGGTTCGTGATGTCTTCGCCGAGCAGCGTGATGCGGCCTTCGGTCGGCGTGAGCACGCCCGTCAGCTGGTTGATGAGCGTGGTCTTGCCCGCGCCGTTGGGGCCGATCAGCGCATGGCGTGCGCCGCGCTTCAGGTCCATCGTCACGTTGTTGGTGGCCGTGATGCCGCCGAAGCGCATCACCAGCCCGTGGGTAGAAAGCACGGTGTCTGTCATGCCGCACCGCCCTTCTTCTTGCCGGCGCCGAACCAGGTCCAGGGCTTGAGCAGGCGGTCGCGCCCCACGAGCACCAGCAGCACCAAAATCAGCCCGATCCAGAACATCCAGTACTGCGGCGTGACGGCCGAGAGCCAGGTCTGCAGCAACTTGAACACGATGGCACCGGCCACGCCGCCATACAGCCAACCCACGCCGCCGATGACCAGCATCAGCAGCACGTCGGCCGAGCGGTCGAAAGCCAGCACGTCGAGCGAGGCGAAGCCCGTGGTCTGCGCCAGCAGCGCGCCGGCGGCACCGGCCACACCGGCGGCGATGGTGTAGACCGTCGCAAGCCGCGACACCACCGGAATGCCGATGGCCATGGCGCGCAGCCGGTTGTCGCGAATCGCCTTGAGCGTCGCGCCGAACGGCGAATGCACCAGCCGGCGCATCAGCAGAAACAGCACCAGCATCACGGCCAGCGAATACCAGGCGGCCGTGCGGCCGTACAGGTCGAAGTCGAACAGGCCGAGCACCGGCCCCATCACCACGCCCTGCAGGCCGTCGGCGCCACCGGTGAGCCAGTCGAGCTTGTTGGCCAGTTCGAGCAACAGCAGCGCGGTGCCGAGCGTGACCATCAGCCGTGTGAGATCGCTGCCGCGCAGGATCGTCACGCTCGCCACGAGCCCCAGCACGGCCGACAGCACGGTCGCCACCACAAGGCCCACCGTCGGGTCGGGCATGACGAGCTTGGCGAACAGCGCCGCCGCATACGCACCGAAACCGAAGAAGGCGGCGTGGCCCAGCGACACGATGCCGGTGTAGCCAAGGATCAGGTCGAGCGACATCGCGAACAGCGCGACGATGGCGATCTCGTTGACCAGCAGTGAATGCGAAGGCATGACCAGCGGCAGCGCGAAGGCCACGGCCCACACCACGAATTCAAGCGGACGCCAGCGCGCCTTGCGCAGCAGCGCCGACTGGAAATCAACCGAAGAAGAAGGCGCGCTCATTCAACGGCCCCCTTTGCGCGTGAACAGGCCTTGCGGCCGCCACATCAGGATCAGGATCATCAGCAGGTAGACGGTGAACGCCCCCATCTTCGGAATGAAGTACTTGCCCGCCACGTCGGCAATGCCGAGCAGCAGCGCGGCCGCCAACGGCCCGGTGATCGACGAGGTGCCGCCGACCGACACCACGATCAGGAAATAGATCATGTACTTGAGCGGGAAGGTCGGATCGAGCCCGAGAATTTCCGCGCCCAGCGCGCCGCCCAGCCCCGCAAGGCCGGAGCCCACGGCAAAGGTCAGCAGGAACACGATGTTCACGTTGATGCCCAGCCCCGCCGCCACGCGCGGGTCGTCGACCGCGGCGCGCAGCCGGCTGCCGAAGCGGGTCTTCGACAGGATGAGCTGCAGCACCACGGTGAGCACCGCGCACACGCCGATGATGAACAGCCGGTAGTGCCCCATGCCCAGCAGGAAGGCGCCGTCGCCGATCTCGGTGCGCCCGCGCAGCCACTCGGGCAGTTGCACGTTCTGCTGCGAAGAGCCGACGAAGTAGTCGATGGCAGCCACAGCCATGAAGGCCAGGCCGATGGAAAACAACACCTGGTCCAGGTGCGACTTGCCGTACATCGGCCGGTAGAGCGTGCGTTCGAGCAACGCCCCGGCCAGTGCGACGACGATGAATGCGAGCGGCAGGCAGGCCAGGAACGGCACGCCGAACTTCTGCATCGCGAACACCGTCAGGTAGCCGCCCGCCATCGCAAAGGCGCCGTGCGCGAGGTTGATGAAGTTCATCAACCCGAGCGTCACGGCGAGCCCGACGGCAAGCACGAACAACAGCATGCCGTAGGCGATGCCGTCAAAAAGAATGGTCAACATATCAGCTACTCACACAATGGCTGCGCATCGCGGTCTGTTCGGGAAACACCGAGGAACCGGCTTCGCCGGGCCTCAGGTGTTGCCCCCGGTGGGGGTTGGCGAAGCGACACGAAGTGCGCGCAGCCTGGGGGCGAGCCTTGTTACTTCGCCTTGCCCGGGTCCTTCACGCTCTTGATCACGTCGAACTCGACGTTGTAGAGCTGGCCGTCTTTCTTCTCGACCTTGCGCAGGTACACGTCCTGCACGATGTCGCGCGTCTGCGCATCGATCAGCACCTGTCCGCGCGGGCTTTCGAAGACCTGGCCCTTCATGGCCGCCAGCAGCGCTTCGCCGCCGCCCTGGCCCTTGGTGGTCTTGAGCGCTTCGTAGATCACGCGCATGCCGTCATAGCCGCCCACGGCCATGAAGTTGGGGCGCATCTTCGGGTTGGCCTTCTGGAAGGCTTCGACGAACTTCTTGTTCATCGCCGAGGGGTGCGCGGCCGAGTAGTGGTGCGAAGTGACCACGCCGAGCGCGCCGTCGCCCATGTCGTTGAGTTGATCGTCATCCGTCACGTCACCGGTGGCGATCATCTTGATGCCGGCCTTGTCCATGCCGCGCTCCAGGAACTGCTTCATGACCGCAGCGCCCGCGCCCGAGGGCACGAAGACGAACAGCGCATCGGGCTTGGCGTCGCGCACCTTCTGCAGGAACGGCGCGAAGTCGGGGTTGCGCAGCGGCACGCGCAGCTTCTCGATCACCTTGCCGCCGTTGAGGACGAAGCGCTCGCTGAAGAACTTCTCGGCGTCGTTGCCGGGACCGTAGTCGGCCACCAGCGTGACGACCGTCTTCACGCCGTTCTTGGGTGCCCAGTCGCCCATGGCAACCGACACCTGCGGCAGCGTGAAGCTCGAACGGATGATGTAGGGCGATGCCTCGGTGATGCTCGACGTGGCGGCGGCCATCACGACTTCGGGCGTCTTCGACTGGGTGGCGATGGGCGCCACGGCCAGCGCCAGCGGCGTGAGGCCGAAGCCGGCCAGCACGTTGACCTTGTCGTTCACCACCAGCTCTTGCGCCAGGCGCTTGGTCACATCGGGCAGGCCGGTGTCGTCCTTGACGATCAGCTCGATCTTCTTGCCGGCGACGGTGTCGCCGTTCTGGGCCATGTACAGGCGCGCCGCGGCTTCGATCTGGCGGCCGGTGGAGGCCGACTGCCCCGTCATCGGGAGGATCAGGCCGATCTTGAACTTGTTGTCCTGGGCACTGGCCAGGGACATGGAAAGCGCAAGCGCCGAGAGGGCTGCGGTCTGGATGAGATGGCGCCTTTGCATGGAAATCTCCTTAGGGGGCGGGAAACGGAACCGGGGCTATTTTCAACACTTTGCAACATTCGGCGGAGCAGGCAATCACCTACCCGGCCTCCGCCGCGAGGCTTTGTTGCGCGATCAACAAATGAACTGCGCGATGATCGCGCAAGGCTGTCTTCGACTTGAAAGAATCAGCTGTCGGCGCGGTACGCGGAGTCCAGCGTGAGCGTACCGACCGCGCGTGACACGCACGCGCAGATGCGGGTGGCGGCCTGCTTTTCATGCTCGCCGAGGAACACGTCGCGGTGGTCGATCTCTCCGTCGACCGCGAGCACGTCCATGGCGCACAGGCCGCACTCGCCGCGCTTGCAGTCCCACAGCGTCTGCACGCCGGCCGCGTCGAGCGCTTCGAGCAGCGTGCAATCGGCCGGCACGGTGATGGCCAGGTCGTGCCGGGGAATGCGGACCTGGAAGGATTGCGTTGCCAGCCGGCCGCTGCTGCCGAAGGTCTCGAAGCGCAGGTCTTCGAGGGGGCGGCCGGCCGCATGCCAAGCGCGCTTGACGGCCTCGAGCATCGGCACCGGGCCGCAGGTGTAGAGCTGGCCGCCGGGCGGCAGCGCGGCGATGGCGGCGGCGAAGTCGATGGGCGCCGAGCCTTCGTGTGCGGCGACGCCCTCGCCCAGCGCTTCGCGCAGTTGGTCGAGGTAGCCGAACTCGCCCGCATGGCGCGCGCCATAAAGCATCTGCACCGGCACGCCGCTGCGCCGCGCATGGGCACCGAGGCGCTGCGCCATCAGCACCAGCGGCGTGATGCCGATGCCGCCCGCCACCAGCAGGTAGCCGGGTGCCGAGAGGTCGAGCGCAAAGTGGTTCTGCGGCGCGCTCACCTGCAGGCGGTCGCCCACGGCCAGCCGCCACATCGCGAGCGAACCGCCACGGCCGTCGTCGAGCCGCTTGACGGCGATGCGCCAGCACTGGCCGTCGCCCTCGCCGACCAGCGAATACGAGCGGGTCTGCACACGGCCCTGCGCCGTCATCACCTGCACCTGCAGGTGAGCGCCGGGCTCATAGGCAGAGGCAAAGCCCGCATCGGGCCGCAGCTCGAACTCGCGCACGGTGGGCGTGACGTCGCGCAGCGCAACGACCTGCGCCTGCATCCATTGAAGATCGCTTTTCATCGGGGGAACACCAACAAGCAAACAGAGAGAGGGAAAAAAGTCGGTCAGCCGCGGCGGCGGATCAGTTGCACGCCGGGCAGCGGGCGTTGTTCGGCGGTAGGCGTGCCATGCAGCGCCTCGCGCAGGTTGCGCCGTGCAATGCGGCTGTGCTCGCGCATGAGCGCTTCGGCGCGCGAGCCTTCGCCGGACTCGATGGCGTCGAGCACCTGCACGTGCTGGTCTTGCGCGATCACGAGCATGTCGCGTGCGGCGGGCGAGTTGGCCTGCACGATCACGAAGCCCGAGGGCGAAGCGAACGGCAGGTTGACCACGCGCTCCAGCTGCTGCGCGATGACGGGGCTGCCCGCCATTTCGCAGAGCAGCGCATGAAAGCGCTCGTTGTGCGTCACGTAGCGAGAGAAGGCCGCGTCGTCGAGTGCGGGCTCGCGCAGCAGTTCGTCGATGCGCTGCAGGCAGGCGCGCGCTTCGCGCAGCACCACCGGCGGCGCGCCGCGTTCGGCCGCCAGCCGCGCGACCAGCCCCTCGAGCGTGCCGCGCAACTCGATGGCATCGGCCACGTCGCGCTCGGAAAAGGTACGCACCGCATAGCCGCCGTTGGGCAGCGCTTCGAGCAGGCCTTCCTGTTCGAGCCGCATGAGCGCGGTGCGCACCGGCGTGCGCGACACGCCGAGCTGTTCGGAGATGGCCACCTCGGCAATGCGCGCGCCACCGGGCAGGTCGCCCGCGAGGATCATTTCGCGCAGCCGCAGCTGCGCCTTCACGGCCTGCGAGCTGCCGCTGTCGCCGGGCTCGGTGGCGGGGGAAACGGCGGCGACCTTCATGCTGTCTGCACCTGTGTTTGCGCTGCCTCGACCGGGCGGATCGGAATCGCGGCGCGCGCGGGCTTTTCCTTCTCGACCATGCGGTCGATCAGCCGGCGCGCCCACATCGAGCCGGCGTCGATGTTGAGGTTGTAGAACTGATGGTCGGGGTGGTCGTCCATCGCCTTCTGCTGCGCTTCGAGCACGAGTTCGTCTTCGCGGAAGATGCCCGCCACGCCCTCGCGCAGCTCGTGCGTCAGGCGCTGTTCGCCCAGGCAGTAGTTGCGCGCGAAGGCCCAGAAGTACAGGCAGGTCTTGTCGGTCTCGGGCGTGATGGTGTTGAGCACGTAGCCGTTGACGCCCTTGCTGCGGTCGCCGGGGTTGCCGTTGCTGGGCACCGCGCCGCTGCCCGCCTCGGCCACGCCGACGTCGATGTTCACGGTGCACGGGCCTTCGAAGCGAATGATCTGCCAGCGGTCGACCTTGCCGGTGTAGCCGCGTGCATGGCGGATCTGGCCGCCCCAGAACGGTGGCGGGTCGATGCTTTCCATCCAGCGCGTGACAGTGGCCGAGCGGTCGCCGTGCGTGGCGACGAAAGGCGCCTCGGCCACTTCGCGGTTGCCGATCGAGGAGCCGTGCACGAAGGTCTCGTGCGTGAGGTCCATGAGGTTGTCGACCACGAGCCGGTAGTCGCAGTTGACGCGAATCATCTTGCCGTCGCCGGCCCAGGCGGGGTCGTCGTTCCAGTGCATGTCGGGCACCAGCGCCGGGTCGGCCTTGGCCGGGTCGCCGGGCCAGATCCACACGAAGCGGTGCTTCTCGACCACCGGAAAGCTGCGCACGCAGGCCGAGGGGTTGAGCGTTTCCTGGCTCGGCATGTGGGTGCAGCGGCCCTGGCTGTTGTAGACAAGGCCGTGGTAGCCACAGACCAGCTCGTCGCCTTCGAGGCGGCCGAGCGACAGCGGCATGAGGCGGTGCCAGCAGGCGTCTTCGAGCACGGCGACCTGCCCGTCGGTGCGGCGGAACAGCACCACCTTCTGGTTGCAGATCGTGCGAGGCAGCAGGGCGTGACGCACTTCGACGTCATAGGCGGCGGCGTACCAGGCGTTCAGTGGAAAGGCGGTCGTGGGCGTTTTCATGAATACTCAATGTATACAGAAATTAAGAAATTTCCAGCTCGAATCGCCAATTCGAGGGTAAATACCGAGTCATCTGTATACAAACAAGGCGACTTCGAAGGCTTTACGATTTGCCGTTCGTTTCCCAGCCACGACGGAGTTCATCCATGTCCCAGCACGCCGCCCTGCCCGCCCGCTACGACCACGTGGGCAGTTTCCTGCGCCCCAAATACCTGCTCGAAGCCCGCGAGCAGAAGGCCAAGGGCGAGATCACGCCCGAGCAACTGCGCAAGGTCGAAGACCAGGCCATCACCGAGATCGTCAAGTTCCAGGAAGACATCGGCCTCAAGAGCATCACCGACGGCGAGTTCCGCCGCACGTACTTCCACATCGACTTTCTCGACCAGCTCGGCGGCGTGAAGACCGACATCCCGGTCACCATCCGCAAGCCCGACGGCACCGAAGAACTGGCACCGCCCGCGATGCGCGTGATCGACAAGGTGCGCCACGTCAAGGACATCCAGCTCGCCGACTTCCAGTACCTCAAGAGCCAGGTCTCGGCGGGCCGCACGCCGAAGGTGACCATTCCTTCGCCGACCATGCTGCACTTCCGCGGCGGCCGCGCCGGCATCAGCAAAGAGGCGTATCCCGAACTCGACCCGGTGTTCTACGACGACGTAGCCAAAGCCTACGGCGACGAGCTGCGCTCGCTGGCCGCCGCCGGCTGCACCTACGTGCAGATGGACGACACCAACCTCGCCTACCTGTGCGACGAGCACATGCGCGAAGCCGCCCGCAAGCGCGGCGACGACCCGAACGAACTGCCGCACCGCTACGCCGCCTTCATCAACAAAGTGGTCGCGCAGAAGCCGCCGGGCATGCTGCTGGCCATGCACCTGTGCCGCGGCAACTTCAAGAGCACGCACGCCGCCGCCGGCAACTACGAGCCCGTGGCCGAGGCGCTGCTGAAAGAGATGGACCTCGACGCCTACTTCATGGAATACGACGACGCCCGCTCGGGCGACTTCAAGCCGCTGCGCTACCTGCCCAAGGGCAAGACGGTGGTGCTGGGCCTCGTGACCACGAAGTTCGGCCAGATGGAAGACAAGGACGAGCTCAAGCGCCGCATCGAAGACGCCGCCAAGTACGTGCCGCTCGAGCAGCTCGCGCTGTCGCCGCAGTGCGGCTTCTCGAGCACCGTGCACGGCAACAACATCGCGGTGGAAGCGCAGCGCAACAAGCTGCGCCTGGTGGTCGAGACCGCGCAGGAGGTCTGGGGCTCGACCTGAGGCGCCGTTTCTGGTGAAGTCGGGGGCATGACGACTCACATCTATTCCGGCCCCCTCAGCATGTTCGGCGCCAAGGTCGAGATCGCGGCACGCGAAAAAAACGTGCCCTTCGAACTGGTCATGGTGCCCTTCGTCGAAGGCGACGCCTACGAGCCCAAGCACCCCGAGGTGCTTCGGGTCAACCCCGTCAAGCAGCAGGTGCCCGTGCTGGTCGACGACGAGGTTTCGCTGTTCGATTCGACGCAGATCTTCGAGTACCTCGAAGACCGCTACCCCGCACCCACATCGCTCGCGTTGTGGCCCCAAGGCATTGCCGAGCGGGCCCGCGCGCGGCAGCTGGAGCAGAAGTCCGACGAGGTCTTCTTTCCGAACGTCATCAAGCTCTTCGGCCTGCAGGAGGCCATGCAGAGCCCTCCGGCGATCGCGGCCTGTGCCGGCTGCGCGCGCTTCTACGAAGAAATGGAAGGCCTGCTGGCCACGCGCGAGTACCTCGCGGGCCCGTATTCCTTCGCGGACATCGCCTTCTACATGGCGCACGTGTTCGCCGACCGCAAGGGTGCCGGCATGACCGGCGCCACGCCGCGCCTCGTGGCGTGGCGCGACCGCGTGGGCGACCGGCCGGCCGTGCGCGCGGTGGTCGATCCGATGATGCGGTTCCTGGCCTCGCAAGGGCGCGGCGTGCCGGCCTTCCTGCAGCGCTGACCGGGCGAGAGCGCGGCACTGAGGCATCATCGGCCCCATGCCGAATACAAGGTTCGACTGGCTGCCTTCGCCGTCGCAGCATTTCCTCGTCGTCACTTTTGCGCTGCTTGTCTACGTACTGACCACGCGTGCGCGCCGCGAGCAGCGCGCGCCCACCACGGCCATCGCCTGGGTCATGGGGCTGGTGCTGCTGCCCTATTTCATCCTGCCGATGTACCTGCTGTTCGGCCAGCGCAAGCTGCGCCCGGCGGGCTCGCCGCGGCCGCCGCGCTCGGTGCCGCCGGGGCACTGGGCGGCCGACCTGATCGAGAGCTTCGGCCTTGCGCCGCCGGGGCGCTGCGCGATCCGCATGCACGCCGACGGCGAGGCCGCGCGCGAGGCGCTGTGGCAGGTGATCGACGGCGCGCGCGAGCGCATCGACGTGTGCACCTTCATCATCGGCAACGACGATCTCGGCCACGCGGTGCTCGCGCGGCTGGCGAAGCGGGCGCGCGAAGGCATCAAGGTGCGCGTGCTGCTCGACGGCTTCGGTGCGCTGTCGCTGCCGCGCCATCACTTCGACCTGCTGCGCGCGGCGGGCGGCGAGGTGGCGGTGTTCCGCCCCTTCTTCAGCCTGCGCCGCATCGGCCCTCGCAACCTGCGCAACCACCGCAAGTTCACCATTGCGGACGACAGCTGGCTCTGGTCGGGCGGGCGCAATCTTGCGGGCGAGTACTTCAGCGGCAACGCCAAGCACCCCGAGGCCTGGCGCGACCTGTCCTTCGACCTGCACGGCAGCGTGGCCGCGGCGGCCTCGCGCCAGTTCGACCACGACTGGACCTCGGTGCGCCCGCGCAAGGCCCGCGCGATCACGGCCGAAGACGTGCCCGAAGGCCCGGGCACCGCCATGGCCCAGTTCCTGCCGAGCGGCCCCGACCAGACCGAAGACACCGCGCACGCCCTCCTGATCGACGCGTGCTTTCGCGCCGAGCACCGCCTGCTGGCGATCACGCCCTACTTCGTGCCCGGCGACGGCCTGCGCGATGCGCTGCGGCTGGCCGCACGGCGCGGCGTGCAGGTGACCATCGCGATGCCCGCGCAGTCGAACCACCGCCTGGCCGACTTCGTGCGCGCACGCGCCATGCGCGACCTGGCGCGCGCCGGCGTGAGCTTTCGCATGCTGCCCTTCATGGCGCACGCCAAGGCCGTGGTGGTCGACGACGAACTCGCCATGTGCGGCTCCATCAACCTCGACCTGCGCAGCCTGCTGCTCAATCACGAGGCGAACGTGGTGTTCTACGGGCAGGCCGACATCGAATGGCTGGCCGAGTGGATCGAGACCACCGCCTCGGCCGGCGAGCCCTACCGCGCGCGGCGTCCGGGGCTGGTGCGCGACGTGGCCGAGGGGCTGCTGCTCACCGTCGCTTTTCAGCTGTAGGTGCCGTCGCGGCCGTTGCCGCACGCGATTTGCGGCGCCAGTGCTCGGCATCCGTGAACTAGATCACGGTCCTCCGCGGGCTCTGCAGCAGCAGCTTGCGGAGCCTCGCCACCTCGCCACGCATCCGGTGCTCCGCGTCGTGACAAACTGCCCAAATAATAGGCAGGCACTACAGCGGGGCAAGCCCCATTCCTACGGGCTCAAAATTTAAAATTGAGGCCTTACTGGTTACCTCAACGTCGTGTTGGGGAATGAGCGGTCCGCTCTTCATCTCATCGACAGGCAACCAGCCCCCGCACTTCGGAAGCATCGGCGCCCTTCAGGGCGCATCGCCTTCGGCGAATTCGATGCGATGCAAAAGCGTGACCGGCAAAGGTGGTCTCGGGCGGGGGTTTGCGTGCTTCCTGCAGCCCGGGTCCATCGGGTCGCCTGAAGCGACTCCCCTTTGATTTTTGCCGAGTCCCCCTGCGGGAAAAAATCGATGCGATCCGTTGATTCGCTGCTGGCGCGTGCGCGCCGGCTGGGCGCAGCCATGCCTTTTTTTGCATTGGCCTGCGCGATGTTGCTGCTGCTTTCCGTGTGCGTGCCCGCCCGGGCCGCCATGGACGAGGTCGGCCGTGCCACGCCCAGCGTGCACCGCCTGAAGTTCTTCGTCGACCCCCAGCTGGTGGCCGACATCGGCGTGCCCGAAGCGGGACGCCGGCTCGCACAGTACGTGGCCGACATCAACACGGTGTTCACGCGCGAAACCGTGCGCAGCTTCGTCTTCGATCCCGCGAAAGACCTGCGCGTCGTCGCACCGGGGTCGGCGCCGCAGTGCGGCTTCAATGGCGTGGCCGAGCGCGAGGTCGTGCTGTGCGTGTCGAAGTCGCAGAGCGGCTACAGCCACGGCGGCCTGACCACGAGCACCACCTTCCCGCCCAAGGGCGTGACCTGGAACCTCAACTGGACCGCCATTCACGACCCGCTGCGCCTGACGCGCACGATCTCCCCCGCCGCGCCCGAGTCCACCGAGAAGGACTACCTCGGCCGCCAGCTCAAGACCCTGCTGCATGAGCTCGAACACGTCTTCGGCGCGGGCTCCGGCGAGTACTACAACGCCACCGCCGTGACCGACACCACCGGCATCGCACCGAAGGCCGACCTGGAACTGGCGAACCCGACCGACCGCTACTGGTGGCCGCGCCAGCACTGGCGGCTCGACCCCTTGCTGGGCACCGTCTTCGAGGAGCGCTTCGCCCCCCCCGCCAACCGCGTCGCCACGCTGGAGATGATCCGCTTCACCGCGGGCACCAAGGCCAACATCAACACCGACTGGAGCGACTGGCCCCGCCTCGGCACCTCGAAGTACATGGCCGCAACCACCGCCACGCAGGTGCGCGTGACCGACGCCGCGACCGGCACCGCACTGGCCGGCGCACTGGTCTCGGTCTGGCGCGACCCCGGTGCACGCAAGCCGCTGGAGCTTCTGGTGCAAGGCGCGACCGACGCGAACGGCCGCTTCGCCTTCGACTGGCACTGCGGCTTCAGCTGCTTCGCCGTCGGCAAGACGAACCTGCTGGTGAAGGCGCAGTCGCCGGAGCGCGCACCGGGTGCGACCTGGTTCACGATCTTCGATGCCTTCGAGCAGAAGGCCGTGCAGGGCCAGTCGGCCTTCACCATCGACCTGCCGCTCGGCATTCGCGACACCGACAAGCCGACCGTGTCGCTCGCCGCCCCGGCCATGGCCACGGTGGGCCAGCCCACCACCCTTGCGCCGGTGGCGATCGACAACGTCGGCGTGGCCGGCGTCAAGGTCGTCGGCACCAACAGCCTGCCGATCTGCACCTTCACCGCGCCGCCGTACACCTGCACGTGGACGCCGACCACACCCGGCACGCAGACGATCCACGTGATCGCGATCGATGCGGCGGGCAATGCGTCCGTCGCATCCGCGAACGTGATCGTCAACCCGCCGGCCGACACCATCGCTCCGAGCGCGACGCTGGCCGCGCCGCCGGACGCAGTGGTAGGCATGGCAACGCGGCTGTCTGCCACGGCGTCCGACAACGTCGGCGTGGCCGAGCTGAAGTTCATCGTCGACGGCCGCACCGTGTGTACGCTGAAGGCCGCGCCCTATGTGTGCGCATGGACGCCCGCGAAGGCCGGCGCCGCCAACATCGAGCTGCGCGTTGCCGATGCGGCCGGCAACATCGTGGCCACCTCGGCCAATGTCCGCGTCGATGCGGGCCTGCGACCCGAAGACATGTAGTGCAAGGCAAGGCGGCGAGAAAGAACGCCGTCGCCTTGCTTGTCACCCCCGGTTGGTGAAGCTCGCGTTGCCCAGCCCCGTGCCGATGGTCAGCACGCCCCAGTGCCGCACGTCGCGCATGAAGGGCAGTTCGCTCAGGCCCTGCACCACCGCGTCGTTGTGCATCAGCACCAGCGTCGCGCCCGAGTCCATCATCGGCATGCGGCGCCACAGTGCGCTGGGCAGATGGAAGGCCTCGCTCTCCCAATCGCCGGGCAGGTTCTGCGCGCCGCGTGCGATCGAGCCGTCCTGCCGGATCAGCCCCGGGCAGCCGATGCCGATGAAGGGCGCGAGCCGGATCTTCTTGCGCTCGCTGTGGACCACCATGTCTTCGAGCATGTCGGCGATGTGCTCCACCATGCCGCCACGGTTCGGCCCTTCGTCGGCGTGGTGCCATTTCTCGCGCCGCACCACCTCGGCCAGCGAGAAGTCGGGCGCCCTGCGGTGCCGCGTCTTGACGATGCCGCAGCGCACGTTGGTGCCGCCGATGTCCACCGCGAGGATCGCGTCGTGCTTCTTCAGCATGGCGGGCGGCGTGAGATGCACCCAGCCGATCAGGCCGCCGTCATCCACGTTGTGCGACAGGCGGCCGAGCTGCACGTGCAGGCCCATGTCTTCGAGGATGGCACCCGCTTGCAGGATCGCGCGCTCGCCCACGTCGCTCTCGGGAAAGCCGCCACCGACCACGATGCGCTGCACCTTCCGCCACGAAGGCTGGCGCATGAAGCGCTGGATCACGAAGGCCAGCTCTTCCGCGAATTCCTCGATGGCACCGTGCATCACATCGGCGGCTTCGGAGGCCTTCTTCTCCTGCAGCGCGCGGTCGAGTTCCTTCTTGCTGAGGTCGCGCGAATGCGATCGGCCCAGCGGGTCCTTGCCGGCCTTGCGGCGTCGCTTGCGCCATCGTTCGAGCAGCTCCCTGAAAGCCGTCTGGCTCGCCTGGTCGCCGACGAAGCCGTCCTTGTCGCGCAACTGCAGGCTGTAGCCGTCGACCTGCAGGCCGGGCAGCTCGCGCAGGCCATGGACGTCGGGGCCGGGCAGGTCGCTCTTGTGCGGCTTGTGCGGTTGGGGTTTGGTCGTGGCTTTGGTCTTGGTCTGCTTGGACTTCATGGCCACTGACTATGGGCCGCTGCACAGCCCCGGCGCATCGGCTCCGCGCACCTCGGCGTGTAGGAGACGGACGGGTACTCCGCGCAAAGAGATGTCTATACACTGGCCCGGATGCCCCTGCACCGCCGCCTTTGGCACACAGCCCTGTTGCTCTCCCTTGCCTGGCTTGCGGCCATCTCGCCCGCGCAGGCCGCCGACGAGCCGCTGCGCGTCGGCTCCAAGCGCTTCACCGAGTCGTACATCCTGGCCGAGCTGCTGGCACAGACCGCCGCGCCGCACACCGCATCGCCGCCCGTGGTGCGGCAAGGGCTGGGCAACACGGCCATCGTCTACGAGGCGCTGCGCTCGGGCGCCATCGACCTCTATGCCGAATACACCGGCACCATCGCACTCGAAATCCTCAAGGGCTCGCCAGCGGAAACGCGCGAGGCCATGAACGCCTCGCTCGCGCCGATGGACCTGGGCGTGGCCATTCCGCTCGGCTTCAACGACGGCTATGCGCTGGCGGTGCGGGCGGCCGATGCCGACCGGCTCGGCCTGCGCACGTTGAGCGACCTGGCGAAGCACCCCGAACTCAAGCTCGGCCTGTCGAATGAATTCCTCGGTCGCGCCGATGGCTGGAAGGGGCTGGCCTCGCGCTACGGCTTCACGCAGACGCCGACCGGCCTCGATCACGGCCTGGCCTACGAGGCGGTGGCCGCCAAGCAGATCGACGCCATCGACATCTACACCACCGACGCCAAGATCGATCACCTCGGCCTGCGCGTGCTCGAAGACGACAAGAAATACTTTCCGCGCTACGACGCGGTGGTGCTCTACAGGCTCGACCTGCCCACGCGGCTGCCCAAGGCATGGGCCGCGCTGCAAACGCTCGAAGGAAAGGTCGACGAGCACGCGATGATCGCGATGAAC
Organism: Variovorax sp. EL159; assembly: GCF_900100965.1. Classification (GTDB taxonomy): domain Bacteria; phylum Pseudomonadota; class Gammaproteobacteria; order Burkholderiales; family Burkholderiaceae_C; genus Variovorax. The sequence continues at coordinate 471,919 of NZ_FMUJ01000001.1, read as the reverse complement.
GCACGCGCCGAGCTGCAGAGCGTGCCCTTCGACGTGATCGCGCGCGACTTCATCGCCAGCACCGGCAAGACCGGCGCGGCACCGGCGCAGGAAGCCCGGCGCGGCTTCACCGCCAAGCTGTTCGGCCCCGACCTCTGGAAGCTGGCGCGCCAGCACCTGCTGCTGGTGGCGTTGTCGGTGGGCGTCGCCATCCTGATTGGCGTGCCCATCGCGATCCTGGTGTTCTCGCATGTGCGGCTGCGCGCCGTGGTGCTCGGCATCGCGAGCCTGCTGCAGACCGTGCCGTCGCTCGCGCTGCTGGCGGTGCTGATCTCGATGCTCGGCGCCATCGGCGCACTGCCCGCGCTGATCGCGCTCACGCTCTATTCGCTGCTGCCGATCATGCGCAACACGGTGACGGGCCTGGCCGAAGTGCCGAACGGCCTGCGGCTGGCCGGCACCGCGCTCGGCATGACACCGCCGCAGAGCCTGCAGCTCGTGCTGCTGCCGTTGGCGCTCCCCACGCTGCTCGCAGGCGTGCGTACGGCCACGGCGATTGCCATCGGCACCGCGACCATCGCGGCCTTCATCGGTGCGGGCGGTTTCGGCGAACGCATCGTGACGGGGCTGGCCCTCAACGACCGCGAGCTGCTGCTGGCCGGCGCGCTGCCGGCCGCCGCGATGGCGCTGCTGAGCGAAGGCATTTTCGAGCTGATCGAATTCGCGATGCGCCGCCGCCGACGCGCACCGCCAAGCTCGCTGCCGCCCGCCTGAAGACCGGTCAGGCCAGCGTGTAGGCGGTCTTCACCGTGGTGAAGAACTCCTGCGCGTACTTGCCCTGCTCGCGCGGGCCGTAGCTGCTGCCCTTGCGGCCGCCGAAGGGCACGTGGTAGTCGACGCCCGCCGTCGGCAGGTTGACCATCACCATGCCGGCCTGGCTGTGGCGCTTGAAGTGCGTGGCGTACTTCAGCGAGGTGGTGGCGATACCGGCCGAGAGGCCGAACTCGGTGTCGTTGGCGGTGGCCAGCGCCTCTTCGTAGTTCTTCACGCGGATCACGCTCGCGACCGGGCCGAAGATTTCTTCCTTGTTGATGCGCATGGCGGCGGCCGATTCGCTGAACAGCGCGGGCGACATGTAGTAGCCATCGGTCTCCAGCTTCAGGCGTTCGCCGCCGGCTGCGAGCGTGGCGCCTTCGCCCTTGCCGATGGCGATGTATTCCATGTCCTGGTCGAGCTGCGACCTCGACGAGACAGGGCCCACGTCGGTGCCTTGCGCGAGCGCATCGCCGACCTTGATCTTGGCCATGCGCGCCTTCATCGCCTCGATGAACTTCGGGTAGATGCCTTCGGTCACGATGAGCCGGCTCGATGCGGTGCAACGCTGGCCGGTCGAATAGAAGGCGCTCTGCACGCTCAGTTCCACGGCCTGTGCCAGATCGGCGTCGTCCAGGATCACCTGCGGGTTCTTGCCACCCATTTCGAGCTGCACCTTCTTGTGGTTGGTGACGCACTGGATCGCGATGTTGCGGCCCACGCCCACCGAGCCGGTGAAGCTGATCGCATGAATGCCGGGGTGTTGGACCAGCGCCTCGCCGATCACGCTGCCACGGCCCATCACGAGGTTGAACACGCCCGCCGGAATGCCCGAGCGGCTGATGATTTCACTCAGTGCCCAGGCGCTGCCCGGCACGAGGTCGGCGGGCTTGAGCACCACGCAGTTGCCGAAGGCCAGTGCCGGTGCGATCTTCCACGCGGGAATGGCAATCGGAAAGTTCCACGGCGTGATGAGGCCGACCACGCCGACCGGCTCGCGCGTGATCTCGACGCCGATGTTGGGCCGCACCGAAGGCAGCACCTCGCCCGACAGGCGCAGGCATTCGCCCGCGAAGAACTTGAAGATCTGGCCCGCGCGCGTGGCCTCGCCAATGCCTTCGGCCTTGGTCTTGCCTTCTTCGCGCGCGAGCAGCGTGCCCAGCTCTTCCTTGCGCGCCAGGATCTCGTTGCCGATCTTGTCGAGCGCGTCGGAGCGCGCCTGGATGCTGCCCGTGGCCCAGGCCGGAAAGGCCGCGGTGGCGGCGGCCACGGCGGCATCGACATGCGCCGCGTCGCCTTGCGTGTACTGGCCCAGCACATCGGCCAGGTTGCTCGGGTTGACGTTGGGGCTGTAGCTTGCGCCGGCACGCCATTCGCCCGCGATCAGGTTGTCGAAGTTCTGCATGAGGGGTTCCTTGCTTTGCTGCTGCTCGATGAAAAGAAAGAAGCCGGAGCGATGAGGCTCCGGCTGCGGGAATGGAAAACGAAGGCTACGCTTTCAACGAACCATGCATGGTTTCTTGTTGTCGAAAGTCCAGTCGGGAATCAGGTATTGCATCGCCTGCGCATCGTTGCGCGCACCGAGGCCGTGCTTCAGATAAAGCTGGTGCGCCTTCTCGACTTCGTCCATGTCGAGTTCGATGCCCAAGCCGCCGCGCGTCGGCACCTGCACGAAGCCGCCTTCGATCTGCAGCGGTGCCTTGGTCAGGCGTTGGCCGTCCTGCCAGATCCAGTGCGTGTCGATGGCCGTGACCTTGCCGGGTGCGGCCGCAGCCACATGCGTGAACATTGCGAGCGATACATCGAAGTGGTTGTTGGAATGCGAGCCCCAGGTCAGGCCCCAGGCCTGGCACAACTGCGCCACGCGCACCGAGCCCTGCATGGTCCAGAAGTGCGGATCGGCCAACGGGATGTCGACCGACTGCAGCGAGAGGCTGTGCACCATCTCGCGCCAGTCGGTGGCGACCATGTTGGTGGCCGTCGGCAGGCCGGTGGCACGGCGAAACTCGGCCATCACCTCGCGGCCCGAGAACACGCCTTCGGCACCGCACGGGTCTTCGGCATAGGCCATCACGCCATGCAGGTCGCGGCACAGGCGGATCGCATCGGCAAGCAGCCAGCCACCATTCGGGTCAAGCGTGACGCGCGCCTTCGGAAAGCGCTCGTGCAGCGCACGGATCGCCTCGACTTCTTCTTCGCCGCGCAGCACGCCGCCCTTGAGCTTGAAGTCGGTGAAGCCGTAGCGCGCATGCGTGGCTTCGGCCAGGCGCACGATCGATTCGGGCGTCATGGCTTCTTCGTGGCGCAGGCGGAACCAGTCGTTGTCGGCCCCGGGGTCGGTCTCGTAAGGCAGGTCGGTCTTCTTGCGGTCGCCCACGTAGAAGAGGTAGCCGAGCATCTGCACCGCATCGCGCTGCTGGCCTTCGCCGAGCAATGCGGCCACGGGCACTTCGAGGAACTGGCCCAGCAGGTCGAGCAGCGCGGCCTCGACGGCGGTGACCGCGTGGATGGTCACGCGCAGGTCGAAGGTCTGCTGACCGCGGCCGCCGCTGTCGCGGCCGGCAAAAGCGCTGCGCAGGCTGTTGAGCACGGCGTTGTGGCGGCCGATGGGCTGACCCACGATGAGTCCGCGCGCATCTTCGAGCGTCTGGCGGATCTTCTCGCCGCCCGGTACTTCGCCGACGCCGGTGTGGCCGGCGCTGTCGGTCAGGATCAGCAGGTTGCGCGTGAAGAAAGGGCCATGGGCGCCGCTGAGGTTCATCAGCATGCTGTCGTGGCCCGCAACGGGCACCACGCGCATGCCGGTGACGACGGGCGCGCCCGGCACGGCGTTGGAAACAACGGATTCAGGACTTGTCATCTTCGGGCTTGCTGCTTCAGTCTGCAGTGATGTGGCGTGTGTCGATGAGCGTCTTCCAGCGCGTCCATTCGCGCAACTGGAAGGCGGTGAAATCTTCGGGCGTGCTGGCGACGATTTCAAGACCCTGGTCGAGCATGCGCTTCTTCGTCTCGGGGTCTTGCATGGCGGCGATCACCGCGTCGCTCAGCTTCTTCTTCAGCGCGGGTGGCAGCCCCTTGGGCGCAGCCATGCCTTGCCATGAGTAGACCTCGGCACCCTTCACGCCGGCTTCGGCCAGCGTGGGTACGTCGGGCAACACGGGCGAACGCTTGTCGCCGGTGACGGCAATGGCGCGCAGCTTGCCCGCGCGGATGTGCGGCAGCACGGCATTGACGTTCTGGAACGAGAAGTCGACCTGGTTGCCCAGCAGGTCGTTGACTGCCGGCGCACCGCCCTTGTAGGGCACGTGCACGCCTTCGGTTTTCGTCTGCTGCCAGAAGAGTTCGGCCGAGAGATGGTCGGACGAGCCGTTGCCCGAGCTCGCGAACGAGACCTTGCCCGGCGTCTTGCGCAGCAGCGCGAGCACGTCGGCCACGGTGCGCTCGGGCCGCGCGACATTCGCGACCAGCACGTTGGGCGCCTGCACGGGCACGCTGATGTAGTCGAAGTCTTTGGTGGCGTCGTAGGGCACGCTCTTTTGCAGATGCGGCGTGACGACGAAGGCGCCGAGCGACGACACCAGCAGCGTGTAGCCATCGGGCGCCGCGCGCTTGACGAAGCCGGTGCCGATGGTGCCCGTGGCACCGGGTCGGTTGTCGACGACGAAGCTGCCGCCGAGTTTGTTCTGCAGCTGCAGCGCCAACGCGCGCGCCACCATGTCGGTGGAGCCGCCGGCGGGGAACGGCACGACGATGGTCACCGGCTTCTGCTGCGGCCATGCATCGGCCTGTGCCAGGGCATGCAGGGGAAGCAGCGCGGTGGCGGCGAGCGCGAAGCCCGTCGCAAGAAGTTTTCTTCTGTTCATTCGCGCATCCGGTCAGGGTGCGACGCGCACGGCCTGGCGCGCGAGCAGCTTCCAGTCGCCGCCCTGCTTCTGCCAGACGCCGAGGATCTTCAGGCCGACCTTGCCGGGCTTGCCCGAATCGTTGGTGTCGGCCGTGAAGGTGTGGCGCACGATGGCGGTATGGGCATCGACGACCTTGATGGTCTGGTCGGTGATGGCGATGGTCACGAAGTCGGACTTGCCGTCGAGCAGGTCGCTGATGAAGCTGGCCTTGGTGTCGACCTTGCCGCCCGAGTGGCCGTAGCTCAGGTCGTCGGCCACCAGCGCGCCGAGCGCGGCGGCGGTCGGATCGACCATGGCCACGCGCAGCCGCTCGGCGGCCGCGGCCACATCGGAGGGTGCCGATGCGGCACTGCCCGCGGGCATCATCGCGCAGCCCGAGAACATGGCGGCCGCGGCGGCCACCAGCAGGAACTTCTTGAGGCACATGACGTGTTGTCTCCGTCTTTCTTGTTGTCGCCGTCGAAGTTTTTTACTGCGGGCCGAGCGTGGCGATCAGCGCCTTGAGCTGCTCCATCTCGGCGGGCTTCAGGTCGGTGAGCGGTGCGCGTACCGGGCCGGCGTCGTGGCCGACGATCTTCGCGCCGGCCTTGACGATGCTCACGGCATAGCCGGGCACGCGGTTGCGCAGCTCGAGGTAGGGCATGAAGAAGTTCTTCAGCAGACGGTGCTGCGTGGGCAGGTCGTCGTTGGCGACCGCGTGATAGAAGTCCATCGCCGTCTTCGGAATGAAGTTGAAGACGGCCGACGAATACACCGGCGTGCCCATGGCCTTGTAGGCCGCGGCATAGACCTCGGCCGTGGGCAGGCCGCCCAGGTAAGCGAAGCGGTCGCCCATCTTCTGGTAGATCGCGACCATGGCTTCGATGTCGCCCACGCCATCCTTGAAGCCGACGAGGTTCGGGTTGCGCTCGGCCAGGCCGGCCAGCGTGTCGGGCTTGAGGCGGCTGGTGGCGCGGTTGTAGACGATCACGCCGAACTTCACGCTCTTGCACACGGCCTCGACGTGCGCGGCCAGGCCTTCCTGGCCGGCTTCGGTGAGGTAGTGCGGCAGCAGCAGGATGCCGTGCGCGCCGGCCTTTTCGGCGGCTTGCGCGCACTGGATGGCAAAGCGCGTCGGGCCACCGGCGCCGGCAATGATCGGCACCTTGCCGCGGCAGGTGTCGACCGCCGTCTGGATGATGCCGGGGTACTCGTCGCCGGTGAGCGAGAAGAACTCGCCCGTGCCGCCGGCCGCGAACAGCGCACTGGCACCGTAGGGCGCGAGCCATTCGAGGCGCTGCTGGTAGCCCTTCTTGTTGAAGTCGCCGTTGCTGTCGAAGTCGGTCAGCGGAAACGAGAGCAGGCCGGAGCCCATGATGGTCTTGAGTTCTTGCGGGTTCATCGGGGATTCCTGGAAAGAGGGAGAAAAAAACTTGAGGGAGCGGGAAGGCGGCTGCCGCCGGGCCGCCCCAAGGCGAGCCGCGCCTCCCCCTCGGGGGGTGGCGAACTACACGGAGCGAAGCGAGTGAGAAGCCGGGGGGCAGGCATGACTAGTCGAGCCGAACGTTGGCTTGCTGGATCACTTGCGCCCAGCGCGCGCGCTCCTTGGCGAAGAACTGGTCCTGCTCGGGCGCGGTCATGGTCACGACCTCGGCGCCCTGCCCCGCGAGGCGGGCCCGGATGTCGGGGGTGCGGATGATGCGGGTCAGCTCGCGGTTGAGCCGCGCGACTACCGCATCGGGCGTGCCGCGCGCCGCGACCACGCCCTGCCAGGTGCCCGACTCGTAGCCGGGCACGCCTTGCTCGGCGATGGTCGGCACGTTGCCGATCAGCGGCATGCGCGTGGCCTTGGACACGGCGATCAGCTTGAGCTTGCCGGCCTGCACCTGCGGGTAGGTGGCGAGCATGCCGTTCATGAGCACCTGCGTCTGGCCCGAGACGGTGTCCAGCACGGCCTGCACGCCGCCCTTGTAGGGCACGTACTCCCACTTGGCACCGACCTTGCGCTGCAGTTCGATGCCGGCCAGGTGCGCGGTGCTGCCGCTGGCGGTCACGGCAAAGTTCAGGTCGCTCTTCTTCGACAGGTCGACGAGTTCCTTGAGTGTGCTCGCCTGCACCGACGGGTGCACCACCAGCAGGTGCGGCGAGTAGGCCAGCATGGCCACGCTGCGCAGGTCTTTCGAAGGATCGAAAGGCAGCTTGGGGTACAGCGACGGGCTGATGGCCAGCGCGCCGAGGTCGCACAGCATCAGCGTGTAGCCGTCGGCCGGCGCCTTGGCCAGCAGGTCGGCGCCGAGGTTGCCGTTGGCACCGGCGCGGTTGTCGATGATGACCGACTGGCCCAGCGCCTCCGACAGCGGCTGGCTGATGGACCGCGCAATGATGTCGGACGATCCGCCCGGCGGGTACGGAACGATGAGCCTGAGCGGCTTCGACGGCCAGTTGCCGCCGCCGCCCTGCGCGAATGCGCGCACCGGCAAGGTGGCGGCCAGCGTCGTGGCCAGTGCGGCACTGAGCGCGCCGCGTCGGTTGAGGGTCATGCTTGCTGCCTCCTGTTGTTCGATCTGCCTCATGGCTTCGCCCGGATACCGGACAAGAGATCAGTCATCGTACAACTAGAAAAACAACTTGTCCAGCAGGCCGGACAAGAAAATTCAGCGGGAGGGGGTGTTGTCTGACGAAGCAGCGCCCGCGCCCGTACCCGCCGCAGCCGCTTCGGCCTTCGCCTTCTGCTGCGCGGCCTCTTGCGCCATGCGCAGGCGCTCGCGGCTGTTGGTCAGGTGGATGCGCATGGCGGCGCGCGCCGACTCGGGGTCGCGGCGCGCGATGGCCGCATAGATCTCTTCATGCTCGCGGTTGACGCGGCTCAGATAAGGCGCCCCGCCCTCGTGCGTGCGGATGGCGCTGATGCGCGTGCGCGGAATGATCGTGGTGCCCAGGTGCCGCATGATGTCGGCAAAGTACGGGTTGCCGGTCGATTGCGCGATCTGCAGGTGAAAGCGGAAATCGGGCGCCACCGTGTCGCCGGCCACCGTCACGTTGTGCTCAAAGTCGTCGAGTGCCTGGCGCATGGCCACCAGTTGTTCATCGGTGCGCCGGCTGGCGGCGAGCCCGGCCGACTCGGTCTCCAGGCTGATGCGCAGCTCGAGCACGGCCAGCACATCGACGGAGGCGGCGATCTCGCCGGGGTCAAGGCGAAACACCCCGCCCGCCCGCGGCTGCAGCACGAAGGTGCCCACGCCATGCAGCGTCTCGACCAGCCCGCCGGCCTGCAGCTTCGACAGCGCCTCGCGCACCACGGTGCGGCTCACGCCATAGGCTTGCATGATGGCCGACTCGGTCGGCAGCTTGTCGCCGGGGCGCAGCGACTGGTTGCGGATCTTCTCGCCCAGGTCTTCCACCAGCCCGTGCGCCAGGCCGCGCGCACGCGGACGCGGGCGCCCCACGAAGGCGGCGCCGGCCGCCGCCGGAGCGGCAGAGGCAGCCGTTTCCGCCGCCTCATCTGACACCAAGGGATTACCCGCAGTCGACTGAACCATGGCCACGATGATAATCTCCAATTAGTTGTACGACAACAGATAACTTATCACTCTGACCCCTTAGCAGCCGCTTCGCATGCCTCTCAGGGGACATTGGCGATCTCTGCGGCACTCACATGAAGTATTCCCTCGACTTCGCTCCGTTGGCATCGTACTGGCCCGTTTTCATCAACGGCGCATGGCTGACGCTCAAGATGACCGCGCTCGCGGTCGTCGTCGGCGTTTGCGTCGTAACGCTCGTGGCCTTTGCCAAGCGAAGCAGGATCAGGCCGCTGTCGCGCGCCTGCACCGTCTACATCGAGATCGTGCGCAACACGCCCTTCCTGGTGCAGATCTTCCTCCTGTACTTCGGGCTGGCCAGTTTCGGCGTGCGCATGCCGACCTTCGCGGCGGCCGTGCTCGCGATGGTCATCAACATCGCGGCCTATGCGGCGGAGATCATTCGGGCCGGGCTCGAGTCGGTGCCGCGCGGGCAGATCGAGGCGGCCGAATGCCTGGGCCTTTCGAAATGGCGCATCGGCTGGCACGTGATGCTGCAGCCGTCCATCGAGAAGGTGTACCCCGCCCTCACGAGCCAGTTCCTCCTGATGATGCAGGCCTCGGCCATGGCTTCGCAGATTTCGGCGGAAGAACTCACGGCCATCGCGAACACCGTGCAGTCGGACACCTTCCGCTCGCTTGAAACCTACATCGTGGTCGCGGCGCTGTACCTCGTGCTGTCGCTCTTCATCAAGCTCGTGACCTGGGCGCTGGGCGAATACCTGTTCCGCCGCCGCCGCGTGGTGCGGCGCGCCGCCGCGCAGGCGGGCAAGGCGCAACCGGCGGCCTCGACGGCCACCGTCGCGATCCACGGGAGCGCCGCGTGAGCCTGGGGCACTTCACCTTCACGCACCTGATGTACCTGGTGCAGGCCATCGGCTGGACGCTGGTGCTCTCGGCCATCGCCTTCATGCTCGGTGCGGTCGGCGGCTTCGGCCTGATGCTCGCGCGCATCTCGCCGCGTGCGTGGCTGCGCTGGTTCGCGGTGGTCTACATCGAATGCATCCAGGGCATTCCGTTGCTGATCCTGCTGTTCATCGTGTACTTCGGGCTGTCGGTGTATGGCCTGTCGCTGCCCTCGCTGGTGGCGGCCGGCCTGGCGATGATGATTTACGTGAGCGCCTACCTGGGTGACATCTGGCGCGGCTGCATCGAGGCCATGCCCAAGCCGCAGTGGGAGGCCTCTGAGTGCCTGGCCCTCTCGCGCTGGCAGACGCTGCGCCTGGTGATCATTCCGCAGGCCGTGCGCCTGTCGCTGCCGCCCACGGTCGGCTTCCTGGTGCAGATCATCAAGATGACCTCGCTGGCCTCGGTGATCGGCTTCGTCGAGCTCACGCGGGCCGGCCAGATCATCAACAACACCATCTTCCAGCCCTTCCTGGTTTTCTTCCTGGTCGGCGCTTTCTATTTCGCCCTGTGCTATCCGCTGTCGCGCTGGAGCGAAGCGATGGAGAAGAAGCTCAATGTCGCCAATCGTTAAGTTGGACCATGTCTACAAGAGCTTCGGGGCCAACCAGGTCCTGAAGGGCGTTTCGTTCGAAGTCGCCAAGGGCGAGATGATCGCCATCATCGGCGCCAGCGGCTCGGGCAAGAGCACGGCGCTGCGCTGCATCGACCGGCTCGAGGTGATCGACAAGGGCACCATCGAGGTCTGCGGCATCCGCGTCGACAGCCCTGGCGTCGACCTGAAGCAGCTGCGGCTCGAAGTGGGCATCGTGTTCCAGAGCTACAACCTGTTCCCCCACCTCACGGTGCAGGAGAACATCATGCTGGCGCTGCGCCACGTGAAGAAGCAGTCGCGCGGCGAAGCGCACGACGTTACCCTGCGCGTGCTCGACCAGGTGGGCCTGAAGGAAAAGGCCGGCGCCTACCCAGAACAACTCTCCGGCGGCCAGCAGCAGCGCGTGGCCATTGCGCGCTCGCTCGCGATGTCGCCCAAGGTGATGCTGTTCGACGAGGTCACCTCCGCGCTCGACCCGCAGCTCACCGGCGAAGTGCTGCGCGTGATGGAAGACCTTGCCGCCGGCGGCATGACCATGCTGCTCGTCACGCACGAGATGGCCTTCGCCAAGCGCGTGGCCGACCGGATCATCTACATGCACCAGGGCACCGTCTGGGAGACCGGCCCCGGCGAAATGCTCGACGCGCCCAAGACGCAGGAGCTGCGCGCCTTCCTGAACAACGGGCTGTAAGCAGGCAGCCCGGGTCACTTCATTCGCTCCCACACCAGACAACACCAGGAGATATTCATGAAACTCGGCACCACCTTCACCCGCACATGCATCGCGCTGGCCCTCGTGGCCGGCGTTGCGCAGGCCGCCATGGCCGACCAGCTCGACGACATCAAGAAGGCCGGCAAGGTGCGCGTGGCCATCGCCATGGGCACGCCGCTCTTCAGCTTTGCCGATGCCAACCTGCAGCCCACCGGCTCCGACGTGGACACCGCCACGCAGCTCGCGAAAGACCTGGGCGTGAAGCTGGAGATCGTGTCGATCACCAACGCCGCGCGCGTGCCCACGCTGCAGGCCCAGCGCGCCGACCTCGTGATCGCCGACCTGTCCATCACGCCCGAGCGCGAGAAGGTGGTCGACTTCTCGGTGCCCTACGCCGTCATCAGCATCATCGTGGGCGGCCCCAAGAGCATCAAGGTGACCGACTACGCAGACCTGAACGGCAAGCGCATCGGCCTGACGCGCGCCACGGTGAACGACACGCTCACCACGCAGCAGGCCAAGGGCGCCGAGATCGTGCGCTACGAAGACGACGCCACGCTCATCACCTCGATGGTCACCGGCCAGATCGACCTGTTCTCCAGCACGCCGTCGAACCTGAGCGAGATGGTCAAGCAGGCGCCGGCCAAGAACCTGGAGCTGAAGTTCGCGCAGAAAGATTTCGACCTGGGCATCGCGCTGAACAAGGAGCAGCCCAAGCTCAAGGAATGGGTCAACAACTGGGTCGTGACCAACCAGAAGAACGGCAAGCTCAACGCCATCTACAAGAAGTACCACGGCCGCGACCTGCCCGAGCGCATCACCAAGCTATGAACGGACAAGAACGATGCAAGACAAGAACAAACTTCATCGCCTGCTGCTGACCGGCGCGGCCGGCGGCCTGGGCAAGGTGCTGCGCGAGCGGCTCAAGCCGTATGCCGACGTGCTGCGGCTCTCGGACATCGCATCGCTGGCCCCGGCCACCGACGCGCACGAAGAGGTCGTGCCCTGCGACCTGTCGGACAAGGCGGCGGTCGATGCGCTGGTGAACGGCTGCGACGCCATCGTGCACCTGGGCGGCGTGTCGGTCGAGCGGCCGTTCGAGGAAATTCTCGAAGCCAACATCAAGGGCGTGTTCCACATCTACGAAGCCGCGCGCCGCCACGGCGTCAAGCGCGTGGTGTTCGCCAGCTCGAACCACGTGATCGGCTTCTACAAGCAGAGCGAGCACATCGACGCGCACGCCGCGCGCCGGCCCGACGGCTACTACGGCCTGTCGAAGTCTTTCGGCGAAGACGTGGCGCAGTTCTACTTCGACCGCTGGGGTATCGAGACGGTGAGCATCCGCATCGGCTCGTCGTTCCCCGAACCGGCCAACCGCCGGATGATGAGCACCTGGCTCAGCTACCGCGACCTGACCACGCTGATCGAGAAGTCGCTGTTCACGCCCGACGTGAAGCACACGGTGGTCTACGGCATGTCGAACAACCGCGACGTGTGGTGGGACAACGGCGCGGCCGCGCACCTGGGCTTCGTGCCGCAAGACAGCTCGGAGGTGTTCCGCGACAAGGTCGAGGCACAGCCGCCCGTCGCGCCGACCGACCCGAACGCCATCTACCAGGGCGGCGCCTTCACCGCACAGGGCCCGTTCGGCGATGCGCGCTGAACTCGTCCTCGACGCGCGCAACGGCACCGGCGAAAGCCCGGTGTGGCATGCGGGTGAGCAGGCGCTCTACTGGGTCGACATTCCGGCGCGCACGCTGAACCGCTGGCACGCGGGCGAAGGCCATGCGAAGTGGACGGCGAACGAAATGATCGCCTGCGTCGCGCCGCGCGCCGACATGGCCGGCGAATGGATCGCCGGCATGGAAAGCGGCCTCTTCTCGCTGAAGCCGCAAGCCAACGGCACGCTGGCCGCCACACCGTTGGCGCCGGTCGAACACGCAGCCCCGGCCATGCGCTTCAACGACGGCCGCTGCGACCGCCAGGGCCGCTTCTGGGCCGGCACGATGCTGCTCGACATGGCGGCGGGTGCACGCGTCGGCCGCGTCTACAGCTACGGCAAGGGCGACAGCAAGGCCGCCCAGCGCCTCGATGATTTCATCGTGCCCAACGGCCTGGCCTTCAGCCCCGACGGCCGCACGATGTACCTCTCCGATTCGCACCCCACGGTGCAGGCCATCTGGGCCTTCGACTACGACACCGACAGCGGCACGCCGTGCAACCGCCGCCTGTTCGTCGACATGAAGCCCCTGCCCGGCCGCCCCGATGGCGCGGCGATGGACGTCGACGGCTGCTACTGGATCTGCGGCAACGACGCCGGCCTGGTGCACCGCTTCACGCCCGACGGCCGGCTCGACCGCTCGCTCGAAGTGCCGGTGAAGAAGCCCGCGATGTGCGCCTTCGGCGGCGCGGGGCTCGACACCCTTTTCGTCACCTCCATCCGACCCGGCGGCATCGACCTGTCGGACCAACCACTGGCCGGCGGCGTGTTCGCGCTGCGGCCCGGCGTGCAGGGCATTGCGGAGCCCGCTTTCGGCATCTGACCCCGTTCATCGATTCATCCGCTGCGTTTTCTTTTCATCCACCGAGGAGCCATCAAAAATGAAATCACTACAAATGAAGAAGCTGTCGGGCCTGATCGCGATCGGCCTGATCGCCCTCACGGCAAGCAACGTCACCGTGGCACGGACCTTCCGTTCCGCCGAGGTGCACGCCAAGGACTTCCCGACCAACCAGGCGGTGAAGTTCATGGGCGATGAACTGTCGAAGGCCACGGGCGGCAAGGACAACATCAAGATCTTTGCCGACAGCTCGCTGGGCTCCGAAAAGGACACGGTCGAACAGGTGAAGATCGGCGCGCTCGACATGGTGCGCGTGAGCAGCGCGTCGTTCCACGGCATCGTGCCGGAGTCGGTCATTCCGTCGCTGCCCTTCCTGTTCCGCGACATCGAGCATTTCCGCAAGGCGATGTACGGCCCGGCCGGCGACAAGGTGCTGGCCGCCTTCGAGAAGGCCGGCTTCATCGGCCTGTGCATGTACGAAAGCGGCGCGCGCTCGGTCTACGCCAAGAAGCCGATCAAGTCGGTGGCCGACATGAAGGGCCTGAAGATCCGCGTGCAGCCTTCCGACCTGATGGTGAGCCTGGTGAGCGCCACGGGTGCATCGCCCACGCCGATGCCCATCGCCGAGGTCTACACGGGTCTCAAGACCGGCCTGGTGGACGCCGCCGAGAACAACTACCCCTCGTACGAAGAGGCCAAGCACTTCGAAGCCGCACCGGTCTACTCCGAGACCATGCACGTCATGACGCCCGAAGTGCTGGTGTTCTCCAAGAAGATCTGGGACACGCTCACCAAGGAAGAGCAGGCCGCGATCCGCAAGGCCGCGAAAGACTCCGTGCCCTACTACGTGAAGCTGTGGGAGCCGCGCGAGAAGGACGCCAAGGCGGCCGTCATCAAGGGCGGCGCCAAGATCGTCGCGGCCTCCGAGATCGATCGCAAGGGCTTCGTCGATGTCGAGAAGCCGGTGTGGGACAAGTTCGCGACCACGCCGGAGCAGAAGGCGCTCGTTCAAGAGATCGTCAACACCAAATGAGGCCCATGGTCTTGCGCCCTCCCCTTCCGGGGGAGGGTTGGGGTGGGGGCACGGCGGCCTTGGCCACTGAATGGCGCTCATTGGGCGCAGCCTCCATCCCGACCTTCCCCCGAAGGGGGAAGGAGCAAGACAGGAAACTCCCATGCACTTGCTGACCCACCTGAACGCGCGGCTGTCCCGCTGGGCGATGTACATCGCGTGCGCATGCCTTGTCGGCCTGCTCGCGGTCGTCGTCTATGGCGTGGTGCTGCGCTACGTCTTCAACGACGCCCCGCCGTATGTCGAGCAGGTCGCGCTGCTGCTGGTGATCTCGGTCGCCATGTTCGGCGCCTCCGCCGGCGTGCGCGACGCGGGGCACATCGGCCTCGATTCGCTGGTCAAGGCGCTGCCCGAGAAGGCGCAGTTCTGGTGCAAGGCGCTGGTCTATGTGCTGACCATCGGCTTCGCCATTGCGCTGTTCGCGGGCGGGGCCGAGATGGCCGTGTCCACGCGCGAGTCGACGATTCCCACGCTGGGGATTTCCGAAGCCGTGCGCTACGTGCCCGTTCTCTTCGCGGGGGTGCTGATCACCCTCTTCTCTCTCGAGCACCTGGCTGCTCAATTCACCGGCCTGAAGGTCGTTCCATCATGGCATTGACAGTGCTGTCGCTGAGCTTCGTGCTCTTCCTGCTGCTCGGCATGCCGGTGGCCTTCGCCATCGGGCTGAGCTGCCTGGCGACCTTCGCGTACGAAGGCCTGCCGTTCGAGACCGCCATCCAGATGATGGTGTCGGGCATGAACGTGTTCTCGTTCCTGGCCATTCCGTTCTTCATCTTCTCGGGCGAGCTGATGCTGCATGGCGGCATCGCCGACAAGATCGTCGCCTTCGCGCGCAGCCTGGTCGGCCACTGGAAGGGCGGCCTGGGCCTGGCCAACGTGGTGGCCTCCACGCTCTTCGGCGGCGTCTCTGGCTCGCCGGTGGCCGACACCTCGGCCATGGGCGGCGTGATGATCCCGATCATGAAGCGCGAGGGCTACAGCGCGGCCTATGCGGTGAACGTGACCACGCATGCATCGCTCTCGGGCGCGCTGATGCCGACCTCGCACAACATGATCATCTATGCCTTCGCCGCGCAGGCCGCGGTGGGCACGATCGACGGGCACATCATCAAGGGCGTGTCCATCGGCGACCTGATGTTCGCGGGGCTGATCCCGGTGTTCTGGATCATGGTGTGCATGCTGGTGGCTGCCTACTGGCAGGCCGCCAAGCACGGCTACCCCAAGCGCACCGATGGCAGCACGATGGTCGAGCGCTTCCCGGGCTGGGGCATGGTGTCCAAGACCTTCCTGGCAGCCATCCCCGGCCTGATGGTGATCGTGATCATTCTGGTGTGCGTGATGCAGGGCGTGGCAACAGCCACCGAGGCGGCGGCCATCGCGGTGACGTATTCGCTATTGCTCACCGTGGTGGCCTACCGCACGATGACGCGCGAAAAACTCTTCAAGTCGCTCGCCAAGGCCTCGAAGACCACGGGCGTGATCCTGCTGCTGATCGGTGTGTCGAACATGCTGCGCTACCAGATGGCCTACCTGGAGATTCCGGATGCCATCGAGACGGTGCTGCTGGCCGCGACCTCGAGCCCCTGGCTGATGCTGCTGTACATCAACATCATCCAGATCTTTCTGGGCATCTTCCTGGACATGGCGGCGCACATCCTGATCACCACGCCGCTCTTCTTGCCGCTGGCGATCCAGATGGGCGTGGGCCCGGTGCAGTTCGGGATGATGCTGCTGCTGAACTGCGCGCTGGGCCTGGTGCACCCGCCGGTGGGCACGGTGCAGTTCATCGGCTGCGCGATCGGCAAGATATCCATCGGGGAGGCAACGAAAACGGCCTGGCCCTACTATCTGGCGATCTTCATCGCCATCACCCTGGTGACCTACGTGCCGGCCTTCTCGACCTGGCTGCCCACGATGCTGACCGGCCACAAGGTGCTGTAAGCAACAAAGGCCCTCACGATGAGCAACGCTGCCGCCGGAGCCTCGCCGCTCTACATCCGCATCCACGCCAACGACAACGTGGCCATCGTCGCGAACGACGGCGGCCTGAAGGCCGGCGCCGAGTTCACCGATGGGCTCCGGCTGGTGGACAACGTGCCGCAGGGCCACAAGGTGGCGCTCGCCGACCTGGCCGAAGGCGCGGCCATCGTCCGCTACAACGTGGTGATCGGCTACGCGCAGAAGGCACTGCCACGCGGCAGCTGGGTGCACGAGCGCGTGATGCGCATGCCGGTCGCACCCGAACTGGACGGCCTGCCGATCGCGACCGTCAAGCCCCCCGCCCTTCCGCCGCTGGAGGGCTACACCTTCGAGGGTTATCGCAACGCCGACGGCTCGGTGGGTTCGCGCAACATCCTCGCCATCACCGAGACGGTGCAGTGCGTGGCCGGCGTGATCGACTTCGCGGTGCAGCGCATCAAGGCCGAGCTGCTGCCGAAATACCCGAACGTCGATGACGTGGTGGCGCTGGCGCACAGTTATGGCTGCGGCGTGGCCATCGACGCGCCCGACGCCGTCGTGCCGATCCGCACGCTGCGCAACATCAGCCTCAACCCGAACTTCGGCGGCGAGGTGATGGTGGTGAGCCTGGGCTGCGAGAAGCTGCAGCCCGAGCGGCTGCTGCCGCCCGGCAGCATTCCCATTGCCGACAAGCGCGGCGAAGCCGATGGCGATGCGGCGCTTGACGTGGTCTGCCTGCAGGACGAGGAGCACGTCGGCTTCATGTCGATGATCGATTCGGTCATGCGGCAGGCCGAAACCCATCTGGCGCGCCTGAACGCCCGCCGCCGCGAGACCGTGCCCGCCAGCGAACTGGTGGTGGGCGTGCAGTGCGGCGGCAGCGACGCCTTCTCGGGCGTCACCGCCAACCCCGCCGTGGGCTTTTGCACCGACCTGCTGGTGCGCACGGGCGCCACCGTGATGTTCTCGGAAGTGACCGAGGTGCGCGACGGCATCGATCAGCTCACCTCGCGCGCGTCCACGCCCGAAGTGGCCGAGGCCATGATCCGCGAGATGGCCTGGTACGACGCCTACCTGCAGAAGGGCCGCGTCGACCGCAGCGCCAACACCACGCCGGGCAACAAGAAGGGCGGGCTGTCGAACATCGTCGAGAAGGCGATGGGCTCCATCGTCAAGTCGGGCTCGGCACCGATCACGGGCGTGCTGGCACCGGGCGAGAAGGCCACGCAGAAAGGCCTGATCTACGCCGCCACGCCGGCCAGCGATTTCATCTGCGGCACGCTGCAGCTCGCAGCCGGCATCAACCTGCACGTGTTCACCACCGGCCGGGGCACGCCGTACGGGCTGGCCGAAGTGCCGGTCATCAAGGTGGCCACGCGCAGCGACCTCGCGCGCCGCTGGCACGACCTGATGGACGTGAACGCGGGCCGCATCGCCGATGGCGAAGCCAGCATCGAGGACGTGGGCTGGGAGCTGTTCCGCCTGATGCTCGACGTGGCCAGCGGCCGCAAGAAGACCTGGGCCGAGCACTGGAAGCTGCACAACGCGCTGGTGCTGTTCAACCCCGCGCCCGTCACCTGAACACCTTCACACGGAGCTCATCATCATGGAAGACCTCAAGGGCAAGACCGCGCTCGTCACCGGCGCCAGCACCGGCATCGGTGCCGCGGTGGCCATTGCGTTCGCAGCGCGCGGCATGCGCGTGGCGGTGCACTACAACAGCTCGGCCGATGCGGCGAACCAGGTGGTCGCCACCATTCGCGCAGCCGGCGGCACGGCCTTCGCGGTCAAGGCCGACGTGCGCGACACCGCCGCGATCCGCGACTGCGTGAAGCAGACGGTGGCGGAGTTCGGCCGCATCGACGTGCTGGTCAACAACGCCGGCAGCCTGGTCAAGCGCGTGCCCATCGCCGAGTTCGACGACGCGCTGTTCGACGAAGTGATGCACATCAACGCACGCTCGGTGCTCGCCTGTTGCCGCGAGGTGG
The DNA here is from genome assembly GCF_900100965.1 of Variovorax sp. EL159. Lineage (GTDB taxonomy): Bacteria > Pseudomonadota > Gammaproteobacteria > Burkholderiales > Burkholderiaceae_C > Variovorax. Next base: position 453,872 of record NZ_FMUJ01000001.1, on the reverse strand, counting down.
TGCCGCTGATGCGCGCGCAGGGCGGCGGCAACATCATCAACGTGACCTCGGTCGCGGCGCGCACCGGCGGCGGGCCGGCCGCGTACCTGTACGCAGGCTCGAAGGGCTTCGTGAGCACCGCGACGCACGGCCTGGCGAAGGAGCTGGTGGGCGACCGCATCCGCGTCAACGCGGTGGCGCCGGGCGTGATCCAGACGCCCTTTCAGGACCGCTTCTCGACGCCCGCGATGCTGGAGAACTTTCGCGCCAGCATCCCGATGGGCCGCATCGGCACGTCCGAGGAATGCGTCGGTGCTTTTCTGTATCTCGCCTCGGAACAGCTCTCGGGCTATGTCACGGGGCAGGTGATCGAAGTGAACGGAGGGCAGTACATGCCCTGAGTTCCATCGCTTTTTCTTTTCTGCAACCCAAGACCAATAACGGAGACAAGACAGATGACGACGAAATTCCTGCGCAAGCTCGCGGCCCTCTCGGGCGCGGCCTGCCTCGCATTCGGTGCCGTGGTGCCCGCCGCGCAAGCCGCCGGCAACGATTACCCGAACCACACGGTCGAGCTGATCGTGCCCTATCAGCCCGGCGGCGGTACCGACGCGCTGGCCCGCGCCTTTGCCGACGCGAGCCGCAAGCACATGTCGGAGAGCATCGTCATCGTGAACCGCCCCGGCGCGGGCGGCGCCATCGGCTGGAACGAGGTGATCCATTCGCGGCCCGACGGCTACAAGCTCGCGGTGCTCACGGTCGAGCTGCTGACGCTGCCGCACCTGGGGCTGGCCAAGTTCAACTACGACGACTTCCAGCCGATCGCGCAGCTCAATGCCGATCCGGCCGCCATCACGGTGAAGGCCGACTCGCCCTACAACACGATCGAAGAGTTCCTGGCGGCCGCCAAGAAGAAGCCGGGCGAGATGGGCGTGGGCAACTCGGGCACTGGCTCGATCTGGCACCTGGCGGCCTCGGCGCTGGAAGACAAGACGGGCGCGAAGTTCAACCACATCCCGTTCCAGGGCGCGGGCCCCGCCGTGCTGGCGCTGCTCGGCGGCCACGTCGATGCGGTGGCCGTGAGCCCTGCGGAGGTGTCGACCTATGTGCAGGCCGGCAAGCTCAAGATGCTGATGGTGATGGCCGACAAGCGCCTGGCCGCCTTCGACAAGGTGCCGACCGCCAGGGAGCGCGGCATCGACATCTCGATCGGCACATGGCGCGGCCTCGGCGCGCCGAAGAACACGCCGCCCGACGTGATGGCCAAGCTGCGCGACATCGCCGCCAAGACCGCGAAGGAGCCGCTGCTGCGCGAAGTGATGGACAAGCAGAACCTGGGCTACGCCTACACCGATGGCGCCGCCTTCAAGGAAACGCTGGCCAAGGACAACGAGTACTTCAAGGCGCTGATCAACAAGCTCGGCATCAAGCCCTGAGCCGCATGGCAATGAAAGAGACAAGACCATGCAGCGCCGCACACTGATCCGCACCGCCCTCGCCTCTTCGCTTGCCGCCGGCCTTCCGGCCTTCGCGCAGAGCAGCAACAACTGGCCGACGGGCAAGACCATCACCTACCTCGTGCCCTTTCCCGCGGGCGGCACCACCGACGTGCTGGGCCGGCTGATCGGGCAGAAGCTCGGCACCGCGCTGGGCACGACCGTGATCATCGACAACAAGGGCGGCGCGGGCGGCAGCGTGGGCTCGGAGGTGGGCGCACGCGCGGCGCCCGACGGGTTCACGCTGGTCGGCGGCACCATCAGCTCGCACGCGATCAACGTTAGCCTGTATCCGAAGATCGGCTACGACCCGATCAAGTCGTTCGCGCCGGTCACGCTGATCGGCACCAACCCGGTGGTGCTGGTGGTGAATCAGGCCAGCCCCTACAAGACCTTGAAGGACGTGATGGCCGCAAGCAAGGCCCGGTCGGGCGGGCTGTCGTCGGCCTCGGCCGGCACGGGGACCTCGCAGCATCTGGCGCTGGAGTTGCTGGCCTACAGGTCGGGCGTGAAGTTCACGCACATTCCGTACAAGGGGAGCGGTCCGGCCATCCAGGACGTGATCGGTGGGCAGGTGGACATGATGTTCGACACCACGGTGGTGGCCGGCCCGCACATCCAGAGTGGCAAGCTGCGCGCCATTGCGGTCACGTCGGCCAAGCGGCTGGCCTCGATGCCCGACGTACCGACGGTGGCCGAGTCGGGCGTGCCGGGGCTGCAGGATTTCGAGGTGGTGTCGTGGCAGGCGATCTTCGTGCCGGCAGGAACGCCGGTGCCTGTCGTCGACCGGCTGCACACCGAGATTCGCAAGATCCTCGCGACGCCGGAGATGCAGGACAAGCTGAAGGGCTTCGGCATGGAGCCCACGGACCTGTCGACCGTGCAGATCGCGGCGTTCCAGAAGGCCGAAGTTGAAAAGTGGGCGCAGGTCATCAAGGCCGCGGGCATCAAGGCCGAGTAGCTTTTTTGTTTTCGGGCGCGGCCGGGGGGATTGCGCCGCCGGCCGCCGCACCGCGTGCCGGTGGCCCCAAACCAAGGGAAGCTTCCTACGCCCCGCATGAAGAGCCCTTTATAGAATGCCCCTCCATTCCGAATTCCAGGCTCTCCCCACGTGTCCGACCGCTCTGCCGTACTGCCCCAATATCTGTTTCCGAAACAGGCACTGACCAATTTCGCCGGCTGGGTCGCGGGCAAGGAACGGGGGGCCGTCACGACGTGGATCATCCGGCGCTTCGTGGCCAAGTACAGCGTGAACATGGGCGAGGCGCTCGAATCGGACATCACCTACTACAAGAGCTTCAACCAGTTCTTCACGCGCGCACTGAAACCCGATGCGCGGCCGCTTGCGCAAGCCGACCTCATCTGCCCCGTGGATGGCGCGATCAGCCAGTTCGGCGCCATCAAGGGCGACCAGATCTTCCAGGCCAAGGGCCACAACTACACGACCACCGCGTTGGTCGGCGGCGACGCCGCGCTGGCCGCGAAGTTCGCGCACGGCAGCTTCGCCACGCTGTACCTGAGCCCCAAGGACTACCACCGCATCCACATGCCCTGCGACGGGCGGCTGGTGCGCATGATCCACGTGCCGGGCGACCTGTTCTCGGTCAACCCGACCACGGCGCGCGGCGTGCCGGGCCTGTTCGCGCGCAACGAGCGCGTGGTGTGCGTCTTCGAATCGGCGCGTGGCCCGTTCGTGCTGGTGCTGGTGGGCGCCACCATCGTCGGCAGCATGGCCACGGTGTGGCACGGCGTGGTCAATCCGCCGCGCGTGGGCGAACTGCGCGAGTGGCGCTACGACGACCAGCAGATCGACATCCGCAAGGGCGAGGAGATGGGCCGTTTCTTGCTGGGCTCCACGGTCGTCATGCTGTTCCCGGCGCCCGCGCTGGCTTTCAACCCGGACTGGTCGCCCACCCGTGCGATCCGCCTGGGCGAAGCCATGGCAAATTACGCGAATTTGTGAGGCTTTGTCTCACAACCCGCATCCAGCGTGACCCTACAGCTATAAAACTAGTAGCATCCTGATCCTTGCGCTATAGTCGCCGGCCAGCAAGGCGGTCCATAACCAAACACAAGAGCGCGCGACATCGGCCCTGTCCACAAGGCCGCTGGCCCGCCCAGCTTCGAGGAGATGATGTCGATGAGTACCAAGGAAAACGCAGCCGTCAGCCAGTTGCTCGCACTGCTCGAGGCCCGTTATGCGCTCCGTGTGCTCTGGGCCCTGCGCGACGGCCACGCCCAAACCTTCCGGCTGCTGCAGGACAGCGTGGGCGGCATCACTCCCAACACGCTCAACACCCGCATCAAGGAGCTTCGCGAGGCCGGCATCGTGAGCCATGGCAGCGACGGCTACTGCCTCACGCTCAGCGGGCAGGACCTGCTCAAGCGGCTGTCCGACCTGCAGGCCTTTGCCGGCAAGTGGCAGCTGGGCCAGGCCAAGAAGGCGGCAGCCCCTGCCGCTGCGCCAGCCACCGCGCCCGCTGCGGCTGCGGCCCCGACGCCGGCACCTGCCGCCGCAGTGACGGCGCCTGCGGTTCCCGCCGCGCCGCCCACCGACGACACCAGCACCAGCTGACCACCGGCAGGCCGCCCCGCCCGGCCTCGGTAAACTCCGCGCCTTCGATCCATTCTTCTCACATCGACGCAAGGAGCGTTTCAAGATGCCTACCACCCCCTCCGGCCTGCAGTACGAAGACACCACCGTCGGCACCGGCACCGAAGCCAAGGCTGGCCAGCACGTGCACGTGCACTACACCGGCTGGCTCTACAACGACGGCGTGCAAGGCGCCAAGTTCGATTCGAGCCGCGACCGCAACGACCCCTTCGCTTTCTCGCTGGGCGCCGGCCAGGTCATCAAGGGCTGGGACGAAGGCGTGGCCGGCATGAAGATCGGCGGCCAGCGCACGCTGATCATTCCCGCATCGCTGGGCTATGGCGCCCGCGGCGCCGGCGGCGTGATCCCGCCGAACGCCACGCTGAAGTTCGACGTCGAGCTGCTCGACGCGCACTGATCCGGGCTCGCCCCCAAGCGGCGGCACACATCGTGTCGCTCATTGGGGGCTGCACCAGCGGCCCGGCAAAGCCGGTTTCGCTGTGCCTCTGTCTGAAAACATCGGTTTTTGGCCCTCCTGCGGCCCTTTCGGCCGCATTTTTTCGCTTGAAATGCCTTTGGACAGCCCCATGTGGCTGGCTATCGTTTGTTTTCCGGCATCACGCCGGTTCTTTGAAAAATGTCTGACCCGCAACAATCCGCACAGAATTCGCAAATGCTGCAAGGCGAGCCCAGCCCCGAAGAACTGGAGGCCGCGCAAGCCGCCAACGAAGCCGATGCCGTCGCCGCCCTGGCGCAAGCCCAAGGCGAACTCGCTGCCCTTCAGACCAAGAACGCCGAACTGGCCGACCAGTACCTGCGTGCCCAGGCCGACGTGCAGAACGCCCGCCGCCGCGCCGACGACGAGATCACCAAGGCCCGCAAGTTCGCTGTCGAAGCGTTTGCCGAGAGCCTGCTGCCGGTGACCGACAGCCTCGAAGCCGGCCTGGCCATCAAGGACGCCACGCCGGAGCAGATCCGCGAAGGCGCCGAAGCCACGCTGCGCCAGCTCAAGAGCGCGCTCGAACGCAACAAAGTGATCGAAGTGGCCCCGGCCCCCGGCACCAAGTTCGACCCGCACCAGCACCAGGCCATCTCGGTGGTGCCCGCCGACCAGGAACCGAACACCGTGGTGACCGTGCTCCAGAAGGGCTACACCATCAACGACCGCGTGCTGCGCCCGGCGCTGGTCACGGTCAGCGCACCGAAGTAACCGGCTCGCATCGGCACACAAGATTCCCACAGGAAATCCCCGCTTCATCCCTTGAATCGCGCTGGGTTATCCACAAGTTCATAACAACATATTTTTCAGGCTTTCAGGAGTAAAGAACATGGCAAAGATCATCGGCATCGACCTCGGCACCACCAACTCGTGCGTGTCGATCATGGAAGGCAACACCACGCGTGTGATCGAGAACTCGGAAGGTGCGCGCACCACGCCGTCGATCGTCGCGTACCAGGAAGACGGTGAAGTCCTCGTCGGTGCCTCGGCCAAGCGCCAGGCCGTCACGAACCCCAAGAACACGCTGTACGCGATCAAGCGCCTGATCGGCCGCAAGTTCGAGGAAAAGGAAGTGCAGAAGGACATCGACCTGATGCCCTACACCATCACCAAGGCCGACAACGGCGACGCATGGGTCGAAGTGCGCGGCAAGAAGATGGCCCCGCAACAGGTCAGCGCCGACATCCTGCGCAAGATGAAGAAGACCGCCGAAGACTACCTCGGCGAAACCGTGACCGAAGCCGTGATCACGGTGCCGGCCTACTTCAACGACGCACAGCGCCAAGCCACCAAGGACGCCGGCCGCATCGCGGGCCTGGACGTCAAGCGCATCATCAACGAGCCCACCGCAGCAGCCCTGGCCTTCGGCCTGGACAAGCAGGACAAGGCCGACCGCAAGATCGCCGTGTATGACCTGGGCGGCGGTACCTTCGACGTGTCGATCATCGAAATCGCGGACGTCGACGGCGAGAAGCAGTTCGAAGTGCTGTCGACCAACGGCGACACCTTCCTGGGCGGAGAAGACTTCGACCAGCGCATCATCGACTACATCATTGCCGAGTTCAAAAAGGAACAAGGCGTCGACCTGAGCAAGGACGTGCTGGCCCTGCAGCGCCTGAAGGAAGCCGCTGAAAAGGCCAAGATCGAACTGTCGAACAGCGCGCAGACCGACATCAACCTGCCCTACATCACGGCCGATGCCTCGGGTCCGAAGCACCTGAACATCAAGCTCACCCGTGCCAAACTGGAAAGCCTGGTCGACGAGCTGGTCGAGCGCACCATCGCGCCATGCCGCCTGGCCATCAAGGACGCCGGCATCAGCGTGAGCGACATCAACGACGTGATCCTGGTCGGCGGCATGACCCGCATGCCCAAGGTGCAGGAAAAGGTGAAGGCCTTCTTCGGCAAGGAACCGCGCAAGGACGTGAACCCCGACGAAGCCGTGGCTGTCGGCGCCGCCATCCAGGGCCAGGTGCTCTCGGGCGACCGCAAGGACGTGCTGCTGCTCGACGTGACCCCGCTGTCGCTCGGCATCGAGACCATGGGCGGCGTCATGACCAAGATGATCGCCAAGAACACCACGATCCCGACGAAGTTCGCACAGACCTTCTCGACCGCCGAAGACAACCAGCCGGCCGTGACGATCAAGGTGTTCCAGGGCGAGCGCGACATCGCTTCGGGCAACAAGGCGCTCGGCGAGTTCAACCTCGAAGGCATTCCGCCGGCAGCGCGCGGCACGCCGCAGATCGAAGTGAGCTTCGACATCGACGCCAACGGCATCCTGCACGTCGGCGCGAAGGACAAGGGCACCGGCAAGGAAAACAAGATCACCATCAAGGCGAACTCCGGCCTCTCCGAAGACGAAATCCAGAAGATGGTGAAGGACGCCGAGATCAACGCAGCCGACGACAAGAAGAAGCTTGAAATCGTGCAGGCCCGCAACCAGGGCGAAGCGATGGTGCACAGCGTGAAGAAATCGCTGGGCGAGCATGGCGCCAGCCTCGAAGCCACCGAGAAGGACGCGATCGAAACCGCGATCAAGGACCTCGAAGAAGTCCTCAAGGGCGAAGACAAGGCCGCGATCGAGGAAAAGACCAACACGCTGATGACCGCAAGCCAGAAGCTCGGCGAGAAGATGTATGCCGAATCGCAGGCTGCAGCCGGCGCCTCGGCCGCCAGCGGCCCCGGTGGCGCTGAAGCTTCCGCCAGTGCACAGGCCGACGACAACGTGGTCGACGCCGAAGTCAAGGAAGTCAAGAAGGGCTGATCTTCAGTCCCTTGAGCAAGGCTGGATCACCTCACGGGGTGCTCCAGCCTTTCTCGCTTCAAGTCACCCGAGTTCCCGCTGCTCCCCTGATCTCCCGATCGACCTGCCATGGCCACCAAACGCGACTATTACGAAACCCTCGGCGTCCCCAAGAACGCGAGCGAGGAAGAAATCAAGAAGGCTTATCGCAAGCTCGCGATGAAGCACCACCCCGACCGCAACCACGGCGACACCTCGAAGGAGGCCGAGGCCAAGTTCAAGGAGGTGAAGGAAGCCTACGAAATGCTGTCGGACGGCCAGAAGCGTGCGGCCTATGACCAGTACGGCCACGCAGGCGTCGACCCCAACATGCGCGGCGGTCCGGGTGCGGAAGGCTTCGGCGGTTTCGCCGAGGCTTTCGGCGACATCTTCGGCGACGTGTTCGGTGGTGGCGGCCGCGGCCGCACCAGCAGCGGCCGCCAGGTGTTCCGCGGCAGCGACCTGAGCTACGCCATGGAGATCACGCTGGAAGAAGCCGCCGAAGGCAAGACCACCGAGATCCGCATCCCCACCTGGGACGAGTGCGAGACCTGCCACGGCTCGGGCGCCAAGCCCGGTACCAAGCCCATCACCTGCACCACCTGCCATGGCGCCGGCGCCGTGCAGATGCGCCAGGGCTTCTTCAGCGTGCAGCAGACCTGCCCCACTTGCCACGGCAGCGGCAAGATCATTCCCGAGCCCTGCACCGCGTGCCACGGCCAAGGCAAGATCAAGCGCAACAAGACGCTCGAAGTGAAGATCCGCGCGGGCATCGACGACGGCCAGCGCATGCGCGTCACCGGCAACGGCGAGCCGGGTGTCAACGGCGGCCCTCCGGGCGACCTGTACATCGAAGTGCGGCTCAAGAAGCACGACATCTTCGAGCGCGACGGGGACAACCTGCACTGCGTGGTGCCGGTCAGCATGACGACGGCGGCGCTCGGCGGCGAGATCAACGTGCCGACGCTCAAGGGCGCAGCAGCCATCGACATTCCCGAGGGTACGCAGAGCGGCAAGCAGTTCCGGCTGCGCGGCAAGGGCATCAAGGGCGTGAACTCGAGCTACCCGGGTGACCTGTACTGCCACGTGCGCGTCGAGACGCCGGTGAAGCTCACCGAGCACCAGCGCAAGGTGCTGAAGGAGCTCGACGAATCGCTCAAGAAGGGTGGCGACAAGCACAGCCCGACCGACAAGGGCTGGTTCGACAAGGCGAAAGAATTCTTCAGCTGAAGAACTGGCCGACTCCTGCGGCCATGAGCCGCAGGAAATCATTGCGCTAACGCGCACCAAGGAAGTGCAAGGCCCGTTCAAGGGTCTCGCCCCCACGTTCATCCAGTTGCCACGCGGGGGTCGCGCCATTTCTTCGTCTGCCACGCAGTGCCAGGCACGCAACTCTTGGCCGCAGACTTCACATCGACCTCCGGCTGCTTCACGCCGACCCGAGGCGCCGGCCTCATCGAAATGGTGCGTGCCACCGGCCACCGAGCCGGCTTCAAGCACACAGAAGGTGCTTCTCGCACCCATGCGGAACACGCCGACCGGCGCCCACGCTTCTTTCCCACGCCAACACGCGCAAGCGCCTTCTCAAAAAGTGGCGCGGGGATTGCTTTTATATTTTTTTTTGGTGTGCAATAAACCAAACGGCGGATCACACGTTATTGCAGGGAGAGGCCGTTTTATTGAGCCCGGAGGCTCAATAGGCGGTGCTTTCTCGGGGAAAACCGAAAAGCGGCTGATGGCCATTCGGTATAGGTGTTTTCACCCGGAGATAATTAAGAAAGCGAGCCCTTGAATTTAACTGAAAATTGAATAGTAGTTCCTCTTTTTTCGAGGAACTTTACTTGTTGGTGTGGTTCTGATTTATGAAATGATTTGCCGGGTTCAATCTTTGCTTTATGCTGATTGTTAGCAGATTGTTGTAGGGGAGTTTTCCACCGCAGGCAGCGGAGGCGGGCACACCTTTTAAATGGCGCGCATTGCCTTTGCTGCAGGCTCCGGGGCCAAAAGCCCACTGACCTGATGGAGGCGTGACCATGGATGTGATCAGCAACTTTGCCGCCCGCTACGAGCGCACTCGCGAGGAAGTCATCTCGCTGCAGGACTACCTTGACACCTGCAAGCGCGATCCTTCGGCCTATGCCACCGCCTCCGAGCGGATGCTGAAGGCCATTGGCGAGCCGGAGCTGGTCGATACGCGCAACGATCCCCGGCTGTCGCGCATCTTCGCGAACAAGGTCATCAAGATCTACCCGGCGTTCAAGGAGTTTTATGGCATGGAAGACGCCATAGAACAGGTGGTCTCGTATTTCCGCCATGCCGCGCAGGGACTGGAAGAAAAGAAACAGATCCTTTACCTGCTGGGCCCCGTCGGCGGCGGCAAGAGCTCCATCGCCGAGCGCCTGAAGCAGCTCATGGAGCGCGTGCCCTTCTATGCCATCCAGGGCTCGCCGGTGAACGAATCGCCCCTGGGCCTGTTCGACACCATCGAAGACGGCGAGATCCTTGAAAAGGAATACAGCATCCCCCGTCGCTACCTGAATCGGATTCTCTCGCCCTGGGCCGTCAAGCGGCTCGAGGAATACGGTGGCGACATCCGCCAGTTCAAGGTGGTCAAGCGCTACCCCTCGGTGCTGCGGCAGATCGCGGTCGCCAAGACCGAGCCGGGCGACGAGAACAACCAGGACATCTCTTCGCTGGTCGGCAAGGTCGACATCCGCAAGCTGGAGACCTATGCCCAGGACGACCCGGACGCCTACGCCTACTCCGGCGGCCTGTGCCTGGCCAACCAAGGCCTGCTGGAATTCGTGGAAATGTTCAAGGCGCCGATCAAGGTGCTGCACCCGTTGCTGACCGCCACGCAGGAAAGCAACTTCAAGGGCACCGAAGGCTTCGGCGCCATTCCCTTCGATGGCATCGTGCTGGCGCACAGCAACGAGAGCGAGTGGAAGGCCTTCCGCAACAACAAGAACAACGAAGCGTTCCTCGACCGGATCTACATCGTCAAGGTGCCCTACTGCCTGCGCGCCTCGGAAGAAATCAAGATCTACGAGAAGCTCGTGCGCAACTCGTCGCTGGCCCAGGCGCCCTGCGCCCCCGGCACGCTGCGCATGATGGCCCAGCTCTCGGTGCTCACGCGCCTGAAGGAGCCCGAGAACTCCAGCACCTTCAGCAAGATGCAGGTGTACGACGGCGAGAGCCTGAAGGACACCGACCCCAAGGCCAAGTCGATCCAGGAGTACCGCGACTACGCGGGCGTCGACGAAGGCATGAGCGGCGTCTCGACGCGCTTCGCCTTCAAGATCATCTCGAAGGTCTTCAACTTCGACAGCTCCGAAGTTGCCGCCAACCCGGTGCACCTGATGTATGTGCTCGAGCAGCAGATCGAGCGCGAGCAGTTCCCGCCCGAGATCGAGCAGAAGTACATCAGCTACATCAAGGAACTGCTGGCGCCGCGCTATGCCGAGTTCATCGGCAAGGAAATCCAGACCGCCTACCTGGAGAGCTACAGCGAGTACGGCCAGAACATCTTCGACCGCTACGTGACCTACGCCGACTACTGGATCCAGGACCAGGAGTTCCGCGACGTGGACACCGGTGAAGTCTTCGACCGCGCATCGCTCAATGCCGAACTCGAGAAGATCGAGCGGCCTGCCGGCATCGGCAACCCGAAGGACTTCCGCAACGAGATCGTCAACTTCGTGCTGCGCGCACGGGCCGGCAACGCGGGGCGCAACCCGGCGTGGACCAGCTACGAAAAGCTGCGCGCGGTGATCGAGAAGAAGATGTTCTCCAACACCGAAGAGCTCCTGCCGGTGATCAGCTTCAACACCAAGAGCAGCGCCGACGAGCAGAAGAAGCACGAAGACTTCGTGACCCGCATGGTCGAGAAAGGCTATACGGCCAAGCAGGTTCGCCTGCTGTGCGAGTGGTACCTGCGCGTGCGCAAGAGTTCATAACGACGACCCTTCGTTCGTCCTCTTTTGCAAGGAGCTTTGAAACCATCGTGGCCATCCTGCAGCAGATCATCGACCGCCGGCTATCGGGCAAGAACAAGTCCATTGGCAACCGCGAGCGCTTCCTTCGGCGCTACAAGGGACAGATCCAGGAAGCGGTGAGGCGCGCCGTCAGCGGCCGCAACATCCGCGAACTGGAGCAAGGCGAAGACGTGACCCTGCCGCGCCACGATGTGTCCGAACCGGTGTTCGGCCACGCCCGTGGCGGTGACCGCGAGTACGTGCATCCGGGCAACCAGGAGTACCTGAAGGGCGACCGCATCAAGCGCCCCGAAGGCGGCGCGGGCGGTGGTTCCGGCAGCGGCGAGGCCAGCGACAGCGGCGAAGGCGAGGACGACTTCGTCTTTCACCTCACGCGCGAAGAATTCATGCGCGTGTTCTTCGACGACCTCGCGCTGCCGCACCTCATCCGCACGCAGATCGCCGACGTGCCCGAGTGGAAGAGCCATCGCGCCGGCTTCACGAGCGACGGCTCGCCCAACAACCTGCACGTGGTGCGCTCGATGCGCGGGGCGCTGGCACGCCGCATTGCGCTCGGCGGCGAACCGCGCAAGGAACTCAAGCGCCTCGAAGCGCAGCTCGAACGTCTCCAGCAGCATCCACAGGTGACGTCGGCGCTGGTCCAGAAAGAGATCCACGAGGTCGAGGAGCGCATCGCCGAGCTGCGCCGCACCATGCGGCACGTGCCCTACATCGACCCCATCGACCTGCGCTACCGCAACCGCGTGAAGACGCCGGTGCCCAGTGCCAAGGCCGTGATGTTCTGCCTGATGGACGTGTCGGGTTCGATGGACGAGGCGCGCAAGGACATGGCCAAGCGCTTCTTCATGCTGCTGTACATGTTCCTCACGCGGCACTACGAAAAAATCGACCTCGTGTTCCTGCGCCATCACACGCAGGCACAGGAAGTGACCGAAGAAGAGTTCTTCCATGCCACCGAAACCGGCGGCACGGTGGTGTCAAGCGCGCTGGTGCTGATGGACGAGATCATCAAGGCGCGCTACCCCAGCGGCGAATGGAACGTCTACGGCGCGCAGGCCAGCGACGGCGACAACTGGCACCAGGACAGCGGCCGCTGCCGCGAGCTGCTGGTCGACAACATCCTGCCGGTGGTGCGCTACTACGCGTACGTGCAGGTGGCCGAGACCGAGCAGAACCTGTGGCAGGAGTACCAGCAGCTCGAAGGCGTGCAGCCCAACTTCGCGATGCGCAAGGTGTCCGACGCGCAAGACATCTACCCGGTCTTCCGTGACCTGTTCAAGAAGGAAGGGGTCAACTCATGAACACCGACCGCCCTCCGCCCGACCGTGTCCTGGAGCGCCTGCCCAGCCCCTCCGACTGGACCTTCGAGCTGATCGAGACCTACCACACCGAGATCGCCAAGACCGCCAAGGGCTACGGCCTGGACGTGTACCCGAACCAGCTCGAAGTGATCACGGCCGAGCAGATGATGGACGCCTACGCCAGCGTGGGCATGCCCATGATCTACAGGCACTGGTCGTACGGCAAGCAGTTCATCGCGACCGAGAAGAACTACAAGCGCGGCCACATGGGCCTGGCGTACGAGATCGTCATCAACTCCGACCCGTGCATCGCCTACCTGATGGAAGAAAACACCATGGCCATGCAGGCCCTGGTGATCGCGCACGCGGCCTATGGCCACAACAGCTTCTTCAAGGGCAACTACCTGTTCCGGATGTGGACCGATGCGTCGTCCATCATCGACTACCTCGTCTACGCCCGGCACTACATCGCCGAGTGCGAAGAGCGCCACGGCCTCGATGCGGTCGAGGAACTGCTCGACTCCTGCCACGCGCTGATGAACTACGGTGTCGACCGCTATCGCCGTCCGCAGAAGCGCTCGCTGGCGCAGGAAAGCGCACAGCGCGCGGACCGCGAGCGCCACATGCAGCAGCAGGTCAACGACCTCTGGCGCACGCTGCCGCGACGCGCCGAGCAGGCCGCCGAATCCGAAGCCGGACGGCGCTTTCCGCCAGAGCCCCAGGAGAACCTGCTCTACTTCATCGAGAAGAACGCCGCGCTGCTCGAACCCTGGCAACGCGAGGTGGTGCGCATCGTGCGCAAGATCGCGCAGTACTTCTATCCGCAGCGCCAGACGCAGGTCATGAACGAAGGCTGGGCCACCTTCTGGCACTACACGCTGCTCAACACCATGTACGACCGCGGCCAGCTCGCCGACGGCTTCATGATGGAGTGGCTCAGCTCGCACACGGGCGTGATCTTCCAGCCGCCGGTCGGGCACCGCGCCTACAGCGGCATCAACCCGTATGCGCTGGGCTTCGCGATGTACACCGACCTGCGGCGCGTCTGCGAGAAGCCGACCGAGGAAGACCGCCGCTGGTTCCCCGACTTCGCGGGCAGCGACTGGCTCAAGACGCTCGACTACGCCATGCGCAACTTCAAGGACGAGAGCTTCATCGGCCAGTTCCTGAGCCCGAAGACGATGCGCGACTTTCGCCTGTTCTCGATCCGCGACTACCAGAGCGAATCCGAACTCGAGGTGTCGGCCATTCACGACGACAGCGGCTACCACGCCCTGCGCGAGTCGCTGTCACGCCAGTACGACATCAGCAGCCGCGAGCCCGACATCCAGGTGTGGAACGTGGCCACGCGCGGCGACCGCTCGCTGACGCTGCGTCATACGCAACGCAACAACCTGCCGTTGCACGACGGCGCGGAAGAAGTGCTGAAGCACGTCGCAAGGCTCTGGGGCTTCGACGTGCACCTCGAGAGCATCGACAGCGCCGGGCGTATCAGCCGCAGCTGGAAAGCCGCGGCGCCCAGGCAGCAGAACTAGCGGCGGCGGGCGCCGCCGCTCAGGGCACCAGCGCTGCGATGGCCAGCGTGTAGCCCTTCACGCCCAGCCCCACGATGATCCCGCGCGCGGCAGGCGAGATGTAGGAGTGATGGCGAAACTCTTCGCGCGCATGCACGTTCGAGATGTGCAGCTCGATCACCGGCACGCTCGCACCCTTGATCGCATCGTGCAGCGCGATCGAGGTGTGGGTGTAGGCACCGGGGTTCATGACCACGCCCAGCATGTTGCCGGCGGCCACTTCGCGGCCGGCTTCCTGGATCCAGTCGATCAGCACGCCTTCGTGGTTCGACTGGCGGCATTCGATCTCGACGCCGTGCTTCGCACCCGTCTCCTTGCACAGACGCTCGACGTCGGCCAGCGTGTCGCGACCGTATTGCTCGGGCTCGCGCGTGCCGAGCAGGTTGAGGTTGGGGCCGTTGAGGACGAGTATTTTCTTCATGATGAGTAAGGCCATGAGGGCAGCAGTCGGACGGCGCCAATTATGGTCTTGTGCCGGCCCTGCGGCGCCTGGCCGCCGACGATCCGACGTAGTAGTTGTACGAGTCGATGTCCACTACGCAGCGCGCCATCAGGTCGACGAAATCGCGCAGCTTCTGGCCCATGTAGCGCTGCCGCTGGTAGGCGCAGTAGATGCGGCGCGGCTCGGGCTGCCACTGCGGCAGCACCGGCACCAGCACGCCCTGCTCCACCTCGGGCCGCACGAAGAAGGCCGGCAGCAGCGCAATGCCCAGGCCGTCGATGCAGAAGGTCTTCATGACCCAGTGGTCGTTGGTCTCGAAGGCGGGCTCCGGGCGAAAGGCATGGCTGCCCAATGCACCCGACACCAGCAGCACCTGCGACTGCCCTGAAAGCGCCTTCATCACGATCGACTGGTGCCGTGCCAGTTCATCGGGCGCCTGCGGCGTGCCGTGGCGCGCCAGGTACTGCGGGCTCGCATAAAGCCCGTAGTTCAGCTTGCCCAGCAGCTTGGCCACGAGGTTCGGCGCATCGGGCGGCTCGGAGCACACGTAGCAATCGACGTCGCCGACCTGCGGCGCATGGAAGCCGTTCGCCACGTCGAGCTGGCAGCGCACGTTCGGATGCGACTCCAGGAACAGCTTGACCACGTGGCAGACGAAGGAGGTGCTGAACTGCGTGTCGGACAGCAGCGAGAGGCTGCCCGACACGCCGGTGGTCAGCTCGTGGATCTCGGTGCTGGCGGCTTCGAGCCGGCCCGTCACCTCGTCGAGCAGCCCTTCGCTGCGCGCAAAGAAAGCGCGGCCGGCCTCGGTGAGCGTGATGCGGCGCGGGCTGCGCATCAGCAGTTGCGCACCCAGCAGTTTTTCGAGCCGCGTGAGCTGCCGGCTCAAGGTGGCCTTCGACACGCCCGAGAGGCTTTCGGCCTTGGTGAGGCTGCCGCTCCTTGCGACCAGCACGAAGGCCTCGACCAGTGCGAGATCGATGCGGCTCATGGGGACAGGGGCCGGCGTTGCAGGAATGAAAAGTTGCGTCTCTTCATATGGCTTTCATCGATGCGGCAGACGCGGTACGGTAGACGGCACGGCCGGGGGTGGCGCCAATGCTATGCCATCACCGGCGCCGAGCCCCACGCCCCTGCGCCCCACGCACCATGAACACAAGCAACACCGCCCCCTGGCATCCCGTGGCACGGTCGGCCGACCTGCGCCCCGGCGCCAACATCGTCGCCGGCTTTGCCGAAGGCCAGGAACTCGCCCTCTGGCGTTCGGCCGACGGCACCGCGCAAGCATGGGAAAACCGCTGCCCGCACCGCAGCGTGCGCTTCACGCTCGGCCGGGTGATCGAGAACCGGCTGGCCTGCGCCTACCACGGCTGGCAGTACGCGGCCGGCAGCGGGCAATGCACGAGCATCCCGGCGCACCCGGCCATGCAGGCGCCACGCAACGTCTGCGCGAAGACATTCAACGTGGCCGAGGCGGCGGGAATGCTCTGGGTTCACCTGTCGCCCGAGCCCCTCGTTGCGCCCGCAGAACTGGCCAGCGCCGTCCCCGCCGGCTGGCGCTTCTGCCGCACATTGACCGTGCGCGCACCCGCCGGCACGGTGCGCGAAATGCTGGCCCGGCGCGGCCTGGTCGCCGATGCGGCACCGGACGCATGGCGCGGCCAGCTCGATGAGGCCAACACGGTCGCTCTCGTCCTCGACGCCCAGCCCCACCTCGCCTTCGTGCATTTCTGGAGCGATGCGGACCCCGCCTCGAATGCAATGGCAGCCCTGCACACCGCCGTCCGCCGCCTGCGCAGCGAGATCGAAGCCCTTCCCAAAGGTTGAAAGAAGAAGCCATGCCCTTCGTCACCGACGACCCCAACATGCGCGACGACTGGCTGGTCGTCGGGCCTGCCACGACCGAAGCGCGCACCACCCGCCTGCTCGGCGAAACGGTGCGGCTCTGGATCGACGCCGACGGCACGCCTCAATGCCGGCTGCCTCACCTGGACGACCAGCCGCTCACGGTGCAATCCCGCTACGGCTATCTCTGGGTCTGTCCCAGCGGCCAGCCCGCACGCCCGCTGTTCGACTTCCCCGAATACAGCGAGCCCGGCCGCCGCACCATCGATTGCGGCGGCATCGGTGTCGCGGTGTCGGGCCTGCGGGTGATCGAGAACTTCCTGGACATGGCGCACTTCCCCTTCGTGCACGCCGACTACCTCGGCAAGGTGCCGCACACCGAGGTGGCGCAATACCAGGTGCAGGTCGAACCCGCCACCGGCGAGATCTGGGCCACCGACTGCCGCTTCTGGCAGCCGCGCGCCTCGGCCGCCCACGATTCGGGCAGCGAGGTGTTCTACAGGTACCGCGTGATGCAGCCCTTCTCGGCCATGCTCTACAAGTCGAGCTTTCGCGCGGGCGAACTCGATGCCATCGGCCTTTTCCTGCAGCCCATCGACGACGAGCACGTCATCGCCCACACGGTCCTCGCCTGCTACGACGACGACTCCACCGACGCCGAACTCATCGCCTTCCAGCACACGATCTTCGGCCAGGACAAGCCGATCCTGGAGAACCACGCCTTCAAGCGCATGCCGCTCGAAGGCCGCGCCGAGACGCCCACGCGCGGCGACACCTCGTCCGTGACCTACCGCCGCTGGTTGCGCGAGCGCGGCATGCGCTTCGGCGTGAGGGCCGCCGCATGACCACGATGCTGAAGCTCTACGACTACCCGCTCTCGGGCAACTGCTTCAAGGTGCGGCAGATGCTGGCGTGGCTCGGCGTCGCCCATGAAACCGTGCCGGTCGATTTCTATCCCGGGCGCGAGCACAAGTCGGCCGCCTTCCTGGCGAACGTCAACCCGCTCGGCCAGCTCCCGGTGATCGACGACGGCGGCTTCGTGCTGCGCGATGCGCAGGCCATCCTGGTCTATCTCGCGAGCCGCCACGACACGCAAGGCCACTGGTACCCCGACGACCCCAGGCTGCGCGGCCAGATCGCGATGTGGCTCGCCACCGCCGACGACATCACCCGCACCGCCTCGGCCGCGCGGCTGCACGACGCGCTCGGCTACCACCACCTGGACATCGACGCCTGCCGCGCCGGCGCGCGCGCCGTGTTCCGCGTGCTCGACGACCACCTCGCCGAACAGGCCGGCATGGGCCTGCGCTGGCTGGCTTCGGCGCCCAAGCCGACCATTGCCGACCTGGCCTGCTTTCCGTATGTCGCGCTGGCCGGCGAAGGCGGCATTTCGCTGGACGAATTTCCGGCCCTTCGTAACTGGGTCTGGGATTTCCGACACCTGCCCGGGTTCATTGGCATGTCGGGTATCTTCCCTGCCGGCCCCGCCTGAGTATCCTTGGGCCTTCGCGCCTCTTTCCCTCCCTCTTTTCCCCGAACCCGCCATGAAAACCAAAGCCGCCGTCGCCTGGAAATCCGGAGCCCCGCTCACCATTGAAACCGTCGACCTCGACGGTCCCCGTTTCGGCGAAGTGCTGGTCGAGATCAAGGCCACCGGCATCTGCCACACCGACTACTACACGCTCTCGGGCGCCGACCCCGAAGGCATCTTCCCCGCGATCCTGGGCCATGAAGGCGCGGGCATCGTGGTCGACGTCGGCCCCGGCGTCACCACGCTGAAAAAAGGCGACCACGTCATTCCGCTGTACACGCCCGAGTGCCGCCAGTGCAAGTTCTGCCTCTCGCGCAAGACCAACCTGTGCCAGCTGATCCGCGGCACGCAGGGCAAGGGCCAGATGCCCGACGGCACCAGCCGCTTCAGCCTCGACGGCAAGCCGATCGCCCACTACATGGGCACCAGCACTTTCAGCAACTACACCGTCGCGCCCGAAATCTCGCTCGCCAAGATCCGTGAAGACGCGCCCTTCGACAAGGTCTGCTACATCGGCTGCGGCGTCACCACCGGCATCGGCGCGGTGATCTTCACGGCCAAGGTCGAAGCGGGCGCCAACGTGGTGGTGTTCGGCCTCGGCGGCATCGGCTTGAACGTGATCCAGGGCGCCAAGATGGTGGGCGCCGACAAGATCATCGGCGTCGACCTGAACCCCGAGCGCGAGGCCATGGCCCGCAAGTTCGGCATGACGCACTTCATCAACCCGAAGAACACCGAGAACGTGGTCGACGCCATCGTGCAGCTGACCGACGGCGGTGCCGACTACAGCTTCGAGTGCATCGGCAACACCAAGGTGATGCGCCAGGCGCTCGAATGCACGCACAAGGGCTGGGGCCGCAGCATCATCATCGGCGTGGCCGAAGCGGGTGCAGAAATCAGCACGCGGCCGTTCCAGCTGGTCACCGGCCGCAAGTGGGAAGGCTCGGCTTTCGGCGGCGCACGCGGCCGCACCGACGTGCCGAAGATCGTCGACTGGTACATGGAAGGCAAGATCAACATCGACGACCTGATCACGCACACCATGCCGCTGGAAGACATCAACAAGGGCTTCGACCTGATGAAGCGCGGCGAGTCGATCCGCGGCGTGGTTCTCTACTGAAGTCGACGGGAGGCGCCCCGCCATGAACCGCATGGAACCCTTGCGCAAGGTCGAGGCGGGCGTCCTCGACATCGCGTACTTCGAGACCGGGCCCGCCGACGGCCCGCCCGTGCTGCTGATGCACGGCTTTCCGTACGACATCCACACCTACGCCGAAGTGGCGCCGATGCTCGCGGCGCAAGGCTGCCGCGTGATCGTGCCGTACCTGCGCGGCTATGGCGCCACGCGCTTCCTGAGCGACACCACGCCGCGTTCGGGCGAACAGGCCGCACTGGGTGCCGACCTGCTCGCGCTGCTCGATGCGCTGGCCATTCCGCGCGCGGTGCTGGCCGGCTACGACTGGGGCGGGCGCGCCGCCTGCGTGGTGGCGGCGCTGTGGCCCGAGCGCTGCGCGGGGCTGGTGTCCTTCAACAGCTACAACATCCAGAACATCGCCAAGGCGATGGAGCCGGACGCACCGGCCAACGAACACAGCCTCTGGTACCAGTACTACTTTCACAGCGAACGCGGCCGCGCCGGGCTCGCGAAAGACCGCAAGGCGTTCACGAATCTGCTGTGGAAGCTGTGGTCGCCCACATGGAAGTTCGACGACGCCACCTTCGAGCGCAGCGCCGCCGCCTTCGACCACCCTGATTTCGTGGACGTGGTGATCCAGTCGTACCGCCATCGCTTCGGCCTCGTGCCCGGCGACCCGGCGTATGCAGACATCGAGCGCCGCCTCGCGGCCCAGCCTGCGATTACCGTGCCCACCATCACCTTCGACGGCATCGACGACGGCGTGCGCCCGCCGGCCGAGGCCTCGGCCCACGCGCATCGCTTCAGCGGCCCCCGCTCGCACCGCCTCGTGCCGGGCGTGGGCCACAACATGCCCCAGGAAGCGCCGCGCACCTTTGCCGACGCCGTGCTCGAACTGGTGCCCGCACTGCACAACCCATCCCGATGACCGACACCTCCCTCAAGACCCTTTCCGAGCACCACGCCTTCGGTGGCGTGCAGAGCTTTCACGAGCACCGCTCGCACGAGATCGGGCTGCCGATGCGCTTCTCGGTCTACCTGCCGCCGCAGGCCGCGCACGAGCGTGTGCCCGCCCTGCTCTACCTTGCGGGCCTGACCTGCAACGAAGAAACCTTCGCGACCAAGGCCGGCGCCCAGCGCATGGCCGCGAGCCTGGGCCTCGCGCTGATCGCGCCCGACACCAGCCCACGCGGCGCCGAGCCCGAAAGCCTGCCGGGCGCGAAAGACGACTGGGACTTCGGCATCGGCGCCGGCTTCTACCTCGACGCGACCGCCGAGCCCTGGTCCACCCATTGGCGCATGGAAAGCTGGATCGTCCACGAGCTGCTGCCGCTCGTGGCGCAGCACTTCGCCATCGATGGCCAGCGCCTGGGCATCTTCGGCCACTCGATGGGCGGCCACGGCGCGCTCACGCTCGCCATGCGGCACCCGGGGCGCTTCAAGTCGCTCTCGGCCTTTGCGCCGATCTGCGCACCCACGCAATGCCCATGGGGCAAGAAAGCGTTCAGCGGCTATCTGGGCGCGCCCGGCGACGACCGCGCCCAGTGGCTCGCGCACGACGCCAGCGCGCTGATGCAGTCGCAGACCGTCGCGCCGTATCCCCACGGCATCCTGATCGACCAGGGGCTGACTGATAAATTCCTGGCCGAGCAACTGCACCCCGAAGCGTTCGAGGCCGCCTGCTTCGCGGCCGGCCAGCCGCTCACGCTGCGCCGCCATGCGGGCTACGACCACGGCTACTACTTCATCCAGAGCTTCATGGCCGACCACATCGCGCATCACGCGCAAACGCTGCACGGCTGATCGACCTCGGCGGGCACGCGCCGTATCATGGAACGCATGTCCGCCGCTCAAATTCCTGCCTTCCATTTGCGGTCGCGCGATGGCTCCGCCGAAGAGAGCATGGTGCTGGCCGGCATCTGGCGGCGCGCGTGGATTTCCGCCAACCGGGGCGCGGTTTCCGTCGAGCCGATCGCGCACTGGCTGCACCGCGTGCAAACCGAATTCGTGCCGCCCGCCGAAGTCGTGCTGGCAGAGCGCGACGGGCAGGTGCTGGCCTTCATGGTGCTGCTGGAGCGGCGCGAGTACGTGGCCCAGCTCTTTGTCGAGCCGCACCTGCGCAACCAGGGACTGGGCAAGGCGCTGCTCGACGAAGCCTGCGTGCGCATTCCCACCGGCTGGCGGCTGCACGTGGCCACCACCAACACCTCGGCCCAGCGCTTCTACGAACGCTATGGCCTCGAACGCGGCACGGTCGACCGGCACCCGACCAGCGGCCGCGAACGCATTGCCTACCATTGGTCGCCTTCGCGCCCGCCGTGGCGCGTGGGTTGAACGGCTCCCCGATTTTTTCTTCTCCATGCGCATCGACCACATCGCACTCTGGACCACCGACCTCGAGCGCTGCAAGCGCTTCTACATCGACTACTTCGGCGCCACGGCCGGCGCGGGCTATGTCAATCCGGTGAAGGGTTTTGCCTCGTGCTTCCTGAGCCTGGGCGACGGCGCCCGCATCGAGGCCATGACCACCAGCACGCTCTCGCCCGTGGCGGTCGAAGCCGGCGCGCAACGCATGGGCTGGACGCACCTGGCCATCAGCGTGGGCTCCGACGCCGCGGTCGACGAACTCACCCAGCGCCTGAAGAACGACGGCTACCCGCTGCTCGATGGCCCGCGCCGCACCGGCGACGGCTACTACGAGAGCGTGGTGCTCGACCCCGACGGCAACCGCATCGAGATCACCGCATGAACAACAACACAAGGCCCGCACCATGAGCGCCTTCGTCCAGAGCCTGCATGAAATCTTCGAGCGCCTCGGCCGCATCGAAACGCGCCGCATGTTCGGCGGCCACGGCGTGTGGCACGAGGGCCGCATGATCGCGCTGGTGGCCCGCGACACGCTCTACCTGAAGGCCGACGCCGAAAGCGGCCCGCACTTCGACAAGCTGAACCTGCCGCCCTTCACCTACGAGCGGCAGGGCAAGGCGATGCCGATGTCGTACCGGCAGGCGCCGGCCGACCTGTTCGAAGACCGCGAAGAAGCCGCCCTGTGGGGCCGTCGCGCCTACGAAGCCGCGCTGCGCTCGGGCCAGCCACCGAAGAACAAGACACCGGCCGCCAAGAAGAAGGCCGCCAGCAAAACACCCGCAAAGAAAGCCGCAGTGAAGAAGACCAGGAAAGCAGTTCCACGGTGAGCAACAACAGCCCCGCGTTGCCCCCTTTGCCCGAGCGCGAACAGATCGCGCTGCTCGACCCCTTCGAAGGCCTCGGCCTGAAGAACATCGTCGTCGTTGCCACGCTGCAAGACGCCGAGCGCGCCGCCGACACGCTGCTGGCCGCGCGCGTGGCCGGCTTCGACACCGAGTCCAAGCCCACCTTCGCCAAGAACGAAGTTTCCGGCGGCCCGCACGTGGTGCAGTTCTCCACGCGCGACACGGCCTGGCTGTTCCAGCTGCACCGCACCGAATGCAACCCGGTGGTGGCCGCGCTGATCGCCTCGACCGAACTGCGCAAGGTGGGCTTCGGCCTGTCGGGCGACCTCACGCTGATCCGCAACAAGCTGCAGATCGAGCCGCAGGCGGTGTTCGACATCGACACCGAGTTCCGCCATCGCGGCTACCGCAAGTCGGTGGGCGTGAAGGCGGCAGTGGCGCTGGTGTTCAACCGCCGCTTCATCAAGTCGCGCAAGGCGACGACCTCGAACTGGGCGCACAAGCAGCTCACGGAAGCGCAGATCCGCTATGCGGCGAACGACGCCTACGCGGCGATCCGCGTGTTCGACGCGCTGTTTCCCGGTGCCTGAAACCGAGGGCTCAGTCCCGGCCCGCTTCGACGATGGCTTGCGCCAGCCGCCGCGGGTTCGAGAAAAACATCTCGTGGCTACCGGGGCATTCGACGAGCCTGAACAACCCCAGCCGCTCCGACAGGCGCGGGTGCCACGGCAGGCTGTGCGGCAGCGCGATGTCCTGCTGGCAGTTGATGTACGACTTGCCCAGCGCCAGTTCGGCCAGCGGCTTCTGCAGCCTGATCTTGTCGGTGAAGGTGCGGTACGGATGCGGGTTCAGCTTCTCGTACGCGGCCTGCGCGAGCGCGAGGTCGGCATCGTTGATGAAGGCCTCGCGCCAGACCTCGAAGGGCAGCATCACCGCGTTGCCATTCGCTGAGGCGATGGCATCGAACATCGCCAGGTAGTGCGGCGGCACCATGTCGTTGAGCGATTCGCCATCGAGCGGCACGAAGGCGTTGATGTAGATCAGCCTGCGCAGCCGGTGCGCGATGCGGTCGGCCACGCCCGAGATCACCATGCCGCCGTAGCTGTGGCCCGCGAGTCGGACCTGCGTCAGGTCTTTCTCTTCGATGTAGCGCACGGCCGAGTCGATGGCGTCGCCGAGGCCGGTGCGCGCGCGGTCGTCGCCGGCGCCATTGCCCGCGAGCGTGGGGCAATGCACGGTGTGCCCGGCTTCGCGCAGGCCATCGGCCACGGCTTCGATCTCGGCGCCGGTGTGCCAGGCGCCATGGACGAGAACATAGGTGTCGGACATGGTTGTCTCCTTCGTGGTGGGTGAAGGAGCACGACTGTAGAAAAACCAATGCAGTGCCGATGGCCGCTGCCTGCCAGCCCGATGGCCGTTTCGTGCCTGGCCTTTGCCTTCATTCAATAATTCAACGATACTTGAAATATGGAAGAAAACGATGTCGTTCGATCTTTGGCTGCCCTTGCACAGCCAATCCGCCTGCGGGTGTTTCGCGCGCTGGTGGTGGCCGGGCCCGAGGGCCTGACGCCGGGCGCGCTGACCGAAGCGCTCGACGTGCCGGCCACGGGCCTGTCTTTCCACCTCAAGGAATTGACGAACTCGGGGCTGATCTCGCAGGAACGGCAGGGCCGCAACCTCGTCTACCGCGCGGCCTTCGAGCGCATGAATGCCCTGCTCGGCTACCTCACGGAAAACTGCTGCCAGGGCGAGCCCTGCCTTGCCGACGGCGCAGCGGGCTGCGGCTGCTGACGACCCCTTGCGTTCGCCGACATGCTGACTGCCGCTTTCATCTTCGTCTGCACGCTCGTGCTCGTCATCTGGCAGCCGCGCGGGCTGGGCATCGGCTGGAGCGCTTCGCTCGGCGCGCTGGTCGCGCTGGCCCTCGGCGTGGTGCACCTTGCGGACATCCCGGTCGTGTGGGGCATCGTGTGGAACGCCACCGCCACCTTCGTCGCGGTGATCGTCATCAGCCTGCTGCTCGACGAGGCCGGCTTCTTCGAGTGGGCCGCCCTGCACGTGGCGCGCTGGGGCGGCGGGCGCGGCCGGCTGCTGTTCGCGTTCATCGTGCTGCTGGGCGCGGCGGTATCGGCGCTCTTCGCCAACGACGGCGCGGCGCTGATCCTCACGCCCATCGTGATGGCGATGCTGCTGGCGCTCGGCTTCACGCCCGCCGCCACACTGGCCTTCGTGATGGCGGCCGGCTTCATCGCCGACACGGCGAGCCTGCCGCTGGTGGTGTCGAACCTCGTGAACATCGTGTCGGCCGACTTCTTCAAGATTGGCTTCCGCGACTACGCAGCGGTCATGGTCC
Source organism: Variovorax sp. EL159 (assembly GCF_900100965.1). GTDB lineage: Bacteria > Pseudomonadota > Gammaproteobacteria > Burkholderiales > Burkholderiaceae_C > Variovorax. Next base: position 429,132 of record NZ_FMUJ01000001.1, on the reverse strand, counting down.
CGGTGAACATCGCGTCGGTGCTCGCCAGCCTGGCGATGCTGATGCTCTATTTCCGCCGCGCTATTCCCGCACGCTACGACGTGGCGCAGCTCAAGGCGCCCGCCACCGCCGTGCGAGACTTCGCGACCTTTCGCGCGGGATGGGTCGTGCTGGTTCTGCTGCTCGTCGGCTTCTTCGGGCTCGAACCGCTCGGCGTGCCGGTCAGCGCAGTGGCTGCCTTCGGTGCCGTGGTGCTGTTTGCGGTGGCAGCGCGTGGCCATGCGATCGACACGCGCAAGGTGCTGCGCGAGGCACCGTGGCAGATCGTCGTCTTCTCGCTGGGCATGTACCTCGTGGTCTACGGGCTGCGCAATGCCGGGCTGACGAGCCACATCGCATCGCTGCTCGACGTGTTCGCCAGGGGCGGCGTGTGGACCGCGGCGCTGGGCACCGGGATGCTCTCGGCCCTGCTCTCATCGGTCATGAACAACATGCCGACCGTGCTCGTCGGCGCGCTGTCCATCGACGCATCGGGCGCGAGCGGCGTGGTGAAAGAGGCCATGGTCTACGCCAACGTGATCGGCTGCGACCTGGGCCCGAAGATCACGCCCATCGGCAGCCTTGCCACGCTGCTGTGGCTCCACGTGCTCGCGAAGAAGGGCACCACCATCGGCTGGGGCTACTACTTCAAGGTCGGCTTCGTGCTGACGGTGCCGGTGCTGCTGGTCACGCTGGCGGCGCTGGCGCTGCGGCTGAGCGTCAGCTGACACATCCACCCCTCAAGACTTACCTCAAGACGCCACACCATGAGCGACATCACGATCTATCACAACCCCGTCTGCGGCACGTCCAGGAACGTGCTCGCATTGATCCGCAACACGGGCGACGAGCCCGAGGTCATCGAGTACCTGAAGCACCCGCCCGACCGCGCCACGCTGCAGCGCCTGATCGCCGCGATGGCGATGCCGGTGCGCGAGGTAATGCGCCGCAAGGGCACGCCCTACGACGAGCTGGGTCTGGACGATCCGAAGTGGAGCGACGACCAGTTGATCGACTTCATGCTGCAGCACCCCATCCTCATCAACCGGCCCATCGTGGTGACGCCGATCGCCACGCGCCTGTGCCGGCCGTCCGAGGCGGTGCTCGACATCCTGCCGCACCCGCAGCGCGGCGCCTTCACGAAGGAAGACGGCGAGATGGTCATCGACGCAAAGGGCCAGCGTGTCGCCAAGCCCTGAACTGCCCAACCTCGATGCCGAGGCCTTCCGCAAGCCGGACCTGCAACGCCTGCTGCCCGCCAGGCGCGCCAGCCACGCCCCGCGCATCCTGCTGCTCTACGGATCGCTGCGCGAGCGCTCCTACAGCCGCCTGCTGACCGAAGAGGCTGCGCGCCTTCTGCGCGCCATGGGGGCAGAGCCCCGCATCTACAACCCGCACGGCCTTCCGCTGCCCGACGGCGCACCCGACGACCATCCGAAGGTGCAGGAGCTGCGCGACCTCGCGCAATGGGCCGAAGGCATGGTGTGGACATCGCCCGAACGCCACGGCGCGATGACCGGGATCATGAAGGCGCAGATCGACTGGATACCGCTGTCCGTCGGCTCGGTGCGGCCCACGCAGGGCAAGACGCTCGCGGTCATGGAAGTGTCGGGCGGCTCGCAATCGTTCAACGCGGTGAACCAGTTGCGCGTGCTCGGACGCTGGATGCGCATGCTCACCATCCCCAACCAGTCGTCGGTGGCCAAGGCCTTTCTCGAATTCGACGAGAGCGGCCGGATGAAGCCTTCGCCGTACTACGAGCGCGTGGTCGATGTGATGGAAGAGCTGGTCAAGTTCACGCTGCTCACACGCGATTGCGCGGACCATCTGGTCGACCGCTACAGCGAACGGCGCGAGAGCGCGCAAGAGCTGTCGAAGCGGGTCAACCTGCGCAGCATCTGAGCACGGGGTTGCGCTGCGTCAACGGCGACGACGCAATTCGCCGGGCGTGCCGCCCAGGTGCCGGCGGCACTGGCGAACGAAGTGCGATGCATCGGCCAGCCCGACGCGAAACCCGATCTCCGCAATGCTCAGGCGGTCGAAGCGCACATCGCGCAGCATGCGTTGCGCCGCCTGCATGCGAAAGCCGGCCAGCGCGGTCGCGAAGGTGGTGGCGCCCTCGCCCAGGCAGCGATGCAGGCTGCGTTCCGAGATACCCAGCCCGCGCGCCACGCCGGCCGCCGTCAGGCCGGGTTCTGCATGGCGCTCGCGCGTGGCTTCCAGCACGCGCCGCCGCAAGGCGGCACGCCCCGCATCCGGCGCCTGCACGGGGCCATGCCCCATGGCCAATGCCAGCAGGCCGCCGAGCTGGTCGCCCAGCAGTTCGGCCGGCAGCGGCGGGTTGGTGGCCAGCGCCGGCGTCAACTGACGCACGAAGCTGCTGAGCACGCCGCCCCAGCCCGCCTGCCCGTCTATGCGGCGCGCCACCAGGTCGCCGGCATCGGGCAGCCATGCATCGACCCAGGCGGTCGGCAGTTCGAGCGAGATGGTGTCGGCCGACTGCAGCAGATGAAATTCATAGAGGCGGCGCGAATCGACCAGCACCGCGTCGCCCGGCAGCAGGCGCGCGGCGCGGCCGTCCTGCACGGCGACCCAGGCCGAGTCGGTCTTGCACAGCAGGTAGAAGTAGTTGTGGCGGCTCTGGGCAATGGCCCGGCGCGTGCGGTAGACGTCCTGCGCGCTGCCGCGCACCTCGTTGACGACGATGGGGCCGAGCGGCGCCGACACCAGCGTGGCCCCGAAATCCCCTGCCGCCGGGCTGGTCACGTCCATCTCCAGAAAGCCTTCGCAGACTGCGCCGACCCAGTAGTCCAGCCGCTGCGCAGGCGGCACGGTGTCGGTCGACCAGGTGTGGATCGCTGCAGAGGCGGATGCGGGTGCGATGGCGTTCATGCCGCCAACATAGCCAGCCCGGGCGCATTTGCCAAGCGGGTATAGACGCTCTCCGACGGCGCCCCGGCGCGCCCCCCGGCACAATGGCCGCCATCTCCAACCGTCTCCTACCGCACACGAAAGAAGGGCCATGAGCAACAAAAGCGATTTCGGACTGATCGGCCTGGCCGTGATGGGCCAAAACCTCGTGCTGAACGTGGAAAGCCGCGGCTTCCAGGTCAGCGTGTACAACCGCACCGAAGCCACCACCGAGGCCTTCATCGCCGCCAACCCCGGCAAGAAACTGGTGGGCGCCAAGACGCTCGAAGAGTTCGTTCAAAGCCTGGCCAAGCCCCGCAAGATCCAGATCATGGTCAAGGCCGGCGCACCGGTCGACCAGGTGATCGAGCAGCTCATTCCGCTGCTCGACAAGGACGACATCGTCATCGACGGCGGCAACAGCCTCTACACCGACACCGAGCGCCGCGACGCGTACCTCTCGAGCAAGGGCCTGCGCTTCATCGGCGCGGGCGTATCGGGCGGCGAGGAAGGCGCGCGCAAGGGCCCGTCGATCATGCCGGGCGGCCCTCTGTCGACATGGGAAGTGATGAAGCCGATCTTCGAGAGCATCGCGGCCAAGGTCGATGGCGAGCCTTGCGTGATTCACATCGGCCCCGGCGGCGCGGGCCACTACGTGAAGATGGTGCACAACGGCATCGAGTACGGCGACATGCAGCTGATCTGCGAGGCCTACAGCCTGTTCAAGGCAGCCGGCTTCAGCACCGACGAAATGGCCGCGATCTTCAACGAGTGGAACGACGGCGAGCTGCAGAGCTACCTGATCCAGATCACCGCCAAGGCGCTGGAGCAGAAAGACCCGGAAACGGGCAAGCCGATCGTCGACCTGATCCTCGACAAGGCCGGCCAGAAGGGCACGGGCCAGTGGACGCTCATCAACGCGGCCGAGAACGCGGTGGTCATCAGCACCATCAACGCCGCCGTCGAGGCGCGCGTGCTGTCGTCGCAGAAGAAGCAGCGCGTGGTGGCCAGCAAGCTGCTGCAGGGGCCGAAGATCGAACTGTCGCTCGAGAAGAAGGCGCTGGTGGCCAAGGTGCACGACGCGCTCTATGCCTCGAAGGTCATCAGCTACACGCAGGGCTTCGACCTCATCAAGACGATGGGCGACAAGAAGGACTGGAAGCTCGACCTGGGCGGCATCGCGTCGATCTGGCGCGGCGGCTGCATCATCCGCGCGCGCTTCTTGAACCGCATCACCGACGCCTTCCGCACCGACCCGGCGCTGGGCAACCTGATGCTCGACCCGTTCTTCAAGGACCTGCTCAACCGCACACAGCAAAGCTGGCGCGAAGTGGTGGCGCTGGCGGTGAGCAACGGCATTCCGGTGCCGGCCTTCAGCGCGTCGCTGGCCTACTACGACAGCTACCGCACGGAGCGCCTGCCGGCCAACCTGCTGCAGGCGCAGCGCGACTTCTTCGGCGCCCATACCTACGAGCGCATCGACAAGCCCGAAGGCCAGTTCTTCCACACCGACTGGCCCGAAGTCATCGGCTGATGCCGCCATGCCGGCCCTCGACTATCCCAGCCACCTGGTCGAGGACTGGCAACTGCGCGACGGCACGCCGGTGCGCATCCGCCCGATCCGCGCGGAAGACTTCGACATGCACTCCGCCTTCGTGGCGGGGCTGTCGAACGAAACGGGCTACCACCGCCTGCTGTCGCCGCGCAAGCCGCAGCCCGACGAACTCTGGCGCATGACCCACATTGACTACGACCGCGAGCTGGCGCTGATCGCGACCACCGGAGCCGATGGCGCCGAGCAGCAGATGGGCGTGGTGCGCTATGTGCGCGGCGACACGCCGGAGACGGCAACGACGGCCGAGTTCGCCGTGGTCATCGCCGATGCCTGGCAGCACCGCGGACTGGCCGAAAAACTCATGCGCAAGCTGATCGATGCGGCCACCCAGGCCGGCGTGCGGCAGCTGGCGGACATCACCCTGTTCGACAACCTCGCGATGCTGCACCTGGCGCGCAAGCTGGGCTTCAAGGTGCAGCGCGATCCGGGCAACCCCAATGTCACGCGACTGCGGCTGATGCTCGAGGCGCCGGTGCGCTGAACCAGAGCGCCCCAAAAACAAGCCATACAGCGGCTCACGGATCGCCAACAGGCCGGCCGCCCGAGTGGCCGAAGACCTGTGCCCGCCGACGGCCGCCGGTGGCCATTGGCGGCAGACATGCACCCTTTTGGTAAAGCGCAACGCCCAAAAAAGCGGCACCAGCAAACTTAAATCTACTTCCTTATGATGCGAAACCTTTTTCCGTCGGAAGCAGAGAGCCCTGTCCATGGTCCAGCTCGCATTGCGTCGCCCGTACACCTTCATCGTCATGGCGATGCTGATCGTGCTGGCCACGCCGTTTGTCCTGGCGCGCATGGCCACGGACATCTTTCCGGAAATCAACATCCCGGTGGTCAGCGTCATCTGGAACTACACCGGCCTGCCGGCGCAGGAGATGGGCCAGCGCATTTCGGGGCAGGTCGAGCGCGGGCTGACCACGACGGTGAGCGACATCGAGCACATCGAGTCGCAGTCGCTGGCGGGCGTGTCGATCATCAAGGTGTTCTTTCAGCCCAGCGCCAACATCGAGATGGCGATCTCGCAGGTGGTGGCCTCGATGCAGGCGCAGGTGCGGCAACTGCCGCCGGGCATCACGCCGCCGCTGGTCATCAAGTATTCGGCCTCGAGCGTGCCGGTGATCCAGCTGGCGCTGTCGAGCCCCACGCGCTCTGAAAACTCGCTGTTCGACGCCACCGTCAACCAGCTTCGACCGCAGCTCATCACGGTGCCGGGCGCGGCGATTCCTTTTCCGTACGGCGGCAAGAACCGGCTGATCTCGGTCGACCTCGACACCCAGGCGCTGCAGGCGCGCGGCCTCTCGCCGGCCGACGTGGTGAACGCGGTCAATACACAGAACCTGATTCTTCCCTCGGGCACGGCCAAGTTCGGGGCCACCGAATACAACGTGCGCATGAACGGCTCGCCCGATGCCATCGCGGGCCTGAACGACCTGCCGGTGCGCACGGTGAACGGCGCCACCACCTACCTGCGCGACGTGGCCTATGTGCGCGACGGCTTCTCGCCGCAGACCAACGTGGTGCGCCAGGACGGCGTGCGCGGCGTGCTGCTGTCGGTGCTCAAGAACGGCGGTGCGTCCACGCTGGACATCGTGTCGAACATCCGCGCCATGCTGCCCATCGCGGCACAGACGATGCCCGAAGACATCAAGATCACGCCGCTGTTCGACCAGTCGGTGTTCGTCAAGGCAGCCGTGAAGGGCGTGGTGTTCGAAGCCATTCTGGCCGCTGCGCTCACCGCTGCGATGGTGCTGCTGTTTCTGGGCAACTGGCGCAGCACGCTCATCATCGGGCTGACCATTCCGCTGTCGATCCTGGCATCGATCCTAGTGCTGTATTCGCTGGGCGAAACGCTCAACCTCATGACGCTGGGCGGGCTCGCGCTGTCGGTGGGCATATTGGTGGACCAGGCGATCGTGACCATCGAGAACATCGAGCGGCACCTGCACATGGGCACGCCATTGAAGGAGGCCATCGAGGTCGGCGCGGGCGAGATCGGCTCGGCGGCTTTCGTTTCGACGCTGTGCATCTGCATCGTGTTCGTGCCGATGTTCTTTCTTTCGGGCGTGGCGCGCTTTTTGTTCGTGCCGCTGGCCGAGGCGGTGGTGTTCGCCATGATTGCCTCTTACCTGCTTTCGCGCACGCTGGTGCCGACGCTGGTGATGCTGCTGATGGGCGGCTCGCACGGCGAACACGCACCCGCCGAAGGCGCGAAGCAGAGCGCGCTGCAACGCCTGTACCGCGCGTTCGACCGCCGCTTCGAGCGCGTGCGCCGCGCCTACACGCTGGTGCTGTCGGCGGTGCTGTCCAAGCGCGCGGGCTTCATCGGCCTGTTCCTTGGCTTCTGCCTGCTGTCGTGCCTGCTCTACCCGGCGCTGGGCCGCGACTTCTTCCCGACTGTCGATGCCGGCCAGATCCGCCTGCACCTGCGCGCGCCCACCGGCACCCGCATCGAGGAAACCGCGCGCCTGACCGACCAGGTCGAGGCCGCCATCCGCGAGCTGGTGCCGCCCGACCAGCTCGAAACCATCCTGGACAACCTGGGCGTGCCCAACAGCGGCATCAACCTGTCGTACAGCAACGCCGGCACCATCGGCACCTTCGACGGCGAGCTGCTGCTGTCGCTGAAGGAAGGCCACAAGCCGACCGAGCAGCATGTGTCGCTGCTGCGGGCCGAATTGCCCAAGCGCTTTCCGGGCACGGAGTTCTTCTTCCAGCCGGCGGACATCGTCACGCAGATCCTGAACTTCGGCCTGCCCGCGGCCATCGACGTACAGTTCAGCGGCAACGACATGGCCGGCAACGCGGTTCGCGCGGCCGAACTGACCAAGGCGATCCGGCAGATTCCCGGCGCGGTCGACGCTCACGTGCACCAGCGCCTGGACGGCCCCTCGCTGAGCCTGCAGATGGACCGCACGCGGCTGCAACAATACGGACTGACCGCTTCGAACGTGGGGCAGAACGTGCTCATCGCGCTGTCGGGCAGCTCGCAGACGGCGCCCGCCTTCTGGTTGAATCCGGCGAACGGCGTGGTCTACAGCATCGCGGTGCAGACGCCGCAGTACACGGTCGATTCGCTCGACTCGCTGCTCAACATTCCGGTGGGTGCGGGCGGTGGTGCGGGCGGCGGCACAGGCGGGCCCGGCTCGCAGCAACTGCTGGGCAACCTCGTGAGCACGCAGGCCGACCGGCAGCCGGCCGTGATGTCGCGCTACAACATCGCGCCGGTGATCGACGTGTACGTGAGCGTGCAGGGCACCGACCTGGCGAGCGTGGCGTCGAAGGTGCAGAAGCTGGTCGACGAGATGCGGCCCAAGCTCTCGCGCGGCAGCCGGGTCGACGTGCGCGGGCAGGTGCAGACCATGCAGTCGTCGTTCATCGGCCTGGGCGTGGGCCTGGCGATGGCGATCGTGCTGGTGTACCTGCTGATCGTGGTCACCTTCCAGTCGTGGCTCGACGCGGCCATCATCATCACCGCCCTGCCCGCAGCGCTGGCGGGCATCGCGTGGATGCTGTTCATTACCGGCACCACGCTGAGCGTGCCCGCGCTCACGGGCGCGATCATGACCATGGGCGTGGCCACGGCCAATTCGATCCTGCTGGTGTCGTTCGCGCGCGAGCGTCTGGCCGCGGGCATTCCGCCGCTGTCGGCCGCGCTGGAAGCCGGCGCCACCCGCATCCGGCCGGTGCTGATGACGGCGCTGGCGATGATCATCGGCATGATCCCGATGGCGCTGGGCCTGGGCGAAGGCGCCGAGCAGAACGCGCCGCTGGGCCGCGCCGTGATCGGCGGGCTGATCTTCGCCACGGTGTCGACATTGTTTTTCGTGCCCGCCGTGTTCGCGGGGGTGCACAGTCGGCTTGCGCATCGCCGGGCGGCAAGCGAAGCCTCGCAGCCTCCCCAACCCCCAGCGGGCGCAACGCCCCAGGAGAACTGATTCCATGACGGAGCAACGCCACTCGGCATTGGCCATCCACCCCATCGCTGTAGAAGAAGGCGAAGGCGAGTTGCTGCGCCGACGGCAGATCGTGCGGCGCACGCGCTGGCTGGTGCTGGTCGTCCTCGTGCTGCTGGCGCTGGGCGCGACGCGCACGGTGGTCGTGCGCATCGCGAATGCGCGTGCGCTCGAAACCGGCACCACCGAGCGCGCAAAGCAGTACGTGCAGACCGCCCTGCCCCGCACGCCCACCGCCGGCCAGACGCTCGCGCTGCCGGGCACGCTGCAGGGCTTCGTGCAGTCGCCGATCTCGGCGCGCGCCAGCGGCTACCTCAAGCGCTGGACCAAGGACATCGGCAGCCGCGTCGAAAAGGGCGAGCTGCTGGCCGAGATCGAGACGCCGGAAATCGACCAGCAGCTTTCGCAGGCCGTGGCCGCGCGCGCGCAGGCCGCATCGGGCCTGGAGCTGGCACGCAGCACCGCCGACCGCTGGGAGGCGCTGCGCAAGAAGGACGTGGTCTCGCAGCAGGAACTCGACGAGCGCCGCAGCGCCGTGGCGCAAGCGATCTCGAACGTGGCCGCGGCCGATGCCAACGTGCAGCGGCTCAAGCAGACCGAAGGCTTCAAGCGCGTGGTGGCGCCCTTCGCGGGCGTCATCACGCGGCGCAACGTCGACGTGGGCGACCTGATCGACGCGGGCGCGGGCGGCGGCGCGGGCCGTGCCCTCTTCCTGCTGTCGCAGACCGATCCGCTGCGCGTGTACATCAACGTGCCGCAGGCTTATGCGCAACTCGTCAAGCCGGGCCAGCCGGTGGTCGTGACGCAGGCCGAGCTGCGCGGCCAGAACTTCAAGGGCCAGGTGGCGCGCACGGCGGGCTCGATCGACACGACCACGCGGATGATGCAGGTCGAGGTTTCATTGCCCAACAGCGACGGCGCGCTGCTGCCGGGCGCCTATGTGCAGGTGTCGTTGCCGCTGGCCGCGAGCCGCTCACTCACGGTGCCGTCGAATGCGCTGCTGTTCCGCGCCGAGGGCACGCGCATCGCGGTGGTCGATGCGCAGGGCCGCGTCGGCCTGCGGGCCGTGACGCTGGGCCGCAACTATGGCGAGAACGTCGAGGTGATCGACGGACTCGACGGCAAGGACCGCATGGTACTGAACCCCTCCGACTCGCTGGCCGAAGGCGACGTGGTGGCCATCGCGCCCGACGCGCCCGCACCGGCGGCCCCGAAGGCGCCCACGCCCAAGGCCCCCGCGTGACACCGCGCCTGCTCGCCACGGTGCTGGCCGCCCTGCTCGTGGCAGGCTGCGCGGTCGGACCCGACTACAAGGCGCCGGACACCCCGCTGCCCGTCAGCTGGAAACTGGAAGAGCCCTGGCGCGTGAGCGCACCCAACGACAGCGCCGACAAGGGCCCTTGGTGGAAGCGCTTCGGTGACCCGAAGCTCGACGCACTGCAAGAACGGGCACTGGCCGGCAGCCCCACGCTGGCAATTGCCAGCGCGCGGCTGGCACAGGCACGCGCCACGCTCGCGGGCAGTGAAGCCAGCCAGCTCCCGCAGCTCGGCCTGGGCACGCGCGCCTCGCGGCTCAAGATTTCTGCCAACCGGCCGCTGACCAGCTATGCAACCGCCAACTCGTCGACGGTGCAGAACGACTTCACGGTGTCGCTCAACGCGAGCTACGAGGTCGATCTGGCGGGGCGCGTGCGACGCACCGTCGAAGGCGCGACGGCCTCGGCCGAGCAATCGGCGGCGGACCTGGAAAACACGCGCCTGCTGCTGGGCGCCGATGTCGCCAGCAACTACTTCAACCTGCGCTCGACCGACATCGAACTCGACGTGGTCGAACGCTCCATCGGCCTGCAGCGCCGCGCGCTGGAGCTGGTCACGGCGCGCCATGACCTGGGCGCGGTGTCGGGGCTCGACGTGGCGCAGCAGCAGTCGCTGCTCGAAACCACGCTGACGCAGGTCGACGTGTTGAAGAAGCAGCGCGCGCAGTACGAGCACGCGCTCGCCACCCTCACGGGCACGCCGGCGCCGAGCTTCGCGCTGCCGGTCGACCTGCGTGCGATCAGCCCGCCGGCGGTGCCACTGGGTGTGCCTTCCGAGATCCTGCAGCGCCGGCCCGACGTGGCCTCGGCCGAGCGCGCGATGGCCGCCGCCAATGCGCAGATCGGCGTGGCCACCGCGGCCTTCTATCCGAGCTTCATGATCTCGCCGACCGTGGGCGTGGACAGCCGCCTGATCGAAAGCCTGTTCAACGGCCCCAGTCTGCTGTGGTCGGTCGGCGTGTCGGCCACGCAGGTGCTGTTCGACGGCGGCCGCGTGCGCGCGAACGTCGACTTTGCCAAGGCCGGCTATGACGTCACCGTGGGCAACTACCGCCGCACCGTGCTGACGGCGATGCAGGAAGTCGAAGACGGCATCACGGGCCTGTCGGCGCTCGACCGCGCCAACACCCAGGCCCAGTCGGCGGTGGCTGCGGCCCGCCGCGTGCTCGACATGGCGACCAGCCGCTACGAAGGCGGTGCCTCGACCTACCTCGACGTGATCACCGCGCAGCAGTCGCTGCTGACGGTGGAGCGTCAGGCCGCGCAGTTGCAAGGGCAGCGGCTGTTGACCTCGGTGTTCCTGGTAAAGGCGCTCGGTGGCGACTGGTGCGCCCCTGGTGCCGCCGCTGAATCCGGTGGCACGGCGGACGCTAGAAGAGGCTGCCCTGCCCCACAGCGCCAGGTGGTCGGAACGCGGTGAGGTCGAGCGGAATCCGCTCGCGATTGAAGCCCAGCCGGTTCGTCGCCTTCTGGAAGCGCTGGTGGATCAGGTCGGCCCACAGGCCGCTGCCCTTCATGCGCGTGGCGAAGTCTGCGTCGTAGTCCTTGCCACCGCGCATCTCGTGGATGCGCGCCATGATGCGGTCCGCACGCTGCGGGTAGTGCAACGCCAGCCACTCCTTGAAGAGCGGTGCCACCTCCCACGGCAGCCGTACCACCGTGTAGAAGGCGCGGCGCGCGCCGGCCTCCCACGCCGCTTCGAGCACGTGCTCCATGTCTTCGGTGACGAAGGGAATCTGCGGCGCCACGCTCACGCCCACCGGCACGCCGGCCTCGGCCAGCGTGCGGATGGTGCGCAGGCGCCGGTGCGGCGCGGCCGCGCGCGGCTCCAGCTTGCGGGCCAGTTCGCCGTCGAGCGTGGTGACCGTGATGTACACGGCGGCCAGGTGCTCGGCCGCCATCGGCGCGATCAGGTCGAGGTCGCGTTCGATCGCGCTCGACTTGGTGACCAGCGCGAAGGGGTGCCGCACTTCTTTCAGCAGCTCGATGACCGAACGCGTGAGCCGAAGCTCGCGTTCGATGGGCTGGTAGCAATCGGTGGCGGTGCCGATGGCGATCTGGCTCGGCCGATAGCTCTTGCGCCCGAGTTCGGCGCGCAGCACCTCGACGATGTTGCGCTTGGCGATCAGCTTGGTCTCGAAGTCGAGGCCGGGCGAGAGGTTCAGGTAGCTGTGCGTGGGCCGCGCAAAGCAGTAGATGCAGCCGTGCTCGCAGCCGCGATAGGGGTTGAGCGAGCGGTCGAAGTAGATGTCGGGCGATTCGTTTTCGGTAAGCACCGACTTCACGTCCTCGAAGCGCACCTCGGTCGCGAGGGGCATCAGCTCTTCGGCTTCGGCCGCGCCTTCTTCGAGCGTGCCCCAGCCGTCGTCGAAGGCATTGCGCTCGTCCTTCGAGAAACGGTGCGCCAGCCGCGTGGCCGCACCACGGCCCTTGATGATGTGGATGGGAACCTGGGCAGCGGGCATGGCAAATCCTTTGGAGTGGAATTTACTGTTTATTCATACAGTATTCCATCAATCCATTGGCACCATCCTGTTTTTACATTTCTCTCTTGACAGAAATTTAGGAAATCCTAGACTCACGGGCATGGAACTCACCGACATTCAACGCAAGTTCGTTCTGCACTGGGGCGAAATGGGGTCCATGTGGGGCGTCAACCGCACCGTCTCGCAGATCCACGCCCTGCTCTTCGCCCATGGCAAGCCGATGCATGCCGAAGAGCTGTCCGAGACACTGGGCGTCGCGCGCTCCAACGTCAGCAACAGCCTGAAAGAGCTGCAGGCCTGGAACCTCGTGCGCATCACCCACACCATGGGCGACCGGCGCGACTACTTCGAAACCAGCGTCGACGTGTGGGAGCTGTTCCGCACCGTCGTGCGCGAGCGCAAGGAGCGCGAGTTCGACCCCACCGTGCGCGTGCTGCGCGAGCTGGTGTCCAGCCCCGACTTCCAGAAGGAGCCGGCCGACGCGCAAGACCGCATCCGCTCCACCATGGAACTGATGGACAAGCTCGCCACCTGGGCCGACGAAATGCTGCGGCTGTCGCCCGGCACGCTCGACAAGGTGCTGACGCTGGGCGCCAGCGTGCAGCGGTTCGTGCGCGGCGATACGGCAGCCACCGACAAGAGCGGCGGCAAGGGCGACAAGGGCGATGACCCCGACGCGCACCACGCCAGCCTGCCGATGATCTGAGGCCTCTTTTTTTGCCCATTCATTTCTGTTTTGACTGAAATATCGATAACGAAGAACACCATGCCTCGCGCAGCCCTCGCCACCTATCCGCTGACCGTCTATTTCGACGCCACCTGTCCGCTCTGCGTGGCCGAGATGGGTGCGATGAAGGCACGCGATGCGGCCGGCCGGCTCGACCTTATCGACTGCTCGCCCACCGGCTTCTGCGGCGGCCCGGCCCCGCGCGAGGCACTGATGACGGCGATGCACGCGGTCGATGCCAGCGGCCGCGTGCTGTCCGGCGTCGCGGCCATCCGCGCCTGCCGCACGGCGGTGGGCCTGCCGGCTGGCGGCTTCCTGCTCGACCTGCCTGTCGTCGGGGCGTTGGCCGACCGCGCCTATGCCGGGCTCGCGCGCAACCGCTACCGGCTGCCGCGCTGGCTTGTCGCGCGGCTCGTGGGGCGCGGCGCCGTCGCACCGGCCACCTGCGCCGACGACGACAACTGCCGCGTCTGAAAAAGAACGCACGAATCACGCTGTCACACCCCCAGGGAATCACAAGAAACCAACGTCCGAAGGAGCCTCGATGCCCAACGTCTTCCAGCCCGACTTTCGCATGCCCGGTGCACCCGACGCGGCACGGCCCGCGATGGCTTCGCCGGCCCCGTCGGCGATCACCCGTGAAGACACGCAAACCTACTTCACCGAGGTTGCCGTCGACTACAGCGCCTGGAGCCCGAGCTACAACATGCACTTCGGCTTCTGGCGCGCGGGCCTCAACCCGCTGCGGCGCGAAGGCATGCTGGTGGAGATGAACCGCACGGTCGGCCGCGCGCTCAGGCTCGATGCATCGGCCAACCCCTCGCAGCGCCGCTGCGTGCTCGACCTGGGCTGCGGCGCCGGCGCCACCGCGCGCACGCTGGTCGGCGACGACCCCTCGCTCTACGCGGTCACCGTGACCAACGTGCCGGTGCAGAACGGCATCGCCGCACGGCTCGACGCCAAGGCCGGCGTGGCCGATCGCGTCGCGCACATCGAAGCCGACTACACGCGCACCGGCCTGCCGGCCGCGCAGGCCGATGGCGCCTGGGCCCTCGAAAGCGCCTGCTACGCCGAGGGCACGGCCAAGGCCGACTTCGTGCGCGAGGCCGCGCGCCTGCTGAAGCCCGGCGCACGGCTGGTGGTGGTCGACGGCTTCCTGCTGCGCAAGAAGCCCGGCCGCATCGCCGGCTGGCTGCACCGCCTGTGGGCCGACAGCTGGGCCGTGCCGACGCTGGCCATGCGCGAAGACTTCATGGCCGCGCTGCGCAACAACGGCTTCGAGGACATTCAATTCAAGTCGCTGCGCTGGCGCATCGCGCCCAGTGCGCTGCACATCCCCGTGCTGGCCACGCGCTTCACGCTCGCTGAACTCTGGAAGGCGCGCGGCCGCCTGAGCCCCTGGCGCCGCAAGCACATCGTGGCGAGCTACTGTGCGTTGGCGCTGGGCATGTTCTGGCGCGACTTCGACTACGGCATGGTGACGGCCACGCGCAGCGCCTGACAAGGAACCCCGGCACACAAGACGTCGCAGACGACACAAGCAAACGACCGAACAAGCAAGCGCATCGAGGAGAAGAAGATTCCATGAGCACCGAACCCGAAGAAACCCGGCTGTCCGAACTGGCACCGGCCACGACTGAAAACGGCGAGCCGGACGAAACACCGCGGCGCCGCATGCCCTTCGCCTGGTTCTGGCCCCTGCTGGTCGGCGCGGCGGTGGCACTGCTGCTGCGCATCGTCTTCAGCGGCGGGCCGGGCCATCGCTTCTCGCCGATGCTCGGCGCCTTCGTCTATTTCGTGCCATCACTTTGTGGCGCGGTCACTGTCTACATGGCCGAGCGCATCGAGCGGCGCAGCTGGGGCTACTACCTCTGGGCGCCCTGGGTCTCGACCGCGCTGTTCGTCACCGGCACGCTGGCGGTCTTCATCGAAGGCCTGATCTGCGCGATCGTCATCATCCCGCTGTTCGCCATCATGGGCAGCGTCGGCGGGCTGGCGATGGGCATCGTGTGCCGCATCACCAACTGGCCAAAGCCCGCGCTGTACAGCTTCGCGATGCTGCCGCTGGTGCTCGGGGCCATCGAGCCGCAACTGCCCGACCCCGACCAGTTCTCCTACACCTCGCGCACGCTCTTCATCGCCGCGCCGGCCGAGCGCGTGTGGCACGAGCTGAACGACGCGCGCGACATCCGCCCGAGCGAAGTCGGCGATGCCTGGGCCTACCGCATCGGCGTGCCGATGCCGGTGTCCGGCGTGACCGTCGATGCGCCCGAAGGCCGCGTGCGCCAGGTGCAGTGGCAAAAGAACGTGCACTTCGACGAAATCATCACCGACTGGCAGCCGGGCCGCGTGCTGAAGTGGCGCTACCGCTTCACGCCCGACTCGTTCCCCGCCGGCGCGCTCGACGACCACGTGATGATCGGCGGCCAGTACTTCGACCTGCGCGACTCCACCTACACGCTGACCCCGCGCGACGGCGGCACCGAGTTGCGCATCGATGTGTCGTGGCGCGTGAGCACGCGCTTCAACTGGTATGCGGGCCCGGTCCTGCAGTTCCTGCTTGGCGATGGCGCGGAACACATCCTGCGCTTCTACAAGGCGCGCAGCGAAAGCGCCGTGACGGCCGCGGGATGACGCGAAAGAACGTGCAGCCCGTCTTCCAGCAGGCGCTGGGGCCGGCGTGGGAGCAACTCGGCGACGTGATCCGGCGCCACTACACGATGGCGCCGTTCTCCAGCGACCACGTGTGCGTTCGCGGCACGATGCGCGAAGTCCACCACGCGCGCTGGGCCGCGCTGCTGATGCCCTTCGGCCGGCTCTTCGGCGCGCTGGTGCCCCACACCGGCACCGACGTGCCGATCGAAGTGCACTACCGCTGCCACCCCGACAACCCGCACCTGTACTGGGACCGCGTCTTCCACTTCAAGGGCCGGCCGGACTTCCACTTCCGCTCGCACATGGAGCACACGCTCGCGCAGGGCAATGAAGTGATCGAGTACGTGCGCTTCGGCATCGGCATGCGGCTCGCGGTGAGCGCCGAAGAAGGCGCGCTGGTGTTCCGCGACCTGGGCTACATCTGGCGCGTGGCCGGCCTGCGCATTCCGCTGCCGCTGGGCCTGCTGCTGGGCACGGCCTATGTGGAAGAAAGGCCCGATCCGTCCGACCCCGACCACTTCACGATGAAGATGCTGCTGCGCCACCGCTGGTTTGGCGATGTCTTCCGCTACAGCGGGCGCTTCCATCTGGCGCGCTTGGGGCCACAATGAGCGCACCATGCCGCGCCGCCCCGAAAACCTCTACGCCCAATACCACGCCCACGTCTACTTCGCTCCCGCCACGCTGGCGCAGGCCCGCGCGCTCTGCGAGCGGGCGGGCCACGAACTGATGGTGGTCGTGGGCCGCGTGCACGAGCGGCTGGTGGGCCCGCATCCGCACTGGAGCTGCCAGCTGGCCTTCGATGCCGCCGAGTTCGACCAGGTCATCGGCTGGCTCGAAGCCAACCGCGACGGCCTCGACGTCTTCGTGCACGGCGTGACGGGCGACGACTTCGCCGACCACACCGCGCATGCGATGTGGCTGGGCAATGAAAGCGTGCTCGACCTGCGAATGTTCCGCCACTAGCCCTTCTGCGGCTCTTCCCCGGCCGGCGCGCCGTGCACCTTGAAGAACCGCGCGCCCTCGACCTTCTGGCCGATCGCCTCTTCGTAGGCCGCTCGCACATCGTCGGGCTGCCCGGCCTGGCCGAAGAAATCCTTGAGGTAAGGCCCCAGCAGCGGATGCGCGGCCAGCTCGGCGCGCGGCAGGCCGTTGTGCATTTCATCGCGGCAGGCCGATGGCAGGTGCACGTCGCGGTTCTTTTCCGGATCGCGGATCAGCCCCTTGGGCTCGTGCGCCGGGTCGGCCTGCAGCGCCTCGAGTTCCTCGAAGAAGCGGCGGCGCATCATCACCACGCCCTTGTCGCTCTGGCCCAGCTTCTCGCGCGTGCGGTCAGTCACCGTGCCCTGCCCGACCCAGACCACGAAGTCCTGGTTGGCCACGTGGCTGGTGATCCAGCGGCCGGTGACCGGGTCCTTGATGGGGCCGTACCACGAGGGAATGCGCGGCTGCACATACGGCTCCTGCTCGGTCGGCACGCGGCTGAGCACCCACAGCACGCTCAGCGTGTGGTGGTCGTCGATGGGCACGCGCCATTCGAAGTGATGACCGAGGAAGAAGCCGTTGGGCCACAGCGTGACGCGGCCGGTGGTCCACATCACGTTGTCTTCGCGCTCGCCGCCGCGCAGCCGCTTGTAGACGAAGCCGTGCTCGAACTCTTCGAAGGCGAGCTTGAGGTGCGTGGGCACGTAGGGGCCTTCTTCGCCCTGCAGGCGCGTGGTCCAGTTGTTATGCGTCCACTCGAAGTGCACGGGGTCGATGGAGTTTTCCTGGCACTGGAACCAGTTGCACGGAATCTCTGCGAACACGGCCTGCGCAAAGCCATTTTTGACATTGAACAGCTCCCAGTCGGGCAAGAGCGGCGCAGGTTGCGGACCCATGTAGGCCCACAGCAGCCCGGCCTTCTCCTGCACCGGGTAGGCCTTGATTTTGGTGTTCTTGCGCATGCGCGCATCGGGGTCCAGCGTTTCCTCGAAGGGCTGGTGAATGCATTGCCCGCTCTGGTCGTATTGCCAGCCGTGGTAGCTGCAGCGCAGGCCGCATTGCTCGACGTAGCCATAGGACATGTCGGCATTGCGGTGCGGGCAGCGCCGGTCGACCAGCCCGTAGTTGCCGCTCAGGTCCTTGTAGAGCACGAGGTCTTCGCCCAGGATGCGCAACGGCTTGACGGCCTTGTCGTCGAACTCGCTTGCGCCCGCGATCGGGTGCCAGTAGCGGCGCAGGTAGTCGCCCATCGGCTTGCCGGGGCCCACTTCGGTCAGCAGGCGGTTCTTTTCTTCGCTCAGCATGTGTCGTCTCCCTTCAATCGGCGCGGATGCCGAACTCGCGCACCAGCTTGCCGAAGCGCTGGTCGTCGTCCACGATCTGCTGCGCCAGCACCGACGGCGCACCGCCGACGGGCTCGATGCCGAGCGCGGCCATCTTGGCCTGCACGTCGGGCATGCGCAGGATGTCGTTGAAGTGCCGGTTCAGCATCTGCACGACCTCGGGCTGCATGCCCTTGGGGCCGAGCAGCCCCATCCACGCGCTCACGTCCACGTCCTTGTAGCCCAGCTCGATGAGGGTGGGCACGGTGGGCATCAGCTTCGTTCGCTGCCGTTCCGCGACGGCGAGCGGCACGAGCTTGCCGGTGGCGATCTGCCCTGCCACGGCACCCGGCGTGATCCAGCCCACGCTGACATGCCCGCCCAGCGCATCGTTGACGACGGGCGCCACGCCGCGGTACGGCGCATGCGTGATCGCGACGCCGCCATCCTTGTTGAGCAGTTCACCCGCGATGTGCATCGGCGAGCCCGCGCCCGGCGTGCCGTAGGTCAGCGCCTTGCCGGCCTTCGCGTCGGCGATCAGCTGCGGTACGTTCTTGATGCCAGTCGTCGGCGAGGTCACGAGCAGCAGCGGGATGTTGCCGGTCTTCACGATGGGCGTGAAGTCTTTCACCACGTCGTGCGCCACGCCGCTGCCCACGCGCAGCACGTGCTGCGCAATGGGGAAGGTGCTGGGCGTGAACAGCAGCGTGTAGCCGTCCGCCGGCGCCTTGGCGACCCAGACGTTGCCGATCATGCCGCTCGCACCGGGCCGGTTGTCGATCAGCACGGGCTGGCCGACACGCTGCGAGAGCTTCTCGGCATAGGTGCGCGCGATGGCGTCGGTGTCGCCGCCGGCCGGATAGGCCACGACGATGGTGATGGGCTTGCTGGGCCAGGGCTGCGCGATGGCGGCACCGGCAAGCAGCAGGGCAAGACCGGCTCCAGCAGCGGCACAAACCGCGTTTCGTCGGGTGAACTTCATGTTGTCTCCTTCTGTGGGAACGACTGTGGTGGGTCGACGCACTGTAGGAACGCGGCTTTGAAGGCAGAAGATATAGTTTCACCAGGTGAACCATTTTTCTGGAGACGGCATGTCGGACATCACCGGTGCACAGAGCGTCAAGTCGATCGATGCGCTGCGTCGCGGGCTCGACGTGATGCTGGCGATCCAGCGTTCGTCGGCCGTCACGCTGTCCGAGCTGCACCGGCA
This sequence comes from Variovorax sp. EL159, assembly GCF_900100965.1. Lineage (GTDB taxonomy): Bacteria > Pseudomonadota > Gammaproteobacteria > Burkholderiales > Burkholderiaceae_C > Variovorax. The sequence goes on along the minus strand of NZ_FMUJ01000001.1, from coordinate 409,936 downwards.
GACCGGGCTGTCGAAAGCCACGCTGCTGCGCATCCTCAAGACACTGCAGCAGGCCGGATGGACCGAGCGCAGCGAACTCGACAAGCGCTACGTGCCCACGTCGGCCACGGGAGAGTCGGGGCCGGCCGTGGCATGGCGCACGCGCCTTTCGGCGCTCGCGGCGCAGTCGCGCGCCACGCTGCAGCGCGTGGTGCCGTGGCCCATCGACCTGGGCGTGCGGGACGGCACGGCCATGCTGATCCTCGATACCGACCGGCCCCGCAACGGCCTGGCGGTCAACTACCGGGTGCTGGGCTTTCGGCCGCCGATGCTGCTGTCGTCGCTGGGGCGCTGCTACCTGGCGTTCTGCCCCGAAGGCGAGCGGCGCGAGATCCTGGCGGCACTGGCGCGTTCGCCGAACGACTTCGACCGCAATGCACGGCGGCCGGAGAACGTCCGCCGCATGGTGGCGCATGCGCGCGACCTCGGGTACGTCGCGCGCGATCCGACCTCGACGCGCATGGACTCACCCGACCGCTTCGGTGCGGTCTCGGTGCCGGTGCGTCTTGGCGACCTCGTCGTGGGGTGCCTGAGCTGCGCGTGGCTGCCGGCGGTAAAGAGCGAGCGCGAGATCGTGGCGGCGCATCTGGCCGACCTGCAGCGGGCGGCGCAGGGCATCGAGCGCAAGCTGCAGCAGGCCGGCTTCGGGCCGCCGCCTGCCTGAGGCTTGCAGCTTGGGGCTTGAGAAGGCCTTCTGGCCTACTAGAACTCCGCGTCGAGTTCGTCGATCTCTTCGGGTTCCTGCTTCGCGGCGGCCACCCACTCCTGCATGGGCGGCAGTTCCATCACGCGCTTGCAGTAGGCGGCGCAAGTGCTGTCGAGCGCCACGTCGTAGCTCAGGAAGCGCGTGACGACCGGCGCGTACATCGCGTCGGCCATGCCCGGCTGCTTGCCGAACAGGAAAGGCCCGCCATAGGCCTTGAGGCATTCGCGCCAGATCGCGACGATGCGGTCGATGTCGGCCTGCGCGCGCGACCACACCTTGAAGTTCTTGAAATGCGCCTTGATGTTCATCGGCAGCGCGCCGCGCATCGAGCTGAAGCCGGAGTGCATCTCGCCGCAGATCGCGCGGCAATGGGCGCGGGCCGCCACGTCGGCCGGCAGCAGCCCGGCCTTGGGCTTGATCTCGTTGAGGTACTCGCCGATGGCCAGCGTGTCCCACACCTTCACGCTGCCGTGCTGCAGCGAAGGCACCAGCATCGACGACGACAGCAGCAGCATCTCGGCCTTCATGGCCGGGTCGTCGGGGGGAATGACCTTCTCGCTGAAGTCCAGCCCGGCCAGCCTGCACATCAGCCAGCCGCGCAGTGCCCACGCGCCGTAGTTCTTGCTGCTGATGGTGAGAACGGGTTTGGCCATCCTGAAGCTCCTTGACGATGTGGGCCTGCGTGCAAGCGCCATGCCACCCGGCTGGCCCGCAACTTGCCTGCACCCCTTGCATGCTGTACCGGGCCTACCAGAACCAAGCCGACATGCTTTCGCCATCGCGGCTCGCGGCGCAGTACCTCGGCCAGGCCCTCTGGAAAGAGGGCACCGAGCGCACCATCATGCGGCGCATGGCCGCCCAGTTCGAGGTGTTCTCGCGCATGCGGCTGACCCATTCAAGGCCGCCCTACGGTATCGACGCCGTGGTGGTCGATGGCGCGCAAGTGGCTGTCCATGAAGAGAAAACCCTGGTCTCGCCTTTCGGTACGCTGTTGCATTTCCGCAAGGACACCCAGGCCGTGCACCCGCCTGTGCTGCTGGTTGCACCACTCTCGGGCCATTTCGCGACCTTGCTGCGCGAAACCGTGCGCACCCTGCTGCGCGACCACGACGTGTACCTGACCGACTGGCACAACGCGCGCGACGTGCCGCTATGGCATGGCGGCTTCAGCCTCGACGACTACACGCTGCAGCTCATCCGCTTTCTCGAAGCCATCGGCCCCGGTGGCCACATGGTCGCGGTGTGCCAGCCCTGCGTGGCCGCGCTCGCCGCCACGGCCCTCATGGCGGAAGACGACAACCCCGCCACGCCGCGCAGCCTCACGCTCATGGCCGGCCCGGTCGATTGCCGCATCAACCCGACGGGCGTGAACACGCTGGCCACCAGCAAGCCCATCGAATGGTTCCGGCGCAACCTCATCAGCCACGTGCCATGGCCACATGCGGGCGTGATGCGGCGCGTGTACCCCGGCTTCCTGCAGCTTGCGGCCTTCATGAGCATGAACCCCGAGCGCCACAAGAAGCAGTTCCAGGACATGCTCACGCACCTTGTCGAAGGCGACATCGAGAAGGCCCGCACCATCGGCACCTTCTACGACGAATACCTCGCGGTGAACGACCTGCCCGCCGAGTTCTACCTGGAGACCATCGAGCGCGTCTTCCAGACCTACGACCTGCCGCGCGGCGTGCTCACCGTGGGCGACCGCACCGTGAAACCCGCCGCCATCCGCCGCACCGCGCTGCTGACGGTGGAAGGCGAACGCGACGACATCTGCGCGGTCGGCCAGACGGTGGCGGCGCAAGACCTCTGCACCGGCATCCGGCCTTACCTCAAGACCCACCACCTGCAGGCCGGCGTGGGCCACTACGGCGTGTTCAGCGGCAGCAAGTGGAATGCGCAGATCTATCCACGGGTACGCGAAACCATTCACGCCGCGGCCGAGCTGCACTGAGGCCACGGCCTCCTTCATTCGATCTGCCAATCTGGCAGAGGGTGCGGGGCCTTTGATTGCAGACAGGCGTGGGCCTTCCTACACTCGGGGCCCATGCAACGCAAGGCTTTCATCCGCAGCAAGAACCGCTCTCCGGTCGACCTCGAGTCGCTGGCATCGAGCGAATCGCGCGCGGCCGCGCAGGCGGCGGTGATGGCAGGGTCAGAGCTGACCCTCGCACATCCCTGAGCCCGGCGGTCAGCCTCCCCCTTTACAGCGCCATCCACCGACCGCCGGGCCACCACAGCCCCGCGCGGTAGCACCCGCCCGCCCCTCGCGACGGGTTGCCCTCGCGCACGGCACGGTCGCGCTCTCGCCCTCCGATCTTCCGGCTCGCCGCCGCAGCACCGCTGTGGCCGTGCGGCCTGCTTTCTCCTGCGGAAGGAACAGAAGCATGCATATCCAATCCATCCTCGCGATCACCGACCTGTCCGCGCGGGGCCATCGCACGGTTCGACGCGCGGCATCGATTGCCGCGGCGCACGGCGCGCTGCTGAAAATCATGTACGCGCCCATGGCATTCGCCGGCGCCACCGAAACGGGCGCGCATGCCGCGCGCCATCTGGCGGGGCTCGCCATCGAGATGGCCGAAGGCTTCGGCATCCTCGTCAAGAAGGTCGACGACCTGAGCGGCCGCCTCGAAGCCATCGCGCAGGAGGCACGCTGGTGCGACCTGCTGGTGGTCGGCGACGCACGCGACCCTTGCACGCTCGCCGTCTTTCACGGACAGCCCGTGGCGCGATTGCTGCGCGCCGTGCGCAAGCCGGTCCTGGTCGCGCGCCTCGATGCGGCCACGCGCTACCGGCGGATTCTGGTGGCGGTCGACCTCACGGATGCATCGAGGCATCTGGTCGAGCTGGCCTGGGCCTTCGACGACACCGCCGAGGTCGAGCTCTTTCACGCGCTCAACACCTTGCACGAGGGCAAGCTGCGCTACGCGGACGTGTCCGACTACACCATCAAGTCGCTGCGCCACGCCTGCGCACGGCATGCGCGCGAGCGGATGCTGTCGCTGTCCGACTCGTCGACGGCGCGGCGCAACCGCGTCGTCTCCGCGATCGGCCAGGGCGACCCGGCACGACAGGCGACCGTTCAGCAGCAGTACTCGAAGGCGGAGCTTCTGGTGGTCGGCAAGCACGGGCACTCGGCCATCGCCGACTTCGTGTTCGGCAGCGTGGCGCAGCGCGTGCTGAAGTGGTCTGTGAGCGATGTTCTGGTCGTGCCGCGTGGCAGCGGCTTTTCATTGCCCGCCCATGCGGAACCGGCAACGCAGGGTGCGTTGCCGCCGGCCTTGAGGCAGTGAGGGCAGCATGGTATTTGCATTGCCCCTCTTCGCCTCGCGCCCCTTTCGGATCATGCGGCCGGCCGAGCTGCGCATCGACGTCGATCCCAGCAAAGGCCGGCCGAGCGAGCCACTCACGCCCGTCCACGAACGCATGCGCGCGCTGGAAGATCGCCTGCGGCCGCTGCACCTGCCGGCGCAGAACGCCCCCGACCTGCGCGCCCGCTACCGCGAAGCGGATGGCGAGCTGTATGTCTACATCGAAGACATCCGCCACGAACGCCTCGTCGGCTACACCGTGTTCAACCGGTTGATCGAACTGGGCCGCAGGGCCGACCGCCACATCAGGGCACCGCACTCCCAGTACGACCCGGCTTATCAGCGGCGGGGACTCGCCACGGCGGTGTATCGCTGGGCGCTCGGCAGCGGCATCTGCCTGATGAGCGGCGCACGGCAATCACCGGGGGCCAATGCGCTTTGGCAGCGCCTTGCCCGCAGCCACGAGGCAGGGTTCGTCGACTTGCGCGACAAGCGCCTGACTTACCTCGGGGCGGAGATCGACGACGCGACGCTCGGCGAACTCCACACGCGGATGTTTCTGCTCGGCAACGGCTGGACGCTGGCGCGGTTCGGGCAGGAGGTGCAGATGACCTGAACCATCCAGGGCAGCCTATCGCTTCGCTCGCATCCCCTTACTCACACGTCGCACAACGGCCTCCCCCGCCTGCGGCAACCGCTCGCGCAGAAAGGCGATCAGCTCCTGCGCCACCACGTTGCGCATCGGCCCCGGCAGGTAGGCGAGCACCACGCGGCGTTCGACGCGTGGCTTCAGCAGCGGGACAACCACCAGTTCCGGGTCGCGCAGCGAGGACGTGTACAGGCGCGGCATCAGCCCAAGGGCCTGCCCGCTGCGCACCAATGCGTAAAGAGTTTCGGAATAGCTCACGCGATAAGGCTCCGCGCCCTGCGCGAACTGGGCGCGCGCCGGATTGCCCAGCGCCGGCATGCTGCCGCTTTCGAACAGCACCAGCCGCTCCTTGCCGATGGCCTCCCAGTTCGCATCGCCGGCTGCGGCCAGCGGGTGATCGCGTCGCACCACCAGCACGAGCGGATCGCGAAAGAGGTCGATGCAGGTCAGGCCGCCCGGCGGCTCGGTGATGGCGGCCACCGCCATGTCGAGCTGGCCGCTGCGCAGTTCGGCGAGCAGCGTGGTCGATGGCGCATCGCGCCAGGCCAGTTCCACATCGCGCTGGCCGTTCTTGAGAAATTCGCTGGCCTCTGCGGCGACGCGCGCGCTGGCCGAGGGAATCACGCCAATGCGCACGAAGGCGCGGCCGCGTTGCACCGTGCTCTCGATGTCGCGCAGCGCCACCTCGAAGGTGTTGACGAGGAAGTCGGTGCGCGCGAGCACTTCGGCGCCCACGGGCGTGAGTTCGAGCCGATGGGTGGAGCGGGTGAGCAGCTCGGCACCGAGCAGCTTTTCCATCTGCTTGATGGCATTGCTCAAGGCCGGCTGCGTGATCGCCAGCCGTCGCGCGGCGCGCCCGAACTGGCCTTCTTCGACCAGCACCGAGAAGAACTGCAGCTGGCGCAGCGTGAGCGCACGCAGGGGCAAGGTGGCCATGGGCGTTGTTCCGGTTGCCGGCTCTGGTTATTGATTCAGTGAATCAAATTATAGAAATTCAAAATTTTCCTTATACGGCCCCGATCCCTAGACTGGTCAGCATGACCAGCAGCGCCGCCCCCACCTCTGCACCCTACACGCTGGAATCGATGCTGCATGCGATTCCCAAGGTCGAGTTGCACTGCCATCTGTTCGGCACCGTGCGCCACGAGACCTTCAAGCAACTCAACCTGCGCGCCGGCGCGCCGCTGGCGGCCGACGAGATCGAGAGCTTCTACACGCGCGGCGAAAAACCGGTGGGCGTGCTGCGCGTGCTGCGTGCGCTCGACGCGCAACTGGTGCGCGGCGCCGGCGACCTCTACCAGCTCACACTCGAGTACCTGCAGGACGCGGCCTCGCACAACGTGCGCTATGCCGAGTTCTTCTGGAACCCGACCGGCACGGTGCACGGCTCCGGCATCCCCTACGCCATGGCACAGGGCGCCATCGTTCGCGCGATCCACGATGCGCAGCAGGAGTTCGGCATCGTCGGCCGGCTCATCGCCGCCATCGACCGCGAGGCCAGCGCCGAGGCGGCCGTGGAAATGGTCGAGTGGGTCAAGGCCCACCGTTGCGACGAAGTGATCGGCATCGGCATCGACTACCGCGAGAACGACCGGCCGCCCGAGCTGTTCACGCAGGCCTATGCCGATGCGAAGAAAGCAGGACTCAAGACCACAGCGCATGCCGGCGAGTTCGGCATGCCCTGGACCAACGTGCGCACCGCGCTCGACGTGCTGCAGGTGGACCGCATCGACCACGGCTACACGGTGGTCGACCAGCCCGACTTCGCGCGCCAGTGCGCCGAGCGCGGCGTGATCTTCACGGTGGTGCCCACCAACTCCTACTACCTGCGCACGCTGCCGCCCGAGCGCTGGGCGCTCGACCATCCGATCCGCAAGATGCCCGGCCTGGGCCTGCGCATCCACCCCAATACGGACGACCCGACACTGCACAAGGTCACGCCCACAAAGGCCTGGCTGATGATGGTGCGCGACTTCGGCTTCAACCTCGACGACCTGCGCGGCTTCATGCACAACGGCCTGGACGGCGCGTGGATCGACGACACGCAACGCCGCGCCTGGCGCACGCAGTGGAGCGAGGCCTTCGACACGCTGCGCGCCCGCCTCGACACAGAACCCACTTCCTCTCCTCTTTGATTGCCCACGCCATGAATACGCCCCGCCGTCTGCTCCTCGCCGCTGCGCTCTGCGCTGCCCTGCCCACAGTTGCTCTCGCGCAAGCATGGCCCGCCGCCAAGCCCATCACGCTGATCGTTCCCTACACCGCCGGCGGCAGCGTGGACGTGAACGCCCGGCTCGTCGCCCAGCGGCTCGGCGAACGACTCAAGCAGTCGGTGGTGATCGAGAACGTGAGCGGCGCGGGCGGCGCCATCGGCGTGGCCAAGGCGGTGAATGCCACGCCCGACGGCTACACGCTGGTGGTGGGCCCCGACAGCGCCATCGCCATCGGCAAGCTGGTCAACCCGACCGCCTTCCGCTTCGATCCGCTGAAAGACCTGGCACCGGTCGGCCTGCTCAACACCGCGCCGATGGTGCTGGTCGCGCGGCCCGGCCTCGAAGCCCAGACTTTCACCGACTTCGTGAAGCTCGCGAAGGCCAAGCCCGGCCGGTACAACTACGCGACCTCGGGCGTGGGCACCGTGCTGCAACTGGCGATGGAGTTGCTGAAGGAACGCAGCGGCATCTTCGTGACGCACGTGCCCTACCGCGGCGGTGCGCAGATCGCCACCGACGTGATCGGCGACCAGGTCGACCTGGCGATGCTGGTGAGCACCAGCGCCATTCCGCATGTGAACGGCAAGCGGCTGAAGGCGCTGGGCATCACCAGCAGCAAGCGGCTGGCCGCGCTGCCCAACGTGCCCACCTTCGACGAGATGCCTGGCCTGAAGGGCTTCGACATGGTGAGCTGGACCGGCGTTTTCGCGCCTGCGAAGACGCCGCCGGCCGTGGTCGCGCAGATCAACCACGAGCTGAACGCGGTGCTGCAGGAAGAAGGCGTGCGCAGCAAGCTGATGGAGCAAGGTGCGTTGCCGGGCAGCGGCACGCCCGAGTCTTTCGCGAAGTTCGTGCAGGCCGAGTACGCACGCAACCAGAAGATCGTGCAGACCGCCAACATCAAGGAGTGAACGTGCGATGAATACCTTCTTGCTGTCCCGCCGCGCGCTGGTCGCTTCCGCCGCCGCCGGCCTGGCCGGCATGGCTTTCGCGCAAGCCAACAGCCCGGCCGCGCTGGCACAGGCCATGGCCGGCACGCCGGCCACGCAACTGCCGCCCGCGGCACCGGGCAAGCGACAGGTCATCATCGACACCGACCCCGGCCAGGACGACGCCATCGCGCTGCTGATGGCCATGGCCGCGACCGACAAGCTCGACATCTTGGCGCTGACCGTGAGCGTGGGCAACCTGCCGCTCAGCGTGACCGAGAAAAACGCGCGCATCGTGCGCGACTGGGCCAACCGGCCCGACATTCCGATCTATGCGGGCTACCCGCGCCCGCTGGTGCGCGAGCCGATCTTTGCCGACGACGTGCACGGCAAGACCGGCATGGAAGGCCCGACGCTGCACGAGCCACGCGGCCCGCTCATGCCGACGCATGCGGTGCAGTACCTGATCGAAACGCTGCGCGCCGCCGCGCCCAAGAGCATCACGCTGGTCGGCCTGGCGCCGCTCACCAACTTCGCGGCCGCCCTCAACGCGGCGCCCGACATCAAGCCCGCCATTGCCGAGATCGTGGTGATGGACGGTTCGTGGGGCGTGGGCGGCAACATCACGCCGGCGGCCACCTTCAACATCTACGCCGACCCCGAGGCGGCATCGATCGTGTTCCGCAGCGGCGTGCCGGTGACGGCCTTGTCGCACGACGCGGCGCGCCGCGTGCTGCTGACGCCCGAGTGCATCGTGCCCTTCCGCGCCATGGGCAACAACGCCGGCAAGGTGGTGGCCGACATCTTCGATTCGATGATGGCCTACGGCCTGCGCCGCCGGGGCATGGCGGTCGGGCCGATCTACGACCCGTGCGTCATCGCCTATCTGCTGCAGCCCGAGCTGTTCAAGGGCGCGAAGGTGAGCGTGGATGTGGAAACGAAGGGGGAGTTCACGACCGGCGCGACGGTGGTCGACTTTCGCGGCTACAACCGCCGCACGCCCAACACGCTGTGGATCAGCGAGGCCGATGCCGAGGGCTTCTACGCGCTGCTGCGCACGCAGATCGCGCGACTGCCCTGAGCGAGCGGGCCGCCGCGCCTTTGCCGGGCCCGCAAGGCCGGATCAGCCGGCCTTTTCGTCTTCCGCCGGCCAGTCGCGGATGTAGGCCTTGAGCATCTTGTTCTCGAAGTTCTGGCTGTCGACCACGGCCTTGGCCACGTCGTAGAAGCTGATCACGCCCATCAGCATGCGCTTGTCCATCACGGGCATGTAGCGGGCGTGGCGCTCCAGCATGATGCGGCGGATTTCGTCGAGGTCGGTTTCGAGCGTGCAGGTGACGGGGGCGTCGTCCATGGCCTTGCGGACCAGGGTGGTGCCGAGCTGTCCGCCGTTGCCGACGATGGTGACGATGACTTCACGGAAGGTGAGCATGCCGACCAGGTCGCCGTGTTCCATGACCACCAGCGAACCGATGTCCTTTTCCGCCATGGTGTTGGCGGCTTGCGCCAGCAGGTCGTCTGGTGTGATGGTGAAGAGCGTATTGCCCTTGACGCGAAGGATGTCGCTGACTTTCATCGTGTGCTCCTCTCGGACTCAATCTCGGCTATCTCGGCGGGCGTGCCGTTTTTGAATATAGCCCACAATCGACGCCGACCTGAGCGCCCCTGTCGCGCACGCATGAATTGCGGACGTAACGGAGCATTGCCAGGAGACAACAGCTCAGACCCTGAAAGGCCCTCATGCCCGGATATTCCGACCCCGGTTTCGACACCCTCGCGCTGCACGCCGGCGCCTCGCCCGACCCCGCCACCGGCGCGCGGGCGGTGCCGATCCACCTGACCACCTCCTTCGTCTTCGAGTCCAGCGACCACGCCGCGGCGCTCTTCAACCTGGAACGCGCGGGCCACGTGTATTCGCGCATCAGCAACCCGACCAACGCGGTGCTGGAGCAGCGCGTGTCGGCGCTCGAAGGCGGCATCGGCGCCATCGCCACCGCCAGCGGACAGGCAGCGCTGCACCTGTCGGTGGCCACGCTGATGGGCGCCGGCTCGCACATCGTGGCCAGCACGGCGCTGTATGGCGGCTCGCAGAACCTGCTGCACTACACGATGCGGCGCTTCGGCATCGAGACCACCTTCGTGAAGCCCGGCGACCTCGACGCCTGGCGCGCGGCGGTACGCCCCGAAACCAAGCTCTTCTTCGGCGAGACCGTGGGCAACCCCGGCCTCGACGTGCTCGACATCCCGGCCGTGAGCGACATCGCCCACGAGGCCGGCGTGCCGCTGCTGGTCGACTCCACGCTCACCTCGCCCTACCTCATCAAGCCCTTCGACTGGGGCGCCGACCTGGTCTATCACTCGGCCACCAAGTTCCTCTCGGGCCACGGCACGGTGATCGGCGGCGTGGTGGTCGACGGCGGCAGCTTCGACTGGGAAAAGTCGGGCAAATTCGCCGAGCTGACGCAGGCCTACGACGGCTTCCACAACATGGTCTTCAGCGAGGAAAGCACCGTCGGCGCCTTCCTGCTGCGCGCCCGCCGCGAAGGGCTGCGCGACTTCGGCGCCTCGATGAGCCCGCACACGGCGTGGCTGATCCTGCAGGGCATCGAGACGCTGCCGCTGCGCATGGAACGGCACATCGGCAACACGCAGAAGGTGGTCGAGTTCCTGGCCACGCATCCGTTCGTGTCGCGCGTGGGACACCCGCTGATCGAATCGCATCCGAGCCACGCGCTCGCACAGAAGCTGCTGCGCCACGGCGCGCGCGGTGCCGGCGCGGTGTTCAGCTTCGACATCAAGGGCAGCCGCGCGCAGGGCAAGGCCTTCATCGAGGCGCTCAAGCTCTTCAGCCACCTTGCGAATGTGGGCGACTGCCGCAGCCTGGTGATTCACCCGGCCAGCACCACGCACTTCCGCATGACCGACGAGGCGCTGGCGGGTGCGGGCATTTCGCAAGGCACGATCCGCCTGTCGATCGGCCTCGAAGACCCGGCCGACCTGATCGACGACTTGAAGCGCGCGCTGAAGGCGGCGGAAAAAGCCTGACCGCGCCGATGGAGCCGACACCGTTCTTCGAATGGCTGAAGGGCCCGGACGCGCTCGGCGTCGCGCCGCATTTCTTCGCCATGCGCCCCGACGGCACGCGCGACCGCGAGACCTATTGCGGCTACGGCGACGCGCCGCCGATCACCCGCGAGCATTTCTGGGCCGCGCCGCAGCGCATCGAGATGTCGCAGGACTGGGGCCATCCGCCGCGATTTCCCGACCTGGCCGACTGGTCGGGCGACGGCTCGCCGCACGCGAGATGCCTGCTCGTCAGCCTCAGGCTGCACGCGCTGCTGACGCAGTTCAAGCTGCCGGCCCACCGCGCGTACGACGTGGAGGCCCGCTTTCCTGCGTACCACCACGCACGCTTCGGTGGCCAGCGCGCCGAGTACCGGCTGATGCACTGGCTCGGCGACGGACAGTGGCTCGACGGCCTGGACCTGGCGCGCACCGCGCTGCGCATCACTGTGCGGCTGCAGAAAGACCGGCCGCGCTACCACCGCGTCTTCGCGGCAGGCAGCTTTGAGACGGCGGCCCAGGTCGCGCAGGCCGCGGCCGAGTTCGAAAAGGAGTTGCCCCGCACGCCCGGCTACGTGCCGCCGGGGCGCGCACTCGAACATGAGGCGCATGTCATGGCCGAAGCGTTCCAGCCCACCGGCGTGTCCCGCCATGGGCGGCCGGTGCTCGACATGGCATCGGCCCATTGGCCCGTCCATCTCCAGCCGCTGGACCTGCTCTGGCTGCCCGATGAAAGCGCCCCGCTGGTCAGCAACGACCTGCGGCAGGCGCTGGCGAACGGCGGCTTCACCGGCATGCGCTTCGGCAAGGAATGGCGCTCGGCCTTCGCCCAGCCCGCCGAGATGCAGGGCCCGGCGTTCCGTGCGGAGCGCGCCGCGCTGCTGTCGCGGATCGCCGCCTCACCCGACGCCGACCCCAGCGCTCGCTCGGTGCAAATCTTTGCCGCGCTCCAGGCCCGGCAGCAGGCGCTGACCGCGCAGCCGATCGACGTCGCGCAACTGGTGCTGCCCACGGCCTACGCCGAGTTGCTGCGCACCGGCCTGCCGGTTCATGCGGAGCCCGACGAGGGCGATGAAGACCAGGATGACGGCGACCTCGGCGCGCAAGATCCTCGCCAATGGCACTGGTTCCCGCGCGAGCGCCTGTGCATGCTGGACGACATCGGCGACGACGGCGACTGGGTGGCCAGCCACCCGGAAGCCGCGCGTGCGCTGCTCGTCGCGCAAGACGAAGGCGGCGACTACCTCGGCTTCCTGCTGCGAGACGGTTCGGACCTCGAGCTCGACGACACGCTGATGCATTTCAAGCACGAGACGGGCGAGATCCTGCCGAGCGCGGTCCGCGACTGGGCGCCGCCCCTGCACGCCCGGCCCGCGTCGGCGCGCTGATTGATCCGCCACCTCACACGAACACAAGACAAACAAGAACCCCAGAAAGAGACGCCATGAGCATCCTTCAAGTCAACGGCCACAGCACCTACTGCTACACCGGCGGCAAGCCCTTCGATGCGGCCAAGCCCACCGCGGTGTTCATCCACGGCGTGCTGAACGACCACAGCGTATGGATTCTTCAGACGCGCTGGTTCGCCAACCACGGCTGGAACGTGCTGGCGGTCGACCTGCCCGGCCACTGCAAGAGCGACGGCCCGCCGCCCGCGAGCGTGGAAGAAGCGGCGCAGTTCGTCATCGCCCTGCTCGATGCGGCCGGCGTGGACAAGGCCGCGCTGATCGGCCACAGCTTCGGCTCGCTGATCGCGCTCGAAGCCGCCGCCCGTGCGCCGCAGCGCGTGACGCACCTGGCGATGGTCGGCACGGCGTATCCGATGGTGGTGTCGCCCGCGCTGCTCGAAAGCTCGGTCAGCGATCCGCAACGCGCCATCCATATGGTCAACACCTTCTCGCATTCGCTGATGGCGCCGCCGCCCTCTTCGCTCGGCCCGGGCACCTGGCTCTACGGCAGCTCGCGCGCGCTGATGCGCCGGGTGCTGGCCAGCAACCGCGAGCACAACGTGTTCCACATCGGCTTCAAGGCCTGCAACGACTACGCGAACGGCGAAGCCGCGATGGAGGCCGTGCAATGCCCCGTGCTGTTCCTGCTCGGCGACGCCGACCAGATGACGCCGCCGCGCGCCATCAAGGCACTGGCCGGCAAGGCGCGGCACGGCAAGGTGGTGACGGTGCACGCCGGCCATGCGCTGATGAGCGAGGCACCCGACGAGGTGCTGTTCGCACTGCGCGATTTCGTCAGCGCAGCGCGTTGATGTCGGGCGTTTCGAGCAGCACCTTGGGCGCGCCGCGTCGCGCCACGATCAGCATGGCGCGGCCGACCTGCTCGGTGGTCGTCATCCTGTCGGGCCAGAGCCGGTAGGCCAGGCTGAGCAGCGGCGCGATGACGACGTAGATGCCGTTGTACAGCGGCGTCTTCGAGCGTGCGCCGTTCAGCGGCTGGATGACGCCGGGGCGGAACATGTAGGCGGCCTTGAACGGCAGGCGCAGCAAGGCGTTTTCGGTTGCGCCCTTCACGCGCGCCCACATGCTGCTGCCACGCTCCGTGCTGTCGGTGCCGGCGCCCGTCACGTAGGTGAAGGTCATGCCCGGGTTGAGCCGCGCGAGCACCGTGGCGGCCGCAAGCGTCAGGTCGTAGGTGACGCGCTTGTAGTCGGGCTCCTTCATGCCGACGGACGACACGCCCAGGCAGAAGAAGCAGGCATCGAAACCCTTCAGCTCCGACTCGATGCCGCTGTAGTCGTACATGTCCTTGTGGACCAGCTCGTACAGCTTCGGGTGCGTGTTCCCCGTGACGCTGCGCCCGATCGTCACGACGCGCTCCACGTCGGGGGCGAGCAGGCACTCGCGCAGCACGCCCTGCCCCACCATGCCGGTGGCGCCAAAGATCAGGATGTTCATGGAGGAGGTTCCGGTCAGACCGTGAAGACGGTCGGCTTCTTGTTGAGCACGGCAAGCAGCAGGTCGACGTCGAAGCTCGACGGCTTGGGCGGCTGCAGCGCCGAGAGCATGCGCGAGAGCGTCTCGGCATGCGGCAGCAGCGGGCCCAGGAAACGCGTGCCGTCGGCACCGGCGACCAGCAGGGTCGGGAAGGTCTCGACATCGAAGGCGTCGGCGATGTCGGCGTGGTCTTCGATGTCGACCCAGGCGAAGCGGAACTGCGGATGCGCGCGCGCCACCTGCTCCAGCAGCGGCCGGTAGTCGCGGCAGGTGCCGCACCATTCGGCGCACAGGCACACGACCCAGGGCGCATCGCTGCTGGCCGGCTCGGCGGATTCGGGGGCGGCGGAAAGAGCGCTCAAGGCAGATGCGACAGAGGTGTGAAAGGTGAGCCGGGGTGGTGCGGCCGGAAGGTCGTGGCTATTATGGACAAAGCCCCTCCCGGGGCGCAGGAGACTCGCACGATGAACACAACGACTGCCACGGGATCTGCCGTCGATCCGCGCCGTTTCAAGAGCTTTGCGGAGTTCTATCCGTTCTACCTGACCGAACACGCCAACGTCACCTGCCGGCGGCTGCACTTCGCCGGCTCGACGATCTCGCTGCTGTGCCTGGTGGCGCTGGTGGTCACGCTCAACCCGCTGTGGCTGCTGGCCGGGCTGGTGGCGGGCTACGGCTTTGCATGGGTCGGGCATTTCGGCTTCGAGAAGAACAAGCCCGCCTCGTTCAAGCGGCCGCTCTACTCGTTCATGGGCGACTGGGCGATGTACCGCGACATCTGGCTGGGCCGGGTCAAGATCTAGGCCCCACAGCGCGCGGCGGGCGAATTTGCTCCTAAATCAATAGCACGTCACCCAGGCGCAGCGTGCGCAACGGGCCTTTTTGCCAGAGGTCTTCGAGCGGCTCAGCCTGCGGCATCAACAACTCTTTAAGCAGCGGTTCGATGGGCGTCGAGGGGTCGGCCAGCAGCACGTAGCGCGGGTCTTCGTTGGCAGGTTCTTCAGCCAGCGGCGCGATCCAGTCGAGCGCCACCAGCGTTTCGAGCACCGGCGCCAGTTGCAGCGCATCGACCCGCATGCGCGTCACCAGTTCGGCCGCACCCATGCCTTTGGCCGGCGTGGCTTGCGCGCGCGCCAGGTGCTGCAGCGTTTCCATCGCCAGTTGCAACGGCCAGCCGGCGCTGCCGCCACGCCGCGCCACGCCCGTGAGCAGGCTCGGCAGATAGGCCGCGATGACCGCGCCCAGCAGCACGATCACCCAGGCCACGTAGATCCACACCAGCAGGATCGGGAACGTGGCGAAGGCGCCGTACAGCACCGAGTAGGTCGGCACCAGGCTCAGGTAGTAGGCCAGCACGCGCTTGGCGATCTCGATGGCGGCGGCCACGAAGATGCCGCCGGCCCAGGCATGCGACCAGCGCACATTGGTGTTGGGCACGTAGTGGTACAGCGAGGCCATGCCGACCGCGAGCAGCGCGAACTCGAAGGTGTCGAAGAACAGCTTGACCATGCCGCGCCCGACCACGTCGCTGGTGGCCGAAACCACATAGGAAGTGGTCGACAGGCTCACCGCGAGGATGATCGGCCCCAGCGTGATGGCCGCCCAATAGATCAGCACCCGCTGCGCGAACGGCCGCGGCGTGCGCACGCGCCAGATGTTGTTGAGCGTCTTGTCGATGGTGAGGATCAGCGCGATGGCCGTGATCAGCAGCACGATCAGGCCCGCAATGCCCAGGCCGCTGGCCTTGCTCGCGAACTGGTTCAGGTAGCCGAGCACCTGGCGCGCGATGTTGTCCGGAATCAGGCTCTCGATCAGCCAGCGCTGCAGGCGGCCCTGCATCTTCGCGAACATCGGAAACACCGTGAACAACGCCAGCGCCACCGTGAAGAACGGCACCATCGCGATGGTGGTGGTGAAGGTCAGGCTGCTGGCCGTGAGCCCGAGCCGGTCTTCGCGAAAACGCTCGCCCAGCACCGCTGCCGTGTTGCGCCACGGAAAGCGCGAAAGATCCCTCCAGAGCTGCCTGCGATTCATGGCAGCTATCATGCCATCCGCTCTTTTCGTCGCCGCTGGCCGCCTGCCCGGCGCCCCCTCTTCGCCGCCCACCGTGTCCGCCACTCCACTCCCGCCTTCTTCCGTCCGCGCCACCCGATGGCTTGCAGTGGGCAGCCTTGTCGGCCTCATCGTGCTGGGCCTGGCCTGGGAGCTGTGGCTGGCGCCGCTGCGCCCGGGCGGCTCGCTGCTCGCGCTCAAGGTGCTGCCGCTCGTCATTCCGCTCGCGGGGCTCTACAAGAACCGGATGTACACCTACCGCTGGGTCAGCCTGATGATCTGGCTCTATTTCACCGAAGGCGTGGTGCGCGCCTGGAGCGATACCAATGGCGTGGGGCAGGTCCTCGCGCTCATCGAAGTGCTCCTGTGCCTCGTGCTCTTCGCCGCATGCGCCTGGCATGTGCGCCTGCGCTTGCGCCACGCCAAGGCCTCCGCTCATTCCCTGGAAGCTTCCACCCCATGACCACTTCTTCCACTGCCCTGATCGACCAACTGCGCGCCATCGTCGGCGCATCGCACGTTCTGAACGAAGGCGACCTGACGGCCTACGAACAGGACTGGCGCAAGCGCTCGCGCGGCAAGTCGCTGGCCGTGGTGCGCCCCGGCAGCACGCAGCAGGTGGCCGACGTGGTCAAGGCCTGCGCGGCGGCCGGCGCGGCCATCGTGCCGCAAGGCGGCAACACCGGACTGGCGGTCGGCTCCACGCCCGATGACAGCGGCACGCAGGTCGTGCTGAGCCTGCAGCGGCTGAACACCATCCGCACCATCGACGGCGCCAACCTCACCATGACCGTCGAGGCCGGCTGCATCCTGCAGACGCTGCAGGAGACGGCCGAGAAAGCCGGCTACCTGTTCCCGCTGAGTCTGGCGGCCGAGGGCAGCTGCACCATCGGCGGCAACCTCGCGACCAATGCCGGCGGCACGCAGGTCGTGCGCTACGGCAACACGCGCGAACTGTGCCTGGGCCTCGAAGTGGTCACGCCGCAAGGCGAAATCTGGGAAGGCACCAGCGGCCTGCGCAAGGACAACACAGGCTACGACCTGCGCGACCTGATGATCGGCAGCGAAGGCACGCTGGGCATCATCACCGCAGCGACGATGAAGCTCTACCCGCTGCCGGCCGCGCAGCTCACGGCCTGGGCGGCCGTGCCTTCGCTCGACCACGCGGTCACGCTGCTGGGCCTGGCGCACAAGCAACTGGGCTCGGGCCTCACGGGCTTCGAGGTGATGGGCAAGTTCGCGTTGAGCCTGGTCGCCAAGCACATGCCGCAACTGCGCGTGCCCTTCATCGACGATGCGGCCGTGCCTTACTGCGTGCTGCTGGAGAACTCCGACAGCGAGTCCGAAGACCATGCCCGCGCGCGCTTCGAGGCGCTGCTCGAAACCGCCTTCGAAGACGGCTGCGTGACCGATGCGGTGGTGGCCGAGAACCTCACGCAGGCGCACCAGCTCTGGCACATCCGCGAGAACATTCCGCTCGCCCAGGCCGAAGAAGGGCTGAACATCAAGCACGACATCTCGATCCCGGTGTCGCGCATCCCCGCCTTCGTGGCCGAGACCGACGCGCTGCTGGCGCGCGAGATCGCCGGCGTGCGGCTGGTCAACTTCGGCCACCTGGGCGACGGCAACCTGCACTACAACGTGCAGGCGCCGGAGAACATCGACACCAAGGCCTTCCTTGCGAACGAGGAAGAGCGCATCAACACGCTGGTGTACGACGCGGTCGAGAAGTTCGGCGGCTCGTTCTCGGCCGAACATGGCGTGGGCTCACTCAAGGTCGACAAGCTTGAAAAACACAAGTCGCCAGTGGCGCTGGAGATGATGCGGGCGATCAAGCGCGGGCTCGATCCGAAGAACATCCTGAACCCAGGCCGCGTGATTCGCGTCTAGGTCTTTGCATTCCTCCCTCCCCCGCTGGGGGAGGGCCGGGGTGGGGGCACGGCGGCGTTCACATCAAAGCTGCCGCCAATGCGGGGGCAGCCCCCATCCCAACCTTCCCCCAGAGGGGGAAGGAGCAAGACAAACCAGCTCAGCTCGGAAAGTCTTCGCCGCGCAACTCGATCGGCTGCCCATGCGGCGTGCGATCGGCCGCATGGTCCCAGGCATGGCGATAGCGTTCGAGTTCATCGCCGGAGCTGGCGCCCTTGTGCGCCACCAGATGCTCCAGTGCAGCAAGCCAGTGCCGGTAGTAGGTCTCACCGGTGTCCGGGTCGCCCGCGGCCTGCGCAGCCGAAATCTGCATGGCCAGCGCCTCGGCCCATTCGGTCCATGTGAACAAGCCACCTTCATGCAACGCGAGCGTCATCGCGAAGGCCTGGGCTTCCCATGGCGCATTGAACACCGGACCATCGGCATCGCGGGGCATGCCGGGCGTCAGCGGCACGCCGTTGTGCGGCATGTCGTCGCGCTTCATGCGACCGCCTCCAGATAGCTCTCCCACGCATCGACGGACACCGAGAGGTTCTGGCGCGGTGCACCGTCGCCCCACAGCTCGGCTTCATCGAAGACCACCGTGTACAGCCACTGCGGCTGCTCGCCCAGGCCCTGCGCATTGGCATCGGCGAAGACGTGCGCGCCATGCAGATGCTCGATCACACCCCGCTTGCCCTGCACATAGCCAGGCAGCCGCGTGTGGTGGTCGACCTTGCCCCGATGCATGCGCACCGGCTGGCCGATGGCAAAGCGTGCAGGACTCGTCGCGGGGCGTTCGGTCGCCGAGCCCTTGGCCAACACGGCCGGCACGTTCGCGGCCTGCAGCACACGTGCGACGGGCGCGGCCGCGTGGCGCATTTCGCCGGCCGCGATCTCGTCGGGAAATATCTGCCCACGCTGCAGCATCAACTGCTCCAGCGCGGCGAGCCAGATCTGGTAGTAGCTCAGGTCGCGGTAGTCGGGCAGCGTCTCGCGCACGGCGCGGCTCGCATCGATGTTCCACGAGCCGGTCGCGCCCATGGCCAACGTGAGCGCCAGCGCGCGCGGCTCCCATGCGGCATGGAACAACTCGCCTTCGGGCTCGGGCGTGACCGGCCCGAAGCCCGGCTGGCCGCCGAGGTCTGCCTTGGTGGCGTAGCTCATGCGGGGCTCCCCTGTTCGGCGGGCGCTTCGACCAGCCGCGTGCCGATCATCGAATCGCGCGAGACCAGCGCGGCCAGTTCGTCTTCGCCCAGATCGCCGGTGCCTGGCGGGCGTTGCGGAATCACGAGGTAGCGCACCTCGGCGGTCGAATCCCACACGCGGATGCGCGTGCTGTCGGGCAGCGTCACGCCGAAATCGGCCAGCACGCCGCGCGGGTCCTTGACGACCCGCGAGCGGTACGGCGCGCTCTTGTACCAGGTGGGCGGCAGGCCCAGCACCGGCCACGGGTAGCAGCTGCACAGCGTGCAGACCACCATGTGATGCAGTTCGTCGGTGTTTTCGACCGCCACCATGTGTTCGCCCTGCCGCCCCGTGTAGCCCAGCGAGGCGATGGCCGCCGTGGCGTCGGCCAGCAGCCATTCGCGAAAGGCTGGATCGACCCAGGCCCGTGCCACCACGCGCGCGCCGTTGCGCGGGCCGATGCGGGTCTGGTAGGTGTCGATCAGCGCATCGAGTGCGGCGGGGTCGATGTAGCCCTTTTGCGTCAGCACGCTTTCGAGCGCGCGGACGCGCAGGTCCATCTCGCCGAGTTCGCTGTGGTCATGGCCGTGGTCATCGCCATGGGCGTGTTCGTGGCCGTTCGTGGGGTGGTCTTGGCTCATGCCCGCCATGCTAAGCCCAGGCACTTAAAATTCGAAACACCCGGCCCCGGCCCGCCAGACACCCTTCTTTCTCTCATGACTTCCACGCCCCACCGCCCCGTCCGCTCCCAGTACGAAGACTTCATGCGCCACGTGGACACCCACGGCGTGCAGAAAAGCGACCGCACCGGCACGGGCACCAAGAGCGTGTTCGGCCACCAGATGCGCTTCGATTTGAATGAAGGCTTTCCGCTGGTGACCACGAAGAAGGTGCACCTGAAATCCATCATCCAGGAACTGCTGTGGTTCCTGACCGGCTCGAGCAACAACAACTGGCTCAAGGAGCGCGGCGTCACCATCTGGGACGAATGGGCACGCGAAGACGGCGACCTGGGCCCCGTGTATGGCGTGCAATGGCGCAGCTGGCCCACGCCCGACGGCGGCCACATCGACCAGATCTCCGACGTCATCAAGACGCTGAAGACCAACCCCGATTCGCGCCGCATCATCGTGAGCGCATGGAACGTGGCCGAGCTGTCGAAGATGGCGCTCATGCCCTGCCATGCGTTCTTCCAGTTCTACGTGGCACCGGCGCAGGCACCCGGCGAGCGCGGTAAGCTGAGCTGCCAGCTCTACCAGCGCAGCGCCGACATCTTCCTGGGCGTGCCCTTCAACATCGCCAGCTACGCGCTGCTCACGCACATGGTGGCGCAGCAGTGCGACCTCGACGTGGGCGACTTCATCTGGACCGGCGGCGATTGCCACATCTACAGCAACCACGCCGAGCAGGTCGCGCTGCAACTGAGCCGTACGCCTTACCCCTACCCCACGCTGAACATCAAGCGCAAGCCGGCTTCGATCTTCGACTACCAGTACGAAGACTTCGAAGTGCTCGACTACCGGCACGGCGACCCGATCAAGGCGCCCGTGGCGGTGTGAGCGCGATGAGCACGCCCCGCATCAACCTCATCTTTGCCCGCGCCGCCAATGGCGTGATCGGTGCCAACAACACCATCCCCTGGCACTTGTCGGAAGACATGGCGCACTTCAAGCAGCAGACCGCCGGCGCGCCGGTGATCATGGGCCGCAAGACCTGGGATTCGCTGCCGCCGCGCTTCCGGCCGCTGCCGGGCCGTCAGAACATCGTGGTGACGCGGCAGGCCGACTGGCAGGCCGAAGGCGCACATCGCGTGGGCAGCCTCCAGGAAGCATTCGCACTCTGCGCGCAGCAGCAGCCGCAGGACGTGTGGGTGATCGGCGGCGCGCAGATCTACGCCGAGGCCGAGCCCCTTGCGCAGCGCGCGGTCGTGACCGAGATCGCGCGCGACTACGAAGGCGATGCCCACGCACCGGTACTCGCCGCCGCCGCATGGCGCGAGACGCAACGCGAGTCGCACGTCTCGGCCAAGGATGGCCTGCCCTTCAGCTTCGTCACCTACGAGCGCGTCGCTTCCACGCACACATGAGCGACGGCGCCCGCCCATCGGCACCTCCGGGCCTTCGGCGCCGGTCCGTGCTGACGGGTGCGGCACTGCTCGCCGGCCTGGCGCCGCTGCAGGCACTGTGCGCCGCGGAACCGCTCGCGCCAGACGAAGAAGCGCTCTTCATGACGGGCACCGCACGCCCCACCGCCGATGGCCGGCTCGAAGTCGATGTTCATGCCTGGATCTTCGAGCGCGAGCACCGCTGGGGGCTGAACACGGCCCTGGCGCGCTACCTGGGCCTGAACCTGAAGAAGCTCTCGCCCGCCGCGCGCCTGCGCTTCAACCAGCGCACCGCGCTGTTCCATGCCGAGTCCGAAGAAGACAAGCGGATCGACATCGTTTTCGACGGCGTACCGGGCCGCACCGCGATGCCGCCCTCGGGCAAGGACGGCCGCAGCAACCTGCGCCTGGTGATCGACGCACCGCCCGCATCGGCATCGCAGGAGTGGCAGCTGTTCCATGGCGTGACAGGCCCCGGCGAACTGCTGCATCGCTTCAGGGGCCAGGCGCTGATCGTGCCCGCGCAAGGCGTGTCGATCATTTCGGACATCGACGACACCATCAAGCACACGCAGGTGCGCGACCGGCGCGAGATGCTGCTCAACACCTTCGCGCGCCGCTTCGAGGCCACGCCCGGCATGGCGGCCTATTACCGCGCATTGGCGAAGACACCCGGCACGCGCTTTCATTACCTGTCGGCCAGCCCGATCCAACTTTATCCGGCGCTCTCGGATTTCATTCGCAGCGCCGACTTTCCCGCCGGCAGCATGCACCTGCGCGAGAGCACGACGTGGCGCACGCTGGTCCCCGGCGCTGAAGATTCGCGCGCGCACAAGCTCGGCGTGATCGAGCGCCTGTTCACCGAATTCCCGCAGCGGCGCTTCGTGCTGGTGGGCGACTCGGGCGAGGCCGATCCGGAGATCTACGCGCAGGTGATGCGGGCGCATCCGGGCCGCATCGACGGCATCGTGATCCGCGACGTGACCGGCGAAGACCGCCGCTCGGACCGCTATCGCGCGACCTTCGAAGGCGTCGACCCCGCGCTCTGGCACATCCTGCCGCCCGATACGACCGCCTGGCCGATGCAGGCCGCCCGATAGCCTCCCACTAGCCGCGCAGTTCAGGCCGCGCGCGCGGCGTACCAGCGCCGGTAGCGACGCGTCAACCTGCCCGTGCGAAGCTGATCCATCAACAAGGTCGCGAACGGCGAATGCCGCGCGGCCTGGGTGCGGCCGGGACGCAAGCTGCGCAGGCGGCGCTTGACCAATGCCATGCGCGCGACTGCCGCCATGACCTGGTCTTTCCAATCGACCTGCGGCCCTTGCACCGCCCGGTCTTCGCCGGCTTGCCAGCGCGCGGGCAGGTCGGGCGCAACCGCCAGCGCGGTGGCCATGCCGACCACCGCGACGCCGCTGGCCAGCACCTGCTCGGCCACCGCCCGGCGGACGATGCCGCCCGTGGTCATCACAGGCATGCGCGCGACGGCGGCCAGTTCTTTCGCGAAGTCCAGGAAGTACGCCTCGCGTGCCAGGGTGCGGCCATCGGCGGCACGGCCCTGCATCGCCGGGCTTTCGTAGCTGCCACCGGACAGTTCGACCAGGTCCACGGGCAATTCGTTGAGCCACAGGATGACCTGCTTCGCGTCGTTCTCCGAAAAACCGCCACGCTGGAAATCGGCGGAGTTCAGTTTCACCGCCACCGAGAAGCCCGGTGCGACGCGGGCCCGCACGGCGCGAACCACATCGAGCAGAAGCCGCGCGCGGTTCCCCAGGCTTCCGCCCCATTGGTCGGCGCGCTGGTTGGTCAGCGGCGAGAGGAACTGCGAGAGCAGGTAGCCGTGCGCCGCATGGATCTGCACGCCGGTAAAGCCCGCACGCTCGGCCGCCTGCGCCGTGGCGGCGAAGCGTTCGACGGTCTCGGCAATCTCCGCGTCGCTCATGGCCTTGGGCTGCACGAAGAGCTTGCTGTGCTTGCCCAGATCCAGCGCCACCGACGACGGCGCCCACGCCATGCCACCCATGTTCGCGCGGACCTGGCGGCCCGGATGATTGATCTGCATCCATACCTGTGCGCCACCGCTGCGGGCCGCCTCGGCCCATTGCCTGAAAGGCGCAAGCGGAGTGCCCGCTTCCAGGACGACGCCACCCGGCCCTGTGAGTGCGCGGCCGTCGATCATCACGTTGCCGGTGATGAGCAACCCTGCCCCGCCCTGCGCCCAGACGCGGTAGAGGTCATGAAGTGCCGCGCCGGGCAACTGCCCGGCCTCGGCCATGTTCTCTTCCATGGCGGCCTTGGCCAGGCGGTTGGGAAGGAGGCTGCCGTTGGGCAGGGTCAGCGGAGAAAAGAGCAGCGATGAGGTCATGTCCGAGAGCACGTAGCAAGTCATGAAAAGCCGATGCTAAGATTCAAGCCAACTTGAAGGTCAAGCCCCATGAAAATCGGCGAATTGGCAAACAAAACCGGCATGGCCGCCTCGGCCATCCGCTTCTATGAACAAAGCGGGCTGCTGCCGCCGCCCGAGCGCGGCGCGAACGGATACCGCATTTACTCCGATGCTGCGCTGAAGCGACTGCAGCTCGTCCAGATCGCGCAGAACCTCGGGTTCTCGCTCGACAGTTTGCGCAGCGCATTCGCAGGCAGCGAAGATTTTTCACGCGATGACTTGCTCGAACGTCTCGACGCCCGCGTGCGCGAGATCGACAAGCTCATGGCCGGCCTGCGCGTGCAGCGCCAGGACCTCGCCACCATCCGCGCCACGCTGCGCGACACCTGGTCGCAGGGTGAATGCGCGGACCCAGCCACGCTGGCCGACAGCATGGCAAGCGCCAGAAACAAACTGGCACCTTCGTCTCGAGCGAAAAACGAAAAGAACACTTCGGTACACGCTGCGAAAGGCATGCGCACCGCAGGGATTAGGCACGGCTAATTGTTTGTGCGCAAAATGTCCGGACCGCCATCACGACAAGGAGACGGACCATGTCCATGGAATTTCTTCGGGTGCTCTCCGAGCAGAAATTGCCATACGTCGTCCACACGCCCGCAGACATCGACAGGCTGCGCGTGCTGCGTGCGGCCGAGCTGGTGACCGCATTCATTCCGCCTTCGGACCGCGCGCCCGACGCGCGCGCGATCCGTCAGCTGGCCCAGGTGGAGTCGATCACCGCCAAGGGAAAACTGGCCCTGAACAAGGCCACCTCGGCGTTCATCGAACTCTGACCGACCGGGCCACCCAGTCAAGGCCAAGCAAGCGCCTCAGACCACGCCCTGCGCCAGCATCGCATCGGCCACGCGCACGAAGCCTGCGATGTTCGCGCCATCGACATAGCTCACGCTGCCATCCTTGCGCGCACCGTAGTGCAGGCAAGACTCGTGGATGCCCTGCATGATCTGCAGCAGGCGCGCATCGACCTCGTCGCGCGTCCATGACAGGCGCGCGGCGTTCTGGCTCATCTCGAGCCCCGACGTCGCCACGCCACCCGCGTTGCTCGCCTTGCCGGGCGCATACAGCACGCCGTGGCCTTCGAGCACTTTCACGGCCTCCATGGTCGAAGGCATGTTCGCGCCTTCGGCCACGCAGATCACGCCGTTCTTCACCAGCGTGCGTGCGTCTTCTTCGTTGAGTTCGTTCTGCGTTGCGCTCGGCAACGCGACATCGACCGGCACGTGCCATGGCGTCGCGCCGGCCACGAAGCGCGTGCCGGTGCGCTCGGCGTAGTCGCTCACGCGGCCGTAGAGGTGGTTCTTCACGTCCATCAGCACGGCCAGCTTTTCGGTGGTGAAGCCGTCTTCGTCGACCACGGTGCCGCTGGAGTCCGACACGGTGACGACCTTCGCGCCCAGCGCCATGGCCTTCTCGATCGTGTACTGCGCCACGTTGCCCGCGCCCGAGACGCTCACGCGCATGCCCTCGAAGCTGCGGCCCTTGCGCTTGAGCATTTCCTGCGCGAAGTAGACATTGCCGTAGCCGGTGGCCTCGGGCCGGATCAGCGAGCCGCCGAAGCTCAGGCCCTTGCCGGTGAAGACGCAATCGGCACGGTTGGTGAGCTTCTTGACCATGCCGGCCATGAAGCCGACTTCGCGCCCGCCCACGCCCACGTCGCCCGCGGGCACGTCGGTGTCGGAGCCGATGTGGCGGAACAGTTCGCTCACGAAGGCCTGGCAGAAACGCATCACCTCGCCCTGGCTCTTGCCCTTCGGGTCGAAGTCGGCGCCGCCCTTGCCGCCGCCCATGGGCAGCGTGGTCAGCGCGTTCTTGAAGGTCTGCTCGAAAGCCAGGAACTTGAGGATCGACAGGTTGACCGACGGGTGGAAGCGCAAGCCGCCCTTGTACGGCCCGATGGCCAGGCTGTGCTGGATGCGAAAGCCCCGGTTGACCTGCACTTCGCCGTGGTCGTCGACCCAGGACACGCGGAACATGATCACGCGCTCGGGCTCCACGAGGCGCTCCAGCAGGCTGTGGCCGGTGTACTTGGGGTGCTGCTCGATGTACGGCCAGAGGCTTTCCATCACTTCGGTCACGGCCTGCAGGTACTCGGGCTGTCCGGGGTTGCGTTGTGCGACATGTGCCAGGAAACCCCCGACGGATGCGTGCTTCATTCCAATCCTTCTTCCAAATCAGTGCATAACCTTATGCGGATCGTGCATTTTGCCGGATTGGAGAACCAATTTGACGCATCAATCACCCGTTTTGGTGCGCATTTGGTGGGTGGCAAGCGCCAGGCGCCCCAAATTTGGGAGGCAACCAGGAAAGCCAGGAGAAAAGCGGCTGCAAGCCGTCTCCCGGCTACTGCTCCGCGGGGTCTTCCTCGAAGTGCCCTTCCTGCGGCCTGAAGCAACGCACGAAGGCATGAGAAGCGGCGTTCGCGCCCCAGGCCCCGAGCACGGCGGGCAAGACATACAGGGCAATCGAAAGCGCTGACGAGAACATCAGGTCATCGGCAAGGCAAGGCGTCTGTAGCGCGGCGATCGACAGCGCCCGCAGGTGAAACAGGTCCATGCCGGCGAATGCGGCCAGCAGGAGGCCGAAGACCAGCATCGTCGATCGGGCGAACTGCCGCCCGGCGAGTTGCACGAGAAAGAGGCTGACCGGAATCCCGATCGCGATCGACACCAGCACCCAGAAGAGAAACTGCGCAAAGGCAGTCGGACTCGGGCTGGCGTTCATTCAGCTCCACGCCCGAAGGAACCCGACAGGCGCCCTTCTTTCACAAGGCGCGGCGCAGCGTCGCGATGGTGCGCGTGCCGAAAGCGCGCTCGCTGGGTAATGGCGAAGGGGCACGCGAAGAACAGGCCGAGCGCCATGCCGAAGGCGATGTCCGCCGGGAAGTGCACGCCGACGTAGACGCGTGCCCAACCCGTGGCCACGGCAAGCAGCAAGAACAACCAGGCGGTGCGGCGCAGCGAGGCGCGCGCCATGAAGGCAAACGCGATGAAGAACATCACGCTGGCGTGCGTGGAAGGCATCGAGCCGCTGGCGCTGTGCAGGATGTACCCAGGCACGAGCCCCTGCGCGAAGGGGCGCTGTATGCCGATGCCCGCCGCGATGAAGTGCGCGATCACCGAGACCCCGACGGCAACCACGGCCACCGCCAACGTGTAGGCGCGGTCCGCGGGCTTCGCAAAGACGGCCCAGCAAAGCACCGCGGCGCACAAAGGGCCTCCCCACAAGGCCACCACGCAGCCCGTGAGCAGTGCCCATGAGCCCGGGTCTTCACCTGCAGCGATCCAATGAAGGAGTTGAAGGTTGATTTCATTCATACGTCCGGCCTGCCATGAAAATGCCGCGGCGCAGACGCGCCGCACCAGCACGGGACACTCGGGAAATGAGTGGATTCCTGTGAACGAAAAGTCTAGGTTTTGAAGCTGGAATACAGCTGACTTGCGACTCAGGGAAGCCGGGATTTTTGTGAATGACGCGTAAAGCCGCGCGGCCTCGAAATTGGCACGAAGCACCGCAGCTTTACGCCATCGAAAGCGAATGCAGCGGCAGGGCCACGAATGAATGCACAGTGGCGGCCGTGCACAATCTGGCCCACGCCAACCTACTGCTCTGTACGTCCGGTCGCCTGTGCAGCAGGATCACCGACGTGTTCATGAGTCCATTTGCCCCACGCAGCGCATGCGCATCCACGAACTGAAACAACGCCTGCGCGAAGCCGGAGCGGGCCCCAGCCACGAGCAGCGGATCTTGCGGCTGTGGTCCCATGCGCTGCCTCGAAACAGCGGCAGGCGTCTGCCGGCGAGCTTCTTTCCGTCGTCGCTGCTGGAAGCGCTGCCGGCCATCGAGGCCGAGCTTGCCGGACTGGCGCGCGTGCACACGGTGCATCCGGGTGCCGATGGTTCCGAGCGGCTGCTCGTTGCCCTCGCGGACGGCCAGATGGTCGAGAGCGTGCTGCTGCCTCGGGACGGCCTGTGTGTTTCGTCACAGGTCGGGTGCGCCGTCGGATGCCAGTTCTGCATGACGGGCCGCGACGGATTGCTGCGCCAGGTGGGAAGCGCCGAGATCATTGCTCAGGTCGCGCTCGCGCGCATGCGCCGGCCGGTGCGCAAGGTGGTGTTCATGGGCATGGGCGAACCGGCACACAACCTGGACAACGTGATGGAGGCCATCGAGCTGCTCGGCACAGTGGGCAACGTCGGGCACAAGAACCTCGTGTTCTCGACCGTGGGCGATCCGCGCGTGTTCGAGCGGCTGCAACAGGAGCGCGTGAAGCCCGCGCTGGCACTCTCGCTGCACACGACGCAGGCCGAGCTGCGCAAGAAGCTCCTTCCACGCGCGCCGAGCATGACGCCCGAAGAGCTGGTCGCCGCGGGCGAGCACTATGCGCGCGCCACGGGCTACCCGATCCAGTACCAGTGGACGCTGCTGGAAGGCGTCAACGACGGGCCGGAGGAGATCGAAGGCATCGTCAGGCTGCTCTCTGGCAAGTACGGCGTGCTGAACATGATCCCCTTCAACGCGGTGGATGGCGTCGCGTTCAGTCGCCCGTCGTGGGAGCGCTGCGAGCAGATCGCCCGCACGCTGCACGAGCGGGGCATTCTCACGAAGCTGCGCAATTCGGCCGGACAGGATGTCGATGGCGGATGCGGCCAGTTGCGGGCGCGCGCCACCGAAGCACGGGTGATGTTCCGAAGGGGGTGAAGGGCCCCTCAAGCCTTTGATCTTCGCTGCCCCGGGTAGCCGCAAGTGCCGGGCACCAGTTGCCCGCCCGCATCAGTTCGACGGAACTTGTGGCGCCCGTCGATCTGCGGTGAAAGGTTTGTAAGTAAATGCCGTTACAGTCATCCGCGTCATGGGTCCACGAAATGATGCGCTCGGGTGGCGCCTGCTGCTGCTGACAATGCTCGCGGTCTTGGGGCTGGGGTGGAGCGCTCCGGCGCGGGCCGTGATGGTCGTGGAGCAGGCACAGCTCACGCTGACCCTGCACGGCAAGACGCCGGCCGAGACCCAGAAGCCCCAGACCGTCACGCTGCCCTATCACTGGGATCAGCGACAAGGCGCAGTCGATGGCGAGGCGCGCTTCACGTTCGAAATTCCGGCGGCCGACCCCACCACGCCTTTGGCCCTGTTCGTGCCACGCGTGGGCAACAGTTTTCGCGTGTCAGTGGACGGCCAGGAGCTGACGCGGTTTGGCGCCTTCCCGCCGGGGCCCTACGACGATGCCTCTTTCGCGCCGCAATATTTCGTGGTGCCAGCCTCGGGCACGGCCTCACCGCTGCGCATGGAGATCGTCATCGCGGCGCAGGCTGCACGGCAAGGCGGGCTGTCGCCGGTGGTGGTGGGCCGGGAGGACGAGATACGCCCGCTGTACGAACGCGCCTTGTTCTGGCAACTCAGCGGTGGGCGCTTCATCACCATCGTGAGCGGCGTGCTGGGTGCGCTGTCGCTGCTGGTGTGGCTGCGCCAACGCGAGTCGATCTATCTCTACTACGGCCTGGGCGAGTTGTTCTGGTCGGTGCAGACGGCACGCGTGCTGTTCACACATGCGCCGTTGCCCTGGCCCTGGTGGGGCGTGCTGCCGCTGGCGGCCTTCCAGGCGGCGGTGCCGCTGGTGTGCCGCTTCGCCCTGGCAGTGGTGGGGCGCGACGACACCCGCCTGGCGCGCCTCCTGGGCCTGATGGCCTGGCTCGCACCGGTGGTGGCCGGGCTCGGCATCATGGTGCCGTGGCTGTGGTTGATGCCGCTGTGGCAGGCGCTGAACCTCGTGGTGGGACTGGCGATGATGGTCGTGGTGTTGCGCGTGGCATCGCGCAGCGCCGTGCTGGAGCACCGCGTGCTGGGCCTGGCCGTGGTGCTGATCGTGCTGTGCGGTGCGCGCGACATCTGGGTCATGCGCACCTCGCCGCAAGCCTACGAGATGGTGCCCTGGATCCGCTTCGCCTGGGTGGGCTTCGCCATCTCCCTGGCCTGGGTCATTGCCGAGCGCATGCGCAAGGACTCCCGTGCGGTGGCGGAAATGAACGTCACGCTCGAAGCGGAACTCGCCGAGCGCAATGCCGCCCTGGAGGCCGCCTTCGCGCGCGAACGAGAAGGCGAAAAAGCACGCGGCGCGCTCGAGGAACGCCAGCGCCTCGTACAGGACCTGCACGATGGCCTTGGAGGGCAACTCGTCGGGCTGCTGCGGATGGCCCAACAGCCCGGGGCCGCGCGCGAGGACGTCACGCTGCACCTGCGCGACGCCGTGGACCAGCTCAAGCTCACGGTCGACGCCATGCATGCCGACGAGGGCGATGTGGCCTCGACCCTGGGCAGCGTGCGCTACCGGCTCGGGCCGCGCCTGCAGGCCGCCGGCATCGACCTCCACTGGAACGTCAGCCGCCTGCCGATGATGACGGGCTGGAGCTCGCGCGAGTCGCATCAGATGCAGATGCTGCTGTTCGAGGCCTTCGCCAACATGATGGCGCACTCGGCGGCAACGCGAGCCAGCCTGAATGCGCGACTGGTGCCCGCTGAAGGTACCGATGGCGCGACGGCGGATGAAACCATCGAGATCCAGCTGTGCGACAACGGCCGCGGCTTCGATGCGGACGCCAGGTTCGCCGGCAAAGGGTTGACGAACATGCGCGCGCGAGCCGCCGCGCTGGGGGGCACGCTCACGCTGCGCTCGCAACCCGGGGAGACTTGCCTGTGCCTGCATCTGGCCGTGCCGGCGGCGATGGCCCCGAAGCTGGCGCCATAGCCGAAGACCTTGCACGTCAAAAGTCGCGGTTGAGTCGGCCGCTTGCGAGCGCTAACAGGTGAAGCTCGCAGGTGTGTTAGAAAATCCGGGGCGACTCAGGTAGCCTGCATGCAGCCACACGAAGCTCGGGTACATGACCACGTACCACGTACGAAATGAATATTTCCTTCAGCCCCTGATCGAAATCCATCACCTATCAAATTCATGAAAATCGCCACCTGGAACGTCAACTCCCTCACCGCCCGCCTGCAGCACGTGCTCGACTGGCTGGTCGCCAACCCGGTCGACGTGCTCTGCCTGCAAGAGCTGAAGATGACCGACGACAAGTTCCCGCTCGACGTGCTGAAGGCAGCGGGCTACGAAGCGGCCGTGTTCGGCCAGAAAACCTACAACGGCGTGGCGATTCTGAGCCGCGCGCCCGTGCGCGACGTGACGAAGAACATCGGTGGCTTTACCGACGACCAGTCGCGCGTGATCGCCGCCACGGTCGACACGCCATCGGGCCCGGTGCGCGTGGTCGATTGCTACTTCGTGAACGGCCAGGAGCCGGGCTCGGAGAAGTTCGCATACAAGATGAAGTGGCTCGACGCCCTGCGCGAATGGCTTCGCCAGGAGCTCGTGGCGCATCCGAACCTTGTGCTGCTGGGCGACTTCAACATCGTGCTCGAAGACCGCGACAGCTTCGACCCCGTGGGCCTGAAGGAAACGATCCACCACACGACGGAAGAGCGCAACCATTTCAAGGCGCTGCTCGAGCTGGGCCTGAAGGACAGCTTTCGCATGTTCGATCAACCCGAAAAGAGCTTTTCGTGGTGGGACTACCGCATGCTCGGCTACCAGAAGAACCGCGGGCTGCGCATCGACCACATCCTGGTGAGCGAGCCGCTGGTGCCGCGCGTGAAGGGTTGCGTCATCGACCGGGTGCCGCGCAAATGGGAGAAGCCGAGCGACCACGCGCCCGTGGTGCTTGACCTCGACGTCAACGCCTGAGGCAGCAGGCCGATGACTGCGCGCGCAGCCGCCCCCTGGCACATCGCCGCCCTTCCCCGGGCCCTTCGCACCCTCGCCGTTGCTGCGGCCGCCTTCGCGATCGCCGGCTGCTCGCTGCTGAAGCCGGCGGACAAGACGGAAGACGGCAAGCCAGCGACCGCGACATCCCCGACGGACGAAGCCTCGCCCGGCAGCCGCGACATACCCACCGTGCGGCTCATCACCGCGCAGACACCGGCCGTGCGCGCCTACCGCAAGATCGGTGCGCGCTACATCTACAGCAAGTACGCGAGCCGCATCTACAAGGGAAAGATCCCGCCGCTGGTCTATGCGGTGGTGGTGGTCGAGACCGACATCGACGCGAGCGGCAAGGTCGTCAACGTGACCTTCAGCCGGGTGCCGAGCCATGCGCCCGAAGTGCCGCCGATGATTGCCGAGCTGATCAAGGCCACGTCGCCATTGCCGAACCCGGGCAAGCTCGGCGGCCACACCTATGTCGACACGTGGCTGTGGGACAAGAGCGGGAAGTTCCAGATCGACTCCATCACCCTGGGCCAGCGCAGCAGGTAGATCAAAAAAGGGCCCTGTCGGGGCCCTTCACTCAATACCCAGTTCCTGGATTTTCCGGGTGATGGTGTTTCGGCCGATGCCGAGTTTTTGCGCGGCTTCGATGCGCCGTCCGCGCGTGTTGGCCAGCGCGGTGAGGATCAGCCGGGATTCGAAGCGGCGCGAGAGCACGTCCCACACGTCGGTGCGTCCTGCGGCAAGCAGGGCCTGGGCTTCGACCTCAAGGCCGGCCTCCCAATTGCTCACGCCACTTGAGGCACCTTCTGCGACAGCGGGTGCGACAGCCGTGAGTGGCGCCGCTGCTTCATGTTCGGAGCCATGCACCGCCGAGGCAGTCGGGTGCTGCGCATGCATGGCGACGGGTGCAGCCTCTGTCGCATGCCCATCCGCCGTGGCCGTAGCCGCGTTGGCGGCAGCCATCACCTCGGGCGGCAAGTCCTTGGCTTCGATCAGTTGCGCCGGCGCCATCACGGTCAGCCAGTGGCAGATGTTCTCGAGCTGGCGCACGTTGCCCGGGAAGCTGAAGGCCGCGAGCTTGGCCAGCGCCGCATCGGAAATGCGCTTGGGCTCGACGCCAAGCTGACGCGCGCTCACCTGGAGGAAGTGGCGCGTGAGCGCGGGCACGTCCTCTCCGCGTTCGCGCAATGCGGGCAGGCGCAGGCGGATCACGTTGAGCCGGTGGAACAGGTCTTCGCGGAAACCACCGAGCTTGACGCGCTGCTCCAGGTCCTGGTGGGTGGCCGCGATCACGCGCACATTGGCCTTGACCGAGTTGTGGCCGCCCACGCGGTAGAAGTGGCCATCGCTCAGCACGCGCAGCAGGCGTGTCTGCAGATCGAACGGCATGTCGCCGATTTCGTCGAGGAAGAGCGTGCCGCCTTCGGCCTGCTCGAAGCGGCCGCGCCGCATGGTCTGCGCGCCGGTGAAGGCGCCGCGCTCGTGGCCGAAGAGTTCGCTCTCGAGCAGGTCTTTCGGAATGGCGGCGGTGTTGATGGCCACGAAAGGCCCATTGGCGCGTGGCGAATGCTTGTGCAGCGCGCGTGCCACCAGCTCCTTGCCCGAGCCCGATTCGCCGGTGATGAGCACCGTCACATTGCTTTGCGACAGCCGGCCGATGGCACGGAAGACGTCTTGCATGGCAGGCGCCTGGCCGAGCATTTCGGGCGCGGCAACCATGCGCTCTTCGGCCACTTCCTCGCGCTGGCTTTCATCGACGGCGCGGCGGATCAGCTCGACCGCGCGCGGCAGGTCGAAGGGCTTGGGCAGGTATTCGAAAGCGCCGCCCTGGAAGGCCGACACGGCGCTGTCGAGGTCGGAGAACGCCGTCATGATGATGACCGGCAGGCCGGGGTGCTTGGCCTTGATCTTGTCGAGCAGATCGAGCCCCGAACCGCCCGGCATGCGGATGTCGCTCACCAGGACCTGCGGGCCTTGCTGTTCGTCGTCGTCGGCCTGTTCGAGTGCTGCGAGCACCTCGCGCGTGTTGGTGAAGCTGCGCGTGGGCAAGTCTTCGCGCAGCAGAGCCTTCTCGAGCACGAAGCGAATCGATTGGTCGTCATCAACTATCCAGATCGGCTTCATGCATCTCCTTGTTGCCGTGCTGCGCTAGGGCAGCGGTATCAGTATCTTGAAATCGGTCCGGCCCGGGACGCTGTCGCACTCGATCACGCCGTGATGCTGTTGCACAAAAGTTTGCGCAAGCGTCAGCCCCAGCCCTGTCCCGCCTTCCCTGCCCGATACGAGCGGGTAGAAGATGCGGTCCTTGATCGTGTCCGGCACACCCGGTCCATTGTCGATGACATGCAATTCCAGTGCCAGTCGATACCACTGCTTGTTGAAGATCACCTGGCGAGCCACGCGCGTCTTGAAGGTGATCTGCGCATCGCCGGCCGCGCGCCGCTCGGCCAGGGCCTGCGCGGCGTTGTGCACGATGTTGAGGGTGGCCTGGATCAGCTGCTCGCGGTCGCCGCGGAATTCGGGGATCGACACGTCGAAGTCGCGCTCGATGTGCAGGTCGCGCGGAAACTCCGCAAGGATCACCGAGCGCACGCGTTCGCAGACTTCGTGGATGTTGACGTCGCCGACCACGTGCGGACGGCGGTGCGGCGCCAGCAGGCGATCGACCAGCGTCTGCAGCCGGTCGGCCTCGTGGATGATGACCTGCGTGTATTCGATGAGGTCGCGCGACTCGACCTCCATCTGCAGCAACTGCGCCGCGCCGCGAATGCCGCCGAGCGGGTTCTTGATCTCGTGCGCGAGGTTGCGGATCAACTCCTTGTTGGCCTGGGCCTGATCGATGAGGCGCTCTTCGCGGTCTTGCCGCACCTGCTGTTCGAGCGGCGACATCTCGATGATGAGTTCACCCGCCTTGTCGCCCTGCGCGAGCGTGACCTGCACCGGCATCAGCTCGTGGTTCACGCGGCGAAGAAAAGCCTCGTAGCGCAGCGTGGCGAAGTCGTTGCTGCGTGCGCCGTCGATGGCGGTGCGCAACACCTGCGGCTCATGGAAACAAGCGCCGAACTGCGAGCCTTCGAGCGTGCGACGCGAGGTGCCCAGCGCGTCTTCGAGCCCTGCATTGGCGAACAACACAGACCCGTCGCTGTTGACCACGGCAATCAGCGTGGACAGCAGGTCGAAGGTCTGAAAGCGCACGTTGGCGCCAACCGCCTTCTTCCCGAATGCCATGTCTTCCTTGTGCTTATTGCGGCGTCTGCTTGCTGGCCGGCAGGCGGCCGATTTCACGGCGGATGCCCGCGATGTCGCTTTCATTGCGCGCCAGTTCGGCCTTCATCTCGGCCACGCGGTCGAGGTACTTCTGGTAATTGCGGCCTTCGCTGCCCTGCTTTTCGGGCTCGCCGTTGTTGTATTCCTTCTGCAACTCGGCTTGCCGCGCCTCGGCCTTCTTGAGCTCGGACTCGAGCACCGAGCGGGCCTCGCCATCGCGGGCGCGCTGGTCGACGCCTTCGACGCGCGGGCTGCCTGCGGGTGCGCGCGCAGCCGCCGAGCCGGAGCCCGACGAACTACCACCGCCCGAGGCCTTCGTGCCCTGCACGACGGTGACGTTGCCGCCTTCCATGACCTTGCAGCCCTTTTGCTGGGCAATGGTGGCGTTGTTGGTGTATTCGTTGCCGCAACGCCAGACGCGCTCTTGCGCGAGCGCCGGCAGCGCTATCAGGGAACCGGCCAGAAAAATGAGGGAAGCAGTCTTCATGTGTATCGGTGGATGGCGCGACAAAGGCGCATTTTCATGCAATTCGACGCCACTGGTGACCAGATGTTCCAGGCCAAGGAAAAAGGACGGCCGAAGCCGTCCTTTCATAACCCATCAGGCTTACACACAGCCTGGGGGCGAACCACTTACAGCGAGTAGTACATGTCGAACTCGACCGGATGGGTCGCCATGCGGAAGCGCGTGACTTCCTGCATCTTCAGTTCGATGTACGCGTCGATGTACGCGTCGGTGAACACGCCGCCCTTGGTCAGGAACGCACGGTCCTTGTCCAGGTATTCGAGCGCTTGGTCGAGGCTGTGGCACACGGTCGGGATCAGCGCGTCTTCTTCCGGCGGCAGGTGGTACAGGTCCTTGCTGGCGGCTTCGCCCGGATGGATCTTGTTTTCCACGCCGTCGAGGCCGGCCATCAGCAGCGCGGCGAAACCGAGGTACGGGTTCATCAGCGGATCGGGGAAGCGCGCTTCGACGCGACGGCCCTTCGGGTTGGCCACGAACGGGATGCGGATCGAGGCCGAGCGGTTCTTGGCAGAGTAGGCCAGCTTCACCGGGGCTTCGAAGCCGGGCACCAGGCGCTTGTAGCTGTTGGTGCCGGGGTTCGTGATGGCGTTCAGGGCACGGGCGTGCTTGATGATGCCGCCGATGTAGTGCAGCGCGAAGTCCGAGAGGCCTGCATAGCCGTCGCCTGCGAACAGGTTCTTGCCGTCCTTCCAGACCGACTGGTGCACGTGCATGCCGGAGCCGTTGTCGCCGACGATGGGCTTGGGCATGAAGGTGGCGGTCTTGCCGTAGGCGTGGGCCACGTTGTGGATCACGTACTTCTGCAGCTGGACCCAGTCGGCGCGCTGGACCAGCGTGCTGAACTTGGTGCCGAGTTCCATCTGGCCGGCGTTGGCCACTTCATGGTGATGCACTTCGACCGGGATGCCGAGCGATTCGAGCACCAGGCACATTTCCGAGCGCATGTCCTGGAAGCTGTCGACCGGGGGAACCGGGAAGTAGCCGCCCTTGACCGCGGGACGGTGGCCGGTGTTGCCGTGCTCGAACTCCTTGTCGGTGTTCCACGAGGCTTCTTCGGATTCGATCTTCACGAAGCAGCCCGACATGTCGTTCTTCCAGCGGACGCCGTCGAACACGAAGAACTCGGGTTCCGGACCGAAGAAAGCGGTATCGCCCAGGCCCGAAGCCTTCATGTAGGCCTCGGCGCGCTTGGCGAGCGAACGCGGGTCGCGCTCGTAGGCCTTGCCGTCTGCCGGGTCGATCACGTCGCAGGTCAGGATCAGCGTCGTTTCTTCGAAGAACGGGTCGATGTTGGCGGTGTTCGGGTCGGGCATGAGCTGCATGTCCGAGGCTTCGATTCCCTTCCAACCAGCGATGGACGAGCCGTCGAACGCGTGGCCCGAGGTGAATTTGTCTTCATCGAAGTGCGACACAGGCACGGTCACGTGCTGCTCTTTGCCGCGGGTGTCGGTGAAGCGGAAGTCGACGAACTTGACCTCGTTTTCCTTGACGAGCTTGAGTACATCGGCGACGGTCTTTGCCATCAGTTTCTCCTGAGTTGGATGGTGGTTAGGAATACAGGGACGAGGGATGCAGTTTCTGTGCCATTGTCACCTCACCCCGAGAGGCTTTGGTGACCACTGCATACGCCAAATGGAGGCGAAATTTCACCAAATTGGTGCAATCAACATTAACGCACCAACTCGGGGCCAAGCTTGGCATCAAAGGTGTGCAGCCCTTCGATGAGCTGGGCATAGGCGGCATCGAGCCGGCCCGGGTCGCCCTTGACGCCCAGCTCGATGTGGCGGCCGTATTCAGCGTGATCGACGCTGGGCAGGCTGAACACCTTGATGCCGGCGTGCGTGTCTTCGATGGACTGCATCAACGGGGTGAGCGTGGCCTCCATGGCACCGAAAACGATCACGGACTTCTCGGCGACGCCGTTGCGGGTGAACAGCTCGGCATAACGGCTGTCGAGCACCGATTCGATCATCGGCCAGGCCATGACCGGGAAGCCGGGCACGAAATGCACATGCCCGACGCTGAAACCCGGGATTTTGTTGTACGGGTTGTAGATGAGCGCGGCGCCCTGCGGAAACACGCCCATGTTGAGCCGGTGGATGTTGTCGGCCCGGTCGGGCTCGTAGGGCACACCCTGCTCGCGCGCCGTGTCCTGCATGCGCTCGCGGATCAGCAGTTCGGCCTCGGGATGCAACGCCAGCGGCAGGCGCAGCGCCTTGGCGGCGCATTGGCGGGTGTGGTCGTCGGGCGTGGCGCCGATGCCGCCGGTCGAGAAGACGATGTCGCCGGAAGCAAAGGCGCGCTCGAGTGCGGCGGTGATGCGCGCGGGCTCGTCGCC
The DNA here is from genome assembly GCF_900100965.1 of Variovorax sp. EL159. Lineage (GTDB taxonomy): Bacteria > Pseudomonadota > Gammaproteobacteria > Burkholderiales > Burkholderiaceae_C > Variovorax. Next base: position 372,505 of record NZ_FMUJ01000001.1, on the reverse strand, counting down.
GACGTACTCGGCCCAGCTGAGTTGCAGGCCGCGCGCGGCGAGCAGCTCGATGACCTTGGTCATGTGCTTGTCGGCCCGCTTGCCGGAGAGGATCTCGTCGCCGACGACGATGAGACCGAATGCGCGTGTCATGGTGAACCCCATTGAGAAAGAGCGGCCTTGTTGGCTTCCGAGGTCTCGATGGCCTCGGTGCCGCTGCCGGCGGCCGAAGCCTCGGCCGCCGCGCGCTGGGCGCGCAATTGCCCGAGCGCGTCGAGGCAGTAGTGGGCAAACCAGAGCGCCGAAAAGGCAAAGACCAGTGTGTAGATCCAGATGGCGATCGGGATCAGCACGAAGAAAGCGGCGGCAAACAACAGGCCCGAGGCCCAGACGATGCTGGGCGCAGCGCCCAGGTAGCCGCACAGCACGCCGATGCACAGCAGCGGCAGCCGGTGCGCGCGCAGCAGCGCGACGCGCTCTTCGGGGCTGGCATGCTCGGCCAGCGCGTCGAAACTCATCACGCGGTAGGTGAGCCAGCCCCAGATCAGCGGCGGCAGGATCAGCACCAGCGGCGGAATGAGCCAGAGCGGCATCGAGACCACGAGGGCGATCAGCGCCAGGATGGTGACGCCAAGCGAACGGGCCACGCTGCCGAAGAAAGAAGCGCCCCTCTTCTGTTCGAGCGACGGAAAGCGCCGCTCGGCCACCAGCTTGGTGAGCGCCGGCGCCATGAAGCCGGCAACGATCAGCAGCGAGAGCAGCACCACCAGCGGCGTGGCGGCGAACACCACGACCAGCGGGGCCAGCATGGCTTTGATGTCACTCGAGAAAAGCCGGCCGATCCACGACCAGAAGCTGGCCAGCAGCGGCCAGGCATCGAGCGCGCCGCGCGTCCAGACCACGGCCGCGTCCCAATAGAAGTACCCGAGCACCGAGGCCAGCAGGATCATCAGGCCCAGCGGCAGCAGCGACAGCACGATCACGCGCGGCAGCATGCAGTAGGCGACCGCGCGCCAGAAGGAGTCGAGGAGCAGGCGCATGAGGGTGCGAGGATAACGCCTCGGACCGGGATTTCAGGGGCTTGTGGCCCTCAAGCGCGCCCGACCATTCGCTTCAGGCCCAGCCATTGCTGCGCCCAGAAGCCGCGGCCGTAGTCGCGCACGCGCCCGTTGGCGTCGGGCTCGACCTGGTCGCGGATGCCGGTCGGGTCGTAGCGCGCCTCGAAGTTGGCGGTGCCGAACATCATGTCCCACCACGGCAGCAGCACGCCGAAGTTGTGGCCGCCGAGCGTGCTCTTGCCGTTCGATTCGTGGCCCAGCCCGATGCTGTGGTGCAGCCGGTGGAAACGTGGGCTGATCCACAGCCGCTCGCCGATGGCACCGAAGCTCACGCGCAGGTTGGCGTGCTGCAGGCTTTCGCTGAGCTGCGTGAAGGCGACGAAAGCAATGAACTGCCCCGGTGCCACGCCGATCAGTTGCGCCACGATCACGATGAGCGTGTCGTGAATGATGTCGTCGAGCAGGTGGTTGCGGTCGTCGCTCCACATCGTCATTTGGCGCTGCGAATGATGCAGCGAATGCAGGCTCCACCACCAGTTGAACTGGTGCTGGCCGCGATGGATCCAGTAGCCGACGAAATCGAGCACCACGAGGTAGATGGCGAAAGCAATCCACGGCACGTCGGTCACGCCGGGCCAGACCTCGTCGAGGTGGAACGTGCCCCAGCCGGCCGTGCGCAGGCTGCCCATGGCGTCGTCGAAGAAAGGCTGCAGCGTGAAGAAGATCGCCAGCCGGAACAGGCCGAGCCGATGGATCAGCGTGTACAACACGTCGATGCGAATGGCGTGGCGGTCGACCACCGGTTCCACCGAGCGCCAGCGCTGCAGCGGGCCGATGATCGCGATCAGCACCAGGATCTGGATGAGGCCGACCAGCAGCCAGCCGGTGGCGTCGAAGGCGTCTTCGGTCCAGCCGCCCAGGCCGATGGCATAGACCAGCGGCTGCACGGCCGTCTCGAAGAACCAGCCTTGCAGCGCGGAAAAAACGTCAGTCAGCCAATCGATCACGGCGCGAACTCAGGGGTGGGATGCGATCCAGGCGCGGAAATCCGGGTGCTGGCGCAGCGTTTGAAAACAGAAGCCCTTGGCCTTCAGGCCGACGATCAGCGGCTCCAGGTTGGCCGGCGCCCACGGGTCCTTGCGCGACCAGATGCCCAGGTGCGCGAGCAGGATGTCGCCGGGGCGGATCGTGTCGAGCGCCTGCGTGAGCAGCTTCGCGTTGCTGAACTTCTCGCTCGGCAACTCGTCGCCGAGAAAGCCTGCGGGCGCCCAGCCCACGTATTCATAGCCGCAGGCCTTGGCAGCAGCGAGCAACTGGGGCGAGGTCTTGCCGCCCGGTGCACGGTACAGCGGCAGCGGCTTCTTGCCGGTGATGGCCTCCAGCCGGTCGGACGACTTGCGGATGTTGGCGCAGTACTCGGCCGCGGTCCAGGTCGACTCCTTGCCGTCCTGCGGGCCGGCCGACGGCCTGATCCGGAAGCTGGGCGGCGAGCCCTTGACGTCGCCGCGCCAGTACGCGTGGTCGTAGGTGTGCGAGCCGAATTCGTTGCCTTCGGCCGCCCTCGCCTTCCACCACGGCGCCCAGTGGTCGTCGAGGCTGTTGCCATCGGTCTGGGTGCGCTCGGCGGCGGCGAAGAAAGTGACGCGAACGTCCTGCCGCTTGAGCACGTCGGCCACCAGAGGGGCGATGCCCATGTGGCCGGTGTCGAAGGTCAGGTAGACGGGCTTTTCGCAAGAAGCGCCCTGCGCCGCCCAGGCGCCGGGCACCATGGTTCCGGCCAGCAGGAACGAAAGCGCCGCGCCGAAGCGTTTACGTGCGCTTGCCATGGTCCAGGGTCCAGACGCCGTGCGGCGAACGGCCGACGTTGACCTGGCGCACCACCTTCTGGCTGGTCAGGTCGACCACCGTGAGCTTCTTGGCCCAGCGCGAAGTGACGTACAGCGTCTTGCCGTCGGCCGACACGTCCATGCAGTCGGGGCCGCCCGGCACGGCGTAGGTGGCGACGACCTTCAGCGTCGCCAGGTCGATGCGGCTGATGGTGTTGGCCACCCGGTTGCTCACGAACACTGTCTTGCCGTCGCCGGCCGAACGGAAGGCATGGGCGCCCTTGCCGGTCGGGATCTTGCCGACCAGCTTGGGCTGTGCGCCAGCCACGTCGAACACCTGCACGCCGTCTCCGCCGGTCAGGCCCACGAGCAGGGTCTTGTCGTTGTGAACGCCGAAGATGTCGGCCGGCATCGGGCCGGTGGAGGTGCGCCACTTGATGGTCTGCGTGGGCAGGTCGACGGCGATCATCTCGTCGCTGTCCTGCATCGTCACGTAGGCGATGGTGCTGGTGTTGTCGATCCAGATGTGGCTGGGCGTCTTGCCGGAGGCGATGCGCTTGGCAAGCTTCAGGTCTTTGCCGTCCCAGCGGTAGACGTCGACGTGGTTCAGGCGGTTGCCTGCCGTCACGAACCACTTCATGTCGCGCGAGAACTGCAGCTGGTACGGATCGATGATGCCGTAGACCACGCGCTGCACTTCGGCCGTGCGGGGGTTCAGGAAGGTCAGCGAATCGCCCGCCGAATTGGCCACGATGACCGACTTTTCGTCGGGCGTCATGTAGATGTGGTGAGGCTCCTTGCCGGTGGCAATGCGCTGCTTTTCCGTCCAGTCGACGGGATTGATCACGCTCACGCTGGCATCCAGCGAATTGAGCACGAAGATCGGAGGCGGCTCGGCCGGCGCGGCGGTGGCGGTGTGTGCCGCCAGGGTTGCGAGCGCCGTCAGGCAGGAGAGCAGGAAGGCCGCGATGCGGCCATTCGGTCGGGCAGGAAGTCGCAAGGGAAGGTTCCGAGAGAGAGCTGTCGATCTTAACGGCCGCAGATGAAGACTCGCTGACTGCCGCGGCCGCCTTTCCGTGACCTTCTGTGGCTATTTGGAAGGCTTCGAAGGCTTGGCCGGCGCGCGCAGCGCGGCGACCTCTTCGCCGGTCAGCCAGCGCCATTGGCCTGGCGCCAGGTCCTCGGGCAGCGCCAGGTCGCCGATGCGCGAACGGTGCAGGCCCTCGACCCGGTTGCCGACCGCGGCCAGCATGCGCTTGACCTGGTGGTACTTGCCCTCGGTCAGCGTGAGCCGCAGATGCAGCGGGCTGTCGGATTCGCAGGCGGCCGCGCGCACCGGCTTCGGGTCGTCGTCGAGTACCACGCCGGCCAGCAGCTTGGCGATCTGTGCCTCGTCGACCTCGTGCTTGGCCGTCACTTCATAGACCTTGGGCACGTGGTGCTTGGGCGAACCCATCTTGTGGACGAACTGGCCGTCGTCGGTCAGCAGCAGCAGGCCGGTGGTGTCCTGGTCGAGCCGGCCGATGGCCTGCACACCCTGCACCGCCCCCTTGTTCGGGCGCAGGCGCAGCGGCGACGGCAGCAGCGTGTAGATGCTCGGGTAGGTCGAGGGCTTCTGCGAGCACTCGGTGCCGGCCGGCTTGTGCAGCATCAGGTAGGCCTTCTCGTGGTACGCCCACGCGGTGCCCTGGACGGTGTAGAGCAGGCCCTCGGGATCGAGGTCTTCGAAGGGGTCGTCCACCACGACGCCCGCGATGGTCACGTGGCCCTGCTGGACCAGGCCCGCGCACACGCGGCGCGTGCCGAAGCCCTGGGTATAGAGGATGTCTTGCAGATGCATGGGAAATGAAAAAAGCGGCCGTGCCGACAGGGGCACGACCGCCTTCGAGTTTGCCGCAGGTTCAGTAGCCTGCTGCCAGGCCGGTGTTGCGGCGGGGGTCGTTGGCGCCGTAGAAGCGGTTGTTGCCCACCGGCTTGCCGCCCAGCGACGGCGCGCCGACGATGATCGCCGCGAGGTGGTTGGCCGGCTGCGGCACGCCCAGGTTGTGGCCCATGTCGGTCAGGATCTTGCGCGTGTCGGGGCTCAGCGCGAAGGTCTCGACGTTGGTCACGTCGGGCAGCCATTGCTGGTGGAAGCGCGGCGCGTCCACGGCCTCTTGCACGTTCATGCCGTAGTCGATGGCATTGATCATGGTCAGCATGACGGCGGTGATGATGCGGCTGCCGCCCGGCGTGCCGACCACCATCACGGGCTTGCCGTCCTTGGTCACGATGGTCGGGCTCATCGAGCTCAGCGGACGCTTGCCCGGGGCGATGGCGTTGGCCTCGCCCTGCACCAAGCCATAGAGGTTGGGCACGCCGACCTTCGAGGTGAAGTCGTCCATCTCGTCGTTCAGCAGCACGCCGGTCTTGGCGGCGGTGATCTTGGCGCCGAACCAGTCGTTCAGCGTGTAGGTCACCGAGACCGCGTTGCCCCACTTGTCGGCAATCGAATAGTGGGTGGTGTTGCTGCCTTCATGTGGCGCAACGCCGGGCTTGATGTCCTTCGAGACGCCGGCCTTCTTGGGGTCGATCACGGCGCGGATCTTCTCGGCGTAGCCCTTGTCGAGCAGGCGGTCGAGCGGATTCTTCACGAAGTCGGGGTCGCCCAGGTAGCTGTTGCGGTCCACGTAGGCGTGGCGCATGGCTTCGATCTGGTAGTGCACCGCCTGTGCCGAGTGGTAGCCCAGGTCCTTGAGCGGATAGCCCTCCAGGATGTTGAGCATCTCGCAGATGATCACGCCGCCCGAGCTGGGCGGGGGTGCCGACACGACGTGGTAGCCGCGATAGTCGCACTCCACCGGCGCGAGTTCGCGCGTCTTGTACTGGTCGAGGTCGGCCTGCGTGATCAGACCCTTGCCGCCCTGGCTCGACGCCACGATGGCGTTGCCGACCCAGCCCTTGTAGAAGCCGTCGGTGCCCTTGGCGCTGATCTCGCGCAGGGTCTTGGCCAAGTCTTTCTGGACCAGCTTGTCGCCCACCTTGTAGGGCTCGCCCTTGTTCAGGAAGATGGCGGCCGAGGCCGCGTCTTCCTTGAAGTCGGCCGTGGCGGTGCCGAGCAGGTCGATGTCGCCCTGCTCCAGCGCAAAGCCCTTTTCGGCCAGCTGGATCGACGGGGCCAGCAGTTCGCCGCGCTTCATCGTGCCGTACTTCTCGCGGGCGTATTCCATGCCCGAGACGCTGCCCGGCACGCCGACGGCAAGGTGGCCCTTGGTGCTCAGGCCCTTGATGACGTTGCCGTCCTTGTCGAGGTACATGTTGGCCGTGGCGGCCAGCGGCGCCTTCTCGCGGAAGTCGAGGAAGGTCTTGCGGCCATCGGCCAGCTGCACGGTCATGAAGCCGCCGCCGCCGAGGTTGCCCGCTGCCGGGTACACCACCGCCAGGGCGTAGCCCACGGCCACCGCCGCGTCGATGGCATTGCCGCCGCGCTTGAGCACGTCGACGCCGACCCGGGAGGCCAGGTGCTGCGCGCTCACGACCATGCCGTTTTCGGCGGCAACGGGCGCCTGCGACGCGGCGTTCGACGCGCCGGCGGCGGCCAGCGCGAGCACCGCCGCGACGGCGACGTGCAGTTTCGGGGCCCAGTGGATTTTTTGCATGTTGAAGTCTCCTCTGTAGGTTCGATGACGAAAGATGATGATGGTCAGGCCGTGAGCATTGCCTTGCGCCGCAAGTTATCGAGCGCCAGCGCGACCTGCTGCTGAGCGAACGCCTGCACCGTCGACGGGTCGGTCAGCGGCTTGTCGTCCTTGATGAAGCGCAGGCGCTCGCTGCGCACTTCCGCCGCAAGATGTTCGGCCAGCGCCTGATGTGAACGGGTGCCGTCGAGCAGCGGTAGCAAGGCGCGTTCCAGCAGCGTGAGCCCCACGGGCTCGTGCCATTGGTTGCAGCTGCTGGCCGTCGCGCCCGCCGCCGGCGAAAGACCGGGCGCGACGCGCAGTGCGGGCAGCGCTTGGGGTAAGTCGGAAATCGCGGCCGCGACCGGCACCGGGGTGCGCCGGATGCGTAGGGCCCCGAGGATCAGCAGCTCTTCGAGCATCGCCATCACGAGCGCATCGACTTCGGCCACCGGCTGGTTCGTGAGCTGCGCGACGCCGGTAATCAGCGCGTTCGCCGACATCGACGCCGGGTAGCTGGCATCGAGCAACTGTGCCACCGCCTTTTGCGCCGGCACCCGCAGCGTGACCTTCAGGCCGCGGATCGCCTGGCAGGGCTGCTCGTGCGCATCGAGCGTGGGCGCACCGCCGCCCTCGACCGCGAAGGTGCCCGCGAACTCCAGCTTGCGGATGCGTGCGGGATCGAGGCGATAGCGGATGTTGCCGGCGCTCACCTGCTTGACCAGCAGGGTCTGGCGAAAGGTGCGGTTGACCAGGAAATCGAGGTACTGCTCCATCAGTATCTGGCTGCCGCCGCATTCGCGCAGCAGCGGGCCGCGCACCTTGTCGCCGTAGTTCTGCACGAACATGGTCGACGGCTCGGCATCGCACAGGTAGGCCAGCCCGCGATCCTCCGCGCGTGCGACGAACTCCTTGAAGTAGCACGGCGCATTGCAGGGCTCGAGGAACTCGTGCAGAAGGTAGGAGCTGTTGGCCCCGCGCACGATCGGCATGGTTTCTTCGAGCGTCTTCGCGAGCACGCTGTCGGCACGGGCCGACTGCTCCAGAAATTCGAGCATGCCGCGCGCATAGGAGAGCTTTTCGTCCGGCGTGTCGCGCGCGCCGCCGCGCAGGATCATCGCGTCGCGCACGATCTCGCGCGCCTTCCAGCCGGGGTACACGTTGTAGCTGACGTAGGCCACGCCATTCGGTGCCAGGTTCTCCGAGCACACGCGCAGGATCGCGTCCTGCACCGGGCCGGGCACCCAGCTGTACACGCCGTGGCAGACGATGTAGTCGAACTGACCGAACGAGGCGTCGATGCCCGAGATGTCGAAGGCTTTCAGTTCAATGTTCGACAGCCCCGCATGGCCGATGGCTGCGACGCCTTGCGCGACCTGCACTGTCGAGAGATCGACGCCGAGCGCCTGCGCTTCAGGGTGGCGCGCCGCAAAGGGAATCAGGTTGCCGCCGGCCGCGCAACCGAGCTCCAGCACGCGGGCCGTACCCGGCGCGGGGGCTTCGAGTCCGAAAAGAAATGCCAGCGCTTCCAGATGCTCCATGGCCGTCTGCGGGAACGGGTGCGAGTCGTAGGGCACCGCGTCGTAGTAGCTGGTCAGCGTGGAGGTCAGGGAATCCGGCACGAACATCCTTTATGGGATCGAAGCAGGCTGCGGCGCCTTGTGTTCCAGACAGGAATGACGGCAATGCGACAGCGCCCGCCGACTATAGCCTCGCGCCTCGGCAAAAAAAAGCGATGCAAAGGCTCTGGGACGCGATCGGACCGCGGCATAAAAAAAGCCCAGCCGCGAGGCTGGGCTTGAAATCCTTGCTGCTGACATGCATCAAGGACCCCGCACAGGTTGACCAGCGGGGGACGGTAGACCCGTCAAGGAGAAACCGGGAATGGGTGCCGACACCGATGGAAGATCGGGTCGGCGGGCATGGGCACGCGGCGCCGCAGCGACCGGAAGAAGCCACTGCGCCGCAGCCTCGTCGGGCCACATCGCCCGCAGCCGCGCATCGCGCCACAGTTCGCGTGCAACCTCCTCCAGTTCGAGGAGGTCGACGCTGTGCCACTGCTGCTGCAGGCGGTACGCACAGGCAGCAATCCAGAGGGTGGCGGGCATGTTTTCCATGCGCCGAGTTTACTGTATATTTGTACAGTCTTTTCACGCAGGATGTCACCATGTCCATGAACGAAGAAACAGTCCCTTCTGCCACGCCTCCCAACCGCGCACTGAGCGAAGCTCTGGCCTGGATCTCCAAATTCGCGCATGCCTGGAAGGCCATCGAGCCGGCACCCCAGAGCCTCAGCATCGACGGATTCATCATCTGGGGCCCGGTGCTCTACGAAAAGCACAAGGGCGAAGATCCGGTGAAGCTGGCGCAGCAGATGTTCGGTCAGGCCGGCAGCTACGCCAGATATCTCTACCCCGGCCGCGAACCCCGACCGGCCGGCACCGCGTCTTAGAATGGCCCGATGAATTGGCGCACACTGCTTCCGCTCGCTTTGGTCATCACTGGCTGCTCGACCCCTCCCAACGAGGTCACACAGGTTCGCGAAGGCGTTCTGCGCGCCGTGACCTACGTCCAGGCCTCGGACTACTGCGATGCGAAGAACCTGACGCCGCGATGGCTCGGCAAGGCGCCCGCCGAACAGGGCGTCCTGTTCCAGTGCCGCTGATCTTCAGAAGCGCCAACCCTCGGTTCGAAGCCGCCCCCGAGGCGGCTGTTTCTTGTCTGCGCAACGCCCGAGGGCGGGCAGCTACCTCGGCTGCCTCTCGGGAATGATCTCGGCCGCGGTCGGCGCGAACATGCCGCGCCGCAAGGTCCAGATACAGGCGCCCAGGCGCAGCAGCCTCTCCACATTGCGGTCATAGGATTCGCTCCCCGCATCCTCCTGCTCGATCAGGTCCGCGATGCAGGCCAGCGCATCTGTGGGCGTGAAGCCGAGGCCCGCACGTGCCATATCAATCGTTGTAGCCAGAACTTTTGTCTTCTCCATGGCGCAATGGTGTCTGTGAAGCTCGCCCGGGGCAAGGCCATGCCTCATCGCGACAGGCACGCCGGGCGCGTGCCGCCTTCAGCAGAAGCGATGCCGGATGCCTTGCGTCGGAGGCGGACGAAGGAACCGGCGTGTCGGGGTCAGTTCCGGGGTCCGGAAACCCATTCCCTGACGAAGTGAAAAGCGCGGACGCGCGCACGCTCGAAGGCGCCGTCCCACGTGAGCTGCTGCGTGATCACGAGCGCACATTTCTGCACGCCGCTCAGGCTCAGCTTGGCAACCCCGGCATAGGAGCCGTGGAGCGTTCGGACGATCTCGAAATCGGCAGTCCAGCCCTCAGGCAGTTCAAAAGCGTGTGAAGGTGCTTGCATGATGTATGCAAGATTACGGCGGATACCGCTTACTTTTCAGGAAATAGTACACAGGTATTAACAAAGGTTTACTAGAAACCGATCCTGAAAACCATTCGGCGACCGTGGCGCGTGGGGACGAGCCATGTCGGCGAACCTGCGCCAAAGGCGGTCAAGCGCGCGGCGAAAGCCAGTGCCCCGCCGCGACTCATCTATTTGTCGGCCGCTGCAACGACCTGCCCGCGCGGCCGCCTCGACCGATGGCCGTCCGCCCACGCGATCAGCGCGCCAATGCCCAGGAACGCCGCAGCCATGAAAAAGGGAGCGCCCGGCAAGTGCACCGGCGCATCCGCCCCGATGAAATAGCCGAAGCTGCCGGCAAACATCGCCGGCCCGACGATGCCCGCCACCGACACCAGGCTCGTCAACGCCCCCTGAACCCGCCCCTGCTCGGCGGCGCCGACCTGTCGGGTGATCAGCGCCTGCGCCGCCGGCCCGGCGAAGGCCAGCAAGGTGCCGAACGGCAGCGCGGCCAGCAGCACCCAGCCGGCATCGGCGAAGCCGTAGATGACGAAGCCGAGCACGCCGAAGCCCATCCCGAACAACAGGGCGCGGCGCTCGCCGAAGCGCTTCACGCCCGGCCCGATCAACAGCGCATTGACCCCCACGCTGAGCACGCCCACCACGCCGAGCACCCAGCCGACCGCGTCTTCCTTCCATTGATACCGGTAGTCGGCGAACAGCACGAACACGCTGGGATAAACGTACTGGGCCAGGTTGACGAGGAAAACCACCGCCGCCAGCCCGAACACCTGCGGATAGCGCTTGAGCAGCACCAGCGATCCGATCGGGTTGGCATGCGACCAGTCGAACTTGCGGCTGCGCCGCTCGGGTGGCAGCGACTCGGGCAACACGAACCATCCGTAGCAGAAGCTGAGCAGCGTCAGGCCGGCCGCGAACCAGAACGGCAGGCGCGGATCGATGTGGCTCAGTTGCCCGCCGAGCACCGGCCCGAACACCAGCCCCATGCCGAAGGCCGCGCCCACGATGCCGTAGCTTCGGGCCCGCTCCTCGGGCGGCGTCACGTCGGCGATGTAGGCATTGGCGATGGTGAAGCTGGCCGAGAACACGCCGGACACCACGCGGCCGACGAACAGCCACGGCAGGCTGTTCGCCAGGGCCATGAAAACGAAATCCACGCCCAGCCCCAGGCACGACAGCAGGATCACCGGCCGCCGGCCGAAGCGATCGGACAACGCGCCCTGGATCGGCGAGCTGACGAACTGGATGGCAGCGAACGCCGTGCCGAACACCGCGATCCAGTACGCCGCCGTCGCGGTGCTGCCGCCGGCCAGGCGCTCCACCAGATGCGGCAGGCCGGGAAGGATCAAGCCGAACGCCAGGAAGTCGATCAGCACGGTGACGAAGATGAAGGCGAGCGCGGCGCGGCGCGCGCGCGGCGCCTGAAGGGGCGAGGTGGCCGTCATGAATTCGCGGAAGTTGCCTCGCGCCCCGTTGCCCGATCGCTGCCGCTCAGGTACTTGCCCACCCGGGGATGCGCCTCGCGCAGGCCGCCCAACCGCCCGAGCAGCCCATCGAAGAAGCCGACCATCAGCGCGATGCTCTTTCTCAAGCGATCGCGCTCGAACATCAGCATGGGCAGGATCTGCTTGAACGTGTAGACGTTGATGAACAGGATTGCGGGAAAGGCACGCACGTGCGCCCGCGAGAGGTCCAATGCATTGCGCGCGATGTAGTAGCGCCGCGAGGCTGGATAGTTGATGAAGTGGATCTTCCAGCCGAACAGCGACCTCGCCTCGATCTGGCCGATCTGGTGCCGCAGGACGACGTGCGGGTTGAGGTACAGCGGCACATCGCGGCGCAGGGCACGCATGCAGTAGTCGGTGTCCACGTGGTCGATCACGTAGCGCTCGTCGAACCGGCCGACCTTGGCCCATGCAGCACGCGAAATCAACGAGCCCGACGAGATCAGGAAGGCGCAGCGAACCAGCGGTTCGGTGAAGGGCTGCTGCAGATCGAACTGGTAGACACGCTTGCCTTGAAGGCCGAATTGCGGGATCAGCGCGTCCAGGTTCGTGTCGTGGACGAGCGGGCCAATCAGGAAGGCCGCCTCTTCCTCACCACTGCCCTCGCCTCCCCGACGCCGGGCTGCCATCGCGGCCTCGCACATGGCATCGAAGTAGCCGGGCGGCAGCTTCGAATCCTGATCGAGCAGGAAGAAGAGTTCGGCACCCTGCGCTTCAAGTTCGGCGATGCCGCAATTGAAGGCCCCCGCGATGCCGCCGCGATTGCCGTTGTGCTGCACGTGGATGCCTGCATCGACAAGCGCCCGATGCCAGTCCCCCGCCTGCGGCGTGTTGTCGACCACGCACAGGCGCGGGCACGAACCGGCAAGCGCGTGAAGGTTCGCCACCTGTTCGTCGGTCGGGAAGTAGGTGACGACGACGGCACCGAACGAGAAAGGCACCTCGCGTTTCGACAGGAAGGCGTCGCACTCGTTGCCAGACGGATTGCTCATGGTCGCGTTCCTTGCAGAGGTTGCTTCAATCCATTGCCATGAATGCCGCGGATCGTGGCGCCAGAACGCGCACGCCTGCCACGTGCAATGCCCGGCTTCTCGACGAAGCGATAGCTCGCGACCGATGCCGCCACGAGCAGCAGCGCGCACAGCGTGCCCACCATCCAGTACTGCATCGCCCCGGCCATCGCGAAATCGCGCACCGATGGCATCGCGAAGATCACGGTCAGCACGAGTCCCTGCAGCAAGTAGATGCTGTAGCTCACCGTGCTCATGCGCCGGGCCACGCGCGTGGCCAGCAGGCCATACAGCGTGCTGTCGCTGCAGACCAGGTGAAAGAAGCCCCAGAGCAGCAAGACCTGAACAGGGCCCACCATGTGCGGGAACCCGATGAACACGGCGGCCAGGCAGAGCAGCGCGAGCAGCGAGGCCGCCCACTCCGGCAGGCGCGCTCTGGCCCGGCTCACGCCATCGTTCCGAAGCAGCCACGCCGACAGCATCCCCAACAGGAACGACGCCAGCACCCAGGCCAGCGCGCCGATCACCAGCGCCAGCGTGGGCTTCGTCGGCGAGCCGGCCGATGGCAGCGCCGCGACCGTCAGCGCCGGCAGGCACAGCAACAACAAGCCGGCGGCAACGAAGCGCGGCGTTCGCCCGCCACGCGCGAGCGGCGCCATCAGGCGCAGCGATCCGTAGAACAGCCATTCCACGAAGACCGTCCAGGTCACGCCCGCGAGGATCAAGGTCGTCCCGACGTAGCCGTTGATATCGGGCTGCCGCGGCACGATGCCAAGGGCCAGCCACTGCAGCGCCGCAGCCAGCACGGACCACGCCGGCTCCCTGAGCACGAAGCCGGTTTTCCAGGCGACGACGAGAAACATCAGGCCGACCGCCAGCAGGTACGTCGGGCCGATGCGCCACAACCGGCCGAGGTAGAGGCTGCGCCAGTCCGGCCGGCCCTCGGCATCGAGCAATTTGCCCCAGAACAGGAAGCCCGTGATCATGAAGAAGACACCCACGCCGCCCTGTCCAAGCAGGGTGTGGAAGCCCGACGGCGGAAACGTCCATTCGCCGCGCTCGATGTAGCCGTGGGTCACCATCAGGTGATGCACGAAGACGCTCAGCGCGAGAAAGCCGCGCAGGCCGTCGAGCGTTGCGGTGCGCTGGTTGCGCTGCAGCGGCTCGTCGGCCGCGCTGAAGACCGGCAGCATCAGCATGCCGAGCACGATCAGCACGAGCACGAAGTACGGCCAGACGGAGAAGACACTCATCGCCGGCGCGGCCTGCGTTGCTGCTGCAGCGTAGCTCGCGGCGGCTTTGCGGGATTGCCGCTTCTCCCCTCCGCAGGCCCGGCACGCTCCCTGTCGGGCGCGCAGGCGCCGGTCGCATCACCAACTGCCGGCGACTGGAACAGCGATGCATACGCCCATGCGGCACCGCGCCGATGCAGGGCGAACATCCTCATGCCTTGGCGGCATCGAGATCCTTGGCCACCAGCGAGCGCGGCCGCATGTCGCGCCAGTGGGCCTCGATGAAGTCGTCGCAGGCGGCCCGGTCGGTTGCCGCCAGGGCCACCGTCCAGCCGGCGGGAACGGCGATGAAAGCGGGCCACAGCGAGTGCTGCCCTTCTTCATTCACCAGCACCTGAAAGCTGGCGCTCTTGTCGTCAAACGGATTGCTCATCGTCGGTTTCCTTGTTGGGTGTTCAAGCCATTTCCGCGGATGCGGGGGTGGTGTGCTGAAGCGCGGCGAGGGCCTGCGCGATGCCGTCCAGCGCGTGATGGCGCGCGAAGTCCTCGCGCAGCACGGCGGCGCGCTGCCGGTAGGTGGAAGGCCCCAGCACCTTGCGCACGGCGTCGCCGATCTGCCGGGCACCGGGCTGGCCACTGCCGAGATTGATGCCTGCCCCCGACCAGGCCACGCGCGCGGCAATCTCGGGCTTTTCCTCGGTACCGCCCGCCACCACCAGCGGCACACCGAGGCTGAGCGCGTGGTTGACCGAGCCGTAGCCGCCATTGGTGACCATCGCATGCACCTTGGGCAGCAACCGGTCGTAAGGCAGGAACGGCAGCACGCGGGCGTTGGCCGGCACGTTCGCACTCAACGCGGCAGGCACCGGGCCGCCGGTGGTGGCGATGACCTGAATGCCCTTGTCGCCTGCCAGGGCCTGCAAGGTCGGGCCGATCAATTGCGCCGGATTCTGGTTGGCCAGCGTGCCCTGCGTGACCAGCACGACCGGGCGGCCGTCGTCCAGTTCGTGCCACCAGTCGGGCAGCGTGAAGTCGCGGCTGGCAGGCCCGAGCAGCGGACCGACGAAATGCACCGACGCCGGCAGGTCGCTGCGCGGGTACTCGAAGGACGCGGCCGTGGCCTGCAGGTACAGGTCGGGCAGCGTGACCATCGCGTCGATGAAGAAATCCGGCAGCGCGGGCAAGGCCATGCACGCCAGCAAGGCATCGAAATAGCGCTGCACCTCGCCGAACATCGCCTGTTTGAGGTTGGTGTTCATCGAACGGTTGCGCGCCCGCCCTTCCGGTGTGGACGACGGCGGCAGCGCGGTGCCGAAGAAGGCCGTGTCGCAACTGGACAGCGGCAACGCCGAAATGCCGATGGCAACCACCGCCGGACGGGCCGAGCGCGCGCCCAGCAGCAGCGGAAAGGTGCCGCAGAACATCGTGTCGACCACGATGGCATCGGCCCTGAAGTCCTGCAGGATGCCGCGAAGGCCCTTCAACTGCGGCGCCATCGCATCCGCGAAGAAATGCTTCAGGCCAAAGCACAACTGCGCATGCGCCGAAGACAGGCGCAGGCGTTCGGGAAAGCGCTGGTCGAGCTGCCGGTAGTCGTAGTCAATCGAAGACTCGAATGCCGTGAAGCTGGCGCCGGTCGCCTCGGCCTGCGCCTTGAACTGGCTCGCGGTGTGCACCCGCACCTCGTGCCCCAGGCCCACCAGATGCTGCGCGATGGCCAGCATCGGCAGCACATGCCCCGGCAACGCGGTTGCCGCAATGAGATAGCGTGCCATCGGTCCTCCTACGACTTGCTCGTTTCCAGCGTGCGGCGCGCCTTGGTGTCGATGCCCAGATCGACGAAGTAGCGCTGCAGCAGGTCGCGGTCCACCGGCCGGATGGGCGCGCCGATGGCTTCGAGCTGCGCGTGCGTCGCCGCACCGCTCACCTGCGGCGGCGTGGCCGAGGTGTCGTAGCGGTCAAGAATCGCCAGCACCGCCGCCAGGTCGCGGTCTTGCCCGACCGCGAGCCGCGCATGCGCGCGCTGCAGCCAGGGCTCCAGCCCCACCGGTTCGAGCCGCATACCCAGCCGCTCGAAGACCGGCGGAATGTCGCGCACCCGCAGCGGCGCCTGGCTCATCAGGTGGAACACCTGGCCCCACGAAGCCTGCTGCCCCGCCAGCCCGAGGATGGCGCGCGCCACGTCGTCCACCGGCGTCAGGTTGAGCGGCAGGTCCATGTCGGGAATCGCCTCCAGGTCCGCGTAGAGATGCGCCACGCGCCAGATCAGGTCTTCGGCATTGCAGATCGCATGCGTGTGGTCGCCGGTCACCGCGCCCAGCCGGTAGATCGCGACCGGCATGCCGCGCGCCTGCGCCTCGCGGGCCAGCGCATCGCCGACCCACTTGCTCTGGCTGTAGCCGTCCACCAGGCCGCGCCACGAGGCCAGCGCGGATTGCTCGGTGACGGTGCCGTCCTTGTTGTTCTGGTCGATCACTGCGAGCGTGGAGACGTAATGCATGCTCTTCGGACGACCCTGCGAAGTCCATTCGAGCAGCGTGACCACGCTGCCGACATTGGCAGGCTTCAGGCTCGCGTAGGGATGCAGAAAGTCGACCTGCGCGGCGCAGTGGTAGATGGCGTCGCAGCCATCGCGCACCAGTTGCACGGCGCTGTCGTCGAGGCCGAGTCGCGGCTTGCCGAGGTCGCCGGTCACGACCTTGATGCGCGCGTCGTCCCAGATCGCACCGAGCTGGCGCTGCGCCAGCGTGCGCTTCAGGCGCAGCGTGCCTGCGCTCTCGTCGGCGGCGCGCACATGGCAGACCACGCAGGCCGAGGTGTCGCGCAGCAGCGCGGCCAGCAGGTGGCTGCCGACGAAGCCACTGGCGCCGGTGAGGAACACGCGCTTCGGCACGAGCGTCGGCGATGCGTCTTGGCTTCGGATGTGCTCTGGCAGGTGCAGTTCGCGCGACAGGTCCAGCGCCTCGGCCGCGCCGCCCACGTTGTCGAGCCATGCCGCCAGCTCGGCGATCGACGGTCGGTTGTAGACCTCGGCATGCGGAAAGTCCGGCCGCATGCGTTCGCGGATGCGCATGCCGAGCTGGATCGCCATCAGCGAATGGCCACCGAGTTCGAAGAAGTTGTCGTGGATGCCGACGCGCTCCAGGTGCAGGGTGTCGGCCCAGAGTTCGGCGAGCTGCTTCTCGGTCGGCGTGCGCGGTTCGGCATAGGGCGCGGCGGCCTGCTGCTCGGGCACCGGCAGCGCCTTGCGGTCGAGCTTTCCGCTCTGGTTCAGCGGCAGGGTCGGCAGATGGACGAAGGCCGAAGGCACCATGTAGTCGGGCAGCGCCTGCGCCATGTGGGCGCGCAGCTCTGTCGGCTGCAGGTCGTCGGCGGCGACCACATAGGCCACGAGGCGCTTGTCGCCCGGTACGTCTTCGCGCACGACCACCGCGGCCTGCGTCACCTGCGGATGCCGCAGCAGCACGGATTCGATCTCGCCGGTCTCGATGCGGAAGCCGCGAACCTTCACCTGCTGGTCCGCACGGCCGAGGAAGTCGAGGCTGCCGTCGCTGCGCCAGCGTGCAAGGTCGCCGCTGCGGTACATGCGGCTGCCGGGCGCGCCGTGCGGGTCGGCGATGAAGCGTTCGGCGCTGAGCAACGGACGGTTCAGGTAGCCGCGCGCCAGGCCGGCGCCCGCGATGTACAGCTCGCCCGCGACGCCGGGGGGCACTGGCTGCAGGTTGTCGTCGAGCACATACATCCGCGTGTTCCAGATCGGCTGGCCGATGGAAGGTTGCGCTTCGCCCGTCATCGGCGCGCTCATGCTCGCGCAGATGGTGATCTCGGTCGGGCCGTAGGCATTGACCATGCGGCGACCCTGCGACCACCGCGCGGCCAGCGCGGCGGGACAGGCATCGCCACCCACCACCAGCGTTTGCAGATGAGGAAATTCACCGGGTGGCAATGTCGACAGTGCAGCGGGAGGGATCAGCGCATGGCTGACGGCCTGCCTTTCGAGCAGGTCGGCCAGGTCCGGGCCCAGCAGTTGCTGCGCCGCCGGGACCACCAGCGCGGCGCCGGCATGGAAGGCCATCAACTCGTCCATGACGGAAGCGTCGAAACCGCAGGAAGAGAACTGCAGCACGCGCGAATCGTGGCCAATGGCGAGGCGCTCCGCCATCGCAGTCCCCAGGCTGCTCAGGCCCGCATGAGGCACCACCACGCCCTTGGGCACGCCAGTGGAGCCCGAGGTGTAGATGACGTAGGCGGCACTCTGCGGGTCGACCGGTTGCGCCGGCGCCAGAGGCGCATCGGACTGGATCGCCAGTGCGGCGACCGTCTCATCGCTGTCGAGCGCCACGCAATGCGGAACACCAGCCAGCTGCGGCAGCAGCACCGCATGGGTCAGCACGGCGGCCGGTGCGGCCTCTTCGAGCACGAAGGCACTGCGGCCGGCCATGTGATTCGGATCGATCGGCAGGTAGGCTGCGCCTGCCTTGACGATGGCCAGATGCGCCACCACCAGGTCGAGCGAACGCGGCAGCACTGTCGCGACGATGGCACCAGCCCCAATGCCTTGCCGGCGCAGCAGATGCGCGAGCCGGTTGGCGCGCACATCGAGCTGGGCATAGCTGAGCGTGGCGTCGTCGAGCACCACCGCTGCAGCATGCGGGCGCTCGGCGGCATGCGCCTCGACCATCGCGGCCAACGTGCGCGGCGGCAGGTCGCGCGTGGGGCCGCTCCAGTCGGCCAGCAGACGCCGATGCTCTTCGGCACCGAGGATGGCCAGGCTGCCCACGGGCTCGTCGGGCGCTTCGCAAGCCTCTTCCAGCAAACGCACCAGACGCGCCGCGATGGCCTCGACCGTGGCGCGATCGAACAGGTCGGTGCTGTACTGGATGCCGCCGGCAATGCCACTCGGCAAGCCATCGGCGCCGCGCTGCTCGTCGAGGATGAACGACAGGTCGAACTTCGCGGTGTCGATGGCCACCGGCTGCGGCGTGATCGACAGGCCCGGCAGGCTGAACGACAGGCGGTTGCTGCCCTGCTGGAACCCGAGCATCACGCGGAACAGCGGCAGGTTGGCGCGCGAGCGCTCCGGCCGCAGCAGCTCCACGATGCGGTCGTATGGAAACTCCTGGTTCGCATAGGCCGCGAGGTTGGTGGTGCGCACCCGCGCGATCAGTTCGCGCAGGCTCGGCTGCCCCGAGGCATCGGTGCGCAGCACCAGCGCATTGACGAAGCAGCCGATCAGCTCGTCGAGCGCATGATCGCTGCGGCCTGCGACGGGCGTGCCAATGACGATGTCGTCGCCGCCGCCCAGCCGGTTCAGCAAGCCCGCCAGCGCGGCCTGCAGCACCATGAAGACGCTGGCCTGGCCATCGCGCGCCAGTTGCAGCATGCGCTCGTGAACGTGCGCGCCGATCTGCACCGGCACCACGTCGCCGCGATAGCTGGGCACGGCCGGATGCGGCCGGTCGGTGGGCAGGCTCATCTGCTCGGGAAGATCGCGCAGGGTCTCGCGCCAGAACTCGCGCTGGCGGCCCGCCATGCTCTCGGGGTCGTCTTCGCTGCCGAGCAATTCCTGCTGCCACAGCGCGTAGTCGGCGTACTGCAGCGGCAGCGGTGCCCAGCCCGGCGCCTTGCCTTCGCAGCGCGCGGCATAGGCCACGCTCAGGTCGCGCGCCAGCGGCAACAGCGAAGCGCCATCGCCAACGATGTGGTGCGTGAGCAGCAGCAGCACATGCTCGTCGGAGGCCAGCTTGAACAGGTGCGGACGCAGCGGCGCCGTGTTGCCGAGGTCGAAGCTGGTACGGGCCGCGGCATGCAACTGCGCGGCGATCTCGTCTTCGCCGCTGTCGGCCTCGATCAGCCATGCGCGCGCCTGTTCGCCGTCGAGGATCTGCTGATACGGCAGCCCGTCTTCGCTCGGGTAGACGGTGCGCAGGCTTTCATGGCGTTGCATCAGGTCGTCGAGCGCCAACTGCAGCGCAGCGCGGTCGAGCACGCCCGACAGGCGCAGCGCCAGCGGCATGTTGTAGGCGGGGTTCGCGTTTTCGAACTGGTTCATCAGCCACAGGCGGCGCTGCGCGAACGACAGCGGAATGCGCGCGGGACGCGGCATCGGCGTGATGCTGGGCCGCGACTGCGAGGCCTGGTCCAGCAGCTCGGCAAGGCCGGCGATGGTCGACACCTGGAACAGCGTGTCCACCGGCAGGTCGATCATGAACTGCTGCCGGATCATCGAGATCAGCTGCACGATCATCAGCGAGTGGCCGCCGAGTTCGAAGAAGTTGTCGTGCACGCCAACGCGCTGCAGGTGCAGGGTCTCTGCCCAGAGGCCGGCCAGTATCTTTTCGGTGGGCGTGCGCGGTGCGGCGTAGGGCGTGGCGGCTTGTTGCTCGGGTGCCGGCAGCGCCTTGCGGTCGAGCTTGCCGCTCGGGCCGAGCGGCAAGGCCGGCAGGCTGACGAAAGCCGAGGGCACCATGTAGTCGGGCAAGGCCTGCGCGAGGTGCGCGCGCAATTCGGTCGCCTGCGGATCGCCTGCATCCGCTGCGACGACGTAGGCCACGAGACGCTTGTCGCCCGCCACGTCTTCACGCGCGATCACCGCCGCCTGCGCGACTTGCGGGTGCTTCAGCAGCACCGATTCGATCTCGCCCGGCTCGATGCGCAGGCCGCGGATCTTCACCTGCTGGTCGGCACGGCCGAGAAAGTCGAGGCTGCCGTCGTGGCGCCAGCATGCAAGGTCGCCGGTGCGGTACATGCGGCTGCCGGGCGCGCCGTGGGGGTTGGCGATGAAGCGCTCGGCGCTGAGCAGCGGACGGTTCAGGTAACCACGCGCCAGGCCGACGCCCGCGATGTACAGCTCGCCGGTCACGCCCGGCGGCACCGGCTGCAGGCCACTGTCGAGCACATGCATCTGCGTGTTCCAGATCGGGCGACCGATGGGAACGCGCTCCGATGCCGATTCGATCTCGGGCGTGCGCAGGCATTCCCACGCGGTGACATCGACCGCCGCTTCGGTCGGCCCGTAGAGGTTGTGCAGTTCGCAGGACAGGTGTTGCTGGAACTGCGATTGCAGCGCGGGCGACAGGGCCTCGCCGCTGCAGATCACACGACGCAGCGACGTGCACGCACCGGCCGTGGGTTCGCGCAAAAAGACTTCGAGCATCGAGGGCACGAAGTGCAGCGTGGTGATGCCTTCCCTGCCGATGAGGTCGGCCAGGTAGGCCGCGTCCTTCTGGCCACCCGGCTTGGCGAACACCAGCGTCGCGCCGTCGATCAGCGGCCAGAAGAACTCCCAGACCGACACGTCGAAGCTCGAAGGCGTTTTCTGCAGCACGCGGTCGTCGGCATGCAGGCCGTAGCGGTCCTGCATCCAGCGCAGACGATTGACGATGGCGCGGTGCGATACCACCGCGCCCTTCGGCTTGCCCGTGGAGCCCGAGGTGTAGATCACATAGGCCGGATGCGAAGGATCGATCGCAACGCCGGGATTGGTGTCTGCGCAACTCACCAGTTCGGCAATCGTTTGCGGAAGGTCGAGCAGCAGTTGCGACGCCTGCCCCGGCAGTGCCTCCGACAAGGCAACAGTGGTGATCAGGCACACGGGCTGTGCGTCGCCGAGCATGAAGGCGATGCGGTCCTGCGGGAAATCCGGATCGACCGGCAGGTAGGCGGCGCCGGTCTTCAGAACGGCCAGCAACGCAACCATCAGCTCGAACGAGCGGGGGATGGCCAGCGCCACGGTGCGTTCGGGGCCCGCGCCGCGTGCGCGCAGCAGATGGGCCAATCGATTGGCGCGGCGGTTCAGCTCGTCGTTGCGCATCGCCTGTCCGTCGAATCGCAATGCAACGCCGCCCGGGTTGCTCGCAAGCTGTGCTTCGATCAACGCCGTGAGGTGGGTGTCGGGCACGGCGTGATCGGTGTCGTTCCAGTCCACCAGCAGTTGCCTGCGCTCGTTGGCGTTCAGCAGATCGACATGGCCGACGGCCTGGTCCGGCTCGTCGATCACGGCGGCCATGAAGGCCAGCAACCGGCGCTGGTGATCGGCCAGCGCCTGCGCGGTGTAGATCGCAGGGTTGGCGTCGAAGTCGATCTGCAGGTCTTGCCCGTTGCCGCGCTCGTACAGGAAGATACCCAGGTCCTCGGCCGTGCCGTTGGACAGGTTGCGCAGCTTCGCGGCATGGCCCGCGAAACGCAGGTCGTAGTCGAAGGGCTCGACGTTGACCACGGTCGTGAACAGCTGCCGGTTGTTGACCAGCATGTTCAGGTCGTTGCGCAGGTACTCGTAGCGGTAGGACTGGTGCCGCAGGATCTGCCGCATCTGCCGTCCGACCTCGCGGATCAGTTCGGGAATGCGCAACTGCGCGCTCATCGACAGGCGCAACGGCAAGGCATTCGCCACCATGGCCGGCACGCGCCGCATCTGGTCGTTGTGGCGCGCCGTCACCGGAATGCCGATCACCATGTCGGCGATGCCCGTCGCGCGGTACAGGTAGGCGGCAGTGGTGGCGATCAGGATCTGCGGCAGCGTCGTGCCGAGTTCCTGTGCAATGCCCTGCAAGGCCTGCACGCTGGCGGCCGGCAGGTGCACGGTCTGGCGCAGCAGGCCACCGACGTTGACCGAGCGCCGCTGCGCCAGGCTCAGCGGATCGGGCGCATCGGCGAAACGCTCCATCCAATACTGGCGATCGCGCGGAAAGCGGCCGGACTCGCGGTAGGCGTTTTCTTCATGGGCAAGCTGCGCGATCGCTGCGAAGCGCGAGGCTTCAGGCACGTCGGTGCGCTGCACGCGCGCGGTGTAGATGTCCGCGAAGCGGCGTGCGATAAGCCCGCCGCCGAAACCGTCGAGTGCGATGTGATGGCAGCGGTGGTACCAGATGTGGCGATCGCCCGCGAGGCGGATCAGCGCAGACAACCACAACTGCCCGTTCGCCAGATCGATGTTGCGGCTGAAGTCGGCCTGCATCCACGCTTCGGCGACAGTGCGCGGATCGCTCTCGGCGCTGTAGTCGAGGTACAGGATTTCGCGGCTGAGCGGCGGTGCCACGACCTGGCGCGGCCCCTGCCCCGTATCGACGAAACGCAGCCGCGTGGCCTCGGCCTCTTCGACCACTTGCCGCATAGACGCCAGGAAGATGGCCACGTCGATCGGGCCATCGATCTCTATGGCTTCGGCCAAGTTGAAATTGGTGTCGGGCGAGGCGAACTTGGCACCGAGCCACATCGCCATCTGACCCGAGGTAAGGGGCGTTGCGCTGTCCAGCGGATCGATGGTTTGCATGCACTACTCCAGGTCTTGAATGAAATCGGCAACGATGCGTGCGCAATCGAAACGGACAGCTGGAACCCTCCCTGCACGGGGAGTGCACGGGGAGAAATGCCCTGGCTTCGTTTAACAATCGGCTCACATTTCCAAACCAATGTACAAGTGGTTGCAACGATTTCAGTGACGCTTTTTGGGGTATCAATATTTCGCGCTGGACACTGAACGCGAAAGATTTCATCCTGAAGTTGCGATCCAAATCGCAGCTTCAAGAATCGAAGGCTTTCATCGTATTTCGAGGGGGAAATGCGCCCGAAGGATGTTGCAGCGCAGCAACTTCTAGTTCGATGCTTAGGGGTATTTCAGAGCCCCTTCCGACCATGCGTGTTGTCGGTACCGAAGGCTGGGGCGGTACGGCCCTTTGGTTGGGTGCGAAGTCGGTCGCTGCGGCAGATCAGCTGGTCAGGTGCGGCGCTCATTGCCGTGCAAGTGACCATGGATGGGCTCCCTGGCTCCTGTCACGGTTGCGGGCACCCTTCCTACATGCGTAAGTGAATTTTGGAAGGGGAATCCATTCGACTGCAATCAACAATCTGCTGACAATTCAACCTGTGAGCAGCAAGATGACTCTGAAAGAATTTTGCAGACTGCATGGGCTCCATCTCGAGAGAGGGAGCCGTGTGCGGTGTGGCAGCAGACTCGGCACAGTCACCGGCACGGCCGGCCTGCTCATTCGAGTGCGATTCGATGGAAATCAGATCAGCAGCCCCTGCGATCCACTCGAGATCCAGCCACTCAATCAAGGCACGTCGGGTGCCTCGCAAGCGATCCATCAAGGCGCTGTCGGATCGGCGTAGTGCGCATCACGAGTTGCTGATTTCCATCGCCGACTGCTCCAGATTGAGTAGCGGCACCGGATTGCGGCACGAACAGCGATCACAAGCCAGAACCACTCCCCAGGGCAGTTAGACAAACTCCCCGAAGCTTCCCACCTGATCTTGGCTCGGGTCGAGTGCACGCCCCAGCCATAGTTCGTACCAATCCAGAAATGTCAGCGGCCTGAGGGTCTCGGGATGAAGGATCGGCGTTGCAGAGGCATGCTCATAGCTGTGCCACCAGACTTGCCCGGAGGCGGGACCTCGGAGGATCAGGAGGTTGTACATGCCACACCCCTCGTCCGCAAGGAAGGTCATGCCGCGGTAGATCCGTTCGATGTTCTGCGACCACCGCGCATCTGCTCCCTCGGGTACAGGCGCACAGGGGTTCTCGGCGGTGAAGGAAAAATCGGCGGCGTAGTCGACTGCGGCGTTTTCGGCCTCCTCGGCCAGTGGAAACACACCGTGCATGGGACCGGCGCCGCCGTCGCTCACCTGGGTCAGCCATTCACGATATTCAAGTGGCAGGCGGACGCCCACCCGGCGTTCGAATTCAGCGAGCTCATCCAGGTTCACGGGGGCTGCGAGTTCGTAACGATGCACGGATGCGCCGTGTATCCCGCACCGGTAGCCGACCACTTCGCGGTCACCGAGATCGATGATGGTGGTCTCCAGGTCCGACGTCTTCAGCCGGTCGAGTTCGGAGCGGATCTTGACGATCCGATTTGCCAACACGTGTTCCATGCTTGCCTCCTAACGATGGCAGTGCAGTCAAAGACGGAATCAAGAGCAGGAACACTGCTTGCCTAGACGTGCGAACAGGCAATGGCATCAGGGAGTCTTCAAGGCCCTGCGAGGGGCCTCTCTTCTGATCGTCTCGGCAGCAGACTTCAAGCGGAGCGAAGGCGGACGGACCGCCAGCTCCGCTCTTACTTCCCGGAGATCTTCTGCACCCAGTGGTCCAGCAGCTTGCCGGCCGCTTCGCGTCCACCCAGGCCGAAGGCCAGTGCTGCCGCCACAGCAACAGCGCCCAGCGTCAGCCCAAAGGCCAGGAAGACGATTTCATTGGCGACGCCCATCGCACGCAAGCCCATCGCAATCACCAGCCCGAGGATGGCAAAGCGCGCGATATTGGCCAGAAGGCCAGAAGAACTCTCCGCCCGGCTCAACGCCTGGAAGGCGACGTTGGAAAGCCAGAAGCCGATCAGCATGATCACGCTGCCCAGCACGATGTCGGCCCCGAAACGCGTGAAGGTGCCGAGCATGCTGCGCATTTCGCCGAACCCGAGTTGATTGGCGGCCTCGACCACAGCGAACAGCATGGCGAAGAACATCAACAAGCCCGACGCCAGCCGCGAAGGCGCAAAGCTGCCGCTGAGCGCCTGTCCCAGCCCGATCTTGGCGGGGAGGCTGTCGGCATCGAGTTGCTCGAGCAGCTTCTTGAGCAGCTCGCTCGCGAACCGCGCAACGAACCACGTCAGCGTAAGGATGATCGCCGCCGCCACGATGTGCGGCACCGCCTCCAGCAATTGGGAAAGCATGCGCGTCGCCGGGCCGCTGATGGCTTCGATCTTGAGCGCATCGAGTGCACTGATCAGCGAGGGCACGAAGATCAGGATGTAGACGACGGTGCCCGCCAGCTTGGACAGGCGAAAGCCGCCGTCGAGGCCGATCTTGCTGTTGATGTTGTCGATGCCGCCCGCGGCGAGCAGGTTGGTCACGAGGCCCCGCAGCACCTTGGCCAACACCCAACCGATCACGCCGATCAGGATGGCCGCGAGGATGTTCGGCGCCATGGCGAGCAGCTTGTCGAGCATGCTCTTCACCGGCTCCAGCAGCCCCGTCATTTGCAAGGCGCCGAGGATGGCCGGCAGGAACAACAGGATGACGAGCCAGAAGATCACGTTGCCGACGCTCTGGGCCATGGGGGCCATGCCGGCTTCGGCACTCAGCTTTTCGTCGAGGCTGGTGGCGTCCAATGCCTTGTTCACGCCCAGCTTGATCAGGCTGGCCAAGACCCAGGCCACCAAACTCAGCACGGCGGCCGCGAAGACGCGCGGCAGGAAGCGCAGCACGTCCGTCAGCATGGTCGCCAGCGGAGAAGACAGTGTTGAAAGGTCCAGCGTGCCCAAAGCGGCCACCAAGCCTGCCAGCAACACGAGCCAGAACACGACGACGGCGACCGGCGATTCCGCATCGACGCGAGACCCCGTGCTGCTGCTGATGCGCTCGTTCAGGCGTGTGGCATTCAGCAACCGGCGAATCGCTGCGCGCGCCGCCACCGCAATCAACCATCCCAACGCGAAGATTGCAAGTGCTCCCAGAAGCCGGGGCAACTGATGACCCACCGCGTCTTGCATCGCTACCGTAAATACCGAGATATCCATGGTTTCTTCTCCTTGGTGATTGCCCGGAATGGGCGTCCCTTGGCCGCTCGCGGTTGTTTATAGCAGTTCGATCTGCCAGGGAGAAGCGTGGGTTGGGCGCCTCTGCGAACTCTGTCGGCTCAGGCGTGCCAAATTAACTGCCGCGTTCAGCCGGCAACAGCAGGCCTTCGCTGCTGCGATCGAATCTGGCCGGCATCAGAGCTTGCAGATGCAGATCAAGCACCGCTCTCGGATCGGCGCTGCCGCTCTAGAGGCTCGCCAACACCCCGGTTGAAGAGGCCTCGGCGGCCAGCTTGCCGTCGGGGTTGTAGAGCGCGGCTTCGAGAAACGCAATGCGCTTTCCACGCCTGATCACGCGCCCTTCGACCCGTCCCTCGCCCGGGCCGACTTTTTCATAGAAGCTCACCTTGATCTCGAGGCTGAAGACGGTCTGCGTCTGGTCCGTGTCATGCATGACGGCATGAGCCATGGCGGCGTCGAGCCAGGCGGTGATGAACCCGCCCTGCGCAATCGTGCCGTTCGTGTGGCAATACTCGCGTCGCACGGTGAAGGCTGCCTGGAGCAGCTTGCGCTCGGGCTCCCACCCGGTCACGTGGAAGTTGCCCATCGATTCGGACAGTGCCTGGCCCGAGCGGATTCGGGCTTCCAGATCGTCGTTCATTGGTTCGTGTCGCTGATGAAGGGGTTATGCCTCGGCACGCCGGGGACGAAAGATTGCGTAGTTCCCATTTGCGTGCGCCACGAGGACTTCGTCCACGTACAGCCGCGACTCCAGGTTCGCAACGGTCTTGCCCCGGTTGACGAGTTCGGTCTTGCAGACGAGCCGGCCTTGAAAAACGGGCTTGAAATAGTTGATCTTGATCTCGATCGTGGCGCAGATCTCGCCCGCCTCCAGCGTTGGGTAGAGCGCCGATCCCATGCCCGTATCGGCCATTGCGAACAGGACGGCACCGTGCACCACCTCATGGGGATTCAAGTGCTGTGGTGCAACAACCAGCGTCAGCGTGCTTGAGCCGCCCTTCACTTCTTCGAAGTTCAGGTCTATCAGTTCTGCGAAAGGGTGATTCATGGTGCCCGCTCGTGGGTGGTTCATTGCGCTCGACACAACTGTCGTCATCGCCTGCACGCCCATTGTGCCGCCCTGCCCGTCTGGCCCAGGCTTCAAGCGGGTTGCATCAGATCGATCGCCCAATCCGTCGGCGTCTTGACTCCTTCATGGCGCGGGCTGCGTCGCCGTACAGCCCATGCCGCCTCGTCTCCCGAAACGACGCGCCAGAACGAGTGATGAAGAGATTGCCCCTCGACTCGGCGATGAGGCACTGGGTCGAAGACCTGAAGGCGGATCAGTGCGGGCGGCGTGCCGCATCGGCGGCATCGATCTCGCGCAGCGACTTGCCCTTGGTTTCCTTCGCAAAGCTGACGGCGACGATGGAGATCAGCGCCGCACCGACCAGGTACAGCGCGATGGGCGTGGACGACTTGTAGTGCTTGAGCAGCGTGAGCGAGATCCACGGAGTCAGCGAGCCGGCGAGCAGCGGCGCGACCTGGTAGCACAACGACAGCGCGGTGTAGCGGATCCGTGTGGGGAACAACTCGGTCATCAGCGCCGAGTACGGCGAATAAGTCATCGACTCGATGCCCAGCCCCAACACGATCGCAGCCATGATGAGCCACTCGTTGCCGGTGTCCATCATGGGAAAGCCGACGAAGCCCCAGAACGCAGTGAGCACCGCGCCGATCATGTACACCGGCTTGCGGCCGATCACATCGGACAGATGGCCCATCACCGGAATCAGCAGGAAGTGGATGGCGTGCGCACCGAACATCAGCAGAAGGATGCGCGAGGTGTTCATGCCCACGATCATCTTCAGGTAGGTGAGCGAGAAGGTGACCACCATGTAGTACAGGATGTTCTCCGCGAAGCGGGCGCCGATGCCGATCAGCACTTCGCGCCAGTGGTACTTGAGCACCTGCACGAGGCGCATCTCCTGCTGCTTGACCTCCTGCTGGCGTGCTTGCGACTCCTTGAAGATCGGCGCGTCGTCCACCCGCTTGCGGATCCAGTAGCCGATCAGCACGACCACGGCCGAGAACCAGAAGGCCACGCGCCAGCCCCAGCCGAGAAAGTCCGATTCGCTCAGCGTCGAGGACAACAGCAGCAGGACCACGGTGGCGATCAGGTTGCCCGCGGGTACGCCCGCCTGCGGCCAACTGGCCCAGAAGCCGCGACGGTTGTCAGGGCTGTGCTCGCTCACGAGGATCACCGCACCGCCCCACTCGCCGCCGAACGCAAAGCCCTGGATCAGCCGCAGGCTCACCAGCAGCACCGGCGCCCAATAGCCGATGGCATCGAAGGTCGGCAGGCAGCCCATCAGAAAGGTGGTGATGCCGACGACGATCAAGCTGATCTGCAGCAGCGTCTTGCGGCCGATCTTGTCCCCGTAGTGGCCGAACACGATCCCGCCCAGCGGCCGGGCTGCGAACCCCACCGCGTACAGCGCGAAGGCCGCGAGCACAC
This sequence comes from Variovorax sp. EL159, assembly GCF_900100965.1. Lineage (GTDB taxonomy): Bacteria > Pseudomonadota > Gammaproteobacteria > Burkholderiales > Burkholderiaceae_C > Variovorax. The sequence goes on along the minus strand of NZ_FMUJ01000001.1, from coordinate 343,828 downwards.
CATCGATCGGATTGCCGGTCTGCTTGAAGAAGTGCGTGCCGAACACCAGCGCGGAGGCCGTGCCGTAAAGAAAGAACTCGTACCACTCCGCGATGGACCCGACCATCGACGCGGCGACGACGCGCTTGAGACCGCTGGTGTCTTCTTTCTTGGGAGTGCTCGCTGGCATCGTCTCGATTGCTGCGGTGTTTGACATGGGAACGGATCCTCGAAAGGAAAGTGAGAAAAATGCGCGCAGAAATCCCCGTCCACGAGATGGCGGCAGCCGACTCGCGCCAAGTCCGTGAGCAAGGGTTCTTTCGCGCGGGAAGGCCTCGCAGAACGCGAATCCTGCGAGGCGAGCCTGAGGAGTGCTCAGGTGTCGATGACTCGGCGCGCAACGTGCGCCAGATGGTTCATCAGCAGATTCGCGCCGTCGGAAGCGGCCGTGGCCTCGGCACTGACGATGGTCTCGGTCATGCGCAGAGCGGGGGCGTTGGCCTGGAGGATTACCCGACGACGGATTGATACTGCGCCGGCCGCGTCGCCAGTGCGCGCTTGACGACGCCTTCGATGAATGCACGCTCCTCGCCGATCAGCGGCAAGCGCGGACGGCGCATGTGCTCGCTGCCCACGCCCACCAGCACGTCGATGAGCTTCAGGTTCTGCACGAGCTTGGTCGACACGTCCAGGTGCAGCATCGGCGTCATCCACTGGTAGAGCTTGAGCGCTTCGGCAAACTTGCCCGCCTTCATCAGGTCGTACAGCGCCACTGTCTCGCGCGGGAAGGCACAACCGACGCCGGCCAGCAGGCCATCGCAGCCGAGGGCCAGGCCTTCGTAGGCCAGGTCTTCCACGCCCAGGAACAGCTGGTAGCGGTCGCCCACCGTGTTGCGCAGGTCGGTGATGCGGCGGATGTCGTCGGTGCTTTCCTTGATGGCTGCGATCCATTCGCAGTCGGCCAGCTCGACCATGTGCTGCGGCTTCAGGTCGACGCGATAGGCCACCGGGTTGTTGTAGACCATGATGGGTTTCTGCGCGGCGTTGGCGATGGTGCGCACGTTGAGCATCGCTTCGCGCGCATCGGCCACGTAGATCACCGAGGGCATCACCATGAAGCCGGCCACGCCGAGCTTGTTGGCGCCATCGACATAGCGCAGTGCCTCGCGCGTGCTGGTTTCCGACACGTTGGCCAGCACCGGGATGCGGCCATCGGCGGCGTCCAGTGCGATCTTGGCGACCTGCAGTTTTTCTTCGAGCGTCAGCGTGCTGGCTTCGCCGAGCGAGCCGCAGGTGACGAGGCCGTGGATGCCGTTGCGGATCTGGAAGTCGATGTGGCGGGCGGTGCCCTCGGCGTCGATGCTTTCGTCGGCGTGGAACTTGGTGGTGATGGCGGGGAAGATGCCTTGCCAGCGCGGGTTGCTCATGAGTTGCTCCTTGGGTAGCGGTAGAGGTTTTGGCCTTGATATCCTTTAAATATATTTGCAATATTTCTATGAGATATCAGTAAAAATGCTATTGACTGCCGCTATGCACACCAGGCGCAGGAACCTCCCTCACTACCCTGCGGCGATCACAGAGCAACTGTTATGCGCTTCGTGGGAGGCGATCTATCCGTGCTGGACTTCGCCAATCTCTGATCCGAAGAGGTAGTTTTCGACGGCGATCAACACAACTTCCGCCCGACTGCCTCCGGTTCAGCCTCGGCTCCTAGCAAATCACGTCGAACGCCCTCGCACGATGGAGAGCCGATTTCCCAATGAAAAAGGGCGTTCACTGAACTTCAGTGAACGCCCTTGGACGTTGTGTTGGTGGAGCTGGGGGGATTTGAACCCCCGTCCGCAAGCCTTCATCGCGCAGTTCTACATGTTTAGTGATCTGATTTAAGTCTCGCTTCCGGAGTCGCGCAGTCACACGCTAAACCGGACGCCAGCACCCTATTTTCTCGCCCCGACCCAAGGTACCCGGATCGGAGCCAGCCCATGTAATTATCTTTGCAGCCGGGAGGTTTCAGATTGCTCTGTCACCCCCTTGCCCAGCCCATCGGCCTGCTGTTGCAAAGCTCACTGGCAATTAAGCAGCGAGTGCGAAACGTTCGTCGTTTGCAGTTAGTTTGTTTGAATCTGTTTTACGAGCGCATTCAGCTCGACATGCCCCGCTGCGACTCCGAACCCACGTCGAAACCAGTGCAGCCCCAAGCCTTCTATTTTAGGCGCTATTGAGAAACTTCAAGAGCTCAAGGGGCGAAGAGATTGAGGCATCGGCCTTCCAGAGCGCCGCATCGGCCTGGGAGCCCATGTAGCCGTAGGTGGCCGCAACGGTCCGCATGCCGGCAGCGCGCCCGGCGATGATGTCGCGCTCGTCGTCGCCAACGTAAATGCAGGCATCGGCCGCAACACCCAACCGACGCGCCGCCTCATGCAGCGGCTCCGGGTGCGGCTTGGCGAATGGGGTGGTGTCTCCGCTCACGATTGCGCGCGCTGTGGCAAAGAGAGGAATCGCGCCGGTCAGAGGATCGGTGAAACGAGCGGACTTGTTGGTGACGACACCCCAAAGCAATCCGCGCTCTTGGATTGCCTCGATCAAGGCCTGGACGCCATCAAACACGTGCGTGTTGAGCAACATGCGCCGCTCGTAGGCGACGAAGAACTCTTCCCGCAACTCGGCAAACTCCGGTGCCTCAGGCGTGATGTCGAACGCCACCCCCAGCATGCCTCGCGCCCCGGCCCCGGCCATGGGTCTGTAACGCTCCAATGGATACGAAGCGAGGCCGCGATCGGTACGCATCTTGTCGGCGGCAGCCCCCAGATCGGGGGCGCTGTCTATCAACGTGCCGTCCAAGTCGAACAGCACTGCCTGTGTCGAAGCAGCTTTCATCCCTGCGAATCCGGCGACGGCGGCTTTTGCGTCGCGAACATGTAGTTGACACTGGTGTCTGCGCTGAGCCAGTAGCGCCGGGTCAACGGGTTGTGCTCCAGGCCACGGGTAGCACGCAGATCCAGGCCGGCCGCACGGCAATAGGCGGCGAGTTCGCTGGGACGAATCAGCTTTGCATACTCATGGGTTCCGCGAGGCAGCATGCCAAGAACATACTCGGCGCCCACGATCGCAAGCATGAAGGCCTTCAGATTGCGGTTGATCGTCGAGAAAAACACCCAGCCGCCTGGCTTGACCAACGTGGCGCAAGCCTGGATCACCGAAGCTGGCTGCGGCACATGCTCGAGCATTTCCATGCAAGTGACAACGTCGAAGCTGCCAGGCTGCTCGGCAGCCAGCGCCTCGGCGCTGATCTCGCGGTACTTGACGCCGCGCGTGCCGGCTTCGAGGGCATGCAGCTGAGCCACCTTGAGCGCCTTGCCGGCGAGGTCGATGCCGAGCACCTCTGCGCCTTTTCGCGCCATCGAGTCGGCCAAGATCCCACCGCCGCAACCGATATCCAGTGCACGGCGCTGTGAAATAGGTGCAATACCGTCTATCCATTCAAGGCGCAATGGATTGATTTCATGCAATGGGCGGAATTCACTCTCCAAATCCCACCAGCGATGCGCAAGTTCTGAAAACTTGGCCAGCTCGGCCGGATCGGCATTCACGTTTTCTGTCATAGGGCGATTATGAAACGAGCAATGGCCCGCAAACACTGCTGGGGCATGACAAGCGATGGAGTGTCAATTCGACAGGCATAAAAAAACCCCGCCTTGGCGGGGTTTTCATCATCGATGGAATCGAATGATTAGTTGGCGCGAGTGCCGACCACTTCGATTTCAACGCGACGGTTCTTGGCGCGACCTTCCTTGGTCTTGTTGTCAGCCACAGGTTGCGACTTGCCCTTGCCTTCGGTGTAAACGCGGTTGCGTTCGATGCCCTTCGAGACCAGGAAGGCCTTGACGGCTTCAGCGCGACGCACCGACAGACGCTGGTTGTAAGGCACCGTGCCGATCGAGTCGGTATGGCCCACAGCGATGATCACTTCGAGGTTGACGCCACGGATCTTCTCGACCAGGTCGGTCAGCTTGGCGCGACCTTCAGGCTTCAGAACCGACTTGTCGAAGTCGAAGAATGCGTCAGCAGCGAAGGTCACCTTCGAAGCGGCGACTTGCGCGGGCGTCGCGGGAGGCGTCACGCCAGGGGTCGGAGCCACAGCGGCCGGAGCGGCAGGAACCAGAGCGCCGTCGCAACCGGCGGCGGCGGTAGCCGGCGTCCAGTTGGCATCGCGCCAGCACAGTTCGTTGGTGCCGTTCTTCCAGACCAGTTCGCCGGTGCCGTTTTGCCAGTTGTCGATCGTAGGACCGCCGTCCGCAGCGGTGACACGGGTCTGCGCGCCGGCGGCAGTGGCGAGCGCAGCGACTGCAAACATCATCGCCACTTTATTCAGTTTCTTCATGGTTCTCCTCTTGGGGAAAAAGCCGCAGCCGCGCTGCGAATCAAGGACGCTTTAAGTGACCACCACCCAAAACGTTGAGGCGATTGTGCCATAGGGTCTTTGGCAAACAGGCCGCTGGACGCCCCCGAAGCGTAGGACGGAGGCGGAATAGCCGCCTAGTGTTGCGGCGGTGCGACACCCCTCACAGCGTAAAATTTCGCCTTCCTGCCGCCAGCCTCTCGCTCATGACCTCCTTCGCCAAAGAAACCCTGCCCATCAGTCTCGAAGAGGAAATGCGCAGCAGCTATCTCGATTACGCCATGAGCGTCATCGTGGGCCGGGCGCTTCCCGATGCGCGCGATGGCCTCAAGCCCGTGCACCGACGCGTGCTGTTCGCCATGCACGAACTCAACAACGACTGGAACCGGCCGTACAAGAAGTCGGCCCGTATCGTCGGCGACGTGATCGGTAAATATCACCCGCACGGCGACCAGTCGGTCTACGACACCATCGTTCGGTTGGCGCAGGACTTCTCCATGCGCCATATGCTGGTCGACGGCCAGGGCAACTTCGGTTCCGTGGATGGCGACAACGCCGCCGCGATGCGTTATACGGAAATCCGGCTGGCCAAAATTGCGCACGAAATGCTGGCCGATATCGACAAGGAAACTGTCGACTTTCAGGACAATTACGACGGTTCCGAAAAAGAGCCGAAGGTACTGCCCAGCCAGCTGCCGAATTTGCTGGTGAATGGCTCTGGCGGTATTGCAGTCGGCATGGCCACCAATATTCCGCCGCACAACCTGAACGAGGTGGTGGACGCCTGTCTGCACCTGCTGCGCAACCCGCAGGCCAGCATCGACGAATTGATGGAAATCGTGCCCGCGCCCGACTTCCCCACCGCCGGCATCATTTACGGCATCAACGGCGTGAAGGACGGCTACCGCACCGGCCGCGGCAAGGTCGTGATGCGCGCCAAGTGCCACTTCGAGGACATCGACCGCGGCCAGCGCCAAGCGATCATCGTTGACGAGCTCCCCTACCAGGTCAACAAGAAGACCCTGCAGGAGCGCATGGCCGAGCTGGTGCACGAGAAGAAGATCGAAGGCATCAGCCACATCCAGGACGAGTCCGACAAGTCGGGCATGCGCCTGGTGATCGAACTCAAGCGCGGCGAAGTGCCCGAGGTCGTGCTCAACAACCTCTACAAGCAGACGCAGCTGCAGGACACCTTCGGCATCAACATGGTGGCGCTGGTCAACGGCCAGCCGAAGCTGTGCAACCTGAAGGACCTGATCGAGGTCTTCCTGCAGCACCGCCGCGAAGTGGTCACCCGCCGTACCGTCTTCACGCTGCGCAAGGCCCGCGAACGCGGCCACGTGCTCGAAGGCTTGGCGGTCGCGCTGGCCAATATCGACGAGTTCATCCGCATCATCCGCGAATCACCCACGCCGCCGGTCGCCAAGGCCGAGCTGATGACCCGCAGCTGGGACAGCAAGCTGGTGCGCGAGATGCTCACGCGTTCGCGCGCCGATGGCGGCGTGATCAATGCCGACGACTACCGCCCCGAGGGCCTCGAGCGCGAGTACGGCATGGGTGGCGACGGCCTCTATCGCCTGTCGGAAACGCAAGCCCAGGAAATCCTGCAGATGCGCCTGCAGCGCCTGACCGGCCTCGAGCAAGACAAGATCGTTGCCGAGTACAAGGAAGTCATGGCCGAGATCGACGACCTGCTCGACATCCTGGCCAAGCCCGAGCGCGTTTCGATCATCATTGGCGAGGAGCTCGGCGAGATCAAACAGGAGTTCGGCCAGTCGAAGCTCGGCGCTCGCCGCAGCCTCGTCGAGCACAGCGCCTACGACCTCTCGACCGAAGACCTGATCACCCCGACCGACATGGTGGTCACGCTCTCGCACAGCGGCTACATCAAGAGCCAGCCCCTGGGCGAATACCGCGCGCAAAAGCGCGGTGGCCGCGGCAAGCAGGCCACGGCCACGAAGGACGACGACTGGATCGACCAGCTCTTCATCGCCAACACGCACGACTACATCCTGTGCTTCTCCAACCGCGGCCGGCTCTACTGGCTCAAGGTCTGGGAAGTGCCGGCGGGTTCGCGCGGCTCGCGCGGCCGGCCGATCGTCAACATGTTCCCTCTGCAGGAAGGCGAGAAGATCAACGTCGCCCTCGCCCTTACCGGCGACAAGCGCAACTTCCCGGCCGACCAGTACGTGTTCATGGCGACCTCGATGGGCACGGTCAAGAAGACGGCGCTCGACGAGTTCAACAACCCGCGCAAGGGCGGCATCATCGCTGTGAACCTCGACGATGGCGACTACCTGATCGGCGCGGCACTGACCGACGGCAAGCACGACGTGATGCTCTTCAGCGACGGCGGCAAGGCCGTGCGCTTCGCTGAAGACGACGTCCGCCCGCTGGGCCGCAACGCCCGCGGCGTGCGCGGCATGTCGCTGGACCCGGGACAGGGCGTGATCGCGATGCTGGTGGCCGAGGACGAGCAGCAAAGCGTGCTCACCGCCACGGAAAACGGTTACGGAAAACGAACAAGCATTACGGAATACACGCGCCACGGCCGCGGAACCAAAGGCATGATCGCGATTCAACAGAGTGAGCGCAACGGCAAGGTCGTCGCCGCCACTCTCGTGCATGCGGATGATGAGATCATGCTCATCACCGATAAGGGTGTGCTTGTGCGCACCCGGGTGGCAGAAATTCGCGAATTGGGTCGCGCGACGCAAGGCGTCACGCTGATCGGAGTCGACGAAGGCGCCAAACTCAGCGGGCTACAACGTATCGTCGAAAACGACGCGAATGGCGAAAGTGAGCCTGACGCAGACGATACTTCCACATCTTCAACGGAGAATCCTCAGTGAAAAAAATCAAACTCGCACTTCTGACGGTAGCCCTGGCCAGCGGCTCGATGGCTGCAATGGCCCAAGACAAGGCCACGCTCATCAAGCAGTTCATCGACATCCAGCGCCCCGGCATCGAATCGCTGGCACGCGGGCTGGTCGAGCAGTCGAGCGCTCCGATCGCACAGGCAGGTTCGCAGTACCTGCAGACGCAAGTGCCTGAAGCCAAGCGCGAAGCTGCCGCCAAGGCCGCCGATGCCGAGCTGAAGAAGTACTTCGACGACGCCTACCCGATCGTGCGCGACAAGGCCGTTCAACTGGCCCCGGCAGCCCTCACCCCGCTGCTCGAGCAGAACTTCAGCGAAGACGAGCTCAAGCAACTGCTGGCCTGGATCAACTCGCCCCTGAGCAAGAAGTACCAGGACCTGAACCCGAAGATGCAGACCGCACTGACGGAAAAGCTGGTGACCGAAACCCGCGCCAGCATCGAACCCAAGATGCGCGCACTCGACGAAAACGTCGCCAAGGCACTCGGCGCCCCGACCGAAGCACCCGCACCCGCCAAGGCGCCAGCCAAGGCACCAGCCAAGAAGTAAAAGCAACGTGACCCAGCAGCAGACGCCGGCCGGCAAGCGCCCCTACAACTTCTCGGCCGGTCCGGCTGCCATGCCGGAGGCGGTGCTGCAACGCGCCGCCTCCGAAATGCTCGACTGGCAGGGCAGCGGCATGAGCGTGATGGAAATGAGCCATCGCGGCAAGGAATTCGGCGCGATCTGCACGCAAGCCGAAGCCGACATCCGCACGCTGCTGGCCGTGCCCTCTCATTTCCACATCCTGTTCATGCAGGGTGGCGGGCTTGGCGAAAACGCCATCGTGCCGCTAAACCTGTCGCGCGGCAAAACCGCCGACTTCGTGATCACCGGCAGCTGGAGCGTCAAGTCGCACAAGGAAGCGCAGCGCTACTGCACTGCGCGCGTTGCAGCAAGCAACGCCGACAACCAGCACACCCAACTGCCCGATCCCTCGACCTGGCAGCTCAGCCAGGGTGCCTCGTACGTGCACGTGTGCAGCAACGAGACCATCAACGGCATCGAATTCCAGCAGTTGCCCGACCTTGCTGCGCTCGGCAGCAACGCGCCGCTCGTCATCGATTTTTCGTCGCACGTCGCCTCGCGCAGCGTCGACTGGAGCCGCGTGGGCCTGGCCTTCGGCGGCGCCCAGAAAAACCTCGGCCCCGCCGGCCTGACGATCGTCGTCGTGCGCGACGACCTGCTCGGCCATGCGCTCGAGATCTGCCCGAGCGCGTTCAACTACAAGACCGTGGCCGACAACAACTCCATGTACAACACCCCGCCGACCTGGGGCATCTACATGGCGGGGCTCACGTTCCAGTGGCTGCTGCAGCAGACCGAGGGCAACCTCACCGGCGTGGCCGCCATGGAGCAACGCAACATCGCGAAGGCGAAGCTGCTGTACGACTTCATCGACGGTTCCGACTTCTACGCCAACCGGATCGATCCGAGCTGCCGCTCGCGCATGAACGTGCCGTTCTTCCTGGCTGATGAAGGCCGCAACGAGGCCTTCCTGGCCGGTGCGCGCGAAGCCGGGCTGCTGCAGCTCAAGGGCCACAAGTCGGTCGGCGGCATGCGCGCCAGCATTTACAACGCCATGCCGCTGGCAGGGGTGCAGGCACTGGTGGGCTACATGCGAGAATTCGAGCGATCGCATGCCTAGGCGCATGCCCTAGCTGCTCGCACCGATGACCGCCTCCGTACCCACACCGCCCTCCTCCCCCGACAACTCCGAAAGCCTTGCCGGTCTGCGCGTGCAGATCGACTCGCTCGACCAGCAACTGCTCAGCCTGCTCAACGAGCGCGCGCATGTGGCCGAGCTGGTCGGCGAGGTCAAGAAGCGCGAGGGCACGCCGTTCTTTCGCCCCGACCGCGTCGCGGCGGTCATCGACAAGATGCAAAAGAGCAATGCGGGTCCGCTCAAGGACCTGCATGTGGCCGCCATCTGGCGCGAAATCATGTCGGCCTGCTTGGCCCTCGAATCGCCGCAACGCGTGGCTGTTCTGGGCCCCGAAGGCACCTTCTGCGAACAGGCCGCCATCGAGTACTTCGGCGGCGCGGCCGACCTGATCTATTGCGCCAGCTTCGACGAGGTGTTCCATGCCACCGCCGCGGGCAGCGCCCAGTACGGCGTGGTCGGCGTCGAGAACTCGACCGAAGGCGTGGTCACGCGCTCGCTCGACCTGTTCCTCCATTCGCCCACCCATGTCGTCGGTGAAGTCAGCCTGCTGGTGCGCCATCACCTCCTGCGCAGCAGCAATTCGCTCGAAGGCATCGAGGCCGTGCTGGCCCATCCGCAGGCGCTGGCCCAATGCCAGACCTGGCTGTCCAAGCACCTGCCGAACGCCGAGCGCCGCGCCGTCTCGAGCAATGCCGAAGGCGCCCGGCTCGCCGCCACCAACCCGGCCTGGGCCGGGCTTGCGGGCGAGCGTGCCGCCACGCGCTTCGGCCTGCACATCGTGGCGCATGCCATCCAGGACGATTCGTACAACCGCACCCGCTTCTCGGTGATCTGCCTGCCGCAGACGCTGGCCATGCCGCCCGCCTCGGGCCGCGACTGCACGAGCCTGATCGTCTCGGTGCCGAACCGACCCGGCGCCGTGCACGACCTGCTGGTGCCGCTGAAGGCCAACAACGTGTCGATGACGCGCTTCGAATCGCGCCCCGCCCGCACCGGCCAGTGGGAGTACTACTTCTACATTGACCTCGACGGCCACCCCTCGCAACCCAACGTGGCTGCGGCGCTGGCCGAACTGCGCGGCCTCTGCGCGTTCTACAAGGTCCTTGGCGCCTACCCCGTCAAAGCCTGAGCCGGACAGACACGATGTTCGAGCAACTGGGATTGATCGGCTGCGGCCTCATGGGCGGCTCCTTTGCGCTCGCGCTCAAGCGCGCGAAGCTGGTGAAACGCGTGGTCGGCTACAGCAAGTCGCCGTCCACCACGGAGCGGGCGCGCCAGCTCGGCGTGATCGACGTGGTGGCGCCTTCCGCGCTGCTGGCGGTGTCGGGCGCCGACATCGTGCTGCTCGCCGTGCCGGTGGCGGCGTCGGAAGCCACCTTCAAGGCCATCCGCCACGGCATTTCGAACGAGACGCTCGTGATGGACGTCGGCTCGACAAAAGGCGACGTGATCGAAGCCGCGCGCAACGGCCTTCAGCGGCAGTTTTCGAGCTTCGTGCCGGCGCATCCGATCGCGGGCAAAGAAGTTTCGGGCATCGAGCACGCCGAAGCCTCGCTGTTCACCGGCCGCCAGGTCGTGCTGACGCCGGTCAAGACCACGCTGCGCTCGAACGTGCAACGCGCTTCACAAGTCTGGAGCGGCATCGGCGCCCACGTCGTCACCATGACGCACGAAGAGCATGACGCCGCCTTCGCCGCCGTGAGCCACCTGCCGCACCTGCTGGCCTTCGCGTACACCAACGCCCTCAAGGCGCAGCCGCAGGGCGACCGCTTCCTGAGCCTCGCAGGGCCAGGCTTTCGCGATTTCTCTCGCATCGCGGCGAGCGATCCGGTCATGTGGCGCGACGTGCTGCTTGCCAATCGCGAACAGGTGCTGCTGCAATCGCGGGCCTTCCGCCAAGCGCTGGAAGACCTCGAAACCCTCATGACCGCTGGCGACCTGCAGGCACTGGAGCATTCCATCGCCGCCGCCAGCAAGGCCCGCGCCGCCTGGAAACCCAGCGCCGACGCAGCCTCGTCGCAGCAGGACGTCTGACATGTTCTCGACGGCCTTCCTCGACCTCCCTCCCCTCACGGGTGCCGCCGGCACGGTCCGGCTGCCTGGCTCCAAGAGCATTTCCAACCGCGTGCTGCTGCTGGCTGCGCTTGCCAGCGGCACCACCACCGTTCACGACCTGCTCGACTCCGACGACACCCGCGTGATGCTCGATGCCTTGCGCGCGCTCGGTTGCGGCATCGACCGCACCGGCGACACCCTGCGCGTGACCGGCCTCGGCGGACAGCTGAAACCCAATCCGGACGTGCTGCCGCTGTTCCTCGGCAACGCCGGCACCGCGATGCGTCCGCTGACGGCAGCCCTGTCGCTGCTCGGCGGCGAGTTCGAACTGAGCGGCGTGCCGCGCATGCACGAGCGGCCCATCGGCGACCTGGTCGATGCGCTGACCCAGCTCGGTTGTCAGATCGACTACCTCGGCAATCCCGGCTACCCGCCGCTGCGCATTCACCCCGTCGACCATGGCGACCTGGTGCTCGATACGCCGATCCGCGTGCGCGGCGACGTGTCGAGCCAGTTCCTGACCGCCCTGCTGCTGGCGCTGCCGCTCGCGGCCGGAGGTGCGGCCGCCGCTTCGCAGCCAAACGGCGTTGCAGCCGGGCGCGACATCGTGATCGAGGTGGTGGGCGAGCTGATCTCCAAACCCTACATCGAGATCACGCTGAACCTGCTGGCACGCTTCGGCATCGCCGTGCGACGCGATGGCTGGGAGCGCTTCACCATTCCCGCCGGGAGCCGCTACAGCTCGCCGGGCGACATCCACGTTGAAGCCGATGCATCTTCCGCTAGCTATTTCATAGCACTCGGCGCAGTGGCGACCGGTGTATCTGGCAAGAATGGCATCCGGATCGAAGGCGTGGGCGCCGACTCGATCCAGGGCGACATCCGCTTCGTCGATGCCGCACGGCAGATGGGTGCACAGGTCGACAGCGGCCCCAACTGGCTCGAAGTGCGTCGTGGCGCCTGGCCGCTCAAGGCCATCGACATCGACGCCAACCACATCCCCGATGCGGCCATGACGCTCGCCGTCATGGCGCTGTACGCCGACGGCCCGAGCACGTTGCGCAACATCGCCAGTTGGCGGGTCAAGGAAACCGACCGCATCGACGCGATGGCCAACGAGTTGAAGAAGCTGGGCGCCACGGTCGAGGCCGGCCCCGATTTCATCCGCGTGCACCCACTGGCGCAGGGCGACTGGCAACCCGCCAGCATCCGGACCTATGACGACCACCGCGTCGCCATGTGCTTCTCGCTCGCGGCCTTCAACGCCGCCGGGGTGCCAGTGCGCATCCTCGAGCCCCATTGCGTCGCCAAGACCTTCCCCGACTACTTCGAGACCCTGTTCTCGGTGGCCGAGGCCGCCGAGGTTCCGGTGATCTGCATCGACGGCCCGACCGCCTCGGGCAAGGGAACGCTCGCAGCCGAAGTGGGACGCCTGCTGGGCTACCACTACCTCGATTCGGGCTCGCTCTACCGCGTGACCGGCCTTGCCGCCCGGCGTGCCGGGCTGAACGCCGACGCCCAGCACGAGGCGCAGATCGCCGCGCTCGCCGCGGCCCTGCCCCTCCAGTTCACCGAAGGCAAGGTGCTGCTGGCCGGCGAAGACGTTAGCGACGAGATCCGCACCGAAGCCGCCGGCATGGACGCATCCCGCGTCTCCACGCTGCCGGCCGTGCGCGAGGCTCTTTTGGCCCTGCAGCAGCGGTTTCGCCAGCTGCCCGGCCTGGTGGCCGACGGGCGCGACATGGGCACCGTGATCTTTCCGGACGCCACCCTCAAGGTCTATCTCACCGCCAGCGCGGTCCAGCGCGCCGAACGGCGCCATAAGCAGTTGATTTCAAAGGGTATTTCGACTACACTCGACAGTCTTCGCTCCGACTTGGAAGCACGTGACGCCCGGGATTCATCCCGCAGCGTCGCCCCTCTCAAGCCAGCGCAGGATGCCCGCCACCTCGACAACTCCCAGCTGTCCATCGAGCAATCGATCGATCAGGTGTTGGACTGGTGGCAGCAAGTACAGCCCTTCAAGCTCGCTTGAAAGGCTCGCGCCAACCGGATGTTCCGGCTGGCGCATACCGCTCCAGCAGGCTCTTTTCGCGCGACAGCGCACCGGCCTTCTGGTTGTTCAACCAACCCGGGCACCAGCCCACAAAACCGCCGTCTCCAGACCCACAGCAGCCGCACGCAATTTCGCAAGAGCGCCTGCCAACCCTGCCTGACGGAAGGAACCATAAATGTCTGAATCTTTTGCCGACCTATTCGAAGAGTCCCTGAAGCGTTCCGAAATGCGCACCGGCGAGGTCATCACGGCCGAAGTCGTGCGCGTCGAGCACAACCACGTGGTGGTCAACGCCGGCCTGAAGTCCGAAGCGTATGTGCCGATCGAAGAGTTCAAGAACGACAAGGGCGAACTCGAAGTCCAGGCCGGCGATTTCGTTTCCGTTGCCATCGGCAGCGTTGAAAACGGCTACGGCGACACCATCCTCTCGCGCGACACCGCCAAGCGTCTGGCTTCGTGGCTCGCCCTCGAGAAGGCCCTGGAATCGGGCGACTTCGTCACCGGCACCACCAGCGGCAAGGTCAAGGGCGGCCTGACCGTCCTGGTCAACGGCATCCGCGCATTCCTGCCGGGCTCGCTGATCGACACGCGTCCGATCAAGGACCTGACCCCGTACGAGAACAAGACCCTCGAATTCAAGGTCATCAAGCTCGACCGCAAGCGCAACAACGTCGTGCTGTCGCGCCGTGCCGTGGTCGAAGCCAGCATGGGCGAAGAACGCGCCAAGCTGATGGAAACCCTGAAGGAAGGCGCTGTTGTCCGCGGCGTCGTCAAGAACATCACCGAATACGGTGCGTTCGTTGACCTCGGCGGCATCGACGGCCTGCTGCACATCACCGACATGGCATGGCGCCGTGTCCGCCACCCGAGCGAAGTCGTTCAGGCCGGCCAGGAAATCACCGCCAAGATCCTCAAGTTCGACACCGAAAAGAACCGTGTCTCGCTGGGTCTCAAGCAAATGGGCGACGACCCGTGGATGGGCGTTTCGCGCCGCTACCCGCAATCGACCCGCCTGTTCGGCAAGGTCACGAACATTGCCGACTACGGCGCGTTCGTCGAACTCGAACCCGGCATCGAAGGCCTGGTGCACGTCTCCGAAATGGACTGGACCAACAAGAACATCGCCCCGAACAAGATCGTCTCGCTGGGCGACGAAGTCGAAGTCATGGTCCTGGAAATCGACGAAGACAAGCGCCGCATCAGCCTGGGCATGAAGCAGTGCAAGGCCAACCCGTGGCAAGAGTTCGCTCAAAACACGAAGCGTGGCGACCGCGTCAAGGGCCCGATCAAGTCGATCACCGACTTCGGCGTGTTCGTGGGTCTGGCTGCCGGCATCGACGGCCTGGTTCACCTCTCGGACCTCTCGTGGAACGAAGCCGGCGAAACCGCCGTTCGCAACTACAAGAAGGGCCAGGAAGTCGAAGCGATCGTGCTGGCAGTCGACGTCGACCGCGAGCGCATCTCGCTGGGCATCAAGCAGCTCGACAGCGATCCGTTCACCACGTTCACCACCGTGAACGACAAGGGCCAGATCGTGACCGGCAAGGTCAAGACGGTTGACGCCCGCGGCGCTGAAATCGACCTGGGCGAAGACATCATCGGCTACCTGCGTGCTTCGGAAATCTCGCGCGACCGCGTCGAAGATGCCCGCAACGTGCTGAAGGAAGGCGACGAAGTCACCGCCATCGTCGTGAATGTGGATCGCAAGACCCGCAACATCCAGCTGTCGATCAAGCAGAAGGACATGGTCGACGAACAAGGCGCCATGGCCAGCCTGAGCCAGCAGTCGGCACGCGAAAACGCGGGCACGACGAGCCTGGGCGCCCTGCTGCGCGCCAAGCTCGACAACAACGACAGCAAGTAAGCTGAGTCCGAAGACAGAGCTGGCCTTGGGGCCGCTCTGTCTTTTTTTTCGTCTACGTTTTCTGCACTGGCCTCTTATGACCCGCTCTGACCTCGTCGAAGAACTCGCAGCGCGCTTTGCGCAACTCACGCACCGCGATGCCGAATACGCCGTCAAGACCATCCTCGACGCGATGAGCGACGCGCTGGTGCGCGGGCATCGCATCGAGATCCGTGGGTTCGGCAGCTTCTCGGTCAACCGGCGCCCGCCGCGCATCGGCCGCAATCCGCGGTCGGGCGAAAGCGTGCAGATTCCCGAGAAGCGAGTGCCCCACTTCAAGCCGGGCAAGGCCCTGCGCGAGGCCGTGGACGCAAAGACCGCCGAGCTCGACGCAGGCAAGGAAGCCAAGGCTCGCAAGGCCTGATCGACATGGGTACAAACGTAGAATGCTCCCGGCAACGGGAACGGCTATGAAATACCTCCTGTGGCTGCTCAAGGCAGCCATTTTTTTTACGCTCTTCGCTTTCGCGCTGAACAACCAGCACGACGCGACCGTCTATTTCTTCTTCGGTACCTACTGGCGTGCGCCGCTCGTGCTCGTCGTGCTCGCGGCCTTCGCCGGCGGGCTCGTGGTGGGCGCGCTCGGCATGCTGCCGGGCTGGTGGAAGCACCGCGCCGCAGCGGCGCAATTGCCTTCCGCATCCGAAGCCCCGACTCCCGCGGCACCGACGGCTGCTTCCGCCTCTGCGGCAGCGCCATCCATCACCGCCACCGACCTTCCCGCCGTACGTCAACATGGACTTTGATCCCAGCTGGCTGCTGATCGGCCTGCCCGTCGCCTTCGTGCTGGGCTGGCTCGCATCGCGCTTCGACATCCGCCAGCTCAAGCTCGAAAACAGGCAGGCGCCCAAGGCCTACTTCCGTGGCCTCAACTTCCTGCTCAACGAGCAGCAGGACCAGGCCATCGACGCCTTCATCGAGGCCGTGCAGAACGACCCCGACACGCAAGAGCTTCACTTCGCGCTCGGCAACCTGTTCCGCCGTCGTGGCGAGTACCAGCGTGCCGTGCGCGTGCACGAGCACCTGCTGGGCCGTGGCGACCTGAGCCGCAGCGACCGCGAGCGCGCCCAGCACGCACTGGCCCAGGACTTCTTGCGCGCCGGCCTGCTCGATCGCGCCGAAGCCGCACTGCAGAAGCTCGAAGGCACGCGCTACGAGAACGAGGCGCGCCTCTCGCTGCTGGCCATCTACGAACGTTCGCGCGAGTGGGCCCAGGCGGCCGACGTGGCACAGAAGCTCGATGAATCCGACCAGGCCAGCTACAGCACGCGACGCGCCCATCACCTGTGCGAACAGGCGACCGAGCGCGTGGCCGCCGGCGACGTTCCGGGCGCCACCAGGCTGCTCGCCCAGGCGGCCGAACTGGCACCGGAAGCCCCGCGCCCGGCCATCGACACCGCCACGCTTCAACTGCGCAACGGCGATGCCGCCGCGGCCTTCGACACCCTCGTCGCCCTGAGCGACACCGCCCCGCTCGCGTTGCCGCTGTACGCCGCCGCGCTGCAGCAGGCGGCCGTGGCCGCGCACCGCGAAGGCGAGGCACTCGCGCTGCTGCAGCGGCGCTATGTCGAGTCGCCATCGATCGACGTGCTCGAGGCCTTGATCGCCCTCGGCGGCACACCGACCGCCACCGCGCAAGACCCGGCCCCCACGCCGCGCGACGGCTACATCGCCCACCTGTCGCAGCAGCCGTCGCTGGTCGCGGCATCGCGCTGGCTGGCGGGCGAGCGCTTCGAGCACGAGCAGTTCCATCCGCAAGTGCAGCGCGCACTCGACCAGGCCACGCGGCCGCTGATGCGCTACCGCTGCGCGGCGTGCGGCTTCGAGGCGCACCAGTACTTCTGGCACTGCCCCGGCTGCCAGGCCTGGGACAGCTATCCGCCCCGCCGCGTCGAAGAACTCTGACCACGGTTCTGAACAATAGTCACGTGGGGGATCGTTCGCCTTTCAGGCGTCAACGCCCCGCTTCCCGAGCCCGTTGAGCCCGAGCCGACGCTTCTGTCGGCTATATCAACAATGAGGGAGTTCAAACAATGTTCAAGAAGATCCTGGCCGCCACGGCCCTGCTGTTCGCGGTCGCATCGTCGTTCGCTGCCGTCGACGTCAACAAGGGCACGGCCGCCGAGCTCGACGGCATCAAGGGCGTCGGCCCCGCGATGTCCAAGCGCATCCTCGATGCGCGCAAGGAAGGCGAATTCAAAGACTGGTCCGACTTCATGCAGCGCGTCAAGGGCGTGAAGGAAAAGAAGGCGGCCAAGCTGTCGACCGACGGCCTGACGGTCAATGGCCAGGCCTTCGGCGGCGCGCCCGCAGCAGCACCCGCCAAGGCGGCCAAGGCGCCTGCCAAGCAGTAAGGGCTCCCTCGGCCCGTCCAGTCATGGGGCGATGCCCGTGAAGGACACATGACCGGCTTGTTCAATCAAGCCAAACCCCAACGCCCGATGAGATCCATCGGGCGTTTTCAATGGTGGCCATGACTGACCGCCGTCGGGCAGGCAAGGCCATGGCGCGGAAGCCTAGTCCCCCTGGGTGAGCCACAACCTCTGGTTGGGATAGTCGACTATCAATCGGCAGCACGAGAAAAAATCCGTCCCGAGAATTCCATCGATGGATGTTCCTGCTGCGGTGCCGATGGAATCCATCGCATCCGAGATCGACACGAACTTCAATGCGCGACGGACGCCACCAAGCTCGACGGAGGCAGCACCCACGTCCACCTGCACAAGGCCCCCTGCCCCGCTCTGCACGCCCGCACCCGTCGCCGCGACCTGCGCACGCGCAGCGGCCGCGCGCGACAGCATGGTGCCGGAAGCGCCGGTATCGATCTCCAGCGTGAATGGCCCCGCGCCATTGACCATCGCCTCGACCAGAATCAGCGGCTTCTTCGCGGCAAGCATGAAGCGGATCGCTTCGGCATCGGGGCCCGCAGGCGCGGCCAGATCAATGGTTCGTGCCCGGTGGTCGATGGCGAACCTTCGCTCGCGCAGAAAGTGGTAGCCGACGATGGCATCGACACGTCGCCCCACGGCCATCCGGTCGATCATCGGGACGACGGCGATGTCGGTCGCGCCCAGCGTCACCAGGCCCAGTTCGAAGCGCGCGAGCTTCGCCGTCCGATAGCCTTGCCGGCGAGGCCCCACGGCGATGGAGTCCGCCGGCACGATCTCCTCCGACAAGGCCAGCGAGTGCCGCTTCGCCACGGCCTCGCTGACGAACACTGCGAAGGGGGCTGCAGCGCCCGTGTCCACGACCACCGCCATGTTGTCTCGACCGTCACCGCCCTTTGCCTGGACGACGATGAGCGGCGCTTGCGGCGAGGCGTAGTCGAAAGGGATGACGCTCGAAACACCCTGCGTTCCGGCATCGGCATTGCCGTGGACCCGAGCCCCCTGATCGCTAGCGCATGACGACAAGCCGACCACGGCAACCAGGGTCAGCGCAACAAGGCTCAGCCTTGGCGCAGTGCACTCGCTCACACGATTTTTCATCAACGTCGACGCCTCTCGGAATTTCGATTCAAGCAAGCAGCCCTTCAGGGCTTTCACCACGGACCACACGACCACCCGACATATTGACGCGCCGGAACCGATAGACAAATGCCGGCGGCAGATTCGCCACAACGAAGCCGATGCGCACCGCATGCAGCCCCATGCGCTCCAGCAGCGCCTGCGGCACCGGGCAACGCGGCAGATAGGTGAACTGATACAGCGCGCCATCTGCACGCAGATGCCGCAGGAACGCGCCCCGGATGATCGCCATCGCCTTCTCGACAGGCATGGCCAGCAAGGGGATGCCACTGACGATGGCGCTCGCCCTTTCGCGGCCGAAGAAAACGCCCGTCTGGCCCAGGTGTGCCGCGTCCATCTGAAGCACCCGCACGCCCGGAAACCGTTGCCCCAGCGATCTGGCGAATGCGGGGTCGGCCTCGACCAGCACCAGCCGCTCCCTGGGCACGCCGCGGGCCAGCAGCGCCTGGGTGAAGACGCCGGTGCCCGGCCCCAGTTCGATGACGGGCTCGTTCGACGACCGGATGTCCGAGGTGATGAGCGCCGCCAGTGCGCGGCTGGACGGCGCCACCGCCCCGACAAGCTGCGGGTCGCGCAACCAGGAACGCAGGAACAACATTTTTTCGGCAATCGACATGCTTGGACTTTCTTTCAGATGAATGTCACGGCGATTTCTTCCTGGCGCTCACTCGCGGCCGCCGGCGTCGTGCGTGCGAACCACACGACGCCACACCGCGAGCACCACGACCTCCGCAACCAATAAAACGATCAAGGTGCCGAAAGCCACGCCAGACGTGTTGCTGGCGCCGCTCCAGCGTGCCGCGACGTGGCCGGCGCAGATGAACAGCGCGTTCCAGAGCACGATGCCCGCCGCCGTTCCGGTGAAGAAGGGCAAGGGCTCGGCGCGGAACATGCCCGCGAGCCCCGGCGCGATCTCTCGCGCCAGCGGAACGAACTGCGCGGAGAACGCGAAGACGAACGCGCCTTCGCGGATGCGGCACTGCGCGACCATCCGCTCCCATCGCGCAGCCGGTATGCGCAAGAACGCCGACACGCGGCGCAGCCCCGCCAGCGACCGGCGAGGACCGACCCGAGACCCGGCCGCATGGATGCACAAGCAGCCGGCAAAACTCGCCAGCGCCGTGACGGCAATCGCTTGCGGCAACGGCCAGCGGCCCTGCGCGCAGGCCACGCCGATCGCAACCAGCAGGGCATGCGCCGGCACGATCGGCACCATGCGCTCGAACAGCGTCACGCCGACCAACCCCATCAACCCTTGCGTGGCAAGCCAGGCCATCGTCATGCCGAGTGGGTCCATGATGCGATCCCGTTCAGGCAGCATCGCGGCCGGAACGCGCACGCGGAAACGACAAGAAGACAGGGAGTTTGCGATCGGGGGTCATGGCGGTCCTTGTGTTGCCGGATGAGCACTGGCAAAAGGCATCTGCACATCCACGACCCGATTCTGTTGAGCGGCGGTTAAGAACTTTTTAATGGCCGTGCAGCATCCTTGCGGCTCCCGATCCGGGAGAAGAAAGAGTCACGATGCACATCCTGTTGGTGGAAGACGATGCAATGCTGGCCAGCGCCGTGGCCGCGGGCCTGAAGCAGAACGGCTGGAGCGTGGAATGCGCCGAAGATGCCGCCGCCGCGCGGCTGGCGCTGACCGATCACCACTTCACCGCGGTCCTGCTCGACCTGCAGTTGCCGGGCGCCTCGGGCCTGAGCGTGCTGACCTTCATGCGCGGCCGCTACGACGGCACCCCGGTGCTCATCGTCACCGCGCGCGACCAGCTCAGCGACCGCGTGCGCGGCCTGGATGCCGGCGCGGACGACTACCTCGTCAAGCCCTTTCAACTCGATGAGCTGTACGCGCGCCTGCGTGCGCTGACGCGCCGCAGCCAGGGCCGCGTGACCGAGGTGCTGACGGCCGGACAGGTCACGCTCGACCCCGCGCGGCGCGTGGTCACGCGGGCCAACGAGCCCGTGGCGCTCAGCGCCTACGAGTACCGCACGTTGCTGGCGCTGATGGAGCGCCAGCGCCGCGTCGTCACGCGCGACCAGCTCGAAGACATGATCTATGGCGACTCGGGAACCATCGAAAGCAACACCGTCGCGGTCTACGTCCACCAACTGCGGCGCAAGCTCGGCGAAGACCTCATCGCCACGGTGCACGGCTTCGGCTATCGCATCGGGGAGGCGCAGTCGTGAAGTCGTTGCGCACCCGTTTGCTGATCGCGCTGATGACTTCGATCCTGCTGTTCTGGTCCGGCTGGGGCCTGGTGATGTCGTGGACCATGTGGCGCGATCGCGTCGGCTTCGTCGACCGCACGCTGTCGGTCTCGGCGAACCTCGTGCTGTTGTCGATGCCGCCGAACATCGAGCTGCTGTTGGCCGCGCCGCCGGTCAAGCGCACGGTGGCGACGCCCCCGTCATTCGAGAGCGAGGTGGGCGTTGCATTCCAGGTCTGGGTGCGCGGGCGGAACGTGATGCGCAGCCCCGATGCGGCCGAGACACCGATGCGGGCCGACTTCACCGACGGCTATTCCCGCGAGCAGATCGGCGGAGAGAGCTTTCGCGTCTTTGCCGTCTCCGATCCCGCGCGCCACATCCATGTTCAAGTCAGTCGGCCGCTGACACGATGGCAGTCCGACCTGTGGAATGCCGTCCAGTTCGCCCTGCTCAATACGGCGGTGATGCTGACCCTGCTCGGCGCCACCATCTGGTGGGTCATCCGTTGGTCGTTCCGTCCGGTCATCGCGGTGCATGACGCGGTGCAGGCCAAGAAGGCGCTCGATTTCTCGCCACTGCCGCTGCAAGGGTTGCCGGTCGAGATGCGCCCGCTGATCGAGTCCTTCAACCGCCTGCTCGAGCGATTGCATCGCGCCGTCGAAGGCGAGCGCCGCTTCATCGCCGATGCCGCACACGAGCTGCGCACGCCGCTGGCGGCACTCGCCGCGCAGGCGCACGTCGCGCAGCGCGCGGGCAGCATCGCGGAGAAGAACGAGTCGCTGATGCAACTGGCCGCCGGCGTGGACCGCACCGCACGCCTGTCGGAGCAACTGCTCGCACTGGCACGGCTCGATGCCGCCACCGACACCGAGCGGCATGTGCCGCTGGAGCTGTCGCGACTGGTCGAGATCGTGGTGCGCGACTTCGAGAGTCTTGCGGCCCGCAAGGGCGTGCAGCTGTCGTTGATCGTCGAGCCCTGCACGGTCTGGGGCGATACCGACGAGATGGGCATCCTCTTGCGCAACCTCGTCGACAACGCGCTGCGCTTTACCTGCGACGGCGGAAGGATCGTCATCTCCTGCCGCCGCACGAACGCGAAGGGCGTGCGCGGCGTCTGCCTGCGCGTGGCCGACGACGGGCCCGGCATTCCCGCGTCCGAGCATGCGCGGATCTTCGAGCGCTTCTACCGGGTGCCGGGCGCGGGCCAGTCGGGCAGCGGCATCGGCCTTTCGCTGGTTGCGCGCATCGCCCAGACGCATGACGCGCGGATCGAGCTTGGCCAAGGCTTGCGCGGACGCGGCTTCGCCATCAGCGTCTGCTTTCCCGAATGGCTCGATCCGGCGGACGCGCTGGTCCGAAGCTGACAGCGCAGCCGCCCGCGCAGCCCGTGATGGAACTGCTGCTGGTCGCCGCGGCGGGTGCCCTGCAGACCATCGCTTTCGTGCACACGCAGGCCTGGTGGCTGCAGCTTGCGTGTTGCGGCTTTCTGGCGTGGCGTGTCTCGCGGCAGGCCAGCGCGGGCCGAGCTGGCCTGCTCGGTGCCGCCTATGGCGCTGCCTGGATGTGGGCGGGCGTGTGGTGGCTCCATGTCAGCATGCATCGCTACGGCGGCATGCCGGCGTGGCTGTCGGCGCTGTCCGTCGTGGCGTTCGGTGCTTTTCTATCGCTCTTCCTTGCGCTCGCGCTTGTGCTGTTTGCGCGCTGCCGAAGTGGCGAACCGCTACGCGACGCGCTGCGCTTCGGGGCGTTCTGGTTGCTCGCGGAACTGGGCCGGGGCGTGGCGCTCACCGGCTTCCCGTGGCTGGCCTCGGGCTACGCCCACGTGGACAGTCCCCTTGCCTCGCTCGCGCCGTGGGTGGGCGTGTATGGCGTCGGCGCCGTGGGCGCCACGCTCGCGGCGTGGAGCGTCTTTGCAACCATGCGGCGCCGGTCCCGCTGGCGTGGCGTGGCGACCGGCGCGCTCGTGCTCGGCGCGCTCGCGCTTCTCGGGCCTGCGCGTTTCACCGAGCCCACGGGCACATTGAGCGTGACCCTGCTTCAGGGCAACGTGGACCAGAGCGACAAGTTCTCCGCCAGAAAACAAGGCGGCGCACTCGCCTGGCACATGCATGCGTTGACGACGGCCCGCACCGACGTCGTGATCGCAGCCGAAACGGCGATCCCGTTCCTGCCGAAGGAGATGCCTGCCGACTTCTGGCCAGCGATCGACCAACGCTTCGCAACGGGCAGCACCCACGCCGTGTTCGGCCTGCCGCTGGGGGACGAAGGCACGGGCTATTCAAACTCGGCGATCGCATTGGCACCCGGCCGTCCGCACTACCGCTACGACAAGCACCACCTCGTGCCGCTGGGCGAGTTCACGCCGATCGGAATGCGCTGGTTCAAGCGCCTGCTCGACCTGCCCTTGGGTGAACTCAACGCAGGGCCCGCGCGTTCACCCGCCTTCGTCGTGCACGGCGAGCGCCTTGCCATGAGCATCTGCTACGAACAGCTGTTCGGCGAAGAACTCGCACTGCGCTTCGCCGATGCCGCCGATGAGCCGACGATGCTCGTCAACCTCGGCAACATCGCATGGTTTGGCGACACAGAGGCCATGCAGCAGGACCTGCAGATCGCCCGCATGCGGTCACTGGAGTTCGAGCGGCCGATGCTGCGCGCGGCCAACACGGGCGCCACCGTGGCCATCGATCACCGGGGCAAGGTTGCGTACGCGCTGCCCGCGCATGTGCAGGGGCAACTCGAAGCGAAGGTACAGGGGCGCACCGGAATAACGCCCTATGCGTGGTGGGCGAGCGCGTTCGGACTCTGGCCACTGTTCGCGCTGGCGTTGCTGCCAGTGCTGGCGCTGGTACCGTCGCTTCGGCCCGCGCGTGCGGCTGTCAGCGGCCGGTGAAGCCGAACACCCGCGCGATCCAGCATCTCTTCTTTCGAAAGAGCGTGATGCGCGGATGCAGGTCGGGCGGGTGCGGCGCGCCCGAAGCCGCCAGTGGCTGCTTCGCGTCGCGCCCGCCCACGGACGGCGATGTGCGGGTCCGGGTGCCGAGCCCTGCAAAAGGCATGGTCGGCGAAGGTATCTCTCGCATGGGGGTCTCCTGATGAGCCACTCGAGGCCCGTTGGTCCGGCCCGGTCGATCATCCGCTGTAGTTTTTATAAGTTCATTAAGGCGTCATGAAGCGCGCGGTGCCGCAGGCCGCCTCAAAAGCTGCGGCTGTACGTGAACAGCACCGCCGCGTTGCCGAGCGGCGCGATCTGTATCGAGTCCTGCTTCGTGATGCGGTAGCCCAGCGCCGGGATCACCAGCGGAGAGAAGCCGCCGAAGTTCAGCGGCACCTTTCTCTTGTACTGGCCCACGTAGCCATACATCAGGCCGGCGGTGAGCTTGGCGTAGAGCGACGGGTTGCCGAACAGGTTGTCCCAGCGATAGCCGTAGTAGGCATAGGCACTGGGCTGGCCGAAGGAGTTGCTGAAGAACCCGGCGCCCCAGAGCCAGTTGTCGGGCAGCCGGCGCTCGAGCCCGATCAGGTAGACGCTGCGGTGTTCCGGACTGCGGCTCCAGTGATAGGCATAGGGCGAGATCGTGAGCTCCCACTTGTCCGCGCTGTTGATGCCGCTCTCGGTGGGTGCGGGCGATGTCTGGGCGTGCACCTGCGAGGCCTGCAGCGCGATCAGGCCGATCAGCGCAAGCGAAGTCAGATGGCGGTGGCCCGCGGAAATTTTCATGTTGGGTTTCCTTGTTTCACCTCTCTCCCTGGTCGGCGGCCCACGCGTTTTTCTGGATCACGGCGCACCGAGGCGGCACCGTTCGAGGCCTGAAAGCGGAAGACCGCCCACAGCCACCCACAAACAGGAAAGCCCCTTTTCGGGGCTCTCGAACATGATCGGTAACCATGCCTTCTCGCACGGCGTGACGCGTTTGGCAGCCATGACTTTAGATGCCGAAGTGCGCGACTTCCTGAGTCGATCCTGAAGTTTTGCCCCGGAGTTTCTGCAACGGCGTTGCCACAAAAAGAAGCCACCGCCGCGGGCAAACCGGCATCGCGATGCGCGCGACCCTATGCCATCCGCCAACACCCAAGCACCTTTGCCGACCGGCGCGATGGCAGGGAAACACCTCAGCAAGTGGCCTGGAATTTGCTCTTACGCTTCCTTTCGTTTTGCTTTCAACACGTTCCGGAGCGCGCTCATGAATCACAAGTTCGGTATTGCCCTCGCGGGCCTCACCCTTGGTGCCGCGGCCTTCGCGCAGACCAAGTGGGACCTTCCCACCGCCTACCCGGCGACCAACTACCACACCGAAAACATCACGCAGTTCGCGAAAGACGTGGACGCCGCCACCGGCGGCAAAGTCAAGATCACGGTGCACGCCAACGCCTCGCTGTTCAAGGCGCCCGAGATCAAGCGCGCCGTGCAGAGCGGCCAGGCCCAGGCCGGCGAGATCCTCTTGGCCAACTACGCGAACGAGAACCCGATCTACGCGCTCGACGGCGTGCCCTTCCTGGCCACCACTTATCCCGAATCGAGAAAGCTCTACGACGCCTCGAAGCCCGCCATGGAAAAGCTGCTCGCGGCGCAGGGCATCAAGGTGCTGTTCGTGGTGCCATGGGCGCCGCAGGGCATCTATTCCAAGAAAGAGATCAGCTCGGTGGCCGACCTGCGCGGCATCAAGTGGCGCGCCTACAGTCCGGCCACCGCCAAGATCGCCGAACTCATCGGCGCGCAGCCGGTGCAGATCCAGCAGGCCGAACTCAGCGCGGCCATGGCCACCGGCGTGATCGAAAGCTACATGAGCTCGGGCTCGACCGGCTACGACACCAAGACCTACGAGCACATCAAGAACTTCTACGACACGCAGGCCTGGATTCCCAAGAACGCGATCCTGGTCAACGCCAAGGCCTTCGATGCGCTCGACGCCACCGCCAAGGCCGCCGTGACCAAGGCGGCCGCCGACGCCGAAGTGCGCGGCTGGAAGGTCGCGCAGGAAAAGAACGAAGAGTACAAGCGCCTCCTGGCCGAGCGCGGCATGAAGGTGCACAAGCCCTCGCCCAAGCTCGATGCCGACATGCGCCAGGTCGGCGGCATCATGCAGGTCGACTGGCTCAAGGCCGCCGGTGCCGATGGCGCAGCCATCGTCGACACCTACAAGAAAAAGTAGGCCATGCGCCGCTTCCTCGACCGCCTGTATGACGGTGCAGGCGCCTTGGGCGCGCTCTGCGTGTTCCTGATCTTCGTGCTGATGATCCTGGCCGGCGTGGGCCGGCAGATGAACTGGCATGTGAGCGGGCTCAACGACGTGGTGGCGTGGCTCTGCGCCGCCGCCGCGTTCTTCGCGATGGCGCATGCCTTCCGGCATGGCGACTTCGTGCGCGTGACGCTGCTGCTCGAAGCCGTGCCCCCCAAGACGCGGCGCGTGCTCGACGTGATGTGCCTGCTGGTCGCGGCGGTGTCGGTGTCGTACCTCACCTACTGGGCCACCAGCTTCACGTACGAGAGCTACGAGTTCGCCGAGATGGCGACGGGCCTGGTGGTCATTCCGATCTGGATTCCGCAGTCGACCTTCGTGATCGGCTGCTGGCTGCTGCTGATCGCCATGGTCGACGAGCTGGTCGGCGTGGTGCGCGGCGACAAGCCCAGCTACCAGCGCGCCATCGAGGAACGCCACGCAGCGGGCGACTTCTCCTCCGACGTCTGAGCCACGACCACCACTACAACAACAGCAACACAACAGCGACAAAGACACCCGATGTTCGAAAACCTCTGGATGGGCGCGCTGCTGCTCGGGATCATGCTGCTGCTCCTGGCGGGCGGCGTGTGGATCGCGATGACACTGGCCATCGTCGGCTGGGTCGGCCAGGCCTTCTTCACCAACACGCTGCCGGGCAAGAACCTGTTCTCTGCCTTCTGGGAAAGCAATGCGAGCTGGGAGCTCGCGGCGCTGCCGCTGTTCATCTGGATGGGCGAGATCCTTTTCAGGACCAAGCTCAGCGAGGAGATGTTCGAAGGTTTGCGCCCGTGGCTCAACCGCGTGCCGGGCCGGCTGATGCACACCACCATCCTCGGGTGCGGCGTGTTCGGCTCGGTCTCGGGCTCGTCGGCGGCCACCTGCGCGACCATCGCCAAGGTGGCGCTGCCCGAGCTCAAGCGCCGCGGCTACAACGAGAAGCTGGCCATCGGCTCGCTCGCTACGGCGGGCACGCTGGGCATCCTGATTCCGCCGTCGATCACGATGGTGGTGTACGCGGTGGCGGCCGACGCCTCGATCATCCGCATCTTCCTGGCCGGCTTCCTGCCGGGCTTTCTGCTGATGCTGCTGTTCTCGGGCTACATCGGCTGGTGGAGCCTGCGGCACCCCGACCAGGTGCCGCCGGCCGATCCGCCGACCACCTTCATGGAAAAGATCCGCCTCTCGGGCAACCTCATTCCGTGCGCGCTGCTGATCGTCTTCATCGTGTGGGTGCTGGTGGCGGGCTGGGCCACGGCCACCGAATGCGCGGCCTTCGGCGTGCTGGGCTCGCTGGCCATCGCGGCGTGGGGCCGCAGCCTCACGTGGAAGAACTTCAAGGACGGGATCATGGGCGCCACGCGCACCAGCTGCATGATCATGTTCATCCTGGCCGGCGCTGCGTTCCTCACCAAGACGATGGCCTTCACCGGCATTCCGCGCGAGCTGGCCGAGTGGGTCGACAGCATGCACCTGTCGCCCTATGCACTCATCGGCGCGCTGGTGCTGGTGTACCTGGTGCTGGGCACGGCGCTCGACGGTATCTCGATGATCGTGCTGACCAGCGCGGTGGTGCTGCCGATGATCCAGAAGGCGGGGTTCGACCTGATCTGGTTCGGCATCTTCATCGTGCTGCTGGTCGAGATCGCCGAGGTCACGCCGCCGGTGGGCTTCAACCTCTTCGTGCTGCAGAACATGACCGGGAAAGACAGCAACGTGATCGCCAGGGCGGCCATTCCGTTCTTCTTCTGCCTCGTGCTGTGCATTGCGCTCATCACGCTGTTCCCCAGCATCGTGACGATCCTGCCCGACCTCGTCATGGGCCGCGAGAAGTAGGCCCGGCGGGCTTCATCGGGCCGCTTGCGGATAATCGCGTCCCATGCTGCTGAACGCCCTCGTCATCTGCCTCGCCGCCTGCGTCGGCGCCCTCCTGCGCTGGGGTTTCGCGCTCTGGCTCAACCCGGGCAGCGTCATCCCCTGGGGCACGCTCGCGGTCAACCTGATCGGCGGCTACCTGATCGGGGTGGCCATCGGCTTCTTCAGCGGCCTGCCTGACATCAACCCTGCGTGGCGGCTCATGGTCATCACGGGCTTCCTGGGCACGCTCACCACCTTCTCCAGTTTCTCGGCGGAGGTGGTCGGCATGCTCGTCGGCGGCCGCTTCGGGCTGGCGCTGGGCACGATCGCGCTGCACCTGGGCGGCTCGCTCTGCATGACCTGGCTGGGCCTGCGCACCGTGCAGGCCTTCTCGGGTTGACCGCTTCATGAAAACCGCCTGATGTCCTGCGGTTATAGATAGAAGGCATATCAGGGTCGATCGATAGAATTAACCACAATGCCCCTGGTCTTTCTCGTCGCCCTCCCCTTCATTGCCAGCGTGCTGGCCGCGTTGATGCCGTCCAACGCGCGCAACAGGGAGTCGACCCTCGCGGGGCTCGTCGCACTCGGCTGCGCCATCCAGGCCGCATGGTTCTTTCCGCAGATCGCCCACGGCAAGGTGCTGCGGCAAGAGATCGAATGGCTGCCGGCCCTCGGCCTGAACCTCGTGTTCCGCATGGACGGCTTTGCATGGCTGTTCTGCATGCTGGTGCTGGGCATCGGCGCGCTGGTGGTGCTCTATGCGCGCTACTACATGTCGGCCTCCGACCCGGTGCCGCGCTTCTTCTCGTTCTTCCTCGCGTTCATGGGCGCGATGATGGGCGTGGTGCTCTCGGGCAACCTCATCCAGATGGTGCTGTTCTGGGAGCTCACCAGCCTGTTCTCCTTCTTGCTGATCGGCTACTGGCACCACCGGCGCGACGCGCGGCGCGGGGCGCGCATGGCGCTCACCGTCACCGGTGCGGGCGGGCTCTGCCTGCTGGCCGGCGTGCTGGTGCTGGGCCGCATCGTCGGCAGCTACGACCTCGACGTGGTGCTGGCCTCGGGCGACCTGATCCGCGCGCATGCGCTGTACCCGGTCGCGCTGGTGCTGGTGCTGCTCGGCGCCTTCACCAAGAGCGCGCAGTTCCCGTTCCACTTCTGGCTGCCGCGCGCCATGGCCGCGCCCACGCCGGTGTCGGCCTACCTGCACTCGGCCACCATGGTCAAGCTCGGCGTGTTCCTCATGGCGCGGCTGTGGCCCGTGCTGTCGGGCACCGAGCAGTGGTTCTGGATGGTCGGCGGCGCCGGCGCGATCACGCTGCTGCTCGGCGGCTTTGCCGCGATGTTCCAGCGCGACCTGAAAGCGCTGCTGGCCTACTCGACCATCTCGCACCTCGGGCTCATCACGCTGCTGCTGGGCCTGAACAGCCCGCTGGCGGCGGTGGCGGCGGTCTTCCACGTGATGAACCACGCGACCTTCAAGGCGTCGCTCTTCATGGCGGCCGGCATCATCGACCACGAGACCGGCACGCGCGACATCCGCAAGCTCAGCGGCCTGATGCGGCTCATGCCAATCACGGGCACGCTGGCCATCATCGCCAGCGCCTCGATGGCCGGCGTGCCCTTGCTCAACGGCTTTCTCTCGAAGGAAATGTTCTTCGCCGAAACGGTCTTCATCCAGGCCACGCCCTGGGTCGATTTCAGCCTGCCCGTCATCGCCACCCTCGCGGGCATCTTCAGCGTGGCGTATTCGGCGCGCTTCGTGTTCGACGTGTTCTTCGGCCCGCCCTGTGGCGACGACGTGCCCAAGCACCCGCACGAGCCGCCACACTGGATGCGCGTGCCGGTCGAGCTGCTGGTGCTGCTGTGCCTGGTGGTGGGCGTGGCGCCGGCCTGGTCCGTCGGCCCGATGCTGGCGGCCGCTGCCACGCCGGTGGTCGGCGGCACGCTGCCCGACTACAGCCTGGCCGTGTGGCACGGCTTCAACCTGCCGCTCCTGATGAGCTTCGTGGCGCTGGCGGGCGGCGCCGCGCTGTACCTGCTGCAGCGCCGCCGGCGCGCGGCGGGCGGCCTCGAGAACACGCCGCTGCTGCACCGCTTCGACGGCCAGGTGATCTTCGAGCACCTCATTGCGCTGCTGAGCGAGGCCGGCCGCCGCAGCCGCCGCCTCTTCGGCACCAAGCGCATGCAGTGGCAGTTGCTGCTGCTGGTGGTGGTGGCCATCGCGGGCGCGACCGCTTCCCTGTGGCTCACGCCCGCCGCGCCCGGCACGCGCGAGCTGCTGCCCTTCTCGCCGATGTTCGCCATGACCTGGCTCATCGGCGGCACCTGCGCGGTGGCGGCCGCGTGGCAGGCCAAGTTCCATCGGCTGGCGGCGCTGATGCTGGCGGCGGCCGCGGGCCTGGTCTCGTGCGTCACCTACATCTGGTTCTCGGCCCCCGACCTCGCGCTGACCCAACTGGTGGTCGAGGCCGTGACCACCGTGCTGATCCTGCTGGGCCTGCGCTGGCTGCCGATGCGCAGCAAGGACGTGGTGCAACCCGCTCGCGCACGGCTCAAGCCCTGGGGCCGCCGCGGCCGCGACCTGCTGATCGCCGCCATCGCAGGCAGCGGCATGGCCGCACTGGCCTGGGCCATGATGACGCGCACCTTCCCGCAAAGCATCTCGCCGTTCTTCCTCGAGCGCGCGCTCACCGAGGGCGGCGGCACCAACGTGGTCAACGTGATGCTGGTCGACTTCCGCGGCTTCGACACCTTCGGCGAGATCACCGTGCTGGGCATCGTGGCGCTCACGGTGTATGCGCTGCTGCGGCGCTTCCGCCCCGCCATCGAATCGATGGCGCTGCCGATCCAGCAGCGGCTGCAGGCCGACGACGGCAGCAGCGACCTGCTGAACCCGCGCCGCGCCAAGGACACGGCCGTCGGCTACCTGATGGTGCCGGCCGTGCTGGTGCGGCTGCTGCTGCCGATCTCGGTGCTGGTGTCGGTCTACTTCTTCATGCGCGGCCACAACGCGCCGGGCGGCGGCTTCGTCGCGGGGCTGGTGATGTCGGTCGCGCTGGTGCTGCAGTTCATCGTGTCGGGCACCGAATGGGTGGAAGAGCACCTTCGCATCTACCCGCGCCGCTGGATCGCCATCGGCCTGCTGCTGGCGCTGGCCACCGGTGGCGGGGCGGTGTTCTTCGGCTACCCGTTCCTCACCACGCACACCGCGCACCTGCACCTGCCATTGCTGGGCGACGTGCACGTGCCCAGCGCCCTCTTCTTCGACATCGGCGTGTTCGCGCTGGTGCTCGGCGCCACCATGCTGATCCTGACCGCGCTGGCTCACCAGTCGATCCGTAGCCACCGCTGGGCCGACGAGCAGGCCGAAAAAGAAGCCGAAGCCGCCGCCGCAGAGGGAGGAACCCGCTGATGGAAATCGTGCTCGCACTCGCCATCGGCGTGCTCACCGGCTCCGGCGTCTACATGCTGCTGCGCCCGCGCACCTTCCAGGTCATCATGGGCCTGACGCTGATCTCCTACGCGGTCAATCTCTTCATCTTCAGCATGGGGCGGCTCAAGGTCGACAGCGAGCCGGTGCTCATCAAGGGGCTGACCGCCACGCTGGCCAACACGGCCGACCCGATGCCGCAGGCACTGGTGCTCACCGCCATCGTGATCGGCTTCGCGATGACGGCGCTCTTCCTCGTCGTGATGCTCGCCTCGCGCGGCCTCACCGGCACCGACCACGTGGACGGTGAAGAACGGCAGGAGGCGGAGTGAAAGAAATCTTCCACCTGCTCGACCAGCTGCTCGAGTTCAGCATGCCGCATCTCGTGGCGGTGCCGATCCTCGTGCCCATGCTCACGGCCGCGCTCATGCTGCTGCTGGGCGAGAACCGCCGGCGCGCCAAGTCGGCCCTGAGCGTGGTCTCGGGCCTCGTCGGCCTGCTGGCCGCACTGGCGCTGCTGCGCTGGGTGAACGCGCCCGACACCGGCGGTGGCCCCGGCTCCATCGGCGTCTACCTGCCGGGCAACTGGCGCGCGCCCTTCGGCATCGTGCTGGTGGCCGACCGGCTCTCGACCATGATGGTGGCGCTCACCGGCGTGATCGCCTTTGCCGCATCGATCTACTCCACCTCGCGCTGGGACCGCGCGGGCGTGCATTTCCACCCGCTGCTGCAGCTGCAGCTCATGGGCCTGAACGGCGCCTTCCTCACAGGTGACCTGTTCAACCTGTTCGTGTTCTTCGAGGTGATGCTCGCGGCCTCCTACGGCCTGCTGCTGCACGGCTCGGGCCGGCTGCGCGTGCAGGCAGGGCTGCACTACATCGCGATCAACCTCGCGGCCTCCTCGCTGTTCCTGATCGGCGCGGCCATCCTGTACGGCGTGACCGGCACGCTCAACATGGCCGACCTGGGCATGCGCATCGCCGAGCTTGCGCCGGGCGACCGTGGCCTGGTGCACGCGGCCACGGCGATTCTCTTCACCGCCTTCTTCGCCAAGGCGGGCGCATGGCCGCTCAACTTCTGGCTGGTGCCGGCCTACAGCTCGGCGGTCTCGCCGGTCGGCGCGGTGTTCGCGCTGCTCACCAAGCTCGGCGTCTACACCGTGCTGCGACTGTGGACGGTGCTCTTCGCACCCGACACCGGCGCGTCGGCCGCCTTCGGCCAGCCGGTGCTGGTCGGCGCGGGCATCGCCACGCTGTTCGTGGCGGCCATGGGCATCGTCGGCACGCAGCGGCTGTCCAACCTCGCGGGCTTCAGCGTGCTGATCTCGGCCGGCACGCTGCTCGCCGCGGTGGGGCTGGGGCAGCCGGCCGTGTGGGCGGGCGCGCTCTTCTACATGCTGAGCTCCACCCTTGCGGTGAGCGCCTTCTTCCTGCTGATCGACATGATCGAGCGCTGGCGCAACGCCGGCATCAGCGTGGCGCCGCACGAGGCCGCGGGCAACGCGCCCTTCCTGGCCGAGGACCTGAGCGCGCTGAGCGACGTGAACCTCGACGACGATGCACAGGCGCTCTACGGCCGTGCGATCCCGGCCGGCGTCGCATTCCTCGGCCTGAGCTTCATGATCTGCACGCTGCTGCTGACCGGCCTGCCGCCGCTGTCGGGCTTCGTCGGCAAGTTCGCAATGCTCTCGGGCCTGATGGGCGGCAGCGGCGCGATCGGCGCGGCCGGCTGGACCTTCCTGGTGCTGCTGATCGCTTCCGGCTTCCTCGCCTTGATCGCACTGACCCGCACCGGCATCCGGCATTTCTGGACCCAGCCGCATGGCAACCTCCCTTCACTGCCCGCGCTCGAGGTGCTGCCGGTGGCCGGGCTGATCGTCGCCTGCATCGCGCTCACCGTCTGGGCCGAACCGGTGCTGCGCCACGCGATGGCCACGGCAGAGGGCCTGCGCACGCCCACAGCCTACCGTGCGGCAGTGATGGAGGCGCGGCAGGTGCCCAACCCTGCGCCTGCGGCCAAGACCGACGACAAGACCGAAGGAAAGGGCGGCACGCCATGAGACGCCTGATCCCCTCTCCGCCCCTGTCCCTGGCGCTGCTCGTCATCTGGCTGCTGCTCAACCAGTCGCTCGAGGCGAGCACGCTGCTGACGGGCGTGCTGCTCGCCATCGCCGTGCCGCTGCTGACCCAGAGCCTGCGGCCCGCCACGGTGCGCATGCGCCGCCCCGGCGTAGCGCTGCGGCTGGCGGCCGTCGTGCTCTACGACATGTCGGCGTCGGTGTTCGCGGTGGCGCGCGCGCTGCTCACGCGCCGCAGCGAACGCATCCAGGCGAGCTTCGTGCGCATACCGCTCGACATGCGCGACCCCAACGGGCTCGCGGTGCTCGCGATGATCATGTGCCTCACGCCCGGCACCGCCTGGGGCGAGCTGGCCTTCGACCGCAGCACCCTGCTGATCCACGTGTTCGACCTCGAGGACGAGGCGGCCTTCATCGCGCAGATCAAGACCCGCTACGAACGTCCGCTGATGGAGATCTTCGAATCATGACGCCCATCCTTTTCTGGTCGCTCAAGTTCGCGCTGTTCCTGCTGGCGGTGGCCATGCTCTGCGCCGTCGCGCGCCTGTTGATCGGCCCCTCGGCGCAAGACCGCGTGATGGCGCTGGACTGCCTCTACATCAACGGCATGCTGATGATGCTGGTGCTGGGCATCGTCTACGCGAGCGACGTGTACTTTGCCGCCGCCATGCTGATCGCGCTGTTCGGCTTCGTGAGCTCGACGGCCATGGCCAAGTTCCTGCTGCGCGGGGAGGTGATCGAATGAGCGCCGCGCCAGGCCGCCCCATGCGGGCTCGCACCGCGGTGCGAAGCACGGAGGTATTCCGATGAACGACTTCATCGCGGGCCCGCTGCCGCTGTGGGCCCAGATCGTCACCGCCGTCTTCGCGGTGCTGGGGGCGGCGTTCGCCGCCATCGGCTCCTTCGGCCTTGTGCGGCTGCCGACCTTCTTCAGCCGCATCCATGCGCCCACGCTGGGGGCCACCGGAGGCGTGTGGTCGATGACGGTCGCCACCATCGTGTACTTCTCGGCGCAGGGCCACAGCCTCTCGCTGCACGGGGTGCTGATCGTGCTGTTCGTGGCGCTCACCACGCCGGTCACCACCATCTTCCTGATGCGCGCCGCCTTGTTCCGCGAACGGCAGAAGAACAGCGACGTGCCGCCGCCCTCGCCTTCGGACCAGGGCCCGATCCCGCCCTACGAGGGCTGACCGAAAGAAGGCTGCCGCGAAATCACGCGGCCAGCAGCCGCGCCTTGGCCTGCGCCACTTCCACCTCGCGCGGCAGCGTCACCGCGTTCTTCACCGCCAGGATCTCGGCCATCACGCTCACCGCGATCTCCGGCGGCGTCTTGCTGCCGATGTAGATGCCGATCGGCCCGCGCAACCGTGCGAGCGACTCGTCGGTCTGGTCGAAGTGCTCGATCATCCGCTCGCGCCGTGCATCGGCATTGCGCCGCGAGCCGATGGCACCGACGTAGAAGGCCTCGCTCTGCAACGCTTCGAGCAGTGCCAGATCGTCGAGCTTCGGGTCGTGCGTGAGCGCGACCACGCAGCTGCGGCGGTCGGGCTTGAAGGCCAGCACCGCGTCGTCGGGCATCTCGGTCGTGATGTGCACGCCGGACAACGACCATGCGGTGCGGTACTCGGCGCGCGGGTCGCACAGCGTCACGGCAAAGCCGCTGAACTTGGCCATGGTCGCGAGGTACTCGGCGAGCTGGCCGGCACCGATCAGCAGCATGCGGTACTCGGGGCCGAAGGTGTTGGTCAGTTCGGTGTCGTTCACCGTGAGTTCGTCGGGTGCCGTCGCTTCCGCGAGTTCGACGACCCCGCTGGCCAACGCGACCGTGCGCCGCATGAGCCGGCCCTGTTCGAGCTGCGTCACCAGCGTGTCGAGCGCATCGGCGTCGGGCGCGTATTCGAGCAGCAGCTCCAGCGTGCCGCCGCAGGGCAGGCCGAAGCGGTGCGCCTCGTCGGCCGTGATGCCGTACTTCACGAGCGCGGGCGGCGCGCCCAGCGGCACGTCTTCGCCCTTGCCATGGGCATGGCTGTAGCGCGCGATCAGGTCGTCTTCGATGCAACCGCCCGAGACCGAGCCGACCACCGCGCCGTCTTCGGCCAGCGCCATGATCGAGCCGACCGGCCGCGGCGACGAGCCCCAGGTGCGCACCACGGTGGCCAGCAGCGCACGCTTGCCGGCGCGCCGCCAGTCGCGCAGCGTGCGCAGCACCATGACGTCGAGGTTTTCCATGGCGCGACCTGTGCGGCTAGCTGGCGTCGCCCGGCGTGGCGGGCGCGTCCTTGTCGTCTTTCTTGCCCAGGCCGATCTTCTTCATCAGGCCCGACATGACGCCGGTTTTTTCCGCCGGTGCCTCGGCCGCTTCTGCGGCAGGCGCGGGTGGCGGGCCGTAGCGGCTTTGCATCTCGGCCTCGAAGCGCTTGAAGAAGTCGTCGGCCGTGGACTTGGCCGCACCGTCGATCAGGCGCTGGCCGAGCTGGGCGATCTTGCCGCCGACCTGGGCCTGCACGGTGTAGTCGAGCTCGCAACCGGCCGGGGGCGAAGCGGCCCCGGCTTCATGGGCGATGGCGGCGTCGGCCTGCACGTCAGCCGCGACGGCCGCAGGAGCGGCTGCACCGGCCAGCGGCTTCAGCGTGACGCTCGACGAGCCCTTGGCAAAGCCGGCCACGCCGCCCTGCCCCTCGAAGGTGAGCTTGTAGCCATCGGGCGCCACGATGTCCGACAGCATCACCTTGCCGTTGAATTTGGCCGACACCGGGCCGATCTTGACCGCGAGCGCGACGCTGTAGGTGTTGTCGCCCGTCAGTTCGAACTTGTCGCAGCCGGGAATGCACTTCTTCAGCGTTTCAGGGTCGTTGAGCGCTTCCCAGGCCTGTTGTTGCGTGACGCCGAGATGGCGGTTTCCGAGCATTTCCATCGTGTCTTCCTTGGTTCTTTCTGGCTGGCGTTGCGGGTGTGGCTGGCCTGGCTGGCCCGGCTATCGGCCAGACCGCATGAGGGCCGCGAGGCTGGCGGCCAGCTGTTCGAGCGCACTGAGATTGTGGACCGCCAGCATCGCGTCCGCTTGCCGGTGCAGCACGCTGGCCCCACGCGCCAGAGGGGCGTAGCCCTCGAAGCGCAGCAGCGGGTTGAGCCACAGCAGGCGGCGCGAATGGCGCTTGAGCCACAGCAGTTCGTCTTCGAGCATGGCGGGCTCGCCGGTGTCCAGCCCGTCGCTGATCACCAGCACCAGCGTGCGGCGGCCGATCAGGCGGCGGGCGTGAGAACGGCGCAGCTCGGCCAGCGAACTGCCCAGCCGCGTGCCACCCGCGAAATCGTCGATGGCGAGGCTCGCGGCACCGAGCATGGCGTCGGTGTCGGCCAGCCGGAAGGCCGGCGTCAGGTCGGTCAGCCGGGTGCCGAAGGCGAACACGTCGCGCCGACCAGCCCGCCGCGTGGCCGCGTGAAGAAACGCGAGCAGCAGCCGCGCATAGCGCTCCATCGAGCCCGACACATCGACCAGCACCAGCAGCGGCAAGGGCTGCTCGCGCCGGGCCAGCCGTGGCAGGCGCAGGATCTCGCCGCCGGTGCGCGCGGCTTCGTGCAGCACGCCGGGCCAGTGCATGCGCGCATGCTGCTGGCCCGCATCGCTGGCCACGCGCAGGCGGCGCGAAGGCAGCGCGGGAATGGGTAGGCGGATGTCGCGCGCCAGCCGCTCGACCAGCCGGTACTCGGAAGCGCCGAGCGCGTTGAAGTCCGCATGCTGCAGGCGCTGGCGGTCGCTCGATGTCATGGCGGCATCGAACTCGACCTCCTTGTCGGGCTTGGCCGCGAGCGCGGGCCTGGCCGGGTCGCGCGGTGCGGTGAGGGCCTCGCGCACGCGCGGCCGCCGCTTCGAAGGCTCGGCCTTGCCCTCGGCGCTGGGCAGCATCTGGGCGAGCAGCTTGTTGGCCAGTTCGGGGTCGCGAAACCACGCGTCGAACAGCTCGCGGAACACCATGCGGTCTTGCTCGCGGCTCACCATGACGGCTTCCATCGCAGCACTCAAATCGAGCTTGTCTTCGACGCCGATCAGCGTGGCGGCCTCGGCGGCGAGCGCGATGCGCATGGCGTCGGTGCGCACGCCCGCGCGGCGCAAGGCACGGCCGAAGGCGGTGATGTTGCCGGCGAGCTTGCCGCTGCGGACGTCGCCGAGTTGCTGGATGCCGGTCATGCGATGGATGGCGCCGCCGCGGTTCAGCGCGCGGCGGGCTCCTCGGGTCGCAGCAGGTCGGACGCCAGCTCTTGCGTGAGCGCGGCCACGTCGTCGCGCTGCTTGAACAGGATGCCAGCGGTGTCGACCACCACTTCGGGGTCGAGCTCGACGGTGTCGAGCGCGATCAGCGCCCTCGCCCACTCGACGCTTTCGGCAATGCCCGGCGCGCGCTGGAAGGCATTGACGAACGGCGCCTCGCGCAGCCGGGCGACAAAGGCCGACACCTGGGCCGAGAGCTTCTCGCCGGCCTGCGGCACCTGGGCGCGCACGATGGCCAGCTCGCGTTCGCGTTCGGGGTAGTCGAGCCAGTGATAGAGGCAGCGCCGCTTGACCGCATCGTTGAGCTCGCGCGTGCGGTTGCTGGTGAGGATGGTGACGGGTGGCACCACCGCGCGCACCGTGCCCAGCTCGGGAATGCTGACCTGGTACTCGCCGAGGTATTCGAGCAGGAAGGCCTCGAAAGGCTCGTCGGCACGGTCCACTTCGTCGATCAGCAGCACGGCGCCGGGTGCTGGCGTCTGCAAGGCTTGCAGCAGCGGGCGGCGGATCAGGTAGTGCGGCTGGTAGACCTCGGCTTCCACATCGCGCGCCGCGCCCGTGGCCTCGGCCGCACGCATGTGCAGCAACTGCGCCGCGTAGTTCCACTCATAGAGGGCTTCGCGCTGCTCCAGGCCGTCGTAGCACTGAAGGCGCAGCAACTCGCGGTTGAGCGCCTTCGACAGCGCCTTGGCCAGCTCGGTCTTGCCGACGCCGGGCTCGCCTTCGAGCAGCAGCGGGCGCTGCAGCTTGAGCGCCAGGAACACGGCCGTGGCCAGGCGGCGGTCGGCGAAGTAGCCGGCCTGCACCAACCCGTCGGAGAGGGAATCGATGGTCGGAAAGATCATGGCGAAGCGTAGCGGAAGACGCGAGCTTTTCGCGCCTTCCGGCTCCTGTAGGGCCGCCCTGGCTTCTTCAGCCCAGCGCCTTGGTCACTGCCCGTTGCGTGAGCACGCTGATCAGGTTGGCGCGGTACGCCGCCGAGGCATGCAGGTCGCTGTTGAGGTCGCTGGCGTCGATCTTCACCGCCGCGGCCGCAGCCGCCGTGAAGCTCTTGTTCAGCGCGTCTTCGAGCCCCGTGTGGCGGAACACGCCGTTGCCCGCGCCGGTGACGGCCACGCGCACGCCGCCGTCGTACTGCGCAAGGAAGATGCCCACGAGCGGAAAGTTCGATGCCTTCTGGCGCAGCTTTTCATACACGGCGCGCTTGGGGATCGGAAAGCGGATCGCGGTGATCAGCTCGTCTTCTTCGAGTGCCGTGGTGAACAGGCCCTGGAAGAAATCGTCGGCGGCGATCTCGCGCTTCGACGTGACAACGGTGGCACCCGACCCCAGCACCGCGCTCGGGTAGCACGCGGCCGGATCGTTGTTGGCGACCGAGCCGCCGATGGTGCCCATCGCACGCACCTGCCGGTCGCCGATGCGCGAAGCAAGGTCGGCCAGCGCCGGGTAGGCGGCCTTGACGTCGGCGTTGTTCGCCACGTCGAGGTGACGCGACATCGCGCCGATGGTGATGTTGCCGCCGTCTTTCTTGATGCCTGTGAGTTCCTTGATGCCGCTCAGGTCCACGAGCTTTTCGGGCGCCGAGAGCCGCAGCTTCATCGACGCCAGCAGCGTCTGCCCGCCCGCCAGCGGCTTGGCACCGGCGGCGATGAGTTTGGCCGCATCGGCCACGGTGGAAGGCCGTTCGAGTGTGAAGGCATACATGGTGTGATTCCTTCTT
This sequence comes from Variovorax sp. EL159, assembly GCF_900100965.1. Classification (GTDB taxonomy): domain Bacteria; phylum Pseudomonadota; class Gammaproteobacteria; order Burkholderiales; family Burkholderiaceae_C; genus Variovorax. The sequence goes on along the minus strand of NZ_FMUJ01000001.1, from coordinate 304,536 downwards.
TGTTTTAGTGAGTGGCGGCCGCCTGCATCGCTTCCCAGACGCGGCTGGGCGATGCAGGCATATCGAAATCCTTGACGCCCAGCGGCGCCAGCGCGTCGAGCACGGCATTGATGACGGCCGGCGGCGAGCCGATGGCCCCCGCTTCGCCGCAGCCCTTGGTGCCCAGCGGGTTGTGCGTGCACGGGGTGCACACGGTGTCGAGCTTGAACTGGGGAAAGTCGCCTGCCCTTGGCATGGCGTAGTCCATGAAGCTGCCGGTGAGCAGCTGGCCGGTTTCGTTGTCGTACACGCAGTTCTCGAGCAGCGCCTGGCCGATGCCCTGCACCAGCCCGCCGTGCACCTGGCCCTCGACGATCATCGGGTTGATGATGGTGCCGAAGTCGTCCACGGCGGTGAAGCGGTCGATCTTGACCTCGCCGGTCTGCTTGTCGACCTCGACCTCGCAGATGTAGGTGCCTCCCGGAAAGGTGAAGTTGGTCGGGTCGTAGAAGGCGGTTTCGTTCAGGCCCGGTTCGAGCTTGTCGAGCGGGTAGTTGTGCGGCACGTAGGCCGTGAGCGCCACCTGCCCGAACGGGATCTTCTTGTCGGTGCCCTTGACAGTGAATTCGCCGTTGGCGAACTCGATGTCGGCGTCGCTCGCCTCCATCAGGTGCGCGGCGATCTTCTTGGCCTTGGTCTCGATCTTGTCGAGCGCCTTCATGATGGCCGCGCCGCCCACCGAGATGGAGCGCGAGCCGTAGGTGCCCATGCCGAAGGGCACGCGGCCGGTGTCGCCGTGCACCACGTCGACGTTCTCGACCGGAATGCCCAGCCGCGCCGCCACGACCTGCGCGAAGGTGGTTTCATGGCCCTGGCCGTGGCTGTGCGAGCCGGTGAACACCGTCACGCTGCCGGTCGGGTGCACGCGGATCTCGCCACACTCGAACAGGCCGGCCCGCGCGCCGAGCGCACCCGCGATGTTCGACGGCGCGATGCCGCAGGCCTCGATGTAGCTCGAATAGCCCATGCCGCGCAGCTTGCCCTTGGCTTCGGTCGCGGCCTTGCGTTGCGCGTAACCATCGACCTCGGCCAGCACGCGCGCCTTGTCCATGCATGCATGGAAGTCGCCCGTGTCGTACTGCAGCGCCACTGGCGTCTGGTACGGAAAGCTGGTGATGAAGTTGCGCTTGCGGATCTCGTCCTGGCCCAGCTTCATGTCCCACGCGCAGCGCGACACCAGCCGCTCCAGCAGGTAGGTGGCCTCGGGCCGCCCGGCCCCGCGGTAGGCATCGACGGGCGAGGTGTTGGTGAACCACGCATCGACCTCGACGTAGATCTGCGGCGTGGTGTACTGGCCCGCGAGCAGCGTGGCGTAGAGGATGGTCGGTACCGCCGTCGAGAAGGTCGAGAGGTACGCGCCGAGGTTGGCGTCGGTGTGCACCCGCATGGCCAGGAACTTGCCGTCCTTGTCCATGGCCATTTCGGCGTGGCTCACGTGGTCGCGGCCGTGCGCATCGGACAGGAAGCACTCCGAACGCTCCGCCGTCCACTTGATGTTGCGGTTGAGCTGCTTGGCGGCCCAGGTCAGGCACACGTCTTCGGCGTACAGGAAGATCTTGGAGCCGAAGCCGCCGCCCACGTCGGGCGCGATCACGCGCACCTTGTGCTCGGGCAGGCCCAGCACGAAGGCCGTCATGAGCAGGCGTTCGACGTGCGGGTTCTGGTTCGACACATAGAGCGTGTAGTCGTCGGTGCCCCGGCTGTAGCTGCCGATGGCCACGCGCGGCTCGATCGGGTTGGGAATCAGCCGGTTGTTGACGAGGTCGAGCTTGGTCACGTGCGCGGCGGTGGCAAACACCGCATCGACCGCCGCCTTGTCGCCCAGCGCCCACTTGTAGCACTGGTTGTCGGGCGCCTCGTCGTGCAGGGTGACGGCGCCGGCCTTCTTTGCCGCATCGGCCACGCTCACGAGCGCGGGCAGCACGTCGTAGTCGACCACCACCGCCTCGGCGGCGTTCTTGGCCTGCTCGACCGTTTCGGCCACCACCATGGCCACGTGGTCGCCCACGTAGCGCACCTTCTTGATCGCCAGGATCGGGTGCATCGGCTCCTTCATGGGGGTGCCGTCGGGGTTGTTGATGAGCCAGCCGCAGGGCAGCCCACCCATTTTTCCTTCGATGTCCTTGCCGCTGAAGATGCCGACCACGCCGGGCATCTTCATGGCCTCGGCGATGTCGATGGACTTGATGACGGCGTGCGCGTGCGGCGAGCGAACGAAGACGGCGTGGCTCTGGTTGGCCAGCGTGATGTCGTCGGTGTAGTTGCCGGCACCGGTCAGAAAACGATAGTCTTCCTTGCGTCGCAGGGCTTCGCCGATGTGCGGCAGGTTGGAGAAGTCGGAAGCACCCATGATGCGGCTCCCTTCAGGCGGTGACGGCGGCTTTGACCGGGGTGCCCGAGGCCATCGCCTCGCCGCCCATCTTCACGGCCTTCACGATGTTCTGGTAGCCGGTGCAGCGGCACAGGTTGCCGTCGAGCAGCTCGCGGATCTCGGCTTCGCTCGACTTCGGGTGATGGGTGCACAGGTCGATGGCGCTCATGACCATGCCCGGCGTGCAGAAACCGCACTGCAGGCCGTGGCACTCCTTGAAGGCCGCCTGCATGGGGTGCATGGTGCCGTCGGCTTCGGCAATGCCCTCGATGGTGGTGATGTCGGCACCGGCCGCCTGGGCGACCAAAACATTGCATGATTTGATGGCTCGGCCGTTGACATGGACGGTGCATGCGCCGCATTGGGCGGTGTCGCAGCCGACGTGGGTGCCAGTCAGGTGAAGGTGCTCGCGGATCGCGTGCACAAGAAAGGTGTTGGGAGGAGCGTCGACCGTGACCGGGCGGCCGTTGACCTTGAAAGCGACCTGCATGTGGCTGTCTCCGTGAAAGGTGATGGCTGATTCAGCAAAAAGCATCTTGGATGCCCACCTTTCGCACTATCCTAGGCAAAACCCTTGACACTTGCACAGACCGCGTGAAATTCTCAAAATGAAACAACTTGCCATTCGGCAAGCCGGGAAAAGACGCCCCACACGCGCGAATTCACACGATGCCTTCCCCTATCGTTTCGCCACTGCCTGAGCGCTCCCTGGCCATCGCCCAAGCGCGCCGCGAGCTGATCCACGGCGAGGCCTCCCGTGCGCGCAGCAACGCCTGCGTCGATTCATGGATCACCCGTTCGTGGCAGCGCTGCCTCGAATCCGGCCGGCGCCCCCAGCAACGCGTGAGCTTCGACCCGGTGAGCCAGTCCATCAGCCGCGATACCGCCGAGTGCAACCGGGCATTGGTGTCGGCGGCCCGCCCCGTCATCGAACGGCTGTCGCGCGCCATCGCCGACACCCGTTATTTCGCGATCCTGACCAACGCCGACGGCATCGTGGTCGACGTGGGCACGCTGCCCGACGGCACCGATGCCGCCAGCCGCTATGCGCGCGACATCGGGCGCATCGGCGTCGACCTGTCCGAGCGCGCCATCGGCACCTCGGCCATCGGCACGGCGCTGGCCGAGCAGGAATCGGTGTGGCTGCACCGGGGCGAGCACTTCTTCGACGACACCAGCGTCTACAGCTGCGCCGGCGCACCGCTCTTCGGTCCCCGGGGCGACTGCATCGGCATGCTCGACCTGACGGGCGTCCAGGTGGTCGAGCGGCCCGAGCTGCGGCACCTGGCCACGCTGTCGGCGCGCAGCATCGAGAACATGCTGGTGATGCGCGAACCCTGCGAACTGCTGCTGCATCTTGCGTGGCCCGGCAGCGCGGGCAGCGAAGCTACGGAGGGCCTGCTGTGCATCGATGCCGGCGGCAGCGTCACCGGCGCCAATGCCGCCGCGCGGCAGATGCTGCACCAGCCGTTGGCGCGCAGCCAGCATGCGCTGAATTTCAACGACCTGTTCGCCCTGCCCCTGCACATGATGTTCGACGCTGCCCGACGGGGCGATGCGGTGCTCGAAGTGCCGCTCTGGTCGGGCCTGCGGGTGCAGGTGCGGCCCCAGCGCGGTGGCAACGGCGACACGGGCGCCCCGGTTCCCGATGCCCGGCCAAGGCTGCGCGATGTGGAAACCGCGCTCATCCGCAAAGCGGTGGCCGATGCCCGCGGCAACGTCGCCGAGGCGGCGCGTGCGTTGGGCATCAGCCGGGCGACGGTCTATCGCAAGCTATGGCGCGGGCGGCCGGCAGGCGCGCCAGACTGAATACCTGAAACACCACGGAACCGGTTTCGCCGGCCCGCTGGTGTTGCCCCCGGCAAGGGACGGTACGCAGTGCGTAAAGCCGGGGAGCACACATGCTCAAGCGCCAACCGGCACCTTGTCGAGAAAGCCCGTCACCGAGCGCAGCTTGCCCGCATCGAGCTGGACGAAATCGGTCCCCTGGATCAGGTCTTCGGCACCGCTCGGGCCCAGCGTCCACGAAAAGCGCAGGTGATCGCCATGCGCGTCGGCCTTGCCCAGCAGGTTGAAGCGAAAGCCCGGGTAACGCTGGTGCACCGCACCGACCAGCGCGCTGATCTGCTCGCGGCCGCTGGCCTGCGCCAGTGGATCGACGTAGTGCGCGTTGGCGGTCCAGCCGGCCTCGATCAGTTCGGCGCGGCGTGCAGCGTCGGTTTCGTTCCAGACGGCAATGTAGCCATGGGCAATGGTGGTGGCATCGTGTGCGGCGGTGTTCATGGTGACGATTCCTTTCGGGGGTTGAACCCGCAACATCGCGGGGTGAAGGAATGGTCGCGTCGCACGCGCCGAACGTCGATGACGTCTCAGGTCATGGAATCCGGCTGCCGTAGCGGATGCTCTTGAGCGCGCCGTTCTGGAACAGCAGCATGGTCTCGAACTGGCCCGAGCCCGGCCGGTAGGTCCACTCCTCGCTCTGGTCGCAGGTGCTGTTGTTGTTCACGATGACGGTCCTGTCCCCCGTCGAGGACGAGGGCGGCACGATCACCTGCGGATTCGGATCGGGCTTGGCGCAGAAGCTGTCCTTGAACACCGGCTCGCCGCACTTCTGCAGGATGGTGAACTTGGAATCGCCCCTCTGCGCGAAGTCGCGGTTGCAGTTGAGGGTCTGTGCCTGCGCCGGCGCAACGAACGACAGCGCCAGCAAGGCGGCGGGAATGAACAGAGATCGCTTCACGGTGTTTCCTGTGTTTGGCGCAAGCGATGGTAGTGACATTCCAGCCCCGAAGCTGAAGCCGGAATCCGATCAGACCGCGTCGAGCGGATACACCGGCCGGCGCACCTTGCTGAACGGAAACAGGCTGTAGTCCGAACTGGTGACACCCGGGCTGTCGCACTCCACCAGCGCCGCCGACAGCGGCTCGAACACCGGCCGGCAGTACATGCGCGACTTGAGCAGAAGAAAGCGCTCCTTTCGCGGATCGAGCCCCGCGCACTCGAACACGCCGATGTCCCACGGCTCCTGCGTGCGCTCGGTCACCACGATGCGCGCCGTGCCGATGTCGAACAGCACCGTGCGGCCCATGCTGCTGCGCTGGCCGGTGTAGGTGGGGCCGGTGATCACGTACTCGCCGTCGCTGATGGTGCGCACCGTGCCGGTCAGCCGCACCGGTGTCTTCGCAAGGCCGATGCCTTCGAGCGAGACCTTGTTGCCGAGCGCGACCGTCACCTGCGCGCCCTCGCCCGCCGCGATCATCTCGCGCACCGCCTCGGGGTCGCACAGCGGGCCCACGCCAATGCCGTGCAGCCCTTGCGCCAGCGCCTCCTGCAGCACGTCCATGGTGTCGCAGCTGCCGCCCGACATGCAGTTGTCGCCATGGTCGAGCAGCAGCACCGGGCGCGTAGCGCCGCTGGCGATGAGCTTCGCACGCGCAACCGATTCGGCCAGCGGCTCGCTGCGGTAGATGAAGGCCTCGCGCTCGCTCCACATCTGGCCAGCGATGCGGTCGGCCGTGGCCTGTGCGCGCTCGGGCGATTGCGCATCGACCACGATCACGCTCATGCACGGCGCCTCGATGTCCGAGAGCGAGAAACCCGCGAGGATCGACACCGCCAGCGACTCCGATTTCTCGGCCTCGCGCGCGGCTTCGATGGCCCGCTGCATCGCACCGGTGAACGACGCGCTGCGCAGCGTGTGCGCCATCAACGGCAACCGGTGCCAGCGCATCGCGGGCTTGCTGCGGCCGGCCAGCATGTCGAACAGCAGGCGGCCGGCGTGCTCGCCGGTCTCGTACATGTCGATGTGCGGATAGGTCTTGAAGCCGACGACCACGTCGGCGTTCTGCACCATGGCCGGCGTGACGTTGGCATGCAGGTCGAGCGCCACGCCAATGGGCACGCCGGGCGCCGCGGCACGCAGCCGCACCAGCAGGTCGCCTTCGCCATCGACGCTGTTCTGCGCCACCATCGCGCCGTGCAGGTCGAGCAGGATCGCGTCGCAGCCCGGCGCCGCATCGACGATGCATTGCGTGAGCGTGGTGTAGGCCTGCGCATCGACCGGCCCGCTCGGGTTGGCCGAGGCCGACACCGGCGTGACCAGCGTGGCACCGGCCTGCTCGGCCAGGTCGATGAAGGCCGACATCGCGGTGCGCATGCCCTTGTTGTCCTTGTAGGCCTGCGCGCCGAAGGTCGGGCCATCGGGCCCGAAGGCCGCGAGCGGCGTGGGCACGGGCGAGAAGGTGTTGGTCTCGTGGTTGAGACGGGCGATCAGAACTTTCATTGTGCAAACCTTCCACCGCTTGCCAGCATCGTGATGTCACCGAAATTCGAACCGTTGCGGTTGTCGGGCTTGAACGCCAGCATGTAGCCACCCAGGTTCATGGGCGGCGAATTCTCGATGCTTCGCCTGAGCGATTCCGTGGTGATCGGCCCCTTGACGCGCTGCAGCGCTTCCGCAAAGGCCTTGGCCGTGATGTAGCCCTCGAGCCCGAGGTAAGAGCCTTCGCCCTCGCTGCCCGCACTCTTTCGCGCACGCTGGTACTCGTCGACGATCGGAAAGCGGGTCTTCCAGAACGGCGGCATCACCTGCGACAGCACGATGCCCCGGCTCTTCTCGCCAAGCTCCTTGTAAAGCAGGAAAGAGCTGGCCACCGAGTTCGTGTAGATCTGCGGATGGATCGGCGCGGCGACCAGCGCCCGGATCATGTTGATCGCCGGCATGCCCGCCGCGATGACGTAGACGGCCTGCGCACCGCTGGCAATGACCTGCTGCGCCGCGCGCGAAGGCTCCTTGTCCTGCGGATCGAAGCGCAGCGCCAGCACCTGGGACAGTCCGTTCTTGCGCAGCGCGTCCACGGCGTCTTTCTCGATGCCCTTGCCGTACGCGTCGTCGCTCGAGACGATGGCGATGCGCGTCAGGCCCACCGTCGTCAGGTGGGTCATCACGCGCAGCACTTCGTCGGCATACGACTCCCGCACGTGGTAGATCGGCACCTTCGGCCCGTGCAGCACCGCCGCACCGGTCAATCCGCCGAAGATGAAGCTGTCGTACTTCACCGCCACGGGCACCATGGCCGCGCCGATGCCCGTGCCCATGGTGCCGAAGAGGCAGACCACGTGGTCGGTGCCGAGCAGTTTCTCCGCATTGGCCGCGGCCTTGTCGGGGACGTACACATCGTCGTACGTGATCATCTTGACGGGTCGCCCGCCGATGCCGCCAGCCTTGTTCAACTGGTCGAACAGCAACGTCTGGCCTTCCATGAACGCGAGGCTGTTGGGCGCCAGCGGCCCCGTGAGCACAGCGGACTGGCCCACCAGGATCGGATCGGCGGCACTCGCCGGCACGGCGGCCCACGCCAGGGCCAGCGCCATCAGGGCGCCGCGCCACGCCTTCACGACACGACTCCCGCGCTTTGCAGCATGGCCTGCAGCAGCACATTGCAACCTGCCTCCAGGTGCTCGGGCTGCGCGTCTTCGATCTCGTTGTGGCTGATGCCGTCGAGGCAGGGCACGAAGATCATCGCGGTGGGGCACACGCGCGCGAGGTACACCGCGTCGTGGCCAGCGCCGCTGATCACGTTCATCCACGTCAGGCCCTGTGCCTGCGCCGCCTCCCGCACCGCAGACACCAGCTTCGGCGTGAAGGGTTGCGGCGGGAAGTACACGACCTGCTCCACCGTCATCTCGACCTTGCTCCTGGCGGCGATGCGTTGCACCGCTTCCTTCAGCGCCGCGTCCATGGCCGACAGCACCACGTCGTCCGCCGCGCGCAGATCGACGCTGAGCCGCACGCGGCCCGGAATCACGTTGCGCGAGTTCGGGTAGTTCTCGATCCAGCCGACCGTGCCGCGCGCGTGCGGCGCATGGGCCAGTGCGATGCGGTTCACCTCGATCACCAGTTCGGAGGCCGGCAGCAGCGCGTCTTTTCGCAACTCCATCGGCGTCGGGCCGGCATGCGCTTCCATGCCCTGCACCACCACGTCGTACCAGCGCTGGCCGAGCGCGCCTTCGACCACGCCGATCACGCGCTCGTTGGCTTCGAGCACCGGGCCTTGTTCGATGTGCGCTTCAAAGTACGCGCCCACCGGCGACATCGCGGCAGACGCCGGCGTGCTGCCGGCATAGCCGATGGCCGCAAGTGCTTCGGACACGCTGATGCCGTCGTTGTCGCGCTGCGCCAGCGCATGCTCGAGCGTGAAGGCGTCGACGAAGACGCCCGAGCCCATCATCACGGGCACGAAGCGCGAGCCTTCCTCGTTGGTCCACACCGCCACTTCGATCGGTGCCTCGGTGACGACGCCCGCATCGTTCAGCGCGCGCACCACTTCGAGCCCCGCGAGCACACCGTAGTTGCCGTCGAACTTGCCGCCGGTCGGTTGCGTGTCGATGTGGCTGCCGGTCGTGACGGGCGGTAGCGCGTTGTTGCGGCCCGCGCGGCGCGCAAAGATGTTGCCGATGGCGTCCACGCGCAGTGCGCAGCCGGCCTCGCGCGCCCAGCGCGAAAACAGGTCGCGGCCCTGGCGGTCGAGATCGGTCAACGCCAGGCGGCAGACGCCGCCCTTCTCGGTGCCGCCGACCTGGGCCAGCTGCATCAGCGAATCCCAGAGGCGCTGGCCGTCGATGCGAAGGCCGCGCACGTCGGGTGCGGAAGAGATTTCGATGGTTGTCGTCATGGTTCTGCGAATGAGATTTGGGGGGTGCGCATGCCCGCGTTCAGGCAAGACCGACGCCGAGGTAGCGGTCTTTCACTTCGTGGTCGGCCATGAAGGCGGCGTTGTCGGCCTCGTGCACGATCACGCCCTGCTCCACGATGTAGTGGCGGTCGGCGAGCTGCACGCACACCTCGAGGTTCTGTTCGACCAGCAGGATGGCGACGCCGGCGGCCTTGATGGTCTTGAGCTGCGCGACGATCTCTTCGACGATCACCGGCGCAAGGCCCTCCACCGGCTCGTCGAGGATCAGCAGGCGCGGGTGGTTCATGAGCGCGCGGCCGATGGCCAGCATCTGCTGCTCGCCACCCGAGAGTTGCCCGCCGCCGTTGCGGTGCCGCTCCTTCAGGCGCGGGAAGATGCGGTAGATGTCTTCGAGCTGCCAGGGCGATTCGCGGCGCTGGCCGAGCAGCAGGTTTTCTTCCACCGTCAGCAGCTTGAAGATGCCGCGATGCTCGGGCACCAGGCACACGCCGCGCGTGGCGATGCGGTGCGGCGGCAGGCCGGCGATGTCGGCCCCCTGAAAGCGCACGCGGCCGCCAGTCGGCGTGACGGCACCGGCAATGCTTTTCAGCGTCGTCGACTTGCCCGCGCCGTTGCGCCCCAGCAGCGTGACCAGCTCGGCCTCGCCCACGGTCATCGACACGCCCTGCAGCACGTGGCTCTTGCCGTAGTGCGCGTGCAGCGCCTCGACTTCGAGGATGTTCCTTGTCCCGCTCATGCCTTGCCTCCGGTGATCATGTTCCCCAGGTAGGCCGTTCGCACGCGCGCATCGGCGCGGATGTCGCCCGGCAGGCCTTCAGCCAGCACGCGCCCCAGTTGCATGACGGTCACGGTGTCGGAGATGTCCATCACGATGTTCATGTTGTGTTCGATCAGCACCACGGTGTGCCGGTCGCGCAGGCTGCGGATGAGCTGCTTCATGTCGTCGAGGTCGTCGATGCCCATGCCCGAGGTCGGCTCGTCCAGGAAGATGGCCTTGGGCTTCGCGGCCAGCGCCATGCCCACTTCGAGCCGGCGTTGCTGGCCGTGCGACAGCACGTTGGCCGGCGTGTCGGCCAGCCGTTCGAGGCCGACGCGTGCCAGCACTTCGGCCACCGTCTCGGCGCAGGCGCGGTCGCCGACGGGTGCGCGCCAGCAGTTCATGGCCTGCCGCGGCGCGATGCCCTGCGCCGCCACGCGCAGGTTCTCGCGCACCGACAGGCTCGCGAACAGGCTCGTGACCTGGAACGAGCGCGCCATGCCGCGCTGCACGCGCTTGTAGTCGGGCTCGGCCGTCACGTCGTGGCCGTCGAACAGAATGCGCCCGCCGGTGGTGGTGCCGGTGCCCGTGAGCATGTGGAACAGCGTGGTCTTGCCGGCGCCGTTCGGGCCGATCACCGAGTGCACGGTGTTGGGCTTGATCTTCAGGTCCACGCCGCCGAGCGCCGCGAACTTGCCGTAGTGCTTGGTGACGCCGATGGCTTCGATGAGGACGGGTTGCGTCATGCTTTTTCTCCCTGCGCTTCGGGCGCCTTGCCCACGGGCAGTGCCTGCGTCTTGCGGAACACGCGCCGCCATGCGGCTTCGCCCAGGCCCCACAGGCCGCGCTGCATGCCGATGCTCACGCCGATCAGCAGCAGGCCCAGCAACAGCAGCCATCGCGGCCACAAGGTGGAGAGCCAGTCGGCCAGCAGCACATAGAAGGCCGAGCCCAGCACCGAGGCGAAGAGGTTGCCGGTGCCACCGATCACGGTGATGACCAGGATCATCTCGCTCGTGTGGTACTCGGCATTCGACAGCGGCGCGATGCCGGTCATCATCGCGTGCAGCCCGCCGGCCAGGCCGGTGACGGCACCCGAAATGACGAAGGCCAGCAGCTTGAAGCGCTTGAGGTTGTAGCCCACGGCGGCGGCGCGGTCCTCGTTGTCGCGGATGGCGAGCAGCGTGCGGCCGAAGACCGAATCGGTCACCTTCAGCAGCAGTGCGAACGCGATCAGGAAGATCACCGCCACGAAGGCGTAGTACTTCCAGGGCGTGTCCATGAAGGCGGGGCGCGGCACGTCGAGCAGGCCGTTGTCGCCGCCGGTGAGGCCCGACGCGGTGTAGGCCACGAAATAGAACATCTGCGCAAAGGCCAGCGTGAGCATCACGAAGTAGGTGCCGCGCTGGCGGATGGCGACCCAGCCGACCAGCGCCGCGCCCAGCGCGCCCATGGCGATGGCCGCGAGCAATGCGAGCGGCATCGGCAGTTGCAGGCGCGTGAGCAGAATGGCGATGGTGTAGCTGCCCAGCCCGAAGAAGATGCCCTGCCCGAACGACAGCAGGCCCGTGTAGCCCAGCAGCAGGTTGCAGCCCAGGGCGGCCAGCGCATAGATCAGCACCTCGCTCGCAAGCGAGCCCGAGCGCAGCACCAGCGGCAGGCCCAGCGCGACGATCAGCGCCAGCAGGAATGTGTATTTTCTCGGCATGGCCATCATCCTTTGCGGCCGAGCAGGCCATGCGGGCGCAACAGCAGCACGGCCGCCATCGCGATGTAGATCATCAGGCTCGCCCCCGGCGGCCAGATGGTGCTCATGAGGCTTTGCACGATGCCGATGAGCAGCCCGCCGACCAGCGCGCCGCCGAAGCTGCCGAGCCCGCCGATCACCACCACCACGAAGGCCACGCCGAGCGCCTCGACGCCCATGAAGGGCTCCGCGCCGCGGATCGGTGCGGCCAGCACGCCGGCCAGCGCGGCCGTGGCCGCGCCGAGCGCGAACACCAGGCTGAACACGCGGAACACGTTGATGCCGAGCAGCGAGACCATCTCGGTCGATTCGCTGCCCGCGCGCACCGCGCTGCCCAGGCGCGTGCCTTCGAGCACCCACCACAGCAGCACCGCGAGCACGGCGGTGAAGCCGATCACGAAGAGCCGGTACTTGGGATAGACGAAGGCGCCCCACATGACCACGCCCTGCAGCAGGTCGGGCGTGGGCACGCTGTTGCCCAGCGGGCCCCAGAACACGATGACGATCTCTTGCACCGCGAGCGCAAGGCCCACCGTCACGAGGATGTGGAACTCGTGCGCCTTGGCGTACACGCGGCGCAGCAGCAGCTTTTCAGCCAGCCAGCCGAGTGCGCCGACGAACAGCGGCACCAGCACCAGCGCGGCCCAGAAATCGAGGCCCCATTGCATGGCCTGATAGCAGAGGTAAGCGCCCAGCAGATAGAAAGCGCCGTGCGCGAAGTTCACGAAGCGCAGCAGGCCGAACACGATGGACAAGCCAACGGCCAGCAGGAAATACAGCATGCCGATGCCGATTCCGTTGATGGTCTGGAGCAGGTAGACGGTCATAGGGGTGAGTGGTGGTGGCGCGGCCCTCTTCCTTTCCAGGAACACCGCGGAACCGGCTTTGCCGGGCCGCTGGTGTTGCCCCCTGCAAGGGGGTTGGAGGCCACACGAAGTGGGCAAGCCTGGGGGTTAGCCCAATTTGCAGCCGGTCTTGTCGACGGGCAGGAACGACTTGCCGGAACTCACGACGTCGACATAGTCGGCCGGGTTCTTCATCTTCGACTTGGCCTTGCCCTTGAGCAGGTAGTAGTCCTTGATGACCTGGTGGTCGGCCTTGCGGATTTCTTCGGTGCCGGTGAGCCCGTCGAACTTCATGCCTTCGAGCGCCGCGATCACGGCCTTCTGGTCGACCGAGCCCGCCTTGACGATGCCGTCGATCAGGATCTTGGTGCAGATGTACGAGCCCGCCAGGCTGTAGTTGGGCACGATCTTCAGCTTGTCGGCCGTGCGCTTGACCAGGTCCTTGTTGAGCGGCGTGTCGGCCGTGTGCCAGTACTGCGCACCGAAGTAGACGCCGTCGCACAGGTCGGCGCCCAGTTCGTCGAACTGCTCCAGGCCCGAGGCCCAGGCCATGAGGATCGTCATGTTCTTGTGCATGCCGAAGCTCACGGCCTGCCGCAGCGCGGCCGATGACTGCGCGCCGAAGTTCAGCAGCAGCAGCACGTCGGGCTTGGCAGCCATGGCGTTGGTGAGGTAGCCGCTGAACTCCTTCTCGTTGAGCGAGTGGTAGCTGTTGCCCACGTGCTCGATGCCTTTCTCCTGGAAGATGTTCTTGGCCGCGCTCAGCAGGCCGTCGCCGAACACGTACTGCGGCGTGATGGTGTACCAGCGCTTGGCCTTGGGCATGCTGGCGATCAGCGGGCGCACCGTCTGCTCGATCGCACCGAAGGTGGGCACCGACCAGCGGAAGGTGGCGGGGTTGCAGTCCTTGCCGGTGATCTCGTCGGCGCCGGCGGTGGTGATGAACAGGCCGCCGGCCTTCTCGGCCTCCTTGCCCATGGCCAGCGCTTCCGACGACAGAATGCCGCCGGCGAAGAACTTCGCGCCCTGCTGCTGCGAGGCTTCCTGCACCTTGCGCACGGCCGTGGCCGGCTTGCCTTCGGTGTCGAGCACCGTGTAGGCCAGCGGGCGCTTCAGCACGCTGCCGTACTGCTCGATGGCCAGCTTCATGCCCAGGTCGGCGTACTTGCCGTTGGCCGCGAACGCACCCGACATCGGGACCGGGCAGCCGAAGCGGATCGCCTCGGCCGACTGGGCAAAGGCGGCGCGGCCGGCCAGCAGGGAAGCGGGGGCGGCCGACAGGGCGGCAAGCTGAAGGAGGTGTCTGCGATGCATGGGAATCTCCGGTCGTGGTGTGGAAGTAAGTGAAAGGGGTGCCTGCGATTGCCGGCGAATTTAAGCGGATAAATAGGATTAATATGCTGGTAAAAACCCGCTAGCAATCCTTGTGCCCAAAACCAACCAGGCCCTCTTCATGACGCCGTTTAAGATCGCGCGCTGTTGCGCATCCCGCGCATCTCCCGATGGGCATGGAGCGTGTGCATGACAGTGGGGCAACACCGCCCAAGGCGGCAAAAGCTCTCGGACGTCATCGTCGAAGACGTCAAGCGATGGATCGTGGCGGAGCGCAAGCAGCCCGGCGACCGGCTACCGAACGAGAAAGAACTGATCGAGCTTTTCGGCTACTCGAAGAGCACGGTGCGCGAGGCATTGAAGGCGCTGGAAGTGCGCGGCCTCATCGCCATCCGCACCGGCCCCGGCGGCGGGGCGTACCTGCAGCAGGTGTCGGTCGACCATGCGTCGGAGCCGCTGCGCAACTTCCTGCACTTCCATCACCTGGACGGGCACCACATCTACCAGCTGCGCAAGGCGCTCGAACCCGAGCTGGCCGTGAGCGTGGTCGGCCGGCTCACGCCCGAGCAGTTCGAGCGGCTCGAAGACAACGTGCGCCTGTGCACCCACGAGCCCACGAACGAGGACGAGTTGCGCATGCAGCGCGAGGCCGAACTCGCTTTTCACACCATGTTGGCCGAAGCCTGCCCCAATCCGGTGCTGTCCTTCATGTGCCGCTTTCTCAACGACCTGTTGCGCGACCTCGTGGTCTACAAGAAGGCGCTGGACCATCACCACTTCGGCGAGACCAACGTCGACTACCACACGCAGCTGCTGGCGGCCTACCGCAAGGAAGACGCGGACGAGGTGCGCCGGCTGATGGCCGAGCACATGGTCGATGCCGAGGCGCACATGCACGAGATGGAAGCGCACATCGGGGCCAAGCACCTGCTGCTGCCCAGCGGACAGCGCTAGCGCCACCCGGGTCTAAAAGACCCTGCGAAACCGCTCGGCCCTGCCGAAGCGCACAGCAACGGTGCCGTTCGCCTCGAATCCGCAGCGAAGGTAGAACGACCCGGCGTGCGGGTTGCCCGTGACATGGAGTGCCGACGCACCCTGGCGCCGCGAAAGCTCGACACAGTGCGCGACCAATGCCTTGCCGATGCCCCGACGCCACGCCTCAGGCTCGATGAACAATCCATCGAGTTCGGCGCTGCCGTCGTCGTTGGGCAGCACGACAGCGAATCCGGCCACCGCGCCATGGATCTCCGCCACGAACACCCGGCCATCGACGATCTGGGCAAGCGGCAGCTCGATGGCGCCCGGGTCGGCCTGGATCGCCTCGCGATCGCCAGGGTTCGCGAGCGACGCGCGCCGCTGCAAGTCTTCGAGTGCCCGGTGTTCCGACGCACATGCCGCACGAATAAGAAGTGGTGTTTCAGTCATCTGGGGTAGCTCCAGTGCCGTCAGGGCTTCTTTGCGGCGCCATGCGCCTGCTCCAGGCACGCCTGAAACGCCAGCACCGCGCGTGAAGGCTTCGGCGACCGCCGCAACAGGCTCACGAACCGGCACGCATAGTTGAAGCGCGCGGGCAGCACCGCCTTCATCAGGCCGCGCTGCTCGAACACCTGCGCGTAGTGGTCGGGCAGAAAGCCCAAAAAGCGCCCCGAAAGAATCAGCGTGGCAATCGCCTCCTGGTCGAAGCCCGTCGCCTTGCGCGACAGCCTCGCGCGGTGGCTCAGCTCCATGTTGGGCGAGTGATAGCCCAGGCCCGCGAAGTGATGTTCGCCCAGCTTCGACCACGTGAGCTTGGCGTGCGGGCTGTCGAACAGCGGATGCCCCTTGCCGCAGTACAGCAGCATCGTCTCGTCGAACAGGTCGGCGTACACCAGGCTCTTCGAGGCGCGGTGCGCCGGGATGATGCCGATCTGGAAGTTGCCCTCCAGCACGCCCTGCTCGATGGCGTTGATCGAGCCCACGTGCACCGCCAGGTTCACCTCGGGCGCCATCTCGGTGAAGCGCGCGATGGCCTCGCCGATGCGCGCCTTCGGGTTGGTCGCCGTCTTGTCGAAGAGCGCCACCTCGAGCTGCCCGCCCATCCGGTTGTGGATGTCGTCGATGCTGCCGCGAAAGGCATCGACCGAGGCCAGCAGCCGCAGCGTCTCGTCGTACACGCGCTGGCCTTCGGTGGTGAGCGCAAAGCCGGCCCGGCCGCGCCGGCACAGCACGAGGCCCAGCCGCGTTTCCAGATCCTTGACGTGCCGGCTCACGGTGGAGGTGCCGATGTTCAGCTCCAGCTCGGCCGCCGCCATGCCGCCGCAGTCGACCACGCTCTTGAACACCTTGAGCAGGCGCAGGTCCATGTCGCTGAGCTGCCCCAGCACGGCGCGGTTGCGGGTGCCCAGGGCGGTGTTTTCGGCTTCGGCCTTTACTTGCATGAATCGTCAAGTGAACATTGATATTGCGCCATTCTCCACACTGAAGGGTCTGCGAACAATCGGCGCATCCCATCACCCTCCGGAGCCCGCCTTGCGCGGGAAGCGCCATGACCCTTGCAGCCCCCGCCATCGAACCGACGCCCGCCCTGCGCACCGACGCCGCCTGGCTCGACGCGCACTGGATGCCCTACACCGGCAACCGCAACTTCAAGGCCGATCCGCGGATCATCGTGGAGGCCAAGGGCGCCTACTTCACCGACAGCGACGGCCGCAAGATCTTCGACGGCCTCTCGGGCCTGTGGTGCTCGGGCCTGGGCCATGGCCGCCCCGAAATCACCGAAGCGGTGAGCCGCCAGATCGCCAAGCTCGACTACTCGCCGGCCTTCCAGTTCGGCCACCCGCTCTCGTTCGAACTGGCCAACAAGATCAAGGAACTGACGCCCGCCGGCCTCGACTACGTGTTCTTCACCGGCTCGGGCTCCGAAGCCGCCGACACCTCGCTGAAGATGGCGCGCGCCTACTGGCGCACCAAGGGCCAGGCGAGCAAGACGCGCCTGATCGGCCGCGAGAAGGGCTACCACGGCGTCAACTACGGTGGCATCTCGGTGGGCGGCATCGCGGCCAACCGCAAGCTGTTCGGCCAGGGCGTCGAAGCCGACCACCTGCCGCACACGCAGATCGCCGCCAACGCCTTCACGCGCGGCATGGCCGAGACCGGCGCCGAGCTGGCCGACCGCCTGCTCGACCTGATCGCGCTGCACGATGCATCGAACATCGCCGCCGTGATCGTGGAGCCCTTCGCCGGTTCGGCCGGCGTGGTGATCCCGCCCAAGGGCTATCTCAAGCGTCTGCGCGACATCTGCACCGCCAACAACATCCTGCTGATTTTTGATGAAGTGATCACCGGTTTCGGCCGCTGCGGCGCGCTCACCGGCGCGGAAGCCTTCGGCGTGACGCCCGACATCATGAACATCGCCAAGCAGGTCACCAACGGCGCGCAGCCGCTGGGCGCCGTGGTTGCCAGCAAGGACATCTACGACACCTTCATGGCGGCAGGCGGCCCCGACTACATGCTCGAATTCCCGCACGGCTACACCTACGGCGCGCACCCGGTGGCCTGCGCCGCCGGCGTCGCCGCGCTCGACGTGCTGCAGAAGGAAGACATGATCGGCCGCGTGAAAACGCTGGCCCCGCACTTCGAGAACGCCGTGCACAGCCTCAAGGGCAGCAAGCACGTGACCGACATCCGCAACTTCGGCCTTGCCGCCGGCCTCACGATCGCCGCGCTGCCCGGCGAGCCTGCACGCCGCCCCTACGAGATCGCGATGAACTGCTGGAAGAAGGGCTTCTACGTGCGCTACGGTGGCGACACCATCCAGCTCGCGCCGCCCTTCATCGCGGAAAAGGCCGAGATCGACCGCATGGTCAACGCGCTGGCCGACGCCCTCGCCGAAACCAACTGATCCAGCGGGTACCACGATGCAACACGACAAGAACGTCACGACCACCATCGGCCACTTCATCGACGGCCAGCGCGTCAGCGGCGGCACCCGCGTGCAGCCGGTGTTCGACCCGGCCACGGGCTTCTCGGACAAGAGCGTCGCGCTCGCCGACAAGCTCACCGTCGAGCAGGCCATCGCCTCGGCGCAGGCGGCCTTTCCGGCCTGGCGCAACACGCCACCGCTGAAGCGCGCGCGGGTCATGAGCAAGCTCAAGACGCTGCTCGAAGCCAATGCCGACCGCATCGCCGCGCTCATCACGGCCGAGCACGGCAAGGTGCTGTCGGACGCGCACGGCGAGCTGCAGCGCGGCATCGAGAACGTCGAGTACGCAAGCTACGCGCCCGAGCTGCTCAAGGGCGAGCACAGCAAGAACGTCGGCCCGGCCATCGATTCGTGGAGCGAGTTCCAGGCGATGGGCGTCACGGCCGGCATCACGCCGTTCAACTTCCCGGTGATGGTGCCGCTGTGGATGTGGCCGATGGCCGTGGCCTGCGGCAACACCTTCGTGCTGAAGCCGTCGGAGCGCACGCCCTCCTCCACCTTGCTGGTGGCCGAGCTGGCGCTCGAAGCCGGCCTGCCGCCAGGCGTGCTGAACGTGGTCAACGGCGACAAGGAAGCCGTCGACACGCTGCTGACCGATCCGCGCGTGAAGGCCGTGAGCTTCGTCGGCTCCACCGCCATCGCCGAATACATCTACACCACCGGCTGCGCGCACGGCAAGCGCGTGCAGGCCCTGGGCGGCGCGAAGAACTTCGCCGTGGTCATGCCCGACGCCGACATCGGCAACGCCGTGAGCGCGCTGATGGGCGCGGCCTACGGCTCGTGCGGCGAACGCTGCATGGCGATCCCGCTGGTCGTGGCCATCGGCGACGACACGGGCGACGCCGTGGTGGCGGGCCTTTCGGCCGAGATCGCGAAGATGAAGGTCGGCCCCGGCAACGACAACGGCAACGACATGGGCCCGCTGGTCACCAAGCCGCACTTCGAGAAGGTCAAGGCCTTTGTCGATGCGGGCGTGGCGGCAGGTGCCAAGCTCGTGGTCGACGGCCGCGGCGTCAAGGTCGACGGCCATGACGGCGGCTACTACCTCGGCCCGTGCCTCTTCGACGGCGTGAAGCCCGGCATGACGATCTACCAGGAAGAAATCTTCGGCCCGGTGCTCGGCGTGGTCCGCGTGAAGACGCTCGAAGAAGCCATGGCCATGATCGACGCCCACGAGTACGGCAACGGCACCTGCATCTTCACGCGCGACGGCGAGGCCGCGCGCTGGTTCAGCGACAACATCCAGGTCGGCATGGTCGGCATCAACGTGCCGCTGCCGGTGCCCGTGGCGTACCACTCGTTCGGCGGCTGGAAGCGCTCGCTGTTCGGCGACCTGCACGCCTACGGCCCCGACGCCGTGCGCTTCTATACCAAGCGCAAGACCATCACGCAGCGCTGGCCCTCGGCCGGTGTGCGCGAAGGTGCGGTGTTCGCGTTTCCGTCGAACCGCTGATCCGGCCCCCGCGGGTCAGGCCTTGTCGGCCTTGCCCGCGGCGTTGGCCAGCTTGCTGAGCATGCGGTCCACCAGCCACGGCTGGCGGTTCTCGTCCTCCGCCAGCTCCTTGCGGCGGATCGCATTGCGCACGACGATCGATCCCACGTAGCGCACCGGCTCCGGCGGAAAGTGGCCGAGCGGCCCGTTCGTGATCGGGCTGCGCGTCCATTCGTTGTCCTGGTCGAGCACCAGCGACGACAGGATCTGCCCACCCATGTAGGTCGGCCCCACGCCGTTGCCCGAGTAGCCGAAGCCGTAGTAGATGTGCGGCGCGCCATCGAGCTTGCCGAAGAACGGAAAGCCCGTGACCGAGCGGTCCGACGGGCCGTTCCAGCTCGCGGTGATCGGCGTCTCGCGCAACGCCGGAAAGAAGGAATGCAGCGCCTGCGTGAGCTCGGCCTCGTACGGCGAGCGCTCGTCGAACACCTTGGCCATGCGGCCGCCCCATGCGAAGGTGTTGCCGCCCTTGCCCAGCATGATGCGGCCGTCGACCGTGCGGCGGTAGTAGTACACGAAGGTGCGCGAGTCGAGCACCGAGACGCCGTCGGTCAGGCCGATCTGCTGCAGCAATTCGGGGCATCGCTCGGTGATGACCATGTCGCTCGACACGATGGCGATGGTCCGCTCGAACTGCGGGAAAGTGCTGGCCATCCAGGCGTTCATCGCGAGCACCAGCTTCTTCGCGCGCACGCTGCCGGTGGGCGTGCGCACGACCACCGGGTGGTCGGTGCTGAAGTCCAGCATCGGCGTGCGCTCGTGAATGCGGATGCCCATGGCCAGCGCGACGCGCCGGAGCCCGCGCACCAGCTTGCCCGGATGCACGGTCGCCGCAATCGGCGAATACACGCCCGCCAGGTTGCGCGCGGAGCCCGAGCGCCGCGCCACTTCTTCGGGCGGCAGTGTGCGGTAGGAATGGATGCCGCGCGCCTCGAGCGCCTGCATCATCGGGTCGAGCGTGCCGATCTGCGCCTGCGAGGTCGCGGTGTAGAGCGTGCCGTCCTGCCGCAGTTCGGCGTCGATGCCGTGCGCGGCGCAGAAGTCGGCGATGTGCTGCACCGCCGCCTCGGATGCCTTCACGAGCCGCACGGCCTCGTGTTCGCCGAACAGCCGGCGCAGCGTGAGGAACTTGGCCGACCACGTCAGCAGGCAGCCGCCGTTGCGCCCGCTCGCACCAGCGCCGCAGAGGTCGCTTTCGATGATGACGATGTCGAGCGCGGGCGCCTTCAGCTTGGCTTGAATGGCCGTCCACAAGCCGGTGAAACCACCGCCGACGATGCAGACATCGGCGCTGTGTTCGCCCTGCAGTGCGGGTGCGAGGTCGCCGTCGTTGAAGAGAGCCTGTTCGATCCAGAAAGGGCGCATGTCGGGCTCGCAGGTTTCAGGGCTTGCGCCGCATCTCGAAAGAAAACTCGGACTCGCGCTCGACGAAGAACCCGAAGCGCTCGTACAGCGCCTTCGCCGGATTCGCCTTCAGCACGCTGAGTGTGAGGTCGACGCCGGCGCGCGCGGCCTCGTCGATGACTTCGGCCAGCAGAGCGGAACCAACGCCGCCGCCCTGGTAGCCGGGTGCCAGCTGGATCTGGATGAGCACCCACTCGTGCGGATCGCGCGACACCTTGAGCAGGCCGACCGGCGCGCCTTCGTGCAGCAGGATTTCGGCGCACTCGAAGCGATGCATCAGCCGCGCCATGTGATGCGCGTCGCTGACTTCGCCGCCGGACGCCAGCACGTGGCCGTTCATCGTTCGCTGCCGCAGGTCGAGCAGGAAGGGAATGTCTTCCGGCGTCGCCTGGCGGCGCTGCATGGCGAATGCGCGCGTGGCGCTCATGCCTGGGCTGCTGCAGCGACAGGCTTCGACGCGAGCGCCAAATGCCGCGCGTAATACGCGAGGTCGGGCGTCTTCGCATCGGCCAGCTTGGCCATGTCGTCCCAGCGCCGCAGGCGCACCGCGTCCATCGCATAGGGCAAGGCCTCGAAAGCGCTGGCCTGCGCCGAGTCGAACACGCCGCCCTGCAACTGCAGGCTGCGTTTCGAGTCGGGCGACAGCGCTTCCAGGTAGCCCGGCACGCGCGCGCACAGGAAGCGCTTGGCGTCCACGTGCAATCTGATCGGTTCCAGCGTGGCCGGGCCGAACAGCGCGCGAAGAAACGGCAGGCAGCGGTACTGGTGCAGGTCGTCGAGCCCCTGCTGCGTCGGCGTGCCGCCGAAGTCGTGCAGCAGGTGGCCCAGGTCGTGCAGCAGCGAGGCGGCGATCAGCGCGCTGTCCGCGCCCTCCTGCTCGGCCAGATGCGCCGATTGCAGCGCGTGCTCCAGCTGCGTGACGGGCTCGCCGTCGTACTGCGCGTGGCCCTTGGTTTCGAAGAGGCCGACGATATCGGGAATGCTCAGGCTCATGGTTACCAGGGCAGCGAATAGGTCTTGGTGTTGGTGAAGCTCTTCATCGCCTCGAGCACGCCTTCCTTGTAGCCCAGGCCCGAGTCCTTGATGCCGCCGAAGGGCGTGAGCTCCAGCCGGTAACCGGGCACCTCGCGCACGTTGACGCTGCCCACGTTCAGTTCGCGGATGAAGCGCGTGATGTAGTCCAGCCGGTTGGTGCAGACCGCCGACGAGAGGCCGTAGGCCGTGCCGTTGGAAATGCGGATCGCCTCGTCGATGTTCTTGAAGCGGATCACCGGCGACACGGGTCCGAAGGTCTCGTGCTTGGCCACCGTCATTTCCGGGCTCACGTGGTCGAGCACCGTCGGCGAGTAGAGCGCACCGCGGCGCTCGTTGCCGTAGCGCAGCTTCGCGCCGGCGGCAATGGCTTCATTGACCACGGCCTCGAATTGCTTGGCGGCGGCTTCGTCGATGACGGTGCCCATGTCGGTGTCGGGGTCCATCGGGTCGCCGTACTTCAGCGCGCGGGTCTTGGCGACCAGCAGCTCGACGAACTGGTCGGCCACCGACTCGTGCACCAGCATGCGTTTGACGGCTGTGCAGCGCTGGCCCGAGTTCTTGTACGAGCCGTTGGCCGCGAGCGTGGCCGCCTCCTCGACGTCGGCGTCTTCCATCACGATGATCGGATCGTTGCCGCCCAGCTCCAGGATCTGGCGCTTGTAGACCGCCTTGCCCGCGATGTACTTGCCGATGGGCACGCCGCCGGTGAAGGTGACGAGGTCGACGTCGGCGTTGGTGAGCAGCTCGTCGGCGATCTCCTTCGGGTCGCCGGTGAGCACCGACAGCATCTGCGGCGGCAGGCCCGCTTCGTACAGGATGTCGGCCAGCAGGAACGCCGTGAGCGGCGTCTTCTCGCTGGGCTTGAGCACGATGCGGTTGTTGGTGGCAATGGCCGGCGCCACCTTGTGGATCACCTGGTTCAGCGGATGGTTGAACGGCGTGATGGCGGTGATGGCGCCTTGCAGGGGCTCCCGCATCGTGTAGACCTTGCGGCTCTTGCCGTGGTGCGTGAGGTCGCACGAGAACACCTGGCCGTCGTCCACCAGCGCCTGGTTGGCGGCGAACAGCAGCACGTCGGACGCGCGGCCCACTTCGTACAGCGAGTCCTTGCGCGAGAGGCCCGACTCGAGCGTGATGGTGCGCGACATCTCGTCCAGGCGCGAGGCAATGATCTCGCCCGCGCGCATCAGGATCTTGTAGCGCTCGTAGCGGGTGAGCGTGGGCTTGTAGTCGCGCGCGATGCGCAGCGCATGGCGCACGTCGTCGAGCGTGGCCTTGGGCACGGTGGCGATCACTTCGCCGGTGTACGGATAGGTGACCTCGATCGTGCGGTCGCGATGAACGCGCTCACCGGCGATGCGCAGCGCCTCGCGGTGAACGATGCCTGGCTTCAGGATGGCTTGGCTCATGGGGTGCTCCAGAAGGCGTTGTCGCGGTTGTCGTTATTGAGCGTGGTTCAGTGCGATGTCCAGCGCATCGAAGTTGCGAAGGCGCCGGCTCGCGGCGATGCCCGTCACCGGACGGTTGCAGATGAGCGGCACGCGCTGCTCCGACACGCCGCCGTGCGAGCGCAGCGGCACTTCGAGCGCCGACAGGTCGTGGCGGCTCGCCGCGGTGCCGATCACGGTGTTGCGCTCGCTCACCACCACGATGTCGCCGATGCGGTCGGGCGGCAGCTCGAAGCGCTGCGCGGCGTCCTTGCGCGAGAGCACGAGCTCCATGCCCGGCACCTGCTTGATGCGCTCGATCCAGCCGGGAACGCTGGCCTCGTCGGGCGCATAGACGGTGGCGAACGAGCCGAGCGCACCGTGGTGCACCACGTACGGGTCGGTGATCGGCAGGATCACGCGGGCCGTGCCGGCGCCGTACCAGCCGTCGAGCACGTCCTGCAGGTAGATGACGTTGGGCGAGCCGTCGGCGCCGTGCTTGTCGTTCATGCCGTGGTCGGCGGTGACCACGATGGTGGCGCCCAGCGCGTCGAGCTGCGCGAGGTAGCCGTCCATCATGGCGTAGAAGGCATTGGCCGCGGGGCTGCCCGGCGCGGCCTTGTGCTGCACGTAGTCGGTGGTCGAGAGGTACATCAGGTCGGGGCGGCGCGACTCCATCAGCTTCACGCCCGACGCGAACACGAACTCCGACAGCTCCGCGCTGTAGACCGAGGGCACGGGCATGCCGACCATGCCGAGCACGTCGTCGATGCCGTTCTCTTCCACCGTCACCTGGTCCGACTTCTCCGACGAGAAGCAGATGCCCTTCATGCGATGGCCCAGGAGCTTGCGCAGCTTGTCCTTGGCCGTGACCACCGCCACCTTGGCGCCCGCATCGGCGAACGCCGCCAGCACAGTGCCGGTGCGCAGGTACTTGGGGTCGTTCATCATCACTTCCTGCCCCAGCTCGCGGTCGAAGAAGTAGTTGCCGCAGATGCCGTGCACCGCGGGCGGCACGCCGGTCACGATCGACAGGTTGTTCGGGTTGGTGAACGAAGGCACCACGCAATCGCCCAGCAGGTTGGCGCCCGACCTGATCATGCGATCGAAGTACGGAGCGACGCCGGCCGCAATGGCCGCATCCAGGTAGGCCGGCTCGCTGCCGTCCACGCACACGACCACGACGGGGCGCGCCATCCAGCGATAGCTCCTGGCATTGACTTCGAGTGTCTCCGGTGTCATTTCAGACTTCCTTTTGGGGTGGGTTGTTCGATGCCACGGCCGCGTCGGAATCGGCGCGGCCGAAGGCCTTGTGCATGCGTGCGCGGCTGCCGGCCACGTGCTCGCGCAGCGCGCGCCCCGCCGTCTCGGGGTTGCCGCTGGCAATCGCGTCGACGATGTGGCTGTGCTCGTCGGCCGAGACCTTGAGGCCCCCGCCGCTGTCGAGCGCGCGCATTCTGAAAAGGTGCAGCTCCTTGACCAGGCGCTTGTAGGTTTCGGTGAGCTTCTTGCTGCCGGCGGTGTCGAGCAGGATCTCGTGGAACTGCAGGTTGAGCTGCGCGTATTGCTCCACGTCCTGCGCCTGGGCGGCCGAACGCATCGCGTCGACCATGGCGCGCAGCCGCTCGATCGCGTCGGGCGCAATGGCCAGCGCCACGCGGCGGCCGATGATTTCTTCGAGCGCCTCGCGCAGTTCGTAGATTTCGTCGGCTTCCTCGAAAGCGATTTCGCGCACGAAGACGCCGCGGTTCTTTTCGTTGCGCACGAGGCCAGCTTCTTCCAGCGCCCGCAGCGCTTCCCGGATGGGGCCGCGGCTGGTGTTGAAGCGCTGCGAGAGCTCGCTCTCGTTGATGCGGCTACCGACGGGAAGCTCGCCCGTCATGATCAAACGCTCGATTTCTTCCTGCATCAGCATCGGCAACGAGCTGGACTGGAGGAATGCGAGGGCGGCGGAGTGATTGCTGGTGACCATGGGGCGTATTTTCCCGAAGAATTGAAAACTGTCAACAATCTTTTATTGACAGTCATCAATCGTCAATCTACATTTCGCTCGCCGGAGCTTGGCACGCCAGCAGCCGGAGCCCGCCACTCACCTCTTCCAGTGACAGCCAGCCCTCTCAGGAGAAACAGATGACGATGAAACAAAGCACGCGCCGTCTCACGGCGGTTCTGTGTGCGGCGACGCTCGGCCTTGCGGCCAGCGGCGCCGCATGGGCGCAAAAGACCTCGCTCCTGGTCTACACGGCGCTCGAAACCGATGCCATGAAGCTCTACAAGGACGCCTTCGAGAAAGCCAACCCGGACATCGAGGTGAAGTGGGTGCGCGACTCCACCGGCATCGTCACCGCCAAGCTGCTGGCCGAGAAAGCCAATCCGCAGGCCGACGTGGTGGCCGGCCTGGCCGCCAGCAGCCTCGCCCTGCTGGGACAGGAAGGCATGCTGCTGCCCTACGAGCCCAAGGGCTTCAAGGAACTGAACCCCGCGTACTCCGACGCCGCACGCCCGCCGGCCTGGGTCGGCATGGACGTCTGGGCCGCGACCATCTGCTTCAACCGCGTCGAGGCGCAGAAGCTCGGCCTTCCAAAGCCCGAGACCTGGAAAGACCTGGCCAAGCCCGTCTACAAGGGAACGATCTCGATGCCGCACCCGGCCTCCAGCGGCACCGGTTATCTCGACGTGTCCTCGTGGCTGCAGAACATGGGCGACGCCGAAGGCTGGAAGTACATGGACGCGCTGCACCAGAACATCGCGCAGTACGTGCACTCGGGCTCCAAGCCCTGCAAGCAGGCCGGCGCGGGCGAGTTCCCCATCGGCATTTCCTTCGAGTTCCGCGCGCACCAGGTCAAGAAGTCGGGCGCACCGGTCGACCTGATCTTCCCGAAGGAAGGCCTGGGCTGGGACATCGAAGCCACCAGCCTCATGAAGACCAGCACGAAGCTGCCGCAAGCCAAGCGCTTCGCCGACTGGATGGCCAGCAAGGAGGCCAACCAGATCACCTCCACCTGGTGGGCCGTGGTGGCCTACCCCGGCGTGGCCTCGAAGCTGGAAGGCATTCCGGACAACTACGAAAAGCTGCTGGCCAGGAACGACATCAACTGGGCCGCGAAGAACCGCGAACGCATCCTGGCGGAGTGGAGCAAGCGCTACGAAGGCAAGGCTGAACCCAAGTAAGCCCCGCGGCATTCCCGACTTTCAATCCGCGGGCGCCGCCGCAGTGGTGACGCCCGCCAACGACGAGTGCGAAAAATGGATATGACCGACACCAAGTTCATTGCCACCCCGGTGCCTGCGAGCGCGCCCGCCGCGCTCGAGATCGTCGGCGTGCGCAAGGACTTCGAATCCTTCAGCGCGTTGCGCGACGTGCACCTGCGCGTGAATCCGGGCGAGATGCTGTGCTTTCTCGGCCCCTCGGGCTGCGGCAAGACCACGCTGCTGCGCATCATCGCGGGACTGGAAACGCAGACCTCCGGGCAGATCCTGCAGAACGGCAAGGACGTCTCGTGGCTCTCGCCGGACAAGCGCGACTACGGCATCGTGTTCCAGTCGTATGCGCTCTTTCCCAATCTCTCGATTGCCGACAACATCGGCTACGGCCTGGTCAACAGCCGCACCCGGCGCGGCGACATCAAGGCACGCGTCGAAGAGTTGCTGAAGCTCGTCGGCCTGCCCACCTCGGGCAACAAGTACCCGAGCCAGCTCTCCGGTGGGCAGCAACAGCGCGTGGCGCTGGCGCGCGCCCTTGCCACGCGCCCCGGCCTCCTGCTGCTCGACGAGCCGCTGTCTGCGCTCGATGCGCTGGAGCGCATCCGCCTGCGCGGTGAAATCCGCCGGCTGCAAAGGCAGGTCGGCATCACGACCATCATGGTCACGCACGACCAGGAAGAAGCGCTGTCGATGGCCGACCGCATCGTGGTCATGAACCACGGCGTGATCGAGCAGGTCGGCACGCCGATGGAAGTCTATGAACAGCCGGCCACGCCCTTCGTGGCCGATTTCGTGGGCAAGGTCAACGTGCTGCGCTCGGTGGCGCTGGGCAACCACCGCTTCCAGGTCGGCGACATGGAACTGCAGTGCGACGCCTGCGACGGCGCCTTCGAACCCGGCGAGGCCGTCAACCTCTACCTGCGCCCCGAAGACCGCGCGGTCGAGCACCTGGCCGACGACACGGCCAACCGCCTGCGGGCGCGGGTCAGCAAGGTCGAATTTCTCGGCGGCCTGTGCATTGCGGAAGTCACGGCCGATGCGCTGCATGGGCAGACGCTGGGCCTGCACTTTTCGCTCAACCAGTTGCACGACCTGGACATCCGCGAAGGCAACACCATCGACATCGCGCTGCGCGCGAACCGCATCCGCGCCTTCTCCGCCCGCACGCCGAAGCCATGAACACGCTCGCCCGTCCTCGCACCGCGTTCGCCGCCTTCAGCGCGCGCCCCGTCATGCGCTGGAGCCGCGACGAAACCATCGCCCGCGCCATCCTGCTCGTGGTGATGGCGATGCTGTTCGTGTTCCTGATCGCGCCGCTGCTGACCATCCTGGCGCACGCGGTGCAGGACCGGGAAGGCCGCTTCGTCGGCCTGACCCATTTCATCACCTACTTCCAGACACCCAGCCTGCTGCGCGCGGCGTGGAACTCGATCTGGGTGTCTGCGGCGGTGGTGATGATCTCGGTGCCCACGGCCTTCGTCTTCGCCTATGCGCTCACGCGCAGTTGCATGCCGACGCCGCTCAAGGCGGTGTTTCGCCTCGTCGCGCTGATTCCGCTGCTGGCGCCCTCGCTGCTGTCGGCCATTTCGTTCGTGCAGTGGTTCGGCAACCAGGGGGCGCTCAAGTTCCTCCTGGGCGGCGTGTCGATCTACGGTGCGCCGGGGATCATCATGGCGGAGGTCTACAACACCTTTCCGCATGCGCTGATGATCCTGATCACCGCCCTGTCGCTGGCCGACGGACGGCTGTACGAGGCCGCCACCGCGCTGCGCACCCGGCCCTTGCGGCAGTTCATGACCATCACGCTGCCGTCGTGCAAGTACGGCCTGATCAGCGCGGCCACCGTGGTCTTCACCTACGTGGTGAGCGACTTCGGCGCACCCAAGGTGATCGGCGGCAACTTCAACGTGCTGTCGGTCGATGTCTTCAAGCAGGTGGTGGGACAGCACAACTTCTCGATCGGCGCGGTGGTAGGCATGCTGCTGCTGATTCCGTCGATCATTTCCTTCGTCATCGACTACGTGGTGCGGCGCAAGCTGAAGGCGCAGCTCACGGCCCGCTCGGTGCCCTACAGCCCCAAGCGCCGCAAGCTCGCCGATCTGCTGCTGATGCTGTTCTGTACGGTGGTGTGCGGCCTGCTGCTGGCCACCATCGGCATGGCGATCTACACCTCGCTGATCTCGCTGTGGCCCTATGACCTTTCGCTCACGCTCAAGCACTATCACTTCGTGCTGGTCGAAAGCGACATGGCCGCGGCCTACGGCAACAGCCTGATCGTCGCCATGGCCACCGCCGTGGCCGGCTCGCTCATCGTGTTCGTGGGCGCCTACCTGATCGAGAAGACGCGCAACCTCGGCCTGATGCGCCGCGGCATGCACCTGATGGCGGTGCTGTCGATGGCGGTGCCGGGGCTGGTGCTCGGGCTGGGCTACGTGATGTTCTTCAACCATCCGGCCAACCCGCTGAACTTTCTCTACCAGACGATGGCGATCCTGATCATCTCGATGGTGGTGCACTACTACACGTCGAGCCATCTCACGGCCGTCACCGCGCTCAAGCAGATCGACAACGAGTTCGAGGCCGTGTCGGCCTCGCTCAAGGTGCCGTTCTTCAAGACCTTCCTGCGCGTGACGGTACCGGTGTGCCTGCCGGCCATCCTGGACATCGGGCGCTACTTCTTCGTGGTGTCGATGGCCAGCCTGTCGTGCGCCATCTTTCTCTACACGCCCGAGACCATCCTGGCCTCGGTCGCGATCATGCATCTGGACGACGCCGGCGACATCGGCCCGGCCGCGGCGCTGGCCAGCCTGATCGTCGTGACCTCGACCCTCGTGTGCATCGCCTATTCGCTGCTCACGCGCGTGCTGCTGTCGCGCACGCAGGCCTGGCGCAACCTGAGCCGCGGCTGAACACGCATCGCACCTCTCTCATTTCCTTTCCCCGCCTGGAGACATCATGAGTCAAACGCCCCACCCCAGCTACCCTATCCTGCTCACGCCCGGCCCCCTGACCACCTCGGACCGCACACGCCAAGCGATGCTGCGCGACTGGGGTTCATGGGACGCGGACTTCAACCAGATCACCGCACGCATCCGCAAGGAAGTGTTGAACATCGTGCACGGCACGGGCACGCACGAATGCGTTCCGCTGCAGGGCAGCGGCACCTTCTCGGTGGAAGCGGCCATCGGCACCGTCGTTCCGCGCAACGGCCATGTGCTGGTGCCGAGCAACGGCGCTTACTGCCAGCGCCTCGCGAAGATCTGCAAGGTGCTGGGCCGCAGGCTGACCACCATCGACTACACCGAAGAAAAGCAGGTGTCACCGGCCGACGTCGACCGCGCATTGGCTGCGGACCCGAGCATCACCCATGTCGCGGTGGTGCATTGCGAAACCGGCGCCGGCGTGCTCAACCCGCTGCACGAGATCGCGCTGGTGGTTACAAAGCATGGCCGTGGCCTGATCATCGACGCCATGAGTTCCTTCGGCGCGCTGGAGATCGATGCGCGCAGGACACCCTTCGACGCGGTCGTCGCTGCTTCGGGCAAGTGCCTCGAAGGCGTACCGGGCATGGGCTTCGTGGTCATCAAGCGCAGCACGCTCGAGAAATGCGAAGGCAACTGCCACTCGCTAAGCATGGACCTGTACGACCAGTGGGTGTACATGGAAAAGACCACGCAATGGCGCTTCACGCCGCCCACGCATGTGGTCGCGGCACTCGACACCGCCATTGCGCAGTACGTCGAGGAAGGCGGCCTGAAGGCACGCGGCGCACGCTATGCGCGCAACTGCAAGGGACTCATCGACGGGCTGGCTGCACTGGGCTTCAGGAGCTTTCTCGACCCGGCCATCCAGGCGCCGATCATCATCACCTTCCACGCGCCGGACGACGCCAACTACAACTTCAAGACCTTCTATCAAGAGGTCAAGAAGCGCGGCTACATCCTCTACCCCGGCAAGCTCACCCAGGTGGAGACCTTCCGCGTCGGCTGCATGGGGCACTTCGGCGAGGCGGGCATTCCTGGCGCGGTCGCGGCGATTGCGGACACGCTGAAAGCCATGGGGATCCGGCAGGTGTCGGCGACCGCCACAGCCTGAGCGGCGCGCACGGACGGACGGCCCCTACAACGCGCAGGTCCGGAAGCCGAAGAAGCCGTCGTCGCGCTCTGGCAGCGCGAAGCTGCGGCGCTTGAGCGAACGCAGGCGCGCACGCGTCGCGAACGAGGCACCGCGCAGCACGCGCGCACGGCCGAAGGCGGCCTCGGGGTCGAACTCGCCGCCGGCGCTCCACGGGTCGGCGCGATAGCCGGGCCATGGCTGCAGCGTGCCCGCCGTCCATTCGTGCACGTCGGCCCAGCGAAAGCCGCGCCGCGCGGCCACATGCGCCGCGATTTCCCATTCGACCTCGGTCGCAACGCGTCGCCCCGCCCAGCGGGCCCAGGCATCGGCCTCCCACCAGCTCAGGTGCACGGCGCTGTGGTGCCCCGCCGCGCGCACCGTCGCACCGAAGCGCTGCTGCAGCACCGAGCCGCCCGTGCCGTTGCGCGCCACGCCGATCTGCTCGACATGGCGCGGCCCGCGCCGTCCCTCGACCTGCGCGGCCAGCCAGCGCCAGCCCTCGGCGTG
This sequence comes from Variovorax sp. EL159, assembly GCF_900100965.1. Classification (GTDB taxonomy): domain Bacteria; phylum Pseudomonadota; class Gammaproteobacteria; order Burkholderiales; family Burkholderiaceae_C; genus Variovorax. The sequence continues at coordinate 273,604 of NZ_FMUJ01000001.1, read as the reverse complement.
CCACAGCTCCTCGCGGTCGTAGCCGCCGTCGTCGACGAACTCGATGTACTGGTTCCAGGTGACGGGTTGCGCATCGATCTCGAACTCGGGCACGTCGACCCGGTGCGCACTGCGCTCCTGCGCAAAGGCGAAGCCGCTCTCGGACGACCCCAGCTCCCAGCGCGTGGCCGGCAGCAACAGCGGCGGGTGCGTGACGGCAATGGGCGCCTGCTCGATGCCCAGGGGCAGCCCCAGCGTCTGCGCCATCACAACGAACTGCTCGCCGCGCAGGTCTTCATGGAACAGCGCGAGGCGATAGAAGTACAGCCCCGCATCGGTCTCGGCCGCATGCTCCAGCAGCTCGAGCGTGCTCTCCAGCGTTTCGAGCAGGTAGGCGCGGGTCTGGCCAAGGTCGGGCAGGTCCGCGGGCCAGCGGCGATGGCTGGGTGCGTGCGGCATCGGGCTCCACCAGTCGTCGGCGCCGGGCTCGATCGCCGCGAGCCGCGTGGGTCGCACCGGGCAGTCGGGGCCAAAGGCGCGCTGCGTGTTGCGGCCGATCCACCACTCGGCAAACCAGCCGATGTGGCCAGCCAGCCAGGCCGCCGGCACCACGCCTTCTTCTTCCGGCGCGGGTGGCCGCACGAGCGCATCGGCGCCCATGGCTTCTTCATAGAGCGACAGCAGGTGCAGCGTCTGGTTGCGCGCGTCGATCAGTGCCAGCGACAGCAGCTCGCGGCCGGCACGGCACATGTCCGTCGAGTCGATCGAATGGGGCAGGCCCTGGGCTCCGGAAGGGGTCGAGGAAGGCGGCAGGCGCGAAGACATCGCCGATTATGAGGACCGCCCAAGGGCCTCGAAACATGCCCCGGATTCCGGGTAAACCCGCCCAGTGAAACGGCGCAATACAAAGGTATGCGCGGGTAACATTCCGGGCTTTTGCGCAGCCCCCACAACGGGCCCGCGTTTTTTCTGGGCTTCGTGGGAGACACCCCTTGTCTGCATTCCTCAAATTCGCGACCGGCATGGACTGGGTCAGCGAAAAACTCGGCAAGATCGCCGGCTACGCCGTACTGGGTGCCTCGCTGATCTCCGCCGGCAATGCCCTCATCCGCTATGGCCTCGACTTCAGCAAGAACTCGTGGCTCGAGATCCAGTGGTACCTGTTCGCCGCCACCGTGATGCTCGGCGCGCCCGTGGTGCTTCGCTTCAACGAGCATGTGCGCGTGGACATCATCTACGGCAAGCTCAAGGGCTACGGGCCGGTGTACGTCGACTTGTTCGGGCTCATCTTCTTCCTGCTGCCGGTGATGGCTCTCTTCACGTACCTCACATGGCCCTTCTTCTGGAACATGTGGGTCACCGGCGAGATGTCGGGCAACATCGGCGGCCTGATCCGCTGGCCCGCCGCGCTGCTGATGCCCGTGGGCTTCGCGGCGATGTTCCTGCAGGGCGTTTCGGAAATCATCAAGCGCATTGCCTACCTGCGCGGCCTGATCCAGATGGACACGCACTACGAGAAGCCGGTGCAGTGACGGGCGCCCCTTGCGCGCCCCTCCTTCGCACTCTTTCAGGCCCCGCCCTTTCTCGCACCGCAGGTAAGTAGCAATGCACATGGAAAACTTTGCCCCGATCATGTTCGCGGGGCTCATCGTGATCATGCTGATCGGGTTCCCGGTCGCGTTTTCGCTTTCGGCCCTGGGCCTGATCTGCGGCTTCTTCGCCATCGAGATGGGCTGGTTCCCGGCCGGCTTCATGGCCAACCTGCCGCTCAACGTGTTCGGCATTCTGTCGAACGAGACGCTGCTCGCCATTCCGTTCTTCACCCTGATGGGAGCCGTACTGGAGAAGTGCGGCTTGGCGGAGGACATGCTCGACTCCATGGGCCAGCTCTTCGGCCCGGTGCGCGGCGGCCTGGGCTACTCGGTGATCATCGTGGGCTTCATCCTCGGCGCCATCACCGGCACGGTGGCCGGCCAGGTGATCGCGATGGCGATGATCTCGCTGCCGATCATGATGCGCTACGGCTACGACATGCGCTACTCGACCGGCGTGCTCGCCGCCTCGGGCACGATCACGCAGCTGGTGCCGCCCTCGCTGGTGCTCATCGTCATGGCCGACCAGCTCGGTACCGACGTCGGCCAGATGTACAAGGGCGCCTGGGGTCCGTCGATCCTGCAGGTGATCATCTTCGCGATCTACACCTTCCTGGTGGGCCGGCTGCGCCCGCACTACGTGCCGGGCCTGCCCGTCACCGCACGCACGCTGAACGGCTGGGCACTGTGGGGCAAGTGCCTGCGCGGCATCATCCCCTCGGCCATCCTGATCTTCGCGGTGCTGGGCTCGATGGGCGGCCTGCCCTTCATGGACAACGCCATCGCCACGCCGACCGAAGCCGGCGCGATGGGCGCGGTGGGCTCGCTGATCCTGGCGCTCATCCATCGCCGCCTGAACTGGTCGCTGCTGAAGGGCGCGATGGAAGGCACGATGCGCCTGACGGCCATGGTGGTGTTCATCCTGATCGGCTCGCGCGTGTTCTCGCTGGTGTTCCAGGGCGTCGATGGCGCCAAGTGGATCGAGCACATGCTGTCGGGCCTGCCGGGCGGGCAGGTCGGCTTCCTGATCGCGGTCAACATCTTCGTCTTCTTCCTCGCGTTCTTCCTCGACTTCTTCGAGATCGCGTTCATCATCCTGCCGCTGCTGGGGCCCGTCGCGCACAAGCTGGGCATCGACATGGTGTGGTTCGGCGTGCTGCTGTGCGTGAACATGCAGACCTCGTTCATGCACCCGCCCTTCGGCTTTGCGCTGTTCTATTTGCGGGGCATCGCAGACACCCTCTTCAAGAACGGGGCGTTGCCCAAGAAGGTGGAGTCGCGCGACATCTACCTGGGCGCCATCCCGTGGGTGGCGATGCAGCTGCTGCTAGTGGCCATCGTGATCTTCTTCCCGCAGACGGTGACCGTGTTCCTCGAGAAGGAAAAGGTCGTCGACATCGACAAGGTCAACCTCGACATGCCGGCCGACGCCGAGCCGCCACCCGCGCCCGACAGCAACGGCGTGAACATGGAAGACCCGTTCGGCAACGGCAAGAAGGATGAAACGGCCGCACCGGCCGAAGCACCGCCGGCGTCCAGCGAGGCCGCCAAGCCGTGAGCGACCACGGCCCAGGCACTGCGCAAGAACAACAAGACAACGACAACAACATCGACGGCCCTCGCACCCCGCCCCTCGAAAGCGCGGCCTTCCCGCCGCTCTTGCGCACCCTGGCGGTGGTGCTCGTGGTGGACATCTTCGCCTTCGCGCTCTGGAGCCTGCCTTCGCTGCGCACCACCACCTGGTCGACCAGCGCCCTGGTGGTGTTCGGCATCGCGGCCCTGTGCGTGGTGTGGGTGGGCTACTGGATCGTGTACAGCCGCACCCGCCTCGAAGGCGACGTGCTGACGCAGACCTGGCTCTGGGACAAGCGTGTGAGCGCGCAGGACGTGGCGCAGCTCAAGCTGGTGCACATCCGCATGCTCGAACGCCTGATCGCACCGCGGCTGCTGGTGCGGCGGCGCTACGGCGGCATGACGTGGTTCCACGCGGCCGACGCTAGCGTGCTCGTGGCCTTCGGCGAGCAGGTGGCGAAGCGCTCGATTCCGCAGAAGCCGGACAACGGCGAGCCCTGAGCGAGGCGCCTCGGGGCGCTTTCATCTTCTATCGCTGGAGCAGGTGCTCGAGCGATTCGCGGATGGCGCGCGGCTTGTCGATGCCATCGCCATCGGCCGGACAACTTGCCGCCTGCACCCGCTCCACGCCCTTCGGCCCGACCTGGGCATGAAGCCGTTCGCAATCGCAGCGCAGCCGGCCTTTCAACGCTCGGGTGTGTGCATTGCGCACCTCGGCCACCCAGCACGAATCGCCGCAGCCGCACGAACGGTATTCGAGCACCTCGCCGCGCGTGTTCCATGGCAGCGTGTAGCTGCCCATGCCGGCCGCGGCCTGCGCGCCCGAGGTGAACGCCATCGCGAGAAGCGCCATCGCAAGGGACGACATTCGAAGCATGCGAAGAAGACCTGGAAGATGGAGAAAGAGACGCACGATAACCGCAGCGAACGGGCGAAAAAAAGCCCCGCCTGGATCGGCAGGGCTTCTTGCTCGAGACAAGGCGCCACGATGGCGCCTGCCTTTTCTTCTTACAGCTTCTGCTGCTGCATGAAGCGGTCGAACGTGCCTTCGGTGTAGCGGAACCAGGCGTTCTGGTCGGCCAGGAATTTCGACCAGTCGCCGTAGATCTTCTTCCACTCGGGGTTGCTGTTGTTCAGGTCCGAGTAGATCTGCTGGGCCGACTTGAAGGCGGCGTTCATCACGTCCTGCGAGAACGGGCGCAGCTTGGTGCCCGAGCCCACGAGCTGCTTGAGCGCGACCGGGTTCTTGGCGTCGTACTTGGCGGTCATGGTGATGTTGGCGTGCGCGGCGGCCGCCTCGACGATGGCCTTGTACTCGCCCGACAGGCCTTCCCAGGCCTTGGTGTTGATGTAGAAGTCGAGCTCGGGGCCGCCTTCCCACCAGCCGGGGTAGTAGTAGAACGGGGCGATCTTGTTGAAGCCCAGCTTCTGGTCGTCGTACGGGCCGACCCATTCCAGGCCGTCGAGCGTGCCCTTTTCGAGCGCCGGGTACAGGTCGGCACCAGGGATCGATTGCGGGATCACGCCGAAGGGTTCGAGCACCTTGCCGGCGAACGGGTTGGTGCGGAACTTCAGGCCCTTCAGGTCGGCGACCGACTTGATTTCCTTGCGGAACCAGCCGCCCATCTGCGCGCCCGTGTTGCCGCCCGGCAGATTGATGATGTTGTACTTGGCATAGAACGCGCGCATCAGCTTCAGGCCGTTGCCTTCGTACATCCATGCGTTCTGCTGGCGGGTGTTCATGCCGAAGGGCACCGCGCAGCCCAGGCAGAAGGTCGGGTCCTTGCCGTAGAAGTAGTACGGCGCCGTGTGGGCCATCTCGACCGATGCGTTCTGCACGCCGTCCACCACGCCGAACGCGGGCATCAGCTCGCCACCGGCATGCACGGAGATCTGGAACTTGCCGCCCGTCATGTCGCTGACGCTCTTGGCGAACACCTCGGCGGTGCCGAAGATGGTGTCCAGCGACTTGGGAAAACTCGACGCCAGGCGCCAGCGAACGGTTGCCTGCGCATGAACCGCGGGTGCGATGCCGGCAGCCAGAACGCCGGCGATGCCGGCGTTTTTGATGAGGGAACGACGATCCATTGATAGCTCTCCGAGTTCTTTGAATAAAACAAAACGCGGCTTGTGGCCGCGTTGGGGACTTTGGTGTAAGCCGGGGCGATTGTAAAAACGCGCTTACAGGTGCCCGGCGGGGGTTTACCCTGCGGCATTCGGGCGGGACGCATGCGATGCGGAAGGTGTTGCAGGCGAGGCATAAAATGTTACTTCGCCTTCATCACTCAAAACCACCGAGGCATCCAACAGATGATCCGCTCCATTCCCTTCAAACCCGCTCTCTTCGCACTCGTTGCCGCCACCGCATTCGGTAGCGCGCAGGCCGCCGACATCAAGATCGGCGTGGCCGCTGCCCTGTCGGGCGGCGCTGCCCAATATGGCTCCGCCATCCGCAACGGCTTCCAACTGGCAGCCGACGAGATCAACGCCGCCGGCGGCATCAACGGCGACAAGATCGTGCTGGCCATCGAGGACGAGCAGGGCAAGAAGGAAGACGCCATCAACGTCTTCAAGAAACTGATCTTCCAGGACAAGGTCCTGATGACCTTCGGCCCCACGCTGTCGAACTCGGCACAGGCTGCAGACCCGATCGCCCAGGCCGCCAAGACCGTGGCCTTCGGCACCTCGAACACGGCCGACGGCATCACCTCGATCGGCGACTACATCTTCCGCAACTCGGTGACCGAAGCCGACGTGCTGCCCGAAACGCTGCGCGTGGCCATCAAGCACGCCAACGTGAAGAAGGTCGCCGTGCTGTACGGCAACGACGACGTGTTCACCAAGAGCGGCTACGACAACTTCAAGAAGGCCCTCGAAGACCTGAAGCTGCCCGTGACCACCACCGAGACCTTCGCCAAGGGCGACGTGGACTTCAAGGCCCAGCTGACCAAGATCAAGGCCACCAACCCCGACGCCATCGTGCTGTCCGCACTGCTGGCCGAAGGCGCACCGGTGATGGTGCAGGCCCGCCAGCTCGGCCTGAACGTGCCGATCATCGGCGGCAACGGCATGAACTCCACGAAGATCTTCGAGTTGGCCAAGGGCAGCTCGGACAACCTCTACGTCGGCAGCCCCTGGTCGGCCAGCAACGCCACGCCCGAGAACACCAAGTTCCAGAAGGCCTACAACGACAAGTTCAAGATCGCGCCCGACCAGTTCGCGGCACAGGCCTACGACGGCCTGTACGTGGTCGCGCAGGCGCTCAAGGGCGTGAAGCTGACGGGCAACCTGGCATCGGACCGCAGCGCGCTGCGCGATGCCCTGCCCAACGTGAAGTGGACCGGTGCCACCGGCGCCTTCACCTTCGCGCGCGCCAAGGACAAGGCCGGCAAGCCCGCCGGCTACGACGCCCAGCAGCAGGCCATCGTGAGCGTCACGAAGGGCACTGCGTTCGTGATCGAGAAGTAAGCACCGCCGTGGCGGGACCGCGTCGCGCGGCCCGCCGGTGCCCTTCGCATGGCGCAGGCCTCCTGCGCCGTTTTCTTTTTTGATTTGCCGCAACGCCCTCTACGGTTGCGGCCTGACGGAAGCCCATCGTGCTCGATCAGCAGCTTGTCAACGCCTTGTCGCTGGGGTGCGTCTACGCACTCTTCGCGCTCGGCTTCACACTCATCTTCGGCGTGCTCGGCGTCATCAACCTGTCGCATGGCGCGGTCTTCATGGTCGGCGCCTATTCGGCGGCCGAGTTCATGCGCGTGCTGCACCTGCCCCTGTGGGTCGGCCTGCCCTTCGCGTTCGCCTTCTGCGGCGTGCTCGGCCTGCTGATCGACGTGCTGGTGCTCAAGCCGCTGCGCAAACGCAACGCGCCCCACCTGATTCCGATGATCGCCACCATCGGCGTGGCCATCATCCTGAACAACGGCATCCAGGGCATCTTCGGCGCGGAGAACCTGCGCTTTCCGGCCGGCACCATTCCCGACGACGCACTGGTGATCGCGGGCATCCACGTCACCGTGCTCGAACTGGGCATCGTGCTGGCGTCGTTCCTGCTCATGGGCCTGCTGATGCTGTCGCTGCAGCGCACGCAACTGGGCCGCGCGCTGCGCGCCATTGCCGAGTCGCCCAAGGCGGCGTACCTCGTCGGCGTGAACGTCGAGGGCCTGTTCTACCTGACCTCGTTCGTGGCCGCCGGCCTGGGCGGCGTGGCGGGCGTGCTGATCGGCCTGTATTCGAACGCCCTCTTCCCGCTGATGGGCCAGCCGATGCTCGAGAAGGGCATCGCGGTGATCATCCTGGGCGGCATGGGCGACATCCGCGGCGCGCTGCTCGGCGGCCTGTTCCTCGGCTTTGCCGAGGTGCTGTCGGTGGCGTACGTGGGCTCCAACATGCGCGACGCGGTGGCCTTTGGCCTGCTGTTCCTCGTGCTGCTGGTGCGCCCGAAGGGCCTGTTCGGCTCGCTGAAGGAGCGCAAGGTCTAAATGGAAGCCCTCGACAATTTCTGGTCGGTCTACAGCAACCTGGTGCTCTCGCTGGGCATCAATGGCCTGCTGGCACTCTCGATCTGGCTCACCCTCGCTTGCGGCATGCTGGCGCTGGCCAATGCCGCCTTCATGGGCATCGGCGCGTACACCGCGTCGATCCTCACGCTGAACTACGGCGCGCCGTTCCCGGTCGCCATTGCCGCCGGCATGGCCGCGCCGGCGCTGGTCGCCTTCATCATCGGGAAGCCGACGCTGCGGCTGTCGGGCGTGTACCTGGCGATGGCCACGCTGGCCTTCGGCGAGGTGGTGCGCATCGCCATCCTCAACGCCGAGTCGCTCACGGGCGGCGCGCTGGGCCTGAACGGCATTCCGCAATCGACCGAGTGGTGGCATGTGGCGCTGGCGCTGGTGCTCGTGCTGCTGGTGCTGTGGCGCATCCGCCGCTCCAAGGTGGGCCGCGCCTTCGAGGCCATCAAGGAAGACGAAACCGCCGCTGGCCTGATGGGCATCGACGTGGCGGGCCACAAGATGCTGGCCTTCGTGCTGGGAGGCGCCATCGCCGGCCTGGCGGGCACGCTCAATGCGCACCTGACCTTCTTCATCGGCCCGGCCGAGTACGGCTTCAACCGCGCGGTCGACATCCTGACGATGGCCATTCTTGGCGGTATCGGCAGCCTCACCGGCCCGGTGCTGGGCGGCACCATCCTCACGCTGCTGCCCGAGATGCTGCGTGGCCTGGGTGCCTTCCGCCTCGTGGTCAATGGCTTCATCCTCGTGCTGATCGTGCTGTTCCTGCCCAAGGGCATCTGGGACCCGGCGCGCATCCGCCAGTGGTTCGCACGCAAGGGGAGCGCGGCATGAGCGAAAACACGCTTCTCACACTCAAGAACGTGTCGCGCCACTTCGGTGGTCTCAAGGTCCTGCAGGACGTCAACCTCGACATTCCCAAGGGCGGCGTGTTCGGGCTCATCGGCCCCAACGGCGCCGGCAAGACGACGGTGTTCAACCTGATCACCGGCCTGTTGCCGACCACCAGCGGCACCATCCATTTCGAAGGCCAGGACCTGGCGGGCCGCAAGCCCTTCCAGATCACCCGTGGCGGCATTGCGCGCACCTTCCAGAACATCCGCATCTTCAAGGAGATGTCGCTGCTGGAGAACGTCACTGTCGGCATGGACGCCAAGCTGCGCTACGGCCCCCTCGGCCTGCTGGCCGGCTCGGGCCTGTTCCGCAGCGAGGAAAAGCGCGCGCGCGACCGTGCGCGCGAACTGCTCAGCTGGGTCAAGCTCGACCACAAGGCGAACGACGTGGCCGACAACCTCTCGTACGGCGACCAGCGCAAGCTGGAGCTGGCGCGCGCGCTGGCCACCGAGCCCACGCTGCTGCTGCTCGACGAGCCGGTCGCCGGCATGAACAGCACCGAGAAAAGCGAGCTGATGGTCGAGATCGAGAACATCGCGGCGCGCGGCTACACCGTGTTCATGATCGAGCACGACATGCGCTTCGTGATGGGCCTGTGCCAGCAGATCGCGGTGCTCAACTTCGGCCGCATCATCGCGCGCGGCGGACCCGAGCAGATCCGCAACGACCCGCAGGTGATCGAGGCCTACCTCGGCCGCGAAGACGACGAAGCCACGAACGACCAGGAGGCCGCTGCATGAGCGCCGCGACGAGCAACCCCTTGCTGCAGGTGCAGGACCTGAAGGTGGACTTCGGGCACGTGCAGGCCGTGAAGGGCATCGACTTCGAGCTGCACGAAGGGCAGATCACCACGCTGGTCGGTGCCAATGGCGCGGGCAAGTCGACGACGCTGCTGGCGCTGTCGGGCCTGGTGAAGAAGGCCTCGGGTCGCGTGACTTTCGCGGGCCAGGACATCACGGAGCTGTCGCCGCACAAGATCGTGGCCGGCGGCGTGGTGCAGGTGGCCGAAGGCCGCGCCACGCTGACGACGCTGACGGTGCGCGAGAACCTCGAGCTGGGCGCCTACACGCGGCGCGACGGTGCGGCCGCGCGCGCGGCCGACCTGGAGCGCATCTACGCGCTGTTCCCGGTGCTGAAGGACCGGGCCGACGGCCTGGCCGGCAACCTCTCGGGCGGCGAGCAGCAGATGCTGGCGATCGGCCGGGCCCTGATGGCCAAGCCGCGCGTGCTGCTGCTGGACGAACCCTCGATGGGCCTGGCGCCGATCATCGTGCAGGACATCTTCCGCACGCTGCGCGAGATCAACAAGCAAGGTTTGACGATCTTCCTGGTGGAACAGAACGTGCGCCAGGCACTGAAGATTGCCGACCGGGCGTATGTGATCGAGACGGGATCGATCGTGTTGTCGGGCACCGGACGCGAGTTGCTGGGCAACCCGAAGGTGCAGGACGCGTACCTGGGCAGCTGATCCTGGCTTCCCTCCCTCCCCCGCTGGGGGAGGGTCGGGGTGGGGGCACTGCGGCCTTTGAACCGCGGCAGCGTCACAAGCGCCGCTTGCCCCCATCCCAGCCTTCCCCCAGCGGGGGAAGGAGCAATACCCCTGAACTCAGGCGCGGCCGAAGCGGTCGGCGATGGACTTCTCGATGCCCGCTGCGTCGAGCCCAATGCCCGCCAGCAGCTTCGCCGGATCGCCGTGTTCGATGAAGCGGTCGGGCAAGCCCAGCAGCAGCACCGGCTTCAGCAGATTCGCGGCCTGAAGCGCTTCGAGCACCGCACTGCCCGCACCGCCCATCGTGGCGCCCTCTTCGAGGGTGACGATGGCGTCGTGCGTGCGCGCGACCTGCAGCAGCAGATCGACATCGAGCGGCTTGGCCCAGCGCATGTTGACCACCGTGGCATCGAGCGACTCGGCCGCCGTGAGCGCCGGGTACAACAGCGTGCCAAAGGCCAGGATCGCGATGCGCTTGCCTTCGCGGCGCACTTCGCCCTTGCCGAAAGGCAGCGCGTCGAGCGTGAGGTTCGGCGTCACGCCGGCACCCGCGCCGCGCGGATAGCGCACCGCCACCGGATGGCTCTGCTCGTAGGCGCTGGTCAGCAATTGCCGGCACTCGCGCTCGTCGGCCGGGCAGGCGATGCTCATGTTCGGAATGCAGCGCAGGAACGGGATGTCGTACGCACCCGCGTGCGTGGCGCCGTCGGCACCCACGAGGCCCGCGCGGTCGAGCGCGAACACCACCGGCAGGTTCTGGATCGCCACGTCGTGGATCAACTGGTCGTAGGCGCGCTGCAGGAAGGTCGAGTAGATCGCCACCACCGGCTTCAGGCCTTCGCAGGCAAGGCCGGCCGCGAAGGTCACGGCGTGCTGCTCGGCGATGCCGACGTCGTAGTAACGGTCGGGGAAGCGCTGCTCGAACTCGACGAGCCCCGAGCCTTCGCGCATCGCGGGCGTGATGCCCACGAGCCGGCCGTCATGCGCGGCCGTGTCGCACAGCCAGTGGCTGAACACCTGCGTGAAGGTCTGCTTGGCCACCGCGGTGGACTTGACCAGCCCGACCTGCGGATCGAACTTGCCGGGGCCGTGGTAGGCCACCGGATCGGCCTCGGCCAGCTTGTAGCCCTGGCCTTTTTTGGTGACCACGTGCAGGAACTGCGGGCCGTCGAGGTGCTTGAGGTTTTCGAGCGTGGGCACCAGCGACTCGAGGTCGTGGCCGTCGATCGGGCCCACGTAGTTGAAGCCGAACTGCTCGAACAGCGTGGCCGGCACGACCATGCCCTTGGCATGCTGCTCGAAGCGCTTGGCCAGCTCGAACAGCGGCGGCGCGGCGCGCAGCACGCTCTTGCCGACGTTCTTGGCGGCGGCGTAGAAGTTGCCGCTCATCAGTTGCGCGAGGTAGCGGTTGAGCGCGCCCACGGGCGGGCTGATCGACATGTCGTTGTCGTTCAGGATCACCAGCAGCTTGCAGTCGCACACGCCCGCGTTGTTCAGCGCCTCGAAGGCCATGCCGGCCGTGAGCGCGCCGTCGCCGATGATGGCCACGGTGTGGCGGTCTTCGCCCTTCTGCTTGGCGGCCATGGCCATACCGAGCGCGGCCGAGATGCTGGTCGACGAATGGGCGGTGCCGAAGGTGTCGTACTCGCTCTCGGTGCGCTGCGGAAAGCCCGAGATGCCGCCGATCTGCCGCAGCGTGGGCATGCGCTCGCGCCGGCCCGTGAGGATCTTGTGCGGGTAGGTCTGGTGGCCCACGTCCCACACCAGCCGGTCGTGCGGGGTGTTGAACACGTGGTGCAGCGCGACCGTCAGCTCGACCGTGCCGAGGTTGGAGCTCAGGTGGCCGCCGGTGCGCGAGACGTTGTCGAGCACGCAGGCGCGCACTTCATCGGACAGTTGCCGGAGCTGGGCCCGGTCGTACTTGCGGATCGGCGAGGGGTCGTGGAGTGTGGGAAGCAGCGGAGCCATGGGGAGGTTTTGTTCTTTTCTCAGCGGTCGCGGTCGACCACCATGTGGGCCAGGGCGCGCAATGCGGCGGTGTCGGCCAGGCCGCTGCGCGCCAGTGCGGCGAGCGCGTCGGCCAGCAACTGGCGCGCCTGCGCGCGCGCGCCGTCGAGGCCCAGCAGCGACACGTAGGTGGGCTTGTCGGCCGCGGCGTCCTTGCCGGCGGTCTTGCCCAGGGTCTGCGAATCGGCGGTGACGTCGAGGATGTCGTCGACCACCTGGAACGCCAGGCCGATGGCCGCGCCGTAGTCGCGCAGGGCCGCCAAGGCCGTCGGCGTGACGTGGCCGCAGGCGGCGCCCATCTCGACGCTGCCCTGCAGCAGCGCACCGGTCTTCAGGCGGTGCATTTCGCGCAGTTGCGCTTCGTTCAGGGCAATGCCGACGCTGGCCAGGTCGATCGCCTGGCCGCCGGCCATGCCCTGGCTGCCCGCGGCGCGGGCCAGCAGGCGGCACAGCATGGCTTGCGTGGAGGACGGCACTTCATCGCCCTCGGGCGTGAGCAGTTCGAAGGCCAGGGCCTGCAGCGCGTCGCCGGCCAGCAAGGCATCGGCTTCACCGAACTTCACGTGCACGGTGGGCTTGCCGCGCCGCAGCACGTCGTTGTCCATGCACGGCAGGTCGTCGTGCACCAGCGAATAGGCGTGGATCAGTTCGGTGGCGCAGGCGGCGCGCAGCGCGGCGGCCTTGTTGCCACCGACTGCCTCGCTGGCCGCGAGCACCAGCAGGGGCCGCAGGCGCTTGCCGCCGTCGAGCACGGCATAGCGCATGGCGTCGCCCAGCAGCACGGGGGCATCGACGCCGACCCAGCGCGACAGCGCGGCTTCGACGTTCGCCAGGTGCGGCTCGCTCCAGCCGGACAGGCGGGCGGCATCCCAATCGATGGCGGGCGTGGTGGTGGTCATGGCGACGGCGCTCATTCGGCGGTCCAGGTCTTCAGGCTGCCCGCATCGAGCACCTTGATCTGGTCTTCGACCGCCTGCAGCTTGTCGCGGCAAAAAGCCAGCAGCGCGGCGCCGCGCTGGTAGCTGCCGAGCAGTTGGTCGAGCGGCAACTGGCCCGATTCGAGCTCGGCAACCAGTTGTTCCAGTTCCTGGAGCCCGGCTTCGTAACTGGCGGGCAGCGGGCCTGTGTCGGGCGTTGCCGCCGGGCTGGACGTGGAAGGGGAAGGCACCTTGGGCATGCAACGAAACGTGGGTGAAACCGGGCATTTTAGGGCGGGGCCCGAAATGAACGGCGGCCGCCGCCGGGCCGCCCCGAGGCGGGCCGCGCCGCCCCCTCGGAGGGGGATGAATTACAGGCTTCGGAGCGGTCTGAAAAGCCAGGGGGGCAAAAAAAGTGCCCCCGGGTACAATGCGAACTTCTCTCGTTGGCGACACACCAACACCCCTCTCGGGCCGTCGACCCTTCCAGACGGCGCCTTCCGTTCTTTCTCTTTCTCTCCCTGTGGGGAGCTTGGTCAGGTCCTCCATGTCTGATTTAAGTCTTCAACTGCAGCAGGCCGCGAGCCAACTTCCAGTTTCAGCGTATTTCGACGAAGCGCTCTACGCGCGCGAAATGCAAAACCTTTTTGCGCGAGGGCCCCGCTATGTCGGCCATCGCCTCTCCGTGCCCGAGATGGGCAACTTCCACACCCTGCCGCAAGAACACCAGGGCCGCGCGCTGGTCCACACGCCCAAGGGCGTGGAGCTGATCTCGAACGTCTGCCGCCACCGCCAGGCGCTGATCCTGCAGGGCCGGGGCCAGCTCGACAACCAGACGGGCGGCAACATCGTCTGCCCGCTGCACCGCTGGACCTACGCCGCGAGCGACCCGCGCACCACCGGCACGCTGATCGGCGCCCCGCATTTCGACCAGGACCCCTGCCTCAACCTGCACAACTACCCGCTCACCGAGTGGAACGGTCTTCTGTTCGAGAAGAACGCCGACGGTTCGGGCCCCGACGTGGCGGCCGACATGGCCGGCCTTGGCCCGCAGGCCGACCTCGACTTCAGCGGCTACGCGCTCGACCGCGTCGAGCTGCACGAGTGCAACTACAACTGGAAGACCTTCATCGAGGTCTACCTCGAGGACTACCACGTGGGCCCGTTCCATCCGGGCCTGGGCAGCTTCGTCACCTGCGACGACCTGCGCTGGGAGTTCAAGCCCCGCTATTCGGTGCAGACGGTGGGCGTGGCCAACCGCCTGGGCCGCGCGGGCAGCCCGGTGTACCAGAAGTGGCAGGAGCAGTTGCTCAAGTACCGCGACGGCAAGCCGCCCAAGTACGGCGCCATCTGGCTGACCTACTACCCGCACGTGATGGTCGAGTGGTACCCGCACGTGCTCACGGTGTCGACGCTGCATCCGGTGAGCCCGACCAAGACACTCAACATGGTCGAGTTCTTCTACCCCGAGGAAATCGTCGCCTTCGAGCGCGAGTTCGTCGAGGCCCAGCAGGCCGCCTACATGGAAACCTGCGTGGAAGACGACGAGATCGCCGAGCGCATGGACGCCGGCCGCCGCGCGCTCATGCTGCGCGGCGACAACGAGACCGGCCCCTACCAGAGCCCGATGGAAGACGGCATGCAGCAGTTTCACGAGTGGTATCGCCAAGCCATGGAATGACCTGCGCACTTCGTGCCGCTTGCCGCTCCCACGCCTGCGCCCCGGCAAAGCCGGTTTCGCGGTGTTCCACGCAAAGTACCCTTCTTCCTTTTTGATCGCGTAGAAAAATAATGCAAGCGCTGTGGATGGTGCTCGGGGCTTTTCTGTTCGCCACCATGAGCGTGGTCGTCAAGATCGCTTCGGCGTGGTTCAACAGCGGCGAGATGGTGCTGGGGCGCGGCCTGATCGGCATCGTGTTCCTGTGGCTGCTGGCACGCAACCGCGGCGTGTCGCTCGCCACCCGGTACCCCGGCATGCACGCATGGCGCAGCACCATCGGCGTGGTGTCGCTCGGTGCATGGTTCTACGCGATCGCCCACATGCCGCTGGCCACCGCCGTCACGCTCAACTACATGAGCAGCGTGTGGGTCGCGGCCTTCCTCATCGGCGGCACGCTGCTGGCCTGGGTGCCGGTGCCCGGCCGCGACGGCCGCGTGCAGCGCCCGCCGCTGCAAGGCGCGCTGGCGCTGACCGTGCTCGCGGGCTTCGTGGGCGTGGTGCTGATGCTCAAGCCCACCGTCAACGGCAACGAAGGCTTCGCGGGCATGCTGGGCCTGCTGTCGGGCCTGACGGCCGCCTTCGCCTACATGCAGGTGGTGGCGCTGTCGCGCATCGGCGAGCCCGAGTTGCGCACGGTGTTCTATTTCGCGGTCGGCTCGGCCGTGGCCGGTGCGTTCGCCACCGCCGCCACCGGCTTTTCGGGCGGCAGTTCGTGGACCTGGCAGCATGCGTTGTGGCTGCTGCCGATCGGCCTGCTGGCCGCTCTCGGACAGCTTTGCATGACGCGCGCCTACGCCACCGCCAAGACCCAGGCCGGCACACTGGTGGTGGCCAACCTGCAATATTCGGGCATTGTCTTTGCGGCCTTCTACAGCGTGGTGCTGTTCGACGACCGCATCGACGCCGCGGGCTGGGGCGGCATGGCGCTCATCATCGCGAGCGGCATCGCGGCCACCGTGCTGCGGCAGCGGGCGGTGCCCAAGGCGCCGGCCGAGGAACACTGAAACACACGCAACAACGTCATTTCGAAGGAGCACACGCCATGTACACCACCCTCATCTCCGTCGAACAACTCCAGCAGCTGCAGCAAGGCGACACGCCCTTCATGGTGTTCGACTGCAGCTTCGAACTCATGAAGCCCGAAGCCGGCCCGCAGCACTATGCCGCCGCGCACATCCCGGGCGCGCTCTACGCCAACCTGGACACCGACCTCAGCGCCAAGCATGGCGCACCCGGCGCCCATGGCGAGGTCGTGGTGGCGCAAGACGACGGCCCGCCCGCCTCGGGCGGGCGCCACCCGCTGCCCAGCTGCGAAAAGTTCGCGACGTGGCTCTCCAGCATCGGCTTTGCCAACGACATGCAGGCCGTGGTGTACGACCGCAACGGCGCCAACTACTGCGGGCGCCTGTGGTGGATGCTCAAGTGGATGGGCCACGACGCAGTGGCCGTGCTCGACGGCGGCCTGCAGGCCTGGCAGGCCGCGGGCGGCGAAGTCACCAACCGCGAAGAGCCCGCGCGCTTCCAGTCGAACTTCGTGCCGGGCGAGCCGATCGCGAAGCTCGTCACCACCGACACCGTGCTGCGCCGGCTCGGCCAGCCTGACCAGAACCTGATCGACGCGCGCGCCGGTGCCCGTTACCGTGGCGAGGTGGAACCTCTGGACCCGATTGCCGGTCACATCCCCGGGGCTCTGAACCGGCCCTTCGCCGACAACCTCGGCCCCGACGGCAAATTCAAGCCGGCATCGCAATTGCATGCCGAGTTCGAGTCGCTGCTCGCGGGACGCGATCCGGCGACCGTCGTCCACCAATGCGGCAGCGGCGTCAGCGCCGTGCCCAACCTGCTTGCGATGCAGATCGCCGGCTTCGGGACGACCGCGCTCTATGCCGGCAGCTGGAGCGAATGGAGCAACACGCCGGGGCTGCCGACCCGGCAAGGCGCTGAACCATGACATTGACCCGACGACTCCGACGCACTTGCGGTCTTGCAAGCGTTGCCGCGCTCCTTGCGGCCACCCCGTTCCTCGCGGCGCAGGCACAGCAGCAGCACGCACACGTGCACGGCCAGCTCAAGCTCGACGTGGCCGTCGATGGCCCCACCGTGGTGATCGACATGGAATCCCCGCTCGACAACATCGTCGGCTTCGAGCGCGCCCCCAAGACCGATGCCGAAAAGAAGACCGTCGAGGAAGCCGTGGCCCAGCTGCGCGCGGCCGACAAGCTCTTCGTCATCGACCCGGCCGCCAACTGCAAGCTCGGCCCCGTCGACCTGCGCTCCGGCGCGCTCGGCCTGGGCAACCCCGATCCGAACGAGCCCGTGGGCCACGCCGACCTCGACGCCACCTTCTCCTTCAACTGCACCAACGCGGCCGCCGCGAAGTTCATCGACGTGAACCTGTTCGGCGTGTTCAAGGGGCTGCGCCAGATCGATTCGCAGATCGCCTCCGCACAAGGCCAGTTCAAGCGCCAGCTCAAGCGCCCGAGCGGCGCGGCGGCCGCCCAGCCGGTTCGCCTGGGCTGGGGCAAGTGACGCTGTGAGCACTCCCCTGCAGGACGAGACATCGGCGCTGCGCGTCGTGCTCGCCGCCGAAGCGCTGTGTTTTTCGTGGCCCGGCGTCAAGACCCCATGCATCGACATCGAGGCGTTTCGCATCACCGCCGGCGAATCGGTGTTCTTGCATGGCCCGAGCGGCTGCGGCAAGAGCACGCTGCTGTCGCTGCTGGCCGGCGTGCTGGTGGCCGACGAAGGCCGCGTCACGCTGCTGGGGCACGACTGGTCGAAGCTCTCGGGCGCCGCGCGCGACCGCAGCCGCGTGGCCCACGTGGGCTACATCTTCCAGCAGTTCAACCTGCTGCCCTACCTGAGCGTGCTCGACAACGTGCTGCTGCCCTGCCGCTTCTCGGCGCGGCGCGAAGCACAGGCCGCGCGCAACGGCAGCTCGCGCGCCGAAGCCGAGCACCTGCTCGACCAGATGGGCCTGGACCGCAACCTCTGGAAGCGCCAGGCACTGCAGCTCTCGGTCGGCCAGCAACAGCGCGTGGCCGCCGCGCGCGCGCTCATCGGCCAGCCCGAGGTGGTGATTGCCGACGAGCCCACCTCCGCGCTCGACGAAGACCGGCGCGAGGCCTTCCTCGACGTGCTGCTGACGGCCTGCGCCATGAACCACAGCGCGCTGGTGTTCGTGAGCCACGACCAGCGCATCGCGCAGCGCTTTGCGCGGCACGTGCTGCTGCCCGAGATCAACCGCGCGGCATCGAGCGCGATGGCGGTGGACGCATGAGCGCGACAACGCCCCGCCGCATCGGGCAACCCGGGCAAGTTCGCTTCGCAGCGCGAAGCACGAAGGCATTCCGATGAAGGCGCTTTTCTCCATTGCCTGGCGCAGTGCCTGGAACCGCCGCTTCACGCTCGCGCTCACCGTGTTCTCGATCGCGCTGTCGACCTTCCTGCTGCTCGGCGTCGAGCGCATCCGCACCGAGCTGCGCGAGAACTTCGCGTCTTCGGTCTCGGGCACCGACCTGATCGTCGGCGCGCGCACCGGCTCCACGCAGTTGCTGCTGTACTCGGTGTTCCGCATCGGCGCGGCCACTAACAACATCTCGTGGAAGAGCGTGCAGGCGCTGGCCGAGCACCCGGGCGTCGACTGGGTCGTGCCGCTGTCGCTGGGCGACTCGCACCGCGGCTTCGCGGTGCTGGCCACGTCGCCCGAGTACTTCACGCGCTTTCGCTATGGCGACAAGCAGCTGCTGAAGATGCGCGAAGGCAAGCCCTTCAGCGAACTCTTCGATGCGGTGGTGGGCGCCGAGGTGGCCGACAAGCTCGGCTACCACGTGGGCCAGAAGATCACGCTGGCGCACGGCAGCGGCGAACTCAACGTGGCCGAGCATGCCGACAAGCCCTTCACGGTGGTGGGCGTGCTCGCGCGCACCGGCACGCCGGTCGATCGCACGGTGCACATCGGCCTTGCGGCCATGGAAGCCATTCACCTCGAATGGGTCGGCGGCGCGCCGATGCCCGGCGTGCACATTCCGGCCGAGCAGGTGCGCAAGTTCGACCTCACGCCCAAGACCGTGACGGCCGCGCTGGTGGGCCTGAAGAACCGCGCCGCCGTGTTCGGCGTGCAGCGCTGGATCTCGACCTACACCGGCGAGCCGCTCATGGCCATCCTGCCCGGCGTGGCGCTCGACGAACTGTGGAGCGTGATCGGCATCGGCGAAAACGCATTGCTGCTGATGTCCGCACTGGTCGCGCTCGTGAGCCTCGCGGGCCTGGTGTCGGTGGTGATGGCCGGGCTCAACGAGCGCCGGCGCGAGCTTGCCGTGCTGCGCGCGGTGGGCGCGGGCCTGCGCCACGTGCTGGCGCTGCTGGCACTCGAAGGCGCGATGGTCACCGTGCTGGGCGTGGCCTTCGGCGTGGTCATGGCGGTGCTGGGCATCGCCCTGCTCTCGCCATGGCTGCAGGCGCAGTTCGGGCTGACATTGAGCCTTTCCGAACCTACACTGAACGAGTGGTTGCTGATGGCGAGCCTGCTGGTCGCGGGCTGGCTGGCAAGCCTCTTGCCCGGCATCCGTGCCTACCGACTCTCCCTGGCAGACGGCCTCTCACCGAGGATTTGAACCATGCGCATCGCAAAGAAAATTTCCACGCCCAAGGCTTTCATTCGCCTTTCAATGTTGCTGGCCGGTGCCGGCCTCGCGGCGGCCACCTGGGCCGCCGAGCCCGCACCCAAGGACACCACCGCGTCGAACCCGCTCGGCGGCAAGGCCGCACCCGCTGCCGCCGCCGCCAAGGGCACGCCGGGCCAGCCGAGGCAGATCACGTGGGAAGAACTCGTGCCCAAGGACTGGGACCCGGCCAAGGAGTTCAAGGGCATGGATCTGAGCGCGCTCGACGATGGCGACCCGCGCGCCAACGAACTGCTCATGAAGATGCAGGAGGTGTCGAACAACGCGCCGACCAATCCCGCGATGAACGGCACTGAAGTCAAGATCCCCGGCTTCATCGTGCCGCTCGAAGAAGCCAAGGGCGAGGTCACCGAATTCCTGCTGGTGCCCTACTTCGGCGCCTGCATCCACACGCCGCCGCCGCCGGCCAACCAGATCCTGCACGTCGTGCCGCAAAAGGGCGCCAAGTTCCGCGCCATGGACACCGTGTGGGTCACCGGCAAGCTGCAGACGCTGCGCAACGACTCGATGATGGGCGTGAGTGGTTACCACGTGAGCGCCACCAGCGTCACAAAGTATTCGGGCGGCGCCAAGTAGGCCTTCCTGCCGTCTGTGGTTCTGCGCCGACAGGGTTGGCGGCGCACGACCGACACAGTCGGTTGCATCCATGAAGCAGGCTTTGTCATCGCCTGCCTGCGCGCGCCGTTGAAACAGTTCCGGGCACGACGCCGGCGCCTTCATGGAACTACAGATGACAACAACCCATCGCCCCACGGTCCCGCGGCTCCTGACGATCTCGCTGTGCATCGGCGCCCTCGCCATCGCAGGCTGCGACAACAAGACCAACTCCACCCCCGCGGCCGACCCCGCGCTGTCGATTCCCGCGCCCTCGGTGCCGCAGACACCCGCGGCCCCGACGCCCGTGGCCTACACGCCACCCACGGCCGAACAGCTCTACCAGATGGTCGCGCCCATCGCGCTGTACCCCGACAAGCTGATCGCGCAGATCCTGGCCGGCGCCACCTACCCCGAGCAGATCACCGCCGCGCACGACTGGCTCGCGCAGAACCGCGCGCTCAAGGCCGGCCCGCTGGCCGATGCGGCCAACCAGCAGCCCTGGGACCCGAGCGTCAAGTCGCTCACGGCCTTTCGCAGCGTGCTCGACCAGATGGCCGGCAACATCCCGTGGACCGAATCGCTCGGCAAGGCCTACTACAACGACCCGACCGACGTGATGAACGCGATCCAGGTCATGCGCCAACGGGCCTCGAAGGCAGGCCGCCTCAAGAACAACGACAAGCTGCGCGTGGCGAGCGCCGCCACGCCGCAGAACTATGCGCCGGCACCCGACATGCAGCCGGTGTATGCGGGCCCCGCCGTGATCGAGCCGCCGCCGCAACTCATCACCATCGAGCCCGTGCAGCCCGACGTGGTGTACGTGCCGAGCTACGACCCGGAGGTGATCTACGGCGCGCCCGTGCCCGTGTACCCCGGCTACGCCTACGCCCCGCCCGTCGTGGTGGCGCCCGGCTACAGCGGCGGCCAGCTCGCCGCAGCCAGTGCGCTGGCATTCGGCGCCGGCGTGATCGTCGGTGCCGCACTGGAGCGGCACGACTGGGGCTGGCATGCATGGAACATGAACTGGGGCGCACCGCGCTGGCAAGGCCGCGACCGCGGGCCCGACGTGCAACCGGCCTACGCGCGGCCGGCGGTGGTCTACAACAACAGCACCTACATCTCGCGCTCGACCACGGTGGTCAACAACGTGAACAACGTCAACGTGCGCAATGTCTATAACAACGGCGGCGGTGGCCCGCGCGGCAACCTGCCGCCTGGCGTGGCGCCCAACTTCGCGGGCGGCCCCGGCTTTGCGCCACAGCAGCAACAACTGCAGCAGCAGGCCTTGCTGGCCCAGCAGCAACAACAGCAGCGCCAACAACAACAGGCGGCGATGGCCCAGCAACAGCAGCAACAACAAGTCCGCCAGCAACAGGCGTTAATGCAGCAGCAAGCCCAGCAGCGCTCGCAACAGCAGGCCCAACAGCTGCAGGCGCAGCAGCAACAGCAAGCGCGTGAGCAACAACAGCAGGCACGCCAAGCCCGGTTCCAGCAACAGCAGCAGGACGCGCTGCACAGGCAGCCGCCGCAGCAACAGGCCTTGCTGCCCCAGCAGCAGCACCCCGGCGGCAACCCGCAAGCGCAGCAGCAGCTCTTGCAGCAGCAGCAGCAGCAGGCCCAGCAAGACCAGAAGCGGCAGCAACAACAGCAACAGGCCCAGTTGCAAGAGCAGTCGCGGCGCCAGCAGATGCAACAGCAACAGCAGGCGCAACAGCAAGCCCGTGCGCAGCAGCAGGCTCAACAACAGCAGCAGATCCAGCGCGAGCAGGCGCAGCAGCGGCAACAGGCCCAGGCACAAGCCCAGCAAGCCCAGAACCAGGCCCGCCAACAGCAGCAGGCACAGCAGCAACAAGCCGCACACCAGCAGCAGTTGCAGGCGATGCAACAGCAACAGCAGCGCCAGCAACAACAGATGCAGCAACAGCAGGCGCGTCAAGCCGAGATGCGGCAGCAGCAACAGGCTCAACAACAGCAGCAACAGCGCGTGGCCGCCGCGGCGGCTGCTGCAGCCCATCGCCAGCCCCACCCGGGGGACCCGCAACAGCAGCACCCCTGAGCGGCCGGGGCCGAACGCCGCCCGTCAACGGCGCGGCGCTGGCGCTGTGAGGTGTGCCGGCGGAACGAATCAGAGAAAGACGCCGCGCAACAGCGCCACGGGGCGCATCAAGCGCCCCGTGCAAACGATCGTGGTGAAGATCAGTTCTTGCCGATCTCAGTCAGCAGGCGCGTGACGAGATAGATGCGCGGCACGATCGAATCGGCTTCGATGTACTCGTCGCGTGCGTGGTAACCGAAGCCCGCGAGGCCGAAGCTCTCGACCACCGTGGCCTTGCCCGAACGGCCCGCATAGCCCGCATCGGTGCCGCCGCCGGTCATCGGCGCCAGCGCGAGGTCGCGATCGATTTCCTTGTAGATCGCTTGCGCCTTCTCGCCCAGCGCGCGGCCCTTCTCACCCGCGATGAAGGCCGGGCGGCCCACTTCCACCTTGACCGTGGTCTCGGTGTCGGGAATCAGCTTGCCGGCACCGATCTTGGCCTGCAGCGCCGCGTCGAGCTTCTTCTCGGCGCCGGGCTGCGTGATGCGCACGTCGCCCAGTGCCTGCGCCTTCTCGGTGATCTGGTTGAGCGGGCCGGTGGCGCGTGCCACGGTCCAGTTGAGCGTCACGCCGGGGATGTCCTTGGCGATGTCCCTGGTCTGCAGCATCTGGTACGACAGCTCATACAGCGCGTTGCGGCCCAGCTCCGGCGCGGCTCCCGCGTGCGCCGCGCGGCCCTTCACCTCCAGCGTGGCGGTGGCGATACCGGCTGCGCCGAGCAGCAGCGATTCGCCCTTGACCACCGACTTGGCCACCGTGGGCTCGAACGACAGCACCGTGTCGTGCTGGTCGGCCATGGTGGCGATGAGTTCGCCGGAGCCGACCGAGCCCACTTCCTCGTCGGGGTTCATCAGCACGGTCAGGGTGTCGTAGTCGCGCCAGCCGGCGTCGGCCAGGATCTTCAGCGACGCCATCATCACGGCCAGCCCGCCCTTGTCGTCGGCAATGCCGGGGCCGTAGATGCGGTTGCCATCGACCTTGTACGGCTGGCCATTGAGGATGCCCGCCGGGTACACCGTGTCCATGTGACCCTGCAGCATGATCTTGCGCTTGCCCGTGCCCTTGAGCGTGCCGATCACGATGTCGGCGCCCGCGCCGGCCGTGGCCTTGCGGCGCTCGGTCTTGAAACCGATGGCCTTCAGCCGCCCTTCCACCACGTCGGCCATCTTCAGCAGGCCATCGACATTCAGGCTCCCCGATTCGATGAGCACCATTTCCTTGAGGTTGTCGATCACCGCCGGTTGCGCCTTCTCGGCAGCGGCGAGCAGCTTGGCGTCGGGCGCGGCTTGCACGCTCGCGGCGGCGCCAAGGGCCAGGCCGCAGGCCAGGGCAACGGAACGGACGGCGAAGAAGGAAGAGCGGAATGTCATGGTTGTAGTTTCCGGAGTGAATGGCGGGCAACAGCATAGCGGCCCGCCGGCCGATCCCCAGCAAATCGGCGACAGCGCTCCACCGCCACGCACAGGCCCCCGGACGCCGCTGTGCGGCCTACAGGCCCAGCCGCGTGAGAGACCAGGCCACGGCGCCGAGCTGCGCCACGTTGAGGACCATCCCCGCAATGTGGAGCCGGTGAAACCCGGAGATCGAGGCGCCGACCGCAGGGATCGTGTGGCGCAGCATGTCCATGCGCGGAATGATGATCCAGCGGCGCAGAGCGAACGCCAGCGCCGCGATGAAGGCCATGCCGAAGGCGAAGGCAGGCTTGCCGCACCAGGCATAGCTGAGTGCCGCCGCGCTCGCCGTCAGCATCACGGCAAGGTAGTAGACGTTGAACAGGCCCCGGATGAAGCGCGAGTCGAGCGGCGTGTCGTGCTTGAGGATCAGCAACGGCAGCGAGCCCATCATGAAGAACCCCATCCACACGAGCAGAATGACGGTCGCGATGAGTGCAATGACGGTGGGAAGCATCTGGTGAACCCTCCTCGGTCTCGAAGCACTGGGCGCGGGCCGCGTCGTTGCGTCCTCGCGCCGTTCAGCCCTTGCGACCGCGCGCGGCCGGCGCGGTCTTTTTCGCGGGCACGGTCTTGCGCGCCGGCTTCAGCGCCGGCGCCTCGCGCGCGGACTTCATGTGCCCGCTCTCGCCCGAGGTCATGCCCACGATCTTCGCGAGCTGGCGGCTCACGCTCACGTAGGCATGCCCGAGGCGGCTGTCGAAGTAGAGCGAGTCGCCGCGCGCCAGGCGCACCACCTCGCCGTTGTCGAAGTGCACGTCGATCTCGCCCGACAGCACATAGGCGAACTCCTCACCGGCGTGCCGCACGAAGTCTTCGGGGCCGTTGATGCGGCGCGCGTGCACCGTGCCGACGATGGGGCTCATCTGCTTGCCGGCCGCCGTGGTGCCCAGGAATTCATAGGCGATGGCCAGCCCACGGTACACCACGCCCTTGCCGGCGCGCGTGACCACCGGCCCGTCGAACTGCTCGGGCTTGACGCCGGCGCCCGCGAACATCGCGTTCATGTCCATCTCGAGCGCACGGCCCAGCGCGGTGAAGTTCTCGTAGCCCAGTGCGAGCTGCCCGCGCTCCGCGCGCGAGATGGTGGTGATCGACACGCCCGAGCGCTCGGCCAGTTGCGCCAGCGTCCAGCCGAAACGCTTGCGCGCAGTGCGCAGGCGATGACCGAAAGTGGTGCGGTCCAGCGTGAGCGGCTCGTCCTTCGGCCTCGTCGCCGGCTTGGTCCTTGGGTGTGGATTCACGCTTGGCCTTGTCTATGTAGTGCGCTGCAATTCTGCCAGTGCAACGCCGCGCCATCCATGCCAACCCGCATGACGCGGGCCTGGAAGTTGCGTATATGCAAATTGCATTGACGCAAATTTCACCATTCAGGTGCCCCATGGTTTCCCCTTGGTTGGCTCTATTTAATTTGCGTATCCGCAAATTTATTCCTACACTTTTGGCCGATGACCTCCAGCACACCAGCGCCCATCGTGGCCGACTACCTCGTGATTGGCGGCGGCATTGCCGGGGCTTCGGTAGCCCACTGGCTCGCACCGCATGCCCGCGTGATCCTTCTCGAACGCGAAGCCCAGCCGGGCTATCACTCCACCGGCCGCTCGGCCGCCCTCTTCATGGAAAGCTACGGCACGCCGCAGGTGCGCGCGCTCACCATGGCCAGCCGCGCCTTCCTCGAGCATCCGCCCGAAGGCTTTTCCGAGCACCCGCTGCTCACGCCGCGCGGCGCGATGATGGTCGCGGGCGAAGAACACATGGCCGAGCTCGAAGCCCACTGGGACGTGCTGCGCGCCATGGACACCGGCGCCACGCGCCTGAGCGGCGAACAGGCGCGCGAGATGGTGCCCGCCCTGCGCCCCGAGCAGGTGGCCGGCGCCGTGTATGAACCCGACGCGGCCGACATGGACGTGCACGCCATCCACCAGGGCTACCTGCGCGGCATGCGGCAGGCCGGCGGCAAGCTGGTGTGCGATGCGGAAGTGACCGCCATCGAACGCACCGGCAACCAATGGCGCGTGACGGCCGGCGGCAACGTCTACGAGGCGCCCGTGGTGCTCAACGCGGCCGGCGCGTGGGTCGACACCATCGCGCAACTGGCCGGCGTGACGCCCATCGGCATCGAGCCGCGCCGGCGCTCGGCCTTCATCTTCGCGCCGCCCGAAGGCGAGAGCGTCACGCACTGGCCCATGGTCTTCGGTGCCGACGAAGGCTGGTACATCAAGCCCGACGCCGGCATGCTGCTGGGCTCGCCGGCCAATGCCGATCCGGTCGATCCGCAGGACGTGCAGCCCGAAGAGCTGGACATCGCTTTCGCCATCCACCGCATCGAGGAAGCGACCACGCTGACCATCCGCCGCCCCACCCGCACCTGGGCCGGCCTGCGCTCCTTCGTGGCCGACGGCGACCTCGTCGGCGGCTTCGAGCCCGGCGCGCCCGGCTTCTTCTGGGTCGCGGCGCAAGGCGGCTACGGCATCCAGACCTCGGCCGCCATGGGCGAAGCCTGCGCCGCGCTGGCACGCGGACTGCCGCTGCCGGAGCGCATCGCGGCCTTCGGCCTCACGGCCGAGATGCTCGGCCCGCAGCGGCTGCGCGCCGCCGCTGCCGCCTGACCCCAACAACCCACAACCACAAGAGACCATCCCATGCGTGTCTTCAGTGCCTCCCTCGCCACCGAAACCAACACCTTCGGCCCGATGCCGACCGGCATCGCGTCCTTCAAGGACCGTGGCTACTTCCCCGCCGGGCAGCATCCCGATGCGCTGACGATCTACTCGGGCCCGCTGTGGGCCGCGCGCATCCGCGGCAAGGAAAAGGGCTGGACGCTGCTCGAAGGCATGGTGGCGGGCGCGCAGCCCAGCGGCATCACCACGCGCCACGCGTACGAAACGCTGCGCGACGAAATGCTGAACGACCTGCGCGCCGCATTGCCGGTGGACATGGTGCTGCTCGGCCTGCACGGCGCGATGGTGGCCGACGGCTACGACGACTGCGAAGGCGACATGCTGCAGCGCGTGCGGCAGATCGTCGGGCCCGACATCGTCATCGGCGCCGAACTCGACCCACACAACCACCTCACGCCCGCGATGGTCGACAACGCGAACGTGATGGTCTCGTTCAAGGAGTACCCGCACACCGACGTGCTCGAACGCGGGCTGGAGCTGGTGGACATCTGCGCAGCAGCGGTCGAAGGCAAGGTCAAGCCGGTGCACGCGATGGTCGACTGCGACATCATCGTGACCGTCCACACCTCGCGCGAACCGGCGCGCAGTTTTGTCGAGCGCATGCAGGCACTCGAAGGCAAGGACGGCGTGCTCTCGGTCTCGCTCACGCACGGCTTCTCGTGGGGCGACGTGCCCGAGATGGGCACCAAGGTGCTGGTCTACACCGATGGCGACCAGGCCAAGGCGAACGCGCTGGCGCGCCAGCTCGCCGATGAAGTCATCGCCATGCGCGACGGCCTCACCGTCAACTACCCCACCATCGACGCCTCGCTCGACGAGGCACTGGCCTTCGACGGCGGCCCTGTGGTGCTGGCCGACGGTGCCGACAACCCCGGCGGCGGCGCGGCGAGCGATTCCACCTTCATCCTGCGCCGCATGCTGGAGCGCGGCATCACCAACGCGGCCCTCGGCCCGATGTGGGACCCGATCGCGGTGCGCATCGCCTTCGACGCGGGCGTGGGCGCCAAGCTGCAAATGCGCATCGGCGGCAAGATCAGCCCGCTGTCGGGCGACCCGCTGGACCTCGACTGCACCGTGAAGGCGCTCATGCACGACCTGGTGATGACTGGCCTGTCGAACACGCCCACGGCGATGGGCGACTGCGCGCTGGTCGAGGTCAACGGCATCGAGATCGTGCTCATCACGCGGCGCAACCAGGCCATGGGCACCGACCTGTTCACGCAACTGGGCTGCGACCTGGCCGCCAAGAAGATCGTGGTCGTGAAGTCTTCGCAGCACTTCTATGCGTCGTACTCCAAGGTGGCCAGGCACGTGATCTACGCGGGCGCACCGGGCGCCGTGACGCTCGACCTCACGACCCTGCCCTACCGCAAGGCGCGCCTGCCCAAGTGGCCGATCGGCGTCACGGCTTAACCGATTTTTTTCTTTCGCCCCCACCGACCGGAGAACCGACGATGAAACGACGAACGCTTGCCGCCCTCGCTGCCCTGGCCCTTTCTGCGGCTTCCGCCGTGAGCCTTCCGGCGCTCGCCCAGACACCGCCCAAGACCTTGAAGGTGGTGGCGCATGCCGACCTGAAGATCCTCGACCCGACCTTCACCACGGCCTACATTTCGCGCAACTTCGGCCACATGGTGTACGACACCCTGTTCGCGCAAGATGCCACCGGCAAGCCGCAACCGCAGATGGTCGAGAAGTACACGACCTCGAAAGATGGCAAGCAGTGGAGCTTCACGCTGCGCCCCGGCCTGAAGTTTTCCGACGGTGCCGCCGTGACCTCGGCCGACGCCGTGGCCTCGCTGCAGCGCTGGGCCGCACGCGACAGCCTGGGCCGCGCCATGACGGCGGTCGGCGCCGAATGGAAGGCCACCGACGCGCGCAACTTCACGCTCACGCTCAACGAGCCCTTCGGCATGGTGCTCGACGCGCTGGCCAAGCCCTCGGGCTTTCCGCCGGTGATCCTGCCCGAGCGCATCGCCAAGCTGCCGGCCACCGCGCCGCTCACCGAGGTGGTCGGCTCGGGGCCCTTCATCTTCAAGCGCGACGAATGGGTGCCAGGCAACAAGACGGTGTTCGTGCGCAACCCGAACTACGTGGCGCGCAGCGAGCCGCCGAGCGGCCTGGCCGGCAGCAAGAAGACCAGCTTCGACCGCGTCGAATGGCTCTACCTGCCTGACGCCAACAGCGCCGTATCGGCGCTCAAGCGCGGCGAGGTCGACATCATCGAACAGCTGCCACCCGATTACATCGCGCCGCTGCGCACCGACAGCAGCATCAAGATCGGCTCGGGCGGCGCCTACCAGGGCTTCCTGGTCATGAACCAGCTGCACCCGCCCTTCGACAACCCGAAGGTACGCCAGGCGCTGCTGCAGGCCGTGAACCAGGAACGCTTCGTCGCGGCCATGGGCTTCCCGCTGGACATGCGCATGGCCTACTGCGCCACCTACTTCATCTGCGGCAGCCCGAACGACACCTCGGCCGGCGCCGAGCCCTTCCGCAAGGCCGACGTTGCCAAGGCGAAGAAGATGCTGGCCGACGCCGGCTACAAGGGCGAGAAGGTCGTGCTGATGGTGCCGAGCGACGTGCCCTACCTCAACGCCGAGGCGCTGATGGCCGCGCAGACCATGAAGAGCATCGGCATGAACGTCGACGCGCAGAGCATGGACTGGGCGTCCATCGGTGCGCGCCGCGCCAAGCGCGATGCGGCCGACGCGGGCGGCTGGAACATGTACGTCACGGTGGCCGGCGAGTTCGACGTCAACTCGCCCATCGCCAATGCCTACCTGGGCGCGGCCTGCGGCAACACCCTGCCCGGTTGGCCCTGCGACAAGAAGCTGGACGAACTGCGCACCGCATGGCTGAAGGAAACCGTGCCGGCCAAGCGCAAGGAATTGCTCGACGCCTTCCAGGTCCGCGCGTACGAGGCCGTGCCGTACATCAACGCGGGCCAGTACTCGGCCGCGTTCGCGGCGCGCGCCAACATCAAGGGCCTCGACAAGCTCTGGGCCGGCATGCCGACCGTCTGGATGCTCGACAAGTAAGCCGCCCCGCGCAGCGCCTTCCCCGCCAGTCAGCCAGCACACCGCCAGCCACACCAGTTCAAGGGCAACGCCATGGGCTACATCGTTCGACGCTTTCTCTCGACACTCCCCGTCATGGCGGTGGTGGCGGTGGTGGTGTTCCTGCTGATCCATCTGTCGCCGGGCGATCCGGCCGC
The DNA here is from genome assembly GCF_900100965.1 of Variovorax sp. EL159. Classification (GTDB taxonomy): domain Bacteria; phylum Pseudomonadota; class Gammaproteobacteria; order Burkholderiales; family Burkholderiaceae_C; genus Variovorax. Next base: position 244,200 of record NZ_FMUJ01000001.1, on the reverse strand, counting down.
GCTCATCGCGGGCGACCTCGCCACGACGGAAGACATCGAGAAGCTGCGCGCCGCGCTCGGCCTGAACCTGCCGCTGTGGCAGCAGTTCGCGCTGTGGGTCGGCAAGCTCTTCACCGGCGACCTCGGCACCTCGATCTTCACGCAGATGCCGGTCACGCAACTGCTCGGGCAGCGGCTGGAGCCCACGGTGTCGATCGCGGCGCTCACCATGCTCATCACGCTGGTGGTGTCGGTGCCGCTGGGCACGCTCGCGGCCTACCGCGCGGGCAGCTGGATCGACCGGCTGGTGATGCTGTTCGCGGTGCTCGCCTTCTCGGTGCCGGTCTTCCTGGTGGGCTACCTGCTGGTCTACAGCTTCGCGGTGCAGCTGCCGTGGTTTCCGGTGCAGGGCTATGCGCGCTTTGCCGACGGCCCCGTCGAGTGGCTGCACTCGCTGGTGCTGCCCTGCGTGAACCTGGCGCTGGTGTACATCGCACTGGTGACCCGCATGACGCGCGCCACCGTGCTCGAAGTGCTGCATGAAGACTACATCCGCACCGCGCGCGCCAAGGGACTGGGCGTGCTCCCGGTGCTGGGGCATGCACTGCGCAACGCGGCCATTCCCATCGCCACGACCATCGGCGCGGGCATCGCGCTGCTGATCGGCGGCGTGGTCGTCACCGAGACGGTGTTCGCCATTCCGGGCGTGGGCCGGCTCGTCATCGACTCGGTGCAGCGCCACGACTATCCCGTCATCCAGAGCGTGCTGCTGCTGTCGGCGGGCGTGTATGTGCTGATCAACCTGCTGATCGACCTGAGCTATCGCCTCTTCGATCCGCGCATCCAGTACTGAAGAACACAACCCATGTCCACGGTCCTCCCCATGAGCGAGATCGATGCGCCAGTCTCTGTTGCACCCACGGCGCCAGCCGCGCCTGAAGACGCGCCCTTCGTACCCCCGCGCTTTCGCTGGGTGCGCAAGCACCCGACACTGATCATCGGCGCGCTGCTGCTGATCGCAATCGCCATCCTGTCCATTGCCGCGCCCTGGATCGCCACGCACGACCCGCAAGACATCGACCCGCTCGCGCGCATGCAGCCGCCGTCGGCCGAACACTGGTTCGGCACCGACGCGCTGGGCCGCGACGTGTTCAGCCGCGCGGTCTGGGGCGGCCGCGTGTCGATGATCGTGGGGTTCTCGGTGGCGGTGCTGGCCACCTTCTTCGGCATCCTGCTGGGGTTGGTGTCGGGCTTCGTGCGCTGGGCCGACGGCTTCATCATGCGGGTGATGGACGGGCTGATGGCCATTCCCGGCATCCTGCTGGCCATCGCGCTGATGGCCGTGACGCGCGCCAGCCTGACGACGGTCATCATCGCCATCACCGTGCCCGAGATTCCGCGCGTGGTGCGGCTGGTGCGCTCGCTGGCGCTCACGCTGCGCGAGCAGTTGTTCGTCGAGGCCGCGCATGCGGTGGGTACGCGGCTGCCGACCATCCTTGTGCGCCATGTGCTGCCGAACATCGTGGCGCCGCTGGTCGTGCAATCGACCTTCGTGGCTGCTGCGGCGGTGCTGACCGAAGCGGCGCTTTCCTTCCTCGGCGTGGGCGTGCCCGCGCAGACGCCGAGCTGGGGCAACATGATGGCCGAGGGCCGCAACTTCGTGACGGTGGCTTTCCACATCATCCTGTACCCGGGCCTGCTGCTGGCGGCCACGGTGCTTGCGATCAACCTGCTCGGCGACGGCCTGCGCGATGCGCTCGACCCGCGCCTGGCACGGCAACTGTGAGGGCGCCATGACGACAACGACCCCGATGTCCCACACCGCCCTCGCCCCCGGCGAGCCGCTGCTCGAAGTCGACAACCTGCGCACCCACTTCCACACGCTGGCCGGCGTGGTGCGCTCGGTCGATGGCGTCTCGTACACGGTGCGCGCGGGCCGCACGCTCGGCGTGGTCGGTGAATCCGGCTGCGGCAAGAGCGTGACCGCGCTGTCGATCCTGCGGCTGGTGCCCACGCCGCCCGGCCATCACATGGGCGCCGTGCGGCTGCGCGGCACCGACCTGATGCAGCTGAGCGAACGCGAGATGCGGCAGATTCGCGGCAACCGCATCTCGATGATCTTCCAGGAGCCGATGACCTCGCTGAACCCGGTGCTCACCGTGGGCCGGCAGATCGCCGAGACGGTGCAACTGCACCAGAAGGCCAGCCGCGCCGATGCGCTCAAGCGCGCCGTCGAGATGCTGCGCGTGGTGCAGATCCCCGAGCCCGAGCGCCGCGTGAATGAGTACCCGCACCAGCTGTCGGGCGGCATGCGCCAGCGCGTGATGATCGCGCTGGCCCTGGCCTGCAACCCCGAGGTGCTGATCGCCGACGAGCCCACCACCGCGCTCGACGTAACCATCCAGGCACAGATCCTCGATCTCATCAAGCGGCTGCAGAAAGAGCTGGGCATGGGCGTGGTGATGATCACGCACGACCTGGGCGTGGTGGCCGAGAGCTGCGACCGCGTGGTGGTGATGTATGCCGGCAAGAAGGTGGAAGAAGCCGACGTGATCGACCTGTTCGACCGGCCGCTGCACCCGTACACCCGCGCGCTGATGGCCTCGATGCCCGCGATGAACACCGCGAGCACGCGCCTCACGGAAATTCCGGGGCTGGTGCCGGCCGCCCACGAGTTGGGGCGCGGCTGTGCCTTTGCGGCGCGCTGCAGCCATGCGCGCGCCCGCTGCCGCACCGAAACGCCGCAGCTCACGCAGCAAGGCGGCGACCACGTGGTGGCCTGCTTCGCCATCGAAGAACAATGGGAAGACGCCGCCGAGGTGACCGCATGACGGAAACGACCGCAGCCCCGCTGCTGCAGGTGCGCAACCTGCGCAAGCACTACATCTCGCCCAAGCGCTGGTTGCGGCCCGCGAAGCCGTCGATCCAGGCGGTCGATGGCGTGTCTTTCTCGGTCGCGCGCGGCGAAACGCTGTCGCTGGTCGGCGAGTCGGGCTGCGGCAAGACGACGACGGCCAAGTCGGTGATGCGGCTGGTGGAGCCGACCTCGGGCTCGGTCGAGCTGGAAGGCGAAGAGCTGCTGACGCTGTCGCCGCACGAGATGCGGATGCGCCGGCGCCAGCTGCAGATCATTTTTCAGGACCCGTACGCTTCGCTCAACCCACGCCTGACGGCCGGCGACATCGTGGCCGAGCCGCTGCGCAATTTCGACATGGGCGCCGCGGCCGAGCGGCGCGAGCGGGTGCAGTGGTTGTTCTCGCGCGTGGGGCTGCGGCCCGAGGCGGCGAAGAAGTTTCCGCACGAGTTCTCGGGCGGGCAGCGCCAGCGGCTGGGCATTGCGCGCGCGCTGGCGCTCAACCCCAAGCTGATCGTGTGCGACGAGCCGGTGTCGGCGCTTGACGTGTCGGTGCAGGCACAGGTGGTGAACCTGCTGATGGACCTGCAGGCCGAGTTCGGCATCGCCTACCTCTTCGTGGCGCACGACCTTGCGGTGGTCCGCCACATCAGCCACCGCGTGGCGGTGATGTACCTGGGCCACATCGTGGAGATTGCCGACCGCGACACGCTGTTCTCGGCCCCGCTGCATCCGTACACCGAGATCCTGCTGTCGGCGGTGCCGGTGCCGAACCCGCGCACGCCCGCACGCCGGTTGCTGCTGCAGGGCGATCCGCCGAGCCCGGCCAATCCGCCTTCGGGCTGCCGCTTCCACACGCGCTGCCCGATGGCGCAGGCTGTGTGCAAGGAGAAGGCACCCGAGCTGACGGAACGGCCTTCGTCATCCAGCGGTGGCCATTGGGTTGCCTGCCACTTCCGTTGAGATGGCAGCCTGCTTTTCTGTTCGCGACATTGCTTGCTCTGGGCTTCGTTGTTCAGGGCGGCGCCCACGCCGACGGCGTACTCCCCTCCGCGAATGTCCCCCGGGGCTGCGCCCCTCCTCCTTTATTTCGCTGCGGGGAGCACACCGCCGGCGTGAGCGTTGCGCAGAGCCGTTGTTGATCGGCAATGCACCCGCAGCGCGCCCGGTGCGCATGGCACCGGGTGGTCCCCGCAGCGAAATAAAGGAGGAGGCCGCAGGCCGGGGGACATTCGCGGAGGGGACCACCCGGTGTCATTCGCACGCACCCCGAATGACCCCGCCTTGAACAACAGCGCCAAAAATCCCCAAACAAGGAAAGGATCGAGATGAACACCCCAGTCACCCACTACGACCTGCTGATCCGCGGTGGCACCGTGATCGACGGCACCAAGGCCCCGCGCTTCCATGCCGACGTCGGCATCGTGAACGGCCGCATCGCCGCCATCGGCCAGCTCGCCGGCCACACCGCCGAGAAGACGCTCGACGCCACCGGCCGCATCGTCGCGCCCGGCTTCATCGATTCGCACACGCACGACGACCAGGCCGTGCTGTCGCAGGCGCAGATGCCCTTCAAGGTGTCGCAGGGCGTGACCACGGTGGTGGCGGGCAACTGCGGCATCAGCGCTGCGCCATTGCGCGTCGACATGGATCTGCCGATGCCGCTGAGCCTGCTCGAATCGCCGGCCGAAGGCCGCTTCACGACCTTCGCGGCGTACCTCGATGCGCTGCGCGCCACGCCTTCATCGGTGAACGTGGCCGCGATGGTGGGCCATTCGACCTTGCGCGCCGTGGTCATGTCCGACCTCGACCGGCCCGCCAACGACACCGAGATCGCGGCCATGCAGGCGCTGGTCGAAGAAGCCATGCAGGCCGGCGCGATCGGCCTTTCGACCGGCACCTTCTACCCGCCGGCCGTGAAGGCCACGACTGAGGAAATCATCGAGGTCGGCCGCCCGCTCACTTCGCGCAAGGCGCTCTACGTGACGCACATGCGCGACGAGAGCGATCGCGTGATGGAGTCGCTCGAAGAAACCTTCCAGATCGGCCGCGCGCTCGACATTCCGGTGGTGGTGTCCCACCACAAGGTGCAGAACACGCACAACTTCGGCAAGACCAAGGTCACGCTGCCCTTCATCAAGGAGGCGATGCAGCACCAGTGCATCGGACTCGACTGCTACCCCTACACCGCCGGCTCGACCATGATCCGCACCGACCGCGGAATGATGGAAGGCCGCGTGCTGATCGCGTCGAGCGTGCCGCACCCCGAGTGCGCCGGGCGCGACCTGAAGGACATCGCGGCCGAATGGGGCGTGTCGGGCGAAGTGGCAGCGCAGCGGCTGCAGCCGGGCAGCGCGATCTATTTCATGATGGACGAGGACGACGTGCAGCGCATCCTGGCCTTCGACGAAACCATGATCGGCTCCGACGGCATTCCGCTGGGCGACAAGCCGCATCCGCGGCTGTGGGGCACCTTCCCGCGCGTGCTGGGCCACTACAGCCGCGACGTCGGCCTGTTCCCGCTGGAGACGGCGGTGTGGAAGATGACGGGGCTCACGGCACGCAACTTCGGCCTGCACGAGCGCGGCGCGCTCAAGCCCGGCTACCACGCCGACGTGGTGATCTTCAACGCGGCCACGGTGCGCGACACCGCGAACTACGAAACGCCGACACAGCCGGCCGAAGGCATCGACGCGGTGATCGTGAACGGTGAAGTGACCTGGCAGCACGGCGTGCACAGCGGGGCGCGCAATGGGCAGGTGATCACGCGGCGCGAATCGCAGCAGGCGCACTGAACGCGCGCGGGGATCATTCGGCGGGCCGGGCGGACCGGGCTTGCCGGGCCGCTGGCATCGCCTCTTGCACCTCTTCTTGCAAAGGGAAGGATGGGCGGAGCCTGGGGAGGGATCGGATCAGTCCGGCGCGTTCATGACGCGGTCGAACTCTTCGTCGGCCGGCACGTTGTCGGCATCGAGTTCGCTCGCATCGGTGAGATCGATGCCCGTTTCATCCGACAGGTCGTCGGAGTCTTCGTTCTCGGGTTCTTCGAAATCGTCGGCAGGCGTGTTGTCGTCGTCATCGTCTTCGGATGGCGAAGCGGAACGCGCGGTGGCGTCGACGTGATTCATGATCGGCTCCTCGGCTGAATGCTGAACGGCCCCCTATGGTGCGCCTGTTTCGGCCGTTCCGGCTCATCCCACTGGCAGCGTCAGTGTCGGAAAGTTTCCTGTGCCGACGAAGCCGATCGCGCTGCCGGCCGTGCCGTCAGTCCTTGTGCACGTGGCCGTGCTCCCCGTGGCCGGGGTCGTCATGGCCATGGTCGTGCCCGTGCTCGCCATGCGCCAGCCGGCTCACCAGCGTGACCAGCACGATGCCGGCGACCAGCCAGAGGATCTGCGCGGCGGTCTGCCGTGCGGGCAGGCGCTTTTGCAGCTGCGGGATCAGGTCGGCCAGCGCCACATAGACGAAGCTGCTGCCGGCCAGCACCAGGAAGTAAGGCAGCCAGCCATGCAGCTGGTCGACCAGCCACCAGCCCGCGATGCCGCCGAGCATGGTCATGGTGCCCGCGAGCGAGACCTTCACCAGCGCCGCGCGCTGGTTGGCCGAACTCTGGCGCAGCACGACGAGATCGCCGATGTGGTGCGGCACCTCGTGCGCCAGCACGGCGATGGCGGCCACGAGGCCCAGGCGGATGTCGGCGACGAAGGCCGAGGCGATCAGGATGCCGTCGCCGAAGCAATGCACGCTGTCGCCGGTGAGCACGGCCCAGCCGCCCGCGCGGGGTTCCGCGTGGTTGTGGGCGTGGCCATGCGCATACCCATGGTCATGGCCGTGCGCGTGATCGTGCCCTTCGTGCCCGCTCGCCTCGCCGCCATGGTGATGCTCGTGCCCGTGGTGCCACAGCTCGGCCTTGTCGAGCAGGAAGAAGAAGACCAGCCCGAACAGCAGCACGCCGAACAGCAGCGCAGGCTCGATGCGGCTTTCGAAGGCCTCGGGCAACAGGTGCATGAAGGCGGTGGCGAGCAGCGCGCCGGCCGCCAGGCTCAACAGGTGCTGGGGGTTCACGCCGCCGGAATCGTTGCGCACGCCCACGCGCAACAACAGGGCCGCCAGCCAGACGCTTCCGATACCGGCAACCAGGGTTGCCAAGATGATGACTATCAAATTCATAGCTGCTTGCGCAAGAGAGACGGCCATTGAAACAGTTTCAGGGCCGGGTCCGATCATAAAAAGAGAAAAGGCCGTCATCGGACGGCCTTCGGCGGGGAGTGGCTACGGGGCGCCGTCTTCAGGCGACGCCATTGGCTTTGAACCAGGCCGTGGCGCGCCGCCATCCGTCGTCCGCCGCGCTCTTGGCGTAGCTGGGGCGGTCGTCGGCATGGAATGCGTGGCCTGCTTCGGGGTACACGACGAAGCTCGATGCCTTGGCCGCCGGAGTTCCAGTGGCCAGAGCTGCTTTCATCTTATCAACCGTGTCAAGGGGGATGCCCTGGTCTTTTTTTCGCCGTAGCGGCCGAGCACCGGCGCATGCAGGCGAAACCGCCCTGCCCCCTCGATGACCGGAAATTCAGTGGGGTTGGCGCGGCATGCCGTAGGCCCGACGCGCCAGGGCGTCGGCGAGCACCTGCGCCGGGTCGATCAGGTCCAGCCCGGCCACGGCGGCCGAGCCCTGCAAGCCCAGCGGCACCTCGGTGCAGCCCATGATGATGGTCACGGGGCCGTGCCGTTCGGCCAGCCGCAGCGCCACCTCGGAAAAGCACCGCTCGGCCAGCGGCATGTTGCCGGCCTTCACGCCATCGAAGATGCCGCGCATGATGGTCTGGCGCTCGTCGGCCAGCGGCACGTGGCAGCCCAGCCCGGCCTCGGCCAGCGCCTGCTCGTAGAGCCGCACGCGGTACGTGCCTTCGGTGGCCATCAGCGCCACGCCCGTTGCGCCCTGTACGGCCAGTTGCCGCGCGGTCTCGCGCGCCATGTGCAGTAGCTCGACCTGCGGAAAACGCTCCTGCAGGCTGCCGTGCCAGGCATGCGCGGTGTTGCAGGCAATGGCCACGGCCCGGCTTCCGAGCGCGGCCAGCCGGCCGAGCGCCTGCAGCATCGGCTCCAGCGGCTGGTGCGCGCCGTTCTCGGCCGAGGCCAGCGCGTCGGTGCGATCGGGCACCGGCACTTGCGCAAGCCAATGCTCGGGAAAAGACTGGTCGCGCACCGGCTCGCCGCGTGCGCGCATCTGCTGCGCGCAGGCCTGCACGAAGAGCCGGACGAAGTCGGCGCCCGCCGCGGGGCCCATGCCCCCCAAGATACCAACTACGTTCGTCGAAGCCATGGTTTTCTCTGTTTCAGGAATACCGCGGAACCGGCTTTGCCGGGCCGCTGGTATTGCCCCCGGTAGGGGGTTGGCGAAGCGACACGAAGTGCGCGCAGCCTGGGGGCGAGCTCAAGTCGCGGGCTTGTCGCTGAAGGCTTTCAGGTTGTCCTTCAGTTGCGGGCTCATCGGCAGGTTCAGCGGCACGCCCTTCGGCGGGATCGGCTGCATGAACCACTTGGTGTAGAGCTTCTCGAACTCGCCGCTCTTCATCATGCCGATGAAGGTGTCGTCCACCAGCTTCTTGAAGGCCGGGTCGTCCTTGGGCAGCATGCAGGCATAGGGCTCGACCTGCAGCGACTCGCCCACCACTTCGTAGTCGGCCGGCGTCTTGGCGTTGGCGATCAGGCCGAACAGCAGGATGTCGTCCATCGCGAAAGCCACGGCACGATCGCTCTCGACCAGCAGGAATGCGTCGGCGTGGTCCTTGCCGAGCACGATGTTCATGTCGAGGTTTTTCTCAGCGTTGTACTTGCGCATGACCAGCGCGTTGGTGGTGCCGGTGGTGCTGGCCACGGTCTTCTTGGCCAGGTCGGCGTAGTCCTTGATGTGCGAAGACTTCTTCACCAGCAGGCGCGTGCCCGTGTAGAAGTGATTGACGGCAAAGGCCACGTCCTTGCCGCGCGCGGTGTTGTTGGTGGTGGAGCCGCACTCCAGGTCGACCGTGCCGTTGGTGATGAGTGGAATGCGGTTCTGCGAGGTGACCGGCATCAGCGCGACCTGCAGGTTCGGCTTGTTCAGCTTCTTCTTCACCGCCTCGACCACGGCGTTCGACAGTTCCACCGAAAACCCGACCGGCTTGTTGGGGCCGTCGAGGTAACTGAAGGGCACCGACGACTCCCGGTAGGCGAGCGTGATCTTGCCGGACTCGGCGATCTTGGCCAGCGTGTCGGCGGCCTGCGCCCCGGTGGCGGTGAAGAGCACCGCGGCAGCCATGGATGCCATCAAGACGGAGAGTTTCATTCGAGCCTTCATTCGGTTGGATTGAACAGGCGGCCAGTGTAGGAAGGAGTGACTCATTGCGACAATTCCAATTGAAGCCTGGGCCATACCCAAAGGTTATGGGTGAACCCCTTCGGCACCGCAGGGCATGCGCTTTGGCTATGGGCCACGGCGCTTTTGGCATTTCCGGCCGGTGCGAGGCGCCCCTAAAGTCAGGGTTACCTCTTATCTACTCCCGGAAAGTTGCCCCATGCATGTGTGTGTGCTCGGCGCCGGCATCGTGGGCCTGGCCACCGCCTGGCAGCTCGAACGCCAGGGCCACCAGGTCACCGTGATCGACCGCGCAACGCCCGGCGCGGGTGCCAGCGGCGGCAACGGTGCGCAGCTGAGCTATTCGTACGTGCAGCCGCTGGCCGATCCGTCGATCTGGAAGCAGTTGCCCAAGCTGCTGCTGTCGCCCACCTCCCCGCTCAAGCTGCGGCCGCAGCTCGACCCGCTGCAGTGGCGCTGGGGGCTGGCTTTTCTGGGCGCCTGCAACGCACAGACCTCGCGCGACACCACGGCGCGGCTGCTGGCGCTGGCGGCATCGAGCCGCACCGAGTTCGAGGCGATGCAGGCCGACATCGCACCCGACTGCGATTTCTCGGCCACGGGCAAGCTGGTGCTGTATTCAAGCGCCGCGTCGCTCGAAGGCGCACGCGCCCAGGTCGAATTGCAGCGCACCATGGGCAGCGAGCAGCGCATCGTCACGCCCGACGAATGCATCGCCATCGAGCCCGCACTGGCCGGCTACCGCGGCCAGATGGCGGGCGCGGTCCACACGCCGAGCGAATGCGCGGCCGATTGCCTGAAGGTGTGCGCCGAGCTGATGCGCGCACTGAGCGCGCGTGGCGTGCGCTTCATGCTCGGCACCGACGTGCACGGCTTTGCGCGCAGCGAAGGCCGCATCGCCGCCGTGCAGACCAGCGACGGCGACGTGCAGGCCGATGCCTTCGTGATGGCGCTGGGCTCGGCCTCGCACAAGCTGGGGCGCACGCTCGGCGCCTACCTGCCGGTGTACCCGCTCAAGGGCTACAGCATCACGGTCGAGGTCGACCCCACGCCCGACGCCGCGCCGCGCGTGAACGTGACGGACAGCGCGCGCAAGGTGGTGTTCGCGCGCATCGGCTCGCGGCTGCGGGTGGCGGGCATGGCCGAACTCGTGGGGCACGACGCGAGCATTCCGGCCACGCGCATCGAAACGCTGGCGGCCGCCACGCGCGCCCTCTTCCCGCATGCGAGCCGGCTGGAAGAACTGCACCCGTGGACCGGCATGCGGCCGGCCACGCCGAAGGGCCTGCCGATCATCGGGCGGCTGCCGGGCGCGCCTTCGAACATGCTGTTCAACACCGGGCACGGTGCGCTCGGTTTCACGCTGGCTTTCGGTTCGGCGCGGCAGATCGCTCTGGCACTGGCGCCTTCCGCATCGACGTCCTGAGCTTGCGGCCCACGCGCCGCCAGCCGATCACCACGCCGGTCAGGCTCAGCGCCGCACCGCCGAGGCTCGTCACGACGAGCAGCACGTCCCACAGCGGGCGATGGTCGAGCAGCGGCAGCCAGTCCCAGCTGTGCAGCATCGCGAACAGCCAGCGGCTCAGGCGGCGCGCGCTGTCGGTGTGGCCGAGCACGGCGCCGGTCTGCGGATCGACGTGCACCCAGGTCGCGTGGGCATCGCCGAACACCACGCGCCAGATGGGCAAGGGCTTGTCGGTACCGCCGGTCATGGTGTGCGGCTCGCGCGTGTAGTAGTGGCTGTCGTAGGCGGTCAGTATGTCGATACGCTGCACCGCGTCGGGCAGCAGACGCGCGACAGCTGTTCTCAATGCGTCGGGGTCGAACTGGTATGGCTGCGCGCTGATGGCATCGCGCACTTGCGGCCGGCCGTTGGCGGTGCTGGCGAGCACCAGCGTCTGGCCCGCTGCGCGCACCCAGCGCAATTCACGCACGTCGCCGCTGGTCGAGGCCAGCAAGGTCGCCGGCGACGCATCCTGCGCGGAGACTGTGAGCGCACCGCCATTCATCGCCTCGATGCGCAATGCCGGCGCACCGCTGTCGAACACGCGCCATGGGTTCATCGACATCAACCCGCTGAAGATCCACGTCAGTGTGATCAACGCGAACAGCAGGCCGGTGATGTGATGCCAGCGCATCATGAAACCCTGATACGGCGAATGTGAGCCGCTCTTGTAGGTGCGGCCGAAGCGCCAGCGCATCACGCCGACCACGGTGCCGGTCAGCGTGACGGCGATGCCGATGATCGAGAGCCAGTTGACGATATCGGCCCAGTAGCGGTCGAGGCCGCCGCCGCGCAGCGGGTACAGCCAGTGGATCCAGGCCCCGGCATAGTTCCAGAGCCGCTCGGCGCGCGGCGCATCGCGCACCACCTCGCCGGTCTTGCCCGACACGTAGAGCCGCGTGGCGCCGGCATCGGCCAGTTCGACCACATGCAGCGGGCGGTGCGCATCGAGCCCGCGTGAATGGGTGAACGCGTCTTCGTCGATGGTGCCCCGGTAGTCGAGCGGAACGCCCTCGCCGGCATAGGCCCGTGCACTGGCAAGCACGCGGGCCTGATCGACTTCACGCAACACGGTGCCGGTCGTGGCATCGATGACGATCGTGCCGCTGCCCGGTGGAGCGCGCCGCTGTCCCGGTGCCGGCTCGCGCACCGGCGTCGCAAGGTACACCACGCGCCCACCGCTGGCCATGGCCAGCCGCAGCGCCTGCAGCGGCCCTGCGATGCCGGCCGCATCGAGCGCCTGCCCCGGCCCCAGCAGCGGCGCCGAAGCGTCGAGCCGCGGCAGGTGCTGCAGCCGCTCGGCCTCGGTGAGCTTGGGGTAGCCCACGTACATCATCACCACGCCCGAGACGAACCACATCGCGAAGAAGGCGCAGACGATCACGCCCAGCCAGCGATGGACCAGGAACAACCAACGTTTGGCATGCACGGCAAATCTCCCGGGCTAGAAGGTCACGCGCAGCGACACATCGGCCGTGCGCGGCGCGCCGAGGTAGGCGAAGGTGCTGCCGACGTTCGCCGCGTAGACGCGGTTGGTGGCGTTGCGGATGCGGCCCACCACGGTGACGGAGCGGTTCACCTTCCAGCTCAGCCCGAGGTCGAGCAAGGTGTAGCCCGGCCAGTTGATCGTGTTGGCCGCATCGGCATACACCTTGCCGACATGCCTCACGCCCACGGTGGCCTGCAGGCTCGGCGTGAAGGCGTACGACGTCCACAGGTTGGCCACCACGGCCGGCGTGTTGGTCGGCGTGCGACCCGCGAGCGACACGCCGCCCTGCATGAAGCGCTCGTAGCGCGCATCCACGTACGTGAGATTGCCCTGCAGCGACCACTGTGGCGTGGGCTGCAGCCCGAGCGCCAGCTCCACGCCCTTCGACGACTGCTCGCCCACCAGCACCGTGAGCGCGCTGTTGTTCGGGTCTTGCGTGGCGATGTTCTTGCGGCGGATGCTGTAGGCCGCGAGCGTGGCCGTGCCCTTGCCCTGCCAGAAGTCCAGCTTGCTGCCGACCTCCACCTGCCGGCCCGTGGTCAGCTCGCTGTTGTTGCGCACGTCGGCGAACGATGCGGTCGACAGCACGCCCGAAGGCGGATCGGCCGCCGTCGCGTACTGCGCATACAGGTTGGCACCGGGCGCGAAGTCCCACACCAGGCCGATGCGGCCCGTCGTCGGCTTGTAGCCGCGATGGAAGGTGGCGGGGTTCGAAGCGTCCACCGTGCGCCGATTCACAAGGTCCAGGTCGATGCGCTCGTGGCGCAGCGCCGACACGAGGTGCAGCGACGGCATCAGCGCCGTGCGGTTTTCAAGATAGAGCGCGGTGGTCGTGACCTTGTTGTTCCTGTCGGGCCGAAAGCCCGGCGTCATGCCCGGCACCGCGAAGAACTGCTCCGTGGCGAACACATAAGGGTTGACGGTGCTCACCGTGCCGGAAAGGCTGTTGGGAAAGCGCGTCTGCCGGTTCACGCTGTAGTCGAGGCCGAAAGACCAGTCGCTCTTCAGGCCCGCAAGCTGCCCCTTGTAGATGCCCTCGACGCGGTTGCCCCACACATCCTGGTCGTGCCGTTGCAGCAGGGCACTGGAGCGGATGACCGCCGTGTTGGCCGGGTTGTAGCGATAGCTCTCGACGTTGCGGTAGTCGCGCAGCGCGTCGTAGGCATAGAAGGTGTTCTTGAACTGCAAAGCATCGCTCGCCTGCCATTCCGTGACCGAGCGCAGCCACTGCACGCGCTGCGCGTAGAGGCCGTCGCTGCTGTTGTAGTTCTTGAAGCGGATGCCGCGGTCGATGCGCATGGTGCCGGCCACCGGGTTGAGCACCGGCGTGCCCCAGTAGGGCCGGTCGACGTTCTCGTCCTGGTACTCGTAGGCCAGCGTGTGCTTCAGCCCGCCCCCAAAGTCGGAGAGCAGCGACGCCGCCAGCTGCGTGGACTTCGACTTCGTCCCGTCGGTCCAGCCATTGGCATCGCGATGGTTCACGTCAATGCGCGCGTAGTGGCTGCCCGCGCCGCCATCGCCCGCGATGCGGCGGTTCAGCCCGAACGAGGCTTCCTTGAGGTTCTGCGTGCCCAGCCGCAGTTGCGCCTCCGCGAAGTCGCCGCGCTCGGCCGTCTTGGTGATGTAGTTGATCGACCCGCCCAGCGCCCCCGAGCCGAACAGAAAACTCGACGGCCCGCCGATGGCCTCGACGCGGTCGTAGATCCAGCTGTCCACCGGCCGCGCCGCGATCGCGTATTGCACGTTGATGCCATTGAAGAGCTGGCTGATCGAGCCACTGCCGAAGCCCCGGTAACTCACGCCGATGTTGCCCGGCGCATCGTGCGCGGTCACGCCCGGAATGGCGCGCAGGACTTCTTGCGTGTTCTGCGCGCCGCGCGCGTCGATCACTGAGCGGTTCACCACCGTGACCGATGCCGGCGTCTCGCGCGGCGTGAGGCCCAGGCGGCTGGCGGTGTCCGAGGGCGTGTCGAGGTCGAGGCGGCCGTTGGCGCTGGGCGCGTCGTCGGCCACCTCGATCTGCGGCAGCGAGTGTGCAGTTGCCTGTTCGGCATGGGCAGGCGCGCAAGCGGCGCCGAGCAAGGCCAGGAGCCCCAGCGTGGGGGAGGAAGGAATACGGGACATGGCATCTCTCATGCGGCGGCGCGTGCGGCAAAAGCAAAAGGCGGCGCCAGCCGCGGAACGACCGGAAACCCACCGCGCAGCCGTGTCAGGCCGCGTGCGATGGAAGAAGAACGGGGTTCAGGAGAGCGAGGGTGGCCCGCGCGCCGGCAGCGGCGAGGCCGTGGCCGCCGCGATGCGGGCAGCCGGAATCGATTGCAGCGCGCGGCCCAGCGGCAGCGGCGTGGGCAGCGTCACCTGCGCGGCGGCGGGCGGTGGTCCGGAGACCAGGCACAACGGGCAGTCCATCGCGGTAGCGCCCATCTCGGTCGGGCCATCGTCGCCCTGCACGATGACCTTGATGGAACCGCTGGCGGAGCACACCAGTTCCATCGACTGCGGATTCACGAGGGGCGACGCCCCCGCGACGAGCAGCGACGCCATGAACCACGCCAGCACCAGACGGTGCAACAGGCGGAAGGTTCGTGGAAAGTGCATGGCCGCGGATTATCGCGTGCGGCGAATGTCCGTGGCACTCGGGCGGCGCTCAGGCGGCGCACGGGCAACGCTCAGCCGGCCTGCTCTATCGCTTCGCGCATGCAGCGCGTGATGCCGCGCACCGCCACCGAATCGGGCCGGCCCGCAAAACGCAGCGCGCGGATCGGCACCGGAATGTGCGGCTCCAGCGTGAGCACGTCGACCTTGTCGCGGTCGGCCGAACGTGCGGTGCAGCCATCGACCAGCGCCACGCCGATCCCGTGGTGCGCCATGGCCAGCGCCGCGTGGTAGGTCTGCACCGTCACCACCGCCTGCTGGAAACCCACGCCGGCCTGCCGGCAGGCCTGGCTCAGGCTGGTGCCCACGGGGTCGCGGCTGTCCAGCCCAATCACCGGCCGGTCGATGAGGTCGTGCAGCGCGACCGAGCCGTTGCGCACCAGCGTGCGCGGCAGCATGCCCTTGGGCGCGATGCACACCATGCGGCTGTCGGCCAGCGTCTCTTGCGTGAGCGAAGGGTGCACCGCGGGGCTGAACGCGAAGCCCACGTCGGCCTCCTGCAGCAGCAGCGCCGACATGATCTGCGGCGAATGCAGCGACTCGACCGTGATTGCGTAGCCTGGGTGCTTTTCGCGAAAGGCCTTGAGCGCGCGCGGCAGCACGTCGTAGCTGAGCGCCAGCACGCTGAGGATGCGCAGCTCGCCCGTGTCGCCCGCCGTGCGCAGGTTGGCGGCCAGCCGCTGCACCTCGTCGAGCTGCGCGAACAGCCGCTCGATGTGCGGGTACAGCGTGAGCGCCTCGGTGGTTGCCGTGAGCCGCCCCTTGGCGCGCTGGAACAGCGGAAAGCCCAGTTGCTGCTCGGCATGCTGCAGCGTGCGGCTCACCGCCGGCTGCGTGATGTTGATGAGCCGCGCCGCCGCGCTCACGCTGCCCGTGAGCATGATCGCGTTGAAGACCTCGATGTGGCGCAGGCGCATAGGCGAAACCGAAGGCCGATCGGTCAGTTGGTCAGTTGCCGCCGCTGGCGGTCTTGCCGTGCGCGATGTCCA
Source organism: Variovorax sp. EL159 (assembly GCF_900100965.1). Classification (GTDB taxonomy): domain Bacteria; phylum Pseudomonadota; class Gammaproteobacteria; order Burkholderiales; family Burkholderiaceae_C; genus Variovorax. Next base: position 228,378 of record NZ_FMUJ01000001.1, on the reverse strand, counting down.
TGATCATCCGCACGCCCAGGTACAGGCGCGGCTCGATGGAATCGACCAGCACGTACTCGGCGTCGGCCGAGTGCGCGCCGAAGCCCTGCAGGCCGAAGCGCTCGATGACGGGCGCCTTGGTCTTGAGCGCCGCGAAGGCCGCGTCGGTGCCGCCGCCGGCGGCCTTGTCGTCGGCGCCCAGCGAACGGCCCAGCTCGTCCTTGTAGATCTGCTGCGCGTGCTTCGCGAGTGCGCGCGATGCATCGGTGGCTTCGAGCGGCGGACGGCGGCGCTCGAACTTCAGATCGACCTTGGCTTCGGGAATGAGCTGCTTCTTCACGCGCTCGTTCACCTGCTGCTCGATGCGGTCGTAGTCGCTGACCTTCAGCACGCGCACGTCGGCACCGGCAGTGGCGCTGGCCGGAATCACGTTGCGGTTGCTGCCCGACTTGGAGATGGTCCAGTTCATCTTCAGGCCCGTGGCCGGGTCGGACAGGTCGCGCATCTGCAGGATCTGGTGCGACAGCTCGTACAGCGCGTTCACGCCCAGCTCGGGCGCCGAGCCCGCGTGCGAGGCCTTGCCGGTGACGTGCAGCGTGACCGAGGCAATGCCTGCGGTGGCCAGCGAGAGCTTGTCGTCCTTCACGTAGGCGCCCTCGAAGGACAGCACGGCGTCGTGCTCGCTGCCCATGCGCGTGATGAGCGCGCGTGCGCCGGGCGAGCTGATTTCTTCGTCGCCATTGATCAGCACGGTGAGCGTGCCGTAGTCCTTGAACTTCATCGACTGCAACATCGACACGATGTGCGTGATGACCGCCACGCCCTGCTTGTCGTCGGCAATGCCCAGGCCGTAGGCCCTGTCGCCTTCGATGCGGAACGGCTGCTTGTTGAGCATGCCGATCGTGTAGACCGTGTCCATGTGCGCGATCAGCAGGATCTTCTTGGTGCCCGTGCCCTTGAAGGTGGCGCGCACGACGCGGCCGATTTTCTCGGGCGTGTCTTCCATGCGGTAGGCATCGGCGCTCGGGTCGATCAGCTCGACCTCGCCGCCCAGCGCCTTGAACTTCGCGGCGATGAGGTCGGAGATTTTCTCGAGGCCGTCCAGATCGCGGCTGCCCGACTCGATGGAGACCAGCTCCTTGAGCGTGTCGAGCAGCGCGGGCTTTTCCTTGGCTGCGAGCGAGGCGATGCGGGCATCGGGGGCGGCGAAGGCGGTGCCGAGGCAGGCGGCACAGACGGCGGCCAGCAGGAATTGGCGGGGCTGGAATTTCATGGGTGAGCGTTCTTCTTTCTTTCGTTCGTTGTCTCTTCGATCGACGCGTCGGACCCATGCAGGGTCCATGCAGATCAATGCGGAATCGGCGGTGCAGGGTCAGTGCGGGGTCAGTGGGCCTTGTCCCAGTTCGGGCCAACGCCGATCTCGGCGAGCAGCGGCACCTTCAGGTCCGCCACGCCGGCCATCAGGCGCGGGATTTCGGTGCGCACCCATTCGATCTCGGCCTCGGGCACTTCGAACACCAGTTCGTCGTGCACCTGCATGATCATTTTGGTGGCGCGCTTTTCTTCATCAAGCACGTTCTGTACCTTGACCATGCTGAGCTTGATCAGGTCGGCCGCCGTGCCCTGCATGGGCGCGTTGATGGCCGCGCGCTCGGCGCCGCCGCGGCGCGGGCCGTTGGGCGAATTGATCTCGGGCAGGTACAAGCGCCGGCCGAACACGGTCTCGACGTAGCCCGTTTCCTTGGCGCTCGCCTTGGTCTCGTCCATGTAGGCCTTCACGCCCGGATAGCGCGCGAAGTAGCGTTCGATGTACGAGGCCGCGGCCTTGTTCTCGATGCCCAGGTTCTTCGCCAGGCCGAAGCTGCTCATGCCGTAGATCAACCCGAAGTTGATGACCTTGGCATAGCGACGCTGCTCGCTCGACACCTGGTCGGGCGTGGTGCCGAACACTTCGGCGGCCGTGGCGCGGTGCACGTCGATGCCTTCACGGAAGGCGCGCAGCAACGATTCGTCACCACTGATGTGGGCCATGATGCGCAGCTCGATCTGCGAATAGTCGGCGCTGGCGATCACGCTGCCGGCCGGTGCCACGAAGGCCTCGCGCACGCGGCGGCCTTCGGGCGTGCGGATCGGAATGTTCTGCAGGTTCGGGTCGTTGCTGCTCAGGCGCCCGGTGACGGCCACCGCCTGCGCGTAGTGCGTGTGCACGCGGCCCGAGCGCGGGTTGGCCAGTTGGCCGAGCTTGTCGGTGTAGGTGCCCTTGAGCTTCGAGAGGCCACGGTGCTCCAGGATCTTGGCGGGCAGCGGGTAGTCTTCGGCGAGTTTTTCCAGCACTTCTTCGTCGGTACTCGGTGCGCCACTCGGCGTCTTCTTGACCACCGGCAGGCCCAGCTTGGTGAAGAAGATTTCGCCGATCTGCTTGGGCGAGCCCAGGTTGAAGGGCTGGCCGGCAATGTCGTAGGCCTCCTGCTCCAGCTCCATGATGCGCGTGCCGAGTTCGTGGCTTTGCGCGGCGAGCGTGGCGCTGTCGATCAGCACGCCGTTGCGCTCGATGCGGTAGAGCGCCTCGCTCGAATCCATTTCCAGCTGGTAGATGAAGCCCAGCTTTTCGTCGGCCTGCAGGCGCGGCCACAGCGTGTTGTGCACGTCGAGGGTCAGGTCGCTGTCTTCGCAGGAGTATTCGGCGGCCTTGGCGATGTCGACCTGGCTGAACGGAATCTGGTGCGCGCCCTTGCCGCACAGGTCTTCGTAAGAGATGCCGCTGCGGCCCAGGTGGCGCTCGGCCAGGCTCGACAGGCCGTGCGGCTTGTTCACTTCGAGCACATAGCTCTGCAGCATGGTGTCGTGCGCGTAGCCCTGCACCTCGATGCCGTGGTTGGCGAACACATGGCGGTCGTACTTGATGTGCTGGCCGAGCTTTTTCTTCGTGCCGTTTTCCAGCCATGGCTTGAGCTTGGCCAGCACCTCGTCGATGGGCAACTGCTCGGGCGCGTCGGGGTAGTTGTGCGTGAGCGGAATGTAGGCCGCTTCGCCGGGCGTGACGCTGAAGCTCACGCCGACGATCTGCGCGACCATTTCGTCGAGCGACGTCGTTTCCGTGTCGATGGCCGTCAGCTCGGCGGCTTCGAGCCTGGCGAGCCAAGTGTCGAACTGCGCCCAGGTGAAGATGGTGTCGTACTTGAGGTTGCTGGCGGGCGCGGCGGCTTCGAGCGCGCTCATGTCGGCGGGCTCGTCGAACAGGCCACCCTGGTCGGTGTTGGCCTTGGTGGCCTTCTTCTTGGCGCCTTCCTCGATCAGCTCGGGCGGCACTTCCTGCGCTTCGAGCGTCTTCACGAGGCTTTTGAAGCCGAACTTCTCGTAGAAGGGTTTCAGCTCGGCGGTTTGCGGCGCGCCGACCGGCAGGTTCTCGAGCGACGGCAGGCCCGCGACGTAGCCGTCGAGATCGCAATCGGTGCGGATGGTGACGAGCTTCTTGCTCAGCGGCAGCTTGTCGAGCGCCTTGCGCAGGTTCTCGCCGGCGGCGCCCTTCACTTCGGCCGCGCGTTCGACCAGCGCATCGAGCGAGCCGTATTCGAGCAGCCATTTGGCGGCGGTCTTGGGGCCGACCTTCTCGACGCCGGGCACGTTGTCGACCGAATCGCCCACCAGCGTCTGGTAGTCGACCATGAGGTTGGGCGGCACGCCGAATTCGGCCGTGACGCCGGCCACGTCGCGCTTCTTGCCGTTCATCGTGTCGATGATGGTGATGTGCTCGTCGACCAGCTGGCTCAGGTCCTTGTCGCCGCTGGAGACGATCACCTCGATGCCCTGCGCGGCGGCGATCTTGGCGAGCGTGCCGATGACGTCGTCGGCCTCGACGTCGGGCACGCTGAGCACCGGCCAGCCCAGCATCTTCACCACTTCGTGGATGGGGTCGATCTGGCTGCGCAGGTCGTCGGGCATCGGCGAGCGGTTGGCCTTGTATTCGGGATACCAGTCGTCGCGGAAGGTCTTGCCGGGCGCATCGAAGATGCAGGCCGCGTAGTCGGCGCGAACCTCGCGGCGCAGGGCGGTCATCATGTTGATCATTCCGCGAATGGCGCCGGTCGCCGGGCTCTTCGGGTCGCCGGGCACGGCGCGCAGATCGGGCATCGCATGGAAGGCTCGGTAGAGGTAGCTCGAGCCATCGACGAGCAGCAGCGTTTTCTTGTCGGTCATCGGGCCATTTTGCCGTGCCCGGACCGGCCTGCAGAACCACGATGAAGCGGCCTGCAGGCCGACACCCCGAAACCGGACGCACGCCTACAATCGGCGCATGCCTAGCTCCACACTCCTGGTCGCCCGCCGCATCCTGCTGGCGCTGGCTTTCGCAGCCCCCTTTGCCGCCGTTCAGGCGCAGTCCGCACAGCCCGCGCCCGCCCAACCCGCGGCAACGCCGGCACCGGCCGACACGCTACAAAATCAGGAGCAGGCAGACGGCCGCCGCAACCAGAAGGTCGAGAACCTCCACACCGAAGACAGCGGTGCCTCGGTCGACGAAGTCCGCTACGGCGGGCGCACGCAAAGCATCAACGTCAAGCCCAAGTCCAACATGCCGGGCTACGAAGTGCTGCCGGCCGACGCAGGCACGGGCCGCCAGGGTTCGACCGAGACCGGCGCCAACGGCCCCCGCGTCTGGAACGTGATGAAGTTCTGACCGTGCGAGCCGCCCGCCTCTTCCCATCTTTCGCATCCTCGGCCCGGCGCTGAGCACCGCCATGGCAGTTTTTACCGAAGTCCAGTTCGGCGAGGCAGACGCGCTCGTGCAGCGCCTCGGCGTGGGCCGCCTGCGCGACCTGCGCGGCATCCAGGGTGGCATCGAAAACACCAACTACTTCGCGACCACCGAGTCCGGGGAGTTCGTGCTGACGCTGTTCGAGCGCCTGAGCGCCGAGCAGCTGCCCTACTACCTTTGCCTCATGAAGCACCTGGCGGCCGCCGGCCTGCCAGTGCCCGCGCCGGTGGCCGCATCGGCCGAGCCCGTTGCCGACAAGCAGCAGCAGAAAAAAGGCCAGCCGCCGGTGCCCGCTGCGATTGACAACACCACGTGCGACCTGCTTCACACGGTCGCCGGCAAGCCTGCCGCGCTGGTCCAGAAGCTGTCGGGCCACAGCGAGCTTTCTCCCGGCCCGGCCCATTGCGCCGAACTGGGCGCGATGCTGGCGCGCATGCACCTGGCCGGCCGCGACTACCCCCGCATCCAGCCGAACCTGCGCGGCCTGGCCTGGTGGAACGAGACCGTGCCGGTGGTGCTGCCCTACATCGAGGAATCGCAATCCGCCCTGCTGCGCGCCGAGCTGGCCTACCAGAACCACGTGGCAGAGTCGTCGGCCTATGCGGCCCTGCCGCGCGGCCCGGTGCACGCCGACATGTTCCGCGACAACGTGATGTTCGCGACCGGCGACGACGCAGGCGCCACGCCGCGCCTGACCGGCGTGTTCGACTTCTACTTCGCCGGCACCGACACCTGGCTGTTCGACCTGGCCGTGTGCCTGAACGACTGGGCCATCGACCTGCCTACCGGCCGCCACCATGCCGAACGCGCTGACGCGCTGCTGTCGGCCTACGAGTCGGTGCGCCCGCTGAACGCAGCCGAGCGCGCCCTGCTGCCCGCGATGCTGCGCGCCGCGGCGCTGCGCTTCTGGATCTCGCGCCTCTGGGACTTCTACCTGCCGCGCGAGGCGAGCCTGCTCAAGCCCCACGACCCGTCGCACTTCGAGCGCGTGCTGCGCGAGCGCGCCACCCACCCGCATGCCATGGCCCCGGCCCTCGAGCCGCTGCTGGCTGCATGACCCACCCCCCATGAAACTCAACCTCGTGCCGGCGCGAACCGGCGCCGAATGGGTCCGCCTCGGACTCAAGACCTTCTGGCGACAGCCGCTGGCCTTCGTCTCGCTGTTCTTCCTGCTGATGGCGATGATCTCGACGGTGTCGATCCTGCCGGTGCTGGGCAGCCTGCTCGCGCCGGCCCTGGTGCCGTTCATGACGCTGGGCCTGATGGTCGCGACCTCGGTGGCCTACACCGACAACGCCGAAGGCGTCGGCCGGGCCGGCGACGCACAGCGGCCCACGGGTTCGGCGATGTTCGTGGCGGTGTTCAGCGCCATGCGCTCGGAATGGCGCTCGCTGCTGGTGCTGGGCGTCATTTCGGCGATCTACTTCGTGCTGGCGGTGCTGGTGACGACGCTGGTCGACGGCGGCCAGCTCGCGCGTGCCTACCTGCTCGACGACCCGCTAACGCCTGAAGTGATCGCGAGCAGCGACTTCCAGGTGGCGCGCATGCTGCTGATGTGCCTGAACCTGCCGCTGTCGCTGGCCATGTGGCATGCACCGGCGCTGGTGCACTGGCACCGCGTGGAGCCCGTGAAGAGCATCTTCTTCAGCATCGTCGCGCTGTTCCGCAACTTCGGCGCCTACACGCTGTTCGGCATCGCCTGGTTCGGCGTGTTCCTTCTGGCCGGCCTTGCCATGGGCCTGCTCGCCACAGTGCTGATCGGCTTCGGCGCAATGGGCTCGGGCGGTGCGGCACTGGCGGTGGGCAACGTGCTCATCGTCGGCACGGCGCTGGTGCTGGCGGCCATGTCGCTGAGCTCGACCTGGTTCACCTTCCGCGACACCTTCGACCCGAACTGAGCGCGGCGGCCGCTGCGCGGCTTCCGATTCAATCGGGCCTGGCCGCGTCCTTGCGCAGGCTCGCGAACAACGACCATGCCATGCCGGCCAGCAACAGCAGGCCGACACCCAGCGCACCCCACAACCACCATTTGCGTGATGCCGCATCGGCGCCCGCCGCCTGCGGAATCGGCGACTGCGCGGCCGCCGCCACGGCGGCCGTGCTCGCCGCCGTCGGCAACGCGACCGAGGCGCCATCGGCAACCACCGGCTTGTCCGGCGCATAGCCCGGGATCAGCGTTGAAAGCGCGAGCGGCGCACCGGGCTCGGCACCTTCGACGGTACCGGCAACGGGCGCCGCACGCCACGCCAGCGAGAACGGCGCCGCGCCCTGCGCAAGAAACACCAGCGTGCGCGGCACCGCACCCACGGCGATGACCGGTGGCGTCGCACCCAGCACGCTCACCGGGCCGGCGGTTCGCAGGCGCAAGCGCGCGTACACCGCACCATCGAGCGCAAGCACGGGCGAGCGCGCCTCGCCGCCTGCCTGCGCAAGGCGGTAGACCACGGCATCGAGCAGCGGCGATTCGTCCGGCCTGTCAGGCAACGAAACCGGCCGGCGCTGCTGGTGCCGCAATGCGTAGAGCGGATTGCGGGGCACGGGCTGCTGCTGCGGCGTGGCCGCGGCGGGCGCCGGATCGGACAGCCCCGAAATGCCGACCTGCGCCAGCGTGTTGATGTCGGCCAGGTCGATGCGCAGGCTCTGCACCGGCAGGCCGCGCGGCAGCAGGTAGTCGCAGTAGTCGGTGGCGCAGCGCTCCGGCTTCAGCGGGCCCGACCATTCGAGCGGCGCGACGGGTTCGACCTCTTGCACGCTGTCGATGCCCACGCCGGTCAGCGGCGCGCCGTGTTGCGGGTCGCTCCATCGCAGGCGCAGGAAGCGCGTGCGAAGGCTGCCCAGATCGACCGCGAGGCGTTCGATGGTCTGGCCGCCATGAGCCAGCCGCACGAGTTGATCTTCGCCGCCCACCGGCCGCCATTGGCGCAGGTCGTCGCTGGCTTCGAGCCGGAAGGCGAACAGGCCGCGCGCATCGGGCGCGATCTCGAAGCGGGCTTGCAGCAGGCTCCCCTTGACCTGGCTCAGGTCGATGAGCCATTGCGTGGCCTCGCTCGCCTTGCGCTGGGCGCTGGCGGCCTTGCTGTCGAGTGCCAGCGAGCCGTCGGGCCGCACGGAAAAGGCGAGCGATGCATCGGCCGGGGCCGCGCCGTTGTCGCTGCCGGGCAGCGCGAAGATCGGCACGTCCTGCGAGGCGGTTTGCGGTGTCGCGGCCTCGTTGCGCAACCAGGCATAGGGCACGGCATGGCCTGCAGCGTTGCGCACGCGAAGGTCGCGCAAGTCGCCGTACGCAGCGCTGCCGTAGATCGACAGGGGCAGCGTGAGCCGGTGGTACGGCCCGTCGCCCTGCAGCACGATGGGCGCGGAGGTGGCGGGCTGTGCGTGCGCCGCGCCAAGGAAGCCCGTTGCAGCCACGACGGCCACGAAGGCGCCGCGTGCGCGATGCATCCGGATCACGGCGCCGCTCATGCCGCACCGCCTTCCGCTGGCGCCTTCTGCGGCGCTTCTTCTTCCTTCTTGGGCGGCACGGGTGCGAAGTAGCCCACCAGCAGCAGCAACGCGCCCACCGCGATGAACGACACGATGCGGAACAGCCCGCCGCGGTTGGCCAGCTCGACGAAGAACAGCTTCAGCACCACCACACCGAGCAGCACCGCGCCCGCGACCCACAAGGTGCGCACCTTGCGCGAATGGCCCAGCACCATCGCGGCCACACCGCACACCGCCCAGGTGATCGACAGCGCCGCCTGTGTCAGCCACGAGGCATAGAGCGCATCGAAGCGCCATTCGACACCTGCGTAGTGATGGCAGGTGCGCAGCACCATGCCCGTCAGCAATGCGAGCCCGGTGAGGCCGACTGCGCCCTTGGCGATCATCGGATCGACACGCGCGAACGATCCTTGCGGCAAGGCGCGCCACCAGAGCATCAGCGCGAACAGCACCAGCCATTGCGCAAGCTCGAGCGGATTCAGCAGCGGCACATAGGGCAGCGGCGCGGCATTGCCCGGGCTCACGGCATTGGTGAGCCAGACCCAGACCAGCAGGTACACCACCACCGGCGTCGCCGCGAACTCGAGGTAGGCGCCGCGGTATTCGGTCAGCGGCCAGCGCTGCAGCACCGCACGCGAGCGCAGCGCCCACAGCACGAGCGCCGGCACGATGGCCCAGCCCAGCAGCTGCCAGCTCGACCACTCGGCCCCGATGCGCCCGAGCTGCCATTGGCATTCGCGCGCCGCGAGCAGCAAGAAGAGCCAGAAGCCCGCGACGTGGAACGGCATCAGTGCCGGGGTTTCGAACCAGCGCTTCTGCGTGCGCAGCAGGCGCAGATGCCACACCAGCGCCAGCGGCCAGGCGATCCAGCCCAATGCGCTCGACGGCACGTAGAACGGCGTCGGGCCGCCCGCGACGCCGTAGGCTGCGATCAACCCGAAGCCCGGCAGCGTGGCGATCGTGGCCTTGCCGAGCTGCGACCAGTCGCGGCGGTACGCCACGAGCGCGGCCAGCACGGAGGTGACGAGCACCACGGCCATCGCGACTGCGGGCACATGGCTCGCGAGACCGTGACGGTTCAGCACGCGGAGGCTTTCGTCGAGCACGCCGAAGAACCACCAGAAAAGCCCCCAGATCACCGGCGCCCACAGCACGACCGGAATCGCGCACCACGCATTGGCCCAGCGCTTGCGCGCCGCACCTGCGGGCTCGCTCACGCGCGGCCGTGCTTCGTCACGCAGCCAGTCGCCGGCCAGCAAGGCGGTGAGGCCCAGCACGACCGGCGTCCAGAAATCGAGGTGCGCGAAAGCCGGCCGCACCGCTTCGGGGTCGACGGACTGGCTCGCACCGAACGCGCATGCCGCGATCACCTGCAGCACGCCAGCTAGCGCAGCGAGCGGGAAATGCGCCATGCGCAGTGCCACCCAGAGCACGACCGTGGCCGTCAGCGGCCACAGCAGCGCAGCCTGCGCCAGGGTCAGCTGGAACAGCATCGCCAGGTGCAGCAGGCTCACGCCCGCGAGCACGCCCACCATATTGCCGATCGACCACACGGGCTGGATGCCCCGCGCCAGCGCCGCACGGTGCGCCTGCAGCATCGACCACGCGGCGCTGCCGAGCACGCTGAGCGCGATCAGGCAGGCAGCGGCGGCGCCCTGCCATCCGCTTTCGAGCACGCGGCCGTCGGTCATCTCGCCCACGTGGTGCAGCGTCGCGATGAAGCTCGCCACCGCGAATGCCTGCATGCCGAAGCTCACAGAGGTCAGCGGCAGCAACGCGAAGCGCACCGCCACGGCGAAGGTGACCGACGCCAGCACGGCGGTTGCAGCAGCGGCCCAAGGCGGCGTCCACCATTGCCAGAGCAGCAGCGTCAACGCGGCCATGGCGAGCCACGGCAAGGCGCTGCCGGCCATGGCTTCGACGGTGTTGCCGGCATCCAGCTTGGCGCGGCGATGCATGGCCCACATGGCGAAGGCGCTCACGGCCACCAGCAGCGGACCGATCAGCGAGCCCTGGAGCAGCGGATGGCCCGGGGCCGCGTCGAGCCCCGTGGCTTCGAGCAGCTTCAGCACCGCGCCGGCAAACACCACGAACGCGAAGGCGCGCGCATACACGCGCCCCTGCCGCGCGCCCAGCCAGTACATGCCGGCGGCCTCGACCGCCCAGGCCGCGCCAGTCCACTGGCCTTCGAGCCCGAGTGGAATCGCCAGCGTGCCGAAGATCACGCCGACGATGGCGTAGGCCTCCGCCAGCAACGCCAACCCCTTGGGCTGCGTGGCGAACACCAGCCGCCCCATCACGAGATAGAAGGCCGCAAGCGCCATCGCCGAAAAGGCGGCGCCGTATTCCCACGGACGCATCAGCAGGACCTGCATGCCGAACGCGACCATGGGCGTGCCGAACACGAGCGAGCTGTCGACCCGGCCGGCGCGGCGCAGCGTGTCCAGCGCGCGTGTGGCCAGCGGCTGCGCGGGCTGCACCGGCGCATCGAACAGCGTGCGGCGCGCGAACAGCAGGCCGATGGCGGTGAACAAGAGGAAGAACGCGATCAGGAAGGGCTGGATGGTGCCGTACTGGTCGTCGGTGTAGTACTTGTGCGCCCAGCCGGCCGCCAGCGTGAAGGTGCCGACGAAGCCGATCAGGTTCAGCACGCGCCAGGCCTTGAACCAGGCGATCAGCACGATGCCGACGTCGAGCACCAGCAGGTAGGTGAAGAGGCCGACTGGCTGGTTCGAACCGGTGGAGGCGAGCACCGGCGCGGCAAAGCCTTCGAGCGCAGCGACGATGGCCAGCAGCGGCGCATTCTGCAACACGGCCAGCGCGGCACTGAGCACGGCCACGCCGAACAGGAAGGCGAAGCCGACGCTGGCCGGCAGCAGCCCGCTGAGCTTCATGGCCGCGAGCGTCGTGAGATAGAAGACACCGATGCCCGCGCCCTGCAGGATCAGCGCATAGCCTGCGCGCTTCTTGCGCAGCAGCCAGCCCAGCGCCAGCAGGCCGGCGCCGACCAGCGCCACAGCCGCATAGCGCAGCTCGATCGGCACGGTCACGCGCTCGGCGGTGTAGCGCAGCAGGAAGGCCAGCCCGAGGAACAGGATCAGCACGCCCAGCTTGACGAGCATGTTGCCGCCGAAGATCAGGTTGGCGATGGGTGCAGGCAGGCGGTCGCGCAACGGCACCGGTGGCGGCGGAGGCGGCGGTGGTGGACGGCGAACAGGTGCTGGCGCGGCCACGGGCGGCTTGACCGGGGCGGCGGCCTCGGGTTGCGGCGGTGCGACGGGCTTGTCGACGGGGGCGACAGCAGCAGCCACCACAGGCGCGGCGGGGGTGACCGGCACGTCGGCAGCCGCAGCGGCATCTGCCGCGGCTGGCGCGAGCACCGTCATCGTCGCGATGCGCGGACGGGCCAGCTCCGCAGCAGGCGGAGCCAACGGCAGCGACGGGACGGTGGCGGGCAGCGTGTCCGCCATCGAGGTTGCGAGATCGCTGGCCGGCATGTCGGCCAGTTCGGGAATGACGGAGGCGGTGGCCTCGGCGGCAGGTGCCGCCACCCCATCGGCCGCGCCTTGCGACAAACGCCGCTCGAGCAGCGAGACACGCTGTTCGAGCTCCGCCACGCGCTGCTGCAGCTTCAGCACACCGCCAGCCGGAGCGGTGCTGGTGCTGGTACTGCTGGCCGCAGGGCTCGCGGTGCCGGGGTTCGGCGCGCTTTCAGCCTCGGTTCGCTGGGGTGCGGCTTTCTTCTTGCCGAACATCAGCGGGAGCGCGAACGCGCCCAGCACCGCAAGGACCAGCGCCGCCGGGACCGACTCGAACAGCGCTCCGATCACCAGGCCGGCAATGATGCCAAGAAACCACATCCCGAACTCCCCATGTTTGGCGAGCCCGGAGTTTACGGCCGTTCAGGACAAGGAGCGCTCTGGCGCCCGTCCCGCCTGCGCTGTTAGCTATAGTTTTAGTAGCGCAATCAAACCGGCGTGAGCTTGGCGACCGACAACGCCAGCCACTTGACGCCGTGGCGCGTGAACTTGACCTGCGCACGCGCATCGTCGCCCGTGCCTTCGAGCGCCACCACCGTGCCTTCGCCGAACTTGTTGTGGAACACCTGCATGCCCGAGCGCAGGCCGTGCGACGGCGCCGCTTTTTGCGGTGGCACCGGCGGGCTGGCGAAAGTGTCCTTGTTGCCGCCATAGCTGCTACCGCCGCCATAGCTACTGCCGCCACTGCCGCCGCTGTAGGCGCCACCACCACCGCGCGTGCTGGCATAGCCGCCGCCATAGCCGAAGGCCGACGGCGTGAAGCCCTGATTCTTGGGCGTGAGCCACTTGAGCGCGCCTTCGGGCAGTTCGTCGAAGAAGCGGCTCTTGACGTTGTAGCGGGTCTGGCCGTGCAGCATGCGCGTCTGCGAATGGCTCAGGTACAGGCGCTTGCGTGCGCGCGTGATGGCCACGTACATCAGGCGGCGCTCTTCCTCGAGGCTCTCGAAGTCGCTCATCGAGTTCTCGTGCGGGAACAGGCCCTCTTCCATGCCAGTGATGAACACGCAGTCGAACTCCAGGCCCTTGGCCGCGTGCACGGTCATCAGTTGCACCGCGTCCTGCCCCGCCTGCGCCTGGTTGTCGCCCGATTCGAGCGCGGCATGCGTGAGGAAGGCTGCCAGCGGGCTCAGCGTTTCGCCGGTCTCTGCATCGGGTGCGAGCGGCTCGTCGATCACCGCGCGCGTCAGGTCGATGCCTTGGCTCGCCGGCGACTGGCGCAGTTCGTCCACCGGCAACGCCACCGCATCGCGGCCGAAGCCTTCCTGCGTGACGAAGCTCTCGGCGGCATTCACGAGTTCTTCCAGATTCTCGACACGGTCGGCACCTTCGCGGTCGGCCTTGTAGTGCTCGATGAGCCCGCTGTGGTCGAGCACCAGCTCGATGATCTCGCGCAGGCTCACGCCCTGCGTCTGCTCGCGCAGCACGTCAATCTTGGCGACGAAGCCGGTGAGGTTCGTGCCGGCCTTGCCGCCGACGACGCTCACGGCGTCGTGCAGCGAGCGCCCGGCCGCGCGTGCCGCGTCCTGCAGGGTTTCGAGCGTGCGCGCGCCGATGCCGCGCGGCGGAAAGTTGACGACGCGCAGGAAGCTGGTGTCGTCGTCCTTGTTCTCGAGCAGGCGCAGATAGGCCAGCGCGTGCTTGATTTCGGCGCGCTCGAAGAAGCGCAGGCCGCCGTACACGCGGTACGGCACCGAGGCATTGAAGAGCGCGGTTTCGATCACCCGGCTCTGCGCGTTGCTGCGGTAGAGCACGGCCATTTCCTTGCGCTCGAAGCCGTCGCGCGCCAGCTGGCGCATTTCTTCGACCATCCATTGCGCCTCGGCAAGATCGGTGGGCGACTCGTACACGCGCACCGGCTCGCCGGGGCCCTGGTCGGTGCGCAGGCTCTTGCCCAGGCGCTTCTTGTTGTGGCTGATGAGCTCGTTGGCCGAATCGAGGATGTTGCTGTAGCTGCGGTAGTTCTGCTCCAGCTTGATCTGGTGGCGCACATCGAACTCGCGCACGAAGTCGGTCATGTTGCCCACGCGCGCGCCGCGAAAGGCGTAGATGCTCTGGTCGTCGTCGCCCACGGCGATCACGCTGTTGCTTCCGCTCGGCGTGAACTGGCCCGCAACCACGTTGCCCGAGAGCATCTTGATCCACGCGTACTGCAGGCGGTTGGTGTCCTGGAACTCGTCGATCATGATGTGGCGAAAGCGCCGCTGGTAGTGCTCGCGCACCGGGTCGTTGTCGCGCAGCAGTTCGTAGCTGCGCAGCATCAGCTCGCCGAAATCGACCACACCTTCGCGCTGACATTGCTCTTCGTAGAGCTGGTACAGCTCGACCTTCTTGCGGTCATCGTCGCTGCGGACTTCGACGTCACCGGGGCGCAGGCCGTCTTCCTTGGCGCCGGCGATGAACCATTGCGTCTGCTTGGCCGGAAAGCGCTCGTCGTCGACGTTGAACTGCTTCATCAGGCGCTTGATGGCCGAGAGCTGGTCTTGCGTGTCGAGGATCTGGAAAGTCGACGGCAGGTTGGCCAGCTTCCAGTGGGCGCGCAGCAGCCGGTTGCACAGGCCGTGGAAGGTACCGATCCACATGCCGCGCACGTTGACGGGCAGCATCGCCGTCAACCGCGTCATCATTTCCTTGGCGGCCTTGTTGGTGAAGGTCACGGCGAGGATGCCGCCGGCGGAAACCTGCCCCGTCTGGAGCAGCCATGCGATGCGGGTGGTGAGCACGCGGGTCTTGCCCGAGCCGGCGCCCGCGAGGATCAGCGCGTTGCCCGCCGGCAGTGTGACCGCGGCGAGTTGCTCCGCGTTCAGGTTATGGAGCAGCGGCAGGTCCGCAGGATGGGCGTCAGCCGCAGGATCGTTAAACAACATCCCTCGATTGTAGAAACCACTGCGTATGCGGGTTATATGAAGAAGCGGAAGACCTGCCGCCGCGAGACCGCGTAAACTCAATCACCGGGCCCAAGTTTCTTGCGCCCGGTTTTTTGTGGGCGTCTTCCTTTGCAGAAGGCGCCGCGAAAACCGGCCGGACCAAGCGCTCATTCGTTCTGTTCAACGATTCCTTTCAGGAGCCTGGTCATGCAAATTTTCGATTACGACAACATCCTTCTGCTCCCGCGCAAGTGCCGCGTGGAGAGCCGTTCCGAGTGCGATACCAGCGTGAAGCTGGGCGAGCGCACGTTCCGCATGCCGGTGGTGCCGGCCAACATGAAGACGGTGGTCGACGAATCGAACTGCCTGTGGCTGGCGCAGAACGGCTACTTCTATGTCATGCACCGCTTCGACCTCGACAACGTCAAGTTCGTCAAGGACATGCAGGGCAAGGGCGTGTTCGCCTCCATCTCACTCGGCGTGAAGAAGCCCGACTACGACACGGTCGATCAACTGGTGGCCGAGGGCCTGACGCCTGAATACATCACGATCGACATCGCGCACGGCCATGCCGACAGCGTGAAGAACATGATCGGCTACCTCAAGGAAAAGCTGCCGAAGTCCTTCGTGATTGCCGGCAACGTCGGCACGCCCGAGGCCGTGATCGACCTGGAGAACTGGGGCGCCGACGCAACCAAGGTGGGCATCGGCCCGGGCAAGGTGTGCATCACCAAACTCAAGACCGGTTTCGGTACGGGGGGCTGGCAGCTGTCGGCGCTCAAGTGGTGCGCGCGCGTGGCGACCAAGCCGATCATTGCCGACGGCGGCATCCGCGACCACGGCGACATTGCCAAGAGCGTGCGCTTCGGCGCGTCGATGGTGATGATCGGCTCGCTGTTCGCGGGGCATGAAGAATCGCCGGGCAAGACGGTCGATGTCGACGGCGTGCTCTACAAGGAGTACTACGGTTCGGCCAGCGACTTCAACAAGGGCGAGTACAAGCACGTCGAGGGCAAGCGCATCCTCGAACCCATCAAGGGCAAGCTGGCCAACACGCTCATCGAGATGGAGCAGGATGTGCAAAGCTCGATCAGCTACGCGGGCGGCCGCACGCTGATGGACATCCGCAAGGTCAACTACGTCACGCTGGGCGGTGCCAACGAAGGCGAACACCTGCTGATGTAAGGCGGCCCCGAGGGGCTGCACCGCCGGTCGTTGCGCCGGTCGTCGTCAGGCTTCGAGCAGTTGCACCGCATGCCGGTGCAGCACGTGGGCCGGATCGGCGATCGCGTCGACCACGTCGAAATGGTTCAACCCTGGGAGCACTTCGCACACCGGCACGGTGTTGCGGCCCCACGCCTCGCGGATCATCGCGTTGTGGCGAATGAACTCCGCGCTCTCGCCACCACCGGCCGCCGCGTAGAGCTGGCCGCGTGAAGGCGCAGGCCAGAGCGCGGGACTGGCGCGCAGCGCATCTGCATCGGTCAGCTTGAGCACCTTCTCCAGGAACGGCGTGCGCTGCAACGGCCGCAGGTCGTACAGGCCCGAGATCGAGAGCGCGTTGCGCACCAGTTGCACGGGCAGGTCGGGCGCGACCGCCTTCCAGTCGCAGGCCAGCAAGGCCGCGGCCATGTGCCCGCCCGCCGAGTGCCCGGCCACCGTGATGCGCGACGGATCACCGCCGTAGGCCGCAACATGGCGCCATGTCCACGCGAGCGCCTGCACCATCTGCAACAGGATGCCCGGCACGGTCACGGGTTGCTCAGCAGGACCGGGGCACAACGCATAGTTGGGCACGACCACGCACACGCCGCGGTCGTTGAACGCGGGGGCAATGAAGGAGTGCTGGCTCTTGTCCATCGCACGCCAGTAGCCGCCATGGATGAAGACCAGGACCGGCGCATCGGGCACCGGTGCCGGGAAGATGTCGAGCGTCTCATTCGGGCCGGCGCCGTAAGGCAGGTCGATCCGGCCGGGCAGGTTGTCGCGTGCTGCGGCGGATTCGCGCGCCCACCGTTCGAAGTACACCGGGTGGTTCTTGACCCGCGCGAGGTTGTTGTACATGCCTTCCAGCCAGGCGGGATCGTACGAGGCCATGCGGTTCCTGCTCCTTGTTTCGAGAGGCGCGCATCTTGGCATGAAGGCCTGCGCCAAAACGGCAGTTCTGGTTAAAATTCGCCTTGCGTTGGGGGGGTAGCTCAGCTGGGAGAGCGCCGCGTTCGCAATGCGGAGGTCGGGAGTTCGATCCTCCTCCTCTCCACCAACCGATTTGAAAAGGGCCTTGGCAATCGCCAGGGCCCTTTTCTTTTTTCCGGCTCAGGTATCGAGCGTCAGGTGCTGGCCATGAAGTGCGGCCGCCGCGGGCGATGCAAGAAAACCGATGGTCTGCGCCGCAACGGAAGTCGAGACCCAGTCGGACGGATTCGCATCGGGCATCGCCTGGCGATTGGCGGGCGTGTCGAGCACGCTGGGCGCCACGCTGTTCACGTTGACGCCATGCGGCGCCGCCTCGGCGGCCATCGCTTCGACCAGGCGCTGCAGCGCGCTCTTCGACGCGATGTAGGCGGCCATCGCCGGCACGCCACGCGCCGCCACCTTCGCCGTCACGGCGATGACGCGACCGGCGCCGCGCTCGATCATCGAAGGCAGCACCGCCTGCGTCACCGCGACGAACGACCACGCATTGAGATTCATCATGCGGTCCCAGCTCGCACGCGTGAGCGCATGCGTTGCCTCGCCCATCTCGAAGCCGCCCGCGATGTGCACGAGCACGTCGACGCGGCCGAAAGACTTGAGCGCCTGCTCGGCAAGACCGGCCATCTCCGATGCTGAGGTCACGTCGCCCGCGAGCAACAGGTGCTGCGAGTTGTCGAGGCCCGGGAACACTTCGGCCAGTCGGCCCGCGTGGTGATCGACCAACGCGAGACGCGCGCCCTGCTCAAGGAAGTGCTGCGCCACCGCACGGCCCAGCGCGCCCGCGGCGCCGGTGATCAGAACATGGGGCGTGGTGCTTGCATCGCTCATCGAAATTCTCCTGGTAGAGATGGAGGTGGAGGGGCCGATGCCCCATCGGGGATGACGCATCCTAACGCTGCGACTCATAAATTTTTTGGACAAGCCGAAATTCTGGGATATACTCGTGGTCTTGCCAGAAAACGCAAAACGTTTTCAAAGCAAGGGCTCTTAGCTCAGTTGGTAGAGCAGCGGACTCTTAATCCGTAGGTCGAGTGTTCGAGTCACTCAGGGCCCACCAACCAACATTGCGGAAACGCTGAAAAGCCTGCTACCTCACCGGTAGCAGGCTTTTTTCATTGGCGCGCCGTGCATCGGTCGGCGGGCATGGAGCGGGCCCATCGAGCAAACGCGGACACGTCGTGCGACCGGTTGTTTGGAACAATCCCGCTGCCATGCAGCAAGACGCCTTCACAGCATCGAGAACACAGACGGTTCGCTATCTCGATCTGTTGTCGCGTGCGGTCGCGCACATCGACACGCATCTGTCGGACCCGCTGGATGGGCGTGCACCAGATAGGCCCTCTCGAACTGTGCGATGCACATATCTCCGCGCATGAATGGCTGCTCCCGCTCGACCGGCGCATGCAATTGCGCAAGCGGTGGCATCGGCTTTTCGAATCGTTCGACGTCGTCATCGCGCCGCCCTTCGGCACGGCCGCGTTCGAGCACATGGTCGATCCAGATTGGGAACACACAACGCCGACCATCGATGGCGAGCCATCGATGTACCGCGATCAACTAGCGTGGTCCGGGCCGACAACAGTCGCGGGCGAGGAAGCCTGGCCCTACGCGCCGCCTTGCACGGCGACCCAGTCGTCGACAAAGCGCACAAGCACATCGTGCTTCTCACTCACTTCCGCCGCGAGGTACTGCCGTGCATGCGCCTGGGCCACTTCGCTCGACAGGAACCACTGCGCGCGCGCATCGCTGCCTTGCGGCGGTGGCGTGCCCCAGTCCGCAGCCGCACCGCCGCGAAATGCTTCGGTGACCGGCAGGCGTCCATCGGTCTTGCCGATGTCCGACAGCAGGCTGCGCGGGCCGCCCTGCGTGATGCGGACCTGGACGACGTCGCCCTCCGCATGAACGAGTGCGCCCAGGCCACCCGCCTGATGCACCTGCCAGAGCTGCGCCGCTGACGCATTGCGGATCCAGCTCTCCAAGGCTCGCGTCAGGCTTTCGAGAATGATTTGTTTGTTCATACGGCAATTTTTCACATTTTTATTCGTCGCTTACGCCCACTCAAGACCCGCCCTACAAAAGTAGCCAGTAGGACGTGGCATCTTGTCCCTGCTGTCACGCAGCACAAGAACAACAACGAAGGGACATCAAACTTCGAAGCGAAAAGCTCGTTGGCCCGCTCAGGCGGGTATTTTTTTGTCTGCTCGCAGCGGGCGTCAATGGCCTTGCCAGGAAACAACGCAAAGGGCCGCCACCGGCGCATGCTTTGAAGCCTGAGCTATATTTCCGCCCATGGAAAAGGCTTCCGACATAGGCAAACCCACCGTTCCCATCGACCTGATCGGTCCGGAACATTGGACTCGCTCGAAACGCAACAGCGGACGCTTCACAAAGTTCGTTTTCATCGTTGTAGGCGGCATTGCAGCAGCAGGCGTGGTGGCCTATCGCTTCTTCGGCATCGGCCGCTGACCGGTCCTTCGTACACGCAAGAAAAGCCCGCCGTCCTAAAGACGGCGGGCTTTTTTCATGGTCGCGGACAAGCTGCATTGATGCGCCCTCACTGAAGCCGCGACCCCTTGGGCAGCCGCTTCGCCAGCCATTCGTGCACGTCGGCGCGAATGTTGCGACCTTCGAGCAGGAAGTTCTCGAAGCGGCTGGGCACGTACGGCAGGTAGACCAGCGGCATGCCCGCTTCTTCGGGCGTGCGCGCCGCCTTCCTGTTGTTGCAGACCGCGCATGCGCTCACCAGATTGGTCCACGTCCACGGGCCACCGCGCGACTCGGGCATCACGTGTTCGCATTGCAGATCGCGCTCCTGGAACACGCCGGCGCAGTACGCACAGGTGTGGCGGTCGCGCCGCAGCAGCTTGCTCTTGGTGACGCTGGGCACCACGTCGAACAGGTTGATCTTCGACGCGCCACGCAGCGCGATGATGGGCGCCACGTCAACACGCGACTGCACACCGCGCGCCACGTTGAAGCCACCACGCAGCGTGGCCAGCGGCAGGTCGCCGTCTTCCCAGGCGACCGATCCGGTGGCGTAGTGCAGCACCGCCTGCTCCAGCGAAATCCAGGCTTGCGGCGTGCCCTGAATATCGAGTTGCAGGACGTGAGGGTGCATGACTCGCCTCCTTTCGCGGCGATGGTTGAATCAGGAGAAAAAAAGAAAAAGAACAGATGGGGTGCACGAACGGAATCGAACCGTCGTCAGCGGGACCACAACCCGCGGCTCTGCCGTTGAGCTACATGCACCATCGAAAAAAAGAAAAAAGCCGGCTGCCGACCTACCACTCGCCCAGCAGGCGCACGCGCTGGTCGAGGTCGAGGGCATCGAGGCGGCACTCGCCACGGCCAGGCGATGCAGACAGGCTGTCCGTCTCGCGCCGTGCATCGGTGCCGATGCCGAAGCGTCGGGCCAGTGCAAAGACCATGCGCTTGCGCGGCTGGGCCGGGCGCACGGTGATCATCCGGATCGGGGTGTTGCGCTTGCGCATGGTGACTCCTTGGTTGGTTGCGACAAAACAAAAACATGGCCCCACGTGCACGACTCGAACGTGCAACCCCTTGCTTCGTAGGCAAATGCTCTGATCCATTGAGCTAACGCGGGTCGAAAAGCAAAACAAAAAGTGTCCGGTTACGAGTTCCGGCGCCGCCCAATCTTTGCGGCCGGTTTCCGCGGGAGGGCCATCTGCATGGCCCGGTCCCGCTCGGGTCGGGTTGAGAAAAACGGATGAATGACCCGCTTTTCCATTTCGGTTGTGTCCTCACGCGACGGACAGCGCGCTGGGCGCTGCCCCGTACGACGTCGCTGCACAGGGGTGATCACTTTCCTGCACATCCCGCCAGACCGTCTACGCGGTGGACTCTGGCGGTGTGGTGAAGGCACACCCGAAATGGCAAAGCACGACCAACAAACAAACAAAGCAAAAAACAAAAAGGCCCGGAACCTTTCGGTGTCCGGGCCTCTGCTTGAGAGAGCTTGGAAGATGTGCGCCTATGCGCAATCTCCACCCGGTAGCACCTGATCCTCGAACTTGCCAACGCGCAGGCTTGCTGCGGCTTTCGTGGCATGCACGTAGCTCTGGCGCAGGTTCGACGGGGTCGACAGCATGTTGAAACCGCCGCACGACCACACGCGCACGAACGCCCGGCCCGATGCGGGTCGAATGTTGGTGAGAGTCAAGGCGGTGTTCACGATGGTTCCTGGTCAAAAATTGCCGCTGTCGGCTGTTAGGGGTTGAAAAAGGGGACGGCCTGGGCCGCGAATGAAGGCAACTGTAAATAGTGTTTACGGCGACGTCAACAACCGGGACAATCTTTTTTTGTCTCGTTGTTGTTTTTGAACAGTGCCCAATATCACCGTCGCGCGCCGTCGCAATGCCCTCGCGCTGCATCGCCGCTTTCTCGAAGAGGCCGTTGCCGCGGGCCTGCCAGCCAAGGGGCTGGACCAAGCCTTTGCGAAGAAGATCGAAGTCTCCCCCAGCATGTGGAGCCAGATCAAGAGTGCCCGGCCCATCGGCGACAACCTCGCGCGGCAGATCGAGCGGCACTGCGACGTCGAACCCGGCTGGCTCGACAAGGAAGACCGCCCCTCCGAAGTGCCCGATGCCGCCGAAGAGCGCTTCATTGCAGCCGCACGAGAAGCATGGCGAACAGCCAATGCCAAGGGCAAGCGGGAGCTGAGCGGCTGGCTGAAGAAACGCGCGCAGGACGCCGCCGACGCCGCAGAGCCAAAGCCCTGAACTGAAGTTCAGCCCAGCGCGGGCGCGTCGCGCAGGATGGCCGCGCGCATGTCGTCCGGAATGGCGACGGCGCGGTGCGTCTCCAGAGAGGTCGTCACCAGCACCTGCTTCACCTCCATGCGCAGCTCGCCCGAGACGGGTTCGAAGCAGCGCAACGCCAGCGACATCGAACGAGAGCCCAGCCGCTCCACCGCGAGCCCGAGCGTCACCCGGTCGCCCATGCGGCTCACGGCACGAAAGTCGGCTTCGAGCTTCACGGTCGGCAGGCCGATGCGGCGCTGCGCCACCAACCCGTGGTAACTGAGCCCCAGGCCTTCGTTCACCCAGTCTTCGACAAGGCCGTTGAGCATCACGAAGTACTGCGGATAGAAGACGATGCCCGCCGGGTCGCAATCCGAGAACCGGATCAACCGGGGGCGCAGGAATTCGGCGTTGGCGTCGCTCACGGTCATCAGCCCTCTTCGCCCGCGGGCTCGCCGCGCATCACGTGCACGCGCAGCAGCCCCAGCTGGCTGTGCATCTGCTTGACGGTCTTCATGTCCAGGCCCGAGAACATTTCCAGAATCCACTGCTCGTGCTCGCTCGCCATCGTCTCGAAGGTGCGCCGGCCCGTGGGCGTGAGGCTCACGATCCAGGCGCGGCGATCGTCGGGGCTGGGGGCGCGCGCCACCATGCCTTCGCGTTCGAGTTCGTCCGTCAGCCCGGTGACGTTGCCGCCGGTCACCATCAGGTAGCGCGACAGCACGCGCATCTTCAGGCCGTCCTTGTAGCGGTAGAGCTGCGCCATGTAGTCGAAACGCGCCAGCGAGATGCCGAAGCGCTCGCGCAGGCGGCGACGAATCTCTGCCTCGATCTGCGTCGTACTCGCCAGCATGCGCAGCCACAGCTTGAGCATCGCGTGGTCTTCATGGCCTGCGCGGGCCTCGTGGCCGAGTTCTTCGGCATCGCTCAGCACGGCATGTGAAGCGTCGTTGCGTGTCATGTCACTTCTCCTCCTGAAACCGAGATCGATTGACCCGTGACCGATGCGGCACCCTCGCCGCACAGCCAGCGCACGGTATCGGCCACCTCGGACGGCTGCACGATGCGCTTTTGCGGATTGACGCTGGAAAACTCGGCCAGCGCATCGGCCTCGCTGCGCCCGGTCTTGCCGACGACGTTGGCCACGCTGTTGCGCAGGATGTCGGTGTCGGTATAGCCGGGGCACACGGCATTCACCGTGATGCCCTTGCGCGCCACCTCCAGTGCCAGCGAACGCGTGAGCCCGATCACGCCATGCTTGGCCGCGGTATAGGCAGCCACATAGGCATAGCCCTTCTGCCCCGCCGTGCTGGCGATGTTGACGATGCGGCCCCAGCCGGCGTCGAGCATGTCGGGCAACGCCGCCTGCGCGCACAGAAAGCTGCCGGTCAGGTTGACCGACAGCATGCGCTGCCACAGCTCGAACGAAGTCTTGAGGAACGGTGCGCTCTCGGCCGCGCCGGCGTTGTTGACCAGCACGCCGATCGCGCCCCGTGCGGCTCGTGCCTGCGCAAAGGCCGATTGCACGGCCTCCGGGTTGGCCACGTCGGCAGTGGCCACGCCATGGCCGCTGCCCGCGAGCGAGTCGGCCACGCGCTGCAACGCGTCGCGGTCGCGCCCCAGCAAAGTCAGAACGGCGCCTTCGGCGGCCAGGGTGCGGGCGATCTCCGCGCCGATGCCGCGCGCGGCGCCGGTCACGAGCGCATGGCGGCCAGTCAGTGAATTTGAGTACATACCTGAATGTTTTAGTTCTGAATCATTTTAACGATGTACGTCCCTGCAGGTTGTCACCGCATGAAACGCCCGCCGTTGAGGTCCAGCGTCGCGCCCGTCATGAAGGCGGCAGCCGGCGAGGCCAGATAGACCACGGCCGCTGCCACCTCCTCGGGCAAGCCGAAGCGGCCGAGCGGAATGCCGGCCTTCACCGTCTGTTGTCGTTCAGGGCCCATTGCTTCGAGCGCCGGACTGAGGATGGCCGCAGGCGCCAGCGCATTCACCGTCACGCCATGCGGCGCCAGTTCTTGCGCGAAAGAACGCGTCAAGGCCAGCAACCCGGCCTTGCTCGCCGCATAGTGCGCGCCGGTCGCCGTGCTGGCCTGCTGCCCCGCCATCGATGTGAGATTGATGATGCGGCCCTCGCCGCGCCCGCGCATGTGGCGCCCGGCGATGCGGCAGCCGAAGAAGCTGCCGCGCAGGTTGATGGCGAGCACCTCGTCCCACTCTTGCGACGTGATGTCCCAGATCGACGTGGTCGGCGTGCGTGCGGCGTTGTTGACCATGATGTCGACCGCGCCGAAGTGCGCCACGGCCTTGTCGAAGCATTCGGTGAACGCCCTCTCGTCGCGCACATCGAGTGGCAGCGCAAGACCGCCCACCGATGCGGCGACCGACTCGACCTTGCCGAGGTCGATGTCCGCCAACGCCACACGTGCACCCGCCTCCACCAGCCCACGCGCGATGGCGGCACCCAGCCCCTGCCCCGCGCCCGTCACGAACGCCACGCGTCCCGAAAGCGGCAGCAGCGTCGTGCTCATGGGCCTACGACCTCGCGGGCCGAACGTCCCAGGTCTGTGCCCCGACACCGCGCTCGCGCAGCTTGAACTTCTGCACCTTGCCGTTCTCGGTGCGTGGCAGGTCGGGCAGCAAGTCGATGTAGCGCGGCACGGCGAAGTACGGCAGGCGGCTCTCGCAGAATCGCGCCAGCTCGGCCGGATCGACGTGCACGCCCTCGCGCATCACCAGCGCGGCCATCACCTCGTCTTCGGCCAGCTCCGAGCGCACCGGGTACACCGCGCACGAAGCCACGCCCGGATGACTCAACAACACCTGTTCGACCTCGAACGAAGAGATGTTCTCGCCACGCCGCCGGATCGCATCCTTGATGCGGTCGATGAAGCGGAAGGCCCCGTCGGTATCGCGCACCACGCGGTCGCCCGTGTGGAACCAGAGATTGCGCCAGGCCTCGACAGTCTTCTCCGGCATGTTGAAGTAGCCGCTCGCGAAGGCGTACGGCTCATCTGCGCGCAGCAGCAATTCACCGGCCTCCCCGGGCGGCAACTCTGCATCGTCCTCATCGGCCACGCGTGCATCGAAGCCTTGGCGCAGCCATCCCATGACGCCGCCGCGCGGTGAATCGGGCGCAGTGGCGATCGCAAAGTTGGTTTCCGTCGAGCCGTAGCCTTCGAGCAACGCGACACTGGTACGTGCCCTGAACGCCTGCCCCGCCGCCGCTGGCACACCGGGGCCAAGCCCGATGCGCACGCGATGATTGCGCTCGCCTTCGCCCTCCGGCTGCGCCAGCAGGATCGGCACCATCGCGCCGAGCAGGTAGACCACCGTCGCGCCGTTCGCCCGCATCGAGGGCCAGAATCCCGAAGCCGAAAACCGCGACTCGAACACCACTTCCGCACCTGTGAGCGCGGCCTGCGCAAAGGTGTTGAGCGCGTTGATATGGAACAGCGGCAGCGTGGTGCACAGCACGTCGTCCTGGCCAACGCCGAGCACTTCTGCACTGTTCACGCCCCACCAGAAGTACTGGGCATGCGGGCAGATCACACCCTTGGCCGGCCCGGTGGTGCCAGACGTGTAGAGGATCGCGAGCGGATCGCCGGGCTGAACGGGCGCTGGCGGCACGGCTTCCGCGCCTTGCGGGTACGGAACCACATGCACGCCAACAGGCGCCTGCCATGCGACAGGCCCCACCGCGCCGACAACCCAGACTTCGCACAACGCCGTGCGCCCGAGGTCCGCCGTCGCAAGCCGTTCGAGAAAGCTGGCTTCGATCACCAGCAGCTTCGCTTCGCTGTTCGCCAGGAAATATTCGATCTGCGGCCCCATCGACGCCGTGTTGATCGGCACGACCGATGCGCCCATCCAGCCCGCTCCCAGGAAGGCTTCGAGAAACTCGATGCGGTTGCCGCACATCACGGCGATCCGATCCCCGCGCACCACACCGGCCTTGGCCAGCGCACCGGCACGCACAGCCGCCGCCTGCGCCGCATCGCCATGCGCCCATTCGCGCCCCGCCATGCGCAGCAAGGGCCGCCCACCGAACCGCTCAGCTTGCCGTTGCAGCATGGCAGGCAACGTGCGCTGCGCAGGCGGCATCGCGCGGGCCTCACTCGTCATCGTGCGTGCCTCCACCCAGGTAAGTCGCCTGCACGCGCGGGTCGCTCGCCAGTTCGGCCGAAGCACCCGACAGCGCGATCTCGCCCGTCTCCAGCACATAGCCTTCGTCGGAACTTTCGAGCGCGGCGCGCGCGTTCTGCTCGACCAGCAGGATCGAGACGCCGTCGTCACGCAGCTTGCGCACGATGGTGAGGATGTCGCGCACGATCAGCGGTGCGAGGCCCAGACTGGGTTCGTCGAGCATCAACAGGCGCGGCGCCGACATCAGCGCACGTCCCACCGCCAGCATCTGCCGCTCGCCGCCCGAGAGCGTGTCGGCCCGTTGCGCGCGCCGTTCGGCAAGGCGCGGAAAGCGGTCGTACACCGACTGCAGCCGCCGCTTCATCGCATCGCCACGCAGCCGCTTGGCATAAGCGCCGAGCTGCAGGTTGTCGAGCACGGTCAGTTCGCCGAACAGCTCGCGCTTCTCGGGCACGAGGCACAGGCCACGCTCCACGCGCGCCTCCACGTCCAGCCCCTGCAAGTCTTCGCCCTCGAAGCGCAACGTGCCCTTGCATGGCAAGAGGCCCATCGCGGCAGCCAGCAGCGTGGTCTTGCCCGCGCCGTTCGGGCCGATCACCGAAATGATCTGCCCGTGCTGCAGGTCAAGCGATACGCCGCGCACCGCCTCCACCTGCCCATACGACACGTGCAGGTCGCCAATCTCCAGCATCGCGGTCATACAACGCTCCCCAGATAAGCCGCCTGCACACGCTCATCGGCGCGCACCGCCGACGGCACACCCTCCACGAGCTTGGAGCCGAAGTTCATCACCACCAACCGGTCCACCAGTTTCATCACGAAGTCCATGTCGTGTTCCACGATGAGGATGGTCACGCCCTCCTCGCGCAGCTTGCGCAGCAAATCGCCGAGCGCCATCTTTTCCTTGCGGCGCAGGCCGGCCGCGGGTTCGTCGAGCACCAACAGCACCGGGTCGGCGGCCAGTGCGCGCGCAATCTCCAATATGCGTTGCGTGCCCAGCGGCAGGCTGCCCGCCAGCTCGTGCGCGCGGTCGCCCAGCCCGATGCGGTCGAGCTGGCGTTGCGCCTCCTGCAGGATCTGGCGCTCTTCCGTGCGGTCGAGCCGCAGCCCCGCCTTCAGGATGCCCGAGCGCGTGCGCGAGTGCGCGCCCAGCGCCACGTTGTCGAGCAGGCTCATGTGCGGGCGCAGCTTCACGTGCTGGAAGGTGCGCGCCAGGCCCAGCCGCGCCACCTGCCGCTGCGGCATGCCGCCGATGTCGTGTGCCAGAAAACGCACCTGGCCCGCGCTCATCGGCAGCGTGCAGGTCAGCAGATTGAACATGGTCGACTTGCCCGCGCCATTGGGCCCGATCAGCCCGACGATCTCGCCGGCCTTCACGTCGAAGCTCACGTCGTTGACCGCCACCAGCCCGCCGAAGCGCTTGACCGCGCCGTTCACCGACAGCACCTGCGTGCCGCGCTCGGGCAACTGGCGATGCGGCAGCGGCTCGACCGGTGGTGCGTCGTGGCGCGATGCGCCTTGCGTGCCGGCGCGACGGCGCGTCCAGCGCCGCAGCAGGCCCATCACGCCGCCGCGTGCAAAGTGCAGCAGCAGGATGAAGAGCGCGGCAAAGGCCACCGCCTCGAGTTGCCCCGCGCGTTGCGTGAGCATCGGCAGCACATCTTGCAAACCGTTCTTGAGCACCAGCACCAGCGCCGCGCCCACCAGCGCGCCCGCCAGCTGGCCGAGCCCACCGGCCACCGCCATCAGCAGGTACTCGATGCTGGCGCGCACGTCGAAAGGCGACGGGCTCACGAAGCGGTTCATGTGCGCATAGAGCCAGCCGGCCAGCCCCGCGAAGAGCGCGGCCGTGACGAACAGCGAGAGCCGCACGCGATAAGCATCTGCCCCCACGCTGGCCAGCAGCGTGGCGCCGCCGCGTAGCCCGCGAATGGCGCGCCCGGGCCGCGACTGCAGCAGGTTGTGGCTGAACAGGCAGGCCAGCCCGACCACCACCCAGATCAGGTAGTACATCGCACGCGGATCGGCCAGCGACCATCCCGCGATCTGCAGCGCCGGAATGTTCGACAGGCCGGTGTGGCGGCCGAGCGCATCGACGTTGCCGAACAGCATCGCAATCGACAGCCCCCACGCGATGGTGCTCAGCGGCAGGAAGTGCCCGCCGAGCCGCAGCGTGAGCATGCCGATCGCCAGGGCCGACAGGCCCGTGAGCAGCAGTGCGAACAGCAGCCCGATCCAGGGCGACATGCCCTGCGTGGTCGTCAGCCAGGCCGTCGCATAGGCCGCGATGCCCACGAAGGCCGCCTGCCCGAACGAGGTGGCGCCACCCACACCCGTGAGCAGCACCAGCCCGAGCGCCACCAGCGCGCCGATGCCGATGTCATTGAGCAGCGACACCGTGAAGCTGCCCGCCAGTGCCGGCACCAGGGCCAGCACGACGACCAGCGCGGCGATCCACGCCATGCGTTTGCGGTTCGCGTTCATTGGTCCACCTCGTCTTCTTCCTCTTCGGCATGGACCGCCATGAACGACCGCAGCATGAGCACCGGTATCAGCAGGCTGAAGACGATCACGTCCTTCAGCGCGCCGCTCCAGAACGAGGCGAAGCTTTCCACCACGCCGACCGCGAGCGCGCCCACCGCCGTCATCGGGTAGCTCACCAGCCCGCCGATGATCGCGGCCACGAAGGCCTTCAGGCCGATGATGAAGCCCGAGTCGTAGTACATGGTCGTCACCGGCGCGATCAGCACGCCGATGAGCCCTGCGAGCAGCGAAGCGCAGCCGTAGGCCAGCAGCGCCGTGCGCACCGGCCGGATGCCGACCAGCCGCGCGCCCACCCGGTTCACCGCCGTCGCGCGCAGCGCCTTGCCCGCCACCGTGCGCTCGAACACCAGGAAGAACAGCCCGCTCAGCACGATGGCCGCGCCCACCATCAGCACCACCTGGCCACTGACCGTGAAGCCGTCGCTCAGCGTGAACATCGCATCAGTCAGCGGCGTGGTGCGCGAGCCTTCCGGCCCGAAGAACAGCAGGCCCAGGCCCGACAGCAGGAAGTGCAGCGCCAGCGACACGATCAGCAGCACCAGCACCGACGCATCCGCGATCGGCTGGAACACCACCCGCGCGAGCAGCGGCGCGATCGGCACCACCAGCAACACCGCCACCGCAATGTGCACCGCCACCGGAATACCGGGGCGGGCCACCATCCACGCCAGCACGCAAGGCAAGGCCGGCAGCACGCCCCACATCAGCACCGCCTTCGGAATGCGCGCCGCTTCACCGCGCCGCACCAGGCTGCCTATTTCCGTGGCCATGGCCAGCACCGCCAACGTGGCGACGAGGCCGATGGTCGGCGGCACGCGGCCGGTTTCGAAGGCCGCGAGCGTCAGCGCCGTGAAGGCGGCGATGTCGCCGAACGGCACGAACACCACCCGCGTGACGGAAAAGATCAATACCAGCCCGAGCCCGGCCAGCAGATAGACGGCACCGTTGGCCAGGCCATCGGTGACGAGAATCAGCGCCACGTCCCATGTCATAGAAAACCCTCTTCAAAAATCGTCGTCGGCATGAGGAGGTTCAAGGTGCGAGCTTCCATTGACCGTTGTCGAGCTTGACGATCACGCGCGCGCGCTCGTCCACGCCATACAGGCTGCCGGGCTTGAAGGTGTACACGCCGTGCGTGCCCACCACCTCCTTCGTGCTGAAGATCGCGTCGCGCAGCGCCACGCGGAACTCGGGCGTACCCGGCTCGGCCTTCTTCATCGCGCGCGATGCCGCGTCGGCGAACACCAGCCAGCCGTCGAAGGAGTAGGCCGAGAAGGCGTCGCTGGTGGGTGCGTTGTTGACCTTCTGGAACACGGCGCGGAAGTCGGTCGCGATCTTCTTGGTCGGGTAGTTGTCGGGCAACTGCTCGGCCACGATCACCGGGCCGGTAGGCATCAGTGCGTTCTGCCCGGCCGCTCCGACCACGCGCACGAAGTCGGGGTTGATCAGCCCGTGCTGGCCGTACACGCCACCCTTGTAGCCGCGCTCCTGCAGCGCAAGAAACGGCAATGCACCAGGCGTTCCGGCGCCACCGGTCATCACCGCATCGGGCCGCAGCGCCACGATCTTGAGCACCTGCCCCGTCACCGAGGCATCGGCACGCGCATAGCGCTCGTTGCTCACCACCTTGATGCCCGCGCCGGGCGCAGCCTTCATCAACGCGTCGTACACGAGGTCGCCCCAGGCGTCGGAAAAGCCGATGTAGCCCACCGTCTTCACGTTGTTGCGCTTCATGCGCTCGACCACGGCGTCGATCATCAGTTGCGTGGGCTGTGCAACGGTCATGACCCACGGGTTCTCGTTCGCGTCGAGCAGGATGGGCGTGAGGCCGATCATCGGCGTCTTCGCCTCCTTGCCCACCTGCGCCATCGCGATCGCGGCGGGCACACCCGAGGTGCCCATGAGCAGGTCGACCTTTTCTTCTTCGATCAGCTTGCGCGCATTGCGCCCGGCCGTGGTGGGGTCGGAGCCGTCGTCCAGCACGATGAGCTGCACCTTGCGGCCGTTCACCTCAGGCTTGTAGGCCAGCGCGGCCTGCATGCCCTTGGCGTAGGGCACGCCGAGCGAAGAATTCGGCCCTGACAGCGACACGCTCAGGCCGACCTTGAGGTCGGCCGCCAGCGCACTCGCAACGCCACAGGCGGTCAGCGCGGCCGCGAGGGCACCGCGCGTCAGGGTCTGCATCAGGCTCTTCATGTCGTAGCTCCAGTGAGGATGGTGGGAATGAACAGGTAACTCAGATGAACAACTGGATGGCCGGCAAGGCGCGCGCGGCGTTGAGCAGGTCGATGCGCTTCTGGCGGATCGACCAGGAACCGGCGGGCGTTCGCACGAGGTGATGGCGAGCAGTGCCGCTCAGCAATATCTGGTCTTGCCCGCGCGCCTCGACGTAGAGGAACGGTGTGCGCAGCCAGGCCTCGTCGCCCGCCTCGCGCTCGATGCGCGAAGGCTGCAGCACATGCTGGCTGTGGCTGGCCGGGTGCTGCGAATGCGCGCGCGGATTCTTCAGGCGGTCCACGCGCAGTTGCAGCAGCAGGCGGTCTTCGTAGGCCAGCGAGTTGTGCGAGAACGGATCGGCCTGCGTCGCGCCGAGCAGGGGCACCCAGTAGTGGCCGTCTTCGGCGAACAGGGCCAGCCAGTCGTCGAGGCGCCGCTCGTCGAGCAACGCCGCCTCGTGGGCGACGAAATCGCGCGGGTCGTTCATGGCGCGGCCTCCATGCCCGCCACCATCGACTTCGCCCAGGCGCGGAACTGGTTGCGCATGAGCAGCTCGTTCGTGCCGTTGGTGGTAAGGGTCGGTTGCGCCAGCTCGGCCGCGTCGTAGTTGCGATGCAGGCTCACCCAGTCGTTGCCGTCGGCGCGCAGGCCCTGCTGGATGCTCTCGAACAGGTGCACGTCGTCATGCGCGACCACCGACATCGGCGAGAACACGAGCCGGTTGTAGCTCATGGCGCGCTCGAACAGCAGCGCCGGCGCGCCCGCCGCGCGAAAGCTCCAGGCCTCGATCAGCGTGCGGTTGGCCGCCAGCGGGCGAATCACGCGAATGGCCTGCGGCGAACCCTTGACCGACAGGCTCGGATAGAAGACCGAGTTCTGCGGCGAACGCTGCAGGATCTCCGTCGCACGCGCCTCGCCGTGCGCCGCGCGCATCGCGGCTTCGTATTCGGGCAACTGCGCGTAGTTGGAGTGGATGCTGAAGTTCACCCCCAGCACGCTGTGGCCGTTGGCGAACACACGCCCGCCCATCTTGTCGAAGAACTCGTAGCCGGAGCCGAAGGGCAAGATCTGCTCCATCGCCATTGGCTTGGGATCGGTGGGCGCATGGCCCTGCCACAGCGCCTCGGCGGCCTGCGTGGCCGATTCGTGCGTCGACATCGGGTGCACCGTGTCGTTGATGTTCTCCAGGTACATCTTCCAGTTGCAGTGGACGATGTTGCGCAGCACGCCGCCGCCCACGCTGAGCTTTCCTTCGGGCGAGCGGTCGACCATGTTGTCGATGGCGCCGAGCACTTCGCCGAAGTAGTCCTCGAACGAAGGGCCCTGCTCGGACAGTCGCACGAACACGAAGTCGCGGTACACCTTCACGTGCTTCACCGGCGCGAGCCCCTGCCCCGATTCGCAGGCTTTGAGCTGCGTGCCCTCGTAGCCGTTCTTCAGCGGAATCGCGAGCGGCGCGCCGTCGAGCTTGTAGGTCCACGCGTGGTAGGGGCAGCGGAAGAAGCGGCCGGCGTTGCCGCTCTCGTCCGTCACCAGCTGCGTGCCCTTGTGGGCGCAGCGGTTGTAGAGCACCTGCACGTCGCCGCCGGGTTGGCGCACCATCAGCAGCGGTCGCCCGGCGATCTCCTGCGTCACGAAGTCGCCGGCCTCGGGCACCTGGCTCGCATGGCCGAAAAAGACCCAGGTGTTCGCGAACAGATGCGCCTGCTCGAGCTCGAAAAGCTCATCGCTCAGGTACAGATCGCGGTGCACCCGGTCGTCCTGCACCAGCGCCGCGACGAGATCGGGGCGATTGCGGTAGGTGGTCATGGCGGTGGACTCGGTGGCTCAGGCCGTGGTGCTCAGGGGACCAGCTTCCACTGGCCTTTGGTCATCTGCACGATGACCACGCCGCGCTGGTCGGAGCCATAGCGGTCGTCGGGTTTGAAGGTGTAGATGCCGTGCGTGCCCACCAACTCCTTCGTGCTCACGATGGCATCGCGCAGCGCCGTGCGGTACTGCGGCGTGCCGGGCTCGCCCTTGGTGCGCGAGGCCGCATCGGCCAGCAGCAGGTAGGCGTCGTAGGTGTACGACGAGAACGCATCGGTCGGCGCCACGCCATTGACCTTCTGGTAGGCCGCGCGAAAGCCCATCGACACCTTCTTGATCGGGTTGCTATCGGGCAGTTGGTCCGCCACCAGCACCGGGCCGCTGGGCACCTGCAGGCCTTCGATGGAGGCACCGCCCACGCGCACGAAGTCGGCGTTGATGAGGCCGTGCGTGCCGTAGATCTTTCCCTTGTAGCCGCGCTCGGCGAGCGCGATGTAGGGCAGCGCGCCCGGCGTGCCAGAGTTGCCGGCAAACACCGCATCGGGCCGCGCCGCGACGATCTTCAGCACCTGCCCGGCCACCGACGAATCGCTGCGCGCATAGCGCTCGTTCGCCACCACCTTGATGCCGGCCGTGGCCGCGCTCTTCACCAGCGAGTCGTAGGCCAGGTCGCCCAGCGCGTCGGAGAAACCGATGAAGGCCACCGTCTTCACGCCCGACTTCTGCATGCGGTCGACCACGCCCGCGACCATGAGGGGGAATGGCTGCGACACCGTCACCGTCCACGCCCCCTCGGGGCCGGCAATGGTCACCGGCGTGGGCGAAATCAGCGGCGTGTTGAGCTCGCGCGCCACCGAGGCGATGGCCATCGCACCCGGCACGCCCGAGGTACCGATCAGCACGTCGACCTTGTCTTCGGTCACCAGCTTGCGCGCATTGCGCCCGGCGGTGGTGGGGTCGGAGGCGTCGTCCAGCACGATCAGCTGGACCTTGCGGCCGGCGATCTCGGGATGCTCGGCGATGGCTGCGCGGATGCCCTTTTCATACGGCACGCCGAGTGCGGCGACGGGGCCCGAGAGCGAGCTGATGAAGCCGATCTTGAGATCGGCCGCGGCAGCAGTCAGTGCAATGGGAGCAGCCAGCAACGCGAGGCCAAGGCGGGTGATTGTCTTCATGGGAGCTTTCTCTGCGGGACGGGTGGGCGAAGAAGAAGGGACATGGCTCGGCGGCGCCTCAGTAGCGCAGCGTGCGGCGCGATTCGAGATCGGCATCGACCTGCGCGGGCGTGAGCCGTTCCGGCTTGCAGTCGTAACGCTCGAACAGCGCCAACTGGTCGCTGTAGTGGCGGTCGTGCGCGCCATTCGGAGCGATGAAGCCGCTCTGCCCCGGCGCCGCGACCGAGCACATGTCGAGCGCACCCGGCCGCAGCACGACGCGGTAGCTCAGCGTGCCGCGGTTCATGTAGGGACTGAGCTCGGGCTCTTCGCCGGCGGCCGCCCACGGCACGCCGATGGCATTGATGCGCGAGAAGCGATGGCGCACCACCGGCGTGGTCCAGGCGGCCATGTCGGGCCCGAAGCGGGTGTGCAGTTCCGCCACGGCATCGGACAGCGCGGCGCGCACCATCGTGCGATGGTCCTTGCCGTTGAAGAAGTCGTGGCGCTGCGGCACACCCGACGCCGGTCCGCTCAGCGCGTTCCACAACAGCTTGGCAACGGCCGCGGGCTGCACGCTTCCCGGCGAGCCGCGCGGCGTGAGGGTTGGGTAGCCGAGGTTGGCGTAGCTCGCGAAGACCGCCGGCGGCAAGTCGTCGGCCAGCAGGCGCCGCGACATCGCGCCCAGCCAGGCGCGCAGCACGGTCGTGGCCTGGTTGTCGTAGACCTCGGCACCCGGGGCGGCGCGGTTCTTCATGTCCCACCTGGCCAGCAGGTCGGCAGCGCGCCGCACCGGGTCGCCGGCCGGCAGGCCTGCGGCCGCATCGACGATGAAGGGCACGAAGTAGCGCGCGTTCAGGTCGGCCTGCGCCGCGCCCTTGTTCACGTTCCAGATCTCGTCGGCGCCCAGCTTGCCCGTGCCCTGAAGCTGCGCATGGATCTCGGCGACACGGTCGACATGCGAGAAGTTCGCCCCGTCCGCGCGCAGGCCTTCGGCGATCTGGTTGTTCCAGCTCGCAAGGTAGCCCTGCGCGGGGTTGTAGGCGCGCGGGTTGGCGCTGAAGGGCAAGGTGCCTTGCCACTCCATGCTGCCGTCGCCGCGCGCGGGAAAGCGGATGTCCTGCGAGGCCGGACGGCGCGGCAGGCGCCCCAGCCCGACGGCGCCGATGTTGCCGGCCACGTCGGCATAGAACCAGGTGATGGAGGCGGCCACGCGCTCGCCCTGCGCAAGAAACCCGGACCAGTCGCGCGACTGCGCGGCACGCGCCCAGCCCATCATGGTCTCGATCTCGCGGCCCTGCCACGTGTTGCGCGCGGTGTAGGCGCGGCCGTTTGCCAGGTCCCAGCTCTGCACGAAGCCATGCACCGTTGAATCTATCTCCACGCGCTGCGGCGCGGCGCCCTTCACATGGATCACGTCGGTGCGCCGGGTCATCGGGCGGTAGGCGCCGTCGTACTTGTATTCGTAGCGGTTGGCCGGGTTCAGCTCTTCCTGGTAGATGTCGTTGGTGTCGAGCGAGCCCACCGTCGAACCCCACGCGATGGTGCCGTTGGTGCCGAACAGCACCGGCAGCAGGCCGATCGGCGTCAGGCCCGTGAGGTCGTAGCCCGCGCCGTGCAGGCCGATGCCATGCACGAACGACGGATTGTTGAAGCCCTGCTGGGGGCCGTTGTACAGAACGGCCACGCCTTCTTTCGTGCGCGAAGGGCCGAGCACCCAGGCGTTGCTCGCGGTCGGCATGCCCTCGGTGGCCGCAAGGCCCATGCGGGCCACCTGCATCGCGCGGAAGTCGGCCGCCGCCCGCTCGGAGACCGGCGCAAGCGCCGCGTCGCCGGGCTCGGCGCTGGCCAGATGCCGTTCGCCGCCGCGCGGAACGATGGTCGGCGCGGTGGTGTCTTCGAGCCACCGCAACTGCTCGTAGATCTGCATGCCGACGGCGTCGCCGCGTGCAGCCTTGAGCTGGTTGAGCAGCGCAAGGTTCGAGACCTCGGCCGTGCCTGCGAAGAATCGGTTGAGGATCAGGCCGATCCAGACCATCGCCACGTCGTCCGCGGTCCAGGTCGCCGGCTCGAAGCCGTTGTCGATGAACTCACGCGGCAGCAGCCGGTCGCGGTTCGCCATCACTTCACGGATGCGTGCGTTGACGCCTGCCGCATAGCCTTCGAACATCGCGCGGTCGTCGGCGCTCAGCGCATCGATCTGGCGGCGGATCGACACCGGGTCGATGTTGGAGCGCGTCGCCTTGTCGGTCGCCACGAAGTCCGGCCCCAGCACCTCGGCCACGCTGCCGTTGCCCGAACGTCGCGCCATCTCCAGCTGGTAGAGCCGGTCTTCGGCAACGGCATAGCCGAAGCCATAGAACAGGCCCTTCGTGTCATGGGCGTAGACGTGCGGCACGCCATAGCGGTCCCGCTTGATGGTGACTTCGCCGCCGCCGGGCGCGGTGGCCGCGCAGCCGGCCAGCAGCACGGCGGCGAGCAAGGCCACGCCGGTCGCGCGCCGGCCCGAAGGACGACGACGCAGAAGACGAAGGTGCGGGTGCATGGGGTGGGTGCCGTTCATCGAAGGGGCAGGACGCTCAGGGAACCAGCTTCCACTGTCCCTTTTCGAGCCGCACGACGACACGCGAGCGGTCGTCCGAGCCGTAGCGGTCGGTCGGCTTGAAGTTGTAGACGCTGTGCGTGCCCACCAACTCTTTGGTGCTCACGATGGCATCGCGCAGGGCCAGGCGGAACTGCGGCGTTCCCGGCTCGCTCTTGCTGGCCAACGCGCGCTGCGCCGCATCGAGGTAGATCAGCCAGGCATCGAAGGTGTAGGCCGAGAAGGTGTCGGTGGGCGGCGCGCCGTTGGCCTTCTGGTAGGCGGCGCGGAAGTCCATCGCGATCTTCTTCATCGGGTTGCTGTCAGGCAGTTGCTCGGCCACGACCACCGGGCCCGTGGGTGCCAGCAGGCCTTCGACCGACGTGCCACCGACACGGATGAAGTCGGGGTTGATCAGCGAATGCATGCCGTAGATCTTTCCCTTGTAGCCGCGCTCGGTCAGCGCCAGGTAGGGCAAGGCGCCCGGCGTGCCGGAGGCACCGGTGATCACCGCATCGGGGCGCAGCGCCACGATCTTCAGCACCTGCCCGGCCACCGACGAATCGCTGCGCGCATAGCGCTCGTTCGACACCACCTTGATGCCGGCCGCGGGCGCGGACTTCGTGAGTGCGTCATAGACCAGGTCGCCCCAGGCGTCGGAGTAGCCGATGTAGGCCACCGTCTTCACGCCGGCCTGCTTCATCTTCTCGACCATCGCGCCCATCATCAGGGGCGCGGGTTGCGGCAGCGTCACCATCCATGCACCCTCTTCGCCCGCTAGGTCGGCGTTGGCGATGGAGATGAGCGGCGTCTTGGTCTCGCGCGCCACGCCCGCGATGGCCAGCGAACCCGGCGCACCGGCCGTGCCGATGATGACGTCGACCTTGTCTTCCTCGATCAGCTTGCGTGCATTGCGCGCGGCGGTCGAGGGGTCGGAGGCATCGTCGAGCGAGATCACCTGGACCTTGCGGCCACCGATTTCGGACTTGTAGGCCAACGCCGCCTTCATGCCCTTGTCGTAGGGAATGCCGAGCGACGACACCGGCCCCGACAGCGAGGTGATGAAACCGATCTTGAGATCGGCGGCCCATGCGCTCGCGGCGCTCAGCGCGCCGAGGCCCACGGCCATGGCCGCGAGTGTGCGAATTCGGTTCAGGACTTTCATGGCGATGCTCCAGAGGTTGTTTTGAAATGAACGTGAGGAAAACCGAAGACTCAGAGGGCCAGGCTGCCGACGCTGGTGCCGCCGCACACGTACAGCACCTGGCCGGTGACAAAGCTGTTCTCGGGCGCGGCAAAGAAACGCACGGCGCGTGCCACGTCGGCCGATTCGCCCAGGCGCTTGACGGGCACCGAGGCCGCGAGCGCGCGCTCCTTCTCGCTGCCGGCCTCGACCACGTCGTAGAACATGTCGGTGCGAATGGGGCCGGGCGCGACCACGTTCACCGTGATGCCGTCGCCCGCGAGTTCGAGCGCCCAGGTGCGGGCCATGCCCAGCATGCCGGCCTTGGTCGCCGAATAGCTGGTGCGCGTGGCCAGGCCCAGTGCGGCGCGCGAAGACAGCAGCACCACGCGGCCGAAGCGCTGTGCGCGCATGGCGGGCAATGCGCCCTGCACGAGCTGGATCGCACAGCCCAGGTGCAGGTCGACCAACGCATCGAGATCGTCGAGCTTCACGTCGGGCAGCAAGGCGGCGCGGATGACGCCGGCGTTGTGGATCACGGTGGTCGGTGCGAAGCGCTCGACCAGTTCGCGCACGGCCTCGCCGGTGGCGGCGCGGTCGCTCAGGTCGACTTCGATGCTGTGCAGCTTCGGATGGTCGATCTCGGCCTTGCGGCGCGCCAGCGACACGACTTCGTAGCCCTGCGCGAGCAGGTCTTCGCAGATGGCCTTGCCGATGCCGGCGCTGCCGCCGGTGACAGCCGCGACCTTGGATGCAACGTTGCTCATGCCGAAGCTCCCACCAATGCCAGCACACGCAGCGGGCTGCCGCTGCCCTTCTCGATCTTGAGCGGCGGGCAGATCAGCACCGCGCCCGACGGCGGCAGCAGGTCGAGGTTGCTCAGGCACTGCAGCCCATAGCGCCCGGCGCCATGCATGTAGTAGTGGCACGGATAGGGCGGGCGCAGGTGGTAGCCCTGCCCTGCATCGGTGCCGATGGCCTCCGAGCCGAAGCCCAGCACGTCGCGTTGCTCGACCAGGAAGCGCACGGCCGCCGTGCTCGGGCCGGGCGTGTGCTGGCCAGTCTCGTCGAAGTTCTGGTAAGCCTCGGGGTCGGTGCGCTTGGACCAGTCGGTGCGCATCAGCACCCACGCGCCCTTCGGAATGCGGCCATGCGCCGCTTCATAGGCCTCGATGTCCTCAAGCGTCAGCAGGTAGTCGGGATCGTCCTTCACCTGCGGCGAGCAGTCGACCACGCAGGCAGGCGCCACGAAGTGCTGCACCGGAATCGTGTCGACCGAGTTGTTCGGCAGGTCGCGGCCCGAGATCCAGTGGATCGGCGCATCGAAGTGCGTGCCGGTGTGTTCGCCGCAAGAAAAATTGTTCCAGTACCAGCCCGGCCCGCGCTCGTCGTACTTCGACACTTCCTCGATGCGGAAGGGCCAGCACTGGCCCATCTCGGGCGGCAGCGCGATCTGCGGAAACTCGGGCGTGAGCGTCTGCGTGAGGTCGATCACGCGGATGCGGCCGCTGGCCATCGCAGTCACGAGGCCGCCGAGAATTTCGGCGGCGGACATCAGTTCGGTGGTTGTCGTCATTCGTGTGGCTCCTGTTCTCAGCCGCCTGCAGCCAGCTCGCGCTCGAGCACCTTCGGGTTGTCGCGCCAGCGCTCCAGCCACTCCTGCGCCACGTCGCCGGGGTACACGTCTTCCACGCCGTCGCGCAGCGCCTTCACGATGGCGTTGGCCAGCGCGGCGGGTGCGAGCTTGGGCGGTGGCGTGTGCTGGTTCCATTCGTCGTCGATGGGGCCGGGGAACACGTTGATCACGCGGATGCCGGCCGGCCGCATCTCGGCGCGCAGGCACTGCGCGAGCGAATGCGCCGCCGCCTTCGAGGCGCTGAAGGTGCCGTGCGGCGGGAAGTTGCTGAGCGCGTAGATCGACAGCAGGTTGACCCACGCCGTCGCGCCCGTCACGCCGTCGGCCGAGCGGCCTTTCAGCGCCGGACCGAACTCCTGCGCAAGACGCAGCAGGCCGAAGTAGTTGATGTCCATCTCGGCCTTGGCCACGTCCGTGCCGCGCCGTGCGCCGATGCCGAAGGTGCGATGCACCTCGGCGTTGTTGATG
This sequence comes from Variovorax sp. EL159, assembly GCF_900100965.1. Classification (GTDB taxonomy): domain Bacteria; phylum Pseudomonadota; class Gammaproteobacteria; order Burkholderiales; family Burkholderiaceae_C; genus Variovorax. The sequence goes on along the minus strand of NZ_FMUJ01000001.1, from coordinate 189,063 downwards.
ACGATGTCGACCTTGCCGCCGATGGAGCCCGCCAGCTCCGTCACCTGCCGGCCGTTCGTCAGGTCGAGCGGTACCAGCGTGACCTGCGGCAGCGCCGAGATGTCGTCGAGCCCGTCGCCCATCTTCTTCCACGGCTCGGCATGGCCGACCCAGACGATGTCGGCGCCGGCCTTCACCAGCGCACGCACGATGGCTTGCCCGGTTTCGGTCTTGCCGTCGGTCACCAGCGCCTTGCGGAACTTGGGGTCGCTGGTCATTTCACGCAGCATCTTGTCGTCGGCCATATGGGCACTCCCTTCATTCGGAAAACCAATGAGAACGGCCTGGCCCGCGCGGTCGAGCCGGGCACCCACGCGCACGCGCTGCGGTGCGTCACCAACTTCGCCGTGCAGGTGGACCATGAGCGTCGGGCCGGCATCCAGGTGCACCAGGCCCAGCCGCCAGGGCAGCCGCTCGCGGAAGAACAGGTCGTTGCTGTGGTGCAGCGTGGTGCTGCCGAGCAGTTCGCCCTCGCCGCTCTGCTGGCGCCAGCGCAGGGCGGCCGACAGGCATTTGTGGCAGACCTCGCGCGGCGGGTACTGCACGGTGCCGCAGTCCTCGCAGGTCTGCAGCTCGAAGCGGCCTTCGGCGGCAGCCGCCGTGAGGCCGAGCGCCACGCGGCCGCGCGCACCGGGCGGCAGGTTCATCTGCCGGGTGCGCAGCACCGGGTTCTTGCGCGGGGGGCGCATCAGGGGCATGGTCATGCGGGTCTCCCGAGGATGACGGCGCCTGTGCAGAGGCAGCGGTCGTAGGTCACCATGCCGAAGCCGGCGACGAGGCCTAACTGCGCGTCAGGCACGGCGCGCGCGCCAGCCTCGTCGGTCAGTTGGCGGATCGCCTCGACCATGCCGAGGAAGCCGCCCGCCGCCCCCGCCTGTCCGGCCGACAGCTGCCCGCCGCTCGTGTTATTCGGAAAGCTGCCGTCGAAGGTCATGGTGTGCGACTGCACGAAGGCCGGGCCCTCGCCCTTCTCGCAGAAGCCCAGGTCCTCGAACTGCATCATCGCGATCACCGGGTAGTCGTCGTAGGTCTGCACGAAGTCGAGCGCCGTGGGCTGCACGCCGGCCTGCGCGTAGAGGTCGTCGCGGTCCTTGCGCCAGCCGCCCTGCACCATCACCGGATCGTCTGCATAGGCGTTGTGGCGTTCGATGGCACCGCGGATCACCACGTGCGCCAGGCCCAGGTCGCGTGCACGTTCCTCGCTCATCACGAGGAAGGCGTCGGCACCGGCGCAGGGCATCACGCAGTCGAACAGGTGAATGGGGTCGGAGATGGGCCGCGCGGCCATGTACTCGTCGAGCGTCAGCGCCTTCTTGAACATCGCGTTCGGGTTGCCGAGCGCGTTGGTGCGTTGGTCCACGCAGATGCGGCCGAAGTCTTCGCGCTTCGCGCCATAGGTGCGCATGTAGTTCGCGGTGATGAACGCGAAGATCGAGTTCGGGCCGCCCGAGCCGTAGGGGTAGCTGGCGTCGCGCGCAAAGTTGCTGAAGCTGCCGAGCGTCTGGCGGAAGGAGTCGACGTGGTTGGTGTCGGCCCCCACGCAGGCCACGATGTCGGCATCGCCCGCCTGCACGGCCCGCGCGGCGCGGCGCAGGCACATCACACCCGAGGCACCACCGGTCGGCACGTGGTCGAGCCAGCGCGGCGACAGGCCCAGGTGCTGCGTGACGCCCACGGCCGTGTCAGGCGCGAGCGAGAAGCTGCTCAGGCACAGGCCGTCGATCTGTTCCTTGGTCACGCCGCTGGCATCGATCAGCGCCTCGATGGCCTGCCCGATGAACCAGTGCGCCGTGCGCGTGGAGTAACGCACATAGGGCACGGTGACCGGCACGGCCACCGCAACGCCTTCGTAGGAGAGCCGTCGCTTCGTCATGCCTGCCTCTTTTTCATTGCGCGGGTGTCGATGCAATGGCCCTGGCCCGGCAGCGACTGCGCCATCTCGCGCAATTGGCCGCGCTGGATCTTCTGCGAGGGCGTGAGCGGCAGTGCGTCGACAAAGGCCACGTAGCCAGGGGCCTTGTAGTAGGCCAGCTGCGCCAGCGCATGCTCGACGATGCTGGCGGCGATCTGCGTGCGCTGCGAGGCGTCGGCGTCTTCGCGCATGACGATGCAGGCCAGCACCTCGTCGCCGCGCACCGCGTCGGGCGTGGCGGCCACGGCCGATGTCTTCACGGCCGGGTGCTGGTTGAGCACGCTCTCGACCTCGACGGCCGAAATGTTCTCGCCGCTGCGGCGGATCACGTTCTTCTTGCGATCGACAAAGAAGAAATTGCCCTCGGCATCGCGGCGCACGAGGTCGCCGGTGTGGAACCAGCCATCGGCCCAGGCTTCGCGGGTGGCTTCTTCGTCTTTCAGGTAGCCGGAGAAGAAGTAGCGCTGCGGGTCATCGCCGGCCGAGCGCACCAGCAGTTCGCCCGGTGCATCGACGCCGACGTCGCTGCCGTCCTCGCCCACGAGGCGGATCTCCACGAAGTCTTCCTGCCGGCCGAAGCAGCTCGTGCCCACCAGGCGCGGCTCGCGGTTGGCCATGATGCAGGCGGCGGCGCCGGTCTCCGTCATCGCCCAGGCCTCGACCAGCGGAAAGCCGAAGCGCTCTTCGAAGGGTGCGTGGTTCTTGCGGTCCACGCCCGCGCCGAAGCCCCAGCGGATCGCATGGTCACGGTCGGCGGCCGATGCGGGCGCCGACAGCAGCATGGCCGGCATCACGCCCAGGTAGTGAACGATGGTCGCGCCGCTTTCCTTCGCGCTGGCCAGCCAGGTCTTCGGGTGGAAGCGGTCGAGCTGCACGAGGCACCCGCCCGCGACCAGCACCACCATGGTGGAGAACGCCATCGCGTTCATGTGGTTGAGCGGCAGCGGCGTGATGACGCGCTCTGCATCGGGGCGGATGCTGCACACGCCGTCGAGTGCGGCATACCACTCGCCCGCGCGCAGGAAGTAGGCGTTACTCAGGATGCAGCCCTTGGGCCGGCCGGTGGTGCCCGAGGTGTAGAGCAGGCCGCATTCGGTATCGACGCCGATGGGCTCGCCGGCACGCGGCGCGGCCGTCTTCGCGCGGGGAATCGCGTCGTCGGGCCCCATCGTCTCGAAGGCCACGCCTGCTTGGGTCGCAGCCGCGCGCAGGTCGCCGGCCCGTTCGGGCAGCGTCACGGCCAGGCCGATCTCGCTGTGGCCGATCAGGTAGACCAATTCGGCCGAGCGCATCTCGGCGTTGATCGGCACCACGCTCACGCCCAATGCATTGAGCGCGAACCAGTGAAAGAGAAAGGCAGGCCGGTTTTCCAGCAACAGGCCGATGCGGTGGCCGTGCCCGTAGCCGGCTTGCGCATAGGCCGCGCGCAGGCGTTCGACCTCTGCAGCAGCTTCGCCCCAGCGGATCGCACCGGCTGCAATGCCATAGGCGGCAGCGGTCACCGATTCGGTGAACAAAAACTCGGCATCCGGCGTTCGTTGCGCGGTCGCCGCGAAGACTTGATGGACGGTGGCGTGTGTCATCGCGTCCTTAGATGAAGAGTTGCACGGCCGGCAGGGCCGCGTCGCAGTTGAGCAGGTTGACGCGCTTGAGCGTCATGCGCAGCGCGCCGTCCTGCACCACGAGGTGATGGAAGAAAGTGCCGACGTAGAACTGCAGTTCGTCGCCCTGCGATTCGGTGTAGTGGAATTCGGTGCGTACCACGAAGCGGTTCGCCTCGGCGTCGAACTGTTCGACCACCGGCACCTGCAGCAGGTGATGGCAGCGGCTCGGCGGCTGCTGCGAAAACGCGCGCGGGCTCTTCAGGCGCTCGATGCGCAGGTCGCGCAGCAGCTTGTCTTCGTAGAGGTGCGAGGTGTGGTTGAGGCCGTCTTCCTGGTCGGGCACGAGCGGAATCCAGTAGAAGGCGTCGTCGGTGAAGAGCGCGTTCCACGCCTCGTAGCGGCGGGTGTCGAGCAGGTGCGCTTCGTTCACGACGAAGTCGATCAGGTCCTGGCGGGTGACTTCGGAGTGGGTGTCGGTGCCGGCCATCACATGGTCTCCGTCATGCGTTGCACCCAGCTGCGGTACTGGTTGCGCATCGGCAGCTCGTTGGTGCCGCCGGTGGTGATCTCTCCGCCCTTCAGCTCCGACGGGTCGTAGTCGCGGTGCAGGCTCACCCACTCGTTGCCGCTCGCGTGCAAGCCGGCCTGCATGCCGCGGTAGGCCTGCAGGTCGTCATGCCCCACCACCGAGAACGGCGAGTTGATGAGGCGGTTGTACATGGTGGTGCGCTGCAGCAGTTCGGGTGGCGCGCCCTTCAGGCGGAAGGTCCAGCTCTCGACCAGCGTCTTGTCGGCCGAGATCGGCTTGACCACGCGAATGGCCTGGATCGCGCCCTTGATCGTTAGGTTCGGGTAGTACACGGTGTTGTGCCGCGCCATGCCGAGGATCTGCGCCGTCTTCTCTTCGCCGTAGCGCGCCTTCATGGCGTCGTCGTACTCGGGGATCGCCTTGTACTTGCTGTGGATGCTGAAGTGCACGCCCGTGAAGCTGTGGCCGTGGTCGTAGATGCGGATGCCCATGTCTTCGAAGAACTTGTAGTCGGACATGAAGGGCACGAACTGCTCGACCGCCATGGGCTTGGGCTCGTCTTCGGGCTTGTCGGCCCACATGCGCTTGGCGGTGCCGGCTGACGACTCGTGCGCCACCATGGGGTGCATGGTGTCGTTGAGGTTCTCGACGAACATCTTCCAGTTGCACTGGTGCATGAAGCGCAGGCAACCGCCCGCGATTTCCAGCTCGCCTTCGGGCGAGCGGTCGGCCATGTTGTCGATGGAGCTGAGCGAATCGCCGAAGTATTCGTCGAAGTCGGGCCCGGCGTCGTTGATCTTCACGAAGATGAAGCCGCGGTGGCTGCGCACATGCTTGAGCGTCGTCAGGCCCTTGGCCGATTCGCACTCGTGCAGCGCCGTGTTCTCGTAGCCGGTCTTCAGCGGAATGGCCAGCAGTGCGCCATCGGTCTTGAAGGTCCACGCGTGGTAGGGGCAGCGGAAGAACTTGCCGGTGTTGCCGCAGGGCCCGCTCACCAGCCGCGAGCCCTTGTGGGCGCAGCGGTTCATCATCGCGCGCACGCTGCCGTCGGTGTGGCGCACGACGATCAGCGGGCGGCCCGCGATCTCGTTGCTGAACCAGTCGCCAGGCTTCGGGATCTGGCTTTCGTGGCCGACGTAGTTCCAGGTGTTGGCGAAGAAGTGCTCCTGCTCCAGCTCGAACAGTTCCTGGCTGGTGTACAGGTCGCGGTGCACGCGGTCGTTCTGCACCAGCGCGCGGATCGCGTCGGGGTTGTCTCGGTACGAGGTCATGGTGTTGTGCCTCCTGATTTCTTCAGATGTCGAGCACCAGCCGCGCACCCTTGGCGCGCGAGATGCAGATCTGGATGACATTGCCCTCGGCCTTCTCGCGGGCGGTGAGCACGTAGTCGCGGTGGTCGATCTCGCCTTCGAGCACGGGCACGGCGCACACGCCGCATTCACCGCGCTTGCAGTCGAACATCGGGTCGCAGCCGTTCTCGATCAGGCAGTCGAGGATGCTCTGGTCGGCCGGCACGGTGAAGCGCTGGCCCGATTGGGCAAGCTCCACCTCGAAGGGCTGGTCGCCTTCTTCGGCGACCGGCTCGGTGAACAGCTCGAAGTGCACGCGGTCGTGTTCCCAGCCGCGCGCCTGGGTGCGGGCGAGCACGGCATCAAGCATCACCTTGGGGCCGCAGACGTAGAGGCGGTCGCCGGTGGGCACGCCATCGAGCAAGGCGTCGATGTCGAGCGGCGTACCGGCTTCCGCATCGGCATGCACGCGCAGGTCGTCGCCCAGCAGTGCTTTCAGCTCCGGCAGGAAGGCCATCAGCTCGCGGCTGCGACCGGCGTAGTGCATGCGCACGGGCGCCTCTTCGGCGCGGCGCCGCGCGGCCATGGTGGCGAGCGGCGTGACGCCGATACCGCCGGCCACCAGCACCGTGCCGCCAGGGCCGGTGTGCAGGGGAAAGTCGTTCTTCGGTGGCTCGATGGCGACGGTGTCGCCTTCTTTCAGCTGCTCGTGCATGAAGCGCGATCCACCACGGCCTTCGGCCTCCTTGCGCACCGCGATCACGTACTCGGTCGGCGCGTTGGTGGCGTTGCGTGCCGTTGCGAAATTGATGAGCGAGTAGTGGCGCCAGTCGGTCTTGCCATCGGGCAGCGACACCTGCACGCGGATGTGGGCGCCTGCGGCAAAGCCGGGCAAGGCGCGACCGTCTTCGGCGCGCAGCCGCAGCAAGCGGATCAGCGGATTGAGTTCACGCGTTTCGGCGACGCGCAGCGCAAGGGTGGCGGTGGGAGCGGTCATCTTCTGTGTCTCTTCAGGCCAGGGCGTGCTGCGCCAGTGCGGCTTGCAGCTTGTGGCCGTGTTCGTCGGCCAGCGCGGCATCGCGCAACTCGCGCAGCGTGGCGGGTGCCAGCGCCGCGCCGGCACGCTCGAAGGCACGCATCACGGTGTCGTAGTTGCGAAGGCCGCGCTCGTGCGTGTCGCTGTAGCCTTTCACGAGGCGCTGGCACTGGGCCAGCTCGACCGCCAGCGCCGGGTTGCGCTGTGCGGTGGCGGCGATGCGCTGCAGCCACTCCTCGATGCGGCGGTTTTCTTCGGCATAGCGCATGGTCGACAGGCGCCAGCGCTTGCATGCCGCGACGGTGCGCAGCATGAGGTAGCCGCGCAGCGAGCTGGTCTGGATCACACGGCCGTGCTGGGTATAGCGCTCGACCAGCTTCTTCGGCAAGGTCGAGTTCATCAGCCAACGGCCGATGCCGCCCGGCAGCGTCTCGCAAATTTCCTGCAGGCGCGGGTGCATGTATTCGTTGATGGCGAGCACCTGGCCGGGCTGCACGCGGGCCTCGCCGCGCACGCGCTCGAAGCGTGTCGCGCGGGTCTTGAGGGCGGCGACGCGGGCGGTGTCTTCGTACGACATCCACAGCGCGAGATGGCGCGCGGTTTCGCGCAGCAGGCGATGGGCATCGTCGTTCGGCAGGGCTGCAATGGCGGCCATGCGGTCGAGGTACAGACCGGCGTAGGCCGTGTCCTGGTAGTCGATGAGGCGGCGCACACCTTCGAGCAGAAGGTCTTGCGCCGTTGCCGGGAATTCGCGCTGGACGCGTTCGACCAGGGCACGCACGGCGGGGTGACGCGGCTGCGGCGTTGGCGTGGCCGGCGGTGCGGCTTCCTGCGCTTCGCCATCGTCGCCACCCTGGGCCCGCACGAACGCGGCGCCGAAGGCCTTGAGGCTGGGCTTGACCCCCACGCCGCCGCGCTCGATGGTGGCCTCGAACTGCGCACGGCTGAAAGGCAGCACGCCCGAGCCGGCCAGTGCGCCGAACAGCACGGCGCTGATCACGCTGCCCGACACCTCGGCGGCCTGCGCCATGTCGAAGCGGATGAAGCGCTTGGCGGCCTTGGCGGTGTGCGCGAGCAGTTGCGCGCTGTCGACGCGGCCATCGCCCAGTGCGCTTTTTTCCGCGATGGAGAACACGCGGTGCGTCGATGCGATCAGCGTGGTGCGGTCACTTGTGACAAGCCCGCGCTGCACGGCGCGGCCCGCTTCCATGAGTTCCGATGCCAGCACCACGTCGACGTCGCCCGGCAGCGGCATCAGCGCCAGCACCGGCCGTCCGCCGTCCGCTTCGGCTTGCGCCGTGGGGTACAGCTCGACGTAGTAGATGGTGGCGCCGGTGCGCTGGGCCACGCCCGGCACCGATGTGGTCTGGGCGACGTAGCCGTTGGCCTCGCCCATGTCGACGATCCAGTCGGCCAGCACGCCGCCGCCCTCCCCGCCCATGGCGAGGATCGCGATCTTGATGGGTTGCACCTTGTTCGTCATGGGTTCAGAAGGCATAGGCTTCGCGGCGGCGGGCTTCGCCACGCTGCAGCCAGCCGATCACCGCTGCGCGCACGCGCTCGCGCAGCGTGTCCCAACGGCTGGGGTTGCTCACGATCTGCGCCTTGTAGAACGAAGGGCACAGCACTGCGGCATGCGAGACCTCGCCGCACACGCCGCAGCCCACGCAGCTGTCGAGCACGGTCGCAACCGGGTCGGTGCGCAGCGGATCGGGGTTGGGCTTGATCGACAGCGACGGGCAGCCCGACAGGCGGATGCAGGAGTGGTCGCCGGTGCAGGTGTCGGAGTCGACGCCGAATTTCTCGCGCACCATGCGCTTGCCGTCTGAGATGGCCTTGCGCACCAGCGGCTTCTCGCGCCGCTGCTTGTTGAGCATGCACTCCGACTGCGCGATCAGGACCTTGGGGCCCTGGGTCCTGGTGGTCAGCGCTTCCTTGAGCGCGTCGCGCATGCCGGCGACGTCGTAGGTCCGACGCAGCGTGCGGACCCATTCCACGCCCACGCCGCGCACGGCACGCTCGATGGCATGGCCGGTGCTGCGCGTCTTGTTCGCGGCGTGCGACGAGAGGATGTCTTGCCCGCCGGTCGCCGAGGTGTAGTTGTTGTCGACGACGATGGTGAGGTTGTCGCTCTTGTTGAAGACCGCGTTCGCCACGCCGCTGGTCAGGCCGTTGTGCCAGAAGCCGCCGTCGCCCATCATCGATATCGCGCGCTTGCCGGCCGGCACATTGAGCGCCGACGCGCCCGCCCCGCCCAGGCCATAGCCCATGGTGGTGTTGCCGATGTTGAAGGGCGGCAGGATCGAGAACAGGTGGCAGCCGATGTCGGCGCTCACGTGATGCGGGCCGAGTTCGCGTTCGACCAGCTTCATCGCGCTGAAGATCGGGCGCTCGGGGCAGCCGGTGCAGAAGCCCGGTGGGCGGGCATGCACGACCTCACCCAGCGAAGTGGATGGCAGCGCGGGTTCGGGTGCCGCATCGATGCCGATGGCGGCCACTTCCTTGAGCGGGATCACCTTGCGCACCGGTGCGGGAACGGGCAGCGGTGCGAGGCGGCCGTAGCGTTCGCAGAAGCTGCGCGCGCCCTTGAGCAGTTCGGACGAGGTGTACTCGCCGGCCACAGGCAGCATGTCCTTGCCGTGCAGCGCGGTGGTCGAGCCGGCCTGCCGCAGGATGGTCGCAAGGTTCTGCTCGACGAAGTTGGGCTGGCCCTCTTCCACGATCATCACCGCGCGCTTGCCTTCGCAGAAGCGCAGCACCTCGCTCTCGATGACGGGGTAGGCCACGTTCATCACATAGAGCGGCACCTGGGTGTTGCCGTAGACGTCGGCCAGGCCGAGGCGTTCGAGCGCGCGCAGCATGGTGTTGTAGCTGCCGCCCTGCACGATGATGCCGATGTCGTCGGCGTCTTCGGAAAAGAACTCGTTGAGCTTGCGTTCCTCGATGAAGCGCACGGCGGCGGGCCAGCGGTCTTTCACCTTCTCTTGCTCGTGCACGAAGCTGGCGGGCGGCAGCACGATGCGGCTGACATCGCGCTGCGGGTTCTCCATCGCTTCCTGCAGCGTGAACTTCGCGCGCTTGTTGTCACCAGCGATGAAGTGGCCGTGCACGTGGCAGGCACGGATGCGCAACTGGAGCATCACGGGCGTGTTGCTGGCCTCGGAAAGATCGAAGCCCTGCTTGACCGCGTCGACGATGCTCGGCAGGTTCGGGCGCGGATCGAGCAGCCAGATCTGCGACTTCATGGCGAACGCATGGCTGCGCTCCTGCATGATCGACGAACCCTCGCCGTAGTCTTCGCCCACGATGATCAGCGCGCCACCGGTCACGCCACCCGATGCCAGGTTGGCCAGCGCGTCGGAAGCCACGTTGGTGCCCACCGTGGCCTTGAAGGTGACGGCACCGCGCAGCGGGTAGTTGACGGAGGCGGCCAGCGTGGCGGCGGCCGTGGCCTCGCTGGCGCTGTTCTCGAAGCGGATGCCCTGCTCGGACAGGATGTCCTGCGCATCGGCCAGCACGTCCATCAGATGCGAGATGGGCGCGCCCTGGTAGCCGGCGACATAGGAAACACCCGATTCGAGCAAGGCCTTGGTCACCGCCAGAATGCCTTCCCCGCGGAAGACATCTCCACCAGAAAGCCGCAGTTTCTTGACTTCTTCGACGAACGAACGCTCAGCCATGTGGGTCCTTGTTCTCTATCGTGGGACGATGCGCTCATCTGCCACATCATGCTTTCTATAATGTTGACAAATGAATGTATCCACAATCATGAATTACCCTAGACATGCAAACAGCGTGCCCGCAGCCGGTGTGGGCTGTCTGCCTATGAGGTGCCTTCATGGATGAACAACCCGTTGCATCGCATCGCTTTGTCGATGACTACCTGCCGGCGCTGCTGGCGCAGGCCAGCCAGCTGATTTCCTCGGAGTTCCACGAGGTCGCGCGGCAGCAGGGCTTTTCTGTGTCGGAGTGGCGCGTGATGGCCTCCCTGGCGGGCAGCGATGCCATCAGCATCGGCCAGCTCGCCCAGGTGACGGTGACCAAGCAACCGACGGTGACGCGGCTGCTGGACCGCATGGAATCGCGCGGGCAGGTCGAGCGCCTGCCCCACGAAAGTGATCGCCGCATCACGCTGGTGCGCATCACGCGCAAGGGCCTGAAGGCTGTCGAGCACCTGATGGAACTGGCGCGGGACCACGAACGCCGCGTGCTGGAGCCCTTCGGATTGCGACGCGCCGAAGAGCTGAAGCAGACGCTGCGGCAGATGATCGACCTGCACGTGCATGTGCCGGTCGAGGCACCCGAAGAAGACTGAGCGCCCTCGCCCCTTGCCGCGCCCTCTCCGCTAGGGCACGAGCACCGCGCGGCCGCGATGGCCGCGCTGCGCGATCCAGTCGAGCGCAAGGGCCGCATCGGCCAGCGCGAAGCTCTGCACGTCGAGGTGCAGGCGACCATCGGCCAACCGTGCGAGCAACCTGGGCACCGCGGCACGGCCCGCGGCTTCTCGCCTGAACATGTTGAGCGGCAGCAGCGCCACGTCGCGCTGCAGGAAATGGGCGATGTCCAATTGCAGCGACGGGCCGGCGGTGTAGCCGACCAGCACGGCGCGCCCACCCGGACGAACAGAAGGCAAGACTGCCGATAGAACGCTTCCGCCGACGGTGTCGATCAGCAGGTCTGCGCTGGCGACTGGCGGAGGATCGGCACGCGGGTCGACGGGTGTCACGGTGCATCCGGCCTCGCGCGCCAATTGAATGACGAGCGAGCCCACGGCGCCGCTTGCGCCTGTCACCAGAAGATGCTCGCCGGCATTGAGCTTCGCGACTTCATGCAACGCCACCCAGGCCGATGTGCAGGGCGAGAAGAATGCGGCGCCGAGCGTCATCGGCAGTGCATCGGGCAAGGCACCGAGCGCCTCGTCGGGCGCGTCGATCAGTTCGCACCAGGTGCCGTCGAACAACGTGCCGAGCCCGCTGCCACGCAACCACACGCGCTGCCCCGCGGCATAGCAGCCGCTCGCGACGACGATGCCGGCGGCCTCCACGCCCGGCGTGTACGGCAACGGCGGATGCCGGAGAAAACTGCCGCGCCACACGGTGCGATCGATATGGCCGACTGTGGCGGCCTGCATTCGCACGATGGTGCGGCCGGGGCGTGGCACCGGGTCGGCCACTTCTTCGAGCACCGGCACGGCATCGAAGCCATGGATGCGAACGGCCTTCATGGCCGCGTCGAGAGAAAGTCGAGCACCGCGCGCGCAAAGGCCTCGGGCATCTGGTCGGGCAGCGGCACCATGCCGCCTTCGATATCGACGATGCGCGCCTGAGGCAGATGGTGCTGCAGCTCCTGGGCATGCGGGGCGGCAAACGGGTCGTTGGTCGCGCGGATGATGAGCGCGGCCTGCGTCACGCGGCCGATGCGGTCTTCCATGCGGTACGACGCAACCGCGCGGTGCCCTTCCTCGACGCGGTGCCCCACCTTCAACGCATCGCGCACGAAGGCTTCGAGCAGATCGGGGCGCCCCGGCGGATAGAAGCCCTGGCGCCGCTGCCACAGCGCCGCGAGATGGCTGCCGTCTTCGCTCGGAGCGACTTCATCGATCGGTGGTCTTTGCGCGCGCGCACGGCGAAAGGCCTCGTCTGTGTACGGCGTGGACGACAGCACCAGGCTGCGCACACGCTCCGGAAATGCTGCAGCCAATTCGAGCGCGATGACGCCTCCGGTGTGATGCCCGACGACATCGGCGCGCCCGATGTGCAATGCATCGAGCAGCTCGCACGCCACGCGTGCCCACTGCGCGATGCTCGCCGGCACACCACCGTCGGCGGAGTCGCCGAAGCCTGCGGTGTCCATGGCGATGGCATAGCAGCGCGCGCCGATCAACGGCAGCACGTCGCGGTACTCGGCCCAGCTGCGCGGCGACTGGTGCAGCAGCAGCACCGCGGGCGCCTGCGGATCGCCGCATGCCGCGTAGTGCACCTGCCCCACCGACAGGTCGGCGAAGGCGCGGCGAAGAATCGTCATGGCAGGGTCTCGTCGGCCGGCGCGCGCCAGAGGCCTGCGTGCCGCAGTTCGCCGAGCGTGCGCGAGAGCACGTCGCGGCGATAGGCGGCGATGTCGCGGCCCTCGTAGTCGTAGAAGCCGCTGCCGGTCTTCAGGCCGAGCCGGCCCTCCTCGACCATGCGGCCGACGATGGCCGGCGCGGTGTAGCGGCCAGGGTCGAGCGAGGCCGACATTTCGCGGCTTGCGTGATGCAGGATGTCGCAGCCGCCGAAGTCGATGAACTCGACCACGCCGAGCGCTGCGAACCGAAGGCCGAGGCCATACCGCGTGGCCTTGTCGATTTCTTCGGCTGTGGCAGCACCGTCTTCGATCATGCGGGCCGCCTCGTTCATGACCAGCGCCTGCAGGCGCGGCACGATGTAGCCCGGCGACGCGCCACACACCACGGGCAGCTTGCCGATCGCCTCCATCAGTGCCTTGGTGCGTGCGAGCACGGCGGCGTCGGTGCCCGGATGACAGCTCAGTTCCACCACCGGGATCACATACGCCGGGTTGAGCCAGTGCATGTTCAGGAAGCGCGCCGGCAAACGCACCAGCGCCGCGAGCTGCGTGACGAGGATGCTGCTGGTGGTCGAGGTCAGGATCGCGTCGTCGCGGCAATGGCGGTTGAGCTGCTCGAAGGCTTCGCGCTTGGCCTCCATCGTTTCGGGCACGCCTTCGAACACCAGCTCGGCGGCGGCCAACGCTTGCGGTGCCGCGGCGGCATTCACAAAATCCACGCGGGCGGCAATCGACTGGATCTGCTTCGCATCGAGCACGCCGAGCTGCGCCAGGCCTGCAAGGCTGGCCTCGATCTCGGCCTTGGCTTCGTCGCGCAATCGCTGCCAGGCATCGTCGCTGCGCTGGCGCAGGTCGATCAGCGAAATGCGGTGGCCGGCATAGGCGAATGCGATCGCGATGCCGCGCCCCATGCGGCCCGCACCGACGGCCGCGAAGCGGGGCAACGCGGCGTCATTCGCCATCGTGCAGCCTTTGCCTGAGCTGCGCCGCGCTCAGGTCGGCAAGGCCGAGGCTCTCGAAAGTGCGCGGGCCTTGACGCAGGTCGCGGCCAAGGAAGCCGCCGACGATGGCCAGCAGGCCGTGCGCGATGGGCGCGTCCACGCCGGCATGGCGCGCGGCCGAGGCCAGGAAGGCGAGGCCGAGTTCGGTGTCTTCCGTGATGTAGCGGTGCGTGTGCAGGTCGATGTTCTCTCGCCAGTCGCCCGACTTGACGAGCTGCTTGTGGGCATCGCCGTACATCCAGCGGTCGTTGTCGTAGTGGTCGGCCAGCGGATAGTGCGGCGCGCCCTGGCCGAAGGCTTCGCGCACGGCGATGCGCTCCTGGTCGAGCCGGTCGGTCACGTCGCGCACGGCGCGCTGCGTGCCTTCGTTGTGGATGTCCCAGCGCTCGAAGTGCTGCAGCGGCGCGGCGTTCATCACCATCAGCGGCGGATGGATGACGGGGCCGGCATTCATCAGCGCGCCCGACAGCGCGTCGCCGCAGCCGTGGACGGCCGGGTAGGCCTTGCGGATCACCGCGATGGCCTCGGCTTCTTTGCGCGCCGGGTAGACGCCGGTCGGCAGGCGGATGGCGCGGATCGTGACGTTGACTTCGCGCTCCCCGTGCTTGCGCGCCAGATACGGCAAGGTGCCCGTTTCGGCCCAGGCCACGTCGGCGCGGCTGCCCGCCTGTTTGACGGCCCTTGCCATCACGTAGCTGCCGAAGGTGCCCGGCGGCAAAAACACGACCTGGCCGTCGACCAGGTGCGGAGCCATCGCAAGCGCGATGTCCTGCTGGGCGATGGCGGGCGTGGGAATGACGATCAACTCGGCCCCTTTCAGGGCTGCGGCGATGTCTGCGGTGGCGAGTGCGAGCGGCACTTCGCGCGCACCGTCGGCGTCCTTCAGCATGATGGCCCCCGTTCGCAGGACCGGCTCGAGTGCCTTCGCGTCGCGGCGCCACAGGCGCACCTCGTGGCCGGCTTCGGACAGGTCGGCGGCGGCCGCGTAGGCGCCATGACCACCCCCAAGAATCGCAAGTTTCATGTTCGAAAGTTGAAAAGCAGGTGTCGATGAACCGGCAGCCGCAGGGCGGGCCCGGGAAAGCAATGCGCCATTACATTACTTTTCATCGATTAAGGTGTCAATCAAATTTCTCGACGACCCGATGCTCGGAAACCCGAAACGAAAAAGCCCGCGTTCGTGAGAAGCGCGGGCTTTTTTGGGGAGCGAAGCGGCTGTCAGGCCGCTCTGGAGGAAGGATCAGCGGCTCGGCTTGAACGCGCGCTTTTGCGCGTCGCGGGGCACGAACACCTTGCCCGGGCCGCCATGGCCTGCGCCATTGCCGCGGGGCGCGAAGCCTTCACGCGGTGCGAAACCTTCGCGGGGAGCGAAGTCGCCGCGACCGCCGCTGCGCGGGGCGTTGTCACCCCAGCCCGGCTTGCGGCCGTAACCGCCGCCGCCTTCGTCGCGACCACCGCCGAAGCCGGCGTTGTGACCGCCGCCATGGCCGTGACCGCCACCGAAGCCACGCGGGCCGGCCGGTGCACCGGGGCCACGCGAGCCACGGTCATTGAAGCCGCTGGCACCTGCGTAGCCGCTGTTGCCGCCGCCGAAGCCGCCGGCATTGCCACCACGATGGCCGCCACCACCGAACTTGCGGTCGCGCGACTGGTTGTCACGACCGCCACCGCGGTACTCGCCCATCGGGGGACGCGATTGCGGCATGCGCTGTTGCGGCTCCAGGCCGGCAACCACTTCAGCCTTGAACTGCTGGCGGCTGTAGTGCTCGATGTCCATGATCTTGCGGCGATCGCGGAACTCGGCAAAGGTGATGGCCAGGCCGTCGCGGCCTGCACGGCCGGTGCGGCCGATGCGGTGGGTGTAGTCCTCGGCCTTCATCGGCAGGCCGAAGTTGAAGACGTGGGTGATGGTCGGCACGTCGATGCCGCGGGCGGCAACGTCGGTCGCCACCAGGATCTGCACCTGGCCTTGGCGCAGCGCCATCAGGCGGCGGTTGCGCAGGCCCTGGCTCAGGGCGCCGTGCAGCGCCACAGCGCTGAAGCCTTCTTGCTGCAGGTCGTTGGCAAGGCCGTCGCACTCGACTTGCGTGCTGGCGAACACGATCGCCTGGTTGATGCTGGTGTCGCGCAGCCAGTGGTCGAGCAGCTTGCGCTTGTGCTGGCTGTTGTCGGCCCAGTACAGCGATTGCTTGATGTTGGCGTGCTTTTCTTGCGGGCTGTCGATGGTGATGCGCTGCGGCTCGCGCATGACGCGCTGGGCCAGTTGCTGGATGCGCGGCGCGAAGGTGGCGCTGAACATCATCGTCTGCTGGCGCTCGATGGTGAGCTGGTTGACTTCAGCCAGATCGTCGGCAAAGCCGAGGTCGAGCATGCGGTCGGCTTCGTCGACCACCAGGAACTTGACCTGGTCGAGCTTGAGCTGTTGCGAGCGTTGCAGGTCGAGCAGGCGGCCGGGCGTGGCAACCACGAGGTCGGCGTTCTGCAGCTTGGCGATCTGCAGTTGGTAAGGCATGCCACCCACCACGTTGGCGATGCGCAGGCCGCGGCAATGGCGGACCAGTTCGATGGCGTCGTGCGCGACTTGCTGCGCGAGTTCGCGCGTCGGGCACAGGATCAGGGCGCCGGGGGTGGCGGCCTTGAAGTGACGGGCGTTGGTCGGGTCCTTGCGCTTCGGCTTCTTCGGTGCGGCTTCGCCGCGGGCAGCGGCTTCGGCGGCCAGGCGCTGGAATTCAGCCTTGGCTGCGGCGTCGGCTTCGGCCTGGCGCTTCAGGAGCGTGTGCAGCACGGGCAGCAGGAAGGCAGCGGTCTTGCCCGAACCGGTCTGGCTGGAGACCATCAGGTCGACAAAACGGGCCTTGCCGTCCTGGCCGGCGTCACCGCCCATGGCGATCGGGATCACCTTCTCTTGCACGGTGGTCGGCTGGGTGAAGCCCATGTCGGCCACGGCAGCGATCAGTTCGGGCGCAAGGCCGAGCTTGACGAAGCCGTTGGGCTGAGCGGGTTCTTCTTCGACCGCAGCGATCTCGGGGGCGGCTGCGTCGAGCACCTCGAGGATCGGCGCTTCGGACACAGTGTCCACGGCGGCGGTGAATTCGTTGTTGGTAGCGGATTGCACAGGCGCGAACTCGCCCTGCGCTTCAAAAGCGTCGGTCATGTAGATATCAATCTCAAACGCGAGCGCTGCCGTAGGCGGCGCCCCGTTGGTGGTTAAAAACATCAACCATCCAACGACATTCAGCTTCTGGCTAACGCCTGAGGCTGTGGCCCTTTTTGATCAGCGAATGCGATCGGGCGCGGTGTGCAAGATAGGGAGATGCGAGAGACGCTGGCCGGGTGTTCGAAACATGCACCGATCAGCGAAGCCTGCGATTATGGCACGGCTTCGGGTTTTTACCTAATCCCCTGTCAATCAGTCAGGCGCAGGAAGGTTTCGCGGTAATGGGCAAGCTCTTCGATGGACTCGTGCACGTCCGCCAGCGCGGTGTGCGCCTGCTGCTTCTTGAAGGCGCTGTAGGCCGTGGGTTTCCAGCGCTTGGCCAGTTCCTTGAGCGTGCTGACGTCCAGGTTGCGGTAGTGGAAGTACGCCTCCAGCTTGGGCATGAACTTGACCAGGAAGCGCCGGTCCTGGCCGATGGTATTGCCGCACATGGGCGAGCCGCTGCGGGGGATGTACTTGGCGATGAATTCGAGCAGTTGCTGCTCGGCGGCGGCTTCGTCGATGGTGGAAGCCTTGACCTTGTCGATCAGCCCGCTGCGGCCATGGGTGCCCTTGTTCCAGGCATCCATGCCGTCGAGCACGGCGTCGCTCTGGTGAATGACCAGCACGGGGCCGTCGATGCGGGGCGTGAGGTCGGGGCCGGTGACGACCACGGCAATTTCGAGCAGGCGCTCTTTCTCGGGGTCGAGGCCGCTCATTTCGCAGTCCAGCCAGACCAGGTTCTGGTCGCTTTTCTTCAGGGTGGGCGGGGCTGCGGGGGGTGTCGGGGCAAGGGATTCGGGCATCGCAGGATTGTCGCCGACGGCCCGCGGCCCCAGATACCGAGGGCTAAACTCCGCGCTCCATGTCCTATTCGCTCATCTTCACCATTGCCTTTGCGGTTGCGCTGGTTGCGGGCCTGCTCGTGAAGTTCTGGCTGGCTTCGCGGCAGGTGCGCCACGTGGCGCGGCACCGCGGCGCCGTGCCAGAGGCTTTCGCCCAGACCATCACGCTCGCCGCCCACCAGAAGGCGGCCGACTACACCATTGCGAAGGCGCGCTTCGGCCTCGTCGAGATGGCCTGGAGCGCCGCGCTGCTGCTGGGGTGGACGCTGCTCGGCGGCCTCGACCTGCTCAACAAGCTGCTGCTGGTGTGGATGGGTGGCGGCATGCTGCAGCAACTGGCGCTGCTGGCGGCTTTCGCGGCCATCGGCGGCTTGCTCGAACTCCCCTTCACGCTCTGGCAGACCTTCAGGCTCGAAGAACGCTTCGGCTTCAACAAGATGACCTGGAAGCTCTGGCTGGCCGACACCGTCAAGTCGACGCTGCTCGGCGCGCTGATCGGGCTGCCGATCGCGGCGCTGATCTTGTGGCTCATGGGTGCGGCCGGAACGCTCTGGTGGCTGTGGGCCTGGGGGGCGTGGATGGGCTTCAACCTGCTGTTGATGCTGATCTACCCGACCTTCATCGCCCCGCTCTTCAACAAGTTCAAGCCGCTCGACGACCCGACGCTGAAGGCGCGCGTGACGGCCCTGATGAAGCGTTGCGGCTTTGCTGCCAAGGGCCTGTTCGTGATGGACGGCAGCACGCGCAGCGCGCATGCCAATGCCTACTTCACCGGCTTCGGTGCCAGCAAGCGCGTGGTGTTCTACGACACGTTGCTGCGCCAGCTCAACGCAGGCGAAGTGGAAGCCGTGCTCGCGCACGAGCTCGGCCACTTCAAGCATCGCCACATCGTGAAGCGGCTGATTGCGATGTTCGCGCTGAGCCTCGCCGGCTTCGCACTGCTGGGCTGGGTCTCGACCCAGGTGTGGTTCTACACCGGCCTGGGCGTGCAGCCCAACATGGCCGCGCCCAACAGCGCGCTCGCGCTGCTGCTGTTCATGCTGGCCGTTCCCGTGTTCGGCTTCTTCATTGCGCCACTGCCGGCACGCCTGTCGCGCAAGCACGAGTTCGAGGCCGACGCCTATGCGGTGGCGCAGACCAGCGGCGCCGACCTTTCGGCCGCCCTGCTCAAGCTCTACCAGGACAACGCATCGACGCTCACGCCCGATCCGGTGTTCGTCAAGTTCTACTACTCCCATCCGCCCGCCTCCGAGCGCCTTGCGCGCATGACGGCGGCGTGAGTGATCGCATCAACCCTGTTTTGAAGAAGCCCACCATGAGCAGCATGTTCACGCCCAAAGACTGGAAGAGCCTTCCTGCCCGCAAGGCCCTGAGCGCCACCGAGATCGTCTCCGGCCTCGCCAAGCTCGATGGCTGGAAACTCAACGGCGACGGCACCAACGTCGCCATCGAGAAGACCTTCACCTTCGCCAATTACTTCGAGACCATCGCCTTCGTGAACGCCCTGGCCTTCGTGGCCCACACGCAAGACCATCACCCCGATCTGTCGGTGCACTACAACCGCTGCGTGGTGCGCTTCAACACGCACGACGTGGGCGGCCTGTCGGTCACCGACTTCGATTGCGCGCGGCAAGCCGACGCGCTGGTCGCCACTAGTTCCGCCGCATGACGGAACGCGCCCGTGGCTAAGCCGGCCCGCGCCGCTGCCTTTGCAGCCACCGCTGCGAAGACACTCCACGAGGGTCTCGTCGTTGCCAGCCATGGACGTCATTGCCTTGTCGAAACACCCGCCGGCGAGCGGCTGATCTGCCACCCGCGCGGCAAGAAAAGCCAGGCCGTGGTCGGCGACCGCGTACGCTGGCAGGCCACCGAAGACGAAGGCACCATCGAAGAAGTGCTGCCGCGCCGCAACCTCTTCTATCGGCAGGACGAGATCCGCACCAAGTCGTTTGCGGCCAACCTCGACCATGTGCTGATACTGATCGCGGCCGAGCCGGAGTTTTCCGAGCACCAGTTGGCGCGCGCGCTGATTGCCGCGGAGGCCGAGCGCATCACGCCGATCATCGCCCTCAACAAGAGCGATCTGGTCGAGCCTTTCGAGCGCGCATGGAACAAGCTGGCGCCCTATCGCCGCATGCACCACGGCGTGCTGCCGCTCTCGCTGAAGGCCTCGGGCGAGGCGGACTACGCATCGCTGATGAAGCTTCTTGCCGGCAAGTCCACCCTCGTGCTCGGCCCCTCCGGCTCTGGCAAGAGCACGCTGACCAACCTGCTGGTGCCAGGCGCGACCGTGCTGACCCAGGAAATTTCGCAGGCGCTGAATTCAGGCAAGCACACGACCACCAGCACCACCTGGTACTGGATCGACGAAGCCCGCACCACCGGCCTGATCGACTCGCCGGGCTTCCAGGAGTTCGGCCTGAACCACATCGAGCCGATGCAGCTTGCCGGGCTGATGCCCGACATCGCCGAGCACACGGGGGACTGCAAGTTCTACAACTGCACCCACCTGCACGAGCCGGGCTGCGGCGTGATCGCGAATGTGTCGTCGGCCACGGCGCCGGGCCCCATCAGCGCGAGCCGCTACAAAATCTACGGCGAGTTGTTCGCCGAGTTGAGCCAGAAGCGGTACTGAAGCAGGCGCTTCAGGCCAGCCAGATGCGGTACGACTTCCAGGTCGGGTCGAAGGCAAGGTCGAGCGTCACGGGCAATTCCGATTCGGCCTGAAGCGATTGCGCGTGGGCAATCGCCGCCTCCGGATGCGCGATATGGAAGTGGATGGTGCGAACGCCCTCTTCCAGCACGACGTGCGTGCAGCAACCATTTTCATGCGTCTGCAACAGCGCCGTGAGCCGGTCTTCGTAGACGCGCGCCTCGTCCAGTTCCTCGCCCGAGTCGACGGAAATGGCGGCCGACAGCCGATGCCCCAGGTCCGCGCGGCCGAGCAGCGCATTCGCGGCGTCGTTGCGCATCACGACCATCTCGATCTCGCTGCCGTCCTCGGCTTCGCGCGTGGCGGTCAGGCCGGACCAGGCATGCTCGCCGACCGGGAACACGCCGGTGTGGCCAAGATCGTCGCGCCAGCATGCATCGAACAGGCGCACGAAATCGTCGAGCGGCACGCCATCGAAATCCGCGTGCGCATCGGCCTCGACATGGTCGACCGGCCCGACCTTCACTGCGAAGTCGTACTCGCCCAGGATGTGGTCGAGCATGATCATGCTCATGTGGCGCGCGTGGTCCTGCATGTCCATCGGGATGGGCTTGGCGAAGCCGATCTCCAGCGCCACGAGCCCGCGATAGGGCTCGTGCTTCACGAGGACGTCCGTGGTGGCCAGCTCGAAATCGTTCATGCGCATGCTGAAGCCTTCGCGCATGCGCTGACGGAAAGCCTCCACCTCGAGCTGTGGCAACGCGGGCGCGCTCTGCACCAGCGCCATGAGCTCCTCGAAATCTTCTTCGGCGCCATGCGCCGTGAGCACGAGCTTGAAAGCCGGCGGATCACCCAGCACCTCGGCGGCGAGATTCGGAAAGAGCGGCTGCAGCAGCTCGTTCAGTGCGTTCACCAGTTCATGGCCGGACATGGCGCGCAGGCTGTCGAGCCGCTCGCTCAAGGCCTGCCAGAAGGCGGTGCGTGCGGCTGCGCGCGGATCGGTGTTGACGGTCGACATCGACAGTTCTTCCTATGTGTTTTCGGCCAGAATTTCCTGCAGCCGCTGCACAAGCACGCCGCACTGTTCGCGCGTGCCGATGCTGATGCGCAGGTACTGCGCGATGCGCGGCTGCTTGAAGTGCCGCACCAGCACCGCGCGCTCGCGCAGCAGCGCGGCCAGCTCAGCCGCATCGCGCCGGGGGTGGCGGGCAAACACGAAGTTGGCCTGCGAAGGCAGCACCTCGAAGCCCAGGTCTTCGAGCTGGAGGCTGAGGCCTTCTCGGGTGTCGGCGATCTTGTGGCAGGTGGCCTTGAACCACGCCTCGTCGTCGAGCGCCGCCGCGGCACCGGCCAGGGCCAGCCGGTCGAGCGGGTAGGAATTGAAGCTGTCCTTGACGCGCACCAGTGCATCAACGAGGTGCGACTGGCCGCAAGCGAAGCCGACCCGAAGGCCGGCCAACGCGCGCGACTTGGACAGGGTATGCACCACGAGCAGGTTCGGGTACTTGCCAATCAGCGGCAGCGCGCTTTCACCGCCGAAATCGACATAGGCCTCGTCGACCAGCACCACGCGATCGGGGCAAGCCTGGAGCAGTTGCTCGATGCGCGACAGCGGCAACCCGATGCCGGTGGGCGCATTCGGATTCGCGAGCACGATGCCCGCGCAGCCACGACGCGCACGCGCCGCGATGGCTTCCACGTCGATGCGCAGGCCTTCGTCGACCGGCAGCAACTCGCAGGCAATGCCGTAGAGCTGGGCATACACCTTGTAGAAGCTGTAGCTCACGTCAGGCATCAACACCGGCTCGGCCTGCTGGAAGAACGCGAAGAAGGCGTGCGCCAGCACTTCGTCCGAGCCATTGCCCGCGAAGACCTGATCGACCTGCAGGCTGTGCCGCCGGGCGACCGCTTCGCGCAGCGCGAGCGACGTGGGGTCGGGATAGCGCTCCAGGCCGTTCGCGGCCGCGCGCTGGATCGCTTCGACAGCGCTCGGCGACGGCGGATACGGGTTCTCGTTGGTATTGAGCTTGACGAGGTTCTCGATGCGCGGCTGCTCGCCGGGCACGTAGGGCTCGAGCGCGCCGATGCGCGGACTCCAGAAAACCGGCACGGCGGTGCGACTCATGGCGTTCCCTTGCTCGCTCAACCGAGCAGGCGGGCAAGGGTGAGCAAGGCCAGCAGCACCATCCACATCACGACCGATCGCCAGACCAGGCCGACCACGCTGCGCAGGTGGCCGGGCTCGGGCTCACGCCCTGGCGTACTGCCGCTGTCGGGCGGGCGCCCCTGCGCGACAGATTCACCGGCTTGCGCGCGCGACAACGGATCGAGCGTAGGGATGGGGCTGAGCGAGCCGCCGCCCAGTCGCACGTTCACCGCGCCGGAGGTGGCGGCCAGGATCACGCCATCGTTCTCGTTCGGGAAGCGTCGCGCGTCATTGCGCCAGCAATCGATCGCCTCCTCGAAGCTGCCGACCACCGCGAAGCCCAGGGCCGTAATGCGTGCGGGCAGCCAGTCGACAGCATGCCAGGCGCGGTCTGCAGCCTCCTGGACGGAAACGCTCGAAGGTTGCACCGCAGCGCCGTTCTTGTGCGCCCAGTAACGCGAGACGAACTCGCTCATGCGATAGAACACCGCGCCTGCCGGCCCGAGGCCGATGGCGGCTATCACCGAAAACCAGGCCAGCACCCCGAACACATGGCGGTGCGCGGCGATCACCGAATGCTCGATGACGTGGCGAACGATTTCACTGCGCGGCAGGTCGGCCGCATCGACGCCTTGCCAGTGCGCCAGTAGCGAACGCGCGAGCGGCTCGTCGCCTTCGTCGAGTGCATCGCGGATGTCGGTGAAGTGGTGGCTGAATTGCCGGAAGCCCAGCGTGACGTAAAGCACCGCAATGCTCCAGAGCACCGCGAACGGCAGCCCCAATGTGAGCACCAGCAGCCAGTGCACACCCAGCGCCAGGAGGGTGGGCAAAAACACGGCGAGCCCCCAGGCGATCCATCCGTGATGCGGCTTGCCCGCGTCGAAATTGCGGCTGGTCCAGCGTGTCCACGCCAGAACGCTGCCGTACACGGGGTTGCGCGGGCCCAGTGGCCGCACCTGCTCGATCAGCAGCGCGCACAGGATGGCAAAAAAGCTCATCCGTCGATGATAGCGAGAGCGCCTGAAGATTCAGGCCAAATTCAAGCCGGACTCAGGCGGCCAGGAAGCGATAGAGATTGCGCAGCATGCCGGCCGTCGCGCCCCAGACGAAACGCTCGTCAGGTCCGTCCTGGTAAGGCATCGAATACCACTCGCGCTTGCGGCCATCGACGGCGCTCACGGTATGCCGGCGGTGGTTGGCGGGGTCCATCAACCAGGCCAGCGGCACCTCGAAGGCTTGCGCCACTTCGTAAGGGTTGATGGTGAGTTCGAAGTCGGGCTGCACCAGTGCGACCACCGGCGTCACGATGAACGAAGTCACCGTCGTGTAGGTGGGAAGGCTCCCCAGCACTTCGATGAACTGGGCTGAGAGCCCCACCTCTTCCCAGGCCTCGCGCAATGCGGCGGCTGCGATGTTGGCGTCTTCGGGATCGACACGCCCCCCAGGGAACGCAACCTGCCCCGAATGGTTCGACAGGTGCGTGGTGCGCTCGGTCAGCAGCACGGTCGCGCCTTGCGGGCGCTGCACGATCGGCACCAGCACGGCGGCCTGCGCGGGTGCGCGGTCGACCATCCGCGGTTCGCGGCGCAACTCGGGCGTCCACGCGGGAGGGGCGCTGAAACGCGCCCGCAACGCCTGCGCCGTCAACTGCGCGGGCGACACCGCCGGCAAACCATCGCTGCCATCCACGAAGGGCGCCTCGCGCGGATCGAACTGCAGCAGCGTGGGCGGGACCACGGCATTGACGGGTTCGAGGGGCACGGGTTGCATGGGAACGGAAGTGGTGGTCAAGAGATGCGTTGGCCGGTAGCGGGGTAGGTGAAGTAGAGCGTAAAAAGGTGACGCTGTCTTTTTGTGCGGAGCACCAACGCAAAAAGCCGCCAGAGCGGCGGCTTTTTGCACGACAGGAAGCAGCTTACTTGGCAGCAGCCGTCGACTTGCTCGGCAGCTTTTCCTTGATGCGTGCCGAACGGCCGCTGCGATCGCGCAGGTAGTACAACTTGGCGCGGCGCACATCGCCGCGACGCTTGACTTCGATACCGGCGATCAGCGGGCTGTAGGTCTGGAACGTACGCTCCACGCCTTCGCCGCTGGAGATCTTGCGCACGGTGAAGCCGCTGTTGAGGCCACGGTTGCGCTTGGCGATCACGACGCCTTCGTAGGCCTGCACGCGCTTGCGGGTGCCTTCGACGACGTTCACGCTGACGATGACCGTGTCACCAGGCATGAAATCGGGGATGGTCTTGCCGAGACGGGCGATTTCTTCCTGCTCGAGGGTTTCAATGAGGTTCATGATTTCCTGATATTCGATCGTGTCGGGCTACACAAAAGGCGCCATTGGCTTCCATCAGATGACCGGTGAAAAGGCCTGGCGCGGCCGGGCAGAGGATCGGGGAGCCCGGGATTATAGCTTTTTTTTGAGCGCCGCCTCATCGGCCTTGCCCAGGCGGCCGGCAGCGCGGGCCGCATCGATCAGATCGGGGCGCCGCGCGGCCGTCATGGCCAGGCGCTGGTCACGCCGCCAACGTTCGATCTGCGCGTGATGCCCCGAGAGAAGCGGCGCCGGAACGCCCTGCCCGTTCCATTGCTCGGGCCGCGTGTAGTGCGGGCAATCGAGCAGGCCGTCGAGGGCGGGGTTGAAGCTGTCCTGCACATGGCTGGCCTCGTCGCCCAGCACGCCGGGCTGCAAGCGCGCGACGGCATCGAGCAATGCCATGGCCGCGATCTCGCCGCCTGAAAGAACGAAGTCGCCGAGGCTGATCTGATGGGTGACGCGCGCGTCGATGAAGCGCTGGTCGATGCCCTCGTAGCGGCCGCAGACCAGCACCGCGCCCTCGCTGGCCGACCAGCGTTCGACCGCTTCGTGCCGCAGCGCCTCGCCGATGGGCGAGAACAGCACGACCGGCGCCTCCGCCCCGCGTGCGGCCAGCGCCGCATCGAGGCTGGCGGCGAGCGGCTCGGCCATCATCACCATGCCAGGGCCGCCGCCAAAGGGACGATCGTCCACCCGCTTGTAGTTGCCTTGCGCGAAATCGCGCGGATTCCAGAACACGACCTCGACCTGCTTCGATTCGTAGGCACGGCGCGTCACGCCGCTGGCCATGAAAGGCGCGAACAGTTCGGGAAAGAGCGTGAGGACGTCGAAGCGCATGCGCGCGAGCCCTCGATCAGAAATCGGGTTGCCAGTCGACCGTGATGAGCCGGCCGGGCAGGTCGACCTTGTCGACGAAGACCGAGACGAAAGGCACCATGCGCTCAATGGCCTTGCCGTCTTCTTCGGCCGTCAGCACCAGCGTGGTCTGGGGGCCGGTGGCGAGCAGTTCACGCACCGTACCGAGCGTCACGCCTTCGCGGTTGACGACCGACAGGCCGATCAGGTCGACCCAGTAGTACTCATCGTCGCTTGCCGTCGGGAAACTCGAGCGCGGCACGAAGATGCGCGCGCCGCGCAGGGCCTCGGCCGCGTTGCGGTCGGGCACGTCCTCGGACGAGGCGACGATGCAGTCGGAATGTTCTTTAGCTTCGCGGATCGCGAGCCGGAAAGCGGTGTTTGCAGAGGCTCCGGGAGCCTGCAGAAACCAGCGCTTGGAAGAAAAAAGCGCCTCGGGCTGGGCGCTGTGGGGCAGGACCTTGAACCAGCCCTTGATACCCCATGCATCGGCAATGCGGCCCACCTCGATCGCATCCGCCGGCAATTCGGCGGCTTCGAGTGCAGGCAACATCACCGTGCCGGCGGCTTAGGCTGCCGCCTTGGGTGCTGCGGCTGCAGCTTGCTTGATCAGGCGCAGGACCGTGGGCGAGGCTTGGGCGCCAACGCTCTTCCAGTAGGTCAGGCGGTCCTGGGCAATGCGGATGCTTTCTTCGTTTTCCTTGGCGGTCGGGTTGTAGAAGCCCAGGCGCTCGATGAAACGGCCATCGCGGCGAACGCGCTTGTCCGACACGACGATGTTGAAGAACGGACGGCCTTTGGAGCCGCCGCGGGAGAGTCGAATGACGACCATGATTTATCCTTGGGTGGTCAGCGAGCCAGTTGGATGAGAAAGAGGCCCGCTCACAATGTTCTTCCAGCGTCGAGACACGCGACATGGCCACCCGGCCAGCGACACGCTGAAAAGCCTGCGATTATAGCCCGCTCCGCGTTTTCTCCGAATTTTCGGCTCCGCGCCGTCTCTTTTCCACCGCATGACCCTCACCATCCGCCCCAGCCGTGACGACGACGTCGCGGCCATCACGGCCATTTACGCCCACCATGTGCTGCACGGCACGGGCACCTTCGAGACCGAGCCGCCCTCCGCCGCCGACATGGCCGCGCGCCGTGCCGACGTGCTCGGCAAGAACCTGCCCTACCTGGTCGCGGAAGAAAATGGCGAAGTGCTGGGGTTTGCCTACTGCAACTGGTTCAAGCCGCGCCCGGCCTATCGTTTTTCGGCCGAAGACTCGATCTACATGTCGGAGTCAGCACGCGGCAAGGGTCTGGGTGCCAAGCTGCTGGCATCGCTCTCGCAGGCGGCCGAAGCCGTCGGCGTTCGCAAGCTGATCGCGGTGATCGGCGATTCCGCCAACGCCGGCTCCGTCGGCGTTCACCGCAGCCAGGGCTTCACCCATGTGGGCGTGCTCAAGGACTGCGGCTGGAAGTTCGGCGAATGGCGCGATGTGGTCCTGATGGAAAAGGTGCTCGGCGAAGGCAGCACGACAAAACCCGAATGAAAAGCAAAACTACCGCCGCGTGGCTCTCTTTCCTCGGCGGCCCGCTGGGGCTGCACCGCTTCTACCTGCGCGGCATGGGCGACTGGCTCGGCTGGCTGCTGCCCATTCCCACGGCGCTGGGCATCTACGGCATCGAGCGCGTGCACATGTACGGCGTGGACGACGGCCTGAGCTGGGCGCTGATCCCCATGCTGGGTTTCACCATCGCGGGCTGCGCGCTGATGGCCATCATCTATGGCCTCATGACGCCCGAGAAATGGAATGCCCGCTTCAACCCCAGCGCATCGACCGACGCCGAACCCGGCCGCACGAACTGGTTCACGATCGGCGCCGTGGTGCTTGCACTGTTCTTCGGCAGCACGATCCTGATGGCCAGCATCGTGTTCAGCTTCCAGCGCTACTTCGAGCACCAGATCGAAGAGGGTCGGAAAATTTCCCAGTAGTCCGAGGCCGGCCTACACAAGGCCGTGGTCGAGCAGGAACCGCCGGCGCCCCTGCACGAACAGCGGCCGCCCCCGGTTCACCATCTCGCGCACGATCTTCGAGCGCATCTCGCTTTCGACGTCCTGCAGGATCATTTCGCAATCGTGCTCGAAGTAGATGTCGCGCGCGATCAGGTCCTTCTTGACGATCGGGCAGCGCATCAGCGTGCGGAAGAGCCCGAATCCGAGGTGGATCTGGCTGCCCTGCGTCACCTCCATCATGATCCGGTCGACCAGCGCGCGACGCGCCAGCGCCTCCGCCACCTTGAACGCCTGGTCGTCGGCGGGAGCTGGAGGAGAAGGAGGAGGCGTCTGCGCCTGCTGGGCCAGTTGCGCCCGCCTCGCCCGATAGCTCGCCAGCGTCGGCGTGCCCGAGGCCGTGACGACGGGCGCGGCAGGCTCGGCCGATGCAGCAACCACGGCCGCCCTGGCCTGACTGGAAACCGACAAAGGCTCGACCAACCGCAGCGCAGCCATCGACTGCGCCATCAACCCGTCCAGCGGTTGCAGCCGGAACGCCGGCCGCATGACCTGGGTCACGGCAATCAGCCCCCGGAGATCGAGTGCATTCAGCTGGTGCACGAGCTTCTCGGCGCCGTATATGACATCGATGCTGTAGCCGCGCTGCTTGATGCAGGCGGACCAGCCCACCTCGCCGCGCAGGATCGCATGGGGACGCAGGTCGTAGGGCCGATACCGCTGCCAGAACCGCACGACATCGGGGTCCGAGAAGACCGCGCCCGACACCGCCAGCGCATAAGAGCCGACATGGTGGGACTTCTCATGGTTCTCGAAGGTGCCGGTCACGTCGAAACGCCTCTGGCACAGCGCGCTGACCATGTCGTCAAGTTCCTTGCCCTTGAGGAAGAAGAGGCTGTCGTTCAGGTAGAGCATCCGCCCCGGCTTCAGCCCCTGCTTGCCGAGGTACAAGGTGGCCGCCCTGTACGCCCCCATGTCCCGCCCCACATTCCTGCGGACCAGCACCCGGTGCGCGCTGCGCAGCAACAACGCGCGCGAGTCCGCGTCGAGCCGGCCGTTGCAAACCACGATGGCATTGACCGCGCCAGCCTCCAGTGACTGCAACAGATCGAGGAAATCAGGCGTCAGGCCGAACTTGGCGTACTTGACGACGATGGCATAGGCATCGCCCTGCGCCGGACGGTGCGATTCGTCCGAAATAAAGACCGGCCGACGCTCGCGGAGGACCAGGGGCCATTGCCGGATCTTGGCTGTCACGCAGTAGAGGTGATAGACGAGGCGGGTCGCCATCGCGCGGAGCATCCTGAGCAGTCCTCTCACAGAGCTCCCCCTTCGGTCATCGTCGGTTAACATTTGTTTCACATTTTATCGCCCTGTCGCCAGCGCGCCGGCCGCTGCCTCCCATCCGGCGCCCTCTTCCAGACCCGCCACCCCATGGATTTCCGCAGCCACATCCGTCAGACCACGTCCAAGACGGACAAGGGCATCGAGATCGGCGCCTCCTATTCGCCGATCCTTCCCAAATCGGAGGGCTACGACGTGTTCGTGATCGATCACGCCGACCAGGACCAGCTGCGCGCCAAGTACGAAGCCATCGGCGTCGACACCCGCAAGATCGAAGCTGTCGACGCCATCGACGACGGAGGGGAGTTCACGCAGCTGCTCGAGGAAGGCGATTCCTTCGACTTCATCCTCGCCAGCCACGTGTTCGAGCACTTGCCCGACCCGATCCACTTCCTGCAGCGCTGCGAACGCGCGCTTGGCGAGACAGGCAGGCTGGTCCTGCTGATTCCCGATCGACGGTTCACCTTCGACTACCTGCGCCCGGTCAGCACGACCGGGCAGCTGCTGCGCGCCTACCTGAGCGAACAGCGCCGCCACGACGCCGGGGCGCTGTACGACCACTACGCATCCAATGCAGCGCGCGACGGCGTGCAGGTCTGGGGCGACGACGGCGGCGGCCACATCGCCTTCGCCAGCACACCGCTCGATGGCTACGCGAACGCCGTGAAAAAGGACGCCGACTACATCGACTGCCACGCCTGGGTGTTCACGCCCGCGAGCATGCGATTGATCCTTGCCGACCTGCGCACCATGGGCTTGATCTCGATGGGCGAGGCCTTCTTCCACGAGAGCGTGGGCTGCGAATTCATGATCGCGCTGTCGCGCAGCGGCACCGGGCCGGTCCCCGAGCGGAGTGCGCTTGCGCGCGAAGCCCTCCTCGAAGCAGCGCGCGGCGGCGTGCATGCGGCAGTGCCCGCCGTCGCAGCTTCCACGCCCCTCGACGTGGGGCTCGGCTATGTTGAGGAGATGCCTCACCCGCAGCATGCCGTCGACCTGTTCAAGGGAAGATGGGTTTCGGCTTTTCCAGCCGATTCGAGGCTGCAGGCCGGCAGCGCGGTCTTGCACGACGACATCCGCCTGAAATGGCTGGTGGAGATGACGGCCGGCGTGGAGGGCCTCGACGTGCTCGAGCTCGGGCCGCTCGAGGCAGGCCATACCAGGTTCCTGCTCGACGCGGGCGCCCGATCGGTGCTGGCGATCGAGGCCAACAAGGAGGCCTACCTGCGCTGCCTGGTCGCCAAGGAAGTCATGGGGCTGCGCGACGCGCGCTTCCTGCTCGGCGATTTCTGCGCCTTTCTCGAGTCCGACGCGCGCCGGTGGCCGCTGATCGTGGCAAGCGGCGTGCTGTATCACATGGCCGATCCGTTGCGGCTGCTCGAACTGCTGGCCGCCCGAACCGACACGCTGTTCCTGTGGACACACGTCGTCGACGCCGAGGCCATGCCGGCAGACGACCCGCGCCGCGCCGCGATCACCGGCACGCTCGAGAAACACTGGCGCGACGAGACGGTGCGGCTGCACAGGCGCCCCTACGGCCCTGTCACGGACGTCCACTTCTGCGGTAGCGCCGCCGCCGAACCGCTGTGGATGGAGCGTGCAGACCTGCTTCTCGTGCTCGGCATGCTGGGCTTCGATCGCATCGACATCCAGCACGAGGAACCCGGCCACGCGGCGGGGCCTGCGCTGTCGATCCTGGCGCGTCGGACGGCGGTTCAGAAGGGGTAGACGTCCTCGGCGATGTCGTCCATCTCGACCAGCCAGTCGAGCCTGATCTCGTCGATCTTGCGAAAGGGCACGCAGGACATCAGCGCCACGCTCGCCACGTCGTCCTGGTCTCCCAGCGCATGGCCGGCGAGGTGCACGGCCTCATGGAAGAACGAATAGCGCTCCACACCACGCACGCGACACCGTCGCTGCCGCAAGGGCCGGCTCAGAACAGCTGCATGCTGATCCAGTAAGCAATCGCGGCCACGAAGGCCGAGGCGGGAATCGTGAAGATCCACGCCCAGACGATGTTGCCCGCCACGCCCCAACGCACTGCGCTGGCGCGCTGCACGGAACCCACGCCGACGATGGCGCCCGTGATGGTGTGCGTGGTCGACACCGGAATGCCCAGCGCCGTCGCCAGGAACAGCGTCAGCGCGCCGCCCGTTTCCGCGCAGAAGCCGCCCACGGGCTTCAGCTTGGTGATCTTCTGCCCCATCGTCTTCACGATGCGCCAGCCACCGAACATGGTGCCCAGTGCAATCGCGGTGTAGCAGCTCACGATCACCCAGTTCGGCGGCGTCGCATCGCTCGCAGACGCATAGCCCGTGGCGATCAGCAGCATCCAGATGATGCCGATGGTCTTCTGTGCGTCGTTGCCGCCGTGGCCCAGGCTGTAGGCGCCGGCCGAAACCAGCTGCAGCCGCCGGAACCACCGGTCGACGCGCGAAGGCGTGGCACGGCGGAAGCCCCAGGCCACCAGGACCATCATCATCGAGCCCAGCAGGAAGCCCAGCAGCGGCGACACGAAGATGAAGGCCACCGTCTTCCAGATGCCCGAGGCCACCAGGCCGCCGGTGCCAGTCTTGGCGATGACCGCCCCCACGATGCCGCCGATCAGCGCATGCGAAGAGCTGCTCGGAATGCCGTAGTACCAGGTCACGAGGTTCCAGCTGATCGCGCCGATGAGCGCGCCGAACACCACGTGCACATCGACCACACCGGGCTGAGCGATGCCCTTGCCCACCGTGGCGGCCACGCTCAGATGGAAGATGAAGATCGCGATCAGGTTGAAGAATGCCGCGAACACCACGGCCTGCCCGGGCTTGAGAACGCCGGTGGACACCACCGTCGCGATCGAATTGGCGGCGTCGTGGAACCCGTTCATGAAGTCGAACAGGATCGCGAGCACGACCAGCACTATCACCACCCAGAGGGCGACCTGAACCGTTGCCATCGGTTGCTACCCGCTCAGGAGTTCTCGAGGACGATGCCCTCGATCACATTGGCCACGTCTTCGCACTTGTCGGTGATCGTTTCGAGCAATTCGTAGATTGCCTTGAGCTTGATCACCTCGCGCACATCGGGCTCCTCGCGGAACAGCTTGCTCATGGCGCTTCGCATCACGCGGTCGGCATCCGATTCGAGGCGGTCGATTTCCTCGCAGGTCTTGAGGGTGGCTTCGGCCACCGCCGGGTCGGCGATCTTGCCCAGGAACTTGACGGCGTCCTTCAGGCGATCGCAGCACTTCACGCTCAGGGCCGTGAGGCGCACGATCTCGTCGGTCATGTGGCGCACGTCGTACAGCGCCATGGTCTCGGCCGAGTCCTGGATCAGGTCGGCCACGTCGTCCATCGTGTTGATGAGCTTGTGGATCTGCTCGCGGTCGATGGGCGTGATGAAGGTCTTGTGGATCAGCCGGTTGACGTCGTGCGTGACACGATCGGCCGCGCGCTCGGCGTTGTCGACGTCGCGGTTGTACTGCTCGCGCAGGTGCACGTCGCTGTAGTTGGCGACCAGTTGCTCGAACGCCCTGGCCGCCTCCACGATGCGCTCGGCGTGCTGGTTGAACATCTCGAAGAAATTGCCCTCGCGGGGCAGCAGCTTGCCGAACATGGAAACTCCTGGGGGTGCGCCAATCACAATTTCATGACGCCTTCATGAAAAAACCGGCGAAGTTTAACGGGCGCGCGGGCCCAACCCCGCCCGACCGGCTTTTCGGAACCACCAGAGCGCCCGAAATTCAGGCGGGCAAGCGCAACACCGGCAGATGCCAGCCAGCGCAAATCCCGCCCATGCGAAGCGTCACGATCAGCAGCACGACCGCATGAAGGTCCAGGATGTGCGGCACGCCGACGGCCGCCTGCAGCGCTAGACGATGCGCTTGACCACCTGGCCAGTGACGCGCGCCAACGCCGCGCGCGGCACCTTGTCGGGTGCGATTTCAGCGAGCGGCTTCAGCACGAAGGCGCGCTCGCGCATGCGGGGGTGCGGCAGGGTCAACGTGGGGGTGTCGATCACCGAATTGCCGTGCATCAGCAGGTCGAGGTCGAGCGTGCGCGGCGCATTGGGGAAAGGCCGCTCGCGGCCCGCCAGCGTTTCGAGGCGCTGCAATGCCACGAGAAACTGCTCGGCATCCAGGCCGGTGCGCACGGCCACCACGGCATTGATGAAATCGGGGCCTTCGGCATCCACCGGTTCGCTGCGATAGAGCGACGAACGGGCCGTCACCTGCGTGCGCTGCAGCGCGCCGATGGCTGCCATGGCGGCCTTCACGGACGCCTCGGCATCGCCCAGGTTGGCGCCAATGGCCACGAAGGCCTGCACGGTCGGGTAGTCCTCACGAGGGCCGCGCGGACGACGCACCGGGGCGCTGGCAGGCGCACGGCGCGCGGGGGGACCGCTTCTGGCACCGGCCGACGGTGGCTTGGCGCCGCTCGTGCGCGACGGTGCGGGCTTGGCCTTGCCGGCTCCGACGGTCTTGGCCGCAGGGCTCTTCTTGTTGCCGCTCTTCGGCTGGTCGGACGCGCTCATTCGCCCGCGGCGCTGCCGCCGCCCTCACCGCCACCACCTGCGGAACGCGGTTTGCGACGGCGACGGCGCTTGCGCGGCGCGGCAGCTTCGCCATCGGGCGGCACGGCAACGGCTTCGACTTCGTCGTCCGACTCGGCCTCTTCGTTGCGGCGCGCGGCCGGCTCACTGCTGCGGGGCTTCGGCGCCGGGGTCTCGCGCACCCGCACGCGCTGGCGCACCTTCTGCTCTTCGCGCACCTGCTCCAGCAGGTCCTGGCGGCGCAGGTCGTCGGCGGTGCTGAACTCCTGCCACCACTCGGCAATCGCCTCGCTGACCTCACCCACGTCTGCGCGCAGGCGCATGAAGTCGAAGGCCGCACGAAAACGCGCCTGTTCGACCAGGCTGTAGGGCGTGGAGCCGGTGCGCTTGTCGAAGCGCGGCTGCATCATCCAGATCTCGCGCATGTCGGCGGCGAGCTTGCCGCGGCCCGACACGTCGCCGATGCGGGCATTGAACACGTCGTCGATGGCGTCCTGCAGCGCCGGGAACGGCGCCTGCGGGCGCTGGCCGCGCTGGCCTTCCTGACGCTGGGCCCAGCCGTCGCGCACGTCGGCCCACAGCACGCAGGCCAACAGGAAGCTGGGCGCCACCGGCTTGCCTTCGCCGACGCGGCGGTCGGTGTCCTGCAGGGCGGCCTTCACGAAGGGCTGGTCGGCACGCTCGACCACCACGTCGAGCAGCGGGTAGATGCCCTTGGCCAGCCCGAGCTTGTTCAGTTGCTCGACCGTGGCAATCGCATGGCCGGTCTGCAGCAGCTTGAGCATTTCGTCGAACAGGCGGCTTTGCGGCACGTCGGCCAGCAGCTTGCTCGACTCGACCAGCGGCGCCGCCGTCTTGGCTTCCATCTTGAAGCCGAGGGCCGCGAGCTTGGCCGAGAAGCGGATGGCGCGAATGACGCGCACCGGGTCTTCGCGGTAGCGCGTGGCCGGGTCGCCGATCATGCGCAGGGTGAGTTTCTGCGCGTCCTTGATGCCGTTGTGATAGTCGACCACGACCTGGTTGGCCGGGTCGTAGTACATGGCGTTGACGGTGAAGTCGCGGCGCGCCGCGTCTTCTTCCTGCGGGCCCCAGACGTTGTCGCGCAGCACGCGGCCGCTGGCGTCCACGGCGTGCTTCATGCTGGCCAGCTCGCCCTTGCTGGTGCGCTCGTTGCCCGCCACCTGCTCGGCGGCGGCGTTGTCCATGTAGGCGCGGAAGGTCGAGACCTCGATCACCTCATGCTCGCGCCCCCGGCCGTACACCACGTGCACGATACGAAAACGGCGCCCGATGATGAAGGCGCGGCGAAACAGCGACTTGACCTGCTCGGGCGTGGCATTGGTGGCCACGTCGAAATCCTTGGGGCGCAACCCCAGCAGCAGGTCGCGCACCGCGCCGCCGACCACGTAGGCCTCGTAGCCCGCCTGCTGCAGCGTGGTCACCACGTTCTTCGCACGTTCGTCGACCAGGGCCGGATCGATCTTGTGAACCTCTGCCGGCACCTCCTGGCGCTTGCCGAAGCGGCTCTTGCCCTGTGCGCTGCCGGCGGTCTTGCCGAGCAGCTTGTCGATGAATTTCTTGATCATTGTTGGTTGAAAGCCTTGTTCGCTCTTTTTATTCGTTCTCGAGCATGGAGCGGATCAGCGGAATGGTGATCGCGCGTTGCGTCTGCAGGGCATAGCCGTCGAGCTGCGTGAGCAGCTCCATCAGGCTGCCCAGGTCGCGGCTGAAGCGGTGCAGCATGTAGTCGAGCACGTCGTCGGACAGCATCACGCCGCGCGCATCGGCGGCCTGGCGCAACACCGCGCGGCGTTCGCTTTCGCTCAGCACCTGCAGATGGAAGACGTGCCCCCAGCCGAGCCGGGTGCGCAGGTCTTCGCGCAGCGGCAGGTCGGCCGGCGGCAGCGCGCCCGCGCCGACCACGCCGCGCTGCAGCGTCTGGGCGTTGACGAACCAGTTGAAGGCCGCGTGCTGCTGCACGGCAGTGTAGAGGTGGACGTCGTCGAGCAGGACGGCGCCCCAGCGCTCGTCGAACTCGGGCGGCTCCAGCAGGCCGGCGTGGAGCCAGCCCACGCTGGCGCCCTGCTCGCGCAGTGCGACACGCACCGATTCGAGCAGATGGGTCTTGCCACTGCCGCTTTCGCCCCAAAGATAGGTTGGCACCGGCGAGTGCAGCACAGGGCTGCCGGCGCTGCCCGCCCACAGTTGCAGGTGGCTCAGCGCGGCCTCGTTGGGGCCGGCAAAAAAGGCGTCGAAGCTGGGGCCCGTCGCAATGCCGATATCGAGCGCGAGCTGTTTCATCCCGGGAAGGTTCATGGAGGGGGCCGCGAGGGCCCTTAAAATCGTGAGGAATTCTATCGGCCCGGCCGCCTCGGTTACCGGCGCCTCCCCTTCGCCCTCTGTTCGCCCCCTTCTCGACCTCGACCGCCCATGACTTCCTCCACGCCCACCCCGCTCAGCTACAAGGATGCAGGTGTCGACATCGATGCTGGCGACGCCCTGATCGACCGCATCAAGCCCCTTGCAAAGAAGACCCTGCGCGAAGGCGTGCTGGCCGGCATCGGCGGTTTCGGCGCCCTGTTCGAAGTGCCCAAGCGCTACAAGGAGCCGGTGCTGGTGAGCGGCACCGACGGCGTGGGCACCAAGCTCAAGCTGGCTTTCGAATGGAACATGCACGACACCGTCGGCATCGACCTGGTGGCCATGAGCGTCAACGACGTGCTGGTGCAAGGTGCCGAGCCCCTCTTCTTCCTCGACTACTTCGCCTGCGGCAAGCTGGACGTGGACACCGCCGCGGCGGTCATTGGCGGCATCGCCCGCGGCTGCGAGCTTTCGGGCTGCGCGCTGATCGGCGGTGAAACCGCTGAAATGCCCGGCATGTACCCGGCCGGCGAATACGACCTGGCGGGCTTTGCGGTCGGCGCGGTCGAAAAATCGAAGATCCTCACGGGCCAGAGCGTCAAGCCCGGCGACGTGGTGCTGGGCCTGGCCTCGGCCGGCGTGCATTCCAACGGCTTCAGCCTGGTGCGCAAGGTGATCGAGCGCGCAGGCGCCGACCTGCCCGCCACGCTCGACGGCAAGCCCTTCCGCGAAGCCGTGATGGAGCCCACCCACCTGTACGTCAAGCCCGTGCTCGAAGCGCTGGCCAAGCACCCGATCAAGGCACTGGCCCACATCACCGGCGGCGGCCTGCTCGAAAACATCCCGCGCGTGCTGCCCGAAGGCACCGCCGCCCACCTCAAGAAGGGCAGCTGGCCGCAGACCGAGCTGTTCGCCTGGCTGCAGAAGGTGGCTGGCATCGACGACGTCGAGATGAACCGCACCTTCAACAACGGCATCGGCATGGTCGTGGTCATTGACGCGGCCGAAGCCGCCGCCTGCGCCGCCACCCTGCGCGCCGCCGGTGAAACGGTGCACGAAATCGGCGTGATCGCCGCGCGCGGCGAAGGCGCCGCGGTGGTCGTCGGCTGACCGCCGGCTGCTCCGTCCATTTTCCTGAGCAGAGCACCCGCACCCCGGATGGCCAAGAAGCCGCAACAACCCTCCACGACGGCCGTTTCCGCGGCTTCCACGGCCCCCATCCCCCGCGTGACAGCCTCGCGCGGCGTGATGATCGCAAGCTACCTGCTGATGCTGGGGACGCTGCTGCTGGTGATGTGGGAACACCTGCTGCCGGGCCTGCTGTGCGTCTGCATCGGCTTCCTGGCCACCCGCTGGTTCGCGCGCGTGCTGACCAGCGGCCTCAAGCGCGTTCCGCCGCTCGCCAAGCACGCCGAGGGCTGGGCCGGCGTGCTGGCCGTCATCCTCGTGCTGCTCGGCCCGATCGCGCTGGTCACGCTGCTGCTGTCGCAGGCCCGCGAATACATCGTCGATGCGCCCGACCAGTACCGCGAACTGCTCGACTACACGGCCCGCACCATCCTCGAATTGCGCTCCAAGCTGCCGGGCGAGATCGCGGCGTACCTGCCCGAGGGCGCGGCCGAGATCCAGCGCGTGATCGCCAACTACCTGCGCGCGCAGGCCGGTTCGCTGGCCATGGCCGGGCGGGCCTGGCTGCACGGGCTGCTCTTTTCCTATGTGGGCCTGATCGTCGGCAGCCTTGCCGCCGTCGCGCAAGCCCCGCTGCGCCGCAAGCCGTTGGCCGAACAACTGCACCAGCGCGTGGAAACCTTCGGCGAGGCCTTCGGCCAGATCGTGGCAGCCCAGTTCTGGATCGCGGCCTTCAACACGCTGCTCACGGCCATCTTTCTGCTCTTCATCATGCCGATGTGGGGCGCGCACCTGCCGTACACGCCGGCGCTCATCACGCTGACCTTCCTGGCCGGGCTGGTGCCGATCGTGGGCAACCTGGTGTGTAACTCGGTCATCACGCTGGTGGGCCTGTCGGTGTCGCCGGTCACGGCGCTGGCCTGCCTGATCTTCCTGATCGTGATCCACAAGGCCGAGTACGTGATCAACGCCAAGGTGGTGGGCGCGCGCACGCAGATGAGCGTGTGGGAGCTGCTGGCCGTGATGTTCGTGGCCGAGGCGGTGTTCGGCCCGGCCGGGCTGGTGGCGGCGCCGCTGTACTACGCGTACCTGAAGAAAGAGCTGCAGGCGGCGGCGCTGGTCTGAAAGGGCCACGGCCGTCAGGGCTTCGTCCCGATGGCTTGATGGCCCGATGTCCTGATCTGATCGATTCTGGTCCGCTCCCGAACGGACCCTCGGGCTGGCAACGCACAAGAATAGGCGCCATCATCCATTCCGCCCTTGCGAGCCACCGCCATGAAAACCTGTCTGATTGTGATTGACGCCCAGGCGTCGTTTCGCCAGCGCCCCTATTGGGACGAACGCCAGGCCGCCCCCTACCTCGCCGCGCAGAACGCGCTCATCACAGGCTGCGTCGCCGCCGGCACGCCGATCGTGCGGATCTTCCATGTCGACGAACCAGCCGACGCGAGCAATCCCTTCGCGGTCGAATCGGGCCACATCCGGCCCATCGAGGGCCTGGCCGATTTCGAGGCCACGGCCACCTTCACCAAGCACCGGCACAGCGCGCTGGTCAACAGCGGGCTCGACATCTGGCTCACGCAGAACGGCATCGGCCGGCTGATCGTGAGCGGCATCCGCACCGAGCAGTGCTGTGAAACCACCACGCGCCATGCCTCGGACCTGGGTTGGGAGGTCGACTACGTGACCGACGCCACCCTCACCTTCGACATGACCCAGCCCGATGGCCAGCCGCTGGCCGCCGCCGACATCAAGGCGCGCACCGCCGCCGTGCTGCATGGCCGGTTCGCGACGGTCTGCAGCGTGGCGCAGGCGCTGGAACGCGCCGGCGCGAGGGCCAGCGCATGAGCCTGCGCGTGCTGATCCTGGCCTACGACGGCGTCGAGGCGCTCGACTTTGCCGGTCCCTTCGAGGTGTTCACCACCGCCAGCCGCGTCAGCCAGCGGATGCAACCCGGCACGGCCGCACCGTTCGAGGTGGCCTCGGTCGCACAGGCATCGCCCGTGCAGGCGCGCGCCGGCCTTCGCCTGCTGGCCGACCACACACTCGAAGACAGCCCGAAAGCCGACGTGCTGATCGTTCCCGGTGGCGTGGTCGACGTGCCGATGGCCTGCCCCGACACCTTGCGCTGGATCGCGAAGAGCGCAGCCGGCGCACAGCTCGTGGCATCGGTCTGCACCGGCGCCTTCCTGCTCGCGAAAAGCGGCGTGGTCACCCGCGAAGCGGTCACCACGCACTGGGAAGACATCGCCGACCTGCGCGCGCAGTTTCCACGGCTCGACGTGCGCGAAGGCGTGCGCTGGGTCGACAGCGGCCGCGTCGTCAGCTCGGCCGGCATCAGCGCGGGCATCGACATGAGCCTGCACCTGGTCGAACGCCTTGCCGGGCGCGAACTGGCCGAGCGCACCGCACGCCAGATGGACTACGCATGGACCCGCAACAACAACAGCAACAACAGCCCATCCGCGTAGTCTTCGCGCTCCTACCCGGCAGCCTGGTGCTCGACTGGGCCGGGCCAGCCGAGGCGCTGCGCATCGCCAACCAGCGGCTGCGCGCCGTGGGCCAGCCCGAGCGCTTCGCGATCGAGTTTGCGAGCCCCCGGCCCGATTCACTCAGCTCGGTCGGCGTCGCGCTCGCCGGGCTGGCGTCGCTGCCCACGCAGTGGGACGGCCCCGCCTGGGTGGTGCTGGTCGGCCTGCCCGGGAACAGCATCGCCATCGACAACCCCGAAGCACAAGACCTGTTGCACTGGCTGCGCGGCCTGCGCTTCGAACGCCATCGGCTGGAGCTGGTGACGATCTGCGCCGGTGCCGTGCTCGCGGCCCATGCCGGCGCGCTTGCGGGCCGGCGCGCCACCACGCACCACCATCACCTGGACGAACTGCGCACGGTGGAGCCGCGCTGCGACGTGGTGGCCAACCGCGTCTTCGTGATCGACCCGCCGCTCTACAGCAGCGCGGGCGTCACGACCGGCATCGACCTCGTGCTGCACCGCATCGGCGAGATTTGCGGCGAAGCCCTCGCGGCCCAGGTGGCGCAGACCATGGTGGTGGCGTTGCGGCGCGGCCCGCAAGACCCGGAGCTGTCGCCCTTTCTCGCCTACCGCAACCACTTGCATGCCGCGCTGCACCGGGTGCAGGACGCGGTCAGCGAACAGCCCCAGGCCGAGTGGAGCGTGCCGCGCATGGCGGAGGTGGCGCACACCTCGGCGCGGCATCTCACGCGCCTGTTCGTCGAGCATGCGGGCGTGGCGCCGCTGGCATACCTGCGTCGGCTGCGGCTGGCGGCCGCGCAACTGGCGCTGGCCTCGGGCGCGAACGTCACGCGGGCGGCGGAGCTGTCGGGCTTCGGCTCCGACACACAGTTGCGTCGCGCGTGGCACCAGTTCGGCTTGCCGGGGTCGCCGTCCGAGGCGAATTCGCCGCTGAAAACCTGACGGGTGTCAGGGACGCGCCCAGGGCGCTCAGTGCCAGACGCCCGCGGGCGCGGGACCGGGTACGCGCAGCAGCTTGTCGTCGCCGATCTCCAGCAGGCGGTTGGCCGCATAGCTGTTCTGCGAATCGGGCTCCAGCGCGGCGCTGATCAATGGGGACAGCGGCTGCGCCAGCGACACATAGAAACTGCCCGGCGGCATCACGGCCCGGCCCATTCTTGGCCGCACGCGGAAGGCGCGGATCGCCTCGCCATCCTCGATGGCGCCGCGCGCGTCCTGCCGCTGGCCGTCGCTCTGCGACAGGATCTCGTAGCGCTCGATCTGCCAAGGCGCGGCGCTGTCGATGCGCTCGACACGCACGCCCAGCAACTGCAGCCGCTGCACGGCCACCGTTTCACTGGCCGCCAACAGGTAGCCGCACGGGCGCGGGCGCGCATTGGCGATCTTCAGCGGCTCGGCAGCGCGCCACTCGACATCGACCGCCTTTTCTTCCCCGCTCTTCGCATCGAGGAAGTCCAGCCGCTGGCGCGTCGTCGTCTGCCAGGCCTCGACCACGAGGTCTCCGTGGCAGGCGTCGGCCTTGGCGCGCTGGCCGGCCTGCGCGGTGAGCTGCATCAGCGTCGGCCCCTGGCGCGCCGCCGTCTCGATGACGGTGGTGGCGGCCAGCACCTGCGTGTACACGCGACGGGCGAAATGCGCGCGGCCCAACCCCACGCCCCGCACCTCCAGCAGCAGGCTCACGGCCTGGTGCAGGCCGCTCACATTGCGGCCGGTGTCGGGCTGCACGCCGCCCATCGAGACAGTGCGGTCGGCGCTCTTGCCGCCCGACGTGGTGTGGTACTTGAAGCCCTGCAGCCCCGCCTGTGTGAAGGCGGCCTGGATGGCGTCGATGTAGTCGCGCTGCGCGCTCGCGGCAATGGCGGCATCGAGGTTGCCCACGGTGGCGGGCTGCAGCAGGCCGTCGTACTTCATGACCGCGCCGAACTTGTCGATCCAGCGGCCGCCGACGGTGAACTCGTGCAGGTCGAGCACCACCTGCGGCCGAAAGCGCAGCGTGGCCGCCGCGATCAGGCGGGCTTCGGGCGTGCGAAGCAGCAGGTGGTCGCGGTTCACATCGATGCCGTTGGCGGTGACGCGGGTGAAATGCTCCGCGCCGTCAGGGTTGCCGCGCGGCAGCAGCACGAGGTTCACCTTCTGCAGCAGCGCCGCGCCCGGCCCGCTGGCGAACTGCTGCGCCAGGGCCAGCACCGCTTCGCCGCCGGCCGGCTCGTTGCCGTGCTGCTGGCCGATCACCATGACAGTGGGCCGCGCGGGATCGATGCGGCCCTGGTCGGCAAGCAGCACCAGCGGCATCTCGCGCCCCTGCTGCGACACGCCCAGGCGCTCGACGCGCACGTTCGGCGACTGGCGCGCCAGCTCATCGAGAAAGGCCAGCACCTCGGCATGCGAAGCGAAATCGGTGCGGCCGGCGCGAAAGCCCGGCGTGGCGTAGCTCACGGGCGGATCGGGAAAGCGCGCCGCGATGGCCGGCGGCTCGACCCACACCTTGGCAGGGTCGAACTGGGCCGAAGCCGATGCGGCCGACAGCGAGGTCAGGCCAAGGATGCACAGGAAGCGGAAGGGAAGGATGCGGCGCATGGCGCGCATTTTCCTCTCGCCCAGGCTGCCGCGGCTTCAGCAGGCGTTCAGTTCGGGGTGCATGCCCGTGCGCGCGCCAGCAGCAGCGCCCGTTCGCGCGTGTTGCGGGTGAGCGAGGCGGCGCGGTCGAATTCCTTGCGCGCCTCGTCGAGGCGGCCGAGCTTGAAAAGCAGGTCGCCGCGCACGGTCGGCAGCAGGTGGTAGCCCTGCAGCGCGGTCTCGCCCATCAGCGCGTCCACCACCTCCAGCCCGGCGGCGGGCCCGAAGGCCATCGACAGCGCAACCGCGCGGTTGAGCTCGACGATGGGCGACGGCGACAGCTCGGCCAGCGCGTCGTAGAGCGCGGCGATGCGCGGCCAGTCGGTTTCGCCGGCGGTGCGTGCGCGACCGTGGCAGGCGGCAATGGCGGCCTGCAGCGCATAGGGACCGAAGGCGCCACCGAGCGATTCGGCGCGCGCGAGTGCGGCAAAGCCACGGCGGATCAGCATCTGGTCCCAGCGCGCCCGGTTCTGTTCGAGCAGCAGCACCGGCTCGCCCGAGGCGCCCACGCGCGCGGCCATGCGGGAGGCCTGGATTTCCATCAGCGCCACCAGTCCGTGCACCTCGGCCTCGCCGGGCACCAACTCGGCCACGATGCGCCCCAGGCGCAGGGCTTCGTCGCACAGCGCGGGGCGCATCCAGTCGTCGCCGGCGGTGGCGGCGTAGCCTTCGTTGAAGATCAGGTAGAGCACTTCGAGCACCGATGCGAGCCGCGCTTCGAGTTCATGCCGGCGCGGCACCTCGAAGGGCACGCGCGCTTCGGCCAGCGTGCGCTTGGCACGCACGATGCGCTGCGCCACCGTGGCTTCGGGCACGAGGAAGGCGCGGGCGATTTCGTCGGTGGTCAGGCCGCCCATCAGCCGCAGCGTGAGCGCCACGCGCGCCTCGGTCGACAGCACCGGGTGGCAGGCGGTGAAGACCAGCCGCAGCAGGTCGTCGCCGATGTCGTCGTCGAGCGCGGCATCGACCGCTTCGGCGAAGTCGGCTTGCGCCATCTCGTGCTGCGCGTCGAGTTCGCGGCCGATCTCGGGCGCCTTGCGCTCGGCCAGCTGGCCGCGGCGCAGGCGGTCGAGGGCGCGGTGCTTGGCCACTTGCGTGAGCCAGGCGGCGGGGTTGTCGGGCACGCCTTCTTCGGGCCATTGCTCGAGGGCCGAAACGAGCGCGTCTTGCGCAAGCTCTTCGGCCAGGCCGACGTCGCGCACCATGCGCGCGACCGTGGCGATGATCTTCGCGGACTCGATCCGCCAGACCGCCTCGATCGCGCGATGGATGGCGCCGGCGTCGCGGGTCGCCACGCTCAACCCTTCTTTTTCTGGTCCTCGGACACGGTCTGCATCGAAGGGAAGGTGCCGGCCACAGCCTGCAGGTCGGGCGAGAAGTCTTCGAGCTCCTGCACCTGGCGCACCTCGATGACTTCGTTCTCGCCACCGGGGCAGCGTGCGGCCCATTCGATGGCTTCGGCGCGGGAGGCCACGTCGATGATCCAGAAGCCGCCAAGCACTTCCTTGGCTTCGGCGAATGGCCCGTCGACGATCTTCGGCTTGCGGCCCTTGAAGCTCACGCGCGCGCCCATCGAAGGTGGGTGCAGGCCGTCGCAGCTGATCAGCACGCCCGCTTTCTGCAGGGATTCGTTGTAGGCCATCATCGCGGTCATTGCGTCGAGGTCTTCGGGCATGGTGCCGGGCGCGGCGGTTTCGTAGCCGTGGGGAATCATCAGCAGCATGAATCGCATGGCAATGTCTCCTTGTGCGGTGCGAGGCTCAGCGGCCGGCCTTGGCGGCGGACTCGGCGCGCAGGCGCTCTTCCTGCGCGAGCAGCTCGGGCGTCATCGAATCGCCGAAGTCCGTGGCCTCGAACACCTGGCGGATCTCGATCTCGCCTTCCTGGAAGGGGCTGCGCTTGATCCACTCGATGGCTTCTTCCTTCGACTTGACCTGCAGCAGCCAGAAGCCGGCGAGCAGCTCCTTGGTTTCGGCGAACGGACCGTCGATGACGGTGCGCTTCAAGCCTTCGCAGCGCACGCGGGCGCCCCTGGAACTCGGGTGCAGTCCTTCGCCCGCCAGCAGCACGCCGGCCTTGACCAGTTCTTCGTTGAACTTGCCCATCTCGGTGAGGATCTCGGTGCTGGGCATGACGCCCGCTTCGGAATCCTTGTTGGCCTTGACCAGAATCATGAATCGCATGGTGTTTCTCCTGAAGGTTGATGAGGGTCGGGAGACGCTGAAAATCGCGTGCTCCTGTTCACACGTCGCGCGAGCGCAAGGCGGATCGACACGATCACGCCGATCTATTTGTAATCT
Organism: Variovorax sp. EL159; assembly: GCF_900100965.1. Classification (GTDB taxonomy): domain Bacteria; phylum Pseudomonadota; class Gammaproteobacteria; order Burkholderiales; family Burkholderiaceae_C; genus Variovorax. Next base: position 144,803 of record NZ_FMUJ01000001.1, on the reverse strand, counting down.
TATGTTTCAAAAACTTGGCCGCGCTCAGGGCAGGTAGCCGCAGAAGCGCAGCACGTGCCCGTCGGGCTCGCGGATCGCGAATTCGCGCAGCCCCCAGGGCTGGGAAACCGGTCGCTCGATCACGGTCACGCCGCGCTTCACGTAGGCGGCGTGCAGGCCGTCGATGTCCTTGCCCACGTGGATCACGATTTCGCCGCGCCAGGGCCGGGCTTCGCGGGTGTTGCATTGCCAAAGGCGCAGGTAGACCGGGTCGCCGTAGCTGCGGTCGCCCTTCTTCACGCGGGCGTAGCTGGGCGGTTCGCCGGCGATGAAATCGAGCTCGAAGCCCAGCACGTCACGAAACCAGCGCGCGGCGCGCGAGACGTCCGACACCGGCAGCACCGGCTGCACACCATGGAATTCATGCAGGGTGCCCAGGTCGGGTGCCGGAATGACGCCGGCCTTGGTGTCCATCAGCTGGCCATTCGGCGCAGGGTGGCGACGCGCTCGGCGATCGCGTCGATGTCGAGGGCGTCTTCGGCATTCGACAGGTAGGTTTCGAGGTCGCGCACCGCAAACACCGTGTTGCCCTGCTCCGCATGCGCCACGCCGCGGTCGCGGTACTCGCCCCAGGCGTTGGGCAGCAGCGCGATCAGGCGGTCTTGCACGGCAATGACGCGCGGCCAGTCTTCTTGCGCGTGGTGCACTTCCTTCAGGTTGCGCAGCATGCGGGCGATGATCTCGCGCGAACTGGCGGGCTGCAGGTACAGGCCCAGCGGCACGTCGAAATCGCCGACGAGGCCATTGCTGCGCTTGTAGGGTTCCAGCCGCTCGCCCAGTTCCTCGCGCGAGAGCGACTTGCCGGTGAAGGGGTCGATCACGACCTGCCCCTTGGGCAAGGTCACCTTGAGCATGAAGTGGCCCGGAAAACCGATGCCCCGCGCCTGCAGGCCCAGGCCCTGCGCCAGCTCCATCCACAGCACCGCCAGCGAGATCGGAATGCCGCGGCGGGTGCGCAGCACGGCGTTCAGGTAGCTGTTGTCGGGGTCGTAGTAGTCGTTGACGTTGCCGCCGAAGTTCAGGTCATTGAAGAAGAACTGGTTGAGCGCGCGCAGCCGGGCCAGCGGTGCGGCGTCGGCCGGCAGGCGGCGCTTGAGGCGGGCCAGCAACTGGTCGACATCGCCGAGCACCTGTTGCACGTCGAGCTCGGGGTACTCGTCCTGCGCGAGGCTGGCGGCGGCTTCGAGCAATGGAAACTGCTCGTCGCTGCGGACGAGCGACTCGAAATATTCCAGTGCGGTAGGAACCTGAAAGCTGAACGTCATGTGTCTTTGTAGAGGAGCCCGCCGGGAGCGTCAAGGCAGTGTTTTCCGGCTCGCGCGAAGCCTCAGCGACGCAGGAAACTGCGGGGGCGCACGCCAACGGCCGTGAGCACCGCGAAATAGAGCAACGCCGAGCCGGCGATCAGCGCGGCGAGCAGGCCGATGCGGTACAGCGGCTGGCCGCGCAGGCCGATCCAGTCGAAGTGGTGCGTGCCCCACGCCAGCAAGGCCGCCAGCGCCAGCGCACCCGCCAGCACCTGCAGCGCAAACTTGCCCCAGCCCGGCTCGGGCTTGTAGCTGCCGCGGCGGATCAGGCCGACCAGCAGCCACGTCGCGTTGACCAGCGCACCGATGGCGATGGTCAGGGTCAGCGCCGCGTGCTGCAGCACCGGCACGAGGAAGAAATTGAGGACCTGGGTGAAGACGAGCACGCCCACGGCGATCAGCATGGGTGTGCGCGTGTCCTGCTTGGCGTAGTAGCCGGGCGCCAGCACCTTCACGGCCACGAGGCCGATCAGCCCGACGCCGTAGCCCGTCAGCGCCAGCGCGGTGCGTCGCACGGCGTCGTCGGGGTAGGCGCCGTTGTGGAACAGCACGGCCACCAGCGGCTGCGCGAAAAGCAGCAGCGCAACGGCGCACGGCGCCGAGAGCAGCACCACGAGGCGCAGGCCCCAGTCGAGCAGCGACGAATAGCGCGCGTCGTCCTTGGCGGCGCGGGCACCGGCCAGTTGCGGCATCAGCACCACGCCCAGCGCCACGCCCAGCATGGCGGTCGGGAACTCCATCAGGCGGTCGGCGTTGGTCACCCAGGTCACGCTGCCCGTGGCAAGGTGCGACGCGATCTGCGTGTTGATGAGCAGCGATATCTGCGCCACGCTCACGCCCAGCAAGGCGGGCAGCATGAGCTTCATCACCTTGCGCGTGGTGGGATCTTTCCAGGCGGTGCCCAGCGCCTTGAAGCTGGTGCCGATGCGCGGCATCAGGCCCAGCGCGCGCAGCGCCGGAATCTGCAGGCCCAGCTGCAGCACGCCGCCGAGCATCACGCCCACGCATTGCGCATAGATCGGCTCGATGCCATACCTGCGGAACAGCGGCGCGCCAATCACGATCGACAGGATGAGCGCGATGTTCAGCAGCACCGGCGACGCCGCCGGCACCGCGAACTTGCGCCACGTATTGAGAATGCCGCCCGCCAGCGCCACCAGCGACATGAAGCCGATGTACGGAAACATCCAGCGCGTCATGACGACCGCCGAATCGAAGCCGGCCAGCCCGCTGGCCATGGCCCAGACCATCAGCGGCGCGGCCGCCACGCCCACCACGCAGACCACCACCAGCGTCCAGGTCAGCAGCGTGGCGACGTGGTCGATCAGCTGCCGGGCGCCCTCGTCGCCCGCTTCGGTCTTGCGCCCGGCCAGCACCGGCACGAAAGCCTGGCTGAAGGCGCCTTCGCCGAAGACCCGGCGGAACAGGTTCGGGATGCGGAATGCGACGTTGAAGGCATCGGTCAGCGCGCTGACGCCGAAAACCGAGGCAAACAGCACGTCGCGTACAAGGCCCGTGATCCGCGATGCGAGAGTCAGCAGGGAGACGGTGGAGGCGGATTTGAGCAGGGACACGGGGGCGAGTGTAGGGCCCGCAAAGGCCGCCAAATGGGGCAATTCGGAGGAATTGGCAACCCGGCCTATAATGGAGGGCTTTGCTGCATCATCCTCAGACACCTAAGGAACTAAATCATGGCATCCGCCAAGCCCAAGAAAAAGAACCCGCGCCTCGCCTCCGGCCGTAAGCGCGTCCGCCAGGACACCAAGCTCAACGCTGCGAACACCTCGCTGCGCTCCAAATACCGTACCGCTGTCAAGAACGTCGAAAAGGCTGTTCTGGCTGGCGACAAGACCAAGGCAAGCGAACTGTTCGCGAAGGCCCAGAGCATCGTCGACACCGTCGCCGACAAGGGCATCTTCCACAAGAACAAGGCAGCCCGCGACAAGAGCCGCCTGTCGGCCAAGGTCAAGGCCCTCGCCCTCGCGCCTGAAAAGGCCGCCGCCTGACACCTGTCAGGCAAGCCCGGACCGGAATCCTCCGGTCCGCCGTTTGATCGGGGTGCGCTGCAGCAAAGTGCAAAAAACCGCCTTCGGGCGGTTTTTTCATGCCCGTTCGATTCCTGCGCCGGATTCGGCCAAAGAAAAAGGCCTCAAAGAAAAAGGCCTGTCAGTCAGGCCTTTTTGGGTGGGAGCGCAGCGTTGGGTGGAGGCGGCGTGTCGGGCACGAGGCAGGCCTCGGCCACCTGGAGATCGTTGTCCCGGGCGAAGTTCACGCAGAAGTCCCAGGCCATGGGCTCGGCGTCGCGCAGGGCACGGTTCACCACCACGCACTTCACGTTGTTGATGGTGGTCGGCACGCACCAGGGCGAGTAGCTCAGGTAGCTGCCCGGAAAGGCACCACCGGGACGGAAGGAGCTCATGACACCGGCAAGCCGCTCGGCCCAGTCGCTGGGGCGGAAAGTCCGGCCATCGTGCGTGATGCCCTGGATGAAGATTTCTTTGGCAGTGGGGGAAATCATCGTTGAATGAGGCGCCCGAAGCAGGTGCTGCGGTGCAGCAAGCGATTCTATCCGCGCTACTTTTTGCATCCTGAACATGGGGCATTGCTGTAATGCGGAATCCTCAACGAAGCCGTCAAACCGCACGCCTAGAATCCGCGTTCCCTATCTGGAGAACCCGAATGAGCGCTACCGCCCAGCCCACCTCGCCCCACGTCATGAACACCTACGGTCGCCTGCCGATCGCACTGTCGCACGGCCAGGGCTGCCGAGTCTGGGACACCACGGGCAAGGCCTACATCGACGGTCTGGGCGGCATCGCCGTCAACACGCTGGGTCACAACCACCCCGAGCTGGTGCCCGCCCTGCAGGACCAGCTGACCAAGCTGATCCACAGCTCCAACTACTACCACGTGACCGGCCAGGAGCAGCTCGCCACCAAGCTGACCGAAATTTCGGGCCTGACCAACGCGTTTTTCTGCTGCACCGGCCTCGAAGCCAACGAAGCGGCCCTGAAGCTGGCCCGCAAGTTCGGCCATGACAAGGGCATCGAGCGCCCCGAGATCGTCGTCTACGAAGCCGCCTTCCACGGCCGCAGCATCGCGACCCTGTCGGCCACCGGCAACCCCAAGGTGCAGGCCGGCTTCGGCCCGCTGGTCGAGGGCTTCATCCGCGTGCCGCTGAACGACATCGAGGCGCTCAAGAAGGCGACCGAAGGCAACCCGAACGTGGTCGCCGTGTTCTTCGAGACCATCCAGGGCGAAGGCGGCATCAACCCGATGCGCGTCGATTACCTCAAGCAGGTGCGCCAGCTGTGCGACGAGCGCGACTGGCTCATGATGATCGACGAAGTGCAATGCGGCATGGGCCGCACCGGCAAGTGGTTCGCCCACCAGTGGGCGGGCATCAAGCCCGACGTGATGCCGCTGGCCAAGGGCCTGGGCTCGGGCGTGCCGATCGGCGCCGTGGTGGCCGGCCCCAAGGCCGCCAACATCTTCGGCCCGGGCAACCACGGCACCACCTTCGGCGGCAACCCGCTCGCGATGCGTGCCGGTGTCGAGACCATCCGCATCATGGAAGAGCACAAGCTGCTCGACAACGCCGCCACCGTGGGCGCGCACCTGAAGGCCGCGCTGGAGCGCGAGATCGGCAGCCTGCCCGGCGTGAAGGAAATCCGCGGCCAGGGCCTGATGATCGGCATCGAGCTCGACCGGCCCTGCGGCGTGATCCTGAACCGCGCCTGCGACGCCGGCCTGCTGCTGAGCGTGACGGCCGACAAGGTGATCCGCCTCGTGCCCCCGCTCATCCTGAGCATTGCCGAGGCCGACGAGATCGTCGCCATCCTCGCGCCCATCGTCAAAGCCTTCCTGTCGGAGCCCGCACCCCAATGACGACCGCCACCGCGAACACCATCCGGCACTACCTGCAGTTCGCCGACTTCACCGCCGACGAGTACGCCTACCTCTTCGATCGCATGGCGATCATCAAGAAGAAGTTCAAGACCTACGAAAAGCACCAGCCGCTGGTCGACCGCACGCTGGCCATGATCTTCGAGAAGGCCAGCACGCGCACCCGCGTGAGCTTCGAGGCCGGCATGTACCAACTCGGCGGCAGCGTGGTGCACCTGACCACCGGCGACAGCCAGTTGGGCCGCGCCGAGCCCATCGAGGACAGCGCCAAGGTCATCAGCCGCATGGTCGACATCGTGATGATCCGCACCTACGAGCAGACCAAGATCGATGCCTTCGCCGCGCACTCGCGCGTGCCCGTCATCAACGGCCTGACCAACGAGTTCCACCCCTGCCAGATCCTGGCGGACATCTTCACCTACATCGAGCACCGCGGCTCGATCCAGGGCAAGACGGTGGCCTGGGTGGGCGACGGCAACAACATGGCCAACACCTGGCTGCAGGCGGCCGAGATCCTGGGCTTCACGGTGCATGTGAGCACGCCCAGCGGCTACGAGGTCGACCAGTCGATCGCCGGCATCCGCTCGGGCGACAGCTACAAGGTCTTCAAGGACCCGATGGAAGCCTGCCGCGGCGCCGACCTCGTCACCACCGACGTGTGGACCAGCATGGGCTACGAAGCCGAGAACGAGGCCCGCCGCAAGGCCTTTGCCGACTGGTGCGTCGATGAAGACATGATGCGCATCGCCCAGCCCGGCGCCCTCTTCATGCACTGCCTGCCCGCCCACCGCGGCGAGGAAGTGCAGGCCGAGGTCATCGACGGGCCGCAGTCGGTGGTGTGGGACGAGGCCGAGAACCGCCTGCACGCGCAGAAGGCGCTGATGGAGTTCCTCCTGCTCGGCAGGCTCTGATCTTCCGGGCCAAGGGCGCAGCCGCATGTCCGATTGCCAGCAATGCGGCGCCTGCTGCGCCGCCTACCGTGTCGATTTCAGCGTGCACGAACTCGACGACAACGGCGGCAAGGTGCCTTCAGGCCTCGCCGTCGAGGTGAACGACGCCATCTGCCGCATGCGCGGCACCGACCACACGCCGATGCGCTGCGCCGCCCTCACCGGCAAGATCGGCCAGGCCGTGAGCTGCGGCATCTACGAATGGCGCCCCAACCCCTGCCACGAGCTGCAGTCCGGCAGCGACGCCTGCGAACGGGCCCGGGCACGGCACGGGCTGCCGGCGCTGTCGCCTCTGCACTGAGCCGGTTCATCTCGTGACGTTCGGTGTTGGAAATAACCGACACCACGACGCCTCGCCCGGCGCTACCTTCGCGCCATGGCTCCATCACATCAGCAACGCATCTGGGACATTTCGCCGCCCGTGCATGGAGGCGCGCCGGTGTTTCCCGGCGACACGCCCTACCAGCAGCGCTGGGCCGCGACCATTTCGCCAGGCTGCCCGGTGAACGTCAGCGAGATCAAGCTCTCGCCCCACGTCGGCGCGCACGCCGATGCACCGCTGCACTACGACCCCGACGGCCAGACCATCGGCCATGTCGACCTCACGCCCTTCCTCGGCCCCTGCCGCGTGATCCACGCGATCGACAAGGGCCCGCTGATCGAGTGGGAGCACATTGCCCACGCCGTCGACAGCGACCTGCCGCAGCGCGTGCTGGTGCGCACCTACACCGCCATGCCGGTGGACCGCTGGGACCCGCAACTCGCGGCCTACGCACCCGCCACCGTCGAGCGCCTCGCGGCCATGGGCGTGAAGCTCATCGGCATCGACACCGCCAGCATCGACCCGGCCGACAGCAAGACGCTGGAAAGCCACCAACGCATCCGCCGCCTCGACCTGCGCGTGCTCGAGAACCTTGTGCTCGACGACGTGCCCGAGGGCGACTACGAACTCATCGCGCTGCCGCTCAAGCTGGTCAGCGCCGATGCCTCCCCCGTTCGCGCCGTGCTGCGCGAACTTCCTCGCTGAAACCTCCACCATGACGACCCTTGCAGACTGCCGCGCGCTCGACGCGCAAGACCCGCTGCGCGCCTTGCGCGACCAATTCACCATCCCCGGGGACGTGCTGTACCTCGACGGCAACTCGCTCGGCGTGATGCCCAAGGCCGCGCCGGCGCGCATCGCCGAAGTGGTGACGAAGGAATGGGGCGAAGGCCTGATCCGCTCGTGGAACACCGCGAGCTGGTTCGACCTGCCGCAGCGCCTGGGCGACAAGGTGGCCCGCCTGATCGGTGCCGCGCCCGGCGAAGTGGTGTGCACCGACAGCACTTCGGTGAACCTCTACAAGGTGCTGTTCGCGGCGCTCTCGCAGCAAAAAGACAGCGGCCGCAAGCTGGTCATCAGCGAGCGCAGCAACTTCCCGACCGACCTCTACATCGCCGAGTCGCTGTGCCGCGAGCGCGGCTTCACGCTCAAGCTGATCGAAGCAAGCGAGTTGCCCGGTGTGCTCACCGACGAAGTGGCCGTGCTGATGCTCACGCACGTCAACTACCGCACCGGCGCCATGCACGACATGAAGGCCATCACCACCGCCGCCCACGCCGTGGGCGCCCTCGCGGTGTGGGATCTCGCGCACAGCGCGGGCGCCGTGCCGGTGGCCCTGAACGACAGCAACGCTGACTACGCGATCGGCTGCGGCTACAAGTACCTGAACGGCGGCCCGGGCGCCCCGGCCTTCGCATGGGTCAACGCGCGGCACGCCGGCCAGTTCGAGCAACCGCTTTCGGGCTGGTGGGGCCATGCGGCGCCCTTCGAGTTCACGCCGCACTACCGGCCCGCACCGGGCGTGGGCCGTTACCTCTGCGGCACGCAGCCGATCATTGCGCTGGCGGGGCTCGAATGCGGCCTCGATACGGTGCTCGCAGCCGAGGCCTTCAACGGCGGCAACGGTGCGATGTCCGCGCTGCGCGCCAAGTCGCTCGCGCTCACCGATCTGTTCATCCAGCTGGTCGAGGAGCGCTGCGCCGGCCAGGGCCTCTCGCTCGTCACGCCGCGTGACCACGCGCTGCGCGGCTCGCAGGTGTGCCTCAGCCGCGAAGAAGGCGCCTACGCCATCGTGCAGGCGCTGATCGCGCGCGGCGTGATCGGCGACTATCGCGCCGGCGATTCGCAGATGCCCGACATCCTGCGCTTCGGCTTCACGCCGCTGTACATCGGCTTCGAGGACGTGTGGAACTCGGTCGAGCATCTCGTGCAGGTGCTCGAAACCGGCGAGTGGCGACGCGCTGAATTCAACCGCAAGAACGCAGTGACATGACCGCCGACAAGAGCCCCGCGAAAAGCCTCGAGAACATCGTTCACGAAGAAAAGGCGCAGCTGGACTTCAGCAAGTCCATGAGCTACGGCGACTATCTGCACCTCGACGAGATCCTCAACGCCCAGCATCCGCTGTCGCCCGCGCACGACGAGATGCTCTTCATCGTGCAGCACCAGACCAGCGAGCTCTGGATGAAGCTGATGCTGCACGAGCTGCACGCCGCCACCGCCTGCATCGCCGAAGAGAAGCTGGCCGACGCCTTCAAGATGCTCGCCCGCGTGAGCCGCATCATGGAACAGCTGGTGAGCGCATGGACCGTGCTGTCGACCATGACGCCGCCCGAGTACACGGCGATGCGCCCCTACCTTGCCAACTCCAGCGGCTTCCAGAGCGCGCAGTACCGCTGCATCGAATTCGCGCTCGGCAACAAGAACGCCGCCATGCTCAAGCCGCACGCGCACCGTGCCGATCTGCTGGCGCAGGTCGATGCGGCCTACCGTGCGCCTTCGCTGTACGACGAGTCGCTGCGCCTGCTGGCACGCCACGGCCTGCCGGTGCCCATCGACCGGCTGAAACGCGACTGGACCCAGCCTTACGAAGTCAGCGATGGCGTCGAGGCCGCATGGCTCATCGTCTATCGAAACCCGCACGACCACTGGGACCTGTACCAGCTCGGCGAAAAACTCACCGACCTCGAAGACGCCTTCCGACTCTGGCGCTTCCGCCACGTGACGACCGTCGAGCGCGTGATCGGCTTCAAGCGCGGTACCGGCGGCACCGGCGGCGTGAGCTACCTGCGCAAGATGCTCGACGTGGTGCTGTTCCCCGAAATCTGGAAGCTGCGCACCGACCTGTAGCAACCTGAAGGCCGCGCGCACCGACGGCTCCTACAATCCGCGCGGCACCAGCACTTCAAGACTCGACAAGGCGATGCGATTCGTCGTTCTGCCTTGTGCTGCGGGGAAACCCCGCGGTGGATGGATGGCTACACGTTCCGGCGCGCAAGCCCGACTGCGCTGACGCGCAGCACGGCTGGCGCATCACCGGCTGGTTGAAGGGCTGGTTGCCGCCCACCTTCATCGATCGGCCTCATCACCTTCATGACGACGCGCGCGTTGAGCTACAGGGAATGGCTGGCCCGCAGCCTTGCGCGGGCCTTGCTGGCCGACGCCAGGCAGCCCGGCGGCACCGCGCCCGATGCGCTGCGTGCGCGGGCCGCCGCGACGCTGGGCGCCGACCCGCCGTGGCTCAAGCCCTTCGCCGAAGCGCTCGGCAATCGCTCGCAAGCCACATGGCGGCGCACCGATCTGCCCGCGCTGGCGAAGGCGATCCACGACATGCCCGAGCTGGACCTCGCCTTCGCGCAGGACGATCTGCCCCGCGTCCGGCGAATCATCCTGCGACCTGCGGAGATGCTGCCGCGGCCGATGGGCCTGGACCACTTCGCTTTGCCGCACGTTCCCACGCTGTCCGAACTCGCGCAGTGGCTTGAGCTTGATCCCGAGCGCCTGGCATGGCTCACATCGGCGGCACAAGGCTTTCGCGAGCCCGACGCGGCCGGTGCGCGCCCCGCCTCCCACTACCGCTACCAGTTGCAGCCCAAGCGCCTCGGCGGCCTTCGTCTGCTGGAGATCCCAAAGGCCGACCTGAAGCGCGTGCAGCGCCGCATCCTCGACGACCTGCTGCAGCACGTGCCCGTGCACGAAGCGGCGCACGGCTTCGTGCAGGGCCGCTCTGTCGCCAGCCACGCGGCCGCGCATGCCGGCAAGGAGGTGGTGATCGGCTTCGACCTGTGCGATTTCTTTGCTAGCGTTCGCGCCTCGCGCGTGCACGCGACGTGGCGCACGCTGGGCTACCCCGAGGGCGTGGCGCGCGCCCTCACCGCGCTGTGCACGCACCGCACCGACAGCGCGGTGGTGGAACGGCTGCGTGACGACGGTGGCCTCGACTGGCTGGGCGCCAGGCGCCTGGCTGCACCGCATCTGCCGCAAGGCTCGCCGTGTTCGCCCGCGCTCGCGAACCTCTGCGCCTTCCGGCTCGACCTGCGGCTCGAAGGGCTGGCGTGGGTCTTCGGTGCCACCTACACGCGCTATGCCGACGACCTCGTGTTCTCGGGACCCGCATCGCTGCGCAGCCAGTTCACGGCGTTGAGGGCCTGGGTCGGCGGCATCGCGGCCGATGAAGGCTTCACGCTCCATCCGCGCAAGGTGCGCTGCATGCCGCAACACCGCCAGCAACGCGTGACCGGCGTGGTCGTCAACCAGAAGGCGAATGCGCCGCGCGAAGACTTCGACCGGCTGAAAGCCGTGCTGCATCAATGCGTGCTACACGGCCCCACGGGCCAGAACCGCGCAAGGGTGAGTGACTTTCGCGGCCACCTGCTGGGCCACATCGCGTGGATCGGGCAGTTCAACCACGGCCGCAAGGTCCGGCTGATGCGCCTGTTCGACCGCATCGAATGGCCGCAGGTGACGACGCACATGACGACGCAGATAACGCCGCACACGACGCAACCACCCTCATGAAATAGAGGTGGCAAGGCTTGCTCCGTCTGCGTAAAGCGCTACATTTTTGGAAACAACGGAGATCACTGCCATGAACGACATCCGGTTTGCACCCGACGAGCTCTCCACCCTGCGCAAGCACGGCATCGTGCTGTTCGCAGACCGCGTGATCTTCGATGCGCAGCCGCCGATGCCGGCGCAGCAGATCGCGGCCGTGCAGGCGCTGTGCGCGGGGCCCCTGCCCGAGGCACTGGTCGCGCTGTGGCAGCAGACGTCGGGTGGCCGGCTCGACTACGACCTGACGCTCGAGATGAACGGCAACATCGAGGCCATCAGCTGGACGGAATTGTTCTGGGACGGCAGCGACGGCTACCACGACCTGCAGGGCTGGATCGAGCACGAGCAGGAGCTGGCCGAAGACGCCGCCGACGAAAGCGGCACGCCGTGGAGCGGCAAGCTCACGCACCTGCCGTTCGGCGGCTTCGAGTACACCGACCGCATCTACGCGGTGGTCGAGCCCGGCGCCGAACACGGCCACATCGTCGCGTGGAAGAAGGGCCTGCCGCCCGCCTGGACGCATGCCTTGCACGAAGACGGCGTGACCACCGTCGCGACCGACCTGCACGGCGCCTTCGCGGCACTGCACCTCGAAGAAGATCCGCTGGCCCCGGCGGGCGACTACTTCTCGGGGCAGACCTTGCTCGAATACCTCGACGACCGGCACCAGGACCACGGACTGGACCTCGACCTGATGGACAAGCTGGTCGCCTTCTATTCCCGCGCCGTGCTCGACTGGCGCACACCGCTGGCCGAGGCCACGCTGCGCCATCGACCAGCTCTTGCGCGCGTGGCGCTGCGCCATGCGATTGCCACTGACGACGCGGCGCTGATCGTGCAGCTCGCGGCCGCCGGCGTGAGTTTCGAGGGGCCGGTGCATGGCAGCGCGCTCGCAACCGACATCGCCGTCGGGCACGGCGCCTTTGCCACCGCCGCGGCGCTGGTGCGCGCGGGCGCGCCGGTGGCGGCGGATGCGCTGCGCAACATCGACGGACAAATCGCCCCCGAACTCACCAGCGCGCTGCTGGCCAACGGCGCCGAGCCCAATGTCGCGGCCATCGTGAAGTGCGCCGCCTGCGGCGCACCCGCGAGCGCGCACCTGATCGCGGACGCCTGCGCACAGGCGGGCATCGATGTGCCGCCGGCCTTCGTGGCGGACCGCGATGCCATGCTGCTCGAACTGGAAACCTCGCTCGCGAAGATGGCCGATGGCAAGCACGGCCACTACCTGGGGCAAGAAGGGCTCGCCGAGCGCATCGAGCACCTGCAGACCTTCAGGCTCTGAGGCGCGCCGACGGCGGCGCCTACATGCGCCGCCGTACTCAAGCGCCGTACCCTGCCGCCGTCTTCAGCCCCCGTACAGCCAGGGCTGGTCGAGCAGCTTCGGGCCGAGCATGCGCATCGCCATGTCGCGGCCCAGGCGCACGGCGCCCGTGGCGTGGAAGATTTCGCCGTTGCGGCGCGCCTTCGCCTGCACCCGCGCGTTGCGCGCCCATCGCACGTCGGCATAGCGCGAAAAGGCGGCCGGCACTTCGGCCGCGCTGCCGTGGCCGAGTGCGTCGGCCAGCGCCAACGCGTCTTCGATCGCCATGCCGGCGCCTTGCGCCAGGTAAGGAACCATCGGATGCGCCGCATCGCCCACCAGCGCGACGCGCTCGTGCGCCATGTCGGCAGCACTGGCAACGGGGGCGCGGTCGCTGAGCGTCCAGGCACGCCAGCCGGGCATGGCGTCGAGCAAGGTCTGCAGGCCGGCGCAGCTGCGGCCCATGGCCTGCTTCAGGGCGGCGATGCTGCTGGTCTGGTCCCAGTCGCGCGCATCGCCGGCTGGTGCGGATTCGGCGATGACCACCACGTTGAGCCAGTCGCCGCCGCGCACCGGGTACGCCACCGCATGCAGGCGCGGACCGAGCCACACGTCGACCTGCGTGCGGCGCAATGCCGCGGGCAATTTCGATTGCTCGACCAGCGCCCGCCAAGCCGTGTGGCCGGTCATGCGTGGCGACTCGGCGGCCGAGGCCGCATCGAGCTGCCGCCGCGCAATGCTCCAGAGGCCATCGGCGCCAACGAGCGCCTCGCCCTCCCAAGCGCGCGCGTCGGTGCTGGACACGCACACGAGGTCGTCGCTGGTTTCGATCTGCCCGATGTGCGCGCCGATGACCAGCGTGCCGCCGCCGCACGCGCGCACCGCATCAAGCAGCAGCCCATGAAGGTCGGCACGGTGAACACAGAAGTAAGGCGCGCCGTAGCGCTGCTGCATGGCATCGCCGAGCGGCAGGCGGGCCAGCTGCGCACCGTTACTGGCGCTGTGGACCACGAGCGCGTCGGGGCGCGCGGCGATGGCGGCCAGGCCCGGGCCCAGGTCGAGTTGCTGGAGGCGCCGCGTGGCGTTGGGGCCGAGCTGCACGCCGGCACCGATTTCGCCGAAGGCGGCGGCCTGTTCGAACACGTCGGCCCGGTGCCGGTTCCGGGAAAGCGCCAGCGCCGTGGCCAGCCCCCCGATGCCGCCCCCGGCGACGAGGATGTGCGCGGGCATCGGTCTCAGAGGCTGTTCGTGGACGACAGCGTGCTGTGCGGGCTGGTGGCCTTGTCGGCTTCCGGTTTGAAGGGTGTCTTGGGGGCGCAGCTTCCGCAGGTGTCGCAGGAGCCGCAGCCCGAGGTCTTGGCGAGCGAAGCCGCCAGTTGGTCGGCACGTTGCTGGTCGACCAGCCCGGCGCGGTGCGTGCCGGCCGCGAGCTTGTGCGCCGCGCTGCGCCGCCAGCCTGCGGGCATCCAGCGCCAGACCGCGTAGAACGCGGCCGCCGCGACGATCAATCCAACGATCAGTTGCTGTGCCATTTCTTCTTCAAACCTTTCGTTGCGGGTTTTAACCTGCTCCGAGTGCCAGTGCAACGCGGTAGGTGATGAAGCACGCCGCGTAGGCCAGCGCGAACAGGTAGCCCGCCATGATCCACACGTACTTCCACGACCCGGTTTCGCGCTTGACGGCCGCCAGCGTCGAGATGCACTGCGGCGCGAACACGTACCAGACCAGCAACGACAGCGCGGTGGCCAGCGACCAGCTCCCGGCGATCAGTGGCTCGAGCGCGCCCGCCACGTCCTCGCCGGTGGCCGAGAGCGCGTACACCGTGCCCAGCGCACCGACTGCCACTTCGCGTGCAGCCATGCCGGGCACCAGCGCGATCGAGATCTGCCAGTTGAAGCCGATGGGCGCGAAGATGTGTTCGAGGCCCCGGCCGATCATGCCGGCCAGGCTGTACTGGATGGCCGCGCCGGTCGCGCCCTCGGGTGGCGACGGGAAGGTCGACAGGAACCACAGCAGGATCGTGAGCGTGAGGATGATCGTGCCCACACGCTGGATGAAGATCCACGCCCGCTCGTACAGCCCCAGCGCAAGGTTGCGTGGGTTGGGCCAGCGGTAGGCCGGCAGTTCCATCATCAGCGGCGAATGCTGCGCGTTGTCGCGAAAGCGCTTCATCACCCAGGCCACGGCCATCGCCGAGACGATGCCGAACACGTACAGCGCGAACAGCACCACGCCCTGCAGGTTGAACACGCCGCCCACGGTGCGCGCCGGAATGAAGGCGGCGATGAGCAGCGCATACACCGGCAGCCGCGCCGAACAGGTCATGAGCGGCGCGATCATGATGGTCGTGATGCGGTCGCGCCAGTTGCTGATGGTGCGCGTGGCCATCACGCCCGGAATGGCGCAGGCAAAGCTCGACAGCAGCGGAATGAAGGAGCGGCCCGACAGACCCACGGTGCCCATCACGCGGTCGAGCAGGAAGGCGGCGCGCGGCAGGTAGCCGGAGTCTTCGAGCGCGAGGATGAAGAGGAAAAGAATCAGGATCTGCGGCAGGAAGACGATCACGCCGCCCACGCCCGCGATCACGCCGTCGACCAGCAGGCTCTGCAGCATGCCTTCGGCCATGTGCGCCTTGAGCACACCGCCAAGCGCCTCGGTGCCGGCCTTGATGGCGTCCATCGGCACGGTGGCCCAGCTGAACACGGCCTGGAACATGAGGAACATGGTGACGGCCAGCACCAGCATGCCCCACAGCGGGTGCATCACGACACGGTCGATGCGGTCGCTGGTGGCCAGGCTGCCGACCGGCTCGGTCACCGCCAGGCCGAGGATGCGGCGCACCTCGCGCTGCGTGGCGAGCACGTCGTCGAGCCCGGGCGCCTGCCAGGGCTGCGGCGAAGCGGCGGCCACGGGCTTGTCGAGTGCGACGAGCAGGCTCTGCGCGCCACCGGTGTGCACGCCGACGGTCTCGACCACCGGCAGGCCCAGTTCGCGCGACAGCACGGCGGTGTCGACCACGATGCCCTGCTTGCGGGCCATGTCGGTCATGTTGAGCGCCACCACCATCGGCAGGCCGAGCTTCTTCGCTTCGAGCACCAGCCGCAGGTTCAGGCGCAGGTTGGTGGCGTCGGTCACGCACACCAGCAGGTCGGGCAAGGCTTCCTGGCTCTGGCCGGTGACGATGTCGCGGGTGACGGCCTCGTCGGCGCTGAGCGCGTTCAGGCTGTAGGCGCCCGGCAGGTCGAGCACGAAGACGCGGCGACCGGAGGGCGTGCGCAGCGTGCCTTCCTTGCGCTCGACGGTCACGCCGGCGTAGTTGGCGACCTTCTGGCGGCTGCCGGTGAGCAGGTTGAAGAGCGCGGTCTTTCCGCAGTTGGGGTTGCCCAGCAGCGCAATGCGGCCCGGCTGCGCGGTGGCGGCAAAACCGCCGGGGCCCTGGATGACGGCCTCAACCATGGTTTGCGGCCCCCGGCGTCACGTGGATGAGCGCGGCCTCGTGGCGGCGCAGCGCGAAGGTGGTGTGGCCCAGGCGAACCGCCAGCGGCTCGCGTCCGGGAATGCCGCTGGCCACGATACGCACCGCTTCGCCCGGCACGAAGCCGATTTCGGTCAGGCGCAGCACGAGTTCGCGGTCGTCGGCGCTCTCGGGGCGAGCGACGTCGAGCACGGTGGCCCACTGGTTGTCGGGAAGCTGGTCGAGGTGCAGGACGGCGGATGCCGGCGCTGCGCCGTTGTCATTGGTGTGCACGGTGAGAGTGCGCCCTGTATATCGGCGCGCCAAGTAAGCAATACCCGAATGCTAGCAATTCTCACTCGCGAAAACCTGACCACGGCTCAAAAAGGGCTCTGCAAGGTCGGAAACACTGCGGAACCAGCCTGGCCGGGCCGCAGGTGTTGCCCCGGCGCGAAGCGACACGCGGTGCGCGCAGGCTGGGGGCGGGCCTAGTTCAAGCCGAGCATGCCGCGCAGTTTGGACAGGTCTTCGGCCAGCGTGTTCACCCGGCCGGCCAGCATCTTGCGGTCGCGCTCGGTGAGCTTCGAGTACGTCTCGAAGCCGCCGTCGGCCGTCTTGTACTTGGCCAGGGTGTCGAACACGACCTTGAAGTTGGCGTCGGTCTTGTCCGAAAAGGCCTTGTTTTCTTTCACGACCAGCGGGCGCAGCAACTCGACGATCTTGTAGGCGCCCTCGAAGTTCGACTGGAAGTCCCACAGGTCGGTGTGGCTGTAGCGGTTCTCTTCGCCCGAAATCTTGGTGGCCGCCACCTCTTCCATCAGCACGGCGGCGCCGCCCACCACCTTCTCGGGCGGGAAGGTCAGCGCGACCAGGCGCTTTTGCAGTTCGAGCACCTCGGCCAGCAGCTTGTCGGCCACAGGGTTCAGCTCCTTGGTGCTCTTTTGCACCCACAGGCCGTACTCGATGCGGTGGAAACCGCCGAAGGCCGGGTCTTTCTCGGCCTTCTCGTGGTCGTCGGCTCGCGAGTCGATCGACTTGTCGAGGTCGTTGAACAGTTCGGCCACCGGCTCGATGCGTTCGTAGCTGGTGCGCGTCGGCGCGTACAGCTTTTTCGCCTTCTCGATGTCGCCGGCCTTCACCGCAGCGGTGAAGGCGCGCGTGTCCGTCGCCAGTTTGCGCACGTTCTCGGCCACGTAGATCTTGTAGTCGGAGATCGGTCCGACCAGTTCGAGCGGCGACACGGCGGCCTGCGCGCCCATGGCATAGAGCCCGGCGAAGCCTGCAACGAAAGTGGCGAGGAAGTGGCGGCGGAACTGCACGGTCATGGATCTCCTGGTTCTAGCGGTGGTGAAAAAACTTGTGTCTCTGAAGGCGCGGCTTCAGGCCGCCATCAGGCTGCGCCCCAGCCAGTCGCGCTCGTCCTGCACGCCCGGCAGCGTGAAGAAGAAGCCGCCACCGATGGGCTTGATGTATTCCTCGAGCGGCTCGCCATCCAGGCGCGTCTGCACCGCGATGAAGCCCTTTTCAAGGTCGGCCTGGTAGCAGATGAAAAGCAGCCCCATTTCGAGCTGGCCCGACTTGGTAACGCCATTCGAGTAGTTGAAGGGCCGGCGCAAGATCAGGTTCGCGTCCGATGCCTTCGTGCGCGGATTCGCCAGGCGGATGTGCGCGTCCATCGGCGTGGCCTTGCCCTCGGGGTCCTTGGTGTAGTCGGGCACGTCGTGCTCCGTCTTGCCGCTGTCCATCGGCGCGCCGGTGGGCTTCAGGCGGCCCATGATGGCCTCCTGCTCCTGCAGCGGCGTGCGGTCCCAGCGCTCGACGAAGTTGCGGATGATCCGCACCGCCTGGTAGCTGCCGCCCACGGCCCAGGCCGGCTCGTCGCCGCCCGGCTGCACCCACACGATGTGGTCCATGAGCTTGTTGTCGGCCGAATCGGGGTTGGCCGAACCGTCGCGAAAACCCAGGAAGTTGCGCGCGCTCTCGGCCGGCTTGCCGGGCACCGCCGGAATCGGCGGCACGGTGCCCTCTTGCTTCCAGTGCAGCACCAGCAGGTCGGGCGTGTTCTTGATGATGTCGCGCAGCGCGTGGATGTTGGCGTCGGGCGTGTTGGCGCAGAACTGGATCGACAGGTCGCCGTGGCACAACGCCGCATCGAGCGCGTCGTTGGGGTGGCGCTGCATCTGGTTGAGCCGCACGGGCTTCTTCTTCGCGAGGCCGAAGCGTTCGTCGAACAGCGAAGGGCCGACCGACACCGTCACCGTCAGCCCATCGGGCTGCACCACCGGGCCGAGGATGCCGGAGCCGGCGGGCGGCAGCTTGGGGTCCGGGTCGGTCTGCGGGCCACCCTGCGTCAGAAAGGCGATGCGGTCGGTGAGCGTACGGAACAGCCGCTCCAGGTCGGCGCGGTTCTCGGCCAGCACATAGAACGACGCGACCATGCCGGCCGTCGGGCGCGGCGTGACGATGCCCGCCTGGTGCTTGCCACGGAAGGGCACGCGGTCTTGCGTGTGGCTGCTCTGCGGCGCGTCGGTGACTTGCGCACCGGCATCGGGGGCATTGGGCGAGCCCGCAGGTGCGACGGCCGCATGGGCCGAGGCCGCGAGGCCGGCAAAGGCGACACCTGCTGCGCCAAGCATGCGGCGGCGGTGCGGCGAAGCGGGTTGCCCGGATGCGGGCGCGGATTCGTGGATCGGCTTTTCCATGGGAGCTCTCTTCTTCAACTCATTCGAGGCCGAGCGCGGCATTGACCTTGCCGAGCTCGTCGGCCAGCGCGCGCACCGCGTCTGCAATGGCCTTTCTCTGTGCTTCGTCGAGCGGCGTGGCCTTGAAGCCCTCGCCTTCGCGGTACGGCGCCAGCGCGGCGTCGAAGGCCGCGAAGCGCTCGTCCACGCTCTTTTGCAGCGCGGGCGCGGCCTTGACCAGCAGCGGCTGCAGCAACTCCGAAATCTTCCTGGTGCCTTCGAGCGTGCCCTGCAGGTTCACCAGTTCGGCATGGCCGTAGTGGTCTTCATCGCCGGCCGGCAGGTTGTCTGCCACGCGGCGCAGCAGCTTGGACGCGGAACCCGCCAGGCGTTCGGGCGGCATGTTGAGCCCGCGCAGGCGTTCCTTGAGCACGCCGATGTCGGCCACCAGCCGATCGGCCACGGGCGCCAGGCCCTTGACGTCGTTCTGGCTGTAGAGCGCGTACTCGATGCGATGGAAGCCGGTGAAGCCGGGGTCGGCCTCGCGCTTCTCGAAATAATCGGCGCGCGCGTTGATGCGCGTGTCGAGATCGGCGAACAACTCGGCCATCGGCTCGATGCGCTTGTAGGACTGATGGGCCGGCGCATAGAGCGCGCGGGCCTGTTGCAGGTCACCGGCCTTGACGGCGTCGGCCAGGCCGCGCACCGCGTCTTCCAGCGTGCCGGCTTCGAGGCGCAGGAACACCTGGTACTCGGCCAGCGCACCCACATAGTTGACCAGCGAGGGCCGCGCCTCTTCGGCCTTCGAGGCCGCCGACGGCGTCACGTGCAGCTTGCCGCGCGGATTGCTCAACAGCCCGCAGGTGATGGCGAAATCGCCCGGCGACAGCTTGACCGTCATGGTCTGCGAGAAGCCCGGCGCGATGTTCTCGCGCTCTTCCACCACCATCACGCCGTCGAGAATTTCCCACTCGAGCGCGCGGTTCGACTTGTTGACGATGGTGAAGGTGGTGCGCCCCGCCGGCACGGTGATCTCGTTGGGTTCGCAGGCGTTGCCCTGGATCGTGACGGTGACGGCGTTGTCGGCCGTCTTGGCCGGCGCCTTCTTGGCCTCGTTCGAGGCGTACCAGAAGGCCGCGAGCCCGGCGACGACCAGCAGCGCCGAAACGGCCACCGCCACACGCATGAGGCTGGAAGAAGAAGACGACGTTTTCGGTTCGGGAGATGAAGAAGAGGACATTGCAGGTTTCAGCGCGCAGGCGCCGCGCGAGGCGTCATCGCCGGAGGCGAGCGCAGGAAGAAGAACAGGGCGACAGCCAGGAAGGCCAGGTAGACGATGACCTCGCCCACCACCGGCGCGGCCTGGTAGCCCAGCAGGCCCGAGAGCACGGCGCCCACGGGGCTGTCCATCGGCAGCGTGTCGCTCATGTCGAACACCACCGTCTGCAGGTGGTTCCACACGCCGCCTTCGTGCAGCTTGCGCAGCACACCGGCCAGCAGGCCCGCGGCCACCAGAAGAATGAACAGGCCCGTGTAGCGGAAGAAGCGCCGCAGATCGAGCCGCACACCCCCCGAATAAAGGCCCCAGCCGAGCGCCACCGACACCGCGATGCCGGCGAGCGCGCCCACGGGCGCTTCCCAGCCACTGCTCTGCTGGAACACGGCCAGCAGGAAGAACACCGACTCCAGCCCTTCGCGCGCCACGGCCAGGAAGACCATGCCGATCAGCGCCCAGCCCTGCCCGTCCGCGCCCTTGGTGAGCGCCTTGTCGATGGAGGCCTGCAGTTCGCCCTTGATGGAGCGTGCGGCCTTGCGCATCCAGAACACCATCGAGGTCAGCATGACCACCGCGATCAGCCCGACCACACCCTCGAACAGCTCCTGCTGCTTCTGCGGAAACTCGGCCGCCAGCAGTTGCAGGCCCGCGCCCGCGAACAGCGACAGCGCGGCGGCCAGCAGCACGCCGACCCACACCGCGGGCATCAGCGCGCCGCGTCCGCTTTGCTTGAGGTAGCTGGCAACGATGCCGACGATCAGCGCGGCTTCGATGCCTTCGCGCAGCATGATGAGAAAGGGGATGAGCATCGGCTTCGGAATTCAGGGCAGAAAAAGCCCCCGGAGCCGGCAGGTCAGCAACGCTCGACGCTGGCTCCACGGAGGAGCGATCGAGCATAACCCATCAAATAAGATCCATTCTCATTTGTGGGCTTTTATGGCCAAATGGTAATGATTGCTCGGCCTCAGGCGCCGAGTTCGACGATGCGCGCACTGACGGCGTCGCCGTCGATCAACAGCTCGGCCACCGCGATGGGCAGCTTGAACCGGCGCGGGCCCGCGCTGCCCGGATTGACGTACAGAACGCCATCGCGCTCCTCGATCTTCGGCTTGTGCGAATGGCCCGAGACCACCACGCGGACACCGGCTGCCTGCGGGTCGATGTCGAGTTGAGCCAGGTCATGAATGGCGTAGAGCTGCACGCCGCCGAAGGTGACAAGCTCGGTCTCGGCAATGCCCTCGGCCCAAGGTTCGCGGTCGTTGTTGCCACGCACGACGGTCAGCGGCGCGATGGCCGCGAGCGCTTGCAGGATGCCGACGTTGCCGATGTCGCCACCATGGACGATGAAGTCGCTGCCTTGCAGGAACGCGAGCGCCTCGGGCCGCAAGAGGCCATGCGTGTCGGAGATGAGGCAGATGCGAAGCATGAGGCGAAAGTGATTCTCGCAAACCCCAAGGCAGCCGATTCAACCGTCCGGGCATGCCAAAGGCCAAGGCATGATCGGCGCCATGCCCGAGGACACCACCCCACAGATGCCCGCCGTCGAGACACCCAAAGAGATGCCGACCCTGCCACCTCCGCCCGCCGCCGTGCCACGCGCAAGCCTGTGGCGCTGGATCGCCGGCGGCCTGCGCACCGCCCTGCTGCGCACACCCGGTATCGATGCCACGCCCGCCCCCTGGCAACTGCTGTTGCTCGTGCTGCTGCCCGAGCTTCTGTGGGCCGGCATCAGTCGCCTCCAGGTGGAAGGCCCCGCGCAACTCAATGCACTCGCGGCCCTCAATCCGCTCTGGACGCTGGGGCTGCTGGCATGGCTCGGCTGGTGCGCGCTCTCCGGCAGGGCCGCAAGCGGTGGACTGGCGCGCTGGTTCGCGCTCGCCACCTGGGCCATGCTCCCGGGCAATCTGCTGCTCACCTTGCTGTATGTGGGTTATTCGCGCGGCTGGCTGCCCTCGATGCTCGCCAGCACCACGGGCTACTGGATCATCTTCGGCACCGCCTGCGCGTGGATCGTGATCGCGCTGGCGCGATTCACGGCGCGCGAAGTCGGCTCACGCTGGCGGGTCACCCTCTTCGTGCCAGCGTTCGTGGCGATGCTGGCCTTGGGCTTCTGGCAACTGATCAACAGCGAAGAGCGCGTGTGGTCGCCCGACGCCAGTGCGGCATCCGCTGAGCCCGAACGGCCGCGCCTGAAGCTGACCCAGGAGGTCTTCGAGCAGCAACAGGCGCTGTGGGACCGCACGGTGAACGGCATTGCCGGCCGCCGCGCGGGCCAGCCCAATGTCTACGCGCTGGTGTTCGCTCCTTATGCATCCGAAGACGTGTTCCTGCGCGAGAGCCGCATGGTCACCCAACTGCTCGAAGACCGCTTCGACGCCAAGGGCCATGTGCTGCACCTGATGAACCACGCCACCACGACCGACACGCTGCCCTGGGCCACGCCACTCAACCTGGAGCGGGCGGTAGCAGCGCTGGCCCAGCGCATGGACCGCGACAACGACCTGCTGGTGGTCTACCTCACCTCGCACGGTGCGCGCGACCACAAGCTGGCCGCCGCGCACTGGCCCCTGTCGGTGCCCTGGCTCACGCCCGAGGAACTGCGCACGGCCCTCGACGGCGCGGGCATCCGCAACCGCGTCGTGGCGGTGTCGGCCTGCTATTCGGGTGGATGGATCGAGCCGATGGCGGACGACCACACGCTGGTGATGACAGCCGCCGACGCCACCCACACCTCGTACGGCTGCGGGCGCCTGTCGGAGCTGACCTTCTTCGGCCGCGCGATGTTCAACGAGGAACTGCGCAAGACCCATTCCTTCGAGACCGCCTTTGCAGCGGCCGTGCCGCTGATCCGCGAACGCGAGATCGAGGCCGGCAAGGACGATGGATTTTCCAATCCGCAGATCAGCGTCGGCGAGAAGATCCGACCGCTGCTCGATCGACTTGCACAGCGGCTCGATGCCGCCGGCAAGTAAGGATCGACCGACTGGCGCTCAGGCCGTCAGCAGCTGGCGCAGCACGAACGGCAGGATGCCGCCGTGCTTGTAGTAGTCGACCTCGATCGGCGTGTCGATGCGCAGGCGCACCGTCACCTCCTGGTGCGAGCCATCGGGACGGTGCACGACCAGCTTGACGTCCATCTGCGGCTTGAGTTCGCTGCCGATCACCACGTCGATCTGCTCTTCACCCGTCAGGCCCAGCGTCTGCCATGAATCAGCGCCGCGGAACTGCAGCGGCAGCACGCCCATGCCGACCAGGTTGGCGCGGTGGATGCGCTCGAAGCTGCGCGCCACCACGGCCTTGATGCCCAGCAGCTGCGTGCCCTTGGCGGCCCAGTCGCGCGAGGAGCCCGTGCCGTACTCTTCGCCGCCGAACACCACCGTGGGGGTGCCCGCTTCCATGTACTTCATGGCGGCGTCGTAGATGAACATTTTCTGGTTGCCCGGCTGGAACAGCGTGACGCCGCCCTCTTCCTGCGTGCCGTTGGCGTCCGGCGGAATCATCAGGTTCTTGATGCGCACGTTGGCAAAGGTGCCGCGCATCATCACGTCGTGGTTGCCGCGCCGCGAGCCGTAGCTGTTGAAGTCGGCCTTGGCCACGCCGTGCGCCTTGAGCCAGATGCCCGCGGGCGAGCTTTCCTTGATCGAGCCGGCCGGCGAGATGTGGTCGGTGGTGATCGAGTCACCGAACAGCGCCATGATGCGCGCGCCCTTGACGCCCGCGTCCGACGCATGCGGCTTCATCTTGAAGCCCTCGAAGAACGGCGGCTCGGCGATGTAGGTCGAGGTCGGCCAGTCGTAGACCTGGCCGTTCGTGCCCTTGATGCTCGTCCAGAACTTGCCCGGATCGGTCTTGACCTTGTCGTAGTTCGCGCGGAACGACTTGGCGTTCATCGCAAAGCGCAGGTTGTCGTCGATCTCCTTCGGCGTCGGCCAGATGTCGCCCAGGTACACGTCCTTGCCGTTCTTGCCCTTGCCCACGGGCTCGGTCATGAGGTCGGTCATGACATTGCCCGCGATCGCGAAGGCCACCACCAGCGGCGGCGAGGCCAGGAAGTTGGCCTTCAGGTTCGGGTGGATGCGCGCCTCGAAGTTGCGGTTGCCCGAGAGCACGGCCGCGCCGATCAGGTCGTTCTTGGTGATCGCTTCGTTGATCTCGGGCGTCAGGTCGCCGGCATTGCCGATGCAGGTGGTGCAGCCGTAGCCGGCCAGGTAGAAGCCGAGCTTTTCGAGGTACGGCAGCAGGCCGGCCTTCTCGAGGTATTCGGTCACGATGCGCGAACCCGGGGCCAGCGAGGTCTTCACGTGCGGCTTGACCGTCAGGCCCGCCTCGACGGCCTTCTTGGCCAGCAGGCCGGCGGCCAGCATCACGCTCGGGTTCGAGGTGTTGGTGCACGAGGTGATGGCGGCGATCAGCACGTCGCCATTGCCGATGCTCACCTCGCCCTTGGGGGCCGAAGGCGCGGTGGCGCTCACGTGCGCTGCGGCCTTGGTCGAGCGGTTGGCCACCATCTCGACCACGTCGAGCGGTGCGCCCGCGGGCGGCGGCGCGGCCTCTTCGTCGTCGCCCTTGCCGGCCGTGACCAGCGGGTAGCGCAGCTTGAGCTTGTCGGCCGGCTGGTTGAAGCCGTTGGCGTCGTTGGGCTTGCTGTAGAGCTCGGAGAACTTGGTGGAAAGATCGCCGAGATTGATGCGGTCCTGCGGCCGCTTCGGGCCCGCGAGGCTGGGCGACACGGTGCCCAGGTCGAGCTTGACGATCTTGGTGTAGTCGATCTCGCCCGGGGCGGGCATGCCGAACAGGCCCTGCGCCTTGTAGTAGGCCTCGAAGCGCTCGACCTCTTCCTTGGTGCGGCCGGTGCCTTCGAAGTAGGCCACGGTCATTTCGTCGACCGGGAAGAAGCCCATGGTCGCGCCGTATTCGGGCGCCATGTTGCCAATGGTCGCGCGGTCGGGCACGGCGATCGATGCGGCGCCGGGGCCAAAGAATTCGACGAACTTGCCCACCACCTTCTCGGCCCGCAGGATGGACGTGACGTACAGCACCAGGTCGGTGGCCGTCACGCCTTCGCGCAGCTTGCCGGTGAGCTCGAAGCCCACCACGTCGGGCGTGAGCATGTAGACCGGCTGGCCCAGCATGGCGGCCTCGGCTTCGATGCCGCCCACGCCCCAGCCGACCACGCCGATGCCGTTGATCATGGTGGTGTGGCTGTCGGTGCCGACCAGCGAGTCGGGGTAGTAGGTCGGCTTGTCAGCCTTGTCGTTCGGGCTCTTGTAGACGCCGCGCGCAAAGTATTCGAGGTTGACCTGGTGCACGATGCCGAAGCCCGGCGGCACGACACGGAAGGTGTCGAAGGCCTGCATGCCCCACTTCATGAACTGGTAGCGCTCGTTGTTGCGCTGGAACTCCAGCTTCATGTTCAGGTCGAGCGCCTTGGGCGTGCCGTAGTAGTCGACCATCACCGAGTGGTCGACCACCAGATCGACGGGCACCAGCGGCTCGATGGTCTTGGGCGACTTGCCCAGCTTGGCGGCCACGCTGCGCATGGCGGCCAGGTCGGCCAGCAGCGGAACGCCGGTGAAATCCTGCAGCACCACGCGGGTGACGACGAAGGGAATTTCGTCGGTGCGCTCGGCGTTGGGCGCCCAGTGGGCCAGCTCTTCGACGTGCTTGGCCGAGACCTTCTGCCCATCGCAATTGCGCAGCACCGATTCGAGCACGATGCGGATCGAGACAGGCAGGCGCTCGATGGTGGGGTATTGCTTGGCCAGTTCCTTCAGCGACCAGTATTTGCCGGACTTGCCCGATGCGGTCTTGAAGGTCTTGAGGGTGGTCGCAAAGGCGTGCGCCGGTGCTTTGGCCATAGAGGAACTCCTGTTTGTTCGTGGAAGCGCCTCAAGGATAGCGGGGATCAATGACCGTGGCTTGCCCCCAGTCTTCGCGTACTGCGTGTCGCGCGGGCCTTTTCTTCCCTCTGCCGAGGACGGCACCGGGGGCCCGGCCAGGCCGGTTCCCCGGTGTTACCTGAACGGAGCGCAAGGTCTTTCACGCCATTGCCATGTTCGCGTTGTGGCGGGTGCGGCGCAGGCCGGTCCATTGCAATTCCGCCAGCACCACCACGCAGATCACCTGCGCCAGCGCCCAGGCCACGCCCAGCGCCGTGATCGTGAACATGCCGCTGACCAGCAGCGCGATGCAGGCGACGGCCCAACCGAAGTTGCCCGCGACCACGAGGCCGATCAGCATGCGCGGCGGGGTGCGGCGGCTGGCCATGAAGGCGGCAGCGGCCGCATACGCCAGCAGGAACACACCCGTGCCCATCAGCAGCGCAGCCGGCAACCCGGTCAGTGCGGCCAGGGCGTCGGTGAACGCCACCTGCAACGCACCGGTCGCGGCGCACGACGCAGCGTCGGCCCACATGACGTTGGGCAGAAAACGGGGGGAGGCAAAGACGGACATGTGAATCTCCTTGGGGGTACGCGGCAAGCCAGTCCTGCTGCGTTGGAGCCAATGATTCCGTCGGGTGGGCATCGCGTCGATGACCTGGGAGGTCATGGCGCCGCGGCGCCGCCGCGCCAGAATGCGGGCCATGAACACCACCCGCACCCACTCGTCCAAGGCCACCCAGCCCGGCGCGCGCGATCCGTTCGGCGCACACCTGCGGCACTGGCGCACCCACCGTCGCCTGAGCCAGCTCGATCTGGCGCAGGAGGCCGAAGTCTCGACGCGCCACCTGAGCTACGTGGAAACCGGCCGCGCCGCGCCCAGCCGGGAAATGGTGTTGCGGCTGGCCGAGCGCCTGGAGGTGCCGCTGCGCGAACGCAATGCGCTGCTGGTGGCGGCCGGCTTTGCGCCGATGTACCGGCAGCGTTCGCTCGACGACCCCGCGATGGCCGCGGCGCGGCGCGCGGTGGACCTGGTGCTGAAAGGCCACGAGCTTTTTCCCGCGCTGGCGGTCGACCGCCACTGGAACCTGGTGGCGCACAACGCGCTGGTGCCCTTGCTGATGGAAGGCGCTGCGCCCGAGTTGCTGCAAGCGCCCATCAACGTACTGCGCCTGAGCCTGCACCCCGACGGCGTGGCACCGCGCATCGCCAATCTCGCGCAATGGCGCAGCCATCTGCTCGAACGGCTGCAGCAACAGATCGCCGCCACCGGCGACGCGGTGCTGCAGTCGCTGCACGACGAACTGGCGGCTTACCCCGCGCCCGCCGTGAGCCACGACGCACCCGCCATCGACACCGCACTGTCGGCCGTGGCCGTGCCCTTCCAGGTGGTCATGCCGAGCGGCGTGCTGAGCTTCATCAGCACCATCACGATCTTCGGCACGCCGGTCGACGTCACCTTGCAGGAACTGGCGGTGGAGTCGTTCTTTCCGGCCGATGAGCAGACGGCGGCGGCGTTGACTGCGCTGGCGGCGGCGGCGCAGCAGGCCGGCTGAAGTTCGCGCCGCTATCCGTCGGCCAGCGTGACTGGCTTCGCCTAACGCCGCTTCGGTGGCTGCCCCGCAGGCGCGGCCGGTGCTGCAGCTGCCGGCACCGCGGCGGGGTCTCTCCAGCCGTACTCGACATACCGGCGAATGATCAGGCAGCCCGGCGGCGAATCGATCAGCGAGACCGACGAGGTCGGCTCCTTGTCGTCGGTGTAGACGGCGTAGATCGGCAGCAGCCGCGTCATCCTGTAGTTCTTCAATTCCTGCTCGGCAACGCTCGCGCAGGTGAACGGCGCGACCGAGATGCGCTCGGCCGATACGGTACAGGCCCCGGTGTCATCAGGAATGGCGGTGATCGACGCAGCCACGCCGGCATTCGGAAACTCCATGCCGATCAGCGAGAACATCGGTCCGGCATCGGGGCGCTTGCGGTCCCAGTCGAGCAGCACGTCGTGGCTGCGGCTTCCCTGCACGGTGAGCGTCGCCAGCCGCGTGATGGCAGGCAGGCAGCGCTTGACGCCTACGCTGGTGGCCGCGCGCGTGAGCGTGTCCTGCGGCACGGCGGGGGGTGCCTGCGGCACGAGTACGCCTTGTGCGAATGCCGCGCCGGTGGCGGCAAGGGTCGCCGCAACGAGCCACAGTCTTCCGAGTCGTTGTGTCGTTGTCTTCATCGTGGATCTCGAGCGCAGAGGTTTTCGAAAGCGGCGGTGTAGATGCGCACGTTCTCGTCGCTTTCCGGGTCGAGCGTGGCAATGAAGCGGCGCGCACGTTCGCGGTAGGAGGCAAGGTTTTCGTCGTGCGTCGCAAAGGCCTGTTGCAGCGCGCGCCCGCCCTCTTCGCAATCGAAGTCGTGATAGCGGTAGCCGCAATCGCCGATCAGGTGAGAGTTGTGGATCAGTGGGTAGCCGCCGTAGAGGGCCTCGTAATAGAGGTAGTTCTGGCCGTTCTCCCAGTGGTGGCTGACCACCGCGTCGACGTTGAACGCCATCACCTGCCAGGTGGGGAAGCGCCCCTCGAAGGTGCTCAGCCCGTGGCGAACGATGTCCAGGCTGTTGGCAAATCCGTTGAAGACCGGGTGGTCCTTCATGTGGAAGGTGTTGTACGCGTAGACGTGTTCGAGCAGGTCGGGGTTGGCGCGGTGCGCAACCTCGCAGCACAGCAGCGGAATGTGGCTGGTCTTCACCATGCAGATGTTGGGCTCGAACATCGCGACGCGCCAGCGCCTGCGGCCAGGCTGGTAGTCGAAACGATGGCCTTCGGGCAGCCCGGCGGCGGCGCGGTCCAGCACCAGCGGGCTCCACAGGTGCGGCACCATGCGCACCGGCGCCCGGAAGCCGCTCGCGAAATAAGGCACGCAGGTGGCCTCGTATTCGGGAATCGTCCAGATCTCGTCGTAGGGTGCGCCAGTCAGCAAGAGGCCGTGCGGCTTGTCGAACACCATGCGCTCGATGTCGATCACGTAGTCGTTCCCCACGCGCATCGACACGATCTTGCCGCCGCGCTCGCGGAACGCCACCATCCAGTCGCGGCCCAGTTGCGCGCTCATCTCGACCATCACGTCGAGCTCTTGCGCCGCTTGCGTCATGTCGATCAGGGGCACTGGCGAATCGGCCAGGAAGTTCGCGTCTTCAGGCGAGCCGTCGCCACCGCCCGTCACCAGGAACGCCTGGCTCACGAGCGGCGAGCGCAGCAGCAGCATGACGAAGAACAGGCAGTTCTGATAGATGCCGTTTTCCCAGAGCGATTGCTCGCCCTTGCGCACGAGGATGGAAACGCCAACTTTCAATTGCTTCATGCCGTCACGCCCGTCGGGTTTTTCGCCTGCAGATCGAGCAGGAGCCGTGCATAGGCCTCGGTGTTCGCGGCGTTGAAAGGATCGACGGCGTCGAACACCTGCCGCGACCGTTGCCGGTAGTCGGCCAGCCGCGCGTCATGTTCGCTGGCCGCAAGTCGAAGCTGCCTGCCACCTTCGGCTGCTTCGAAGCCGGGGTAGTAATAGCCTGCGCCAAAGCCATGCAGCCAGGGCGAGTTGTGCACCAGCGGGTAGTCGCCGTAGAGCGCATCGAGGTAGCTGTAGTTCTGGTCGTTGGTCCACTGGTGCGACACCACCGCGTCGGCGCTCTGGACCATGAAGCCCACGATGTCGTGCCTGCCCAGGAACAGTGCCTTGTGCTGCTTCACCAGGTCCAGCTGGTTCGCGAAGTACAGCATCGTCGGATGGTCCTTCATGTGCAGCGTGTTGAGCACGTTCATCATCGCGACGCTGCCCGGTTCGGCGCGGTAGGCCTCGTCGCAGGCCAGCATCGAGATGCTCGACGTCTTGGCCACCGACACGTTGGGCTCGAAGATCGCCACGCGCAGGCCGGCACGCTCCACGCCCGCCTGCCAGCCGAAGCGATAGCCCAGCTGCGTGACCTCGGCAATGCGCTGCTCGAGGAACTGCGGATGCCACAGATACGGCACGACGCGCACCGGGCAGCGATGCAGCACGCGCTGGAAGCTCGCGAAGGTCTGGTACTCGGGCAGCAGCCAGATTTCGTCGCAGCGATCGGGGCGGGAGAAAAGACCGGGCTTGTCGAACACGGCCGGCTCGATCAGGGCCGCATACGGCTGCCCGGCGCAGTAGTACACGACCTTCTTGCCGCGCGCGCGCTGCAGGGACAGCCATTGCGGATCGAGGGCACCGGCCATCTCGATGATCACGTCGACTTCGTCGGTGGCTTCGTGCGCGCGCATCAGCCGCATTCCGAGGGCGTTCAGGTCGACCTGCGCGGGCATGACCTGCTGGTCGCCCACATCGATCAACACCACCGATTGCACGAAGGGCAGTTGCTGGAACAGGCGCGCGAGAAACACGACGTTCTGCCCGAGGCCGTTCTCCCAGATGCTCTGTCCCGCGCGGGTGATGACGGAAATGCCTATGCGCATATGAAATGTAGGTCTTGAAAAGCAAACTGGCCCCCGCGTCCGAGGGCGCGGGAGCCAGCAGGTTACCCGATCCGGTGACCGGATCAGTGGCGGCAAATGCCGATTACTTCCACTTCCAGCCGATACCGGCGTTGATGCCCCACTCCTTGCCCGTGGTCGACAGACCCGCGCCCCAGGACATCTTGCCGTCGTCGGACAGCGCCTTGAAGGTCAGCGCCACGGCGCTGTAGCCCTTGTACGAGCCCAGGCCCACGCCCACCGTCTTCTCGCCCGGGTACAGCGTCGGCAGGTAGGTGCCCGACATCGCAAAGGCCATGGCCGAGCCCGAGTAGGCAATGCGTGCCACCTCGTTCACCTGGCCTTGCACCTGGTTCAACTGCCCGACGTTGACCGCGTCACCCGGCAAGATGCCCGGCGCCACGTTGCTGATGCGCG
Source organism: Variovorax sp. EL159 (assembly GCF_900100965.1). Lineage (GTDB taxonomy): Bacteria > Pseudomonadota > Gammaproteobacteria > Burkholderiales > Burkholderiaceae_C > Variovorax. The sequence goes on along the minus strand of NZ_FMUJ01000001.1, from coordinate 114,222 downwards.
TGCCGCCCGCGGCCTGGCCTGCACCCAGCGTGATCTGGTTGTAGTTGACCGACCCATCCGGGTTGGTCGCGTACTGCACGCTGCTGGCCTTCGAGGCCGCAGACGCCGCCTTCAACTGCGCCACGTTGGTCGCGTCGCTGTCGGCCGAGCCCGCTGCCACGCCGGTGATCTGGCGGAACTGGTTGGTGTTGGCATCGCCCACCGACACCGCGGCCTGCGTGCTGGTGGTCGCTGCGATGGCTGCCTGCTGCTCCGCCGTCGCATTGCCCGGCACGTAGCCGGCCACGCCCGCAGCCCTGGAAGCCACCGAGCCCGCGCCCAGTGCCACGCCACCACTTTGCTGCACCACCGCACCGAAGCCGATGGCCGTGCCCTTGGAGATGTTCTGCGCCTGGCTCAGCACTGTGCCGCCCGCATCGGCGTTGTCGCCCAGCGCCACGCCACCGCCACCCGCACGCGAGTTGACACCGATGGCCTGCGAGCCGGTCGCAAGTGCGCCCGAACCGATCGCGATGGCATTGGCCCCCGTCGCCTGGGCGCCGAAGCCGATCGCCACCGCGCCGTCGGCCGTGGCCTTCGCGCCGTTGCCTGCGGCGAAGGAGTTGGCACCGCTGGCCACCGACTGCGGTCCGATCGCCACCGAATCCTGCCCAGTGGCGCTGGAGTCCGGAGCCGTCGAGTTGGCGTGGAAGTACTTCGCACCCTTGGTGTTGATGTCGTTGACCGCCGTGCTCAGGCTGCTGACGTTGCTGGTGGCCGTGCTCAGGCCGGTGGACAGGCTGCCGATGCTGCTGGTCGCGGTGCTCAGGCCGGACGAAGTCGACGTCGACAGGCTGTTGATGCTGCTCGTTGCAGTGCTCAGGCCGGTCGAAGTCGAGGTCGACAAGCTGCTGATGCTGCTCGTCGCCGTGCTCAGACCCGTCGAGGTCGACGTCGACAGGCTGCTGATCCCCGTGGAAGTCGAGGTCGACAGGCTGCTGATGCTGCTGGTCGCCGTGCTCAGGCCCGTCGAGGTCGAGGTCGACAGGCTGGCGATGCCGCTCGTCGTCGTGCTCAGCGCGGTGGACAGGCTGCCGATGCTGCTCGTTGCCGTGCTCAGGCCGGTGGATGTCGACGTTGAGAGGCTGTCGATGCTGCTGGTTGCGGTGCTCAGGCCGGTCGAGGTCGAAGTCGACAGGCTGCTGATGCTGCTGGTCGCAGTGCTCAGACCCGTCGAAGTCGAGGTCGACAGGCTGCCGATGCTGCTCGTCGCCGTGCTCAAACCGGTCGACGTCGAAGTCGACAGGCTGCTGATGCCGGTCGAGGTCGAGGTCGACAAGCTGCTGATGCTGCTCGTCGCCGTGCTCAGGCCGGTAGACGTCGAGGTCGACAGGCTGTCGATGCTGCTCGTCGCGGTACTCAGACCGGTGGAGGTCGACGTCGACAGGCTGCTGATGCTGCTGGTCGCCGTGCTCAGGCCGGTAGACGTCGATGTCGACAAGCTGCTGATGCTGCTCGTCGCAGTGCTCAAGCCGGTAGACGTCGAGGTCGACAGGCTGTCGATGCTGCTCGTCGCCGTGCTCAGGCCCGTCGATGTCGAGGTCGACAAGCTGCTGATGCTGCTGGTCGCCGTGCTCAGACCCGTCGAGGTCGAGGTCGACAGGCTGCTGATCCCGGTGGAGGTCGAAGTCGACAGGCTGCTGATGCTGCTGGTCGCCGTGCTCAAGCCGGTGGAGGTCGAGGTCGACAGGCTGTCGATGCTGCTGGTCGCGGTGCTCAGGCCGGTAGACGTCGAAGTCGACAGGCTGCTGATACTGCTGGTCGCCGTGCTCAAGCCGGTAGACGTCGACGTCGACAGGCTACCGATGCTGCTCGTCGCCGTGCTCAAGCCGGTCGAGGTTGAAGTCGACAGGCTGCTGATCCCGGTCGATGTCGAGGTCGACAAGCTGCTGATGCTGCTCGTCGCCGTGCTCAGGCCCGTCGAGGTCGAGGTCGACAGGCTGCTGATACTGCTCGTCGCCGTGCTCAAGCCCGTAGAGGTCGATGTCGACAGGCTGCTGATGCTGCTGGTCGCCGTGCTCAGACCGGTCGAGGCCGACGTCGACAGGCTGTCGATGCTGCTCGTCGTCGTGCTCAGGGCCGTGGACAGGCTGCCGATGCTGCTGGTCGCCGTGCTCAGGCCCGTCGAAGTCGAGGTCGACAGGCTGTTGATGCTGCTCGTTGCCGTGCTCAGACCCGTCGAGGTCGACGTCGACAGGCTGCTGATTCCGGTCGACGTCGAGGTCGACAAGCTGCTGATGCTGCTCGTTGCCGTGCTCAGGCCGGTGGATGTCGATGTCGACAGGCTGCTGATGCTGCTCGTCGCCGTGCTCAGGCCAGTGGACGTCGAGGTCGACAGGCTGTCGATGCTGCTGGTCGCGGTGCTCAGGCCCGTCGAGGTCGAGGTCGACAGGCTGCTGATGCTGCTGGTCGCCGTGCTCAGACCTGTAGACGTCGAAGTCGACAGGCTGCTGATGCCGGTCGACGTCGAGGTCGACAAGCTGCTGATGCTGCTGGTCGCCGTGCTCAGGCCCGTGGAGGTCGAGGTCGACAGGCTGCCGATGCTGCTCGTCGCGGTACTCAGACCCGTGGAGGTCGAAGTCGACAGGCTGCTGATCCCGGTGGACGTCGAGGTCGACAAGCTGCTGATACTGCTCGTCGCCGTGCTCAGGCCGGTCGAAGTCGACGTCGACAGGCTGCTGATCCCCGTAGAAGTCGAGGTCGACAGGCTGCTGATGCTGCTCGTCGCTGTGCTCAGACCCGTCGAGGTGGAGGTCGACAGGCTGCCGATGCTGCTCGTCGCGGTGCTCAGGCCCGTAGAGGTCGAAGTCGACAAGCTGCTGATGCTGCTGGTCGCCGTGCTCAAACCCGTCGAGGTCGAGGTCGACAGACTGCTGATCCCGGTGGAGGTCGATGTCGACAGGCTGCTGATGCTGCTGGTCGCCGTGCTCAGACCCGTCGAGGTCGAGGTCGACAGGCTGCTGATCCCGGTCGACGTCGAGGTCGACAAACTACTGATGCTGCTCGTTGCCGTGCTCAGACCGGTGGACGTCGAGGTCGACAGGCTGCCGATGCTGCTGGTCGCCGTGCTCAAGCCGGTCGAGGTCGAAGTCGACAGGCTGCTGATGCCGGTCGACGTCGAGGTCGACAAGCTGCTGATGCTGCTCGTTGCCGTGCTCAGGCCAGTAGACGTCGAAGTCGACAGGCTGCTGATTCCGGTGGAGGTCGAAGTCGACAAGCTGCCGATGCTGCTCGTCGCCGTGCTCAGGCCCGTAGAGGTCGAGGTCGACAGGCTGTCGATGCTGCTGGTCGCGGTGCTCAGGCCCGTAGACGTCGAAGTCGACAGGCTGCTGATCCCGGTGGAAGTCGAGGTCGACAAGCTGCTGATGCTGCTCGTCGCCGTGCTCAGGCCCGTCGAACTCGACGTCGACAGGCTGGCAACGCTGCTGTTGGTGGTGCTCAGGCCGGTGGACAGGCTCGTGATGCCATTGGAGAACGTCGTCGACAGCGAGGTCAACTGGCTGTAGTTCACCGCATCGGTGGGGTTCACGCCTGGCGCGACATTCGTGAGGACCACCGGCGTGGTCGCCCCGACGCCGCCCAGGGTCACCTTCGAATGGGTTGCGTCGTCGTACTGCACCGAGTTGGCCAGTCCGGTCGACAGGCTGCCGATGTTGCTGTTGGCAGTGCTCAGGCCCGTGGACAGGCTGTTGATGCCGCTCGTCGCGGTGCTCAGGCCGGTGGAGGTCGAGGTCGACAGGCTGCTGATGCCGGTGGAAGTCGCAGTCGACAGGCTGCTGATGCTGCTGGTTGCCGTGCTCAGGCCGGTCGAGGTGGACGTAGACAGGCTACCGATGTTGCTCGTCGCCGTGCTCAGGCCGGTGGACGTCGAAGTCGAGAGACTGCTGATCCCGGTGGAGGTCGAGGTCGACA
>NZ_FMUJ01000001.1:0-109591 GCF_900100965.1 Variovorax sp. EL159 | reverse complement strand
CTGCTGGTTGCAGTGCTCAGGCCGGTCGAGGTGGACGTCGACAGGCTACCGATGTTGCTCGTCGCCGTGCTCAGGCCAGTAGACGTCGAAGTCGAGAGGCTACTGATCCCAGTGGAGGCCGAGGTCGACAGGCTGCTAACGCTGCTGGTCGCGGTGCTCAGACCCGTCGAGGTGGACGTGGACAAGCTGGCGACGCTGCTATTCGTCGTGCTCAGACCGGTGGACGTCGAAGTCGAGAGGCTGCTGATCCCAGTGGAGGCCGAGGTCGACAAGCTGCTGATGCTGCTCGTGGCGGTGCTCAAACCAGTCGAGGTAGACGTGGACAGACTGCCGACACTGCTGGTCGCTGTGCTCAGGCCGGTAGACGTCGAAGTCGACAGACTGCTGATCCCGGTGGAGGTCGACGTCGACAGGCTGCTGACGCTGCTCGTCGCGGTGCTCAGCCCGGTCGAAGTGGAAGTCGACAAGCTGCCGATGCTGCTGGTTGCCGTGCTCAGACCAGTGGACGTCGAGCTCGACAGGCTGGCAACGCTGCTGTTTGTCGTGCTCAACCCTGTGGAAAGGCTGCTGATGCCGCTCGCCGACGTGCTCAAGCCCGTCGAAAGGCTGCTGACAGTGCTGTTGGTCGTGCTCAACCCTGTCGAAAGGCTGCTGATGCTGCTCGTTGCAGTGCTCAGGCCAGTGGACGTGGAGGTTGAGAGGCTGCCGATGCTGCTTGTCGCGGTGCTCAGGCCCGTCGAGGTCGACGTCGACAGGCTACCGATACCGGTGGAAGTCGAGGTCGACAGGCTGCTGATGCTGCTGGTTGCAGTGCTCAGACCGGTCGAGGTGGACGTCGACAAGCTGCCGATGCTGCTCGTCGCGGTGCTCAAGCCAGTAGACGTCGAAGTCGACAGGCTGCTGATGCCGGTGGAAGTCGAGGTCGACAAGCTGCTGATGCTGCTGGTTGCGGTGCTCAGACCAGTCGAGGTCGAGGTGGACAGGCTACCGATGCTGCTCGTCGCCGTGCTCAGGCCGGTGGACGTCGAAGTCGACAGGCTACCGATCCCGGTGGAGGTCGAAGTCGACAGACTGCTGATGCTGCTGGTTGCAGTGCTCAGACCCGTCGAGGTGGACGTGGACAAGCTGCCGATACTGCTCGTCGCCGTGCTCAGGCCAGTGGACGTCGATGTCGACAAGCTACCGATCCCGGTGGAGGTCGAAGTCGACAGACTGCTGATGCTGCTGGTTGCAGTGCTCAGACCCGTCGAGGTGGACGTGGACAAGCTGCCGATACTGCTCGTCGCCGTGCTCAGGCCAGTGGACGTCGATGTCGACAAGCTACCGATCCCGGTGGAGGTCGAAGTCGACAGACTGCTGATGCTGCTCGTCGCCGTGCTCAGGCCGCTCGAGGTCGACGTCGACAAGCTCCTGATGCTGCTGGTCGCGGTGCTCAGGCCCGTAGACGTCGAAGTCGACAGGCTGCTGATTCCGGTGGAAGTCGAAGTCGACAGGCTGCCGATGCTGCTCGTCGCCGTGCTCAAACCGGTCGACGTCGAAGTCGACAGGCTGGTCAGATTGCTGTTCGTCGTGCTCAGGCCGGTGGACGTCGAGGTCGACAGGCTGCTGAGGCTGCTCGTCGTCGTGCTCGCCACGGAATACAGCTGACTGCCATTGATGGCGTCGGTGCTGGTGGCATTGACCTGGCCGGCCGCGACGTTCTGAATGCGGCGCTCCGCACCCGGGCCGCCCACGCTCACCACCCCTGCGGACGAACTGGCGCCTGCAAAGCCGCCGAACGTCGTGCCGCCAATGGTTGCGCTGCTGACAGACGTGGTGCCGCCAGTGGCAGCCGTGGCGGCGCCGGTGGTTGTCGCGCCCTGCCCAAGGGCAACCGATCCGGCGACGCTGGCGTTGGACCCGAGACCGATCGCGACACCCGAAGTGGCACCCGACGTGACCACGGATTGCCCGCCAATCGCGATCGCGTCGCTTGCGGCGGCCGAAGCGCCACCACTGCTGTTCGTACCGATCGCCGTAGCGCCATTGCCGGTGGCGGTTGCCGTCCGGCCCAGAGCAGAAGAAAAATCGCCGGCCGCGGTAGCTCCGGAGCCGATGGCCACCGAGCGATTTCCGTTCGCGACTGCGGCGGTCCCGAGTGCCAGGGCATTCTCTGCGCCAGCCTGCGCAGCGTAGCCAAATGCCGCGGAAGTTTTTCCTGCGGCATTGGAGAGGGTGCCGAATGCCGTAGAACCACCACCGCTGGCATTTGCAAGGTTGCCGAAGGCCGTTGAAGGCGCCAAGCCACTCGGGTCGCCAACCGCCTTTGCGTTGGTGCCAAAGGCCATGTCATTGCCGAAGGCAGCGTTGGCGTTATTGCCAAACGCTGTCGCGCCACCTCCGTTTGCACGGGCACCCGTCCCGATGGCGACGGTGTTGTCCGATGCGGCATTGGCCGCACTGCCGAGCGCTAACGCGCCATTTCCGCCACTGACCGCATTGGCGCCCAACGCCATCGCTGCATCGATCACGCTCCCGGTGCTCGACTTGACCAGTGCGCCGTTGCCGATTGCGATGGCGCGAGTCGTTGCATCGTCCGTTCTGGCGTTGCCACCGATCGCGATGGCGGCGTTCGGAGCCGCGACCCCGATCTGATCCGCGGACGCGCCGGTGCCCAGCGCAATGCTCCCCCCCCAACTGTTCGCATTGGTTCCGATCGCAACCGAGTTGACATCCGAGCTGGATCCGATGGCGGCGTTCTTGCCGATGGCAATCGAACCGTCGGCCAGAGCACGAGAGTTATTGCCCAGCGCGACCGCACTGTTGCCCGCAGCTGACGTGCTGGTTCCGATGGCGACTGCATCGTCGCCCCCCGCCGAAGCGCCCGCCGCCCCTGCGCCAATCGCTACCGCGCGCATACCGGAGCTGTAGCCCAACGTGGCCGTACTGCCGATGCGCAGGCCGCCGGAGGTCGTACCGCCCCCCAGGCCAAGACTGCCCGAGTTGACGAAAAGCTCACCGCCCAACGTCAGTGATGTGGCGCCAGCACTGTTCGACGGACCGTAAAAAAGCACGCGACCAGTCTGGGTGGCCTTGTCGGTTGGTTGGCACAGGGGGGATGTGATCGAAGTAATGCCACTGATGCCACCCGGGTCTGTAATGGCTTGGCACCCGCTGTCGGTCCCGTCATTGAAGTAACCGGCGTTCCCTGCAATAGCCGGTCCCGATAACCCGAACGCCAAGGCGATGAACGCGCTGATTACCCCCAGAGGAAACGCCGACGCGACGACCGACCCTGCCGAACGGCCACCCTTTCTCTTTGCCTTCGTCAGCTCGGATGCCGCCACCCAGGCACCCAGCGATTCGTTCCATATGGTTCTGTAAGACTTATTCATTTATTCAACTCAGTTCACGGTAGAGAACAGCCAGGTACAGACCGATAGGAAACGCGACTTCCCTGGCTCAGAATCCGTCGCGAAGGGCGCCCGCGTACGACGCCCATTTACAAGAACGGTGAAATGTACGGGGTGTTTACATTTATGGCGCAATGCAACATCTGCTGAAAATGCAGCGGATGATTTAGTTCACAGAAACGAAATAAGAGTGGGGAAACCGTCGCCGATGAGTTGCCGCCGAGCCACGAAAGAGCACCGCCACGTAGAATTCCGACGGCTTTGAAAGCGGACATTTATCACACAAATTTACCGGTAAATCTGTCTTTTCCTGCGATCTGCACCTCTTCCTCGGCGATTGGCCACGCTGGATATTGCATGCCCGATCCAATCGAAAGCACTCAAAACCGGGAAATTTCTCACAGGACTGGCGATTAACTTCTTACCCAAAGAGCTGTCGCTATTGCCTTTGTCAGAAATTAACAAATTGGAAACAAATTAAGAATGACCGCCTCCACCAAGCTCCGTATTGGCATCACCATCGGCCTGCATCACGAGGCTGAAACGTTATGGAACAACGGCATCAAGCAGAACGCCGTGTTCCTGGCGGAGGCGCTGAAGCACTGCCCGAACGTGGCGTCGGTCGTGCTGGTGAACACCACGGCCGTGCCCATCACCGCCGCCCTGCCCTGGGACCAGGCACGCTGGCCCACAGTGAACTTCGAAGCGGCCAAGGACAACGTGGACGTGCTGATCGAGCTCGGCGGCCAGATCGATCCGGTGCAGACCGACTACCTGAAGCGCCGCGGCGCGCGGCTGGTGTCGTACTGCTGCGGCTTCGAATATGTGCACGCCATGGAGTCGATGCTGTTCAGCAGGCCGCTCTGGGGGCAGAACCTGTTCATCAACCAGCGCTACGACGACATCTGGATGGTTCCGCAGGTGGCTCACATCAGCCAAGCCTATTTCGAGGTGCTGCGCCGCGCCGAAGCACGCGCCGTGCCTTTCGTGTGGAGCCCGGTGTTCCTCGACGAGCGCACCCGCGCGCTGCCCGATGCCGGCGTTTACCAGCCGCGCAGCGGGCCGCGCCGGCTCAGCGTGATGGAGCCGAACATCAACGTCGTGAAGTTCTGCCTCTATCCGATCCTGATTGCCGAGCTGTCTTACCGCGCCCGGCCCGACGCCATCGCCCTGCTGCAAGTCACCAACGCCGAGCGGCTGGCCAAGGAGAACATGGAGTTCATCACGCTGATGAACCAGCTCGACCTGATCCGCCAGCACAAGGCGGTGTTCCTGGGCCGGCACGAAACGCCGGTGTTCCTGGCGCAGAACACCGACATCGTGGTCTCGCACCAGTGGGAGAACCCGCTCAACTACTTCTACCTGGAGACCTGCTGGCAGGGCTACCCGCTGGTGCACAACGCGCACCTGTGCGCCGATCTCGGCTACTACTACCAGGACAACGACGTGGCAGCAGGCAGTGCCCGCGTGCTCGAAGCCATCGACACACACGATGCACAGGCGCTCGCCTACCGCGAGCGGCAACGCGGCCTGATCGACCGCTACCTGCCCGGCAACGCGGCCGCCACCGAGGTGTACAACACGCTGCTGCTCGGCCTGATGCAGCGACCCGCCAAATGAAACGAGCAACGCCCCATGCTTGACCCCTCCGAACTCCGCCAATTCTTTCCCGTCGTCGTCTCGCCCAGCCACGACGGCAAGTTCTTCCAGAACTACGTCCTGTCGATGCTGAACCTCACCATCGAAGCCGAGCGGGCAGGCATGCGGCTGCAGGTGCTGTTCCACCAGGGCGAGAGCCTGGTCACGCGCGCGCGAAACAACTGCGTGGCCCAGTTCCTGGCCAATCCGCACTGGACGCACCTGTTCTGGATCGACGCGGACATCGGCTTTTCTGCGCAGGCGGCCTTCCGGCTGCTGCTGTCGGGCTACGACATTGCCGCCGGCGTCTACCCGCTCAAGCGCGAGAACTGGCCCGCCGAGGGCGTGGCCGCAGGCACGACGCAGCAGCAGTTCGAAGCCACGTTCACGCGCTACACCGTCAACGCCAAGGCCTCGGAAGTCACCTCGCAGGTGGAACTCGACGTTCAGCCCGACGGCTTCATGAAGATGGACGAGGCGCCGACCGGCTTCATGGTGATCAAGCGCGCGGTGTTCGAGCGGCTGATGGCCAGCTACCCCGACCTGAGCTACGTGCCAGACAGCATCGGCGAAGCGAACCTCGGGCTGCACTACCGCTTCTTCGACGTGATGGTCGATCCGGTGACGCGCCGGTACTTGTCGGAAGACTATGGCTTCTGCCGCCTGTGGTCGGGGCTGGGCGAGTCGATCTACATCGATGCCAACTCCAACCTCTCGCACCAGGGCGCCAAGCTGTATCGCGGCGACTTCGCCAATTCGTTGTTGACCGCGTTGCCCTATGCGGTCGGCGGCCCCGCTGGTGCTGCGATGGTGCTCACGGGCCGGGAGCACCTGAAGCCGAACGCTCCACCTCCTTGAGCGCCGCGAGCCTCTTGGGGCCGCGCCCACAAAAAAGCCCCGCCGAAGCGGGGCTTTTTGATTGGGGCGATCTGAAGAAGATCAGGCCGCGACCGTGTCCGCCACACCCTTGTAGTCGTCGATCTTGTCGAAGTTCAGGTACTGGTAGATCTGCGTGCTGGCTGCATCGAGCACGCCCGATGCGGCCATGTACTCCTCGCGGGTCGGGATGCGACCGAGGCGCGAGCAGATCGCGGCCAGCTCTGCCGAGCCGAGGTACACGTTCGTGTTCTTGCCCAAGCGGTTCGGGAAGTTGCGGGTGCTGGTCGACATCACCGTGGCGCCTTCGCGCACCTGTGCCTGGTTGCCCATGCACAGCGAACAGCCTGGCATTTCGGTGCGGGCACCGGCATTGCCGAACACGCCGTAGTGGCCTTCTTCGGTCAGTTGTTGCGCATCCATCTTGGTCGGCGGCGCGATCCACAGCTTGACCGGAATGTCGCGCTTGCCTTCGAGCAGCTTCGAAGCCGCACGGAAGTGACCGATGTTGGTCATGCACGAGCCGATGAACACTTCGTCGATCGCAGCACCGGCCACGTCGCTCAGCGTCTTCACGTCGTCCGGATCGTTCGGGCAGGCCACGATGGGTTCGTGGATTTCGGCCAGGTCGATCTCGATGACGGCGGCGTAGTCGGCGTCGGCATCGCCCTTGAGCAATTGCGGGTCCTTGAGCCAGGCTTCCTGCGCGGCGATGCGGCGTGCCAGCGTGCGGGCATCTGCATAGCCTTCGGCAATCATCCACTTCATCAGCGTGATGTTGCTGTTGATGTATTCGATGATCGGTTCCTTGTTCAGGTGCACCGTGCAGCCGGCGGCCGAACGCTCGGCCGAAGCGTCGCTCAGTTCGAAGGCTTGTTCGACCTTCAGGTCGGGCAGGCCTTCGATTTCGAGGATGCGGCCCGAGAAGATGTTCTTCTTGCCTTGCTTGGCCACCGTCAGCAGACCCGACTTGATGGCGTACAGCGGAATCGCGTTGACCAGGTCACGCAACGTGACGCCAGGCTGCATCTTGCCCTTGAAGCGCACGAGCACCGATTCAGGCATGTCCAGCGGCATCACGCCAGTGGCAGCGGCGAAGGCCACGAGGCCCGAGCCTGCCGGGAAGCTGATGCCGATGGGGAAGCGGGTGTGGCTGTCGCCGCCGGTACCGACGGTGTCGGGCGTCAGCAGGCGGTTGAGCCACGAGTGGATCACGCCGTCGCCCGGACGCAGCGAAACGCCGCCGCGGTTGGCCATGAACTCGGGGAGTTCGTGGTGCATCTTGACGTCGACCTTCTTCGGGTACGCCGCCGTGTGGCAGAACGACTGCATCACGAGGTCGGCCGAGAAGCCCAGGCAAGCCAGGTCCTTCAGCTCGTCGCGGGTCATCGGGCCGGTGGTGTCCTGCGAGCCGACCGACGTCATCTTGGGTTCGCAGTACGTGCCCGGGCGAACGCCCTGGCCTTCGGGCAGGCCACAGGCGCGGCCGACCATCTTCTGCGCGAGCGAGAAGCCCTTCTTGGTGTCGACCGGGCTTTGCGGCAGGCGGAACAGCGTCGAGACGGGCAGGCCCAGCGCTTCACGCGCCTTGGCCGTCAGGCCACGGCCGATGATCAGCGGAATGCGGCCGCCGGCACGCACTTCGTCGAACAGCACGTCGCTCTTGACCTGGAACTCGGCGATGACCTTGCCGTCTTTCAGGGCCTTGCCTTCATAAGGACGCAGCTCGACCACGTCGCCCATGTTCATCTGCGTCACGTCGAGCTCGATGGGCAGTGCGCCCGAGTCTTCCATCGTGTTGTAGAAGATCGGTGCGATCTTGCCGCCGAGGCAGACGCCGCCGAAACGCTTGTTCGGCACGAAGGGAATGTCTTCACCGGTGAACCACAGCACCGAGTTGGTGGCGCTCTTGCGCGACGAACCCGTGCCGACCACATCGCCAGCGTAGGCCACGAGGTGGCCGCGCGCGCGCAGGTCTTCGATGAACTTCACCGGGCCGCGCTTGCCGTCTTCTTCGGGAACGATGCCGGGGCGTGCGTTCTTGTGCATCGCGAGCGCGTGCATCGGGATATCGGGACGCGTCGTTGCATCGGGTGCGGGCGACAGGTCGTCGGTGTTGATTTCGCCAGCCACCTTGAAGATGCTGACGGTGATGCTTGGCGGCACTTCGGGACGGCTGGTGAACCACTCGGCATCGGCCCAGCTTTGCAGCACGCCCTTGGCGTGGACGTTGCCCTTGTCGGCCTTTTCCTTGACGTCGTGGAACTGGTCGAACATCAAGAGGGTTTTCTTCAGGCCCTCGGCCGCCACGGTGCCGACTTCGGCGTCATCGAGCAGGTCGATCATGGGGCTGATGTTGTAGCCGCCGAGCATGGTGCCGAGCAGTTCGGTCGCGCGGGCACGCGAGATGAACTCGCTCTTTTCGGTGCCGTGGGCTACGGCCGCGAGATAGCTCGCCTTGACCTTGGCGGCATCGTCGACGCCGGCGGGCACGCGATAGGTGAGCAGATCGAGCAGGAAGGCGCCGTCCTTGGCATTCGCGCTCTTGAGGAGCTCGATCGCTTCGGCGGTTTGCTTCGCGCTCAAAGGCAGCGGCGGGATACCGAGCGCGGCGCGTTCGGCAACATGGTCAACGTAGGCTTGCAACATCTTCTTTTCTCCGGAAACTGGGCTGGCGGGCGTGCGGAGCGCTCATGCAAGAGCCGCGCCGCACCCCGTTTCGGTACGCTTACTTCTTGGCCGCGTCGGCACCTTCGAACAAGGCCTTTGGCGGGTTCTTCTTCATTTCTTCGGCAAATGCGACCTGGGCCGCGGTCTGGCATTCGTCAGCGATGCGCAGGCCGGCCTTCTGGTTCATCAGCATCGACTTGTTGCCGAGCTGGAGCCACATGGCGCCGGCACGCGGGTCTTCGAGGCGAATGGCGCCGGTGCGGCTTTCGACCGGGTGCATGCGGTACTTCAGACCCTTGGTGGTCACGGTGAAGAAGCCGGGCTTCTTCTCGTCGGGCGTGACGGTCACATCGGCGCCGAGTTCGCACTGGGCCTTGCCGACGGACACGCGCTGGGCCACGGCCAGGTCGGCCTCGGAGAGCGTCACGTCGGTGTCGGTGTTGATGGGCGTGACTTCTTCGACGGCCTTGGCGGCCTTGCGCGTGACCTGGTGCTTCTTGGCAGGTGCCTTGGCCGTGGTGGTCTTGGCGGCGGGCTTGGCCGCCGGCTTGGCTGCGTCCTGGGCCATTGCGGCCAGCGGGAGCGCCAGGGCAACAGCGGCGATCAGGGCAATTTTCTTCATGTGTGGGTTTCCTTGAGGCTGGGTTCAGTGAGTTTCAGGAGGCCGCGAATGCAAACCAGGCTTTCGCCTCGGGGGGCAACGCGCGCCCTGTTGCGTGGGCACGCGTCAGAACCTGCCAGAAATGGCGGTAGCTCGCGCGGTCGTGCAATGTGCCATCAATTTGTGTCGGAGCCCAATCCGCATCTGCGGCTTTTGCAATGATTTGTGTGGCAATTTGAATCTGCGCTTCGTCGGGCGCGAAGGCCTCGAGGATCGGGCGGATCTGATTCGGGTGGATGCTCCACATGCGCGTGTAGCCGAATTCGGTGGCCGCCTTGCGGGCCGCGATGCGCATGGCATCGGTGTTGTTGAATTCGGTCACCACGCAATGCGAAGGCACCTTGCCATAGGCATGCGCCGCCGAGGCGATGGCCAGCTTGGCGCGCACCACCAGCGGATGGGTGAACTGCCCGGCCGCACCCATGCCGTCGGCGGGGATGGCACCGGCGTGCGCCGACACGAAATCCATCAGGCCGAAGCTCAGCGATTGCACGCGCGGATGCGCGGCGATCTCGAAGGCGTTGTGTACCGCCAGGGGCGATTCGATCAGCACGTGCAGGGGCAGTACACCGGCGTCCGCGGCTTCAAGCGCCGCAACAGCCTGCAACACATCGGCCACCGACTCGACCTTGGGCACCATCAGGTGGCTCAGGCGCTGACCGGCACGGCCGGCAATGGTGATCACGTCGCCAGCGAAGGCCGGATGGTCGACCGGATGCACGCGCACGCCGACGCGCATGCCGGGCTTGGCGGCCAGCGCCAGCTCGGTGACGAGGGCCGCATGCTCGGCCTCGCCGCCAACCGGGGCACCGTCTTCGCAATCGAGGGTGACGTCGAACACGCAGGCGCCGAACTCTTCGGCCATTTCGGCTTGCAGCACCAGGCTTTTCTTCATGCGGGCTTCAACGCCGCTGTAGTGGTCGCACACGGGCAGGGTCACGGCCCCGGCCTGCGCGCCGAGCAGCACTTCAGCAGGGTGGACTGCGTTCGTCATGCTTTCTTCTGCGCCACGATGAACATGCGTGGAAAAGCGAGCAGGCGCTTGCCATCGGCACGGGCCGGATAGGCCGCGTCGACACGGCGCTCGTACTCGGCCAGGTAGCTTGCCTGCAGGTCCGGCGGGAGCCGATCGACGAAAGGCTTCAGCCCGGTGCCACGCACCCATTCGACGATGGCCGCGGCATTCGCCATCGGGTGCTGGTAGATCGTGTGCCAGACATCGACATGCGCGGCGCGCGGCGCCAGCAGGTCGTAGTAACCGCCCAGGCCGAACAACTGCGTGCGCAGCTTGTCGGCATCGCCGACGGGCTCGGCCCAGGGCGCTTCGGCCGCCACCGCGCGCATCAGGCGGTGGGTAGGCTCCTGGCGGTTGTCGGGCATCTGGACGGCGAGCACGCCGCCCGGGGCCAGCGCATCGAACAGGCGCGGGATCAGCGTGTCGTGATCCGGCACCCATTGCAGGGACGCGTTGGCATAAATGAGGTCGGGCGCTTCTTGCGGCGCCCAGGTCGCGATGTCGCTCAACTCGAAGCCCGCCTGCGGCAGGCGCTCGCGCGCGCTGACCAGCATGGCTTCGGAGTTGTCGGTCCCGATGACGTGCGCCTTCGGGAACCGCTGCACCAGCAGCTCGGTGGAATTGCCCGGACCGCAGCCGAGATCGACCACACGGGCCGCCTCGGTCAGCGGCACCCGCGCCAGGAGCTCCTGCGCGGGGCGGGTGCGCTCGTCCTCGTAGCGACGGTAGAGCGCGGGGTTCCAGTCGAGCATGCCAGTGGGTCTTGCTTGGCTTAGATCAGGTGAGCGACGCCGGCTTGTTCGCCTTGCAGCTCTTCCAGGGTCTTGTTGATGCGTTCCTGGCTGAATGCGTCGATCTCGAGGCCTTCGACCAGCTTGTACTCGCCGTTCTCGCAGGTGACCGGGAAGCCGAACATCACATCCTTCGGGATGCCGTACTGGCCGTCCGACGGGATGCCCATCGTGACCCACTTGCCGTTGGTGCCCAGGGCCCAGTCGCGCATGTGGTCGATGGCAGCATTGGCGGCCGAGGCGGCCGACGACAGGCCGCGGGCCTCGATGATGGCGGCGCCGCGCTTGCCGACGGTCGGCAGGAAGGTGTTGGCGTTCCATTCCTGGTCGTTGATCATCTTGGCGACGCTCTCGCCGTTGATGGTGGCGAAGCGGTAGTCGGCGTACATCGTGGGCGAGTGGTTGCCCCAGACCGTGAGCTTCTCGATGTCGGCCACGGGCTTGCCGGTCTTGGCAGCGATCTGGCTGGCAGCGCGGTTGTGGTCCAGGCGCAGCATGGCGGTGAAGTTCTTGCGCGGCAGGTCGGGCGCGCTCTTCATGGCGATGTAGGCGTTGGTGTTGGCGGGGTTGCCGACCACCAGCACCTTGACGTTGCGGCTGGCGACGGCGTTGAGGGCCTTGCCTTGTGCCGTGAAGATGGCGCCGTTGACGGCCAGCAGTTCGGCACGTTCCATGCCCGGGCCGCGGGGACGCGAGCCAACCAGCAGTGCGTAGTCGGCGTCCTTGAAGGCGGTCATCGGGTCGCCATGCGCTTCCATGCCGACCAGCAGCGGGAAGGCGCAGTCGTCGAGTTCCATCATCACGCCCTTGAGCGCCTTCTGGGCCTTCTCGTCGGGGATTTCGAGCAGTTGCAAGATGACCGGCTGGTCTTTGCCGAGCATTTCGCCAGATGCGATACGGAACAACAGGGCGTAACCGATTTGACCGGCGGCACCGGTGACGGCAACGCGGACGGGCTTTTTGCTCATGGGAAGACTCCAGAAGGTGATGAAAACGGTGTCGGCGCGCTCGTGGTGCGCCAATGGTCCAACGGGGGGATTACCTTCCCGCGGCGCGGGACCGGCCCGCATTTTAAGCCGATTCAATGAGCCTCGTCTTATGTCTTATATAAGATATCCTCTGGGGGTCCGCCAAGGCGCACCCCACCGCTGCCATGAACACCCCCACCGCCCTCGACGAGCCCGCGACGCCGTCCTTCAGTCCGCTCTACCAGCAGATCAAGACATTGATCCTGCAGAGCCTGCAGGCGGGCGAGTGGAAGCCGGGCGAACCCATCCCGAGCGAGATGGACCTGGCCGTGCGCTATCGCGTGAGCCAGGGCACGGTGCGCAAGGCCATCGACGAGCTTTCCGCCGAAAACCTCGTGGTGCGGCGCCAGGGCAAGGGCACCTTCGTCGCGACGCATGCCGAGCAGCATGTGCAGTACCGCTTTCTCAAGCTCGTGCCCGATGCGGGCAGCCCGAGCACCGAAGGACCGGCTGTGCGCACCATCGTCGACTGCAAGCGCCAGCGTGCTTCGGCCGACGTGGCACGCGCCCTCGGCCTGCGCACCGGCGACGCGGTGCTGCAGGTGCGCCGCGTACTTGCCTATGCGGGCGTACCGACCATCCTCGAAGACCTCTGGTTGCCCGGCACGCCCTTCAAGGGCCTCACGGCCGAACGCCTGCGCGCATGGCCCGGCCCGATGTACGCGCTGTTCGAAACCGAATTCGGCGTGCGCATGGTGCGCGCCGAAGAAAAAATCCGCGCCGTACTGCCCGATGCGGAGCAGGCCGGACTGCTCGACGTGACGCAGCAGATGCCCCTGTTGAGCGTGGAACGTGTCGCGCACACCTACCATGACATGCCGATGGAGTTGCGCCGCGGGCTGTACCGCACCGACACGCACCACTACAGGAATCAGTTGGGCTGAACCCGATGCGGACAGAAATCGAATTCCGGTGCGCCAACGTGCGCACACAACAGGCGCGATGCGCTACGAAGTCAATAGCATCCGACTGCAGCGGTGCGTTGACGCGAGCGTGTCCGCAGCACGATGGTGCATTGCAATAGAATTTTGCGTTGTTTGCATTTCCGCATAAGAAACAAAAGCGTTCGCTCTCAGAACAAGCCACCAAGCCACGAAAGCCCTCCCCCATGACAGAGCTTGCAACTCCCCCCCGGCCGCCACGTCGCGAATTTCGCAACATCAATGCGATCACCGATCTCACGACCTACCGGTTTCCGCCGGCCGCCCTCGTGTCGATCCTGCACCGCATCAGCGGCGTGCTGATGTTCCTGCTGCTGCCGTTCATCATCTGGATGTTCGACACGTCGCTGTCATCTGACTACTCGTTCGCCAAATTCAAGGCCGCCTTCAACAGCGGCCTTGGCTTCGTTCCGGGCTGGTTCTTCAAGCTCGTCGCACTGGCCCTGATCTGGGCCTACCTGCACCACTTCATCGCCGGCCTGCGCCATCTCTGGATGGACGTGAGCCATGCCGCGGTCACCAAGGAATTCGGACACAACTCGGCCATGGCCACGTTGGTCCTGAGCATCGTGCTCACCCTGGTGCTCGGCGCCAAGCTGTTCGGCCTGTACTGAGAAGGAGCCACCCCATGTCTGTGAATTACGGCTCCAAGCGCATCGTCGTCGGTGCACATTACGGTTTGCGCGACTGGCTCAGCCAGCGCATCACGGGCGGTCTGATGGCGCTCTTCACGATCATCCTGCTCGCACAGCTGATCTTCTCGCGCGGCCCCATCGGCTACGACCTCTGGGCGGGCATCTTCGCCGCGCAGTGGATGAAGGTGCTGACCTTCTCCGTGATCGTCGGCCTGCTCTATCACGTGTGGGTCGGCATGCGCGACGTGTGGATGGACTACGTCCAGCCCGTTGCCATTCGCCTCGCCCTGCAAATTTTCACCATCGTCTGGCTTGTCGGTTGTGCGGGTTGGGCCATTCAAGTGCTTTGGAAGATCTGAGCCCACCATGACCTACACAAAAGAAAAAATCACCAAGCGCAAGTTCGACGTCGTGATCGTCGGTGCCGGCGGCTCCGGCATGCGCGCCTCGCTGCAACTCGCACGTGCCGGCCTCAACGTGGCCGTGCTCTCCAAGGTGTTCCCGACCCGCTCGCACACCGTCGCTGCGCAAGGCGGCGTGGGTGCATCGCTCGGCAACATGAGCGAGGACAACTGGCACTACCACTTCTACGACACGATCAAGGGCTCCGACTGGCTCGGCGACCAGGACGCGATCGAGTTCATGTGCCGCGAAGCACCGAAGGTCGTGTACGAGCTCGAACACTTCGGCATGCCCTTCGACCGCAACCCCGACGGCACGATCTACCAGCGTCCGTTCGGCGGCCACACGGCCAACTACGGCGAGAAGCCCGTGCAGCGCGCCTGCGCCGCGGCCGACCGTACCGGCCACGCGATGCTGCACACGCTCTATCAGAAGAACGTCGAAGCCCGCACCCAGTTCTTCGTCGAATGGATGGCGCTCGACCTCATCCGTGACGAAGAAGGCGACGTGGTCGGCGTGACCGCACTCGAGATGGAAACCGGCGACCTGCACATCCTGCAGGCCAAGACCGTGCTGCTGGCCACCGGCGGCGCGGGCCGCATCTTCCAGGCCTCGACCAACGCCTTCATCAACACCGGCGACGGCCTCGGCATGGCCGCCCGCTCGGGCATTCCGCTGCAGGACATGGAGTTCTGGCAGTTCCACCCGACCGGCGTGGCCGGCGCGGGCGTGCTGCTCACCGAAGGCTGCCGCGGCGAAGGCGCCATCCTGCTGAACAGCAACGGCGAACGCTTCATGGAGCGCTATGCGCCCACGCTGAAGGACCTGGCACCACGCGACTTCGTCTCGCGCTCGATGGACCAGGAAATCAAGGAAGGCCGAGGCTGCGGTCCCAACAAGGACTACGTGCTGCTCAAGCTCGACCACCTGGGCGCCGAGACCATCCACAAGCGCCTGCCCTCGGTGTACGAAATCGGCGTCAACTTCGCCAACGTCGACATCACCAAGGAACCGATCCCCGTCGTGCCGACCATCCACTACCAGATGGGCGGCATCCCGACCAACATCAACGGCCAGGTCGTCATCCAGAAGGGTGAAGACAACAGCGCCGTGGTGAACGGCCTCTACGCCGTGGGCGAATGCTCCTGCGTGAGCGTGCACGGCGCCAACCGCCTGGGCACCAACTCGCTGCTCGACCTGCTGGTGTTCGGCCGTGCGGCCGGCAACCACATCGTCGAGTTCAACGACAAGCTCAAGGAACACAAGCCCCTGCCCAAGGATGCGGCCGACCGCACGCTGGAGCGCCTGAACCGCCTCGAAGCCACCACCGGCGGCGAATACGCCCAGGACGTGGCCGGCGAGATCCGCGCCGTCATGCAGCAGCACGCGGCCGTGTTCCGCAAGCAGGCCTCGATGGACGAAGGTGTGGTCAAGATCGCCGCCGTGCGCGAGCGCGTCAATTCGATCGGCCTGAAGGACAAGTCCAAGGTGTTCAACACCGCCCGCATCGAAGCACTGGAAGTCGACAACCTGATCGAAGTGGCGCAGGCCACGATGGTCTCGGCCGCCGCCCGCAAGGAATGCCGCGGTGCCCACACGGTCGAAGACTACGAACGTCCGGCGGACGACCCGGTCGCACCGCTCGGCCGCGACGACGCCAACTGGATGAAGCACACGCTCTGGTACAGCCAGGACAACCGCCTCTCGTACAAGCCGGTCAAGCTGCAGCCGCTCACCGTGGCCTCGGTTCCGCCCAAGGTCCGCACGTTCTAAGCGAACGGTCAAACGGCTCACAGTCAGCTCATACAAAGCATTCACAAGGTCACTACGATGAAGCGCACATTCCAGATCTACCGCTACGACCCGGACAAGGACGCCAAGCCCTACATGCAGACGGTCGAGATCGAACTCGACGGCCACGAACGCATGCTGCTCGACGCCCTGATGAAGCTCAAGGCACAAGACCCGACGCTGTCGTTCCGCCGCTCGTGCCGCGAAGGCGTCTGCGGCTCCGACGCCATGAACATCAACGGCAAGAACGGCCTCGCCTGCCTGACCAACATGCTCACGCTCAAGGGCACGATCGTGTTGAAGCCGCTGCCCGGCCTGCCGGTCATTCGCGACCTGATCGTCGACATGACGCAGTTCTTCAAGCAGTACAACTCGATCAAGCCGTACCTGCAGAACGACAGCGTACCGCCCGAGAAGGAGCGCCTGCAGTCGCCCGAAGAGCGTGAAGAGCTCAACGGCCTGTACGAGTGCATCCTGTGCGCCAGCTGCTCCACGAGTTGCCCGAGCTTCTGGTGGAACCCCGACAAGTTCGTCGGCCCCGCCGGCCTGCTGCAGGCCTACCGCTTCATCGCCGACAGCCGCGACGAAGCCACCGGCGAGCGCCTGGACAACCTGGAAGACCCGTACCGCCTGTTCCGCTGCCACACGATCATGAACTGCGTGGACGTGTGCCCGAAGAGCCTGAACCCCACCAAGGCCATCGGCAAGATCAAGGAACTGATGGTGCGCCGCGCCATCTGAACCTTTTCATCAAGAAGCCACCATGCAATCCGCCGCCGACTTCGACCAGCCGCTCAGCGAACGTGCGCTGAGCAAGCTGAAATGGCGCTGCCGGCGCGGCCTGCTCGAGAACGACCTGTTCATCGCCCGCTTCTTCGAGCGGCACGAATCCCGCATGACCGTGGGTCAAGCGGGAGCGATGGAGACATTGATGGACCTGTCGGACAACGACCTCCTCGACCTTTTGCTACGCAGAAAGGAGCCCGAGCCCGCATGGGCCGGGGCCGAGGTGGTCGAACTGCTGCAGTTGATGCGCACCGACGGCGCAGCACGTCAATGAAAGCGCCCTGCCACACGCAGCGCCCCGCCATCTCTCCTTCGTCCCGAATCCTCCTCTGAAAGAAAACCGAAATGAAAGCATCCGATACCAAGGCCACGCTGTCGTTCAGCAACGGCGGCGACAGCGTTGAACTGCCGATCTACAAGGGCACCGTCGGCCCCGACGTGATCGACATCCGCAAGCTGTACGCACAGACCGGCATGTTCACCTATGACCCGGGCTTCATGTCGACCGCCGCCTGCCAGTCGGCCATCACGTACATCGATGGCGACAAGGGCGAGCTGCTGTATCGCGGCTACCCCATCGAGCAACTCGCGACCAACTGCGACTTCCTCGAGACCTGCCACCTGCTGCTGTACGGAGAGCTGCCGGACACGGCCAAGAAGGCCAACTTCACCAAGCTCGTGACCAACCACACGATGGTGAACGAGCAGATGCAGTTCTTCCTGCGCGGCTTCCGCCGCGACGCGCATCCGATGGCCATCATGACCGGCCTGGTGGGCGCCCTGTCGGCCTTCTATCACGACAGCACGGACATCAACAATCCCGAGCACCGCGAGATCGCCGCGATCCGCCTGATCGCGAAGATGCCCACGCTCGTGGCCATGGCCTACAAGTACACGATCGGCCAGCCGTACATGTACCCGAAGAACGACCTGAGCTATGCGGGCAACTTCCTGCACATGATGTTCGCCACGCCGTGCGAAGAGTACAAGGTGAACCCGGTGCTCGAGCGCGCGCTCGACCGCATCTTCATCCTGCACGCAGACCACGAGCAGAACGCCTCGACCTCGACGGTGCGCCTGTGCGGCTCGTCGGGCACGAACCCCTTCGCAGCCATCGCAGCTGGTGTGGCCTGCCTCTGGGGCCCTGCCCACGGCGGCGCCAACGAAGCAGCCCTGAACATGCTGTACGACATCCAGAAGGAAGGCGGCGTCGAGAAGATCGGCGAGTTCATCAAGAAGGTCAAGGACAAGAACTCGAACGTCAAGCTCATGGGCTTCGGCCACCGCGTGTACAAGAACTACGACCCGCGCGCCAAGCTGATGCAGGAAACCTGCAACGAAGTGCTGACCGAGCTGGGCCTGGAAAACGACCCGCTGTTCAAGCTCGCCAAGGAACTGGAAAAGATCGCACTGGAAGACGAGTACTTCGTGTCGCGCAAGCTGTACCCGAACGTCGACTTCTACTCGGGCATCGTGCAGCGCGCCATCGGCATCCCGGTGCCGCTGTTCACCGCGATCTTCGCGCTGGCCCGCACGGTCGGCTGGATCGCCCAGCTGAACGAAATGATCGGCGACCCCGAGTACAAGATCGGCCGCCCGCGCCAGCTGTTCGAAGGCTCGCCCAAGCGCGACGTCAAGCCGATCACGGCCCGCTGATCGCTGCGAGAGCTTCGGCTCTCGTTGCCATCCCCTCAAAAAAGCTGCCCTCGGGCAGCTTTTTTCGTTGGAAGGCACCAAAGAAAGCGCTCTTCGCCGCCGGGCAGGAAGGCCATCGCATATCGCGATGGCCTTACACCGAAAACAAGAAGAAAATAGCCAACTCATCGCCAGACGCGATGCCCCGAGCCCCATGAGCACATCCGAACGCAACTTTGCACGCCGCATCGACCTCACGTCGTTGCAGCTGTTCGTGGCCGTGTGCGAGCTGGGCAGCATCGGCCGCGCGGCGGAGCGCGAATTCATCGCGGCATCGGCCATCAGCAAGCGGCTGTCCGACCTCGAAGCCACGCTCGGCACCACCCTGCTCTATCGCCATGCACGCGGCGTCGACCTCACGCCGGCCGGCGAAAGCCTTTTGCATCACGCGCGCTCGGTGCTCTACAGCCTGGAGAAGATGCAGGGCGAACTCAGCGAATACGCCGACGGCGTGCGCGGCCACGTGCGGGTGCACGCGAATATTTCGGCCATCGTGCAGTTCCTGCCCGAAGACCTGGGCGTGTTCACGCGGGCGCACGAAGCCATCAAGATCGACCTCGAAGAGCACCTGAGCAGCGAAGTGATCCGCGCGGTGCAGGAAGGCGCGGCCGACCTCGGCGTGTGCCATGTGGCCGGCGGCGCAGGCGAATTGCAAAGCCTGTCGTACCGACACGACCGGCTGGCGCTGATCGTTCCGACAGGCCATGCGCTGGCGCCGCAGGGCGCCATCGACTTCATCGATTCACTCGACTTCGACCACGTCGGCCTGCACACCAACAGCTCGATCTACGTGGCGATGCACGAGGCGGCGCTGAACGCCGGCCGCAGCATCAAGCTGCGCATCCACGTCACGGGCCTGGACGCCATGTGCCGGATGATCGAGAACGGCCTGGGCATCGGCGTGATGCCGCAGCGCGCCTTCGAGCTGATGCAGAACGGCATCGGCCGCGGCCTCGTGAGCGTGGCGCTCAACGACGCTTGGGCGGCTCGCGAGATTCGGCTGGTGGCACGCGACTTTTCCACGTTGCCGGTGGCGGCGCGCTCGCTGGTGAATCACCTGCACGCAGCGGCCGACACCGCCGAGCAGCTCGCCGCCTGAACCGCACGAACCGACAAGCAAACCGTCAGTCAGACAAACAGACAATCCATTTCCCCACGAAAGAAGAGACCGACATGGCACGCACGCTCTACGACAAGATCTGGGACGAACACGTCGTCCACACCGAGGAAGACGGCACCGCGATCCTCTACATCGACCGTCACCTGGTGCACGAAGTGACCAGCCCGCAAGCCTTCGAGGGCCTGCGCGAAGCCGGCCGCAAGCTGTGGCGCATCAGCTCGGTGGTGGCCACGGCCGACCACAACACGCCGACCACCGGCTGGGAACGCGGCTACGCGGGCATCGCCGATCCGACCAGCAAGGAACAGGTCACCACGCTGGACAACAACATCGCGGAATTCGGTGCTGCCGCGTTCTTTCCGTTCCTGAGCAAGCGCCAGGGCATCGTGCACGTGATCGGGCCCGAGTCGGGCGCCACGCTGCCGGGCATGACCGTGGTGTGCGGCGACTCGCACACCTCCACGCACGGCGCCTTCGGTGCACTGGCGCACGGCATCGGCACCAGCGAAGTCGAGCACGTGATGGCCACGCAGACGCTGCTGGGCAAGAAGGCCAGGAACATGCTCGTGAAGGTCGAGGGCAAGCTGCCGCTGGGCTGCACGGCCAAGGACATCGTGCTGGCGATCATCGGCAAGATCGGCACGGCCGGCGGCACGGGCTACACGATCGAATTCGCGGGCTCGGCCATTCGCGACCTGAGCATGGAAGGCCGCATGACGGTCTGCAACATGGCCATCGAAGCCGGTGCGCGCGCCGGGCTGGTGGCGGTCGACGAAAAGACCATCAGCTACGTCAAGGGCCGCCCGCTCGCGCCCACCGGCGTGGAGTGGGAGCAGGCCGTGACCTACTGGCGCACGCTGCAATCGGACCCGGGCGCGAAGTTCGACGCCGTGGTCGAGCTCGACGCCACGCAGATCCAGCCGCAGGTGACCTGGGGCACTTCACCCGAGATGGTGGTCGAGATCAACGGCCGCGTGCCCGATCCCGACAAGGAAAAAGACGCGAACAAGCGCGGCGCCATCGAGCGTGCGCTGGTCTACATGGGCCTGGAGCCCAACAAGGCCATGAACGACATCTTCATCGACAAGGTGTTCATCGGCTCGTGCACCAACAGCCGCATCGAGGACATGCGCGAAGCCGCCGCCGTGGTGAAGAAGCTCGGCCAGAAGGTAGCCAAGAACGTGAAGCTCGCGATGGTCGTGCCCGGCTCGGGCGTGGTGAAGGAACAGGCCGAGCGCGAAGGGCTCGACGTGATCTTCAAGGCCGCTGGCTTCGAATGGCGCGAACCCGGTTGCTCGATGTGCCTGGCGATGAACGCCGACCGCCTCGAACCCGGCGAGCGCTGCGCATCCACCAGCAACCGCAACTTCGAAGGCCGCCAGGGCGCCGGTGGCCGCACCCACCTCGTGAGCCCGGCCATGGCCGCCGCTGCCGCGGTGCACGGCCACTTTGTCGACGTCCGTACGTTCGCCTGATCCAAAGAGAGATTCACCATGCAGAAATTCACCGTGCACAAGGGCCTCGTGGCGCCCATGGACCGCGAGAACGTCGACACCGACGCGATCATTCCCAAGCAGTTCCTCAAGTCGATCAAGAAGACCGGCTTCGGCGTGAACCTGTTCGACGAGTGGCGCTACCTGGACGCCGGCTTTCCGGGCCAGGACCCGAAGAGCCGCAAGCCCAACCCCGACTTCGTGCTGAACCAGCCGCGCTATGCAGGCGCCTCGGTGCTGCTGGCCCGCAAGAACTTCGGCTGCGGCTCGTCGCGCGAGCACGCGCCGTGGGCACTCGACCAGTTCGGCTTTCGCGCGATCATTGCGCCGAGCTACGCCGACATCTTCTTCAACAACAGCTTCAAGAACGGCCTGCTGCCGATCGTGCTGACCGAAGCGCAGGTGGCGCAGCTGTTCGACGAGACCTTCGCCTTTCCCGGCTACACGCTGACCATCGACCTGGAGCGCCAGGTGGTGGTGAAGCCGGACGGTGGCGAGTTCGCCTTCGACGTGCAGGCCTTCCGCAAGTACTGCCTGATCAACGGGCTGGACGACATCGGCCTGACGCTGCGCCACAAGGACAAGATCAAGGCTTTCGAAGCCGAGCGCCTGGCGCAGAAGCCGTGGCTGGCGCATACGATGCTGGCCAACGCCTGAGCGCGTCCCTGATTTTTCTCTTCAACACACGACAAAAATGAAAATCGCAGTTCTCCCGGGTGACGGCATCGGCACCGAAATCGTGGCGGAAGCCGTCAAGGTGCTCAACGTGCTCGACCTGAAGTTCGAGATGGAATCGGCACTGGTCGGCGGTGCCGCCTACGAGGCCCACGGCCATCCGCTGCCCGAATCGACGCTCAAGCTGGCGAAGGAATCGGACGCGGTGCTGTTCGGTGCGGTCGGCGACTGGAAGTACGACAAGCTCGACCGGCCGCTGCGCCCCGAGCAGGCCATCCTGGGGCTGCGCAAGAACCTCGGGCTGTTCGCGAACTTCCGTCCGGCCATCTGCTACGAGCAGCTGGTGGACGCGTCGAGCCTGAAGCCCGAGCTGATCGCGGGCCTGGACATCCTCATCATTCGCGAGCTGACCGGCGACATCTACTTCGGCCAGCCGCGCGGCCGCCGCATCGCGACGGACGGGCACTTTCCGGGCGCCGAAGAGGCCTTCGACACGATGCGCTACTCGCGCCCCGAGATCGAGCGCATCGCGCGCGTGGCCTTCGAGGCCGCCCGCAAGCGCAGCAAGCGCGTGACCAGCGTGGACAAGAACAACGTGCTGGAAACCTCGCAGCTGTGGAAAGACGTGATGCTCGACGTCGCGAAGGAATATCCGGACGTCGAACTCGACCACATGCTGGTCGACAATGCGGCCATGCAGCTCGTGAAGGCGCCCAAGAAATTCGACGTGGTGGTCACCGGCAACATGTTCGGCGACATCCTCTCGGACGAGGCCGCGATGCTCACCGGCTCCATCGGCATGCTGCCCTCGGCGTCGCTCAATTCGAACAACCAGGGCCTGTACGAGCCCAGCCATGGCAGCGCCCCAGACATTGCCGGCAAAGGGGTTGCCAATCCTTTGGCTACAATCCTGTCCGCTGCCATGATGCTCCGCTTTTCACTCAACCAAGCCGAAGCTGCCGACCGTATCGAGTCGGCGGTGAAGGACGTGCTCGCCTCCGGGCTGCGCACGGGTGACATCTGGTCAGAAGGTACGAAGCGCGTCGGCACCCGCGAAATGGGCGACGCGGTCGTTGCAGCAATCACCAAAAAGACGATTACCGGCTAACCGCAGCCCGCTTCGTCACGCCCCTCCCCGGCTCGACGAGTCGGGGGCAAAAAAAGACAACTTCTTTCTTTTTTCACAAGGGCAAACTGAAATGGCGAACGCATCCCAACAACCCCTGGTCGGCCTCGTAGGCTGGCGCGGCATGGTCGGCTCGGTCCTGATGGACCGCATGCAGGCCGAAGGCGACTTCGGTCTCATCGAGCCGCTGTTCTTCTCGACCTCCAACGCCGGCGGCAAGGCCCCGGCGATGGCCAAGAACGAGACCGCGCTGAAGGATGCGAACGACATCGACGCACTGAAGAAGTGCGACATCATCATCACTTGCCAGGGCGGCGACTACACCAGCGAGGTGTTCCCCAAGCTGCGCGCCGCCGGCTGGAGCGGCCACTGGATCGATGCCGCCTCCACCCTGCGCATGCAGGACGACGCGGTCATCGTGCTGGACCCGGTCAATCTGCCGGTGATCCAGAACGCGCTCACCAATGGCGGCAAGAACTGGATCGGCGGCAACTGCACCGTGAGCTGCATGCTCATGGGCGTGGGCGCCCTCTACAAGGCCGGCCTGGTCGAGTGGATGACCAGCATGACCTACCAGGCAGCCTCGGGCGGCGGCGCGCAGCACATGCGCGAGCTGTTGACCCAGTTCGGCACGATCAACGCTGAAGTGCGTGCGCTGCTGGACGACCCGAAGTCGGCCATCCTGGAAATCGATCGCAAGGTGCTGCACAAGCAGCAGAACCTGAGCGCCGCGGAAACGGCCAACTTCGGTGCACCGCTGGGCGGTTCGCTGATCCCCTGGATCGACAAGGACCTGGGCGATGGCATGTCCAAGGAAGAGTGGAAGGCCGGCGCCGAAACCAACAAGATCCTCGGCCAGGGCGCGGGCTTCGGCACCGCCGCCGTGCCGGTCGACGGTTTCTGCGTGCGCATCGGCGCCATGCGATGCCACAGTCAGGCCCTGACCTTCAAGCTCAAGAAGGACGTGCCGCTGGCCGACATCGAAGCGATGATCGCCGCCGACAATCCCTGGTCGAGCGTGGTGCCGAACACCCGTGAAGCCACCCTCAAGGACCTGACGCCAGTCGCCGTGACGGGCACGATGAACATCCCGGTCGGCCGCATCCGCAAGCTGGCGATGGGCCCCGAATACGTCGGCGCCTTCACCATTGGCGACCAGCTGCTGTGGGGTGCCGCCGAACCGCTGCGCCGCATGCTGCGCATCTTGCTCGAAGCCTGATGCGGGCTGCTCAGGCCCATTTGAAACACAATTTGTTGCCACTGGGCAACATAAGATGTGATCGTAAGTATGCGCGCACTGGGTAGAACAGGCGCATTGCCTTGTCAGTGCCCGGTGATGATGCTAACGTCCTCTTACAAATTCTGGGCCTGAGCCGCCCCTATCAGCATGACAAGACATCTGTTGCCTGCGGCCAGCCCATCGGCCGCTCGCCCGCTTCTGCCATCGAACGGTTGGCGCCTTTCCATTCTGGGCGCGGCCGCCGCCGTGGCCCTGGGCCTTGCCAGCACCGATGCCAGCGCTTTCGCGCTGGGTCAGTTGAAGGTGCAATCGGCCCTGGGCGAACCGTTGCGTGCCGAGATCGAGGTGACCGAAATCGCCGCGACCGAAGCGGACGGCCTGAAGATCAACATCGCCACGGCCGAAGCCTTCAAGAACGCGGGTGTTCCGTACAACACGGCCCTGAGCGACGTCAAGGCGACGCTTCAGCGCCGTGCGGGCGGCCAGTACGTGGTGCGCCTGAGCGGCAATCGCCCGCTCAACGACCCGTTCATCGACCTGCTGCTGGAAGCCAACGGCGCGTCGGGTCGCATCGTGCGCGACTACACCGTGCTGCTCGATCCGCCGGCCACGCGCCAGGCGGCAGCGAGCACGCCGGCAACGCCGATTGCCCCGCAGATCAGCACGCCGGTCGAACGCCCTGCCCCTGTGGCACGCACGCCGCGCCGCGAGCGGACACCTGCAGCGGCCGCTCCTTCGGCACCTGTCGCCGCCGCACCAGCGGCAGCAGCTCCTGCACCTGCCCCCGTCGCAGCATCCGCTCCGGCACGTACCGGCGGTGGCAGTGGCGAACAGGTCACGGTGCAGCGCGGCGACACCGCCAGCAAGATCGCTGGCGCCCACAAGCCGGCCGACGTGTCCCTCGACCAGATGCTCGTGGCGCTGTTGCTCGCCAATCCGGATGCGTTCGTTGGCGGCAACGTCAATCGCATGCGGGCTGGCGCGGTCCTCGACCTGCCGAGCGCTGCCGAAGCTTCCGCCGTCACTCCGGCGGAAGCGCGTCGCACTGTCACGGCGCAAAGCCGCGACTTCGGCGCGTACCGCCAGCGTCTGGCTGAAAACGCGCCGACCCAGAACGTGGCCGCCGCGAGCCGCAAGGCCTCGGGCAAGCTGCAAGCCAACGTGGAAGACCGCAATGCGGCGGCCAGCGCTCCCGACAAGCTCACCATCTCCCAAGGCGGCGCATCGACCCGCGCAGCCGATGAAAAGCTCGCGCAGGCACGCCAGGCGCAAGACAGCAGCAACCGCGTGGCGGAGCTGTCGAAAAACATCAATGAGCTGAACAAGCTCAAGGCCGGCACGGGTGCCAGTTCGTCGGCCCCCGCGGCGGCAGCGCCTGCCGCTGCGGCTCCGGCTGCGCCGGGCATCCCCATTCCGACACCGGCAACCAGCGCCACGACGACGCCGGCCGCCGCAAGTCCCGCACCCGCACCGACGCCTGCGCCGGCACCCGCTGCTGCCGCAGTCGCACCGGCGGTGGCGCCGAGCCCGGCCGCCCCGACGCCCGAAGCAACCGCAGCAGCCCCCGCGGCCGCTGCTGCGCCTGTCGCAGCCGCCTCCGCCGCCGCTCCGGGTACGGCAGCACCGTCGGCCACCGATGCGGCCGCCCCACCCGTGGCTGCAGCAGCCAGTGCCGCGGCTGCGGCAGCACCGGCACCCGCTCCCAAGCCGGTGGTCAAGGCAGCACCTCCGCCGCCGCCCCCGCCGGAACGCAGCTTCTTCGAAGAACTGCTCGACAACCCGTTGATGCTCGCCGGCGCTGCGCTGATCGCACTACTGGTCGGCTTCCTGCTGTATCGCGTGCTGGGTCGTCGGCGCGAGGAAATGAGCGAAAGCGTGTTCCTCGAAAGCCGCATCCCCAAGGATTCGTTCTTCGGCGCTAGCGGCGGCGAATCGGTCGACACCAAGCACCGTGGCGACTCCACTGTCTCTTCGCTGTCGTACTCGCCGAGCCAGCTCGACGCGGGCGATGTCGACCCCGTGGCCGAAGCGGACGTCTACCTGGCCTATGGCCGCGACCTGCAAGCCGAGGAAATCCTGCGCGAAGCATTGCGCCTGAACCCGGATCGCACCGCCATCCACCTCAAGCTGCTCGAGATCCACGCCAAGCGCCGTGATGTGCGGGCCTACGAAAGCCTCGCCACCGAAGTGCACAAGCTGACCGGCGGCCTCGGTTCCGACTGGACCCGCGTGGTCGACATGGGCAAGGACCTCGACCCGGGCAATCCGCTGTACGAATCGGGTGCACCGCGCAGCGCGAGCGCCGCCGAAACGGCCGCTTTCGCCGGCGCGCTGGCAGCCGCCGCCAAACCGACGGCACCACCTCCCGCAGCGCCGCCAGTCGCCGCCGCACCGCCCGCGTTCGTCCCCTCGGTGGCACCGCTGGACTTCGACCTCGATCTGAGCCAACCGCCAGCCCCCGCGCCGGCACCTGTCCAGAACCACGCACCGGTCGGCGCCAGCCTGCCGAAGTCGGCCTATGCACCTGCCCCGACGGCTGCACGCCCCGCCGCGCCCCTGTCCAACGGCCATGCTGCAACGCCGGTCGATCTCGAAAACGACTTCGACACGGCCCCTGGCGCACTGACGCCCGACACGCGTCCCACCACGCTCAACCTGGGCGACGCGGAGCACAACACCCGCCCGGCCATGCTGCGCAACGCGCTGCCGGCCGACTCGGGCTTCATCGAATTCGACATGAGCGCACTGGCAGGCCTGCCTGCCCGTACCGCTGAAACCGCGGCAAGGCCGGCAGCGGCGGCGCATGCAGACGAAGGCGATGACAGCCCTCACGCCGTCAAGCTGTCGCTCGCACGCGAGCTGCAAGCCATTGGCGACGTCGAAGGCGCCCGCTCGCTGGTCGAGGAAGTCGAAGCCGAAAGCGCCGGCGACCTCAAGTCGCAAGCCCGGCAGCTGCTCGCCGAACTGCGCTGAGCGGCTTGTTTCGTTCCCTGAATTCGTGAGGCTGGCGCTCGGCATCCGGTACAACGGCCAGGCATACGAGGGCTGGCAAAGCCAGCGCTCGGGCCGCACGGTGCAGGACAAGCTGGAAGCCGCCCTCACGAAGTTCGCTGCACAGCCCATCGGAACGCTGTGCGCCGGCCGCACCGATGCCGGCGTGCACGCGCTGATGCAGGTGGTGCACTTCGACACCACCGTCGAGCGCGAACCCTTCTCCTGGATGCGCGGCACCAACCGCTTCCTGCCCGACGACATCGCGGTGCAGTGGGCACAGCCGGTGCCCGATGCCTTCCATTGCCGCGCCAGTGCCCTCGCGCGCCGCTATCTCTACGTGCTGTCGCAATCGCCCGTGCGGCCCAGCCTCGACACGGGCCGGGTCGGCTGGTCGATGCATCCACTGGATGGCGACGCGATGCGCGCCGCCGCCGCGCTGCTGGTCGGCACCCACGACTTCAGCTCGTTCCGTGCCTCGGCCTGCCAGGCGCGCTCGCCGGTCAAGAACCTGCGGCGCATCGAGATCACGCGAGTCGGCGAAGGCGAACGCTGCCGCTGGCATTTCGAATTCGAGGCCGATGCTTTCCTGCATCACATGATCCGCAACCTCATGGGTTGCCTCGTGCGCGTCGGCCGGGGCGATGAGCGCCCCGAATGGATTTCCGAAGTGCTGGAAGCGCGCAGCCGCAAGGTGGCGGCCCCGACCTTCTCGGCCGACGGCCTGTACTTTCTTGGCCCGTTGTACGACGCGCAGTGGGGTCTGCCGGCCGAAGCCACGCTGCAGGCCGGTGGCGCTCCTTATGATGGCCCGCCATGACAGTCGCTCCCCGCACCCGCATCAAGATCTGTGGCCTGACACGTGAGGCCGATGTGGATGCGGCGGTCGAGGCCGGCGCCGATGCCATCGGCTTCGTGCTTTACGCCAAAAGCCCTCGTGCGGTAACGGCCGAGCGGGCCGCCGAACTGGCCTCGCGCCTGCCCCCCTTCATCACGCCCGTGCTGCTGTTCGTGAACGAGGATGCTCCGAAAGTCATAGCATCGCTCGAACGCGTGAAGGGCGCCATCGCGCAATTCCACGGCGAAGAAACACCAGAGCAATGCGAAGAGGCCACCGGTCCAGGCCGCTTTCGCTACATGCGTGCCGCACGCATTCCGCTGGGGGCTGCCGGAGCGGGCTTCGACCTCGTAAAATACGCGTCCGATTACTCCCACGCCCAAGCCATCCTGCTCGACGCTCATGTCGAAGGTTATGGCGGAGGCGGCAAGGCATTCGATTGGTCACTTCTTCCACCCGCCGTCGACGCTCACCTCGTCTTGAGTGGTGGGCTCACACCTGCAAACGTGAGCGATGGCATTCGCATCCTGCGGACGCGCTGCAAAACGCTGTCCGTTGATGTGAGCTCGGGCGTCGAAATCGACGGCCCGGGGAACAAGGGCCTGAAGGACGCCGAAAAGATCCGGCAATTCGTCGCCGCAGTCAGAGCGGCAGACGCCTCGTCCTTCTCCAGTTAGCTGCCGCACCCGATCGCCATTCGGGCTGCGGCCCAACGATCGAGAACCATGCAAAGCAATTTCCAGGATTACCAGCAACCCGACGCCACCGGCCACTTCGGCAACTACGGCGGCACCTTCGCGAGCGAAACGCTCACCCACGCGATCAACGAGCTGCGCGACGCGTACGCCAAGTTCAAGGAAGACCCGGCCTTCCTCGCCGAATTTCACTACGAGCTCAAGCACTTCGTGGGCCGGCCCTCGCCGATCTATCACGCCGCGCGCACCAGCCGTGAAATGGGCGGCGCGCAGATCTACCTGAAGCGCGAAGACCTGAACCACACCGGCGCGCACAAGATCAACAACGTGATCGGCCAGGCGATGCTCGCGCGCCGCATGGGCAAGCCCCGCATCATTGCCGAGACCGGCGCTGGCCAGCACGGCGTGGCCACCGCCACCATCTGCGCGCGCTACGGCCTCGAATGCGTGGTCTACATGGGCAGCCAGGACGTGAAGCGCCAGAGCCCCAACGTCTACCGCATGAACCTGCTCGGCGCGACCGTGGTGCCCGTCGAATCGGGCAGCAAGACGCTGAAGGACGCGCTCAACGAGGCGATGCGCGACTGGGTCACCAATGTGGAAAACACCTTCTACATCATCGGCACCGTGGCCGGCCCGCACCCCTACCCTACGATGGTGCGCGACTTCCAGAGCGTGATCGGCACCGAGTGCATCGAGCAGATGCCTGCGATGCTCGCGGCGGACGGCATCACCGGCGAAGCGGAAGGCAAGCAGCCCGACGTGGTGGTCGCCTGCGTGGGCGGCGGCAGCAATGCGATGGGC
The DNA here is from genome assembly GCF_900100965.1 of Variovorax sp. EL159. Classification (GTDB taxonomy): domain Bacteria; phylum Pseudomonadota; class Gammaproteobacteria; order Burkholderiales; family Burkholderiaceae_C; genus Variovorax. The sequence continues at coordinate 80,288 of NZ_FMUJ01000001.1, read as the reverse complement.
ATCTTCCACCCCTACATTCCGTTCGCCGGCACCCGGCTGATCGGCGTGGAAGCGGCCGGCGAAGGGCTCGACAGCGGCAAGCACTCGGCCTCGATCCTGCGCGGCAGCCCCGGCGTCTTGCACGGCAACCGCACCTACCTGCTGCAGAACGAAGACGGCCAGATCACCGAGACCCACAGCATCAGCGCCGGCCTCGACTACCCCGGCGTGGGCCCCGAGCACGCGTACCTGGCGGACATCGGCCGCGCCGAATACGTGGGCATCACCGACGCCGAGGCGCTCGACGCCTTTCACTATTTGTGTCGAACGGAGGGCATCATTCCCGCGCTCGAATCCAGCCACGCCGTGGCCCATGCGATGAAGCTCGCGAAGACCATGCGCCCCGACCAGTCGATCCTGGTCAACCTCTCGGGCCGTGGCGACAAGGACATCGGCACCGTCGCCGACCTGTCGGGCGTCGATTTCTACGACCGCCCCTCGATGCGCGGTCTGAGCGTGAAGGGAGGCAAGTGATGAGCCGCATTGCCACCACTTTCGACGCGCTGAAAAAAGACGGCCGCCGGGCCCTGATTCCCTACGTCACCGCAGGCTTCCCCTTTGCCGACATCACGCCCGAGCTGATGCACGGCATGGTCGAGGCCGGCGCCGATGTGATCGAACTCGGCGTGCCCTTCTCCGACCCGATGGCCGACGGCCCGGTGATCCAAAAGGCCGGCGAAGCCGCGCTGGCGCTGGGTATCGGCATGAAGCAGGTGCTCGCCATCGTGGCCACGTTCCGCCAGAAGGACGTGAACACGCCCGTAGTGCTGATGGGCTATGCGAATCCGGTCGAGCGCTACGACCTCGTGCATGGCAAGAAGGCCTTCATCCGCGACGCGGCAGCTGCCGGCGTCGACGGCCTGCTGGTGGTCGACTACCCGCCCGAAGAATGCGAGGACTTCGCTGCCGACCTGAAGGCAGCGAACATCGACCTGATCTTCCTGCTCGCCCCGACCAGCACCAGCGAGCGCATGGCGCAGGTCGCGCGCATCGCCAGCGGCTACGTCTACTACGTCTCGCTCAAGGGCGTGACCGGCGCGGGCCACCTCGACACCGAAGCCGTCGGCCAGATGATCCCGCGCATTCGCCAGCACGTGAGCATTCCGGTCGGCGTGGGCTTTGGCATCCGCGATGCACGTACAGCGCAGGCTGTGGGCTCCGCCGCCGATGCGGTCGTGATCGGCACGAAGATCATTCAGCTGATCGAAGACCAGCCGCGCGACAAGGTGGTGCCGGCGGTGCGTGAATTCCTCGCCGGCATCCGCCAGGCGCTGGACGCCCTGCCCGCGGCTACCCCCAAGAATGCAGCTGGCCGATAATCGGGGTTGCCCTCACCTCAAGCCCCTTCGCTGCTTGCGGCGAAGGGGAGCTAATCATCACGAAGGATCGCCCTTCGAGAGAACCCAGGATTGCCTATGAGCTGGCTTGAAAAACTGCTACCCGCCAAGATCGCACAAACCGACCCCAGCGAGCGCCGCCAGGTGCCCGAGGGCCTGTGGATCAAATGCCCTGCCTGCGAGACGGTGCTCTACAAGACCGACCTCGAGCACAACCAGAACGTCTGCCCGAGCTGCGGCCATCACCACCGCATCGGCGCCCGCGCGCGGCTCGACGCCTTCCTCGATGCCGAGGGACGCTACGAAATCGGCCAGGAAGTGCTGCCGGTCGATGCCCTCAAGTTCAAGGACAGCCGCAAGTACCCCGAGCGGCTCAAGGAAGCGCTCGAGAACACCGGCGAGACCGATGCGCTGGTCGTGCTGGGTGGCTCGGTCCACAGCATCAGCGTGGTCGTGGCCTGTTTCGAGTTCGAGTTCATGGGCGGCAGCATGGGCAGCGTGGTCGGCGAGCGCTTCGTGCGCGGCGTCGAAACCGCCATCGAGCAGAAGGTGCCCTTCATCTGCTTCACCGCCACCGGCGGCGCGCGCATGCAGGAAGGCCTGCTCTCGCTGATGCAGATGGCCAAGACCAACGCCGCGCTCACGCGCCTCGCGAAGAAGGGCCTGCCCTACATCAGCGTGCTGACCGATCCGACCATGGGTGGCGTGTCGGCGGGCTTCGCATTCGTGGGCGACGTGGTGATTGCCGAGCCCAAGGCGCTGATCGGCTTCGCCGGCCCGCGCGTGATCGAATCGACCGTGCGCGTGACCCTGCCCGAAGGCTTCCAGCGCGCCGAATTCCTGCAGACCAAGGGCGCGATCGACTTCATCAGCGACCGCCGCGAACTGCGCAAGACGATCGCCAGCACGCTGGCGATGCTGCTGCGTCAGCCGGCCGACGCGGTCAGCTGAGCCGGGCGCGACGACAAGTCGACGCAAAACAAAAAGGGCCCGGGTGCATCGCACCCGGGCCCTTTTTGTTTGTCTTGTGTCGGCTCGACTCAGAAAGCCAGTTGGTAGGCAAACACCAGCAAGTTGTTCAGCACGATCGCCAGCACCTGCAGCACGACGATCGCAGCCAGCGGCGAAAGGTCGATGCCGCCGATCAATGGAATGAAACGGCGAAACGGCCGTACCAGCGGTTCGGCCAGGCGCGAGATCAGGTCGAGCAACATCGGCGACGCGCCCGGCACCCACGACAGCACCGCATAGACCACCAGCAGCGCCGTCAGCCCCGACACCGCGAGCTGAAGCAGGCCCACCAGCGACACCAGCGGCAAGGTCGCGATGCGCCCCAGGTTGCCGATCAGCAGCCACAGCAGCAGGAACTTCACGAGCACCAGCAGCCAGGCCGCGATCAGGCTCGCCAGGTCCCAACGCTTGACCGATGGCACGATGCGGCGCAATGGCAGCACGATCCAGTCGGTGATCGCGAACACGAAGCGCCCGAGCGGATTGCCGAACGGCACCCGGTGGTACTGCATGTAAAGGCGCAGCAGGCATGCGCCGCCGAGCAGGCCGACGATCACGTCGAGAAGGAACGAGGGAATCTGATAGAGCATGGGGGCGCAGCCGTGAGCGGAATGCGATGATAGCCACGCAAGGTTCTTCGATGACGACACAACCCCTTTTGCATTCACTGCCATTGTTCCCGCTCGGTACGGTCCTGTTTCCGGGCGGGCTGTTGCCACTGCGCATCTTCGAGGTCCGCTACCTCGACATGATCGGCAAATGCCGCAAGGCCAACGCCCCCTTCGGCGTGGTCAGCCTCACCAGCGGCAGCGAGGTCCGCAAGGCCGGCGCCGACGCGGAGAGCTTCGCCGCCATCGGCACGCTCGCCACGATCCGCGAGTTCGACTCGCCCCAGAGCGGCCTGCTTCAGATCGAATGCGTCGGCACGCAGCGCTTTCGTGTTCGCGATGTCGAGTTGCAGAAGCACGGCCTGTGGGTCGCCGAAGTCGAGGCCGTGATCGATGACGTTGCGCTGGAGATTCCTGACGATCTGCAGCACACGGCCAGCGCGCTGCGGCGCCTGGTCGACACCCTCGAAGAGCGGCGCGCCGAACAAGGCGAGTCGGTGCGGCTGCCGATCGGTGCGCCCTACCGGTTCAACGATTGCGGCTGGGTGGCCAATCGATGGTGCGAGCTGGTGCCGATGCAGCTTGAACTACGGCAAAGGCTGATGGAGCTCGACAGCCCGTTGATGCGCCTCGAGTTGGTCAGCGATCTGTTGGCGCGGACGGGGATTTCGGGCTGATCTGCAACCGCGCAGTTGGCCACTTTTTCAAGAAATCGTCTGCAGGAACGATGAACCGCTACGGCAAGTTGGCTGGCAGTGCAGTTCATGCCACTCTTTGGCGCGCCCCTAGGTCCGTCGCTCCCAGTTCTGGCACTTCGTCATACCTCAAGAACTTCGAAGCGAGGCTAGCCGAACCATACCAACATTCAGCTATCGCGAACGCTCTTTGCGGCCAATTGCGAGCGCGTTCCAGACAAGAATTCAAGGCTGGATCAGACCCTGCTGGACCAGAAAAACAAACAGCGGCAACCCAAGCCGACACGGCTGCCTTGCAGCCGGAAATCCGCTTGCCTGAACTCAGATTGGCGAAGATTCAACAGGATCTGTGCATCAGGGCACCTAGAAAATTGGGATTTTTGCGCATCCGGCCCGCTAACTAGAGCGCCCTGCCCCACGTTAAGCTCGCACTCGGGTGCACGATACGCGGTTCAACAAATCGATACAACCAACACTCACCATGCCCGGGCCCGATTACTTTTTTTGCGTCGCCCACGAGCCACCCTGGTTTGAATTGCCTGACCATGTGGAGGTCATCGCCACAGGGACGTATCAAGTCGAAGGCCGCCTGAACATCCGTGACTCGCGCCACACCGTGGGCTCAGGTTGTCTGAATATCAGCAATTTCTATCCGTACCTGACCGGCACCGCAGGTTCGCTGTACATCAGCGAACTGCTTCAAAAACGCCCAACGGAGGGGCGATCGGTCTGCATTTTCCAGTACCGCAAGCTCATCTCGCTGGAGCCCATCGGCGCTGCAGCAGCCAACTACCCGTACATGCGCATATTGGGCCTGCATCTCGGCAAGGATCAGGTTGCCGAAATTCTCGCAAGCTACGCCACGGACCTTCTGATATCTCATCCCTTTCTCATGCCTGAAGGGATGCTTGCCCAATACGCCAACTACCACCACGTCGCAGACTTCCTGGTTCTGACGCGTATCGCCGTCGATCTGAAGGTACTGCAGGAAACCGAGGTCCCCACTTTCTTTGAAACACGCCTCTTCGTTCCCGGAGGAGTCGAGTTCGGCATCATTCCCTGCGACCTTTTCATCGACATCATGGAGCGCCTGCGCCCCATCCTTGGCGAGTTTCTGAGCCGGCACGTGCCGTTCGCCCCCCACAACGCGTATCAAAGGCGAGCCCTTTCCTTCTTTGCCGAGCGCCTGGGCAGCTACCTGCTGATCAAACACCTTGGCTGGCCTACGACGGGAGCCAACCCGGACGGCAGCCTCTTGCTGCTACCTGCGCAAAATGTGGGTTACATGTGCACCTTGAGTGAGAGCGGCGAGTACCGCACGTTCGGCCATGCTGGAGAGGCACCCTGATCATGAAAGCAGTCATCCTTGCAGGCGGTCTGGGTACGCGCATTTCGGAAGAAACGCACCTGAAGCCGAAGCCCATGATCGAGATCGGAGCCAAGCCGGTGCTCTGGCACATCATGAAGCTCTACTCCGCCCATGGCATCAACGACTTCGTCATTTGCTGTGGCTACAAGGGCTATGTGATCAAGGAGTACTTCGCCAACTACTTCCTTCACATGTCCGATGTGACGTTCGACATGCGCAGCAACGAGATGCACGTTCACCAACGCAAGGCAGAGCCCTGGAAAGTCACGCTTGTCGACACGGGTGAAGACACGCTGACGGGCGGCCGGCTCAAGCGCGTGGAGGAGCATCTGCAGGATGAAGAAGCGTTCTGCTTCACCTACGGCGATGGCGTGGCGGACATCGACATCGGCAAGCTGATTGCGTTTCACCGTACGCACGGCCGGCTGGCCACCGTCACGGCCGTTCAGCCCGCGGGGCGCTACGGAGCGCTGGAGCGCGACGGCGATGCCGTCCGCGGGTTCATCGAAAAACCGCGTGGCGACGGCGGCTGGGTCAACGGTGGCTTCTTCGTGCTGTCGCCCAAATGCATCGACTACATCGATGGGGATCAGGCCAGTTGGGAAGGCGAACCGCTAGCAAAGATCGCGAGCGATGATCAACTGCGCGCCTTCGAGCACGCAGGGTTCTGGCAGCCAATGGACACGCTGCGCGACAAGATGCACCTGGAGCAACTGTGGGCCACCCAGACCGCGCCCTGGAAGGTATGGCCATGAACCAAGCGTTCTGGCGAGGCAAGCGCGTCCTGCTCACCGGCCATACGGGCTTCAAGGGAAGCTGGCTGGCGCTCTGGCTGCGAAGCGCCGGCGCTGAAGTTCACGGCTATGCCCTGCCCCCTCCGACACAGACCAACCTCTTCACCGAAGCCCGCGTGGCCGATGCGTTGGCCGGACACACGCTGGGCGACCTGAGCGACTTTGCCATGCTGCAAGAGACGCTCGCAAAGGCCGCCCCGGACATCGTGCTTCACCTCGCGGCGCAATCGCTCGTGCGCGAGTCCTACCGCCAGCCGGTGCAAAGCTATGCAACCAACGTCATGGGCACAGTCCACCTGCTGGAAGCGGTGCGCGCCTGTCCCAGCGTGCGCGCGCTGGTCAGCGTGACAACCGACAAGGTCTACGAGAACCGTGAGTGGGCCTGGGGCTATCGCGAGAACGAGCCACTCGGCGGACTGGACCCTTACGCCAGCAGCAAGGCCTGCGCCGAACTGGTGACTGCCGCCTACCGGGCCTCATTTCTCGCACAAGCCGGCGTGGCGGTGGCTACGGCGCGCGCCGGCAACGTGATCGGTGGTGGCGACTGGGCCGCCGACCGCCTGGTGCCGGACTTCTTTCGCGCAGCCGATGCGGCCCAACCACTGGAGGTCCGACATGCCGGGGCGACACGCCCCTGGCAGCACGTGCTCGAACCGCTCGGCGGCTACCTGCTGCTGGCCGAACGCTTGGCCAGCGGCGACCCCGCGTTCGCGCAGGCCTGGAATTTCGGCCCCACCGACGACGACGCGGTATCGGTCCGCCAATTGCTCGATGCGCTTGTTCACAAACTGCCGGAAAGCCGCTGGCGCGAAGCGCCAGACCATGCGGTCCACGAGGCCAACTTTCTCAAGCTCGACAGCAGCAAAGCGCGCGCCGCGCTAGGCTGGCAACCACGCTGGAATCTCGATACGGCCCTCGACAAGACCGTTGAATGGCACCAAGCTTGGCGTGCAGGCAAGGACATGCGGCAAGTGTGCGAAGCACAGATACAAACCTACCAGGACGCCGGTCATGGCCAGATTCGGCATTGACGGCACGCCCTTGGCGGGCCTGCTTCGCGTCCAGCGTCAGAAGCTCGAAGATTCGCGAGGTTTTTTCAGCCGCTTCTTCTGCGCCGAAGAACTCGCCGCAACTGGCTTCGACAAGCCCATCGCGCAAATCAACCATACGCTGACCCGTCGACGCGGCTCGGTGCGGGGCCTGCACTTTCAACACCCGCCCCATGCCGAAGACAAATTGGTGAGTTGCCTGCAGGGCGAGATCTTCGACGTCGCCATTGACCTGCGCCAGGGCTCCCCAACCTTTCTTCATTGGCATGGCGAAGTGCTGAGCGCGGAGAACGCACGCAGCCTGCTCATCCCCAAGGGTTTTGCGCACGGCTTTCAGACACTCAGCGACGACGCCGAATTGCTCTACCTGCATTCCGTGCCCTACGTCGCAGCCGCCGAGGGCGCGTTGAACGCGCGCGACCCGGCGCTCGCCATCGAGTGGCCACTCGCATTCGCCGACATATCCGAACGGGATGCTCTTCATCCCTTCGTCTCCCCCGATTTCACAGGTCTTGCTGCATGAAGTGCCGCCATTGCCACGCCGAATTGAATCTGCCGTTCATCGACCTCGGCACGGCACCGCCTTCCAATGCCTACGTGCATGCCGAGCAGTTGGCGGCACCTGAAAAGTGGTACCCGCTGCGGGTCTTCACATGCACCAACTGTTGGCTGGTCCAGACCGAGGACTATGCGCATCACGCCGACCTGTTCTCGGGCGAATATGCGTACTTCAGCTCCTTCTCCACCAGTTGGCTCGCGCATTCGAGGAGCTACGTGAGCGAGATGGCACACCGCTTCGCTCTCGGGCCCGCATCGCACGTGGTCGAGATTGCGGCCAATGACGGCTACCTGCTGCAATACGTCAAGGAGGCGGATATTCCCTGCCTCGGCATCGAGCCGACCGCCAGCACCGCAAGCGCAGCGCGCGAAAAAGGGATAGAGATCGTCGAGGAATTCTTCGGTGTGGCGCTGGCTCGACAACTCGTGGCTGCCGGCAAGAGTGCCGATCTGACAGTCGCCAACAACGTACTGGCCCATGTGCCCGACATCAACGATTTCGTTGCGGGCTTTGCACAGTTGCTCAAGCCCACAGGTGTCGCGACCTTTGAATTTCCGCATCTGATGCGGATGGTGGCCGAGTGCCAGTTCGACACCATCTACCACGAGCATTTCTCCTACCTGTCGCTCACATCGGTGGTTCGACTGTTCGAAGCGAACGGGTTGCGCGTGTTCGACGTCCAGCAACTCGAAACCCACGGCGGAAGCCTGCGAGTCTTCGCGCAGCGGCAAGACACCGGCATGCACCCGGTCGAAGCAACCGTGTCACGTGTACTGGCCGCGGAAGTTGTCGCGGGTGTTGCCACCGCTGCCTACTACGAAGGCTTCCAGCAACGCGCGGACGACGTTCGCGACGGTCTGATGGCCTTCCTGATCGACGCCCGGCGAAACGGCAAGCGCGTCGGTGCTTATGGAGCCGCGGCCAAGGGCAACACGCTGCTCAACTACGCGGGCGTACGAAGCGGCCTGTTGCCCTGGGTGGTGGATCGCAATCCCGCCAAGCAGAGTCTCTTCATGCCCGGGAGCCGGATCCCCATTGTTGACGAGGCGCACCTGAGGCGCGAGCGGCCCGACTACGTGCTGGTGTTGCCCTGGAATCTCCGGACGGAGGTGATGGAGCAGCTCTCCGAGATCAGGGAATGGGGGGGGAATTTTGTCACCGCCGTACCGTCGATTGAGGTTCTATGAAAGTCGCAGTCACCGGCGCCAGCGGGTTCATCGGACGCCATGTCCTGCATGCCCTCGCGCAGGCCAAAGATGTCGAAGTGATCGCGGCAACCCGCCGGCCCGCCCGCGACGGGTTGTCCGAGGGAATACGGCACGTGGTGCTCGACCTCACCGCCCCGTCATCAGACGATTTTTTGAAACTGGGCGAGCCCGACGTTGTCATCCATCTCGCATGGCACGGACTGCCGAACTACCTGGCACGGCACCATTTCGAATCCGAGCTCGGCGTGCAGTACCGGTTCTTGCGCGGCTTGGTCGATGCAGGCCTCTCGTCGCTGCTGTGCACGGGCACCTGCTTCGAATACGGAATGCAATCCGGCGAGCTGCACGAGTCGCTGCCAACGAACCCGAGCAACCCTTACGGCTTCGCCAAGGACGCCTTGAGGCGCGAGCTTGAATTCCTGCGCGATGGCAACCGCTTCCAGCTGACCTGGGCACGGCTCTTCTACATGCATGGCGAAGGGCAGGCGCCCTCGTCGCTCTACAGCCAGTTCGTTGCGGCGGGCAGTCGCGGCGACAAGGTCTTCAAGATGTCTGGCGGCGAACAATTGCGGGACTACCTGCATGTTTCACAGGTCGCCCAGGCACTGGTGGCATTGGCTTGCAAACAGGTCGACACAGGCATCGTCAATGTCTGCGCGGGGCACCCGACATCGGTACGCGCGCTGGTGGAAGGATGGCTCGCCACCCACCCCTGGCCGATGACGCTGGCACTCGGGCACTATCCCTACCCCACGTATGAGCCTATGGCGTTCTGGGGAAGCAACGCCAGACTCACGCAACTGCTTCGGTGAAATCGCCACACCGCCCCATCATCAATTCCATCCCGTCAAGGTAGACCCACATGACTTTTGAAGCCGAAGTAGCACAACGCATCTCGAACAACGGAACAAATTCGGCGTTGAACCGGGACGCGCAGAGCCTGATGACATCGTCCATGAAGGCCGGGTACTCCTACAACTTCTCCTGGATGGGGCGCCCCATCATCCAGTACCCGCAGGACATGATTGCGATGCAGGAGATCATCTGGCGGGTGCAGCCCGACCTGATCCTTGAAACCGGCATCGCCCACGGCGGGTCGCTGATCTTCTCGGCGGCCATGCTGGAACTGAATGCCGCCTGTGGCGGGCCGGCCGATGCCATGGTGCTCGGGCTCGACATCGATATTCGCGCGCACAACCGGAAGGCCATCGAGGCGCACCCCATGTACAAGCGCATCACGATGATCGAGGGCTCCAGCGTCTCGGCCGAAGTCATCGCACAGGTGCAACAGATAGCCGCCGGAAAAAAGAGCGTTCTCGTCTGCCTCGACAGCAACCACACCCATGCCCACGTGCTGGCGGAACTGCAAGCCTATGCACCGCTCGCGACCGTGGGAAGCTATTGCGTGGTGTTCGACACCATCGTGGAACACCTGCCCAAGGAAATGTTCCCGGACCGCCCCTGGGGCCCCGGCGACAACCCCAAGACGGCTGTCCATGAATACCTCAAGACGCATCCCGAGTTTGAAATCGATCACACCATCGACAACAAGCTGTTGGTCAGTGTCGCGCCAGACGGTTACCTCCGACGTGTGAAGTGAAGTACTGCGACGTGCCGAACGCAGCAATCGCCACTTGATAGCTCGCTCTTTTTTTCATAGCACATTGCACAGAATCGGCGGGTGTTGGGCTCGGTTTCATCTGAGCTCGATCGGCTAAAATGCCGGGCCGCGCACGCTCCTGTTGCGCCTCATCTGCTCTTCATGTCCGATCAACTGCCCCCTCCCCCGCCTCCTGTCGACGACAACAAGCTCATCGCCGAACGCCGCGAAAAGCTCAAGCTGCTGCGCACCGCGCAGGCCGAGGGCAAAGGCGTTGCATTCCCCAATGACTTCAAGCCGGCCCATCGTGCCGTGGCGCTGACCGAAGCGCACGGCGCCACCGAAGCCGAAGCCCTCGAAGCGCAAGCCGTGGCCGTGAGCGTGGCTGGGCGGATGATGCTCAAGCGCGTGATGGGCAAGGCCAGCTTCGCGACATTGCAAGACGCCACCAGCCGCATCCAGCTCTACGTCACGCGCGATGCAGTCGGCGAGGAAGCCTATGCCGAATTCAAGCGCTGGGACCTGGGCGACATCCTCGGTGCCGAAGGCACGCTGATGAAAACCAAGACCGGCGAACTGTCGGTCAAGGTCACGAAGCTGCGCCTGCTCACCAAGAGCCTGCGTCCCCTGCCCGGTGACTTCTATGGCATGGCCGACCAGGAGCAGAAGTACCGCCAGCGCTATGTCGACCTGATCACCGATGAGTCGGCCCGCACGCGCTTCACCGCACGCAGCAAGGCCGTGAGCGCGCTGCGCGAGTTCATGGTTGCCAACGACTTCCTCGAAGTCGAGACGCCGATGCTGCACCCCATTCCGGGCGGTGCCAACGCCAAGCCGTTCAAGACGCACCACAACGCGCTCGACCAGGAGATGTTCCTGCGCATCGCGCCCGAGCTGTACCTCAAGCGCCTGATCGTCGGCGGCTTCGAGCGTGTGTTCGAGATCAACCGGAGCTACCGCAACGAGGGCATCTCGGTGCGGCACAACCCCGAGTTCACGATGATGGAGTTCTACGCGGCCTACTGGAACTACCGCGACCTGATGGACTTCACCGAGACGCTGATCCGCACCATCGCCGACAAGGCCGTGGGTACGCAGCAGCTCAGCTACCAGGGCAAGCCGGTCGACCTGACCCAGCCCTTCGAGCGCCTGACGATCCGCGAAGCGATCCTGAAGTACACCGAGGCCGGTGCAGGGGTGGACGACACGACCTGGCTCATCAACGCCCTGCGCAAGCTCGGCCTGAGCGAAGAAAAGGACAAGCTCTCGCAGCGCAGCCTGGCCAGCCTGCAGGTGATGTACTTCGAAGAGACCGTCGAAGAGAAGCTCTGGCAGCCGACCTTCATCATGGAGCACCCGACCGAGATCTCGCCGCTGGCGCGCGCCAACGACGAACGCCCCGAGGTCACCGAGCGCTTCGAGCTCTATATCACGGGCCGCGAATTCGGCAATGGCTTCAGCGAGCTGAACGACGCCGAGGACCAAGCTGCGCGCTTCAACGCGCAAGTAGCCGCCAAGGACAGCGGCGACGACGAGGCCATGTTCTACGACCACGACTTCGTGCGCGCGCTCGAATACGGCATGCCGCCCACCGGCGGCTGCGGCATCGGCATCGACCGGCTGATGATGCTGCTGACGGATTCGCCAAGCATTCGCGACGTGATCCTGTTCCCTGCGCTGCGCAGGGAGCTTTGACTGCGCGAGGTCCGAAGCTCACGAACACCGCGCAGGTGATTCGGGGGCTTCCGCACCAGCCTCAGCGAATCCGCTGGGACATGGCATCCATGTCCGCCATGTAGACCGAGCGGTAAGGCTCGCCGAGGCTCATGAAATGGACCAGCAGGCTGTCGCTGGTGGCCAGGCTCGGTGGCGTATTGAGGCTCAGGCAGTCGAGGATGTTGTTCTCGCTGGCCAAGCCCTCCTCGCCGATCACTTCGTTCGTATGGAACTGGTCGCCCTGGCTGCTGTACACGCTCGATTTGTCTTCGACCCCCGTGATGCGCGCCCAGATGCGCGCGAGCAGTTCTGCATTGCGCGCAGTGTTCCTGAACCCCATGACGCCGGAGTTGAAGAGCCACCCGCCAACATCCTTGGCGAAGAGAAGGTCGCGCCCCTCGAGCAGTGGCTCGAAGCGTTTTGCCTGGTTCACGAAAAGGATGTCGGCATCGACCCAGACCACCCACTGGTGCTGCGCCAGATGCCGCGCAAGCAGCCAGGCCTTGACCCACGCGCCATTGATCTCCGGGTCCAGTTCGCCCGGAATGCCCCTGTACACGTGATAGCCGTACCCGTGGCGCTCGCAGTAGCGGCGCACGTTGTGCTCGGAAACGCGCGCGTAGGTGCTGATGTGGTGCGTGTAGAGCGTCACGAAGGCGATTTGCGCATGGCCGTTGACACTCGACATGGCCTCCTCCGAAAGCGCCGGGTATGCCGGCTGCTGCAGCATCGGCAGCCCTTCCATCAACGCCGCGTTCACCTGCCGCACCAGCAGGCGCTGCAGGTTGAGGTCATGGAGCATGTCGTCGTGCACCTGCCCGTCCTGTTCCAGCTTCGGCAGGGAAGCGAGGCTCACGACGAAGACGGGCGCATTGAACCATTCGGAGATGCGCCAGCTCACGTTGACATGGCGATCGGCCACGAAGGCATTGAATCCGAGCATGCCGGCGGGACGAAACAACGCCGCTTCGTCGAGCCGCGACGTCAAGCCTCTTTGCCGGTCCGCCTCGCTGAGTCCCGACACCGAGCGGGCCACTGCCGCGCCCGCCGCCACCAGCATCTGGCTCAGCAGGGTGCGGTTGGCCTGGGTGTTGCGCAGGATCATCATGTTCGTGAGCGCCAGGCCGCTGGGGCCATCCACCACGAGCAAATCTCGCCCCTGCATCAACGGCTCCACGGCCACAGGACGGAAAACTACGGAGTCTCCGTCGAGGAACAGCAGCCAATCGCCTTCTGCCAGCGTTCGCAGGTGGCGCAGGATCTCCGAGTACTTGACCCCGTTGCGCAGGGATGCGTCCGCGACATGCGAGGACTCGACCCATTGGTGCGGGTAGCCGTAGAGCCGGCAATAGTGCGCATGGTTGCGCAGGACCTGCTCGTCGACCCGCTCGAAAAACGTCATGCACAACGGCATCGGAAACTCCCGCTATATCCACAAATCGGGGCCGCAGTCTATCTCGCACCGCGCCGACCTTTACACTCGACGCCCCCCGCTTCGGATGCAGTCGCCGCGCCGGACAGGCTCCTTCGCCCCCACCAGAACATGAAAGGCCGCGCACTTAGTCAGGCGCGCAACGCATTGATTGCATGAAGCAACGCCCCATCTCGACACTCGGCATTGACTTCGGAACCTCGAATTCAGCCATCGCCTGCGCCCCCAACGGCGAAGCCGCCCGGCTGCTGCCGGTCGAAGGCAGCGCCACCACCCTGCCGACCGCGATCTTCTTCAACGCCGAAGACCGCACGACCCATTTCGGCCGCGAGGCCATCGCCCAGTACCTGTCGGGCACCGAAGGGCGCCTGATGCGCTCGCTCAAGAGTCTGCTCGGCAGTGCGCTGATGCAGGAAAAAACAGCGATCTACGACGGCCTCGTGAGCTTCGAGGACATCATCGCGCGCTTCCTGCGCGAGTTGGCCGTGCGGGCCAGCCGCGAGCTCGGCCAGATCCCCGAGCGGGTCGTGATCGGACGCCCCGTGCACTTCGTGGACGACGATCCGAAGCGCGATGAGCGCGCCGAAGAGAGCCTGCGGCATGCGGCCCGCGCGGCCGGCTTTCGCGACATCGCGTTCGAGCTCGAACCGATCGCCGCGGCCTTCGACTACGAGCAGCGCGTCACCAAGGAATCGATCGTGCTGATCGTCGACATCGGCGGCGGCACCTCCGACTTCACCGTCGTGCGCGTCGGGCCCGACCGCGCCACACGCGATGACCGCAGCGACGACGTGCTGGCCACCAGCGGCGTGCACATCGGCGGCACCGACTTCGACCAGCGCCTGAACCTCGAACGCGTGATGCCGCAATTCGGCTTCCGCCACACCGGCCCGCAGGGGCGCGAAGTGCCGAGCAAGGTGTTCTTCGAGCTGTCGTCCTGGCACCTGATCAACTGGCTCTACGCCCCCAAGGCGGTTCGGCAGGCCAAGGAATTGCGCACGAGCTACAGCAACACCCGCCTGCACGACCGGCTGATGAACGTGCTCGAAGAGCGGCACGGCCACCGCATCGCCAGCGCTGTCGAGGCCGCCAAGATCGATGCCTCGGTGCGAGACGCGGAAACCGAGATCGACCTCTCCTGCGCCGAAGCAGGGCTGATGGCCTCGCTCTCGCCAGAGGACATGGCGCAGCAGCTCGCGACACCACTGGAGAACGTGATCGCCTGCGCCCACACCTGCGTCAAACGGGCCGGGCTGCGCAGCAACGACCTCGATGCGATCTATCTCACCGGCGGCTCTTCGGCGTTGCGGCCGTTCCAGCATGCGCTGCGCAAGAGTTTTGCCGGCGCCACCCTGGTCGAAGGCGACCTGTTCGGCGGCGTGGCGACCGGCCTGGCCTGCGTCACGCGGCCGGGGCGCGCGGCATGAAGTACCTGGCGGGCTATCCGGCACCCCTGCTGGACCAGGTCCGCCAGCTGATGGCCGAAAACAAGCTCGGGGCGCTCCTGGCCCAGCGCTACCCCGAGGGCTCGCATGGCGTCCAGACTGACCGGGCGCTCTACGACTACGTGAGTGGACTCAAGAGCGAGTTCATGCGCAAGGCCGAGCCGCTGTCCAAGGTGATGTACGACAGCAAGCTGCACGTGATCCGCAATGCGCTGGGTACCCACACCACGGTCTCGCGCGTGCAGGGCGGCAAGCTCAAGGCCAAGCGCGAGATCCGGGTGGCCAGCCTGTTCAAGGAAGTGCCGCTCGATTGGCTGCGCATGATTGTTGTGCATGAGTTGGCACACATGAAGGAGCGGGACCACGACAAGGCGTTTTACGCACTGTGCATGCACATGGAGCCGGGCTATCATCGATTCGAGTTCGACCTTCGGCTGTACCTTGAGCACCTGAACATGGGTGGAAAGCGCCTCTGGTCCGGCACGGCGGAGACACCCGTGCCGGGCGGCGACTAGCCCTCCTCCTTTACGCCAGTCACCCCACATGCCCGCGCCGTTACCCCCATGACGACGACGCTACCTCGCCTCAACTTCACATCGCTGTCTCCGCCGGAGATTTGCGGCGACATCGTCGAAGCCTTCAGGCTGGCGGCAGAACGCCTCGGCTATCCGACCCGTTTCGTCCAGAGCCACATCGAGCCGGGCGAGATCAACATCCTGTTTTTCTTCTGGGATGTGCCGTGGGAGCACATCGAACAGCACCATCCCGATTGCATCATCGTCAACTTCGAGCCGATGGTGCAAGGCACCCATGCCTGGAACGAACGCTACCTTGACGTTCTCAAGCATTGCTACCTCTGGGAATACAGCAAGTCGAATTTCCAGCGGCACCAGCAGCTGGAATACAGGAACGCGGACTACGTCGCGCTCGGATGGGAACCCGGCGCGGCCGAGATCCTTCCTCTGAGCGACATCCTGCCCGACGAGCAGCAGGACATCGACGTCGTCTTCTTCGGCTCGCTGACGCGCCGGCGCATCGACATTCTCGAAGGCCTGATGGCGCGCGGCCTGCGGGTCGAGGTCAATCGCGGGCGCTCGTGGTCGCTGGAAGAGCGCAACGGGTTCATGCGCCGCGCGAAGATCGTGCTCAACCTCCACAACTGGGAAGAGTCGCGCATCGTCGAAGTGCCGCGCCTGTCGATCCTGCTGCGCCATCGCAAGGCGGTGGTCTGCGAGCTCTATCCCGACAGCGAGATCGAGGCCTCGGCGCGCGATGCGGTGGTCGGCGCCCCGTACGAAAAGCTCATCGAGACGGTCGAGCAACTGCTCGCCGATGCACCCCGGCGCGCGATGCTCGAGCGCGAGGGCCTTGACCTGTTCAGCCGTGCATTTGCCCCTCCATTGGTCGGGCCTGCCATCCAACGCTTCCTGAGCTGGCGCGCGCAGCAGCCCGACCGGTTCGTGGAAACGCACATGCCGCGCGTGACGGTCTGCCTCACGGCCGGCGACTCGCTCGATACGCTGTCGCAAAGCCTCCACGCATGGGCCGCGCAGCGCGATGTGACACTGCACGTGGTGCTCGTCGCACAGGCAGGGGCGCCCGGCCTTGGCGCGCTGCTCTCCCAGGCGGGCATCGCCAATGCACAGCTGATTTCGCTGCCGGTCGCATGCGATCGCGCCACCGCCCGCAATCTTGCATTGGCGCAGGCGCAAGGTGACTACGTCGTCTTTTCCGATGCCGGCGACATTCCTGCACCCGAGCGCCTGCAACGCCAGGCCGCACTGCTCGAGACCTGCCCCGACATCGATATCGCAGGATGCTGGTGCGAAACGCACGAAGGGTCGTTGGAGTTCGCCGAGCGGCACCAGGACATCCTCGTGGAATACCTCGGCCCGCGTCCGTTGCTGCTGTCGGCCTGCATGGTGCGGCGCGGCTTCCTGGAACGCAGCGGCGTGCGTCACGACCCGGGCTTCACCACGCACGACGACCTGCACATGCTGTGCAAGAGCGTGGCCGCAGGCGCGCACTTTGCCGTGATCCCTCAGTTGCTGCACCGGCCCGCTACATCGCCCGCGCCCACCGATGCGACCAGGGCCACCGCGCAGGCCTTGCAAGCGCGCGCACTGGTGCTGGCGTACCTGTTGCCGAAGTCCAGCGGCGACGACGTGCGCGAGATCGCAGAGCTCTATGCGCTGTATTGGCCGTCGACACTGGACTTTGCACAGCGCCTGCTGCACACCCTGGCACGCGCCTGCTTCAGGCCGGCCGCGGCGCCGGAGCAACAGCGGGTCGAGCATGAAACGCTGACGCGCGCGCTACGGCATGAAACCTTGCGGCTGCTGCAGATCTTCTTCAACGCCGGCCTTGCCGACAAGGCATGGCTGGAAAGCCAGTTCGCGTCCCCCGAGATCGCGCAGTTCCTGGCCCCGGCGGCCAATCAGTTGCCGGTGCGGGTCTTCAGGTTGGAGCCCGATCTTGCGGCAGGCGACACGCCCCCATCGACGGGCAGCTAGCTATCGCAAGCGCTGGGAGGCAGCGTCCATCGACGCCATGTACGCCGACCGGTACGGTTCGTCCAGATTGATGAAGTGCACAAGCAGCGTTTCATCCGAGGCCAGGTGCGGTGGCGTGTTGATGCTCAGGTTGTCGACGATGGTCCGGTCATCGATCAGCCCCTCTTCGGACAGCACTTGGTTGGTGTAGTACTGGTCGCCCTGGCTGCTGTAGACCGCCGACTTGTCATTCACCTCGCCGATGCGCTGCCAGATGCGCGCGAGCAACTCGGCGTTGCGCGCCGTGTTCAAGAAACCCATCACGCCCGAATTGAAGGACCAGCCGCCCACGTCCTTCGCCAGCAGCAGCTCGCGCCCTTCGAGCATGTCGTCGATGCGGCGGCCCTGGTTGAAGAAGATGACGTCGGCGTCGACCCAGATCACCCACTTGTGATGCGCAATGTGCTGCTGCAGCAGCCAACTGCGGACCCACGACCCGCCGATGCCGGGATCGATCGCCTCGGGCACCGCGCGGTACACGTGATAGGCATAGCCGTGCCTGTCGCAGTAGCGCTTCACATTGTGTTCAGAAACCCGCGCGTAGCTGGCGACGTGGTGCGTGTAGAGCGTGACGAAGGCGATGTCCGCGCCAGTGTTGTAGCTCGACACCGCATCGTCCGACAGCGCCGGATAGGCGGCCGGCTGCAGCATGGGCTGGCTGTGGATCAGCGCGTTGTTGACCTGCCCCACCAGGAAGTCCTGCAGGTTGATGTCGTGCAGCAGCGCTTCGCGCCATTCGCCCTCGGGTGCGGCAAGGGACAGCGGCGCCAGGTTGACGACGAAGATGCGCGCCAGAAACCACTGCGGAATGCGCCACGAGACATTGACATAGATGTCGCCGACCACGGCGTTGCACCCCAGCATGCCGATCGGACGCAGCCGTGCCGCTTCATCGGTCGAACGGTTCACCAGCGCAATGACATGCCCCGCATCGCCCATCAACTCGTGCAGCGCGGCACGGTTCGCGGCGGTGTTGCGCAGCACCATCATGTTGGTCATCGCGGGGCCTGGCCTGTCGCCACTGGGTGGCCCTTCCACGACCAGCGAATCCCGCCCTTGCATCAGGGTGTCGATGGCGACGGGATGGAACACCACCGAATCGCCATCGAGGAACAGGAGCCAGTCGTTCTCGGGCAGTGCGCGCAGGTGCCGCAGGATGTGGCTGTACCGGGCACTGTCGCGCAATGCCGGATGGCGGATGCGGTCCGCTTCGATCCACTGATGCGGGTAGCCGAACAGGCGACAGTAGTGCGCATGGTTGCGCAGCGTGGCCTCGTCCTTGCGTGGAAAAAAACTGAGGCACAGGGGCATGCGCTACTCCACCAGATCGCCTTGCGAGAGGAGGCGCATGGCCCCCTGGTATGGACTCGAATCAGCGAGCGCGGACCACGACGGCGATGCCGAGCGCGGCAGCAATGCCCGGCGGCGGGCTTCGCTCGCAGCGCTGCCCGCCCACCGGCCCGCGCCCCGGGCCGCACCGAAGTCTTCGAGCAATTCGTCGAGCGGCGCACCATCGCCGATGCTCTGGTTGCACAGCAGCGCCAGGTCGCAACCTGCATCGATGGCCGCCAGTGCGGCATCGGCGTAGCTGAGCAACTGGCCGTCGATGTAGCGCCCGGCTTCCATGCTGAGGTCGTCGCTGAAGATCACGCCGTCGAACGCCAGCCGCTGCCGCAGGATGTCGTGGAGCCATCTGGCTGAAAACCCCGCCGGACGCTTGTCGACCTTCGGATAGATCACGTGTGCCGGCATCACCGCGGTGAGCGTGCCTGCCAGCCAGTCGTAGGGCCGTGCGTCGTCGGCCAGGATGGCCTTGAGGCCCCGCTTGTCGACCGGGATCTCGACATGCGAGTCGCCCGCGACGAAACCATGCCCCGGAAAATGCTTGCCGCAGTTGCGCATGTCCGCCTGCAGCATGCCGTGCATCACGCTCTTGGCGAGCAGCGCGACCACGCGTGGATCGCGATGAAAGCTGCGGCTGCCGATGACGCTGCTCCCGCCGTAGTCCAGGTCGAGCACCGGTGCAAAGCTGAAGTCGACGCCGCAAGCACGCAGCTCGGCGGCCAGCACATACCCGACGGCCGTGGCGGCCTGCGTGGCACGCATGGCGTCGCTCATCCACAGCTCGCCCAGAGCACGCATCGAGGGCAGCCGGGTGAAGCCATCGGTGCGAAAGCGCTGCACGCGCCCGCCTTCGTGGTCGACGCAGATCAGCAGGTCGGGCCGGATCGCCTTGATCTCGGCATTGAGCGCGGTCATCTGCGCGCGGTCTTGCCAGTTGCGCGCGAAATGAATCACGCCGCCCACCAGCGGATTGGCAAGGCGCCGTCGGTCGGCGTCGTTGAGTTCGGTGGCCGCGATGTCGATGATCAGCGGCGCGTGGATGCTTGTTGTTGTCGTTGTCATGCGTCGTGGGTGCCCTGGCGTTCGACCACCACGAAGCTCGCGGCGTATTCTGTTTCGTCCGTCACGGTCACGTGAGCCGTGAGACCCTTGGCCTCGAACCACGCCTTGAGTTCGCCGTGCAGCACGATCACCGGCTTGCCGCTGCGCAGGTTGGCGATCTCGCACAGCCGCCAGGTCATGGGCATGCGCATGCCCAGGCCGATCGCCTTGCTGAGAGCCTCCTTGGCCGAAAAGCGCGTCGCGAGATAGCTGATGCCGCGCTTGGGCCAGCGCGCGCTGCGGGCTTGCCAGACCGCGAACTCGGCGTCGCACAGCACCTTGCGGGCAAAGCGCTCGCCCTGGCGCTCGAAAGTCGCCGCGATGCGACGCAGGTCGCAGATGTCGGTGCCGATGCCGTAGATCATGCTGCGCAGGCGTTCACCGTGCCTCGTCGATGCAACGCAGGTAATCGCGCGTGGTGGCCGCATAGCCGAGTTCGAGCGCATCGGCGACGAAGGCATGGCCGATGGAAACCTCCTGCACACCCGGCACGGCGCGCAGGAAGGCGGTCAGGTTGTCACGGCTCAGGTCGTGGCCGGCGTTGACGCCAAGGCCTGCGGCCAGTGCGGCGCGCGCGGTCTCGGCATAGCGCGCGAGCACGGCCTGTTCGTCCGGCCGGCCCCGCGAGGCCGCATAGCCTTCGGTGTACAGCTCGACACGGTCGGCGCCCACGGCCTTGACCGCCGCCATCATCTCGGGGATCGGGTCCATGAACAGGCTGACGCGCACGCCCAGCGCCTTGGCTTCGGCGATCAGCGGGCGCAGGCGCTCGGCGTCGTCGGGGAAGGTCCAGCCGTGGTCGCTGGTCGACTGGGTTTCGCTGTCGGGCACGAAGGTGGCCTGATGCGGCTTCAGCGTGCGCACGAAGTCCATCAGGTTCTGGAAGGGGTTGCCCTCGATGTTGAACTCGATGCCGGGCCAGTCCTTGGCGAGCAACGCGGACAGGTCGCTCACGTCATGCGCGCGGATGTGGCGCGCATCGGGCCGTGGGTGCACGGTAATGCCCTGCGCGCCGGCGGCCAGGCAAGCCTGGGCGGCCTTCACCACGCTCGGAATGCCAAGGTGGCGCGTGTTGCGCACCAGGGCGACCTTGTTGAGGTTGACGGACAGCGAGGTGGTGCCGGCGTGGCCTGAAGTGCTCATAGTGCTTGCAGATCTCTCATCATTTGCCGCGTGCGCAGCGTGGACACGCCGCAATGGTAGTTGAGCAAGGCGCGCAGCTGGTTTCGCAGGGCGCTGTTGCTGCCGGTGTTCATGGTGGCGATCTCGCGCAGCGTGGCGGTGAAGGGGGCGCGATCGTCCAGCACGCCTTGCAGGGATTGCCAGTCGGCGCCAGTCAGTGCGGCTTCTTCCTTGGTGGCCTGCCGCAATCCGGCTTCCGGCACGAGGGTGTAGCGCGTTCTGGCCGCGAGCGGCTCCAGCGTGAGGGTCTGCGCATCGAGCGAAGGCAGCAGGCCCACCCCGCGCAGCAGCAGCAACTCGAAGGCGCGCAGGGCGGCCGCCTGGGTGGCAGCCTGGGCGCCGGCATGGTCGCTCGCCAGCACCTGCACCACGCCGGCATAGGCGTCGAACAGGGCTTCGTGGGCGTCGTCCCGCGCGAGCAGGCGCAGCAGCAGCTCGTTGACGTAGTAGCCCGACATCAGGGCTTCGCCGGTCGGCATCACGTGGCCGCCCATCCATTCGGCGCCCTTGAGCGTGCGGATCTCGGCGTCGCCGCCGTAGTTGAGCTGCAGGGGCTGCAGCGGCAGCAGCACCGGGCGGAAATTGGAGCTCGGGCGCTTCGCCCCCTTGGCCACGAGCGCGATGCGGCCGTGGTGGCGCGTGAAGACCTCGAGGATCAGGCTCGACTCGCTCCAGTCGTAGCGGTGGAGCACATACGCCGGTTCGTGCGAAACGCGGTGGGTAGCCATGTCAGTACGCGCTGTCGAGGAGCATCGAGGCTTGATGAAGCCGGCAGGCGCCGCGCAACCGGCCTGGCCGGGCTGCTGGCGTTACCGCCTGCAAGGGAATTGGCGGCTGCACAAAGCGAGCAAGCCCAAAGATTTGCCCGTGCTTATTCGTAGCCGAAGGAGCGCACACGCGCCTCGTCGTCGGCCCAGCCCGAGCGGACCTTGACCCAGAGCTCGAGGAACACCTTGGCGTCGGCCAGCTTTTCGAGCTCGACGCGGGTTTCCATGCCGATGCGCTTGATGCGCTCGCCCTTGTCGCCGATCACCATGGCCTTGTGGCCGTCGCGCTCGACCACGATGGTGGCGGCAATGCGCAGCAGGCGCTTCTGGCCTTTTTTCTGGGGCGGCTCTTCCTCGAACTTGTCGATGATGACGGTCGAGGTGTAGGGCAGCTCGTCGCCCGTGAGGCGGAACAGCTTCTCGCGCACCAGTTCGCCGGCCAGGAACTTCTCGCTGCGGTCGGTGAGTTCGTCCTCGTCGTAGAACCAGGGCTGCTCGGGCAGGTACTTTTCGCAGATGCCGAACAGGCGCTCGACGTCCTTGGCGTTCTTGGCCGACATCGGCACGTACTCGGCAAAGCTGTGCTTGCCCTGCATGGTCTGCAGCCAGGGCGCGATGTCGCCACGGCGGTGCACGTTGTCGAGCTTGTTCGCCAGCAGCACGGTCGGAATGCCTTTGCCGAGCAGCTTGAGCACGCGCTCGTCGGCTGGCGTGAAGCTGCCGGCCTCGACCACGAACAGGATCAGGTCCACATCGCCGACGGCGCCCTGCACGGTCTTGTTGAGCGACTTGTTCAGTGCGTTGGCGTGCAAGGTCTGGAAGCCCGGCGTATCGACGAAGACGAACTGCGTCGCGCCCAGCGTGCGCATGCCGGTGATGCGGTGCCGCGTGGTCTGCGCCTTGCGCGAGGTGATGCTGATCTTCTGGCCGACCAGCGCATTGAGCAGCGTCGACTTGCCCACATTGGGCTTGCCGACGATGGCGATAAGGCCGCAGTGCTGCGGGCCGGTAGCGCTCGAACCGCCAGCGGTGTCTTCGGGTTCCGCTACGGGATTGATAGCATCGTTCATTGTGATTTCACGCGGCGCCGCGTGCCTTGAGCCGGATCAACATGGCGGCCGCGGCAGCCTGCTCGCCGGCGCGGCGCGAGCCGCCGATGCCGCGTTCGCGAAGGCCCAACTCGGGCACCTCGCACTCGACATCGAAAGTCTGCTTGTGCGCGGCGCCCAGCGTCGCTGCCACGCGGTACACCGGCAGCTTCATTTTGTGACCCTGCAGCCATTCCTGCAATTCGGTCTTGGGGTCCTTGGCCGCCGCTTCCATGCGCGGCGTGATTTCGACCGACTCGTACAGCCGGTGCACCAGCGCCTGCGCGGCAGCAAAGCCGGCATCGAGATAGACGGCGCCAATCAGTGCCTCGAGCGCGTCAGCCAGGATCGACGGCCGGTTGGGGCCGCCCGAGCGGGCCTCGCCTTCACCGAGCCGCAGCAGCGGCGACAGTGCCAGCTCGAGCGCCAGCCGGTGCAGGGTGTCCTGCTTGACCAGGTTAGCACGCACGCGCGACAAGTCGCCCTCGGGCAGTGCCGAAAGGCGGATGTAGAGCAGATGGGAAACCGCGAGGTTCAGCACCGAGTCGCCGAGAAACTCGAGGCGCTCGTTGTGATCGGCCGAAAAACTGCGGTGCGTCAGCGCGAGCTGAAGCAGCCGGGTGTCGGAGAACTTGTGCTGGAGACGCGCCTGCAGCGCGACAAGGCTGCCGTCCACCTTTTTAAGCGCCGCGTTCAGCGGGTCTCGCCTTTGTACTTGAGCGTCAGGTAGGCTGGCCCGAACAATGGGATCTCGCGCTCGTATGCGTACGACACGACCACCTTGTCGCCGACCTTCTTGATGTCGAGGTCCTTGCCACTGACCGACTTGAAGTCGTCGATGGCCTGCGCACGATCGAAGATCGCGCGCACTTCGGGCACCGTCGTGCCTTCCTTGGCCTTGTTGGCGGCCTTGTCGATCGCCTGCCATTCGATCAGCGTCGGAATGACCTGCGCGACGACCACGCCCAGGCAGCCGAGCACCACCGCGACGAACACCAAGCCGATGAACGAGATGCCGCGCTGTTGCGCGGCCCTGCTGCGGATAGACCGGTTTGTTCTCATGCCCTCTTACCCCTCGAACAGTTTTGACTGCTTATTGAAACGGACCGATGCGCCCCAGATCGCTGAAATTCATCCAAACGAAGAAAGCCCTGCCCACGATGTTCTGGTCAGGCACGAAGCCCCAGTAGCGTGAATCCGCCGAATTATCGCGGTTGTCGCCCATCATGAAATATTGGCCGGCGGGCACCTTGCAGACCACGCCTTCGACGGAATAGCGGCAGTTTTCACGGAACGGGAAGTCACTGGCGCCGGGCACGAAAGACGGGGCCGCGTCGTCGTTGAGGATCTTGTGCTGCTTGCCGCCCAGGTTCTCGTCGAACTGCTTGAGCAGGCGCATCGATTCGCCGTCAAGGTAGTCGGCAGCCGGTTCCTTGGAAACCGGCTTGCCGTTGATCGTGAGCTTCTTGTTCAGGTACGCCACCTCGTCGCCCGGGATGCCGACCACGCGCTTGATGTAGTCCATGCTCGGCTTGGGCGGGTAGCGGAACACCACCACGTCGCCACGCGCCAGCGGCGTGCCGTCGGTGATCTTGGTGTTGATGACCGGCAGGCGCAGGCCGTAGGTGAACTTATTGACCAGGATCAGGTCGCCGGTCAGCAGCGTGGGCATCATCGAGCCCGAGGGAATCTTGAAGGGCTCGTACAGGAACGAGCGCAGCAGGAACACCACCAGGATCACGGGGAACAGGCCGGCGGTCCAGTCGAGCCACCAGGGCTGCATCAGCAGCCGGTCGCTCGCCTTGGCATCGACCGTGTCGACCTGTGTAATGCCCTGCCCGGCCAGCCGCGCGTTGCGCTCGGCCATCGAGGCCTCGAGCTTGGCGGCGGCCTGCTCGCGCTTCGGCAGGAAATAGAAGCGTTCCGCCAGCCAGTAAAGGCCGGTGACCACCGTGGCCAGGAACAGCAGCAGTGCGAAGTTGCCTTCGATCACGCCGAAATACCAGGCGCCGACATAGCCGGCAAATGCCGCGAGAACCAGGGAGGTGATGAATGCCATTTTTTGATCAGTCTTCGACTTGCAGAATCGCGAGGAAGGCCTCTTGCGGGACCTCGACAGAGCCGATCTGCTTCATTCTTTTCTTGCCCGCCTTCTGCTTCTCGAGCAGCTTCTTCTTGCGGGAAATGTCGCCGCCATAGCACTTGGCCAGCACGTTCTTGCGAAGCGCCTTGATTGTCTCACGCGCAATGATGGTGACCCCGATGGCGGCCTGGATCGCCACGTCGTACATCTGGCGCGAAATGATCTCGCGCATCTTCGACACCACCGCCCGGCCGCGGAACTGCGACTGGCTGCGGTGCACGATGATCGAGAGCGCGTCGACCTTGTCGCCGTTCAACAGGATGTCGACCTTCACCACGTCCGATGCACGGTATTCCTTGAACTCGTAGTCCATCGAGGCATAGCCCCGGCTGACCGACTTCAGCTTGTCGAAGAAGTCGAGCACGATTTCGCCGAGCGGCATCTCGTAGGTCAGCATGACCTGACGGCCGTGGTAGGCCATGTTGATCTGCACGCCACGCTTCTGGTTGGCCAGCGTCATGACCGAGCCGACGTACTCCTGAGGCATGTAGAGGTGCACGGTCACGATCGGCTCGCGGATCTCGCTCATGCGGCCGACGTCGGGCATCTTGGACGGGTTCTCGACCATGATCACTTCGCCGTCGTTCTTGACCACCTGGTAGACCACGCTGGGCGCGGTCGTGATCAGGTCCTGGTCGAACTCGCGCTCCAGCCGCTCCTGCACGATTTCCATGTGCAGCAGGCCCAGGAAGCCGCAGCGGAAGCCGAAGCCCAGCGCCTGGCTCACCTCAGGTTCGTAGCGCAGCGACGAATCGTTGAGCTTGAGCTTTTCGAGCGCATCGCGCAGCGAGTCGTACTCGCTGGCTTCGGTCGGATAGAGACCCGCAAACACCTGCGGCTGGATTTCCTTGAAGCCCGGCAGCGCTTCGGTGGCCGTGGCCGCCGCACCGCCGGTGCCCGGCTTGATCAGCGTGACGGTGTCGCCGACCTTGGCCGCCTGCAGCTCCTTGATGCCCGCGATGATGTAGCCCACCTCGCCCGCTTCGAGCGAAGGGCGCGGTTCGTTGGCGGGCGTGAACACGCCCACGCTGTCGGCGTTGTACATCGCGCCCGACGCCATCATCTTGATGCGCTCGCCCTTCACGAGCCGGCCGTCGACCACGCGCACCAGCATGACGACGCCGACGTACGGGTCGAACCAGCTGTCGACGATCATCGCGCGCAGCGGACCGTCGGGATTGCCGCGCGGTGCAGGCATCTTGTGGACGATGGCTTCGAGAATCTCGTCGATGCCCAGGCCGGTTTTGGCGGAACATGGAATCGCATCGGTCGCGTCGATGCCGATCACGTCTTCGATTTCGGTGCGTGCGTTGTCGGGATCCGCGTTCGGCAAATCCATCTTGTTGAGCACCGGCACCACTTCGACGCCGAGGTCGAGCGCGGTGTAGCAGTTGGCCACGGTCTGCGCTTCAACGCCCTGCGATGCATCGACGACGAGCAACGCGCCTTCGCATGCCGACAGCGAGCGGCTCACTTCATAAGAGAAGTCGACGTGGCCCGGCGTGTCGATCAGATTGAGGTTGTAGACCTGTCCGTCGCGTGCCTTGTAGTGCAGCGCAGCGGTCTGCGCCTTGATGGTTATCCCACGCTCTTTTTCGATGTCCATCGAGTCGAGCACCTGCGCTTCCATCTCGCGTTCTGCGAGACCACCGCAACGCTGGATCAAACGGTCTGCGAGCGTCGACTTGCCGTGATCGATGTGCGCAATGATCGAAAAATTTCTGATGTGATTCATCAACGGGAACGCTTAAGTACTTGAATTGGCTCGGCCGCAGAGTGCGACGGGCAAGAAAAAAGGGCGCGTCTTCTGGAGACGCGCCCTGAACCAACAAGCAATGGCAACTGCAGTAGTTGGAACTTCATTGTAGGCAAAAAGGGAAGCACGTACATCCGGGAACAGGGTCCAAAGGGGTCGTTGCAGGTCCACAACATCAAAGATATAAACAGCTTATCAACAGGATCGGTGGAGCACTCACTGAACAACTTGTGGGCGATCTGTGGAGCACCGGTGGACTGCTGTCTGACATCTCGCATCGTGAAGGTCATTGCACTCCTTATGCGCTGACCACCCGCCGAGGGAGCCCTATTCTACCGAAAACCGTCCTTAGCCCCGCTGTAAGTTAGTAAACACAAACAAAAATCATCGCTTTCCGGCACCCAGATTTTTTTCAAGCCCGGCGCCGGAACGTCGTAAACACCTCAAAAAAACGGCCCCAAACCCGACTGCCGGGTGGGGCCACTTGACGCCAGCGTCAGATCAGCGTGCGGGACGGATCAGGGCGTATTGGGCCCAGTCCCCCCGGCGGAACAGCACGCTGAGCGCCTTGCTCTTGTCGGCCTTCCCAATGGCAGACTCGAATTCCCGTGCGTTGGCGACCTCGATATTGCCAACGGCCAGGATGATGTCGCCCTCGCGCAGACCAGCGCGCGCAGCGGCGTCGCTGGCGGTATCGACCTTCACGCCACCCTTGAGCTTGAGCTCCTTTTTCTGTGCATCGCTGAGATCGCTCACCGCAAGGCCCAGCGACTTGGCGGCAGCGGAAGCCGACGGCTTCGGCGCCGGCTCATCCTTGTCGGCCCCACGCTTGGCAGGCTTGTCGGGCTCGATCTCGGCGATGGTCACGCTCAGGTCGCGCGAGGCACCGCGACGGAACACGGTGAGCGTGCTCTTGGTGCCCGGCTTGGTATTGCCCACGAGGCGCGGCAGATCGCTCGGCTTTTCGATGGGCTTGCCGTCGAACTTGGTGATGACGTCACCCGGCTCGACACCCGCCTTCTCGCCCGGCGATCCGGCTTCGACGCCACGCACCAGCGCGCCTTGCGCCTTGCCCAGTCCGATGGCCTCGGCCACGTCCTTGGTGACCTGATCGATCTGCACGCCGATACGGCCGCGCGAGACGCGACCCGAGGTGCGCAACTGGTCGCTGACACGGATCGCCTCATCGATCGGGATCGAGAACGAGATGCCCATGAAGCCGCCCGAGCGCGAGTAGATCTGGCTGTTGATGCCCACCACTTCGCCGCGCATGTTGATCAGCGGGCCGCCCGAGTTGCCGGGGTTGATGGCCACGTCGGTCTGGATGAACGGCAGGTATTCGCCGGTGTCGCGCTGCTTGGCGCTGACGATGCCCGCGGTGACGGTGTTCTCGAGGCCGAAGGGCGAGCCGATGGCCATCACCCATTCGCCCACGCGCAGCTTGGAGATGTCGCCCACCTTCACGGCGGGCAGGCCCGTGGCCTCGATCTTGACGACCGCGACGTCGGTGCGCTTGTCGGCGCCGACGATCTTGGCCTTGAATTCGCGCTTGTCGGGCAGCGTGACCATGACCTCCGAGGCGTCTTCCACCACGTGCGCGTTGGTCATGACATAGCCGTCGGGCGTCAGGATGAAACCAGACCCTACGCCGCGCGGGCGCTCTTCTTCCTGCGGCTGCTGCTGAGGCTTGTTCGAACGCGGCCCCTGGCGCGGCACGCCCGGAAGCGGCTGGCCGAAGAAGCGGCGGAAGAACTCCTGCATCTCCTCGTCCATCTCGCCGTTGCCACCACCGCGCTGCGCAACCTTCTCGACGGTGCGGATGTTGACCACGGAAGGGCCGACCTGATCGACCAGATCGGTGAAGTCGGGCAGCGTGCGCGTCTGCGCATGGACCGACTCGACCGGCAGGAAGGTGGCACCCGCAGTCACCGCAAGTGCAAACGCCAGCAGGCCGGAACGAAGCTTGTGTCCCTCGACTTTGAAGATCATCGGTTTTCTTTCAAAAGAACAGAGCGGCTAAAACAACAAATGCTGTGAGTCTGCGGCGCGTGCTTGGTTCAGCGCAAGGGGAGCAGCTTTCGCGTTCGCGGCCCGTCAGCGCGTGCGCGCAAGACTTTGAGCAAATGCGTTGAGTGTCTGCTGTGGCACTTCGCCGACGGCGGTCAACCACCAGTCGCTGGCCGGCTCAGGCAGGCGACGACGGATTGCGTTGGTCGCGCCGATGGTCAGCACGCCATCGCGGGGTGCGCGCACCGCGTCGTAGCGCTCGATGAAAAGCGACACCGAGGCAAGGCCATCAGAGAAGGTCCATTGAACCGTCGTAGCGTCCGGCTTGGACGACTTGCCATCGCTGGCCGGACGCCGGAAGAAGCTTCGGGGCTTGAATCCGGCCACGGGTGTACTGAGAGCCCAGCCTTCGTCCTGCGCCGTGGTGCGCTCGAGCTCCAGCTTCTCGATGCGATAACCGGACGTGTTGGCCATCATCTGCGCCAGGGCCTGCGCCTTGATAGGCACATCGAGCTGCAGCTCGGAGAACGCCGACTGCTCCACCACGCGGGATTCGCTGTCGATGGTCTGAAGCTTCACCACGAGACCCGAGCGGCGCTCGCTCCAGATGCGATAGCCGAAGCGCAGTCCGTCGTGCGGCACCAGTTGCACCACATCGGCATCGAAGCCGGCCACGCGGTCCTTGCCGATGGCCCGCACGTCGTAGAAATCGCTGATCGACGAGTCGGGCTTTTCAGGGAGATTCGGGAAGAGATCGAGGTTCTCGCGCTTCTCGACCTTGACGACCTTCACTTCGGGCAGGAAGGTCATGACGTTGCGATTGCGCCGGAAGGTCGAACGCTGCGGCCCCGACAGCGCCTCGATGCGCTCGATCTGGTGATCGCCATCGCGCACGTGCCAGATGCGTGCACTCGACAGATCACCACCCGGTGCCGACACCACGAAAGTCCCCACATAGTTGCGCTGCCGAGCACCCGCGTGCATGCGCTGCAGCCACTCGGTCACGCTCATCGCCGGCGGCTCGTCCGTCTGCGCGGTTGCCGCACTCTTCGCATTCGTCGAGCCCGAGCGGGTCTGCGCGGTGGCAGCCTGCGCCAGGCAAAAAGCTGCAAACACAAGCACGCAGGCGCGTGCGGAGATCGGCATCTGAACGGTCATTACGGGCAGCTAAGGGCGCGCACTCAGCGCGTGGGCCCCTCGAAGGTGGCGTTGCGCAGGAATCCGGAAGGCATTTGCGAAGCACCGCCAGCTTGCTGATGTGCCTCGAGCAGTTGATCGAGTCGCGGATCGCGCAGCATGACCTGCGGCGCGCCGTTACCGACGATCACCCGGGTCGGGGTCAATGTAGCACCGGCTGGCTGCTGGCCATTCGTGGTTGCGACGGCGAGAACCGAATTCACCGCCGGTTGTTGCTGCTGGGCCGACGCGATCTGCGCGCCGGTTTGCGGGATCGCTGCGCCGTTGCCGACGAGCGTCCAGCTGACGGCCACCACCGCGACCAGCGAGGCCGCGCCAGCCACTAGCTTCCAGCGGAACACCGGCTCGTTGGCCGCCTCGACCCTGCGCTGTGCAGGCACGGCTGTCGCCACCGCGACGGGCGTCAACACAGGCGCGACAGCAACCGGCTCGGCCGCCAGCCGCTGTTGAAAGCGCGCCAGAAATGCGGACGTGTCGCTGCACGGCGCATGAGAACCCGAACGCAGGACATCGCCCACCATGTGGTAGGCCTGCCAGGCGGCACGCGAGTCGCCCTCGTTGCAGACCGCATCGATCGCCTGTGCGAACGCCTCGCCCTGCAAATGACCATCCGCAAGTGCGGACACCTGTTCCCGAACCGTCATCGTCTGATTCATTTCATTCACCTGCTTGCTTACCAACGCTTGCCGGACTGGTTGTCCAGCAGCGGTTTGACCTTGGCCGAAATGGCCTCTCGCGCCCGAAAAATACGCGAACGCACCGTGCCGATAGGGCAATCCATGACCTCGGCAATCTCTTCGTAACTCATGCCCTCGATCTCGCGCAGCGTGACCGCCTGGCGCAACTCGGCCGGAAGTGCGTCCATGGCCGTCTCGACCACATTGGCGATTTCCTTCGCCGCCATGACTGATTCGGGGGTTTCGTCGCTGATTGGTTCGTTTCCAGGACGGTAAGTTTCATCGTCGTCGTCAGAAGAGGGCCGCAAGGCGCTTTCGGAGACGGTCGGATCGCGCTTCATGTCCACCAGCGCCTTCTTGGCGGTGTTGACGGCGATCCGGTAGAGCCAGGTGTAGAACTGCGCCTCGCCACGGAACTGGTGCAGCGCGCGGTAGGCCCGGATGAAGGTCTCCTGCGCGATGTCCTCGATCAGGTCGACATCGCGCACCATCCGGCCGATCAGGCGCTCGATGCGGCGCTGGTACTTGACGACCAGCAGCTCGAAGGCCTTCTGGTCGCCCGCCACCGTGCGCTGGACCAGCTGGAAATCGACCTCGCCCGGACGCGGTGCCTCGGCGGACGCGTCGGTCAGGCCGGAGTCCGGTGGCACAGGCGGCGGAGAAGTTGTCATCGAGGGAGGTTCAGGTCACGTCGGCGGGAGCCGTCGCGCGCCAGGGGTCGGCAGCAGGCGCTGCGGATGGAGCGCGCGAATATACCGCGCGACGCACATCGCGCCAGCGCTCCGGCATCGCCCTCTGCTCGATCCAGAGCCAGCGCCGGGCGCGGCCAGGCTCGGCGAGCCGGACCAGCATCAGCGACTGGAAATCGAGCGCGACTGTCGCTTGCGCCTCGTGAACGGAACGGCTCGCGTCGGCCCCCGTCAGGGACCAGCGGAGCCCGTCGAAATGCAGGACGGCCGCACCGTCGCGCCGCAAGCCGAAACCGGCAGCGACGCCCGAAAACACGACACTGAAAACCAGCAGCAGCTGCCGCCATCCAACGCTATCGAACAGATAGCAGGATGCGCCGGCGCAGATGGCACCCAGGGCCCAGAGGGCAATCAGAATCCGGGTCGCGCCACGCGAGCGCCCCACCGGATAGGTCACCGACGGTGCGCTGTGCATGAAAGAGCAATGCTCAAGCGCGCTTGAACACCAGCGTGCCGTTGGTGCCGCCGAAGCCGAAGTTGTTCTTGACCGCGACATCGATCTTCAGATCGCGCGCCTCGTTGGCGCAATAGTCGAGATCGCACTCCGGATCCTGGTTGAAGATGTTGATCGTCGGCGGACTCTTCTGGTGATGCAGCGCAAGCACGGTGAACACCGATTCGATGCCGCCCGCGCCGCCCAGCAAGTGGCCGGTCATGGACTTGGTCGAATTGACGACGAGCTTCTTCGCGTGATCGCCAAAGGCGAGCTTGACCGCGTTGGTCTCGTTGACGTCGCCGATCTGCGTCGAGGTGCCGTGCGCATTGAGGTACTGGACTTCGTCGGCATTGACGCCGGCATTGGCCAGTGCCATGGCCATCGAGCGGCGTGGGCCGTCGACGTCGGGCGCGGTCATGTGGTACGCGTCACCGGTCAGGCCGAAGCCCGAGACTTCCGCGTAGATCTTGGCGCCGCGCGCCTTGGCATGTTCGTACTCTTCGAGCACCAGCACGCCGGCGCCCTCGCCCAGCACGAAACCGTCGCGGTCCTTGTCCCACGGGCGCGAAGCCGTGGTGGGGTCGTCATTGCGGGTGCTCAGCGCGCGGGGCGCCGTGAAGCCGCCAATGCCGAGCGGCGAAATGGTCGACTCGGCACCGCCCGCGATCATCACGTCGGCATCGCCGTACTCGATCATGCGAGCCGACGTTCCGATGGCATGCAAGCCGGTGGTGCAGGCGGTGACAACAGCGATGTTCGGGCCCTTGAAGCCGTACTTGATCGACACGTGGCCCGAGATCATGTTGATGATCGATGCCGGCACGAAGAATGGCGAAATGCGGCGCGGGCCGCGGCTCGCGTATTCGCCGTGCGTCTCTTCGATCATCGGCAGGCCGCCGATGCCGGAGCCGATGTTGCAGCCGATGCGCACGGCCTCTTCATAGGACAGCGCGTCGCCGGTCGGCAGTCCGCTGTCCTGCACCGCCTGGATGGCGGCGGCGAGTCCCAGATGAATGAAGCGGTCCATGTGACGCGCTTCCTTCTCCGAGATGTATTGGGTGATGTCGAAACCCTTGACCTCACCGGCGAACTTGCAGGCGAAGGCGCTTGCATCGAACGCGGTGATGTTCGCAATGCCCGACTTCCCGGCCAACAGGTTGGCCCAGGATTCGGTTGCGGTGTTTCCGACAGGAGCGATGCAACCGAGTCCGGTCACGACGACGCGGCGTTTGGTCATGCCGGCAAACCTTTCTGGAAGCGCTGTACAACGGCCTGTCGGCGCATGCGGTTCAAAGAAAAACCGCCGGCCGCAGACGCAATGTTGTCAGCTGGCCGATCAGGCCTTTTGATTCTTGGTGGCGTAGTCGACGGCGTTTTGCACCGTGGTGATCTTCTCGGCGTCTTCGTCGGGAATCTCGATGCCGAACTCGTCTTCGAGTGCCATCACGAGTTCGACCGTGTCGAGCGAGTCGGCGCCGAGGTCGGCCACGAAGGCCTTTTCATTCGTCACTTGGGACTCTTCCACGCCGAGTTGCTCGGCGATGATTTTCTTGACACGTGCTTCGATATCGCTCATTTGGTTCCCTCTGAGGGTTTGTAAGTAATCGGTGGATTTTAGCCGGGCGCATTGTGGCATTTGCCGTGCGTCCGGTGCGGGAAAAGATTGCGCCTTGCGGCTACATGTGCATGCCGCCGTTGACGTGCAGTTCTTGCCCTGTCACGTAGGAAGCCTGGGGCGATGCGAGGTAAGCCACTGCATGCGCGATGTCTGCCGGCTTGCCCAGATGGCCGAGCGGGATCTGCTGGAGCAGCGCCTGTTGCTGGGCTTCCGGGAGGCTGGCCGTCATGTCGGTTTCGATGAAACCGGGCGCGACACAGTTGACGGTGATGTTACGGCTGCCGAGTTCACGGGCCAGCGCACGGGTCATGCCCGACACGCCGGCCTTGGCAGCCGCGTAGTTGGCCTGGCCGGCATTGCCGGAGGCGCCCACCACGCTGGTGATGCTGATGATCCGGCCATAGCGCTGCTTCATCATGGGTCGGATCACCGCGCGCGACAGGCGAAAGACGGCCTTCAGATTGGTGTCGAGCACCGCATCCCAGTCGTCGTCCTTCATGCGCATGGCGAGCGTGTCGCGCGTGATGCCGGCGTTGTTGACCAGCACGTGGATAGCGCCGTAAGCCTTCACGATCTCGTCGATCAGGGCTTCGACGGCAGCGCCGTCGTTCACGTCGAGTGCACGGCCGCGGCCGTCAAAGGCACTCAGGGCCGAGGTGATCTTTGCCGCACCTTCGTCGGTGGTGCCGGTGCCCACGACCTTCAGGCCGCGCTGGGCAAGCTCCAGGGCGATCGCCGCGCCGATGCCGCGCGATGCACCGGTGACCAGGGCGACTTGCCCTTCGAATTTGGGAATACTCATAAGAGAAAAAGTATCGGGGCCTTGCGCCGGTCAGCCGGCGAGCGATTGTCGGGTTTCCGCGAGCGTGACCGGGTCGTACACCGACGCGGCTTCGAGATCGGGGGCGATGCGCTTCACCATGCCAGCCAGCACCTTGCCAGGGCCGCACTCGATGATGGCGGCTACGCCGCGCAGTTTCAAGGCCTGGATGCTTTCGACCCAACGGACCGGGCCCGCGGCCTGACGCACCAGCGCGTCGCGGATGCGGTCCGCATCGGTTTCGATCGCCACGTCGATGTTGTTCAACACCGGGATCTGCGGTGCCGCCAGCGTCAGGCTGGCCAGCTTTTCGCGCAGCGCCTCGGCGGCCGGCTTCATCAGGCTCGAATGGAACGGCGCCGACACGGGCAGCAACAGTGCACGCTTGGCGCCGTTGGCCTTCAGCAGCTCGCAAGCCTTGTCGACCGCAGCCTTGCTGCCGGCAATCACCGTCTGCATCGGGTCATTGAAATTCACGGCCTCGACGATCTCGGCACTGCCTGGGCCGAACGTAGCCGTTGCCTCCGCACAGCCCGCCACGACCTTGCCGGACTCCATGCCGAGAACAGCCGCCATCGCGCCCACGCCCACCGGCACTGCCTGCTGCATGGCTTGCGCGCGAAAACGCACGAGCGGCGCCGCTTGAGCCAACGTCAAAACGCCGGAGGCCACCAGCGCCGAGTACTCACCCAGCGAATGCCCCGCCACCACCGAAGGCGTTGCGCCGCCTTCGGCCAGCCAGGCACGCCATGCGGCAACGCCTGCGACCAGCATCACGGGCTGGGTGTTGGTGGTAAGCGCCAAGTCTTCCTTGGGACCACTCTTGATCAGCGCGCCGACGTCTTCGCCCAGCGCATCAGAGGCTTCGCGCAGGGTTTCGACCACGGCCGGGTGATCGCCCCAGGCGTCGAGCATGCCGACAGCCTGCGAACCCTGACCCGGGAAGACAAAAGCAAAGGATTTCATTGTTTTACACGTCATATCGCATGGCGGCCCTCATCGAGGTACCGCAGCATGCTACAGATTCAATAGCACCGCACCCCAGGTGAAGCCACCGCCCACGCCTTCGAGCATGAGGGTCTCGCCCTTTTTCACCTTGCCGGAGCGCACAGCCTCGTCGAGCGCCAGCGGAATCGAGGCAGCCGACGTGTTGCCGTGCTCGTTGACCGTGACGATCAGCTTCTCGCGCGGAAGCTTCAGCTTTTTCGCCGTGCCTTCCATGATGCGGATGTTGTCCTGGTGCGTAATCAGCCAGTCGATATCGGCCTCGGTCTTGCCCGCCTTGGTCAACGTGGCGCGCGCCGCTTCTTCGAGCACGCGAACCGCAAGCTTGAACACGGCCTGGCCGTCCATGTGCAGGAGCGGCGTGCCCAGCACGTTGCCACCCGAGACATGGCCCGGCACGCAAAGAATGCCGACGTGCTTGCCGTCGGCATGCAGATCGCTGGCCAGGATGCCTGGTTCTTCGCTGGCCTCGAGCACCACGGCGCCGGCGCCATCGCCAAACAACACGCAAGTGGTGCGGTCATTGAAGTCGAGGATGCGGGAGAACACCTCGGCACCGATCACCAGTGCGCAGCGCGCCGTGCCGGTGCGGATCATCGCGTCGGCAACGGTCAGCGCGTAGACAAACCCGCTGCAGACCGCCTGGACGTCGAACGCCGGGCAGCCGGCAATGCCGAGCTTGTGCTGGAGGATGGCGGCCGACGACGGAAACACCATGTCGGGCGTCGAAGTCGCGACGATGATCAGGTCGACGTCGCTGGCCTTGCGACCGGCAGCCTCCAGGGCATGCCTGGCGGCTTCGAAACCCAGATCGCTGCTGGTGACGTCTGGTGCGGCGAAGTGGCGTGCATGGATGCCGGTGCGCTCGACGATCCATTGGTCGGAAGTCTCGATGCCGCGTGCCGCCAGATCCTTGGCGAGGTCGTCATTGGTCACGCGGCGTGGGGGCAGGTAGCTGCCGGTGCCGGTAATGCGTGAGTAAGGGGTCATCAAACGTGAAGGGCCGTCGCGTCGACCGGCGCCGCCGGTTCCTGCCGCGCGAGCAATGGCGCGGCGTGGGCGATGCGGGCCCGCACGCGATCGAGCAGGTTGTTGCGAGCGGCATCATAAGCGCGATCCAGCGCATGGCCGAAAGCCACTTCGTCAGCCGAACCATGGCTTTTGAAAACCAGGCCACGCAGCCCCAGAAGTGCCGCGCCGTTGTAGCGGCGGTGATCCACCCGGCCTTTTAAAGCTTTTAAGACCGGGTAAGCAACAATTGCCGCCAGTTTGGTAAAGATGTTTCGAGAGAACTCAGCCCGAATGAATTCCTGAA
This sequence comes from Variovorax sp. EL159, assembly GCF_900100965.1. Taxonomy (GTDB): domain Bacteria; phylum Pseudomonadota; class Gammaproteobacteria; order Burkholderiales; family Burkholderiaceae_C; genus Variovorax. The sequence goes on along the minus strand of NZ_FMUJ01000001.1, from coordinate 43,669 downwards.
TCATCGAAGCCACGCCTTCGCTGGCCTTCAGTGCCACGTTTCCAACAAAACCGTCGCAAACGATGATGTCGGTCGTGCCCTTGAAGATGTCGTTGCCTTCAACGTTACCGTAGAAATTCAAATCTTTGGAGTTGGCGGCCGTACGCAGCAATTGACTTGCTTTTTTGATCGTTTCGCTGCCCTTGATGGCCTCTTCGCCAATATTGAGCAGGCCCACCGATGGCGCCTCGTTGCCGGTCAAGGCTGAAACGAGGGCAGAGCCGAGCACGGCAAACTGAAGCAGATCTTCGGCATCGCAATCGACGTTCGCGCCAAGGTCCAGCACGGTTGTCGCCCCGCCCTTGGCGTTAGGCAGTTGCGGCGCAATGGCCGGACGATCGATGCCGTCGAGCGTCTTGAGCAGATAGCGCGCAATGGCCATCAGCGCGCCGGTGTTCCCGGCCGAGATGGCCGCCTGTGCGGCGCCATCCTTCACCTGCTGGATCGCGACACGCATCGAAGAATCCTTCTTCTTACGCAATGCGATCTCGACAGGGTCGTCCATGCCCACCACCTCGCTGGCAGCGACGATGCGGGCACGTGGATGTGCGGCGAAGCCCGCCAGCGCAGCCGGCGCACCGACCAGCAACAGCGAAGCCTCGCTGTGCCGCTCGAGAAACGCGCGGCAGGCCGCCAGCGTGACGCGCGGCCCATGGTCACCTCCCATGCAATCCACGGCGAGCGTGATTGCAGAAGGCGCAACAGCGGATTCGAAAGAAGAAGACGTAGCCATCAAAACAAAGGCCCGACGCTACGAAAGAAGTAGCTTCGGGCCTCGGCCTTGGGATGCGAGATCAGGCTTCAGACTTGTTCTTGAGCACCTGGCGGCCACGGTAGAAACCGTTGGGGCTGATGTGGTGACGCAGGTGCGTTTCACCGGTGGTCGGCTCCACGGCGATGCCGGGCACGACCAGCGCATTGTGGGAACGGTGCATGCCGCGCTTGGAAGGCGACTTCTTGTTTTGCTGGACGGCCATGATGGCTCCTGGACTGTTAGGTGAGTGATTGGATGCGGGCTCAAGCGGTGGCAATACAAAAAAACCAAAAAGGCTGGCGGCATGTATGGAATGCCTTTTTCTGTATTGCTGCTCACGGCGGCGCGCGCGAAGCCCATGATTATAGCCCAGCCTGCGGCAAAGGGCTACTTGCCCTCTTCCGGCTTGCGCGAACGCAACGCTCCGAGCACCGCAAAGGGGTTCGGCTTGGCCTCTTCGGCCGCCTGGAAGTCGTCGTCGCTGGACGAAAGCTGGATAGGGGTCGGGCACACATCGTGGACGGGTGTGACCGGAATTTCCATCAGAAGCTCGTCCTCGATCAAGGCATGGAGGTCGAAATCCCGGCTGATGACCAGCAGGTCTTCTTCGGATTCCTCGTCTTCGGCTTCGGCCGTAGCCTCGTCCGCCACGAAACGGAACCAGCGGTCGACCGACAGCAAGGTGTCGACGGGCGACAGGCAGCGTTGGCAAACCAGCGGCACCGCCGCTTCGGCGTCCAGATGCAGCCAGGCTGTCGGCTTGCCGTCCGCACCGGGGCGCTCTTCGGCGGTAGCCTCCCAATGGACCACGGCATCGGGCGCCGGCGCCGCCAGCTCGGCGACCAGGCGCGGGTAATTGGAAACCGGGTCCGCAGCCTGGATGGATGCGGTGGCCGCTGCAAAAGCGGGCACGTTGAGCCGTTCGGGGGCAAATTCTCTGTTCATCCACACCAGTCTATCGCGCCGGCCGGCTTCCCCACACCGGGCATGCGAGAGGGTTTTGGACTGCTCACGCACAATCGTCCCCATGCAACGCACTGTGATCCTCGCCTCGACCTCGCGCTACCGCCGCGAGCTGATGAACCGCCTGCGACTGCCCTTCGACGTGCAGTCGCCCGAAGTCGACGAAACACCCCTGGCCGGTGAAGCGCCGCGCGACCTGGCCATCCGTCTGGCGCTCGAAAAAGCCAATGCCGTGGCCGCCCGCTTCCCCGAAGCGGTGGTCATCGGCTCCGACCAGGTGGCCGACCTGGCCGGTGAAGCCCTCGGCAAGCCCGGCGACCACACCCGCGCGACCGCTCAATTGCGCCGCATGCGCGGCCAGACGCTGATATTCCAGACCGCCGTGGCCGTCGTCTGCCACGCGACGGGCTTCGCCCAGCGCGACATCGCGCCAGTTCGCGTGGTGTTCCGCGACCTCAGCGATGCAGCCATCGAGCAGTACCTTCTGGCCGAACAACCCTACGACTGTGCAGGCAGCGCCAAGAGCGAAGGCCTGGGCATCGCGCTGCTGAACGCCATCGACAGCGACGACCCGACCGCATTGGTCGGCCTGCCGCTGATCCGCACCTGCCTGATGCTGCGCGCCGCGGGGGTCGAACTCCTGTGACGCACGGCAAGCTCTACCTCGTCCCCGCGCCGCTCGATTTCGGCTGCGACATCCAAGCCCCGCTGCAAGACGCCCTGCCGTTAGGCACGCTGCAGGCCGCCGCGGGCATCACGCACTGGATCTGCGAGAACGCCAAGTCCGCGCGCGCCTATCTGAAACGCATCGATGCCGTCGCTCCGCTGGCCGCGCCACTGCAGGCGCAGAACATCCAGGAACTGCCGCGCGAAGTGCACAAGAAAGGCGATCACGCAGGCCAGTTCGATGCCCGCCCCTTGCTGGCCGCCGCACTCGAAGGCCACGACATCGGCCTGCTCAGCGAAGCAGGCATGCCGGCAGTGGCCGACCCGGGCTCTTCGGTGGCGCGCGCCGCGCACGACCTCGGCATCACCGTGGTTCCACTGACTGGCCCGGTCTCGCTGCTGCTGGCGCTGGCGGCCAGCGGCCTCAACGGCCAGAACTTCGCCTTCGTCGGCTACCTGCCGCAGGATGCCGGCGAGCGTCAGACCCGCATTCGCGAGCTCGAGGCGCTCGCACTCAAGAGCGGCCAGACACAGCTGTTCATCGAAACACCCTACCGCAACGCGGCGCTGCAGCAGGCCCTCGTGCAGACGCTGCAGCACAACACCCGTCTCGCCGTGGCACGCGGCCTCACGCTGGCCACCGCCCACGTGCGCAGTGAAACCGTGAAGAGCTGGCGCGCCAAGCCGCAAGCCGGCACGGACGAACGCCTGCCCGCCGTGTTCGCGATCGGTCGCTGACGATGGTGGCCGTGACCGCAGGCACGCGCTGGGCCTCGCGCGCGCAATTCTTTTCCGCCGGCTTCATCTTCGCGACCTGGGGCGTGCACGTGCCCACGGTGAAGGCGCACTACGGCATCGACGAAGCCGAGCTTGGGCTGGCCATGCTCGCAGCCGGCGCCGGTGCGATGTTCGGGCTGACCAGCGCGGGGCGCTGGATCGGGCACCACGGCCCACGCCGCATGGCCGGCATCTGCGGCTGCATCTATGCGCTGCTGCTGACCGGCCTGATCGCTGTGCCGAACTATGCAGCGCTGCTGGTGTTGCTGGCGGCCTTCGGCCTGGTCACCAGTGTGTTCGACGTGTCGATCAACACCGAGGCGGCACAGCTCGAACAGCTCGGCGGCACGCCGTTGATGAGCGGCATGCATGGCATGTTCAGCCTTGGCGGCATGGCCGGCGCTGCCAGTGGCAGCGCGGCGCTTGCCGCAGGGCTCGGCGCACAGGCGCACCTGCTGCTGGTGGCCGGCGCCATGGTGCTGGTCGTTGCCGCGGCTTCGGCATACATGCTGCCGAAACCCGCCTCCGCAGGCGACGGGGCTGCCGCCGATCACAGCTTTCGCCTGCCGCGCGGCACGCTGGCAGTGCTGGGCGTGCTTGCCGCACTGGGCCTGATCGCCGAGGGCGCGATCTACGACTGGAGCGTTCTCTATATGCAGCAGGAGATCGGTGCACCACAGCAGCAAGCGGCACTGGCTTATGCAAGTTTCTCGGCGGCCATGGCGGCGGCGCGTTTCGGGGGCGATGCGATGCGCGCCCGCTTCCAGCCGACGGCACTGCTGCTGGGCAGCGGCCTGCTTGCTGCGGCAGCCATGACGCTGGTGTTGCTCACCGACCTGCCCTGGCTGGCCCTCGTCGGCTTTGCAGGTGTGGGGGTTGGCTTTGCCAATGTGGTGCCGATCCTGTTCTCCGCCTCGGCGAAGGTGCCGGGCATCGAGCCGGCACGCGGCATTGCGTCGGTGTCCGCGGTGGCCTACCTGGGATTCATGGCAGGCCCCGCGGTGATCGGCCTGCTGGCGCGGGCGACCTCGCTGACCGCCGCGCTCTATGTGGTCGTGGTTTTCGCCATCGCGCTGGCGGCTTCGGCGCGCTACACAGCCGGCGACGAAAACCGGCCGTAGCGAAGAATCAGCGCAGCGCCGGCGTATAGCTCTGCATCAGGCGCACCGTGGTCTCAGCCATGGAGGCGCCAAACTTCTTCGCCAGCTTCTCGGCCACGTTGTCGCGGCGCGTGTAGTCGATCACCTCGTCGGCCTTGATCACTTCGCGTGCCACGTAGTCGACATTACCCAGTTGGTCGGCCAGGCCGTACTCGACGGCTTGCTCGCCGCTCCAGAACAGGCCGCTGAAGAGGCCCGGGGTGTCGAGCTTCAGGCGGTCGCCGCGGCCGGTCTTCACCACATTGATGAACTGCGCGTGGATCTGGTTCAGCATCGTCTGGGCATGGGCGCGTTGCGCATCGCTCATCGGGCTGAACGGATCGAGAAAGCCCTTGTTCTCGCCTGCGGTCAAGAGGCGGCGCTCGACGCCGACCTTTTCCATCACGCCCGTAAAGCCGAAGCCGTCCATCAGCACGCCGATGCTGCCGACGATGCTGGCCTTGTCGACATAGATCTTGTCGGTGGCGGCGGCGATGTAGTAAGCCGCCGAGGCGCAGGTCTCTTCGACCACGGCGTAGATCGGCTTCTTGTACTTGGCCTTCAGCCGCTTGATCTCGTCGTTGATGATGCCGGCCTGCACCGGGCTGCCGCCGGGTGAGTTGATCAGCAAGACCACGCCCTTGGCACCATCGTCCTCGAAGGCCGTCTTCATGGCGGCGACGACGAACTCCGCGCTCGCGTCCCCACCGGCGGCGATTTCGCCCTTGATCTCGACGACGGCCGTGTGCGCCGTGGTCTTGGCGGTGCTCGGCGTGCTGCGCGAGAGCGCGAACCACGCCAGGAAGATGAAGAAGGCAAGCCAGGACAGACGCACGAAAGTCTTCCAGCGGCGCGTGGCCTTCTGCTCGCTCAGTGCGGCGAAGGCAAGTTTCTCGAGCGTCGCGCGCTCCCAGCCGGGACGTTGGGTGGGATCTTTGGCCATGTTCTTGGGGGTGGCCGGCTCAAATGGTTCGAACCCTTCGGGTTCAGTTCGGTTCGGGTCGGTCATGTCAGAAAGTCAGGGGGTGGAGGTTCCAGTCAGTATGCCAGTGCACCACGCCGTCATGCTCGCTCAGTGCGATCTTCACGAGGCCGCCACGGCAGGGGCCGCCCGCGCATTCGCCGGTGTCGGGCTTGTAGACCGCGCCGTGCGTCGCGCACAGCAGCCACTGGCCGGAGTCGTCGAAGAAGCGGTCGGGCTGAAAATCCATCTCCATCGCGACGTGGCTGCAGCGGTTGAGATACGCATGGGGCAGCCCCTCGAAACGCACCGCGAAGGCGCGGCAGCTTTCCCCGCCGTGGACCACGTCGAAAGGCACGGCGCGGCCGCCTTCGACAAGGTCCGAGGCATTGCACAGCGGGATGCGTTCTTCGCTCATGAAGAAACTCTCAGGCGTTGTCGAGGAGCCACGCTTCCAGGCTGGCGATCGAATGGGCGACGAACAGGGGCTTGAATTGATCGAAGCTGGCGGGCTCGTGCGCGCCGTAGCTCACACCCACGCTGGGGCAGCCGGCGTTTTGCGCCAGCTGCAGGTCGTGCGTGGTGTCGCCGATCATCAGGGTGCGCTCCGGCGCCACTTCGAGCTCTTCCATCAGTTCCAGCAGCATGCGCGGATGCGGCTTGCCGAAGGTCTCGTCGGCGGTGCGCGAGGCATCGAAGCGGTCGCGCAGGGCGACCGACTTCAGCGCCTCGTTCAGCCCGCGGCGCGACTTGCCCGTGGCCACCGCCAGCTTGTGGCCGCGCGCGCGCAGCGCATCGAGCATCGGCAGCACACCGTCGAACAGCACGATGTCGTCCTGGTGCTGCAGGTAGTGGTAACGGTAGCGGGCACCGAGCTCGGCGTATTTCTCCTTGGGCACATCGGGGGCCGCGCGGGCCAATGCCTCGGCAAGGCCCAGGCCGATCACCCAGGCAGCGTCGTTCTCGCTGGGCTTGGCGCCGCCGACATCGACCACCGCGGCCTGGATGCAGCGCACGATCAGCTTGGTGGAGTCATAGAGCGTGCCGTCCCAGTCGAAGGCGATGAGGTCGAAGCGTGGAGGTCTGGCGGAATCAGTCATGGGACGTGGGAGTGGGGTGTTGGGCCATCGCGTCGAGCGCGGCGGGGGGCATCAGCGCGAGCAGCTCGGGCGGCAGGTCGGCCTGCAGCGCCACGCGTTCGCCGCTGGCCGGGTGGTTGAACTGGAGCCGCCAGGCATGCAGGAACATGCGCTTGAGACCGAGCTTCTGCAACGCACGCTGGCGCTCGAAGTCACCGTATTTGTCGTCGCCCGCAATCGCATGGCCGGCCGACGCCAGGTGAACGCGGATCTGGTGGGTTCGGCCTGTCTTGATGGTCACCGCCAGCAAGGACAGCGGCGTGGCGTCGCCCGGCAACGTGAGCCGCGCCAGCACGCGCACCAGCGTGACGGCGCGCATCGCGTCCGGATGGTCTTTTGCGACCACGCGCACGCGGCGCTCGCCGGCACCCGCTACGCCGTCAGGGCCTGGCAGCAGGTATTTGGCGAGCGGCGCGTCGAGCACCTTCTTGTTGGCAGGCCAGCTGCCCTCCACCAGCGCCAGATAGGTCTTACCGGTCTCGCGCTCGCGGAATTGGTCTTGCAGCGCGACCAGCGCGCTGCGCTTCTTGGCCACCAGCAGGATGCCCGAGGTTTCGCGGTCAAGCCGGTGGACCAGCTCCAGGAACTTGGCGCCCGGCCGTGCCGTGCGCAACTGCTCGATCACCCCGAAGCTGACGCCGCTCCCACCATGCACCGCCACGCCGGCGGGCTTGTCGATGGCCAGCACGGCGTCGTCTTCCAGCAGTACAGGGAACTCGCGTGCCGGCGCTGGCGGGGTGGCGCCCTCTTCCGCGCGCGGCGAAATCCGCACCGGCGGCAGCCGCAGCACGTCGCCGACCTCGATGCGGGTCTCGGCCTGGGCCCGCCCTTTATTAATGCGCACCTCGCCCGACCGGATGATCCGGTAGACGTGCGTCTTGGGGACACCTTTCAGATGGCGGAACAGGAAATTGTCCAGCCGCTGCCCGGCGGATTCGGCGTCGACCGTGAGGAATTTGATGGCCGAATGAGGCGCCCCGGTTTCGCCTGAGGCTTTTTGGCCTGCGGGATTTGGAGCGGTCTCGGGGCTTGGCTTCGCACCTATAATGTTTTTCACCAGCGCGGTCGTGTAAGTGCTTGATTAGACAGAAGTTTAGAGCACTGACGATCACGCTGTGAGGTCGATGCCGCTTTGGCGCCGAGCTGCAAACCCCGCGCAATTGCGCAAAGTGGCAGGCCCGGCACCCGAGTCAAGCCGACACCCACGAAACACCGATACGGAATACCCAGCCTGCAGCTTCCAAGCTGCCGGCGGATCGAAGCGAGTCCCTTGTTGTGTTGATGCTGCTGATTCAAATGTGCTTGCGCTGGCTGATGCCAGTGGCCTCAGGCATTGAATCGTCCGTAGCGCGCGCCACCCTTGCGCAACCGGCTATCAAAAAGATAGCTACTCAACACCGAATCTGGCTCGCGCCCATCCACGCGCCCCCACCCCGGCTGTCTTCTTGAGCTGACGCTCGAGAGGCCTGTTCGCGCCTGGCGCGGCAGTCACAGCATCCGGGGCCAAGCGGCAATTCCCTGGTTTCGCGGGCGTCGTCCGTGCATCGTTGGCCCTTCATGGGCCGCAGAACGATACATATAAGGACAACGCATCATGAAGCGGATGCTGATCAATGCCACGCAGGCCGAAGAACGCCGCCTGGCCATCGTCGACGGGCAAAAGCTCCTCGACTACGAAATCGAGATCGAAGGGCGCGAACAGCGCAAGGGCAACATCTACAAAGCGGTCGTGACCCGCGTCGAGCCTTCGCTCGAAGCCTGTTTCGTCGACTACGGCGAAGACCGCCACGGCTTCCTGCCGTTCAAGGAAATCTCCAAGCAGTACTTCGCCGAAGGCGTGTCGGCCAGCCAGGCCCGCATCCAGGACGCGATCCGCGAAGGCCAGGAACTCACCGTCCAGGTCGAAAAAGAAGAACGCGGCAACAAGGGCGCAGCCCTCACCACCTTCATCTCGCTGGCCGGCCGCTATGTCGTGCTGATGCCCAACAACCCCCGTGGCGGTGGCGTTTCGCGCCGCATCGAGGGCGACGACCGCGCCGAACTCAAGGAGGCGATGGACCAGCTCGAGTACCCGAAGGGCATGAGCATCATCGCGCGCACTGCCGGCATCGGCCGCTCGGCACCCGAACTCCAGTGGGACCTGAACTACCTGCTCAAGCTCTGGAGCGCCATCGACGGCGCGGCCAAGGGCGGCAAGGGCGCCTTCCTGATCTACCAGGAATCGTCGCTCGTGATCCGTGCGATCCGTGATTACTTCAATCACGACATCGGCGACATCCTGATCGACACCGACGACATCTACGACCAGGCGCAGCAGTTCATGGCGCACGTCATGCCCGAGCATGCCGCCCGCGTGAAGCGCTACCGCGACGACGCGGCCCTGTTCAGCCGCTTCCAGATCGAGCACCAGATCGAGTCGGCCTACGCCCGCACCGTGCAACTGCCTTCGGGCGGCGCCATCGTGATCGACCACACCGAAGCGCTGGTTTCGGTCGACGTCAACTCGGCCCGCGCCATCAAGGGCGGCGACATCGAAGAAACCGCCACCCGCACCAACCTCGAAGCCGCCGACGAAGTGGCCCGCCAGATGCGCCTGCGCGACCTGGGCGGCCTGATCGTCATCGACTTCATCGACATGGACGAGTCGAAGAACCGCCGCGAAGTCGAAAGCCGCCTGCGCGACGCGCTCCGGCAAGACCGCGCCCGCGTGCAGTTCGGCTCGATCAGCAAGTTCGGCCTGATGGAAATGAGCCGCCAGCGCCTGAAGCCCGCGCTGTCGGAAGGCTCCTCGATCCCCTGCCCCCGTTGCGGCGGCTCGGGCCACATCCGCGACACCGAATCGAGCGCGCTGCAGATCCTGCGCATCATTCAAGAGGAATGCCTGAAGGACAACACGGCCGCCGTGCACGTCCAGGTGCCGGTCGAAGTGGCCTCGTTCCTGCTGAACGAAAAGCGCCCCGAAATCGCCAAGATCGAGCTCAAGCAGCGCGTCACCGTGCTGATGGTGCCCAACAAGACGCTCGAAACGCCGAACTACAAGCTCGAACGCCTCAAGCACGACGATCCGCGCCTCGACCACATCGAGGCCAGCTACAAGATGGCTGACGAGATCGAAGATCCAACGGCCGTCACGCGCCGTTCGCAAGAGCCCACCAACAAGCAGACGCCCGTCATCAAAGGCGTGCTGCCCGACGCGCCCGCACCCGTGGTGCCGCCCAAGCCCGAAGCCGTGCGCGCGCCAGTCGCCGCACCCGCACCGGTCGCACCGCCCGTGGTGAGCGCGCCCGTTCCGGCGCAAAGCGGCTTCTTCGGCTGGATCAAGAACCTGTTCGGCGGCACGCCGGCCCCCGCTCCGGCGCCTGCACCCGCACCGGCCGCGAACCCGGTCGACGCACCGAAGCCCCGTCGCGATGGCCGTCCTGGCCGCGATGGCGAAGCACGCGGCGGCGCACGTGACGGTGAACAACGCCGTGGCGGCCGTGGTGGTGAAGCGCGCGGCGAGGGCCGTGGCGAAGGTGGACGCTCCGGCGGCCGCGACGGCGAACGCCGTGGTGGCCGTGGCGGCGAGCGCCGTGAAGGACGCGAAGGCCGTGAAGGTCGCAGCAGCGAACTTCGCAACGACGCCACCAATGCACCGCGTGAACAACGCGAACCGCGCGAGCAGCGTGAACCCCGCGAGCCCCGCGAAGCACGCGCGCCGCGCGACGGCGAACAACGCCGCAACGGTCGCGGCGAGCGCCGCGAAGGCGAAGGCCGCAACGCACCGGCCGAAGCACTCGAAGGCAACGTCAACCTCGAAGCCCAGCAACTGGCACAAGGCGCCGTTGCAGGCGACGAAGGCAACGCAGCAGAACGCGCACCGCGCGCCCGCGGCGAACGCCGTGAACGTGGTGAGCGCGGCGAACGTGGTGGTGACCGCAACGAGCGCGGCGAGCGCAACGGCGACGCCAACACCGCACGCGGTGACCGCAATGGCGACACGCAGTCCCGTGGCGAAGCCGCCGCCGGCGACGATGCCGCCCAAGGCGAACGCCAGCCCCGTAACGGCCGCGACGAGCAGCGCGCACCGCGCGGCGATCGCAATAATGACCGCAACGACGGCCGCCGCGAGCGCCGCAACGACGCCCCGCAAGCGGCCGGCGATGCCGACGTCCGCGTGGCCGAAGCAGCAGCAACCACCGACGCCGACCAGGGCAACGACGCCGCCGGCAACAACGAGCAGGCACCGCGCCGCGATGGCGAAGAACGCCGTGGTCGTTCGCGTGACCGCTACGGCCGCGACCGCCGCGAGCGCGGCCCGCGCGACGACAGCGAAGCCGGCACGGCCGGTGCGCGGGTTGCCGAAGGCGCCGTGGCAGCGGAAGCCATCGCAGTCGGCGACGTGCAAGAAGCCCCGGTGTCCCGCTCGCAGCAGCAACTGCCGCTGGTGTCGGAACGCGCTGAAGCCACTGTTGCCGTCGCCACGGAAGTTCGCGAGCCCGCACCCCAGCAAGCCCGCGCCGAGCAGCGCCCCGCACCAGCACCGGCCGTTGCGGAAAGCAGCAACGGCAAGGCCGCGGCACCCGCAGCCGCCAATGGCCGCACGCTGCCCAAGGTGCAAGCCTTCGAACTGCCGCTGAACGAACTCACGCAGATCGCCGCAAGCTCGGGCCTGCAGTGGGTCAACTCGGATGCGGATCGCATCGCACAAGCACGCGCCGCCATCGCCGCGGAGCCGAAGCCGGTCCACGTGCCGCGCGAACGCCCACCGGTGATCGTGCTCGACGAAGGCCCGCTGGTGCTGGTCGAAACCCGCCGCGACCTCGCCTCGATGTCGCTGCCCTTCGAGCAAGCAGCTGCCGGCGACGCGCAGCAGCAGCAACAGCACCCGCTCTGAGCCCCTTCGCTCAGCGGTAAATAAAAACGGCGCCTCTGGCGCCGTTTTTTCATGGGGCCGACGTTCTTCTCACGCTGACGCAGGCATTGCGCCAGGCACGGGCGGCTCTGGCATTTCCAGGATCAGTTGGCCGAAGCGACAGGCGCAAGGCGTCTTGCCGCCTTCGCTCCAGATCAGCGAGAAGTCGACGCTCGGCAATGCCGGCAGGCCGTAGCGCCCGTCGACGATCTTCATGCCCGGCTCCACTTCTTCCCGCGTGAGCACCGTCACCGCAAGCCCCGCGAGCACCGCCGCGCGAATGCCCTGCGTGCTCGCCGACGTGAAGACCACGTGCCAGTCGACCGCCGCAAGATCGAGCGCCGACCCCGCCACCTCCCGGTTGACGCAGGGCTTGGGAAAGAAGGCCAGCGGCAGCGATGCGCCCTTGGGTGCCTCGAACGTTTCAGCTGCGGCCCAGACCAGTTGCGTGCGGCGCAGACGCGTGCCCTCGACGGCATGAGGCGGCGACATCACCACCGCAAGGTCGAGCTCGCCGGCGCGGATCATTGCGCGCAGGTCGAGATGCATGCTCACGCTCACCTCCAGTCGCACCGCCGGAAAGCCGCGCGCGAACTGCGAGAGCAGCGGCGGCAGCCGGTCACCCATGAAGTTGTCCGGCACGCCGAAGCGCACCGCGCCCGAAATCGGCGACGGCTGAAAACGCCGGGTCATGGCGTCGAGCGTGTCGAGAATCTGCTGCGCGTAGCGAAGGAAGTCTTCGCCGTCTTCCGTCACCGTGAGGCGACGCGTCGTGCGGCGCAGCAACGGCCGGCCCACCTGCTCTTCGAGCTTGCGGATCTGGTGGCTGATGGCCGATTGGGTCAGGTGCAGGCGTTCTGCCGCGCGTGTGAAGCCACCGGTTTCCTTCACGGCCACGAAGGCGCGCAACAGCGTGGGGTCGAAATCCATGGCGACAAATAAATGATGTTTTCTAATGAATTCTAGGAAATTAAATCATTTCCATCATGAAGAGGGTTTCAACAGAATCGCCCGAACCTCTTTCGGAAAGCTGCTCGATGCCTCTCTCACACACCGGCAAGAACCGGATCGCCTTGTCCGCGGTCTGCCTGATCGCCTTGATGTTCGGCCTGGAAATCTCCAGCGTGCCGGTCATTCTTCCCACCCTCGAAAAAGCACTGCACGGCGACTTCAGCGACATGCAGTGGATCATGAACGCCTACACCATCGCCTGCACCACGGTATTGATGGCCGCCGGCACGCTGGCCGACCGCTACGGCCGCAAGCGCGTGCTGATCGTCGGCGTGCTGCTGTTCGGCATCACTTCGCTGGTGTGCGGCATCGCGCAAAGCGCATCGGTGCTGATCGTCAGCCGCTTCCTTCAGGGCCTCGCCGGCGGCGCGATGCTGATCTGCCAGCTCGCGGTGCTGTCGCATCAGTTCCAGGAAGGCAAGGAGCGCAGCAAGGCCTTCGCCATCTGGGGCGTGGTCTTCGGCATGGGCCTGGGTTTCGGACCGATCATCGGCGGCGCGATCGTGGCGCTGTCGAGCTGGCAATGGGTTTTTCTGGTCCACGTGCCGCTGGCCGTCGTGGCGCTGGCGCTTGTGCTGGGCAGCGTGGAAGAGTCGAGCGACCCCGATGCGAAGAAGCTGGACCTGGCGGGCATCGTCACGCTGTCGCTCGCGGTGTTCGGCCTGGCGTACTTCATCACGCAGGGGCCGGGCCTGGGTTTCGCAAGCCCCGTGGCCGTCGGCATCCTGGTCGCGACGGTGGTCAGCTTCGCTGCCTTCCTGTGGGTCGAGAAGATCAACCCGCACCCGATGTTCGACTTCTCGGTGTTCCGCATCCGCAATTTCTCGGGCTCGATCATCGGCTCCATCGGCATGAACTTCAGCTTCTGGCCGTTCATGATCTACCTGCCGATCTACTTCCAGAGCGGGCTGGGCTACGACGCCGTCACCGCCGGCTCGGCCCTGCTGGCCTACACCTTGCCCACGCTCGTCATGCCGCCGCTGGCCGAGCGGCTGTCGCTGCGCTACCGGCCCGGCGTGGTGATTCCCTCGGGCCTGTTCGTGATCGGGCTGGGCTTCCTGGCGATGCGCTATGGCAGCAGCGCCGAACACGCGAGCTGGCTCACGCTGCTGCCCGGCTGCCTGCTGGCCGGCATCGGACTGGGCCTGACCAACACACCGGTGACCAACACCACCACCGGTTCGGTGTCGAGCGCCCGCGCGGGCATGGCGTCGGGCATGGACATGAGCGCGCGGCTGATCACGCTCGCCATCAACATCGCGCTGATGGGGTTCATCCTGCTCGAAGGCATTCACTCGCATCTGAAGCGCACCTTGTCCGCATCGCTCGATGCGCTGCAGTTGCGCGCCGTGGCGGAGAAGATCGCGGCCGGCAGCTTCGGCACGCTCACGCAAGACTTTCCGGCCCTGTCGCAAGCCGACCCGTCGGGCACGGCCGTTCATGCGGCGCTCGTGCAGAGCTTCGGGCTGGTGATGCTCTACGGCGGCATCGGTGTGTGGGTGCTGGCAGGCATCAGCCTGCTGATCTTCGGCAACGGCAAGCCGGTTGTGCAGGCATCGGGCCTGAAGGCCGAAGAGTCCGTGTGCTCCTGAAGCCAGGGGGCACCCGGACAGAAAACGCTCAGGTGTTCTCGATCTGCGCCGCGCGCTTCCACGCCTCGGCGGCCTGCTCCGCGTCTTCGCGGGCTTCGGCCAACTGCGCCAGCGCAGACCACGCGCGCCGATAAAGATCGGTGTCCTGCAGCCCCAGCCCGGCCTGCGTAAGCAACTGCTGGGCCTTGCCCCACAACTGCCGCTTCATGCAGGCCATGCCCGCGAGGTACTGCAGGTTCGGATCGCGCGGGTTGTTGCGTTGCGCGCTTTCGATGCGGGCCAGCCAGTCGGCATCGACCGAGTCGAGCCCCGCTTCGAGCGCGCGCGTCAGCTTGACGCGCAGCGCATCGCCCAGGCCGCGCGGGTTGGCGACCATGCGCTCCCATGCCGGCAACAGCCAGCCGCGCGCCAATGCCAGGTCGCCACGCAGCGCGACCATGCGCTGCGCCGCGTGGATCGCCACTTCGGGCATGCCGCGTTCGTTGGCATCGAGCTCGGACCAGGCACGCAGCAGTTGCGCCGGATCGTGCGCGCCCGACAGCAGCTCGGTGGCCAGCCCGCGCAAGATGCTCTGCGCGGCAGCTTCGGAGAATGCGCGGTGCTTGGCCAGCAGGCGCGCGGTTTCGAGGGCTTCGACGGTGCGCCGGTCCAGGCGGGCCGCCTTGAGATGCAGGCGCAGGGCCAGCGTTCGCCGTTGCACGCCCTGCGGCAGTTCTTCGAGCCGTGCGAGTGCAGCGGGCGCATCGCGGTCTTCGAGCGCCCAGCGCGCGGCGCGCAGTTGCACGCCTTCGCGCGTCTCGGGGCTCGACAGCACGGTGCGGTCGGCGCTTTCGTTCAGGGCCTGCTGCAGATGCGCGTCACGCGCCGGCTTGTCTTGCAAGGCCTGCGCGCTTTCGGCTGCCAGCAGATGCGCCAGCACGCGCACCTGCTGCGCCTGCGGCAGGCTCGCGCCGAGCGCGGACAGCGTCTTCTCTTGCGTGAGCGCGGCCTGTGCCGCCTTGCGTGCCCGCGAGAAGCGGCCAGCGATCAGTTGCACCATCGCGTCGAGCAAGGCCGCATGCAGCGTGCGTTCCTTCTGTTGCAGCCGCCATTGGCGCGCCTGCGTTGGCAGAGAGAACAGCGCGGCCAGGGCGCGTAGCGCGACGTGCAGCAACACGAAGGTCGCCAGCAGGATCACGAGGACGAGGTTCAGCGACAGGTCGACGCGCCAGGGCGGCCAGAACACGGTGATCGTGCCCTGGTTGTTGCCCGCGAACAGGGCCACGGCCGCCGCGACGGCGAAGAGCGCAAGGAGCCAGATTGCAGCGCGCATGAGTGGATCAGCGTCCTGCGGCGGCTGTCGCCAGGGCAGCGAGCGTGTCGTCGATACGCACGGGCTCGGTGGTCTTCACCTGTTGCTGCAACTGCTGCAGCAGCGTGGCGGCGGCTTGCGTGCGGCGCGACGCGGGATCGAAATAGCGGTTCAGCGACGCGGCCACCTGGGCCAGCTCGGTGCGCGTGGCGTCCACCTGGCGCGACAGCAGCGACAGGCGCGCATTGAGCAGCTTGAGCTTGAGGTTCTCGCGCAGGAAGTAAGACTGTTCGGGCACCAGCAGCACGGCTTCGGGGCTCTGGATGCGGCCGACGCGAACCAGCGAGCGGGCCTCGCCGCGCACCGTCAGCAGCACGCGGCGCCACCACGGCGCATCGGCGGGAATCGGTTCGACCTGCCAGGCATTGGCGCCGGTGCCGCGCACGGCCACGGCATTGAGCGTCGGCAGGTCGTCCACGCTGCGCATCAGTTCGTCGAGCCTTTGCAGGGCTTCGGCGTTGTCGGTGCTGGCGCTGCTGCGCAGCCGGTCGGCGTCGCGCTGCATGGCGCGCTGCAGAGGCGCGAGCCGCGGCTGTGCGGCGCGCGAGATGCGCAGGTCGCCGCCCTTCAGTGCCGCGAGCAAGGGCTCGACGCTGCCCGTCACCTGCGCCTGCTGCAGGGCCAGGCGCACGGCCGATTCGATATCGATGACGAGGTTTTCGTCGCGCGAGCGCGAAAGGCTCTGGATCAGTTCTTCGAGCTGCGAACGCTGCAGCGCGACTTCAGCCACGCGAGTTTCGATCAGGGCCACGCGGGCGGCGGAATCGCGCACGGTGTCGCTGGCCTGGCGTGCCAGCGCACGCGCTTCCATCGATTGCGCGATGGCGTCGGCGCTTTGCCGGGCCAACTGCTCCTTCATGCCGCTGACCTTCTGCCACAGCGCGATGGTCGCGATCAGCGTGAAGACGGTCACGAGGGCCAGCAGGCCGAATCCGATGCGCGACAGGATCAACGCGCCCGCGGCTTGCGCGGCAGGCGTCTGGTGCGGCGCCAACGCGGCGGGCACCGGTGCCGAGACGGCGGAGGGGGGAGAAAGGTCGTCGGACGGGGACGCGGCACTCATGCCAAGGATTCTATCGACGCGATCAGCGCTTCCCGCAAGGGTGTGCATACACGCAACGCCCCGAAACCCGCGGCCCGCGCGGCTTCGCCGATGCGTGCATGGGTGACCACCGCGCTTGCCGCGTGCCATGTCGCATCGGGCATCGCGCGCTGGAGATTGCCGATCGCCTCCGAGCTGCTGAAGAGCCAGATCGCGCGGCCCTCGACGCCGTCGATGGCGAGCTGCCGCGCGCTGTTGTCGAACAACGGTGGCAGGCGGCGGTAGGCCACCACGGTGTCGCGCAGGCCACCGGCGGTGTCGATTTCATTGGCGAGCCAATCGCGGCCGGCCGGGCGCCCCGCCTCATCGCCGCCGCGCACGATCAGCACGCGCGTGCCTGCCGACACCTGGGTCCGCACCCGCTCCCACAGCGCCTCAGAGTCGAAGCGCGTGGCTTCGGGGGGCGGTGCGTCGATGGCTTGCTGCGGCACGCCAGCGCGCAACAAGGCGCGCGTGGTGCCAGGGCCCGTGGCCCAGAAGCGGCGGCCCGCAATGGCGTCGGTCGCCGCATCCGGCCCTTGGTGCAGGAAGAAATTCTCGACGGCCGTGGCGCTCACGAACATCAATGCCGCATAGCTTGCGAGCCGGCGCCAGGCCGCGTGCAGGGGTTCGACGTCGGCCACCGGCGCAATCACGATCAGCGGCAACGCCACCGCATCGATGCCGGCGGCACGCAATTCATCGACCCATTGCACCGCCTCGCGCGCCGGTCGCGTGACGATGACGGGGCGCGCGGTCATACGATGACCACGGATTTCAGTGGGCGCCCGCGTCGCGCAGCATGGCAGCAGCGCGGCCACCGAGCGCGTCGGCCTGGGCGAAGTCGTCGGCCGGCGCATGCACGTGGATCTTCACCAGCGGCGCCTGGCCTTCCGGGTCGCCCCACGCCGCGTCGATGCGCAGCGCGCCATCAGCCTGCCAGCGGGCATGCGCCGCCAGCGGCATCGAGCAACTGCCGCCCATCGCACGGCTCACGGCGCGTTCGGCGGCGGTCGAGAGCCAGTCGCCCCGGTGCGTGAGCGAACCCAATAGCTCGATCAGTTCGGCGCGGTCCGCGCGCACCTCGATGCCGAGCGCGCCCTGCCCTGCGGCGGGCAGCATGGCGTCGGGATCGAAGGCCACGCGGATGCGGCTTTCGAGGCCCAAGCGCTTGAGCCCGGCTGCAGCCAGCACGATCGCGTCGTACTGCCCGTCGTCGAGCTTGCGCAGGCGCGTGTCGAGATTGCCGCGCAGCGGTTCGATGCGCAGGTCGGGCCGCAGCGCACGCAGCAGCACCACGCGGCGCAGGCTGGACGTGCCGACCACCGCGCCCTGCGGCAGTTCGTCGAGCGAGGCATAGCGAGGCGACACCAGGGCGTCGCGCGGGTCTTCGCGTTCCAGCACGCAGGCCAGCGTGAAGCCTTCGGGCAGGTCCATCGGCACGTCCTTGAGCGAGTGGACCGCGATGTCGGCGCGCCCCTCTTCCAGCGCGAGTTCGAGTTCCTTGACGAAGAGGCCTTTGCCGCCGACCTTGCTGAGCGAGCGGTCGAGGATCTGGTCGCCGGTGGTCGTGAGGCCCAGCAGGCTGACCGTGTGGCCCCGTTCTTGCAGAAGTGCCTGCACGTGTTCGGCCTGCCACAAGGCCAGGCGACTTTCGCGCGTGGCGATGACGATATTGCTCAAGACCGTTCCCAAAAAGTACATGTTTTCAGACCCTCGGAATGCTAGCATGTTGCGCCGCAGCAACGCAGTCGGCGCGTCCATTCAAGTCCCCAGGAACAACATCGAATGAAAGCCAGCAAGACCCCTGCTCCCCCCAAGCGCCGCCAGGCCGAAGACCAGCCACTGATCGACGACATCCGGCTGTTGGGCCGGATCCTCGGCGATGTGATCCGGGAACAGGAGGGCGACGAGACCTATGCGTTGGTGGAAAAGATCCGGACCCTGTCCGTGGCGTTCCGGCGCGATGCCGACCACGCGGCCGACCGTGCCCTGAAGAACCTGCTCAAGGGCCTGAGCGCGGCCGAAACGGTGCGCGTGATCCGCGCCTTCACTTATTTCAGCCACCTGGCCAACCTCGCGGAAGACCGCCACCAGATCCGCCGCCGCACCGAGGCCGAGCGTGCCGGCGAAACCGCCGACGGCGACCTGCAGACCGCGCTGGCCCGCATCCGCAAGGCCGGCGTCAAGCCCGACGAGATCGTGGCCTCGCTGGCCCACAGCTATGTGTCGCCCGTGCTCACCGCGCACCCGACCGAAGTGCAGCGCAAGAGCATCCTCGATGCCGAGCGCGCCATCGCGCTGCTGCTGACCACGCGCGACGAGATCCGGCTGCGCCAGAGCGCCTACGCAGGCGGCAAGGACGCGCTCACGCCCATCGAGTTCGCCGACAACGAAACGCAGATGCGCATCCGCGTCACGCAGATCTGGCAGACGCGCCTGTTGCGCTTCTCCAAGCTCACGGTGGCCGACGAGATCGAGAACGCGCTGAGCTACTACGAAGCCACCTTCCTGCGCGAGATTCCGCGCGTCTATGCCGACCTCGAAGGTGCGCTGGCCCAGGGCGGCGTCGCGCCGTCGGTCGCGCCCTTCTTGCGCATGGGCCAGTGGATCGGCGGCGACCGCGACGGCAACCCCAACGTGACCGCCGAGACGCTCGAATACGCGCTCAGCCGCCAGTCCGAACTCGCGCTGCGCCACTACCTCACCGAAGTGCACTACCTGGGCGGCGAGCTGTCGCTCTCGGCCACGCTGGTCGATGTGTCGGTCGAGATGCAGGCACTGGCCGAACGCTCGCCCGACACCAGCGAACACCGCAAGGACGAGCCTTACCGCCGCGCGCTCACCGGCGTGTACGCGCGCCTTGCGGCCACGCTGCGCGAACTCACCGGTGGCGAAGCGGCGCGCCATGCCGTCGCACCGCAGAACCCGTATGCCAGCGCCGAAGAGTTCCTTGTCGACCTGCGCACGCTCGAAGAGTCGCTCGACGAAAAGCACGGCAGCGTGCTCGCGGCGCCGCGCCTTCGGCCGCTGATCCGCGCGGTGGAAGTGTTCGGCTTTCACCTGGCCACGGTCGACCTGCGCCAGAGTTCCGACAAGCACGAAGCCGTGATCGCCGAGCTGCTCGCCACCGCACGCATCGAGCCTTCGTATGCCTCGCTGGCCGAAGAGGCCAAGCAGACACTGCTGCTGAAGCTGCTCGACGACGCCCGCCCGCTGCGCGTGCCCGATGCCGACTACTCGCCGCTGGCCAAGAGCGAGCTTGCGATCTTCGCGGCCGCCCGCGCCTCGCGTGCCCGCTACGGCGCGGCCGCCATCCGCCACTACATCATCAGCCACACCGAAACGGTGAGCGACCTGCTCGAAGCCCTGCTGCTGCAAAAAGAAGTGGGCCTGCTGCGCGGCGCGATGAACAGCAACGCGACCTGCGACCTGATCGTGGTGCCGCTCTTCGAAACCATCGAAGACCTGCGCAACGCCGCGCCCATCGTGCGTGCCTTCTATGCGCTGCCGAACATCCAGGCGCTGATCGAACGCTCCGGCGCCGAACAGGACGTGATGCTCGGCTACAGCGACAGCAACAAGGACGGCGGCATCTTCACCAGCAACTGGGAGCTGTACCGCGCCGGCATCGCGCTGGTGTCGCTGTTCGACGAACTCAACAAGAAGAAGGCCAACCCGATTCGCCTGCGCATGTTCCATGGCCGTGGCGGCACGGTGGGGCGCGGCGGCGGTCCGAGCTACCAGGCGATCCTGGCGCAGCCACCCGGCACGGTGCGCGGACAGATCCGCCTGACCGAACAGGGCGAGGTGATCGGCTCCAAGTACGCCAACCGCGAGATCGGCCGGCGCAACCTCGAAACGCTGGTGGCCGCCACGCTCGAAGCCACGCTGCTGCCGCAGGGCAAGCCGGCGCCCGCCACCTTCCTGTCGGCCGCGAGCGAACTTTCGGCCGCCAGCATGGCCACCTACCGCAAGCTGGTCTACGAGACACCGGGCTTCGGCGAGTACTTCTTCAGCGCCACGCCGATCCGTGAGATCGCCGAACTCAACATCGGCTCGCGCCCCGCCTCGCGCAACCCAAGCCACAAGATCGACGACCTGCGCGCGGTGCCGTGGAGCTTCAGCTGGGGCCAGTGCCGCCTCACCATTCCGGGCTGGTTCGGCTTCGGCTCGGGCGTGGAGCAGTTCCTTGCCGCTGCGGGCAATGCCGCGGGCAAGAAGGAACGCCAGACGCTGCTGCAGCGCATGTACGCGCAGTGGCCTTTCTTTCGCACGCTGCTGTCGAACATGGACATGGTGCTTGCCAAGAGCGACCTCGCGCTGGCCTCGCGCTATGCCGAACTGGTGAGCGACCGCAAGCTGCGGCAGAAAGTCTTCTCGATGATCGAGGCCGAATGGCATCGCACCTCGGACGCGCTCACGCTCATCACCGGCGCGAAGCAGCGGCTCGAAGGCAACGCCGAGATGCAGCGCTCGGTGCGGCATCGCTTTCCGTACATCGACCCGCTGCATCACCTGCAGGTGGAGCTGATGCGGCGCTATCGCGCGGGCGATGGCGGCGAGCGGCTGCAGCGCGGCATTCACATTTCGATCAACGGCGTGGCTGCGGGCTTGCGCAACACCGGCTGACGCGTGCCGCCGAGCCGGTGCGCAAGGATGCGATGCCGGCTCCATGCCAGGGTGTCTTTTCAGAACAGGCCCGAGTGCCAAGGGGGTATGAAATGAGCCATCGTCTGCGCACCACGCTGAGCTCCAGCGTTCCGGCATGTCGCCCATCGGATCCGGGGAGCCGTTCATGCTGAACAGTTCCCCGAGGCTTTTTCTCCCCCACAAGACGCGGGCTCGCCTCAGGCAGGCCTGTGGATTGCTGCTCCTTGCCACCGCGGCCGGTCACGCCGCGGCCCAGCAACCGAGCGTGGCCAAGGCCTACGAACCGGGCTTCAGTTTCTTGCGCAACGACATGAGCTATGACGTGCGCTCCGACGGCACCTACACCTTCGAGCGCTCGGAAAGCATTCGCCTCAACAACGATCAGGGCGTCAGACAGAACAGCCAGATCCCCCTGAGCTACAGCACTTCACTGCAGGAGCTGGAGGTGCTGGAGGCCTACACGACCACCAAGGACGGCAGGCGGATCGATGTCTCATCGGACAAGATCCTGCTTCAACAGAGCCCGCAGAGCGCAGGCGCACCGATGTTCGATGACGCCAAGGTCAAGACGGTCGTGTTCCCCGCGACGGAAGTTGGTGCGGTACTGACCCTGCGCTGGCGCACGACACAGAGGACGCCCCTTTTTCCAGGCGCCTTCTCGATGTCGCAGACGTTCTCGCGGACTTCGGACATCCAGTCTTCGAAGGTCACGCTACGGGCACCTGAATCGCTCGACCTCCATACCGATGCCGTTGGACTGGAAGGCGGCAAGGTCGCCTCCGATCAGCCTGGCATCCAGATGTGGCGCTGGACCCTGAACAACGCCCCGGCCCACGCGCCGGAGGCCGGGGCGGTCAGCACCTACGATTTCAGCCCGCACGTTTCGGCCACGACCTTCGCCGACTATGGAGCAGCCGGGAAGGCCTACCTCGAACGCGCCAGGCCCAAGGCCGAGGTCACGCCAGCCATCCGCAAACTGGCCGACGAACTCACCAAGGGAATCGAGGACCGGCGCACACAGGCACAAGCCCTGTACCAATGGGTCAGCAAGGACGTGCGTTACGTCGCGATCTTTCTCGGCGCGGGTGGCGTGGTTCCACACGAGGCCGAAACAATTGCACAGATCAAGTACGGTGACTGCAAGGATCACGTGACCCTGCTGGAAGCGTTGCTCGCGGCCAAAGGCATCAAGAGCAGCCCTGTGCTGGTCAATCTCGGCGCGGTGTACGCCTTGCCCAAGGTCGCGGTCACGCCAGGAGCCTTCAACCATGCGATCACCTATCTTCCCGAATTCGATCTCTTCGTGGATTCGACCGCGCGCATCGCTCCTTTTGGTGTCTTGCCGCTTGTGGAACGCGGCAAGCCGGCACTGATCACGGACGACGGCCATGGTGTCGCAAAGGTGGTCACGCTTCCGCCGAGCAGCGTCGCGCATGACACCGTGCGCGTCGACACGGAACTCTCGATCGATGCCGAAGGAGGGATGGAAGGCAAGAGCAAGGTCGTGGCCACTGGCCTCTTCGAGTTGCTCAACCGCCAGGTCGCGGCCCTGATGCCGAAAGGGACCGAGCCCCAGGTGGCCAGTCGCATGCTGCTTCTTACGGGGCAGAGCGGGACGGGCACCTACGTTCTTGGTGACACACGCGACTTGTCGTCCGCGTTCTCGTATTCGACGCAGTTCACGCTGGCGAACCAGATTCAACAACCGGGACCTGGCGCGTTGACTATTCCCGCGGGCCTGGGAAGCTTCAGCAGCATTCGCTCGACCGTTGACGAACTCGCTGCGCAACCCCGACGCGATTTCCCCGCCGTCGTGGCAAGCGGCCGGCACGAAGAGATCACGGTACTGACCCTTCCTGAAGCCATCAAGGTCAAGACGCTCCCCAAGCCCTTGTCCCTGGAGAGCCCAGTGGGCCACTACGAATCGAGCTACGCGCAAGACGGGAACACGCTGACGGTCCGGCGTGTTCTGGAAGTCAACCTGCCGGCGCCGGTTGCCGACCCGGACACCTATCAGAAGTTGCGCGCGCTGGGCACGACGGTTTCACGCGACCTGCGGACTCAGCTCTTCTACTGACGAGCACTTCGGCCCGCGTGGGCGCTGCCGGCCGATGCGATGGTGCGGGTGGGTTAAGGTCCGGGGCCGCTTCTACCCCCGCTCACCCCCGCGCCTTCATGACCACCATCCAGTTCCGCCGGCGACTCATCGTCATCATTCTTCTGTGCGTGGCCGTGGGTGGCGCCTTCCTGCGGCACTACGCGGAACGGGGATCGACCGCGCGCGACATCGGCACGCTGCTGATGGTGCTGTGGGTGCCGATCATCGGCAACGTCATTGCGTGGCTCGTCAGCAAGCGGCCGCGCCGGGCACCGCCGGCCGCGCCGCCGAGCTTCGATGCGCTGGGCGCTTTCACGCCGCACCTGCTGGTCGAGCTGAAATTCCGCAAGCCGGCGCTGCCTTCGCAGGACGTGCCGATCGGTGCTGGCGAATACCGCTGCGCGCTGGTGATCGACAACGAGGGCTTTTCGGCGCGCTGGCTCGTGCCACGGGGCGAGGTGCTCGAGCGCGGGCTGCCCCACGCGCTGGAGATCGAATTTCTCTCCCCGGCCATGGCACAGCCGAAGTTTCCCCATGGCGCGGAGTTCCGCGTGCTGATCGGCGATTCGTTCATCGCCGATGGCCGGGCGCTGCAGTCGCGCCCCGTCATCACCTGAGCCGCAGCGCGCAAGCCCGCAGCCCGCACACGGCCTGATGGCGATGGCCACCCTTGCAGTGGTCCGGGGATGCGCGGCAACACCAAAGGGGTCGATTGTTAACCGTCAGGAAACTGACTACTGCTGCCCGGCCCCTTTGTCGCGCAGGCGTCAGCTCGCACACTCCAATGCCCTTCACAAAGCATTGGCGCCTGTGCCGCCGATGCCCTTCACGAAAGCATCTCCATGATGAATTCACCCAGCAGCAATCCATGCATCGACGACGTGACGGCGGCTGCACCGGCCCCCACCTCGCGCTCCGCATGGCTTGCCGTCAGCTCCATCGCCGTCGGTACCTTCGCCATGGTCTCGACCGAGTTCATGCCCATCGGCCTTCTGACCGACATCGCCCGCGGGCTCAACGTGTCCGACGGCACGGCCGGCCTGATGGTCACCATGCCCGGCGTGCTGGCCGCCTTCGCCGGCCCGGCATTGATCGTGGCTTCGGGCAAGCTCGACCGGCGCACGGTGCTGATCACGCTCACCACCTTGCTGATTGCCTCGAACCTGCTCGCGGCCTTTGCGCCGAACTTCGGCACGATGCTGGTCGCGCGCCTGCTGCTCGGCCTGGCCGTCGGCGGTTTCTGGACTTTCGCGCCGGCCGCGGCCACCCAGCTGGTGCCGCGTGCCTCGCAGGCCCGCGCCATGTCGCTGGTGCTGGCGGGCGTGTCGGCCGCCACGGTGCTCGGCGTGCCGGCCGGATCGCTCCTTGGCACGCTGTTCGGCTGGCGCGCGTCGTTCGCGGTGACGGGCGCGCTCGCGACCATCGTGCTGCTGGTGCAGCTGTGGCTGCTGCCCGCCATACCGCCACTGCGCGCGATCGGTGCGCGTGACCTGCTGACGCCGCTCACGCGCCGCATGGCGCAGGTCGGCCTGCTCGCGGTGCTGTTCTTCATCGCCGGCCACTTCGCGGCCTACACCTACCTGAAGCCGCTGCTGCAGCAGGTGTTCGGCCTGCCGGCCAACGCGGTCTCGACGCTGCTGCTGGTGTATGGCGCGGTTGGCTTCATCGGCACCTTCCTGGGCGGCAGCCTGGTGGCGCGCAGCGTGCGCGGCACCACCCTGCTGGCGGCGCTGATGCTCGCGACGGCCCTGCTGCTGTCGACCCTGGTCGGCCCCGGCATGGTGTCCGGCGCCGTCGTGGTCGTGATCTGGGGCGTGGCCTTCGGTCTCATTCCGGTGGCGCTCACCGGCTGGATGATGGAAGCGGTGCCCGACGCGCAGGAAGCCGGCCAGGCCCTGCTGGTGACCGGCTTCCAGGTGGCGATTGCCTCCGGCGCGCTGATCGGCGGCCTGACGGTCGACAGCTACGGCATCTCCAGCACGATGGTGCTCAGCGGTGTGCTGGTGCTGATCGCGGCGCTGATCGTCGGCACGCTGGGCCGTGCACGCGGCGGTGCACCGCTGGCGGCCATTCCGGAATAACGACGGGTGGCGGCCCAGCCGCTGCCGATCTCGCCAGTCAATCAGTCAATCAATCAGTGGCGGCCGGTCTTCCCGGCCGCCACGATCGCATCGAGCACCACGCGCAAGGCCTTGCTGACGGGCTTGTCCCGCCGGATCACGATGGCCAGCGTGCGATGCATGCGAGGGTTCAGGCGGCTGGTCTTCAGCTCGGGGTGTGCACCGCGCCCCACCATCGACATCGCGGGCACGATGCCGTAGCCCAGCCCCGCAGCCACCATCTCCTTCATGGCCTCCACGCTGCCCAGCTCCATCACGGGCCGCGGCTGCAGGCCCTCGGCGGCAAACCATCGGTCGACCAGCTTGCGCGTGTTGGCCGCGGGCTCGAAGAGCACGAGCGGCAAGGCGCCCAGGTCCGCCGGCGCCACACGCGCCTTCAGGGGCGCAAGGTCGTGGCGGCCGATGGCGACGAACGCATCGTCGAGCACCTGCATCACCGTCAATGAACGCCCCGGCGCCGGCAGCGTGACCAGCGCGAGGTCGAGGCTGTTTTCTTCCACCTTGCGCACGTGGTCGTCGGTGTTGCCGGTGCTGACCACGACGCTCAGTGCCGGAAACGCCTCGCGCAATGCGCGCAGCACGCCGGGCAGAAAGTACAGGCAGGCCGTCGCGCCCGTGCCCAGCCGCACGCGGCCCGTGACGCCACTCGCGTGGTCGGCCAGCGCGTCGATGGCGTTGTCCACCGCGGTCTCGATGTGATGGGCGTGGCGCAGCAGCTCCATGCCGGCGGGCGTGGCCCTGGCGCGTTTGCCGACCCGTTCGACCAGCCGCACACCGAGCCGGCGCTCCAGTTGGCGGATCTGCAGGCTCACCGCCGGCTGGGACACGCCGAGCCGGTCGGCGGCGGCCGAGAAGCTGCCCGTTTCGATCACCAGTCCGAAGGACTTGAGCTGATCGAGGTTCAGTGTCTTTTCCAAAGTATTCCTTATGCCCTGCATAGGTTGCCCAAGCTTCACTTATCGACAGGGCCTCGTCAAGATAGGGGCATGTCATCGCCAACTCTCGCCGTCACACCCGTCGCCACCGTTGAAATCCTCGATGCCGGGGCGCATCACATGCCTGCGGTGCAGGCCATCTACAGCCACTATGTGCTGCACGACCTGTGCTCCTTCGAGGAAGAAGTGCCCACCGTCGAGCAGATGCAGTCGCGCCGCAACGACGCGCTGCGCAACGGGATGCCCTACCTCGTCGCGCTGAAGAACGGCGAGGTGGCCGGCTACGCCTATGCGAGCGCCTACCGCGCCCGCTCCGCCTACCGCCACACGGTCGAAGACTCGATCTACGTCGCGCAGGGCATGCACGGCCACGGCATCGGCACGGCGCTGCTCGCCGAAGTGATCCGGCGCTGCACCGACAGCGGCTTCACGCAGATGGTGGCGGTGGTCGGCAACAGCGCCAACGCCGGCTCGCAGCGCCTGCACGAGAGCCTGGGCTTCGAGCGGGTGGGCGTGCTGCGCGACGTCGGCTTCAAGTTCGGGCAGTGGGTCGACACGGTGCTGATGCAGCGCGCGCTGCGCTGAGCCCCGCCATGTCGAGCGACAACGCCACCGCGCCCCTGCGCGGATGGCTCGCGCTGCTGTGCGCGAGCCGGCTGCTGCAGGCCATGATCGTCACGGCCTACTCCGGCGTGCTGCCTTTCATGATGGCCGACTGGCAGATGTCGGCCGCGCAAGCCGGCTCGATCCAGAGCGCATGGCATGTGGGCTACATGACCTCGCTGTTCGCCGTGGGCCTGCTGGCCGACCGCTACGGGCCGCACCGCATCTTCTTCGGCGGCAGCTTCGTCAGCGCGATGGCGGCGCTGGCCTTCGCGCTCTTCGCGCACGACCACCGTTCCGCGATGCTGCTGTATGGATTGGCGGGGTTGTGCGCAGGAGCTTCGTACACGCCGGGCCTGCAACTGCTGGCGCGCAATGCCGAGCCTGCGGTGCGCGGCCGCGCGATGGGGCTTTTCATCGGTGCATCGTCGATGGGCTATGCGGTGTCGCTCGCGGTGGTCGCGGCCTTCAGCCACGCGCAACACTGGCGGCACGGCCTGCTGGTGGCCGCCGCCTGTTCGGTGGCGGGTGCCTTGCTGACGGTACAGGCCATGCGGCGCATGCGCCCGCCTTCACGCCCCACGCAAGCGGCCCGCGAAGGCACCTGGAGCGCACTGGCGGCCACGGTGCGCGACAAGCCCGCGATGGCCGGCAACTGGGCCTATGCCTTCCACTGCTGGGAGCTGATGGCGCTGTGGGCCTGGCTGCCGGCCTATCTGGTCGCCTCGTCGGGCGGCACCGCCGCGTGGCAGGGCGCGGGCATCGCGCTCGCGGCCTTCGCGCACCTGGTGAGCGTGCTCGGCAGCATCGCGGGCGGCGCGGCGTCGGACCGGCTGGGTCGCGCGCGGGTCATGATGATCGCGACCGTCACCAGCCTCTGCATGTCTTTCACGTTCGGCTGGATGTGGACCTGGCCGCTGTGGCTGCTGGCCGCGGCGGCGGCCATCTACAACCTGCTGGCCATCGCCGATTCGTCGGTCTACTCGACCGCGCTGGCCGACGTGGTGGCGCCGCATCGCCTGGGCGTTGCGTATTCGGTGCGCTCGGTGATGGGCTTCGGCGCGGGCGCGCTCAGCCCCTGGGTGTTCGGCCTGGCGCTGGACTGGGGCCAGACGCGCTTCGGCCTGGGCAGCACGCACAGCTGGGCGGCGGCGTGGAGTTCGGTCGGGCTGGGCGCGCTGATGGGGCCGTGGATGATCGCGCGCTTCTCACGGCTGCACCGCGCGCGCCCGGCTCACTGAGCTTCGCCTTCCGACCACTCGGGGCTGTAGCCGCCGAGCGTCGGGTGGTACATCTCGTCGCCGGTGTGCTGGGTGAACTCGACGTTGAGCCGGTCTTCGCGCAGGCCCAGGATGTCGATGCAGTCGCTGCACAGCGCCTTGGCCACTTCGAGCCGCAGCTCGGCGGAGCGGCCGCGCCGGATGTCGCACATCAGCACCGACACCGGGACGGGCTCGCCGTCCACCATGCGCCAGACGCCGCCCTCGCCCAGTTCGCGGATGGCGATGCTGATGCGGCGGATGTCGACGCTCATCATCTGCGCGTAGGTTTCGCTAAGTTTCTTCGCGAGGCGCTTCTTGTCGGCCACAGGGTGCGGGCCGTTCACGTCGAGCTGCAGGTAGGGCATGTCGGGGCTTTCTTCGAGGGTCGGTGCGGGCTGGATGAATCCATCGGGCCCGGGCTTCGGATCAGCGGATCAGCGGATCAGGCCAAAAAGATCGTGGTCATTCTGGTTTTATTTTGCGACCCCGTCGCCATTGCGGTCTAATCCTGCAACCAGTTGGCATGCGTGCCTTGCAAGGAAGAAAGAACGAGGATGGCCCGGAGAAAAAGTCTGAAAGACGACGCCTGCCCGATGGCGCGGTCGCTGGAGATCGTGGGCGACCAGTGGTCGCTGCTCATCATCCGCGACGCCTTCGACGGCATGAAGCGCTTTGGCGAATTCCAGCAAAGCCTGGGCGTGGCCAAGAACATCCTGGCAGACCGGCTCAAGACCTTGGTGCAGGAAGGCGTGCTCGACCTCGTGCCCGCATCGGACGGCACGCTCTACCAGGAATACGTGCTCACGCCGAAGGGCAAAGGCCTCTTCCCCGTGGTGGTCGGCCTGCGCCATTGGGGCGAGGCGCACCTCTATGCCAAGGGCGAGCCGCACTCCGTGCTGCTCGAGCGCGAAAGCGGCAAGCCGGTGCAGAAGATCGACCTGCGCACACGCGACGGCCAGCCGCTGGACGCGGCCGATACCTTCGTGAAGAAGCTGCCCGCGAAAGCGGCGGCATCGCGCACCAAGGCGAAGCCGCCCGCCGCCAAGCCAAGCCCTCGCTGACGGAACGGAGCCTCAGGCGCGACGCGGCCTACCCGCCCGCGGCTGCAGCGGCCTTCGCCTTGGCGGCCAGCGCGGCGAACTCTTCCTTGCCGAAGGCCGTGCCGAACATGCCCCAGCCGCCTTCAGCCGCCTCGGTCAGGATCACCCAGGTCCGCGCAGCCTGGCTCGGGTCGCCCGACAGCTTCGTGACGATCTCGGTGGCTTCCTTCGTGATCTGCTTTTGCCCCTCGCGGCTCAGCGAGCCCGGCGGCGTGATGATCTGCACACGCACCGTGCGGGCCTGCGCAGTGGTGGCGGTCTGCACCGCCGATGCCGGCATGCGATGGATGTACGCAGCCGTGTTGTCCAGGTGGAAGGGGCCGGGCTTGGCCACGCCTTCGGCGCGAAGCACCGCCAGCGTGAGTGCTTCGCCGAGTTGGCGGTCGGTTTCGGCACCGGCCGGAAACAGGTCTGCGGCAGCATAGACATCGATCATGGGCATGGGAAGCTTCTGCAAGAGATTGTTGATTCTGAATGACGACCATCATCCACATCAGGGATGATGATGAACATAATCCTGATCGTCAAGCACACGACCGAGGACTTTTCACGCCCATGGGCCATTCAAAAGCGAACAAGGAAGAAAGCCACGCGCGCATCGTGCAAACGGCGGCTGCGCGTTTCCGCGAGGCTGGCGTCGATGGCGTGGGCGTGGCCGAACTCATGAAGGACGCGGGCCTGACGCATGGCGGCTTCTACCGTCACTTCGCCTCGCGCGACGAACTGGTGGCCGAAGCGGTCGAACGCGCCTTGAGCGACGGTGGCCGCGCCGTCGAGGCCGTGGCCGCGTCCAAGGCGAGCCGCCCTGTCGTGGCGGCCCGGCTGGTCGACGCCTACCTGAGCACCGCGCACCGGGACGCGCTGGCCTCAAGCTGCGCCGTGACCACGCTGGCAGGCGACGTGGCCCGCGGCAACGAGCGCACGCGCACGGCCTACACGCAGGAGGTGAACACGTACCTCGACCTGCTGGCCAGCCTGGCGGCGGCGGAAAAATCGAAGGAAAAGCGCGCGAAGGCCATCGCGGCGCTGTCTTCACTGGTCGGAGCGGTGTCGCTGTCGCGCGCGGTGAACGACGAAGCGCTCTCGCGGGAAATCCTCAAGGCCGCCGCCGACGAACTGAAGGCGCTGCTCGGCTGAGCCTTATTCCCCCAGCAGCTCGCCGATGGGCTGCAGGTCTTCCACCCGATCGCAGATCGACTTGATCACCATCGTGATCGGGATGCCCAGCAGCAGGCCCCAGATGCCCCAGAGCCAGCCCCAGAAGATCACGCCCACGAACACCGCCACCGGGTTCATGCGGCTGGTGCGGCTGGTGAGCCAGGGCATCAGCAGGTTGCCGATGAGGGTATGGATGGCCAGCGACACGCCGGCGACCACGATGCCCATCTGCAGGCTGTTGAACTGCAGGAAGGCCACGAGCCCCGCCGCCACCAGCACGATCACCGAGCCGATGTAGGGAATGAGGTTGGTCACGCCCGCGATGATTCCCCACACGGCCGCGTTCTCGACCCCGATGATCCAGAACGCCAGCCCGGTCGCCACGCCCACCAATGCGCTCACGAGGATCTGCACCAGCAGGTAGCGCTCGATGTTGCGCGTGATGTCGTCCAGCACGTGCACGGTGACCTTCTTTCGTTGCAGGCTCGACCCTGTGATCTTGATGAGCTTGCGGCGGAAGGTGTCGCCCGAGCACAGCGCGAAGTAGGTCAGGAAGGCCACCAGCGTGAGTTGCCCCAACGCGTTCAGCAGGCCGACGGTGCCGCTGAGCAGGTAGTCGCGCACGTTGAAGCCCGGCCGCTCGATGACGACGCGGGCCACGCCCTTGCGCGCCGCGACGCGCGCGGAGTTTTCCTCGGCGGCCTTCTCGAGCTGCGCGGCCGCCTGCTGCACGCTTTCGAGCGGCGTGGCGCTCGCGCTCTTGTCGCGGCGCATCGCCTGCCCCAGCTTCTGCGCGGCCACCGGCAACGAATCGAGCAACTGCGAGGCGTTGCCCGACAGCGAATAGCCCGTCCATCCCAGGCCGCCGAACAGGCCCAGCAGGATCACCGCCGCGGCAATCCAGCGCGGCAGCTTCCAGCGATGCAGCATGTCGACCAGCGGCGACAGCGCATAGGTGAGCAGCAGGCTCAGCATCAGCGGAATGAAGACGGCCTGCCCCCACTGCAAGGCGAAGACGGTGGCCAGCACGGCGAGCACCACCAGCGAGGCGCTGCGCACGTCGACTGGCATGTGCAGCAGCAGGCGCTCGCGTGCCCGTGCGCGCGGCTTCGCTGCGGGCGTGTCCTCGGGTTCGGATTCGGGGTCAGGCGCGGAAGCAGGCTCGCCAGCGGTTGGCTGCGGAGGCTCGGCGGACGGTGACTCGGACGGTGACTCGGACGGTGACTCGGACGGTGACTCGGACGGTGATTCGGACGGTGATTCGGGAGGCGGCTCGGGCGTGGGTTGCGGCGCATCCGCAACCGGCGGCTTGCCGGAAGGTGCGTGGGTTTCTTCGGTCATCGCGCTTCCTTCAGCACTTCGCGCACGGCGGCCAGTTGGCGCCGCGACACCGCCACGGGTTCGGGAATCGCATCGAGCCGCAGGGCCCAGCCTTCGGCGTCCTCGCCGTCGTCGTATTTCTCCAATGCGCGGATCGCCGAACGCGCCACCAGTGCGTTGCGGTGCACCCGCAGGAAGCGGTTCGGATAGCGCTCCTCGAACTCGTTGAGCGAGCCGTCGAGGATGTGGCTGCGCGTGGCGGTGCGCACGGTGAGGTACTTGTATTCGGACTTCAGGTAGAGCACTTCGGACAGCGGCACGCGCTCGGCCCGGCCCCGGTCCTGGATCAGCACGCTCTCGGGCGCGGCCTCGGCCTGCATCGCGCGGCGCTCCTTGAGAAAGCGCTCGGCTTTCTGCAAGGCCTGCTGCAGGCGCTCGGCCCGCACCGGCTTGGTCAGGTAGTCGACCGCGTCGAGCTCGAAGGCCGTCACCGCGTGGGCGGCATGCGCGGTGACGAACACCACGGCCGGCGCATCGGCCCGACTGCGCAGCGCACGCGCCACCTCGATGCCATCGACGCCCGGCATGTGCACGTCGAGCAGCACGAGGTCGAGCGCCATCGTGGCCAGGTGCTGCTGCGCCTCCGCGCCTTGCGAAGCCTCGGCCACCACTTCGGCGGCGGGCGAGGTGCAGTCGCGCAGCAGCGTGCGCATGCGCGAGCGCGCCAGGGCTTCGTCGTCAACGATCAGGGTCTTGAGGCTCATGATGATTCGGCGGGGATGGCAATGCGCACCCGGTAGTTCTTCTGGTCCATGCCGGCGCTGAACTGCATCTGCATGTCGTGCAACAGGCGCAGACGGTCTCGCACATTGGCCAGCGCGATGCCGTGGCCGCGCGGCAGCGGCTCGTCGGCCCAGCGCAGCGGCGGCAGGCTGTTGACCACCTCGATCTCCACCATGGAACCGCGCCGCTCGGTGCGGATGCGCAGCTTGGCGCCCTCGGGGCTGGGTTCCACGCCGTGCTTGATGGCGTTCTCGACCAGCGGCTGCAGCAGCAGCGGCGGCAGGCGCGCGTTGCTGGCGGCGGCATCGAGGTCCCAGCGGATGCGCAGGCGGTCGCCGAAGCGCACCTGCTCGATGGCCAGGTAGCGCTCGGCCAACGCGATCTCGTCGGCCAGCGTGCCCGATTCGCCCGGGTCGGCCAGCGCCTGGCGAAACAGCTCGGCCAGGTCTTCGAGCATGGTCTCGGCCTTGGCCGGTTCCTCGCGCACCAGCGCAATGGCGCTGTTGAGCGTGTTGAACAGAAAGTGCGGGCGGATGCGCGATTGCAGTTCTTCGAGCCGGGCCGTGGTCGCGGCGGGCGTCTGCCCGCGCGCGCGCAGCACCATCGCCGCCATCACCAGCCCCGCAAAAAGAGCGCCGGCCAGCGCGCTGGCGAGCCACGGCGCATCGGACAGCACGCCTGTCAGCCGCAGCAGGCCGCAGCCATAAAGAGAGGCGACCGCACCCAGCGTGGCGCCGGCCGCGTATTGCCACTGGCGCGGCAGGCGCCGCAGCGGCTTCTTGAGGCCGCAGGTCGCGACCAGCCACAGCAGCGTCGCCGGCAAGGCGCCGCCGGTGACGGTGGCCGTCTGCACCAGCCATTCGGAGGGCGTGGCCACCACGAACAGCGTCGCGATGGCCACCACCGCCTCGACGAACACCACGGTGCGCAGCACCACGCCGATCCGGCAGGCGTCGAACAGCGAGGGCTCGCCGCGCGCGGCCGAACGGGCCCTTTCCGACGATGCCGGGGACGTGGTTGTAGAGCTGGCCGATAAAATCGCCGGGTTGCGCATCACAGACATCAGTTACATCGGGTGACCAACCCATTATTGCCTCCTGGACGGCTCCCATGACCCAAAACCAACTCGACAAGAAATCCGAAGCCTGGTCGGCCCTGTTCTCCGAACCAATGAGCGACCTGGTGAAGCGCTACACCTCCAGCGTCTTCTTCGACAAGCGCCTCTGGCAGGCCGACATCCAGGGCTCGCTGGCGCACGCCGGCATGCTCGCCGCGCAAGGGATCATCAGCGTGCAGGACCACGCCGCGATCGAACGCGGGATGGCGCAGATCCGTACCGAAATCGAATCCGGCGCCTTCGAGTGGAAGCTCGACCTCGAAGACGTGCACCTGAACATCGAGGCCCGCCTGACCCAGCTGGTCGGCGACGCCGGCAAGCGCCTGCACACCGGCCGCAGCCGCAACGACCAGGTGGCCACCGACGTGCGCCTGTGGCTGCGCGGCGAGATCGACCTGATCGGCGACCTGCTGGTCGAGCTGCAGAAAGAGCTGGTGAGCATCGCCGAGAAGAACGTCGACGTGATCCTGCCCGGCTTCACCCACCTGCAGGTGGCGCAGCCGGTGAGCTTCGGCCACCACATGCTGGCGTACGTGGAAATGTTCAGCCGCGACGCCGAACGCATGGGCGAGGTGCGCCGCCGCGTCAACCGCCTGCCGCTGGGTGCCGCTGCCCTCGCCGGCACCAGCTACCCGCTCGACCGCGAGCTGGTCGCCAAGACTCTGAGCATGGACGGCGTGTGCCAGAACAGCCTGGATGCCGTGAGCGACCGCGACTTCGCGATCGAATTCACCGCCGCCGCCAGCCTGTGCATGGTGCACATCAGCCGCATGAGCGAAGAGCTGATCCTGTGGATGAGCCAGAACTTCGGCTTCATCCAGATCGCCGACCGCTTCACCACGGGCTCGTCGATCATGCCGCAGAAGAAAAACCCCGACGTGCCCGAGTTGGCCCGCGGCAAGACCGGCCGCGTGGTCGGCCACCTGATGGCGCTCATCACGCTCATGAAGGGCCAGCCGCTGGCCTACAACAAGGACAACCAGGAAGACAAGGAGCCGCTGTTCGACACCGTCGACACGCTCAAGGACACCCTGCGCATCTTTGCCGAGATGATCGGCGGCATCACCGTCAAGCCCGAGGCGATGGAGGCCGCGGCCCTGCGCGGCTACGCCACCGCCACCGACCTGGCCGACTACCTCGTGAAGAAGGGCCTGCCCTTCCGCGACGCGCACGAAACCGTGGCGCACGCCGTGAAGGCCGCCACCTCGCACAAGGTCGACCTGGCGGAGCTGCCGCTGGCGGTGCTGCAGCAGTTCAACCCGAGCATCGAGAAGGACGTGTACGACGTGCTGAGCCTGCGCGGCTCGCTCAATGCACGCAACATCCTGGGCGGCACCGCGCCGGCGCAGGTGAAGGCGCAAGTGGCGCGCCACCGGGCACGCCTGGGCTGAGCGTCTCAGCGACAGCCGCACCGTGTTCTACGCCATCCCGCTCGAAAACAAACCGAGCTGGCGCAACCCACCGTGGATGACGGTGCTGCTGATCCTCTTGAACATGCTCGTGTTCTGGGGGCCGCAGCGCAGCGAAGAGAACGGGCGCGAACGCGCCGCCCGCTACTACACGACGAGCGCGCTGCCCCAGCTGGAGCTGCCGCCGTTCGTGGAATGGCTCGAAAAGACGGACCCCAAGCGCGGCAAGATGGCCCGCCGCATGCTGGCGGATGAGGACACCTATCCGCAGCTGCTCGAAGGCCTTCAGCACGAGAAGAAATTCCTGCAGAAGCTGCAGGCCGACGAAGTCATCACGCCGGCGAATCCGCAGTACACCGAGTGGAAGCGCGACCGCCAGCACTACGAGACGATGCTGCCCGCGCCCTTCACCGAGCGCTGGGCACAGGACTACGGCAAGGACGCCGAGTTCAAGCCCTGGACCTGGATCACCGCCGCCTTCCTGCATGGCAGCACGGGGCATCTGCTGGGCAACATGCTCTTCTTGTTCCTGTTCGGCTTCTCGGTCGAGCTGGCGCTGGGCCGCGGCACCTACCTCACGTTCTATCTGCTCGGCGCCGTCGGCGCCTCCGCGCTGGCCGGCTGGGCCTATGCGGGCAAGGGCAGCTACGGCCTGGGCGCCTCGGGCGCGATCTCGGCGCTGATGGGCATGTACGCGGTGATGTACCGGCTGCGGCGCATCCGCTTTTTCTACCAGCTGTTCTTCTATTTCAACTACGTGACCGCGCCGGCCCTTCTGCTGCTGCCGGCATGGATCATCAACGAGCTGATGCAGCACTGGCTCGGCGGCCAGGGCATCGCCTACATGGCGCACCTCGGCGGCCTGCTCACCGGTGCCGCGCTGATGGCCGGCGCCACGCTGCTGCACCGCGTGAAGACGCCCGAAACCGTCAAGTCGGAAATGGTGAACGACGACGACCGCTTCGACCAGCACGTGGCCGCCGCCCGCAAGCTGGCCGCCGCGATGAAGTTCGAGAGCGCCTGCACCGAATGGCGCGCCGCAGCCGCCCTGCGCCCCGGCGACATCGACACGCTACGCGCCTGGTTCAACACCGCGCGCCTGCAACCCGCGAGCGACGACTTCCACCGCGCCGCGCGCAGCATCTTCCGCCTGCCCGCCACCGACGCCGACACGCTGGCCCTGCAGCACGCGAGCTTCACGACCTACCTCGAGCAGGCCCGCCCCGGCGTGCGCCTGAAGCCCGAAGACATCGCCCGCCTGGCGCGCCGCTTCGTGCGCATCCGCCAGTTCGAGGACGCAGACAGGCTGTGCCGCATCCTGCTGAAGACCGCGCCCGAGCATCCCGAGCTGGCCAACACCCTCTCGGTGTGCGCCAACGGCTTGCTGCATGCGGGCGAACGCGACAAGGCCATCGGCCTGCTGCCGCATCTGCTGCGGCTTGCGCCCAACGACATGGTGACGCGCGCACTGCAGCGCGCCTGACGGCGAAGGCCCGGGCCGCCGAAGCACCGGGCCCCAAAAACCCGCAAGCAGCCTTTTGACAGCGCACACAATAGGGGCGTGACCTCGAAGTCGCGAATCCTGGTGTAAACCAGTCACAAGAAACAAGCCGGCCACTGCCGGCAGGAGGATCGCCTCATGCGGGAAGAAGAGGAAGACAACAAGCGCGCGCAGACGCCGGAGCCAGGGAGCGAAATGAGCACGAAGGACGTGGCGCTCGACCTGTTCATGCGGGTGCTGGCCGCGCTGGCGCTGTCAATCTTCGTGTACCGGGTGGTCCGGGTCGAGCTGCGGCATCCGAGCATCGTCCTGACCACGCTGCTGATCTCGGAGACCCTGATCGTCGCGCTCGTGATCTTCTCCAAGATGACGAAGACACGCGTGTTCTCTTTCTCGACGGTGATCTCGACCACCGTCGCCACCTTCTACTTCCTGTTCATCCAGCTCGATGCTGGCGACAAGCTGGTGCCGGTGTGGATCTCCGAGACGGTGATGGTCGCGGGGATGCTGCTGCAGATCAGCGCCAAGATCTACCTGGGACGCAACTTCGGCTTGCTGCCGGCCATCCGCGGCGTGGTGACCAAGGGGCCTTACGGGCTCGTGCGGCACCCGATCTATTTGGGCTATCTGATCACGCACCTCGGATTCCTGCTCAACGTCTTTTCGCTGTGGAATCTGCTGCTGCTGACGGTGCTCTACCTCTTCCAGTTCGCACGGATGGTGAACGAGGAAAAGGTGCTGATGCAGTCCGCCGAATACCGCGCCTACATGAGCCGGGTGCCCAAGCGGCTGATTCCCTTCGTGGTCTAGGCAGGGCCTCCGCGCCCCCGCCCGAGGCACCGCGCGTACGGTAACGCGCGTGTAAAGCCGGCCGCGTCATTCGCGCAGCGTTGAACTTGAAGGCACGCGTTCGCTCCATCTGGGGCTTTCGCTACTTCAATTTCCTGTCTGATGCCTGACCAAACCACCTCCCGCTTCGCCTTGCTCCTCACGGCCCTGGCCATCGCCGCGCTTGCAGGTTGTTCACGCACCAGCGTGGAAACGCCAGGCACCGCAAAGGCCACCGCCGCACCAGAAAAGGAAGTTGGCGCCGTCACCCTGAAACACGAAGCGCTGGCCCTGAGCACCGAGCTGCCCGGCCGCACCGCGGCGCCGGTCATCGCCGAGATCCGCCCGCAGGTCGGCGGCATCCTCAAGGCACGGCTCTTTACCGAAGGCTCGCAGGTCAAGGCCGGCCAGGTGCTCTACCAGCTCGATCCGGCCTCGCTGCAGGCGGCGCACGCCAGCGCGCAAGCCAGCGTGCGCAAGGCCGAGTCGGCCCTGGCGACGGCGCGCACCGTGGCAAAGCGCAACGCCGAGCTGGTGAAGATCGACGCCATCAGCCGCCAGGTGTTCGACGAAACCCAGGCCACCGAGCAGCAGGCCGAAGCCGACCTGGGCGTGGCGCGCGCGGCCGAGCAGACCGCGCGCATCCAGCTTGGCTACACGCGCATCACCTCGCCGATCACCGGCTGGGCCGAGCTGTCGAGCGTGACGCCCGGCGCGCTAGTCACCGCCAACCAGGCCGCCGCGCTCACCACCGTGCAGCAGCTCGACCCGATCCACGTGCACGTCACCCAGTCGAGCAGCGAGCTGCTTCGCCTGAAGCGCGAGCTGGCCAGCGGCCGGCTGCAGCGCGCGAGCGATGCCGAAGCCCGCATCCGGCTGTTGTTGGAAGACGGCAGCGAGTATCCGCACGCGGGCCGCCTCACCTTCAGCGGCGTGACGGTCGATGCCGGCACCGGCAGCGTCACCCTGCGCGCGGTGGTGCCCAACCCCGACAAGCTGCTGATGCCCGGCATGTACGTGCGCGCCGTGCTGCAGGAAGGCACGAACGCCGCCGCCCTGCTGGTGCCGCAACAGGCCGTGACGCGCGCGCCCGACGGCAGCGCCTCGGCCCTGGTGATCGATGCCGACAACAAGGTCGCGAAGCGCCCGGTCAACATCGGCCGCGCGGTCGGCACGCGCTGGCAGGTGCTCGACGGGCTGGCCGCCGGCGACCGCGTGATGATGGAAGGCTCGCAGCGCGTGAAGGTCGGCGAGAAGGTGAAGGTGGTCGACCTCGGGGCCACGGCCGCCGCCAGCCCCGTGGCCAGCGCCCAACCCGATGCGGCCGATGCCGCCAGCAACCCCGTGGCGCGCTGAGGCCCCGCCATGGCCCAGTTCTTCATCGACCGCCCCATCTTCGCGTGGGTGCTCTCCATCGTCGTCATGCTCGCCGGGCTGATGGCCATCCGCACGCTGCCGCTGGAGCAATACCCCGACATCGCGCCGCCGCGCGTGTCCATCAACGCCACCTACACCGGCGCCTCGGCCAAGACGGTCGAAGACTCGGTCACGCAGGTCATCGAGCAGCAGATGAAGGGGCTGGACAACCTCCTGTACATGCAGTCGACCAGCAACTCGTCGGGCGTTGCGCGCCTGTCGCTCACCTTCAACGCGGGCACCAACATCGACGTGGCCCAGATGCAGGTGCAGAACAAGCTGCAGCAGGCCATGTCGCGCCTGCCGCAGCAGGTGCAAAGCCGCGGCGTCACCGTCACCAAGGGTGGCAACGACTTCCTGATGATCGTCTCGATGTACTCGGGCGACGGCAGTGCGTCGGCCGTGGACGTGGGCGACTACATCAGCAGCAACCTGGTCGACGTCATCAGCCGCATCGACGGCGTGGGCGAAGTGCAGACGCTGGGCACCGGCTACGCCATGCGCCTGTGGCTCGACCCCGACAAGCTGCGCAAGTACGCGCTGATGCCTTCGGACGTGGGCAACGCCATCACCGCGCAGAACGCACAGGTGTCGGCCGGCCAGCTCGGCGCGCTGCCGGCCACCGCACAGCAACAGCTCAACGCCACCATCACCGCGCGCAGCAAGCTGCAGACGGCCGAGCAGTTCGAGAACGTGGTGCTGCGCGCCACGCCCGACGGCGCCGTGGTGCGCCTGAAGGACGTGGCCCGTGTCGAACTCGGCGCCGAGAACCTCACCGTGCGCTCGCAACTCGGCGGCCGCCCCGGCGCCGGCTTGGGCGTTGTGCTGGCCGACGGCGCCAATGCGGTGCAGGTGGCCGAAGCCGTCAAGGCCAAGGTCGCAGAGCTGCAGCCGCTCTTTCCGAACCAGTT
Organism: Variovorax sp. EL159; assembly: GCF_900100965.1. Lineage (GTDB taxonomy): Bacteria > Pseudomonadota > Gammaproteobacteria > Burkholderiales > Burkholderiaceae_C > Variovorax. The sequence continues at coordinate 4,088 of NZ_FMUJ01000001.1, read as the reverse complement.
GCAGACCTTCGTGAGCTACGACACCACGCCCTTCGTCAGCGCGTCCATCGACGAAGTGGTGAAGGCGCTGGCCGAGGCCATGCTGCTGGTCGTGCTGGTGATGTATGTCTTTCTGCAGAACTTCCGCGCCACGCTGATCCCGGCCATTGCCGTGCCGGTGGTGCTGCTGGGTACCTTCGGCGTGCTGTCGATCGCGGGCTACTCGATCAACACGCTCACCATGTTCGGCATGGTGCTAGCCATCGGCCTGCTGGTGGACGACGCCATCGTGGTGGTGGAGAACGTCGAGCGTGTGATGCACGAGGAAGGCCTCTCGCCCAAGGAGGCTACGCGCAAATCGATGGCCGAGATCACGCCGGCGCTGGTCGGCATTGCGCTGGTGCTGTCGGCGGTGTTCATCCCGATGGCCTTCTTCGGCGGCTCGACCGGTGTGATCTACCGGCAGTTCTCGATCACCATCGTCTCGGCCATGGCGCTGTCGGTGTTCGTGGCGCTCACGCTCACGCCGGCGCTGTGCGCGACGCTGCTCAAGCCTGTCGCCAAGGGCCAGCATGCGGTGGCCCGCCGCGGCGTACTGGGTGCGGTCGACCGCTTCTTCGCGGGCTTCAACCGCAACTTCGACAAGGGCGCCGACCGCTACCAGGGCGTGGTGGGCGGCATCATCCGGCGCGGCAAGCGCAGCCTCGTGGTGTACCTGCTGATCGCGGCGGTGATGGCGCTGCTGTTCATGCGGCTGCCCACCTCCTTCCTGCCCGATGAAGACCAGGCCTTCCTGCAGGTGCAGGTGACGCTGCCGCCGGGCGCATCGGACGCGCGGCTGCAGCCGGTGGTCACGCAGATGCAGGACTACTTCACCAAGCAGCCCGAAGTGCTGAGCGTGAACGTCATCACCGGGCAGAACGGCGACCAGAGTTCGGCGCGTGCCTTCGTCAAGCTCAGGGACTGGGCCGAGCGCGAAGGCGACGGCCAGTCGGCCGCGGCGCTGGCGCGGCGCGCCAACAAGGAGCTGTCGGCCATTCGCGACGCGCGCATCTTCGTGCTGCTGCCGCCGGCAGTGCGCGGGCTCGGCGCCAACGCGGGCTTCAACTTTCACCTGAAGGACATCAACGGCCTGGGCCACGATGCATTGGTGAAGGCACGCGACCAGCTCATCGACCTGCTGTCGAAGCGCCCCGAGGTGGCGAACGTGCGCAGCAACAACCTGGACGACACGCCGCAGTTCGCGGTGGACATCGACGACGCCCGCGCCGGCGCGGCAAGCCTGGCCACCGCCGACATCGACAGCACGCTCTCCAGCGCGATGGGCGGCACCTACATCAACGACTTCCTCGACAACGGCCGCGTCAAGCGCGTGTACATGCAGGGCGACACCGCCTTTCGCATGCTGCCCGCCGACATCGACCGCTGGAGCGTGCGCAACAGCCTCGGCCAGATGGTGCCTTTTCCGGCCTTCTCCAGCTCACGCTGGACCTATGGCTCACCGCAACTGCAGCGCTACAACGGCAGCCCAAGCTACGAGTTCGTGGGCGATGCCGCGCCGGGCGTGAGTTCGGGCGACGCCATGGCCGCGGTGGACGAAGTGATGAAGCAGATGCCCTCCGGCATCGGCTACGAATGGACCGGCGCATCGTTCCAGGAACGGTTGTCGGGCGCGCAGGCACCGATGCTCTACGCCATCTCGATCCTGTTCGTGTTCCTCTGCCTCGCGGCCTTGTACGAAAGCTGGTCGGTGCCGTTCTCGGTGATCCTGGTGGTGCCGCTGGGCATCGTCGGCGCGCTGATGTTCACCAGCTTCCGGGGCCTGAGCAACGACGTGTACTTCCAGGTCGGCTTGCTCACCACCGTGGGGCTGTCGTCGAAGAACGCCATCCTGATCGTCGAGTTCGCCAAGCAGTTGCAGGAGCAAGGCAAGAGCGTGATCGAGGCCACGCTGATGGCGGTGCGGCTGCGCCTGCGGCCGATCTTGATGACCTCGCTGGCCTTCGGCTTCGGCGTGCTGCCGCTGGCCATCGGCACCGGTGCCGGCGCGGGTGGCCGTCAGTCGATCGGCACCGCGGTGCTGGGCGGCATGGTGGTCGGAACGGCGCTGGGCATCTTCTTCGTGCCGCTGTTCTTCGCGTTGATTCGCGGATGGCTGCAGGGGCGGCGCAAGCCTGCCGTGCCCGACGAGGCAGTGGGACCGCTGCCCACTCCGGCCGCCGAGCAGGGAGGCCACTGATGGTGCGCGCTGCCCTGCCCCGCTTTCCCCTGCGCGCATTGGCCTGCGCGGCCATGACCTCCGTCGTGCTCGCGGGTTGCGTGAATCTCGCGCCCGCTTACGAAAAGCCGGCCGCCCCCGTCCCACAAACTCTGCCCTCCGCTGGCGTCGAGACAGCCACGCCGCTCGACGTCGCCTGGCGCGACTTCTTCGTCGACCCGCGCCTGCGGGGCGTGGTCGAACTCGCGCTTGCCAACAACCGCGACCTGCGCGTGGCCGCGCTCAACATCGAACGCGCGCGGGCCCAGTACGGCATCGCGCGCGCCGGCCTGCTCCCGACCGTCGAGGCCGGCGCGGGCGGCAGCCGCTCACGCACGCCGGGCAGCCTGTCGACCAACGGCGAGGCGCGTTATGCCTCGCAGTACACCGCCGACCTCGGCCTGACGAGCTACGAACTCGACCTGTTCGGGCGCGTACGCAACCTGAGCGAATCCGCGCTGCAGAGCTACTTCCAGACCGAGGAGACCCGGCACAGCACGCAGATCAGCCTGGTCGCCGCCGTGGCCACCGCATGGCTGCAACTCGCCGCCGACGAGCAGCGTCTGCAACTCGCGCGCAGCACGCTCGACAGCCAGCGCAAATCCTTCGAGCTGATCCAGCGCAGCCACGCGCTGGGTTCGCAATCGGGCCTGGCGCTGGCGCAATCTCAGAGCACCGTCGATGCCGCGCGCGCGGATGCCGCGGCATTCGACAGCCAGGTCGAGCAGGCCCGCAACGCGCTGGCCTTGCTGGTCGGGACCACACCGCCGGCCGAACTGCTGCCGGTGCCGGCCGCCTCGGCAACGGCCACCGATACGGCTGCAGCCGCGCAACTGCTGGTGCCACCGGCCGGCCTGTCGTCGGACGTGCTCCAGCAGCGCCCCGACGTTCGCGCCGCCGAACACGCACTGCGCGCCAGCAACGCCGACATCGGCGCAGCGCGCGCTGCGTTCTTCCCGCGCATCGCGCTCACCGCATCGGCCGGCACGGCCAGCAGCAATCTCTCGGGTTTGTTCGCGGGCGGCAGCAAGGCATGGAGCTTCGCGCCCTCGATCAGCGTGCCGATCTTCGACGGCGGCGCCAACCGCGCGAACCTGCGCGTGGCCGAGACGCAGCAGAAGATCCAGCTCGCGACCTACGAGAAGACCGTGCAGACCGCGTTCCGCGAAGTGGCCGATGCGCTCGCCGAACGCCGCACGCTGGCCGAACGGCTCGATGCGCAACGCTCGCTGCTGGACGCCACCTCGCGAAGCTTCGAGCTGTCGCAGTCGCTGTTCAAGAGCGGCGCGAGCAGTTATCTCGATGTGCTCGATGCGCAACGCGCGTACTACGCGGCGCAGCAGACGTTGATTGGCTTGCAGCTCACGGAGCAGACCAATCGGTTGACGATCTACAAGGCGTTGGGTGGGGGGTGGAAGGACGGGTGAGGCGCCGTCGTTCTTGCGCGAGCTCGCTGTGCTGCGCGCTCCTCCTGAATTCCCCCTGCGCTGGCATTGCAGCCAGGAAGGAGTCCGAGGAGAGTTTCAGAAGCTCGCGTTGAGGTTGAAACCCAACGTGACCTTCGCCGTGCGATAGCCCTCGGGCTTGCTGATAGGCGCGCCGACGAAGAAGTCGTAGCTCAGCTTGGTCCACTGCCCCCGCACACCGATGACAGCACCCGCCAGGCTTCGCCCCAGAAGATTGACGGTGGAGCGACCGCCCACGCGGCCATAGTCCATGCCTACATAAAGCTCCGCGCCGCTCTGGCCCATCGCCCAGCCGATGTCATTGCGCAGCAGCCAGCCACGCTCACCCAACAGGCTCGTCTCGCCATCGAAGCCACGCACCGTGTAGCGCCCGCCGATGGCAAAGC
>NZ_FMUJ01000016.1 GCF_900100965.1 Variovorax sp. EL159 | reverse complement strand
AACAAGTCTGCCGCTTACGTCGTTCAATTCACGTTCGACCTGACAGGGCCGCTCGATGCGGCGGCCTTGAAAGCTGCCGCCGAGGCCCTTGTGCAACGCCATGCGAATCTGCGCGCACGCTTCCTGCACCACACTGCAGAGCCCGTTCAGATCATTGTTCGTCAGATCACGCTGCCGTGGCAGGACATCGACCTTCGCGACCTCACGCCGCAAGAGCGCGAGGCCGAACTCATGCGCTGGCTTCAAGAAGACCGCGTGCGTCCCTTCGAGCCGGCGCAGGCTCCGCTGCTGCGCTTCGCGCTCATTCAACTGGCGCCGCAGCGCGCACGCCTTGTGTTCACCAGCCATCACATCCTGCTGGATGGCTGGTCGATGCCGATCTTTCTCAACGAGCTGTTCGTGTTGTATCGGACAAGGGGCGACGACAGTGCTCTTGCGCCGCCAGTGCCCTATCGCAACTATCTGGGTTGGCTCAAACACCAGGATCGCGACAAGTCCTTGAGTGCGTGGAAGGAATCGCTTTCAGGTCTGGCGGAACCCACGTTGCTGACGGCCGACCAGACCGAAAAGTCGGGCCGCCAGGAAATCCTGGCCTGCAGTCTTTCGCAGGAGTTGACGCAATCGCTTGGCGGGCGGGCCCGCCAGCACGGCCTGACGCTCAACACCCTGTTGCAAGGCGCCTGGGGCCTGCTGCTGGGCCGACTGACTGGCCGCGAAGACGTGGTCTTCGGCATCACGGTCTCGGGCCGTCCGCCGGAGTTGCCAGGTGTGGAGCGCATGGTGGGGCTGTTCATCAACACCTTGCCGGTGCGCATGCAGTTCGAGCCCTGGGAGCCGATCGCGCAGGTGCTCGCGCGGCTGCAGGACGAGCAGTCCGCGATGGCCGCGCACCAGCATCTGGGCCTCTCGGAGATCCAGCGCCTGGCGGGCTTCCCTGTCTTGTTCGACACCCTGTTTGTCTTTGAGAACTATCCGGTCGACGCCAATGCGCGTGGCCTGGCACAAGACCCATTGCAAGTCTCCCGCGCCAGCGGTCACGGCGGGGATAAAACGCACTACCCATTGAGCGTCGTTGCCATCCCGGGCACGCAACTGCAGTTGCGGGTGGGGTATCGGCCAGACCTGTTTGACCGCACGACAGTCGAGCAGTTGGT
>NZ_FMUJ01000011.1 GCF_900100965.1 Variovorax sp. EL159 | reverse complement strand
GAAGGCCTGCGCTTCGCCATCCGTGAAGGCGGCCGTACCGTGGGTTCGGGCGTCGTGGCCAAGATCCTCGACATCTAAGCCGGACGCAAAGGAATCACCATGGCAACCAAGCAAAAAATCCGCATCCGCCTGAAGGCCTTCGACTACAAGCTGATCGACCAGTCGGCAGCCGAAATCGTTGACACCGCCAAGCGTACCGGCGCGATCGTCAAGGGCCCCGTGCCCCTGCCGACCCGCATGAAGCGTTTCGACATCCTGCGTTCGCCGCACGTCAACAAGACGTCGCGCGACCAGCTCGAAATCCGCACGCACCAGCGCCTGATGGACATCGTCGACCCGACCGACAAGACCGTGGACGCGCTGATGAAGCTCGACCTGCCGGCTGGCGTGGACGTCGAGATCAAGCTGCAGTAATTCAGCCTCGCGTCGCGTTTTGACAAAGCCCGCCTGCAGAAATGCAGGCGGGCTTTGTTCTTTTGGGGGCGGCTGTGGCATCCTCGCGCACCGGCCTTTTTCAGCATCTCGGCCGGGGCTGAAACGAGGGCAGCACACACTATGAGTCACAAGTTTTCTTTTGCATTCGGAGTCGCATGTCTTGCGACGGCACTGCTTGCTGGCTGTGGTGGTGGAGGCGGGGGAGGCGGTGGCGGGTTTCCCATTCTTCCGCCCGTGGCGGCGGCTTCCGTGACCCTGAGCGGCACGGCCACCTATGAGTCCGTCCCGAATCCGAACGGGGCTCTGGTGTACGCCAACATTTCGGCCAAGCCGGTGCGTGGCGCGATGGTCGAAGCGGTCGATGCCACTTCTTCCGCGCAACTGGCCACGGCGACCACCGACGACAGCGGCGCCTACACCCTGACGGTGCCGGCGAACACAACCCTTTTCGTGCGCGTGCGGGCTCAACTGACCCGTGCCGCCCCGGGGCCGAGCTGGGATGTCAGTGTGAGAGACAACACCCAGGCAAACGGCCTTTATTCCATGCAATCGTCGGCGTTCTCGTCGGGTGCGGTCGCCTTGACGCGCGATCTTCGCGCCAGCACCGGCTGGGATGGCTCGAAGTACGCAACACAGCGGGTGGCAGCGCCGTTCGCCATTCTCGACACGGTCTACACCGCCATGCAGAAGGTGCTGTCTGTCGCGCCGGCTTCGGCATTTCCGCCGCTGCGTGTGTTCTGGAGCCCCAACAATGCGCCGGCGGGCGGCAGCGTGGCGGCGGGCCAGATCGGTACTACTTTCTTTATCAATCGAAGCACCGGGCGCGAGATCTACGTGCTGGGCAAGGAAGACGTCGATACCGATGAATTCGATGCGCCAGTGATCGCGCACGAATGGGGGCACTACTACCAGTCCTCCTTCAGCCGCGATGACTCGCCGGGTGGCGATCACTCGGGGGACGATCGCGTCGACCGGCGTCTGGCGTTTTCCGAGGGCTGGGGCAATGCCTGGTCGGGCATTGCGCTCAATCGGCGCAACTATGTGGATTCAAAGGGGCCCAAGCAAGCCAATGGCGGCAGCATGGATCTCACAACCGGACCTTCGAGCAATCCGGGCTGGTATCGGGAGGCCTCGATACAGTCGATTTTCTGGAACCTCAACCAGCAGGTTGGTTTTGGGCCGATCCACAACACCATGACGAGCTTGCCCTTCCGCAGCGGGGCCGCCGTCACGTCGATCCACCCGTTCACTTCGGCATTCGGCGTCGTGGCGTCGGACGGCAGGTCGGCGCTGGCTGGTCTGCTGACGGCCCAGAACATCAGTGCGGCAGCCAACGATCCTTACGGCGACCAGGAAACGAATGCTGGCGGGCAACCGACTGTCCCGGGTGTACTGCCGATGTATGGGGCGGCAATGACCGTGCCGGTGGTGACGAAGGCCTGCGTCTCGAACGTGGCGGGCAACGACAACAAGCTGGGAAGTTTTGCGTACCTTCGATTCACGGCGCCAGCGAATCGTGACTACCAGTTTGCTGTCGGCGGTGGCCCGACTGGCGCTGTCCCTCAATTTGACATCTATCGTGGCGGATTGATCCCTCGATCGGGCAGCAAGGTCAGCCTCGGGGTCGGTGATTACGTTCTGGCGGTGTCCGACTCCGCCAACTCGGGGTCTTCGGTGTGTTTCAACGTCACCATTCAGTAAGGAAGGGTGCCATGACCATCCGCTCAAACTCGATACTCGCTCTGGCGTGCCTCTCTCTGGGCGCATTTTGTGTGCCTGTCCTGGCCGACGGCGTGCCGCCACCAGTCTCGCGCAGCGCCAAGCCGTCCGTGGCGGCGCATCGCGCGGTGTCCATGACGGTCGCGGCCCGAAAGCCCAATGACTCCGGTGTCACATTGCGATATCAGGTCGAAGGCACGCCGCAGGTTGGCAAGGCGACATCGGTCGTGCTGCAGTTCGACGGCGTGAGCAACCCCGACGGTGCGACGGTTCGTCTTGCCGTCGACAGCGGCCTCACGCTCTCGGGCGCCAGCACCCTGACGCTGCCTGCGGGTAAGCGCACGAGTGCGACCGTCTCGGTGGTGAGTCAGGGCGACGGCCTTGCTTACCTGAATGTATTCATTCAGCAGGGCGACGCTACAAGCGCCATTTCCATCCCCATCCAAACCGGCGGTGTGACGCCTGCCTTGAAGTCGAGCGGCGACCTCAAGTCGACACCGGACGGGGACAACATCATCTCGATGCCCGCCAAATAAGGGAAAAACCGGGTCCGGAAGCCCCGGAAAGCTGGCCTGAACACGCCCCTTGCGCCTAGCCCGCATGCCGGGCTATAATCTTTGGCTCTGCCCTTGTTGCGTCCGCATGGGTGTTGTTCGGGCAGAGATTTATCAACCTTCTTTCGCAGGCTGGGGAACCCGCCAAACGCTGTCGCCAATTGAAGTGGCAGCGGCGAAGGGAGTTTCCATTTTTGGAGAAAACAAATGAGTCTGAGCAACTCCCTCGGGTTGCTGGGCCGCAAGGTGGGGATGATGCGTCTCTTCACCGATGACGGGGACGCAGTTCCTGTCACGGTGGTGGATGTGTCCAACAACCGTGTGACCCAGATCAAGTCCCAAGAGACCGATGGCTACGTCGCCCTGCAGGTGACGTTCGGTTCGCGCAAAGCATCGCGCGTGACCAAGCCCGAAGCCGGCCACCTTGCCAAGGCAGGTGTCGAAGCTGGCGAAATCATCCAGGAATTCCGCGTTACCGCAGAAACCGCAGGTCAGCACAAGGCTGGCGGCGTGATTGCTGCTGCCAGCGTGTTTTCCGTGGGCCAGAAGGTGGACGTGCAAGGCACTTCCATCGGTAAGGGCTACGCTGGCACGATCAAGCGTCACAACATGAGCTCGCAACGCGCGTCGCACGGTAACAGCCGTTCGCACAACGTTCCCGGCTCGATCGGTATGGCACAAGACCCCGGTCGCGTGTTCCCCGGCAAGCGCATGACGGGCCACCTCGGCGACGTCACCCGCACGACGCAAAACCTCGACGTCTTCCGCATCGACGAAGCACGTCAACTGTTGCTCATCAAGGGCGCGATCCCGGGTTCGAAGGGTGGCTTCGTCACCGTGCGTCCCGCCATCAAGGCCAAGCCGCAAGCGGCTGAAGGAGCGAAGTAATGCAACTCGAACTCCTGAACGAACAAGGCCAGGCCGCGTCGAAGTACGACGCCCCCGAGACCGTGTTCGGCCGTGACTACAACGAAGACCTGGTTCACCAGATCGTCGTTGCATTCCAGGCCAACGCCCGCCAAGGCACGCGCGCCCAGAAGGACCGCGAGCAGGTCAAGCACTCGACCAAGAAGCCTTTCAAGCAAAAGGGAACGGGCCGCGCCCGTGCCGGTATGACCTCGTCGCCGCTGTGGCGCGGGGGTGGCCGCATCTTCCCGAACATGCCTGACGAAAACTTCTCGCAGAAGATCAACAAGAAGATGTACCGCGCCGGCATGGCCGCCATCTTCTCGCAGCTCGCTCGCGAAGGCCGTCTGGCCGTGGTGGATTCGCTGACCGTGGATTCGCCCAAGACGAAGCCGCTGGCAGCCCGTTTCAAGGCAATGAATCTCGAGTCCGTGCTCGTGATCGCCGAAGAAGTCGACGAAAACCTGTACCTTGCCTCGCGCAATCTGGTGAACGTTCTCGTGGTCGAACCCCGTTACGCCGATCCGGTGTCGCTGGTTCACTACAAGAAGGTGCTGGTCACCAAGGGTGCCGTCGACAAGCTCAAGGAGATGTTCGCATGAGCCGCGTGAACCCTACCGCCGCTGAACGTACGTTCGAAGAAGGCCGCCTGATGGCGGTGCTGGTCGCCCCGATCGTGTCCGAAAAGGCCACGATGGTCGGCGAGAAGTCGAACGCTGTCACTTTCAAGGTGCTGCAAGACGCCACCAAGCCCGAGATCAAGGCCGCTGTCGAACTGATGTTCAAGGTCGAAGTCCAGGGCGTGTCGGTGCTCAACACCAAGGGCAAGACCAAGCGCTTTGGCAAGTCCATCGGCCGCCGCGACAACGTTCGCAAGGCCTATGTGACGCTCAAGCCCGGTCAAGAGCTCAACCTCGTTGGGGAAGGCGCTTAATCATGGCCGTCATCAAGATGAAACCCACTTCGCCGGGCCAACGCGGCGCGGTGAAGATTTCGCGTGACCACCTGCACAAGGGTGCTCCTCACGCAGCCCTGCTGGAACCCCAGTTCCAGAAGGCCGGCCGTAACAACAACGGTCACATCACGATCCGTCATCGTGGCGGTGGTTCGAAGCACCACTACCGCGTTGTCGACTTCGTGCGCAACAAGGACGGCATCCCGGCCAAGGTCGAGCGTATCGAATACGACCCGAACCGTACCGCCCACATCGCTCTGGTCTGCTACGCCGACGGCGAGCGCCGCTACATCATCGCCCCGCGCGGTCTTGAAGCTGGTGCAACGCTGCTGTCGGGCGCCGAAGCCCCGATCCGCGCCGGCAACACCCTGCCGATCCGCAACATCCCGGTCGGCTCGACGATCCACTGCATCGAACTGCAACCCGGCAAGGGCGCGCAGATCGCGCGTTCGGCCGGTACGTCGGCCACGCTGCTGGCTCGCGAAGGTGTCTACGCCCAGGTCCGCATGCGTTCGGGTGAGGTGCGTCGCATCCACATCGAATGCCGCGCAACCATCGGCGAAGTGGCCAACGAAGAGCACAGCCTGCGCCAACTCGGCAAGGCAGGCGCCAAGCGCTGGAAGGGCATCCGCCCGACCGTCCGCGGCGTTGTGATGAACCCGGTCGACCACCCGCACGGTGGCGGCGAAGGCAAGACTGGCGAAGGCCGCCATCCTGTCGACCCATGGGGCAATCTGACCAAGGGCTATCGCACCCGTAACAACAAGCGCACGCAGGTCTTCATCGTGTCGCGTCGCAAGAAGTAAGGGATAGCCAATGACTCGCTCTCTCAAAAAGGGTCCTTTCGTCGACCACCACCTCGTGGCCAAGGCCGACAAGGCCGTGACGACCAAGGACAAGAAGCCGATCAAGACCTGGTCGCGCCGCTCGATGGTTCTGCCCGAGTTCATCGGTCTGACCATCGCTGTGCACAACGGCAAGCAACACGTGCCTGTGTACATCACCGACCAGATGGTCGGCCACAAGCTCGGCGAATTTGCGCTCACGCGCACGTTCAAGGGGCACCCCGCGGACAAAAAAGTCCAGAAGAAGTAAGGAACGACCATGTCTGAAACACGTGCAGTCCTCCGCGGTGTCCGCCTGTCGGTCGACAAGGGCCGTCTGGTCGCTGACCTGATCCGCGGCAAGAAGGTCGATCAAGCGCTCAACGTTCTGCAGTTCACGCAGAAAAAGGCCGCTGTGATCATCAAGAAGGTGCTGGAGTCGGCAATCGCCAACGCCGAGCACAACGACGGTGCCGACATCGACGAGCTGAAGGTCAAGACCATCTACGTCGAGCAAGGTGCAACGCTCAAGCGCTTCACCGCGCGGGCCAAGGGTCGCGGCAATCGCATCAGCAAGCCCACGTGCCATGTGTACGTGACGGTTGGCAACTAAGAAGGCCTGGAAGAAATATGGGACAGAAAATCCACCCAACCGGGTTCCGCCTTGCGGTCACCCGTAACTGGTCCAGCCGTTGGTACGCAAGCGACCGCGATTTCGCGGGCATGCTGGCCGAAGACATCAAGGTTCGCGAATACCTGAAGAAGAAGCTGAAGAACGCTTCGGTGTCGCGCGTCATGATCGAGCGTCCCGCCAAGAACGCACGCATCACGATCTACTCGGCACGTCCGGGCGTCGTGATCGGCAAGAAGGGCGAAGACATCGAGAACCTCAAGCGCGAACTGGGCAAGCAGCTCGGCGTGCCGGTCGCTGTCAACATCGAAGAAGTGCGCAAGCCCGAAATCGATGCCCAGCTGATCGCCGACAGCATCACGCAGCAGCTCGAAAAGCGGATCATGTTCCGCCGCGCCATGAAGCGCGCGATGCAGAACGCCATGCGTCTGGGTGCCCTGGGCATCAAGATCATGTCGTCGGGCCGCCTGAACGGCATTGAAATCGCTCGTTGCGAGTGGTACCGCGAAGGTCGCGTGCCGCTTCACACCCTGCGCGCCGACATCGACTACGGCACCTCGGAAGCCAAGACCACGTACGGCGTCATCGGCGTCAAGGTCTGGGTCTACAAGGGCGACACGCTGGGTCGTAACGACCTGCCGGCCGTCGAAACGCCTCGTCCGGACGAAGAGCGCCGCCCGCGTGGTCCCCGCCGTGATGGTCGCCCTGGCGACCGTCCGGGTGGCGACCGCCGTGGTCCTGGCCCCCGTGCCGGTGGCCGTGGCCCGATCGGTGGCAACACCGCGCCGGCCGATGGCAGCGACAAGCCCGCAGAAGCCACTGGCGCAGCTCCCGCTGCACCGGGTGCAGACTCGAAACCCGCCGTTAAGCGCGTCCGCAAAGCCGCGCCAGCTGCAGCAGCTGACGGTGCCAAGACCGAGTAATCGGTCTTTCCCGGGCGCGCAAGCGCCTGGGGCAGTCCTCACGGAGTAACAAAACATGCTGCAACCTGCACGCAGAAAGTTCCGCAAGGAACAAAAGGGCCGCAACACCGGCATCGCAACCCGGGGTAACTCGGTTGCCTTCGGTGACTTCGGTCTCAAATGCACCGACCGCGGTCGCCTCACGGCACGCCAGATCGAAGCCGCTCGTCGCGCAATTTCACGTCACGTGAAGCGCGGTGGCCGCATCTGGATCCGCGTGTTCCCGGACAAGCCAATCTCTACCAAGCCCGCTGAAGTGCGGATGGGTAACGGTAAGGGCAACCCCGAGTACTACGTCGCTGAAATCCAGCCTGGCAAGATCGTGTTCGAGATCGTCGGCGTGCCCGAAGAACTCGCCCGCGAAGCGTTCCGCCTGGCCGCCGCCAAGCTTCCGCTGCGCACGACGTTCGTCGCTCGCCAGCTCGGCGCCTGAGAGGAGAACATCCATGGCAACACGTAAGAAAAAAGAAACCGCGGCTCCGGCCAAGGTGACCAAGGCCGCAACCCTGCGCACGAAGGACGTCGCAGGCCTGCAAGCCGAAGTCAAGGAACTGCAGAAGGCCCATTTCGGTCTGCGCATGCAGAAAGCCACGCAACAGCTGTCGAATACCTCGACGCTGCGCGTGACGCGTCGCGACATCGCGCGCGCCAAGACCATTCTTGCTCAGAAGCAGCAAGAAACCCAAGCCGCCAAGTAAGGAGTGAACATGACGGAAGCTAAAAAATCCCTCAAGCGCACCTTGATCGGCAAGGTGGTCAGCGACAAGCGTGCCAAGACCGTGACCGTGCTGGTCGAGCGCCGTGTGAAGCACGAGCTCTACGGCAAGATTGTGGCCAAGACGAGCAAGTACCACGCCCATGACGAAAAGGGCGAGTACAAGCTGGGCGACACCATCGAGATCACGGAAAGCCGTCCGATCTCGAAGACCAAGAACTGGGTTGTGACCCGCTTGGTCGAGAAGGCCGTGCTGGTCTGATCTTCGAGTCACACGACTCAACCGGAAACGGCCCACAATGTGGGCCGTTTTTCTTTTTCTGGAGCTTATTCAATGATCAAAGTCGGCGACACCCTTCCTTCGGCCACGCTGCAGGAATATTCAGAAGTCGAGGGCGAAGGCTGCAGCATCGGCCCGAACGCCGTGGACGTGACCAAGGCTTCGGCCGGCAAGACGATCGCGCTGTTCGCATTGCCGGGCGCCTTCACCCCCACCTGTTCGGCCAAGCACGTGCCGGGCTATGTGCAGCACTTCGATGACTTCAAGGCTGCCGGCGTGGACGAGATCTGGTGCGTGAGCGTGAACGACGCCTTCGTGATGGGCGCCTGGGCGCGCGACCAGAAGACCGGCGCCAAGGTGCGCATGCTGGCAGACGGCAGTGCCGATTTCGCCAAGGCCACGGGCCTCACGCTGGACCTGACGGGCCGCGGCATGGGCCTTCGCAGCAACCGCTATTCGATGCTCGTGAAGGACGGCAAGGTCGCGACGCTCAACGTCGAGGCGCCGGGCAAGTTCGAAGTCAGCGACGCCGACACGCTGCTGGCGCAAGCCCGCGGCTGAGCCGCGGCAATCATCAAAGATCCACTTTGAGGTAGTGGGCCCCGGCAACGGGGTTGTGATAGTAGGGCGGCACTTCCGCGAAGCCCAGGTCTTCGTAGAGTGCCCGCGCCGATTCCATGTCGTCGAGCGTGTCGAGCAGTACACAGGCGTAGCCCGCACTGCGCGCGGCATCGAGCGTGGCCTCGGCCAACTGGCGGCCCAGGCCCAGTCCGCGAAAGCCGGGGCGCACGTACAGGCGCTTCATCTCGGCTGCGTTCGCGTAGTCCACGTTGTCGAGGGGGCGCAGCGCGCAGCAGCCGGCGATGTGCGCCAGCGTGCCGTTGGCGCGCTGCAGCGTCGGGGCCTGGCGCCCGGCGTCTTCCTTGACGTTGGCCGGGTCGACGAGCGCCAGCAGAAGATTCCCGCGGGGTTCTGCATATTCGCCGGGCAGCTCGGCGAGTTCGCCGTCGAAATCCTGGAAGTCGAGGTCGATGTTCAGCGAGGCCGCATAGTCGCGAAAGATGGCGCGCACGGCGTCGATCTCGTTCGCCGCTTCGGGCACGAGCAGGACGACGGCCGGCATGTCCGCCAGCGGCAGGGGGCGTGAAACAGAAAAGCTCATACGCGCAACGATGCCACCCAGAATGCCAAGCCCGCACACAGCGCGAACAGCACCAGCGCCAGGCAGCGCGATGCCGCATCGTCGCGACTGGCTGCGACGTTGCCGTTCGCGGCGGAAATTTGCTTGTCGCCCGTCACCATCGGCCGCACCAGTCGATGCCGCTTGACCAGCACATAGAACAGCACGGCCAGCACATGCAGGCTGACGAGCGCAATCACGATCCACTTGCCCTGCGCCTTGTGCCAGCTCGTCGCCAGGCTCACCACGCCACCCGATACGAAGCGCGTGAGCGGGCCCGAAGCTGAAATCTCGTCATCGGCCATCAGTCCGGTCGTGACCTGCAGCATGAGGATGGCCAGCACGGCAAACACCGAAAGTGCCCCCAGCGGCGTGTGCCCGATCAGGTGGTCCGGATGCGCCCGCCCGCGCAGGTAGGCGACGACAGACCCCGGCCCGTAGAAGAACGAGGCAAAGCGCGACCAGCGCCCGCCCACGAAGCCCCAGAGCAAGCGGAACAGCAGCAGGGCGAGTACCGTGTAGCCCAGGCGGAAATGCCATTCCATGACACCGCTCAGCCCAGTGCCGATCAGGCCGATCACGGCCACAGCCAGTGCCCAGTGGAACAGGCGCGTGGGCAAGTCCCAGACACGTGTGCGGGCTTCGCTAGGGGCGCGCGCGTGGAGGGCGGCCACGGAAGAGTCGGTCATCGAAAAAGGCGCGGGGCGCGATGCTGCGGAAGGCGCAGATTAGCAAAGTCCGGGCCCCGCTCCGCTTCGGGTTGTTGCTATGCGTGCGACATGGGCTGCCTCTACACTCCGCAGCAGCGCCGCGTTCGACGGCGTTTCCCCCACACACATGAATGAGGAAGGCTCCACGATGAATCGATTCGCTTCGCTTGCCCTGGCCGCTGCCTGCGCTGCGACGGCTCTGCCCGCCGCGGCACAGTTCGCCAAACCCGAGGACGCCATCAAGTACCGCCAGAGCGCGCTGTTCGTGATGAGCCAGCACTTCGGTCGCCTGGGCGCCATGGCCAACGGCCGCGTGCCCTACGACGCCGCGGCTGCCGCCGCCAATGCCGAGGTGGTGGCCGACATGGCCAAGCTGCCCTGGGCAGGTTTCGGCCCCGGTACCGAAGGCGGCAAGGCCAAGCCCGAAGTCTGGAAGGAAGACGCGAAGTTCAAGGAACGCCAGCAGAAGCTGATCGAGGAAACCGGCAAGCTGGTGGTTGCCGCCAAGGCCGGCAACATCGACGCGCTCAAGGCCCAGTTCGGTCCGACCGGCGCAAGCTGCAAGGCATGCCACGACAGCTTCCGCAACCAGTAAGGCACTGCGGCAGAAAAGCAAAAGGCGCTCCCTGGAGCGCCTTTTTTATTGGGGAACGAAGCGATCAGGCTTCGGCCAGCAATTTCTCGATCAGCTTGTGCAGCTCGGCAAAGTCGGGCTCGCCCACATAGCGCTTCACGATCTCGCCGCGCTTGTTGACCAGGTAGGTGGTGGGTGTCAGCTTCACGTCGCCCCAGGCCTGGGCCACGCTGCCGGTGTTGTCGATGGCCACCTTGAACGGCAGCTTGCGCGTTTCGGCGAAGTTGACGACATAACTCGGCGGGTCGTAGCTCATGGCCACCGCCAGCGTGTCGTAGCCCTGCGACTTGTACTTGTCGTAGGTGGCGATGACCTTCGGCATCTCGCCGACACAGGTCACGCAGCTGGTGGCCCAGAAGTTGACCAGCGTGACCTTGCCCTTCAGGTCGGCGGTGCTCTTCTGGGTGCCGTCGAGCAGCACGAAGGTCGAGGCAGGGGCCGCTGTGCTGCCGGAGCCGAGGTACACGCCCACGCCGACGGCCAATGCAAGAGCGACGGCGGCGGCAGCAATGTATTTTTTCATGGCAGCGAAGAGAGAAGGGCGGCGCGATTTTAGTTCCGCTCGCCGGATCGTGCTGGCGGGCGCCCCGGCAGCGCCGAGCGGCTCGATAATCGCTGCCCCATGCCCTCGCCCGCTCTTCCTTCCTGGCTTGCGCTGAGCGCGGCGGCCCTGCTTGCCGCCTGCAGCCCGACCTTCAACTGGCGCGAGGTGCCGATCGCCGAATCCGGCCTCGTCGCGCTGCTGCCCTGCAAGGCCGATCGCGCGAACCGGGCCTTGCCGCTGGGCGCCGAATCCGTGCAGGTCGACATGACCGGCTGCGAAGCCGGCGGCGCGACCTTCGCCATCGCCCATGCGGCCGCCAACAGCCCCGTGCAGGCCGAGGCCTGGCTCAACGCCTGGCGCGCCGCCACGCGCAGCCAGTTGGCCGATGCGCAGGTGGCCGAGGCGCCTGCGACCGTGCAGCGCGCGACGGCCGTGCCCGCGCCACTGCGCCTCGACGCCCAACCGTCGCAGCAAGGGGCCGCGCCGGTCCAGGTGCTCTGGTTCGCCCAGTCGCAGAAAGACGGCACCGTGGCGCTCTACCAGGCCACCGTGCTGGGCAAGCCGTCTTCGCCGGAAGCGGCCAAGACCTTCTTCGAGGGTCTGCACCTCCCATGAGCGTTGGCCTGCTTGCCGGCCAGCGAAAGAGGCGTCGATCGCCGGCGGCGGGTATCGGCTCGCTTGCGTACGTGGGCGGTCGGCTTTGCTTTGATTTTGATAGCAAGTCCCGCGGCAGGGGTGTGCACCCGCAGACCGGTCTTTTCAGCGGCTCCCGCCCCCTCACCAGGGCCGCGTTTCGTGCCGCAGTGTCCATTTTTCGGGGCTGCTGCGTTGTGTCCTGTATCTACTTCCATGGGGCGCCCCCGCATAATCGACGCGTCGTCCCTCGCTCCGCATGAACAGCATCCTCATCATCGCCCACTCACCGTTCGCGCAGGCGCTGCGGCAGTGCGCGCTGCATGTGTTTCCCGACTGCGAGCAGGCCGTCATCGCGCTCGACGTGCTGCCCAACGTGTCGCCCGAAGAAACCCTGGCCGCCGCGCGCATCACGCTCGCGCAGCAACTGCATGCGCCGCGCTCGCAGGTGCTGGTGCTGGCCGACGTGTTCGGTGCAACGCCTTGCAACGTCGCGCAGAAACTGGTGGACGGCGTGCGTTCGCGGCTGGTGGCGGGTGTCAACCTGCCGATGCTGCTGCGCGCCGTCACCTACCGGCACGAGCCGCTCGACACGCTCGTGCAGCGCGCCATCGCCGGCGGCACCGCGGGTGTCATGCAGGTCGCCGTGGCGGCTCCCCAGAACCAGGCAAAAAGAAAGCACAGTGATCAAGAAATCCGTGACCATCAGCAATAAGCTGGGCCTGCACGCACGCGCATCGGCCAAGCTGACCAAGCTCGCAGGCAGCTTTCCCTGCGAGGTGTGGCTCTCTCGCGGTGACCGCCGCATCAACGCCAAGAGCATCATGGGCGTCATGATGCTGGCCGCCGGGCTCGGCTCCACCGTCGAGCTCGAGACCAATGGCCCGCAGGAAGAAGAAGCGATGAGCGCCATCGTCCAGCTCATGGACGACAAGTTCGGCGAAGGCGAATAAGGGCCACCCCATGACATTCGCAGTCCACGGCCTCCCTGTTGCCCGTGGCATTGCCATCGGGCGTGCGGTGCTGGTGGTGTCCAGCCGCATCGATGTGGCGCACTACTTCATCAAGCCCGAAGAGATCGACACCGAAATCGACCGCGTGCGCACCGCGCGCAACGCCGTCGCCGACGAGCTCATCAAGCTGCAGAGCAGCGTCGCGCAGATGGGCCCGAATGACGCGCCGCACGAGCTGGCCGCCTTGCTCGAAGTGCACCAGATGCTGCTGCAGGACGAGGCCCTGAGTGGCGGCGTCAAGCACTGGATCAGCGAGCGGCTCTACAACGCCGAATGGGCGCTGACCACGCAGCTCGAGATCATCGCGCGCCAGTTCGACGAGATGGAAGACGCGTACCTGCGCGAGCGCAAGGCCGACCTCGAGCAGGTGGTCGAGCGCATCCTGCACCGCATGAAGGGCACGGCCGCCGTGCTCGCGCCGAGCCCGCCGCGCCGCAAGCGCGCCGCCGCCACCGACGAAGACGATGACCCCACCGCGGGCGATGGCATCGACGTGCCGCTGGTGTTGATCGCGCACGACCTGTCGCCGGCCGACATGCTGCAGTTCAAGAAGAGCGTGTTCGCCGGCTTCGTGACCGACGTGGGCGGGCGCACCTCGCACACCGCCATCGTGGCGCGCAGCATGGACATCCCGGCCATCGTGGGCGCGCGCACTGCGAGCCAGCTGGTGCGCCAGGACGACTGGGTCATCATCGACGGCGACGCCGGCGTGATGATCATCGACCCCTCGCCGATCATCCTGGCCGAGTACGGTTTCAAGCAGCGCCAGGGCGACCTCGAACGCGGCCGCCTCGCGCGCCTGCGCCACAAGCCGGCCGTCACGCTCGACGGCCAGCGCGTCGAGCTGCTCGCCAACATCGAGATGCCCGAAGACACCGTGGGCGCCGTCAAGGCCGGCGCGGTGGGCGTGGGCCTGTTCCGCAGCGAATTCCTCTTCATGGGCCGCGAGTCGTCGGCGCGCCAGACCCGCCTGCCCGACGAAGAAGAGCAGTACCAGGCCTACAAGCGCGCGGTCGAGGGCATGCAGGGCATGCCCGTCACCATCCGCACCATCGACGTGGGCGCCGACAAGCCGCTGGACAGCAAGTCGGCCAACAAGCAGGAACACCTGAACCCCGCGCTCGGCCTGCGCGCCATCCGCTGGAGCCTGGCCGACCCCGCCATGTTCCTCACGCAGCTGCGCGCCATCCTGCGTGCGGCGGCGCACGGCGAGATCCACCTGCTGATCCCGATGCTCGCGCACGCGAGCGAGATCCGCCAGACCCTCTCGCTGATCGACTTCGCGCGTGCCGAACTGGACAACCGCGGCGCGGTGTACGGCCACGTGAAGCTCGGCGCCATGATCGAGATTCCGGCGGCCGCGCTCACGCTGCGCATCTTCCTCAAGCACTTCGACTTTCTTTCCATCGGCACCAACGACCTGATCCAGTACACGCTGGCGATCGACCGGGCCGACGAGTCGGTGGCGCACCTGTACGACCCCGCACACCCCGCCGTGTTGAAGCTGGTGGCCGACACCATTGCCGAGTGCCGGCGCCAGGGCAAGGGCGTGTCCGTGTGCGGCGAGATGGCGGGCGACGTGGCCTTCACTCGCCTGCTGCTGGGCCTGGGGCTGCGCAGTTTCTCGATGCACCCCTCGCGCATCCTCGCGGTCAAGCAGGAGGTGCTGCGGGCCGACACCGGCAAGCTCGAAGCCTGGGCGAAGAGCGTGCTCGACTCCGACGATCCCGGCGTCGCGCTCGCGGGCTGACCGGGTCGGCGGCGCACCATCGGCAACGCGGTTGCACCGGCCGACACACTGCAGAAGGACACCGCGCCAATGACCCAGGCCACACCCGCCACTACTACTGCTACCACCACCGCAGCACCCGCCGCCGGCACTGCGCCCGAGAGCGCCTGGCACGGCATGCTGCTGGCTTTCACCGCCGGCTTTGTCGACACGCTCGGCTTCGTCGCACTGTTCGGGCTGTTCACCGCGCACGTCACGGGCAACTTCGTCTTGATCGGTGCCGCCATGGGCGGCAGCGGACATTCGGGCGTGGTCGGCAAGTTGCTGGCGTTGCCGGCCTTCGTGCTGGGCGTGGCGGCCACGCGGCTGTTCCAGCTGTCGCGCGAACGGCGAGGGCTCGACACCGCCGCGCCGCTGCTGGGCACGCAGTTGATCTGCCTGCTGGCCTTCATGGGCGCCGGTGTGTGGGCCGGCCCCTTCGTCAGCGGCAACGGCGTGCCGGCCATCGCGGTCGGGCTGATGGGCGTGCTGGCGATGTCGATCCAGAACACTGCCGCGCGCAGCGTGTTCTCGAAGCTGACGCCCAGCACTGTGATGACGGGCAACGTCACGCAACTCGTGATGGACCTTGTCGACATCGCGACGCGTGCACCGGGCATGGCCGGCGCATCGGCGCGCGTGCACAAGGCATGGCCGCCGGTGGCCGCCTTCGCGGTGGGCTCGCTCGGCGGCGGGCTGGGCTATGCGCATGCGGGCTTCTGGGCATTGCTCGTGCCCTGCGTGGCGCTGGCCGCGTTGCTGCAACTACTGCGAAAGCAATAGCGCTGCAATAAAACGAAACACGCCGAAACTGCGGCGAAAGGACTTGCGGCGACCCCGCAAGCACGATCAGGCCTTCCTCTTCAACCCCTGAAAGGCCTGTGTCATGAAATCTCTTTCCTTCACCCAGATCGTTGCCGTCGGCTCGTTCGCCATGCTCGCCGCTGCCGGCGCCAAGGCCGAGAACTACGAGGGCGTGCAGCCGCTCGTGTCGGCCAAGAGCCGTGTCGAAGTCAGCGCCGAAGCCGTGCGCACCGCCTCGGCACCGGACCAGAACGTCGTGCGCGGCTCGCGCGGCGCTGAAACCATGGCTGTGTCGACCGACCGCGCACGCGTTGTCGCCGAAGCCGTGCGCACCGCCGCCGCGCCCGACCAGAACGTGTCGGCCAGCTCGCGCGTGAACAGCCAGGTCATCTCGACCATGCAGAACCCCGTCGACGCACGCGCGGCAGCCGCCAACGCCAAGAGCAGCCGCATGTAAGCGGCACCCGCTTGTTGCTCGCACCGCTTCCGTCGCAATCAAACGAAACACGCCGATACGCCGGCGAGAGGACTTGGCCCGGTGCCCAAAGCACCATCGAGCTTCCTCCTCACAAGACAACACCAAGGACTTGATATGAAGCACTGGATCAAACGCACTCTCTTCGGTTTCGCTGGCGCCGCGATGGTGGCTGGCAGCATCGCCGGCTGTGCCGGCCAACGCCACGGTTGGAGCGGCGGCGACAGCGCCGACTTCCGCGCGAAGATGGTCGAACGCGTGGGCAGCAAGCTCGAACTCGATGCATCGCAAAAGCAGAAGCTCACCGTGCTGGCCGAGAAGCTGCAGGCGCAGCGCGAGGCCCTGCGCGGCGCAGGCGGCTCGGGCGACCCGCGCTCGCAGTTCAAGGCGCTGTTCGCCGGCAACAAGCTCGACCAGGCCGGCGCCTCGCGGCTCATCGACGAGAAGACCGCCGCCGTGCGCACGGGCAGCCCCGAGGTCATTGCCGCCGCCGCTGACTTCTTCGACAACCTGAACGCCGCGCAACAACAGAAGGTGCGCGACTTCATGGAGCGCGGCGGCCGACGCTGGAGCCGTCATGGCTGAGGCCATGTCGGCCTTCGGGCTCGCGGTACGGCGCGCTGCCGCATCGCCGGCGCCCTGGATGTCCCACGCCGCGACGTCCGATGACGCGGCGGGCGTGGCGGCCGGCCGCGTTCGCACGCTGTTGCGGCTCGAAGGGGCCGTCGTGCTGGGCGTGGCGTTGGCCGCCTATGCGCAGTTCGGTGCGGGCTGGGGTGCGTTCGCGCTCTGGCTGTTCGTGCCTGACCTGTCGATGCTGGGCTATCTCGCGGGGCCGCGCGTTGGCGCGGCGCTCTACAACGCCGCGCACTCATATGTCGGCCCGGTGCTTCTGCTGGCGCTCGGCGTGCTCGCGGCGATGCCGTGGGCCGTGGCCGGCGGACTGATCTGGTGCGCCCACATCGGGCTCGACCGCACGCTCGGCTACGGGCTCAAGTACGCCGCGAGCTTCAACCTCACGCACCTCGGCCGCATCGGCCGGGCCGATCCATGGTGAGCGGTGTGGCATACGCCATGCGCCCGTCGGTCGCGCGCGCATGGATGCTGACCGAGGCGCTCACGCTCGGCATTGTATCGACGGTGCATGCCGGCCGGCTCGTGCCGGGCTTTGCGCATGCGCACGCCCGCACGGCCGAGGCGGTGATCGCGGTCGTGCTGGTGCTCGGCTCGGTCGAGACCTGGCTGCGCCCCTCGCACGCGCGCTCGGCCGCGATCATCGGCCAGGGCTTTGCATTGCTGGGCACGCTCGTCGGCCTGGTCACCATCGTCGTGGGCATCGGTCCGCGCACGGTGCCCGACGTGATCTATCACGCGCTGTTGCTCGCGCTGCTGGCGACGGGCCTGACCCTGGCGGTGCGATGCCGGCAGGTCTGATGGTCAGCGAAGTCATCCGCCAATTCCTGGCCAGAAGGCACAATCCCGCCATGCCGCGCATCCTGCTGATCGACGACGACGAACACCTCGCCGCGCCGCTGACCACCTACTTCGCACGCTTCGGCTGCACGCTCGAAAGCGCAGTGCGGCCCAGCGATGGCCTTGCCAAGCTGCGCGCGGGCCACTACGACGCTGCCATCCTCGACGTGATGCTGCCCGAGATGGACGGCTTCGAGCTGTGCCGCGAGATCCGCAAGGAAAGCGACATCCCCATCGTGATGCTCACCGCGCGCGGCGAAGTGATGGACCGCGTGGTCGGCCTCGAGCTCGGTGCCGACGACTACGTGCCCAAGCCCTTCGAGCCGCGCGAGCTGGTGGCGCGCGTGCAGACCATCCTGCGGCGGCAGCGCAGCACGCCGCCTGCGGCCAACGGCACGCAGCACCGCGTGTTCGATGGCCTGTCGATCGACCTCGACCGGCGCCAGGTGCTGCGCCACGGCGAGCGCGTCGAGCTCACCGGCACCGAGTTCGAGCTGCTCGCGCTGCTGGCGGCCGAGCCTGGCAAGGTGTTCAGCCGCGACGACATCCTGAACCGCCTGCGCGGCCACGAGGCCGAGCTGTACACGCGCGCGGTCGACATCGTGGTGAGCCGCCTGCGCAAGAAGCTGGAGCCGCTGGACTGCATCAAGACGCTGCGCAATGCCGGCTATGCGCTGGCCGTGGCACGCAGCGAACCCGCATGAACTTTCGTCGCCGGGACCACCGCCAGGCATGGCGCGAGCTGGCATGCCGCCGCGAAGAGATGCGCAAGCAATGGCACGCGCAGTGGCACGAGAAGGTGCAGGGCAAGCGCCGCTGGCGCCGCTCGCTGCGCATGCGGCTGGTGATGATGTTCGTGATGCTGGCGCTGGTGATGGCGGCGGTGTTCGTGGGCGGCATGAAAAAGTCTTTCTCCACCGGCTGGGCCGAGGCCGCGCAGCCGATGCTGGTGGACTACACCGACCGGCTCGTCGCCGAGCTCGGCACGCCGCCCGACGTGGCGCGCGCGCAGGCGCTGGTGAACCGGTTGCCGATCACCATCCGCATCGTTGGCCCCGTGGTCAACTGGGACTCGAACCCTGAAGGGTTGCACAGCCCCGGTGGCTGGATGCGCGACCCCGACGAAGACACGAGGAGCGACAAGTGGTTCATCCGCCCCACGGCCGATGGCCACCGCGTCATCTTCGGCTGGGCGCCGAGGCTCTGGCAATTCGCACCGCGCACCGCGGGTTGGGCCACGCTCTGCGTGTTGTTGCTGCTGGTGGTGCTGGCCTATGCCTTCGTGAGCCGCCTGCTGCGGCCGCTGATCGACATCCGCGAAGGCGCGCAGCGCTTCGGCCGCGGCGAGTTCACGCAGCCCATTCCGATCCGCCGCAACGACGACCTCGGCGATCTTGCTCAGCGCATCAACACCATGGCCGACGACATCCAGGCCATGCTCGATGCCAAGCGCGGACTGCTGCTGGCGCTGAGTCACGAGCTGCGCTCGCCGCTCACGCGCGCCCGGCTCAATGCCGAGCTGCTGCCCGCCACGCCCGAAGGCGAGGCCGAGCGCGAGGCGCTGCTGCGCGACCTGAACGAGATGCGCGACCTGATCAGCGACCTGCTCGAAAGCGAGCGCCTCGCGAGCCCGCACGTGGCGCTGCAGCGCGAGCCGGTCGACCTGGCGGTGCTGATCCGCGAGGCCGTGGCCGAGATGCCGGATGCACAGGACGTGCACCTGGACCTGGCCGAAGGCCTGCCGCCGCACGCCGTCGACCGCATGCGCGTCCGCCTGCTGGTGCGCAACCTGCTGGACAACGCCCTGCGCTACAGCGCCGGTGCGCCCCGGCCGCCTTGCGTGTCGCTGCGGGCCGTGGTCGATGGCAAGAAGCAGGGCGTCGAGATCGAGGTGCGCGACCACGGCCCCGGTGTCGACGAGGCACAGCTCGAACGCCTGACCGAGCCCTTCTACCGGACCGACGGCGCCCGCGCGCGCGCCACCGGTGGCGTCGGCCTCGGCATGTACCTGTGCCGGCTGATCGCCGAGGCGCATGGTGGCGAGCTGACGGTGCGCAATGCGCATCCGGGGCTGCAGATCACCATCCGGTTGCCTTAGTCCTTGGGGTTCGCGGGTGGGTGCGCGCTGTCGCCTGCGCTACCAGCCGGCGTGGAGCGCACGGCTACGATGCGCCTCCGTGCCAGCGTCAACCAAGGAGACACCATGAGCAGCCCCCTCACCAACCATCAGGTCCGCCTCGCCAAACGCCCCGAGGGCACTGCCACGCGCGAGCACTGGCGCTTCACCACCGAGCCCGTCAGCCAACCGGACGAGGGCGGCGTGCTGGTCCAGACGCTGTCGCTGTCGCTCGACCCCGCCATGCGCGGCTGGCTCAACGACGCCAAGAGCTACATCCCGCCCGTGGGCATCGACGAAGTGATGCGCGCCGGCGGCATCGGCCGCGTCATCGCATCGAAGAACCCGCAGTTCGCGGTTGGCGACACGGTCTACGGCACGCTCGGCGTGCAGGAATACGTTCTCATCCCGCAGGACCAGATCAAGCGCAACGGACTGGTGAAGGTCGACCTGAACGTCGGTACCATCGGCCAGTGGCTCAACGTGTTGGGCATGCCGGGCATGACCGGCTACTTCGGCCTGATGGACGTGGGCCAGCCCAAGCCGGGCGAAACGGTGGTGGTGTCGGGCGCAGCCGGCGCGGTCGGCCAGACGGTGGGCCAGCTCGCCAAGATCAAGGGCTGCCGCGTGATCGGCATCGCCGGCGGCGCGGCCAAGTGCGAATGGGTGGTCAAGGAGCTGGGCTTCGACGCCTGCATCGACTACAAGGCCGGCGAAGGCACCGTGCGCGCGGGCCTGAAAGAACATTGCCCCAAGGGCGTGGACATCTATTTCGACAACGTCGGCGGCGAGATCCTCGACCACGTGCTGGCCAAGCTGGCGCGCAAGGCCCGCATCATCATCTGCGGCGCCATCAGCCAGTACAACAACGCCAACAGCATGCCGGCCGCCGGTCCGCGCAACTACCTGAGCCTCTTGGTGAACCGTGCGCGCATGGAAGGCATCGTGGTGTTCGATTACGCCGACCGCTACCCCGTGGCCATCGCCGAGCTGGCCGGCTACCTGAAAGATGGGCGCATGAAGAGCAAGGAAGACGTCGTTCAGGGCCTGGACACCTTCCCCGAATCGCTCAACAAGCTGTTTGCCGGGCAGAACTTCGGAAAGCTGGTGTTGCAGGTCGCAGACTAATGGTGTCAGTTTGTTAGTGGGCGTGCCTATTTCACAAACAATGTGATTGCAATGTTAACCATAGTGAACTGACGCCAACTGCACTTCTTCTCCCGTCTTTGGATAACTAGACTGCGGCCTGCCTTGCATAAGCGGGTAGCAATTTAGTTATATCAATCATCAGGGAATGTAAATGCAGAAAGCAGTTTTCTTCAAGCTGGCCGCAGTGGTCGCGGCCGGTGTCCTGTCGCAAGGCGCCTTTGCCGCCGACGGCACGATCAACTTCACCGGTGAGATCGTTGATGCGCCTTGCTCGATCTCGCCCAACAGCCAGAACATGACCGTGCCGCTCGGCAAGGTCTCGCGCAACGTCTTCGGCACCCTCAGCACCGCCACGCCGCCCGTGTTCACCGGAACCGTCGGCAAGAAGGCCACGCCCGCCAAGTTCACCATCGACCTGCTGGGCTGCGGCGCCACCGCCAAGGGCGCGACCGTGACCTTCTCGGGCACGGCCGATGGCGACGACGCCACGGTCCTGCGCGTGGCCAATGCCGGCCAGGTCGGTGTGGGCGCGGCTTCGGGCGTGGGCATCGAACTCGGCGACTCCGCCGGCACCAAGATTCCGCTGGGTTCAGAGTCGAGCCAGTACGTTCTGGGTCTGGGCGACAACTCGCTGAAGTTCCAGGCGACGTACGTGTCGACCAAGACCGCCGTCACGGTCGGTCCGGCCAACGCGGTCGCGCAGTTCACGGTCGCCTACAAGTAAGCGGCGCCCGAGGCCTTCGCGGTCCGCCGAAGCGCTCGCCGCTTCGGGGCGGACCGTGAGGCCATTCCCCGGCGCTCGCCCGGACCTCGGGTCCCGGTCGGCGCCGGCTCTTCTTTTTCGCCTCTTTTTTCGACGATGCCTCGACAGGCATCGCCGTGCCGGCCCGCGCTTCATGCGCCGTGCTGGCCCCAAGGACTTCCTTTCCATGTGCAGCAACCATCGCTTCCGCTGGGCCTTCGCCATCCTGCTGATGCTGGGCCTCCAGTGGCCGGCCGGCGCGGGCGTGATGCTCGGTGGCACCCGCGTGATCCTCGGCGAGAAGGACCGTGAAGCCTCCATTCCGGTGAAGAACACCGGCACCTCGCCCTACGTCGTCCAGACCTGGATCGATGCGGGTGAAGGCAAGAACAAGACCCCGCTGCTCGTCACGCCGCCGCTGTCGCGGCTCGACCCCGGCATGGAGAACATCCTGCGCATCATGCGCGTGGCCGGCGAACTGCCGGCCGACCGCGAGTCGGTGTTCTGGCTCAACGTCAAGGAGATTCCCGAGAAGTCGAACGAAGAGAACGTGCTGCAGATCGCAGTGCGCAGCCGCATCAAGCTGTTCTACCGGCCTTCGAAACTCGTGGGCAAGTCCGACGAATCGCGCGCGCAGCTCAAGTGGGCGGTGAGCGCCGGTGCCGACGGGCAGGGCGTCGTGCTCAAGGTCGCCAATCCCACGGCCTACCACGTGACCTTCACGGCCCTGAACATCAACAGCGGCCAGCAACTGATCAATGCCGACATGGTGCCGCCGCTCGGCGAGACGACCTATCCGTTGAGCGCGGTGAAGACGCCGCAGGCGATCCAGGTCAACTTCACGACCCTCAATGACTACGGCGGCGAGACGCCCGAAGAGCGCGTGCAGGTGCCGGCAGGCGCCGAGCCCGTGGCCGTGAAGCCCGAGCTGGTCCCGGCGCCCGCGGATGCGGCAAAGCGCTGAGGCGCAAGCGGTGGACTCCATGCACAGCAGTCGTTCACTTGTCCTGCGCGCGCCGTTCCGGTTGACGCTGGGCGCGGCGCTGCTGTGCGCACTCGGCACGCCCGGCCATGCGCAGCCGCAGCCGCAGCCGCAGCCGCAGCAGCAGGTGGCAGGCTCCAGCTTCAACGAGGAATTCCTCAACATCGGCGGCGACCAGCCGCTGGCGGATCTTTCGCTTTTTGCCTTCGGCAACCGCGTGCTCGCGGGCCAGTACACGGTGGACGTTTCGCTCAACGAGCGCGGCGCGGGGCAGGCGCAGATCCGCTTCGTCGAGAAGGACGGCAAGAACGATGCGCAGCCATGCCTCACGCGCGGCATGCTCGACGACTGGGGCGTCAACGTGGCGGTGTTTCCCGCGCTGGCGAGTGCCGCAGACGATGCCTGCATCGATCTGGGCGCGACCATCCCCGAGGCCACCTACAGCTACGACGCCGGCAAGCAGCGCCTGTTCGTCAGCATCCCGCAGGCGGCGCTCAAGCGCTCGGCGCGCGGCGCCGTGGGGCCCGAGAAATGGGACCGGGGCATCACCGCCGGCATGCTCGACTACCAGCTCAACTTCGCGCGCTACAGCGGCGACAAGTACCGCAACGACGTGAATCCCTTCGCGCCGCCGCAGAACGTGTTCGACGGCAACCCTTTCGCCGATCGCAACAAGACGCCGCAGCGCAACACCTTGTTCGCCGGCCTGCGCGCGGGCTTCAACTACGGCGATTGGCGCTTTCGCCATTTCTCGACCTACAACCGCGGCATCGACGGAGAGAGCCGCTGGCAGGCCGTCAACAGCTATGCGCAGCGCGACATCGCCTCAATCAATGGCCAATTGCTGATCGGCGACGGCAGCACGCCGGGCAACTTCTTCGACAGCGTGCCCTTCCGCGGCGTGCAGCTGTCGTCCGACGATGCGATGCTGCCCGACAGCCAGCAGGGCTACGCGCCCACGATCCGCGGCATCGCGCGGACCAACGCGCGCGTCACGGTGCGCCAGAACGGCTACGTGATCTACAGCACCTTCGTGGCGCCGGGCGCGTTCGTGCTCGACGACCTCTATCCCACCGCGTCGAGCGGCGATATCGAGGTCACCATCACCGAGGCCGACGGCCGCGAGACCAAATACACGCAGGCCTTCTCGGCCGTGCCCACGCTGCTGCGCGAGGGCACCTGGCGCTATTCGGCCACCGCGGGCAAGTACCGCAACAACTACCTCGACGTCGCCACGACCGGCGAATGGCGCCGGCAGTCCCAGCCCGCTTTCCTGCAGGCGACCCTGGCGCGTGGCCTGGGCGGCGAGATCTCGGCCTATGGCGGCCTGCTGCTGTCGAGCATCTACCAGTCGATGCTGATCGGCGTGGGCAAGAACATGAAGGACTTCGGCGCGGTGTCGATCGACCTGTCGACCGCGCGCACCACCGACCGCACACCGCTGCAGGGCGCAAAGACCTACGACGGCCAGTCGGTGCGCTTTCTTTACTCGAAGGCCTTCATGGACTCGGGCACCAACTTCCGTGTGGCCGGCTACCGCTATTCGACCAGCGGCTACCGCACCTTCGCGGAAGCGGTGCAGATGCAAGACCTGCAGCCGTTCGAGTCCTTCAACAGCCGCCGCAACGAAGTGCGCTTCGAGCTGTCGCAGCAGATCAAGGACTGGGGCAGCGTGTTCGCGTCGGCGCGCCAGCAGAGCTATTGGGGCACGAGCGCCAAGGACCGGCTGGTGCAGGTGGGCTACTCGGGCAACTACAAGCAGTTCGGCTACAGCATCAACTACAACTACACCACCAGCCTGAACCGGCCGCCGGTGCGCCAGCTCATGTTCACGCTGAGCATTCCGCTGGGCGACACGCGCGCGAGCGCGCAATACGCGCTCAATCGCGACAGCACCGGCCGCATGAGCCAGCAGGCCAGCGTCTACGGTTCGGCCCTCGAGGACAGCCGCCTGACCTACAACGTGACGGCCAGCGACACCAACCAGGGCGGCGGCAGCAGCGGCAGCGCGAGCGCCAGCTACCTGGGGTCGGTGGGCCGCCTGGATCTCGGTCATTCGCAGGGCCGCGGCTATGGCCAGAGCACCGTGGGCATGGCCGGCGGCCTGCTGTTCCATGGCGGCGGCATCACGATGTCGCAGCCGCTCGGCGAGACCCTGACGCTGGTGCAGGCGCCGAAGGCCCAGGGCGTGGGCATCGAGTCGCGGCCCGGCGTGGCGACCGACGCGGCGGGCAACGCGGTCATCCCCAGCATGACGCCCTACCGGTTGAACCGCGTCGCGATCCGCACCGGCGATCTCGGCGACACCGTGGAAGTGAAGAACGCGGCCCTGGACGTGGTGCCCACGCGCGGCGCCGTGGTGATCGCGAAGTTCGAGACCTCGGTCGGTTTCCGCCTGCTGATGGCGTTGACCGATGCGAAGGGCCGGGTGCTGCCGCTGGGTTCGAAGATCGAGAACGAGGCGGGCCAGGAGGTCGGCATCGTCGGCCCCGATGGACAGGCCTTCGTCACCGGCGCGGCCAGCAGCGGCCGCCTGACCGTGCGATGGGGCCGGGGCGCGGCCGACCAGTGCGTCGTGCCCTACAGCCTGCCCGACGAAAAGAACCCGCCGCCGATCCGCGAGTTGTCCGGGCAGTGCGCCTCGGATGTGGTGGTCGGCTTGAAATCCAAAGGATCCGAATGAAGCAGAGCAACGCGTCGGCGGGCAGGAGGCTCGCGCGCTTCGCGGTCCCGGCCGCCGTGCTGTGGTTTGGCGCGCAAGGTGCCTGGGCGGCGGATACCGGCTGCAAGATGAACCCGAACTACAAGGAGAAGGTCATCGACATGGTCATGGGGACGATCCTCGTGCCCAATGACGCGGTCGTGGGCCAGAAACTTGGCGAGAGGGATTTCCCGCTCACCAACAGCGGCGGAAGCAACCAGCCGTGGATCTGCGCAACTTCGGACACGGTGCATGGCGTCATGCTGCAGGGGCAGGACATGAACTTCCCTGGCCTGCCAAAGATGTACTCCACCAATGTTCAAGGAATCGGCATCCGGCTCTTGCGCACCATTTCCTCGACGAGCAAGAACTACTACCCGCACGATCTGACGGGGAGCTTCGGTCCATTCGATCCGGCCGCGGCCTTCAGGGTCGAGGTGTACAAGACCGCGGCTACCACTGGCAGCGGACCGCTGGCCCAGGGCACTTACACGCAGTACTACAGCAACAGCGATCCGAGGTCGGTGCTGACCACGTTCCTGAGCGCCAATGCGATCACTATCATCACGCCATCCTGCACGGTGGATGTGGGCTCGCGCAACATCTCCGTGCAGTTCGGCAAGGTTCCGCAAAGCGCCTTCAAGGGCAAGGGAAGCACGACGGCCGAGCGCAACTTCAACATCAAGCTCAACTGCAAGGCAGGCGTGGGCATGGCGAATCAGGTGTATCTGCGCATGGATGCGACCAAGGATCCGGGCGGTGACGATGGTGTCCTGCGCCTCACGCAGGACGGTCAGGGTGTCGCCACCGGTGTGGGCATCCAGGTGATCGACGACAAGAAGGTGCCGGTCAAGTATGGCGAGGCCGCGTTCGTGGGGCCGTCGAAGGACGGCGACTACGTGCTGCCGTTCACCGCGCGTTATTTCCAGACCGGCAATGCCGTGACGCCGGGGCGCGCCAACGGCACTGCGAACTTCACGATCGACTACAAGTAGCAGTCGCTGTCCGGCGCAACGGCCGCGGGATCAAGGCGTCGACCAGCGATAGCAGATCGGGACGGTCGCACTGGCCTTCGGGTATTCGGAGTTGTCCGTCGGACCGAGCACGCGCACCGTCAAGGAGCCTCCCTTGAAGCCGTCCATCTTGCTGATCTTTTCATCGCCGAAGCATGCGACCTTGACGCGCCCTCCGACCAGCGGTGTCATGGCGATGTTCCTGCCTTCCCATTCGAAACGCGCGTCGCGCCCGAAGTTGTAGGCGGTCGTGTCGTAGGCGAAGCTGGCATAGCACTCGCCGCCCTGGTCGGACGCGCAGACGATCTGCAGCGAGTTGGCGGCCCAGGCCCCCGGAATCATGCAAAGGCTGGAACCGATGGCCAAGGCCATGGCTTTCAATGTACGCATTGGATTTTCTCCCTGTGATGTGAACGAGAACGCGGGCCCTGGCTGCGTGCCAGGGCCCGCGTTGGTGTTGTACATCCCGAGGGAAAAACGACAGCGTGCGGTTCTTGGCGTGGCGCTGTTTTTTTGAGGCGCCACGCCGGCTGGAGGGCGTGCTCAGCCCAGGTCAGGCCGCATCGGAATGTCGCCCATGGCCTCGTCTTCACGCAGGCCCCGGGCCGCCTTCAGCAGTTCGATCGACAGGCCGTCGCTCTGGCCGGCGAAGCCCTTGGCGACGCCTTCCAGCACGGTCGACAGGCCGGCTTCGCCGTCGGCGCGCGCGTCCATGCTGATGTTGAGCACCCGGGCGGCCATCTGGCGGTAGGTGATGGCGCCAGCGCCCTCGAGTGCGGCCACCAGGTCGAGATACAGCGCCAGGTTCAGGTCGAACACCAGCTTGGGCGTGATCTCGAAGTCATCGTTCTTGTTCTTGTGATCCATGGGTGGAGGCTCCTTTTTTTCCTGAGCCTCCACTCTAGCCACAAAAACGGGCGCGGCCCGTCGGACATGGGCGATTCAGCGGGCGCGCGTGCCCATGACCGCGGCCGAGATGATGAGCGCCGCGGCCAGCACGATGGTCCCCGTCAGAGGGCGGCCGGTCACCGTGAGCAGCAGCGCGGTCGAGGCCAGCGGCGTGATGTAGCTCAGGATGCCGATCTGCCGCGCGTCGCCGCGCTTGAGCGCCATGTCCCAGACGAAGAAGGCCGCGCCCAGCGGGCCGAGGCCGCACAGCGCGATCAGCAGCCAGTCTTTTGTGGACAGCGCGACGGACGGTTCGAGCAGCGCGTGGCAGCCCAGCGACAGCGCGCCCGAGACCAGCCCGAAGAGCCCGATGGCCGAGGTCGGGAACGCGGGCACGCGCTGTGTCCACAGCGAATAGCTGGCCCAGATGAAGGCCGAGCCCAGCGCCGGCAGGAAGCCCCAGTACCCGGCGGCGGTATCCGACAGCGCCGATGCCGCGCCGCCGCGCGCACCCAGGATCGCGATGACCGCGCCCGCGAACCCCAGCAGCGCCGCCACCACATGCAGAGGCCGCAGCGACACACCTGGCAGCAGCACGGGCGCCAGCACCACCATGAGCAGCGGCCACAGGTAGTTGACGAGATTGGCCTCGACCGGCGGCGCGTGCCGCAGCGCGATGAACAGCAGGAAGTGAAAGCCGAAGAGCCCGTAGATGCCCAGTGCCAGCGTGCGTGGCGGCACCTTCCACGCGGCGCGGTCGCGCAGCGCCAGCGGCCAGCTCGGCACGCTGCCGACGATCAGGGCGAGCCCGGTCAGCAGAAACGGCGGCAGGTGCGAGAGCGCGGTGCCGAGCGAGGCGAGCGTGGCCCAGAGCGCGATGGCGAGCAGGGCGTAGAGCGTGGACGACATGATGACGGGCGAGGCTACGCCGAGCGGTCGTCGCGCAACGCCGGTTCGTCGTCGCACATCGATGGACTTGCTCCTTCCCCTCCCGGGGGAAGGTTGGGATGGGGGCAGGCCTTCGATCAGGCGCCGCGCTTCAGTGGACGCCGTCGTGCCCCCACCCCGGCCCTCCCCCGGAAGGGGAGGGAGAAACACGGGGATCTTCAGCGGCGCAACGCAGCAGTGAGCGCCGAAGGCGAGCGATAACCCGTACGGCGCGCCGTCTCTGCCACCCCCATGCCTTCCAGCCGAAGCTCGCGCGCATGCGCCAGCCGCAGCGTGCGCAGCCAGTGCATCGCGCTCATGCCCTGCTCGTCGCGGCAACGCTGTGCGAACTGGCTGGGGCTCAGGCAGGCCACATCGGCCAGGTCGGCGACGGTCAGCGGTTCGTGCCATCGCGCACGGGCCCATGCGGCGAGCGCGGGCCAGTCGATGCGACGGCGGCGTGTGTCCGAGGGCGGCGGCGCAGGCCCCCAGGCCTCCAGCAACAGCGCGGGGCCGTGCTGCAGCGCCAGGGCGGCGTGCGCTGGCTGCCTCATGCACTGCGCAAGGTAGCGCGCCAGCGCATGCAACTGAGGGGCATGGTCGGGCGCCCGCTCGACACACCGGGCCCACAGCGGATGTGGCGTGTCGAGCACGAGGCACACGCTGCCGTGGCCGCGCGCCTCGAAGTCATGCCGGTCGCCGGGTGCGACCACCTGCGCTTCGCCGGCACCGATGCCCGCCCCGCGGCCTTCGACCTCGATCTCCAGCACGCCGTCGATGCCGATCAGCACCTGGAAGTGATCGTGCGCGTGGCTGCCGCGCGAACGGCCGTAGTCGCGCAGCGCAAGGGTGTGGGTGGCGGGCGTGTGCATGGAGGCAAGCAAGGCGCGTGGGCAGGAGCGATTGTCTTCCCGCGCACCCCGGCTTGTCATCCGAGCCGCAGCAGGAGTGCCGAGGCCGCGCACACGATCAGAAAGGGAATGCTGATGCGGTGGAACTCGCGCAGGCCGTTCGGCAGCTTCGCGAGCCGCAGGGCGATCAGGTTGGCCAGCGAGCCCAGCACGCAGCCGAAGCCCCCCACGCTCACGCCCGCCGCGAGCGCGGGCAGGTCGTGCACATAGCGGTCCAGCAGGATCGCCGCCGGCACGTTGCTGATGAACTGCGAGGTGACGATGGCCGCCAGGTACGCACGCCAGCCTTCGGCAATGGGCCACTGGCCCAGCAGCGCAGCGATGGCGGGCAGCTCGGCCAGCTGCCGCAGGTCGACGAACATCAGCGCGATGATCGCGAGCAGCGCCCAGTCGATGCCGCGCAGCACGCGCGGGTACGACACCAGGAACACGCCGAACACCACGCCCAGGCCGGCCAGCAGCCAGTGCCTGTCGAGCGCGATCACGAAGCCGATGAACAGCACGCCCGCCAGCGCCAGCATGCGCGGCTGCACCGGCGCGGCTTCGGTCTCGGGCTTGAGCGCGATCGGCGTGCGCGGCACCAGCAGCCAGGTCGCGACGAACAGCCAGAACAGCATGACGGCCACGGTCGGCCCCATCATGCCCATGAAGGCGAAGAAGCCTTCGCCCGAGCGATGCCACAGGTAAAGGTTTTGCGGATTGCCGATGGGCGTGAGCGCCGACCCGGCATTGACGGCCAGCGCCTCCAGCACCACGAGCCGCGCGAGCGGCAGGTGCGCCTGGCTGGCGAGCACGCGCGTGAGCGGCACCAGCAGGAACAGGCTCACGTCGTTGGTCACCAGTGCGGAGAGCAGCGCCGCGCTGGCGGTGAGCAACAGCGCCAGGCTGCGCTGGTTGGTGGTGCGTGCCAGCAGGCGCTGCGCGGTGGCCTGCAGCATGCCGCTCTTTTCCACGCCCTGCGTGATGGCGAGCAGCCCGGCGAGCGCGCCCACGGTCTGCCAGTCGACCAGCTTGAGCCAGTCCATCGGCGCACGCGGGCGCAGGAAGGCGAACAGCACGGCGACCGCGACCAGCACCCACAGCAGGCCGTTGCCGCCACCGCCCTGTTCGGAGGGCGGCGATGCCGACGTCTCAGCGGCCGACAAGGTCACGCAGCTCGCGCTTGAGCACCTTGCCGATCGCGCTGCGCGGCAGCTCGTCGATGAAGTGCAGGCGCGCCAGCCGCTGCGTCTTGCCGAGCTGGGCGTTGGTCCATTGCAGCAGGGCGTCTTCGGTGGTGGCGTCGCCGGCGCGGCGCACCACGAAGGCCATTGGTGTCTCGCCCCATTGCTCGGACGGCACGCCGACCACGGCCACGTCGGCCACGGCCGCATGGCCGCGCAGCACGGCTTCGAGGTCGCTCGGGTAGATGTTGAAGCCGCCGCTGATGATCATGTCCTTCTTGCGGTCGAACAGCGTGAGGAAGCCGTCGGCATCGAAGCGGCCCACGTCGCCGGTGCGGATGAAGCGCTTGCCGGTGGCGTCGAACCATTCGGCTTCGCGCGTCTTTTCGGGCTGGCGGTGGTAGCCGGTCATCATGCCGGCCGAATGGCCCACGACCTCGCCGGCCGCTTCGGTGTTGTTGCGGGGGAGCTCGTTGCCTTCTTCGTCGATCAGGCGGATGTCGCTGCCCTCGGCGGCCTGGCCCACGGTGTGCAGCTTGGTCGGGTGCAGGTGCGCCTCGAGGATGCAGGTGCCGCCGCCTTCGGTCATGCCGTAGAACTCGATCAGCCCGCCGGGCCAGCGCTTGAGCACGTCGGCCTTGAGCGCGGCGTTGAAGGGCGCGCTGGTGCTGAACTTGTAGCGGTACGACGAGAGATCGTGCGCGTCGAAGTCGGGGTGCGCCATCAGGCGCTGGTACTGCACCGGCACGAGCATGGTGTGCGTCACGCGGCGCTGCTCGGCCAGCTTGAGGTAACCAAGTGCGTCGAACTTGGACATCAGCAGCACGCAGCCGCCGAAGGCGATGGTGGGGAAGAACACCACCAGCGTGGTGTTGGAGTACAGCGGCGTCGACAGCAGCGTGACGGTGTCGGGGCTGTACTCGTACTTCGCGCCGCGCTGCACGTGGGCCCAGCGCATGCCATGGCCCTGCACGATGCCCTTGGGCTCGCCGGTGGTGCCCGACGAATAGATGATGTTGAAGGCCCACGAGGGCTGCACCTCGACCGCTGCCGGCTGTGCGCCGGCCGGCGCGAGCCAGGCATCGAGGCCACGCCCCGCGGCGGAACCGTCGAGTGCCACGCGCGGAATGCCGCCTTCCTTCGCGGGGCCGACCACGTCGGCCGCCGATGCGTCGGTGAAGAGGATGCGCGCGTCGGCATCCTCGATCATGCGGGCCAGGCTCGAAGGCGTGGAGCCGGGGGCCAGCGGTGCCACCGCGACGCCCGCGCGCAGTGCGCCCAGGAACACCGCCGCATAGTTCATGGACGAGGCCGCGCAGATCGCGATGGCGTCGCCGGCCTTGAGCCCGTCGCGCTGCAGGCTGGCGGCAACGCGGTCCATCAGGGCGTCGAGCGCGCGGTAGTCCAGGGTGTGGGTCGTGTCCGCGAGCGCGGGGCGGTCGGGGGTTTGCTGGGCGTGGAGGCGAACCAGGTCGGCGATGGCGCCGAACGGGCGCTCCATCGCCGCTTGAATGGCGGGGTGCGTTTGCAAAATCAATCCTTCCGTTTGACCAGCCGGCAGGATAGCGAACAACCCGCCGGCTGCCAGCACCTTGGCGACGGGGGCGGGCAGGGCGCCGTCAGTTGGCGCTCAGGATGGCAGGTCCACGATCGCGACGCGCCGGGATATGGCGTGGCGCCGGAGAGCCCTTCGGTGCCGAACAAACGGGGAGTTTTTCTGTGCACATTATCTGGACGATTCTGATCGGCTTCATTGCGGGGCTGCTGGCCCGCGCCATCCTGCCGGGCAACAACTCGATGGGCTTCATCCTGACCGTGGTGCTCGGCATTGCCGGCTCGCTGGTTGCAACCTATGCTGGACAGGCGCTGGGGCTTTATGCCGCCGGCGGGGGCGCCGGCTTCATTGCCTCTGTGATCGGCGCCGCCGTGCTGCTCGGGGTCTGGCACCTGGTGACCAAGTAAATCCGGGCCGGGCCACTTCGACACTCACGCAAGGAGCTTCACATGGGTCTACTCGACATCCTCCAGCAGGCCATCGGCGGCAACAACGCCGATGCGCACATCGACCAGGTCACGCAACACGCATCCACCGACGAGATCGGTGCGGGGCTCGCCGCGGCCATGCGGTCCGACCAGACGCCGCCGTTCGGCGACATGGTCGGCAAGCTCTTCGGCCAGTCTTCGCCCACGCAACAGGCGGGCGTGCTCAACCAGATCCTGGCCACGCTCGGGCCGGCCGCTGCATCGGGGCTGGCCGGCGGCGTGCTCGGACGCATGCTGCAGCCGGGGCAGACGCAGATCACGCCCGACCAGGCATCGCAACTGTCGCCCGCGCAAGTGACCGAGATCGCCGCGCATGCCGAAGAGCAGCATGCGGGCGTGATCGATGGAGTCAGCCAGTTCTATGCGCAGCACTCGGGGCTGATCAAGACGCTGGGCGGCGCGGCCATCGCCATCGCGCTGGCGAAGATGAAAGAGAACGCCACCCGCGGGTGAGCGACGAGGCGCGTACGGCAGCCGCCTGCCGTGCGCGGGGCTTGCTTCGTCAGGGCGCGGCGTCCTGACGGGCGTCGCGTTCCAGGCTCTGCTGGTTCCAGAAATGCATCGACGCCGCGCGCTGCGCCGTCTGTTGCGTGGGGAAATGCACGAAATGGCTGTGGTCGGCGCTCGCGTAGATCGCGGGCGCGTCCAGCGACAGCGTGTCCACCACCTGGGCCTCGGTGATCAGGCCCCGGGCCCTGAATACATTCGCGAAGTAGGTCTGGTCACCGCCATTGACATGGACCGACGAACGATCGGGCGCGGCCTCGATCTGCTGGCAGACCTCTTCCACCAGCGCATGCCCCTCGGCTGTGTTGCGCACGCCGACAACGCTCGAATTCATGTTCCACGCGGTGTGGTCGTTGGCCACCAGTGCCTGGCGGCCCGCGACCAGCGGCTCCATCGGGCGGGACTGGTCGAACACCAGGATGTCGGCATCGACCCAGAGCAGGAACTCATGCGCCGCGAGGTGGCGGCGCATCAGGTGCGGCTTGGCCCATGAGCCGGTCAGCTCGCCGGCGAAATCGGGCACCTTGCGGTAGAGGTGATAACCGTAGCCGTGCCGCAGGCAATAGCGCACAAAGCTCTCTTCGTGGATGCGGCCGTAGCTTGCAATGTTCGCGGTGTAGATGCTGACGAAGGCGATGCGCGCATCGGGGTTCAGGTGCAGTTCGTCCTGCGGTGGAAGACCGGTTTCGGACAGCGCAAGAAAGGGCGGGCGCTCGCCGCGCGCCAGTGCCGCGGCTTCCTCGACCAGGTTCTGCACGCCTCGGAAGTCGTAATCGGCCGGAGGCATCCAGCGGCCTTCGACGCGCCGCCACGCGGGTGCATCGTTGGCCACCAGCGGCCGCACCGTATGGATCGACTCGTAGTAGCTGCCCCCGGGCCAGTTGGCCTGCACGTTCGGGTAGAGCCCGTTGGGCAGGGGAATGCTGCAGGGGCGAGGCGCGAAAAGAGGCGCGACCAGCGCGTTCTCGGGCTGCTCGCTGTCTTCCAGGATGTGCATCGTCCAATGGGAGAAGCGATCGACAAGCTGGCGCATCTGTTCGCGCATCGCTGGCGTGTTGCGCAACAGCAGCATGCTCGTGTTGCAGAGCGTGTCGTCGCCAGCCTGCGCGCAGGCCAGCACGTCCGTGCCGTCGAAGTTGGGCTCCAGCGGATGCGGCCAGTAGACGACCGCGAACTGGTCGAGCACCAGCAGCAGGCCGCCTTCTTCGGTCTGCGCGAGGTGTTGGTAGATCGCGTGATAGCGGTGAAAGACCGGCTGGCGCGGGCCCCACACGTGGGTGCTGTCGACCACGTGGTGTGCGTAGCCATGCTGGCGGGCATAGGCTGCGTGGTTCTCGACCAGACCCTTCACGGGCCTTGTGGCGAGCGTCGTCAGGACGGTGGGCATCTGTTTCTTCCCCCGGATGAAAAAAGGCCCTCGACGGGGCCCTTCTTCGATGCGGTCAGACGCCGGCGGCGTGTGCCTGCTGGTCGGCGTGATAGCTCGAACGCACCATCGCGCCCACGGCCGCGTGGCTGAAGCCCATCTTGTAGGCCTCTTCCTCGAACATCTTGAAGGTGTCGGGGTGCACGTAGCGGCGCACCGGCAGGTGCGAGCCCGACGGCGACAGGTACTGGCCGATGGTCAGCATGTCGATGTCGTGGGCGCGCATGTCGCGCATGACCTGCAGGATCTCTTCGTCGGTTTCGCCCAGGCCGACCATGATGCCGCTCTTGGTCGGCACGTTCGGGTGCAGCGCCTTGAACTTCTTGAGCAGGTTCAGGCTGAACTGGTAGTCGCTGCCGGGGCGCGCTTCTTTGTAAAGACGCGGCGCGGTTTCCAGGTTGTGGTTCATCACGTCCGGCGGCGCGGCCTTCAGGATTTCCAGCGCACGGTCGTCGCGGCCGCGGAAGTCGGGCACGAGGATCTCGATCTGCGTCATCGGCGACAGCTCGCGGATGTTGGCAATGCAATCGACGAAATGCTGGCTGCCGCCGTCGCGCAGGTCGTCGCGGTCGACGCTGGTGATCACCACGTACTTCAGGCGCAGCTTGGCGATGGTCTTGGCGAGGTTCAGCGGCTCGTCCTTGTCGAGCGGGTCGGGGCGGCCGTGGCCCACATCGCAGAACGGGCATCGGCGCGTGCACTTGTCGCCCATGATCATGAAGGTGGCCGTGCCGTTGCCGAAGCATTCGCCGATGTTCGGGCACGAGGCTTCTTCGCAGACGGTGTGCAGGTTGCTTTCGCGCAGGATCTGCTTGATCTCGTAGAAGCGCGTGGTGGGGCTGCCGGCCTTCACGCGGATCCAGTCGGGCTTCTTGAGTACTTCGCCGGTCTGGACCACCTTGACGGGGATGCGCGACAGCTTGGCCGCCGCTTTCTGCTTGGCCAGGGGGTTGTAGGTTTCGGCGCTCTGGGCGTCGCGGACGACTTCGGTGGTGCTCATTGGAGTGTCAGGGCGCCAGGTAGGTGGTGAGCTTCTGGCTCAGGACCCGGGCGGCTTCTTCCCATGTGGTTTGGATGCCGATTGTAGAAAGGTCGACCGTCTGCAGCCCCGCATAGCCGCAAGGGTTGATGCGCGAGAAGGGTTCGAGGTCCATGCCGACATTGAGCGCCACGCCGTGGTAGGTGGCATGGCGGCTCACCTTGATGCCCAGCGCGGCGATCTTGCCGAGGCCGCGAAACGGGTCGCCCGCGGGCAGCGGGCCGGTGAGGGCGGCGTGCGAGAACGGGTCGTCGAGCCGCACGTAGATGCCCGGCGCACTCGCCACGCGGTGGCCGGTCACGCCGAAATGGGCCAGTGTGCGCAGCACCGATTCTTCGATGCGGTAAACGTATTCCTTGACGTAGTAGCCCGCACGCCGCAGGTCGATCAGCGGGTAGGCCACCACTTGGCCGGGGCCGTGGAAGGTGACCTGGCCGCCGCGGTCGGTCTGCACCACGGGGATGTCGCCGGGGTTCAGGATGTGGTCCTGCTTGCCTGCGATGCCTTGCGTGAATACGGGGGCATGCTCGCAAATCCATAGCGCATCGGGGGTGTCGGGCGTGCGCTCCAGCGTGAATTGCTTCATCGCTGCGAAGGTCTCGGCGTAGTCGACGCGACCGCTCCAGCGGACCTCGATGTCGACGGCGGTGGTGCTGTTCATGGCGTGGCCTGCCGCGCGGGCAGTTGGCGTGTCTCGCCGATGGCGAGGGTGAAGAAGGCATCGTCCGCCACGCCTTGTGCCTTGCGTGCAATGGCGAGGTCTTTGGGTGGTTGGTCGAGCGCCTCGTCGGTCAGCGAGAAGGTGGCCCAGTGCACGCCGAGGCTGCGCTTGGCCCGCAGGTCGCGGTGGATGCGCACGCTTTCCTCGGGGTTGGCGTGCTGGTCCTTCATGAACCAGCGCGGCTCGTAGGCACCGACAGGCAGCAGCGCAAGGTCGAAGCCGCCGCCTTGCGCGGGCCCCTGGCGGGGCGCAAGGCGAGCCTGGATGTCGGCGAAGTCCTTGGAGTAGCCGGTGTCGCCGGAGAAGAAGACGTGCATCTTCGGCGACAGCAGCGCAAAGCCGCCCCACAGCGTCTTCATCCGATCGCCGAGGCCGCGTGCGCTCCAGTGCTGCGCCGGCGTGAGAAACACCTGCACCGCATCGGGCGTGTCGGTCGCGATGCCCGCGCCGTTGCGCTGGACGCGCACCTGCGCGGCTTGCGGCGAGGACGTGGCCGGCAGCGTGATGCTGTCCCACCAATCGAGCTCGACCGCGTTGGAAATGCCGCGCTCCGCGAGCCAGGGCGCGATGCCCAGCGGCACCACGAAGAGCGGCGGCCCGCCAGCCTGCGCGTTGAGCGCCTTCACGCTGCCTTCGTCGAGGTGGTCGTAGTGGTTGTGGCTGATCAGCACGACATCGATGCGGGGCAGGTCTTTCAAGGCCACCCCGGGCGGCTGGAAGCGCTTCGGGCCGGCGAAGGACACGGGAGAGGCGCGCTCGCCGAACACCGGGTCGGTCAGAACGTTGAGGCCGCCGGTTGCGGTCGGTACCTGGATCAGCACGGTGGCGTGGCCAATGAAGGTGGCGGCGGGGCGGGTCTGCGCGCCGGTGTTGGCCTGCAGGAAGGCGAGGTCGGGTGCCACCACCGGCGGCGGTGCGCTGGGTGCGGGCGGCAGGCCCTTGAACCACGACGGCAATTGCCAGCCCAGCAACACGTCGGTGAAGAAATTCTTCGGCTGGAATTCGATGTAGTTGTCCTGGAAGCCATCGGGCCGATGGTGCTTGCGGCTCGCGTCGTAGTAGGGGTTCGACGCGGTCGAGCAGGCGGCCACGAAGCTGCTGGCGCACAGCGCCGTCGCCACGCGTCGCCAGCGCAGGGTCAAAGCACGACCTTGACCGCGGGGTGAGACGACAGTGCGCGATACAGGTCGTCGAGTTGCTCGCGGCTGGTGGCCGTGACGGTGATGGTCACGCCGAGGTAGTTGCCCGCCTTGCTGTCGCGCAGCTCGACCGTGGTGGCGTCGAAGGTCGGGTCGAAGCGCTCGGCGATCTGCGTGATCGCGTGCACGAGGCCGTCGGTCTTGGCGCCCATGACCTTGATCGGGAACTG
The DNA here is from genome assembly GCF_900100965.1 of Variovorax sp. EL159. Lineage (GTDB taxonomy): Bacteria > Pseudomonadota > Gammaproteobacteria > Burkholderiales > Burkholderiaceae_C > Variovorax. The sequence goes on along the minus strand of NZ_FMUJ01000011.1, from coordinate 115,367 downwards.
CGACGGGTACTCGATCAGCGACTCCTTGCGCGGGTCGGGAATCGAGGTGGTCTCGGTGGTGGTCGTGTTGTCGGTCATGCCGGGGCTCCTTGCTTCTGTGCGTTGCGCTGCTTGGCCTGTTGATAGGCCGCATACAAGCTGTCATAGATAGGGCCGGGATGGCCATTGCCAATAGCCTTGCCGTCGAGCGTCACGACGGGCAAGACCTCCTTGGTGGCCGAGGAGATCAGCAGCTCGTCGGCTGCGAACACTTCCTCGCGCGAGACGCGCCGCAACGTGAAGGGAATGCCGCGCTCCTGGCACAGGCGCTCGAGCAGGCCGTAGCGGATGCCGGTCAGCACGAGGTTGTCTTTCGGCGGGCCGATGAGGATGCCGTCCTTCACGATCCAGACATTGCTCGACGAGGCCTCGCTGAGCCATTCGTCGCGGAACATGATGGTCTCGGTCGCGCCGGCTTCGACGCTGATCTGCCGCGCGAGCACGGCGCCCAGCAGGCTGGTGCTCTTGATGTGGGCCTTCTGCCAGCGGAAGTCGGCGGCGGTGACGCAGGCCACGCCCTTGGTGCGCACCGCATCGGAGATGGGCGGCAGCGGGTTGACCATCACGAACACCGTCGGGCGCAGGCCGCGAACCATCGAGTGGTCGCGCGGTGCAACGCCTCGGGTAATCTGAAAGTACACGGACTGCGGTGCGTCGCCGCCCGGTGCGGTCAGGCGCATCGCGATCTCGCGCCATTGCTCGAGCGAGAGCGGGTTGGTGATCTGCAGCTCGGCCAGCGAGCGATCGAGGCGGGCCATGTGCTCCTCGAAACAGAAGGGCTGGCCGCCATAGACGGGGACCACTTCGTAGATGCCATCGCCGAAAATGAAGCCTCGGTCGAGCACGCTGATCTTCGCGTCGCGCAGGGCGGTGTATTCGCCATCGAGGTAACAAAGCGTGGCGGGCAGGGCGTCGGTGATAGGGTGCATGGCGGAATTATGGTTGTGCGCGTCGGGTCGGGCTCGCGTCAGGGAATGCGGCGACTGATTTGCATGCGCGCCACGTCAGGTGTCGGGATGGGTTGGGTTTTTACTTATAATCAATGGCTTTGTAGAAATTCTGGGTCGTCATCCGGGCTTCATTCGAAATGAAAACAATCGCCCGACAAGAAGACACGGGGGTCGCTGAAGACCTCGACGCAGAATTCAAGCCGTTGACCGCCGATGAGGCGCGTGAACTGCGAGCGAAGAATCCTTCGATCTCCCCGTGGCGGGTGGTCGCGGGTCAGTTGGTTGTCGGTCTGGTGGTGGCTTTGGCCATCTGGGGACTGACGGGGAGGCAAAATCTGGGTTGGTCCGCCGCTTACGGTGCGATCGCGGTGGTCATTCCATCGGCGGTATTCGCGCGCGGTCTGACCGGTCGGTTTTCTTCCCTGAATCCGGGCACTGCGGTGTTTGGCTTCTTCCTCTGGGAAATGGTCAAGATGGCCTTGTCCGTGGCGATGCTCATCGCTGCGCCAAGGCTGATAACGGCGCTGAGCTGGCCTGCAATGCTGGTCGGCTTGGTGGTGACAATGAAGGCGGCTTGGTTGGCGGTGATGCTCACGCCCAAGCGCCGGAAACATAGAGACGAGTAACGGAATGGCTGCTGAAAACGCTGCGGAACAAGGTCAGACCGCTGGTGAATACATCGTTCACCACTTGACGCATCTGCAAAGCTCCAAGCCTGCAGGTGTGGCCGATCTTTCGGTCTTCAACTTCGATTCGCTGTTTTTCTCCATCTCCCTGGGCATCCTGGGTTGCTGGCTCCTCTGGCTTGCTGCGCGCAAGGCCACGTCGGGCGTTCCGGGTCGCTTCCAGGCCGCCGTCGAGCTGCTGGTTGAAATGGTCGACCAGCAAGCCAAGGGCATCGTCCACAACGCCACGAGCCGCAAGTTCGTTGCTCCGTTGGCACTCACCATCTTCGTCTGGATCTTCCTGCTGAACGCAATGGACCTGTTCCCGGTCGATTTGTTCCCGGCGATCTGGGCCAAGATCTTCCACATCGCAGGCGAAGACCCGCACCACGCCTATCTGCGTGTCGTGCCTACCGCCGACCTCTCGGTGACGATGGGCATGTCGGTGGCCGTGCTGCTGATCTGCATCTACTACAACATCAAGATCAAGGGCGCTGGCGGCTGGATCCACGAGCTGTTCACCGCACCCTTCGGCAACCACTGGGCGCTGTACCCGTTCAACTTCGCCATGCAGATGATCGAATTCATCGCAAAGACCGTTTCGCACGGCATGCGGTTGTTCGGCAACATGTACGCCGGCGAACTGATCTTCCTGCTGATCGCCTTGATGGGCGGTGCCTGGTCCATGTCGGCCACCGGCATCGGCCTGGCCATCGGCCACATCATCGCGGGCACCGCCTGGGCCATCTTCCACATCCTGATCATCACGCTGCAAGCCTTCGTGTTCATGATGCTGACGCTGGTCTACATCGGCCAGGCCCACGATCACCACTGATCGCGCTGATCGATCGATCACCCATCCAGTTTCGTTTTTGTTTCTCGTTTTCTCTTCAACCAAAGTCCTCTAGGAGTCATCATGGAAGTTATTAGCTTTGTTGCACTGGCCGCCGGCCTGATCATCGGTCTGGGCGCTGTGGGCGCATGTATCGGCATCGGCATCATGGGCAGCAAGTACCTCGAGTCGGCCGCACGTCAGCCTGAACTCATGGGCGAACTCCAAACCAAGATGTTCCTGCTGGCTGGTCTGATCGACGCCGCTTTCATTATCGGCACCGGTATCGCACTGTGGTTCGCAACGGCCAACCCGTTCCTGGCTCAGATCGCCAACCTGCCGAAGTAAGTCTTTCTCGTCGGACCCGTGTCGTCGTTCCCTTCTGCGGAATGGCTTCGCATTCAATCCCAAAGAGAGGGTGAAAAGTGAGCATTACCGGTACCCTGATCGTTCAGATGATCGTGTTCCTGATCCTGGTCGGGTTCACGATGAAGTTCGTGTGGCCGCCGATCGCGAAGGCGCTGGACGACCGCGCTGCGAAGATCGCCGAAGGCCTCGCTGCCGCCGACAAGGCCAAGTCCGAGCTGTCCGCCGCCAACAAGCGTGTGGAAGCCGAACTCGGCCAGGCACGCAACGAGTCCGCACAACGTCTTGCCGACGCCGAACGTCGCGCCCAGGCCATCGTTGAAGAGGCCAAGGCCCGCGCGACCGAAGAAGGCAACAAGATCGTTGCAGCTGCCCGCGTCGAAGCCGACCAGCAGGCACTGAAGGCCCGTGAAGCCCTGCGCGAGCAGGTTGCCGCACTGGCCGTCAAGGGCGCAGAGCAGATTCTGCGCAAGGAAGTGAATGCAGGCGTCCACGCCGATTTGCTCGCCCGTCTGCAGACCGAACTCTGATCGAAGCCATGGCAGAACTCGCCACCATTGCACGCCCCTACGCCGAGGCGCTTTTCAAGGCTTCGTCGTCTGACGTTGCCGGTACCAGCGCCTGGCTCGAAAAGGTTGCCGCCATCGCGGCCAATCCAGAGCTCCAGCAGTTCGCCGACAACCCCAAGGCCACGGCCGAACAGGTTCTCGGCGTGGTCGCCGGTGCATTCGGTGCGCCGCTGGCTGCTCCCGCTCAGAACTTCCTGAGTGCGCTGCTCGAAAACGGGCGTTTTTCGGTGCTGCCGGAAATTGCGAAGCAGTTCCGGGCACTGGCCAACGCGAAGAGCGGCTCGTCCGACGCCGTGGTCTACAGCGCCTTCCCGATCGACGCCGCAGCCCTGGCCAATGTGGCCGCTGCGCTCGAAAAGCGTTTCGGTCGCAAGCTCCAGGTCACGGTCCAGCAAGAGCCGGAACTGATCGGTGGCATCCGCGTGGTGGTCGGCGACGAGGTGCTCGACACCTCCGTCAAAGCGCGCCTTGAACAAATGAAAGTTGCGCTGGCGGCCTGATCGGTTTCCAGCCCTCTACTTGTAGCCTCAAAGAAAGAAGGAAAGAGTCATGCAACTCAATCCCGCAGAAATTTCCGAACTGATCAAGAGCCGCATCGAGGGCCTTGGGGTCAGCGCCAACATCCGCAACGAGGGCACCGTGGTCTCGGTGACCGACGGCATCGTGCGCGTGCACGGCCTGTCCGACGCGATGCAGGGCGAAATGCTCGAGTTCCCGCCGAGCGCTGACGGCACGCCGTCGTTCGGCCTCGCGCTGAACCTCGAGCGCGACTCGGTCGGCGCCGTGATTCTGGGCGAGTACGAGCACATCTCCGAAGGCGACACCGTCAAGTGCACGGGCCGCATTCTGGAAGTGCCGGTCGGCCCCGAACTCATCGGCCGCGTGGTGAATGCGCTGGGCCAGCCGATCGACGGCAAGGGTCCGATCAACGCCAAGATGACCGACGTGATCGAAAAGGTCGCTCCGGGTGTGATCGCACGGAAGTCCGTCGACCAGCCGATGCAGACCGGCCTGAAGTCCGTCGACTCGATGGTGCCCGTCGGCCGTGGCCAGCGCGAGCTGATCATCGGTGACCGCCAGACCGGCAAGACGGCAGTGGCGATCGACGCGATCATCAACCAGAAGGGTCAGAACATGACCTGCGTCTACGTTGCGATCGGCCAGAAGGCTTCGTCGATCAAGAACGTGGTGCGCGCTCTCGAACAAGCCGGCGCGATGGACTACACCATCGTGGTGGCAGCATCGGCCTCCGAATCGGCGGCCATGCAATACGTGTCGGCCTACTCGGGCTGCACGATGGGCGAATACTTCCGCGACCGCGGCCAGGACGCGCTGATCGTCTATGACGACCTGTCCAAGCAAGCCGTGGCCTACCGCCAAGTCTCGCTGCTGCTGCGCCGTCCGCCAGGCCGCGAAGCCTACCCCGGTGACGTGTTCTATCTCCACAGCCGTCTGCTCGAGCGCGCAGCCCGCGTGAACGCCGACTACGTCGAAGCCTTCACCAAGGGTGAAGTCAAGGGCAAGACCGGTTCGCTGACCGCGCTGCCGATCATCGAAACGCAAGCCGGCGACGTGTCCGCCTTCGTTCCGACCAACGTGATCTCGATCACCGACGGCCAGATCTTCCTGGAAACCAACCTGTTCAACGCCGGTATCCGTCCCGCCATCAACGCCGGTATCTCGGTGTCGCGCGTGGGTTCGTCGGCTCAGACCAACCTGGTGAAGAACCAGTCCGGCGGTATCCGTACCGACCTGGCCCAGTACCGCGAACTCGCGGCCTTCGCCCAGTTCGCCTCGGACCTCGACGAAGCCACCCGCAAGCAGCTCGACCGCGGTGCCCGCGTGACCGAACTGCTCAAGCAGACCCAGTACAGCCCGCTGCCCATCTCGCTGATGAGCGCCACGCTGTTCGCGGTGAACAAGGGCTTCATGGACGACATCGACGTCAAGAAGGTTCTCTCGTTCGAGCACGGCTTCCACCAGTTCCTCAAGTCGAGCCACGCACCTCTGCTGGCCACGATGGAAAAGAACGGCGCCAAGTGGGACGTCAAGCCTGCCAAGGCCGACGACAGCGACGAGAAGAAGGCTTTCAAGAAGGTCTGCCAGGACGCGGAAGCCGAACTGCTGGCCGCCGCCACTTCGTTCAAGAAGTCGTTCGCCTGATCGACGCCTTGATCGACGCAAGAAGGAGCTCTCATGGCAGCTGGTAAGGAAATCCGCGGCAAGATCAAATCGGTGGAAAACACCAAGAAGATCACCAAGGCCATGGAAATGGTCTCGGTTTCCAAGATGCGCAAGGCGCAGGAACGCATGCGCGCCGCTCGCCCCTACAGCGAAAAGATCCGCAACATCGCGGCGAATCTCGGCAAGGCGAACCCGGAGTACACCCACGCGTTCATGAAGACGACCGATGCCAAGGGCGTCGGTTTCATCATCGTGACCAGCGACAAGGGCCTGTGCGGCGGCTTGAACACCAACCTGCTGCGTGCTGTCACCGGCAAGCTGCGCGAAGCGCAGGCAGCGGGCAACGTGGTCGAGTCGGTGGCCATCGGCAGCAAGGGCCTGGGTTTCCTGAACCGCATCGGCGCCCGCGTGGTGGCCCATGTGACGCACCTGGGCGACACGCCGCATCTCGACAAGCTCATCGGGCCCGTCAAGACGCTGCTCGACGCCTATGCCGAGGGCAAGCTGTCGGCGGTGTACCTGTGCTACACGAAGTTCATCAACACCATCAAGCAAGAGCCGATGGTGGAACAACTGTTGCCGCTGAAGGCCGAGACGCTGCAGGTCGAGTCGGGTCATCACTCGTGGGACTACATCTACGAGCCCGACGCGCAAAGCGTGATCGACGAACTGCTGGTGCGCTACGTGGAATCGCTGGTGTACCAGGCCGTGGCCGAGAACATGGCTTCCGAGCATTCCGCGCGCATGGTGGCCATGAAGGCTGCCACCGACAACGCGGGCAACGTGATCGACGAACTGAAGCTGGTCTACAACAAGACCCGCCAGGCCGGCATCACGAAGGAACTGTCCGAAATCGTGTCCGGCGCGGCTGCGGCTGCCGGCGTCTGATTGAGGCAATGCAACGGGCCACATTGCTGATCGGGCACGCTCTGCGTGCCTGGTAATCCAAGGCCTTCTTTTAGGGGACTCTGCGCAAATGAAGAAAATTCTTGCTCTGGTGGCCATTGCCGCCGCTCTGACTGCCTGCTCCAAAAAGGAAGACGCGCCAGCGCCTGCTCCAGCTCCCGCCGCAGCACCTGCGCCGGCTCCTGCACCCGCTGCACCGGAACCCGCAGCGGCAGCACCCGCAGCAGCAGCCCCGACGGCATCGGCCGCCGACCTGCCGCAAGAGTGCAACGACTACCTGGCGAAGGTCACGGCCTGCGTGGCTGCGCAAAGCGGTGCAGCCGCCGACGCGATGAAGTCGAGCCTCGATCAGACCAAGGCCAGCTGGGCGGCAATGGGCACCAACAAGGATGCCCTGGGCCAAGCCTGCAAGGCCGCCTCGGACGCCTTCGCCGCGCAAGCCACGGCAATGAAGTGCTGATCTGAACCATTCCAAGGGTGCCGGCCTGTCCGGCATTCTTGCAAAAGCGGCCCGTACTGGCACCAGGACGCTTCTGCAAGAACCTGTCGCAATTATTTAGAGATCCATCCAGAAGGAAACGTCATGGCTGAAGGAAAAATTGTCCAATGTATCGGCGCCGTGGTCGACGTGGAGTTCCCGCGTGACCAGATGCCGAAGGTTTACGACGCACTGAAGTTCGAAGGCAGCGCGCTGACCCTCGAAGTCCAGCAGCAGCTCGGCGACGGCGTGGTGCGCACGATTGCACTCGGTTCGTCCGACGGCCTGCGCCGCGGCATCATCGTCAAGAACACCGGCGCCCCCATCACCGTGCCGGTCGGCAAGGCCACGCTGGGCCGCATCATGGACGTGCTGGGTTCGCCCATCGACGAACGCGGCCCTGTCGGCCAGGAAGTCACCGCTTCGATCCACCGTAAGGCTCCCGCCTACGACGAACTGTCGCCCTCGCAAGACCTGCTCGAAACCGGCATCAAGGTGATCGACCTGGTGTGCCCGTTCGCCAAGGGCGGCAAGGTGGTCCTGTTCGGTGGCGCCGGTGTGGGCAAGACCGTGAACATGATGGAACTCATCAACAACATCGCCAAGGCTCACTCGGGTCTGTCGGTGTTCGCCGGTGTGGGTGAACGTACCCGCGAAGGCAACGACTTCTATCACGAGATGGCCGACTCCGGCGTCGTGAACCTCGAGAAGCTCGAGGACTCGAAGGTCGCCATGGTCTACGGCCAGATGAACGAACCCCCGGGCAACCGTCTGCGCGTGGCGCTGACCGGCCTGACCATTGCCGAGTCGTTCCGCGACGAAGGCCGTGATGTTCTGTTCTTCGTGGACAACATCTACCGCTACACGCTGGCCGGTACCGAAGTGTCGGCTCTGCTGGGCCGCATGCCTTCCGCCGTGGGCTACCAGCCGACGCTGGCCGAAGAAATGGGCCGTCTGCAAGAGCGGATCACGTCGACCAAGGTCGGCTCGATCACCTCGATCCAGGCCGTGTACGTCCCTGCCGACGACTTGACCGACCCATCGCCCGCAACCACCTTCGCCCACTTGGACTCGACCGTGGTGCTGTCGCGTGACATCGCTTCGCTCGGTATCTACCCCGCCGTGGACCCGCTGGACTCGACCTCGCGCCAGCTCGACCCGAACGTGGTCGGCGAAGAGCACTACAACGTGGCCCGCGCCGTGCAAGGCACGTTGCAGCGCTACAAGGAACTGCGCGACATCATCGCGATTCTGGGCATGGACGAACTGGCTCCCGACGACAAGCTCGCTGTGGCCCGCGCCCGCAAGATCCAGCGTTTCCTGTCGCAGCCGTTCCACGTGGCTGAAGTGTTCACGGGCTCGCCTGGCAAGTACGTGCCGCTGGCCGAAACCATCCGTGGTTTCAAGATGATCGTGAACGGCGAAGCCGACCACCTGCCGGAACAAGCGTTCTACATGGTGGGCACCATCGACGAAGCGTTCGAAAAAGCCAAGAAGGTCGCTTAAGGCGGCATGGGAACTCAGATGGCAAACACCATTCACGTCGACGTGGTCAGCGCGGAAGAGTCGATCTTCTCGGGCGAGGCCAAGTTCGTCGCGCTGCCCGGTGAAGCCGGTGAGCTCGGCATCTATCCGCGCCACACCCCGCTGATCACGCGCATCCGCCCGGGTGCCGTGCGCATCGAAACGGCCGACGGCGGCGAAGAATTCGTCTTCGTGGCCGGTGGCATTCTCGAGGTGCAGCCCAACGCCGTCACCGTGCTGTCCGACACCGCGATCCGCGGCAAGGACCTCGACGACGAAAAGGCCAACCAGGCCAAGGCTGCCGCCGAGGAAGCGCTGAAGAACGCGAAGAGCGATATCGACATCGCGATGGCGCAATCGGAACTGGCCGTGATGGCCGCCCAGATCGCGGCACTGCGCAAGTACCGCCAGAAGAAGTAAGAGAAGAGCCCATCAGGCTCTCGCTCTCCAAAAAGCCGCCTCCGGGCGGCTTTTTTGCGTCTGGCTTCAGGCCACACCGAATACGCCATCTTCGATCTGAATTTGGTCGAAGTTCAGCCTTGTCCGGCTGAAGCCCTGCCCCTAGTATTCGCCTTCGCCCAAGGCCACAGGCTGCGGCGGCAAAAGAAGGCAAGAACACCGGAGACAAACGCGTGGCACCCTGGAGCGGCATCACGACCGACGAAATGCGGTTGCTGGAAACGACCTTCTGGTCGGCCGGCGGTTCGCGCCATGCGATGGCCGAACAGCTCGGCTTTTCCAAGAGCAAGGCCAACGGGCTGATCGCCGGGCTTGTCGAACAGGGCTTGCTGGCTGAAGCGGGCCTGCAACGTTCTTCCGGCGGACGCCGCCCCGAAAACCTGCAGCTCCATGCCGGCCTTGGCGTGCTCGTCGGCATCGACATCGGTGCCACCAGCCTCGACGTGGCCGTGCTGCGCCCCGACCTCACCGTGCTCGCGCAACACGACGAACCCGCCGACGTGCGCGAAGGCCCGACCGTCGTGCTGGCGCGCGTGCGCGTCCTCATGCGCGAACTGCTGGCCCGCTGCGGCTGCAGTGCCAAGAACGTTCTGGGCATCGGCATCGGCGTGCCCGGCCCGGTCAACTTCGAGATCGGCCAGCTTGTGAACCCGCCGCTGATGCCGGCCTGGGATGGCTTCTCGATCCGAGACTACCTGCGCGAAGACTACGCGGCGCCGGTCTTCGTCGACAACGACGTGAACCTCATGGCGCTGGGCGAGCTCTGGCGCCTCAAGCGCTCGCTCAACAACTTCCTCGTCATCAAGATCGGCACCGGCATCGGCTGCGGCATCGTCTGCCACGGCGAGGTGTACCGCGGTGCCGCCGGGTCGGCCGGCGACGTCGGCCACATCTGCGTCGACCAGGAAGGCCCGCGCTGCCATTGCGGCAACCTCGGCTGCGTCGAAGCGATGGCCGCCGGCCCCGCGATCACGCGCATGGCCGTGCAGGCGGCCGAGGCCGGCGAAAGCGCGACGCTGGCCGAATGCCTGCGCGTGCACGGGCGCATCGACGCGATCGACGTGGGCCAGGCCAGCCGCGGCGGCGACACGGCCGCCAACGGCATCATCCAGCACGCGGGCAGCCTCATCGGCCAGATGCTCGCGTCGGTGGTGAACTTCTTCAATCCGTCGCATGTGTTCATCGGCGGCGGCATCACGCGCATCGGGCCGCTGTTTCTCGCGGCGGTGCGCCAGAGCGTGTACCAGCGCTCGCTCGCGCTGTCGACGCGGCACCTCGAGATCCAGTACACGCCGCTGGGCATGCAGGGCGGCCTTGTCGGCGCCGGCGTGCTCGCGATGCACGAAACCCTCAAGGTGCGCGGAGTGGCGCCATGAGCGCGGATAGCAACCACACCAAGGGCAGCGTCGCTGTCGAATTCGACGCGGTGGTGAAGGCCTTCGGCCCGGTGCAGGTGCTGCACGGCGTGAGCTTCGCGCTCGCGCCCGGCCGCGTGTACGGCCTGCTCGGTGAAAACGGCGCTGGCAAGTCCACGCTGATGAAGATCCTCGCGGGCTACGAGCAACTGACCGGCGGCACGCTGCGCATCAACGGCCAGCCCCAGCGGTTCACGAGTTCGCGCGATGCAGAAGCGCTGGGCATCGTGCTGATCCACCAGGAGTTCAACCTCGCCGAAGACCTGAGCGTGGCGCAGAACATCTTCCTGGGCCACGAAAAGAAGAAGGGCTGGCTGCTCGACGATGCCTCGATGGAGCGCGACGCCGCAACAGCCCTCGCCGCCGTCGGCCTGCAGGTCGACCCGCGCACCAAGGTGCGCAAGCTCATCGTGGCCGAGAAGCAGCTCGTCGAGATCGCGAAGGCCATCGCCCGCCGCGCGCGCCTGCTCATCATGGACGAGCCCACCGCGACGCTCACGCCCGGCGAGACCGAACGCCTGTTCAAGCTCATCGCCCAGCTGCGCGCTGATGGCGTGACCATCGTCTACATCTCGCACAAGCTCGACGAAGTGGAGCAGGTGACCGACGAAGTGATCGTGATGCGCGACGGCCGCTTCGTCGCGCGCGCACCCACGCCCGATGTCACGCGCCAGCAGATGGCGAACCTCATGGTGGGCCGCGAGCTGGCCGACCTGTACCCGCCGCGTGACGTGGTGATCGCGGCCGATGCACCCGCGATGCGCGTGCGCAATTTCAACGTGCCCGGCTGGGCGCAGGACGCGAGCTTCGAGGTGCGCCCCGGCGAGATCCTCGGCTTCGCGGGCCTCGTCGGGGCAGGCCGCACCGAACTCTTCGAAGGCCTGCTCGGCCTGCGTCCCGCGAGCGGCAGCGTCGAAATGCTCGGCCAGCCCGTGCCGAACGGCAAAGGCTGGCGCAACCCGCGCGATGCAGCGAAACATGGCCTTACCTACCTCAGCGAAGACCGCAAGGGCAAGGGCCTGCACGTCAACTTCGGCTTGCGCCAGAACCTCACGCTGATGGCGCTCGAACGCTACGCGCAGCCTTGGCTGAAGCCCGAGGCCGAACGCGGCGCGCTGGCCGAGGCGGTGAAGGACTACGGCATCCGCACCGGCTCGCTCGACGTCAAGGCTTCGTCGCTCTCGGGTGGCAACCAGCAGAAGCTCGCGCTGGCCAAGGTGCTGCAGCCACGGCCGAAGGTGGTGGTGCTCGACGAGCCCACGCGCGGTGTCGACGTGGGCGCCAAGCGCGACATCTATTTCCTGATCCAGCGACTCGCCCGCGAAGGGCTCGCGGTGATCGTCGTCTCGTCCGAGCTGATGGAGCTGATCGGCCTGTGCCACCGCGTCGCGGTGATGCGCGCCGGCAAGCTCGTCGCCACGCTCGATGCGGACCATCTCACAGAAGAGGAGCTCATCGCTCATGCCACCGGAACAGCAGACACCCACGCCGCCGCCTGAAGCCGCGCAACAGCAGCAGCACCGCAGCGAGGCGGGGCCGCGCTGGACCGAGCGCCTGCATGGCCTCGGCCCGGTCATCGGCCTCGTGCTGCTGTGCATCGCGGGCACGCTGCTCAACAGCGACTTCGCCACGCTCGACAACGCGATGAACGTGCTCACGCGCACCGCCTTCATCGGCATCATCGCGGTGGGCATGTGCTTTGTGATCATCTCTGGCGGCATCGACCTGTCGGTGGGCTCGATGGCCGCGCTCATCGCAGGCAGCGTCATCATGTTCATCAACTGGGCCGGCCCCGCTTCGGGCTCGCCGCTGCTGGCGGTGGTGATGGGCGCGGTGCTGGCCATCGTGCTCGGCGCGGTGTTCGGGCTGGCGCATGGCCTGCTCATTACCAAGGGCCGCATCGAGCCCTTCATCGTGACGCTGGGCACGCTCGGCATCTTTCGCGCGTACCTCACGTACTTTGCCGACGGCGGCGCGCTCACGCTCGACAACGACCTGTCGGACCTCTATGCACCGGTGTACTACGCAAGCCTTGCGGGCATTCCCGTGCCGGTGTGGGTGTTCGTGATCGTCGCGATCATCGGCGGCGTCATCTTGAACCGCACGGCCTACGGGCGCTATGTGCAGGCCATCGGCTCGAACGAGCAGGTGGCGCGCTATGCGGCGGTGGACGTCGACCGCGTGAAGATCATGACCTACGTGCTGCTCGGCGTGTGCGTGGGCATCGCGACGCTGCTGTACGTGCCGCGCCTGGGCTCCGCATCGCCGACCACCGGCCTGCTGTGGGAGCTGGAAGCCATCGCGGCGGTGATCGTCGGCGGCACCGCACTCAAGGGCGGCGCGGGCAGCATCACCGGCACGGTGGTGGGCGCGATCCTGCTTTCGGTCATCAGCAACATCCTGAACCTCACCAGCATCATCAGCGTGTACCTGAACGCCGCGGTGCAAGGCTTCGTGATCATCATCGTCGCGTTCCTCCAGCGTGGACGCCGATAGAGTTTTTCCCGCTCGTACGTTCGTTCGTTCCATCAACCACAAGGAGACATCCAGCATGACAAGCTTCACACGTCGTATCGCACTCACGGCCGTTGCCGCCGCAGCGTTCGCCAGCCTGCCGGCGCTTGCCGCGGACAAGGTCAACCTCGGCGTTTCGATTCCCGCGGCCACGCACAGCTTCATGGGCGGCATCAACTACTGGGCCAACCAGGCGAAGAAAGACCTGGAGAAGGAACACAAGGACCTGAAGATCACGATCAAGACGGCAGCCAACGCGCCCGAGCAGGCCAACCAGTTGCAAGACCTCTCGACGGTCACCAAGATCAATGCGCTGGTCGTGTTCCCGTTTGAATCTGCCGCGCTGACCAAGCCGGTCGCACAGGTCAAGGCCAAGGGTGCGTACGTCACCGTGGTCGACCGCGGCCTGACCGACACCAGCGCGCAAGACGCCTACGTGGCCGGCGACAACACCGCCTTCGGCAAGATCCCCGCCGAATACATCGTGAAGACGCTGGGCGGCAAGGGCAACGTGGTGGCGCTGCGCGGCATTGCCACCACGCTGGACAACGAGCGCATGGACGCCTTCAACGCGGTGCTCAAGGGCAGCCCCGACATCAAGCTGCTCGATGCCAAGTACGCCAACTGGAACCGCGACGACGCCTTCAAGGTCACGCAGGACTACCTCACGCGCTTCAAGCAGATCGATGCCATCTGGGCCGCCGACGACGACATGGCCGTGGGCGTGCTCAAGGCCATCGCGCAGGCCAAGCGCGACGACATCAAGATCGTGTTCGGCGGTGCGGGCGCGAAGGACATGGTCAAGACCATCATGGACGGCAAGGACCCGCGCATCGGTGCCGACGTGAGCTACTCGCCCAAGTTCATCTACGACGCGATCAAGCTCACGGCCGAAGCGCGCCTGAAGGGCGAGAAGCTGCCGGCGACGACGATCATTCCCTCGGTGCTCATCACCAAGGAAAACGCGAAAGACTTCTACCACCCCAACTCGCCGTTCTGAGGGCGTGTTGCTCCCTCTCCCCCTGGGGAGAGGGAGCAGTTACCAGGAACACCCGAGTAGATTGAAATGCCTGTGCACCACGCGTTGATTCCCTGCCTGCGCTACAAAAATGCGCCGGCCGCCATCGAATTCCTCTGCAAGGCCTTCGGCTTCGAGCGCAAGGCCGTGTATGCCGACGAGAGCGATCCCTCGGTCATTCACCACGCGGAACTGGTGATGAACGGCCAGATGGTCATGCTCGGTTCCGACCGCCCTGGCCCCGTGACGGACAAGTACCGCTGGAAGACGGCCGCCGATGCGGGCTGCATCACCATGTGCGTCTGCGCCGTCATCGACGACCCCGACGCGCACTGCGCGCGGGCCCGTGCGGCAGGCGCGGAAATACTCACCGACCCCAAGGACAACGACGGCTACCCGGGCCGTGGCTACGATGCCCGCGACCCCGAGGGCAACGTCTGGAGCTTCGGCAGCTACGACCCGTTCGCAGCGGCCGCACATTGATGACCGACACACCTCTTCGCAAGCTGCGCTACGCCATGGTCGGCGGTGGCCGCGATGCCTTTATCGGCGCCGTGCACCGCAAGGCCATGGCACTCGACGGCCAAATCGAACTCGTGGCCGGCGCGCTGTCGTCGAGCCCCGAGAAGGCGCGCGCCTCGGGCCGCGACCTGGGTCTTGCCGACGACCGCAACCACGCGGACTGGCCCTCGCTGCTGGCCGACGAACTCAAGCGCCCCGCCGGCGAACGCATCGACTTCGTCTCGATCGTCACGCCCAACCATGTGCACTTTCCGGTGGCGCAGGCCTTTGCCGAAGCGGGCTTCCACGTGGTGTGCGACAAGCCGCTGGTGCACACGCACGAGCAGGCCGATGCGCTGGTCGCCACCGTGGCGAAGCAGGGCACGGTGTTCGGCGTCACCTACAACTACACCGGCTACCCGATGGTGCGGCAGGCGCGCGAGATGGTGCGCTCGGGCCAGATCGGCGAGGTCCGCAAGGTCGTCGTCGAATACAACCAGGGGTGGCTCGCCAGCCATGTCGAAGGTGGCACCAACAAGCAGGCCGACTGGCGCACCGACCCCGCGCGCAGCGGCGCGGCCGGCGCCATCGGCGACATCGGCTCGCATGCCGAGAACCTCGTGGCCAGCGTCACCGGCCTGCAGATCGAAAGCCTGTGCGCCGACCTCAGCTCGCTCGTGCCCGGCCGCATGCTCGACGACGACGGCAGCCTGCTGCTGCGCTTCAAGGGCGGCGCACGCGGCGTGCTGGTCGCCTCGCAGATCAGCACGGGCCTGGAGAACGACCTGCGCCTGCGCATCTCGGGCACGCTGGGCACGCTCGAATGGCACCAGGAGCAGCCGAGCCAGCTGGTGCACCTGCCGCACGACGGGCCCAAGCGCATCCTGACGCGCGGCGCGCCCTGGCTGTGCGAAGCCGCGCAACGCGCCAGCCGCCTGCCTGCCGGCCATCCCGAGGGTTTCATCGAGGCTTTTGCGAATGTCTATGCGGGCGTGGCGGCCGACATCCGCGCGCGGCTGGCGGGCCATGCGGCCGATCCGTTGGCGGCCGACTATCCGCGCGTGGAAGACGGCGCGCGCGGCGTGCGCTTCATCGAGCGCACGGTGGCCTCGTCGAAAAGCGAATTAAAGTGGACGCCCTGGTAGCGCGCCGGCCTCGCACCCGCGAGGCTGCTTCGCATGACTGCAGGCATCCATGACCCTTCCTTCTTCCAGCGGGCCTTTTTCTTCTCCTTCCTCGGCGCGGTGGCTGCGGGCCCTGTGGCTGCGCTGCATCACGCTGTTTCCGCTGAAGCTGGCCGGCTACACCGTCTCCACGCTCGGTTTCTTTCCGCTGTACTTCTGGATCATGAAGAGCGCGGGCCAGGCCTGGGTGTTGCCGCTCACGGGCTTCGACCGGCTGATCGCGTTCTGGCCGGCGGCATTGCCGGTCTACCTCTCGCTCTGGGGCTACATCGCGTTGCCCGTGCTGCTGGCAAAGAACATGCGCGAGCTGCTGGGCTTTTCGTTCGGCTGCGCGGCGATGACGGTCTTTGCGCTGGCCGTGTTCTGGTTCATGCCCACGGCGATCCCGAACTTCGTCATCGACACCACGCCGGGCAGCTCGCTGCACTTCCTCAAGACCGTCGACGCGGCCGGCAATGCCTTTCCGTCGCTGCACGTGTCGTTCGCGGTGTTCACCTGCATCGCGCTGGCGCGGCAGCTGCGCGACGTCGGCGCGCCGGCATGGCTGCACCTGTTCAATGCTGCGTGGGCCGTGGGCATCGTGTATTCGACGATGGCCGTTCGCCAGCATGTGCTGATCGACGTGCTCGGTGGACTGGCGCTGGGTGTGGCACTCGGTATTACATCGCG
The DNA here is from genome assembly GCF_900100965.1 of Variovorax sp. EL159. Classification (GTDB taxonomy): domain Bacteria; phylum Pseudomonadota; class Gammaproteobacteria; order Burkholderiales; family Burkholderiaceae_C; genus Variovorax. Next base: position 99,094 of record NZ_FMUJ01000011.1, on the reverse strand, counting down.
GCAGGGCGCGGCCACGCGCTCGCATGCGGGCCAGGCGGCGTAGGCCGATCGCGATATTCCGCCGCTGCGGCAAGCCCTGTACAAAGCCGGCTTCGCAGCCATCCCGATGGGGAGAGTCCACCATGAAGATTCGTTTGCCTGCCCTCGCGTTGTGCGCCGCCATCGGTGGTGCCCTTGCAGGCCCCGCGTTCGCGCTCGACATGCCCGCCCGCAAGCCCGGCCTGTGGGAGATCCATTCGGGCGATGCCAGCGGCAAGACCCCTGCCGCCACCATGCAGCAGTGCATCGATGCGGCCAGCGACAAGGCCATGCAGGAGCGCGGCCAGGGCATGGCGCAAGCGCTCGGCAAGGACGCCTGCTCGCAAGACGTGCGCGCCCAGAGCGGCAACCAGATCACCATCGATTCGGTCTGCAAGATCGGCACCACCACCGCCACCACGCACACCGTGATCAGCGGCGACTTCAATTCCGCCTACCGCATGGACCGCAAGGCCAGCTACAACCCGCCGCTGATGGGCCGCTCGGAAAGCAACACCACCATGGAAGCGAAATGGATCGGCCCCTGCAAGGCCGACCAGCGGCCCGGCGACATGGTGATGCCCAACGGCACCAAGATGAACATGCTCGACGCCATGGCGGCCCGCAAGAAGTAAGCAAGCCCGCGCAGGCCGTTGCGGTTAGGCACAGGTAGGCGCCGGCCCACAGCGCTTTGCGGCCGGCGTTCGGCGGCGAGAAAGGACGGCACCGCCTACGATGGCGTGCCATGTCCGCCAAGGAAGACCTCGTCATTGCACGGCCCGAGGGCCTGTATTGCCCGCCCGGCGATTTCTATATCGACCCGTGGCGGCCGGTGGCGCGCGCCGTCATTACGCATGCGCATTCGGACCATGCCCGCATCGGCCACGCACACTACCTGGCCCATACCGACAGCGCCGGCACCTTGCGCACGCGGCTCGGTGCCGACATCAACCTGCAGACACTGCCTTACGGCGAAGCCATCGAGCACCACGGCGTGCGCGTGTCGCTGCATCCGGCGGGCCATGTGCTGGGCTCGGCGCAGGTGCGGCTCGAACACGGCGGCCGTGTATGGGTGGCCTCGGGCGACTACAAGACCGAACCCGACGGCACCTGCACGCCCTTCGAGCCCGTGCCTTGCGACACCTTCATCACCGAGTCGACCTTCGGTCTGCCGATCTACCGCTGGCCCACGCAGGCCGTGCTGTTCGCCGAGATCGATGGCTGGTGGCGCGCGAACGCGGAGGCGGGCCGTGCGTCGGTGCTGTTCTGCTATGCCTTCGGCAAGGCGCAGCGCATCCTGCATGGCGTGGACGCCAGCATCGGGCCCATCGTCGTGCATGGCGCCGTGGAGCCGCTCAATGCGGTCTACCGCGCGGCCGGCGTGGCATTGCCCGAGACCTTGCGGGTGACCGATCCGGGTGTCGATGCGGCGCTGCTCAAGCGCGCGCTGGTGCTCGCACCGCCTTCTGCGCAGGGCACGCCGTGGATGAAGCGCTTCGGCAACTACGCCGATGCCTTCGCAAGCGGCTGGATGCAACTGCGCGGTACGCGCCGCCGACGCGGCGTGGACCGCGGCTTCGTGATGTCCGACCATGCCGACTGGCCCGGCCTCCAGCAAGCCATTGCGGGCACCGGTGCGGAGCGCGTGTTCGTCACGCATGGCAGCGTGCAGGTGATGGTGCGATGGCTCACTGAGAACGGGCTCGATGCGCGGGGCTTCAAGACCGAGTACGGCGATGAAGACGATCAGGAAACTCCCGCCCCCGGAGGGTTGGGGAGGGGGCCAGCGGCCCTCGATGGAGATGCCGAGAGCCCCCATCCCAGCCTTCCCCCGGAGGGGGACGGAGCGAACACGTGAAGGACTTCGCCGCGCTTTATCGCGATCTCGACGCGAGCACGTCGAGCCTTGCCAAGCAGGCGGCGCTGCAGCGCTACCTGCGCGAAGCCACGCCGGCCGATGCCGCGTGGGCCGTCTATTTCCTGGCCGGTGGCAAGCCGCGCCAGCTCGTGCCCACCAAGCTGCTGCGCCTGCTCGCGCAAGAAGCGGCGGGCCTGCCCGAGTGGCTGTTCGACGAAAGCTACGACGCTGTGGGCGACCTTGCCGAGACCATCGCATTGCTGTTGCCCCCGCCGAGTGAAACGCACGATCTCGGGCTTGCCGGTTGGGTCGAGCAGCATCTGCTGCCCCTGCGCGATGCCGCGAAGACATCGCCCGACCTGCTCGCCGAACGGCTGCGCGTGCAATGGCAACAGCTCGCAGCCGAAGAGCGGCTGGTGTACTTCAAGCTCATCACCGGCGCGTTCCGTGTGGGCGTGTCGAAGCTGCAGGTGACGCAGGCGCTCGCGGCCGTCGGCGGCGTCGACGCCAAGCGTGTCGCGCAACGGCTCATGGGCTACACGCACATCGGTGCGCGGCCGCGGCCCGATGACTACAGCGCGCTCATCGCGCCGGAGTCGGGCGCCGAGCAGGTGCAGAAGACCAGCGGGCAGCCCTATCCGTTCTTTCTCGCGCACCCCTTCAACATTCCGCTCGAACAGTTCGATGCGGTGCTGGGGCCGCCGGCCGACTGGATCGTCGAGTGGAAATGGGACGGCATTCGCGCGCAACTGGTCAAGCGCGCGGGTGTCGTGTGGGTGTGGTCGCGTGGCGAAGAACTGGTGACCGAGCGCTTCCCCGAACTCGCCGTGCTCGGCGAGGCGCTGCCCGATGGCACGGTGCTCGACGGCGAGATCGTCGTGTGGCGCAGCGACGAGAACTCGCCGGAGAATGCAAGCGAAGGCAAGGTGCAGCCCTTCGCCGAGCTGCAGAAGCGCATCGGCCGCAAGACGCTCGGTGCCAAATTGCTGCGCGACATTCCGGTGGTGCTGCTGGCCTACGACATCCTCGAATGGGAAGGGCGCGACTTGCGCATGCAACCGCAGTCGCAGCGGCGCGTGCTGCTCGATGAACTGGTCGCGCGCATGCGGCACCCTTCGCTGTTGCCGAGCCCGATGCTCACCGGTGTCGACTGGGCCGACCTCGCACGCCAGCGCGAAGCCGCGCGCACCATGGGCGTCGAAGGGATGATGCTCAAGCGCCGCGACGCGCAGTACGGCGTGGGCCGCACCAAGGACGTGGGCGTGTGGTGGAAGTGGAAGATCGATCCGCTGAGCATCGACGCGGTGCTGATCTACGCCCAGCGCGGCCATGGCCGCAGGGCGAGCCTTTTCAGCGACTACACCTTCGCCGTGTGGGACGGCCCGCCCGGACAGGAAGACCGCAAGCTCGTGCCCTTCGCCAAGGCCTACTCGGGCCTGACCGATTCCGAGATGGCACGCGTGGACGCAATCATCCGCAAGACCACCATCGAGAGCTTCGGGCCGGTGAAAAGCGTGAAACCGACGCTGGTGTTCGAGCTGGGTTTCGAAGGCATCGCGCGCAGCACGCGGCACAAGAGCGGCATCGCGGTGCGCTTTCCGCGCATGCTGCGGTGGCGGGAGGACAAGCCGGTGGATGAGGCGGATACCTTGGAGACATTGGTCGCGCTATTGCCTGCAGAGCCTTTCACTGACCGGACGCAGTTGAGTTAATTTATAACTGCTTTGAAAAGAATTTGATTTTTATAACCAAAGGATGAGCGCCCTATTCTTTTGCTCCAGTGCCTAAAATTCGATCAATCGCATCCACGATGTTGATGACGGTGGACTGTATGCTTTCTATTTCAAGCATAAATAAATCCAACTTTGAGACCATGGAACGCTTTGCTAGATTTATATCTTTGCTAATGCGCGGGAGGGCGTCTGCGGATTCTCTCATGCCTCGCATACCTGATTTTGCAAAATTTGAAGTCTCAACTAAAGATTGCAATGTTTGCCTTAACGCCGAAAGATCATTGACGTCGGACTCGGATTTTTCGAAGTCAGCCCTTAAGGCAAGTGCGTTGGTTAATGCGTCAAACGCAATTTTGCGCGACGCTGAAATTACACTAATTCGACTGTTGAGTGTGTCGGCATAACTACTCATGTCATCTGCCGATCGCTTAATAAAGCGCCGAGCAGATCCGGCATTTACGATCTGCGTTTTTAATTCGTCAGTCCGTTGGCTTAGTTGTTCTCCTACACGCTCTGTTGCTTCATTTATCGTGTCGAGCGCTTGGGTCATTTCCGATAGTTTGCTATCGTAAATCTCCAAATAGTCAATGTATCCAAAGTCATCTTCTGGAAGAAGGCTCGAAATGGGCAATGATGAATCGATTGAAAGTGAATTGCTTAATTGCGTTTGCGTCGAAAATTTCTGAGCAATCGCTGAAAGATGGCCTCTCAAGGAAGATTCGAAACCAGCCTCATCCTCGAATTCGAAGTACAGACCACCTTTATCAGAGAGCGATTTCTTGAACTGCTGAACTCGCAGAAGTTGTTGCGTGTCAATTTTCGAAGGTGCTATTGGCGCATCTTTGAAATAGAGCATGATTTCTGGTGATTTTGTTTGCTTCCATCGCGCGTATGCTTGATCGAACTCTTCGATGGTCCCGGAGTCTGCCCGCGGGGTTGGCGTACCTAAGCGTCCCCAGAAAATTCCAATGAAGACATCATAAGCACCAATTTGTTCATTTATGGCGGCTTGTGGGTCGCTTGAAAACGAGGGGTGAACATTGGTTTCCCATTTGACGAGTTCAAATGTGATTCCGAGACTTTGACTCCAAATTAAATTTAATTGAGTAATAACGGATTCAAGAATATCTCGCTCATTAGCCACGTCGCCCGGTGAAGCTACAAATATTTGAATGGCAGTGGTTTGACGTGGCATTTGCTTTCCTTGAGTGTGGTGATTTAACTCTTTGGCCGTGCGAAAAATCAAGCGGCCGTGAAGTGAATTGCGCTGAGTAGTAAACAGCAAACTTTACAGTGCTTGACCATGCCGTTCTCAGTTTCTGCTTGGTTTCGATCGCGACACTGGAAGCCCTTTCACTTTCAACGTGAAGTATGGAAGGCCATCGGTGAAGGTAAATCTGGCCTACTGCATGCCACCACCGGCGCGGGCAAAACCTATGCGGTGTGGTTGGGCGCATTGCTGACTTTCTCCAGAGCCCGCAAGCCGAGTGCTTCCAGCCTGACACCGATGCCGCTCACAGTGCTCTGGCTCACGCCCATGCGCGCCCTGGCTGCCGACACCTTGCGCGCACTGCAGCAGCCACTCGAAGCCCTCGGCGCCGACGTGCACCCGTGGAGCGCCGGCGCCCGCAGCGGCGACACCTCATCAGCCGAACGCAGCGCACAGAACACGCGGCTGCCCACAGTGCTCGTCACCACCCCCGAAAGCCTCTCGCTGCTGCTCGCCCGCGCCGATGCACGCGAGGTGCTCGGCCATGTGCAGATGGCCGTGGTCGACGAATGGCACGAACTGCTTGGCAACAAGCGGGGCGTGCAGGTGCAGCTCGCGCTGGCGCGGCTCAAGCGCTGGAATGCCGATCTCGCGATCTGGGGCATGTCGGCCACGCTCGGCAACCTGCAGGAGGCGATGCACGCGCTGCTGGGCCATCAAGACGGCGTGCTTGTGCAGGGCCAGGTGCCCAAGAAGCTGGTCATCGACTCGCTGCTCCCGGGTCGCGCCGAGCGCTTTCCGTGGGGCGGCCACCTGGGCCTCACGATGCTGCCGCAGGTGCTCGGGGAGATCGCCGCGAGCAAGACCACGCTGGTCTTCACCAACACGCGCTCGCAGGCCGAGATCTGGTACCAGGCCATGCTGGAGGCTCGGCCCGAGTGGGCGGGCCTTATCGCGCTGCACCACGGCTCGCTCGACCGCGAGGTGCGCGAGTGGGTCGAGCTGGGCCTGAAGAGTGGCGAACTGAAGGCGGTGGTCTGCACGTCGAGCCTCGACCTTGGTGTCGACTTCCTGCCGGTCGAGCGCGTGCTGCAGATCGGCTCGCCCAAGGGCGTGGCGCGGCTGCTGCAGCGCGCGGGCCGTTCGGGCCATGCGCCGGGGCGGCCGTCGCGCATCACGCTCGTGCCCACGCACAGCATCGAGATGGTCGAAGGCTCGGCCGCGCGCACGGCCATTGCGGCGGGCCACATCGAGGCGCGCCATTCGCCAGACCAGCCACTCGACGTGCTGGTGCAGCACCTGGTGACGGTGGCACTCGGCGGTGGCTTCGTGCCCGACGCGCTGTACGACGAAGTGCGCGGCACAGCCGCCTATGAAAACCTTTCGCATGAGAGCTGGCAGTGGTGCCTCGACTTCGTGTCGCAGGGCGGCCCGTCGCTCGCGGCCTACCCCGACTACAAGCGCACCGTGCCCGATGCAGATGGCGTGTGGCGCGTGCCCGATGCACGGCTCGCGCGGCGGCATCGCATGAACATCGGCACCATCGTGAGCGATGCCAGCATGTCGGTGCAGTACCTCGGCGGCTCGAAGATCGGCAACGTCGAAGAGAGCTTTGTCGCGCGCATGAAGCCCGGCGACTGCTTTCTGTTCGGTGGTCGGCTGCTCGAACTCGTGCGCATCCACGACATGACGGCCTGGGTGCGGCGCACTTCCGGCAAGCGGCCGGCGGTGCCGCGCTGGGGCGGTGGGCGCATGCCGCTGTCGAACACGCTGGCCGATGCAGTGGTGCAGCAGCTCGCGCTGGCCGGCGAAGGCCGGTACGACTCGCCCGAGCTGCAATGCGTGCGGCCGCTGCTCGAGATCCAGCAGCAGTGGTCGGCGCTGCCGACGCCGCAGACGTTGCTGGCCGAGACGCTGAGCACGCGCGAGGGCTCGCACCTGTTCCTGTATCCGTTCGCGGGCCGGCATGTGCACCTGGGCCTGGCGAGCTTGCTGGCCTGGCGCATCGCGCAGCACGAGGCGCGCACCTTCTCTATCGCCGTCAATGACTATGGCTTCGAGTTGCTGAGTGCGACAGAGGTCGACTGGCCCACGCTGCTGCCGCAGGTGCTGCGTTTGCCAGAAGGCGAGGGCGACGAAGCCCATGCGGTGTTGCTGCACGAGGTGCTGGCCTCGCTCAATGCGGGCGAACTCGCGCAGCGGCGCTTTCGCGAGATCGCCCGCGTGTCGGGGCTGATCTTCCAGGGCTATCCGGGCGAGAAGCGAAGCAGCAAGCAGCTGCAGGCGTCGTCTTCGCTGTTCTGGGAGGTGTTTCGCAAGTACGACCCGGGCAACAGGCTGCTGCAGCAGGCCGAGCAGGAGTTGCTGGCGCAGGAGCTGGAGATCGGGCGCCTGCGCGCGAGCCTTTCGCGCATGGCGACGCAGCAACTGGTGCTGAAGCCGCTCGCGCGGCCGACGCCGTTCTCGTTTCCGTTGATGGTCGAGCTGTTTCGCGAGAAGCTGTCGAACGAGAACGTGGCCGACCGCATCGCGCGCATGGTCGAGCAGCTGGAGAAGGCGGCGGGTGGCGTGGTCACTGCCGGTGGGGTGGAGCGCGTGAAGGGCACGCTGGCCTTCGGGCAAGAAGGACCGGGCAAGCCGGTGAAGCCATCAGGCACCCGGCGCGAGCGGCGGCGGCCTTCGAGGCCGCTGCCGCCGCTCTGAAGCGTGGCCGACAAGGTGTGAAGAAACCGTCGCGAGCGCCCCGAGCTTGCATCGAGGACCGGAGCCGTACTCTTGTACGGTGAGGACCGCAGGTGCGAGATCGGGGCGCGCAGCAGGTTGATTCGCACCTTGTCAGCCGGCGCCGTGCGCCTTCACCCACCGCACGATGTCCGCTGCGCCCATCGCGCCGGCTTGCCGTGCCACTTCGCGGCCGCCACGGAACAGCGCCAGCGTCGGGATGCTGCGGATGTTGAAGCGCGCGCCGAGCGCCGGCACGGCCTCGGTGTCGACCTTGGCCAGCCGCACATGCGGTTCGAGCTGGGCCGCGGCCTGTTCGTAGCCCGGCGCCATCTGGCGGCAGGGGCCGCACCAAGGGGCCCAGAAATCGACCAGCACCGGGATCTCGTTGCGCGCGATGTGGCGGTCGAAGGTGGCTTCGTCCGGCAGGGCGGTCGAGTGGCCGACGAACAAGGGGCGGTGGCAGCTGCCGCAGTCGGGCGCGCTGCCCAGTTGCGCCGCGCGCACGCGGTTGGTCGTGTGGCAGTGCGGGCAGACGATGTGCAGCGGGGGCGATTCGGTCATGCGCAAGAACTGGGGGCCACCGGGGCCAATTGCAAGCCGGTCGCCAGCACCTGCGCCTTTTGCGACACTGCCAGCCCGTGACTTCCCCGCAATCTTCCGCGTCGCTGCTCTCGGTCCATTGGGCGGATGAGCTGCTGCAACTGCTGCCCGAGCGCGCGCTCTGGTGGCCCGGTGCGCGCGTGCTGTTCGTGGCCGACCTGCATCTGGGCAAGGCGGCCACCTACCGGGCGCTGGGCCAGCCGGTGCCGGGCGGCACCACGCTGGAAAATCTGTCGCGGCTCGATGCGCTGATCGCGCGGCATGCACCGCAGCGCGTCGTGTTTCTGGGCGACTTCCTGCACGCGGCGCAGGCGCGCACCGTGCTCGCCACCGTGGAAGACTGGCGCGCGCGGCATGCGGGCGTCGCGATGACGCTGGTGCGCGGCAACCACGACAGCCGCGCGGGCGATCCGCCGGACACACTGGACATCGACGTGGTCGACGAGCCCTTTCTGCTGGGGCCTTTCGCCTGTTGCCACCATCCGCAATCGCATGCGACGCACTTCGTGCTGGCGGGGCATCTGCATCCGGCTTGCAGGCTCTACGGCCGCGGGCATGACAGCATGCGCTTGCCCTGCTTCGTAAGCGATGCGCAGCAGGCCGTGCTGCCGGCTTTTGGCGAATTCACGGGGGGATTGGTGATGGCGCCAGCGCCGGGACGGCGTTTCTATGCGGTGGGTGGTTCGACCGTGTGGGCGCTGCCGGTGGCCGATTGACTCTTGCCCCTTCCCCCTCTGGGGGAAGGCTGGGATGTGGGCAGGCAGAGCGCCCGATGGCTACGCCGCTTGCCCCCACCCCTCCCCTCCCCCGGGAGGGGAGGGAGAAAGACACAGGACAAGGCTCAGAGCACCACAGGCTCGTCGGGCAATTCGTTCACGTTGACTTCGTTCTCACCCAGCGGAAAGTGCTCGACCAGCAGGGCCGAAATCTCTTCCAGTGCCTGCGTGAGCCCATCTTCGAAGCGGCCCTCGCGAAACGCCGCGCCCATGCGCTGCGTCATCGCGGCCCATTCGGCCTCGCCCACGCGCGCGTGGATGCCGCGGTCGGCCACGATCTCGATCGCGTGTTCGGCCAGCAGCAGGTAGATCAACACGCCGTTGTTGTGTGCCGTGTCCCACACGCGCAGCTTGCCGAACAGCATCACGGCGCGTTCCCGCGCGGGTGCATGGCGCCACAGGTACGACATCGGCAGGCCGGCTTCGACGCACAGGCGGATCTCGCCGCTGTGCCGGCGCTCGCTCGCGGCCACGCGGCCCCCGAGGCGTTGCAGCGCATCGGCCGGCAGCGCATGGCGAACGGCGGCCTCGTCGATCCAGCGATGGCGCCAGATGCGGCCGAGCTTTGAAAACAGCGTTGCGTCGCTTGCCATGTTCACCAACCTCCGGAGGCACCGCCGCCGCCGAAATTGCCACCGCCGCCGGAGCTGAAACCGCCCCCGCCGCCACCTCGGCCGCCGCCACCCCAGCCTCCGCCGCCACCACCGCCCCAGCCACCCCCACCGCCGCCACCAAGCCTGCCGGTGCCGACGACGAAAGAGGCCACCAGCGCGATCAACCCGGCAATCGCCGCGATGACCAGGCTGGTCGTGAGAAAGAAGGCCACCACGCCGATGCCGCCGCCCATGACGAGCGCGCCCAGTTTCTGGCCCAGCACCGCGCGCACGATGGGCGCGCCGACGAAAACGCCGACGAACAGGAAGATCGCGAGGTTTTCCCAGTCGAAGCCGCCATTGCCGCCGCTGGCATTGCCCGTGTCGCGCGAAGGCTCCGGCAGCGGCTCGCCGTCGACCAGCCCGATGAGCCGGTCCACCGCCGCATTCAGCCCGCCCGCGAAATCGTTGTTGCGAAAGCGCGGCTTCATTTCTTCGTCGATGATGCGCACCGCCGCCAGGTCGGGCACCGCGCCTTCGAGCGTCTTGGCGGTCGCGATGCGCATCTGGCGGTCGTTCTTCGCCACCACCACCAGCAGGCCGTCGCCCACGCCCTTGCGGCCGATCTTCCAGGCATCGCCCACGCGCTGGGTGAAGCTGGCGATGTCTTCGGGCTGCGTCGTCGGCACCATCAGCACCACGATCTGCGAACCCTTGCGCTGCTCGAACGCGGCGAGTTTGGTTTCGAGGCCGTTGCGCTGCGCGCTGTCGAGCGTGCCAGTCTGGTCGATCACCCGCGCCGTGAGCGCGGGCACCGGCACGAGCCCTTGCTGTGCCAGCGCCGGCAGGCTTGCCCAGGCGATGACTGTCAGGAAGACCGCGGCCAGCGCGCGACGTAGCATCAGCAGTGCAGCATCCATGGCCATCGGGCGCGGCTTACTTCTTCGGTGCGCTGAAGTCGACCGTGGGCGGCGTGGAAATCTGCGCCTCGTTCTGCACCGAGAAGTTGGGCTTCGGTGCGTAGCTGAAGATCTTGGCCGTGATGTTGGTCGGGAAGCTGCGCGCGAGCACGTTGTACTCCTGCACGCTTTCGATGTAGCGGTTGCGCGCCACGGTGATGCGGTTCTCGGTGCCTTCGAGCGTCACGCGCAGATCGCGAAACGCCTGGTTGGCCTTGAGGTCGGGGTAGCGTTCCGACACCGCCATCAGCCGCGACAGTGCCGACGAGAGCTCGCCCTGCGCCTGCTGGAATTTCTGGAAAGCCTCGGGGTTGTTGAGCGTCTCGGGCGTCACCTGGATCGAGGTTGCCTTGGCACGCGCCTCGATCACCTTGGTGAGCGTGTCCTGCTCGAAGCTGGCCTCGCCCTTCACGGTGGCGACGATGTTGGGCACGAGGTCGGCGCGCCGCTGGTACTGGTTGAGCACCTCGCTCCAGGCCGATTTGCTGGCCTCGTCGAGTGCCTGGAACTGGTTGTAGCCGCAGCCGCTCAGGGACAGGACCGCCACGAGAATCAAGAGCCAGCGCTTCATCATCATTTGCATTACCTCCGCTAGAAGAGCCGGAAGTTAGCATAGATGGCTCTATGTCCCTCGATCCTCTACAGGCCCTGCAGGCAGCGAACCGCGCGCCGCCGCCCGTCGTCGCAAGCACCGACGGCACGCTGCTCATTGCCGGTGCGACCGGCGCCCTGGGCCAGGAGTTGCTGCGCCGGCTGGCGGGCAGCCACCGCTTTGCCCATGCCCGCGTGCTGGCACGCGAGCCGATCCGCGACGGGCTGCGTGGCGTCGAGACCTACCTGAGCCCCGGCCTGCCGATCGCGCAATGGCCGTTGACCTCGGCCGACACGGCGGTCATCGCCTTCGATCCGCCGCGCATGTATCACGAGCGCGAACGTGCGCTGTGGGTGCCCGCGCCGTCCGACCTGCCGGAACTCTCGCGCTGGCTGCGTGCCTGCGGTGTGCGCACGCTGGCCATCGTGCAGCCGCACGACCAGGGCCGGCTGCCCGAGGCGCTCAAGCGCGGGCTCGCGAGCCTGGACGAACAGGCGGTGGTGGCGAACGGCTTCGAACGCGTGATCCTCGTGCGCTCGGCGCGCAAGCCGGCGAATGCGAAGTTCGCGAACCCGGCCGAGCGGCTGGCCGCGTGGATGCTGTCCGTCGTGCGCTTCATGGTGCCGAGCAGCGAGCAGCCGGTGCGCGCGTCGAAGGTGGCGGAGCTGCTCGACCTGGCCTTGCGCATCGCGCCCGAAGGCGTGCACGTGGCGGCGCCTGAGTTGGTGTGGCAGGCCTCGCAGGGCAGCGAGATGCAAGCGGTGGCGCAGCGTTGGCTGGGCCAGGCGGGTTAGCGAGGCCGCCGGCTACTGCCTGCCGACTGAGACAAAGATGCCGATGCTCGCGAAAGGGCTCCTGTAGCGGTTCGTGAAGCCCTCGGCATGTGCCGTGCCAGGCTGCCAATTCCTTTCAGATCAATGGGTTAAGCCGGTTAGATCGTCTTGTCTTGACCGAATCGAATCGATTCCGGCAGCGCGATACAGGCTTGATTCACGCGGTGCAGTGCCGGCGTCACGGACGGCGCGGCAAAATCACGCCATGCCCAAGACACCACTCCGCGCCGCCGCGGCCATCGGCGGTACTGCCGATGACGTCGAAGCCGCCTTCTACGAAGCGCTGCAACGCGGCGACATCGATGCGTTGATGGCCTGCTGGGCCGACGAAGACGAGGTGTTCTGCGTGCACCCCGGCGGCCCGCGCCTCGTGGGGGCCGTGGCGATCCGCGCGGCCTTCGAGCAGATGTTCGGCAATGGCGCGATCCACGCCACACCGGCGCGGGTGCGCAAGATCGAGTCTTTGGCGAGCGCAGTGCACAACGTGCTGGAGCGCATCGAGGTGCTCACGGCCGAAGGCCCGCGCCACGCCTTCGTGCTGGCCACCAACGTCTATCACAAGACCGCGCAGGGTTGGCGGCTGGTGGCGCACCATGCAAGCCCCGGCAGCGCGCGCGAGCCCGACGACGCGAACGATCCGCCCCAGACCCTGCATTGATGTCTTCCGCCGTTCTTTCTTCTTCCCCCGCCACTTCCTCGTCGCCCCAGTCGGCGATGGATTACATGGCGCCGCGCTGGCTGCCCGGCGGCAACCTGCAGACCATCTGGCCGGCGCTGTATGCAAGGCGCTTCGACGGGCCGGCGCCGGTCTATCGCCGCGAGCGCTGGACCGCGCCCGATGGCGATTTCGTCGACGTCGATTTCGTCGATGCGCCCGCATCGGCATCGAAGGCGCCGCTGCTGGTGCTGTTCCATGGCCTCGAAGGCTCTTCGCGCAGCCACTACGCCGAGGCCTTTGCAGACTTCGCCGCGTCGCGCGGCATGGCGTTCGCGGTGCCGCACTTCCGCGGCTGCAGCGGCGAGATGAACCTGGCGCCACGCGCCTATCACTCGGGTGACTTCGAAGAAATCGGCTGGATCCTGGCGCGCATGCGCGAACAGCACGCGCAGCGCGGCGGCGGCCCGGTGCTGGCGGCGGGCGTGTCGCTCGGCGGCAATGCGTTGATGCGCTGGGCCTGCGAAGCCGGCGACGCGGCAGCCAGCGTGGTGAGCGCGGTGGCCTCGGTGTGCGCGCCGCTCGACCTCGCGGCGGGTGGCGATGCCATCGGCCGGGGTTTCAACCGGCTGGTCTACACGCGGATGTTCCTTGCGACGATGAAGCCCAAGGCGCTGGCCAAGCTGGCGCAGTTTCCGGGGCTGTTCGATCGCGACCGGCTGCTCGCCGCACGCGACCTCTACGCCTTCGACGACGTCTTCACTGCGCCGTTGCACGGCTTTCGCGATGCCGACGACTACTGGGCCCGGGGCTCGGCCAAGCCGCACCTGAGCCGCATCCGCGTGCCCGCGCTGGTGGTGAACGCCCGCAACGATCCGTTCATTCCTGCAAGCAGCCTGCCGCGCCCCGGCGAGGTTGGTGCGCATGTCACGCTGTGGCAGCCCGCGCATGGCGGGCACGTGGGCTTTCCGATGGGGCTGCCGCCCGGGCATGTACGCGGCATGCCGGAGCGGGTCGGTTCCTGGCTGCAGGTGCATGGCGGCGCATTGGCTGACGGCCCGAGCGCGCAACCGGCGGGAGAATGACGCCATGGACGACATCGTCAAACAAGCACTCGCCAAATGGCCCAACGTGCCCGACTGCTACGGCTGGCTCGGCCTCGACGCGCGCGGCAACTGGTACATGCGCGACGACCGCACCCAGGCCCAGGGCCCGTTCCGCGTGGCCAAGGGCTCGATGCTGCGGCACGACAAGCTGATCGACTTCATTCATCGCAACTACGAGCACGACGACGAAGGGCAGTGGTTCTTCCAGAACGGGCCGCAGCGCGTCTATGTGGAGCTGGAGGCCGCACCGCTGGTGTGGCGCGTGGCCGAGGAGGGCGGTGGCTTCACGGTCACGGCCCATTCGGGCCAGGTGGCCGAGGTGTCCGCCTGCCTGCTCGACGAGGAAGGCCTGCTCTATCTGGTTGCGCCGATCGGTCTCGGGCTGGTTCACACGCAGGACGTGGGCATCGCGGCCGAAGCCATCGAGCGGGGCCTCTGGACGCCTGAAGCGGTGCAGGCCAGCGAACTGCCTGGCCGCTTCGGGCATGTGCTGAGTCCGGCGGAACATCACGCCGCCGCCGTGTCGCTATCAAAACAATAGCTCGCGGTTCGACGCGACCATGAAAAAAGCCGGCGCTGGGCCGGCTTTTTGATTGGAGCGATCGCGCTCAGTTGGCTGCGGGCGCGCTGGCGGCAGGCGCCGCTGCGGCGGTCGGGGTCGCAGGGGCTGCATCCGAGGCACCTTCGGCGGGTGCCGCGGCAGCCGGACGATCGGGCACCGGGAACTTGGCGCCGCCGGCGTTCGCCATGTAGACCACGGCACGGCCCACTTCGAGGTCTTCGAAGTCGCCGCCGCCCTGGGCGGGCATGGCGCCCTTGCCCTTCAGGGCGTGTTCGAGGAGGGTGGCGTAGCCTTGGCCGATGCGTGGGCCCCAGGCCGCGGCATCGCTCAGGTGAGGTGCGCCGGGAATGCCGGGCGCGCCGTGGCAGGTGACGCACTGGGCCTTGAAGACGGCCTCGCCGGTCGCGAGCGGGCGGTTGGCGTCGCGGATCTCGATGGCGCCGACCTTCTTGAGGCGCTCGGCCACTTCGCGGTCGCGTGCTTCTTTGGTCACCCCGTAGAGCGCCATGTTGTCGCCTTCCGCGGTGCCGGCGGGCTTGGTGCCCGAGACCACGTAGGAGACAAGACCCACGATGATCAGGATCGGGGCAATGAAGGAGAAAAATACCGCCAGCAGCAGCTGCTTCGGGTTCTTGATCGGCCCGGTATGGGCTTCTTCTGTGGCCTGGTTATGCGGGTCTGCGCTCATGGCGTCCTCAAAATCGGGGGCTCGTCGGGGGGCTTGTCTCTAACCAACCGGCGATTATAGAGAGGCCCCTTGCCCCAGCGGGCAATTGGCCTCCCGATATCGGACGCCGAGGCGTCTCAACCCTTGTCGCGTGTGGCCCAGCCGCCACCCAGCGTCTTGTACAGCGTGACCTGGTTCTGCAGTTGCAGCAGGCGCACGTTGACCGCTGATTGCTGCGCCGTGAACAACGAGCGCTGTGCGTCGAGCAGGTCGAGCGCGCTGGCGATGCCGTTGCGATAGCGCAGGTCGGAGAGCTTGAAGCGCACGGCTTCGGCATCGGCCTGCGCACGCTGTGCGCGCACCTGCTCGCCCAGCGTGGCGCGGCCCGCGAGCGCATCGGCCACTTCACGGAAGGCGGTCTGTACCGACTTCTCGTACTGCGCCACGGCGATCTCGCGCCCGGCCTTCGCCGAGTTGAGCGTGGCGAAGTTGCTACCCGCATCGAAGATCGTCAGCGTGACCGTCGGCGCGAAGGACCAGGCCTTGGAGCCACGGTCGAACAGGCCCGAGAACTCGGTGCTGGCAGTGCCGATGCCGCTGGTCAGCGAGACGCGCGGGAAGAAGTTCGCGCGCGCCGCGCCGATGTTGGCGTTGGCCGCAATCAGCTGCTGCTCTGCCGCGCGGATGTCGGGCCGCTCGGCCAGCAGGTCCGAAGGCAGGCCGGCAGGCACGTCGGGCATCGGCTTGATGCCGTCCAGGCCCTTGGCGCCGCCTGCCGTGGCTTCGGGCGGTACCGGTGCGCCCAGCAGCAGTGCCAGCGCGTTTTCGTCCTGCAGGCGCGCGCGCTGTTGCTGCGCGTAGGCGGCGCGTGCCGTTTCAGCGAGCGAGTTCGCGGCCTGGAAGTCGAGTTCCGACGACACGCCGTTGTCGAAGCGCATCTTGGTCAGGCGCACCGACTCGTCGCGCGTGACCATCGTCTGGCGCGTGAGTTCGAGCAGCTCGTCGTCGGCCAGCAGCGTGAGCCAGCCATTGGCGACCGATGCGATCAGGCTGATCTGCACGGCCTTGCGCGTTTCTTCGGTGGCCAGGTATTGCGACAGCGCCTGGTCTTTCAGCGCGCGGATGCGGCCGAAGAAGTCCAGCTCCCAGGCCGTGAAGCCGAAGTTGACGCTGTACTGCGATGCCACGCTGCCCATTCCGTCGACGCCTTGCAGCGAGTTGGGGCTCGAGCGCGAGCCGCTGCCCGTCAGCCCCAGGGCCGGGAAGAGGTTGGAGCGCTCGATCTGGAACTGCGCGCGCGCCTGCTCGATGTTGAGCACCGACACGCGCAGGTCGCGGTTGTTGGCGAGCGCGGTCTGGATCAGGCCCGCCAGCCGCGGGTCGGCAAAGAAGTCCTGCCAGGGCAGCGAGGCCGAAGCCTGGCCGGCCGGTTGCGCCGGGTCACCCGGGTAGGTGGTCGGCACCGGCGCGGCGGGGCGCTCGTAGATCGGAATCAGCGAGCAGCCGGCCAGCAGCATCGCGGCGGCCAGGGCTGTGGGAATCAGTTTCTTAGTCATGTGCTTTCTCTTCCGTGATGCCGGCGGCTTCCGCATGCCGCTTGTCGGCTTCGTGCTGGCGCGCGCTGCCCTTGAACAAGGTACGCACGACCACGAAGAACACCGGCACGAAGATCACCGCGAGCGCCGTGCCCGTCACCATGCCGCCCAGCACGCCGGTGCCGATGGCACGCTGGCTGGCAGAGCCGGCACCCGAGGCGATCACCAGCGGCACTACGCCCAGGCCGAAGGCCAGCGAGGTCATGATGATCGGGCGGAAACGCAGGTGGGCGGCGGCCAGGGCCGATTCGATGATGCCCTTGCCTTGCGCCTGCAGGTCCTTCGCGAACTCGATGATCAGAATCGCGTTCTTCGCGGAGAGGCCGATGATGGTGATCAGCCCCACCTGGAAGTACACGTCGTTCGAATAGGCGCGCAGCATCGTCGCCACCAGCACGCCCAGCACGCCGAGCGGCACCACCAGGATCACCGACAGCGGGATCGACCAGCTCTCGTACAGCGCGGCCAGGCAGAGGAACACCGCCAGGATCGCGAAGCCGTACAGCACGATGGCCTGCGAGCCCGCGAGCTTTTCTTCACGTGACTGGCCGGTCCACTCGAAGCCGAAGCCTTGCGGCAGCTGCGAAGCGAGCTTTTCCATCTCGGCCATCGCGGCACCCGTGCTGAAGCCCGGGGCTGCGTCGCCGCTGATGCGGATCGCGGGGTAGCCGTTGTAGCGCACGGTCTGCGTCGCGCCTGTCACCCACTTGGTGGTTGCGAAGGCCGACAGCGGCACCGGCTGGCCCTGCGTGTTGCTGGCGTTCAGCTTGAGCAGGTCGTCGGGCTGCATGCGGGCCGGCGCATCGGCCTGCACCACCACGCGCTGCAGGCGGCCGCGGTTCGGGAAGTCGTTGATGTAGCTCGAACCCAGGCCGGTCGACAGCGTGGCATTGATCGCGTCGAAGCTCACGCCCAGGGCGTTGGCCTTGTCGCGGTCGATGTCGATCTGCAGCTGCGGCGCGTCTTCCAGGCCGTCGGGGCGAACCTGCGCGAGCACCTTGCTCTGCGAAGCCATGCCCAGCAGCTGGTTGCGTGCGTTGATCAGCGCCTCGTGGCCCGCGCCCGAACGGTCTTGCAGGCGGAAGCTGAAGCCGCTGGCATTGCCCAGTTCAGGAATGGGCGGCGGGCTCAGCGGGTAGATGAAGGCGTCGCGGATGCCCGAGAGCGCACCGAAGGCACGGCCGGCGAGCGCGCTGGCCGAGTGGGCCGGGTCCTTGCGCTCCGACCAGTCCTTCAGCGTCACGAAGGCGAGGCCGGCGTTCTGGCCCTGGCCCGAGAAGCTGAAGCCCATCACGCCCACGATGCTCTGCACTTCAGGCTGCTTCATGATGAAGCCTTCGACCTGCTGCATGACCGACAGCGCACGCTCTTGCGTCGCACCCGGCGGCAACTGCACGTTGACGATGATGTTGCCCTGGTCTTCTTCCGGCAGGAACGAACTCGGCAGGCGGGTGTAGGTGAACACCACCGCGCCGATGATCGCGATGTAGATCACCAGGTAGCGTGCGGCGCGGCGCAGGATGCGCGCGACCATGCCTTCATAGCCCTTGGCCGTGCGCGCGAAACCGCGGTTGAACCAGCCGAAGAAGCCGGTCTTCTCGTGGTGGTGGCCGGCTTCGACGGGCTTGAGCAGCGTGGCGCACAGCGCCGGCGTGAGCGACAGCGCCATGAAGGCCGAGAAGGCGATCGAGGCCACCATCACCGCCGAGAACTGGCGGTAGATGTTGCCGGTCGAACCCGCGAAGAACGCGAGCGGCACGAACACCGAGATCAGCACCACCGTCACGCCGATGATGGCGCCGGAAATCTGCCGCATCGCCTTGCGCGTGGCTTCGAGCGGCGACAGCCCCTCTTCGCTCATGATGCGCTCGACGTTCTCGACCACCACGATGGCATCGTCCACCACGATACCGATCACCAGCACCATGCCGAACATGGTCAGCACGTTGATCGAGAAGCCCAGCGCGAGCAGGGTGGCAAAGGTACCGAGCAGCGCGATAGGCACCACGATGGTCGGGATGATTGTGTAGCGCCAGTTCTGCAGGAACAGGAACATCACCACGAACACCAGTGCCACGGCTTCCAGCAGCGTCTTGACCACTTCGGAGATCGAGATCTGCACGAAGCGCGAGCTGTCGTACGGAATGGCCCACTTCACGCCTTGCGGGAAGTAGCGCTCGAGTTCGGCCATCTTGGCGCGGATCGCCTTGGCCGACTGCAGCGCGTTGCCGTTGGGCGTGGGCTGGATACCGACACCGACCGCCGGCACGCCGTTCAGGCGCGCCGAGGTGGCATACGACTGGCCGCCGAGCTCGACGCGCGCGACGTCCTTCAGCCGTACGGTCGAGCCGTCGGTGTTGGCACGCAGGACGATGTCCTTGAACTGGTCGACGTTGGCGAGCTGGCCGTTCACGACCACGGTGGCCGCGATGGCCTGGCCAGGAATGTTCGGCAGGTCGCCGATGGTGCCGGAAGACACCTGCGCGTTCTGGGCGCGGATCGCGTTGTTGACGTCGGTCGGCGACAGGTTGAAGCCCTGCAGCTTGGCCGGGTCGATCCAGATGCGCATCGCGTTTTCGGAGCCGAACAGCTGGGCCTGGCCCACGCCGACGACGCGCTGCAGCTCGGGCACGACGTTGCGTGCCGCGTAGTCGCCGAGTGCCACCGGGTCGAAATTCGGGTTGTCCGAAGACAGCATCACGAACATCAGGAAGTTGTTGCGCGACTTGTCCACGCGCACACCCTGCTGCGTCACGGCAGCCGGCAGGCGCGGTGTTGCGCGCGACAGCCGGTTCTGCACGTCCACCTGCGCGAGGTCGTCGTTGGTGCCGGCCTCGAAGCTGATCGTGATGGAGCCGGTGCCGTCGGCCTGGGCCACCGATTCCATGTAGATCAGGCCCGGCGAGCCGTTCATTTCACGCTCGATGACGGACAGCACGCTGTCCTCGAGCGTCTGGGCCGAGGCGCCGGGGTAGGCGACGTTGATCACGATGGCGGGCGGTGCCACCGGCGGGTACTGCGAGATCGGCAGCTGGGTGATTGCCACACCGCCCATCACCAGGATGAACAGTGCGATCACCCAGGCAAAGATCGGGCGGTCGATAAAAAATTTGGCCATGCGGGCGCGCTCCTGATTACTTCTTCTCGGCCGTGGCCGGTGCCGGCTCAGCAGCCGGCTTCGCGGCGGCGGCCGCCGCCGGGGCTGCCGGAGCAGCCGATGTCGTGGGTTGGGCCGCGGCAGCCGGGTTCGGCTTGGTCCACGGCACGGCCTTCACCGGCGTGCCGGGCGGCATCATCTGCAGCTTCTGGAAGCCGTCGACCATCACCTGCTCGCCGGCCTTCAGGCCATCGAGCACCACCCACTGGTTGTCCTTGGCGGCGCTGATCTTCACGGTGCGCTTGCTGATCTTGCCGTCCTTGTCGACCACCGACACGGTGTCGCCCTGCTGGGTGCGCGTGACGGCTTGCTGCGGCAGCGTGATCGCGTTGGTGGCCTGCGCCTGTTCGAGCTTCACGCGAACGTAGAGGCCCGGCAGCAGCTCGCCCTTGGGGTTGGGCACTTCGGCGCGCAGCGTGACCTGGCCGGTGGTGGAGTCGACCGTGAGGTCGGAGAACAGCAGCTTGCCTTCGAGCGGATAGTCGGTGCCGTCTTCCAGCACCACGCGGATGGTTGCGGCCTCTTCGCCGCTCGCGCGCTTGTACTGGCCTGCGGCCACTGCGCGGCGCAGCTTCATGGCGTCGGAGGCCGACTGCGTGAAGTTCACGTACAGCGGGTTGATCTGCTGCACCACGGCCAGCTCGGTGGCGTCGCTCTGGCCGACCAGCGCGCCTTCGGTCACGAGGGCGCGGCCGATGCGGCCCGCGATGGGTGAGGTCACGTCGGCGTAGCCGAGGTTGATCTTGGCGGTCTGCACGGCAGCGCGGCCGGCGGCCACGTCGGCTTCAGCTGTCTTGTAGGAAGCCACGGCGGTGGCGTATTCCTGCTTGCTCACGGCATTGGCTTCGACCAGCGGCTTGTAGCGGTCGGCCAGGGCCTTGGCCTGGACGGCGTTGGCTTCGGCGCGGGCCAGGGTGGCCTGGGCGTTCTGCGAAGCGGCCACCAGCGGTGCCGGGTCGATGCGGAACAACAGTTGGCCGGCCTTCACGTCGCTGCCTTCGCGGAATTCGCGCTTGAGCAGGATGCCCGAGGCGCGGGCGCGAACCTGGGCAATGCGCGAAGCCTCGAGGCGGCCCGGCAGTTCGGTCACGAGGCCGACATCGGTCGGCGCAGCCACCACCACGCCCACCTCGGGCGCTGGATGAGCGCCACCGCCACCACCGCCGGGGCCGGCTGGCGCGTCGCTCTTGCCGCAGCCCGCGAGGACCAGCAGAACGACGGCGGCCACGGTCGCGAGACGCGGCGAAAAGGACGATTGACGCGAAACATGCAGGAGAGGCATGCGATTCCTTTGAAGCGAAGACGGGAGATGGCGCGTTCGCGGTGCGAACGGGAAGCCAGCATAAGTAGCCGGGCCATCGGGGAAGCCCGGTAGTCTACATACATTCATGGATGTATAGTGACAACGCTCAATGGCCCCACGATGCGGAAGGGGCGTTGTCTTTACAAAACAGGAGACTTGGTGGCACGTCGTACGAAGGAAGAAGCACTGGCCACGCGGCATCGATTGCTCGATGCCGCGGAGCTGCTGTTTCAGGCGCAAGGTGTTTCGCAGACCTCGTTGCAGCAGATCGCGCAGCAGGCGGGCGCGACGCGTGGTGCCATTTACTGGCACTTCAAAGACAAGGCCGACCTGTTCAACGCGATGATGGAGCGGGTCATCCTGCCGCTCGAAGCCGGGCCGAAGGCCATCTGCGCATCCACCGCGGCCACCACCGCCGACGATCCGCTGGCCGAGATCGAGGAGGGCATGATCCACGCGCTGACCCTCATGACCACCGACCCGCAGGTGCGCCGCGTGTTCGACGTGGCGACCCACAAGGTCGAGTACACGCACGACATGGCCTCGGTACAGCAGCGCCATCTCGATGCGCGCAATGCCTGCGTGGCCGACTTCGAAAAAGCCCTGCAGCTGGCCGCGCGCCGCAATCGCATCCGCCTGCCCGTGCCCAGCTATGCGGCGGCGCAGGGCCTGCATGCGCTCATCAGCGGGCTCATCCAGAACTGGCTGCTCGACCCCGAGGCCTTCGACCTCGTGCCGATGGGAAGGCACTCGTTGCGCGTCTATTTCGAAGGGCTTGGCTTCGTCCGGACGTCGCTTCACATCGCAGTCGCGGACGACGCCGAAACGACCGTCGCCTGATAGGCGATAATGTGTGGCTCCGGTGCTTGCCGGACCCCCTCTCTCGCTGTATTTCAACGGATAGAATTCGGCCCTCCGAAGGCTGAGATCCAGGTTCGATTCCTGGCGGCGGGACCACATACCAAACCGGAAGCTCTCAAAGGCTTCCGGTTTTTTTCTTTCCCCACCCATGACGGAGTTGACTGATCTGGACGAGGCCAGCCTCGCAGCGCATGCCGCCGAATGGCGTCGCCGGGCCTTGCGCGGCGAGAAGCAGGCGCGCGGCATTGCACATGCCTTTGAAACCGAATTGCGGCGGCGCACGGGGGACTCGATCATCCCCACCCAGGCCGCCGACCTCGACACCCGCCCGCTCGCGTTGCGCGAGGCCAAGCGCGCCTGGTGGAAATTCTGGTGAGCGGGCCCGCCGGCTCGCCGCGCTCTTGCTTTCCTCTGGCGCCTCAGGACATGACGAAATGCGAGGGTGACCGCCCCAGCGTCTTGCGAAACATCGTCGAGAACGCACCCGGACTGTCGTAGCCCAGGTCCAGCGCGACCACGGTCACCGCCTGTCCTTCGGCAAGCCGCGACAGGGCGACCAGCACGCAGGCGCGCTGGCGCCACTTGCCGAAGGCCATGCCGATTTCAAGGCTGAAGCGGCGGCTGAAGGTGCGTTCGCTCACGTTCAACTGCGCGGCCCACATCGCCGGCGTGGCGTGGATGTCGGGTTGGTGAAGAAACGCCACGCAGAGCCTGGCCAGGGCCGGGTCGCGGGGCAGCGGCACATGCAACGGCAAGGCTTGCGCGCGCGCCACTTCGTGCAGCACAAGCCGCATCAAGGTGCCGTCGCGCCCCTGCCGTTCGTAGGCGGCCGGCAGTTCGATCGCCTCCATCAGCAACTGGCGCAGCAGGGGCGACACATTCAGCACCTCGCATTGGTCGCCCTTGCGCGGCACCGCGCGCGGTTCGATGTAGAGGCTGCGCGTGCTCACGCCCATCATGCGCACGCGGTGCGGCTTGCCGGCTGGAATCCACACGCCCCGCTGCGGCGGCACGACCCACGCACCGTCGTCGGTGCCGACTTCCATTACGCCCGTGGCGCCATACAGGAACTGCGCGCGCCGGTGGCTGTGCGTGTGCAGCAGCGTGTTCGGCGGGTAGTCGGTGCCGATGGCCAGCACCGGCCGGTCGATGGCGTCCACGGAGTCGAGCGGGATGTTGCGCATGGCGGGCAGGAATCGGTTGGCCGAAATGAAAACATTATTGGCCCAGCTGCGCAAGCGAGCCACACGGTACGAATCTATCGTGAAGGCCTTCTTCAATGTCTGTCTTCAGGAGGCGCTTCGTGCTGATCTATCTCGTGCTCGCCGGCTTTGGTTGCCTGGCGGGCGTCACCACCGTGCTGTTCGGTTTCGGCGGCGGCTTCGTGGTGGTTCCCTTGCTCTATCGAGCCCTGATCGCGGCCCACGGCGCGGACAGCGACATCGGCCGGTCGGCCATGCACATCGCGGTCGCGACCTCGACCTGCGTGATGATCGTTGGCGCGCTGCTCGCGACCCGGCGGCACCAGCGTGCCGGCACGCTCGACTGGACGCAGGTCCGGCCGCTGCTGGGCTTCATCGGCCTCGGCGCCGTCGTGGGGGCGGCGGCTGCCGTCTCGGCCGATGGCGAGTTCGTGCGCTGGGCTTTCGTCGCCTACCTGGGCGCGACGATCCTCGACTGCCTGCTGCGCCCCGGCTTCCTGACGCGCGCCGCGCCGGATGCGATACGTTCGCCGTCGCGCGCCGGTACCGCGTTCGGCAGCGTCGTCATCGGCCTCATCGCCGCATTCCTCGGGGTGGGCGGCAGCGTCATGACCGTGCCGCTGATGCGCCGGCGCGGCATCGACATGACGCGCGCGACAGCCATGGCGAACCCGCTGTCGCTTCCGATCGCGCTGGCCGGCACCGCGACCTACATGGCGTTGGCATGGCGCTCGACTTCATCGCTGCAAGGGTGGCATGTCGGCTATGTGGACGTGCCCGCGTTCGGCGCCCTGGTCGTGGGCTCGCTGGTGGGCATTCGCGCCGCCGCGCCGCTGATCGGCCGTATTCCGGACCGCGTGCACACGTGGGTCTACCTGGCGTTGCTGCTCGCGGTGCTGGCCGGCATGGCGCTGCGTTGAATGGCTGCCGGGGCGTCGCTTGCCACTGCATCGTCAGGTTGGTAACAATGTGAACACGATTTCTAAAGATGACCGGCTGTGTGTCCGATCTGTGTATAAGCACCGCTGGCTTCCCCCAACAACGACGCAAGCAATGACCAAGACCTATCTTCAGGTGCAAAAGCAGATCGCCCAACTCCAAAAAGAAGCAGACACGCTGAGAAAGAAAGAAGCAGCCGGTGTGCTGGCCCGCATCAAGGAAGCGATCGCGGTGTACGGCTTCACGGCCGAAGAACTGGGCGTGGGCACGCGCAAGCCCCGGGCCTCCAAGGCATCGGCCGCGCCCGTGGCCAGGCGCAAGGGTGCGAAGAAGGCTGCCGCGAAGTCCGCCGCCGCGCCCCGCTTCAAGGACGACCAGGGCAACGTCTGGGGTGGCCGTGGTCCGCGTCCCGCATGGTTCAAGGCGGCGCTCGAAAGCGGCAAGACGCCCGCGGATCTCGCCGCGTAGTCGAAAGTCGACGCTTCGGCCAGACGGGTTGCGGGGGCCTGCCGACCCTGACACCATGGCCGCATGCCATACCAACTCCATTACTGGCCCACCATCCAGGGCCGCGGTGAATTCGTGCGGCTCGCGCTCGAAGCGGCCGGTGCCGACTATGTCGATGTCGCGCGCCTGCCCGCGTCCGGCGGCGGAGGCGAATCGGCACTGGGCCGCCGTCTCGGCGATCCCAACAACGCGCGTCCCGCCTTCGCGCCGCCGTTCCTCGTCGATGGCGACATCGTGGTGGGGCAGACCGCCGCGATCCTGCTGTACCTCGGGCCGCGGCTCGGCCTGTCGGGCGTCGGCGAGTCCGATGGGCTGTGGACCCATCAACTGCAGCTCACCATCGCCGATGCGGTGGCCGAGGCGCACGACACGCACCACCCCATCTCGACCGGTGCCTATTACGAAGACCAGCGCGATGCCGCCGTGCAGCGTGCACGGGCCTTTCGCGAAGAACGCATTCCAAAATTTTTGAACTGGTTCGAGCAGGTGCTGCAGCGCAATCCCGCGGGCGACCTGCATCTGGTCGGCGACACGCTGACCTATGCCGATCTTTCGCTGTTCCAGCTGGTGGACGGGCTGCACTACGCATTTCCGAAGGCCACGGCAAGGGCGCTGGCCGCGACGCCGGCGGTCGAGAAGCTGCACGCCAACGTCAGGCGCCGCCAGCGTGTGCACGACTATCTGCAAAGCCCGCGCCGCATCGCGTTCAATGAAGACGGGATCTTCAGGCGGTATGCGGAGCTGGATGGCTAGCACCACGGCCTCGGCCCTCAGTTGACGAGTGCCGCCGCGTCCTTCCAGGCCGGCAGCAGCACGAGGTTCGTGTCCATCACCGGCTTGCGTTGCGGGCCGAACAGGTAGCGGTTCGGCACGATGCCCTTCAGGTGATGCAGCACGTCGGCGCGGTCATCGATGAAATGCGTGATGCCCAACTCGCGGCAATGGTCGGCCTTCTGGGGCCGTTGGAGGCAGAAGCGCAGGTTGCCCGGTGCCATGCCTGTCCGCTCGAAGAAGCGATGGTGCAGCAGCCACGCACGGCTCTTGGCCTGCACGCTCGGCCCGCATTTCGAGACCAGCCAGACGCGGCCTTCGAACTTCTTCACCAACGGGGCCACGGCGTCGAACATGCCTTCGTAGGGTGGCGTGTTCAGCGCGTCGTTCAGCGAGCCTCCGATGAAAGCGGTGTCCGCGCCGTTGGCACCTTCGGCCGCGATCAGCACACGGCCGATGTCGATGCCGAGGCGGGGAATGTGTGGGGTGTTCTTCATTTCTTGTTCCTTGTGTGTTTGAGCAGGCGGATCGTAGAAATGAAGCCCATCACCAGGAACTACTGATATTGGAAGTGCTATCCATAAAATGGATAGATGGACATCCCCCGCACCAACCTCGATGCGCTGCAGTCGTTTGCCGTGTTTGCCGACACGCTGAATTTCAGCGAGTCGGCGCGCCTGCTGCACATCAGCCAGCCTGCGCTGCATGCCAAGGTGCGCAAGCTCTCCGAGCAGCTCGATGCCCGGCTGTACCTGCGGGTGGGCAGTGCGCTCGAACTCACGCCCACGGGCGAGCAGGTTGCCCGGCATGCGCGGGAGCTGCTCGCGCTGAACCGCCGCTTCGTCAAGGGAATCGCCGCGGGCAGCGACAACCCGGCCGTCACGCTGGCGGCGGGCGAGGGCGCCTACCTCTACCTGCTGGGCAAGGCACTGTCGCAGTTCTCGGGTCCCGGTGCATCGCCGCACCTGCAATTGCTGACGCGCAACCGGGACGAGTCGATCCAGGCGGTGCGTGCCGGTCAGGCGCAACTGGGCATCGCACCGCTCGGCACGGTGCCTGCCGACCTGCATGCCGTGCGGCTGACAGTCGTGGGGCAGGTGCTGGTCGTGCCGCGTGCGCATGCACTGGCTTCGCGCAAGTCGGTGCGCCTGCGGGATCTGAAAGGGGCGCAGCTGATCGTGCCGCCGGCCGGCAAGCCGCATCGCGAACTGCTCGGACGGCTGCTGCAGGCCGAGTCGGTGCCCTGGCAGCCTTCGCTCGAGGCCAACGGCTGGGAGCTGATGCTGCGCTTTGCCCAACTGGGCTTCGGCCTGACGGTGGTCAACGCATGCTGCCGGATGCCCAAGGGGCTGGTGGCGATTCCGTTGCACGGCTATCCGCCGCTCGAGTACCACGTCTTCCACGCGGCCGACAGGGCGCCGACACCGCATGTGCAACGGCTCATGGACGCCCTGATCGCGGAAGGCGACCATTGGCAGGCCGCTCTTCGACCGGCCGGAAGAAGAGCGTCATGACCCCTGAGGACGCCAGCAAGTTCATCGCCTATGTGCTGCGGCATGCGCCCGAATCCATCGGCCTGCAGCTCGATGCGGAAGGCTGGGCCGACATCGACGCGCTGGTTGCGGGCGCCGTCGCCAGCGGGCGCGGCCTGACGCGGCCGGCGGTTGCGCTTGCGGCGATCTCAGGCGCGAAGAAGCGCTACGAGCTGCCGGCGGACGGGCTGCGCATTCGCGCCTTGCAAGGCCATTCCACGCTGCAGGTCAGGCGCAGCTTCGAGTCGGTGGCGCCTCCGGCATGGCTCTTTCATGGCACGGCGACGCGCTTTCTCGTGTCCATTCGCGTGCAGGGTTTGCTGCCTGGCGCGCGGCAGCACGTGCACCTGTCGGCCGACGAGGCCACTGCCGTGCAGGTGGGGCAGCGCCATGGCAAGGCGCATGTGCTGCGGGTCGACGCGGGCCGCATGCATGCGCTGGGCCATGCGTTCCATCGTGCGGAGAACGGGGTGTGGCTGACGGAGTCCGTGCCGCCGGGGTTCCTGTCGGAATCCGATGAGACGTCGTAGCGCGGACTATTCGTCGTCCGCGTCCTGCGCATCGTTGCGGATGCGCAGTGCGGTTTCGTAGAGCGCATTGCGCGGCGATCCACTGATCTCCGCCGCGAGCCGCACCGCGGTCTTCACTGGCAGCTCGGCCAGCAGCAGGCGCAACACGCGTTCGCCCTCCGCGCCACCATCGCCCGACACAGCCACCGGATGCAGCACCAGCGCGAATTCGCCGCGCGTGCGGTCGCGGTCGGCCCCGAACCAGTCGGGCAGGGCGCTGGCCGCCACGGTCGCGATTTCCTCGAACTGTTTCGTAAGTTCGCGGCCCACGGTGATGCGGCGCTCGCCCAGCGTGGCGAGCGCGCGTGCCAGGCTTTCGATGCGGTGCGGGGCTTCCAGCAACACGACGGCGCGCGGTTCCTGCGACAGCGACTGCACGGCGGTGTCGCGTTCGCCGGCCTTGCTCGGCAGGAAGCCGGCGAAGACGAAGGCGCTGCTTGCGTTGCCGTCGCCGCCATCGGCCACGAGCCCGGCGGCACCGATCAGCGTGGTGACGCTGCTCGCGCCCGGCAGCGGCAGCACGCGCTGCCCCGCCGCGCGCACGGCCGCGGCCAGCCGGGCGCCGGGGTCGCTCACGCCGGGCGTGCCGGCGTCGCTGACGTAGGCGATGCGCTCGCCTTGCGCGAGCCGCGAAACCACCGTTTGCGCCGCCTCGGCCTCGTTGTGCTGGTGCACGGCCAGCAGCCGGGCGCCCGGCCGGTCGATGCCGTAGGCGCGCAGCAGGCTCTGCGTGTGGCGCGTGTCCTCGCAGGCGATCACGTCCACCAGTTGCAGCACATGCAGCGCACGCAGCGTGATGTCGGCCAGGTTGCCGATGGGCGTGGCGACCACGTAGAGCGTGGCCTGCGGATAATGCTGCGCACCCGCGGCGTCATGCGCGGCCGCGAGGGCGGCGCCGAAAGAGGCGGGTGCGAGTGAAGCCAATGGGTTTCTCCGGAAATACAAACAAGAAGACGGCAGGGAGCATGAAGACCATCACAACGAAGCATCGTGGCGATGCGGCGGAAGACGCCGCGCTCGACCATCTGAACAACGCCGGCCTGGTGCTGGTCGCGCGCAATTATCGAACGCCCGGACGAGGCGGTGGCGAGATCGACCTGATCATGCGCGATCCGCGTGGCGCCGGTGGTGGCACGCTGGTGTTCGTCGAGGTCCGCCAGCGCAGCTCGGGCGCGCATGGCGGCGCGGGCGGCAGCATCACCGGGCTGAAGCAGCGGCGCATCGTGTTCGCCGCGCGGCACTACCTGAACCAGTTGCGCACGGTGCCGCCTTGTCGTTTCGACGTGGTGCTGGTCGAGGAGAAAATCACCTGGTTGCAGGCCGCGTTCGACGCCGGCTGACCCGCTTCATGCGGGAACTGAAGCCTTGCTGAAGGCTCCACAACTCACACGTCTTGTTTCACAACCCCCAGTTATCATCCCGCCACATGCTCGAGCAACGTATTCAGCAGCACTTCATCGACAGTGCCGACCTCAAATACCAGACCGGACCGGTCCTCAGCAAACCCATCTCCCAGGCAATGCAGGCCATCCTGGCCTGCGTGACCAGCGGTGGCAAGGTGCTGGCCTGCGGTGCGGGTGTGTCGGGTCTGCTGGCGGCGCAGTTCGCCGCGCAGTTCGTCGGCCGCTTCGAACGCGAGCGCCCCGAGCTGGGCGCCATCGCGCTGCCTGGCGACACCACCGACCCCAATGCCGACAGCGCCAACGCCATCGATGCCGACCGCTTCGCCCGCCAGGTGCGCGCGCTCGGCCAGGCTGGCGACGTGCTGCTGGCACTGAGCGCGAGCGGCCAATCTGCCGCGGTGCTTGCCGCCGTGATGGCCGCGCACGAACGCGACATGACCGTGGTCGCCCTGCTGGGCAACGCGGTCTCGGGCCCGCCTTCGGCACCGGGCGCGGGCAGCAGCGGCACCGGCGGCGTCATCGGCCGCGCGCTGCGCGAAACCGATGTCCAGATCAGCGTCCCGCACGAGCGTGCGGCGCGCATCCACGAAGTCCACCTGCTCGCGCTGCATTGCCTGTGCGATGGTGTGGACGCCCAGTTACTCGGAGAACAGGAAATTTCCTCATGACCATGACGACGACACCGATCCAGCGTTTCGCCATTGCACTCACCATGGGTGCCGCACTGGTCGCCGGTCTTTCCGCCTGCGTTCCGCTCGTGGTGGGCGGCGCCGCGGTGGGCGTGGGCCTGCTGGCGACCGATCGCCGCAGCTCGGGTGCCCAACTCGATGACCAGGGCATCGAGCTGCGCGCCGCTGCCCGTGTGCGCGACATGGCCAACGACCAGATGTACGTGAGCGTCACCAGCTACAACCGCCAGGTGCTGCTGACCGGTGCGGTGGGCAACGACGCCGACCGCCGCAAGGTCGAAGAGGCAGTGCTGCGCGTCGACAACGTGCGCTCGGTGGTCAACGAACTCACCATCGGCACCCCGAGCACCTTCCAGGACCGCTCGAACGACCTCTACGTCACCGGCAAGGTCAAGGCTTCGCTGCTCGATGCCAAGGACATCTTCGCCAACTCGTTCAAGGTCGTGACCGAACGCGGCGTGGTCTACCTGATGGGCATCGCCACCCGTCGCGAGACCGACCGCGCGACCGAGATCACGCGCGGCGTGGCCGGTGTCGTGAAGGTGGTGCGCGTGGTCGAGATCGTCAGCGAGGCCGACCTTGCCAGCCAGTCGCAGGCTGGTGGCACCGGCGCACCGGTGACTTCGTCGGTCCCGGCCACGCCCGCGCCGCCGCAAACCATTCCGGCCTCGTCGTCATCGTCGCGCGTTCCGCTCCCGCCGATGGCGCCGCTGCCATCGGGCGGAACTTCGACGCAGCCCGCCGGCGGTGCGACAACAACCCCCGTGCGCTGATCCAGCAGCAATGAAGCAACGGCCGGCGCAGCCCGGCCTTTTTTGAAACACCGAGGAACCGGCTTCGCCGGGCCTCAGGTGTTGCCCCCGGTAGGGGGGCGCAGCGACACGAAGTGCGCGAGGCTTGGGGGCGAGCCTATTTAAGTCGGGTGATGAGGCTGGACGTGTCCCAGCGCTGGCCGCCGGCCTGCTGCACGTCGGCATAGAACTGGTCGACCAGCGCCGTCACCGGCACGCGCGCACCGTTGCGCTTGGCTTCGTCCAGCACCAGGCCCAGGTCCTTGCGCATCCAGTCGACCGCAAAGCCATAGTCGAACTTGCCTTCGATCATCGTCTTGCCGCGGTTTTCCATCTGCCAGCTCTGTGCGGCGCCCTTGCTGATGACGCCCAGCACCGCTTCCATGTCGAGCCCGGCGCGCTGGCCGAAGGCAATGGCTTCCGACAGGCCCTGTACCAGGCCCGCGATGGCGATCTGGTTCACCATCTTTGCGAGCTGGCCGGCGCCGCTCTCGCCCAGCAGCGTGACCGCGCGCGAGAACGCCATGGCCACCGGCTTGATGCGCTCGAACACGGCGGCTTCACCGCCGCACATCACGGTCAGTGCGCCGTTCTGCGCACCGGCCTGTCCACCCGACACCGGCGCATCGATGAAGTGCAGGCCCAGCGCCTGCGCCGCCTTCGACAGTTCGCGCGCCACGTCGGCCGATGCCGTCGTGTGGTCGACGAACACCGCGCCCTTCGCCATGCCGGCGAAGGCGCCGTCGTCGCCCAGCACCACCGAGCGCAGGTCGTCGTCGTTGCCGACGCAGCAGAACACGATGCTGGCGCCGGCGGCCGCTTCGCGCGGCGTCGGGGCATGGCGGCCGGGCGCGCCGAATTCGGCAGCCCAGGCCTGCGCCTTGGCGGGCGTGCGGTTGTAGACCGTCACGCTGTGGCCGGCCTTGGCCAGGTGGCCGGCCATGGGCCCGCCCATGACGCCGAGGCCAAGAAAGGCCACCGTCTGCGCGGGGATGGATTCGTAGGTTCGGGTGTTGATGCTGCTCATGGGGCAGGAGCTTAAAGCCATTCCGCGAGCGATGGGATGCACCAAACCTGTACGTGAACGTGCAGGTTTGGGTAGAATCGCCCCGTCATGACCGAGCCGAACCCCGCCAAGACCATCACCGTGCGCGATGCCGCCGCACGGCTCGACGTCACGCCGCGCACGCTCAAGTACTACGAAGAACTGGGCATCGTGGTGCCGGTGCGCAGCGAGGGCGGCTACCGCCTGTATGAGCAGGCCGATCTCGACAAGCTGGCGCGCGTGCTGCGCATGCGTTCGCTGGGCTTTTCGCTCACCGCCATCACCGCGATGCTGCAGCAGCCGATGGAGGCGCCGGCCGAGGGCGGGCGGCCACGGTTGTCGAACGCGTCGCTCAAGACACTGCGCGAAACGCTGACCGGGCAACTGGAAACGCTCGACGCGCGCGTGGCCCAGGTGCGTCGCGAGCTCAAGGAAGCGGGCGCGCTGCAGGCGCAGTTGCGGCGCGACCTCGACTATGTCGAGCGCCGCCTGGCCGGCGAGCCGGTCGAAGAGGCGCTCGAAAGCCGGCGCAAGGAGCGGCCGGCGCCATGAACACCGCAAGGCCGCCCGAAGGCGCTGGTGCCATCGTGCACGGCACGGAGGCTTTCGAATGACCTCTCCGGCCCTGGCATGGCCTTCGCGCGGCAGCAGCGTCGCGGTCGCGCTGCTGCCCTGGGCCATCGGCCTCGTCACGGCCATCGACTATTTCGACAACGCCCTGTTCGCCTTCTTCGCGAGCTACATCGCCGGTGGCGTCAACGCCTCGCCCGACGAACTGGTGTGGGCCTCGAGCGCGTACGCGCTGGGCGCCGTGCTCGGCATCCTGCACCAGCATGCGTGGGTCGAGCGGCTGGGCTACCGGCGCTACCTGGCGATCTGCATGTTCGCCTTCGCGGCCGGTGGCGTGGGTGCGGCGCTGTGCGACAGCTCCGCGCAACTGACCTTGGCGCGCGCGGTGCAGGGCTACTTCGTCGGGCCCATGCTGGGTGCCTGCCGCATCCTGATCCAGATCGGCATTCCGCCGGCGCGCCGTGCCAAGGCGCTGAAGGCCTTCATGGTGCTGATCGTCTTCGGTGGTGCGCTGGCGCCGATCGTGGGCGCCTTTCTCGTCACCAATTTCGACTGGCGCTGGCTGTTCGCGAGCACCGCGCCGGCCGCGGCGCTGATCGGCCTGCTGGTGCTCTGGACCTTGCCCGACATCGGCGACGTCGAGCCGCACGAACGCACCGAGCCGCACTACGTCGCCTACCTCGTCTTCGCGCTCGCGCAGGCCGCGCTGCAGGTGGTGCTGACGCGCTCGCACTTCGAGCTTTTCACCGGCTCGCCCGCGCTGATCGGCCTGACGATCGTGGGCGTGGTGGGGCTCGCGTGGTTCGGCTACCAGCAGTGGCAGCACCCGGCGCCGCTGGTGCGACTGCATGCGTTGCGCAACGCGTCCTTCCGGGTCGGGTTGGCGCTGTACGTCGTCTACTACTACCTGTCGACGGGCTTCAGCTACCTGCTGCCCCGGCTGATGGAGGGCGGCCTTGGTTTCACCGTCGGCAACACCGGCTACTTCACGGGCGCGGCATCGCTGGCGACGGGGCTGCTGGTGTTCGTCTACCTGCGCTATTCGGCGCTGCTCACGCGCAAGAAGTGGCTCATCGTCACGGGCTTCGGCATTGCGGCGCTGGCGGCGTGGTGGCTGTCGCGGGTCACGCCGCAGGTGGGCCGCGAAGCCTTGCTGGGGCCGCTGTTGCTGCGCGGGCTGCTGATGTTGTTCGTCGTGCTGCCGGTGGCCAACCTCACCTTTCGCCCCTTCGCGGCCGAAGAGTTCGCGCACGGCTACCGGCTCAAGAACCTCGTTCGGCAGCTTGCGATTTCATTCGCGACATCGAGCGTGATCGCATTGCAGCAGCACCGGCTGGCGCTGCACGAGGTGCGGCTGAGCGAATCGGCTAACCCTGCGAATGCCAGCTTCATGCAGGCGCTGGAATCGCTCACGCATGGCTTTGCGGCAGCGGGGCATTCGGCGGGCGAGGCGCATGCGATGGCGCTGGGCATGCTGTGGCGCACGCTCGAACAGCAGGCCACCTTCATGGCCTCGCTCGACGGGTTCACCGCGATGGCGGTGATTGCGTTGGTGGCCGGTGTCTTCGCCGCTTGGCAGCGGCAGATCGACTAGCGCGGCGCAATCAACCGCGCCGGCCCGGTCGGGTCAGACGATCGCGAAGTGCTCCGTGCCCGCCGCCAAGTCGGTGCTGCGCGCGCGCTGGCTGTTGAGCTTGATCTGCAGCCGCAGGTCGTTGGCCGAGTCGGCATTGCGCAGCGCGTCCTCGAAGGTGATCGAGTGGCTCTCGAACAGGTCGAACAGCGCCTGGTCGAAGGTCTGCATGCCCAGGTTGCGGCTCTTCTTCATGATCTCCTTGATCTCGCCCACTTCGCCCTTGAAGATCAGGTCCGAGATCAGCGGCGTGTTCAGCAGCACCTCGACCGCCGCCACGCGGCCCTGGCCGTCTTCGGTGGGCACCAGCCGTTGCGAGATCAGCGAGCGCAGGTTCAGCGACAGGTCCATCAGCAACTGAGCACGGCGCTCTTCGGGGAAGAAGTTGATGATCCGGTCGAGCGCCTGGTTGGCGCTGTTGGCGTGCAGCGTGGCCATGCACAGGTGACCGGTTTCGGCGAAGGCCACCGCGTGCTCCATCGTTTCGCGGTCGCGGATTTCGCCCATCAGGATCACGTCGGGCGCCTGGCGCAGCGTGTTCTTCAGCGCCGCTTCCCAGCTGTCGGTGTCGATGCCCACTTCGCGCTGCGTCACCACGCAGTTCTTGTGCGGGTGCACGAACTCGACCGGGTCTTCCACCGTGACGATGTGGCCGAAGGAGTTTTCGTTGCGCCAATCGATCATCGCGGCCAGCGTGGTCGACTTGCCCGAGCCCGTGGCACCCACCAGGATGCACAGGCCGCGCTTGGTCATCGACACGTCTTTCAGCACCTGCGGCATGCCCAGGCCATCGATGGTCGGCAGCTTCGCGGGAATCGTCCGCAGCACCATGCCGACCTTGCCCTGCTGCACGAACGCGTTCACGCGGAAGCGGCCGATGCCGGTCGGCGAGATCGCGAAGTTGCACTCCTTGGTGCGCTCGAACTCGGCCGTCTGGCGGTCGTTCATGACCGAGCGCGTCAGCGCCAGCGTGTGCTGCGAGCCCAGCGCCTGCTGCGACACCTTGGTGACCTTGCCGTCGACCTTGATGGCCGGCGGAAAGTCGGCGGTGATGAACAGGTCGCTGCCATTGCGGCTCACCATGAGCTTGAGCAGGTCGTTGATGAACTGGCTGGCTTGATCGCGTTCCATGAGAGCGCTCCTTGATTTCTAAATTGAGTCCGCTGGCGGCCGACCGCCGGGCCGCCCCAAGGCGGCCGCGCCTCCCCCATGGGGGGTGGAGTTACACGAAGCGCAGCGAAGTGAAAAACCGGGGGGCTTCATGACTAGCCGGGGAAATTCTCGGGGATCTTCGCTTTGCCGCGTGCTTCGGCGGCAGAGATCGTATTGCGGCGCACCAGGTCCGTCAGGTTCTGGTCGAGCGTCTGCATGCCCGAGCCCTGGCCGGTCTGGATGGTGGAGTACATCTGCGCCACCTTGGCCTCGCGGATCAGGTTGCGGATGGCCGGTGTGCCCAGCATGATCTCGTGCGCCGCCACGCGGCCCTGGCCGTCCTTGGTCTTGCACAGCGTCTGCGAGATCACCGCCTGCAGCGACTCGGAAAGCATCGCGCGGATCATTTCCTTTTCTTCACCGGGGAACACGTCGATGATCCGGTCGATGGTCTTGGCCGCCGACGAGGTGTGCAGCGTGCCGAACACCAGGTGGCCCGTTTCGGCCGCGGTCATGGCCAGGCGAATGGTTTCGAGGTCGCGCAACTCGCCCACAAGAATGGCGTCCGGGTCTTCGCGCAGGGCGGAGCGCAGCGCGTTCGAGAACGACAGCGTCATCGGGCCCACTTCGCGCTGGTTGATCAGGCACTTCTTCGACTCGTGCACGAATTCGATCGGGTCTTCCACCGTGAGGATGTGGCCGTACTCGTTTTCGTTGAGGTAGTTGACCATCGCCGCCAGCGTGGTCGACTTGCCCGAGCCCGTGGGGCCCGTCACCAGCACCAGCCCGCGCGGCTTGAGCGCCAGTTCGCCGAAAATCTTTGGCGCGTTCAGCTGCTCGAGCGTGAGGATCTTCGAAGGAATGGTCCGGAACACCGCGGCCGCACCGCGCGCCTGGTTGAAGGCATTCACGCGGAAGCGCGCGAGGCCGTCGATCTCGAACGAGAAGTCGACCTCCAAAAACTCTTCGTAGTGCTTGCGATGCGTGTCGCTCATGATGTCGTACACCATCGCGTGCACGCCCTTGTGGTCGAGCGCATCGACGTTGATGCGGCGCACGTCGCCGTTGACGCGGATCATGGGGGGCAGGCCGGCCGACAAATGCAGGTCGGAGGCTTTGTTCTTGACGCTGAACGCCAGCAATTGGGTAATGTCCACGGGGTTCCTCGGCTCGGATCTGGTGACGTTTTGATACGATTTTGGACGATTATGACGATGATTGGCGACGACCTCCAGCAAGTAAAGAACCGGATCGCGCAGGCGTGCAACACCGCCGGCCGCGACCCGGCCGGGGTCCGGCTGCTGGCGGTGTCCAAGACCTTCGGGCCGGACGCGGTGCGCGAAGCCCATGCGGCGGGCCAGTCGGCCTTCGGCGAGAACTATGTGCAGGAAGGGCTCGACAAGATCGAGGCCCTCGCCGATCTGCGCGCCACCCTCGAGTGGCACTGCATCGGCCCTCTGCAAAGCAACAAGACGCGGCCCGTCGCGGAGCACTTCGATTGGGTGCACAGCATCGATCGGCTCAAGATTGCCGAGCGTTTGTCGGCGCAGCGGCCGGCGCATCTGCCGGCGCTCAATGTATGCCTTCAGGTTAATGTGGACGGCGGTGCCAACAAGTCCGGCGTGACGCCCGATGAGGCGTTGGCGCTTGCACGCGCTGTGGCTGCTTTGCCACAGCTGAGGCTGCGCGGGCTCATGGCGATCCCCGAACCGGCACCCGACTTTGAAGCACAGCGCGCGTTGTGCCTGCGCGCGCATGCGGTGTACCAGTCGATCCGCGACGCGGGCATCGAACTCGACACGCTTTCTCTTGGCATGAGCGCCGACCTCGAAGCCGCGATCAGCGCGGGCAGCACGATGGTGCGCGTGGGCACCGCGATCTTCGGCGGCAGGGCGCGCAAGCCTGCCTAGGTTGCCTGGGCCGCTCGGGTTTTGCGCGCGGCCGCGCTCACACGCCCAGCGGCAGGCGCGCGCTGTTCTTCACTTCTTCCATCACCGCATAGGTCCGCGTCTCGCGCACGCCGGGCAGTTGCCACAGCACCGTGCCCGCGAACTCGCGGTAGGCGGCCATGTCGGCCATGCGGGTCTTGAGCAGATAGTCGAAGCCGCCGGCGACCATGTGGCATTCCATGATCTCGTCGCGCACCTGCACCGCGGCCTTGAACTGGTCGAACACATTGGGCGTGGTGCGGTCGAGCAGCACCTCGACGAACACGGTGAAGCCACGGCCCAGCTTGTGCGGATCGAGCCGCGCCTCGTAGCCATGGATGAACCCGTCGCGCGTCAGCCGCTGCACGCGCGCCAGCACGGCGGTGGGCGAAAGCGCCACCGCTTCGGCCAGCTTCAGGTTGGTGATACGGCCGTCCTCCTGAAGAATCTTCAGCAGGCGGAGATCGATGCGGTCCAGGTCGAGCATCGGAGGATTATCCGGCTCGCACATCGATTCATTGCAGAAGATGCGGCCTATGGGCTCAAGCCATAGGAGATAGAACCAAGGAAATGCCGTCGGCCTACCCTTTGCCGGCTGGCCGGCGCATTTCCTTCGCGTGGCGCACTCAGCGAACCGCGTTTTGCGCGGCGGCCGCTGCCTGCTGGTTCTTCAACTGGTCGACCAGCGCGCCGTAGGCCGGGCTGGCGCGCAGGCGCGCGTACTCGGCGGCGGCCTGGCGATAGCCCGGCTGCGATGCATCGGTGCCCGATTCGGTGTTCTGCTTGGCTGCAAGGCCCGACTGCATCCACAGGCGCGTGTCGGCCGCCACGGCGGCGCGGGTGTTGGCCGACACCACAGCGGCTTGCTGCGAGATGCCGTCGGTGTAGCCCTGCGTGGGCGCGGTCTTCAGCCACTGTTGTGCGTCGGATGCCACGGCGGCGCGCGTCGTCGACGAGTTCATCGACACGGGACGCGGATCGCCTTCGGCGTAGTTGCCTGCAAAGCTCGGTGCCGCCATCAGGCCCAGCAGGGCTGCGACGGTGGCGGTGCTCAGGAGGCGGGTGGTGGACAGCTGCTTCATTTCTAGATCCTTGGTAGTGGTGGTTGGTGAGACCAACTCTAAAAAACGCATCCACCCGATCGATAACCCGTTGATGACAGTTTCGTCATCTGCGCATGTCCGGCGCATGCCCGGAAAACAGGGCCCGCCGGACATGCCCTTGCCTACCGTTCGCCCGACGGGATCGTTCCCGCGCGCATGGCTTTGAGGGTCTCCGCCTCCACGGCCTCGCGCGTGGCGGGCTGGCCGGTGCGCGGCGTGGGCCAGGGCGCGCCGCGGCTCACGATGTTCCAGGCGGGTTGCTTCTGTGCCGTCTCCAGCTCGGCGACCACCTTGTCGCGCGACGGCTCCTGGCGCAGATGGTCGGGGTGGCGCGTCACGCCGGCCTCGGTCGGGGCGAAGTGGTACTCGCCGGCCGCCGAAGCGGCCAGGGGTGCCAGCGCGGCAGCGGAAGCCGCCACGGCGGCGAGCGATGCGAAAAGTTTGCGTTGCAGCATGTCGAAGATCTCCTTGGGTTGGTTGCCCGCGCCCGATGGCGCCGGCCATGCCGGCTCGGGCCGTCATGCCGGACCAATCTAGGAAGCCAGGGCGTCAACAGCCGAACGGCGCGATTACATCGGCGCAATGCTGGCGTCATGAAGGTGTGCTGCACCGCCGCATCCCAGCCCGTCCAACCTCTCTTGCATAACCGTCAGCGCGACGCGCATAAGCCATGGCGCGACGGGCGCGAGAGGTCTATCGTTGCGGCCACCTTTCCAAACCAAGGGATCTCTCATGAGTGAAAAACTCTCCTTCGTCTCCCCCACCGCCAACAGCCCGTGGGGAACGTACCTCTCCCAGGTCGACCGTGTCGTGCCGTACCTCGGCCCGCTGGCCCGCTGGGTCGAAACCCTGAAGCGCCCCAAGCGCGCGCTGATCGTCGACGTGCCCATCGAAATGGACGACGGCACCATCGCCCACTTCGAGGGCTACCGCGTGCAGCACAACATGAGCCGCGGCCCGGGCAAGGGCGGCGTGCGCTTCCACCCCGACGTCACGCTCGAAGAAGTGATGGCGCTGTCGGCCTGGATGACCATCAAGACCGCGGCCGTCAACCTGCCTTACGGTGGCGCCAAGGGCGGCATCCGCGTCGACCCCAAGAAGCTCTCGCTGCAGGAGCTTGAAAAGATCACCCGTCGCTACACCAGCGAGATCGGCATCATCATCGGCCCGCACACCGACATCCCCGCGCCCGACGTCAACACCAACGGCCAGATCATGGCGTGGATGATGGACACCTACTCGATGAACGTCGGCGGCACCGCCACCGGCGTCGTCACCGGCAAGCCGCTGCACCTGGGTGGCTCGCTGGGCCGCGTCAAGGCCACCGGCCGCGGCGTGTTCGTCACCGGCCGTGAAGCCGCGCGTCGCCTGGGCATGGACCTGCGCGGTGCGCGCATCGCCGTGCAGGGCTTCGGCAACGTGGGTTCGGTCGCAGCCGAACTGTTCGCCGAGGCGGGCGCCAAGATCGTCGCCGTGCAAGACCACACCGGCACCATCGTCAACACCAACGGCCTCGACCTGGCCCAGCTGATCCCGGTGGCCAACAAGGAAGGCGTGGTCGCCTTCAAGTCCGGCGGCGATATCGTGCCGAACGAAGACTTCTGGAACGTCGCCTGCGACATCCTGATTCCGGCTGCCCTCGAAGGCCAGATCACCGCCGAGCGCGCACAGAAGACCACCGCCAAGCTGGTGCTCGAAGGCGCCAACGGCCCCACGGTGCCGCAGGCCGACGACATCCTCGCCGAGCGCGGCGTGCTGGTTGTGCCCGACGTGATCTGCAATGCCGGCGGCGTGACGGTGAGCTACTTCGAATGGGTGCAGGACTTCTCGTCCTTCTTCTGGGACGAGGACGAGATCAACGTGCGCCTGGACCGCATCATGATGAACGCGCTCAACCAGATCTGGGACACGGCCGACAAGCACAAGATCACGCTGCGCACGGCGACGTATGCGGTGGCTTGCGAGCGCATCCTGATGGCGCGTCAGGAACGCGGCCTGTACCCCTGATCGCAAGGCGCCGGTCCTTGTATCCTGCGGGCCCATGAGTGGCCCGCCGATTCACCTCGATCCCGCGTTCGTCGCGTCGCCCGATGCCCTTCTCGAATGGCTCGGCGCCGCGGTGACGTGGGACGAGCGCATGCGTGCACGCAAGACCGCCAGCTTCGGCGTGCCCTACGACTATTCGCAGATTGCCTACCAAGCAGTGCCGATGCCGGCCGAGCTGGAAATCCTGTGCGTCAGGATCGAAGCCGAGCTTGGTTTTCGTCCGGACAATTGCCTTCTGAACCTCTATTCCGACGGGGCATCGTCGATGGGTTTCCACTCCGACGACATCGCGGCACTGGTGCCCGGCACCGGTGTCGCCATCGTGTCGGTCGGAGCCACGCGGTCCATTGCGTATCGCAGCAAGACCGACAGCAGCCTGCGCTTCGAATACCCGCTGCCCCATGGTTCGTTGCTCTACATGTCGGACGCTGTCCAGCAGGACTGGTTGCACGCAATTCCCAAGGCTGACGGCGTGGGGGAACGCATCAGCCTGACGTTCCGCGCGATCCGGAAATAGCGGCGAAGCCCCCGGCCGTTGCACGCGTTGACGATGCTCGGCGAATTCCTCATCGACGATGCCTTTGGCCAATGTTCCAGTCGCCTTTCTGGCTCGGCGAGGAGTCGGACGGGCTGATGTTTTTTTGACGCGCGGGGACGCTACGCTCGAGGGATGAGTTCCATCCCCTTGCAAAAGCTTCCTCCCGTTCCTGCCGACGGCCTTGCCCGTCTGCAGGCCCTCATGGCCAGCGGGCAGCGCAAGCTGCTGGGGCTGGTCGGTGCGCCGGGCGCCGGCAAGTCCACGCTGGCGCTCGCATTGCTTCATGCAGTGGGCGCCGACCGCGCGCAGGTCGTGCCCATGGACGGCTTCCACCTGGCCAACGTCGAGCTGCAACGGCTCGGCCGCGCCGACCGCAAGGGTGCTCCCGACACTTTCGACAGTGCCGGCTACGTGGCGCTGCTGCAGCGCCTGCGCGAGCAGCGCCCCGACGGCGACATCGTCTACGCCCCTGAATTCCGCCGCGAGATCGAGGAGCCGATTGCCGGCGCCATCGCCGTGCTGCCGTCGACCCAGCTCGTCATCACCGAAGGCAACTACCTGCTGCACGACGTCGGCCCGTGGGCCGGCGCGGCGGCGATGCTCGACGAGGTCTGGTACGTGGACATCGACGACGCCGTGCGCGAGCAGCGCCTGGTGCAGCGCCACCAGCAGTTCGGCCGCAGCGCCGAGGCCGCGCGCGACTGGGTCGCCAGCACCGACGCGCCCAATGCGCGGCTGATCGCGGCGACCCGGGCGCGGGCCCATCACGTGCTGCTCTGGTCCTGAGAATTTCAGGCGGCAGGGAACGCTGGCATCCGGCCGCGCTCGAAGCCTGTGCCGGCACAGGCGCCGGTTAGCATTCGCCGCCGCTCCATGCCGACCATGCAACCCATGACTTTTTCTTCCCTTCGCGCCCCGGCACTCCTGCTGGGGCTGGTGTCCGCCCTCGTGCTTGCCGGTTGCGGCAGCAGTTCGCGCCGCGTGAACTACGAGCCGGAGGAGTTCGGCTCCACCACCACCCACACGCGCAACTACGAAGCGACCGAAGCCCAGACCTGCGAGGCCGCGCGCCGCGCGTTGCTGAGCCAGGGCTACATGATCACGGCCGCCAACGCCGACCTCGTGACCGGGCGCAAGAGCTTCCAGCCGGCGGCCGAGGTGCATGTCGAGGTCGAGTTCCGCGTGGTCTGCGCGCGCGAAGGCGGCAAGGCCAGCAAGCAGCAAAGCACCGTGGCCTTCGCGACCGCGCTGCAAGACCGCTACGGCATCAAGAAGGTCAACAACTCGGCGAGCCTGGGCGTCGGCGCGATCGGATCGCTCTCGCTGCCGTTCTCGG
Source organism: Variovorax sp. EL159 (assembly GCF_900100965.1). GTDB lineage: Bacteria > Pseudomonadota > Gammaproteobacteria > Burkholderiales > Burkholderiaceae_C > Variovorax. Next base: position 57,538 of record NZ_FMUJ01000011.1, on the reverse strand, counting down.
GCAGCGACGACGCGATGGTGAAGGTGGCCAGCGAGACCCTGACCGACGAGCGCTTCTACGACCGCTTCTTCGCGCTGCTCGACCGGTTCCTCGAAGGCCCGGAGGGCGAGGCCGAAGCGCCCGTCGAAACCGAAACGCCGGCCGCGTCATCGCCGGCCACCGCGCCCGCCGCGGCACCTGCCACCACCTTTCCCGTGAACTCGTCGCCGAACCGCGGCTGAAAATCCGGTCGCCAGATACCAAGACACGTCTTATGATCTGGGCGTGGCTTCAACATCACCCAACCCGGCGCAATGCGCCTCGCGCCTTCGCAATTCGGTCGCTGAACTGGCGCGCCAGTTGCGCAGTGGCAGCGCCACGCCCGAGGGCCCGAGCATTGCCAAGCTCAGCGTGCTCGGCCAGTTGTACCGGCGTGGGCCTTGCTCGCCCACCACGCTGGCGGCGCATGAGCGGGTCAAGCTCCAGTCGCTGACGCGACTGCTGGCCGAGCTGGAGGCCGAGGGCTGGATCGAACGCGCGCCGCATCCCACCGACGGGCGCCAATGGATGCTGTCGCTCACGGCCGATGGCACGCGGCGGCTCAAGGCGTTGATGCGTTCGCGCGAGGCGGCCTTGGCCGATGCGATCGGCGCCACGCTAGACGCCGACCAGCGCGTCTTGCTGCTGCAGGCTTGCGAACTGCTCGACGGCCTTACCGCCGCGCTCGGTAGCCGGGCGCCCACCGCTTCGTCCTCATGAGCACCACCGGCACCACCGCACCCGCGCTGCAACGCATGACCAGCTTCTGGCGCCATGGACGATGGCGCCCCGGCGTGCAGCTGGCCGTCGCGGTGGCTGTCGCATGGCTGGTGTCCATGGCCCTGCATCTGCCCGAAAGCTTCTGGGCGGTGATGAGCGTGCTGATCGTCATGCGCCCCAGCGCCGGCTCGACGCTGGACGCCGGCTGGGACCGCGTGCGCGGCACCGCCATCGGTGCCTTGTGCGGTATCGCGGGCGTTTATCTGCAGCACCACGGTGCGTCGGTGCTGCCGACCACGCTCGGCGTCGTCATTCTTCTGGCTTTCGCCAGTGCCGCCGCGCCGGGCTTGCGCAGCGCGCCCGTGGCGGCGTTGATCATCCTGTCGGCCGGCGGCATTCCAGGCCATTCGGCATTGCAGGTGGCGTTGCTGCGCATGGTGCAGATCGGCATTGGCGTCGGCGTGGCGCTGGCGATCTCGACCGTGGCGTCCGAGTACCACGCGGGCCCGCGCTTCGACGAAGGTTGCGCGGCGTTGCTGCACGGCATTGCACGGCGCACCGCCGCGCTGGCCGGTGCGGCCCGGCCCGCCGAAGCCGAGACCGAGCGCGCCAACGCCGCCATCCGTGCGGCACTGGTGCGGCTGACGATCCTGGCCGGCAGCGCGGACCTGGAGGCGCGATGGTGGCGACGCGCTGCCACGGCCGGCGAATCGCGTGCCTACCGCAACAAGGCGCGGCTCGCGGCGCGGATCTTCCAGGATGCGGTCGTGCTGGACCGTCTGTTCCGCCGCGTGCCGGACCCAGGCGCCGATCCGGTCTGGCACGAAGCCTCGGAGGCCGCGAGCGCCGCGGTGGCCAGCATGGCGAATGCCTTGCAGGGCAAGGGCACGGCAGACCTCTCGGTACTCGACCGCGTGGCCACGCGGCACCAGGGCCATCTGCAACGGGCGGGCGCCACCGCCTCGAACGCACTGCTGGCCGCGCCCCTGTGCCTCCTGCACGACGACCTGCAGCGCATGCAGCGCTGCATCGCCGCCTGAGCCTTCAGCGCACCAGCGTCGATTTGCCGAACAGGCTTTCGATCAGCTCGACCGCCACTTCGGCCGTCTGGTTGCGCACATCCAGCGCCGGGTTGAGCTCGACCACGTCGAGCGAGCAGAGCCGCCCGGTGTCGGAAATCATCTCCATGCACAGCTGCATCTCGCGGTAGGTCGGGCCGCCGCGCACCCCGGTGCCCACGCCGGGCGCGATGCCGGGGTCGAGGCAATCCAGGTCGAAGCTCACGTGCAGGTGCGTGTCTTCGTCCACGTCCTGCAGCGCCTCGATCATGGTGGTGCGCATGCCGTGCTCATCGATGTGGCGCATGTCGAACACGCTCAGGCCCAGCGTGCGAATGGCTTCCTTCTCGTCGCTGTCCACGCTGCGGATGCCGATGAAGCGGATGGCGTCGTGCTCCAGCGCCGCGCGCTCGCCGCTCCAGCCCGTGAGCACCGCGGGCCCGTGGCCCAGCAGGCACGACACCGGCATGCCGTGCAGGTTGCCGCTGGGGCTGGTGGTTTCGGTGTTGACGTCGGAGTGCGCATCGAGCCACAGCACGCGCAGCTTCTTGCCGCGCTTGCGTGCGTGCCACGCCACCGCGCTGATGGAGCCGATGGCCAGGCAATGGTCGCCGCCCATCATCAGCGGCACGTTGCCGGCGCCCAGTGCGGCATCGACCGCCGCGTAGACCGAGCGGTTCCAGGCGATCACTTCGTCGAGGTGGCGCAGCCCGTTCGCCGGTGGCGCCCACGGCGTGGCCGGGCCCGCGAGGTTGCCGCGGTCGATGATCTCGAAGCCCTGCCGGGCCAGCGCTTCCGGCAGGCCTGCCACGCGCAGGGCGTCGGGCCCCATGCCGGCGCCGCGCACGCTGGCGCCGATGTCGGTCGGCGCGCCAATCAGTTCGAGGGTGGTGTTCATGGGCGGGCTCTCAGGTGCTGCCGGTGGAGTCCCCCGCCTGCGGGGAACGGGATGGCCGATTGTGCCGATGAACCGGCGGCATGCCCATGATCTGCCGCACGCCCGTGGCCGTCAGCGGCTGCATCAGCTGCGCCAGGAAGCCCGTTGCGACATGGCCGTCGATACCGATGTCCGCCGGCGGCCGGCGCTCGGGCCGCAGGTAAGTGCCGAACAGCAGGTCCCACAGCACGATGTTCTCGCCGTAGTTGCGGTTGCCTTCCGCCAGCACCCGGGAGTGGTGCCAGCGATGCAGCGCGGGCGTGCTGAAGACGCGGTCGAGCCAGCCGGTGCGCAGCTCGATGTTGCAGTGGGTCAGCAGGCCGGTCACGGCAGTGACCGCGCCGACCCACGCGAACACCGCGAATGGCGCACCGAGCAGGTACAACGGGATCTGGCCGAGCGTGGCCTTGAAGGCGCTGTCGATCACGTGAAAGCGCCCGGTGTTCAGCACCCACAGCCGCCGCACGCTGTGGTGCAGCGCATGAAAGCGCCACAGCAGCGGCAACTCGTGTGCCGACCGGTGCGCCACGTAGAGGCCAAGCTCGGCGATCACCAGCGCCAGCACCACCTGCGCCACCAGCGGCCAGTGCGTGGGCCACACACCGAGCGACACGCGCAGTGCGGGCTGCGCGACCGCCGCCACGGCCATCGGAAAACTCGCCGCCAGCGCCGCCGCGATCTGCGCCGAACCCTTGGTGAGCAGGGTGTGGGCCAGGTTGCAGGGCGTCTCGCCATCGTCCGCCAGCCAGCGCGGTTCGTGCGGCATCCAGCGCTCGAACACCGCGATCACCAGCGCCAGCGACAGGTACACGAGGTTGAACCACAGCAGCGGCGCATGGCTTGCGAAGGCCATCCCCGCGCCGAGCAGGCCCAGCCCGTACAGGGCGGGCCACAGCATCCATGACAGCGCGGCGCGCAGCCGCGGCCGCCGGTTGTTGCCAGCCGGTGTTTTCATTCGGGTGTTCTCAGGGGTGAAGGGAAGTGGGGCGGCCCGCCCCGGCCAGCGGCAGGCGCATGCGGAACAGCGCACCGCCCTGAGGGCCGTCGTGCAGAGAGACATCGCCGCCATGCTGGCGCACGATCTCCCGCACCAGGCTCAGCCCGAGCCCGGCACCGGGCCCGGTGGCGTGCGCACGGTAGAAGGGCTTGAAGACATCCGCGCGCTGCGCCTGCGGAATGCCCGGCCCATCGTCGATCACATCGACATGGCCTGCGGCATCGACCCGCACCACCACGCTGCCATGGCCGCCGGCGTGGTCGATGGCGTTCTGCACGAGGTTGGTCAGCGCGCGCGCCAGCGCATCGCGGTCGCCTTCCGTCTCGACGGATGCCGCCTGTGCCTCAAGCGAAATCTCGTAGCCCGCGGCCAGCGCCAGCGGCGCCATCTCGGCGACCACGTCGCGTGCCATCTCCACCAGGTCGATGCGCTGCAGCCGGCCGGCATGGCCCTTCATGCGTTGCAGGTCCAGCAGTTGGCCCGCCAGCACCGACAGGCGCGCGGCATCGGCCAGCAGGCGGTGCTTCTCGGCGCTGTCCGGCAGGTTCTCGAGCCGGGTGTTCAGGATGGCCAGCGGCGTGCGCAGCTCGTGCGCGGCATCGGCCAGAAAACGCTCGTGGCGCGCGTGCCCGTCGTCGAGCCGCTGCAGCGCGTCGTTGAAGGCGCCCACCAGCGTGGCCACCTCGCCCGGCACATCGGACAGCGGCAGGCGCACGCCGCGCTGGTCGGCGTCGATCTGGCCCGCGCGTGCCGCTGCCGCGTTCAGCCCGGTCAAGGTCCGCTTCACCACGAAGTGCGTGGCCAGCAGCGTTGCCGTGACGGTGATCGCCATGATCGGCAACACCAGCTCGACCACCAGCAGCAACAGCGCAAGGCCCAGGTTGCGCCAGGTGACGGGGCTGTCCGGCCCTGTCAGGATCTGAACGTCGCCCGCCGCCGAGTCGACCCAGCGCATGCGCGCGGCCTGCCGTGGCGGGTCGCCCGCGTTCCAGCCCAGCCGTGCCTGGCGCACCGCGTCGAGCGTGTCGCCGATGCGCGCGAACTCGGGCGGTATCTGGCCTTCCACCACCTGGCGGCCCTGGTGGTCGCGGATCGAGAACCAGAGATGCGGCACGGTCTTGCGCAGCGCGATCAGGCGCTGCGTCGGCCGCATGGAAAGCGTGCCGCCCGCATCGCGCGCCACGGCCTCCTGCAGGATCTCGATGGTGTTCTCGGGCGAGCTGAAGTTGACCAGGTGCCCCGACGCCACCAGCGCGCCGATCACCACCAATTGAATGGCCACCTGCAGCAGCACCAGCTGGCGGATCAGCCGGCGCTTGAGCGTGGGCGGTGCCGGTGGCGTCATGGCAGCGGCCGCAACAGGTAGCCGACGCCGCGGATGCTGCAGATCTCGATGCCGGCGTTGCTGTCCGCGAGCTTCTTGCGCAGGCGCGACACGTGCGTTTCGAGGGCGTTCGACTGGATCTCCGCATCGAAGCCGAACACCGCGCGCTCCAGTGCGGCGCGCAGCACGGTGCGGCCGGCGCGCCGCACCAGCGCTTCGAGCGCCAGCAGTTCGCGGCGCGGCAGTTCCATCCGCTGGCCGGCGACGCTGGCTTCGCAATGCGTGAAGTCGAAAGACAACGCCGCGATCTGCAGCGCGTCAGCCTGCGTGGCGGCCGGCCTTCGGAGCAGGGCGCGGATGCGGGCCAGCAGCTCCTCGACCGCGAAGGGCTTGCCGAGGTAGTCGTCGGCGCCCGCATCGAGCCCGGCCACGCGGTCGTCCAGCGCATCGCGGGCCGTGAGCATCAGCACCGGCACGGGGTTGCCCGCGGCGCGCAGCTCCGACACCAGCGCCAGGCCGTCGCCGTCGGGCAGCCGGCGGTCGAGCACCAGCGCGTTGTAGGGCGTGGAGTCGACATGGCGCGCGCCGCTGGCCAGCGTGTCGGCATGGTCCACGAGGATGCCGCGCTTGTGCAGCGCAATGCGCAGCACCGACGCCATTTCGGGTTCGTCTTCCACCAGCAGGATGCGCACCGTGCATGTCCTTCCAAACAAAAGAGCTGCGTCGCCGGAGCCCCGGCGTGCCGCACTTTAGGCAGGCCGCATTGCATCAGTATTGCGTCCACCGACCCCTGCCGACCGGATGCCGACGTCATGTTCACACCATGTTCGTGGAACAAGATCCGCCGCATTGCCAACGAACGACGCCCGCCGGGCGCGGAGAACAGACAGCATGCGCAGCTTCTATACGGTCGAGCTTCTGGAGGTCGTTGTCCTGGCGGCGGCGTTGTGGTTCGCCTCCGCGGCGATGGCCGAGGTGGTGTCGGTCTTCGACCGCGAGCCTCCCGCCTACGACCCTTGCCGCGATGGCCGCTACAGCCAGGGCAGGCCCATGGATTGCGCCGAGGTCCTTCGGCAGCTGGACCGCGACGAAGCCTGGGCGCGCCGCCATCGCTTCGACGACGCCGGGCGCCGGCCCGTCGACCCCTGCCAGGACGGCCGCTACAGCACCGGCCGCCCCATGACCTGCGGGGAACTGCGCGAGCGGCTGGACCGGCAGGAGCGGCGCCGCTACCAGCGCTACGAAGACGACGACGGCTACGGCAGCGGGCAGGTCGTCGAGCCGGTCTTCATGAAGTAGACCAGGGCGCTTTGTCGCTTGACCGCTCTAAGGGGCTACCGGATGTGATGCCACAGGTACGCGTAGCCCAGCGCATCCATGAAGGCCGATTCCTTGTTGTCCGCCGCCGCGCTATGGCCGCCTTCCATGTTCTCGTAGAAGCTGCTGTCGTGGCCGAGCCCGACCATCTTCGCGTGCATCTTGCGCGCGTGCACCGGGCCCACGCGGTCGTCGCGCGTCGAGGTGGTGAAGAGGGCGGGCGGATACGCCTGGCCCGGCTTCGCGTTCTCGTAGGGCGAGAAGGCCTTGATCCAGGCCCACTCCTCGGGCTGGTCCGGGTCGCCGTACTCGGCGATCCATGAAGCGCCGGCCGACAGGTGCGTGTAGCGCTTCATGTCGAGCAGCGCCACCTCGCTCACGATGGCGCCGTAGAGCTGCGGGTACAGCGTGAGCATGTTGCCCATCAGCAGGCCGCCGTTGCTGCCGCCCATCGCGCCCAGGTGCGCGGGCGATGTGATGTGACGCGCGAACAGGTCTTCGGACACGGCCGCGAAGTCTTCGCAGGTGCGCAGCCGGTTCTCTTGCAGTGCCGCCTGGTGCCAGCGCGGGCCGTATTCGCCGCCGCCGCGGATGTTGGCGATGACGTACACGCCGCCCTGGTCGAGCCATGCGCGGCCGATGCTGCCGCTGTAGCTGGGCTGCAGCGAAATCTCGAAGCCGCCGTAGGCGTATTGCAGCGTCGGGTTCTTGCCGTTGGCGACTAGGTCTTTGGCGGCGATCTCGAAGTAGGGCACGCGCGTGCCGTCTTTCGAGGCCGTGAAATGCTGGCTCACCCGGTAGCGCGAGGCATCGAAGAAGGCGGGGCTGTCCTTCAGCACCTGGGGCTCGCCCTGGCCGATGGTGCCGATGTAGAGCGTGGTCGGCTGCAGGAAGCCGCTCACCGTCAGGAAGTAGTCGTCGTTCTCGTCCTCGTCGATGCCGCCGGCGTCGATGGTCGAGAGCGCCGGCGCGCCGCCCAGGCTTTCGCGCGTCCACGCGCCGGTGCCGCCGGCGGGTGGCGTGAGCACTTCGAGGCGGTTCACCACGTCGTGCATCACGTTCAGGATCAGGTGGTGGCGCGTCCACGAATGGCCGTCCAGCGCGGTGGTGTCGTCGGGCTCGAACAGCACGGTGATCTCGCGCTTGCCCGCCATGAAGTCGTCGAACTTCGTGGCCAGCAGCGAGCCCGAGACGTAGGTCGTGCCGCCCACGGTCCAGTCTTCGCGCGGCTCGATCAGCATCCACTCGCGCGTGACCTCCATGTTGGAGTCGTCGGGCACGTCGATCTTGACGAGCTGCCCGTCGGCGTGGCGCAGCCAGGTCTCGCTTTCATAGAAGTCGATCTGGCGCGACACGAAGTCGCGCTCGAAGCCGGGCGTGTTGTCGCGGTAGGCGCTGACCGACATGTCTTCGTGGGCGCCTTCGTACACCGTGACGGCGCTGGCCAGCGGCGTGCCGCGCTTCCATTCCTTCACGATGCGCGGGTAGCTGGAGCTGGTCATCGAGCCGGGGCCGAAGTCGGTGGCCACGTAGAGGTGGTCGATGTCTTTCCAGCCCACGTGGTTCTTGGCCTCGGGCAGCGTGAAGCCGCCTTCGACGAACTGCTTGGCATCAAGATCGAACTCGCGCACCACGTCGGCATCGGCACCGCCGCGCGACAGCGAGATCAGGCAGCGCTTGTAGTCGGGGTCGAGGCAGTCGGCGCCGTGCCACACCCAGTTCTCGCCGTCGGCCGCGGCCAGCGCGTCGAGGTCGAGCACGGTCTCCCATGCGGGCTGCGGCTTGCGGTACTCGGCCAGCGTGGTGCGGCGCCAGAGGCCCTTCGGATGCGTCTTGTCGCGCCAGAAGTTGTAGTAGCCCGGGCCGATCTTGCGGACCATGGGAATGCGCTCGTCGGAGTCGAGCACCTCGAGGATGCCCTGCTCGAGCGCCTTGAACGCGGGCGACTGCGCATGGGCCTGCACGGTCTTCGCGTTCTCCTGCCGTGCCCAGGCCAGTTGCGCATCGCCGTCGATGTCTTCGAGCCAGAGGTGTGCGTCGTCTGGCGGCTGTGGTTGCTGCTGCTGCTGCGGAGAAAGGCTTTGTGTCATGGGGCCAGTGTACGAAGCCCCCGTGAAAGAAAGGTCTGTGAGCCTTTGTTCGGGCCCATGCCGCAGACCGGTTTGTTGGCACCCTTTGTTTGTGCCAACGCACCACGGGCACTTTGGCATTACTTGGGGCAAACCCCTGTCCCGCCGGTGCCTTCCCCCCGGTGGAAACACTGAAGAAGGCGAGGCCCCTAAACGCGATGTGCACGGTATCCTGCCAATCGGCGCATGCCCCACCAAGGAGACACAACACATGAAACACCTGAGCGGTCTTGATGCCACCTTCCTGCACCTGGAGACCCCCGAGATGCCGATGCACGTGGGCTCGCTCAACGTGCTGGACTTGCCCAAGGGCTACAAGGGCGACTTCTACGAAGACGCCAAGAAGTTCATGGCCAGCCGCATCCACCTGGCCGACGTGTTCACGCGCAAGCTCGCGCTGATGCCCTTCGATATGACCAACCCGGTGTGGGTGGAGGACGACGACATCGACCTCGACTACCACGTGCGCCACATCACGCTGCCCAAGCCCGGAACCAACCGGCAGTTGCAGCAATACGTGGCGCGGCTGCATTCCACGCTCATCGACCGCAGCCGGCCGATGTGGGAGTTCTTCATCATCGATGGCCTCAAGAGCGGGCAGGTGGCGCTCTACACCAAGGTGCACCACGCGGGCATCGACGGGCAGGCCGGCGTGGAAGTCGGCAAGGCCATCTTCGACCTGGAGCCCACGGGCCGCGTGGTGAAGCCGCCGCGTTCGCGTCCGCGTGCCAGCGGCTACCAGCTGGGCATGGCCGAGCTTGCCACCGCCGCGCTGCGCAACACCGCGCAGCAGTACGTGAAGCTCTTCAAGATGGCGCCCGCCATTGCGCGCGCGCTCGGCGGCCTGGCCAGGCCCGACGAGAAGGCGGCCGAGAAAGACGCCGCCGCCGCGCCGAAGAAGTTCAACCTCTTCGCGCCGCGCACCTCGCTCAACGTGTCGATCACCAACCAGCGCACCTTTGCCGGCCGCACCATCTCGCTGGCCGAGACCAAGTACATCGCCAAGCATTTCGGCGTGTCGCTCAACGACGTGGTCATGGCCACCGTGGCCGGCGCGCTGCGCCACTACCTGGCCGACAACAACGAGCTGCCGGCCAAGCCGCTGGTGGCCGGCGTGCCGGTGAGCCTGCGCGAAGCGGGCGACCAGACGGCCAACAACCAGGCCAGCATGATCCTCGTGAGCCTGGCGACCGACATCACCGACCCGATCCAGCGGCTGAAGGCCATCAACGCCTCGTCGACCAGCTCGAAGTCGACGATGAACCGCTTCAAGGCCGTCATCCTCGACGACTTCCCAACCTTCGCCGCGCCCTGGCTGGTGTCGGGCATCGCTTCGATGGTGGGACGCTCGGGCATCGTCAACCTGTTGCCGCCGGCGGCCAACGTGGCTATCTCCAACGTGGCGGGCGCGCCGTTTCCGATGTACTTCGCGGGGGCGCTGGTCACCTGCTACTACCCGGTGTCGATCGCCAGCCACGGCACGGCCCTGAACGTGACGGTGCAGAGCTACAACGGCCGCATGGACTACGGCCTGATCGCCTGCCGTCGCGCCGTGCCCGACATCACCGAGATCGGCGACTACATGCTGGCCGAGCACAAGCTGCTGATGGACCTCACGCACAAGCATCCGGCCGCCGCGGGGGCCACTGCCGCGCCTGCGAAGGCGGCAGCCCCGGCGCCCGCCGACGAACCCGCGCCAGCCGCCAAGGCCGCGCCCGCTGCAAAGAAGCCCGCCGCGCGCAAGAAGGCTCCCGTGAGCGCCAGCCGCAAGGCCGCCGCGCCGGTCAAGGCCGTGGCCCGGAAGGCGCCCGCAAAGACGGCTGCCAAGACAGCCATCAAGACCGTGGCGAAAAAGGCCGCGCCCAAGCCCGTGGCCCGCAAGGCCGCCGCACCGGCCAAGCGCGCCGGGGCGCCCAGGGCTGCTGCGGCATGATCGGCTGGCCCGGCCTGGCAAAAATTGGGGCAGTTGGACTAGATTTCCAACCGTTCTAGTTTTCCAGGCCTAGGCCCCGCGGAAGAAGATGGGCCCATCGCGATTCACCGCGAACGAGCCCATCAACTTCAAGGAAATCACCATGTCCACGCAAACCACCATCGCTTCCGCAGCCATCCACGTCGTCGGTCAGTACAACGACGCTGGCAAGACCCTCGTCGGCGCCTACCGCACCGGCGTGCATCGCCTGCTCGGCGGCGCCGCTTCGCGCTACAGCAACTTCCTGGGCAACCGCCAGATTCCGCTGGTGAGCGAGCAGGTCAAGGCCAACCTGATCGGCGCGCAGGAAAAGATCAACGGTTTCCTGGCCAACCGCCTGGACATCGACACCAGCCGCATCGTGAACGTGATGGACCGCGTTGCCGCCGGCACCACCAGCGGCATCGAAACCGTGGCTGGCCGCGTGGCCCGCGTCGAATCGCCGGTGGCCACCTCGGTCATCAACACCCTGAGCGCCATCCACCAGCCGATCGCCACCGTCTCGGTGCAGATCGCCGACCGCATCGTCGCCGGCACCAAGCAGATCGAAGCCCGCGTGAGCGGCACCGAAGAAGCCAAGCCGGTGCGCACCGTCAAGGCCAAGGCCGCCGTGGCCAAGAAGCCGGTTCGCCGCGCTGCTGCCCGCAAGGCAGCCTGACCCCGGGGCGCCTGATGGCGCCCTTTTCCTTTTTTCCGGTATCTGGAGCACTGCATGGCGACCCTTCCTGACGAAACTGCAAAGTTGAAGAAGAAGGCGGCGCCTGCCAGGAAGACACCTGCCGCGAAGAAGAAAGCGGCGCCCCGCAAGGCGGCACCTGCTGCCAAAAAAGCCGATGCGCCCGGCAAGGCCGAAGGCCTGCTGCGTGCCGGCCTCAAGGCACTGGACAACGTGCGCAACGACGTCGCCAAGCGCCAGGCCAACGTGATCGAAGGCCTGCTCGGCATCGGGCACGGCAAGGTCGACGCCACCCTCGGCGCCGGCGCCAAGGCCGCGCTCACGCGGGGCTTTCCCAGCCTCGACAGCTTCGGCATCCGCAAGTTCGAGGACGTGTTCGACCAGCGCGTCGCCACCGCCATGCAGCGCTTGGGCATGCCCAGCGTGCAGGAGGTGCAGGCGCTGCGCGACGAGGTCGCGCAACTGCGCGAACGCCTCGCAAAGCTGGAGAAGCCCGCCGCCGGCCCGCGCGGCAGCAGCCGCAGCAGCAACAGCGGCAAGCGCTGAACCGCCCGCAGCACAAGCCCGCCGGTTGTGGCCAGTTCCAACACCACGCGCGATCGCATCCTGCAGACCAGCCTTGCGCTGTTCAATGCGGAAGGCCTCGCCGCCGTGTCGACCCACAAGATCGCAGCCGAGCTCGGCATGAGCCCGGGCAACCTGCACTACCACTTCAAGGCCAAGCAGCTCATCGTCGAATGGCTGTTCCGGCGCTTCGAGCAGCGCATGGAAGCGCTCAACGGCTCGTCGGCCTCCATCGCCGCCATCGACGACCTCTGGCTCGCGCTGCACCTGCGCTTCGAGGCCATCGACGAATACCGATTCATCTACCGCGACATGGCCTTCCTGGCCAGCGAATACCCGGCGCTCGGGCAGCGCGCGCAGGCGCTCACCGCGCAGAACCTGCTCGCGGCCCAGGCGCTGTGCGAAGGGCTGGTGGCCTCGGGCGTGATCGAGACCAGCGCCGAGCAGGCCCGCATCCTGGCGTTGCAGATGGTCTTCACCACCACCTGCTGGCTGTCGTTCGAGCGGCTCGTGCCGGGGCGCGATGCGCTGGCGCAGGCCGACCCCGGATTGGCGGCTTTCTACACACTCACGCTGGTTTCTCCGTATGTTTCGAGCGAATCGAGGGCTTACCTTGATTACCTGAGGGGCAAATACCTCGGATAAATGTCGCTGTTGTCCGACGGGGCATTGGCTCCAGCAGCCTCAAGTTCGTCTTGAAGAAGATAAAAACCAAAAAGGAAACATCCATCATGACCACCGCCACCCACGACCACATCGCACCGCCCTCGCGCCTGCTCCTGCTGGCCGAGGCCCGCGCCCTCTGGGAAACCGGCGCCGGCATCGCCATGTGGCCGCTGCTGCAGCTCACGCCGCGCGGCGACGGACACCCCGTGCTCGTGCTGCCCGGCCTGGTGGCCGGCGATGGATCGACCCTGCTGCTGCGCCGCTACCTGAGCAGCCGTGGCTACGACGCGCACGGCTGGGGCCAGGGCCGCAACTTCGGCCCGCGCGAGGGCGTCGAGGACGGCATGGTCGAGCTGCTGAAGACCCTGTACGAGCAGAGCGGCCAGAAGGTCAGCGTGATCGGCTGGAGCCTGGGCGGTGTCTATGCGCGGCTGCTGGCGTCGTCCTATGCGCCGATGATCCGCAACGTCATCACGCTGGGCAGCCCGTTCTCGGGCAGCCCGCGCGCCACCAACGCCTGGCGCGTGTACGAAGGCGTGAGCGGCCAGAGCTCGCACGACCCGCGCCGCATGAAGTTCGTGCAGCCCACGCCGCCGGTGCCGACCACGTCGATCTTCAGCCGCACCGATGGCGTCGTCGCCTGGCGCTGCAGCATCGAGAAGACCGGGCCGCAGTCGGAGAACATCGAAGTGCTGGCCAGCCACCTGGGGCTGGGTGGGCATCCTGCCGTGCTGTATGCGGTGGCTGATCGGCTGGCACAGCCCGAAGGGCAGTGGAAGCCCTTCAATCGCGGGTTGCTGGGGCCGCTGGTCTATCCGGACCCGGATCGCGAGGGCTGAGTTTTCCGGGGCGCGTGCGGATGACACCGGATGGTTCCCTCCGCGAATGTCCCCCGGCCTGCGGCCTCCTCCTTTATTTCGCTGCGGGAACCACCCGGTGTCATCCGCACAAGTAGCGCTGCTTGTGCACGCCCGAAACAGCAGTGCTCCCCACGGAAGCGAGCCACGTTAGATCGTTTTTGCTCTGGCGAGCGCATTGAAAACAGGATTGCCGAGAGACAGACACCTGTGTCCAAATTTTCCTTGCGTTGGAACATGGTCTCGGGATACTTCGAAGACTATGAAAACCCCGGTGTACATCGATAGCTGTGCTTGGAACTACTTGTTTGAGACGCAGGTGGTGATGAGTGAGACGTTTCCTTCCGATGAATTCAGCCTCTTCATCACTCGGGAGGTCGAGATTGAACTGCAGGAAATTCCAGATGTCGGGCATGGCGACTCTGATAAGCGACCGCTAAAGCAGTTCATCCAAGAGAGCATTGCTCAAAACTCCGTTTGCACCACTGGTTTCTTTGGGTTTAGAACGTTTGAAAAGGACGGCACGCCTTCGAAGACCCAGGTCAATCTCGGCTTCAATCAAGGTGGCTTCCAGCCAACCGCCGACCGCGATTGGTACGCAAAGTCAGGAGTTCGAGCCCACCTCGATGGGAAACCAATCCGCAAATCAGGTCTTGGTCACAATCAAGCTGACGCGTCGCTTGGGGTGCGTTCGTTTGGGGCGATCGTGCTGACGAATGAGAAGAAGACCAAGAGCGGGCCTCTCCGTCTGGCGGCCGAACAATCGGGGCAGGTCCTGTACCTCGAGGATCTAGCGGCAAGCAACCTTAGCTTGAAAGATTTCATGCTTTTGGCTCGACAGCGGTGGACTGGTCCTGGTGCGTGACGGCCAGCGTTGCTCCCCTGGCACAAAGCCGATGTAGCTTGAGTGCGGTTGACTCAACTCCACCGGCTACCCACTCCTTGCCCCACTGAGAACGCTACGTCCCAGCCCACACATCCAGCACATAGCGCTGGTCCGCAATCATCTTGTCCATCCACGCCGTGCTGTCGTGCCCGTGCTCGCGCGCCAGGTCGCTCAGTGTGCGCCGCACGTCGGGCTCCATGCGCGAACCGTCGCCGCACACGTAGACCACGGCGCCCGCTTCCAGCAGCTTCCAGACGTGCGCCGCCTGCTCGCGGATCAGGTCCTGCACGTAGACCTTGCGCTCGCCCGAGCGCGAAAACGCGGTGTGCAGCTTCATCACGCCGCGATGGGCCCAGGCCTTCAGCTCTTCGGCGTAGATGAAGTCCTGCGCCGGGTGCCTGCAGCCGAAGAAGAGCAGGGCATCGCCCAGCGCCTCGCCCGCCTCGACCTGCGCGGCCCGCTCCTGCAGGAAACCGCGAAACGGCGCGAGGCCGGTGCCGGGCCCGACCATGATGAGCGGGCGGCCCTTGTCCTCCGGCAGCCGGAAGCCTTCGGCCGTGGTCTCGCGGATCACGCCGTGCACCGTGTCACCCGCCTCGGCGCGCGCCAGGTAGTTGGAACACACGCCCTCGAAGGTGCCGTTGCCCGACAGCGCCGGCGCGCTCACCACGCCCACGGTCACGCTGCAGCGGCCCGGCGTCATCGTCGGCGACGACGAGATCGAGTAGTAGCGCGGCGAGAGCGGCGACAGCATTTCGAGGAACACCGCGAACGGCACCTGGCAGGCGCGGTGTTCTTCCAGCAGTTCGAGCAGCGACTTGCGCTTGTGCAGTACCTCGGCCTTGTACGCGGCCTGCGAGGCTTCGTCGCTGCCCGACAGCGCCACCAGCTTCGGCTTGGTGAAGGGGCACTCGGTGTAGGCCGCGAGCGTGGCGATCTGCTTGCGCGTGGCCACGTCCTGCAGCTCGACGTAGTCGCCCAGCAGGCGGTCGACGGCAATCACCTGGTCCACCGGCAGTGCCGCCTTGCGCCCCGCACCGGCATGCAGCCGCACATGGGCCGAGCGGTCGAAACCGAAGCGTGCCATCGCGCGTTCGACCTGCGAAGGGCTGTTGCGCGGCACCACGCTCAGGTGGTCGCCGGCGCGGTAGATCACGCCTTCGGGCAGCGTCAGCTCGACGTGGCGCGTGGAGCGCCCGGCCTCGCCGTTGCCACCGCCGCCGCTTTGCAGCTCGCGGTTTTCGATCACGCGCAACGCCACCGCGCCGAGCGCATCGACCAGCGCGTTCTTCTGTGGCGGCGGCAGTTCTTCGAGCGTGTAGAGCGGCTCGCTCTGCACGGGCGTGTCGGCACCGGTCTTGATGCCGAAGGCCTTCACCAGTTCGGGCCAGAGCGCGTCGCTCCAGTCTTGAAAGGCGCCGTCCATGTCCTCGCGCGCATCGCCTTCGCCGCGTGGATGCACGCGGTCGGCGCCCAATGCTTCGAGCCGTTCGTCGATGCGGCGCGGCACGGCCTGGTAGGTGGCGGCCCAGTCGGTGTTGCCGCAGCCGAAGACGCTGAAGCGCACGCCGTTGAGCGAATCGTCGGCCTTGTCGAGCCAGCGGTGGAACTCGGCCGCGTTGTCGGGCGCCACGCCGTTGTACGAGGCGCAGACGATCGCCACCGCGCCATTGGCCGGCAGGCGCTCGGCGTAGTCGTCGAGCGAGGCCAGTTGGGTCGAGAAGCCGCGCATTTCGCCGGCTTCGGCCAGTTGCCGCGCCAGGTCTTCGGCCGTGCCGAGGTTGGAGCCCTGCAGCACCAGCAGCGAGGTGCCGTGGCGTGCCGCCTGCGGTTTGCGCGCGGCCGGCTGCGTGGGCTGGGCGGGCGCGGCCACCGCATCGGCCATGTGGCCGCGCGGGCGCGTGGCCGGGTCGCGCAGCAGCGCCTTGATCTTGAAGCCCTCGGGCTTGATCGTCAGCGCTTCCTTGATCTTCAGCTTGTAGTTCGTGTGGTCCACGAGGTTGAAGCGCTGCAGGATCATGCCCAGCGTGAGCACCGCCTCCTGCAGCGCGAACTGCCGCCCGATGCACGCGCGCTGCCCATTGCCGAAGGGCTTGAAGGCATTCACCGGCCGCTCGCGCTCGGCTTCGCGGCTGAAGTGGTCGGGGTTGAACTCGTCGGCGTCCTCGCCCCAGATGCCCTTGTCACGGTGCAGCGCCAGCGCATGCATGATGACCATGTTCTTCTTCTTGATCGTGTACTGGCCGCCGATGGTCGTGTCTTCCTTCGCGCGCATCGCGATGGCCGGCGCCGTCGGGTACAGGCGCAGCGCCTCCTTCAGCACCTGCATCACGTACTGCAGTCGATTGACCTGCGCATAGGTGGGCTTCTGCGTGGTGTCGGGGCCGAACACGCTGTCGACCTCGGCCTGCGCCTTGGCCAGCGCCTCGGGGTTCTTCAGCAGGAAGTAGGTGGCAAAGGACAGCAGGCCGCTGGTGGTCTCGTGCCCCGCGATGAGGAATTCGATGCACTCGTCGCGGATCATCTTGTCGTCGAGCTTCTCGCCGCTCTTCTTGTCCACGCCAGCGATCATGTAGCTCAGGAGGTCGGGCTTGGTGGCGATGTCGGCGCCGCTCGCACGGCGCTCCTCGATGATGTCTTCCACCATCTTGTGCATGAAGCGGATGTCCTTGCGCTGCTGCGCCAGCTCCTTCTTCAGCATCAGTTCTTCGAGCGGCAGGCCGCGGCGGTTCTGCACCGTCTCCAGCGTGCGCACCATGGCATCGACAAAAGGATGGAAGCCTTCGCGGTAGAACGAATTGAAGCGGTAGCCGAAGCCGCACAGGCCGATGGTGTCGAGCGTGAGCGCGGTCATGTCGCGCACCACGTCCACCTCTTCGTCGAAGTTCAGGCGCTCCCACTTGGTGACCAGCTGGCTCGCGATGTCCAGCATCATCGGGTGGTAGGCCTGCATCGCGCGCTGGCTGAAGTTGGCCAAGAGGATGTTGTGCGGCTTCGACCAGGTCTCCTCGTGCGTGTCTGAAGTGAAGAGCCCGTGCGACGCGGCACGCAGCCGCCGCAATGCACCGCGTGTACTTTTGTCGAAGCGTGCTTCTTCGCAGAGTTCGTCGACCAGCGCGGGCGACGACACCACGATCACCGGCATGCCCGGCATGTCGAGCCAGTAGATGCCACCGAGGTCTTGCGCGATCTTCCACATGTCGAGCACGGGAGAGTCGGAGCCGATCGACAGCAGGTTCCCGACGAAGGGTTTCTTCGCCGGATGCGGGATCGGGTGGAGCGAGTTTTTGCCTGCCATGGGTTGTTGTGCCTTTGGAATGGACCCGCTTCGGATGTCCGGGGTGTAACAACCGGAGTATCCCGACGGCACGGGGGGCGGGCAGGGCGGGGATTCCCTTAGCTCCTGCGGTCCTTCGGCATCGCCAGCCTGTTGACGCAAGCCAACGCCGGGGCCACGGCCTACGCTCCGCCCACCCCTTGCTTTCATCCCGCCACGCCATGTCTTTTGCCGGACCCGAGAACGACCTGAAACTCTTCGAAGCGCTGGACCGCGCCGCACGGCGGCATCCCCAGGTCACGGCCTACATCGACGGCGAACGCGGGTTCAGCTTCGGCCAGGCCGCGCAGGCCAGCGAACACCTCGCCGTCGCCCTGCTGGACATGGGCCTGCGCCGGGGCGGGCGCATCGCGCTGCTGTCGCCGAACCGGATCGAATGGCTGCAGCTGTTCTTTGCGGCGGCACGCATCGGCGTGGCCGTGGTGGCGCTGAGCCCGCGCTACCGCGACAGCGAACTCGCGTTCATGCTGGCCGACAGTGCCTGCCAGGCGGTGTTCACGGTCGAGCAGGTGGACGACTTCGATTGCGCGTCGATGTTCGAACGCCTGGCGCCGCAATTGCCGGCGCCGCAATTGCCGGCGCTGCGCCAGGTGGTGACGTTCGATGGCGCGCGCTTCGCCGAAATGGCGGCCACGCCGGTGCGGCGTCCGCTGCTCGACGATGCGTCCGCCCAGGTGCAGGCGGATGACCTCGCGATGGTGATCTACACCTCCGGCACCACGGGCCGGCCCAAGGGCTGCGCGCTCACGCATGCCAGCATGCTGGCCTCGGCGTGGGGACAGTCGCAGCACACGGGCGTGCGGCCCGGCGAGCTGCTGCAGCTGGGCAATCCGCTCAACCATGTGGGCGGCATCACCTGCGGCGTGCTGGCGCAGCTGCTGGCCGGGGGCAGTTGCGAACTGGTCGGCACCTTCAAGGCGCAGACCGTGCTCGACATGATCCGGCGCCATCCACCCGCCTTGCTGGTGGGCGTGCCGACCATGCTGACGCTGCTGCTGATGCATCCGTCGTCGGCATCGGTCGACCTGGACAGCGTGCGGCTCATCGTCACCGGTGGCTCGAACGCCGACGCCACCTTGCTCGGGCAACTGAAGGCGCGCATGCCGACAGCGACGGTCATGAACCTCTACGGGCTGTCCGAGTCATCGGGCGCGCTGGTGATGTCGCCCGCGGACTGCGCCGACGACGACCTCATGCAGGCCATCGGCCAGCCCTTGCAGGGCGTGGAGGTGCAGGTGCTTGCCCCCGGCGGTACCGTGCTGCCGCATGGCGAGATCGGCGAGCTGTGCTTTCGCGGCCTGGGCGTGGTGCGCGGCTACATCGGCGCGGCCGCGGCGAGCGGTGCCTTCGCCGACGGATGGCTGCACACAGGCGACCTCGGGATGGTGGACGCCCGGGGCTTCATCACGCTCAAGGGCCGCATGAAGGACATGTACATCCAGGGTGGCTTCAACGTCTACCCGGCCGAGGTGGAGGCGCTGATCGCGAGCCACCCGGGCGTGCTGATGGTGGCCGGCATCGGCGTGCCCGACCCGGTGCTGGGCGAGGTCGGCCGCTACTTCGTCGTGCCCAGGGAAGGCATCAGCCTGTCGGTGGATGCGTTGCTCGCGCATTGCGCCGGGCGCATCGCCGACTACAAGATGCCCCGGCAGATCGTGCTGCGCGAGCAATTGCCGCTGACGCCGGCCGGCAAGATCCACAAGGCGAAGCTGCGCGACGAGGCCGTGTGACTTGTCACGCCCGCCCCGTGCGGTCGTCGGGCCTCAGGGCCGGACCATCTTGCAGTCGGTGCCCTGTGCCAGTTCGTTGCCCGTGTAGACCGCATCGGTGCGAAAGCCGTAGTTGGTGCCTTCCCAGCCCGTCTTCACCGTCTTGCCATCCACCGGCGCGATGGTGTTGACCACCTGCGGCAACAGCAGCTGGTGGTCTTCGGCGCGCATGCGCACCGGCCCGACCACCGAGTCGAAGCTCAGGTCTTCGAGCGCGTGCGCCACCTTCACCGTATCGGTCGAACCCGCCTTGTTGATGGCAGCCGCCAGCAGGCGCGGCGTCATGTCGATGCGCGGTGCCAGGAAGTCTTTGCCGGTCTTGGCCTTGTAGGCCTTGGCCAGCGCGTCCACCTTCGGCGTGTCGGCTTCGCCCGGATGCCATTCGGCCACCCAGGTCAGCTGCCCCGTCTTCGCCTGCGACACCGCCGTGACCGTGCCCGGCACCGACCCTGCGCTGTGGTTGAAGTAGCGCAGGTTGTAGCCCGCGTCGCCCGCGGCCTTCAGCAGCAGCGTCATATCCTGCCCCCAGTTGCCGGTGATGACCGAGTCGGCCCCGCTCTGGCGGATGTTCGCCACATAGGGCGCGAAGTCTTTCACGCGGCCGATGGGGTGCAGCGCCTCGCCCACGAACTGGATGTCGGGCCGCGCGAGGCCCACCAACTGCTTGCCGTAGCTGGCCCACTGCTTGCCGTGCGCGTAGTCCTGGTTGAGCAGGTAGACCTTCTTCACGTCCGGCGTCTTCTTGATGTAGTTGGCCAGCGCCTTCATCTTCATCGCCGTGTTGGCCTCGGTCTGGAAGTGCCAGAAGCTGCAGGCCTTGCCGGTCATCTCGGGGTCGATGGAGGAGTGGTTCAGCACGATCAGCTCCTTGCCCGGGTTGCGTTGGTTCCAGCGCGCGACCGATTGCACGAGCGCCGTGACCACCGACGAGCCCGAGCCGCCCGTCACGATGGCTTTGGCGCCCTGGTCGATGGCCGCCTGCAATGCGCTCTGGCTTTCCTGCGCCGAGAGCTTGCTGTCGAACTGCAGCAGCTGCAGCTTGGTGCCGCCGAGCACGCCGCCCTTGGCGTTGATGTCGTCGACGGCGTACTGCGTGTGCATCAGCATCAGCTCGCCGACGTTGGCAAAGGGGCCGGAGAGCGGATCGATGTAGGCGATCTTGTAGGTCTGTTGCTGCTGCGCGTGGGCCGCGCCGGCGGTGGCCAGCAGGCAGGCAAGGGCGATCCGCGCCAAGGGCGCACGGTTGAACTTCATGGTGTGTCTCCGGGGATGGTTGTCGGTCAGTTCTTCGCCTGCAGCCCGATCACGCGGCCGGCCAGCTTCGTGAGCTCGGCCACCACCTCGTCGATCGAGAGACGCCCGCCGGGGCGATACCAGCTGTACAGGAAGCCCGGCAGGCTGCAGGCCGCAAGTGCGGTGATCTTGGTCTCGGCAAAGTCGAGGTCGCCATCGCGCCGTGCTTCTTCGAGCAGCGGGCACAGCAGGTCGTAGAAGTGATGTGCGAGCTTCTTTTGCGCCGCGATGTATTCGGGGCGGTACACCTGCGGCTCGCGGTACGGAAAGAAGGCCACCGGGTGGTGCGTGATGGTCGCGCGGATCAGCCGCTCGATGCCGTCGATCACCTTCTCGCTGGCGCGGCGCGGGTCGGTGGCCGCGAAGTCGAGCGCGGTGAAGCAATCGACCGCGGGGCGCCAGGAGAGCGTCTCGAAGATCTCCTGCTTGTCGCGGAAGTAGTAGTACACGAAGGGCTTGGTCACGCCCAGCGCGCGCACGATCTGCGCCATCGTGGTGTTGGCGTAGCCCTGGGCCGCGAAGAGCTGCGCCGCCGCCTGCAGGATGCGTTCGCGCTGCAGGTCGGTGCCCTGCGTGGCCGCGCGCTGGCGCCCCGTGCCCTGGGGCAAGTGCGGCTGCGTCGTGGTTTCGTCGTCCCCAGAGGGTTTGTGCCGTGTCGCGGAAGTTATACCCATGGGTAGGATTGTTCGTGCACCATGCGGCATTGGCAAGCGCCCGCCATGCGCAGGCGGCTATCGATAACCCTGAGAAAGTGACGCCATGGAGACATTGCCCGACCGCCCCCAGCAGCCCCTGCACGAGTACCTGCGCACCCATGCGCGCGAGCGTGGCGACAGCCCCGCCTGCATCTGGTACGGCCATGCGATGAGCTGGGCCGAACTCGACCGCGCCAGCGACGCCTTCGCGGCCCGCCTGCAGGCCATCGGCGTGAAGAAGGGCGAGCCGGTGGTGCTCTTTCTCAACAACTGCCCGCAGTACCTGGTCGCGCACTTCGGCATCCAGAAGATCGGCGCCATCGTCTGCCCGAGCGGTCCGCTCAACAAGGAGCACGAGCTCTCGTACCAGGTCAACGACCTGAAGGCGCGCGTGATCGTCGCGGCCGCGCCGCTGCTGCCGGTGGTGCGCAAGGTGCAGGCCGAGAGCGCCCTGGCGCATGTGTTCGTGGTGCACTACGCCGACCTGTTGCCCACGCCAGCCTCGCTCGACCTGCCGGCCGAACTGGCCGCCGAGCAGAAGGCCACGCGCAGCGTGCCTGAAGGCTGCGAAGACTTCCTGGCCGTCATGCGCGCGGACGCCAAGCCGCAGCCCGTGGCCATCGACCTCGATGACGTGGCGCTCATGACCTACACCTCGGGCACCACCGGCCTGCCCAAGGGCGCGATGCTGAGCTATGGCAACGCGCTCTTCAAGACGCGCGCCGCCGCCGACTGCAACGGCGTGGGGCCGGGCGACGTGCTGCTGTCCATCGCGCCGCTGTATCACATCGCCGGCATGCTGATGGGCGTCAACGTGCCAGTGCTCAGCGGCGCCGCCTCGGTGCTGCTGCACCGCTTCGACCCGCGCGCCGTGCTGCAGGCCATCGCGGCCTACAAGGTGAGCTGGTGGTACAGCATCGCGCCGATGAACGTCGCGTGCATGCAGGTGCCCGACATCGCGAGCTTCGACCTGGGCAGCCTGAAGATGAACCCGGTGACCAGCTTCGGCATCACCTTCACCGAGCCGCTGGCCGCGCAGTGGCGTTCGCACGCGCGCAACTGCACGTCCTTCGAGGCCGCCTACGGCCTGAGCGAAACCCACACCTGCGACACCTACACGCCGCACCACGCGCCGCGCTGGGGCACGCAGGGCATTCCGGTGCCGGGCGTGACCATCCGCATCCTCGATGCCGACACGGGCGCCGACATGCCCACCGGCGAAGTCGGCGAGATCGTGCTCACCAGCCCCGGCACCTTCAAGGGCTACTGGAACAAGCCCGAAGCCACGGCCGCCACGTTGCGCAATGGCTGGGTGCACACCGGCGACATGGGCAAGCTCGACGCCGATGGGTACCTCACCTTCATCGGCCGCTTCAAGGAAATGATCAAGGTCTCGGGCTACAGCGTGTTCCCTGAAGAGGTCGAGACCATCCTCATCAAGCACCCCGCCGTGGCGCAGGCGGCGGTGATCGCGCAGCCCGATGCGGAAAAAGGCGAGGTCGTGAAGGCCTTCATCGTGCGCAAGCCCGGCGCCGCGCTCGAGGCTGACGCGCTCGTGGCCTGGGCCCGCGACAACATGGCCAGCTACAAGGCGCCGCGCGCCGTGAGTTTCATCGATGCATTGCCGACCACCGGCGCCGGCAAGGTGCTGCGTCGCTTGCTCAAAGACCCCACCTGAGAGGTTTCGTTTGCTGTTCTCCAAAGTTCTGATTGCCAACCGCGGCGAGATCGCGGTCCGGCTGGTGCGCGCATTGCGTGACCTCGGCATCGCCAGCGTGGCGGTGCATGCGCGCGACGATGCAGCGGCGCTGCATGTGCAACTGGCCGACGTGGCCGTGGCGCTCGATGCGACGGGGCCTTCGGCCTACCTCGACATCGCCGCGCTGATCGCCGTGGCGCGCGCGCAGGGTTGCGATGCGGTGCACCCCGGCTACGGCTTCCTGAGCGAGCGCGCCGATTTCGCGCAGGCCTGCGCCGATGCGGGGCTGGTCTTCATCGGCCCGACGCCCGAGCAACTGGGCCTGTTTGGCGACAAGGCGCGTGCACGCGCGCTGGCCACGCAATGCGATGTGCCGGTGATGCCCGGCAGCACCGGCGCGGTCACGCTTGCACAGGCGCAGGCCTTCTTTGCCGAACAGCATGCGCAGGGCGCGGGCGTGATGGTGAAGGCCATCGGCGGCGGCGGCGGGCGCGGCATGCGCGCGGTGCTGAAGGCCGAAGAGCTGCCCGAAGCGCACGCACGCTGCATGTCCGAAGCCAAGGCCGCCTTCGGCATCGACGGCGTGTATGTCGAGCGCCTGATGCGCAACGCGCGGCACATCGAAGTGCAGGTGCTGGGCGACGGCCAGTCCGTGGCCAGCCTCGGCGAGCGCGAATGCACCCTGCAGCGGCGCTTTCAGAAGCTGGTGGAAATCGCACCCAGCCCGTCGCTGCCCGAGGCCTTGCGCGCGCAGGTGACGCAGGCTGCGCTGCGCATGGCGAAGACGGTGGGCTATCGCGGCCTGGGCACGTTTGAATTTCTGGTCGATGCGGAATCGTCGAGCTTGCCCTTTGTCTTCATCGAGGCCAATCCGCGCCTGCAGGTGGAGCACACGGTGACCGAAGCGGTCACGGGGCTGGACCTGGTGCAACTGCAGATCGCGGTGGCAGCGGGCGAGGCTTTGGGCGCGTTGGGCGTGGAAGCCGATCGCACGGCACCGCAACGCGGCTTTGCGATCCAGTGGCGCATCAACGCCGAGACGCTCGACGCGCAGGGCAACGCGCGGCCTTCGGGCGGAACGCTCGCGCGCTTCGACCTGCCTGCGGGGCCGGGCGTCCGCGTCGATACGCACGGCTATGCGGGCCTGGCGCCTTCGCCGCACTACGACACGCTGCTGGCCAAGCTCATCGTGCAATCGCCTTCGCCGCGTTTTGCGGATGCGCTGCGGCGCTCGTTGCGCGCGCTGGACGAATTCCACATCGACGGCATCGCCACCAACCTGTCGTTGTTGCGCGCGATTGCGGCGCGGCCCGAGTTCGCCACGCAAGCGGTGCACACGCGCTTCGTGGAGGCGCACCTGGGCGACCTGCTCGCGGCTGCGGCTTCGCTGGAAAAGCATGCGAAGAAGGGCATGCCCGTGGTTGCTGCGGAAGGCGCTTCGGCCGTCGTGGACGACGACGCCGACGAGCTCACGGTCAAGGCCCCGATGCCCGCGAAGCTCGTGCAGTTCGAAGTCGCGGTGGGCGACGTGTTGCCCGCTGGCGCACAGCTCGGCGTGCTCGAAGCCATGAAGATGGAACACCTGCTGCACGCACCGGTGGCCGGCCGCGTGGTCGCGCTGCTGGCGGCACCCGGCGACTACCTCGTCGAAGGCCAGTCGCTGGTGCGGCTGGAGGCGGTCGATGCGCAGGCCGTCGAGGCCGAGGCGCGCGCCGAGCACGATCTCGACGCGGTTCGTCCCGACCTGCAGAAGGTGATCGACCGCCACGCGCCCACGCTCGACATCAACCGCAAGGCGGCCGTCGAAAAACGCCATGCGCAGGGCGGCCGCACCGCGCGCGAGAACATCGCCGACCTGTGCGACACCGCCGGCGACCCTGGCAACTTCATCGAGTACGGCGCGCTCGCCATCGCCGCGCAGACGCGCCGCCGCACGCTCGAAGACCTGATCGCCAACACGCCGGCTGACGGCATGGTCACGGGCCTGGGCAGCGTTAACGCAAAACAGTTCGGCCCCGAGGCATCGCGCTGCGCCGTGCTGGCCTACGACTACACCGTGCTGGCCGGTACGCAAGGCATGCGCAACCACCACAAGACCGACCGCCTGCTGGCGGTGGCGCATCAACTGAAGCTGCCGGTAGTGCTGTTCGCCGAAGGCGGCGGCGGCCGGCCGGGCGACACCGACATGCCCATCGTCGCAGGCCTGAACAACCACACCTTCAGCCAGTTCGCGGCGCTGTCGGGCAAGGTGCCGGTGGTCGGCATCGTGCATGGCCGCTGCTTCGCGGGCAATGCGGCGCTGCTGGGCTGCGCCGACGTGATCATCGCGACCAAGGGCAGCAACATCGGCATGAGCGGCCCCGCGATGATCGAAGGCGGCGGGCTCGGCACTTTCGCACCGGAGCAGATCGGGCCGAGCAGCGTGCAGTCGCGCAATGGCGTGATCGACATCCTGGTGGACGACGAGGCCGCGGCCGTTGCGGCCGCGAAGCAGTACCTGTCGTACTTCCAGGGCGCGACCACCGACTGGCAATGCGCCGACCAGCGCACGCTGCGCCACGTGGTGCCCGAGAACCGCCTGCGCGTGTACGACGTGCGCGCCGCGATGCGCGGCGTGGCCGACACCGGCTCGCTGCTCGAGTTGCGTGCGGGCTTCGGTGCCGGCATCGTCACCGCGCTTGCGCGCATCGAAGGCAAGCCAGTCGGCCTGATGGCGAACAACCCGCACCACCTGGGCGGTGCGATCGACGTGGAGGCGGCCGACAAGTCCGCGCGCTTCATGCAGCTGTGCAACGCGCACGGGCTGCCGCTGGTGTCGCTGTGCGACACGCCGGGCTTCATGGTCGGCCCCGAGGTCGAGGCACAGGCGCAGGTGCGCCACGTGTGCCGCATGTTCATGGTGGCGTCGCACCTGCGCGTGCCTTTCTTCGCGGTGGTGCTGCGCAAGGGCTACGGCCTGGGCGCGCAGGCGATGACGGCGGGCGGCTTCGACGCGCCGGTGTTCACGGTGGCATGGCCCACCGGCGAGTTCGGTGCGATGGGGCTCGAAGGCGCGGTGCGGCTGGGCTTTCGCAAGGAGCTGGCGGCGGTGCCCGAAGGCGCCGAGCGCGATGCGCTGTTCAAGAAGCTCGTGGCGCAGCAGTACACCAACGGCGAGGCGATCCACATGGCGCAGACGCTGGAGATCGATGCGGTGATCGACCCCGCCGAGACGCGCGCGTGGCTGGTGCGTGGGCTGAATTCCGCCACGCGCGCAGTGCAACCTGTCTCGCCCTACGTCGACACCTGGTAACCCTGCGCTAGACCTCGTAACCCAAGGGGGCAAGGCGGCTCCTTAAACTGGGTCGCTTTGCGCGCATGGAACAGATTTCACGCTGGCTGGCTCGTGTTCGCGGGATGACCGCGATGCAAGGGGTGCTCGGGATTCTTCTCGTGGCGTTCGTGGTGGGTGCGCAAGCGCAAGCACAGGTGCAGCCGGTTGCCGGCAAGCCGCGTCCACCGGTTGAAGCCCAGGCCCGGACCCAGGCCCACTGGGTCGGGAGCTGGGCGGTGGCGCCCTACGACTTCCAGGAAGTGGCGGTCAACGCTGCCGCCGCCGCATCGCTCGGCGTGGCTGGCATGCAGGCCTTCCGTGGCCAGACACTGCGCCAGCTGGTGCGGCCCACGCTGGACGGCGAGCGCGTGCGCATCCGCTTTTCGAACGCCTTCGGCAAGGCGCCGATGCACATCGCGGCCGCAAGCGTGGGGCTCGGCACGGGTGCGAGTTCGGCGTCACCGGCCTCGTTGCGCGAGCTGCGCTTCAGTGGCCGTGGCGACGTCACCGTGCCACCCGGCGCCGAGGCCTGGAGCGATGGCATCGATCTGAAGGTCGAGGCCGGGCAGGACGTGGTGGTGAGCACCTTCCTGGATCAGCTCACGCCCTTCGCGACCATCAGCGTGCAAGACCTGCGGACGAGCTGGGTGGTGGCGGGCAACAGCGTGCTGAAGCCCAAGCTGGAAGCCGCGACACCGATGGCGATCAATCACATCGTGACGGGCCTGGACGTGTGGAGTCGCGAGCCGGCGCTGACCGTGGTCGCCTTCGGCGACTCGATCACGGCCGGCGGTGGCGAGGCCGGCGAGGGCGCCTACCCCGACCTGCTGGCCACGCGGTTGCGCGACAGCCCGCGGGCACCCAAGGCGGTGTCGGTGCTCAACGCGGGCATCGGCGGCAACCGGTTGCTGCTCGATGGCTCGGGGCCCAGCGGCCTGTCGCGCTTTGCGCGCGATGCGCTGGGGCAAAGCGGCGTGACGCACGTGATCGTGCTGCTCGGCACCAACGACATCGGCCGCAAGGCCCTCATCAGCAAGGCGGGCCTTGTCATGCCGCCCGGCGAAATGCCGACGGCCCAGCGCATCACCGCCGGGCTCGCGCAGCTCATCGCGCAGGCCCGCGCCAAGGGCGTGAAGGTGCTGATCGGCACCGTGCCGCCCTTCAAGAACGGCGTGTACTGGGCCAAGGACACCGAGGCCATGCGCGACGAGGTCAACCGCTGGATTCGCGGGCGCCTGGACGTGGATGGCGTGGTCGATTTCGACGCCGCCCTGCGCAGCCCCACGGACCCGCAAGCCATGGACCCGAAGTACGACAGCGGCGACCACCTGCATCCGGGCAAGGCCGGCCGCGCCGCGATGGCCGCGGCGATCGATGTGCAAAGGTTGGGTGAGTGAGCGCTTGCCGAAGCGGCAGGTCGCGCAACTTGGTGCGATCCGACGGTTGAGGCGCGACACAGCTCTACACAAGATTTCGCGCGCCGCTTACAGCCGCTTCACACGGCCCCGTCAGCATGAAGGCTCCTCCAACAACTCATGGGGCGTACTTCATGAAAAAACTCGCATTGGCTCTTTCCGTCGGCGCTGCCTCGCTGCTGTCCGTGGGCGCATTGACCGTTCCCACGGCCGCGCAGGCGCAGCCCATCATCAACATCCAGGTGGCGCCGCCACCGCCGCGCTTCGAGCGCGTGCCGCCGCCGCGACGCGGCTTCGTGTGGGCGCCGGGCCACTACGAGTGGCGCGGTGGGCGCCACGTGTGGGTCGGCGGCGTCTGGGTGCGTGCGCGTCCGGGCTATGCCTACCGTCCGCCGGTGTGGCGCCAGGATGGCGGCCGCTGGGTGTACAGCGCGGGCCGTTGGGACCGTGACGGCGACGGCGTGCCCGACCGCTACGACCGCCGCCCCAACAACCCCTATCGGAACTGAGCAGGATTAACGGAAGACGACGGTGCGGTGGCCGTTCAGCAGCACGCGGTGTTCGCTGTGCCACTTCACCGCGCGGGCCAAGACCTGGCTCTCGGTGTCGCGGCCGCGGGCCGTGAGGTCTTCGACGGTGTCGGTGTGGTCGGCGCGGGCCACGTCCTGCTCGATGATCGGGCCTTCGTCGAGGTCGGCCGTCACGTAGTGGGCGGTGGCGCCGATCAGCTTCACGCCGCGGTCATGCGCCTGGTAGTAGGGCTTGGCGCCCTTGAAGCTGGGCAGGAACGAGTGGTGGATGTTGATCGCGCGGCCGGCCAGGTTGCGGCACAGGTCGTTGCTCAGGATCTGCATGTAGCGTGCGAGCACCACCAGTTCGGCGCCTTCGGCCTCGATGATTTCCAGCTGCCTGGCCTCGACCTGCGGCTTGGTCGCGGCGGTCATCGGCAGGTGGTGGAAGGGCACGTTGTAGCTCGCCGCCAACTGGTAGAAATCGCGGTGGTTCGAGATGATGGCGCGCACGTCGATCGACAGCAGGCCGCTCTTCCAGCGGAACAGCAGGTCGTTCAGGCAGTGGCCTTCCTTGCTGACCAGGATCACCGTCTTCATCGGCTGGGCAGCGGCGTGCAGCTGCAGGTTCATGCCGAACCCGGCGGCAAAGCCCTTCAGTTCCTCGCGCAGCGCGGTCTCGCTGTGGTCGCCGCAGGCAAAGCGCACCCGCATGAAGAAAAGACCCGTGTCGTGGTCGTTGTACTGGGCGGCCTCTTCGATGTTGGCGCCCCGCTCGAGCAGGAAGCCCGAGACGGCGTGCACGATGCCCGTACGGTCGGGGCAGGAGAGGTTCAGGATGTAGGCGGGCGAGGTGGGCGTTTGGGTCGTCATCAGGGGCGTAATTGTGGCAGGGGTGCCAGAATCGCGATTTTCCCTCGTTGATATAACCGCAGGAGACGCACATGGCCTTCCAGGACTTCAACATGGACAACCAGTGGTTGCCCTTCACCCCCAACCGCCATTTCAGGAAAGACCCGCGCGTCTTCGTGGCGGCCGACGGCATGGAGTTCACCACCCATGACGGCAAGAAGGTGATCGACGGCATCTCGTCGCTGTGGTGCGTCGGCGCGGGCCACAACCGCAAGCCCATCAACGAGGCGATCAAGAAGCAGCTCGACACGCTCGACTACGCCACCGCCTTCCAGGTCAGCAACGACCGCGCCTTCAAGGCGGCCGAGATGATCGCCTCGCTCGCGCCCGGCGACCTCAACAAGGTGCTGTTCTGCAATTCGGGCAGCGAGGCCGCCGACACCTCGATGAAGGTGGCGCTGGCCTACCACCGCGCGCGCGGCGAAGGCCATCGCAACGTGTTCATCGGCCGCGAGAAGGGCTACCACGGCGTGGGCTTCGGCGGCATGTCGGTGGGCGGCATTCCGGGCAACCGCAAGGTGTTCGGCTCGGCCTTCCTGCCGCGCGTGGACCACATGCGCTTCATCCACGATCCGGTGAACCACGCCTACATCCACAACGAGGAACCGGTGTGGGCCGAAGACCCGCTGGTCGAGCTCGAAACGCGCATCCTGCCGCTGCACGATCCGAGCAACGTGGCCGCGATCATCGTGGAGCCCGTCGCCGGTTCGGCCGGCTGGTACCTGCCGCCCAAGGGCTACCTCAAGCGCCTGCGCGAAATTTGCGACAAGCACGGCATCCTCTTGATCTTCGACGAGGTCATCACCGGCTTCGGCCGCATGGGCACCAACTTCGCGTCGGACTATTTCGGCGTGGTGCCCGACATGCTGAACTTCGCCAAGTGCGTGACCAACGGCGTGATTCCGCTCGGTGGCGTGATCTGCCGCGACAAGCTCTATGACGCGATGATGAAGACCGACGCGCCCGAGCACGTGGTCGAGTTTTTCCACGGCTACACCTACTCGGGCCATCCGGTGGCCTGCGCGGCGGCCATCGCCACGCTCGACCTCTTCAAGCAAGAGAACCTGTTCGCCCGCGCGGGCGAAATGGGCAAGGTGCTCGGCGATGCCTTCCACAGCACCTTCAAGGGCCTGCCCAACGTGGTCAGCATCCGCAGCCTCGGCCTGGCCGCGGCGGTCGAGCTGGCACCCATCGCCGGCACGCCGGGCAAGCGCGCCTACGACATCTTCCTGGACTGCTTCCACAAGGGCGCGCTGGTGCGGCCCGCGGGCGACGTGCTGGTGATCGCACCGCCGTACATCGTGGAGAAGTCGCACATCGACACGCTGGTCAACACGCTGGCGGATTCGATCAAGAAGCACGCCTGAGCCGGGCGAGCGGCATGCGCGGCGGCTGAAACGCCGCTGCGCACAAGACGCTCGCGACCCACGCATCTTTCATCTGCGCGGACCGCGCATCGCCGGTCCGCGCACCGCATCGCCTCCCTTCAGGCACCGGAAATTTCTACCGGTTCTCGGGATACCTGCGCATGCATGCAATGCCTAGCATCGCCTCGCGAAACGTAGCACTCATGAATTCTGCGAGTGCGCTTTCCGAGAGGAGCTGTCATGCAACGCGTACTTCATCCCACCGGCACCGGTGTGCCCGGTCGCCTCCGCCTGCGCCATGCGCGGCCGATGGTCTTCCTGTTGCTGGCGGCCGCGTGCGCCGCGTCGCCGGCGCTGGCCAACAACGTCGGCGAAAACGCCGCATGGCAGTTCCAGTCGAGCACCGACAAGGTCAACCAGGCGGCCATCCAGGACATGATCCGCAAGCAGAAGAGCGGCTACTACGCGGCGCCGGTCTACAACACGACCATCGGCCGCCAGTACAACTGCAGCGTATCGGCCAGCTCCACCGGCAATGACGGCAACAACAGCACGGTCGCCAATTCGCCATCGAATGCCGGTGCCCGTTCGGATGCCTCGGGCAACGACAGCCGCACGGCGGTGGGCACGCTCGGCGGCGCCACGGTGGGCACTTCGCAGGCCAACGCCGGTGCAGTGGGCTCGGCGATCGTGGGCGGCACCAGCACGCAGGTGCAGGGCGCGGCCACGCAGGCACTGAACTCGAACCAGGGCAACACCGGCGCGCAGACCGCCAGTGTCGGCGGCAGCTCGGCGTGCGCATTCGGCGTGCTCAATTGAACGAGGCACGCGCCATGCACATCACACAAACCCTCTCGCTCGTTGCCGCTGCAACGCTCGCGCTGGCCGGTTGCGTTTCGGCGCCGCAGCAGCGCTTTGCACCCAGCGAGGCACCGGTCGTGCTCGGCCCCTCGGTGCGCGACAACGTGACGCCGATGGAGGCGGTGCTCGCCTGCTACGCCGACCACATCGCGGCCACGCGGCGCCCGCCCATCGTCATCGGCGTGGGCGACGTGAAGGACTACACCGGCAAGTACAGCATCAACGAAGGCAATGCCATCACGCAGGGCGGCGCGCTGATGGTCTATTCGGCGCTAGGCAAGTTGGGCGGCGCGGTGAGCATCGCCGAACGCTTCGACCCGGTGATCGCCGAGCGCGAGCTGGCCTATGCCGACCGCCGCCAGCTCGGCGACGGGCGCACGCACCAGCTCGGCGGACCCAACGGCGGGCAGACCGTGCCGTGGATGCCGTACTTCGGCGGCACCATCAACAAGTCCGACTACTTCATCGTCGGCGGCATCACCGAGCTGAACTACAACATCAACTCCGGCGGCGCCGAGTTCGCGGTGAACCAGGTCGGCGTAAAGGCGCGCACCTTCAGCCAGTCGGTGAGCGTGGACCTGCGCATCGTCGACACCAAGTCGCTGATGGTGGTGCGCACGGTGAGCCTGACCAAGCAGTTCAACGGCTACGAGGTGGGGCTGAACGTGTTCCGCTTCTTCGGCAGCAAGCTGTACGACGTGGACATCGGCGCCAAGGGCCAGGAGCCGGTGCAGATGGGTGTGCGCGCCGCGCTCGAAGAAGGCGTGGTGCGGCTCATGGCCGCCGTCACGCAGGTCGACCACCGGCCTTGCATGACGATGCGCCCCGGCGGCGGCGAGCAGATCCCGCTGGTGCCCGCCGCCGACCTGCGCAAGGTCGACAACCCGGGCGATGCCGCGGTGGGCGGCGGGGCCGTCACCTCGCCGGTGGTGCAGGGCGGCGTGGCCGTCAACGCCGCGGGCCCCGGCGGCGCGCGCCTGACCGGCACGGCCACGCAGGTGCCCTTCGACTTCGGCGCGACCACGCTCGGCGGCAGCACGCTCGCGCTGATCGACCAGATCGCGGGCGCCGCGAAGAAGGGCGCGACCGACATCGTGCTGGTGGCGCGCGACACCGAGAACTGGGACGCCCGCAAGCGCGACGAACTGACCGACCAGCGCATCGCCGCCGTCACCTCGGCGCTGGCCAACCGCGGCGTGGCGCCGGGCGCCATCAGCCTCACGTGGCGGCCCGATGCGGCCGACACGTCGATCCATCGCGACGGCCCCGGCCTGCAGGAGATCGCCAAGCTGCGCGTCGGCAGCCCGGTGGTCAGCGGGGCCGTGCCGGCCTCTTCTTCCGACAGCGCCGTGAAGGGCGACTGAGCCCCCTGTTCCGCGCAGATCGCGCATCCGTTTTTCGACCCAGACCCGACCCGACCGTTTCCAACATCCGAGGAGTCACGCCATGAAAGCACGCAAGATCCAAAGCCGGGCCGCAAGCGCGCCCATGTTCAGCCTCAGCAGCATCGGCGCGGCCGTGGCGATGGCATTGATCGCCACTGGTGGGGCGCATGCGGCCGAGACCTCGGTCACGGCGGTCGGCCCGGCCTACAACGGCACGGCCAACGGGGCCGCGGTGCAGAACTCGGGCCAGCCGAATTCGGGCAACGTCACCGCGACGATCAACAACGTCACAGGCGGCACCACGGCCACCGGCACGCCGATCAATCCGAACCCGGTGAGCGTCGGCACCACCGGCAACCTGATCGGGGCCTCCGCCACCGGCGACGCCTTCTCGAACACCATCGGCACGCTGCCGGCCACGCCCGTGAGCGACGCGGCCTCGCTCGGCGTGTCGACCAACACCGGCGTGATCTCCAGCACGGTCTCCAACAGCAAGCTGGTGCTCGAATCCAGCACCTTGCAGACCGGCAGCGTGGTCAACGCGGACAACACGATCTCGGCCGCGACCACGCTCAACAGCGGCAGCTCGAAGGTGTCGGGCACGGCCTCGGCCAGCGCGGCGCCGGTCACCGGCACCTCGGTGCTGACCTACCCGGCGGGCGCACCGCTGTTCGACGCGAAGGGCAACCTGGTGGTGACGACGCTGCAGTCGGCCACCGGCAAGAGTTCCAGCGCGCTGGTGCAGGGCAACATGATCGACCTGCAGCTGACGACGAACACGGGCATCGCGCTGACCACGGCGGCAGCCCTGGAGCGCAACTCGATCTCCGCGGTGCTCAAGGGCAACAGCGCATCGAACGCGGCCGAGATCCTGGCGGGCGGCGCGCCGTCGTTCGCGGGCTCGGCGGTGGTGTCGAACCTGCAGGTGAACGGCAACGGCATTCTTGCGGCGACGCACAGCGCGACCAACACCGGCTCGACGATCTCGGGCGTCGTCAGCGCCGCGCCGGGCGGCTCCAACGTGCTGCAGGGCTCGCTGTCGGTGCAGGGCAATTCGATCGCCAGCGCGGCCACCGGCAACGAGGCGCTCGGCGCCGCGGCAGGCACGGCGGGCAACCGCATCGCGATCGACGGCGTGAGCGTGGCCGGCAACGGCACCCCCGCGACGGCCGCCAACAACAGCACCCACGCCGGCGGCGGCGTGGCCAGCAACGTCAACGCCGACCTGGTCATCACCAACAGCCAGGGCAACCTGGGCGTCGATACCCTCAGCGAGACGACGGGTGCGCAGATCCGGGCCGGCGTGCAGTCGATCAACGGCGGCAGCGTCACGCTCGCGGGCAACAGCGTCACGGCGGCGGCCACGGGCAACACGGCGTCGAGCGCCATCGCCAGCGGCCAGAACGCGGCGTCGTTCAGCGGCACCAGCGCGGTGGCCAACCAGCAGGCGAACGTGGGCGCGAACGCCACGGCCTTCCTGAATCCGTCCGTCATCGCGGCGCAGACCGGCGAGGCGCTGCCGGGCGCGGGCCAGACCAATGGCAGTTCGGTCTCGGTCTCGAACAACCGTGCGGCCGCCACCGCGCAGGGCAACCAGATCAGCCAGAGCCTGTCGCTCGATGCGAACACGCTGGCACTCGGCAACGCGGGCGTCGTGCTGACCGGCGGCACCAGTTCCGACGGGCGTGTCTCGGCCGCCGGCGCGGCCACGCTGACCAACCTGCAGGGCAACTACGGCGGCTCGGTCGGCGCCATCAACGGCACCTTCGGCCTCACGCCCGGCTCGCAGATCCTGCTGACGGCCAACGGTGGCGGCGCGCCCGTTGCCAACAGCACCCTGGCGCTGGCCAGCAACCGGCAGGAGGCCGTGGCACTCGGCAACGGCGCCACCAACACGCTCACGTTGAACGGCAACTCGGTGGGCACCGGCGCGGGCATCGCGAGCGTGCAGATGGGCGACAACGCCTCCTTCGTGGGCGCGGGCCTGTTCAATCCGGAAGCGCGGGTCACGGTGAACGGCGACGTGTCGGGCGGCTCGGTGGCGCTCACCGACAACCTGCAGCGCGCCATCGGCTACGGCAACTCGGCCTCGAACACGCTGGGCGTGAATGCCGGCAACCTGGCCGCGGCACCCGGCGCTGGCGCGGCCTCGACCGTCACGGTGAATGTCGCGAGCGGCCTGCCGTTCGACAACGCGGCGGCAACGCAGCCGACCGTGCGCGCGGCCTACGGCATCCTGAACGACCAGTCGGTGCAGGCCGGCGTCAATGCCTCCGCGACCGGCCCCAACACGCTGTCGGTCAACGTCAACGGCGGCCTCACGTCGGGCAGCGTGGCGAACGACCGCAACGCCTTCGTTGCGGCCGCCTACGGCAACGACGCAGCCAGCGGCCTGGCGCTGGCCGTGAACAACGTGAACGGTGCGGGCGCCTCGGTGGCCAACGTCACCAGCACGCAGGCCGTGGCGGGCAAGAACACGGTCATCTCGGCGATTGCCGCCGGCGGCACGGCGGTGCGCACCGCGATCACGGGGGCGGTGGACAAGGCCTCGGTGTCGAGTTCGGACAACACGGCGGAAGCGCTCGCGTACGGCAGCCGCGCCACCGGCAACACGGTGAAGGTGACGGGCAACAACATCGACACCGCCGGCCCCACGATTGCCGGCGCAACGCTGGTGGGCGGCGTGCTGAGCACCAATGCCGCATTCAGCGTGCAGAACGCGCAGTCGGGCCAGGGCACGGTGTCGGCGCAGCGCAGTGGCGGGGCCACGGTGCGCACGAGCATCGACGGCGCCGTCAGCGGCTCCAAGGTGGTGGCCAGCGACAACACGAGCATGGCCGGCGCGACCAGCAACAGCGCGGTCAACGGCGTGAGCATCGACGCGGTCGGCGTCTCGACCACGACCGCGGTGCAGAACCTGCAGCTTTCCAGTGCGTCGGTCACTTCGCTGACCGGACAGGAGGGCCCGTCGCTCGGCCTCAAGGACGGCGTGCAGGTGGTGCTGGGCGGCAACGTCACGAACTCGCAGGTTGCCGTCGACGGCAACGCGGTGGGTGGCTCGGCCACGAGCAATGCGGCCACCAACGGCATCGCCGTCAAGGGCAACGTCATCGCCGTGGGCGACGGCCTGCCGGTGGGCGGCGCGGGCAGCGTCCCGGGCACGGCCCTCACGGTGGCCGACCACGCGCTGTCGAACATCCAGCTGGTGACGGGCACGGCGCCGATCTCTTCCAAGGTCGCGGCGGCCTTCGGCGTGGACACGGCACCCGGCGCGGTGATCTC
Source organism: Variovorax sp. EL159 (assembly GCF_900100965.1). Lineage (GTDB taxonomy): Bacteria > Pseudomonadota > Gammaproteobacteria > Burkholderiales > Burkholderiaceae_C > Variovorax. The sequence continues at coordinate 21,580 of NZ_FMUJ01000011.1, read as the reverse complement.
GGGCGCGACGCTGAGCGTGTCGGGCAACACGCAGAGCGCCAAGGCGGTTGCCAACACAGCCACCAACAGCATCGCGCTGACGGCCACCGATGTGTCGGCGCGCTCCGCGCTGCAGTCGGGGCAGGCGAGCCTGGCGGCGGTGGAGTCGCGCTCGTTCACGCAGGCTTTTGCGCCCGCGTCGGTGTCGGATTCGTCGGTGCGCATCGCCAACAACAGCAACTCGGCGCTGAGCGTCGTCAACGACGTGGCCAACAAGGTCGCCGTGGTCGGCGGCACGAGCGGGGGCTCGGCGATTCCGGCGGTTGCGGTGCAGGGGCTGGTGCCCGGCCTTTCCGGCGCCGTGGGCGACCAGGTGATCGTGAACCGCCAGTCGGCCACGACCTCGGCCACCAGCACCGCCGACACCGCGCTCTACAACGAAGACCGCGCGGTGGCGCCGGTCAACAGCACGGGCGTGGTCAACAGTTCGTTCGCGATCACGGGCAATGCCACCGCCGCCGAGGCGACGGCCAACCGCGCGACCAATGCGGTGTCGCTGTCGGGCGGTGCCACGCAGGCGGCCAAGACGGCGGTGCTGAACGCACAGGACAGCAGCGCGGCGGTGACCGGCAATGCCAAGAGCGTGGCCGAGCTCACGCTGACGGGCAGCACCGCGCTGAAGAACGGCAGCGCCACGCTGGACAACAACAGCGTCGGCGGCGCGGCCACCGGCAACGCGGCAACGAACAGCATCGACGTCAAGGGCAGCACGGCCAGCAGCGGCATCCCCGCGCCGGCGACGGTGGCCACCGGACCGGCGTCCGCCGTGCTCGTGACGGCCGACCATGCGCTGGCGAACGTGCAGACGGGCACCGGCGCCGTGTCGTCCACCGTGACGGGCAGCGTGGGCATCCACACGGCGGCGCTGTCGACCATCGAGAACGCGACCCTGAGCGTCTCGAACAACAGCCAGAGCGCACGGGCCGTGGGCAACACCGCGCTCAACAGCGTGAGCGTGGCGGGCGCCAACGTGCCGGCACGCACGGCGCTGCAATCGACGCAGTCGGGCACGGCTGCGGTGACGGCCTCGTCGGCATCGACGCTGTTCGCGCCGGTGGCCTCCAGCGGGTCGTCGATCCGGCTCTCGGGCAACAGCAACACGGCGCTCGGCGTGATGAACGACGTGACCAACACGCTGGCCGTCGGCGCGACCAACACCACGCCGCCGGGCGCGACGGGTGCGGTCTCGCTGAGCGAAACCGGCAGTGCCGACAACGTGGTGGCCACCGGCGACCACCTGCTGTCGAACCGCCAGAGCGCCGCGTCGACCGTCAGCAGCACGGCCAGCACCTCGCTGTCCAACGACGACCGCCTCGTGCCGGGCACTGCGGGCCTGGCCGGCGGCGCGCTCACGATCTCGGGCAACAGCACCGTGGCCGAGGCCGCGGCCAACCGCGCCACCAACACGGCGTCGGTGGCCAGCGATGCGGTGCAGGGCGCCAGCGTGGGCATCGTCAACACGCAGGGCAGCACGGCCGGCGTGACGGCGACGGCCAGCACGGTCGCGACCGTGGGGCTGTCGGGCGCGGCGCCGCTCAACGGCAGCAGCGTGAGCCTGGACGGCAACACCACCTCCGCGCTGGCACGCGGCAATGCGGCCACCAACGTGTTGACGTCGAGCGCCGGCAGTGGCTACGGCCCGGCCGCCGCCACCGGCTCGGCCAGCCTGGTCGCATCGCCGCTGGCGCTCAACGCGGGGGCCAGCGCCGCCATCCTGAACAGCCAGAACAACGCGGGCGCGGTGACGGCTTCGAGCGTCGGTACGAGCTACCAGGTGGCGCTGAACGCGACCAGCCTGCCGGGCACCACCGGCAGCACGGTCGGGGTGACGGGCAACACGCTGGCCGCGCAGGCCTACGGCAACAGCGCGACCAACCGCGTGACCCAGACGGCGCTGAACACCGGTGCGCCGAGCGCGGCGGTCGGCAACTACCAGGTCAACACCGGCGCGGTCACCGCGAGCGTGACCAACGTGACCTTCGGCGTGGGTGTGTCGGGCGGCGTGGGCAACAGCACGCTGCGCACGACGGGCAACCAGATCACCGCGTCGGCGACGGGCAACTCGGCGGTCTCGTCGATCGCCAGCCGCTGAGGAAAGAAAGCGCAAGAGCCGGCTGCCGGGCGTGGGCCCGCAGCCGGCTTGTTTTTTTCTTGTGTTCCTGTCTGCTTGCTTCTTTGCTGCGCCAGCTCAGCTCGGTCGATTCGGCCGCTTGAGCTCGGCGCAGTAGTCTTTTTCAGGCAGCGGCGGCGTCTGCCAGATGCTGTCGTATTCGCCCGCCACCACGTTGGCAAGGGAAGGCGCGGCCAGCATGCGCACCGTGACGGTCTTCACGTCGTCCGGCAGGTGCTGCGGCACGCCGAGCGTGCGCACCACGTGGCCGGCACCGGCAATCAGCAGCACCGTCTTGCCCGGCTGCCGGGCCTTGACGATGGCTTGCGCCATCGCGCGGTCGCGGCCGACCTGGATGCGCGTCATCGGGACGATCTGCGATTCGGGGAGCATCTTGCAGTGGCCTTCGCGCACGGCGTTCTGCTGGGCGGCGTAGGCCTCGCGGCTGAGTTGCGCATCGAGCGACACGTCGGCCATCGCGTCTTTCATGTGCGCGCGCTGCAGGTTGGCGCCGACCACGGGCACGCCGGCACGCACGGCGGCCATCACGGCGGGGCCGTAGCTGGCCCAGGGCCAGGCCTTGTCGTTCCAGTCGAGGGCGGCCTGCACCTGGGCCTCGCTCGCGCTGGCGGCCACGTGGGCGGTGCCGCGGCCTTCCTCGGCCATCTCCAGCGCCAGCGCGGCGAGCTGGCCGCGCTCGGCCAGCGCCTGCACGGCTTCGCGTTCCATCGCATGGTGCTCGGGGGCATCGTGCTGCTCGCCCAGCAGGAGGGCGTCGGCCGGCAGCAGGGCGGCGATGCGGCGCGCGACGGGCGCGTCGGCACCGGGTGTCGCGGTCGAGCCGCTGGAAAGCGCCGCGCAACCCGTGAAGGCGGTGGCGGCAAGCATCGGAAACAGGAGTCGGGAGGCCCGCGCGGGCCAGTGTCGAAGGAAAGGCATCGCGCCATCCTATGCCCTCGGCGCCTGCTCGCCGTGCCATCCAATCGCGCTTTTCGGTGTCCGTGCCCTGGCGTTTTCCGGCGCCCAAAGAAAAAGCGCCCCGTGGGGCGCTTTGTTGCTTACCTGATCGAGCGGCCGGGGCCGGCTCAGTGCACCAGCACCGGCGTATGGGCCAGCTCGGCATAGCCTTCGAGCGTGTCCTCGACTTCTTCCTGCGTCGGTGTGTTGAGCTGCCAGGCGGCGATCTGCTGCTGGAACAGTTCGGCCCAGGAGCCGTCGAGGTAGACCTCCTTGCCCGAGCGCTTGTCCACGATCTCGAAGCCGTGGCGCTCCAAGGCCGGCACATTGGGCTTCGCGGGCTCGTCGCCTTCATTTGGCTGCACGTGCACGACGACGAAGGACTCCGAGTCGTAAAGCATGTTCATGGCGGGCCCTGTGAGGATGTCGATGGCGTTCATGAGGGTTAGATAGCAATCAACGCGCCAGTTTCAAGAACAGTTGTCGTAAGGCCTCTTCCGGGAACTGGTTTATGAGCTTTTTGCCTCAATTCGCCAGCCCTTCGGGTAGGGATTTGCGCAATTGGGCGTCAGCGAAGTTGCCGTTGGGCTCGGTCTGCTTGATCCGCACCGGCAGGTAGCCGTACCCCGGGGCCAGCCAGAGCTCGAGCTTGCTGTCGAATTCCTGCCGGGGGCTGCGGGTGAGCTTGCGGGCCGTGTATTCACCGGCCGGCAGGCTGAGCTTTTCTTCTTCGCCGACCACGAAGACCCACACGCCGGCATCGCGCGGCCCCACCGTCTGGACCGAAATCTTGCTGCCCGCCGGGTAGCGGCCCGGGTCGCCAGCCAGCAGGCCGCCCAGCTGCATCATCACGCTCAGCCGGTCTTGCGCGCCCGCCAGCAGCGGCACGGGGGGCGCGTTGTTGCTGAAGATCACCTGTCCCTGGTCGCGCACGAAATGCGAGGCCACCTCGGCCTTGCGGCTCTCGGAGTAGCGCTCCGGCTCGATGCCCGAGGGGCCGATCCGGCCGGTGCTGTGCTGGCTGCGGATGGTGCTGAACAGCAGCTTGAGCGTCAGCCGCGCGTCGTAGCGGCTGCCATCCTGCAGCCAGACCAGCTCGCCGAACACGCCCTGCATCGGCGAGGCGCCGTCCTGCCCGGTGGCGGTGAAATCGAGCGTGACCGAGCCCGGTATGCGCAGCGACTGGGTGCCGACGATGTTGCCGGACGCAGGGTTGGCGGCACCGGCCGTGGCGCCCGGGGGGCTGTCCCCGGTGTCGCCCGCAGCCGCTGCTGCTGCGCCAGCGGGGGCGCTGGCGGCGGCTTCCGGCGGTTTTGCTCCTGAATCGGTAGCGGCTTGCGCAGTCAGGTCGGGCGTTTCCGGGGGCGGGGCCGTCGGAGCATCCGGCTCCGGCGTGGTCGCCTCGGGCGGCGGCACCGGCTTCGGCCGGGGCACCGACGGCGCGCGGGGCCGCCTCGGCTTCACTGCCGCCGGCGGCTTGGCCTCGACCGGCGCGGTGGCGGCCGGCGCAGCGGGCTTGTCCGAGGTCGGCGGCGCAATCACGATGGTGCGCGTGATGAACTTGTTCGCCAGCGGCGACGGCTCCGGCCCCATGGCCGTCGGCGCCAGCCCGAGCACCAGCACGTGGACCAGCGCCACCGCCAGCGTCAGCCCGGCCAGCACCCGCCAGGACGGACGACCGGGCAGGCCAGGAGGCAGCGAAGTGGGGGCGACGAGCGTCGACATCAGTGTGTGGAGTGGGGGCCGGGTGCCGAGGTTCACGAAGACCATCTCGGTACACTGCCGCCCGTTCAACCAGTTTAAGTGGGAGCGGCATCGCGATCTGCCTTCGCGCCGCTTCCGCGCCACGCACCGCTTCACGCTCCGCATCATGAAACTCGCCACCCTGAAGGACGGCTCGCGCGACGGCCAGCTCGTCGTTGTCTCGCGCGACCTCACGCTCGCCCACTACGCCACCGGCATCGCGAGCCGCATGCAGCAGGTGCTGGACGACTGGGGCTTCATGAGCCCGCAGCTGCAGGACCTGTACGACGCCGTCAACACCGGCCGCGCGCGCCACGCCTTCCCCTTCGACCCTTCGCTGTGCATGGCCCCGCTGCCGCGCGCCTACCAGTGGGCCGATGGCTCGGCCTACATCAACCACGTCGAGCTGGTGCGCAAGGCGCGCAATGCCGAGGTGCCCGAGAGCTTCTACACCGACCCGCTGATGTACCAGGGCGGCAGCGATGACTTCCTCGGCCCGACCGACGACGTGATCGTGCCCAGCGAAGCCATGGGCATCGACTTCGAGGCCGAGATCGCCGTCATCACCGGCGACGTGAAGATGGGCGCCACCCCCGACCAGGCGCTGGACGGCATCCGCCTCGTGATGCTGGCCAACGACGTGAGCCTGCGCAACCTGATCCCGGCCGAGCTGGCCAAGGGCTTCGGCTTCTTCCAGAGCAAGCCCGCTACCGCCTTCAGCCCCGTGGCCGTCACGCTCGACGAGATCGGCGAGGCCTGGCAGGACGGCCGCGTGCACCTGGCGCTGCAAAGCAGCTGGAACGGCCGCAAGGTCGGCCTGTGCGACGCCGGCCCCGAAATGACCTTCCACTTCGGCCAGCTCATCGCCCACATCGCCAAGACGCGCAACGTGCGCGCCGGCAGCATCGTCGGCAGCGGCACCGTGAGCAACAAGGGCGTCGAGAAGAAAGACGGCCAGATGGACTGGCCCAAGGGCTACTCGTGCATTGCCGAAAAGCGCTGCATCGAGACCATCCAGACCGGCCAGCCCTACACCGACTTCATGAAGTTCGGCGACACCATCCGCATCGAGATGAAGGGCCTGGACGGCCGCTCGCTGTTCGGTGCGATCGACCAGGAGATCGTGTCCACCAGCGGCCGCCCGAAGGAGGCGCCCGTGTCGCTGGTCAAGCCGGCCGCCGAGGCAGAGGAAGCCGCCGAAGACTGAGCCCGGCGGCGTTTCAGCCCGGCTGGGCGCCGCGCAGCAGCTCTTTCTGCGTGCGTATGCCGAGCCGCCTGAACGCGCGGTACTGGTGGGTGCGCACGGTGGTCAGCTCGACGCCGATCTCGCGCGCCGCTTCTTTCGCCGTCTTGCCGGCCATCAGGTGGCCGATGACTTCGCGTTCGCGCAGGCTCAGTGTCAAAAGGCGCGAGGCCAGGGCCGGCGCTTTCGCTTCCCGCGCGACGACCGCGCTGCGGCCGTGGGCCATCGTGGCGTCGGCCAGCAGCGTGGCGTGCGCCTCGATCAGCGTGAAGTCGCTCTCGCCGAACTCGGGCTGCGCCAGGCTGCGGTAGAAGCTCACCGCCACGCGCTGGCCGGTGGGCGTGAGCAGCAGCACCGAGGCACGTTCGCGGATGCCGACGTCGCCGTAGCAGGCGGCGCGGTAGGCCGGGTCGGCCACCTCGTCGGCGCGCTGGTGGCCCATCCACAGCTGCGCGCGCCGGGGCAGCTTGCGGGCCGCCAGCCAGATCATGTTGGGGTCGAGCAGGTCGAAGCGCTGCGCCACGTAGCGCTCGGTGGTGCGCTCGGCCGTGCTGCCGTAGCTGCTGGCGGCCGACACCGCCTCGATGCGGCCGGTGGCGTCGACCACGAACACGGTGCAGAAGGTTGCGGCCATCACGCGGTGCATGGCCGCCAGGTAGCTCGTGGCCAGGTGCGGCGTGCCGATGCCGGCCAGCACGTCGCCGACCACGGCGGCGGCCAGCGCGGCGTCGGTGGTGGGGTGGATGCGCCAGCGTCTCATGCGTCAAAAAAGCGAAGGGTAAGGGTAAGTACCTCGTACGAAGTTATGACGATGAAGGCCGCGGCGCATCGGGACAATCCCGTTGCATGACGAACCCCACCGTTGCCGCTGTCGCCGATGCCGCGAGCGGCCCCGTGCCACCGCCAGCGCACACGACCGAACTGCCGCCCTCGGTCGGCGCCTTCCACTACACGCGCTACAGGCCCTGGACACCGCCGCTCGAAGAAGGCGGCATCGAGCCCGGCCGCCATCCGGTCGTGATCGCCGGCGGCGGGCCGGTCGGCATGGCGCTCGCGCTGGGGCTGGCCAACCACGGCGTGCGCTGCGTGATCCTCGAGGCCGACGACACGGTGTGCGTGGGCAGCCGCGCGGCCTGCATCTCGCGGCGCAGCCTTGAGATCATGGCGCGGCTCGGCGTGCTGCCGGCCTTCATGGCCAAGGGCCTGCCGTGGACCGGCGGGCGCAGCTTCTACAAGACGGCCGAGGTGTTCCGCTTCGAGATGCCGCACGACGCGCAGCAAAAGCTGCCGCCGATGATCAACCTGGAGCAGTACTACGCCGAGCACTACCTGCTCGAAGAAATCTTTCGCCGCAACGAGGCGACGCCGGGGCTCATCGACATCCGCTGGGGCACCGAGCTCACCGGCCTTGCGCAAGGCGACGACGGCGTGACGCTCGACGTGCGCAATGCCGAAGGCAGCTACCGCCTGCACGGCCAATGGCTCGCGGCCTGCGACGGCGGCCAGAGCTTCGTGCGCAAAGCGTTGGGGCTCGCGCTCGAAGGCACGGGCTACGAAGGCCGCTACGTGATCATCGACATCGAGCTGCACAGCGACCATCCGACCGAGCGCCGCGCGTGGTTCGACCCGCCGTGGAACCCCGGCTCCACCGTGCTGATGCACCGCCAGCCCGACGACATCTGGCGCATCGACTACCAGCTGCGCCCCGGCCAGAGCACCGAAGAGGCGCTGCAGCCGCCGGCCGTGGCCGAGTTCGTGCAGCGCCACCTCGACGCCATCGGCGAAGGCCATCTGCCGTGGAAGACGGTGTGGACCTCGGTCTACCGCGCCGGCGCGATGACGCTCGGCAGCTACCGCCACGGCCGTGTCGTGTTCGCGGGCAATGCGGCGCATGCGATGCCGATCTTCGGCGTGCGCGGGCTCAACTCGGGCTTCGACGATGCGGACAACCTCGCGTGGAAGCTGGCGCTGGTGGCGCGCGGCGTGTCGGATGCGGCACTGCTCGATTCGTACTCGCAGGAGCGCATCGCGGCCTTTCATGTGAACGCCGAGAACGCGATGCGCAGCACCGAGTTCATGTCGCCGCCGTCGCGCGGCTTCGACCTGCTGCGCGAGGCGGCGCTGTCGTTGTCCGAAGCGCACCGCGGCATTGCGCAACTGATCAACCCGCGCCAGACGCAGGCGGTGCGCTATGCGGAGTCCGCCCTGTCGAGCGAAGGCGATGCGTTGCCGGCCGGCCCGCTGCCGGGCGAGGTGATGGCGGAGCAGCAGCTCGCGCAAGGCCATCTCACCGACTGGATCGCGCCGGTCTTCACGCTGCTGGTGCTGCGGCCCGAGCTGGCTTCGCCGCCCGCCGCCGACATCGCGCAGGCGAAGCAAGGCGCCTTGCCCTTCGCGGTTCGCACCATCGCGGGCCTGGGCGTCGATGGCGCCGATGCGCAGGCGTCGCCCGCCGTCTTCGATGCGCTGGGCGCGGGCGATGGCGCGGTGTACCTGCTGCGCCCCGATGGCCACGTGGCCGCGCGCTGGCATCGCTTGCCGGCCGGTGCCTTGCAATCTGCGCTGGCACGCGCCGCCGCCGCTTCACAGGAGCTTTCCGCATGACGACGCCTACATCGCTCAACCCCGACGCCCGCGACCGGTTGTACGCCGAGTGCGCGCGCGCCATCAGCGAGGCGGGTGCCGAGCGCGAATCGCTGTTCCTCGCGCGGCTCGCGTTGCTGCTGTTCGAGCAGGTCGGCGACGAGGCGCGCTGCCGCGACGCGCTGGCCGACGCACTGCGCGCACTGCCCGTACCATCGCTGTCCGTTTTCTGATTTTCCGAACTACAAACGACTGGAGACTGATCCATGGATCGCCGTACCCTTCTCGCCACGCTCGCATCCGGCGCCGCCGTGGCCGCCACGCCCTTCGCCCAGGCACAGGACTACCCCGCGCAACTCATCCGCTGGGTCGTGCCGTACCCCGCGGGCGGCGGCACCGACGTGATCGCGCGCGTGCTGGCCGAATCCATGCGCCAGACGCTGGGCCAGCAGATCGTGGTCGACAACCGCCCCGGCGCCTCGACCAACATCGGCGCCGACATCGTGGCCAAGAGCAAGCCCGACGGCTACACGATTCTTTCGGCCGACAACGCGGTGCTGGCCTTCAACGAGTACCTGTTCAGCAAGCTGCCCTTCAACCCCGAAAAAGACTTCACCTACATCGGCGCCATCGGCAAGTTCCCGCTCGCGCTGGTGGTGCATCCGGAGTTTCCGGCGAAGAACTTCAAGGAGTTCCTGGCCTACGTGAAGGCCAACCCGGGCAAGGTCAACTACGCCTCGCCGGGCAACGGTTCGCCGCATCACCTGGCGATGGAAATGTTCAAGGTCCGCACCGGCACCTTCATCACCCACATTCCGTACCGCGGCGCCGCGCCCGCCATGGCCGACGTGATGGGCGGCCAGGTGCCCTGCATGTTCCTGGACCTGGCCTCGGGCCTGTCGATCATGCAGAGCAACAAGGTGCGCGTGCTGGCCATCGGCTCGGGCGCGCGCAGCAAGCTGCTGCCCAACGTGCCGACGCTGGCCGAAGTGGGCGTGCCCAACACCGAGGTGTTCGCGTTCCAGGGCCTGCTGGGCCCGGCCGGCCTGTCGCCCGCCGTGGTCAACAAGCTCAACGGCGACCTGAACAAGGCCTTCGGCACGCCGACCGTGCAAAAGCGCTTCGAAGACTTCGGCATGGAAGCGATGCCCGGCACGCCGGCGCAGTTTGCCGCGCTGTCGCGCGCCGAGTCGAAGCGCTGGGGCCCGATCATCAAGCAGGCCGGCATCAAGCTGGACTGATGCGCCCGGCGGCCCGGCGTGGCGTTCGTCCTACCGGGTGAACGCTTTTCGGGAGCCGTCTTCGAAGACCTCGTCGTCGCGCTGCAGGTCGCCGTTGTCGTCCCAGGCGCGCTCGCGCGTCACGCGGCCCTTGGCGTCGAAGCTCGACTCGGCCAGCAGCGTGCCCTTTTCGCTGAAGCGCTGGTGGGTGCCGACGGGTATCTGCCGGCCGCGGCTGGTGACCTGGTAGCTGCCCTGCGCGGCGCGCTGGCCGTTGTCGTGGAACTCCGTGACCTCGACCGTGCGCGTGTCGCCGCTGCCGCTGTACACCGCCTTGCTGCTCGGCTGGCCGTTCAGGTAATAGCTGTCGTCGGCCATCGGCTCGCCCGAGGTGTTCCAGCGCTGGTCGCGCACCAGCGTGCCTCTTTCGGAGAAGGCCTGTTCGCGCTGGCGGATCGTGGCGCGCTCGACCAGCAGGTACACCGTCTCGCGGCGCTTGATGCCTTCGGACGAGAAGTTCTGTTCGGTGCGCTGGCTGCCGGTGGTTTCGTCGAGCAGCGCGGTCTTGCCGTTGTCGTAGAGGTTCTGCGTGCGCACCCGCTTGCCCGCCAGGAACGACAGCCGCGAGCGCAGCGTGCCGCGCGTGTCGAACAGCTCGACCTGCGACGGGGTGCCCATGAAGCCGCACAGCTTGGCGTCGTCGGCCACGGGCGCCAGTGTTGGCGCATCGGCGCAGCGCAGGGCCGAGATCTGGCCGCGCTCGGTGAACTCGACCGAGGCGCGCTCGCTGCCGGTGTCCGGGTAGAAGATCGCGCGCCGCAACTGGCCGGTGGGGTAGTAGCTGCGCACCAGCCCGCGCTCCTGGCCGTCGTCGTAGGTGGCGTCGCGCAGCACGCGGCCGGTGGGCGAGAACTCGCGGGCGCGGCCCTGCATGTTGCCCTTGGCGTTGAGCGTGTGCTCCTTCGCAAGCCGGCCCTTTTCGTAGATGCGCACGAGGCCCATGGTCACGCCGTTCTGCACCTGCGCTTCGCGCTGCAGTTCGCCGCTTGCGCGGTCCTTGCAGCGCAGCAGGCCGGTCTTGCCCGCGAGGCTGGCGCCGTTGTCGGGGTTGACGCTGCGGCCGTTGAACTCGCAGTCCTGCTGCGCATGGACCGCCGTGGCGCAGAGCAGGGGAACGAGTGCGGCCATGCCGATCCGGAGCAGGCGCGGAAAAGCAGCAAGGACGGGCATGGCGCGAACTACCTTCCCATTTCGGCGGCCAGCAGCTTGACGCCGCGGATCATCATCTCGACCGACACGGCCACCAGGATCAGGCCCATGAGCCGCTCGAAGGCCTGTACCAGCCGTTCGCCCACCAGCCGCTGGATGCGCTCGGCCAGCACCAGCACCACGGCGCATACCGCCATGGTGACGCTGAGCGCGGCGACCCATTCGAGGCGCCGCTCGGGCGCCTGCGACACCAGCAGCATCACGGTGGCCAGCGCCGAGGGGCCGGCCAGGGCGGGCACGGCGAGCGGCACGATCAGCGGTTCTTCGGCCGGCGTGGCGGAAGGCGCGGCGCCGTGCTCGGGCGGAAAGATCATGCGCAACGCGATCAGGAACATCACCACGCCGCCGGCGATCTGCAGCGACAGGCCCGACAGCCCCATCACCCGCAGGAAGCCGTCGCCCACGAACATGAAGCCCAGCAGCAGCGCGAAGGCGATCAGCACTTCGCGCACGATCACGCGGGTGCGGCGCTCGGGCGCCACGCCTTTCAGGGCATTGGCAAAGATGGGGATGTTGCCCAGCGGATCGGTGATGAGCAGCAGCAAGACCGTGGCCGATGCGAAGGTGTAGCTCATGCGCGCCTCCGTGCCCGGCGTCTTGTGCCATCGCGGCGCCTCGACGGGGCCGCGAGCCTGCTTGGGGCGGCCTGGCGCTGGCTCACTTGTCGTAGAGCGTGTCGAGCGACCGGAAGCCCTTGACCTCGATCGGGTTGCCGAAGGGGTCGCAGAAGAACATCGTCCACTGCTCACCGGGCTGGCCTTCGAAGCGCACCTGGGGCTTCAGCACGAAGTCGGTGTGGGCGGCTTCGAGGCGCCCGGCCAGCGCCTGCCAGTCGGGCAGGGCCAGCGCGAGGCCGAAGTGCGGCATCGGCACCATCACGTCGCCGACGCGACCGGTGCGCGCGGTGGCGAAGGGCTCGCCGAGGTGGAGGGAGATCTGGTGGCCGAAAAAGTCGAAATCGACCCAGGTGTCGGTGCTGCGGCCCTCGGCGCAACCGAGGACGCCGCCATAGAACCGGCGGGCGCCGTCCAGATCGCGAACGTGGAAGGCAAGATGGAAGATGCTCTGCATGGTTTCGGATTATGGGCAGCGGTGCTGTGAGAATGCCGGACTTTCTTTCATCTTGGAGCAAGCCTTGCGGATACTCCGAAGCCTCGCCGCGCGGATGCGCGGCATCGACGTGCAGGCGTGGTTGCGCGGCCTTGATTTCACGGCCCCGACGCGCCTCGTGCAGAACGCGCCGCGTCTGTCGCACCTGCCACGCCAGTTGCTGGCCGGCGCCTGCTGTGTCTTTACATTCGCGGCCCATGCCGCCTGCCCGCCCTCGGCCATCGCCAGCCTCGAAAAGCCCGGCATGGGCCTGCGCAACGGCATCGACCGCGGCATGCTGTGGCGCATCGAAAAAGACGGCCGTACCTCCTGGCTGTACGGAACCATCCATATCGGCCGTGGCGACTGGGTACGCCCCGGCCCGACCATCCAGAAGGCGCTGGCGCAGAGCGACACGCTCGCGCTGGAGCTGGACTCGCGCGACGAAGCCACGGCAAAGACCATGTCGCAGCCGGCCGACCCCGACCTGCTCGCGCGCGTGCTCAGCGGCGAGCGCGCACGCCGGCTGGAACGCCAGACGAGCGAGGCCTGCGTGCCGCCGGGCACGTTGTCGAAGTTGCCGCCGATCCTGCAGGTGACGGCGCTGGCCGGGCTGGTGGCGCGCGCCGACGGGCTGTACCCGGAATTCGGCGTCGACGAGACGCTGGCGGTTTCCGCGCGCAACAGCAACAAGCCCATCGTCGCGCTCGAAAGCGCGGCCGAGCAGTTGAAGGTGCTGACCGGCGGAACCGAAGTCGAAGAGGCCGAACAGGTCGATGCGGCGCTCGACGAACTCGAATCGGGCAAGCTGCGCGGGCAGATGAAGGAGCTGGCCGACGTCTGGGCGCGCAGCGACGCGGCCAGGCTCACCCGCTACGCCGAGTGGTGCGACTGCCTGAACACGCCGGCCGAGCAGCGCCTCATGAAGCGCCTGCTGGACGACCGCAACCCCGGCCTGGCCGACGGCATCGAGCGGCTGCATGCGGGCGGCAAGAGCGTGTTCGCCGCCGTCGGTGCGCTGCACATGATCGGCCCGCAGGGCCTGCCCACGTTGATGGCGGCGCGCGGCTTCACCGTGACGCCGGTGCTGACCGACGCGCAGGCGCAGACGGCGCAGCCGATGCCGGCGCTGGCGGCGCCGTCGCCGGGCCCGAGGTCCGCGCGCGGCGGCAAGGCCGTCAAGGGCCAGCGGGGCCAGAAGGGCGCAGCGGTTGCCAAGGGCGGCAAGGGCGCCAAGTCGACGAAGGCCGCCCCGGCCCAGAAGGGCGGGGCCAAAGCACCGGCCAAGGCCGCGCCACGCGGCGCTGCCAGCGCCCGCCCGGCCGCGCACACAACGGCCGCCAAGACCAAAGTGCGCAGATAATCGCGACCGCCATGCACGCGCTGCGCCACCCCACCCGCCTCCTCGGCCAGATCGGCCGCTGGGTGCTGTTGTGGTTCGTGCTGTCGCTGGGCGTGGCGGTGGCGTCGCCGCTGGTGCACCCGCAGGCCATGGAGCTGGTGTGCGCCGGTGCAGGCTCCATCAAGGTGGTGGTGCACACCGACGACGGCGCGCGCGAAATGGGCGCCTCGCACATGGACTGCCCGCTGTGCGCGTTGACCGGCGCACCGCCGCCGGTCGTGGCGGTGGCTTCTTTCGATCTTCCCTTGCCGCTGGGCCGCGTGGTCCAGCCGATTCCCGCCGCGCGCCTTGCCGCGGCCACCGCCGCACCGCTGCCGGCGCGCGGGCCCCCGACCTTCTCCTGACTTTCAAAACCATCGCTGCAGGCGGCCGGCCAACGGTCGCTTTCGGCCCGTTTGGCTTGAAGTTCGTGGAGCAGGTTTCCAGTGAAAAAACATTCCCGCGCCCTGGCGATCGCCTTGGCATTTCCCCTGGGCGCGCCCGCGTTGGCGCAGCAGCAGCAGGCGGCCGATCCGCCTGAAGCCGGCGGCAGCGGCCGCGCCCTGAGCACCGTCACCGTGAGCGGCGGCCGTCCGACCTCGCTGCCGGCGCAGATCCCGACCACCATCGAAGGCGTGACGCACGAGCAGATCGTGGAGACCGTCAACGCCACCGACAGCGAAGACGCGCTCAAGTACCTGCCAAGCCTGGTCGTGCGCAAGCGCTACATCGGCGACTTCAACCATGCGGTGCTCGCCACCCGCGCCTCGGGCACGGGCAACAGCGCGCGCTCGATGGTCTATGCCGACGGCATCATGCTGTCGAACCCGCTGGGCAACGGCGCCACCTACGCGCCGCGCTGGGGCATGGTGTCGCCGGAAGAAATCGAACGGGTCGACGTGCTCTACGGGCCGTTCTCGGCCGCGTACCCGGGCAACTCGGTGGGCGCGGTGGTCGACTACGTGACGCGCATGCCCACGCAGTTCGAGGCGCACGTCAAGCTCAGCGGCTTTGCGTCGAACTTCGACCTGTACAACAGCCACTCGTCGCCGGCCGGCCAGCAGCTCGACCTGTCGCTGGGCAGCCGCAGCGGCGACTGGTCGTGGTGGCTCAGTGCCTCGCGCACCCAGAGCAAGGGGCAGGCGCTGGTGTTCGGCAACCGCCTCGTGAGTGCCGGCACGGTCGGCAGCGCCGGCACGCCGGTGACGGGCGCGGTGCTCGGGCTGAATCCGTCGAACCAGCCGTGGTGGCTGGTGGGCGGCGCCACCATCTACGACACCACGCAGGAGCAGGCCAAGCTCAAGGTGGCGTACGACTTCTCGCCGACCGTGCGCGCCACCTACACGCTGGGCGCCTGGAACAACACCACGCACGGCAGCGTCGACACCTACCTGCGCAACGCCCTCGGGCAGCCGGTGTACGGCGGGCTGGTGAACATCGGCGGGCGCAGCTACAACCTCGACACGCCGAGCGCCGCACTGGCGCCGACCGAGACCGCGCTCACGCACTACATGCACGGCCTTTCGGTGAAGAGCCACACGGGTGGCGTGTTCGACTGGGAAGTGGCCGCGAGCCTGTTCGACTACTCGAGCGACACCTCGCGCACGCCGACCACGCCGCTGCCCGGCGCCTTCAGCGGCGGCCCGGGCCGCACCACCGACATGGGCGGCTCGGGCTGGAACACCTTCAAGGCGGCCGGCACCTGGCGGCCCACCGGTTCGGCCGAAGGCGTGGGCGCGCACGTGGTCGACTTCGGCTTCCAGCAGGACACGGCGCGCCTGCGCACCAGCGTCGGCAACACGCTCGACTGGATCGGCGGCCCGATGGTGTCGCCGTTCTCGGCCTTCAACGGCAACACGCGGCTGCAGTCGCTCTATGTGCAGGACACCTGGCGTTTTGCCCCCGACTGGAAGACCACGCTGGGCTTGCGGCACGAGCGCTGGGAAGCCTACGGCGGCCAGCTCGGCAATGCGACGTCGCTGCTGAATTTCGCGCCGCGCAAGAACAGCTACGACTCGCCCAAGGCCGCCATCGCGTGGCAGGCCACGCCGGCCTGGCTCTTCAAGGCATCGACCGGCCGCGCGGTGCGCATGCCGACGGTGAGCGAGCTGTACCAGGGCTCGATCAGCGGCAACCAGATCGTCAACACCAACCCGAACCTGCGCCCCGAGCGTTCGTGGACCACCGAGCTGAGCGCCGAGCGCGACCTCAAGGGCTGGGGGCTCGACGGCGTGCTGCGCACCACGCTGTTCTTCGAGAACACGAAGGACGCGCTCTACACCCAGGCGCTGACCAACCTCGTGAGCACGGTGCAGAACGTCGATGCGATCCGCACGCGCGGGCTCGAGGTGGCGCTGAACGCGGTCGACGTCGGCATCCAGGGGCTCGACCTGAGCGGCAGCCTCACGCTGGCCAACTCGAAGATCACCGCCAACAGCGGCTTTCCGGCCAGCGTCGGCCAGCAGCAGCCGCGCGTGCCCAAGGTGCGCGCCGCGCTGCTCGCCACCTACCGGCCCGACGCCAACTGGAGCTACACCGTCGGCGCGCGCTACAGCGGCAAGCAGTACGGCACGCTCGACAACAGCGACCCCAATGGCGCCGCGTACATGGGCTTCTCGAAGTTCTTCGTGGTCGATGCGCGCATACGCTACCGGATCGACCGGCAATGGAGCGCGGCCGTGGGCATCGACAACCTGAACAACAACAAGTACTGGGCCTTCCACCCGTACCCGCAGCGCACCTACGTGGCCGAACTCAAGTTCGACCTTTGAGCTTTTCTCGTCTTTCTGCTTTTCCTGCTTTTTTTCTTCTTCACTCACCCGATTCTTCAAGGAGCTTTCCATGATCCATCCGCGCATCGCTCTCAGAACCGCAGCGGCATACGCCATGCTGGCAGGCGTCACGGCCGCATCCGCTCACGTCACCTTGCCGCCGGGCGGTGCCACGGTCGGCAGCGACTACAACGCGGCCTTCCGCGTCGGCCACGCCTGCGAAGGCGCCAAGGCCACCACCGGGCTGGCCGTGCGCCTGCCCAAGGGCTTCGTGCTGAGCGACGCCCAGGAACGCAAGGGCTGGAAGCTCGACGTGCAAAAGAGCAAGGGCGACGGCGAAGTGCGCTGGACCGCCGAGACGGCGCAGAACGCGCTGCCCGGCAGCGAGCGCGCCGAGTTCGTGCTGCGCGGCAAGGTGCCGGGCACGCCGGGCCCGCTGTGGTTCAAGGTGCTGCAGACCTGCGATGTGGGCAGCGTCGACTGGGCCGAGGTGCCCGCATCGGGCAACTCGACCGCCGGCCTGAAGAGCCCGGCCGCCAAGGTCGAGGTGGTGGCGCAGGGCGTGGCCACGGTCGATGTGCGCGACGGCTGGGTGCGCCAGTCGGTGCCGGGCCAGAGCGGCACCGGCGCCTTCATGAAGCTGACCGCGCCCACCGGCACGAAGCTGGTGAGCATTTCCACCCCGGCCGCCGGCATCGCCGAAGTGCACGAGATGAAGATGGAAGGCGACACCATGAAGATGCGCGAGCTGACCGGCGGCCTCGACCTGCCCGCGGGCCAGACCGTCGAGCTCAAGCCGGGCGGCTATCACGTGATGATGATGGACCTGAAGGGCGCGCTGGCGAAGGGCGCGACCGTGCCGATGACGCTCAAATTCGAAGACGCCAAGGGCGTGAAGACCGCGCTCGACGTGACGCTGCCGGTGGGTGCGCCCGAAGGCGCCGATGCGGCCGGCTCAATGCATCAGCACAAGCACTGAGCACGGTCAAAGCAACTGGTCTGGTGCCAGCGGCCCGAAGAGCTTGAGCATCAGCCGCAGCCCGGCGCCGGTGTCGGGCTCGGTGGTCGTGTCCTTCAGGCCGCTGCCTTGGGGCGCGCGCCAGATCAGTGAGCCGTTCACCAGCTCGACGTGCCAGGTCCGCTCGCGCAGGCCGCGTTCGATCTGCGCCGAGGCCAGTTGCGAGAGTTCGTCGCTGCGGATGAGCAGCGCGATCTCGGTGTTCTGCAGTTGCGAGCGCAGATCGAGGTTCATCGAGCCGACCACCAGCAGCCGGTTGTCGAGCACCAGCACCTTGGAGTGCAGCATCGCGCGCGATTCGCCCGTGGCGTTGCTGCCGCCGCCGCTCGATCCGCCGAAGACCGTGCCGAAGCTGGCCTGCTCGCTGCGCAGTTCGTAGAGCTCGAGGCCCATCTTCAGCAGTTCCTCGCGGTGGCGCGCGTAGCCGACGTGGGCGGCCGGCGCGTCGTTCGAGGCCAGCGAGTTGGTCAGCACCCGGATGCGCACGCCCTTGGCGCGGGCGGCGGCAAAGGCCTGCGTCATGTCCCGGCCCGGCACGAAGTAGGGCGAGATGATCAAGAGGTCGGAGCGCGCCTGGCCGATGAGCTGCAGCAGGCCTTCGACCACGGTGTCGCCGTTGGCCGCGAGGGTCGATGCCGCCGTGAGCGCCGCGGCGCCGCGTGAGGCGGCGGCCTTGTCGTCCGGGCGGCTGACCACGAGGCCGGGGGCTTTTGCCGCCTCGGGGCCCGAGTCGGCCGCGATCTTGCCGGGCTTGTCGGCCAGCATCACGGCGGGCGCCCAGACGAACTGGGCGGTGCGCAGGTCGAGCGCCTTTTCGTCCCAGGCGCGCGAGCGCTGCGCCGCGGTGGGCGGCACGTCGGGCGGCGGCTCGCCGCCGGGCTGCGCGGGTGTTCCTTCAGATGCTTGCAGTCGGGCAGCTTCGTCAGCCAGTTCCTGGTCGGCCTTCTTCGCGTCTTCGCGAATTTCTTGCAGCTCCTCGCGCGTGACCAGCGACTGCACGGGGTAGGCGCGTTCGTTGTTCCAGTAGCTGTCGAAGCTGCGCGAGAGGTCCTGCACGATCGGGCCGGCGGCCAGCACGTCCACGTCGATGAAGTTGCCGGTGGTCGCGTTGCCGAAGTAGGCATCGCCCAGGTTGCGGCCGCCGGCGACGCCGAGCACGTTGTCGGCCAGGAACAGCTTGTTGTGCATGCGCTGCTGGATGCGCGAAGCGTCGCCGATCGAATTGAAGAGGCGGCTGAAGGTGGAGTCGCGCGAACCCGCCAGCGGGTTGAACAGCCGCATCTCGATGTTCGGGATGAACGCCAGGCCAAGCACCAACGCGTCGCGGCCGGTGCTGTGGAAGTCGTCGAGCAGCACACGCACGCGCACGCCGCGCTCGGCGGCGGTCCGAAGGCTGCGCACCAGCCGGCCGGTGCTGGCGTCGGCGTGGATGGCGTAGTACTGCAGGTCGAGCGTTTTCTGCGCGTTCTCGATCAATGCGAGCCGGCTTCCGTAGGCGGCTTGAGGCCCGCCGAGCAGCAGGAAGCCGGATTCGTAGCGTGCCTTGTCGGCCTGTCGGCGCTCCTGGACCAGTGTGGCGAGGGCCGTGCCGTCGGGCGAGGCCAGCGCGGTGGATACCGGGCGGTCGACGTTCTGCGGCAGTTGCGCGCAGGCGCCCAGGAGCGCGATCGCGAGAAGGGCGGCGGTGCGGCGAAAGAACGCTTGGAATGAGGGCATGCAGCTTTCCCGGAGCTTGAAGGGATGAGCCGCATGTATAGCCTAGTCGGCGCCCGCCGCGCGTCGGACGGGCGGACGACCGGGGCGGGCGTTAACGCGCGGTGCTTAGTTCTTCCTGCCGTTCGAGGGCGGCGAGCAGTTCGTCGTCGATCTTGGCGTGGCGCTCGGCCAGCTCGGTGGCGCGCGAGGCGTCGCTGGCGTAGATGGCGCCGCCGTCGAGTTCGAGCATCTCGGTGATGCGCTTCTGCTCCGTTTCGAGGGCTTCGATCTGGGCGGGGAGGCCGTCGAGTTCGCGCTGCTCTTTATATGAGAGCTTCTTGCGGGGCGCGTTTGCGCGGGCGGCGGGTTCGGCGCTGGGCGCTGCAGGCGCGGGGGCTGGTACTGCGACGGGCGCGGCGGCCTGGCGCTGCTCGGCGATCTCGCGGGCCCGCTTGGACTGGGTCAGCCAGTCCTGCACGCTGCCTTCGTACTCTCGCCAGTGGCCGTTGCCCTCGAACGCGATGGTGCTGGTGACCACGTTGTCGAGGAAGGTCCGGTCGTGGCTCACGAGGAACACGGTGCCGTCGTAGTCCTGCAGCAGGTTTTCGAGCAGTTCCAGGGTGTCGATGTCCAGGTCGTTGGTCGGCTCGTCGAGCACCAGCACGTTGGCGGGGCGGGCGAACAGGCGGGCGAGCAGCAGCCGGTTGCGCTCGCCGCCGCTGAGCGAGCGCACGGGGGAGTTGGCGCGCGCGGGGGAGAACAGGAAGTCGGACAGGTAGCTCTTGACGTGCTTGCGCTGGCTGCCGATCTCGATCCACTCGCTGCCGGGGCTGATGAAGTCTTCGAGCGTGGCGTCGAGGTCGAGCTTGTCGCGCATCTGGTCGAAATACGCCACTTGCAGGTTGGTGCCGCGGCGGATCTTGCCGCTGTCGGGTTCGAGCTCGCCCAGGATCAGCTTGAGCAGGGTGGTCTTGCCCGCGCCATTGGGGCCGAGCAGGCCGACCTTGTCGCCGCGCAGGATGGTGCCGGTGAAGTTGCGGATGACGGTCTTCTCGCCGAAGGACTTGGTGGCTTCGGTGAGTTCAGCCACGATCTTGCCGCTGGACTGGCCGGAAGCCACGTCCATGTTGACGCTGCCTTGCACCTCCCGGCGGGAGGCGCGGCTGGCACGCAGTTCCTGCAGGCGGGTGATGCGGCTCTGGCTGCGGGTGCGGCGGGCCTCGACGCCCTTGCGGATCCAGATTTCTTCCTGGGCCAGCAGCTTGTCGGCCTTGGCGCTGATCACGGCTTCCTGGGCGAGCTGTTCTTCCTTCTGTACGAGGTACTGCTCGAAATTGCCGGGGTAGGAACTCAGCTTGCCCCGGTCCAGCTCCACGATGCGGGTGGCGACGCGGTTCAGGAAGCTGCGGTCATGGGTGATGGTGACGACGCTGCCCTTGAAGTCGATCAGCAGTTGTTCGAGCCACTCGATGGAGTCCAGGTCCAGGTGGTTGGTGGGCTCGTCCAATAGAAGGACGTCCGGGGCGGCCACCAGGGCCTGGGCCAGGGCGACCCGCTTGCGGGTGCCGCCAGAGAGGGAGCCGACGCGGGCGTTGCGGTCGAGGTGGAGGCGATGCAGCGTCTCTTCGACGCGCTGCTCCCAGTTCCAGGCGTCGAAGGCTTCGATCTGGGACTGGAGGGCGTCGAGGTCCAGGCCATCCGCACCAGACAAGTAGAGATCACGGATGGCAATGACCGGGCCCAGGCCCTGGCTGGCTGCGGTGAAGACGTCGGCATCCATATCCAGTGCAGGCTCCTGGGCCACGTAGGCCACGCGGAGGTTCTGCTGCAGCTGGAGGATGCCGTCGTCCGTCTTTTCAAGACCGCCCAGGATCTTGAGCATGGACGACTTGCCAGCGCCGTTGCGGCCGATCAGGCCGATGCGTTCCGATTCGAGAAGAGAGAAGTCCGCATGATCGAGCAGCGGGACGTGACCGAACGCGAGTTGTGCGTCGAGGAGTGTGATGAGTGCCATGTGGCACGGATTATCGGAGGGGGCACAAGACAGGGATAAGCAAGGGGCAGGCGCGTGCTTCTATATAAGGAGGCCTTGAAGACGATTCTGTCGAGAGAAGTCTTGCGCGGCCCGAAAAGTGGCATATACTCGTGGGCTCGACAGATATTGCAGCGATGTGATGTGCAGGTGGTGAGGTCTCTAGGGATTGATCTGCATGCGGGTTGAGAAAAAAGTCCTCGAAAGTTGACGGTGCTTGAAAAAGCAGTGCATAATCGAAGGCTTCGCTGAAACAGCTTCAGCGTCTTGCGATGAAAGTTGCGGGGTGCTGGAAGAAGTTGAAGAAAGCGAAAATAGTTTGATGAGACTTTAAAAGTCGTGTTAGACTAGCAGGCTCCGCTGAAACAGCTTCAGCGTCTCGCAATGAAGATTGCGGGGTGCTAAAAAAGAAGATGTTGAAAGCGAAAAA
>NZ_FMUJ01000012.1 GCF_900100965.1 Variovorax sp. EL159 | reverse complement strand
GGCGTCGCGAGTCACGCAACTTCGTGGATGACACCGAGGTCGAGGTGCAACACCGCGTGGTCGGAGGCCTGGAGTTCAGCCTGAACCACAAGGAGTTCATCGGCGATGCAACGCTCGAGGGCACGCTGGCCTACAAGCGCGGCACGGGAGGCTTCGGTGCAAAGACGGGGCCTGAAGAACTGGCCTACCGTAACGGGAACAGTCCGTTTCTGGAGGGCACCTCGCGCCTGAAGCTCTACACCGCCGACATCAGCCTGAATGCGCCGTTCAAGCTCGGCGAGCAGAAGCTGCGCTACTCCGGTCTGATCCGGGCGCAGTGGAATCGCACGCCGCTGACGCCGCAAGACCGCTTTGCCATCGGCGGGCGCTACACGGTGCGTGGCTTCGATGGCGAGACGAGCCTGTTGGGTGAGCGTGGCTGGCTGCTGCGCAATGACATCGGCTGGGCGATGGGCCAGAGCGGCGCGGAGCTTTATGTAGGCATGGACTATGGCCGCGTGGGCGGTCGCTCCACCGTCAATCTTCTGGGGCGAAGCCTGGCGGGTGCTGTCATCGGTGTGCGGGGGCAGTGGACCAAGCTGAGCTACGACTTCTTCGTCGGCGCGCCTATCAGCAAGCCCGAGGGCTATCGCACGGCGAAGGTCACGCTGGGCTTCAATCTCAACGCGAGCTTCTGAAATCCTTCTCAGACTCCTTCCTGGCAGCAATAACGGCGCAGGGAGAATTCAAGAGGAGCGCACAGCACAGCGAGCCCGCGCAAGAAGGACGGCGCCTCGTCCGTCCTTCCACCCCGCATCAAGCTGCCCAGCCAGCGTGCGGCGTTCGGCGAGCGCATCGGCCACGCATACGTTCGTGCGGTTCGCGCTCTCTCACCCAACACCCCGCAAGCACCCCGCCCGAAACTCCCCCGGCGTCATCCCCTTGATCCTTCGGAAATGTCGGTTGAAATTCGAGATGTTGTTGAACCCCACCTCGTAGCAGATGCTGCTCACCTGCTGCCGCGTCGACGCCAGCAGGCGGCAGGCCTTTGCCACGCGCAGGCCGATCACGAAATCGGTGAAGGTCTGGCCGGTGGTGCGGCGAAAGCAGCGTGAAAAGGCGTTCTCGCGCATGCCGATGATCGCGCCGACTTCGGCGAGCGAGAGTTCGTCAGCGTAGTTGTCGCGGATGTGGTCGATGGCCTTGTGGATGCGCAGCGCACGACCGCTTTCGTCGAAGGTTTCATCGGCAAGGACGGCACCAGCGAGCAGGTGATAGTCGGTCCATTGCGCAAGCTCGTTCAGCAGCGCGGTGAATTCGGCGAAGCGCGCGAGTCCGTTCAGCGTCTCGATGCGTCGCAGCCGCGCGCGCGTGTCCATGCCGAGCCCGACGAACTGCACACCTTGCCGTGCGCGGGCCAGCAGCGGCCCGACATCGCCAAGTTCCGGAAAGAGCGCCATGCCGCGGCGCAGCGGTTCGTCGCTGAAGCGCAGCACGAGGCCATCCGGGGTGCCGATGGGCGGCACGCGGTGCTCGAAGGCAAGGCTGCGGGGCAACCGGGGGCCTAGAAGAACGACGGTGCCGGGCGCGAAGCTGTACGTTTCTTCGTCCGCGCCGCTGCCCAGTCTCAGGCGCGCGGGCATGGCGCCGATCAGATGCAGCTCATGGTCGTGCAGGCAACTTGCGGGATCGTGCCTGCGGGCCGAGAACACGGCGGCCGCTTCGCAGTGGACTGTGGCGCTGGAATCGAGCGCGTCGGCCTGGACGGTCGCCGCAGGCATGGGTCCGCCGCGCCGTGCGGTCGGGTCGATGCCGTGCGGACCGCGCGGCGTGCGCAGCGCAGCCTTCGCATGCAAGCGGGAGATGGGCATGGAGGCCAGCGGCATCGTGTTCAGCAAGACCAGTTCTCCAGCGGGCATCAACTTCAATCAGTCGAAGGAAGGGGAAGGGGAGGGCATCAGCTTTGGCGGGGCGGTTGCGGCACCGCTGTCTGCTGCTGGAACGCGGCGAGCAGCCGGTATTCCTCGCCGAGCTTGCGCGGCAGCGAGAGGTACACCGGCAGCAGTTGCCGGTACAGCGCGGCGTTCTTTGCGTTGGGCGTGTGGCGGTGCGTGGCGCCGACCATGCGCGCGACCACGTCGAGCGAATCGACGTGGCCCAGCGCATAGAGCCCGAGCACGGCGGCGCCGAGGCAGGAGCTCTCGAAGCTCTCGGGCACGACCACTTCGCGGTCGAACACGTCGGCCATCATCTGGCGCCACATGCCCGAGCGCGCGAAGCCGCCGGTGGCCTTGATGTGGGCGCTGCGGCCGGCAATCGACTCGACCGCCGGCAGGATGCTGTACAGGTTGAAGATCACGCCCTCGAGCACCGCGCGGATCATGTGCTCCTTGCGGTGGTGGATGCCCAGCCCGAAGAAGGAGCCGCGCAGGTCGGCGTTCCAGTAGGGGGCGCGTTCGCCGGTGAGGAAGGGGTGGAACACCAGCCCCTCGGAGCCGGCCGACACGCGCTCGGCGATGCGCGTGAGCACCTCGTAGGTGTCGATGCCCAGGCGCTTGGCGGTCTCGGCTTCGGCCGAGGCGAACTCGTCGCGCACCCAGCGCAGGATGATGCCGCCGTTGTTCACCGGCCCGCCGACGACCCAGCGGCGCTCGGCGAGCGCGTAGCAGAAGGTGCGGCCTTCGGGGTCGGTCATCGGGTGGTCGACCACGGTGCGCATCGCGCCGCTGGTGCCGATGGTCACGGCCACTTCGCCAGGGGCCACCGCGTTCACGCCGAGGTTGGAGAGCACGCCGTCGTTGGCGCCGATCACGAAGGGCGTGTCCGTTGCAAGGCCCAGCTGTGCCGCGACGTCGCTCGGCAGGCCTTCGATGTGCCAGGTGGTCGGCACCGGGCGCGGCAGTTGCTCGGCGCGCACGCCGGCGAGCGCGAGCGCGCCTTCGTCCCAGTCGAGCCGCTCGATGTTGAAGAGCCCCGTGGCCGAGGCGATCGAATGGTCGACCTGCCATTGGCCGAAGAGGCGGAAGAACACGTACTCCTTGATGCCGACGAAGCGCGCCGCGCTTGCGAAGAGTTCGGCGCGCTCGTGGCGCAGCCACACCAACTTGGCCAGCGGCGACATCGGATGGATCGGCGTGCCGGTGCGGCGGTAGATCGCATCGCCGTCCCATTCGTCGCGAATGCGCTTGGCCCACGCCGACGCGCGGTGGTCGGCCCAGGTGATGCTGCGCGTGAGCGGCTTGCCCGCGGCGTCGATCAGGATCAGGCTGTGCATCGCCGCGCTGAACGACACGGCGAGCACGTCGGCGGGTGCCGCCTTGCTTTGCTTCACGCAGCCGGCGATGGTGGTGAGCACCGCCTGGAAGATCAGTTCCGGGTCTTGCTCGGCGGCGCCGGCTTCGGGCTGCAGCAGCGGGTATTCGACGGTGTCGTGCGCCAGCACGCGCCCGGCCGGCGTGAAAGCCACCGCCTTGGTGCTGGTGGTTCCGATATCGACCCCGATGACGATGCGGCCCATGGCTTCGGTCTCCTTCGCTTATGCGATCTTGTTCATGCGGTCACCTTCAGACGACCATGCTCAGCAGCATGATGAGCACGATGGCCACGACCGAGATCAGCGTTTCCATCACCGTCCAGGTCTTGAAGGTCTCGGCCACCGTCATGTTGAAGTATTGCTTGACCAGCCAGAAGCCCGCGTCATTGACGTGAGACAGGATCAGCGACCCCGCACCCGTGGCCAGCACCAGCAGCTCGCGGTTCACGCCCGGCACCATGGTGGCGAGCGGCGCGACGATGCCCGCGCCGGTGATGGTGGCGACCGTGGCCGAACCCGTGGCGATGCGGATCACCCCCGCCACCAGCCACGCCAGCAGGATCGGCGAGACCTGCGCATGCAGCGCCATCTGCCCGATCGCGTTGCCCACCCCGCTGGCCACCAGCATCTGCTTGAAGCCGCCGCCCGCGCCGATGATCAGCACGATGGCCGCGGTGGGCGCCAGGCTGTCGTCGACGAACTTCATGATCTGCTTGTTGCTGAAGCCACGCGCGATGCCGAAGGTGTAGAGCGACAGCAGCAGCGCCGCCAGCAGCGCGGTGATCGGATGGCCGATGAAGTCCATCCATTGGCGCACGATGTTCTTGTCGTCCAGCGCCACGTCGGCGAAGGTCTTCAGCAGCATCAGCGCCACCGGCAGCAGCACCGTGACGAGCGTGATGCCGAAGCCCGGCAGCTCGCGCGCCTCGGGTTCGCGCGCCAACTGTTCCAGCAGCTCGGGCGAGGCCTCGCCCGGCACGTACTTCGAGATGAACTTGCCGAAGATCGGACCCGCGATCATCGCGGTGGGCAGGCCGACGATGAGGCCGTAGAAGATGGTCTTGCCGATGTCGGCACCGAACACGCCGATGGCCAAGAGCGGCCCCGGGTGTGGTGGCACCAGGCCGTGCACCACCGACAGGCCGGCCAGCAGCGGGATGCCGATGCGGATCAGCGACACGCCGGTGCGCCGCGCCACGATGAACACCAGCGGAATGAGCAGCACGAAGCCGATCTCGAAGAAGAGCGGAATGCCGACCAGGAAGGCCGCGAACATCATGGCCCAGTGCACGCGCTCCTTGCCGAAGGCGTCGATCAGCGTGCGCGCGATGCGGTCGGCGCCGCCCGACTCGGCCATCATCTTGCCGAGCATGGTGCCCAGGCCCAGTACGATGCCCACGAAGCCCAGCACGCCGCCGAAGCCGTCCTGGAAGGACTTCATCACCAGCTCCACCGGCATGCCCGAGGTCAGGCCCAGGAAGCCCGCGGCCAGCGTCAGCGCGATGAAGGGGTGCACGCGCCAGCGCGTGATCAGAAGGATCAGCCCGAGGATCGCCACCAGGGCGTCGACGAGCAGAAAAACCTCTTTGCTCATTCCGAACATGTGTGTCTCCTGAATCCAGGCGCTGCGAAGGCGGCTGGTGATTGATGAATGGGATAGCGCTATCCCGCACAATCCAAAAAAACCAGCTCTTTGGCGCGCTCGGGTTTTTCCGAATCGGCCAGAGGGCTGGACAGCGCTATCCTAGGACAGCGCTGTCCAATCCAATCTTGGTACTAACCCTTAGATCTCATAGCCCATGGCCGACGCCCCCGAGCGCCCTCGCTCCCGTTCCTCCAGCCACGTTACGCTCGATGACGTGGCCCGCGTGTCAGGCGTCAGCCCGATCACGGTGTCGCGCGCCCTGCGCGGCGCGCGCAATGTGTCGCCCGAGCTGCAGGCCCGCGTGCAGGCGGCGGTCGACCAGCTCGGCTACGTGCCCAACGTGGCGGCGCGCGCGCTGGCTTCGGCCCGCAGCTCGCACGTGGCGGTGCTGATCCCGTCGCTGACCAACCAGCTCTTCGTGGAGCTGCTCGAAGCGGTGCAGGACGCGCTGGCGCCGCACGGCTTCCAGTCGCTCATCGGCGTGACCCACTACGACCCGGCGCAAGAAGAAGCGCTGCTGCGCAGCTACCTCTCGCAGCGGCCGGCGGGCGTGCTGCTCACCGGCTTCGACCGCAGCGCCGCGGCCTTGCGGATGCTCGAGCGCAGCGACGCGCCCTGCGTGTACCTGATGGAAACCTCGACCGCGCCCGGCATCCACAGCGTGGGGTTCTCGCAGCAGGACGCGGGCCGTGCCATCGTGCAGCACCTGCTGCAGCGCGGCCGCCGGCGCATTGCCTATGCCGCGGGCCAGCTCGATCCGCGCGTGATGCTGCGGCTGGAGGGCTATCGCGAGGCGCTGCGCGCGGCCGGCTGCCACGATCCGGCGCTCGAGCTGCTCGTGCCGGGGCCGACCTCCATCGCGCTGGGCGGCCGGCAGTTCGAAGACCTGCTCGCGCGCCATCCCGACGTGGACGCCATCTTCTATTGCAACGACGACCTTGCTCAGGGCGGGTTGCTCGCCGCGCTGCGCACCGGCGTGCCGGTGCCGGAGCGCGTGGCGATCGCCGGCTTCAACGACCTCGGCGGCAGCGACCAGATGCTGCCGCCGCTGACCACGGTGCGCACGCCGCGCCAGGCGATCGGCGAGCGCGCGGCCACCATGCTGCTGGCGCTGATGCGCGCGGAGGCGGTGGCCGAGCGCACGGTGGACCTGGGCTTCGAGTTGATGGTGCGGCAGAGCAGTTGAGTCGGCGGGGGCGACCTCGCGGCACGACAAGCCGTTCGTGCCCTAGCCCCTCTTTGCAGACGCGCTCATCCGCGACCGTTCCGCTGGCCGGAAAAATCATTTGCGCCCCTGGTGCTTTCAGCACAGCGAGGTGCGGCCTACAGTGCGCCGTATTGACGAGACAACCGGAGACACCACGATGCGCAACCTCAACCAGGACAACATCACGCAGGCCGTGCTCGCACGCCTTGCCGACACGCCCGATCCGCGCCTGCACGAGATCCTGACCAGCCTGGTGCAGCACCTGCACGCCTTCGCGCGCGAGGTGAAGCTCACCGAGGCCGAATGGTTCCAGGGCATCCAGTTCCTGACGGCCACCGGCCAGAAGTGCGACGACAAGCGCCAGGAGTTCATCCTGCTGTCGGACGTGCTGGGCCTGTCGATGCTCACCATCGCGATGAACAACGACAAGCCGGCCGGTTGTACCGAGGCCACCGTGTTCGGCCCGTTCTATTTCGAGGGCGCACCCGAATACGAAAACGGCGCCGACGTGGCCAACGGTGCCAGCGGAGCCCCCTGCGACGTGCATGCGACGGTGCGCGGCCTCGGTGGCGAGCCCGTGCCCGGCGCGGTGGTCGACGTGTGGCAGGCCGACGAGGGCGGCCACTACGACGTGCAGCACGAGGGGCTGGACCACGCCGAGAACCGCGGCCGCCTGCACACCGATGCCGACGGTTCGCTGCACTTTCGCAGCGTGCTGGCCGAGGCCTACCCGATCCCGGTCGACGGGCCGGTGGGCGACCTGCTGCGCGCGACCGAACGCCATCCGTGGCGGCCCGCGCACCTGCATTTCAAGATCGAGGCGCCGGGCTACGAGCGGCTCATCACCCATGTGTTTCGCGAGGGCGACCAGTGGCTCGATTCCGACGCGGTGTTCGCGGTGCGCCAGTCGCTGGTGGCGCCGTGGAAGCTGCAGGACAACGGCCGCTGGCGGCTCGATTTCGACTTCGTGCTCAACCCCGAGGCAACCGGGCACGCTGCCGGTTTGCGCTGATCAACCGGTGCGCTGAAAACGCGCGCACCGCCGGGCGTGGGCGCTGGCCCGAACGACGGCCCATCTCGCCAGCAAGATCGCGCCTGTCCTGCTACGCTCGCCAAGCCTGCCGCCACGGCGGGCTTTTTTCTGCGCTCTTCACTCCCATGGTCTTTCCCCTCATCACCGATCCGCATTTCTATGCGGTCGCCATTCCCGCCGTGCTGCTGCTCGGCATCAGCAAGAGCGGCTTCGGCGCCGGCTTCGGTTCACTCGCGGTGCCGATGATGGCGCTCGCGGTCACCGTGCCGCAGGCCGCCGCGATCCTCATGCCGCTGTTGCTGCTGATGGACCTGCTGGGCCTGGCCGCATTCCGGCGCGACTTCGACAGCACGCTGCTGAAGTTCCTGATCCCGTTCGGGCTGCTGGGCACGGTGATCGGCACGCTGCTGTTTCGCATGCTCTCGCCGCACACGGTGGCGGGCATCGTCGGTGTGTTCACGCTGCTGTTTCTTGCGCAGCGCCTGCTGTTTCCGCCCAAGCCCGATGACCCGCTGCCTTCGCGCGGCGTGGGCGCGGTGCTGACGACGGTGTCGGGCTTCACCAGCTTCATTGCCCATGCGGGTGGGCCGCCGATCAATGCCTACGTGATTCCGCTGCGGCTCACGCCGGTGGTGTTCACCGCGACGATGGCCTACTTTTTCTTCGTGGTGAATCTCAGCAAGTGGATTCCCTATGCGTGGCTCGGCTTGCTCGACTTTCGCACGCTGGCCACCTCGCTGGTGCTGATGCCGATCGCGCCCTTCGGCGTGTGGGTCGGCATTCGCATCGCACGCCGCATCGACGCGACGTGGTTCTATCGCTTCGTGTACCTGGGCATGCTGCTCACGGGCCTCAAGCTCGTGTACGACGGGTTCGTCGCCTGAGCTTGAGGCCGGTGTTGCGCAAGCTCAGAGTTCGACGATGGACTTGAAGCCGCCGAAGATCATGCGCTTGGCATCGAAAGGCATGGTCTTCGGGTCCATCGAGGCGATGCGCGGGTCGGCCATGACCTTGGCGTTCACCGTGTCGCGGTGCTTGCGCGACTTGTAGGTGATCCACGAGAAGGCCACCGTTTCGTCGGCCTTCTGCTTCACGCTCTGCGGAAACGACGTGAGCTTGCCGGGCTTCACGTCGTCGGCAATGCACTCCACGTATTCGAGTGCGCCGTACTCCATCCAGACCTTGCCGGCCTTGCGTGCCAGCTTGCGATAGGCCTCGACGTTTTTGGTGGGAATGGCAACGATGAATCCGTCCACATAACGAGCCATGGATGTTCTCCTGAACAAGGAATAGAAGCGTTGAAGAAAAAAGACGGGCGCTTGCATGGCGTCGTGTTCAAGACGACGCCGTTCCGCCTGCCGTGCCTGGGGTTGCCGTTTCTTCGTTGTTCTGCATTTGCGCCGGCGAAGCGGTGCGAAGCAGCAAGACCCCGATCAGACCCGCCGCCGCCGCGAACACGGCGCCGACAAGAAACGCAAGGTTGTAGCCACCGGTGAGCGCCAGCGGCATCTGCGCGCCGGCCGCATCCATCGCGCTGGTGCGTGCCGCCGCGGCGCTGGCCAGCACGGCCAGGCCCAGTGCGCCGCCCATCATGAAGGCGGTGTTGACCACGCCCGAGGCCAGGCCCGAATCGGCCGGGCTGACCTCGCTCATGGCCGCCAGCAGCACCGGGTTGAAGGCCATGCCGGCGCCCAGGCCGAGCAGCATCATGCCGGGCAGCACGTCGACCACGAAGTTGCCGTTGACCGGTGCGCGCGCAAACAGCGCCAGGCCGATGGCCGCGAGCCACAGCCCGGCCGCGAGCGGCTTGCGGATGCCGAAGCGCATCACCAGCCTGGCCGACAGGCCCAGCGAGAACACCGCCATGATCACGTTGGCCGGCAGGAAGGCCAGCCCGATCTGCATCGGCGTGTAGTTCAGCACCAGCTGCATGTACAGCGCCGAAATGAAGAACCACGCGAACATCGCCGCCGCCCACAGCACGCCCACCACGTTCGCCACCGACACGCTGCGCAGGCGGAACAGGCCCAGCGGCATCAGCGGATGCTGCACGCGCGCCTCGATGGTGATGAACACGGCCAGCAGCACCACGGCCGCGCCGAGCAGGCCCACCGTTTGCGTGGAACCCCAGCCGGCCTCGTTGCCATTGACCACGCCATACACAGCGAGCATGAGCGACAGCGTGACGGTGACCGCGCCGGCCACGTCGAGCTTTTCGCCGTGCGCCTGGCCGCGCGCATTGGGCAGCAGCGCCACGCACAGTGCGTACACGGCAATGCCGATGGGCAGGTTCACCAGAAAGATCCAGTGCCAGCTCAGCGAGCTGGTGAGCAGGCCGCCGAGCAGCACGCCGATGCTGCCGCCGCCCGCGCAGACGAAGCCGTAGACGCCCATGGCCTTGGCGCGCTCGGCCGGTTCGGTGAAGAGATTCATGATCAGCGAGAGCGACACGGCGGAGACCACCGCGCCGCCCAGCCCCTGCACCGCGCGCGCCGCGACCAGCAGCACCTGCGAGTTGGCGATGCCGCAGGTCAGCGAGGCGAGCGTGAAGAGAACGAGGCCGATCAGGAAGAGCTTGCGGTGGCCATAAAGGTCACCGAGCCGGCCGCCCAGCAGCAGGAAGCCGCCGAAGGTCAGCATGTAGGCGTTCACCACCCAGACCAGCGAGGTTTCGGTGAAGCCCAGGTCGGTGCGGATCGAAGGCAGTGCGACGTTCACGATGGTGGTGTCGAGCACGATCATCAGGACGCCAAGGCACAGAACCATCAATGCGAGCCAGCGCTTGCGGCTGTCGAGTGTGTCGGTCATGGGAGGTGATCTCCAGGAAACGCGGAAAAAAAGGAAGGGAAGGGTCAGAGCATCGGCTTGCCGCCGTTGATCAGCCAGGGCGTGCCGAAGCGGTCGGTGACCATGCCGAAGGCCTCGACCCAGAAGGTCTTGGCAAAGGGCATGGTGACGTGGCCGCCGTCGGCGAAGGCGTTGAACACGCGCTGTGCGTCGGCAACGGACTCGATGGTCAGCGCAACGCCGAAGCCCTTCATGCCTTCATAGGGCATGCCGGGCATGCTGTCGGAGGCCATCAGCATGCCGTCGCCGTAGGTCAGCGCCGCATGCATGATGCGATTCGCCGCGCCGGGCGGGAACTGCTCGGCACCGGGCGCTTCGCCCATGGTCATCATCATCTGCATCTTGCCGCCGAGTGTTTTCTCGTAGAAGCGCATGGCCTCTGCAGCGTTGCCGTCGAACGTGAGGTAAGCGTGAATGGGAGACATGGTGAGGTTTCCTTCGGGGTGTGGTGAGGTGAGTCGGTGTGGGTGAATGGATGCGCGTCGAATGGGCCGGTTTACTTTTCTGTCGCTGTCTTGAGGTTGGCAAGGCCGGCCTCGAAATCCTTGCCGATCATCTGGTCCATGTTGAAGAAGATGCCCATCAGCTTGGCGACGTAGGGGCTCTTGCCCTGCATCGACCAGGTGACCATGGTGGCATCGCCTTGCGGCTGCAGCGTGAACTCCGCCAGGTTGTGGCCTTCCATGGGGCTCGTGAAGTCGAGGTTGATCGCGATCTTCGAAGAAGGCGAAGACTCGGCGATTTCCATGCGGCCCGCGCCCGCCTTGCCTTTGCTGTCCCAGGCATAGGTGGCGCCCTTGCCGCTGGCGCTGCCGCCGAAGGTGCGCTTCATCTCGGGGTCGAGCTTTTCGTAGGGCGACCATGTGCCCCAGCGGTGAAAGTCGTCGATGAGCGGAAAGATCTTCTCGGCCGGTGCCTGGATGCGCGCGGTGCGTTCCACCCGGAAGGTGTCGGGGCGGGTGGCCGCGAAGATCAGCAGCGCGGCGATGGCGGCGACGACGACAAGGGCAATGGTCTTGAGCATGGGGTGTTCCTGAGTCCCGGTGTGAGTAGTGGTGGAGAAGAAGAAATGCCGGTCAGCCCGGCTGCTTGACGACCAGCAGCCAGCCCACACCGAAGCGGTCGGTGAGCATGCCGAAGCTGGAAGTGAAGAAGGTCGGGATCAGCGGCTGCATCACTTGGCCGCCGTCGGCCAGCGCGTCGAACCACTTGTGCGCGTCGGCATCGCTGTTGGCGGTGAGCGCCAGCATGACGCCCTTGAATTCGGCCTGGCCCGAGCAGCGGCCGTCGGAGGCCATCAGTTCGGTTTCGCCGATGCGCACGACCGAGTGCATCACCTTGTCGCCGGCAGGCATGGCGCCGCCGCAGCTGGCATCGGCGTTGTCCGAAGGCGCGGGTGCCGGCGCTTCGCTGTAGCGCAGCAGCTGGAGAACTTCGGCGCCGAGCGCCTTCTTGTAGAAGCCGAGGGCTTCGTCGCAACGGCCCTCGAACGAGAGGTAAGACTGGACTTTCATGACAGTTCCTTTGGCGAAAAGGTGTGTGGGTGGGCCTCCGGTGTCTCAGGCCGCAAACGATTGGATTAGTTTGTGTACACCGTCCACAAAGAATAGCAGAGATAATGGACAGTGTCCACATGGAGAAGCAATGAAGCTCAACAACGTCCCCGCCGGCCTGCCCGCCGCCCGCAGCACCTATCGCCATGGCGATCTGCGCCGCGCGCTGCTGGACGCGGGCATCGAGCTGGCCCGCGATGGCGGCCCCGATGCGGTGGTGTTGCGCGAGGCCACGCGGCGCGTGGGCGTGGTGCCGAATGCGGCCTACCGCCACTTCGGCAGCCGGCAGGAGTTGCTGCTGGCGGTGCGCGAAGCGGCCCTGTCGGCGGCGGCCAGCGCGATGGAGAAAGAACTGGCCGTGCTGCCCTGCGACCAGCCGCCCGCCGACTTCGCGCGGGCGCAGGTGCGTGCCATCGGCACCGCCTATCTGCGGTTCGCGCAGGCCGAGCCCGGCCTGTTCCGCACTGCGTTCGTGATTTCCGACGAGGGCAACGGCGAGCTGGGTCCGGCAAGGGCCGGTGCCAGCGGGCTCGATTCCTTCCAGTTGCTCAGCGCGGCCATCGACCGGCTGGTGGAGGCGGGCGTGCTCGATCCGGCACGTCGCCCCGACGCCGAATACTTCGCGTGGTCGGCCGTGCACGGCCTGGCATTGCTCGTCATCGACGGGCCCTTGCGCGGCACCGATGCCGCCGCCGTCCATTCGCTCGGGCAGCGCCTGATCGACATGGTCGAGCGCGGCCTCTGAGCGGGCGGGCTACAGGTAGATCTTCTGCAGCAGCTTGATGAGCGCTTCGCGCTCGCGTGCCGTGAGCTTGGCGCTGGCGTCGGCCTCGAGCTGCACCACAGCCTGCTCGGCCTCGCGCACCAGCGTCTCGCCGGCCGCCGTCAGGTGCAGTCCCACGGCGCGGCCGTCATGCGGATGCGGCCTGCGCTCGATCAGGCCCCGGCTGTCCAGCGTGGCCACCAGGCTCACGAGGTTCGGCGGCAATATGTCGAGCGTGTTGCACAGCTGCCGCGACGTCGCGCCCGGGTTGTGCGCCAGCAGTGACAGCACCGAAAAATCGATCTGCTTGAGCCCGTAGGGCGCCATGCGCTCCGCAAAAAGATCGCTGACGACCAGCCATGCACGGCGGGCGTTGTAGCCGACCAGGGTTTCGAGCATGCGCGCGTCGAGCCGGTCGGACTTGCCTTGCGGCGCCGCGGTCAGCTCGCCTTTCGCGGGGACGGGTTTCGGTGAAGGGCGCATGGCAAGAGCGTAACCGCCCGCGCGGCTGCCGTATGCCTACTGCGCGACATCCGTGGCCTTCGTTGCCGTTGTCCCCGCCGAGTGCGCGAGCGCCACCGTCTCGCAGGCCCGCTTGACGATGCCGAGCCGCATCTCGAATTCGGGCAGCACCCAGCGCCGGAAGGCGGCAGCCGCCCGGACGCGCGCGATGCGGCCCGGGTCGCTTGAGGCGACCGTCTCATCCGCCGCCTCGATGCGCGCCCACGCCCAGGCCATCATCGTGAGCGCCACCACGCGCAGGTAGTCGTCGGCCACCTCGTGCGGCAGCACGGGGTTGGCATGCGCGGCCATCGCGACGGTGGTGCCCAGGTAGCGCAACTGCGCCAGCCGTCGCTGCACGTCGGCGTCGGCCTCGCGCGACGCATCCAGCGTGTCGCGCAACTCGAGCAGCACCGCCGACATGGCGGCGCCGCCATCGGGCAGCACCTTGCGCACCAGCAGGTCGATGGCCTGGATCTCGTTGGTGCCCTCGTAGATCATCGTCACGCGCGCATCGCGCACCACCTGCTCGATGCCCCATTCGCGCACGTAGCCGTGGCCGCCGAGCACCTGCAGGCATTCGCTCGCGCCCTGAAAGGCCTGCTGCGTGCAGGCCGCCTTCAGCACTGGCGTGACCAGCGAGCACCACCGCTGCGCGCGCTCGCGGGCCTTGGGGTCGGCATCGTGCGCGGCAACGTCGAGCATCAGCGCACTGCGGTAGGCGAGGATGCGCGCGCCGTCGATCCAGGCGCGCTGCGTGTCGAGGATGCGGCGGATCGCCGGATGCTCGGCGATCAGGTCGGCAGGCTCGCTGCCCCGGCTCGCGGGCACGGGGCCGGGCGCGCGCATCTGGCGGCGCTCGGCCGCATAGGCATCGGCCTTCTGCCAGGCGGCATCGAGCAGCCCGATGCCCTGCAGCGCCACATGCAGGCGCGCCGAATTCATCATCACGAACATCGCGGCCAGGCCCCGGCCCGGTTCGCCGACCAGCCAGCCGGTGGCTTCGTCGAAGCGCATCGTGCAGGTCGGGCTGCCGTGCAGGCCCATCTTTTCTTCGATGCGTTCGCAGTGCACCGCATTGCGTGTGCCGTCGGGCAGCAGCTTGGGCACGAGCGCCAGCGACAGGCCCTTGGGCCCGGCCGGCGCATCCGGCAACCGGCACAGCACGAGGTGCACGATGTTCGGCGTCAGGTCGTGCTCGCCGCCCGAAATGAAGATCTTGCCGCCGCTCACGTGCAGGCTGCCGTCGGCCTGCGGCACGGCGCGCGTGCGCACCTGCCCCAGGTCGCTGCCCGCGTGCGCTTCCGTCAGGCACATCGTGGCCAGCCATTCGCCGGTCGCGATCTTCTGCAGATAGCGCTGCTTCAGTTCCTCGCTGCCGTGGTGCTTGAGGCAGGCGTACGCACCATGCAGCAGGCCCGGCGCCATCGTGAGGCCATGGTTGGCCGCAGCGAGCCATTCGTAGAGCACCGCTTCGAGCACGGCGGGCAGGCCCTGTCCGCCGTCTTCGGTGGCCGCCGAAAGCGCCGGCCAGCCGCCATCGACAAAGGCCTGGTAGGCCGCGCGAAAGCCCGGTGGCGAAACCACTTCGCCATCGGCGAAGCGGCAGCCGGTTTCATCGCCCTCGCGGTTGATCGGCGCCACCACCTCGCCGACGAAGCGCGCGGCCTCTTCGAGCACCTGAGACTGCAGGGCTTCGTCGACCTCGGCAAAGGGCGCGAGCGCACCGAGGCGCGCTGGCGCATCGAGCACGGCGTTCAGCAGAAAGCGGACGTCTTCGGGGCGGGGCTTGTAGTCCATCGGGGCTTTTCAAAAAATCCAGGGTGCGGGGCTCTGGCAGGCGAAGCTGCTGGCGCGTTCGGTGTCGCCGCCGGTGTAGATGGCGACCTGTGGATACGGGCACAACGGCCGCGTGCGTTGCGGTGACCAGTTGGCCGGCACCTCGGCATTGGGCACCGGTGAGCCCGCGCCGCGTGCGGACGCGGTGATGGACGCGGGCGCCTTGCCCTGCTCGACCCAGTCGACCAGCGCGCTCAGCATGTCGAACTGGTCGGTGGCCGGGCCGCCCGCGCAGTGGTTCATGCCCGGCACCGGAAAGTAGCGCGCGAACGAAGAGGCATCGCCGCCATTCGCCGCTTGCAGGCGCCCGTACCAGGCGGCCGTGTCGTCCGAAGAGAACACCGGGTCGCTGGTGCCGTGGTACACGATCATCCGGCCGCCACGGTCGCGCAGCGCGCTGAGGTTCGCGGCATCGGGCGGCGTCATGAAAGACAGCGCCGATTCGCGGAACACGCCATCGGTCGCCGCGATGCGCGGCGCGTCGCGGTCCATGTCGAAGCCCAGCGCGAAGGGCAGGCCCTGCGGCCGGTCGGCCAGCGGCGGCGTGCTGAAGATGAAAGCCACCGCGCCGGCATCGCGCGTCGGCGGGCTCGCGAACTTCCATTCGCGCCAGTTGCTGCCGCTGATGCCTGCATCGAACGGAAAGCTGCTGTAGATCGGCTGGCCCGCGCTGTTGCGTGCGCCCTTGAATACGTTGGCCAGCGCATTCTTCTGTGGTGCGCTGAGGCATTGGCCGTTGCGCGTACCGGCAGCGCATGTCGGCACGGCGGTCTGGATGTCGAAGCGCGCCCTGCAGGCGTTGACGTCCGACACGATGCCGTCGGCCAGGCCGTCGAGCGCATCGCACTTCTCCAGCACCTTGTCGGCCACGAGCTTCAGCTCGGCCGGGGTGAAGGCGCTCTGCAGGTCGGGCTGGCCGGCGGACGTCTTCGCGCTCGCGACGGCCGCGTACTGCTGCGCGCCATAGAGCTGCGCCACCGCCGCCTTCGGCAGATTGAAGCCGGGGTCGCCCGCGAGGATGCCGTCGTACTGGCCCGCCGAGCGCACCGCCGCCACCATCGCATGCCGGCCGCCGTTGGAGCAGCCACCGAAGTACGAGCGGTCGGGTTCGCGGCCGTAGGCCTTGGCGATCAGGTTCTTCGCCATCGGCGTGAGCTGGGCCACCGCGTTGTAGCCGTAGTCGAGACGCGCCTGCGGGTCGAGCCCGAAGCGCGGACCCATCGAACCCGCGTGGCCCGCGTCGGCGCTGATGACGGCAAAGCCCATCTGCAATGCGCTGCTGCGCGGCCCCCCGCCTCCGATGCCGCCCAGTGCGGGCAACACCACGCCGTCGAGCCCGCCGTTGGCCTGGTAGAAGAAGCGGCCGTTCCATGCGATGGGCAGGCGCATCTCGAAGCCGATGGCGTAGCGCTGGTTGTCGACGGGGCTCGTGCGTTCGTTCATGCGGCCCTGCACGAGGCAATGCGCGGGCGCGGCCATCGCGATGCCGCCGACCGTGACGGTGCCGGCAGGCACCTCGGTGACGGAGGTGTAGACGGTGCCCGGTAACGCGGCACGTGCGGCAAGATTGGTGCAGCTTTGCAGCGTGCCAGGGCGCGCGGCGGCAAGGGGCGCGTGCGGCGCGGGCGCGCGACTGGCGCACGCTGCAAGCAATGCGGCAACGCCGAGCGCGGTCGCGCACAGGCCGAGGTGAAGGTGGCGCTGTCGGGTCATGTCGTCTCGTCTCCTTGCCGCGGCTGCTGCGGCTTCTTTCTTCAGGCCGCCTTGCGTGTCGCACCCAGGTAGGTGTCGATCACGCGCGAATCGACGGCCAGCTTCTTCGCTTCGCCTTCGAGGCTCACGCTGCCCATCTCGAGCACATAGCCGTGGTCCGCCACTTCGAGCGCGGCGCGCGCGTTCTGCTCCACCAGCAGGATGGTCACGCCGGTGGCGCGCAGTGCATCGACGGTGCGGAAGATCTCCTGCACCACCAGCGGCGCAAGGCCAAGGCTGGGCTCGTCGAGCATCAGCAGCGTGGGGCGCGACATCAGCGCGCGGCCCACCGCGAGCATCTGCCGCTCGCCGCCCGACAGCGTGCCGGCCAGTTGCGCGCGGCGTTCCTTCAAACGCGGGAACAGCGTGTAGACCTCGTCGATGCGGTCGCGCCATTGCTTGTTGCGAAGCCGAACCTGGCGGAACGCGCCGAGCACGAGGTTGTCTTCGACCGGCATGGTGGCGAACAGCTCGCGCTTCTCGGGCACCAGCGCAATGCCGAGCATCACGCGTTCTTCGAGCGTCATCGCCGAGGTGGGCTGGCCCTTGAACTCGATGACGCCCTTGGCGGGCAGCACACCCATCAGCGCATTGAGCAGCGTGGACTTGCCCGCGCCGTTCGGGCCGATCACGGTGACGACGCTGCCCTGGTCGGCCTTCAGGTCGATGCCATGCAGCACTTCGGCGCGGCCGTAGCCGGCATGCAGGTCGCGGATGCGGAGCAATGGCGTGTTGTTGTTCGTCATGTCAATGCTCCGTGCCCAGGTACGCGGCGCGCACCTTGTCGCTGTTCTGCACCTCGGCGGGCGTGCCCTCCATCAGGTGCGTGCCGAATTCCATCACCACGATGTGGTCGCAGATGTCCATCACCAACCCCATGTCGTGCTCGACCAGCAGGATGCTCATGCCCTCGCCGCGCAGTTGCCGCAGCACCTGACCCAGCGCTTCCTTCTCCTTGTGGCGCAGGCCGGCCGCGGGCTCGTCGAGCAGCAGCAGGGCCGGGTCGGCGCACAGCGCACGTGCAATTTCCAGCAGGCGCTGCTGGCCCATCGCGAGGTTGCCCGCCAGCTCGTGCAGGTAATCGCCCATGCCCACGCGCTGCAACTGGCGCTCGGCTTCGCGGAACAGCGCGCGCTCTTCGGTGCGGTCGATGCGCAGCATCGCGGCGATGGCGCCCTTGTGGCCGCGCAGGTGCGCGCCCAGCGCCACGTTCTCCAGCACCGTCATGTCGGCCACCATCTTCACGTGCTGGAAGGTGCGCGACACGCCGCGCTGCGCGATCTGCCGTGCGCCCAGTCCACCGATGGCCTCGCCCCGAAAGCGCACCGCGCCGCCCGACAGGCCGAGCACACCGGTCACGAGGTTGAAGGTGGTCGACTTGCCCGCGCCGTTCGGACCGATCAGGCCGACGATCTGGCCGGCGCGTGTCTGGAAGCTGATGTCGTTCACCGCCACCAGCCCGCCGAAGGTCTTGCGGATGGCCTGCACGTCGAGCACCACCTCGCCGGCGGCCGGCTTGGCGCGCGCGGGCAGGTCCTTCGCACCTTGCCAATCGACGCTGCGGCGCGGACGCGGCAGGCGGCGATCGATGAAGGCCCACAGGCCCTCGGGCAGGTACTTGAGCACCAGCACGATCATGATGCCGAACACGATCAGCTCGTAGCTGCCGCTGGTGCCGATGAGCTTGGGCAGCAGCACCTGCAACTGGTCTTCGAGCAGCTTGACCACGCCCGCGCCAGCAATCGCACCCCACACGTGGGCCGCGCCGCCGAGCACCGCCATGAACAGGTACTCGATGCCCATCTTCAGCCCGAAGGGCGAGGGGTTCACCGTGCGCTGGAAGTGCGCGAAAAGCCAGCCCGAGACCGAAGCCAGCAGGGCGGCCAGCACGAAGATGCCGACCTTGAAGCGCAACGTGTTCACACCCATGGCCTCGGCCATCTGCGAGCCGCCCGCCAGCGAGCGGATGGCGCGGCCGCTGCGCGAGTCGAGCAGGCGTATCACCGCAAAGGCCGCAAGAATCGCAAAGGCCCAGACCACGCCGTAGAACAGGCGTTGCTGGCCGAACTCGAAGCCGAACAGCGACAGACCCTTCACGCCCAGGATGCCGTCGTACTTGCCCAGCGCATCGAGGTTGCCCATCAGGTAGTACAGCGACAGCGCCCACGCGATGGTGGCCAGCGGCAGGTAGTGGCCCGACATGCGCAGCGTGATCGCGCCGATGATCGCGGCGCTGATGCCGGTGAGCCCGAGCCCGATGAACAGCGTGACCCACGGCGACAGGCCGGTGTTCACCGTCAGGTAGGCCGTGGTGTAGGCACCGATGCCCACGAAGGCCGCCTGCCCGAAGGAGGTGAGGCCGCCCACGCCGGTGAGCAGCACGAGGCCCAGCACCGGCAGCGTGTAGATGCCGATGTAGTTGAGCTGGATGATCCAGAAGTCGGGCAGCGGAAGAAACGGCAGCGCGACCAGCAGCAGGATCAGTGCAAGCGGGCCCCAGGTGCGCAGCGCGCTCTTGTCGGGGGCGGGAGCGACGGCGGGGTCGAGAAGGGCTTCCATCTCAGTGCTCCTCGTCCGAATGGCCGCTGCGCAGCGAGCGCCACAGCAGCACCGGCAGGATGATGGTGAACACGATCACTTCCTTGAATGAACTGGCCCAGAACGAGCCGAAGGCTTCGATCACACCCACGGCCAGTGCGCCCAGCAGCGCGCCCGGGTAGCTGGCGAGCCCGCCGATCACGCCGGCCACGAAGCCCTTCAGGCCGATGAGAAAACCCGAGTCGTAGAAGATCGTGGTCGTCGGCCCGATCAGCAGGCCCGACAGCGCACCGATGAGCGCGGTCATTGCAAACGTGAGCTGCCCGGCCGCCTGCGTCGAGATGCCCATGAGCCGCGCACCCAGCCGGTTCACGGCCGTGGCACGCAGCGCCTTGCCGTACAGGCTGCGCTCGAAGAACAGCCACAGCAGCACGATCAGCGCCGCCGAGATCGCGAAGATGATCAGCGCCTGCCCGCTCACGTTGAGCGGCCCCAGCGCCATGCGTTCGTCCCAGAACGGCGGGTTGCGAAAGCCTTCAGCACCAAAGAACAGCAGGCCGAGCCCCGTCATCGCGAAGTGCACGCCGACCGAGACGATCAACAACACCAGCGAACTGGCCCCGGCCAGTGATTGATAAGCCACCCGGTACACCAGCGGCCCGAAGGCCGTGACGATGAACACCGTCAGCAGCGCCTGCACGCCCAACGGCAGATTGCGCGGCCCGGCCCAGGCCGACACTGCGCAGATCACGGCGGGCGCCGCGAAGGTGCGCAGCGCTGCCATCAACCCCGCCGCCGCGCTGCCGCGATGGCGCCAGACCGTGACCAGGTCCATCAGCGCGGCAACGCTGGCCAATATCAGCAGCAGCCACACCGTGCCCGGCGTCTTGCCGGTCTGGAAGATCGCCAGCGTCAGCGCGCCGTACGCCACGAATTCGCCCTGCGGAATGAAGATGACGCGGGTCACCGTGAAGACGAGCACGATGCCCATGCCCAGCAGGGCATAGATCGCGCCATTGGTGAGTCCGTCCAGCGTGAGGATGCTGGCGATTGAAAGATCCATGGCGTGGGTTCGCGGCGCGGGGGCTTGTGGTGGTGGGGCGTGGGGATTACTGCTCGACCTTGAAGGCGCCGTTGACGACCTTGAGCATCACGCCCGTCTCGGTCGTGTAGCCCCAGTGGTCTTGCGCGGTCCAGTTCAGCACGCCGTGCGCGAGCACCGTGCGGCCCATGCCTTCGAGCGCGTCGCGCAGCGCGGCGCGGAACTCGGGCGTGCCCGGCTTTGCCTTCTTGAGCGCGACCGGCACGGCCTTCTCGAGCACCGTGAGCGCATCGGCCGCGTGGCCGGCGAACTGATTGCGCGAGCCGGGGCCGTAGGCCTTTTCATAGCCCTGCACGAAGGCCACGGCCGCCGCCTTCGACGGATGGCTGTCGGGCAGTTGCTCGGCCACGGTGGCGGGGCCCGACACGACGAAGGTGCCCTCGGCGTCCTTGCCGGCGGTGCGCATCAGGTCTTGCGTGGCGGCGGCATGCGTCTGGTAGACCTTGCCTTTGTAGCCGCGCTCCATCACGGCCTTTTGCGGCATGCCCGCGCCGCTGCCCGAGGCCACGATCAGGATCGCGTCGGGGTTGGCCGACGTGAGCTTGAGCACCTGGCCGGTCACGCTGGTGTCGGCGCGTGCAAAGCGTTCGGTGGCCACGATCTTGATGCCGTTCTTGGCGGCCTCGGCGGTCAGTGCCTTGAGCCACAGTTCGCCATACGCATCGGTGTAGCCGAGGAAGCCGACCGTCTTCACGTTCTGCTTCTTCATGTGCGCGACCACCGCGTAGGCCATCACGTCGTTCGACTGCGGCAGACGGAAGAACCACTTGTCCTTGCCCGGCGGCAGGCCGGCCGGTGCGGTCGACAACTGCGGCGTGCCCGACTCGGCGGTCACGTCGGCCATCGGGATGGCGACCGGCGTGGCGCTGGAGCCGACGATCACGTCGACCTTGTCTTCGGTGACCAGGCGCTGCGCGTCCTTCACGCCGGTGGTCGGGTCGGTGGCATCGTCGAGCACGACGACCTTCAGTGTTTCACCCGCGATGGTCTTGGGCCAGATCGCGATGCCGTTCTTCACCGGAATGCCCAGCCCCGAGGCCGGGCCGGTGAGCGGCTGCACCACGCCCACGGTGATGTCGGCGTGGGCCATGCCCATGGCCATGAGCGCCAGCACGGCGGCGAGGGTGGTCTTCTTGAAGGTCATCGGTGTCTCCTGATGTGTAGGTAGTGAAGCGAAGCGGACGGGCGGACTGACGAAAGCTCAGCGCGGCGCCATGCGCAGGGCGCCGTCGAGGCGGATCACCTCGCCGTTGAGGTGGCCGTTGGTGACGATGTGGCAGGCCAGCTCGGCGAATTCCGAAGGCTTGCCCAGGCGCGGCGGGAAGGGAATCGATGCGGCCAGCGAGTGCTGCACCGCCTCGGGCAGCTCCAGCAGCAGCGGCGTGGCGAACAGGCCCGGCGCCACGGTGCACACGCGGATGGCGTGCTGCGCGAGGTCGCGCGCCATCGGCAGCGTCATGCCGACGAGGCCGCCCTTCGAGGCGCTGTAGGCCTGCTGGCCGACCTGCCCGTCAAAGGCCGCGACCGAGGCGGTGAAGAGCATCACACCCTTCTCGCCGTTG
Organism: Variovorax sp. EL159; assembly: GCF_900100965.1. Classification (GTDB taxonomy): domain Bacteria; phylum Pseudomonadota; class Gammaproteobacteria; order Burkholderiales; family Burkholderiaceae_C; genus Variovorax. The sequence goes on along the minus strand of NZ_FMUJ01000012.1, from coordinate 76,089 downwards.
TCGAGCGCTTCGAGCTTCGCGCAGCGGGCCGCGAACAAGCGCGCCATGTTGTAGCCGCCGATCAGGTTGATGTTGACCACGCGCACGAAGTCTTCGAGCGGTGCCGGGTTGCCGTCCTTGCCGACGATGCGCTTGGCGCTGCCGATGCCGGCCACGTTCATCAGGATGCGCGCGGGGCCGTGCGCGGCGGCGGCCTTGTCGAGCGCGGCGTTCACGCTGTCGGTGTCGGTGATGTCGCAGACGCATGCAACGCCGCCGATCTCCGCCGCCACCTTCTCCGCCAATGCGGCATTGCGGTCGAGCACCGCAACCTTGGCGCCCAGGCGCGCGAGTTCGCGTGCGGTGGCTTCGCCGAGGCCCGATGCGCCGCCGGTGACGAGTGCGGCTTGTCCTTCGATCTTCATTCTTGTGTCTCCTGGATGGGGTTAGCGGGGCGTGAGGGTGAAGGGCAGGGTGCCGGCGTGCATCGCATCGGCCAGTGCCGCGCGGTGCTTGAGCACGGCGCGCTGGTTGATGGAGCCCTTGTCGGTCACCTCGCCCTTGTCGATCGAAGGCGGCTCGGCCATCAGGTGCAGCCGCACGATGCGGTTGGCGCTGCCGGTGCCGGCGGCAGCCAGCGCGTTGGCCACCTGCTGGAAGTGCGCTTGCACGGGTGCGCTTTCGAGCACCTGCTGCATCGTTGCGGTGGCATCGAGCCCGGCGAGCTGCCGCACCTTCTGCGTGGGGAAGATCAGCGCGCCGACTTCCTTCAGGTTGATGCCGGTCAGCACCGCGTCTTGCACATAGGGCGCGCCGGCCGCGATGATCTTCGCGCGCAACGGGCCCACGCTCACGAAGGTGCCGGTCGCAAGCTTGAAGTCTTCGGCGATGCGGCCGTCGAAACGCAGGCCGCGATGGATGTTGCCCTCGTCGATCCACTTCACCGCATCGCCGGTCGAGAAGAAGCCTTCGTCGTCGAAGGCCTCGGCCGTGGCTTCGGTCGCGCGCCAGTAGCCGGGCGTGATGTTGGGGCCGCGGTAGCGCACCTCGGTCTTGCCGTCGACCTCGATCAGCTTGAGCTCGATGCCGGGCGCGGGCAGGCCCACGTCGCCCGACTTCACCTCGGGGCCGGTCACATACAGCGCGAAGGGGCCCGACTCGGTCATGCCCAGGCCCGTGCCCATGACGATGCGCTCGCCGACTTCGGCCTCCTGCGTCTTGTGCAGGCTGTCCCACACCGGCTGCGACAGCGCGGCGCCCGAGTAGAAGAACATCTTCACGCGCGACAGCAGGTTGCGGCGCAGCACCGCATCGGTTTCCATCGCCTGCGCGATGGCCTCGAAGCCGGTGGGCACGTTGAAGTAGATGGTGGGCGCGATCTCGCGCAGGTTGCGCAGCGTCTCGGCCATGCCGGCGGGCGTGGGCTTGCCGTCGTCGATGTAGAGCGTGCCGCCGTTGTCCAGCACGATGCCCACGTTGTGGTTGCCGCCGAAGGTGTGGTTCCAGGGCAGCCAGTCGACCAGCACCGGCGGTTCGTCGCCCAGCGCGGGAATCGACTGGCGCAGCTGCTGCTGGTTGGCGCACCACATGCGGTGCGTGTTGATCACCGCCTTGGGCATCTTGGTCGAGCCCGAGGTGAAGAGAAACTTGGTGATGGTGTCGGGCCCGGTCGCGCGCATCGCGGCGTCGATGGCGGGCGTGGCCGGCGTGGCGGCGAAGGCGTTGAACGCGGTGGTGGCGCGGCCTTCGAGCGTGCCTTCGGCCAGCACGACCTCGGTGCCGGCTGGCACGGTCGCCTGGATGGCACGGCCGTAGCGCGCGGCGTCGGCCGCGAACACGAGGCCAGGCGTCAGCGTGTCGAAGACGTGGCGCAGTTTCTCGAAGTCCTGGCTCACGAGCGAGTAGGGCGGCGACACCGGGCAATAGGGCACGCCGGCGTAGAGGCAGCCCAGGGCGAGCAATGCGTGCTCGATGCCGTTCTCGCTGAGGATCGCGACCGGTCGTTCCGCGTTCAGGCCGCGCTCGAGCAACGCCTGTCCGATACCGCGCGCCTCCTGCAGCGCCTGCGCATAGCTCACGCGCAGCCAGTCGCCGGTGCTGCCGTCGGCCAGCCGTTCGCGGCGGGCGATGAAGGTGCGCTCGGGCGTGGCTTCGGCCCAGTGCTGGAGCCGGTCGGTCATGCGCTCGCGGTAGGCCCCGAGTTGCGTCTCGGCTTGCAGGTACTGCGTGCCCGGCGCGCCGTCGCGCAGGATCGCGCGGGTGACGCCGAAGGCCAGCGGGCGGTATCGGATGGCGGTCATTCCTTGCTCACCTTGGCGCCCCGGCCTTCGAGGAAGTCGCGCACGCGCGCCTTGGCTTCGGGTGCGGCCTGCACGATGCCGGAGATCAGCGCCTCGGTGAAGAAGCCGTGGTCGGCCGACTGTTCGGCGATGCGCGGCAGCGCGTGCATGAGCGCGTAGTTGGTCAGCGGTGCGTTGGTGGCCACGCGCTTCGCGAGTTCGAAGGCCTTGTCGAAGGCCGTGCCTTCGTCGACGAGGTACTGCGCGAAGTTGGCGCGCTCGCCGTCTTCGGCGTTGTAGACGCGGCCGGTCATCATCATGTCGGTCATGCGGGCCACGCCGATCAGCTTGGGGATGCGCACCGAGCCGCCGCCACCCACGAAGATGCCGCGCGAGCCTTCGGGCAGTGCGTAGAAGGTGCTTCGGTCGGCCACGCGGATGTGGCAGGCGCTGGCCAGTTCGAGCCCGCCGCCGACCACCGCGCCGTGCAGCGCCGCGATCACCGGCACCGGGCCGTGCTGGATCAGGTCGAGCGCCGCATGCCACATGCGCGAGTGCTGCAGGCCCTGGCCGGCGTCGCGCTCTTTCAGTTCGCTCAGGTCGAGGCCGGCGCAGAAGTGCGGGCCTTCGCCGTCGATCACGGCGGCGCGCACGGTGGACGGCAATTGCTCGAAGGTGTCGCGCAGCGCGAGGATGAGGCCGTCCGACAGCGCGTTGCGCTTGGCGCCGCGCGTCAGGCGAACGATGGCGACTTCGTCGCGGATGTCGAGGTGCAGGTCTGGATGGGTCATGGTGATGTTCGGGGTTGCGTTGGATTATGGTTATGAGAAATAATCAATTCAAGGCGCTTGAGCCTCCAGAATCCTAGGGACTTACCCGTACCGGAGACAACGACATGGACCACCAGAACCTGATCGCCATCGACATCCACACCCACGCCGAAGTGAGCTGCTGGAACCCGTTCGACAACTACGGCGAGGAATACGACCGCGCCGCCGACAAGTACTTCGGGTCGAGCGGCCGCCCGACCATCGCCGAGAGCGTGGCGTACTACCGCGAGAGAAAGATCGGCCTGGTGATGTTCATGGTCGATGCCGAATCGAACATGGGCCGCCGCCGCATCCCGAACGAAGAGATCGCCGAGGCCGCGCAGCAGAACAGCGACATGATGATTGCCTTCGCCAGCATCGATCCGCACAAGGGAAAGATGGGCGCGCGCGAGGCGCGGCGGCTCATTGAGTCGCACGGCGTGAAGGGCTTCAAGTTCCACCCGACGGTGCAGGCCTTCCACCCCTACGACAAGATGGCCTGGCCGCTCTACGAGGTGATTGCCGAGTACAAGCTGCCGGCCATCTTCCACACCGGCCACAGCGGCATCGGCTCGGGCATGCGCTGCGGCGGCGGCCTGCGGCTCGAATACAGCAACCCGATGCACCTGGACGACGTGGCCATCGACTTCCCCGACATGCAGATCGTCATGGCCCACCCCAGCTTTCCGTGGCAGGACGAGGCACTGAGCGTGGCCACGCACAAGCCCAACGTGTGGATCGACCTGTCGGGCTGGAGCCCCAAGTACTTTCCGAAGCAGCTGGTGCAGTACGCCAACACGCTGCTGAAAGACCGCGTGCTGTTCGGCAGCGACTACCCGCTGATCACGCCCGACCGCTGGATGAAGGACTTCGAGGCGGCGGGCTTCAAGCCCGAGGTGATGCCCGGCATCCTGAAGGGCAACGCGGTGCGGCTGCTGAAGCTCGACGCGGCGGCTTCAGGAGACTGACGGCTTCTTGTTGGCGGGCGAATGGCGCCGGGAGGTGACGGCCAAGCCGTAAAACCTGCGGACCAGCCTCAACCTGGCCAGCGGCCTTGTCGCGAGTCACTTCACCTCGACGATGGAGCCAAGGGCAAAAGCGCCCAGTTGTGCATCCCAACGCTGGCCGGCTGCCGTGTTGTCCGCATTGGCCCAGCGGATTGCGAAGCGGGCATCGGCGGCCAGACGCGCGTCGGCATCGGGCAGTGCGAGCCACAGCTGATAGCTGCCGGTAGGAAGATCGGCCGGCAGCGTGGCAGTGAGTGTCGCGGCTTGATCGTCGGCGCCGGGCATCCACGTGCGCGGATCGGCGCCGGTCGCGTCCAGGCGGCGGACGTCGCTGGTCACGGCATGCTTGAGCACCAACTGCACTCCGCGCGGATTGAAGATACGCGCCCAGCCCCCGTTGCGCAGTGAAAGCTGGACGCTCAGCGTCTGGCCACGCACGACAGCGCTGGCATGGGAGGCTTTCGACAGCACCAGCCGGTAACCCATCCTGCGGCGCACCTCGGCCATGCAGCCGTTTTCCTTCCACTTGTCATGGAAGTCGGTACGGTTGTACTCGTCGTTGAGGTAGGTCAGTTTGTACCTTGCGCCCTCGCCAAGAATGTCGGCGCATTGGGTGCGAAGCACGGCGTTCTTCTCGTCAACCGGGTCGCAAGTCTCGCCGCCGAAGGGCGCGAAGTTTCCCAGAAGCTCAACGTACTTGCGTTGATTCCCCGCGATCGTGGCGTCGTCGTCGTAGGTGCCGACATCGGTCTTGCTCGCGAGGAAGCAGTCGTTGTGCACGCCGATGCGCTGCGTGCCGGTGTGCGCGGCACTCCATGTCGGCAACTGCGGCGTGCCTTCCATGACGTACGAGGGATAGCGAAGCTGGATGAAACGGCTCGTCGGCAGCGCGGCGAGCAAGGCATCGCGGATCTTGTTGCGAGGGGCCGCTTCGGTCAGGTTGTTGGATGAGGTATGCCACTCGCCCCAGGCGCCGATGAAGCCGGCCTGCATGAACGCGATGACGTCGGCGTTGCGCTGCAGTATTGGTTTGAGCTGCTCGATGTGGGCAAGCACGCGAGCCAGCGGCGCGTCCTGTGCGTTGCGGTAGTCGACTTCCGTTTTCGGATAGTTGTAGACGACGCGCACGACCAGTTTCATCCCGGCGGCGCGTGAGCGGCCCAGGGCGGCTTCCACCTGCGCGAGCAGTGTCGGGGGCAGCTCTGCATCGCGGTAGGCCGACAGGTTCAGCTTGGAGAACAGCAGGCGGTACCCGTTCTTGTAGGCATCGTCCGCGTCGTCGCGGGTGACCGTGTCCAGGTCGGTCCAGCTCCAGCGGTAGAAGCCGCGCTCGGGATTGGGGAGATCGGCGTCGGTTGCGGTGAATGTGACGGCGGTCTGTGGTGCGTCATTCATGGAAGGCGCGGAGATGGGACGTGGTGGCGGGAGTGCGCCCGAATCCGAACCGCCGCCACCGCCGCAGGCGGTGAGGATCACCATCGAGAGGACGGTTGCGAGGCGGCGCATGCCAGGGAATGGACGGCGAAGAAAGTGTTGCTTCTGCATGGTTGTGACTCGGTTGTAGGTTGATCCGCGCGCATGAAGTCCCGGTGCGCGTGATTCAGGGGCCGAACCAATAAAAGAGCCATATGGCAAGGACCCCGAGGGTCGTGAGTAGAAGGATGGTGTGGGGCCTGCAGCGCAGCCGCGCAGCGCCAGGAAAAGGCAGCAAGAAGAAGCGCTCAACGTGCGACAGGGAGCGGGGCGCAACAGCGAAGGGCTGGAGGGCTGTGGGATCTGAAGCGGTGTTTGCTGGCGGGAACAACATTCGAAGATGCCCGGGTCCGGTTGGACTCCTGGGAAAGATGGTCAGAGACCTGATGCTCGCGCGCTCATGTTCAGAAGCTCTGCAACTTTCATCAAGATTGAGTCAAGCGGCATGTGCTGCCGTGTGTCTTGCCTTGCTCGCGGAAAATTCTGGCGCGTTAAGATTCCGCGGGTGCGACGGATATGGCTTGCGCGCCGCGCGAGAGCAGTGGCACACGCGGGGCTTTGGCGATGTTCTGGCGGCGCGAGCGCCGGGGAGTCGATGTGTCGGTTCCGCACATGACAGTTCTATGACCGACGAACGCATCCTGATTGTCGAAGACGATCCTCAGATCGCCGATGTGCTCTCCGCCTATCTGCGGCACGAGGGCTACCAGACGGCGCATTGCCTCGATGGAGAAGAGGCGTTGCGTGTGTTCAGGCAATGGCAACCAGCCTTGGTGCTCCTGGACTACATGTTGCCGCGGCTGAGCGGCAGCGACGTGCTTGCCGCCATCCGGCGCGCGGGCGATGTCCCAGTCATCATGGTCACGGCTGTCAATGAGGAAGCCGAAAAGCTTGGCGCGCTTCGCTATGGAGCGGACGACTACGTGGTCAAGCCCTTCAATCCGAAGGAAGTCGTTGCGCGCGTGCGGGTTGTCCTGCGACGTACCCGGACGCCTCCCGTCGCGCCGCCGGCTCGGCTGTCCTGGGGTGCGCTCGAACTCGATCTCGACGCCGTGACCGTGCAAGCTGCGGGCGATGCGGCCCCGCTCGATCTGACGATCACCGAGTTCAAGCTTCTGTCGGTCATGATGCAAAACCCACGCAAGGCCTTCAGCCGGTTCGAACTGCTGCAGGCATCGCTGCCCGAGAGCGATGCGCTCGAGCGTGTTGTCGATACGCATGTGAATAACCTGCGCCGCAAGCTGGAGGAGCGGGGTGTCACCGGCATTCCCCTGGCGGTTCGAGGTGTCGGCTATCGCCTGAGCAGCGCCTAGCCATGCCGTCGAGAAGATCGCTGTGGGCGTGGCTCACTTTGCGCATGGTCGCCCTGGCCGTCGCCGCGACGGCCGCCGTGCAGGTCGGGATGTGGATTCGCTACGAAATCTGGTCGGACAGAATCAACTCCCAGTTGCCTCCGGAGATCGCGGCAGAGTTGGGGCGGCTTGAAGATGCGCCGAAAGAGAATACGAAGCGACTCCACGAGATCTACACACAGTATTCCGATCTCTTCGTTTCCCCCACCGATACCGAGGATCTGCTCGTCCAGGCGCTGTTGAGCCTGGCCATCATCCCGTTCGTGGTGGTGTTTGCTCTCATCCTGGCGCGCCGCATCGCGCAGCCGCTCTCCCATGTGGTCGTGGCCGCCGAGTCGGTGTCGGTCGGGCAGTTTTCGACCCGTGCACCCGTTCCAAAGACCGCTCCCGCCGAGCTTCAACGTCTTGCCACCCATTTCAACAAGATGGCTCAGCAGCTGGAGTCGTACGACAGGGAGCTGCACGATTCAAGCGCTGCCATCGCGCATGAGCTTCGGACACCCTTGACCGCGGCGATGGGGCGGTTGCAGGGCATCATGGACCAGGTATTTCCATTGGAAGAGGCGCAGATCGCCACGGTGCTGGACCAGCTCGTGCAGATCCAGCACATCATCGGCGACCTGCAGGTCCTGTCGCTCGCGCAGGGCGACAGGCTTCAGCTGGAGATCACCGAGTTCGCCGTGCGCGAGTTCGTCGATGAACGGATCTCGTGGGCCGGCCCCGCCCTGCGCAAGTGCGGCTTGCAGGCCGTCAATCACGTCGATTCAGTGCAGACGCTGCGCGGGGACAGGAGCCGGCTCGGTCAGGTCCTGTCGGCGCTCATCGACAACGTGGTGCGCCATGCAAGCGACGGAGGCATCGTGGAGGTCGACTTCGAGGCGGGAGACCTGAGCGTCGAACTGATCGTGAGGGACCGAGGCGCGAGCATCCTGCCCGATGACAAAGACCTCTCGCGTTTCTTCGAGCGCTTCTGGCGCGGCGAGAAATCCCGCTCGCGGCACGCAGGCGGAACGGGTCTTGGCTTGTCGGTCGTCCATGCGATCTGCAAGGCGCATGGCGGGCACGCGACTGCCGCGGCACGTGCCGGTGGCGGCACGGAGATCCGGGTCCGCCTGCCGCGTGCAGGGATGGCGGCCAGCACTGGCAAGCAGACGATCTAGAGGTCTTGTCCACGAACTTCCAGCTCGCGGCGCCATGAAGGCGGCGCAGGCGCTTCAGGGGGCCTGCTCGGCCCGCGCTTCTTCTTGCTCTTCCTCCAGCCGGTCCCAGTCGCGACCCGACCGTCGCTGCCGCTCTTCGCGCTCGCGTGCCATCTGTTCCTCGAACTGCTGGCGGCCCGCCTTGTTGGCCGCGATCAGTTTTGCGCGGTCCTTGTAGTGCGGATAGATCTCGTCGCTGAGCTTGATGTTCCGGCGGCGAAAACGCATGCTCGACTCGCGCGCCTCGTGCGCGGGCCAGCCCAGCGCTTCGAGCGTGGAGCGCGCGCTGCGCAGCGACGATTCGAACACCTCGCGCTCGACATCCGTCACGCCGCGGTCGCGCAACTGGAACAGGTGGGTCACGTTGCGGGCACGCGCGATGATGCGGGCCTTCGGAAAGTTCTCCTTCACGAGGTCGACGATTTCCAGCGACTGCTCGATGTCGTCCACTGCCACCACGATGGCCTTGGCCGAGCCGGCACCGGCGGTGCGCAGCAGGTCGAGCCGCGTCGCGTCGCCGTAGAACACGCGAAAGCCGAACTGGCGCAAGCCTTCGACGGTGTCGGCGTCGTGGTCGAGCACGGTCACGCGCAGGCCTTGCGACATCAGCATGCGCCCGACGATCTGGCCGTAGCGGCCGAAGCCGCAGATCAGCACCTTGGCGTCTTGCTGCTCCGAGATCTCTTCGAGCTGCGGACCCTGGTTGCGGCTGTAGCGCGGCAGCACGAACTTGTCGAGCAGCACCAGCAGCAGCGGCGACAGCAGCATCGACAGCGCGACCGCGCCGATCAGCAGCGAGGTGACTTCGGGCGGCAGCACGTCGGGCCCGGCGGCCTGGAACACCACGAACGCGAATTCGCCGCCCTGCGCCAGCAGCAGCGTGAACACCGGCCGCTCCTGGTAGGCCAGGCCCATCGCCTTGGCGAGCGCATAGATCACGACCAGCTTGATGACCATGAAGCCGACCACCAGCGCGGCCATCAGCCAGGGGCTCGCGATCAGCACGCCGAAGTTGATCGACATGCCCACGGCGATGAAGAACAGGCCGAGCAGCAGCCCCTTGAAGGGCTCGATGTCGGTTTCGAGTTCGCGCCGGTATTCGCTTTCCGCCAGCAGCACGCCGGCAAGGAAGGCGCCGAGCGCCATCGACAGGCCCACCAGCTGCATCAACGCCGCGATGGCCACCACCAGCAGCAGCGCCGCGGCGGTGAAGATCTCGGGCGTGTCGCTGCGCGCGATCCAGCGCAGGATCGGCCGCAGCAGCAGGCGGCCGCCGAGGATGATGCCGGCGATCACGCCGACGATCTTCAGCGCCTCGAATGCGCGGTCGAGCCCGCTGATCGACTGCTCGGCGGCCGTGGCGCCAGCCAGCAGCGGCAGCAGCGCAAGAATGGGAATGGCCGCCACGTCCTGGAACAGCAGGATCGAAAAGCCGGCCTGCCCGCTGGGCGTCTTGAGCAGGTTGCGTTCGCCGAACACCTGCAGCGCGATGGCGGTGGACGACAGCGCCAGGCCGAGCGAGGCCACCAGCGCCACGCGCCATTCGGCGCCCAGTGCCCAGCCGATGGCAAAGAGCACGACGGCGCAACTGAGCACCTGCGCGGCGCCCCAGCCGAAGATGGGCCGGCGCAGGTTCCACAGGCGCTTGGGTTCGAGTTCGAGGCCGACGAGGAACAGCATCAGCACCACGCCGAACTCGGCGAAATGCAGCACGTCTTCGACGCTGGACACCAGGCCCAGCCCCCAGGGCCCGATGGCGATGCCGGCCACGAGGTAGCCGATGATCGAGCCCAGGCCCAGGGCCTTGGAAAGCGGCACCACCAGCACGGCGGCGCTCAGGTAGATCAGGCTGTTGATCAGCCAGGCGGGTGCGTGTTCCATGCTCAGGCCGCGCCTTCCTTGGGGTTCTTCGCCTCGTTGGCGGCGATGACCGAGGCCAGGCCCTGGCTCATCGCGGAATGGAAGGCGCCGGCCACCACCTTGCCGATGTCGTCGGTGTCGGCGGGGCGGTCGGCTTCGGGCACGGGGCAGGCGATGCAGGTTTCGAGCTCGTCCAGTTCGGGCCACGCGGGGTAGCTGCCGAGCCGCTGCGCGAACACCTCGACATGCGCCTGCACGTCGGCTTCGCTGGCGCTGCGCGCGCCGTAGAAGACCAGCGGTGGCAGGAAGCGCATGCCGCACAGCGCGGCGGTCTGTTCGTAGGGCGGCAGGAAGGCGTCGAAGAAGTAGCGGTGATAGCTCTGCGGGTGATAGCTGGGCTCGGGGCTGCCGGTGGTGGCGACCAGCCAGAAGTCCTTGCCCTGCAAGGCGGTGCCGCCGGGGCCGTAGGCCCAGCCGTAGGCGAGCACGTCGTCGAGCCAGAGCTTCTGCAACGCCGGCATCGAATACCACTGGATCGGGTGCAGCAGCACGACCAGGCTGGCCCGGGCGAGCCGGGCCTGCTCGGCCTCGATGTCGATGGCGAAGTCGGGGTAGCTGCCATAGAGGTCGTTGACATCGACCCCCGGCACGCCGCGTGCGGCAGCCAGCATTCGCCGGTTGACGCGTGAATCGCGCCAGTGCGGGTGGGCCGCCAGCACGTAGATGCCGCCGGCGTCGCCGGCGGGGTTTCCCATGGATATTGTTGTCGTCATGCCGCGAACATAACGTAGTCTGGAGGCGGTCGCAGCCCCTTTGCACAACACCGTGCCGCCGTCTTTGCGGGGTTGCCGACTCGGGAGGAGAAAGCGGCGAAAAGTGCGCAAAACCCGGGGCGGCTAACATGCCGGCAGTCCCAGCTCTGGAGGAGATCCCCATGCCGGTGGTTCTGGTCGCCAACCCCAAGGGTGGCGTTGGCAAGTCGACGATCGCGACGAACATCGCGGGTTACTTTGCAAGCCGCGGCCATGCCGTGATGCTGGGCGACGTGGATCGCCAGCAGTCTTCGCGGCTCTGGCTGGGCCTGCGCCCGCCGATGGCGCGGCCCATTTCCACCTGGGAGGCGACGGGCGAAAGCACCGTGGTGCGACCGCCGCGCGGTACCACCCACGCAGTGCTCGACACGCCGGCCGGCCTGCATGGCTGGCGCTTCAAGGAAGTGCTGGCGCTGGCCGACCGGGTGATCGTGCCGCTGCAGCCGAGCATCTTCGACATCTATGCCACCCGCGATTTTCTCGACCGCCTGCTGGAGCAGCGCAAGGCCGAGAAAACGAAGATCGGCCTCGTGGGCATGCGCGTGAATGCGCGCACCCTGGCGGCCGACCGGCTGAACGAATTCATCGCCGGACTCGGCGTGCCGGTGCTGGGCGAGCTGCGCGACACCCAGAACTACGTGCAGCTGGCGGCGCGCGGGCTCACGCTGTTCGACATCGCGCCGGGCCGCGTCCAGCGCGACCTGGAGCAGTGGCAGCCGATCTGCGACTGGCTCGAGAACTGAGGCCCCCCGGCTTTTCACTCCGCTTCGCTGCGTGTAATTCGCCACCCTCCGTGGGGGAGGCGCGGTCGTCTTGGGGCGGCCCGGCGGCGCCCGCAAGCTTGCTGTTTTCCCTGACCCCGGTTGTCGCAAGTCCGACAGCCGGCCGGACACCCTTGGCACCAGAATGCCCCGCATGACAAAAAAGACATTCCAGACCCTTCAGGATCTCTCCGCCTGCGTCGGCCAGGAAGTCGCCGTGAGCGACTGGATCACCATCACGCAGGAGCAGGTCAATCAGTTCGCCGAGGCGACGGGCGACCACCAGTGGATCCATGTCGATGTCGAGCGGGCCAAGGCCGGCCCCTTCGGCGCACCGATCGCCCATGGCTTTCTGACGCTGTCGCTGCTGCCGCGCTTCTTCGAGGCCGCCATCGAGGTGGTCGAGTCGCGCATGGGCGTGAACTACGGCATGAACCGGGTGCGCTTCATGTCGCCGGTGCCGGTGGGCAAGCGGCTGCGGGCGCGCATGAAGCTGCTGAGTTCTGAACCGATTGCCGACGATGGCTTCCAGATGACCTGGGAAACCACCATCGAGCTCGAAGGTGCCACCAAGCCGGCCTGCGTGGCCGAGTCGGTGGCGCGGCGCTACCCCTGAGGCGGCGAGCGCTTTCTCCGAACGTTCCTACATCCGGCGATCGGTCACGTCGCCGTAGGTGGCTGCGCCGGCACGCGTGATGCCGAGCGCCCCGGTGCGCACGGCGGCGCGATCGACATTACCTGCGGTCGCGCGGGCCACGCCGGTGCCGCCATTGCTGATCTGCAGCGGTTGGCGCGCATCGGCCTCCACTTGGGCACGCGAGAGCGTCGACTGGAAGGGCGCGGGCGGCAGCGGATTCTGTTCACCCTGGAAGGCCTGGGCGCCCGTGCTGAGGGCGAGGGTGGTGAAGGTTGCGAGGGCAATCGACTTGGCGTTCATGTGGAACTCCTTGGGCTGAAGCGTTGAGAGGCCGGATGCCGGACCCGATGCGCTGATCGCATCGTGTGCCTGCATGTCTTCCATACGGCGTGCCTTGTCGATCGGATGTGCCCCGGTCGCCGCAAGGGGCGGCTTCTTTGTTTCTTTGTGTCAGCCGAAGCCGTTCTGGCGCCAGGCTTCGAACACCGTCACCGCCACGGCGTTCGAGAGATTCAGGCTGCGCTGGCCCTCGCGCATCGGCAGCCGCAGGCGCTGCGGTTCGGCGAAACCATCGCGTACCGCCGGAGGCAGGCCGCTGGTCTCCGAGCCGAAGACCAACCAGTCGCCGGGCTGGAAGCGCACATCGTGCACGGCGCGCGTGCCCCGCGTGGTGAGGGCGAACATGCGGTCGGCGGGCGGTGCTTCGGTGTCGCACAGTGCCTGCCAGTCTGCGTGGCGCTTGACCTCGGCGTATTCGTGATAGTCGAGCCCGGCGCGGCGCAGCAGGCGGTCGTCCATCGAAAAGCCGAGTGGTTCGACCAGGTGCAGGGTGCAACCGGTGTTGGCGGCCAGCCGGATCACGTTGCCGGTGTTCGGCGGAATTTCGGGGTGGACCAGGACGATATGGAACATGCGCCGATTGTCGGTGGGCCGAGGCCGTGATCCACGGCTTGTCAGTGCGGCGGGTCGGTGCGGGCCAGCGCGATGGCCGTGATGTGGGCCGCACCGGCCAGCCGCAGGGCTTCGGCGGCCGAGAAGAGCGATGCGCCGCTGGTCATCACGTCGTCGACCAGCACGATGCGCCGGCCGCGTACCTTGTCCGCGCGCAGGGGCTCCACGGCAAAGGCGCCGCGCAGGTTGCGCAGGCGCTCGGCGCGCGCCAGGCCGCTCTGGGCCAGCGTCTCGCGCGTGCGCAGCAGCAGGGTCGCATCGGTCTTGGCGGGCGACAGGCGCCGCGCCAGCTCGTGGGCCTGGTTGAAGCCGCGCTCGCGCAGCCGGCCGGGTGCCAGCGGCATCGGCAGGACGATGTCGCATTGCTCCAGCGCGGGCTCCACCCAGGGCGCGCTGCGCAGCAGCGTGGCGAGCGGACCGGCCCAGCCCGCGTCGCCGTTGAACTTGAAGCGGGCGATGCAGTCGGGCCAGGGCCACGCGTAGGTGCAGGCGGCCAGGCAGGCGTCCAGCGGCGGCGGGTGACGCAGACATTCGCCGCATCGGGCCACGCCCTCGGGCACCGGCAGGGCGCAGGCGCCGCAACGCGCCACCGGCGGGGCGAAGCGCGCCACGCAGGCATCGCAGACGGGCTGCGAGGGCCAGGCGTGGCAGACCTCGCACTGGCTGGGCAGCCGGGCGAGCAGCGAGGTGAAAGGCCTCAGGGTTCGATGGCTGAGCATGGGCTCAATATACTCACGGCCCCATGGCCACCGACCCCGCAAGAAGACCGCCGACCATCGACCCCACGGCGGCTGCGCGCTGGCGTCGGCTGCCGCCCGCCGAGGGCTCGCCCTGGCTGCACGAGGAAATCGGCCGCCGGATGGAAGACCGGCTGCAATGGATCAAGGCCCAGCCCCGCACCTGGGCCGACTGGGCGCCGTTGCGCGGCGGGCTCGAGGCGCATGAACTGGTCGCCAAGCGTTATCGCGATGCCGCCTCTTTCGTGATCGAGCCCGAGCCGGCGTTGGCCACCGCGACCAGCGAGGCGCTGGCCGCGCCCTGGTGGAGCGCGCGCCGCTGGCAAGGCGGCAAGGCGCGCTTCGATGCGCCGCCGGAAGACGGCGTCGATCTGCTCTGGGCCAACATGTCGCTGCACATGGCGGCCGACCCCGAGGCGCTGATCTCGCAGTGGCACCGGCTGGTCGCAACCGACGGCTTCCTGATGTTTTCCTGCCTCGGGCCCGACACGGTCCGCGAGCTGCGCGCGCTGCATGCCCGGCTGGGCTGGCCCGCCGCCGGCCACGAATACACCGACATGCACGACTGGGGCGACATGCTGGTGCACGCCGGCTTTGCCGAGCCGGTGATGGACATGGAGCGCATCGTGCTGACCTGGGCCACGCCCGAGGCGGCACTGGCCGAGCTGCGCACGCTGGGGCGCAACCTGCATCCGGCGCGTTTCGGTGCGGTGCGCGGCAAGGCCTGGCACCAGTCGCTGAAGAAGGCGCTGCCTGAACTGGCGCCCGCCGAGGGCAACGACGGCCACATCGCGCTGACCTTCGAGGTCATCTATGGCCATGCCTTCAAGCCGACGCCGCGCGTGTCGTTGTCGGCCGAAAGCGCGGTGTCGTTGCGTGAGATGCGATCGATGCTGCAACGAGGCCGTCCGGGCGCGTGATCGTCTGTTGATTTGTGCGGCAAAAACGCCTGACGCACAGGCTGTTTCTTGCCTACTAGTAGTGACCCGTAGGCGTCCCACAGGGCACTCGGGCGCAGGTATCTACCCGCTACAATCCGCCGTTGCGTGAAACTCGCGGGTATTGTCCCGCGATCGAGGGGTGTCGGATCCTGTTTGTACGAGGGTTGTACGAGAGGTTTTGGCAGCCATCGACGCACCGATTTGCTGAACTCGCCCGTGTCGAATTCCGTGTTTCGATTTGCCACCGTTTCAGGCCAGAGCATCCACTGGTTCCTGAAGCGGAACTGCTCGGTGACGCCGAGCCAGCTGGGCTGGCTCTACGCCTCGCTGTGCGTGGTATCGCTCGGCATCGGCACCCTGTTCTGGCTGCACGGTGCGCCGCTGGTGCTGCCATTTGCCTGGCTCGAACTGGCCGCGGTCGGGTTTGCGTTCATGGTCTACGCACGGCACGCGACCGACGGCGAAAAGATCGCGTTGCAGGGTGGACGACTCGTCGTGGAGCTCGAGAACGGAGGGCACTACGAACGCACGGAATTTCTTCCGCACCAGGTGCGGATCGAACCGCAGACCGGCGATCGCTCGCTGATCGAGGTCTCGGGACAGGGTCGATCAGTCAGGGTGGGGCGCTATGTACGCCCGGAGTTGCGTGCCGCGTTGGCCCGCGAGATTCGCATGGCGTTGCGTGGCGCCTGAGGGGGCTCGCGCAGTGCTGCACGGTTGGGTTTGTCGAAAAAATTGAAGAAACGTGAACACGATGAAGAGCATTTGGCGCAATAAGTACAGGCCGGCGAATCTGTTGCTGGCGGCCGGCGCGGCTTTCAGCAGCGCGGCGCACGCAGTCAACGATCTGCCCGGCGGCCCTTCGGTGCGCCAGTTGAATCTTCCGGTCGGTGTGACCAAGATCGCGCAGGAGCAGCATCTGCTCCACACGATCATGATGATTCTGTGCACGGTCATCTTCGTCGCCGTGTTCGCGGTCATGTTCTATTCGATCTGGAAGCACCGCAAGTCGGTCGGCCACAAGGCGGCCAACTTCCATGAGTCGGTGGTGGTCGAGGTCATCTGGACCATCGTGCCCTTCCTCATCGTGATCGTCATGGCGCTGCCCGCCACCAAGGTGCTGGTGGCCCAGAAGGACACCACCAACGCCGACCTCACGATCAAGACCACGGGCTACCAGTGGAAGTGGGGCTACGACTACCTGAACGGCGAAGGCGAGGGCCTGGCCTTCATCTCCACGCTCGACAGCTCGCAGCGCGCCATGTCCGATGCCGGCGCCAAGGGCGCGATGCCCGACGACTACCTGCTCAAGGTCGACTACCCGCTGGTCGTGCCGGTCAACAAGAAGATCCGCATCATCACCACCGCCAACGACGTGATCCACGCGTTCGCCGTGCCGCAGCTGGGCCTCAAGCAAGACGCGATTCCCGGCTTCGTGCGCGACACCTGGTTCCGTGCCGAGACCATCGGCACCTACTACGGCCAGTGCCAGGAGCTGTGCGGCAAGGAACACGCCTTCATGCCGATCCAGGTGAAGGTGGTCTCGGCCGCCGACTACACCGCCTGGGTGGCCGACCAGCGCAAGATCGCCGCCGCCAAGCTCGACGACCCGACCAAGGTCTGGACGCTGCCCGACATGCTGGTTCGCGGCGAGAAGGTCTACGCCGCCAACTGCGCCGCCTGCCACCAGGCCAACGGCAAGGGCGCGGGCCCGATCAAGGCACTCGACGGCGATCCGAAGGTGCTCGACGCCGATCACTCGGTGCAGCTGCATGTGCTGCTCAACGGCCAGAACAACGGCGCGATGCCTTCCTGGAAACAACTGAGCGACACCGACCTCGCGGCAGTGGCCACCTACACCAAGAACAGCTGGTCGAACAAGACGGGCCAGCTGGTGCAGCCGGCCGAAGTGCTGGCCCTGCGTGGCAAGTGACCCGGCAGCGCCCCGCGAAGAAGAAATTGCAAGGAACAACGAAATGAGTGCAGTCCTCGACCCCCACGGTCACGCAGTCCCCGGCGACCACGCACACGACGAGCATCACGATCACCACGCGCCCACCGGCTGGCGCCGCTGGGTGTTCGCGACCAACCACAAGGACATCGGCACGCTCTACCTGCTGTTCAGCTTCACGATGCTGATGGTGGGCGGCATCCTGGCCCTGCTGATCCGCGCCGAGCTGTTCCAGCCCGGCCTGCAATTGGTGAACCCCGAGCTGTTCAACCAGTTCACCACCATGCACGGCCTGATCATGGTGTTCGGCGCCATCATGCCGGCCTTCGTGGGCTTCGCGAACTGGATGATCCCGTTGCAGGTGGGTGCCTCCGACATGGCCTTCGCGCGCATGAACAACTTCAGCTTCTGGCTGCTGATTCCCGCGGCGCTGATGCTGGTCGGTTCGTTCTTCATGCCCGGTGGCGCACCCGCCGCGGGCTGGACGCTCTACGCGCCGCTCACGCTGCAGATGGGCCCCTCGATGGACGCCGGCATCTTCGCGATGCACATCATGGGCGCTTCGTCGATCATGGGCTCGATCAACATCATCGTGACCATCCTCAACATGCGCGCCCCCGGCATGACGCTGATGAAGATGCCGATGTTCTGCTGGACCTGGCTCATCACCGCCTACCTGCTGATCGCCGTGATGCCCGTGCTCGCAGGCGCCATCACGATGACGCTGACCGACCGCCATTTCGGCACCAGCTTCTTCAACCCCGCCGGCGGCGGCGACCCGGTGATGTACCAGCACATCTTCTGGTTCTTCGGCCACCCCGAGGTGTACATCATGATCTTGCCGGCCTTCGGCATCATCAGCCAGGTGGTGCCGGCCTTCGCCCGCAAGAAGCTCTTCGGCTATGCCTCGATGGTGTACGCCACCTCGTCGATTGCCATCCTGTCGTTCATCGTGTGGGCTCACCACATGTTCACGACCGGCATGCCGCTCACCGGCCAGCTGTTCTTCATGTACGCGACCATGCTGATCGCGGTGCCCACGGCCGTGAAGATCTTCAACTGGATCGCGACCATGTGGCAGGGCTCGATGACCTTCGAGACGCCCATGCTGTTCGCGGTCGGCTTCATCTTCGTGTTCACGATGGGCGGTTTCACCGGCCTGATCCTCGCGGTCGCTCCCATCGACACGCAGCTGCAGGACACGTATTACGTGGTGGCCCACTTCCACTACGTGCTGGTGGCCGGCTCGCTGTTCGCCATGTTCTCGGGCTTCTACTACTGGGTGCCCAAGTGGACCGGCGTGATGTACAACGAAACGCGCGGCAAGGTGCACTTCTGGTGGTCGCTGATCTCGTTCAACGTCACCTTCTTCCCGATGCACTTCCTGGGCCTGGCCGGCATGCCGCGACGCTATGCCGACTACCCGATGCAGTTTGCCGACTTCAACGCCGTGGCGTCGGTCGGTGCCTTCTTCTTCGGTTTCGCGCAGGTCTACTTCTTCCTGTTCGTCGTGCTGCCGACCATGCGCGGCAAGGGCGAGAAGGCTCCACAAAAGCCATGGGAAGGCGCCGAAGGCCTCGAATGGGAAGTGCCTTCGCCCGCACCGTTCCATACCTTCGAGAACCCGCCCAAGCTCGACATCACCGCCACCAAGGTGATCGGTTGATCGATCGGCAGCCAGCAACAAGCCACGCGACCGCACGACAACGATGACCACGCCTGAGCAAAGAAAGAACAATCGGCGCATGGGGCTCACGCTGGCCTCCATCGCGGTGATCTTCTTCATCGGTTTCATTGTCCGCATGGCCTTCTTCGGCGGTCGCTGACCGCCGGCAACCGAACGGGAGCAGCAGCATGAGTCTCGGTCAACGCATCCGGCGCGCCAATGTCCGCATGGTCGGCAAGCTGGCCGTCGTGGCCTGCGGCATGTTCGCCTTCGGTTATGCGCTGGTGCCGATGTACCGCGCCATCTGCGAGATGACGGGCATCAACATCCTCGCGCTCTCCGAGCTCGAGGTGCCCGGCGGCGCCAGCGGCGGCAAGAACGTGCGCCTGCCCGACAACACGCAGGTCGACATGAGCCGCACCATCACGGTCGAATTCGACTCGAACGTGCGCGGCGGCCTCTGGGACTTCAAGCCCGCGGAGCGGACCATCGAAGTGCATCCGGGCCAGCTCAACACAGTGATGTACGAGTTCCAGAACGTGCAGAACCGCCGCATGGCCGCGCAGGCCATCCCGAGCTACGCGCCGCAGCAAGCCGCGCCGTACTTCAACAAGCTCGAGTGCTTCTGCTTCAACCAGTACACGCTCGATCCGGGCGAGAAGAAGCAGTGGCCGGTCGCGTTCGTGATCGACCCCAAGATTTCCAAGGACGTGAAGACCATCACCCTGTCGTACACCTTCTTCGAGGTGGGCGGCAAGACGCCGCCAGCGCCGGTGGCGGCTGTTTCGAATGCAGCGAATGAGCCGCGCTCGTGACGGCCGATCCTTCGCGCAAGCCGAAGGCTTCGCTGTGGGACACGGTGAAGGCAGTGGGTTGGTCGTTCTTCGGCGTTCGCAAGAACAGCGCCTACCAGGAAGACTTGGGCAAGCTGAATCCGCTGCACATCATTGCGGTGGCATTCGCGGCCGTGATCGTCTTCGTGGTGGGGCTGGTGCTGCTGGTGCGCTATGTGGTGGCGGCCTGATGACGAAGATGCCCACGACAACCAGAATCCATTGAATCGAGAGAAGAAAGAAAGCCAGGAGCTGATATGAGTTCAACCACCCACGGCACCACGCCCTACTACTTCGTGCCCGGACCATCGGCCTATCCGGTCATGGCCGCGACCGGCCTGTTCTTCGTCATCCTCGGCGCCGCGCAATGGATCAACGGGCACGCATGGGGCTCGTGGTCCCTGCTGGCCGGCATGGTGATCTGGCTCGGCACGCTCTTCGTGTGGTTCCGCGCTGCCATTGGCGAGAGCGAAGGCGGGCAGTACGGCCACAAGGTCGACCTCTCGTTCCGCTGGAGCATGAGCTGGTTCATCTTCTCCGAAGTGATGTTCTTCGGCGCCTTCTTCACGGCGCTGTGGTGGGCACGCACCCACGCGCTGCCGACGCTCGGCAGCCTGGACAACGCGATCCTCTGGCCCGACTTCAAGGCCGTGTGGCCCAGCGTGGCCGCCGGCGCTACCGGCTCGCCCGCCGGCATCGTCGAGCCCTTCCAGACGGTCGGCCCGTTCTGGCTGCCCACGATCAACACCGCGCTGTTGCTCAGCTCGGGCGTGACGCTCACCATTGCCCACCACGCATTGCGTGCGGGCCATCGTGCACAGACGATCCGCTTCATGTGGCTCACCGTGCTGCTGGGTATCCTCTTCCTGGGCGTGCAGGGTTATGAATACCACCACCTGTACACCGAGCTGAACCTCAAGCTCAGCTCGGGCACCTACGGCTCGACCTTCTTCATGCTGACCGGCTTCCACGGCCTGCACGTGTTCATCGGCATGCTGATGCTGCTGTTCATCACGCTGCGGCTGCAGAAGGGCCACTTCACGCCCGAGCGCCACTTCGGCTTCGAGGGCGCGGCCTGGTACTGGCACTTCGTGGACGTGGTCTGGCTCGGCCTTTACATGCTGGTCTATTGGCTTTGAGCGACGAACCTCTCGGCATTCCACAAAAAAGGCGCCGCAAGGCGCCTTTTTCATGGTTCTCCTGGAACGAGCACCACCTACTTGCCGAGCGGGAGCCCGGTGGGCTGGATGTAGCCGAGTTTCCAGGCGAGCAGCATGCAGAGGAACAAAAACACCGAGAGGCCGATCCGAACGGTGAGCGCGCGCGCCATGCCGCCGCTCTTGGCGCGCCCGTTGCGACCGTCCTTCAGCATGAAGAACAGTGCAAAAGCGAGGCTCGCGAAGATGCCCACGAACACGAGGGCGACGAAATATTTCATGACCCGCATTATCGGCCGCACGCCCCTTTCTCTCCAGTGACTCCTGAACCCCTGTACCCCGAAGAACGCCGCCGCCCTGGCCGTTTCTGGCTCATCACCATCGCGGCCGTGCTGACGCTGGCCGCTACTGTTTCGCTCGGCCGCTGGCAGCTGTCGCGCGCCGCGCAAAAAGAAGCGCTGCAGGCCGACATCGACGCCCAGAAGCAGAAGCCTGCGCTGGCCCAGGCCGAATTCCTCGCGCTCGAAAAGGCTTCCGACGCGCTGCACCGACCGGTGCGCCTGCGCGGCCTGTGGCTGCCGACGCAGACCGTCTACCTGGACAACCGCCAGATGCACGGCGTGCCCGGCTTCTATGTGCTGACGCCGTTCGCCCTCGAAGGCAGCGAACAGGCGGTGATGGTGCAGCGCGGCTGGGTGCAGCGCAATTTCGTCGACCGCACGAAGCTGGGCGAGGTCGAGACGCCGGCGGGCATCGTCGAGGTCACCGGCCTGATCGAGCCGCCGCCGAGCCATCTGCTCGAACTGGGAACGCCGGCATCGGCACCGGCACCAGCGACCGCTGCGTCGGCACCCGCCGGGGCAGCCTCGGCACCAGCCGCCGAAGGGGCTTCGTCCATCCGGCAAAATCTCGACTTGGAGGCCTTCCGTGCCGAGACCAAGCTGCCGCTGCGAACCGATGTGTCGCTGCAGCAGACCGGGCCGGCCTCCGAGGGCCTGCAGCGCGACTGGCCGGCCCCGGCGCTGGGCTTGGAGAGGCACTACGGTTATGCATTCCAGTGGTTCGGCCTCTCGGCCCTCGTCGTCATCCTCTATGTCTGGTTCCAATTCATCACCCCCTTCCGCCGTTCAAGGCGCCGCGCACGCGATGGCCGCTTCTGACGAGCCGCTGGGCCTGACGGTGCATTCGATGCCGTCGCCCAGCCAGGCGCTCGACGGTGCGGAGGGGCGCCGCACGGTGAGCGGGCGCTGTAAGATGGTCGCCGTGATGCTGATGTGCGCGGCACCCGTCATCGCCTCGTACTTCACCTACTACGTGATCCGGCCCGAAGGCCGCAGCGTGTACGGCGAGCTGATCGACCCGCAGCGCGAACTGCCGAAGCTGATCGCCACCGATCGCAACGGCGCGCCGGTCGACATCGCCACGCTCAAGGGCCAGTGGCTGCTGGTCGCGGTGGCCGATGCGGCCTGCGATGCGCTGTGCGAGCAGCAGCTGTACCTGCAGCGGCAGCTGCGCGAAAGCCTGGGCCGCGAAAAAGACCGCATGGACCGCGTCTGGCTCGTGAGCGACACCGCGCCCGTGCCCGAGCGCCTGAACAACGGCCTGCATGGCGCGACCGTGCTGCGCGTGCCGGCCGACCAGCTGGCCAAGTGGCTGGCACCGGCGTCCGGCCACAGCCTTGCCGAGCACCTCTTCGTGATCGACCCGATGGGCAACTGGATGATGCGTTTCCCGGCCCGCATGGACGCCGCGGGCGCGAGCCGCGCCAAGCGCGACATCGACCGCCTGCTGCGCGCCTCGGCCTCGTGGGACAAGCCGGACCGCTGACAGGCCGGCAGACAGATAGACAGGCACGCAAGCAGCACCGCATGGACACGACGAGCTCGCTCTACGACCTCACGCCGATCGCGTGGCTCATGGCCGCGGGCGTGCTGATCGCGCTCGGCCCGTTGCTGTGGGTCTGGCGGCGCAACGCGGGTGCGGGCCCGGCGCGGCGGCTGCATGCGCTGACTGTGCTCACGCTGTTCCTCACCTTCGACCTCACGCTGTTCGGCGCCTTCACCCGGCTCACCGACTCCGGTCTGGGCTGCCCCGACTGGCCCGGCTGCTATGGCAATGCCAGCCCGCACGGGGCGCGGCACGAGATCGCGATGGCGCAGAGCGCGCAGCCGACCGGCCCTGTCACGCACGGCAAGGCGTGGGTCGAGATGGTTCATCGCTACCTGGCGACGGGTGTCGGCGTCTTGATCCTTGTGCTGGCCGTGGCCACGTGGCTGGTGCGCTGGTGGCCTTCGATCGGGCCCAAGGCCGGAAACGCACCGCAGCCTCCACCTTCCATCGCACAAGCCGTGTTGAACCCCTGGTGGCCGACGGCGACGCTTGTGGGCGTGAGCCTGCAGGGCGCATTCGGCGCGCTGACCGTCACCTGGAAACTGTTCCCGGCCATCGTCACCACGCATTTGATGGGCGCCATCGTGTTGCTGGCCCTGCTGTGCATCCAGGCGGTGCGCTACAAGCAGAGCGCAATGCAGCGGCTGCCCACGGCCGTGTCGCCCGCGCTGTGCAACGGATTGATTGCAACCACCGTCCTGCTCGTACTGCAGATCGCCCTGGGCGGCTGGGTCAGCACCAACTATGCGGTGCTCGCTTGCACGCAATTCCCGACCTGCCAGAACAGCTGGTGGCCGCCGATGAATTTCGCGCAGGGCTTCGAGATCTGGCGCCACCTGGGCGTGACCGGCGATGGCCAGCCGCTCGACTTTTCCGCGCTCACGGCCATTCACTATGCGCACCGGCTGATGGCCTATGCGGTGTTCGTGGCGCTCGGCGTGCTGGCGTGGCGCATGCGCCGCATCGAGCCGCTGCGCCCGCAGGCGCGCTGGCTCGCCGGGCTCGCACTCCTGCAACTCGCCACGGGCCTGGGCAACGTGCTGCTCGGCTGGCCACTGGCCGCCGCCGTGCTGCACACCGGCGGCGCCGCGGCGCTCGCCGTGGTGCTGACCTGGGCGCTGTGCGAAAGCCGCCGTGAAGCGGCATCCACCGTGGCCCTGCGTGCCGACGACAATGCACGCGCGACCCCCAACCCGAAGAAAGCCACCGCGTGAGCACCCCGATCCCCGTTCAGCACACCAGCACCGTGAACGTGCTGCGCCAGTTCTACGCGCTGACCAAGCCGCGCGTGGTGCAGCTGATCGTGTTCTGCGCGCTGATCGGCATGGTGCTGGCCGTCCCCGGGCTGCCTTCGTGGGCCGATGTGCAGCGCGGCGTGCTGGCCTGCATCGGCATCTGGCTGGTAGCGGGTGCGGCGGCGGCGTTCAACTGCCTGGTCGAAAAGGGCATCGACGCGAAGATGAAGCGCACCGCCTGGCGCCCCACGGCGCGCGGCCAGCTCAGCGACATGCAGGCGCTGCTGTTCTCGGCGCTGCTGTGTGCGGTCGGCTCGGCGCTGCTGTGGTTCACGGTCAATCCGCTCACCATGTGGCTCACGTTCGCCACCTTCGTCGGCTACGCGGTGATCTACACGGTGATCCTCAAGCCGCTGACGCCGCAGAACATCGTGATCGGCGGTGCTTCTGGCGCGATGCCGCCGGTGCTTGGCTGGGCCGCGATGACGGGCGATGTCGGCCCCGAGGCGCTGATTCTGTTTCTCATCATCTTCCTGTGGACGCCGCCGCACTTCTGGGCACTGGCGCTCTACCGCGTCGAGGACTACCGCAAGGCCGGCCTGCCGATGCTGCCCGTCACGCACGGCAACGAGTTCACGCGGCTGCAGGTGCTGCTGTACACCTTCATTTTGTTCGCGGCCTGCCTCATGCCCTTCATCTACGGCATGAGCGGCTGGCTGTACCTTGCGGTCGCCGTCGTCGTCAGCGTGGGCTTTACCGGCTATGCCTTCGCGCTCTGGCGCAACTACTCCGACACGCTGGCGCGCAAGACCTTCCGGTTTTCGCTGATCCACCTGAGCGTGCTGTTCCTCGCGCTGCTCGTCGACCATTACCTCCACTGAATTGAACACTGCTCCCATGAACAAGCGAAACGCTCTCAAACTGATTGCCGCCAGCGTGGGCGTGGCGGCTGTGGGCGTGGGGCTCTCGGCCTGTGGCGAGACCAAGCAGAACTTCAATGCCGTCGACATCACCGGGGCCGACTACGCCAAGGGCTTCTCGCTGAAGGATGCCGACGGCAAGGTCCGCACCCTGGCCGACTTCAAGGGCAAGGTCGTCGTGCTGTTCTTCGGCTACGCGCAATGCCCCGACGTGTGCCCGACCACCATGACCGAGATGGCGCAGGTCAAGCAGCAGCTCGGCAAGGACGGCGACAAGCTGCAGGTGCTGTTTCTCACCGTCGATCCGGCGCGCGACACGCCCGAGGTGCTGAAGGCCTACATGGGCGCGTTCGACCCGAGCTTCGTGGCGCTCATTCCCACGCCCGAGGAACTCGCCGCAGTCGCGAAGGACTTCAAGGTCTATTACAAGAAGGTCGACGGCAAGACGCCGACCAGCTACTCGATGGACCACTCGGCCGCCAGCTACGTCTACGACACACAGGGCCGGCTGCGGCTGTATGCGCGCTATGGCGCGGGCGTGCCGACCATGGTGGCGGACGTGAAGGCATTGCTCGCGTCCTGAAAGGCCCGTTGCACATGGACGCCGCAGTGGCCGTGGCCGGTTCGGTCGATCATCTGAAAGGGCGCAAGGGCGCCTTCCGCATCGCGCTCATTCCGCCCGAGGTGCTGCGTGCCCTCAACGACGGCCTGCTCGAAACCGTCAACCTCAACGAATTTTTGGCGCTGGAGCTGCCGCAGCTCGCGCGCAGCGTGGCGGGGCACATCGGCCTCGACGCAGCGAGCGAGCGGCTGGTCGACACGCTGGCCATGCTCGGTGCCTTCAAGCCGATGCAGCGGCACAGCCATATCGCACGCGCGCTCTATGACCTGACGGCCCTGCACGCCGAGCGTGACGCCGTTGCCCACAGGCTGGCCACGCATGCGAGCGATGTCGCGCGCTGCTGGGCTGCGCAGTGGGTCACGCTCTCGGGCCTGTCGTTGCCGGCGCAACTGGAGGCGGTGCGCCGCTTTGCCGCCGACCCGCACTTCGGCGTGCGCGAAATCGCCTGGATGGCGGTGCGCGATGCGGTCATCACCTCGCTGGACGAGGCGCTGGCGCTGCTGCAGCCATGGGTCTTCGATACCGATCCGAACATCCGCCGCTTCGCCAGCGAACTCACGCGGCCGCGCGGCGTGTGGTGCGCGCAGATCGAGGCACTCAAGATTGAGCCTTGGCGCGCGTTGCCGCTGATCGAGCCGTTGCGCGCCGACCCGAGCCGCTACGTGCAGAACTCGGTCGCCAACTGGCTCAACGACGCCAGCAAGACCCAGGGCGAGTGGGTCGACAGGCTGTGCGTGCGCTGGGTCGCGGAATCAGACACGGCCGAGACCCGCTACATCGCCAAGCGTGCCCTGCGCACGCTCTCCAAATGAAAAAGCCCGGCTTGCGGCCGGGCTCGTTCAGGAAGAGGGCAAAAGCAGTTGCTTATGCGTAGTCGGCGAGTGCCTTCTTCATCTTCTTCATGGCAGCGACTTCGATCTGGCGAATGCGCTCGGCGCTCACGCCGTACACGGCGGCCAAGTCGTGCAGCGTCATGCCGCCCGAACCGTCGTCGTTGACCTTGAGCCAGCGTTCTTCCACGATGCGGCGGCTGCGGTCGTCCAGCGCTTCGAGCGCGGTGGCGATGCCGTCGCTCGACAGGCGATCACGCTGCTGCGATTCGAGCAGGGCGGTCGGCTCCTGCGTGGCGTCGGCCAGGTAGGCGATCGGGCCGAAGCCTTCGTCGCCGTCGTCCGACGGACCCGGATCGAGCAGCACGTCGCCGCCCGACAGGCGGGTTTCCATCTCGAGCACTTCTTCAGGCTTGACGTTGAGCCGGGTCGCCATCTGCGACACCTCGTCGGGGCTCAGCGTCTCGCGGTGCGTGCCGTTGTCGGCCGCGGCCGAGTCGGCCTTGAAACCCTGCTTCATGGACCGCAGGTTGAAGAACAGCTTGCGCTGGGCCTTGGTCGTCGCGACCTTGACCATGCGCCAGTTCTTCAGGATGTACTCGTGGATCTCGGCCTTGATCCAGTGCATGGCGTAGCTCACCAGCCGCACGCCCTGGTCGGGGTCGAAACGCTTCACGGCCTTCATCAGGCCCACGTTGCCTTCCTGGATCAGGTCGCCGTGCGGCAGCCCGTAGCCCAGGTACTGGCGGGAAATGGAGACCACGAGGCGCAGGTGCGACAGGATCAGCGCACCGGCGGCGTCGAGGTCGTTCTGGTCGCGCAACTTGCGTGCGAAGCCCTGCTCTTCTTCGAGCGTGAGCAGCGGCAGGCGGTTGGCGGCCGAAATGTAGGCATCCAGGTTACCCAGCGGGGGGACCATCGACCATGGATTGGCGACGGCCAGCTGGTTGGCAGAGACTCCAGACAGCGTTGTCATCAGGGGAAACTCCTTAGTGTTGGCCATATTAGCACTCGGTTAGAGGGAGTGCTAAACCAAGGGTTCCCTTGAGTTTCTATCGCGGCGATAGCCTCAGGCTTGGGAGGCGCTTGGCCGCCTTTTCCCTAGGACCCCGCTCGGCCGTTTCAGTTGCCGGCGGGCGGCAGGCAGTGCTTGATTTTGCATTAAGTCACATTTTTGTGGTGCATCGCCGACGCATCAGGCCCGGCCTGCCTGCACCGTCAAGCGCCATCGGGTGACCGATGCATTTCCCCGTGATCGAGCGAATTGCACGTCTCGGGCCGGCCGGCGCAAGCTACCAGCGGATGCCGAGCTTCAGGAACAGCTTCGACAGCACGAAGAGCGGGCCGACCCAGAGGTACTGCAGGTCCTCGAAGAACGACGGCTTCTTGCCTTCGAGCTTGTGCCCGATGAACTGGAAGATCCACGCCACCACGAAGATGGCCGCCGACACGGGCAGCACCAGCCCGCCCATCGCATGCACCACCACCAGGGCCAGCGCAGTCAGCACCAGCATGGTCACGAGGAACGCCGGCGCGCGCAGCAGCGCGTAGTAGACAAGGCTGGCCGCCACGAAAACGTAGGCCACCCACGGGTGGATCGCGAACAGTAGGCCGACGATGCTCAGCATGATCGCCGGGATGGCGATGAAGTGAATCAGCTCGTTGCTCGGGTTGCGGTGGCTCTCCTCGTAGTGGGCGAGCAGGCGGTCGACCTTGCGGTCGCTCGAAGCCAGCGGGGCGGCGGCGGTGTGCGTCATGACAGGTCTCCGGTTCACCGTTCGATGCGGCGCGATGCATGTGACGGTGGCGATGGTGCCCATTGCAAGGCGCCGTGGCAAGCGCTGCCCGAGAGCGCCAAAGGGCGGTACCACCGCCGCACCGTCGTGACTTAGGGCACTGTCGCCCGCCCGTCGCGCCGCTAAGATCAAACGCGTGGCTCCCTACGACTCTTCCCCCACGCCCGTCCCTCCCGCTGCCGGGAGCGGCACGCCCACCCGCGCGGCGAACGCGATCCTCGTCGTCGACGACCACGACCTGCTGCGCCTTGGCGTCTGCGCGCTGGTGCAGGCGCAGGCCACGTCCTCCGGTGCCCGGATCGAGGTCTTCGAGGCCGGCAACGTCGCCGACGCGCTGGCCCTGTACGAAATCCACCAGGCCAGTATCGGCCTCGTGCTGCTCGACCTGGCGCTGCCCGACACGCACGGCCTGAGCGGCGTGGCCGAGTTCCGCCGGCGCTTTCCGGCGGCGCGCATCGTGGTGCTTTCGGGCACCGGCAGCAGCACGCTGGCGCAGGGCGTGCTCGCGCTCGGGGCCGCCGCGTTCCTGCCCAAGTCGGCCGACCTGAAGGAAGTGGTGAGCTTCATCCGCGCCTGCGGCCTGCTCGATCCCGACACGGCGGAACTGCCGCCGGCGCTGCCCAAGTCGCTCAGCGGCTATGCGGAATTCGCCCACGCCAGCGCCTGGCAGGAGCTCACGCCGCGCCAGATGCAGGTGCTGCAGTGGGTGCTCGAAGGCAAGGCCAACAAGGAAATCGCCCAGCTTGCCAACCTGAGCGAAGGCACCGTGAAGAACCATGTCTCGACCATCCTGCTGCTGTTCGGCATGCGCTCGCGCGCCCAGTTGATCAGCACCCTGCATTGAGCGGACCGGTCGTGACGCCGAACGATCCGTCCGCCGACGCCGTGCTCGGCCAGCGGGTGCTGCGCGAGCACGTTGCCTCGGTCTACAGCACCTACGGCATCTCGACGCTGACCCACATGGCTTTCGTGGTGGTGTTCGGCTCCATCATCTATTCGCAGCTGAAAGAGCCGAGCCTGCTGTTCTGGATGGCGGGCCTGCTGATGGCCGACATCTACGTGTTCTTCACGCCGCGCTGGAACCCTTCCAGGCCCGCGCGCGAAAGCGCGTACTGGGCGCGGAAGATCTCGCGCATGGTCACGCTGGTCAGCATGGTCTCGGCCGTGGTGCCGTGGCTCATCGTGCCGCACGACAACCTGCCCATGACCTCGCTGCTGATGGCCGTCATCGTGGGCAGCTGCGCGCGGGCCGCGCAGTCGCTGTGGCCGCTGAAGGCGGCGCTGTTCGGCTACACGATGCCCATGTCGCTGGGCATGATCACCGCGCTGGCCTGGCAGGGCGACGGCCTGCATCTCTTTCTGGCGGTCGCCAGCGCGGCCTACCTGTTGCTGACCCTGCACGCGGGCGTCGGCCAGCACAGGCTGTTGACCGAATCGCTCCTGCTGCGCTTCGAGAACGAGGCGCTTGCCGCGCGGCTGGGCGAACAGATCGCCGCCACCGAGCGCGCAAGCGAAGAAAAGACGCGCTTTCTCGGCACTGCCAGCCACGACCTGCGCCAGCCGCTGCATGCCATCGCGCTGTTCGGCGCCGCGCTCGAGAACGAGCTGCGCGACCGCCCCGAGAGCCGCAACGCCGAGCGCCTGATGCGCGCGGTGAATGCGCTGGGTGCGTCGCTCGACACCATGCTCGACGTGTCGCGCCTGGACGCCGGTGTGATCACGCCGGCGCCGCAGCCCGTGCAACTCGACGCGCTCTTCCTGCCGCTCAACCACACCTTCGCGGCCCGCGCCGAACAGAAGCAGCTGCAGCTGCGCGTGCGCGCCAGCGGCCTGTGGGTGCGCAGCGACCCGCAACTACTGCACCGCATGCTGTCCAACCTGATGGACAACGCGCTCAAGTACACCGCGCGCGGGGGCGTGACGGTGACGGCGCGCGACCGCGGCGACGCGGTGTGGATCGAGGTGCGCGACAGCGGCATCGGCATCGCGCCCGAGCAGTCGAGCCGCATCTTCGAGGAGTTCTATCAGATCGACAATCCGGGCCGCGACCGTTCGAGGGGCCTGGGCATTGGCCTGTCGATCGTGCAGCGGCTCTCGCGCCTGCTCGGGCATCCGGTGCAGATGCATTCGCGGCCGGGGCGGGGCACGCACTTTCGCGTCGTGCTGCCGGCCGTCGATGTGCAGGCCCGCAGGCTGGCCGGATCGCTTTCGCAGACGGCCGCCGACACGCCATGGCGTCGCCGCCCCGCACTGCCGGGCCGCGTGCTGTTGCTCGACGACGAACTGGAAATCCGCGAGGCCATGACCGGCCTGCTGCGCTCGCATGCCATCGACGCGCACGCCGTGGCCGACGAAGCTGCCGCCGTCGCGGCCCTGCGGCAGGCGGGCAGCGAAGGGCGTCCCTTCGACCTGCTGGTGTGCGACTACCGGCTGGCCGACGGCGCCGATGGCCTCGATACGGGCCTGCGCCTCAGCCAGTGGCGGGGCACTACCACGCCCTTGCTGCTGATCACCGGCGAAACCGCGCCCGAACGCCTGCAGCGTGTGCGCGAATCGAAGGTGCCGGTGCTCTTCAAGCCGGTCGTTGCCGATGTGCTGCTGCAGGCCATGGCCGAGGTGGCCGGCGCCCGCTAGCCATTGCGCAGCCGATGCCTGAAGGCATTGGTATTCACTGCGCGCCCATCTTCGATGCAGCCTGCAGGTGTCGTGACTTTCGACACTGGCGAGCATCTTTCCCGCGTCTTACCTTCGCCCGCGTTGTCCTCAAACAAAACGACCCGGAGGTTTCTCTCGATGAAGTTCAAACTCGCAGCCGTGGCTGCCGCAGTGGCGGCGACCATGGCTCTGGCGGCTTGTGGTGGCGGTGGTGGCAACAGTGGCTTCATCCCGCCCGTCGCCGTGGCGCCGCCGCCGCCTGCACCCCCGCCGCCACCACCCGCACCGCCGGCGCCCGCGCCTGCTCCCGCGCCGGCCACCAGCACGTTCATGTACGAGCAGCTGCCGCCAGCCGGCGATCGCGCGGGCTTCCTCGCGGACCTCAACGCCGAGGGCGCGCGCGGCTTCCGCTTTCTGGCGCCGCTGTCGAACAACCAGCCACCGGGAAGCGCCAACGTCTACGTGAAGCCCGGCGATGCGACCTATGTCTACGAACTGACGCCGGCACCCACCGATGCGAACACGTTCCTGAACGACGCCAACGCAGCCGGCGCCAGGGGATTCCGCTGGGTCGGCACGATGAGCGCCGGCGGCAGCAACCTCTTCATGTACCGCAAGGACAGCGACACCTCGGCCACGTTCACCTACAGGCTCGAAGCGGCTGCAGCCGATCGGGCCGGCTACATCGCGCGCGGCAATGCGCAGGGGTCGGAAGGCTTCTACAACGTCGCGCCTGCCTACTCCTTCGGCACGGCGTTGCAGGCCATCTTCGAGAAGAGTTCGCTCGGCAATTCGACCTTCACCTACGAAGTGGCGGATGCCGCCAGCGACGAGCCCGGGTTCCTGGCCCAGCTCGACGAAAAGGGCGGCCGCGGCTTCCGCTTCCGCGGGCCGTACAGCTACGGGAACATCTATGCCCGGGACGCCTCGCAGTCGTCCACCTTCAGCTACGAGGCGCTGGCGCCGCAGCCCGCCATCGCGGACCTTCTTCAACAGGCCAATGCCCAGGGTGCCAACGGCTATGGCTTCGTCGGGCAGCTCGGCGCGGGTGGCGTCTCGAAGATCTACTACTACAAGCCGGTCAACTGCACGGGTCCGGCACTGTGCATGCCCACGGGGCCATTCGGCCCCTGACGGGTTCATCAGGTTTCAGGCGCCCG
Source organism: Variovorax sp. EL159 (assembly GCF_900100965.1). Classification (GTDB taxonomy): domain Bacteria; phylum Pseudomonadota; class Gammaproteobacteria; order Burkholderiales; family Burkholderiaceae_C; genus Variovorax. The sequence continues at coordinate 44,577 of NZ_FMUJ01000012.1, read as the reverse complement.
GTACCTGTGACGCCTGGGAACAGGGAGCGATAAAAAAGCAAGGAACGGCCCCGGCGCAAGCAGGGGCCGTTTTCTTTTCTTATCCAAGCAGGGCCTGCGCGAATTCGCGTGCGTTGAAGGTCTCGAGGTCTTCGAGTTTTTCGCCCACGCCGATGAAGTACACCGGAATCGGCCGCTCGCGTGCGATGGCGCACAGCACGCCGCCCTTGGCCGTGCCGTCGAGTTTGGTCACGATCAGGCCCGTGAGGCCCAGCGTTTCGTCGAAGGCCTTGACCTGCGCGAGCGCGTTCTGCCCGGTGTTGCCGTCGATCACCAGCAGCACTTCGTGCGGTGCGGTGGCGTCGGCCTTGGTGACGACGCGCTTGATCTTCTTCAGCTCGTCCATCAGGTGCAGCTGCGTGGGCAGGCGGCCGGCGGTGTCGACCAGCACCACGTCCTTGCCGCGCGCCTTGCCGGCGTTCACCGCATCGAAGCTCACGGCGGAAGGGTCGCCGCCTTCGTTGCTCACGATCTCGACCGTGTTGCGGTCGGCCCAGACCAGCAGCTGCTCGCGCGCCGCCGCCCGGAAGGTGTCGGCCGCGGCCAGCAGCACCGAGGCGCCTTCGGTGGCCAGGTGCTTGGTGAGCTTGCCGATGGAGGTGGTCTTGCCCGCGCCGTTGACGCCGGCCACCATGATCACGGTCGGCGTGAACTCGCCGATGACGAGCGGCTTTTCGAGCGGCTTGAGCAGGTCGGCGACGGCATCGGCCAGCAGCAGCTTGACCTGTGCGGCATCGGTGGCCATCTGGCGCTTGACGCGAACCTTCAGGTCGTCGAGCAGGTACTCGGTGGCCTTGACGCCGGTGTCGGCCATCAGCAGGGCCGATTCGAGTTCTTCGTACAGCGCGTCGTCGATCTGCGCGTTGACGAAGACGGCCTGGATGCCGGTGCCGGTCTTGCGCAGGCCGGTCTTGAGCTTGTCGAGCCAGCTCTTGCGTTCGGGTGCGGCAGGCGCCTGGACGGCAACGGGTGCCGGAACGGGCGCCGGCGCAGGTGCGGGCACCGGGGCTGGCGCGGGGGGAGGGGGCGGAACGAAGGTGGGGGCAGGCGCCGGAACGGGGGCCGGTGCCGGAGTAGGTGCCGGGGAGGCGACGGGCGCGGGTGCCGGCGGTGCAGCCACCACCGGAGGCGGCGATGCCGGCTCGACAGGTGCCGGGGCAGGCGTGGGCGCGGGCGACGGCGCTGCTTCAGCCGCCGGCTTCGTGCCGAACCAGCTCGAAGGCGAGAACACCGAGCGCGCGGGCGCAGGCTCGGCGGCAGGTGCAGGTGCAGGGGCGGCTGGCGGTGGGGGCGCCGGCGCGACCGGGGTTTCGGCAGGCGGTTTTTTCTTGAAGAAACTGAACATCAGGAGCTTTTTACAATCCGACCCATTCTATGAAACACCTCTCGCCACGCAGTGCTGCGTCTGGTGCGGTGCTGGCAGTGGCGCTTTCGGCGTCCTGGGCCATGCCTGCGCAGGCCCAGTCCACACCGGCTCCCGCCGCATCATCCGCCGCCACGGCGGCCGCGCCGGGCCCTCAGCAATTCACGCTTGCGAACGGCATGACGCTGATCGTCCAGCCCGACCGGCGCGCGCCGACCGCGGTGCAGATGGTCTGGGTCCGCGTCGGTTCCATGGACGAAGTCGACGGCACCTCCGGCGTGGCACATGCGCTCGAACACATGATGTTCAAGGGCACCAAGGACATCAAGCCCGGCGAGTTCTCGCGCCGCGTGGCGCAGCTCGGTGGCCAGGAAAACGCCTTCACCACGCGCGACTACACCGGCTACTACCAGCAGATCCCGGTCGGCAGCCTCGAGGCGGTGATGAAGCTCGAATCGGACCGCTTCGCCAACAACCAGTGGCCCGACGACGAGTTCAAGCGCGAGATCGAGGTCGTCAAGGAAGAGCGCCGCCTGCGCACCGAAGACCAGCCGCGCGCGCTGCTCGGCGAGCAGCAGAACGCCGCCGTCTTCACCGCCTCGCCCTACCACCGCCCGGTGGTCGGCTGGATGAGCGACCTGGACGCCATGACGCCCGACGATGCGCGCGAGTTCTTCAAGCGCTGGTACGTGCCCGCCAACGCCGTGCTGGTGGTGGCCGGCGACGTCGACGTGGCCCAGGTGCGTGCGATGGCCGAGAAGTACTACGGCCACATTCCCTCGCGCGCGGTGCCCACGCGCAAGCCGCGCATCGAGCCCGCGCAGCGCGGCATCCGCCGCATCGAGTTCAAGGCGCCGGCCGAGCAGGCGTATGTGTCGCTGGCCTACCGCGTGCCGCAGCTCGCGAACATCGACGACACCAACAGCGACGCCTGGGCGCTGGTGGTGCTGTCCGCCGTGCTCGACGGCTACGCCGGTGCGCGCCTGGACCGCGCGCTCACCCAGGGCCCCGACCGCGTCGCCGACTCGGCCGGTGCCTATTCGGGCTTCATCGGCCGCGGGCCGCAGCTCTTCATGCTCGAAGGCGTGCCCGCCGCCGGCAAGACCGTCGAAGCGGTCGAAGCCGCGCTGCGCGCCCAGGTGGCGCGCGTCGCCAAGGACGGCGTGGGCGAAGCCGAACTGGCCCGCGTCAAGACCCAATGGGTGGCGAGCGAAACCTACAAGCGCGACTCGGTCATGGCGCAGGCGCGCGAACTCGGCAGCAACTGGATTCAGGGCCTGCCGCTCGACGCCAGCGAGCGCATCGTCGCCCGGCTGCAATCCGTCACGGCCGCCCAGGTGCAGGCCGTGGCCGCCAAGTATTTCGGCGACGACCAGCTCACGGTCGCCACGCTGCGTCCCCTGCCACCCGAACCCAAGCGGGGCCGTGGCTTCGCGGCGCCCGCAGGCGAGCTGCGCTGAAAGGTCCCGATCTCATGAAAATTCTTAAAAAGATAGCGCAGTGCGCCCTGTTCACGGGCGTGACGGCCATCGTCGGCATGACCAGCGCGCAGGCCGCGCTGCCCATCCAGCACTGGACGCTGGCCAACGGCGCCAAGATCTACCTGGTGTCGACCAACGCGCTGCCGATCGTCGACGTGCAGGTCGACTTCGACGCCGGCAGCCGCCGCGACCCCGCGCCGCAGGCGGGCCTGGCCAGCACCACGGCGGCCATGGTCGAGAAGGGCGTGCGCGCCGGCAAGAACGGCGAGCCCGCGCTCGACCAGAACGCTCTGGGCGAAGCCTGGGCCGATCTGGGCGCCAGCTTCGACGTGAGCGCCGGCACCGACCGCACCAGCTATTCGCTGCGCACGCTGTCCGACCCGGCACTGCTGAACAAGGCGGTGGCGCTGGCCTCGCGCGAGATCGGTGAGCCGGCCTTTCCCGACGACGTGTGGCAGCGCGAGCGTGAGCGCATCAACGCCGCCATCAAGGAAGCCAACACCAAGCCCGCGACCGTCGCGGGCCGCGCGTTCGGCCAGGCGGTGTACGGCGTGCACCCCTATGGCCAGGAGGTCACCGAGGCCACGCTCGCGCGCATCGACACGGCCACCATGCGCCAGCGCTACCAGCAGTTGATGCTGCCGTGCCGCGCCAAGCTCAGCATCGTGGGCGCGGTCACCCGTGCCGAGGCCGAGACCATGGCCACCGCGCTGCTGTCGCGCCTGCCCAGCGCCGAGAGCTGCCCGGCGCTGCCGGTGATCGCGCCGGTGGCCGAGCTGACGGCACCGAAGGACGAGCGCATTCCGTTCGATTCGGCGCAGGCCCATGTTTTCATCGGCCAGCCCGGTTACCCGCGCAAGGACCCGGACCACTTCGCGCTCACGCTCGGCAACTACGTGCTCGGCGGCGGCGGTTTCGTCTCGCGCCTGACCAACGAAGTGCGCGAGAAGCGCGGCCTGACCTACAGCATCTACAGCGGCTTTGCGCCGGGGCTCGATGCGGGCGCGTTCCGCATCGGCTTCCAGACCCGGCCCGACCAGGCCGAGCAGGCGATCAAGGTGTCGCGCGAGGTGCTGGCGAAGTTCGTCGCCGAAGGCCCGACCGCCAGCGAGCTGAAGGCCGCGAAGGACAACCTGATCGGCGGTTTCCCGCTGCTGCTCGACAGCAACCGCAAGCTGATCGGCAATGTCGCCAACATCGCCTGGCACGACCTGCCGCTGGACTACCTCGACACCTGGACCGCGCGCATGAACGCGGTCACGGCGGCCGAAGTCAAGGCCGCGTTCGAGCGCAAGCTGCAGCCTGCACGCATGGTGACGGTGGTGGTGGGCGGCAAGTAAGCAGGTAGGCCCGCCGGCTGGCCGTCAGGCCAGTGCGTGCGGCCCGCTGGTGGCGGCGGCACGCACCGCCGCTCCCAGCTTCTTGAGCAACTGCGGCGCCGCGCGCGCCTGCTGCCAGTAGAGCGGCACCGGCAGCGTCGAGCCGGGCACCAGCTCCACCAGCCTTCCTTCCCGTATCGCGTCGGCCACCATGCTGGCCGGATGCATGCCCCAGCCCATGCCCGCGCACGCCGCGTCGACGAACGCCGTCGACGAGGGTACCCAGTGCCGGGGCGTCTCGACATTGCGATGGCAGATGCGGCGCACCCAGCGCGTCTGCAGGCGGTCCTTGCGGTCGAACACGAGGCTGGGCGCGTTCGCCAGCGTGCGGGCGCCCACGCCTTTTTCGAAATACCGCCGCACGAAGCCGGGGCTCGCGGCCGCCACGTAGTGCGTCGTGCCCAACGCCTCGCTGTTGCAGCCGGCCACCGGCTGGGCCAGCGCGGTCACGGCAGCGAGCACTGCGCCGCTGCGCAGCCGCTCGGCCGTGTGGTCCTGGTCGTCGACGGTGAGGTCGAGCAGGGCGCCTTCTTCCTGCGACGCAAAGGCTGCTGCGGCGGCGATGAACCACGTCGCGAGGCTGTCGGCATTGACCGCCACCCGCACCGTGACGCGTTCGCCCGCCTCGCCGCCCATGCCGAGAGCGGGCAAGGCCTCGTGCAGTTCGTGTTCCAGCATGCCCACGCGCTCGACGTGCCGGCACAGCTGCAGCCCCGCCTCGGTCGCGACGCAGGGCTGGCCGCGCACCAGCAGCGCGCCGCCGGTGCGTTCTTCGAGCGCCTTCACGCGCTGCGACACCGCCGAGGGCGTGACGTGCAGCGCGCGGGCTGCGCGCTCGAAGCTGCCTTCGCGCACCACGGCGGCCAGGGCGTTGAGGGCGGCGTAGTCGAGCATGGGATGAAGCCAAACTGAATTGAAGTTAGAAAGTTTAGTTTGATTGAATCGGATGCAGGCGGCAAGCTCGCGCCATGCCTGCCGAAATCGTCTCCGCCGCCTTCCTCAACGGACTCTTCATGAGCCTGGTGCTCATCGTCGCCATCGGCGCCCAGAACGCCTATGTGCTGCGCCAGGGGTTGCGGCGCGAGCACGTCAGCGCCGTGGTGCTGTTCTGCGCGGCCAGCGACGCCGTGCTGATCGGCGCCGGCGTGGCTGGCATGGCGCAGGCGCTCAAGGGCCGGCCGATGCTCGCCACGGTGCTTGCCGGGTTCGGGGCCGCGTTCCTGTGCGCCTACGGCCTGAAGGCGCTGTGGCGCTCGCGCCAGCCCGGCGCGTTGCAGACGACGGCGCAGGGCACATCGCTTTCGCGCGCGGCCGTCGTGGCGCAGGCCGCCGGTTTCACGCTGCTGAATCCGCATGTCTACCTCGACACGGTGCTGCTGGTGGGCAGCGCGGGGGCGCAGTACGCGGGCTCGCTCAAGGTCTGGTTCGTGGCGGGTGCGTCGCTGGCGAGTGCGCTGTGGTTCACCGCGCTGGGCTACGGCGCACGGCTGCTGGCGCCGGTGTTCGCCCGTCCGCGGGCCTGGCAGATGCTCGACGCGCTGATCGGCGGGACCATGCTCGTGCTGGCCGCCATGCTGGCCCGGCGCGCCTTCACGGGGCTTTGAAGGCCGGCGCACGGCGGCGTTAAGCTCGCCGCATGCCCCAGAAGAAAGCCGCAGTTCCCTCCCGCCCCTCGCCCGTCCGGCGTCCGTCGAAGCCGCCCAGCGAGGTGCGCATCATCGGCGGCCAATGGAAGCGCACCCGCCTCGCGGTGGCCGACAAGCCCGGCCTGCGCCCCACGCCCGACCGCGTGCGCGAAACCCTGTTCAACTGGCTGGCGAGCCTGGCCGGTGCGGGTGGCGGCGAGTTGCCCGGCTGGCATTGCCTCGACGCTTTCGCGGGCACCGGTGCGCTCGGGCTGGAAGCCGCGTCGCGCGGCGCCGCCAGCGTGGTGCTGTGCGAGCAGGACGCCGCACTGGTCGCGCAACTGCAGGCCGCAAAGACCAAGCTGTCGGCCGAGGCCGTGCGCGTCGAGCGCGGCAATGGCGTGACGGCGCTCGAACGCGTCACGGCCGGCAGCCTGCATGCGGTTTTTCTCGACCCGCCCTTCGAGAGCACCGCGCTCTATGAACCGGCCCTGCGCGCAGCGGTGCGCGCATTGCGTGCCGGTGGTGCCGTGTACCTCGAAGCGCCCCGCCGCTGGACCGACGAAGAACTCGCGCCTTTGGGCCTCGTCGGTTTCCGCTACCTGAAGGCCGGCGCCGTGCATGCCCACCTGCTGCGGCTTGCAGCGGACGTGACTGCATAATCCGCCGAACAAGCCGCATCGGCTGCATGAGGAAGAAGCAACCATGGCCAGCAACGTGATCGCGGTTTATCCCGGCACATTCGACCCCATCACCCTCGGTCACGAGGACGTGGTGCGGCGCGCAACCCAGCTTTTCTCCAAGGTGATCGTCGCCGTCGCGGCGGGCCACCACAAGAAGGCGCTCTTCACGCTGTCCGAACGCATGGACATGGCACGCGAGGCGGTCAAGCCGTACAGCGACCAGGTCACGGTCGAGAGCTTTTCCGGCCTGCTGCGCGACTTCGTCGTGGCGCGCGGCGGCAAGGCCATGGTGCGCGGCCTGCGCGCCGTGACCGACTTCGACTACGAGTTCCAGCTCGCGGGCATGAACCGTTCGCTGATGCCCGATGTCGAGACCGTGTTTCTCACGCCGAGCGACAAGTACCAGTTCATCTCCAGCACCTTCGTGCGCGAGATCGCGATGCTTGGCGGCGAGGTCCACAAGTTCGTCTCGCCGAACGTGGAGCAGCAGCTCGCGGCCAAGGTCCGCAGCCTCGGCCGTGAATAAGCCGCGATGAGCGGCTCGCCCCCGCCCCGACTGCATCTTCTGGGCGATGCAGCGCTGTTGTGCGAGCTGCCCGCGCCCGCCACGCTGGCGCAACAGCAGAAGATCTGGGCCCTGGCCATGCAGGTGCAACACTGGCCGGGCGTCGGCGAAGTGCTGCCGGGCATGAACAACCTCACGCTGACCTTCGACCCGACCGCGATCGATCTCGACACGCTCACGGCACAGGTGCTCGATGCCTGGCCGAGGCTTGGCGAGGGCGCGGTGGAAGGCCGGCGAATCGAAATTCCCGTGGCCTACGGCGGCGAGTACGGCCCCGACCTGGCCGACGTCGCGGCCCACACCGGTCTCACACCAGAAGAAGTCGTGCGACGCCACAGCGCGGGCGAGTACGTGGTCTACCTGCTGGGCTTCCTGCCCGGCTTTGCCTTCATGGGCGGCCTGGCGCCCGAACTTGCCACGCCGCGACGTGCCGAACCGCGCACGGCTGTGCCCGCAAGCTCGGTCGGCATCGGCGGCGAGCAGACTGGCATCTACCCGCTGGTGTCGCCGGGTGGATGGCAACTGATCGGCCGCACGCCGCTGGCGCTGTTCGACCCGACGGCCGAGTCGCCCACCCTGCTGCGGCCCGGCGACCGGGTGCGCTTCGTTGTCGAGAGCGTAGAGACATGATCGTCATCCAGAAACCCGGCGTGCTCGCGTCGGTGCAAGACCTGGGGCGGCACGGTCACCGGCAGCTCGGCATCTGCCCGGGCGGCGCGCTCGACGTGCTCTCCCTCACCTTGGCCAACCGGCTTGTGGGCAACGCGGACAGCGCGGCCGGCCTCGAACTCACGATGGGCGGCTGCGAACTGCGCTTCGAAGCCGACACGCGCATCGCGCTGACCGGCGACGACTTCAGTGCCACGCTCGACGGCGTGCCGCTCTGGCCCTGCTGGAGCGTGTCCGTGGCCGCCGGGCAGACGCTCAAGCTCGGCGGCGCCAATGCGGCGGGCCGCAAGAAAGCCGGTCTTCGCAGCTGGCTCGCGGTGGCGGGCGGCATCGACGTGCCCCCGATCCTCGGCTCGCGCAGCACCGACCTGAAAGCCAGCTTCGGCGGCCATCAAGGCCGTGCGCTGCGCAAGGGCGACCGGCTCGCGCTGGGCCCGTCGCGGCTCGACGAAGCGCAGCGCACCCGCCGGCCCCTGGGCCTGCGCGGACCCGACTGGGGCCCCGAAGAAGACGACGCGGCCATCACCTTGCGCGTGCTGCCCGGCCCCGAGTTCGAACAGTTCACGCTCGCCGCGCGCGAGCTGCTCTGGGGCGAACGCTGGCGCATCACACCGCAAAGCAACCGCATGGGCAGCCGCCTTGCCGGTGCAGAACTCAAGCGCAGGCGCGGCGGCGACATGCTCTCGTCGGGCGTGATCCCCGGCACGATCCAGGTGCCGCCCTCGGGCCTGCCGATCATCCTGATGGGCGATGCGCAGACCACCGGCGGCTATCCGCGCATCGGCGTGGTGATCCGCGCCGATCTCTGGAAGCTGGCGCAGGCGCCGCTCAACGGCAAGCTGCGGCTGGTGCAGGTCGACATGGCGCAATCGCTGGCCGCATGGGCCGACCAGCAACGCTACCTGCGGCAGGTGGCGCAAGGGTTGGTGGCTGCAGGCTGGCCGGTCGCGGCATAGACTGTGCGAGCAGACGGCGCGAGGGCCGGCGCAGCGCCGATCCCCGCCGCAGAAGAAGGAACCTCCCCATGCACATCGACCTCAACGCCGACCTCGGCGAAGGCGCCGGCAGCGACGAAGCATTGCTCGGCCTCGTGAGCTCCGCCAACATCGCCTGCGGCTGGCACGCGGGCGACGCCAGGACCATGCAGCAATGCGTGCGCTGGGCCATTCAGCACGGCGTGGCCATCGGCGCGCACCCGAGCTTTCCGGACCGCGAGAACTTCGGCCGCAGCACCATGCACCTGCCACCCGAAGAGATCGTGGCCAACGTGCTCTACCAGGTCGGCGCGCTGGCCGCGATCGTCAAGGCCGAAGGCGGCACGCTCTCGCACGTGAAGGCGCATGGCCAGCTCTACAACCAGGCGGTGAAAGAGCCCGAACTCGCCGATGCGCTGTGCGAGGCGGTGCGCCGCTTCGATTCCTCGCTCAAGTTCTTCGGCCTGGCCGGCAGCCACATGATCGACGCCGCGCGCCGCGCCGGCCTCACGCCCATCGAGGAAGTGTTCGCCGACCGCGGCTACATGCCCGACGGCAGCCTGGTGCCGCGCAGCCAGCCCGGTGCGCTCATCGAGAGCGAAGAGCAGTCGATAGCGCAGACGATTTCGCTCGTGCGCGACCACCGCGTGACCGCCATCGATGGCAGCACCGTGGCCGTCAATGCGCAGACCGTGTGCCTGCATGGCGACGGTGCCCATGCACTGGCCTTTGCGCGCCGCATCCGCGAGCGACTGCAGGCCGAGGGCATCGCGGTTCGTGCCTGAACGGTTGTGCCGTCGGCGCCGCTCATGCGTTCGCTCATGACAGCGGCGCGGGCGACAGCGCACTGACCCATTCTTCTCCCGCTTCGGCGCAGTAGTCGGCCACGATGGCCCGCGTGAGCTTGGCGACCGCATGCACGGCAGGCGCCGTGTCGCGCGCATGGGCCACCGTGATCACCATCGGTGGCAGCGCAGGCCCTTCGCGGATTTCGAGATAGCCCTCGGCCAGCTCCTCGCGCACGAAGATCGGCGGAATCGCCGCCACGCCGAAGCCGCCTTTCGTGAGCTGGATGATCGACTGCACAGACGGAAAGCTGCACACGCGCGGCTCCGTGGCGCGGCCCGCGAACAGCGCCCTGACATGCGCGCGCGGCCCCGAGGTGCGGGAGAAGGTGAGCACCGGCACCCGCTCCAGGTCTTCGAGCCGCAGGGTCCGGGCCTTCGGCAGCACCGCGGGGCGCGCGATCCACAGCATCGGAAAGCGGCACAGCGGCGTGACGGTCGCGCCTTCGTTGCAGGCCACATCCGCGATGTCGTCGTTCTGGATCAGCATGTCGAACTTGCGGTGCCTGAACTGCTCGCGCAGGTTGTAGGCCGTGTCTACCGTGATGTCGGGCTCGATGGCCGGCAGCCGCTCGCTCAGCGTGTGGATCAGCGGCGTGAGCCAGGTGTGCACCACCGTTTCGATCACGCCGATGCGCACCCGGCCCGAAGGCGGCGCGTCGGGGTGGACGGACAGCTTGAGCTGCTTCTCCAACGCGAGCATTTGCTCGGCCTGGCACACCACCTGCTCTCCGATGATCGTGAGCTTGAGCGCACGCTGCGTGCGGTCGACAAGCTGCACGCCCAACTCTTCTTCCAGCGCTTCGATGCGCTTGGACACGGCGGCCTGGGTGGTGCACAGCATCTGTGCCGTCTCGCGAAAGCTCTTGAGCCGATCGAGCATGACGAGCGTCTCGAGGAATCGTGTGTTCACTGGTGAAGTTCTCCCTGCGTTCAGGCGTCTGGCGAATTTTTGTTATCGGCTCATCAACAAAAACTCGTTCGACAGCACCCGAGGCGACATGTTTTCATAAAGCCGTCACACAGACACAGAGGTGCAACCCGCCCCCTTGCGAAGCCGGTTTCTGCAGACGTCGATTGGCTTCGACGCCTGCAGAAGTCGTGCCAGGGACGCTGCACGGCCTTCACACGATCCATCAGAGGGAATGGAAAAGATGAAACGTACGATCATTGCCAGGCGGCTGAAAACAGCGGTCGCGCTCGGCGTCGGCGCGCTGGTCCTTGCGAGCTGCGGAGGGGGAGGCGGGAACGGGAACGACGCGGCCGCGCTCGCTGCCATCGCGGCGGCGAATGCGGCAGCCGCTGCGGCAGCAGGGGGGGCGACGCCGCCACCGCCACCTGCGCCGCCGCCGGTCGTGAACCCGCCTGCACCGCCCGCGATCCAGGCCAAGTGCGCGATGGACACGACAGTGGCGCCGTCCTATGAAGAGCAACGGCTGCCCAACAAGCTCTCGCGCAGCGACGCACTGAGCTTCTCGCAACAACTGCTGCAGGCCAGCGGCTTCGACAAGTTCGGTCCCGACTTCGCCAACAAACTGTGCAGCAACGGCCTGGCGGGAGCCTCGACGTACGACGACGCCGTGACGCTGCTTCATGCCGAAGGACTGAAGCTCTGGCAGGCGGCACTCGACCGCGTGCAGGGGCGCGCCGTGCAAGGCACCCTGCCGAAGAGCGACGACCGCATGCTGTACTGGGCCCGCCTCACGATGACGCTGGCGCTGCGCCAGTGGAAGCCCGACTTCCCGTTGACGGACGACCAGCGCGCGGCGTTGCAGGTCGAGTTCGAGAAGGCCTCGCGCGGACAGTACGCCATCGACTTTCCTGAAGGGCCGAAATACAAGCGCGTCCTCGTGAGCGGCTTCGATCCGTTCACCCTGGGCGACGCGGGTACGGACGGCGATCTTTCGATCCGCATCGGCAACCCCTCGGGTGCGACCATCCTGTCGCTCGACGGCAATACCGTGGCACTGCCCGACGGCACCACGGCCGTCATCCGAACATTCATCTTGCCCGTCAATTACGGCCCCTTCATCGCCGGCATGCAGGAGGATGCGCTGGGGCCGTGGTTCAAGCCCGGTGCCAAGCGGGTCGATGCGTCCGTCAGCATGAGCCAGGGCGGTGGCGAATTCGATCTGGAGCACTACAACGGCCGTTATCACTACGCGGCCTTCCCGGGCAACGACAACCTGAATCCGCCGTGCGCCGATGGCGGAGGATTCCCGTCCGCGCTGGAGTGCGACATCTTCCCGCCCGAGCGCTGGCTGGGCTATGCATCCAAGCCCTGGCAACGGGATGCATCGCCGCAATTCACGGTCGCGACACTGCCGTTCCAGAAGCTGATCGACGCAAAGACCGGCGCGGGCATCATCAACAGGGACACCAACCAGACCGGTGGCTGGGCGGTCGTGCGCCACGACCCCTACACCGTGGGCCCCTGCACAAAAGCGGCCGGAGACGCTGCCACAGCCTATGACGCGGCCCAGGCTGCCGTGAAGGCCGCGCTCGCCGCATTCAGCGCACCGGGTGTGGATTGGACGGTGGCGTACAAGAACTACACGGACGCGGTCGCCGCCGCGGCCCTCGTGACCCCGCCGAACCCGCTGGAAACCAATTGCGCACTGACGGGCGGTGGCGGCAACTACCTGTCCAATGCCAGCGCCTATCGCAATACCTTGATGCGGGACACCTTCAAGCTCAACATCCCGGCAGGGCACATCCACACGCCGGTCATGACCGCCTTCGGGAGCGGCAGCGACGGAAAGATCACCGACGCAACTTTCGAAGGCCGCCGCGACTCCATCGTGGCGCAGGCCCGTAACCTCGTGATGGCGCTGGCAAGCAGCCTTGCGACGCCGCCCACACCCTGATTTCACCCGGAGCATGACCATGAAATACGCATTTCACGCTGCCATCCTCGGACTGGCCATGTGCAGCGCCGTGCTGGCCCAGCCCAGTGGTGGCTTCTACCTGCTGAAGAACAAGGACAGTGGCAAGGTCCTGTGTTCGCAGAACCCGATAAGCCCGGACTGGGTTCGGCAGTTGGGTCCGTTCAAGGACAAGGACTGCAAGATCGAGCAGAAACCCGAGCCCGTGCGCACCGACCTGCCGGCGAGCCCGCTCGACCTCGCACCCAAGAAGTAGGGGCAGTAGGGGCTGCCGGCGCGGGCCTCATTGCGGTACCTTCGGCACATCCCGCCGAAGGTTGCCCATGACCCAGCCCAAGTCGTCGTCTTCTTCTCCACCCGCACACGTCCTGCTCACCGGCTTCGACCCGTTCGAGCAGGAGGCCGTCAACCCGTCATGGGAGGCGGTTCGCGCGCTCGATGGCTGGAAGGTCGGCCGCGCCGTTGTGCACGCGCGGCAGGTGCCCTGTGTATTCGGCGATGCCATCGACACGCTGCTGCGCGCCATGGACGAACTGAAGCCGCGCCTCGTGCTGTGCATCGGCCAGGCCGGTGGGCGCGCGGAGGTCGGGGTCGAGCGCATCGCCATCAACATCGACGACGGCCGCGTGGCCGACAACGCGGGTCGCCAGCCGATCGATGTGCCCGTGGTGCCGGGCGCGCCCGCTGCATATTTTTCGACGCTGCCCATCAAGGCCATCGTGCGCGACCTGCGCGCCGCCGGCGTGCCGGCCTCGGTGTCGAACACCGCGGGCACCTTCGTGTGCAACCACATCTTCTACGGCCTGATGCATCGCATCGCCACGCACCCGGTGGCGGGGTTGCGCGGCGGCTTCATCCACATCCCCTACCTGCCCGATCAGGCGGCCCGCTTCCCTGGCGCGCCGAGCATGTCGCTCGACACCATGGTGCATGCACTGCGGATCGCGGTGACCACCGCGCTCAAGATCAGGCAGGACATCGCCGAGACCGGCGGCCAGCTGCACTGATGAGCCGTATCAGGCGACCGAAGAAGGAAACTGCTTCGCCAGCCAGCCATTCAGTGCCGCATTGACGAGGTCGGGCTTTTCCATCGTCAGCATGTGGCCGCATTGCGGCACCCACACGACCTCGGCCTGCGGCAGCAGCGCGGCCATTTCGCGCGTGCATTCGGGCGGGGCCAAGCGGTCGTCGTCACCGCACATCAGCAGCACCGGCGCGCGCAGCGAGGGCAGGTGCAGGCGCGCGTCGGGCCGCCGCGTCACCGCACGGTTCTGGCTGATGAGCTGGGCCGCGCCGGCACCGAGCACGATGTCCAGGTAGCGCTGCACGAGCACCGGGTCGGCCGCCTGCGTGGGGTGAAAGGCGAAGTACACGTTCGGCTCGATCACGTCGCGCAGCTCGCCGCGCTCGAAGTATTCGATGGCGCCTTCGCGCAGCGCGAACATGTCGGGCGTCTCGGGCCGCGCGCTGGTGCCCAGCAGTGCCAGGCCGGCGATGCGTTCGGGCGCCTGCCGGGCCGCTTCCATCGCGACCATGCCGCCCATCGACGCGCCGCACAGCACCAGCGGACCGTCGTGCTCGCGCAGCACGGCGGCGGCCATGCCTTCGATGCTGTCGTTGCGCGTCTGGGCGTTGCTCACGCGGGGCTGGAAGACGGAGGGAAGGGCGGGGAGCTGGGCTTCCCAGAGGCGCTCGTCGCAGGCGAGGCCGGGCAGCAGGACAAGATTTGGCATGGAGACGGATTCTGCGCGATCGTGGCCATCGGCGTAACGGCATAGGCTTCATGACCAGCAGCCAGCGCGGGTCGCCATCGACATACTTTCGGGCGCTGCGCGGCCTGTCGCGCGAGCCTTTGCGATCCATGTCGAGGACAAGAACATGAACCTGGTTGAACGCGTGCAGGCGATCCTGCTCAAGCCCAAGGCCACCTGGCCCGAGATCGATGCCGAGCCGGCCGACGCCGCCTCGCTCTACAAGAACTACGTGATGATCCTTGCGCTGATCCCTGCGGTGGCGGGCTTCATCGGCCTGTCGCTGATCGGCATCGGCGCCTTCGGCGTGAGCTTCCGGGTGCCGCTCGGCGCGGGGCTCGCGAACATGGTCGTGGGCTATGTGCTGTCGCTGGTGATGGTGTTCGTGCTCGCGCTGATCATCGACGCGATGGCGCCGACCTTCGATGGCACCAAGAGCCAGATCGGCGCGCTCAAGCTTTCGGCCTACGCGAGCACCGCGGCCTTCGTGGGCGGCGTCTTCAGCCTGCTGCCTTCGCTGGCGATCATCGGTGCGCTGGTGGCGCTGTATGGCGTCTACCTGCTCTACACCGGGCTGCCGGTGCTGATGAAGTGCCCGCCCGACAAGGCCATCGCATACACGGCCGTGGTCGTGGTCTGCGCCATCGTCGGCGGCTTCATCATTTCTTGGGTGCTGGCGCTGCTCACGCCTTCGCCAGTGCGCCTGGGCGTGGGCCTGCTGCCGGTCGATGCGGTGGTGGCCATGCAACAAAGCGTGAGTGCCACCGCCTGAGCGTCATGTGCAGGGTGGAAAATGGGCGGCAATGCCAACGCCCAAACCCGACACCACCACCGACATCATCCTCATCCGCCACGGCGAGACCGCCTGGAACCGCGAACTGCGCTTCCAGGGCCATGCCGATGTACCGCTCAACGACATCGGCCACGAGCAGGCACGCCGCATCGGCTTGCGGCTCGCCAGCGAAACCGCAGTACAGCACCTCATCAGCAGCGACCTGATGCGCGCGCAGCAGACCGCCGCGCCCGCCGCGCTGCAGCTGTCGCTGCCGGTGGTGACCTCGGCCGCCCTGCGCGAGCAGTTCTTCGGCGTTGTCGAAGGCATGCGCTCCGACGAAATCCAGAGCCTGCATCCACGCGCCTGGGAAGAGTGGCTGGAGTTCCGCGAAGACCACGCCATGCCCGAGGGCGAGACGCCGCGCGAGTTCCATGCGCGCATCATCGCGGCGCTGGGTGGCATCGCCGCCGCGCACACGGGGCAGCACCTGATCGTGGTCACCCACGGCGGCGTGCTCGACATGGTGTGGCGTACCGCCAAGGGGCTGAGCCTGAGCGGGCCGCGCCGGAGCGACATTCCCAATGCGGGCTTCAACCGCATCCGCATCGCCGACCCGGCCAAGCCGGAGGCGATCGAGATCGTCGACTGGGCCGACACCCGGCACCTGGCCGACCTGCCGCCCCAGCCGACCTACGACCAGACGCGGCACCTGAAGAACAAGTGAGCGGCGTGCTTCCTCAGCCTCGAGGAAGCTGGCCGAGCCCCAGCCGTGCATAGACCGCACCCGCCTGCCGGCGCAGGCGCAGCGACTCGGGCTGGCCGTTGAGCTGCTGCTGCAGGATGCCCTGCGCCGCAGCGAGCGTCGATTCGGTGCCGATGCGCACCAGCGCATCGAGGTACAGCTGCTCGAACAGGTCGCGTTGCGCATGGCTGCCGCCGATCTCGATCAGCCGCGGCAAGGCCACGCCCAGGCCTTCGATGGCCCCCGCGAAATCGCCACGTGCGTGCGCCACGAGCCCATGCGCCGCAGGCACGCAGACGCGTTGCCATGCCGCCCGCGTCGAAGGCGGTGCGCCGGGCGCGAAGGCTTCGATGTTGCGCAGCAGCGTGCCGGCCTCGGGCCGACCGGCGCGCGCGAGCCCGTAGAGGTATTGCAGATCGAGAAAAGGCAGCACGTGGTCGGCCTGGCGCTGCAGCAGGTAGCCCGCCACGTCGTTCCAGCGCGTGCCCACGTCGATGCCCGCCAGCTCCAGGCGCGCCAGCAGCGATACGGCGCCGATCTGGTCCTGCGAATAGTCCTTGACCACGCCCCAGGCATGTTCGTCGTACACCGCGAGCGCTTCGGCATCGCGGCCCAGGTCGATGAGGAACAACGCCACATGCCACCAGTTGTGCGTGACCATGAAGGAGTTGAGCCCGGTCCAGGTGTCGCTCACGCTTTGCATGAACGCCAACCCTTCGGCGAGCCGGCCCTCGGTGAGCATCACGTGCGCCAATGCGTGGTGCGCCCATGGCTCCTTGCGGCACATTGAGATCGCGCGGCGGGCGCTGGCTTCGGCCTCGCGCATCAGGTGGCATTGCTCGTAGCCGAAGGCCGTCATGCCGTGCACGTAGGGCACGTCGGCCGCCGAAGGCAGCACGGCCAGCGCGAGCCGCAGCATGCCCGGACAGTCGCCGGTGTTGAAGCAGTGGTACTGGCCGAGCTTGACCGACACCAGGTCGCGCGGATGCTCGCGGGCCTGCTCGGCATGCAGCGCGATCGCACGTGCGATGTCGCCATCGGCCCAGGCCTCGATGGCTGCGATGTAGCGCTGCTCGCGCGGTGTGGCGCGCGCGGCGCCGGCCCTGGCCTTGTCGAGAAACGGCCGTGCGTTGGCGACGGCTTCGCGCGACTCGGCGAACAGGTGCAGCGTGGCGCAGTAGGCCTGCACGATCGGGCTGGCATCGGCTTGCGCCACCGCCAGCAGGTTGACGGCGCGCGCCTCGGTCGAGATGAAGCCCATGACGAAGTCGTCGACCAGCGGCAGGCTGGCGATGTCGTCGAGGGTGAGTGGATTGCCGAGGCTGTCGGCGGCTGGCACAGCGATGTTCGTGGGGTTTCCGGAGGGCATGGCGCATGGTGCCATGCCCTTGGCGATGCTTCAAACCCCGGCTTGCTGATGGCGGTACTCCTGCGTCTTGCCGCCGTAGCCGTAGGCCGCGCCGCGCGCGTCGATCACGTGGATGTACGACACCTCGTGCAGGTTCGGCCGCAGCTTCACCATGGCCGCATGCACTTCGCGCAGGTAACGCGCCTTCTCGGCCTTGGTGTTGGTTTCGTCGGTGATGCTGATGTCCAGGTGAAACGCCGACTTGCCGAGCGAGGCCAGCGACTGGCCGCCGATGAACCAGGCGTCGGCGGAGATGTACTGCACCGTGGTGGCGATCACCGGCAGCTGCTTGCCGAGCACGCTCTGGGTGAGTTCCCCGACCGCGTCAACGGCCTTGCGGGTGAGGTCGGCATCGGGTTCGCCGGAAAGGTGGATGACGATGTGAGGCATGGTGAGCTCCTTCGGTGGCAGTGAGGAAATGAATGAACGATGGGGTGATTGTGGGAATTCCATTACCATCGGAAAAGCGGGAAGATATGATCGAATCCATCGGACAAACGGATGGATGGCGTATGCAAGGATTCGATCTGGAGCAGCTTCGCACCCTGGCCGCCGTCGTCGATGCGGGCAGCCTCACGGCGGCCGCGCCACGCGTGTTCCTGTCGCAGTCGTCGGTCAGCGAGCAGATCCGCAAGCTCGAAGAGCGGGCGGGGCAGTCGCTGCTCACGCGCAGCAAGGCGGGCGTGGCGCCGACCGAGGCGGGCACGCGGCTGCTGGCGTATGCGCGGCGCATCCTCGCGCTCAGCGACGAAGCATTTCGCGATCTGCATGGCGAGACGCTGCAGGGCGAACTGCGGCTCGCGGTGACCGACTACTTCCGCCCTGGCGATCTCACGCGGCTGCTAGGCCGCCTCGGAGAGAGCTATCCGCAGGTCCGGCTGCACGTGAGCATCCTGAAGAGCGACGAACTGCGGGCGGCGTATGCGCGAGGAGATTTCGATGTGGGGCTGGCGATGGACATCGCCGGTGCTTCCCCGGCGCAGGCGCGTGCCGCCGTGATCCGTCGCGAATCGCTGGTGTGGCTGGCGGCGACCGGCGTGCGGCCGACGCGCGGCGAGCCTGTGCGGCTGCTGGTGCTGCCCGACACCTGTTCGCTGCACCAGTTCACCGTGGCGCTGTTGCGGCGGCGGCATGTGCCCTATGTGCTGGCGCATGTGGCCTCCGGCGTGGCGGGGTTGCAGTCGGCGCTGGCTGCGGGCTTGGGGGTGGCGTGCCTCAACGAATCCGCCATCTCCGAGGGGGTGGCACGGTTGACGCCACCGCACGGGCTGCCCGCGTTGCCGCGTGTGGCCTTCCAGTTTCTGCCGGCGCGGCGAGGGGAGACCGCATTCGTCACGCGGGCCCGAGAGCTGTTGGCCTCGCACCTGGTGTGAGGCCGCGCCCGAGGGCCCGGTGTTCTTTCAGCGCCCGGGCACTTGTGGCCAGGGGCGTTGCACTTCCCGGATCTGCTCGAACGCACGCGACACACGCAGCACGCCGAGATCGTCGAAGCGCTGCCCCGCGATCTGCAGGCCGATGGGCAGACCGCCTGCCGAGTAGCCGCAGTTGACCGAAGACGCCGGCTGCTCCGACATGTTGAACGGCACCGTGAAGCCGATGTGCTCCAGCGGCCGCAACGGATCATTCGTCGGCGAAGGCGCCTCTGCCGCGGCGGGCATGTTGGGTGACACCGGCGAGATCACGTAGTCGAAGCGTGCGCATGCCTGGACGGCCGCCACGCGCGTGGCGTGGAACTGGCTGAACCCACGGAACACATGCTCGCCGCTGAACTCGGCCGCGCTCTCGGCCCACTCGCGGATGTAGGGCAGCACCTTCGCGCACTGGTCGGGGCGCAGGGCCTTCATGTCCACCAGCGAGCGCATGCGCCACAGGTGGTCCATGCCGTCGAGCATGGCCTGCGACATGAAGGGCTGCATCGTCTCGACGATGGCGCCGGCCTTCTCGAACAGGCGCGCCGCGTGTTCGACGGCCGTCTGTATCTCGGGCTCGACCGCAAGGCCGCAACCCGCGTCGAGCAGCAGCCCGATGCGCAGGCCGCGCAGGTGATCGGGCGATACGTCGAAGCCGGCCCAGTCGATGTCTTGCGCCGGCAGGCTCATGCTGTCCCGCGCGTCGGGCTTGGCCAGCGCCTGCATCATCAGCGCGGCATCGCCGACGCTGCGCGTCATCGGACCCGCCGCGCGGCCCATGTACGGCGGATCGATCGGAATGCGCCCCAGGCTCGGCTTGAGCGTGAAGATGCCGCACCAGCTTGCAGGCAGCCGCAGCGAGCCGCCGATGTCGGTGCCCAGGTGCAGCGGACCGTAGCCCGCGGCAGCCGCCGCACCGGCACCCGCGCTGGAGCCGCCCGGTGTTCGGCTCAGGTCCCACGGGTTGCGCGCCAGCGTGTGAAAGCTCGACAGGCCCGACGACAACATGCCGTAGTCGGGCATGGTGGTCTTGCTCACGATCACCGCGCCGGCTTCCTTCAGGCGCGCGGCAGGCGGTGCGTCGGATGCGGCGGGCTTCAGGTCGACGGCGGCCGTGCCGGCGGGCAGCGGGTCGCCGCGCGTGGCGATGTTTTCCTTGATGGTGGTCGGCACGCCGTCGAGCGGGCCGAGCGCATCGCCGCGCTGCCAGCGCGCTTCCGACGCGCGTGCCTGCGCGAGCGCTGCCTCGGGCCGAAAGAGCCACGTGGCCTGCAGGTGTGGCTCCCAGCGTTCGATCTGCGCGATCACGGCCTGTGTGACCTCGACCGGCGAGAGCTTCTTTTCGCGATAGGCGGCGGCGAGTTCCTGCGCGGACAGGTCGCTCAGCAGATGTGCATCGGACACTGCGGCGTTCATCCCCAGGACAGCGCCGACAGGTCGTTCACGAAGATCGGGTTCTCTTTCCAGAGGCCCTTGACGTTCTTCTTCGCGATGGTCGGGAACTGCGGCTGGTACAGGAAGCCGTTGGCTGCGTCGGTGGCCAGCATCTTCTGCGCATCGCCCAGCAGCTTGTTGCGCTCGGCGGCGTTGCCCGTGGTCTTGATCTTGTCGAACAGCGTGTTGAACGCCTTCGACTGGTAGCCCCAGTAGTAGTCCGACTTGGCGTAGTTGCCGAGGTCGAAGGGTTCGACGTGCGACACGATCGACAGGTCGTAGTCCTTGTTGCCATACGTGCCGCTGAGCCACTGCGCCCATTCGACGTTCTGCACCTTCACGACGATGCCGATCTTGGCAAGCTCGGCCACGATCACTTCGCCGCCCTGGCGTGCGTAAGGTGGCGGCGGCAGCGTCATCGTGAGCTCGAGCGGTGTCTTCACGCCGGCTTCGGCGAGCAGCTTCTTGGCCTTCTCGACGTCGAAGGGGTTGATGCCGGTGGTGTCGACATAGCCCGCCGCGCCCGGCACGTAGTGGCTGCCGATGGGCACGCCGAAGCCGTCGGCTGCGCCTTCGATCACGGCCTTGCGATCGATGGCCGCAAGGATGGCGCGGCGCACGCGCACGTCGTCCAGCGGCTTCTTGCGGTTGTTGATCGACAGGATGGTCTTGGCGCGCGAGCCCGCCAGGATCACCTGGAACTGCGGGTTCATCTTGAACTGCGGCACCACGCGCGTGCCGATGCGCGTGAACACGTCCACGTCGCCCGCCATCAGCGCGGCGGCCTGAGCGGCCGTGTCGGAGATGAAGCGGAAGGTGACCTTGTTGATCTTCGCGGTGGCGGGGCTGCGGAAGCCATCCCACTTGCTCAGCGTGAGCGATGAGCCCTTGGCCCAGCTGTCGAGCTTGTAGGGGCCGGTGCCGATCGGCTTGTTGGCGTTGGTCTCGGCGCTCTTGGGCTCCACGATGACCGCGGTGGCCTGGCCCAGCACGAAGGGCAGGTCGGGGTCGATCTCCTTGTTGATGATGACGACGGTGTAGTCGTCGATCACCTGCGTGGCGAGGTTCGCGAAGGTGCGCTTGTCCTTGTTTGTGCTCTTCTCGCCGCCGGCGCGGTCGAACGAGAACTTGACGGCCGCCGCGTTGAAGGGCTCGCCGTTCTGGAACTTCACGCCGCGCTTGAGCTTGAAGGTGTAGGTCTTGAGGTCGGGCGAGACTTCCCAGCTCTCGGCCAAAAGCGGCGTGACGTTGCCGTCGGCGTTGATCTTGGTGAGCGTCTCCAGGATGTTGTACTGCACGACCTCGGCGATCGCGGCCGCTGCGCCCGTGGTCGGGTCGAGCCCCGGCGGTTCGAGCGCCATGCCGATCACGATGGCGTCCTTCCTGCCCTGCGCCATGCCGGCGAGCGGAGTGGCCAGCGCGACGGTGGCGCCAGCGGTGGTAAGGAGGGTGCGGCGGTTCAACATACGTGTGATCTCCGGAAAAACAAGCCAGGGTCGAATGACTGCTTCGGCGTGCGCTGTGCCCCGAAGGGAGGCGCGACACCGCGAAAGAACGGACACGCAGCACGAAAGATGCCACGTGCGCAGCCGGTCATTCTCTCGCAGCAGGCACGCTGGCGTGCGCTTGCGAAGGCGGTTTTTCCTCGGGACGTTCCCGTAGGGCGCGGTCGGGTCCGGCCCTGCCCGGAGCCCTGTCAGGCCCAGGACAACGCGGCGATGTCGTTCACGAAGATCGGTGCGTCTTTCCAGAGGCCGCGCAGGTTGCGCGCCGCCACCGTGATGAACTGCGGCTGGAACAGGAAGACGTTGGCCGCGTCCTCGGCCAGGATGCGCTGCGCATCGCCGAGGTAGCGCAGGCGGTCCGCGCTGCGTGCGCTGTTGCGTGCCTTGTTGAACGCGTCGTTGAACTTCGCCGACTGGTAGCCCCAGTAGTACTCGGGCTTGGTGTAGTTCACGAGGTCGAAGGGCTCGACGTGCAGGATCAGCGAGAGGTCGTAGTTCTTGTTGCCATAGGTGCCGCTCATCCATTGCGCCCATTCGACGTTCTGGATCTTCGCGACGATGCCCACCTTGGCCAGTTGCGCGGCGATGAGCTCGCCGCCTTGCCGCGCGTAGGGCGGGGGCGGCAGCACGAGCTCGAGTTCGAGCGGTGTCTTCACGCCGGCTTCGGCCAGCAGCTGCTTCGCCTTCTCGACGTTGTAGGGGTTGATGCCGGTGGTGTCGATGTAGCCCGGCGCACCCGGCACATAGTGGCTGCCGATGGCCACGCCACGGCCGTCCATGGCGGCTTCGATCACGGCCTTGCGGTCGATGGCCGCGGAGATGGCGCGGCGCACGCGCACGTCGTCGAGCGGCTTGCGCTTGTTGTTGATCGCAAGGATGGCCTTGCCGCGCGAGGCATTGAACACCACCTGGAAGCGCTTGTCGTTCTGGAACTGCACAAGGCTGCGCGAGACCGAGGCATGCGGAAACAGGTCGATGTCGCCGGACAGCAGCGCGGTGGTCTGCGCGGCAGGCTCCGAGATGAAGCGGAAGCTGGCCTTGCGGATCTGAACCGCCTCGGCGTTGCGAAAGCCGTCCCACTTGGCAAGCACGATGCCCGAGCCCTTGGACCAGCTGTCGAGCCGGTAGGGGCCGGTGCCGATCGGCTTGGTGGCGTTGGTCTCGACCGTCTTGGGGTCGACCAGGATGGCGGAAGACTGGCCGAGCAGGAACAGCAGGTCGGGCTCGATCTCCTTGCTGATCAGCACCACCGTGTGCTCGTCGACCACCTGCGTCGCGATGTTGGTGAAGGTGCGCTTGTCCTTGTTGGTGCTGTCGGCCGCGGCCGCGCGATCGAACGAGAACTTGACGGTGCTGGCACTGAAGGGCTCGCCGTTCTGGAACTTCACGCCGCGCTTGAGCTTGAAGGTATAGGTCTTGAGGTCGGGCGAGACTTCCCAGCTCTCGGCCAGCAGCGGCGTGACGTTGCCGTCGGAGTTGATCTTGGTGAGTGTCTCGAAGACGTTGTAGAGCACCACTTCGGAAATCTCGGCGCCAGCCTTGGCCGTGGGGTCGAGGCCCGTGGGCTCCAGCGTGAGCCCGAGCACCAGCGCGTCTTTTTTTCTTTGTGCCAGCGCCAGGGTGGGCAGCACGAGCGGTGTCAGGGCGGCGGCGGTGGCAAGCAGGGTGCGTCGTTTGAGCATGATGAAGCGGTGTCCTCCAAACAAGGGGCAAGCATCATCCGCGAGGCGGGGGGCTTTGCGCAACCAGATGCTTATGACCCACTCATCCTAGGCGAGGCGGGCGACGCCCCGGTGTCAGGCCGGCTTCATGCCGCGTTCATGCCGCGAGCAAGGCGCCGCCCGTGGGCGTGTGTGGCACCGCATCGAGCAGTGTGCGCGTGTAGGGATGCTGCGCGTGCCGGAACAACTCGCCGGGCGGGCCCTGCTCGACGATTTTGCCTTGCCACACCACACACACGTCGTCGCACAGGTGGTTGACCACCGCGAGGTCGTGGCTGATGAGCAGGTAGCTGATGCCGAACTGCTGCTGCAGGTCCTGCATGAGGTTGAGCACCTGGGCCTGCACGGACACGTCGAGTGCGCTCACGGGTTCGTCGGCCACGATGAGTTTGGGCCGCGTGATGAGCGCGCGTGCGATGGCGATGCGCTGGCGCTGCCCGCCCGAGAACTCGTGCGGGTACTTGTCCATGTCGGTGGTGCGCAGGCCCACGGCGGCGAGTGCTTCTGCAGCGCGCTCGCGTTGAACCGCGCGGCTGGTTTCGGCCAGCGCTTCGAGCGGCTCAGCGACGATGCGTGCCACGGTCTGGCGCGGATCAAGAGAGCCGTACGGGTCTTGGAACACCATCTGGAAGTCGCGCCGCGCGGTGCGCAGCTCGGCCTTCGACAGCGCATGCAGGTCGCGGCCTTCGAGCGAGACGGTGCCCGAGGTCGGTGTGTCGAGCGCCATCACGAGGCGTGCGATGGTCGACTTGCCGGAGCCCGATTCTCCGACGATGCCGACGCTCTTGCCGGCCTCGACCTTGAAGCTCACGCCGTTGAGCGCCTTCACGGTCGGCGGTGGGCCGAAGAGCTTTTCACGCGGCATCGCGTAGTGCCGAACGAGGTCGGTCACGGCCAGCAGTGGCGTGGAAGAAGAAATGGATTCGCTCATGGTGCGAGGGCAAGGCCTTTGGCCGCGATTTCTTCGAGGCGGATGCAGCGCACTGCGTGGTCCTGCGGCAGCATCGTGGCAGGTGGCCGCGTGGTCTGGCAGGCGTCGATGGTGTAGCTGCAACGGCCCGCGAACGGGCAGCCCGGTGGCAGATCGACCAGCTCGGGCACGCTGCCCTTGATGGTGGCCAAGCGCAGGCCGCGCGGCGCGCCGAGGGCGGGGCGCGCGGCGAACAGGCCTTGGGTGTAGGGATGGGCGCGACGCGCGAACACGGCCTCGGTCGGGCCGCTCTCGACCACGCTGCCGCCGTACATCACGAGCATCTTCGAGACGCTCTGCGCGATCACGCCGAGGTCGTGCGAGATCAGGATCAGCGCCATGCCGCGCTCCGCGACCAGGCTCTGGATGAGTTCGAGGATCTGCTTCTGGATCGTGACGTCGAGCGCGGTGGTCGGCTCGTCGGCGATCAGCAGGTCGGGTCCGCAGGCGAGCGCCATCGCGATGCCGATGCGCTGGCGCTGGCCGCCCGAGAACTGGTGCGGGTAAGCGTCCAGGCGCGAGGCTGCATCGGGAATGCCCACGCGGTCGAGCAGCGCGAGCACTTCCTTGCGTGCTTCCGCCTTCGAGAGGCCGCGATGCAGCCGCAGCGGCTCGCCGACCTGGCGTGCGATGGTGTGCACCGGGTTCAGCGCCGTCATGGGCTCCTGGAAGATCATGCCGATGCGGTTGCCGCGGATCTGGCACATGGACTTTTCGTCACGGCCGACAAGCTCGGTGCCGTCGAACCTGATGCTGCCGGTGACGTCGGCGGTGGAGGGCAGCAAGCCCATCAGCGACATCACGGTGATCGACTTGCCGCAGCCCGATTCGCCGACGATGCCCAGCGTTTCGCCGCGCTCCAGCGAGAACGAAACGCCGCGCACGGCCTGCGCCGGGCCGCGCTGCGTCTGCAGGCCGATGTGGAGGTTGTTGACTTCGAGAAGAGGCATGGCGCTCAGCGGGCGCGGGCGAGGCGAGGGTCGAGCAGATCGCGCAAGCCATCGCCCAGCAGGTTCAGGCCCAGCACGGCCATTGCGATGGCCATGCCAGGGAACACGGCGAGCAAGGGCGCCTGGAACATCATGGTCTGCGCCTCGCTGAGCATGCGGCCCCACGAGGGTTGCGGCGGCTGCGTGCCCAGGCCCAGATAGGAGAGGGCGGCCTCGGCCAGGATGGCGATGGCGAAGCGGATCGTGATCTGCACGATCAGCACCGCCGAGATGTTGGGCAGCACGTGCTGCATCGTGATCGCGAACGGGCCCTTGCCGCAGGCGCGCGATGCGGCGACGTACTCGCGCGACCAGATGGCATTGGCCGAGGCGCGCGTGATGCGCGCAAAGGTCGGGATGTTGTAGATGCCGATCGCGATGATGGCGTTGACGATGCCGGCGCCGAACACCGCCGTGAGCATGATCGCCGAGAGGATGGCGGGGAAGGCCAGCGAGAAGTCGGTGAGCCGCATGATGGCTTCTTCGACCCAGCCGCGCTTCGCGGCCGCCAGCAGGCCCAGTGCAGTACCAACGACGAGGCCGATGCCGACCGCGATCACGCCCACAAGAATCGATGCGCGTGCGCCCACGAGCAGCAGCGAGGCGACATCGCGCCCGTAGGTGTCGGTGCCAAGCCAGTGCGAACCGGTCGGTGGCTTGAGCTTGTTGGCCATGTCCATCTCGTAGGGCGACCACGGTGTCCAGACCAGCGAGATGGCCGCTGCAAGCAGCAGGAGCAACGTCAGCACGCCGCCGATGACGAAGCTGCGGTGCTGCAGCGCACGCCGCCAGAAACCGGGGACCTTGAGTGCGGCAGCGCTCGGGGCTGTTATGGCGCTCATATGTCGCTGGCCTTGATGCGTGGATCGATCACGGCATACAGCACGTCGACCACGAAGTTCACGATGACCACCAGCGCCGCGAGCAGCGCCTCGGTGTAGGGATGCTGCGGCGATGCGAAGAGGCGGTCGACGCGCTGCTGCTCCATCAGCTGCCCCGCGTACATCACGGCAATGCGCTGCGCCATCTCGCTGACCACGCCCATGTTGTGCGTGATGAGCACGAGCGCCATGCCGCGCTCTTTCTGCAGGTCACGCAGCAGGTCGAGGATCTGCGCCTGGATGGTGACGTCGAGCGCGGTGGTCGGCTCGTCGGCGATAAGCAGGTCGGGGCCGCAGGCGAGCGCCATCGCGATGCCGATGCGCTGGCGCTGGCCGCCCGAGAACTGGTGCGGGTAAGCGTCCAGGCGCGAGGCTGCATCGGGAATGCCCACGCGGTCGAGCAGCGCGAGCACTTCCTTGCGTGCTTCCGCCTTCGAGAGGCCGCGATGCAGCCGCAGCGGCTCGCCGACCTGGCGTGCGATGGTGTGCACCGGGTTCAGCGCCGTCATGGGCTCCTGGAAGATCATGCCGATGCGGTTGCCGCGGATCTGGCACATGGACTTTTCGTCACGGCCGACAAGCTCGGTGCCGTCGAACCTGATGCTGCCGGTGACGTCGGCGGTGGAGGGCAGCAAGCCCATCAGCGACATCACGGTGATCGACTTGCCGCAGCCCGATTCGCCGACGATGCCCAGCGTTTCGCCGCGCTCCAGCGAGAACGAAACGCCGCGCACGGCCTGCGCCGGGCCGCGCTGCGTCTGCAGGCCGATGTGGAGGTTGTTGACTTCGAGAAGAGGCATGGCGCTCAGCGGGCGCGGGCGAGGCGAGGGTCGAGCAGATCGCGCAAGCCATCGCCCAGCAGGTTCAGGCCCAGCACGGCCATTGCGATGGCCATGCCAGGGAACACGGCGAGCAAGGGCGCCTGGAACATCATGGTCTGCGCCTCGCTGAGCATGCGGCCCCACGAGGGTTGCGGCGGCTGCGTGCCCAGGCCCAGATAGGAGAGGGCGGCCTCGGCCAGGATGGCGATGGCGAAGCGGATCGTGATCTGCACGATCAGCACCGCCGAGATGTTGGGCAGCACGTGCTGCATCGTGATCGCGAACGGGCCCTTGCCGCAGGCGCGCGATGCGGCGACGTACTCGCGCGACCAGATGGCATTGGCCGAGGCGCGCGTGATGCGCGCAAAGGTCGGGATGTTGTAGATGCCGATCGCGATGATGGCGTTGACGATGCCGGCGCCGAACACCGCCGTGAGCATGATCGCCGAGAGGATGGCGGGGAAGGCCAGCGAGAAGTCGGTGAGCCGCATGATGGCTTCTTCGACCCAGCCGCGCTTCGCGGCCGCCAGCAGGCCCAGTGCAGTACCAACGACGAGGCCGATGCCGACCGCGATCACGCCCACAAGAATCGATGCGCGTGCGCCCACGAGCAGCAGCGAGGCGACATCGCGCCCGTAGGTGTCGGTGCCAAGCCAGTGCGAACCGGTCGGTGGCTTGAGCTTGTTGGCCATGTCCATCTCGTAGGGCGACCACGGTGTCCAGACCAGCGAGATGGCCGCTGCAAGCAGCAGGAGCAACGTCAGCACGCCGCCGATGACGAAGCTGCGGTGCTGCAGCGCACGCCGCCAGAAACCGGGGACCTTGAGTGCGGCAGCGCTCGGGGCTGTGATGGCGCTCATATGTCGCTGGCCTTGATGCGTGGATCGATCACGGCATACAGCACGTCGACCACGAAGTTCACGATGACCACCAGCGCCGCGAGCAGCATCACGCAGTTGCGCACCACGATCAGGTCGCGGTTGCTGATGGCCTGGAAGATCAGCCGGCCCAGGCCCGGCAGGTAGAACACGTTCTCCACCACGATGGTGCCGGCCAGCAGCTCGGAGAACTGCATGCCCATCACCGTGATGACCGGGATCATCGCGTTGCGCAGCACGTGCGTCCACAGCACGGCGCGCTGCGACACGCCCTTGGCGCGCGCGGTGCGAACGAAGTCTTCGCGCATCACTTCGAGCACGGCCGAGCGCGTGATGCGCGCAAGGATCGCCGCCTGCACCACGGCCAGCGACAGGGCCGGCAGCAGCAGCGACTTGATGCCCGCGAAGAAGCCTTCGCCCCAGCCCTCGAAGCCACCGGCGGAGAACCACTGCAGCTGCACCGAGAACACGAGAATCAGAAGAATCGCGAACCAGAAATTGGGAATGGCGACACCGACCTGCGCCAGCCCCATCAGGCCGACGTCGCCGAGCTTGTTGTGGCGGGCGGCAGCGGTCACGCCCACCAGCAGGGCGATCACGATGGTCAGCGTCATGGCCAGCAGCGCGAGCGGCACGGTCAGCGCCAGGCGTTCGAGGATCAGGTCGAGCACGGGCGAGCTGTAGGCGTAGCTGTCGCCCAGGTTGCCGGTGAGCAGGCCGCCGATCCAGTGCCAGTAGCGGGTCCACGCGGGTTGGTCGAGGCCGAGCTTGGTCGCCAGTGCCGCAACGGCTTCGGGCGATGCGTCCGGGCCCATGAGCATCTGCGCGGCGTTGCCGGGCAGGATCTCCAGGACCAGGAAAACGATGACGGAGGCGCCGATCAGCGTGCCGATCAACGTGGCGAGGCGCTTGAATAAAAACAGACTCATGGGGCGGGGCGCAGCATAACTGACTCCTGCAACAAGCGTGCCGCTTATGAGACCTTTGTCACTAACCGGCATGCCGCCCTGATGCGGTCGGGGGCTCCAGGCGGCCCGAAGAGGCCCGGCGCCCGACGCGTCGATAATTGGGGGATGGCCCTCATGATCACCGACGAATGCATCAACTGCGATGTCTGCGAGCCCGAGTGCCCGAACGATGCGATCTACATGGGCGCCGATTTCTATGAAATCGATCCGCACAAGTGCACCGAGTGCGTGGGTCACTTCGACGAGCCGCAGTGCGTGCAGATCTGCCCGGTGGCGTGCATTCCCCTGAACCCCGAGCACGTGGAAAGCCGCGAGACGCTGATGCAGAAGTACCAGCGCCTCACGGCGATCAAGGTGACGGCGGCTTCAGCCGGCGTCTGAGCCGGCGGACTTCCGCTTCTTTTTCTTCTTGTGCGCCGGCGCATCGCCGGCTGCCTTGGCACCCGGCGCGCCGGTGAAGCTCAGGCTGGACTTGCGTGGCTCGCTGGCCGCCTTGCTCGCGCGCTCCCGGGATTTCTGCTCGGCCAATGCCAGTCGCCTGTCGGCCATGGCCGCGCTTCTGGCTTCCCGCGCCGCTTGCTGATCGCGGTCGTGTGCTGCCTTCTCCTGGAACAACCGACTGCGTTCCAGCTGGTCGGCCTGGGTTCGGGCGCTGCGCGTGCCGGAGTCGGCCGCCCGGCGGTCCTGGTCGCTGCGGTTGTCTTCCACCTTCACCGTCTTGCCGCCTTCGCAGGGGCGATCGGAGTAGGCGTTGCCGCATCGCCATGTCTGGGCGGAAACGCCCAGGGAACAGAGGCAGGACGCTATTGAAAATATAGCGATCCAGGCCTTTCCTGTTCTTGTTCTTCTCTTCCTCATTTTTATTTCTCTCCCTCCCTGCACTCCCGTGGCCGGCTAGGTGGCGGCAGGCGTGCCCCCTTCGCCGGGCTCCCGTCGCGGCGGTTTGGGCCGCGGCGGTTTGCTCGTGTGAATCAGCAAGGTCGCTTTTTCCATCTCGCCAGCCACGAGCGCCGGCGTGGCGTGCAGCGTGCGGACGATGGCGTCCTCGATCAGTTCACGTTGTTCTTTCAGCGGCTTCTTGAGCACCCAGTTGACGACCTCCGACTTCACGCCGGGGTGGCCGATGCCCAGGCGCAGCCGCCAGTAGTCGCCGGTGCCGAGTTGCGCATGGATGTCGCGCAGGCCGTTGTGGCCCGCATGGCTGCCGCCGAACTTGAGCTTGACCTGGCCGGGCACCACGTCGAGTTCGTCGTGCACCACGAGGATTTCTTCGGGCGCGATCTTGAAGAAGCGCGCGAGCGCGGCCACCGACTTGCCCGACAGGTTCATGAAGGTCTGCGGCTCCAGCAGCCAGATGCTTTGGCCGCCGATGTTGGCGCGCGCCGCGAGGCCGTGGTAGCCGCGCTCGGGCACGAGGTTGAGTTTCCAGTCGCGCGCGAGGGCGTCGATCCACCAGAAGCCCGCGTTGTGCCGCGTGGCTTCGTACTCAGGGCCCGGGTTTCCGAGGCCGACGAACAGCTTGATCATGGCCGGGATTATCCCGCCGCGAAAAAGCAAAAGGCCCGCACGGGGCGGGCCTTTTGGCGCTTTCGCGCGCTTGCGAAGAAGAGATTACTTCTTGGCAGGCGTCTTGGCAGCGGGGGTCTTGGCTGCAGGCGCAGCCTTGCCACCCTTGCCGGCCGGCGCTGCTGCGGCGGCTGCATCGGCAGCGCCTTCAGCGGGAGCGTCGACTTCTTCAGCCGCCGGCGACACGGCCGAAGCCAGCACCGGGTTCACCTTGCCGTGGCTGACCCACTTCACGCCCTTGGGCAGCTTGATGTCCTTCAGCGTGACGGTGCCGTTCTTCTTCAGGCCCGACAGGTCGACTTCGATGAACTCGGGCAGATCGCTCGGCAGGCAGTTCAGTTCGAGTTCGGTCGTCACGTGGTTGACCAGGTTCAGGTCGATCTTGACGGCTTCGGATTCTTCTTCACCCTTGAAGTGCACGGGCACCTTCATGGTCAGGCGGGTCTTGGCATCGACGCGCTGGAAGTCGATGTGTTGCACCAGTTGGCGGAACGGGTGGTACTGCACGTCACGCAGCAGCACCTTGCTGACGTTGCCGCCGAGTTCCATTTCGAGCACGGTCGAATGGAAGGCTTCCTTCTTGAGGGCGTGCCACAGCGCGTTGTGATCGATCTCGATCAGTTGCGGCTGGGTGTCACCACCGTAGACGATGCCGGGGGTCTTGCCCGAAACGCGGAGACGGCGGCTCGCACCCGTGCCCTGCTTTGCGCGCTCAAAAGCGACGAATTTCATAACTAGCTCCTGTAAGAGTCCACCGCGACCAGTGCGACTCCGGTTCAACAAGGGCTCCTGTCCCGGAAAGGGAGAGGAGCCCGCTTTTTGCTCAGATCAGAACAGGTTGTCCTGGTCCGAGAACAAACTCATCACCGACTCGCCCTTGGCAATGCGCTGGATCGTTTCGGCGATCAGCGGTGCCACGGAGAGCTGGCGGATCTTTCCGCAGGCGAGGGCCGCATCGGAAAGAGGAATGGTGTTGGTCACGACCACTTCGTCGAGGGCCGAGCCCTGCGTGATGCGCTCGATGGCCGGACCCGAGAAGATCGGGTGCGTGCAGTAGGCGTAGACGCTCTTGGCGCCACGCTCTTTCAGCACTTCGGCCGCTTTGACCAGCGTGCCGGCCGTGTCGATCATGTCGTCCATGATCACGCAGTTGCGGCCGTCGATCTCGCCGATCACGTTCATGACTTCGCTGACGTTGGCCTTCGGGCGGCGCTTGTCGATGATGGCGAGGTCGCAGTTCAGTTGCTTGGCCAGCGCACGGGCACGAACCACGCCGCCGACGTCGGGCGAGACCACGATCAGGTCTTCGTAGTTCTTGGCGCGCAGGTCGCCCAGGAGGACTGGCGACGCATAGATGTTGTCGACCGGGATGTCGAAGAAACCCTGGATCTGGTCAGCGTGCAGGTCCATCGTGAGCACGCGCTCGACGCCGACGGTTTCCAGCAGGTTGGCCACGACCTTGGCCGAGATCGGCACGCGGCTCGAACGCGGGCGGCGGTCCTGGCGGGCATAGCCGAAGTAGGGAATCACGGCGCTGATCCGTTCGGCCGAAGCGCGCTTGAGCGCGTCGACCATGATCAGCAGTTCCATCAGGTTTTCGTTGGTCGGTGCGCAGGTCGACTGCACCACGAACACGTCGCGCGCCCGGACGTTCTGGTTGATCTCGACAGTGACTTCGCCATCGGAGAAGCGACCGACGCGTGCGGCGCCCAGCGAGGTGCCGAGGTTGTGCGCGATTTCTGCGGCAAGGCCAGGATTGGCGTTACCGGTGAAAACCATGAAATCAGGGTGATTAGCCTGCATGAGCGCGTCCCGGCAGTGCGAATTGGCTTAGGAAGCCGCCAAAAGGTTTCTGATGCGTGGCGGCCGGTGAGCCGCCGATTATTGCAGCGGGTGGGCTGCAAAAGAAGACTGCGGCCGTTGGGCCGCAGTTCTTGAAGATTTGGCAGGGGAGAAAGGATTCGAACCTTTGCATGCTGGAATCAAAATCCAGTGCCTTAACCAGCTTGGCGACTCCCCTACACGGGTCGATGGTTTTCACCACCAACCGATATATGTCGCATCGAATCGAAAACCGATCCGATTATCTTCAGGTTGCCCACCCCCAGAGAGGATGAACAGCCAAATTGCTGCATTGACGAACCTGCCAGCCCTCGGGGGCTTCGAGCAGTTCCGCGTCCTGCGGCGCTTGCGGCATCTTCGCGAACACCGAGCTTCCGGATCCGGTCATCCGGGCCTTCAATCCTTGGGCGCCGAGCCATTCGATGGCGTCGGTGACCGCGGGGCAAAGCCGCTGAGCAACCGGCTGTAGATCGTTGTGGCCGAAGTCGAAAACCTGGTTTCCCAAGTTTGGAGCTTCAAGCTGTTCGCTATCTGCAGCAAAGCCCGAGATTATAGCAACAGGAGTTGCACGTTCAAGATCGGGCGCAGAAAAAATTAATCGGGTATCGAGTCCTTCGGGCGGTTTGACCACCGCGAAGTGCGCGGGAGGGAGTGTAACCGGACGAACGTCCTCTCCGATGCCTTCGACCCACGCATTGCGGCCCGCGAGGAAGAAGGGCACGTCGGCCCCCAGCTTCAACCCGATGTGGGCCAGGCGTGCGAGCGGCAGGTTCAGGCCCCACAGCCGGTTCAATGCCAGCAGGCAGGTGGCGGCATCGGAAGAGCCTCCGCCCATGCCTGCCTGCGCCGGCACGTGCTTGGCGACCGAAATGTGCGCGCCCTGGCCGGGTGCGGCAAACGCCTGCAGTGCACGTGCGGCGCGCAGGATCAGGTCGTCGGCCGGCAATTCGGTCGTGAGGTCCTCGCGGCTCAACTGGCCGTCGCGACGAAGCTCGACATGCAGCGTGTCGCACCAGTCGATCAGCATGAAGACCGATTGCAGCAGGTGGTAGCCGTCATCCCGCCGGCCAGTGATGTGCAGGAAGAGGTTGAGCTTGGCCGGTGCGGGGAGGTCGTAGATCGCCTTCATGACCGCTCGAACACGATGCGCAGGTCGGCCCTGGGGCTCGGCGATTCACGCACGGCCTGCAGGCGCCCGTTGCCCAGTTGCGCGAGGTCGGGTTTCCAGCCGGGCACGGGTTCGTTGCGGCCTTCAAGCCAACCGAACAGCGCACCGACCGGAATGACCGCGCCGGTGGCCGCTTCGATCAGGGCATCGACGGAGTCGAAACGCCGGGTGTTGCTGCCGTCCTTGAGCAGGGCTTCGCCCGGTGCCCAATGCAGCTGCGCAAGCGTGCTGCCGATGGGTGTTGTGAGGGTGAGGTCGCCCGTCTCGGGCGAGCCGCGGAGTTCGAACAGCGCGGCGAAGGTCTGCACCGGCTCGCTCTCGATGCGCAGCGACATGCGGCCGCTCCAGCTGTCCGATGTCCTCGGGGCCGACGAGCCACCCGACAACTGGGCGCAGCCCGTCATCCAGAGCAGTGCCGCGCCCCCAAGGGACAGCGCGGCACGACGGCCGTTCAGCGCCCCGCCAGCGAAAGTCATGGCTTGACCCGCAAGCGCTTGAGCGTTTCCTGCAGGGTCTCGTTCTCGGCGTCGCTCAGCAGGGCTTCCTTCCAGATCGTGACCGCGCGGTCTTTCTGGCCGGTGCTCCACAGGACCTCACCGAAATGCGCGCCGATCTCCGGATCGGGCCGTGTCTTGTAGGCCGCCTCGAGGATGCGGATGGCCTCCGCCGTGTTGCCAAGCCGGAACTCGACCCAGCCCAGGCTGTCGGCAATGAACGGATCTTCAGGTGCGAGCTGCACCGCCTTCTGGATCAGCGTGCGCGCCTCGTCGAGCCGGATCTTGCGATCGGCGAACGAATAGCCCAGCGCGTTGTACGCGTTCTGGTTGTCGGGCTTGAGCTGGATCAGCCGGCGCAGCAGCCGCTCCATGTCGTCCAGGCGATTGAGCTTCTCCGCGATCATGGCCTGGTCGTAGACCAGATCGCCGTCATCCGGTTCGGCGGCCGACGCCCGGGCCAGCATGTCGTAGGCGGCCTGGTATTGCTTTGCGTCGCGCAGCAACTGCACTTCGGCGAGGAACTTCTGCTTCTTGTCGTCGGGCGAGCGCTCGGGCAGGTTGCGAATGACTTCGCGCGCCTGCGCCAGCTTGCCCTGGCGTGCCAGCAGGCCCGCACGGCGACTCTGCGCGGCCACCACTTCATCGGGTCCGTCGACGCGCGCCAGCCAGCGCTCGGCGGCGGCGAAATCCTTGCGCCGCTCCGCCAGCTGGGCGAGGGCAAGGTAGGCCTGCGAGACGGTGCGCTTGCGGTCGGAGGCATCGAGCCCGTCCTTGCCCGGGGTTCCCGACAGTTCGACGAAGCGCTTGATCGACGTCTCGGCTGCCGCGTCCTGCTTGGCCTGCATCTGCAGGCTGCCGAGCAGCAGCCACGGCTCGGCCAGCTCGGGCCGCGATGTGGTCACGGCCTGGAGCTGCGTGGTGGCTTCGTTGAAACGCCGGTTCTCGACCAGCACGCGGGCATAGGCAATGCGCAGGTCGGGCGAGGCCTTGGCGTTGTTGTTGAGGTAGCGCGTCACGATCGGCTCGGCGAGCGGCTGGCCGGGGTCGATCATTTCGAGCGCCAGCGTGGCCGGTGCGTCGGAGCTCGGGTCGATGTCCTGTCCCTTGCGTGCGGCGTCCAGCGCACCGGAGACATCGCCCGCGTTCAGGCGCAGTCGCCCGACGGTGGCCCACGCGAGCCCACCGGTGGTGGGGCTCTTGAGTTCATCGACCAGGGCCTGCTCGACCACCGAGGCGGCCAGCTTCTTGTCCGAGGCGCGCGAGTAGTTGCGCGCGATCACGGCCATCAGCAATGGGCGCTCGATCTGCGAGGTTGCCGCCACTTCGGCGCGCAGGGGCTCGACCGTCTCGCTGATGCGGTTCAGCGCAATCAAAATCTGCAGTTCGATGCGGCGTGCTTCGCGCGAGCTGGGCAGTGTTTCCTGCCAGGCGCGGGCCGCGGCGAGCGCTGCGTCGCCGGAGCGCGATTGCAGCGCGATCTCGACGGCGCGCTGGAACAGCTTGCCGTCGCGCAGTCGCCGGGCAGCGTCGAGCACCAGGGCATAACCGGAGCCCGGATCGCCCGAGCGAGCCGTCATCTCGCCCATCAGGATTTCGTAGAACAGGTCGGCCGTCAGTGCCGATTGTTGAGGCGTGGGGTCGGCGGCCTGCTTGGCGGTGGTCGCCTTGGCCCGCACCGCCGGCTTCGGCGGCGCAGGGCGCTCGATGACGGGCGCCGGGCTGCCCGAGGCGGCGGGATCCGAAGCAGATTGCGCATGAGTTGCGCAGGCCAGAAGAGCAAGAGACGCGGCCGCCGCAAGGCGGTGTCGGCGGAGCGATAGATTCATCTGGTCATAATAATCCAGCCATTTGAACGAGCGCCGCGTGGGGCTTCGTCAACGCTGCAGATCGGCAGAGCTTTACTTTTCATGCCCGAATTACCCGAAGTCGAAGTCACCCGGCGCGGCATTGCCGACCGCATTGCCGGCGCGCGCATCGATGCCGTGCGCATTGGCAAACCGTTGCGCTGGGCGTTGATGGTGTTGCCCGAAACGCTGGTCGGACGGCAGGTGCGCGAGGTGCGGCGTCGCGGCAAGTACCTGCTGATCGACCTGGATCGCGGCATCCTGCTGCTGCACCTGGGCATGTCGGGCAGCCTGCGTTTCGATGCGGCGCTGCCGCCGCCGGGCGCACACGACCATTTCGATCTGGTCACCGACCGCGGCACCTTGCGACTGAACGATCCGCGCCGCTTCGGCGCCGTGGTCTACGTGGAGGACGAAACCGCTCCCTGGGCCATCAAGTTGCTCGGCGGTCTCGGCATGGAGCCGCTGGGCGATGCCTTCGACCTCGATGCGTTCCACGCCGGGCTCAAGAAGCGCAAGACGGCCATCAAGCAGGTGCTGCTGGCCGGCGACGTGGTGGTGGGCGTGGGCAACATCTATGCCTCCGAGGCGCTGTTCATGGCCGGCATACGGCCGACGCTTTCGGCTGAGCGCATCAGCCGACCGCGGGCCGCGAAGCTCCATGCCGCAGTGCGCGAAATACTGGCCCGGGCGGTGGAGAAGGGCGGCAGCACCCTGCGCGACTTTTCCAACGTGGATGGGCAGAACGGTTATTTCCAACTGGAAGCAACCGTTTACGGCCGGGCTGGAGAGCCCTGTCGGGTTTGTGCAACGCCGATCCGGCAGCTGCGCCAGGGGCAGCGCTCCACCTACTACTGCCCCAATTGTCAAAAGTAGCTTCGGGCGCGCCCCACTGAATGCCCCGCAAACGTTTGCTCCACGACTTGCGATGCTATATTTGTAAGTAGTTTTTTACATATTCCCCTTGAGCCGCTCTTTCAATCAACAACTCGATCAGCACGGTGCCTGGCGAAGCAACTTCGCGCACCGGCTGCAGTGGCTGTCCCGCTGGCTGACCGAGAACGAGCTGCTCGACCAGTCCGTGGCCGAGCGATTGCGCGGGCTCGAGACGCAGATCCGCACCAGCAAGGTCATGGTTGCGTTCGTGGCCGAGTTCTCGCGCGGCAAGTCGGAGCTGATCAACGCGATCTTCTTTGCCGGCTACGGGCGGCGCATCATGCCCGCGAGCGCGGGTCGGACCACGATGTGCCCGACCGAACTGGGCTACGACGCCGCGCTCGCGCCCAAGCTGCGCCTGTTGCCCATCGAGACGCGCCTGGAGCCGCATTCGCTGGCCCATTGGCGCGAGAAGCCCACGCGCTGGACCGAAATCGCCATCGACGTCGGCAACGCCGAACAACTGGCGCAGGCCATGGGCAAGGTGGCCGAGGTGCTGTGGGTCGACAAGGAAGAAGCGCGCACGCTGGGCTTCTGGAACGACGACACGCCCGATGACAACCCAGTGCAGAACGCCCAGGGCCGTGTCGAAATCCCGCGCTGGCGCCACGCCGTGCTGAACATGCCCCATCCGCTGCTGGAGCAGGGGCTGGTGATTCTCGACACACCGGGCCTGAACGCGATCGGCGCCGAGCCCGAACTCACGGTGAGCCTGATCCCGCAGGCGCACGCCGTGGTCTTCATCCTCGGCGCCGAAACCGGCGTGACGCGCTCCGATCTGTCGATCTGGCGCGAGCACCTCATCACCGAGGACGAAGGCAACAACACGCGCTTCGTGGTGCTCAACAAGATCGACACCATGTGGGACACGCTGAGCACGCCCGCGCAGATCGAACAGCAGATCGAGCGCCAGCGCGACGGCGCGGCCCGCCTGCTCGAAGTGCCGCTCGCGCAGGTGCTGCCGGTTTCCGCGCAAAAGGGGTTGCAGGCCAAGATTCAGCGCGACGGTCCGTTGCTCGAAGCCAGCCGGCTGCCGGCGCTCGAGGCCCTGCTGGGCGAAGGCGTGCTCGGCAAGCGTGAAACCATGCTGCGGCTCGCTGTCGATGCCGGCATGACTGCGTTGCGCATCGAAGCCGAACGCATCCTCAAGGTGCGCCAGCGCGACCTGTCCGAGCAGGCGCTCGAACTGCAGGGGCTGCGTGGCAAGAACGTTTCGGTGATCCGCCACATGCGCGCGCGCATCGACCAGGAGCACGCCGAGTTCGAGGGCAGCAACACCCGCATCCTGGCGCTGCGCTCGGTGCAGGGCAAGCTGCTGCGCGAGGTGTACGCGGTGCTGGGTCGCACGGCGCTCAAGGCCGACATGGTGCGCCTGTCGACCGCGCTCAAGCGCCCCGGCGTCAAGTTCAATGTCCGCAAGGTGTATTCGGAGACCTTCGATTCGCTGCGCAACAACCTGCGCGAAGTGCAGGCGACCACGGCCGAGATCCAGTCGATGCTGCACGCCACCTTTCGCCAGCTCAATGCCGAGCAGGGCTTCACCCTGCAGGCGCCGGCCGAGCCCGACCTGACGGGTTTCGAGCAGGAGCTCAGCCAGATCGAGCGCAGCCACATCCACTACCTGGGCGTGGGCAACCTGCTGAAGCTCGCGCAGGCCGACTTCTGCGACAAGCTGGTGCGCGCGCTGGCCAGCCGGCTGCGGCTGGTCAATGAAGCTGCCATGACCGAGGTCGAGCGCTGGAGCAAGGGCGCGAGCGCGCAGATCGATGCGCAGCTAAAGGAGCGCCGCCGCAATTTCAGCAAGCGCATCGAGGCGATCGAGCGCATCCAGAGCGCGGCAGGCAATCTGGATGAACGGCTGCTCGAACTCGCCGCACAGGAAAGCAACCTGGCGGAGCTTCATCTGCGCCTGCGTGATTTCACGTCGCTGATCTCGCAGCATGGAAAGCCGCAGCAGGGTGCGTCAGCCGCTGTCGGCGAGTTGCGTGCGGCCTGAGCGTTCCGCCCTCGCGGCGGTTGCCACTTCTTCGAAGTTGCCCCCCGATTTCGCTGCCCAGATCGTGAGCTGGCAGCGCAGCCACGGGCGCAGCGAGCTGCCGTGGCAGAACACCCGCGATCCGTACCGCGTGTGGCTTTCGGAAGTGATGCTGCAGCAGACACAGGTCTCGACAGTGCTCGGTTATTTCGCGCGCTTTCTCGACCGCTTTCCGGACGTGAAGGCGCTGGCTGCAGGCACGGAAGACGAGGTGTTCGGCCTCTGGAGCGGCCTGGGCTACTACAGCCGCGCGCGCAACATGCATCGCTGCGCGCAGGACGTCGTCGAGCGATTCGGCGGCGAGTTTCCGCGCACCGCCGTCGAACTGGTGACCTTGCCTGGCATCGGCCGCTCGACCGCCGCGGCCATTGCCGCCTTCTGTTTTGGCGAGCGGGTCGCGATCCTCGACGGCAATGTGAAGCGCGTGCTGACGCGCGTGCTCGGCTTCGGCGGCGACATGTCTTCGTCGGCGCAGGAGCGTGCGCTGTGGGACCTGGCGACGCAACTGCTTCCGCCTGCCGAACAGCGCGAGGCGATCGCGCATTACACCCAGGGCCTCATGGATCTGGGCGCCACGGTCTGCCTGCCGCGCAAGCCGAGCTGCATGATCTGCCCGGTCAACAAGACCTGCGTGGCTCTGCGCGAAGGCGCGCCGGAGCGCTATCCCGTCAAGACCCGCAAGCTCAAGCGCAGTGCCCAGTCGCTCTGGGTGCTGCTGGCGCGCGATGAAGCGGGGCGCGTGTGGCTCGAGAAGCGGCCGGCGAAGGGCATCTGGGCGGGCCTGTATTGCCCGCCGGTGTTTGACAGCCGCGAAGACTTGCTCGCTGCACTGCTGCCCTCGGCGCAGCATGGCGCGCACGACCTGCCGCCCTTCGTGCACGTGCTGACTCACAAGGACCTGCACCTGCATCCCGTGCAACTCCAGGGCCACCAGCCGCAAGGCGAGGCGGCGCGTTGGGTCGATGCCGAGGAGTGGGGCCGGTTGGGCTTGCCTGCGCCGGTGCGCAAGCTGCTCGAAAACGGCGCGGGCTGATCGATCAGTTCGCGTCGAGTTCGCGGTGGCGCTTGAGCGCGCCCCAGCGTGCGCCGAAAGAACGCGCCAGCTGCTCGACCAGGAACACCGACCGGTGCTGCCCGCCAGTGCAGCCAATGGCCACTGTGACATAGCTGCGATGGTCACGCGCTAGTGCATCGAGCCAGTGCGACAGGAACTGTTCGATGTCGTCGTACATGCGCGCCACGTCGTCGTGCTCGCGCAGCCACTCGATCACCGGCTCGTCGCGGCCCGTGAGCGGGCGCAGTGCGGGCACGTAGTGCGGGTTGGGCAGCATGCGTACGTCGAACACGTAGTCCGCGTCGAGCGGCACGCCGCGCTTGAAGGCGAATGACTCGAACACCAGCGTCAGCGCACTTTGCGGTGCCGAGATCAGGGCCTTGATGTAGCTCTGCAACTGGGCCGGCCGGATCAGGCTGGTGTCGATCACGTCGGCACCGTCGCGCAGATCGGCCAGCAGCTCGCGTTCGAGCTCGATGGCCTGG
This sequence comes from Variovorax sp. EL159, assembly GCF_900100965.1. GTDB lineage: Bacteria > Pseudomonadota > Gammaproteobacteria > Burkholderiales > Burkholderiaceae_C > Variovorax. The sequence goes on along the minus strand of NZ_FMUJ01000012.1, from coordinate 4,390 downwards.
ATGAGCACGCGGTGCTGCTCGGGCACGTCGGTGCGGCCCTCCTGGCGCGAGAGCGGGTGGCGGCGACGGGTTTCCGAATAGCGGCGCAGCAGGGCGTCGGTGGTCGCGTCGAGGAACAGCGAGCGCAGCGAGACGCCATCGCGCCGCAACGCCTCGAGCTGCTGCGGAACGATCGGCAGCGACACGCCGCTGCGCACGTCCATCGCAATGGCCACGCGCGTGGCCTGCTGCTCGTGCTGCAGCGCGATGAACGAGGTCAGCAGCTCGGGCGGCAGGTTGTCGACGCAGTAGTAGCCCGCGTCTTCCAGCGCATGAAGGGCCACCGATTTGCCGGAGCCGGACATGCCGGTGATGAGCACGAGGTCGAGGTTCATGGCGCGGTCGCCGATGTCTTGTGGCCCAGCATTTCGCGCGCGTGTGCGAGCGAGGTCTGCGAGACCTTTTCGCCGCCCAGCATGCGGGCGATTTCCTTGGCGCGGTTGTCGTTGTCGAGCCGCGAGACGCCGCTTTCGGTGCGCGGGCCGTCCTTGCCGGCTGCGGCCGTCTGGCGTTTGGCCACCACGAGGTGATGGTCGGCGCAGGCGGCCACCTGCGGCAGGTGGGTCACGGCGAGCACTTGCCGGTCGCGGCCCAGTTGCTTCATCAGCCGGCCCACGGTTTCAGCCACGGCCCCGCCGACGCCGGCATCGACCTCGTCGAAGATCAGTGTCTGCGCGGCGCCGAGCTGGCTGGTCGTCACGGCGATGGCCAGGGCGATGCGCGAAAGCTCGCCGCCCGATGCCACCTTGCCGATGGCGCGCGGCGTGCTGCCGGTGTGGCCGGCCACGAGAAAGGCCACGTCTTCCAGGCCGGCGCGGCCGGGCTGCGCCAGCGGCTGCAGCTCGACCTCGAAGCGGCCGCCCTGCATGCCAAGGCCCTGCATGGCGTCCGTGACGGCCTGGCCGAGACGCGGGGCGGCTTGCTTGCGGGCCTTGCCGAGCGCCTTGGCTTCTTTCATGTAGGCCTGCTGCGCATTCTGCTCGGCGCGCTCCAGGCCTTCGAGGTCACTCTGCGCGTCGAGGGCCTGCAGCTCGGCCTGCCAGCCGGCCAGCAGCGCCGGCAGATCGGCGGGCGTGCGCTTGTAGCGGCGCGCGAGTGACATCCACAGGCCCATGCGCTCGTCCAGTTCGGCCAGGCTTTGCGGGTCGGCTTCGGCGTTGCGCAGGTAGCCATGCAGCGAATGGGCCGCGTCCGAGGCCTGCGCTACGCAAGAGGCGAGCACCTCGCCTAGCGCGCGGAATTCAGGCTCGATGTGTTCGCAGTTCTGCAGCAGCGTGGCCGCGCGCGTGAGCGCGGACAGGGCGCCGTTGTCGTCGTCTTCCAGCGCCTGGCTGGCACCCTGCGCCGCGTCGATGAGCGCTTGTGCATTCGAGATGCGCGAATGGTTGGTCGACAGCTCTTCCCACTCGTCGGCACCCGGCGCGAGCTTTGCGACTTCGGCGATCTGCCACTGAAGCCGCTCGCGTTCGCGCTGCAGAGAGTCTTGTGCCGAGCGTGCGTGCTCCAGGGCGGATAGCGCTTGTCGCCAGGCTTGCCAGGCGGCATCGAGCGCATCCGTGCGGACACCCGCGTAGGCGTCGAGCAGACCGCGCACGGCCTCGGGCCGCGTCAGGCTCTGCCAGGCGTGCTGGCCGTGGATGTCGAGCAGTCGGTCGCCCAGCTCACGCAGTTGGGTGGCGGTGGCGGGGCTGCCATTGATCCAGCCGCGGCTGCGGCCCTGCAGGTCGACCGTGCGGCGCAGCAGCAGAGCGTCGCCAGCTTCGAAGCCGCCTTCGTCGAGCCAGGCGGCCAGGGCCGGGTCGGCGTCGAATTCGGCGCTCACGTCGAGCCGTTCGGCACCTTCGCGCACCGCGCCTGCGTCGGCGCGGTTGCCGAGCGCCAGCTGCAGCGCGTCGATCAGGATGGATTTGCCGGCACCGGTTTCACCGGTCAATACCGTGAAGCCGGTGGACAGGTCGAGTTCGAGTGATCGCACGATCACGAAGTCGCGCAGTGCGATGCGTCGCAGCGCCATGTCAGGAGCCCCCTTCGTTCCAATGAAGTTTCTTGCGCAGCGTGTCGAAATAGCTCCAGCCGCGCGGATGCAGGAAGCGCACGCGGAAATCGGAGCGGCGCACCACCACGCGGTCGCCGATCACGAGCGAAGCCAGCGACTGCATGTCGAAATTGGCGCTGGCGTCGCGCCCGCCCACCAGCTCGATCACGATCTCGTCGGCATCGGGCAGCAGCACAGGGCGGTTCGACAGCGTGTGCGGCGCGATCGGCACCAGCACCCAGCCGGGCACCGCCGGATGAAGCAAAGGCCCGCCGGCGGACAGCGCATAAGCGGTCGAGCCCGTGGGCGTGGCGATGATCAGGCCATCGGCGCGCTGGTTGGCCACGAAGTGGCGGCCCACCGACACGCGCAGCTCGACCATGCCGGAGGTGGCGCCGCGATTGACCACCACGTCATTCATGGCGAGGGCGTCGAACACCGAGACGCCATCGCGCATCACCTGGGCGTGCATCAGGCTGCGATGGTCTTCCTCGTATTCGCCGGCCAGCATCGGGATCAGCGTGGCCTGGTAGTTGTCGAGCGGAATGTCGGTGATGAAGCCGAGCCGGCCGCGGTTGATGCCGATCAGCGGGATGCCGTAGCTGGCGAGCTGCCGGCCGATGCCGAGCATGGTGCCGTCGCCGCCGACCACCAGGCCGAGGTCGCAGCGCTGGCCGATTTCCTCGACCGACAGGGCCTCGTAGCGGGGATGGGCCGGGGCGCCGTCATCGGCTTCTTCCTCGCAGGTCGAGCGCTCGACGAATACCTTGCAGCCCTGCGATTCGAGGAAGGCGCCGATGCTCTCCATCACGCCGTCGCGCGCATCCGCCTGCGCGCGGGCGCCGGAAGCCTGGTATTTGCCGATCAGGGCGACGTGACGGAAGCGAGAGGTCATATCTCACAAATTACAACATCAAAGTCTTGCGCATTCGCGAAACCATGCGAGTTTTGCAAGCGCTCTCTCGTTCTGATTCGAGTGCGGCCACCACGATCCATTCCTTTGGGTCTTTTCCGAGCTCTTCGGCGAGTGCCCCAGCTATAGCTGGCGATAGGTGGCCTCTGTCGCGCGCGTTGTACAGGGCTTTGCCTGACAAGCCGAGTCGCTTAGTCCAGGTGGCGATGTTGTTGTCCTCTTTCAGCGCGTTCTCTAACAGGTTCAGCGTCGTCTGCATATCGTCAAAGTCCTCATGTTGTGGAAAGTACACAAGACGAGGAAATGATAGCCGCCAGTCTTGTACCCAAGGTGAGTACTTGTTAGATTCTTGCACGTACACATCTTGTGTACTTTTCAGGAGCCGCCATGCACCCGCCCCAAGTTGATTTCGCTGCCTTCGCGCAGTCGTCCGTCTGTCCTCCCCCACCTGCTTCGGCTAACGGCTCGGTGCCGAGTCTGGCGGCTCCCGCTGAGCCCGGGGTGGGGGTGGACCCCCCCCTTCGTTTCGATGGCGTTCTTGCGCCTGATACGCGTCCTTGCATCGCTGACATCGCCGGTGGGTGGCGTGGTGAGTGGTTCCTCGATTGGCAGGTCGGCGGGGCGTTGGATGCGCCTGATGAGACACCGCTTGGTGGTCACTACAGCTTGGAGATTGGCGATCACGCGCGCTCTGTAGGGCATCGCTACCCGCACTGGCTGACGGGGCGTATGTGACCCGCTAGCTCGTAGCCCTGCGGGTCAGGGCTTCCAGCTGGCACGTCGCCAGAACCTCAAGCCTGAAATAGCGGCACGAAAGAAACCATGAACCACACGTCTCTCATTCAAATCATCAAGGTCGGTCCGGTGCAGGACAAGACGTTCGAGGGCCGCTCGTATCAGGTGCAAGAGGCTGAGTGCATCCTGATGAATGACGACGGCACGCCTGAGTCGGTCGGCGTGCTCCGCCTGGACGAAAAGATGCGCGGCCAGAACGCCCCCAGCGTCGGCACCTACAGCGCGAAGTTCTCGCTGAAGCCCTCGCCCAAGGATCGCAAGATCGGCGCGGTGCTCACGGGCCTGACGCCCGTTGGCAAGGCTGCTCAACCGCAACCGCCGAAGCCGTGATGCTTGGGTGCTTGATCAACGGCTGCGTGGTGCCGGAGTCCGAACTCTGGCGCTTGATCTTCGCGGCCATCGCGGTCGGTGTTGCTGGCGGCGTCGTGTTCTCCACGGTGATCAGCAAAGCGCTCGATCTGGCGTTGCTGGTGGTCGAGCGTCGTCATCGTATCGAAGCCGCGCGCACCCGCGATCACTCGCAGGTGCCGTCGATTCATGGCTGACCCTCAGGTCATTCAGTGCGCAGCGCAGTGCGTCGTCACGGTGGTGCACCAGCTGTCGTTCCC
>NZ_FMUJ01000014.1 GCF_900100965.1 Variovorax sp. EL159 | reverse complement strand
GCGATGTACAGCTCGCCGGGCACGCCCGCGGGCACCGGCTGCAGTGCCGCGTCCAGCACATACACCTGCGTGTTCGAGATCGGGTGCCCGATCGGGGGATTTTCCAGCCCGAAGAGCGGTGCACTCATGGTGGCGCACACCGTTGCCTCGGTGGGGCCATAGGCATTGATCAGTTGTCGGCCATGCGACCATTTTTCGATCAGTTGCGCAGTGCCCGATTCCCCGGCAATGACCAGATTCAGATCGCCTGGCAATCCTCCGGACTCCTGCGCAGCCAACGCAATCGGAGGGATGGTCAGATGCGTGACCCGATGCTTGGAAACAGTCGCAGCGAGCGCGTCTCCAGGCAGCAAGTCATGCGCTCGGGCCAGCACGAGCGCCGCGCCGGACAGGAGGGCCTGCACAACTTCCCAGAAGGCCGCATCGAAGCTCAGCGATGCAAACTGCAAGACCCGTGATCCGCGATGGAGGTTCAGGTGCTGAACCTGGCTGGCGCTGAGGCTCGATACGCCGGCATGAGAGACCACAACCCCCTTGGGCCTGCCGGTGGATCCGGAGGTGTAGATGACATATGCGGGGTTGGCGGGGCGCAGCGGCCGGACGCGGTCGTGGTCGGTGGGGTTGGCAAGAGGCGCGGCGGCCAGCAAGGCTGTGAGCGACGTATCGTCCAGGCAGAGCGTAGGCACGCCCGGGGGCAGCAACCGTGCGGTGGCGCTGTCGCTGATCATGCAGATCGGCGAGGCGTCCTCCAGCATGAAGGCCAATCGGTCCTTCGGGTAGTCCACGTCCAGGGGCAGGTAAGCACCCCCGGCCTTGAGGATGGCCAGCAGGCTGATGACCATCTCCAGAGAGCGCGGCAAGGCGAGTGCCACGAGGCTCTCGGGGCCTACGCCTTGCGCGATCAGGTGGTGGGCCAACTGGTTGGCGCGCGCATTGAGTTCGCCGTAGGTCAGCGTGGTGTCCTCGAAGACGAGGGCGATGGCGTCTGGCGCGCGGGCCACCTGCTGCTCGAAGAGCGCTGGCAGAAGCGCTTCGGGCACGGGGTGCGCGGTGTCGTTCCAGTCCAGAAGGATCCGTGCGCGTTCCCCGGGCTGCAGGATCTCGATGTGGTCGATGGGTTGCGAGGGATCGACTGCAATGACCTCCAGCACGCGCTGCAGGCGCGCTGAGAGTTGCTCGATGGTGGGCCGATCGAACAGGTCCGTCGCGAATTCGATGCGGCCGGCAATTCCCTGGGCTTTCCCTTGTTTGTCGAACTGCTCCCACAAGGTGAATGACAGATCGAACTTGGCGGTGCTCCGACCGAGGGGTTGCGCGCTGACCTCCAGGTCCTGCAGTGCGAAGAGGGTTCTTGCATTGTTCTGGAAAACCAGCGAGACCTGGAACAACGGATGGCGCGCCATGGAGCGCACCGGATTGAGCACTTCCACGAGTCGCTCGAACGGAAGGTCCTGATGTTCGTAGGCGCTCAGGTTGGTTTCGCGCACGCGTGCCAGCAACTCCCGGAAGCTCGGATTGCCCGAGGTGTCCGTGCGTAGCACCAGCGTGTTGACGAAGAAGCCGATGAGATCGTTCAGTGCTTCGTCGGTGCGGCCCGCAATGGCACTGCCCAGTGCGATGTCGGTGCCTGCTCCCATGCGGGTGAACAAGGTTGCCAATGCCGCCTGCAGGACCATGAACAGGCTTGTCTGGCTTTCGCGGGCAAGGACGGCCAGCTTCTGATGGATCGGTGTGTCGATCAGGATCGGCAGGTGCTCGCCGTGATAGCTGGAGGCAACCGGGCGCGGCCTGTCGGTGGGCAACTGCAGTTGCTCGGGCAGGTCAGCCAGGGTGCGCTGCCAGTAGGCCAACTGCCGTGCGCTGGTGCTGTCCGGGTCAAGCTCATCGCCCAGCAGTTCGCGTTGCCACAGCGTGTAGTCGGCGTACTGCACAGGCAGCGCCGCCCATGTGGGCGCATTGCCCTGCAAACGCGCAGCGTAGGCCGTGCGCAGATCGCGCGCCAGTGGTGCGGCGGACCAGCCATCGCTGGCGATGTGATGGCACAGAAGCAGCAGCACATGCTGGTCGGCGCCCAGGTGAAACAGCCATGCACGAATCGGAATCTCGCTCGCGATCTCGAAGCAGTGGCCCGCGGCCCTGTCGAGTTGCGCTGCAAGCGCCGCTTCGGACGCATCGAGCACCTCCATGGTCGGCCTGGTGGACTCCGCCGGAAGAACCACCTGCTGAGGCAGGTCGTCCGTGTCGGGGAAGATGGTGCGCAGGCTCTCATGGCGCACGACCGCATCGCACAGTGCCTGCTCCAGCGCGTTGTCGTCCACACGTCCTGCCAGTCGCAAGCAGATCGGAATGTTGTAGGTGGCGCTGGGACCGTCCAGGCGATGCAGGAACCACAGGCGCTGTTGCGCGAAGGAGAGGGGGATCATGCGGAATGTCTGTCGTTGGCGGCTTGTGCGAGTCCGTCACTCATCGAGTGCGGTGGCTTTTCCCGTCGGGCTCTGGACCCTGGGCATGACGCGCAAGGCCTTGCGCGCCGGCGGTGCATTTTTCAGTTTGGGTTCCAGTTGCGCGATCGTCGGCGCCTCGAACAATGCCCTGATGGAAAGTTCCAGGCCCAAGGCCGAGCGCACGCGGCTGACGAGCTTGGTTGCCAGCAACGAGTGGCCACCGAGGTCGAAGAAGTTGTCGTCGATGCCTACCTGTGCGAGTCCGAGGATCTCGGCGAAGAGCGTCGCAAGGATCTCTTCCTGCGGTGTGCGCGGCGCGCGAATGCTCAGTGGCGTGAAGTCGGGCGCGGGCAGGGCCTTGCGGTCGAGCTTGCCGTTGGGCGTCAGGGGCAGGGCATCGAGCACGACGATGGCTGCGGGGACCATGTGGTCGGGGAGATCGGCGGTCAGCGCGTGGCGCAAGGCCGAGGCGTCCACGCTCTGCCCGGCTGCTGCCACGACATAGCCCACGAGCTGCTTGTGTCCTGGTGCGTCTTCGCGGGCAATGACGGCAGCCTGCGTGACGCCAGGCTGGCGCGTGAGGGCTGCCTCGACCTCGCCGGGCTCGATGCGAAAGCCCCGGATCTTGACCTGCTGGTCGGCGCGCCCGAGGAACTCGAGCAGGCCGTCGGGTCGCCAGCGCGCCAGGTCACCTGTGCGGTACATGTGGCCGCCCGGCGGGCCGAAAGGGTTGGCCATGAAGCGCTCGGCGTTCAGGTCGGGGCGCTTCAGGTAGCCGTGCGCGACGTACTCGCTGCAGATGGCCAATTCGCCAAAAAGATCCGTCGGTTGCCCATCCGGACCCAGCAGAGCGATCTGCGTGGATTCGACGGGATGGCCAATGGGCAGCCGGGTGCCTTGAATCTCTGTGCGGGCACTGGCGAAGAACTGCGCCGTCACGGTGGATTCGGTTGGCCCGTATCCGTTGACGAGAAGGCAGTCGGGCTCGAAGTTCTCCCGCAGCAATTTCAGATCCGACGGCGCAGCTTCTTCACCGCCAAGAATGATCAATCGCGTCGAAGAAGACTTCCGGCCTTGAAAGCCGCTGGCGGCAAGCCGGAACACCGTCGGCGTCGAATGCCACACGGTGATGCGCTGTGCTTCCAGCCAGTCATGAAGCTGGGTGAACTCCACCTGACGCAGGTCGTGAATGCAGAGCGTGGCGCCATTCAGGAGTGCGCCGTAGATGTCCATGACCGAAGCATCGAAGCCGTAGGAGCTGAAAAGCGTCAATCGGTCGGTGGCATTCAGATGAAGCGCGTTGGTGTATGCGGCAATGAAGTGCAGGACGTTGCGGTCGACCTGAACGACACCCTTTGGCCGACCCGTCGTTCCCGATGTGTAGAGCACATAGGTTTCGCTGCCCGGATGGCGTTGGGTGGCACAGCTGCTGGCCGGCGGAATGAGCGATTGATCGAATGCCGGAATTTGCCTGGCAGCGCAAACGGTCGTTGCAAGCGCCTGCAGCCCCGGCTCGCAAAGCAGCGCTTCACCTTCCGAATCCTCGACGATGAATCTCAGCCTGTCTGCCGGATGCAGAGGGTCCAGGGGAACGTAGCTCCTTCCCGACTTCAGGACGCCCAGCATGGCCGCCACCATGTCGGCGCCATGGCTGAACAGGAGCATCACGCGGCCGGTGTTCCGGCTCAGGCTCTGCTGGAGTTTGTTGGCGATGCCATTGGCCTTCCGGTTCAAATCGTCGTAGGTCCACGAAATGCCGTCATGCGTGATGGCGACAGCCGAGGGAGCGCGGTGGACCTGTGCTTCGAATCGGGTGGTCAAGCTCTGATCGATCTCGTGGCGATCGATTCTTGTGAATGCCTGCGTCGGCCTTTGGGAGAGCGGACTCCCCGCGCTTGCGGAAGCGAGGCTCGGCAGCGGAATCTGGAAGAGCGTTGTCGCCGAATTGGAGGCCACGACCCGAAGCAGTGCCTCGAAATGATGAAGCATCCACTGCACCGTCGCGAGGTCGAAGAGATCCGTGGCGAAGTCGACACGGCCTGCGATGCCTTGGGCCCTGCCCGCCTTGTCGGGCTGCTCCCACAAGGTGAAGGACAGATCGAACTTGGCGGTGCTCAGGCCAATGGGTTGGGTCTGGATTTCCAGGCCTGGCAACGTGAAGCTGGTCCTGGCGTTGTTCTGAAAGACCAGCGAAACCTGAAAAAGAGGATGACGCGCCATGGAGCGGGTCGGATTGAGCACTTCGACCAGGCGCTCGAACGGAAGGTCCTGATGTTCGTAGGCGCTCAGGTCCGTCTCGCGCACGCGAGCCAGCAACTCGCGGAAGCTCGGGTTGCCGGAGGTATCGGTGCGCAGCACCAGGGTGTTAAGGAAGAAGCCCACCAGGTCGTCGAGCGCTTCATCCGTGCGCCCAGCGATCGGGCTGCCCAGCGGGATGTCGGTGCCTGCGCCCAGGCGGGTGAACAAGGTGGCCAGTGCAGCCTGAAGCACCATGAACAGACTGGCCTGCCCCTCGCGTGCAAGGGTCAGCAGCTCCTGATGCAGGCCCACGTCGAGCCGGAACGCGACGCTCTCGCCGTGGTGGCTGGACACCGTGGGGCGCGGCCTGTCGGTAGGGAGTTCCAACTGCTCGGGCAGGCCGGCGAGCGTGCGTTGCCAGTAGCGCAGTTGCTTGGTGATGACGCTGTCGGGATTGCGCTCGCTGCCCAGCAGTTCGTGCTGCCAGAGCGTGTAGTCGGCGTACTGCACCGGCAAAGGTGTCCATGCCGGTGGCTGGCCCTGGCCACGCGCGGCGTAGGCCAGGGACAAATCGCGTGCCAGCGGTGCGAGCGACCATCCGTCACTGGCGATGTGATGGCACAGCAGCAACAGCACGTGCTGATCCGCATCAAGGTGGAACAACCAGGCGCGAAACGGAATCTCGCTGCCCAGCTGGAAGCAGTACGCGGTTGCCTCGGCGAGTCGTTGCGCCAGCGTGGCTTCGGACGCCGTTTCTACCTGCATCGCAAGATGCGCACCTTCGGGCGCAAGAATCTGCTGCAAGGGTGTTGCGTCGTCCGTGTCCCTGAAGACAGTGCGCAGGCTTTCGTGACGGCCGACCAGGTCGCCCAAGGCCAGTTCCAGCGCTGAATCGTCAACCCGCCCCTTCAGCCGCAAGGCCATGGCCACGTTGTAGGTGGGCGTGGGGCCGTCGATCTGGTACAGGAGCCAGAGCCGTCGTTGGGAAAGCGACACCGGAATAAGTTCGGGCCTCGCCATCGGCTGCAGGACCGCACGGGCAGACTGCGCACCGACGAGCCTGTGGCCCAGCTGTGCGACCGTGGGCGCTTCAAACAGCACGCGGATGGGTAGCTCCACGCCCAATGCGGAGCGGATGCGGCTCACGAGCCTGGTGACCAGCAGCGAGTGGCCGCCCAGGTCGAAGAAGTTGTCGTCGATGCCCACCTGGGGCAGGCGCAGGACCTCGGCGAAGAGGGTGGCCAGGGTCTGCTCCTGGGGAGTGCGCGGTGCGCGGATGCTGCGCGGCGTGAAGTCGGGCGCGGGCAGTGCCTTGCGGTCGAGCTTGCCGTTGGGTGTCAGGGGCAGGGTATCGAGTACGACGAGGGCCGCGGGGACCATGTGGTCGGGCAGATCTGTGGACAGCGCACGACGCAGGGCTGCGGTGTCGATGGCGGCATCTGCCACGACATAGCCCACCAGCTGCTTGTGGCCGGGGCTGTCCTCGCGAGCAATGACAGCGGCCTGAGCGACGCCGGGCTGCCGAGAGAGGGCTGCCTCGATCTCACCGAGCTCGATGCGAAACCCCCGGATCTTGACCTGCTGGTCGGCGCGCCCGAGGAAGTCGAGCACGCCGTCGGGGCGCCAGCGCGCCAGGTCGCCGGAGCGGTACATGCGGCTGCCCGGCGGGCCGAAGGGATTGGCCACGAAGCGCTCGGCGCTCAGGCCCGGGCGCTGGAGGTAGCCGCGCGCCAGGCCCGCGCCCGCGATGTACAGCTCACCCGTCACGCCTACAGGCACCGGCTGCAGTGCCGCGTCCAGAACGTAGGTCCGCAGGTCCGGAATGCCGCGGCCGATGAGACTGTTGGCGTCGCTGCCCATGAGCGCCTTGCTCAACGCGGCGTAGTTGACATGAACGGTCGTTTCTGTGATGCCGTACATGTTGATGAGTGACGGCGCTTCATCGCCGTGTCTCTCATACCAGTCCTTCAGGAGCCGGAGTTCAAGCGCTTCGCCGCCGAAAATCACGCAGCGCAAAGCCAGGCCGGCCTGCAGCTCCGGGTGCTCCCGCTCGGCCTGCGCCAGTTGATGGAATGCCGATGGTGTCTGATTGAGGACGGTCACCTGCTTGCGCACGAGCAGGCTCAAGAACTCTTCGGGGGAACGGCTGATCAAACTCGGAACGACGATCAACTGCCCGCCGCGAAGCAGAGCGCCCCAGAGCTCCCAGACCGAGAAGTCGAAGGCGTGCGAATGGAACAGGGTCCATACGTCCTGCGGACCGAATCCAAACCATTGCTCCGTCGCACCGAGGAGCCGCACGACGTTCTGCTGTGAAATCACCACGCCCTTTGGCTTGCCGGTAGACCCCGAGGTGTAGATGACGTACGCGGGGTTGGCGGGACGCAGTGGCCGAACGCGGTCGTGGTCGGTGGGGTTGGCAAGGGGCGCGTGGGCCAGCTGCGCGATGAGGGCGGGCTCGTCCAGGCACAGGGTGGGCGTTGCCTGGGGCAGCATCGCTGCGGTGGCGCGGTTGCTGATCATGCAGGCCGGCGCAGCGTCCTCCAGCATGAACGCCAGGCGGTCCTTGGGGTAGTCCACGTCCAGGGGGACGTAGGCGGCGCCGGCCTTCAGGATGGCCAGGAGGCTGACCACCAGCTCCAGGGAGCGAGGCAGGGCCAGGGCCACGAAGCTCTCGGGGCCGACGCCCTG